>NZ_RZTZ01000009.1 GCF_004005475.1 Niallia taxi | reverse complement strand
AACAGCATTTGGTTTCCTTGCTTATTATCGCTTGTACACCATACTCTTCTATAAAGAAGAGACCGATAGGGTCTCCCGAGTTGCCGTATCATATCGATGTATAACGTGCCAAGGTCTCTGACTCCAACCGCACACCTGCCCTATTAGTAACAGAGTAATAAAGAAGCATTAATCCTTACTGGATTAATGCCCCTGTTACTTTAAGCGCATTATTTCACAATTTTTTTATAGTAGATAACCGTCAAATTGGACCCCTGTTTTTTTGCCCTTGTTTGGCAATCATAATACCCTCTCATTTTTCATTCATTATGTTACATCATTTTATCAGTTGTTTTTTTCCGATAAAAAGTAAAATTGGAATAAACATTTACCTTACTCTTACTCTTTATCTTTCTTTCGAATTTTCATCATTGTATTTGCATTTCTTTGGAACTCATATGGCACTCTAACTTCTTCAACTTCATACCCTTGATTTTTGAGCATTTTCACAATCTCATCTAAATGCTCGTATCTGTTCCCAGTAAGGTCAACAAGTGGAAAGATACGAATTTCTTCTTTTACTACTCGAAGCAATTCTTCAATCACATTCTGGTGGAATGCTTTATCAAGGCGATCACCGTATGTAAACAAAAAGTGAGCAGAGAGAATCAAGTCAAATTGTTCACTTTCAAACGGTAGTGAAGGCAATGTAACAGGAATGTAGCGCTCAGGATTTTGTTTCATATCAGCTGCACAATCATTAAGCGCGCGGGTCCGATACTGCGCTAAATCTGTCACATCTTTAAAATAGTCAAACACGTACTGTGCTTTTGCTTTTTCTACGCTTTCCATCGCGTGTATAAGATCTTTTTCTCCTTTATTGGCAAGAGCTTCTCCCGGATGATAATATGCGATGTCACAGGCGGTCACGTCCAGTCCCTTTTGCTGGCTGATAGCGGTAAAAGAACACGCCCCTGCCGGACAGTCCAAAATCTTTTTTCCTTCCATTTCTTCTGTCGAAAGCGAAAACATCGCCATATATTCCTCGAATGTTCTTCCGATAAAAACGATACGCTCCAAATCTACCCCATCTTTACTCATAACTACACATCCCCTTAATTTTCAGTATAAAAAAAGGGTCCCTCATCCTAAAAAAGGACGAGAAACCCCGTGGTACCACCTTCGTTCGTTTATTAAAAATAAACGCACTTTACTGTACAGAAACAATTTATAATTGCTCGATACATTGTCTCTTTTATCGGTGAGACTTTCCGCCATAACCTACTATTCGTTCAGCTTGGTTGCTCAGAAGCCCATTCAACAAAATTCCCACACTGATTCTCACCAACCATCAGCTCTCTAAAGTGTTCCTAATGTTTACTACCCTTCATCATCGCATGTTTTATTTGGTTTTTATTTACCATTTATTACAATCAGTTTTTTTCTATTTTATTATCTACTTAAATAATTGTCAAAATATTTTTTCATTAACTACACCATTAATAAAATATGATTGCATTTATGTTGCATTAGGAAATTTCAAATTATTGTTATTAAACTAAACTGCCACGATTGTTACATAAGGAGGGTACTCTACATTTATTATAAGATTGCTTCAAATCCCTGTTTTATTTCAGATGTTATTTTAGCTCTCCTATAAACCAAATCTCTTGTTCAAAGACTTCATCATCTAAAAGTAGCTCTTTAAACCCTTTTATATCTAAATTCAATGGAAGAGATAAATTCCATTCTTTAATAAGATTTCTTTCCTTATCTAAAGGTAACCACCGTTGTTCTTTAGTATCTCTGTTAAAATAACCATCAAACCATGTTTTATCAGGTACTACAGCAATTTGTGAGTCAAACAAACTAGGAAGAGAGATAATGGTATAAGTTTTATAATCAGCTTGATCCTTCTGAATCAGGTTAATCATTTGATCAATAAGTATTTGCATAACAGCTCTTCTGAATTTATTTGGGGTATTCCTAAAATTTATATACTCTTGATTCCAAGGCAAGTGTAAATGCCAATAACCTAATTCACTTTTATGTGGGTTAGGAATACTCTGCGTTTGTTTAGAAATTCTCGTTTTAATTCTTTAAATCGTCTTCTTAAGCCCCTAACTTTCTTTTTCGAACCATTATCAAAATTCCAATTTTGCAATATGCTACCTCCAAACATGTAATACTTAATGGTATTGGAATCAATTAAATCTACCGTTTACTACTAAAAAAGTATATCTTTATGATATCTGACTGGACTATATTTTAATATGGAATGTTATTGATTTAATAGTTCTTCATGGAGCAGCAGCATTAATTTATTGAAATACTTATTGCTCTAAACTGCTACGTTTGCGACACAAGAAAGATACTTTTCATTTATTACAGTAATCCTGACCGGATAGTTCCACACAAATATTTTAGCATTAAAAATGACGATTTCTACTATTGCACCTAACAATGTTCTTTTCCTCTTTTATATCGTTAGTGAAGGTATCCATTTATATAAATAATTAGAATTTAATTGTATATTTTTAGATAATCTACAAATGATAATTAAAAAAAATCTAATTTTAAGGAGTGAAATAGGAAAATGAAAAAAATATTGAGTTTTATATTTGCAATTTGTTTATTTTCACTAAGTGGGTTTAGTACTAATGCAGCAGAAGTTAAAAATACGCCAAACCAAGCAGCCGACCATTTAATACTAAGTGTATTAGGTGATGAAATAAATAGGGCTGTTGCTAGTTACTATAAACAAGAAGACCCAAACTCATTTTTTATTAAATATGGACATGGTAATTCAAAAGACTTTGTAAATGTAATCCAGTCTGAAAAAGGTAATGAATTAGATTATAATTATGTTGTCAAAGTAAATATTACGCCTCAGAAAAAAGGTGCTTTAGGAAAAGACACAATAAGTTTTGGAATTGATCAATCTAATCAAAGCGGAAATATGAAGATTAAACTTTTGGATTACAAACATGTCGATCCAAAAGATAAATAAGAAAAAAGCATTGCCTAATGGCAATGCTCTTTTAATAATCCAAACCTTCTTCTGCATACACATAATCATCTTCCCTAGCATTATATATATGAACGTAAAACTCAGACCTCTACCTGAAATCCAGTTAATACCAAATGCGTTAGGAATAGCTCGCTTAGTATTAAGTTTGTGAAGTATTCTACTTAAAGTAAACTGCCCCGTTTGTGACACAAGATGGAGCTCTAAACTTATTATAGGAATGCTGCCATGTTTATTTCATAAATAATTACATCATTATATTAACAGTATTTAATATTTAAAAAATTCAAAGAAAAATTTCAAATAAGCAATGTTTAATACTATAGCAAGAATTGATTTGAGTAAAGGTTCTCTTAACACAATTGCACCTACTCCTAGTAAAGCTCCACAAAATGAAAAAAATGGAATTAAAACAAAGCCGAAATTGATATAAATGATAGGAGTAAACGCCAATATATTTAATGCTAAATTCAAAGCAATACAAATAAACGCAATATTACTTGCAGGCATGAAATCCCCCCATTCTATATTAATTACTTTAACATATATATACATTATCATCATTTGCTACCTTTTCTGAAAAAGAAATCCTACTCTAATTAAACATAGCCAGATTGTTCAACAAACAAGAAAAAATTAATAAACTTGTAAATAAATGAACTTAAACAAAACTGCCCTGTTTGGAACATTAAAAAAACTGCCGATCGGCAGCCGACTTCTGTTTATTTGGGATTTGAAGAATATCTCTTACACTATCCAATCTCAATTATTCCTAATCAAAAAAAGACATTATACAAAATAATAATTATAATTATTCCAATAACAATAAAACCACCTATAGTTGGACTTCCATATAATGCTCTATTCCAACCGTCATCAGTATCTATTTTACTTTTTTCTTTATCTTCATTATCATTCTTCATAAAATCCTCCTCCCTGAAATACAATTTTATCCATTTCCCTAAATCTTAGTTTACTAAAATATACTACAAGAAGGATTAAGAATAACGATAGTAAAATAACTGTAGATCCTTTTCAAAATAAAAACAGGAATGTTTATATTGCTGCAAGCATAAACATCAATTTCATCATTCCATCACTACAGATTGAGTGTTTTTATTTTATACGTTTAATTGTTAAAAAAGATTCTAAATATGTATAATTTTGTATTTTTTATTCAACTAAACTGCCCCATTAGTTTAAGTGTAACATTTAACAAATAAAAAAACCTCACGCAAAATCAACCCTAACCATTAACATAGCCTAATTAAAAAAGATCCTCTCTCTATAATTTACCTTTTTTTGTATTGAAACGGTAATATAATCTAGCATAATAAATATTCTAAATCTAAGGAGACATAGCTTTGAAACACCTCATCAAGAACAAATACATATGGATTTTTGCGACTTATATACTAATAATGACAGTAGTGCCGAGAGGACTGAAGTTTGTTCTATACTTAGGAGATGTAGGGAAAACCGAGCATCTTGCATTCAAGAATTATCATGTCGAGAATGATTTGTTAATCATTTGGTTAAACATTAGTATTCAATTGCTCATACTTGGTTTTGTATTCTTTCTTTATTCTAGTACCTCAGTATTCACTTGGAAAAGACCCATTGTAAAGGGGAAAGATTTTTTGAATGCCTTGTACATATTCCTATGGAAGATATTAGTTTCGGGTATTGCGGGTATTGTTTTCGTCTTTATAAACGGTGGTTTAGGGGACGCAACTCCTCAAAATCAACAGAACTTGGAAGTAGCTATTCAGACTAGTTTAGTCACTGTCATTTCTACGGTCATTCTAGCACCAATCATAGAAGAATTTTTCTTTAGGAAGATACTTATTGGACATATTTTTGCCAGCCATCCATACATTGGACTTATGCTAAGTAGTTTAATATTTGGCGGATTGCATTTAGTATCCGGGTTCTCTGTAGTAGGATTGATTATTTATTGTGGAATGGGATTATTTCTAGGTTTACTTTATTTAAAGACTAATCGTTTAGAATCTTCTATGATAGCCCATAGTTTTAATAACCTTATTTCCTCCCTACGTATTCTTATTCAATAATAATACTAACTTCTTGTATAAAAAAGCCAGCAATATTTCTATTGCTGGCAAAGCGGAATATGAAATTATAAGACATAAACATTATATCTCAATAAATACAACTTACCATACTTATTTACTGAGTTTTGAACTTAATAAAAACCCAAAGCAGATAATCGTAAACAATGCTCAGCTGAAGCCTTGTTGCAATATTAACCTTTATGCCCCCCTACTAATCCAGAACGATGTATAGCTGTACCACCAGGTGTATAGGAAATGGCACGTAATAATGCTGTGGAACCAAACTTATTTCTAATTTCATCCACAACATATCCCAACTTCTTCCTTTTCCAACTGTTGGTGTCAAAGAGGTCGAGCTGTACATCTGTATCTTTCTCTAGCTTAGTAAGTGAAATAGATACTTGTCTGACGGTCTGCCCCCTATAAAATTCTTCCATTAATTCCAGGCAAACCTTATATATATCCATGGTTACATTAGTAGGTGCTTCAATAGTACGTGAGCGATAAAAACCTCCTCCGTACTCATCCCTACTGTATCCTAAACCAAAACTAATGGTTCTGGCAGCTTGATTGTTTGTTCTAGCCCTTTTACATACCTCTTCACATATTTCTAAAATAACAGCTTCTATTTCTTTTCTGTTTTTGTAATCTCTTAGAAGCACTTGGCTTTTACCTAAACTAACTTGCCCTTTAAATATGGGAGCTCCTACTTCGGATAAATCAATTCCCCATGCATGATGATATAACTGATTTCCCATAATACCGAATTTCTTCTCAAGTAAACCAAGATCGTATCTAGCCAATTGGCCAACAGAGAAAATACCCATACTATTTAAGGTCTTTTCTACTCTGCTCCCTATCCCCCACATTTCACTTAACGGAGATAATGGCCAAAGCTTGCTGGGAACATCCTCGTATGTCCATTCCGCAATACCGGTTTGCGATTTCTTGGCAGCCAAATCTAAACATAATTTACTTAAAAGCATATTGGGACCAATACCGATTGTGCAAGGTAACCCAAAGTCATGGAAGAGATCCGCCTGAATCTTTCTTGCGATATCTTCTGCAGTACCCTCAATCTTTTCCATACCAGTACAATCTAAAAAGCTTTCATCAATAGAGTAAACATGTACAGCTGAAGGTGGAACATAACGATAAAACAACTTCGTTATCTCTGTGCTCACTCTAATAAAAACGGACATACTTGGATCCACTATTACAATTCGTGGATCATCTGGGATTTCAAATAAGCGGGAACCTGTTTTTATTTTAAAATCTTTTTTCATGGCAGGAGATGCTGCTAGAACGACACTTCCTTGCCTATCGGTATTCCCTACAACTGCTAAGTGACAAGTTAAAGGGTCAAGCCCAAGCATAACTGCAGAGACACTGGCGTAAAAACTCTTCATATCGACACAGATGATGGGGCGGTTAGGAAATTGGCTATAATCAAACATCATACTCACCTATTTCTAGATACTTTTTTAATGGAACTAAAGGACAAAAATTGAAAATGACCATTTGTTTTTTGAATGCGCAATTCATCCCTTTGATAGTCAATAAATACAGTTGTACCAGTAATGGTTTCATTGTTATTTTCTGTTTTATATTAGAAATTTAATGGCCAATTGTACTCCATGGCTTCGTATATAAGGGTGTTATTTTCTAATAAATAATCGTTTACTTCGTTTTGTTTTATTTTTAAATTATCCACATTAGCTCTCTCCAGTTCTTTATATGGTAATAATAACAGAACTTATGTTCGTTATCAATGTACGACGATTCCTAAATAAACTAATATTGGTAAAATAAATACCCGCTTCTTTAAGCGGGTATTCCAATTTATTAGGTTCATCATACAATGAATTTCTGAAAGCTAGCACTTCGCATATACCCATTTTTGGATAGGCATTGATATTTCACTTCGCACTTAATGAGTGGGTCCAAATAAATAAAGTCTTTATCCTCATCTATAATCAATTGCTTTGTAATATGGTAAAAAGCCTTTCTTTCATCGGGTGGAACAAATTCTAATATTCCTCTGTATTTGTTATCTTCCTTCATAATCCAGCCGAATTTTTCTTTTCTTATTCCGCTAATGGAGACAGTGGAATATTGATAGTTCTTCGTTTTGAAGATGACATTTTGAGGTCGGGAATCCAAATAATAAGGCTTATTATTATCTCGGGCCACTACTCCTTCTAGATCTAAATCAATGACTCGATTAAATAGCGTAGCTCCATTTTCATATACAGGGGCAACGGATAAATTGTTTTGGTTGGGAATGTGCTTATTAAGTAGAGATAAACGTTTATAATACGGTTCATTTAGTAAAGATTTATCATTTAAAAATAAAAGATCAAAAGCTACAAATTGGACAGGTAGTTCTTGCATTAGATCATTTATTTTGGTGGGATTAGAGGCTTGGAAACGGGTCATAAGGCTATCAAAACATGGAACAGGTACATCCTTATCGTTGTCAAAACAAATCATTTCTCCGTCCAATATACAGTTTTGCACAGGTAACTTTATAAACTCGAATTCCAAGTACTTTTGGGTTACCTCATTTTTGTGCCTAGTGTAGATTCTGATGCGGCCGTCTTTATAATGTAATAATGCGCGATGCCCATCATATTTGATTGTCCAGCTATAATTGTCTCCTGTCGGAAGCTCCGGAGCGGGCTGAAGAAGCATTGGTTTTATGGGTGTATTTAACATTTTAGTACGTACTCCTCTCCACTTCTAATGATATCACCATTAGAAAGAGGACTATATAGTAGCTTGTTAGAAACCTAGGAAAAAAGAGGTATATTATGAGAAAATAGACATAACTGTCATTGACTGAGCGGGATATATGCCCTATAATTAAAAACAAACAGTGTAACATATATTATGATTATAAAGTACATACATAACTAAATTTTATTAAGGAGTGAGAGGATGAATGTTATATTAGGTGCTCTTAACGGCATGCTGCAATATGGGAGAGGGAAAGAAACGGGAGGATTCGGGATATTAGGAATCATCCTCGCAATCGTAGCTGTTTATCAATGGGATCATATTCTCCCCTTTCTTCGGAAGATTGGGGTAGTAGGTTTCTTTGATAAAATTGGGTTAATATATGAAAATGATCCAGGTACAACAGGGCTTGCTGTTTTTCTATTTATATTAGAAATTTGTATTGTCCTAGCGATTGTAATTTTTGCGGTATTAGTAATAGGAATAATGGTTACCATCTTTTGTTCAAGTAAGGTTGGAACAATAATCATTGTTACTTTACTTGCCCCGTTTATTCTGGTCGGTTTCCTAACTTTCTTCCTTATTTACGCAATACTTCAATCTTTAGGGATTAAATCCAAAAAGCAAAAGTTACGAGAAGCAGAAGACAAATGGTATATGGAGAATTACGGAATGAAGTCTCCAGAGACTATCGCAGAAGAAGAACTTAATATGACTCCTTTAGAGGTATTAAAAAGGTACTGCGAGGAATTCGATTACAATCAGGCTATAGAATTTCTTAACAAGCTTCCCATGTATGGTGATACGCGGTTCCTATTAGGTGAAAGTAATACAGGAGAAATTTTTCTTCTTTTACCTGATCCATCACTAAAGTACTGTACTATGAACCCTTGGTTGCCCGATGAATTTACTGTTATCAAGTTGGATATTCAAAAGTTCATTGATGACATAGGTAAATTTCAAAAAATAGACCATAGGATGGGGGGGAGAAAATTAATAATTACGTTAATGCATTCTGTAGAAGAGAATCATAACCAGAGCCAATTCCAAGATTATAAACTTATTGATTTTAAAGATCAAACGGACATAATTAAATTTTATTTACCAGATTATGAGCTTAAAGATTTTAAAAACTATTTAAGTCCAGTTGGTGAAAGGCGAGAGTATACTGAACAGGCTGAAAGAACACAGGAATATTACTTCAAAACTAAAGAAAAGCTTTTAACTGCTATATCTAATGCTACTGATAAATATGAATTTGATCAGAAAGTATCGTATGTTAAGGCATTAAATGCTACAAATGAGGATGTAATTAGGATTATGAGAGAATCTCTAGCAAAGGTAGATACTAATGAAAGGAGTGAATCAGTATAAGAACGCAGAAATATTTCAAAGAGGATTTATTAAACATTGCTCGTATGCATATAGAACATATTGAAAAATCTACTAGTTGGACTAAATACTATCGTGACAATAAACTCCCTTCTACTCAAACCTATTTATCTGTATTTGGTACGTGGGAAAATCTAAGAAAAGAACTTGGATTGAACGTAAAAAAGAAAAGAGACGTTATCTCTAAGGGTGAGATTGAAGATGTTTTGAAAAAGCATGGAAAAGAATTTAAAACACGCAAACAATGGGATGAATACGCACAGGAGCATAAACTACCAACCTATAAGACCATTTTAAAGCATTTTACTTATGAAGAAATCTTGGATTTTGCAGGGAAACCAAAACAACGTAATTTCTCCAAAGAGGAATTAATAAGTTTGGCCCTTAAGCATAGAAAGTCCTTTATTGGTTCATCGATGACGCAATGGGATGAATACGCGAAAGAACAGGTCCTACCCTCTTCTAGGCAATTTAATTGGATTTTTGGATCGTGGAGTGAAGCGAAACATGAAATAAGAAAACAGGCACAAAAAAAGAGTGATAGATAGCATTTGCTAGGTATCACTCTTTTTCTATTTGCTTGATGATATCCCATGAAGAGGTTGTAATAACTAAAATATCATCATGGGCATGATCTGAATGCGCTTCTTCTATAGATTCTAAAGAAAGAGTAACAAGGCTAGACTTTCCGTCTTTATATTGAAATTCCAATTTAACCTCATTAGTTTCCCCACCAAAAACACCTTTCTTTTCTTTAAAATTAACACCCTTTATGGAATTGTTTTTGGATATGCGGTTTATGATATCTTGCGCTACCTTTTGTTTATCTGTTTCCTCTACTTTAAATAAATCACTGGAGATGGTTTCTGTTTGAAAAGTCGACATAAACAATTCTACATCTTGTTTTAAGATACCCGTAATAAAGTAGTTAACAACGTCTCTTTGAGGAGAAACGTCGTTAACTTTTTCTGTATGAGGTTCGATAAAGCCCACATCTAGATTTTCCTTTTGTTCAGTAGCCCATTCTATTGTCTTTTCTGTATATTCGTTATCGGATTCAATCTGGGCAGCTACTTGTTCTTGCGTTGCCTTTAAATCCATGGGTGCTTCCTTTTGAGAAGGAAGAAATATAAAGTATACGACACATAAGAGTGTTAACGTACTTCCAATCATTATTAAAAAAGATTTTTTTGTCATTCTTGAACCTCTTTATTAGCTTGAGCGGCTAACTCTTCCCTTAGTATTTTCCACTGGTTGGCAATATTAGCTTGTTCCTGCTTAATAGCTAGATATTCTTGGCGTAAACTGTCTTTATCAAACGATGTTTCATCCGCATTGTTGGCCGCATCAACTGAAGTTAAGAGTAACTGATGGGAACGATTGACTAATGCTATAAGGGTTTGGTGTGTTTCAAAAAGGTCAGGCTCGATATCAAGTGCCTCCACTTTTGTGACTAACTCATTCGATTTGCCAATACTCTCTGTCATGATCTTAGCGAATTGGCTATTACTTGTACTATTCGTATACAGTCCATCTAAAGCATTATTATAGTTTAATAGAATATCTGTCATTTCTGTAATAAATCCTTGTAGTGACTCGTCGTATTTTACGAGGTGTTCCACATTGTCTTCCGTTACTTTTACGTTTGCCTTGCTGTTTGAAGAACAACCAGCTAAAATACTAATAAGGCATAGTAATAAAACTGATAATTTTTTCATTGAATTCCTAGTCTCCTTGTTATTTGAAGTCAATTAGTAAAGCTGGATCAATACTATTCGTCTTCGAAATGTTCCAACTTGGTTGATGGACCTCGAAATGTAAATGGGGACCTGTAACATTTCCGGTACCACCCATATAACCGAGGAATTGTCCTTGTTTTACTTTTGCTCCCGCAGATACTGCTCTATTTTGCATATGAGCATAAACGGTTTCATACTGTTTGCCATCAATTTTATGTTGAATGAAAACGACATTACCGTAAGAGGATGATAGGTAGGATCTTGAAACTGTACCATCTGCAGCAGCGTATATTTTCACATTGCTTCTGCCACCAAGACCGATATCTATACCTTGGTGTTTCGTCCCCCATCGAGCACCGTAACCGGAGGTTACCGTTCCAGTAGTTGGCTTAATAAAACTACCAGGTTTTAAGGTAGGTGAACCTTCCGTTCCACCTTCATATGTAGCAGCTGTTTTGAATTTTTCTGCTAAAGCTAAAATGTCGTTAATGTACCATTCCGCATGGTTATAGTGCCAGATAGCGTTTCTTTTATCGGTAGAATAGCCATTACTTGCTAAGTAGTTGGCAGCTGTATAGACTGCGTCCGTTACATTATAAGGATCAGCTTTGCCGTCTCCATCACCATCAACACCAAGTCCACCGCCTTTTTTGATGACTCCTGGGCTTGTGATATCTACGCTTGCAGCTACCAATCCACCACCGATGTCATAGCTCCACCCTACCCAAGTTGCTGGCAGGAATTGCATCTGACCAATTGCCCCAACGGGAGATACCATAGGATCAATCGTTCCAAACACACTTTCTTTTGAATGAATAGCCGCTAACGTATACCAATGCACACCATATTTTTTCTCAGCTGCTAAATAGATCGGCATATATTGAGCCGGAACTCCAGCACCAGGTATAACCGTTCCGTCATAGCTAATGTCATCGTATCCATAAACCCCACCATTTTGACTTAACCAATCTGTATAATTAATAGATCCACCCATAAAGCTATAGTTTGCCTCTATTAATTTCTTATCATCTAGACCTAATCCTAAAGAATTTAAAATCGCATCAAAATTAGCATAATCTTGCGTGACATTTTGTGTAGAGGTAAAATATTGATTTCTTGTTTTCGTAATGGTTTTTACTTCAATTACTTTATCGACCATTACCGTTTTTGTCTTCTTTAGATGAACGGTTACATATCCAGTAGTATCGACCTTTTGGTTTTGTTGTCTAACCTGTTCTTTCAGAAGATCTTTCCAACTTTTACTCTTTGGATTAAAGTAAGGGTAAGTTTTGTCTGTTATATCTGCAATAGAAGCGGGGACCTTTAGTGTTTCCATATACTCCACTTCTTTTGGAACTTGAATGGTTTTGTGCGTAATGACTTCTTTCGATTTCCAATCCGATGTATGAGCTTTATAGTTAAAGATAGTGGACCCATTCCAATACTGAACAGACTCCAGTTTGCTTACTTCATTTTTCGTGTGCTCTACCTTTCCTTCTTTTACTTTTTTACCATCTTCGTAGACGATCACTTGCTTTTCTTTCCATTCATCATAATTTCCGTATTCAAACTCAGGTGCTAGTTCGGTTGCTATTTTCTTAATAATCTTTTTGATACTATCTAAATCAGATTTTTTATCATCAAACACATCTAGCATAATAGTAGAGGCTATTAATCCTTCTGGAACCCGGTAGGGCTTCTCAATAGGATTATCCATATCGACAGTGGCTTCTGATTGTTCCACAATATACTCATGAATGGCTTTGTCGTCCCCTTCTAAATCATCTCCACTTGCCCATAAGAAAGACATAGCTAAAGAAATAAGGAGGGCTAAAATGACAGAAATACCGACCACAAGCAGAGTAGGAACTCCGACTGTACTTATAAGCCAAGCAAGCATTTTGGCCAGTACTTTTTTTAAAACTTTTATTGCGAGTTTAATAGCCTTTTTAGCCATTTTGGCTGCTTGTTTTTTAAATTTATTTTTGAAAGGTTTAGCAATTTTACCTGCTAAACCTTTCAAATTATCGGTCATTTTTTCACTAATGGAGTCAGTAGTATTTTTGTTTTCTTGATTTTGCGCCATGCTACAAACCTCTTAATGAGCCAGTAAATGCTTTATTTCGATATTGCTCGGCTTGTTTTCTCATCAAAATCCGTTTATTTGGTGGCTCGAAATTCATAAGATCATTTGGTTTAAGTGATGTAGTATAATTCTCCGTCTTTACATCATTTTTCTTATAAGTTGTCGGCACTAGCTTTCTATTGTTCACTTCACATTTTGTTTCGATTACTTCATTTACCGTTAAACGAGCATCACCACTACCATATGGGCTAATACGATAATCTTGTCCATCTTTTTGGCCGACCATATAGCTTCTATTACGATCAATCACCATTCGAATGTCATCCATCTCAGACATCGCATTTTTAATGTAATACTGTCCACTATCTACTTGTTGGTTATAACTTTGTACTTCTTTTATTACTCTTGGATTTTTTGGCGTATTTCTGTTTGCGACCAACTTATTGGGATTCACATGGATAGGTGGTGCAGAAACTTTGGAACCACCACTATCATATTGATAAGAATTAGAAGTTGGAACAAGACTTCCGTTTTGAACGGTAAGATCTTGATATACTTTTTGCCCTTTCCTTAATCCAGAATGTCCAGAAGCCATTCTAGAAACGGATTGTGTTTGACCTGTTTTATCTCTTACTTGAAGGAGGGTCTCTCCATTCGTTGTGACCATTTGGATGGCCCCATTTGCGATGGTTTGTTGACCATCTGGACCAATTACCGTTTGAGCTAAATGCGAGATGTCTGCAATTTCGCTCGTTTGTTTTTGAACGGCATTATTATAGGGGTTTAATCCTTTCAATCCGAATGCTTTCATATTACGATTATTAGAAGCGGCATAATTCGCACCTTTTTGGTAACCAGCCACTCCACCCACCATTCCAGAGGCATAGGCGATGACATTCTTGAAGCCTGCCTGTTTTCCTTCTACATTGTCCGCAATATGATTCTTTGCTGTAGCGAAACCAGTTTTTGCTCCTTGAGTAACTGCTTGTACAGCAGCAGAACTAACTCGTTGAACAGGATGAGTCGCTCCTGATACACTCTGTAAATTAGACATTTCTGTTTTAAATGTGGTATAAGCATGAGCCCCACCCTTTTTGACCCCCTGGCCTAATTTGGTATCTGCCATGAAGTCACTTACCCCTTTGATTGCAGTAAGACCGGAAAGATTTGCAGCTCCAACTAACGCTCCAGTACCAACTCCAGCTCCTACAGCTGTGGCCATTCTCCCAATTTTATTTTGTATAATTTTATTATCAAGCGGGATACTTCTTGGCAAAGATTGTCTTGCATTTTCATATACAGTTTGTGCTTTGCCACTATTAAATTTGGCTACAGCCTGTTCCTTAGGGAGACTACTATTATTCACATAAGCATTTCTTGCTTCATTAACCTTCACTCCAGCTAATTGATCTCTTAAGTAAGGGATATTGACCTCTTTGCCAGAATATAAGGAAGAACCTTTAACTGAAGATGTAGCACTCTTGACAGAATCAGCGGAACTAATACTCTTATTAGATAAAGCTTTTTCCCTATTAGGAGTTATATTGCCCATCGTTTCAACTATCTGGTTAGATAGTTTTTGCGAAAGAGGGCTAACTTCTGGTATTCCTAATTCATTCCCGATTTCTATAGCTAATTGTTGACCGATATTGGTAGAACTACCTTTACCGGAAGCTACTGCCTTGCTACCTCTCTTTAAGATTTTTGCTATCTTATTTTTCTGTTGTCCTAGGTTATTCTTCCAAGCTACTTCTTTATTGTTCTCATGTGTTTGTTTTTGTTCAACAGAAGCATTCTTAGGTAGAGCATACTTTTGATCATATTTATCCATAAAATCTTCTTTTAATTTTGGTGCCCATTCATTAGCTAGTTTATTACTTACTTCATTGGCTTTATCTAATGAAAATCCTCCAGATAACTTATCAGCAAGGTTCTCATTAAATCCAGCTCTACTAATAAAAGAAAGTCCATAGTCTGATCCGTTACCCATTTCGCTAGCTACTTCTTTTGCTGCGGATTCAATTTCCATTTGTTTCGCATTGACTTCTTGTTTCCATGCAGCTGCACGCTTATTATTGTGTTCCTGCTTCTGCTTAGGAGTTGCATTAGCCGGTAATTTATTCTCTTGATTAAATTTAGTATCAAAGTTCTTTTTGTTATTGGTATCATTCGCCCACTTCTTTGTTAAGTTGGCAGATGATTGTTTAATTAAATCAGAGGCTCTTGCATTTTTCCCTTCATTTCCTTTGATACCAGCAATGTTATTGCGTGCTTCATTTAGGAAATAATCTTTTTTGGCAGCTTTCGCATCATTCCAAGCGGCCTCTACACTTGACTCGTGGGCATCAGGGAATCGTTCTTGAAAATCCTTTTTAAAGTCCGCTTCATTGGTTTCCGCCCAATCAGAAGTAAGGCTATCAGCTACAGAGTTAGCTGTTTTTTCATCTGCCTTGGACTCCGCCTTCATGACGCCTTTTCCTTTATCCCAGCCTGCTTTTACCCCTTTTTTCACTTGGCTTCCTAATAGTTGGGCAGCTCCTGTGCCTGCGCGACCTGCCAATCCACCAATAGCTCCTCCAGCATTAAAACCTACTGTAGAACCAACCATGGAGCCCATCGGGCCCATTGGGGAACCAATTAATGTTCCAGCGGCACCAAAAACAGCTTTACCGCCTCTGGAAAGGATTTCTCCCCCTTTTAACATTCTTTCTGCTTTTGGAGTAGTGCCAGTATCGGTACCGGTATTTCCACCAAGTGTACTTTTCAAGTCACTGGTACCCGTTCCTTCCCCTTCTTTTTCTGAATTTGATTTCTCCCCAGATTTCTCTGAATTACCTCGACCACCACGAAGTTTTTTCAAGGCATCCCCTACGGATACACCGTCCATGGCACCCTTTGCTGCACCATACATTCCCATTAAGGCAGATCCACCCATCATGGCGGCCGTCTTTGATAATCGATCATTCATTTGTCCACCAAGACCAAGGAGAGCACGAACGGATTCAGTAACAGGGATGAATACCATCATCAAAATAACTCCCTCAACCCCATTGGTTGTAGTCGTCATCTTACTCATAATGTAATAACAGGCCGCATGAACAGATTGGACAAAAACAGTTCCAATTAACTCTTTTGCCCATCCAATCGTCATACCTCTCGTTTTAGGTATGAGGTAAAGAGCCAACATTAATGGTCCTAGTATTAATAGAAGCATGAGTGTAAACTTTCTCATCGTATAGTAAAAATACGCCCATACTCCAAGACCAATCTTAATTAACTGAATGGCTAGCATACCAAGCACTCCGTTGCTTGCAGTGATTTCTATCGTATCTTTTAAATTCAATAAGTCACTTTCACTATTAAATAGGTTTACAATACTTTGGTTCGTTAAGAACAACAAACTATAAATCGCATAGATATTAGCAAATAATAAAGCAACAATCGTTAATTCTTTAAAGTAATCAATGATATAGGTTCTGTTCGATGGATTAATACCTGATGCGGAAATTTTCATTCCTGCAATAACAATACTGATTAAGATGACACACACAGCTACTGCAATGAACATATTCATCCCAGGTACGTATACATTTGTAATCTCTTTTTCAGTAAAAGTTAAAAATGCTAATTTCTCGTCTCCTCCATAAATGAGGTTATGTAAGGTCGGTATCTTCTTGAAAGGCTCCGCAAACATATCTCCCATTTTGGCAAACAGGTCGGCCATTATTTCGGAAAGTTTATTCATCATATTTGTTCATCCTCCCGACCTAGTAAGTTTGCAGTTGCTTTTTAGTTAGATTTTCTTCATAAACAGCCTGATTTGATTCAATAAAGAATAACTCTTGTTCACTTGGATTGGTTTGTAACCATACAGATGATTTACCAACCCGTAAAATGCCTTCCCCTTTATCTGGGTTCCCGAAGAGGATATCTCGTTCACCGGCAGATAAATCAAAGTTCTCTTTAATATGTTTTAGATCGAGTTTACTTTGTTTTAAGAAAAGATAAGCGTATGTATTTTGCAGTATCCCTCTGGCTTTATCATTGATAACAAATCGGACAAAGTCCTGACTTGCTAAGCGTAATCCGGCATTACGTTTCCTAGAGCGTCTCGCCATCTTTTCTAAGAAATCCACTGTTTGTTCAGAGCTCAAAAGCGTCCAAGCTTCATCGGCATAAACAAATTTCTTTTTCGTAGCGTTATCTAGATTTTTAACGAAATGTTCCCATAAATAGTTCAAGATAACATGATAAGCAATTGGTCGTAAAAAGCCTTCTTCCATCGAACTAATGTTGAAGTTTACAAGCCTTGCCGAATCCAGCGTTTGCGTTACTCCTCTTCCTAGGTACGTTTGACCATCAAATATCGGTTTAGATCCTGTCTTTAGGAATGGTTTAATGGCAGCAATTAATCGTTGTACTCTAGGTTCGTCACTATATTTCTGTAATAAATAGTTATTGATATCAGATATAGTTGGCTCAGGTTTTCTCACTTTTGATTGAATCAATTGATTTTCAACTTTTACGACTTCATCTTTAAACAAAGAACTAGGGTGTGATGTGTATTCAAATTGTTCCTGTAAAACATATTGAATGGCTTCTTCTAGGAAGTTACGCTCAAAGACATTAAGTCCCTCATCTTCTGAGTTTTTCCCGCGACAGATAATATCAAAGAAATCGATAATGTCATTGGTCTTCTCCCGTAAGGGAACGAAGCGAATGTATTTTTTTCCTTCCTTTTCTACAAGCTCTTTTTCATCCGATTCTTCTAGGAATTCGAGTTCTTCATCTCCATCTTCTAATGGAATATCTGTAAAGTTGATCGCTAGAGGATTGATACAGATATCCTCTTCTTCACTAATATTTAAATTAATACCGCCAAGACGCTTCGTTAATTTAACAAATTCACCCTCAGGATCAATTAATCTACTATAAATGTTGGCTCCCGTTAATTCCCTTGCGATTAAGAGTTTCAAAGATACGGATTTACCAGAACCCGATGTACCAACAATAAACATGTTGTAGTTATCTGGTCTGAACTCTTCGTTTCCAAAACTATTAATAAACTCTAATTGGCCTGTTATTTTATTGATTCCAAGCGGAACACCACCAACGTATTTCCCACTACCACTAATGAATGGAGCAAAAGTGGATAATGCCCGGCGGTCAATGTTCCGTAAAGAATCAGAAATTTCGTTTTTACCAAATGGCAGGACACTTCTAAATCCTTTTTTTACTCTTCCCCAAGTGGACGTTAAGGAGAAGAAGCTACTGCTCATTTCATCTTCTAAAGTCTCGCTAAAATAGTTCAATTCTTTTTCACTTTGACCATATAAGATGCCTAGTGTCCCTACATTAAAAATGTCATTTTCACTAAATTGAATTTCAGACATGAGTGTATCCGTGTCTTGGATTTTAGAGGTCAGATCGTTGATCTGATCAATGTTTCCTCTTTTGGTTTGGAACGATAAGTTAGACTCTAACATGGTGATTTGTCTTTGCAACATTCTAATAGCATCGGACTTCCCAACCTTATTAATGTCCAAAAAGAGATCCATCTCTCCACTAGAAGCCAGATTGTTTAACCAGTTTGTTTGCATTTTCCGCGGATAGCCATCCCTAGGGATGTAAACCGGTCTAAAGTATGTTTGAGTACCTAATGAGTTTTTAATGATTCCATAATCTTCTGCGTTTATCTTAAAGCCATCGGGAGATATAATTTCCCACATGGTGGGTTTTGTATCCATTTGGAAATCTATTTGATCCTCGTTTTCTTTCGGATTATTCTTTGTATTCTTCCCTTTGCTTTTAGGCAGTTTCTCTTTTGGTTGTGGTTTCTGTTTCAGCTTCATGTTGTTCAATTGCCTCCTTTACCAATTCAATTCGGTTTTGCGATTGTTCAGCCGTTATATATAAAGCATTTTTTTCTTGTTCTACAAGATCCTTAAATCGATGTTTTAACGCTTTTCTTCTATTAAATGTGTAATAGAGTAATTCATATATTCCTTCTGTAGGTACTAGGTTTACGGTAATATCCGCTTTTCGAAGTTGATTTCTAGCGGAGGTCAATCTTCTCATCAACTCCGCAAAAGCTTTTTCCATCACCTTTGTTTCTAATTCATCTTCTGAGTCAGCTGTTATATCGCTAGCCTTGATTTTATGCGTGAAGATCAAATATCTTTTTGTTTCATAACGTGGTGTGTCTCTCTGCCAGGCCAAGATATCATCAATCATAGCTTGTCCGTAACTTAGTGCGGCTTCATTTAAATCTTCCGATTCCTTCATTGCTTTTGCCATTAGTTCTATCGGTTCCGACACATCAATGAACCGATTTTGCAGGTAAATTCCTACTGGGTAATTGAGAGTGGCAGTCCAGCTCTCTACCGTAATATCAATTGCTTCTTGTTCGTCCTGGTTTTTTAAGAAATAGTTTACTGGATCAACTTCAGCGATCATCGTAAAGGAGTTATCATGAAATCGAATCATGTGCGTTGTCACATCCCTCACATCACTGAACAATTCTTCAAAAAGGTTTGGTTCCTGTTCGATTTCTACTTCATGTTTCTTTTTTTTCGTCTTATTATTTTTACTATTCGTATTTAGTGGAACATTGGTATGTTTTTTCTCTTTCCATGGTAATATGGGTTGTTTCTCTAGAACTCGGAAGAAAATCCAACCACCAACCACGATAGCTGCCATAAGTAACAGTGTGCTCATTATTTGTTCACCATCCAATCTTTCGGTTTAGTACCTCTTCTCCAAATTCCAATTTGGTTTTTATACCCTAACTTAATCAGGAAATATTGATCATAATGGAGGTGTAGTTTACTTTTCTTTAGAAATCCAAAAATGAAGATAATTACGGCTAGAGGAACGACGGAAATAACACAACCTATAACTCCTGCGATAATTCCTGGGAATAGTTTGAAAACAGAAGGGATATAGGCATATGCAATCGCACCACCTGAAATCAAATAGATAAGTTGCCTAGTCGAGATAATTCCTAATATAGATTTCTGTTCGCTACTCATATCAATTGGTACAGTCACTTTTCTCAACTTCATTCTCCTTTATAAAGGCACCCCTCTATATTGTTCATAGAGGGGTTAAATTTTTGCTTAATAGTGTATATATTAAGCTCCAAATCCTGCGAAATAACCTGCGATTGTTTTCGCTTTAACAATAACGAATACACCGACACCAGCCATTACTAGACCGATAATACCTTGTGTACGAGCTTGTGGATTACCACCTTGCGCTGCGGATAATTTCATACCAGAGAAGATTAGGCATCCTAGGGACCAGAATCCACCAACCGCTGTAATTAGGTAAATGACATTGTTTAAATCATCAAAGATTTTGGAGTTTTGTGCAGATCCTCCGTTTGTTGCAATCCCTGCTTTTTTCCACGCTGCCAGGGCATTTTCTGGAACCGAAGTAAACAAATAAACCATGAATGCTGCGGTTAAGTAATATGGAATATCCCTAACCATTTTTGCTTTTTGAATTGCGAAATTCATATTTTTATCCTCCTGAGAATAGAAAATTATAAAAAATGAACATAAAAAAACCCCGAAAAGCTATGGGTATATACATACGTGAATATGTACTACTCATAGTTTTTCGGGGCACTCCCGTTCGTTTTTTATTTGTACCCTTATCATAATAAAAAAGCTTTAAGCGGTCAAGCCATTTTTTGCTACTTTTGATTTAGTAGGATTAAGTTAAAGTTGGGTACATATAACCTGTTATTCTTATTTTAAGTATAGATCTTAGAAAACGTATAATAAATTAGGACTATATAGATGGATTATTTCAAGATCAACAGACTCTACAATGACCCGTTATTTCCATCCATAAACTCTGCTAGTGCTTTTGATTTTTCCCTTGTAGCTTTTTTTCTTTTAATAAAATCATCCCATCCGGGGTAATGCATCAGCTCAGAAGCTTTTATTTTCCACCTACCACTTCCTGGCATAGATTGTTGTGCTTTAAGCTTCCCTTCCACACAAAATTTACGGATCATTTGTGTGCTAACCCCCATTATTCTTGCGGCGTCTGCAACCTTTATATACTCTGGAACTTTCACTTCCACATGTTCGTCTTCAAATGGACTAAGTACTGCATCATCAGAAAGCATAGACATATTGTTTACCTTCTTTCTAACCATTACTTTACTCCCTTCTATATTCACTCTTTTACTATTTACTATTGTATTCAAACAATCCTCCAAGCTTGTGGTATAAAAAAGGACTCTATGAAAGAGTCCTTGGAATAAATATAAATCAAATCAATTATTTCTCTAAAATTGCTGTTACCTCTTTAAAATTTATAGTCTTTAATTCTTCAAAGGCTTCAGTAATAAACTGTTGGGCCTCAACGGGACTTAACACACCTATTGTAGGTTTCCAATTTGTTCGGGAAACCTCCTCATCTAAATAAAGAAGGGTTTCAATTCTGTTGGGTTCATATTCATGAGCTCTATGGTTGAAAGTAGTATTATTATCTTCAATTTCTTTAACTATTTTTCTCACAAAATCCTCACCCTTTTCTAATAAGCTCGGTTTTATTAAATCCCCTATAATACAATGATTATTGGGTAGTGTAATTTTACCATCAGTAGATGCTGAATTCAAACCTATACGATAATCCTTTGCAAAACTTTCCTTTAGAACATATAGCTTCTTCTTAATCGTGTCCTATTACTAAAGAAATAAGAGCCTAATTTAGGGGCTCATTTTTTAAATATTATTCTTTATTTAAAACATTCTTTTGATGTGTGGCAATTGATTAGATAAAAAGAGATCATCTATTCCTTTGCCTTCTTCTGCATTCCAGATAACTAGGTTTGCGCTAAATCCATCTACTTTTAATTGCTTGGCACATTCCATTAAATGTTGTCTAACATGGGGATTGGAAACTGCATCTGCATCGAAACACAAGTTAACTGTTTCAACACCCATATCTTTTAATACCGGAATAGCTAACCTCCATGCACCAACACCGGGTAAAGAAACAAAAGTTGTTCCTATATCCTCTAACTCTAATGGATCATATAATTTCTCCATACAATCTACAGCTATATCACCTTTTAGTGGACCTTCACCTAACCATGCTGACTTCGCTTTATGAAGTTTACCAGGCTCCCAATTAACGAGTTGGGAGGATGGGACAGCAATATGTAAAGGCGCAGGATTACCAGACCCAGTCCCATTCGTTTTATTAGAAGAACTCAACCAATAATATCGATTTCCTTTCACTACTCTCACCCAACCTAGTATTTCATTATCTTGAGAGATGGTAGTCCATTCCTTTGAAACGGGAATGTTCGTTTCCTGAAGGATTTCTCCTTTTAAAGAAATTTGCACCGTATTTGGTTGAGTAAGTACTTTTGCCTTTAAATCGGTTCCATTTGTTTTTACCTCAGCTACATTAGGTGGATTATCAATTCGATATTGAAATCCAACAATTTGGTTGTAGTGATTTCGGAAAGGAATTAAGATCCCCTTCATTCCAGCGATAGTCCAAAAGTTTTTATACTGATAAAATCCAGGAATACCTGAAAAGTCCTCCATACCCGTGAGTTCCGTAATTTTTTTCACTACATTCCATGGCTTGTCTGGAAAGCTGCGATAATTTCTAATCATTACTTGCTTATCGGAAAGTTGTCTTTCTTTGGATATCAAGTGCTCATAATGAACATCATCAAGCTCCAGCGATTCAAGGAACGCTTGATAAACGGTATCGAGTGTTACATCTTCTTTCTTCTGATTTCCTTGGGTAAACTCCGATACCTCTTCTTTACTAATTTTTCTTTTTGATTCGCCTTTTAAGTAGTGTAAATAACTAGGTAAAGCAGAGTTTTTAGAAAAATGCTTTTCACTAATTACTCTAATGCAAGCAACTACCTCTCCGTCTTTATGCCCCATACATCCTCCTGTATGACCACAGATAGGACATGGAGTACGATAGTATTCATACCAATCTTGTAGTCTTGTCTTTCTCATTAATTTAACCATAATGGCACACTCCTCCATAACTTAATTCTTTTATTTAAATGCACTCTCTGAATCTACTTCGGTCTATAGGGGGCATCACTGTTACTACTTTGTAGTAAGATGCCCTTTTTTTGGCTATAACTACTACAATTGGATTATGATCTTTATCCCTACCTAAAATAGAAATTTTGTTATACCCTTGAATCTCACTAACGGAGCCTGTAAAAATAGCACTTACTATGTCTCCTTTAGAATATCCTCTTTTTACTAAGCGCTCCTTTGTATGCATACTTATTTTAATAACGCCTTTTCCTGTCATTAACACTTTTTTGATTTCTTTTAATTTCAATACCTTCACCCCCGATTTTGTAAAAAAAAACGGACTTTGGGTAGTTATGTTGGTCAAAAACCTCACAAAACTACGAACCAAAGTCCGTTCTATTCTTAGTTCCCTGCTTATCTATAAAGATAGCTAAAAAATGAAAAATTCAATAAAAATTATGTTTTCATAATAGCATTAGCAAGGATTCAGAATCAACCTTTTAAGGGGATAAATTTCCTTAGGTAGTTCATCATCATTAACTTCCTAGATGGTGGGATTTCAACACCTAACTCCTGTGTAATTAAGCGAAAAGGATCTAGTAACTTATTGAAAACGGCGGTATGCTCGATGAGTGCGTGATTCTCAAATTGGTTCTTGTAATGTTCTTCTGTTAGATCCGGTAATGCTGCCACCAAAGGTAATTCTAATTCTTTCGCAAACTCTTCCGGTTTACTGAATGGCATTTTTCGATTAAATAAGAGCTTGATAGGCTTATTAAAGTCTTTTTGAATACTTTGTATGTAACTCTTCCATAGTAGAATATCCATGGAATTATCTATGACGATCCATAATTCATCCATGTGTTGTAAACTAGCCAAGGTTTCTTGTTGCATTTCTCCATTCGGTAAATCCACCAGAACTACATCATGGTAACGGAAAAATTGGAAATACACATTTAAAAAGCTTTCATTCCAGATATAATCCTTATCCTTATCTCCTATAGGTAACCACAAAACTCCCTTGTAATACCAATGGATTTGACTGATATCCATATTTAGAATAGCTTTATCCTCTAGATGGAATACCTCCATAAAAGACTTATAATTACTCGGCTTTTCTTCATATCTTTCAATGATATGTTGAAGGTACTTACCCTTGATCCCTTCTATAACAGCGGTTTGAATTTTATTAGCCTGTAGAAAAATGGCGTAATTGATGATGAAAGTGGTTACTCCAATACGAGAAAGTGGCGACCATATTCCAATAGTCTGATTGTTTGGATATGCTTTTCCTTTAAACACATAGGAATTACGCATAATATTCACCTTATTTTTTGCTTCTTCATATTCAGCAGGCATTTCTTTAGAAGGATAATCCTCTTCAATAAGTATAGGAGGGGCACTATTCACTTCTTCTATTTCATTCATTACAATATCGTCATCCGTTGGTGATTTCTTATCCTTATCCTTATCATTTTCCTTATTAAATGGATCCTCTTCCTTTTGTAGAGGTTTATTTCCCGTAATTTTATTGTCGGTTTGTAATACAGCAGCTGTTTCATTTTGAGTCTGCTTTGGTTTAGGAGAGCCTTCCTTTGATCTTTTTATACTCTTATTAGTAAGCGTCCATAATAGAATTGCTTTTTTCAGTGCACTCATATCAGGAAATACTTTGATATGGGTAGGAATCTGTTTAAGTAAGCCATTCTCATCTAAAACAAAAACATCTGTGTCAACAGGTTCAAGAGCTGGTAGAATAGAATCGGAAGAGATCATAAGAACAACTAAATCATATTCCTCCATATTTTCTATTGTTTTTTTTTCCTCTACATAGTTAATTTCAAATGTAGGGCTGTCTAAACCAGCAAAGAGATCAGCATTATTTATCGAAGTATAGATTTTTTTCATAAAGTATCTTCTCCCGGTTCAGATAATCATTTATTTTTTTTATAAAAGCAGATGACAACGGCAAGGATCTATTTTCAATTTTAACTAAGTAACTTTTACTTATCTTTAATTCCTTCGCTAACTGAAATTGATTCAAATTAAGACGTTTTCGTAAGATGAGTAATCGTTCTACATCATCTTCAATAGTGATCTGATTAAATTTCATATTGTTTACCCCTCTGTTTAATGTTTAGAACGCAAAAAACCGCTAAAACAACTCTTACTATGTAAGAGTCTGCTTTAGCGGTTTTCGCTTTTAAATTATTTTTTTATAATTATATCATATTAAAATATATAATTATATCAATCTACTATAAATTAATAATCTTAAATGAATACAGTATTTTATTACTAGTAAACATTGCAAAATAATTGTGATGATGTCTGTTTTTTTATAATATAAAAGATAAACACCTTATGAAAAATCATAAGAGTTATATAGAAAAAGGACGATAACTTACTATGAGAATCTCTGAAGTATTTACAGCTGGTGGTGTCCCTAGTATAACTTATAATTCAAGAGAAAGTTTAGAATTGGAATATAATTTAGCTTTGGATTTAGAAATAAAAGGTAAAATAATCTCTATATCTGGTCCTACTAAGATTGGGAAAACAACATTATGTAAGAAAACAATATCAAATGATGACTTTATTCTCATATCAGGTGGAGCAATTAAAACTAGTGAAGTTTTATGGTCCACAATTATCAATAAGTTGGCTGTAGCTAATAGCTATAATAGAGATAAAGGAAAAGAAGCTGAGCAAAAAGAAACATCAACTATCAAAGTAGTTGGAGAAGCTGGGATTTGGGGCTGGTTTAAAGCTAGACTAGAAGGTACGGATTCAAAATCAGAATCTGAAAAAATTACAGGAAAAGAATCAGAGACATTTACACCTAACCCTCTGCATCTTGCTATAGAATCTCTTCTAGAAACAAACAAAGTACTAATAATAGATGATTTTCATTATTGTACCCCTGAAATTCAAACAGAAATAATTCGTGCTTTAAAAGAGCCTATTGCTTCTGGTTTAAGAGTTATATTGTGCTCAGTACCTCATAGAGGAGTAGATTCCATTAAAGTTGAAAAAGAAATGGATGGCAGAGTTATACAATTAGGAATTGAACCATGGGAGCGAGAGGAACTCTACGAGATTTCAAAAAAAGGGTTTGAGGCCTTAGATATTGAATGCCCAGATTCTATCTTTCAAAATTTCATTAGCGAAAGTTATAAAAGCCCCCATTTAATGCAGGATTTTTGTTATTGGTTTTGTAGGTTAAATAAGGTTGTAGAAAAAATGCCGCAAAAGCAGTACTTACCAGAGAATATTAATTATGAAAAATTTTACCAAAGGATAGTAAAAGATCATTCCTCTAAAGAACTTTATGATAAATTGGTAGCAGGTCCTTCTCGAGATAGGAAACAAAGAGAGTTTAAAAATGGAAGTGAAGGAGACATTTATTATGCAGTTATGATAGCCCTCTCCGATCTTACTCATGAAACTGTTATTACTGTTGATACAGTTAGAGAGAAACTCAAGGAATTATTAACTTCGGAATCAATGCCAAATAAAACGCAAGTCTCCCAAGTTCTTAAAAAAATGGCTGAATTAGCAAAAGACCATACAAATAGAGAGCCTGCCATTGATTTTCAGAATGACCGAATTTATATTGTCGATCCCTTCTTCTCATTTTACTTAAAATGGATTGAAAAATAGATTGAGAATATAAAGATCCTAATTAATGTACAAACTGGATTGTTTATACCGTGCAAAAACTCTTCATCCAAATGTTTAATACTTATTAAATTCTTCTCTCTGTAAATTAGTTGTATTGTCACATTGTATTTTCAATAGTATAATCCCGTTATAACTTTTTTATATTTTTTCGTTTTTATGCAATCCTCTTTACTGGATATGCGGTAACCTAATACACATTGCAGCCTTTGTGGTTGATAGATTTCTTTAATTTCAGCATAATTTTATGCTGTTTTTCTCTATCAATACCTCAAAGGCTTTTTTTCGTATAAAAATCGAGAATTAGGGAGTTAGCATGTATATTTCGCCACCTATAGGAGTTGGTTACAAGGATCAGGTCACAAAAAAAGCAATCACCAAAATCCAAAAAAATTACAACATATATATTAATAAAAATATAAACTTGCTACAGATAAATCAAAAGCTTTTTAACATACTACACTTGATTAAGAATTAGTCGTATTCCTTGCCAGCCGAAATACAATGATTGCACAAAGAACAAGATACCCCATATAGAAGCGGGTATAACTTTTATTATCTCTTTGAGACTAGTCGCATCCCCAGCATCATGTGGATACTTAAAACTCAAATACATAATGATACATGCACTCTTGATGGATTCCGTGAAGATAATACAAGTAATTAAGTAGATGATTTGCTCTTGATAAAAATCAGTTGAATAGACTAAAAGCAATAAAAACAAACTACCAAAACTAATGATCCAGATAAAACCGTAAAAATTCCTAATCCACAGAAGCAGTGTTAGCACCAAGAAGGCTAGGTAAGTAAATATCAATAGCTTTGTTGCGTCTTTACTTATCATCCAGATGGAAAACAATCCAAATGCGGATGTAAATATATAACCTGCTAAAGTAGTGATGAATTTACTGAACCAATCTGTATGAGTTGTTAAGGCCATCCCTTCTGTGTTTGCATATAAATGTATCTGTTTTAATCTCCCTCCACATAGTATAGCTGCTATACCATGTCCAATTTCATGTACTAAAGTAGCGATAACAGAAACATATTTTCCTACTAAAGGTACGTTCGTTATCAGAACAGCTATTAGCACGTATATAAAAAAACTTAAAGGTGTCATCTACTTTCCTCCCTAACGTAAAAGGGAAGCAGATAACACAGTATCTACTCCCTTTTCTATCTTGTCATTCCAAATCATTATCTATCTCGTTTATAATCTCAAAGTATTCCTCTACAGCAGTAATTGTAATTTGAAGGTTCAATTCCCTTAGTAAATTGCTTTCTTTCACCTTTTGGATTAATCCATCAATAACAAGGTTTCTCTCTGCTTCAGGCAAGTTAGCTTTAATAGAAATATTTAACCTTACATCATTTAAAACCGATTTAATAAGGGTAAGGTCACCTATTTTTTCAAAACCATTATATCTCGTTCTTGTAATCGTCCATAATTCCGCCTGTTCATTTAGGATATCTGCTGTAATATAGGTTTCTGGATTAAGGTAGGTTACATCCATCGGATCAGCAAACAAAGTTAGCTCAACTTGATTTTCTCCCGTCAATTCTCTCTTTTCTCTTTCATCTAAAAAGGCCCACTTTGATCCTACAACAGCGGTATTTACCGCTAAATCCATTAATTGAGGGTAAATACCCTCGTATTCGGTGATAAGCCAACTAGATAACTTTCTGAACGGCTCATGGGTTATCGTTGATTCAAAATCCTCACCAGTTACCCCTCTTAACAAGTCTGGAATTTGTTGCGTAAGAACACCAACAGGTTGTTCGAGATTATCGTTCGAAATTTCTTCCTTCGCCCTATTTAAAATTTCTACAACTAAAAAGTATCCGTTAAATATCTGATGCGTTATGGTTTGAAACAATTCATCTCTTAGACGTTCTTTATCTTCGTCCCTCACTCTTTCTACAAGCATTAGATTATAGTAGTCAAGCAACCTAGATAGTTCCTCATTTTTATTACTATCATTTTGATAATGTGCCTTTAGTTTATTTTCCGTGTAACTATATATTTCTTCAGCTGTTAAAATGGTCATTATTCGTCCCTCTTCCTTAAGTTGTTTAGAAATAAAGTTTGATTATTTATAAAATAGATGCTCCGTTTAAAAAAAGATTGTTAAAATTTACTGCTGAATTGAAATGAAACATTGATCTATCAAAGTTTCAGTTTAATTTTTCACTTCAAAAGGTGGTGAAAGATCATCGCTACTGTACTTCCATGATCCATCTTCTTTTATGATGGTGGTAATAAAATACTCTTCCCCTTTGGTACTTAATACTTCTCTGTAAAAATATCCATTTCTACCCAATCTGTCTAACACAGGCTTGGTTACTTGATAAGATTCTCCATGCATATTTTCTTTTAGATAAGCATCTTGGATAGATTTATAAATTGCTATGGCATCTTCCTCTTGCGGTAAGCTATTTTTTAATTCTTCCGTACCGTAAGTTTTCATGAATTGATAATATGTCCTAGCATCCAGCTGCAAGGTTTGAAATTTATAAAGAATATCTGCTGTATAGCGAGCAAATTCCTCTACGTCCGTAAATTCTTCCTTTGCTTCTATATCCTTATCGGTTGTAAGTAGGGTAGCTTCTTCTTTATCCATCTCTTCTATAACTTCTTCCATTGGTTTGGCCTGTTCCTCATAAAATTCTTGAAGTTCCTTATCGGATTGTTCATTGTTTCCCTGTTGGCTTTCTTCCTTCTTCTGACTTTCGTTAATTTTTTTCGCTTCCTTGACTAATGGATCACCATTCGTACACCCTGTTAAAATAAAACCAGAAGTAATAATACCGCTTAACAATAACGGAGTTATTTTCAAATCGATATCTCCTCTCTAATACGTTTTTTCTCCTTTTCTGTAAGAAAAGTAATTAACTCAGCAATGTGATAGGTAGGTAAAGTACCTGCAACCTTTTTAAAATAATCTTGTACATTTAAAATATTGATTTGATTTGGTTTATAGTTGACTGGGACATCAATATGCTTTGAAATACAAATGGAAATAGCTTTTAAAAAGTCTTTATGTATCGTTGTAGGGATAGTAATGTAAAACTCTTCTCTCCTACCAAAGAGGATATTGGATAAGATGATTGACTCCATATTAATGAGATTGTAATCCAATACCATACTGAATATCTTTTGCCCATCTTTGTACCATTGCTTAGTTAAAGAAACTAATTCATCACAATGATGAATAATAAAAACACTCTTATTTGCTAAAACAGTAATACCATCTTCAAGATTATAGTCCTTAATCAAACTCAATAAGTATTGCGTTTTCCTAATATCATAAGGGACTCTTAATTCCACTTTCGATGAAAAAGGGTCTAGATATCCTTCACTCATTAGAGAGGCAATGACTAAATTTTTAACAAATAGCTTTCTTTTATTAACCATTAGACTTATCTTCTCCCAACAAAAAAACCCAGAATAAGCCTTAGTCTAATATTAGAAAATATAGACCATGCTTATTCTGGGTTTTTCCCATTAAAGTATTATATTTAATTTAAGTATACACTATATGCCAAATTACCTTCAATATGTTTTTTCAGCAGTGCTTTCTGTGATTAACTTTAAATAGATCAATGCGGTATTTTCTTCAATACCTAATTTATAAGCTATAGAATGCAGAGATTCTCTTTGCTTTGTATACATAAAGTAAGCTATGGATTTTCTGAAAATAGTCAGAGTTAAGTTTTCTCCCAAATTAAAATCAGAAGAAATCACTTTCAAATGATTGAGAATAGTCATTAGTTGGATAGGACCATAATTCTCAAGGTTACCAAAATCATTTTTCCTTTTAAGATAAATTTTTGAGGTAAATACAAAATCCGAACTATTAAATAGCGATTGATTGTAAAATTCAATAAAGATACTTGCCTCTTGTCCTGAAAGTAAGATAGTCCTATTCTCTAATACAATCTCCACTTGATCTTGTGTATTACTTATAAGTACGTTATCTTTTTTGAATAGAAAATCAGAATATTTTAATCCTTTTAAAGCTAGGACATAAATGGCCTTTCTTACTATTGGATAATCTTTATGAGTTAGTATAGGATCCAGTAAACTATTAAGTTCTTCATAAAAAGTATTTAGTTCTACCAGTTTCTTTGCTTTTAACCTTTTTATTTTAACAGCAGGATCTACAGGAACCTTATCGATTTCCCATAAATAATTGAAAAAAGATTTAATTATTGCTAATTCTTTATTAATGGTCGAAGGGCTTTTTTCTTTCTCTTCTTGAGCTCTGATATAATCTTTGATATCTTTCGAACTAATTTGAAAGGGCTCTTTTTTTTCAGGATATAGTTTAGCTAAATAGGAAAAAAATTGTCCCATTACTTTTTCATAACCAATAAGCGTAACTTGACTAAATCCTCTTTTCTCCAAATGCTTTATAAACCCATAGGGCATATTAAACTACCTCCCCTCTTATATTTATTCTAGTTTTTATTAATGATATATTCAATAAAGAAGACACATATAGTAAATACCTTATTTTATTTTTTAATAATATAGAATAAGATTTAAGGTAAATCTGATGTCGATCTTTAGGTGAAAATTACACCTTATGGTGTGGTTTGGTATATTTCTGTTATTTAATTTATAGTTCTTACATACTCTAAAAGATAACGAAAAATGCATAACACAGCTGTTAGAACATTAAAAAACCTAAGCTTGAGTCTTTGGGATACCAAAAACTTAAGCTTAGGTTCTTTAGTTACTATTTCTTATAATACTGACAGTATAATTGATCCAACTAATAGTGCTGCAGCTGCTCCAACTATTAATGTTCCAATTACCTTTTCAGATTTTTTGTTAATTAAATAAAACATAGCATTTCACCTCATAATTTGTATATAAACTATTATAAAACAAGTTATCGTAATTTTCAATCTATTTAACTAGTAGTCTCTAGTATTTTTTAAATTAACTTTTTAATAGTCTATTTAATAGAAAGAAACTAGCATTAGTTGCTAGTTTCTAGTTTATCTTGATATTGAAAGGATAGTTTCTTTCTTTCGTCTTCTAACGAATTTTGGAGTTTTAACTTTTCATCCTTTAACTCCGCTATCCTATCTTCATGGGATTTTACCTTTTCCTTAATAACTTGCTCCTTTTTTTCCTGTAGAGCAACTTCTATTTCTTTAGATATACTTTCAATGTTAGCATTCTCATCTCTTTTTACAAAACCAAACATTGACTTCTTATAAGTCTTTTTTAATGCTGACGCTAAAAGTCTTGTTTGCTTTTCTTCTAAATAGCGCTGATACTCTTCTTGCTTAATAAGTTCAATAGCATGTTGATTTTGTAAAATATCAAAATCACAGTCTGTAATTTTCTTTTCATAGGCTAACATAGCCATTTGTATAGATTGAGTAGCAAGATGCTTTTCAATTAAATCCATTTTCTCAAATAATTCATCTGGTGCTTCGTTACTTATAACACGTAGACTGTCTTCCTCTTTATTATTCGTTTTACCAGTTCCTGAACCACCATACATTTGAGAAGCATGTATTCCAGCTTCCACCAAAATGTCCACTGAAGTTTTACCAACTTTATTCATTAATAGAAAAATCATATGTAAGCGAAAAATGCTTTTATAATTTAATCTAAAGTATTTCCCTGCTTTTTCTGGCTCAATATATTCTATTAGATCAGAACGAAAATGGTTTCTAATCGTCGAATCATTCTTCCCTAGTATTTTCCCAGTTTCAACCGTACTATAAGTTGTTGCAGGATGAAGAGCTAATATATTTTCATCAAATAGATAATCATCTAATTTACTGATTTGGCATAGTTTATATATAGGGTCATCTTTAAAGTTCTCTATCAGTAACTCTTTCACATTTATCTCTTCCATAGTTACTCTCCTTCCCTTGATACTCCTAATCAAATACTACCTAAATCACTTAGATAAATCAACGGAAACAAACGTTTTACAGCGTTACCGTTTGGTAACGCAATTAAAAACTCTCGCAAACGAACCACAGCGCTAACAATAACGCACTTAAACGATATCCAATTGAACGATTAACAATCATTTATATCGATTCAAATACATAATCGAATCGTTCTATACGCTAACTACCGATAGACTACACATTCAAACGATTCATTTATGTAATCGATTGTTGTAGTTGCGCATCGTTTGTACCGTTCGAACACAGAGCTACTCATCGTTTGAGAGCGTTAAGTGTTGATACAATAAGATTTTAAAAGAAAATGCCAGATCATCTAAATATATAAACTCAACTCAGATCTCGAGTAGGAAAAAATTCAGAAGAAGCAATGGTGATAGATCTAGAGAAAACGGAAGACCCGAAAAAATGAGGATTGTAACCAAACTCAAATGGGAGTAGAAGAAAAAAAGAATAGGATGAGTACGCAGTGTTAATTGATTGGGCTAAGTTATAGTTTTTGGTTGATTTAGCATAAAAAACATTGGTGGTCACTTTGCTAATCAATAAATAAAATGAGTAATCCAATTGTCCTCTGTAAACAGAATGCCTCATAGATTGATACCGAAAGCAGCTCGTTAAAGCCAGATGAAATATAATCCATTTTTACTGAATTTTTGTTTTTGATGTAAAAGGCAAAAAATAAAAGATAGGGCACCCATTCTATCAACCTTTACATTTAACATAGCTATTAATTAATCAAATGTGTAATTGATTTTAAGAAATATGTACGATTCTAGAAATGCGTTGCTAATCGTTCGATAGCGCTAAACATTGGTATATAAGGGATTTCTATATAAAAAACTCAAAGGAAAGTAATTCCTTTGAGTTTTTTATTTTAGATTTATTTTCTATCTATCTATCTAATAAACCGCGTAAATTTGAGCTAGCATTTGTTTTCTCTTCATCTTTATTAGAGTTACCGCTTAACAATGCTCTAAGATCTTTCGGTTTATTTGTTTCTTTCTTTTCATGATTTAAAGAGTTTAATCTTTCTAAAACTTCATCATTTTTCTTAGCTGCATTCTTAGCCTTTATAAATTCGTCATATTTTTGTCCGATAATCCCGAGACAAGTAGGGGTTTCTAAACCTGTAAAGATTGTATAAATATTAATCCCAACAGTATTATTCGCTTTATAACCAGCTACTGGATATTCATCTAGGTAAGGAGCCATACTATCAATAACTTCTTTCACTTTACTTTCAAACGCCATATTAGTGATATAGTCTACTTGTCCACCATTAGCGATAGTAGTTACAGCAGCTGTTTGTGCTGTTTCAAAGTTATAACCATCTGATAAAACACCATTTTCAATAGATTCTTTAAGCTTGCTTACAAATTGTGCTTCATTTGAAACATCTGGTTTATCAATTAATGTAAGTTTAGAAAGAGTAAGGTAACCTGATTGTTTAATTGTATTTTCAAATTCACTAGAATCAAAGTATTCCATTGTCATATTTTCATATGCATTGGTAATAGTGTTTAACTCGTGTAAAGTGTCAGCGACATATCTATTACAATATGTTAAGAAATCGTCCATTGTTTTGGCTTTATTTTCTTCTTTTTTAAGGAAGTCTGTATATAATTTCTGGTTATCTACGATAATTATTGAGCCAATAGCATCCTTAATTTTACCGATTTCTTGGATTCTTTTAAATGCATTACCTAACACATTACCGCCTTCATTATGACGAGGTAAGGTAAGGATTAAACCTAATTTCTCTGCATATCCACTCTCAGCAAGAGTTATAACAGCCTCAATTATTGCACCTGTACCAGTACCACCACCTAATCCAGCTACTACCCAGATGAAATCACGATCAGATAGTGGTTTAATAGCATTTAAAAATTCTGAACTATTATCCTTAAATGCTTTTTCACCTTTTTCGATATTTCTTCCAGCTCCGCCTTCATATCCACTCAGTCTTACTTCTGTAAAAGCATCTTTTTTATGTTTCACTTTAGAGAAGTCTCTAATGTTGGTGTTTACAAGAACAGCGCTATATGGACTACCTCCGTTACTATCGGTATATTTAGCGCATTCAGCTGCTATATTACATCCTGCCATACCTAATCCAATAAAACCGAACTTTAATCCAACAGTCGTATTGACCGGTATACTAGTATTGCTAATAGTTTGTTTTGTCATTTTTGCATTTTCTCTCCTTTTATCTTTGTTTAATTTAAACCTTTGTCTTTTTTTCATAAGTTATCAAAACCTTTTTGTTTATTTGATAAAAGCACCTAGATTTATTTTTCTTGTTGTAAATGCTCGATTAAAATATTACCTAAATTGGACAAAGAATATAGTCTAGAACGACCTACTTCAGTAACATCGACTAATCCTGCGCCTTCTATCCGTGCTGTAAGTATGTCTAAATGATGCCTTGAATTTAAAGCTGTTGTACCATTCTTATGTAATTCTTGAGCGCGATCTCCTAATTGAGCTTTCAAAAGAGGTCTATCTGATTCGGCAAGTGCAATTAAGAAACAAAGGCCTTCATTTCCTAAACGATCGCCTAAAATATCTAGTAATTCTCCAGCACTTATTGTACTCATAAATTCAAAAACCTCCTTCCAAAGTATATCTATGTTCATTACCTCAGATATAAGCAGCAGTTATTGCTGCAATAATAGCTGATAATAACAGCAATACTCTTAATACACTAATCATATCGAAGAAATTATTACCAGTCAAATATAAAACTTTATTAATTTATCCCTATATACCAATGCTTGTTGTTAGTACGTTTAGAGCAACGATCTTATTGCAGGTAATAACTGCAATAATTGCTGATATTACCTGCAATTATTGCTGATAATGCTGAATTTCTTTGAAATTAATGATTGAAGCAACAGATTCACTTGAAATTTTTTTTATATCCTACGCATCAATCCACTCATGTAAATATTTGTATAAAAAAATAACTTAAGCTCATGCCTAAGTCATTTTTTCAATTATTAAACTAACTATGCCAATAAATACAACTAAAAAAGGAACAAATGATATTCCTATAAGCCATTTTCTCCGGAGATAGAAACCTAATACTAAACAAATAATACCAATTATTAATATTGTTAATGATGATCCAAACATTATAGTCCTCCTGACTCAAAACTCTTTTTATTACCATCTTACACTAAGCAATAAGAGGGGATCCATCATTAAAAAGAACTGCATTGCATATAGTTATTTATAACATATAATGCTTTTTCTACATCGGTCACCATTTCTCAAATTGATATATGGGATATTCAATAATCATTTAGAAAATATAAAGGTACTCATGTAATGTTGTTATTATTTCTGTTTTATTTTCAAAAACCACCTGGTTATTGGTGTCCTGAAAACTGATCACCTATATTTTCCTTACGATTTCCCTAGCATTTTATTAGCTGTTTTTATACAAAATATTATTCATGAAATACTCCACTCCAATTTTCTCAAAATCTGTTGAGTTCAAGACCCCAGGTTCCACCCTAAGTCTTGTTTTACATCCGTCTAAGGTGCGCGGATTCTATAGAGTTGGTAGAAACCCAGTGATATCAAGGGTTCAATCGCCCTCTGAAATCCAGACTTCATACCTTTTTTTCATCTTCAAAATGATCAATTTTCCCGTGAACTAGTACCCTAAAAGTCCTTAAGATTTGAACCCAACCAACTACATTAAATTTGTTTATTCATTTCTAAAAATCCTGTATGAAGCATTATATTTATACAGTTTATATATACACTCTTGTGTCCCTTTATCTCCAATGTTATACTAATTTCAGTTTAATTTATCCAAAGGGAAAGACCCTATCATTTAAGAGGTAGTATCACTGCTTCTTATTTGATAGGGTCTTTTTTTTGTCAAAAATAAGGAGTGGGAAAAGTGGAAAAAGATCAAAAAGTTTGGTATTCAGTGAAATACACAAGAAAAGGAGCCTGGATCAATACGAAGGATTTAGAACTGTTGAAGTTACTCTACACAAACAGAATCTTAACCCTTAAACAAATAAAGCGTTATGGACGATACATTCTTAACTCTCCAGAATCTACGATTAAATCAAAATTAAAAAGATGGTTATCTAACGATATCGTATCTATTGATTATTTACGCACATTAGGGAAACCAGCTGTATCCTGCTATAAAATTGGAAAAAACGGATTTCATATTTTGCGTAATGAAAGGGTAATTGAAGATGGAGAGTTAGTAGAAGTAAACATAAAGAATATCAAACAACCAAGTCACTATTTTGGAATTCAAGATGTTGTAATAGATACTTTAATTGAAATGAAAGACAAACTATCTATAATAAGTTCTACCCATCCTAATTACAGAACTTATTTGTCAGACGAAACTAAATTTAACAAAGAAGAAACCATTATTATTCCTGACTGGAAGATCGAAACTTCTGAGGGAAGAATTCTTAATATCGAGTTTGATACAGGTTCTCAGAATCTAAATAGAATTCATGAAAAAGTGGATAACTACATGGAATTAGCAAAGGCCAGACCAGCGGAAAATCATTTTGTATTATTTGTTGTTGCTGATAATAGATCTGAAATATATACGACTGAGTATGCCTCGACTCGAGAAACTCGGGTTCTCAATATCAAAGAACTTATTATTAACAAACTCGCGCACCGGTTAGAAAACTTACACTTTTATGTTTGCTCTGCCTACAGAGGCTCAAGTATTGCTAGCAACATCCTAAAAGGTGTCTACCCAATTACGCGAAGTCATAAAGAGAGCGAGTTAGAATTAGCTGTCCTTTCTGTACAATTAAATGATGATATTGATTACACGATGGAACCAAGAGAAGCTAGTGCATATTACTCCAACGACGTATCTGAAGAGTTATATGCGGATAGTCATTTTAGTGTGATTGATCATGTAAGTAATAAGAAGATGGATATTATTTTTAAATTAGCCGAAGAGGGAAGTGTAGACACACTTGATAAGATATCCTATTTAGAAACTCTAATTTCTTCTAAAAGAATAAAACGAGAAGTCGACAAATTGAATGTTTTATATCTAAGCACAGCCGCTATGCAGAATGATGTAATCCCGAGAGATTTCCAAAATACGTCCTTTTCACAAACACAGGTATGGCATTATAAAAAGATACCAACACCTAAACCGACTAATGAGGTGGTGAGAGTGATTGAGTAATTGGAGAGTTCACCCAAAAGTTCCCGCTATCTCCATTTCAGTCATAGGGGTATTGTCTCTATATTTATCAATCCGCTCCATAGTAAATTATCTATTTGTCATGACTGGTCAATTCACAGGAAGCATTGCTTCTTTCGTTTTATTCGGTAGTACCATGTATCCAGGATTTATTGGATTTTCCATATCCACGGTTATACTAATTGGTGGTTGGCTAATAAGTACCAAGTACAAAAAGTTTCAAACTCCTTTTTGGAGGCTTATATGGTTCTGGAACATGTTTTTGGGGATCACCTTTTATTATCTATGGTTGATTACTATGCCTGTCTACAATACTCTAATTCCGTATCTAGGAAATCTTATTGAAAAACTTCAGGTAGATAATATTTGGTTCGCTGTAGCTGTAGGGGATATTAACACTTTATTTATAACCATTATTTTTACACCTTCTGTAGTAACTGGAATGATATTAATGTGGTTAGGTGGGCAGTATTCCCAATACTCAGAGGATATTAAGACTGCTTTTTATGAATTTGAATATAAGAATTCACTCTTACAGAAATGGTTTAGGAAAAGTGATACTGAACAATGGCCAGATGTAGTATTAGGTCCAGATTCCGAAACCAAAGAATTAATCATACAACCAGGTCGCGATAGAACACTTAATAATATCATTATTGGTTCCATCGGTACTGGTAAAACAGCGGCATTGTTACTGCCCATAATAAATCAAGACCTTCACTGGATGACTAAGTTTATCAATGATTATCCTAAGATCTCTAAATTAGAGAATTATGATTCAGAGGATGTGCGCGGGAAGTATCTGAATAGTATTAGTATCATTGAACCTTCTAACGACTTATGCCAGAAGGCTTATCAATTAGTTCAAGCACATGGTATTCCAGAAGAGTCTGTCTTCTATATAGATCCAACTAACGAGAATACGCCTTCGATTAATCCTATGCAAGGACCTGTTGATCAAGTTGCTGAAGCCTTCGCAATGGTCATTGAGGGATTGGCGGAAGGTGGAGGAAATGACTTCTTCAAACAGAGTGAAAGAAACCATTTGAAAAACTATATTTATTTATTGAAGCTTCATAATCCGGATAAAGAGGTAACTTTTGATATATTACTAAGAATGTATGATAACCCACAACTAGTTAGACAAATGCACCTTGAGTTAAAAGACACCATACCTCCAGACTTCGATTTAATAGAGAATCGGGATGATCGTAACCATTGGGCAATCGTGAAGCAAATTGATGAATGGTTTGATATGAACCATATTCCTAAAGTTTTTCGAGTTGCTGGTAATGCGGTAGCTGAAAAAGTAGCTCATGGTGAATATAGAGGACAAGATGTATATGTTGATGCTCAAGGAGAGTATGTAAAGGGGTTGCGCAACACTTTAAATGACATTGGAGCGAACATTCTTATTCGCAGAGTCCTATTCGGGAAATCGAACTTTTCATTCGATGAACATTTAGAAAAAGGGGGAATCCTCTTAGTTAATACTGCAAAAGGGGAACTAGCTGGCCTTTCTAATATCCTAGGTAAGCTCGTCTTACTTAGTCTGCAGAATGCTGTCTTCCGTCGTAAACCGAATACAAGTACATTCGCGCATATAATTGCGGATGAGTTTCCCGACTATATATTTCAACCATTTAAAGAATTTCCAGCACAAAGTCGTAAATATAAAGCCATCGTTACCGTTGTTGCCCAAACCATTACACAGCTAGCTGATAAATACGGAGAGACGTATATGCAAACTTTACTTGGTACGCTCCGGCATAAGATGGTTTATGGAGACATCCCTTCCTATGATGCAAAGCTCTTCTCAGAGATATTTGGAGAAGATGAAAAATTCGAAGAAGGAAAAAATGAACAAGCTGTTAGTCCTCTTCAGGAACAACCTATGCTTAGGACTGGAAGTAGCTATCAAAAGAAGAAAGAAGCAATCCTTTCTCCTAGCGATATTATCTATCAGAAAGCTTTCCAGGCAGCCATTAAAATTGTGGTAAATAATAAACCTGTACCTGTACGACAAATAGATGCCAATTTTGTACCAAGAGCTGAATTTAAAGAAGCTGTTGTGAAGGTGTTACCAGAAAACGGGGATATATGGTTAGAAGAGAGAAGGAAAGCTAAGGGGAATGATTTAGAATTGATTCAACAAGGTATTGAAGAAGTTAAAGCTGCCCCTCCTGATCTTATGAAAGAAAAGAAGGAAGAGAAATTAGAAGAGGATGTAATCAAATTTTCTGTAAATCCAAGTGGAGCACCAGAACAAAAACCTACTTTTAAATCAAATGGGATTAATAAGAACTCAAACCATTCTAATTTAGCTATTAAAAATCAAATAACAATTTTGGAGCCTTTGGGCAGCGAACCTAACGAATCTGTACCTCTAATTAATTCGAATTTATTAACTAAAGAAGAGAAAGTTAATGACCACGAAAAAAACTCAGCAAAAATTGAAGAGTTTGATCTTGGCAGCTTATTTAATAAGCAAATGTATATAACAGAAATAGAATTAAAAGAAAAAAAAGAAGTAAAGCAATCCAAGTTGGGAGACGAGGAATTAGCTCTGATTAAAGAATTGCAATCAGAAGTAAATCAGGTGAAAAAGGAAGAAAAAAGCACTTCCTCTCCTTTAGATGGTTTTATTCAACCCTTCGATTCATAAACCAACCCTTGAAATAATTAGAAATCTAGGGTAAAATTTCTTTATTAAGAAAACGAGTAAGCAAAATAACCAAATATACTAATGGGAACAACCCAAAACGAAGTAGTTATCACTACTTTTGTTTTGGGTTGTTTTTTTTTGCTTATTTACTCAAATTAATTTTTAGGAGGAACAATAAGTGGCAGAATTAACTCAAGCATCATGGACAAACGACCAACAATTAGAGGAATTAGCAAGAATCCGAAGAAATAGAGAAATCATTAAAGGGGTAGTTACTTCCGTAGGTTATAAAACATCCAAAGTCTTAGAAGACGGTAGTTATGTAGATAAATCAATAGAGGTAGCAGTTTTCCAACTCGAGGGTAATATAACAGCTTATTGCCCTAGTAATGAATTTTCTGATCATGAGTACAAATCTCTAAATGGATTTACTGGGAGTATCCAGGAGTTTATCATAACTAACTTAAACCTAGAAGATAAGATAGCAATCGTAAGTGTTCGGGAAGCAGACAACATGAAAAGAGCTGCTTTCATGGAACAGTTAACAGAACTAGAGGAAACCAATGAACTAAAGAATACAGTATTCAAAGGTATTGTGCGTGGTTTCAATCCCACTACACGACGTATCTTCGTTCGAGTAAATGGTGCTGACTGCTACATGCTGCCGAATGACTGGAGTTGGGATAGAAGCAGAAGTGTAGAAACATTATTTGATCGTGGAGAAGAAATTGAAGTGAAGGTACTCCGCTTCGATAAAGAAAACTTCTTAATTCAAGTAAGCAGAAGAGCTACCATTGAAGACCCGTTTAATAAGCTAGAAACATTAAAGGAAATGAATACAATTGCAGGTAAAGTAACAGCTGTCAGCCCTATTCATGGTATTTTTGTGCAGCTGGATGTTGGCTTAGAAGTGAAAGGGATTAAGCCAAACTATTTAGATGAGCCTGTGCCTGGGGATATCGTATCTTGTGTAGTACGTAGCGTAGACAAAAAGAATCGAAAAGCAAGAGTAACCATTACAGGTTATCCAAGGGGTAAAAAGAAATTAAAAGATCCAGCAAGTTTCTTGTTTGAGTAATGAATACGATGGAACAAGAAATTGAATACCCTATGTTTACTACCAGAAATGGGGAGGTTCCTTTTTGGGACCACCCTCTACTAAAAGGTAGCAAGATACTCCCAAAAAAATATTTCCCTTACACAGGTATTGAAGGTGCAATAACACTCTTAAATAGAAAAATCATTGATGATAAGGACTTTACCCTTATAAAGGTATTAGGAGATGCTATATGTGCTACGGAAGAACAATTACGTCGGTATATGGAACCAATCATGAGCCGATCAGACACGTCTAAAAGATTGGACCGCTTACGCACCAATGGAATAGTGGAAAGATGGAAAGTACGAATCCGTACAGATGTAGAAGAAGCGATTAAACCAGCCGCTCCCTTTACATTAGGAGTAGCGGGCTTCAAATTACTTAAGCATTATTACAATGACCAGTTCTATATGGACCCTAACCGTTGGGATAACTACGGTATTGGTGGTATTAAAAGATATGTAGCAATGAACGAACTCCGCTGCCAACTTATTGAAAGAAAAGTACTAAGCAAGTGGAAATGGAATGCAAGAATTGCGAATAATCACCGATATAAGTTCCCGCTAGGAGTAGGGGAAATAAAAACACAGAATGGTAACATAAATTTTCTAATTGATCGTGCTCAAATGAACCAGAATTACATAGGGTATTTTCGTGATAAACTGGAAAACTGGAAATATGTTCACGAAAAATATGGCTGTCTACCAGTAAGTGACTTCCCTGAGAATGTCCAAATGGTTATCCTTTATACATCCACTCTAAGTATTGCTGAGCAGATTCAAAAAGAACTTTTATTAGATACGTATCCCTTTAATATACTTCTTTGTGTAGAAGAGTTTATGGAAGAGGGGCTAAACACTTCTTTCTTCCAACCACATAAAGAAGGTTTGAATCGTATCCGTTTACCTATATAGGAGGAATAAATGGCTGTAACTACACAATTCACTGTAGAAACATTATTAGAGTCTCTCAGATCACATTGCACCGCTACTTATGAACACTCTATAAGAGTAGGCAAGCTTCTAGAGGCCTTCTTGGCATGGAGAATTCCAATATGTTTGAGTTAGGTTCTCTCCATGATTGCGGGAAGCTTCTTATTCCCTCTAAACTTCTTAATAAAGAGGGGAAACTTACTAAATCAGAATATGAAGAAATAAAAAAACATACCAGGTACGGTTATGAGATAATTTTAGATACAGCTGATTTTCCCCGTACTTATGCAAAAAGTATTCTATTCCATCATGAAAATATCAACAAAAGTGGTTATTATTCTTTAGCAGGGAATGACATTCCACTCTTGGGCAGAATAATTAGAATTATTGATTCCTATGACACCATGTTAAATGGTCGTATTTATCAAAAACCATTAAAAAAAGAAAGAATACTGTCCGAACTAATTGAATTAAAGGACAAATATTATGACTCTAATTTATTGGACAAATTTATTTCTTTTATAAAGACCATTGAATAACTTAATCAAAAGAGGCTAATTCCTTTTTATCGGTATTAGCCCTTTTCGAATAAACCAAAAGTCATTACATAACCAAGTACCTATGCATTTTATTTAGAAACACTAGTAAAGGAGTAACGGAATGAATTTAAAAAAATATGCTATATCTTTAATTCTATCTTTATTAACCATCATTACCTTAACAGCTTGTGCTACAAAAGAGGAGAGTAAAACAGCGACTGCTGCTGGATTACTTCCAGTAGGAGATACTTATATTGGCATTCATGCTACGAATGAAATTATACATGTAGATTCTCCAAGTTCTTGGACTATAAAAGATGAACATAAAGATGATACCAATTATAATATTACATCTGTAGAAAAAACTGGAGAGAAAGTTGATAAGTATGAAGTATATAGACTTGTTGCTGAAGAAGTATATGGAGATATAGAAAGCTCTTTTTCTAAAAGAGAGGGCCGTAACTTTATAATCGTAAAAGATGAAGATACCTTATATTTCCGCTCAATAGCGGATGGGAATATAGAAGGTATAACAGAAAAACTAACAAATGCTGAAAATAAAGATGCAATTGTTAAGAAGATTTCAAACTATAGTTTTAAACTGCAGTGAATAATGGAGGTGTATTGGGAATTCCATTCCAAATACACCTTTTCAGTCTCATTCTATTTACTCTGAAGCTTTTTCAGGATAGTCTGCTGGACAGTGACTGAATTCCCATGCTCCTGAACCCGTTTGATAAAATCAAGATATATAATCGAAATCAGTTGTTCTACCGTTATAGTTGTATTATCTAGGAATGGAGTAAGATCATATAAAAGGATTTCTCCCCTCAATATCACTTTCTCTGAATAACGTATCTCTATATATGCAAACTTTTCTTCATTTTCCTCATCCTCGTCCATTTCCGCCATTTCTTCATATTTAAACAAGTGATGGTTTACTTGTTTAAACACTCTTTTCTCAACCACTTTTACTGGAAAGTACTTCTCCATACTTTGTTTCAGGTATATAGCAACATCTTCATTCTTTACACCTCTCTTTATTTGATTCAAAAAGTCCTTGTACAACAATTCAATTAAATGACCAATATCAATATAAGAGGTTATTGCCTCGGGATAATTATCTTTAAGATCTTGTATAAAAACCTGTCCTCTAAGGTAATCGTAATAAGGTAGCTTTATTGAGATGTATTTTTTGGAGGAAAAAAAACTTTGGAAAAAACCTTTATATGCACCAGTCATCCTTCCATTTAAAATATCTAATCCACTAAAAGATTTCCTCAATATTACCACCTCCTTCTAACCATTTTAATACTGACATTATCACCATATATGCTGTTTTTCGCTCAGATAGCCCTTTACGTATTGCCAAACCATATGGTCCTCCAATTTCCCTTTCAAAAACAGTTTCTAAAAGATTAGTATGCATATAGTGTTTAGAGTCTTTGTATGGCCAGTCCCATTCCAAAATAGCTGGATTATTTAAACCATAATGAAGTAATAACGTATTCAACTTTGTTTGTTGTATTGGTTCTGCCCCTTTACTTTTTAAGGATCTTTGCACTTGTTTACACAAAGACTGCAACTTCATTCTTTCTATATTGGTTACTGGAAATTTTAATTTGTGTGTTTTATCAGCTCTAATCTGCCTTACTTTTACTTTTTTCTCCTGCTTTATTTCCGGAAGTAACACTGGTTTACTCTGTTCCTTTATTATTCTTTGTTCATTAAATAAAGGATTGATATATCCCATCCTATCCTCTCCCATTACAAAAAATGTCCTTATCTCTACGTCACTATTCCACTTTTCCGCTCTAATAGATATATAGACAAGCAGAGAGGGGATTAGAACAATTTTATTTAACTATACTTGTATATTTTAAGATTTTATTGGTAATAATTTTTTTATAGACAATTACGAGGTGAGATGAAATGAAAAGTAGCAAGAAGAAGCAAGATCCAGCGGTAAAAAAATTCGCAAAAAAGTTATCAGATATGAAGAAGGAATCTAAAGTGATTAGCATTAAGATAAAATAAGGCATGGGATATATAATCCCATGCCTTTTAATTTTTTATTTTTGCAAAAATAGATATTAAATACTTTTTTTCATTCCGCATTTACGGCATTCCCGAATAAAAGTGAAATTCTTAGCAGAACTTTTAAACTGAGCATTGTCACAATTATCACAGCGACCACTTTTCTTGTCAGGATATTCCTTATAGTCATAAATAATTGAACTATCATACCCGTTGAACTTCTCTTCGCTCAACTTCATCACCCTTTTTCATATTTAGCTTAACAAGCATACCAAAAATTATTAAACGTATAAAGAGTTTTTAAAGTTTAGCTTTTCAAGATTTGCAAACCTTCAAAGCCAAAATTAAAGATCCAACACAAAAAAGGCATTTCTTGATATAATTACCATTATTCAAGAAATAGGAGAGCACATATCAATGAATATCTTTTTGGACACTAATCTTATCTATAGAGACCCCTTTTTAACTAAAGGAAAAAATGCATTACTACTTCAATTAGCCAAACATGAAGATGTGAAATTATATATAAATGATGTGGTATATAAAGAGATGTTGAGAGGTCATAAAGCCTTTATAGAGGAACAGCTTAATAAAATGTCCCAGGCTTATAATATGGTAAGTCGGTATTTAATTACTCCCTCTATCGCAATTGATACTGAAAAAGAGCTAGAATTAATGATAAATTGTGTCGAAGAGTTTTATGTAAAGCTAGAGGCAGAGAATCAATTAGATTGGGTACCTTACGATATTGATCTACTTCCTCTTATTGTTGAATTGGATATGAATGAAAAACCACCATTTATTGTTAAAAGCAAAGGTTCTAAACATGCAAGAAAAGAAATTCGTGATGCTATAATCTGGAATACATACAAGCTATTCATTCAAAAACAACAATTAGAGAACTGCTTTTTCATTACCAATAACACTAAAGATTTTGGAGCTCCGGATGCTAATCAAAGTCCGGCAGAACATCCTTATCCTCTTCATCCTGATTTAATTGATGATGTAAATATAGTTGCCTATAAAAACACAAATGATTTCTTTGCACACAACGAGGAAATTATTAACACGCTATTTAAAGATGAAAACCTTCATATCAAAATGTTGTATGAGGACTTTTTACCTCATATTGAGATTGAATTAAGAAATGGCCTTCTTACAGAACTTATTACAAAAAACTTTGTTAATTCAATTAAAGTAGACGTAGAAGCTTACTTTAATGAAATCTCTCCGAGAGATATTCATCCTGATTATTTTATGGGTGGTTATGTAACACCATCCTTAAATGGTGATATAACCGATATTAACTTAGAAGATGTTACTATATACGGTGATAACATTGTAATTGCTGCAAATGTTGTTGTTAGCATGGATGTTAATATATATCTATATAATCCTGATGCTGAAGGAAATGAAGATCCTGTACCATACGCTGCAACAGATACTATGGCAGCTGATTTAATTGTGGTATTCTTATTACCTATAAACACTGATAATAGGTTAGAAAAAAATAATTTCTCCTTTTCGGATTATATAAAAGATATAGAACCTACTAATCTAGATATACAGATAATAGCTACCCAAAACACTAATCACACATTTGAGTTACTTGAAGGTAAATATTATGAGGATAAAGGACATGATTTAATGTTGGAAAAGGATGGTTCCTTTTTTTATTTTAAAAAGGTTTCAGAAGGTGAACCAATAACAGCAGGATCAAGGAAGTATACTCTACCCGATGGGAATCATAGATTTATAGATACCAAAAGACTTAAAGACAACTATTTTAAATCTTAAATATTAAATTTGGGAAAAATATCTTTTTCCCCTTGATACTTTTAAGACCAAATGATATTATGAAAAAGTAAATTAGTGATTCTCTTTTAAGAAGTATTGAGATCAGCTATAATTAACTAGACTATAACTTTAAATTGAACGATAAAAACATCATATAAATTAACGGGAAACACCCGAACGTAAAGCATACTACACATGCGTGTAGTAGGTTTTTCTGTTCGGGTGTTTTTGTGTTTAAAGGAGCTTTTTATTCATGAAAAAGGTACTTATAGCGGTTGGGGATCGTAATTATACAGAAATCTTGTGCGATGCTTTTGACAAGCATACAAGCCTATTCACCCTAGCTAATCAAGAGGTTTTACATAGACGATATTTAGAAGAAATTGTCGATCTCGAAACCCCAGATATTTTAATTATCCATGACCGTTACTTGGAAAGTTCCTTTGCGGAACAAGTGGATAGAGATAATGAATTGCTGGCCTACATTAGACAATGTCGTATCCAATACGATAATCAAATGCGTATTGTCTTTTTATGTGAACGCCCGACAAAAGATCCGTATCTTTCTACTTTAGTTAGTGTCGGTATCATGGATATCTTTAATCAAAACACCATTGATTTAGACCAGTTTATTCAACAGCTTTCAGAACCGCCTAAATTCTCTCAGGTAGAGAAGTACTTATCTACTACTATTCCTCTTTTTGCTGCTAAACAGGAAGAGGAGCGGTTGGAATTAGAAAAGCAAAAGGATAAAGAGAAGAAAGAAAAAACGGTTAGACCCGTTAAAGTAGTTGAAAAAAAGGTCATTCAGAAAGTGGTTGAAAAGAAAGTTGTTCAAAAGGTTGTAGAGAAAAAAGTAGTACAAAAAGTGGTTCAAAAGAATGTGATCAAGCGGGACTATAACATTCATGTACATAACAATACAGAGAAAGTAATTGGGATACCCGTTAAACGAAAAACAGTTTTAGTTGGAAGTCCCTCGGCAAGAAACGGCAGCTCCTTTGTTTCTCACCTTTTAGCAAGGAACATTGCGAGAACAGGTATCTCGGTTAGTTACATGGAGTCTCCACTAACTACTCCGTATACTTATGATCGTTTTTTTGGTACTCAATATGCTCCAAATTATAGGGGCCTCTTTCAAGAATTAATAATGGAATATAAAATTCCAAACCAGACAAGTGAATGGACGAAAGATGGTGTTCAAATCATCTGCCAAAACCCAACATCAGATTATGAAGCTCCAAATGACATTTCATTGGAGACATTTATAAAGGTTCTATATTCCAGTGATGCTTTAATTAACATCATTGATATCGGAACGAGCTGGGATAAAGAAATTACGAAAGACTTATTGGATATTGCGGATATTGCATTAATGGTAGTGACTCCAGATGTTCCGCTTCTGCAACAACTAGAAGAGAGTCCAAAGCTGAAGTCGATCATCCAATCTGAAAAGCTTCATTTTATTGGTAATCGCTTTTCAGAAGGGATAACCAATAATCCATTAATTAAGGATTTACTAGCAGAGAAATTGATTTTAACCTTGCCTTCCTTTATAGATACGGATGTTTTCCAAGCACAATATCAAGGAGTTTTCCTAAATGATCAAAAGGACTATCCATTGAAAATATCCAACCTGTTCTCACCTATAACGGAGCTGCTTCTACCAAAAGAAGTATTAACCAATAAAACGAAAGGTGGATTCTTAAGAAGTATATTCCATAAAAAAATCTCTATCCAAAAATCAAATCAGGAGGCAAAACAAAATAATGAAGTTTTTAAATAGACCCTCTGTCAAAATTACTCTCGGCTTGATGACTGCACTTTGTACAATAGCTTTCATCTTTGTCTACGATATGTTCTTACGAGATCGAATTGATTCAGTTGAAGTAGTAGTAGTGAAAGCCAATGAGGAAATACAAAAAAGCGAAAAAATAACTGCAGATAAGATTACTACTGAAAGAAGACCAAAGGAAACCCTTATTAGCAATGTAGTACTAGCCAAAGATATCAATTCCATTATCGGCATAGATTCTAGCCAATTAATTGATGGTAACTCGATGATATCTGGCAATATGTTGGATGTGGAAGAAATCGTTCCAAATAAAGAAGAGGGAGAAGCGATTCGACCTATCACGAAGGATATGATTTACGCACAGCCAGGCTCTCTTAGAAGGAAAGATACCGTAGATATTTATCTAGTGAGCAAAGATGGTTCCAATAGTATGCAAGAAGATGGCTCGTCCAGTAAAAATTCAAAAGGTAGTGAAAAAGCTTCTACCAGTGCTATGCCATTTTTAGAAGATGTCAAAGTAGTATACGTAAAGGATTCTGGTAACAAAGAAGTCGTCTCTGCAACTACAGAAGAAACTACCGAGGATCAAAGGTTAAATGCTACATCAACTATCAGTGATCTAGAAGTAATCCTAAATGATGAAGATTTTACGATGTTAATGGACCAAGTGTTAGGGAATGAAGCTAAGCTCTATATCACTTATTAATGAAGGAGGCTAAAAACATGAAGTTACTTATTGTTTCAAAAAACTCAACGTATAAACAGTTATTTGAGAAACGGGAAGAGGGGCTGACCGCCTTTCTTACTAGCTCATTATCTAATACAGAAAAAAACATTGATGCCATTTTTTTAGATGGTGAAATGATACAAATCGATGATTTAAACCATATTAGAGAGCTATATCCTAATCAGACTATTTTCTTCAAACCAGTTGCATTAAAGAGTGATATTTTAACGAAACGAATTTCGAAAGTAGCAGCAGCTGTTAAAATCCATGTCATGAATGAGTACAGTACGGAGGAACAGCTCGTAGACGAAATTACAGCTAGATTATTTGAAAAAGATAATACCTCTACCAAAAGAATTATTAGCTTTTTCGGAACACATAGTGGAGCAGGAGTCACTACAACGGTTCTAAATCTTGCTCGTTCTTTATCTCAAAAAACAGATGAAAAGGTATTAGTATTGAGTCTTAACAGTTGGGACCCAGCTGATTATCTTTACCATTATGAAGGCCAATATTTGAATGATTTGAAAGTAGATCTTAACCTAAAGAATTTAACGGTACAGAGATTGTCAGAAGCAATCCATTACAATGACTCTTTCTATCACTTAGCAGGAAATCGAGATATTAAATTGCAGAGAATGTACCAACCATATGAGATTGAACATCTAATCCAGGTAGCACAGCAAATATTCGATGTTATTTTGATTGATGCAGGTACTCATTTTGATACTGCTCCAACCGTTCAGTCTTACCTATCTAGTGGTTTAAAATTCTTAGTAACTAATCAGGAAGTAAAGGGTTACCGTGGTTACTTCCCTTATGTCTTTCATCAGCTAATTGAACCTGCAGGTGGTAGCGCCGATGATTTCTTGCTCATTATTAATAAATACCAACCTGGAAACACACTCATCAATGAAAAAGATCTAGAAGATGAGTTAAATATGGTGAAGATATCGACTATACCAGACGTGAAAGAACTTGGAACAATGGCTGCTTATCAAAGAAAGTTACTATACGACTTTACGGAAAGTGCTTATTCAAAAGAGATAGATTTCCTATCAAAATTAATTATCTCAGAAGGTAATATTTCTGAATCTATTAATCCTATCGGAAAAACGAAAGAGAAAAGAGGATTATTTTCTCTCTTTAATTAGAAAGGAGTGAGTGAACCTGAACAGCATGGAAAGAGAAATTGGTATTCAAAAGGAGTTTGTTATCTCAGAATGGTTGGCTGATACCATTTCAAAGAATGGATTGAAGCAGGTAGTTAGAATAAATACATATGCTAGAACCCGCTCCTTTAAAGATATTTGTACGAAAGTAAGAAGTCAGTTACAAGAGATTGTCATTGATGGGTCCATTGATAAAAAAACACCAAATGACATAACAGATATTGTAGAAGACAATAGCAACATTTGGCTAGAACGGCAACATAGAGCAGTTATCGGTGATGAGCAAGCCATGTCTTATTTCATTACGAAGATTAACGAGGTGCTTCATAAAGAGAATATCTCTTCGACGGATTATCCATCTTTTTATAATTCTTTATCAGAAGCTATCTTCCATGAAGTATGGGGAGTCAGCATTCTTCATAAGTGGGACAAGATGCCAAACAGTGAAGCAGCCGTAATAAGAGGAACTCAACTCTGGATTGATGTAGACGGTACTTTTGTAAAACAAGAGGAAGAATTTGAAAGTATTGAAAGGGTCGAAAGAATCAAGAAGGCTTTTACTATCCGAATCAAGGATGCCATTATCAATGAACAATCTCCAGAATTAGAGATTGAAAGAGAAGATGGTAGCCGTATCACCATGATACAAAAGCCGCGGGGAAAGGAAAACTATATTATGTTCCGCCGATTTGTGGTGAAAAATTTCGGTTTAGAAGAACAGGCCCGTTTAGGAACAATATTGGAAGATGATATACCTTTCTTCCGCTCCTTATCTAGAGTTATGGCCAATACCATCTTCGCAGGAAGGGTACGTTCAGCCAAATCAACCTTTATGAAAACCATGATTAAAGAACGAGATCCTTCTTATGTAATTGGCGTATTAGAGAAACACTTTGAATTAAACTTATCCAAAGAAATGAACCGACTCATCTTTGAGATACAGGCAAAAGAGGGTGACTTACATCACGCCATTCCACGTTTATTACGGATGGAACATGATTTTATAGTTGTTGGTGAAATTCGATCATTAGAGACGGAGGGTTACCTTCAGGCATGTGAACGTGGGGAAAGAGGAGCATACTCTACCTACCACTTAACAACGGTAGAACATGTCGTTCCCCAAATTACACGACATATCCTAGATGAGTTTCCTAACCGGAACTTTGAAAATGAGTTGGAGCGGGTTGCTAGAAACATAGATATTATTGTAACAATGAGTGCTGATAGAGACAGGAGAAGGAAACGTGTCATTGGGGTAACGGAAATCATTTGGGATGAGGAGAAAAGACGCCACCGAACGCAAGATTTAGTTCGTTATAGTCCGACTACAAATCAGTATTACTATTCTTCTAATATCTCAAAAGAACTACTTGCTTTAATGGCGGGAGAAAGTCTAGAGGATGCCAAAATATTAATTAATCACTTAGCGAGAAAAGCAAAAGAGTCGCCTATGTCTGATTATGAACTGATTAAAGATCAGCTACTTCATGACATGCTGGAGAATTCTAATGGTTAACATCGTACATTGGATTTGGCATATCGGTGTAATTTACATTCTCTATGGTATTTTGCTCGTAGTAGCTTTGCGAGTTGCTTACTTAATCATGATGGAATCGCTAAAAGTTACCTATAGTGACTGGAATTATAAATATAGGATACGAAGAATTAAAAAGAATTTAGATGTAAAGGAAAGCCCAGTTAGCAGAAATCCTTTAGTGAAGCATATTTCACTCCTAATTCGGACCACAAGCGATAATCGGAATGAGTTAGACGCTCAAGTTTTTGTTCTTTTTAGTGGGATTATAGGGTTTTCCATGTTCGTTCTTTTTTTCATAGCACTCCATGACTTGGTCGTTGCTGCCATTTTTGGATTGTTACTTTCCACTATTCCCTATATATTTTTGCGATTGAAATTAAACAAGATTCGCTATCTCATGAGCTTAGAGTTTCTATCTATCGTACAAAGATTAACGCAAAATTATAGTGCCAACCAACAGGATATGTACTATGCATTAGTAGAAACCCAAAAGCAAATTAAGAATGAGGATCTCAGAAAAGTAACCATCCGTTTAATTTCTGATTTACAAGTATCACGTAGCGAAAAGGAATTAAAAGAAAGTGTCCAGGTATTTACGTATACAGCCAATACCAATTGGTCCAAACGTCTAGGGAGCATTATTTTAAAAGCCTATCTGTATAATGAAAAAGTTTCAAATGCCTTGATGGTTTTAACCAAACAAATGGAAGATACAGAAGAGATGTTAGAAGAAGAAAAGTCACAAATGCAAGATTCGATTTATGACGGGTTTATTACTGCACCGCTATTCATTGGATCGTTAATCTTAGGCTACTATTCAAGTGGTGCTCAGGATTGGTTCTCCTTACAATTTGGAGGGAAATGGAACTTGTTTCTTTTCTGTCTATGTTTAGTCGGTGTTATTTTTTCCATCATTATTTCCATCTTCTTAAAGAGTCCAAAAAATGATTTATAAAGACGGGAGGTAACAAGATGGAAAATGAAATTGTACTTTTTAAATTGATGAATGTCATTGTATATCTAATTGTCATTTCTTTATCTATTATTGCTGGAATCTTAGTGTATACCGGCCTTAGTACGAAAGCAGAACGCCAAAATTATAGAATTCGTTTATCTTCCAGCATTGAAAAAAGCAGAAACAAATTAATTGAAGGATCTAAACATTCTAAAGCGGAGGACCAACTCAGAAGAGCACAATATCCTCTTGGGTTAAATGGGCTTAGGTACTACCTTTTATTTGGAAGTATATATGGATTTCTCATTATCTACTATGTACTAATCCCATTGCTACTGGAAGGAACCATCACTCAAACAAGTTATATCAGTGGTATCGTCATTCTCATCTTGATTTTATTTTCATTACCGAGTTTTCCTTTCTCTATATTTAACTTTGTCATGAAAAGAGTAGTTAACTTTCAACAAGCAAAAGTACATTCCGAAGTATTTATGCTTTATGACTTATTAATCAATGAAATAGAGATGATGACGGTAAACAGAATCAATACCTATAATGTTCTTCGAAGTATGAAGCCTTACTTCATCTACCTAGAACAACCATTAACGAGGCTATTATCTACTTGGACGAGTGATTTAGGATCTGATACCGCATTAGATAACTTTTTAATGGAGATAGATTCTAAGGAATCGGCCGCTTTAATTGGAGTAATTAAAAACCTGGATGGAATGGACAGACAAACAGCTCTGCAACAACTAAGAGGCATGCATCAAATGTTTGTGAAGAATCAAATAGAAAACTACCGAAGAAAAACAAAGATTACAAACGATGTCTTAAACATTCCAGTAAAGGTGACGCATTTCTTAATTATACTGAACTTCCTTGTTTTAATTGTTTCTATGGTAACGCTAATTTTACAACAAACAAGAGGCTAAACATTCTGTTTGCTTACTGTTCGCTTCATTTATACTTACTTTTTATTTAAGGGGGGTGATTTCCATGAAAAAATCCATCGCAACCTATATGACAATTGCTTTAACAGCTATCGTAATTAGTACCTTTATCTTTGGGGGTCTCTATTATCTGATGAAGGATCTGTCTGATGATGTGGCGACTTACACTAATGACAGCAGTTAAGAAGGAGGAAGCAACACATGTCAAAGACGCTTGCTGTTTATATGATACTAGCGGCTACGGCCATTATCATGGTGTCATTGGTCATTGGAATTAGTTTTGGCGCATTAGCCGATAAAAACACGAAACATGAAGAAATGTTACAGAACGAACATCAACTAAAAATTAACTATTAAAGGGGACAATTTAACATGAAAACATCATTATCAACATTTTTAGGAATCGCAATAACAGTAATCTGTATCTCAGCTTTCTTATTCATTGGAGGTTACAACCTAATTAACAGTGAAACAAGCGCATATGGAACAAAGGTAACTAACATGCAAACAAACCTACCTGATGGCTCAGGAAAATAAAGAATAAAAGAAAGGAGCAACTATTATTTTATAATTGCTCCTTTCCTTTTATAAAAATAAGGGGGTTTTGATATGGCTAAAGCATTAGCGGAATGGATGACGATTTTTATTGCGGTGAACATTATGTTCGCTCCCATACTTGCCTATATAGATAGTCTTAATCGTGAGGCTGTGGAAGTAGTACTTGCTGAAGGGGCTAAGCAAGCATCTATAGAAGGTAAATTCTCACCAAGTATTGTAGAAGATATGAAACAAACATTGGTTGAAAATTATAACTTTAATGAATCGAAAATTAACATAACAGCTACTCAAACATTAACTCCTAGAAATGAGTATATGGAAGCCAGTATACAGGTACCTCGAACTTTTATTTTCATATTGGATATTTTCAACCAAGGTCCAAGCACCATTACGAAACATACTAAAATCTTAAGCGAATATGTAAACTAGGAGCAATCTCATGGCTACTACATTAAGAACCATCATATTTGTATTACTGTTTGCATTAATTACTCAAATCCAATTTAATTTAGATGCCGATAAAACCGCCATTAGGCAGCTGAAAAACGCTACCGAAATAGCAGTCCACGATTCAGGTTTGGCTGTTGAACAGGAAGCTCTTTCGGAAGGTAAGATTGTTTTCGACCAAAACAAAGCGATGGAAAACTTTAAGGCTAGTTTGGAAAATAACCTAGATTTATCGAGTACTGCAGGATATGTTTATAACCCAACTGATTCCTCCTTTTTCAAACAAGATCTTTATCTTGTTGACTTAGAGTTTATTGATGACAGCAACACAGATAGCTACCCTTTTGTTTATTCTAATTCTAATTATCACATATTAGAAAATATAGAAGGTCCCTCTATTATTGCAGTAATGACTACCGAAAGTCCTCGCTGGTTTAAAGGTAATCTATCCATGATTAGACAAGCAGCGGTTTATCAATATAAAAATAATTAACGTTATCGTTATATGTATGAACTAGTTGAATTTGCGCTAAATATATATTGATTTAACAGTTAAATTGCTATAGAATTAATATATAGCAAAATTACATAAAACTAATGGGAACAACCCAAGAATTATAGATAGAGTCTCTCTATCTATAGTTTCTTGGGTTGTTTTTTTTTTGCTAAATCTAATCTAGGAGAGTGAGGAAATTTAATGACACAACTGCCATTAAAAAAGCCTACCTTTCGAAAGTAGGAGGCAAATGAGATATTTAAGATTCATATATGTAATGCCACTAGTAGTATTCTTTAGCTTGTTTCTTTTCGTTATTCCAAGTGCTTATGCAGCTCCAGGGGATGATGATATTTACAATGTACCTTCAAAAGTAAAAACTAATTGGAATTCCACTGTTGGAGATAAAGAGTTTCCAAATACAACAGGTAGAAGAATTATCTCAGATGTTTACATGAATAAGTATGTTGAGAACGGATATGAGGTAGTCAACAAAGATTTCGGTAAGGGAAAGCAACCCTATATTCATTTTAGTGGTTGGTCAGTAATAATGGGTTATAAAGAACATACTTCAACTAATCAAGATACTTATATCGCAGCAAAGAAAGTTGCAGGGGAACGTGATTTAAACTCAGTAAAGATTTATAAAACAATCCAATGGGAAGCTGATGCAACTGAGGATCTTGAATATAACAACCAAGGGTCCGGTGTTTGGAATGAATGTCCTGCTGGTTCAACAAATAAAAATGTTGACGATTGTAATATGAGATACGCAGATGTTAATTATCAAGCGTACTTACCTTTAGAAGAACTATTTGCCGAAGATGAAAATTCTAAATACCAACTGTTTATTGTAAAAAGAGTTGATGATCACATTGTATATTCTCCTTTAATACTGCCATTTGACTTCACTGATAAGGAATATAGTGGAGGGAAACTTTCATTATCAAGTGGACAAAATACAGATTTACTTAGAATGAATAATACTGGTGTTTTAAGACGAAAAGAACCTAGAGAGTCAGCACCTAGTGTTATTGCAGACTTAGGTGATGACCGTTATTTTAACTTAGGTGAAAAGTACACTACAATCGATTATGAAGAATCACAAACTGCAATTTGGTATGGCGTAACTAGCCCCGTTGATAAAAATAAAAAGAAATGGGCTCAAACATCCTATTGGACCTTCCAAGGATCTCAAGCTATTCTTGACTTCCAAGCAAATAGACCACCAGTTGCTAAGTTTTCCTTTGACCCAAGCAACACGGTCTATAATGATACCTCTGTAGGATTAATAAATGACTCTTCTGATCCAGATGGAGATACATTAACCTATAAATGGGAGAGGAAACCTTATGGGTCGGACGATTCGAACTATGAAGTGTTCTCTACATCTAAAACGCCTAAAACGTTTAAACTGGCTAAAGGAAGATACACTTTCCAACTAACTGTTTCTGATGGGAGATTAGAGTCATCCGTTAGGCATTACCTGTATGTAAACAACAGACCGCCAGAAGCTAAATTTTCGTTTGATCCAAGCAATACAGTATACAACGATTCCTCTATAGGAATAGTTAATACTTCTTCTGACATTGATGGAGATTCCCTTACGTATAAATGGGAAAGGAAGCCTTATGGATCGGATGACTCCAACTATGAAGTCTTTTCAACGGATAAAACACCAGAAAACTTCAAAATGAAGAAGGGAGATTACACCTTCCAATTGACCGTTTCAGATGGGGAAGAAGAGGCATCGGTTAGAAGATACTTATATGTCATAAATAGACCGCCGGTTGCTAAATTCTCTTTTGATCCTAGTAACACCGTCTATAATGATACTTCTATTGGCATCATTAATACTTCCAGTGACGTGGATGGAGACTCTCTTACGTATAAATGGGAAAGGAAACCTTATGGTTCAGATGATTCGAATTACCAAGTATTCTCGACTGACCAAACTCCGGATAAATTCACTTTGGAGAAAGGAAACTATACCTTCCAGCTAACTGTATCGGATGGGGAAGAAGAAGTATCCGTTCGCCACTATTTATATGTCATAAATAGACCGCCGGTTGCAGACTTCACTTGGAATCCTACAGCCATTTATAACAATACAGAGGTCACTTTTATCAACAAATCGAATGATTTAGATAAAGATACACTTTCTTATACTTGGGAATATCAAAAATCGGGAACGGACAGTTGGAATAACTTATCAAAAGAAAAAGATCCACGGAAAGTGTTCGAGGAACGTGGAGACTGGAAAATCCGTTTGACTGTAAATGATGGTGAAGCTTCTACTTCTGTTACAAAAACTCTAACAGTAGATAACAGACCGCCGGTAGCCAAATTCAACTACAGCCCTGACACCATTTATAATGATACGAATGTTCGTTTCCAGAACTTATCTACCGATGAGGATGGGGACACGCTCACCTATAAATGGGAGGCTCAAGAACCAAACTCTACGACTTGGACGGAATTCTCGACATCTAAGGATCCTAATCGTATTTTAAACAAAAAGGGCAGCTGGAAAGTGCGCCTAACTGTCACAGATGTAACGGGAGCTAGTGATAATGTAACCAAGACTATAAATGTAGGAAACAGACCTCCTACAGCTGTCTTTACTTATAGTCCTAAAACTATTTATAATGATACGGTAGTTAAAGCTTCCAATGCTTCAACGGATAAAGACGGAGATCTTTTGACATATAAATGGGAGTATCAAGCACCGAATACAACTACTTGGACGAGCTTTTCGACGGATAAAGAACCCAGCAGAGTACTCCCTCAAAAAGGAGATTGGAAAATTCGTTTAACGGTTACAGATGGGGATGGCGCAAGTGACAGTGTCACTCAAACGGTTAAAGTATTAAATAGGCCGCCAGTTGCTAATTTTACCTACAGTCCACAAGACATATATAACGAAACCAATGTAGTATTTAAAAATACCTCAACAGATGTTGATGGGGATAAACTAACTTATAAGTGGGAGGTTCAAAAACCAAACACAACTACATGGTCTCAGATTTCGACGGAGAAAGATACGAGTAAAGTTCTTGAGATAAAAGGCGATTGGAAGGTTCGTTTAACCGTTATGGATGACAACAAAGCGAGCGATTCGATGACAAAAACAGTGACAGTTGGAAATAGACCGCCAAAAGCGGATTATATCTATAATCCAACAACCGTTTATAATGACACGAATCTTACGTTTACAAACAAATCTAGTGATGAAGATGGAGATACCCTTACGTATAAATGGGAAATGCAGAAACCAAATGAAACCACTTGGACGCAAATCTCCACCGTTAAGGATATTACCAAGGTCCTTAATCAAAAAGGAAGTTGGAAAGTGAAACTAACCGTTACAGATAGTAGTAACGCAAGTGATTCGATTAGTAAAACAATCGAAGTGAAAAACCGACCACCGGTTGCGGATTTCACGTTTAGTCCTTCGACTATCTATAACAACACAAATGTTACATTTAAGAACCAATCAAATGATGTAGACAAAGATCCATTAACATATCAGTGGGAATACCAAGCACCAAATTCCTTTACCTGGAATAGTTTTTCAACTGGTGTAAATCCTTCTAGGGTATTTGATACCATCGGAGAGTGGAAAATTAGATTAATAGTGAAGGACGACAGTGGGGAAACAGCTAGTAAAACAAAATCACTGGTGGTAAAAAACAGAGTACCTGAAGTGACATTATCGTATAATCCTGATGATGTTTTTGAAGGTGATACAGTAAATATCTGTGTTGATGTGAAAGACCCTGATGGACAAAAAATGGATGTAAAGCTTTATATTAATAAAAATTATACGACAAAATCGTTAGTCCTCCAGAAAAATGGAGTAATCTCTGGTAGTACGGTATGTTATGAACAACAAGAAAGCGAAAAAGGTCGGTATGATCTATCGGTTGAAGTGAACGATAGATATGATACGACAGAGGTGGAAACCTGGTTTTACGCCAAACCTTTAATCATAATTGGGCATGTGAACCATGCGGAAGATTGGTTAGAAAAGCACAATGAATTAGGTCATTCTTTAGATAAATTCTATAGCGGCGAAAAGTTTTTCCTGCAGGCAGATGTTTCTAGTTATCCTATTGAGTATGTTAAAACAACACTTATAGCGGAACAAACCGATAACACTCCTGTTAAGATTACAAAGACCTTATCTTCATTATCGGATGTTCTATATGATGGTTTCATCTACGATGAAAAGCATCAAGAGTATCCAACCAATTTAAAGAAAGGTCCCGCTCAGTTTGATTTTGAGGTTAAGTATACCAATGGAGTCATCAAGCAAGATACTGTTGACATTGAGATAATAGATGATGTTTTAAAAGTTTACAAATATCATAGAGTGTATTAAAAGGAAACCTTCTGTTTTTGACAGAAGGTTTTTCTTTTATTATGTTTACACGTAAACAGTAAACACGTAAACATGTAAACGAAAAAACACATCTAAAGGATGTAGGATGTGTCAATTTGCTAATTCATTATCATTTTCAACGGGTAATAGTTGTAATTTAGAGGAAGCTAAGGTTTTCATTTCTTTATAATGAAGCTTTCTATCCTTTTCAATAGTAGTTTGGGCCTTTTCTAATTCTTTTTCTAGAGAGGCAATAATCTTTTCAGATTCCTCATGTTTCATTTTATATATCAAGAGAGCGTCTATTTGTTGTTCGTATCTTTCCGATTCGAATTCTGCCGCAGATTTAACTGCTTTTATCTCCATTTCATGTTCATAGGATAACCTATTAATAGCATCCCAAGAGGTCTCATAAGCCCTCTCCACGGATAAAACTGCTTCTTTTCGAAACCCTGTTAACTTTTCTATGTCCATTCTTCTTTTGAATAGAGGAAAGCAAATTTCAAGCATTTCTCCGTAATCTTCGATATGTCCTTGGGCCTTCAACAGAGAGAGATAAGAATCGATTTCCTTCTTTAACTTAGGTCTTATCCTGTAGCTGGCTGGTTCTTTTGTCATCTAAATTCTCCTTTCTGTTTACTTTTTATTAAATATCTTTGTGTCAAAACAAAAAAAATTATACATTTCGGAACTTTTTTTGAAAAACCTGTTAATTTCTTTGCCTTTCAAACACATAGAAAGTGAAACCTTCTCGTGGATACCTGTAAAACATACAGGTTTTAAGCCCTCTTTAATAAGGAGATATTTTAAATTCTCTAAAAAAGTGCAACAAACAGTAAAGCTATTGCTATATATAGTGAAGGGGTTACTTAAAATGGAATCGATCAGTTAGCAACATATATGAGAGAGGAGAAGAGTTGATTTTAAATCAGCTCTTTTTTTGTTGCTCTTTAGTAAATGAATGTCTGAAAACAGAGTGTTTACTGTTTAAGGTTTGCAAGAAGGAAGTTAACAGTGAAATTAGCATAAACAAAAAATCCAGGGAATCTAGCGTCATAAATAAGCAGATTCCCCGTTACTAGAGTGAAAATCAAATCTATTAATAAATTACTAAAAGGAGAACTTGTAGATGAAAACAGAATTAGATTTTAATTTTACAAAAACAAAAGAGGTTACTGAATTAGGGATCAAATTAAAGGTGAACTGGAGAATGCCAGGAAAATTAGTTGAAAAACTATTGATTGGATTAGGAGAGATGTTGTTAGGGGCAGTAATAGAATACTTGCTTAAAGAAGATGTACAAGGATTTGTACAAGCAGCTATACAAGGATTAATCAATAATATGTAATAAAAAATAAAACCCGCCAGCAAATGCTGGTGGGTTAATTGCTTTAGCTCCTACATTTCGATTAGCGGAATGGGGTATCTGCTACTATTCTTATAGATTGCCTTACCTATTTATCTAAGATCAATAAATAGGTTGATAACCAACACATATCCCAGAAGTTTGTTTTATAGTATAATTATCCCATATTTATAAATTATTATCTGATTATAAGTTATAAGTTATAACTTATAAGTCATAGTAAAAAGAATTCAAAGGATAGTAAAATCTAAAATAATTAAGATTAATTCTCCATTTTGATTAGAAAGGAAAAAATAGAATAATGGTATTACTCATAAATATTTTTCTTACTATACTAGTGAACTATTTGATATTAAAAAAAGAAATCATGACTTTAAAACAAAATTTTATTTTTGTATTTTTATTGGCTCTTTTTCCTACTATTGTATTTTTAATAAATGATCTTACTACTTATAGCAATGAATACTTTTCAATTATAAATGCAGGGCATGCAATTTATTCAATATTCGGGTTGTTTCTACTCTTGGGTTCTTTAATAACTTACATATTTATTTATGTATTTACTGTACTGATTTTATTGCTTCAACGATTCATATATCGAAAATTAATGAAATAAAAAAACTGCCGTTATCCAGTTGGGGATATTGGCTTTACGAGTCATATAAGAATTAATTATAATTTTAACAATGTAGTAAAAGATTTTTATTCCTTTTTAATATAATACTGACATAATTGACACAAAGTGATAGTCTTTCTGCCTTAAAATGAAATTATAACCGAGTTGAAAACTACTTGAAAATGAAACGAAAGATAAAAATATTAAAGGATTGATACTATGTTATTACATAATCATTTGCTTATTAATGGTGAACAAAGCGTAAATTACTATACGAAAAAGTCTTATTTCCATTCAGAAGGGAATTTAGTCGAGATTTATTCTGTAAACAAACAAATTTTCTATTCCAATTCTTCCATCGTGGAAGATGAAGTCATGGCTGCTAAGTTAACAGAAACACCAATAGAACAACTTACAAGTGAATATAAATTAGTTTTGGAAATGGGAACTTATGATGATCTAGCTTCTTCCGAGAATATTAGTGAAAAGAAAGCCTATGAGCTCGTTAAACAAATTGAAATCGAGACAACAATTCATTAATTAAATACACTTATTGAAACAAGTAAATAAAAAAGGTAAAATGAACCTATAGATTTTTTTACATTTTGTTATTTTTTCTTTGGTTATTTACTAAATTTAGAGCCTTTGGGTTCAGTCTAAGCAAACTTGCTTTATTAAAGACTGTCCTAAAGGCTCTTTTTGTGTTTTAAAGAAGAAAAAGAGATAGGAGAGGAATTTGATGTACAAACTTACTTGTTTTGTCCCTATGGAACCCAATGAGTTAGAAAATGCATTAAAAGGATTAAGGTTTACAAAAAAGAAAAATGATTTGGAATGGAATATGGATGGAAGTACCTTTCGTATAGAACCTTTTCAAAATCAATCTAGAGAGTTACTAAAAGGTTACCGGGTATATTTTAACGGAGATATTTCAGGAGGTTACCATTTATTCAACTTATCTATAGGATGTCTGGGGGCACAAGTAACTAATATTGATTGTATCCTGGACTATCCATTCAAGACTTCCCAAGATTGGATAAATGAATTAATGAAGAGGCCTTCTTGTAAAATGATTGATGCCAGAGGATTATTCGTGTTAGGAGATATTTTTTTGACTGTGGTCAATGACTCCTTAATTATTCAGAAGAGAATTAGAAAGAATCAAAAATTAAAATTAAAAGAGACTTTAAAACAAATCGATTTTATTAGGGAAGATCTATCTCCTAAAGAATTCGATTTGTTTTCGTTTGGGGAGGAAGTTATAGCATGAGTATTACATTTTTTACTCAAAAAAACATGTACCGAATAGAACCGTATTGTATATACATGGATGGGCATCAAATAGCTTCTGGCAAAACGACCATCATAAATATACTTCAAGACGAAAATGCCTTAATAGAAATAGAATCTGGAGAGCTACTAACCTATCTACATACAGAACAAGTTAGAATCGTGAATCCAAGAGATGAAAGATACAAAGGGAGAGCAACAGAAAGGAAACATTATATCGTTTCATTCTTTGTGCAATTTGCTGATCAAAAACTAATAAAGGAAATCGAGGTATTAGCAATGGAGGAAAACCATGCTAGAAACTTGGTACAGGAAAGATTTAAGGGCCTTGGTATTAGTGTAAATATAGCTAAGTTACGTAGCATTATAAACTAATCAATGGGAGGAAGAGGAAAGGATGAGAAGAATGAATTTTTTTAGTATTTCTAATCTCGAACACCAAAATGTACTTATTAAAGAAGAGTTTCTTCCTGTTTTATGGAAGGAAGGAACTCTTTCTACATTGGTAGTTAAAGATAATACAAACATGTTAGTGACGAAGGGAAAATTCTCAGGAATTTCGAACAAGAATATTAATTTAAGCTTATATGCAGCTACACTCAATGTTGTAGGAATAGAAGAGGAATTTTTATTATTTTCTACCTCTTTGCCGCAAGCTTATAAGGATTTTAAAGAATGGTGTATTTTTGAGCCATTAAACATTAAACCAGTAAAATAATGGAGAGACCTAGAAGCATTCGCATTATCAAGATCAAGCTAGGTCTCTTTTTTTATTCTCATAGATTAGAGGAGTACTAGATTATAAACTATCAACCAGGATTTATTAGAGGAGATGAATATATGAGTAATCAAAATACTAACTATCATACTTCACTAGAACGGATTTCCAGTGAAGTAGATCCTGTTTTAAGAAAAATACAAAGAATTAATAGAAGGATAGACGCAGAAAGTGGTAGGATACCACATTTGATTACTCTTCTATTTAAAGACATGAAAAAATTATTAAAGATTTTTAAAGGCATTAAGAATGTAAATATTACTGTTATTCCAGTGATCGGGAGTATCCTAGCTGGTTTTTCCACTGGAATATTAACAGAGTGGCCAATTTATTTGAAGGGATTGTTTATATTGGGCGTACTGATCGTGTTATTTGCATTGTTAGTCCCCTCTTATTTGAAAAGAATGTTGATATTTAACGATCCTGCATTTCATCTACCTTCCTACAAAAAGCAACGAAAACAGGAATATGACTTAATAAGTTATGCAGTAGAAAATGACATTTCGTATGCAGGACTCTATGATTATGTGACGGGAGTTCTGACAAAACAAGAGAATGTCTCTCAGACTATTAGTGTTGTTACAGAACAGTATAATCGGGACAAAGCCGAGTTAAAACAGGAGAATCAATTATTAAAAGAACAATTTACTGTTAAGATAGAAAAATCGAAACAGTTCATAAGAGAAATCAGAGATAAGGCAACCGAAACAGACATAATTCTCCGCTACTTAATCGAGTTACAAGCCGATGTGAATGTAATTCTATTTAGAATTGCAAATGGTGTTTATGATATAACAGATCTACGATTTATTTCTGGTTTTACTATTTATGAGGAATTGGGAAAAAAAGAATTGAAAAAGATTTATGACGTTGGTACAACAGGTGCCAGTCCTGAAACAATCAATATAGACAATAATAAGTACAAGGATTATTCCGTAGTAGCTGTTTCTAAAGGAAAGTTAAAAGAACCCAGGACTAACCAACCTCGAAATAATTATAATATTATTTCTTTTCGAATGAAGTTAGGAGTGGACGGAAAAAAAGCCTGGATAATGAACTTTCACATGTACGATGACATTAATCGTAAAGCATGGTATTTGTTAAGAAATAGTGATATCATTAATAATGAAGAAATATTTCGGCTATTCCATGCTTTAAGTCTTATCTTTTATCAACAGAAAGAAGGAGGCGTTCCTAATGTCCACCGTACAAGTAGAAAAGAAGGATACTATGCAAGAAACTAATGCAGTTCAAACGATCCATTTTAAAAGTCAACTTGAACTAAACGAGAAGCGTCGTCAAGAAAGAGATCATAAAGTGGCTCAAATATTTAAAGAACTTGATGGAATGTTGGATGAATTAAACTTAAATAACAAAAGTAACAATTAATGATAGAAGAAACTCGAAACACGAGTTTCTTTTTTTATTTTACCGTATGTTTGAATTGGACTACGTGAATATACTGTTACTCCAGAAGTGATACTAGAGTGTTCAACAAAAAATATAAAAGTATAGCATTTAAAGGATATTGACTACATATACAATAGTTGCTATGCTTTATTTAATAAAAAATTAGACTAATGGGACTCCCCAAACTTAGCGAAGGTTATCTTTGCCATGTTTGGGGAGTCTTTTTTTCTGAAAGAAGGGATAAGAAATGAATAAATTAGAAAGGATTCATTCCATTGATGTCATAAGAGGCTTTGCTATATTAGGTATTGCATTTGCTAATATACTGCCTCTAAGTACTCCGATTTTATATGATAGCTTTCCAAGTAGCCTATGGACATCAAGTCATGACCGGTTAATTGAAAAGTTATTATTTATCTTGGCGGAAGGGAATTTTTACTCTCTGTTTGCCATGTTATTCGGATTCAGCTTTATCATATTTATGGAACGATCTGCAGCAAAGGGGAATAACCCTTACATACTTTTTTCTAAGAGACAGTTTATATTGCTGGGGATAGGAATACTCCATGCTTTATTTATATGGTATGGCGACATATTAATCGTTTATGCATTATTTGGATTTTTATTATTACCGCTTTATAAGGCCCCAAAATGGATTATAAGTTTAATGATAGCCATTGTTTTACTGCCTAATGTCGTAATTCTCTATAACCTTATTGGCTATAACTATGATCCGGCTGAATATCTTGATTACAATTATATAGTTTCGGTTATAATGAATTACCAATCAGGCGGAACAGTAGGATTTCTACAAAATTTATATGATTGGCTAAATACCTACCAGCCAGGAAACTTACCATATCTCTATATGAGCATATTCCCTATGTTCTTAATTGGCGTATTGATTGCTAAGAGTAAATCCATTCTATTGAATATAACTAAAAAACACTATGTGTTTTGGGTAGTATTTGGGCTTGTGGGATTAACTATTAAACTACTCCCAGTTGTTAAGCCGAATTCATTACTATACTTGCAAGCAGCTGAATCTATTGGTAATCCGCTTATGTCTTTATTTTACGGACTGAGTATTTTATTGATGATAACCAAGCTCAAAGGGAGTCTTTCCTTAATTGGCAATATCGGTAGAACTTCTATGAGTAATTACTTACTGCAAAACATAATAGGGTTCGTCATTTTTAAGGTATTCCATTTGTATGGAACATTGCCTCCAACTAAGTTAATAATAATTTCCTTTATAGTGGCTGTGTTCCAAATCTGGTTAAGTTACATTTGGTTACTCTTATTTAAACAAGGCCCAATTGAATTTTTATGGAGAAGATTAACGTATATTAAGATAGACACATTAAGAAATAAAAAATCTATATCTTCATCTTCTCAATAATTCATTAGTTAACATAAAAAGAGATACCAGTTTAGTTCAGGTATCTCTTTTTCTTAATAAGACCTACGATAGTATCTAATGAAAATTAATGCCACAAATGAAATTATTATTCCCCAAATCCCGTAAGGCTCTATTTTATTAAATATTACTGCAGCCTCTCCATAAATATAACTAATATCCATCGTAGTTGAATTACCATCAGGATGTGGTGCTTCTACTTTCATATTAGTTAAATAGCTTAAAATAACAGCTATAATCGATACTACCAGTGCTGATATTGAAATATTTTGTAATTTATCCATAGAATCCTCCTTATATACATATTTTATAACGAACAGTTTCACATTTACAGTGGGAAAACTTAAATTCTTAGGTACCCATAATTATTTAGTTGAATATCACAAATTTAGATAGTAATATTAGTGTATAAATATATTTTTATTTTTAATTTTTCAGCAACCACTTTTGGTTAGCAGGTTACTTAATAAACGCAGCGTCCTTTGGGATCGAAATTAATGGCATTGTTATGCTTATTAAACGATCTCTCTGGGCGCTTTTTTGCGTTTTATAAACAAATTTTATAAATGAGAGGAATGAAGAAGAATGAACACAACTACTAATAAATTATCAATCAATCATGAGGTATTTGAGGATTGTAGAAGGCATATGGAGACAGTTAATGTTTATGAAAGAACTACACGAATGAGTGCAGAGATAATCTTTAAAAATGGAGATCGTCGCATTTATCATGCTAAATCGGACTCAAAAAAATACGCAGTTAAGGAAGTCATTAATTTTGTAAAATCTATTGAAGAAGCAATTGGTGACAAAGTTATGTGGAGGTTTAAAGGAGATAAAAATTATAATATGAGCACAAATTATCAAAAAGACGTAAGTTTATTAGTTCGAATAAAAAGAGATTTCTTAGGTTATTTCTTCGATATTTAATTAGAACCTACAAAAGAGGAAAGAGAAACGTTCATTCTGTTTTAGAATGAACGTTTTTCTAATTACAGAGTACTTAGAATTTAGGAGGAAATTAATAATGAACAATGTAGGAAGTAAAGTAAGCAGCGGTTTCTTTGAAATGTCAGAAAAACAAGGGGATAAGCTATTAAAGTTATTAAGTGTAACAGGTAGTGGAGTATGGTTTGATTCCAATTGCGGAGAAGGAAAAATTCTTCATCAGCTTGCACAGCCTTTCCAGAATGATAATTGTAAGATTACAACGTATGGGATAGAAACAAACACACAGAGAGCTTTAAAGGCACAGGAGATCCTACAGCATTGTATAAATGCTCCCATAGAAAGCATGATTATCCAAAACGAAGCTGTATTGCTACTATTTTTAAATCCTTCAAATAGTATGAATATCAGGGAAGATGACTCTTCTGATCAGAAGGAATGGAACGATTTATATCGCAATACTCGGTACTTATCTAAAAGAGGCATAATGATTTATATTATTCCTTCCTATCGATTTGCAGATAACCAGATTGCCCAATTTCTAGCATCCCATTTTTTCGATGTTGGGATTATGCGATTTTTGGATGAAGACTACGACGATTATAATCATTGTATTTTCATTGGAAGAAAGAAGAGTGGTAAAGATAAGGAAGTTAATAAGGATTTATATAAATTTCTACTTCAAATGGAATCAAAGGTTTTTGTTCAAACAAAGGTGAACTCAATTGCCCATATTATAAGAGCTAATAAAAAATGGGAAGTTCCCGCTGGTATTCAAGAATTAAAGACATTCTACACGAAGCTTGGGAATAAAAGTGATTTTGTAGAAGGAATAAAGAATAGTAAAGTCTTTACCGCTTTTATTAATCGTACCAAGCCAAGACAATTGGTCATTGGAGGAGATCCTATTCTACCCTTAAATCAAGGTCAGCTGTCCCTTTTAATGGCCAGTGGAGCTATTAATGGAGAAATAGGTGAAGGAGATAATTATCATCTTGTACAAGGAATCGAAGTCGTCTCTAAAGTTGTCGAGAGTGAAGTGAAAAATCATGATAATGGCGGAAAAACAACTATTACTAAAACCAAGACCAAAAGGGATGTTTCTGTAAAACTAATCAGTCCTAAAGGGGTAATAAAAAAGTTAGTGTAGTTACTAATCAAAGAGGAATATCAATCTTACTAATATAAAGAATTTGAGAGGATTAGCGGTAAAGCCACTAGTCCTTTTTATATAGGAGGAAAAATAAATGACTAATCAATTAAGTTTATTTATGGATCAGACAACTGAGATAAGAGATATTAGAACAGAGAAACAAGCTACAAATAAGGTTTCTTATGATGTAGGAGAGCTTATAGGAGGTTCGAGAAAAGAGCTTGCAGAGCTGCGAAAAGCATTTGAAGAAAAGCAAAGCTCAGAACTATTAGAGATAATAGAAAAAATTAATCCTATGTTATCTGAAGAACTAATTTCTAAAAAACAATTTTTTAAGTATTTCTCTTTCGAGGCAGAAAAGGAAAAAGGAACTCAACCGGCTATTGCGAAACTAAAGCAATTAATCCTTCATCGTGTTGATAATATACCGGCAAACCAAACAAGAGAAGGGCGTAAATCCTTTATGGAAGCTGCCCAATATTTATTGATTTGTATGGAAGATCTTCGAGTAATTGATGATGTAGCCCCTTTTATTAACCGTCTAGGTAATCAATTACGTACAGAAAGACAACATAAAGACAAATATAATGGTCCTGCTCGCTTAGGTGTTCTTGGATCTAAATTTAGAGACTTCTATTTAAAAGGTGGGTTTCGAAGTAGTTTTAAAACAGCCTTTCTAATAAACAGCTGGGAAGAGTTATTAACTAAAAAGTCTGTTTCTAAACCAAAGAAAAAATCCTCTTCATGGTTAAGGGACTTACCAGAACGTCCTGATAGAAAAGGAGGAAGTCCAAGTAGTATACAAAAACCAGAAGACATAATATCCTTTTTCGGATATAGAGGCGTTCAGTTCGGGAATTATGGTGCGCCACGTTCTCATATAAACGCGGTAGCGTGAAATTGAAGGGCTTATGAATGTATATAAGCCTAACTTCTATTCCAATTTGATAGGTGAAATCCCTATCCAGGAGAAATAACCGATTTTATCCAAAATCTCCTGACTATGATACTCCTATATGCTAGATACCCCCTCTTGGGTAAATGGTGTAGAGCTAGGTAAAGTCGTAATTTGAGGTTGTACCTATAAACAATCAAAATAATGCGGTAGTCCTTAAAAACTGAGCTATGATTACGCAAGGAACTTATGTTTGAAGCGTCGTCACCGAATCTTCTTCTTAATATAGGTCAAAGGAAGAAAACCACGAGAATGGATGAACTATATGAATATGGGAATATGTATGATTCCACGTCTTACTAGTGTCGTAGTTGCTAGTAATGACGAGCCAACATGTTACGGTTAATCAAGGTTGGTGAGTATCGTCGGCGTAAAGTAAGAATCTAAGGCACAGTAAAATAAGGGATAGGAATAGAGGAACGTGGGAAGCTCAATTAATTCAAGGCTTAAGAGGAGCCATTAGAGAAATAATTGAGTGGCAGCGGTCCCGTAGTAGTGAAGAAATGGGGTAACTCTTATGGAGCGAAGGGGACCAGTCGGGTACTTATCCATAACTCACAAGAAAGTTAGTCTAAATGAACCTTTCTACTATAAGTGGAATGTGGGAATTAAACAGTTAACCATTAACTCTCTAAATATAATGTAATGAGGGTGTAATAATGAGGGATAAAAGACTACCTATCAAAAGTGAAACACAACTCAGAGAAAAACTAGATAATCTATATGAAATTAGCAGCAATTCAAACAAACCGTTCTTCAACCTAGTTGAAATTATGAAGGAAGAGCAAACCATTAAAACAGCCATTCACAATATTAAAAGCAACAAGGGCAGTTTTACTCACGGTATTGATAAAAAGGACATAAATCACTTTCTACAAATGGAATATGGGGAGTTAATTAAAATCATTCGTGAAGTGATTGATAATTACAAACCTGCTCCAGTCAGACGTGTTTGGATACCAAAGTCTAACGGTAAGAAAAGACCTCTGGGGATACCGATTATATTAGATAGAATCATTCAAGAATTGGTCAGAATCGTAATCGAGCCTATAGCAGAGGCAAAATTCTTTAAACATAGTTATGGTTTTAGACCTTATCGTTCAGCGGAACATGCAATCGCTAGAGTGATTAACATAATAAGACAAAGCAAAACTTATTATGCAGTTGAAGGTGACATCAAAAGCTACTTTGACAACATTAATCATAACAAACTGATAAACATATTATGGGGCATAGGAATAAGGGATAAACGAATCTTAACGCTTGTAAAAAAGATGCTTAAGGCAGGAATCATGGAAGATGGACATATCCAAAAATCTGATTCCGGAACTCCTCAAGGTGGAATTATTTCTCCCTTGTTAGCCAACATCTATCTCAACTCCTTTGACCGGTTAATTGCAAAAGAATACGAGGAGCACCCGGCTAGATATTCCCTGAAAGACTATAAAAACAAAGGAATTGCAAAAGTTAAGAAACGTCATGAACCTTGCTTCCTCATAAGATACGCTGATGATTGGATAATATTAACTAAAACAAAGAAAAATGCCGAAAGACTATTACTCAAAACTGAGAAGTATTACCAACATGTACTGAAAATCGAACTATCCAAAGAAAAAACATTCATTACTGATTTAAGGGAACAAAGAATGACATTCTTGGGATTCGACATATTTGCAGAGAAGTCAAGATTAAAAAATAGCATAGTAGGTAAAGCGGTACCTAATCCGATAAAATTCCATGCAAAAACTGCTAATGTTAAAAGGAAAATCAGAAACATTAGATTCAATACCAATCCTTGGGATATTGCTAAGGAAATTGAAACTATCAATATGGAACTAATAGGTATCAGCAATTACTACAAAATAGCCAATAGCGCAAAACTGTTCAGCAAACAAGACAGCATGCTATATCACTCTATGTGTAAATCTTTTTCTAAACTATACAAAGGAAGAAACTATCGAGAATGGTTGATTCCTGCCAATAAACTAGACAATAGAACTGATAGGCATAAAGATAGCGCAGCTGAAAGACCTTATATCGAAGTGGACTCGGTGAAAATAGGATTGACGAAGTTATCTTATACAAAATGTATAAAGGCACTAAACTTCAAACCAGAAATGACACCATACACGAAACATGGAAGAATATTATATGAAAAGGAATCTGAACGTAAATTAAAGAGAGCTAGACCTACAATCTACGATGAAAGTTATATGAATAATATTGTACTTCGTAAATTAAAGCATACAGGAACTAGTTCAGATAAATACAACTTTGAATTTGTTTTAAACAGGGACTACGCATGTAACAGGGATAAAGGTAAATGCAAAGCTTGTGGAAGGAACGTAACTTCTACTATTGTGCATTGCCATCATATAAACCCCAAACTTCCAATAGATAAGGTGAACAAATTAAACAATTTGGCTACACTATGCAAAACATGTCACTCTAAAATTCATATGAAAGAATTAGACGAAAAGGACGTAAAAGTTTACAAAAAACTAAGTAAATATAGAGAGATTATAAATAACTAGATGTGAGGATAAGGAGTCCTATTACATTGTGAGGTGTAATATGGATAGTCTTACAGAGACTTAAGACTCGATGGAACGCCGTATGCGGTGAAAGTCGCACGTACGGTGTGGGGCAGGGGAAAAGATGGAGATAACTTCAAAGTCTTACCTATTGCCATTAGACGATGAAAAAGCTATAGAGCATCTGATTCGTTCTTCAGAAGCCATGATGGATTTAGCAGAGGTTTTAGATATTGATTATAAAACACTTTCTCTAGGTGGGAACATTAGGTATGGCATATGGAGCTAGAGGAAGAGGAGGACAAGCTCTTGCACATTATGAAGCTCTTTCGAGAGTTATTAATATGACGAAAAACAAAGGATCACTAGGTGTTCTGGCTCATGAATGGTGGCATGCTCTTGATCATTATATCTATTGTTTAAGCCATGCAGATACCTCTAGAAGGGGATATGCTTCCAATGTAGATACTTTAGGTTCCCACATAGATAAAACGGTTATTAATGCTTATGAGGACCTGATAAAGACTATTAGGAGCGGAAATAGTATTTCTCACTTCGAAAATACCAATAAATCAGGCGTTTCGTATAGGGGCTTAGAGTTTAGAAAGATATATAGAAATTATAATGGAGACCTTTTAGCTTGCATGGAAGAATATACTGAAATGCAAAGAATTGATTTGGAGGATTCTCTTGAGATGGAAAAGTATTATGGGTCAGGTGATTTAACTGATATGGAAAAGAAAATACTAACCAAACAGCAAAGAGATCTAAAAAAGTTTGCTTTATCCTTAGCATGGTTTCATGAAAAAGAAACAGGAGAAAGAGTTGAAAAAATTCCTTATCCATCACATCTCTCTAATTATGTTTCAGCTTCAATGAAGCTAGATAAAGGTAATAAGCTATATTGGGCAGATATTATTGAGCTTACTGCGAGGGCTTTTGAAAGCTTTATCCAGGATAAACTCCTTGCTAATAACCGTGTTAGTGACTACCTTGTAACAGGCACAAAAGACCCTATAGCGTTTCCAGTAGGGGAAGAAAGGACTACAATTAACAAGCAATTTGATTTACTGCTAACGATACTAAAAAAATATGAAATTATCTAATTTCATGTCGAGACGAAGGATGAGCCAAGAGCTAGTCCTTTTTTTTTTAGATACTATGATGAAAAAGGATCATTGATATCGTTCCAAAAATAGAGTTTAGTGTATATAAAAGGTTAAATATGGTAAAATAGTATCGAAACTTTTGAACTATATTCTATTAAAATATCAAACTTTATAGTATAGAAACTGCTAGTGGTATAGGCACCGTTTCTGCATCGATACACAATATTAGATATCAGTAAAAGAGATTGTATTAGAAGATGATTCTGATGAGATTAGAGTTAAGTTTTAAGTTGATGAGGAATAAAAAAAAGCACGAGCAATTATTTAATGGAGGGTTAAGATGAGTAGAGGTTACAGGTTAAATAATTTATTTTCTCTCGCAAAATCAATGAAAAATAAAAAAATAGACTATCAAGTTATTAATAACATCCCCTATAAAAAAGACCTGGAGATATGTGCGATTTTTAAATATGATTATAAAATCATAAAGAAGCGACCCTATACAGATAATTCACAACCCAAAGAATATATATTAGGTCTATTTAAAAGAAAGACACACCAATATTTGACCTTGCCATTAGATTATAAAAAAAGTGATAATTTCGAAAGCTTTGAGCTTCCTAATAGGTTAGGAGAGGATTTATTTAAAGATTTAATGAAATTCTTAGAACTTAACGGCACGGAAAGAAGGGAGTTTAGCCTACACAATTTCTATAGAATATTAGACAAAGCAACTCCCACAAAGGCTGGAAAAGAAAATTTTGATCGATTAGTATGTTCTCATTCCTATCCGACATCAAAAGATAACGAACATAATAAAATCTATTTTAGTCATTTTAGAGACAATGATAAACGTGGCGAGAAACGTAGCCTAGAAAACTATGAAAAAACAGAAAAATTACTTCCCTACGCAAATAAGGTAATAGGAAATAGAAATATCTCCGTCTGTTTTACACCAGAAAAAAAAGAAGAGGCAGTAGAAAAAAAAGAAGCGGATATAAAAATAAAAGTTTATTAAATACTTTAAAGAAGAAAAGTTGCATTTTGGTAAAAACTGAATATAATATAGGTATAAAGTCACTATACTTAGAAGCGATGAAAAATCATCTTTATTTGGGCGCTTGGATGATTTGAAGCTAGTAGCGCAACCGGCTAATTAAACATATGTTTAGTTGGCTTTTTTTGTGGTAAGAATACAAAAAAGAGGATGATACTAGTGGCAGATAAATACACAATTAAGAAAACTTGTTTTAATAATATAGAGGAAAATACATTAGTAGAATTATACTCCCTTTCAAAGGACAGTATAAAGCAGGTTGATAATAAGAGCTTCCACGAAGTAACCATATTAATGTCTGCGATAAGAGAAGAAGCCCCAGCAAGATTAAAGGACATTGAAGATATTGAAGCGGAAGTTACACCAGAAATTGCTACAATACTAAGCTCCAATATGGAAGAAGCCTTATTCATTAATGAAATTGAGTCGCTAATAAACTGACTAGATCATAAAAAGGCACCTTATAAGGAAGGTGCCTTTATCAATTTGCTCTGACTTTCTTCATAAAGTTTTTCAGTTATTTCAGCGCCTTGCTCTTCCCAAATTCTTTTAGATTCTTCTTCATCAAAATATTTCTTCAGGATTTCTAAAGCGTCATTTCTATGCATATAATGTGGTATCTTCTCAATTCTTGTAACTTTCCGTTTAGGTAACTTACTCATAATAAATTCCCGGATAGCTTTTTCAATAAGAATGGATTTATCATCGTCAAATAAGGCAAGTTGTTCGTCGGTTGTTGCTTTTTTAGGAAGTACAGCTGAAATATAGCCAATAGGATTTTTTATAGTATCGTCATATTTAATAGATTGCATCAACTCAACGATATTATTCTTTCCGTAATTAAGCCATTCAGTGATAACTTTTTTATTCAAATTCATTCCTATTTCTAGACCAAGTCGCTGAATATCAATAACATCCTGAGAATAAGTATCTTCTTCTATCTTTATTATCTGGTCAGAAGAACTGTTCGTTTTTATTTTAAACTTTATCTTATGTATAGAGCGTCCTTTTCGGATTGCATCGTAAGTAAAGGATATGTCTGTTTTTTTAGCAAGTTCTGCTTGGGCATGATCAATAACTCTCTGCCTAAAATTAATCCAAACTGGATATTTGTCTTGGAGCCCTAATTTAGCCCGTAATTCTTCAAGCGTAAAGGTTCTCTCTGTTAAACCCTCATAACTTTTTAAAAGCTCATATAGACGAATAGAATAGTTACTACGTAGATGCAGAATATTCCCTAGTTTATACCTAGTGAATTTCTGATTTAACAAAAGGAAGAAAGGTTTTAAATCTGGATCAAAGCGAACTGTTACAGAACCCTCGTTTATATTGTAAGTTGCTTTTGATAACCAAGCTATACGGGTTGGTTTCCCTTCGTGGTTAATAAATAAAAAGGGTTGCATTAATTGGGTTGTTATCTTATCAACTTCTTTATATAAGTTCTTCGACTTTGAACCAATTAAATCCCCGAATTGTTTAATAGAAAAAGTATAGGTTTGGAAATCCTTATCATTGGGATGGATATTAGAAGCTATTACAGATATTATCTTTTGTTCCATTACCCCTAACTTATAGGTTGCTTCTACTATTGAGTTTGCCTTTGATACTAAGTTTGTATCTTTAAAAATAATCTCTCTATTATTTTCCATGACAATTTATACTCCTAGAATATTGGTAGTTTTATTTTATCGTAAGCTAAAACAAACGTAAACTAAAAAATGTTTGTTTTAGGTATTTATAAAATACCGACCCCAAAAGTGTTGTGTTTATTCTTGCTGTTAGTACTCTAATAGTATTCATCGTTCAAACTAATCCTAATAATGAGGGGCTTTATTTTCTGATACTGTGTAAATTGACCCCAAAAGTGTTGTGTTTATCTTTGCTGTTAGTACTCTATATGTACATATCTTCCAAACTAAATTCTCTAAATGAGGTGCTTTACACCCTAAGATGTGTTATTTCACCCCAAAAACGTTGTGTTTTAAACAATATTCATTATGCACCACCCCAAAAATGTTGTGTTTAATCTTTAAGAACACACTTAAATCAGTCAAAATGATATGTTTTGGCCCCAAATTTGTTGTGTTTTAAGAAAATAGAACGTTTACTTTTTACACCCTAAAAATGTTGTGCTTTTACACCCCAAAAATGTTGTGCTTTTACACCCCAAAAATGTTGTGCTTTTACACCCCGAAAGTGTTGTGCTTTCACCCCGAAAGTGTTGTGCTTTCACCCCAAAAGTGTTGTGCTTTTACACCCCGAAAGTGTTGTGCTTTCACCCCAAAAGTGTTGTGCTTTGCCCCAAAAGTGTTGTGCTTTCACCCCAAAAGTGTTGTGCTTTCACACCCCAAAAGTGTTGTGCTTTCACCCCAAAAGTGTTGTGCTTTGCCCCAAAAGTGTTGTGCTTTCACCCCAAAAGTGTTGTGCTTTAATTGCTCAAGCCTTACTGCCCCAACAGTTTGCTAGATCTGTAAACAGGTTAAACAAGTATAAACAAGTTAAATAGATTTATATAAACAAGCACAAACAAAGAGAAGTGTAGTAGTTTAAATAGATTTAATAGATTTACTTCTATTAATTACTTACACCCCAAAAGTGTTGTGTTTATTACAACCTCTATTATTCATAAACATGGATGGTTGACAGACATTGAGATTTAAGGAGAAGTATGCTTTAATAATAAGAACAATAGTATACAAAAAGGGAAGGACCCTACACTGAAAAAACCGAGCTATAGCTACGGTAGTTTTCTTGTGGGGTCCTTTTTATGTATTTTGTTTACTAATGTAAAAAAAACACCTATAATTTACTAACCTATCAGTTTAGGACCTGAGGTTAATAGAAACGACAAGGGGTTTTTTCTTAATTATTACATTCCGTTTATTCTATCACATAAGCATTTAATTTCAAGAAAAAACCTACATATATGTCTTTAATAGGTAATCCCTGGAGGATAGTATGGAATCTGAAAAGTTAAACTTAAAAGGAAAAAATGACAAATTAGAGTATTACAGAACAATTGATACGGGGAATCTTGAGCAAAGAATGAAATTAGTTAAACAGGACGAAAGTAAATTAACTTACTATGTTCCAGAACTAGATAAGGTCGTATATTCAGAAACGGAAGTAAGAAAATTTTCCTTAGATGCTTATGGCGAAAATATCCCTTATATTGACGGAGAGCTTACCATTCTAAATAACTATTTATTTGATTACTGGGGATACTTTATAAACGCTGAGGGCTTAGCTTTATATGCCCACTTAAAAAGATATACTTATGGGAATAAAGATTGGTGTTTTCCTAATTTTGAAATGATCAGTCTTAAAATGGATAAATCAAGACCTACTATACATGCTTACTTAGAAATATTGGAGAGATATGGGTTTGTCTATAAATTCAATGTTATAAACCGATCAAGAGAAAAGGAAGAAGGCCCAATTTTCAAAATCAGAAAGAAAGTACCCTTATTAACTAAGGCATTACTTGAAGGGAATAAGGAATTAGAAATTCCAGATAATGTTTCGGCTCATATTAAGAAAGCTATGAAAAAAGAAAAGGAAGGACTTCCTAAAAAGTTAAGAGCAGAACATGACAAGTATGTAAATGAAATGATTCGAAACAACGAGAAAATAAATCTTGAAAATCAAATGGACTATGAAGAAATATATCGTGTCTGGCAACAATATGGAGAAATTATTAAAAATAATAACAAACCTCTAGCATTAAATGAAGAGGTAGTACTTGACTATGGAAAAGCAGAAATGGATAAACATGAAGCCAATATGTTAAATTATCTACTTACCTATGTGTCTAAGAAGCTTTCCAAACCTTCATTTGATACATGGTTTAAAGGAATTTCTATAAAACTCACGCAAAACAACTGTTATGTACTAGCTCCTAATGAGTTTTGTAAAGATTGGCTGGAGAATAAATATGCAGATCTCATCTCGAATGCTATTCGAGAGTATGATAAATCGATTGACGCTATAGTAATTCAACAATAATTCCGAAGGTGTGTCTAACTGGCACATCTTTTTTATTTTAGTATCTTACTCTGTTTTGTTTGTCAGCTGAATAAAAGTGAGGGAATTGATCATTTAAATAACATAATTGAGTCTTACTTTTCTATGACCCGAATAATATGTAATAAAAAACACTAGGAGAGATTTCTTATGCCAAAAACAAGACAAGATTCCTGGACAGAAAAAGAAGACATACTATTAGCTGATGTTGTACTGCGAAGTATTAGTGAGGGCAGTACGCAGCTTCAAGCATTTGAAGAAGTAGGGAAACAATTATCTCGTACAAGTGCTGCTTGTGGATTTAGATGGAATGCTTACGTAAGAAAGCAATATAAATCGAATATAGAAGCAGCAAAAGTGCAAAGAAAACAACTAAAGCAGGGGAAACCTCTAGTGGAGGAGTTAGTAACAGAACTTTCAAGAGAAGAGGAGCAAGTATTTAAAACAACAAATGCTGATCAATTTGACGGCATCATTCATTATTTAAAAGAAATATATAATAAGTCGAAAATATTCAATCATCAAAGCGAAGTTAGTAATAGCCATGAACAAGATTTACATGACAAAATTAATGAATTAATTAATCAAAATAAGTATTTACAGAAGAAATTACATTCTAAAGAGGAGGCATATAAAGGGTTAGTTGATCTAATGGAACAAGCAAGAAAAATGGTAACAAATAAATAAAATCTTACTTTAAGATGAATTATTTACAATCCATTTCCCAATATAAACTAGTGGTTTTTATGACATGTAAATTCATTTAGTTTATCTATCAATTAGATTACTCTTATACCTTAAAAAGTTTTTAATGCAGGGTGAAAAAATTTTTAACCCTACCTTAAAAATTTTTTAAGGTAGGGTTAAAGAATTTTTAAGGTATCAAATTTCATAGGTTAAAAATTTTTTAAGGTATCAAAACGGCTTATTTTTATAGGTCAAAAATTTTTTAAGGTATGATAAGTTAAAAAATTTTTAAGGTACCATTAAAAAATTTTTAACCGGAATAAATACAAAGATTAATAAATACAATTTATTTAAATATTATATATAGGGAAATCGTCCGTGGATTTATTCTGAAAAGAGCTTGTCCATTTAATATAAACAGGATATAATACCCATATATTAATTTACTTTTTATTTTTTATTTTTTTTGTGCAATCCATTTTAGGGTTAGCAGACAGACAATAATACACTTACAGCCTTTGTGGTTGATGAATAAGAATAGCTGAAATAAATTAGCTGTTTTCTATCATTGACCCCAAAGGCTTTTTTGCGTTTAGTTTTCGTTTAAAACGGTTGATGATGGTAATTAAAACAAAGGTGAGGAAGATTAACATGGCAAAAAGCCAAAACAAAAAGATAGCAATCTATAAAGGACAGGTAATTCATTATGGTTCAAACAAATATCCTACAACTTGAAGAATAACAATATTCGCTTTTATTTAGAATTTTCAAGGTTGTTTGAATCAATACTACTGGTTCAGTGATCATACTAAAAAAGCGACTCATACTTTTACTACATATTGTGAGGGCAATTTAGAAGAGGCTAAAAAATTAGTTGTTGATAGCTTTAAAAACTATTTAGAAAAGAAGCCTTTGGCAGGGATAGTGTTGCAGATGGGGAGATAGTTGGTTATCTAACAGAAATCGAAAGGAAAGAAAGTACAAGGATCAAAGAAATAGAGCAAATATCATTATTTGAAATGACTAACGATGATATCAATAAAATCAAAAAGAAGAAAAATGCAGTTATCAGTGGACAATTAGCATTTGCGCTTCTTTAATCATAAGGGGGAAAAATTTATGACGATTACAATAACCATGGATTGGCTTGTATGCCTATATTACCTAATTGAAAATATATTTTTTGTTTATTGTACGGATTTAAGAATGAAAAATTACTTTTTGCAAAATGAGTTATATCCTAGAGAGTTTTATTGTTTTGAGATGGAAGAGGAAGAATTCTCTACAGATGATGCTGTAACTGCACAGATTGAGGAACCTACAATTTTGTCAAAACCTCTTGTAGTAAAAACGGAACTAAACCAAGAGGCTGAAGCTTTACTAGCGGAATTGCAATTAGAGCTTTCTAGTTTTGAATCAATTCAAGAGAAAGAAGTAGAAGGAAATGTTCTATTCGATAAAAAGATTGATTCTGATTGTATCAGTTTATCAGACTATGATTCAGATAATGGCGATACTTCTGATGTTTCATCAGCAAATTTTGAACAATTAGCATCCGCAAAAATAGGAGATTGTTTAGAAGGTGAACAACATTGGGTGGTGTCGATCATTGGTACAGAAGAAGAATACTTACATGTATCTGATGGCCATCGCGCTTGGATAAACGCTGGAGAGGATGCACAGGGGTTGAAACGAGGTGACTTGTTAGCTGTTGATGTCATCCGCCATGGAAGAAACATTGAAGTATTAAATATTACATTTTTAGATTCAACTATATCGGAAGATTATCTCATTCCGGACGAAGAAATAGAATTCAATAACAGCTATTCAAGAGCTATATAGTTTGTAGGAAGTGACCAATCATGGTCACCTTCTGCTCCAAATATATATCTTTATGTATATTTGGAGCAGATGTTCCTATGGTATTAAATACATAAAAAAATAGGCATTGCATCAAAATGAGTCTAAAGATTTATTGTGTATTTTATTTAGTGAGTCAAAAGATGCTTGTTTTTGACAAAATTCGACAAAGTTGAGTTATTTATATGTCTATAATGTATAAAGTAAGCAAGGAAAGAAAACTGCAATAAACAGGAAAGGGGATAGTTGTAGTGACTATTCAGCCAATGCTAACAGAAGAAAATATTAACACCATCATAAATGTACTAAGGGAGAAAAAGTACAACCTTAATAGTTTTCACTTGAAATATAGTGCTCGTGAACAATCACTGTTGTTGGATGGAAAAGGTATTCAAGGGATTAACCAAACTGATGATTATTACGAAGCAATTGAAGATAATTTGGTTTATGCTGATTTCAACTGGATCTCACCAATGTGCGAAGCCTTAAATATTAATTTTACTGCGAATTTAAAGGTACTGCCGGAAGGAGACATGGAACATAATAAGGTTAGACTAGTAGTAACGGTTCCAGTTCCTGTTGAATGCAATGGAAATAAGCATAGAGTACAAGAGGTTCTATATAATCCATTTATGAGGGTTGTTAAGTTTCAATCCTTTGTGAAAGAAGTTGTTTTCTTTGGTAATAACCATATGGTTACCAAAGTGGACTTTATCTTGGAGATCGAAGGGAAGAAAATAGTTCCTCATCTCAAAGATAACCCAGGAATTAATCATCAATGCTTGAATCAATGGATGGCCACTGCAGATAAAATAATTGATTACGGAAAAAAAGATTACAAATATGTAGAGCATTTACAAGTGCTAAATGGGCGTATGGCTAATATATCCTATGAATCTACTACTTCCTTCCGATTTAAAAATGATTCGAAGAAGGAATACTAAATGAATATAAAAAAGCGAGGAATACCTTTACTAATGCTATTAGTGGCAGCTATAGCTTTTCCCATTCAAGCATTCGCAAGCCCTATTAATTTTAATCAAGGATCATCTTTTAGTAGTGATGTTGTAAATTGGACATCGAATATTAATGCATATGCTCCTACAGTTTCCTTCCTTTTCTCTGCTATCTTTGTGTTAATGTTTTTATTTGGAGTTGTAAGGTTAGGTTACTCTATTATCACTAAAACAGGGCAAGTAATGAAGGGATCTACTGGATTACTGATATGGGTGCCAATCGCATTCTTCTTAATTAGAATTTTTCTAATCTTGTTATTTACAATTAACAGCACAAATGTTACACTGATTGCATCAGATGTGATTCGTTTAATTCGTACTACTGGTTATTTTACCGTTTTAGGGATGGTTCTCATAGGATTCGCCATGTTCCTTTTCTTTAAATTTTTAAAACATCCAGAGTTCGGGCGATGGAGTAAAAGATTATGGGTAGCTGCTGGATTATTATTTGTCTTAACAAGCATCATGCCAGTAGTATTTGGAGCAGTGTAAGGAGAAGTACAAGTATGCCAGCTCGATATAAGGTAAATGAATCAGAAGTTAAAATGATATTAGATAATCCACGTAGAAAAGTTGTTAAAAACGGGTGTTACTAATGATATGCCTTTACTAAAAAAGGACAGAATTAAGCGAGCTGCAGATATTTTGAATAATAGGTGATAACATTGCTGAAATTGGTTGTAAATAATACAACAAACCAAGAAAATACAGAGGAAAAACTAACTTGTAGAAACTCTTGTGAATATTATGATGAAATAACCGAAAGCTGCTCGATTAAATCGAATGTAAATGTAGATAGTACATATGAAGTGTTGGGATGCACTCACTTCCTCAGTAAAATAGTTCCTGATGAGAATTATGAGCGACCTAAACCAAAGGCACTTAACAATATTGACGATGACTCCATGTTAAAAGAAGTATTGGAGCAAAAAGCAATATTAGATGCTTCTAAATATCCTATGAAACCGGACTTAGATGCTACCTGGTTTGTCGCCCCATGTGGAACCTACGGTTGCTGGATTATAAACGGATCTGCAAACAAATTTTCTATCGTTAAAGATGTTGATGAGGTAGAAAAAAGATGGCATGCAAATGTATATCGTTCACCAATTCCTCTTCATGACCATAAATCATCATTAGGCCTTGCATCTAGAATTGCCTGGGTAGTAGATGAGGAAGGATATGGTCAATATGCGCTTATATTCAATGGCGATATAACTAAAACCCGTTATCCTAGACCACGCAATTGGAAAAGAAGCTATTGATAAGGTAATGTTGTTGGATTATAATGAAATCAATATCATAAATCAAGGGAAGGACCCTTTTTCATTGAAGCACATGCAGCATGTGTTTTTTTGGAAAAGGGTCTTTTTTTATTAAAAAGGAGAATTATTTATGAGTGCAGATATCTGTGTAGTAGGAGGCAGTAACATTAGCTTCGAAAGTGGATTAAAAGATGTGATAGATATTATGTTTGGAGCAAAATACTCTGTTATATCTAAAAGTGATCTTAAGGTTAATGATGAATCACCTAGATTAATCGTAGTAACCTCAACCCATCTAAAAGAAGCTTCTTCCTTTACTCAGCTAGAAAACCAAAAGAGAGATGGCGCAAAATTAGTGATACTTAAGGACGGTCCTGAATTGCCGGAAGATCTTCACTTATTTACAGGGTTTCTCTCTAAAAATATGAGTGCTTCAGAAATGAAGCAAGCGATAGAAGACATTCTAGAAAACAATGAGTATTTTGTTCATCCAGAAGTGGGTGCTTCCATTTTGATACATTATAACCGTTACCACCAAAACAAAATAGAGAACCAATGCATTTAAAGAACAATAGATACCATTGCCGCTTCCTAAAGCTTAAAAGTTAACCAGAAAAGAGGAGAGAGATTTTGGGGAAAGTGTTAGTTTGTTGCGAAAAGCCTATTCAGATGAATCAATTAGTAGCACCATTTCCACATAAAAAGGTAGGTGATCATATCTTAGTGGAACCATGCAAGACATTTCCTGATTCCGCTGTCTTTATATCTGCAGTTGGTCATATTTTAGAACTTTATAATCCTGGAGACTATGATGAATCTCTTAAGTCGTGGAATATTAAAGACTTACCTATCGTACCTAGAACATTTAAATTAAAGGTTATTCCTAGTAAAAATCGTTCCTTACAAACGTTTCGAAAATTTCTAAAGGATCCATCCATTAAATAAATTGTTAATGCTGGAGATTCAGCCATGGAGGGACAACTGCTCATAGATGAAATTTTATATTACTTAGGAAACAAAAAGCCTGTGAAACGTTTATGGACCTCATCCCTCACGAAAAATGGAGTAGAGACAGCGTTTAAATCCCTGAAGAGTAATAAGGAATACAATCATTTATATCAAGCGGGTATTGCGAGGCAAAGAGCTGATTGGTTAATTGGGATCAATACAACAAGAGCGTTAACGACTTTGATGGGTGAAAAAGGTTTGAATATAACAATGAATGCTGGAAGAGTACAAACCAGTTTAATGGGAATTGTTTATCAAAGAGAATTAGAAATTGAAACATTTGAAAGTGAATCTTATTGGGACTTCTACATTTCTACACAATTTAAGAATGGAACCATAACAGCAAAGTGGTTTAACGATAAGGAAAGTCACATTTTTAATAAGGAAGCTGCCTTATTAGTAAGGGATTTCTGCCAGAATAAAAGCCCAAAGGTTTATTCCATTGAAGAGAAGGAGCACATCGTTAAGCCGCCTCAACTATTTAGTCTATCCACTCTGCAATCAAAGGCTAATCAATTATATAAGTTTTCTTCGGATCGCGTGCTAAAGCTTTTACAATCGTTATATGAGAAGTGGAAGCTCGTTTCTTACCCAAGGACTGATAGTTGTTACTTAACAGCGGAGGAAGCAGCTACACTCCCTGATATTCTACGAAAGCTAAATGAGTTAGAGGATTACAAACCGCTCCTAAATGATGCTATGAAGGATATTACAGATGACAAGAGGTATGTAGATTCTTCTAAGGTTTCGGATCACTTTGCGCTTCTTCCTACAGAGGATGTTAGTAATTACTCATTCATTAGTAGTAAAGAGAGACTGATCTACGATTTAATTGTTAAATCATTAATCGCTGCTCATTATCCAGACCACATATATCAGTCTAGAGAAATGATCCTCTCTATCGATGACCAATTTACATTTAAGGCAAACGGGAAAGTAATCACACAAAATGGTTGGAAACAACTATATAATAAATCCCTTGATGAACAAGAAGACACAGAGTTAGAAATGAAGATGCTTCCTCTTGTACATGAGGGAGAAACAGGAATACTCTTATCTCATTCATTAGAAGAAGGATTTACAAAACCAAAACCTAGATTTACAGATGGAGATCTTATCAAGATAATGAGTAACGCTGGTAATTGGGTCAGGGAAAAAGAGGATTTCAAGAATAAAGAACTAGTGTTAGGAACTGCCGCTACCATACATGAAATTATAAACAAAGTTAAAGATAAATACATATCTGTTCAAGATAATCAGGTTTATTACTACCTGCAGGAAGGGTTTTAATTGAGGCTTTAGGAGCGAATAGTTATTTAACTTCGGTTCTAACTACAGGACGTATGGAAAGGTATCTGGATGATATAAAAAATGGGAAAGCTTCGGTTGATGATTTTTTAAAAAGAACAGAAAAGATGAGTTTGATTGTTCTTAATGAATTAAAGGAGAAATCTAAGACTTGGAACTTCTCTGAGCAATTAATTCAGGATATAGTACCAAAAGAGATAGGACGATGTTTATCTTGTGGTGGAAATTTAATAGAGAGAGATAAATTTTATGGATGCAGTAATTATTCCGCCAATAACTGTACTTTTAGCATTCCCAAACAGAAGGCAGGCGTAACCATCACCAAGGTTAATATAGAGAAACTACTTACAACCGGTACAACATCTCTAATTAAGGGATTCAAAAAGAATGGTAAAGATGGAACCTTGGGATTCTATTAAACAAAGCATTGTCTATAAATTTCAGTAACGAAAAAACAGCATATGAAAGAGGTTGTAACATGGAATCATTCTGACGGCAGCTTTAGTGTTGGGTTATTTTGGGGAACTCTTTTGAGTGTTCCTTTATGGATATCTATATTAGGCTGGCTTAAGATTGTTATCACTTACTTATAACGGCGATAAATCCATATTTAAAACGTGGTTTACCCTACACGGACCATATAAGTTTATGTAGGGGAAACAGGGCGAAGTGAGGGGTTAAATGGGTAAAGCAGGCTATCTTACAAAGAAATATACAAAAGGGAAATTTTATATTTATGTTAGGCAATCCTATAGAGAGAGTAACTCAGTGAAGCATAGATACTTATTCAGTTTTGGCGTAATGCCAGAAGCTCTTAATAAAATGCATAGGATATTAGAGCAAGAAGAGTCATTTCCAGAAACTTTATCAGAATCTCATTTTACCTTAGAGGATGTTTATGATTGGATTTAACGATTGAAACAGGCGTTACCTCTAAGGGGAGAAGTTTTTTAATATAAAGCTAAATAAATGCATTTAAAAACATAGAAAGAAAGGAAAACATATGAATTTACATAAACCAAAATTAAAAATACTTTCCATAGAACATGAATTCCAACATGATCATGAAGATAGTGCAAACCGGTGCCATAACTTAAGGATTAAGGTAAGTGTTATTAATAACAAATTCTTAGAATATATCTTGTTGAAACCAAAATTTAATGGTGGAGACTTCAGCGTAAAACTGAAAGAGCGCGAGAAAAACATTAAATTAAGGATGTACCCATATAATAGTCAATTTGAAAAGATGATTTATACCACACGTACCTTTAATGAATTGCTAGAAGGGACAGTAATAACTTTTAAAAGTGCTTACCATGCAAAATTGTTTTTAGAACAAACAGAAGCTATTCTAACTAAATATCTGACAAGATCTTATGTTCAATTCCAGAAAAATAAGATGTCCAATCCAACTATAGGGGAACAGGATAAACATGGTGTGATAGATGATATTGTAGAGCAGACTTTATTACATCGGATACGTTGAACCAGCAACATATCATTTATAACTTTGAAAAACCACTAGCTTAATTAGGAGTACCGTTTAATGAATAAGAAATATATTAGAAATAAACTTCTTGTATTTATTGTCGCATGTATCTGTCTATTTGTTATAAGATCTTACTTCTTTTCCTTAGGTAAGGTAGATGGGGAGTCCATGTATCCAACTTTAAATGACCATGATTATGTTCTGTTGAATAAGGTTAGTTATAAAATAGGGGAACCAAAACGTTTTGATATCATCATGTTTACCCTTCCGGATAATTCCGTATTAATCAAACGTGTTATAGGTTTACCCGGTGAAATATTAGAATATAAAAATAACCATTTATATGTTAATGGAAGAATAGTTAAGGAGTCTTTTCTAAAGGAAGAAACTGAGGATTTTGAAACTATGAGTATACCAGATGGTGAAATTTTTGTTATGGGTGATAATAGAGATCATAGTACGGATAGTCGAGTATTTGGAACCCTTCCAATTTCGCATATATTAGGGGAAGCATCTTTTAAAATATGGCCAATAACTGGATTATAAATCATAAAATTGGCTGTTATATGTTTACGTTTAAAATGTAAATATGATTATTATTAAACGTTTAATGAAGGCTAATACGATAAGTATTATATGCAGGTTTAGAGCTTAATTGCTACCTTTTTATCTTGTAAGCTTTATTAACTATTGGACGATTAGATTTTTAAGGTTGCCTTTTAGAATATCATGTAAAATTATTTTGGTTTTAAGGTTAATCTATATTTAGATTTTCTGCTAGAATCTGGTATATTAATAATGTAAATGAAAATTTATAATACTCTTTGTATATTTAATTCGAAATCAGGAGCTAATATATGACCAATGAAAACAAAGATAAGACCGAATCATTAGTTGAATCAATGTTGATTAACCAAACATCAACAGAAATCTCAGATGCTTGGAAAACTGTTTCTGTAGGTAAACCTACAACGGAAATCTTGGATGCTTGGAAAACTGCAACCTCTTTAAGGAAACCAATAACAGAAATCTTGGATACTTGGAAAACTGTAACTTCTGTAGGTAAACCTACGACGGATATCTTAGATGCTTGGAAAACTGCAACTTCTGTAAGTGAACCAATGACGGAAATCTTAGATGCTTGGAAGACTGCAACTTCTGTAAGAAAACCAATAACGGAAGTCTTAGAGGCCTGGAAGACTGCAACTTCTGTAAGAAAACCAATAACAGAGATCTTAGATACTTGGAAAACTGCTTCTGTAGGTAAATCTATAACTGGAATCTCAACTGCTTTGAGCACAACATCTAATAAGATTAGCTCCGTTAAATTTTCTAAGAATCTTGTTGTTCCGATACAAACATTAAATCAATTTTATTCTAATGTAGATAATAAATCTGCTAATAAAATTTTTAAAGGTATTTCACCAGATGATTATTCTATTAAATCAAATATTGAGAACAATAAGTTTAATACTATTATTGTAAAAAGCAGTGGTAAAGAAGAAATACCTGTCAAATCATTTGTAAGTACCGTTGGGGCTACGGATCTTTTAGAGAGTATTTCTAAAAATGAAGCTGTTTCGTTTTATTTGCATTTGGCAGATTATCCAATGCTTGGAGGAGAACACGAGGTAGGTCGCAGAATTATAGAGCAACTAGACACTGTAAAAACTATTAGTTTAGAGAAGAATATAAAATTATTTAGGGCAAGACCAAGAGATAAAAAGAAGCGACCAATCCCATATACACAACCAGAAATGTTTTCGGCACCTTTCGGATTATCGAAACAAGGTAGATATAATGTTGTAGGGCAAGGAGAATTATATACTTGTGATAATAAAGAGATTGCTATTAGAGAGTGTGTAAAAGATAAAGATACAACGGTTGATGTAATTGAATGGGAGTTAATCGAGCCAGTAAAAATGATTGATTTAACTAATAAAAAGCATCCACTTGTTGAGTTTTGCACTTATAGCTTGGAAAGCTCCTCTGGCTTAGATTATCTTGTCCCAAACTTTATAGCCCAATGTGCAAAAAGTAAAGGTATAACTGGTATTGTATACCGAAGTAAGTTTAACGATGATGTTTATAATTATGTCTTTTTTGATTATCAATATAATTGGTTCAGATTAGTATCATTATATGAGTTATTGAGTGCATAAAGTAATTAATTTGAAAATCTGATTATGGTGAATTGAAGCGATATAGGTGGAATTAAGATTAACATGCACAAATCGGAAGTCTTCAATATGTAAATAGAAGGGTAATATTTAATGATGACTATTTTGGACGTCTCTTTACAAAGAGAAAGAGCTATTCAGATGAATGATTTGAAAAATGTAGATATTAATTATTCCTTTTTTTATGATGAGACAAATAATCCTAAGAAATTTAAAATTACAAATGAAGGTTTTAATGTAAATGAAAATGATTTTTTCATTCTTGGTGGAATAGTACATAGAAGTGAAAATCACATATCTAATGAAAAAGTAGAACAGTTATTTGCTCAGTTAATAACTCAGAAAAACATGAAAGAAATAAAATTTAAGCAAGCTTCAAATGGGGCTAAAGATTTTTATTCAACTATGAAAGCAAAAAAGATAGGATTAGTTCTAAAATGGATAGAAGACAATAAGATTTGGATACATTATTCATATAGAGATAATTTGTATTATGGCCTAGTGGATTTAATTGATACCTTAGGGGAAGTTTACTTATTACCTAGAGAGATGCTTACACAGCTGAAAACTATATTATATAAATATATCAAAATCGATCAGGAGAACTTTATTTCTATTTTAAGATACTATAACTATCCAAACATTACGGATGTTAATGGTTTTGTTGAAAGTATTTTGAATTGGCTTTCTGATAAAGAATTTGAGGATTGGCAAGAGGATTTTTTAATGGAGTACTTTCGTCAATCCTTAAAATCTGCCAGAAATGATGGTCTTCAATTGTTGGAAAATAATAAAAATCTAGAATTAATATCCTCTTTTGAAGACATATATTTAACTAGAATAATAATATTTAAAAACTCATATCACTATTTTGATGAAGAGGCAACTATTGAAGAAAAGATTAATAGTGTATCAATGTTAATAAATGATATACCGCTTAATAACTATAAATTTTTACATTCACATGAAAATAAATTTACACAGCTCTCTGACATAGTAGCTGGTATATTAAGAACTTGGTTAAGGTATCTTAATAACTCTAGCATTGAAAAGATTAAAGAGGATTTTGAGGCTTGTGGTGAGTTAGAATCAGGTAATACTGTGAGGTTTGTAGGTATACTTGAGAATTCTCTACAAGAAAATAAAGCCTTTCAACATTGGTCCGGTGATTTACACACAGCAGACAAAATAAGCTGTTTCTTTGATCTGGTAAGTTTTAAAAGGAAGGGAATATAAACATAAAAGGGTTTGCTAAAGAAGCAATCCCTTTTATGTTTATATTTTTTAATAAATTAAATAAATTCCATCTATTTAATTGTTCTAAGTCTAATCCCTTGTCAGAGACTATTAATTATATTTGAATTCTTCCATGTATGAGAAGCACTGTTTTTACGTGATAGTCGTTTTTCTAAATAACGAGCTGTTGTTCGATAGCTTGAGTGGCCCAAACTAGGACTTATTGATTCTAATGTTGCTCCGTTCTCCGCACTTATTATTGCATAAGCATGACGCAGGAAGTGAGGCGTTATTGGTGTTCTGCGTATTTTGATAAATGTAATGTCGGCCTTATTAATATGCTTCGTTAAGTAGTTAGACAAGTATTTATAGTTATAAGGGTTTCCGGTAGCAGTTGTAAAAATAGGAGAATCATCGGTAGTATCTAGTTTGAATTCTAATCTTCTTCTTATCCTAAACAATCTAATTTCTTCTATTATATTAGGGTGCAATAGAACCTCTCGTTGTTTCCTTCCTTTCCCCATTACATTCAACCAGTAATCACCATCTTGATAAGTAATATCTGAAATCCGGCTACTACACAATTCTCGAATCCTTAAGCCTGTTGTAGAAAGGACGGCAATAAAACAATGAAGAATTGGGTGTCCTTTAAAGTAGTCAAGTAATTGAAGAACCTCATTTGAGCTAAGGTCTCTATTTGGAATATCTGCATCCCTCACGTTGCTGCTTAACATCTTTTCATGTAAGGGGATTTTTATATATTCATTTATATATAGGTAAGATAAAAAACTTTTAAGGATAATCATTTTTCGGTTTAATGTTGCAGCTGCATAAGGCTTTCCGCCTTTTCCTAAAGGAGCTGTTAACAACCATTCTTGATACTTTCTTAAATTGCTATGAGTTAACGATTGAAATAAGGAAGGAGCATGGCCCAATACTTGATAGCTTAATTTAATTTGGAAAGTAGTTAGGTTTTCTAAAAGTTGTTTATAAATAATTAAAAGATCTCTTAAGTACTCTTGCTTAGTGTTCGTCATTCTGTTCTTTTTTTCATTCATGTCTTTTTTATTATGTACAAATAGATATATCATTTCTAGATCGCTAAATTGGAGGGCATTGGGATTATCTAAAAAATCTGTCTCTACTAATAATCTTGTATATAATTTTTCGTTTAACATAAAGGTTGTTAATTCTTTTGTATTATTGAAATTTTCGAAGTTAATTATACTATTGTTTGTAATTTTGTGATTAGTAGGGTAATTGTTCATAAGTTTATCCTCTTTTTTAAAATTTGAATAAAAGGCATAGTTTTTTATTTTATTTATTTTAAGTTAATAAATATTTAATAAATTTTTGTTATTTAAATATAAAGTTAATACATTTATAATATCTTTAAAGTTAATTAGATAAATTATAATAATCTAGGGATATATAGAAAAACAGTTTATTTGTCTATTATATATAAACTATTATAACTTTTATATTTAATTATAATGTTAATAATAACGTAAAAAATAATATATTTATATAAAAATAAAAAGACAGCAGGTAATCTGCTGTCCAGTAACTTATAAAATTATTTCTTCTGCGTTTTGAAAAACATCCATATCCTTTTCTTCTTGGTACCTTTTAGCATTTATTTCATTGATAAAGTGTATGGTTGTCTGAAAGGTTTTTTTTGTTGGTGTAGGTTCAGTTTCTAACATGTATTTATCATTATCTAATATATTAACACCAATAACTTTAAAATCGAAGTAGCCAATCAAGCTGAAAAGCTCGATTTCACAACCAAATAATTCTTTTTTGCTATTCCTTATAAATTGGAATGATAAGCTTTGATCTATTAATTCCTTAGGGTTAACTCCACGTACTCCATTAAGGGTTAAATCATTTAATTTAATATATTCCTTAAATGGCTTGTTTTCATATAAGGAGCGATAAAGTTCCTCGACTAATAAAACATCGTTGTGTTTTATTTCTGACGTAGGTATAAAATTTACCCCTAATAAGCTTTGGAGTTTCAAAACCTTTACCCAGAAATTAATATTTTCATCGATTGAAGTTAATTCAGTTTTACTATCTGTTGCTTGAGGTAGTGGTTGTTTATTTATTTTTATGTGTCCATTCATACAAGCTTTATATATTTTTAATGCTTCTATCAACTGTTTGATGTCCTTCGTTTTATCAATATCTAATGTAAAGTTAAATTTAATTTGATTATTTATTTCATCGATTAAATAAGAAATTTCTAATACACTATTATCAATACTTTTGAATAGACTTTTATGCATGTGTGGATATGGTTGTCTTTTCATTAAAAACTCCCGCTTAACTTCATCACTTTCTAGGATAACTTTGAAGGGATTTTGAAATGGTTTAGGCACCATATAGAATTCAGAATCTCTTACTTCCAAATCAGAAAAAGGGAGCTTTAGTAATTCATCTATATCAAATTCTTTATTGTTAATTTTTATAATATTATTTTTAGATATAAGTTTAATTTTTGTTTGCGTTCTATACATATATTCTATTAATTCAAAGAAAGTTGATGGTTTTAAATCATCAGGGAGATCAGCTGGCAATTGAACACTAAAACCTGAAAGCTGGAAGTCGCCTCCGGTATTAGGTAAGAGTCCGGCAGCTCCTTCTCCTAAGTCTGTATAAACAAACCCCTCTGGTAATTTTTCATTTAAAGATTGCATTACTTCGGCAGGGATTTTTTGATCTATTTCATTTTGCTTAAAAAATGCTTTTTCAAAATTTGTAAACATAATCACCAATCCTCTTTTAATTCATTAAAAACTAAAATCTTTGAAATTAGGGTGTACTTTTCTATTTCGCTTATTTTACAGTTATGGACAATGTATGAAATCAATTCACTTCTATCTGCTTGATCATTCACTATAATATATTTAATGGCATCATATTCAAAATCCAGCCACAACTCCGGCTTATGGCGTAATCCATCTGAATAAGTATTATAACTTTTGGGATTTAAATGGTCTTGACTAATAACCAGGGGAAGATCTGTATCTATTCCATTTATATTAGGTATAAATCTCCATTCTTTTTCATCGTGGAAATTTCTTTTTTCGTACTTACTTTTGTTCTGAACTGAATATCTCATTTCTCCTTCGATTGGTTTCATATAAAATAATTGATGTAAAATTAGATTGTTATAAACTGTATAGGTACTTCTTTCTTCTTCCGTTTGTGCAGAAAGAGTTTTATTAATAACTTCTTTGAAATCTGATAGTAAATTAGAATGTTGATTAACGTAATGTATCGGTTGAATTCCTCTTTTAATTCCCCATTCTTTACTCAATCCTATCCCGTATAATCCGTAATTTTCCATGTGAGGAGCAAGTTTATTTAAATGGATATCACAAAAACAACTCATGGGAATTGCGATTTTTTCTAGGCTATCAAGTTGTAAATAATCTAGTTTCTCTTCGTAGTATCTTGGAATTATTGCCTTTTTTAAAATAATATCTTCTAGGAATTCTAATTTGTTCATAAATCTAAACAAAACGTTGGCACTTTGTTTAGATGGGATATAAATTTGCTCACTATTAAGACTTGGGTTGTTTTGAAGATTAATTACCTGTATTTTTTCTTTATCTAAGATAGTCATTTGATAATCCTTTCACTGATAATAGTATAACTAGTTACATATATTATACTTTATAAGAGGGTTTTAGATGAATTATTCAAAATTTCTATTTGAAAATACTTAGCTATTGAAGTAAAATAATATTGTATATATTTTATATTTTACTTTTTCTTGCAATCTACTTAGATTAGCAGTCTCAACTAATAAACTCAGCAGCCTTTGGGCTAACATACTCTTATTTACGTTTGTATTTAAAGAGGTGTTAACTCAAAGGCTTTTTTGCGTTCAAAAAAGAATGAGAGGTGAGTATTTTAAGAGGATGTACACTGGATATTGAGCGATATTATTTATTGCAAATAAAATGACTTTTACACAAATAGTTAAAAAGTCCTGTGTTTTTATTACTATTTCGTATTTAAAATTATTAGATGGAATAGTAAAATATACATATATATACATACATAGTTATTAATAAAGGGGAAAAGAGAGGAAATTCAATAATGAAAAAACATCTTACTATACTATTGGTAGTTATTTTAAGTTTTCTAACAATAATACCAATCGGGATTAAAGCGGCTGAGTTAGAAAAAGCACAATGTACTATGACAATTGATGCTGCTAAAAATACACAAGCAAATCCAGCATCTGCATCGGGGGCTTGTAATGACCAAGTTTTTGGATATTATGCTCCAGATTCTAAAACTTATAATCTATTCGGGTTAATTCATGATACTGTTACAAAAAATGGACAAGTATTTACAATGGCTGTAATGGATGATAATCATGTGGAAGCAGACTTAACTGTCTACATTAAAGATAGTAGTAAAGATGAAGAGGGATCTGATACAGATCTACCGACACTTTTTAAAATTAGGGTAACTAAGGATAATGCTGCTGTTCATACAAGCAACAGTGGTAGTTCTAAAACCTACAAGCATTTGAAGTTAAATAACATTGTAGAAGTGGTAGAACAAAAAGGTACTTGGTATAAAATCAAAGATGGTTCAACTTATGGTTGGATTTGGAATCAATATGTTTCAAAGGATTTGACGCCAGAAGTACCAACAGTTCTTTATAGCTTAAGAGTTACAAAGGACAATGCAGCTGTTCATACAAGCAATAGTGGAAGTTCTAAAACGTACAAGCATTTGAACTTGAATGACATTGTAGAAGTGGTAGAGCAAAAAGGTACTTGGTATAAAATTAAAGATGGTTCAACGTATGGTTGGATTTGGAACCAGTACGTATCAACTGATTTAACACCAGAAGTACCAACAGTTCTTTATAACTTAAGAGTGACAAAGGATAGTGCAGCTGTTCATACAAGTAATAGTGGCAGTTCTAAAACGTACAAGCATTTGAACCTGAATGACATTGTAGAAGTAGTAGAGCAAAAAGGTACTTGGTATAAAATTAAAGATGGTTCAACGTATGGTTGGATTTGGAATCAATATGTATCCACTGACTTAACACCAGAAGTACCATCAAAAGTACTTTATGAACTAAGAGTAACTAAGGAAAAAGCTGCTGTTCATACGAGTAATAGTGGTAAATCCAAAACGTATAAACACCTTTATACAAACAATATTGTAGAGGTTGTAGAGAAAAAAGGTACTTGGTATAAAATTAAAGATGGAACAGGTTATGGTTGGATCTGGAACCAATATGTATCCACTAATCTAACACCACAATCATTGTACGATTTAAGAATTGTAAAGGATAAAGCCGCTATACATACAAGTAATAGTGGAAAATCTAAAACATACAAGCATTTGTACAAAAATAATATTGTGGAAGTAGTAGAGAAAAAAGGTACTTGGTATAAGATCAAAGACGGATCAAGTTATGGCTGGGTTTGGAATCAATATGTATCCACTAACCTAACGCAAAATACACTATACAAGATGAAAGTAACAAAAGATAAAGCCGCTGTTCATACAAGTGACAGTGGAAAAGCAAAGACTTATAAGCATTTGGCTAAAAATAAAGTAGTAGAAGTAGTCGAGAAAAAGAACAACTGGTATAAAATCAAAGATGGTAAAAGCTTTGGTTGGATATATGGTAATTATGTAAAGAAATAACAAAAAGGGATAAATCACACTAGTGATTTATCCCTTTTTGTTATGAAAACGTAAAGAGCACGATGATATTGTGAAAATCTGCCGAAAATAATTTATTTTAAAGTAGAGTAGAAAAATACACATATATGCATGCTAAATTAAATTATTCCACTCGAATAAAAAATGAACCATACCAATAGTAAGTGGATATATAAATCTGTTTAAAGCAAAATTCAACCACCATTGAGGATTAATTGCTAAATCCTTACATCTATTCCCCTGGATATTTTCTAGTTTTCACACCAATTTTACCTGAATCTTATTTATCTTAAAACCAAAATCTAATTTGTATACCTTCACCTGAATCTCCCATTTGAACAGGAGTATGTTCTCTTTAACCTAACATTCCTGGGTCTTTCATAAACAATCCCCTCTATACACTAATTTTACTGTTTAATCTTCATTAGTTTGATTTTTATCCAATATAGATACTAAATTACTTACTAATTCATGGATTAGTATAAGCTCTTCCTGGGATCTTGAACTTAAAAGGTTCATATGTGTTGTTAACAAAACGTCCTTATTAATAATTTGTTCCGTTTCACTAATTGGTTTAAATAAATCTTTAGCTTCTATTTCTAATGCTTGCGTTATTTTATTTAATGTTCCAAGAGAAATATTTCTCTCTGCTCTTTCCACACCACCAATATAAGCGGAATGAATGTTGGCGATTTCAGCTAGTTTTTCTTGCGTATACCCTTTATTTAAGCGGAAGTATTTTATTCTTTCTCCGATTACTCTAACAAGATCATTCATTCTATACACCTCCTTATAAGAGTAAAAAAAGTTGGGAACTCTTAACAGTATCATATAAGTTAGTTTTATTAATAAATAATACTTATAAGTTATGTGTTTACCACATTTGGAAGTTTATGATAAAATTAATTATGATTTTATAGTTAAATTTATAGTTAATTTTTACGTTTGTTTAAATGATGTTAAATTGATTTACTAACAAAAATTAGATTTACTCTAGAAGGAGAAAAAATTCCATGGAGGAAAAATACTATTTTAAAAAGGCTCTTTTCGTAAGAATTGTTGCTTTCAATAAAGACAAGGATAAAATTTACTTTTTATGGTATTATTGTTATAAAAGATATCCAGATTTCTATCCGAGTAAATGAGGTGCAAGTTCTATGGAATTTAAGATTGAAAAATTAGATGGATTTAGCTCCCAAATAGGTCATCTTGTCTCGCAAATGAACTATGCTAGAAAAACGACTTTAGAAGCCGTAAATGGCTTAACGACTGCCGAATTAGACTATTTACCGAGCAAGGATAGTAATAGTATCGGTGCCCTTTTATTGCATATGGCTGCTGTTGAAAAGGGGTTTCAAATAGAGATTTTTGATGGTCGGAAACCGAACGGACAAGAAATGGAAGAATGGGGTGCACCATACAGTCTTGGAGATAAAGGCAGGACACATATCAAAGGACATCCCTTAGAGTTTTATATAGCCAAACTAGAAGAAGTTAGAAATAGAACTTTTAAAGAATTCGCTAATCTAGATGATGTTTGGTTGTACGAAAACAGAATATGGGATAACCACCAATCTAACAACTATTTTATTTGGTTTCACGTATTTGAAGATGAAATTAACCATAGAGGTCAAATAAGAATAATTAGAAAAATGTTGTCTCAGAATTCCTTAAATGAATAACAATTAAAGCCGTTCCTTAACAGAATGGCTTTTCTATATCTCTCGTAAGAAATTCACAGTTATATTATTTGAGTTTTGACAAGAACTGAGGAGCATTTGGTTTATCTGTTCTTTTTCAGCCAACTTCTTGCTTTGTTGAAGGAAGCTGAACCAATAAAGGTAATTATCCAAATATTTTGTAGCCACTCCTTGAAATCTATCCATCCACCCCTTTAATCGTTTATGGTAGTTGTTCACGTTCTGCAAGTGGTAGATGCCTTTTTTGACATATCCCTCTTTGCTCAGATTGATGGGTTCGTGTTTTAGTGACTTGATAAGAGCGAATTTTTTGTAGTTGGTAGCTGTATCTGTGCACAACAAAGAAGACGGGTCAATATAACTTCCAATAACCGCGTCAATTTCTTCAGCTCTTACTCGACCAGTTCCAGCCTTCTGAGCAATGACCTGCCCACTTCGGTCCTGAGCGACCACAACAGCAATTTTAAGATTACTAATACCTCTCTTTTTATCTCTACCTCCACGTTTCTTAGGTTCCCTGTCCAAAGTTCTCCTCCCCTTTAGAGACTCTTTAAAAAAGGTTTCGTCGCTTTCGATAATCCCTTTCAACATTTGATATCCAATTGAACGCAGGGCGAAAAGGATTTTATGCCTCCAGTAAAATGCAGTAGAGATATGGATTTTTAACCTCTTTGCGATTTTCGGTAGAGTGTATCCTTCTACCATCATTTGAAAGTATTTAGCCCACTTACCAAGATATCGTGTCCCAGAAATCGGTGTATTAGAGAGGTCATTGAAGGACTTCCCGCAGTCACGACAGAGATACCTTTGTCTATCTCTGTACTTCCCATTACGCTTAACTTTCACACTTCCACAATGAATGCAACCTAAGCCCTCTTTAAAACGGGTTTCTCTAATTATTGTAAACGCATCTTTCATATCTGCATCATTATTATCTATGAAATCTTCTTTTAAAAGGTTAAAAAGTTGAATTTGCTCATCTTTAGTTAAATCCGAAAAATGGGCATAGATATCTTTCATCATAGAAAAACCGCCTCCTGAAAGAGTATTTTATCACCTCTTATAAAGATGGTCAAAATAGCAACAATCTATGCGAAAACAGCCTTTAAAAAAGAAGAAAGAGAAATTGGGTTTAGAAAAAAGGTAAGAGTGAGGAAGACAGTTTATTTTCTACATGAGTTTAAAGATGGTTATCGTGTCGAGGTAAATAGATTTTTCTATTCTAATGTAGTGGAGGTAAGTCTTATGTTAGGAGGAGGTAAATCTCAAGTCAAACAGTTTACAGCCGTTAGTGAAGCCTTACCAAATCCAACAAAGGAAGAATTAGAATCACTGGTGAAGGAATATTGTACGAATGCAGCTACCCTTATTAATGAGGCAATCAAAAAAAGAGAAACCGAAGATTCATGATGTAATATAAAGTTAAGTGCTTATTTTATAAAAGTTACCTATTTTATTAGCGTGTTTATAAAAACGGTCTTCAAATGATATAATATACCCAAATATGATTATTAAGGGTGAACTAAATGGATGATAAACAGTACAGTAAAGAGCTGTCTACGAAGGAAGCGGCTGAACTGTTAAATGTTAAGGTAACAACAATTCATAAATATGTTAAGGAAGGCAAACTTACTCCTTCGAATGAGGCGAGTTGGCATATAGATAATAGAAAATACTTTTATGAAGCAGATCTACTTCGTCTTAAGAAAGAATTAGAAAAGCCAGGTTATACAACTGGTGATGTCGCAAAGATATTAAATTTACATACTGTCACTATTTCTCAATATGTAGCTAAAGGATTATTAAAAGCAGAAAAACACATATATAAAGGAAGAGAACTTAATTTCATAAGTAAAGAAGAATTTGATCGTTTCTCTAAAAAGTATCTAGGTAAAAAGCGTGCAGAAAAAAAGGAGTTTTATGATAAGGATTTAGAAACTGCATGGTTTCAACGCTTTGCTAACCAGGATGGTATGGAGGCAAGGATTTTAATAGAAGATTATGAACCTGTGCTGGTAACTAAATCAGGTTTAAGGATAACAATAAATGAAATAGAGGGTAACGGTTACTTACCACAAACACTTATTGTGGACCATGGTTATGTATCTAAAAAGGGATATGCTACATTCGCATTTTCTTATCAGGACAAGATTGACTACCCTCTCTATGATTTTATTGAAATTTGTTATAGTCACCTGGGGCCAAAAAATATGAAATTAGGATTAGAAGAGTCTATATTAACTTTAGAAATAAAGCCATATGTATTTCCAGACAATTTGCTTAACGAAAAAATCGTTGACCTCTTAAATCTTCACCTTAAAGAGGGAAGTATTACTCCATCTCGTAAAGGTATATATATTGATAGTGATCATGAGATATTAACTTTTGCGGTACCCTCTTCTCTCAAGAAGAAAGTGAAACAAGCTTCTGATGAAAAAAATATAACGATGGAAGAACTTTTAGCAGACATTGTTTCTAATTATTTTAATGATGGAAATTAAGAAGGGGTGTACGAAATGGGAAAAATCTTTCCGTTTAAACCAAAGTACCAAGTTGTAGAATTTGGTGATCCGAAAGAGAAAAGAGATGCTCGAACAAAGGAATTACTACAAGAGTATGAAGAATTAAAAGAGAGGATAGAGAAGAGAAAAGCGAAATTTTTCATGTTCAAATAGATGAAGTAAGAAAAATATGGTAAGATGTATTGGTAATATTATTTTAAATTTCAATTTTTTAGCGATCCGTATGGATTAGCAGACTAACTAATAAACAAGAAGCCTTTGGGCCTAAAAAACAAATTTTGTATTTCATTTCGATGTATGCAAATTTTGTTTAGGCCTGAAGGCTTCTTTTTGTTTTTAAAAGGGGGCAAAAAAGAGATGGATTTAGAGAGTTGATTATTAATTAAAGTGTACAGAGAGGCTTGAGGGATAAACAAAGAGAAAGAGGAAAAGGATCTGGATGTAGTTAAGATAATTAAATAAAAAATGGATGAGAACACCTCGAATACAACTTTTAGGTAAGTTTTAGTGGTATATTGGTGTTCTTTTATTTTTCTATATAGGAGTGGGACTTTAATGAGAAATTTTAAAAATGTAATTATCGCCATATGTATGATTGTTTTGCTAAGTGGCTGTTCTTCTAGTGATCTAATGGATTATACAGATAGGAAAACATATGAAGTTGCAAAGGATTCAGCAAGTGAGAGTGGCTCATTCCTTGAAAATCTGATAAATGGCACAGAAGAAACACAAGAATCTACAATAGAAGAGATGCGAACGATGACCGTTGAACGGGTTATTGATGGTGATACCGTTGTATTTCAAGATGGATCGAAAGCCCGCCTTTTATCCATTAACACTCCAGAGATTACAAAAGGGAAAAATGAACCTTACGGACAAGACGCACAAGCATTTCTTTCACAGCTTGTGGAAGGGAAAGAGATACAAATTAAGAGTGATCCTAAGGCTGGTGAAACCGATAAATATGGAAGATTACTAGTCCATGCTTTTGTCGGTGGTAAGAGTATACAGTATTTACTTATAGCAGAAGGATTAGCTAAAGTTGCTTATCTTTATAATGATTATGAATATACGGATTTATATAAAGAAGCAGAGGAATTAGCGAAAAATAATAGCCTTAATATCTGGAGTATTTCAGGATATGCCGACAGTGAAGAGAATGTCTTTAATACAAATGTAGTAAAAGAATCAATCCTGGATGAAGCATCTACTACTGTAAAAAGTGTTCTAGATTACCTTAATCATGCTAAAAATCTTATGAAGAATTAGGAAATGGTAAGACAGCCGCTCAGTTTAGAATGAGGAGATTGTATAGATAAAATATGGATTTACAGATATTAGGGGAACGGAGATAATACATACGAAGTTAGGAGAGGAACAATATTGGAAGAGATCTTAGATCGCATAGAGAATGTTAGAAATGAGATGATTAATATAGGATTAAGCGAAGGTTTTAGGTCAGATAAAACACTTAAATTAAGTAAAAAATTAGATGATCTGATCCTGCAATATCAGAAATTAAATATAGGGGAAAAGCAAATCTCTTAAGTTCAAAGAGAAAAATATAAAACTAGTTGGTAGTTAACGTAAAATATAGTAAAATAGAAAAGTATTTTACTTTTTCATTTTTACTTTTTTTTGCAATCTTTTTAGATTAGCAGGTTAACTAATAAACGTAGCAGCCTTTGGGCTAATAGACTCTTTATTTACTTTGCGTAAATATCGGGTTTATTATCTCAAAGGCTTTTTTGCGTTTATTGACAATTAAGCATAAAGAGGTGATAAGTTTGTTGGAAAATTTAGTTATTGCGGGTTGTATTGGCGGTTTTATGGGTTTGTTAACTCACGCGAAAAGAAACAATACTATTAAAAAACCAAGAAACCATAAAACAACTTTTAACCCAGGTGTACTCTTAGACATTGGATTTGGTGCAGTTGTTGCAGTTGTTGCGATTTTATTTGCAGATCCTAATGGAATGGAGCGTATCTTTTTAACAGCAATTTTAGGCGGATATGCAGGGGAAAATGCAATTAATATGGTCGAGAAAGATAAAACATTAAAGAACAGCGAAGTTGTAAATTCACTTGTTTTAGAGGAGAACGAAGAATTACCACCAGCTAATAAAAAAAAGAAAGAACAATAAAAATTGCTCCTTCTTCATATTTAGCAAAAGGTCATTTGTGGTATAATATTAATAATTATATAGAACGTTGAGGCAAAAAGAGAAAGGAGAAATGACCATGGTGCGCTTAAGGGATGTATTAACTGCTGAAGAAAAGCAAAGAGTAGATGAATTGAAATTGCTTATTCTTGATGCTTTTAGTGATAAGGAAAGATATGTTTTAGGACAAGAAGTTAGAGAAATATTTGATACAGCGAAGGCTAGATATTATGAAATGTTAAATGCTTCAGAAGAACAATCTGCAACAGTTGAATTTACAGCGAAGCGAAAAGAGTCTCTTGCATTTAAAATCAGTAATTTAAGAAATAGAAGAAGGTTATCTAAACTTTCTAAGGTTGCATCTTTATAGAAAAGTAGGCTTTATTCCAAGATAAATGGAATAGAGCCTTTTTAATATCTAAATAAAGAAAGTAAAGGATAAAGAGTTGATCTTTGTCCTTTTGTTTTTGGAAATTACTCATAATTTTTGCACCTATAAGAACCTAAAATGAAAAAGGTGGATAGCATAGTAAAGGAAGTCTTACCAATGCCTAAAAATAAGAAGGAACAATAATTGCTTCTTCTTTAATTAGATTTAGTATTGGCTCAAATGTAGTATAATGTAAATAACAAATAAGGCCGAAGTTACTTTAAGGATCATGGAAGGAGAACATTGACCTATGCGATTATTGGATGTATTGACTGATGAAGAAAAACAAAAAGTTGATGAATTAAAATTGTTGCTTATGGATGCTTTTGGAGACAAACAAAGAGCTATCATAGTCTCTGATATTAATGAGATATTGGATTCAGCTAGAGCTCGTTATTATGAGATGCTAAAAGCCTCAGAAGAACAATCGGCTACAGTTGAATTTACAGCGAAGCGAAAAGAATCTCTTGCATTTAAAATCAGTAATTTAATAAATAGAAGAAGGTTATCTAAACTTTCTAAGGTTGCATCTTTATAAAAAAGTAGGCTTTATTCCAAGTTAATAGGAGTAGAGCCTTTTAATATCAAAATAAAAAAAGTAAAGGATAAAGAGTTGATCTTTGTCCTTTTGTTTTGGGAGAATGACTCATAATTTTTGCACCTATAAGAACTTAAAATTTCCATAGACATCAGGTTGACATTAAAAGAAGTTTAAATACAGGGATACAGTATCTGTTGCTCAGGGAGAATAAATCAAAAAACATAATTAAACCATTATAGTATTACTATATTATATGTCTGAAAAGTTTGAATTTATTAAATGCTTGGATTCTATGATTTTAGAATATGGTATAATTGTATAATATATATAGAAAGTGAATGAGACTATGCTATATAATATCAGGACGCGTCAATTCGTAGATTGTTATTACCGTAGAGTGGGTAAAAATGAAGTAGGAGAATATATTCCTCCAAATTGGGTATTCAATTTTAAAAATGATTTTAATAAAGATTGTGAAGTCTTTTCATTAGAGACAAAAGAATACCCTGGAATAGCTCAAGGTATAGTTGCCTTAAGAGTGTATAAGGGGGAATATAGAGTACAACTAGTTTCAGCTGAATCTTCTAAGGAAAATAAGCTTTACAGGATTGGATTAGAGAGGTATGGAGTTAACGATTTTAGAATATATAAAGGTGTAGGAAATAATCTTGTTGCCTTTGCTTGCCAGTATAGTTTAGAGAATGGTTGCGATGGTTATATGCATTTAACATCTAAGACAGAAACAATTAATTTTTACACATCAAATGAGCTTGGTGGCGAATTTTTCGAAGAGAAAAGTCAATTAATCATTTTTGATGAGAACATTGGTCAGAGACTAGCAAAAAGGTATTTTCCTGGAGGTGCTATACAATGGGTAAAATAGCTCGTGATTTATCAGATTATAGTGTTTTGCGGAATCTTCATGTTGGAAACAATAATGAAGAGGTGAGGAATGATATGCTTAAGGAATTTGATAAGGCAGATAAATATTTTCCAGATGGCATCTTTGTAGATCCAAAGGAAACTAATGAACCTAAAATTCGATTCAGAGCATTGTCTAAATATTGTGCTGAACATGGGAAAAAGCCAAAGGATCTTACAGATGAAGAAAGAGAAAAATTTATTATTCGTGATTAGTTACAGTAAACAAATGAGTAGAGTTGAAATAATTAAAAAACGGTTGATTAAGGATGAAAATAATAGGGATTTAGGTTAGTACCTTATTCCTTCTTTACAATATCCCGTTACATTGATAAACTTAACTTAATTTAGATAACACTAAAGGGAGAGCCCCTAGATGTAGAACATGCCACAGGTATGTTCTCTTCTAGGGGCTTTTTTATTTTTAAAAGGAGTGATTTTAATCATGTCAGAAATTAAAAATGAAAGAGTGATTATGGAGGATACTTATTGTACCAATGTGGTGTTAAGGTGGTTAACTACTGATTTAGCGCTAACGAATAAACGATTTAAGGGATATGATCGCAACACCTTATTTAGCCTTTTGCCATTAGGAAAAAACGAAGTAACGATGCCTTTGAAATCTATTGCGAGCGTTTCTACCTCTACAAAATTCCACTTAAAACGCTTTGCGATTGGTTTAGTTTTTACCTTGATTGGTATACCAGAGTTATTTAATTTTAATTTATTTGGTCTTTTATTTTTGGTGTTAGGAATCGTGCCGCTATTTAATTCTTATACATCTACCTTAATTGTAACCAATAATGCTGGCCATTCTATCCCTATTCAAATCTCTATCCTAGAAAAAGGGAACCTTCAGGAGTTTGCGAACAAGGTAAACGACACTATCGCCGAGGAAGTAGCGTAAGGGAGAAGGAAAAGTGAATATGGAGGCATACTTATTAGAGGCAGACCCTAAATCGGTTGCACACGAGCACGACAAGAGGTTTCTCAGAAATATATTGAAAAAAGAAAAGTTCATCTCGGTACCTTGCTCTAATCGTTCTATTATGAGGGGGGAAGCTTTAGGGGAAGTAATAATTGAAGTTTCATCCGACACAGAGCTCAGAGAAATCGTTCAAATGGTAAAGATAATGAAGAAACGAAAAAGTCCGTTACGCCCTTTATTTCAGACGATTGCTGCAGGGATAGTGGAGTGACTTTAGTAAAGGGATTTAATAATCAAATATAAATAAAGGGAGAGCCCCTAAGGAGATATAGTAATCCTATGTCTTCTTAGGGGTTTTTATATTTAAGGAGGAAATATGAAGAAAATAGCTGCTATTTGTTTAAGTGTTGGGGTAATTGGAACAACGCATGTAAGTGCAGAAGAACAAAGTCAAACGGTATCCGATCACTTACAAAGTAATCAAGACAGCATTCAGGAACAAGTCACAAAGATGGATAAAGAGATAAACGCTTATAAAAATGAACGAGTTATTCTGGAACGACAATTGAACCAGTATGATAAGGCGTTGGAGCAGAATCAACTTACCATAAAAAAAGAACAGGAACGATTAGAATCTATTTCTTCTCGGTTAGAAACGATTAACAAACAAATGAAGGAAATAGATCCAGATGGTCAGTTAAGTAAAATGGTCCATCAAGATCTAATCCTTGGAATTCCTGCCATTACGACAGTTAATAAACAACAATATTTATTGGATAACGTTCAACAGGTAAGTCAATTACTTACGCTGCAAGAAGAGCTAAATGAAGCTACGTCGGAACTGGAAAGTAACCAAGTGGAATTAGAAGGCATGGTTTCACAGCTACAAGAACAACAAAGTGAAAAGGAACAATTGGTGGAGCAGCTGAAACAAAAAGAAGCAGCTTCCAAGGAACAAAAGCAACAACTCCTAGAAAAAAACAAGAAAATAGAGAAAGAAAAGAACCTAATAGAAGAGGCAATCAGCAATGAAGAGGAGAGAGCAGAACAGGGAAGTGCATTCTTTGGTCAAAGTAATATCCCTTCTAATACTACTGTTATTAGTCCATCTATAGATACAAGCGTTACTGGAGTTCCATCACAGTATATGAAGTACTATCTGTACGGAGAAAAAGAATATGGTGTACCTTGGTACTATCTGGCTGCCATTCATTCCATAGAGACAAGCTTCTCCACTAGTCCTACTATGACTTCTTCGGTTGGAGCAATTGGTAGCATGCAATTCATTCCAAGTACTTGGGTTGGGTACAAGTATGAATCGAGCGGAGGTTTGGTTGGAGAGGATGTAGATATTACTGACCTAGAAACAATCAAAAAGGGAAATGGTTATGGTGTGGATGCAGATAATGACGGCAAAGCAGACCCTTATAGCGTTGCAGATGGAGTAGCTGCAGCTGCTAACTATTTATCTAGTAATGGATTTGCCACAGATCCGAGAAAAGCTATCTGGCATTATAACCATGCAGACTGGTATGTGGAAAAAGTAATCAACTTAGCTGAAAACTTCAAAAATGGTACCCAAATCTCTAAGGATGGAGATGTTCAACTGAAATCCGGTGGGGAGTATGACGTTACTACTGTAGGTAACCGGTGGATTGGAAACTCCGTTTATGTATTTGGTGGTGGTCGCAATCAAGAGGATGTAAAGAACGGTAGATTTGATTGCTCTAGCTTCGTTTATTGGGCGTATAATCAAATAGGGGTTCAGTTAGGAGAACAAAGCTCAGTAAGTACGGAGACATTAAAAAATAGGGGTACTGCTGTTGAAGAGAAGGAAATGCAGCCAGGTGATTTAGTCTTTTTTGATACATATAAAAAGGATGGGCATGTCGGTATTTATATAGGTGATGGTAAATTCATTGGTGCTCAAAGTTCCAATGGGGTAGCTATAGAGGATATGACTACAGGCTATTGGAAAGAAAAATTTAATCACCGAGTTCAGCGAGTTACTAATATTTAATGATTCAAGAATCAGTTCCTATTCATGGTATAATAAGAGGGTAGAAGCTCGTCACTTCTAACCAAAAGTTATTAGCGAAACTCAATAAAAGGAAGGGGAGTAATATCCTCTTCTTTTTGTTATTTTAAACCTTTTTTACATTGTGACTCCAGGTGCGATATAACTATACATAAATGTTATAACTTTGGGAATAATATAAGAGTAGCAAGTTTAAATCCATTTGCTTGCTATCACCTTACATGCAAGTGGTTGGGGCACTCTTGTTTACTGGGATTCCAAGAGTGACCCAACCATAAGCCATTAAAACCTATGTCTTTAAAGGTTTGACTTTTAATTTTCATCATTCTCAGAATCCACAATAGAAATGGCTTTATACCAGCCCTTAGCAATCTCCATATCTCCTGTTCTCCTAGATTCTCTCTCCACATACTTTCTTAAAGTTATAACATAATCCGGATCTATTTCAGCGAATTTACGTACATATAGAATTTGTTCTTCTAATTTATAAATGCAGCCTAACGCAATATAAACGGAACCAAAGGTAATGTTTTCTTTTGTACCTAACCGATCTAATATTCTTAGCCCTAATTTAAGCATAAATATCCTTCTTTCTATAGTTTTATCGCATCGCATTAACTTAACGAACATAATACGCTGTTCTTGCTTCATTTACAACCAGCTGTTGAAAGTTAATACCAACTAAGGTTTTTCACAGTGTCAGGGATAATGTCGAATAACTTTTTTTGATTATACTGACATAAGTAACAATTGCACTATTTTTAACCCTATATAATTACTCTATTAAAGCTTAGGAGAGATGAATAGATGGATAGAAAAAAGAAATTTATGATGGGATTAACACTTACAGGAATACTGACTATTGGAGGATTGGTTAATCCAATTACTTTGGAAAACACACGTGTAGAAGCAGCTTCTAATGTTGATACAAGTGGAAGTATACCCAAGAAGGAAAATGAGATTTTAAGATACTTGAATAATTCCATGTTGGATTACTATCAAGAGGAAAAACAAACAGTAAAGACAGAAATAGAGAGCCTTATTCTAGTAGAGGAAGTCACAAAGAAAAGTCAGCTATTTAAAATAACGGAACAAAGATATGAAGCGTTACAAGTGTATAAAGAGGAAAAAAAGAAGAATGCTACACAAGCGAAGCAAACGTATAATAAAAAATTAAGTAATATAGATACGGAACAAACGAACATAGAGAAGAATTTTGAAAAGAAGATCGCACAATTAAATGATTCTCAATCGAAACAATTAGCCTCTATAGGGAAATCGATGGAATACAATATCTCTTCCATGCAAAAAGAAGAATCTAAAAGAATAGAAATGAATGCTGGAACAGATGAGATTATGAATAATATTACTTTAATCAATAAAGCTGTTGTTAAATACAAAACACAGGCCATTCGATTACATTTTGATAACGATATAAAAGGGAAGGAAACAGAGATTAAATTACTAGGTTTAACAACTAGTTTCGAAAAGGACAAATGGAATTCTCAATTTAAAAGGGGATCGATTTCTAAAACAGTTCTTAATTACAAAATTAGCAATTTAGAGTCAAAAGAAAAAACAGAGAAGAATAGATTAAACGGTGTCATATCCACTATGGAAAAAGCAAAAAACAATCAACTTCAAAACCTATTTGAACAAAAAGATAAAACGGTAAAAGAATTACAAAAACTTATAAAATAACAGGTAATGTTATAATGGATACATATTTTAAAAGTGAATGAGATAACCCAAAAGGGAAACAATTTTGACTAAACAAAACACTCTCTAGACAGAGAGTGTTTTGTTTATAAGTAAAGGAATAGCTCTACTCTTGTGTTGAAGAGTAATTCCTCGTATTAAGTATAACAGGGATTTCCTAATTAAAGGGAAGTCCTTTTTATGTCGCTAGGGTTGTAGCATAATCATAAACGTTTTTGGAAAAATTACTTTAAAGGGAGGTAAAGAGAGTGAAAAAATCAACTATAATAACCGTAATAAAATCAACCATCTTGCTTCCAAATATAACCAACACCCCATATTGTTTCTAAATGTTTATCAATAGGAAATCCTGTTTCTCTAATTTTATCTCTAATGTTTCTAATGTATGAGCGAAGAGTTTGTTGACTAATAGGATTGTGTGTCCAAATACTTTTTATTAAGGAACTGGGGGTTAGAACTTTATTAGGATTATTAATCAGCAATTCTATAATTTTAATTTCAATTTGAGAAAGTGGTATCAGTTTTTTATTATAAGTCAATTCATGCTTACTTTTCTCTAATTGTAAATGATTAAATGTATAGACTTCACTCTTCACTTTAGGTAGAGTACGGAATAATGAGTTTATCCTAGCTAATAATTCTTCTTCATAAATTGGTTCTTTTAAACAAATATCCGCACCATTTTTAAGGATACTAACCAGTGAATCATTAGTATTATTACTAATTACTACTAAAAAGACAGAAGAAACAACTCTAATTTCCTTACATATGTCTTCCACTTTTAGTTTTAGTGAGGAGTTATCTATTAATACCATAGTAATGTTTTGACTAATAATAGAATTAATCATATCTTTAGGATTTACGGGTTCAATGCAATCAAATCCGTATCTCTTTAGGAGTTTAAACCAATAATACCCTTTGTCTCCTCCTATGATTAAGATTTTTTTCATCATAATTCTCCTAGCGTTTTTTTCATCATTTTATAAAAAAATTGTGTAGAAATTTTGCATTTAATTAAACAAAATCCTATTAAATATGCATTTTTTATGTAGTTTATTTAAATATCTTATGGGAAGTATAATATTGTTACTAAAACTATTGAGGAGGTAATAATATGAATATGACTTACGAAGAATGTGTAAAAGCTTGTTTAGAATGTATGGAGGCATGCAATTACTGTTTTGATGCTTGTTTAAAAGAGGATGACGTTAAAATGATGGTCGATTGCATCAGGCTAGATAGAGAGTGTGCAGACATTTGTAGCTTAGCCGCTAAGGCTATCCAGTCTAATAGTCCAGTAATGAAGGAAATATGTTTGTTATGTGCAGAGATTTGTGAAAAATGTGGAGAAGAATGTAAAAAACACAGTCATCATGAACACTGCCAAAAATGTGCAGAGTCTTGTTTTAAATGCGCAGAGATTTGCCGAAAAATGGTTTCTTAAGCTGATTTATCAATAGAACAAATCCAATAAGTTATTTACCAAATAAATAACTTATTGGATTTTTGTTTTTTCAGTTGTTCCGTTATTGTTATTATTTAGTATTATAAGGATGTTCTTAATTTAGGATAAAAAATTCTGCATAATTTATGCATTTTTTCTTAGTAAAATAGGGAAAAATACATAGGGAGGAGCAGAAGCTGAATTCTAATCAATATTTCCCATCATTTTTCAGATGTTTTTATGAGAAAAAGCATTCTAATTATTGAACCAGAAAAAGGAGAGGAAAAATGAAGAAAAAAACTTTTATGAAAAGCAGTCTTATCTTGACTCTATTGGTCTTATTATTAGCTGCTTGTTCTAACAATAACAACGATAATAGCTCAAACTCAAGTGAAGAAGAAGGTATGGATATGTCTTCTCAAGATATGGAAGGTATGGATATGTCAGGATCAGGAGAAGTGCCTGAAGGTTTAAAAGTCGCTGAAAATCCTAAGTATGATGTAGGAAGTAATGCTATCATCAATGCAGACCATATGGAAGGCATGGACGGTGCTGAGGCAACTATTGTAGGTGCTTATGATACATTTGTTTATACGATATCGTACACACCTACAACAGGTGGAGAGAAAGTAACAGACCATAAATGGGTGATTCAAGAAGAAATTGAAGATGCTGGGGATGAAGCAATTGAGCCAGGTACAGAAGTAATAATCAATGCAGCTCATATGGAAGGCATGAATGGGGCAAAGGCTACAATTGATTCTGCAGAGAAAACAACGGTTTATATGGTCGATTACACTCCAACTACAGGGGGAGAAAAAGTAACGAACCATCAATGGGTTACTGAAAGTGAATTATCTCCAGTAGAATAATAAAAAAGGCTATCTTAAGTGCTGCACCCCAAAAGTTAGAGTTGAAATCTAACTTTTGGGGGTGTTTTTTTATGGCTAAATATAGTGGGAATTTCAAACTGAAAATTGTACAAGAGTATTTGCAAAGTGCTTTAAGTTATGACCGATTGGCGCAAAAATACAGTATTCCATCTTCTTCGCCAATTAAGAATTGGGTAAGTGCTTATAAAGCTTTTGGCGAGGAAGGGTTACAACGGAAAATAGTTAATGAGGAATACCCTGTTCATTCAAATTGGATGTATTACACTTTATGAAACAAACAGGTGCTTCTTTTCAAGAGACAGCGATTCAATTTAGGATAAATAATCCGAGTTTAATCGCCAATTGGAACAGTAAATTAGAAAAAGAAGGAATAGAGGGCCTGCAACAAAAAGCAAAGGGGCGCCCGTCTATGTCTAAAAAACCAAAAACAACAGCGAATAAACAGAATAAACCAATGTCACGTGAGGAACAGTTAGAACGTGAAAATGAAATGCTTCGTTTAGAGGTTGCCTATTTAAAAAAGTTGAAGGCTTTTCGAGAGAATCCGGATGCCTTCCTCGAAAAGCACAAGCAGCCATCGCCTTCGAACTTAAAGAAGAAGGATTCCGATTAAAAGATGTCTTAACACAAGTGAAAATTCCAGAGGCAACGTATCAATATCAAATCAAACAGATGAAACAAAAGAATCCAAATGAAACGTGGGAAACGCTGATTTTAGAGACGTTTGAGAAGCATGAAGGCAGATATGGTTACCGTCGTATTCATGCGGAATTGAAAACGCAAGGTTACCCCGTTAACCATAAGAAAGTACAACGTATCATGAAGAAACTAGGTTTGAAATGCGAAAAATTCGTGCGTAAATCACGCTACAAATCGTATAAAGGTACGGTTGGGAAAGTGGCGAAAAATCGTTTGAACCGTCGTTTCCACACACCACATACCCTTCAAAAAGTTGTGACCGACGTAACGGAATTCAAATGTACAAATGATGAGAAGTTGTATTTAAGCCCTATCATGGATTTATATAACGGCGAAATTATTGGGTTTAGTATGTCTAAAAGTCCAACGCTGGAATTTGTGATGGATTCATTAAAACAGGTGCTTCCTATTATTCAAGAGCGTGCCAAATATAGAACCACCATTCACTCCGATCAAGGCTGGCACTATCAGCACTACAAATGGGTACACACATTGAAAGAAAATAAGATGTACCAAAGCATGTCTCGCAAAGCAACATGTGCAGACAATGCAGCAATGGAAAACTTCTTTGGCTTACTGAAGCAGGAAATGTATTACGGAGAACAATTAATTTCTTATGAAGCCTTGAAGATGAAGATTGAGAAGTACATCCATTACTATAACAACGATCGAATTAAACAAAAACTGGCCGGCATGAGTCCGGTAAAATTCCGAACTCATGCCAGCCAATTAGCTGTGTAATAAAAACTCTAACTTTAAGGGGTCACTACCTTACGGTAGCCTTTTTTTATCATTAAAATTAATATGGGAGTTGGACAAAATGGGGGCTGAAAAGATAAAAATTACTGTTAACGGTGGTATCCAGTTCGGAGCTAGAATAAATGCAAGGCAACTATCGATTCTGGCTAAATATTTAGATGAGAATCAAGAGGTAGAATTAACTACCTTCCAACAAATATATTTAGAGATTCCAAAAAGTAATGCTCAAGAAATAATGAAGGAATTTAGGATGTCTGGATTAAGTTGTTATCCAGTAGGCAATTATGTGAAAAGCCTACGTACATGTAATTTTTGTAAAGGTTCTGAGGAGGAAGGTATGCCTGTAGCACAGGAATTGAACAGAAGAGTTGCAGGTAGGGAAGTACCATTTACTTTGAAATTTGCTTATACTGGTTGTCCCGTGGGTTGTGGTGAACCATTAGTAAACGATATAGGAGTAATGAAAATAAAAGATACTTATTCCTTGTATATTGGGGGGGAAAGTACTGGGAAAGATGCAGAAATAGGAACATTATTATTTAAGGATCTTTCACCAGAGCAACTATATCAAAAGGCTGATAAAATCATAGAATTATATATTTGTGAAGGTAAGAAGAGAGAAAAATTTTATAAATTTGTTAAGCGAGTGGGAATAGATCGAATCAAGGAAAGTCTTTGATTTTGATAGAAAAGGTTATAGAGTTTGCTTTATAACCTTTTCATATTTTTGCTAGTTAATATTTGCTTAATAGATTAAAAGACTATTAGGTATAAAAACAATTAAAATAGGACAGTATGAAGCTAGAAGGGGGATATTTATATGAAGAAAACAATTATCTATTCAACAGCTTCTGTCCTTTTAATTTCTTTATTTTTTCATTTTAATTTTAAGGTCCTTGGAAAAGAGGATAAATTACTACAAACTATTGATAATCTCCAATCGATAAATGCTAATATTGCTCAGTGGTCTATCTTCACAAAAAAAGAGGAGAAGAGTGATTCTTCATTAAAGAAATACTATGAATCGGCTACACTAAGTTGGACAGAATTTATAAGGGCTAGTACACTAAACATACTAACCTAAAGGAGCTTGGTACAATGCCGCGCCAACGTAGAACTTTTACAGCCGAATTTAAACTTCAATTAGTAAAGCTATATGAAAATGGAAAGTCCCGTGCGGATATCTGCCGAGAGTATGAAATCACACCATCCTCATTAGATCGTTGGATTAAAAATCATCAAGAAACTGGATCCTTTTTTGCGAAAGATAATCGTACAGAGGAAGAGAACGAGTTAATGAGATTACGCAAAGAAAACCAACGCTTAATGATGGAGAATGACATTTTAAAGCAAGCTGCGCTGATCATGGGACGAAAATAAATGTGATTCGAAATAACACACACAAATATTCAGTATCAGCAATGTGTAACGTCCTCCATATACCCAAAAGTAGTTACTACTATCAAGCCAATTTGTGCGAAAAAGAAGCCCATGAAAGAGAAGAAGTGGAGCTTTCCAATGAAATTCAACGCATTTTTAAGGGAAGTCGTTGTAACTATGGTACTCGCAAACTCAAAGTAGAGTTAAAGAAGCAAAACTGGATCGTTTCTCGTCGTCGAATCGGTCGGATTATGAAACAACTAGGCTTGGTATCGAATTATACGGTGGCACAATACAAGCAATATAAACAATCCAGTAATGAAGCTCCTACCCGAAACGAGTTAAAACGTCAATTTAACCAAGAAGAAGCATTAACAGTAGTTGTAAGTGATTTAACATACGTCCGTGTCGAGAAAAAATGGCATTACGTATGCTTATTTGTCGATCTTTTCAACCGAGAAATTATCGGCTATAGTGCTGGTCCAAATAAGACAGCTGACCTGGTATATAAAGCATTGGCAAGCATTAAAGGTAACTTTCATAACATTCAACTGTTTCATACAGACCGAGGAAAAGAGTTTGATAATAAACTACTTTCCGAGGCTTTAGAAACATTTGGGATTCAAAGATCTTTGAGTACAAAGGGATGTCCATACGATAACGCCGTCGCCGAAGCTATGTTCAAAGTCTTCAAAACGGAATTCGCAAATGGAGCCCATTTTACTTCTCTTGAACAGCTAAAACTGAAATTAAATGATTATGTTCATTGGTTTAACCATATTCGAATTCATGGAACACTCGGTTACTTAACGCCAGTAGAATTCAAGAAACAGGCCTTATAAAAGTTGTCCAGTTTGGTGTTGACATTCCACTATAAAAGAAAATCTGAGTTGAAGAAAAAATATCAACAGTTTAACTGGGAAGTGGAGAAAGATGAAAACCATCATATTAAGTTAACTGGTTCATTAAAAGAGAAGAATAGAGAACAGTTAATTACCCTAACTGCATTTAAAGAAACTGATAAATATAATATTTTGGAAACCTATAGTTATAAAAATAGGGGTTGGAATAAAGAGGAATACAAAAAAGTATTATTAACATAGATGAGAAAGAAGAATACTATTTTACAGTCAAGGCATTAATGAAAAAGCAAGAAAATATTGAACAAATTTCAACTTTACTTGTAAAAAAATTTTCAGTAAAATCTATTGAAAAATTAGTTGAGGATGATTTTGTCTCAATTACAGCCTATAACAAGTCGTGGGAAAATTATTTAACTAGTAGTAAAAAAAATAAATTTAATGTTCAATTTGGTATAAGGACTAATAAAGATCTCCAAAACGCTTATAATTTAACAATTGGAAGCCCCATAATAACAGAAGAATATTGAAGGTTTTAACTATGGCTACCATAATGAGTATGCCATTTTTTTATGCAAGAGAAGTAGATTATACCATTCTAAAAAATTCTATCTCTATTAATGTGCAGAAAATATGCAGACTACTGGTGAATCTATCACATATAAATATGTAGATAACACTATCTAATAAGGAGGGTCTAATATGATTCTAAAAGTAAATGGTTATCTACTAGCTATTATTTTAGTGATGTATTTTAGTATTTTCCTAATAAATTATCTGAAATTAGATATCAAGCTTTCTTCAGATATTGTATCAACCTCTACAAAGCAACTAGATGCAGATATGCTTTCCTCTTTATTAGCAAATGAAATTGTACAATTTAATTTATCAGATGTGAACAAAGAAATAGTAAAACCCTCCATTTTAAACGGTGTGGTTTGGGTTACTTCAAATATTTGGCCAGATGATATAAGAACCTTTTTAGGAAGAGAATTAGTAGGATTTTCGCAATTTAATACAGAGATAGCTATTGCGGGGAAAGGAACGAATTTAGCAACATTGCCAATTGAGTCTCCACCTCCTAATGATGCCATTCTTTTAAATGACAGTAATAAAAATAGCAGCTCTAATGAAGAGAAAATTGAAACCCCAAAGAAGGATACTTCTGATAAAAAGGTTGTTTATATATATCATACTCATAGTTGGGAAGCTTTTTTACCACAACTTTCAGGTGTGACAAATCCTAATCAGGCGTCTAGCATAGATGAAACGAGAAATGTTATTCAAGTGGGTACCCAATTACAGAATGAATTACTAGAGAGAGGTATAGGGACTGAACATAGTACTACCAATGTAACTGCAGAACTTAAAAAGAAGGGTTGGGGTTATTCACAATCTTATAGTTTAACAAGAGAAATCGTACAAGAAGCAACTGCCAAGGAAAACTCTTTAGTATACCTTATTGATATACATAGGGATTCACAGGCAAGAAAAATAACTACATTAAATTATGATGGAATCGAATATGCAAGATTATTCTTTGTAGTTGGAAAGGATAATAAAAACTATGAACGAAATCTTAAATTGGCCAAAGATTTAAACGAAAGATTAGAAAATAAAATTCCTGGGATTAGTAGAGGAGTTTTTGTGAAAAGTAAAGATGAAGGTAATGGAGTTTATAATCAAGATTTATCAAGTAATTCTATTCTCCTGGAATTTGGTGGGGTGGATAATACACAGAAGGAACTTTCAAATACGGTTGAAAAATTTGCAGAGGTGTTTAGTGAATATTATAAACAAGTAGAGGAAGTAAATAATTAAATATATTTCCAGTACTAATTGTGCGGGTGATTATTATAAACATATAAATTTGGTGTAAAGATTAAAAATCCACACTTTCTCCAAATTTTAATTTATATTAACCACTAGAACAATGGAATGGAGAAAAGAGAATGAATTTCAAATTGGCAGTAAAAACAACATTCCTTTCTTTAATCATCCTTATCTTAGCAGCATGTATAACCGCGCAAAATGAAAAAACAAAATCCGTGGTGGATAGTAAAGAAAAAGTAAAAGAAGTAGTTCTTATAAGAAATAATTATAAGTTAGATAAAAATTGGAATTTAGTCGATATTCCAGACAATATAGTGATTTCTAAAAATAACAAGGATGTACAGGTTTTTGAAGAAGAATATGTATGTAAGGAAATGAAAGAAGATAGGAATATAGTAATCGGATATAATCACAACAAAATGTGATGGTCATCAAATATTAAGTAACCATATACACGTTGATCTTAAGTAACTTAATTAAAATCTGAAAAGGGTACGCCTAGGTTACTTTAGGTTTATTTCATACATACGTTTGCTACAGTACCATTTAAATCCTTTTTAAAACAAGGGGAGTTATATGTGACTTATTCTTCTATAAAATCTTATTACAAAGACAAAGCTGAAAAAAACCCTTGGGTATGACCAGCGATAAATAGAAGAAAAAATTAACTTTAGGCTTTACATAGGGTGCGGGGGTATAGTATACTTTGTTTGTGGAGGTGAATGTATTAATGACATCTTTTTTAGATAATGATGAGTCTTTAGAGGAAACTCATTGTTCCACTTCAAGTGATCGAAAAAGCCATCACTCCAATAAGGTCAAACAAAACCTTATAACTAGGTTAAATCGGATTGAAGGTCAAATACGAGGTATAAAAGGATTAATAGAGAAAGATACTTATTGTGATGATGTCATAACACAGATATCTGCTACACAAGCTGCTATAAATAGCGTTGCAAAGATTTTACTGGAGGGTCACCTGAAAGAGTGCGTTGTTGAGCGAATACAAGAAGGTGACTTAGAAGTATTAGATGAAGTTTTAGTAACAATACAAAAACTAATGAAAAAATAAGGGAGAAGATAATTATGGAAAAAGTAAAATTGAACGTACAGGGTATGTCTTGTAATCATTGCGTAAACTCAATCGAAGGTAGTGTAGGTAAAATTGATGGCGTATCAAATGTAAAAGTTGATCTTGGAGCCGGATCTGTATTTGTAGAGTTTGATAAAGAGGTAGTTACATTAGATAAAATTAAAGAAACAATTGATGATCAGGGTTACGAAGTACAGTAATACTAACAGGGGCGAACGTTAAAAAATAACGTTGCCCTCTCTTTATAAAATAAATATACCTGTAGGGGGTATTTTTTATGTGGACTATGAAGAGAATATAAAACCTTTTTTGTGTCAAATTAATAAAGGATTTTATAACTGTAAATGAAAGTTATAGGAGGGTATAAAATGTCAACAGAAAATGGTTCATTAGCACAACCAAAACCTAATACTAGTGAAAATGTTTCACTAAATATTACTGGAATGACATGTGCAGCATGCGCAACTCGTATTGAAAAAAACATATCAAAAGTGCAAGGCGTTCAACAAGCAAATGTAAATCTAGCTACAGAAAAAGCAGCAGTGACCTATAATCCATCACAAGTTTCAATTGAGGAAATAATTGAAAAAGTTAACAAAACAGGGTATGGGGTTGAACAAGAAAAAGTAAATTTAAATATCATAGGTATGACATGCGCCGCTTGTGCTACTCGTATTGAAAAAGTATTAAATAAGGTAGACGGAGTGAAAAATGCTACTGTTAATCTTGCAACAGAGAAGGCCAGTGTTGAATATATTCCGGGAAGTACCAATGTAGATCAATTAGTTAATGTAGTAAAGAAGGCTGGCTATGATGCAAAATTAATTAGTGAAAATGATGGGGATTATGAACAAAGTGCTCGAGAAAAAGCATATAGAAAACAAAAAATAAAATTTATTGTTGGTGCTATTTTATCTATACCTTTCTTAATCATGATGATATCAGATTTTATGATGGAGTACGGAAATGGAGGGTTTTTCCACTTAAATCCTTGGATTCAATTTTTACTAGCCACAGTAGTTCAATTTTATGTTGGTGGTCATTATTACCGCGATGCTTATAATTCAGTTCGAGGAGGTAGCGCAAATATGGCTGTACTAGTAGTGCTAGGAACATCAGCGGCCTATTTATACAGTTTAGTTGTTACCATAATGGGGACTGGGCAATTTCTTTATTTTGAAGCCGCAGCTGTGGTTATGACTCTAATTGTTTTAGGAAAGCTACTGGAAATAAGGGCAAAAGGTCAAACTTCTGAGGCTATAAAAAAATTAATGGGTTTACAGGCAAAGACAGCTAGAGTTATCCGTAATGGTATGGAAGTGGATATACCACTAGAAGATGTTCAAACAGAAGATATTATTTTCGTTAGGGCAGGCGAAAAGATACCAGTTGACGGAATAATTATAGAAGGAAATACTACAGTTGATGAATCTATGTTAACAGGAGAAAGCATGCCTGTTGGTAAGAAAGCTGGAGATAATGTTATTGGTGCTACTATGAATAAACATGGTTCGTTTAAATTCCAGGCAACTAAAGTTGGAAAAGATACTGCTCTTTCGCAAATAATTAAACTAGTTGAAGAAGCCCAAGGATCCAAAGCGCCAATTCAGCAAGTTGCAGATAAAATATCAGCAGTATTTGTACCAATTGTAATTGTAATAGCTTTAGCGACATTTGGTATTACATTCGTACTTCTTGGATTTACCCCAGCGTTAGTTAGTACAATTGCAGTACTAGTTATCGCATGTCCATGTGCTTTAGGATTAGCCACACCAACAGCTGTGATGGTAGGGACAGGTAAAGGGGCTGAAAATGGATTACTTATAAAAGGTGCAGAACATCTACAAAACTCACAGCGTGTAACAACAGTTGTGTTAGATAAAACCGGTACTATTACAAAGGGCGAACCTGATGTAACAGATATTGTTCCCTTCGGAAATCTTTCTCAAGATGAAATTTTACAAATTGCTGCAACTGCAGAAAAAGGTTCAGAACATCCACTTGGTGAAGCTATTGTAAACAGTGCGTCTGATAAAGGGTTAAATTTATTAAATGCAACTAACTTTAAAGCTATACCGGGGCATGGGATTGAGGTTAGTATCAATAATCAAAGGATTTTAATCGGTAATAAAAAGCTTATGGCTCAAAATAAGGTGAATATTAGTTCTTCTATTGATACTATGGAAAAATTCGAGGGTGAGGGAAAAACTGCTATGCTTATGGCTATTGATGAAAGTCTAGCAGCCATAATTGCTGTGGCAGATACTGTTAAAGAAACATCTACAGATGCTATTAAGGCTCTAAAGCAACTAGGTATTGAGGTCATCATGATTACTGGGGACAACCGACTTACAGCAGAAGCTATTGCCAAGCAAGTTGGTGTGGACCGAGTACTTGCTGAAGTTCTGCCAGAAGACAAATCTGCCGAAGTAGAAAAACTGAAGCAAGAAGGAAAAGTTGTTGCAATGGTTGGAGATGGAATTAATGATGCTCCCGCACTTGCTGCGGCTGATGTAGGAATTGCAATTGGGACTGGTACTGATGTTGCAATGGAGGCTGCTGATATTACCTTAATGCGGGGAGATTTGATGGGGATAGTCGATATAATTCTTCTTTCGAAATCAACGATGCGAAAGATACGCCAGAATTTGTTTTGGGCATTTGCATATAATATCATCCTTATCCCTGTTGCGGCAATTGGTTTATTAAATCCAATACTTGCCGGTGGTGCTATGGCTTTTAGTTCCGTATCTGTTGTAGGAAATACATTATTCCTCCGTAGATGGAAACCTATTAGATAAGTTGATAAAAGAACCTGCAAATATCTTGCAGGTTCTTTGTTTTATTTAAGTAACTACTGTTTATTGTTGTTGCAGATTTATTTCTACCAATAAGTTCTAGTTTTTGTTAGGTTAAAACGTTAAAATTTATGAACTTTTGTTCATATAAAATGCATAAAATCTCCAATTATTTTTAATATGATAATTCATGAAAGTGAGGAGAGAGAATGAAATTAAAAATAATAGCATTAATTGGATTTATATTGTTAATTCTTTCGGCATGCTCAAATAAACAAAACGAAAATACAAATCGAGCAGATGTTGAAAATCAGCCTGAGAAGATTACTACAGAAGAAACAACTGAACCTGAAATCTTAAAAGGGAACGAGTTTTCTATTGTCGCGAAAGAGGCAAAGCATCAATTGACAAAAGAAGTCAGTGTAGATGCTTGGACTTTTAATGGTTCGGTTCCAGGTTCTCAAATACGTGTAATGCAAGGGGAGAAAGTAAAAATCAACTTAAAAAATGAATTAGCCGATCCTGTAACTATACATTGGCATGGACTTGTTCTCCCAAATAATATGGATGGTATTCCGGGTGTTACTCAAAATGCTGTACAACCAGGTGAAACATTTACTTATGAGTTTACACCCCAAACTCCTGGCACTTATATGTATCACACTCATCAAGACGGTGTTAATCAACTTGATAAAGGTCTATATGGTGCCTTAATTGTTGAACCAAAAGAAAAAACATACGATCGTGATTATACGTTAATGCTTGACGAATGGATGAGTAATCCAGAGGAAGGTATGGATATGAGTGATATGGAAGGTATGGACATGGGTGAAAGTGATGAAATGGAAGATATGGATATGGATACGAGTAATGATGGTGCAAGCATGACGATGGACGATATGAGCGCATATGACATCTTTACCATCAATGGAAAAAGTGGTGAGATTATTGAGCCTTTAAAAATGAAGGAGGGTGAGACGGTAAGACTCCGTTTGGCTAATATTGGGTATATGACACACAAAATGCATTTGCATGGTCAGAAATTTAAGGTTGTTGCGATTGATGGGCAAGAAATAGACAACCCAGAAGTAATAGAAAATCAGTTAATTTCTATATCGCCAGGTGAACGGTATGATATTGAGTTTGTAGCAGATAACCCAGGGGAGTGGTTTCTGGAGTGTCATGGAAATATGGAAGGAACTGCTGGAATGAAAGTGAAACTACAATATGAAGGAAGTTCCTTATCTACAGACAAACCGAATCAGGAGAAAGAACTTCCAGAGTTCACTTACACAAATTATGGTTCCTCAAAAGAAAGTGAGTTCACTTTAAATCAGAAATATGATGTTAAATATACAATGAACCTAAATACAGAGGTATTAGATAATAATACGGCTTACACAATTAATGGAAAGGCTTTTCCGAATACAGAAAATATTTCAGTTAAAGAAGGGGACCTTGTAAAAGTAAAGCTTGTTAATAACTCTAAAGGTGAAGACCATCCTATGCATTTACATGGTACATCTTTTCAAATTCTAAGTAAAAACGGAAAAAATCTTGAGGGAGCTTCTATTATTAAAGACACTGTAAATCTAGAACCTGGAGATGAGTATATAATAGCTTTCAAAGCTGATAATCCTGGGAATTGGCTATTCCACTGCCATGATTTACATCATGCTTCTGCAGGTATGGTAACAATGGTTAAATATAAAGGGTTTCAGCCATCTTTTACTCCTGATAAAAATGCAAATAATCAGCCAGAATAATTTATCTTATAAAATAGGATAAAATGCGGCCTTTTAGGGCAGCATTTTACTGCTAATAAAAATAGTAACCGATAAAGGACGGGGAACATTTGAATTTTACTTTATTATTAAGGGATAAAAAGGTGTTGTTTATTCTATTAGTTGTCAATATTATAGGCACATTATATGGATTTATTTGGTATGGTGGTCAACTTTCGGTTACACCTAATAAATATCTAATTTTTGTTCCTGATAGCCCAACAGCTAGTTTGTTTTTTGTGTTTGTATTAATTGGTTTGATTTTAAGAACAAATTTACCTTTGTTTGAGGCTCTAGCTATTGTAACGTTATTTAAATATGGAATATGGGCAGTTGTAATGAATGTATTAGTTCTGATAGAGATAGGATATTTAGATTGGTCTAGTTACATGCTGATTTTCTCCCATGGAGCCATGGCAATTCAGGGTTTACTATATAAAAGTTTCTATAAAATAAAAGGTTGGCATCTAGTAGTTGCTGCAATTTGGACTCTTCATAATGATGTGATTGATTATCTATTTAACATGATGCCAAGATATAGTGTATTGGATAATTATATTCCGCAAATAGGCTATTTTACTTTCTGGCTAAGTGTTATTTCTATTGGCATTACGTATTTTCTTTGTATAAGAAAGAAAAATGCAATACCGGAAATTTGAAACAAAATCTCAGTCTTGAAAATTTAAAACGAGGTGAATCTTTGTGGAGAACATACAACAGTTAAATAGAATCGCTTTTGAGTTTGGAAATTTCACTGTTTATTGGTATGGAATAATTATTGGAGCTGGTTTACTTCTTGGGTGGATTCTTGCTACTAATGAATCTAAAAAACAAGGACTTCCTAAAGACATTTTTTCCGATCTCTTATTATGGGCTATACCTATTTCAATTATTAGTGCCAGGATTTATTATATTTTATTTCAGTGGGACTATTACAAAGAGAATATAGGAGAAATCGTGGCAATATGGGAAGGGGGTATTGCGATACATGGAGCTATTATAGGAGGGGTCCTGACTGCTTGGGTTTTTGCTAAAAAGAAAGGTTTATCCTTTTGGCAATTGGCTGACATAGCAGCACCTAGTCTTATACTAGGTCAGGCAATAGGACGTTGGGGGAACTTTATGAACCAGGAAGCTCACGGTGGCAAGGTTACTAGAGATTTTCTGGAGAATTTAAATTTGCCAGATATTATTATTAATCAAATGTATATTGAGGGCGCGTATTATCATCCCACTTTTTTGTATGAATCCTTATGGAATATTCTTGGCTTTACTTTATTAATTGTTGTTAGAAGAATTATTACCCTTAAAAAGGGAGAACTATTTTTAGGTTATATAATGTGGTATTCTTTTGGGAGGTTTTTTATTGAGGGGTTAAGAACGGATAGCTTAATGCTTACAGATAACTTACGGGTTGCACAAGTAATTTCTTTGATATTCTTTATTGCCGCTGTACTATTAATCTGGTATAGAAGAAGGCAGGAATGTGAAAAACTTAGATAATTTAACATCTACAAAAAATAGGCACCAGTTTTTCAGAAGCCTATTTTTTGTTGTTTTTTCTATGATAGGTGACTTTATCTCCATTTTTTATCTTGTTGCTTTATTTTTTTTAACTCTTTTAAAATATATATTAATAACAGGATTATTGAGCAATATATTATTGTCTCTTTCCATCCAGATAAATTGATATTGAATACCTTATTAATGGAATAAACTTCAATTAGAAGCGATGGAATTTTTCCTATTGTACTAGCTATAGTAAACGGGATAATTCTAATGCTACCTAATGCTGCTGTTAATGTCACGGCACATGAAGGAATAAAAGGAAGAATTCTTAACAGGATTATAAGTATTACGGCATTAAATTCAGTTGTGTTTTGTAACTTTTTTAAGAAGTGACTTTTTATCTTATACTTAGTGGTAAAGCGTTTTAACCCTTTACGGTATAAGATAAAACTTACTATAGCACCTAATGATTCACCAATTATTGAAATAATAATTGCTAATTTTAAATCAAAATAAATAATATTTATAGTAGTAAGAAAGGCACTAGGAATAACTCCAAAAATTGCTATTATAATATTTGCAATTATAGTAACAGCAGCTATGACGATGGGGTTCCCTGGTAAATACTCTATAAAGATGTTCTTCAATCAGATTCTTTTCCAATCCACTTGTATCCAACACCCCATACTGTTAATAAGTATTCCTCTGAAGGAAAACCAGCCTTTCTAAGTTTGTCACGCAAATTTCTTATGTGTGAATCTATTGTTCTATCTTCAGTTTCTACTCCATGTCCCCATATGGAGTGTATCAGATGGTCTCTAGTGAATACTTTATTTAGGTTTTGGAGAAAAAGTTTCATAAGAGCAAATTCCTTTGGAGTTAGAGGAATATTCTTCGTCTGGTATTGTAAATCAAAGGACTCTTGATCTAAGACTAAGCCATCAAACTCTATCAATTCGGACCTATTACCTTTTCTTCTTAATACTGCTTCAATTCTAGCAACAAGTTCCTCACCATCAAAAGGTTTGGATATATAGTCATCTGCCCCTGTATTTAACCCTTTAACAACATCTTTTTTATCTGTTCTTGCAGTAAGCATTATTATTGGAGTTTCCCAGTATTTTTTAATTTCTATACATGCTTCCCAGCCATTCATATCAGGCATCATTAAATCTAATAAAATAAGATCAACGGGGTTTGATTCTAAATAAAGTAAAGCATCAATTGCTGAATTTATTTTTTTGCAGTGATAGCCTAATGGTGACAAATACAGAGCAATTAGATCAAGCATTTGCTGTTCATCATCTACAATTAAGATTTGTTTCAATTGACTTCCCCTCCATACGTTTTAAAAGATAGTATAAATGTTGTTCCGATATTAAGCTTACTTTCTACTCTTATTGTTCCTTCATGTGCTTGAACCAATTCTTGTACAATGGATAAACCTAGTCCAGTACCCCCTAAAGATCTTGTTCTTGACTTGTCAACACGGTAAAATCGATTGAAAATATAAGGAAGATCCTCTTCGGGTATTCCGTTTCCATTATCATGGATAATTATTTCCGTTTCTTTTTTTCTAGCTGTTACTATAACTTCTACTTTACTGTTTTTTGGAGAGTACTTCATAGCATTATCCAATAAGTTGAATATTATTTGTTCCATTCTCGCTGGGTCTCCATGTAAAGAAGAAGTTCTAGGACAATTAATTGTTAAATCGATTTCTTTTTCTTTAAAGGCCGGTGACATTTTTATTTGTAATTTCACTAATAGCTCATATAGATTTATTTGTTGTTTCTGGATGAGAAATGTGTTTTTATCAATCTTTGCTAACTCAAATAAGTCCTCTATTAAAGTAGAAAGTCTATTTGCTTCTTCTACAATAATTCGAAGGTACTTTTCTTTTTCTTCCTCTTCAATATTTTTTCTAAGAGAAATATCAGCATAACCCTTTATATAAGTTAACGGCGTTCTAAGTTCATGAGAAATACTAGCCAAAAAATCATTTCTCTCTTTTTTTAAGAAATTTAAGTCTCTTGCTAATTCTTTTAAGGATACTGCTAATTCTCCTAATTCATCATTACTTGTTTTTGGGAGATCGACTAAGAAATTCCCTTTACTTATTTGATAAGTAGCTTCCTTCATCTTTACGAGTGGTTTAGTTAAAGCTTTAGTAAGGAGTATAATCACAATAAAGGTTAAAAGAAGTGCAATTATACCAGCAAGAACAAAATGCTCATTTAACCTTCCAATTAAAGTGTGAATGGAGTCTGTTTCTTGGTACATGTAAACATAACCGATAATTTCCTTTTTTTGCAATATCGGACTTATAGTAATAATGTAAGGTTTATTTTTCCAGTCATCCTCTACAATTTCCCCCTTTTTCTTTATTTCTGTTTTTTGGGGGTAAATTAAGTATTTCTTGAAATTTTCATTATCAAATGAGGAACCTAGAACTTCTCCTTTTTGATTAACAATTACTACATCTGTTAAAGCCTCTGACTCCATTAAAATTACGTGACTAATGGAATCTTCTACAAAATGTTTCTCTAGAATATCTCTATGAGAGTTACCTCTTGCTTGTAAGGATGATAGCTCATCATCAATTCTGGCATTAACTATAGAATTATGAAGATAAGAAAACATAAATGCTTCTAGTCCGAAAATAATTATGCAAAATAGAATTCCTAATTTTATTGAAAGTTTTCTCATTAGCTCACCTGAATTTTTATTGTATTTTTATAATACTACATTTGTATGAAGAAATTATGCAGGGAGGTAGGTAGTATAATTCACTATAGGATTTTTATTATGAATAAAGTACTCCTTTATCATACATTTTGTGGTAAATTACTCCTTAAATTTTATCAGGATATTACAATGAAATGTAATTGTAATAATTTTCATCTCCAAATTCGACAAAATGTGATGTTATAATTTTGCTTGTTACTAGAGAATTAAAAAGAAAGGAAATACTAATGAGTAAATTATTGATTAAGAAATCTACCATAACGATTGGGATTGCTGCTTCATTAACTTTATTTAATAATACATCTTTAGCATTAGCATCTTCTGAGAAGGATTTGCAAAATGTAAAAATTAATATACAAGAAAATCGTAGTAAAGTCCAAAGTGGTTTAGACAAAGCAGAAGAAGAACTTGAAAACATAAAAAAGGAACAAGATGATATTAATGCAGAAATTAAACGTCTGGATACATTGATTTCCAAAACCAATAGCGAAATACGTGAAAACGATGAAAATATTAAAGAAGCAAACACTAAGGTTAAAAAGTTAAATACGGAGATAAAAACTCTTAAAGAGCGCATACAGCAACGTGAGGAGTTGCTAAAGGAAAGAGCTCGTTCCTATCAAGAGACTGGAACTATTAACTATTTAGATGTTTTAATAGGATCACAAAGTTTTAGTGACTTTCTAGACAGAGCGGGAGCGGTAACAACCATAATCACTGCAGATCAAGAGTTAATACAAAAACATTTGGATGAAAAAAAATTGTTAGAAGATAAGCAAAATCAAGCAAAAGACCTGTTAGAAAAACTTGAAAATTTTGGTGAATCTCAAAAGAAGCTAAAAAGCGATTTAGACATACAAAAGAAGGAAAAGGATAATATTATGAAATCCTTAAAGTCTAAAGAAAAAGATTTAGAAAATGAAAAACTAAGTTTGGAAGAACAAAACTCATTGCTTAATTCTCAAGATGAAGCTATTGGAAAAGCAATAAAATTAGAATCTGAGAAGGAAACTGTAGTTAAAAATAAAACTGGATCAAGTAATTCTTCAATAAATAATGATTCGAATACAACTATTTCTAAACAGGCAAAAGGAGCGTGGACAGCTCCAGTTCAGGGGCGTTTAACTTCTACTCTTGGTGAAAGATGGAACAAGTTTCATGCTGGTATAGATATTGCTAATAGTGCCGATGTTCCAATAGTTGCTGCTGCTGATGGAGTTGTTAGTAGATCTTATTATTCCACAAGTTATGGCAATGTAGTCTTTATCTCTCATTCTATTAATGGACAGGTCTATACAACTGTTTATGCGCACATGGATAGTAGAGTCGTTGAGGCAGGAGAAACTATTTCTAAGGGGCAACAGGTAGGAATTATAGGTAACACTGGACAATCATTTGGTCAGCATTTGCATTTTGAACTCCATAAAGGTCAGTGGAATGCGTCTAAATCGAATGCTGTCAACCCACTCGACTATATTCCATTGTAAAAATTCCAATTAATCACAATAATTATTTTATCATTAACTTGATTAAAAAAAGTTTAATTAAGTTAATGTTTTTTTTTGAATTATTTAATATAAATATGGAACCCAAAAGGGGGAAATTGACAGATAAAACGGTAAATGAGATATGTGCCTTTACAAAGGTTAGTCAGGCTTCATTTTATCGAAAGTTAAAGGAAAGAGAAATTAATATGCTATAGCGGATTGGACATTTATATATGTGTCCCCTCGATGCGATTCGTTTTCGTACCTCTAAAAAAAGAAGAAAAAAAGGAGAGTATTGTTTTTCTGTTATGCGAGAAAAATTTAGCGACCTTAAAATTAAAATGAATAAAAATCTTTATAAAAAACAGTTCATTATTCAAGTTATTAATTTATCTATTTGCACTACTTTTATTGAAATTTATTCATCTATGTATATTATTCATTTTGATTTAAAAATTTGAAAATATTTTCGTAATTTCTCGTAAAAAATCCTTGTTTGAATATTATCCTAATAAAAAGTAAAGGAGTGATAAAAAATGGAATGGTTATCTATTTTACTAGTACTTATATGTCCAATTATGATGTTATTTATGATGAAAAGTCATGGAGGACATAAAGATAAGGTGAACAATAAATAACTAGATGCAAGAATTATTAATTTGGAAATCGAAAATAAAGAATTGCATAGGAAACTAAATGAAATTTCTACTAAATGATTTGATGTTTCTTAAGATTATAAAAGAACACCTTATTGTGTTTTAATTCCACTTTAAGGTGTTCTTTTTCTATTTCTTTCTAAAGTTTTTAATAAACTAGTTTAGTTTATTTTGAAATGTTAAATCAGTGGAATTACTTACCAGTCTCTATGTGTATAAAAATTCCCTTTTCATCATCTGTGATGCCCATAATAAGTGGTGTATCACTTGTTATTCCAAGTATATTTCGTATTTCCTTTGGTATAGAAATACGATTCCTGCTTAAATAACATTGATTTAAATTTTTATTATCATGGTTTGCTATTATTATAATAGATTTGTCTAATATATCAATAAATAAAAGGTCTCCATCTTTTAAGTTCAACAGATTCTGTACTTTTTTTGGAACAGAGATTTGTCCATTGTTATAAATTCTCCTTCTATACACAGTCATTTTTCCACACCTTTTTAATTTTGCTTTAATAATAACTTTTTCTATTATAGAAATTATTATTGAAGAAATTGTGCAGAAATCAAATTACCTTCTTTTCTCCATACTTTTTTGATGAATTGATTATAAACTCATGTTATTAAGTAGTTAGGGAGAATAATAATGCAATTTCAGTTTATTGTCTTGATTATGATAAGTTTGTTGTGTATAAGTATTTTAATAATATTGCTTGTGAAAAGAACCAAATTAGTTATAATTTCACTTATTTCTTTGTATTTAATCATAATATTGTCTTTATTTAGTATTGATAATAAGAAAGTCAATGAAATTTTACGCAAAGAAATAGCGATAGATATTTCTATACCGAAGTCTTTGTTGAAACAGACAAGGGAAAACCCTAAAGAACTAAATAACAAAGATAATGAAGTAGATACAATATCTAATTTAGAACTAATTAAGGATGACATTTTAATAGATGCACCTATAATAAAGCAATTTCCAGAGTTGCCTAGGGGCTGTGAAGTAACTAGTTTAGCAATGTTTTTACAATATTATCAAGTTGAAACAGATAAAATGGAACTTGCTAAAAACATAAAAAGGGATTCAACTCCTTTAACAACTCAAAATGGAAAGATACATTGGGGAGATCCAAATCAAGGATATATTGGAGACATGTATTCGTATAACAATCCAGGATATGGGGTTTATCATAGACCTATAATGGAGTTGGCAGAAGAGTATCTACCAAACAAAATAGAAAATTTAACAGGAAAACAGTTTGAGGAATTAAAATTATATCTTTCAAATGACAGACCTGTTTGGATAATTACTAACACAAGTTATAAAAAATTGCCTAATACCTCTTTTGAGGAATGGGAGACACCAAATGGAAAAGTTGAAATAACGTATAAAGAACATTCTGTGCTAATTACAGGGTATGATAATTCTTTCGTATTCTTTAATGATCCCATTAGTGGTGAAAAGAACAAAAAAGTACAATTAGGACCATTTATAGATGCTTGGAAACAAATGGGGAGCCAAGCCCTTTCATTAAAGTTAAACTAAGAATAACTTATTAACAGAATTACAGTTCAAGTGGAAATAAGTAACACATTTTAGTAACCTTTAAATCACAGGCTTTAAAGTGCATAGGAAAATTTTGGAGGTAGTGTATAAATAGTTTCGTTGATAATATTGTTCTCGTAGACTTTAGTACTAGGGGGGTATATGGACTTTAACAATAAATTTTTATCTTCAACGTTACTAGTAATACTATTATCGTTATTTTTTGGAATAAATTCAGAAGCATCTTCATTATACACAGTGAAATCTGGAGATACACTGTGAAAAATAAGTCAGCAAAATGGATTTCCTATAGGATCTATACAAATAGCAAATAATCTAAAAGTTAATAAATTAAATGTAGGACAACGATTGACATTACCAGAACCAATTACTGAAAGCGAAAGAACTTTATTAGCACAATTGATTTATGCCGAAGCACAGGGAGAACTTTATTCTGGAAAGGTTGCAGTAGCGCGACTGTAGTTCTAAACCGTGTAGATAGTAATCTTTTTTCCTAATACAATAAGAGAAGTAATATATGAACGTTCTAATGGATATTATGCTTTTTCGCCAGTTCAAAATGGGAAAATAAAGAATAACCCAACTACGGTAGAATATAGAGTAGTAGATGAGGCAGTAGCATATAGAGGGAAAGGGAGTAGATCCCTGTATTTTTACAATCCCAAAACAGCAAAAAGTGAGTGGATTCTAATTAAAGAAGTAACGGTGAGAATTGGAAATCATTCTTTTGCAAAGTAAACAAACATGAAACACAAAGGGGACCCCTTTGTGTTTTTATTAAATTTAGGAACTTGAACGAATTTGATTACGACTTTTTTTATAACTTTATTAGAGTAGATAAATATGAATATAAGTTCTATCACATCTTACGCAACTCTTGGTGTTTACGCCAACCATAGGGAGTCAATCCCATTGGCTTATATACAGACAAGATTACAATCAGGATTAACACAAGTAAACCAACCCCTGGATGGAAAAGTTCACTTGGTAGAACAAAATTGGCAGTATCCCTTCTTTTTGTTTTAGCAGCTAAAGCGCTCACTAATGGCATATGCAATAGAAAACGATAATGGAATAAGTTTGAAGAGAACTCAATAGTGCTTGAATAAACCCTATGGTGTGCCAAGTGATATATTATAATTATACCAGTAAGCAACGAAGCGAAAGCCAGTGGGACAATGACGTACCATCCTACTATCCAGGCTGCCTGCAACGTTAAAATATCCTACGACTTTTAATATTTAATACCATGTTAAGAAAGATTACGCTCATTCACTACGTGAAACTGCGTTTTTTAGAGATAAATGTTTGTTTATTGAGGGAGTTATTGATAAAGTACTAATTAATGTGTTTCATTCAATAAATAGTTGTAGGAGTAATGTAATAGTGAAAATAATGGCATGTAATGAAAGACCAATTGATTACGAAGAAGTTATCAAACTTTATAGGAATTCGGAGTTGTTAGAGGAGAGAGTATTTCAAGATAAAGAGGATAAATTAAATAAAGTACTGACCCTTGGTGCTTGGAAGGACGAATCTTTGATTGGCTTAGTAAGAGCAGTGTCAGATGGGAACTCTAGAGCCTATATAGAAGATATAGTTATTCATAGTTTATATCGGAAGGAAGGTTTAGGAATTAAATTGGTTTCAACAGTGTTAAAAGAACTTTCATGTAACCATTTTATATTGCGAAGGAAATATAATACTCTTCTATGAAAAAAGATATTTTATGATGAAAGAATTTAATAAATAAGTGTATGACTCTAAATATATGAAGAAAGAGGGCATTAATCCAGTGATATGCTCTCCTTAAAATTGGCAGACAAAAAACAAAAAGTTCGTTGCTTAAAGGTGGGGGATGATTCTTACGAACTTTGTAATAAATAAACATTACTTATCCCGCTTTAAAACGATGGAGACTGCCAGTTAGAGATTATTTAACTGGGGATTATTCATTTTTGAAATATGAAGTTAGTGGCTCAGATGGTCTTCAAGATAAATGAGGAAGAAACAAAGAGGAACAGGAGTTAACCGCAGAAGAAAATTTTAAACTTGAAATGAAACGACTTGAAAGAGGAAACGAACGGATACTTGCTGAAAATGCATTCTTATAAAAGTTAGAGGATTTAAAAAGGAGGCGACATTAAACCAAGTTCGTTACATGGATAAATAAATAGCTATTCAAGAATTACATGAAAAGGAAAAGTACTCTATTATTCAACTATGTAAAATGGCAGGGATCGCCTGATTACCCTCCTACTATAAATGTCAAAACCGCACCCCGACTACTAAAGGATACGAAAAATGAAGAACTTTTGAAGGAAATAAAAGTAATTCATCATAAGATTGAAGCAATATTTGGCTATCGTCGAATGAATTTAAATTTAAACCGTAAATTTAACAAACAATTTAATTATAAACGAATTTATTGAAGGAAGCTGGAAACATAATAAATTTGTATACTCAGCATATATACATTAGACATTCATCAGAAGGGTACCAGCAAAATTGGCCTATACTGTTTGGCGGTCGTAAATTAAATGCTTAAGCCATACAGCGAAAAATGTTATTTAAGCTAGAGTTTGTCCTGACAGTATCTTCAATGGTTAAAACAGCGAATACATTGTAATTATGATGGGTGTATTGTTATCTATAATTTTAATTATAATTCTGCTACCTATTGTTAGCAATTTATAGTATAGCAGAATTAGCTAAAGTTGTTCTTTCGGCGAAAGAGATAAACAGCATTATCTTCCGATGGTGGTAAAATGAGAGAAGACAATCGTTCATCTAGTTCCATAGTGAAGTTTTCAGACGCAGCGTTATAATAGGCATCATAATCGCCAGTAATTTTAGGTTTTTTTGTACCAATTACAATATATAATTCAACTGATTTAGTTTTAAAAACGTGTTTCTCATATGAATTATTAGGAACGGGCCACGAACATAGGACAACTTCTGGATTGTATTTATTAAGAGCAGCTTTTGCATTTGCTTTTTCAACAAAATCGGGATAGTTTATAAAATAATCCCAACTAAAGTCATCTGTGGCTATGCAGTTAATATTTTTGTCTTTCAAAAACTTAGTTAATGTACCATCCCCTGCTGCAATCTCTACACAATATTTACCGTCTAATATAGTTGAGAGATTATTAATTAATTGTTTTGTATAAAAACAATAAATTCCTCTCTCATTCACAAGAGGTAGTAAAACTTTTTTATTTACAATGAATTTCCAAAAGAACGTAAATAAACCTAATGAGACTGGTTTCCTTATTAAATCTTTTTCAAATAGGAGCTTCTGTAAAATAAATCCGTCCCATATATTTAACCGTGTTTTGTTTTTTATTTTATTTGTAGAAGAAGCGAAGATAAGCCTTTGTAACAAAAATATGGCAAATCGGGCTTTGATTATATTTGGCATAAAGGCATTTAATGTTTTTTCGTTATACCCACTCTTTGCAATTTTTTTACTAGCTATTTTTGCATTTAAAGTGTATTTTTCAATTATTGTGTTAATTAAATTAGAATCTTTTGAATTTATTATGGCATTTATCTCCTTTAAAACATCTCCTTTATATTCCGGATATTGAGTCAAAAGTTTTTCTACACTAATCTCATTTTTTAGAATTTGTAGTGATAAGTCCTTTGTAAAGTTTTTCATTTCTTTCTCCAGTGCTTTGAAATTTTAGTTTTTCTAAATATAAAACATTTATACAATCCATGTATTTAATTATAATAATTTTTGGAAGATTGTTATGTTATTAATTTTAATTAAAATAACATTAACTTCTTTTTTAAATACTTCTTTGCTTAGTGGGATTCGTTTTTATTTTATTTACTTTCTCTTCTCTATGGCAAAATTATTAGTAGGCTTTTCTTCCTTTTATAATTATGTCTATTAAGAAAGTATTTTATGTGATTTAACTTTTTTTGTTTTGATTCATGTATTTCCGGAAGTTTAAAATATGCAATAAAGCAGAGTCAACTTATTTGTTATTAAATTTTTTAAAAATAAATAGATGTGTTTGTGTTTGAAAAATATGGTATATTTAGTTGATTTTCTAAAGTAATTCAAATAATATGATTATATGAATGTATAATCATATAAAGAGAGGAGAGTTAAATATGTATGATACTTTAATTATAGGGGCTGGTCAAGCTGGTATTTCTATTGGATATCATTTGAACAAATTAAATCGAAATGTCGTTATTCTTGAAAGGAGGTCAGAAATAGGGTCAAGTTGGAGGGATAGATACGATTCTTTAATTTTATTCACTCCACGTATGTATAATTCTCTTCCGGGAATGAAAATGGAAGGAGATAAACATGGTTTCCCAACAAAAGATGAAGTCGCGAACTATTTAATGAATTACGTCAAGAAGTTTAACATACCAATTAAATTAGGTGTTGAAGTAAAAAGTGCCTATAAACAAGACGGCTATTATTTAGTGAAAACAAATTATAAAGAATATATGGCGAAAAACCTTATAGTTGCTTCTGGAGCTTTTCAAACACCTAAAATTCCGTCTTTCTCAAGAAAATTACCAGAAGGGATATTTCAAATACATTCATCGCAATATAAAAACCCTCAGCAACTTGCAGATGGTAATGTTTTAGTTGTTGGTGGGGGAAATAGCGGTGCTCAGATTGCTGTTGAATTGTCTAAAGAAAAAGATACTTATTTATCACATGGTGAAAAGTTACTGTATTTACCTTTAATATTACTAAAAAAAAGTATTTTTTGGTGGTTTGATAAAATAGGTTTATTAAAACAAAATTATAACACTAGGTTAGGGAAATTCATTCAGAGTAAGGGAGATCCAATATTCGGATACGATTTAAAACATACTATTAGAAAAAAGAAAATAGTTATCAAAGGAAGGGTAATCGATATAAAAGAGGACGAAATTATTTTTAAAGATCAATCATCATTAAGAGTAAACAATATTATATGGGCTACAGGTTTTAAAAATCCATTACCTTGGCTGAAGGTTAATGAAATATATAATAAACAAGGTGAAATAATTCATCAACGGGGTGTCACAAACGTAATGGGATTATATTTTATTGGCTTACCGTGGCAATATAGAAGGGGGTCATCCTTACTTCAAGGAGTTGGATACGATGCAAAATACATTGTAAAACATATTATGAGTAAAGCATAAGTTATTAATGATAATTAGGCAAGTAATGTGATAATGTGAATTTTCATCTACTCGAAAATTTTGACTTATTTAGGAAATAAGCATATTATTAATATGAATATATGTTCATATAATTACAGTGTATTTTTTTCTTTATTACGATACACTTTAAAGAATGTGATATTAAGAAAAGAAGATGGTGCAAGATACAGGATTAAATGAAATTCATAAGGAGGAAGAACAATGGGACACGGACATGACCATTCCCATAATCATGCAAGTGGGACAAATAAAAAAGTTTTATTGATTTCTTTTAGTATTATTACTATTTATATGGTTATTGAGGCATTTGGAGGATTTTTAACAAACAGCTTAGCGTTAATATCAGATGCAGGCCATATGTTAAGTGATTCTATCTCTTTAATGATTGCTCTTATCGCATTTAAATTAGCTGAAAGAACGGCAAGTCATAGTAAGACATTCGGTTATAAACGCTTTGAAATTATTGCTGCAGTAATAAATGGAGTAACATTATTACTGATCTCTCTTTTTATATTTTATGAAGCAATTGATCGGTTTGCTAACCCACCTGAAGTTGCTACAACAGGAATGCTGTTAATCAGTTTTATCGGGTTATTGGTCAATATACTGGTTGCTTGGATAATGTTGCGTAGCGGTGATACGGAACATAACTTAAATATGCGAGGGGCGTATTTACATGTCATTAGTGACATGCTTGGTTCATTAGGAGCAATAATTGCTGCTTTATTAATAATGTTTTTTGGTTGGGGGTGGGCTGACCCTCTTGCTAGTGTAATTGTGGCACTACTTATCCTAAGAAGTGGCTATTATGTTACTAAGGATGCTATCCATGTATTAATGGAGGGAACTCCTAAAAATATAGATGTTAAAGATATCATTACAACAATTGAGGGGACAAAGGGTATTATTAAAATCCATGATTTACACATATGGACGATTACTAGTGGATTGAATGCACTTTCTTGCCATGCTGTTGTAGACAGTAAATTAACTATTGCAGAAGGCGAAATTATTCTACGTGATATTGAACATGAACTTGAGCATAAAGGAATTACCCATGTAACAATTCAATTGGAAACTAGCGAGCATAACCATGAAAATGAGGTCTTATGCCAAGTGAAAAATGAACCTATGCATGATCATCAACATTAAATTTATACAAGACCTAAAAATAGGTCAGTACTTTGTTGCTTTAGAATTTATTAACGAATATTGAAAAAAGCGTTTCGCTTTTTTCAATATATCTACTAATAGGATGTTATTTTTCTTTAAAAACAGATTTATTTTAGAAAAATTATATTTTTTTAGTTGTCCTACTATATAAAATCGGTTGGCATAGTGATTTGACAAATATGATAATTATCGGATATTCTTTTTATATGAATGAGTGCGCATTTAAGAATATAGCAATGCATTCTAATTTATTTTTTAGAAAGCTGGTGGATAAGTAAATGAAAAGAGATATCAACTCTTTGTTATCTGACGAAAATATAAAGGGACTTTCACGTGTTTGTAAAGTACTTACAAATCCAACAAGAATAAAAATATTATCTTTGATATATAAAAAAGAGTTAACAATAAATCAGATTTCTGACAGACTGAAAATGTCTAATTCTATGATATCTAATCAAGTAAACTATTTAACAAATGTAAAATATATTGAGTGTAGAAAAGGGTCAGAGAATTTTTATAGACATGACGACGAAGAACTAATTATTACAATAAATCAATTATTAAAACAAGCAAATTAATAATATCAAATACCAAAGTTAAATTTCATCCAACAGAAAGAACCTATCCAGTAAGTTACTGGATAGGTTCTTTCTGTTGGATATGAAATTTATTCGTTATCATTATCAGTTCTTGTATAAAAGTAATCATTAGGATTTATCGGTTTACAGTTTTTAGGAGTATAAAATCTTAAAAGGATCACCATTTACTACTTTATCGGAAAGAGAAAGGGTGGTAGTGACCTTATCTAGAAGCCTTTTTGCCTCAATGGTTTGCTCATCCTGTATTACCTTTCCTTGAATTGTAAAATTTTTCATCAATTGCTGATATGGTTGGACTCACAAAGTCACCATTTCTAAATGGTACAAGTTCATTATGACCTTCAGATAAAAGGTTTATGCCAAATTGGATGTAGTTTTTAGTATCAATACCCAGTATATAAAAGGGGAGGCATCAGGTCAATTTGCCCGTCATATTCTTCAATCGTACCACCTGTTAGTTTAAACGCAACTGATCAAGAGATGGGTTATCATAGGCTGCTAGGCTGCCTAACTTCTCTATATACTTTAATGCTTCTTTACGATTGACTATAGAAAAATCTATTATTAAGATTAATTCAGTATTTTCACAATCATTAATAGTTACCTCTATAAATCCAAAAAAGTCTTTGACATATCTAAATTAAGTTTGTAGGTTAATCAATTATATAAAAAACCAAAGCTAATGAATATTGTTTCGATTTTGTTTCCAATAGGAGAATTTACCTACCTTAATCCTATTTGCATATATGAACAAGTGGATTAGTTTAATACTTATAAAATAAGGTAAAAGACATTAATAAGAATGTTATTTGAAAAACAAGAATTAGAAATGAAAGGAGAAAGTAAATGGAAAAATCTCATGCGTCTGCAAAAAATATTAAATTGGCCTTTGGGATTAATCTTCTTTTTTCATTATTAGAATTTATTGGCGGCTTTTTGATTAACAGTGTTGCTATTATGTCGGATGCTGTTCATGATTTAGGAGACTCTCTTTCGTTGGGGCTCTCATGGTTTCTCCAAAAATTTTCTAATAAGAAAGGGGATCAACAATTTTCTTTTGGCTATAAGCGATTCTCTCTCCTTGGTGCATTAATTAATTCTTTGGTTTTAATTGGGGGATCCGTCTTTATTATTTCTAAAGCCGTTCCTCTGTTGTTTAATCCGGTACATTCCAATGCGCAGGGAATGTTTTGGTTTGCCATTGTAGGAGTACTCTTAAATGGATTTGCCGCTTTTCGGCTGCACAAGGGGAACTCCATCAACGAAGGTGTTATTTCCTGGCATATGATAGAAGACGTTTTAGGTTGGGCAGCTGTTTTAATGGTCAGTATTGTTTTGTTGTTTAAGGATATTCATATTCTTGATCCGATTTTGTCTCTTGCGATAGCCTTGTTTATTTTAATTAATGTTGTACGAAATTTGATTAAAACCATGAAGATACTCTTAGAAGGTGTACCAAATGGCGTTAATATAAAAGAAATTCAATCGAAAATTGAAAGGATACAGGGGGTTGTTTCGGTTTCTTCATTGCATATCTGGTCCATCGATGGAGAAGAAACTGCCTTAAATGCACACCTTTGTGTCACAGGAAACCGCCTGAGTGATTGTGAGGTAATTAAGAAGTCTGTACGGGACGTCACTTCTGACCTGAACATTACCCATTCAACAATTGAACTGGAATGGAAAAATCAATAAGTAGTTGTAGGGAAGGACCTTTGCCCTTTAAAAAAGCCAAAATAAAGATCGGAAAAAAATTCAGTTTCTTTTCTGATTTATATTTTGGTTATTCTATTTTGAAGTTTTCCTTAAAGAGAGGAATCCTAACTGTGTAATCATTAAATACTGTTAAGTTTGAAATTATAACGAGAAAGAAAAACCCTTTGGCAGGTAATCTTGTATCACTTACTGTATTTAACAAGGACGAGCGCATTTCGTAATTTTCTTCATAGGATAGTAGTGAATGATTAAGAGCCTTTCTTTCAGTGAGAGGAGATTATAGTTATGCTTTTATCTACTTTTATCAAGAATCTGTCTCTTATTTAAGTAGCTACAGCAATTTAGAACGTTTTGTCATACTAAAGAGTAATTTTAAAACACATTATTTAAAGTAAAAATACTTCCAGACAAGATAATGATATGAATATAAAAAAGAACGATGATGCTGAAGGAAGCGTAAATGACCTTCAAGCGGTATTTCTAAAAGGGATAATCCCTGGTTAAAAATTATCTTAAAACAAGTCCTCTTTTTAAGATAATTGTGTCTTGAGCCGGCAAGCTAAAAGGGACAAAAAATTTTACTCAGAATTTCACATAAATCATAACCAAAATCATACATTAGCTTAGATTTCACAACTTAAACCATCGTAATTGGTATGTATATCGCTAAACATCATCACGTAGCTAAAGCACAGGATTATCAAGGAATGGAGCTAGGTCCAATACTTATTTTGAACTCCAATATTTCCATATATTAATTTTTCAAGGGTGGTAAAGCTTTGGATGGTAGTATTAAGTAATACAGGAACAGTTTTAATTTTTATTTTAATTGCATTATGGAAACTACGTATGAAAAGTTAAGATAATAAAACGAAGAAGTGTCTGATTATGCGATATCTCGTATTTGCTATTTAATACTCGGAAGTGATAATAGGTGTTCCAATTGTTACTTTTACTTGATTCGTAGATTCACTAGTTTCTCTGTATGCAATATGGAGGTTCATGTATTGGTTATCACCAAGAGGGAGTTTATTCTCCCAGCGTTTCGTATATGCGGATAGAGAAACGAATTTTGTTTCATTTAGACTTTGTATTTCTTCTCCTGAAAAATTAGTTAATAGTTTAGATGCTTCAGTATACAAAGATTGATTAATATTTTTTGTTCCTTGGACGGTATAAAACGCCGAATAATCCTCTATTTTATTCTTATACATATTGAAGATTGCTGGCCATTTAGTTTCATCCCATTTGCCCTTTATATCATAGGTGACACTTAAATTATACTTACCGCTCTGTGAGTATATAATGATTAGAACTTTCTCCTCTAGGTCTGCAATAGAAGTTTTTTTCTTGCCTTCAATTTTATAGTAATCTTTCACAAATTTCTTTTTTGACCAACTATAATCTTTTTCAGTGTCTTTAATATCATCTATTGTCCTATCAAGATCTTTCATATCAGAATATTTCCTAATAGGTTCTTTAATATACATAGACCAATTATTAATAAATATATTGTTTTGCTTTGCAATTTGTGTAATTTGACTTAATTCATTATCTTGGTAAAAAGCTTTAGCTTCATTTGTTGTTAAAGTTATTAATAAGAAAAAACAAAATAATAGAATTAATTTTTTCATACTTCTCAACTCCCTCTATATATGAAGGATAGCCAGGAAAATAAAAATTTATACTAGATTAGTAAATTTTATGTTTTTATTCTTTAATAGGAATTGCAATAATCAAAACTTTAATATTGAGTTAATGGAATTAAGTAATTTTTTTCTAGTTATTTAATTAGGTATATCACCATGGATAAAAGATGAAAAGTATGGATGCAGAATCATTAAAATAGAAGACATTAGAAAAATATGCTCATGATATTTAGGTGGCAAAACGCGTGGATATAGAAGTTGTTGACATTCCTCGATCGGGCATTTATGTCCGGGCAACTTAGAGACGATATTGGAGAGTATATCTATACGCTATGTTACTTTTTTGGTTGTGATATTTTTAAACTTAATGGCTATTTTTTTCTATGTCTGCAAAACTTGGAGTCGTAAAAGGAATAAATTTATTTGATTTTGCTTAGGAGCAATGACCTGAACCAGTTTCTTTTGGTCTATGGATAGAGGAAATGTTTGTAACGGTAACTGATTTGTTGCATTCATTGATGCTGCTATAAGGCTTTATTATTTTTTTGCATTCTTCAGCTGTAATCGCGCTATTGGTTCTTCTGTTATCCTTTAATTGCATATAATGGGAGTTATGTCTTAAGAGTAGGGTATAGCTGGACTTGTTTTTGTAGTAGTAATTTCATTTGGGATATATGCAAAACAAGATATGTTACCACTCATACTGGTGTGCTATCCCTTTCTGGACACTAAAACTATTGAAGGTATAAATTTATTGTGATTATTCATGTAAATATAAGGAAACCAAAAAAGGACCTAATTTAAAATATTATAGGAAAGTTGCTCTACTTTGAAGTTAGACTGTTAAAAAGAATAATTCAGCCAATTAGTTAGTTATAATTAGAATCCCGCTAACATATGTGGTTGTTGGCGGAACCCTAACTTTAAAAAAATAAGCCGGCAATTACAAACAAAATAGTTGAGACACCCAATGCTACGAAAGAGGAAGCGGATTTGGCCTTAGCATAATCAACAACGGGCAAATCAAAAACTGAAGCAGTAGTGACGGTTGTCTCTCCTAAGGGCGAAGTGAAGTCACCAAAGGATCCTGCGGCAAACACTGCTGCCACCGCCAGTGGCAGTGAAGCATCGGTAGCTTCTGCTAATGAAATTGCTAGAGGCATTAAAAGACCCCATGTACCCCAAGATGAACCTATAAAATAAGCTATAAGCGAACCAAATAAAAAAACTGCTACCGGTACAAAAGCCCCTGACAAAAAGGTTCCTGCTGTTCCTGTTATGAAGCTGGAAAACCCAAGGTCTTCCGCCATATTTGCAAGTGCCCAAACGAGTACTAATAGTATGATAGCCATTATTATTTGGTTTCCGCCATCAATGAAATGAAACATTAATTCAGAGATTTTTTCCTTTCGTAGAAGGAACAAACATAAAGAAAAAATGACTGTCGCAAAAAGGGCAATTAACATTGCTTGCGTTGCATCAGCTTGTTGCATTGCATCTAAGAACGAGTTTGCTCCCTTATGTAAACCATCTTGCCATATTAGATAAAATGTGCTAGATAGAAGTAAAAGTAAAGGTAAAATAAGGTTCATCGCTTTTGGTTCTACCTTTTCTAATTCGGATTCAATACTTTCCCTGTGAATCTCTTCTTCAATTTCAGACACGTTATGACCATTATTTGAATCAATTCCTTTTCCAATATATCGCCCTGTCAGTACTGCAAATATACCGATTGTCACTATTGACAAAGCCCAAAAATTAAAAGGGATACTTGCTAAAAAAAGCTGATAAGGAGATCGGTTAATATTTAATTGATTTAACGAACCTCCTACAACAGAAACCATATATCCAGTGTAAGTTGTGGCCACAGGCATTAGGACAATTACTGGAACGGTGGAAACGTCGATTGCATATGCAAGCTTTGCCCTCGTAATGGCAACGGATGTTTTTGCAGCCTTCATAACTGGTCCAGTAGTCATAATCCTAAACTCGCAATCCATAAAGGTGACGAGAATCGTAGACCATGCAACGATTAAGGCGCTTCGCTCGGTTTTAATTCGCTTCTGTACTGTTTTTGCAAATCCTTTAATGCCTCCAGCAACTTGCATCATACCAACAAGCCCTCCGAAAACAAATAGAAAAATGATGATTCTAAGGTTGTCTCTATCTGAAATGGCAATAAACACATAATCACTCATTTTAGACAAAGAGTTAAAGATTCCGGGTTTTAATGAGTATGAGCCAATTAGAAGTCCCAATCCTAGACCAACTAATACTTGTCGGGTTGTCATTGCCACAAATACGGCGATGACAAACGGAACAATAGAAAACCAATTTTCCATTAATATCCCTCTTCTCTACAATAGATTTTACACACATATTTTGTACCAAAGGTTTAAAATCATTCGTAAAATAATGAAATAATGTAGAGTGTATATCTTCTAATGCTATATAAGTTATTCGTTAACCTATCTTATACGATTAAACTCTTTAATATTAATTTGGACTCAAAAAATATTAATTAAAACAATAAGCTAAGGGAATATAGAATTTTACCTCTGAATATATTTGTTAAAACTAGTTCTATATGGAGGCGTGGAATGTCTGTAGAAATTAAGGTCAGTTTAATCATTATGAGTTTAGTTTTTATGGGGATAGTACTAGGGGGAGGACTCATTCGAATATTATTCCCTTTTTTGAGAGATAAATATTACTTTTTGCCCCTTTTGGGCGGTGGAGTTTTAGCTGGAATGTTGGGATTTGAACTTATTCCTGAAGCCATAGCTAGATATGATATCCTTGGTCTAATGGCAGGAAGTTCTGTAGGTATTTTTTTTATTGTGCTTGTAGAAAAATATACTCATAACATAAAGTATAACGGTATACAAAATATGAAAGTTATATTTTTATTATTCTTCGCTTTATTCATCCACAGTATCCCTACAGGTATAGCTCTTGGAATTAATATTGGTGAAACTGATACTTCCCTTTTGAAAGTAACATTGGCTCATAATATCCCAGAAGGGATGGTTTTGATGACTTCTCTATTAATTTCAAAAGCCGGTATAAACATTTTTTGGATTTTATGCGCTATGTTATCGGCTGCACTAGCAATCAATGTGTATGTAGGGATGGAGTTAAACATTGCATCACCAAAAATAACAACTATGTTCATGGGAGCTGGAATTAGCACACTAGGCTATGTAACGGTTTATGAAATATTATGGAAAACCATTAGCAGGTAAACTTGCATTCACTGTAAAGCTAAAGATAAAGTAGCTTTTTCCATGAATAATTTAGGCTGCCATACGGTGGTTAATTTTATAAATAAAGACAGCAATCCTCAATTAAACGAATTGTTTATGAAGGTATATATTCTTTCCTTATGTTTGTATAGAACCCGTGGTTTAAAATTATATGAATTCCATGCTAATATAGGCCCTAAAAGAAAAGCGAAGTAAGTGTGTGAGAGCTTTCCTCTTAAGGCCCTTAGTAAGGTATAGAACCTTATATTGTTTCGGCATAAAGGATCAATAGTTTAGTTAATCAACAAAAATTTAATAGTTTCCTTTTATCACATTTATATGTCTGTATGTTTCTAACTGGTGGCATTCGGACTCTCATTCACATAGAACCGAGTTCTAAGACAACTGCAGATAGTGTATCAGAATGGAAATCTCTATTAAGTGACAGTCTTGGTTAAGAAAGCTTTGTAGTCATATTCTATTGGATCAAGACAGGCGTTAAGTTTGGAACAATGCTTTAGGAGTATGACCTTAGGTACAAACCACTTGATAGAGTTATGGTGGAATCAAGGGTTGCTAAAAAATTACTAATAGAACATTATTAATTCAATTATCTTATGCAGAAGCACTAGGAGAACCATATGAACTTAAAAGTTGCATTAGGAATTTAGTCTTGAATCAGTGTTTATATTAATACATTTTCATATACAATTAGAAAAGTTAATTTTAATAGTTCTAACAGTTATTTTATTATCTTGCTTGTTAAAATAGGCAAAATAAATAAGACTCTACAAGCATAGGAAACAAGGCATTGGATAAAACATTGTCTATAGAGAGGACACAAGGTCTCTATACTTCTACAATCAAAAGGGAATGGATTTTAACTAAAGAAGAGAAGTGAATGTCAGATTTGGTAACAAACTTTTGCAAAGTAAGCAAAAAAAGGGGAAATCCTTTTTTTTTATTAATTAAATAGGAACTAGGATTGGATCCTTTTTGTTTGAGTAAAAATAAAAATAGAACACTATCATAATCTTTTTGATTTCAGTCTCTAATGATGCTCTTGCTGTTTATGCCGTTTTGGAGTTTAGGAGTTCAATTTTTGTAAAGTTGAGGGTTTCGGAAGTTAGTGGTAAAAATACCCTTACGGAATTGTACACAAAACGTACACTATTTGTACACATTTTTTTATATACTTCCATGATAACATTGTATACATAGTGAAAATAGAAAAATACAATCTATCATTTACATGATTAGAATGGTTGATAGTTGTATAAGGATTATCTATAGTTCTTATAAAGAAAGAAATCCTGTTATATGAACAAGGTATTGATAAATATGTGTAAAAGTTCTTTAATGATAAATGTTTAAACCAGACAATCTATTGTTTAAGAGTATATAAGTATACAAAAACTTGTTCAGAATTTCACATAAATTAACATTTGAGGAGGCTTTAAAATGGAGTTTGATACAGTTACAATAAGTAGATTAATTACCGCTATGACACTAATTTTTCATATTGTTTTTGCTACTTTAGGCGTAGGTGTACCATTATTTATTTCGTTAGCTGAATTTATTGGTATTAAGAAGAAAGACAAACATTATGAATTATTAGCTAAACGTTGGTCCAGAGGTTTTGTGATATCTGTAGCTATTGGGGTGGTTACGGGAACGGCTATAGCCCTACAGTTATCTTTAGTTTGGCCAAACTTTATGGAGCTTGCCGGCAATGTGATTGCATTGCCGCTGTTTATGGAAGTCTTTGCATTTTTCTTTGAAGCAATTTTCCTGGGGATTTATTTATATACTTGGGATCGATTTAAAGGGAAATATACACACTGGTTATTATCTTTACCTGTCATTATCGGTGCAGGTATGTCGGCGGTATTCATTAGTACAGTGAATTCGTTTATGAATTCACCAGACGGATTTACCATGGTGAATGGTGAGTTTACTGCAGTAAATCCATTGCAAGCCATGTTAAACCCATCAACTCCCACAAGAGTCTTTCACGTCTTAGGAGGTTCATATTTAACAGTTGCTGCAATTTTAGCTGCCCTTGCTGCGTTTGCACTCTTAAAAAAGAAAGGTGCTGCAGAATATCATAAGAAAGCATTAAAAATGACTGTTATTTCTATGGTTGTGTTCTCTTTGCTAACTGCATTAGGTGGAGATTTGTCAGCAAAATACCTAGCCAAGTACCAGTCAGAAAAATTAGCAGCTGCAGAGTGGCACTTTGAAACAGAGGGTAATGCTGATCTTGTTCTTTTCGGATGGTTAAATGAAGATAATGAAGTAGTTGGGGCGATCCGAATTCCAGGTTTTTTAAGCTTTTTAGCAAATGGTGATTTTACGAGTGAGGTAATAGGGCTTGAGGAAACACCAGAAGGAGAACGACCACCATTAATCATTCACTATTTGTTTGATTTGATGGTTTCGATTGGATTATTCTTATTAGGGGTTTCGTCCTTGTATCTAGTATTAAGTAGATTTAAACGATGGGATGTCCACAACAAGTTTATATTATGGTTACTCGCTTTAGGTGGTCCACTTGCGATGTTAGCAGTCGAATTTGGCTGGGTATTTGCAGAGCTGGGCAGACAGCCATGGATTTTAAGAGGATATATGACAGTGGAAGAGGCAGCAACTAAATCTCCCTATATTGTTCACATGTTTTTCTTATTTTTAGCACTATACTTAGTGCTTGGAACCCTATTTGTCCTTACTTTAAGGAAATTATTTAAAGATAAGCCTGTGGAACTCGAATTAGAGAAATACTACCCTGAACTTAATAAGGGGGATAAAAAATGAGCTATGAAGTAATTGGGATTAGTGTATTATGGATATTTTTATATGGATATCTAATAGTGGCATCCATAGATTTCGGTGCAGGCTTTTTCGCTTACTATGCAAAAGTTACGAAACAAGATCACATTATCAATAAAATTATTTCACGTTATTTATCTCCAGTTTGGGAGGTAACAAATGTATTTTTAGTATTCTTTTTTGTTGGTATTGTTGGATTCTTTCCATCAACAGCCTATTACTATGGATCAGCATTACTTGTACCCGCAAGTTTTGCCATCATTTTGATAGCTATTCGCGGTTCCTTTTATGCTTTTGAAAATTATGGGTCAAAACAAAGTAATATTTATATGTTTCTATATGGTGCAACAGGGCTATTTATCCCAGCCTCTCTATCGGTTGCCTTAACGATTTCTGAGGGCGGATTCATTACAGAACAAAATGGACACGTATCATTAAAATACTTTGAGTTATTTACTAGTCCATTAGCTTGGAGCATTGTTGGTTTGGCTATTGTCTCTGTCCTGTTTATTAGTGCGAGCTTTATAACGTACTATGCATCAAGAGCAAATGATATACCGGCACTTCATTTAGTAAGAAAATGGGCACTTTTTTGGGCAACACCAACCATTATTATGGCACTTACAACCATGATAGCTTTAAGTCAGCGCAATCAGCAAAATTACGAAAATATGATTGATTTATGGTGGGTTTTTGGTCTATCGATGGCATTTTTCTTAATTGCGATTAGTCTATTGTATATTGGCAAGTATTATGGTGTTGCTTTTATAGCGATTATGCTGCAATTTCTTTTTGCCTTTTTTGGATACGGCATGGCCAAGTTTCCATATTTACTATATCCGCAAATCAGTATAGAAAATAGTGTTACAAATCCTTCGATGGGAATTGCACTTATTGTTGCATTTATAGCTGGACTGCTATTATTAGTTCCTTCCCTGATTTTGTTAATGCGTCTGTTCTTATTTGATGCAGATTACGCGAAGGGTAAAAAATAATGAGATTGAACAAAGGGCTGAATTGATTATGCAAAAATTAAAGCAGACCATCTGGTTATATAAAAAAAGAATTTTTCTTTTAATGGGATTAACATTAATACTTGGTATAGCCGTTATTACACAGGCTTTCGCAATGACGAATATAGTGGATGGTGTCTTCTTGAATCATCAAACCTTTTCAGCAGTTATACCATGGTTAATCCTATTATTATTCATACTATTGATTAGATCTAGTTCTGATTATCTAAGTAAACGTATCGGTGTTTCCATTGCGAGCGATGTAAAGAATGCTACGCGTAAAGAATTATTAACGAAATATGCTGGTAGCTCTATTCAGTTAGCAGAAAAAGGGCAAACAGGTAAAAAGGTTAGTATGCTGCTTGATGGTGTGGATGAGATGGATAGCTTTTATAGTCAATTTATTCCGCAAGTGATGCAGAGCACCTTTGTACCGATTTTAGTGCTAATAATCATTTTTACACAACATATCAATTCAGGTTTAATACTATTAGTTTCCGCTCCTTTTATTCCGATCTATATGATTATCATCGGAATTAAAACGCAAAAAAAATCAGAAGAGAAGTTAGAAAAACTAGCTTCTTTTTCTGGTAACTTTTTAGATGCATTAAAAGGACTCGTTACGTTAAAGTTATTTGACCAAACGAAACGTCAAAAGGATGAATTAGAAAAAAGTAGTTTGAGTTTTCGTGACACAACTCTTGATATACTAAAGATTGCTTTTACACAATCCTTTGCACTTGAACTTATCTCCATGTTAAGTATAGGAATTGTTGCACTGGAATTGGCTATACAGATGATTATTTATGAAAACATGTCATTCTTTACGGCCTTTTTAATTCTTATATTAGTTCCTGAGTTTTTTACTTCATTAAAAGAACTAGGAACAACATTCCATAATGGCAGAGCAAGTATGGGAGCGACGAAAAAAGTATTAGAAGAATTTGAGGAACAAGAAAACTTGTTGTTATGGGGAAAAGAAGAGCTGCCAAAGCAGGATGTTCCTCCAACTATATTACTTGATCAAGTAGGATATACCTATCCTGTTGGGGACTTTCAATTAAAGCCGGTCACTGCTACGTTCTTGCCAAAACAAAAGATTGCCATAGTTGGTGCAAGTGGAACAGGGAAATCTACTTTACTTAACATATTGGCAGGAATGATAACTCCAGATCATGGGTCAGTTAAAATTAATAGTAGAGAGCTGACTAGCTATACAGAAGCTTCCTGGTTAAATCAGATCTCTTACATTTCACAGCACCCTTATATTTTTTCTGGTACGATAGCCGAAAATATATCAATGGGGATTACAGATAAGGTAGAAGAAACAGCTATAGAAGAGGCTGCAAGATTGGCTGGGCTTTTACCACTTATAAAATCTTTAGAAAAAGGGTTTCAAACAGAAATAGGGGAAGCAGGCAGGGGATTATCTAGCGGCGAGAAACAAAGGGTATCCATTGCCAGAGCCTTTCTGAAAAAACCGAATATAGTTTTACTTGATGAGCCAACACGAGGACTTGATCTTGCTACGGAAAGTATCTTGCAGCAATCGATTGAAATGCTAAGTGAAAAGGCGACTGTTATAACGGTAGCACATCGATTGCATACCATTAAAAATGCAGATCAGATTCTCTATCTAGAGAATGGGCAGTTACAAGCAACTGGTTCGCATGAATACTTGGTTGAGAATATCCCAGCATATAAAAAAATTGTTACCATTCAAAAAGGGGGGGCTAAACAATGAGCGCTTTGCTAAAAGTAATTAAACTAGTTTTAATAGAGAAAAAAGATATCGTTATTGCGGTTATCTGTGGCTTTATTGCTGGAATTAGTAGTGTAGGTTTATTTGCAGCAAGTGGTTATCTTATTTCTAAATCGGCCTTAACCCCTCCCTTTTATACATTAATTGTATTAACATCAACTGTAAAATTATTAGGTCTAGTTAAAGCAGGGGCAAAATACGGAGAGCGTCTTTATTCCCACAGAGCAACATTTACCATTTTAAGTAATTTGCGAGTGGCTTTTTTTGAAAAATTAACCCCACTTGTTCCAAATGTTTTTCAAAAGTATAGAAGTGGAGATTTACTAGCACGTGTAGTTGGAGACGTAGAAAGTTTACAAAATTTCTTTCTGAGAGTTTTTTACCCACCAATGGTGTTATTACTTGTTTTTATTAGTACCATTTTCTTTGCTAGCTTCTATTCAATGGAGATTGCTGTAATCCTTTTAATTGGATTTTTATTGACCACCGTCCTTATTCCAGCGCTATTTACCTTAAGACAAGTGAAGATTAATGGCAAAGTTAGAAATGAACGTGGTGAATTATCCACATATATTACAGAAATGATGTTTGGCTTTCGTGATTTAAAGTTATTTCAACAATTACAAACAAAACAAAATCATTTAATAAGTCAATCAGAAGCCTATATTGCTCAACAAAAAGCTAAAAATATAAATAAAATATCCAGTCAATCGTTTAATGGATTTATTACCTTTGTAGTCAGCTGGTTTGTCTTAGCCTTTGGAGCATATTTAGTTACGAATGGTACATTAGAAGGGATATTTTTGGCAATGCTAGTCATGGTTTCCCTTACTGTCTTTGAGCCTGCAGCACCAATGGCCGTCTTTCCAATCTATATGCAAGAAAGCAGTGATGCTTCCAAGCGTTTATATGATGTAGTAGAAGACCCAGACGTACAGGTTAATGAGACTAAGGCGACTATATTTAAATTACCGGATAATGCCCCATCACTACACTTTAAAGAAATCCAGTTTACACACCAAGGCGATTGGCGGACAACAATCCCTAATCTTTCATTAACGATACCATCTAAATCGAAAGTAGCAATTGTAGGTGCAAGTGGTTCTGGAAAATCCACATTACTGCAAATTGCCTTAAAGTTACTACAAGTTCAAAACGGTAAAGTATTCTGGGATAAACAAGATACAGCAAGTATTGCAGGCGAAGCAATCTGGGAACAAGCAAAGGTAGTGTTGCAGGAAAATCATTTCTTTTATGGTACCATCCGAGAAAATCTAAAATTAGCTGGAGCTGAACTTACAGATGATCAGTTGAAAGCTGCCTTAACTAACGTAAATCTTGAACAATTTTCATTAGATCAGCAAGTATTAGAAAACGGTGAAAATCTTTCAGGAGGAGAAAAACAGCGATTAGCCATTGCTAGAGCTTTCCTAAAGAAAGGACATCTGTGGTTATTAGATGAGCCCACTTCATCATTAGATGCACTGACAGAACAAAGTATTTATCAGCGACTTTTCGAATATGCAAAAGAGGATACTTTAATACTAATCAGTCATAGGCTGCAAGGATTAGACAGAATGGATCTAATTATTGTAATGGACCAAGGAAATATTATAGAATACGGTTCCTACCAAGAGCTTTTGAACAAAGAAGGATATTTCTTTCAAATGAAAACATTAGAAGAAAGTTTACTTTAAAAAGGAATAAATAATAGACAAGAGTGTGAAACACGCCAACTATGCACTAGATATAAGAGCTATTGTATTTTGGTGTCGTTTTTTCACCACAATTATTAATACTATGTGTAGTATAATGAATATCAGATTAGCCAGTTCCTCCTAGGTAACTGGCTTTTTGAATTGTTGTACTGGAATTTTTGCAGAAAGGGGTATTTGCTGATTCTAAGAAATATGTACAATGTTCATAAGTTTTGCTTGAAATAACATATTTTTTTGATAACCTAATTTTATAAAAAAGTTTCAAGGATTCCTATATCAACCACTTTATTATTCCCATAGACCTGACCTTAATCTCTATACTCTTGAAAACATTCAGATTATAATTTGATTCTTCATAAGTTGTCAATTTTCCCATCAAATTCATTGAAAGCTGTTGAGAGGCATATTAAAAATATCCCAGGCAGTTTAACAAATTAGAAGTCCTAGATAAGGTTTGTTACTGTATGCAATCTAATTGTTGCACTACTTATCCTAAGAAGTGGCTATTAAGTTACTAAAAGTTACTAAGGAACCTATAATAATCCTACTAATAAATTTGGTGGTATAAAGTTTGACAAATACAAGGATATTCATATATTCTATATATGAATGAGTGCGCATTTAAGAATATAGATGCATTCTAATTTATTTTTTAGAAAGATGGTGGGATAAGTAAATGAAAAGAGATATCAACTCTTTGTTATCTGATGAAAATATAAAGGGACTTTCACGTCTTTGTAAAGTACTTACAAATCCAACAAGAATAAAAATATTATCTTTGATATATAAAAAAGAGTTAACAATAAATCAGATTTCTGACAGACTGAAAATGTCTAGTTCTATGATATCTAATCAAGTAAACTATTTAACAAATGTAAAATATATTGAGTGTAGAAAAGGGTCAGAGAATTTTTATAGACATGACGACGAAGAACTAATTATTACAATAAACCAATTATTAAAACAAGCATATTAATAATATCAAATACCAAAGTTATATTTCATCCAACAGAAGAACCTATCCAGTAAGTTACTAGATAGGTTCTTTCTGTTGGATATGAAATTTATTCTTTATCATTATCAGTTCTTGTATAAAAGTAATCATTTGGATCTATCGGTTTAAAGTTTTTAGGAGTATAGAATCTTAAAAGATCACCATTTACTACTTTATCGGAAAGAGAAAGGGTGGTAGTGACCTTATCTAGAAGCCTTTTTGCCTCAATGGTTTGCTCATCCTGTATTACCTTTCCCGTTTTTGAATTGTAAAATTTTTCATCAATTGATGATATGGTTGGACTTACAAAGTCACCGTTTCTAAATGGTACAAGTTCATTATGGTCTTCAGATAAAAGGTCTGTCCCAAATTGAATATATTTTTTCGTATCAATACCCAGAAGATGTAATAGTGTTGGCAACAGGTCAATTTGTCCACCATACTCTTCAATCGTTCCACCTTTTTGGCCGGGTACACGAATGAATAAAGGAACACGCTGTAGTGCAGCTGATTCAAAGGGAGTTACTTCTTTTCCAATCACTTTCTCCATTGCTGTATTATGATTCTCTGAAATTCCGTAATGGTCTCCATACATGATGATAATAGAGTTATCATATAAACCAGTTTTCTTTAAGTAATCAAAAAAGTTATTTAAAGCCTCATCTGCGTAACGTGCTGTTTGAAAATAGTTGTCTACAGATTTATCTTCTGTAGTAGCAGGCTCTATAGAAGTTTCCTCTTGATTCATCGTATAAGGATAATGATTGGAAACAGTGATAAACTTAGCATAAAATGGCTGTTTCAGAGAATTAAGTAAAGGAACGGACTTTTGAAAAAATGGCTTGTCCATAATACCATAACCGGTCATTTGTTCAGGGTCTACATCATCATAATAGCTTTCATCAAAAAAATTAGTATAACCTAAAGACTTATACATTTCGTTTCTGTTCCAAAAGCTACCTGCGTTACCATGGAAAACGGCAGAAGTATAGCCTTGTTGTCCTAAAATACCAGGTGCAGCTTGGTAAGAATTACCACTTTTAGTTGTAAAGGCAGAACCCCTAGACAAGCCGTAGAGTGAATTTTCTATCATAAATTCTGCATCAGAGGTTTTTCCTTGTGCTGTTTGATGGAAGAAGTTATTAAAATATAAAGTATTTTCATCTTGTGTTAGTGAGTTTAAAAACGGAGTAACCTCTTCGCCGTTTAAACTATAGTTTATAACAAAATTTTGAATGGACTCTAAGTGGAAATATATAACGTTCATTCCTTTACCAATACCAAAGTATTCTGGGTTAGGCTTAGCATAATTTGCTTGAGTAAAGTTAACAACTTCTGTTATTTCGTCACTTGAAGCTAATACCCTTTGTGCGGAAGCTCTTGTACTTTGTATACCATCATAAATAGTGTAGTTATATAAACCTAAATACTTTACAATATAATTTCTATCAAATCCTCTTGTTAATAATTGTGGCCTATCTGTCTCCGCTAAAATCAAATTACCTATAGACAAGAGTAAACCAATAGCAAACAAACCCAGTTTCTGCTTTCTTTTTAAGTTTCTATTGTCGATTTTAATAAATTTTACTGCAAATAATATTAGTAACATAATAAAATCAAAAAAGAATAGAAAATCATACGGTTTTAATAATGAAAAAAGGCTACTACTTACATCACCAAAGTTTTGAGTTTGGGTTAAAGTTGGCAGGGTAATGAAATCATTAAAAAAACGATAGTATAGAACATTTGCATACAATAAGAATGATAGAAAGAAATATAAGCCAAATAGTAGATAGTATTTTTTTCGTCCTTTAAATAGCAATGCTATGCCTAAAAATAATAAAGAAGAACCAAGCGGGTTTAAAAATAATAAAAACTGCTGTAAGAGGTTTTCAATCCCTAATTTAAATTGTGTTATTTGTACAAAGTAGGTCTTTAACCATATTAAAAATACCATAAAAAGATAAATAACCATGATATTATTTAATTTTTTAAATTTATTAAGGTAGCTAGTTTCCATATTTACACCTCTTTTATGTCTATTGTATCTCACTTGACGATTAACTTAATATGTCTAAGTGAACATGTATTATTATAATACATTTTGTTTTATATTGAATAGCAAAAACACAGAAGTATCTGGTAACTAAATAATAAAATGGAAAAATATTACTTCTTAATTTCGTCACAATTACATTTATTTTTATATGTTACCATTATAAAGATAGTGAAAATATCAGATTTAAATGAATGATTGCACATATATATTTATTTAAATATGGTTAGGTGTGCATGTAGTGATTAAGTGTGAGGGGGGATAAGACTTTATTAATCAAATTTTTTAAAGAAAGGATACAGATGATGAAAACAAAAAAGATTGTTTATTTTACAGCTATATTAAGTCTTGTTCTTTTAACAGGGTGTGAGCCTCTAATGGTTTTGGATCCAAAAGGCCCACAAGGAAGAATAACTGCCGATATTATTAAGATATCTATATGGACAATGGCTATCGTAGTAGTTTCTGTATTAGCTTTATATTCTTATATGGTATGGAAATACAGGGCTTCCAAACAAAAAGAGGATTACGAACCGCCTCATATTGAAGGTAGCATAAAATTAGAAATAATTTGGACAGCTATACCTATTCTAATTGTTGCTTTTTTATCCTTCATAACAATCAAATCTACCTATGAAGTGGAAGATATACCAAAGGGATATAGTCAAGAACCACTTGTTATTTATGCGTCGTCATCCAATTGGAAGTGGCACTTTAGTTACCCAGAAGAGGATATAGAGACAGTTAACTACCTCTTTATTCCTACAGACCGACCAATACAGTTTAAGTTATATTCTTACGGACCTATCTCTAGCTTTTGGATCCCGCAATTAGGTGGCCAGAAATATGCAATGGCTGATATGCTGAACACCTTAAATCTAGCTGCAGATGTACCAGGTGAATATCCAGGTCGTAATGCAAATTTCACTGGAGAAGGATTTGCTCAGCAAACTTTTAATGTTCAGGCAATGCCGGAGGATGAATATAAGGAGTGGGTAACAGAAGTAAAAAGTACAGCAGAAAAACTAACAGAGGAAAAATTTAATGAATTGTTAAAACCTGGTCATTTGGGTCAGTCAACTTATAATGGAACTCATTTGGGCTTTTCTCCACCGCCTCATGATATGAAAGCGAATACGGAAGATGAAGAAAAAGGGAATTCCGCAGATTCAAATGAGACAGGTAATATGTCAGATACGAACATGGATGGTATGAACCATTAATAATAAATCTTTTTCCTGAAAGGAGTACTACCGTATGGATTTTTTCGATAGATTTGCTGTTCCAAATCCAGGGCCAACAATCTATGCTTCTATGGTTGCAATAGCCCTTACCGTTATAGGGACATTAGTGTTTATAACGTATACAAAAAAGTGGGGGTATTTATGGCGAGAGTGGTTAACAACTGTAGATCATAAAAAAATAGGTATTTTATATTTAATCTCAGCATTATTAATGCTTTTCCGTGGTGGAGCCGATGCCATTATGATGAGGGCGCAAACAGCGGTTCCAGATAATAATTTATTAAATGCTCAGGAATATAATGAAATCTTTACTACACATGGTGTAGTTATGATTATATTTATGGCGATGGCATTTATCATGGCTCTTATGAACTTTGTAGTACCGCTGCAAATCGGTGCGAGAGACGTCGCCTTTCCAAGGCTAAACGCAGTTAGTTTTTGGTTATATTTCTTTGGAGCCATGTTATTCAATATTTCTTTCGTAGTTGGAGGTTCACCAGATTCTGGTTGGTCTTCTTACTTCCCATTAGCCGGAACTGAGTTTAGTAAATCTGTAGGTACGAATTATTACATGACTGCACTACAAATTTCTGGAATAGGTACATTAATAACAGGTATTAACTTTGTTACTACTATCTTAAAAATGAGAGCTCCAGGTATGACTCTTATGAAAATGCCGATGTTTACTTGGTCAGCACTGATTACAAACTTAATCATTGTATTTGCCTTTCCTATTTTAACCATTGCATTAATCATGGGAACAATGGATCGACTGTTTGGTACGAACTTCTTTACAACCACTGATGGTGGGATGGATATGCTTTGGGCTAACCTATTTTGGGTGTGGGGGCATCCAGAAGTATACATCCTCATATTGCCGGCTTTCGGTATATACAGTGAAATTATTCCAACCTTCGCTAAGAGAAATTTATATGGATATAAATCAATGGTAATATCGATCGTTGCAATTTCTGTACTTTCCTTCTTAGTATGGGTTCACCATTTCTTTACTATGGGACAAGGTGCATTAGTAAATAGTATCTTCTCTGTTACTACAATGGCTATTGCGGTACCAACGGGTATTAAGATTTTCAACTGGCTGTTTACCTTAAGGAAGGGTAAAATACAGTTTACGGTTCCGATGCTATATTCTCTAGGATTCATCCCTATTTTCACAATAGGTGGAGTGACTGGAGTAATGCTTGGAATGGCAAGTGCTGACTACCAATACCATAATACAATGTTTCTAGTAGCTCACTTTCACTTAGTAATTATTCCTGGGGTTGTTTTTGCAATGCTTGCTGGGTTGACTTATTGGTGGCCAAAGATGTTTGGATACATGCTAAGCGAAAGAATTGGAAAATGGGCATTCTGGTTTATTTCTATAAGCGTCTGTGTCACTTTCTTCCCAATGTTCATTTCAGGATTAGATGGTCAGGCACGAAGAATGTATACCTATTCTGAGTCAACAGGTTTTGGTATATGGAATATGATCTCCTTTATAGGAGCTTTAGGACTATTAGTTGGGTTTGTCCTAATAGTTTACAATATTCTTTACAGCTTCAAGAATGCACCAAGAAATATTTCTTCCGACCCTTGGGATGCAAGATCTTTAGAATGGGCAACTAAATCACCTGTCCCAGAGTACAATTTTGCTATAACTCCTACAGTTGATTCAACAGAAGCATTTTGGGATTCAAAGAAAAAGGGTTATAAGTTATTTAAAGGGAAAGTAGATAAAATTCATATGCCAAATAACAGTGGCATGCCTTTTGTTCTAGGTTTTATCTTCTTTGTTTGGGGATTTGCCTTTGTATTTGCACTTTGGATTTTATTAATTATAGCAACAGTAGCTATCTTTATTTGTTTAGCATTTAGATCAAACGAAAAAGATAACGGAAGATATATTCCTAAGGAAACAGTAGAGAAAATAGAAAATTCGTTAGGAGGTCCGAAATAATGAAAATAGATCATACTTTGCCTCTTGAATATAGTACAGAACAAAATCGGTTAAATATACTTGGTTTTTGGATATTTCTAGGAGCTGAAATTGCGTTGTTTGGAACACTTTTTGCCTCCTACTTTACTCTCGTTGATCGGACAGGATCTGGACCAACAGGTGCTGAAATATTCGAGATATTACCAGTGATTATTGAAACGATACTGTTATTGGCAAGCAGTTTTACCATTGGCCTTGGTATAAATGCTATGAGATTAAGAAAGCAGAAAGCAATGGTCACTTTTTTCGCTCTTACGTTATTACTCGGCTTAGCATTCTTGGGAGTCGAAATTTATGATTTTGTTGTTTATATACATGAAGGTGCTACTCTGCAAACTAGCGGATTTACTGCCATTCTCTTCACTCTTTTAGGAACTCATGGAGCTCACGTAGCATTTGGAATTCTTTGGGGAACAATGATTATTTTGCAGGTAATAAGAGATGGGATAAATGAAAGAACTGCCAATAAAGCTTTTATATTCTCACTATATTGGCATTTTATCGATGTAGTTTGGATCTTCCTTTATAGTTTTGTGTTCTTGAAAGGAATGATGTAGAATGGGTGAATTATTTCCAAAGAAACATGTGATTGGGTTTGTGTCTTCCTTAATATTAACCGCAATTGCACTAACTGTTTATTTCTTGGATATGTCATTTGCTGTTGGATCTACTATATTACTAGTTACTGCCTTTATTCAGGCAATTGTACAATTAGTAATCTTCATGCATGCAGGTGAATCAAAAGATAAAAATGTAATATACATTAATATTTATTACGGAGTTTTTATCGCCTTGGTAACTGTTTTTGGAACACTTTTAACTTTAATTTGGGGATATTATTAATAAAGATAAAATAATTTATGTATTGTATTCTAAGCTGGGCATGGTTTAATATGTCCAGTTTTCTTTTTTATTTGGTAAGTTATGCAGCCGTTGGTCATATTCAAAGTTTTTTTATTGTTACCTGTTTTGGCATAAATTTGCTTGGTTGTTTGCGGAAATTTATGCTTTCTAATAGTAGGTGGGTAAAGGGTTATCCTACTAACATTAAAGATTATAGCAAAGTTAATTAAGAAAATTTAAAAGAAGACATTATCGAATAGGTAAGGTTTAAGAATCTTTTATACCTATAAAATTAGAAAAAAAGGACAAAGTAAAATCTTCCTATTATAATTCCAAGATATCTCAATCGAAAGCACTTAACTCATAAAATTAGCGATCAGCAGTTATAACAAGATATAAACCATTACTTAATTTTACTGTATCCCCTCTAACAGCTAGTGCTATTTCCCTTACTAACGATTGCTGTTCATTCTCTTCTTTTGCCTGAATGAAAAGAGCATTTCCAGAGTTAATTGTTTCATTTGTATGACTACTGCTTCCAATAACGGCAAAAATTTTAATGTCTTCCACATTTATTTCTCCTTTTTTTGCAAATATTTATGATTCTTTTGGACTGTTTCAAGAACAGGTGTGCGAAGAATAGAAGAAATCATATTATCAATATTATGAATTATAGGTACGATTACAAAAGCAATTCTTCCGTTAGAATAATCTTTTCTGGTAAAATGGTACCTTTTTAAGCCAAGAGTTCTGGTGATTTCAAATAAAATAGCTTGTCTTTGGCCAAAATTATCAAGGAAGATTCTATAGTGTTCTTGTTTAGGGCTTAAAATAACAGCTATCCCCTCTTGAAGTATCATCTCTTGCCCACGAATACTACCTATACGATTAGAAATAAACATATCATCTGCATAAAGCTCGTTATTTTTTATAATTATCTTTGCTTGGTTTACTACTGCAAAATCAGATATAGTTTTCCCTTTTGAGAAACGGACTAAGATTAAAAAGATTAAAATCCCCCCTAATATTCCCAAGCTTATACGGATGAACACTGGCATTGTTTCGAGTGACTCAGCTATGACACTTATTGTTAATGCAACAAATAAAGCTATATAATTTCTCGCCTCGTAGGTCTTCGAAATACCATCGATATAAGCACTTCCGCGTTTTGTGTATTCGGTTTCTTCTAAGGATTTTAGGCTGTCTTGTTCTAACTTTCTAACACCCTGAAATTGAGTTATTGCCAAAGCTAAAAAAGTAGCAGCTGTAACGTTATTTGTCATTATTGCAGGGATGAAAATTGCCCCTAATGTTGATGCAACAAAACCAAGTGCAATTTGGCTAAGAACCCCATTTGGATAGGTGGGATATTGTCTATAGTCCTCTCTTAAAATAAGTACTCTAGCAAGTGTACCACCAATTATTCCTATAATAATTAAAATTAAATGTGGGGTAGATAGAATTTGTGCTCTCATTTTTTCCCCCTCCTCATATCTACTTTTCAAAAATATTATCTCCGCAAATGAATAATGTATTCAGGTTTATAATAATAAAATGAACTTTGTATGGTTGGAGAAAATTTTTTAAAAAATCATTCATATTAAAGTTTAGTTTAGATAAAAATAGATTTGGGAGGTGAAAAAATATGTTTAATAAAAATAAGTTTTTAGGTGTAATAAATAATATGGGAAATCCAGATGATATAAGTCTGTTAAATAATTTAGGAATTAAAGAATCAAACGAACCATTCATTGAAATAAATAGTCCATTTGAGATGAAAGAACCAGTTGAAATTAGAGAACCACAGTAATATAAAGCAATGAATACACTGAGAAAAAACTCTGATTAAAATATTGAACAGAGTTTTTTCTATAAGTTAAATTTATATTGGATTTTTATTGATTATTATTTTATTTTCTAACCACTTAGGATAAATGAAACGAGGATTCACTTAATAAAGCCTATTATATTTTAAAGAAATTGTTTCAATATCTCATATTTAAGGAAATACTACACTGAATAACGAACCAGCCAATGGAGGTAATTAGTTTGGAGAATAAAAAGCAGAAAGATTCAATTCATAAAGGAGAAAACCATGAAAATAATCACCATCACGGAGGAATCTTTGGAGGTAATACAGAACTTATTTTTTCATTACTATGTGGTGCCTTATTAGGAATTGGTTATCTTATAAGTATAACGAAAGATAATGTCAGTTTAATATCCATTACTTTGTATGTTATAGCGTATTTTTTTGGCGGATTTTTTACGATTAAAGAAGCTATTTCATCTATAAAAAAAGGAAAATTTGAAATAGACTTTCTAATGATCTTGGCAGCAATTGGGGCAGCTTTTCTAGGTGAGTGGGCTGAAGGTGCATTGTTACTGTTTTTGTTTAGTGCAGGACATGCACTAGAACATTTTGCGATGAATAGAGCACGTAATTCAATATCTGCCCTTGCTGATATTGCCCCTAGAACAGCTATTGTACGAATTGGAAAAGATCAAAAAGAAGTGCCTATAGAGGATTTGACAGTCGGGGATATTGTAATTGTAAAGCCAAATAGCAAAATATCAGCTGATGGAGTTGTCGTGAAAGGTAAGAGTAGTGTTAATCAAGCTCCAATAACGGGTGAGAGCATGCCTGTTGATAAAATTCCTATAAGTAATCCAGATAATATATCGGAGAAAAATCTACCTTCTGAAAGTAGAGTGTTTTCTGGAACGATTAATGGTACTGATACTTTAGAAGTTAAGGTATTAAAAGAAGCTAACGATTCGACTTTAAGTCGTTTAATAAAATTAGTGAAAGAAACGGAATCACAGAAATCGCCTACTCAATTATTTACTGATCGTTTTGAGAAGTATTTTGTCCCAGCTATACTTATATTGGTGTTTTTACTTCTTTTTGCTTTTCTTGTTTTAGATGAAACATTTAGTGAAAGCTTTTATCGGGCAATGGCAGTTTTGGTTGCAGCAAGCCCTTGCGCATTAGCTATTTCTACGCCAAGTGCTGTATTAAGTGGAGTAGCAAGAGCTGCTCGTGGAGGTGTATTAATAAAAGGTGGGTTACCTCTTGAAAATTTAGGAGAATTAAAAGCAATAGCCTTTGATAAAACAGGAACATTGACGGAGGGTAAACCAAAACTAAATAAAATCGTAACTGTTAATAATGTTAGTGAGGAAGAGTTATTATTAACTACTATTGCGGTAGAGAAATTAAGTGATCATCCACTAGCAGCCGCCATAGTAAAAGGTGGAGTAGAGAAACTCGGAAATAGACCAATAGAAGAAGCAGATAGTTTAAAAGCCGTTACGGGAAGAGGTGTTACGGCACAGTTAAATAATGAAACCATTTATATTGGAAATAGAAGTTTATTTGAGGAGCACCTCTCCATTAGTTTACCCGATGATTTATCAAACAGTTTAAATGAATTGGAGTCAAATGGAAATACTGCGATGATAGTAAAAAAAGAAGAAATGTTTCTGGGTATTATTGGACTGATGGATACTCCAAAAGAAGAGGCTGAATCTGTTATTAAAAGTTTGCGGAAGTACGGAATAAAACGAATGATAATGATTACAGGTGATAATCAACGAGTAGCGGATAGTATTGCGAAATTAATCGGAATTAAAGAGGCTTGGGGAGGACTACTACCTGAAGATAAGGTTAAAGCAATAAATGATCTTAAAGAAACTGAAAAGAAGGTTGCTATGGTAGGGGATGGTGTTAATGATGCTCCTGCTATGGCAAAAAGTTCTGTTGGTATTGCAATGGGTGCTGCAGGGTCAGATGTTGCGTTAGAAACAGCAGATATCGCCTTGATGGCAGATAATTTAAATGATTTACCTTTCGCAATAAATCTAAGTAGGAAAAGTAAATCCATAATAAAGCAAAATTTATGGATAAGTTTAGGCGTTACTGCTTTCCTGATACCTGCAACTTTATTTGGTTTTACTGGAATTGGGTTAGCTGTTTTAATACATGAGGGATCCACAATACTTGTTGTTTTTAATGCATTAAGACTTTTAGCTTTAAAAAAATAATTTTCTGTATACCACAACTAATATTTAAATACGGGAAGGTAAAGTAGTTTAGATTAATGTGTAATATATCCCATTAGAATTATAGTAAACAGTTGCTTTTTTTAGTAAATAAAAAAGGGGAATTATATATTTATGCTATAATAGAGAAATTAGAACTAAATAAGGGGATTACATAATGGGATCTTTACATGAAAAAAATGAGGGGAATACAAAACAATATAAAAATCAACTGGATGAGGAAACATTATTTATAGTGTCTCAAACGTTTAAGGCTCTTTCTGAACCAACACGGATAAAAATATTGCATTTGTTAGCAGAAAGACCGCACTCTGTAAATGAAATAGCAGAAAGGTTGGAGATGTTACAATCAACTGTTTCTCATCAATTAAGTTTTCTGAAAAATTTGAGGCTTGTTAAATATAAAAGAGAAGGAACTACTATGATTTATTCGTGTGATGATGCGCATGTAATGGGTGTATTAGAACAAATGATTGATCATGCACAACACCATTAATAAGAAGATTATTTAGAAAGAATATGGGGTAAAAGGATGGTGGAGTTTATACCATCCTTTTTTATTCTTAAAAGTTGATAACCATTGACACTTGTTTTGGATAGTATATAATACATATATGGTTATATGAATATTTGGTCATATATAAGTTTTTCGAACGCTTGTAGAAAGGGGAAAGAGTATTTATGGAAGAAGTCAGACAACAGTTAAAAAAGGAATTTTTATTAGAGGGTCTTGACTGTGCTAACTGTGCAATGAAAATTGAAAGAGGAGTTTCGTCTATAAATGGTGTAAAGGATTGTAATGTGAATTTTGCTACACAGACAATATCCTTGCGATACGAAAGTAACGAAGAAGAAAGTATATTATTAAATACAAAGAAAACAATTAATCGTTTAGAGCCACATGTTAAGTTAGTTGAAAAACAAAGTGGGAGAAAGAATACTAAACTCATAAGCCATGGTCATGCTCATAGCCATAATCATGACCATTCCCACAATGATGCAAATGACCATAATCATGGCCATTCCCATTCCCATTCCCATGAGCATGGAAGTAATGATATCAAAAAAATGATTAGTCGTTTATTCTTAGGTGGACTAATTTTTGGTTTAGGGATTTTTGCGCCAATAACAGGAATGACCGAATTGATGGTGTTCTTACTTGCATATGTTATAGTTGGTGGCGATATTGTATTAAGAGCAATAAAAAATATAACAAGAGGGCAGGTCTTCGATGAGCATTTCCTTATGGCTATTGCTACAATCGGTGCTTTTGCTATTCAGGAGTATCCAGAAGGTGTAGCCGTAATGCTATTTTATCAGGTCGGTGAGCTATTCCAATCAATTGCAGTTAATCGTTCTAGAAAATCAATCAGCAGTTTAATGGATATTCGACCAGACTTTGCCAATCTTCAAGTTGGATTAGATGTCAAAAAAGTATCACCCGAAGATGTTGAAATTGGCGATATTATTGTAATTAAACCTGGAGAAAAGGTTCCATTAGATGGTGTTATATTAGAAGGAACTTCGAGCGTTGACACATCTGCATTAACAGGGGAATCAGTGCCACGTGATGTAACTGTGGGAAGTGATATATTAAGTGGTTTTATTAACAAAAATGGTCTTCTGACGGTAGAAGTAAAAAAAGAATTTGGAGAATCAACTGTTTCTAAAATTTTAGAATTAGTACAAAATGCTAGCAATAGAAAAGCTAAAACGGAGAACTTTATCACTAAATTCGCTCGTTACTATACACCAGTTGTTGTAATTATTGCATTACTGTTAGCTATTGTTCCACCCTTACTTTTTAGTGGAGCTACCTTCTCAGACTGGGTATATAGAGCCCTTATCTTTTTAGTTATTTCCTGTCCTTGTGCTTTAGTTGTTTCTATTCCTTTAGGCTTTTTCGGTGGAATTGGAGCAGCCTCTAAAAAAGGAATATTAGTAAAAGGTAGTAACTATTTGGAAGCACTTAATGATGTTAAGTATGTCGTATTTGATAAAACAGGAACCCTTACAAAAGGTGTATTTGAAGTAGACTCGGTTTATCCTGTTAATGGATACTCAGAGGAAGAAATAATTAAGTTTGCTGCTTATGCTGAAACACACTCCAATCATCCAATTGCTGACTCAATTAGAAAGGCATTTGGAGATAAGATAAAAGAAGAATTAATTCAAGACTATAATGAAATAGCTGGTCATGGTATTTCTATAGTGGTGGACGGAAAAGAAATACTAGCTGGAAACGATAAGCTTATGCAAAAAGAAAAGGTTGATTTTTATCGGAATAACGAAATTGGTACGATTGTTTATGTTGCATACGATAAACAATTCGTAGGTTCCATTGCAATTTCAGACCAAATAAAAGCGGACTCCTATAGCGCGATACAAACACTAAAAAGAATAGGCATCAAGAAGACCGTAATGTTAACAGGGGATTCTAAAGTGGTTGGAAAAAGGGTAGGAGAATTACTTGAGGTAGATGAGGTTCATGCAGAGTTACTTCCGCAAAATAAAGTAGAAGAAATAGAGAAATTAGATGCTTCTAAGAATGCTAAAGACAAAATTTTGTTTGTTGGAGACGGTATTAATGATACTCCAGTATTAGCTAGAGCAGATGTAGGAATGGCTATGGGGGGGTTAGGTTCAGATGCAGCAATTGAAGCGGCTGATATTGTTATTATGACAGATGAACCTTCTAAAATAGCCACGGCAATCTCACTTGCTAAGCGGACTAGACGTATTGTATGGCAAAACATTATTTTCGCATTAGGAGTAAAGGCAATCTTTCTATTGTTAGGGGCTTTTGGTATTGCAACAATGTGGGAAGCCGTATTTTCTGATGTAGGAGTTACACTTATCGCAGTATTGAATGCTATGAGAATACTAAAAGTAACAAATGATGAACCTTTTTCTTAAATCTTTATAATTAGTTAAAAACAGCATCATTATCTTAGTAACTAAGCTGATAATGATGCTGTTTTTTATGCAATTACCTTTAGGAATATAAACTAATTGTTGAATTTCACCTAAAAAATAATTAGGAGAGTCATATGCAAAATATTACTATTGTACTTGTGGGCTTAGTATTAATTACCCTAATAATATTTTTAAGGAAGTTATTCAAGATATTGAGTTTATTAAGCGAGCTCAGGATTTAGGTTTTACTCTTGAAGAATTTAAAGATTTACTAGCCGCATCAAACGGGGATGAAGAATTTCATTCAGAGGAAATGCTCAACTTTGCATCGTGTAAAATTAAAGAGGCTGAAAAAAAATTTGTGATTTAAACGACATAAAATCTTGTTAGAGGGTTTGGTTGATAAATGCCCTGGTTCTGGAGTACCGAAAGCTCAGTATCCAATTATGAAAATTTTATTAGAATTAGTGAATTAGTTATGGCTAAAAGATTAATCGAAGTATTTACGGCAGGTTGTAGTGTGTGTGAAGATGCTGTGCGGCAAGTAAAAGATTTAGCTTGTGATAATTGTGAGGTTGTAGTTTATGATCTGAACAAAAAATGCGACACACTTGAATGGGAAGAAAAAGCAAAAGCCTATGGCGTAAAATCCGTTCCTGCCGTTGCAATTAATAAGAAATTAGTGGATTACTGTATGAACAACAGTATTGATATTGAAACTTTAAAAGCTGCCGGATTAGGTAAATAAACAGCTAATTGCAAGGGTAAACATCATTTCACCCTTGTAATAGCATTGTTATGTTTACAAAATCGGGTGTTTAAATCAGCTATTGTGGATGATGGAAATGATACGAACAAAAGGAGTAAATAACCATGAATTCAGCTGTTTCAAAGAAAGGAACGATTATTTCTTATATGATTGCGATTACATTCATTATTGCAATGATTACGGATTCGGTGATGTTAAACGATCATGAGATTATTTTGCCGGAAGTTGCGGCAATGGCTATTGCCATGTGGGTATACCGAGAAGCCGGATGGATCAGACAACCATCCAAGATTTTTCTTGCTCCGTCCATCACTGCTGCGTTAGGCATCGCGGTGAATCAATTAGACATTGCTTATTTAGGAAAAGTCATCCTTACCGTGGTACTCATGATGCTCTTTTTGCGTATCATTCAATCGAACTTGGCACCGTCTATTGCAACGGGCTTGCTACCGTTGGTGATGAATGCTAGCGAATGGACATTTATTATATCAATTTTAACTCTAACGCTCATATTGATGCTTGGGGTTCTCGCTCGTATTCTTAGTACTGAATTTTGTATGGATCGGCTTAACTTGGCTGGTTACCCACAACACGCAGTTATCCCGCCTATTCTGTTGTTGTGTACGAGTCACTTCAGAAACCGATGTACAACGGAAAAATAGCTTTTAAACAAGTACTTGTGTTGACATTATCTGCGACTGTCGGAACGCAGTTGTATTTTGCTATTGATTCGATATTGGTAATCTGTTAGATATAATTTTGAAGCTAATTCTTTTGCGTATTGTTGGCATACTCACCTTAACGGTGTCAACTATCATTATGGTATTCCCCTAATTAATTAAATGACAAAGGAAAGATATACGGATTTAATGAGCAAACTCCCCATACTTCGCATCTTCATAATTCCAACACATTTTACTAATTCTTTCTACAAACTTACCTTTTATAATAGATATAATAGATCAAGGAGGATTCAGACCGGGTAAAATGGATTCAAATAGGGAAAATAAAGATAAAAACGCAGGATTGAGGGATTCTTATGAATAAATTGCAGGTACTTGTGATAGATGATGAATGGAATGTACGGAATCTCCTTCGTATTTATCTCGCCAAGAATGGTTTTGAGGTAATGGAAGCTAAAAATGGGTACGAGGGAGTCCGATTGGCTGAACAGCAATCTTTTGATCTTATTATTTTGGACGTCATGATGCCTGATATGGATGGATGGGAAGTGTGTAAGAAAATTCGCGAAACGAAAGATACACCTATCTTGATGTTAACCGCTCGCACAGACACAAAAGATAAGGTAAAGGGATTAACTATGGGGGCAGATGACTACTTAGTAAAGCCCTTTGATTCAGACGAATTGATAGCTCGTGTGTTTGCCCTTCTTAGAAGATCAAGCATCTCTCAAACAACAACCGTCTCAAGAGTCATTACTAATTTAGACCTGACGATTGATCCGGAGGGTAGACAAGTGTTGGTTCGAGAACAGCCTATAGATCTAACCCCTAAAGAGTTTGAATTGCTGTTTGTGTTAGCTGAAAATCCTCGTCGGGCTTTTGAACGCGAGAACCTGTTGGAGAAAGTCTGGGGAGGCGACTATTTTGGAGATTTTCGCACAGTAGATACTCATGTGAAAAATATACGAGAAAAAGTAAGAAAAGCAGAATTATCCTTTAACCCTATTCAAACGGTATGGGGAGTTGGATATAAGTTTCAATGGACAGACGAGCGAAAATGATCTGGAACCGTATTGTCATTAAACTAGGCGGAACCATCCTTTTGCTTTTTCTAATGGTGTTACTTCCCCTCGGATTTGTCATCGATCGAGCCTTTTCAGGGTTTTACTATCAAGAAGTTCGAGCAGAGATTGAGGATTTGTCTTCGCGTTATGCCGAATCGATCGCAGCATCCAACAATCCACAAACTCCATACATGTTGGAAATGATGTCGGAATTTTCAAAGATCAAGTTATATATCGTTGACGCTCAGGGGACTATCATTGTTACTTCAGGTGTACCTAGTTCAGTGCAAGGTACCTTGATACCAGACGAAGAGGTTCAAACCCTATTACAAGGAAAATCTGTTGAAAAGGAATTTATAGAACCCCTAGACAACCAAAGGTACCTAGTTTCAGGGACACCTATTATTTCTAAAGACCAATTTAATGGTGGGGTTTATGTAGTATCCTCTGTTAATGTGATTGACGAGTCTCTAGAAAAAATACGAAGTATGTTATGGTTATCGGGAATGGGCGCTTTCTTTCTTGCGCTTGCTTTCACGTATATCCTTTCAAAAAAGTTATCAGACCCCTTAATTCAAATGGAAAAAGCCACTCGAAAGATAGCCAAAGGGGATTTAAAAACTCGTGTCACTCCACCATCGAAAGACGAGATGGGCTCGTTAGCCCAAGCGATTAACGATTTGGCACTCGACCTACAAAAGTATCGTGAATCCCGGAGTGAGTTTTTTTCGAACATTTCTCATGAGTTAAGAACGCCAATGACGAGTATAGAGGGCTACGCAAAAGTATTAAAGGAGAAGTTGTATGATTCAGAAGAAGAAAAAGAGCAATACCTCGATATCATTCATCAGGAATCCATCCGTTTGACAAGGATAATTGGAGACCTGTTTGAACTTTCCAAAATTGAAGAGGGAAAGATTGGCTTCCACTTTGAATGGATCGATTTATCGGAAGTGCTGAATAGTGCTATTCAAAAAACAAAATGGAGAGCCCAAGAAAAAGGATTGGACATGCGAGCTTATATCCAACCTGACCTGCCATTTGTCTATTGTGATGGTCATCGTATGGCGCAGGTTTTTATGAACTTGCTGGACAATGCTATCCGTTACACAGAACAAGGGACGATTTCAGCGAAAATGACGAAAGAGAATGATGTCGTGAAGATTTCTGTGGAAGATACAGGCATTGGAATTCCTGAGGACGAACTAACCTATATTTTTGAACGATTTTATCGGGTTGAAAAATCTCGTTCGCGTGAATTTGGGGGAACAGGATTAGGCCTGGCGATTGTCAAAAACCTGGTGGAGCAACAAGGAGGGTCTATCCGAGCGTTTAGTGAGGTAGGAAAAGGAACTCGCTTTGAGATCAAGTTCTTGATTTCACCTGATATAAAAAAAGAGGAGGAAGAGGAATGAAAAGGTTGGACTGGATTATTGCTTTGTTCTTGGTAGTCATTGGATTAACTTGTTTGACCATGTCCGCAACATGGATGATGGATACCGGATCCATTCGATCCTATTTCACAAATTTCCTCCAAATTTGCCTTTGGATAGGCATACCAATCCTTATCGTAGGAGTCATTTATTACGTAATGAAAAGGAAGAGGAGAGATTCATAAATGCGAGAGTTCAAATCACTTATTTATCCAATCAGTGTAGGTTTAGTCTTAATACCCAGTACAGTCTTCGCCCATGGCGGGGCGGAGGAAACGCAATCAGGATTACCAATGAGCACCTTTGGATTGCTGGCAATGGGCCTATTATTGATCTTGTTCATTGCTTTCTATATGGTGGTAAAAAAGAAAGTACAGGGTCTAAAAAATGTAAAGAAAAAAGAGGATCGAATCAAACGACAACGGTTAGAGAAGAACCTACAACTAATAAATTGGGGATGGATATTATCCCTGATAGGAGTTTTGATTACTGGTAGCCTATCCGTTATGGGAGACAAATTGACTGTAGGCAAAGGAACATACCTGGAACATATACACGGTTTAGGATATTCCACGGATGGAAAACAAATGATCATTCCTGCGCATGATGGATTAAAAACGTATTCAGAAGGGCACTGGGGTAGTGCTGAAGGAGAAAAACATGATTACATGGGCTTTTCTTCTGTAGATGATGGTTTTTACAGTAGTGGGCATCCTGCTTCTGGGTCAGATAAGAAGAATCCTTTTGGAATTGTCAAAAGTACAGATGAAGGAAAAACCTTTGAAACGTTAGACCTCTATGAGGAAATAGACTTTCATATGATGGGTGTTGGGTATAAATCACATGCAATATACGTGATAAACCCGCAACCCAATTCAAGAATGGATTATACGGGTCTTTACTATTCAACCGATGAGACCAAAAAGTGGACAAAAAGTGCCATGAAAGGAATAAGTGAGGAACCGACTGCATTAGCTGTCCATCCTTCAAACGAGACTGTACTGGCGATTGGAACCCAAAGTGGGGTATATCTCTCTAAAGACTATGGACAAAACTTTGAAAAAGTTTTTTCAAAAGGTCAAGCTACATCACTGTACTTCAAAACAAATGGAACCCTATTTGTTGGAGGTTATGATAAACAAGCTTATCTGGTAGAGTTGAATGTTGAAAATAATCTGTCGGAAGAAATCAACATTCCTGACATAAAGGAAGAAGATGCTATTGCCTATATTTCTGGGAATCCAGTAAACGGGAAGGAAATGGCATTCGCCACGTTTAAAAAAGATGTATATGTTTCATATGATAAAGCGACCCAATGGATCAAAGTGGCTGATCAAGGGAAAGGAATTGACGAAAAAAATCATTAAAGGGAGGGATGGAGTTATGATGTTATATTCCTCCATATTTGTGCTTCTAATTGGTGGATTGGATTCTTAATTTATGGACTGATGTCTTTAATCATGAAGGTCTTTACGAAAAAGAAAAACCCAGCGTTTCACCTACTGAGGGAGAGATTTGCCAAAGGTGAAATATCAGAGGAAGAATTTAAACAGAAGAGTGCATTCCTCCATAAATAGAAAAGAAAAAGTACTTCATATATTCTTCAAATAATCAACAAGATATAAACAAACCTATTGTTTATACTAAAACTATCAAGAGACAAGGAGGAAACAAGATGAAAAAAAAGAAGATAACATTCACAGTTTTGGGCCTTACATTAGCTGCCGTCTTGGCTATAGGAAATACAACATTTGCTGAAAAAATAAATAATAATGATAGTCAAATGATGAACAGTGACAGCATGTCAAACATGATGAATGATGAAAATATGTCAGGCATGATGAAGGATTCAAATATGGGCAATATGATGGAGGCCATGGACTCTTCTGAAGGAAAAGAGATGATGGAAAGTTGCAACAAATTCATGGAATCATCTCAAAATAAAGAAGGTCAATCTGATTCAAAAGATAATAGCTTAAAACCTAAGGAAACATCATTATAAGGAAAGGTGGAATTGGTTATGTGCTGTGGACCAACAAATAAAAAGAAACATACGACAAAAAGTGAACCGGTAGGAAACGTAAGTCCTCTTGATCAGCTGAAAATTCGTTTAGCTCGAGGAGAAATCTCCTTTGAGGAGTACGAAAAAGTGAAAGGTGAATTAGTAAAATAAAACGGAAAACGGACCAGTCAGAGTTAGAAACTGGTCCGTTTTCTTTTATTAAATTCTGAATCAATTACAGATTGACTTTTAACGCAATGTTAAAGGGAATTTTGTATTTTAATCAATTTATAAATGGAAAAATGAATCGAAATCTAATGTGGGAAAGTCTTAAATTCAAAAGATGTAAAAATAAACTACTTGATTTCTCCTTCATTTATACAAAGTTTCAACACATTTTTTGTTTATACTCTTGTCATAACGAGAAAAAGGAGTGAACGACATGACATTGGTACAGATTTTAATCCTTCTTTTATGCCCTTTGATGATGCTGTTCTGTATGAAAGGTATGTTTAGTGGGAATAAAGATAAAATTAAAAATTCAGACCATCAGCAAGTTTCACAGACAGAATTACAATCACTTCATATTAAAATGGCAGATTTGATTGAACAAAACCATAATCTTACGAAGGAGATTCATTCTTTAAAAGAGCAAAAGAACCATACGCCGTGATCAAGGAATTTCCTAGAAACAAGGTCTCAATGTAATGAGAAACGAAACGTATTATATAAAAAACTAGTTGTGAGCATATATACAAGTTGATACAACAGTAGGTATAGCAATTGTAATAAATCTTCATTTGATATAAGTCAAGCACGTAGTCTATACTGTTTTACGCGGTTATTAGAAAAGTAATCTAGATAGGAGCTGAAGATTATGATGGATGGAATGATGGATGGAATGATGGGAGGAATAATGAGTGGTAATTCTATGATGGGAATGTGTCTCATGATGGGCATTGGATTATTTCTCTTGATTATTCTGATTGGAGTGACCATTTATATGGTCGTTCGCCAGTTGATGAAAAAAAGTAGCGTGACAGACCGTCCATTGTTATTATTAAAAGAGCGATATGTCAAAGGTGAAATAAACGAAGAAGAATATCAGCTGAAACGAAAAGTATTAAATGAAAAGTAAACATTCAATCTTAAGGTTATTTCTAAATAATGACAAGTGATTCTAAAACAATGTTACCTCCTTTAATTTGTTGATAGAGATACAACCTGATTTATGACAATGAATAGCTTAAGTTCATGAAGAGTTAGGGAAGCAGCCTAACTCTTTTCCCTTTTTCTAAATTTTTTCTAAGGGATGATAATTCCCTTTTATTAAATCATCAATCACAGGGAACCTTATATAAAATGACAGAAAATCTGGAGGATTACTGAATGGATGAGTTGTTCTATCTATTAGCTTAAATTGTAGGTATCGGAGGTATTTAAATCATTTGGAGGAACGAAAAGGTAAACAAACCAGTGGCTGTTGAAAAAACGAAAGTCAAAAAAGATAGTAGGTTGTATCACGCATGATGAATAAATTGGATGATTGTGAAAATGAAAATCTAATTTTTTCAAACGATCATAAAAAAATGTTTAAAAACCTATTGACTCTGTAGCAAGGTACGGGCTTTATACTAATAATGAAAGGAGAGGAATGATGTGACAGGTCTAACGATCCGTCAAGTCGCGAATGCGGAGAAAGTGAACCTTGAAACGGTGCGTTATTACGAAAAAAGAGGGTTAATAGTAGAACCTCCAAGAACAGAATCTGGATACAGACGATTTCCAGACGAAGCTATCGAACGCATTTCATTTATCAAAAGAGCTCAAGAACTTGGATTTACCTTAGAAGAAATTAAATAGCTTTTGGATGTCGACAAGAAAGTGATGCTATAAAGGTAAAAGAATTTACAGCATAAAAGATTCAGGAGATTGAATCAAAAATTCATGATCTTGTGAACATGAAAGAGACATTAGAACAGTTATCAGAGCTATGTGAAGGTTCAGGATCTTCCATGAATCAATGCCCTATTATTAAAGCGTTTAGCGAAGGAGCATAGAGGAAACAATAGAATGAACCCTATATTGTTTCATAAAATAAAGTGTGGTCTGGAGATAGAGACATCTCCAGACTTTTTTAATTGGCTAGTTTTATTTAAGAATTTATTTCTCACATTAAAAAACAGTAATTTATTGACACACATATTAGTGAAAGTTAATATGATGGTATTAGACATATTAGAAACAACTAATACGAGGGGGTAATTATGCAAAATAGCACTTTGGATATGAAGGTCAAACTAATTCATGGTTTTTCGAATAAAACTCGAATTCAGATTCTAGAATGTCTGAAAAATGAGGAGAAAACTGTATCACAAATTGTCGAGCAGATAAAAGGAAATCAATCGAATATTTCTCAACATTTAGCCTGTTTAAAGGGTTGTGGCATTATCGTTGGAAGAAATGAAGGCAAATATTGCTTTTATAGTCTGAGAAACCAATATATTCGTGATTTATTAGATATGTTTGATGTAGTTCTAAATGATGTTCAGAATGACGTTATTTGTTGTGAAAATCATATGGAGTGAGGTGAATAATAGTGCCTGAAAAATGCTGTGGTTCAAATAATGAAAATAAAGATAATAAACTAATTACCACAACAAATTGTTGTTCAAACGAAACGAAAAAAACAGAAGAAACTTCTGAAGTGATTTTAGTTGAAAGCAACTGTTGCAGTAATTCCAAAGAGACAGACGAAAGTACATGTTGCAGTTCAAGTTCCTCGAAAGAAGAAATGAAAGAAATAAGCTCAAGTTGCTGTTCGACCAATAAAAAGAAACCATCGAATACATCTGAGCTATTTAATGTGATACCGGTGGCAAGTAGCTGCTGCAACAGTACTAAAGAGCCGGAGAAGGACTCATGTTGCAGTAATGACTCAGCGGAAAAAGTAAGTGATTGCTGTGCTTCTCAAGTTAGTAAGTCTGAAGAAAAGGCTAGCTCTTGTTGTAGTACTACAATTGAAGTCGAAGAAAATATAATGGAAACTAATGCTGGAGAAAGGCAAGATTTCCTTGTTACTGGAATGGATTGCCCTGCTTGTGCCAAGACCATTGAAAAAGGATTAGGATCATTACCAGGTATCGAGATGGTAAAAGTAAATTACAGTACGGCAAAAATGCAGGTATCCGCTGCTAATTCGTCTGCTTTCATTCCTATTGAAAAGGAAATAAAGAAACTTGGATATTCGGCTGAAGTGCTGCAACAAAACAAAAATTTACGAACTTATGATATCGTGGGAATGGACTGTGGTAGCTGTGCCAAAAGCATTGAAAACCACTTTAATAAAAACCCTTCTGTTAAAGAGGTAAGTGTTAATTTCTCTACAGGAAAAATGAAAATAGAACATACCAATAGTGTAGACGAAATAATCTCAGAAGTGGATAAAATTGGGTATAGTGCTAGTTTGAAATCAAATAAGAAATCAACGGTGGAACAACCGAAAAGTAAAAAAGAAAACTGGATTATTATCTCTTCGGGACTTCTTATCGTTTTAGGTTTTTTACTATCTTATTTATCCGTTCCTTCGTTTGTATCCACTATTCTATACGCTGGTGCTATCGTAATTAGCGGTTATAAGCCAGTGAAAAGTGCGTTTTATGCCATTAAGAGCCGATCCCTTGATATGAACGTGCTAATGTCAGCGGCCGCAATTGGAGCTGCTTTAATTGGAGAATGGTTGGAAGGTGCCACAGTAGTCTGGTTGTTCGCTATCGGTAATTACCTGCAAACAAAGTCCATTGAAAGAACTAGAAATTCTATTCGAAGTTTAATGGATTTATCTCCATCGGAGGCTTGGGTTAAGATTGGAAATGACTTAATCAAAAAGCCTGTTGAGGAGATTTCGGTTGGTACTACTATCGTTATAAAACCTGGTGACCGAATTGCTTTGGATGGCGATGTTGTTCAGGGTGAATCCAGTGTAAACCAAGCACCTATAACGGGAGAATCTATACCAGTAGATAAAGCTATAGGTGATTCTGTATACGCTGGTACAATAAATGAACATAGCTTATTAGAAATAAAAGTAACGAAGTTGGCGGAAGATACGACTATCTCTAAAATCATCCATTTAGTAGAAGAAGCACAAGAACAAAAAGCACCAACAGAAGCATTTGTGGACAAATTTGCAAGTATCTACACACCTATCGTATTTATAGCTGCTTTGGCTGTTATTGTTATTCCTCCATTGATTGGATTTGGAACATGGGGAGAATGGTTCTATAAAGGGCTTGAGTTATTAGTGGTTGCTTGTCCATGTGCCCTAGTTATCTCCACTCCTGTTGCGATTGTATCTGCCATAGGCAATGCTGCTAGAAATGGTGTCCTAATAAAAGGTGGTACTTTCTTAGAAGCTGCTGGGGCCATCAATGCAATTGCTTTTGATAAAACGGGTACGCTGACAGAAGGGAAACCAAAAGTATCAGACATTAAAACCTTTAGCGGTTCTGAAGAAGAATTGCTATCCATAGCTCTAACTTTGGAAGAATATTCTACTCATCCTATTGCTAAAGCAATTGTAGATCATGTAAGAGAACTAGGGAAGCCAGCTAAAGATGGAGCAGAATACAAAAACATTGTAGGAAAAGGTGTGCAAGCTACCATCACTGGAGAAATATACTATGCAGGAAACCTGAAACTGTTTAAAGGCATGAGCATCCCATTAGGTACGGTTGAAGCGTATGTAAATGAAGTGCAAAATAATGGGAAGACAGTAGTTATCATAGGGACAAAAACCGATATTCTGGGAGTTATTTCGGTTGCTGATACTATACGTGAAAACTCTGCCGTTGCGTTAAAATCACTATTATCTAGTGGTATCAAGCAAACGGTTATGTTAACAGGAGATAATGAAGGAACAGCTAAATTGATTGCTTCTAAGGCGAATGTAAATCGATATTTTGCTAACTTACTTCCTGAAGATAAAGTCGATGCGGTAAAGAAATTGCAAGAAGAAGGATACAAAGTAGCAATGGTTGGTGACGGCATAAATGATGCACCAGCTTTGGCAACGGCTGATTTAGGAATCGCAATGGGTGGGGCTGGTACAGATACTGCCATGGAAACAGCAGATATTGTGTTAATGGCAGATAATTTAGAGAAACTGCCACATACCATTAAATTAAGTAAAAAAGCTTTAAGCATTATAAAGCAAAACATTTGGTTCTCTATCCTCATAAAAGTTATTGCTTTAGTATTGATTTTCCCAGGGTGGTTAACACTTTGGATGGCAGTATTAAGTGATACAGGAGCAGCCCTAATTGTAATTTTAAATGCATTACGGTTACTTCGCATAAAAGGTTGAACAACAAACGAGATGTCTATGGACCGACATCTCGTTTTGTCTTGTTAATACTCTGATGTAATTATAGGGGTACCAATAGTTACCTTCACCTTATTCGCAGGTTCACTAGTCTCTCTGTATGCGATATGCAGGTTCATATATTGATTATCTCCAAGAGGAAGTTTATTTTCCCAATGCTTCGTGTATGCGGATAGGGAAACAAAGTTATTTTCATTAAGGCTTTGTACTTCTTCTCCAGAAAAATCAGCTAGTAATTGGGATGCTTCTGTATACAAGGAATTTTCTATATTTGCTGTTCCTTGAATGGTATAAAACGTAGAGTAATTATCGATTTTATTTTTATACATATTGAAAATTGCAGGCCATTTACTTTCATTCCACTTTCCCTTTATATCATAAGTAATACTTAAATTATATTTACCGTTTTGAGAATAAATTATGATTAATACTTTCTCTGCTATTCCTAAACTGGCAGATTCTTTTTTTCCTTCAATTTTATAATAATCTTTCTCAGCTTTTTTAGGGGACCACGTATATTCTTTTTCGTTCTTCAAAAAAACTGATACTGACTTATCAAGGTCCCTCATTGTAGAAAAATGTTGAATTGGTTCTTTTATATACATAGACCAAGTATTTATTGAAACACCATTTTGATTGGCGATTTTTGTTATTTGACTTAATTCATTCTCTTCATAAAAAGCTTTAGCTTCCTTAGTTGTAATAGTTACTAATAGTAAAAAAATGCATAACATTAATATTATTTTTTTCATTTTTCAACTCTCCCTTATGAATAAGGATAACCAAAGCCTGGATTATTTATACTAGATTAATATTCTTTAAATAATAGCTAGTTTCCATAGCGAGGGATTAATGTAGGAAGATTTATCAACAAATACAAAGTACTGAAGGGTTATTGTGTACATAATAACTGTGAGATGAACTTATTTTATTTTTAAGGTCAGGTGAAATAGGTAAAAACATTCAAATAAACATTTGAATATAATTGTTCGAATGTGGTATATTATAATCAAATGAATATTTGAATGAACATGGGGTGTTGTAATGAAGAAGAAAGATACTTGTGAAATTTATTGTTACGACGAAGAAAAAGTTACTCGAATACAAAGCGATATAGAAAAAGTCAACATTGGTAATTTATCTCAAATGTTTAAACTAATTGCTGATGAAAATAGAGCAAAAATAACCTATGCCTTGTGTCAAGTCGATGAATTATGCGTTTGTGATGTAGCAAATATTATTGGATCATCCGTTGCAAATGCCTCCCATCATTTAAGAACTCTCCATAAGCAAGGTTTTGTAAAGTATAGAAAAGAAGGGAAACTGGCTTTTTATTCTTTAGAGGATGAGTATATTCGACAGATATTAATGATTGCATTAAAGCGTAATAAAGAGGTGATGGTAAATGTCTGAAAAAGGATTAAATTTAACCGAAGAAGAGATGAAAACATATCGTGTTCAAGGATTTACTTGTACAAATTGTGCAGCTATTTTTGAGAATAATGTAAAAGAACTTCCTGGGGTTCAAGATGCAAAAGTGAACTTTGGAGCATCCAAGGTCTACGTAAAAGGAAATACAACCATCGAGGAATTAGAGAAAGCAGGAGCTTTTGAAAATCTAAAAATTCGAGGCGATAAAGAACAAAAGGTTGAGCGTGAACCATTTTGGAAGCAAAAAGAAAATATTAAAGTATATATATCTGCTATATTACTCGTGATTAGTTGGTTTTTAGGTGAGCAATATGGGGAAAATCATATCCTTCCAATGATTGGGTATGGAGCATCTATTTTAATTGGTGGTTATACACTATTTGTAAAAGGACTTAAAAATCTTAGTCGATTAAAATTTGATATGAATACGCTAATGACTATTGCTATTATTGGAGCTGCAATCATTGGCGAATGGGGCGAAGGTGCAACTGTTGTTATCTTGTTTGCAATCAGCGAGGCATTGGAGCGTTATTCAATGGAGAAAGCACGACAGTCCATTGAATCTCTTATGGATATTGCACCAAAAGAAGCGTTAATACGTAGGGGTAACGAAGAACTAATGATTTCTGTTGATGATATTCAAGTGGGAGACATAATGATTGTTAAGCCCGGTCAAAAATTAGCAATGGATGGATTAGTGATTAAAGGAACTTCTACACTTAATCAAGCAGCCATCACAGGTGAAAGTGTTCCTGTTACGAAAACAGTGGATGATGAGGTCTTTGCTGGAACACTAAATGAAGAAGGGCTACTAGAAGTAAAAGTAACGAAGCGAGTAGAAGATACAACTTTATCCAAAATAATTCATCTTGTTGAGGAAGCACAAGCAGAGCGTGCACCTTCCCAAGCATTTGTTGATAAATTTGCTAAATACTATACACCAGCTATAGTGATTTTAGCTTTATTAATCGCTGTTGTTCCTCCGTTATTTGGTGGAGATTGGAGTGAATGGATTTATCAAGGATTAGCAGTATTAGTTGTTGGTTGTCCTTGTGCCTTAGTCGTTTCAACTCCGGTTTCTATAGTTACAGCCATTGGAAACGCAGCTAAGAATGGCGTTTTAATTAAGGGTGGTATTCACTTAGAAGAAACAGGCCATATAAAAGCAATTGCTTTTGATAAAACTGGAACATTAACAAGGGGAGTTCCTTCCGTAACAGATATCGTGACTATTAATGGTAATGAGGATGAGTTGTTAAAGGTAACAGCAGCGATCGAAAAAGGGTCTCAACATCCACTTGCATCAGCCATTATAAGAAAAGCAGAAGAAAAAGGATTAAATTTTAATGCTTTAATAGTGGAAGAGTTTCAATCGATTACTGGTAAAGGTGTAAAAGCGAAGATAAGTAATGAATTATACTTTGTCGGCAGTCCTAATCTATTTGAGGAATTACATGGTAAGACTGAAAATACAATTAAAGAAAATATCACTCATATGCAAAATGAAGGTAAAACAGTGATGGTTTTAGGAACAGAAAAGGAAATTCTTTCTTTAATTGCAGTAGCTGATGAAATAAGAGACACATCGAAAGCAGTTATTACTAAATTAAACAACATAGGTATTAAAACAGTAATGTTAACTGGTGATAATCAAAGAACAGCAATAGCAATTGGAAAGCAAGTCGGTGTGTTGGATATTAAAGCTGATTTACTTCCTGAAGATAAACTCAATTTTATTAAAGAACTTCGAGCTAAACATCAAAGTGTCGCAATGGTCGGTGATGGTGTGAACGATGCTCCAGCACTTGCAGCGTCTTCAGTTGGTGTTGCAATGGGTGGAGCTGGAACAGATACAGCATTAGAAACTGCAGATATTGCTTTAATGTCAGATGATTTAAGTAAACTTCCCTATACGATTAAATTAAGCCGTAAAGCGCTAACTATTATTAAGCAAAACATTTCATTTTCTTTAGCGATTAAATTATTAGCATTAGTATTAGTGATGCCGGGTTGGTTAACTTTGTGGATTGCAATCTTTGCTGATATGGGGGCAACACTAATTGTCACACTTAACAGTTTGCGTTTATTAAAAATTAAAGAATAATTAACTAATATTTAGAGGGAGAAGGCAGGTAGAAAGTGAATAAAAAAGATATTGAATATAAAATCATGGATTTAAAGGACGAAAAGTTACAGGTTCAAGATAATCCAGAAAAATTGGAATATGTAAAAGGAAACATAACTCCCTTAGAAAAAAGGCTTTCTGAAATTGAAGAGGAAATAAAATCTTTTAATCAATATTAAGGTGAAATTTGAACAATACGTTGATATAAGCTGATAGTAGATTTTTTAATTACGCTATGTTAAAGGTAATGGTTGATTAAACGGTCTCCTGAATTTCTATTTTCATATTACAACAACTAAAAAATCTAAAAAAACGGATACAATTAAACTGTATCCGTTTTTTAATTACTAAAATGTTTTATTAGAATTTAGATGTTTCATTTGACTTTAATGTTCTGCTTTTGATATCTATTGCTTGCCATTCTATAGAATTTTTATTACTAAAAGTGATGGTAACTAAGTCAAATGGGGGGTTGTGGGCACCTTCAAACGTTGTTACTTGAACTGTAATATTAAAGTAACTGTAAGTTTTTTGTTCTTCCTTTTGTTTTATTTGGATAATCTTAGGAAAATAATATTGCTTTGGTTCGCCGAAATGTCTTTCGAGTGCTTTGTAGATGGATGGATAGAGCAAATCGAGAATCACATCATCACGCAACTGTACATCGTTTTTAGTTACTGTTTCTGCTTGAACTGGAGAATAAGAGGAAAGAGTTAGAAAAGTCATTAATAGTAATAGCTTTCTTTTATAAGTCATAATAACCCCCACTTATTTTTACTTTATTTTCCCCATACCGATGTCTAAAATTCAAAGGTAATAAAGACCAACTAACTTAAGCAGGACAGTTATTAGAATTTTATACGAAATCAACCAAAAACTTTAACATACCTTTTTAGATGAAAGTCGGGACCCTCAATCCAAAAGACCTAAACAGATTGATAAAAGGGTATGAAGTCGTTTCTTAAAGGTTTGTAATATCCTTTTGGGACTGTTATGCTAATTTGCTGTCTTTTTGTATACTAAAAAATTATAGTTGACTATATACCTTAGGGGGTATAATATAAATCTTGTTAGCGAAAATATAAATCATAAAAGAAAATGAAATAATAAAAAATTACCTAGTTACCATTCACAAAAAAAAGGAGGAAAAAAAGTGGTGGATTACAATGATCAAATGAAAAATAGAATTAAACGGATTGAAGGGCAGCTAAGAGGAATTTTGAAAATGATGGAAGAGAATAAGGACTGCAAAGAAGTTATTACTCAACTATCTGCATCAAGAACCGCCCTGGATCGAACAATTGGTTTGATTGTTAGTGCAAACTTAGTAGAATGTGTTCGGGAAGCTGATAAAAATGGGGAAAACACAGAGGAGATAGTAAAAGAGGCTGTAAACCTACTTGTAAAAAGCCGATAAGAAAAGGGTTGACACCTTCTCTTATTTTAAACAATTAAATACCCCATTGGGTATTTTGGTTTTAAGAAATAAGTACTAAGGCTTTGGATTGAAAAAATGGAATTTTTTTTAATATAAACATACCCATACTGGTATTGGTTTAAAAATAGGAGGTACATCATGGTGGAACAGAAAAAAACAACAATTGTCTTATTTAGTGGAGATTATGATAAAACAATGGCTGCTTATATTATTGCAAATGGGGCAGCAGCTTATGATCATGAAGTAACCATTTTCCACACATTTTGGGGTTTAAATGCCCTACGTAAGAATGAGGATATTACGGTCAAAAAAGGGATTATGGAAAGAGTATTTGGCAAAATGATGCCTAGAGGTGCAGATAAAATGGGGCTTTCTAAAATGAACTTTGCTGGACTTGGTCCTAAGATGATTAAGGATATTATGAAAAAACATAACGCAATACCACTGCCACAGTTAATTGAAATGGCACTCGAACAAGACATAAAACTTGTGGCTTGTACAATGACAATGGATTTGTTAGGGCTAAAAGAGGAAGAGCTATTAGATAACATTGAATATGCTGGAGTTGCAGCTTATTTAGCGGATGCTGAGAAAGGGAATGTTAATCTATTTATATAAACGGAAATATCAGTCCCCTAACAAATAGGAGGTACCAGAATGGCATATATAAATTATCTGGTTATTGCTTTATTACTATTTTTCATTGTAAAGAGGTTCTTACCGATTAAGGGTGTTAACAATATTACCACAAATGAATTAAGAAAAGATTTAACTAACAAGAACAAGCAGTTTATTGATGTCCGGACAATCGGAGAGTTTAAAGGAAATCATATCAGAGGTTTTAAAAATATACCACTTGATCAACTTGCTCAAAAAGCTGAGAGCGAACTTACAAAGGAAAAAGAAGTAATTGTAATTTGCCAAAGTGGGATGAGAAGTCAGCGAGCAAGTAAAATCCTGAAAAAATTAGGATTTAGAAATGTAACGAACGTAAAAGGCGGCATGAGTGCGTGGTTTTAATAGTAGGAGGGCTAAATAATGAAACAAATAACGGTAATAGAAGTAGAAACTTTATTAAATAAAGGAAAGAACTTGAATATTATTGATGTTCGAGAAGCGGATGAGATTGCTGCAGGAAAAATACCAAGTGCTGTTAATATTCCATTAAGTTTAGTTGAATTTCGCATGCATGAATTAGATAAATCAAAAGAGTATATTATGGTGTGCCGTTCTGGAGCAAGAAGTGGTCGTGCCACACAAATCCTTGAAGATTATGGATTTAATGTGATAAATATGACTGGTGGAATGCTTGCTTGGGAAGGAAAAGTAGAATAAATTTTTTTGAAATCAATAATACCCATAAGGGTATATGGGTGGAGGCTTGAAAAATGAAAAATTTAAACGCAAATACAATCTTAGATGTAAAAGGTTTAGCATGTCCCATGCCAATTGTTAAAACAAAAAAAGAAATGAAGAACATAGAGGCAGGCCAAGTATTGGAAGTTCAAGCGACGGATAAAGGCTCTAAAGCAGACATGAAAGCTTGGGCTGAAAGAACTGGACATCAATATCTAGGAACAATTGAAGAAGGGGAAGTAATGAAGCATTATTTGCGTAAATCTTCTAATGAAGAAGCGAATGAAAAAAAACACCCAAATGTTATTAGCAATGAAGAACTAGAGAAGAAGATAGAAGGAAATAAAAACACTGTAATTATTGATGTTAGAGAAAATGCAGAGTTTGCTTTTAACCATATTCCTAACGCTATCTCCATTCCATTGGGTGAATTGGAAAACAAATTGGATGATTTAAACAAAAATGATGAAATCTATATAGTTTGTAGAACAGGAAATCGAAGTGATCTTGCTGCACAGAAATTAACCGAAAATGGTTTTAATAACGTAACTAATGTTGAACATGGAATGATTCAATGGAATGGAAAAACAAGTAGTATAAATAACTAAAACATGATTTAATCTTTTAAATCAATATAAATGATAAATTAAATAATACAAAAGGGGGTATCTGGGTGACTGTTAATGTATTGACTCCTAAAGATATAACAAAAAAGGCTTTTAATAGAGAGGAGTTATTTATTCTAGATGTTCGCAATGAAAGTGATTTTAATGATTGGAAGATTGAAGGAGAAAACTTTGAATATTTAAATGTTCCTTATTTTGAATTACTAGATGGTGTAGAAGAGATTACAGGGGAAATCCCCACTAACAAAGTTGTATTAGTTGTTTGTGCAAAGGAAGGCTCATCCGTAATGGTAGCAGAAATGCTTTCTGAGGCCGGTTTAAATGTATCCTATCTTAAGGGTGGAATGAAAGCATGGAGTGAATATTTAGAACCAGTTAAAATAGGTGATCTAAATGATGGTGGTGAAATTTATCAATTTGTTCGCATTGGGAAAGGCTGTCTTTCATACATGGTGTTATCTGAAGGAGAAGCAGCAGTAATCGATTCAACACGTATGACGGATATCTATATTGATTTTGCTAAGAGTAAAGGTACAAAAATTACTCACGTATTTGATACACATCTCCACGCTGACCATATTTCCGGCGGACGCACAATTGCTGAGAAAACTGGAGCTACTTACTGGTTACCACCAAAGGATGCAACTGAAGTGACTTTTGTTTACCAACCATTGGAACACGGTAATGATGTAGCAATCGGTAACACAACTATAAATTTTGAAACATTGTACTCACCTGGTCATACGATTGGTTCTAGCTCATTTATAGTGGACAGGGAATACTTGCTTTCAGGAGATATTTTGTTCATTAATTCTATCGGAAGACCAGACCTTGCAGGTAAGGCAGAAGACTGGGTTGCTGATTTAAGGACAACTTTGTATAAACGCTATAGAGAATTGTCAGAAGACCTGATTGTTCTGCCAGCACATTTTATGATGATAGACGAGTTGAATGAGGATGGTAGTGTGGCAGAAAAACTAGGGGAATTGTTTGCAAAAAACCATGGTCTCAATATCAATGATGAAAACGAGTTTAGAAAATTAGTAACAAAAAAATTACCACCTCAACCAAATGCATATCAAGAAATTCGTGAAACAAACATGGGGAAAATTAATCCAAATTTAGAGAAACAACGTGAAATGGAAATTGGACCGAATCGCTGTGCAGTTCGTTAATTTTAGAATAGGAGGAAGATAAATGAATTCAATAAAAGTATTAGATGCTAAAGGCTTGGCTTGTCCGATGCCGATTGTTAAGACTAAAAAGGCAATAGATGAGATTGAAAAAGGGCAAGTATTAGAAGTCCATACAACGGATAAAGGAGCAAAAAATGACTTAACAGCCTGGTCTAAATCTGGAGGACATGAATTATTAAAACAGGAAGACGAAAACGGAGTATTAAAATTTTGGATAAAGAAAGGTTGAAAATAAAGGGGACCAGTTAGGTTCCCTTTTTCTAAAGAGGTGAAACAGAATGGATATTACTTTTATAGTTATCGTTTTCGTCATTGGATTTGTTGGTTCATTTATTTCTGGAATGTTAGGAATAGGTGGTGCTATAATCAATTACCCAATGTTGCTATATATACCAGTAATGTTGGGAGTAGGGCACTTTACAGCACATGAAGTTTCTGGGATTACAGCAATTCAAGTGTTTTTTGCGACATTTGGTGGCGTATTAGCATACCGTAAAGGTGGTTTTCTTAATAAAGGGTTAATCATATACATGGGTATTAGCATTTTAACTGGCAGTCTTATTGGTGGATTGGGTTCTACTCACATGTCGGAAAATGGATTAAATATCGTTTATGGTGTTCTAGCTTTAATTGCAGTTTTTATGATGTTTGTTTCTAAAATAGGGATTGACGATATGTCTTTTCAGCAAGTCAAGTTTAACAAATGGCTTGCCTCATTATTAGCTTTTATAGTGGGTATTGGAGCTGGTATTGTAGGTGCAGGAGGAGCATTCCTGTTAGTTCCTATCATGCTTGTAATTCTAAAAATACCAACAAGAATGACAATAGCATCTTCATTGGCTATTACACTTATTTCGTCAATTGGAGCAGTGTCCGGAAAGATTACAACAGGACAAATACCAGTCCTTCCTGCATTTATTATGATTATTGCCAGTTTAATTGCTTCACCTATAGGAGTCCACATGGGTAAAAGAGTGAACACAAAAGTATTGCAGAGTACAATGGTGATTTTAATATTAGCAACTGCAGTTAAGACTTGGATGACAATTTTATAATTTAAAGATATAAATTGTCTTGCTTCTTATGTTATTTCTATTTAAGACGTAGGCAGCTGATTTTAAATAATGGGGGATATTCATTATATTTGCAACTGTGAAACAGACTACTTTTTGTGGAATTGTTCTTAAACTATTGTGGCATCAATCCTATAATAAATGAAAAGAATCCTTCTTGTGTCACAAACTTGGCCGTTTAGCGTAATAAGAATAATATAACCCCCCTCCTATTTTTTGGAGGGGGGTTATATTATCTAGTACTTCTGAATTGAAATTGTTAATCCATATTTCTGTATATAATTAAAAAACACAACAATAGGAACGATATCGTTAGAATTATGTACCGATAATCATGCCACCATACAACCATGTTATTTTATACCTTTCTTTTTCTTCTTCACTTTCTCTATATGAAAAAAGAACGGGACATCTTTTTTAATAAAGATGTAATAAAAAAAAAACTAACTTAGGGAAAAAACCTGGAAGGTAAGTTGAATAAGAAAAAATATTTGACATTATCAATTAATGACGTTAACATTTAATTTGAGGCGATGATATATGAAAACACAAGATAAAATTCAAATACGTGAATTGTTACAACAGTTAGTAAGGGACTTTGGACTTCTGCAAAAAGATGGTTCTGACTGTTGTGGAATTACAGTATCACAAAGTCACATTGTCTATGAGTTAAGTAAGAGTCCGAATATATCTCTACAGACATTGGCAGAAAAATTAATGATGGATACTGGACTTTTAAGTCGTCAAGTTAATAAATTGGTGGAGCTTCACTTCATCTCAAGAGTTCCAGATCCTAATGATAGAAGATATGTCCTTTTGTCATTAACAGATGAAGGGGAATCGAAGGCAGATGAGATTTCCAATCAAATGGTGGAGTATCTCGGTAATATTTTTGAGCATATACAGGAAGATAAGCATCAACAGGTTTTGGAAAGTCTAAGTTTGCTATTGGTTGCAATGAATAAAAATAATGGATTAGGTAGTTGTGCCACCAAATAAGGTGGCTTTCATTAAATATTATATTTGATAAAGTCAATTAATGAACAAGTCAATTGAGGAGGTAGAAGAAGTGATTAGGAAAGTGGAGGAAAGGGACTTATTAGAAATATTAGAGATTTATAATCAAGGCATTGAAGATGGATTAGCCACATTCGAAGAAGATTTAAAAGATGAAAATTATATAAACAATTGGTTTAGTCTTCATAGTGGAAGACATTGCGCTTTTGTTGCTACAAATGATCAAGGAGAAGTAATGGGTTGGGCTTCCATAAACCCTTACAATTCTAGGGCTGCTTATTATGGAGTAGGAGAACTATCCATTTATATACATAGGGGATTTAGGGGACAAGGAATAGGACAGCAACTATTACATGTCTTAGAAGAAGAAGCAAAATCACAGGATTTCTACAAACTTGTGCTCTCTACATTTCCTATAAATACTTTAGGCCAAGGTTTATACCGAAAGCTAAACTATAGGGAGGTTGGATTATTTAAAAATCAAGGAAGATTAAGAGGCAAATTTGTAGATGTAATGATAATGGAAAAGCTGCTTTTTGATCAAAATTACTATTTGTTGAATACAAAGGAGAGTAATTAATATGTCTGAATTTAATATCTTATCATCTTGCTGTCAGCCATCTGATGAATCTCAAGTAAAAACGACTATCGATAAAGAACTACCTATTGCTATTGTTGGGGCAGGTCCCGTTGGTTTAGCTGCTGCAGCTCATTTGATTCAATATAAGCAAAAAGTTATTCTACTAGAAGCTGGAACCGAAGTGGGATCAAACATTCTAACATGGAAGCATATAAGGTTATTCTCACAGTGGAAATATAACATTGATAAAGCAGCATCTTCTTTATTAGAGAAATATAAATGGGAAAAGCCGAATTTAGAAGAAATACCTACCGGTAAAGAACTAGTAGAAAATTATTTAATCCCTTTATCAAAGATTCCAGAAATACAAGAAGTAATAGCCTTAAATACAAAAGTCATTTCTATAGCAAAAAAAAATATCGATAAATTGAAGACTGCTAACCGAGAGAATGTTCCATTTGTTATTTATACAGAGCATGAAGGCACTATCCAAGCTATTGAAGCAAGAGCTGTTATTGATGCTACTGGTACCTGGGGAAATCCTAACCCAGCAAACTCTAGTGGAGTTTGGTTAGAATCAGAAAAACACCTCAAGGAAAACATCTTTTATGGTTTACCTGATATCTTGGGAGAAAGTATAAGCCGTTACAAAAATAAGAAAGTAGCAGTTATAGGAAGTGGGCACTCTGCCATTAATGCTTTGTTAGAATTAGGGATATTAAAGGAAAAGAACCCTGCAACAGAAATTTTATGGGTTATTCGAAAAGAGCATGTAGAAGATGCATATGGTGGAGAAGAGAAGGATGCATTGAAAGCAAGAGGATTATTAGGGAGCAAAATCCATGAAATGGTCGATAAAGGGATAATACAAGTGTACACTTCCTTTAAAATAGAGCAACTAAAAAAGAATAATACCTCAACCATAACCATTATTGGCGAAATAAAAGGTGTAAAATCAGAGATTGATTTAATTGATGAAGTAATCGTCAATACAGGGAATCGACCTAACTATTCTTTCTTGAGCGAATTACGTACAAAAGTAGATTTTGCAACGGAAAGTGTGGAGGAACTATCTTCTTTAATTGATCCTAATCTACACAGCTGTGGAACAGTTCGACCGCATGGAGAAAAGGTATTGAGACAACCGGAGAAGAACCTATATGTAGTTGGTTCTAAAAGCTATGGGAGGGCGCCAACCTTTCTAATGGCTACTGGATATGAACAGGTACGTTCGATTGCTGCATATATTGCAGGGGATATTGAAGCAGCAGAAAAAGTAGAGCTAGATTTACCTGAAACTGGGGTTTGCAGTGTGAATTTCTCAAATATTAAAAGTGATAGAAGTTGTGAAACGGATTCTTGTTGCTCATAAAATTAATAATGAGGGAGTATTATGGTTATAAATAATGGAGGTAATCTAAGTAAAGAGTACTTTAAAGCCTACTTGACACTTATCATGACAAGTATGGGAGGGTCCGTTGAAATGGCAAGAGAGAAGACCTTTACGAGGTTATTTAAGAATCAAGCAAAAACGCTTGGAAACATATCGTATAACAATTTCATCCAAGCTTATAATGAATTAGAGAAAGAATTAGCTAATTAATTAGCATTGATGCAAGGAAATAGGTGTTCAGGTAACTCCTATTTTCTTGCATACTATGGTACTCAACTATATGATAAAGTTAATTCAACGGAAGTGGATGATTAATATGTCTTCAGAACAATTAGAAACTACAGCGAATATTTTAAAACTTTTAGGTGATAAGACAAGATTATCCATAATGGGAATGCTTATGATAAACGATTGCTGTGTATGTGAGTTTGTCGATGTTTTTCAAATGTCTCAACCAGCTATAAGTCAACATCTAAGAAAACTAAAGGATTCCGGTTTGGTTAAAGAACAAAGAAAAGGGCAATGGGTCATCTATTCTCTAGATCAACAAAATCAATACTTCTTTATGATAAAAGATATCTTAAAGTACGTACCGAGCCAAAAAGAAAAATTTATTTGGCTTGAAGAAAATGGATTGCGAATTTCATGTGATTAATAAGTTAAGGGGTTAATGTTTAATGTGATTGACATTAACTTTTTTTTAAATTAATATATAAGCATATAATTATATGTGTGAAGTGCTTGTTTATTACATGGAGTCAATAAAGGCTATTTTTTTGATTTTATATAAGTAAATAATAATATGTTTATATAAATTGTAATTAGTCTGTTAAGGGAGGTGGATAAAAATGATAAAAGAAGATAAATCTTTAAAGGTATTAGATGTAAAGGATACAGCCAATATTTTAAAACTATTAGGAGACAAAACAAGATTATCCATGGTAAGTATGTTGGCTGAACAAGAATGTTGTGTCTGCGAATTTGTTGAAATTTTTCAGATGTCACAGCCATCTATTAGCCAGCACCTACGGAAAATGAAAGACCTTGGAATTGTTAAGGAACAAAGAAAAGGACAATGGGTGGTTTATTCTTTAAATACAACGAGTGAATACTACCTATTAGTAAGAGAATTATTAAAACATGTTCCTAGCCAACGAGAGAAGTTTGATTGGTTAGAGGAAAAAGGTTTAAGAATTACATGTTATTAATGGAGGTTAACAGCTTTGCTACAAACAATACTAGCAATAATTATCTTTTTATTAACTTTAACTTTAGTTATTTGGCAGCCGAAAAACCTATCAATCGGTTGGTCTGCATGCGGCGGTGCAATCTTAGCACTTCTTGTAGGCGTAGTTGATTTCAATGATGTAGTCGATGTAACAGGAATTGTTTGGAATGCTACATTGGCTTTCGTAGCAATCATAATCATTTCATTAATCTTAGATGAAATTGGTTTCTTTGAATGGGCAGCTCTACATATGGCAAGGGTTGCTGGTGGTAACGGTCTAAAGATGTTTGTTTATGTTTCTATATTAGGAGCAATTGTTGCAGCGTTGTTTGCGAACGATGGAGCAGCCCTAATTTTAACACCAATTGTTCTAGCAATGGTTAGAGCATTAAAACTTGAAGAGAAGATGGTTTTTCCCTTTATCATAGCAAGTGGTTTTATTGCTGATACTACATCTTTACCTTTAGTTGTGAGTAATTTGGTAAACATTGTTTCTGCTGATTTCTTTGATATCGGATTTGTAGAATATGCTTCCCGAATGATCGTACCGAATATATTCTCTTTAGTGGCAAGTATCCTCGTGTTGTATTTATATTTCCGTAAGAGGATTCCAAAGGTTTATGATTTAAATCAATTAAAAGTACCACAAGATGCAATCAAAGACCTGAAAATGTTTCGTTTATCTTGGGTGATATTGGCTGTATTACTTACTGGCTATTTCGTAAGCGAATTTCTTTCTATTCCAGTCTCAATCATCGCTGGTGTAATCGCAATTATTTTCCTAGTTTTTGCAAGAAGAAGCTCTGCTGTATCTATTAAGAAAGTAATTAAAGGTGCTCCATGGGCAATTGTATTCTTCTCCATTGGAATGTATGTCGTTATTTATGGACTGCGTAATGTTGGTTTGACAGACTTACTTTCAAATGTTATTCAAGCAACTGCAGACCAGGGATTATTCGTTGCAACTATTGGAATGGGATTCATTGCGGCTATTATATCGTCCATTATGAATAATATGCCAACCGTACTTATTGATGCCTTAGCAATTGCAGATACAAATACTACTGGAATAATCAGAGAAGGGTTAATTTATGCCAATGTAATTGGTTCTGATTTAGGCCCTAAGATAACACCAATTGGTTCATTAGCTACTTTATTATGGCTTCATGTTCTATCTCAGAAGGGTGTAAAAATATCATGGGGTACTTATTTCAAAACAGGTATCGTCCTAACTATTCCAACCCTATTAATTACTCTAATAGGTTTATATCTGTGGCTTTCCATCCTTTCATAATAAAGAAATAAAGGGGAGTTAATAATGACAAAAGTACAAATATTTGATCCGGCAATGTGCTGTTCAACAGGCGTATGTGGGCCATCAGTTGATCCTGAACTAACAAGAATAGCATCTGCAATTTTTCAGTTAGGTAAAAAGGGTTACACTATCGATAGGTATAATCTTGCTAACGATCCAGGGGCTTTTGTTGAGAATAACAAAGTAAATAAGTTGTTGCATGAAAAAGGAACAGATTGTTTACCGGTTGTTATATTAAATGGAGAAATAGTAAAGGAAGCCAGCTATCCTACTACTGAGGAATTAGCAAAATGGTATTCATTAGAAGAAACAGAATTAGTTGAAAAGAAACCTTTAACTCCATTGCAGTTCATCCAAATAGATAACAAATAAGGAGGAAAACTGGCACATGGAAAAATTTAATCCACTTGCTCTCGAAGGTACCCCATTTTTATTTTTCACTGGAAAAGGTGGGGTAGGAAAAACTTCTACTGCATCTGCAACTGCAATAGCATTAGCTGATGGAAATAAAAAAGTTCTTCTTGTAAGCACTGATCCGGCTTCCAATCTTCAAGACGTATTCGAAATGGAGTTATCCAATGAACCTACTGAAGTTAAAGGAGTTAAAGGTCTATCAATTTGTAACATAGATCCAGAACAGGCTGCAGTAAGTTATAAAAATAATGTTATTGGTCCGTATCGTGATAAGTTACCAGAAATAGTTATAGCCCAAATGGAAGAACAATTATCGGGTGCTTGCACAGTAGAAATAGCAGCCTTTGATGAATTTACGAACTTATTATCCAACCCACAAATTGTATCAAACTTTGACCATATTATTTTTGATACGGCGCCAACTGGTCATACCTTAAGGCTTTTGCAATTACCGACAGCTTGGACTGGATATTTAGATGAATCAACTCATGGTGCTTCGTGTCTTGGTCCACTTTCTGGATTGGATAGAAAAAAAGAAGTTTATGAAACCACAGTTCAAGTTTTATCTGACCCAGATCAAACCAAATTAATTCTTGTTTCTAGGCCAGAAAAGTTCTCGCTAAATGAGGCAGAGCGAGCTTCGAAAGAGTTAAAAGTAATAGGCATTAAAAATCAAGTGATTATTATAAATGGTATATTAAAAAGCTTTACAAAAGGGGATAGAATTTCTGAAGTTTTTCACCAACGCCAATCCCAGTCATTAAAGAATATGCCAATAGGATTGAATGGACTTTCCCAGTATTTCTTACCTTTTGTTCCATATTCATTAACAGGTATATCCAATTTCAGAAGATTATTTAATGAAACAGAAGATATTAACAAAAATAAATCTACATCAATAGAGGGATTGAATTATAGTCCTATCGAGGAAATGGTTGAAGACCTTCATGAAAATAATAGTAGAGTTATTTTTACCATGGGGAAAGGTGGAGTTGGTAAGACCACACTTGCTTCTATTATTTCAGTTGGATTAGCTGACAAAGGGAAGAGAGTTCATTTAACTACTACAGACCCTGCAGCTCATATTGGAAACATGTTTGACGGAAACTTGCACGATAATTTAACCATTAGCCGCATTGATCCAGAGGTGGAAGTAGATAAGTATAGAAAAGAAGTTCTAGAAAAAGCCAAAACTGATATGGACCAAGATAGCCTTTCTTACCTTGAAGAAGACTTAAATTCACCATGTACGGAAGAAATAGCAGTATTTCGTGCCTTCGCTGAGGTAGTTAGCCGTTCTAATGAAGAAGTGGTTATTATTGATACAGCTCCGACAGGTCATACTCTGTTGTTATTAGATGCTGCTGAATCTTATCATAAAGAGATTAAAAAAGCGAATGGTGATGTACCATTAAGTGTCCAACAGCTATTACCAAGGTTACGTAACCGGAATGAAACAAGTGTGATTATTACTACACTAGCAGAGGCGACGCCAGTCTTAGAAGCTCAGAGGTTACAAGAAGATCTATTAAGAGCAGATATTAAAACAAGTTGGTGGGTAATTAATCAGAGTTTATATGCAACTGAGACAACAGATCCCATCTTAGAACAAAAAGCACAAGCCGAAAAAATTTGGATGAAAAAGATAAAAGAACTCAATGATAAAGTTGCTATTATTCCATGGGAACCAGAAGAAATTATTGGCTACAAGCAAATACAGAAACATTACTTTTCTGATGATGGAGGAAGATAATAATGAAAATTACGGAAGTTGCAGAAAATAAACTGTTAGAGATGATAAAAGAAAATGGAGCTCAAGGCATTCGGTTTTATTTTGCCGGTCAAGGATGCTGTGGACCTCAATTAGGTGTTTCTTTAGACTCTCCAGAAACGACAGATAAAGTCTTAATGATTAATAAGATACAAGTTGCAATGGATGAGCGAGTTCAAGATATGACAGATGATGTTGTCATTGATTTTTCAGAAGGTGGATTAGTTCTTTCTGGGCTACCAGAACAAAATTGCTAATTATATAGAAGTAATAATATAGAATTTTTAATTTGTATTTTGGAGGATATAATTCATGAAAGTAATTATTATAGGATCAGTAGCAGCAGGTACATCAGTAGCAGCGAAAGCAAGAAGAAACGATGAAAAAGCGGAAATAACACTCTATAATGCAGATTATGACATTTCATATTCTATATGTGGTATTCCTTATTTCCTAGGTGGAGAAGTAGAGGAACTGGAAACATTAACACCAAGAAGTGCAGCTTGGTTTAAGAAACGCTACAACGTAGATATTTTTACCCGTCATGAAGTAACTACGATTGATGCTGAGCAGAAAAAAGTTCAAGTTAAAAACTTAGATACAAATGAAATAAAAGAAGACACTTATGATGTATTGGTATTTGCAACAGGGGCTTCACCAATTACTCCTGACATTGCAGGAGTTGATAAAGAGCATGTTTTCCAAGTACGTACGATACAAAATACAGCAGCAATTGATCAATATATGAAGGCGAACCAACCAAAGAAAGCAACCATTATTGGAGCTGGCTATATAGGTTTAGAAATGGCGGAGCAGCTTACTCATAGAGGATTAGATGTAACAATCGTACAACGTAGTAATCACGTAATGGCACATATGGATAAAGATATTGCTTCACGTGTTGAAGATCATATAGTGAAAAAGGGAGTCAACCTAATTTTAAGTGATGAAGTAACTGCTATAAATGAGAAGAACGTACAAACAAAGTCAGGGAAAACTATTGAAACGGATATTGTCATATTAGCTACAGGTGTTCGCCCAAATACAATATTAGCTAAGGAAATAGGGGTTACTATTGGTGATACTGGAGCTATAGCAGTTAACAACAAAATGCAAACTAACCTTCCTAATGTGTATGCTGTTGGTGATGTGGCAGAAAGTTATTCTGTTATCACTGGGAAACCTATCTATCGTCCATTAGGAAGTACAGCTAACAAAATGGGAAGAATAGCTGGTGATGTAATAACGGGAGGTTCTTTAGAACACCGAGGTATTTTAGGTACTGGCATCTTAAGAGTATTTGATTTGGCTGTTGGTCAAACAGGTATGAATGAGGAGGAAGCTTTAGAAGAAGGCTATAACATTGAAATACTTCATAATATTAAGCCAGCTAGAGCAGAGTATCTTGGAGGAAAAGAGCTAGTTATAAAAGCTATTGCAGATAGAGAAACTGGCAGAATTTTGGGTGTGCAAATAGTAGGAGAAGAAGGTGTAGATAAAAGGATTGATGTTTTTGTAACAGCAATGACGTTTAAAGCAAAAGCAGAAGATTTATTCCACCTAGATCTTGCCTATGCACCTCCATTTAGCACAACAAAAGATCCAGTTATGTATACTGGTATGGCCTTACAAAATGCTATTGAAAAGAAAAATAAGCTAATTACACCGAAAGAACTAACAGAAAGAATTGAAAAAGGAGAAACGATCCAGGTAATTGATACACGTGCAACAAAACAATATAATGTATCAAAAGTGGAAAGTGCCGTTAATATTCCATTAGGTGAATTACGTGAGAAATCTAAAGAATTCGACCCTAATTTACCTACAGTAACTTACTGTAATAGTGGGGTAACTGGAAATGCTGCACAAAATGTACTACGTAACTTAGGGTTCAATGATATTTATAATCTTTCTGGTGGAAATAAAAATTACCAAAATTATATGAAAAATAGATGATGATATAAAAGACCTTTAGAAAAATAAAATGTACCCTATAGAGTAGACACTTAAAAAAAGTCTACCTATAGGGTATTTTTTTGTATAATTATGTAACACAACTAGAGAAACATGGAGACGGAGAAAATAATGAGTAAAAAGATTTTCACAG
>NZ_RZTZ01000008.1 GCF_004005475.1 Niallia taxi | reverse complement strand
TGTGAAAATCTTTTTACTCATTATTTTCTCCGTCTCCATGTTTCTCTAGTTGTGTTACATAATTATACAAAAAAATACCCTATAGGTAGACTTTTTTTAAGTGTCTACTCTATAGGGTACATTTTATAAATGAAAATCTTTGTTTTTCATATTTGGTTCTAATTGGTTCATTTATTAAAGCATACAGTTTAAATATACAATGGTTTTAATAATCTAATATTAGCTTTCTATTATTCTTTATATAAAAATGAGTATTTTGGTGGTTTTCACAAGACATCAATTAATACTTTCAAGATAATTCTCTCATTAGCTTTTCAGTCTTATGCATTTCCCCTAATAGTGTATTTAGATAGCCATTGTAGCTATCCATATATCCACGCACGCCACCTGAAATATTTATTCCTTTTATATCTTCATCATTTTCTAAAATTTCTAATGCATTCTTATATCTTGAATAAGTAAGCTGTAAAACACCACTTTTTATATCTTTAGCATACTCTTCCTCTAACTTATTTATCAGCACTATTATTTGGTCAATCAGCTGCTTTTTCTTACCCATTTATATTCTCCTCTCTACCTATATTCAAAATTTTCATTTTGGTACTTCTATAACCGCTCTATATTGCCTGACCATTTTTAGCTCCAAGCAACATCAAACATTATATAAAAAGAAAGGCTCTTAAAATACTAGAGCCTTTCTTATTTCTATTACATTGATATGATTTCTAAATTACTTAAGTGGCCCATTGTAATCCACTGATACAATCACTATAGTATATTTATCTTTTGTATATTATTATCATTTTTTATGTAGCGTATCACTTATTTTATGCTATTCAGTAAAATAATTTAACCTGATTCCTGTATCCCCACCTCTTGAATCATAATATGATATAACATGTCCCCAAGTATAATTATATTCAATACCTGCTGGGTTTCTTTCATCAGGTTGGCCTAATTGATTTATTAACCATTCGTCATGACTTTGCTTTTTTAACTCTACATTATCATCAGACCAATTTTCATAGGAGTTTTTTAATTTTGGATCAGCATTTTTTAACTCAATAGATGAAATAGAATTCTTTTTAAATACTATCCCAACCCTGAATGCTAGTCCGTCTATAATTTGTGGGTTTTTAAAATTATATCTCTCTATTTCTCCGTTAGCATAACTATTTACTTCAGATGAAAATATATTTTTAAAATTATCACTTTTCATTCCCTTAAAAATCTCATTATTATTGATTAATACTTTTCCGTCTTTTAACCTCATTTTTTCCTCCAACGATTTATAATAGATTCAAGCTTCGTAATCAACCCTTTTTTTACTAATTCTTTAAAATCGGGTATGATTCCCCATTTCAAAATGGAGGATATTCCATAACGATACAGTTGTATCTTCAGTTAATTCATAAGCCATCTTTTTACTTCTATATTCAGTTTCCTCCAGCAAACTTCCTACTACTCAAATAACATCTGCACCTTGCCTACCAATCTACCAAAAAGTTGATTTAACAGACAGGTAGACGTGATATTTTCTATTTATAATATAATCAAAATATACACTAATTAAATAGGACACCCACAACAAAAATACAAGGTCCTGCCTATACAGACAGGACCTCCTATTCCTATTTCAGCATCGTAGCCTTCAAAAACTCCCGAGTCCTCTCCTCTTTTGGATGATTAAAGAATTCCTCAGCTGTTCCATGTTCAACAATTTTTCCATCATGCATATACACAATCTTATCTGCTACTTCTTTGGCAAATCCCATTTCATGTGTTACTACGACCATTGTCATTCCTTCTTCGGCTAGGTCTTTCATGGTTGTGAGAACCTCTCCAACAAGCTCGGGATCGAGGGCGGAGGTTGGTTCATCAAAGAGCATTATGTCTGGATCCATTGCGAGTGCTCTGGCAATCGCCACCCGTTGCTTTTGTCCTCCTGATAGTTTGCTAGGGTAAACATCTGCCTTGTCCTCTAAATCTACTTTATTGAGTAATTGTTTTGCTTTGAGGATGGCCTGCTTTTTATCAACACCTTTTACCATGACAGGTGCTTCGATAATATTTTCAAGTACAGTTTTATGTGGGAATAGGTTGAAATTTTGAAACACCATGCCTACCTTTTCCCTTATCTTATTGAGGTTATCTGTATTTGGATTGACCTCTTTTCCTTCTATTATTATACTGCCGTTATCCTTCTTCTCTAAAAAGTTCAAACAGCGCAGGAGTGTACTTTTTCCTGAACCGCTCGAGCCTATTAAGCAAACCACATCGCTTTCAAGGACTGTCATATCGATATTTTTCAAGACATGTAAGTCTCCAAATGATTTATTCAATTGAGTTATTCTAATCATTTCCTTCTTGTCCAATGTCTTCACTCCTATCTGTCACTTGCTGCTAGCTTTGATTCGATTCTGTTGACTATAAATGTCATTAGCGCTACTAGAATTAAATAGTAAACTGCGACAATGAGTAAATAGGTCATTTCGTCAAAATTATTGGACCCTAGTGTTGTCGCGACATTGAACAGCTCATTCATGGAGATGAATGCCGCTAATGAAGAATCCTTTAAGCTTATAATAAATTGATTGCCTAAAGGCGGCAGTGCTCGGCGGAATGCCTGTGGCAGAATAATCCTTCTTAATGTCAGTGTTTTTGTCATTCCTAATGAGCGTCCTGCTTCCAGCTGACCCTTGTCAACACCTTGGATTGCTCCCCTTAAAATTTCGGAAATATAGGCTCCGTTATGTAATGCTAGGGCAATAGAAGCGGCCCAAAAATCTGGCAGCAGGAATATGCCGCTAATTCCGAAGTAAAGAATAAATATTTGAACAATCAGCGGTGTACCACGAACTAAATAGACATATGCATCTGAAATAACTTCTAATACTTTTATTTTAGAGATTTTTAATAAAGCAAAGACTAGTCCAATGACGATTCCCAGTAAAATAGAAACAGCCGTCAGCTCTAATGTTAAAAGCATTGCTTTAATAAATACACCCTTTGTTTCCGTTAGTATGCTAAAAAAATGCGAAAAACTTGGCAAGGTTATACTTCCTTTCTATCATGTTGATTTATTCTGGTTTTTTGGTAATGTCCTCACCAAAATATTTAAGACTAATCTTCGTTAATGTTCCATCTTTGCGGAGTTCGTCCAAAGCTTCGTTTATTTTCTTCAATAGCTTTGGATTATCCTGTGGCAGCACAATCGCTTGTTCACTGCGACTAATTAACTCCTGTGCTTTAATCTTAAATCCTTCCTTTGCAGCACTTTTCCCTGTAACAAAATCGGTGATTACCGCATCATGACGGCCGCTGCTTAATGCTTGTAATGCCGTAATATCACTGTCATATGTTTTTACTTTGTCCGTATACTTTGAAGCTGTATCGGCATATGTCGAGCCTTTTGCGACAGCCACTTCCTTGCCCTCTAAATCCTTGACAGTTTTAATTTTACTATCTGGTCTCGTAAATATTTGAGGACCAGAATAATAGTATGGGGTAGAGAAAGACACATATTTGCTGCGCTGCGGATTTATCGTATGACTAGCAACAGCTGCATCTGCACGGCCTGTTTTTACTCCTTCTACAATCCCTTTGAATTTGATTCGCTTTTGGACCGGCTCAAGCCCCATTTCTTTTGCAAGCGCTTCGCCAACCTCAATATCAAAGCCAGACATGGTGAGATCATCATTAATATAACTAAATGGCTTAAACTCTCCAGAAGCAGCAAAAACAAATTGATTTTTATGTATCAGTTCAGATCCGTCGGCAAGCTTCTCCTTCTCCGTACAAGCAGATAAAAAGCAAACCACGATTAAACTGTAAAACAATATTAATTTTTTATTCCATAACATGTTGGCTATCAACCCTTTTCCCTCTCATTTATTTCTTAATAACTAGCTAAATCACTTGCTTATGGAAATATATACCCCAATTATTTTCGATAAAACAAAAAGTGTCAGGCACCTTAATGGCATCCTGACACTTTTTGTATATTATATTGGAATCTCCACACTAAACTGGACTATATTGAAAAGGTCTGTCTCTCGCATTCTAGCATTAAGTATCCTAGAGTTTCATTAAATTTGAGTTTTAAATAGTTCTAGAGAAGTAACATGCTCTCCCATTCAGAATTAATTTATGTAGATTGCTTTCCACCGTCAATAATTGCATAAATAAATTCTTAAAAGCGATTATATTACTTCGTCTTCAAAGTGATTAACCCTATGCTTGGTGTGTTAAATACGCGAAATTTCATAAATAATGGTCCACTTACACCTAATCCGTTATTTACATATTGAGTATGGTTTTCGATAGTATGGACACCTGTTACGTTCACTTTACCTGGAAATAGGCCAAAATTAGGGGCATACAGCGGACCAAGAATCGGCAGTCTAAATTGGCCTCCAAGTGTATGTCCATTAAGACTAACATCCCAATGTCTCCATTCCTCTCCTGTATCATTTAATGTTGTTGTCCGATAATCATGAAGATCTGGATTTTCGCTGTCAATTTCAGTTGGGCGGTGGGATATTTCGATTGTAAATGGGTCTTGCTGCTCCTTGTATTGAGCTTCAAACTCTTCCTTTTCCTGAATTAATTGACTTGAAATTTCACTTCCGCCTACTTCATTCATGCCTACATAAGGGTTTGTTTTTAACCAAATTGATTCTTTGCCCTTCTTAATCTCCATCCCTGGATATAATGGCTTAACATTATATTTTGTAAATAAATCATAAAAACGATCGCCTTTTTTCAATGCTGCAGTACTGTTATCTGCATCCTTATCACCTAAAATATAATACATTTCTTTATTTTTCGGCATTCCCTTTAATAGATTTTCGATAGGCTGTAAATCCTCTTGCTCTTCAGATATGTAGTCTCCTGTAAAAACTACTACATCATACTGCTGTTTTTTGATTAAGTTTACTAATCTCTTTTGGTTGCTACCGAATTCTTTTCCTTGTAAATCGGAAATCTGCAGGATCTTATAGTTATCAAATGCTGCTGGTAAACGATTATGTGTGAGTGTCACTTTATCAACTGTTACATGTGAATTGCTCCAAATTGTCCCGAGAATAAATATAATAAGTGCACCTATAGCGATCCAAACAAGTTTTATCCTTTTCATTTACATTCTCCTTTAATACTTCACGATTTTTTTATAATTTTTTTCTGTAAATATATAAGTCACACCGTAAATAACAGTGAAAATGATGGCTGCAAAAATCCCACTGCCTGCCACTACAAGCCAATTATCCATCGCAGCGATTCCAATGATTTTTGTTACGAGTGGCAAGCCTGCTCCTAAATGCACAAGTGCGACTGTGAGTGGAGCAAAAAACATGATCAGCGTTTGTTTTTTTATTGTTTGGAGAATTTCTTTATCACTCATTCCAACTTTTTTCATAATGGCAAACCGATTCCGATCATCAAAGCCTTCAGAAATCTGCTTATAAAAAATCATAAGAGCTGTTTCCACAAATAAAACGACACTAATAAAAATCCCTAAAAACAGCAGCCCGCCAAAACGCACTAATAAAGATTCCTTGTAAATCGACTTAGCTTCAACATCCACATTGCCAATTGCTTGCGCTTTTGTTGCAATTGCATGGGAAAAATCATGGACCGCATCCGTATCACCCTGCACATTAAAGTCTTGATACATGGTTAAGGAGTTTTCTAAATCTACTTTTTGAGCAAATTCACCAGTTAATGGAGCGATGACATACATCCAATTTGCATCAGTATTATCTGCAAGGGAGGTATCAATTGGCAGCTCATCTACCGTAGCTTTCACTTGGAATGATTTATTGTCTAAGCTGATGCTTTGTAATGTTGCACTTTCTTTATCCTTTAGAAGCATTACTTCATCTGAAGCTAACGATATATTTTCGTTTGTTAGTTTATTAAAGTCCTCTAATGGCAGTATAAGGAAGAAGTCATCCTTTCCATCTCCAGTTAAATCTGCGGCAAATTGTCCACCTTGGTAGGAGGCTGCTTTTGTAATTTCAACATCGTAACGGGCTTTAGTTTTGTCAATAAATGCTTGCAGCTGTTGCTGCTCGGAGACGTTTTCTGCTGGATTTGTAATAGACACATCAAACTGAAAGCTATTGTTAAGCATCGTATTAACACCTAAATATAAGGAAATTGTTGTGGTCAATACAATCAAGGTTGCTGTACTTAATACAGCAATATTGGATAAACCTACGGCATTTTGCTTCATGCGGTAAAGCATTGTTGAAATGAGCGTAAAATTACTTTTGTTATAATAAATGCCATCCTGTTTGCGCAGTATTTTAAGGAGAACAATACTTACGGCTATAAAAAGTAAGTATGTTGCAGCAACAACAAACACTATCGCTGTAATAATTTCAGCTAAATCTAATTTGGGATCTTTCACAGAAAAAGATAATAGATAGCCGGCTATTAACAGGATGCTGCCAAACATCGCTAGAAAAAGCTTCGCCTTCGGTTCCCGCTCCCCAATTTGTGCACCCTTCATAAGTTCAATCACACGAACAGAGTCAATCTGTTTTAAGTTAAAGACATGGATAATCATAAAGACTATCATGAATGTAACCACCGTTTTAATAATTGCTGATAGTGAAATGATGCTAACGGTTAACGGTACCTTCATCATGGCAGACATCATTATGCCAACAACCTGATTGAATACTAGACCAATTGCAATACCGACAAGCATGGAGAAGAATGCCAACAACGAGCTCTCTAGTATTAATAATTTTCTAATATGCTTTTTCTCCAAGCCTAACAAATTGTAAAGACCAATTTCCTTCTTGCGTTTTTTAAAAATAAAGCTGTTGGCATAGATTAAAAAGAACAGAGATAATACTGTAAACAATATGCTGCCAAACTTCATCACATCGATTGTAAAGTTCCCACCTGAAATGGTTTTAAGAGCATGATCATTCACCAAGCTGTTAATCGTATAAAACAGTGCTATAACAACAACACAAGTAAAAAGGTATGGGAGAAACATTAAGCTATTATTTTTGATATTTGTTACTGCTAGCTTTACATACAGTTTTTTATTCATACAGTGCTCCTTTTCGCAACCGCTGCTGACTGCATCTCAAAAATCTGTTGAGTAATATCCTCATCCATATTGGTTTTATGAATCTCGCTGTTGATTTTTCCATCTTTTATAAACAGCACACGGCCTGCTTTACTCGCTGCATGCACACTATGCGTGACCATAATAATGGTCTGGCCGGCTCTGTGAAGCTTTGCAAATAAATCTAACAGCTCCTGTGCTGAACGTGAATCGAGTGCGCCAGTCGGTTCATCTGCTAATATTAAGCTTGGTGCTGTGATTAAAGCCCTCGCAACAGCGGCTCGCTGCTGCTGGCCACCTGATACTTCGTACGGATATTTCTCTAAAATATGCTCAATTCCCAATATGCCGGCTAACCCCTTAAGCTTTGCATTCATCTCTTTTAAGGACACATCAGCAAGTACTAGCGGCAAAAAGATATTATCCTTTAAACTGATTTGATCTAATAAATTAAAATCCTGAAACACAAATCCTAAATGCTTGCGCCGAAATGCAGCCAATTGATCATTTTCGATATTTTGGTAGTTCACGCCCTCAAGCTTCACTTCCCCTTCTGTCACATCATCTAAAGAAGCTAAAATATTTAAAAGTGTTGATTTCCCTGAGCCTGATTCTCCCATAATCGCAATATATTCCCCTTTATTTACGGTGAAGCTTATATCAACCAATGCCTCGACACTTGCACCTCTGCGAGATTGGTATACCTTTTTGACATTTTGAACCTTTAATATTTCCATCATTATCCCTCCAAAATAAAAAAACCTTTACTCTCAGTACATTAATCATACTGAAAACAAAGGTTTTCTTTATTTGGGTTATATAACAATTTCCTGCTTTTTTTCTGCGTAAAATCTTACGAAAATATTACGATAATGGCAGACGCACTGTAAAACTAATATTTTGCCCAGCTGATTCTGCTGAAATTGTGCCGTGATGCTGTTCCATAATTTGCTTCGCAATAGCAAGCCCTATTCCAGCTCCGCCATTTCGAGTCGACCTTGATTCGTCTAACCGATAAAATTGCTCAAAAATACGGTCCAGCTTTTCACGCTCAATTGGATAGCCTTTATTACTGAATTGAATCACTGCATTATCTTCCTCCTGCTTAACGGAAATAACAATTTCACTGTTTTCAAAGCTATAATGCACGGCATTGCTAACTAGATTGTCAAACACTCTTTGAATTTTCTCCGCATCACAAACAATCTCCATATTATTACTGCCTTCAAGCCGATAGGTTAAGTTCTTAGCTGTAAGTACAGGCTGAAATTCAAACAGCAGCTGCTCGAGCATTAAGGATACCTTCACTTTGCTATAATTTAACGGTATCGTTGATAAATTAAAACGGGTTATCTCAAAAAACTCATTAATTAAATCATCTAGGCGTTCTGCATTAGTCATCGTAACATGGATGAACCTTTGATACATCTCATCTGAAATATTCTTTTCATCCCTCAGCAGTGTCAAATAACCAATTATAGAGGAGATTGGTGTTTTTAAGTCATGTGCAAGATAAACAATTAAATCATTTTTCCGCTGCTCAGCTTCCTTTGCCACACGCTCTTTTTCCTTCAACTCGAAACGCATTCTTTCCAAGCCTGCTTCCGCATCCTTCAATAAAGGCGGAAGCTGTACATCTTGTTTATCCTCGAGTGTGATTGTTTCTAAATTCGCTGACAAGACACCCAAATACTTTATCAGCTGTCTGCGCTGAATCAATAAAATGATAAAAACACAAGCAGCAAATAAACTTGGTGCTAGTACTAATAAGCGGTTACTTAACCAGTTAATCGCAGCTCCCAATGAACCATCTACCCCTTGTGCATCGTTTAAATTAACTAGAATGAAAGACAAAAGAAAAATAATAACAAAACAAGAAAGGGTCATGATAATAAAGCGTACTGCTAAGTAATTGGAAATTTTCGCAACGTTTGTTTTCTTATTCAATTTTATATCCCACTCCCCAAACTGTTTTAACATATTTTGGCTTTTTTACAGGTTCCTTCAGCTTCTCACGCAGCCTGGCAATATGAGCCATAACCGTATTGTTATTTTCTATAAACTTCTCTCCCCAAACCTTCTCAAAAAGCTCCTCAGAAGAGATAACCTTCCCCTGATTTTCGGATAAGCACCATAAAATAGAAAACTCAATTGGAGTTAACTCGATAGGCTCACCAAATAAGGAACAGCTATGTGTAGCTTTATTAATTTTCAAGCCTCTAATATCATATTCATCCACTTCTTTAACACTAACTGCCTTTTCATTATATCGCTTATATCTCCGCAATTGAGTTTTGACTCTTGCCACGACCTCAAGTGGGTTAAAGGGCTTCGTCATATAATCATCTGCGCCGATTGTCAGTCCAGTTATTTTATCAATATCCTCGATTTTGGCTGTTAACATAATAATCGGATAAAAATAGTGCTCGCGGATTTTTTTACATAGCTCAAACCCGTTTATTCCTGGCACCATTACATCCAATATCGCTAAATCATATTCCATTTTCTTGATACTTTCTAATGCATCCTGTCCATTATTATAAGTGTCAACAACATAGCCTTGATCACTCAAGTAAATTTCCAATAAGTTAGAAATATCCTCTTCATCTTCAACAAGCAATATTTTTTGATTCACTACAATTTCCCCTTTAATACAGTTTTTACAGTTTCTATTTTTTGTATAGTTAAAGTTTTATTCCCTTTTTATTAGTATACATTAACTTGCGTTATACCAAGAAGGAAAACTCGGTAGACTTTTTCTTCATTTAGAATTAGGTTTTTAGTAGTGAGGCTGGGATTGTTGAGGGATTGAATAATTATCACAAGTAAAGAGGCTGGGACAAAACAAAAGATAACCTTTCTAAACACGAATAATAAAATTACATCTAATTTTTAAAAAATGAAGCTTGTGACTATATAGAATATGGTTTCAAAATAAGTTCGTTCCATTGCGCGCTCGTCTTCGCCTGCGGGGTCTAAGCCTTTCCTCTATTTCCCGCAGGAGTCGAGTGGCCTCCGCTCCATTCCACTAAGATTTCTAATTATTGTATTAAAACGAACAAAAAAAAACGAACCATTTAATCAATATTTGATTAAGTAGTTCGTTCTTTACGCTGGTTCACATACACATACTTATTTCCCAGCCTCTAAAATCTATTTATTAAACGATGGTTATTAACGCTTTTTCGAAGAATCTTTTATATTTCTAATAATCTGTACTATATACCCACCTTATTACCACCTGTTTTATTTTTCCATAACTAACATCAATATTACTACTATTATTTTATATATTAGGCTGAAATGACTATGACAATAGAGAAAAAAATAAATTTAGTAGAAGCTAAAATTAATCCCATACCCTTTTCTTTGACTCTAAATATGTAAAATTAGCTCCATCATATTTCTCCCCTTAAATCAATCAATAAACGATAAAAGAACAATGGGTACCATCCTGCGACAATAACTTAATCGAAGAGAAATCCGGTTAATTACAACTAGGTTACCAATAAAAATAGTAATTTCACACTTAAATTCTTTACCACACTAAAAACATAATTGAAATTATCAAATAATAGTGTTACAATACTGTAGTCTTCTAACATATTAGCAGACTAAAGCAAATTGTAATTATACTTAATTAAAGGTGGTCTATATAATATGAAACGTTTATTAACTATGATTCTATTAGTGGCTGCGGTTTTCTCGATCGTTGCTGGTTGTTCTAAGTCATCTTCAAAAGAGGACGATACATTGGTAATTGGGATTGATGATAAGTTTGCTCCGATGGGATTCCGTGATGAAAATAATGAGATTGTTGGCTTTGACATTGATTATGCGAAGGCTGCTGCTGAGAAAATGGACATGAAGGTTGAATTTCAACCGATTGACTGGGAAACAAAAGAGTCTGAGCTAAGCAGCGGACGTATTGACCTTATTTGGAATGGTTACACGATCACAGATGAGCGTAAGAAAAAGGTTCTTTTCACAAAGCCTTATTTGAAAAATGCACAGGTTGTAGTTACTCTTGCTGATTCAAAGGTTACTAAACTAGCTGATTTAGAAGGAAAAGTGGTTGGTCTTCAATCATTATCTTCTGCAGCAGATGCACTTGATGCTGATCCAATTAAATCTAAAATTAAAACAGTAACAGAGTTCTCCGATAATGTGTCTGCATTAAATGACTTAAAAAATGGCCGTTTAGATGCTGTAGTTATTGATGAAATTGTTATTGATTACTATATGACGAAAGAGGAAGGTTCATTTAAGATTCTTGATGAGTCTCTTGCTCCAGAGGAATATGGTGTAGGTGTGAAAAAAGGAAATGAAGAGCTGCTTGAAAAGCTGCAAAAAGCGCTTGATGAGATGAATGAGGACGGCACTGCTGCTGAAATCTCTGATAAGTGGTTCGGCGACGATATCGTAATAAAATAATAACCAATTTTAAGATGATGCAGGATTTCCATTAGGGGAATCCTGTATTGTGTTCGGAGGTAACCCTTTATGTCTTTTGATTATATTAAATCCATCACGATGCCTCTCCTTGAAGGGGCACAGATGACCGTTCTATTGTTTATCATTGCCATCGTGGTTTCGATACCACTTGGTTTTCTATTAACACTTGCTGTAAGAAGCAGCTTCAAGCCACTTTCTTGGTTTGCTCAAGGCTATATTTACATCCTTCGCGGCACACCGCTGTTGCTGCAGCTTCTGTTTATCTGTTTTGGTTTACCGATGCTTCCTGTAGTTGGTGAATATTTGGTATTAGATAGATTTGTTGCTGCTTGTTTAGGATTTATCTTAAACTATGCTGCTTATTTCGCGGAAATTTTCCGAGGCGGACTTATTGCTATTGATAAGGGCCAATACGAAGCATCACAGGTTCTGGGCTTGAACAAATTCCAAACGTTGCGCAAAATCGTTCTTCCGCAAATGTTCCGCATCGCTCTTCCGGCTGTGGCGAATGAATCTGTTACACTTGTTAAGGATACTGCACTGCTTTATGCAGTTGCTGTACCAGAATTACTGCATTTTGCTCAAGCTGCTGTCAATCGCGACTTTTCTATTGCTCCGTTTGTAGTTGCAGGTGTTATCTATTTAATTATGACACTAGTACTTACGATTATCTTTAAATGGCTCGAACGCCGATTCAAATTTGAATAAGAAGGAGTTGGTGAACATGGCTATTATTGAAATCTCCAACCTAAAAAAATCATATGGTAATCTCGACGTATTAAAGCAGATTACATTTAATGTTAATAAAAATGAAGTAGTCGCAGTAATTGGTCCGTCTGGATCTGGAAAAAGCACGATGCTGCGCAGTCTTGTTAATCTCGAACAAATCGACAACGGCAATATATGTGTTAGCGGTAATTATTTAGTGAAAGATGGGGCTTATGTAAAGCCGCAAGAGATTAAACAAATCACTAGCAAAATGGGGATGGTTTTCCAGCATTTCAACCTCTTCCCTCATTTAACTGTGAGAGAGAATTTAGAGCTTGCTCCAAAAACGGTGAAAAAGGAAGATTCCAAAGAAATTCATCGCAGAAGCAGTGAGCTTCTGGAGAAAATCGGATTAACTGCTTGGGCTGATTCATTCCCGGCCAAACTTTCAGGCGGTCAAAAACAACGGGTTGCCATTGCAAGAGCTCTTATGATGAACCCGGAAATTATGTTATTCGATGAGCCAACCTCTGCCCTTGATCCAGAATTGACTGGCGAGGTATTACAGGTGATGAAGGACCTTGCTCAAGAAAACATGACAATGATTGTGGTAACACATGAAATGGGCTTTGCAAGAGAGGTTGCAGACAGAGTCGTGTTCATGGACAACGGAGAGATTGTGGAGTCTGGCACTCCTGCCGAGTTGTTTACAAACCCAAAGTTTGAACGAACTAAAGCGTTCTTAAACCGCAGTTTGAAATAATAGCAAAAGAAGAAACCTCCCAAAAAGGAGGTTTCTTCTTTTTTTATACCTATTTATTATTTTTAACCCATTCGATGATTTCATCTATATTATCTTCCAGATCAATTGCGACTGTACCATCTTCCGGTATTTGACTAAGGCCGTTTTCCAGTTCATTTATCTTTGTGCTTAATTCCGCTAAGCTTGAATCTGCACCCTTCTTTTTCGCCTTTTCCATCAGTTCGATGAATTGCGCGTCTTCCTCAAGCTCACCAACAAGACTCCATAATTCATGAAGCACTGTTTCTAATTGCACTGCTGATTGCTGTACCTTTTGTAGTGTTGCGATTGTTTTTTCCATATGTAATCCTTCCTTGTTTAAGACTAGTAAGTATATATAGAATATCTCTTTCTATCAGTTATTACAAATAATTCTCGATTTTTAGGCTGTTTCAATTTTCTTTAAAAAAGGTATATATAAAGTACACTTAAATAATTATTTTATAGGAGGTCTAAACATGTCCTTGTCCATATTACAAAAAATCACCCTAATTCTAAGTATTATCGGTGCCATCAACTGGGGCTTAATCGGCTTCTTCCAATTTGATCTTGTCGCAGCCATCTTTGGTGGCGAGGATGCCGGAATGGCGAGATTTATCTTTATTCTTGTAGGAATTTCAGGTCTTATTAGTATTAGTATTTTAAATAATAGTAGAACAAGCCTGGAAGCTGGGCGCAGCTACACTACAAATCACTAATGTTTTCGGAGTTGGTATGCTTGCCAGCTCCTTTTCATGCATTAATGCAAAAAGACATCCAGCTGGATGCCTGATTTTTTCCTTATTTATATGTATTAACGAACTTCTAAAGCCTCTTCATTCGTAACTGGTCCATCCATTTCATTGATAATTTCAAGCATTTCTGCTCTTAGCTCCTCCCATTCGTTTAAGGGCAGTGCTACAATTTTTTTCCCGTTAGCATTCTCATTTACTCTTTGTGCTTGATCAATCCAACGCCAAACTTGAAATAAAAATTGTCTATCCTTCATTATTGCATCTCCTTTATGAGTTATTGACCCCTTACTATATACAATAATTCTGTGCGCCATTCTTAAATACCTCTAGCTTAATAGAAGCTTTACAAAATATTAAAAAAAGAGAAAAAGCTAATGCTTCTCCTCTCATTTATATTCCGTATTAATGTCGCTTATGCAGCCAAAGTACACCGCTTTTTGCTAGTCTTGGCAATAATCCTGTAAATGACTTTTCGAACATGTTGCCGAAACCGTCGTTTTTACCAAGTGAACCTAAAGTACCGCGCAGTTTAATCTCACCTGGCGCTTTTGGCTCTCTGCCTGATAGTATATCATGCAGGATATTGGCAATTTGTTCTCCTTGGTGCTGTGCTAATTGTCCGCTTGGCGAGAAAGTCGATGACGCGCAATCCCCAACAATATATACAGTCGGTTTGTCTGGAACTTGGTGGAATTGATTGACGACTATCTTCTCATATCTGTCCTTTTCAAATGGCAGCTCTCTTACTAAACGGTTCGGTCTTACGCCTGCCGTCCAAAGTGTTACATCTGTTAATGTACAAACGCCATTATTACAGATTGCGCCTTGCTCTAAGTATTCAACATTTGCATGATGAATAATATTTACATCATTTTCCTTGAACCATTTTTCCACATATTGCTGAACCTTTGGTGCAAATGGACTAAGCACTGCACTTCCTCTGTCATAAAGACTAATGTTTAAATCCGGGCGGCTTTCTCTTATTTCAGACGCAACCTCAACCCCACTCAAGCCTGCACCTATAACGGCAACATGCTGATAGGATTTCAATTCATTCACTGCCAGAGCGGCTCTTCTTGCTTTAGAGATTGTCTGAACACTTTCTGAGAATTGTTCTGCACCTTCAACATTGTGATAATTATCTTCACAGCCTAAGCCAATGATCAAATAATCATACGGAACTGTTTCGGCACTGTCTTTCATGACGATTTCATCTTTATCACTATCAATTTTAACTACTTCTCCCCAAACATAATCCACTTGGTCATGCTTAGGAAAATTCATTCTAACCTGTCTATCAGACACCGTTCCTGCAGCTAATGCATAAAACTCTGTCTTCAAACAATGGTACGGATTCCGGTCAATTACAGTAATTTGAACATCTCTTGGTAATTGTTTATTTAATAGGTCCTGCAGTATCTGGAACCCTCCATAACCTCCGCCTAATATTACTAGTTTCTTCATGTAAACACACCTTACCTTGTCAGCAAATTTAGATACATAATCAAAACATATAAAGTAAATCAAGCAATCTACTTAATTGTATCTGTTTCTGTTATTTTCCGCAATTCCACTTTGGAAATAGTGTATTCCATATTTACTAGATTGTTAATTATCGTTAAATTTTCAGCACCGTAAATTACTTATCTGGCTTTTTACCCTCTTTTTCAGCCATATAAGCCTGGAAACGTCCTTCTTTGCCAATTTCAGTATGAATATAATAATTAACTTTATTTGTATAAGAGTCGTGATTGGTTCGATTAAAAAATTTCTTATAATATTTGTTGCGATGTTATCACTTTCAAAGGGTAGTGCATATATGTATACTTTAATCCTACAAAGGTTCCCTCTCCAAACTGATGATTCTACAATTTATAATTTATATACTGTCCTTTATAAATTACTTTACGTCAAAATAGCCAGTGCCTAATAAAATATCAAAAAAAAAGAGCGCCGAGTTTCCTCAACGCTCTTCCACCATATTAAGCCTTTTTCTCCCCAGGCTTAGATCCTTTAATAAAGAAAGCCAACACGAAAGCAACTATTGTCAGGTAAGTGGCAACCATAAATGCATCGTTGATTCCCATTACTGTTCCTTCCTTCGCTGCTTGTGCAATGCCTAGTTTATCTGTTTTCAGGATGTTATGGAGCTTCATCCAGTCTTCAGCATGGTTTGCACCTTGGTTTGTCATGATTGATACGAAGAAGGCCATGCCGATTGCTCCGGCTACCATTCTGAATGTATTAACCATAGCTGTACCATATTTATTTAATTTCAAGCCTAAATCATTAAGTCCTGCCGTAAAGATCGGCATCATGATTAGTGACATGCCTAACATTCTAATTGTATATACCCATAAGATGTAAGAGTAGCTAGTATGAACTTCTAATCTTGTTAATGCATATGTTGTCACCATCGTGATTGCCAAACCGATAACAGCAAGCCATCTCGCACCATATTTATCGAACAGCTTTCCTGTAATAGGGGACATAATACCCATAACGATTCCGCCAGGCAGCAGCATGAACCCTGCTTCTAATGCACTGAAACCGTGAATGTTTTGCATATAGATTGGCATTAGGATCATACCAGAGAACATCGACATTGTTACAGCAACATTGATGATTGTTGTTAATGTAAAGAGCTTGTACTTGAAAATTCTAAACTCCAATATTGGATGTTTAACAACAAACTGGCGCCATACGAAGAGAATAAGACTGATTCCACCAACGATAAACATTGTTACTACTTCTGTTGATGACCAGCCTTTTGAGCCAGCAGTTGAAAAGGCATATAGTATTCCGCCAAATCCGATTGTTGATAAGATAACTCCTAATGTGTCTAGCTTCGGTCTGCTTGTTTGTGTGACATTTTTCACGAAGAAAATTGCGAGAATAAAGTCAATGAGAGCAATTGGGGCAATAATATAGAATATAACACGCCAATTGTAGGATTCAATAATCCAGCCAGCCCAAGTTGGACCAATTGCAGGAGCGAAGTTCATTGCCACACCGAAAATACCCATGGCGAATCCGCGTCTGTTTAGTGGGAAAATAGTGAAAATCACATTTGTAATCAATGGGAATAGAATTCCTGCACCGATTGCTTGTACGACCCGTCCAACGAGCATAATCGGGAATGTGCCAGCCATTGCACATATTAACGTACCAATCGCAAATACGCCGATTGAAAATAAAAATAATTGCCTTGTCGTAAATCTCTCCATCAGGAAGGCTGTCACCGGAATAACAATACCATTTGTTAACAGGAATATTGTACTTAACCAGTTCGCTTTCACTGCATCAATGTGAAAATGTGCCATGATATCAGGCAATGCGACATTTATAACAGTCTGATTTAAAAACGCAACAAAAGCCCCTGCGAGCAGAACAGCAAAAATTGGTGTTGTACTAATAGGTTTTGTTGCAGATTTTGCCATAGTATTCAATTGTATTTTCTCCTTTATTAATTCATTTATAAGTCAACTGAGAACGACTTGATAGTCAAATTCTAATATGCTCATAAAGAGAAATACTATACTAGTAGAATTAAAATTGGATTAAAATTTATTAAAATCTTTGTGAGTCAGCTTATAATTAGGAAATTTAGTTCTTACGTAGAATATTTCAGTTAATTACTTTCAAGTCCTAGTTAAGCTTCTTCAGGAGATTCCGTATCTTGATGAAAACATCCAGCTGGTAATTGAAAACCTGGGTTCTCCATTCAAATGGAAGATAACATAAAAAACACGATCTTAGTAGATGTATAAATTTTCATCCTAAGAGTTATACTTTCATTTTTAACATTAAAATAAATTTTACGTTTCTGCAGATGGGTTATAATCTATTGTTACATTTTTTAATCCTACTATCACTTTATTACTTCTTTTCATTAGATCATCCGTTTCTTCTGTACTTAATTCATCTTCATAGTCACTTGGATTAAACAAGCTTTACCTTTTTGTTATTCCTGCAATTATGCCGACAAAGACAGCTTCATTTTTAATTGCAATTTCTCCTATTACAGCATCGACAATAACATCTTCCATTTTGCCCATTCTATCAAACTCTTCAGATAATCTTGCTATCGCATATCTATGTCCTCTATCTTCGTCTAGTAATTCCCCATATACTTCTTGAACCGCCTCAATTAATTCATTATACTCCCAATTTTCCACTAAATTTTTCCTCCGACATAAAAATAAATAAGGTATGTACTGCCAAATAAATAAGGATTATTAAAGCCTCAGTAGTTAGTATTTAGAACCATAGCTACTGCAACTGTACTACAAAATCACATTTCTCAAATGTATTTTTGAAATTCACCATATTTATATTAAAAATTGTATAAATAAGCCCAGTTAAAGATTGAATTATTCATCACTAGGAGCCCTCTCCAATAAATGCTCTTCATTATCCTTGTCTAAAACAATGATATATTGATCTGTGCCCTGCACAGAGTATATCTTGGAACTAACCTCAAAGCTATTAGATTGATTATTCTCAGGCATTACATCTACTGGTGTCTCTTTTTCAATCTCTCCTATTAATTCACCCATTTTAATCCCTTCGTCTTTCACTGTTTCGGTTCCGTTGTATTCCTTGTTATGAACTACAACGATCATCGCATAAGTAATATTATCTGTTTGTCCGTTACACGCACCTAATAATATTGTACTTAGAATGAATAAAAAAACGGAGAATTTCCTCAACTACTACACCTCGTCTATCTGTAATATTTATGTATATTTTAATGTATCCTCCTCTTATATGTAAAATATTAACAACTTATTCCCGTATCCAATAAAAAAGGACATTTTAACATAAGCTAAAATGTCCCTCCCTTATTAATCTATCGTTACTGGCAGCAGAATTTCCACCTCGGTACCCTCATTAACCTCACTTGCATACCGAACCTGTCCTTTATGTGCCTGAACAATCCGGTAACTGACTGTTAATCCTAATCCTGTGCCTTTTTCTTTCGCTGAATAGAATGGCTCGCCTAAGCGTTTGATACGATCTTTTTCGATTCCGCAGCCATTGTCTTTTACGATTATTTGCACGAATCCGTTGTCTGTGTTTTTAATTGTTATGTTAACTTTTGTGGATTCTGCTTCAATTGAGTTTTTGATGATGTTGATGAACAGCTGTTTTAATTGGTTTGGTTCGCAGTCGATTTCAGGAAGCGTGCCAATTATATTTGTGTTCAATTCTACACCGTATAGGTTTGATTGTGATTCAAGCAGACCGAAAACTGAGCTCATAATGCTCTCTACTCTAGCCTTTACATAGTTCAGCTCCTGTGGTTTTGCCAATAATAACAGCTCACTGACGATATCATTAATTCTGTCGATTTCATCTAGAAGGATGTTGTGAAAAGCTTTATTTGAAGAAGTTTCGTCCGATTTCATTAATTGGATAAAGCCGCGAATGGAAGTCAGAGGGTTGCGGATTTCGTGTGCAACACTTGCGGCTAGCTCTCCAGCTACTGACAGTTTTTCTGCTTTTCGAAGCATTGCTTCTGTTTCCTTTATTGCTGTTATATCCCTGCCATAGCCAATAACACCGACAATTTCACCATCTAGCATCATTGGAAATGTTGTGCAGGAAATATCACTGATACTGCCGTCCTTTTTGATAATTTTAGTTTCTTTTGTAATAGAATTACCTTGAGCAATGGAGGTTAACAAGGATTTCCCCACAATTTCTTGAAATTCCTCTGTCACTAAACTAACAATTTTTTCTCCGATAAATTGTTCTGCACTATAACCAGTAATTTTCTCAAACTGACGGTTCACATTAACAACTTTCCCGTCTAAATCGAGTACATACACCATGTCTGGGTTATTCTCAAAAAGGGATTGGTATTGCTGCTTCGTCATGCTGAGATCTTTTTCTGTATTTAGGTGCTCTGTAATATCACGGCCAATTACTACTAGTGAATGGCGGCTGCCATCGTCGTTAAAATTGGGAACTTTTATCGTATCAATCGTTCTTATTTCCCCATTAGGTAGCGGAATATATTCAAGACATCTAGTAACTTCTCTTGCCTTCCAAGCCTCTTCATCAGAGGTTTCGCAATACATTAGTGCATCATGATAAAAATCTGTATATTTAGCGAGTTCAGAGTCCTTTTTCCCTCTAAAATCAACCCCATCAAGCTGAAAAAGCTTCAAACCAGCTTCATTTGCCTCAAGCCAGCGACCTTCACCATCCTTAAAGTTAACAAAATCAACCATTGAATTAATCAGTGTCTTTAGCTGCTTTTTCTCTTCTGTTACTGTCTCAAACTCTTCTTTCCTGACAATAAGCACATAAATTAGTATACTAGTAAAACAAACATATAATATTCCTTTCAATTTTTGCAGAAAAAGCATTGTCGACTGACTATCAACAAAAGTAAGCAAAAAGTCTGTTCCGAAGATCCACAGTAAACTTACTACGATATATAAATAAAGAAAGTTCTTTTTAGACATTGTATTTCTCCTTAATTACATCAATAGACCTATTTTACTATAAACTACTCAGCAAAAGACATGGATTAAATATCCAAAAAATATTAAAAAATGTATTGAAGTTTATAATATAAAACAAAAACAGCCAAATTAATGGCTGTCTCTATAAAACTTACATTTTTTTAATAAGCCTGTATACCAAACTTCAGTAATTTTTTCGGCAAAATATCATCTAAATTTTGAATATCAGAGTCTATTATTTCAATTAAATTAAAACCATACTTTTCATATACTTTTAATTTCTCTTTTTTTCTATCTTGATATTTTGGATCATTCTCCAATCCCCAATATTCTATATAAACTTTACCCACTGGAAGATAGAAGTCGCAATATACATCTTCTTCAACGGGAAGTTTCCTTTCATAAGCATGGACAATTTCTGACATGTATAACCAATTATCTATTAACATTTCTGCCCTAGATCGAACATAATGACCGTCGGCACTTCTATGCTTTGCTTCGAACTTTTCCCGAAAACCCTTAATTCCAGTTTCATTTACTGTATTTTTTTCTTCAGGAGAATCTCCTTTTGCCTCTTTCAAAGAATTAATAATATTACTTTTTGATAAAATACTATGTTTCCAACAAACATATGGTATCCCTGTCTTATCATATTCAAACTGTATGCCACCAACTAATTTCCCTAATGGAGTAACAGTCCATCCTTTTACTGCTTTTTGAACTAAACCTAGTTCAGATAGAATAGGGTTGATTCTGAATTTAGATATATCAAAATGCTTTCCTAATGCAGTAGAAGTTAATAAATTTTTTTCTTCTTCCACTGTATTAAATATCGCATCATCTTTAAACGATTCCGTCCAAGCTATATAACTGCCGTACCTCGAATGAGTTTTTATAACTCCACCTTTATTTTTACCTAATTCCGTTAAAATCCAGTTGTCTTCCGATCTACTCACTAGACCTTTTTCAGATAATATTTTAAATACATCCTTGGTCGGGATTTGCAACTCTTTAGATAGAGCTGTTGTAGATAAATACTTAATTTCCATCTCGAATCTCCTATCTTTAGCCTTAGGGTTTCATCGTCTCTATCTTTATGTATCAGTAATAAATATCACTTCAAAAAATAGGTATTTATTCCTCATCACTAGGGAAATAATACCACAAAACAACTCAAAAAAGTATATACCAACCTATAATTTGTAAATTAGTTTAAATATTTTCTTTATGCAAAAAAAACAGGGATTCCCCCTGTCAATACAATTACTGATTATTTTCAAAACACCCGCTCCACAAACTCCTTCTCTTCTTTCTCTGTAAATACCCCTGTTGCTTCCCCAACATTTCCGCCATGCAGCTTCCACAAATAATTATGATCGTCATCAACCAAACTAAAGTCTTTGTCCTGCCACTTTTGTAAAATATACAGAAGTCCTTCCTTATTTTCAAAGTCGCTATTTACTACAATGATGTACAGCTGATTGACTCTTGCGCTAGTCATTTCCACCGCGCCCCATTTTTTGCTGGATACGACTTTTTGATGTGTCATTTTATGCATGGTTGTAATCACTTCGTCCTCATTAAAGTCTGCATACATTATGTCGTCGGTATTTGTTCCATTCGGGTCCTCCTCGACTAAATAATCGAGCTTTTTCCCTTCTGCTGATTCCATTAGCCATCTTGATTTTATATAGCTTAAGGCCTCCATATAGTAGGCCTGCTAATACAGCTAGTACTAGAATCATAAAGATTTGCTTTGTAAGTTTTTTTTCGTTTTTCTTCCTATTATTATTTGCTTTTTTGATGTTTGCTTCTGCTTTTAATTCTTGATTCAATCTTCATTCACCCTTTATGTATGGAATTAAACTATTTAGGATTACTGAATACTTCTTTACTACCATTATTAAAGAAAGTTATCGTCTATACAATTCTTATCGTTCATCAAATTATGACAAATATAAAAACCTTCCGAGCAATCGGAAGGGGATAACAAAAGGATTATACGCCACCTCTTATTCTAACTAAGAAAATTATAAATTTAATATTAGTTAATATGACTTTTTTCTAAATATCCAACTGCTTAAAATTGATTAATAGTGACTCTAGTTTCTTTTATGTTTTACTATCTTTTATTTTACTTCCTTAACAAAGAGAAAGCTTAGATTAGCAATAGCAAAACAAGAGCTAGGTTGACATCCTGGCTCTTGTTTTTTTCTATTTATTTTTAATTTTAAAATTAAAATTTAGTAGCTTAATCTATCTTCTATACTCAATGTGGGGAAATAATCACAATATTCGTTGCTCTCTTTTTCGTTTCTATTCATACTAATAGATCCAACACCAGCATAAGTAACTGTTAATATACTGTCTGATAATTGACTGTATGCATTTACTGCCATATCTTCTGCGGGAAATAGTTCACTTGGAGCTAGTTCCACTGTCGCCTTTATTTCTCCATTTTCAAATGAATAGTTTCCTAAAGAATCATCTTCTCCAAGTGAATAGTACTCAATAATTTCTTTTATTTCTTCTGTTGTAATTTGTTTGATTGTCTCTTCCTCTGAGGATTCTTCAATAGCTTCTTCCTCAGCGTCAACAGTATCTTCTTCACTACTTATAGTTTTCTCTTCAACCTCTTCGCTAGTCTCTTCCTCAAGCGATTCTATTTCTTCTTCAGACATCATTTCACTTGAAGACTCTTCAGTATCTTCTTTTGTTGATTCTTGGTTTGAAATGGAATCATTCGATTCTTGCTGCGTAGTACAAGCAGCAAGAAAAAACAAACCAATCATTATAATATATAATACTATTTTCATGCGTTTCCCCTCGATCATTCATATTATTTATAAGCCAGTTTACTTTTTTATAATTAATCATCCCAAAAGGTGGGATGATGGAAAAGTTTTTCTAGAAAGATTATTTTTTAAATTTTCAAAAGGAATTATATAGATTATAAATTAGGAATCGATATCCATCTTAATACCCTACAGAATTTTATACGCTTTTTTGCTTATTACATTTTGATTTTCTACATCCTGCGGCTCTTGCTGCAGATTCCGAACAAAAAATATCTTCGGGATCTGTAATATCATAGAACCTTCCTCCGGGAACATGATAAATTTTCTCTCCAGAATCAGAAACATTACCTTTTATGTCACAAGAAGCATCTAGTTCTGGTTCTTTAGCTTCTTCTGCTCTTTCCTTCTCTTCTTGCTCTTTCTTAGCTTGTTCTGCTTTTTCTCTTTCTTCTTGTTCTTTTTTAGCTTGTTCAGCTTGATTTTTTTCTTCCTGCTCTCTCTTAGCTTGTTCTGCTTTTTCCTCTTCCTTCTTCCCGTCACCCACTATATCACTAGTATGATAATGTTCATGAGAATCAGTTACTTTAGTATCTGAATCCGATAATAATTCTTTGTAATGCCCTACTATGCATGGTATGTAAAACCAGGCAAATAAAAGTAAAGAAATAATAATAACTATTAGTCCTTGCCAAAAAGACTGCTGATTTTTTTTTCCTTTTTTTCATCCAAATTATTGCTACTATAATAATTAATAAAAGGCTCTTTACGTAAAGTTTGTTGTTTTTTAGTATATAGGTTTCTAAGTTAAAGTTATGTTATAGAAACATTTGGAGGATTTGACTCGTCTAAATAGAAAGATAGTTAAAAATAAACTTTTGGAGGTAATTTTACTTGAAGAAAAATATTCTTTTGATGGTTTTCATAATATCCATTTCTTCAATTCTTTTTGCTTGTCAATCGAAAGGAATCACTACTGAAATCTCTGCAAATCCAACTGCTAAATCGCAAAATGATAAAAGACTATCAATCAAAAATGATTTTAAAAGCATTAGCATTTCAAAAACAAACGGTGTCAATGAAATCACCTTTGATGACAAAGATACCTTAAAAGCCTTTCAAGTCATCTTTTCAAGTGCAGTAAGAGAACCTGGTATAGTTGATATGGCTGCCCCCGAATTTTATATGGATGTCGTTTATGATAAGGACAATCAACAAAGTTTATATTTATGGATAGGCGAAAAAGGACAAAGAAGCACATTTATGAAAACGGAAGATACAAATACTATCTATACCGTTTCAAATGATATGACTGATAAATTAATTGAATTAGTAGAATCTCGATTTGATTAAGACTTCGTACGAAGTCTTTTTTTATGCACTACTTAGCATTTCAACAGTAGTCTTATTGGATTTTCGACAGGCTGAAACAAGCATTTGTTCTACTCGTTTATCAAATGCTAAGTTTTTCCCTAATTCAAGCCAACGGAACCAGTAGAGGTAGTTATCAAGATATTTGGTAGCTACACCTTGAAACCTAACCATCCAATCTTCCAAGCGTTTATGAAAGTTATTGACGTGTTGAACGTGGTATATACCCTTTTTGACATACCCTTCTTTACTGACATTAACCGTTTCGTGTTTTAACCCCTTAATCAAAGCGAACTTTTTATAATTCGTTGCTGTATCTGTACATAACAAAGCAGAGGGGTCTATATGTTCCCCAATTACGGCATCTATTTCTTCTGCTCGTACACGCCCACGACCAGCCTTTCGTGCAACTACACTACCATTACGGTCTTGGGCTACAACCACTGCAATTTTAAGGTTGGAAATGCCCCTCTTTTGGTCTTTACCACCACGCTCTTTCGGTTCTCTATGTGTTAATTTTCGTTTTCCTTTCATAGACTCTTTAAGGAATGTTTCATCGCTTTCAACAATCCCTTTGAGTTGGTCAAATCCGAGACTACCTAATGCGTTCAAGATTTTATGTCTCCAATAAAATGCAGTGGAGATGTGTATTTTAAGGCGTTCAGCGATTTTAGGCAAAGTATAGCCTTCTACCATTAATTCAATGTACTTAACCCATCTTTCGGGATAACGAGAACCTGAAAACGGGGTGTTTGTCATATCGTTAAAGGTCTTCCCGCAATCCTAACATAGATAACGTTGGCGTGTTTTGTATTTGCCGTTCCGCTTAACAGAAGTGCTTCCACAATGAAGACAACCCATTCCTGACGCAAAACGAGCTTCACAAATATCTTTCAATAGCTTCGTAATTCTGCTTGGGTCATCTGGGAATAGGTCTTGATTCATTGCATTGAACAACGCTATCTTCTCAGAATCGGTTAATTCGCCAAACTGCTCATAAACATCTAACCACATAATTGAACGCCTCCTGACCGCATTATATCAACCTTTTTACAGTATGGTTAAGATAGCAACAATCTATGCGAAAACAGCCTAATAAAAAGATAATATTCCACCAAGCAGATAGTAGACACTGTATGGAAAATACTATAAAGGTAAGTATAAAACTAGCAATAAATATCCAAAAAAATATTTTTAAGAATTTTACTTTTATCCTCCAAATTACTCAAATCTTCAGTTATCCTCATCTATATTTATTACCTATACTATAAATCCTGCAAAATTAACATTATGTAATCTTATTTCTAGAAATAGTCTTTTAGACCCAAGAAAATATTACCGCAGTTTCACAATATTTTTTATAGAAATTATTACCAGATGAATCCCTTTATAAATCCAGTAAAATCTATTTTACAAAAAAAACAGCCCTTGTTTAAGGCTGTTCGATTACTTCTTCTTGGCTTTCTGCTTCTTCAATTGTGCCGCTTGCTTTGCTCCAGATGTTTCTTTTATGCCATTTGAAGTATACCTTGTTGTCTTGGTTTAGTTTGATTTTCTTCTTTGTTAATAAGCAGTATTTTTGATAATCCTCTTCATTAATCTCTGGTGAGATATGGAGTCTGCCTTGACCGTCGAAGGCAATTTTACCGTTTTCGTATAAGGCGTCGTGATTACTGCATAGCAGGATACCGTTATATGGATCGTTTCGTTCTTCGTTTGTACTGTCTTTCCATGGCTTGGAGCGGCTTGCTTTCAGCAGCTCTGGCAAATCGATATCGCATAGTGCACATTTGCAGCCCCATAAGGACATTAAGTCCTTCTTGAATCGTTGCTGTCCTAAACGGATTTTCGTTTTCACTTCTGATTCTGTTTCGGCGATAACTGGTATTAATGTGTTATGCTCTGTTACTTTGATGTAATCCATAGATAATTCAAGCTGCTCTGTATCTATTAAGTAAATATTTAATTCACCAATCAGCTCTAATAACTTGATCGCTAGTTCTTCATTACATGGGTATAAATAGCCTGAATTTCCACTTGCATCGTCTTGGAATGGTGAGTATTTGATTGGAAGCAGTGGTGAAATGGCTGCGAATTTCTCTTTTACATTTACCGATTTGTCCAGTTCATAATACTCTACCTCAACTAAGTATCCGGCTTCATCATCGAAAAGGTCTGATTGTAAAATTAGTGGTCTTGTTGCTTCCACACAATCCTCTTTCGCAATACTAATCGCCACAATATTTCCTTTCACATAATGAAAAATGCGGTCGCCCTTTTTCACTTCCTTCATTCTTTCCCACGAATGCTCGATACTTCCACCCTTAGCAATTTTCGGTGACCAGATAATTCCCATGTCCCTTACTTCATGGTATTTGCTTCCTTGCATGACTATATATGTGTTCAAGCTAACTTCCTCCTGTATATCTGCTTGCTAAATCCAACTATTTATTTCAGTTTGTTAACATTAACTTCAATAATTGCTTTTTTTATTTATTTTTTGGATGCGTATAATTTTTATGACTTTACTGAATTAGTGTTTGTGTAGCTACATGTTATGTGCACACAACATGCAGTAATTATATTCGTACGTCTGTTCCATAAGTAATTATAACATAAGCTGTATTAATTATAGTCTCCTTACGTGCTTATATTCGACTTTTTTTGACATGGTTAGCAGATGGATTTTAATTGCTTAATACTTCTGTAATTTATTTCTTTTCAAGCGAGTCTCGACAGTAAGTGTCTTTATCTTTTCACTCGTTTATTCAAATACATAAAAACATTTTATTGTTTCAGTATTATCAATGGTTTTAATATAGTGACTATATATAGCCACTATTATTTCTACATTACAATTCCTATATCCTAAATGGCATAAATCAATGTGTATTGTACGCTATTTTTTAGGAAAGTGTCCGTCTAGTAAGTCACCTTACTAATTAATATGTAATGCCAGATTTTTTCGCAAAACCTATACAAAATTCTTGAAACACATTAAACTAGATGTAATTACTAGATAGTTCAGCTAAGGATAAGCTGCCAATCTCGTTCATTATTACACTTTAAATGGAATAGAAATTCAACTTTTACTGAGGGATATATATGACATCAAAATCAAATAATTCAAAAAAGCAAAGAACATCCGTTCCTCTGATAGCAAACAAAAAACAGCAAGATATGGAAAATGACTACTTAACAAAACTAGAATTGCTTATGTCTAAACAAGAAAACATCACCAATCAAGACAAAGCCAAAATAGTCTATGAATTAAGGAAGCAATATCCGGTAACAGCTCTTGTGAAGTACCTTAATATTCCACGAAGCACTTATTATAATCTGCTGAAGCAAATGAGCCGACCTGATAAGGATGCTGATATAAAGGTTGAAATTCAAACAATTTTTGATGAGCATGAAGGCCGGTATGGCTACCGCCGAATTCGCGAGGAGCTTGCAAAGCGTGGACAAAACGTTAATCATAAGAAGGTTTTACGAATCATGAGAATTTTAGGAATAAAAAGTTCTTCTAACAGAAAAAAATGATCGAATTTTTAGGATACCTTTTATAAAAAAATGAGTCCGATAAAATATCGAACTCACTTTTTATGTTAGTGTGCTTTCGCTTCCCTGCTCGATCTCCTATGTGGAACAACATCACAGGTTTCTTGGTAAAAATCCAGCATCTTTTCCTTTAAATTAAAAAGAACAGAAGTTAAATTTGGGTCATTTATGCGATTAGTAGTTTCTCCTGGATCTTGTGTTAAGTCGTATAATTCATCTTCTTCGTACATTCTTTTTACATATTTATAGTCTTTTGTGCGAATCATCGTCGCTTTAGTGTGCTCAGGGCCTTCACTGCGCTGCATTTCCCCTCTTGGCCAATAAAGCATTGATGTGTCTTCATTTGCAGGTGCAGATTCATTGCAATGGTATTCACCATGCATTCTGCCGCCTTCACAAAATACTGCTTCACGAAGATCTTCTGTTGTTCCTGCAATTATTGGTGAAAGAGACTGTCCGAAATGGGTGTAATCTGCCTCTACCCCTGCCATTTCATGTACCGTCGCAGCCAGGTCCACAAGCTCGATTAATGCATCACTGATGCCTGGTTTGATTTGGTGTTGTGCTGGTGGTTTTACGATAAATGGTACTTTTATCAAACAATCTTGAAAAGTATTTTGCGTCTTTTCTACTAACCCATGATCGCCTGTAAAGTCACCATGATCGGAAAAGAAAAAGACAGCTGTGTCATCATAAATCCCTGCCTCTTTTAATGCTTGCATTAAGAGTCCAAATTGATGATCAACACGGGCACACATGCCGTAATACACCGACCTTAGCTCAGTCCAGCGTTCTTCAGACCACCCTTCCATGTTATATCTTTCCCGCAGTCCTGCCAGCATTGACGGCATATCTTCTGAAAGGTCATTTGCTTTGATACGTTTAGGCAATCTCGATTTATCGATCATACTGTACCAAGGATCCTACACCGCATATGGCGGGTGGGGATAAAGTATAGGCAAGTAAATGCAAAGCGGCTTATCCTCTGGTGCATTTTTAATCTGTTCGATTGCTCCAAAGATATTAGCCCAATCACTGTCATAATAGTATGCTTCTCCTTGCTCCTTTTCCAGCTTGCCAACTAAAAACGAGTAATACGTGTCACTGCCAGGCAAGCCTCTCCAGCTATCCTCACCACCGTCGAATATACCGCCAAACATCGGCTTTGGCTGATTTTCCGGCACATACTTTATATCGCAATACTCATCAAAGCCATTTTCTGAAGGAACAAGATCATTTTTCCCGCCCCACCAGACATGATATCCATTATTCTTTAATGTTTTTAATAGAACAGGCTCCTCTTCACTCATCATGTGATACATGGTACGATGCCCTCTTACATGAGGATACCACCCGGACATAAACGAACAGCGGCTTGGTGTACACACAGGGTTTTGGCAAAATGCATTACGAAAGGAGACACCGTCCTCTCTTGTTATTTCATCTAAATTAGGAGTGACTGCAGCAGGGTTCCCCATATGACCGAGCACGTCCCCGCGCCATTGATCTGGATTAAACAAAATAATATGCGGCTTTTTTTTCTTCGTCATTATCGTTTCTCCTCCCTCAAAATTATAGACCTGGCGGCTGGCTGTTCATGTCTTTATTCTTTATTTCTGCTAGTATTTTAGAATGGTAGTCATTGTTGATCGGATAGAACTTCATAAATACTAACCCAAGTGCATAACCAATAATCGGAACAAGGAAGTACACATAGTTAATCATGCTCAATACTTCTGGAGGCTGCTGCGGTCCGGCAACGTAACCGACAACACCAAGGAGTACACCAGACAAAAGGCCGCCGATTGCCGCTCCAACCTTATTAATAAAAATCATCATGGAGTGGACTGTTGCAGATCCGTTTATGCCTGTTTTAAGTTTTCCGTAGTCCACGCAGTCTGGTAGCATCATCCATGGCAATACAGTTGTGAATGGACCGAGGACTTTAACGAAAACAGATAAAACAAAGATTGTCATTACATATTCTGACGGGGTGAATAAAAGAATCGCTGATGGCACAATTGTTATAAAACAGCTGAAATTATAAAGTGCTTTTTTTCCGTATTTCTTGGCAAGATGCGGTGTCACAAAATAAGCAGGTATCGCAAGAATTGTTCCCCAAATAAATAGCTGTGAATATAAATCAGGTCTGCCAATATTATATTGCCAGTAATAAATAGCAATCGATGATGTGGACATTAATGCTGCCATTTTTACTACAGTTGCAAGTAAAAGAATGGCAAGTGGTTTGTTTGTAGAGATTAATTTCAGTTGCTCTTTAATAGTAGGATGCTCTTTTTGTTCGACCATTGACCTTTGGTTGTTAATTTCTTTATTATCATGCTGCTTTGAACCGTAAGCACAAAGCCAATAGGAGAAAATAGAAGCAATCGAGAACAAGAGTGTCGCAAAAAACCAGCCTTTCTGTCCACTTCCGAAAAAGGCTACTAATGGCAGTACAGAGCCTGAAACTGCTAAGCTTCCAAGGTTCCCCATAAAATTCTTTGCTGTAACAATCCAGTTTCTTTGTGTTGTTTCTTGACTTAACACTGCACTTAGAGCGTGATATGGAATATTAACGATTGATGATACAAAGGAATATCCTACGTATACGGCAATCGCATAAGCGATTTTACCTGTTGGACTTAACTCAGGTGCCGTAAATAGCAGCAATGTTGACATTGCCAGCAGTGGTGAGCCAAAAATTAACCATGGTCTATATGTGCCCCATCTGCTCCTAGTTCTATCTGCAAGCATTCCTAAAAAAGGATCTAAAAAGGCATCTATCAATCTAACAACCAAAAACACAGTACCAACAGCAGCAGGTGAAATCTTAAATACATCTGTATAGAAAAACATTAAAAAGGAAGTAGTAAATACAAATAATAAATTGGAACCAAAACCGCCAAAAGAATAAAATACAACCTCACTCTTCTTTACACTTGCATTTGCGCTTTTCATACGTTTCCCCCTTATGATTTCATCCTGATTAACCTATCAAACGACAATTAATAATGTAATCACCACTTCACATTTATATAGAAGCGCTTCCATATTTACTTGTAAGCACTTTCATCTTGCTGTTAGCACAAATTTATCAGATTAATTTCCCTTCTGCAATATCATTAAATTTATAGGGTATAACGAAGTTTTATATATTCAAAGCATTTCAGGAAACGCTTTCTTATTACTTCTAAATTAAGCCGACTTATTAGTAAGTCGGCTTAATTTATAGGAAGATTAGCTAACTACTTTATTTTGATTCTCTCTTTCGTCTATTTCTTTTGCCATTTTAGCTTGTACCTCTGGAGTAATTCCATAGAAATTAAACGCAATTATAGCAATAATATAGCCAAGAACAGGGGCAAGGAAATAAAGGTAGGTAATCATATTTAATGCTTCTGTTGTTTGCTGCTGACCTGCGACATATCCAGCAGTACCAAGGAGAGCACCAGCAAGAATCCCGCCAAGTGCTGCAGCTAATTTATTTGTAAACAGCATCATCGAGTGAATCGTTGCTGATCCGTTAATGCCTGTTTTCCATTTTCCATAATCAACACAGTCTGCAATCATAATCCATGGAAGAACACCTGATAAAGGGCCGAGAACTTTCACTAAAACAGATAATGTAAAAATTTCCGCTATATTTTCGTAGGAGGAGAATAACAAAATTACAAGCGGTAAAATCGTTATCAAACACGAAACAATAAACACTATTTTCTTGCCAAATTTGGTGACGAACCATGGAATAGACAGAAACGCAGGAATTGATAACAATGTCCCCCAAATGAATAATTGGGAGTATAAATCCTCCCTGCCAATATTATATTGCCAGTAGTAAATAGCAGTTTGCGAGTTGACAATTTGTGCTGTCATATTAGCAAAGCCAGCGATTAATAAGGCAAGTAACGGTCCATTTTTTGAAATGATTTCCAGCTGCTCCTTGAGCGGCGGATGACCTTCGTGAGAATTCAGTGCTTTCTGATTATTAACCTGTGCGTTATCTGCATTTTTAGCACCGAGTGCACAGAACCAATAGGATGCAATCGTAACGACAGAAAATGCTAATGTGGTGAAGAACCAGCCTTTTTCTCCACTGCCGAAGAACGCAACAACTGGTAGTGCTGCACCAGAAATCAACAATGTTCCAAGACTGCCCATAAGCTGTTTAGCTGTTACAATGACAGTCCGCTGACTTGGGTCCTGACTCAAAATTGGTGTTAAGGCATGATATGGAATATTGACAAGTGAAGAAACTAAAGAATAGCCAACATACACAGCGATCGCATAAAAGATTTTATTAGATGCGCTTAAATCTGGTGCACTGAATAACAGTAATGTCATGGCTGCTAATAATGGCGAACCAAACATTAACCACGGACGATATGTACCCCACTTGCTTCTTGTTCTGTCAGCAAGCATGCCAATAAACGGATCTAAAATGGCATCAATAACTCTAACGAGTAAAAATACCGAACCTACTGCTAATGGTGATATTTTAAATACATCTGTATAGAAATACATTAAAAAGGACGTTGTTAATGTGAATAGAAGATTTGATCCAAATCCGCCAAGTGAATAGAAAAATATATCGCTTTTTTGGGCTCTTGATTTTGTACTCATCTGTTTTTCCCTCCGTAAAGTTACATTATAAAATATAGAAGCGCTTCCACAAATATTCATAGGTTTTTGGAGGCAGACATTTGCTGCCTCTATCCTTTTCAGCCTACAAATGCTCCCTCTTTGCTCACAAAGAAATGATACAATGCTCCATATAGGTTCGCATCATTGCGGAAAAGACAAGCAACAATATTTGGGTTCGCCATATGCATCGGATTTGCCTGTTTAATTTCCTCTACTGCCCACTTAATTCGTTCTAATAGAATCTTTTGAGCACTGACACCACCGCCAATGGCAAATATCTCTGGGTCTAAAATATATTGAAGATTAAGGATTTGACCTGCTACGTGTATACAAAAATCATCAAAAATCTTCATCGCTTCCTTGTCGCCATTATTTATATAGTTAAATACGGCTTCACCATCGGTTAAGTCTTCAAGCTGCTTACCTTCTGCTATGCTGCGCACCATTAATGCACCAGAACCTAAAGCACCCATAAAGCTTGTTTCTTTCGTAATTGGATCTAAATTGCTCATAACATAGCTGATTTCCCCTGCTGAAAGATTCACTCCGCGATGCAACTTTCCATCTAAAATAACTCCACCACCAACGCCGCTCCCAAGCACTAATACAACAGCATCTTTTTTTCCTTTAATACTGCCAAGCCAAAGTTCAGCTAATGCTGCACACTTGCCATCGTTTTCCACCGTTGTTTCTATGTTATATTTGCTTTGTATCATATCTGCAAGATTTACCTCATGCAAAAACGGAAAGGAACCACCGTAATAAATGACACCGCTATTAACATCCACTGTGCCTGGACAGCTTATCGCAATCCCTTTGATGCTAGTTAAATCATGCTCTTCAATGATGGAAAATAAAGCTTCCTTAAAATCAGGCAGATTTGTTTTAACTGTCGGCTTTTTGTTTTTGTTGATAATCGTTCCTGCCGAATTAAGCAGGGCATATTTAATAAATGTTCCTCCCATATCCATAACAAGATACATTGTCATCATCCTTTCTTGGCAAAATTCCTGTTAACTTGTTCTTCCTGCCAACCCTGTAAAGTACTGGGCCATTGCCTTTTGCTCCTTTTCATAGACTGTCTCAATGAACTCATGGACAGCCTCTGTTGAAACTCCATCTAGAGCTGTCTTTAGGACGAATTCTTCAAACTGGTTTAATAATTTAGCTCGCTGTTCTTCGGGAGTTATATTCAATAATGCACGAAGCTGATTTTGGGCAGCCCTTTCCCATGGATGATTTGGAAGCACTGTTATCTGTTCCTTTTTCCGAATCTCTTCTTTCTGCTTTTGTAGCTCTTCTACTGTCATGCGGCCATCTTCTGGTATGCCTAATCGTGCAAATTGTTCTGTCGGAGCATCATTTTTCCGCATTTGTGCTGCCATCTTTTCAATAAGCTTTAATTCTACTTCTATATTTTCAAGCTCTTCGATTTGGTGTGGATCATTATGAACATCGAAAAGCTTAGAACCAAATTGAAATGCATTCACAAACCCGGCGCCTGCCTTAATTTTCATTGTCTGGCAGCCCTTCGTAAAAGGGAACGGTTGTTGAATTTCAATATTTTGCAGCTCTTCTGGGGCAAATGGCTGTCTCATATGTGTTGGCATCAATGTATATTCATAGAGTGGCTCATTTTTTGGTGCGACAGGTGCCCGCATGTATACATAATTACCATCTGTTATATTTACATGCCCGCCGTGGTATCCAAATAACGCCGTTTCCCTGATAGGTACATCTGCTTGAATGGTTTGGCGCAGTGGTTGTCCATCCATATTCTCAGGAAGTGAAACACCAAAGAATTCGAGCAATGTTGGTGCTATATCAACTGTTTGTACAATCGATTGTCGTCTTTCCCCTGTAACGCCGACTCGCGGGTCCCAGACGAATAATGGCGTATGCGCAATTTCTTCATAAACAGGCATTACACTTTTCGACCACCAGCCATGCTCTCCCAATAAATAGCCGTGATCTGTATTGACGATAAGCATCGTGTCTTTCCACATATCATTTTTGTCCATTAAATCAATTACTTGCCCTAAGTAATGGTCGCACATGCTCAATAATGCTGCATATTCGTACTTCCCATGTGAAACGACCTCTTCACTTTCCTGGACAAAATAATATGGCGGCCAATCAAAGTGCTTACCACTATATTCATGAGGATAAAGTTCTTTGTAGTGCGAATAAGAGAAAAACGGTTCATGCGGGTCAAATGTTTCGAGCTGTAAAAACCAGTTATCTTCCTCCTTATTTTTTTCAATGAATTGCATACCCAAGTTGAATGTTGTAGTCTGCGGGTGATTTTGCTCTTCTTCAAAATAGGTCCGGTTAACTAAGTCCTGTCTGTACATATTACTACTCGCAAGGGATTTTGCTGTTTCTGTTTCCGGATAATCTGGGTCCTTAACATGCCCTTTCCATGGATCACCCTCTTGTCCTCTTACTAATTCGAAGGAATTGTAGTATGGTAAGTTGCTCCCCCATCCTCCCAATAATGCTGATGATCTGTTACTAAATGGGTGTAGACGCCATTTTTTTTTAAGATTTCAGGCATGGAATTATCAAATGGTTCAATTGGACCCCAGCTGCGGTGCAGAAAATTGTATCTGCCTGTATGAAGCTCTCTTCTTGCCGGCATGCATGGCAGACTGCCTGCATAGGACTGATCAAACACAACTGTTTTTTCTCCTAACTTTTTAAAATTAGGTGCATGTATCCAATCACACCCATAGTTTGGAAGCATATGTCTATTTAACGTATCAAACATCACCATTATGGCTCGCATAAGTATCTCTCCTCCAACTTTTAATGTAGAAGCGCTTCCACATTTGTTATCACCAAATCTGAAAGCGCTTATCATTTTGTTACGTACAATTTATCAAAATTGTTAAACGCTTGCAATAACAATATATTTATAGGGTATAAAGAACTTTTATACACGATTGACCTGTTCATGCTTTAATGGTAAATTAGCAGTATTAATATAGAAGCGCTTCCATAATTCTTTTAATGCTTCTATCTGTCGATAAATAAAAAAGTGGTGAGTATATTGAAGGTATCTATTTATGATGTTGCAAATCTAGCAGGAGTATCTATTTCCACTGTTTCAAGAGTACTAAACAAAAGCGGCTACACAAGCAGCAAAACAGAAAAGAAGGTAATGGATGCCGTAGAAAAGCTGAATTTTACACCAAGCTCCATCGCTCAAAATCTAGCGAATAATGAAACGAAATTGATTGGACTTTATTTTCCGTTTCAAACCCCTTCTATTGAAGGCACGTCCAATACATATTTACTTGAATTTATTAATGGCGTTAACAAACTATTAATAAAGTATGGGTATCACCTTTTATTAATTAATGAAACAGCTACAAAAGAGCAAATTCAAGGAAATGAGTGCCCTCCCCAGTATTACAGCTTTATTAAACAAAAGAAAATTGACGGACTCATATTGGGTGGAACCCCGCTTATCTGCGACGCCTTCCTGGAGCTTCTCCAATTAAAAATGCCGATGGTCTATATTGGAGAGAAAACAGTCGACCATATCGGCTTAAATGTTTATGCAAAGTACAAGCAATATAACAAAGACCTGCTAGATCATTTTACTAGCCATCACCATAAACATATTGCCATCATCAGCACAGAGGAGAAAATAATCAAAAGCGTCACGCACGAATATTCAGCAGCAAATAAAGAATTGCTGCAAATTGATGTTCATCATCATACAGGCAGTCTTGAAGCTTATATCCAGCTATTAAGTCAAATTTTCAGCAACGGAGATAAGCCAACCGCCCTTTTAGTACAAGATATTTCCATCGTCCAGCAGACAATCAATTATTTAAACAATCTTCAATTAAAGGTTCCACATGATGTATCAATAGCTACAATTGAGCATCGATACGGTGATGGCGAACAATGCTTCCCTGCTGTAACAAGTGTGTATGTTCCAGCCTTTCAAATGGGAATGGAAGCAGCAAGTCTTTTATTTCGCTATCTGCAGGATGCTATAGAATTTAATCAAGAGGTTTTAATAGATTCAACTATTACAGACCGCAAGTCAGTCATTCACAGAAACCACCTTACACAAGAGGAAGTGATCTAAATGAAGGAAACACAATCATGCTGTGCAGTTCGTAGAAAAGAAACAGAAAGTAAAAGTATGCAAACATATGTTGACATACCTGCAGCTAATCTGGAAGTGAAATTTAGAAACAAAATGGTCCAGTTACAAGGCGGTGAGTTTTTTATGGGAACAACGGAAAAGGAAGGGTTTCCAGCAGACGGTGAAGGTCCCGTCCGCAAAATTGAGCTTGATTCCTTTCTAATAGATTCTTATTGTGTAACAAATGAAGAGTTTGCAGCATTTGTGGAGGATACGGGCTATGTAACAGAAGCCGAAAACTTCGGCTGGTCCTTTGTTTTTTATCTGTTCCTCTCACCAATTCAGCTGAGGCAAACACCGCCTGTTCCCAATACGCCTTGGTGGCACGGTGTTAACGGAGCATATTGGAAAGCCCCTGAAGGTCCTGGCTCTCATATTGAAGACCGTATGAATCACCCTGTTGTGCATATTTCTTGGAATGATGCCAATGCATTTTGCCGCTGGGCAGGCAAGCGACTTCCTACTGAAGCCGAGTGGGAATATGCTGCCAGAGGCGGACTTGAAAGAAAAAAATATCCTTGGGGAGACGAACTAACACCAAACGGCGAGCATTATTGCAATATATGGCAAGGTGTATTCCCAAGAATAAATACAAAGGAAGACGGCTATGCAGGAACTGCTCCGGCTCAGTCTTTCCCTCCGAACGGATACGGGCTGTATAATACTTCTGGAAATGTATGGGAATGGTGCTCCGAGTGGTTTAGCAGAAGCATCCATGATCGAGGCGGACGGACAAATCCGCAAGGACCGGAAAACGGAGAAACAAAAGTTATGAGGGGTGGCTCCTACCTTTGTCATGAATCTTATTGCAATCGTTATCGGGTTGCTGCTCGGACCTCCAATACACCAGACAGTTCATCTGGGCATCTTGGCTTTCGATGTGTTGCAGATGTTAAGTAATAGCTTCATTCTGGATAAATTACTTTTTAAGGTGGAGATTATTACGTGAATATAGAAAGTTTGAAAATGTTTTGCCTTGTTGTTGAGGAAGGTACGATTAGTCAGGCGGCTCGCTTAAGCTTTGTCACACAGCCAGCAGTGACAAGGCAAATACGACAATTAGAGGAAGTCTATAAAGCACAGCTGTTTGAACGAAATGCCGGGAAATTAACGTTATCTAAAGCAGGTGAAATTCTCTATCCATTTGCAAAGGAAATCGTAGAGTATTCCAAGCTTTCCTTTGCGGCAATCCAGGAATTGACCGGAAATGAGGAGATTGTCTTAAATATCGGGGCAAGTTCGACGATCGGCGAATATTTATTGCCTGGTTTACTCGGAGAATTCAACAGAAGCTATCCAGACTTAAAGTTTAGCCTTTCCATTGGCAACACCCCTACCATATTGGCAAAACTTGAAAATAATGAAATTGACATTGCCTTTGTTGAGGGTGCTGTAGAAAATAAAGAGCTTATCCGCGAGAAATTTGCCGATGATGAACTAATTCTCGTCACCTCCCCTGCTCATCTCTGGAGCAGCAGAGATCATATCAGTATCCAAGAGCTTTCCGAAGCAAAAATGATTTGGAGAGAAACAGATTCTGGGACACGGCTTATTGTGGAAAATGCATTAAACGAGCATGGTGTGCTCGGTAATATTAAAAGTGCAATGGAGCTAGGAAGCTATCAATCCATAAAAAGTGCTGTCGAAGCCGATTTAGGTGTGAGCATCATGCCAAGATTAACTGTCACAAAGGAAATAAAGAGCGGAACTCTGCATGAAGTGAAGATAACCAATTTCCTTATATCCCGCGATTTATGGATGGTGCAGAAATCTCATCGCTTTAAAAAATCCGGATTAAAATATTTCGTCCAATTTATTCGACAGTAAATTTTCCAGCAGGCGTTTTCTCTAAAAACAGCCTGCTTTTTCCTATTAACTTTAGGTTTATATAATGGGTATAACAGTTGCTTATAGGCTATAAAATTATTCAAATATACAATCATCACTTCCTTTGATAGCCTTAAGGTATAAGAAAAAGGAGGAACGATGATGGATATCATAACAGGTTTAATATTAATTATCATTGGCATTATTGCAGGTGGCTATGGAACAATTGTCGGCTCTGGCGGCGGCTTTATCTTTGTTCCTGCATTATTGCTGGTGTTTCAAATGGACCCTGCCCTTGCTGCTGGTTCTGGAATCGTGATTGTTTTAATCAACTCCCTGTCAGGGGTAGTCGGCTATGCAAAACAAAAACGGATTCATTATCACACAGGCTTAAAACTAGCTACTGGTGCTATCCCAGGTTCTATTCTGGGTGTATGGCTTCTGCAAATCTACTCATCTAGCTATTTTTATATTATTTTTGCAACAATCTTAGTTGCTTTAGGGATATTTCTTTTTGCAAAAAATTCCCCGTTCGCGAATCTAAGAAAGAAAAAAGCGCGTCAATTAGGGCAAGAAGGAACCGTGAAAGATGAAATTGCTGCTACACGTGAAGAGTACGCTGTTTTGGAAAATGCAGCACATTTACCAATAGCCTACATCCTCCCAATTGGATTTATGATGGGGGTGCTTTCCAGCTATTTAGGAATTGGCGGCGGCTGGCTCCTTGTACCAATATTGATATATGGCTTTAAGGTTCCAACACATATTGCTACTGCAACGTCCATATTTTCACTTACCATTTATTCATCTGTAGGTGCTATTTCGCAAATCTTTTACAGCAGTATTGATTGGCAAATTGTCTTATGGGGTGGTTTCGGCGTACTAATCGGCTCCCAGGTTGGCGTACTGCTTTCGAAAAAACTACCAGGAAAAGTCATATTGCAGATGCTGTCTGTGCTGTTAATTATTATTGGCTTTCGTTTGTATTTAAGCTAGTCTTCTTCCTTCACCTCCTCCCTTCTCGTACTTCTTTTAGTTTGAAAGGAATTGTGGATTAAGGTAGAACTAGCACATAGCACTACTTGGAGAATTCAACTAGTGACTGTACCTATTTATAAGATTTTTTCAAAAGTGTATATCTGTAAAAAACTCATTAATATCAAGTATTATTAATGGTGTCTATAACTAGACACCATATTGTTGCGTTGAGTGAAAAAACCTCACTTTTTAGCATTAATTTTTCAGATACACACTGCATTTTTAATCGTTAAGTGACTACGTTTGGTCACTAAATACTATTGATTAACTAAAATAAAGAGCTGTTAGGATTATCACTAATAGCTCCTCCACTATTATTTAAATCATGTAGCTCGGTCCTCTAAAAACCTCCTTCACATGCCAATTCAAATAAGACTGCTTTGGATAATAATAGGCTTGAATTGGTTCACGGACGGGTTTTCCATTAAATTTCATTAACCATTCTTCAAATCCATGTGTACCATGTGCATCTTGAGAAACAAGCATTCTGCGTTCCTCTGATAATGTAAATACACCTCTATCAAATAGCTTATGATGCAGCGCGCATAAGGCAATTCCATTTTCTTCTGTATCAGGTCCTCCTGCTTGATGCCACTTAATATGAGCCGCTTCAATCCCAACAAGTGTATCAGCTAATCGGACATTAAAACCACAAATTGCACAGCTGTATCCATATGCTCTTAAAATTCGGTCTCTAAATTTAGGATCTCTTTTCCTCCTTGTATATAAAGTAAAATCAAGACCAACCGCATCTAAAAGATCCTCATGCAAGGTTTCTGGGAAGTGCTGATCCAATATTACTTGAGAAATCTCCTGCATCAGACTTTGATTGTCATATAAAAGGTTAAAAATCTCACTTGTAAAACCAGCTGACACATGATCATTTATCAGCTGCCGATTATTGGGGCTTTTTTCATTTACCTCTTTATCCAACATCCAAATTCCATCCTTCTTTAACCGGACAAACGGCTCTTCTGGATGATAAGATTTGCGGATTGGACCAAATTCTCGCAGTAATTCTGTCAGCTTTACTCTAGTTATTTCATATGGAATTAATCTATCACTATGTGCTTGCATCTGTCCTAAGGCATAAAGAATTAATAGCAGCTTATGAGGGGCGCGCTGGTCCCCTTTTTTCCATATTGATAATTTCTGAATCTTCGTTTTCAATTCTTCTGCATTCATTACTATCACCATTCTAAAGGTTATTGATAGTTATAAGTATAACAAAAACCAAGAAAATTAACTTCTTGGTTTTTCCTTGTTTATTTAGCCTTTAAACGGTTAGTTACTAGCTAAACAATTTCTCGTTTTTAAAGTAACATCCTTACTTAAATAATTTTTGAATCTCTATTATTTTATCCTCCTTAAGGATGAAGGAGTTTGCATTACTTCCTTCATCTTTAGATGTTGTGACATAAAAAGAATCATTACTATTAACAAACAATACCGCTTTTGGAATTTTCTCGTTCTTAAGAATAACACTATAATATTCATCAGGATTTAACGACTGTGGCTCTCTCACCCATTTTGCATCTGCAAAATCACTCATTACTTTCCTGATTTCCTTACGATTAGTAATATTCACCACTTGCTGTTGATCACTATCACCACTTAACTTATTGACCTCAATGGAGGTAATAGCATCATTGTTGATTTCTGTAACAGAATAAAAATCTTTATCTTTAAAATTAACATTGTAAATAATTATACCAATTCCCCCAACGAGGATTATCGCTACTATAATTGTTAGAACTTTTTTCAAGTTAACACTCCTAAAAAAAACATTATTTAATTATTCTGACTGGAACCATATAGCCTCTTTCAAATCTACAAATAGGATCCGCCTATCTATTTTATTTTATTAACTATGGATATAGCAGATTATTAATTTGTTCATTTTTCCAAATATACTGTATAATGTAAAAAATAAACAAATTGGAGGTTCTTCCTATGACTGGTAAACAAACATCTGCAGAAAAACGCGAGCAACTACGTCAGCAAGAGTTAAAAAACAATCCGACAGGAGCATTAAAGGATTCAATAGATAAAGCAAACAATGGCAGCACAGTAGATTTTACTGGTAACAGCAATTGGAAAGAAACTGGCTTTATGATTATATTAATTGTAGTTGCTGTTTTAGGCTATTTTGGTTATCGATTACTTTTTAGCTGATTTTGTTTTAGATATTCGTTTATAGAGCTTTAGGAAAATGAATTTAGTTTATGACTTGTTTGCGTACAGCTTACTTTTATTTCCTTGCCATCTTAGCCAAACATAGATCCTCCAAACAATGGAGGTTTTTTTGATCATTAGGTAACTGAGTATTGTTTTTTTACTGATCAGATAGTTGCTGCAGTATAAAAAAATAGTTTCATCATATTGTTAAGACGTCTTACTTTTTTTAGATTTTTCCTCTAACCATTTTGCTCTTGATAATTGTCCCCATAAACCAAATCCGCCTAAAATAATAACAATTCCAAGTGTAATCCAGATCATCTGTACTCCTCCTATGTGGAATTCACCGATACCATTTTACTTATTCTTCCACTGTCTCACTAATTTACTACGTGCGACTGTTAAAAAAGATTCATACCCTTTTACATAATAAAGATAAATAACAATTTCTGATTATTTTTCGAAAAACAATCTAATTTTAATATTTGTTTAATCTCATATTGAGATATATAATAAAGATAAGAACAGAAGGAAAACGTTTTCAACTCAACCAATTCGTTACTTCTCACACTTAAGGGAGGATTTAAAATGAGCCGAGTAGAAAGAAATTCCAAAGTACAGAAATTAATGGAGCAAACAAAATTCAATGAAAATGACATTTCAAAAATGACAGATTCCCAGATTGAATATTATCACTGGCTCTATTTTGTAGATTCAGAATATGACTATATGTAAATAATATATGCAAAATAAAAACCGGGACAATCCTCATAAACAGATTCTCCCGGTTTTGCTTTGCCAAAATCCCCTTATAATCCACCAAAGTGGAAACTCGATTAAACATACTTCTTCGTTTATTTAATGCACCGTATTATTTTTTAATTCTATAGACTTGCTGAAACCTTTTAACCTCTCCTGCGTATTAACTTTAAACGATACGAAGGAGACAAAAAATGAGAAAAATAGCCGTTTTTTCATTAATAATTTTCATATTCCTTTTAATTGGCTGTAACAACACGGAAAAGTCCATAATCACCGGCGCAGATTATGGTGGGACAATTCTTGAGGTTGACGATGATAGCATCGTTATAGGCACACATCCAGACGATATGTCTCTAGAGGCCTCCTATGAAGGACCAGTTGAAGTTGTTATTGATGATATCACAGAGTTTACAGGTGATATTTCAAGTTTGGAAAAACTTAAGGAGCAATTTAACGCGGATAAAAAATTGTTTGCTAGTATTTGGGCTAAAGAAAAAGGTGAAAATAATGACATCAATAATCAGGTATTATCCAAGATACATATTGAGAAGTAATTGTTTATTAACTAGATTGAACTAAGCCAGCGAATGTTCCTATCACTGGCTTTATGACTACATAAATATAGTGTCACCTACTTTTTACTGCAAACAACAATATAGTTTAAGCTTTTACCTGACTGGTTAAAAAACTTGAACATGCTTTTAAACGTTTGTCTGTTTTCCTTTTTCAGTCCATTTTTAATAATCGTTAGCATGCCAAGAAATCCTTCATCTCGGATCATTCCTTTAGGGTTCATCAACGACATGGCTCCAGAGTTTGTTTTTACTTCATTAAAGCCGATTGCTTTAAATGTATGCATCCATTCGTCCTGCGGCAGTGGGGAGACATTAACATGAATGATGTCTCTTAATGTATTCACTAGTGTTTGCGGTGTACCTTTTGTCAGCATAATATCATGAGTTAATAGTACTCCTCCTGGTTTTAAGACACGATAATATTCGGAAATTGCTTTCTTTTTTGCTGATTCATTAAACATTGTTAGCATTGCTTCATTAAATACTACATCAAATGTATTGTCTGCAAAGGGAAGATTCATAGCATTCCCTTGCTGCACAGTGATATAGTTTTGAAGCTGCGCTTTTTCGATATTCTTTTTTCCCTTTTCTAATGCTTTTGTATCCATATCAACAGCTGTTATGTGACACTTGTATGTTTCTGCAAGTTCAATCGAGGTTGTACACATATTGCAAGCTACTTCTAATACTTTTGATTTGTTCGTTAAGTTAGCTTCTTTTATTAACCAATTGGTTGCTGCAATTCCGCCTGGTCTTAATCGCTTTTTACCTAATCTCGCTAAAAAGGTATGTCCAACTTCCTTTTTCCCCATATTGCTGCACCTCTCTTATTGTTTGTCTGGTTTCACAACAATTAACAGCATTTGAAACGATTTGATCGCATGTAATGCATGTGGTATATTTGCTGGTAAAATTATGGTTTCGCCTCCATGAACAAGGTGTTTTTCCTCACCAATTATAATCTCTGCAATGCCAGACAGTATTTGCACCATAGCATCTCCTGGTGATGTATGCATTTTTATCCCTTCCCCTTCACCTAAGGAAAATAAGGTCATTCCGATAGAAGGTCTTTGTACTAATGTCATACTCGAAACTTGATTGGCATCAACTGCAACCATATCCTCCAATTTAATTACTTGTGAATGTGGTATTTTTTTTATTAAGCTGTCTGCTCCCATGTTAAATCTCCTTATTGTTATAATTGATTTGGACGAACTTACATCTTTCAAGTGCCTCAATTGCATGCTGCGTGTTTTTATCTATGATGAATGAATCTCCTATATGTAAAGCATAGGAAGTTTGGTTAATAGTTATATTTAAGCTCCCATCTAATACAAACACCATTTTCCTATTTGGTGAGGATTCACTGCTGATGCTTTCTTCTGAATCCATTGCATACATCACAATATTGGTATTATTTTCACTTATTAATACAGTGCTCGTTATTTGGTTATGACGATAAGCTATGGCAGCACTTAACGAAAATACCTGTTCTATCGGAAAATTCATTTGTTCCCCCTTCTATTACAAAGAATGTATTGAATATTTCAGGTAATTAGCTATAATGATATCAACCAATAATGATAATCTTTATCAATTAATTGGAGTATAACAGACGGAATAGTAAATTTCGGTTGCCTAGGCAACAAGAGGTGAGACTTTTGCAAAATTCATTTGAAATCTTACAAAACATCGATTTATTTAACGGTTTTTCTGAGGAAGAAATCAGGGAATCTATCCATTGCTTAAAGGGATATACAAAAAAATATCAAAAAAGGGAGATTATTTTTAGTAAAGCAGCCCCTCTTCCGACCTTTGGAATCGTTCTGACAGGGACTATCTTCTTAAGCAGTGAGGATATTACAGGATCAACGTTTATTTTCACTGAATTAAGCGCAGGGGATATTGTTGGCGAGACAGCTCTTCAATTCACTCAAACTGGAGTGGAGTATGATGTAACTGCGGCAACTGACTGCGAAATTCTCTTTTTTCATAAAGAAAATATCGTTCAGCCTAATAAAGTCATTTGTGCGTTACGAGCACGAATTATCGAAAACCTTTTTACACTGCTATTACAAAAAAACCAAGAGTTATATCATAAATTAGACATTGTTTCCCATAAAAATCTCCGCAACAAAATTCTGCATTATTTACATTTGCAATCACAAAAAAGTGATACCCAGCACTTTACGATTCCTTTTTCCCGAGAGGAGCTAGCCAATTATTTAATCGTGGACAGAAGTGCATTATCAAGAGAACTCAGTCGCATGCAGGATGATGGGTTAATTACATTTTCTCGTAATACATTTCAGCTTTTGTGAGTAAATGATACAGTGATGCATAAAAACGGATGAAATGAGCTTCATCCGTTTTCATCAATATTATAGTAATTTTTTTGTAATCCCTAATTTGACGTTAAATTACTTCATTAAAATACCTTCCACACCAACATAAAAAACAAAAAGCGAACTGCCTAAATAAAGGATTCCCCACCCCAGCTTCTTCGTTCGTTTATATTCCTTCACCCCAATAATAATTAACCATGCACTTAAAAGGATAAATACAAGCGGTTGTAAGCTGAAGTTTTCTGTAACAGAACTATAAATACTACCAAATAAAACCAGTGTTCCGATAATTAATTGAACTATTACTAAACCAGTAAGTTTTCTTCTTTTCACTTTTCTACCTCCTGTAAACAGGTAACCTCTTAACTTATTACGGATAAGTCCGAGAAATGTTTCAACATACAAGCATGCTGATAAGAAGAGCATAACAAAAAAGAGCATAGACTTTTCATCCCTGCCCCTAAAACATTAAGTAAAACTTATTCATTCTTCCGTAATATCCTCGTTTCGTTTTACTCGTAAATAATATAAATATATAATCGGAGCAATACCACAAATAAATATAATTCCACCAATCATTAACCCCATGTTTATTCCATCTGTAAGGGACACTACCAGGATAAAAATTGCCGTAATTAAGGAGAGCACAGCAATGGAAATCCATAAGCTCTTTTTTGGGTTTTTCTTGGTGCTCTCATGGTCTGCACTAATACTCATTGATAAATAGGCTGAGACAATTGTTGAAATCATAAACACAAACCATAAGGGATTATCCATCATTTCGTCAAAGCCTTTAATTACTAGCTCATACCCTAAAATGGCTAGTATACCAGCGGTTTGAATGATGTAGGCAATGCGGATGTTTTTTAGATTTTGAATTTTTAAGCGTTCATCTTTAATCATTTTCATTCAACATTTCCCTCCTTTTCTGGCCAAAATACATCATCTAGCGTTTTATTAACTGCACGACAAATATCTATACATAACTTTAAGGATAGATTATATTTTCCCTTCTCAATTAAACTAATTGTTTGACGGGTTACATTGATCTTTTCAGCCAGCTGCTGCTGTGTTAAATTAACTTGAAGACGAGAAATTTTCACTTTATTTTCCAAATAAGTAAATCCCTCCTTACTCATATAGTAACATATATATAACTTTATTCCATATATATATTACATTTCGCACAAAAAATGGATTGTCCATTAATCAGACAATCCATTTTATTATTAATTTTTCAATTCAACTGTTTCATTAACATCAGTCGAATCAGAGCTTTGTCCTGTCATGCGTTTATAGAAGAAAGCCATTTTCTTTGTTAAATTACCCGTTTCCCAATATTCGGCTGCTTCTGCTTTGATCTTAATCAAAACAACACTTGGATCATCATAGGAGGTTTGCATAATTTTCTCATATGCTTTGCTCCAAAGTTCCTTTTTCTTGTTTAAATCCTCCACGATTTCTGCTCTTCCTCGGACAGAAACATAGGATTTACCTGCGTAAGCGACATTCACATCTTGATCATGTAAAATTTCTTCATATTTATCTGTCTCTTTTTTAGTGAAAAACCATAAGTCTCCATCAAACTCGACTTCCTGCGTTTTCATTGGGCGAGACACAAGCCCTTCTTTTGTTACGGTCGTTAGCATGGCCGTGTCTATATCCTTGATTAACTCTCTTAATGTTTCAAGCTCTTCTTGTTTTATCATGTTAGACATTTCCATCACCTCATTATTTGTTATAGAGGTATATTACCCTTTGTACTAGCTTTTAATCATATTAAGATATATTGTTTACCTGAATCCCCTATTTGTATAAGGACATACAACTGCAAATGGAACAATTGAGGACATGATACTTAACCCCAAAAGAGCATGATTCCAGTTTGGAATCAATGCTCTTACCCGTTAATGAAACTTATCGTATTAATTAATTGTATCTCCTTTTTTAGTAGGACAAATAGGTTAGAGATTAAGCTGGCATACAAAGAATAGCAAGAGCTTTTCACTTTCTTCATAAAAATAAGGCTTCCTTGATGAAAGAAAGCCCTTTGCAGCAAATATTTCATTGCCTAATTATTTCCTCGTACCCTTATATATAACGACATTATAACCCAAATAATCATTGGTGCGACAATACCACCTATTAGCATAGCAGCTAATATAGAAACAGAATAACTTATACTTTCAAACACTTGGAAAATTACTAACACAACGAAAAGAAGAAATATAATTGGTAAAGCCTTCACCAATGTTACTAAGCCTTTTCTTCCTTCTGCTTTCCATTTATTACTGTATGTGGCAATCAATGTCCAAGAGGCGGGAATGGCGACAATGAGGAATACGACAGCAAGTATATTAAATATCATTTGTATTGTGCCTGTGCTTATAAGTGCTCCTAGACAAGCGAATACTGTCAGGAAAACCATTGAAATTACGAGCCATCTCATTGATTTTATGGAGTTCACATGCTTTTCAGCCGTAGTCTCTCGATCACTGTAAATAGGCTTTGTACCAGGTGATGCTCGAAAAAGGTGGATGTTATCTTGTGATGAAATATGTGTCCAGCCTGAGGAAGCAAAAAATTCAAAATACTCCTCGCCCTCCATATCCTTTAATGAACGGTAATCTACACTATATATATAATCAGCACTTTCACCTTTTTTTAAGGTATACCCCATAAATTTAAACCCACTAACATGCCAGCCATCATTAGAAAGCTTTCGTAATTGCTTCATGTCCTTTTCCTCAGCAAAAGCTAAACCGCCTGACAAAACATATTTAGTCTGCTTCATTCTTCAGCCTCCTTTAACCCTATTTCTGCCAATTGAATCATTATTTTTCTTAGACTTACATCTGCCGTTAAAACTTCTTTGCCTTTTTCAGTCAGCAGATATGTTTTCCGTCTTGGATCTGAATCATCATAAAGGTAAATCCATTCATGCTTTAATAGCTTCTTAATTATCGTATACATGGAAGCAGGTCCGATCGTTATTGCTCCTTCTGTTCGTTCTTCGATAAGGCTCATTATTGCATAGCCATGTCTTGGCTTAGTTAGTGCTGACATAATATAGAACATGGAATCTGTTAATTGTTCCGTTGTTTTCAATCAATCACCTCCTGTATCCTTTTTTGATATATCACAAAGTGATACATTATGTTAATTTTAATATATCACTTTGTGATATATATGTCTACAGATTAATGTATCATAAAGTGATATATTTTTTGGTGCCATTTGTCCAATAACTTTATTTGTGTTATTTCTGTGTTAACAATTGAAAGGTGCCAACAAATGGGGAATACAAAAAACACCTCCTAATTAACAGGAGGTGTTTTTTGTGTTTCATTATTTACTTAAAGCTATTCATTACATTAAGTGAATTAAGTGGAACACGATACCAACCGCGAACAATCCAAGGATCATAACGATTGGAGATACCTTTTTCTTAAGCAGCCACATACACAGAAGTGTTAGCAGCAAACCAGCTAAACCAGGAATTAAGCTGTCTAAGTTTGCTTGTAATGTGGTGACCTTCATAGGATCTAACGATAATCCGGCAGCTTGCTGTTCGAGCGCTGTTTTTATGCCTTGTGCACCATCAGGTAGTTTATCCCATTCGATAAATGCACCCTTGTCGAGTTCAACGGACGATACAACTGGGGTGAATTGGACGGATACCCACCTGTTAACAAGGGCCCCGAGTATAAACATCCCGAGTATGGAGGCACCTTTTGTAATGCTTTGCAGGATGCCGCCAGATAAGTCGTCCGTAATTTTAGAGCCTGCTTTGTAACCAAATTCTTGTGTATACCATGTGAAAGCCATTCGGATGATATTCCAAGCAAAGAAGTAAATAATTGGACCAAGGATATTACCAGTTAATGCAAGTGAAGCTGCTAATGCACCAAGGATTGGTTTAACCGTGAACCAGAAAACTGGATCACCTATACCTGCTAAAGGTCCCATCATTCCGACTTTAACACCTTGAACTGCTGTGTCTTCAACTGGTGCACCATTTGCACGTTCTTCCTCAAGAGCTAATGTAACACCAATAATCGGTGAAGCAACATATGGGTGTGTATTAAAGAACTCTAAGTGACGTTTTAATGCGTCAGAACGATCTTCTTTTGTTTTATATAATTTTTTGATGGCAGGAATCATGGAAAATGCCCAACCACCGTTTTGCATACGTTCATAGTTCCAAGAACCTTGAAGGAAAGTGGAACGCCACCAAACAGAAACACGATCTCTTTTCGATAATCTTAATTCTTTTTCCATTGTTTATTCCCCTCCTTCTTAGTAATTATCAATAATATCGCCTAATGGATCTCCATTGTTGGAGTTTCCGCCGCCACCTGAGCCGCCTTGCTTAGATAGTGCTAAGTAAATAAGTGCAAGCGCCACACCGATAGCTCCAAGACCGATAAGTGTGATTTGTGAAACTGTTGCTAATACGAAGCCGATTGCGAAGAATGGCCATACTTCTTTTGTAGCCATCATGTTGATTACCATTGCATAACCAACTGCTACAACCATTCCCCCACCGATTGCCAAGCCGCTTGTTAACCAAGTTGGCATTGCTTCAAGCATTTCTCTAACAGGACCTGCTCCAATAGCTAAGATTAATACAGCTGGGATTGCGATACGCAAACCTTGCATACAGATTGCGACGATATGCCATAATTCAACTTTTCGTATATTACCTTCTCTTGCTGCAGCATCCATTAAATGCACCAATGCTGTTGCAATTGTACGAACGATGATTGTTAATAACAAACCAGCAACTGCAAGAGGAACTGCAATCGCGATAGCAGAGGATACTCCAGCTTCTCCCTGCCCACTTAAGACTAAAATAATTGCAGATGCAATTGATGCTAACGCAGCATCCGGAGCTACGGCAGCTCCAATGTTTGCCCAACCTAAAGCGATCATTTGCAGCGTACCACCTAAGATAAGACATGGTACTAAGTTTCCAGTAACTAAGCCGATTAACGTACATGCAATGATAGGTTGGTGGAAGTGGAACTCATCCAAAATCCCTTCGACACCAGCTAAAAATGCGACGATAATGACTAATATTATTTGAATCATATTTAAATCCATGTTATTAGTCCTCCCGTTTTCTCTGATTTATACGATTATTTTTGCTTATTTAATTCTTCCTGTGCCTTTTTGAGAATATCATCCATATTGCCTTTTGAATCGTTCGGTACCTTGCGTACATCGAAGTTCAAACCAGCTTCTTTAAGCTTAGCGAATGTATGAATGTCTTCCTGACTAAAAGCCAATACCTTATTCGGTTGAACCTTCCCAGGTGAGTGGGCCATTGAACCGACATTAATGGTTTTTAATGGAACGCCACCTTCGACTGCTTTCAGCGTATCCTGCGGGTTTTCAAACAGAAGCAATGCACGCTGACCGCCGAAGTGTTTATCATCCTTAGCAAGCTCAATCATTTTATTGATTGGTACAACATGTGCCTTAACGCCTGGAGGAGCAGCCTGTTGAATCAATTTCTTCCGTAGATCATCTTTAGCTACAGCATCAGACACAACAATAATTCGTGTTGGCTGGGTCGTTTTTGTCCAAGCTGTTGCTACTTGACCATGAAGTAAACGAGAGTCGATACGTGCTAACACGTATTCAAATTTACCAGGTGCACCTGCATTAACTGGTTTAGCAGCAGCTGCAGCAGTGGTTTCTGCTGGTTCTAATTCTTCTGGTTTTACTTTAACCCCTTCTTTTGCTGTACCTAAAATATGTGCAGCAATTTCATGGGCTGTGTTCATGGAGAAGCGTGATGCATAAGCTTCAATCAACATAGGTAAGTTCATACCTGCAACAATCGCCCATTTGTCTTTGTGATCTTCTATCAAGCTGTTGGCTTGGTTGAATGGAGTTCCACCCCAAAGATCGACTAAGAATAATACTTCGTCTTGATTGTCGAAAGAGGCGATTGCTTCTTGCATTTTTGCCTTGACATTTTCAGGTCCTTCGCTCGGCATCAATGTTACAGCTTTTACATTTTCTTGCTCTCCGAAAATCATCGCTCCAGATTGCATGATACCAGTGGCGAATTCACCATGACTAGCAATGATAATTCCTACCATCTTTTTACCTCCTATTATTATTTACAGCTAAATTACTAAAATGATTTCATCAAGTGTAGTTCAGCTGTATTTCTTCAGCTCATTTAAAGCGGTTACATCTTCGATAGAATAACAAAAAAGGCATGAGTAAAAAGTCGATTTAAATGAGGATATAGGTATAGAGTGCCCCTTATCCTTCATTTCAATCAATACTTTTAACTCATGCCTGATCGAATCAGTAACACGTAAAAAATATGACGATGATATATAGTTTTATGTAAACGCTTTAAGTTTAGAATAAAAAATTTTCGCCTCGCTTTAATGAGCTTGCAAAAATATTGTAGCATACTTAATTATCATCTTACAAGGGGAATTTTATCTTTTTTTTCGCAGCCTTATCACAAAGGTTGCGTTTACAATTGTAAGAGCGGTAAGACAATTATTATTTCACAGTCTCTTTTTCAACTTCAATTACAAATTGCCAAACTATTATTTTTTGATTTTTCCTTTTACACCGCGTTTAACAACATCAAAGAAGCTTAAAGATTGCACCATTTTGCTTGCATCAATGTAATTACGAACCTCTCGCAATACTTTTTTTGGATCCTTTGAAGAAAAAATATATTTTCCATTACGCTTAGTTTGAACAGCATATCGAGGTATCCATTTCCCTTTGAACATAACAGAGGCTGTCACGATATCGACTTCTTCCCAAGGAATTTGAATAAATTTACGAGCATCACGAGTATTAAAGAATTCAAAACCCTTATCTCCAATCATGATTTTACCGTACTCTGAAATTCCCATATGTGAGGTTGCATCTGTAACAAAATCGACCTTAGTGTTAATTGACTGGACCATTTGATGTACTCCATTTCTTTATATTTACTAATCATTATACGTATTTTTTTATTTTTAGCAAAAAATACTTAGGATAATTTCGAGGATAGTTAGTAAAACCCGATGTGCATTTTTTAACTATAGCCTTTGAACAAAGTTGCTAATTAATGTTTTATTGCCCTACCCCTTACTTAGTTAAAAAAGCATATTAGCAAGGATATTTTATGGTGTCTATATCAAGACACCATATAAAAAAACAGTAGATGAAGCTCATTCAAATCATCATCAAAATTTATTTTTCTTCGTGCAAAGTAATTTTTACCAATTAGTATGCTATCCGAATAACTTCATTTACAATAAATAAAGTAAAGTTTGCATTTTTTTCCATCGTTCCCCAATGGTAAAGGCTGAGCTCCCTCTGCTTCTTGCTGCTCCATGCTGCCAAAATTTTTTATAGCACAACAAAAAATGGACCCAAACAGTTAAGCGGACTGATTAATGATTCGCTTAAAAAGTTCAGGACCATTTTAGACTGAAAAACTTGTCTCAGCCGCTTTCATTCATTTTATAACCAAATCCAACCAATAAGTCCACTTAATATTCCTAATCCGGCAACAGATCCTGCCACAAAGACTAGTACTCTAGCAGGAAATGATCTAGCCACAATTAGTAATGATGGCAGGCTGACAGATGGTAATGTAATTAACAGTGCAGCAGCGGGTCCCCCTCCTAGGCCCATTGCCAGGAATGTTTGGATGATAGGAATTTCTGCAGCTGTTGGGATTACGAATAGCATGCCGGCAATAGCAAATATTATAATGGCAATCAGACTGTCTGCCATTGCTCCACTCATATTAGGGAATATCCAGAACCGTGCTGCTCCTAATAAAAGGACTGATAAAACATACGCAGGCACAACATAAAGAACCATTGTAACAATACTTTTTAGCCATCTGACCATAAATGGACGATTTTCTGACTCCTCGTCTGTTTCAACAAGCTCATCTACATCTACTTTATCTGTATCTTTTACTAGTTTATTAGCTAGATAACTGACACCAAATGTTAACAGCAAACCTCCCACTAAGCGGATTAGTGTGAACTTCCACGACAGGACAAAGGCCATAAATACTAATGTTGCTGGGTTAATAGCAGGATTTCCGAGCCAAAATGCAAGGCTTGCACCGACTGACGCATTTTTTTCCCTTAATCCAACTGCCATTGGTGCGGCACAGCAGGTGCACATCATCCCTGGCATAGAGGCGATTCCTGCTGCAGCAGTACTGCCGAAGGATGTCTTTCCAAGTACCTTCCAAAGCCATTTTGATGGCAGCAGCACTTGCAACAGTGACCCTAGCACAATACCTAGTACAGCCGCTTTCCAAACAGCGGTAAAGTACGTGATTGCGTAAGTGTATGCCCCTTTCCATGTGAATGTTCCAGACACTTGGTCTGCCAATATCGAGGAGCCAATCGTATGGGTTGTAGCTGCCAGGATTGTTTTTTGGTAATATGGCCACCATTTTATATAACTAAGTCCTAATATTGCAACGACTAAGAACAGGACAGTAAACAAAACTGCTCTTTTTTTGCTAGCAGGACTTGCAAGGTGCATATTTTTGCTTGAAGCCACTTTATTTCACCTTCATTGATAAATATTTTTGTATAGCTCATTATAACACATCAATTCTATTAGTACCTTTTAGAAAGAACCGTTAATTGTGCATTAGTATAAAATGTGTTTTATAATAAATAGGTACATGAAAAGAATTAATTAGAAAGAAGGTTGGTGTCATATGACACAGTCTTATCCAGTAAAACTAACTAGCTTATCAACAAAAGGGGGCTGCGGCTGCAAGATTGGTCCTGCTGATTTGTCAGAAGTAATTAGAATGCTTCCCCCTGCAGAACCTAATCCGAATCTGCTTGTAGGTCTTGATACTAGTGATGATGCAGGTGTTTATAAATTAACAGATGATTTGGCGCTAGTACAAACACTCGATTTTTTTACACCGATTGTTGATGATCCTTATTCATTTGGTCAAATCGCTGCAGCAAACGCGTTAAGCGATATATATGCAATGGGTGGAAAGCCTTTAACAGCACTAAATATCGTCGCTTTCCCTATTTCTGTTCTTGATAAGGAGATTTTATCAGACATTATGCGCGGTGCTGGTGATAAAGTAAAGGAAGCTGGGGCAACACTTGTTGGAGGCCACTCTATTGATGATAAAGAACCTAAATTTGGTCTTGCTGTGACTGGTACTGTTCATCCTGACAAAGTCCGTGCAAATGCAGGTGCTAAGCCTGGCGATAAACTTATTCTTACTAAACCGATTGGTGTCGGTATTTTAACAACTTCCATTAAAAGGTCCTTACTGTCAGAGGAAGAAATCGATCGTGTTACGACAGTAATGGCAACTTTAAATAAAACTGCTGCAGAAGTAATGGAACCATTTAACGTACATGCATGTACGGATGTCACAGGCTTTGGTTTACTTGGACATGCTTCAGAAATGGCAAAAGGAAGCCAAGCTGGCATTACTATTTATAAAGAGCAAGTCCCTCTTCTTCCAAGAGTCAGAGAATTGGCTGAACAAGGGGTCATTCCAGGCGGCACAAAAAATAACTTTGCACACCTAGATGGGGAAGTATCATTTCCCGCACAAATGGATGAATTGGATCAGCTGATTTTATGTGATGCGGTTACTTCTGGCGGACTGTTAATTTCTGTCAGCGGAGATGAAGCAGACTCCCTGCTTGCTCAACTAATTGAAAAAGGTGTGGAGGCTGCCTTAATAGGTGAAGTAACAGACAATCAAAAGGGACATATTGTTGTTGCTTAAAGAGGTATTAGAAAGAAGGGTTACGATTGTTCCAAGATATTACGATTGAAAAATTGTTGGATCTGAAAGACAAGAAAGACTTCACACTAGTTGATGTTCGTTCACCGGCTGAATTTGCCGAAAATACAATTCCAGGAAGCATAAATATTCCCCTATTCAATAATGAAGAGCGGGCAGAAATCGGGACTATCTACAAACAGGTTAGTGTCGATGCCGCAAAAGCACGAGGCGTGGAAATAGTATCAGCCAAGCTTCCTGAGTTTGTTCGGGCCTTTCAGGAATTATCCAGAGACGTAGTCGTCTTTTGTTGGCGAGGAGGTATGAGGAGTAAAACTTCTGCGACACTTATTGATCTAATGGGAGTTCATGCCTTCCGGCTTCAAGGCGGCATCCGTTCATACAGACAATGGACTGTATCGCAAATAGAAAGTCTTGAAATAAAGCAGGAAGCAATAGTTTTAAACGGTTATACAGGCTCTAATAAGACAAAAATCCTGTTGCAGCTTGCTTCAGAGGGCTATCCTGTTATTGATCTTGAAGGGTTGGCAAACCACCGCGGTTCCATTTTCGGCCAAATCGGAAAACATGCACATAATCAAAAAACATTTGATTCCTTGCTTATACATCACTTAGAAAAGTTAAAGGGTTCGTCTTATCTTCTGATGGAGGCTGAAAGCAAACGGATAGGCAAAGTTGTTATTCCAGAGCCTCTGCTAAAAAGAAAAGAAGCAGGCATCCAAATCTTTCTGCACATGCCGATTGAGGAAAGAGTAAAGCATATTCTTGAAGATTATGAGCCATGGGAGCATCACCAAGAATGTCTTGAGGCTTTCCAGCTAATCAAGAGAAGAATTCATACACCAATCGCAGCATCCATTGAAGATCACTTAATAAACAAAAACTATGAACAAGCTGTTTACCTGCTTTTAGAATATTATTATGACCCACTTTATGAACGAAAAGCCAAACTTTATGGTGAAGAGCGGACCATCATACTGACTGCTCAAAATACTGAAACAGCAGTGCTTGCTATCAAGAATGCCTTGGCAAAGAATGCAGTAAAAAGTTATTGATAAAAAGACGATATTAGCTGTATAGGCTGATATCGTCTTTTTATGTAAAAAATACTCTTGGTAAGGTTTAATTCCCTTTGACTTTTGTACATCAATAAAAGATTGCAATAATACAGTCCACGAGTTTAAACAGCTCTAAATTAATCAAAGCTTCACTTATATTACAGGCGAACCTCTGTTAATGGAGTATCACCATTCAGCACTCTTACTATATTATCTGCTGCAAGATGTGCCATTTTCATTCTTGTATTAAGACTTGCACTTCCGATATGCGGCAATGTAACCACATTAGTTAAAGTTAATAATTGATGATTAACTGGTACTGGTTCCTGTTCAAAAACATCTAAGCCAGCACCCCAAATTTCGCCGCTTTTTAATGCATGATATAATGCCTCTTCATCGACTAGGCCGCCTCTGGCTGTGTTGATAAGAATGGCATTTCGTTTCATTAAAGACAATTCCTCTTTCCCGATCAGATGGTGGACTTCTGGACTATATGGAAGCATGAGACATACAAAATCAGACCTTTTCAAAAGTTCCGTCTGCTCTGCATATGTGATACCAAGTTCACGTTCTTTATCATACTTTCGGGTGCGATTATAATAAAGCACATTCATGTTAAACCCTTGTGCCCTCTTCACAAGTGCTTCACCAATTCTACCTAATCCAATAATCCCTAATGTTGCTCCAAATATATCTTGACCAGTAAATTCCATTAACGACCAAGCCCCCCATTGTCCACCTCGCAAAGCATCAGAGGCAGCTGTTACGCCGCGAGCAGCTGCCATTAACAGCGTAAAGGTTAAATCTGCTGTCGTTTCTGTTAAAACTCCAGGGGTATTAGTCACGATTATTCCTTTTTTCGTTGCTGCTTTAACATCAATATTGTTGTAGCCTACCGCTACATTACTTATAATCTGTAAATGCTTCGCCCTGGTTATGACCTCTTCATCTATCGTGTCTGTTAATAAACAAATAAGCCCGTTTACATTTTCAACTTCTTTAAGCAGTATTTCCCTTGGTACTGGTTTCCCTTCTTCCTCCCACATCCGCACATGAAGTCTTCGCGATAGCTTCTCAACGATTTCATTTGGCAGCTTTCTAGTAATGTACACAGTCTGTTTCATTGAATCTCCACCTTTTCCACTGGAAAGTTTTTCAATCCTACTACAGATAGATTACAACAAATCAAGATATTGGGAAACTATCCTGTCCCTTTAAGCATCACCATTTATTATTGTGAGCTATTTATAAAAGCGCAAAAAAAGAGAGGTATACCAAATCGGTACCTCTCTTCCTGAATTATTGTTCAGATTGATAGTCAATATCATACTTTTTCGCTAATTTGCCCATATCTTCATGGTAATCTTTAATCAACAGCAAGTACTCCTGCGCTTTTGCGTTTGATTGACCAAATAAATCTTCTTCTTTCGTTTCTAAGCCTTGTTTTTCAAGCTGCAATGCATCGTAATATGTGCTTGTTGCTTCTTCCATTTGTTTTTTCAAGGGCTTTAATTCAGAAGAAGTGACTTCCATATTTTTTGCTTCATTAACTGCTTTTTCATATGTCGGGATGACTTGATTAATCAGCACTTTATACAGCTCTTCATCTGATTTAAAGTTATCGCCTGTCACAGTTTCCAGTGCTTCATTTGCCTCTGTTTCATATGCAGAAACCTTCGCAACATCATTGTTAATGAAATCCACAACTTCCTTTTGCGTTTCATCAAAAGAAGCCTCTTCCTTTGTATCCTCTTCTTTTGTCGTTGAATTATTGCTGCAGCCTACAAGCAATATAAGTACAGCAATTAAACTGTAAATTAATTTTGCCAAAACACCTTACCTCACTATTCTATGATATCTAAATTGCTTCTTTCTTTACTATAACATACTGAAATATCGGATACAGGTAAAAAGCTCGAATCAATATGACTAATAGTATTCCCAAATAACTTTCGTGCTCGCTATTTTTTTATTGTTACGTGCATAAGTATAAGGTCTAAACAAAGTGACTATTAGTTGAAAAGATAACCAAATCACGTAAATGAACGAGACTATTTATGTATATATACAAACTTTCACTCTTTATAGTCGCTATATATAGACACTATAAATTTTACCCTATTTTAGTAATATTTTTATAATAACTTAAACTACTGCACAACACTAAAAAATGCAGGGGATTTCCATAAGACACTAACTATAGTTACTAGAAAACCGTTCTCGTGAATCCTTTAAGTAAAAAAAGGCTCTAGTAACCCTAGAGCCCTACCAGTGAAATCAATAATTATTATTTCACTAAAACAGTTGTGTGAGCCGGAATGGTTAAAGAGGATTTCGTGTTCTTAACACCCTGTTCACTTACGAAAATAACTTTCCCTATAAGTGGAGTCTTTACAACGACTGTTTCATTTGCGATATTATGAAAAATCTGAATCGAGCTTTTTTTATACGTACGATTATAAGCAACAACTTTGGCATTATTCACTTCGATACTTTCTATATTGCCTTTGCCTAACTCCACATACTGCTGCCGAATACGAATCATTTTACGGTAGTGATTTAACAGCGAATTTTCGTTATTGTCTTGTACTTCGACTGAAATACCGTTATTGCCAATATTATAAACAGGTGTCTGCCAGCTTGTTTGGCCTTCACCATCACCCTCGTACCACCGAAATGGTTCCCGAATTAGCTCATCTGGTTTTTCACCTGTCATGCCAATTTCTTCTCCATAATATAGGAACGGATTACCAGGCAATGTTAAGAGAATGGAGGCTGCCGATTTGCCCTTTTTTATATCTGCATTTAATTCGCTCATAACTCGAATTTGATCATGGTTTGATAAGAAGGTTGCATCGATTTTGTTTGGGTTATAGGTTCTGTAAAGTTCATCTGTAGCTATTGCTGCTGCAGTTATCCCTTCGTCTATGCCGCTTTTAACAGAATGAACAATTTTGCTGGCTAAATCAAAGTTAAATGCAGAATCTAATGACTTATAGTATGGCGCAACAACCTCTGGCACATCCCAAACCTCTCCAACCAAATACACATCTGGTTTTACCTCTAGCATCGCTGCTCTGAATTGCTCCCACCATTTTAGGTTGTTTAATGCACCATCTGTTGTTTGTCCTTTATAAATATGCATAGCCGCATCTAACCTGAAGCCGTCCGCCCCCTGCTTTAACCAATACTGGCCAATCTTTATTAGCTCTTCTCTTACATGAGGATTAGTAAAGTTTAAGTCAGGCATCCCAGACCAAAAAGTGCCGTAATAATAGCCTGCTCCATTCGGATTTTTATACCACACCTGCTGGCCCCATGATCCAGTTTCACTTAAATCAGTATGTTCATCTGACCAAACATAATAATCATGATATTTACTAGTAACATCTCGGCTGGCTTCTATAAACCAAGGATGCTCACTGCTTGTATGATTGATTACTAAATCTATAATAACTCTAACGTCACGTTTATGTGCTTCTAATGTCAGTTCATGAAAATCTTCCAATGTTCCATATTCAGGATCGATACTATAGTAATCTGTCACATCATATTTATGGTAGCTTGGAGAGGTATTAATCGGCATTAACCACAAGCCATTAACTTGTAAATCCTTGTTCGTATTTCTATTTCCATCATTTAAATAATCCAGCTTCTTAATAACCCCTTTTAAATCACCATGGCCATTTCCATCAGAATCATAAAAAGACTTCACATAGATTTCATAAAAAACACCGTCTTTATCATTTTGGTTTTTCTCTTCCAAAACACCTTCCCTGGATGATAAACTAGCTGCTAACGGCAATGATAATGATACAGAATACCATTTTTTCATTAGTTATCCTCCCCTTTATGAAATCGCTTACAGTTTAAATATACAGCTTATTATAACTAGTTGCAAACATTTGTAAAAAACTGAAGCTTTTTACATTACAAAAGCCGATTTAGGTGTTATCACCTCACCATTCCTTTTTTAGCATTCTAATTTTCACGAAAGTTGTCACAAGTTATTAGAAATTTTAATCTAAAAATATCAAAATAAACCGCGTTTTGAAAACGTTAATATTTTTTCAAATTTTCTTGGTACAGGTCGTGTTATATTGTAAACGTAATATGTTTCATCAGCCTTTCCCATTTGCGAGGATGGCTGCCGTCCTTTTGTTCATGGTCTTCCCATTCACTTTTTAATGTCTCTAAATAAAAAAATGACTCAAGACAGCTCTTGAGTCATTTTTCTTATATCTTATATTAGTTCGTATTCTGGCCCCCGCCATTTAATCCTGCCTTAATAAGCTCATTGACCTTGCTGTTAGCAACCAATCCTAAATGGCCAATTCCACTAAGCTGAACGTTTTTCGCTCCTTTTAGGTTAGATAGCCATGTTGGTACTAAATAATCATTTGAACTGTAAATAGACGTATACAAAATTTTATGGTTAGGGTCTTTTCCAACAGGTGCTGTCGATGTAATGAAGCGGTTAGGTGAACCTAATGTTACAACATCATTGACCTTCGTTCCGCCTGTATTCAAGATATACGTCAGTGTGTTGATTCCGCCGGCACTATGACCAATAATATCGACTTTGCTCTTGCCTGTTTTCTTTAACACTTGATCAACATATGTTGCAAGCTGTTTTGCATTTGTATAGCTGTTGCCTGTTTTATCGATTAGTTCAATCGCGTAAAGATCGTTATCTGCCCAGCCTTGTGTTTTAAGATAGCTTTTTATCGCAAAGAAGTTGGTGCTGTTCCCGCCTGTACCATGGACATAAATGACTGGATCATGACTAGATGCCGCTTTAGATACAGAAGGCTTAACGCCAACAACAGAAACAATAATAGCCATACACGCAACTAATGAAATTAGTAATTTAGTATTCTTCATTATTTCCTCCCTGTTTTTCAAAAAGTTATCTTGCTATAACTAATTGTTATCTATTTCGGGAGGAGAAACAACCGGTAAGATTTGCTAGGCTGGTAATTTGCTAGGTAAAATACAAGAATTAAACCACTATTTTATAAAAGAATAATAGATGCAGTTTAGTAAGAGTTCTACTTGTAATAAGATCTTTTTTCCACTAAAAAACTCTTACTGACCTTTCGTCAATAAGAGTTTCAGATGTCCTATACAATAACTATTTATTCGTATTCAAACCGCCGCCATTTAAGCCAGCCTTAATTAACTCGTTCACCTTTTTACTAGCAACAAGCCCTAAATGGTCAACGCCACTGATTTGAATATTTTTCGCGCCGTCAAGGATAGACAGACGGTATGGTGTTATATAATCGGTAGTGCTGTAGATGGAAGTATACAAAATCTTGCGGTTAGGATCTGTTCCTACAGGTGCTTTTGTTGTTATTACACGATTTGGAGACCCTAATGTCACAACATCACTAACCTTGCTTCCACCTGTATTAAGGATATATGTTAAGGCATTAATGCCGCCTGCACTGTGACCGATAATATCCACTTTCTTTTTCCCTGTTTTCTTTAGTACATCATCTACATAAGTGGCAAGCTGTTTTGCATTAGTAATACTGTTGCCTGTTTTATCAACTAATTCAATGGCATAAAGCTCATTGTCTGCCCAGCCTTGCTGCTTCAAGTAGGTTTTTATGAAATAAAAGTTCGTACTGTTTCCGCCTAAGCCGTGAACGAAAATAACGGGATCATGTGTAACTCGTTGTGCTTCGGAGACAGTTGGATTTAAACCGACTGAGCAAAAAAGGATTGTCATGCATGCTATTAGTGAATGTACCACTCTCATTTTTTTCATTTCCTCCTAGAAACTGTGCTGTTTTTGCCTGTTTAGTATTTACACTTTTCAAGGAGAAGCTTCAGGAAATTTTTGTTAGCAAAACAGAAATTTTTTTACCTTACGGACTCTGAGATGGATAAAGTAAAATAAGTGGAGAATAATATTAATGATAAAAAATATCCATCTAACTTTTGACCTTTTGAGAATTAATATAGTATGTCTTTAATATTAATACGTTTCATTTCGTTGCGCTGCACCCACTCGCTTTCCGATAACCCTCGTCTTTGTCTACGGGGTCTAGAGCATCTTCTAATTACGGCTAGAATCGAGTGGCCTCCGCTCCATTCCACTAAGATTTTTATTTCTTGTATTTAAACCGTAAACAATAACATAAAAAAAAACCGAACTATTAATAAATATAATAGTTCAGCTTTAACCTAGACTTAACTAAACAAGTCCTGTTCTTTACTATTTCACCTTTCAATATCTCCTACTGATTCTGTCATAGCCCGCAATATGTCCTTCTCTGTTGACATTGGTGTGTCTCCTGCAATTGTATGTGCAAGCATTCCCGCGGCTGCGGCAAATTCAACTGTTTTCTCAGGTGGAAACCCTTCCATTTCACCATGTATAATCCCGCTTGAATAAGCATCTCCTGCTCCAATTCTGTCATAGACAGAAAAAGATAATGTTTTTGAAAAGTGGAATGCTTGATTCTTAAAGATAAAGCCTTGTAAGGAATGTGTATTGTCACCGTTGATTGTCCGGTGTGTGCCAGCAATGACAGAGATGTTATAGGTTTTTGCAACAATTGGAATTAATTCCTTCAGCTGCTCACTGCGATCATTCTTCTCTGTTTTCAAGTTTAGTACAAACTGTGCATCCATTTCATTCATCATGACAATGTCAGCTAATTGAAGCATTTCTTCGTAATGTGGCTTCGCTTTTATATATCCGGCCTCACCCCAGAGCGATGGACGGTAGTTACAATCAAAAACAATTGTCCCCCCATTTTCCTTTACCGCTTTGGCTAATGTTTTCATGAGATGACGGACAGTATCATTCATTGCTAGCGTGATGCCACAAAAATGGACAATATCGACTTGCTTTACGATGGCGTTAAAATCATACGTTCCCTCAGCTGCGGTATTAAAACTGCTTTCAAGCCGATTGGTATATGTAACCCTACTTGGCCTGGCACCAAAGCCATTTTCTAATACGTACATACCAACATACTTTCCATCTCGTCTAATGAATGATGTTGTGATTCCAAGTTTTTGAAGATAGGAAAGAGCTGCATCACCAATTGGATTTTCTGGCAATGTGGACACAAGCAACCCAGTATGGCCAAATCTTGCTAGTGCTGCGGTTACGTTCACTCCAGTACCAGAAAAGGAATAGTTTAATGTGCTTCCTTGGGAGAGAAGTTTGTATCCAGGCACCTGCAGACGCATCATAACCTCTCCAAATGCTGCAATACTCTTAGGCATGTTGATCAACCAATTTCTTCATCGTTTCAAGTAATTCACATACATCCTCGACATTTGTATTTCCTGTGTTTTTGTCGATAATCGAGGAATACACATGTGGAATAACCTGCGGCACATTGGCTTCTAAAGCAATACGCAAAATTTGTTCAAAATTCTCTTTGTCAATCCCGCCTGTTGGCTCTAATGCAAAACCTTCTTCACCACATGCTTGTGCAACAGCGCGGAATTCGTCTTCACTGCTTAACCCTTTCATTGGGAAGTATTTCAATGCATTTCCGCCCATGTCGCGTACAAGCGCAATAGCAGTTTTGATTGGTACAATTGCATGCTCTTCGTGTGCTGCACTAATTGGCCCTGTTGATATATTCACATAACCTACCCGTCCTGTTGGTGATACCAAGCTGTTAATCCAACTATCTTTTTCCCCAAGATTGGCATGTGTAGCTCCAACAGAAGGAAACACTTGGTTTATATGACTGCCGGAATAGTATTTTGCAATCTCTGCAACAACAGCAGCTTGACGGTTGTCACCTGCACCCAATCCAATCGATACCGCTTCATCTATTTCTTTCCCATATTCCTTCATTGCTGTGACTGCTTCTTCTACAGTAGAATAATCCTTCGAAAGAACACCAACTAACACATAGCCTTCAGCAGCTTCAAAAACCTCTTTTGCATTCTCAACACTATTTGCTAAAACATTTAAGGCAACACGATTCCTGTAAAAACGTTTTGAGATATTGGACATTTTATTTTCCTCCCACTATTTCACGTAGCTTAGATTCAATTACCTGAATATCATCATGCTGCAGCGGACGGGGATCGATATCGAAATAGCCCTGTCTCACACCATAATCGCGTGTATAAATGGCAATCTCACCCTCTCGCAGTCTTGTATTCACTTCTTTTGCTGTTAGTTGAACTTGATTAGCATCAATTTGAATTCTGGCACGGAAAATGGCACGGCCAGCTTCATCCTGAACAATCGTTACGTTGACGCCATCAAGCTTATTAAGTGACATTAATATTTGCAATGCTTCTTTCTCTTGTTCGCTTTTGTCTTCTTTATTGCCGTATTCATCAAGTGCCTGAAGTAAGCCGAATGTTGTTTCTTTCCCGACTTTCATACTTCGTCCAATCCCATGTAATTGAGTCTTTAGCCACTCCATATAGATTCGTTTGCCAGCAACAATTCCTGAAGTTGGTCCTTCGATTGCCTTGGAACCACTGTAGATCGCAAGGTCAGAGAATTTCACATATTTTTGCAGGTCCTCTTCTGCCGCTGCATCAACAATAAGTGGAATTTCATTCCGTTTGGCAACCTCCCATGCTTCCTCAACAGAAATCATATTTTTTTGAACGGCATGATGTGATTTGACATAGAGGATAGCTGCTGTGTTCTCAGAAATGGCATCTTCAATATGCTCCGCTTTGCCTTCATTGGCATAGCCAACCTCAACAAGCTTTCCACCGCCTAAGTAAATCATCGTTTCTACAGGTGCTCCGTACTGTACATTGTGACCCTTTAGCATGATGATGTCACTTTTCGGAATATCCTCTTGATGAAGTCGCTCACTTTTACGGCGATTGCCCTGTGTTACAATTGCTGCAACAGAAAGAGCAATCCCGCTTGATGCCGAGTTTACGATCACTGCTGCCTCTGAACCTAGGATTTTTGCAACATAATCACCTGCTTTGTCGACTAAATCTGTAATCTCCACATAGTTTTGTCCACCTTGCTTCATGGCATCCATCACCGTATCAGTTGGTGCTGATACACCTAAGATACTCATTCGCCCACTTGCATTAATTACACGCTTAAGCCCATATTTAGCATTCAATGAATTCTCCATTTATAACCACTCCTTTTGTTTCTATTCTTTGCTTCGCTTCCCGCTTTTCACCTTCAGAATCAGTGAGTGTAATCGGTTCATTCCGAAAAGTAAAAAGGGTCAAATTCGCAACAGCCCCAACCTTTATGCAAGCAAGCTCCGGTTTTTTTAGCCAGTTTGCAGCATTTGTCGTAACTGCCATGATTACTTCCTCCAGCGAATATCCTAGGGATAGGAATTTTGTTAGAACATTAGCCAAGCTATATACAGGACCGTTTATCCGATTGTTTCGATAAATATCTGTACTAATTGTATTTAATCCAATGTTATAACGTTTTGCCGATTGTGCAACCTTAAAGGAAAAGCTTGCTGTACCATGCCCAACATCCAAATGCACACCGCGTTCAATGGCATTCTTTAACACTTGGAGCGGTTTCCCTTGTGTATCGAAAAGATTATTTTGTTTCCCATTGAGATAATGTGTAATGATATCTCTTTTCTCTAGGAGAGGAATAATTTCATCGATGAATGGTGGACCAGAACCGATATGCACCATTAACGGCAATGCTGTTTCATTAGAAAGTGTTCGTGCAATCCTTAAGGGTTCAATCCCATTATCACAAACCACACTTTTGCTAATACGTGCCTTTAAGCCAACGATTAATTCCTTATAATCGTTTACTGCTTGTAGAACTTTTGTCTTATCGATCCATTCTAATCTGGATAATTCATCTACTCTTTGTAAACCAATAGAGGAAATGTTCAAAAATGCAAATACATTTGTTTTTGCTTTTTGTCTGCTTGCAGCCATCTCGGAGATTCGATCTGCACCACAGCTACCAGCATCAACAATTGTCGTCACACCTTGATTTACTCCGATTTTATCAATTTCATCACCGTACGGATTAAATTCAGGAAATGCATGGACATGTAAATCGATCCAACCACTTGATACATAAACACCTGAACAATCTATCATATGCTCGCCAAGTCCAGTTCCTGCAGGCATGATTTTGGCAATTTTACCGTCATTTATGACAATATCGATTTCCTCTCCGGTTATTCTCTTTACATGATGTAATACGAAATCTTTCATACCATTTCACCTTTTCCGTACTCTATTTAAAGACACTTTCAAAAAATATACAGTCACTAAAGTTAAGATAATAGATATAATTTTATAATGATATTCCATAAAAACATAACGTTATAATGTTTTAATATGTAATAAATATATATCCTTCAAATTATTAATCATATAAAGCTAAGTACAAATAGAGTAACTTAGCTTTTTACATTGACTATATATTTAAGTTCACAATATATTTATGAATATCCGTATTATAGTAGCCAATCGAATATTCGATTAATTGTTCATTGATGTCATAAGAAAAACGTGTTCTTTGAAATAATGGCTTCGGTTCAATATTTAGCAACCGAGCAATTTTTCCACTTGGAATTTCCACTCCAAATTCATCTTGAAACCGATTAAAGTATACTCCCTTTTCATACAGCACTTCATACAGGGAATTTGTAAATGTATCAGGGTCAAGCGAAAGTAAAAAACGACCAGGAATATAGTGAGTAAAATGAATGTACGGCTGGTCATTTAACGTAAATATTCGCTCAATACAATAGCACTCTTTTTCATGAAAAACGTTAGATAAGATTGGATGGTCCGACACATCTATTTTAGAAATTGTTACGTTACCCTTTCTTAAGGTATATCCTGTCGATAATAAATATTCAGAAAACCCCTGCCCCTTTGATAGTTTTGAAATGGCTCGATTATCTAATACTTTCGTACCAATACCACTATGTTTTTCGACATAGCCTTCAAGGGCTAATTGTTCGACAGCTTTTCGTATCGTGATTTTACTAACACCAAATTCCTTTTCCAATTCGGGTTCAGGCGGGATTAATGAATTTTTAGGATAGACTCCTTTTATCATCCGTTCTTTTAATTCATTTTTCACTTGAATATAAAATGGTCCCTTTTTCCGTAACAATTTCATAAAGATCTACCTTTCCAGCGTTTCTCAACTTCGATTAACTTTTTTTCCTTTTATTGTACCAACAAACAATAGGAAAGTGTAGAAATCATTTTACATTTACCAACTTAAAAGCGCTCCAGGGCTTGATATACTCTATTAGAAAATGCTCATCAGCAACAACTTTTGCTATTTTGTTTTTTCGCTTATCTTCTGGCATATCCTTTAATACAACCTGCAATTCGCCTTTATATTTTCCGAAATGATTATTGCCAATAAAAATATCCCCAGTCGTTTGCGACACTGATTGTTTTTCTTCAACTGAATGATCAGCGTATTTTTTTCGTACGTCTACTGAACGAATCATATATTCTGTAATATCACCGCGGCGTATATGTGTTTCGTTTAAAGCTATATTAACTTCTAATTCGCTAGCATCAGGCTCTAATTCAATTTCTAATTCTAAAATATCCCGATTAAGCTCCCCAAGTATACGAAGCTCAGCCTCACTTGCGTAAGCATTGCCAATGATAATGTCATCAATTAGCCCTGTTGCCCACAAATGCTTTGCTTGGATGTTTATTGGCAGATTTCGATGCTGTTCTAAAGTACATAACCCGTCATTAATATCCCATGGCCCTATTTGTCCTACTGAGGATGTTATAAAGGCGGCAGTTCTAATGCCATATTTTTTGAAGCGTTTGGAACATTCTATAAAGAAGTCATATGGTAAACCGGTATATTTTTGCGGATAAAAATTGTGACATCCAATGATATAATCCTTATTCCCTTGATGTGTTAAAATATTGGACAGATAATCAACATCATTACTCATATTCAACTCTATTTTTAAACCATAAGGATTATTTGTCATTTTCGCTTCCTTTAATCCGTCAAATCCTAAATCAAGTCTGATTCCATCAGCACCTAGCTCATGGAAAAAACCTAAATCATCATAACTAATACTTAATTTGTCAAAGACAGCAGGAGAGACATCTAAAATAACTTCCATATGTAATGCCTTTGCAAAAGTAATAATCTCGGTAAATTCTCGCATTAATTCCTCTTTCGACTTTGAAGCTGATAGTAAGCAAGTAAATACACGATCAAACCCATAAGCTTTTGCCATTTTCAAATATTGTTTATCCTCTTCCATCATTGATTTTTCTGGATAAATGGAGACACCTAAACGCTTCATTCCTTACACCTCACGATTTGCATACTTTTCTGCTATTATTTTTTGAACATTGTTTATATACCTTTGAAAACTGACGGTGACAAATACAGCACATATAATGGTTGGTACGATTACGACTAAATAAAATTTTCCGCCTGTAAAGACAAATAGAAGCATTGATAGCAGGATTACCAGAATGGATAAGCCGATTGATTTCCAAATTGTCCACTTTGCTCCAATATTCGTTTTCAAAAATACGATATAGGAAGCAACCAATACTCCCCCTGATAAAATCATCTCCAACATGGAATCATCCCCTTACGCGGTTTTTGATTGGGATTGTTCTTTTTCTTGCTCTAAGTGCTGCTTTTCGAACATTTTAAAGAATGGAAAATAAATAGCAAGTGAGATACAGAAGTTCAGAATAACTAATACCCCTGCCATAATCGTCCAATCTGTACTTATAATTGCTGCAATTGGTGCTGGAACCGTAAACGGAAGTTTCGCCATAATCATAGGTATTAAGTGGAATTGGAAAAATAAGTATGAGACAATTCCATTTACAAGTGGTGCCAAGATAAATGGAATAATTAATATCGGGTTCATAACAATCGGAGCTCCGAAAATGATCGGTTCATTAATGTTAAACAACCCAGGCAAGAATGAGAGTTTTCCTAATTCCTTTAAAAATGTTGCTTTTGAGAACATGAACAACACTACGAGTGCTAAAGTTGATCCTGCTCCACCAATCCAAACAAACCATTGAATGAATTGCTCTGTAAATAAAGTTGGCAGATTATAAGCATCACCAGTTGAAGCAAATACTTCCATATTCTCAAGAATACTTGCATCCCACATTGGTCTTATAATTGGTCCCATAATGGCAGGACCATGTATTCCTAGTGCCCAGAAAAAGACAACCAAGAAAATCGTTAGTAATCCGCCAAACAAACTATTGCCAACTAAAAAGTCTTTTAATGGTGAGATTAGCAACGTAATGACTGAATTAATATCAAAATGTAATACATGGCGAACAAGCCAAAAAAGCACAATAACACAGAGTGTTGGGATTAATGCAGTAAATGAATTTGCAACCATCGGTGGAACACTATCTGGTAATTTAATCCGAATATCCCTTTTGATAAAAAACCGAAATATCTCGACAGTTAACAAAGAAGTTACGATTGCACCAAATAATGATTGAGCACTTAAGCTGCTTATATTAAGCCAACGTCCTGCTTCAATAACGCCTGCAACAGGCTCAGTTACTTGTATTGGGACAATGGACGTAATCAGAAAGGCCAAGACTGAAAGTAAAGCAGTACTTAATTGGTCAAGCTTATAATGTCCTGCTAAAGCATATGCAACGCCAAATGAAGCATATAAAGCCATTGCTCCTACAGTGAATCGAAAGGGAATATCTAGTACCGGCCTAAAGTCCGCAATAAATTCATCATAACCTGCAATTGGAAAATTTAATAAAATGACAAAAAATGAACCAATGATCGTTAATGGGAGCGTAGATAGTATTCCATTTCGGATTGCTAAAAGATGATGCTGTGAACCAATTTTTTGTGCGGTTGGCATTACTTTTGTTTCTAAAAACTGCATAACCTTATTCATAAAAATACCCCCTCTTTTTATAAATGTTTAATTAATACGAATCTCAAACTTTATAACATTATAATGTTTGAAGATAAAAAATATTCCTTACTTAGTAGACAAGACAGAATAATTAATTTTGCATGTGCTAGCTTGTTGTAATTGAATTAACTACGATTAACTTGTGGTCCAAGACAAATCACATCTGAATCACCAAAATGACCTTACACTAAAACGAATATTATCTTTAATTATTAATCCTCCCTTTTATTTCTCCGCCTTCCTTTTCCATTTATGTTACTAATAAACTAGCTGACATACCTGAAGCACAACGCAATAAAATACGCATGAATAACTCTCTCCCTTTTCAAAATGAAATCCTTTTCATAAAGACATTCTATTACAGTCCTTTGGTATAGTCAATATAACATTATAATGTTTAATGATTATTTTTTATTACAGATGCCTACTGGTTTTTTTGACCGTTATTCTCTATTTATATCTCTCGAACATCTCATGAAGAATGGTTTAATACTTACATATTAGAAATTCAAAAATAAAGTTGCAAGCAACGTGTAAGATTACTTAACAAAGTTTTTTTGAATGAAAGATGCAAAATAAAAACAGAGCTGCACTAATTTTAGTTTCAGCTCTGTCTATAGAACTCTTTAATTCTGTTTAAAATTCTCCTCAATCTGCTCCAATGACAATCCTCTTGTTTCAGGTAAATACTTTCCTATAAACACAATCCCTGCGATTGCAAATACGGCGAATAGGAAGAAGGTTGCCGATAAGCCGACACTGTCTAATAGAATAGGGAAGAATAAACCAACCAGAAAATTGAAAAGCCAAAGAAACAAGACTGCCATTCCCATTCCTATCCCTCTGATTCTCGCTGGAAAAATCTCAGATAACGTAAGCCATGTCATCGGGCCGACTGCCCCTTGGAAGAAGGCTAAATAAACGCATGTCATGGACAGGACTACATATGGCAAGCTCGGAGAATCCGCAAGTAGCAGTGTGGATATTCCGATTGAAATAAGTGCTGCTGTTACACCAATTAAGCCTGTCAGAAACATGGAGCGTCTATTTACTTTATGCATGATGGACATACCGATAATCACAGCAACTAAGGAGATTAAGCCATTTGCGACATTTCCTATTAATGCTGCCTTTGTTCCAAATCCTGAATTTTGAAGGATTTGTGTGCCATAATACATGATTGAATTGATGCCCACTAATTGGGATATCGCTCCGATTCCTATCCCGAGAACAACAATTTTTTTAATCCAAGGAATCCTTAAATCTTTAAAGGTGACCTTTTTGGTATTTTTCATTTCAGCGATGCTTGCCTCGATATTTTTTAATTCCTTTTCTGCGGAAGCTCCTTCACGAATTTGTCTTAACGTTTTAAGCGCTTCTCCGATTCTACCTTTTGACGCGAGCCAGCGCGGGCTTTCTGGTAAAATAAGCACACCTAACCATAAGGCGACAGCGGGAAGTGTTGCAATCACTAACATATAACGCCATACATGTCCTGCTTCGTCAAAAGTATTTCCGATAACAGCATTAAAAACATAGGCGAGAAATTGGCCAGTAACAATCATTAATTCATTTTGGGTTACTAATCTTCCTCGTCGTTCTGCAGGTGACATTTCTGCAAGATAAGATGGAATGATAACCGATGCTCCGCCAACCGCAAGCCCTAACAGAAATCGGAATGAAATCATGATTGTTGTATTTGGAGCGACAACACAACCGAGTGCTGCGAAGAAGAACAAAATGGCTAAATAAAGAATTGTTTTTCTGTGACCTTTATTATCTGACAGCCTTCCTCCAAAGATGGAACCGATCGCTGCACCTAGGACAAGTGAGCTTGCGACTAAGCCTTCTGTAAAGGGAGTTAAGTTAAGCTGGTCAGGACGCGCCATAAATGGGAGAGCTCCGTTAATAACTCCAGTATCATACCCAAACAGCAGCCCTCCAAAGGTCGCAACAATAGTGATTAACCGGAGATTTTTTTTAGGATCTTTTTTGTGTTTTCCCGTTTCCATCGAGTGATGATCAGACAGCTTTGCATTATCCACTTTCCATTCCTCCTTTAACATCCAGAAATTTGTATCCGCTTTCAAAAATAATCAAATGAAACTCACGCTTATTTAGCATTACATCTCTATCATAAGAGTGCTCTTCTTATGATAGAGATGTAAAAATCATTCTACTGTCTATTTGACATTAATAGAGTTTGAAATCGTCTTTAAATACTCACTTGTCCGTTTTGCGATTGGGTATGGCTTATCAAATGGTGCTGGATACATATCCTGCTCGACAACTGCCCAGCCGCTATAGTCAATATCACGCAGTACCTCGAAAAATGCTTCCATATCCACTACCCCTAATTCAGGTTCACACATTATATCTTCACTCACTGCTTTAGCAAATGGCCAGTTTTCTTTTTGCATTCTTTCCCTTACCTTAAGATCACAGCTTTTTATGTGAAGATATGGAATACGCTCATAGTATTTGCGCATGAATGCAACTGGATCACCATCAGCATAAGCATGATGTCCTGTATCTAAGCATAAATTGATGTCTGTATTATGCAGAAGTCTTTCAATTTGCTCCTCTGTCTCAATATGGCTTTGGGCATGTGGATGGAAGACTACCTCCAAGCCGTATGTTGATTTGGCATGGTTTTTAATTTGTTCCACATTGCGGACGAATGAGCGCCATTCCTCCTCATTTAATATCTGCGGGCGAATCAGTTCGCCAGTAAACAGGTCTGTATAACAATCATCGATTAATACAACATACTTCGCTGTTGGGAACTTCAGCTGAAGCTTGGCCATTTCATCTAAAAGGGTAATCATTTCTTTGGTACTCGCTTCAGAAGTAAGATCACCGACTAAGGTTGTTGCAGTAAGACTCAAACTGCGCTTCTCAAGCTCTTGCTTTAATTGCACATAATTATTTGGAAGATAGCCCCACGGCCCAAGCTCAATTCCCTCATAGCCGGCCTCTACCATTTCATTTAAACAGCGTTCCCACGGAATCTGTTTATCATTTTGCGGAAACCAAACTCCCCATGAATCAGGTGCTGTGCCTATTTTAATCTTCATGCGATTACCCCTCCTTTTTCATTCACCCGAACCCATTGCTGCTGTTCTGCTGATTTTAAAATAGCATCAACTGTTTTATCAATTTGTGCGCCAAATGTAAAATCGCAAACATATGCAGTGCCTCTTGATAATGCTGACAGCAATTCATGTGCTTCGAGCACCTTCATATCGTTATAGCCAATCGCAATACCAGCCGCTGGATAAAACGCACTGTAGCCTTTATGATCAGGTCCTAAAAATACTGTTCGAAAGCCTCTGTCTGCACTATCATCTGAAGTGAAATACACATTAACTTCATTCATGCGCTCTAAAGAATACTGAACTGTCCCTTGTGTACCTTGGATTTCATACGTTAAGTAATTTTTTCTGCCTGCAGCAATTCTGCTCGAAGAAATTGTGCCGACAGCTCCATTTTCATAGTTTGTCAGAATAGCAATAATATCTTCATTTTCCACTTCTGCTAATGTTAACGAACCAGGAGATGCTGGTCTTTGCTTAAATATCGTTTTTGATGTGGCGTTAACGCTTTCAATATTTCCTAAAACAAACTGGGAAACACTTAACAAGTGAGAGCCTAAATCACCAAGTGCACCTGATCCGGAATATTTATTAATATGTCTCCAAGTAATAGGCAAGTTTGGATCAAGCAGGCTGTCTTGAGCATATGTTCCGAAGAAGCCGACGATATCGCCTAGTTTTCCGGTGTCTACCAGCTCTTTAATATAGCAGCTTGCTGGATTCATCACATTATTGTAGCCAACATAGTTGACAACTCCATTTGCCTTCGCTATTTCAGCAAGCTCTAATGATTGCTCACTTGATAAAGTTAAAGGTTTTTCACAGTAAACATGCTTGCCGTTCTCTAGTGCCGCCTTTGCAATTTCATAGTGAAAGGCATTTGGTGTTGCGATATCAACGATGTCAATACTTTTGTCAGTAACTACTTCCTTCCAGTCAGTTGTCCATTTGGCATAACCTAATGTCTCACTGGCTTTTTTAGCTGCCTCTGCACTCACATCTGATACTACCTCAAAAATCGGCTTGCCATATTCAGGACCGAAGTTTAATAAAGCGTTTACAAATGAATTCGTATGAGCTTTCCCCATCCAACCTGCACCAATTAATCCAATTCTAATTTCCATGTCATTTATCTCCTTTATTGTTTATTTTTGCTTTCCATATGTACATATTAATAAACTCTATTTACAATGTCATTATAGGATATTGCTAAATAATATAATATTCTTGCTGTCTTAAAAGTTAAACAGGAGGACGGTTTTATATGGTGGAAAAAGGTGTTTTATCACAATCGAAAATGTATTTTCACACACCTAGTGATTTTGCAAAAGATGCACTTTTCTATTTATCTTATTCTGGCACATTTTGCTGCAGTAACGACTATATCGTGGAGCGGAACAATTGGAACAGCTATTTATTTATGATTGTAAAGAAAGGAAAAATGAGAATCTTTTATGAGGAAAAGGAATATATCGCATCAGAAAACTCCTTTGTGTTTCTGAACTGCTATAAACCGCATAAATATCAGGCCGAAGAAGAAACTGTATTTGATTGGATTCATTTCTCTGGTAATGCAAGTGAAGCTTATTATAATCTCCTTTATGAGGCAAGCGGCTGCGTCTTTTCAATAGCAAATAATTATGTAATTCAAGACTATATGACTAGTATTCTCCATGCTGCCAAAGAGAATCATGTTGAAGAAGATGCGGTATCTATCTATATCCATAAGATTCTTTATGAATTAAAAAAGAAATCGAGTGAAGTCGATTCCTTGCAATTCAAATCTATCCTAGAGGCAATTAATTACATAGAAAGCTCCTTTCATACCCAGATTAAGCTTCAGGACATTGCAAATTGTGCAGGCTTAAGTCCGTATCATTTTTCACGAGTGTTTAAAAAACATCTGAACTGTTCTCCGTATCAATATTTAATCAATTTCCGCATAAATCATGCAAAGGAACTCTTGCAAAACACTGACTTATCTATTCAAGAGATCACCTATGAATGCGGATTTAACAGTGTGCCTCATTTCATAAAAATATTTAAAGAGCATACAGAGTTAACTCCAAAGAAATTTAGGAATCTGCCGTTTTAATAAAATAAGGACTAAGTGATGTTCACTTGGTCCCTTATTCATTATCCCCAAATATCCTCCAACTCCCAACAAGTAAAATCAATTACTTCTGTCTCCCCGCTTTCACTAAACAATTCAAATCCTAATCTTTCTTCTGTTGGATATATTCGGCTTGTCATTGTTACTTCTCCATCGTTTGCGAAAACCTCTATTGAGGATCTGTCGATAAATACTCTTAAGGAAAGCTGCTGGTCTGCTTTTAGTGCTGTGCGTCTCACTCCATCTTCGCCTTTTCCAGACTTAGAGCAATCTAGCACTAGCTTTTGCTGTTCCACATCAAACGCGAGCTTGGTTACGTCTTGATTGGTGCCGCGAATTTTTAGTCCTATTGCTTGTGCGGATGTTTTCGTTAAATCAAAATCGAGCTTTAGTTCGATTAAATCCTGTGTTGCTTCAACGAGATAGCTTCCAGACAGGCTTTTATCTGTACATACTTTTTGCTGCTGTGTGCGCAGTAATGACAGCTCCTCGACAGGCTTCATTAGAATTTTATTATTTTCATTGAGTGTTAATTCTCTTGGCAATGTTAGTGCACCACACCAGCCATCTTCTTTTGTTGGCATACTGGATTCCCACATATCCATCCAGCCGATTGCAATGCGGCGGCCCTTGTCGTCTAAAAGGGTTTGGACTGCATAAAAATCATGGCCATTATCTAATTCCGTGAAGCTGCCTGACTTGAATGCATTTGTTTTATAATCGTAATCTCCAACAAAATAGCCTGTTTGGAAAAGATTATTATATAAGTCACCTTCTGCTCCCACTCCTTGCGGAGAAAACAGCAAAATATGTTTGCCTCCAAGCTCAAAGAAGTCTGGGCATTCCCACATATATCCTAATGTACCGTCACTTTCAGCTAATACTCCAACATATTGCCACGCCCGTAAATCCTGTGATTTATACAGAACAACCTTACCCGTATCCTCCTGTCTTGTACCGATAATCATGTACCAGGAGTCCTCGTGCTTCCAAACTTTAGGATCACGGAAGTGGCCGGAGCCTTCTGCTGGATGCTTAGAGATCACTGGATTTGCTGTTTCCTTTGTGAAAGTAATTCCATCTGTGCTTGTAGCAATACATTGAGATTGGTCGAGAATATCTTGCTCTTTGTCTACAAAAATATTACCCGTATATATTAATGTGAGAACACCATTATCATCGACAGCACTTCCTGAGAAACAGCCATCCTTTTCATAGGATTCTGTTGGCGCTAGAGCAATCGGCATGTGCTCCCAATGCACTAAATCCTTACTTTTGACATGCCCCCAATGCATTGGTCCCCAATTTTCATCATATGGATGGTGCTGATAGAATGCATGATATTCACCTTTATACTGGACTAGCCCATTCGGGTCATTAATCCAGTTAGCTGGTGCCATAATATGAAAGCCTAGTCTGTATCGTTTATTTAATTGTTGCTTTGCATTTTGGATTGCTTGTTCTGCCTGCTGAAGTTTATTTGTTGTTAACATAAATACGCCCTCCTAATTGACTACTTGCAGTTTTTTCGGTTTATTAACAGTTGATTTTTTATTATTTAATAAGGTGAAAATGGAGATAACGGAAAAAACAAGAACTAACACTCCCATGAAAATATACGACTGTCTGAAGCCAATGCTGTCATATAATCTGCCTGCCAATGGGGACAGTATGGATGCACCAACCTGTGAGGCAAACTGAAAGCCGACTAAATATAAAATCGATGATAGTCTTGTATCAAAATTCGCCGCCAAATATTTAAAGATGGCGATTAACATAATTGGCAGCTCTACTGCATGAATTAACTTCATCGAAGAAATTCCGACAGGGCCTATTACCACACCTGAGCCAATTATTCTAAATGCCATTAAGAACCCTGCTAGCAGCAAGCTTTTCTTTGCTCCAAGCTTATTCACAATGAATGGAGCTAAGAACATCATGCCCGCTTCTAGAAATACTTGAAAAGAATTCAAATAGCCAAACACTTGATTTCCTAGTGCCTCTGTCGCAAAAAGGGACGAATAATAAATCGGAAACTGCTGGTCATAAACACTATATACGCAAGTAACACCAACTACATATAGCATGAAGAACCAAAAATCTCTTAACAGAAATAACTGACCAACATCCTTGAATGTAACGGAATCGGCTCTTTCCATTTCATGATGAGTCATTTCTACCTTTACAGAGATGATGATTGTAACTAGGATGACCGCAGAAACGGAAGCAACCCAGAAGTTGATGTTTGGGTTAATGTTGAAAAGCTGTCCAGCAAAGAATGTTGCTGCCGCCCAGCCAAGGGAGCCCCACATTCTTGATTTTCCATACTCAAATTGATATTTGCGCCCGATTTTTTCAATATATGATTCGATTGCACCAATTCCAGCCAGAAAGGCAGTACCCAAATATAATCCTCCGACTATTGCCCCTAGCAAAACATTAAATTGTAATAGCGGTCCATACACGAAGATATAAAATGGTCCAACTAGCACGAGCAGCAAGCTAATGAAAAATAAAATATTTTTCTTTAGCCCGATTTTATCGGAAATATATCCATATATCGGCTGCATGCATAGTGCGAAGATAGCGTTTACAGAAAAGATAATGCCTGTCTCTGCTCCATTCAAATTAATTTCTTGCCCTAACCAAATCGAAAATAAAGAATAACTAGAAGACCAAGTGAAAAAGAAAAAGAAAAAATAAGCACTTAATTGCCAATACAGTCGTTTTGAACCATTCATTTCTATTTCCCCTTTATAATGTAATAGAGAACAAATTTTAAAAACTGAAAGCACTTTCAACATCATTTTATGTCAACCGGTTTCATATGTCAACGGGTTGACATAAAAATTAAAAAAACATTGCGTGAAGGCAATGTTTAAGCTGTCGTTCCCTTTATTAATTTGATAGGAAGCTTTGTTTCTAAAGGTAAGTCTGGCAATTCCTCTTCTATTTCCTTAATTAATATATCGATTGCTGCTTCCGCTAAGCTCTTAATCGGCTGCTTGATGGTTGTTAATTCAGGCAACAGGGTACGAAGCGTCTCTGTTCCGTCATAACCGACTACTTTGATCGATTTGTTTCGCTTTTTCGCTTCATTCCATAATGCTGCAGCAAATAAATCATTTGTCGCAAACACCCCATCGACCTCAGGATGCTCTGTAAATAGATCATTTAATATAGGTATATAGCTATTTTGCTCAAATACCTCTGCGATTTCATAAATAATTGGTGTTTGCCGGTGTTGTTCCATTAAATCCATATAAGCTTTTCTCCGCAGTCTTGCTGGTGTTTCTAATTCACCGATTCCATCAATTAACACAATACATTGACACTGGTTATGTATTAATAATTCTGTTGCTGTTTTACCGCCATCGTAATTATCAGAACTAACGACAGGAATAGTTTCTGACAAATAGCGATCAATTGCCACAACTGCTAGGCCTTGCTTATGGTAGTCTAGGATTCCACGATTATGTGTGCCGACAATAATGCCATCGACTTGATTTCTTAACAGCATTTCTAAATATTTTTCTTCTTTATCCACTTGATTTAAGCTGTTACAAAGCAGCACCTTATAGCCGAGCGATGCACAAATATTTTCAATATGAAAGGTCAATTCCCCGAAAAAAGGATTTGCGGTTGTGGGCAATATTAAGCCAATTAAATTGGAACGCTTATTAAATAAAGTCCGCGCCACGTCATTGGGAAAATAGTTCAGCTCATTCATTGCCTGTTGAACCTTATCCCTTGTTTTATCACTTATGTATCCACGGTTGTTTAATACCCTTGAAACCGTTGTTGGCGATACACCAGCCAGTTTCGCCACATCTTCTATTTTAGGCTTCATTTTTTAGATCCTCCTAAAAACCAATTACTTATATTATAGTACAAAAGATAATAGTCTGTTTCATGTGATTGGTGTTTTTCTTATCTCCATGTCCAAGAAAGAGGATAACTATGCTTTGACTGCTATCTGCTCTGCTTTTTTAAAAGTTTTTTCAGCAATATGAGTCTAATACATGAACAAAGCCCAGCGGAGCACCCATTGGTAATTTCCATATCTTTTCCAAGACGATACTTTTTCCTCATCATGTAGAATAACCACAAACATTGTCATATCCTGCGATTTCTCAGGAAATACAACATAAAAACCGGAAAATATTTCTCGGCTTGTCGCTCCTCCATGATATACCCCGAATAACGGCATAATTAAAGCCCAATATCTTTTGAGAATTGGGCTTGCCGCTATTTATTGTTCTGTAGTTAAAGCTGAGTCTGCGTCTTCTAAAGCATCTGGATAAACGGTCGTATCAAACACTTCACCTGTCGCTTCGTCTTTTAAATCAATATTTATCTTCATTTTATCCATATCTTCACCGTTAAAAAGATTGTACATCATTCCTGTTATGCCAATGCCGATAACAGACCAAGCATCCATGCTGTTTTCATATGCAGCTTTGTCTACTGTCATCGTAAACTTAGAAAAGGATTTATTATAATCAATATTCTTAACTGATGGGAAGGTACCCACTGTTTTTATTTCTTCAAGCGATTCTTCCGCGTTCTTTTTTAAGTCCTTCATCATTTGTTTATGCTCTGATTTAGACATTTTATACGTTAAAGACCCATCTTCATTTTTCGTTACCTCAATACCTTCTGCTTCCGCTTCTTTAATCGTACTCTCCATATCCTGTCCTTCAACAAAGGCTGCTGGCATCGTAATTTCTACACTTAACAGGCCTTTATCCACTGCAAACTCTTCAGACTCCTCTGTTTCCTTCTCGTCATTAGACGTCTTGCTTGCCTCTTTTTCGGCACCACATGCAGCAAGTGCCAAAATAGCCATTGCTAAAAGTAGTGAATAGCTCCATTTCTTCATAAGTAAGAATCTCCCCGCTGTACTTTATTTTGTATTTTATCGTACGCTAGTACAATACCATATATTAGGATGTTGTTCTAGTAATGTACAAATTTAGGAAGCTTTCCTTTACTGAAGATATATAACTTTATCAACAGATGTAAGAAATACTTGTTTGCCATCTTTTTCGTAAGTAGTCGAAGCTCCTTCTCTTTCCTTCTCCTGCCAACCCAATATACGAATTACAAGCCAATAATAGGGAGGAATGCTATCAGTTTCAGAAGCAGCCCACCACTTATATTCTTCATACTTATTATCTTGATCTGCTTTAACAAGGTTTGCTGCTAACGGAACTGGAAATCCTGCGAACATTTCTGACTCTTGATAGTAGAAAAAAAAGTAATAAACCGAAAAGATAAAAATGGTAATACAGATAGTGCTTGCTATTTTTCTCTTTTTTGTTCGAAAAAATGCTGATAATCTCATGTAAATTGTCTCCTATTCCCTTTTCGGTAATAGACGAAAAACCTTCCAAATAGTTACAATAATATCATTTTACCCTTAATTTTTATTAACTATATAGAATCCCTTTGTACAGTATAAAAAAAAACCGGGACAACCATTAGTAGGCATCCCGGTGTTTCAGTATTTTTACTTAATCTTTACCAGCTTCAAATTCCTTACTAACCGCTTCTTCTCCCGGCTGATTTTGATAGCTCGGTTTTACTCGTTTGATGAAGAAGGCAAGTATTAATGCCACAACTGCAATCCATGTGGAAACGATAAAAGTAAAGTTAATTCCATGCAGCATTGCTGTGTTCATGATTTGCTGCTTAAGTTCTGCTGTATTTTGGGCTGTACTTGCATCCATATTTGCCATTGCTTTAGCAGCCAAATCCTCAGCTTCTGCTTTTGTTCTGTTTTGCATAACAGTAATCAACAATGCGGAGCCAATTGCACCTGACACCTGCTGTAATGTGTTGTTTATTGCTGTTCCGTGTGGGTTGTTTATAGCTGGCAGCTGATTTAAGCCGTTTGTCATTACTGGCATCATAACCATTGACATCCCAAACATACGGAAGGTATACAATAGGACAAGTGTAGAATAAGCTGTATCCATGTCAATCTTACTAAAGAAATAGGATGTAACAACGGTAATACTTAAGCCAATTACCGCCAAAACTCTTGCACCATATTTGTCAAAAAGCTTTCCTGTAATCGGAGACATAATCCCCATAACGATTGCTCCTGGAAGCATTAACAGACCAGAATCCAATGGTGTGATTCCTCGAAGTGTTTGGACATAAATTGGCAGTAAAATCATCGACGAAAACATTGCTACAGAAATAACGATGGAGATAATGGATGACAATGCAAACATTGGATATTTGTAAACCCGAAATTCAAGCATTGGCTCATCTGTTCGGAATTGACGAAGAACAAAGGTAATTAAGGCAATTGCACCAATAATTATCGTCCCGTATACGTACGGACTGTCCCAGCCCTTTTCTCCGGCAGAGCTGAAGCCATAAAGCAAGCCGCCGAAGCCGATGCTTGATAAAACCAATGAGACGAAATCAAGTTTAATTTTACGCTGTGCTGTTACATCTTTTAATTTAATGAAAGCAAAAATTAACGTGATAACTGCAATGGGTAGCACAATATCAAATAACATTCTCCAGCTGTAATGCTCGATCAGCCAGCCTGACAGTGTTGGTCCAATTGCTGGAGCTGTTATCATAACAAGACCAAACATCCCCATTGCTGCTCCTCTTTTTTCCACGGGGAATGCAGTAAGCATTACATTCATTAATAACGGCATCATGATGGCAGAGCCTGCAGCCTGAACCATACGTGCTCCTAATAACACACTAAATGCAGGTGCTAAGCTAGCTAAAAGTGTTCCAAGAGTAAACAATAGCATCGCTGTAATGAATAGCTTTTTATCAGAAAAACGCTGAATAAAGTACGCGCTCGCTGGAATTAATATCCCGTTGATTAGCATATAGCCTGTAGAAAGCCACTGAACTGCAGTTGCATTTACTTCAAATTCCTCCATGATTGCTGGGAGTGCAACATTCAGCAAGGTTTCGTTCAAGATTGCGACAAAGGCTCCAATAAATAAAATCGCTATCATGCCATATGGGGGTTTTTTCTGAACAGAATTAGTTTCTGTTGACATTGGATCATTCCTACTTTCCTTGTTAAATAGAATAATGAAAATGAAGTGCAAAATGTTTTTATAAAAAAGCGACTCTCGTTTTGTGTAAATAATTTAAGCTTCTATAACCCCTGCCGATAATACATCCCTCAAAAATTTGCTTGGTGCACCTACGCTATACAGCTGTAAATAATGCATAGCTCTTGTGCAGGCAGTATAAAAGAGCTTACGTAAGCTTTCATCAGCGTAAACTTGCCCTGATGCATTATAAATGATGACTGCGTCAAACTCAATGCCCTTTGACATATATGCTGGTACGACAACTACACCTTGTTCATACTCGATTGCATTGCTCTTTACTAGTATAATTTGATCAATGCTTGAAAGAGATTCATAAGCTTTAATACTTTCTTCGGCAGATTTGCAGATTATCGCAATACTATGAAAGCCACGAGCCTGCAACTCAGCAACTTTTAGTTTAATGGAGCTGTGCAACTCATATGCATCTGTTACTTGCTTCAGCTCTGGACGATCGCCGTCGCGTTCAAACGGAATAATATTAGCTCCATTTGGAATAAGTCGGCGAGTAAATTCAATGATTGGTTTAGTAGAGCGATAGCTTTTCGCCAAATTGATGAGCTCTGTTTCATCTGGTCCATAAAGGCTTGAAAGTGTGTGAAAATTGACCTTATCACTGGCATGTGCGAAGATCGCCTGATTAAAGTCTCCTAGCACTGTCATTTTTGCCGCCGGAAATAATCTTCGCAAAAACTCAAACTGAAATGGTGAATAATCCTGTGCCTCATCAACAACAATATGTTTAATGGCGCTGTTTGACTGAAAGTCTTGTATTAATTCCTGTAAAAGTAAAAACGGTGTAGCATCCTCATAAAAAAGCTTATCTTCAGCAAGCATTTCAATTGTTGTTTGACAAATGGCCGCCAATTCCACTGGAGTTTCCCCTTTACCCCAGTGTTTTAAAGCTTGAGAATCTATAAAAATCTGCTTATAAATACCTTTAAAATCAATAAAACGAAAGTCACGTATTTGCTTTCGGAACGGCTTGAATTTCCGCTGAATAATAAGTTTGGCTAGTGCTGCAGGCTCCACTTCGTATTCGGCAATTTCTTCTCTTTTATAGCCACGTTTTTTTGCTAAGTATATACGTGCCTTATGGTAATCAGCATCGCTAAGCAGCTCTATTCCCTCCTGCACCCACTGCTGTTTCCGCTCAGCCTTTTGCGTCGTGGTTATTTTTTTCAGCAGCCAGTCTTGCAGCTTTTCTAGTCGATTATGAAAGCGAAGTTCTGTATCGTGTTCATAAAACCTTTCCGCAATTTCTTGTGCCGTTACAATTGCTTTCCCTCTGAAGATTATGTCCTTAAATAGCATTCCCGATAATTCTAGCGACAGCCTGTATGCTTGAATCGCTTCAAAAAAAGCGGTCGATGCTTTAAAACGGATACTTGCAAGCCTTGCGTTGTATGAAGGACTCTTTTCTGCAGTTAGTATATATTCCAATTGCTCATAAGGGTTTTCAACATGGAACTTTTTACTCAGATGGTGATTTAAATATTCCTGAAATGTAACCTGCTGCATATTCTCCTCACCAAGCTCTGGAAGCACATTGGAAACATAACTGCTAAACATCGAATTAGGTGAAAAAAGAATGATTTGATCCGCATTCAGACTATCTCTATATTTGTAAAGCAGATACGCAATTCGCTGGAGAGCTGCAGATGTCTTGCCACTGCCTGCTGCACCATGCACGATAAGCAGTCTCTTATGATCAAAACGAATAATCTGGTTTTGATCCTGTTGAATTGTCGCTACGATATTATGCATCTGTTTACCTGTTCCTTCACCGAGCACCTGCTGCAATATTTCGTCCCCAATAGTCAGACTTGTATCGAACATAGATTGAAGTGAGCCGCCACGGCAAAGGTATTGCCACTTTTTCTCAAGGGAACCGTAAACTGTTCCCCCAGGTGTTTGGTACTGAACAGCTCCAGGCTGATAATCGTAGTAGACACTAGAAATTGGAGCTCTCCAATCGTAAATCAGGAAATCCTCGCCACTAGAATCACTAAGTGAGGCGATCCCTATATAAATATGTTCCTTAGCTAATTCCCCTTCCTCCAAAAAATCTATTCGGCCAAAATAAGGAACCTCCTGCATTCTCCGTAATGTGGATAAACGCTTAGCAGCATGATTATGAATGCTTTGACTTACTGACAAAACTTGAGCCTCTTGCCGCAGGTTAATTATCGTCTCAAGATAGTCATCAAAGGTTTCTGTATTCACCTTCACCTCATCCCAAAAATGCCTGCGGATATGAACAACTTCATTTTTGCTTTTTACAGTCTCATCCTCCATTTTTTTCATTTCTTCCGTAATTACCTGTGTCACACTTGCTACCCGTATTTGTTCCTTTTGAAATTCGGAATTCATAGCAACACTCCTCAGAAAAAATTTTTAAAAAAAAGGTTGACTAATGGCTCGTTCACGTCGTATAATTAAAGTAGAAAATAGGATAATTATACGTAAAATTAATTTCAAAATGTGAACCTTTATAAGATTATCACAGAATTAGACCAATTACAATGGGTTTATCTTGGTTTTTTGCTGCGATTTTAAAAAAAGATAATATAAAATTATATATGAAAAAAAGAAGTACGTTTAAACGTACTTCTTTTTTAATGCACTATCTCCTTGTCTATAACATTACTTGCCTTTTATATACAGAAGAATTAGCATGCAGCTCTCCATCTGGTCCAAGTACCTTTTGCGTAACATACAAAAAATTGCCGTCTTCTGATAATACTCTGCTAGCTTCATTTATTATGAGATTACCTTTATAAGCGATTGACATAAAGTCGCCAGCGGATGTTATTTCATACTTTACAGTGTCCACATGGGGATTATCTTCATATGGATACTTTATTCCATTCGGTATTCCTGAAAATTCCACCTGGAACTTTTTACTGTCTTTATCAACCCAGCTAACATGAAACTGGACCTTGCCCTTATCAATTTTAAGCTGATAGGTTCCTGCCTTTGGTGGCTCACCAATAGAATAAGAGCATTTTTCACTTATCAGTTCCCAGAACCCACAAAAACCACTTATTATTTTTTCTGTCTTTTGATTCAATAGTTTCCTGCCTCCCCCTTAAATTAAGAATATTCTTTTTCTTAACAATAGCATACTCTTCAAGCAGAAGCAGCTGAACTTTTTGTGAAGAAATAGAAAGACAATAGATGGATGAGTCATCTATTGTCTTTTCATTTTATTTACTCTGCTCAAGATAATGGTATACTGCCATTAAATCTCGTTTATTCAGCTCTCGTATCCGGTTGAAAATTGGTATATCTGCAACTTCCTCCATATTTGCAGCTTCCACCACATCCCTTACTTTGCCTGTCAGCCATGTTTGTACTTGAATTCCTTCAACCAGCTCTTTACGACCTTCGTCGTTAATGCCGCTCGCATAGCAGCTGACACAAGGAACGGATAATTTATAAACACCATCATGCAAATTGTCCTCTGAAATGACTTTTTTTCCTTTGCAGAATGGACATTGATGGCTTGTTTTTATTTTGTTGATTTGCGTTACAAGCTTTTTATAGCCAAACGCTTCATATACATAAGTTAGTTTTTTGAATTTACCATTAGTGAAATACTTATCAATAATGTCTTCCCTTGTTTCTTCAATTTTGGCAAAATCACAGATTGTCAGCTGATTTTTGCTGCTTATTGCTTCTATATTCCTGTTAATTTGGCCCCAGAATGGCAATGCATTTTGTAGGACCACCTCATAACCGGCAAAGCTTGCTTGTTCTAACTCAAACATTTTCAATGCTACCTGTGTTTTTCTCGGAAGTAACGAGACATCTTGTGTAAGAACCATGTCGCCGCCAACGATGGAGTGAAGCTTTTCTAGCTCAGGTACTTTTCCTACTATTTCAATCACTTGATTAATCGGCTTTTGGATTATCTCTCTAATATCAATGTTATCAAAGCTCAATTTTTTCTTATGGTTTAATATGGTTCCTTTACAAATTGGGCAAGGAATCATTTCCTTTGATTGCTTCATTTGTTCTTTTATTATTGATTTGGAAATAACCATATACCGTCCAAGGATAAAGTTAAAGCCTTCCCACTTTTTCGAGGATTTTGTTGCTTTGTCATAAAATGATTTTTCCCAGTATCCATATAAAAAAGTATGTTTTTCCGCTTCTGTCAAATCATTGTAGCTTTTACTCAAATCCTGGCCAAGTTCATTTTTTATTTCTGCAAACAGGAACTCTATTTTGGCATGCTGATAGAATTTCAACACCTCCATCACGTCCGGATGTAAAAGCCCGTCCCAAAATGGAACTGTTTTATCTTGAATAACTAAGTCAAAATCAAACTTCTCCACTTCCATCCGACCTGAACAGCTTGGACAATGATTATCCTGACTGAAAAAATCAAAGCTTCTCGTATCTTTATTTGTTGGATGTGCAGCAACTAGATGATTAATCAATCCGCCCATTTCATAAAGAAAACTGTATTGACTATATAAGTGTCTTTCTAAATCAATAGCGATAACAGGTGCAATTTTATCTGATTCATATTCACCGTAAATCAACCGAGCCATGGAAGATAAGCTTTTTAAAATACCACCTTTATATGTGTTTTCCGCACTTTTAAAGTATTCAATATGGTTTTCTTTTAAGTAAGTAATCCCGTTTTTATCTTCTAAAGTGGAAGAAATATGTACAGGAGCATAATCATGTTCATTAGTATCCTTTGTAAAATAGTTATCATGACCGACGACATCAAGATGTCTGACAGGCTCCTGCTGCCTTTTGCCAAAATCAATGATAAAATCAGAGCTTTCTAGCATATAGGCATTATGTTCAATCATAATGATCGAAACAGATTCGTCATGTAAAATAACCCTAACGCTATCAATAAACTGGTTTAATATATTTTGAGATAATCCTTTTGATGGTTCATCGAAAATAAATAATGTATGTGGATTTCTAGTTTTTGCATACAGCTCAGAAACTAAATGAACACATTGAAACTCGCCAGTTGATAATGTTTGTGTTTTTCTTTCTAATGTCAAGTAACCTAGTCCAAGTTTAATGAGCAAGCTCAACCGTTTATGGGCAATATCTTCAGTAGGAAGCTCCGCAATAATATCTTCTATGGAACGCTGGAAGATGTCATCAATATCTTCACTGTATTTCGTGAGCTTCTTTTTTATATCAAGGAATGTCGCAATTGTGGACCTGCTTGTAATCGATTGGTTTCGGTCTTGTCCAACCATGACCAGCTTATCCTTTGGATATCGCTTCATAAAATCCTTTGAGATACATTCGTTTACAAGTGTCGATTTGCCACATCCAGATTCACCTGTAAAGGTAACAAGTCTGTTTTTGGGGATTTGGATTTTATCCATTTGAATGTTTCGACAGTATAGGTCGTGAAATTGATAATAATCAGTGGGATCTTCTTGTTTACGACTCCAATATACTGGTTCAGGCCGAGGTGATTCTTTGACAATTTTCCCGCCGTATTTTCCACTGCCTGGACCGAAAAACAATTGCTCATCTGTCGTATTCAAAACTGTATCAGAGTGGTCAATAAGCCAAATTTGATTTTTATAACCGAGTTGTTTGATTTGCTCCAAAATTTGCAGCAACGTATTATGATCAAGTCCAACGGAAATTTCGTCAATAATGATCACACTGTTACTGCTGGCTGCCATAAACTCCGCTAAGTACATCCGCGTTAATTCTCCGCCTGATAATGTCCCCATTATGCGGTTTAACGACAAATAGCCAATATTCATATTGATGATATTTTGGAGGATTTTTTGTCTTTCGTCGCTTATATTTAATTCGTCTGATAATGATAGAATTGTTTCCATACTTAAATCATTAATATCAGAGATGCTATGTGGCTGATTAAATAAGGACAGCGTATATTGCTCTACCTCGGGATTATAACGTCTACCCTCGCATTTTTTGCATGCAACGTTTTTGGTAGTACCGCGCCCCTTACATGCAGGACACCAGCCTAAGGCATTATTAAAGGAGAATACTTCTGGTGAAACATGAAAGGTTTCACCCAACCTTTCCCGAATTTCCTTAAAAACACCTGTATGTGTACCTATTGTTGAGCGTGGATTCGATGAAATCGATGATTTTCCAAGAAACAGAACTAAAGGCATGTCCTCCATCTTGATGGCACTAAAATTCGTTTCCATTATATTAGAAAACAGATACTGATATTCAGCCTTAGGAAGTAAAGAAACGAGCCGTTTTTTTGATTCCTCCCCTATCGTTTGGCAAAATGTTGTTTTTCCAGAACCGGATAATCCGGCAATTCCTAACGATAAATCCTCAGGCAAAACGGTATTTAAGCGATTAATATTGTTGGCAATTAATTGATTTATTTTCATCGGCGTTATATCCTCTCCCTTTTCTACATACATGCAACGAATTTGCTAGTATTTCAACAGATCAAGCTGCTGTTAACATCTAACATACTTGCGTTTGAAGCCAAGCTTTCCTAAATCCACTTGTTTTTGGATATTTTCAGATGCATTAAGAAAACTGCTTTTTTTATTATCCCGTTTCATTTCTACCACACCTATTTGCTTTGCAGTTTCAACTGCTTTTTCATGAAGCGGTTTATAGGAAACGCCAACCGTGTATACAAAATTATTCATCGCTGATTTAGTTCGTTCTGGTGCCTCGTGAATCGAAGCTTTCACCTTATCAAGCATATTAGAAATCTTGTCTTCAGAGAATTCACTGTCCTTACGATTGCCTAAAAGCCAACAATAACAGCTCCATCCTGCCGACATTTTCAGCTCTTCTCCGCTTTCAATCCATTTATCTGAAACCTCTTGAGCAATATCTGACTCCGACAATGTTACCGCTACCACATAATCTGACAGCATATAAAAGTATGCTTTATCAATCCAACGATTAAAATCCGCTTCCGTCATCGCTTTTGGATCGGCAATAACACCTGCAAAATACATAGCATCATAGTTTCCTGTTGCGTATAGCTCTTCTGCCAACGGCTGATTTATTTTTATTTTCCTTTTAATTGGTTTCATTGCACCTGTTGCTGCCCCAAACAATGGCTCCTGTGCACCATTTGTCATATACATTTTTTTCATTCTTTCCTTACCAAGTGCTTCTAGCTCTTCCATAACCGTTTTCAATTCCAATGCTTCATACTCCCTTTCGATATGTAATGTTATTTTATAAGTATCCTATACTTGTCCATTTTACCATTAATGCTAGGAAGTATACCGACACAATTTGTTAAATAAATAAGAAGGAAAATAAAAGAAAGAGCACTTTCGGAAATCGCTCTGAATATACCTATTTTTTATTAAAATTCCGCTTTATATGGTTGATTTACTCATAAAAAACATCATATGGGATATAATTCCTCTTGGAAATATGTATAATGTTATATATCAACCAAAGGAAAGAAGGAACAACGAGAAATGAAAGAGTTATTTATTCTATTGAAACAGGGAAACAAAGCGGCATTAACCGCAGGGATTGTCAATGCAATTATTGCCACAATTAGAGGAATTGCCTTTGCCTTGACAGGAAACGTTGCAATGTTTGCAGAAACCATGCACGGAATCGGGGATGCAGCCAATCAATTTTTTGTTTATATTGGTTCAGCACTTTCTAAAAAGGCTCCAACAGAACGATTTCCTAGTGGTTTTGGAAGATTAGTCAACTTAGTATTACTAGGTGCAGTATTAATTGTTGGTATTATGAGTTATGAAACGATTAAAGAGGGCGTTCATCATATCATTCACCCAACAGAATCTGCTGGATTTGCGATTGTTGTATCTGTATTAGCTATCGGCGTCGTTTTAGAATCTTCTGTGCTATACAAAGCAATGAAGGAAATCATGCATGAAACAAATTCTTCGGCAAAAGGCATGCAGATCATTTTCAAAAGCTTTCAGTTAGTTGGGAAAGCTAAACCAGCCACAAAATTAGTTTTCATGGAGGATTTAGTTGCTGCTGGTGGCGGTCTGCTCGCTTTAGCTGCTGTTATCATTTCTAAATATACTGGTTTCCATGCATTAGAGGGAATTGCTTCCGTTATTATCGGAATAATGATGTTCTTTGTTGTTGGAAAGGTATTTCTTGACAATGCTGCAGGTGTAATTGGCGAATCAGATGATGAAATGGAAATCCAAATTGGTCAGCTTGTCATGCAGGATCCTTTAGTAAAAGATATCCAAGAATTAGTCGTTATTAAAGAGGGCGAACACTTCCATGTGGAAGTAAAGGTGGAGCTGGCTCCAACTCTTACTATCGCTGAAGCAGATAATGTCAGACTTCGGATAGAGGCTAAAATTGGACAAGTAGAAGGCATTACAGATGTTATTATCGAGTTCGTTAAAGATGACGGCATTCTTAATTGGAAACCGGAAGAAAATCCAAACATATAATATTAGAAGAACGATCATGCAGTGGCATGATCGTTCTTTTCTTGTTTTTTGGGGGTAACAAAAAACCTTCCAAATATAACGGAAGGTTTAATCGCTATTTTATTTACTTATCATTTAAGCCTTTCCCCTCAAGAATATGCGGTAAATACTTTTCTATTCTTGCCTCTCTTGTTTTCGCCTGTTTTGCTTGGGAAAAATGTAACAGATAGGCTCTCTGTCTCCCAGGAGTTAATGCTTCAAAAGCTTCTTTAAAAGCAGGATTTTCAGCAAATTTTTGCTGAAGCTCTTCTGGTACGCTATATTCCTCATTCTTTTTAAGCTCTACCTCTAAACCAGCTTCCTCGACTGCTATTGCTTCGTGAATGTAGGCTTTTAATACTGCTTCCTTTTCGACTATTTCTTGTAAATTAGTAAAGCGAATTTGACGGGCTGCTTGAACATTTTCTGTTTGTTGAACTAAAATCCCCTCTGGATCCTTTAGCAGCGCACCTTTATGAAACAGCAATGCAACATATTCTTTAAAGCCATGTATTAACACAATGTTTTTGTTATTTAGCGTATAACAGGGATGCATCCACTTAAATTCTTCAGTAAGCTCGCAGTCGAGAATGATGCTTCTTAGCTTCACATATTCCTCCTGCCAGCTCTTGGCATTATTTATAAACTCATCAACCTTCGGATTTAATGTTGTCATGACCAGATACCCCTTTATATTTTTTCGCTTCTGACAGTGATTCTAATTATATAAAATGGCTGCCATTTCAAAAGAAGGAAGTGCTAGAAATGACAGAATTGTTTTCCGAGTAATAATAGGGCATTAATGGTGCGGTGTCAAGGTGAATACCGGCTGGCTCGCCTGTTCTACCCTCTTGTTTCAATCCCTTTCAAACAAAATTCAATGGCACTTACCTGTTGTTGTTCTAAATCATGTCTATGGTTATATAATAAGGCTTTTATAGTTTCAATTTGCTGCTTTGTTGGTAAAACAAAACTGCGATTATACTGTGCAATCCATCTTACTAGCCTTCTTTCGCCTAAACTAGAAATATTTTCGTCTTCCGTATTTACATAGAACTTTATTATATAAATAAGTGCCTGCCATTTAGGAAGTGAGCTTAATAACAACGCTGTATTGTTTTTAGTATGGTCGTATATAGTATCTTCATAAAGTGTATAAAGAAACTCTTTCATATCCTCATAACTAAGGGTAGCTATTGCCTTTGTTGCTGCTTTAGAAATACCTCTATGCTTACAATTCAACAATGCAGCAAAGCTACTTTTATATGTTTCACCGTCTAACATGGCTAACGCACGAATCGCTGCCTTCACGATGGCAACATTATGATGCTTTAAGTAAGGAGTAATTAATTCTGCATGCTCTTTTCTGACCACTTCACCTAAGCCTAAAATTGCTATATGCACTGACTTATGTGCGGTTATCATTTGACTATAAAATTTAGCAAAATCGTAACTTGTATCGTGTTTTGTTAATAAAAATCTCGCATATACTCGCATCGCCCTGCTTTTATCTAATAATGCCGCTTCTAACTGTTTAGAACGCTCACTTGGAAAGTAAGCATTAAATTTTTCTAATACTTGTAAACGAATCGTCGGAGATTTGTCCCTTTTTAATAGGAGGTAATGGCTCTTAAAGTCATCAACCGTTATATGTCTCGTCCATTCATTAAAAATGAACAGTCGCAATGATGGCTCTTTTTCTTTGCGATAATACTTCATAATGGATTCTTTATTAACCCCATTCAAGTTCATCATCATTTGATAACAAGCTAACCGAGTTGACCTGACTTTTGAGTCTGTGCCCTTATCCAAATAAGGGAAAGTCTCCTTTTTGGTTAGAAGCTGCACAACTTTTTTAAAGACGTTGTTGTTGTCAATGTTATTTATATACGGAAGACACTTAACAATTTCTTCTAAATACTGGGGCGTTATCAGTGACTCTATGTATCGTTCTGCTGGCTTTTTTATTTCTTGAACCCAATCATTGCATCTTAAAAGCAAATAAGGTAATTCTTTCCCTGTATCTTGCTGTGCTAATTTATGCAGTGCTTTTTCTCTAAAATACCCATTTGGATGAAAACTGCATAAGCCTAAAATAACTGTTTTCTCGTCCTCCGACATATTAGGTATAATCAGACTTTCCGGGTTTTCCTTTTTCCAGTCATAAGACCAGTGCAGGGATGTACGTTCTCTAAATAAAGAATCAAGTCTCGATAAATCTAAAACATTTAATGTTGATACACACTTATACAAAACTTGAGCTACTCTCATTTTCAATTCCGGCGAGCTTGTTAGTAATAGTTCAAATATCGCTGGGATTTTTGTTAATAAGCTGACTTGGGTATAATTAAGCACCTCTTCTATATATTCCTTCGAATAGTTATCTGCAGGATAATAGGATTTCTTATTAAAAAATGGCCATTTCAAAATGAAGACATCCTCCGATCGATTCTAATAGTTTTATGTTACAAAATTAGCATTAAATTTAAAGATAACTGCCCATGGGCAGTTATCTCAAGAGAAAATATTAACTTTTTTGTTTAACAAGAAGATGTTTCCGATTGGCAATACCTACTAGAAATGAAAGCAGGAAAAATCCTGCTGCAAGTAGAAATGTAATTGTCACACCATATTCCTCTGTAATCCAGCCTAATATTACTGCAGAAATACCAAAGGCTGCATACATAATAGTGCCCCGTGCTGAAAATACTTTAGCAAGCTGTTCTTTTCTCACACTCTTTTGGACAATTGACACCTCTGCTACATCCTTTACCATTTGAGGAAACCCATATACGAAGGAAATCAACAGAGCTAACCAAACATTTGAAGCTAATGCAAAAAACAATGTAAGTATAGATAAACTACATGTCGACCAGATGATATATTTTCCAAGCTGTAATTCTAATTTACTGGAAACTTTGTATACAATTAATCCGCCAACAAACATTCCTGCAAAGAAAAAAGCATTTATAACTCCCCACCATACTTCCTGTTTATTAAGAACATCCTCTACATACACATATAAAATGGCAGTAATCCACACCCCATTTGCTAGGGTCTCGAACAAATTCATTATCGTCACAGACCTTAATTGTTTAGACCTAACAATTATCAGCCAACCTTCACTAATAGACTCCCAAACAGAAGCTCGAGTTTCTTTATATGGCTGTTGGTCTTGTTTTATAAGGAACATTAATTGGGAGGATATGACAAATAAAAGGAAAGTAATCCATAACAGATAGCTTCCTCCCCATACAACTAACAAAATACTCCCGATTGGCCAAGCTATTAACTGAGTTAATTGGTCTAAAATAGCTAAAAAACTATTTGTTTTAACAAGTTCCTTTTCCTTTACCAGAACTGGTATAAGTGCATTTCTTGCTGGTGTTGCGAAGCCATCCAAAAAGGAAATGATCGCAATTAGGAAATACAAAATAAGCAAATTTTTTATATTTATAAACGAAACAAATAAGCAAATTACAAGCAGTAATGCTGTTTTGCCACCTTGCGAAAAAAACAAAATCCACTTTAGTTTATATTTATCAATGATGATTGGTGCAATAAATCCACTAAATAAGGCAGTTATTGTTATGAGAAAAGGCACAAATGACATTAACGTAACGGAACCAGTTGCCTTATATACGATTGTAGTTAAGCACACAGTATAAATAACATCTCCTAGATTAGCCAGCATTTGACCAATCCAAAGAAATCTAAAAGACTCAATATGAAATTTTGACATAGCTATCCCTCACTTCTTATTCATTTTTATTTATATAAGAGTGGGGAATTCTACATTGGATTGCCTCCTGTCAAAATATTCTATCTTTACAATACCATAATTCTTGTTCCATAATAATCCCTTACATCAAAAAAATGGCAGGAAGCTCCTGCCATAATAATTTAATGTTTAATATTTAAATCCTAGCATTATAGATATGTAACACCCATTGTTACATAAACAAAAACAGAAATTGCAAGGAAGCCTACAAAGAAAAATACTTTATCTCTTTTAGTCCAGCTATTCATCCAGCCCCATCTTTTCCGGTTTTTATCAAGCCAACAAAAATCAACAATCACCGTTAAAAAAACAATAAAGAATACTAGAAAACTACTCATAGTCTTTTTACCTCCTTTGTTATCTTTCTTTTAGCAATCGAAAAACGGAGTTCAGCTATCTGTTTTTATAAATATCTTCTGACGATAGCTATTGTGTGAAGTGTTCATACGGATAATAGGTAGTTCCTTTTAATACTAACTTAGGTGCTTCCGGATACTTTACTAATAGCTCTTTCACTTCTTCTGGTCTCAAGCCTAAATAAATATATAAGTCTTTTTCTTTAATTAGAGTTGGATGTCCTGACGGGCTTCCTTTTGGATTTTTGAAATTTTTCAAACCATATCCGATAAAATAACCAAACACAGCTAAGCCTGCACCTATCCAGAAAAAATCAATATCCACTTTTTCAGTCCCTTCACCTAATTTATATAATTATACGATAAAAAGAGGTGTAGGTTTCCAAAAATCTTCTATTTTTTAACATTTACTGTATTATAATCAACAAAGGGTTGTTTCTCCTGTAAATAGAAAAAACAACCCTTTTTTTACTTAGTGTGAAATTCGAATTGCATAAAAGCCATATCCTACTAACTTTTATTAATTTTTAGCTTTTCACCTTAAATGCATATTGTTTGTTTAATAGGTATGGTCGCATATAGCCATTAATAGTAGACAGTGGCAGTACTTCTGGCTTGAGATTAATTCCTAATGTATTAATCATATAATCCCTTCTTGCTTGAATTCGCTCCCAAACATCCGGATATAGTGCTGCAAGCTCATCTCTTAATTTTTCGTCAGCAATCGCAACACCATCCTCTGCACTAGCACCACCATAGCCAGGGATACTTGGAATGATATCCATTTGGAATAGCATTCCACTTTCTACAGGAATTTCAGATCCAGAGTATATCGGGGATGACATCCATTCTTCTCCTGCTGTTAAGTGACCTGGATTCAGCTTCCAGCCATATTCAGCCTTCGGAATAACCTCTTCAATCAATTCATACATTTCATTGCCACGCAAACCAATCGCAATATTTTCATACCATGCTACACTTGCAGCATAATACGGCTTGGCTACTGCCTCTAAATAGTCCCTGACTTCTTCTGGTAGATCTTCCTGTGATGTAACAGCATAACCTGATCTGCTGCTAAGGCCGCCTCGAAATCCTAATGTTGCGGAAAACTTATCACCAATGCTAACCTTTTTTGCTCGAGGTGCTACGACTGCATTTGTAAATCTGTCGCCTGTTGCAACAATTGTCTGTACGTTCGTCTGCTGGCCCCAGGCTGCCAGTTCACCAGCAAGCTCCATTTCCGTCATGCCAGTTTGCAGTTTATTAAGCAAGCGCAGCATGCGGTCTGATGCTAATGAAGCACCAAACTCATAATGGGCTATTTCGTTGGCGTTCATAATTACCCGTGCACCGTCGCCTGGATGAATAAATATGGAAGTTGCATTTAGTAATAAGCCTTGCTCTCCGACTGCCTCTTTAACTGCTGTGACGATAAAATATGGCACATCGTAGATTTGCTCATTATCCTCTAATGCACTTGTGAACAGCTTCCATCCGGCAATTCCAACCTTCATCCCCTGTTTTATCCCCGCATCCTCCATCAATCCAGCTAATGTTTTACTATTTTCCATCGGCTGATTAGGCAAAGAGAAATAAGGTGTATGTACTGCTTCCACTTTAATACGACTGTATTGCTGCATCCTTAACGATTCATTTCCTAACATCATATAAGCCTTGCCATCTTTATGGAGTACTAATGCCGCTTCCTCAAATCTCGGTTCAAACCCAGTTAAATAGCCAAAATTCACGCCATGCTCCCTGTCTGCATATACGACTATTACATCAAGCTGCTTTTCCTGCATACGCGTCAATATTTTCTGTTTATGCTGGTCCAGTGTTTCATCATTTAAATCTATCGGCTCATTAGCAGCCGGTGTAGTTGGTTCAGGCACTTTTGTGTACTCGATTGTCTTCCTTGAAATCGTCATAATAATTCTCCCATCTATATTTTAATTCTGTTAAAAGTTCATACTCGAAAGTCACTTCTACCGTGCATCTCTATCAAAGGCAAAAAGCTTTCTCTTGCTTGCCATAGAGATTCGCTTCACTCTCATCATGTCATACTTCATGTCATTTAGTCTAGTTGTTTGAAACCGCTGTACTTACCTGAAAGCTGTCAACTGGTTTGTAATTGGTATGAAAATGGCTTTCGATGATTTTAATTGTATTGTAACCGTAACGGCAATTTTAAGTGTAAAGTATCTAATCTGTACCAAGGCTAAAGCTGATATATCATCACTATTATATCCCATTCTTTTCTTTTGCTATAAATCATTATTTGCTGAAAATTAACAAAAAAAACCAAGACTTTTGAAATGGTCTTGGTTTTCTAATTGGGTTTTAACATAACAAAATTTATAGATTAACTTATGCAAACAGGTTATTTCCTTGTCAATACAAGCACATTAACAGAATTAGCCGCTAATTTAACAACCGCTCCATTGTCGTTTAAACTGATTTTCGATTCGACCGGAACAATTTGCTCGGCATTCTTTTTATTTACGTTTGGAGTATGCACAAGTGAATCTTCTCCTGTAACAGTAATCATTTTTCCATCTGAATCAACTTGAAGGTCCTTTATTTCAAGCTTCGTCTCTTTTGCAAATGGATCAGCATTAACTAGCTTAACGTATACATGATTATCGTCTTTCGTAACAGAGTGGAAGATGTCTTGGTTATAGGCTTCCAATTTGTAATCAAGCACTTTACTTGTGAAGCTTCCATCTGTGTAGGAACAGATTAGACGTTCTCCTTTACTGCCGCCATAATTGACTGTAATCGTATAAAGCGTATTATCGTCAAGCTCCTCGTAGCAGCTTGCACGTAAATTGCCTGCTGCGGTGCTTGATGAATAGTCGCCAAGCATATAGCCTTCTATTCCTTGCTTATGAACCTTTACTCCTGTTGCGTTACCATTATAGCCGATAGCATATTCTATAACGTCCTTTGTTTCTGGTGAAATATCAGTCAAGCCGACACCAACATAGATACCGTCATTACCGGAAATCTTTGCGGCAACGACTTCTACTTTATAGTTAGTCCAAGCTTCATTTTTTATATATAAGCCGTTTAGTCCGCCGTTTTGCGGCTGTAATATTAGGCCTCTTTCTTCATCAATGGAGTATCCTGCTGAGCCAGGAATGATTTCCCAGTCAGAAAGCAAGTCTTTTCTGAAATCCTGTTCAAACAATATTTCACCACTTATGTTACTTATAACCTTGACTGATTTCACTTCCACTTCTGCACTTCCCGCAGCTATTTCAATACCGCCCTTTGGTGCAAGCTCAGTCAAGCTCCCATTTTGATAGGAAGAAAAGGAGGTTCCTAAAAGCTTCGTTCCAAGATATTTTCCAAATAGCTGCTGCACATAGTAGTTTGGTGTGTACCAAACTGTTTCATCGTCAAACCAAATTAAATCAGGTGTCCATCGGTACGTTCCGTCTGTTAGTACTTTATTGAAAAGTGGTGCATATGCAACTAAACGAACGACATCTGAATTTCTTTCAAAGCCGGTCATTACAGCAGCTTCTGCAATCGCACCAGCCAGTGTATTTTTATCTGTTGAGGCGAATTCGCCGACAAATACTTTAGAAATTTCAGTTTCGTTGATACTTCCGTCTTGTTCATACGCTCTGTAGTAATAATTATATCTGTCTGCATTGTTTAACAAATACTCATTAGAACGATAATAATGTTCATCGGCAATTGTATCCATGTAATGTGGCTGCTTTTCATACCATGTAATATTTTCTTCTGTTTCATTTTGTCCATCTGTGAAGGTAACTGTTGCTGCTTCTGTCAGGTGACCGCTTAGGAATTTCCAGCCTTCCTCGTACGCATCATCGTCTGCTTGAGCACCAACTGTTGATATGATTTGCAAGTGATGGTTTGGATAATTGGTTTTCATGTATTCATCGATGGCAGCTTTAAAGTATTCAAAGTTCGCAAAGAACTCTGTACCCCAGTTTTCATTTCCTACACCTAAATATGGGAGCTCGAATGGTGCTTCATGACCCATTTGCTTGCGTAACACGGCCCATTCGTTTTCTTGGAAATCTGTGCTAATCGCAAAATCAATTAAATCTGTAAAGCTCTTAACATAATAATCTCTCAGCTCTCCACCAGCAGGATGGACATAATCAGATCTAGCCTGACAAAGCACACCACACGCCATAACAGGCAATGGAATGGCATGTAAATCTTCTGCCAGCTGGAAGTATTCCATATAGCCTAACCCCATTGTCATCATATAGCCCCATACATTAAAGTTTTCCTTGCGCAGCTCCACAGCGCCAACAGAATCCTTCCATTCATACACATTGTCCCAAATGTAGGAGCCCTCTGAAATACAGCCTCCAGGGAAGCGCAGGAAGGTTGGATGCAAGTCGACAAGTGCATTCACCAAGTCCTTACGTAAGCGATAGTTCGGATTTCCTTGATAATTAGTGTGAGCCGTCGCTGATCTTACTTCCTCACCTGCACCCCAAACATCCTTTGGCATCAAGGAGACCATATCGATGGAAATTTCACCATCAAAGGATAAGACAAGCTGACCTAATACTGTTTCAGAGCCGGTAAGTACGATCTTTGAATGTACGCCATATTTCTCCCAAGTATTTGTTCCATTAACCTCTACCGTTACACTGCTGCTAATTGGGTTCCCATGCTTATCCTGAAGCTGTGCTGTAATCCTTCCAGCTTTCATTGCTTTCGCCCATAAGGTGAAATGATAATCGTCTCCTTCTTTAATAAACATCGCACAATGATTGTTTGAATCGGTGAAGCCTTTATTAATAAGAGTGCTGCCATGTGGGACTGTAATATAATGAGAATTCACCTCTTTATCTGTGATTCCAAAAAACTCATTCAAGCCTCCTGTATTGTTGACAGTTACAGAATCAGTATCTCCAAACCAAGCATGAAGCGGCTGTCGGTTTCTTCCTGTTGAGCACCCGCAAGCTCCAGAATGGTGTGAATATGTATCGAATACGAAGGATTCAAAGGAGCGGTTTTGAACTAGCTCTGCATAAATACCGCCATCTGCAGCGTTATTAATATCTTCATAGAAAAGTCCGTACATTGTTTTGCTTATATCTAGAACCTCGTCTTTGCCATCAATCGTTAATAAATGAGATGGCACTCCCTCAGGCAGAACAGTCAGCGGAAACTCTTTTTCTGCAGTGGCATGTCCTTTTCTTAAGATAGCTGTCAAGGTAACTCCAATCGGCTTATCAATATTTCCAACAACACCTTCACTTGATATTGCTGTAGAATCACTGGATTTCCATGTAACAGACACGTTTCCACCCATTAAAAATTTAGGAAGGGCAACATTTTTTGAAACAACCGTTATTGGAAATGCTAAATACTTATCTTTAGCAAGCTGAACAATTTCTGCATCTGTAAGGGACTCACACATTACCTCAATTACTTCATCCTGTGTCAGTCCAGCCTTATAAATGCGAAAATCAGAGACAGAGCCGTTAAAGTCAGCATCTACTTCAAATTGTGACTTACCGATAAAATTATTCCTGTAGTTGTCCGGATAAGAAAAGGTTTCGAACCAACTGCGCAGCTTAGCATATGTGCCACTTGACGTTTGGCTGATCGAACCGTCTGCGACAACTTCACCGTTCACGTAAATAACAGGACCTGCACTGCTTAGCCTTCCGCCTTCTGTGCCGCGGACACTCATTGCCACATGAAGCCAATCACCTGAAGAGTAAGTTCTGCCTGCATCTGCGATAAGGTCTGAGCCGGAAAAACAATTGCCTCTGAAATTTCGAGTCAAAAACAGGTACGGGCCTGTTTCCCCTTTTCCAAAATCAAAAATCCGCTCCCATACATTTGATCCTTTTCCTAAATAAAGCCATGTGCTGACAGTTATCCCTGTGTTATCATCAATATCCGCAAGAATTCCTGCAGGTAACCTTAAATAAGATGTGCCAGATTTTCCACCTGACAATGTAACAGAAGACCTCCCGCCAATTGCTTCTATTACTGGTGGTACAGTTCCTTCAACAGTAGCTTGATTGCCATTATTGGAAGTATCTTTCCCTATATTATTCGGATCATTAAATGGATATTGAGCAATGATTAGTTCTTGCAGTGAATTGCTGTTTCGATTCATTTGTATTCTCCTTATTAGATATTTATAAGCGCTTACTTTTTATTGAGCTTAAACTTGTATGCACCAGATGAAAAATATCACTAACTTATACTTACAACTATTATAATATTGAACTATAATTTTTCCAATGATTTTTTATAGAAATTTTTTATAAATTTAGAAACCAAATTATCTTAATCTAAAAAAATAAGGCATCGGTTCTAATTACACCGATACCTCAAAATACTTATACTCTACTTTTTTCAAAGTAACGAGAAAGCTCAATAATCATTGCCCCCATACGCTCAAGCTCTGGCACAACAATTCGGTCAATCCCTTCCTCTGATAAAGCCTCTGCCGTCACTTTCCCTACTGCAACAGCTAGTGTATTGCTTTGAAATGCAGCCAATATTTCTTTCGTTATACCCTTGTCTTTCGCAAACGTAAATAAAGATCTTGCTTGAATGGCGCTTGTAAAGCAAACCGCATCCACTTTCTTTTCTATGATTTCGTCAAATAGTGTTTGAACAGCATCCCATTCTGGAGCAATATGCTGATATGGCAGGATAGTTTGAACACTTGCTCCTTTGCCCTCTAAAAACTCAATCAGCTTAGGAGCTGTTTCTCCATGAAGCTGAACAAGCACTTTTTTCCCTGTAAAATCAACGTCTTCAAGAGCGCGTATCAGTCCTCTAGTTGATCCATCCTCATCCAATACAGCAGGCTCTATGTTTATTTTTTTGAGGAAGTTTTTCGTTTTATATCCTCTTATTGCCACATTCGCCTTGTCGATTTGCTTCAGGTAGGTTTCCTTCACTCCAAGTTTATCAGCAATATTCACTAACGTTTCTGTTCCGATACCTGTCGTAAAGATTACCCAGTCTGCACCTTCTTCTACAAACTTAATTAGTTCCGGTTCAACCTCCTTCTCTGCCAAAAACACCGTACCTTGCAGGGAACGGACAACAGGAATGCCTCCCTGATTCTCTATCAATTTGCTCATTTCCTCTGTTTTTCGAGAAGCTCCAATTGCTACGCGTTTTCCTTCTAAGCCTTTACCCATCCTGTTACCTCATTTCATAACAATTTAAAGATTTGTAGTATTTCTACACATATACCTTCTATTATACTAGCAGGCCGCCATAAATTGGTATTATATTATGCAATATTCTATTTATTTTGAAGATAAATTATTACACTAAAAAAGCCATATAGTGTCACTATAATGGCTCATTTTGTTTCCTTATATTTATTAAGCTTTATTCATTTTGTCGAGATCAAGCTCAAATGGGTATGTGCTATATACGACAATTTTGTTCTTATATTGTTTTACTACATCTATTCTGTCCTTATAACTGGACAGCAGCAGCTTCCACTCTTTTTTGCCTGCCTTCGTATGAATAGTTAGAGAGTAATCGGCATTTGCCGGATGTAGATAGCTATCTTCACTGCCTGGATACAGACTGTATTTTTCTCTGACAATCGCTTGATTAAAATGGTTTAAAATATCGGCTTTCGTATCACCCTCAATTTTTCTCCCATTGTAAAGGATATCTGTATGATCATTAGAAAGCTTCATATGCAATTTATACTTTCCAAGCAGCCACTCAACGGCGCCTGATGGCAAGCACGTCATTAAAACCTTCACGATACAAAATAGAACTAATGCTATGATGGAAATCCAAGTCATAAATGCTCACTCCAATATTAAAATCACATCATGATAATTATATCACATTCCTATCATACTGGATTTCCCACAAAAGTTAACCATCCAATTAGGGTATTTATTGACCATCCAATTTTCCGACATAGCGTCTTAATCCATTAATTCAAGCTATTCCTGGGTATTAATTACCCAATAATGGGTGCTGCTTGTGTCAATCACCTCATTAGAATAATTTGTTTCACTTTTATTATCTGTTAGGAAGTATGTATAAAGAATATAACCCTGCATCGAAATTTCTTTAAGATTCGTTGTTCTGCCTATCGTCACAAATGGACTGTTTTGTTCCTGAGCGTGTCTTGCTGCAAATTCTGTCACTAATTCATCTTTTTCATTAATATAGGCAAACACCTCCATTGGATTAGCTCCTTTTGGTAATCTCACCTTTTCTTTTGCAAAAAAATAAAGTGTATCATTTAATATCGTTGTTGCAAAGTTAGATCTTTTTAATGTTTGTTTTAAATACTCTATCGTCTCTTCATCCATTTTTAATATCATCTTATACCCCTCTTTCGTCTTAAGTGCCGGTTGATTTAGGTTCATTATATAATAGCTTCTTCTATTACAAAAGCTTCTCTAATGTTAAGGAGAAGGATTTATATCCAAATGCAGGAACCAACATACACGAAAAAGTCCATTAATTCATTCACGACAAGGGGCAATCTCTCATCTCATTACTAACCCGCCATCCACATATATGCACTGTCCTGTAATAAATGCAGCGAGGTCGGATGCTAAAAATAGAGCACTGCCTGCGATATCCTCTGGTTTCGCCAAACGGCCCATTGGTGTCATGTGAATGATCGATTCTCTGACAGATTCCTGTGTTTCAGAACTGGAGTCTGTCGGGTATGTCAGACCAGGCGCGATGGCATTGACTGTTATTCCGAAAACCCCTAGCTCTTTAGCCAAGTTTCTGGTGAAGCCTAACAGCGCCATTTTTGAGGTTGTATAGTCATGATAGGGTATAACAGGAAGTTCCATTAAATTTGTAACAATATTAATGATTCTCCCGTGCGTTTGCTCTTTCATATAAGGCATTACTGCCCTGCACACATTATACGCTCCGTGTACATTACCCTCCCATTGGCTGTTGTAATCCTCCCAACTGATATTCCACGCTGTTTTCCTTGTTTTTGGATTAAAGGTGTAGTGGCTTAGTGCATTATTGATGACAACATCAATTGTGCCAAACGAATCACCAATTTGAGTAATCATATTGGCAACTTGTTCCTCTACTTGAACATCCGCTTGTATGGCTGCTGCCTGCCCGCCGTTTGCCTCAATTTCCTTAACCACCAAATCAGCGAGAGTCTTGTTTTTCAAATAGTTAATAATAACAAAGGCACCTTCTGCAGCAAACTTCTTTGCAATTGCAGCGCCAATGCCTCTGCTTGCACCAGTTACCAGCACGACTTTTTCCTGAAGATTCATCTATACACATCCTTTTACTCGACATCCTCGTCGTATTTTTCCATCGCGTATTCAAGGTTTCTTTCCATATCAACCATCTTGACAAGCTCGGTAAGATTAAAACCGCCGTCATGATGCCAGCCTGGTTTTGCCGAATTCATTTCACCAATCGGGCAAAACCGATTAACACCAACAGCACCTAACAGACTTGTAATCGAAAATAATCTGGCCGGTTCAACAGCCAAACCGCACGACTGAAGGTATGTCTCATAAGACTTAAGAATATCCGCTGCCGCTTCCAGTTTGTCGATTGCATATACATGAACAGTACGATTTAAAGGGGTTCCGCTAAAAGCTGGTTCTTCCTGATAAATAACCGTCCAAGCTGTATCCTCTTTACTACTGTAGACCGCTACTTTATCCGAACTTATGCTTTTAAGATGATATTGATTACGAATGTTTTGTATGGCCATTGCCTCTTCACCTGTTAATCTTGCTCTAGGTCTTTTTAGATGATACCGTTCTAGCTCTCCAGCCAATCCTTGGGCGAATTGCTTCGGGCTTAGCGCCCCTTCCTTTTCAACATAGATTACTTGAGGCGAAAGGCAGCTTTGCTGGTCGTAAATGGACACATCCTCAGCAACCTTATGCAGAGTTTTAGCGAAATGATCGGTTGTTAATGCTTCCTTGCCGATCAACGCAATACTTATCTTATGTCCATATGACAGCAGCTTCTTATGTACCGGTGTTCTTTTTTTGATTGCCTCTACTGTTTGATTAGAACCATATACAATAACAGCATCACCCCAATCAACCGCAGCCTGTTCCAGCTCCACGGTTCCACCCTTCCATGGTATAACTGCCATAGATTCGGCTAAGGTCTCGTCCACTTCTTTCAGTGACTCCAGAAATAATACAGGTAAAAGCGGCTCTGATAACGAGGTTTTTCCAATTGCAGCTGATTTAAGCAAAAGACCCATCACTAAACTCCATAGCTGCACACCTGGCACATTTCCTGAAAAGATATGAAATATCGTGCTTGGACCAAAGGCCCTGCTCATTCCACCTGACTTTCTTGGCCGAAATTCATCCAGTATTGCAGGCTGATCAAATTCCTCATCAAGAAAACGGAGTAGCTCTCTCTTGCGGAATGTCCGCATATATTTTTTTAGCTCGAGGCGTACCATATCGCTATCATAGCCAGTAATTGCAGGAACAAGGGATTCAGCTAATTGTCTTAATGGATAATCAGGATTCAGCCAAAGCTGGATTGCTTTATCGATTTTAGCCACTATTTCACTTGTTGGAAGGGTTGCTAAATAAGTCCTTCTATTTTCCTTAACTGCTGCAGCTATTTCCTGAAGCTCCTGTTTCTGAATAACAGGATATCTTAATAGATAATTTACTCCGTTTACAAAAATAGGTTTTTCTTGGAAGTTTTTCAGTTTAATAGAATTGGGCAGATAAAAGGCATCAACGATTACATGATTGCTCACGAGAACGAAGCACCACCCTGAGCTGCCTGCATTAACTGGTCAACAGCAATCGAGCAGCCTCTTGCTTCAGACCCTTTTATCCTGCCAAGCAGCTGAAGCCCTTCGTCTGTTTGTACACCTTCATCCTGTGTCAGAATTGCTATACATGAATTCCAGTTCGCTAAATCGACATGTGCAATCACACCTTTTGATCCTTTCTCGACAGGCTTTAAGGTTTCTGGATCAAGTATGACTGTTCTTACCCAGGCAGGGCCTGTTTTATCATAAGTTACTTCACCTTTACAGCTTGACAGGATTGTCTTGTCATAAAGTTGGGAGCTAAGTTCTGTCATGCCATACATATTGATGCATTTAGATCGGCTGACGTGGAAAAATGTTTGAAAATGCTGATACAGCTCCTCCATTTCTACTTCACGGGACTGTCCCTTAAACCCGCCTGTATCAAATATCCTGCTTCCTTCTGCGAGCTGAAAGTGCAGCTTCTTTGCCTGTAAATAATCAAGGATATGAACATACGCAAACGTTGCGCCAATCAATAAAACTGGTTCTTGTTTTTGCTCACATTTCTGCAATTCCTTTATAAGTTCTTCCATGTCTAACCCGTTTTCTTTAAATAAAAACTTGCTGTCCTCTGTACCGAAGTTGGCTACTGCATTTGATAAATACCTAGAAAGGGAAGAGTTTTTATTCAAATCCTCTGCAGGTGAAAGGACTAACATTTTCAGATTCTCTTTATCTGGCATAACAAATTGTTTAAATGGATATTTCATAGAAGCATCCCAAACACGTAATGTCGGGTGATAATTTCGGCCCTTTTGTTCAGGATTTGTTGTTCCACTTGTCATAAATACTGCTTCTGTCTCATCTGATGGTTCACAGGATAATGTCAGCTCCTTATAGCCTTGAATCGGCATTGGCGGAATATGTAACCAATGCTTAACAGTAAGCGGTGTCCTTTTCTTTGTCTGACAATATTTTTTATATGGTAAGTTATGCTGAAATTGATAGTTAAACAGCTGCAGTGACAGTGTATTAAAATCTTGTTCATATCCTTCCAGTTCTTGAAAGCCCTCTTTATATTTATCAATAAATGAGAGAATATCATCTGTTATTGCCATGGCGCTTTCTTTCATTTTCCTGTCCCCTTTCTAAACCAATTTGGGATATTAACAAACAATAGCTGCAGAATAATCGAACTGAATGCTCCAATTAAAATTGTATTAGAAAGGAACGTTCCTGCTGCACCAGTAAGTCCTGTTGCAAAGCTCGGCAATGAAATTGCCAGCAGTATAGATAATCCTATAATCATATAGTTGCGATCATTTTGTTCTACCTTTGCTAATAAGGAAATTCCGGTAAATATTAATGTTGCAGCAGCAGGCAGAAAAATCCCGCCAACAACTGGACTCGGTGTTAAGGCAAGCAACGCTCCTGCTTTTGGCACAAATCCAAGGATAAGAAAAATAACTCCTGCAATCATCACTGGATATCTTGAACCAACACCTGTTAAACGAAGGAGGCCAACGTTTTGAGCGTATGCAGTCGTTGGAAAACCGCCAATCAGTGAGGAAAGCATGGAACCAGCCGATTCACCAGCAAAGCCATTTCTTATCCGCTTTGCATCTATTTCTGTTTTTAATATCGTGGACGATGCTTGATAAACACCCATTGCTTCAATCACTGCCACAATATAAGCAACAAAAAATGTTATAAATGTCGTCCATTCAAACTCCAGCCCTCCATACGGCAAGAATGTCGGAAGGCCGAACCAAGGCTTTTCTGCTATCATCGAATAATCTGCTTTTCCGAGGAAAATGGCAATAATGTCACCAACAACTAATGCAATAAGAAAAGAAAATGATTTCAAATACCCTTTTCCAAATATTGATAGAAGGAGAACGATACATGCTGTAGGAATCGACATCATTAATACCGCCGGACTAGCAAAACCTTCGTCACCTGGTGCTCCACCAAGGAATTCTGAAAGTGTAAAGCCAGACAATGAAATCCCGACTAAAAAGATAACCGTTCCCGATATCACTGGCGTAAACAGCATCTTTAATCTGCCAAGCAACCCAGTGATTGAGAGGATAAATACGATTAACGCACTCATAAGAATTGCACCGCTCGCTGCAGCAAGACCATTCGCTTTTCCGGCAGCAATCATGATGGAGTCAAATGCTGCTGACGGACCTTGAACGATTGGCAGCTTCACAAATCTGGCTGCTTGCAGCAATGTGACAAGTCCTGCTGCAATAAAAATCGAGTTTACTAGATTTGCAGAAAAGGCAAAGGGCAAACCAATCATCGCTGCTACAAAAATTGGATCAAGCCAAACATTGGAAACAAAGACATGCTGCAATCCGTATAGAAAGTTTTTGAAAGGTGGAAGCTTTTCTTCAAGCTCCACTATTATTTGTTGCTCATCTGTTTTTGGTGTTATTTCTGCCATCTTATTCTCCTTTTATACAAGCAATAGCCTGCCTTTTATTTCTTAAGCCAACCTGTATTTGTTAGGACAATTGATTGTTTTTTTACAAATACACTTAAAATAATGAAGCCTAGCAAGGCACCAGCAATCGAGCTGAAGATAAACAGCGGGATGAATCCAAATAGCGTCGCCTTTTGTCCAAGCAGCAAGGCAGCTATCGGATATGCCAGCATTGCGCCAAGTACACCTGTACCAACAACCTCCCCAATAAATGCCATATACAGCTTCCTTGTCTTTAAATACAGGAAGGTTGCCAACAATGCACCAACCATGCTACCTGGGAATGCAAACAGAGAACCTGTTCCCATTATATTTCTTAACAGGGAGACGCTAAATGCTTGGAGCACTGCATAATAAGGTCCTAGCATTACTGCTGAAAGTACATTAAGAAAATGCTGGATAGGAAAGACCTTTGTAAACCCTATTGGAATAAAAAACACATTGCTTGTCATCGTTCCAATTGCAACCATCATCGCTGTTAATGTGAGCTTCCTTGTTTTGTCCATAAAAAAATCCCTCCAGTAAAATAGCACTGAGGGAAAAGGGTAGCAAAAAAAACAGCTATCTCCAAGTGAACACTTTCCTACGCTGGCATTATCCAGTTCAGGTCCAAAAGGGTCAAGACAAAAATGTCTACTCTCAGCCGATAATTCCGGCTCCCCCAGTGCGATAAAATTATTTAATTGTCATGCTTACCAACATAAAAAAGCCAGATCTTAAAAAGACCTGGCTTAAATAGCAGTAAACAAATTACTTCACTGACTACTTTCCTACGCTGGCATCACCCAGATCAGGTCCAAAGGGTTAAAAAAATCATTTTTTCTCTCAGCCCGCTTTCTGGGCACCCCTAGTAGTTAAATCATATGTAAAATTCAGATTAAGCATAAACCTAACTTGTGCTAATGTAAAGAGAATTTTGAAATGAACGTAAAAGAATCAAAGAGAAATCTTATTTACCGACTATCTTAATAGCCAAGTTACATTCATGTCCGACGTTGCTAAAAATGTGTAAATCAATACAGCCTTCTGCTAATAATGTAGTCAGGAATACTTGTCGTTACATTTATATAAACCTTACTTCGTATTCCGCTTGGAACGTTTCTCCTGCTTCCAGCTTATTAATACCGAACTTTTCATTCAATTTGCCTGTTGTATGAAACGTATCGGCAATTCCGTACCAAGGCTCAATGCACACAAATGGGGCCATTTTTCCTTCTGTTTTGGAATAATTCGACCATATCCCTACATATGGGAAATTAGCAAACTTCACTTCTACCCCATGATTCGAAAGATTTGACGCTAACTTGATTGAATCAATATGACTGTATATTAAAGCATCTTTTTCAAATAGAGAGTCTTTAATCTGAATGGCATTAATATCATTAGCGTTTCCTTTTTCATGAATAAGTGCATCCTTTAACTCATACTCTGTTACACTTTGATTCTCTGCAGGCGTAAAATAAAGGGTATAATCTGCAGCGGTTTCATTTTCTGACAGCGGCACATTAAAGGCAGGATGTGCACCGATAGAAAAGTACATTTCCTCGTTGTTTTCATTCACTATTTCCCAGCCAACAGCCAAAGAATCTTCTTTTAGCTTATAATGAATCAACGCCTTAAACTCATATGGATATACATCAAGAAAACGCCCACCAGATTCTACAGCAAACGAAACAGCACTGCTTGTCTGCTCTGTAATCTCAAAAGTTACATCACGTAAAAAGCCATGCTGAGACATTTCATACGTCTTTCCGTTCAATTCGTACTCATCATCCTTTAAACGGCCGACAATTGGAAATAATACTGGTGACACGCGTCCCCAATAGGCTTTATCACCTTTCCACATATAATCAAGCTCCGTTTTCTTATGCTTCACCTTGCGTAATTCTGCACCGCTGCTAGCGATTTCCACCTTAAGCAACTCATTTTCAATAACTATTGTCATGATAACTCCCTCTTTTCTCAAGTGACTTTTTTATATGAAATACCCATTTATTTACCTACTAATCCAATTTAACATAATATCTCCATTTTCAAACATAAATTATTTACAATTATTAGCGTTCTTGTTATAAATTATAATAAAACTATAATGGGGGACCATTCTAAGATGTACCAGCATATAAAAAATATAAAAACTTTTAAAACAATTATTACTTTTGGGCTATTAGCTTCTATTACATCCATTGGCTTTTGGTTATTTACTATTACTGTCAAGCTTGGTGAAGCTGTTGGTGAACTTATCTTTCATATTACTCATTAATACATATGTAAATAAGTTAAAGTATAACTGATGTAAGCTATGCTTTTTAGCTTTCTGTAACCGCAACAGTTTTTGTAACTAACTCTATTAATTCAGCTAAATCTCCAACACATTTTTTTATTTCTGGTAGATGGTAAAAGGTGCAAGTGGTCTTTAGATCCTCTATTTTCTTTTCTGGAGTATAAAGAATAATTGTCTTCCCTTGGCCAAGTGCGATCCCTAATTCTATGTGACTCCCTTTTCCTGCAGGCTGTAACACGATAAGTAAATCCGCAGCTTTTACCCCTGTTAGTTCTTTCTGACCAATTTCTGTTAAAGCATCAAGTGATGATGCCCTTTCATTTTTTGTCCAATCATATGTTTGAACATATCCTTTATTAACTAATATTTCACTGACATATTGTACTGAATCTATATTTTTAAAGCTTGAAGCAATGTAAAACTTATTCATCCAAACCCTTCTTTCCATCTGCTAGTTTCGAACAATGATTTATTAATGACTTGACTAAGGATTTATGAGAATACTATCATAAAGATTGGTTGTAAAAAATTTTATCTATATAATCTGTTTTAGCACGTTTTAAAATGGTAGTAACCATTTGTTCCTACTGAAATTATAGCATTTTGCCATTTTTATCACCTTGAAATCTATTTGGAATCAATTAAAATTTATCTTTTTATGTTTATTTTAATTTTTATAGGGTATTTAAAAATGTTGTATATAGAAAAACAGAAAGTAAGTGAGGGGACGATAATTGGGAATTCTGATTGTTGATGATAACGAGGCAAATTTATTCGTTATCGAAAAGTTGCTTCAGCGTGCCGGGTATATTGATTATCTGTCGTTTACTTCCGCACAGGATATGTTTAACTACTTATATTCAGATACCCCATACGTTATTGAGAGCCAGGTGGATGCTATCTTAATGGATATCATGATGCCTGAAATTGATGGAATAGAGGCATGTAAACAACTCCAGCAAGTTGAACATTTAAAGGATATACCTGTTATTTTTGTAACAGCTTTAGAGGATTCAAGCAAGGTGGTCGAGGCGTTAGATGCAGGTGGAACAGACTACTTAATGAAACCGATTAACAAAACGGAGCTGCTTGCCAGACTTCGAGTCGCCATCCGCTTAAAATATGAAAAAGATTGGCATAAAAAGCAGGAGGAAAAAATCCGCAATGAGCTTGAGCTTTCTACACAAGTTCAAACAAGTGTACTAAGCCCGCCAATTTATAAAGAAAATTTGCTAATAAAGGCATCCTATGTGCCTGCATTTCAATTGGCAGGAGATATGTATTTCTGGTATGAGATAAGTGACCACCGTTATGCCGCCATTCAGCTTGATATGATGGGGCATGGAATTTCGGCCTCGCTTGTATGTATGTTCATTTCCTCGGTATTGCGTGATACTATACAAACAAATCCTGATCCTGAGTATGTTATACAAGATTTAAATCGCCGGATGAGTACCCTTAACTCAAATCAGAAAATACCTTATTACTTTACAGCCATTTATTTAGTGTTAGATACGAATGAACGAACGATAGAATACATAAACGCAGGACATCTCGACGGCTATGCTTTAATTGATGATAATCATATAGCGGAGCTAAAAAGCAACACTACAGCTGTCGGTTTCTTTGATGATATAAAAACAAAAAAGAATGTTATTACATACTCTGAATCTATACAGCTTATCCTCTGCACGGATGGTGTACATGAGGCCATTGATAAATACGGTCAAACAGGGATTGAGTGTATTAAGGAAGCGGCTTCATGCCGACTTGCCGAAGCAAAACTAGCTGAACCAATCGACTTAATTACATCGAAGGATCATCAAGATGGTGCCACAGATGATATGTGTGTTGTTCTTATTCAAGCAAATTAAAAAATTTAAAGCAGTGTCCTAATACGGGACACTGCTTTTTTTGCGGAATAATTTTTCCTGGGTATTAAAATTTTCAAAGTAGGCAGAATCACTGCGTATTGTCTCTTTGCTGCCTAAACCAAGAAAACCTCCTGCACTCAGGCTTTCATTAAATAAGTTGTATACTTGCTGCTGTAATTCAAAATTAAAGTAAATCAGCACATTACGGCATATAATTACATGAAATTCATTAAACGACCCGTCCGTCACGAGATTATGCTGTGCAAACACGATATTTTCCAGCAAGGTAGAATGTAATACCGCGCCATTGCTGTCTGCTGTGTAATATTCGGAGAAGGATCTTTTCCCGCCTGCAGCAAGATAGTTTTTCGTATATGCCTGCATTTTCGGGAGCGGTATCACTCCCCCGGCAGCTTTTTCCAGCACAATGTCATTCATATCTGTTGCATATATCTTTGTTTTGTTAGCCAAGCCCTCTTCTTCTAGCAGGATTGCCATGGAATATGCTTCCTCCCCAGTAGAACAGCCTGCATGCCATACTCGGATTTCAGGCAGCTTTCTTAAAACAGGAACTACCTCTTCTCGAAACGCCTTAAAAAAGGATGGATCTCTGAACATTTCCGTAACATTTATGGAAAAGTCACGCAGCAGCTTGTGCAGCACGTCTTCATCATAGATAATCCTTTCGGTTAGGCCAGTAATAGTAAGCAGCTTCTCTCTGCTTAGGCGATTCTGAACACGACGCATCAAGGAGGAACGCATATATTGCCTAAAGTCATAGCCAGTAATTCTGTAAACAGCTGTTAAAAGTAAGTCTAATTCAATTTCTTCTTTTTCCATGTAATCATTTCCTTAATTTTTTACTTGAGACAATTCCAAGCTTAGGAGAGCCATACACGCATTGCAGATAATAATTGATCTAGCTTCAAAGGCTTACTGATATAATCTGATGCCCCTGCTTCTATACATTTATCCCTGTCGCCCTTCATCGCTTTTGCTGTTAAAGCAATGATAGGAATATCATTATGTGTTTCCATGGTCCTAATTCGTTTGATTGTCTCATAACCATCCATAACAGGCATCATAATATCCATTAAAACAATATCAAAATGCTCCAATTCTTTCATCTTCTCAAGACATTCAGCACCATTTTCAGCAGTAATAACGTTCATACCTTCTTTAGCCAGCGCGTTTTTTAATGCATAGATATTCCGGTAATCATCGTCCGCTACAATCACTGTTTTCCCTTGTAAAACAGTTGATGGAGACTGCGGTGTGCTTTCCTCTGCACTGACAGCCGATTCATTCAGCTCATATTCAGGCACTTCTGTTCCAGTAGTTGAAGCTTGTTCCTCTTCTGTGTTATCTATCCCTATTAATGGAATTCCTCCTGGCAAATTAGGAATATAAATAGTGAAGGTACTGCCTTCGCCTTCTTGACTTTCTACTTTGCACATACCGCCAAGGAGCTGTGAAAATTCTCTAGAAATGGATAAGCCCAGACCTGTGCCACCATACTTCCTCATTGTAGCTCCATCAACCTGCTGGAATGCCTCAAATATCATCATATGCTTATCTGCAGGTATCCCAATTCCTGTATCTGAAACAGACATTTTCACCCATATATCCGCATGGTTAGAAAGCGGAAGCTGCGAAACTTCCTCCGCATTTGCTTTATTAACCGTAATAGCTACTTTGCCTTCTTTTGTGAATTTGAATGCGTTCGACAATAGGTTTTTCATGATTTGCTGTAATCTTTGTTCATCTGTGTAAATAATTGGCGGAACATCGTCTGCGTAATTAATGTCGAAGTCTAACTCTTTGCTTTTTGCAATTTGCGTAAAGTTACGCTTCAGCCTATCGACGAATTCACTTAAGTACACCTCTTCAAAGCTAATTTCAAGTTTTCCTGCTTCCACCTTGGACAGGTCAAGAATATCATTGATTAAATTTAATAAATCATTACCAGAAGAATTAATAACTTTCGCAAATTCTTTTTGTTCTGGAGATAATTCTGCATCAAGGTCATCTGCAAGCATTTCAGAAAGCAGCAAAATGCTGTTAAGTGGTGTGCGAAGCTCATGAGACATATTAGCCAAGAATTCAGATTTATATTTCGAGCTAAGCTGAAGCTGTTTCGCCTGCTCCTCTAATTCTTCTTTAACAGTCACAAGTTCCTCTGTTTTAAACTCTGCATCATTTGTGCGTTCTTCCAGCTGTTCATTTATCATTCGCAGCTCTTCTGTCTGTGTTTGCAGTTCTTCTGATTGCGCTTGTAATTCTTCTGATTGTGTTTGCAGCTCTTCTGTTTGGGCTTGTGATTCAAGCAGTAAGCGCTCGACTTCCATTCTCCCCAGAATATTCATAATACCGATTCCCAATGTTTCCAGGACATTTTCAATAAGCTTCTGATCAGCTTTAGTGAATTCCTTAATACTCGCTATCTCCAAAACAGCAACAACATCGTCCTTCACCAATATTGGAGCAATCAGTACAGATTTCGGCTTAACCTCTCCTAATCCAGTGGAGATTAAACGATAGTCTTCAGGAACACTATTCAAAACAATCATTTTCTTGTCGTGCACAGTTTGGCCAATAAGCCCTTCGCCTGCAGTAAATGTTTGTCTTCCAGTCTCTGAATCTGCATATGCAGCGACTTTTTTGAACACAGACTCTTTGCCTGTTTCATCCATAAGGTAAAATGCACCAAAACTAGCGTTTGTAGCAGTTACTACCTTCTTAATAAATTGCTCTGAAAGTGCGGATATGGAAACGTGGCGGCCATATAATTTGATGATTTCAGCAGAATTAGATTGAACCCAGCTTTGTTCGGAAATTTCTTCGACAAATTGTTTTTCCTTTGATGTGTAATTTTCAAGGGACGCAGCCATTGAATTAAATGATCTTGCAATATCACCAATTTCATCATTACTGTCCAATTGAATGCGAGGCACTTCAGCCAAATTATTAAAGTCAACATCTTTAATGACATCAACGATGGAATTAATATTTCTTGTAGTACTTCTAATAATCCATAGCATGACAGAAACGATGAGTATAAGTGCAACGGAAACAACCAAAATAAGTGCAATAACAAGCTGTTTGTATGTAGCATTGGCTCCACTTAAAGCGTCACCCATCAACGATTCCTGATAATCCTTAAACTCATCAATTTTGCTTAATAGCACCGTTCGATTTGCTGCGCCATCATTATAAATGGCTTGCAGCTCTTGTGTAGAGCCATTATTATTGTAAACAGTTAAAATCTCTGTTTCCATTTTGGCAAACTCTGCGTAACCATTACTAATTTCTTTAATTAGCGACTGTGCCTTGTTTGTATTCAATATTACTTCAAGATCGGCTATTTTAGTATTAAGAAGGGTGATATCCTCCGCAGATGTTTCAACGAAATCGTTATTTGTATTCGCACTTCTTCCGTTCATCAGGTTAAGCATATTACGGTCTTCCAAATAAATCTGCTGCCTGATTTCTGTAGCCTCATTCACCTTATGATAGCGATCCTGCACAATCTCCAGCATATTATCTTTAATGGATTGCATCATAATAAGAACGATTCCCATTAAGAGAACCATAAATAAGACGGTCAATCCTAATCCAAAATATTGCTTCCTTTTGTACCCCACATTCAGTACCTTCTTTCTACATATCAATACTCCAACTATAACAGACATTTTGCTAGTTTACTATTTGTTATGTAAGCAAGAGAAATATAGTTATTTTAATAAATTGACAATAATAGTATTTTACTAGTAAATTGTTATATTACCATAATCGTTTATTCATTAATTATATCATAATAACAGATGTTTTTAGTTAAATTCACTTTATTATCTTAAACAGAAAAAGAACCTGAGCTGAAATTGCTTTGGTTCTTTTGGCTTTACGAACATGAAGATTTAATTTTTTCTCATGATTTTTAAATGCAAAGGAAAAAAGAAAAGGAAAACAAAAATATATACTGGAATGGAATACCATGTATGCCAGCCTTTACTTGTCATGTAGCCTGATGCTACTGCTCCCCATTCTAACAGGAACGAAACGACGGCAAATATCCACCTGTATAAAATAGATTTAGTAACTGTTAAAAAGTTCAAATAGATGATGCCGATTGCTGGTGGAACAAATGCCACAAATATATAGTCGATCGGAGAAGTGACAGGCGAAGGGCCAAGTTGAAATCCCTTAAAAACATCCCCTACCAATACATCTCCAAGCCAAGTGCCAAAGCCAAAGACGCCAGCACTATAATACATCTCCTTAATTGTCAGCTTTTTTGGCATAGTAATTAGGATGAGTAGAAAAATCCCTATTATCGTGTATGGATACCACATTTTAAGCCCACAATCCTTTCACAGAATTCCTTTAAGCCTTTATCCATAAAATATCCTAATTTCTTTATCGCTATACTGAAGCAAGGAACCATGGCTTACTTTTTTGAAAAAAAACAGCTGACTCTCAGGCAGCTGTTTGAAAATTATATAATATACGGACAATACTAAGATATTCATTTGTCTATTTTCTGGAAATATTGATAAATCTTTTCTAATTTCTTGCTGTGGTTTCCTCTAGGGCTTTCCATATTTCCGAATTCAAAAAACTTCACCTTTTTTATTCCGACAAAATTAAATAGCGCTTTTTTCATAAGAATTTTGTGGGCGTTATTAAGCCACAGCATCGGATAATTAGTTGGTCCCTTCATTGTCGATATGCAGACAACAGATTTCCCTTTCAAAAGACCTTCCGGAAAAAGTCCTTTTTTATCTTTATAGGCAAAATTCGAGGCAAACATTTGGTCAATATATCCTAGTAGCATGGCAGGTGGTCTTCCCCACCAAATAGGATAAATAAACACTAGCTTGTCAGCCCACTTTATTTGTTGTCTATATTTTTCTAACTCCGGATCAATATGCATATCACGTCTTCGTTTTTGTTCATTGAATACTAACAAGGGATTAAAGCCTTCTTCGTATAAGTCAAGCATTTGAATTCCCTTTATATTAGCGTTTTCTTTGCTTCCCTTCATTACTTGTTGGGAAAAAGCATAATTTAAGCTTTTATGATTTGGATATGTATAAACAACTAACATTTTCATCTGCACACCTCTTTATCTATAAATACATGTTCAGAATTTCATTAAGAATTCTGATATTGATTAGTCACCCCATTAATATTCTCCCATTTGCTTAAAAACCCTCTATTCTTGGCAGTTTAAGGATGCAAATACATATGTGTTTTTCTTTTTCCAAGGGCTTTCCGCCTCACAATCTAAATTTATGCAAATAAACTATAAAGACCTAAAAACGAATGTTGTCAAGGAGGGGACAAATGTCTGTTTATGCAGTTGAGTATATAAAGGATGTTGAAGAGGGCGAAATGGCTGCAAAGCTATTCCTGTGCAGTGATGGGAATATTTACATTGTAAAATTAATGTCCAACCCAAATGGCAGGAGATCGTTATTTAATGAATTAGTGGCATATCGGCTAGGAACGCTATTACATCTCCCGATAGCAACTGGTCAAGTAATAATCTTTTCAAAACAGAAACTTAAAGATCCAAAATTATTAAAGAGAATGGCTATTGAAGAAGGACCACATTTCGGAAGCTTACTTATTAATAATGCCAGTATGTATACACCCGGAAAGCTTAATCATTGTAAAAACACTTCCACACTCCCAGAAATTATTGTGTTTGATCACTGGATATCGAATTATGACAGAAAAGATGAGCCGCAAAATATATTGATTACTGGCCAAAAACCTTACCAGCTTGCCTATATCGATCACGCTGATGCTTTTAATGGCCCTGAATGGACTATTGAGAGTCTTAATTATTATACATGGAACTCTCAGGTCATCTGGGGTTCTACTTATGATGAATTTGTACCTTACATTGATAATGCAGACCCCTTCCGCTTAGCATTGATTAAGCTTGAATCAATAAAAGACGAGCAGCTTGCTGCTGCCTTCGGGAGGGATATTCCATCAGAATGGCAAGTATCAAAAGAAGAAGTAAAAGCACTGTTGTTCCATTTGATTATAAGAAAACGACAGATGAATAAACTTATTCCTGAGTTAAGAAGGTACTTCCCGATTTGGAATTCTTCGAAATTCTAAAAAATACAAGAAATCTAATGAAAAACATATGCTTTGTTATGTTTGTCCTAGAACTATTTTCTTGTTAACGTAATATTTTATAGTAACTTATAAAATGGAGTTGATGAATATGCCACCTAAACCTCCTAAAGGTCCAAAAGGCCATAAAGGTCCCCATAAAAAACACCTTCTTCCACACGAGTTAAAAAAGCTTAAGGGAGTTACCGGGTTAACTGGTGTTACTGGAATTACTGGGATAACTGGTATTACTGGAGTTACTGGAATTACTGGAATTACTGGGATAACTGGGGTTACTGGTGTTACTGGCGCGACTGGCGTTACGGTTTCACAGAATCAAAATCCTATGACAAATGATCAAGATTATCAAACTTGGATTGAAGATTTGTACAACCAGTATATTAATCCAGAAGGCTAAACAAGAAGATTGTCTGCATCCTGCCACAGGATGCAGACATATTTATATGGAGGAACGTATGATTTTAATTAGCTTATGTATGATTGTCAAAAATGAAGAGAATACGCTTGCCAGATGTTTAGATTCCGTAAAAGATATAGTGGATGAAATCATTATTGTTGATACAGGTTCAACTGACCGCACAATAGATGTTGCCCGAAAATATACGAATAGTATTTACCAGTTTAAATGGGTTGATGATTTTTCAGCTGCCCGAAATTTTGCCTTTCAGCACGCCAGCATGGACTATATTTTGACGATGGATGCTGATGATATCTTTCAGGATAAAGAAAAATTATTACGTTTAAAAGAAACCCTTCCTTCATACGTCAATGCAATTACAATGAAATACCATGCAGCGTTTGATGAAGGAGGCAATGTTTTAGCAAGCCTGAGGCAAGTTAGAATTGTCAAACGATCCAAACAATTTAAGTGGCACGGAGCAGTCCATGAATTCCTCGATGTGAGCGGTGAGGTATTGCATAGTGATATTATTATTAGCCATAAAAGAATGCATCAAAATAATAATAGAAACCTGCTTATATACAGAAAGCGATTGAATGAAGGAATTCCCTTTACCCCTCGCGACCTCTTCTATTATGGCAATGAACTTTATGATAATTCCTATTATGAAGAAGCCATTCCTGTTTATAAGGATTTTATTAAGACTGAAAATCATTGGATGGAGGATGAAAGAACAGCTTATCGTAAATTAGCTGATTGTTACTCAGAAATGGGAGATGTAGACAATGCAATCCATTACATCTTAAAAACATTCCAATGTGGCTCTCCCTGTTCTGAAGACTGTTGTCGACTCGGGTTTCTTTTTCTGCAGAAGGATGAACCGAGAACGGCGCTTCATTGGTTTCAGTATGCAACAATTCTTCCCGAAATAGATGATGGCAGTATCATAAACCATGGCTGTTCTACATGGATTCCTCATTTGCAGTTGTGCGTCTGTCATTCGATGCTCGGTAATAGCCATAAAGCCTACCAGCATATTGTTATCGCACATAAATTCAATCCTACCAACAAATTAATCCTAGAAAACAAACTACTGTTAGAATCGCATATTTAAAAAACTCCTCTCTATTAATTGGAGGAGTTTTTTTAGTCATTTATGATTTTATATTATATACATGATAAAAGTACTCAGGCATTGTTAAAAACTGATAGCCCTTTTGTTTTAATTTTTCAATTACCCTAGGCAATGCCTGCACAGTTCTTTCCCTAGGACCTCCCCCATCATGCATGAGGATGATTTTATATTCCTTTTCACCTCTGATTCCATCCATTACACGATCTTCAATTTGGTCTTCCTGTGATAAATCCCAGTCATTTGTATCAATATCCCATAAGACTGGAATTATGCCAAGTTCATGTAATATCTGGTATGTCTCCTCATTAATTGCTCCATAGGGAGGACGGAAGAACCTTATATCTTGAACAGCAGATTTCTTGAGCTCCGTATTAAGTGTATGAATTTCCTCCAGCAATACATCCCTTGATATTTGTGTAATATCTGGATGGTTCATGGTATGGTTTGCTACCGAATGCCCATCCTCCACTATTGCTTGAAGAATTCCAGGATATTTGTCTAGACTTTCACCTAGGATAAAAAAAGTTGCTTTTACTTGAAGGGTTTTAAGGATTTTAAGAATCTCCAGTGTATAGGGTGATGGTCCATCATCAAATGTTAAAGCGATAAAGCGTTTAGAGTCATTTCTCAAAATTATCCCCTTTCTTTTGCAATAAGTGTTTTTATTTATTTATAAAATATGCCAATGTTTTTCTATTTGTACCATATTTAAATTTATTTCACTCAAGCCGTTTCATGTTTGTCCATCTTTTCATATATTATTAAAAATTGCTGGTGGTGACTCCTTTTGAGAATACTCTTTATTGATAGTAATGAACTTTTAATGTATGGGTTAGCAGCCGGGTTTAGGGATGCGGGTCATGAGGTTTTGGTTTCAGGGAAAATAGACGAAAAGACAATTCCTAATCTAATTGCGAGCTTTCGGCCTCAACTTATTTTTACCGAGGGATGGTCGGAAGAAAATGATAGTCCGTGGAAACAGAAATTAATAAGCTCACAAGTAAAGGCTTCAGGTATCCCACATATATATTGGGCTGTAGAGGATCCTCATTTTACACTTAACTTTACCCTTCCTCTGCTCGCCAGAATGAAGCCAGACTTTGTTTTCACATTAAGTACGAATTTAGTGGATTTCTACAAAAAGTTAAAAATACCTGCCGCTCATCTTGATTTCGGCTTTGAGCCTAGCATTCATTATCCGGTCTCTAATGCTGAAAATAAATATGATATTGTAGTAGTAGCAAACGCTTACCCTCATATTCTTACAGAATCTCCTGAGCATTATCGGAATAAATCCCTTCAAACACTGATTAAGCCATTGATAGAAGAAGGTATCCGCATTGACTTTTGGGGAGCAGATTGGGATAAGATGGGCAATGTACTCGGTGTAAATATCCCAAGTGATTGGATTCACGGTTATTTGCCATACAGAGATGCTTATAAAGTATACAATAGCGCAAAAATAATTATCGGTCCGCAAAATTACAAATCACAGGTGACGCAACGTACCTATGAGATATTAGGTTCGGGTGGTTTCTTACTCACTTCTGACACTCCAGGTGTTAGAGATTTATTCACTCCAGGAAAAGATTTAGTTGTATCTAATAATAAGCAACAAACCCTTAGCTTAGTCGATTATTATTTGAACCATCCACAAGAAAGAACAAAAATCAAAATGCAAGGACATAATACTGTGTCCAATCACTCCTATGTAAAAAGAGCTAAACAGGCTATCCAAACACTTATTAGCGAAGGCATTATTAAATAATTCAGGCTGCCTTATATATTTAGCATGTTTTAAATAAATATTTCAGTAGAGTTTCCAACACATACAATGTAATCTGCATGCTCTTTGAACATTCTGGATCAACAGTTCGAATCGTTCAGTCTCATTACTTTATAAAATCCCAGTATCCTCAGTAAATAAATGCTTCACAAACGTTAGGATGGCCATTTTATTTTTTTAGGAATGAAATCCTCAGATGTTAAATAGCATTAAAGCAGGAGGTGTTTCCATTGCTAAAAATCTTCAAAAAACGGTGGATACTCTTTGATCAAGCGGTCAGCCCTTATAAACCATATGTAACGGTTGATTATGGCGTCACTTCCGTTTCACCTAGAGATATCATCGGCTTAAGCCACACACCTAAAGAAATTAAAAATGACGAAAAAATGATTGAACTTCGGAAATCAGTTGAAGCACAAGGCTGGGATGATGACAAATTGATAGCTGATTTACATTTAATTCGTCTGCCTAATGGAAAATACACAGCAATTGGTGACGGAAATCATCTGTCATACCTTTCTGATCAATTGGATATCCCGAAAGTAAATGCTTTTGTTTCGATTCTTATTCCTGAGGAGTATATACCAGAAAACATAAAAGCAGAGATGGCCGAATACTCAAATAAGGAATATTTATTTGAGAAAAGAGCATCAACATTGCTTTCATTAGCAAAATTTCTTAATTTACTCCCTAAGAAAGGGAAAGATTAAATTCTACTATTTATAGTATGTGTCCCCTCTTAAGTTCACCTAATTTTCCCTCTTACCATATCCCAATTAAACACGCTAAAAAACAGAGCACCAAGGTGCTCTGTTCCTAAAAGTAATGGCATTGTTGCCAGCTATTTTAATTTAAATTCGCTTTGCACTATAGTATGCTGATTTCCAGTAGCTATTATTTAAGCTAGTAATTGTAACACCTTTAGTGGAGTCTGCATGAATGAATTTATTGTCGCCTATGTATATTCCAACATGTGATGCGCCTTTTTTATATGTTTCGAAAAACACCATGTCTCCCTTTTTCAGTTTGCTTTTAGAAACCTTTTGGCCTTTTTTATAAAGCTCTGAGGTTGTTCTTGGCAAGCTTTTACCAGCCTTTTTATAGGCATAGTTGACAAAACCTGAGCAATCAAACCCTGCTTTTGTTGTTCCGCCCCATTTATATTTTGTCCCAATAACCTTTTTGCCTTCTTTAACCGCTTTATCCTTATATGAAGTAGAAGATGCAGCTTCTACCTTTCCTGAATCGATAGGAGAAGGAGCTAATACTCCTGCGAATAAACTTAAACTTGCCAATCCTGCGATAATGGCCTTTTTCATATGATGGTAACCTCCAAAATTTATGTGTTTTCCATTGGCTATGTATCTCGACGTTTTAACTATCTCAGTATATCAATATTTTCAGAAAAATATAGTTAATTCTCATTACACTTACATTAAGAAATATTACTAGTATTACAGAAAATGCTAGATTTTGAAAAAATAGAGGAATATTAAGGAAAGAATTTTCTTATAGGAGATTACATAAAAAAACCGCCAAAATTGGCGGCAAAAAACTATACAAGGCTAGTTTATTTTCGATTATTTAATCCTTCAAACTCATCCATCTTTCCACAAATTTCTGTTTGTGTGATTTTAACGACTTCCTGTGAGTTTTTCGTTACTTCACTTACTCTAGTTACTTCTTTTGAAATATTTTCAATGTTATTATTTATTTTTTTAATAGCTTCTTCTACACTACCGGCTAATTTCCGTACTTCCTTCGCAACAACATTAAAGCCTCGTCCATGCTCACCAGCACGAGCAGCCTCAATCCCTGCATTTAGCGCCAGTATATTTGTTTGTAAGGAAATATTTTGAATGGATTTAGACAGATGTCTGATTAATTCAGTTTGTTCCTCTAATGAATGGATCGCAATCATATTTTCCTTTGCTGTTTCTGTGACCATTTCTCCTAAATCAAATGATAGATTCTTTAATAATGAAACAAGCTCTAATGTTTGATTTTCTCGTTCTGTAATATCTGTTGCTATCTTAAGAACATTAGTCACTTCGCCCTCGTCTGATAAGACAGGAATGTATGTTGCTTCAAGCCATAATAAGTTGCCTTGCTTACAAACACGTTGGATTTTCTCCTGAAACTTTAGACCCTTTCTTAAATTAGTCCAAAGCTCTGCATATTCCTTGCTACCCTGTAATTCCTCCGTACAAAATTGCTTATGCGTCATATCCTTTAATACTTGAACATTATAACCAAGTGTTTTCGCAAAATTTTCATTTGCCCAAATGACCCTTCCGTTCAAATCAAATTCAACAATAGCCAAATTCGACTCTAATGCAGCTAAAACAGCATTTCCTTCTAATACTTGAGTACTTATGTTAATACCAGCAGTTGTGTTCAAGTTTCTTCTTCCCTTTTTCTACATATTAGGATATTCTTTATATCCTTAAATAACTCCATTACTAACAACGACCTATTCACAGTGAAGCTAATAAAATATATACTATTATATTAAATTTCTACTCATAAATATTCCTCTGGTAACCAGCCATCGAAGCAAACGCCTTGAACAGTGGTCTTTAAGTCCTACCTTATGATAAATTTGCCTTTTTCATTAGTTACTTTTCTATTACCATGGATATACTTTATAACGGATAAAAAAGCACAATTTTTAGTAGGAAAATATAACTAAATTTCAGTTTGTTAAAGGACGAAACTATAATAGGTCGAAATCTTGAATAAGGGGAACATTCACAAACAATCCCTATACTTTTTTTAATAGTATTAGATAAATAGGAAGGATTTGAAGCTGAGGTGTATGATGAATAATCCTATAACAAACAAAATCGGGACTGTTTTTATACCAGTTAGCAATATTGAGCGAGCAAGAGATTGGTATTGTAATCTTTTAGGTGTAGAATCAAATGGAGAAATTCTTTTTGATCATCTTTATGTTTTACCTATGCAGGGTACAGGAATTGTTCTGGACAGCAAAATATTCACTTCAGAAAATATCATAAAAACACCATTATTTCATTTAAACACCGATGATATTGAAGCAGCATTTGATTTCATTAAACAAAAGCAAATCGAAATGGTTACCCCGATACAACATGGACACTATTTTTATTTTAAAGATCCAGATGGAAATGCGCTTATGGTTTGTAGGTGTTGATTTCTTCAGCTGTCATTACCTTATAGATAATGACAGCTGACTCTTTCTTAATTATTAAATTCTCCTTTTATCTTCTTAGAGTGATTGATTCTTTTCACAATAAACAAAAGAACGATTACGCCCATAAGCCAAGTAGCTCCTCCTGCTGCCAAAAGTATAATACTTGCTCCAATTAATTTGGCAAATAGAGACCCAATTGCTGGTGCAATAAGCATTGAAATTGTTTGAAAGGCTGTCGCCACCGCAGAAACCCTTCCCATCATATGCTTTGGTGTTTCTGACTGTAGCAGGTAACTATAAGGGACGGATTCCCCAGATCCCATTAATCCAAGGATAAAAGCTCCGAGGCACCAGCCTATTAATGGAAGCGTAACAACCCCCATATCACCAAGACCCATGACAATTATGAAAAATCCACTTAATAAAAAGGCAACCGACATTATTTGTAATGGTTTACTTTTCCACCCTGTCCAGTTCCCTAGCAAGATGGAACCAATAACACTTCCTAGACCAACAGCACTAATCAACAAGCCAAAATTCCCCTGTGAAAACCCTAAGTTCTGTGCAATAAAGACTAATAGCCCATCATATAAGAAAATGAGAAAAAATCCGATAGAAGATAAAACAACTGCTGTCTGCAATTTTGGAGTATAGACAATATGTTTAATGCCTTCTATAAGTTCCTTCCAATAATCATTTTTCTTTATTGATTCTTTATTAATACTGTCAGTATTTAATACGTGTTCTTTTATATTTGGAAGTTTTAATAGTAGCGTCACAGCAAGGAAAAAACCAACTCCTTCAAAAAGGAATGGACTTTTAGCACCAAAAACAGCAATAATCCCTCCACCAAGTGCCGGCCCAAGAATTTTCATTGTATTGTTTGAAAGCTGGCTAAGTGTTACAGCCTGTGGCAGGTATTCTTCAGGTATGGTAAATCTAATCATACTTTGTCTTGCAGGATCGTAAATGGCTGCAACTGTCCCTTTCAAAAAAACCAAGATTAATAGAATAGGCAGATTGGGAGCAATAAAAAGTCCTCCTACCAATATAATTCTCAGTAATAAACAAACAATCATAACAAACTTTTTATTACAACGATCAACAAACACACTTGCAAAGGGGCCAATAATAACCCATGGAACACCTAAAACAAAAATTAGTGCAGCTATTGCTGTTTCATCCAACCCCCACTGGTATGCAACAATTACCTGTAATGCAACAAAATCAAGCCAATTACCTAAATCGGAAAATAATTGGGCGCTAAAAAGGGACCGATATGCACGAAATGTTAAGGGCTTGACTAAGCCAATATTCATTTAATTATTTTCCTTTAATGTTTTTAAAGCCTCTCTTCTTCTCAACATCATTTTATCCGTATTACCATAAGGATCTTGGCCTGTAGGAAGTTTATCCTTTATTAAGGCTTCAATCGATTCCTCGATCCATTCTAATTCTGTTTTCAAACGCTTTTCAGCATAGCGAATTGACAGCATGCCATAATTGCTAATGTATGAGTTACCGTTTGTCGGCCATTCCTTCACAAATTTAAGGATGTCCTCCGTTGTAGCTTTCCTTGCTTGCAAATGACTGATTAATACAGATGAATCCATATCCTCATGCCATGTAGACATTTTCATTAATAGCTCATCCTTTACTACAGGATATGCTGGTGTAGCCTGTAACCACTTTTCGAATTCACCCCATCCGTTTGAAGTAAGTTCATATAGTTTCTTTTTTCGTCCTTCTTCTTCCTTTTCCATTGGAAAAATTAATCCTTCTTCTTCAAGCTTTTTTAATTTCGGATATATACTTCCATAACTCATTCCCCAATATAATCCGGCAGCTTTATGTTCAAATTCCGCCTTAATATCGTATCCTGAGCTAGGCCAAAAGCTTAAAATTGCTAGTATTGAATTTTCTGCAGACATAGTTAACCCCCATAATTTCCAATTATATATATCACCTTGATATATCAATATGATATGTTAATCAGTTAGAAAAATCAAGTAATTTTCTGAATACAGCAAAAATACTAATCAATCCATATGTAAAAATCAAAAACGCCAAAGTCTTCAAGACTTTGGCGTTTTTGATTTGCTGTATTCTATTTGTGGACACCTTTTACAAAGCAATGCAATAAATTCAGCTCTGTCAACTGGTGAAATGAATACTGAATTATATTTATCATAATGTATCTCAACCCGTTTTAATGACAATGCAGGACTTGATAGTGGATTGTTTGTTTTCTTTACCCTGTTTATACTTTGAAGTGGAATAGTTGATTTGAAAGGGCCGTACTTAATAATCAAATTCTCTTCGTTTAAAATATAATAAGTAGTAAACCACATCCACAGCATAAACAACGGAACAATAATTGCACCAAAAATGACTATAAAAATGATAAACAGGTCCGCAGGTTTTTCCATTAAGCCGTACATGCCGCTCCCGATTGCGAATAATGCTCCGCCCCATATGATAAGTGTCAGCCACCAGTCTTTTTTTGAATTAAATTTCACAACCGATCACCTCTTATTCACATAGCTTATGTCTTCTTCTTTCTCTACATAACCATTGTTACTAAGTTGTAGTCAACTTAGCATACACAATGAAAAAGAATGTCATCTCTCCAACTATAACAATTGAAGGTACTGGGACGAGTAAATTAAAGATAAAAAATACTCCGAGAATCCCTAAAAATATTCCCAAATGATATATTTTCAAGCGATGGTGCACATGTCTGTATTGATGGAATACAAACGTTGTTGCGAAAAAATAAAGTAGTACGGAACCGAAAATAAAGAACAAGCTGAAGAAATATTCTACTTCATGTAAAACCAAAAGTCTGATTGATGCTGCTACGGCACTTAATGACATTAAGATAAAGAGATGCCCATAGATGATTGTTTGCCCAGCGGTTTGGATTGATTTATCTACCTTCTTCTCCACGTTATCGAAGTATTGCCACCACATTGCGATAATCAGTACAAACGATATGACTGCAAAGCCTATGGAGTGCCAATCTCCTTGGGTAGGCTGAATAACTGCCAGTGTACTGACAAGAGATTCACCAAAAAGGATTATAGTAAATAAGCCAAATCGCTCCAGCAAATGGGCGGTATTAGTTGGGACTTTAACTAAGTATTTTCGACCCAGCATTGGCACAATAATATCAATCAGAATACCTAAATATAGGATAAAATAGCGAACCCACGAATCGAAGAACAGTGAAAATAAGGAGATAATAATTCCTATCCAAAAGTACTTTCCTAAGTACCGTGCTGCTTCCTTTCGCGCTCCTTCTTCTAGGCGCTGGACAACAAGGTACTGTATAGCAGTCACTGTTCTTAAGCCAATATAACCTATTAAAAAGGTAAGATAATATGGATCAAAATCAACATTTAAACTGGATGTCATCACTAATGCAAAAAACATTTGCAGAATTAAAAACAAGCGCTGATGAAATAAATCCTGTCCAAAGCGGTTAACAAACATAGTTTGTCCTACCCATGCCCACCAGATTGGAACAAAAATCAATACAAATTTAAATAAATATTCGGTATGAATGTGCCCGTCTTCTACATGTATCAATACATGTGTGGCAACTGCGACAGACGCTACAAATAATAAATCATAGAAAAGCTCTAACCAAGTTACTTTCTTTTCAAACACCTTTGTATTCCGTTGCCATAAACTTATAGAAATCTATAAATCTACGTTTACTTCCTTCTTCAACGTGTCCATCCTTGCCGAAGCTACTAACGTTTGATATGACACTCAAAAGGCTTAAATTCGGATACAACGAATCCTACATATTAGCATTAACTGGTTATTGTTACATTGCTAATTGATAACGTGATAGGTTAATGGAAGCATTCAAATCTCTATCTAGCTCGAAACCACAGTGACAGATATACTTTCTGTCTGACAGTTTCAAGTCTTTTTTGATTGAACCGCAACTACTACACGTTTTTGACGAAGGATACCATCTATCGGCTTCTATAAATTCGATGCCATATTTCTCACACTTATATTGAATTTGTCTTCCAAATTCATATAAACCTTGTTGAGCAATCGCTTTTGATAAATGCTTATTCTTCATCATCCCACTTACATTCAAATCTTCCATAACGATTCTGCTTGGTTTGGTTTTCACAATAGCAGACGTAGTTTGATGTAAATGATTTTTTCGGATATTCGTCAATCGTCTATGTAGTAAACGAATTTGTTTTTCGATTTTTATAATGTTGCACGTTTTGGCGAAACGGTTTCCCTCCTTATTATTTTCGTATTTACGAGAAACCTTTCGTTGCAACCTCCGCAGACGTTTCTCTAATTTTTTAACAGTTCTAGTTTTATTGATGTTTTTGAATATTGAACCATCTGAACAAATTGCCAAATCTTTGATTCCAACATCAATTCCTAGTGAGAAATCCTTTAATTCAACTTCTTCAAAAATCTGCTCAACCCCAACCGACAAATACCAGTACTTTCCATCATAACTTACTCGTGGATTCGTGTATTTACAATCCATAGATACTTGTTCTGACGTTTGAATCCAGCCTATTTTCTCAATAAGTACTTGACCAACTTTTATTTTCAACTTAGAGGTATCATTGTAGAAAGATGGTTTAGAACGTTTGCGACTCTTGTATCTTGGAAACTTTGATTGCCCTTTGAAAAATCTTTTAAATGAGTTACAGGCGTCTTTTACTGCTTGTTTAGCTACATTATTTGAAACCTCATTAAGCCAAATCAACTCGCCTTTCTTTAGCTGGGTTAATTCCTTTCTTAATACATTGTCTGAAAGGAATTTCCCACCACTTGAATAGTTGATGTCTTGCTGATTCAATGTCCAATTATAAATAAATCGTGCTGTTCCAACAGATTTCCAAAGCAATGTTTCTTGTTCGGGAGTTGGCTTTAGCCTAATCTTCTTTGATAGAATCATTCTCAACCAACTCCTCTATCATCTTCTTGGCTTGATTAGCACGTTTTCCTTGAAGACCGCAAGAAAACACAGTTACAATCTGAATCATATCTTCAACAAGTTCTTGCTCACTAGACTTTTCTGAATTATCAATAATTTCAATTTCAACACCATAGAGTTGACCGATTTTTTCAATCAATTCGTATCCGAAACGAATCAGCCTATCCTTGTAAAGAATCACAATTTTAGACACTTCACCTGATACAATCATTTCGATTAATTTATTCAATCCTTTTTTGTTGTAATTGATTCCACTACCTATGTCTGTAATAATTTCAAACTGATAACCTTTGGCAATCATATATTTCTTGACGTTTTCTGTTTGTCGTTCCAAATCGTCTTTTTGCTTATAAGAACTGACTCGACAATACCCAATCACTTTTTTCTCCTTTTGAATGCGCTTGATTCCAAAATAATTATCAAGTTGTTCTTGAGAGTAGTAACGGGTACCACCATCTGTAATTTTCGCGGGAATCAGCTTTTCTTCTTTATGCCAAACCCTCAGTGTATGAGCAGTAACTCCGATTTTTTCAGCGAACTGGCTGATAGAATATAGTTTCATTTTTTCACCTCGACTACACACTATCAAGCAATCTAAAGATTATCAATAGAAATATATAGATTTATATAAATTTATTCAAACAGCTTTACCCCTCCTATTTCCCCTCTAATTAAAATCTCTTTATTTTTTTACTCAATATTCAGAACACTCTATTGACAGAATTAATGAAAAATCTCGAAATAAAGGTATTGATTTTAGATTTAGATAAAATACCTTTGATTCCCCCTCCCTTAATCACTATAATTTCATTGTTGTAAAGAATGCCTAACATAACATATTTTAACAGAATAAATACGTTATAAATAGTAAAAATCAAAGAAACTGCCAATTGGCAGCTCTGTTTAAAGTCTGGTTACAGCTAATCAATCATTGATTGAAACTTTTCGATAACTTCTTCTGTGAGGATGCCTTTTTCATTAAACTCACTAATAAAAACAGCAAGCAGCATTTCATTTTCTTCTGAAATCTCTGTTTGAAGTAATACGTTGTTAATTAAGTCGACATGATTCATAGGATTGGAAAACAATGTATTCCATGCACGCACTTGCAATTCCAAATCATTACCTAAAATGGCAGATTCTATTTCTTCCTGAGGTAAAGGTTCATTATTTTGAGCATATGGATCTTCGTACGTTTCAGTAAAGATAAAGTTGATTGGATGATATTCATCCATGTTGTATACATAACGACTGTTTGCGACTGAAATAATTATTTTGTCCTCTTTAAAGGACATTTTGCCATTTTCTAATATGACTTCATGGGAATCAATTTTTATCGGACAGCTAACATCAGGTGTAATTAGCCAATAGTTATGGTCAGGATGATTTAGCTGCTTTAAATAATCTTCAAAGGATAATTCTTCCCCCATCTCTTCATTATGATATATAGTATAAAAAGCCGGTCGGTAATAGCAAGAGGCTTCTATACTCTTCATGCTTATGGTCCATTCTGATTCCGGTGCATCGAATAACACACGAAGAGCATAGCCATCCTTTATTCTCATTAGCTCATCATATATCATATACTGCCCTGTCTGCAGCGGCATTTCTGCAAATTCGGTTAATACATTGAGTAAGACTAAGTGTACATATGACTTATTATAAAAGCCACTTTCTGTATTAATAAAAAGATGAAGGTTTTCCCCCTCTCTTTCCACACGCTCTATAATCGCATCATGAAATCCTTCTGTCAAAACAGCTTAAGCTGTTGGTGGTAAGTTCGCTGCTGCCTTCTCTGATTGATCATAGGCAGCCTCTAATAGCTTTTCAAAAATTTCTTCCTGCTTTCTAACCCACTGTAAATAATCGTTACGCACATCCTTAGGGAGAACCGGCTGATTCAACGTACCATTTTCTAAAAATGGGATAAAGCGGCTCGGCAAAACTTGCATTAATTCCGCTTTTGCTTCCTTTAGCTCAGCTTTAAGAGTTGTATGTATATCTTCTCCTTCTTCGTTTGCTTCCCTTAACGTAATCTCCCAATCTTCATCTGTTTCATGTATCGGCAGGGCTGTACATTTCGAAAAAGCCTTCTTTGCATTGATTGATATATTCCACATACTATCACCTCGTTTTTAATTAACGGAATTGCCGAAAAAATACTATACATTCTACGGTCAAATAAAGATAAAGTTTCTAGTATTCGGAAATTTTACATAACTAAGTATTTATTCCTATCAGTCAACTATAAAATAATTATGTAAACTAATATTAGCTTTCCCTCATTACCGTAACATTGGGGGTGAAGATTACTTTGTCAGTCGTAAATCTCGTTTACTTTCATTCTTAAACTTAGGCTTTTTAAAGACACTTTTACTGTCCTGGCTGCTTTTCTTCTTATAACTGCTGAAGCCCTTTATTTCGTTCATTTCCCATATCCAACGTGTTTCTTTCTCTCCGTCACTTAAGTAATAGAAATTATTGTTGATTATATTACCATTGCTTTGTTTAAAAGGGTTGCTGATAAAAAGCTTAGAGCTTCCTGCTACCATTGTATTTTTTTCTATTTTATTTTGCTTTGTGTTGTATTGGATGAGCATGTCCACACATCTTGAAATTTTGTGTCATTTTCACATGACACTCCTCCTTGTTATACATTTCGGTTATTATCCTGATTTTTTTTATATTGTACCTAATTAAACTGAACCCACATAAAAAATGGCGCCATGAGCTACTTAAGCTTATAGCGCCTTTAATTAGTTTAGTTCACCATTATCAATTATTACATTATCATCGATATAAACTGTTGGCTTCGTGACAACACCATCAATATGTACACCTGCAGCTATTGTTCCACCGAATGTATTGTTACTGCCAAACGCTACATGGATGGTGCCATACACCTTTTCATCCTCCAGGACAACTCCTGTAATTCTGGCTTTATCATTTGTACCAATCCCAAATTCACATAGCAATCTGCCATCTTCTTCCCCTAAAATGGCGAGGAGCTTGTCACTTTGTTCTCCCTCGGCCTTTATAATTCGCCCATTTTCAATTGTCAGGAGGACAGGTGACTCTAATTGCCCAATTCCTGCAATGGAGCCATCAATTAAAATTTGGCCAGCTGCACTTCCTTCTATCGGTGCAATATATGCTTCTCCTGATGGCAGATTACCTGATTCACCACTGTTTACATACATCCCAGTACTCGGAATCCCTTCGCGGCCATTTATCGAAAAGGAAAGAACATATCCGCCCTTTTCTATTTTGATACTATTCCCTTTTGACAATATGTCTGTATACTTTTCTGTTAATGCTTTTACTTTTACATAATCAGCTGCGATTGCCCCCTCCAAAAACATGTCTTCTGTTATACCTGGCATTGTTGCAAGTCGTGCTCCTGCAGCTGCCGCATTTTTTCTTGCTTGTGTATGTGTCAAGGAATGCTGGGTCACACACACTACGACATCTGACCTGCTCATAGCTAGAGCAATCGGGGCTGGCGGTTCCTGTCCAGACTTATCCCTTTCTTTCATCACAACTAGCATAGCTTCTGCACCGAGTAATTTACCAGCTTCATATAAGGATTCAGCTAATTCCTTTTTTACATCATCAGCCACGACAAGGAAGCTTTCTCCCTTTCGTAAACCAAGACAGTTCACTAAAACATTTTTACTGATTTCTACTAATTTTTCGCTCATTGTAATCCTCCTATTAAACAAGTTCTGCAACTAGCTTTGCCATAATCGCATTAGACAATATAACTGGTAATCCAGTTGTATTTGCGACAATATCCCGTGCTTGCTCTGTGTATCCCATACAATCGAGCAGGATAACGTCTACATTGTCTTTCAATTCATTGGCAGCATGCACAAAGCTCTCTTTATCGCCTTCATATGGTGAAGCAACAGCAAACGATGGATTCAATTCATATGGTGAGTATTTCGGCTTTAAGTTCGTCTTTTGTTCTGGCAATGGAACAATTACGCCAAAACGTCTATGACCTACTAATGCTTTTACTGTCGGCGGGATTATGTGATCTGGTTCAATTAAATAAGCGCTTTCCGTAGTGAGGCCAGGAAACACTCCTGTGCAAAGCAACAGAATACTTTTAATCCCCTTGTTCTCTAAATCGTTAATTTTCTGCTGCAATATCGGCTTGATTTTCTCTCTTGACATGATAACAGATTCACCTGTTGTTAGTCTTGAGGTAAGTACATAATCATTTTCTTCCGGAAACAAGTTTTGCTCAATAAATTCCTTTGTCATGCCATCCAGTACGCCAGCTTGAAGGAGTTCTGCTCGTCCATGTAAATATTTCTCAAGAATTGGTGCAACATCCATACGTGGAGCTTGTCCTATCGTTATCATCCCAAGTCTTTCCATCATAACCCTCCATTTAAAGAAAAAGAAGAGGAACCTCCTCTTCCTCCTCTTATTGTTGTGATGCCTTTTCACCCATTGTTTGCAGCTTTTTCATTGAACCATAAAGCTCTGTTATTTGACTAAATTCAGCATCACTATAAAACTGACATGTTCCATTTGTTGCTTCCTTCGCTGTTTCCACAGCGAAGCGAACAGCATCTGCAATATCTGTTTCATGACTTGCTCCTGTTCCACAACCAGGAACAACCGATTGTGCTGTAATTGCTACCCCAACAACTGGTACATGTGTCGCAACAGCTGGCTGAAGGATTGAGTTAATATGATAGAGTCCATTGCCGTATGGAGTTATATCCTGAACTGTAATCGGGAAGGTAACAGCAAATTGTCCTGTCGTCATTTCCATAATGCGCAGCAAGTCTTCGCTTACACGCAGTATATATCCCTCTTTTACTGTTGGAGATATAGCAATGCCTTTATGGTTAATAACTCGGTTTCCTTTCGTCGTATCAATGGATAGAATGGCATCCATATCAGAAGTTACTTCATGCTTATTCATTGTTAAAATATCGACAGGTGAATCCATAAAATCAACTGGCTCATGCGGGCGAGTTGGCGCATTAGGGCAAATATGTGTTGTAATGATAACATCACCTTGAAGATGATCTCCCTTCACTTGCATGTCTGCCAGCTTTAAAGCAGAAGCGATTGCTGCAATAGCACCGTCTGCATCTGATACTAACCCAATTCGGCTTGGGCGTGCCCCAATGCCGCCGAGTCTTCCAATAATCCCAAACGTTGGAACAGTGCCACCGTTTGTTTTCCCATTTGTCCCAGGCACGAGGATTTTTATAAAGTCTGTACTGCCTTTTTCGCCGGTAACAGTCGTAACCGTTACCTCGACATTTGGATATTCAGAGAATAACTCCTTTACAATTTCTCCTGTTACATATGCACTATCCAATGTTTCCAATGCAAGCAATGTTTGTTTAAGTACCATTTTTATTTTCCCCTTTCAAACTCTATTAATAGATATATGGAATAATAGATTTATTAATAATTTCCTCAATCGGCTTCATTAATTTTTCGTTGCTCATTGTTGTACTTAATATTAATTTTTCCTTTGGAACGGAAATAACCGTTATGTTCTGGCCTTTTTCGATTGCTGCCGAAACAATTGGTCTGGCTGTTTTAGCATCAAACGTCATAATTAAATCAGGGAATGTGCCAAAACGATCACCGTTTTTTTCAATCGTCATATATTCATTCCAAAAGGTTAATTCATAGGAGTCATTTATTGTTACTGTTCCAACATCAAAGCCGCCAGTCGTTTCCAGCACAAAGTCTGTGACAGTACCTTCAGCAACAACCTTGCCGCCAAGTTTGTTCACGACTGCTGCGATTGCTGCTTCCCCTTTGTTACTTAGCAGTGCTTCGCCTACCGCTATCGCCTGCTGGATAGCTCCTTCTGCGCCATTTTGCTTGGCATATGCAACAGTTACCGGATTTCTTGCAACAGCCAAAAGTCCGCCAGCTTCAATGGAGGCTTTTCGAACAACAGTAGATACCTTGTCGAGCGAGCCTGCGAGGCTTAATTCAATATAATTTGGACCCTTGCCGCCAACTGCGGCTTGATAGGAAATATAGTCCGGTTGTTCTGATAAATTCATGGAGCCCATTGATCCAGTTGGATGTGCCCGACCATTGCAGGGTATATCTACTACCGGGATGCCTGTAACAGCTGATTGAAACCAGCCGTTAACAGTCGTGCCTGCTCCATTTTCATTTGTAATGATGCCTTTTATGTTTTTTCCAACCCTTTGAGACAGGATTTCTAATGCTTTGGCATAATGGATCGGTTTTACAAACTTATCCTTTGCTGCAGGTGCTCCAACTAGTGAGACTGTTACAAGTAAATCTTCCTCTTTAAGACTATCTATTGTTATCAGCTCTGGCTGGCCGACCTCAAAGGCAAGCTTTCCGATTTGCAGGCCGTCTTCCAGCCAGCCACCACCGCCGCCGCCAAGAATAGCGCCACCGTAAACGGCATATTCGACCGTTTTTTCATCAATGATCATTTTTGACAATGTACTCACCTCATTTTCCTAACTTAAATACTGAACTGAAGAAGCTGTAAATTGCGTCACCTGCGATAAATCCTGCTGCAAGAATACTCATCGATGCATCCGCTTCTTTTCCTTTTGCTTTTCTCCAAATAACGCGGATAATAATCCCTGCTAATACAGCAAAGCCTGCATATGGTGTTGTAATAAGTAAGCCAGTCGCAAATAAAATTCCTAATTGTCTGCTTGGACCACCAATTAATTGCAGGATAGCTCCTGGTATTGCCCATATTAATAATTGTTTAGCCACTTCAAGTGATGTGCCTGCTTGGATAGTAGAAACATATACAGCATCAACTGGCGGCACTAAATTTTGTGCGAAATAACCTTTATAAGTGAAAACAACGGTTAGAAGAGCAATCCCAAAGGCTATCATTGCCGTAATATACTGCTGCTCTCTGCCTTTCTTTTCGTACTCTCTGTCCTTGCCATGCCCTCTTAAAATATGGCCTGCTTTAAAGTCATAACCCATATCAGCAAATGCTGGACCTGTCGCTGCACTAAATCCTGCAAGTAATGCAAGTGCAACTGGCGGGAAGCCAATCATCATTCCAATTAGTAAGGTAATAAAGGCAACAGCAAACGCTGGAAACCACCCAGAATGCATTGCTGCAATTCCTACGATTAATTCATGAACAAATGCTGCAAATGCTGCAAAAAATAAGAAGCCGATAAACATGCCTGGTGACATGTCTGTCACAATCCCTCCTGTGATTGCAATAATTAGAGCTACAACGACATATGCTAAAAAGCCTAAGCCTAACGCTCTTTTCGCTTCCTTTATCGGACGAGTATATTGCGAATCATCTGACAATTCTATTGATGCTGCTACTTCTGGATTACTAGATTTCTTTGATGGTTTTTCTTTCGAAAAGATCAGAATGGATACTTGCACTAATGCTACTAAGCCTGAACCAATCATAAGGCCATGTGGAATATATAATGCATTGACATCAACACCAAAGAAAGGAATGGAATATTGGCGGAACAACAGACCGATACCGAACATTGTTAATGCCCAAATATTACCGATAAATGCTACACCGAATGCCGACATTGGAATATGAAGGAATGCACCTATTATTCCAATTCCTGTACCTACACCTAGAAGTCCAGCTCTTTTTCCACCTTTATCACCAGCAAGGATTGCTTCCGCAGTCGCTGCACCAGGTGCCCATGTTCCTTTTGCTGGGAAAAGCTTTGAATCGAATAGTTTATATAGCACAGCTGCATCAACAAACATTGCTAAGGCCGCCCCAATAAGCATTGGAATAATTAACTCTGTATTACCCATCAAAAACGGTATACCAATTGGGATAAGCAAGCTGTTGGCTGCACCAAAGGTTGCGGATGAGATGGAAGTTTGCACTAAATTTTGACGATGAATAGACTTATATTTTTTAAAGATTGTAATCGGAATTCTAGCAATAAGCATGGCAATAAGTGCACCAATTATAGATGTATTTGGAGTTACTCCAAGTGTTGTGATTATTTGCATACCAATGATGGCACCAAAAATAGCTGTTACAGTTGTTAAAATAAGTGCAACTGGTTCAAAAATTCGTGGATGTTTTGGTTCATTATGATTGTTTTTCACTTAAATCCTCCTAAGTTACCGAAAATGTTCTTTCTATTACGTTGTTAAGGCATAATGTAAATTACAAGAATCCTGCTTGAGATGAAACAGATGGAACTGACTTTTTCAATAAATAAGAGGCAAACAAGCCTTCTGCTTCAACTGCATCAATCACTGGTATATTTAACCTTTCTCTCAATACTGCAGCAAGTCCGATTGTCGAAAAGCCTGTGCATGCAAATACAATAGCTTCAGCACCGAGACTTATAAGATGCTCTGCCGCTTCAATGCCACTTCGTTTTCCTTGAGCTGTTAATAAATCAGTCGTATTTGTCACGCCATCAGGTCTTTTATAACCAACTAGCAATGAACTCAGTAAATCCTCCACTACTGCAGGAGCATTATCAGTAATGCCCATTACCCCAACCGGTTTACCTATAGATAAAGCGGTAAGTGCAGAAGCACTTCCTGCTCCAATTACTGGAATTGATACTGCTTTTCGAAGCTCTTCAATAGCTGGGTCTGCAGCACAGCTAATTACCAGCACCTTTGAGCCTTCCCTTTCTAGCTCTTTGCCCAATTCCACAATTTTGGGAATTGCTTGTGCTTCTGTTTCTTCATTAAATATTCCAAGGGGCTGATCTTGTATACATTTGCTCACTGTAGGTATATTACTAGTATTTGTGATTACCTTTCCGTGTTGATTTAATATCTCTTTATTATCGGTCGTAAATACACGAATAACTCCTATCATGACAATCACCTCTTCATCTTGTTCCTCTTAATTAATTGAATATAAAGAATTATTATAATTTTAAGTATTTAATTCATCTTTTACAATGTTCCCATAAACCAAAAATAAATAAAGCTCGTTGTGCTCCGAGCACAACGAGCTTTTTCAATTTGGATTTTTAAACAAATAATAAAAAATGCATAAATAGTAAACAAATTTCTCTCGAAAGCTTGCTATTTTAATGTTTGCGACCTTTTCTATCTTATCCATCCGGTATTTAACAGAATTGCGATGGATATACAAAAGGTTAGCAGTTTCCACTAAACTTCCATCTGTTGTTAAATAATAGAATAAGGTTTTAACTAGATCTGTATCATTTTCCTTATCATATTGACAAAGCTTGCCAATGTTCTTTTCTACTACTTCATCCATATTTACATAATCAGAGGCATCCAGCAATAAATTAAAAGCTTCCATTTCTTCATATGTGAAGAGATGCTGTTTTAAATCTAAGCTGGAACCAAGTAGTATAGCTTTTCGAGCTTGAATGAAGCTGTGCTGTACCTCCCACAAGGCTGCTTCGGTTCCAACACCAATCCTTATCTCTTTAAACTCAGTAAGAATCGGAGTAAATAATTCCTTCCACTTTTCCGCAGTCCCATCTTTCGCTTGAAAAGAAAACAACAGCACTATTCTGTTTGCTTGCATATGAATATGCATGCACGACTTTTTGAAATACAAGGAAAAATGCCGCTTTAACACAGTCTCCATTTTCTGAAACAAAGCATGATTTTCTTCCAATTCTGCTTTATTTTCCAAAACTATAATTCTCCACGAAATATCAGGGTTTAAGCCTAGTTGCCTTCCTTTGTTCATTACTTCTTGCTTGGTAAGCGGCAGCCCAGTTAGCAGCTCTTCAATAAAACTTCCTCTGAGCTTTCTTTCTGTATCAATCGCTGTTTTTCTTCGCATTAGTTCTAACGCAAACACCAATCTAGCTTGTTCTACACATACCATATCTAAGTCGTCGAGATTGTCTCTTTCAATATAAAGCTTACCGACAATTTGTTTATCCACAGTAATTTCCCAGCACCTAATGTCAGCGAAAGGAGAGCTGCTATCTCCTTGCGGGGCAGACACAATCGTATTCCCTTTTCTGTCTAGCAGCCAAATCGGCGATTTTAATAATCCGGACACATTATCTGCTACAGTTTGTATCCCACTGTTTTCTAGTACTAACGTTGTTAGTTTCTTATATAATTCTTCTGACCTTCTCAGCAAGTAGGTTTGTTTATCAATTAACAGCTCCATTACAGCATTCGTAATATCAATATATGGTATCTCTGTTGGAAGCTCAATGATAGGTAGGTTGAAGTCATTGCTTATCTGCAGCATCTCCTCCGGCAAATCCCGCAAATATCTTTCTCGTTTTATCGCTAATGCAGCAGCATCCGCTTGAGCTAAATGCTGCACTAAGTTTGACAGCAGCTTTGTGTCGTGACGTATAGCATAAGCAGTGGTCAGCAAGAGCTCTCCCTCTCTCAACCAACCCTTTATATCAGGCACTTCCATAATGTCGAGATAACGAACCATTCTGTTTAAGCCCTTTTCACCGCTTATTACCTTCGCATCCTTTAAGACCGGCAGACGAAGCAACTCATTGATTGTTATTCCTACTGAGTTCATATATGTCACCTATTCTATTTATTGAATTTTAGAAATATTATAGCAGAAAACTATGTTTTATGTATAACCGGGTAAGTAATATATTCACTTCATTAATAGAGAGTATGGCTTGTAATTTGAGTCCGTTTCATTGCGCTGCACCCACTCGCTTTCCGCGGGGAGGAAGATGAGCCTCCGCTCCATTCCACTAATATTTCCTGAATATTGTATCAAAACCCAAAACAGCAAAATAAAAAAAAGAACTATCAATCAAAATGATTAGATAGTTCGGTTTCAACATTCTACTTCTTAAAATACTTTCTTATACCACTCCGATGCTGCTTCTACTTCTGTTGGGGTAAGGGAATGTCCGCGGTTTTCCCAGTGGATTTCAACATTCGCATTTGCATTTTGCAATAATGATTCAAGCTCTCCAGATTCCAGCGGCGAGCAGATTGGATCATTTGTGCCCGCAGTTATGAATACAGATTTTCCTGCTAAGTCAGGCAGGTCTATTCCTCTTCTTGGAACCATCGGATGGTGCAGGATAGCGCCTTTTAATGCATCTTTATTATGAAATAATAAGCTTGCGGCAATATTCGCTCCATTTGAGTAGCCAATTGCTACTATATTATGGCGGTCGAATTCATATTTTGCTGCAGCTTCATCTAAAAAGCTGTTCAATTCACTTGTTCTAGCAACCAAATCCTCCTCATCAAAAACACCCTCTGCTAATCTGCGGAAAAATCTTGGCATACCGTTTTCTAACACATTACCACGAACACTTAAAACAGAAGCCTGATCATCTATTATGCCTGCAAGCGGCAGTAAATCTAATTCTGTTCCGCCCGTACCATGAAGCAGCAATAATGTTGGTCTTTGAGAATCTGTACCTTTATTAAATATATGTTTCATTATTTTTCTCCTCCTATTGAACGCACTTCTACTTTCGGTAATGCTTCTTCTAATTCTTCTCTTTTTGACTCCAACCAGTCTGGGAGCATAAGCTTGTTTCCAAGCTCTTCTAAAGGCTCATCAGCAGTAAAGCCTGGCGGGTTTGTTGCTATTTCAAACAGGATTCCGCCTTCCTCGTGAAAATACACGGCCTTAAAGTAATTGCGGTCACGTATCTCTGTTGGATAATAGCCTTTCTCCTGCAGCAATGCGCGCCATTTATGCAATTCTTCCTCATCTTCAGCTCTCCATGCAATATGATGGACTGTGCCAGCACCCATCAAGCCGCGGTTGGATGGGTTAAGCTGAATATCAATGATATTTCCTAGGTCCCCTCTAGATCTGAAGCGGATAATTTCATCCTGTTGCCCGACAAAATCCAGCCCTAATATTTCTTCGAGCACTTCCTTTGTTTTATGTGGCCGTGCAGAATACAATACGGCTCCGCCAAAGCCTTTTATTGCATGCTCTGCCGTTATTTCGGCTGTGCTCCATGTGTTTATAGGACCTTCACTTCTTTCTACAAGCTCTAATTGCAGTCCATCTGGATCACTGAACTTGATTGTCTTCTCACCGAAACGCACGAATGATGTTAACTCTATTCCGTATTTCCTTAATCGACTTTCCCAAAATGCGGCTGAACCGATTGGAATAACATATTTAGTTACTCCGACTTGCCCTGTGCCGACTCTTCCCTTCAGCTGCTTTTCCCACGGAAAAAAGGTAATGACAGTGCCAGGATCTCCTGTTTCATTGCCGAAATATAAATGGTAAACCTCAGGTCGGTCAAAATTAACCGTCTTTTTTATCAGCCTTAACCCAAGTACGCCTGCATAAAAATCAATATTGCGCTGTGCATCATTAACCATTGCTGTAATGTGATGAATACCTAATGTTTTCGTCATTTCTTTCCCTTCTTTCCGTGTTTTGAACAGACATCTTCTTTATCAATATCTCGAATTCGAGATATTTATCCAAAAAAAAATTTTATTACTATTAATTAAAATATCTTGAATACAAGATAATAATAATAATTGATAAGCATATGAATGTCAATAACAAATAAGAAAAAAGAAAAAGGAGCATTCTTATTGTTGTTACATCAATAAGAATCACTCCCTTAATGTTAATGGAATAATTTCAGCAATACTCATGAAATAACCGCTGCGAAATCCCCAAACATCATCATTGCCAATAAAATGATAATTCAGCTTCTTTAATAGCTCTTCTGTCCCTGCTTTTGATTCTGATAGGCTAAGCTTATATTCTTCAATTAACCGCTCCTGTTCTCCCCTTATTTCGTAATTGGTGAATAATATAGTATAAGACACTCAAATTTCCCCCTGTAATATAAACAATAAGTTATTTTCTTTTACTGTGACTCCAATATAGCCTTGCAAAGTAAACTCAATATAAACATTGTGTAGGAAATAATTGATTTTCAGTTTACATTTCAACGCTAAAATTTTTTATGTCATAATAGTTATATGGAGGAGCTCATTTATGTTTAAAATATTAGTGGTTGAAGATGATGTGAATACTAGAAAGCTAATGTGTGCTGTATTAAAGCAGTATGGCTTCGATGCTTATGCTGCAGAGGATGGCATCTCTGCACTTCACTTTATGGATAGTCAGCATGTTGATTTAGTAGTGCTTGATTTGATGATGCCAAATATGGACGGTTATGAATTAACAAGACAGCTCCGGTCCTCATGGGAGCATCTGCCTATTTTAATGGTAACAGCAAAGCAGGAACCAAACGATAAAAAACAAGGGTTCCTTGCTGGTACAGATGATTATATGACAAAGCCTGTAGATGAAGAGGAAATGGTACTGCGTATTAAAGCGTTGCTTCGCAGAGCTCAAATTGCAAGTGAGCATAAACTGACAGTTGGTAAATCTGTCTTAGATTATGATGCATTGACTGTTTCAAACAAAGATACTGTGATTGCATTGCCTCCAAAGGAATTTTATCTTTTGTTTAAGCTGCTTTCCTATCCGAACATGATTTTTACACGCATGCAGCTGATGGACGAAATTTGGGGACTCGAATCAGAAACAAATGACCGTACATTAAATGTCCATATTAATCGATTACGGGACAGGTTTAAAGATTGGTCTGACTTTGACATCGTGACTGTCAGAGGTCTTGGCTACAAGGCTGTGAAAAGAGCATGAGGGAGTTCTTCCAAAAAAGGTTAAGCCTTGCCATAACATTAGTTATTTTTGTATTTTTTGTGTTTGTGGCAACATTTATTATTGCACTAGCTATTACTATATTTTTAAACTATATAGGTTATGTAAAACATAGTGATATGACAAAAGCCCTCCCCTTCTTTGGCTTTGTCGGCTTTTGCATATTGCTTGGTACTTCGCTGACGGCTTTTCTCAGTAAAAAAGCTTTAAATCCGATACGAACCGTTATTGATGCAACACATAAGGTTGCAGATGGCGATTTTTCAGTAAAGGTTAATATAAAGGGCATTGGCGAATTGGAGGAGCTGTCGCAAAGCTTTAATAAGATGACCTATGAGCTTTCCAGTATTGAGACATTAAGAAGTGATTTCGTTAATAATTTCTCTCATGAATTTAAAACACCGATCGTTTCAATCCGGGGATTTGCTAAGCTCTTAAAGGAAAATAATTTGACAGAGGAAGAACGGCAAGAGTATCTTCATATCATCATGACAGAATCAGAGCGTCTTGCTGCTCTGTCTACAAATGTACTTGCCTTATCAAAATATGAGCACTTAGAAATCATTTCTGATAAGATGCCGTTTAGACTAGATGAACAAATCAGAAAAACAATTGTTCTCATGGAGCCAAAGTGGTCAGCAAAAGATATCACTGTAAATGTGGAATTGGACAATGTCACCTTCAGCGGCAATGAAGATTTAACACAACAAATATGGGTTAATTTGATTGATAATGCCATTAAATTTTCCCATAACGGCAGCGCAATTCATATCAGTCTTAGTAATAAGACTGAGCAAATTGAATTCGCCATTCAAGATGACGGCATCGGGATGGACAGCCAGACAAAAGCTCGTCTTTTTGATAAATTTTATCAAGGAGATATCTCTCATGCAAAACAAGGAAACGGGTTAGGACTTCCCCTTGTCAAACGAATTGTCCAGCTGTGCAGTGGGACCATTTATGTAGAAAGTGCAAAGGATGAAGGCAGTAAGTTCACCATCATCCTTCCAAAATAAGATGAATGAAAGCCGATAATTGAGAAATCAATTATCGGCTTTTATCATTTTTGCGGCTGCAAATGTTTATCGTCTATCTTCTTATATATTTGTTCAACAGACTTTTGGTCATCTAAAATAATTTTCTTGTTCTCACTAACTAATTCTTTAAAGGTCTTTTTCCTCACAGCCTTTTCCCCCTAATATGTAAGTAATACTCACTTTCTAATTCACTAATACTTAGCTCATATAACTGGACATTTTCTTTTTTATATATACCGATGCTTAACAGCTGATCTATTATAAACGCTTTTCTTACTTCTACTGCATTACTCCATATAGACAAAGGAATCATCTCCCTAATTGATAATAATTTTCATTCTCATTAATATCTTACTGGATAGAATGGAAAAATTCAACTTTTTCACTAAGGATTTCTTTATATAACGGTTATTTTACTTTCAGCTAAATATCATTATTGATTTTTGATTTTCATAACCAAACAAAGATTATGAGGAATTGTACAAGATCCGCTTTTATAGTAATGAAAAGGCTGCTTCTTTTTTAGTATCACTGGGAACTGGTCTCCATGAAATAGGTTGAAATCCCCCTTTTTCCCTGCTATTTTTACTTTTATTAATTACTATAATGCTAATTTGTTAAACTTCTCACAAATTTAATTTATAATATACCTATAATAACGAATAATAAAAGAACGAATAAATTTATAATTTGTCTTGAAGGAGATTTATGAATGAACGATCAGCATCAATTAGGTCCTAAAGTGGAAAGAAGCTTTGAGCTTATTGGGAAAAGATGGACGGGCTTAATTATTTATGTTTTGTTAAGCGGACCAAAGCGCTTTAGTGAGATACACAAAATCATTCCTGATTTAAGCAAACGAATGCTTACAGAACGAATGAAAGAGTTAGAGGATCACGGGATCGTAATCCGGCAAATTGTCAAAGAAAGACCCGTTCGCGCCGAATACTTATTGACAGAAAAAGGAATGGAATTAGGGAAAATACTTGGTCCGCTAAGCCAATGGGGTGAAAGCTGGATGAGTGACTAGTTGAAATCTCTGCTGCACGTTAAGTAACCGTATCTAAAAGACGACAAAGGAGCTATTAATGGCTAATATACTATATATCACAGCAAACCCCTATGATGAGACAACATCATATAGTATGGCAGTGGGACGAGAATTTATTGAAACATATAAAAAATTAAATCCCGAGGATAATATTGTTCATCTTGACTTGTATGAGGCAGAAATACCTTATTTAGATAGAGATGTATTTAACGGCTGGGAAAAGCTTAAAGCAGGCACCCCTTTTGAAAAGCTGTCGCATTCTGAAAGATTAAAAACAGGACGGCTTGCAGAATTAGGAGGACAGTTCTTATTGGCAGACAAATATGTATTTGTAAATCCTATGTGGAACTTCTCAATTCCTGCTGTCATGAAGACATATATTGATGCCGTGACTGTCTCTGGAAAAACATTTAAATACACAAAGGAAGGTTCCGTTGGGCTATTAAAAGGGAAAAAAGCCTTCCATATTCAATCAAGCGGTGATATTTATTCATATGGATCTGAAGCTAAAAATGAAATGAGCAATCGATATTTAGAGGTTATGATGAATTTCTTCGAAGTGTCTTCATTTGAAAGTATTATTATTGAAGGCCAACAAAGATTTCCAGAAAAAGCGGAGGAAATTAAAGCAAAGGCGCTTTTCCAGGCACAAGAGGCAGCTGCTAAATTTTAATAAGCATGATAAAAGGCCAGACATCAAATATCTGGCCTTTCCTCTATATATTTTATTTTTGACTTGCTGCGACTGCTGCACGAATGCCAAGCAAGTAGCTTTCTTCACCGAATCCAGAAATTTGACCTGTTGCAATGTCTGCAAACACGGATGTATGACGGAATTCTTCACGTGAATGAATGTTAGACATGTGAATTTCCACTACAGGTACAGTCAAGATAGCTAATGCATCTCTAATCGCATAGCTGTAATGTGTCCATGCTCCTGCGTTTAAGACTACACCATCTATGCCATTTAGGAATGCTTCGTGAATCTTTTCGACCATTTCCCCTTCATGGTTTGTTTGATATGCTTCCACTTCGATTTGCAGTTCGTTTGCTAAAGCTTGAATATTACTGTTGATTTCTTCCAAAGTAATTGTTCCATATTGCTTCGGATCACGTTTACCGAACATATTATGATTGACACCATGTAACATAAGGAATTTTTTGCTCATTGCTTCTCTCTCCCATCTAAATATTTTATTGATTGTCGCCGAATAATATTTCCTTAACTCGCTCAACAGGCATATCAACACCTGTAAACAGCTTAAATCCTAAAGCTCCTTGCCATAACATCATTCCTAAACCGTTAATTGCTGTTGCACCAGCCTCTTCTGCCTGTGCCAACAATTTAGATTTTTGCGGGTTGTAAACAACATCTGTTACGACTAAGTCCTTACGAAGCACGTCCAACGCATCGTCAATAATACTTAAATGATCGAGCGGCTTCATTCCTAGGCTTGTACCATTAGCAAGTATTGCACTTTCTGCTACTTCACGACGGAACGCTTCTTTATCTTCTAATGGAAACAGATTAGCTTTTACACCGAATTGCTTCATTTCCTTATTAATATAATCTACGTTTTCCTCAGCTTGAACGAAGAACGCATCATTTCGAGCGAAAATGCTGATTTCTTTTATACCTGATTGCACTAACTGGATTGCGATTGGTGTCGCAGCACCGCCAGATCCAACAAGTGTTACTTTTTTGCCTTCAAGTGTTACTCCATGTTCCAATAAGTTCTTCACATATCCTTGTCCATCTGTATTGTAGCCTATTAATTTACCGTCGCGGTTCACTACTGTGTTGCTGGCACGAGCATATTTTGCAGAATCATCTAGTTCATCCAAGTACTCTAACACCTTCATTTTGTTTGGCATAGAAACATTGAAGCCTGCTGCTCCTGCTGCTTTTAAGCCTTTAACTGTTGCTTCTAGCTCATCATTGCCAACTTCAAATGCAAGATAAGCATAGTTTAGCCCTGTTAAAGTGTAGGCAAGATTATGCATGCGTGGTGATAAGCTATGACCGATAGGTGTTGCAAGCAATCCTACTAATTTTGTTTTTCCATCGATATTTTTTTCATGTACGTTAGACATATAAACAATCTCCCTATTTCATAAATTTGTATTTTTATAATTAACTATTAAGCGAAAATCTTTTTAAATCTGCTTAATACATATACAGCAAGAAGAACACTGATTACCGCGATAACCATATCAAATACTAAAGTCATTGATATGCCAGCAGAACCTACTAAACTACTTGTAATAATTGGAACAAGTATAAAAGATGCACTTGAAGCAATATTTACATATGAGGATGCAGTTGCTTTGTTTTTTGGGAACAGCTTCATCATAATACTTAATGCTAATTGCAGAATTCCTGATGTAAACAGACCCATTAAGAATGTACAAACCAGAACAATTCCATAAGAATTCACCATGAACAGCCCAAGCATGGAGATAAATGCGCCGATTGGATAAACGATCGCCACCATAATTGGTGAGATGAATTTGTCTAATACAACAGCTAGTAACAATACAGATACAAGTGCACCAATACTGAAGTAAGAAAGCAATTGCACCGATTGACTTGAATCAAGACCAATAAATTGTTTACCTAGCTGCGGCAGCCATGTTTGCCAAACTACGAATAGTGCTGTTGATGTAAATCCTAATAAAATAACGGCAATCCCTTCCCCTGCAAACTTTGGCTGAACCTTAAACACCGTTTCAGCGACACCGTCTGCTTTTGTTATATTTTTATGATTTGGGAAAGGCATAAATATCAAGTAAATGCCAGTTAGTAAATATAAAACGCCAAGTCCAAAGAATGTCCAGCCCCAGAAAATATGATTAGCTACTAGGATTGCCATAATAAATGGCAGCAATGTTGCACCGATTGATACAGATGCTTTCACTAATACAGAAGCAGAGCTTGCTTTTTTCGGGAATGATTCGGTTAAGGCCGGATATGTTCCAGAGTCAAGCAGCGAATTGGCAATACCAGCAGATATCGCAAAGATAAATGCTACGACATAATTGGTTGTCGTTGGGACACCAATTAAAAAGACAAGATAAAGGAAATTAGCTGTTATAATGACTGGCTTTCTCCCTAATTTGTCGGAAAGACGCCCAACAAAAAACAAGGCAATCAATTTTCCGATTCCGATCGCTGAAACGAGCAGACTTATTTGTCCAACAGTAACGGCGTATCTTTCTGAAAGATTATCCATATTGGAGGCGATGATAATATTGATCATGCCAAGCATGAAGTAATTCATATACATTCCAAATGATGACTTAATATAAGGATTTTTCATTTTTACACTCCTAAATACAAAAGCTTATTTTCTGATAAGTAATTATTTCTTTAAAATAAAGTCACTTCGCTTATTCCTTTGAGTTACTGATATAAACAAAGCAAGAATTGTGCTTATAAAGGCAATAACCAGGTCTAGCATAAATACGGAGGAAACGCCGATATACTTGATAAACAGTCCTGTAATGAAAGGGATTACAATAAAAGCGATGCTGGCCGCCGCGCTTACATATGAAACACTTACTCCCTTTTTATGAGGAAACAGTTCTATCATAACTGTAACGGTTAATTGAAATATCCCTGACATAAATAACCCAAGACAAAAGGAAATTATAGGAAGTAACGTCGGATTATTATTAATGATTAACAGCAATAATGCAAGGAACGCAAAAGCTGGCAGGATCACTATGGCCGTTATCGGTTTTATCGTTCTCTTTAACAAAACTGCCAGCAATAAAATGGAGATAAGCCCGCCTGTACTGTAAAAGCTCAGCAATCCAATTGATTTCAGCTTGTCTAAATGAAGAACCTCTTGTCCATATGTTGGCAGCCACGTTTGTACGACCGTAAATAAGGAGACAGAGCTAAAGCCTAATAATATAAGGGCAGCACCTTCTCTCCAAAGCTTCGGACCAATCGAGGCTGCACTCTCTGTAATGATGGCGTCTTGTGATGCCTTTTCTTCCTTAAACTTTGGAAAGCTGACCTTCATTAAAAACAACCCATTGAATAGAAACAGCAACGCTGGAACAAAAAATACTAGTCCATAAAACAGTTTTTCTACAACAAAAAAGTTAATCATCATTGGTAGCAAGGATGCCCCAAAGGATATAAATGCTTTTAAAAGTACTGTTGCTGTTCCAGAAGCTTCATCAAAAGCTTCATTAAGTGCAGGGTATGTCCCTGAATCGAGTAAGGAATTACAGATACCTGCAATAAATGCCAACCCCATTGCAATTTGGTAATGGGATGTCAGCGGAATTCCAATTAAGAAAACCATATACAATATGGTTGCTGCCACAACTAATGGTTTTCTGCCGTAACGATCAGAAAATCGTCCTGCAATATTAATGGATAGTAAGTGCCCTACCCCTACGACAGAAATTAATAAGCTAATATCGGTTTTTTCTACATTCAGTTGCTCAGATAAAAAACTCATATTTGAAGCTAAGATAATATTAATCATTCCTAGCAAGAAATAACTCATATATAAACCTAGCGCCATGTTTAAATATTTATGTTTCATGGAATGCTCCTAATTTTCAAGGCTTAAACGCTAACAACCATTACTATTTGTTTTCAACTTGTTTTTATACATAAACCACTGTTTTACAAGCTGACATATTCATTAGATTTTATCCTATTTGGTACATCGTTCTACTAAATAATCATAGGATATATAATCTTCTCCTAATAATATAACTAACCAACTCCTCCTCTTTAGTATATCGTTCTACTAAATTTTAAAAAAATATATCTCCGTCTCTATCAAGTTAAACTTTTTAGTACATCGTTCTACTAAAAATATTTAATTATAGATAATGAAGAATCTATCCAAAATAAATTAGTTATTTTTAGTAACCTCGGTTACTTTACGTACCTATAATAATCCTAAATTTACTTAGAGTCAAGAATTAAATTTCATATTAACAAGATGATAAACTGACAAAACGGGGAAAACATGCATTAGAAAGGGAAATAGAAGATAACAAAGCATAAAAAAAATCTTTATATGAAGATTTTTGCTTTATTATCTCCAGCTTTAAATTATGTTGAGGTTTCTCTTATTACTAGCTCTGGATTTAGTATGATTCTTTGTTGGATGGAATCATCTTGTTCCAATTTATTATATAAAATCGTCGCTGCCTTTATCCCTATCGTTCTTGGGAAAGAAGAGACCGTAGTTAATGGCGGATGATATATTTCTGCTTCAGGAATATTGTCAAAGCCTACAATATCTATGTCTTGTCCAGGTATAATTCCCTGCATGCCTAACCCCTGCAGAACACCAAATGCCACAAGATCACTGAAACAAAAAATAGCTGTTGGAGGATTGGGGTTTTTAAGCACCTCTAAAACGGTTTGTACACCACCTTCACTTGTTGGCAAGCCATCAATAATAAGTGATTTATCCACCGCTACTCCAGCATTATCATGGGCTTTTTGAAATCCCTTCATACGGTCCTTCCATGTAGAGGACATCTTTATGCCGCCAAGAAAGGCAATTCTTGTATGGCCTTTTTTTAATAAATGACTTACAGCAAGATAAGTACCTTTTATGTAATCAATTCCTACATAATCACAATTCACATGCTCCACTTCTCTGTTTGCGAGCACGACCGGCAGTTCAAGGTGATTCAATTGACTTATTGTACTTTTATTGGTTTTTGAAGCAGCATTTATAATTAATCCATCCACTCTATGCTCGACCATCGTTGAAATTAACCGCTCTTGTTTTGAGACAGAATCGAAAGTTGTTCCCAATAATACGGTATAATCCATTTTCTCGAGTGTTTGTTGAACACCTATTAAAAACTCCGAAATAAATTTATTAGAGATATCCGTCACAATAACTCCAATAATTTTAGAGCTTTGTGACCTTAATTTAGCTGCAACTCGGTCGTATACATATCCCAGCTCTTCAATGGAATTTAACACCTTTTGCTTCGTTGCATCTGAAATCCGAGGATGATTGCGAATAACTAATGAAGCCGTCGAAGTCGAGACACCGGCATGCTTAGCAACATCTTGAAGCGTAATCCTCCGTTTTTTTTGTTTCAAAAAAATCACCATCTTATTCTTTTTAAGTTATCTATTATTATAATCGATTATCCAAAATTTGCGTCATTTGTTGTATCAATTTGACTATTTTTAGCTTTAACAGCGTTTTTACATCATTTTATATGGTGACAAAAAAAACAAGCCGAAATCTAATTCCGGCTTGTCTCCTTATATTTCCTCATTTTTCAATCTGTTGATTAGCTCTTCCATCCAACGTATTGTATGGTCTGTTCTTGTTGAATAATACCCACTTATAAAATTAAGCAGCTTTTCTTTATCTGGGTAAAATTCCACTTTATCAAATGTCTTCACTTGCTCCCACCGTGCAGTAAAGCTTTCCAGCTTTTTTTCGAGTATATCTATGATTTTGTTGCGGTCAACATAATCCAAGTTAGATAAACCTACGAGCATATCTGTGATAGCATCAGCATTCTCAAACAGCTTATATATTTTCTTCGGCAATTCTTGCTTGCCTTTTTCAGTAATGCCAAATACTTGTTTATCTGGTCTGTGTTCTTCTTTTATTACTTCAACAATTTCGATCAAACCTTGCTTTACTAGTGAATCAAAGTGATAGTAAAGCTTGCTTTCTGTTAAACCAACAAGCTGATCAAGTGGAATTGGCTCTGAAAGCTGTTTTTTAATTTTATAAGGATAATTGTTTTCCTCCATTAGCCTGCTTAAGATGAAGATTTGAATTTGAGTGGACATAACGATTGTACTCCTTCACAGAGAATTATCCTTATTCTAGCAAAATTAAGCAGTAATTTCAGCACCATTCTTCACATTTACCTCTGCTTCTTTGTCTTCCACTGGCACATGCTTGTGAACAAATGTAACGATGACGATATTAATTAACATCGCAACAGCACCAATTGCGACCATTGACCAAATATATGGACTTGGGCTAATGCCTCCATACATGTTTGCAAAGTAAGCTTGAACAGAATAATACATTGGTGAAATATGACTCATCCATTCATATGGCAAGTACATCATATCTCTTGGAATTGTTGCACCATTTGCTAATGTTTGGAATAAAAGAATTGGGAGGTTCAATATCATGCCGCCTTCTCCCACTAAGAAAAGCAAAATTGCTGTAAAGTTAAAGCAAACTAGGTAGTTCAAAATTTGCTGGCCAAGAATTCCAAAGAATAATTCACCGCTTGGCTGGTTTACTAAATAAGTAATACCTAAAGCAATCAATGATGATGTTACGGCAATCAATAATGCTGTTGATTGTACATAAAGGAATAGTTTTGTTTTGCTTGCTTTACCGCGGCTAGCTTTAAATGCAGCTACTAGTTGCATTGCACCAATCATCGCACCAACATAACCTGCCATTGTCAAAAACATCGGCAGCATATTATTATTCATGCCATCTGGTATTTCATTAATGGATACGACATTTCCTGTGTAGGCTGTCTCAATTTTATTCGCTAATTCTGCAGCCTGATCTTCGGGTACATTAAAGTTCATTAACACACCTTGAGCTGTTTGCTGGGAAAACTGTGTGCTCAGTTGATTGTTTATTTGTGTGACAACTGAGTTCATTGTTGAGGAAACAGTAGTTGCACCTGCTTCATTAATAGTGAAATCAATACTTGATGAAACCTCTCCTTTTTGCATATCTGCAGAGAATGTTTCTGGAATATGAACAACTAACGCTAAATCGTTTTTATCTAAATCTTTTAACGCTTGGCTGTTGGACAGGTCTGTTTCGATATTTTTAAAAGGCAAGTTCTCCTCTAACTGACTCGCAATCTGTGCACCATATTCCCCTGCATCATCGTTAACAATGGCAATTGGCAATTTATCTACATTTCCTGGAATTGCAGAGTATCCTGGCAAGAAGATGCCGAGCATAGCAATCGCATAGAAAATCCCCATAAAGATGGCAGCAATTGCACCTCTTGTTTTTAAGAACTGTTTAAACTTCATGTTTTTTACATCCCCTTAATAAAATTAAAGTACTCAAATTAAAGTACTTTTTATAAAGTATTTCATTATTTTATTTTATAATTCCTGTCCTGTCAACTAATAAATTCCCTTCAGTAAGTCAATAAAAAGAGGCTAAAAGTTTCTTTTAGCCTCTGGAATAGTTCAAATAGGAAGTTTACGTTTAGGGATGTTTTTTTCAACTATATGATAGTTAATCTGCAGAAAAGGAAGGCCAAATAGCTTCATTTTATGTATAGCGGTAAGTTCTCCAGCTTGTTTTTCCTCAATCAAAAAGTCTTCAGATAATGGCAGCTTAAATAGCAGTTTTCCTGTTGCCAGGTATATACCCTGATCCCCATCTCCTCGACTAGACAACACGAGAGATTTATTTCTCATTTCAAGACGCAGGATTCCGATCATTGTAGAAAAAGGAAGCGGTAAGGCGATATTCATATATGTCGTGCCATTATTTTCATGACTAGAATAAATGGCGGTGAAAACGGTACTTCCATTCACGTCTCGCACCCAAGCTCGCGGGCTTTTTCGGCCATCAAGCAATGGATTGACCCCAAGAATTTGCCCGTGCATTTCCACCCGTTTCTTTGAAACAGGCAAATTCAATTGATTAAGCCAAATACTAACAGGTTTATATATAATAAGCAGTGGTTTAAACCAAGCTGCCCAATAAGTTGTTGCAAATAAACGATATTTATTCGTTTGCTCGTAGAAATTTACGATTGTTTTAGGTAATTCTTTAATTTCAGCAAATTCACTAAGATCATCAACTAGCCCTGATTTATAGCTATTATCTGTAGTTAATTTCCCTCTTATCCTACTGACGGGAAAGCTCCAGACAGCCTGCTTCGATTCAGGCAGATGAAGTGACCATCCAAGTACACCTATTAGTCCGAAGAATATACAGTTCACTAACCCATGGAATAACAGCATAAAGTCTAATGTTACATACCATTTTCCGTAGGCACGTCCAACCGAATAGACGAGAGAAAACAGGATTGTGATACCAAGGGCACTAAAAGATAAACGAATAAACAGCCCTTGTAGGAAATAGGAAAATTTAGTCTTAAGTGCAAGATATATTAAGCTATAAATTGCAAAGATATAAAAAATAACAGCAATAAATTCGAGTAGTGGCCAAAATGTTATGCCTATCGCGACAAGCATTGGTGCAGCTAAAATGAATGGCACAATCACATTGTAAAGAGCTGACTTATGAATACGACCAAAGAAACCAATTGATATTGGCAATAAGAAGGCGGAATAATGAAAGTGTATGGCTGTCAGCCAATTAAGCATTGGACTGAAACCTGTATTTATCCCATTAATATGAATAAAAAACCAAATTCCTCCCATAAATAAATACATCATACCTATATCAATAGATATCTCCGCCCAGTTGACAAAACCACGCCTAAAAAATCGGCCAAGGCCGCATAATGCCACATACAGTGTAAACAATAGATAAATTACTGATAAAAACATTTGTCCTGTATGAATAGTGATAACATGCAATAAAAATACAGACACTTGTCCTGCTCCAATAATAAACGCCTGTTTCTTGTTTATTTCCATTACTAAATGGAGTGTCATTGGAACCAGAATCAGTTGTGCAGCCGTTAATAACAAGAAATGAAGCTCTGTTGTATAAAACCAGCTTGCCAGAAATAATACCAGTCCACTTATCATCGTAAACTTATCTATCCTCTTGCTTGAATCTGCCATCATAAGCCATCAACCTTCCTAACATCGGGTTTCTGATATCCACGTGAATAGTGTATAGTCCATTTACGTCATCATAGCCCTCCTTAACCATTACTTTACCTTCTAATAAACGCGGGATAGGAACCTCCCATTTTCCAAGAAGGATGCGCTGTGCTCCAGATTGGATATGCAATTCTCCGTTCGATGCAACAAGAAAGGTTAAATCAGAATAAAACAAATTCGGTTCTCCTAAATAATCTTTTACAATCCTTTGTTCTGGATCAATTGTCATAAAAGCATTGAAATGTCTGGTTACATGCTGAAAATGAAAACTGCGTTCCCAATATATTTCTTGGTCCCCATTCGCAAGCTGCTTAGATGTATTTCTTATTGTAAAGGGGATATTGCTGCCTTCTTCTGGAAACAGAAACTTCCAGCGAACAGCTAATCTCAAAAAGGACTTTAACCATCTTTTTCCGTTGCTAATATGAAGCATTATTCCCTTTCCGTGAAATGGACAATCCATTGTGATTGAATAGCGTTCCTGCAGCTTTGGATGAAGCTTATTGAAGTCATCACCAAGTATTTCTTTATATATCATCTTCTCATCCCATCCTTTTCTTTCGTATACAGTTAGTCGCAGTTGGGACATCTTTTGCAAGTACAAATCCTACTACAGAAAGAATCCAAAGACTCATATTAAATGGGACAGGACTAAAGGGATGTGCCCAAATGGACGGCTCTGCAATCACTGCTGACAATGTTAATACAGGAAAAACAATTAACTGCAGTGTATATAGCTGCCTCTTGTTACGGTATAAAAGCCAAACAACGCCAAATACAATTTCAGCAATGCCAATAATGGCCACTGCTGCCTCAGCTTTAGTCCCAGTTAAAGATGTTAAGCTTGATAGCATGGATATTTCTAAAGGATGATGTGCCAGTATTTTAGGAAACACCCCTTGATATACCCAAACAAAGCAAAACAACAAAGAAATAAGTATATTGCAGCAAAAGCGTAAATACTGCCATCTTGGCAACTCACCTTTCTCAAGCCACCTTTTCAATACATCAAAGCTTAATGCTGTTCCCCAGCCGATGAGCGGACGAAAGAAAATATCAATAAACTGACCATACACCCCTTTTTTTTGGAAATCATAGTCATATTGTGTAATAAATATTGTCCCTTCTTCAGCAGGGATGTATTGCCAATAGCCCCTTCCTTCCTTAATTGGTGAAATTGCTTGCTCTGTCCCAAAATGAAGCGAAGAGGTTTTGGTCCCATCCTGCTTATTATGTGTACCAACACTTTTTCCCCAGCCTGTTACCTTTAAGCCAAAGCAAAGTTTTCTTTCATATCGAAAGGACTGTGGCTCTGCTTCTGTCTTTTTCAATAGGTAGGAAATAGAAGAAAACCTTATATCCCATTGCTCATGCAGCTCTGGTGTTTGCGTGCTTTCCCACACCTCTTCTATATTTGCTTTAATGAGGGTTTCTACATAAATAGCATTGTTTTTCATAAATCAACCTCTTTACCTTGTGAATATTTTCACAATTAATAAAATAAGACTTCTTCAAAAACTAATACATACTAGCATTATATCAGCTTTCCATCTGATTTCTAGTAAAACTTGCTTTTTTTTCCTTTTTTAGTTAAAAAAAGCTGCCCTTCTGACAGCTAAAACGACATAAATTAGAGGTAAGAGTAGTTCCTTTTCATATCTGTTACCAAATAAGGATTGTCTTGTTTCATTTTTCCAACAAGCTCAGTCGCTTTTGTATGATCTTCTTTTATTAACTCCGATTCCCTTTCCGTAATTCCTACTAACTGAAGAAAATCGACCCTGCCGTGGACTGTGTCCACACCTGCCGCTTCCGTATCATTCACCACCAATAATGCTGTGATTTGCGATTCTGCTCCGATATGTATGGATGTGCCATTTCCTGCTATATATTGGAGTGGTTCTAAAAATCTTTTTTGTGTAAAGGTATAACTAGCCAAATTAGACAACATGTCAAGGACCCACATACAGTCATCATAAGATTTTCCCTTTAATTTTATGGTCATCTCATAGCCCCATTTGCTCCACTCACCACCAAAGGCTTCTTCTTCAGAGTAAAGCTCAGTCATTCCATATGTTAGAATATGCATATAGCCATTTGCTGACTGATAAATGCTATAGCCATCTAAATATTGGTCGCCTCCGAATATCGCTCTTGCATGGAGGTCTGTTGCGAAATGAGCCGGCTCTTGCTCTGCATAAAGTCCCGCAAAAACATCATCAATAGCATCCCAGCCTGGTGCCCAATCCTCTTGTTCTGCTGCCTGCTTTTTATACTCCTGTTTATTCACATTCGTTCCCTCCAAACAATCTATTATTCTATGCTTTCCCAATTGCTTCTTTATCCATGTTATCTGCGGATTACCAACCTGCTAACATAAAAATTCAGACCACCGGAATTTTAAGTAGCTCAGCTTATTTACCGATACGGAGGTATCCAAGTATCTACCTTTCACATTCTGTATATACTGTATGTATCATTTTATCATTACTAACCAAATTCTGGATATGAAAAAAATTATAAAAAATTTATTGTTTCATATTTTCACAGACTTTATTATTTTTTAAGTTCTTTTCGTCGGTGAATATCCTGCAAATCCTTTGGGAAAGCTGACAATATCACTTGTCTATAGCACTTTCAATAAGTTATGCTTTACTTAAGACAAGCTATATTCATGCTTGCACTTATTGACTTTAATCAGTCATTTTTTATAAAGTGCGTCATACTATATAAAAAGCAAAGCACATTCGTTGGCGCGAATGTGCGTTAAAGAAATAATCTACTATTTGCTTTTTCTATTTTGTTTATTTCGGTATTCGTCTAACCATCGAAATAAGCGTTCCTTATCTGCGGCTTCGGCTTTTTTCTTCCGTTCTGCATTGGCGTGCAGAAGATAAAGGATAAGCCCAACAATAGCCCAGATTGCAACCCACTTATAAGCCCAGTCGTCCATCAAGAATTGAACCATCTCCAAAATTGGCGTTTTGGAGAATGACACAGTCCCACTGGCAAAACCGTCGCGGATCCGTTTGAAATTTTCGAACAAGGCGGTTAATACAAAACCACCGTAGAGAAAATTTGAAATGAACAGAAGTACTTTCTTCATTTTTACTCTCACCTCCGTGATAACGAAGAATGTCCTTAAAATCTTCCGATAGACGACTCGGGCAAAGCTTATTTTTTTTGGCAGCATCCCCCCTTTCAATACCACAAAAAGGAAAAATCACATAATAACCTTATCAGAATTAAATATATTAAGTAATTGGCGAAAATATTCCTATTCTATTTAAACTTTATTAGGCTTTTTAGGAGTGCTGCAAATATTATTGGGAATTGTTATTTGGAGGGGTTATTAGCTTTGGTTATAGTATTGCCAGCACTCTTCCCTGCCTATTCACTACTGCTTGTCCCTATTTTAAATTGAGGCTTTCTTCGCGCCTCTTACTACCTACATCTATTCTCCTGCATTACTGTGTTTGCTGCTTTCCATACATAAATGAATAAATTCCTTAACTACTGGGGGTAGATTTTCGCCCTTGCGTGTACAAATGGCAATAATATTCTTTACTGGTGCTATATCAACAAAAACCCTTGCAAGCTGTCCTGTTTTCACATACTCCTTAACAACTAGCGAGGACACGAAGTTGACGCCATAACCTGTCATGACAGAACGGACAGCCTCATTTAAACCGGTAAACTGCAAAGCAATCTTTGGCGGTTTTACCTGATGTGTGTGACATAAGGAGAACAGCCTTTCTCTTGTGGAACTGCCTGCTTCTCTCATGATAAAAGGCTCTTTCATAACATCGTCAAGTGATACGGTACTGTTCGCAAGCCTATGCTGCGGGGAAACGACAAACCATATCTCATCCTGAAAAAGCTGTCTCCACTCTACTTCCTCCATCTGCTCTTCCAGTCCGCCTGCATACATGGCCATATCGGCTTTATAATGAATCAATTCACGAAAGGCTTCTGTTGAATTTCTCGTTGTAATGCTTATTTCAACCTCCTCATTGGCTGCTTTAAAGGCAGCTGCCCATTGCGGGATAAGAAAGTTCGCAGGAAGATAGGTTGCAGTAATATGAAGCCGCCCCTTTTTCGCTGTTTTATAATCTTGTACAAACTGTTCTAGTTGTATTTCATGAGCAAAAAACAGCTCTGCTTTTTGCGCAAGTGCTTCTCCAAACGGTGTTAAAGTAAACCTTTTGCCATTCTTATGAAACAAGGCGATTCCCAGCTCTTTCTCAAATTGCTTGATTTGGCTCGATACAGCAGGCTGACTTATCAGCAGAATTTCCGCAGCTTTCGTAAAGCTCCCCAAACTTGCTACATGATGAAACAAGCGAAGTCCATGAAGGTTCATCTAACTCCTCCTTATAACTTTTATTTATATAAATATAAGAAACATGTATTTTATTTATATACAATTATAACTTACAATGGATATATAATCCAAAAGGAGTTGGTTATTATGAAAAACGATAAAACTTGGAATTCAGTTGACCACTATTTTACGGAACAGTTTCAGCCAGAAAGCAAAGATTTGCAATATGTAAGAGACAATAATCAAAAGCATGGCTTACCAGAAATTGATGTTACTCCAATACAAGGAAAATTCCTCGCAATGCTTGCACAGCTAAAAGGCGCAAAAAACATCTTAGAGATCGGCACACTTGGCGGCTACAGCACCATATGGCTCGCTCGCACCCTCCCAGAAGACGGAAAAATAGTCACATTAGAGGTAGACCCCATTCACGTAAAAACAGCACAAGCAAATATAAACTCAGTTAAACTAGCGAATAAAGTTACGATAATAGAAGGACCTGCATTAAGCACCTTGCCCACATTACAGGCACAAGGATTCTCCAATTTTGACTTTATCTTCATAGATGCAGATAAGCCAAATAATCCCCATTATATTAAATGGGCACTTCAATTGGCCGCAAAAGGTGCAGTGATTGTTTCTGATAATGTTGTCCGGGATGGCGAAGTCATAAATAAGAACACCTGTGATGAAAAGGTGCTCGGAATCAGGAAATTCATAGACATTCTTACAAAAGATGAACGGGCAGATTCTGTCGGTATCCAAACAGTTGGCGAAAAGGGATATGACGGATTTGTGCTAACAATAGTTCAGTAAAAAAGAAAGGGAGGAGCAAAACACTTGCTCTTCCCTTTCTCTCATGATTGAATTGTTTCCTCTTTAGACCGAGGCTTTCGTTCTTCCTTATATCCTCCCTTTGGATGGTCCCCATTGGAGAAAATAATAAACAAAATCGAAAGGAAAACAAACAGGTTTTTCAATGTAAAAACTTCTTTCTAGATTAATAGATAAATAACATGAAAACATGTTTTATTATATATTGTATGATTTAGAAAGACAATTGTCCTTAAGTCCTTTTTTCCTAACAGCTGGAAAAACAATTAATTATGTCACAAGATAACTCTATAGACTCAACTATTTCTTAATTGCAATTAATTCAACAATTGAATCCTTTTTTTATACTTCTCAACAAGTCTAGTGTTATGCTCATCTGCACCGTCCATATTCCCACTTAAAAAGACAGGCGGTTCAATCCCTTTATCAGCGAGGATTTTAACTGCTTCTGCTAAAATAGCATTTATAATAACCGCACCAACAACTGTTGAGGTAGGTCCAAACGGTACATTTACCTTGTTGTAGGTAAGGGCTGCATCTCCTTTTGTTGCAAAGTTATCAATTACTAAATCCACAGCATTATATAAATGCTTTCCACTTATATGCCTTGAAGGCTGACTTTTAGAATATTCCTTTGAGGTAATTCCTATTACAAACGCCCCTTTATCTTTCGCTATTTGAGCAACGTCAACAGGGACTGGATTGCGGCCAGATGTGGAAATAACAACCATTATATCTTCTTTCCTGATGTCTTGCTCGCTCATAAATTTCTCGGCAAGGCCATTCTGCCTCTCTAACTCTGATGATCGCAGTGCCCCTTCATGGAGCATAAGCGGTTCATAAAGAATAGGGTTTATCGGTACAAGACCTCCTGCACGATAGCATACTTCTTCTGTTAGGATATGCGAGTGTCCACAGCCAAAAAGCTGAATGATACCTTCGTTTTGAATGGCCGCAGCTACCCTGTTTGCAGCTTCCTTCATTTGCTTCATTTCGTTTTTTCTGACTAATTCAATTTTTTCGGTTGCTTTATCAAAGTACATTTCTAGCACTAAACCCCACTCCTTGCCAATATTTAGTTACTTCGTCCTCTCCCTTTAGCTGCTTCGATGAGATTAACCATATTTTTAATTGCTTCCTCTACAATGAGTTTTCCTTTTTCTTTCGTTGCAAGAGTCGCATTGCCAAGCACTGCAGTGGCAGTGAACTCTTCCCAAGGCGTTGGGGTAACATCTGCATATTCAGGAATTTGTGGATTTTCAGAAAGAGCCTTTGTCATATCAACATAATTCTCTGCCAAATACAGCATATATGATGTTTCTAGTTCACAAGCATGAAAATATTCAGCATGCACTTGTTTTGAATCTCTAACTTCCTCGATTACTTTTTTTACTCCAGGATAGAAGAGATTTAGAACAACCATATCCGGGCGGTCTGAAAATAGTTTACGTGCAGCTTCTTTTATAGCAGTCGAATTGCCAAGATGACCATTAATAATCGCAAAAACCTTAAATCCTTGCCTGTATAAGCTGTCTCCGATGTCATAAATAAAGGGAATCAGCACTTCGTTGCTAATATGAATACTGCCTGGAAAGTTTTTTAAGCTCCAAACCTGCCCGTACGGTAATGTCGGCAGTACAAATGCATTCGTTTGCTCTGCTACTAGTGTTGCCATGTTATCTGCCAGTAAATTATCTGTTCCCAGCGGCAAATGGGGGCCATGTGCTTCTACAGCACCAATAGGTAAAATCGCTACAGAGCTTTTTTGGATTTTCTCTTTAATATCAAAGGAATTCTCATACTGGAAAATCATATTCGTTCCCCCCACTATTTAAATGCAAAGCAACGAGCAGGATTATCGATAAAAAACTTCCGGATTAAACCTTCCCCGTCAAAGCCCTGCTTTGTGGCATCGTCGATAAATCTTGGGACCCACTTGGCAATAATGTATTCTAATCCGAGACCATAATCATAGTGCTTGAAATACGTTTTACGTGCTGTATCTCCACTTACTAGAATTTGATTTTCATAGCCTTTTTTTACAAGTTCGAGTATACATTGAATTCTAGTGCTTTCAGGTGCATATTTGATTTTTGCTATCCCATCAAAACAGAGGTAAGCGCCTGTTTTAGCAATCTGCCCATGATAATAAGGGTCTGGGTTACGATCCATATGACCAAAGCTCATAAAGGATAAGTCCACGTTTTCCTTTTTTAGTAATTCAATTTGTTCCAATGCCATCGTTCCTGCTTCTGTGTGCGAATGTAAGGGAGCCTTCGTTTCATGATGTGCTCTTGCAACAGCTTGTAGGGTCTTTACTTCAAGTGGAGTAATCCTGTTATAGCCTGTGCCGAATTTCACCTGCCCTGCTTTATACCTTGTTCCTTCTAGGCCTTCTTCCACTTCCCTGACAACAAATGCAGCTAAGTCATTAATGCTCGCCGTATCAATCCATTCTGTATAAGTTTGATAGTTTCCGATTAACGGCTTCAACTCTTCTTTAATAGAAGCTTCCCATAAAAAGCTTTTATTAAAACCAGCAGTCCCGACAATATGAATATTTAACTCTTCCGAGATTGCATGAACTGCTTGAACGTCACGGCCATAATCAACGGCTGATGCATCAACAATGGCCTTGCCCCCATGTCGTTTAAAGTCTTCGACATCGAGCATTGATTTTTCTTTATCATCAAGCAAAAGGTCACTTTCTTGTTTTTCAACCCAATAAGGTGGCCGGCAAACAATATGCTCATGAGCATAGGTAAATCCTAAATCCTGGGGCTTAATATCCCCTCTTAAAGTACGAATAAAAGTCATGAATAAAACATCCTTTCAAAATCAGGAATTCATCTAAAATAACAGGTGAGCCAGTGCCTTTACGATTGGACCTAACACGAACATATCACTATCAGCTGCCCACATTGCTGTATCTGGAATGGTAGTGGCATTTAAGAAGTGAACCATAATATATTGTCCCCAAGCTACAATCGTCGCAGTGACAAATCCGCCTATTAAGGCACCTCGAACACCGCCTGTAGAGTTTCCAAATACGCCTGCTGTCGCACCGTGGAAAAACAACACAATCATTGTCGGCACAAATACATATGCAACTGTATTTCCTATTACAACAAGCCAGATTAAAGCACCTGCGAATGCGCCTAGAAACCCAATAATTACGGCATTAGGAGCAAAGGTAAAGACGACAGGTGCATCAAGTGCTGGAATTGCACCGGGAACTACTTTTTTCGCAATCCCATTAAATGCTGGCACTATTTCACTTATAAACATCTTCACTCCTAAGAGCACTACGGCAATTCCGCCGGCAAAGGTAAAGGATTGAATGATAGAATACATCGGAAAGTTCTGACCGGCCGCCTGTGCTATTAATTCTTCTGATCCAGCAGTCCCTTTAAAGGAGATGATTACAGCACCTACAAAAAACAAGACACCCATTGTTAACGCCGTAATAACATTGGAGTCTCGTAAAAATTCAAGACCCTTTGGCAATTTAATCTTTTCCGTATCATTTGCTTTATTTCCGAAGATTTTGCCTAGCAATGCTGCAAGAATGGCAACAATTGCGGAAGTATGACCTAATGCAATCGTATTACCGCCTGTCACTTTTCTCATAAAAGGTTGAACTAGGGCTGGCTGGAATGTCCAATACAATCCCATAAATATGGCGAGAAACGCTATTAATTTCACATTAGAAACATTTTCTGCACCAACAGCCTCCACGATGATTCCTGCAAATATCGTTGTAGTCCAAAACATCATATGACCTGTCAAATAAATATATTTAAATCTAGTAAAACGAGCCAATAACACATTTATCAAAAATCCTAAAAACATCGCTAAAGTTACGGCAGATCCAAATTTCACATTAAAGGCTGTTTGCCCCATAAATTCACCTAGATCGGCTGCCTTTAATCCAAACACCTCTGCCCATAAAGGCTGAAAAATATTTAACGCCCCTGTAATGATTCCTGCACCAGCATCTATGATGAGAAAACCAATCATTGCCTTAAATACGCCTGATACTGTTTGACTTACTGTTTTTTTCTGCAGCATTAACCCCATTAATACAATAATGCCAAGTAAAAATGCTGGAACCCCGAAAATATTATTAGCAATCCAAGTCAAAACCTCCATTTGCAGCTCCCCCTATCACTTGATTAGTTAATACAGGCACTTAACACTTGTTTGATTTCATTTAAATCAAAGTAATTATTCACAATTAATATTTTGCCAGCATGATCCTCCAATGACTGTGCAAGTTCATTTGAGGTAATAATATAATCTGCACGCTCACTTGTGGCACTTGAAACATCTGTATTGTCGACATCAGCTACTATTCCCATTTCACTTAACACCGTTTCAACGTTCATTCGCAAAATCAAACTTGTGCCTTGTCCTAAACCACATACACATAGTATTTTCATAGATTTATGCCTCCTAATAATTCTTCTAATTCTAAATAGGTTTTCATTTCCAGTATCCGTTTTACATTGTTTTGATTGTTAAGCAGCTTCAATAATTTCTGTAAAATTTTGAGATGCTCCATGTTTGAGGATGCTCCAAGGGCAAAAACCAGTTGAACTGGATCATTTGCTTCATTTCCAAATACGACAGGTTTCATTAACCTAACTAACGAAACGGAAGCCTCCTTCACACCATCCTCAGGTCTTGCATGTGGAAGGGCAATTTGTGGGGCAAGCACAAAATATGCTCCATTTTTATGGTAGGATGCAACCATTGCTTCCACGTATTCGCCTTCTACTAAGTCACCGTCAACCAGCATTTTCCCCGCTGCTCGGATGGCGTCATCAGGAGTAGACACATTAACATCTATTTTCACAAGACTCTTTTCCAAAAACTTCATTGAGTTACACCCTCACCTTTTTGCCTTAAATACTTTTATTGGGAATGGATATTGATAAGCTCAAAAATTTCTTTAGAAGTATTGGCGGCAAGTATTTTTCTAACATTATCACTATCCGAAAACATTCTGCTTAACTGTGAAATTGCTTTCAAGTGGGTTTCACCATCAATTGCAGCTAAAATAATAATTAGTTGAATTTGATGCTTGTTTTCTTCGGAAAATGGAACCTCCTTTGTCAACTTCAATAAGCTCATGCTTAGCTTGTTAACACCATCCTCAGGACGTGCATGCGGGATTGCCACTTTTGGAGAAATGACGATATACGGTCCCGTTTTCTCAATATTCCGAACCATCATCTTAATATAATCCTTCTTTATGAAACCACCTGCTAAAAGCGGTTCTGCGGCTAATTTAATGGTATCCTTCCAGTCTGTTGCCGCCTCCAGCAATTGAATATGTTCAACAGGCAGTAAACATGCTAAAGATGGACTTTTTGTATCCTTTACCAATTTTTCTGGCCGATACAAGTACTGTTTCAGATCTTGCTGCAGTCCTTCAATATCCAACACCTGAGCATGCTTCTGGATAATTTCCATTAGCCCGTTTAGCGAGCGGTTTTTTCTATCGTTACCTCCAAATACACCATGTACTTTTTTTGTTAAGCCATCAATTTCCGTCTCTGTCAAAATTGGATTGACAATAAAAACAGGCTTTTCGCCGCTTTCGAACGGAATGGTGGAAAAGATAAAATCTACGTCGAATTGTTTAGCTACATAATCTCTATAAGAAACACAGCCCATTATTTCAACATAGGAGAAATACAATTCCAATTGATACATCAGTAATTTAGAGGTGCCGACGCCGTTGCTGCAAACAACCAATGCTTTCAATCTGTTATCTAATTTGGCTCCTACCCTGTTCATCCAGCCACCGAAATGGGTTGCTATTAATGCAATCTCATCCTCATTAACCTCACAGCCAACAGCCTGCTCTAAATGTGTAATCACCTTTTTCGTTATTAAATAAATATCGCTGTATCTTTCCTTAATAGAAGCAGTTAATTCACTTTCCATTTCCAATCCATAACGAATGCGATAAAAGGCTGGTTTAACATGGAGCAACAAGCTTTGTTCCATTTCATTACGGTTCTTAAATACAACACAGGCATGTTTTTGAAAGTCTGTCACCATTCTGTTCACTACTCTTAAGAGAATTTCTTCATCCGCATTACTGCTAGCGAACCCACTCTTTTCTACGGATTGCACACGAGCGCTTAAAAGATGCCTTGTAATATAAAGTATCTCTTCTTCTGGAATATTCATCTGAAAAAGCCTAGAAAGGTTAGCACTAATGCTTCTTGCAGCCTTATATTCTGTGGTACTACGCAGGATCTCAATTTCTACTTCATCAATTGAAATTATCATCCCTTTAAAAACACGGTTACAAAATAGCAGTAAACGCAATGAAAGATTATCCATCATATCATCTGTGAATTGGACATTCAGATACTGTTCACAGTCTCCCAAAGTCCTGCGAATTTCTTGCCATTTCTCCCTATTTATCTCAACTGTTAACCAGTAAGAGTATATGGATTCATCGAAAATAGATTTTGCTTTACTGAGAGGTGAAATATGATGCAGGTAATGCATTAAAGCTTTACGTTTATCCTCTTCCCTCCCATTAATCGTGTATCCTTTCTTACGTTCAAAGACTAAAGAAAGCTCGAACCTCACTAAATCTCGTTTGAGACACTTTATATCCTCCATAGTAGTATTTCTGCTTACCCGATTTCTCTCCATCAGACTATTAAGATATACAGGGATGTCATTTTCCATTAAGAAAATTGCCAGCCAAGCTTTTCTTTCCTTGGCAGAATACTCATAATGCCAAGAATTTACCATTGTTAAGCTTTCAGGGAGTGATTTGGCTACATTTCCCTCCAGCAAAAAGCCAGCAGACCGAACAGCCTTAATCGGATTCATTTTTTGATCTGCCAACCAATCGTTTATCTTGTCTACATCGTAATAGACAGTTCTTCTGGAAATATGAAATTTCTCCATTAATTCATTTGGCTTCACATAAGTTTTTGCCCTCCGTAAGTATTCAAGTATAGCTGTACTACGCTCATCTAATGCCATTAGATAATACCTCCCTTGCACACCGTACAAAAAAGTAGGAAAGCTTCGCAATTGCTTGACTTCACTATAACTCCATCCCTTCCAGATGTGGAGACCAAATATCCCCCCATTTTTATGTGCAAAACTTGGTCTGATCTTGAATTAGTTTATGACTTAGTATTTTGATTTAGTAGAATGAGGTAGAATAAAAGATATATCGCAATAAAAATCCCACCTTATGGAAGGTGGGATTTAATATTGGTAGTATTTACAGTTTGATTGATACAATTATGTTACTAGAAAGACCGACTCATTTTGTTTCAAACTTGAATTTGAATATTTCATTCTTGAGATGATAAAAACATTAAGTTAGTAATGGAATTGAGCTAAATAATCGATTCGACCACTATCACAGACCAGCCCTTTCCTTTGTATGCGTTATAGCCTTCTGTTAAGCAGTAAGCATATATTTGATTGTCTTCAATAGTAAATCCTCTTACACCCCTCCCGGCATAATATTTTTAACTGCTTTTAGGTGGTCGAGTTTTTTTTCTAAAATGCCTGTCCGATCTGTTGAGGCGATAACATAGCAGTCTGAATTAATGTGCTAATACAGTATTTCAGGCACAAACAATGCATACTGGTAAAATCATTTACTTTACTAATGAGCGAAAAAAAACTGAATTTCAAATAAAAGCTTTAAAAATGTTTACAAAGCTAAATGAAGCATGCCATGAGATTCTTAAAAAGATTAATGAGAGCGGGTTTATTTTATGAAAAGTGATGTAATTCTAAATAAAGTAGCTATTATTGAACGTTGTATTAGACGTATTAATGAGGAATATCAACAAAATCCTCAAAACTTAGAGAATAATACTAAACAGGATTCCATCATCCTTAATTTGCAGAGGGCATGTGAGGCAAGTATTGACCTTGCAATGCATATTGTTGCAGATAAAAGGCTGGGGCTTCCTCAAAATAGTCGAGATGCCTTTTCATTATTGGAAGCAGAGAACATTATCCCTGCTTCTCTTTCCAACAGGATGAAAGCAATGGTCGGGTTTCGCAATATTGCATTTCATGATTATCAAGAGTTAAACTTAGTGATTTTGCAGAAAATTTTAGATCATCATTTAGTTGATTTCTCTACATATACTCAAACAATTATTCACTTCAAATAACCTCCATGTTAAGGGGCAATTGGGGTAAAAAGCGCTCAAAATCCATAAAAAAAGCATGAGAAATATCCTCATGCAGCCAAGCTTGCAATTAATTTTACTGATTTATACGTTTCTGCCGGGTCGTCTGTATTCTTATAGAAGTATAATTTGTAATTTCCTAAATCGTAATATAGAAGATAGCTACCATCTTGTTCACTATATTCTTTAGCAATTGGTTCTCCTAATGATTGGATTACTTCCTTTTCTGATAGGTTAATTGGTAAGTAATAGGATGAAATTGGTGTTTTTGGATCTTGAACGTACTCATGGGGTGTTCCGAATCCGATGTGGTAGTTTTTATACATTAGCTGATATCCACCTTCTACCGCTACTACCCAATCAGGTTGGCCATGGCTTTCCATCATCGCGCCAACTGTTGACTTAAGAGCTACATCTATTTCTTGAACAATTCCTTTTTTGGCATTCGCTAGAAAGTCTGGATCCTTGACTTTCTGATTGTTTATTTGAGCTGAAGCTGCATCAAATTCTCCAGTGTTCTTCGTTGGAGATGGTTCTGTTTCTTTAACCTCTTCAGAATCAGATTCTGTTGGTTTTGGTGTGGTGATTGCTTCTTGAGACTCATTATCTTCCTGCGTTTCTGGATTGCCTTGCGTGGTTTTTTCTTCCTCTGCCTCTTTTTCTTCCTGGTTTGTTGCGCTATTGAACTCAGTTTCTGTTAAATACGTGACTTCAATCGTATAGTCCGTGTTATTTCCAGCGCTTGAATCATTAGCTTTGTTTATCAGGATTTCTGCAAATCCGTCTGCCAAACGATAATAATAGCTGTTTTGATTATCTGCTTCTTCTCCATTACCTTTAACGAGAGTAAACCCAGATGGAAGTAATTTTTCAGCTAAAGAGTGAATTTTTTCTTTATCTCCGGCTACGTTGAATTTAAGGGAGGTAATTGCATCAGCTTGATCATAGTATAGAGCTATCTCATTTTCTGCTTTTCCTGAAAGCTGGAAGGCCTTTTGTCCATCAGCTTCAGACGTTGGCTCTCCGTATAGAGATTGTGCTTCTTCGATGTTATCTCCAAGCTGAGGATATTGTAAATTTAAAAGTATCGAAAGTACATCCTCTTCTACATTTTCCTCTTTAACTGCTTCTGATGAATCATTGATCTTAAACACTTCTAGCTTCCATAATACCAATAGCGCCAGTATTACAATTAATACTGTTGTGATAATGATGACCAGCTTCTTTTTCAACGCTTCCTCCCTGCCTTCTCTGTGTTATAACTTACAATGTCACTTTAACACATTTAAGGTGTTTTTTGTCATTTATATTTCAAATGTTACAATATTTACAAATTATTGTAACAAAATTTACATTAAAAATGGTGAACCCTATTCATATATTCAAAATCAGCCTTTGTATGAAAAAGCTTGCTTCCTATTTGCAAATAAAAAAAGCATGCGAACATGCCTTGATTACTCCTTACCTTCATATATTAATTTGACTCTAGCAACTTTTTGATAAATTCAATAAATCTTTGCGAAGCTGGAGCGATTTCTTTTAGTGATAATGCCGCAATACCAATAATTCGATGCTGCTCTGGCTCAAGACGAAGTGCTGTCACTTTGTATGGCATGCTTTGCAGGACTAGTTCAGGCATAATGCTGACGCCTAATTCATTTTCCACCATCGCTAAAATCGCTTGGTCATCAGCCATTTCAAAACTGTTTTGGAGTGTAACACCAGTATCCTTTAATATGCGTTTTATGTCGTGGTTATAACCCGATTTCAGAGTAATAAAGGCTTCATTCTTTAATTGATCAATACGTACTTTATCAAGAATACTCAGAGGGTGTTTTTGTGGAAGGATACATAATATCCGATCTTTTTTTAATGGAATTGTTTCGAAATTCTCTGTAGTTGGTAAAGTTGTAAACCCAAAGTCTATAACACCGTTTGTAATCCACTCTTCCACATCCTGGTATCCCCCTTGAAAAATTTTTATTTCAATGAAAGGATGTTCTTGTTTAAAGTTTTTAAGTAATCTTGGCAGCCATTGAATACAAACACTTGTAAAAGCCCCAATACGTACTGTTCCCACTTCGAGTCCCTTGATTGACGCTGCTTCTTGCTTCAGTTTTTCGTCCCAATGCAGGACAGTTCGAACAGACTTTAACATTCTTTGCCCATTACTTGTTAAAGTAATTCCAGACCGACTTCTTATTAATAGTGGAAATCCAAATTCCGCCTCAAGGTTTGCGATTGAATAACTAACCGCAGACTGCGTTATGTTTAATGCTTCTGCCGCTTTTGTTAAGCTTCCCAATTCTACAACTGTGTTAAAAATTTCATATCTTGCCAGGCTCATCCCTATCATTCCTATCTATGAATTTTATTCATACATACTATCTAAAACTTTGATTTTATTTATATATAATTTACCCCTATAATACAAGAAAACACAACAATAGGGAAAGAGTCGGTGAACTACAGTGATTTTAATGGGGGCTTTAGCAAATGCAATCGGTGTAAGCGTTGGTACATTATTAGGGAGTCTACTTCGTCGTATTCCAGAAAGCATGAAGGACACTGTTATGAAAATAATGGGCTTAGCCATTGTCGTTTTGGGAATGCAAATGGGACTTAAAACCGAAAATTTTCTTATCGTGATTTTAAGTCTTGCTATAGGGGCAGTTATTGGTGAGTTACTTGCCTTAGAAGATAAAATTACCAAACTAGGGGATTGGTTAGAAAAACATGTCGGCTCAAATAAACAAGGAAGCATATCACAAGGATTTATAACTGGAACATTGATATTCGTAGTTGGAGCAATGGGCATAATCGGTGCCTTAGATAGTGGTATTCGAGGAAATAATGATGTGCTATACACGAAAGCCGTTATTGATGGATTCATCGCCATCATCTTAACGACCACATTGGGGATTGGCGTGTTATTCTCTGCAATTCCTGTAATTTTATATGAAGGGTTAATAGCGATTTTTGCTACCCAAATTGTTCGATTGGTTCCAGATGCTTTAATGGATCAGTTTGTTATAGAGATGTCAGCAACTGGCGGTATTATGATTATTGCTATAGGATTAAATTTAGTTGGAATTACAAAAATTAAAATAGCTAACCTTCTACCTGCGTTAGTAGTTGCTATTGTTGTCGTTTCGATAATGCATTTGTTTTAAATCTTATTTATTAGTGCGATTATAACTTAATATCCTAAAGAGGCTGGGACATAAGTATGTGAACCAGCGTAAGAACCGAACTACTTAATCAACAATTGATTAAATAGTTCGGTTTTTTGTTTTTAGTTTAAATACAAAAAATTAGAAATTTTAGTGGAATGGAGCGGAGGTCACTCGACTCCTGCGGGAAATAGAGGAAAGGATGAGACCCCGCGGAAAGCGCGAGGACGAGCGCGCAATGAAACGAACTAACTTTAACTCAACATTCTATTTAGACACAACCTTCTTTTTCTAATTTAGTTGTAATTCTATTATTCGTGTTTAGTAAGCTTATCTTTTGTTTTGTCCCAGCCTCATTTTTTATTTTATAGTCGGTTTTTTATTATATAAAATGACCCCAGTATAAATTTCTATTCAGATATATATGTTACCTATCCATTTTAGAAATTCCAGCTATTCTCTTATAGTTATTTTTGTAGAGATTTGTATTTTTCTAATATACTTAACAACAAATCTTTATTATATTTTGTTTTTTGGTAGATTAACTCTGCCAATTCTTCTAAACCATTGTATTTTGGTTGTGTGAGAATGCCTTCACTTGTACTTAATGTGCATTCCCAATTACCAAATTCCCAATGAGCAATCTCATTTTTGTAAGGTGTTCTACATTCTAATAAAGGTACTTTTTTAATTAAGTTTTGTGAATGCTCTGCCGCATCCATTAAAGCTTCCATCTCGATTGGTTGTTTACAATAATTTTGTCTCGATATCTTTCCATTCGGTCTGTAATAAAGTATTTCTGTACTATTTTCATTCTCTTTTACTTGTACATTTGCGGCTGGAAAAAATCCACTCAATTGTTCATGAACAAAATCCTCGCTGTGTGAATCTATTAGTATTGGTGTTAACCATTGATCTCCTAAATCACACAAAAATCGGTTTCCATTTTCACTTATTGCCACTACAGCTACATGGGCATTTTCTGTTTTTAAACTATGACCGATAGGATATGCCTTAATCCCATCCTTTTTAAATTCATCTAACAGCCATATCGCAAGGTCAAAACAGTTACCGGTTATTCCAAATTGCTCCCTATGCTCACGCATGATAGAAACATCACGCTGCTTTTTCCCATGTCCATTGTGATATTGCCATATTTTAGTTAACGTCTCCATAGGAAAGTCGTTAAACTTGCCCCAAGTGGCTAGAATACTTTTAGTTGGCAGCATTTTATCACCTGCATTTAATAGAATGTTTTTATAATAGCAACTATTTCTGCAATAAGGGACAGAAATCCTCCTTAAATTAGTTCTTTTACTCCATTTGTTTTTCATTAACATAGTCAATAAATACCCTTGCTTCTTCAAATGGACCTTGCAAATCTGTTGGTATTTCCTTTGTTTCTATATAATGGTCCGGATTTATCTGACTCTTTGAAATGATTTCTTCATAAACCATAAGAGATTTAATATACTGCTTGTATTCCTCTTCCGTTAACAACTCCTTACTAGATTCCAGACCATTTAATTGATCATAGTATGGCTGTATTTCTAAATATACTTTTGCAAGCTCTGTTTGTTTTTCTTGTGTGAGTGCAGCATAGTTAATCCCTCCATATTTGTCACCAAATTCAAGCTTAGCATCAGTCATTATTTTCACAAGTCCGATAAACTCTTTATATTCTGCGGGTTCTATCTGGCCTTGTGCTTGGGCAATTTTTGCATCCAACCGTAGATAACCTTCCATTGTTGCACTTGTAATATGCTTTTTCAAATTATCAAAAGAGCCGTATAGTCCATCAGCTATGAGAGATTTTGTGGCAAATGCCCCTGTCGGTATTAGCAATGCAGCAGCTAAAACACCTGTAATAATTCTTTTTTTCGTTTTTGACTTTCCGAGATGGATACTAGTCATAACATTCATTCTTAGTCCTGGCGGAGGAGTAATTTCTTTTCCAATCTCTTGTAAGGACTCTCTAAGTTTAGTCTCAATATTCATAAACCTTCCTCACTTCTTCAAGAATTTTTTTATTTTTTCCTTTTGTACGTAATTTTGTTAAAGCTGCATTTATTCTTGACTTAACAGTTCCAATAGGAACCTTTAAAATCGCTGAAATCTCGTCTTGGGTATAATCGTTTAAATAACGAAGAATAACTACCTGTTTCAGTTTGTATGGTAATTCATCCACTAATTTGACTAGCTGTTTATTTGTTATTTTTTCAATAACTTCGGTTGAGAAATCTAATTCTTTTTCCTCTTTAAATTCTTCAACCTTCTTAACAGTTCTAAAAATCATCCACTTTTTTCTTCGATAAGCTTTAATTTGTTTTAACGTAATTCCCATTAACCAAGGATTAAACTTCCGTTCAAAATCGAATTTTTTTATAGACTTAAACACCTGTATGTAAATGTCTTGTACCAAATCATCTACATCTGTTTTTTCCTCCACTAAAAAGTGAACTGTTTTAAATACATCTTGGATTGTTTTTTCGTAAAGTTCACCGCATGCCTCTCTGTTTCCAGCTCCAATAAGGTTAATTAATTTAATAAATTCATTATCAACACTCAACCTTATTCACCTCCCTTATCTCTTACACTATATATTGGTAACAATTTGAAATTTCGTTCGATTTTTTTTAAATAAAAAAGAGCCTATTATACATGGCTCATGAAAATACTTATTAATAGGGCTTGTTTAAAGATATTCTTAAGTAGAGAACCTGTAATGACTCTCGATAAAATTTAATATCCAAAAAATCTTGGAACCTGAACACCAAAATCAAATAGTGTACTCATAACAAAAAAAAATAGAATGATAACCATACAAATGTTTACAATAATTTTTCCATATGTACTATCTGCTTCTGCCACTTTCTCTTGCTGCTGTCTTTTTATTTCTCTATATATCCCTTGTACCTTTTGTTGTTTTTTCGTTTTTGTATGAGTTTTTTCGTTCATCTCGTCCTCCATTTTATAAAAGGAAATATATTATGAGTTTACTACAAATTACCATATGGATAAATATGTATTTTTAAAAAAGGAATTAGAGGCACTATATAGTTGTATTTCAAACAAAAAAAAACTCCCCATAGGCAGTTTTATGTTTTACTATATTTAAATTATGTTTGAAGATTAGAATATCTCCCCAAATCTACAAAAATACGAAGGTTTTCTGCAAAATGCAATCATTGCTTATGTATATAACAATCATTTTTCTTTATAAAGCTTCCACAATTCATGCTGTTTTTTGCTTATATTTTCATTATCTAACTTTATTTTCTTCAGTCTTCTTTTGAGCATAAGATTTGTTGGTTCCTGCTGCAGCCTTTTTATGATTTTTATACTACGTTTTCTATTATTAGATAATTCATTATTTAATGTTTGTATATCAAGGAGGATAAGGCTTTTATTCATACGAACTCCCTCTCTTATAATAGATTGACCTTTTACTTTACCCCAAATAATAGTTCTCAAACAAAAAACAAGCTAGTTCCTTCATACTTTTCTAGAATATCTTTAAGGATTAAAAATAAAACAGGATCACCTTCATAATGAAAGGCTAATTGATTTAAATATTACTTCACAAGTCCGTAAATTTATATTGTGCTCCTTCGACTCTATTATTATATATCACATTTTCATCCAACCCATTACAAACAGCCAAATAGCCTTCTCCTAGGTGTAAACTGACTCCATTTAATTGTTCTAAGTATTCAATCATTTCTACCTTATCTATTCGTTTGTTAATAGATTCAGCAAGTTGCATTAACTTATTCTGTTCCCAACTAAGCAAGAAATCGGTACCATAGTAATCAATTTCCTCCGTTAAATCGATTTGATTAAATGTTATAGCGTATTCGCCACTCTTATATGCACATAATTCCAACTGGCAATCTTCAAACCTAATTATCACGGGTAAATCATTAAACCACTCATCACTATTTTTTTCCCATGCAACCCAGATATCCTTTATCTTTTTACCTTTAAGCCCCTGTAGTCTAATTTTCTGGTCCTTTATTATTTGAGATAGTTCTGTGTAAAGTTTAGGATTGTAGCTTTTTATCCCTAGCATGAAATCACCTCTGAAGAAAGTTGCTGCATTACTATCATTTTAACATTAATAATTTAGCAAAAATGACTGGTTTGTTAAACTTTATATGCTTTTAACCAAATACACCTATTCCTTATCAAGCCCTTAACGAACAGACGCCTATTTTATCCCTTTGAAATCAAAGAGCTTTCCTCTATTCGAGAAAAGCACCATTTAATAGTTTATTAGTTAGCTTGCAAAACAAGTAACCTTTATATTAATAAGTTAACCCATGCCCAAGCTTATAAATATTACCATCACTATCTTTATAGGCATAACTCATTCCCTTTGGCATGTATTTATCTTTATCGAAGCCAGGGACGTCATTTCTTGATATGCACTCACCATTTTGATAAACGCCAATAACTTCTTCACTTGCTGGTAATGTTAATGGTAACACCCCAGTTGCTTGATGATTTCCTGTCATAACCTCAAACTGTGCATTAAAGAATGTATCGTAGCCAGCGACTAGAGCATCTGCCAATGGCTCCACATTCCCTAAAATCCATGGGAGAATAATATTTACACTTATTACAACTTTACCGCCACGTTTCTGAATATCTTCTGCTATTTCCTTTAGCTTTTCCATACCTGTTAATGTTGTTTCATTATACAAAGAGCCATTCAAGCCTGACACTACTTTATTTTCGCAAATTTCTAATTCTAGTAAACCAAGTGTTGCATTAAAATACGAGCCTGACTTTGGATGTAAGAATAGAATGGCAGTATCTGCTTCCTTATAGTTATCTGTCAATGTAAATAAGCCAAGTTTACTCGCTTCATTATTTGCTTTTTCTGTGTAGGAAGCAGCTTTTTGAAGATCTTTATGAAAAACCTGCACATATACCTTCTTACCTTTGAGCTTATGCTTTGTTAATGGTAGTGTAGACTGTGTATTTTTCAGGATAGTAACTGACTTTTTATGTGCCTCAGCTGCCGCATCCCAATGCTCCTTTGTGCTAACAACCTCTTCAGCTTGTTCTGGTGAATTGTACGTACGGTCATCAAATAACCCTAATGTAAACATTTCTGTTAAAAGTCGTATGTTTGCTTCATCGATTCGTTTCTCACTAATCCATCCTTTGCTTATAGCCATTTTAAGATTTTCTATATCATTGGTATCTGCAACCATATCTGTACCAGCATTAATGGCTTTCGCAAAACGCTCTGCTTCACTACTATCCTCCATGCCCCAGCACATATTATTTATAATTCCACTGTCACTATTTACGTAGCCTTTAAACCCAAGTTTTTCACGTAGTATATGATGTAAAAAATAATGATTAAATGTATAACCAACCTCTTCAAATGGAATTTCTTCTCCTTCAAATTCCTGAATAACACTTTTCTTGATACTTGGAATCGAGTAATATGGCATGATGGAAGAAGTTCCATGTTCAACAGCTGCTCTAAATGGTGGCAGATGATATTTTTCTAAGCTGCCTGGTGTTGGGTATAAATTCCATTTCCCTTCCTTATAATGTGGGTCAAAACCGTTTTCTCTTGCTCCACCCCCAGGGAAGTGCTTTGTTGTCAGGGCAATACTATGTGCTCCTAATTGCTCACCTTGAAACTCATCAATAATACGGCCAATTGCATCCGCGACAAATGCCGGGTCCTCACCAAACGTCCCATAGGCGCGCTGCCATCTTGGATCTGTAACAATGTCTGCCATATACATATAGCCTTTTCTTATACCTGTTGCATCCCATTCTTTCCTTGCAATTCTCGCAAACTCACTTATTAAAGATGCATCTTTACCATTTTTAATATCGCCTTTTGCAGCAGCAGCAAGGCCTAGTGTTCCTGGCCAGGTGGAGAAAATACCGGCTGCATCATTCATTCCGAAAACAGATTCTGCATTTTCATTACGTGAATTTGAGGTGATTAGAACCGGAATACCAAGCCGGGTTCCCTCTGCTACTTCATTTAACTTATTAATCCACTCTGCTATTTCAGCTGGACTATAGTTATCTCTTAGAATGAAATGTCTTAAATGCCTATTTTCAATCGTATGTGTTGTTCCATACACCTTGCTCGTGGCAAAAATATTTTCTCCTTTTTCCATAATTCCTTCGTCCAATATTCCATCATGACTCGTTTTGCTTTTGTCAGCTTGTGAAAGACCCATTCTTCTCGAATTAATTAGCATCATGCCGATTTTCTCATTGATATTCATTAAAGAAACAAGATTCTCCGCACGTTCTTTAGGACTTAAACGCCAGTCCTCATACGGATCAAGCTGCCCATTATTATTTAAATCTTTAAACTTCAATCCATCTTTTTCAATGATATTCTTCTTTCTAACTTGTAATTCAGGTTGCTTTTGCATGAACCTCACTCCTTATGTAAATTTTGAAATTTGCTTCTCAAATGAATTTCTATACTGTTAGATGAAGTAACGCTTGGCTTGCTATAATTTCACCAGCTTTTATAGGTTTTATCTGTCCATATTTTTCGGTATTTGTAATAACAATTGGCGTTTTAATGTCATAGCCTGCAGCTTTAATATTTTCTAAATCTACATGTATCAGCAAATCACCTTTATTGACTCTTTCCCATTCTTTAACATAAGCATTGATAAATTCACCATTTAATTTAATTGTTTCATTTCCGATATAAATTAGAATTTCAGCACCATCATCAGAGGTAATGCCAATCGCATGCTTACTAGGAAATAACGTTGTAACAACACCATCTACTGGCGAGATAATATCTCCACTCGTCGGTTCAATCGCAATTCCTTTTCCCACCATCTCCTTTGAAAACAGCGGATCAGCAATTTCGTTTAATGAAACAATTTTCCCAGATAATGGACTGACAATTGTTTCAGCTTTGACTGTAGCAAAGCCAAACTCCTTGTTTGCGCTTTCAATATTTGATAAGTCTTTTTTTCCTTCATATCCAAAAACAAGGATCAAAATCATTGCCAGGAGTAAGGAAGTAAACACACCGATTATATACAGGCCGGTTGGAGCAAATACTGGAATTGATAAGAAACTCGGCAGTGCAAAGGCAGTGCCTGTTACACCAATAGCTCCATTAATGCCACCCCCAATCGCACCTGATATACCGACAATGAGCATCGTTCGTTTATAGCGCACTAGGAGACCATACGTAATAATTTCTGTTGTACCTGCTAAAGCACTTGGCAGGAGTCCTGAACCAGCAAGTGTTTTTAATTTACGATCTGTTGTCTTTAAGAAAACACCAAGCCCCATTCCAATTTGCGCAAAAGGAGCTGCAGCTACCATCGCACTTATCGGGTCTGCTCCCGTTGCAGCGAGATTAGCCAGAAATAATGGAATAACTGCCCAATGCAGGCCTAAGATTGTAAGAAAGGACCAAGCGCCCCCCATAACTATTCCTGTTAATACACCACTTTTGTCGCTTAATAACTGAATGACAGTGGAAAGTCCTTCACCAACATATGTACCAAATGGTCCAAAAATTAAGATGGTTAGTGGAACAATTACTAATATGGAAAGCATTGGATTAATGAACATTTGCAATTCTTTATAAATCACTTTTCTTAAAGCTTTGTCTAATATGGCATAAATGCTTGCAGCCATTAATATTGGAAACACTGTAGAGGAATAGGTTGCTAATACTACTGGTATCCCTAAAAAAGTTATATCCTGAGCCTGCCCTGATATTAACCCTGTATAATGTGGCTCTAAAAGTGCGGCACCTATCGCTCCACCGACAAATCCATTCGCACCCAATTTGTTTGCCATTGTTATGCCAAGGAAAATCGGAAAGAAGTAAAAAATCGCATGTCCTGCTGCGGAAAGAATCGCATATGTTCCACTATCAGGCGATATCCACCCAACCGTTTTTAATACAGATAATAAGGCAGAAATTAATCCAGATCCTGCAAGTACTCCTAATATTGGGATAAAGCTTCCACTAATTGCACCTAAAATTTTATTTACTATTGATTCGTCTTTGATTGAGTTCTCTATCCTCTCCGTCTGCTGCATACGATATCCTCCAAGTACTAATTATTAGTTGAATAGACTAAAAGACTATTCATTGAACACATTAAGTTGACCACTTAAACTAAAAACACCACTTCAAAGATAAGGCTTACATTTTTAAATTTTGTGATTTTCACTAACCATAGTAGTATAATAGCAAAGAGAAACATAAAATAAATTGTAATTTTTGCTATCTATATTGTATATCTTGCTGTAATGAGGGATGATTATGAAGGAATCTATCTTTATGCCAGTAATGAATGAGAATTTCGAAATTCATTATTGGACTAAAACGTATCAATCAAGCAAAGCTGGTCTAAAGCCTGATGAATCAGCAGAAAATTACTCTGAAATAGAGCCGCTGTTTCGATTACATAGCCACGACGCGACGGAGTTTCTTATATTTTTAGGTGGAGAATGTGAGTATATATGTGAGGGAAAAACCTATAATCTTATTCCTGGTGATGTAGTATTTATACCTCCTTATGCGATTCATAAAGCTAATGTCAAAGACTTTGAAACATACGAGCGTATAGTATTGAACATAAGCGAGCAACTATTGGCTGACTATTTATCCGTATCACCTGCTATGCAGGAAAGTCTCAATCAGCATAAAGCTACAAGCTCCCATATAATTCATATACATTTCGATCAATTGCATGAAATCAGCTCTCTTCTTAAAGATGTAAGTGCACGAAAATTAAAGGATAAAGAACATCACACCTTTGCAGTGCAATACTTATTATTTCAAGCAATTCAGGTTATTTTAAACCCTTCTAGCAGTGTGCCCGCATCCAAGGATAACAGTGAAAATGATCAAAGATTATTGACAATAATTAACTATATTGAAACTAATTTGACTAATCCAGATTTGAACCTAGACAATGTTTCAAACCACTTTCATTTAAACAAATATTACTTTTCGCATTACTTTAAAAACAATATGAAGGTATCCTTCTATCGATATGTATTAATAAAGCGCCTTGCTATTGCGGTTACAATGATTAAGCAAAATAACATTTCCATTGAAGAAATAGCCAAAATTTGCGGTTTTCAGGATTATTCCAGTTTTTATCGACTGTTCAAAAAGGAATATAATATCTCTCCTAAAAACCTCCAAAAAATTAATAACAATAATTAAAGCTTTCAGAGTTTACCTAATTTTTTCTCTTGATTCTAATAGAAATGCCGAAAAAAGCTCAGGATAAATATCTGAGCTTTTTTCATAATATAGTCTGATTCTTTTAATTATCTATTCTCACGCTATGAAGTTCCTTCTATTGAAAAGAACTCTGATCACAGAAAGGCTTTTGATAGCTTCCATACTATTTCTCCCTTTTAATCAGCTAATCTTGGAAATGAAAGGCTAAATCCTTCACTAATTTTTCATATTTTTGATAAAGAACTACATATTTTTTATGATTAGCCAGATTTGTTTGAACCACTTTACCTGCAGGAATGTTGTCCTTGATTGCTTCAAGTGACTCAGCCTTGCCTAGACCTACTAATGCAATCCATGCAGCACCCCATGCTGCATTATGATGCGTGTCTGAGAGATGTATATCTTGTCCAAACACGTCTGCCATGATTTGCACCCAAACAGATGATTTAGATAATCCTCCGTTTACACTTATTTTCTTTGGCTTACCTGCAATTTCTTCTAATGATTGTCCAATCTGGTAAAGGTTAAAGGTAATCCCTTCCAACACAGCACGAGCTAAATGTTCTTTTTTATGGCCAATGCCTAAGCCAAAGAAGTTACCTTTTGCATTTTGGTTCCATAGTGGTGCACGTTCACCATTCACGTATGGCAGAAATAAAATTCCTTCGGCTCCAACTGCAATGCTTTCAACACCAGTGAGAAAGTCATCATGACTTCCTTCAAATTCCAACAAGTCTTTCAGCCATTGGAGAACTATGCCACCATTATTCGTTGGTCCACCAATAATGGAACTACTCTCCGTAAAGGCATACGTAAAAGTTTCCTGCTTATTACTGATAGGTGCACCTGCTGTAAATTGCCGAATTGCTCCACTTGTTCCAACAGACACAGCTACTTCACCTGGATTTATTGCACCATTGCCAAGGTTAGCTAACTGTCCGTCAGCTGCACCGATTACAAAAGGTAAATCTGTTTTTAAACCAATCTTTTTGGCAATATGTTCATCTAAGCCAGTAAGGATTTCTGTTGGTGGAACAATTGTTGCTAGTTGATTTGCTTGAACTCCGACTAGCTCAAGTGCAGCAGGCTCCCATACAAGATCTTTCACATTCATCAATCCTGAAGCAGATGCCATAGAATAGTCTGTCACTCTTTTTCCAAACCATTTATTTATTAAAAATTCTTTCATGGACATAAAAAAGCTTGCCCTTATATATGGCTCGTAATTAACTTCCTTCATCCACAACAATTTCAGCAATGGTGACATCGGATGGATAGGTGTGCCTGTTTTTTTGTAAATCTCAGCACCAATCGTATCATTTAGCTTTTTTGCTTGCACACTGCTTCTGCCATCAGCCCAAATTAGCACATTAGAAAGAGGTTCATCCTTTTCATTCACACAAATTAAAGAATGCATGGCAGCAGATATTCCCACCGCCAATATATTCTCATGCGGTGCTTTCTTTAAAACGGCTTGTAAGGCAGCAATGGACTGACGTTCAATTTCAATTGGATCTTGTTCCACCCAATTTTTTTCTGGATAATAAGAAGTAATTAGTTTTTCTGCTTCAGCTACTACATTTCCCTTCCTATCAAACAAAACTGCTTTTACACTTGTAGTACCAATATCAAGTCCAATGACCAACTCTGTTTCCATAAACTCTTCCCCTTATCTGAAATGAATTATTTGGAAAAGGCTTTGGTTGCTAGCCAAAGCCTTCTCATTTTTAATGGATTCATTTTTATTCATACAAACCACGCTTAAATTCTAAACCGCCAAATTTAGTAATGAAGTTGATTGATATTAATTTGCAAACCTCTGCACCTGTTCTAGTGATGTTTGGAAGATACCACTCAAAGCTGTTCCATCCAGTTTGTATGAAAGGTTCCTTCTTTATCGACACGTTGATAGGTGTGTGCACCAAAGTAATCACGCTGTGCTTGGATTAAATTTGCTGGTAAACTCTTTGTGCGATAGCTATCATAATAAGCAATTGCGCTTGCGAAAGCTGGTACTGGAATACCAGTATCAATCGCCCTTTTGATTACTTCCCGTAAAGAGGCTTGATAGCTTTCTACAATTCCTTTAAAATAGCTGTCTAACAATAAGTTTGCCAGGTTTGGTTCACGATCGTAGGCTTCTTTAATCTTTTGCAGGAATTGCGCGCGAATGATACATCCTCCTCGGAAAATCATGGCAATCTCTCCATACTGCAGGTTCCATGCATGCTCTTCAGAGGCTGCACGCATCTGTGCAAAGCCTTGAGCATAAGATACTATTTTACTCATATACAATGCTTTTCTTACTGCTTCAATAAGCTCTTCTTTGTTACCATCGAAAACACTTACATTTGGACCAGCTAAAATTTTGCTAGCCTGCACACGTTCCTCCTTCATTGCGGAAATAAACCGAGCAAAAACAGACTCTGTAATGATTGGAAGTGGAACTCCTAAATCAAGTGCATCTTGACTAGTCCATTTACCAGTTCCCTTTTGACCAGCAGTGTCTAATATAACGTCAATAATCGGTTTACCAGTTTCTTCATCAACTTTTGTAAAGATGTCTGCTGTAATTTCGATTAAATAGCTGTCTAACTCTCCCTTATTCCATTCAGAGAAAATATTGTGTAGTTCTTCAGCACCTAATCCTAGAAGGTTTTTCAGAAGAAAATACGCTTCTGATATTAACTGCATGTCGCCATATTCTATCCCATTATGGACCATTTTCACATAATGCCCTGCACCATTTGGGCCAATATAAGTGGTACAAGCATCATCTCCCACTTTGGCAGCGATTGCTTTTAAAATAGGCTCAACAAGATCATATGCCTCCTTTTGACCACCAGGCATAATAGACGGTCCTTTTAGTGCTCCCTCTTCCCCCCCAGAAACCCCAGTTCCAATAAAGTGGATACCACTCTCGTCTAATTCCTGATTACGACGAATTGTGTCCTTAAAGTATGTATTTCCTCCATCAATTAAAATATCCCCTTTTTCAAGATGAGGCTTTAATGATTCGATTGTGGCATCTGTTGCTGTACCCGCTTTAACCATCAATAAAATTTTGCGTGGCTTTTCTAAAGAGTTGATAAATTCTTCCATACTATAAGTTCCAACAAAATTTTTACCTTTTGCTTCGGTCTGCATAAATGCTTCCGTTTTTTCTGATGAACGGTTAAATACAGAAACAGCATACCCCCTGCTTTCCATATTTAAAGCTAAATTCTTTCCCATTACAGCTAAACCAACTACACCAATTTGTTGTTTTGACATAACGATTCTCCTCTTCTTTATAATTTGTTCCACTATCAAAGTACCGTTTTGCGTTGAATTACAAATATTCATCACGTCTTTTAGAGTAGCTCCTTGTCATTTGAAACTTTCCTTTTCATTCAACTATCCAAGTGTCTAGTAAATGACAAAGGATTATTCGGAAGTACCCATGACGTGAGTATGATAGAAGTTTTCTTGAATCCGTTAGCTTCAGATTAAATTTCTAATTAACTTCATTACTGATAGCGTCCTCATTTATCTCCCCCTTTCTAGTAAATTGATTCTACTGTTAAAAAGTTCTCACAAATATAATTAATTCGTTTACTAAACTAATTAATTATATTTATGATAAGAGCATTTCTTCTATTTATCAAGATAATTTTTATTTATCCATTAAAAGGTTGGAAGAAATATAGGCGAATAATCGAGAAGTAAATGACATGAAACTGATTAATTTCTTACCACCTAACTGCATACTCCCTTCGAATTCAAAGCGTTAGCTCTAACCATAAAGTTTTACTTCAGGTCAAAAAAAACCGAACTATCTAATCAATAATAGATTAAGTAGTTCGGTCTTTACGCTGGTTCACATACTTATGTCCCAGCCTCTCTTCATACTTATAGTTGGTTTATTTCAAATCACCAAACAATTACAAAATTAACACTAACATGCAATATTTTGAAATAAAGATATTAATTAGTGTCATACCATTTTTCTGAATGCAGGTTACAAGATAACTACACCTTAATTAAACTAATTCTTTCATATAAGCAAAAACCTCTTTGCTTTGTTTTTCTAATTTTTGCATTTCCTCTAAGAAATCTACCATTACAGTGGATTGTTCTTCAGATGATGCACTTACTTCCTCGATACTGATTTTTAAACTTTCAATGCTATTTTTTATTTCAGCTAAAGATCCGCCAATTGTTCCAACTGCTTGTTTTGTATTCTCTGAAAGTTTTCTTATTTCTGTTGCAACCACTCCGAAGCCTTTTCCAGCCTCTCCAGATCTTGCTGCTTCAATTGCCGCGTTTAAACCTAATAAATTTGTTTGTGTAGAGATTCCTTCAATGATTTTCACTAAATTTCCGATTTGCTGTGTATTATCATTTGCTTTAATGGCTTGAGAAGTAATTTCATTACTTGTCGCAGATAATTCTTCTGATTGTGCAGCGACAATTTGGATTTTTTCATGAAGTGTGCTGATTATTGCATTTAATGAACTTAATTCTCGATCCATTTTTTCTTCCACTTCTAATGTTTTGCTTATAGAGAATAAACCGACAACTTCTTTTGTTTCTTTATCTTTAATTGGTGTTACAGTGGAGAAAAAGGGAATACCTAGACTTTCTTTTGGGACATATTCTTCTACTTTTTTCGCTTCCTTCAACGAACGAATTAATAGTTCATTTCCTGGTACAAAAGCAGGATCGCCAACTTTTATATTTAAGGGAAGACTTGTTGAAGGTGAGAAATAAATGATATTTTGTAAGTCTGTAATCATAATCGCAGTAGTTTTACCTGTTGTTTCTTTAATTATAGGTCCTAAATCAACTAAAGTTTGTAATGAATTATGCAATGATTTTTGCCCCTTTCTTTATATCTTTCATATATATCGGTTAAAACACTGAACTATTAAGGACAGTAATACTAGCTATAGCGCTTACTTTAAAAGTTTTTTTAAAAAAATCCTAACAGCTGTGGAATGAATTAATTACCGGAACGCTTTATAGCATTTAACAGCTTTGCAGAAAAAAAGGATTGCCATAGCAATCCCTTCATCTGGTTACATCTTGTGTTTTTTTATCAGCTCTTCAAAGCTTTTTATATTGGTATTAAAATCAGGTACAGTTTGAGATTCTTCCGCAGACTTAACCATTTTAACAACCATGTCATTAAATGGCGTTGGTATACTTGTGCCTTCTGCCATTTTGGGAACAACTCCATTGATAAAATCAATTTCAGTTTTGCGCTTTTTTTCAAGATCCTGTAGCATACTTGCCTTTAAAAGCCTTGAAGGCTCCATTACTGCCCTAAAGGTTTGAACTCGTGTAGGAACATCTTGTTCGTTTGTTACTTCTAATGAAGCGATATCGAAACCATTCATCTTAGCGAATGAAATCCCAATAGCGTGACCAACCTTAATCGTTTCATCTGCAATATGAACGGCACTAATGATGCCATATTCATTATCCAGTATGTCACCATATTCGCCATTCAATGCTGCGGATAAACCACTGAACGCATTATTGATAAGTAGTTTTGACCATTTCGTTCCAACTAAGTTGTCTGATATATGTGTTCCGCCCACAAGGTCTAAAACAGCTTTAATTTGCTTGATTCTATCTGTTGTTTCGCCATTTAATTCACCGATCTGAAAGGCATACTTTTTAAATTGAGTATATTCGGTTGTTAAGCTGGATACTCCAGGTTCAATAAACGTTGCGCCAAACTCAACAGAACCTGCAATTACACGCTCTGCACCAACAATGGATGCAACATTATTCTCCGGTATACCATTCTGTAAGGAACAAACTACACTATCCTTATCTAAAAACGGCAGTAGCTCACTAAGAACAGAGTCATTATATAATTGTTTCGTCAGCAGTAAAACTAAGTCATATTTGCCAGATTTATTTTCTGGGGTAATAGCTTTCACCTTTGCTTGGAACTCATGTGTACCAATCACTTTAGCACCTGTTTGATTTAATGCATCAACATGTGCCTCGTATGTATCAATTAATTCAACATCCATTCCACCTGCACTAAGATATGCTCCCACAATAGTTCCTAAAGAACCTGCTCCTAAAACAGCAATTCTCATCATAAATTCCTCCTTATTTTTCCTCTAGATAGTTATATACTGGCTGTGCAGCATTTAAAGTTAAATCCGTAACAATATGGGATGCTGAAACGACTTCTAATACAGGTAAGTCTGCCAGAGGTGCCAATGCATGTTCGAATAATTGTAAGCGCGCAGGACCCGTCCATGCCTCTTTTACTTTTATATCCGTTATTTGTGTTCGTATTAAATCACAAATCCTCCATTCTCCCGTATAATCGGTTGCAATTTTCACCATAAAATTAGGACGGCAAATTTCGCTTTTAGCTTTATCCTTGTCCATTTCGGCATGCTTATACCCCATAGTTGCGGTTGCTATTCGAAGGGATCCGTAATCCAATGTTCCAACTAGCGTATCAGAATCTGTATATAACTTAGGTGCCCCTAATTTCTTCGGATAGGCAGTTAGCTCACGTCCACTTGCGATTGCTGGGAAGTTGTCTACATACATTGAATGCACATAATCCCCTTCCTCCCCATTAAAATGGACAGGAATTACTTGTCCAGCCTCCGTATAAGCACCAAGTCCAGAAACATCGGGCATCCACATAACTTCGAACTTCACTAATGGTTCCGTAATTTGAAGAGGTTCTGGCACTGCCGCCCGTAAGGCTTTTTCATCTGTGCGATAAATAATATTTAGATATTCGCGATTCACAAACTTATATGGCGGCATAGGATAAGCTGGTGCAGTTAACGGTGTATTGAGATTTTTTGCTATATTGTTTACGTCTATTTTCATTTAATATGTCACCTCTCCTAAGTACTATCTATTACTTTTTTCTAAACGATGTAATTATCTTACATCTGCATTTACATTTAATCTAATACATATTAAGGTATATATATATTTATCACAGTAAATAAAGGAGTTTAAATTAATGGAATTACTTCAACTTAAATACTTTCAGACAGTTGCTTATACAGAGCATATTTCAAATGCAGCTAACCAGTTAAATATTGCCCAGCCCTCTTTAAGCTTGACTATTAAACGACTTGAGGATGAATTAGGAACTGCGCTTTTTAATAGGAATGGGAGAAATATTCAATTGAATTCCTTCGGAAGAATTTTTTTGAAGCACGTAGATAGGATTTTTATAGAGCTTGAAAATGCACAAAAGGAAATTCAAGCAGAAGAAGATAAAATGTCTCATACGATAAGAATCGCTATCTCCAACCCAAGATTTCTTGCAGGACTAATCAGTGAGTATATTAATACCTCTCCTGAATCAACGATTCATCAAGGAATAAAAGCCAAAAGTGACATTATTTCAAGCTTAAAAAAGGGGGACGTTGATTTAGGGATATCTGGTCACCCGATCGAAGACGACGAATTAGAGAGTTGTTTATTAGTAGAAGAAGATATTGTGCTTGTTTTGCCGCACACCGATAACTATAGAGGCATAACGGAACTATCATTAAGTGAGGTTGCAACTGAGCCTTTTATTGCTTTGGCAGATAATGAGGAATACAGCGAATTCACTACAAATCTTTGTAAAAAACATGGATTTGTTCCGAATAACATTTTTGAGGTAGATTCCTACTTACTTTTAGAAATAATTAAAGTAAATCAAGGGGTTGCACTACTTCCCATTTCGGTCTGTAGGCAATTAAAGCTAAATTATGTGAAAATCGCAGACATTTCTCCCTCCTATTCAGTCAGTCTTTCATGGATGAGAAATAAATTGCTGTCCTCATCAGAAAAAAGCTTTAAAGACTTTATTATTGCTTATTATCGAGAGAATATTAAAATGTTTAAGGTGGATTAAATATAGTACAAATAGGAATATCCATAACGAATGGATATTCCTATTAGCTTTCACTTGGTTAGTGAACAAATTATTGAAAGCTCACATTGTCCTTTGATATTTGCACACTTATAAAGTCACCTAATGCATGGACTACAGCTATTGTGACAACAATTGAATCCTCCGTTACATAAACAAATACCTCAGGAGAGTTCATTTTATCTGCTTCTAAAAATTTCTTAAGTAGGTCTTGATTATCTAAGCTTGCGATATATTTTTTGATTTCCTGTTTATATTCAGAGGATTGATCTGTGACAATTCCCCCCTGTTTAAACGCTTGAACAAACGAATCATCAAGATTGACTAAATCACTTAAACTTACTTTTTCACCTGTTTGCATATTTACAAGTGTTGAATAAGATAAGTTTATCGGATAGCTGTTGCTTGGACTCGTAAGTAACCCTTCATATGCTATACTAACAAACTCATCATTTACAAATGGAATGTAGTACTTGATTTCTCCTGTATAGCCTTCATAATAATCGTTTTCAAAATAATAACTCGCAGCCTTTGTTATTACACTATTGATTTTATTTGCCTTATCCGAATCTTCATTAGCTAATTGCGGATAACTTACTTTAATATTGCCTTTAGTATACTGTTTTGAAGTGAAGCTGTTTTCCTTATAAAGTCCTTCTGATTCATCATTTTTATCATTTGTTGCTGTTTCCTGATTTTCTCCAACACCGTTATTATCGTTCGTTTCTTGTTCTTTATTTTCCAATGCATCATTTTCAGCCTTTGTTTCTTGGTTCTCCACTGCATCATTATCGGTGTTCAAATCTGAAGCCACATTACGTTCCCCGTTACTGCACGCCGATAACCATATTAGAGATACAATACCTACAATTATTATTTTTAAATACATTACATCACCTCTATTGTTAAATTGGTTCGCTTAAACATATACGAAGAACCTACATTACGATTAAATTTCTGTCACATACGCGAATTCTCTTTTTTTAAACTAAAAGAAAAGATAAGACTCACAATCACATAATAAATACCTAAAATTGAAAAGCAATCTGTAGCAATTATTAATAATTCTCTATGCAAAAATACATATCGCCAACTAAATGAACTAAGCATAAATGTTATCGGAAGTACAAGAAATAAAATAATAAAGATGAAGCTTCTTTTATTAATTATTGTATCTCATCCCCTTTTTATCCATATTATAACAAAAACAAATGGTTTATTCTTTTCTTAGAAGCATAAAATTCCGCTGCCTAAAAAGCAGCGGAATTATTTTTGGATTCATTTTACTCTATATTCAAACATAATATTTTATGATTTATTTCTGTAACCCTTAGAAATAAATTCTTTAATTAGCGCCCTTCTTAAAACCTTCCTTTTCCGTCTCTGAAAGAAAATCCCACTTTTTTAATTTAACCCAATTTAATAAATTTTGGACTTTAAGGTCAGCATTTTTTTACTGATTTAGGAATTCAAAAGCTGGTACTAACTCGTCACTATCTATCTTTCGCTTTTTATTTAAAACTGTTTTTACTCGTTTATAGACAGCATCTATAGCCGTTTTATCACCATGATTTTTAATTGCTAACAGAGCATAGCTTTTTACATGAGGGGAACGGTCACCTAAAGCCTCTATATATAGTGGAAGGTATGCTGCCCCTCCTAAACTATCGAGTGCAGAAACAGCAGAACGTCTTACTTCTCCTTTTGTATTCGTGAATAATGGCAGGATATACGGAATGGATTTTGCGGAACCAATATTACTAAGAGAACCAAGTGCATAAAAAAGATCATATTCATCTTGCGATTTTCTAATCACTTCTATAAGAGCATCTTCTACGTCTGAACTTTTACATCTTCCCAGTGCTGAAATCGCCGAATGTCTTACTACCCATCTGTCATCATCTAAACACTTAATAATGGAAGAAGCGTCTGGTATAACCGCTTGTTCTTCAATACTCATGAGTATTCTTTCTAACGTATGTTTATTTGTTTCTTTATCAATCTGTTTTAAAAGAATTTCAACTACACGTTTATCACCTGTATTTACTCCAATTTTTCCTAAAGCAAAATAAATATTGCTTTTGAGCGATTCTTTTTTGCTTGTTTTCAACATGTCAATTAGATAAGAGATATAGGTTGTGTCTGTCAATTCCCAAACCTTTTCATAGGCATTCCAAGAAGGAGCTCCCTCATTTGTGTAAGTTCCATCCTCTTCCTTATAAATAGTGTCCTCTCCATCCATTTCATTGATTAAATCCAGCAATTCTTTCTTATTCATGATAGAAACCTCTACTCATTATTTTTTAAACTTATTTTATAATAAGTGTGTATTAAGCTAACTGCAATTATATTTCAAAAAAAAGCTTAAGGCTCTCCTTAGGATTAAGGCCACTTCACTTTTCGTATATTAAGGAGGTATATCTCCATTAAATTTATCATTTCATATACTCTTTCTAATAATAAACCTGTCAGTTCCAAATATAGATAATTTAATGAAAACTCCCACTGATTAAAGACAATTTCAGTTAAGTTTATATATAATAAAGTAATAAACATGTTTTACTCGCTACATACGACTAATATAACCTATTATTTGAAAAGGAACGGTATAAATATGGATAGATTAAAAGAAGATTCGTCAATATCGTTAAAAGATCAAGTGAAGAAAATTATTCGTGACGAAATTATTATGAATAAATTAAAACCAGGTGAACGGATCGTAGAAACGGAGGTTGCCAAAAGACTTGGGATTAGCCAAGTTCCTGTTCGGGAGGCCCTAAGAGGCTTAGAGGAAGAAGGACTTATTCGCACAGTTAAGTATAAAGGTGCCTTTGTAACAGAGATAAATAAGACTGAAATGTATCACATTTTTTCATTGCGAGCATCTATTGAGACAGAGGCAATTGAAATAATCACGCCAAATCTGACAAATCAAAAGCTTGGAGCGCTGTATGATATTGTCGAGCAAATGAAGAATGAAAAGCCGGATTATTTGCTTCAGGCTAAATTGGATATGGAATTTCACCGCACCATTATTGCTTGGGCAGAAATAGCAACTTTCGATAGAATATGGTCCATGCTGAATAGTCATATTCAGCGTTATATTACCATTCTAAATCCTGAAATCAGAATACTGCCTGAAGAAGTGCATACATACCATTTAGAGCTAGTAGAAGTATTAAAGCAAAAGGATATTCAAAGATCCAAGGAAGTATTTAGGCAGCATATTATGAAAATGGTTCTGTAAGTCTTTTGTGCTCAATAGTATAAAGATAGAGTGTTGATTATTATATATATAAATTAAAATTATATATAATATATATCGACACGCCCTTTAAGATTATATATAATGTTAATAGTTATATATAATCTTAATATGAAGAGGTGTTGAGAAAATGAAAAATGGTGTTTAACAACAAAATGATAACGGTTTCTCTTTATCATTGATTATCAACTTTATGAAGGAGGAAATGCTACGATGTTTCGATTAGATGGAAAAGTTGCTGCAATAACAGGTGCGACAAGAGGCATAGGAAAACAAATGGCCCTAGCTTTAGCGGAAGCAGGAGCGACCATTGCGTTGCTGCAGAGGAATATCGAGGATGACAGCGTTCAAAAGGAAATTGAAGCAATTGGCCAAAAGGCGGTTATTGTGCCCTGTGATTTAGAAAATCAAGCGCAAGTAAAGCGGGCCATACCAACAGTTGTAGAGCTGCTAGGCAGCATTGATATTCTTGTCAATAATGCAGGCATTCAACGTCGTTCCCCTTCAATAGCCTTTACTGAAGATGACTGGGATGATGTCATCAATGTGAATCTGAAAACTGTTTGGCTGCTATGTCAGGAAGCAGGTAAATATATGATTCCGCAAAGACAAGGAAAAATAATTAATATGGCATCCCTACTATCCTTCCAAGGAGGATTAACTGTTCCTGCCTATGCTGCTGCTAAAGGCGGAGTGGCTCAGTTGACTAAAGCATTAGCTAATGAGTGGGCAAAGGAAAATATTAATGTTAATGCGATTGTGCCTGGCTATATTGCTACAGATATGAATGAAGCGTTAATTGGAGATGAAACACGCAATAAACAAATTCTTGAGCGCATACCTGCTGGCCGCTGGGGAACTGCCGAAGATTTCAGCGGAACAATTGTCTTTTTGGCATCAGAGGCTTCCAATTATATACATGGGCATTTATTGGCAGTAGATGGAGGCTGGTTGGGCCGTTAAATTATGGCTAGATTTCTACAATAAGGTCTTTCTCGGTTTTGATAAATTAGCAACAATTGCAGGAAAAGATAATGATTTATCTAAATAAGCCCATTAAAAAGGGTCCTATAGTATTTATCAAATGATGCCTTGCTTGTCTTCTAAGCAGGGTAAAATCACGCATTTATGTAAGCGTTTTATCATGATTGACTATCCCATTTCCTGGAGGTTATACTATGCCTATTTTAATAGTTGCTATTGGTGTCCTTATTTTATTATTCCTTATTATGAAAATGAAGCTAAACACTTTTGTTTCACTGGTGATTGTCTCGTTTTTAGTTGCTGTTGGGCTTGAAATGGAATTAACAGAAATTGTAAAGACAATAGAAGCTGGTATCGGCAGCCAATTGGGGCATTTAGCTTTGGTTTTTGGACTTGGCGCAATGCTTGGAAGATTAGTATCTGATGCAGGTGGCGGACATAGAATTGCCATTACCCTTATTAATAAATTCGGCAAGAAGCGAATACAGCTGGCTGTTGTTGTTGCTTCCTTTATTATCGGGATTGCCTTGTTTTTTGAAGTTGGACTTGTACTATTAATTCCAATTATTTATGCAATAGCGAAGGAAGTAAAATTGCCTTTTCTATATTTAGGAATACCAATGGCAGCGGCATTAAACGTTACACACGGCTTCTTGCCTCCTCATCCAGCACCAACTGCGATTACAGCTGCTTATGGTGCAGACATTGGTCAAGTATTATTATTAGGTACACTTATTGCAATTCCGACAACGATTGTCGCAGGTCCGCTATTTAATAAGTTCGCAATGAAGGTATTTCCAACTGCTTATAATAAGAGCGGCAACTTAGCTGCATTAGGTCCTCAAAAGGAATTTGCATTAAAGGACACACCTGGTTTTGGCATCAGTGTATTAACATCATTATTTCCTGTTATATTTATGGGGCTTGCAACGATATTCTCCTTGCTAATGCCTGGCGAATCTAAAGTGAAGGAAGTTATTGAATTAATTGGGGCACCTGGTACAGCCATGCTGTTATCGCTTTTAATCGCCATTTATACGATGGGATATGCAAGAAAGATTCCAATGAAAGAGATTGGCAGTACACTCTCTGAATCTATTGCACAAATCGCCATGATGCTGTTAATCATCGGAGGCGGCGGTGCCTTTAAACAAGTACTTGTAGACGGTGGTGTCGGTGATTATGTGGCAACATTATTCAGTGAAACGAATATGTCCCCTATTTTAGTTGCGTGGATGATTGCAGCAATTTTGCGTCTTTGCTTAGGATCTGCAACAGTGGCTGCACTGACAACAGCAGGTCTCGTCACCCCTTTACTGGCATTAAGCACAGTAAACCCAGCGCTTGTCGTTTTAGCAACAGGAGCAGGCAGTGTGATATTTTGTCATGTTAATGATGCAGGATTTTGGATGGTAAAAGAGTATTTTGGTTTAAGCATGAAGGAAACATTTCAGACATGGAGTGTGCTGACAACAGTAATTTCTGTTACAGGGCTTTTGTGTGTGTTGCTGTTGGGTGTGATTATTTAAGAAATGCAAGCGGTTTTTTGCGAGCAAGTTATAAAGCTATTAAATACATAGAATCTTTATGTAAACGGCCCATTGATTCATCTTAAGACAGGTAATCCTGTCTTTTTTTCATTGATTGTAAGCAAACTTGTCCCCTGCATAAACGCTGCAGATGAATCAACTGCATCACCTGCATTCACAATCAATTGCCATAACTATGTTGAAAATAATAGTCTTCATCTATATCAATCGTTGTATAACCCTTGTGATTATAATCCCAAGTAAAACCTTTTTCGCTAACTCGATCACTACAAAAATGGTCCCAATCTCTAAGCGAGCACCAGAAAAACCCCCATTTTGTTAAACACAGATACAAAATATCTTCCTCTCACTTCCTCTTATTCAAAGAATGTAAATGAACAAAGCGGACTCCTAAAAAAACACTATACTTTTTGATATAATTATACAACTTATTTTTTTGGAGACACTACATTGCAATGGACTATATTAATCTATTACCAGAAATGCTCTGCCTCCCTCTAAAAACGCTTCTAGCTCCTCAAACTTCAAATAGGTAAATCCATGTGTTCGTGACACACAGGTAATTACATCATTTTCTTCATCCACACTAAATATAGTGTATCTACATCCATCTAAGATGATGGCCAAACCTAGCGGAAGATTTGCATGATTATCATTACTATAAAACCCACATGTTTTCTCGAAAACCTTCATACTATCACCTCTTTATAAAATAAGTTAATTATCATCTTGCCGATACTCTAAAATGTCGCCAGGCTGGCAATCTAATGCCTTGCAAATTGCATCCAATGTAGCTAATCGCACCGCTTTTGCTTTCCCGTTTTTTAGAATGGAGAGGTTTGCCATAGTAATACCGACCTGCTCCGAAAGCTCTGTCACACTCATTTTTCGTTTTGCTAGCATCACATCTATATTAATTACAATCGCCATATTTTCCACCTCATATCGTATGCTCATTTTCGTCTTTTAGTTCAATTGCGTCCTTCAGAAGCTTTTGAAGGACAGCAGCAAACACCGCAATAACGATGGAAGCAAAAACAGGAACCATGCCAATAAGAACTAATCCTGGAGCATCGTCTAGCTGTGCTACTACAAAAACAAATGGAAGCATAAATACATATAAGCAACTAATGACAATTGCACTTAATTTTATCCACTTTAACGCATTCACAGAGTCTTCCGAGAATGCGGTGTTCTTATCAATATAGTTTAAAAGTCTGTAAGCCTGATACAACGCATAGAAATAAGGGGCTGCTGATGCATACATGATTGTAACAATGGGATATAAAACTTCCACATAATCTGGATTTGCAGCATGTGTGGGTAACCAAGTTAAACCAAAAATCCCTACAGCTAAAATTGGAATTCCTAACAGAAAAACAGCTAATTTTAAAAAGGACGTAGATCCTCGTTTCATTTAAAACACCTCACCAAATGAATTTACAAACTGAATTTAACATATAATTTATTGTTTTACAATAAATTATTATTGAATTTTATCAATTAGTTATTGAAAGACATTTTGTAATGAACCTATAATTCTTTAAAATCTCCTCAAAAAAAGGACATTTAAAGCCATTTTGTTTAACTCAAACGCTAATTTTCCAGATTGTACTCCTTGCAAATTATCCATGTTTATTTTTTCTGTGTAGGAAGGGGTGCGAAAATAAGGGACTAAATTTTAATAAAAAAGCCTAAACCCTATATAAAGTGTACCCTTTGTAAAGGACATTTAAAAAAAGCCTAGGCAGTTTTAAGAAGATGATCTCTGTATTGAACAGGGGTCATCTTTTTTAAGTTCCACTGATATCTATAGTAATTGTAATAAATCA
>NZ_RZTZ01000007.1 GCF_004005475.1 Niallia taxi | reverse complement strand
ATTATATGTACGAATATAACTATAAAAGATTCCAAAAACGACTCAACCAGTGTGCTCCGGTTGAATACCGAGTCACACTGGCTGCATAGTCTTTTTTATGGCTGTCTACTTGACAGGGGTAAGACCACACTGCTTAAGGTCTTTTTTATGCTATAGACACCATTGCCTTGTTTATCCGCCACTTCCATGACTCTTTTGGCAGAGCCATCTTGTTTCCATACTTCAAAATGTACATAGTCAGCATTATTAACTGCTTCGCCATTTTGATGAAGGGTAACTTTTATCTCAGTCACTGCATTTGCTTTTATGGAAGCAGGAAGAGCTATTTCGGCTTCAAGTGGTGTTTCTTTTTTATAAAGGGAAGCAGCATCCTGTTTAAGAAGGGAGCAGGCACTCAACATCAGGCATATAAAACAAGCTAATAATAGGACTAATAATGTTTTTTTCACGAAACAAGCCACCTTTTATGCATTTAGAAACCTTTTAGCTTTAGGCATTCTTTGAATTATCAACAAGTCAATAAGCCAAACAAAAATAAGTGATAAGCCTACTAAAGGGAACAATATCCCTAAAATAATAAGCAGGAAGAGCAGAAGTTTCATATTTTTTATCTTTGGTGCTTTTGGTGCTCCTAATCCGGAGTTAGGCTTGCGTTTCCACCACATATAAACACCTGTGAATGCTACTAAAAGAGTACCAAGACAAATAAGGAGGCTAACTAATTGATTAAGGAAGCCAAGTTCTGTTCCTTTATGCAAAGTAATCCCAACAGCAACTATCTTGCCGATAGGGCCGTAATTATCATAGCGATAATCTGCTAAGACCGCTCCAGTATATTGGTCGATATGGATGGTTGCTTCATCCTTTGCTTTTGGCGGAAAAGCAGACAGAGTGTAAACACCTTCTTTTGAGGAGGGGAAAATAACAGAATAGCTAGGATGCATTCCCTCCCGCTCAGCAATTTCGACTATATTGTCAATGGAAACAGGGAGGAAGCCCTCAAGCTTTGATTTTGGTACATCTAAAGTTTCAGCAGCCCAAGGGACTTCTGCAATATCTTTTGTTTTTATATTAGATGTCGGTGCAGCTCCAACCCACACAGATGGAGGATAGCCTTCTCCTGTATTTGTTACTAAAGCTTGAAAGTTAGTTCCCCAAAATCCTGACCAAGGCAAGCCAGTCAAAATAAGAAATAACAACCCACCTGTAATCCAAAAAGCAGGTACAGCATGTAGATCTCTTCTAAGGACCCTGCTGCCTTTCGTAAACCGTGGTATAAGGATACCTGCAAAGCTTCTCTTCTTTTGCGGAAACCATAAGTAAATTCCAGTTATAATTAATACCATTGCCCAGCAAGCGGCAAGCTCTACTATTCTATCACCAGTGGTACCTGCCATTAATTCACCATGGATTTCTTCAATTAAATTCATAACTCGATTATTGCTGTTTAATTCACCGAGTATATTACCATTGTATGGGTCAACAAAAACTGTCAATGACTCGTTTTGGTAGGTGATATTTACTTCACTTGAACGAGTTGCTTGTTCTCCAGGACGATAGCTCGTAACCACTGCTCCAGCGTAATGATTTGTCACAATATCGAGCTGTTCAGACGGAGCTATTCGCTCTTTCTGCTGTTTAACTTCGTAAAAATCCTGATAAAGCATCTGTTCAATTTGAGGCTTAAATAAGTATACAGAGCCAGTGATTGCAAGGATAATTAAAAATGGCGCGAAAATTATTCCAGCATAAAAATGCCATCTCCATATTGCTTTATAGAGAGCGGCTTGTTTTTTCTTGTGATCTTGAGTTTGCTTGTCAACAGTCGCAGGCTCCACTCTTATCTTCCTCATTCCTTTAAATGAAATAGTTAGTTAGCTTAAAGCTATCTTAAAATATATCGGATTACTTATTAGTTTTGTTAAGAATTCTCTCTATTTATCCTTCAAGCTAGAAGTATAGTATAAAGAGCAGACTCATCACCGTATTACATACAGAATTTACAAAATCTTAAAACATGGATAAGTATTTTTATCTTATAATGAACTTAATTCCTAATTTCAGCATGTCTTGTTCGACCTTCCATTGAACAAACAACAGTAGAAAACCACCGGACAAACGTACGGTGGTTTTTTTCTAAGAGGCATTATTCGTTTTTTCAAGCAAGTCATAAATGAACCCATCTCTAACAGATTGAGTGCAATAGGCAAAATAGGGAGATTTGGTCATTTTCATTAAAGTAGAGATAATTTGGATGGCTGGTATGATAATATCCTTTCTTTTTTTAGATAAGCCCTTAATATCAGAACGTTCCGTCACACTTAAGGAGGATAATTCTTTGAATACATTGTCGATGTCTTCTATTGACATATTTAAAGAGTTTTTCTTATCTTTTGCTTTATGTATACGGGATAGATTTTTCGCACTGCCACCAATTCCAATAACAGGAAGTCCAGCTGCAGATAACCAGGGAAGTGTTTGCAGTTGTTCAGACAGATAAGCTTGAAGTTTATCAATTTGCTCTGCTGTCACTATCTCACCTTTTGTAAATTTTTCATTTAAGTTAACTGCACCGAATGGAAAGCTGTAATACTCAATTAATTGGCGATTTCGGAATAGAGTGATTTCAGTGCTTCCTCCACCGATATCAATGGTAATACCATCCTGCAGGTCGATTGCTTGAATGATGCCAAGATAACCAAAATAGGCTTCTTCATAGCCGCTTAAAATAGAAAATGGAATAGCTGTTTTCTTTTGAATTTCTGCTAAAACCTCTTCCTGGTTAGCAGCATTCCGAATCACTGCAGTGGCAAAGCCAATCATTCTGCTTACGCCATTTTCTGCGCCGATTTTTTGAAAGTCTTGTAAAATTTGCAATGTTAAGTCTATGCCTTCCCTTGTGATGTTTCCTTGCTTATCTATGTAACTGATCAGCCTTGCAGCCACCTTAACTCGCTTGACTTCCTCTGTATGAACAGAATTGTTCTCAATGTTATAGATAGCAAATTGAATCGAATTAGATCCGAGATCTATGATAGCGATTGAATTCTCTTTCAATTATCGAATCCTCCTTATGTAAATGATGATATGTATATCTTATAAGAAAATGTAAAGAAAAAATATTAAGCTTTTGTAAAGTCATCTATCCATTGTACCCTATAGTATTAAAACATAATCTTATGAACGATATATCTCCATATTTCTACAAAAATTTACAGAAAATTTACAAAGTAAACTGATGTACACATGTTATTCTAATAATAGAATATTAGCAATAATCGTTAAGGGGATGTAATAATGCAAACTCATCAAGAGAATTGGAACACCGTTAATTTAGATAATCCTTCCTATTACAATAATCGAGAGTTAAGCTGGCTCGATTTTAATAGCCGAGTGCTTGAAGAAGCGGTGGATGACCAAAATGCCTTATTGGAAAGGTATAAATTTTTATCAATTTTTAGTTCAAATCTGGATGAGTTTTTCATGGTACGTGTTGCTGGACTCCTGGATCAAGTGAAGGCTGGGTTTAATAAACCTGAGAATAAGGCAGGGCTTACTCCTAAAGAACAGTTGAGTGCTATTTCTGAAAAAGCGCGTTTGCTAGTAAAAAGTCAAGATAAAATATACAGTGATTTATCCAGCATATTAGAAGAAGAAGGCGTACGCATCATTTCCATCGACGAGGTTTCCTCGAAAGAAATGTCGATTTTGGAGAACTTTTTTGATGAACAGGTTTACCCGGTATTGACTCCTATGGCAATAGACGCGTACCGTCCCTTCCCAATGCTGTTAAATAAATCCTTAAACTTAGCGGTAGTTATCGAAGAAAAATCATCAGAAAAAAGGAAGGAATTAGACCTTGATGGCAATTTAGTGATTGTACAGGTTCCTGCAGTAATTGGCCGTTTAGTAGAGATTCAACAAAAGGGACAGGAAAGAAAATTTGTTTTGTTAGAAGAAGTGATTTCTCGTTTTATTGAGAAGTTATTTACAGGATTTAAAGTGAAATCTGTGACATCATTTCGGATTACCCGTAATGCTGACTTAACAATACATGAGGATGAAGCAGAAGATTTACTGCAGGAAATTGAGGAAGAATTGAAGAAGCGGAAAAGGGGAGCAGCAGTCCGCTTAGAATATCAGCAGCAGCACAGCAGTCAAGAGGTGATTGATTACCTTAGACAGGTGCTTGAAATTCATTCAAAAGACGTTTTTGATGTACAAGCTCCTTTAGACTTAACATTCCTGTTTTCGTTTTGCAAAAAAATCGAAGCAACACATGAGCATATTGCAGCAAGAACATTTATTCCACAGCCGCCAATCGACTTGGAAGGGGAAGGAACTATATTTGAGAAAATTGCGAAGCAGGACGTTTTGCTGCATCATCCATATGAGTCATTCGAACCGGTAGTGGAATTCATGTCACGGGCAGCAGATGATGAAAATGTATTGGCAATTAAGCAAACCTTGTACAGAGTGAGCGGTGATTCCCCGATTATTGAAAGCCTTAAACGGGCAGCAGAGAACGGCAAGCAGGTAACGGTTTTAGTTGAGCTGAAGGCGCGGTTTGATGAGGAAAATAATGTTCAATGGGCGAGGGAATTGGAGCAAGCCGGTTGTCATGTAATTTATGGGATGACCCATTTAAAAACACATAGCAAAATTACGCTCGTAATCCGCAGAGAAAAAGGCAGGGTTCAAAGTTATGTCCATTTAGGGACAGGCAATTACAATGATGCCACGGCAAGAATTTACACAGATATGGGATTGCTGACATGTAATGAAAAAATAGGCACTGACGCAATTAATTTCTTTAATTATTTGAGCGGATATATGGAAAGACCGTCCTATGAACATTTATCTGTCTCACCATTTGGAATTCGAAATACGTTTATTGAGTTAATTGATAAGGAAATGGACTTTCATAAAAAGCATCAGAATGGTAGAATCATAGCAAAAATGAACTCCTTGACAGACAAAATAATTATTAAGAAATTATATGAAGCATCCATTGCTGGAGTTAAGATTGATCTGATCATCAGAGGGGTTTGCTGCTTAAAACCTGGTATTAAAGGGGTCAGTGAAAATATACGCGTCCGAAGCATTGTAGGAGCATTCTTAGAACATACGAGAATCTTTTATTTTCATCAAAACGGTGCAGAGGATGTATCTTTATCTTCGGCTGATTGGATGACAAGAAACATGGAAAATCGTGTGGAAATACTTTTCCCAATATTAGAAAAACATATAAAAGATAGAATTCATGACTGCTTGCTTTTAATGCTGAAAGATAATTGTAAAGCACGTGAACAGGATAGTAATGGCAGATATCGATATGTACAGAGAAATGATAACCATAAGCAAATAAACAGTCAAAAAATATTTTGTGAAGAAGCAATTCAATATAGAACAAAACTAATGACAGCAAACTTGAGTTCAGTTAAAAAATCTAAAATCTTTAATTTTACAGAATTCTCTTTGTTTCGTCTGAAAGGGTTTGTACCTATATTTAAAAAATAATCTTTTACTGAGCATTCCTTCAAATAGAAGGAATGCTTTTTTACTGATTAAACAATAAAAATAAAATTAAAAACAATATTAATTTATTGTAAAACGATAAATCTTGTGGTAAATTAAACACATAATTAATGAGTGAGGTGTATTTTTGTGAACCAAGTGTCCACGCTGTTTTTAAAGATAGCTGTTATTTTTATTGGTCTACCCATTTTGGCATTATGTATCTTTGTTGTTCCAGAAATCGGGAGATATGCAGGAGAGCTGCTTTCAAATATAACTTATATAAAATATTTTGTTATTAGCTTTTTTTATGTTTCTGCCATTCCTTTTTTTATTGCGCTTTATCAAGCATTTAAGCTGCTAATTTTCATTGACAAGAATAAAGCCTTTTCGGAGTTATCTGTGAAAGCTTTAAAGGTAATTAAGTACTGCGCAATTATCATTAGTGGACTGTTTGTTATTGCAATGCCGCTCTTTTATTTCGTGGCGGATGCAGATGATGCTCCTGGAGTTATTATTATTGGTTTGGTAATCATCTTTGCTTCCATGATAATTGCGGTATTCGCAGCAGTGCTTCAGAGGCTTTTACAAGAAGCTATTGAAATAAAATCAGAAAATGATCTAACGGTCTGAGGTGAAAACAATGGCGATAATAATAAATGTTGATGTAATGCTGGCTAAACGGAAGATGAGTGTAACAGAGCTTTCAGAAAGGGTTGGCATAACAATGGCTAATCTGTCCATATTGAAAAACGGCAAAGCCAAAGCAATTCGCTTATCAACTTTAGATGCGATTTGCAAGGCTCTCGATTGCCAGCCTGGCGATATTTTAGAATACAAAGATGAAGATGTGACAGAAGCGTAATAGGTTTATGAACTACACTAATAGGAGGCTTTGCCATGAATACATCAACATTGGTAAAACGGAGCTATAAATCATCTATAAAACAATTGCTTGTGTTTGGGTGGGAGCAGGCTTTGTCTTGTTTGTTTCCAGTTGTTATCTTCGCCTCTTTAGCAATTACACAGTATATACCGCTTCCGTTATTGCCACGGTATGATTGGCTGCTTCTGATTTGTCTTTTCATGCAATGGCTGATGGTAAGGTCTGGTTTGGAAACGAAGGATGAACTAAAGGTTATTACGTTATTCCACATAATCGGCCTTGCTCTCGAACTGTTTAAAGTGCATATGGGCTCATGGTCTTATCCAGAGGAAGGATTTTCAAAAATATTTGGTGTTCCATTGTACAGTGGGTTTATGTATGCAAGCGTAGCAAGTTTTCTTTGTCAGGCATGGAGGAGATTGAAGGTAGAACTAGTTAAATGGCCACCATTTCTTGCAGTTGTACCACTTGCTGCTGCCATTTACCTGAATTTCTTTATACATCATTATTGGATAGACCTGCGCTGGTGGTTATCCGGGCTGGTGATTATCACCTTTTGGAAATCATGGGTAACATATGAGGTCGATGGAATACGGCATAAGATGCCGCTGTCTCTTTCTTTTGTGCTGATTGGATTTTTTATCTGGGTAGCCGAAAATATCGCGACATTCTTCGGAGCTTGGCAATATCCAAATCAAGCCGAAGCTTGGAGTCTCGTACATTTTGGAAAGGTAAGCTCATGGCTGTTATTAGTGATAGTCAGCTTTCTAATTGTTGCAACATTAAAGCAGGTGAAAGGAAAAATTACGGAATAAGTTGATGAAAAAGCAACATGTGAATGTTGCTTTTTTTAGTGTTATTGGAAAGTTGATTCATATTTTTTAATGCAAAAAGTTTTTTAACATGAAATTTAGCTGGAAGGGCAAGATATATTTGGATAAATATTGGAGAAAAAATACTAAATTTTAGAATTGGTGATGGTGTTTGCAATGTTTTTTCATACATATGCATTTACTGCTGTTATTATCCTCTCTGCTATAGGCTGCTTATCTATCATACGATTTGACTGGAAGCGTTACGGTCTGATTTTTATCATCAGTGCGATTTCAGGTAACCTATTATGTTTTGGGTTAACGTATATAGGGTTCTATACTTTTTACGACTATTTTCTAGAGGACATTTTTATAACCCCAATATTGCTTGTATCGACGTTGTTTCCATTTATCGCTTTATTTGGAATCAGGTACAGCCCTGAGCAATGGATATGGAAAATTCCTTTTTATTGGGGCATTGTCCATTTAGGAGTTTTAGGGGAAGTAATACTAAAGTACTCTGTTTTATTTAAATTTGAACCAGAGTGGGATTTATGGGACAGCTATACGTTATGGTGGATAAACTATTTGTTGTTTGAATTGTTAGGCGGGAAAATCATTCCCCCTGAAAGAAGAAATCCGCTAAAAGCATCACTCTTTCGTTATGGTGCTTGGGTATGGATTGTCCTTCACATTATATTTATTACAACCATTTTTCTCGCAGGTGTATATGTGGGAGTAACTGTCTTCAAATAATACTTTTGTATATTTATTTTATATTTATTACATTATTCATATAGTCATAAAGCTGATTTATAAAGGTTTTAAGTGATATTTAAGATAAACTAATAAAAATACGTCTGTAAAAAAAGATTGTCAGAAGTTAATAGAGCATGATACTATTAGTTAAAATTAATTCCCTTTAATCTGGTCCAGAGAGTCCAAAAAGGCGAAAGAGCGGTCAGGCATATTATGTATGTCTAAGTATACCCTTTTGTCCTTTGGATGAAAGGGTATTTTTTATAACTAACTTTAATTAAGTCCTGTGAGGCTTGAAAGGAGAATGACAACATTGGATTATCGCAAAAAAACAGTAGTTGCATCAGTAGCTGGATTAACATTAGAGGGTATGGACATTATGTTTATTTCCTTTGCAATGTCGTTGATCATTGCAGATTTTCATATTGGGATGACTGCAGGAGGACTTATTTCATCAATTACCAACATAGGAATGTTAGCTGGTGGAGTAATTTTCGGGATTTTAGCAGATAAATTTGGAAGAGTAAAAGTTTTTACTTACACCATTTTACTGTTTGCAGTAGGAACAGCCTTAACCGGGCTTGCACAAAATATTGAGCAAGTTTATATCTTTAGATTTATTGCTGGATTAGGAGCAGGTGGAGAATACGGAATCGGTATGGCGCTTGTTGCAGAAGCATGGCCAAAGAACAAACAAGGACGTGCGTCTTCCTATGTTAGTGTCGGTGCACAGTATGGTGTTATTTTAGCAGCATTGCTCAGTGCGATGATCCTTCCTGCATGGGGATGGAGAGGTTTGTTTTTCGTAGGTTTAGCACCGGTGATTTTCGCGTTTATTGTTCGTAAAAAACTGGACGAGTCGCCAGAATGGGTTAAGTCCCAACAGAAAAAACAGCCTGCACAAAAGAAAGAGGGCAAATTAAAGCAATTGTTTGCAACTCCGAGAATTACAGCAACAACTGTTGCGTTGGCAGTAATGGCCACAGTACAAATCGCAGGATATAACGGCTTAATGATTTGGCTTCCATCGATGCTTCAGCAATCTCAAGGATTGTCCGTATCGAGCTCTGCCCTTTGGACAATCAGCACTGCCGCTGGAATGATTGCAGGTATGCTGACATTTGGACAAATTATTGATCGCCTCGGCATGAAACGCTCTTACGGAATCTTCTTATTCGCTTCAGCAATTGCAGTGTTTTTATACTCCTATGCGTCTGGAAGTATCGGTCTGTTAGTAGGTGGAGCAATCGTTGGCTTCTTCTCAAATGGAATGTTTGCAGGGTATGGGGCATTAATAAGCAAGTATTATCCAGTAGAAGTACGCAGTACGGCTACAAATACGATATTCAATTTTGGGAGAGCCTTAGGCGGCTTATCTCCAATCTTAGTAGGGTATATTTTACAGCATTCAAATGTAGCAACAGCAATGGGATATTTAGCACTGCTGTATTGCATTTCCTTTGTAGCGATGATCAGCCTGCAAAAAGGAAAAGGGAATGGACAAGCAGTAAACTCTTTATCAAAAGCAATATAATCAAAAACCGCCATTCTCAAAAAATGAGAATGGCGGTTTTTTATAGAGCTTGATTAGCTATGACCAACGATTGCATGTGGTATATAGGGCTCTTCAAGGAAGGCTATTTCATCTGATGTCAGTTTAAATGACAAGGCACCAGCAGCATCCTCAAGATGAGATAATTTTGTTGCACCAATGATAGGAGCTGTAACCTGCTCCTTTTGCAACAGCCATGCAAGTGCAATATTGGTGCGAAGGACACCGTGCTTGTTTGCTAAAGTTGCCACACGCTCTATTACTAAGCGGTCAGCCTCTGACGTCGCATCATATTTAGATTTCTGGATTTGATCTGTCTCAGAGCGATGTGTTGTTACAGATAAGTCACGAGTTAATCGCCCTGATGCAAGGGGACTGTATGGTGTGACAGCGATGTTTTCTTCCTTACAAAGTGGGAGCATTTCTCGTTCTTCCTCCCGGTAAATTAAATTTAGATGGTTCTGCATGGAAACAAACTTTGTCCAGCCATGTTTTTCTGCAGTATGCAATGCTTTTTGAAATTGCCAAGCAAACATGGCAGAAGCACCAATATACCGTGCTTTCCCTGCTTTCACCACATCATGAAGTGCTTCCATTGTTTCTTCAATAGGAGTGTTATCATCCCAGCGATGGATAATATAAAGATCTACGTAATCAGTTCCTAACCTGTTAAGGCTTTTATCGATTTCACTCATAATGGCTTTGCGGGAAAGTCCAGAACCGTTAGGACCTGCATGCATTTTTCCATGAACTTTAGTTGCAATGACAACCTCATCACGATTTGCATATTCCTTTAAAGCACGACCAAGGTATTCTTCACTTGTGCCAAGTGAGTATACATTTGCTGTATCAAAAAAATTAATTCCCATCTCAAGGGCTTTTTTGATAACAGGGCGTGAGTTTTCTTCGTTCAGTACCCATTGATGCAGCCATTTATCTGCATCACCAAAACCCATACACCCAAGACATAATCGAGACACATCTAATCCTGTATTACCAAGCTTTATATACTCCATATAGCATCCTCCCTAGATAAATTAGCCACTTATTCGTGCTGTATTTATTATGTCATATAGAAGGAAGGAGTCTTTAGCTTATTCCTATCAATTGTTTGCCTAATCCTCGCAATTGAATAACAAAGACAGCAGAATAGCTCCTGCAGCCTTTTTAGTTTATTCAGTTTACATATACCTTTAACGGCAAATTAGTCAATGACTGGCCTGTTGCAGAAGCAGTCAAACAGTCTTCCAATATAAACCCTTCGACAGGTTCAATTCTCGGGAATTTCCGAAGAAATGTTTCGAGGGCAATTTTCATTTCCATCCGTGCAAGAGGTGCTCCTAAGCAAAAATGTGGGCCGTTTCCAAATGTTAGATGTTTTTTGTTGTTAGGCCGATGGATATTCAGTGAATAAGGATTCTCAAACATGTTTCCGTCCATATTTGATGCACTCATCCACGCAATAACAACATCGCCTTTTTTCAAATCAACACCAAGTAAGTTATTGTCTTGCTTAACAGTGCGGTCTCTTCTTGACAGGTGGAATCGGTAGCGGAGCATTTCCTCCACTGCATTTGGTACGAGCTCTAGGTTGTCTCGCAGCTCCTTATATAATGATGCATCATCATACAGCAAGGAATAGAAGCTGTTGGCGATGGCATGACTTGTCGTTTCTACCCCTGCACCTAAAAGCACCATAGTTGCCTGAACTATCTCTTCATCTGTAAACCTGTCCCCATCTACTTCAGCCCGAATTAAATCAGAGATTATATCATCAGTTAAATTTGTCCGTTTTTGAACGACAATCGGATAGAGAAATTGGAAATATTCTTGAGCAGCCTGCTTTTTTTGCAGCTCAATATCATCGAGTCTTTTTCGATCGAAAGGCTGAAAAAGAATATCGACCCAGCTTTTAAATTGGTAGCGGTCTTTGACAGGTACTCCAAATAGGTCTGCAATCACCAGACTTGGAAAAGGAGCTGCAAGTGCATCGACAATATCAACTACAGCATTACCTTTAATGTCTTCCACAAGCTCTGCAGCAATTTGTCTTATTCTAGGCTCCCATTCCTTCAAGCTGCGTGGAGTGAAGGCGGCAGCTAATAGTGTTCTGCTTTTTCTATGCTGTGGTGGGTCGAGATTGGTGATGTTTATCGGTGATGGTTTTTCTTGGTTTTTATGATTGTTGGTCCCAACGAAGATAGTTGTCCTATTGCCTGCACTAGAAAAAGTTTCATGGTTACTTAATACCTGTTTAACATGATCATATTGGAACACATTCCAAGTATTTGTTTCTTCATGAAAGAAAACAGGGTTTTCCGCTAGCATTTTTTTGTACCAAGCAACTGGAAAAAATTCGTCAGTACGTGATTGGAAATTAGTGATTTCTTTAATAGGAATTACTTCTTTTATCATTCGAATTCCTCCTCCGTCAAATGGATAAATGTTTTATATAGAATCATGCTTAGCAAACCAGGTAGTAAGCAGCATGCTATTCACTTTTTTGAACGAGGTAGAAGCTAATGCCTCTCTATTTAATATACTTAAATTAAAGTAGTTTAAAATGAGTAGATAGTAGTAGATAATGATTTATTGACAAAAATAGGTATTATTTCCTGACGAACTGTAAACTAGTAAGCTTGTTATTGTAAGCGTATTCTTTTATAATTCAATATGAAGATATTGGAATTTCGGTTAATGGAGAGGAGTGATTTGGTGGATTTGACGAAATATCTGTCCGGAAAAATTTCACTAAATGATTTTGTTCATCGCATAAACCAAAGTGGCGCAAGCTTTCATGTTCACTATTGGGGCGTTATGCCGAGGCATTATGACAATCAACTGCATAAGCATTCTTTTTTTGAAGTTTGTTTTGTTGTCGACGGAGAAGGCAATTATATGGATGAACAATCCAGTTACACTCTTCAAAAAAACACGATCTTTTTATCAAGACCAGGAGTACTGCATCAAATAAAAAGTGAGCATGGCCTGTCACTACTTTATGTTGCCTTTGAACTGATTGATTCAGAGTCAAATGAAAGCTGGGTTCAAATTATGGAATCAGCAGAAAAATGCGAGAAGATTGTTTTATATAATGATAGTGAAACAGAAACAGAGCTATTATGGAAGTCTCTGCTGATACAGGCGACAAGGCATAAGCAACATTTTTTTGAAGAAATGCTAACTAATATCGCTGGTTCCCTTATTATCTCTATCCTTCAAGACTTTGTACCTGACTTAAATAGAAATAATAATCATAAGCATGATCCTGAACAGCATTCGGTTTTACTTACTCAAGCGCGATTATATATTCACGATAATCTGTCCAACTGCTTAAAGCTGACAGAGGTAGCGCGCCATCTTCATATCTCAGGCAGGCACTTATCGAGAATTTTTATGACAGAATTAGGAGTAAGCTACTCTAAATATGTTCAAGATGAGAGAATAAAAAAGGCAAGCATGCTGCTAAAAAGAAGTGACTTATCATTAAAAGAAATCGCGGAAGAAACAGGTTTCATGAATGTCCAGTATTTCACCAGAGTGTTCACTACCATGATGCAAACCTCACCAGGCCGGTTTCGAACTATGTTTATTGATATACATACAACAACATATTCTGATACATAACCTCCAGCTTACTGGAGGTTTTTTTTGCGGAGCAAAAAAAGATGTCTTCAAAGTATAAAAGAATGTCTCCAAAATTTAAATACTAATCTAGGCGTCTTTAATATAATTAGATACGTAGACAACGTAATAATCATTTTAAAGCAGGTGATATTTTCTGCTAAATGTAAACGGATTCAACAGAAGTTAATAGAGGAGGAGAAAATCAATGAAATTATCTTATGTAACAGACAGTCTAGCACATCTGCCTTTTGAGGAAATGCTTGATCAAGTGTCAGAGCTAGGAATTGATACAATTGAAATGACAACAGGAGGATGGTCTCCTGCACCGCATTTAAGATTAGATGAACTATTACAAAGTGAGCAAAAAAGAGCGGATTTTTTAAATAGTCTGGCAAAGCGCAATATCAGATTATGTGCATTAAATTGCTCTGGGAACCCATTGGATCCAGGAGAACTAGGAAAAGAGCACAGAGAAATTACAGATAAAACGATGGAGCTTGCAGAACTGCTAGGCGTGAAAAAGGTCATTATGATGAGCGGACTGCCTGCAGGAAGCCCTGAGGATAAAATTCCTAACTGGATCACGTATACGGTTAGCTGGCCTCCTGTGCTTAAGGAAATCTTGGATTACCAATGGAACGAAGTAGCGATTCCATATTGGAAAGAGCTTGTAAAAAAAGCCGAAGCTTGTGGTGTTGAAAAAATAGCTTTAGAAAATTTCAGTTCCCAATTAGTGTATAACCCGCAAACACTCTTCAGACTGCGTGAGGCTGTCGGACCAATGGTAGGGTTGAATCTTGATCCAAGCCATCTAATATGGATGGGAGCAGATCCAATTTTGGCAGCGAGAGAATTAAAAGAGGCAATCCATCATGTTCATGGTAAAGATGTAAGGATAGAGAGACATTTATCTGGTGTTAATGGGATTTTGGAAACGAAAGAAATCACGGATGTTGCTAATAGAGCTTGGAACTACGTAGCAGTAGGCTGTGGGCAAGACTTGCAATGGTGGAAGGAGTTTTTCTCTGTTGTGAAGATGATGGGATATGATGGAGACGTTTCGTTAGAGATGGAAGACTTAACTATGTCAGTGGAAGCAGGCATAAAAACCTCGATTGATGCATTAAAGCAAACACTTAGTTTCTAATTCTTTTTTCCATGTCTTTGTAATATAAAAACGGAAAATTCAGATAAAAAGGAGTGTTCCACATGTTGAATGGAGAGAGAAGAATTGCAAGACCGTTACGCTGGGCAATGGTTGGAGGAGGGCGGCTTGGCCAAGTCGGCTATAAACACAGAATTGGTGCATTGCGTGATAATACAGCCTTTCAATTGGTTGCAGGGGCATTTGATATTGAGCCGGAGAGAGGCAAGGATTTCGGCGTGAATATTGGGGTTTCAGAAGGTCGCTGTTATCCTGACTATAAAACAATGTTTGCTAGTGAGGCACTAAGAGAGGATGGAATCGAGGTAGTCTCCATTGCAACTCCTAACGGCACACATTATGAAATATGCAAGGCAGCACTAGAAGCAGGCTTACATGTTATTTGTGAAAAGCCATTATTTTTCACTTCTGAGGAAGGAGAAAATATTAAAGCACTTGCTAAGAAAAAAGACAAAATAGTCGGTGTAACATATGGGTTCTCTGGAAATCAGATGCTTCTGCAAATGAGAGCGATGATTGAACAAGGAAAAATTGGCGATATTCGTGTTGTTGACTTGCAATATACACATGGTTTTAATTCCAATGACAAGTCCGACAAAACGAGCGATGCCCAAAAATGGCGCATTGACCCGAAGGTTGCAGGCCCAAGCTTTGTTTTAGGAGATCTGTCTACACATACTTACTATATGTCTCAATTAATCATGCCAGAAATGAAAATTAAAAGACTGCTATGTGATCGTCAAAGCTTTATTGAAAGTCGTGCTCCACTTGAAGATAATGCTTTTGTAATGATGCAATATGAAAACGGAGCTGTAGGCAGACTTTGGACATCCTCGATTAATGCAGGCTGTATGGATGGCCACCGAATCAGAATAGTCGGAACAAATGCAAGCCTAGAATGGTGGGACAGCAAGCCTAATGAGCTAAGGTATGAAGTTCAAGGTGAGTCGATTCAAACCCTTATTCGTGCAATGCCTTACTTGGATGAAGCCTGCATGGCGGATGAGCGATTAGGTGCACTCCATCAGGAAGGTCTGTCTGAGTCCTGGGCAAATATTTACCTGAAATTTGCAATCGCTATAGATGCGAAAAACCGCAAGGACGAAGAAGCATTAAGCAACTTGGTATACCCAGATATTGATGCTGGAATTGCAGGGATCCGCTGGATTGAAAATTGTGTCCGATCTGCCGACAATGGTGCAGTTTGGGTAGAATTTGAGGCAAATAAAGAACTGTCCTCCACACAATAATGAATATCCTCAGGATCATCATAAGAAGCTGGTCCTGAGGAAGAACTCTCTTTCATTAGTTTATCAATGAAAGCGCTTTATTTAATTATTGGTAGGTCCGCAGCAGGAAATTTACAAATGGCAATATCCAATATTGTATAAAGGGGTAGTCAAGTATGGGAAATGCAAATATTTCTGAACAAACAGTTCAAGCAAATCGTCCCGAACAAAAGGACCCAAAAAAATTTCTTAAGCTAATAACAATCGTTTCGACTTTTGGCGGACTGTTATTTGGTTATGATACAGGGGTAATTAACGGTGCTCTGCCTTTTATGGCTCATGCAGATCAATTAAATCTTACACCTTTCACAGAAGGGCTTGTAGCAAGCTCATTAGTGTTAGGAGCTGCCTTCGGTTCTATTTTTGGCGGAAGATTGTCAGATACAAAAGGACGCAGGAAGGTTATATTATATCTTGCCGTACTGTTTTTCTTTTCAGCAGCCGGTTGTGTTATCGCTCCAAATACATCTGTAATGGTCGGCTTCCGCTTTTTGTTAGGTCTTGCTGTCGGTGGTTCTTCTGTCGTCATTCCCTCCTACTTGGCTGAAATGGCTCCTTCAGATAAACGGGGGCGGCTCGTTACTCAAAATGAATTAATGATCGTAACAGGCCAATTTCTCGCCTATATATTTAATGCATTAATCGGAAATATATTTGGAGATACAGGACATGTATGGCGGTATATGCTAGTCGTTGCTACATTGCCAGCGATTGCCTTGTGGATTGGTGTCCTTATTTTACCAGAAAGTCCTAGATGGCTTGCAACAAAGGGAAAAATGGGAGAAGCACTGAAAGTCCTAAATCGTATTCGTTCTGAAAGAATTGCCCAGCAGGAATTGCAGGAAATTCAAGTAAACCTCTCAAAAGAACAGAAGCAAGAAAAAATGAGCTTTAAAGATTTAGGTATACCTTGGATTCGCAGGATTGTGTTATTAGGCATTGTACTTGGCTCTATTTCCCAACTAGTTGGTATTAACTCTATTATGTACTATGGAACTCAAATCCTTGAAAACGCTGGTTTTGGCACAAAAACAGCTTTAATCGCAAACGTGGCAAATGGCTTGATTGCTGTCATTGCCGTTATTGTTGGCATGTCCTTATTAAATAAAGTCAATAGAAGACCGATGCTGCTTACAGGCTTGGTTGGGGTAACAATTGCACTAATATCAATTGGAATATCCGCACATTTTCTAGCAGGCTCTCCCATTCTTCCATATATTGTTTTATCAATGACAGTTATCTACCTAGCCTTTTTCCAAGGCGCAATTGCTCCGTTAGTTTGGCTAATCCTTGCTGAGATTTTCCCAATGCGCTTGCGCGGTGTCGGTATGGGGATGGCAGTACTGTTTTTATGGCTGTGTAATTTCTTAGTCGGGCTGTTCTTCCCTATTTTGCTTGTTGGTATTGGTCTTTCTGCAACGTTTTTCTTATTTGCCATGTTTGCGATTATCGGTGTGATATTTGTAGGCAAAAAGCTGCCAGAGACAAGGGGACTATCATTGGAGGAAATTGAAGGGATTTTTAAAAGCAAGAGTGCTAGTTAATAGTGAGTGTAAAGAGGAAAAAGAGCTCTGCAGTACAGGGCCCTTTTTCCAGATGTAATATTATTCTATCTGATTGTTCTCTGCTGTTTTTATCCAAGAATCAATATAGTCTAGGTTGAAAATGATTGTTTTACCAAGTAAACGTTGATGCGGAATGCGCTTTGCCTCAATCAATTTCTGAACTGTTTCTTCGGATAAGGGATAGTTTACCGTTTGCAGGTAAGCTACTAAACTTTGTATACCAACTGCCTTTCTCAAGGGAAATCACCTCCTACAAATACCTCCTTAAATTTTGATAAGGAGAGATCAGTTGAAGGTACTTCTCTAAGAAAGGTTGCTATATAAATACCCTAATAAAAAAAATATAATCTTTTTTAACTAGCTGTAAAAGTGAAAAGGAAGACAACTGTTTTACTATAATTAACCGTTGGTATATAAGCAGTAAACAGGGAATTCTATTCCTTTTAGTTTTCTTATTTTTTACTTTTGTTTTCACTAATTTCTAAAACTTTTTTTGAAAGTGGTGTTGACAATCTTCAAAAACAGCAATATAGTAATAATCAAATCTTAACAAAACAAAAACCGAATAAATCATTTCTTATCCAGAGAAACCGAGGGACAGGCCCTATGACGTTTCGGCAACGGGTTTAATTAACACCGTGCCAACTCCTGCAAATGTGTTTTACACATTTGAAAGATGAGAATTGAGGATTTTATATGAAAACCCTCTTTTTTTCTTCTGGATTATAGAAAAAAAGAGGGTTTTTTGTTGTTTGTGAAGCAAGAGGAGAGTGAAAGAACTTGATAGAATTCAGCCAAGTGGCTAAGACATTTGTATTGGGAAAAAGAAGAGTGGAAGCTGTTAAAGACGTTTCCTTAACCATTCAGAAAGGAGAAATATTTGGGATTATCGGCTTTAGTGGTGCTGGTAAAAGCACATTGCTGAGACTTGTAAACTTACTTGAAAGTCCGTCAAACGGCTCCATTAAAATTCAAGGCGAGGATTTATCAAGCTTTAGTGCAAAAGAGGTGCGTAAGCTAAGAAGACGGATCGGCATGATTTTTCAGAACTTTAACTTGTTTACTTCAAGAACAGTAGCAGGCAACATCGCCTATCCTTTAAAGCTTGCAGGCAAGCCAAAGGGAGAAATCAAGGCAAGAGTTGATGAGTTATTACAATTTGTTGGATTGACAGATAAAGCAAACGATTATCCTGAACAGCTGTCTGGCGGGCAGAAGCAAAGGGTCGGCATCGCAAGGGCACTTGCGAATTCTCCAGATATACTGATATGTGATGAAGCAACCTCGGCTTTGGATCCTGATACGACAAATGAAATATTGCGTCTGCTTAAAAAAGTAAACAAGGATTTAGGAATTACGATATTGCTGATCACACATGAAATGAATGTTATTCAAACGATTTGTGACAGAGTTGCAGTTATGGAGAATGGGGAAGTCATTGAATCAGGTAATGTATTTGAGACTTTTACAGACCCGCAGCATCCGACGACAAAAAGATTCATTCAATCTGTACAACAGGATCGTCCGTCAGAATCCTTGCTTCAGCAATGGCAACAGAGTGGTGGTAAGAATCTGTATCGAGTCATTTTTAAGGGAGAGCTGGCAAATAGGCCAATACTATCACAAATTTCACGAAAGAATAATGTGGATGTCAATATAGTGTATGGTTCTGTGCAAGAGCTTCAAGAGAAGTTTTTTGGAAATTTATTAGTCTCTTTTGAAGGGGAAGCATCAGCTATCCATACAGTTATAGCTGAATTAGAAAAGGAAGTCTCTATTGAGGAGGTGCTTATAGGATGAAGGTCGATTGGGCAACGTTTTGGCCGCGAATTGTAGATTCGACAGGCGAAACCATTTTAATGGTCATCATGACTTTGATTTTTGGTTCAATTCTGGGTATTTTGATTGGATTACTTTTATTTGTGACAAGAAAAGGCAATATTTTGGAAAACAAACTAGTTTTCCGATTGCTGAATTTACTTATTAATATTATCAGGCCTATTCCATTTATTATATTTCTTGTTGCAATTAGTCCGCTTACTCGGTCAGTTGTTGGTACAACAATTGGCACATGGGCAGCGATCTTTCCAATGACAATAGCTGCATCATTTGGTATCGCAAGGGTAGTTGAAAATAATCTTATTAGTATTGATCCAGGTGTAATTGAAGCAGCAAAAGCAATGGGTGCAAGCCCGTTCCAAATCATCTTTACTGTGTTAATACCAGAAGCACTGGGTCCGCTTATTCTCGGATTAACCTTTGTAACTATTAGCTTAATAGATTTCTCTGCAATGGCAGGAACTGTCGGCGGCGGCGGATTGGGCTATGTTGCAATGACATACGGCTATCAACGGTTTGATGGCAGTGTCATGCTGGTGACAGTCATCATCTTAATATTGCTTGTGCAGATAGCGCAATGGATAGGCAATACATTATCTAGAAAAATAATGCGCAGATAATAAAAAAACAGAAAAAGAAGAGGGGAAAAGAACATGAAAAAATTAGCGAAATTTTTTATTGTATTACTGGCAGTTTGGGCTCTTGCAGCATGCGGAAATGAATCAGCTTCAGGCGATTCGAAAACAGTGAAAGTAAGAATTGGTGTAACCGGCACAGATGGTGAAGTATGGCCACTCTTAAAAGAAAAAGCGAAAAAAGAGGGAATTGATATTGAACTAGTGGAGTTCTCTGATTATACACTTCCAAACCAAGCACTAGCGAACAAGGAGATTGATATTAACTCATTCCAGCACATTGCCTTCCTTAGTCAGTTTGCCAAAGAAAATAATGCAGATTTAGAACCAATTGGTGCTACAGTTATTGCTCCTATGGGGATTTACTCGGAAAAAATCAAGGATATTAAAGAATTGAAAAAAGGCGATAAAATTGCTATTCCTGATGACCCATCAAATCAGGCGCGTGCATTAAAGCTTCTTGAATCAGCAGGCTTAATCAAACTTTCAGATGACTTTGGACTTTTCGGTGATCCTACTAAAATTGTTGAAAATCCAAAAGAACTAGATATTTATCCAGTTGTTGCACAGCAGACTCCACGCGTTCTTCCAGATGTAGCAGCATCTGTCATTAACAACGGTGTTGCAGGCCAGGCAGGGTTTGACCCAGTTAAGGATCCAATTTACTTAGAAGATGCAGATGATGAAAGTGTTCTACCATATGTAAATGTTTTTGCAGCACGAGCAGAGGATGCAGACAATGAAACATATAAGCGCATTGTGGAGCTATACCATGAGGCAGACGTGATAAAAGCAGTAGAAGCAGATACAAACGGTGGCTCTATCGTAGTTGATACACCGAAGGAAGAGCTAGTAAAACAATTTAAAGGTCTATAGGAGGGTATTAGCATGAGCAAAGTGGATACAGGTTTAGATGTAATTAATAATTCCGTTGAGAGCAAAAAGGATCTTTATGTACAAACAAGTCAAGCAATTCATGCCAGACCTGAAATCGGCAATCAAGAGTTTTTTGCAAGTAAAACCTTAGTAAATTTATTGGAGAACGCAGGATTTTCGGTAGAAAAGGCAGTAGCTGGGCATGAAACTTCGTTTTATGCAGTGAAGGACAGCGGAGTATCTGGACCAACTATCGCTTTTCTTGCAGAATATGATGCGCTTCCAGGTCTTGGGCATGCGTGCGGTCATAATATCATTGGTACAACAAGTACAGCTGCAGGGATTGCACTTGCAGAAACACTTGCAGAAACAGGGGGACGTGTTCTTGTATTAGGAACTCCTGCAGAAGAAGGCGGACCAAATGGCAGTGCAAAGGGGAGTTTTGTAAAGCATGGCTATTTAAAGGATGTTGACGTTGCATTAATGCTGCATCCTGCGGGAAAAACATCCTTGACGAGTGAAACACTTGCTGTTGATCCTTTAGATTTTCATTTCTACGGAAAAGCAGCACATGCTGCAGGCTCACCTGAAAAAGGTATTAATGCATTAGATGCGGTTATCCAGCTTTTCAATGGTATTAACGCATTACGACAGCACCTCACAGATGATGTTCGAATACATGGAATTATTACACATGGCGGAGATGCTCCTAATATTGTCCCTGAATATGCTTCAGCACGCTTCTTTATTAGGGCTGAATCATGGAAAAAGGCAGAAGAAGTGTCATTAAAGGTCCGTGCTATTGCTGATGGTGCTGCACTCGCAACTGGAGCGACTGTTAAAGTAGAAAGATTCCAAAATGAAGTGAAGGATTTTGTGCTAAATGACGTATTGGATGATATTTTAAAAGGGGAGCTAGAAGCAGTTGGCGAAATTGTTTCGTTAGAAAAAGCGACTGGAAAAGGGTCAACAGATGCTGGTAATATCAGCTATGAAGTTCCGACAGCTCACGGCCATATTAAAATTGGACCAGATGATTTAATTGCACACACAAATGAATTCAGAGAGTCTGCACGTTCAGAAGTTGGCGATAAGGCAATTATTAGCGGAGCAAAGGCATTGGCGGCAACAGGCTACCGTCTGTTGAAGGATTCTGTGCTGCTTCGTCAAGTAAATAAGGCATTTGATGCAGCTAAAGCGGCAAAAAACAACTAACAACTAATAGCATTAAGAAAAGACACAGAGCTTAGGTAAATGCCGTTGCTTAAAATACAATGAATCATATACTCATAGTGAGGATATCGTCCATTCTCATTTCAATTGGATCCATCATCATATTATTATTTCTTTTAAGCGCACCGTTGTAGAAGGTGCGCTTTTTTTTGCTATTCTAGTATTACTTTTCCTCTGCAAAATAATCGAAAATAAAGCCTTTAAACTGTAAGGCAGCAGGGGAAAGATAACGTCCATCAACCCAAGCTAAAGCTATAATTCTTTCGTATTCAGGAGGATTAATGGGTATTTTGATAATATTATTTATGTCGGTTCCTTTCATATCTGGCAGTATGGAAATGCCTAATCCTGCTGCGACTAAACCTGCAATAGTGTCTGCTTCATCCCCTTCAAAAGCTATCTTAGGCTGTATTCCTTTTTCCTGTAACATTTCCTCTGTTAATATCCGCAGTGCATAGCCCTGCTTTAACAGGATAAACGGTTCTTCTGCTAACTGGTGCAAATCGATGCTAGTATGCTCAGCAAGCATATGTGTTTTAGGTACGTAAACAAATAGCTGTTCACTAAAAAGCTTTGTCCATTCGATTGGTGTATGTAACTCAATTGGACTTACTAGACAAAAGTCTAATTCTCCTTTTTGCATATCCTCCAGTAAGGAGTGTGAGGGGCTTTGCTTTAAGGTGATAGTAATATTGGGGAATTTGCAGCGGAAAGCAGCAATTACATCTGGGATTAAATTCGTACTTAATGTATGCAAAAAACCAAAGGAAACGGACCCTCGTCCAGGCTCTAGTAATTCCTGTATTTCCTTTTTACCAAGCTCAAATTCCTTCATCATAATGTCAACACGCTTTAAAAACAGCTTCCCATACTTATTAAGCTTGATTGAACGTCCTTGGCGTTCAAATAATGGTGCACCTATCTCTTCTTCAAAGCGGGCAATCGACCGACTTAAGGCGGGCTGTGTAATAGAAAGTGCTTCGGCTGCTTTTGTCACATGCTCCATTTGAGCAAGCGTGCGGAAGTATTCAAATTGTTGCCATTCCATTTCAAGTTCTCTCCTTATTACATGAATGCATTAAAATTATTATTATTATGAATTATACATCATAATTGCCAGATGATAACATATAGGTGGAAAACATTAGAAGGAGATGTACTTTGGTAATGGCCATAAAATACGGTACACCGATTTTTCGTAAAACAAGCTTTGCATTTTTTGCTGCAGGCTTCAACACTTTTGCCATTTTGTATTGTGTTCAACCATTGCTGCAGGACCTTGCTTCGGAATTTCAGCTTTCGGCAACAATGGCTAGCTTAGCTTTATCACTATCGACGATTTGCTTAGCGGTTAGTATGCTGCTTTTTGGGTCATTGTCTGAAGTATGGGGACGGAAGCCTACAATGGTTTATTCAATGCTTATAGCTTCCATTCTATGCTTAATGACTGCAGCCACTGATAATTTTCATGTTTTGCTTTTCTTGAGGATTTTGACAGGAATTGTTTTGGCAGGAGTGCCGTCTGTTGCAATGGCATATCTGGGAGAAGAAGTGGAATCTGTTAGCTTGGGAAAAGCGATGGGAATTTATATTAGCGGAAATGCTATTGGGGCAATGGGTGGAAGAATTATTTCAGGAATCCTGAGTCATTATTTTGGATGGCATATTGCGATAGGTGCTGTTGGGGTAATTAGTATTGCAGCTACCGTTATTTTTGCTTTAACGCTAAGTCCCTCACAACATTTTAATGCAAAAAGCTTCGGAATATACAATCTCGGCAAGTCATTAACTGCTCATTTAAAGGACCTAGGGCTATTATGTTTGTTTGGATTAGGGTTTTTGCTGCTTGGAGGTAATGTAGCACTGTTCAATTATATTGGTTATGTGCTGACAGGTGAACCTTATGCGCTGCAGCAAGGCGTGGTGAGCTGGATTTTTCTATTATTTGTTATCGGGATGTTCAGTTCGATTTGGATTGGCAGACTAGTAGACCGCTATGGACGTCAATATATTCTGCTAATGAATCTTGTGCTTATTATAGCAGGAGCCTTACTTACAATTAATGAAAGTTTACTAGGTAAAATTATCGGCTTAGGCATGACAACATTCGGTTTCTTCGGAGGCCATTCGATTGCAAGTGGGTGGGTCAGTCTAAGAGCAGTAAATAATAAAGCCCAGGCATCTTCGCTGTACTTATTCCTGTACTATGCTGGCTCAAGTGTCGGCGGAACACTTGGTGGAGTGTTTTGGACATATCTTGGCTGGAGTGGAGTAGTCTCGATGGTTATTGCCTTTTCCATGCTAGGTATTATTCTGGCTGCAGTGCTGCTTAACATCACAAGAATCCGACAAGAGCCAATTAAGAAAACAAAACATCTGCAAATAGATAAGTAAGATGCTGGGACAAAACCGTAACTTAAAACACAAAAAAGGATGTGACATTTACGTAAAGTGAAATGTCACATCCTTTTCTTTTGTAAAATAAAAAGGCGTTTTACTTATCAGTCATTTGATTTCATTTCAATTTGACGCAATACTCTTCCACCTAAAGTAGAGGAGGCATTATATAAATATTGGAGAACCACACTTCTCGTTTCATCAGCAACCCTTGCAAGGTCATTGGCCAGATTCTCGACTAAATGGTCCTGCTGTATGGAAGGAAGTGTGTGAAAGTACTGGCCGGCCTGTGTAAAGTCGTCTTGTTTTGGAATACTGGAGCGTTGGAGGTGACCTTCTACATGCCTTCCTTTGCCGCTTGTCACGAGCGCTGATGGCTCCCAGTCCTGCTGGTTGTTAATTGGTATTGATCGAAAACCAGGTCCGAGACGGTGCCGCTGAGAATCCCAGTATATATTGGAGCGCCCCTGCAGCATCTTATCATCAGAGAGCTCTGCCCCTTCTAACAGATTGGAAGGGGAAAAGGCCACTTTTTCGACCTGTTCCATATAATTGTCTGGGTTGCGGTTTAAAATCATCCGTCCAACAGGGAGAAGGGGGTACTGCTGTTCATCCCATACCTTCGTGTCATCAAGTGGGTCATATGGCAAACGAGCCTCATCAGCTGTTTCCATTAGCTGAACATAGAGAATATATTCTACCTTTTTGCCTCTTTCAATTGCCTCAAACAAATCCTTCCCAGCAATATCAGGATCCGAACCATTCCAATAAGCAGACTCTTTACTGTCAATAAATTTGATGCCAGAGGACGGAAGCCAATGATATTTTACATAACGTCTTACACCTTGGGCATTTCTCCATACATATGTGCTCACACTGTGGCCAGGGATATGCCGGAGACTCTTCACTGTACCTGCATCAGAATATAAGCGGACAACGAAATGGATGGACTCAGGGGCACGGGCAACAAAGCTCCAGAAGCGATTTGGATCAATCAGATTGTTCACTGGTGAAGGAAGAAAGGCTTTAATCGACTCAGGAAAGCGAATCGCATCACGGACAGAAAAAACGGGAATATGATTGCAAATCAGATCGAAAATACCTTTTTCTGAATAAAACTTTGTAGAAAACCCTCTCACATTCCGCGACGTATCCGGAGTGCCTTTCGTGCTGACAGCAAGCGAAAACCTTACTGTAACAGGCACCTGCTGTCCTGGCTCCTGTAAAAAACATAGCTTCGTATATTCGCTCATAGAATGAATCGTTTGAAAGTACCCAAATGCACCATAGCCTTTTACATGGACAGGTCTTTCTGGAATTTTTTCATGGATAAAATTTTCTAATGTTTCATGAAGAATATTATCCTGTTCCAAAACAGGACCTCTTTCTCCAACCGTCTCTGAATGCAACGCCCCAGGTAAATCATCCTGCCAGTTCGAGAGGTCTGTGTGATTCGCTTTTTTACTGTGAAAATGCCGGTTCTTTTCTTTCATTATTAACCAACCCCTGATTGGAAATTAATCCTTTATAAAAAGGAATGCTTGAACTTAATATCGATACAAGTTATTCCGCAGTTTGCTAATATATGACAGACTTAAGCTGCTTTATTAAGAATGGAGTCAAATCCTCCTAAACTATTGAACGTAGCTTTACAAAATAAACATAAAAGGTTTTTTGTTCCCTTTTGTGTAATTTTATCCTAAATGTGTTAAGGTAATTAAAAAAAGAGGAGGTTTTTTATGAGAAAATATGCTGCTGGACTTTCCATTGTTTTAACATTAATAAGTATCAGTCCCCTTTTTTTTAATGCTATTGATGAATGGCTGGTACAAATATTTAGTGTTTCTTTCCTAGCATCATTAATATTAGGATTGTATGCAAAGAAAAGTATTTGGAGAAAGCTTGCTCTTTGGTTTTTAAGCTTAGTATTTCTAGTCCTTGTACTATTTTTTGTTGTGATGACATTGCTGTGGAATGAGCCATAAAACAGGGAAACAAGGGTATTATTTACTTGGTTTATTACTTAGTAGAAACTGGTCTATTAGTACTTATAAGTCTGTATGACAAAGAGGAGGGATCACTTAGTGAATCTTCCTTCTTTGTCATGAAGACTTTTTCCATTGAAAAAGAAAAGAAGATTTTCGTAACCGCATTATCCGATTAATTTCTTTGAACATACTTCAAGTCGTGTTAACTGATTTTCTTATTGCCAGATAGGAAGAGACTAGATATAATAGTTTTATAATTTGTAGGTACAAATTTAATAAATATACAACAATTAGATAGATTAGTATAAAAAGGAGGACGAAAATGAAATTTCCACATGATTTTTTATTTGGTGCAGCATCTGCTTCTTACCAAGTGGAAGGAGCATGGAATGAAGATGGTAAGGGGGTAACAAACTGGGACGTATTTTCGAAGTTACCAGGAAAGACTTTCGAAGGGACGAATGGTGATGTCGCAATTGACCATTATCATCGCTATAAAGAGGATATTAAATTAATGGCTGAGATGGGTCTTGAATCCTATCGCTTCTCTGTGTCATGGGCACGAATTCTGCCTACAGGTGATGGAGAGGTAAATGCTAAAGGCTTGGAGTTTTATAATAATCTTATCAATGAATGCTTAAAATACGGCATCGTTCCATTTGTGACATTGTATCATTGGGATTTGCCATTAACTTTAGAAGAGGACGGCGGTTGGACAAATAGACGTACAGCAGATGCATTCGTTAAATATGCAGAAGTTTGCTTCCGTGAATTTGGGGACCGTGTTAAACATTGGATCACTTTCAATGAAACGGTCATGTTTACAGGGTTAGGTTATTTAAAAGGGGCGCATCCACCAGGCATTACAAATGATGAGAAGAAATATTTCCAAGCAACACATTATGTGTTTTATGCTCATGCTAAAGCAGTAGAAGTGTATAAGAGCTTAAAGCAATACGGTGAAATCGGAATTACACATGTGTTTTTGCCAGCCTACAGTGTGGACGGCAAGCAAGCAAATATTGTTGCTGCACAGCATGCAAATGAATATGAGACTTTTTGGTATTATGATCCGATTTTAAAAGGAGAATATCCATCTTATGTTGTGAAGCAGCTAGAAGAAAAGGGTTGGACTCCTAGCTGGACAGAGGAAGAACTAGATACATTGAAAAGAAATGCAGAAAGCAATGATTTTATCGGTTTGAATTATTACCAGCCAATCCGTGTTGAAAGAATTGCGGAAGGTTCGCTGGCAATGGAGCATTCAAGAGAATCCTCCACACTTGCTCCTGGTAACCCATCCTTTGACGGATACTATCGAACAGTCAAAATGAATGACAAAACATATACAAAATGGGGCTGGGAAATCTCCCCACAAGGCTTCCTTGACGGCTTGCATATGTTAAAAGACCGCTATGGAGATATTAAAATGTACGTAACTGAAAATGGCCTTGGCGACGAGGATCCAATTATTGATAACGAAATAGTCGATGTTCCTCGAATTAAATATATTGAAGAGCATTTAAAGGTTGTTAAGCGTGCAATAGGAGAAGGCATTAACTTAAAAGGCTATTATGCATGGTCTGTTATTGATTTGTTAAGCTGGCTCAACGGTTATAAGAAGCAGTACGGATTTATTTATGTCGACCACGCTGATAATCTGAACAGAAAGAAAAAGCTTTCGTTTCATTGGTACAAGCATATCATTGAAACGAGAGGGGAAGAGCTTTAATAAAAAACGAAACCTCCTTATATAAATAGGAGGTTTTTGCTTTTGAATCATTTTATTCAAGTCATTTATTGTTTACAATAGAGTCAATACACTAACTGTTTTTTTATGAAGGAGACTTTTATGGCAGTAAAATATAGAGATATAGCGGATTTCTTGGAGAAGGAAATTACAGAAGGGAAATTTGACGAGACGAATAAGCTTCCAACAGAGGAGGAGCTTGCCAAACAATTTGAGGTAAGCAGAAGTACTGTCAGAAAAGCCGTCACACAGCTTGTTAATCGTGGCTATATTTACCAGGTTCAAGGGAGCGGGATGTTCCTGAGAAAAAAATCAGAAACAGATTATATCAACTTAGGGAGCTTGCGTGGCTTAACGAAGGATTTGCCAGCTAAAATAATTGAAACGAAGATTTTAGAACTGCATGTCATGGAGGCAGATGACGAGCTGGCAAGGAGGCTTCAATGTGAACAGGGAGCCAAATTGTACTATACAAAGCGTTTGCGGATTGTCAATGAAGAGCCTTTTTCCATCGAAATCAGCTATTTTAAAAAGGATATCGTTCCATATTTAAATGAGGAAATAGCTGTACAATCCATTTATACCTATTTAATTGAAGACTTAAAGCTAAGCATCGGATTTGCAGACAAGGTTATAAATTGTGCGTTGATGGATGAAGACACAGCCAATTTGCTGCAGTTAAAAAGCGGTGATCCTGGATTGATAATTGAAAACACCGTGTCACTTACAAATGGCATCATTTTTGAACTGTCGAAATCGATCTTTCATTTCCAGAAAGCAAAAATATTGAATAGAGTTAGCTTTAAATAAATACTTCAAAAAAGTACATCACACTTCATGATGTACTTTTTAGTATTTGATTTAATTATACGTGCACGGCTTCTTTGTTTGCTGTGACAGTAAAGCTTCCTTTTGAAAGTTTAACAACAACATCTGATTGCTGGGCAATGTTTTGATCATGTGTTACCACAATCACGCTTTTTCCTTCATTATGTGCAAGGGCCTGAAGAATTCCGACGATTTCCTGGGCAGTCGTTTCATCAAGGTTTCCTGTTGGTTCGTCTGCCACAATGAGCTCCGCATCACAGCATAATGCCCTTGCGATGGACACACGCTGCTGCTGTCCTCCGCTCAATGTAAGGACTTTCTGGCGGGCTTGATCAGCAGAAATACCCACCTTTGCCAGCATTTCTAAAGCATATTCCTTTTTGTTTTTATGGCTGGAACCAGTAATCTCCATAGCTGTTGTTACATTTTGCAGGGCAGTCATATATGGCAATAGGTTATATGCTTGAAAAACAATGGATACATATTTATTGCGGAATTTAGAAAGCCCGATTTTTTTAATATCCTTTCCCTCATAAAGAACGGAGCCGTCCTTTGGGACATCAAGTGCACTCGCCAGGGCAAGGAAGGTCGTCTTTCCAGAGCCTGATGGGCCAATGATGGTATAGAAAATACCTCTGTCAAAACTAACACTTATATTTTTCAGGATATCGACTTTTTTGTTTTCGTGTTTATACCAGTAACTGATGTTTTGTAATTCTAATAAAGAACCCATCTATATTCATCTCCTTATTCTTTTAATCCTGTTTGCTTAAGATTGTTTTAGGCTGCAATCGAAGAACGGACAATGATGGCAATAATGCAGAAATGACGGCAATCAATACGCCGATGAGAGCTAAAATACCTAAGTCTTTTCCTGTTGCGCTAACATCCAGCTCAGCAATTGTTTGGGCATCTGCTGTTGCCGCTGTATTCATGGCCATTCCTTTGCCAAATCCGCCACCTCTAAATGAATCTGGTGTTGAAGTTGTTTCGCTTGAAGCAATTTCTTGACTTAACAACTGATCACTTACCTTACTTGCCACTGCATTTCCACTCACCGTGGCAATTCCAAGAGACAGAACGGCAACAAGCAGTATTTCAACGATAAACTGGCCAGCCAGCTTCCAGCGTTGCTCACCGATTGCTAAAAGAACACCCATTTCATATTTTCGTTCTCTAATAGACATCATCACAATTAGACCTAAAATGACAGCACCAGCAATCGAAACTAGGTAAACAATATTTTTGGAGAAGCTAGCGACATTTTCTATCGGACCAACCATTTGCTGATATAGTTCATCATTTGCATCCAGCTTGAATGTATCAAAATCAATGCCGCTCTCTTTTTTAGCTTGGGCCACGAATGCTTCCATATCTGCCGGGTCATTAATGTAATAAATAGCACTGTCAATTGTTCCTTCATAATCCGCGCCTTTTAGTTCGGATGCTGCTGTATATGGTACAAAAATTTTGTTGTAAGGTATCATTGCAGTAAAGTCCATTGCTTGATCAGAGCCGGTTGAAGTAGTAGTATAAATACCTTTAATTTCTAGCTCAAGTGAAACAGAATCATCCTGCGGGCTTGTGACAGTAATTTTATCACCAACCTGTAAATCATTTTCCTCAGCAAGTGTCTGTTCGATAACGGCTACATTTTTGCCAACATCCTCATCTGTAAGATGCTCTCCCGCGACTATTTCAGCAGTGCTGTCCATAAAGTCTGTATAGGAATCTGTAAAAGTCACACCTTGAAGTGTGACATCACCTTGAGCCATCCCGCCCATTCTGCCGGCACCCTCTTGGGTTGCTGTTTCTTCTTCTGTTGTTGTAGATGTACTGTTTTCAATTGGATCAAAGCTAGAAGCAAGACCAGTTGTAGAGGAATAGAAATTATAGCCTTTAATTTGGTCATATGAAGTCAGTTCCTCTGCTGTTTCCACATCAATTGGAGTAGACGTGAATTTAGCTCGTCCACCACCTTCAGATGCTTCCGATTGCATTTGCTCCCGTAATTTGTCCATGTCAACCTGTAATGTCACATCTGCACCAAGCTGCTTCCTAGCCAAGTCACTGGATTTTTTTGCTGCTGTTTGAATAGATAAGCCTGTCAGTACAAGTACACAAATAACAGAAAATACAAATATCTGCAGCAGACTTTTTCCCTTCCTTGCCTTAACACTTAGAAATGCGCGTTTTAAAAAATTCATATTTTCGCTCCTTTAACTTTTTCTCACAGACCTCAATATATATAGCAATGGTGAAAAAACAGTGAAAAGGAAAAAGACTTATCGAAAAAAATAATGAAGGGAGTAAACTAGTGAGAATAATTGATCATACTAGCTGGAAAAGATCTTTCTATTAATGGTGAACGGGAATAAAAGAGGTACATAGATGATTGAAAATAATAGGGGAATTATATGTAAAAAAAACTGAGTTACATCTCATATAACGAAATGTAACTCAGCGGAAACAATATCATTTTGCTTTTGACCTTTAAAGCAATTTGTTTAAAGTCTTAGGTACATCCTACATAATGAATAGGACTGTTGATTTAAACTTTACAATTTAAATTTCTTAACACTATCACGCAGACTTTCAGCCATTGTAGACATAGTCGAAGCAGAATTTGCGATTTCTTCAAATATGGCAGTTTGCTCTTCAGAGGTAGCGGCAATTTGTTGAATATTGCTTGTTGTTTCAACAGATATTGCACTTAGCTCTTCCATTGATTTAGATACTTGTTGAACACCATTATTCATGTCTTCAATCGCAGTATTAACCTCTGTGATTTGCGTATTAACACCTTCGACTGATTTCTTGATATCAGCAAAAGCACCTCTTGCATGCTCAAACGTTGCAACACCATCTTCTAATTTACTGTATCCAGAGTTCATTGCCTCAACAGCATTTGAAGATTCTACTTTAATAGTTTCAATTTTATTTGTAATATTGTTTGCAGCAGTTCTGGATTCCTCCGCTAATTTACGCACCTCTTCAGCTACTACTGCGAATCCTTTACCATGGTCCCCGGCTCTTGCTGCCTCAATTGAAGCATTAAGCGCTAATAGGTTAGTTTGGTCTGAAATGGCAGTAATTAATGAAATAATTTCGCCGATTTCATTCGTTTGCTTGCTTAATCTATTAACAACCTCAGAAGTATGTTTCATAGATTGGTGAATTTCATCCATTTGCTCAAGCGCAGAATCTATAACCATGGAGCCATTTGTTGCAACCTTGGAAGTTTCATTAGAATTTGTAGACACGTCCTTAACGTTTGAAGCGATAAGCTGCATACCATTAGAAACATCAAATATCCCTTTGTTCATTTTATCGATATTTTGAGTCTGATTCTCCACACCACTTGATACTTCCTGAATAGATTCGGTTACTTGAACAACGGAAACATTTGTTTGCTCAGCACTAGAGCTAAGTTCTTCAGCAGTTGTCGAAACTTCTTGTGCATTATGAGCTATTTTATTAATTAAGGTGTTAAGATCCAATACCATTTGCTGTGTTCCAGCTGCCAGCTGACCAATTTCATCTTCTCTATTAATATTCAGGTCTTTTACTTCTAAGTTACCATCAGCAACTTGGTTTACGTAGTTCTTTATAGCAATGATAGGATTTGTAATTCGTTTGCTAATAAAGTAGGCAATGATTATACCTAAAATAATAAAGATGACAGTTAAAGCTAATGACGTATAAAGTGCCTGTGATTTTAAAGCATTGATAAATGATGCATCCATATCAATACCAGCAATCATATCTGTTCCCTTTATAGGAGCAAAGATAGATTTATGAACCCCAAATTCATCCTTATAAATATCACTATATTGAATTTTTCCTTCTGATAGTGTTTGTTTCATATCCTCAGAAAACGTGTAATCTGACCCTTGCTCATCAGAGTTACTTAATGCGACGATGTACTCGTTATTACCTTTTTTAGCGAGAACATAAGTGTTTTCGACCTTATGTTTTTGCTGGTAATAATTTACTTTATCTAGTAGTTCTTTATATGCACTTGCATTGCCACTATCAGCACTTTCTACAAGAGTAGTATCAATGTTTTCAACCATGTCATTAAGAACTGTTTCTAAACGATTCTCAAACTGGTCAATAACATAATTATTAATAATATTCATCGAAAAAGTATAAAGAGTTGCACTAAATATAACGGAAAAAATAGCAATAGGTATAACAAAATCTAAAATGTTTTTAAATAGTATCGACTTTTTTCTAGAGGGTAACTTCAACTTTCATACCCTCCATTTTCATTATGGATTTCTCAATAGCTGTTATCATATGGTCTAAATGTTCCACTTCTGTATATGGTGAAATCGAGAATAATTTAGAAACATAAATAGGGAGACGCTCATCTGAATCACTTACATCTACTAAGCATTGCTTTTTAGTATCACCGAAAAATACATCTTCACGTTGTTGACCAAGAATTTCAAATAATTCATAGTTTAATTCGTTTGTAAGATTTATTTGTTCAGTAGTTGCTTGACCGCTTTGTTCAAGATCCCATTGTACAGTGTCTTGGTAAATACGGAATGTTGTAATAGGACCAATATTTTTCTCGTTAGTAATTCCCATATTAGGGATTCTTTCTTTTAACATTTTTCTGAAGGCGATATTAACGCGAACATAATTTGCAAGAATCTGTTGGTAGCCTTCAACACCGAACGCTAATAATGCAGCATAAATAGCAATTGAGCTTCCCATTCTTGAGCACTCTAACGTATAACCTGTATGGTAGCTTCCATATCCACGATTCCCAACATAAGGTGTTTCAAACTCTTCAAGGTCAAGAAGACCAAGGCTCTCGCCATTTTTCACTAAGAAAAGACTTGTTAAATATGGTGTTTGACCAAGCTTTTGGAAGTCGAAGCATAGGCTATCCGCGATGGAGATATACTGCATTCTTTCATTAATTTGCATTAAACCTTCCAATACATCCTTTTCAAAGTTAAGAGGATTGTTAGTGAAATCGTAATTGGCAAATAATGAATAGAATCCGCCTAATGCAGAATCTGCATGGATGTGAATTGGTTTTAACTGATGTTTTTTCTCTAATTCAGTAGTAATTTCTTTAATACTTTTCACATCGTCAATACCGAAGCTATCAGTAGTTCCAGTTGTAGCTACAACATAGATTGGAATACCGCCTTTTTGGATAACAGCTTCCATTTTCTCTTGAAGATCTGTTATGTCCATTGCAAAGTCGCTTCCAGCTTTAACGCGAATTAAATGGTTGCTGCCTATTCCAGTTGCTTCAACAGATTTTAATAGACTATAATGGGCATTTTCTGAAGCGAAGCAGTAAAGATTATTTGGTACGCCTTCCTCTTTAGCATTTGGGAATTGCTTAGCAATTGCTAGACGCAGACCGCTGAATACGGCACCCTGTCCACCCCAAGTAGTGTATCCCCAGCTTTTTGTGTAATCATACCCAACAAGCTTAGACATCATTGAAATTACTTTAACCTCTGCTTCTGCTGCTGCAGGGCCATATACATCCCAAAGGTTGTTTCCATTTAAGATTGAAGTCGTTAGCAGTCCAATAATTCCAGGAATACTTGCCATTGGTAAAACATTAGTAACGAAATTTCTAGTATGGTAAGGATGTCCATCAGAAAGAGCAATAAGTTTATTTACTATTTCCTCCATATTAATTCCGGAATTTGGAGTAGCTGCATTTTCAACTATTTCTTTGTACAAATTGTCACTTTTCTCCTGAATAGGACCTAATGTAGATTTGTTAGGATCCTTCTTGCTATCAATTCCACTTAATAATTGCTCGATATAACCTAATAATTCTAGTTGCTGCTGTTTATTTCCGTCTTCACTAGGAAATAACTGCTGTACTTTTTTAAAATCCATAATTTCCTCCAAAATTTTTTTTGCTAATAAGATAAATACTTTAGTATCTAAAAAAGAGGTTCAATAAAAAAGGCCCTATGTAAATAAGGGCTGCAAACAAAAATACATTAAATAATATGTATGTTGCAGCTCAGCCATCATAGCTATCAAAATGCCTTAGACCCGAAGCTTTGCGTCCTCACTTTTCAGTGAGTTTGCCAAAGATATATAAAGAATTTATCCTACTAACCTATGTCCAAATTATCGGTCGAATTTCCTATTTTTTTAGTGAATATCCAAAGTTGTTAAATTCTGAAAGTTCGACACTTTTAAGTATCCTTAAACACTTAAATAGTTCGCTATGTACATACATCTTTTTAAAAAACTCAATTATTGTTTTTATAGTTTTTTATTTATTAGAAACATTTCACCATGTTTTCACTAAACATTATTAAACTGCAAATATCGAAAGGAGAGGAGGGGAAAAACAGTCAACTTTAGGGTTTAGGTTTTCTTTTATAGCACCCGTTATCATCTTTCAGGTATAAGGAATTAGGCAGGAAGAATACAGATTTGTTTGGATAGTTCCATTCCAACTAAACCAACAATAAATTCAAGGAATCCAAGCTTACTTAAATAAAAGGAAAAAATAATACGAACAACAAGGAGCGAATAAAAATGGGTATTTTCAAGCGAATTAAAACAATTACAACTTCAGGTATAAATGGACTATTGGATAAAACCGAAGATCCAATTGTAATGCTAAATGAATATTTACGAGAAATGGAACAAGAGCTAAACAAAGCACAATCTGCCATTTCCAAACAGCTATTTGCTGAAAACAAACAAGCTGCATTAATAGCAGAAACGACAGAATATATTGGTCAAAGAACAAGACAAGCAGCATTGGCTCTCCAGAAGGGAGATGAGGCTGCTGCTAAATTGGCAATCCAGGAAAAAATCAATCTTGAACAACAGCTTAGCCTGTATAAACAGCAGCTTGATGCGATCAAGGAGCAGACGATTGTACTGCAGGACAAGTTTAGTGAGCTGCAGAACACACTTAATGAACTCAAGCAAAAGAAAACTGTGCTGGTGTCTCGTGCAAATGTTGCGAAAAACTCTAAGCAGATACAAAACATTACTGTATCCTTTGGTGCAGATAGTATTTTTCGAGGTGTTACTAGAATGGAGGAGAAAATACTCTTTTTGGAAGCCGAAGTCCAAGTCGGAGGAAATCCACTAAATCCGTTGAACAGTACTGACACCACTGTTAGTGAAGAGGCGATCGCTGATGAGCTGAATAAGCTAAAGGGAGAAAAAGATGCTATATAATTTAGGGAAAGCACCTGGTTTGGTGCTTTTTCTTTTTGCGATGAAGAGAGAAAGTGCTTAATAAACAGACGGAAATCCAAAGAACGGTTCTTTAATAGAACAACAGAAATAAAACAGGGATGATAATAGCGGCAAGCTTTGTCGAGCGAATTAGTGAACGAGTTTGATTATTGCTTTCGTAAATAAAGCCAAGTGTTTCGGATAAAATTAACAGAAATATTGCCTTTACGAGATTTTTGCTTAGATAGCAAATAAATGACAAGTCTATCATAAGGATTGAAAATTTCAGCCTTTTACGCTCTTTTCTTATTTTCAAAAAAAATAGGTGTGTCCATGGGGAGAAGCGGTTTCTGTTAAGTACTTTCACTAATATATTATAAGGTATTAAGAAATCAAGTTTGGCAAGGGAGGCGGCAGTTCGATTGGAGGCAATCGTAATCGAGAAGGACAAGCTGTTATTACCATGATAACGGAAAAAATATAATGGTGTAAAAGCCTGTGATAGGGAGATGTTTACAGATAGAAACTAAAAATATGATGATGTATCTAAATGCCAACCAGCAGGGCATTGAAAGAAAAAAATACCATAACAGGTTGAACCAGTATACGACGTAATCAAAATCTATTATTAGTTTTAAGAAATCTTATTGTGCATACCAATTGCTTGTCTTCACAGGTTATCGCAGGTATCTTCTTCATTTATGTTTTCTTCGATAAAGTGACTGGGCTCATTACCAAAAGCACCTCTTAATACAATCCCCTATAATACCATTAAAACCTCCTCCTCACTTACTTTAAAGGTGTACTCATAAAAAGAGTGCACCTTTCTCTATTTACATATTAATATATTTAAGCAAGTTCATCCTTTTTCATCACTGTTTCTCTTGGTGAAATTAATGCAATCATTGAATGCCATATAATGTTATTACGACGGTTCAGAAATGACTGTTGCTGATCAGCTTGCAATGAACTATGCTTGTACTCTAGAAGTTGACGCTGACTAATGGGCAAATGTAAAAAGGGTGTACTCTAAAAGAGAGCGCACCCTTATTCTATTTATCCGATTAAGTGAAGGCAAAACTCGAGGTCTGCTTGTAAATGGCTTTTCATCAGCTGTTCTGCTTTCTGGCCATCTCTTTCTTTAATAGCTTCATATATTTGCTCATGTTCATCAATAAGATGTGGGCGGTTATAGAAAACAACTGTTTTTCTGAAAAGATAAATAGTGGATTGCATGCGGTCAATAATGTCAATCATGACAGGGTTATTGCTTGATTGCACAATAATTTCATGAAAGCGCTCGTTCGCCTTCATGATTTCTTCTACCTCACCATTTCTTCCGATTTCAACACATGCCAATAATTCCTCGAGTTCTTTTTCTTTTATGTATGAGGCTGCACATTGAGCGGAATATCCTTCCAAAAGAATGCGGACTTGGAACATATTACGTAAGTCTTTCTCTGTCGGTTTTACAACTCGTTTGTTAACGATTAGTCCCTCGTACTCCAACTTCCGAATAGACTCCCTGATTGGTGTTCTGCTCACACCCAGCTCTGCTGCAATTTTTTCCTCGACAATCTTAGTACCACCTTGCAGCTCACCATTTAGTATCTTGTCCCGTAACATTTCATAGGACTGATGCGAAGCAGAACGTGAACGTTCACTTCCATACATAGTTTCACCTCCAGTACAATAGCTATTTATCTGTATCTTACCAAAGAAAAGCTAAAAATAATATATAGAAAAATAGCTGATAATAAAAATGTATACAAAAAATAAAAAAATGTATACAATTTTTATGTAATCGTGTACAATGAGTTTGTAGAAAGTTGAAAACGATTGCATTAGTTTCAATATTTTTAAAAAAACATATGTATACAAATTTGCAAATGCTTACAAGCCTGAGGAGGAATATAGATGGAACAAAAAGTTGGTTTTATTGGATTAGGAATTATGGGGAAGCCAATGTCGCTGAACCTTATAAAGTCAGGACATTCTCTGACTGTATTGGATCTTAATAAAGAGGCTGTTGCACAGCTAACAGCTGCTGGAGCGGAAGCTGCTTCTACTCCAAAGGAGCTTGCAGAAAAAGCAGATATTATTATCACCATGCTACCGGCGTCAAAACATGTAAAGGAAGTTATTGTTGGCGCAAATGGAATTTTGGAAGGTGCTAAGCCAGGTACTGTAATAATAGATATGAGTTCAATCACACCAAATGTGTCGCGTGAACTTGCTGAAACTGCCGCAAAACAGGGCGTAGACATGCTTGATGCACCTGTAAGTGGTGGAGAGCCGAAAGCAATAGATGGAACATTATCGATAATGGTTGGAGGAAAGCCAGAGGTTTTTGAAAGCGCTAAAAAAGTTTTAAGTGGAATGGGCAAGGACATCGTTTTAGTTGGAGACAATGGCTGTGGCGTAACAGCAAAGCTTGCTAATCAAATAATTGTAAACCTTAACATTGCAGCAATGTCAGAGGCGTTAGTTCTTGCAGCAAAAGCAGGTATTGATGTTGAGAAGATGTATGAAGCAATTCGTGGCGGACTTGCAGGCAGTACAGTATTGAATGCTAAGGTACCGACTATTCTGGAAAGAAACTTCACTCCTGGCGGCAGTATCGCTATTAATATGAAGGACATTACAAATGTGATGGACACAGCGCATGAAATTGGCGTGCCATTGCCTTTATCTAGTCAACTGCTGGAAATATTCCATGCATTAAAAACAGACGGAAAAGTGAATGATGACCATTCAAGTATTGTTCGATATTACGAGAAGCTTGCTAATACTGAAGTAAAGAAGGCGGAAAAATAATGGAAAGCATGCGTTTAAATGCAGAACACCTTAAGCAGCTGCCAGCGGTAGATAAGAAGGAAGCAGATAAGGTAGCAGCAGAGGCACTCAAAGAATTAAACAAAAAAATCATCGTGCTTGATGATGATCCGACAGGTGTGCAGACGGTGAATAATATTTCTGTCTTCACGGATTGGTCAGAAGAAGCAATAGAGGCTGGTTTCCAAGAAGCTGCTTCCATGTTCTTCATTTTGACGAACTCAAGAGGGCTGACAGAAAATGAAACAGAGGCTGTTCATCGTGAAATTGCTGAAAATATCCTAGCAGTCGCAACAAGATTAGATAAGGAATTTTTGATCATAAGCAGAGGAGACTCCACACTAAGAGGACATTATCCTCTTGAGACTGCTGTCCTTCGCGATACACTTGAAGCAAATTCTGCTCTTAAGATAGATGGAGAAGTAATACTGCCATATTTCAAAGAAGGCGGTCGGTTTACACTGAATAATGTCCATTATGTCCAAACAGGTACAGAGCTTGTTCCTGCTGGAGAAACGGAATTCGCAAAAGACCGTACATTTGGCTATTCCAGCTCACATCTTGGAGAATGGGTCGAAGAAAAGTCAAATGGGGCATTTTTAGCAAAAAACACCTTATATATTTCGATTGAACAGCTTCGTGCAATGGAAGTAGAAGCTATTGCTGAACAGCTTACTAATGTACAGGATTTTAATAAAATAGTTGTCAACGCTGCTGATGAAGCAGATGTGAAGGTCTTTACTGCAGCACTTGTAAAAGCAATTCAGTCAGGAAAAAACTTCTTGTTCCGCACAGCTGCGGCACTGCCGAAGGTTATAGGTGGAGTTGAAGACAAGGGGCTTTTAACAAGGAAAGAGCTAGTGAACGAAGAGACAACAAACGGCGGGTTAATTATTGTTGGCTCTCATGTGAAGAAGACGACAGAGCAATTAGAAAAATTAAAAGAATTATCCTCCATTGAATTTATTGAGTTTAATACAAACCTAGTGTTAGAACCTAATAAATTTAAAGAAGAGTGTGAACGGGTAATTGGAGCAGTAGAGGATTTCATCACTGCAGGCAGGACTGTAGCTGTTTATACAAGCAGAAAAAGGCTGGATCTTGGAGAAAACAAAAAAGAAGAAGAATTGAAGCTGTCTGTCTCCATTTCAGATGCTGTTACGTCCATTGTCACTAAATTAAAGGTGCGACCGAACTTCCTTGTAGCAAAAGGGGGCATAACTTCTAGTGACGTTGGTACTAAAGGCCTCGCCGTAAAAAGAGCAACTGTTGCTGGTCAAATTAGACCAGGAATTCCAGTGTGGATTACAGGAGAAGAAAGTAAATACCCTGGTATGTCCTATGTAATCTTCCCGGGAAATGTTGGATCAGTAGATGATTTAAAAACAGTTGTTGAGCTGTTGAGCAGTAAGGATTAATCAAATATAGTCATGGAATGCCTTTATGGCATTCCAAAATTCAAAAGGGAATCGAGGGAGAAATATGCCGATTGTATATATATGTATAGGGGTAGCGCTTTTGCTCTTATTGATGGTGGTCTTTAAGTTAAACGCTTTCATATCACTTGTAATTGTGTCACTGCTAGTAGGTGTTATGGAAGGCATGGGACCAACCGAAGCAATGGAATCTATTACAACTGGTCTCGGCAGTACATTAGGCCATCTAGTTTTAGTTATCTGTTTTGGGGGTATGCTCGGTAAATTAATGGCCGATTCTGGTGGAGCCCAGCGTATTGCAACAACGTTGATTAATTCATTCGGGAAAAAACGAGTCCAGCTTGCTGCAGTTCTAACAGCAGGGATAGTTGGAATTGCATTATTCTTTGAAACAGGTGTAGTTGTATTAATTCCGCTTGTATTTACAATTGCAGCACAAGCAGGTGTGCCAATTCTTTATATCGGAATGCCAGTCATTTCTGCTTTAATCACAATGCATGGCTTTGTACCACCTCATCCAGGACCAACAGCAGTTGCTGCTGTTTATGATGCTAATATTGGCAGAACATTATTATATGGTGTGCTTATCGCAATACCAGCTATTTACTTAAGTGGTCCACTTTATGTGAAGACGTTTAAGAAAGCAGATTTAGAAGTCCAAATACCAAAAGGGTTATTCACTCCAAAGCATTTTAAAGAAAGTGAGCTTCCAAGCTTTGGTATCAGTGTGTTTACTGCACTTATTCCAGTTATTCTTATTGCATTCCAGGCAATAGTTGAAATAGCGATGCCTAACTCATCATTGCTGCCTGTTGCACAGTTTTTAGGTGATCCTGGCTTTGCCTTATTGGTAGCGGTTATTGTTGCCATCTTTACATTTGGCTTAAACAGAGGCAGAAAAATGCCGGAAATTATGAATTCCATTTCTGAGTCAGTAAGCAGCATTGCGATGATTCTGTTAGTTATTGCAGGGGGCGGGGCATTTAAGCAGGTTCTGATTGATACACATGTAGATCAATATGTCGCTAACCTGATGGAAGGCTCCACAATGTCACCATTAATTCTGGCATGGCTTATCGCTGCAATCCTGCGTGTGGTTCTAGGTTCAGCAACAGTTGCAGGCTTGACAGCAGCCGGCATTGCAGCACCATTAGTCGGAGCGGCACATGTGAGTCCAGAGCTGATGGTATTAGCAACAGGGGCAGGAAGCATGACATTCTCCCATGTTAATGATGCAGGATTTTGGATTTACAAGGAATATTTCAACCTTTCCATTGGAAAAACAATCCGTACATGGTCTGTTATGGTTACAATAGCTTCCTTAGTTGGACTCGCTGGAGTGCTAATTATTAACTTCTTTATTAGTTAATAGTTTCTACTATAAAATTGGTGTTAAAGGTAAATATTCATATGGAGGCTGGAACATTAGTATGTGAACCAGCGTAAAGACCGGACTACTTAATCAACTATTGATTAAATAGTTCGGATTTTTGTTTTTAGTTGAAATACAAAAAATTAGAAATTTTAGTGGAATGGAGCGGAGGCCACTCGGCTCCTGCGGGAAGCGAGTGGGTGCAGCGCAATGAAACGAACTAATTTTAACTCAACATTCTATTTAGACACAACCTTCATTTTTCAAATTTAGTTGTAATTCTATTATTCGTGTTTAGAAAGCTTATCTTTTGTTTTGTCCCAGCCTCTTTTTGTGTATGCATATGTGATAGGTTCAAAGCTATGTATGCTCGGGAAAACAATAGGAATAATAAAGATAGCTAAATGAAATGTGAGGAGAGTTGTATTGGCAAATTTTAAAGGTCTCCCGGCACTGATGATATTGGATGTACAAAAGGGATTTGATGACCCATATTGGGGAAGCAGGAATAATGAGCAAGCAGAAGAAAATATTGCTCGGCTTTTGAAGGAATGGCGAAACAATAACGGGAGGATTATTTATTCTCAACACCTGTCCGTTCAACCGCAATCTCCACTCCACTATAAGAATAAGATTGGTATACAGTTTAAGGAAATAGTACAGCCTAAAAGCACTGAAAAAATTATTCAAAAAAATGTAAACAGTGCCTTTATTGGTACAAGTCTGGAAACCTATCTGCAAGAGCAACAAATAGAAGAATTATTAATAACAGGTTTATCAACACAGCATTGTGTTTCAACGACAACACGAATGTGTGGGAACTTAGGGTATACAACATTCCTCGTAGCGGATGCTACTGCTGCATTTGAAATTACCGATCATAACGGAGTTCTATATAGTGCAGAAGCAATACATAATCATGAGTTAGCGATGCTTCAAAAAGAGTTTGCGACAATCCTAACAACAGATGAGATTATCAGTGAGTTAAAGAGTTTATAGCGTATGAAATGTAATGTAGTAATCATCACAGTAAAGCTAGGAACCAACCACATGTAGCGGTTGGTCCCTGTTTTATCCTTATTATAAATCCTGTAAGTCTTCAATAGAGTCTATATCCATATATGCCGGAACTACAAGACCATTTTTTAAACCAGTAAAGTTTGGTCCTAAGTCAACGAAGTCACCTTCAAATTTCTTATAATAAGCAGCATGTGTAGTTGGTAATGCAGCACCTATCATCGCATCGACACTGCCGTCAGAAACACCTGCCCACATTGCGCCAGGCTCTACTTGTATTAAGTTTACGGAATATTCCAACTTCTTTTCCAGCACGTATTTAACGACATTATTGCTTGCGATGGAATCCGCCCATGCAGCATATGTCATACTTATTTCTTCACCATTACCAGGCTTGACACCTTCTGTCCAGGAATTCACTAAATCCGCATTTTCAGCGACCCATTCTTCAGCTGCTTCCTGTTCAGATTTTCCACTTTGAATTTTTACCATTACATCCTGCATTTCTTCAGGGCCCCATTCGAATTGGTCAAGGAACTTATATGCTTCAGGTAAATCGTCTTGCAAGCCATGTCTAACAAGTGTATGTATGTATTCCTCCCCGCCGTAAAGTTCTTTTGGATCCTCCAGCATTTTTAAATCGAACTCATTAAATATCCAATGTGGAACCCAACCAGTCACAATAATCGGATCTTCATTTTTTATAGCTTTTGTTAATTCAGCTGTCATGGCAGTATCTGATCCTTCGATTACTTTCCATTTTTCATCTAGTCCATATCCAGGTAATACGTTATTTAGGGTTGCATTCATAAGACCAGATCCAGGGTCTATACCAACAATTTCATAATCTAACTGTTCTCCAAGTGACCCGCTCCCACTTGTTTCACTTCCTCCACAGGCAGTTAATCCAATTGTTACAGCCATTGCTAATGTTACTCCGCTAAGTTTTTTTAGCACCAAAAAACTCCCCTCTGCATTTATTTTTTATGCTAAATAAAGTGTAACTGTATAACAAATTGAATACAAAGTGCGTAATGGGGGTTAATCGCCTGTATACTATGTACAGACAAAACTGTATGTTCAATATGTACAGTATACGTAGTAATCCTCTTGTTTCCTCTGAATTCCTTCTGAGAATTTAAAATAGTCAGTGTATTTATTATCTCTTTATCGGTTAATAAAATTTAATGTGCTTATGATTATGCGAGGAAAAAAAAGAGCATTAAAACCAATAATGCTGCTCCAAATGAGACCAGTTTCATTCACTAAAGAATAGTATAATAGACAGGAGGTTAAGTAGGTAACAGCACTTATTAAACTAATTTAATAAGTGCTGTTACCTAGAGTTAAATAAATTAAATATTTTGGAGGGACTCAAATGATTAAATTAGTTATTTCTGATATGGATGGAACGTTTTTAAATAATAATGGGGACTTTAACAGGGATTTATTTAAAAAAACAAAAAAAATCATGAAGGATAAAGGAGTCGTGTTTGCTCCATGTACTGGAAAGCAATGTGAACGGATAGAAGAACTATTTGGTGAAGATGCGAGTGATTTGTGGATATTAGGTGATAGTGCTACGCGTATAAAGCACAACAACCTTTTTGTGTATGAATCCCTAATTGTAAATGAACTGGGCTTGAAAATAATTGACCTTCTAGAGGAAATAAATCTAGATCATACAATAATTGCTTGTACAAAAACAGGGGCATATGTAAAAGAAACTATTTCTGCTGATGAGTTTGCGATTGTACGCCGTTCCTTTGCTAAGCTTAACTGTGTAAAGGATTTTCATAGTATTTCTGAGGACTTTATAAAAATAACAGTACATGATCCAGCATTGCAATGTGTGGAAACAAGAGAAAAGCTAGCGACATTTTTTGACCATGCTTATATTGTTGCATCAGAAGCGGCATGGATTGATATTACGAATGCGAATGTTCATAAAGGTACGACGATTGCTCATCTGCAGAAGCTGTTGAATGTGACACCAGAGGAAACAATGGTTTTTGGAGATGGATACAATGATTTAGAATTAATGGCCTCTGGGGCTTACAGCTTTGCGATGAGAAATGCTTTTCCAGAAGTACAGGCAGCAGCTAATTTCATTACTGGATCAAATGAAGAGGAGGCTGTTATGAAAACAATTATCCAATTTCTTTCCTTGCAGAGTGATAAGGAAGAATTAGCTACGGTCAAGGATGTTTAAAATATTGTGATAAAAATGTATTTATGCTATATTAGCACCATGCTTTTTTAAGTAATTTAAAAAGGTTTATTGGTGGTGAAAGAAATGAATGAATTATCAGCTACTCCAAAATCTATGAAAAAAGTTATCCATACTGGAATCCGCAAATTATTGTTGGAATTGGGGAGCGCTACTAAGGTTGAACTTAGTAATACACTAGATATCAGTTTTCCGACTATAAGCAAATTTTTGTCCCAGATGGAAAGGGACGGAGAGATTTATTTAGTTGGGCTAGATGATTCTAGTGGTGGAAGAAGAGCAAAAAGATATTCATATAACGCGGAATATATGTTAGGCTTATCGATATTTTTGGAACGAACCGAAACGAATTATACAATATTCGATTGTACGGGTGAAATAAAAGAAACAGGAACTGTTCAAAGTGTGTTAAAAGATGATGACTTAACATCCTTGAATGGCTGTATCGAAAGCATCATGGCTAAATACCCGAAAATAAGCTCTATTGCTATTGGAGTTCCGGGTTCTGTTGATAATGGCCGAATATTTTATATACCAGGCTATGATTCCCTTCAAAATTTCGACTTGAAAAAGTATTATGAGGACCGTTTTTCTATCCCTGTAGTTGTGGAAAATGATATGAATGCAGCTGTGCTTGGATACCATTTCAATATGGGCATGACAGAAAAACACTCGCTCGTATATTTGTATTTTGGTCAAAATGGTCCAGGAGCCGGCATTATGATTAATGGGGATGTAGTTAGAGGAAGTACTTTTTTCTCAGGTGAAATCTCGTTGATTCCACAGTATAATGATAAGAATTTTCAAGAGGCATTAAATAATGATGCTATTAAGATTGATGCAATCAGCAGGTTAGTAGCCTCATTTGTATCCATTCTTAATCCACATGTCATCATATTCAACAAAGCTGAGGTTGAACAACAGCTATTAGATAAAATTGTAAAGAACAGCTCAATATATGTACCTGCAGAACATCTTCCAAAGCTTACATGGAGCGATTGGAAAAAGGATTACTTATACGGGCTGCAGAGTCTTGCCCTTGAGCAAATTATGAAGGAATAATTAAAAAAAGGTGCTTCTGCTATTTTTGCTTCTAACCATTTTGAGCAAAATAGGGCAGGAGCACCTATTTAGTCACTTCTAATAATTTTCAAATGTAATGGCAATAAAAAACCAAAGGCAATTACAAACGCAATGATCGAAAAATAGCCATTCCACCCTTTAAATTTTAAATACCCAAGCTGAACCATACCAAATTCAATTAAAAAGGCAGCTAAAGTGAACCAGGAAGTTAAAATCCAGCGGTTTTTCCTAGTAAAGTAATTTATGAAAAGGATAGCAAGGGAAGTTGGGATGAAGGTATAGCTTAAAATGTCGCCAAGGCCAGCTTTTTTAGGATCTCCAATATCAAATAAATCTAATGCTCTTGAAAGAATACCATCGCTAAGCCATGTTGCTAACCCGACAACTCCAAATGTAATATAAATCTCTTTCCGTGGGATATTTTTAGGGATAAAAAGTACTGTGAGTGCTAATAAGATGCTCACTGAAACTGGGAACCATAATCCCTTTGCATGTAAATCCAAATTAGTAAAAAATTCGTGCATTATGTAACCACCTTTGACATTTGCTCTTATTTTTTGCGTAATTACCTAAAAATATTCAGCGGTATTTTGAGGGTGGCAAAATAAGAGCGCAATTATCATGATGATAACCGCGCTCTAAATATAAGCTATTTTAAAGCTTCTTCGTTTTAGGTAATGATATGCCTGTAAAACCATAAAATAACGTAATTAATGGTGATAAAAGGCAGAATAATGCAAATAGAGCATACTCGGTTACAGAAACACCGAGGACAGTTGACAGAAATACGCCACATACACCCCAAGGAACAAGTGGATTAACGACTGTTCCTGCATCTTCAAGAACACGTGACAGATGCTTTGGTTTAAGACCTGCCTTTTCGAAGTTTTCTTTAAAAGCATTCCCCGGCAGCAGGATGGATAAATACTGTTCACCAATTATAAAGTTAACAGCAACCGCCATTCCTGCAGCAGAGCATACTAATAAGGAAACGCGGTTAAGTATGCGTTGCACGACAGATATAAGGGCTGGAACGATACCTAGCTTAAATAACAAGCCTCCCATGCTTAAGGCAAGGAGAATAATGGAAATACTGAACATCATGCTTTCGATGCCACCCCTTGATAGCATGGAGTCTACTTCTGTAATTCCACTATTTGATTTGTATCCAGAGTATAGTAATTCTAATATCCCTTTAAATCCTAAGCTGTTATTCACCCAAAAAGAAATAATAAGGGCAGAAATTGTCCCAGCGAATAATGTGGCAATAACAGATACCTTTTTAAGTGCGAGCACTGCTAAAATAATAAATGGGATGATAGAGTACCAGTGGACAAGGTTCTGATCCAGCAGTGTCCCTTTAATCGCATCTATTTTCTGAATGCTTTCGCTTGTTGTCTTAGGAGATAAGAATAAGTAGACAAAGAATGAAATAATAAATGCAGGAACGGTTGTCCATGCCATATCCTTAATATGTTCAAATAAATCAGTATCAGCAACGCTTGCTGCTAGTGTAGTAGTATCAGATAATGGCGACATTTTATCCCCAAAGAATGCACCTGAAATTATTGCTCCAGCTGTGATAGCAGGCGAAATGTCCAATGCAATGCTTGCTCCGATAAAGCCAACACCAATGGTAGCTGCAGTAGTGAGGGAGCTTCCAATACAAAGACCGATAATCGCTGTAACAACAAAAACTATTGCATAATAAAATTTTCCAGTAACTAGTTCAACAGATAAATAGATAAATGTTGGGATTGTGCCGCTTGCCATCCAGCTGCTTATCAGCATTCCTATGAAAAAGAAAATCATTACAGCACCTAATCCTGGTTTAATTCCATCTACCATCGCTTGTTCTAGTTCACTAAAGCCAACTTTTTTAACTGCGCCATAAGTTAATAAAAGTGCAATTCCTGTCATTATCGCAATATGAGGAACAACCTGAACCCCAATGATGAGGTATCCAAGTATCCCCATTAATAATATAGTAACAATCGCTGCTTCAATCGGACGGACTGTCAGCGTGTTTTTTTCTAACTCCATCATTTTTCCTCCAAAACTCTTAAATACTTCGTTCTTACTTAAAAGAGATTGTTTAAATCGCCACTCTTTTTTAAACAAACGCTTTTAAGCGTTAAAGCGAACATGCATTACATTACACGATTTTTTTTCTTATGTCAAAATAATTTATTTTAACTAATAAGGAAAAAAGGTGGTATTGACCAAAAAAAGAGAAAGGTGTTTACCGTTTTTTGGAGGATGAATAATAAATAAATAACAAAAAAGCAAGGTATATGACCCTTGCTCTTTTCTACATTAATGGCTGGTGCTTGTGCTCTCTGCCATTATTAAATCGCTATTGTAGGCAGCAAGTGCGAGCTCATACCGCAACTTTTTACTTGCTTCCACATAATCAGCTTCCTTCACAAGACCTGATATAGAATATTTATGGCCCATGAAATCCACATTTAGCTCCGTTATCTGGTTAAATTGAAATCTTTCAACGGAAACACCGTTTTCATCCTTTAATAAATATTCACCATATTTTTCATTACAAATCCGAGCTACTTCCTCCATTACTTTAAAGGCAGTATCTGGATTTTGTCTGTAATTGAGGATAAGGCTTTCATTTACCCTGCGTCTGCCTCTTGTCCCATTCTGAAGCTCTGTTATATTGCTGTAGGAAACAGTATACAGGTAGCCATCGTATTGGCGGATTTTGAGATGGCGCATGCTGATTTCTTCAATTTTCCCCTGCCGCTCTCCATTAATAATAATATAATCGCCGTAATTAATTTGGCGTTCAAACAGGTATGTTAGCCCCATTATATAATCCCTGATAATATGCTGAAGAATAACAGCCAAGGCACCTGCCACAACAACGGAGCCAGTAACAAGCTTTTCAAGATTAAAGAAATGGCTAAGTAAATAAAGGAGGAAAAAGACTACTCCTATTACCTTTGTCGCCTGATTGGTGAAATGGATAATGGTCTCTTCACGGTTTTCATCTAAAAAGCTTGTTTTATCAAAGAAAATCTTGATAAATTTACGGATTAAATAAACAATTAGTATAATAAGCAATGCTGCTACAGTGATTTTAATAGGAAACTTTTCAAGCAGCTTCGAAATATCATTCATTTTTTCACCCCAATATTTTATGCAGAGGATTAAAGTCTAGGAGAAAAGACTCCTAATAAAATTTAACAATATCATGATTTCGTAAAAAAAAGAAGTTTTATCTAGGCAGGATGGTGACTGACTGGTAGGAATGCAGGGAGCTAAATAGTATTGCTTGCAAAATGTATTTAAAAGGGGAATGTAAAGTGCTTTTTTCTAAGTTCATTGACCACTATGCTTTATATCAGTTACATAAAAAGAAAAGCAAAATATCGCAGTTTTCTGAGCCGAAAGAGATAATGGAACCTATACAGAGAGAGGATTTTTATCAGGTAAATACAAAGGATGTACAGGTGAATATTGATTATGACAAAGACATTTATCGCTTTAAGTCAATCGTTACATCGGAATTTCCTATAAATGATTTAGTAAGTGGCGAGGTATACTTGCATGCCGAGGGGGCAGCTAATCCGAATGTTATCTTTGTTCATGGCTGGAGAATGAACTCATACAGTAAGTTAAAAAGTATGTATCATAGCCGCATGTCTCAGTTAGGTTGGAATATGTATTACTTTCCACTGGCATATCATATGGAACGTACTCCGCCACACTCCCTTTATAATGGTGAATAAATGATAAGTGCAAATATCGATCGAACAGTTGCGGCGGCTAGACAATCAATCATTGATTTAAGGACATTAATCCATTCAATCAAACTAAATAATGATGGGCCGATTATTTTAGTTGGGGTAAGTTTAGGTGGGTGGATTACAAATTTAATCGCAACATTAGAATCAGAACTTAATGCAGTTGTTTCTGTGTTTTATGCAAATAGGCTAGCCTATTCCATTTGGAACACTATTCCTGGAAGGTATATTAAAGAGGATTTATTGCAGAACGGGATAGATTATAAAGCTTTATTAAAACACTGGGAAATAACTGATCCAAGTCTTGTACTTCCTAAGATAAAGAAGGATAATATTCTGTTGATTTCTGGTAAATATGATCAGTATATCTCATTGGAAGATGCCGATTATTTATGGCAGTCATGGGGGAAACCGCCAAGAAAGTTATATAATTGTGGTCATTCTGGCATAGTGTTACAGCAAAAAAGAATAGCGGAAGATACGATTACTTTTATTCAGGAGCGTATCAAAAGCGGATAAAGTTAGATTGCGTAGGACTGCCTTTTTTGGTAGTCCTCTTAATTTACAAAGCATGTCACAAAAGCTGAAGGAACTAATTTCTCAGTTTAAGATATAAATATAGTCACCAAGGCATGAATCCGATATACAGGAAACATGCCTATTTAGTTTATGCCTTTTGCTGCTGTACATATTTTATTAATGATTTCCTCACAGTGGCTATAACTGTTCTATATAGCCACTAATTACTTTTATCCGTTACAACTGTTCTTTATAACCACTGATTACTTTTATCCGTTACACTATAGCACTTTAAACATGATAAGCTACAAACAAAGTAAGAGATAAGAAAAAAAGGAGGCAGTTTAGATATATATAAATTAGTATTTTTAATATTGGGAGTATAGAAATGACCCAATGCTAGCTGCAGTCCTGCTTTTACTGCCATTTAACTTCCTGTTCTTAAAACAATGAAAGTAAGGCTCTTGAAGGAGGGGAAATGATGAATTTCAGAGATGAATTGCAAAAGCGCATTTTAATCGGTGATGGGGCGATGGGAACTCTTCTCTATTCAAATGGAATTGATAATTGTTATGAAGAGTTGAATATTACCCACCCAGACAGAATCGAAACAATCCATTCAGCGTATTTAGAGGCTGGTGCTGATATTCTCCAATCCAATACGTATGGGGCAAACTATTATAAACTTAAGCGATATGGTTTGGAGGAAGAGGTTAGCACTATTAATAGAAAAGGCATTGCTATTGCCAGAAAAGCAGCAAACGGGAAAGCCTTCGTCTTCGGAACGATTGGTGCTTCTAGAAGCTTTCGGAAATCTGATCTCGATTTGGATGAGATTAAAAGATGCTTTCGCGAGCAATTATACAGCCAGCTTATTGAAAATCCTGATGGGTTGATATTAGAAACCTATTATGATTTAGAAGAACTAGAAATGGTATTAAAGATTGCCAGAAATGAAACAGATTTGCCGATAATTGCAAATGTTTCCTTACATGAAACGAGTTATTTGCAGGAAGGTATTCATTTAAATGAAGCCTTACTCAGGCTAGAAGCGTTAGGTGCAGATGCGGTTGGTGTGAATTGTCATTTAGGTCCACACCATATGATACGCTCACTTGAAGAGGTTCCGCTGCCAAAGAAAGCGTTCCTGTCTGTTTATCCAAATGCGAGCAGTCTTCCAGAATATGTTGACGGGCGCTTCGTATATGAAGCTGTTCCTGATTATTTTGGATATAGCGCAGTTAATTTGCGTAATCAAGGAGCACGTATAATCGGAGGCTGTTGTGGCACAACACCAAACCATATCGCTGCAGTTAAGAAGGCACTTGGCAATATAGCTCCAATAAAGGAAAAGAAAATAATCAAACGCAAGGTTGAAGTGATAGAAGTAGCAGTAAAGGAAACGAAAAAGGGCCTTTATGAAAAGGCTAAATTGGAACGAACCATTTTAGTTGAATTAGATCCGCCCAAAAAATTGGGCATTAAGGAGTTTATGAAAGGGGCAAAAGCACTGCATAAGGCAGGAGTAGACTCTATCACACTTGCTGATAACTCCTTAGCAAGCCCAAGAATTAGCAATGTTGCTCTTGGAACGATTTTAAAAAAGGAAATTGGCTCAGAGCCACTGATGCATATCACCTGTCGTGACCGAAATATGATTGGCCTGCAGTCTCACTTAATGGGCTTGCAGACACTTGGCTTAAATGAGGTGTTAGTCGTGACTGGAGACCCTTCTAAGATCGGTGATTTTCCAGGTGCGACAAGCGTTTATGATCTTTCTTCATTCGATTTAATCAGCCTTGTGAAGCAATTTAATGAAGGGCTATCCTACTCAGGAAAAAGTCTTGGTAAGCGAACAAATTTTAAGATTGCAGCTGCCTTCAATCCTAATATTCGCCATTTGCACAAAGCGGTAGAGCGGATGGAAAAGAAAATTGCTTGTGGCGCACAGTCATTTTTGACACAGCCAGTTTTTTCAACCAGCCAAATAGAAGACGTATATGAAGCAACAAAGCATCTCGACACACCGATATTTATGGGAATAATGCCACTAACAAGCACACGAAATGCCGAATTTATTCATAATGAGGTTCCTGGAATCAAGCTTCCTGATACTGTCAGAAAGGCAATGGCTTCGGCAGGTAATGATCCAATAAAGGCTAGAGCAGAAGGTATTGCGATTGCTAAAGAGTTAGTAGACGCAGCAGCAGAGAGGTTTAAAGGGATATATTTAATAACACCTTTTCTGCGGTTTGAGCTGACAGAGGAGCTGTCAAAATATATTAGAGAAGTGGATAATAAACGTGTTGTGGAACTAACAGCAAACGAGCAATAAGAAGGAGCAAAGCATGTAGAGGAAATAATAGCACATTAATACCGACTAAAAGTATAGGAAAACTTTAAATATTTTAAGGAGGAACAAATAATGAATTTAGTTAGTACAGTGATTGGCTATCCATATATTGGTGAAAATCGTGAATGGAAACGTTGTGTGGAATCCTTTTGGAATAAGAAAATAGCTGAGGAACAATTTACGGCAGAGATGAAATCAATCCGTTTGAATAACTTAAAGCACCAGCAAGCTCTTGGTCTGGATTTACTGACTGTCGGGGATTTTACCTTTTATGATCGTATGCTTGATGTTGCGGCAATGTTTGGATTGGTCCCAAACCGCTATAATTGGACAGGAGATGAAGTAGACTTAGCAACATACTATACAATGGCTCGTGGCGGTAATGAAGCAGTGGCATGTGAAATGACTAAGTGGTTTAACACAAACTATCACTATATTGTACCTGAGTATGAAGGCAAGCAGCCACAGCTAACAAAAAACTATATATTAGATTATTTCATTGAAGCAAAGGAAGAATTAGGTGTTATTGCTAAGCCGACTATTATCGGTCCATTTACTTTTGTACAATTAGCAAAAGGGTATGATGGTAAATCAAAAAATTCGTTTTTAGTTAAATTATTGCCTCTGTATGTACAGGTTTTTCAAGAGCTGCTTGAAGCTGGAGCTGAATGGATTCAAGTAGAAGAGCCTGCATTATGCCTGTCTCTAAATGAGGAAGAAATAAAACTTGTACAGGAAGCTTACACATACTTGGCATCAGAATTACCTAAAGCAAAATTGATGCTGCAAACATACTTCGAAGCACTATCAGCATACAAAGAACTAACACAGCTCCCTGTTGCTGGATTTGGCCTTGATTTTGTCCATGGGGCAGAGGAAAACATCCTTTCTATTCGCAAATACGGCTTCCCACAGGATAAAGTATTAGGAATAGGTCTAATAAATGGAAGAGATATATGGAAGGCTGATTTAGTAGAAAAAGCTGCGGCAACACAATCATTACTACTATTAAGTGGTGTTAAGGAGGCTTGGATTCAGTCATCATGCAGTCTGCAGCATGTACCTGTTACAACGAAATCGGAAAAAGAGCTTGATGTAACATTAAATGCTGCGCTGTCATTTGCTGATGAAAAGATAGAGGAGCTGACACAAGTAACAGCTTATTGTGTTGGTGCAGGAACGTCTAATAAAAATAGCCTCAAGAAAAGCAAACAAGCAATTGAAGCACTAGCACAGCATAAAACGAGAAATAATACGAATGTAAAGCAGCTTGAAGCTACAGTGAAGGCAGCACATTTCTCACGCCCGCTATCATTTAAGGAGCGCCAGTCACTTCAGCAAACAGCATTGAATTTACCTGACTTCCCAACAACAACAATCGGAAGTTTTCCTCAATCCGACCAAGTGAAGCGGACACGAACTGCTTGGCGTAAAAAGGAAATTACAGATGCTGCTTATGCAGAATTTGTAAAAAACGAAACAGCTCGCTGGATTGAAATTCAAGAGGATATAGGCTTGGATGTGTTAGTAACTGGTGAGTTTGAGCGTACAGATATGGTAGAATATTTTGGCGAAAAGCTAAGTGGAATCGCATTTACTAAATTCGCTTGGGTTGTTTCCTACGGTTCACGCTGTGTAAAACCACCAATTATTTATGGAGATGTAGAATGGACATCTCCGATGACAGTGAAGGAAATAGTAGAGGCCCAAGAATTAACGGAAAAATATGTGAAAGGAATGCTGACAGGTCCTATCACAATCTTAAATTGGTCTTTCGTCCGTGATGATATTTCCAGAGAACAAGTTGCAAATCAGTTAGCATTAGCTTTAAGAGAAGAGATTCAAGCATTAGAAGATGCAGGTATCGCCATTATTCAAGTAGATGAGCCGGCACTGCGTGAAGGGCTGCCATTGCGAAAAGAAAAATGGAATGAATATTTGCGCTGGGCCGTTAACGCGTTTAAGCTAGCGACATCAAGTGTGCAAAATGAAACGCAGGTGCATACTCATATGTGCTATTGTGAATTTAATGATTTTATTGATACAATTCGAGCACTAGATGCTGATGTTATATCAATTGAAACATCAAGAAGCCATGGTGAATTAATTCATTCACTTAAACAAAATTCCTATGAGCTTGGCATTGGTTTAGGCGTGTATGACATCCACAGTCCACGTGTACCGAGTGTAGCAGAAATGGAAAATATACTTAATGATAGTCTTGAAGTTATTTCAAAGGAACAATTTTGGGTTAACCCAGACTGTGGCCTGAAAACACGCCGTGAGGAAGAAACAGTTAAATCGTTGAAAAACATGGTGGCCGCAACACAGAAACTACGCGAGCAGCTGTCACAGACTGTATAAGGTGAAAGGAGCAGACCAGACTGGTTTGCTCCTTTTTAAGGTGGTTATTGTTAGTAATTACTATACATATTAAAGATTATGAAAAGCAGAACTGATATAGATAGCCAGACAAAAAGCCTACTATGTACCAACAACATAGTAGGCTCCCTGTTTGGGTTGGTTATTATATTGCTAAACCATTTTATCAGAACACTATTATATCAATAAAAACACGAAAAAAAGGATTTACGAAGAAAAGTAACGATATAGTAACCGTACTGTAATTCAAGGAAGAAAAATAGTCTTAAAAACGGGGGATATAGCAGTTGTAGAAGTAAACCGAATGATGCAGACAATTGTTGGTAATATTAAGTAGAGAGTTAGCCAGAGGAGAAGGATAATTTATGCCACATCAAAGGTTCCAGTCAGCTAATATAAAACCTCGCTATACAAAGGGCCTAATTTCAGCATTAGGAGTAAACTCGGCATATCCCCGAATCCCTTGGATTGCGGCATGGTGGTCTGCAGCATTCCCAGGTTTTGGTCATATGTTTTTAGGAAAATATCTACATGGATTTATTCTGATTATTTGGGAGCTTGTTGTAAATAGTCAAGCCAATTTAAATAAAGGTATTGCCTTATCAATGCTTGGCAGGTTTGAAGAAGCCAAGATTCAAATAAATGAAGACTGGTTTTTACTTTATATGGCAGTTTATGTATATAGTATCTGGGACAGTTATCGCTGTGCTGTTGAGGTCGCTAAAAGTCATGTTTTAGCAGAAGTGGAAGATGCACCGGTAACTCCCTCAGAAGTAACATTTTTTGATGTGGTTATTCTCGACAAAAAGAACCCGTGGATAGGTGCTATCTGGTCCCTATTATCTCCTGGTCTTGGCCAATTATATGCTGGCAGTACTGTTGTGGGGACACTTGTTTTAGCATGGTGGATATATGTCGCATATAAAGCAGAGGCTGTTCGGATGTGGCTTTATTCTTTCCTCGGTGATTATAATGCAGTAGCTGAAATGGTAGATTGGCAATGGTTTCTATTTATGCCTTCCATGTACGCCTTTGCTATTTATCAGGCATATACGGCCGTAATTGAAAGTAATACACTTTACGATATTGAGCAAATTCGTTACTTAAGAGTGAGGGATGAAAACTTGTCACAGCAAAAAACAGTTGCGAACAATAAAGTCCAAATAATAGCTACATTTGAACACTCGCCATTTGTAGAAATCGTCATTCACGAAATGGAAAAAATAGGGGTGCCAAAGGAGAATATAGTCGCAATGCCATTAGAAAATCTTAAGGCATCAACTCATATCCTCGATTCCCTTCATAGCGTTGATGGCAGAAGTCTATTGGACGGAGCAATGCTTGGAGGAACAATAGGAATGGTTTTAGGATCAATATACGGATTTGTTTTATACTTAGGGCCGATAATTTGGGGCTTGCTTGGACTTATCGGCGGTTTTACATTGGGTCTGTTAATTGAAATAGCCATAAGTAAAGGGCAATTAAAACTCTTTTCCCCCAAAAAAAGCGAGGTTATCATACAGGTAACATGCAATGACACACTTCAGGAACAACTGATTAAAATCCTTAAATCAGGGAAAGCGATGGGGTATCTAGTTGTTCCACAACGGATAGATGTTTAAATTAAGTAATTTTAAAATTGTTTTATGGCTGCAGGTGACTGCAGTTTTTTTATGTTATGTGTGTTGGTCGGTAGCAGTTTAATGATAGGCATTTAGAAACTAGCAGGCTGACAAAAAATATATTGTCTTATCTTAATTGTACAGATATTTCCGAAATGAAGAAGCTATGCAGGTGAAAGGATGGCCGCTGAAATTGCAGTAAAAGGCAGTATTTTAACAAAAATCCCTATTGTCCAGTCAGTATTTATTGATAAAATAAAAGAAAAACTTCCTAAAACAAAATTCATTACAGATGATGTATCATCAACATTAGGGGGTTATTATTTAGCATTGAAGAAGTTAAAGGAGTACTAGGAAGGAGGTAGAATAATGGTTTCCGTTAATATATTAGTGAGAATTGAGAGTGTAATTGATGAACTGCCTAATTCAGAAAGAAAAGTTGCTCAATACATATTAGAAAATGCAGACCATATTGTTAGAATGTCCGTTCACGAATTAGCGACGCAAGCAAATGCAAGTAGTGCTGCTGTTATACGTTTATGCCGTTCTATTGGGGTTGAAGGGTACTCAGAATTAAAGCTATCCTTATCCTCTCAATTATCACATTCTTTAAAAAGTGGCTTCTACGATATAGAACATAATGAAACAATCCAATCTATAAAAGGGAAGATTGTTTCAAATTCCGTACAGGTAATCAAGGAAACAGCAATAGAGTTAGATGAGGAAATCATTGATCGAACCATTGAAAGTATTAAAAATGCTGATGTTATTTATGTGTATGGATTAGGAGCCTCTTCTCTAGTAGCCGATGATATTATGCAAAAATGGTCTCGCCTTGGAAAAGTTGTTGTTGCTATCCAAGACGCACATATATATGCTTCCATTCTTTCTGGCGTAGCAAAGAACTGTATCTTTTTCTGTGTTTCCAACACGGGAGAAACATCTGAGGTTTTAAGCTTAGTTGATATTGCAAAAGAAGCTGGCTGCCAAACAATTGGATTATCACGATTTGGACAAAATAGCCTTTCACAGAAGGTCGGATTGTCGCTCCAGTACGTTCGGGCACCAGAAGCGCAATTCCGCAGTGCTGCCACTAGCTCTATCCTTGCACAATTTACAACTGTAGACATTATCTTTTATGCCTATGTTTCTAAGTATTATGAAGATAGTATGGAAAAAATCGTTAATTCACGAAACGCTGTCTTAAAATTTTCACAAAAAAAGTAAAGAATAAGGCATGTTAAGGTGCGAAGTATGACAATCTCAAATACGAAATCAAAGCTAATTATTCTGCGCGGGAATTCAGGCAGCGGGAAAACCACGATAGCCAAAAGTCTTCAAGACCATTTTGGTGCAGGTACTTTGTTGGTTTCTCAGGATACAATTCGTCGCGATATATTAAAGGTTCAAGATAGAGATGGCAATCTTTCCATTGATTTAATCCGTCAAGTTGCCGAATATGGTAAGGGTAAATGCGAATATGTAATAGTGGAAGGTATATTATATAATAAGCGTTATGGCGGCATGCTTTCTGACTTGATTGATTTCTATGAAGGAAGGGCATTTAGTTATTATTTTGATTTAACCTTTGAAGAGACAGTCAAACGTCACAATACTCGTTCAAAAAAGACGGAGTTTGGAGAAGATGCACTACGCTCATGGTGGATTTCAGAGGATTATTTAGGTGTTGATGGAGAATGCAAGTTTACTAATGATATGACACGTACAGAAATAATGGAGCTAATATTAACTCAATTAAAGGAATAGCACCATTTTATTTTTTATTTGAAAGTAGAAGGTAAATAATTCCTCTTGAAGGAATAATACATAATACTGTAAAGGTCGTCCTTGCTGGACGGCCTTTTGTTTTGAAAAAAAGTGTAACTTTTTATTGTGCTCATACGATTAATAAATGAAATAAAAAGGGGGGATAATGTGTTTCAATCAAATGAGAAAGAAGAAAAGATACTAGAAATATATAATATGTACTATTTGGATGTATACCGTTTCTTAATTGTTTTTACAGGCAACCGCAGTGATGCAGAGGATTTTACACAAGAGGTATTTATTCGAGTACTTCATCATTTATCCGAGCTAAATCGAATCAGCCATTTAAAAGCATGGGTTATGTCGATAGCAAAGAATGTAGCGATTGATCATTATCGAAAGAGGCGCTGGCTTGTTTATCTTAGCGAAAAAGTATTATGGAATGAAAAAACAGCCGAAAAGGAACCTGATGTAATGCTTGAGCAGGATGAATTGAAAAAATATGTTCATGCAGCTATTTCAAAATTAAAGCCTCCATTTCGAGCAGTTGTAATTTTAAGAGGAATTAATGAGTTTTCTATTAAAGAAACTGCAGAGATACTTCAATGCAGTGAATCAAAAGTGAAGGTAAACTATCATCGAGCATTAAAGGAGCTTAGAAGAAAGCTGAATGTTGAAAATGTGGAGGTGTTTATTAATGCGAACTGATAAAGAGCTAATGGAATTAATAAAAAGCTCCTATTCACTTGAGCCAAGGGAAGATTTCATTCAAGAAACAGAAAAAAAATTAAGACTTAAAGCAAGAAGAACTCGCAGCAAAAAGGCTGTTGGATTTCTAACAGTTGCAGTAAGTGTTTTTATCTTAGGTTTCTTGGCTATAACCTCATTCAATCAGCAGACAAAAGAACCAGCAATCCAGCTTTCCACAAATACGAATCAGTATCAACCTTCCACCATACTAACAGACGATCCTCTTGTGTATATAAGCCAAACACATAATTACGAATCCTTTTTGCCTGAACTAACGGCAATTTACCCTGAAGAAACTTTTAGTGTAAACGATAGTATCCATGAAACAATTAATATGACATTAGTTGGCCAAAGGCTTAGCAACGCTTTAAAACAAAGGAATATCAATAATATTCTTGATACTAATGATAATACAAAGGAGCTCCAGGAAAAGGAATTACCTTACCAAGATGCCTATAAAATATCGAGGAAAAACATGCAAGACGCACTTGTGAAGAATAAAAGCATTCAAATGGCATTCGATTTACATAGAGATTCTGCAAGCAGAGAAGTAACAACCGTGGAGATTGATGGCAAAGCTTATGCGAAAATTACCTTTGTAGTATCAGAAGGAGAGGCAGGAAATCCTGATTATGAAAAAAACCAAGAGTTTGCGAAACAGCTTCATAAGAAAATAAATGACAAATATCCTAGAATATCAAGAGGTGTATTCTCGAAAAGCTATGACACTTATCAAAATCATTATAATCAGGATTTATTAAATCAATCTGCCGTCATTGAAATAGGAGGTGTTGAAAACACGTTAGAGGAAGAGTATAACACGGTGGAGGCCTTGGCGAATGTGATTCAAACATTGGTTAAGTAGATTTTGAGTGAATATTTATACGGAATTTAAGGTTCATAAACAGGAGAAAAATATAAAGCCGCCTATCCAGAACAAAATTTTAGATGGATAGGCGGCTTTATGTTAATTTAGGCTACCAATTTTATCGTCTTTATGAATATCTTCCGTTCCTGCATCTAAAGCAGTTTTATAATAATCACATTTATGATTAATGATTTCCATTGTCTTGTTCAATTCTGCCAGCTGTGCTTCTACAGCCGCCTTTCGTTCTAAAAACATATCGAATCTTTGCTGCAAGGTGGAATCTCCATCCTGACACCAATCAATGAAGCTTTTAATCTCTTTAATAGGCATTCCAGTGGATTTAAGGCATTCAATAATTCTTAGAGCACCAATATCAGATTCTTTAAAAAGTCGTGTTCCGTTAGGTGTCCGTTCCACAAATGGCAAAAGCCCTTCCTTGTCGTAATACCGTAATGTATAAGTTGTTAGGTTCAATTCCTTTGCCACTTCACTAATAGAATAAGTACTCATCTTTTCCTCTCCAATTCTCCTAAAAGATAAATTTCGAGTTAACTCTAACATATGCGAAAATAGTATCACGGGTTTCGGCGTATGTCAAAATCATAAATAACTAGTTTTAAATAAAACGGATCATGGTGGTTTCCTGCCTAAAATAAATATTAATTAATCGCTTGACTTAGAGTTAACTATAAGGGTTAAGATTGCTTTTGCAAGAGAATAAAAGTTGAAAACGGAAGATTTCTCACTCGTACCATGGAAAAGTATTCAGCCAAGTATCATCCTGAAGAATTAACAAGTTTAACATTAGGAAGGTGAATATGGTGTTTGTAGCAAAGGAAAAAGTTAGGCTGCACCGTGGACTTCAAGCAAGAAATACGACCATATTTGTTGCTAAAGCTCGTACGTTTAGCAGTGATGTAATCCTAACTAAAAATGGTAAATCCTCTAATGGGAAAGAGATTATGAAGGTAATGGATTTAAATGTAAATAAAGGTGATGATATAACCTTGCTAGTAAGTGGGACAGATGAACAGGCTGCCATTCATACATTAAAAGATTTCCTGTTAAATAAATAAAAATAGCAGAAGAAGAAGGAGGAGAAAGACAAAATGTCAGATAACTATATTTTTGAGTTAAGCAGTAATGTTACAAGAAAGTCTGTTTTATACAAAAACAGGTTCGGCATTAACATTTCAGCAGATCTTTACATTCCAACTAATTTTGATGAGACAAAAAAATATGCAGGTCTTATTATAGGGGCGCCATATGGTGGTGTAAAAGAGCAGGGTCCTGGTATTTATGCTCAAAGCATGGCAGAGCGAGGGTTTGTAGCACTTACATTTGACCCTTCCTATAACGGATACAGTGGTGGAGAGCCACGACATATTTCTTCACCTGATTTATTTGTTGAAGATTTCAGTGCAGCTGTTGATTATCTCGGTACTCGTTCATTCATAGATAGACATAAAATTGGCGTAATTGGAATTTGTGGTAGCGGTGGGTTTGGAATAAGTGCTGCACAGGTGGACAGACGAATTAAGGCTGTTGCAACTGTAAGTATGTATGATATTTCTCGCGTTGCGGCTAACGGTTGGAAAGACTCATTTACAGAAGAAGAAAGAAACAATATCCTCGATTCAGTTGCAGAGCAACGTTATGAAGATTTTGAGGCAGCACAGCCAGCGCTTGCTCAGCGTGGAGCACCAATCGGATTTGACGAAAATACTGACCCTATTGGCCGTGAGTTTGGTGAGTTCTATTCAACACCGCGTGGTTACCATCCAAATTCGATTACTCAATTTACGATAACAAGCAGTATGTCATTTATGAACCTTCCTCTGCTAACACATATTAAATCCATTTCACCACGTCCGCTGTTATTTATCATTGGCGAACATGCACATTCACGATACTTCAGTGAAGATGCTTTTGAGATGGCAGCAGAGCCAAAAGAACTTTACGTCATTCCAAATGCAGGACATGTTGATTTGTACGATAAAACAGATGTAATTCCTTTTGATAAGTTGGAATCATTCTTTACGGAGAATTTTAAATAATAGCCAAAAAACGCTGGGACAAAACAAAAGATAAGCTTTCTAAACACGAATAATAGAATTACAACTCAATTTGAAAAATGAAGGTTGGGTCTAAATAGAATGTTGAGTTAAAGTTAGTTCGTTTCATTGCGCTGCACCCACTCGCTTTCCGCGGGGAGGAAGATGGGCCTCCGCTCCACTCCACTAAAATTTCCAATTTTTTGTATTTAAACTAAAAACAAAAAACTGAACTATTTAATCAATAGTTGATTAAGTAGTTCGGTCTTTACGCTGGTTCACATACTTATGTCCCAGTCTCTTTTTATGACACAGCTGGCTTATAAAAATTTGTAGCTTGATAGTAGTTAAGCAACAAGCTTCAACCCTACCGCAGAAAACAATATAACACCGATACATACTAATCTTTTCCAATCCTTTGGTTCGCTAAATAAAAGCATTCCTAATAGTGCAGAACCGATTGTTCCAATTCCAGTCCAAATGGCATAAGCCATCCCCATTGGAATTTCTGTCATAGCGTATGATAACAAGAGAAAACTCAAACCAAAACAAAAGATCATGTAATAAAGTGCATTTTTTTGTTTTTCACCAAGTCTTTTTACATTTAAAACACCAACAACCTCAAAACCACCTGCTGCTATTAATGCTAACCAAGTCATTTTTCAGCCTCCTTTTACTTCCATTTCTGTTGTTTCTTTTGAACTACTTAATATTTTCAAGCCAACGACTCCGCTGAGAAGTGTTGCAATAAAGATAATTTTGTACATATTAAAGGGTTCTCCAAAAACTACCATTTCGGCTAAAACAGTACCTGCTGTACCAATTCCCGTAAAGACTGCATATAACGTACCTACAGGTAAACTTTTTGAGGCATATGTTAACAAACAAAAGCTAGTAGCAATTGCTGCTATGGTTACTATCCATTCAAGGGAGTTATCTGCGTGCTTAAGACCAGATACCCAAAATATTTCTAAGACTCCTGCTATCAGGACGAACAGCCAATTTCGATTCAATATAATCACCTTCTCTTAAATATTTACCTTACGAATGTTCGTAAGGTTTAGTTAGCAATGACAGTAATATTGTCATTGCTATGCCTACACATTACAAGTTAACTCTATTATGTATAGGCAGATCATTTATATAACATTTGAAATTCCTCTCCAGTATATCTTCCAAGAGATGTTCAGCCTATTCTCAACATTATTTGCATAAATTAATTCCACAAGTATTCCATCGAGAAAATTCAAGAATGAAACAGTGCCTTCTTCGGCAGTTACATGGATATTTGTTGCTTTTATAAATACCTCGAGCAAATGCTGTTCTAAATGATGGTTATAAAAGTTAAATTGGTCTATGACAAAATCACGCAAATGAAACGGCGGGATGAATGCCATCCGCAGCAAAAATTGAATGTTTTTGTCTTCTTGATGCAAATACCTTTCTTTATACTTTACTAACAGTTGAAATAAAACCTCTTCAAGTTCAGCCTGCTTACGCTCTTGAAAAAAGTTTTTCAAAAAAGATATTTCTTCATCCACGACATCCTTCATTACTTGAAGAAAGATATCTTCCTTATGCTTGAAATGTGAATAAACAGATTGCTTTTTAATACCTATTCCAGCCACAATATCGTCTAAAGATGTTGCTTCATACCCTTTGTTAACAAACTGTGCTAAAGCACTTTTTTTAATTTCGGTTGCTTTCATGATAAACCTCCCTGACGAACGTTCGTAAGTTAGTATATGTGAGAAATCAGAACATGTCAATCATCATTTATAGTGTGTTAACCTAACTATGTTTATAACAAATTGGCAGGAATGTGGGTAAAAGTATGCAAAGTTACGCCCATGCCTATGGGGAAGCAAAGTTAAATAATGGTCAGATTAATTATGTTAATTTTGGAAATGTTTGTTATAATGACGTGAAATAGTTTTTAACAAATAAGGAGTGTTTTAGTTGGATGAATTGTTAAGTCTGCTTATGGAACTATTTTTCAATGTGATTTTAATAATAGTTTTATTGAACATCAAAAAAATGAATAAACTAAAGGTAAAGATAACTATATTAAGTAGTATAGCAACTATTATCATTGCTATAATTCCTGGTATTGGATATAGAGTTGATAATAACAACTATATCTTTGGATATCCTGCTGATGCTTTTTATTACAAAGGTGATTGGTTGTTTTCTTTGGGATCATTTGGCTTAGCTTTTAACTTTTTCTTTTTTTATTGGACGTTTAAATTAATAAATAAAGCATGGAGATTTAGTATTTCTACTATTAAAAGAGTCTCTTAGTTTTATCTGATGTATAAGCCTTGCGTCCAATCTAGATCTATTTGATTGGGAAAGGCTCTTTATTATGTAAATTTCTATATTTACTACAAGAATTTCCTTTCCTTACACTTAAGTTAGCTATAAAATCATCCACAGCTTTTTTTAGCAGTTTGATACAATTAGAGGAAAGATATATATGTTCTTCCTAAACATTCTCACGGTTTCCACTATTGGCAGTCAATTGACATGAACAAATACATCGTGTAAGATGTTTTTTAATTAATATATCTAATGCGATGTATCGTAACCGATGTTAATGAGAGGAATGGAAAAAATGTTAGAAAGAGCTGATTATCTTCGCGAATCGATAGATTTTTTACAACGATTTATAGCAAAAAGTATGCAGACAGAAGCTGAGGGATATGGCCTTACAGTCCCGCAAATTAGGGTTATTGCTGAAGTAGTGACAAATAAAATTACAAACATTAAATTATTAACATATAATTTGAAAATGACGCAAAGTACTGTTTCAGATATTGTAGATAGACTTGTAGGAAAAGGCATACTCGAGAAAAGTCCTAATCCTAAAGACAAGCGCTCGGTTGTTATTACATTAACAAAGGCTGCAGAAGAAGGCATAAACAAAAAAGATTACACTTACTTAAATAAAATGATAACTGGTGCACTAGATCAGTTACATGCAGAAGAGCAAGAAATCGTTATGAAGGGCATGCAGCTTCTCGTAGGCGCAGTAAAAGATAAAATGACAACAGAAGGTATAAATTACAATGAATCCTTTGATGTAATGCTTTTTCCTGATAAAGATAATAATCAATAAAATGATCAACGTCTTTGTATCTAAATAAACTATTGTTATGTTATTTATGATACTTTTATTGATTAATTTTACGAGGAATAAGTAACTGAGAGATTACTAAGCTGAATATATATAGATTTAGAAACGGAAACTAAAGCGGTTCCGTTTTTTATTTTTGAAGCAGAAAAAAACCATTTATTAAAAATTGACAAGGTAAAATATATCGTATAAGATGCATGTTATACGATATATCCTGTACGATGTAGTTTGTGAATTGTAAACTAATGTCTCTCTCTAACAATAGAGACGTACGGGGATAATTATGTGTTATAAGATAATTTTTTACTTGAAATTATACGGACCTTAAAAAGCGGGTCATGCAAAAAGGAGGACATTCGATGTTAAAAATATTTAGCCATTTTCAAAGGAAGGATTGGCTGTTAGTTTTTTGTGCATTGGTATTTATTGTTATACAAGTATGGCTTGATTTGAAGCTTCCTGATTATATGGCGGAAATTACTAAGCTTGTTCAAACAGAAGGCAGTGAAATTAGTGATGTTCTTTCCCAAGGTGGTTTTATGCTATTATGTGCGGTTGGAAGTATGGTAGCATCTATTATCACTGTCTATTTTGCTGCAAAAGTAGCGGCGAAATTCTCAAACCGTTTAAGAGGAAAGGTGTTTGACAAAACCCTTTCGTTTTCAATGGAGGAACTCACTGGTTTTTCGACAGCCAGTTTAATTACTCGTTCTACCAATGATATTATGCAGGTTCAAATGCTTATTATTCTTGGTTTGCAGGTTGTTTTGAAAGCACCTATACTGGCAGTTTGGGCTGTTTTAAAAATCATGGGGAAAAGCTGGCAGTGGACAGCTGCAACAGGAGTCGCTGTTTTCGTGCTGTTAGTATTAATTGCTATCATCGTTTTAGTGGCATTGCCTAAATTTAAAGTGATCCAAACATTAACAGATAATCTTAATATGGTTACAAGAGAAAATTTAACAGGAATTCGTGTAGTTCATGCCTACAATTCTACTAAGTTCCACCAGAATAAATTTGAAAAAGCAAACACCGAACTGACAGAAACAAATCTATTTACAACGAGAACAATGGCGATCTTAATGCCGACTATTTCTTTGATAATGTCTGGAATCAGTCTTGCTATCTATTGGATTGGTGCTGTTTTAATAAATAATGCACCGATAACAAGTAAGCTGACTATATTCTCTGATATGGTTGTATTTTCATCATATGCGATGCAGGTAATTATGGCCTTTATGATGGTTTCCATCACCTTTGTCTTGCTCCCTCGTGCAGCTGTGTCTGCAAAACGAATTAACGAGGTCCTCGATACGGAAGTAAGCATAAAGGATGGAAGTGCAACAGAAGGCATATCAGAAGCTGAAATCGAATTTCGAAATGTCAGCTTTAAATATCCTGGCGCGACAGAATATGTTTTGCAAGATATAAGCTTTAAAGCATCTAAGGGAGAAACGCTGGCCATTATTGGTTCTACGGGCAGCGGAAAAAGCACGCTAGTAAATCTAATCCCTCGTTTTATGGAAGCAACAGAAGGAGAAATTATAGTGGATGGTCTTGATGTTAAAGATTATAAGCTAGAATCACTCAGAGACAAGCTTGGTTACGTCTCCCAAAAAGCAGTTATGTTCAGCGGGTCCGTTTCTTCCAATATTGCTTTTGGTGAAGCCGACAAAAAATCAGCAGAAGAAAACAATATTAAAAGAGCAGTAGAAATTGCGCAAGGAAAAGACTTTATTGAAAATATGGATCAGCAATACGAGTCCATTATATCTCAAGGAGGAACAAATCTTTCAGGTGGACAGAAGCAAAGATTATCCATTGCACGTGCCATCTATAAATTGCCTGAAATATATTTATTTGATGATTCCTTCTCTGCCTTAGATTATAAAACAGACCGTGTTCTGCGCTCCAAATTAAAGCAAGAAATAAAGGATGCAACCTCTATTATTGTTGCTCAAAGAATAGGTACGATTAAAGACGCTGACCGCATCCTAGTATTAGATGAAGGTAAAATAGTCGGAATAGGCACACATGCAGAATTAATGCACACATGTGATGTTTACCAAGAAATTGCGTATTCACAATTGTCAAAGGAGGAACTGGAAATTGGATGAAAAACGTCAAGCTGATCAGGAGCATACTAACAGAAAACCTGATGAAAATCTAAAGGATGCTAACATTAAAGGCCCTAAAAAAGGCATGAACGTTAAAAGCTTAAAAGATTTAGCAATGTATTCCAAGGTTTTCTTTCCAGCAATAATCATCGCCTTAATTCTTGCTATGGCTGCAGCAATCTTTAGTATTGTTGGCCCGAATCAGCTAAGCAAGATGACGGATCTTATCACAGAAGGATTAATGGGAAGCATTGATTTAGATGCTGTGTTCGATGTTGCCATTTTACTTGTATTTTTATACGGATTGGGTTTTATATTTAACTACATTCAAGGCTTTATAATGGCTACTGTTACTCAAAGAGTTTCTAAGCAATTACGACATGATATTTCCGTGAAAATAAACCGTCTGCCTTTAAAATACTTCGATTCTACTACTACAGGAGATGTCCTAAGCAGAGTAACTAATGATGTAGATATGGTCGGACAGACAATGAACCAGAGTATCAGTGGGTTGATTTCAGCAATTACAATGTTTGTGGGATCATTAATTATGATGTTTTACACAAACTGGATTATGGCCATATCAGCAGTGCTGTCAACCTTTATTGGATTCATATTGATGGCTTTTATCATCTCAAAATCACAGCGTTTCTTTGCACAGCAGCAAGCAGAACTAGGAAAGCTAAATGGTCATATTGAGGAGACATATTCAGGGCATAATGTGGTGAAAGCATATAATGGGGAGAAGCAGGCAAAACATGATTTTTCGCTAATTAATACAAGATTATATGATAGTGCATGGAAATCGCAGTTCTTGTCAGGCCTGATGATGCCATTAATGATGTTTATTGGTAACTTTGGGTATGTAGTCGTCTGTATTGTTGGTGCTGCCCTTGCAGTCAATGGAACAATATCGTTTGGCGTAATCGTCGCATTTATGCTGTATATCCGCTTATTTACACAACCACTTCAGCAGCTCGCCCAAGCAGCGACTAATCTGCAGTCTACAGCAGCAGCAAGTGGAAGGGTCTTTGAATTTTTAAATGAAGAAGAGCTTGTTAAGGAAAGCAATAAGTTAGAAATATTGGAAAATGTTAAAGGTGATGTGGAATTTAAGCATGTTCAATTTGGTTATGACGAAAACAAATTAATTATTAAGGATTTTTCTGTCAAGGTGGAAGCAGGCCAAAAAGTAGCGATTGTTGGTCCAACAGGAGCAGGAAAAACAACCTTAATCAACCTATTGATGCGTTTTTATGAATTAAATGGAGGAGAAATTACCATTGACGGTATCCCTACTAATCATATGACGAGAGAATGCTTACATGATCTCTTCTGTATGGTGCTTCAAGATACATGGGTTTTTGAAGGGTCAATCCGAGATAATATTGTCTATGCAAGGAATGACGTATCAGAACAAGAGGTAGTCGCAGCCTGTAAAGCAGTAGGACTGGACCACTTCATAAATACGCTGCCAGATAAATACGATACCATCTTAAATGACAAATCAAGTTTGTCAGCAGGACAAAGACAGCTGATTACAATCGCTCGAGCTATGGTGAAAATGGCACCATTACTTATTCTGGATGAAGCAACTAGTTCGGTTGATACACGCACAGAAGTACTCATCCAGCAAGCGATGGATAAGCTCACAGAAGGAAAAACATCCTTTGTTATCGCCCACAGGCTTTCTACAATAAAAAATGCAGACTTAATTTTAGTAATGAAAGATGGAGATATTATCGAAGCAGGCAACCATCAAGAATTAATCAGCAAAGACGGTTTTTATGCAGAACTGTATAACAGTCAGTTTGAAGAAGCCTCTTAATAGTTATAAGAATAAAATGCTAGGCAACATAGAGTAAGAGGTTGGAAAATAAGATTTATTCTAAGATAAGTTGGAACTAATAGTTGGAAATTCATTTCAAAAGTAGGGTTTAGTTAGGGTTCTTTATTTATCTTTTTCAATAAAGTTTGTAGCTTCAGAATACCTCTTATCATAAGAAATCTAAGTGGAATGGAGCTCGACTACTAAGGGAAATAGAGGAAAGGATGAGCCCCCGCAGGCGAAGCTGAGGAGGCTCATCTTCCTCCCCGCGGTAAGCGCGAGGACGTGCGCACAATGGAACGAACATAATTTAATAGCTAGGCTCTGTCAGTAAACCTTTTCAGCGATGCTGGTCAACAAGAATTTGATTCCCGTCTGGATCCTCAATGAAAAAATGAGCAGGTCCCTCTTTCGTTTCAACAGCTGCAGAAAGCATGGTTATTCCCTCAGTCTTTAGTTGGTTATGAATTTCTCGGACGTCTGTAAACGATTCGAGATTTTCAGCATTTTGATCCCAGCCTGGATTAAACGTTAGTATATTCTTTTCAAACATTCCTTGAAATAAGCCAATGATGCTATTTTCATTCTTCATAATCAGCCAATTATTAGCTATGTCACCACCTAAAGCTTGGAATCCTAATTTTTCGTAGAAAGCTTTGGAAACATGAATGTCTTTTACGTTTAAACTTACAGAAAATGCACCTAATTTCATTTGTTCTTCTCCTTTTTTTGTGAATTTTCGGAAAAACTTTATTTCATTTTACTATAAAGGAATGATTGAATACTAGCGTGGTCAAAAGTTTTATGTAAAAGCATCATTTCTGCAGCTGAATAGTTTCTATACTGAATAAAATTCAGCAATTCTGCTATATTTTTCCCTTTTCAGGGTAAAATAAAAGGGTTCATTCCAACTAAAAGGGGAGTTTCATTTGACTAACATTTATAATCTTTATAGTTCAGACGAAAACCATTTAGGCATTAGTAAATCCTATCATATTCAATGCGATTTACCTCCGCATAAATTCCGTCAAATCCTGATGGAATTCCGTCAAAATAACAATGTTGGCAACGACATTCAGGCATTTGTTGATTATTTAAAGGAAACATTTCCTGAGAGTTTACACACCTTTGATTACGATGATGTTGTCCAGTTTGACGCAGACCAGGAAAATAGTGCAATATTGACTAATTTAACCGATCAAATGAACAAGCCAGTTTAATCAACAGTTTGACTTTAGAAACTTGAATTTACCCATCAACCTGCACAAAACACCAACCCACACGCTAAAGGTGCGGATTGGTGTTTTGTGTTTTTTTACATCCAGGTATTCATTTTAGTTTGCATTAGTGTATCTATCAAAGCATAAAGTTAATATCGATACTGTACTCATATATATTTTCCATATTGGCAAATGAAGAAGTGAGGTAGAGATATGTTAGAAAAAATAAGGACAATCAAATGGAAAACAGCTGTAAATATGGGGATTTGGTTCTATACATTGACATTGCTGCTGCATGTTCTTATTCTGTGTGGTGTTATTCCATTCACGATTGTTAATGGCGGACGCTCCCAAGACTTCGAAACTCAAGTGCCAATCTCTATTCTCAATATCATTATTAGTTTAATTGGCGGGATTTTTACGCTAATTATTGGAGGGAATCTGCTTAAGCATAAAAAGGGAATAATTGTTGTCTGCTGGTTTTTTGTTGCTCTATGGTCCTTTGGATTCGCACAGCAGCTTGTTGGAACGACATTTGAAAGGCTGTTTTGTTCCATCCTTTTGCTTCTTGGAGTTATCGCAAACTTGCGGATGGCAATTGAAAAAAAACAGTGAACATTGATGTCAGAACTCCTTTTTCTTATAAACAAAGGGAGAAAGTATCTTTGCAGCGAATTACCTTTTTCCGACAGCAATAGAATTTCCAGTTAGACTCTTTACAAAAACTATTTTATTTTAAATAATGAATTTACCAAACAGTTTTAGAAAAGGTGATCGCCGTGTTACTACAAGAAAAAATGAAAACTTTAAAGTTCTCACCTAATGAAAGGATTGTTTTAGACTTTGTTCTAGAAAAACAAGAACTTATTGATGATTACTCGACAACAATGATTGCTGAAGAGACATATACCTCCCCATCCATTTTAGTAAGAATATCAAAAAAATTAGGCTTTAACGGATGGAATGAGTTGAAAAAAGCCTTTCTTAAAGAAGTGGATTATTTAAAGACAAATTTCACAGATTTAGATGCAAATACTCCTTTTACGGAACAAGACTCTATGATGAATATTGCCAGTAAAATTACACAGATACATATTGAAAGTGCGAAAGATACTTTATCCCTTATTCACCATGACTCCCTGCAAAAGGCAGTAAGATTATTAAGTAACAGTAGTGAAGTAAAGGTTTTTACCATATCTAATTTAACTTTTTTAGGACAAGAATTCGTCTATAAATTAAGGCATATTGGCAAAAAGGCAGACACAAATCCTACAGAAAGCATGATGTATCAGGAAGCAGTTATGACATCTGCAAATGATTGTGCAATTTGTATTTCTTATTCAGGTGAGTCTGCATCCATTTTGGAAACAACGAATTACTTAAAAATGAATAAGGTCCCTATTATCGCTATTACTAGTATTGGAGAAAACAGTTTGTCCAGACTTGCGGATGTAACATTACATATCACAACACGAGAAAAATCATATACTAAAATTGCTGGATTTGCCTCACTTGAATCGATTTCTCTTATTTTAGATATTCTTTACTCTTGCTTATTTTCTGTTTCATATGATAAAAACTATGACTTTAAAGTGAAATTAGCACAACGAACGGAAACACGACAAATTAATAATCAGATTATTAAAGAGGATGAGCAATAAGATTAAGAAAATATTGAAAAGCTTTTTACGTTTTATCGTTATTAACACAGAAAATAATAGAAAACACTTCAAAGATGATTGAAAGCCATTTCATTTTTAGTTAATCTCTGTTAAATTCAATTTCAAGGGAGGAATGAATGATGAAGGTCGTAGTTATCGGTGGTTGTGGGCATATAGGATCTTATTTAGTTCCTAAGCTAGTTAAAGCGGGATTCAATGTTTTTAATATAAGCAGAGGAAAAAGCAAGCCATATACAAGTGATTATGCATGGAATGAAGTTACTAATGTTATTTTAGATAGAAGCAATGATGAAGCATTTGCTGAAAAAATCGCAGCGATGGAAGCAGATATCGTCATCGATTTAATCAATTTCACTTTAGAAGATACGAAGCAAATGGTAGAAGCACTTCAAAATACAAGATTGTCTCATTATTTATTCTGTTCCTCTATTTGGGCACATGGTCGGGCTGAAATGCTACCTGTAATGGAGGATTGTGTTAAAAATCCGATTTGTGAGTATGGAATCGAAAAGTACAAATGTGAACAATTTTTGCAGGAGCAATATCGTGTAAATGGCTTCCCTGCAACTACGGTTATGCCAGGTCAAATCTCTGGTCCAGGATGGAATATCATTAGTCCGTTAGGAAATGTAAATCCTGACATTTTCCAAACAATTGCTGATGGAAAGGAAATTTTCCTTCCTAATTTGGGGATGGAAACATTACATCATGTTCATGCAGATGATGTTGCACAAGTTTTTTTGAATGCGATTACACATAGAAACCAAGCTTTAGGTGAAAGCTTCCATGCAGTTGCTGCAGATTCCATGACCATATATGGATATGCAAAAGCGATGTATCGATTCTTTGGCCAAGAACCGAAAATCAGTTTTCTTCCATGGGACAAGTGGTGTGAGCATGTCGAAAAGGAAGATGATATTAACTCTTCATATTACCACCTTGCACGCAGTGGTCAATTTAGTATCGAAAAGGGAAAAAGGCTTATTGAATATCAACCACGATATACTACATTAGAAACAGTTGAAGAAAGTATTAAAAATTATATGGAAAGAAATCTTGTTATTAATTAGTGCGGGAAGCTTAATTAAAGCTTTGATATAACTAGAAGAAAATCTGAGATTTTATCAGTGGCTGCCTTACATTGGCAGCCTTTTTTGTATCAAAAATTTTGCGGCTATGTAAAGAACGTTATTAACTGTTAGGGCTTCTCTTTATTCCGTAATTGAAATGAAAAGAAAAAGGGTTTGAATTAAACAACGTACTGAAATAATAACTTTTTACAAATTAATACATCTTAAGGCTGACAAGGATATATTACTTTAGGTTGATTACTGTATTTACGATGTAAAGTAATATGGACTAAGAGTTATTTAGAAAATAATGTAAAAACCATATGTTGAAAAGCAAAATAAGAAAAGGGGAGTGAGGTATGAGTAAAAAAAAGAAACGAAGATTTTCAACAGTTTTGAAAACCATATTGTTAGTGGTAATTTCAGCTCTCGTTATTTGGTTTGTATGCAGTAATTTACTAACTATTTACGAGAAGAACAAATATCCTCCAATAGGAGAGCTAGTAGAAATAGACGGAAAGAATATGCATGTCTATACAAAAGGGGAAGGAAAAAATACAATTGTTTTATTAAGTGGACTTGGAACGACCGCACCAGTTCTTGACTTCGAGCCGTTAGTTAATGAATTAGCAAAGAAAAACAAGGTCGTGGTAGTAGAAGCTTTTGGATACGGTTGGAGCGATTTAACAGGGAAAGAGCGAACCGTTGAAAACATAATTGGGGAGTTGAGAGCAGCTTTACAGGCAGCTAATATAAATGGGCCATATGTATTGATGCCACACTCTATATCGGGTATTTACAGTATGTACTATGCCAATACATATCCTGAGGAAGTTAAAGCAATTATTGGAATTGATCCCACATTACCTCAGGCATTAAATTATTTCGATGAATCAGCTCCTTCTATGCCAAAATATATGAGTTATTTAGTCCCAACAGGTGTGGCAAGGTTAGCTTCCTATATAACTCCAGATAACTTTCTGCCGATTGCGGAAGATGGTGCATATTCCAATACAAACTTAAAAACAACAAAAGCTGTCACAGCCTGGAAAGGCTACAATAAGAATGTAGTGAGTGAAGCAAACGAGATTAAAGATAACATCAAAAAAACAGAAAAAATGACTTTTCCGGCTGATATACCAGTTCTGATTTTCACTACGAAGAAGGACATGAATAATCACGGTAAGTCAAATATCACCTTTTATAAAGACCAACTAAACAATGGAGCTAATAAAAAATTAGTTAGCTTAGATGGCCATCATTATTTACATTGGAAATATTTCAAGGAAATGAGTAAAACTGTTAACGAGTTTTTGAAAATTCAATGACATGAATTTTTTGATTATCTGACTCAGAGAAACAGAGCTGCAAATTATCAATAAAAAAGGATATTATCCTTTTTTATTGATAATATCCTTTAAAATGGCAGCTAATTAATGCCATTATACAGGTGTTTCCTCTGTGTAATAGTCTAATACCATACAGCCTGCGCCTTGTGCGACAATATTGTATGCATCAGATGATTTTACCATTTTGATTTTTGCACTTGAATAGTGTATCAGTCGGTTGCTTGCTGCTTTAGCAGCTGCTTCAAAGAAAAGAGGTTTCGGAACTAAAGTTCCACCGAAGATGACAATTTCCGGACGTAACAGGAAGATTAGGTTACTTAAACCGACACCAAAATAATAAGCAGCCTCCTCCACAACTTCTAGACAAAGTGAATCATTTTGTTCTAGCGCGTTTAAAATATGGTGAAAATTAATATCCTCCATGTTACTTAGCTTTTCTTGCAGAAGAGAAGCTTTCCCACGTTTTAATAGTCGTAATACTTCATCGCGAATGGCTGGCAAACTACTGTATGCTTGCAGACATCCATATGCCCCACATGAACATCGGCGCCCATCAATATCTATGATGATATGTCCAAAAGCATCTTCCATTTCAAACTTGTTAGTAACCAATCTGCCTTGAGAAATAGTACCGCAACGAATGCCTATATCACTTGATACAAAAACTATATTTTCAGTATCCTGCCAGTAATTCATCCTATATTCCGCTAATGCTGCTAAATCTGTTCCATTATCTAGGAAAACAGGGACATTATTAGTTTGTGTTAAATAGTCTACTAAATTTATGTCCCATCCACCTGCAGGAAAGGAATGAGTAGATGTAATCATTCCTTTTTCTGCATCAAAACGGTCAAGCAGCCCAACGCCAATACCTAATAATTTATCCTTTGGAATGTTATTTTGGATCAGCAGTTGATTAACGCAGGCAGTTATATAGTTTAAGGTATATTCCCCCGTACATTCAGCAGTCATTTTTAGCTTTTCAACACTTACAATATTCAGTTTTAAATCAAGTAGTAATACTGTTGTGTAAAAACTGGTGATTTCGACACCAATTAAGTAATAAGCATCTGGCTTGATGACGTACATTAACGGCTTACGACCACCACTTGATTTGCCTATACCACTATCATAGATAAGCCCTTCATCAACAAGCTCCTCCAGTAAACGAGCACAAGTGACATGTTTAAAGCCTGTGAGCTCCGTTAATCTATTTATTTTAACTGGCCCCAGTTTACGGACCAGGCTATATAAAAGCTTTAGGTTTCTTGCTTTTGGCGAAGATAATTCGGTAAATTTTTTTAGCATGTGTTTCCCCCATAATTTGCCCTGTAAAGGCTATCGCTTATGTTCATTTTATCTAAAATTAACATAAAGAAAAAGGTAATCTGCAAAATACTTTTAATATATAAAAAGAAAAGGTTTAAATATAAGTTCCGTTTTATCTTAGTTAATCAGATTATTTATTATACTTTTTATAAAAATGATAAAAAGTCATTTACATCTCAAGACTAACCTATTAAACTGACCATAGCAGAAGTATTTTAAACAATAAGAATTTAGATATTTCATTCAAGGAGGAATTAGTAATGCACAAAACACATGAAATTTTCGAAGCAAGAGATTTTATCATGACTAAGACGGCTTATCGTCCGACGATTGGTTTAATTCTAGGGTCTGGCTTAGGGAATCTGGCAGATGAAATAGAAAACCCTTTTATCATTCCGTACAGTGAAATTCCTCACTTTGCAAAATCTGAAGCAGTAGGGCATGCAAATGAATTAGTTATTGGAAGCTTAAATGGGAAAACTGTTTTGGCGATGAAGGGACGTTTTCATTATTATGAAGGATTCACCTTGGATGAGGTAACTTTTCCTGTACGTGTTATGAAGGCTCTTGGTGTAGAGGAGTTAATTATTACAAATGCTTGCGGTGCCATTAACACAAGCTTTAACCCAGGCGACTTAATGCTAATTACAGACCACCTTAATTTGGTCGGTACAAATCCACTAATCGGACCAAATAATGCTGAATTAGGCACTCGTTTTCCTGATGTTTCAGAAGTGTATAATCGCAATTTGCGAACGATCGCTACTGAGGTTGCTAATGAACAAAATACGACTTTGCAAAATGGAGTTTATGCATGGTGGAGCGGACCTGCTTATGAAACACCAGCTGAAATCCGCATGATTCGTACATTAGGAGCAGATGCTGTTGGTATGTCGACTGTTCCAGAAGCGATAGTAGCTGTTCATGGACAAATGAAGGTGCTTGGTATTTCCTGCTTAACAAATATGGCATGTGGAATTCTTGATCAGCCGCTAAGCCATGACGAGGTAATTGAAACAGCAGCAATGGTGAGGGAGAAGTTTATTCAATTAGTTAAAGGGATTATCGAGAAAATGTAAGTGTAAATCAATAAAAAGTTATGTGATTGGAGCTTCTAACTGTGACAAATAAAGATGAATTGTTTATGAGAAAAGCAATTGATTTAGCTAAACAAGCCCGAAAGGAAGGCAATGAACCTTTTGGAGCTATTTTAGTCAAAGACGACGAAATTGTAATGGTCGGCGAAAACAAAATAAATACTTTCTGTGATCCTACACATCATGCCGAAATTGGGCTAATCAGAAGGTATTGCTCTGAGAACAATATCTTTGATTTGAGGGAATACACGTTATACACAAGCTGTGAACCATGTGTGATGTGTTCTGGGGCAATGGTTTGGGCGAATTTAGGAAGATTAGTATTCAGTGTCACACACGATCAGCTGGCAGAAATAGCTGGCAGTAATATAATGATTTCATGCAGCGAAGTGTTCGAAAAAAGCCCGAATATACCATTAGTAGTAGAAAAAATATTAAATGAAGAAGGCATAAGTGTTTTTGAAGGTTATACGTTTTAAACATAGAGGCCATCCTGCATTGATAGAAATAAATAGTAATATTTTTAAAAGTCCAATGAGTTTTTATTGGGCTTTTTTTGTTTTGGTGGTGGGGAGCGAATTAACTGAAACAATTTTCATAGTTAAGAAGAGATGGATGAAAATGCTTGAAAGCGTTTGAAACCCCATTGAAACAGTCTATTTGTGGATATATGATAACGATATAGACAGAACAAAAATCAAGATAAGGGAGGGGAACAGCAATGAAAAAAGCTTTTGAAAAAGCTCAGCAATTTGGCAAATCGTTTATGCTACCGATTGCTGTATTACCAGCAGCAGGTTTGTTATTAGGTATAGGTGGTGCGCTGTCAAATCCAAATACTGTTTCAGCATATCCATTTTTAGATATTAGTTGGTTACAAGCGATTTTTACCATAATGAGTGCTGCAGGCTCCATTGTATTTGGTAACCTGCCTATTATATTCGCAGTAGGTGTAGCGATCGGGTTAGCTCGTTCCGATAAAGCAACAGCCGGTTTAGCCGCAATGATTGGTTATTTTGTCATGAATAGTACCATCAATGCCTTACTTTTTTTAACTGGTGACCTGGTGCACGAAAATTTAACTGGGGCAGGACAAGGAATGTCAGTCGGAATTCAAACATTAGAAACTGGGGTATTCGGCGGTATTATTGTTGGTATTGTAGCAGCTGCTTTGCACAATAAATACAATAAAATTCAGCTGCCTCAAGTATTGGGATTCTTTGGTGGCTCTCGCTTTATTCCTATCGTTGTGTCGTTTGCTTCCATTTTTGTAGGAGCCATTCTTTTTCTAATTTGGCCGTATTTCCAAGCGTTTATTAACCAATTAGGATCACTTGTAACAAGTACCGGAGAAATTGGAACCCTTTTCTATGGATTTCTTTTACGTATGCTGGGACCGCTTGGGTTGCACCATATTTTCTATCTTCCATTCTGGCAAACGGCTCTTGGCGGAACATTAGAGATTAGCGGCAAAATTGTAAGCGGTACTCAAAATATCTTCTTTGCCCAATTAGGTGACCCTTCGACTGAACAATACTATGAAGGTGTCTCAAGATTTATGTCTGGCCGTTTTATTACGATGATGTTTGGTCTGCCAGGTGCCGCACTAGCTATCTATCATTGTTCTAAAAAGAAAAATAGAAAAGTAGTAGCGGGTATACTGTTATCAGCGGCGCTAACTTCATTCTTAACAGGAATTACAGAACCACTAGAATTCAGCTTTTTATTCGTGGCACCGCTTCTTTATTTAGTACATTCCATTTTTGATGGTTTTGCTTTTATGATGGCAGATATATTTAATATTACTGTCGGTCAAACCTTCTCAGGCGGATTTATCGATTTTATTTTATTTGGGGTATTGCAAGGTGTCGATAAAACAAATTGGCCATATGTGTTATTGGTAGGTATTCCATGGTTCTTCTTATATTACTTTACATTCAAGTTTTTGATAAGAAAAAGGAATTTTAAAGTCCTTGGACGCGAAGATGAGGAGCAGGTTACTGAGCAAGTAGCAGCGACAGAGCGTGCTAAAACGATTGTTCAAGGATTAGGCGGTGAACAAAATATTGATGTTGTCGATTGCTGTGCGACTCGTTTACGTATAACCATTAAGGATGAATCCTTAGTGAATGATGATGTCATTAAACAGACTGGTTCAAAAGCAATTGTGAAAAAGGGAACAGGTGTCCAAATTATTTATGGGCCTCAAGTTACTATTATTAAAAACGAAGTAGAGGAGTATTTAGGTCAGTAATAAATAAAGGAAGTGTTTGGAATGTATCAAGTACTAGAACAATGTAAAAAAGGATTAATCGTTTCCTGTCAAGCTTTAGAAGGGGAGCCATTGCATAGTTCATTTATTATGGGCCGTATGGCAATAGCCGCAAAGGAAGGCGGTGCAGTTGGAATTCGGGCAAACTCTGTCTCTGACATTATCGAGATAAAGAAGCAAGTATCTCTTCCTGTAATTGGCATCATCAAAAAAGTGTATGGGGACCAGCCTGTTTTTATTACGCCAACCATGCAAGAGATCGATGCATTAGCCAAGACAGGTGTCGAAATAATTGCGACTGATGCAACGAATCGAATCCGACCTGATGGTAGTGATTTACAATCATTTTATCAAGAAGTTAGAAGGAGGTATCCTCATATACTTCTGATGGCTGATGTATCAACAGTTGATGAAGCGATTTTCGCTGATGAGTTAGGATTTGATATTGTGGCACCGACGTTATATGGATATACGGAAGAGACAGAGGGCTTAAAAATTGATGATCATGGATATGCTGTTATTAAACAAATTATCAAAGAAGTGAAAAATGCAAAGGTTATCGCAGAAGGAAATGTCTTAACCCCGGAAATTGCCCGCTCCTTGTTAGATATGAACGTCCATGCAGTTGTTGTCGGAGGTGCGATTACAAGACCACAGTTAATTACGAAAAGATTTGTGGATGCTTTGCAAAAACAATAAACTTAAGCGGTTTCGCGAATACTAAAAAGTCTGGAAATTATTTAGGCAGTAGAAGGTTTATTACCATTAAACCTTCTGCTGCCTTTTTATTTCTAAATATAAAAACTATATCTAATTCTGGCTTTTTCAGACATAACCATCATAAGAAATCATGTTTAATAAAACAATAATGGTGAATGCCACTCAGGCAATAGTAAGTTATAATGAATAATCACCAACTAAAAAACTTAATGTAATCAAGGTTTATGGGGTTCATTATTATCGATTGCTAGTGCTGCATTCTAATTGCTTCTAGTACTTTAACTAAGAATTAGATCAAAGTGTGTTTATAGAACGAATATTGTATCTAAAAGAGGAGAAATCATTATGGAATATCTCGGTGAGAACCTTCTTAATGGTATAGCTGCCACCATGGAGAAATTTACAAGCTCTGAGGCAGACTTAGCAAATTATATTATTAAAAATCCTGATGAAATCAGTCAATTAACAATCAGTCAAATTGCAAAAAAAATTCACATATCACCTGCTACCATTACTCGTTTTTGTCAAAAGATATCTTTTTCCGGATTTAATGAATTTAAACATGAGTTAAAACGGTATATCGACTTAAGAAACAAACCTACGAGGAATACGGATATTAAAGAGATTGATTACTTTTCTAATCTCTATCAAAATCATTTGGGGATTATCGAAACAACCTTCCGAAAAATGAATGTTTTGGATATTCAAGAAGCCGTGTCACTTATAAACAGTGCACATAAAGTTCATGTTTACGGGATCGGTAATTCAGGGATTGCTGCTCAAGAGTTTAAATGGAAATTTTTTCGAATCGGTATACATGTTGAATCGATTACAGATCCACATCAAGCTGTAATGGATGCTGCATTATGCACAAACAAAAGTCTCGTCATTGGCATTTCTGTTTCTGGGAAAACGAGAGAAGTTACCGATGCTATTAATATTGCCAAGAAGCAGGGGGCGTCTATTCTTGCAATTACAAGTGATAAAAAATCGCAACTTTCTCAGTTAGCAGATCTGACACTTTTAGTCACAAATAAAAGTAATATGCATATGGGCCAAAATATTTCTCCAACTTTACCTCTATTTTTACTTTTTGATTTAATTTATACAGAACTAGTGGCAAAGGACTATATGAACCGTATTCAGTTTCGCAATAAGACGTTAAGTGCTTTGAAAGATATTTAAGCAGTCACTTTCTACATATTGTTAGCAATACTTAGACAAATAATTGCTTTAAGACTTAAGTCAAAAACGAAGTTATAAGTGGTAGAAAGAAAGGAAGCTTAAATTACTATGAAAAGTGTAATTTAATGTTAATAATTTGTTTGTTTTCAACAGACAGAATAATCGGCTTTAGAAAGTAATTGGGTAATAATTACTTTAAATACCAAATATTAAAAGCGAATTTTGGTAAACATAGTGAAGGAATCGAGGTGTTAATCTAAACAGATTAACATCTTTTTATTGAAGAAGGAATTTATATTTATTTCTTGAATTTCTATTATGAATTAAAAAATGAAGTACATGGGAGAAGGGAATGATGTTTTTATGATAAAAGGTTTTGGCGGGATATTTTGGAGGACTAATAATATAGATGTCGTGAAAAAATGGTACAATGAGGCGTTGAAATTGGATATAGGAGATTGGAACGGGACTATTATTAAACCGCAATCAGGAAATGAAACGATTTTTTCTTTGTTTGCTGAAGATGACCAGTACTTTCCAACAGAACAGCAAGTAATGCTGAATTTTCAAGTGTTTGATCTAGACGAGACGATAAAGCATCTTGAACAAATTGGTGTTCCGCTTGAAAAAAATAAAGAGACTAGCGAATTTGGTGAGTTTATCTGGATTAAAGATCCTGAAGGCAGGCTAATTGAGCTATGGGAGAAAAGCGAGTTGTAATTAGACAAACTCAGTCAGCTTCTTAATTATAAGGTATGACAGGATAGGGTTAGAAGGAAATGAATATAAAAAACGAGGACTTTCTGTAAATGAGAAAGTCCTTTTTAAATATATCTGGTTTGCAGGCGGAGATAGGATGTTTGCCGGAGGAAGCTTTCCGCAAATGAAATTTAAAAATGGTGTGGTAGTCCGTCCGTAAGCCCCTTGTTAGAAACCTTATGATATATAAATAGAGCACTTCAATTTGAAGTGCTCTTCTACTCAAGCCAAAATGTTTCTCCAATAAGCAGTTTTTTTAATTGTGAAGCATCTACATTTAATCTTTGCCACTCTGCATCTAATCTTGCCAAAGCCTCTGGTCCAGTATCATCAGCTAAATGATATGTTCCATAGTGCATCGGGATAAAGGTGCTTCCGTTTAGCTCTAAAAAAGCACGAACCGCGTCCTCTGGGTTTATATGACTTACTTTCATAAACCACTCTGGTTCGTAGGCTCCAATTGGCATTAAGACTGTTTGGATGTTAAATTTCTCAGCCACTTCCTTAAAGCCTCTAAAATAACCTGTGTCACCGACAAAGTACACGGAATGCTCCTTACCTTCAATAATCCATCCACCCCAATGAGATGTATTTGTGTCCGTGATAGTTCTTTTTGTCCAATGCTGGGCGGGGACAAAGGAGAAGGTTAGATCATGCTGCTGGAACGAATCATACCAATTACTTTCGATGACTTTAGTTAAACCGCGCTTTTTAAAAGCTTTGCCTAAACCGATGGGAACATAATAAGTAGGATTGCCTTTTAGCTTTTTTAATGTTGAGTAATCGAGATGATCATAATGTCCATGGGAGATAAATACTACATCAATCGCAGGTAAATCAGCTAGTGGAATTCCTGGAACAGTTAGTCTCTTTTGAACCCCCATTCTATTAGCCCAAACAGGATCTGTTAACATATTCAGACCATTCATCTGTATCAAAAAGGTAGAATGTCCAATCCAGGTTATAGAAGCACTACTATCATTATGATGTAATTTCTCTATTTCTTTAATGGGTGCCTGTTCAATCGTGAGCTTTAAATCCTTTTTATTAGTTCTGCGTTCCTTTTGCCAGCGTCGAAAATCATTAAATGTTTTTTTCGTATCAATATTATCTAAATTTGCATAGCGTTGTTTCTGTTTCATCATTACCTCCACTATATAATCGTTATCTCTTTATAGTTCTTAAGGTTACTTTTTTAACCCAGCAGCATAGAAGGGACCATTGACATTAATAATAGTCAGGATACGAGCCATTTCTTGAGGAGATTCTTTTCTGCCGCTATTAAGCCATTGTTGTACAACTCCTATTAAGGCAGTTCCCATGTAAGAGGATAAATATTGGCCTGGTACAAGAAAATTTTCTTCCTTTACAAGGGCAATTGGATTTGTCCCGTAAAGTGTGTCCCACATAAACTCTTTCAGTCTTGTTTGAAAGGATAAATCTCCTTTTGGACCTAATAAAGCTCTCATAATATCACTATTTTTATTTAGATATTCAAATAAAGAAACAGTGAGCGGGAATGGTGGTACATTTGAAGAGTCCATCTCAAGTGAAGCGATAACATTTGGGAAGTTTTGCTTTGCAATACTGGAAATTTCTAGCATCACTTTTTCTTCACATTTTGCCATTAAGTCGAATTTATCTTGATAATGTGCGTAAAATGTTCCTCTATTTATATTTGCCCGAGTCGTTATATCTTTTACTGTAATTGTTTCAAAGCCTTTTTCCTCTATTAAATCAATTAGAGCAGTAAGAATGGATTCTTTTGTGCGAATTATTCGTAAATCGGTTTTACTATCAGCCATTTTTTCCTCCTATCCACTTATCCCACACATTTAAGGAATGTGTTCTGTAACCAACACATTTTACATTTTTGCTTATTGAAGGGATTGTCATTCACATATATAATTTAGAACGTAATAAAACAACACGGTGTTCTTTTATTATAACTTAATAGCTTGGAGGAGCTCAAATATGTTTAAAAACAAATTATTGTTGCTAACACCAATCATTGCATTGGCTATTATATTTATTTTTTCATTAACACTGATTCCATCTGTTCAACCAGAGCCTAAAAACTTACCGATTGCTATTGTTAACGCGGATGAAGGGGTAGAACTTCCTAATCAGACAAAAATGAACATGGGCAAACAGCTCGTGGAAATGATTAAAGAAAACTCAAAAGCGACTTCAGATCAAAAGGACCCAACAGTAAAGTGGGTTGAAGTGAAAAACACAGAAGAATTACAAAAAGGCTTAGATAATCAGGAATATTACGCAGCATTAGTTATTCCGAAGGATTTAAGTGCGAAGCAAGCTTCCTTACAAACTGCAGCACCATCTGCAGCAGAAATTGAAATATACGTAAACCAAGGTATGAATACAATGGCATCAACTTTGGCAGGACAAATATTGAACGGAATTGTCGATAATATGAACAATAATGTTCGTACACAGCTTCTACAAGGATTAGAACAACAAGGAGCAACAATTACAGCAAAGCAAGCTGAAATTCTAGCAGCACCTATTACAAGTAAGGTCACTAATGTTAACGAAACAGGTACTAATAGCGCAAACGGAAATGCTCCGGTTTCTTTATTCCAGCCACTTTGGATGGCGAGCTTAGCAAGTGCTGCTTTTATTTATGTCGCTCTTAGAAAAATAGCTAATACTGCTAATCGAAAAAGAAACTTTGCAGTAAAATTAGTGCAAATTCTAATTGGTGCGATTGCCACGCTAGTCGTTGGATTTGGATTAACTTGGATAGCAAGTGACCTTGTAGGACTTCATATTCCAGATTTCACAAATACAGCTCTGTTTTTATCTATAACATCCTTTAGTTTCTTCCTTATGATTTCAGCAGTTCTGTCTCTGATAGGACTTCGAGGGATGCCTTTATTTATCTTAATGCTTTTCTTTGGGGCTCCATTACTTGCTATGGCTCCGGAAATGATGTCACCATTCTATCATGATTGGGTGTATTCTTGGCTGCCAATGCGCTTTATGATAGGTGGATTACGTGAGCTACTATTCTTCGGAAAAGGATTAAATTGGGATTCTGTTTCACATCTTGTTTGGATTGGAGCAGGTGGCTTAATTGTTATGCTTGCTACTGCATTAAGAGTTAATGCAACGAATAATAACCCACAAAATCAAAATTTAGAAGGATAATCTTAACAGGCCGTTTTCTTAAATGAGAACGGCCTGTTTTATTTTTTTCTTCTGCTTTCTAAAAACAGCAAATAAAAAAATTACTTGTTCATTTTTCGAAAGTATTTCTCTTTTTGTGTCTTTATAATGAATTATACAAGCTAAGAAAAGAAATGACGGGAACCCATTAATTACTCCTTAAAGTACGGGAGGATGAAAGTGGAAAAGCCTCATAAAAGCGTCGCCTGTAGTGACAAGCAATTATACAGTTACTGAAAGTATGGGCATGGATGAAATGATAGAGAAATATGTAATTTGAACAGGTGAAGAGACTGTTAAAGACATCCTTTGTGTGTTTATCTTTAAAAAATAATTCAAGAATGAGGTGAGCCAACTTTGATTATGTCTGAAAAAAAGAAACAAGAATTCTATAAAGCTTTAGTAGAAAAAAATCCTCAATACGATGGTATTTTTTTTGCGGGGATTAAAACAACGGGTATATTTTGTCATGCAACATGTACTGCGAAAAAGCCGAAATACGAAAACTGTGAATTTTATTTAACCGCAGAAGAAGCGTTATTAGCAGGGTTTCGTCCTTGTAAACGCTGTAACCCGCTCCATTATCCTCACAGTATCCCAGATGAAGTCGAGATATTAGTTGCGGCAATTGAAAATAATCCAGAGAAAAGATGGAAGGAAGCAGATTTTCATGAATTAGGTATTCATTCTGCAACAGCCAGAAGAAAGTTTAAAGAAGTGTATGGAATGACATTTGTACAATATGCCCGCTCTCGTCGCATGGGAATGGCATTCAAAAAGATACTTACTGGAAAAAAGGTAATTGAACAGCAAGTATCTGTTGGCTATGATTCTCCAAGCGGATTCAATGATGCATTTACAAAAATTATGGGTAATCCGCCAAAGAAGACATCTATTTCGATTATTTATGCGAACATCTTTTCTACACCGCTGGGAAATATGATTAGCTTGTCTGATGCAAATTATTTATATTTGTTAGAGTTTACAGATAGAAGAGGGCTTGAAAGAGAAATAGAAAAATTGCGGGTGAAGCAAAATGCAAGAATCTTACCTGGAAATACGGATGTTCATACAAGCTTAGTACACCAGTTGAATTTATATTTTTCCAATAAGCTATTTCAATTTTCCATTCCTATTTTAAAAAGTGGTACTCCTTTTCAAATGAGAGTATGGGATATTCTTTCGTCCATTCCTCCAGGCCAAACGATGTCCTATCAAGATATTGCCTCTAAATTAGGAGATAAAAATCTCGTTAGAGCTGTTGGCAATGCGAATGGTGCAAACCAAATTGCCATCATTATTCCTTGTCATCGAGTAATAAATACAAACGGGGAATTAGGAGGATATGGTGGTGGAATAGAGCGGAAAAAGTATTTACTCGAGTTAGAAAAACCAATTGGAAAGTAAAAAGGACGGTTTGCCTTCATAATGCAAACCGTCCTTTTAATTATCACTAATACATAACACTTTTAACTAGAGTACAAACTAATAAAATATTTTGGAGGTGATTTAATGGAAAGTAAGGACTTTCAAAAAGCATATGATGAATACATGCAACAAGGAAAAGATCAGGCTCGATCGGAAGCCGCTGAGGAAGCAGCATCAGGAACTGAACAAATTATTGCGGTACGCAAAAACGAGGATGAAGATATTATCGCTTTTAAAACAAGCAGTGGAAGAGAGTTAGATTATTTAACTGCACTTGAGGAAGCTAAAGCAGGTAAGTTAGCACATATAGATGTATTTCATAAGTATGGCAGGGATATTATTCGAAGTGAGCCTGATGGTATTACTGAAAATAACTTAGATAACCTACCGACTTTTTAGGAAGATAGAAAGGAAGGACGCCTTTCTCTCTAAAGGCGTCCTTCCTTTCTAATATCATTGCTTACGGTATCTCTGTAAAATAAAATCAATAAAATGCCTACAGGCGATTGGCAGTACTCTTTTGTCCTTGTATGCAAGGCTAATGGTCCGTACAAAGGGCGGGTTTATTTGCTTCGTTACAATTTGATAAGGGCATCTTTGCAGCACGAGCTTTGGCAGGATAGAGATGCCAAGTCCTTGTTCTATCATGGACATAATGGTGTAATCATCATGTACGTGATAGTGAATGTTTGGTTCAAAATGATAATGATTGAAAATCGTTAATGCCTCGCTAATTTCCCCATCCTTTAAAAGAATGAACGGATCATTTGTCAGCTGTTGAAGCGGTACTTTATCAAGACTTGCCAATGGATGATCTAAAGGTAAAACAGCAAGCATGTCATCCTCCTGCAGCTTTATTGTTGTCAGATTATTGATGCCGTATGGATTTACGAAGCCAAAATCAACACTTCCCTCTTTAATCCAATTAGAGATGTCTGTGTAATCCCCTTGATGTAATTCAAAGTGAACGGCAGGATGCTTTTCCTTAAAATCCTTCATTAATCTTGGAAGCCAATGGCTGGAGACGCTGGAAAATGCGCCAATCCTGATCAGTCCGCTTTCAAGACCTTCCATCTCCTTCCGTCTTTCAAGCAGCTCTCGATGGGAATTGCATATTTTCCGAATGAAAGGCAACAATTCGGCTCCATCAGGTGTTAAGGTTATGCCTGTTCTGGAGCGAATGATTAAGATTGCAGAAAGGTCCTTTTCAAGCGTATGGATCATTTGACTAACGGCGGATTGTGTATAACCAAGCTCTTCTGCCGCTTTTGTGAAGCTGCCTGTTTCAATCGCTTTAATAAATGCGTAATACTGATTCATTTGCATTCTCCCTTTAGATTAGGAATTCTAATGGTTAAATTATAAATATTCGTTTTACTAATGTAAATGCTGTTGATAATATTAAGCCGAAAGAATATTTAGTAGAGGGAAGGGCTTAGGCACTATGACACAGAAGCAAGCAAACTTAATTTTGGCGACAGTCTCAATGGGATGGGGAACTTCATATATTTTTATGAAGATTTGTGCTGATTCCATGTCACCGATGACAATGGTGGCATTTCGATTCGGTATCGCATTTTTTGTCATGATTGCGTTATTTTCAAAAAGAATTTTTCCAATTGATCTTAAAACATTAAAATACAGTATGGTAACAGGTTTGCTTTTATTAGGAATATTCATCTCCCTTTCTTACGGAATGAAAACCACAACTGCCTCTACTGCAGGCTTCCTCACAAGTACGACAGTAATACTTGTACCAATACTGCAAGCACTTATATATAGAAAATGGCCGAGTACCATGATTTCTGTAGGAGTAATTATAGTTGCTATTGGCTTGGCACTTCTGACAATTGGCGATGACTTTGCACTTGCAACAGGCTCTCTCTATTGCTTGGCAGCTGCTGTTTTTTATGCATTGCATATTATCGTGACAAACCGTTTTATAAAGAATGTTGATCCGTTAAAGCTTGGGGTATATCAGCTTGGGTTTGCAGCCTTATTTGCAGCAATTATCGGGATATTCGTGTTTGGTGATCTGTCACTGCCACATAACGGTTTAGATTGGTTTGCTATCCTTGGTCTTGCGCTCATTTGCTCAGCATATGGATTTGTGATGCAGCCTATTGCCCAAAAGCATACAACACCTGAGGTGACAGGCTTTATTTTTGCGCTCGAACCGATTTTTGCGGCAATATTTGCAGCCATTTTTCTGCACGAAAATATTGGCTTGCAAGGATATGCAGGAGCACTACTTGTACTAGCTGGTGTGATAGCGGCAAGTCTCAAGTCTGAGAAGAAAGAAGACGAGACAATCAGTCAGCCTGTGATGAAGATAAAGAAACAAACGATTTAAAAAATCAGCCAGCTAAGCGAAGACGTTTTGATTGTAGATTAAATGGTTATGAGATAATCTTTTCATGGAGACTTTCAGTCAGAGTAAGATATAGGAGAGAGGTCACAAAATGAAAAAATTATCTCAAACAAGGACGATATTGCTTTTGACTTTTCTCGTTATAGTATGGGGTGTCAACTGGCCGTTATCAAAAATGGCCCTTGAATACACACCACCACTGCTATTTGCCGGGATACGAACCGTCCTTGGAGGATTAATATTACTTGTGTTTGCATTGCCCCGTATCAAGCAACTAAGATTTAAGGAAACATGGCACTTATATGTTATTTCTGCTGTATTAAACATTATTATTTTTTACGGGTTGCAAACAGTCGGGTTAGGCTTTATGCCGGCAGGCTTATTTTCTGCAATTGTATTTATAGAGCCAGTTCTACTTGGTATATTTTCATGGCTTTGGCTTGGGGAATTAATGTATGGATTGAAAATTGTTGGATTGATATTAGGGTTTGTTGGCGTTGCTGTTATAAGTATGGGCGGACTAACTGGCGATATCTCTGTCATTGGAATATTCCTTGCCCTTGGTTCAGCGGTTGGCTGGGGCTTAGGTACAGTTTTTGTGAAAAAAACAGGCAATCGAGTTGACTCGATATGGATGGTTACCATGCAGCTTCTGATAGGCGGAATCGTCTTATTAACGATTGGATCAGGAACAGAAAGCTGGTCCAGTATTGATTGGCAGCTTCCTTTCATTGCTAACCTGTTGTTCATTTCCATATTTGTGATTGCATTTGGCTGGCTCGTCTACTTTACACTTGTTGGCGCTGGTGAGGCAAGTAAAGTTGGTTCGTACACCTTTCTCATACCGCTAATTGCCATTTTCTGCAGCTCTATTGTTTTAAATGAATCGATAACCCTCAAGCTAGTATTAGGACTAATATGTATTGTTATCAGCATATGCTTTGTAAATATTAAGCTAAAACCTAGAAGTGTGAAAACACAAATAAATGAAAGATTATAGTAATTTGTAGAAAAAAGTCTTTTGCTTACAAAAGGCTCTTTTCTTTTGGAGATTTGTCAATAAAATGAAGTTTACTGAGGCGGAAATGTTGGAATTTATATAAATTAACAAATTGTGGAGTATTATAGGAAAAATTCTTAATAAATTCAATGAAGATGCTTGCATCCTACTGGAGAAAATAATAAGGTGTATGTAGCAATTTTATAAGTATTATTTCGGGGGTACTAAATGTCACATGTAAAACAACATGAAGTGAGCATACTAGATTATGAAAAAACAGGGCATCAAACCATTTTTGTGCAGTTTTCAGGAATGGATGCCATTACAGGCAAAAACTTTGCAGGAGAGGTCAAGTTTGTCGGCTCTATGCCATATGGTGATTTAATTCATCCAAAAAGAACCTTTTTATCAACAGAATGCAGGGAACATGTACAAGCATGGCTAATAGATAAGTATTGTTCAGGTGCATTTAACTAAATCATTTAAGGGAGTGGGAAGTATCGACAGTATAAAAGTGAAAAGTCCAAAAGACTGCGGTAACTCACCTAAAAAAAGATTTATTAACGAACATATTATTGCTTTAGCAAGGAACGACATCGGTATGCTAGAGACTACTTTTACTAATAATAGTAATTGGATTTTAGTCGGACAAGAATCAGCTACTGGGAAAAAAGAGGTGCTTGAGGCGATACTAGACCGCTTCAATGGAGAAATAGCGGAAATAGAGGTTCAGCAAATCATTACACACGGCAGTACCGCTGCTGCTCATGGCAGCTTTAAAACAGCAGAGGGCAGTGAGTTCTCCTTCTGTCATTTATACCAATTCGTTAGTGCAGGAAAGAATGTAATTAAGGAAATGACTACATATTTGATAATGACAAATCGATTGGGGGCATATAATGAAGGAGTCTGAATGGCTGAAATGGGCGAAGGAGCTGCAAGCAATAGCCCAAACAGGATTGACTTATTCAAAGGATGTATATGATAAGGAAAGATTTGAATCAATTCGCAGAATAAGTGTGGAGATATTGGCTAAGTATACTAATATGGATGCCTCCATCATCAAGGACTTGTTTGCAAATGAAACAGGCTACGCAACTCCAAAGGTTGATATAAGAGCAGCTGTGTTTTTAGATAAGAAGATTTTGTTAGTAAAGGAAAAAACAGATGGCAAATGGGCATTGCCTGGCGGTTGGGGAGACATCGGCTTATCTCCAAGTGAAGTTGCTGTTAAAGAAGTGAAGGAGGAATCTGGTTTTGACGTAAAAGCATTGAAATTGATTGCAGTATTTGATAAGAAATTTCATGACCATCCTCCATCTCCAATACATGTGTATAAGCTGTTGATCCAGTGTGAAATTATTGGTGGTCTTGCAGCAGAAGGGATAGAAACAAGCGCTGTTCAGTTTTTTGCAGAAAGCAATCTCCCGCCGCTGTCATTGCCAAGAAATACAGAGGCACAGATTCAACTTGCTTTTAAGCATTTATATAATCAAAATGAGCCAGTATATTTTGATTAATATTTTTTTAAAAAAGCTGTTGACATCTAACGATAAATATTTTATGATTATCTCATATTCAAGATATATTAATTCGAGATATTGTTAATCAACTTCATTTTATTTTTTTAAATAAATATCTCGAATTCAAAATAAATTAATTAGAAGAGTGGAGGAAAAATGAAATGAGCAAAAAAACAATGGGAATTCATCATATTACAGCAATTGTCGGGCATCCACAGGAGAACGTTGATTTTTATGCAGGTGTATTAGGATTAAGATTAGTGAAACAAACGGTTAACTTTGATGATCCTGGAACATATCATCTCTATTTCGGTAATGAAGGCGGCAAGCCTGGTACAATTATTACGTTTTTCCCTTGGGCTGGAGCAAGGCAAGGGAAGATTGGAGATGGTCAAGTAGGTGCCACTTCTTATGCTGTACCAGTCGGAGCATTAAGTTTCTGGGAAAAAAGACTAGAAAAATTCAATATTCCTTTTGAAAAAGCGGAGCGCTTTGGAGAAATATATCTTGAATTTAATGATCCACATGGCCTTCAGCTTCATTTAGTTGAAAGAGCAGAAGGAGAAGAAAATACTTGGACATTCGGCAATGTGACTCCAGATGTGGCCATTAAAGGTTTTGGCGGTGCAACATTATTGTCTGCACAACCAGAAAAAACGGCTGAATTGTTGGAGCAAGTAATGGGACTTGAAGTCGTCGGAAAAGAAAACGAAATTATCCGATTCCGCTCAACAGCTGATATCGGTAATATTATTGATCTAAAAACAACGACTATTGGCAGAGGTGAAATGGGAGTCGGCACTGTTCATCATATTGCTTGGCGTGCTACTGATGATGAAGACCAACTAGATTGGCAGGAATATATCGCAGATAAAGGATATGGTGTAACAGCTGTTCGTGACAGAAACTATTTTAATGCTATCTACTTTAGAGAGCATGGAGAGATTTTATTTGAAATTGCTACAGATCCTCCAGGGTTTGCTCATGATGAAACGCTTGAAACAATGGGAACAAACTTGAAGCTGCCAGCGCAGTATGAGCAGCATCGTGCACAGCTTGAGAAAGTCCTTATCCCGATTGAAGTAAAACAGCTAGATTAACCGTGTGAAGCCATAGGTAATATGGCTTCACCGGAAGGTTATTTAAGTCACATAAAAAAATAAAGAAATAGTAGAGGAGAAGATAAAAATGGAAGATTTAGGTTTGTTATTAATTCGAGTGATGGTTGGGATTGTATTTATGTTTTATGGATCACAGAAGCTGTTCGGATTATTTGGTGGACACGGAATAAAAGGAACAGGCGGCTGGTTTGAGTCTATTGGTGTAAAACCAGGGGTACCTGCAGCAGTATTGAGCGGCCTTGGTGAGTTCATAAGTGGAATTTTGTTTATTATAGGATTATTTTTACCATTGGCAGCGGCTATCATTACAATCATTATGGCAGGAGCAATTGTAAAAGTTCATGGTTCGAAAGGATTTGCCAATGGCGCAGGCGGTTATGAATATAATTTAATGCTTATTGTTGTGGCAATTGGAATGGCTTTAGTTGGACCAGGAGCATTTGCATTAGGTTTATAAGATAATAAGTGGGCATACTGTTATTGACCTTTATCTATGTTAATGATATAATTATCACGAATTAAAGATATCTTAATTAAAAATAAAAATATTTTTTTCGCTCATATCTCGATATCGAGATAAAAATAGGAGGACTATTCCATGAATGAATTAAAAGGACTTCATCACATTACAGCAATCACAAGCAGCGCTGAAAAAATTTATGAGTTTTTTACTAATGTTCTAGGATTAAGACTTGTGAAAAAAACAGTTAATCAGGATGACATCCAAACATATCATTTATACTTCACAGATGATGTTGGCAGTCCTGGTACAGACATGACATTTTTCGATTTTCCTGGTATCCCAAAAGGAGTGCACGGCACGAATGAAATCTCGAAAACCTCCTTCCGTGTGCCGACAGATGCGGCTCTTGCATATTGGGTGAAACGCTTTGACAAATACGATGTAAAACATAAAGGCATTCAAGAGCAATTTGGTAAAAAGACGTTAGCATTTGTCGATTTTGACGACCAGCAGTACCAGTTAATTTCAGATGAACTAAATGAAGGAGTTTCAGCAGGTACACCGTGGCAAAATGGTCCAGTGCCTTTAGAATTTGCGATAACTGGTTTAGGACCAATTTTCGTTCGAACATCTTATTTTGATTACTTCAAAGAAGTATTGGAGAAAGTGTTCCTTATGAAGGAGGTAGGCCAGGAAGATTCGTTCCATCTATTTGAAATGGGCGCAGGCGGGAATGGGGCACAAGTAATCGTCGAATTCAATAACATTCTCCCTCAAGCTCGACAAGGATTCGGGACAATCCACCATGCTGCATTCCGTGTGGCAGATCGCGCGGAACTGGATGAGTGGACAAATCGGTTATCAAGCTTCCAATTACCAAATTCAGGTTTTGTGGAGCGCTACTATTTCGGCTCTTTATACTCTAATGTGGCACCACAAGTATTATTTGAATTGGCAACAGATGGACCAGGATTCATGGGTGATGAGCCGTATGAAACGCTTGGAGAAAAATTATCACTACCGCCATTCTTTGAATCAAAACGGGATGAAATTGAGCAGCTTGTCCGCCCAATCAACACTGTTCGCAGCAATCTAAAAATAGACAAAGAATATTTGTAATAAAAGGGGATTATGTTAATGGGTTTTTTTAGTAAACTATTTGGAACAAAACAAGAGGAGGAACAAACAATGGAAAAATTAAATATCGGTATTATACTTGGATCTACTAGAGAAGGACGTGTAAGTCCACAGGTTGGCGCATGGGTGAAGGAATTAGCAGATAAACGCGGTGATGCAAATTATACAGTTATTGATATTGCTGATTATAAATTGCCATTCTTAGGTGAGCCAGGAGCGGATGCTTCAGGAGCTGCTGCTTGGTCTGAAATTATCGCGAAACAAGACGGCTTCGTATTTATCGTGCAAGAATACAACCATTCTATTACAGCAGCATTAAAAAATGCTTTAGACTTCCTTCGTGATGAATGGAATAACAAAGCTGCAGGTATTGTTTCTTACGGTTCAGTTGGAGGAGCTCGTGCAGCAGAGCATCTGCGTGGAATACTAGGAGAATTGCTGGTGGCAGATGTTCGTGTACACCCTGCATTGTCTTTATTCACTGATTTTGAAAATGGTACAGAATTTAAACCGAAAGAAGTTCAAGCAGAGTCAGTTAACCAAATGCTGGACCAAGTAATACCATGGTCAACTGCATTGAAAACTATCCGTAAATAATAGTAAGAAGATAAGCCTGTGCATGCTGCACAGGCTTGTTTGTTAATATAAGGAAGTTTTTTATGTTTACAGCGAATCAATCCAAGTTTAAACGTACCCTGCTATGCAATGTTCGTGTTTTGCTGTATTTTTTTATTACACTCGAGAATGAACTCTTTCCCCTTGAACCCAAACCTCTTTAATGTTTTCTGGGCGGACAAGGTAAATGATCTTTTGGAAAATGTCATCTAAAGCTTCATGAGCATCAAAAATAGGAAGCTTTGCTGAGGCAATCTTTGTATCAATAATTTGGACGTCCCACGTATAGTTTTCTTCTAATTTTCCAATAGGCAGGCTTAAGCTTTCACCACCGCCAGCAGTAGCTAAATAAAAGGCTTCATGAATGGAAATACGAGAATCTGCCACGCCACGTTCTGCTGCACAAAGAGCGGTACTGACACCATCCTCTAGCATTCTAGACGAGACGACTGCTTGTTTTGCATTGTCATAAATACTCGGTGTAGCACCTGCTGAAATGTCTGTTCCAAGCCCTATATCGATTCCCATCGCTTGAAACCTTTTCAACGGCAAGACACTGTTGGCAAAGTACGCGTTTGATAGAGGACAGTGGCTAATGGCCGTACCAGTGCTAGCGAACAATTCAGCATCCCTGTCATCAAGGAAATTACTATGAGCCATGACAGATTTATCGCCTAACAATCCGAAGTCATGGAGTGCGAATGCATCATTTTTCTGGAATCTATCCTTCACATATTGATGAGCCCAATCACTTTCACTGCAATGTGACTGGATATGAGTGTCGTATTTAGCTGCAAGCTCACCGAGTCCTTTCAATGCTTCATCGGAACAGCTAGGGATAAAACGCGGCGTTACAACAGGGTAGACACCCTGCTTTACTTCCTTGGCTAGTTCCTTCATTGCAAGGATAAACTCCTCCGTATCTTTTATAGCTGTTTTTGAATCTGCATCTCGGTAGTAATCTGGATTTTGATCTGGATCATCCATGACTACCTTTCCAACAAGGCCGCGTTGACCCTTTCTTGCACAAATTTCTGCTAATAACAAGCTTGCTTCCTTGTGGACTGTCGCAAAATACAGGACAGTAGTTGTTCCATTAGCGAGTAATGTACTAACTAAATCCTCATACACAGTTTTGGCAAATGCCAAATCTGCATATTTTGCTTCAAGTGGAAAGGTATACGTATGCAGCCAATCATACAACGGAAGATCAAGGGCAGTACCTGACTGTGCCCATTGCGGAGCGTGAACATGTAAGTCAACAAAACCAGGTAAGAAATATTGGCCATCTTCTAACTGATGAAAGTTAGCATCATCTTGATGTTTAGATAAAAGGGAAGTGTAATCCTCTTGTTCAGGACCAACAATCTTTTCAATTATCCCATTGTCATTTATAAAAAAGAGATGATTCTCCAAAATATTTACTTTTTCAGGGGAATAACTGCTAAATGCTGTTCCATGAAAAATATACGTATAATTAATAATAAACACCTTCCTATCGTTCGTGTTTTATGGTAATATAAATATTGTAATAGATGATTAATAGCTAGTCTACAGGAAATCAGATAGTTTTACTAGATTTTAAATATTAAGAAAAAACTATTTTTGAAAAATATCTTGCACTAAGAAAAAATCGTGGTATTGTAGTAAAAAACAAAACTAAATAGTGTTTTTCATATAATCGTGGGGATATGGCCTACAAGTTTCTACCTGTTTACCGTAAATAAACTGACTATGAAAAGCAAAAAGAATGGTCAATGGGTTTAGTCTATTCTTTTGATACTTTGAATCTATAAAGCTCGAAGTACATGCTTTTCTGTCGTCTGGAAAATTATGTATTTCGAGCTTTTTGCGTTGGTAGAAACTTATGATTATATGAATGTCTAGTAACCTACAGGGGGAATGGGAGAATGGCAAAAGGTATGAAGGAGAATATGACGGGACAAAAAGAAAATATTTCCGTTGGTAAGTCGATATTTTTAGGGTTACAGCAAGTATTAGCAATGGATTTATTTATTCCGCCAATCATCTTGGCAGGTTTACTTTCATTTTCTGTATCAGATAGTGCTTTGTTGATTCAAATGACATTTATTGCTTGTGGTATTGCCACAATTATTCAAGCAGGATTTGCCATGAGGCTTCCTGTTATGCAAGGGCCATCATTTGTGCCATTAAGTGCACTGGCAGCAATTGGCACAACATCAGGTATTGGGGCGATGATTGGCAGTTTAATACCAGGTGCGTTAATCGTTGCTTTATTAGGTTACCCGCTTAAGGTATATAGTAAGGTCGTTAGAAAAATCATTCCACCAATCGTTGCAGGTACGGTGATTGTGGTTGTTGGACTTTCATTAATGCCAAGTGCCATTAATTCTATTTATTCAGCAGAAGGCAGCTTTGGAGAGAACATCCTTATTGCTACAATTACAGCTGCTATTCTCATATTTTGTATGTATGTTGGCGAAAAAGCAAAATCCAAATGGAAATATATTAAAGTTGTATCCGTTTTATTAGCACTTATTATAGGTTCAATCATTGCTTCCTTCTTTGGTTTAGTTCATTTTGACACGTTAAAGCAAGCGGCATGGTTCCAAATGCCAGGTCTATTTTCATTCGGTATGCCAGAGTTTAATCTCCATGCCATTATCGTTATGATCGTTGTTTACCTCATTGTCACTATAGAAACCACTGGAACTTGGTTTACTGTAAGTAAAGTAACTGGCGAAGAGCTAGATGACAAGCGTTTAAATGGTGGAGCACTTGGTGAAGGGTTAGGCTGTTTTGTCGGTTCCTTCTTTGGAGGAACACCAGTAACAGGTTATTCTTCTAATGCTGGTATTATTGCGATTACTGGAGTGAAGAGCCGTAAACCAATTATTGTAGGTGGAGTTATTTTAGTGTTACTTGGCATGATGCCAAAGCTTACAAGCCTAATCGCTTGTATTCCTAGTGTCGTTATTAATAGTGTGTTTGCGATTTTATGTGTAGTTATTATGATGAATGGTTTTAAAGTTATTAAAGATGAAGCATTCACTGAAAGAAATATGCTTGTGATTGGTGTGCCGATCATGCTTGCATTATTCGCTGTATTGATGCCTGCTGACGTGCTGGCAGGATTGCCGGAAATCGTTACTTATTTTGTATCATCTGGAACAGCGATTGGAGCAATTGCAGCATTGGTACTGAACTTAGTGTTACCACAGAAAAAAGACGATAAAGTTAAAGTTAATGATGTATCCATGAACGTAAACTAGGTAGAAAAAAGGGGAGTCAACACTATGATGCAACAGGATAGACTATGGAATGAATGGCATCCAGTATGTAAAGCAGAGGAGCTATTAGAAGATCCAAAGCAAGTATTTGTGCTTGGCGAAAGAGTCGCTATTTTCCGCAACGAAAAGGGAGTACATGCCTTTAAGGATTTATGTATCCACCGTGGTGCTGCCCTTTCGCTTGGGAAGGTAAAAAATGGGAATTTAGTATGTGCCTACCATGCATGGGAATATGATTGTGTAGGAGCATGTGTAAAGATTCCTGCCCTTCCAAATGGCAGAGCGATTCCAAAAAAGGCAAAAGCAACTGTTTATCATTGTGAAGAATATCTTGGGCTGATTTGGGTGAACTTAGGCGACAATCCGTCTCCGCTTATTTCTTATCCAGAATATAATATGGAGAATCACCGTACTGTCATTTGTGGTCCATATGATGTAAATGCAAATGCACCAAGAATTATTGAGAACTTTCTTGATGTTTCACATCTTATGTTCGTACATGAAGGCTTATTAGGAGACGAGGAACATGCGGAAGTAGTAGATTATAAAGTAGATTTTATCGATAATCGCTATATTACAAGCAAAATTCCTGTTTACCAGCCAAATCCAGATGGACGTTCAAAAGGCGGGTATGCAGACTATGTATACGAAATCTTAAATCCAACAACAGCTCGATTTACGAAAACATCTGAAGGCTCTGATGATGCGTTAACGATTCTGTTAATTGTTAATCAAGCTGGTAATGAACAATCACAGGCTTATATGCTGTTAACAAGAAACTATGATTTGGATATGCCTGACGAACCATTTGTTGAGTTCCAAGACACGATTTTTTATCAGGACCTTGATATTGTACAAAGTCAAAAACCAGAATTGCTTCCGTTAGATTTACAAGCGGAATTACATCTTAAATCAGATGCGTTAACAATTGCTTATCGCAGATGGTTAAATCAATTGGGTGTTGAGAATGGGACTACACCAGTTTTAGAGAGAGTGTGAGCACGGGGATACCCGTGCTTTTTTTATTGTGTAGTAAGAGGTTGATACGTTATAGCTGTTTCGTCTCGACCTCTTACTACACAATAAAACAGATAAAAAGGTACAAGCACTTAATCACTTACTGAATATCATATAGGAAGTTAATGAAAAAGAGTGTGATGAAAATGAATAAACAAAGAAGGGATAATTCTGGCTTTAACCGTATTCCGTTAACCCAATCTAGTTTACAGGCAACGTCAAGCTATACTGTCAATATAGCAGTTATTGGGGATAGTCATGTAGGTTATTTGAACAGCCAAAGTATCTTTAATAATTTTCTCCCAAGGGCGATAAATAGCGGGACGAAAAGATATGTTATTTTTGGCGGAGACAATGCCCATGCATTAGGAGCTTTTACAACAGCAGAGGCGCGAAGCTATTATCAGCAGTTCAAAAACATTGTGGATCATAATTTAGGACCGAAAAATATCTACTATCGAACATCAATAGGAAACTGGGAGGATACGAGCAGAAATGATAGTAGGAATTTATTTCTGCAATATTTTAACCCGTTAACAGGCAGGGTGAGTATTCCGAGAACTCGAGGGTTAGTGCAGCATGTATGGCTTGATAATGGAACGGGAACATTCAGCCAAGACAGTATTAATCTATTAAATAATTTAGATCCTAACCATTACTATATTATTGATACACATTGGCCCCTTTATGTACCAGGAATCTATAATACGGTTAGTTCTGATCATGTCGTGAGCAGACAAGAAACAGACCGGTTTTTTAATGCAATTCCAGCTAATGTAAGAAGCAGAATACTTGGTATCTTCACACATCATGCCCATGTTTTTTATTCAAAGCTAACAAATATTCATGCTAACTTTCCAAATACGCCATTTTTTGTGACTGGTTGTTCTGGTGATTATAAATGCTCTTCCTTTGAAAGTGGCTACTATGATGTAGACATAACTATCCAAAGTAATAACCAAGCATCATTACAGGTAAGAAAAGTGACTCTTTAATTTTGTAAAATAATGGGCTGAAGTACCCTTGATAAAAATACTCTTGCTATTTTTAAATTTATTTGATAAGATATAGGAAGCGTATACAGAACGGATTGTAACTGTTAAATCAGGCAAAACCGATTACCTTATTTTTAAAGGGTGGGTTTTGCCTTTTTCTCTATATATCGGAGGGTAATAAAGTGAAAATCGAGAAAATATTAAACAACAATGCGGTTATCTCAATAAAAGATAATCAAGAAATTATTATCATTGGTCGCGGGATAGCTTTTCAAAAGCGAGCTGGTGATCAGATTGCTGAAGAGCAAATTGATAAAATTTTCACTTTAGAAAACGAAGATATGATGACAAATTTCAAAACCTTGATAGCTGATATGCCGATTGAATATATGCAATTATCAGAGAAGATTATTGCTTATGCAAAGATGAAGCTTGGTAAGAAATTAAACGAAAGCATTTATATTCATTTAACAGACCATATTTATTATGCGGTGGATCGCTTTAAGAACCACCTTCCAATAAAAAATGGATTACTTTGGGAAATTAGACAACTGTATAGAGATGAGTATGAGGTAGGACTAGAAGCATTGAATATGATTTGTGATCAATTTGGTGTAATCTTGCCAGAGGATGAAGCAGGATTTTTGGCACTTCACTTCATCAACGCTGAATTGAATGAGGAGATGCCAGTTGTGCATGATATGACAAAAATCATGCAGGAAATCTTAACACTTGTAAGGTATCACTTTAAAATTGATTTTAATGAAAATTCGCTGCATTTCTACCGCTTTATTACCCATCTTAAGTTTTTTGCGCAACGTTTAGTGAAAGGTAATCACTATAACAGCTCAACAAATGACGATTTATATCAAGTAATTCAAATGAAATACCCTGATGCACATACATGTGCGCTGAAAATAAAGAAATTTATTGAGAGCATGTATACGTATGTGTTAACAGACGAAGAAATGATTTATTTAACCATCCATATAGAACGAGTTGTCAAAAGTAATAATGACAAATAGGGTTGTAACCTAGCGGGCAAAACCTAAATCAAACAGAGATGTTTTGATTTAGGTTTTTTTGTTGGAAATTTTTATGTCAATAGGGAATGAATATAAGTGTTAGAAAGAAAAGGAGAAAAGAAAATGAGTAATACTAAACTTGCTAATGACATTGTCGATTTAGTCGGCAAAGAAGAAAATATCTCAAGCCTTGTTCACTGTGCAACACGCTTGCGTTTCAAATTAAACGATAGCAGCAAAGCGAACAAAGATGCTTTGCAAAACTTAGATGGGGTGCTTAGTGTTGTAGAAAGTGGCGGCCAGTTCCAAGTAGTAATTGGCAGCCATGTTCCAGAAGTTTATAAAGAAATAAACAAGATTGCCAATATTGGCAGCTCAGAGCAAGCTCCAGCAAATGCACCGAAACAAGGAATTGGTGCACAGATTTTTGAAGTTATCTCTCGCAGCTTCTCTCCATTAATCGGAGCACTAGCTGGTGCAGGTATGTTAAAAGCAATCTTAACAGTCTTAACAATGTCAGGACTGTTATCAACAACAAGTGGTACGTACTCGATTCTGTCTGCGGCTGGGAATGCAGTATTCTATTTCCTTCCGATTCTTTTAGGGATTACCATTTCTACTAAACTTGGCGCAAATCCATATGTTGGTGGAACAATTGGAGCAGCGTTACTTGAGCCTAATTTCACTGGGTTAATGACAGATACAAGCAATGTGTCTAGCTTTATTGGAATTCCAGTTGTACTAATGGATTATTCCTCTACTGTATTCCCTGTGTTTATTGCGATTTGTATTTATGCACTTTTAGATAAGTTCTTAAAGAAAATTATTCATAAAGACCTGCAGTTATTCTTAGTACCAATGCTTTCGTTAATGATTATTGTCCCATTAACTGTGCTGGCATTCGGTCCATTTGGAGTGTATGTAGGAAACTGGATTGGTGATGGAATTAGCTTCTTAAGTTCTAAGAGTGGTTGGTTAGCAGGTGCTGTTATGGGTGCAGGCTGGACATTCTTAACAATACTTGGACTTCACTGGGGTCTTGTGCCGCTTATCCTTCAGAATTTGGCAGAAGGTTATGATCCATTAATGGCGATGCTTTCCGCAGCTGTATTTGCCCAAATGGGATTAGCAGTTGGTATTTTCTTAAAAGCAAAAGACAAAAAGGTCAAAACAGTTGCTGGTTCAACATTCTTACCAGCAGCATTAGCAGGTGTAACAGAACCAATTATTTATGGTCTATTGCTTCGTAATAAAAGAACCATTCCGTTTGTGGCGATTGCTGGAGCAATCGGAGGGGGAATTAGTGGTGCGCTTGGAAATAAAGCAATGTCATTTGCTTTCCCAGCCTTCTTAACAATTCCAGCTTACACACCAATTGTTTCCTTTATCATTCCAATGCTAATTGCTTTTGTCATTGCTTTAGTACTAGTATTAGTACTTGGTTTTGAAGATAAAAAGAATACAGAAGAAGTTCAAGATGAAGTAGTTGTAAAAGAAGTAGAGAAGGTAGAAGTACCAGCACAGCCACTTCTAAAACAAGAAGTAATTCTTAGTCCATTAACAGGATCTGTTCTTCCATTATCAGAAGTAGATGATGTTGTATTTGCTTCTGAAGCAATGGGAAAAGGGATAGCGATTGAACCAACAGTTGGGAAAGCTGTTTCTCCAGTGAACGGGACTATTACAACTATTTTCCCAACAGGTCATGCGATTGGTATTACGTCAACAGATGGAGTAGAAATATTAATTCATATTGGTATTAATACTGTTCAATTGAATGGGCAGCACTATACACCGCATGTTAAACAAGATGATGTAGTGAAACAAGGCGATGTGTTAGTAGAGTTTGATATTGAAAAAATTAAAGAAGCTGGTTACCCGGTAACAACGCCTGTGATTATTACAAACACAGGTCAGTATGCAGAAATCGTTGGAACAATGGAAGAAAATATTGTCCAATCTGAAAAATTATTAACTGTTATTGTATAAACCAATGTGAATAAGGAGAGAGTGTTACACTATTCTCTCCTTTATTATAAAGGAGGAAACAATTATGACATCAACATTTAAGTTCCCAGAAGGCTTTCTTTGGGGCGGAGCTACAGCAGCAAACCAATTAGAAGGTGCATCTAATGAAGGCGGAAAAGGACTAAATACACCAGACGTGTTGCCAGGTGGAAAGGTTCGCTTAAAAGTACTTTCAGATCCAGGCTTTGACTTTGAGCTGGACACAGAGAAGTATACATACCCAAACCATGAGGCAATCGACTTCTATCACCGTTATAAAGAAGATATTGCACTTTTCGCGGAAATGGGATTCAAGACATTCCGTATGTCTATTGCTTGGTCCAGAATTTTCCCAAATGGTAATGAGCTTACTCCAAATGAGGAAGGCTTAGCATTCTATGATCGTGTATTTGATGAGCTACTAAAATACAATATCGAACCAGTTGTGACTATTTCTCACTATGAATTGCCGATTCATTTAGTAAAAGAATATGGTGGCTGGAGAAGCCGTGAATTAGTAACATTCTTCGAGCGTTATGTAACTGTTTTATTCAACAGATACAAAGACAAAGTAAAATACTGGATGACATTTAATGAAATCAACAGCAGCCTTCATATGCCAATCCTTGGCTTAGGGTTTGCAATCCAAAACGAAGAAGACCGTTACCAGCCAACATTCCAAGCATATCATCATCAGTTTGTAGCAAGTGCAAGAGCAGTTCAGCTTTGCCATGAAATCATTCCTGGTGCACAAATTGGCTGTATGCTTGTTTATTTGCCAACATATTCAGTAGATTCCAATCCAGAAAACGTTCTTTTCGCATTGCAAGAAGAACAAATCTTTAATTATTTCTGTGGAGATGTGCAAGTGCGTGGTCATTATCCAGCATTCATTAAGCGCTACTTCAAAGAACATAATATTGAGCTAGATATTCAAGACGGCGATTTAGAGCTGATTAAAGAAAATACAGTTGATTATGTAGCACTGAGCTACTATATGTCACGTACAGAAAAGAAAGACAAAAAACCAGAAGAAGTCGGCAAAGGAAATATCTTGGGCGGAATCAAAAATTCCTTCTTGAAAGCAAGTGATTGGGGCTGGGAAATTGATCCTACTGGATTAAGAATCTCACTAAATCAATTATATGATCGCTACGAAAAACCTCTATTCGTTGTCGAAAACGGATTAGGTGCTTATGATAAAGTAGAAGAAGACGGAGCTATTAACGATGATTACCGTATTGATTACTTACGTGAGCATATTAAAGCAATGGGAGAAGCAGTACAAGATGGTGTTGAGCTTATGGGCTATACACCGTGGGGCTGTATCGACCTAGTAAGTGCTTCAACAGGTGAAATGTCAAAACGCTACGGTTTCATCTATGTAGATAAACATGATGATGGAAGCGGAACATTAGAGCGCAGCAAGAAAAAATCATTTGACTGGTTCAAAAATGTGATTGCCACAAATGGTGAAGAGCTATAATAGTAAAGAAGCATGGGACTTAGTCTCATGCTTTTTTTGTGTATTCAATAAGTTAACATAAGAAACCATAATTGGAGGGAAAATACACAAAAAGGAGGGTTTTTTATGGCGAAATATTCGGCAATTATTTGGATGCTTGTGTTACTTTTACTTCCTTCTCAAGCTGGGGCGCAGCAAAGGGTGCCAATCCTTATATATCACTCTATTGATGAATTTATAGGCCAAGGCTCTAAGGAGCTATACGTTACACCTGAAAACTTTGAAAAACAAATGATATATTTACGAGACCATGGTTTTACGTTATTAACATTCGAACATTGGCAGGACATTTCAAAGGTTAAAAAGCCAATTTTTCTTACGTTTGATGATGGATACAAAAACAATATGAACGTTTATTCTATCTTTGAAAAGTTGAAAACAGACCAGTTTCGTCCAACTGCTACATTTTTTGTTATCTCAGACTTTATCGGCCGTTCCAACCGCCTATCAAAGCCTGAATTGAAAAAGCTTGCTGATAGTGGAATGGTCTCTGTCCAATCACATACGGCGACACATCCTGACTTGACGAAGATAACAAATTATAAGGAAGAGCTGGAGGGGGCAAGAGATGCTATTAAGAGTATTACAGGCAAACCAGTTATAGCCGTAGCTTATCCATACGGCAGCTTTAACAGCAAAGTTATCGAGGAAACGAAAAAATATTATTCATTCGGATTAAGTACAACACCACAATATTATTCCGAGAATGGTCTTAAAAACGAGTTGTTTCTGCTGCCGCGTATATATATTAAGTACTCCACTTCAATAAGTGATTTTGAAAAAATAGTAAATGGTCGATAGCCATTATTAAAAAAGGCAGATGACGAAAAAAATACTAAAGAATATTGGAAAATAATGAGATATAATTTATGAACGTTATATGTCATTCTTTGGAATTTTGAGACGCTATTTCATAAATAAGATATGATAGAAAAAACATGGAAAGGGGAAGGGGGAAATACAATGAGTTTAACTGTTAATATACCTAAACAGGACGACAAGCGTGAAACTATACGGTTTTTGACTTTGGGTATCATTATTGCCGTAGCTGCATTATACATAGTAGCCTATTTCAATTTAAAGCATGATGTAGCGAAAGAAAATATGCTCTTAAATACAGTGCAAGGCGCAAATACACAGTGGAAAAGCTCAGGTAAGGAATTTCATTTGTGGAGTGCGATTTCCTATTTCCAAGAAGAAAAAACGATTGGCGAACAAAAAGTTGTCACAAGTTCATTGAAGGAGAAGGTTAGTGTTCTTGGCAATATGGAATCGATAGTAGAAGCTTCCATTTTAGCAGACAGCAGCTATGAAGATGACGGAAGCAAAGAACTGCTTTTTTTTGATCCGAAAACAGACTATAAGAACCTACCGCGGGAGCTGAACATGCTGGCTGACATGAACAGCAATACAATGGCAGAGGTTGCACTTTCCTTCGATAAAGCCTATTCCTTAACAGAAATAGAGGATATACTTGGCTCCAAGCATGTTAATTGGATGTGGGTAGACACAGCCACAGATGCAGAATTACAAGAGATGAATATGTCGCTAAATGAAGATAATGCTTACGCTGGGGATACAACAATCGGTTTTCAAGTGAAAGGGGCCGGATTTGTTAGTCATGGACAAGTATTCCTTGATAAACTAAAAAAGCTCAGTGATGATGAAGCATATCGAAAAGAAGCTGAACTCATTTTATCTGGAATAAATAAAAGTACTTTTCCGTCCGTAAAAGATATCAAAGTGAGAGGCGCTGTTATTTCAGGCACACCAGAACAGTTGGCTGCCTTTATGAAAGTAAAAATGATTAAAGCATCCACGATAGGAACAAAAATACACCAGATATAAAGGGAGGCGAGAGGCTTGAAACATGAATGGAGAAAGCATGAAAAGAGCTTGTATTTGCCCAAAGCAACACCAGATCTTGTCGAGGTACCAGCACAAAGGTTTTTTATGATAAATGGACAAGGCAATCCTAATGGAGAAGAGTTTGCCGAAAGGGTTAAAGTGTTATATTCAATGGCGTATGCTGTTCGTATGATGCCTAAAGGAGGAGTTACTCCTCCCGGTTATGTAGAATATACAGTTTATCCGCTAGAAGGAATATGGAGTTTAACAGAGAAAGGCAGGAAACTTCAAGAACTGAATAAAGAGGAATTCCTCTATACAATCATGATAAGACAGCCCGAGTTTGTGACAAAGGAAGTTGCACAAATGGCATTAGAAAAAGTAATGAAAAAGAATCCTCATCCCTTCTTAGAGCAAGTGTATTTCCAGACCTCCGAGGAAAGCCTTAATATTCAAATGCTGCATATCGGTCCATATGATGAAGAACCGAAAAGCTTTGCCAAAATGGACGAGTTTGCGCAGGAAAATAACCTCCTGAGAATAGAAAAGGAGCACAGAGAAATATACTTGTCTGATGCAAGGAAAGCGGCTCCAGAAAAACTAAAAACTGTTTTAAGATATAGAGTCCAACCAAAATGAAGCTGAAAAAGAGGGAACTTGATTAAGTTCCCTTTTTCGACTGTTATTGTGGGATAAAGTCATAAACAATTAAACCAATGGAAAGTAAAGAAACGGTAAAAAAGAGTATGGTATTACCGAATATGGAGATTAGCTTAAACACTGATTTCTCCCCCTTAAACCCGAAAACAACCCCGAGTATAGGTGTGATAATCATCGGTGCGAAAAACAAATATCCTAACCATTCACTAGTAAAATATGAATTGCCTGTTGGAGAGTATAGACTGCCAACCATGTATGCCAGTAAAGTCCATCCTATTGTTCCTAAAAAGCAATAAAAAGAGAAGGAAGTGTAAATATTTTTCATTAGTAAAAACCTCTTCCAATAATTGTATTATTGGTTCATAATATACAAATAATGGTATCGGTAAAAGTGCAATATTACCCGATTGAAGGACCGCAAACTATAAGGCTATAAGCAAGTTGGCCTATATATGAAACTAAAATGGAGTGATGACCATGACTGAAACAACATGCCCTCAATGCAACAGCGACAATATAAACAAAGGAGTTATTGTATCAGGAGTTAAGGAATTGCATATGTATGCGTATGAAAATAGAAGACGCGGGTCTTCCCCAATTTTGTCTTATTACTGTGGGGAATGTGGCTATATTATTGGATCGTTTGTGGAGAATCCCAATAGATTAGCAGACTAATAGCGTATTATGCCGACACCCTGCAGTACACAAAAATCGAGGTGGTAACTATGGGTGAATTTCCGTTAATTTTGTCAATTGCAGCAATATCAGGCGGTGGAAAAACGACAGTAGCAAAAAGGCTAGCCGCTCATCTAAATGATGGAGTAAAAATTGTACATTATGATGATTATCAGTTAACCGGACCAAGTGACTTCGGCAATTGGGCTGTTAGTAGTGGAGATAATAATGATTGGGATGTTTCGCCAATTGTTAAAGAAATTAATTTGCATATTAAAAATCGAGAAGTAAAATACATTATTCTGGATTATCCTTTTTCTTATCTTCATGCTCAGTTGAAGGATTTGATTAGTATCTCTATTTTCATTGATACCCCATTAGATATAGCTATGGCAAGAAGGCTTATCCGTGAAAATTACACAACAGTGGATATGATAAAAATAGATTCTCAAATCTATCTGGATAGGGGCAGAAAAGCATATCAAATCATGATTGAGAAGGTAAAACCAAGTGCTGATATAGTTATAGATGGAGCTCTTTCAGTAGAAGCCATCACGCAAAAACTAGTAAATATAATAAGGAGCAAAAGCCTAAATGAACGTTAGAATATCAGCAAAAGCCATTATTATAGATAATGATAGATTATTGTTAACAAAGAATAAAGACGACGAGGGGCATTTTTATTTATTCCCAGGGGGCGGACAGGAGCATGGAGAAACATTACATGATGCCGTGAAAAGAGAGTGTTTAGAAGAAATTGGCGAAGAAGTGGAGGTTGGCGAGCTGCTGTTTATCCGAGAATACATCGGGAAAAATCACGAGCACGCGTCCTTTGATTCAAACTTTCACCAAGTCGAACATTATTTTATATGCCGCTTGTTAAATGAAAATGATATTCTGCCATCAAATCCAGATAGTCACCAAGTCGGGATGGAATGGCTGCCTGTTCAACATTTACAAAACTATAGGATTTATCCGAAGGAACTGCTTTCGTATCTTATCAAATATACAAAAAATAGATCAACCCCTGTTTATTTAGGGGATATAAATTAAGCCTGAATACTGAGTCTATCTGTTTTGACAAAGTTTAGGAGTTTTTAATCTTTAATTTCTCTTAGTGGCTTGCCTTCATGAAGCTCCTGGATTCCTTCTTCACATACTCCGTATGAACGCCAGGAGCATGTTTCACAAATAATTGGGATATCGGAAGGCATAGCATGTGTTAGAATAGCTGTTTCAATATCCCTCCAACGAATAATCTCACCAACATGAAGTCCTAGTTTTTCTAAAAAAGCAGAATCTCTATCATATATATGACTGTCTAAACAATGGTACTTTCCTGAATTAGGATATTTCTCGCATAATTGATCTGGACCGTCTACAATTTGAACAAATGTGTCGGGATTCTTCCGCAATGTTTGATGCAGCTTGGTCATGTTTTGTACATACTCTGCTGAATAGCCCATCCCCCGATATCCTAACAGACAGAAAAGATGATGACCCCGAAGTTTATACATGAAAGCCCTCCTATATTATCGATATGTAAACCGTGATTGTATTTCGGTTAACTTATTATTAATATAGCATTTCTTTCATACAAGCGTAAATAAAGAAATTATTCGGAACTATATATTTTGGAAATTACAAACGAAAATACACAAGGATTATAAAGTGAAAGTGGAGAGGGCGAGATATAGTCTTACAGATAAGTTAGGCGACGGACTGTTCAATAGAGCTTCCGCAAATAAAAGCAAGCTGCTTCCTCTTGTTTTTAATGGATGTCAACCTGATGCTTAGATGAAAACTATAAGGGGCTAGCGATTTTGCTAGCCCCTATTTCACATATTAATGGTTAACGATACTTTCCTCTGCATCTTTAGCTGCTAATGCTCGTCTGCGACCGAGTTCAACATCCATATCTGACCGCTTTTCATCCAGTTTATAAAAGAACATGGTAATTCCTATCAGTACACAAATAATTAATGGAACCCAGATAAAGCTGATTTCAATATAATGCAAGGCGGTTGTCGTTTGGGTGGCATTTGGCACATAGCCGCCCAATTTCAAAAACACACCTACAAGCGCACTGCCGAGACCTAAGCTGACTTTAACAAAAAAGCCTTGGAAAGCAGCAATCATGCCGGAAATACTGCGATGGTTTTTGTACTCTGAATAATCAATAACGTCTGGCTGGATGGAAAAGGTCGTGCCGAATATTCCATAAATCCCAAGTCCTGTTATTGTTAGGCCAGCAATCAGCAGGGCAGGGGAGGTTTTTCCGAAATAAATAACTAAATCGCCAATAATATAAATGACAGTGCTTAGAAGCAATACGGTTTTCTTCGGCATTTTCTTTTGCAGCCATGGTAATAGAAGCAGCATTGGCAAACCTGATAATATCCCGAATAATCCTACAAATGTGAGCCAATCCGTCCGTCCGAGATTGTAAGTGAAATAGTAGATGACGGTTGTATTGCGAATAACAAATAGGCCAAAGTAAAGAAAATTTAAGATGAAGAAAATAACAGCCGGCCCGGTTAATCCTTTAAAATCCTCTTTAAAGGAGGATTTGCCTGGCTGGACGGTTGGTGGCACAACCTCCTTCGTATTGAAGAAGGTAAATACAAATACAAACACAGCTGCGATACCATATATAGTCATTGTTACTAAATAACCCTTTTGATCATCTCCTTGACCAAAGTAATGAACCATTGGTGTTGTAATTGTCATTACTAAAGCGCTTCCAATTAATGCGCAAATCATTCTCGTCGAAACTAACCAGTTACGCTCATGATTATCTGAAGTTAATCTTGGCACAATGGTGTTTAAAGGGATATTAACGACCGTATATGCAATATTTAATAAGCAGTATGTGACATATGCCCAGAGAATCTTACCTGACATGCCGACATCAGGAACAATAAAAGTCATGATTGTAAAGACAGCGAATGGTATTGCTCCAATGATGAAATAAGGTCTTCCTTGGCCCCATCTCGTTTTTGTTCTGTCCACTAATAATCCCATGCCAGTATCTGCAAATGCATCAATGATTTTGGTTACTAACATTAACGTACCAGCAACAGCTGCACTAATACCAAACACATCTGTATAGAAAAAAAGGAGATAAGACGCCATTGTACTAAATACGAGGTTGCAGGCGAAATCGCCTGCCCCGTATCCAATTCTCTTTTTCCATTTATCCATTTTGTCCCAGCTCCTTTTGCATATTTACTTAGTCAACGTGCCGAAATGCTTGTCAATGTTTTCATATCTGCCTTTAAGTTTTGATAGATTGATTTATATACCTTGTAATAGTCATTATATTTACGATGATTTTCTTGATTAGGCATAATTTTATCATCTAACACCTGCCACTTTTTCACATCGTCATAAGAAAGAAGGCCTGTGCCAATACCAGCGAGCATGACATCCCCCATATTTGCTTCTACATCATGGATAGGGCAAACGATTGGATATCCGGTAACATCTGCGAAAATTTGTCTCCAAAGCTTCGACTTTGTAACACCGCCGGCAAGGAGAATATATTCCCCTAAATATTCTCCAGTTGCTTCAATTGCATCTCTTAAGCTGTAGGCAACCGCTTCTAAAAAGGCTCGGTACATATGTGCCTTTGTATGAGCGAGTGAAAGTCCGACAATGGTGCCTTTTGCATCAGAATCCCAAATCGGACTTCTTTCCCCCATAAAGTAGGGAAGTACAACCAAGCCATCACTTCCTGCCGGAATATTAGCAGCCTGTTCATTTAATACATCATAAGCATTTTTGCCGCCGGCTTTTTCTGCTTCCAATTCAAATTGACATAAGGTTTGCCGGAACCATTTTACAATCGCACCTGCAGTCGCACCTCCTGCAAAATAGTAGGAGAGACGTTTAGCGTCATATAGATATGGCCAGACAATTAAGTCTTTTCCTTGCACTGGTTTATCAGAAATTAAAGCTGCACACATCGAGGTACCAATTGCTGCAGCATAAATCCCTGAATCGAATACACCAAGTCCGATATTTGCTGCACCGCAGTCAATTCCACTTGCAATAACAGGCATACCTGCAGTCAGTCCTAATTCGGCTGCCGCTTCTTTCGTTAATCCTCCGACAATATCTGTTGATTCGACGATTTTTTCCGGCATCATGGAGACGGGAATATCCATTGCAGCCATCATTTCCTTTGACCAAGTTCGATTATTCATATCGAAAATTCCACCAATATTTCCTGCAGAGGAATAATCAATGACAACTTCGCCAGTTAGTTTATAAATGACATAATCATTTGGCGGTAAGAAGAGCTTCGTTTTACGCCAGTTTTCCGGCTCATTATTTTTCATCCACAATATTTTCGTATATCCGTAGTAGGGATCTGCCCCATTATGGGTAACCTCAAGCAGTTTCTCTTTTCCAATAGATTCGAGGACCCAATTTGCTTCTTTTTCTGCTCTGCGGTCCATCCAAATCATACAAGGTCTGACAGGCTCCATATTCTCGTCCAATGGGATGCCAGAGCCGCCGTAAAGGCCGCTGACAGCAATCCCACGTATATTCTCAGGGGGAATTCCCGATTTTAATACAGTGTTTTTAATAGATGCTTTCGCCGCATCAAGCCAAACAGATGGCCATTGCTCTGCCCACAAAGGCTTTGGTGTTAACACATCGTATTCCTGCAGATCTTGAGCAATTAGATTGCCATCTGTGTCCATTAGTATTGTTTTTGTACCAGATGTGCCAATGTCTGTGCCGAGTAAGTAGTTCATCGTTCAAAACCTCCTAGGAATCTATTAAATTGCAGTAAATGCTCCATCAATGACAAAGTCTGATCCAGTCGTAAAGCTGCTTGTGTCTCCTGCGAGATATACACAAATGGATTGAAGCTCCTCAGGTCTGCCCATACGCTTAAGCGGTGCCATTTCATTCCATTGTTCGATAAGCGGCTTTAGGCTTGGTGAGTTTAAAGTAAGCTCTGTTCCGATATATCCTGGGCTGATACAGTTAACACGAACATTTCTTGTTGCCCATTCAACTGCCAGTGATTTCGTCAGCTGTATGACACCTGCTTTCGAAGCATTATAGGAGGCCTGTGGCTGCGGTACATTTACAATATGTCCTGACATGGAAGCAGTGTTAATAATAGAGCCGCCGCCTTGTTTTAACATAACCTTTCCAGCTGCTTGAGCTGTTAGGAAAACACCTGTGAGATTAATATCAATAACTTTCTTCCATTGCTCAAAAGTCATTTCCTCTGCAGGTATATTCAAGCAGATTCCCGCATTACAAAAAGCAACATCCAACCGGCCGAAATTTTCTAACACCGTATCTATCATAGCGCTTACATCTTTTGGGTTAGTAACATCCGCTTTAATGGCAATCGACTTAATCCCATTATTTTCTTCCAATTCCTTCGCAGTTTTTGTAGCTTCGTCGATATCTAAATCCACAATGGCAATATCTGCTCCAGCTTCAGCGAAGGCAGTCGCAACGCTTTTACCAATACCTCTTGCGCCACCAGTTACAAAGATTTTTTTCCCGTCTAAACGCATTTTTTCAATAATACCCATCGTTATCATTCCTTTTGTTAATGTATTTTGTAAAATACTTTTATAAAATATATTTACATAATAAATCCTGTTAAGCGAATAGTCAATAATTAGAAAAGAAAAAGTTGGCAGATGGTTTTTGACAAAGCTGTGATTGTTACCGCATATATGGTATATTTAATGTGCTAACATAAAGGTTTTTTATAAAATTAGTTTGTAAAATGGGGTCTTATCATGGAAAATAACATCACATTTAAAGATATAAAAAAAAGTAATTACTCCTCGATCTATCATCTAATCTATCATCATGAGAAGCTTTCCAAACAAGAGATAGCAAATCAGCTTAATCTAAGCTTGCCAACAGTTACCCAAAACCTTGTTCGCTTAGAAAATGAGGGACTAATAGAAAAGAGCGGGCAATTTGAATCCTCTGTAGGAAGGCGGGCTGCTGCTTATGCGATTTGCCCGCAAGCAAGAGTCAGCATTGGTGTTGAGATTGAAAAGAAATCAGTGCAAATAGTGGCGATTGATTTGCGTGGACATGCTGTTCAGCAGGAGAAATTAGTGATGGAGTATGCAGAGGAGGAGCATTATTATAAAAGCTTAAGTCAAGCAGTTCAAGCCTTTATTTCGAAACTTGAAGTAAAGAAAGAACAGGTACTTGGGATTGGCTTTGCTGTACAGGGGTTAACATCAAACAATGGACAAAACATTACGTATGGAAAAATATTAATTTCAACCGGATTGAATATTGACGTATTTGCACAATATCTTCCATATCCTTGTAGTTTTTTGCATGATGCTAAATGTGCTGCAACGACCGAGCTATGGGTAAGAGACGATATTGGCGATGCTGTTTATCTGTCAATTGGTCCCCATCTTGGTGGAGCGATAATTATTAATGGTCAAATTTACATGGGAAAAGAAGGGCATAGTGGCACAGTTGAGCATATGACAGTGAATGCTGAGGGTCCTGCCTGCTACTGCGGGAAAAGGGGATGCATGGAAACATACAGCTCTGTTAATGCATTGCTGAAAGAGGAGGAATCATTACCATTCTTCTTTGAAAAAGTCCGTTCAAATGTCCCTTCCTATACAAATAGGTGGGATGCCTTTTTAGAGTATTTAGCCATTTCCATTAACAATATCCACCTTGTCCTCAATAGAGATTTTATATTAGGAGGACATTTATCGCCTTACTTAACGGAAGAGGATATGGATACTCTACATGAAAAAGTAAATGGAAAAACAGCGTTCCCAAGCAATGAAGCATTTATATTTATAAGTCGTTCTGCCGCAAATGGTGTACCTATGGGTGCTGCTATTCCATTCATACAGACATTTTTGAACAAAATTTAGAAAGAAAACAGAAAGCTAGATACTTCATTGTGTCTAGCTTTCTTCCTGTCTGATTGCTTAATTTGCTTTGTTTTAATTTCGAGTCGTTTCATTCGGTGTTAACCTTAATATTCCCTTTTAAGCAATACTATTTCTAAAAGCCTCCTATAAAAGCTCTTTTGTATATTTGTAGAAAGTTTTTTTCCTGTTTTATTTATTGTTTGTTAATTTTTGGGAGTCTATAAGGGGCAAAGAGAAGAAAGAAAAATTGTAAACTTTTCAATCCCTAGTTGACAGATGGGTGAAATAAGTATAAATTACAAATTAGAAAACTCAATTTTAAAAATTTTATAAAAATGACGCTGATCAGATAACTGAAAGCTGCTACTTTTTTCTTAAAAAGTTGGCAGCTTTTTTTTATAAAAAAAAGGGGGAGCTCTAACAATGAAGAGAAAAAAGAAATCATTTTTTAAAGCAACTGCACTAATATTGGCCGCTTTTGTAACCCTTGCTGGGTGCAGCAGTTCGGAAAGCAGCGGGGAAAGTTCTGATTCCAAAAAAGTAGAATTATTGAATGTATCCTATGATCCAACGAGAGAGCTGTATGAAGAGTATAACAAAGCGTTTGCAGATTATTGGAAAGAGAAAACAGGGCAGGAGGTAACTGTTCAGCAGTCGCATGGCGGATCAGGAAAACAAGCACGAGCTGTCATTGATGGGATTGAAGCAGATGTTGTGACATTGGCTCTAGCTGGAGATATTGATGCGATTGTGAAGGAAAGAGGAATCATTTCAGAGGATTGGCAATCGAAGCTGGAGAACAATTCCACTCCATACACCTCGACTATCGTATTTTTAGTAAGAAAGGGCAATCCAAAGAATATTCAAGATTGGAATGACTTAATTAAGGACGATGTTTCTGTCATTACTCCGAATCCAAAAACATCAGGCGGTGCCCGGTGGAATTACCTTGCGGCATGGGCTTATGCTGACAAACAATTTAATGGAGACGAAACGAAAATTAAAGATTTTGTGAAAAAGCTATACTCAAATGTAGAGGTTCTTGATTCGGGGGCACGCGATTCTACTAACACATTTGTACAACGGGAGATTGGTGATGTGTTAATTGCTTGGGAGAACGAAGCATACTTAGCTATAAATGAATTAGGGAAAGAAAACTTTGAAATTGTTAGCCCATCCTTAAGTATATTAGCAGAGCCACCAGTTGCTGTAGTTGACGATATTGCTAAGAAAAAAGGAACAACCGAAGTTGCTACAGAGTACTTAAAATATTTATACAGTGAAACAGGACAAGAAATTGCAGCGAAGAACTACTATCGTCCTCGTGATAAAGATGTACTGGCAAAATATGCTGACCAATTCGAAGATATTGATTTAGTGACAGTCGATGATGATTTTGGCGGCTGGACTAAAGCTCAGGAAACACATTTTGCTGATGGAGGAACATTCGACGAAATTTACGTTCCATCAAACTAATCAATGAATCATCATTACCTTTGTGACTTGTAAAAAGGTAATGATGATTTACGATTCTTTACAATAAAAGAGGTGAGTAAATGAGGAAAGAAACGAACCAAAGGAAAGGAAAAAAAAGTAATGTACTTCCTGGTTTTGGCCTTTCATTAGGATATACGATGCTATACATAAGCATCCTTGTTATATTGCCATTATTTATGATATTTTTTAACACTACTAAAATGGGCTGGAGTGACTTTTGGGATACTGTCCTTGATCCACGCGTTGTTGCTTCTTATAAGTTAAGCTTCGGAGCATCATTTACAGCAGCATTAATCAATGTTGTATTTGGTGTTCTCCTTGCATGGGTGCTTGTTCGGTATCCATTTCCGGGAAAAAGGATTGTGGACGGTCTTGTTGATTTACCTTTCGCTCTGCCAACAGCGGTTGCTGGGATTGCTTTGACTACTTTGTATGCACCAAATGGATGGATTGGAAGTCTGCTAGGCTTTAAAGTGGCCTTTACGCCTATTGGTGTAACGATTGCATTGACGTTCATCGGCTTGCCTTTTGTAGTGAGAATGGTTCAGCCAGTTCTGCAAAATCTTGAGCGGGAAGTAGAGGAAGCATCTTCGAGTCTTGGGGCTTCTAGACTTCAAACCTTCACAAGAGTTATCTTCCCAGAGCTGCTTCCCTCCATTCTTGCTGGCTTCACATTAGCATTTGCCAGATCTTTAGGAGAATATGGATCAGTTGTTTTTATAGCAGGCAATATGCCGATGAAAACGGAGATAACCCCATTGCTGATTATTACAAAGCTAGAACAATACGACTATACGGGGGCGACGGCAATTGCTTCTGTAATGTTGTTTGTTTCCTTTCTCTTACTTTTCTTTATAAACCTTTTACAGTGGTGGACAAACAGGAATATGACAGCAAATTAAGAAAGGAGGAAAACCATTGGCAGGAAATGTACCATTACAACCAAACACAGCACCAGCATCGCAAAAGAAAACAGCTGTATCAGAGCCGGTGTGGGTGCGAACTATTTTAATCAATATATCACTTGTTTTTTTGGGATTATTCTTAGTTCTTCCATTAATCACTATTTTCATACAGGCATTTGATCAGGGTATGAAGGTCTATCTTGCTGCAATCACAGACCCTGAAGCAATGTCTGCAATTAAGCTGACATTATTAGTTATTGTAATAGCAGTCCCTTTAAATGCTATTTTTGGCGTTGCTGCAGCATGGGCTGTTTCCAAGTTCCAGTTTAGAGGGAAAAACTTGCTGATTACCATTATCGACCTACCGTTTGCAGTGTCACCGGTTATTGCTGGTTTAGTGTTTGTTCTGCTATTCAGTACACACGGCTTGTTTGGGGAATGGCTCTATGCTCACGACATTAAAATAATCTTTGCTGTTCCGGGAATTGTTCTTGCCACCATTTTTGTAACATTACCATTTGTAGCAAGGGAATTGATTCCATTAATGCAAGCACAAGGCACATCAGAAGAAGAAGCTTCTCTGACATTAGGTGCAAATGGCTGGAAAACCTTTTGGTATGTGACCATTCCGAATATTAAATGGGGCTTGTTATATGGAATTATCTTGTGTAATGCAAGAGCCATTGGCGAGTTTGGCGCAGTATCCGTTGTGTCAGGACATATCAGGGGCTTAACAAATACAATGCCTCTTCATATCGAAATTTTATATGGGGAGTATCAGTTTGCAGCAGCCTTTGCAGTTGCCACATTAATGTCCATTTTAGCCATTATTACACTCATTATAAAAAGTGTGCTGGAGTGGAAAACAAAAAACAATTCAGCAATTAAGTAGGAAGCAAAGGGGTGGTTGGAAATGAGTATTGTCATAAATAATGTTTCAAAATCATTTGGCTCTTTTCAAGCATTACAGGATATAGATTTGGAAATCCAAACAGGAGAGCTTGTTGCGTTATTAGGGCCGTCCGGGTCTGGAAAGACGTCACTGTTAAGAATTATTGCAGGTTTAGAATATGCCGATGAAGGCTCGATCTATTTTGGCAGTGATGAAATAACAGATATAAGTACAAAAGACAGAAAGGTAGGCTTTGTTTTTCAGCATTATGCATTGTTTCGCCATATGAATGTGTTTGATAACATTGCCTATGGTTTGAAGGTAAGACCGAAAAGCGCAAGACCAGATAAAAAGGAAATAGAAAAAAAAGTGAATGAGCTCCTTCAGCTAGTGAAAATGGAAGAATTGGCAAAACGCTATCCTGCCCAGCTGTCAGGTGGGCAAAAGCAGCGTGTAGCTCTTGCCCGTGCTTTGGCTGTAGAACCAAAAGTATTGCTTTTGGATGAACCGTTCGGAGCGCTAGATGCAAAGGTCAGGAAGGATTTAAGACGCTGGTTAAGAAATCTTCATGATGAATTTAATATCACAAGCATTTTCGTTACACATGACCAAGAGGAAGCGCTTGATGTCGCCGACAGAATTGTCGTAATGAATGACGGGAAGGTAGAACAAATCGGATCACCTGAGGAGGTGTATGAGCACCCGAAAAACCCATTTGTGTATGATTTCCTTGGAAATGTTAATTTGTTTCATGGCAGACTTGAAAACGGAAAGCTAAGTCAAGGTAATGCTCAGTTTCCAGTTCCAGGAGTGGTTCATGAACAGGACCAGAAAGCAGTTGGGTATGTCCGCCCACATGATATAACAATAACAAAAGAGGAAAGTGGTCAGGATTCTATCAAGGCAACGATTACACATATTCACGTCGTTGGTCCTATCGTTCATATTGAGTTGAAAAGAATCGATAATGACGAGTTTTTAGAAGCAGAAATAACAAAGGAGCTTTATCGTACACTTGGCTTACAAACTAAGGATAATGTATATGTTAAACCAAGTCAGCTGAAGGTGTTTTTTCCTGACGATTACTCTATATGATAGGATGAAGCTGCATTTTGCAGCTTTTTTTTATGTAAGCCAAACCCTTCCTAGAAAAATTGCTCTTAACTTGTCTACCATTTTCCAATAGTCTATTCTAAATAGAAGGAGTTGTGATAGATGGATAATAATACGAAGTTCAATGGAAAAGCGAAGGTGTATGCAGCATTCCGACCATACTATCCAGAGCAGCTGTTGAATGATTTATTCACCGAGTGTGAGCTAAGTATAAATTCAACAGCAACTGATATTGGGGCAGGAACCGGAATCCTAACAAAACAGCTTTTAGATTTAGGGCTAACCGTGTTTGCTGTTGAACCAAACGAAGACATGCGGCAAGCTGCGACAGGATTACTAAAAGACTACAAAGGCATTACTTTAGTAAATGGAGCGGCAGAAAACACGACATTACCAGAACATAGTGTTGATCTAGTTACAGCGGCTCAAAGCTTTCATTGGTTTAATGAAGAAGAATTTCATAAAGAATGTCAAAGAATACTTAAAAAGGATGGGAAAGTCGCTATAATCGCAAATGAACGGGTGAATGAAGCGTCAGTGAACTTGGAAATTGCTGATGTATACAGACGTTATTGTCCAAATTTTAACGGTTTTTCGAATGGATTGAATGGTTCACAGGAGATTTATGACTCCTTCTTTAATAGAAATTACCATGAAATAGTGTATGATTATCCACTAAAGTATAATAAAGCAACTTTCATTGGCAGACATTTATCATCATCATTTGCCCTGCAGGAAGGGGATAAGCAGTACCCTCTGCTTGTTGAAGCGTTAGCAGCTTTATTTGACAAGTATGGCGAAAACGGACTGTTATCAATACCTAATTTAACAAAATGCAGATACGGCGTTGTTCAGGCAAAATAACAAGCAGAAAGTCAAGAAATTCTCCAAGTCTCTATGAGGGCTTTTTCAATTGCCTTTATTGCTTGATGCTCATCTACACCATCTGCCCAAATCTTAAAGGCTGTGCCAGGTTTAATTTCCAAAGACATGACGTCCATAATCGATGTTGGCGAATTTTTGAGACTAACAGACCGGCCTTTATATTCTAAATGGATGCTGGATTGGAACAAGGAAGCTGTGTTAATTAATAAGCATGTGGGCCGGGCAAATCCTGTGACGGCAATAATGTTGAATCGCATTTCGGTCAATTTTCTAGTTCCTCCGTTAAGTAATAAATTATTATTTTCATTATCGTATATGATGAAAGGAAAGTGATAACCCATTCATCGCAAAAGGTTGCCTATTCCTATCACGACACTTATCGAATCCGTGTAAATCTTTTATAATGTAAGTAGTTAAGTGCAAAGGAGACAGTATGACAGTGCAAACGACAAATCAATTGAGTGAATTAGGCAAACTTGTAGAGCGGTTTACAAAGGAAGAAGGCTTAAATAAAACAGCTGTGCCATCCTTGTTTTTTATTCGGGAATCACAGGTAACAGAGCCAATACATGCAGTCTTTAAGCCATCGATTTGTATTATTCTTCAAGGTGAAAAAGAGGTCCTGCTTGCTCAGGATCGCTTTCAGTATGGACCAGAGGATTATATTGTTTCATCCGTTCATTTACCTGTTATTGGTCAAGTAATCAAGGCTTCTAAAGATGCTCCTTATTTAGCCTTTAAGCTTGAGTTCACACCGAGAGAGATATTTGGCTTGATAAGCGATTCTAACAGCCAATTCGAAAGAAAGAAGAATATGAATAGAGCCATGTATATTAGCAAGGCAGATCATCCTCTGTTAGATGCGGCAACAAGGCTTGGCCAATTGTTGGAAAAGCCAGAGCATATACATGTGCTTGCGCCATTATACAAAAAAGAAATCCTGTATATGGTCTTACAAGGTTCGCATGGAGCCATTCTGCGGCAAATGGCGATAGAAGGCAGCCAAACATATCGAATTAGTGAAGTGATTGACCATATAAAGCTTAATTATGTCAGTGCCTTTCGCATAGAAGATCTTGCAGATAAGGCAAACATGAGTGTGGCAACACTTCATCGTTACTTTAAACAAGTGACAGCAATGAGTCCGATACAATTTCAAAAGAACTTAAGGCTGCAGGAAGCAAGGCGCAGATTACTTGCCGAATCTACCGATGCAGCCGAAGTAGCATTTCAAGTTGGATATGAAAGCCCCTCCCAATTCAGTCGTGAGTATTCGAGGATGTTTGGACTTCCGCCAAAAGAAGATATTAAGCAGTTAAGAGCAAATCCTCTCCAAAGTAAAAATGCATAAGTCATACTAAAAATGTGGGGAATCTTTATTCCACCACATTTTTTTGTATTTGCTTCCCTTTATAGGTAATAATAATTGCCGATAACACTATAATTTGGTATGATAACTAACGAACGGTCGTTAAGTTGATCGAGATAAAAATAATGATTTCATCATTTTAGGGAAGTGAGTTCACATGCAAAAACCAATTAAGGAACAAAAAATGGTATTAATCATTTTATTAAGTAATCTTTTCATCGTATTTTTAGGAATAGGCCTAATCATTCCAGTTATGCCATCATTCATGAATATGATGCATATAACAGGAAGTACGATGGGCTATCTTGTTGCTGTTTTTGCTTTTGCCCAGTTGATTGTGTCTCCGTTTGCAGGCAGATGGGTAGATAGTATCGGCAGAAAGAAGATGATTGTTTTTGGTTTAGTGATATTTGGAATCTCAGAGTTAATTTTCGGTCTGGGAACCAATGTTTCCGTATTATATATATCAAGGATACTAGGCGGAGTCAGTGCTGCCTTCATTATGCCTGCTGTAACAGCATATGTAGCCGATATTACGACAATCCAAGATAGATCAAAAGCGATGGGCTATGTTTCTGCTGCTATCAGCACTGGGTTTATCATTGGACCAGGTGCAGGGGGCTTTATCGCTGATTTTGGAATTCGCGTGCCGTTTTTCTTCGCAGCAGTGATTGCCTTCTTAGCAGCGTTCAGCTCTGTCTTTATCTTAAAAGAGCCATTATCTAAAAGTGAGCTTGCTGAGCTTGCCGCAAATACACAGAAGTCTAATTTCTTTAAAGACTTGAAGAAATCGACACAACCGATTTACTTAATTGCTTTTATTATTGTCTTTGTCCTAGCCTTTGGTTTATCAGCCTATGAAACAGTATTCAGCTTGTTTTCTGATCATAAGTTTGGATTTACACCGAAGGATATTGCCACAATAATTATGATTAGCTCGATATTTGCTGTTATTGTGCAAATTCTTTGGTTCGGTAAATTAGTAAATAAGCTTGGAGAGAAAGCAGTCATCCAGCTTTGCTTAATCATCGGTGCTGTTTTAGCATTTGTATCAACGGTTATGTCTGGATTTATCGCTGTTTTACTTGTCACCTGCTTTATCTTCCTAGCCTTTGATTTACTGCGACCAGCTCTGACGACATTTCTGTCAAAAACTGCCGGTAAACAACAAGGCTTCGTGGCAGGCATGAACTCAACCTACACAAGTTTAGGGACAATTTTTGGACCAGCACTTGGCGGAATATTGTTTGATATAAATATCAATTTTCCATTCCTGTTTGCAGGTGTTGTGATGATTGTTGGCTTGGGTCTTACGATGATATGGAAAGAGAAAGCAGATGGCGTAGTTTACGACGTTTCGAATAATACTGATTAAACCTCCGCTTTTGTAGTGGAGGTTTTTTTTATAATTAGAGAATGTAAAAGGAAAGGGAATTGTGCTTAGTTTTATGTAGTGTACAAATTTAAAGGCCTAAAGGAGCAGCCTTCATTGCTGAAAATGAGACCTGCTCTTTTTTCATGGACTAATATTAGATACACTGTAAAATCCATAGAACTTACTTCCAATCTATTGCCCTTAAATGCAGGAGGATTAAAATGAAAGAAAAGCAAATATAATAAAATGGCAGCGTTTTCTTATTGCTGGTATATAGAAAGGCGGGTAAGATTTAATGAAAAAAACGGCGCATATTATCTCCCACACCCATTGGGACAGGGAATGGTACCTGCCTTTTGAACAGCATCGTTATTATTTCATAAAATTGATGAATAACCTGTTAGAGCAGTTTAAAAAAGAGGGAAATGCTTTTGAATCATTCCATCTTGATGGCCAGACTGTTCTGTTGGAGGATTATTTTGCTGTTCATCCGGAAAACCGGGAGGCTGTTACACAATTAATTACAGAAAGAAAGCTGCATATTGGGCCATGGTATGTTCTCCAGGATGCTTTTTTAACAAGCTCAGAAGCAAATGTCCGTAACCTGCAAATCGGGTTACATGATGTGAAACAGTACGGGCATGTATCAAAACTTGGCTATTTCCCTGACACCTTTGGCATTTATGGGCAAGCACCGCAGCTATTAAAGCAAGCTGGAATTGACACAGCTGCCTTTGGAAGGGGAGTAAAACCAACAGGCTTTAATAATATGGTGTCAGATTCTCCAAACTTTGAATCACCATATTCAGAGATGATTTGGAAATCACCAGATGGCTCTAATGTATTGGGTATATTATTTGCCAATTGGTACTCGAACGGTAATGAAATACCTGTCGATGAAGAGGAAGCAAAAATATACTGGAACCGAAAATTGCAGGATGCCGAAAAGTATGCTTCCACCAATCAGTTATTGTTTATGAATGGATGTGATCATCAGCCGCTCCAGCATACAATTCCACAGGCCATTAATGCTGCAGCATCTCTTTTTCCTGCGTATACCTTTAAGCATTCAAGCTTTGATGAATATATAACGGCCCTAAAAGAAAATCTGCCTGAGCAGCTTCAGGTCATAGAAGGTGAATTACGTAATCAAAGGACAGATGGATGGTCCACTCTTGTTAATACGGCGTCCAGTCGTATTTACTTAAAACAGTGGAATAATCGCTGCCAAACACTGTTGGAAAAGATTGCAGAGCCACTTGCCGTGATGGACTTTTTAGCGGGTGGGAAATACCCAAGGGAATATTTGCGCTTTATGTGGAAATCATTGATGAAAAATCATCCGCATGACAGTATTTGCGGCTGCAGTATTGATGAGGTGCACCGTGAGATGGTGACTAGATTCGAAGCAGTATCGCAAATGGGAGAGGTATTTGTGCAGGAGCATGCAGCAAAGCTTGCTGATAAAGTTGATACCTCAGGCGGACCAGAGGGTGGAATTCCCCTGATTGTTTTGAATACTACAGGATGGGATAAAAACGAAGTTGTTACGAAAACAGTCGATTTAAAGGTAGTGTATTTTTCAGAAATGCATTTTGAACAAATTCCAGCCTATCTAAAAGAGGAAGAAACGTCAGCATACAGACTCGTTGATGAAGCTGGTAATAATATCGAGTGTTTTATGGAGAAACCAGTTGTTGAGTTTGGATATGATTTACCAGATGATAAATTCCGTCAGCCGTATTTTGCCAAGCGAGCAAAGCTGTCCTTTGCTGCGGAGGATATTCCTGCATTCGGATACAAAACCTTCTATCTTATTCCAAGTGAGCAGCCAGAAGTAGTGATGCAGGAACAAGCAGTTAATGACGATATGGAAATGGAAAATGAATATGTTCACATCCTCTTTCACGAAGATGGTACATATAATTTAACAGACAAAGCAACAGGAAATACCTTAACTCAGCTTGGTATTTACGAGGATACTGGCGATGTTGGCAATGAATATATGTTTAAGGAAGCAAGTAACCATCCTCCGATAACAACAAAGGGTGTTCGAGCCGAATTCCGTCTCATGGAACGGACAGCTCTTAGAACAGTGGTTGAATTTACACATACTTTAACAATCCCTGCTTCAGCAGATGTGCAGCTAGAAATGGAAAGAAACAGCTTGATTTGGCATAAGGAAAGGCAAGCAGGCAGATCTTCCGAAACAAAAACCATCATATTAAGGACAACAGTAACGCTTGAAAAGGGAATGAAGGGTCCAATTTTTAAGCTGATAATTGATAATCAAGCAACAGATCATCGTTTACGTGTTCTTTTTCCAACAAAATTGAAAACGGATACACACTACGCTGATAGTATTTTTGAAATTGTATCACGCCCAAATACACATGATCCAGAATGGGAAAATCCAAGTTTTTGTCATCATCAGCAGCGCTTTGCCAGCATTGCCGATAACGAGGTCGGCTTAACCGTGGCAACAGATGGACTTCAGGAATATGAGATTTTACAAGCAGACGGAACAATTGCGGTCACTGTTTTGCGTTCCGTTGCAGAATTAGGTGACTGGGGTTATTTCCCGACACTTGAGGCGCAATGTTTAGGTATTCATTCAGCTGAGTGGCAAGTACTTTTACATGAAAAGGATGTTATAGCCGCTAGTGCATATGTTGATGCGTATCAATATAAGGTTCCTCTTCAGGTTATTCAAACAAATGCACATAAAGGAATATTGCCGAGCGAATATAGATTTGTGAAGTGGGAGTCAGAGGGTCTTGCGTGGACATCGATGAAATTGGCAGAAGATAGTGATGATGTAATGCTTCGGTGGTTTAACCCTGCCGCGTCAAGCGTACAACTTAAAGCATCGTTAGATACTGCTGCCAATTCCTATAAAAGTACGATTATTGAAGAACAAAGCAATCATTCTAGCAATCAATATATTGTTGCTGGCTATGAAATTATAACACTCGGCTTTCGAAAAGGAGAGAGACTATGACAACTGCAATTCCAGAATCATTACAAAAATTAATCCAACATGTAAAAGATTATTTTCCAGAGGATGAAAAGCTGCACAATATGTTCGAACAATGCTTTGTTAATACGTATACAACAACATTAAAAAAGCAGGCAGACGGAAAAACCTTTGTCGTAACAGGAGATATTCCGGCGATGTGGCTAAGAGATTCGGCTGCGCAGGTGCGTCCATACTTGCTTGCAGCTGAAGAGGATGAAGAGCTTGCTGATTTACTCGAGGGTGTCATTCGTCAGCAATTTGCCTTTATCCTGCATGATCCATATGCCAATGCATTTAATGAAAGCGCAAATGGCAGGGGGCACCAAACAGATCATACGGATATGACCCCACATATTTGGGAACGAAAGTACGAAATTGATTCCTTATGTTATCCAATCCAGCTTGCTTACCTATTTTGGAAGTCAACTGGCCGTACGGTGTTTTTAAAGGAAAGCCTCCAGGAAGTGCTCGAAACGGTTATCCGTGTCTGGCGGACTGAGCAGGATCATGAGAATAACTCTGCTTATTTGTTTGAAAGGGCAGATGTACGCCAATCCGATACATTAATTCGTCAAGGGAGAGGTGGCCTTGTCGTTCCAACCGGCATGACTTGGAGTGCTTTCCGACCTAGTGATGATGCCTGCACATATGGCTACCTCGTGCCGGCAAATATGTTCGCTGTAGTTGTGCTAGGATATGCCGCTGAGATATGTGAAGAGGTGCTGCAAAACGCTTCCTTAAAAGAGGAATCCTTAAAACTGCAGGAGGAGATCAAAAAGGGCATTGAGCAATATGCAAAATTGGAGCATCCCATTTATGGAGAAATGTATGTGTATGAAACAGATGGTAAAGGCGGTGTTCATTTAATGGATGATGCCAATGTGCCGAGCTTGCTGGCAGCGCCGTATTTAGGTTTCCAGCCATTTAATGACCCGACGTATCTCAACACAAGAGATTTTCTATTAAGCAGGGATAATCCATATTATTATGAAGGGAAATTTGCCAACGGCATAGGCAGTCCACATACACCAGACCACTATATTTGGCATATAGCCTTGGCTATTCAAGGAATGACTGCGGTTAGTGAAGAAGAGAAACAGCAAATATTAACAGCATTCAAAAACACAGATGGCGGTACCAACTTTATGCATGAAGGCTTTAATGCAGATTGTCCTGAGGAATTTACGAGAGATTGGTTTGCATGGGCCAACACGATGTTCAGCGAATTTGTCCTCAGTTTAACAGGAAAAGCTGTTAAAGGAAGTCCCCTGTATCAACATTTGCAACAAAATACTAGTAAGCAGGCATAGGCTGTTGTTTAGAAAGGGTGGTGCCGAATGAAAAAAGACTCTTGGATGATTGTTGGCTGTGAATGGTTATGGCGGGGTATCTTTGTCAATTTATGCTGGATAGCCTTTACCGCCTTAGGATTAGGGGTTTTAGGGTTTTTCCCTGCTTCTGTTGCCTTATTTACGATAGTCCGGAAATGGCTGAGGAAGGAATCGGATTTCCCTGTATGGAAAACGTTTAAGCAAGTGTATGTGAAGGAGTGGAAGCGAACAAATGGAATAGGCCTTGTTTTTTATAGCATTGGCCTGTTTCTTTATATGGATCTCAGAATTATTGATAGCTTTATGTCCGGCATGCTTGCAAGCTTTCTCACTATCCTAATATCAATAATGCTGCTGTTTTTATTATTGGTTGTGTGCTATTTCTTTGCCGTCTATGTTCATTATGAGCTGTCCAATAAGGAATATATCAAGCAATCGCTTCTGTTCACGCTAACAAGTTTACCATCAACAATAGGAATTGCTGCAGGCCTTTTTGTGATTAGCAGTCTCATAAATCAGATGCCCGGTCTTATCCCGTTTATCTCTGCTGTGGCCCCGGCCTTCTGGATGATGAAGGTTTGTCTCAGCAGATTTGCCTTTTTAGAAAAAAGGCTACAACAGCAGTATTAACCAAAATATCTCTTGTATGAAAAGGAGGAAATCTTGTGGAACTGTTCTTAAAAGGTGACACAGAAAATGTCGCTGCAGGTCTTGAATATATGGCAAAAAGATTAAAGGTGCAGCTGAGTGCTAATGGTTATCCAATTAAGGTGAAGCAGCAGAAGGGACCGTTAAGGGTTGCCAATAAAAGTGGTGTAGGTGAAATTTCGTTTGAAAAGCCTATCCATTTTTTTCGGGCATTAGGATTATGGCTGGAAAACTATCAAAAAAGCAAAGAGTTCGACAAACAAGAGACTCCGCAGTTTACTATGAGCGGTGTCATGCTCGATGCATCGCGAAATGCGGTGCCAACAGTTAACGAGGTGAAAAAGCTGCTGGAGCATATGGCGCTTATTGGTCTAGATACCCTAATGCTTTATACAGAGGATACATATGAGGTGAAGGAGTATCCTTATTTTGGATATATGCGTGGAAGATACACTCATAAGGAGCTCAAGGAGTGTGATCAATATGCGGAGAAGCTTGGCATTGACATGATTCCTTGCATTCAAACACTAGGCCATATGCGGGAGGGCATTAAATGGAACTATGCCTCTGCGATGAAGGATACGGACGATATCCTCCTTGTTGATGAACCGAAAACCTATGAGTTCCTAGAAAACTGTCTTAAGGCTGTATCCGAGCCATTTCGCACGAACCGGATTCATATCGGCATGGATGAGACATTTCAGCTCGGATTAGGGAAATATTTAGAGAAGCATGGCTATGAACACCATATTGATTTAATGACCCGTCATCTCAAGCAGGTTGTGGGGATTACAAATAAGCTTGGTCTAAAGCCAATGATTTGGAGCGATATGTATTTTCCCTTGTTTGCTGATAACAGCCCGTATTTGGATGAGGATGGCAACATACGGAAAGATATTCTAAGGAATATTCCTGATGTGGAATATGTTTATTGGAATTATTACCGCAAGGAACAGGAAGTGTATGAAAAGGATTTTCAAAAGCATAAGCTGCTTGGTACAAAGCCAATCTTTGCCGGAGGGGCATGGACCTGGAACGGACTTGCGCCAAACTACGGCAAGGCGATTGTAACGACAAATGCTGCACTCGCTGCCTGTAAAAAGGAAGGGATTGATGAAATCTTTGTGACATTATGGGGGGATAATGGGGCAGAAACACCGATTTCAACTGCTTATCCGCTACTGCAATTATTTGCCGAGCATACTTACCGTAATGGTGTGACGATGGATGAAGTAGCAGAGCGTTTTGCCTTTTGCGGTGAAGGGAATTTTGAGGATTTTATGCATTTCAAATTATTAGATGAAACACCTGGTGTTATGGAAGATAACTTGAATAGCTCGATGACGTCAAAAGTGCTCCTTTATCAAGATATTTTAATAGGCTTATATGATGAGAATATTCGCGGCTTATCTCTTGGAAAGCATTATCAGCGTGTATGGGAAATGCTCAACAAAGGCAAACAGAAGAATCCGAGCTGGGAAGCTTTATTTAACTTTTATGAACAGCTTGCTGCGGTTTTAGCAGATAAAGCCGAAATTGGAATTCAAGTGAAAGCGGCATATGAGCAGAAAGATTATGAAGAGATGAAAGCACTACTGCTTATTTTGGATAAAATAAGTGCGAATGTTGACCTGTTAAGACAAAAGCATCGCAGTCTTTGGTTTCAGGCAAACAAGCCATTTGGCTGGGAAGTAATGGATGTTCGTTATGGCGGTGTTTTGGCTCGCATCGCTTCCACTAAATTCCGATTGCAGGAGTGGATTAATGGGACGATTTCCTTCATAGACGAGTTAGAGGAGGTACGACTGAAGCATGAAGGACCATGGGAAATGGCTGATGGAATAGTGGGCGGCAATGTTTATCATCGTATTGTCACTGCCGGGAGCTTTTCCATTTAATCTTGTTATGTAGGGGTGAAAAATATGTTTTTAATAGAAAGAAAATTTGAAGAGCGCATAAAGGAATTGGCAGGTTACCGCTATAGAGATTTTACAGATATCACTTCATTTCACATACAGGAGGATAATGGAGAAATAGGTGCTTATCCGCCAACAAGCTATGAAAGTCAAAATACTATGAAAATCGGTGACTATTGGAAAGGACGAGATCGTTATCTTTGGCTTCATGCAGAGATCGATACTCATTTGCCATATGCCGATCAGCAGGTGGCAGGTCTCTTTTCCTTTGGAAAAACTGGCGGCGGTAATAATTCCGGCTTTGAATCCTTGTTATTTGTTAATGGCAAACCTTATCAAGGCGTGGATTCCAATCATGAAGAGGTACTGTTTGATGAAGAAACAGCAAAAGGACCGATCGAATTAGATTTCCGGCTTTGGTCAGGGCTTGAAGGGGGAGGTGTCCCTGTTCAAAATGAATTTAAGCTCGAAAGTGCTGGAATCGGTTGGCTAGATCGCCGTGTAGATAACTTATATTATACACTTTTAGCGGCATTTGAGGTGCTGACAGAAACAAGTGAATCTGACTCGGCTTATACGATTTTAAAAAAATTGATTTCTGATGGCCTTAAGCAAATTAATTGGACAGAGCCAGGCAGCAATGAGTTTTACCAGTCTTGTTATGCGGCAGACGAAAGTGTTACTGAGGCGCTGCAGTCCATCTCTAAAACCTCTGATATCACGATCCATACTGTCGGTCATACCCATATTGATGTGGCATGGCTTTGGCGCCTAAAGAATACGAGGGAGAAATCTGCTCGTTCCTTCTCAACGGTATTGCATTTGATGAAACAGTTCCCTGATTACTTATTCCTGCAAACACAGCCTCAGCTCTATGACTATCTGAAATGCGATTATCCAGATATTTATGCTCAAATCAAAGAAAGAGTTGCAGAGGGCAAATGGGAAGCTGGCGGGGCGATGTGGCTGGAGGCAGATTGTAATATTCCGAGCGGAGAATCACTTGTCCGCCAAATTCTCCACGGCAAAAATTATTTCAAAGAAGAGTTTGGTGTTGACTGTGAATACTTATGGCTGCCAGATGTGTTCGGCTATAGCTGGGCATTGCCGCAGATTTTAATAAAATCGGGTATCAAAACAATGATGACGACGAAAATCAGCTGGAATCAGTATAATCGAATGCCTCATGATACCTTTTATTGGAAAGGGATGGATGGAACGGAAATTTTAACACATTTCATTACTACACCAGAGCCGTGGAATTCTGCCGATTCTTGGTTTTATACGTATAATGGCTTTATAACAGCGAAAACAGTAAGTGGTGCTTGGAAAGGGTACAGAGACAAGGAATTATCGAAGGACTTGCTTCTTTCCTATGGCTACGGTGATGGTGGCGGCGGCGTTAATCGGCATATGCTGGAAATGCGCAGACGCTTTGATAAGCTGCCAGGTATGCCGAATGTGAAAACATCGACAGCAGGAGAATTTTTTGAAAAGCTGCACCAAAATGTTGTGGAATCGGATGGCTATATTCATAAATGGGATGGTGAGCTATACCTGGAATATCATCGTGGTACCTATACGAGCCAGGCATTTATGAAGCAGATGAATCGGAAATTAGAGCTGTCATACAGACGAGCCGAATTCCTGACAGCTTGGCTTTCTGAAAGTGGTCAGTGGTACGGAAGGGAAGAACTTAATGATGGCTGGAAAATCATCTTGCGCAATCAATTTCATGACATTATTCCTGGCTCCTCCATCCATGAAGTGTATGAGGATGCTAGAGAAGAATACAAAGAAGCGCGAGAGATAGTTCAGAATTTGGAAAGCAGTATTATGGAAAAAAATATGGTGAAGAATGACCGCTCTGTTGTGTTAGTTAATGCAGCCGGAAGCTTTGGAAAAAGAAATGTAACAATCCCTTCCATTCCCGGTGTTAAGGAAGGTATTTGGAAAAACAGCAATGGAGACATCTTGCCACAGCAAAAACAAAATAATGGCTGGATGATCGAGGTTAATAACCTGCCATCCTTTGGTGCAATGAACTTATATTTTGAGGAGGAAACAGTTCCGGAGAAAAAATCGAACTTCTCCTATCAAAATCGAAAACTAGAAACACAGTATTATACAGTTGCGTGGAACGAGTATGGTCAAATAACGTCCATGTTTGATAAGGAGGCAAACCGCCAAGTGCTTAGCAGTGGTCAAAAGGGAAATGTGCTGCAAATATTTGAGGATAAGCCGCTCGCCCATGATGCTTGGGATATTGATATCTTTTATCAAGAAAAAATGGAAGAAATCCGTCATTTAGATGTGTTTGAGGTAGTCGAAAATGCTGAACTGTCGTTTGCTATTCATGCGAAGTGGTCCTATCACCATTCTGACATTTCCCAGCGCATCGTTTTTTATCACAATGACCGTCGAATTGATTTCGAAACAACGGTAAATTGGCATGAAAAGCGCAAATTACTGAAAAGTGCATTCCCTGTTGATATTCGTGCAACAGAGGCAACCTATGATATACAATTTGGCAATGTGAAGCGACCAACCCATTGGAATACTAGCTGGGATATGGCTAAATTTGAGACGGTCGGCCATCAGTGGGCAGACCTGTCAGAGCCGGATTATGGGATTAGTCTGCTGAATGATTCTAAATATGGCTATGACATTAAAGAAAATACGATGCGAATTACGTTGCTGAAAGCAGCCATACATCCAGATCCCCATGCAGATCAAGGGACACATTCGTTTGTGTATTCACTTTACCCTCATATTGGTGATTGGCGCGAAGCAAGGACCGTGGAGAAAGCATATGATTTGAACGACCCTGTAAAGGTATTTGCAGGTACAGAGACGAAAGAAGCGTCCTTTTTAGAAGTGGATGCCAATCATGTTTGGATAGATGCAATTAAACCAGCATACGATGGCAACGGAATGATTATTCGTCTGCATGAATACGAAGGGCGAAGAGGCAATGTGACACTAAATGTCTTAAAGAACAATTCGTCTTGGGTTGAAACGGATTTGATGGAGGAACCGATTGGAGAATATGCTGTTACTCCTATTAAGTTTGACATCAAGCCATATGAGATTAAAACCTTTAGAATTTTATAAATGCATAGAAATGGCCGGCATGAGCACAAAAGCCGGCCATTTTTGTGTTATATTGTCTATTTAATGAATAATTTTTTAAAAATTCTTAGATTTTTGCACTTAATCCTAAATTAGTCAACTATCCTTAAAACAATTTTCCCTATAAAATAAGAATATGTAAGTGCTTACATTAATAGCGGGGGGAGGGAAAATATGAAAAGTGTATTAAAAGACCTATATAAAAATCGAATCTGGCTGCTTATGGTTTTACCAGGAACAATTTGGCTGCTGTTATTTTCCTATCTTCCGATGTTCGGGCAAGTGCTGGCTTTTAAAAAGTTCCGAATAGATCCTGATGGCTTTTTTGCAAGCGTCATAAACAGTGAATGGGTTGGCTTTGACAACTTTACCTATCTATTCAGTACTAATGATGCTTGGATTATCACAAGAAATACCATACTCTATAATCTTGTCTTTATTGTATTGGGGTTAGTGACTGCAGTTGCAACAGCGGTCCTGCTCAATGAGTTAATTAATAAAAGGCTGTCAAAGGTCTACCAGACGTCTATTCTGTTTCCTCATTTTATTTCATGGGTTATCGGCAGTTACTTTGTTTTCACGTTTTTGAGTACAGAGCATGGCTTGTTAAATATGATTCTTGGGTGGTTTAATGCTGACCCTGTTTCTTGGTATAACGAGTCGAAATATTGGCCGTTTATTCTGGTCATCATGAGCATTTGGAAGGGTGTGGGGTACGGAAGTATCGTTTACTTAGCCTCCATTGTCGGGATTGACAAAACATATTATGAGGCAGCAATGATAGACGGTGCTTCGAAATGGAAACAGATAAAACATGTTACTTTACCAATGCTTAAGCCGTTAATGATTATCTTAACAATCATGAATATTGGCCGCATTTTCAACTCCGACTTCGGATTGTTTTATCAAGTTCCAAGAGATTCAGGTTCCTTGTATGGGGTAACAAACGTTATTGATACATTTGTTTACCGAGGACTCATGAATTTAGGGGATATCGGGATGAGTACGGCAGCTGGTCTTTATCAATCGGCAGTTGGATTTATCCTCGTTATGATTACTAACTATATTGTGCGTAAAGTAGATGAGGAAAGTGCACTGTTTTAACATTCATTTCTTTATGAAGGGAGGAAAAGTCGCCCTGCGGCTAAATATATGCCAAAACTAGACCAAACAGAATCAACGCTTGAAATAGCCTCCACACAAGGAATAAAAAAGGGAAAGACTAACTTCTCCAAAAAGTTTCGGGATCCGCATGCCCTACATCCGGCAGCTAATGCCGTAATTAGTGTACTGCTTGGAATCCTCGCGTTTTCATGTGTCTTTCCTTTTATATATGTTATTATCATTTCCTTTACAGGAGAGGAAAGCATTGTAAGAAATGGTTTTGAGCTTATTCCAAAGGAATGGAGTATCGATGCATATAGGTATTTATGGGGTATGAAGGAAGCATTATTCCGCTCATATGGTGTTACAATCCTTGTAACCATTTTGGGGACTGTCATCAGTGTATTTATGATAACCTTTTATGCCTATGCAATCTCAAGACCTCAATTTAAATATCGAAGATTCTTCACATTTCTTGCTTTTTTCACGATGCTGTTCAGCGGCGGGCTCGTGCCGACATATATCGTTGTCACACAATTTTTGCATCTAAAGAATTCGATATGGGCTTTGATTTTACCGCTTGCTATGAACGCCTTTTACATTATCATCATGAGAACTTTCTTTCTGAAGTCTGTTTCTGAATCCATTTTAGAATCTGCAAGAATGGATGGGGCAAGTGAATGGAGAATATTCTTTCAAATCATCTTCCCGCTTTCCTTACCGGGAATTGCCACAATAGCCCTGTTTAGTACACTAGGCTATTGGAATGATTGGTTTACAGCATTGCTGTATATAGATAACCCCAATCTCGTTCCGCTCCAGGCTTTACTCATGAAAATAGAGGCAAACCTTGAATTTATGAGAAAAAATATGGATGTTGCCATCCTGCAGAAAAGTTTATTCGATACGATACCGCAAGAATCAGCCAAAATGGCAATGGTAGTAATCGCCACATTGCCAATTGCAGTCTCCTATCCATTTTTCCAAAAGTACTTTATTAGTGGACTGACAATTGGTGGCGTTAAAGAATAATCATAGAAAGAGGGAAAAGCGATGAAGAAGAAGAAATTAGGTCTTATGCTAGCATCCGTTTTGGCAGCTGGAGCAATTCTGTCTGCCTGTAGTAAGGATAGTTCTACAGATGGTAGCGGTGCTGATGGTGACAAGCCATATGAAATCAAATGGTACACGATTGGAACACCACAAAAGGATACCGATAAAGTTTTTGAAGAAGTGAATAAATACACAAAAGAAAAAATCAACGCTACAGTCAAAATGACGCAAATTGACTGGGGTGATTGGGACCAAAAATCACAGGTGATGATTAATTCAGGTGAATCGTTTGATATTATCTTTACAAATGGTACCGCTTACGTTCAGAATGCCCAAAAGGGTGCATTTTTAGCTGTTGATGATCTGTTAGAAAAGGAAGGTAAAGCACTTAAAGACGTAATCAATCCTGATTTGCTGGAAGGAAATAAGGTCGACGGAAAACTTTATGGTATCCCTGCAAACAAAGAGGTTGCCAGACAAGATGTTTATACATTTAACAAACGTCTTGCAGACGAATATGGTTTTGATCTTTCAAAGGTTAAAACATTGCAAGACCTTGAACCAATGCTGAAAACAATCAAAGAAAATGAACCTGGAATCACACCGATGGCAACATTTAAAGCACCATTACGTTATGACTATGTTGTTAATAATGAAATGCCTTTTGCCTTCCCGTTTGAAGGAGACACAGACAAGGTTATTAATCCATTTGATACGGATGATGCGATGCAGCAATATAAAACAATGCGGAAGTACTATCAAGCAGGCTACTTAAAAGAAGATGCAGCTACAAGCAAAGACAGCTGGCCGATGGATGTGGAAAACTGGTTTGTCCGTATGGGCGGTTCCCAGCCGTATGCTGATTTACTGTGGTCACGTTCTGCTAAGTATGAAGTAGTGTCTGTTCCTTCTGAAGAGCCGACAATTATTAATGATTCTGTATCTGGTTCAATTCAGGCAATTTCTGCAACATCAAAAAATCCTGAAAAAGCGATGGAGTTTTTAACACTGCTTAATACAGACCCATATCTTCGCAACCTTGTCGATAAAGGAATTGAAGGAACTCATTACAAAAAGAATGATGACGGCACAATTGAAGATTTGCCGGCACGTATTGACGGATATAACATGCCATCGTATTCTTTAGGAAATCACTTTATCTTAGATTTATATAAAGATGATCCAAAGGATAAATGGGAGAAATTTAAGGAATTTAACGCTTCTGCTGTAAAAGCTCCGTCACTAGGATTTAAGTTTAATAGTGATCCAGTGCGCTCAGAGCTTGCGGCGATTACTAATATTTCACAGGAATTCTACCCAGCATTGGCAACAGGCTCTGTGGACCCAGAAGAATACTTGCCGAAATTCAATGAAAAATTGAAGGAAGCAGGATTGGAAAAGGTACTAACAGAAATTCAAAAGCAATTTGATGACTGGAAAGGCTCACAGCAATAAGGAATATACTTCAAGCTGGATTATTCTTTCCAGCTTGATCTGTATCCACCTATATAGTTATATGTCTTTGATCCTTCCTATTGTATAATCCATGAACTGTTAACTTGAATAGTGGAGGGATTGGAACTTAAACACCGCAATCATCTGTTTTATTAGGATAGTTGAATGATTGCTGGCAATAGAAATATTCAATAGGAAGAGGAGAAGAATAGTGAAGAAAAGAAGATTAAGTCTTATTTTATCAGCGTTTTTGGCAGTCGGAACCCTTTTGTCCGCCTGCAGTAAAGAAAGCGCTACACAGAGTGGTAACGGTAGCGAAAATCAACCATATGAAATTAAATGGTACACACTTGGAACACCACAAAAAGATACAGAAAAGGTATTCGAAGAGGTTAACAAGTATACGAAGGAAAAAATAAATGCCACAGTCAAAATGACGCAAATTGATTGGGGAGACTGGGATCAAAAATCTCAAGTAATGATTAATTCTGGTGAAGAATTTGATATAATTTTTACATTTGGTAATAATTATGTTCAAAATGCTCAAAAAGGTGCATTCTTAGCTATTGATGATTTGTTAGAAAAGGAAGGAAAGGCCCTTAAAGACCTAATTAATCCTGTCCTGCTGGAAGGGAATATGGTGGACGGAAAACTATATGGTATTCCTGCTAATAAGGAGGTTGCTAAACAAAATGTTTATACGTTTAACAAACGCCTTGTGGACAAATATAAGTTTGATCTTTCCAAAGTTAAAACATTGCAGGATCTTGAACCAATGCTGAAAATAATAAAAGAAAATGAATCTGCCATTACACCAATAGCGACATTTATGGCACCAGTGCGCTATGACATTGTGTTCAATGGTGAAATGCCTTTTGCCTTCCCATTTGAAGGAGAAACAGACAAAGTTATTAATCATTTTGAAACAGATGATGCAATGAAGCAATTTAAAACAATGCATGAGTACTATAAAGCAGGCTATTTAAAGGAAGATGCAGCAGTAAGCAAAGAAAATTGGCCAATGGATGTCGAAAACTGGTTTGTTCGTATGGGCTATTACCAGCCTTATGCCGAGTTATTATGGTCACGTGAAGCAGAGTATGAAGTAGTGTCCATTCCTGCCGAACCAGCAGCGATTGTCAATGATTCTGTATCTGGTTCGATTCAGGCGATTTCTGCAACATCAAAAAATCCGCAGAAAGCAATGGAGTTTTTAACACTGCTTAACACAGATCCGTATCTTCGCAACCTTATTGATAAAGGAATCGAAGGTACACACTACACAAAAAATGAAGACGGTACCATTGAAGACTTGCCTGCACGTATTGAAGGCTATAACATCCCGTCCTACACCTTGGGAAACAACTATATACTGGATTTGTATAAAGGTGATCCAAAGGATAAATGGGATAAATTTGTGGAATTTAATGATTCTGCAGTAAGAGGACCGTCACTTGGCTTCAAATTTACCAGTGATCCTGTACGCTCAGAGCTTGCCGCAATTACAAATATTACAAAAGAATTCTACCCAGCCATTGCAACAGGTTCTGTAGACCCTGAAAAATACTTGCCGAAATTTAATAAAAAATTAAAAGAAGCTGGAGTAGACAAGGTGTTAACAGAAATCCAGAAGCAATTTGATGAGTGGAAAAGCACTCAGAAATAAAGGGAAAAATATTAGGCTGAGTATATGATATTCTGTTTCCAAGCGAATTTATTTGTAACAGCAGAGAAAACATTCTCATCTTCGATCCTTAACCATTTGGATAACTAAAACTGACAACTTAACATAATTGAGGGATTGAAAATGAATTTGAACCAGAATAGCCGCTTTCATGAAAAAATATTTAATAAATTGTTTTTAGCCTCATCTATCACTATTGTTGTAACCGTTATTATTTTGATTGTAACCATCACTAACTATTATTCTGAAATAATTATCCAAAAGGAAGTTAATGTTACTACAAGAACGATAGAAAGGGTAGAGGATTACTTCTCTGCCAAAGATTCAGATATAAATAAAGCGATAAGTGATATTTATGTTCAAGGTGATTTAATCGATGATATCTCCTTTGCTCTTCATAATGGCTATGGGAAATACTTAGAATACCGCCTTGATCGATTTACAGAGGACCAATCTTATTTTCCTAGTAATCTTGATACGTATTTTAATGGCTTTTTTAGTCAAGATAGTGATATTAACGCCATTAGTTTACGTTCATTAGATAATGCCGGAGTTGAATATTTGCTTATCAATAATTATCTTCGCTGGAATAATAGTATTAATGAGGAAAAAGCAACAGATACCCTGCAGGAAGGGGACACTAACTTAATTGAGGCAGGTCTTCCGAAAGGGCGGATATTAAAGGATACAATCACGAAAAAGGTTGTCATTAATAACCCCGTCACATTGGAGAAAATAGGTGAAATCTCCATCTATTATTCTACGGAACATTTAAATAAGATGGTCAAAAGGGATGAAGGAGCACCTGCCTCTTTCTTTCTAATCGATGCAGAGGGACAAATTATCTATTCACATAATGAAGGCGTGCCTCCCGCAATTGTTGATCAACTGCGGCAAGAAACAAATGAAACAAAAACAAGTTATAAATCTAAAAAATTTTATATTAATACTGTTGCGAATAAGGGTGACTATACATTCGTCAGCGTCATAACAGATGAAGGCTGGCAAAAGCTATCTATTGTTAGAGGAACGATGTGGGTCGTTATCATCCTGCTTATAGTAGCTGCGATTTTAATGTCTTATACGTTTATGCGCAATTATTCGCAGCGTATTAATAAGATTGTTACAACGATTCGCCAAGTAGAAAAAGGCAACCTGGCTGCACGTGTTCCAGAATCCGAAGATGAAGATGAGTTAGCTCAGATTGCATTAAATATTAATACAATGCTAGATGAATTGAATAATTACATTGAACAATTCTACCTGCTCACTATGAAGCAGCAGCAAGCAGAATTAAAAGCACTTCAAGCACAAATTAACCCTCATTTTTTATTTAATACGCTTGAGGCAATTCGCATGGTTGCAGTCTTGGAGGGCTCAAAGACCTCCAGCAAAATGATCGTGCATTTAGCAAAGCTATTCCGCTATTCATTGGAATCGAAGGATATTGTACCGTTCTACACCGAAATTGAATATGTCAAACAATATTTGACCTTAATGCAGTTTAAACATCCTGATAAGCTGAAGATTCAGTTCCATATTCCAGACGAATTAGAACACACACCCGTTCAAAAGTTAATTCTTCAGCCGATTATAGAAAACTATTTTGTCCATGGCTTTAAAAAGGATCGTGCCGATAATGAGTTAATTATTTATGCGGAGAATCGTGGAGAAAAAATCGAAATATGTATTGAGGATAACGGCAAGGGAATGTCTGAGGAGGAACTGGCCAACATTGTTCACCATATTAATTGTGAAGAGGGCGATGAAATGAAGTCAATTGGATTGAGGAATATTCATCAGCGTTTGAAAGTAAAGTACGGAGAGCAGTACGGGCTCTCACTGGAGAGCACTAAAAACACTGGAACAAAGGTCACTTTGTCCATTCCGGTTCAGGGGATTGCCTATGTATAAGGTGCTGCTTGCGGATGATGAACCGATCATTACTAAAGGACTGTCAGCCATACTCGATTGGGAAGATTACGGATTTGAGATTGTGCATACTGCAGAAAGCGGCGAGGAAGCACTTTCCTATATTAAACAACATTCTATCGACATTTTAATTTCGGATATATTAATGGGCGAAATGTCTGGTCTTGACTTAATACAAGAGGTGAAAAGCATTCGGTCTGAGATTAAAAGCATTGTTTTAACAGGCTACCAAGAGTTTGATTATCTTAAACGAGGGCTGTTATTAGGGATTGAAAACTATTTGGTTAAACCTGTAGATGAAGAGGAATTATTGAAAACGCTTCAAGCGGTGGGGATGAAGTTAAAGGTTGCAATGGCAAACAGCAGGGCTAAGGAATCAACCACGATGCTGGATAATACGATGTGGAGCTATTTGACTGGAGAAATAGACAAGCATGATTGTCTGGAGCGATTAGCATTATACAATATTCACTTAAACCAGCCATATTACAATGTGTCTATTTTAAATATTGAACATTATCATCAGCAGGATGTTGTTAATGACATTCGCCACTTCCTTGAAACTAACTACTCTTCTTTATGTTTTAATAATCCTAATCAGGAAATAGTGATTATTTTTGGCGGTGCAAGTGAGGAAGAACTGATCATTCATAATCAGCGCTTAGTAGAGGACCTGCTGCAAGAAGATAGAGAGATTGGCTCCTTTTATTTAACTATGGGAAAGCCAGTCCGTTTAATTGATGAATTGGAAGATAGTTTTACATTAGCAAGAGATTACAGCATGATGCAGTTACATTTAGAGCCGAATATACTTATTTCCAATAAACTAACAATTGATCGACAAGAAGAGCTAAAAAAGCAGCTGCAATTAAAAGAATATATAGTAAAACGGCTCATGAATGCAGAGGAAGAATCATTAGAGCTGATTGACTTATATTTTAAGAATTTAACAGAGAAGAACAATATCATTTCACCACAAGTGGCGAAAAAATATACATTTGATTTGATCTCCTATATTCATCACTCCCTGCAAACAGAGGAGCTTTGTTTATATTCAGCTGTTGTGGAACGGATAGTATATAGTTCAGATATCAGGCAAATGAAGGATATATTAATGGAATATTGTTATGAGTTGATCCTCACCATTCATGACCATGTTCATTTACGAAGTCCAATTGTCCAAAATGTCCTTACATTTATCCATACTCACTTTGACCAAGGCTTGTCTTTAAAGACGCTAGGGCAGCAATTTCATGTGAATGCGATTTACTTAGGACAATTATTTCAAAAAGAGGTTGGAGTCGTCTTCTCCGAATATATAAATCGGTACCGCTTGGAAAAAGCGAAAGAGCTGCTAAAAACAACCCATTATCGAGCAGGAGATATTGGCAAAAAAGTAGGGTATTCTGACACAACTTATTTCTATAAGCAATTTAAGAAAATCGTTGGTACAACACCAAGTGAGTGGCGGAAAATTTAAGAAAGCGGTGATTATGATGAAAATAGATTATCCTTTTCCTGAAAAGTTTTGGTGGGGAAGTGCAGCATCAGGACCACAAACGGAAGGTGCAGCGCTAATGGATGGCAGAAAGCAAAGCATTTGGGATTATTGGTACAGCATTGAGCCTGAAAGCTTTCATAATGGTGTCGGTCCTGAGCAGACATCGGATTTTTATCACAGGTTTAAAGATGATATCCAATTAATGAAAGAAACAGGGCATAACTCCTTTCGCACCTCCATTCAATGGTCACGGTTAATTCCAGACGGAACTGGACAAGTAAATGAGAAAGCGGTTGATTTCTACAACCAAGTTATTGATGAGCTGCTGGCAAATGATATTGAACCGTTTATTAATCTTTACCACTTTGATATGCCAATGTGTATGCAGGAAAAAGGCGGCTGGGAATCTCGGGAAGTAATCGATGCTTATGTCCAATATGCGAAAGCCTGCTTTCGTTTATTTGGTGATCGTGTCAAATATTGGTTCACATTTAATGAACCAATCGTTCCTGTTGAAGCCAGTTATTTATACAATTTGCATTATCCACATATCGTAGATTTCAAACGGGCTGCCGTTGTTGCACATCACACGATTGTTGCACACGCTCGGGCTGTGGAGGCATTTAAGGAATCGAATGCCCTTGGCCAAATCGGTATTATCCTCAACTTAACTCCTTCCTATCCAAGAAGTGAGGATAAAGAGGACAGAGCTGCCGCCCATATTGCCGATCTATTCTTTAACCGCAGCTTTCTTGACCCTGTCACAAAGGGGGAATACCCTCTTGAATTAGTTGATATTTTAGCAGAAAAAGAGCTGCTTCCAATTGTCGAAGCAGATGATTTGGAAGTAATTAGTAATAACCCGATTGACCTATTAGGAGTGAACTATTACCAGCCCCGCCGTGTAAAAGCAAAAGAGAACCCAGAACCGGACAATGCACCGTTTATGCCAGAACATCTATTTGATTCTTATATTATGCCTGGAAGAAGGATTAACCCCCACCGCGGCTGGGAGATTGCAGAGGAGGCTGTTTATGATATCATGATTGACCTTCGTGATCATTATCGTAATATCCCCTTTTTTATTTCCGAAAATGGCATGGGGGTTGAGGGGGAAGAGAAGTTCCGCAATGAAGAGGGATATATTGAAGATGAATACCGGATTGAGTTTGTGAAGGAGCACTTAAAATGGGTACATAAAGGCATACAGGAAGGCGCCAATTGTCTCGGATACCATATATGGACATTCATGGACAACTGGTCTTGGGCAAACGCTTATAAGAATCGCTACGGTTTAGTAGAAGTAGATTTGAAGAATGGAAGGAATCGAACTGTAAAGAAATCAGGGAAATGGTATAAGCTGCTGGCAGAGAATAATGGATTTTAAACTGATGGGAGAGTGGTAATCTGATGGAAGCCTTTATGGTAATCGATATTGGCGGCACCTATATCAAGTATGCTGTCATGGATGAAACCGCAAACAAACGGAGAAGCGGCAAACTAGCAACACCTAAGGACGGATTGGACAGTTTTTTGCTGACTGTACAAAAAGTAGTCGAGGAAAACGCCGCTGACTTTAACCTTCAAGGATTAGCAATAAGTTCTCCAGGTGCAGTCGATGTAAAAACAGGTTTTATTGGCGGAGCAAGTGCAATTCCCTATATACATGGAGTAAATATGACTGATCTCATCAAGGAGAGGACTGGACTCGAGACAACGATTGAAAATGACGCAAATTGCGCAGCCTTGGCAGAAGGCTGGTTAGGAGCAGCAAAAGAGGTTGATTACTATATTTGTATAGTGATAGGAACAGGTATTGGCGGCAGCATCGTGCTAAACAAATCAATCCTACGCGGTGCTTCCCTTCATGGCGGAGAGTTCGGCTGCATGATTATGGGAACTTCCTTTAGCGAACCGCTGCAAGCAACATGGAGTCTTAACGCTTCAACAAATGCCCTTGTGCAAGCAGTGAACAATCGACAGCCACTCAGGAAAGAAGCTCTAGGTGGAGAAGACGTATTCAAAATGGCTGAAGAAGGCGACCCAATTGCCCAACAAGCTCTTAGCGACTTTTATAAAAGGCTTGCAATCGGAATCTACAATTTACAATACGCAATAGACCCAGCGAAAATCCTGATTGGCGGTGGAATCAGTTCCCGTAAGGACGTCATAGCCAGAATTAACCACGAATTACAGAAATTACGCAACGATGTTTCTACATTAGAGATAGAAGTAGAAGCATGTCAATTTGGAAATGATGCTAATTTAGTAGGAGCTTTGTTCCATTTTTTGAATTCTAAGTATTGATTAGAAAAGCGTATAAATATGCTGAATAGCTAGACTAATGCGAAGGGATTTATTAGGGAATAACTTAAACCTATAAATGTGCAAGCCAAAACTCACCTTTTATAGGTGAGTTTTTTTTTAGAATAGGATATTAAAATCCAACCAGAAAACAATACCGATGAAAGAGGATTCAAATACACACCAATTACAGCGCACTTAAATCCTTGTTATTCTTGATACGTTATATTCAATAATACGATGCTCACAATATAGAGTTCTCCCTTAGTCCATTGTTCATATATCCCACCATTCTCTGCAACTATTCATTCGAAAAATAAGGATTATACGAGAAATACGAATCAATCATCATTCATCTTACAATTAATTCACTTCTCTAATTTCCTTAAGTCCTAATGTTATATATAGTTGCTAACTGCAATAAGCCTATAGTTAAACCAATAACCTATTCCAGTGTCAGCATAAGCGGACACTTTTTTTATTCCGCTTCAAGCAAAACTGTTCTTTACTTTAACCAATGAATCTATGCTTTTACCAATAGGATGCTTAGATTAGGACTGCTAAAATAATGGAAGGGCTTACATTTTGCCTGTTTTATAGCTGGTGTAAACAATATGTGTGAATGGAGGTGAAGCTATCACTCATTCAATCTTAATGGGCAGCTATTGATTACTACAGAAAGCAATCCTTCACTTCTTTGTTATTACATACATTCGTTACAAAAAGGGGAGGCAAATGGATGTTTTCGAAATGGGGAAAAACGAAAAAGACGGTAATTGTCACGGTTATAATGCTGTTTATGCTGCAGGCAGGCTTGTCTCCGGCTTTGGCGGGGGATACATTGCCATTTACTGGTGACAGTGCAACTGGTTTGAATCAGCCTACACAGCATGGATATACGGTGAATCACATTTTAGATTGGGCACCAGAGACAGATAAAAATGCTGAAATGCTTAGATCGAGAGTGCCATTACAAGACCGAAATCAAGCGTTTGCCGCTACACAGGCAAACCCGGAGATAAGTGCGGATACGCAAATGTTTAATCTTGCTGGTGACTATGGGAATGCGTTTATGGACAGTACAGCATATACGAATAAGTTTGGTCAGTATACGTTTCCGTACTGGCAATATGTCGATTATTATTCGTATTGGCATGGAACAGCGTCAGCTGATGTTCCAGATGATTTATATAATCCGAGCCTACCTTGGTATGAAAGATGGTTTGAATTTGGGGCGTTAAATATTCCAAATCCTGCTTATACGAATGCGGCCCATAAAAACGGGGTTAAATCACTCGCTGTTATTTTCTTCTCTGATAATGATAGGGGACCACAGACATATTCACAAATGTTTGTTAAAGACAAGGACGGCAATTTCCCTGTTGCTGAAAAGCTTATTGAAATGGCTGAATACTATGGGTATGATGGCTATTTCTTTAATCAGGAGGAAGCAAGGGCAGGGGTTGCTGTTAAGGATATTCCTGTATATAAAGAGTTTTTAAAGGCAATAAAACAAAGTGGATTATATGTACAGTGGTACGATTCAGTTGATAATACAACTGGCAAAACAAGATATGAAAACGAATTCACGGCTGTCAACAGTCCATTTGTAAAGGATTCAAAATACGGAGTTTTGACGGACTCTATTTTCTTAAACTATCTTTGGAACAAACAAAAGCTGGAAAAGTCGAAAGCCCATGCTGAAAGCTTAGGGTTAGATCCTTTGCAAACTGTGTTTGCAGGTGTTGAAGCAGGTGGTGACAGATTTAATAAACAGCGCAATGATTTACGAAATAATTTGGACAGCAACGGAAAGCCGATGAATAGTATTGCTATGCTCGGAGCTGACTTTACTCATCATGGTTTGGATGAGGATCTTGGCGGAGAAGATACAAATCGACGTAATAACAGTGACTTCCAATGGATGTCCTTTATTCGTGACCGTGCATGGTGGAGTGGACCTAATCTTGACCCAACAAACCCTGGCAGAAACGCAGAAGCTAAGCTTGCAGACGTAGCGGCAAAAGGAGATAACTGGGACGGTGTTGCTTCCTATATCGCTGAGCGCAGTGTTATTCAAGGCTCCAACTTTGTGTCCAACTTTAATATGGGCCGTGGCTTAGATTATTTTGTAAATGGCAAGATAAGCAATGAAGAAGAATGGTCAAATATTAATATTCAAGACATTCCGGTGACATGGCAATGGTGGATGGATACAACTGGAACACCACTGCAGGCAGATTTTGATTTTGGTCCTGATTACAATACTGGAGCAAGATACAGTTATCAAAAGGTTGGAGCCTTTAATGGCGGCAGCTCGCTTGTTGTAAATGGCTCGTTGGATGCAGAAAACCTATTGCATCTTTATAAAACAGATTTACTAGTGAAAAAAAGCTCGAAGTTTTCAATTACCTATAACAAACCATCTCAAGATGACTCCTCACTTATGAGTATCGGTTTATTCTTTAAGGATAATCCAGAAAAGGCAGTCAAAGTGGAAGTGCCTAATTCCGGTAAAAAGACGAATGGATGGGTAACAGCGAATCTTGACTTGTCCAAATATGCAGGAAAAGAGCTTGCTGCATTTGGCATCGTATTTGCAAATGGAGAACAGAAAAAGATAGCTGATTATCAGATGAATATCGGGCAAGTGAAAATTAGCGATGGCTCGATTAAAAAACCGAAAGCTCCGACAGATCTTAAGATAACAGAAGCATTAAGTGACTCGAATGAAATGTATATCGCATGGAAGCTGGACGATTATGAGAATGTTAAGCAATACAATGTCTATAACAATGGAGCTTATGTGGGCGGAGTTTACGACAAAGTATTTTACATCAAAAATTTGCAAAAATTATCTGGTGATATTTCTCTGACAGCTGTGAGCCAAGATGGCCAAGAAAGTGCGCCTGCTGTTGTGAAATATGATTTAACAAAGGGTGTGCATAACATCGAAGCAACTCAAGCAGATAATGGTGATATGGTCGTGACATGGCAAAATCCAGACAATGCGGATGGGAAAATTACCGTGAATATTGCAACAGAGTACGATTATGCAAAGAAAGTTAATAAAACTGTCACCGTAAAAAAAGGCAAAACAGAGGTAACGCTACCTAATATGCCGCTGAATGGAGATAAATATCTGATTAAAATCAAAATCGGCAGCCAAAACTGGATTAGCTATCGCAGTACGTTTTTAGATAAATCGATAGAAGCATATCCGGCTGAAAAGGTCTCCATTGATGGAAATTCTGTTAAGTGGGATTTACCAAATACAAGAGATTGGCACCATATATATGTTTATGAAAATGGAGAAGCCAAAACATTTGATACGACCTACAGTCAAGGCAAAAAGCCTTATATTGTGCGGGGGCGCACACATTTGAAGGAGCTTACCTTCCAAACGAAAGCAACAGACAGCATTCTTGAATTTGTGATAGAGGATTATTCAGGTAATAAGGCGACAACAGTTATCAGAATGTCGTTAGATGATCTTTACGATAAAATCAATGATTTTGTTGCTAGTGGTGAAATGACTGAGACAGCCGGAAAGCAATTAACAAAAGTCTTGAATGCTGCAAAGAAGCATTATGAAGAAGATCGTATAAAGCAAGCAGCAATCCAAATGAAGAAATTTAAGGATGAACTAAACAGTAAGAAAATGAAGGAAATGTCAGTCGGCGCAAAAACTACATTAAATGCTAGTGCGGATTATTTCCTAAGAAATATGTCGAAGTAGTAAGTAACGTAGGTTAAGGGTTGGCAGATAGATTTCCTGTTTGCCATCCTCTTTTTCAATTTTTAAGAATACTAGCATCGGAGGGGAAGACATTGTCTTTGGAAAGAATACAGAGATTTATTCAGCACTTAGGGAAGTTTGAAGTTTTAGAATCGATTCAAATGAAGGATTGGCGGGCGAAACGTGGAGTTTATATGGAGCCGGGAAAATATGAATTTAACTCAGATGAAACAGTTCTTATTAATGAGGGTGATTGGCTAATTGATGCTGGTGCCACGATGTTTTTGGAAAAGGAAGTTTCGATTCCAGACAACTGGAGAAATCGCCCATTCGGTCTTACGTTTCTTTCCAGTGCAAAGGGGCGCAGGACTCTTCATGAGGGACTCGTTTCTATTAATGGCAAACCACATCACGGAATTGACCGTAACCGCAGCTATGTCCCTTTCCCGGAAGATGTGCGGAAATCAGAAAAGATTACTATTCATATAGAATTATATAACTATGCCGGCCAAACACTTGATGAGTTAAATTATCAAAATGAACCAGCAGAATTTGATCCACCTCCGTTGACCCTTTTGCAGGGCAGTCTTGATTTAGTAAATAGCGCTGTGCAAAGCCTGCTTGCAACAGTGAAGTGTTACTATGAAACAGCAAAACTACTGCCTGAAGGTAATATAGATAAATCCACAATTATCACCTCTTTGTCAGAGGTGGAACGGAAAATACTGTCCGAAAAGCCGGCAGCATTAACAGATTTTTCCTTCGTTGCAGAAATAGAAGAAAGTTTAATAGAAAAACTCGCAGATTTATCTGACAGCACGAACGGACAAATACTGATGGTAGGTCAGTCTCATATTGATTTGGCTTGGCTGTGGCCTGTAAAAGAAGCTATTCGCAAGTGCAGCAGAACCTTCTCAACAATGAGTACACTGCTCGAGGAGAATCCGAACTTTACTTATGCACAAAGCCAGCCTCAAGCATATGCCTTTGTTAAAGAGCATTATCCTGACATTTATGAAAGAGTGAAAAAGCATATTGCCGATGGACGCTGGGAGGTAGTCGGCGGGATGTGGGTGGAGCCTGATTTAAATATGCCATCAGGTGAAGCGTTGGTTCGTCAGCTGCTATATGGAATGAAGTTTTATAAGGAAGAATTTGGAATTAAACCAAGGGTTGAATGGCTTCCAGATACATTTGGCTATTGTGCTTCCTTGCCGCAATTGTTAAAGGGTGCTGGAATTGACTACTTTATGACCACAAAAATGAATTGGAATGATACCAACCCTTTTCCGTTTGATTTATTTTACTGGGAAGGAATCGATGGGACGAGGATTTTGTCCTTTTTGAATCATGGCTTAAATGAGTATACCCATCCACAAGAAATCCAAAGCCACTGGGACAGTTTCAAGCAAAAAAATGACCACCCGCATCAAATGCTGCTTTACGGCCATGGAGATGGCGGCGGCGGAGTTACACAAGAAATGATTGATTATGTTGATCGGTCTGCATCCTTGCCTGGATTACCTTCTGTCGTAAACAGTACAGCACATGAATTTTTCGATGGCATAACAGAGAAAAATCCGGCTTTGCCAGCATGGGTTGGTGATATGTATTTAGAGCTTCACCGCGGAACATATACAACACATGCCCGCAATAAAAGATGGAATCGTAAAGCAGAGGTTCTTTACCGAGATGCTGAAATTTGGGGAAGCGTTGCTGCAAGCTTTGCAGGTGCAAACCATGATCCTTCATTGGAGCATGGATGGAAGCTGCTTCTGCTCAATCAATTTCATGATATTATTCCAGGCTCATCTATTCCAGAGGTATATGTTGATTCGGAGTCTGATTATAAAGATATTTTTGCATGCGCGGAAAAGGTAAGAAATACTGCTTTACAGGAGCTGGACCAGCAAATTAACACAGAAGGTGATGGGATACCTGTTGTTGTCTTCAACAGTCTGTCATGGGAGAGGTCTGAAACAGTAAAAATCACCGGAGGATTAGAATTGGCAGGAAAAGGCGCCGTCAATCAGGATGGGGAAGTGTTGCCTGTAGATATTAGTCAAATGGAAGATGGGCAATTTGAGCTATCTGTTTATGTTCCAGCGATTCCAGAAATGGGTTATAAAGTCATTTGGCTGAAGGAGCTGGAAAATATCCAAATGGATAAGCAGGAGAAAGCTGTGAGCAATTGGGAAACAGATTATTATCTTGTGGAATGGAACGAATGTGGAGAAATTACTCGTCTATATGATAAGAACTTACGGCGTGAGGTAGTGCATGGTGGAGCTTTGGGCAATCAGTTCCAGCTTTTCCATGACAGACCGATGCTGTGGGACGCATGGGATATCGATCCGAATTTTGCAGAACAGCGCGCAGAAACGGTCAGCCTTTTAGAGCAAAGCAGCACTAAGGGTGCAACGAAGGATATCATTCGGTTTAAATGGCAGCTTGGCCAATCCATTGTTGAACAAGACATGATTTTATACCACCACAATAAACGAATTGATTTTCAAACGAAAGTCGATTGGCAAGAACAGCATAAATTATTAAAGGTTGCTTTTCCAGTTGATGTGATGAGCAGCAAAGCAACATATGAAATCCCGTTTGGAGCTGTAGAACGAGCCACACATACAAACACAAGCTGGGAGCAAGCACAGTTTGAAGTATGTGGACACAGGTTCGCCGACCTGTCTGAAGCAGGATATGGTGTCAGCTTGCTGAATGACTGCAAATACGGCTATGATGTGAAACAAAATGTTTTACGTTTATCCTTATTGCGTGCACCGAAATGGCCAGACAAGGGAGCGGATATTGGTCTGCATGAATTCACCTATTCCCTTTTCCCACATGAAGGAGACTGGAGAGAAGCTGAAGTGGTGAAGCAAGGCTATGAACTAAATCATCCTGTTCTTGTTATTCAGGCAACAGCACATCGTGGAAGTCTTCCAAATTCGTATTCCTTCATTAAAACAGAGGCTAAACAGACTATCCTTGATACGGTCAAAGTGTCTGAGGATGGCAATGGTCTTACGCTGAGAATGTACGAATCGAGTGGTGGCAGAGAGCAAATTCACCTATCCTTGGCAGGGCAGGCTGATTCCGCATATGAAACAAATCTGTTGGAAGAGAAACAAGCGGATATTTCGCTGCAGGGTAATAAGCTGTCTGCAGCATTAAAGCCGTTTGAAGTAAAAACAATTGTCGTAAACCTGTAAATCATACAACAAATAAAATGATAAGAGTTAGGTGGGAAAATGGTTCATTCCAATCAAGCACACGAAACGATAAATAGTCGAGTGGAAGCATTATTGGCAAAAATGACATTAAAGGAAAAGGTTGGCCAGGTTAATCAGAAGCTGTATGGCTGGGAGGTCTACGAAAAAACAGACACTGGCTATGTTCTAACAGAAAAGTTTAAAGAACATGTACAGCGGTGGGATGGACTTGGCGTTCTCTATGGGTTATTCCGTTCTGATCCATGGTCGGCAATCCATTTTGATAATGGCATAACAGTGGAAGCTAGTGCTGAGGTAGCCAATATGATTCAGCAATATGTTAAGGAAAATACAAGACTAGGCATACCAGTTCTGCTGTCAGAAGAATGCTCACACGGTCATCAAGGCTTAGATAGTATGATAACACCTGTTAATTTAGGGATTGGTGCAACGTGGAATCCAGAGCTGCATGAGAAACTAATGGCAGCTGTTGCAGAGGAAGTCCGTGCAAAAGGTGCTCATCTTGCACTAGTTTCTACATTGGATATATTGCGTGATTCGCGCTGGGGTAGATCGGAGGAATGCTTTAGTGAGGATCCTTTTCTCGCAGCGCAGTTAACAGAGGCTGTTGTTAAAGGGATGCAAGGGAAGCAAGCTGATCTGATTCCAGCGGACAAAATGATTGCCGTATTAAAGCACTTTGCGGCACAGGGAAACGGTGCGGGAGGCAAAAATGCAGCACCTGCTTCCATTGGCGAAAGAGAATTGAGGGAAATTCACTTGCCGCCGATGAAAGCGGCTATCCAATCAGGTGCTCTCGCCTGCATGGCCGCCTATAATGAAATTGATGGCATACCCTGCCATGCTAACGGTCAACTTCTTCAGCAGATTCTGAGAGAGGAATTAGGATTTAATGGAGCGGTAATGGCCGACGGCTGTGCACTTGATAATTTAGTTGCCTTAACGGAAAGCAGAGAAAAGGCAGCAGCATTAGCACTTGAAAGCGGTGTAGATATAAGCCTGTGGGATGATGTGTATCCTGCTTTGGAAGCTGCAGTCGAATTAGGACTTGTTAGTGAGGAAAAGCTTAATGACGCTGTAAGAAGAGTGTTGACACTTAAATACAAAATGGAGTTGTTTGACAATCCTTTCGTGGAGGAGAACCCGCAGAGAAATAAGGAACAGGCAGAAAAAATCAATTTGGAATCAGCTCGGCAGTCGATTGTGCTGTTAAAAAATGATGGTATTCTTCCTTTAAAAAAGGAGCTGAAAAGAATCGCGGTCATTGGCCCGAATGCAGATGCTATGTATAATCAGCTTGGCGATTATACACCATTTCAAAGAGAAAGCAGAGTCCTCACCGTCTTGAGGGGTATCGATTCATTGGCAAAAGAGGCAGAGGTGCTATATGAACAGGGCTGCGGCATTCGATCTGATAATGAGGAAGGATTGGAAAAGGCAGTTCGTCTTGCCAGTAGTTCAGATGTTGCTGTTGTTGTTTTAGGCGGTTCAAGTGCAAGGGATTTTAATGCCCAGTTTGATCAGAACGGTGCAGTTATTAATACAACTGGTGAGGAAGAAATGGATTGCGGCGAAAATGTCGATATTGCCGATTTGGAGCTTGGTGGTTTGCAGCTTAAGCTTTTACAAAAGGTAATAGAAACAGGGACACCGGTTGTAGTGGTACTGATTTCTGGCAGACCCCATGCAATTCCTTGGATTGCAGAGCATGCGCCAGCAATCGTAAGCGCATGGTATCCAGGGCAAATGGGCGGTCAGGCCATCGCGGAGATTTTATTTGGAGAAGTTAACCCAAGCGGAAGATTACCTGTCTCGATCCCAAGGTCTGCCATGCAGCTGCCAGTCTTTTATAATTACAAGGATGGAGGATACAGGAAGGACTATTATGATATGTCTGGTGAACCTTTATATCCATTTGGTTTTGGTCTTTCCTATACAGAATTCGTATATGATAATCTTCAAATTAAAAGAGAGTCAATTGCAGCAGAAACATTAGCGGACGGGGAAAAGTTCTGTATATCTGTTAATGCTACAAATGCTGGTGATAATGACGGTTATGACGTGCTTCAGCTTTATATAAAGGGGAAGGCTGGAAGCATTATTAGGAGAGTTAAAGAATTAAAGGGCTTTAAGAAGGTATGGCTTGCGGCAGGAGAAACAAAAGAAGTTCACTTTGAGCTAGGAGCAGAGGAGCTGCAAGTGTACAGCAGTCACAATACCTACAAGGTGGAACAGGGAGACTTTGAAATAGAAGTTGGAAACCCCGTCAGTAGCTTAAGTGCTGCTTTAAATATCGGTTGATTCTTGGTGTGGACATATTTAGGAAGAGGACTAATTTAGTCCTCTTTTTGTCTTTTGCTTCAAAGAAAAAGAAAGAGGTTTGCTAAGTAGATTTTTCCTTGATGTAGATGGACTTGCAGAGGATTATAAACTAAATAAATTGCCAGATTTTGCATCTGAAAGCGGTTGAATTTAACTAGTGTTTTTGTTATGCTTAAAGCAACTTTACAGGAAATGGAGGTTTTCCTTTTGACAGCATCCATGAGATTAAGATTCTCACCATTCATTCGTTAATTGAATACGTATGAAGCTCTGCCTATATTTTAGAGTAGGGAATGGTCTGTCTATTTTTAAGGAAGCCTTTATTTGACGGGTAGTTTTAAAGAGGGAATAGTCTGCCCTCTTTTTTGCTGTCTTTTATTGTTAGGACAGAGCCTTTCTAAGGATGTAGGTGAAGCACCATTTCTAAAAATATAAGATGAAATGAGTGGGGAAATATGAACTTAGTTAATAATCAGCAAAATGAAACTTGGTTAAAAAACATCGTCCTGTTTTTAAGCAGCCAGACTATTTCGCTTTTTGGATCATCTCTTGTTCAGTATGCGATCATGTGGCATATCACATTAACAACAGAATCAGGAATGATGATGACATTGTATATCATCTGTGGTTTTATTCCGACGTTTATTCTGTCACCAATCGCAGGAGTTTGGGCAGACAGATATAATCGGAAAATCTTGATTGTACTTTCTGATGGGCTTATCGCATTTGCTACATTAATCCTGGCCATCCTTTTTATAATGGGCTTTGATTCAATCTGGCTCTTGTTTGTTATGGCGGCGATTCGGGCATTTGGGGCGGGAATTCAAACACCTGCTGTTGGTGCCATCTTGCCACAGGTTGTTCCTAAGGAAAAGCTGACAAAGGTAAATGGAGTGAATGGCAGCATTCAGGCTATCATCATGTTCGTATCACCGATGGTAAGTGCTGCATTATTGGCAACTACAGCCATTGAGATTATCTTCTTTATAGATGTCATTACAGCAGCAATAGCGATTGTTACAATGCTTTCCTTTGTGAAAATTTCTGTACATGAAAAGGCAGCGGAAAAACAGACAACAAGTTATTTTGCCGATTTTAAAGAGGGCTTGAGCTATGTGAACAGCAACAGCTTTTTGAAGTCATTTTTCGTGTTTTTTGCGATTTTCTTTGTGTTAATGGCACCTGCTGCATTTTTGACACCGCTCCAGGTTACTCGCAGCTTTGGCAGTGATGTGTGGCGTTTGACAGCAGTTGAACTTGCCTTTTCCATCGGGATGATTGCAGGCGGCGGCATTATTGCAGCTTGGGGCGGCTTCCGCAATAAGATCAGCACAATGACGCTTGCAAGTGTCATTATGGGTGTATGCACATTAACTCTCGGAATAGCGCCGTCATTTTGGCTATATTTAATCTTCATGGGAGTCTTCGGCATTGCGATGCCGATTTTTAACACACCAACTACTGTACTTTTGCAGGAGAAAATCTCTGAGGAATATTTAGGAAGAGTTTTTGGCGTGTTAGGAATGATTTCTACCTCCATGATGCCAATCGGTATGCTTATTTTCGGTCCGTTAGCAGATATTATTAGAATTGAATGGCTGTTAATAGGCACTGGATTATTCATGCTTGTGCTTACCGTTTTCTTAAGCCGGAATAAGGCATTAATTGAAGCAGGAGAGCCTGTTGTTACTGAAGCTTAATGAATTCTGACAGAATCCAGATATAATAACCTGTTGTCGTACAGACAGCAGGTTATTAAGGTTGTAATAATAAGACAATGTTTTGCTAAAAGGAGAAGAGGCATGTCAGTATCTATTGTAGAATTACACCCACACAATCCTGAATGGGTATCCAAATTTGAACGGGAAAAGACAAGGATTTTAGAGGCACTAGGCGATAAGACATTAGCAATTGAACATATAGGCAGTACGTCCATTAAAGGATTAGCAGCTAAGCCTATAATTGATATAATGGTAGGTGTTGATAATCTTAACCAAGTAGCTGAATGGATACCATCATTACTCGATATTAAGTACGAATATGTACCTAAACCAGAATTTATTGATAGAAGATTTTTTAGGAAAGGTCCATGGGGTCAGGGGATTTGTCATCTGCATATTTGTGAATACGACAGCACAGAATGGCAGGATAAAATACTTTTTCGTGATTTTCTCCGATTACATCCTGAAGCTGTAAGTGAATATGCTTCATTAAAGGAAGAACTTGCCCATGTACATAAATTAGATCGACATGCTTATACAGAGAGAAAAGGACCTTTTATTAGGAGAATGATAGATTTTGCTAGATTTGCTGGAGAGAACAAATTAACAAAGGGAATATAAAGCTTTAAACGTTAATCAATAATAAATTAAAAATGCTCCCGGAACACGGGAGCATTTCTACTATCCTAGCTTATTTACCTTTTTTCACGATTTTAACAGCTTCCTGTGACACATAAAACTTGCCATTGCTTTGAACTGTAACTGTTTTTAACTCTTTATCCTTGCCTTTGATTGTGACAATATTTTTATTTACTGGGATTTCTGCTGTAGTTTTGCCTTTTTTAACTACTAGAACAGGGTTGGTTTTGTCAGATGAATCAATGCTGACTTTTGCTCCGATTTTTTTGAATGCACTTTCTGCTTCCACGAATACCTCTTTATCCACTTTGCCTAAGCTGAAGCCTAATGCAGTTGCCGTAGATTTTGCAACATCTGTATTTTCGATTAAACCAGTCGGCTTGCCTGGTCCATAAGAATACATGAATAGGTCTTCGCCTGTATGTCCACCTGTTGTAAAGCCAAGATTTGCGCGGTTTGCAAGAAGCTGAACAAGCGTTTTACTTAAGTTAGTAGAAGAGTTTAATGCTTTCGTTTCGTCTGCAGTAGGATTAGTAATTCCATATAATGCTGCTACTTCTAAAACATTTGAATTGTCTTTTTTAAGCTGCTTTAATGCACCCTCTAATGTCATTTCCGCTTCTTTCAATGGATCAATATAAGCAGAAACTGGGGTAGCAGGGTAAGAAGAATTTGTATTTTGGTTACCGATTGAAATTCCGCTGTTCCCATGATCAGATACGGCAATAACTAATGTGTTTTTATCTCTCTTCGCAAAAGCTACAGCTTCTTTGACTGCTTCATCAAAAGCTAGTGTATCACTGATCATTCCGATTGGGTCATTTGCATGTGCTGCCCAGTCTGGCTTGCTTCCTTCAACAAATAAGAAGAATCCGTCCTTATCTTTTGAAAGTGTTGAAATCCCTTTTTTCGTCATTTCTGCAAGAGTTGGTTCTTCCGGATTTGTTTGTGCACGATCCATATCATATGCTAATGCTGCTGGCGCGAAAGTCCCCCATAGCTTGTTTGATTTTGACTTCAATAATTCATCACGTGTTTCTACTATGTCATAGCCTTTCTCCTCAATAACATCTACAAGGTTCTCACCGTCTTTACGGTTTTTAGCTTCAATTGAGTTTTTCCCGCCGCCTAACACAACATCTATGTTTTGATAGACTTGTTGTTCAGCGATACTGTCATAATCAGTACGATGTGTTGCGTGTGAAGAAAAAGCTGCTGGTGTTGCGTGCTGGATTTCTGATGTAGCGATAATACCAGTTGCTTTCCCTTCAAGCTTAGCACCTTCCAATACATTTGCAACAGGTTTAAGCGGATCATCAGCAAGGGAAGAATCTACTCCCGGTGACGCTATCTTTTCTGGAAGAACGCCGACAAATTTATCGTTTGATTTATTACCTGTTGCCATCGCTGTTCCAGCTGGAGCAGAGTCAGTGACAGCAGATTCAGCAGAATATGTACGCACACCACCAGACATGATTTCGTCCATCGCAAGTGGCTCCCCTTTATACCATCTCGCAAGTGTAGTAGTAGTTGAGCTGACTCCATCCTTGACAAGGACAATAACATTTTTAGCCTGCTGCGATTCTTTTTTCGCTTCTACCTTCTCATTTGCTGAAGTATATGCAAACGATCCAAGTGCTAAAGAGCTTGCTAGAGTGATTCCCATAACCTTTTTATTTATTTTCATGTTAATCGTTTCCCCTTTCACTTCTAAAAGCTAGATATGATTTCTGCTATTTGGACTAGGACAATTTGAATTAGAGAATCACTCCTTTAATAATCAATTGCTTCTTAGTATAAAGCGACTAAGTTAATAGATTGTAAAGAATGTGTAAACATTTGTCAGGGAAGGGGAAAATAGGAATAATTACTCAAGTGAATGAATACGTCTTCATTTTCAGGAAGGAGTTATTTCCTGGAGGATAATTTTTTGATGTAGCTGATTCTCGCTGGAAAGTGTAATGTTGCCATATAATATAGAGACATCTTCCATTCTTTTTAACTGGAAATCACAAGTGCCGCTGTAAAAGGTTGAATCTGTGCAGAATAAGTTCAAAATTACGTGAAGAATCCCTGTCTTGTTTACTAATCCCACAAGCTCCCCATAACAAATGCTCTTACTATAAAAGCTTGCAGTAATAATGTCATTTTCCTGCGTAAAGTGAAAGATGGCATTATATAATAATTCCTGTGCATTTTCATGATGAATAGACAAAAAAACTTTTCCGTTGATGTTTTCCATGAGGGACCCATCCTTCCTATTTTTGACTTAAGAATAAGTTATGGAACGCATTTCAAGTCAATAAGACTTTTAGACTTTAAATTTGTATTTGACCTGGTACTCGTTTCATAAATTACAATTTAAGCAAATGATAAGAAGGTGAGGGGACGATATGCTGGCACTCATTTTACTTTGCTTCATTATCTTTTGCGGCACATATGCTTGTATAAAAGCATCAGGAGGAACAATTAACGTCACACCAATTGAAACATTTGATGATTATTTCTTAGATTCAAATACAACTTCTAACAAAAGATAAGCAGATCCTTTTGCGCAAAGGGCCTTAATGGGCCTTTTTTGCTGAATTGACCTGGTACCCGTTTCATACGTTAGTATCGTAATAAAGTATATTGAAGTAAATAAGGTGAGAAAATGACAAACATTAAGGATTTGGCAAAAATGTCAGGCGTATCTGTCTCAACGGTATCTCGTGTCTTAAATAACCACCCATATGTAAGCGCTGAAAAGAAAGCAGCTGTTTTGAAAGCGATTGAATGCACGAACTACAATAGAAATATTAATGCCGTTCATTTAAGCAGGGGAAAAACACAGCTTATGGGTGTCGTGCTGCCTGTCACCGATACGCCTTATTTTGCATTGCTGCTTAAAGGGATTGCTAAAAGAGCTTTAGAAAATGATTATAAGCTCGTCTTGTTTCAAATAGATTATGCCGAAGAAAAGGAAATCGAAGCATTACAGATGCTAAAGCAAAAGCAAATTGATTCCTTGATTATTTGTTCAAGAAAATGTGAATTAGCCCTTATCCAAGAACATATACAATATGGAACCATTGTTCTTTGTGAAAAGACAACTGAAAAAAGCCTTCCCTCCGTCTTTATCGATCATTATGAGATTTTCTTCCAAGCACTAGAGTATTTGTATCAAAAGGGCCATAAAAAAATTGGCTATAGTGTTGGAAGAAAAACTGGTTCGAACAGTTCGCTGCGTGAGCAAGCATATAGGGATTTTTTAGAAAAATATAAGCTTCCATTTTATTCTGATTACATTATGGATGATTGTTTGTATTTCGAGGACGGAGAAAAGGTAATGCAGAGGCTGAGAAGCATGGATATTCAACCAACCGCACTTATTATTACTAGTGACCAAGTGGCTGCAGGTATTATGATAGAATGCCAAAAGGAGGGGATATCCATCCCAGAACAACTTGCAGTTATTGGATTCAATAATGAGCCTATAGCTAAAATGATGAATATTACCACTATAGATATACCGCTTGTTGAATTAGGGGGAGACTTATTTTTACAGGCATATCATGGATATAATTCAAATAAGCAAATCTCTGTTAAGTTAATAGAAAGAGAAACTGTTTAGAACTTAAGGATCTGCACATCTTTAAGTTCTTTTCTTTATGTAAAGCTTGCAGGAAAACGAAACTTATTGGCAGAGTAACCGTACATTACATAAAGGGAACAATAGAGGTGAAATTGATGAGTGACAACAAACCTTTTAAGCAAGAGACGCTTCGAACAAAACTAATTATTATCATAGCAATCGCCGTTATTGCTATCACTGTGCTAGGGGTGATAACCGCAGGTTACTTCTTTGGCATCATTGGCTTATTTCGGCTGTTGGGTGTTCAATACGATTCCTTTGGTTCCTTATTATGGTTTATTGGTGGATATTTGCTAATAGGAGGAATTGGTGAGCTCTTCACAAATGTCATGCGAATATTCATGCGAAAAGCGCAAAAATGGCGAGAGTCACAAATCAAAGCAGTCTTTATTTTATCATCCTTTCTAGTAAATCTTATTATTATCTCATTTCTAGACAATGTAATGAATTCGATTGAAATGGAGGCAATCACAAGGGTGATAGTTTCACTCATTTTAGCGCTAGCAGATTATGTGATGGATGCTAACATCGGCAGTAATCAAGAAGAAAAACAAATATGATAGCTGCCCAATTTTTAATTGCCAACTTCATTCATAATGAACTACAATTAAATGGAATTATCTTATATTTTTGGAGGTTATTATGTCAATTAAACAAGTAACTCTTGCTTCTGAATGGAATCTTATTTTTCATGAAAACTATTCACTATTTGTTGATATCGAATCTATGCACAAATACAGCATCATTGACGTTGATAATGACTTAATTGCCATTTTTACACTGGATGATTCATCAGTAGCCTTCCAGCACAGTATTTATAATTTGCAGCATACAATAGATTTTGCTACTAAAACAATTGATATTAAGCATAAACCTTATGAGGAAGAGGGAGAATAAGAATCTCTTTCGTTCAATTAAATATATGATTTGTGTTAGCTCCTTTACTAATAGAAGAGGGGGCTATTTCTATGAGGTTGCCCGCGGAAAAAAATTTAGTAATATCATCTAGAATATTGAAATCAGGGTATTTAGAATGGAGAATCGGAGGAATACATGGCATTAAAGCACGACTTTTATCTTATTCCCAAGACAACAGATATCATAAGCTTTTGGCAGTATACAAGTGATAATAGTAAATATATTGAACATATTGCCCTGCATGATGATTTAATACTCTATATAACAGACACCTTAAAATGGATACCAACAAAAAATCCAGGAATGCGTGCAATAACCGCTGGATTCGGAATTAATTATCATGGCGTCACACTGCTGGATAAACATTCAGCAGTACCTTTAAGAAATATATTTTCGGCATGGCGAGATTTATTTAATATTGCACCAGAGAAGATAGAGTTAACAGGTGATTTTGTAGGGGAGGATAATCATCAGAATGGGGAGTATGAAAGGCTAATCCTGAATCGGGACGAAATAGTTAGACAACTGGAAAAAGTCATTGCTATGTCCGAGAGGTTGTTGGATGGGGAATATTATGTTTATCATTGTGGAGTATGAAAATAGTAGGAACTAAATAGGTACAATACATTTTTTGCTAGGTAGGAGCAAGCGTTGCATTTTTTGTGAAGTATTATTTCATAACAACCTCTTTTTAAGGAACACTAAACCATGGAGGTGAAGACAGTGTCAAACAGAAAAGCTGATCCATCAACAATTGGTTTAGGTTCGACAGAAGTACAAGGACAAGGTACTACGATGAAAGAGACGGGGAACAGAAAGTCTGATTCCTCAAACAAAAAGCAAAAAAAATCCTGATTAATGTTAGTAAAGGTGAAAACAGGCGGAGAATATTCCGCCTGTTTTATTTATATATTAGCTAGCTTGATTGAATTTGCGAGGGAGGAATTGACTTCTATATTATCGAATTTCAAACCGAGTTGAATTGCGGTTTGGGCTACTTCTGGACGGATGCCAGAAAGATTTGTTTTCACACCAATTAGTGATAATGCTTCAATTAGCTGAAAGATTTGGTGTGCAACCATTGTATCGATGATAACTACACCAGAAAGGTCAAGCAGAAGTCTGTTTACACCTAGTCGATTACATTGTTCTAATGTTTTCTCTAGTAGGATTTTTGCACGTGCAGTGTCTATTTCTCCTACTAATGGTAATAAAGCTGTCTTCTTATTTAACGCGATAACAGGTGTGCTTAATTCAAGAATTAATTCCTGCTGGGCATGAAGTCTTTTTTCAGAGCTTTTATTATACTCCTTTGTAAACCATTCAATCACATAACCCATCGTGTCTGTGATAATTTGATAAATAGTATGTATTTCATTTACTGAGATGCTGTCTTTATTTTCTTCTATAAAAGCAGTCATTAATTGAAGGTACTGATGCTGAGTTCTGTGAAATTCTCGGATAATAAAGTGTATCGGTGTTTGTGCATGCTCCTGATCTTGGGCAACCTTTAAAATCCATTTTTCAAAATCGGCTAAAAAGCTGTCCTTTTCTTTCGTAAAAACCTCTGCGAAATTTTCATGAAACTCATAGTTCTGCTGCTTCACTTCTTGGATTACTACTGGGTCATTAGATGCGTAAACTCCGCTTGAATTTTTCTTATCTAAATTTTTATACCAATTTTCTGTGAGCTGCCATGTCTGTTCAACAAAAAACTGATAAAGTTCTTTATTCGAATACACTTTCAATCCCCCTGCTGATTATAAGTATTATTTGTCCATACAAATTTTACACTATAAAAAGGAATCCGTCTAAGATTCCATCGTACTTTTTACTTACGTCTCTATCCTAAAAAAATCCCTCCAAATAAGGTAACTACCACAAATTTAATGATGTTACTCTCTTTAGAAGGAGAATGTTAATTTATTATAGGAATGTCTTCAATGTATCTTGAAGTGTGCCTCTAGTTTCTGCATCCTTTTCAAAACGAATACCAGCGTGAACCATTTTTTTGACGAGTTCTGGTCTAAGGCCAGTAAGTATTGCTTTACATCCCATCATGGAGATACCAGCTAATATCTTTTCAAAATAATCAATAACATCCATTTCCATAACTGCAATGCCTGAAAGGTCGATAATTAAGGTTTGGATTCTTGATTCTGCAATATCATTTAATACTTTTTCCTCAATAACTCTAATCCGAAAAGAGTCGATTGCGCCAATTAATGGCAAAACGGAAACAGACTGCTTCACAGGGATAATCGGCACAGATAAATGCTCGACCATTTCTCTTTGCTGGAAGATCATTTCATCCTTATAGTTTGAATAGTTAAGGAAAAAGCTGTTTAAAAAACGATCCATCTTTTCGTTGATGGCTTTCTCTAAAATATAATAATTTTTTCGGTCAGTAATAATATCTTTTTGTTCATCAAGGATATGGATAAAATGCCAAATGGTTCTCCGAATAGCCTGAACCCATTCCAATTTAAGCTCAAGTGTCAAGGAATGCATCGCCCATGCAATTCCTTCTTGTTTTGCGAAGGAAACCAATTCTTCCTCTTTATTATCAATAATATAAAAAACCATTAGTTTTGCATTTTTTAATAAATCAATATTACCCCTATTTAAAATATCCGTGATTTTTGTTGAGACGTTTACTGCTTCAGAAAGTAATTTATTTTCGAATTGATCTCCACTTTCGTTAATAAATTGCTTTATTTCTTCCCTAATGCTCTCGATTGGATTCATGTCAAATACCCCTTTAGCAAGTAATAAATGTGTTTGATTGTTTATTTAACTTATATTATATAAGCAATGAATATATAAGGGCAATTAAAGTTTCTTATTTGATGGGTTGAAAGGAAGAGGGAGTAGGATAAGTTCATTATTGTTGTAGCACAATAATGTGGAGTTACAACAATATTGGAAAGAAGGTGCTTATGGTGAAATATGAACAGTTGGCAAAGGATATTATTGCAAATGTTGGAGGTAAAGAAAATGTCAACAGTGTAGTTCATTGCATCACTCGTTTGCGTTTTAAGCTGAAAGATGAAGGTAAGGCGAATACAGATGTTATTAAGAATATGGAGGGTGTAGTTACCGTTATGAAAAGCGGTGGCCAATATCAAGTGGTCATTGGAAATCATGTACCTGACGTGTACAAGGCGGTAGTGGAGATAGGCGGGTTTAATAACCAAACCTCTGAAGATAAACAAGATGAGAAGTCTCAGGGCCTTTTTAATCAATTCATTGATATCATTTCCAGCATCTTTACACCTGTATTAGGAGTGCTGGCAGCAACTGGGATGATTAAAGGGTTTAATGCGTTATTTTTAGCATTAGGCTGGCTAGAAACAACGTCAGGAACCTATCAAATATTAAATGCGCTTGGTGATTCCTTATTTTATTTCTTCCCGATATTTTTAGGATATACAGCAAGTAAAAAATTTGGCGGGACTACCTTTATTGGAATGGTAATTGGTGCTTCACTCGTATACCCGACATTAACAACCTTATCGACAGGAACAGCCATTACTACATTATTTTCAGGTACCGTTTTTCAGTCGCCAGTATATATTACTTTTTTAGGTATTCCAGTAATACTAATGAGCTATTCATCATCCGTTATACCCATTATATTGGCTGCTTACTTTGGGGCAAAGCTGGAGAAGTTCTTCCGAAAGGTAATTCCAGATGTGGTAAAAGCCTTTTTAGTTCCTTTTTTCACCCTATTAATAGCAGTGCCGATTACGTTCCTGGTAATTGGACCAATTGCAACATGGGCAGGTGTATTAATTGGACAAGCAACACTTTGGCTATATAATCTTAGCCCAATTATTGCAGGTGTGTTCGTTGGAGGCCTATGGCAGGTGTTTGTCATCTTCGGGCTTCATTGGGGGCTTGTGCCAATTGCGATCAATAACCTGACAGTAAGTGGATCAGATCCAATCCTTGGTACGATGTTTGCTGCATCCTTTGCACAAGTCGGTGCAGTACTTGGTGTATGGGTTAGAACAAAGCAGCAAAAGTACAAAACATTGAGCATACCGGCGTTTATTTCAGGGATCTTTGGTGTAACAGAGCCTGCTATCTATGGAATTACGCTACCATTAAAAAAACCATTTATTATCAGCTGTATTGCTGCAGCTGTCGGCGGTGGAATTCTTGGGTTTGCCAATTCACAAATTTTTATGGTAGGCGGCCTTGGGATTTTTGGAATTCCTACTTACATTGATCCAAAGGCAGGCATAACATTTGGGTTCTGGGGAGCAATTATCGCCATTATTGTCGGATTTATTCTGGCATTCATTCTAACTTACTTATTTGGAAACAGTAAGACAGAATCAACAGAAACCACTAATGCTAACAACCAGGTAACGAAAGAGGAGCAGGTTCCTGTGCAGTTAGGTGACGAGGTAATTTATAGCCCGATAAATGGAGCAATACTATCTTTATCAGAACTGAAGGATGAGGCATTTGCTTCAGGTGCATTGGGACAAGGTGTAGCAATTGAACCAGCAGAAGGAAAAGTGTTCTCACCTGTAGATGGTACAGTAACAGCCCTATTTCCGACAAATCATGCAATAGGCATTACATCTGATAAAGGATCAGAAATTTTAATCCATGTTGGGATGGATACGGTCGAGCTGAATGGCAAGCATTTTCATGCACATGTTGGCCACGGGTCAAGAGTTAAGAAAGGGCAACTGCTAATTGAGTTTGACATAAATGAGATAAAAACAGCGGGATATGTTGTTTCTACACCCGTTATTGTCACAAATCAAGGGGATTATATAAGCATAACATCAACTGAGCTAAAGCAGGCAAAAGCGGGAGATCAATTAATCGAAACAAAAGTAAAGGCTTAATAATTAAATGAGGTGAAGAAAATGAGCAGGTCAGTGCAATTTCCAGATGGATTTCTCTGGGGAGGTGCCGTTGCAGCAAATCAGTTAGAAGGAGCATATCAAGCAGATGGTAAAGGTTTATCTACTGCAGATGTTTCTCCTAACGGTATTATGAGTCCTCCTGACTTTTCCATGAAGAATTTTAACTTGTATCATGAAGGAATTGACTTTTATCACAAGTATAAAGAAGATATTGCCCTATTTGCAGAAATGGGCTTTAAAGCCTTTCGTTTTTCCATCGCATGGACACGGATATTTCCGAATGGTGATGACAAGCAGCCGAACGAAAAAGGCCTGCAATTTTATGATGATATGATAGATGAATTACGAAAATACAATATTGAACCTGTTGTGACTATTTCTCACTATGAGATGCCCCTGAACTTAGTCGAAACATATGGTGGCTGGAAAAACAGACAGGTAGTTCATTATTATGAAACTTTCGCGAAAACGATTTTTAAACGATACAGCAGCAAGGTAAAGTATTGGATGACTTTTAATGAAATTAATGTGCTATTGCATGCCCCGTTCACTGGTGGAGGTCTTTTGTTCAAGGATGGCGTTCACAATGAACAGGAAATTTATCAAGCCGCACATCATCAGTTTGTTGCTAGTGCTCTCGCTGTTAAAGCAGGGCATGAGGAGATACCTGAATCGCAGATAGGCTGTATGATTGCCTCGATGATAACCTATCCTTTCAGTTCTAAACCAGAGGACATGTTTGCAGCATTATCACAGGACAGGAAAACACTGTTTTTCTCAGATGTTCAATCTAGAGGCTACTATCCAACATATATGACCAACTATTTTGCTGATAATGGAATTAATATAGAAATGCAAACAGGTGATTTGGAATTATTGCAGGATTACACTGTCGACTATATAGGCTTCAGCTACTATATGTCATTTGTTGCAAGCACTGACCCAGAACATCAAGCAGGCAAGACTTCAGGTAATTTATTTGAAGGTGTCAAGAATCCATACTTAAAATCGTCTGAATGGGGCTGGCAAATAGATCCTGTTGGGTTAAGAACGGTCTGTAATCAACTGTATGACAGATACCAAAAGCCGTTATTTATTGTAGAAAATGGACTTGGTGCAGTTGATAAGCTTGAGGAGGATGGCACAATTCAGGATACTTATCGAATTGACTATCTTCAGCAGCATATTAATGAAATGAAAAACGCAATTGGCGATGGTGTAGAAATAATGGGTTATACGTCATGGGGACCAATTGATTTGGTTAGTGCCTCAACAGCTGAATTAAAGAAACGCTATGGATTTATTTATGTTGATAGGGACAGCGAAGGAAAAGGGTCTAATGAGAGACTAAGGAAGAAAAGCTTTTATTGGTATAAGCAAGTAATTGAGACTAATGGAGAAGTCCTTTAGTTAGAAAAAAAGGGCCTTAAAATTTAAGGTCCTGCTTTTGATTATACTGATGTAAGAATAGGCAGCTGGTTGACTTCATAATTCATACATACTCGGTTTCTTCCAGATCTTTTTGCTTGATACAATGCTTTATCTGCCTCTTCGATAAGGACACTGACATCATTAGTTGTTTCTGGATAGCTTGCAACACCGATGGAAACGGTAATATTTATTTCTTCGCCAGAGCTTAATGTAAAAGGAAATTGTTCTACATTTTTTCTGATTCTTTCACTAATCTCATTTGCTCTTTCAAGAGAACAGTCTAATAAAATGACAGAAAACTCCTCACCGCCATTCCTGCTGACTATATCAAATGAACGGGTGGAAGAGGAAAGCAGGGCACCTAATTCTTTTAAAACAATATCACCATCACCATGACCATATGTGTCATTTATATGCTTGAAAAAATCAATGTCAATATAAAGGAGAGAAAGCTTTTCTTCCTTCTGGCCAACATTATTGGCGAGCGTATTAAAAACCTCATCGAATTTCCTGACATTATTTAATCCAGTTAAACCATCCGTAGTCGATTCCAGCTTGTACTTATCCAAAAGCAGCTTCGTTTTTCTAAGATATACGAGCATATAAAACGCTAATACACCGGCAGAATAGGAGGCAACCCAATAAGTCGGAAGCAGCAAATACAGTGATTCCTTACTCTCAACAAGAAAAACAGCCATTACAGACAGCAAAACATTGTTTGCAGTTAGTATAATAGCAATTTTCATCTGTAAGCTCATCTTTACCTTAGAAGAAAGTAAAAGTGTAATAACTGAAACAGTAAGGATATAGCCTATTGCGATGTAAGAAGCAAAACTAAACCCTATCATTAAACGCCCGACAATAAAAAACAGTAAGGCAATAGTAATGGGGGTTATACCTCCGTAGAATGCAACTAATATAAGTGGGACATGCCTTAAATCAAAAATAGTATCACCAATATTGATGCTGTAAAACATTAATATATCTGAAGAGATACCGGCAACAATACCAGCGTGAATTTTGTGTTTTAATTTTGAACTGCGATTTAATGGTGTTTTAATTAGCTGTGTGTATAAAAAAATTAATGATGTTAATATCGCAAAGTTTGCAAATAATTCTTTTAGTATCATAAATATATATCACCATAGATAATTTAACATAATAGCATCACCGTGTAACTAGAACTTTTCACCAGTTAAAAGCTTAGCTAGGCAATAGTGTAAAGGTGGGATAACTATATGTCTCAGCAGATAGCGTCCACGTGCTATTTAGAGATACTCTTCAGGTAAATCGCTAAGGAAAAGCCCCTCACTCAAAAGCTTCATATCATTATGTATTTGTTTCTTGATTACTGGGTCATCACATTTATAGTAATCATCCATCAATCGCTTCAGTTCTTGACATAGTAGCTCAATTTGAATCATATAGTTTTCCTTTCTTGTAGTAGCTAATAATTATTATGCACGAACAGTATTTCGGATGGAAGGGATTCGACAAAAGAAGTGTTGAATTTATCACTTAAAAGAAAAGGAAACCAATGATAAGCGCTACGATAATAATGTACTGTATCATTCACCTTTAGCTTAAAAATGTTACCATTCCATCTGATTTAATTTTTGTAATATTATAATATTTTCTTCACTAAAGGGAACTTATCGTTAAGTTATTCGTAAAAATAGATGAAAAGGAGAGATGAGATGAATATAGGGCGGATTTTATTGATTGTTGGGTTGTTAATGTTAATGGCGGGAATTTATATTTCCTCCAATTGGACTGTTTTAGGATCAATTATAGGGATTTCTGGAGGACTAATACTAGGGTTAAGCACTTTTTACTTTATTAAGTCTAGACCAAAATGACATTTGAACTTTATTGCTGCCGCTTGGCAGTTTTTTTAGGTATTTGTCTTATTTTTAATAAAACTCTTCTCGATAATGTTTTCTTTATACTCTAAATAAAGGTGCGCTTCCATTTGAAGCGCACCTTATTGTCGGCAATCCCTGTAGCAGACATATTGTATTAGTTTTCTATTTTTCTCTATTTATATATCCCAAGAAAATGTAACGGCACTTTTGTTAGGAATGCTATAGGTAAAGAATTTGCCTTCATAATTAACTTGGAAGCTCTTCTTTTCGTTACTCTGATTCAGTGCGATGAGAACAATGGATTTGTCAGGATTTTGGTAAGCAACCGTTTCTAAAGCTCCTGGGAAATTGGTGGAATAAATGCGTGCAGCTTCCGCTTGAACAAATTTGCTTGCGTGTCCTAATGCATAATATTCGGCGTTTTTTTCTATATTGCCAGTAGCTTGATCAATCGTTAGTAAGCCAGTGCAGTTGTTGCATCCACCGTTTGTTGGACCATTATTTTCATCTAAAGCGATATTCCACATAAGGACAGACTTTGCCCAATTGCGAGGACCTCCAATAATAAGATTGGACATTTGCCAGCTGAAATTATCCGCAAAGCTTTCACTCCATTTACCTGAGCTGCACTCTGTTAAATAGATTTGCTTAGTTGGATAGCTTTCATGAACCTGTGACATAGCAGCTGGTTCTCCTTCATAGCAATGAAAGGCGAAACCGTCTATATATTCGGTGGCAATATCAGTTTGAGAAAGAGAGTTTATATAATCTCCTGCGCCATGCCAGTTATGATCATAACCAATGATTTTAGTTTTAATGTTATGCGCTTGAAAAGCAGGTCCTAAATACTGTCCAATAAACCTTGCCTGCTCCTCTGCACCCATGCTCATAGATGGATAATTCTCTGAGGTGAATTCTGGTTCATTTTGCAAGGTTATAGCTGATATGTTAACACCATTGTTTTGATATGCTTGAATGTAACGAACAAAGTAGTCAGCATATGTTTCATACACTTTGTCATTCGTATAGTCCAAATACCAGCCGTTGAGGGTTTTTTCGCCGAATTTCATCCAAGCAGGCGCCGTCCAAGGTGTACCGATAATCTTCATATCCTGTTTTACGGCAAGTATTTCCTGCAGGCTTTTAATGACGTTCCTGTCTTTTTCAATGGAAAAATCCTTCAAGCTATAATCTGTTGCCTCCTTTGTATCATCGTACGTATAGCTGCTTGGATACCCATTTTCATCTACGGAGAAATCAGATGCACCGATTGTATGTCTGATAGCTGAAAGATTAATACCTTTACTTGTAAATAAGTCCTCATACATAGAAGTTCTATCAGCAGTATTCATGTTTTGAAACAAGTACGCAGAAGAGCCTGTTACAGCTGCTCCAAAGCCATCCATTTCCTGATACGCTGTATTTGGGTCAATCGTTATAAATAAGGGAGGGGAGGAATCACTATTTGAAAGATACAAGGACTCTTTTTTCTCCAGTAAGTCCTTTTTATCTCCTGTTGTTTGCCAAACGGAAACCTCAACGTCTTGTTCTGCATAGTTGTTGTCCTGCTTTTTTAATTGAAAGGTCGTAATAAGTGTAAGGAGAAGTACTAATAAAAGCAAGAAGGTTACCATTTTGAATTTAATTTTCATTGTTCATTTGTCCTCCTAAAAAAATCCCCACAAAAAAGGCTTGTGGGGAAATGGTTAAGAACTAAATTTATCGTCTTGCCTGATCGTCCTTTTTGTTTTTCTTGCTTGCTTTCTCATGCTTTGCAGTGTTTTTGTTGCTGCCGTTCGATGAAATGATATTTTCATTTGTCGAACCAGAATTGTTTTTCTTGTTAAAATAGTTGCTTGTATTTTTTGAGATTTGAACATTTCCCTTTAAACGGATATCAGATGAAGAGCTTCCAACATAAATTGGTACATTACCAGTAGGCGTTACCCATTCGTTTTTCGCTTCATCATAATAAGAGAATGCTTTTGGATCAAGCTTAATTGTCACTTTTTTTGTTTTTCCAGGTTTTAATTCAACCTTTTCAAAGCCTGCCAATTGCTTAGGTGCTGTTTCTGTATTTGTCGGTAGTTTACCTGTGTATACTTGAACGACTTCAGAACCAGTAACATCACCAGTGTTTTTAAGGTTCAATGTAACTTCAACTGCTTGATCCTTGGCTTTATTAGAACGAGTCACCTTCGTTTTTAGCTTCTTATAACCAAATTCAGTATAAGATAGGCCATGTCCAAAGGAGAAGGCTGGTTTAATGCCATCCTGTTCAAAGCCACGGTATCCTACAAAAATGTCTTCTGTGTATTTTGTAACTTCGTCAACACCAGGATATTGTTCTTCTGAGTTAACTGGAGTTGAATCTTCATCAACAGGGAAAGTAACAGGAAGTTTACCTGATGGATTTACATCACCGAATAATACATCAGCTATAGCATTTCCTTGCTCCTGCCCAGGGTACCAAGCCTGTACAATGGAATCTACTTTATCCTTCCAATCGCCCATTTTAACAGCAATGCCGCTTTCATTCACAACGACAACATTTTTATTTACTTTTGCTACTTCCTTTATTAACTGTTCTTGGTTATTCGGAAGCTCCATATCAGAACGGTCTACATAACCTTCACTATCATATGTTCTTGTAACTATTACTGCAGCATCTGACTTTTTCGCCAATTCAACTGCATCTGCAATGTTTTTGTCGACAACATTGTCACTAGCTTCCCAACCGAAGCGCAATTGACCGCCGTTGTCATTACCAGTTGCATCTTTATAGTCTGTTTTATACTCAATTTTAACATCATAGTTTTTGCCTGCTTCTAAAGAGACTGTCTTTTCAACTGTACCCAACTTCTCTCCAGCATTATCAATCACTAGATTTCCATCAATATACACTTTGCTTGAACCATAGCTTGTAGTTGATAGTGTATAATCTCCAGATTTCGGTACATTAATTACACCAGTATATCTTGCAGACATCATGCCGTTTAAGCTTGTTGGCAGGCTGTCTAATTTGGATGATTGAGCGTTAAAGCCTTCATAGTTATAAAAACCAAGGTTTAAGTTAACTTGTTTAGCAGTATGCTCAAATACTGGATCGCCTTCCATGTTTTTATTAGACCAGTATGTTGCCTGTAGTCCATTTTCATTAGAGCCAGCTTGAGGCAATAAGAAAGAAGAAGGGACTGCATTTGGTCCTGGTAGAATATCACCAGCACTGATTGAGTCTGTTCCAGGTGCATAATCTACTTGAATATCTGATCCTGCACGGCTTTTAATACCTTCAAGAGGACTAACAGTATAAGTTGGATTAACTAGTGAGCTTCCGCCGCCAGCCGCTGAAGCAGTATCTGCATCAGGTCCAATTACTGCAAGTGAATCTAATTTATCTGTATTTAATGGCAATGTTTTATTGTCATTTTGTAGCAATACCATTGTCTCTGCAGCAATTTGACGAGCGATTTCCCCATGTGCAGCTATATCAATCGGATTATTCTGTGCAGGATTATCAAATAATCCTTTGTCAAACATTTGGTAAAGAATACGATAGGCACTTTGATCAATTGTTTCTTCTTTAACTTGTCCATCAGCTACTGCCTGCTGTAATTCATCGCCCCATAATCCGTAAGGCTCTCCAGGCGTTTCTAAGTCTAAGCCTGCATTAATAGAATTAGCAGTACTAACATTGGCACCATAGTCACTCATGACAAAACCTTCAAAGTTAAGATTGTCTCTTAACAGATCTGTTAAAAGATCTGGATTTTCACATGCATATGTACTGTTAACCTGATTAAAGGAGCACATTACACTTCCAAGATCAGCATTCTCAATAACACTTGCAAAAGGTCTAGCATAAATTTCATTGATTGCACGTTCGCTTGCTTGAGAGTCGCTTGTGAAGCGGTCCTTCTCTTGGTTATTCAATAGGTAATGCTTGGCTGTAACCAACACATTATTGCTTTGCAAGGCATTCACATAGCTTGTAGCCATTTGCCCTTGCAAATATGGATCCTCACCTAAAGACTCAAAGTTTCTGGCACCAAAGGCATTTCTAGCAATATCTAATCCAGGACCAAGCATTACATTATGCGTTGTGTTATGAGCTTCGTTCCCGATTAAATCTCCATATTTCTCCGCTGTTTCTGTGTTCCATGTTGCCGCAAGTCCGATTGCGGAAGGTAATGCGGTAGATTGTTTATTTTGGACTTCCGGATTAGCTATTCGAACACCAACAGGTCCATCAGCCATCTGCAACGCAGGAATACCATATTTGTCTAATCCTTCATTATAAAATCCATAATAGTTGTTGACATTACCGGTGATAAAGTCAATTTTATCCTCCAATGTCATTGCTTCCACTAATAATTGAGCTCTTTCCTTTGCAGAAAGATCCTTGTTCATCCATGGAAAAGCTTCCGCAGATGTGCTCAATGGAGCAACTGCGAAACTAAGCACCATCATAAATAAGATGCCAAGTATCGTCAGTTTGCGTTTCCCCTCTGATAATACAGTCATTTCTCCAACTCCTTTTTTTTATTGAATGGTCCTGTAATATTTGTCTCTAACTCTTAGGACCTATCCCTTGAACACCTAACATCATAGCGAAATGAGATGGAAAGACCATAGATGGATTGTTGTATTTTTGAAAAGTAAAAAAAGAGAGAAATTAGCTATCAAAAGGGAATATATTGAAAGTACATCCTCTAATCTACATTATTAAATTGTAAATAAAGGAATGCCCTACGTTTACATAGAAAATGACCAATTAACTATTGTAATTATTTATTTGTATAATTATTACAAACTATTCAGACATGTTAGTAATACAATAGAAAATAAATTGTAAAAGGACGAGATGAGCGTAATTTAGTGAAATAAAGAGTGGGGAGTTTGTAATATTGTTACGCCTTTTAAGCGTGGAAAAAGGATATATAGGCTAAACTTATTGAGGATTACCAGATGCAATTTTTGTGGTCTTATCCTATTTTGAATAATTTAATGTTAACTAAAGCCCAACCGGGTAGGATGGGCCAGGCTCCTATTTATTTTTTGCAATTTCATTCCTATTTGGTGCAAGTGGTGGTTGTTCTAACCATTTATTTTTAACCATAAGATCGAACCAATTTTTTGTAACTAAAAGATTTTGTAGAATAGTCTTCTCATATGTGGCTACAAGATCTGTTCTCATGGCTGAAGCTAGACCAGCACCATGGTAATTTTGAGCAGCTTGAAACAAGAAGCCCATATGGTAAAGAATTAACTTATCAGAAAACGGTGATTCAGTAGAAGTGGTTACTTCTGTTTCCAGAGACTTTGGCACTGGTAGGTTATCTGCTTGAAGTATTTTGGCTAATGCCTTAATTTGACCATCCGCTGTTTTTTCTGATTCAATCAAAAATTTCCTCACGTCTTTGGTTCCTGCTATCTGTGAGAATGCAATCGAAAGTGTTTTAGCCATAATACTTTTCTTAAGATTTAAGGACAGACTTATAATTTCGGTTGCGGCAAGGGTTCTACCTTTCCCAAAAAAACCATCAGCAAAATCTTCATTTGTAACAAAACTTGGGTTTTCGTTCGAATAGTATAGGGGATCCCTTTGAAATAGACCTTTTTCGAGTAATAAATCAATTGTTTTATGATACATTTTATTTCCGGCTAGACTAGAGGAATCATAGTGGCTTCTTAAGTCTTTTCTGACGGAGATACATAGCGCTGTATTATGTCCTAATATTCCATGAATAGTCATTATATGTAAATAGTTTAGACAGAACGCATCAGAAAATAATCTTTGTTTTCCTATATATAAGTCAGTGTCATTAAAGCCAATGGGAACAGGAAATCCTTCTTCCTTAAAAAAATCACCAATCGCTTTCTTTTGTTGCTCAAATGTTTTGATAGCAAGCTGGAATATTTCTTTTATGTCTTTATCTTCTATAATAGAATACATATATTTATTCACAGTATGTGTTGCTGTTCCATTGATATACTCTGCCCATAAGGAGCCTATTTCAGAAGATGTTAATGCTGATTTTTTCATATGATTCACCTCTATATTATAATATCGTCAGTTAGAACTTCCTAAGTCATTGCGCCTGCAGCCAGCAAGTATCCTATATGCTAGGAAGAATACAAAGTAGCGAAGGTAGTAAGGAAATTTATTCCCAAAAATTTTAAGTAGGCTAGCTACTAAAAACGAGAAAATAGGTGAGGAATATCTTTTTTTAAGAAATTCAAGTCAAACCTTTCATATAATTCCCAACCTCGAGTGAATTATTCTACAGTGTGTTTTTTTGTATTAATACATATCGAAACAAGTTTCTTCTGTATGGTATATTTTAGAAGCCTCCAATGGAACGCTCAGGACAGTATTTTTGATAAATTCATATTTAAGAACAATCACGGAGCTTTTGGAGAGAAAGAGATAGTTAAATCAGAAACTTTAGAAAGAGAGCGAGATAAATGAAGGGTTATAGCTACAATGAATTTCTCGAAGACTTAAACAGGGGACATGAGATTCATTTTATTTATAAAGAAGAAAATTATTACATTAGTGGCCAAAATTTTTGGAAATTCAATGATGCAGACAGCGAAATAGCAGGAGAAGATACGAACGAATTACTCCAAAAGGTTAGACTAGAGGGAAAAACCCTTATGGAGTTATGGAATATAATTGAAATTAATATTATTTTTTAACCCTGCCTGAAAATGAATAGTAGTGCTTTATTGAAGAAAGTCTATTAATAAAATAACTTCTAAAAGGGCAAAGCCTGTATTCACAACATATTTGCCCTTTTATCTAATTATCTACATGATTATTTTCATAGAAGAAAACTTGGTTCTTATGTCTATTTTGTAACCCTAGTTGGTGGAAATTATCTTAACGGAAATGATAAATAAATTTAGCTGGGGAGGGACTATTAATGTGAAATTGTTTGTAAGACAAACCACAAACAGATATTAGCCACTATTGTAAGGGCCTAAGAGGAATTCCAGCAAATTAAGTGTAGAGTATTATAGGAACGATTAGTTGAAAGAAACTAATAGTATCAACAGTTCATATATAGTGTCTATATATAGCCACTATATATGAAAATCAATCCGTTATTTTATTCATAATTTACTTAATAAACTATTAGATTAAAGCAAGTACTTTACAAGAGGTCGCTAAGTTAAGACCCAACTACTCACTCTTTACAAAGTGTAAATATTTGGTAGAATTGTCAGGAGGAGAGGGGATTTTGTCTAAGCAACTAGTGGGGAAAATGATTGCTGAATTTCTTGTAGGTATTTTACTTATACCTATATATACTCCATCAAAGAATAAAAATCAGCATCAATAATTAGAAACCCATAACTAATCAAATGCAAGTTGCCTTTAGCAGCTCTTTTTTTATAGCACTCTATAATCTGAATTTCTATTAAGTAAATTCCTTTTTGGGGAGTAGAACTTATTTTGAAAAATATAAGGTGTATTACTGGGTATGAAAGTAATCGTGGTTTGAAGTTAAAGAATAAATAGATAGTATTAGAAATCCGGAGCGATTCTTCATGCTAGAGAAATAACGTAATAATATATATAACTAATAGGGAGTATATACATGAAAGCTATTCTAATTATTATGCCTGTACTTTTAAATATTTGGATTGTCTTATTACAGGTAGATTCGGTATTTCCATCTTTACTAGCGGCCTTAGTAGTTGGATTATACAAGGGCAATCGAATTGGTCCTGATATAAAAAATATCTTTAATATTGGGAAAGTGAATTACTCATTAAAAAATCCGGTAAGAATAGTGGAGCTAACTTCTGCCACGTTGTTATCGCTTAGCACTGATATATTATCCCTAGTTCATTTTTTTAAGGATGGTTTGTCTTCAGATGAATTCATTTTTTTTTCAATAACATTAGGCTATTCAGTTATTTTTGGCTTTATTTTATTTAGATTTTTATTTTTATATATTCTTCAAGATCATAGTAAAGAGTCATTATAAAGTTCAGGCAAAAGGAAGAGCCTGAATACAAATGAACAACAATAGAATAAGTCTGGTACTTTAACAGGAGCGTTAAATTCATGAAAAATGTCTAAACCCTTGAAATATAAAGGATTAGACATTTTTTTTTTCGTATTTAAGAGAATAGAAGGTAAAATAAATTTTTGTCTGAGCCTGGTTGCACAAAAAATATCACTTAATTAGGGTGTTAAGCCTTCGATTACCTTATCTATATTCCATTTGATCATGGAGATATACGTGTCTCCAGGTTCCCCTTGTTTGGCGAGGGAGTCTGTGAAAATCTTTGAGTGGATTGGTACGTTTGTTTCTTTAGATACGGTCTCCATTGTTTTTGGATTGACACTTGTTTCAACAAATAATGCTGGCACTTTATTTGTATTAATTATGTCTACTATTCTATTCATTTGTTCAGGAGTGCCTTGGCTGTCAGTATTAATTTCCCAGATAAATGCAGATTCAAAGCCATATGCTTTGGCGAAGTATTTAAAAGCACCTTCACTTGTTACAAGAATGCGTTTATCCTCAGGAATTTTAGCTATTTGTGTTCGTGCATATTGATCAATCTCTTTAAGCTCGGCAACATACTCTGTTTTATTTTGTAAGTAGTATTCTTCATTGTCGGGATCAGCTTGAATGACTTGTTTGGTAATTACATCTACATACTTGATGGCATTTTGAATATCTAACCACGCATGGGGATCTTCCTGCGATTCTTTTCCTTTTTCACTTAGATAAATTGGTGTGACCTCTTCAGTGACAGGAAAGGCCACCGCTGATTTATCGGTAACCTCGAGAAGATCTTGAAACCAGCCTTTTCCAGTTTCCAGGTTGAATCCATTATAAAAAACCAAATCTGCATTGGATACCTTTTTAGTATCATCTGGCAACGGATCATACATATGTGGATCTGTTCCAATTGGAACTAAACTGTAAACTTCTGCTTTATCACCAGTAATATTCTTGACCATATCCGCAATAATAGAATATGTTGCAACAATTTTAATGGTTTTATCATCCGTTGAGGAAGTTTGTTCTCCATTAGAACAAGCCGTAAGTAAAAGAATCATAGTGGCGATTAATCCAAGCATCATTTTTTTCAATTTAATAACCTACCCTTCGTAAAAAAGTTGTTTTTAGGAGAAAGAATGAACGAAATAGCAAAGCCTGTTACACCGACCAACACAATCGTGGCGCTCGTTGGCAAATTAAAGTTGAAGCTAATCCAAACACCTATTACACCAGAAAGTGCGCCATAGAGAGAGGCAAAAACAATCATATGAAATAACTTTTTGGTCCATAAATAAGCTGTTGCGGCTGGGATAACGAGCATGGCAATAACTAAAACTATGCCGACCTGTGATAAAAAGGAAACAGTCACAAAGGAGAGTAGTGTCATAAGCAAGTAGTGATAGAAAGTAGTGTTGAGACCAGATCCTTTTGAAACAATAGGATCAAAAGAGCTTATGAGAAGTTCTTTGTAAAATAAAGTAACTATTCCGATAACGATAAGCATGATGATGAAAGATTGTGTTATTTCAGAGCTAGGAACTGCTAGGATATTTCCAAATAAAATATGAGTTAAATCAAGCCCACTTCTTGCGAATGTAATGAGTACAATGCCTAGCGCAAAAAAGGAACTTAAGATAATACCGATAGAGGTGTCACTTTTAATTGTGCTTCGATTCGTAATGAACTGAATTAAAATAGCCGCAAGTAAACCAAACAAGGAAGCACCAAATAATATGTTAATTCCCAATATATAAGAAATGGCAACACCTGGTAATACTGCATGTGAAAGTGCATCTCCCATTAAGGACATCTTCCTAAGTACAATGAAACTCCCTAAAACGCCTGAAACAATCCCAAGAATAATGGAGGACAAGCCTGCATTCAACGCATAAGTAGGAATATTCAGTGAATTACTCAAAAATTCAATCATGGTGACCGTTGTCTCCTATCCCTTTAATTTGAATGTTTCCTAATGAAGAGCCGTATGCAGCTTTAATGTTTTCAGTTGTGAAGGTTGTTGTTATATCCCCAAAAGCAATCAGCTTTTTATTAAAGATGATTACCTTATCGAAGTATTCCTCAACTTCATGTAAATCATGGTGCACCACAAGGATTGTTTTTCCTTGCTTCTTCAGCTTTTTAAGAAGCTGTACTATAATTTTTTCACTCATTAAATCGATACCTACAAATGGTTCATCTAGGAGAAATATGTCTGCTTGTTGAGCCAATGCTCTAGCTATAAATACTCTTTGAAGCTGACCACCAGACAAATTACCGATTTGTTTGTCAGCAAGATCGCTTATTTGCACCATGTCCATACAACGTTCCACATGCTCTTTCTCCATTTTTCCAGGACGACGAAACAGTTTAAGTTTAGGATAGGTTCCAGTTAAAATTGTCTCCCTAACAGTAATAGGAAAAGTCAGATCCACTTCACTTTTTTGTGGAACATAAGCGATATCTTTTTTGGACTGAGAAATAGGTGAATCATTAACTAGAATAGTTCCACTGCTTTTTTTAATGATTCCCAATAAAGCTTTTAGAAAGGTGGATTTACCTGCGCCGTTAGGTCCAATAATTCCGATGGAGTGTCCTAAGGGAATATCAATATGAATGTCCTGAAGTGCGTGATTGCCAAAATAGTCAACATTAAGCTCCTTTACTTTTAACATTTTTCCATACATCCTCCTTTTGGTTTGAATTAAAGTCAATCGATAATATTGCTTAGAGTTAAAATATATGCAAAAGAGACAAAAAGTTTCCCTGGTGCAAAAATAATTCTTTTAACCAATATAAATTTTGTTGATTATTATTGTCAAGAATTATGGGCGTTTTTTCTGATAATATTTCATTTAATAGGTTTATTGGTCTATTAGTAATATTTAATAGAAGAATTGAATAATTAAAAGGTTAATAAGGTTCCCTACTAATTTCTAAGGATTATAAGAGATTAATTTTCCAAAAAGCATTATTATTAGCCAAACTTGCACCTTAAATGAATTACTAGCGTCAAACCATGGTGTATTTATGTTCCTAGAGTAGATTCATATATAATATAGATTCAAAAAAAGGTTCCTCAAATTGAAAAAGATGGTTACTATATGGAGTAGGTTGCATGTGGACACACAAAAAACATACCTGTCACTTAAGTTATTAATAAACTGTGGAATGACATAAAGGAGTACAACATGAGAAAACGCGGTATTACCGTAAAATTATTCGCAATAACAGCGATATTCTTTTTGGCGTTTTACGCCATGATTATGATATTTCAGCTATTATTCTTTGATCGGTTTTATCAGCATCATAAAACGAAAGAAGCAGCTGAGCACCTGCATCAATTAGCAGAAGGTTATGTGAAAGAATCTTGGAGCGAAGCAGAATTTATAAAACAGACCTTCTCTTATATGAAGGTAACAAAAAGCCCTGTAACAGTTGTCGATGCAGAAGGTTTTCAGTTAGTTCAGGATCCGTATAATATCATGCTTGAAACAGGAGATGGAGCAGTAATAGAAGTATCGCTTTCCTTGCTTGTCGCAAATTATGGAAAACAGGTACAAGCATTGGATTTCAGAAATGGGGATACATTGATTGTCGAAGGAGAAGTAGATGAAGGAGATTCTTCCGTTATTTATCCATCTGTAATCCATAAGGATAAATTTAGTGTCGGTGAAGACCCTGATGATGATGAGATTAAAATCGAAGGCAAAGTAAAGAGCGTATCTCTGCCTAAGGATGGAATGATTAATAGAGGATTAGGAATTCTTTATGATGCACTATTAGAATGGTTTCCGCTAAAGGAGGAGCAGATAAAGCAGCTATCTGATGGAGAAAGCTTGCAGTTGAACTGGGTAGAGTCATGGAGTGGAAAACATAACTTAGTACTTATAGAGCCAATCAAGAAAGACGGGGAAATGCAATATATGTTCTCTGTCACATCCATTCAGGAAATCAAAGATACCAATGAAGCACTGCGGATTTTTTATGTGTATATTGGGGTTGCAGGCTTCATTCTTATTATTTTACTGTCGTTGTTTTTCTCCCGTATTGTTAGCAGACCACTGATAAAGCTTAATGATATGGCCAAAAAAATGGTTAATCTTGACTTCTCTTTAGCTAAACCGATTCAGCAGAAGGATGAGCTAGGGAGTCTTTCTAACAATATGCTTGTTATGGCAAAAAATCTGGATATTGCATTAAATGACCTGAAGCAAGCCAATAAAAAGCTGAAGCAGGATATGAAGAAACGAGAGAAGATGGAAAAGGAGCAGCGCGAGTTTTTCGAGCATGCATCACATGAATTGAAGACGCCGCTGAGTATTGTCAAAAGCTTTGCTGAAGGATTGCAGGATGGTGTCAGTCCAGATAAACGTGACCATTATGTGGAAGTGATTATTGAGGAATCAGAAAAGATGGAAGTGCTGATTAAGGATATGCTGGATTTGGCTAAGTTGGAGAACGGTGCTATTAAACTAAGAAAAACATCCTTTTTACTCAGTGAAATGATTGAGGTATTGGCATATAAACTATTCTGTATCGCGAAGGAGAAAAACGTAGTCATTGAAATCATGCCAAAGAATGAGCAGCATATTTTAGCGGATTATGAGTGGATGGAGCGAGTTATGCAAAATCTTCTTATGAATGCGGTGCGGCACAGCGAGCCTGATTCTGTTATTGTGATTCGCATCGGATTGGATCAGACAAATGGCGGCAGTATCTTTGAAATTGAAAACAAAGGCAAGCAAATTCCTGAAGAGCATTTAGAAAACATTTGGAAACGTTTCTACCGAACTGAATCTTCACGAAGCCGAATGACTGGTGGTACAGGATTAGGGCTGGCGATTGTTCAGCAAATTCTTGATCTGCATGCCTTTCATTACGGAGCGGAAAATATGCCTGATGGTATGCGTTTCTACGTACAATTCAAATAATGGGAATTATTTCTTATTGGACACATGAAAGACATATAGCCTTGTTAATATCTATAAATTGGAAGGAAGGTTCACGATGGAGAAGAAAGTATTGCTTGTCGAGGATGAGGTGAGAATCCGCGAAGTAGTAGCTGATTATTTCAAGAAGGACGGCTGGGAAGTTTATGAAACGGATAATGGCAGCAGTGCAATGGACTGGTTTGATGCCATTTTTCCAGATTTAATCATTCTTGATATCATGATGCCGCAAATGGATGGATTTGCTGTTACTAAACAAGTACGAATGAGGTCTGGTGTACCGATTATTCTTCTGACAGCGAAATCTAGTGATGATGATAAAATTCAGGGATTTGAACTAGGAGCAGATGAGTATGTTACAAAGCCCTTCAGTCCAAAAGTATTGGTAGCACGAGCTAATTCCTTAATGAAGCGAGCAACAGAACAGTACCGGCCGACCGGACATATGGTTAGCTTTGGTGAGGCTGTCATTAATACAAAGTCACATCAGCTTCAGCTTGAGGGCCAACAAGTCGAATTGGCGCCAAAGGAATATGACTTATTGGTGTTTCTACTTCAGCATAAAAATATTGTTCTTTCACGCGAAACGATTTTGAATCACGTATGGGGCATAGACTTCGACGGTGATAGTCGAGTTGTTGATACACATATTAAAAAGCTAAGAGCTAAATTAAGCTGCGAATCACATCATATTCGGACTGTTATTGGAACCGGCTATAAATTTGAATGAAATGGATGGAGAGAGAAGATGAATAAGCTTAAACAGCTGTATACGCACACGGGTATCCGGTTCGCATTACATACATGTTTTTATTTGGCAATTCTTGTTACCTTGTTCTTGATGTACGGCTTCCATACGGCCAATACAGGCAACTATATTTATAATGATTTCTAAATGGAGTAGATAAAAAAATGAAACTTTTAACACGTATTGCACAGCATGCGGCAACAAAACCGGAACAGACAGCATATCGGACAAATGATGAGGTACTGAACTACAAATTGCTTTGGGACAAATCGAGCAGACTAGCTAGCTTAATCCACGCCATGCAGTTCGAGCGACAGACACCAGTCGTAGTATATGGTCACATGGGAATTGATATGCCGATATCATTCCTAGCATGTGTACAGGCAGGTCATCCTTATATACCGGTTGATACATCCATTCCATTGGAACGGGTGCGTCTTATCGTCGAAAAGTCTGGTGCAGCATTAGTAATTAATACAACAGATAGCAAGCTGGATGTCGACAGTATTCCCGTATTACAAATGTCTGAACTGCAGGTGGAACAACAAATGCCGATTAGTCATCAGTATTGGGTTGAACAGGATGAAGTTTTTTACATTATATATACATCTGGCAGTACTGGAAATCCAAAGGGTGTTCAAATAACCGCAGCAAATTTGCAATCCTTTACCGATTGGATGACAGATGACTTTCCTTTAGGTGAAGGCAAAGTATTTCTGAACCAGGCACCTTTCTCCTTTGATTTATCTGTAATGGACTTTTATCCTGCCCTCCAAAGCGGTGGTTCCATTCATACATTGGAGAAAGAGGTAATCAATAAGCCTAAGGTTTTATTTGAAAACTTGAGTCATTCTGGTTTGCAAATCTGGACTTCAACGCCATCCTTCGTGCAAATGTGTTTTCCAAATCCGGACTTTAATCAAACGATGCTACCAAAGCTTGAGGTATTCCTTTTCTGTGGGGAGGTACTGCCGTTAGCTGTGGCCAAGGAGCTGAAAGCACGTTTCCCACAAGCAAGGATTTTTAATACCTATGGTCCAACAGAAGCAACTGTAGCTGTGACATCTATTGAAATTACCGAGGATTTACTTATACAAGAGAAGGCACTGCCAGTTGGCTACCCAAAATCTGATATGCGTATTTTGGTTGTAGACGAATTCGATAATTTATTGCCAGAAGGTGAAAAGGGAGAGCTTATCCTTGCAGGGCCAAGCGTATCAAAGGGCTATTTAGGTGAGCCGGTACTGACAGAAAAGGTGTTTGGCAAGATAAATGAAATGAGTGCTTACCGTACTGGGGACGCAGGCTTTATTCAGGATGGAATGGTGTACTGCCAAGGCAGACTAGATTATCAAATAAAGCTGCATGGCTATCGGATGGAGCTTGAAGAAATTGAGTTCCACCTTAATCAGTCTGATTATATTCAGTCTGCCATTATTATCCCGCATGCACCTAATGAAGAAATTGAATATTTGATTGCAGCAGTTGTACCTGCAGCACATGAATTTGACAAGGAATACAAGCTGACGGCTGCTATTCGTAAAGATCTTGCTTTACGCTTGCCGGCATATATGATTCCGCGTAAGTTCACGTATCATACGGCTATTCCAATGACAATGAACGGAAAAGCTGACCGTAAGAAATTGAAGGAAGAGGTATTCGCATGACCCCATATAGCTCCTTCCTTTTCTTTATTATTCTAGGTATCTTGCTGCTGCCGACGATGATTCTCGGAATAATGGGCAAGCGCCTGCGCTATTACAACGTGTTTGTCTCCATTATTGTATTGGCTATTATATTTTCAGGCGGAAAGAACGGCTTCTATTCATTAGTAGCCTTTACTGTCCTGCAGCTTGTACTTATCAAAGGCTATATAACGTATCGAAGCACGAAAAATAGTAGTCTCGTATTCTATATAATAAGTTTTCTATCAATCCTGCCGTTGATTTTATCGAAGATTTTGCCGATTTTGGCAGTGGATAATTTAGTTAGCTTTCTTGGAATTTCTTATCTGACATTCCGAGCTGTCCAAATTATTATTGAAACAAGAGATGGATTAATAAAGAAACAGCTTTCAATTTATCAGCTTGTTAATTTTATGCTGTTTTATCCGACCATTTCATCCGGTCCGATTGATCGCTTTCGCAGATTCCAAAAGGATGAAGAGAAACGCTGGACACCGGAGGAATACAAGGAACTGCTTTATAAAGGGATCAACAAAGTCTTTCTTGGGTTTTTGTATAAATTTATTATCGGCTATTGCATTAATACGTACTTCATTATGAATCTGGATACGATAGCAGATGGCAGGTTTAGCTATCATTTGCTTTATATGTACAGTTATAGCCTGTACCTGTTCTTCGACTTTGCTGGCTATACGGCGTTTGCAGTCGGCATCAGTTATATGATGGGAATTAGGTCACCAGAGAACTTTAATAAGCCATTCATCAGCCGCAATATTAAGGATTTCTGGAATCGATGGCATATGTCATTGTCGTTCTGGTTCCGTGATTATGTGTTCATGCGCTTTGTCTTTTTAATGAAGAAAAAAAGATGGATTCAGAACAAAATGCTCGTTTCCAATCTAGGTTATATCCTGCTATTCCTGCTGATGGGAGTATGGCATGGGTTAGAAATTCAATACATCATTTATGGAGCATATCATGCTTTGATGATGACCGGATTTAATTTCTTCGAAACATGGAATAAAAAACATAAACGCTGGCCAACAGGAAGAGCAATGACAATCGTTTCTATCATCATTACTTTCCATGTCGTTTGTTTCGGCTTTTATCTGTTTTCCGGCAGACCATTTCAATAAAAGGGGATTATAAATATGGATTTTAAAGAAAAAGTACTACAAGTTATTGCAGAAGTTTGTCAAGATGATGTTGTAAAGGAAGAGCTGGATTTAGATTTGTTTGACTCTGGGCTAATTGATTCATTTGGGACAGTAGAGTTATTGTTTCAATTCGATGATCAACTGAATATCACTGTCCCAATTACAGAATTCGACCGAGATACCTGGAATACACCAAATGCTATCGTTGATCGACTGAATGAGTTGAAGTAATGAAGAAGAAGTATATGTTTGGACCAATCATTATTGCATTGGTCCTGTTTGCCGGGGTTGTATTCGTACCAGCATCATGGCTGGCCAAGCTAGTCCCTGCGGAGCGCTTAAAGGAATCGGCTATCAGTTTAGAGCCAAATATGTTTCAAGGAACCTATTTACAAGGTGAAATGCTTGAAAGCTCGACTTATATTCCAATCTATGGTTCTTCTGAATTGTCGCGCTGGGATCCATTCCATCCATCGAATTATTTCGAAGTGAATGATGCTGCGTTCACACCTTATTTAATAGGTAAAGGCGGAACAACCTCTATTATTCATGATTTAAACTTTGCAACACATGCCAAGCAATTAAAGAACAAGCAAATGGTTGTCATCGTATCACCGCAATGGTTTGTTAAGCATGGTACGGACGAGCAGCACTTTTCACCAAACTATTCTTCCCTGCAAGCGTACCAGCTTCCCTTTAATAAGGAAGTGGACGAGCAGGTGAAGCGAAAGCTGATGCAACGATTGATGACCTATAATGCAGTCAAAAATGATACGATTCTTAATCAGTTATATGATGCGTATCTCCATGACAACAGAAGTAAGTTTAATATGCTGTCAGTTCCTGCAAAGGCTTATATTTCTGTACTGAAGAAAAAGGATTTGTACTTCACACTTCAGAATGATTCCCTACCAAATCGACATCAGTCAGATGAAGTGCAGGATAAGACATGGGAGGAGCTGAAGGCACAAGCAGAGGCTTACGGGGAGAAACGGACAAAGCAGTCAGACTTCTATATTGACGACAAAGTCTATAAGCATAAGAAGGACCGCATAAAGGGGATGAAAGGAAAGAATAAAGGACATTCCTATGCAGAATCACTTGAGTATGATGATTTCCAGCTGATGCTTGATATTCTTAAGGAATCAGATGCTGAACCGCTTTTTGTTATTATCCCTGTGAATGGAGAATACTATGATTATACTGGCTTTCCCCAAAAAGGAAGGCAAGACTACTATAATCGTATAAAAAAACAAATTAATGATAGCGGCTTTACTTACGCCGATTATTCTGGCCATGAATACGACTCGCACTTTTTACGTGACACGATTCATATTGGCTGGAAAGGCTGGGCTTACTTAGATGAGGATATGCAGAAGTTCCTTGATTAATAATATGACGATTCACCTACGTGGTGAATCGTTTTTTTTGGCTATTGGCAGTCGAAACATTGTTAAATAGTTATGGAATAAACGTTGCAGGGTTATTCAACCAGAGTGATATAATACTATAAAAAAGAAAATGATAAGGAGGAAATTATTAAAAGTGGACAAAACTCTAGTAAGGGTTTACTTCAGTTTGTTTGGAGAGGAGTTTCCGATTGAGGAAATAACAGAAAGGTTAGAAATAACTCCTACTGAAACCTATAAAAAAGGCGATTTAATTCCTAATCGGTCAATACCTCTTTATCGAAAAGAGACAAGTTGGGATTTAGGAACGGGCTACCAAGTTTCACTTAATGTAAATAATCAACTTCAAAAAATTATTATCAAGTTAAAAAATAAGGCATCAATAATTAACGAGATAAAGGATGCTTACTCTGTGGATTGTAAATTCTTTATCGTCGTCAAAATAGAAGAGGGAAATACCCCAGGGTTATATTTGGATAAAGAAATAATTAAATTTGCTTCAAGTATTGAAGCTGAATTCGATGTAGATTTGTACGCAAACCCTTATTAACAGCAAAATAACGCAAACATTACACAAAGACGGCATGATAGTCCTCCTATCACATATGCCAATAACAGCATAAGCGTATGTAAAGTTAACAGAGCAAATAAGAACTATATTGTAACTAATAATGAATTGGCATATTATTGTGTTAATTCCTAGCACTATTGCAACTATAAAGATAGGTCGTAAAAAAAATAGGTTATCCCAACCATATTTACATTTGAAAAGTGGGAAATCGAGAATGCAAAAATATTAAACAGAAGTAAGAGCGATGCGTCTCAAGAAGGCATGAAGAAAAATGGTTTGACATAAATTTTACCTGCTATTATAACCGTATAAGTAAAATAAGCATACTGTAAGATCCTGTTCTGACAGGATCTTTTTTTGTGAAAATATAGCTGTAAAATAAAAGGGAGTGATTTAGCATATAGAGTCACTAGTGTAAGGGTCTATGAGGATTTTTGACGTATTTAATGTGAAATGTTAGAAGAATAACTAGTTGAAATATGCGAGTATTATCAAGGATTTGTTTATGGTGTCTATATATAGTCACTATATATGTAAGGCTATCATTGTTTTAATCATAATTTACTATTAAAGCACCTGATTTAAGCAGGTTTTTTTAAGGATGGTCACTATGTTAAGACTCCATTATTGGCTCTAGTATTTTTATATGGAGTGTCTACAGACCTAAGATTATGAAAAGCGTAAATGCAGGAAAAAAAGCATTGGCATCTATTAAGATTGCAGTCGCTTTTGGAACAGAAAATGTAAAACTTTCATTAATTCAATTTCAATAGTAAGGCATTATTACATAAAGCCAACTTGGTTTTTTCGTTGTTAAAGGTATAGCATTGTCAAAGAATCTCCAGATGTAACCATAAAGAAAAATGAGAGGATAATTGGAAATATAATATCCCCTCTATTTAATGAGTATATTGCTAACCTTTTCAATAAATAAGTTTGTTTCTCTTGCAAGCTTATTGTCGTATTTTTTAATCCAACCAAAGGTGAAAGATGTGTCAAAGAAATCTTCCGTTTCTAAAGCAATGATTTCTTCTTTATATGGAAAGTTTTGATTAAATTCGGCTGAAATGTCATGCCCGATTGTTATAGCGCCGAGTTTTATAATAGTATTGGTGATTATTTGTGTATCTGTAGTTTTAAGAAAAATATTAATAGGTCCATATAAGCGGTGGAAATCTGATGTAAAGCTATGTACATATTCATCTTTATATAATACAAATAATTGTTCTTTCAGCACATTAGGTTTAATGATTTCCTTTGTTTTAGCTATAGCTGAATCTTTTGAAGCGAAGACTAACAGTTTTCCTTTTGTAACCGGAGTGAATTGAAATCCGGTAACTGCATCCATATTTTTTCTGTTGATGGCGATAAATCCAATATCAATTTTGTCATTTTTTAAATCTGCAATGATATCCATACTTGATTTCTCATTTATCTCAATCTTTAAGGTGGAGTCATTTTTTTTAAAATCTAGATAAGTATCCACTATTGGACCAATTAAACCAGGAATAACTGTTATACGCAGTAAATCATTTAAATGATTCATTTGTTTTGCTTCGTCTTCAATCTGATAGATCGCTTTTAATGCATTTTGAGATTTTGCTATTAAGAGGTCCCCTTCTTTTGTTGGTATAGTACCAGATCTAGTACGATTAAATATTTTAATGTCCAGTTCAGCCTCAAATTTGGTAATGGCTTGACTTAAAGCAGACTGACTAATATTTAATGTTTTTGCTGCTTCCGCTAATGATTTTACTTTTGCAACTTCCACTATATACGTTAACTGTTCTATGTTCATATTATCATTCCTTAAGTAAAACTTATAACATCATTAATTATATTAACTTTTGCCTAAGTATACAAATTGTTATAATTATTTTTGTAGGCACTTACATTTTATAAAATGATAAAAAAGGAGACTTTAGAATGAAAGCAGCTAGATTATATGGAAGTCAAGATCTGCGTATAGAAAAGGTGCAAGAACCAACTGTTTCATCAGGTCAAGTAAAAGTGAAGGTTGAATGGGGAGGAATATGTGGGAGTGACCTTCATGCATATTCACACGGCCAATCTCCAGAGCCACATCCAATTTCTAAACAGTCACCTCCAATCACACTAGGACATGAATTCTCTGGTACAATTGTGGAGGTTTCTGATGATGTAAAGAGTCATAAAGTTGGTGAAAGAGTTGCTATTGAACCACTTATTTATTGTGGTGAATGCTACGCATGCAAAAGAGGTTATTATAATCAATGCAGCATGGTGGGATTTGTCGGATTAAATCAGGATGGTGGTTTTGCTGAATATGTAGTAGTTGATCAAAATATGGTTCATGAGCTACCTGAAAATGTATCTTTTGAAGAAGGTGCATTAGTTGAACCAACAGCTGTTTCCTTTTATGCAGTTAGAGAAAGCGACTTGAAACCAGGGGACTCTGTAGCTATTTTTGGTGCTGGTCCAATTGGTTTGTTAACATTATTGTCTGTAAAAGCTGCAGGAGCAACAAAGATTATTGTAGTAGACATATCTGAGGAGCGTCTGGAAAAAGCTAAAGAATTAGGAGCTACTACCGTCATTAGTGGTTTGCGTGAGGATATTGTTCAACAAATCCTTGAATTGACAAATGGCGGAGTTAGTATTGCTTATGAATGTGCAGGGGTACAACCGACAATGACCAATGCAGTAGCTTCAGTAAAACAAGGTGGACAAGTAATGGCAATAGCTGTATTTGGAAACCCAGTAGCTATAGATATGGGGCAACTATTATATAAAGGTGCAAATGTAACATCAAGACTTGCTTATAGACATGTATTCCCTGAAGTAATTGATATGATTTCTACAGGCCGTTTAGATGTTAAAGGAGTTATCACAAAAAAAATTAATCTGGAAGATATAGTTGAAAATGGTTTTGAAGCATTGATTAATGATAAAAAACAAGCAAAAATATTAGTGCGACCAACAAAGTAAAATATAGGGAAGTCTCCCCTAGAGAGCCATACTTATGTCAAAATCCTGGAAATAAGTAGGAGAATAGAATTTGGCAAAATTTAAAGTAAGTCCCTTTCTATTTAAGAAAGGGGCTTACTTAATGTTGGTTTTGAATTCCTTAGCGTATATGAAGAATTTTTTAAATAAAATACACAAAATAATGAAAGCCCTTTTGATTTGTGGGTATCTTTGGTAAAGTTTACATTAGAGATGTAAAGAAATGGGAACCTGTATTACTCATGTGGAGATATTTGAAATGATTAGTTAATGTGATAAAGACAAAATGCGATTCTTTTCTATTAAGTAAGGATACGTTTTATTTGTCTTCTACAATCATTCAAGGGATTCATATAGTGTGAAGAAAAATTCAATTACCTAGACAGATACCTTTGTTTTTTTGTTCTTATAATGGGTAAAAACACATCTCTATTACACAATGATTGAATTCCTTATTTTTGTGGGGTGATTATTATGATAAATGAGTACGAAAAGGAAGAAATGCTAACGGGTGGGAATATCTCAGACGTATATCGCTCTGGAAATACAGTTCGGCGAGATTTAAAGCCAGGTAGTGAAAAAATTCATAAGGTATTGAAGCATCTTGAAAATAAAGGTTTTGATTATGCGCCAAGGTTCATAGGAATTGATGAGAAAAATAGAGAAATATTAACTTATATTGAAGGGGAAGCAGGTAATTATCCTCTAAAAAAATATATGTGGTCTGATAATGTATTAAAAGAAATAGCGAATATGCTTCGTCTTTATCATGATGCTGTGAGTGATTTCTCTTTATTAAAGGAATGGAAACCAATGGATAATACTCCAAACAAAATAGAAGTTGTATGCCATAATGACTTTGCTGTGTACAATATTATTTTTAATAATGAAAAACCAGTTGGGATTATTGATTTTGACGTGGCAGCTCCTGGTCCAAGACTTTGGGATATAGCTTATACTCTTTACACCTGTGTGCCTTTAAGTAGACTTTGGCATACCGAGAAGGGCGAGACAATACATTATAATACATTTAGAGATGCTGATCGTATAAAACAAAGAGTTAAATTGTTTTTTGAATGTTATGGTGTTGAAAATATGGATAAGGACTTTTTAGATATGGTGATTCTAAGAGTTGAAGGATTATGTAAATATATGATTAAAAAAGCAGAAGAAGGAGATATTGCTTTTCAAAAGATGCTGGATGAAGGGCAACTTGAGCACTATCAAAAGGAACTTCAATTTATTCATGAGCATGGAAAAGAGTGGATTTAAAGTTAAGTGACAGTGGGTTCCTTTATTAAGGGATTGCTTCCATTAGCAATCCCTTAGCTTTTTTATTGAGTTCGCATTCTTTTAATAGGGGCTTAACACAATAAGAGGGAATTGAATTTAATCGAATTCTTACAAACTAAAGTTGTCTAAATACATAGCTAAAGAATACAAACTGCTGTAAGTATAAATATATGAGTATATAGTATCAGTAACAATAGGAATTTATTATATTGACAAACTTTTCAAATAATTATATGATGAAAATCCTGCCAATCAATTGGTTGGTATAAAGGGAACGATGAAAAGTTCATTATTCTTGAAGGGAATCGATAACATGAAAAAAGAGCTATTAATGGAAAGTGCACGTAATATAAAGGAAAAAGCATATATACCATATTCTAAATTTCCAGTTGGAGCAGCATTACTACTAAAAGATGGTACTGTAATTAATGGTGTTAACGTAGAAAATGTTTCATTAGGTGCAACTAATTGTGCAGAGAGAACAGCCATATTCACTGCCATAACAAGTGGTTATAAAAAAGGTGATTTTCAAGCAATAGCTGTCGCAGGTGATACTTCAGATTATCTTCCACCTTGTAGCATTTGCAGACAAGTCCTTGCAGAATTCTGTTTACCTGATATGCCTGTTTATTTAACAAATAAGAATAAAGATATATTAGAATTAACATTAAAAGATTTATTACCATATGCATTCACGGATTTAGATATGTAGTAGTTAAATTTTCATTTTAAAAATGGTTGCTATTTTCATCTCAAAACATGATTTTTAATTTCAACAAATAAAGAGGATACTATTAACTAGAGCTGATTAACAAGAGTTAATCAGCTTTTATTGTTCGGAAGGGAAAGCAATCGTGTAAAACTGAAATATTTTGTGTTGCAAACAAGAATGATTTTTTCTAAACAAGAGAAGACGCTTCAACAATGAATATATAAACCTATAAGTCTTAATGGAAATTACAATATAACCGTTTAACCCTGGATATAAAGAGGGTTAAACGTTTTTTTTTTTATAACAATATTCCACTAGGAAAGCTATTGAATTTGAGAAAATGGTAGAAAAGAAAGCTATTTATATATACCAATTTAATTTATGATAACAATTCATTTTTATGTGAACCAATACACAATAAGAAAAGTGGGGATGAAATGGGGCTTACTCGATAGACTGTTAACGGTTACAATAAGAAACAACAAGGAGGTGTTAAACGTGTATATGGATAAAAGAAGCATGCAAATCCTACAAGAAATTATCAACGATCCCAAAACAAACTTATCCGCCTTGGAGAAAAAACTCGTTTTAAATCGTCGCCAAATTAATTATAGCTTGGAAAAAATTAATAATTGGGTAAGGGAAATGAATCATCCCAAAATTGAAAGAACGAAAACAGGGAATTTTTTAGTTCCATCTACACTGATTCATTTACTCCCAATTAATAATGACGATTTAGATCTTGTTGTAGAAACATATATTCTTTCTGAAAAAGAACGCATTTCCGTTATTCTTATTATGCTTCTTTGCAGAGAAGAGGATTTATCTTTACATCATTTAGTATCCGCATTGGGATTAGGAAAGAATACTATTTTAAGAACCATTAGTGCAGCACAAGCTGAACTAGAAAATTATAATCTTAAAATTAATTACTCTCGCCAAAAAGGATACAGAATTACTGGAAAGGAGTATGATAAGCGACGATTGTTAGTAATGGTTATCCAATCAATACTCTCATTCTTCAATGGGGAAAAAATCCTCTTAAGTTATTCAGGACTGGTAGAAAGTGAAGTGGAAGACCTTCGGGAGAAGTTAGAGCATATTGAAGTTTATTTAAGTATTAAATTTACAGATGAGAGATTTCTTGCCTTGCCTTATATCATTGCAGTTTGGAAAAAGCGTGTGAACATGGGGAAAATAATTGAACCTAATTTCCATATTGACTTCTTAGACTTGAAAGATACGAAGGAATATTTAGCTGTGATGCAGGTTTTTGCTAAATTGGATAATATTCCACCTAAAGAACAGCTTTTTCTTACCTTACAGCTCCTTACAATGAATGTATCGTCTTCACAGGTATTGAATGATGATAAACTACTTGACTTAAAAGCTGCACTACTTGAGATGGTGAACATTATCGAGAAGGGAAGTGCAATCGATGTACCAAATAAGCATGAATTGATTGATAAGCTCTACCTTCATTTTAAGCCGGCTTACTATCGTATTAAATATAATTTAGGATTAGTAAACTCAATGTCTATCGAGTTTGACGAAAAATTGGAGGATTTACATGAGATAGTTAAGCTGTCTACTAGGCCAGTTGAAACCATATTAGGATGCTCCATTCCAGAGAGTGAGAATACGTTTTTAACAATGATTGTTGGTGGTTGGTTAATTCAGTATGGAGTGCAATTCAATCAAAAGAAGGTTGCAGCAGTTGTTTGCCCGAATGGAGTATCTGTCTCTAAGCTGCTTCAAGTAAATTTACGGTCAATATTTCCAGAATTTTTGTTTCTTGAGGCCATGTCTCATCGGGATTTCTCCAATTATAAAGGGAAAATGGATATCTTGTTCACTACTCACAGATTGCCGACTAGTATACAGCAGTTCATAGTGCCAACTGTACTAAATGAGCGAGAGAGAGCAGAGCTTAGGAAACGAGTATTGCATGAAAAATATGGTTCTGTACCTATTCATGTTAATGTCCATGAGCTATTAAAAGTAGTTAGTGAGTATGCAGAAATAAAGAATCCGGAAGGATTATTAAAAGGTTTAAATAATTATTTAAATAAATATAATCCTGTTAGTGAAGCCAGTGATGAGGTGAAAACTAGGCTAACCCTGAAAGATTTAATCAATGTTAAGACTATTACAACATGTGATAAGGTGAATGATTGGAAGGAAGCGATCTGGTTAGCGTCAGAGCCTCTGTTGAATAATCAGTCTATTGGTGTTAATTATGTGGAAGCAATGATTGAGCAATATCAAAACGATAGTAGCTATATTATGTTAGCAAAAAACATGGCTATTCCTCATTCCAATCCAAAGAATGAAGTTTACAAAGTAGGTATGAGTTTTCTGAAACTTAAAGAACCAGTTAGATTTAGTGGAAACCACTCAGTGAACCTAATTTGTGTCATTGCCGCAGTTGATAAGGAACAACATATAAAGCCGATTCTGCAGCTTAGAAGACTTGCAGAAAGCCAAAAGGATATAAACAAAATATTGAAGGCAGAAACGAAAGAAGAAATAGTAGCTATAATAGAAAAATTCTCTAATGTAAGTACAAAGGAGTGGTGATCTTGTCTGAAATTGTCATTACTGAAAAATCGATAGTTACAGATTTAAAAGTCTCTGATAAGAAAGAGGCATTGAAAATCTTAACAGATTCTCTTTTTGAACAAGGGTTTATTTATGATAGTTTTTATGAAAGCTTAATAAGCAGGGAAGAAAACTTTCCAACTGGATTGGAGGCATTTGATATCGGTATTGCCATACCACATACTGAGCCAAAACATGTTAAACAAGATTCGATTGCTGTTGCTGTCTTAGATAAGCCAGTAGATTTTCAAGATATGGTGAATAAGGAGAATACTATTTCCGTTAAAATTATCTTTTTATTAAGCCTATCCCAAAGCACTAAGCATTTAAATATATTAAAACAAATTATTGATCTATTAAAAGAAGAAGGAAACCTTAGAAAGTTATCTTCTATGTCTAACGATCAGTTGTACAGTTACCTTGTAAAGGAATTATCTACTAAATAAGAGGAGGAAATAAGGATGAAAAAGAGTATTGTATTTGCTTGTTCAAGTGGTATTGCGACATCAACAGTAGTAGCAGAGAAGGTTGTAGATCATTGTAAAAATAATGGAATAGATGTGACATATCAGCAGGCCATCATTGGAGAGCTGCCTTCATTAGATAACTCAGTCGATTTATTTGTTGTGACATCACAGGTAGAAACAAAATTAACTACCCCTCTTGTAAACGCTTTACCTATCATTACAGGTATTGGGGAGGATGAATTGCTAGATAAAATAGTCGGAATTTTGAAGGGGTGACAGTAAATGAAAAAGAGTATTGTATTTGCTTGTTCAAGTGGTATTGCGACATCAACAGTGGTAGCAGAGAAAGTTGTAGAGCATTGTAAAAATAATGGAATAGATGTGACATATCAACAGGCCATTATTGGAGAACTGCCTTCATTAGATAACTCAGTCGATTTATTTGTCGTGACATCACAAGTAGAAACAAAATTAACTACACCTCTTGTAAATGCATTACCTATTATTACAGGTATTGGGGAAGATGAGCTGTTAGATAAGATAATTGAACTGTTGAGAGGATGAGTAATATGGGCCAAAAGATATTAGATGCTTTTCAGTACATTCTTGATTTAGGACCTACAGTTATGTTGCCAATAGTTGTCTTCATATTGGCACTTTGCTTTCGAGTAAAGCCGGGAAAAGCGTTACGATCTGCTGTAGTTATAGGCATGGGATTTGTTGGGATATTCTTAATCTTTGATTTGCTTATAGAAAGTGTTGGTCCTGCTGCACAAGCAATGGTAGAGAGAACTGGTATAAATCTACCTGTTGTCGACACTGGTTGGCCGCCACTTGCTGCTATTGCTTTCGCTTCTCCGGTAGCACCATTTGTTATTCCAATGGTTGTTTTGTTAAACATAGCGATGATTATGATGCGTTGGACAAAAACAGTTGATATTGATTTATGGAATTATTGGCATTTCTGTTTTGCTGGTGCATTGGTTTATAGTGCAACAGGAAACTTTTTCTTAGGATTACTTGGTTCGGCAATAGCAACTGTTACCATTCTTAAATTTGCAGATTGGTCGGCTCCTTATGTCCAAAAAAGGTTTAACCTTCCTGGCATATCCTTACCGACATTATCATCTGCTATATTTTTCCCGATTGGGATTTTAGGGAACAAAATTATTGATTCTATTCCAGGGATAAACAAACTAAAAGCAGATCCAGAATCCATTCAAAAACGCTTTGGGGTTTTCGGGGAACCGATGATGATCGGCTTAATTTTAGGAGTAGTTATTGGTATACTGGCGGGATTTAATACGGAGGGTGTATTAAAACTAGGAATGAATCTCGGCGCTGTCATGCTTATTATGCCTCGTATGGTTCGTATCTTAATGGAAGGGTTAATTCCGTTATCTGATGCTGTACGTGCATTGCTTAAAAAGAAATTCCCTGAACGGGAGGATATTACAATTGGTCTAGATATTGCAGTAGCCATTGGCAACCCTGCTGTAATTTCTACTGCTCTATTAATGACACCGATTACAATATTATTAGCAGTGATTTTACCAGGGAATAAAATTATTCCGCTAGGTGATTTGTCAACCTTAACTGTGCCACTTGCTATGATTGTTCTTGCTTGTAGAGGAAATATCATTCGCTCCATTTTCATTGGAATACCAGTAATTATCGCCAATCTCTATATCGCATCGTATTTAGCGCCATTGGTTACACAAGTAGCTAAAAGCATTAGTTTTAAATTTCCGGAAGGTGCATCATCATTGGTTAACAGCTTTTTAGATGGTGGAAATCCGTTCCGCTACTGGTTAGTGATGATCTCACAAGGAAATCTCTTTGCTATAGGAGCTATTCCCTTTATTGCCTTCTTTATTTGGCTGGCATATAAGATTACAAGAAGAGACTTTGATGACAATGGACAATTTAAAGCTTAATTTTTATGGAAACATTGTTAACAATTAGAGAATAATTGGTTGCTAAAGAGGTAACAGAATAGAAGCCTTTCTCCTAATTATTCTCTATTAAAGGAGATTAAGATAATGAAAGCAAGTGTATACCATGATGTAAATGACTTTCGTTTAAAAGACATGGAAACTCCTAACATTGGCTATGGGGAAGTGCTGTTAAAGCTAAAGGCTTGTGGAGTGTGTGGGACGGATATTCATAAGGCGATTCATAGAAGTGTTCCGCCAGAAACGGTTCTCGGTCACGAATTTGCAGGTGAGATTGTCATGATAGGGGAGGGAGTTACGAAGTTTAATGTTGGGGACAGAGTGGTTGGAGCCATTCATGTGCCTTGCTTCACCTGTCATTATTGTCAACGGCAGCAATATACACTCTGTCCTGAATTTAAACAAACAAATATTGTTCCGGGCGGCTTCTCCGAATATATTCATTTATCTGAAAGACATGTCCGCCATTTACTTTTCAAAATTCCTGACAGTATGAGCTACCTTCATGCATCCTTAGCAGAACCAGTCGCTTGTTGTATACACGGTCAAAAAGCAGCGGATATACGTCCAGGAGATAATGTATTAATAATGGGTGCTGGTCCTATCGGCTTGATTCATGGTCAACTCCTTAAGCATAAGGATGTAAGCAAGGTAATCATTTCGGATATTTCTTCGTATAAGTTGAAGAAAGCGAAGAAATTTGGCATTGATTATCCTGTAAACATAAAAAATGAAAATCTAAAAGCTGTAGTAAATCAGGTTACAAATAATGAGGGTGTAGATATTGTCATCATTGCTGCAGGTATCTCCTCTTTATTACCAGAGGCGATACAGTTGTTAAGACGCGGAGGTCGAGTAATTTGCTTCTCGCCATTTGAGCAGAATTCAGAGGTGCAAATAGATGCAAGCAGATTCTTTAAAGATGAAATATCAATAGTAGGTACTTATAGTGTGTCTCCATTTGAATTTGAAGAAGCTATTATACACATTTCAAATGGAACAATCGATGCTAAAAGTATGATCACACATGAAATGTCACTAGACCAGGTCGGGGAGGCGATTAATTTCGCTGCAAACCCTGCTGAAAAGGTAATAAAAGTAGTTATCACAGATTAATAGGAGGAAAAAGCTATGCCATTAGTTGAAATGAAATCGTTTTTAAATACATTAGGGGAGAAAAACCTTATTGCACCAGCATTTAATACAACGAACCTAGAAATGACCCTTTCTATTATTCAAGGTGCTAACGAGGTAGGGTTACCAGTTATTGTCCAGATTGCCCCTACGAATGTGAAGCTGTCAGGCTATGATTATATCGCTAATATAGTTAAATCGGCAGCGGAAAAAGTGGATATTCCAGTAACATTACATTTAGATCACGGAATGACCTTTGAAGACATTAAGCAAGCAGTTGCTGCTGGTTTTAATTCTGTGATGATTGATGCTTCTAAATTGCCGTATGAAGAAAATGTTAAGTTTACAAGAGAAGTAGTGGAATACTGCCATGAAAGAGGGGTGGCAGTAGAAGCAGAATTAGGTGAGTTAGGTGGTAAAGAAGATGACCATGTTTCAGATGAATCTGCTCAAACAGATCCATTGCTTGCAAAAGACTTTGTAGAGCGTACAGGAATTGACTTACTTGCTGTTTCAGTCGGTAACATACACGGATTAGATGAGCAGCCGAATATTAATCTAGAATTACTGCGTGAAATTGCAGATAGTGTTACTGTTCCATTAGTTATACACGGCGGATCAGGAATTCCTGGTGAAATTCTAGGACAATTAAAACATTATAATGTCCGGAAAATCAATCTTGCCAGCGATCTCCGTAAACGGTTTATTTCATCTGTTGGAAAACGATATGAACAAAATCCAAATGAGTACAATCTTATTAGTGTATTACTAGAAGCACAATCTGAAGTGAAAGAAGTAGTTATTGAAAAACTGAGTACGCTAAACAGATAAGTCTAGGCGGGATAAAATATGTATGTTATTGGGATTGATATCGGAACAACAAATGTAAAGGTCTGTTTATTTCAACTACCAGATTTTGAATTAGTTGATTTATACCGTTTTTCTACCCCTACCAAGTGGGATAATAATGATTCAAAATTTGAAATGGAAAAGATTTGGAACGGAGTCAAAAAAGGTCTTCACTTCTTATCAAATAAAATAGATAATCCTTCAGAGTTGAAGTCTATTTCCATAGCCAGCGCAGCTCAATCCATCGTTTTATTAGATGAACAAGATCAAATTATTGAGCCAACAATTACTTGGTTTGATCCACGTTCAAAATCTGAAGCTGAACTAATTAACAATATTGTAGGACAGCAATCACTATATGCGATAACAGGGATAGTTTCTCATAGTAATCATAGTCTGACTAAGCTCCTGTGGATAAAAAATAAATTTCCAGAGCGCTATGCAAAATTAAAAAAATGGACCTGCTTGTCTGGGTTTCTCGCCTTCAAGCTGTCTGGAAAATATGCTACTGATGTAAGTCTTGCGTCAAGAACTTTATTGCTCGACCTATCTAGTCAAAAGTGGTCAACTGAAATGATTGAATATTTCGACTTGAATACTCAGACATTTCCTCAACTAGTCGAGTCAGGCGCCTCTCTCTCTGTAATAAGCAAAACTATAGCTAGCGAAATTGGATTAAATCCGAGTATAAATATAGCGATAGCTGGTCATGATCATATGGCAGGTTCCATATGTACGAATTTAGCTGTTGATAACGAACTTCTCAATTCAACTGGGACGACGGAGGGATTACTTTTGCTAAAAAACAAGCCATTCTTAAATAGTAAATTTCAGGAATATGCTATTTCAAATGGCTTGTATGTGAAGGACAATTTATTCAGTTTATATGGATCAATGCCTACAGCAGGTCATAGCTTGAACTGGTTTACGAAAAACTTTTTAGCTTCTTTTGCCGAATTAGTTGAGCTAAGTAATACTATTTATCAAGATTATCAGAAAAATTCTAAGGAATTAATCAAAAACCTACTGTTATTTATTCCACACTTAAGAGGAAGCGGCCCCCCATATCGGGATTCTAGCTCTAGGGGTCTCTTATATGGTCTTCAAGATAACACTGATAACAAAAGCATGTTATTTGCCGTTTTAGCTGGACTCTGCTTTGAGCTGAGAACCTTAAAGGATGCTTATACTGAATTTACTGATCAGCCAATTAGAAGCATGAAGGTTATAGGTCCAGCAACACTGAATCCATTATGGCTGCAGCTGAAAGCAGATATTCTTAATTGCGAAATTCTCTCGTATAAAACAGACGAAGCGGTAGCAAGAGGTGCTGGAATATTAGCTGCAATTAAACAAGGCTATATTGATAAATTACCAGTTAACTCCTATGATAGGTATCTTCCTTCACAAGAAAATAAAAACCTATTTAATGAGTATTATCAACAGATTTACATGCCGCTTTCAAAAATAAAAAGAGAGTTTGACCTTATTAAGTTTTCGGATTCTTAAGCTAAATCCTTAAATAGTCTGTTAATGAAATTTGCTCTATCATTAACGCTCTGTCTGGTATAAATGCCAAATTAACTTATTCCACTTCACAAGAAGAAGGTGGAGTGGAATGATGCTATTTTTTATTCCAAAGTATTCTTAGTCATGAAAACGGGGGGATTTTCATATGGAGTCATTATGTTTATATGGTGCACGAGATTTGAGGTATGAAGAATCTGCTGAGCCAACGATTGAACACAATGATGAAGTAATTATTAGAGTAAAAAGGGCCGGTATATGTGGCTCTGATATTTCTAGGTATAAGAAGTTAGGTCCTTTGACTCCTGGGAATATTTGGGGTCATGAATATGCTGGCGAAGTAGTAGAAATTGCCGATAATGTTACCGATCTAAGTTTAGGTGCTCGTGTAGCTGTATGTCCTGCACTATATTGTGGGAAGTGTGATTATTGTCGTTCTGGTTATATTGCAGCATGTCCAGACCTACTTGTAACAGGTGCAAAAGTTCCTGGAGGATTTGCTACATATGTAAAGGTACCAAGAGAAAATGTAATTTCCATTCCAGACAGTATATCCTTTGAAGAAGCTGCGTTTGTGGAGCCTTCTGCAGTAGTTGTGCATGGACTTTTTAAAACAAGCTTAAAGCCAGGAGACTCAGTAGCGGTAATGGGATGTGGAACAATTGGGTTACTTGCAATTCAATGGGCGAAAATTTTTGGTGCAGAAAAGGTATACGCCATTGATATCGAAGAAGAAAAATTAACACTAGCAAAACAAGTGGGGGCAGACATATTAGTAAATCCTAGAGATGGAAGTACATTTGAACAAATTATGACATTTACAAAAGGATATGGAGTTGATTTAGCCGTTGAAGCGGCAGGATCTGCAGCTACATCTGCTCAAATATTCGCCTTACCAAAAAAAGGGGGAGAAGTAGTATTTTTAGGTATTCCATATTCGGACGTTTCTATAGAACGCTTCTATTTTGAAAAGATTGTCCGTCAGGAGCTAAAGGTATTTGGGTCTTGGAATGCTGTCTCGGCACCGTTTCCAGGTAGAGAGTTTCTCGCAACTATTAATTCCATGAGCAATAAACAATTACAAGTAAAACCACTTATTTCTCATCGTGTCCCGCTAAAGATGGGACCAGAAATATTTGAACGTATTATAGGTCGTGACGAAATGTTTACTAAAGTTATATTCACATTGTGAATGGAAGGTTAAAAGGCTAGGCATAAAAGGATGACGAAAAATGATTGCATAAAATAATTATCGCAGAACATTTTAGCCCTATTTCTTATGAATAGGGTATTTTTTCTGGTTATAACAAAGTATAAACAAAAAATATGAAAATATAAGTCTGCAGTAAATAACAATTGATGCAGTAATGGGACCATCGAACCCTCTGGTATATATGAGGTTAGAAGTTTTTTTCTGCGAATTATTCAATCTAAGAAGGATTAACGCTTGTATTAGGAGTTACCGCTCTGTTTCGTGTGAAATTCCTATTTGAGAGATAAAGTATTTGTTAGGTGAGGGAGCTTTGCTGTAAAAAGGTAAGGCATTCTGTTTATGCAACTATAATGGCAGGTTAGCGAAAGAAGGTGGATGCCTACCTATGCAGTGAGGGAGTTATTATAAAAAGTAAAATTAGCATTTTGTTATTTTTATAAAGTTTTAAGTAAAAGTTCAACATTTTTTCCAAAATATATTTTTTCTGACAATATTATACATTTTTTTGCAATTGACATGATATATGTATGATATAACAAAAAATACCAACATTAGTAGTGTTTGTAAATTATGAAAAAAATTAGTTTAATAGCCACATCACTATTATTAGGTGCATCATTTTTAGTATCTCCAATTACTCCAGCACATGCAGCGAGTTCAGATATAGTAATGGATTCCGAAAACGTATTTACTACCCCTATTGAAAAGGATTTTAAAAGTTATCCAACTAGTACTCCTGGTTCTGTATCAACCCTTGCAGTAGATTATAGCGGTACATACTACCAAATGGCTACTAAAAAAACATATCATAATATTGATTGGTCAGGTTCATTTAGTAATGGAGGGAAAAAGGACAATAGTGTGAGTAGAAAGGTTACTAGAACAAAGTTTTCAAGTGGGAAAATTGGTGGTGAATTCGAAACGGCTGTAAATTGGAAATTGATTCAGGGAAAAATAGGTATTAATGGAGAAAAAGCTTGGGGGAAAACAGACACAGTTGAAGTAAGTCTTACATGGACGATTGAAGGTGGAACAAAAACATCAATTGAATATGGTTCTTCAGCTGTAAAAACAACAGGAAGTATAGTAAAATATAACCGAGGAAAATTAATTAAATCTACTCCGGTTGATGCTAAATATACTTATGAAGAGTATTCTAAAAAGCAGTTAAAAAACTCTGAATTGGAGATAAAACTAAATGCTAAAAAGGACTTTTTCATTAAGCTTTATTCTAATTATCTTAGGTTTAACACTAGTCGGTTGTGATAAGACTGCATCAGAGGGTATTAGAAACAATCAACAAGAAGAAGTTTCATCATCAGAAACTAACAAATATATTTCTGCAGACGATCTTACTGGAGATAATTTTGCATGGGAACCATTAAAAATTGAAAAAAGAAATAATAGGTTGAATTTTAAAATAAATATAGGCATAAGAGATATCTATATTGAGAAGTTATCCAAGCTGAATAGTGCATGGTATGTAACAATCTCTGAAAAATCTTCAATATTAGTCGATATACTTGACCCTAAAAGTCCGCCTAAACCAGTTAGTATAAATCTAGATTCACCTTCAAAAAAGGATACTAATAAAAGTTTTTATTCCATAAACCTTAATGGTGGGTTAGTTGAAAACTTATCGGATGATCAACTTAATCAAGCATTAGACCCAGCAAATTATAAACTAGATATACTAAATGAAAAACAAGAAGTTGTTGCTGAATTTTTTGATATTAATAAGCCATGGTCTTTTAATAATTAATATTAATTTTTGCAAAGTAAAAAGCCCCCTCAAATTGAGTCGGGCTTTTTATTTTGCGATTACATTTATTAACAGATGTTTCTAATGTGTTGTAACATACTAAGGATTAATGGAGATATTGAATGAAAACATAACTTAAAACTGCATTTTATTTATGGCTTAACCTTTCTTTATGTAAAAGTCTGGACAGCATTCTTATAAGAACTTAATTAATAGATTGTGAATAGTTACTATTAAATAATAGAGGGATTTGATTCAATAAGGATTAATACCCTTTTGTTAAAGTCTTATGGCACTATAATGAAACTGAAAACATAGCTTATAAAACAAACGGGGCAGGATAGTGCCATAAGGGTAGATAAAAATATAAGAATATACCTAGAGGGGGAAGATTCAGTTGGATCTTAAGAAGTTAATTGATTTCCTTAATAAATTAGAATTAAGGAATATATTTTACAAGCTAAATAAAGTTAGAGATGATGCCATTATGATTGAAATTGCAGTGCCAGGTCAACGTTGGTAAGTGGAGTTTATGAAAGATGGTACTGTAGAAATTGAAAAGTTTATTAGCGATGGAGAATTTTATGATGGTAAGGAAATAGAAACTCTTTTTAAAGATTTTAGTGACTAGTCAAAACGTCATATCACTAACGAGGCAGTTTTATTTAAGTATATTTATTCACAAAGTTAATAATAAGAAGTCATTGAGTGTGTAGTGTTTTATCATCAGTGACAGTTTTAAACCTTCCTAGCTCCCAAAATAAAAAGACATCCTTCTCTAAAATGGATGTCTTATCTTTCCTTAATAAGATTCACTGTCACCATATTGTTGTAAATAATCATTTTGCTGTTTGTTGTAATCATTCATTTGCTCATTTGTTAAGGATACTCCTATACTTACTATTTCTTCTTTTAATACTTGATACCTAACATAGTTATCGGTAAATACATACCAACGACCGAGAGCTGAGTTTGTAATTCTATTTATAATTTCTCGATCTCCTGGTGCCCACTCAATAAAGGTATGTTTATTACCATTCCTAAAACTTAGATGTATTTGAAATTTCTTCATTTTTACCATTCACTCTCCTCTACTCTTAATTATCAGACAAAAAAAACAAATGGACAATTATTATGTTTAGGCATTTAATTATATTTAAATGAACTGTGAGGACTAAGGAAAAAGGGAAGACAGGCAGCAATTCTGTAATAAATGAAAAACTTGCTTATGGAAGAAACGGGGCAGGTGTGCGGCCGAGCCTAGGTCGTATCATATAGCGGGTGGGATTCCCGCCGAGTAAGAATTAGCCATTCGCTCGTAGCGAGTCTTGGAGGATTAAAGGTAACTTTAATCTTTAAGCGTAGACAGTGAGGTAGCGGGCCGAAAGCCATATGGTTGAAGGGATTGAGCTCCATAAACGTTAGTAAACCGAGAGGGCTGATGCCTTACCTGCGTGCAGAAAGCAACATTTTATCCTTTGTTAAAGGCAAGAAGGATAAAACCTCTCTGGAGTCAGAGACCTTGGCACGTTATACATCGATATGATACGGCAACTCGGGAGACCCTATCGGTCTCTTCTTTATAGAAGAGTATGGTGTACAAGCGATAATAAGCAAGGAAACCAAATGCTGTTTAGGGAGTCGGATAGCAGCGTAGTACCAATGAAGTTGGGTAATGCCGATGGAGGAAAGGCTAGCTATCAGTTATCACCCTTATTAGGGAAACATTTACTACACACAGAGGTAGGGATAATAAATGGAAACAAAACTACTAAGGATAGCAGAATTAGCAAAATCTAATGCCAAAATGAAATTTACATCTCTTGCGCATCTATTAAATGGACAATCACTCACTCAATGTCATTTTGAGCTACCGAACAAGAAGGCAACCGGTGTGCATGGTACAACTAAAGAACAGTACACCGAAAATCTGGAAGAAAACATAATGGACTTAGCAAGTAGACTGAAAAGCAAAAGTTATCGCCCTGTCCCAGTTAGACGAATGTATATCCCAAAGCTTAATTCTGACAAGAAAAGACCATTGGGGATACCAGAACACGAGGATAAAATTGTACAAAAAGGGATTGCCAAAATACTTAATGCAATTTATGAGAATGACTTTCTAAATTGTTCATTTGGGTTTCGACCAAATAGAAACTGCCACGATGCGTTGAAAATACTAAACTTTTATATTGAAAAGAGAGCAGTAAGCTATGTAGTAGATGTAGATATTAAAGGTTTCTTTGATAATGTTGATCATAAATGGATGATGGAGTTCTTGAAACATAGAATAGCCGACCCAAACCTTCTGAGAATAATCAGTAGGTTTCTAAAAGGTGGATATATGGAAGAAGGTAGGAAATACAAAACGGAAACTGGTACACCGCAAGGTGGAGTAGTATCGCCTATCTTAGCAAATATTTATCTCCATTATGTTCTCGATTTATGGTTTGAGAAAGTGGTTAGGAAACAGTGTGAAGGACAGGCCTATATAGTAAGGTATGCAGATGATTGTGTGCCACGAAAGCAACCAAAATGTGCTTAAGCACAATAGGAAGCTATGCTGCACTTAAGATGAGAGTGGGCCTCTCGCAATCGCTATACAGGTAGAGATTGCAAACCACCTTATGGTGCTATAGTCAAAAGCTATGGTATTGAGCGTTAAGGAAAAGGCAGAGCAAGACTTTGTCAGGTACATATTAAGGAGACGAAAATCATTGAACCGCCGAGGAAGTATCGAAAGCATAGGGTTGTCATCAAAACTGAGGGGGAGTCGTTAACTCAGGATAAGTTCGGAGGAAACCTGTTTACTGTCCGTTCGGTGACCGGTATAAAGGCGGCGTGAACTTAATATAGGCTTGAGTGTGGAACGTGGGAACCTACGACATGGATGTTAAGGGAGAAATTCAAGTGGAAGACCCACAAGAATTAGAGTACCAATGCTATGTATAGGGGCGGAATAACTCGTAGTAGCAAAGAAACCTCCTAACGGAGGTAGAGCAAAGGGGTTATGTTATTCAGTTTTATGAGCAAGTCAACCATCATAAAATGGGAGGAACTTATGAATAAAACAAAGCCATATGCAATATCAAAAAGGGTGATTTATGAAGCCTTTCTAAGAGTAAAAGCAAATAAAGGATCAGCAGGAATTGATGAGGAGTCAATAGAAGAATTCGAACTAAACCTAAAGGATAATCTCTATAAACTGTGGAACAGAATGTCTTCAGGAAGTTACTTTCCACCAGCTGTTAAAGCTGTAGATATTCCAAAGAAAGCTGGTGGCACAAGGACACTAGGAATTCCAACTGTTACAGATAGAATTGCACAAATGGTTGCAAAACTGTATTTTGAACCCTCGGTGGAACCTTACTTTCATGAGGATTCATATGGTTACAGACCTAGGAAAAGTGCCATTCAAGCATTAGAGATAACTCGCAAAAGGTGTTGGAGATACAACTGGGTTCTAGAATTTGATATTAAAGGCTTATTCGACAACATTGATCATGTATTACTAATGAAAGCAGTGGAAAAGCACACAAATATCAAATGGATAAAGCTATATATTGAAAGATGGCTTAGTGCTCCTTTTCAAACTAAAGAAGGTATAAAAGAACGTATCTCTGGTACACCGCAAGGTGGAGTCATAAGTCCAGTTCTTGCGAACCTATTTCTACATTACACATTTGATAAATGGATGACCATTAACCATCCCAATAATCCATTTGCTAGATATGCAGATGATGCAGTTATCCATTGCAATTCAGAAGCTGAAGCAGTTAGATTGCTTGAATCATTAAACAATAGGATGAAGGAATGTAAGCTTGAGCTACATCCATCCAAAACAAGAATTATATATTGTAAAGATGAGGATAGAAAAGAAAATCACGAGAATATTTCGTTTGATTTTCTAGGCTATACGTTCAGACCAAGACGTTCTAAGAATAGATGGGGAAAGCACTTTATCAACTTTACACCTGCGATTAGTAACAAATCAAAGAGAACAATTCGACAAGAAGTAAGGAACTGGAAATTACAGTTGAAAGCAGAAAAGGACCTTGAAGACCTATCCAAAATGTTTAACTCAAAGATAATAGGCTGGATAAATTTCTATGGTAAGTTCTACAAATCAGAAATGTACTCAACATTAAGGCATATCAACAAAGCCTTAATAATGTGGGCAAGGAAGAAATATAAAAGGTTGGCTCGTCACAAGAAAAGAGCTGAATATTTCTTAGGTAGAATTGCAAATCAGAACCCAAAGTTCTTTAAACATTGGGAATTAGGTATTAAGCCTACGGCTGAATAATGGGAGCCGGATGAGCTGAGAGGTTCACGTCCGGTTCTGAGAGGGACTACTGGGGAGGTTCCAGTGGTCTACTTGCCTCGTATGTTGTTTTCAACACAAAAGAGAGGCTCAACAATTTTATGAGTCTTTAAAGTCGAGATTAAAGAAATTTAATTTGGAGATAGCAGAGGATAAAACGAAGGTCATTCCCTTCGGGAGGTTTGCGGAACATAACGCAAAACGAATAGAAAATACCAAACCAGCAACCTTTGATTTTCTTGGATTTACCCATTATTGCAGCAAAAGTAAACAAGGGAAATTTCGTGTAAAACGGAAGTCGAGCAGGAAGAAAGTCCAAGGTAAACTCAGAGAGACTAAAGAA
>NZ_RZTZ01000006.1 GCF_004005475.1 Niallia taxi | reverse complement strand
CGAATTTTACACCATGCGAAAGTTGTGACAATGGTGGGAAATTCCTACCGTTTAAAGGATCATTTAGCGCAAGAAAACAAGTGATTTTGTACATCCTTAAACGAGCGAAAATGTACATATTTATGTTGACATTTATACCTATATCATATCTTTTTTATTTGATTAATTTAGTAAAGATGGTGGTTATTGATTAAGATAGGAATAATTTGTTTTTTATGGTACTTTATAAACGAGACGTTGTTTAGCTACGGTAAGATTTTTTGAAATAAATATGTTGCGGTAACAACTCATGACTGAAATAAGGGCTTGTTAAGGCCATTAATTCAATAAAAATGTTATAAGGAGTGAAACAAATGAAAACAAGTATCAATGAAGAATCTATTTTTTATCAAAGTGGAGATCACATTATTGTAGATGACAGAAAAATAAATATTGTTACTAAATTTGATGAACCCCTAATAGTTGTTTTAGATAATGTTTTAAGCGATCAAGAATGCGATAAATTAATTGAATTTTCTAAAGATAATTTAAAACGCTCTAAGATTAGTTCTTCTGGAGAAGGAGAAGTGAATGATATTAGAACAAGTAGTAGTATGTTTTTCCAAGGAAACGAAAACGATATTCTTGAAAAATTAGAAAAAAGAATTTCCGCTATAATGTGTATTCCTATTGAACATGCCGAAGGTATCCAAATTCTTAAATATACACCTGGTCAAGAATATAAAGCACATTTTGATTTTTTTAATTCTGCTAGTAAAGCTGCTAAAAACAATAGAATTAGCACACTCGTTATTTATTTGAATGATGTGGAAGAAGGTGGAGAAACCTATTTCCCAAAATTAAATCTGTCCATATCCCCTAAAAAAGGAAGCGCTGTATATTTTGAGTATTTTTATAATAATGAAGATTTAAATGAGTTAACTTTACACGGTGGAGCTCCTGTTATCAAAGGAGAAAAATGGGTAGCTACTCAATGGATGCGAAAACAAAAAATCAGATAAAGCAACTATAATTATAGTTTACATTAAAATAAGGATTAGTGAATAGTAGGAAGAAGTAGATCATTACTATAAGGTTTTCCATGGACAGATGAAGTACGAAATTTTGCTAATTCGTCTTGGGCAATTAAATTTAGTGTTGGATAAATTTGTCCGTAACTAATTTTTCAAAAATGATTTTACTCTGATCAATGAACTGTTTAATATACGAATATATAATTCTGCGTTAAATTCTTTTTAACGCCTAATAATTTCGGTGAAAACGCGTCTAATTCCCTGGTATAAAAGGGTTGTGAGGCGTTTTTGTTATATTCAATTTCAATCTAATAAGGATTAACGCTTGTTTTAGGAGTTAACGCTCATTTACTGCGTGAAACCTGCATGTTTTAGAGATAAGTGTTTGTTTATTGAGGGAGTTTTGTTTGCTAACTATAAAAATAACCCCTACAAATGTAAGGAAATAACCAAAAGCTAAACCAATTATTATCTTCAGTATAATTTCAAATACCGTTTCCTTTGTTGGGTTATCTCTATTTGTTTTCATATTTGCTATAAAAAAGAGTCTATAATAAACTAAACTCTTGCAGCAAAGTGCTTTTATTGTTAAATTATTATTAGATAATTTTAGTTAATTTAACTAAAAACAAAAAGGTGATAAATATGGTAACATTAAAAGACATAGCGAGACTTTCCAATGTATCAACAGCAACTGTTTCAAGGATTATTAATAATGACCCTACACTATCGGTTACAGAGGAAACGAGAAGTAGAGTTATTAGTATAGTTAACGAATTAGATTATAAACCGTTAAGGAAGAAGAGTTCAAAACTAGTAAAGCAAGCGGATGAATTTCATATTGGTCTTATTATGTTAAATGATGAAAATATTGATCCGTATTTTTATTCTATTAGGAATGGGATAGAAAATAGCTGTCAGCAGTATGGCTTAACAATTGTTTCAACTATGATGGTAGGTAAAAATAATATCTCCTCTGAAAGCTTGAATGGGTTGGATGGACTGATTGTCATAGGCGATATTGAAATTGACGATCTAAGGAAAATTTATAATAAAAACAATAATATTGTTGCAGTAGATTATCTACCCTTAGATACAAATGTTGATGTTGTTATCTCTGATTTTGAGGGTGCGACCAATCAAGTAATGGAGTTTTTATTTTCACGTGGCCATACCGATATAGTTTATTTAGGCGGTAAAGGTAATGTATATGAATTAGTAGAAACAAAGATAAGAAAAAAAGAGGATATTCGTAAAATTACTTTTGAAAAAAACATGAAAGAAAAAAACTTGTATAACCCTACTAAAGTCTTAGAAGGTGATTGGGGGACTACAAGTGGATATAATTTAACGAAACAACTAATAGAAAGTCAACTTCTTGGAAGTGCCATTGTAGTGGGGAGCGATCCAATGGCGATTGGAGTACTCCGAGCGTTGCATGAAGCTGATATCGCAGTACCTGATTCAGTTTCTGTTTTCAGTTTTGATGATATTGAGGCTGCTGCATTTATGAATCCTCCTCTTTCTTCTGTTAGAGTACAAGGGGATGAAATGGGGAAAACGGCTGTAAAATTGCTTTTCGATCGAATAAAAGGAAGGGAAATACCATTGAAGGTTATTCTTCCTGCACAATTAATCTATCGAGATAGTGTTGGTGAATGTATAAAATAATTATCTTTAATCTTAATATATATAATGGGTAATATCCTATATAATTTGAGTAGCGTAGTACCTACTATAGTATTTTAGAGACAGGAAGGACTTTAGCAACAATCTATTGTTGTTAAAGTCCTTCCTGTTTTTCATTTATACACAATCATTTCAACAAAATAATGTTTTGAAAAATAAGTAATCATTTAACTAATATTTATCAAAGTATTATAAAAATAAAAAAAATATTGTACGTAAGCGCCTTTTTTGGTAAATTATAAATATGATACTTTACTTAATTTAACTAGTTAAATTAAGTAAAGTTGGAGTTTTTCATATTGTATTTTGGCAAAAGAATAACTATTATAGGATTTTGCTGAAAGGGATGTTTTCCATTAAATGAAACCGTTATCAACAATATGAAAATACTAAAGGTAAACTTAATGTAATTTTACTAAAAATGTGGAGGGGTTCTAATGAAGAAAACAATCTCATTACTAACGGCAGGAGCATTATCAATCTCATTACTTGCAGGATGTGGTGGAAAAAATGCAAATGGGCAAGATGGAAAGGTTGAAATCGAATTTTTTCATTATAAACGTGAAGGTATGGAAACGTTTGATAAATTGATTGAGAAATTTGAAAAGGAAAATCCAAATATCGATGTGGAACAAACGAGTCCACCAGAAGCTACTACTGTTCTACGTACAAGGGTATCAAAATCAGATATTCCAGATGTTATGGGAATTGGGGGAGATATAACTTATAAAGATTTATCTGAAACAGGTGTATTCACAGATGTATCAAAAGATAAAAACCTTGAGAATATTCAGCAGGCATATATACAAATGCTAAAAGATGTATCTAACGAGGAGAAGGTTTATGGAATTCCTTATGCAGCTAATGCTGTTGGAGTTATCTACAATAAATCAATTTTTAAGGAATTGAACCTGGAGATACCAGAAACATGGGATGATTTCATGGCTGTAGCCAAGAAGGTACATGATTCAGGGCAAATTCCTTTCTATCATACATATAAGGATTCTTGGACCATTTTATCGGCATTTAATGCTCTTGCTGCTAACACTCAGGGAGAAGACTTCTATACTCAGTTAAATAAAGGGAAAATCCTTGCAGGAGAAAGATATAAAGAGGCAGCTGAGAAAATAGTTGATTTAGCTAATTATGGTCACAATAACCAGCAGGGTGTTGGTTATAATGATGGGAATACTGCATTTGCCAATGGAGAGGCTGCTATGTATTTACAAGGGATCTGGGCAATTCCCGAAATAAAGAAAGCTAACCCAAACATTGATTTAGGAGTATTTCCATTTCCAGCAACAAATAATCCAGATGAGACAAAGTTAGTTTCTGGTGTAGACTTAATGCTTGCTACGTCAGCATCATCAAAACACCCTGAAGAAGCACAAAAATTTATTGAATTCCTTCTGAAAGAAGAAAACGCCAAACAATATATTGGTGAACAGAATGCATTTTCAGCACTTGAAGGAATAACTCAGGATGACCCAACTGTTGCTGAACTAAAAGAAAGCTTTGAAAAAGGAGCATTAGCAGACTTTCCAGATCACTACATTCCAAATGGAGTAGCACCTGATAAAACATTACAGACATTGGTAATGGAGAAAGATGTAGATGCTTTTCTAGATAAGGTACAAAAAGATTGGGAAAAAGTTCAAAATCGTCAGTAGTTTTTAATAGGGGACTGTCTTTATGATGCTATTACTATATATGTTTAATAAAAATGTAATAGCTTATGAGACAGCTCCACCCTTTAAAAAAGGAGTGCAACTTTAATGAAAAATAATGAATCAATGGTTGGAAAACTACAAACTTCTACGCCGAACTCTAAACCAGTGATAATTCGTAAGAAGAAAATAAATCCGAGAATGATTACTTTTTATTTAATGGTTATACCTGCGGCCTTGCTTTTCTTTGCCTTTCATACTCTTCCGGCATTAAAGGGAATTTATTATTCATTCACTAATTGGAACGGAATTGCGCTGGATTATGATTTTGTAGGTTTTAAAAACTATATTAACTTATTTAAAGATCAGGCAATCCTAGATTCATATGGCTTCACCTTTAAATTTGCTGTTGTAGGTGCTATTCTTATCAATTTATTCAGTCTAGTTCTAGCAGTTGGATTGAACGCAAAAATTAAAGGTAAAAACTTTTTTAGAGCGGTTTATTTTTTACCGAATATATTAAGTGTGTTAATCGTCGGATTTATTTTCAATTTTTTCTTTACTAGTATTCTTCCAGACATAGGGGAAAAATATGGGATTGGGTTTTTAACCCAAAATATACTTGGAAATGCTGATCTTGCTTGGATTGGTATATTGCTTGTTTTTTTATGGCAATCATGTGCCTTTAATATCATTTTGTATTTATCAGGTCTGCAAACTGTGCCAACGGAATTATATGAAGCTTCAAGTCTAGATGGTGCAAATAGATGGCAGCAATTTTGGAAAGTAACCTTTCCGGTAATTGCACCGTTCTTTACAATTAATATGGTGTTATCAATGAAAAATTCAATGATGGTTTTTGATCAGATAGTAGCAATGACAAATGGAGGCCCTGGTTACTCAACCACTTCTATTGCCTTGTTAATCTATAATGGAGGATTTAGCGGCGGTGAGTTTGCCTATCAGTCTGCAAACGCTGTAATTTACTTCATCGTCATCATGGCAATTTCTGTGTTCCAGCTTAAAGTACTACAAAAAAGGGAGATGAATATGTAATGAACCAACGTGTGAACTGGCCTATAACAATTCTAATTGCTTTAGGATCGTTAATAATACTTTTCCCATTGTATATTACCATCTCTATTGCGTTAAAAAGTCCGCAGGAATTAGCAGAGTCGGCATTATCGTTTCCTCTTAATTTTCATTGGGATAACTTTATAAGAGCAATTGAAGCTACCAACTTCTTTGCTGCTTTCAAAAATAGTGCACTAATCACTTTCTTTACCTTAGTATTTACTATTCTATCTAATTCACTTGTAGCTTATGCGATTGCTAGGAATATGCATAGAAAGCTTTTTAGAATGTTATATTACTACTTTGTTAGTGCTTTATTTATCCCATTTCCAATTATCATGTTACCTATTGTGAAACAAACCTCTGCAATTGGATTAAATAATCCTATTGGTTTAACTATTCTGTATGTGGTTTATGGTATGGCAATGAATATTTTCATTTATGTCGGATACATCCGTTCTATTCCTGTAGAGTTAGAGGAAGCAGCCATAATGGATGGAAGCAGTACATGGGGAGTGTTTTGGAAGGTCATCTTTCCTCTTTTAACACCAATTAACGCAACAATCGGTATTTTGACTTGTTTATGGGCATGGAATGATTTCTTGCTTCCTTTAGTAATTTTGAGCGATTCGGCAGATTACACGCTTCCACTAGTACAGTACGTGTTCCAGACTGAATTTGGTACAGACTATAATTTGGCCTTCGCATCCTATCTTTTATCCATGGCTCCTATGGTAATTATCTACTTATTTGCTCAGAGATGGATTATTGGTGGAGTTGTCAAGGGTGCCATTAAATAATTAAATATTAAACATCCAACGAAATCCTATCTGAATTTTTAGAAGAAAAGTAGTTACGTATAATAGAGCATTGGAGTTGTAAAAAATGGGGATTTATTATCAAGCATCAGAGAGAACATTTCATTTAAAAGCAAAGGATACTAGTTATGTAATAGGTATTCTACGTGATGGTTACCTTGTGCATTATTATTGGGGGAAAGGGATAGCGAAATATAATTTCTCAAACTATCTTCAATATCAAGACAGGGGTTTCTCTGGTAATCCATATGAGCACAGAAATGACAGAGTATTCTCTTTAGATACGTTACCGCAAGAATATCCACAGTATGGGAACTCTGATTTCCGTAAGCCAGCTTATCAAATTCAATTGGAGAATGGATCAACGATATCAGATTTAAGATATATTTCACATAAGATTGTTAAAGGTAAGCCCAAACTTAATGGGCTGCCCTCAACTTATGTTGAAAAAGATAATGAAGCAGAAACACTTGAGATTACAATGGAAGACTCAATAATAGGATTAAAAGTTATATTGTGCTATACCGTTTTCGAACATCTTAACGTAATAACACGTTCTGTACGCTTCGATAATAAGGGAAATGAGTCGGTTACATTGCTTAGTGCCCAGAGTCTTTGTGTTGATTTTAGAAATGCGGATTTCGACTTCTTGCATCTCCATGGTGCACATGTAAAAGAAAGACATATTGAGCGCAAACCGTTGCGGCATGGAATTCAATCTATCGAAAGCACAAGAGGTGCAAGCAGCCACCAGCATAATCCGTTTATTGCACTTCTGAAAAAAGATACTACTGAAGATAGCGGTGAAGTTTTTGCCTTTAACTTCGTTTATAGCGGGAATTTCTTGGCACAAGCAGAAGTAGATCAGTTTAGTAATACACGTGTAACCATGGGGATTAATCCATTTGATTTTCGCTGGAAATTAGAAGTGGGAGAAAGTTTTCAATCTCCTGAAGTAGTTATGGTATATTCATCAGAAGGTATTGGGGAAATGTCAAGAACGTTTCATGAATTGTACCGTAACCGCTTAGTGCGAGGGTTATATCGAGATAAGGAGCGACCTATTCTAATAAATAACTGGGAAGCAACATATTTTGACTTCAATTCCCAAAAAATTCTTGAAATTGCTGAAACAGGGCGTAAATTAGGAATAGAATTGTTTGTACTTGATGATGGATGGTATGGAAAGCGGGATAATGATAATTCGTCCTTAGGAGATTGGTTCGTTGATCAGAATAAGCTACCAAATGGATTGGATCAACTTGCACATAGTGTCAAGGATATGGGGATGGAATTTGGTCTCTGGGTTGAACCAGAAATGCTTTCTGTTGACAGTGACTTGTATCGACAGCATCCAGATTGGTGCCTACATGTTCCAAATCGAAGTAGGTCTGAAAGTCGCAATCAACTTATACTAGACTTTTCTAGAGAAGATGTTTGTGATGAAATAACGAAACGGATTAGTGATATTCTATCAAGTGCGCCGATTTCCTATGTTAAATGGGATATGAATCGTCATATGACAGAAATTGGTTCTGCTGTATTACCAGCTGAGAGGCAAAGAGAAACAGCACACCGTTATATGCTAGGTCTTTATAAAGTTATGGAGAATATTGTTTCTGATTTTCCGCACATCCTTTTTGAAAGCTGTTCTGGAGGAGGCGGGAGATTTGATCCTGGTATGTTGTATTATATGCCACAGACCTGGACAAGCGACAATACAGATGCTATATCACGTTTGAAGATTCAATATGGCACGAGTCTCGTGTATCCAATTGTTTCAATGGGTGCTCATGTCTCTGCGGTTCCAAACCATCAGGTACATCGCTATACTTCGTTAGAAATGCGTGGAAACGTGGCTATGTCAGGTAATTTGGGCTACGAACTAAATTTGGCAAAACTCTCAAACGAAGAAAAAGAAATGGTTAAAGATCAGGTGTCAGAGTATAAAGAAATTCGTCAATTAATCCAATTTGGTGATTTTTACCGCTTGCAAAGTCCGTTCGAAGGCGATGAAACGTCTTGGTTGTTTACAACAAAAGATAAAACGGAAATTATAGTCTTTTATTTCCGAGTATTAGCTGAACCAGCTGCTCCTTTAACCTTTATAAAGTTAAAAGGAATTGACCCATGTAAGCAATACCAGGTTGTGGGAACAGATAAAGTGTATGGTGGAGACGAGCTTACATACGCTGGAATTAGTATCCCAGCTGAAATAAAAGGAGATTTCCAAAGTTATGTTTTAAGATTAAAAGAGAGTAAATCCTAAAAAGAGTAAATCTGCTGTTACAACTTAATAACCCAGAAGGGTGAAAATCAAGAAAACGTGATGGGAATCGATAAAACATCATTTCCATCATGTTTTTAAATATGTGTTTTAAATCATTTATTTTATAAGATGGTGGAGGAGATGTAATTGAAAAAACTAAATAAGAGTTATTGGCTTTTCGGAACTTTCTTTTTATTATATTTCTTTATTTGGGCTGCATGTACGATGTTTTTATCATTGTGGCTTACCAACATAGGTGGTTTAAGTTCAACAGAAACAGGAATTATATTTTCTGCTATTTCTATATCCGCTATTTGTTACCAGCCCTTTTTTGGTATTATTTCAGATAAGTTAGGTTTGAGAAAGAACTTATTATGGTTTTTTGTTGGATTATTAGTCTTAATAGGGCCATTTTTTGTTTATATACTTCCTGTCCTACTAAAAACAAATATTATTTTGGCAGCTATAATTGGTGGCGCTTACCTGGGCGCTGTTTTTAATGGCGGTGTAGGTGCTATTGAAGCATACATTGAAAGAGTAAGTCACCTAAATAACTTTGAATATGGACGTGTAAGGGTATTTGGTAACATAGGTGCGGCAATTAGTTCTTTTGTTACAGGCCATTTATTTACCTCTAATCCAGACTTGATTTTTTGGATTAGTAGTATGGCAGCTGTTTTACTAGCGATCGTTTTAAGTGTTGCAAAATTAGATAATAATCTCCAAAAAGGTACTAGAAACATTGAATCGCAGGTACCAAAGGGTTCAACCATTGCTTTATTTAAAAATAAAAAATTTTGGTTTTTTGTACTATACGTTTTGGGGGTAGGGTGTATTTATGATGTGTATGATCAACAATTCCCGGTATATTTTACTCACTTCTTTGCAACAGCAGACAAGGGTACTGAGGTGTTTGGGAATCTTGTAACCCTTCAAATTTTTCTTGAAGCTATTGTTATGATACTAGCTCCATTTATTATTAATAAATTTGGGGCGAAGAAGGCTCTTATTTATGCTGGGTTTGTTATGTCATTCAGAATTTTAGGGTCCGGCATTGCGGACGGACCTATCTTCATTAGTTTATTAAAATTAATGCATGCCATTGAGGTACCCATTTTATTAGTAGCTGTATTTAAATTTATTTCAGCCAATTTTGATATGAGATTGTCGGCTACCATTTATTTAATCGGATTTCAGTTTTCAAAGCAAGTTGGTTCGATCTTTTTATCGACGATCGCCGGTAATATGTATGATACAGTCGGTTTTAAGAGTGCGTATTTGTTGCTAGGTAGCATTGCTTTAATCTTTACAATTTTGTCTATGTTTACATTACCAAATAAAACTGAAAAAAAAGCTTCCGTTAAAAGTTTAAATGTAGAGAATATCATCTGAAGTTGATAGTTCAACTGCACCGTGAATGTAGCTTCTCAATAAGATATCACCTAAGCTGAAGCGATAAAGAAATGCAAAAACCCAAACGGACATTCCATATGTTTTTCCATTCAATCTTATATGTATAGATAGGAAGTATATCTAGTCACTGATATTAAAGAAAGGCAACTAACTCTTGAACTGCACTGTAAATATTAGTTGCCCTTTAGTATTTTTATATTTATACAGTTAATACTCTATTCGTCAGATGAACGAAATTTGTTTAGGATCTTCAAACTCTGGAATCCAGTTACCATGAGCTTCAATTAAATCATCGCACATCGCAATGATGTCATCTATTGATAATTCGGCAGAAGTATGAGGATCAAGCATTGCTGCCTGATAGATATGTTCTTTCTTTTTCGTTACCGCAGCTTCAATTGTTAAAAGCTGTGTATTAATATTTGAACGGTTAAGGGCAGCCAACTGTTCTGGAAGATCCCCTACATAACAAGGAGTGATTCCGCTCCGATCAGCAATACAAGATATCTCAACAACTGCTTTTTCCGGTAAATTACTAATTAATTGCCCTGTATTTAAAATGTTTCCGCCAAATTTAAACGGAACATTCGTCTCCATCGCTTCAATAATACGGGAACCGTATTCGTGCGAACGGGTATGGGTTAAATGCTTATTAAAGACCATCTCGTCGCGCATTTTGTCCCATCGTTCAATTTGTTCTATACAGCGACGTGGATACTCATCGAGTGGAATGTTAAATTTCTCGATTAAATGCGGATAATTGCGTTTAATGAAATACGGATGGTACTCAGCGTTATGTTCAGAGGATTCAGTTACATAGTATCCAAATCTGTCCATTAATTCGAAGCGAACCATATCATTATGTTTTGTTTGTTGTTTTTCCCTCGCACGGCGTTTAATTTCCGGATATAAGTCCTTGCCGTCGCGTTTGATTTCAAGAAGCCATGCCAGATGGTTAATACCAGCAATTTTTTCTTCTACTCCTTCGTGATCCATACCTAAGGATTTAAGGAGGTGTTCACTGCAAACTTGAACACTGTGGCATAATCCAACGGTCTTAACATTTGTATAGCGCAGCATTGCTCCTGTTAATGTTGCCATTGGATTTGTATAGTTTAAAAGCAGGGCATCCGGACAAACCTCTTCAATAACCTTAGCGAAATCCCACATAACCGGAATGGTGCGAAGAGAACGAAAAATGCCGCCAATCCCGATTGTATCAGCAATTGTTTGACGGAGGCCATATTTTTTAGGTATTTCAAAATCTATAATCGTGCTTGGTTTGTAGCCACCAACTTGAATGGCATTAATAATGTATTTTGCTCCTCGCAATGCTTCTTTGCGATTCGAATAGGCTTTCACAACAATGTTTGCCTGTAATCCTTGTTTTAAATTATTTAACATATTTTCCGAGTCTTTTAAGCGTTGGTTGTCTATATCAAATAATGCGAACTCGAAACCAGCTAATGCAGGAATATACATGCAGTCACCTAGAATATTTTTGGCGAAAACTGTACTCCCTGCTCCAATAAACGTAATTTTCGACATTCATTAACCTCCTGTTATTGGGCAACTAATCAAATCCCTTAAAAGAAAAAATTGCTTTAAAAAATAAAAAAAGTAGCCCGTATTCAACTCTATATTTTTGTTGTTATAATAATGATAAATCGCTTACATAACTGTATCAATGGTAAGTTAGTGCGATAGGAGGGTGAAATATTGTCCTTAATTTATAGGGGGAAATCTGTGAAGGATTATCAGACGTACGGCTTTCGTTTTCAAGATGTAATTCATATGGCAAATATTTTAGTGCTTGGCCGTGAAGAGATAATGCCTGGAGTAGTTTATGATTGGCATGGGTTAAAGCGGAAAGACGTAGGAACTTATGTTTTTCAATATACTTTGTCAGGAATGGGTAGGATTGATGCAGTGGGCAAAAGTTATACTGTTAAGGCGGGAGAAGCCTTTATTGTCGAGATTCCCAGCGATCATCGATATTACTTTCCAAAGGAAAGTGAGGGTTGGGAGTTTATTTTTATTACATTAGTAGGAAGAGAAGCCTCGGCTTGTTGGCGGCAAATGCAAGAACTGAGTGGTCCTGTCTTGAAAGTTCCTCCAGATTCAAAGCTGATTAGGCTTTTGCTGAAAATCTATCAAGAAACATCTGAACAAAAGGTTACAGATGCCTATTATGCCTCAGCTAAGGCTTATGAGTTTGTGATGGAATGTTACCGTTTCATAAGGAATATTGAAAAAACAGCGAAAGGTTTCTCTAGCCAGATTACAGAGGCATTGACCTTTATTCAAACACATTATCATGAACCAATTACACTCGATGAAATAGCAGCCGTATCCGGTTTTTCAAGATATTACTTTATTAAGCAGTTTCAGCACCAACTAAATATGACACCTATGCAATACCTTACCAAAATTAGAATTCAAAAGGCAGTAGAGCTCCTTCGTTCAACAAGAATCCCTGTAACAGACATTGCTACCCAAGTAGGTTATGCAAATGCCAACTATTTTAACAAAGTGTTCCGAAAAGCGGTTGGTGTATCAGCCGGAACATTTCGAGAGAGTAAAGACATTGTTGGAATTGATCATTTAATCATTGATTAGGAAGTATATCATCTGATTAGTTTAAAAGAGAAATACCGTTTTAATAAGGGCAACCTATTGTGGAAAGAAGAAGTAAAGGATGAGAGCTTTATGGGAGCAGTTTTATCTTGCACATCTCTCATTTGGTTAGAAGAAACAGGGGAGGTGTTGCCTTTAATAATGGGTGACGCCTTATTAGAATCTACCTTGTTCAAGAGATGCCTAAATATTTAAAGTTGCTAAGGAATACGGAGGAATTATAATTACAAACAAAATAAGCAACCTTACATCAATTGAAAATGAAATAAGGCTGCTTAATATCTTTATTAGTGTCAACTTTGCACGGTTAAGAGAGCCTTCCTTATACTCTTAACCTTATAATATACACCTTCAAATAAGGTAAGATTATTTAAGAATATTTAGTAAATCTTCTTCGTTTATTTTTCTGTCTTTATGATAATATTTCATATCATTCTCATTGATTTTTCTCAGTATCCTGCAAGGGCTTCCTATTGCTACAACATTAGGTGGAATATCCTTCGTAACTACACTGCCGGCTCCAATTACTGTGTTTTCCCCAATACGAACCCCTGGTAAAATAATTGCTCCAGCACCAATCCAAACATTATCCTCAATTATCACAGGCAGGTTATACTGTGCTGCTTTTCTCCGCAATTCCGGATGAATTGGATGAGTACCAGCATCAATCGTTACATTAGGACCAATTAACACATTATTTCCTATATAAATATCGGTGTCATCTACCAATGTCAGGTTAAAATTTGCGTAGACATCATTTCCTAAATGTGTGTGTCTTCCCCAGTTTGCATGAAGTGGTGGTTCGATATAAACATTATTTCCTATTTCCGCAAACAATTTATGCAAAATTTCCTTTCTTTTTTCTCGTTCAGAAGGTCTAGTATGGTTAAAGTCATATAATACCTCTAAACATTGCGTTTGCTCTTTCCCCAAAGCTTCATCATTGCAGAGATATAATTTCCCGCTTTTCATTTTTTCTTTAATAGACATATATATATTCACTCCTATTTTCGATTCTAATTGTTAGACTAACTTTATATCGCATTTTCTTTGAAAATGTTAGACTATCTTACTTACATATAAAGTGAAACAAGAAACCTTCTCTTTTCTGAAAGAATTCCCTTTTTGTTATGATTATTCTAATCGTAAAACGTTTACACACTAACTTCAATGGTAAGTTAGTGTGATAGGAGGGTAAAATGTTGTCTTCCTCGCAAGATAAGTATTCCAAATATGCTTGAACCCGATCTTCACCTTTTAACACACCGAGACTCACTGCTGGATTCATTCTAAAATCTCCTTCTCTGAATTTTTTCCAGTAACCCCGATATCCTTAATGCAGCATCACAGCTTCACTTGTTATAAGAGATTAAGTCTCAACCAGCCTCAAACATGTTCCTAACTTTCATAAGTTTTAACTTTACTTATCTGTAATACTGTTCAACCTACGATACTCAGAAGGAGTTAAAGTAGTTAACTTCTTAAACTGCCTCATAAAATGAACCTCATTTTCATAACCACATAAATTTGAAATTTCCCCCACCTGTAAATCAGATTCCATAAGAAGCTCCTTAGCGTAAGTAATTCTACTTTTGATAACATCAGACATACAGGAGATATGGAAGGTATTTTTATAGATATTTTGTAAATGACCACAGCTTATATGTAGCTTACTAGCCATAAATGCTATTGACCAATTGTGTTGAGGGTTGCTGTAAATTTCACTTCGAAGTTTAATTAGTTCCTCATGAACTTTTGAGCGCCAAGGTTGGAGAGTATTTGTCTCCACCATTTCTTTCGTCTTTACGAATAAAACACGCATCAAATATTCGATGGTTTGCTCCTTATATGAATTGTTAGAATAAAATTCATTTGCTATTTTTTGGATTAAATCAGATATATATAAATGGTTCGAAATATACAGTGGGGTATTCAAATTAATTGGGTATTGGTCAAAAAAAGACGCATTAAGTTCAAAATGTATCCAGTCATTTTTGTATTCAGCTCCGCTCGATTTGTACTCATGAGGATAATTCTTATCAAAGATTATCAGTGTATTAGCGGGTGTATTTATAGCCTCTCCCTCTATTATAAAAACTGCCGGAGATTTAACAAACAAGAGAAGACACCATTCATACCCTTTAGGACGATTAACAGAAAAGTTGTTGCCGTGTGCAGTATTGCAACCCATTCGCAAAATGTTAAACAACTCTTTATCACCTCAGTATATATCAGTTTAATCTTATTATATGTTATTGAAGATATGCCTTTAAAGTTTTATATTGAAACCATTATCAAGTACTTGATGAAACAGTATGAATCTTACTTTTTATCAGTGATGATATTTGTAGTGATTTTAAGTGATGTTAATTAAAATGAAGCTTGGAGGGTATTTATGTATACGAGGTTATTTCAAAATCACATGGTCCGTAGAGAAGTACCACTTGATCCTATATGGGATTTTCATATCTTAAGTTCATCGGGGGAAAAACAAGAGGAATACAAAATGCTTGTTCCGAGCTGCTGGGAAAGCAATCCAAATCTTGCTTCTTATAAAGGCAAGGCAGTGTATTCAAAGAGAGTAACCTTTGGGGGAAATGCCCGTCTAGTATTTAAAGGAGTCAGCCATACGGCATATGTATACCTGGACAAGAAGCAGGTTGGATACCATTATAATGCTTATACAGAATTCGATATATTATTACAGGATATACCTCATGGTGAACATTTACTGGAGGTTATTGTGGATAATTCCTTTCATGAGGAGTCTGCTTTGCATGTGAGCAACGATTATCATTCTTACGGTGGAATTACCCGGCCGATAGTCCTTGAGGAAATTGGTGAAATGTTTATTAAAAATACTCACTTTATCCCAAATCAGGAAGATGGGAAATGGTATGCATCAATCAGAGCTTTGCTAAGGAATCTTTCCAATGAGAAAAAGCTTGTAACGCTAAAAATTAAGGTTGGTGATGATGAGATTTCCTTTGTTGACAAAGTACTTCCTCCTAATGCTGAAACACTATTAGAGAATCGCTTTGAGTTTCCTGCTGCAACTACGTATACATTGGAAAATCCAAAATTATATATGCTGGAAGCAAAGCTATTCGACAAGGAAAAAGAAGTGGACGATTTGATTGACAGAGTAGGCTTTCGTGAAGTAAAAGTCAATGGAAAGGACATTTTGTTTAACGGAGAAAAGGTAATTATTAAAGGAGTAAATCGCCATGAAGACTATGCAGAATTCGGATGTGCACTTCCCATAGAAGCAATGTATCGAGATATTGAAATGATTAAGTCATTAGGTGCAAATTGTATTCGAACGAGTCATTATCCTAATGATGAGCGTGTTTTAGATTTATGTGATGAGAATGGAATACTTGTATGGGAAGAGTCTCATGCAAGAGGATTAAGTGAAGAACAGATGAGACACAAAAACTTTGAGAAACAAAGTTTGGATTGTATTAAAGAAATGATTGAAAGTCATATAAACCACCCATCTATTTATGTATGGGGGATATTAAATGAATGTGTGAGTAACACAGAGTTTGGGAGATCCTGCTACGCAAAACAGTTTGAACTTATTAAACATTTAGATTCTAGTCGTCCGGTATCCTTTGCAAGTCTTGAGGCACATATAGGTTCAGATCTGTGCCTGGATTTGGTTGATATAGTATCTTTTAATATCTACCCGCGATGGTATCATGAAACATCAGTAAAGGATTCTTTATACAATCTGAAAAAGTTCGTTAATAGTACTTCTGGAGCAGGTAAACCACTACTAATCAGTGAAATTGGAGCTGGCGCAATTTATGGTTACAGGAATAATAATCAGGAAAAGTGGACGGAAGAATACCAGAAGACTGCTTTAACGGAACAAGTAACTACCATTTTATCGGATGAAGAATTAAGTGGTGTAATCATCTGGCAGTATGCAGATTGTAGAGTAGACAAAGGATGGTTTCATGGAAGGCCGAAATCCCAAAACAATAAAGGACTCGTAGATACTTATCGAAGAGAAAAGCTTGCTTATCATAAAGTAAAGGAAATTTTCCTTTCCTATTAAGTTTTTAAACTCCAAACAGCGGTAAAAGAAACAATCATTATAATAATCTGAATTTCATGGATAATGGACAATTGGTAAGAGTTATCCATAAGAAATATTTATCTTTAGAAAGATGTACTATCGTACAATACGGTACATTTTTTTTATAGACAAAAACCCATCCTTTAAAGAGAATAATGAATAATATATAGTGTCAGCCAGTAATTAAAATTTTCTTTTGCTTCACTAATACGATTTTTGTCAACCTTCATTGGTTGACCCTTCTACATAAATAACCCTCATCCGGTCATTCGAAATGGAAGCGACAGTGAAAAAATTCTTGTTACTTAGTTAATTAAGGTATTAAATAAGTTGCAATGGTTAATCTAATACTAAAATTATAAGGACAGGAAAATCTATGGTAATCCTTTTTATTTCGATTATTCTATTTAATGTTATAGCGTTTAAAAAAAATAAAATACCGACAATGAATAGAAAAGTAAATATATGGACATTTACCATTGCGCTTCAGGTGGTTTTTGATGTGGTGATCGAATTTAAGTTTAAAGGATACTGGTATTTTGATAAAGGCGTAGACTGGATGGGAGTTCTTGCACATACAATTCTAATTCCACCATTCAATATAATGTTATTAAGCTTGTTCCCATTTAACTCCAGTTTTGTTAAAAAAGCAATTTTTATTAACTCTTTGCACAGTAGGTATTATTATTTACGAGGCATTGGTTTTAATTCCTGAACCTTGGGGATTCTTCCATCTAGGATGGTGGAAATTATGGTATGATACATTTTGTGCTCCCATGCTTATACTAATCCTAACAGGATATTATAGGTGGATTTGTAAATTAGAAGAAAAGCTGCTTGATAATCATAAAAATTAAGCATAGTGATTTGTTTTTATAATGAAGAGAGCTCACTTTTCAAGGAGAGCTCTTTCTTGTGTCACAAAAGTGGCATGTTTTTATTAGCAATTTTAATTTCTCTTATAGATCCGTGGGAAATTAATATAAACCTTTTGTTATTTTAGTTAATTTAGAATTAATGGAGAAAATCTTTGCATTTATCTCATTTATTCCTAAATTCTCTATTCGGTTAGAATGCATTTCTAAATAGTTTGCTGCGTTTTCCTTTGTTTGAAAGCAATAGATGCCCCCAGCTTCACTTGTTTCCTGATTCTCTGTCCAAATCTTCCAAAGAAATCCTTCTTCTTTGTTAATGCTTTCCGCCAGACCAGAAAAAGTCTGAGCCATCTCATCTCCAAAGGGACCTTGCATCCTAAAATCAACCTGTAAAATATATGCCATTTTATATTCTCCTTTATTAATTATTCTGCTTGTAGAAAATAGGACTCACCTAGTATTTCTTTTTTATGATAGCTCTCAGAAGAAAGGTTCTCTTTTACAAATGAGGATACTTCTGATTGATGAATATCGTACATAACCTCCATTTCCTTCGAGAATAATAACTTTTCTTCCCTCAATAGACCAAAAATATTAGGTAGTACTCCAGGTTGTATATTCTCCAGATGGAGTGCTTGTTTTAAACCGTCTATATAGTATTGTAGTTGACGTGCTCCAACAATCTTGACACCTTTATTTTCTTGATTGACCATGATAATAGTGGGAAATCCTCTTACTCCCAAACTAGCAGCTAGTCTGAAGTCTTCTTTGAGGAGCTTTCTTCCGGTTTCCTGTTGTGCTTCCTCTAAAATGGATGCACCATCTAGACCTAACTTATTCACTATATCAATGAGGACACCTTGATCCCCAATATTTTGATTGAATGCAAATACAGATTCCCTCGCACGACGTAAAAACGCATTTGCTAAGGATTTACGCCTTTTTTGAATAACCTTATAAACTCTAGATGGTGGGAAAGAAGATTGAATAGGGTTATCCAACCAAAGAGATCCATCAATTGGCATGCGGCTGTGTACACCAACTTCTTTCCAATGTTCTGCAACGTCGGAAGGTTTAGAAATGCCATTTGCTGCGTCACCAAAGTCTTCCCATTTCTCCAACAATCCTCCCATAACAGTATGGAAATTAAAGTAGTGACCATATTGCGAAACAAAGCGGCGAAGTACGGGCTCCAGTGCCCAGCAATGAGAGCAAATTGGATCTGTTACGTAATATAATTCAATTTTTTTATTGGAATTGGTTAAATCAATCATTTCCATTTCGTCATTATCAGGAACACCGCAAATTCCAGTTTCTAAATCACAAGCCATAGGGTATTTGCTCATACTAACTTCTTCACTCCTCTTACTTCCTAAATGATTTTAAAGCAGATGACCATGAATTGGTTCATTATAAATTGCCAGGTTGTACTCTTTACGATTTATCCGACTCAGCTACTTGATCTCCAACCCTTGTTTGTTTTGTACTTCCAGTAGTTATTCCTATTTTGAACAACATATATCTCCTTCCAGTCAGTTAGTAAAGTTGATTACGATTACATCTTAGTACATAATAAAAATGAACAATACCAATAGATGTAGTCATTTATCGTATATACGACATATTCGATCATTTGTCTGAAAAGGAGGAGATATAGATGACCGAAGTAAAAAAAGACTTGCGATATATTCGCACTCGAAAATCAATTATGGATGCATTCATGAAGATATCCGAGAAAAAAGACTTCAAGGATATTACCGTAAAAGATATTACAACAGAGGCTATGATAAACAGGGCAACGTTTTATTATCATTTTGTAGATAAATATGATTTATTGGAAAAGGTGTTGTCTGAAGTATTCCTAATTAACTTAAATGATGAAATAATTAAGGATTATGTACTTAATGAAGAAGTAATAGTGAACTTATTTTTAGCAATAACTAGCTTCAATAGTTCTTTATCAAGTCGCTGTCATAATGGATATGAAGAAACGATAGCACGAATAATCAAGGAACAACTGGAGATTATCTTTTATAAAATGTTACAAAGGCAAAGTGAGGGAGAAGAAAGAGATAGAATTGCGTCCGTTATGTTGAGTTGGGGAATATATGGAGCTGCTATTGCTTGGAATAAAAACAGTGAGCTACCACCAGAGGAGTATATTAAATTGGTTATTCCTCATTTATCTAGCGGATTTTATAAAGAACCTAATAAGAAAGATTGATTTGACATTTAGCATAAAATAAACCAATATATATGCTATAGCATCTATGTTCAACAATATTAATTAAATCTGACAACTAGTCTAATTGTTATTTACCGTAAAAGAAATAATAATTGTTTGTATAATACATGCTATAGCATGTATTAATTCTATGAAGAAAGAGGTGATTATTATCTCTATTTTAGTAAATATTGTTCAAGTCTTATTATTTATCTTTTTCATTATGACCGGAACAAAAATAATCTCTGGAAAAATGGCTGAAGAATTTAAGCGGTTTGGTTTTCCATCTATTTTTAATTTTCTTACTGGTGCTTTTGAATTGATTGGTGCAATTGGTATGTTAATTGGTATTTGGGTTCCATATGTTGCGTTATTTGCAGGATTACTATTAGGGGGAACTATGTTTGTTGCTGCTTTTACTTTAGTAGTAATAGTAAAAGATCAATTTAAAAAGTCAATCCCAGCCATAATTTTAATGATTTTAAGTTTAGGTGTAAGTTCCTTTTATCTTTTTTAATATAAATATTTGCTGAAGACAGAAGAACAGCATATTCAAGAAGGGGTAGCTATTCAGGCTTATATCAGGTTTTGATAAAATGAAACAGTATAGTAGCATACGTACACGCAATAGCAATTAATTCAAATTAAAAGTTTAGGTACCATTTCGTTAATATAATCTTTATAGAGGTGGAGTATGGAATTACATGATTTAATTGGCTATCTTGTTCATCGGACAGATGTAAAGATGACCAATTATTTTACTAAGAGATTAAAGCCCTTTGAAGTTACTCCGGAGCAATGGGGAATCATTAGCGTGCTTTGTAAGCATGAAGGGACAACACAAAAAGAATTGGCTGCAGCAATTGATAAGGATCAGACAACAGTAGCAAGAATGATACAGTCTATGGAGAAAAAAGAAATTATACAAAAAAGAAACAATGCGCAAGATAAACGTTCTCAAAACCTTTACTTAACTGAAAAGGGACACGAAATAAAAAACAAAATATTACCTGTAGTGATGGAGGCTCATCAGAATGTAACGAGTAATTTAAGTGAGCAAGAAATACAATATTTAAAAGAACTATTAAATAAATTATGGGATACAAAATATTAATCAATCTAATTCTACATAAGTCCCCTATTGTGAAGTAAGTCATTTGTTATAAAAGCTAATTTCCCTTTCGTTAATTATGAGTTTTTATAATATTATATCTATTATGCAAGATTTTTTCTGTCTCTTATCCTTTAACACGTTAGAATCACAGCCATATTTTATGTTAGCATGGCAGCATTCATATAATTAGAGTAAGTAGTCACTCTTATGTAACAATCGCGGCTGTTATGCGGAAGAAGGATTTTCGTATATCTTGGCGAATTGGTTCATTAGTTCAAGAACGAGCTGTCATTTTAAAGTATCAATTTTTAAGAGAGAATAAATGTTGCTATGAATCAATTGCTCAGGAGGAGGTTGATTACATTCATTTTTGAAGCCTATGAGAACGGAACAACACAGTCAGTGGATGTGAAAGCATTCGAATGAAGAAAGAGAATGTTAAAGAGGGGAATAGAATAGCATAGTTAGACAAGTTTCTAGATGAGAAGTAATAAATAAGAAGTAAAATATGAAGTTCAATAAGTAAAACTAATGAATGAAACGTAAGAAAAAGGTACCGGAAGGATTCTTTTTCTTATAATATTTGGAGGAAAGCATATGACGAAAGATGAAGTACTTCAGTTAGAAAAGGAATTATCCTTTGATTCTTTCAGTAATGAAGATGCTTATAATATAGCTTTAAGTATTGTAAATAGAATAAAGAAAGACCAATTGAAAAATATAAGAATAAGAGCTGTTTTAGATGGCGAGATAGTATTTCAGTATCTGATGAAAGGCAAAAAAGGCGATATCTGGTTAAATAGAAAACAGAATACTATTGAAAGATTCCATCATAGCGGCTACTACATTTTCTTGGATAATGAAGAAAATAGTACCTATGAACAATATAAAGATGATGAAACGATTGTAATTTGCGGTGGAGGCTTTCCAATCATTGTTAAAGATGAGATAGTTGGTAGTTTTATAGTAAGTGGATTAGACCATGTTGAGGATCATCAGTTGATTGTTGATGCTTTTAGGGAATATAAAATAAAAAAAAGTTGACGCTTTCATAATGGGAGTATATACTATAGATAATTAAATAAACCAATTGGACATGTGACTGGTAATGCAGGCAGGATCTATAAATAACAAATAATACTTTATGTATTTGTTATTTTAGGTCCTGCCTTTTTTGTCTTAAATCCAGCGACATTACAATACTATTAAAAAGGAGTACACAGGATGAGCTACAAACAAACAGCAGCAGAGGTGTTAAAGTATGTGGGCGGGAATGAAAACGTTTCCCACCTAGAGCATTGTTCGACAAGATTACGTTTTTCCTTAAATGATAATAGTAAAGCAAATGTAGATCAGTTAAAAAAGATTCCAGGTGTAATGGCGGTTAAAATGAACGCCCAATGCCAAGTTGTCATAGGTAATGAAGTAGTTGAAGTATATGACGAGGTAAAAAAACTCTTAGTAACAAATGAAGGAGCTACCAATGCCAATTCTCAACATAAACCTAAACAAAAGCAAAAAATTGGAAGCGTTATCCTGGATTTTGTTGTTGGTATTTTTCAGCCACTAGTTCCAGCAATAGCTGGTGGTGGAATCTTAAAGTCACTTTTGTTACTACTTTCAGTGATGGGGGTAATGGACCCAGCAGGGCAGACCTATCAGATATTAAACATGATTGGAGATGCACCGTTATATTTTTTACCTTTACTGGTTGCCGTTACAACTGCTAATAAACTAAAAGTCAATTCGCTTGTTGCTCTTTCAGCGGTAGGAGCACTTGTACTGCCGAATATGGCAGCAATGATTGGAGAAGGGGCTCAACTTTTCAGTTTTAATATAGAGAATATTGCATACACCTATCAAGTATTCCCAGCAATTCTAACGATTCTATTTTATGCACAGGTAGAAAAGCTATTTACAAAAATTTCTCCAAAACCGATTAGAATCTTTTTTGTTCCGATGATTTCCCTATTGATTACTGTTCCGATTGCTTTACTAATTTTGGGGCCAATTGGCTTTACATTCGGGCAGGGGTTATCTGCAGTCATTCTTGCTATTTTTGACAAAGTAGGCTGGATTGCAGTAGCGTTATTGGCAACTGTATTGCCACTTATGGTCGCAACAGGTATGCATAAAGCGATGGTTCCATATGCAGTAACAACAATGAGTGAACTTGGAAAGGAAATCCTTTATCTGCCTGCATCACTTGCACATAATCTTGCAGAGAGTGGAGCTTGTTTTGCGGTAGCAATAAGAACAAAAGATAAAGTGTTGAAATCAACAGCAATTTCTGCGGGTATCTCTGCTCTTTTTGGAATTACAGAGCCTGCATTATACGGGGTAACTATCCAAAATAAGAAGGTTCTGAGCAGTGTTATGATTGGTTCCTTTGTAGGCGGTACCTTTATCGGTATTGCTGGCTTGCAGGCTTTCGTTCTAGTTGGACCAGGATTAGCAAGCTTATCAATGTTTATATCGGAAGAATTGCCTAACAATATTATCAATGCTATTATCGGCTTGGTCATTTCGTTCGGAGTTGCATTTGTTGCCGCATTTTTATTGGGGAAAGATAAAAGTGCAGATAAAAAGGTAGTAGAAGGCCCGCAAGATCAAGTGACTAAGAATCATTCAAAACTAGAAAGCGAGTTTAAAAGCCCATTGGTAGGAAAAATGGTTAATTTATCTGATGTAAATGATGAAGTTTTTTCTTCAAAGGTTATGGGTGATGGGATTGCAATTATTCCTTCAAAAGGTGAACTCTATGCTCCTACCGATGGTAAAATCGAAATGATTTTTGAAACAAACCATGCATTAGGATTGACTACTGATCAGGGGGCTCAAATATTATTCCATGTGGGCCTAAATACTGTCCAGTTGGCAGGGAAATATTTTGAACCCCAAGTCAAAGTTGGGGATGAAGTAAAGACTGGGGATTTATTATTGAAATTTGACCTTGAAAAAATAAAAGAAGAATTTGATCCAGTAACTATTGCAGTTGTTACAAGTAAGGAAAACTACACCGTCAAGGTTGCGGACATAAAGCAGGTTGAGCCTAAAGACACATTGATGTATATATCAGCGTTAGGATACTAAAAAAGAGGAGATGGTTATTATGAATAAGGGATTTCCAAAGGATTTTTATTGGGGTGGAGCAACAGCAGCAAATCAAATTGAAGGTGCTTGGCAGGAAGATGGTAAAGGTGTAAGCACTTTAGATATGTATACAGGTGGATCACTTCACCAAAAGAGACGTATAACACTTGAGTTAGACCCTGGTGAACGTTATCCAACACATGAAGCAATTGATTTTTATCACCATTATAAGGATGATATTAAATTGTTAGCTGATCTAGGAATAAAAATGTTCCGACTATCCATAAATTGGACTCGCATTTTTCCAAATGGGGACGAGCTAGAGCCGAATGAAGAGGGATTGAAATTTTATGATAGTGTATTTGAGGAGCTACAGAAATATGGTATTGAACCACTTGTGACTATTGCTCATTACGAATTTCCTTTCCATCTTTCAAAAACAATAAATGGTTGGGCAAGTAGAGAAATGATTGACCATTATGTTCGTTATGCAGAGGTATTATTTAATCGTTATAAAAATATCGTGAAGTATTGGATTCCATTTAATGAAATGAATTGTTTAACTCTTTCCCAAAAGGCATATCAAGCAGGCGGAATTATATATGATGAGACTGGTGAACTGATTAATTTAACAAAAGATAATGCACAATTACGCTTCCAAGCTTTACATCATCAATTTGTCGCAAATGCACTTGTTGTAAAAAGAGGAAGAGAGATAAACCCTGATTTCCAATTTGGTTCCATGATTACTCATTTAACATTTTATCCATTAACATGTAATCCAGCTGATATTATTCTTGCAACTAGAGAAATGCAAATGAAGGTTTATTATTGTGCAGATGTACTTCATAGGGGATATTACCCATCTTATGCAGATCATTACTTTAGACAAGAAGGAATTGTGATTAGTAAAGAAGCTGGAGATGATGTATTACTCAAAGAAAATACAGTAGATTATTGCTCATTTAGTTATTATATGTCTGTTTGCGTTAGTGCTGATCCAAATCAAGAGCAAACAGGTGGTAATCTACTTGGTGGTGTAAAGAATCCTTATTTAGTAGAGAGTGAGTGGAAGTGGCAAATAGATCCAATCGGTTTGCGATACACACTTCATACTTTGAATGACAGATATCAAGTTCCATTAATGATTGTAGAAAATGGGTTGGGAGCTTCAGATGAACTTGATGAGAATGAAGAAATTCATGATGATTATCGAATTGATTACTTCCAAAGCCACATTAGAGAAATGAAACAAGCTATTGATGAAGGAGTTCCTCTCATTGCTTATACAAGCTGGGCATGTATTGATTCTGTTTCACTTGGTACTGGAGAAATGAAGAAGCGTTACGGATTTATATATGTAGATAAACAGGATGATGGTACTGGAACAATGAAGCGTATCAAGAAAGGATCCTTTGATTGGTACAAGCAAGTTATTGAAACAAACGGTGAAAATATTTAAAGAGGAGAGGGTTTGCTTATGCAGACCCTTTTTATAGGTAGCCACAGTTTTATTTAATAGGTCCAATATTTAATTCGAATAATTTTTTTAATAAAAGTTGTTGAGTGATTTTTATTGTGGAAGATTGGTAGTTCATTCAATTTATGAATTTATGTTGAATGGTTAGGGGGGAATAAAATGATTAAAGTTAAAAAGGTATTAAATTCAAGTATCGTATTGGTAGAAAATGACCAACAAAAAGAATATATTCTTTTGGGTAAAGGAATCGGTTATGGAAAGAAAGCAGGTAATATTGTGGAAGAAAGCAAAGCGGACCAAATATTCATACCTGTTGAAAATGTAAAAGTAAAAGAATTTCTGGGATTATTAGATTCCATGCCACCTGTATTTATAGAGCTCACTACGCAGATTGTCGATTATGCAGAAAAACAGTTAAACACAAAGCTCAATTCTGGAATATATTTCACATTAATGGATCACTTACATTTCGCTGTCGAGCGATTTATGAAAAATATTAATATTACGAACCGAGTCTATTGGGAAATTAAAAATTATTACGCGAAAGAATACGAAATCGGAGAATTTGCGCTTCAATTAATGAATGAAAGACTTAATATAAATCTCCCAATTGAAGAAGCTGCAAACATAGCATTCCATTTAGTAAATGCGCAAGGAGAAAAGCAAGAGTCTAAAGATGCAATGAAGACTGCCAAGATGATTGGGAGTATAGTAAACCTAGTTCGGTATACATTGAATATCAGCAGTGATGAGAAAAACATACATTATACTCGTTTTATTACTCATATAAAGTTCTTTGTAGAACGAATCTATGCAGATACCATGCTAGAGGAGGAGGATAGTGAACTATTTAAGCAAATCGCTAGTTTATATCCTCAAGCGATGGATAGTGCCTTTAAAATTAAGGCATATATTAAACAAGTATATGAAAAAACAATTCCTAACGAGGAATTGGCCTACCTTGCAGTGCATATACACAGACTAATTTCTTATAATCAGCTCAAGCGATAAAGCAAGTCACTTTTCTTTCACGGTAAATGAAATGTAAGGTGCGGGGAGTAACATAAAAACAAGGAATACATTAGTGTTAATATATGCGATGAGGGAACTTGCTTTAATACGTAATATTTCAGTGGGAATTTTCTTCCTTTAACAGTCATTTGTAAATTATAATTTAAGCGGAATTTTCTATAGACACATTACCTAAAAGGTAAGATATCAAGTAGGCTACATCTCTTAAACTAAACTGTAGAACCCCATTTTCTTAATATGAATGGGGTTCTTATTTAATACAAACTAATCAAGAAGGATTAAAATCATGAATCATCAGTGTCGGAAAAAATTATGCATCTATTATTTCGGGCATCTACGGTGTTATCGGAGTAATAAAGCCCTTTGAATAAATTTTTAAACCAATGATCTAATGCGGATAGTGTGATTTTATATTCTCTACAAATATCTGCCCTATACTTTGTACACGATATATAATAAAAGATAAACGGTAAGAGTGTGTCCTTATGTACAAAAAATTAGGTAACCCTGAACTCATATTTCAATGGCTACCTTTCCTTGAAAATAATATTTGTAATAGGTTAGAGGAATATTTCACTTAAAACGTTTTCACAATTATAACCCCAATAATAATAAATATTACACCCATCACTCGTGGGAGGCTTATAGCATGTAGCTAATCCTATAAGGCTAAAATGGTCAATAATATTAGAAATAATTACTTGTCCGATAATAACAAACCTACTGTAGAAGCAGTAACAAATCTTGGTAAAAAAATGGTTGTTGCAAGAACATAAAAAGCACCTAACAATCCGCCTGTCCACATCCACCAACGAGCCTCAACCCATTCTTTTTTTAAACTATAACTTAAATTAAGGAAACTGGGATTCAGATAATATCTATCTCTTTAAACCAAGTAAATTCATATGAATAGTAAAAAAATGTTGACACGCTTTATTTCTAGCTGTTATGATAATTTTCAGAATTAAACAATAAATAAAGAATCGACTAGATCACTAGAGATTCAATGAAATGCATAAGATGTATTTCATTGAATCTCTTTTTTGTTAGCTACTGATCGTTCGATAAGGAGGGGGCATTGAGTAAAGACTATTATTAACTTTTGCGATTTAATCCGATTAAACCGATTTGAAAAATTATTTTAAAAGGAGAAATTGAATATGGGACATCCTACTATTTATCCGACAGGTGCGACAATTTATTCACCAAATAAGGCTTGGAGCGGTTACACTATCTTCCAAGCACCAGATCTAGGGGCATTATTGATTGATATGAATGGAAGAGAGGTACATTTGTGGAAAGGCTTGAGAGGATTTCCGAATAAGATTTTCCCAGGAGGCTATGTATTGGGACATACTTTTAACAGAGATCCACAGCATGGTTTTCAGGATGAGGGAGATGTGGCACAAGTAGATTTTGACGGTAACGTTGTTTGGAAGTTTGACAAACATGAATTTATTACTGATCCGGGCTATGAAGGTAGATGGATTGCAAGAGCGCATCATGACTATCAGCGGGAGGGTAGCCCTGTGGGGTATTATGCGCCTGGGCTGGAGCCGAAAATTGATGGAGGCAATACACTAGTGCTTGCACACCGTAATGTTGTCAACTTGAATATTTCTAAATATGAGCTATTAGATGATGTCATTCTTGAAGTGGATTGGAATGGAGATATTGTATGGGAATGGTCATTCAGTGATCATTTTGATGAATTGCAATTTGATGAAGAGGCGAAAAAAACAATTTATGAACAGCCAAATCGTCGTTTCTTTGGTAATGAGTCTGGTGATTGGCTACATATAAACTCCATTTCTGCGATTGGGCCAAATCGTCATTATGATAATGGTGATGAAAGATTTCATCCTGACAATATCATCTGGGATGCCCGTGAAGCCAATATCATTGGCATAACGGATAAACGTTCTGGCAAAATTGTTTGGCAAATTGGACCCGATTTTTCTACAGAGGAATTAAAGGAAATTGGTTGGATTATCGGGCAGCATCATGCTCATATTATTCCAAGAGGACTGCCTGGCGAAGGAAATCTCCTCGTATTTGATAACGGTGGATGGGGAGGTTATGGAGCTCCGAATCCCGGCTCTCCAGACGGTACGAAAAACGCTTTGCGTGATCATTCACGAGTTTTGGAAATTGATCCTGTTACCCTCGAAATTGTATGGCAGTATACAGGACAAGAAGCAAACTATCAAGCTCCTACAGATTCGTTTCGCTTTTATAGCCCTTATATCAGTTCTGCTCAGCGTTTAGAAAATGGAAATACGTTAATTACAGAAGGTGCGAATGGTCGTATTTTTGAAGTAAACACAGAACATGAAATAGTTTGGGAGTATATTTCACCATTTAAAAATAACCGTAATTCCAATATGGTATACCGAGCTTACAGAGTTCCTTACGGCTGGGTTCCTCAGCTTGAAAAACCAGAAGAAGTGGAGATACATCCATTGGCAGTTGAAACATTTAGAGTGCCAAATGCGGCTCCAAGCGGAATTGATTCAGCAGTTGAAGTAAAAGGGGCTGCATCATTCGGGGAAGGTGCTCTTTGCGTAGCACGGTTTGATGAAAAAGAGACAAAATAAATAGTTTTAAAAGGGGGGATTCTTAATGAAACAAAAATTTAAAATTGCAGCCTTCATGATGTTGTTAGCTGTTTTATTAGCAGGCTGCTCCAGCTCCACTTCAGGTAGTGGAGGTAAGGATGCCATTAAGATTGGAATTGATACAGCTGCAGGCGGCTCCTTACAAATTAGGGCGGCAAATGCAGAAGGATTTTTTTCGGATTTGAATATCGACCCAAAAATCTCTAACTTTGCCTATGGAATCGATACAATCAATGCATTACTGACAGAACAAACAGACACAGGGTTAGCAGCAGATTATGTCCTTTTGAACTCATTAAACAGAGGCGATATAGTTGTCATTTCCTCCTTGTCACACAGCACAGAAGCAACGATTAAAGAATCTGAATTTGTGGCCGTAAAGGGAATAGATAAACCTGCTGATTTGAAAGGGAAACGAATTGGTGTCGCAAAAGGAACAGTATCGGAATATCATTGGGCTAATTATCTTGCGACAATTGGCGTAAGTGAAAAGGATATTGAATACGTGCCATTCAGCACACCTGATGAAGCAATAGTTGGCGTGAAAAAAGGAGATATTGATGCCGTTTTATCGAGTGGAGCAGTATTAGAGAAGTTAAAAGCAATTGAGGGAGTACATAAAATCGACGACCTTTCTTCAGCTAATGTTTCCACAAGCAGTTATCTTGTTGCCAATAAAGAATTTGTTAAAAATAACGAAAAAGCTGTTGTAAATCTATTGAAAGGCATTAAAGAAGGGATTGCTTATGTTAAAGAAAACCCTGATGGAACAGCAGAAATTGCCTACAAGGAATTGAAAGTCAAAAAAGAGGATACATTACGAGACTTAGAAAATATCAATTATACTATTGGGTTTACAGATGAGGATATAAAGCACTTAAGCGAAATGAAACAATGGCTCCTAGACAGGGGATTATTAAAAAAAGACTACAATATCGAGGATAAACTGGCGTTAGATGTGTTGCAGGAGGCCCTGCCTGAGGCAGTAACATATAAAAGCGAGTAAGGGGAAGGTGGATTCGGTTTTGCGAATCCACCATTATCCGATATGTAAGAAGGGAGTAAATTAAATGACAATAGTTCACACAGATCCTCCTAATATTGTCTTAAAGGGTTTATCAAAATCATTTTCAGAAAATCATGATCAAGGAAACTTTGTATTGGAAAATGTCGATTTAACGATAAATAGAGGGGAATTTTATATTTTACTAGGTCCAAGTGGCTGCGGGAAATCCACATTATTAAATATTCTTGCTGGATTTATAGAGAAGTCCAGCGGAGAGTTGACGATTCAGAGCCAGTCGACAGCAAAGGAAGAGAATAGAGGGTTTGTTTTCCAATCAGCCGATTCAGCATTATTTCCATGGCTGACTGTAGAAGAAAATGTGGAATTCGGATTGAAAATGAAGAAAGTACCGACAGCAAAAAGGAAAGAAATTGCAAACCATTATATTAAATTAGCTGGGTTAATAGGCCATAATCAAAAATTCCCTAATGAGATATCCGGCGGAATGAAACAGCGCGTTCAATTGGCACGAGTCTTAGCTAATGATCCGCAAATATTACTAATGGATGAACCATTTGGTGCTTTAGATGCAATGACAAGGCGAACGATGCAGAAGGAGTTAATAAGGATTTGGACAGAAACAAATAAAACAGTGATATTTGTTACTCATGATATTCAAGAGGCACTTACGCTAGGTCAACGGATTGGGATTATGTCAGTTGGACCATCCTCTAAAATAATTCAATCCTATCAAATCGACATGCCATATCCACGAGAAATTACTAGTCCAAATTTCAATGAGTATTATAAAGTTGTTCAATCGCATTTTGATTAGGAGGAAATAAGATGAAAACGATCGTGCAGCAGGAATTAAAATCAAAACCATTAGAGAAAAAACTGCCGTTTAAATTTTATTGGAAAAAGATTTTAAAAACAGGAATTATTACTTGGATCGGATTACTAGTGATATGGACAGTTGCTGCTCATTTCTCTGATCCGCAATTTTTGCCAAGTCCACTTGCCACATTACGGGGAGCATTTGAACTTGGAAGTGATGGCTCATTATTCATTTATATGGCATATAGTTTAGTACGTGTGCTGATCGGCTGGTTCCTCGGAAATATTGTTGCTATTCCGTTGGGATTATTTATTGGCAGCAATAAAACAATTCGACTACTTGTTGAACCAGTGATAAATTTTGTCCGCTTTATTCCACCGCTAGCGTTTATCACTTTATTTATGCTTTGGTTTGGGATTGGTGAACAATCGAAAATATTCCTAATTATGTATGCAACGTTTTTTGTTGTTACAATTAATACATTAACTGGAGTGCTTTCCATATCTGAGGATAAAATACGTTCTGCAAATAGCATGGGAGCAAGTGATTTCCAGGTATTGCGATATGTTATAATCCCAGCAGCTACCCCCTATATTTTCACAGGAGCTAAGCTTGCTATGGGATCATCTTTCATGGCAATCATCGGCGCAGAAATGGTTGCGGCCAATGAAGGCGTAGGGTTCATGATTTGGAACGCGAGATTGTACTTCCAGACAGATTGGATATTTGTAGGGCTAGTTGTTCTAGGATTAATGGGTTTCTCTATGGATCGGTTATTTGCATTGGCTGGAAGGAAGTTTTTAAAGAGATATAATATTGTTTCATAATTATAAACGTTATCAAAAAGGTAGGTATGCGCCAAGCTTAGGGTAGTATCATGAAAAAAGTAATGAGTATTAACTTGGATTAGTGAACTAGATATATTTGTGGGCGCGAAGAAGGTCTTAAGCTCTTTAAGAGCTAACGTTCAGTTTCTTCATTAAACTGTTTACTTACGAGAGAGTGTGATAGTTTAAGTATGACCATTAGGTTGAGTATATTCTTTACATAAATTATTGGTAAACACAGTAATCTTTTTAACGTTAAAACGTCTAAACCCTTGGTATATATGGGATTAGACGTTTTTTTTTTTATTTTTTTAGGAGTTATAAGTGTTTGGTGAGGGAGTATTACAAGAAAAATGTGTGACACTACAATGATATATTGTCTGAAGCTCACAAGATAGCATTCTTTTTTCTATATGCCTTTGGAGAGACACTTATTTTTTTTACAAAAAGTTCACGGAAATAATCTATATTAGTGTACCCAACTAGATAACTGATTTCTTTAATGCTGAAATCAGTATGAAGCAATAGATGACAACTTTTTTCAATTCGGATATTTTGTAAGTATTCAATAAAGGTTTGATTTGTATATTTCTTGAATATGCGTACAAAATGACTTTCGCTTATATTCATGAGACTGGCCATGTCGGCTAAAGTTATCATTTTATGTAAATTTTGATGCATATATGACAAAACTTCATTTATGGCATAGGAGGTTATTTTAGGATTTAAGTTAGGAAATGCTCGGTATTCAATACGGAATAATTTGATTAATAGTTCTCGTAATTTAGCATTTAAAATAAGGGAATACCCAATTTGTTTTTCTTGGAATTCTACAAACATGGAGCGAAGTAATGGTAAACAGGTATCATGGTCATCTTTTAAATGCAGGTAATCAAAAGTGTTATTATTTTCTAATTGAGTACACCATTTTGCAAATGAATTCTCACCATGAACAATTGATGTATTTACTATCTGTTTTAAGACTTGGCAATCAAAAAGGATGTTACAAACTATAAGCTTATTCTTTGAATTGGAAGAGGAGGGACGAAAAACATGTGATGCCCCAATGGGAATCACAAATAAATCTCCTTTTTGCACTTTAAGGACCTTTTCATTAACATAATGAAATCCGCTGCCCTCTTCAATGATCGTAATTTCAATAAAATCATGATAATGGTGAGGTCTTAAAAAATCCTCTTCTAATCTATTTAAATAAATAAATAAGTCCTTTGAAAAATATTTCTTCCCCTTGAAACTTTCTATATTTCTATTCATTAAGTTTTTCCTCCTTTTTTAAATGATTAGATTACCATGTATTTATAGTAATATTACCAAATATTTTTATAATTGTAAGCGCTATAATTAACTCGAGTTTAAAAAATGTTTGATAATAAGACAACTAAACTCTAATCAAATACCATGATTTCGTGTTTAGTTCTTTTTAAAAATTTGAAATGATAAGGAGGTAAGCACAACGATGTTGTTGATAAAAAAAGTAACATGTGAATACAGAACAAACCTATTTGGTACAGATATACAAACTCCCCGATTGAGCTGGGTGCTTGATTCAGAAAAAAGAGGGACGTATCAGCGAGCTTATCAGATTCAAGTCACAGGACCAGACGGAAACTTCGAGTTTCCTATCTGGGATACTGGCCGAATTGAATCCGACCAATCTTTGCATGTTGATTATATTGGTCCGAAACTTGAATCCCGTACTCGCTATCATTATAGAATTAAGGTCTGGGATAACTGCGGAAGGGAATCTGGCTGGAGTGAAACTTCATGGTGGGAAACCGCTTTTCTGACTACGATTGAATGGAAAGCTAGTTGGATTACACCAGATTCAACTGGCATTGATCCACATGCTAACCCTGTTTTTTTATTAAGAAGAAATTTTCATCTGAAAAAAGGCATTCACTCTGCACGTCTTTATGCCACTGCTGCGGGGGTTTATGAAGTCTATTTAAATGGCAGTAAAGTTGGAGAAGATTTATTGGCGCCTGGATGGACCAGCTATCTTCATCGTCATCAATACCAAACATATGACGTCACTAGTCAGCTGCAAAATGGAGCGAATGGAATTGGTGTCATGGTAGGGGATGGCTGGTATAAAGGGGAGGTGTCATTTATACCTAGAAGAAATTTTTACGGTGACCGCCGAGGAGTATTGTTACAGCTTCATGTTCAATATGATGATGGCACAGAGGAAGTAGTTTCAACTGATTCAACATGGAAGTCACATACAGGGCCCATTTTATTATCTGAATTCTTTGCTGGTGAGACATATGACGCCCGCTTGGAAAAAGACGGCTGGACTAGTGGAGATTATGAGGATTCCAATTGGTATAGGACGACTATCCTTAATCTCCCAATTAATACTTTAGTTGCACAAGAGAATTGGCCCACTAAGGTAACTGAAACTATTAGGCCCAAGAAGATTATTCAAACTCCCACTGGGGATACTCTTCTCGACATGGGACAAAACATGGTTGGCCGTATCCGTATGACTCTGAATGTTCCTACTGGGATCTGTATTACCTTACAGCATGCAGAAATCTTAGATAAGGATGGAAACTTTTATACTGGTAATCTCCGTTCAGCAAAACAAATGGTCACTTATACAGCCAAAGGCGGTGGTGTGGAAACGTATGCTCCTTATTTTTCGTTCCAAGGCTTTCGATATGTTAAGATTGAAGGCTTTCCTGAACAAGAACAAAATCATAAGCTGCTCAAAGAAATCTTTACTGGTGAAGTCATGCATTCAGATATGGAGCCGACTGGTAAATTTGAATGTTCGCACCCACTGGTAAACAAGCTGCAAAGCAACATAATGTGGGGACAAAGGGGGAACTTTCTAGATGTGCCAACAGATTGCCCTCAACGTGATGAGCGTCTAGGCTGGACTGGGGATGCACAGGTTTTTATTCGAACTGCTGCATTTAATTATCATGTTGGCCCATTCTTTACGAAGTGGCTGCGTGACTTAAAAGCAGATCAGAAGTCTGATGGCAGTGTGCCATATGTAGTTCCAGACGTATTAGCTAATTTCGTGCGGAGATCTGGTAAGAAGACATGGGGAGATGAGACGTATACTTCATCAGCATGGGGAGATGCAGCTTCCGTATGTCCATGGACACTTTACCTTTGTTATGGTGATAATCGCTTGCTTGCTGAGCAGTATGAAAGTATGAAAGCATGGGTCGAATATATACGAAGTCAAGGAGACAATGAATTTGTATGGAATACAGGATTCCAATTTGGCGATTGGCTAGCTTTAGATGCTGAAGAAGACAGCTATTATGGTGCAACACCGGAATACTTAGTTGCAAACGCCTACTATGCACTATCGACAAGGATTCTTCGGGATAGTGCACAGGTGCTCGGCGAAGAAAATGATTTACATATCTACAATAAACTATTAAAAGGGATAGTTACAAGCTTTCATGAGAACTACCTCACTTCAGATGGCAGGATAGCTGCAAATACACAAACTGCGCATATACTGCCTCTCATGTTTGATTTAGTAGAAGGAGAGGTTCGTAAACAAGTTGCACACGATTTAAATGAATTAGTTGTTCAGAATGACTATCATTTGACCACCGGCTTTGTTGGTACACCATACCTATGTTTAGTTCTCTCGCAAAATGGTTATCACAACACAGCTGTTAAGCTGCTGCTACAAGAAAGCTATCCATCTTGGTTGTATTCGGTTACGAAAGGAGCGACAACTATTTGGGAGCATTGGGATGGCATTAAACCAGATGGTACCTTCTGGAGTGATGCGATGAACTCGTTTAATCATTATGCGTATGGAGCAATTGGTGATTGGTTGTACCGCTATGTTGCAGGATTGGATATGGATGAGCAGGTAGCGGGATATAAGCGTATTCGGATACAACCTCATTTTTCAAATGGAGAATTAACGTATGCTAAGGGCTCTCTTATTTCTCCGTATGGGAGGATTGAAACTAACTGGAGCATGCAGGAGGAACAAATCTTAGTTAAAGTACAAATCCCTGTGAATACAACAGCAGATATTCTTCTTCCGAATGCTTTATTAGGCAATGTATTGGAAGGAGGACAAAGATGGAGTATTGGAGAGGGAATCAAGTCAGCTAATGAGGTAGAAGATGGGGTCCATTTTACGGTTGGCTCTGGTTCTTACTGTTTTACTTATTCAGATACGGTCTTCAATTAAATAAGCTCAGATAACTGCAAAAACATCCTTCTTCTAAAAAAAACGTCCTATAAGGGGAAGGATGTTTTATACTCTAGTTGTATTTTTTATCATTATAAAAATAGAATGAATGCTAGGAGGAGACAAAGTGTTAAATTTCCGACAAAAATTATTTTTTGGAACAGGCAGTTTAGGCAAAGATTTATTTAATGGAATTATTTCAGCCTATCTAATAATATTTTATACAGATGTATTCGGCCTGACAGCCTCCTTGGCAGGATTAGTTCTGTTAATTACAAAATTGGTGGATGGAGTATCAAATCCTCTTATCGGAATGATGGTGGATCGTACGAATACTCGCTTCGGTAAGTTTAGACCATATTTTCTTATTGTTCCCATACCTTTTGCTGTATTTACGATACTTACATTTACAGCACCAGATATGAGTGAAGGGATGAAATTTGTTTATGCATTAATCACATACAATCTTGCAGGAATTTGCTTTACCATTTATGATGTCGCTTACTGGGGAGTAGTTCCAAGTTTATCTAAAGATACAAAGGTGCGGACGGAGCTTATCTCCTTTGGCAGAGTCTTCACGGCAGTTGGAGGATTAATTGTATCTACCTTTGCATTGCCAGTCATTCATTATTTTGGTAAAGGAGACGACCAAACAGGCTATTTTTATCTGGCAGTAATTGTTGCAGTCTTAGGTGCAATATTTTCTTTTTTTACATTTTTCAATACGAAAGAACAGTACAAAAGAAAAACAGAACCGCCAACACTTAAAGAATATTTTAAAGTAATATTAAATAATAAAGGTGTGCTATCAGTAGTTACAGTAGTTCTAAGCTATGGATTATGTTTTGGATTACAGAATGCAGTAGGTTTATATTATTTGACTTATTATATGAAAAAGCCTGAGTTAATCCCAATATATATGTTTTTGACATTAGGAGCTAAAGTCATTGGGTCTATCTTTGCCCCAGTTTTTACAAAAAAATGGGGGAATAAAAGGATAACTGTAAGTTCTTTCATTGGGATAATGGTATTTAGTCTTATCATGTTCTTTGCTCCAATACAATATCCTGCTGTGTATTTTATCTTGGCAGTGCTGGTGTCCTTCTTTATAGGTTTAGTGCTTGTATCAATGACGGCGTTAATGGCCGATTTAGCTGATTACACAGAGTTTAAAACAGGCAAAAGATCTGATGGTGTCCTTTTTTCACTCAATGCCCTATCTATCCAAATTGGGTTCGCAGTATCGGCAGGAGTTGCAGGACTGCTTCTTGATTCCACAGGCTATGTTCCAAATCAAGAAATTCAAAATAATGCAACATTTCTATGTATTAACATAATGAGAACCGTTGGACCAGGTTTTGTATGTCTGCTTGCTTTATTTATGATTAAATATTATCCAATCAATTCAAATAAAGAAATGGAGAAAATTTATTCTGAATTAGAGAAAAAAAATAAAGCAGCTGTTTGAGTTTGAATTTGAATTATTAGAATTAGTGTGAAAACCAAATGTGAAAGTTGTATTAGAAGGGCTGTCCTTATAGGGACAGCTTTATCTTTTCCTTAAGGAACAATCTGGAAGTTTAGATGAAGATAAATCAACCTCAAATTGAAAAAATAAAGATAATAAATTAGTCGATTATATTAGATTTTCTCCATCATGATGCGGCAAATGATGGAGGTTTTCAGCTTACCGGTGATTTAGCATCCTTTAGTCAGTTTGTTGGCTTCTTTGTCTATTAGTCATTCATTTTAATAAAACAAAATAAGTAGAATTCCAGGAAAGTTTAAGAAGGAGTGGGCTTCACTTAAGATAGGAAGTAATGTAATATATTTAGAATAGTTTTTTTAGTAAGGAGGAAACATTATTTGATTACAAAAGGAAATCTAGCAAAAAAAGAACAACTAGAAGCAGCAACTTCCTATTTAATGAAAATGAAGGGGGAAGGTGGGAAGAGCCCTCTACAAGTAAATGTGTACGATATTATAACCGGATTTTTGGGTGGCGCGATAACCATTTTTATTCTTGGTTTATTAACACGCTTTACCTACACTCCTCTGTTAATAGCTTCATTTGGGGCAAGTTGTGTATTAGCTTTTGGGTTATGGAATTCACCATTATCACAGCCTAGGAATATTATAGGCGGACATTTTATTTCTACTTTAATAGGATTAATTATTTATCATGTATTTGGAAATGAACCATGGTCTTTGGCTATGGGAGTTGGATTAGCTATCGGTTTAATGATGTTAACGAAAACAACTCATCCTCCCGCTGGGGCAGATCCAATAATAGTCATACTTGGCTCTTATACATGGGAATATTTATTTACACCTGTATTAACAGGATCAATTGTGATTGTGCTGTTAGCATTAATAATTAATAATTTAAGAAGCAATAGAAAGTATCCAGTTTTTTGGTTATAAGTTTATGTACTATAGCGCTTAAAGGTAAACTAGCACAAAGAAATATCTTTAGAGATTACTAAGGATAATAAATAAATTCTTGAGCACAAAACCATTCATCTGTTTTAGATTAAGGCAAGAACTGCAAGTAGAAAATTTGAAGGCGAAGTAATGCCAGACTTTATTAATATTAAATAAGTATACCCGTATGAAAAAAAGGACAGCACTAGAAGTTTCTAGGATGTCCTTTATGAACTCTTGTAATGAAAGTATCCTGGTGGATAAAGGAGGTTAATGGACAAGTGTGATATAAAGAATATAATAGTCTCAATAATAATGGATGAAACAAATCAGGTTCATCCATTTTCAAGAAATGAGCACCTTGAAAGAATGACTAAAATGAGTATTAGATCATCTTCGTATTTGTAACTAGAACAGTAGGAAGATGAAGGGACTTATCGTCATCTATCCATAGATTATCCAAACTATTGTTTAATCCTTAACGAGTCCTCCAATACTTACTTTATGCCAAAGCTGTCTGTTTTAAGCATTCCAATACACTCTAAATATTCATATGTTCTTTTTGAGACAAGAAGTGGCTTATCAAATGGTGCTGGATACATATCTTGCTCAACAATAGCCCAGCCATTAAAGTTAACTTTGATCAACACTTTTAGAAATTCTTTCATGTTTACTGCACCAAGATTGGGTTCAACAATAATCCCTTCACTTACTGCTTTTGCTAAGGACCAATTTCCTTTTTGCATTTTACTTCGGACATTTATATCACAATTTTTTATATGAAGATAGGATACTCGATTATGATGTTTAAGCATAAATTTAACGGGATCCCCACCTGCATAGGCATGATGACCTGTATCTAAGCATAGTTGAATATCAGAATCTCTTAATAGTTGTTCAATTTGTTCCTCTGTTTCAACATGTGTTTGGGCATGCGGGTGAAATACAGTTTCAAGGCCATATTTTGTTTTGTATAGTTTCTAATCTTATTAATTTTTCTAAATTAGATTTTCATATAAGTATCGACTTTGAGGACTCAAAATCTAAGAAACTAAACCACTGATTTAAAGTGCTTACATTCGAGAGTGAAATCAATCCCTCCTTTTTAATCTTTCTTTATACTGTAATATTAATGTACCAAATATTACATAATTGTTTTGTTTTATTAGTTTAATATTAGGAGATAGTAATATCATTAAACAAATTTGCAACCTGTTAAAAGTAATGATTACGTTTATATACTAAAATAGTATAAATCAACCATTATTAGTAAGTTAAGCTGCAATAGTAAGCATTAGAATTGTATTTATTAATCCCAGTTATTTGATAGTATTGTAATTTAATATTTAAAGATACACTTGACAGGCAATAAACTAATTGATAAATTATAAATCGTAATAATTTCGATTTACATATAAAAAATTAGGAGGGGAAAAAATGAAAAGATCACTTTTCATCTTATTTAACATCATGCTGCTTTCCATATTCTTAGTAGCATGTGCAGGAACAAAAAATCAGGAGCAAGTAACAGGGGCAGGGGAAACAGATTCAGAAGTACAAGAGAAAAAAGCAGATAATAGCGATGAAGTGGATATAAATAATCTGGATGTACCAGAAGATATAAAAGTTGAAGGGGTAGCAGATCATTATCATACTGGTGATAAAATAAAGTTAACTGCTGTTTTAGATGGAGAGACAGAACAAGACCATTGGCACTGGTACAGTAGAGAAAATCCAAATGAGGATTGGAAGGCAGTAGAAGGACAGGAAACAAAAGAATTTACAGGTGAAGCAGCAGTTAATGGTTTAGAATTAAAGGTTGTTTTGTTTAATAATGATGACAAACCTAGTGCTCAATCTGCATCCGTTAAAATTCTTATTAATGATCACGGACAGGATGAAGTTAGCAAGCTAATATATAAAGGGATTTTTGAAGATAGCCAAGTTAAAGATCGCCCATTGTCTGATTGGGAAGGTGATTGGCAGTCCATTTATCCATATCTATTATCTGGAGACTTAGATGAAGTGTTTGAACATAAAGCAGAAAGCGGAGATATGACTGCAGAAGAATACAAAGACTACTACACTGTAGGGTATAAAACAGACCTTGAACGCATAGTGATTAAAAATAATTCTGTAACATTTTTTGAAAATGGACAGGAATATACCGGGAAGTATGAGTCAGATGGTTACGAAATTCTTACCTATGAAAAAGGCAATAGAGGTGTACGCTTTATTTTTAAATTAGTAGATGGCACAGAGAACATGCCAAAATACATTCAGTTTAGTGATCATGGCATATTCCCAGCTGATTCATATCATTTCCACTTATACTGGGGTGATGACCGTGAGAAATTGTTAGAGGAAGTAACTCATTGGCCAACATATTATCCTAGCAATCTAGATGCTAATGGCATCGTAAATGAACTGTTAGCTCATTAATAGTGATTAGTTAACAAAAGGGAAATTTCAAGTATACACAGTATTTAAAGTTAGCTAGATTTAGAACGAATGCTAGAAAATAAATCGTAATTATTACGCTTTAAGGGGATTTTTTGGAGGTTGAAAACAAACATGAAAAAAGGCTGGTTGGTTTTCATTTTAATGATATCCACGTTACTATTTGGGTGTCAAAATGGAGAAAAACAAAATGCATCAGAAAAGGTTTCTGTTGTAACATCATTTTATCCAATGTATGAATTTACTAGACAGGTCGCAGGTGATCAAGCAGATGTCACTTTGATGTTATCATCTGGAGAAGATGCACACCATTATGAACCAAGTGCTAAGGATGTCGCTCGAGTCAATAAAGCTGACGTATTTGTCTATAGTAGTGAGGAAATGGAATATTGGGTAGATAGCTTATTAAAAACGATTAACAACGATAAATTAATTGTAGCCCGAACTGCAGATGGTATTGAACCAGACCATCATCATGAACAGGATACGGAAGATAATGATGCAACAGATACAGATGCAGCTAATACAGATGATGAAAATGTTAGTGAAGAAGAACTAGAACACAGCCATGAAGATGGAGAGAAAACTTCGCAGACAAAACAAGTAGAATTGAAGGGATTAGCAGATCATTATCATACAGGTGATGTTGTGACTCTCGCTGCAGAGCTTCAAGAAGAAACTAACTATGATCATTGGCATTGGTATTCACGTGATGATCATAATGACGAATGGGAATTGGTAGCTGGGCAAGAGACAGACCATTTTGAATACAAAACAACTGGAAAAAGCTTTGAAGTAAAAGCAGTATTATTGGACGATAAAGATAATACTTATGCTGAATCAGAGTCAGTATCGGTTTTAATTGATAATCACGAAAATCATGATCCACATATTTGGTTAGATCCAGTGTTAGCACAGGAGCAGGTTAATATTATTCGCGACTCGCTCATTAAAGCAGATCCAAATGGAAAAGATATCTATGAAAAAAATGCAGAATCCTTTAAAAAGGAACTTCAAAAATTGCATGAAGAATATCAAGATACTCTAGAGAATGCGAAGAATCGTATATTTGTAGTGCAGCACCAAGCCTTCGGATATCTTGCAGAAAGATATAATCTAGAGCAGATTTCTATTGGTGGTTTATCTACAGAAGTAGAACCAAGTGCATCAAGAATTGCCGAGATTGGAAACTTAGTTAAGGTTTATAATGTACCAGTAATCTATTATCAACAAGGTGCCAACTCAGCAATTGCAGAAACAGTTGCTGCGGAAACAGGAACAAAAACAGCCAAACTGTATGACTTAGAGGTTTTGTCTAAAGAATTCGAAGATGAAAAATTAGGTTATATAGCTGCAATGCGTGAAAACTTAAAATCCTTACAGCAAAGTATTCAGTAAAAGAGATAAGTATTGGGTTAAATGCTAGCGGAGTGTAAATAATTAGAAGTTATTTATATCTGATATGTAATGTAACTTAATAATCATTAGTAAATAAATGTTGAATAACAAGAGCATTAATCCTATTTAGAATTAATGCTCTTTCCAAATGAACCTGATTACTATTCTTTAGCACTAAAGGGTGTGAAAGAGAGAAAGCAAGTACCTGCTGGTTGCTAAGTCGTCATTAGATAATGATTATTCGAATTACAGGCGGTTAATTTGAATTATTATTTTAGATATGGTTTAATAATAAGTGCACAAACAAAACGTAATGATTACTATTATCAAAAATAAGTATTATCATTACTGTTTATGTTCAATATTTAAAATGCATTAATGCATTAAACAAAGGAGATATTAATTATGAAAAAAGGAATACATCCCGAATATCAGAAAGTTGTATTTATGGATACAGTTAGTGGTTTTAAATTTTTGTCAGCTTCTACAAAGAAGAGTAATGAGACGATTGAATGGGAAGACGGAAAAGCATATCCTTTGTTAAAAGTTGAGACAAGTTCAGATACACATCCATTTTATACTGGAGTACAAAAGTTTGGCGAAAGAGGAGGAAGAGCAGAGAGATTCAATAAGAAGTATAATATTAAGTAATTTGCAGTTAAGTCACTATAAATATGGTAATAAAACCGCCTAAACCCTGTTGAATAAGGGATTAGGCGGTTTTTTCTTTAAGAGGATTAACACACGTCTTGTTCATAATAGTGGAACTAAGAAATGAGTGTTTGAGGGGGATTTATGAATAAGGCGACAGAATAATAAATGTGATTAATGAGGTTTTGGTTATTTATTACTATAATGGGCCTTTTTTGAATCAATGTTAAAATTTCAAAAGAAAAGTGTATACTTTCTTCTTCGTCATACGTCTTATAAGAGCAGGGGGGGAGAGATGAATAATTCAGATGATTTAAGAAGTTTAAATTCGGAACTGAATATTGTTTATCGATATTTAAGGAAATTGAAGATAACACATGAAGATGCAGAAGATATTGTACAAGAAACGGCATATAAATTTCTTCAGTACTATGATTCAATAAGAACTAAAAAAATACGAAGTTGGTTAATACGTGTGGCACTCAATTTTCATTATGATCAAACTCGGAAAAATAGTAGAATCAAGCTTGACCTAAGAGAGGATCAAGTGAAAACACTCTCAAAGGATTTACCCGAAGAGATTCTTTTGAGTCACGAACATTGGTCTGAAATTGAATATATTTTATCTAAACTTAAGCCAACATACAGAGAATTATTACTTCTTAAATACATATGGGAATTTAAATATGATGAGATAGCTGAAATTCTTGATTTAAAGGCAAACAACATAAAAACATCCTTATTTCGAGCCAGAAAGGAATTTGCGAAGCTGTACAAGGAGGTTTACAGATGAGTTCTAATGATAGTAACCGCACATCAGGAAAAAATAATAAAGAATTGGATTTTGTTACGAGTCCATCCTTTCAAAAGGCAATCCAAAAAGCAAAGTGGAAACAAACGATTAAATTTTTCATTATCGGTTTACTAAGTACTTGCATCTTATTGTTTGGAATCTTTTCCATTGGCCAATATCTTCTTCAAAATCGACTTGTGAATGATGATGAAAGACTTTTTAGTCAAATCAATGGTTCTAATGTTTATATGGAAAGTGAGATGATAGTGTACGGATTTCTGAATTTAAGTGCTGTAAGGCATATCACTTTTAAGAAGACAATAGATGATCGTGATATCGTTTGGAACAAACAGGAAGTAGAAGTCCCTTTCTTTGGAAGAGAAAATATAATAGATGATGAACGGTTTACTGAGAATACAGAGTTTAGTGAAAGGTTGAATCGGCAGGTTCATTATAATAATTTTACTGGCGAAAGAGAATTAGAGTTTTATTATCCCCAATTAGATTATGAAAACTTACCAAATGAACTAGATATTGCAACGAAATTAGATGAAAATACATTAGCTGAAGTGGCGTTATCCTTTGATAAAACATACACGCTGAAAGAGATTCAAAAAATATTGGCACCAGAGGATATCAATTGGGTATGGGTGAATACAACTTCAAAAGAGGGATTTCAAAATTTAAAAGCTGATTCAGCTCTACAAGTAATGGATGGTCCGTCTGCTGATGGCTTTCAAGTAGACGGTAACTTAATTATTGCAGCTGAAACTTTTCTAAGTAATGTTAAACAATTAAGCAAGGAAGGAAAATACCAGACAGCTGCACAAGAAATGGCAGATGGAATTAACTCAAAGTCCTTTCCGAAAATAGAAGACCTTCGAATATCGGGAGTAGTTGTTTCTGGCACACCTAGTGAATTAGAAAAATTTCAAGATATAGAATTAATTCGAGCTTCAACAATTGGAGCTACGATAGATGTATATTAAAAATAGGAATTTATATAGAATACTACCCAAATTTTTAGTAGTTATGGGAGGTTGAAGAAAAAGTGAATAAGAAAAAACTATTAAAAATGCTACTATTAATTAGTTTGTTCATTTCATTAGGTTTTAATTATTCATTATGGAATAAATTGAAAATGAGTGATAACAGAGTAAATGCTTTATTATCCTCTGGAATATTTGATGAGGAAAAGGAAAAAGAAAAGGAAAAAGAAAAGGAAAAGGAAAAGGAAAAGGAAAAGGAATAAACACTTGAATGTTTAGGCTACTATTAAGGTAGCCTGTTTCACTAAGGAAGCAAGTTAGCGCAAGAACGAAAATTAATATTGGTATGAGTGTTGTAATACAGAGAGTTACTATTGTGTACGGCATATACCTTCTATAAATGGATAAATAGGGGCGAAGTTAAATGTTAAATCGTGTAATACAACAATTTGGATTGCGGTTAATAACAATTAATGAGGTTGAAGACTCCTTTAGCTCAACTGTCTATAAATGTACTTTGACTAATAATGAAATTGTATATGTGAAAATTCCTTTTTCAAGATTGAAGTATCAGCGAGAATTAGAAGCCTATGAAATCTTAAAAGGGAGGGTTTCCATTCCTATTATGTTAGATTATTGGTCTGGTGACGCGCAGTGTGCTGGAGCTTTTTTATTATCTGAATTAAAAGGAAATCCGTTAACATCTAAGGCTATCCCAACAGTTGCGTACCAAGTTGGAGCTCTTCATGCTGAAATGCATTTGACTCATCCTCCTGCAAATAAAGTGTTAACGGGTATAAAAAATGAATTTATCAACTGGTCAGATTTTATTGAAAAACAATTTTATAGTTTTGCTGAAGATGTAGAAGACATTTTGGATGAGAAATTATATAAAAAATCCATTGAGACTTTTGAAAAAATGAAAAAACAACTCCCGTCTCCAGATGGACCTAGCTTTGTCCATATGGATTTTCGTCCAGCAAATATAATTGTAGATAATGACAAAGTTATAGGAATAATAGATTTTGAAAGCGTCAGATTTGGTTCAACAGAAATTGATTTTACCAAACTGTATCGCGATTTTTTAAGTGTTGATGTTAACCTGTATGATGCATATCAAGAAGGCTATAACAGTATTAGACCATTAATTGACTTAGAAAATGTATTACCCTTTTATCGATTTACTGATGCTTTCAATAGTATCGGATGGTGTAAACGTCGTGGAATTGAAAAAAATGCCTTATTTCTAGGAGAAAACCTAGTGAGATTAAAAAACTGGTTACTATAAATATCGGTTATTTTCATCTACTTGTGAAAATGCCCTTTAGGAAAAGGGTTCATTAAAAAAGATAATGCTCTTCTTATTATGTTTCTTTTGGAACTATTAAATGGAGAAGCAAGTTTGTTCACCGATATTAAATTAGGTAAAATCATAAACCACTGATGATAGTTTATGAAAAGTTTTGAATTAAAAAATATATTAAGCGAGATTTGATTTACTACGAGTTGCGCTTTACTTATTGTTACAGAAACTATTTTATGTTACTAACTAATGGGGGCATGGAAAAAGGAAATCTCTCTATAATTAATAGTGTAAGTTTATGCTTTTTTATGTAATAATTATTTTGTAGCAATGTAATGTTACATTTCATACATATTGAAGGTGGGGATCATAATGGCAACGGGAACGCATTCTGTAGTAGTTCCAGTAGATGTACAAGCAGTTTGGGATTATGTCAGTGATCTTGAAAAATGGGCAACGACAGTACCAGCGTATAAAGAACATCAAATCATAAATGACAAGCAATCGATTTGGACGTTTGAAGGTAGTGTGAAAGGCATTAAAAAAACAATACAAGCACAGGTAGATATTACTGAATGGAATGAGCCTTCAAATATTAAGTTTGAACTAAAAGGTCTATCAGATAATTTTACTGGAAGCGGTCACTTTACTGCAGAAGATGCTAATGGTGAAACAGTAATGACTTGCACGGTGGAAATCCATGCAGGCGGATTATCTGGTGTGGTGTTAACACCAATTATTAAATTGGCTGTACCAAAAGTAGCATCTCGTTTAACAGAATCTATCGCACATAAAATAGCCGTATTCTCATAGTTTTAAAAGATTGAGAGTAACTTTTTTACGTTAACTTTTTTAAAGTATGGATGTATTATGAAGTGACCAAAATAATGGTAGCAAGCGTTACTAGAAATTTAATAATTAGCGAAAAAGAGGTTGTCCAGAAAAGGAGGCCTCTTTTTTTTTTTTTAATAGTTACTTTTCCTATAAATTGACGAGGGAGAAATGAAAAACTGGTTTATGGAAGAAATGTGGCAGGATAGTTGAAGTGAATAGCATCACAAAGTTGAAAGGTGTGTGTCTATTCCTAAAAATTGCAATTACTGGATCGTTAGACTTGAACCCTTTTTAAAAGAAGTTTACAAAGCAAATAGCTATGTTTTCTACTGACTGTGTAAAGAGGGCAAGATGTTTTCAAACAAGATTTTGGTAATATTATTTCAATTTAAATGCAATATGAAAATGGAAATAATATTTAAAGAATTCATTATGTTTTTAAATCTTTTGTTAATGAAATGTAAAAAGATGGGTTTTTTATTGTTAGTTATTAGTTACTCTGATATCTTCGTTGTAAGGAAATTGGTAATTCGTGTCGACCGAATACCTACAGTTTTCTGGACATAATAAAATGTAGTTTTAACTTTTTCTATTACACATTAAGACTACTACTATGAGAGGAACTTGTTAAATGGCTGACTATTCCAATGCTATAGTTTTAATTCCTGCATATAATCCAGATGAAAAAATGGAGAGCCTTGTAGAAGATCTAGTTAGAGAGGGTTTTAAACATATACTAATTGTTAATGATGGCAGTAAGAAGGAATGTGACTCGGTTTTTCATTCCGTATCTTCATATAATGAAGTGGAAATTGTCCATCATGCTGTTAATCTAGGGAAGGGTCGTGCTTTAAAGACAGGATTTAATTTTCTGTTAAATAAATATGGTAAATGGACTCGTTTGATTACTGTTGATGCAGATGGTCAACATTCTACTAATGATATTAAGAAGGTAGCTAGAAAGCTAACATATTCGAAAGATGATACTTTAGTGTTAGGCGTTAGGGATTTCTCAGTAGAGAATGTTCCTTTTCGTAGCCGTTTTGGAAATAAATTGACGGAGAAAGTATTTCAATTCGCAACAGGAATACATGTGACTGATACACAAACTGGATTAAGAGGAATATCCTACTCCTTTCTTAGAGACTTAATGAATGTTAAAGGAGAACGCTTTGAATACGAGATGAACATGCTGTTGGAAAGTAAGGGAAATAATATTCATATCGAAGAAGTGGAAATTGAAACGATTTATATTGAAGAAAATAAAACTTCGCATTTTAGGCCAGTTTTGGATTCTATAAAAATATATTCTCTATTTTTAAAATATATATCTTCTTCACTTGTATCTTTTGGTTTGGATATTTTATTTTATACCTTGTTTTTAATAGCGTTAAATGGGATATTACCCACTTATTACATAATAGGAGCTACAATAGGAGCTAGGGTATTGTCGTCTCTATTCAACTATACAGTAAACAGAAATATTGTTTTCCGAAGTAATTCTAAATTTACACTCATTAAGTATTATTCTTTAAGTCTATTTCAAATGTTAGTTTCAGCTGTGGGTGTGTATTTGTTATTTAATTTCATTGGAATGAATGAAGTGGTGATAAAAATTATAGTTGATGCTCTGTTGTTTGTTGTGAGTTTCTATGTACAGAGAGAATGGGTATTTAAAAAGCTTAAACCTAGGAAAGATGGGTTGAGTTTAAATGGATAATACCTGGATGTGGTTTGGAATGTTGGCCTTGTCCTTGATTGGATGGGGTATGTATTTTCATTATAAATGGAAGATACATGCTGTGTTTATACCAATATTCCTTTTTGCATCTATTACATGTTTAGTATTTGGTGCTGGTTTGTTAAATGTAATGCCTTTAGTTGTTTATTTAATATTTTCTGTAGGATTAATATTGTTTATAGTATTTGTTTTTAGATTTACAAAGAATAAATATCAATATAAAGAATTGCTAGCGCCTGGTGTAATATTTTTTATTCTATTATCAACGGTGCTTGTTTTTTGGTTAAAAGGCTTGCTACTCATTCATTACGATAACTTTAGTCATTGGGGACTTATTGTAAAGGAAATGTTTAGAGTAGACGGGCTTCCAGATGGGACGACTACTATTACCTTCCGCAATTATCCACCTGGGAGTGCTGTGTTTGTCTATTTTATAAATAAGATAATCGGATATACGGAAAGTCATGCATTAATGGCACAAGGAATTCTTATTGCTGCTAATGTGTCGGTTTTGTTTGTCTATTGTAATTGGAGAAAAGTTAATTATCTTTTGTTAAATATGGTGTTAAGTATTGTGTTGTTGGTTATCATTAAAAACAATCTATACAATTTATTGGTTGATACCTTATTAGGTCTCCTTGCATTATCGATATCTGTCATTGCTTATTATTATCGAAATTATTGGAAAAGATCCTTGATAGTAAATACGCCATTGCTTTTATTATTAATGTTAGTTAAGGATAGCGGGAAAATATTTCTGTTTTTTCAATGCATGTTGATACTGTGGCTTGTATATGTTTATTTCTTAAGAGGGAAACCTGATAAATTTAAACAGGGGAAGATACTAGTGTATGTTTTAATTTGTACCATCGTTATCCCGATGACTACGAATTATTTATGGATTAAATATACACAAAAAGCTTATCCTGAGGCGTCATATGATAGCAACAAGTTTGCTTTAAGTGTTAATAAAATTGCTGAAGTGGATAAAACAATGGACTTCAAGGAAAATTTGGCCCCTTCACTAATAAGAGCATCCTTTAATTTAGATTCAACTTTATTCCAGAGTATATTACTAATGAATGTCTTACTAATTGTTTTTACATTTATGATAATTCTGGTGAAAAGGCGATTTCCTAAGACTTTAGTGCGGGTTTTTACTTTTGGGAATTTTGTTTTCGTGTTGTACATCTTAGGGATTTATATGATGTACTTGTACATGATGCCAGAGAAAGAAGCAGTTAAATTAGCGGGGTTTAACAGATATTATTCGACAATTGTTATTTATGTTTTGGGACTATTTATGACGTATATAGCATATGAATTCTCTAAACTTTCGAGCAAAATTGTAGTAAATATAGTAGTTGCTATTTTGATTGCTTTGGTATTCATTTATCCTTACCAAGAAAGTTTTGTTGCAGCTTCCAAAAAACCTGATGTAATGTCTTCATTGAGATTAGAAATAAAGGAAAACTATGCAAAGTTATCCAAAAGTGGGGATGTTAAACAAGTGATTTACTATAGTCCTTTGAGTCAAACAGATAGTGGGTATCTACAATATCTTTTAAAGTATGAACATTTATCCAACAACTACAAGGTCATAACAAGTGTTTCTGATGAAGCTAAGAAAGATGAATTTATGAAATCCCTAAAAAATTCTAGTCATTTAGTGGTACTAGATACCGATCCTGCCTTTAACGATTATTTCAAAAATCTACTATCTTCCCAAGATAATGTTGAAGGAGCTTATAACTTAAGTGAGAAGAATCACCAATTAGTTATAAAGCGTATTGATTATAATAAGACTAATTAATAAAACAAAAAGTTTTCTGGTGAAACAGAGGTTCTTCCATTTACTTGGAAAAATCTCTGTTTTTGTGTAATGTGAAAGGTGCTCTTTTTTCTGGAACTATCGGGGCAGCATTCCTGTAATAAGGGTAACCTTGCTTATGGTAGAAACGAGGCAGCATTCCTGTAATAAATGAAAACTGCTTATGGTAGAAACAGGGCAGTTTAGCGGAACAATAATAAGAATATTATACAATAGTGTTGAGGGGTTGGATTATGAATAAAATTAAATTAGGAGTTGTTGATATTCACCTACCAGATGCAACAAGTTCCTATTTTTTTTATATCCGAAGATTTTACTAGCTCTTTGAAAGTAGAAACAAACAATGATGCTACTTGTTTAATTAAGAAAACATTAAGAGAGAAATTAGAACGTAAGGTGTATAACCGAATTGATTTTGATTCTGAAGGTGATGCCGTTATTATTTCAATTTCTTAAGCAGATTTAATGCTTCAAGTGGCTAAAATACTTAACCAGTTAGCATATCACTCAGTTTCATTTGAGGAAGAGGAAAAAGTTGGTCGACAATTGTTATCATATAAAAAACCTAAAAAACAGTCGTGGAAACAAGGCGATATTTTTATGTTCCCTTTGCAGGAACGAACCTTTGCGGTTTCTCAGGTACTGGAGAAAAATACATATAGCGCTTTTTGTGCTTTATTTCACAAAGTTTATACAGGTAGTCCCAATTTTGAAAGAGAATTTTCAAATAAGCAGATAAAAGCAGTTGTATCCATACTATCCGAGAATCTGGATAACCATGTTTATAAGGTAATTGATAATAAAGATCTAGTTATCTCTGTACCAGATACGGAAGAATATGATGAACTTAGATATGGTACTCATAATAGTTCTTTTCTTGAAGAATTAGCCCAATCTTCTAATTATAAGAAACAAGGTGATTGTGTATCTGATGAAGTTGAGGAGATAATATCGCTACAAAAATACATTAAAACGCAACTGTAATTGTTGTGCTTTAATTGAATAAAGAAAAGTTAATTGCAATAACAGCTGCCAATGACAGCATTTTTTGTTCCAAGTTAAATTAAGTTTGTGAAGTATTACACTTAAACATGATAATTCCAATCACTATACCAGTAATTATGGTAGGTCCTTCACCTTGACCTAAAAAATAGATGATATATAAACTAATTGTTGATATTACTATTGACAATAATAGATACAATTCCAAAAACCTCCCGATAATAGATATTTATTCCATAATACAAATATAGCTTAATATAAACTTCTCATTTATACATCGTATTTTTATGGCTAATTACTTACGCGGACTGTATCCTGTGATAAAAAAACTGTATGAACTTGATTCCAGGGCGGCATTCCGAGAGGGGATAACATCCTTTTTTGTTTAGAATTTAACTGGGCGTATATTCGATAGCTTATTCTTCTGAAACGAACGAGGTAGCATCCTGTAATAAATGAAATGTAAAGTTTTCCTCTACCAAGCTATTCAATAAATTCAAGATGATAGATATTATGAGCTTGTATATGATGGAAGTTAAAGAAGGGATCCAGGTTTTAATAAAGAATTATTAATTTAAGAATAGCTATTCTATATGACGTCCTAAAAGATTGAAAATGACAGTTTGATATGGAGTTATCTCAAAATCTATAAAAAAAGCAATTACTATACCTAAAGACACTTTTAGTGAGTCAGCCTTTGTACTAAAAAAAGACAAATAGTAGTTAACAAAAATTATTACTTTAACTGTTTAAAATCTTGAAAGCGTTTTATTTTTAGGGAGTTAAGAGAAGAATGCCTTAAAAAAGGAAAATAAAATAGAGGTGGGAATATGAGCAAATTGCATGAAAATGAATTGGATGTTAATTTCAATTTAGCCAGAGATTTAATCAATGAGCAATTCCCTCAATTCTCAATGCTACCGATAACTCCAGTAAATACAGTTGGAACGGTAAATCATGTATACAGGCTGGGGCAAGAGCTTTATATTCGGCTGCCAAGGGTTAAAGAATGGGCGGATATAGAAAAAGAGTGGAATTGGATTTCCTACCTTGCTCCCCGTTTGTCACTTAAAATACCTGAACCGATTGCTTTAGGAAAACCAACTGCTTCTTACCCTGTGAACTGGGGAATATACAAATGGATTGAGGGCAATAACTATTCAGAGGAATTAATTCATGACGAAACAGAAGCCGCTAAGGATTTGGCGGATTTTGTCAATGAGCTGCATTCACTTGATGTGCCAACTGATGCGCCTAAAGCAGGACGATTACCTTTGCTTGAGTTAAATCAGAAAACATTAGAAAGCATTTATGATGCAGGTGATTTGCTGGAAAAGGACAGAGTATTAGCAGCATGGGAGGATGCGTGTAAAGCCTCTGTTTGGAACGGTAAACCAGTTTGGATACATGCTGATTTGCTTAGACCAAATCTTTTGGTTCACTCCGGGAGATTGGCTGCAATTATTGATTTCGGAGGAGTTGGAATTGGAGATCCGGCGTTCGACCTCATACCAGCTTGGACCATATTCAACTCTCAAGGTCGGAAAGTCTTTCGAAATTCGATTCATGCGGACAAAGATACTTGGCTTCGTGCCAGAGGGTATGCACTTCATCAGGCAGTGCTTATTATTCCATACTACAGAGTAACCAACCCTAGATTTGTTACTCTAGCAAAAAGAACTGTGGATGAAATTTTAGCAGATATGGATACAGAGAATAATAAAATTAAATGAGATATTTCGACTTTTTGACGATGAGTAATAATCTTTTGAGCTTACAAGTCCCATAGTAATTCCGTCTCTCTTAAACTTCTGGTATGAGTTATTCTATCGAAATAATTCCCTGTCAAGTGTTGTCTTGGCAGGGAATTTCTGTTGGGATTTAATTATTGAGAAGAATGTAGAGGAAAGTCCAACAATGATAACTATTTTAAGGAGAAGAATATACATCATTTTTTAAAGTTGGAGTGTTTGCAATTGCAATAAAAATAGAAACTAAAAAATTGTTTACCTAGGTTCAAAGATTACTTGTTGAAGAAATAACCTTGGCTTAAAAAGGGATATCTATCCTTTTTTTAGTGCATTATCCTTGTTTTTCTACAAAAAGTGACAAAAATCTGTCTTTTTTTTAGTGAATAGCTTCACATTTGGTACATATTACCGATATAAAGGAAAAGTACATATGGAGGAGATTGTTTTATGAATTCTACGATTCAGGCAGTAGTCAATATTGCCCCGATTATAAAAGATACACTTGGACCAACAGCTGCAATGGGTGTGCTGGATACGGAGAAATTTGTATTTTTCGCCCCGTCAACGTTATTAAATCTGGACATTCAAGTCGGAAGGTCAAGACTTGATGAACACGATGTTTATGTGCAGGCGCTTAGGGGTGAACATATTGTTTCCAAAACAGAAGATGAAAGTATATTCGGTGCGCCAGTCGTAACTTCCATCACTCCAATTAGGGATATCGAAACAAACGAAATCGTTGGACTGTTATCTTTATCACGAACATTAGAGCACCAAGATAAGCTAGATAAAGAGCTTAGCAAAATTAATGAGGTAATTGATGCATTGCAAGGTAAGGTACAGTATGTAGCCGCTCAAGCTGAAGAGCTTTCTGCAACTAGCAGTGATATTAATGATCAAGCAAAAAGTGCAAATCAAAACTCCCGACAAATAGGCGAAGTAGTTCAATTGATTGAACAAATTTCTACGCAGACAAATCTGCTTGGATTGAATGCAGCTATTGAAGCAGCTCGTTCTGGTGAAGCAGGAAGAGGTTTCGGTGTTGTGGCAGATGAAATTAGAAAATTATCTAACAATACAAAGGACGCAGTGAAGACAATCGGTAAATCCTTAACTGAAATCCGGTCCAGCATCGAAAATCTGACCCTTAGTATTAATGAAGTGTCCACGTCGTCAGATGAGCAGTCTGTCATCATGGTCGAATTCATGGATGAAATTAAAGCTTTGGATGATAAAAGTAAACAAATAATTGAAAATATGAAGAAAGTAACTAATCAGGAATAGGAGCGTACATTATGCATTTAACACTACAAGCGTTGGTTAAACTAGCGCCTGAAATCAAAAAAAACCTTGGTGAAAATTGTGCTGTTGTTGTTACAGATACAGAGAATTTTATTTTCTCTTCTCAGTCAAAAGATTTGGACTATAGTGTTAAGGTCGGGGACTTTGCCTTTACTGAAGATAACGATATACTTCGACAAGCACTTAATGGAGAAAAAATAAAGATACATATTCCAAAAGAACGCTATGGCGTTGGTATGCACTATACGGCCAATCCAATTCGTGATGAAAACGGTGAAATTGTCGGTGTGTTCCAAATAACGAAAACATTGAAGGATGAAGAAATTTTAGATAAGGATTTGGATGAATTACGCACTATTGTCAGCAGTCTGCAGGGCAAAGTACAGCAAGTTGCCGCTCAAGCGGAGGAACTTTCCGCAACCAGCACGGATATAGATGGCCAAGCAGCACATGCTAATGCGAATTCTCAGGAAATTAGCAAGGTTGTTAAATTGATTGAAGACATCTCTGCACAGACGAACCTGCTTGGTCTGAATGCTGCAATTGAAGCAGCACGTTCTGGTGAAGCTGGCAGAGGCTTTGGTGTCGTGGCAGATGAAATACGCAAGCTTTCCATCGGGACGAAGGATGCCGTTGGCACGATCGGTAAATCACTGCAAGAAATACAAACAAATATGGAGAATTTGACAGTGAGTATTGGTGAAGTCTCTACTGCCTCAGCAGAGCAATCTCGTGTAATGGTAGAGTTTATGGAGGATATCCAAAACCTAAATGACCAAAGCAATGAGATCGGACAATACATTAAAACTATCACTTCTTAAAAAGAGTTTTAGATATGTAGGTTTATATTTGTCTAAAAAATCTATACGCACCGATTGTTTTAAGAAGTATGTGACTGGCTGGTCGCATGCTTCTATATAATTACTGTTTTTATTGTAATCCTGATTAACATAATCATTTGCAATGTAAGTGCATGCTTACATTACTTCTAGTACTACTAATAGTCTGCAGTAATTTTTGAATAATAGATAAACTAGTATTTTTTAAGTAAGAGCATGTTAGTTGTCTTGAGTAATTTAGTTACATATAATAAGTAAGTATGACTATAGTTAGAAGCGGTAGTCATGGATGGTACGAGGAACAGTTAATAGCATACTCTACTATTTCATGATTACAACTAGTTACTGAGAATGGGGGATATATAAATGAAGTCTTTGGTCTATTATGGTTCGAAGGATGTAAGAATGGAGGAAGTTTCTTCACCTGAAGTTACAGAAGGAACTGTTAAAGTAAAAGTTAAATTCGCAGGTATATGTGGTACAGATTTACATGAATATTTACATAAAACCTTTGTAACAGAAGATAAAATGATTTTAGGTCATGAATTTACTGGTGAGATTGTTGAAGTCGGCAGTAATGTAACTAAATTTAAAGCTGGCGACAGAGTTGCTATTGAACCTATTTGGGGCTGTGGTGAGTGTGATACATGTAAAACAGGGAATTATAATATTTGTCCTGATATGAAATCATATGGCATTCACGAAAACGGCGGCTTCGCTGAATATGTTGTAGTGAAAGAGGCTAATTTATTTTTATTGCCTGATTCACTAAGCTATGAATTTGCAGCTTTAGTAGAACCTCTTGCTGTTGTATTGCAGGCAATTAGGAAAAGCAAGTTCAAAATTGGCGATAGTGTCGCTCTTTTTGGGGCAGGACCAATCGGACTACTGTTATCTGAAAGTTTAAGAGCAGCAGGAGCTAGTAAGATTTTCGTAGCGGAGGTTAGTGAGGAACGCAGAAATTTAGCACTGAAAATGGGAGCAGATGTTGTAATCAATCCGCTGGAAGAGGATGCCGTTCAAGTTATTAAAGAACATACAAACGGTGGAGTGGATGTTTCCTTTGACGTTGCTGGTGTGGAAGCTACCTTCAACCAATCGCTTGACTGCATCAAACCTAATGGTGAGTTCATGATTGTAAGTGTGTTCGCTAATCCAATTACATATCACCCGACAACTCAAGTAGTCAGTGAGAAAAAAATCAATTCCTCTCTAGGTTATAATAATATCTTTGCCCAAGCGATCGATTTGTTGTCGAAGGGTTCATTGAACGTTGAACCAGTCATCACAAGTATTATAGCGTTAGATAATATTGTGGAAGACGGTTTTGAGAAACTGATAAGTGATAAAAAAGAATGTAAAATTTTAGTTCGTCCGAGCTAATGAACAAAAGTATATAAATCTAGGTTAAAACTGAACTATTTTCTCGATTATCGAATAATAGTTCAGTTTTTTTAATTTTTAATCACGAATCCATACTTTATTAACCCAAGTCCCAGTATTTCAAAGTTAGAAAAAAATTATTTTTTATTCGTGTTTAGAAGGCTGTATTTTAGTTTTGTCCCAGTTTCTTTTCTATGTCGTTTTTTATACAAAAATAAGTGTAATAAATATATTGACTATGTAAAATAGCATAGAAAGTAAGAGGGAATTTAATACCCTTTTTGTTTTGTAAATCAGAAGTATAAAAATAATTGTTATGCTAAGTAAAACTAGGGGATTTAAGTATAAAGAAAGCAGTAAGTTTTTGCTGATTATTTCTTGTATTAACACTTGAAATGCAGTAATGATTAGATTTATAGAAACTAAATAGTACACAAAATGGGCATTCAACTGTAAATTTAAAACTTTATTGGCTATTATTAAATAAAATTTAAGAGAAAAATAAACAAAAAATGAAACAGTTGCTATTATGAATAGGATTAGCATTATCAAGACAAGTTTATAGTTAATATCTGTTTGGAACAATTGTATGAAGTGATAATATTCATCTTCATCAACTAGCTTATACCTATAACCTAACATAAAGAATTGACATCCCATTAATAGGACGAATATTAAAACATTAGATAATTTCTTCATTTTCTCACCTACTCAATTCCCATTATAGGGATAAAAAAAAAAAATAAATACTTCACTTATAATATTTTGAATATTGTCAATCTTTCAAGGACTTTTACTCTAATGTTTAATATTTTTAATGATATTTTAAGACTACTTTCTAAAAAGAGTAGCTTTTCCTTTTAGTTGACTCCGCTATTGTAATTTGGATATTTTAATACCAACAAAAAGCCCTGAAATATCAAGGCTTTTGCACGTAAAAGGAGAACAACCTCCTACCTACAGTCTTTGGAATAGTTACCTTAAGAATACGTGATTGAAATCAAAGATATAAAAATACGAAAGCAGTTTCCGCTTATATGCCTTTAAATAATTAATATGAAAAAACATAAGCTATCTCATTAATTATCTTGCTATTCCCCAGCATTGCATCAATTGGTGTATGCCTTCCTCGATTTTCTCAAATGGGATACCGCCAAATCCTAACAAAAACGTTGGATACTTATAATCTATTGGCTTTAACAGATAATCAATTACAGGGTAAATGGCGATAGAGCTTTCTGCAGCAATTGTTTGTAGCTCCTTTTCACTTTTTTGGAGGGGAAGGGAAATTAAAATGTGCATCCCGGCCTGATCTCCAGTGATGATAACTTCAGGATAATCTGTATGAAAGATATGGGTCAGTTTATCGAGCTTTTTACGATAAATTTTCCGCATTCGGTTTAAGTGTTTTGAAAAATAACCGTCTCTCATGAAGCTTGCTACTATATGCTGATCGAATCTTGGAACTGTTGCTGAATAATAACTGAATGTTTCCTTATATTTTTTCAGCAATGGGGAAGGCAAAACAAAATAGGCAACTCGTAATGAAGGCATCAATGACTTCGTAAATGTACTTAGATAAATCACCTTATCGTTTTGATCCATTCCTTGCAAGGCGGGAATCGGTTTTCCGGTGTATCGAAATTCACTGTCATAATCGTCTTCAATGATGTAGCGATTTTCGAGCTTTGCTGCCCAATGCATCAGCTGTGTTCTTCTTGTGGCGGACAGGACTGCACCAGTCGGAAACTGGTGGGATGGCGTGATGTAAACTACATTTGCATTTGTTTTTTCCAGTTCATCGACAATCAATCCATCTTCATCAACTGGTATCGGGATTGCTTTATTTTGCAGTTGAATTCGAGGGATGGCCGAATAGCCAGGATTTTCAAGGGCAAAGTTTGAATCATTTTCAAGCAGTCTTAAAATCATTGGAAGGAGCTGTTCTGTTCCTGAACCAATGACAATTTGCTCTGGTTTACACACAATTCCCCGTGATTGATACAGGTATTTTGCTATTTCAGTCCTTAATGTGTATTCCCCTTGAGGTTCTCCATTCTGTAACAATTCCTTAGAAGGAAGATCATATAAATTTTTTGCGTATTTTCTCCACAGTGGAAAAGGAAAGGAGTCTGTATCGACCTTTCCTGGATGAAAGTCAAATTGAATATTTTGATTTTCTGCATGCTCCACAGGCAACTCAACCTGTTCTGTTTCAATATAAGGTAATTCATTAATATCCTCTACAAAATAACCAATCCGCGGTTTTGACACAATAAAGCCCTCTGCAATCAGCTGAGCATACGACACCTCAATGGTTGTTTGGCTGATGTTCAAAAATTCGGCCAACTTTTTTTTGGAGGGAAGTTTTGTGCCAACTTCAATTTGTTGACTCAAAATAGCATTTTTAATGCCAATATAAAGCTGTTCATACAAGGGTTTTGTTGTGTTTTTATTCAGTTCAAACATTAGCATATCCATTTGGAACCCTCCGTTCTGACCATGTTGTTTTTTGAAAAAGTGGCACTTTTTATATTGTCAGATTTCATTATACTAGTAATCATTAAAGAAGTGGAAATTCTTTTTATAAATTGGAATACAACCACGTGGAATGACAAGGGGGATTTACATGTTCACGACAGAACAAAACAAAACAAGAATTCTGGTTCTCAATGCACTATTTATTACTTTAACGTTTCTGGCTACAATGTTTATCAATATCAGGCTGCCGCTGATGGGTAATGGGGGACTTATTCATTTGGGCAACGTACCGCTTTTGATTGCTGCCTTTGTTTTTGGCAAAAAATCAGGCGCAATAGTAGGAGCCTTCGGAATGGCTCTGTTCGATATTGTTTCAGGCTGGACGTTATGGGCTCCGTTTACTTTTGTTATCGTTGGCGCAATGGGCTATGTTGCAGGACTTATTGCTGAAAAAATGCCAGGCAAAAAGGTTTACGTACATGTACTGGCAGTAGTTGTTGCCCTAATTATCAAAGTTGTCGGCTACTATTTTACAGAAGTTGTCCTTTACGGAAACTGGATTCAGCCATTCGGCTCCATCCCAGGTAATATCATGCAGCTCGTCCTTGCTGGTGTCATTGTCGTGCCACTTGCAAATGGATTTATGAAAAGGGTTGGGCGTTCTAATTCCATATAATTAACAGGGTTTATCGAAGTTGTTTATGGCTTACTTTATACAGGTTTATTTGTAAATCTTCTATAAAAACAATATGGTAATCGAGGGCATTATTCCTACAAGGATTAATGCCTTTTTGCAACCATCCACTCCATTTAACAGTAATCATTTTGTATTCCATCTGATAATGAACTGGAAGTATACTGAAAATAAACAAGAGGAAAGTACGCGAATCGAGTACTTTTTTCTTGTTTTTATTTGATTTTATGATTATACTTACATTCTTGTTTGCGAAATGCGACCATGTACATAAAATTCATCAAGGAGGTATACATGTTTTATGGAAAATTTTACTTATCGTAATCCCACAAAATTAATCTTTGGAAAAAATCAGCTTGAAGCAATAGCAGAGGAAATTCCTAAATACGGAAAAAATATTTTACTCGTTTACGGTGGAGGAAGCATTAAACGAAACGGATTATATAATCAAGTTGTTACGTTATTAAAAGATTTAAATGTAAATGTGCTAGAGCTAGCTGGCGTAGAACCGAATCCGAGATTATCTACGGTAAAAAAAGGAATTGCTATCTGTCAAAATGAAAAAATTGATTTCTTATTAGCTGTTGGCGGAGGAAGTGTTATTGATTGTACAAAAGCTATCGCTGCTGGTGCCCTGTATGACGGTGATGTTTGGGATATCATCAACAAAAAAGTAACTGCTACAAAAGCGCTACCGTTCGGAACAGTCTTAACACTAGCAGCAACCGGCTCTGAAATGAACCCGGATTCTGTTATTACTAATTGGGAAACAAATGAAAAATATGTGTGGGGAAGTGATGTAACACACTCTTCTTTTTCTATTTTAGACCCTGTTAATACTATGTCTGCTCCAAGAGATCAAACAGTTTATGGTATGGTAGATATGATGAGTCACGTATTTGAACAATATTTCCATAATGTGAAAAACACACCATTACAAGACCGTATGTGCTACTCCGTATTACAAACAGTGATTGAAACAGCACCGAAATTGCTGGAGGATTTACAAAGCTACGAACATCGAGAAACGATTCTATTTTCAGGAACAATTGCATTAAATGGCACACTTCAAATGGGGTACTTCGGCGACTGGGCTTCTCATACAATGGAGCATGCTGTCTCAGCAGTTTATGATATTCCCCATGCAGGCGGATTGGCAATTTTATTCCCAAATTGGATGAGATACGTTCTAGATAAAGATGTAGTTCGTATGAAGCGTCTAATGCTGAGTATGTTTGATATTGATACAACAGGAAAAAGTGACAGAGAAATTGCTTTAGAAGGAATTGATAAGCTAAGTGCTTTCTGGTCAAGCCTTGGAGCACCATCAAGATTAGCTGATTACGATATTGGTGAAGAAAGACTTGACGAAATAGCAGAAATAGCTGCCCGTGAGATGGAGTATGGAGGCTTTGGCAACTTTAAAAAGTTAAATAAGATAGATATTTTATCTATCCTAAAAGCTTCTTTGTAAAATAAGAAATAGAAAAGCAGTAGATATTTGTCTGCTGCTTTTTTTAAATAGAATTTAAGTGGAAAAAGAGTTTAGGAAAAGGCCTGGAAAATCCGAAATAACTATTATATAATTGGCTATTCATAATTAAGGCTAGGTGATAACATGAAACGAATGGGTTTAAGCTTACTTTTCGCAGTAATAATAGTTATCGTAATTCTATTTATTCTTCAACATAATTCTTCTGAAAATTTTTCAGTTTGGGGCACTTTATAATAACCTTGAATAATGTGATAACAATGACAGCATTTCCTTTTTTTCAGGATGAAACCGGTAAAAGTGTTTGCAGTAAAAATCCAAAAAAATGATATAAGTAGCTTAATAAAAAGGGATAGTTAGTCCGTAATAGGAGCTAATTATCCCTTTTTATTTACAGCACAATCCTTATGTTTTTTCATCAATCTCCAATTTTCTGAAACCAGATCTTTCTCCCTTGCGTCTTAATACTGGTATGAAAGAAAGAAGAAATTAACTTTTTTAATAAAAAAGAGAAAGAGATTTGGATAGGAGAATTGCATTGGCAAGCAGAGATAGAAACAACTTTGATTATTCCTTATTGTTCATCATTATTTTACTTATGGCTATAAGTATTATTAACATTCACAGTGCACAGAAGTACCTGCCGTACCATAAAGACTTTGCGGGCATGCAATTATTTTGGTATGCAGTGGGATTGATTGTTACATCGGTAATTTATTATTTTGACTTGGAGCAGATTAAGAAATTGTCTTTATATATATATTTGTTTGGAGTATTTTTGTTGGTAGTTTTGTTTTTTGCTCCAGAATCAATAGCTCCGTCTACAAAAGGAATTAAGGCATGGTTTAGCATAAAAGGAGTTGGCTCCGTCCAGCCTTCGGAGTTCATGAAAATCTTTTTAATCATGTTTTTAGCTAAAATTACTGTCGACCATAATGATAAAAATATTCATCGTACCATTTCAACAGATATGAAATTAATTGGAAAGATAGTAGGAATAACGCTAGTTCCTTTGTTGTTTATCCTATTGCAACCAGATGCAGGTACGGCTATGGTCATACTTGTAATCATGTTTGGTGTCATTTTTTTATCGGGAGTAAACTGGAAAATCCTTATGATATTTTTCTCCACTGTATTGTCGGCTATAGGTGCCTTGGTTGTTATTTATATTTATTATCCGGATACATTGTTGCTGGTATTAGACCAATATCAATTAAATAGAATACATTCTTGGTTAGACCCATTTGAATATAGTGGAGGTATTGGCTATCAGTTAAGTCAATCAATATTAGCGATTGGATCAGGCACCAATTACGGGAAAGGCTACATGAAAGGAGAAGTAAACATTCCAGAAGCACACTCAGATTTCATCTTTTCTGTGGTAGGGGAGGAATACGGATTTCTCGGAGCAAGTGTTGTCGTAACTTTATATTTTCTCCTTATCTATCGAATAATCGTTATCGCCATAAAAAGTAAAGGGGAATATGAAAGCTTAATAGCTGCAGGTGTTGTTTCTATGCTGACATTTCATATATTTGAAAATGTAGGTATGGTAATAGGGTTAGTTCCTATTACCGGTATACCGTTACCTCTATTAAGCTATGGAGGCAGCTCCATCCTAGCCAATATGTTGTCATTAACCTTAATTTTAAACATCTCTGCCAAAACAAAAAACCATATGTTTGAGGGAAATAAATATGCGTGACAGTTTAAGATTAAGAGTGAAGGTATTTGCTGCAATATGTCTTGGAGCCATTACTTTTGTTGGTGTACTGGCTATTATAGCAATTGTGAGAGGTGGATAGAGGATATAAGTATTGTTTAAGTATATTTATACAGTACAGCATGGCAAAGACTTCAGTTATGTTGGTCAGAGATATGGGGAAAATACTTGGACATTTTTTGCATTCGTATTCATGAAGAAATAAACATAAATAAATAGGGGCTTCCGTATGCAATTGGAAGCCTTTTTTCATTATTTGAGAGAGTAAATAGGAGAAAAAATAACGGTCTTTATAAAAGTTGTTCCATTTTGGGATACCATGCCATTCGATTACTATGGAGAGGGACCATTAGTAAGTTCAATTTAAATAATGATGCTGGTTCGCTAATCTAAAAATGTTATTTCTGATTCGTGTACTAATATAAACTGAAAGTATTCTAAGGTTTTTAACTCACAATACCCAGTTTCATATTTGTGAACTACTATATATTCTTTCCCTTGATACATGACTCTTTTTCCGTTCACTAAAAACACTCCCTTTTAGTCAATTTTTAATAAATTAAAACAAGGAAAGTAGGAAATAAGAAATAATATATAATTGTTCTCGGTTTGTGAAAAAAATGGAAAGAAAGAGTTTGCTTTTATAATTTGAGGTGAAATACTTTAATTTTTTTGAACATAAATTGTAAGCTTAATCAGGACAAAGTAAATAAAGACAGTAAAGCTGAAAAAGCTAGAAGTATTTATAGAATTTCTAAGTATCATTTAAGCGGGTACTGTCAATTTACATTATGTTTCTTAACATGAGGACATTCAAAGAACCTTGCTTCCTTATTAAGGATCTAAAAGGTTATGAGACCATTCTCCAATCTTAATAAGTTATTTAGTTATTCCACTAACTTTTTAATTTAAAACCAAAGTCCCAAATATTTAAAAGAGAGCTTGTTCAAGTGTTATTGGAATAGAATTTTAATGTTTTTAGGATTCTTTACTTGCCAAGTCTGATTTCGAGTTATTACACTAATACTTATCAATATTAATTAATTCATTTATTTAATAAAAGGAGATGACATGACATGATAGTTCTCACAGCAAATTATCAATGTAAGGCTGGTATGGGAGATACAGTAGAACAAGCATTGAAAGAAATGATTTTGTTAGTGAAGGAAGAGAAAGGATGTATTAACTATCTAGTTAACCGCTCGAAAGATGACCCAGATTCTTTTTTATTGTTTGAACAATATGAAGACGAACAAGCACTTGCCGACCACTCAGAAACACTATACTTTAAGCGGATTGTATTAGATACAATCGTCCCCTTACTCGAAAAACGGGAGCGTACTTTTTATACGCCTGTTACGAATCCTTCTTAACTACAGCTGCTGTAGTGGACTAATAACTAGATTTTGTTTATATGATTTTATAAATATACGCTAAAGCATTTATTTAGACCTAAAGAGCCGTTTAACTGTACCCCCGCTCCCCGAAGTTTGATTTTCACATTAAGTTTCGGGGCAAGGAGGGGAAACAGAATTAGACGGTTTTTTATTTTCTTTCATACAATCGGGGGAGATAGTTAGACATCAGGATCTTTAGTCCTTATTTATTATGCAGCACCAACTGCTTTACCATGTTTTCCAGAGAATGAAAGATGCTTAAAGCAGGAACAAATCATTATTTTATCAACAGAGGAATGTAAAGTTACCTACAAAGTATATGCAGCTTCTTTAACAGACAAGGGAAATGAAAAGATAAATCTATAAGTTGAGTTAAATTCTTATCAAGGCTTTATAAATACGTATAAGTGTTTAGTCGCATTTCCAGCATCAATCTAGGAAGGAAGAATGGTTATTTTTTGAATAAACCTAAAATGGGAGGATCGAAAGTAAACTCAGTAACATTTAACTAGTATGTCCATAAAGTTTTGATAGTTATCTGCGTTGAGAAGTTCTGATATATTTCCGTCTTCGGTCAATATGGTGGCGAGTGAATCGAATATCTCGTGAAAAAGTTTTCGATCATCTTTATTAACGGAAATTAGTAAAACTAAGTTTACTCTAAAATCCCCCCATTGGATACCATTCTTACTAATTAGAACAAACATACCAGTCTTCGTTGCATTCATTTTTATTGCATGCGGTATGGCAATCCGTCCAAAAGCGGTGGTGGACATTGCCTCACGTTCCATTACATTCAAAACAAAACCAGAATCAACATATTCATATTGTTCCATGATTTCACACATTCTCTTCAAGGCATCTTCTTGGGTTAAAAACTGTTCGGTGTTTTCAAACAGCAGTTTGTCCATAATTCTACTAATATTTTGCTTGAATGAATCTCGCCTTTTCATTTCTTTCAGCTCATTGATTTTATTAGCAACCTTAAAGATATCAACACTAGAAAAAAGAGGATTGATTAGCACAAACGGAACCTTTGGTACTGAATTTAACTGCACAGCTGAAATAATAAGTTCGCTATTTAATGCGTTTAACTCGCTTTCATTTGTGACAACATGTTGGACTAAAAGATCCTCATTAAAGTGTTTTTTTAGTTTGTCCATTAGCTGTGCGTTGAAATTATAATAGAAAGGGAACAAAATGGAACAAGTAATTTTTAAATTGGCTTGCTTTTGCATTTCTAAAGCGTATCCTAAATGAAAAGCAATATAGGCAATCTCATCATCATTTAATGTAAATCCAGTTTCCTTCTTTATAGTAATCGAAACATGTACTGCACAGTCATAAATGGAGGGGGTATTTTGCTTTAATGTTGAAGTTAACGGGTTCTTACTAGTGAATTTATTCTCTAATCGTAATAGTAAATTTTTAATATGAAGAGTAAAACGGATTAAAAAATCTGTATCTTCAATGTCAATATAATAATTATTCCGCAAATCCTCTAAAATCTTTTGTATCAAATTAATACACCGTATTCCTACAACTTCCTCTAATTCTGAAAGCTGTAAATGCATAAAGTTGATACTTGTTCCACTGCTTGATATAAGCAGTGCTAGGTCTCTGATTTCACTTTCTGAATACTTTACGCCAAAATTTCTTTCAAGACGGTCGGCAATGATTCGCGCTATGTCATTTTCCATGTCAAGGTTTGCTGTCCCATCCATTTGCTCTGTATAGATAAATCCATTTTTCATGCGGTCAATCGCAATCGCAATATGTAAAACAATATTAGTCAGTGCATAGTCGTTAGTGAAAAAATGACAGGTTGAAAATACCTCTGCTATAACATTACGAATACAGTCAATATCAAAACCTTCAAAAGACGTTTTTAGTTTATCAATATCTAAGAAACTATCATTTGCCTCACGATAAAGAAGGGCGCTCATTAATTTTCGTTTGTTCTTTTCGTTTCCACTAATTTGAATGGTTTCCCCAGACATATTTAATTCTAATTGGTGTTCTGTTAAGCGCTTTCTTGCTTTGCGTAAATCATTCTTTAATGTTATTTCACTGACAAATAATTCATCACTTAAATCATAAAGATCAAGCGGAATATCTGAATTTACCAGACGTTTTAGCAAATAAACGGTACGCTCGCTCGGAGACTGTGGAATGACGTCATTCGTATACACGAAAAAGGAATTTAACTTTTTTAAATCCACTTTATACCCCTTTTTCGATGCAATAATCAAACCTTCTGCCATGGAATTAATATCGGCAATATAGGTTTTCACACTTCGTTTAGAGATGCCATTTGTTTTGGCAAGCTGGGTGGAAGGAGTCCAGTCAGATTGCATACTTAATTGTCGAAGAATATTTCTATATTTAACATTCAACACGTTAACCTCCTTATAAAGGTTTTAATATTTTTGCATCGTAATATTTATTCACCAAACGAGACCATACAACTGTTTGCACCATTATAGTGTAAATCGATATTTGAGAGTTGTCGAGAAACAATTTATAGTAATAGCAAGGGATAAAACGCTTACAATTATAGAAGATGGAGGGAGTAAACATGGTGAAATTAAACGTATTACTGGTGTGTGGGTCTGGAGCTAGTTCAGGTTTTATGGCGGCAAACATTCGTAAAGCAGCCGCGAAGCGGAATCTTGACATTAACATTAAGGCCCGTGGTGAAGCAGAAATTGAAAACTACATTGATGAGATTGATGCCTTAATGGTAGGCCCTCACTTGGCCTATATATTGGATGAAATCGAAGACTATATTGGTGAAACGAATGTGAAGGTTTTGTTGATGAAACCTACCTATTATTCCACTCTTGATGGAGATGCGGCGTTAGAAGATCTTTTAAAGGAATTCTAAACTAATAAGGGCGGGGGTTAGAGAATGGATAAAATGATTAAATGGCTTGAAAATGATTTTTCCCCAAAAATGAGCAAAGTTAATCATAATGTGTGGGTCGTAACCCTAAAAGATTCGATAATGCAATTACTTCCGTTTATCCTATTAGGATCTGTATTTTGTTTACTTACCATCCCTGGTGATGTATTCAAGATAAATAATTACCCGAATTTTTGGACATTATTCGGCTGGACAATGGGAGTACTATCCTTATTAATCTCATTCTTAATACCTTTTAACCTAATGGAAAAGAAACGATTGCGTAAACAACGTTTTATTGCTGGTTGTTCAGGCCTTATTACATTTCTAATCACTGTAACTCCTCAAATAGTTGCGGATAAAACAGTTGGCTTTGGCCATGCATCCTTAGGTGCTGGTGGTATGTTCGTCGCGATAGTAGCAGGTGTTTTTACTGGTTGGGTAATGGGGATTTTTGGGAGTTTTTCATTCTTTAAAGAGGAATCTATTATCCCTGATTTTGTAAGAGCCTGGTTTGATGCGATGCTTCCAATTGGCGTTGTAATCGTCGCTGCTTGGTTAGTAGTTGATATAGCAGGTTTTGATTTATACAACTCGATTTTAGGCTTCTTTATGCCATTGGCAAACATTATTGAAACACCTTGGGGATTCATACTTGTTAGTTTTATTACCTGTTTCTTATATACAATGGGTATTTCATCGTGGGTGCTTACACCAGTAACAAAGCCCGTTTTTTTAGCAGCAATTACCGCAAATGCAACAGCTGGCGCTAGCTACCTTGTTACTTCTGAAACGATCTTTTCTGCTTATCTATGGATAGGTGGTATCGGTGCAACATTACCTTTGGTTATCATGATGGCCTTCTCAAAAAATGCAAAACTGAAAGCATTTGGAAGAGCAAGTATCACTCCTGGTATCTTTAATATTAATGAACCGATAGTCTTTGGAGCGATTGCTTGGAATCCGATTATGATGCTTCCAATGTGGATTATCTCCATCGTATTGCCAACAATCATTTGGATTGGAACAAAAGTGATCAACTTTGCGCCAATTCCTAGAATTGTATTTGACTTATGGTATGTTCCCTTCCCTATTTCTACATGGGTTACAACTGGAACGATTACAGGAATACTATTAATGCTAATTTGCTTAGTTGCAGCTACGTTCATTTGGTATCCATTTTTTAAAGTATATGAACAACAGGAAATGCAAAATGAAACAAAAGAAGAAAAAGCTTCACTACGCCCAGCAAAATAATATTTCGAGGAGATTTGAACATGCTTGAAGAAAAAAAGGTTCAGGATGCGATGCAAATCATTCTCCATGCAGGAGATGCACGACTACATTGTATGAACGGTTTAAAAGCGATTGAAAACAGTGATTTTGATAAAGCAAAAGACGAAATAAAACGCGCTAATGATGAAATTGTTAAAGCACATAGGATTCAAACGAATTGCATTACAAACGAAACGCAAGGGGAGGCTGGGGAATATTCTGTGCTTTTTGCCCATGCTCAGGATACTTTAATGACAATTTATAGTGAGATTAATATTGCTAAACGTATGATTAAAATATTTGAAGCATATGATGCTCGTTTAACTATATTAGAAAGGTTAAAAAGGGTGAATGAACATGAGTAGAGTACCGACTGGATTTCCAAAAGATTTTTTATGGGGTGGAGCCATTGCGGCCAACCAGGCCGAGGGTGCGTATGATGTAGACGGAAAGGGACTAAGTGTTGCAGATATTAACGAATTTCGCGCAGATATTCCTATTGACCAAAAATCAAACAGGGAGCTTGATACAAAATACATTGAGAATTCTATAAAAAGCACGAATCATATTTTTCCTAAACGTTGGGGAATAAATTTCTATCACACGTACAAAGAAGATTTGAAACTATTGGCAGGAATGGGCCTTAAAACATTCAGGACATCTATTGCTTGGACTCGTATTTTTCCAAATGGGGACGAATTGGAGCCGAATGAAGCAGGTTTAAAATTCTATGATGATCTAATTGATGAAATCATTAAAAATGGGATGATCCCAATGATTACTGTTTCTCACTATGAAATGCCATTACACTTAACAACGGCTTATAATGGCTGGTATTCTCGTGAATTGATTGAATTCTTTACTCGCTTCTGTAATGTATTATTTGATCGATATCATACTAAAGTGAAATATTGGATTATCATAAACCAAATTAATTTAATCGGTCACGAATCATTTAACCATTTAGGAATTGCCGAAGATAAAGTTGAAAACCTGATGGAAGCAAAATATCAAGGTGTTCACAATGAGATGGTTGCGTGTGGTCATGCGACAAAATACGCTCACGAAAATTATCCGAATTTACAAATCGGGATGATGTTATGCGGGGGTCCGGCATATTCAGCTACAGCTAAACCAGAAGACGTTTTCGCAACTGTTCGCCATAATCAAATGGAATACTTCTTTGCAGACGTATTGCTTCGCGGGTACTATCCTGGTTATGCTTTTCGATATTTTGATGATAGTGGAATAAATATCAAATTCGGTGAAGGCGATGAAGCGGCACTGAAGAATACAGCCGACTTTATGTCTTTCTCCTACTATTATACTCGTATTTGTGATGCCGATAGTTTTGCCAATGGTAATGAAGACCATCGTAATCCTCAATTGGATGCAAATCCATGGGGTTGGTCCATTGATCCTGTTGGACTACGAACCTATTTAAACCTTTTCTATGACCGTTATCAATGTCCAATTTATATTACAGAAAATGGTGTTGGGTACTATGACAAATTAGAAGATGGTAAAATTCATGATACTTACCGAATTGACTATCTTCGTTCCCATATCGAACAAATGAAAGAAGCCATCAAAGATGGTGTGGATCTGCGTGGCTATTATGCATGGGGACCTATTGATATTATCAGCTGCTCCTCCTCGGAAATGTCAAAACGCTATGGCTTTATATTTGTAGATCAAGACGACTACGGAGAGGGCACCCAGCAACGCATACGTAAAGACAGCTATTATTGGTATAAGAAAGTAATTGAAACAAATGGAGAAGTATAAGTCGTAGTTCTTTTCTGCCAAGTAGAAGAAATGAGAAGTTAAATAAAATTTAATATAATCAATATCCATAATGGAATGTTACCTTAATAGGGCATAACCTGAACTGATATGAGGCGCTAAGTAATTGCGTCTACTTATTAGGTCGGGTTTTTTTATTGAGATTGTGAGAGGCTTTGTGAATTTTTCCAGAGTCTTTATCAATAAATAATTGAAGTGGAGGAATAAAGATGAAAAGGAAGTTTTTGTGTGTCATTTTAATGCTAGTAATGATGTTTAGTTTAGCAGCTTGTGCAAGTTCAAATCAAAATGTAAACGAGAGCTCAAATGAGGAGAATCAAACAGCAGAAGAGCAAAAGGAACCAGGAAATGCAACCATTTATCTTGTGCGCCATGGTAAAACAATTTTAAATAACACAGACCGCGCTCAAGGCTGGGCGGACGGACCCTTAATTCCTGAGGGGGAAGAATTAATTAAAAATGTGGGAAAAGGATTGGCTGAAATTCCATTCATTGCTGCTTATTCAAGCGACAGTGGGAGAGCAATACAAACAGCTAACTTGATTTTAGCAGAAAATAAAACGGATGCAAAAAGCATAGAGTTAGTTCAAAAGCAAGGTATTCGTGAAGGTTATTTTGGTGCGTATGAAGGAGAAAAAAATGAAGTCATGTGGGGAGATGCTGCTAAGCACTTGGGTTTCGATAACCAAGAAGAGCTTTTAGCTAGTGGTGGCAATATTATTGAAAAAATTATGAATGCCGTTGCGGAAATTGATTCTTCTGGAGAGGCAGAAAGTTATGAAGAATTGAAAGAAAGATCGTTCTCGGAGTTTGAATCCATTGCAAATGAAGCCTATGAAAATGGTGGTGGTGATGTATTAGTGGTTTCCCACGGAATAACAATGGGAACAATCCTTTCACAAATTGACGCTAGTATAGTACCAGCAGAAGGGTTTGCTAATGGTAGTGTAACAAAGTTGGAGTTTGATGGGAATGTTTGGAAGGTATTAGAGGTAAATGAATTGAAGTATGCAGAGGAGGGAAAATCCAGATAATAAGATGGTTTTCAAGCAGAACTTGAAATTAGCAATGTTTTTTACTTACCTACTTTAAGCTAGGATATGGTATATAAATGGCAGGCATATAAAACTATTCTTCTTAAAGCTATAAAAAATGTATTATAGACTCTATTAGTGATTTATCTAATGCTGAAAAGGACAGAAAGCAAAATGATTTTTTGATGTGACAGTAAAGATAAAGGCCAATATGATGATCAATTACGCTAAACAATCGAGGGATTTCCTTTATAACAGGAAGTCCTTTTCTTATGGGACAAACCTGGCAGTTTTATATAATAAGGTTACGATAATATGCTATTTCTACTTGTAGATTTAGCACATTAACTTGAAAAGAAAAGTGCAAATGATAAACATTTAATTATATGAATTTTAGAATGGTTAAGTTAATTGAGTTCAATTGTTGGTTATTTAAAATAACCTATGTTATTATTAATTTGAGATATCGCAATTCAATATATATAAAAGGGGAATGGAAAATGAATTTTCAAGATAAAGTTATTATAGTTACAGGAGCAGCAGGCGGTATAGGGAAAGAAGTAGTGAAGAAAGTAGTTAGTGGTGGAGCAAAGGTAGTACTAGTTGATTTAAACAAAGAAGCAATCGAATCTGTACAATCAGAGCTTCAATTAACACAAGATAATAGTTTAGTTGTACAAACTGACGTATCGAATGAAGAGAATGTTAAAAATTATGTAGAACAAACAATAGCTAAATTTGGTCGAATTGATGGTTTTGTTAATAATGCGGGAGTTGAAGGACCAGCAAAACCAATCGAAGAAATCACAGAAAAAGAATTTGATTTTGTTTATGGCATTAATGTAAAAGGCGTATTATTTGGTCTAAAACATGTATTGCCTGTGATGAAACAACAGAATGCTGGCTCCATTGTTAATACATCCTCAGTTGCTGGGTTAACTGGAGCACCAAGTATGGTTTTATATAATTCATCCAAACATGCTGTAATGGGTATTAATAAAGTAGCAGCTTTAGAAGCAGCAGCTTATAATGTACGTGTGAATACTGTTAATCCAGGTGTCATTAATACGCAAATGATGCGTAATATTGAAGCAAATGTTTCAGAAGATGCTGAAGCAGCAAAACATGCTTATAATGATGCTGTTCCTATGAAACGATATGGTGAACCGGAAGAAGTGGCAAATGTTATTGCCTTTTTACTATCTGATGAATCTTCTTATGTTACTTCATCCTCTTATACTATTGATGGTGGTTTATTTAACGTTTAATATTAATTATCAAAAAATCAAGCAAAAAAGGAGTAGGATTTCTACTCCTTTTTTGCGTAGGAAATGGAAGAATAAGTTTTGAATCTAAAGATTGGTGCCTTTGTTGAGTTGAATCAGGGTATCATTTGGTCGCCTGAACAATTCTGATCTCTTTTATACGAAAAGTTGTTAGAAAACAGTTTCTCTTTATATACTGCAGAAGTGTGTAGGTTGCAATTGCTTTTTAGATAAGAAAAAATATTTATGTAACAATCTTGGCGGCATGCCTGTAATAAATTAAAAACTGGCTTATGATAGAAACTCGGCAGTGTTATTTGATGAGAAATAATTTCCAAGTTGCGTTTATAAAAATACGCATAATATAATGCAGCTTCAGTGAACAAGCTGTACATACTTAAACAATCACTTTTGTACATTTTTAAGTTCCATTAATCACCTTCGTAATACTGCTTATCTCAATATATAAAATGACCTTTACAAGGGGTTAACCTTACTCTGTACTTGCTTTTTATATTGTTCCGGTGATAAACCAGTATATTTTTTGAAAACACGAAAGAAGTATTTGGGGTTATCATAGCCGACTGCTTTCGATATGTGGCTGATTTTTCGTTCTGATTTCTTTAATAATTCTTTTGCATTTTCAATGCGGACAGAATTCAAGAAGTCTATATATTTCTGACCCGTTCTTTCTTTAAATAAAGTAGATAAATAAGTGCTGTTGAGAAAGAAGATATCAGATAAGAAATCTAACTTAATATTCTTATCATAATTCTTAAGAATATATTTCTTTACGTTTTCAATTGTATCCTGTGAGGCATATATTTTCTCGTTACGCATGCTTTCCGCAATGTTAGAAAGAAAAACAAGGAAGTATTCTATCAATTCATTAAAAGAAAAGATAGTTTCCTGGACTGTCTTATCTATAATTGGTAATGTATAATTCGTACTAAAGTTAAAACGGTTATTTAACATACCCTTTGTTTGCTCGATAATATAGAGACCAAATTTTTTTAATTCATTTAAAGTCATATGATGGGATGTTATCATCCCATGGAATAATGTAGTTAATTGATTTTTTAATTGTTGACTGTTGCCAGATTCTATGAAGAATAGGATCTCATCTATATTATCAAAAATAATCTCACGGCTGCTTGTATCCTTTTGGTAATAATAGAGAGGCATTTCATCTAGAAATCTCCTCTTATTAAGTGCAGCAATCGTTTGTGTATAAGCTTCATGTAGCTGAGAAGGATGATTGAATTCCCTGCTTATACCACATAAGTAAGAGTTAGAGGGAAAAGGTAAGGCTAATTCTGATACACCTTCCTCTAAAAGTAAAAAAGCTATTTTATCATTTTGAGGATGCAGTAACATAGTATAAGGAATAGTTACCGAATTCCAATTGATAGTTTTCTTGAAATAAATAGTAGCCAAAGTTAACTTTTTGTCCGTTAAGCTCAGGATTGTTTGCGGCAGAATTTTAGAGAATGTGATATTGCCAATGATAAAATGACTTAATAATGTTAGTTCTGTTTCTGCCATGGGATTAGTAAGCTGTTTTTCCTCCTGATGAAGTGCTTCTAAAATTTGTTCTAATGCAGAGCAAAGTGTTTCTTTACTGAATGGTTTTAAAATATAACTAACCGCTTTGGCTTGGATTGCTTTTTGGGCATATGAAAAATTTTCAAATCCACTAATGATAATTACCTTAATATTCGGGTAACTTCTTATAATATTGTCTAGTAATTGACTTCCATCCATTAATGGCATATCCATATCTGTAATAATAAAATGAGATGTGTTTTTCTGTAGCAGTTCCATTGCTTCAAATCCATTGGTAGCTTCCCCAACACAGGTAATAGGTAAGTTCAATTTGTCTATTTTTTTAAGTGTACCCTTGCGAATAAGGTCCTCGTCATCCACGATGATAAAATTATACATAGTTTTCTGTCCTCTCTAAGGATATTGGCAATAAAACGCTTACAGTAGTACCTTTCATTTCTTGGCTTTCAACTGATAAACCATACTTTTCTCCAAATGTAAGTACCAGCCTTGTTTGTATATTAATTAAACCAATATGCGATTCGGTATGCTTAATTTTAATAGAGGCTTGCTTTAATTGCTTTCTAATAGTGTCTAATTGTTCCTTAGACATGCCTTTGCCATTATCACAAACTTGAATCAAAAGATCATTCTCTTTACATGACACGTTTACGCTTATTTGTCCGTCCATTCTTCCTCTATTAAATCCATGGTTAATTGCATTTTCAATCAAAGGTTGAAGGATTAGTTTAGGGACTGTTGAATAATAAAGTTCGGCAGGGTGCATAAATACTTTGTAATTCAATTTTTTTTGATATCGTATTTCCTGTATCTTAAGATAATCTTCCACGTGTTTCAATTCATTGCTTAGCTGCGATTCATTAACAAATCCATTTGATGCATATCGAAACATATCAGAAAGGGCAAGTGTTATAGAGGAGATATCATCCATATTTTCAAGTTCTGCCAAAGAATTGATAGATTCTAATGTATTGTAGAGAAAATGGGAATCAATCTGATTTTTGTAAACATCCATTTCTGTTTTTAACAGAGTCTTCTCATAGGCAATCTTATCTATAAGATACTGGTTTAGTGTAACTATCATTTTTTCATATTCCTTATATAGTGTTCCAATTTCATTTTTTCTCGTAGTATACTTTGTTTCCTCGATTGTATATACATTATTACGCGAATTATCACCCATTACTCTTGATAGTTGAATAATGGGCGAAGTGAATCTTTTAGAGAAGTAATATAATGGAATGAATGAAGCAAACAGTACAGATAATAAGATAATAATGATGGTTATGAGTGTTTTGGATAAAAGCTCATGATAGCTACTATAATCAATAAAAGCTGTAATCTTAACAGGATATTTTTTTGAGGTTAAAGTTTCCTTATGTAGATAGGAATTTGTCTGCTGTGAATCATTAATATTTTCATAGAGTGTTTCTTGTGAAGTAGCTTTTATTAACTGAAAACCCTTTATATTCCGCAATGAGTCTTCAGAAAGAAAGTCAAAATAATCGGTTTCACAATTAACAAGCATGACTCCTAGCAATTTCCTGGAATAAAAGTCATAAACAGCTCTTGTAAAGAAAAGTGTAGGTTCTCCTTTACCATTCACTATATTATCATTTTCTTGTTGTATGTTAAGAACAATATCTCCTTTTGCTTGCACTGCTTCTTTATACCATTTTTCATGAAGTGGGTTAAATCCATAGGAAAAATCTTTATGTGTATTGGAGTAGGAAAAAATATGACCATTAGGTGTGATAATAGCCAAGAAGTTTATGTAATCTGTTCGATAAAGTAGCGTAGAAAAAATACCTCGCACTTCTTCGTTTGTATGATAAGTATCTTCATTGGAATAATTAGTTGAGTTATATTTGTGTAAATCATTCATTAGGTTGTAAGAGCTTTTAGAGTAAAATTGGGCCTTTTCCGTGAGTATGTCTAATTCATCAATTTGATGATTGATAGTAGTCATTGCTTGATTCATCACCATGTTTGTATTCGCTTTCATTTCTTTGGATGAATTAGTGTAATAATAGGTGAATGATGAGAGCCCAAGAAATATTAAGGACAAACCTGTAATAACTAAAGTGTATAGCACCAATTTTCTTTGTATTTTCACAGCTACCACCAACCCTTGGAAAATCTAAAAAAAGTATACCATAACAGTGAAAAAAAATATACTTCATCTACATTATTATAAACCTATAAGTTAAAGAAATGGGGGATATATGATGAAAAGGTTTATAACATTAATTACTTTAATGCTTTCTATCTTATTGTTCTTATCAGCTTGTGCAAGTGATAGTAGTTCAGGAAGGGAAGATAAGGAAAAAACGATTACAGTTATGGCATCTGGTGTAAAGAATGGAACGCAAGGAATCTTCTTAGAGGACTTTAAAAAGCTAGTTGAAAAAGAATATCCCGATACAACTGTAGAATACACACTGCTTCCTGACGATCAGTATTATACAGCTTTAAAGAGTAAATTATCTACAGGACAGTCACCAGATTTATTCTTAGTTCAGCCGAAGAAGGCTGGAGCTAATTCCGTCGAAGAAATGGCTGAAGCAGGTTATATTGAAGATTTATCTGGCTTAGAGAATTGGGATAAGATAATAGATCAAGGAAAAGAGGATATGTCCTTCGAAGGGAAACCATATGCGCTATCAAGTTCCATTGGTGTGCTTGGAACATGGTATAACAAAGATATCTTTACAGAAAACAATATTGAAATTCCTAAAACATGGGATGAATTCTTAAGTGCATGTGAAACATTAAAAAAAGCTGGCATTACTCCAATTGTTATGGGAGATAAGGATTCTTTTATGATTCAATTTGGGATGTATCAAGTTGCAGCAAACCAAGTGTATCCTAATAATCCAACATTTGATAATCAATTATATACAGGGGAAACGAAGTTTACAGACGACGAATGGGTAAAAACCATTACGATGTATAAAGAGCTTTACGATAAGGGATATGTCACAAGTAATTCACTCGGATTAGGACAGCCACAAGCACAGCAAATATTCAAGGATCAACAGGCAGCTATGATTTTTGACGGTGACTTCAGTTTTCCAGCATTAAATAATGATAATTTTGAAGTTGGATTTATGGGTCTACCTGCTAACGAGAGTGGAGAAGCCTATATTTCTGCTGCTACAGGTGCAGGATTTGCTATCAGTTCCAAAAGTGAAAATAAAGATATACTAAACGAAATCTTTAATAAAATGACAGATGGTGAATCTGATTTATACAATATTTGGATTAAAACAGCTACTTCTTTCACTACATATAAAGGAGTTGAGCTAAGTAATCCTGTATTTAATGATGTTGTTCCTGCCTTTGAATCAGGTCGCTCTTTCTACTGGAGCAATCAGGCATGGCCAGCAGGAACAGAAGCACAAATGCAAGCAAAATTTAGTGAAATGATTGGAACTGGTAAAGCAAGTCCAAAGGATGTTGCTAAAGCAATGCAAGATAAATTTGAAGAATTAAAAGGGGAATAAGCCCTTAACGGTAAGGCTAACAGCAACAATCTTAAAAAGACAAACAGGGATATAGTTTTTCGCTCCCTGTTTGTATTAATTGTTGGAGGTATTTTCTATGGAAAGTAATAAAGAAATAAAGTTGGGATTCGAGAAACAATCCATGCTAAAGAAACCACTAAGGTCTAAAAAAGAAAAGTCTCTTGTGATGAATAATCGGTTGTTTCTTTTTGTCATACCAGCTTTATTGATATTTTCAGCTTTTTGGATATGGCCCTTTTTAAAACTATTCACATTCAGTGTGACAGACTTCAATGGATTTAATCAGAATTATAAGCATGTAGGATTGTCTAATTACCAATCTATCTTTGAATCAGGAATACTAACAACTTCTATTAAAAATACATTGATTTATACTGTTTTATTAGTTGTATTAGGAAATATTCTAGCATTAATATTAGCCATGGCTTTAAATAGTAAAATCAAAGGCATGGGCTTTTATCGATCAGCAGCCTATATACCAGCCCTATTTAGCGCGATTGTTATTGGATTTATTTGGAGCTATGTATATATGCCTCAATCTGGGATGATTCCTTCTATTATGAATATGCTTGGATTAGATGGAAGTAACTTTAACATTCTAGGTGATTATAAAAATGCATTATATGGGATTACAGTGGTAGATATATGGAAAAATATCGGGCAAACAATGATTATCTATCTAGCAGGATTGCAAATGATTGATGATTCATTGTTAGAATCTGCAAGTATGGACGGCTGCAATGGTTTCCAGCTTATCCGTTATATTAAGCTTCCTTTATTAGCTCCATCGATTACGATTAACATAATTTTATCTGTCATTAATGGATTAAAAGCTTTTGACTATCCATTTATTATGACTAATGGAGGCCCTGGAGATTCTACTAATACACTTATGTTTTCCATATATAAAATGGCTTTTACAGAACAACAATTTGGAAAAGCAGCCGCTTTTTCAGTCGTCTCGTTTATTGTCATTATTATCATCACAGCGCTGTTATTGGTCGTGATGAACAAGAAGGAGAGTGAAATGGAATGAAGGGAAAATACGAGAAGGTTGCGATACATTCAGGAATCATTGTGTTTCTCTTAGTAACATTGGCTCCTCTAGCAATCGCCTTATCAACATCGTTTAAACCACCTGGAGATACTTCCTCTCCATTAAAAATGTTTACGGAATTTTCTTTTGAGAGTTATAAGACGGCTTTTTTCACAATGAATTTTGGCACGTCTTTTTTGAATAGTCTTATCACCACTTTTGGAAGTGTATTTATTATTGTATTACTAGCGTCTATGGCAGCATATCCACTTGCTCGAATGAGAGGAACATTAAGCAAATTCTTATATATTCTGTTTATCGCGGGTTTAGTAATTCCTGGACAGATGGTAGTAATACCAATTGCACAAGTTTTTGACATTTTAAATATTCCGAGCAATCGTTTTACCCCAATGATAATGTTTATTACTTGTAGTATTCCGTTCTCGGTATTCTTATACACAGGATTCATGAAAACAGTTCCGGTTGAAATAGAAGAATCTGCGTATTTAGATGGAGCAAACTTATTTACACGTTTCTTCAAAATAGTCTTTCCATTATTATCACCAGCAACTGTTTCGGTAGTAATCACACAAGGAATTTGGATATGGAATGATTATTTTTATCCATTGATCTTTGTTAGTAAACAGGCAGAAATGAGCTTACCTGTTACTATGCTTAATTTCTTAGGAGATAAAGAAAACCCTGCACAATGGAGTGTTCTATTTGCAGCGTGTATACTTTGTGCAATACCGCTTATTATTGCATTTGCTTTATTACAAAAACACTTTGTGAGCGGTATCTCCTCTGGGGCAGTGAAAGGATAGAGATGACATGAATAATATAATCGAGAAAGGAATAGGTTTTTGTCAATATTTTTACCAATTCTTTGTTTTTAATAGTTTATTTCTAATAATAAATGTGTTTTTCTTTCAAATCCTTTTTTTTATTGATTTTAAGCCTATTTTCTTTCCTTTGTTTTTTTTAGCTAGTCAAACCCTTATTCCTTCTTGTGTTGCTACAATTAGATGCATAAAAAGGTTGAGGGAAAATGAATCTCTCCAATTATTTGCTACTTACATAAAGGAACTTCTATACACATGTAAGTATGAGTGGAAAATTTGGCTAAGCTGTACACTATGTTTCTATTTAACGATGTCAGCATTATATGTTCCATTAGGTTCAACCTATGTTACTAATATCCTGATGGTGATGAATCTTATTATCTTTTGTTTGGAATTATTACTGTTTATCCTGATAATAGGAAACTCGCAAAAGTATGAAGGGAAAAATCTAATACTATTTTCTTGTTTGAGATTCTTTAAACAAATCCCATTAGGTATACTGGTCGCTGTGTTAATTGCTGCACTGATTATAGCTGTACAGAAAATTTCTTTTATGCTCATTTTGTTCATTTTTAGTGGGGCACTCTATCTTTCCTTTTTTATCTTTCGAAGTTCCATCAAGAAGGAGACACTATAAAAGTGATTGTATGTGCCCGGTAGAAAGTAGAGTATCATCTTGCATGAAAAAAATGGAGGTATATAGATATGAGTGAAATGGTTTTTCAAACAAATCTTGAGAGAAAGATTATAGAAAATGAAGAGTTTCTAAATAAAGCAGAAAGTCTACTCCCGGTGTTAAATGAAAGTTATATTACTCCTATTCAACTTGTCGAAGTCTTACCAAATAAGAAGAAAATTCATGGATGGGAGGTACGAAGTATAGACTCTGTAGAACAGTTATCTAAAATGGATTTTGGTAAAGGGGACCAAGTCATTCTTGACTTCGGCGAACACCTAGTTGGATACGTAACAATCAACATTACCCCAGTGGGGAGTCCACCAGATGCTCCACTCCATCTAAAGCTAACATTTGGTGAGATGCCTATAGAAGTTGCAGAGGATTTTTCTACCTACAATGGGGTAATTAGTAGTGGTTGGCTCCAGGAAGAAGTAGTTCATATGGATATATTACCTGGAATCCTTAAGCTGGAAAGACGCTATAGCTTCCGTTATATGAAAGTCGAAGTGTTAGCCACTTCTCCAAAGTATAAAGTTCAATTTCAAAAAGTAGTATGCAAGAATGTAAGTTCAGCAGATTTAACTGCAGTAAGTAAACTTGAGCATTCTGATAAGATGTTGCAACGAATGGATCAGGTTAGTATTAAAACTCTTGTAGATTGTATGCAAGAAGTATTCGAAGATGGTCCAAAACGTGATAGACGTCTGTGGCTTGGAGACCTAAGGCTGCAGGCATTGGCTAATTATGCAACCGTAAAAAATAATGATTTAGTAAAAAGATGTTTATATCTCTTTGCAGGGACTCCAGATGACCAGGGCAGACTTGCAGCAAATCTATTTATCCAGCCTTCCGTAATTGCAGATGATACGTATTTTATTGATTACTCCCTATTTTTTATGGATACACTTGTAGACTATTTTCATGAAACCAATGACTTAGTTACACTGACAGATCTATGGTCTATTGCCTTTAAGCAAATAGAGAATTCTCTCCAATTTTTAGATTCCAACTATCTTTTTAAAGGAGAAGGCTTCTTTGCTTTTATTGATTGGGCAGAAGGATTGCACAAAGAAACAGCCACTCAAGGGATTCTCATTTATGTCATGAAAAAGGCCCTTTCTGTTGCTCATTTGGTGAATAATAGTCATAAATTGCTTCTAGAAGAGACAATTCCTCTTTTAGTAGAAGCAAGTAAAAAGTATTTGTGGGATTCAGAAAAACAACTATTTGTAAGTGGTCCAACTAAGCAAATCTCCTATGCAAGCCAGGTATGGATGGTTTTGGCAGGTGTTTTTTCCGCACAAAAGGCAAAAGAAACCTTAGAAAAACTACCTTCTACAGATGCTATTGAGCCTGCCACACCATATATGTATCATCATCTAGTTGAAGCCTATTTGGTTGCAGGTGATAGGGAATCTGCATTGGATAGGATGAAAACATACTGGGGTGGTATGCTAGAGGATGGAGCAGATACGTTTTGGGAGCTTTATAATCCAAAGAATAAAGCCTTCTCTCCTTATGGTCACCATTTAATCAACAGCTATTGCCATGCATGGAGCTGCACACCAACTTATTTGATTCGAAAGTATAATATGTAGAAGCTAGGGGTTGGGTGTTCATGACATCCGGTTGTGAGGGGAAAAAAATTCTCCTGACTCTAAGCTCTAGTTTAAACGGTTTTTCTAAAAGATATATAAAGCATTAATAGTCATTTACTGCGTGAAAACTGCGGATTAAAGAGATAAGTATTTGTTTATTGAGGGAGGTTTATTGAACAAGAAACCATCTAATATTTGATGGTTTCTGTCTTTAATGATTAAGTTTGATCGGCTTTAATATAGGTTTTAACTGAAGGTGGATTGTACGTTTGAAATTGTTCTATTAAAGATGCTGGATCAGAATCATTCATAGTAATTGCTAACAAGTGCAATATTCCACTAGAAGAAGTGTTTCAGTCACATAAAAAGAAACTATCAGAACGTTATTCTAATGTTTAGACAAATAAGCATCTTCCAACCATTTCATAGGTTAGTATGTCTTTTGATTTGGTAGGGTAATCTAATAAGAACGTGGGCTTAATCTAAGAAGGATTAGGCTCTTTTTGATTTTCGTTTTTTTCTGGTACGGTTATGGCAGCATCCCTGTAATGAATGAAAATAAGCTTTTGGAAGAAGCGTAGCAGTTTAGTTTAAGTCTATTTATTTGCACTACTGCCGTAACCGAAATGGACAAGGGACCCTTTTTAAGGTGTACCTTCCCTTGGTCCACTGATTTACCCGAATTTATAAACACCGTTCTAAATGGGTTATATGTAAAGCGTAGAGAATCATCGAGTCTTGAAACAAATGAATTCACAGAGTTATAATAGTATCTTTAAAACCTATAAAGATATACCCTTACAACATAAAAACGCCGATTGACTTTGACATCAATCGACTAAGTAAAAAGGTATGTGAAATTATCCAGTCAGTGCCATGTATATTTCTATTATTTTCCCATACGAATATTTTTAACTGTTTTTCTTTCAATGCTTAAGTTTTCATAAATCCTCTTTCCACCACTTCCCAATGGTGCTTGTGCAAGTAAACCTACTTTAACAATTTCGTCAACTGGCAAATTGAAAAATCTCATCATAAAATAATTTTCACCATCTGTAGAATAATGGAATGCAAAAGATCTTCCACTTCTGCAAATTTGAAGCCAGACAGTATTATTATCAATATTGGGTCCATTCGCATCATCAGATTCTTCCTTCGTTACAACACTTACTACTGCATGTGTATTAAAATCGGTTAATTCAAAACACGCCTTTGCCCAATTTGTCATATCCTTCATTACCATTATCGAGGCAGAATCGTAAGTATCCTTGAAATCATGAGAAACTTTTACTCTCATAACAAAATCTCCTGCCACCTCTGTATAATAAAAGGGTGCATTACATAATGATTCTGGAGTAATTCCTTCTTCTCCGATTGCACCATTGTTGCAGAAAAAATCAGTTTCTTTAGGCGCATATAATTCTATTCTTCCATCCTCTTCAGAAATAACACTTTCATTAATCCAATTGAAATGTAACATGCTACATACCTCCCTAAATCTTAGTTTTATTTCTTATATACTAATAACCATTAATCTCGGACTGTATCTAACTTATATTTTAAATAAGCACATTACTTGAAACAAGTGAAAAAACAGACATAAATTTGTATTTTTTCTATATTTTGAAAAAATATATAGCGTTCTTGTTGTATTAGGGAAGTAAAGGGGATAGGGGTATTAGTAGTAGCTCCTAATAATTCTAATATTCTTAAGCTAGGAAATAAAAAGAAGTGGAAGAATTAGGTGATAAATGCAGGAGTAGTAAATGAAAAAAACGATAACTCAAGCAAGCGAAAAAATCTAGATATATATGATCTTGGAGTTAATATCTTCAGCAGTTTTATCTAGTAGATAAATTTAGTCTCATTTAAGACCTGTGAAAAAATGAAATATTGGTGATGTTTAAAAGGAGCTGGTGCGGCAGCTCCTTTTATTATAGTAGTAACAATTCCATTATTTATTAATATTAATGTAGAGTGAGGGACTGAGATTCATATGATATCTATTGTTATTATTCCATTACTCTTTATAATCCGCTACCGTAGCTCCACCAAGCTTGTATAACATAAGAAGTTGCTTGGCCATAAAAACAGGAGACTCTAAATAATTATTTTTTATCCAATATTTAGTTACGCCAAATTGTGCAGAAGTAACATAGCTAAGGTAGATTGGCGTAGGTACTAATAAATCAACTTCTCCTTCTCGATGTACAGTCATCAAACCTTTTACCGTTTTTTCATAAAATATTTCTTGAAGTTTTTCAGAAAAAATAGAAGGACCATGTTTTCCAAGCATAACAGTATAAAACTCTTTATGTTTATAAATATTTGTTAATATTGCTTTAAATATTTCTTCTAATGTTTTTAAATTAAACGTTTCATCGTCTTTGTGTTGTAATTCAATGGCCTTTTCTAAATCATCCAGTACATCTTTCATGCTCTTTTCTAGTAGGTCAAATTTATCTTTATAATGAGCGTAAAATGTGGCGCGATTAATATCTGCCTTTTTTGTGATATCACTCACAGAAATGGAGTCAGCTCCTTTTGATTGTAAAAGGGAAAGATACGCGCAAAGAATAGCTTTTTTGGTTTTTGTAATTCTTCTATCAACCTTTTCCATTGATACTTCCTACTTTCGAATTATTTTTCCTACATATATAACGTTATGATAGAAAATGTTGTTTAAAATACATTTTTAACCATTTTAATGGTTTTATTTGGATGGAGTAATTCGTAAAATTATTATACACATTGCATTATACCATACAATGTGTTGTATAAGTTTTCAATAAAAGGAGGAGATAGGATGAGTAAATTACATGTCTTAATTGCTGGCGGGGGTATTGGTGGACTATGTTTAGCCCAAGCCTTAAAGAAGGCTGGAATTGATTTTTCAGTATTTGAACGGGAAGATGATGTCGCAAAATCTGGTTATCGATTACATATGAACATGGATGGTGGGGAAGCATTAAAAAAATGTTTGCCAGAGAATCTTTACCAACTATATATACAAACTTCTAGAAAAAAACCACGTCGTGAAATGGCTGTCCTAATTGATGAGCAGCTAAATGAAGTAGGAGTACGTCCACATATTGGCGCTCCAAATGATAAAGATTTACCGCATACTGCTGTAAATAGAAGAACTCTTTGTCAGATATTGCTTAGTGGTATGGAAGAAGATGTTTATTTTAACAGGAGCATAGTAGGATTTGATCAAGATGAAGAGGGAGTACGTGCTTATTTAGAAGATGGAACAGTAGTAAGAGGGGATATACTTGTTGCTGCTGATGGCATAAATTCAATCGTACGGTCTCAATTGCTTCCTGGGGTTACACCGAAGGATACAGGTGCAAGAGCATTTTACTCAAAGTCTCCCTTAACAAACAATATAAGAAAAAGTCTACCAGATATTTTGTTTGATGGTTTTACAAGTGTAATTGATGATAAGGGTTCCTATATGGCGATAGGTCCTTATGAAGCAAGACGACCAGTTATAGAAGCTGCAAAAGAACTAGCACCTTTTTCTATCTTTGAACCAGTAGCTGATTATATCATGATAACTTTAAATGTTTCAGCAACCCAACTAAGCTTTACTGACGAGGAGCTTCGTCATTCTGATTCTGCTGTATATCATAAGATTATGCTGAACTTAACGAAAGATTGGCATCCAATCTTAAAAGGATTAGTTGAACGAATAGAATCAGAGACTGTTTCACTCTTACCTGTTAGATCTGTTAATCCGATTGAACCTTGGCCGACAAGCCGCGTTACCTTAATTGGGGATGCGATTCACGCCATGCCTCCAAGCTTTGGGGCAGGTTGTAACTTAGCTTTAAGAGACGCTAGCATACTCGCAGAGCAGATAATAGAAATAGAAAAAAAACAATAAAAACTGGAAAAAAGCTATCTCTCAATATGAAGAGGAAATGCGTTTACACGATTACCCAATCTTTGCAATGTCATCAAATAATGATATAGCAAGAAAATTTAATCCTGTGAATAGATAATTAATTATTAAACATATTCTGTTGTTTTTCTTTCCTATTCCTATGGCAGAAAAACAATAGGAAGTGAATAGTAGGAGTGCATAATGGAAACCTATCATTTAATATCAGAAGAAGCAAAAAAGAAATTGCTCATTGTCTTAGCTTGTTCGCTCGTATTTTCATCGATGAGTGCAACTATGTTTAATATTGCATTGCCAACAATATCAAAGGAGCTTTTCCTAACTTCCTCTCAATCAAGCTGGATAGTAACAAGTTATATGATTATTTATGCCCTTGGATCCGTTTCTTACGGAAAACTAGCTGATAAATACAAGTTGAAAAACTTAATAACAGTAGGAATATTACTTTTTTCGATAGGTTCTTTAGTAGGCTTTTTCTCGAATCTCTATTCCTTAATTATTATTTCTAGGATTATGCAAGCAATGGGTGCATCTGTATTTCCGGCATCAGCAATGATTATACCAGCTCGCTATTTCTCACCAGAAAAACGTGGTAGAGCGTTAGGTATGACATCTGCTGGATTATCATTTGGCGTAGCCATAGGCCCGATTATCTCAGGCATTTTCACTACAGCTATTCATTGGCACTATCTGTTTGCTTTATGTATTATACCAATCGTTTTTATCCCTTTTTTTAGAAGTTCTCTTGATAATCAGGAAGGAAGTGATGTTAAACTTGATTGGTTAGGTGCTCTACTTCTCGGGTTAACAATTACCTCTTTTTTATTAGGTATTTCAACAAACCATATCTATTACTTCTTGATTGCTATCCTATTAGTATGTTTCTTAATATGGAGGATTAGGACAGCGCAGGAACCCTTTATAAGAGCAGAATTATTTAAAAATAAAAGATACACTTTAATCCTTGTCTTATTTGCAATGAGTTCTGGTATTGGTTTTTCCTTACCATACTTAACTCCACTTTTTCTCACAGATGTTTATCATATTAATGCATTTAATAGTGGTCTTATCATGTTTCCTGGGGCCGCATTAACAGCACTGCTATCTAAAAGAGGCGGAGTGCTTGCCGACAGAAAGGGACCTGCCTTTTTAGGATATGTAGCATTAACCTCCTACTTTATCTGTTTTATTAATCTGTCTTGGATTGCTGGAAAAACATTCTACTTCCTTATTGTCATTCTCATGTTTGGATATATTGCACAGTCATATTTCCAAATGTCACTTGCAAACATGATCTCACAAGTATTAGAAAAAGCGGAAATTGGAGTAGGTATGGGCTTGTTTATGCTGACAAACTTTATCGCAAGTTCAATAGCAACAACTTTAATGGGAGCGTCTATTACTATGGGTACTAGTACTCTAAGCTTTAACATTTTTAAGTTAGAAAATAAGGCAGCTATCTATCGTGATATACATCTGGTACTTACACTGTTAGTAGTTCTGATGTTTGTTATCTATTTCTTTAGTGTAAGTAAATATACTTTTAATAAGGTGGCAAAGGACCAACCTCGAGACTGATAATAAATAATGGAAAGGTGTAGTGGCAATTATGCTTTTTAAAACAAGATTTGTAGTCTTAGGGAAGAAAATTGTAATTATATTGTAAGACTTTTTATAATAAGAGGTTAAAAATTATATGTTAATTTTTAACCTCTTATTTTTTTTTTTGTTTATTCTTGATTATTTTGAATAAAAAACAAATTTACTAAGTTAAGAAGATGAAAGAAAGTTCCATGAAATAAATCTAAAATAAAATTATAAATTGTTATTAGAAAAATGTATGTATTTCAAGGAAAGAGGAGTTTACATGAAACTTGGGATTATTGGAAAACCAATTGAAAAGAGTTTTCAAGAAGCGAAAAATCTGGGATTAGAATTTATAGAATTGTGTGTAAACGAAGGAGACAATGTAGAAGAATTCTATGAAAATAAAAAGTACTTATTGAGATGGATTAAGGATTACCAAATGGATATAGGTTCTATCGGTAGATGGAAATCACTTCGTATTAATCAATCAGGAAAAGTAATCCAAGCGGAATTAGAGAGATGTTTCAGACTAATAGATGTTGCCAGTGAATCAGGCTGTAAGAATTTTGTAGCCGGTTGTAATTATGTAGAAGAGTTATCATACTTTGAAAATTGCAGTGCTGCTATTGAGTTTTATTCCCGTCTTATAGAGTATGCAAAGCTTAAAGGGGTGAAAATTTCTTCTGTAAATTGCCGAAAAGTAAATTTCGTGAATAATCCCAAAGCATGGGAAATGATTCATGGTAATTTAGCAGATCTAGGAATTAAATATGATCCTTCACATAGTTACTATGATGGTGGAGATTACTTAAAAGAAACACTTGACTGGGGACATAGATTTGAACACGTCCACTTAAAAGGCTCTTTAATGGTGAATGGAATAAGAGTAGATGATCCACCTGCTGGACTAGATCAAACAGACTGGAAATCTTTTATCTCTTTACTTCGAGTTAAGGGATATACTGGTGGACTTAGTATTGAACCGCACTCGTCTTTTTATACTGGAGAAGATGCATTTAAAGGTACTTTGTACACGATCAAGTATATGAAAAAGATTTTGTTTAAAGATTAAGAGGTGAGACTAGAATGGATAGAAAACTAAGATACGGATTAATAGGTGTAGGAAATAACGCGGTGAAAAAGCATCTTACTAATTACGCGATGTTAAGTAATGTGGAGCTTGTTGCTATTAGTGATATTAACATGGAACATGCTGAGAAAGTAGCAGAAAGATTTGCTATTAGTAAAGTATACAAGAACTATCAAGATATGATTAAGGAAGAGAACCTAGATATTGTTAGTGTTACGACACCAAATTCACTTCATGCTGATATCACGATTTATGCACTGCAGCATGGAGTAAATGTCCATTGTGAAAAACCACTTGCTATTAATGCTTTAGAAGCGCAAAGAATCGTCGATGCCAAAAATACATCAGGTAAATTGGTGATGATCGGATTGAACAATCGATTCACTAATGCAGCTATATATTTAAAAAAATTAATGGATACTGGATACTTTGGTCATATTTACAAAATCAATACTGGATGGGTTAGACGCAGTGGAATTCCTGGAAGAGGTACTTGGTTTACAAACAAATCGATTGCTGGCGGTGGCGTATTAATTGACCTTGGTGCCCATTATCTTGATTTAGCCCTTTATCTCCTGGGTTTGCCTGAACCAAAGTATATAACAGGTGCAACATATCAGAATTTCACTCATACAACTGCGAGAAATCGTAATGGTTATGCAGGCGATCCAAATGGTATTTTCAATGTGGAGGATAGTGCAACTGGTTTCCTTGGTCTTGAAAATGGTTCTACAATCCATTTTGAATTTAGTTGGGCTTCGAATATCGAAGAAGAACGTACTTTCGTTGAGGTTTTAGGGACGAAAGGTGGTGCAAGTATTGTGAACGGAAAGCTCAAAATTCAATCCGAGTTACTGGATACTTGTATAGATGTTATCCCAGTTTTAAATGACAATATTAAATTATTAAGTGAGTTTGAACATTTCACAAATGCTATTTTAAACAATGGAAATTTACTAGCTCCTGCTGAACATGGAGTGTATTTAATGGATATCATTGATCATTTTTACCGAGCAGCTGATATTCAAGAACCAGTATTTTTCGATAAAACGATTGTTTTGAATTGAAAATAATTTCTTATAAAGAAAAAGCAAAATTCACCAAAGACAAGGAAAAAGTAAATAGTTCTTTTATGTAAAAAATGTTTTAAAAGGAGTGAAATAATGATGAAAGTTAAATTGGGTGTAATTGGTTTTGGCGGGATGGGTAAATGGCATGCGCAAAATGCTCCAAGAGCAGGAGTTGAGATTGTGGCTGTTTGTGACATTGAGGAAAAGAAACAAATGGAAGCAATAGAAATGGGCTATAAACTTTATAAGACAGCTGAGGAATTATTGGCAGACCCAGAAATTAATACGGTTATCTTAACAATACCGAATCACTTACATAAAGAAATGTGCCTATTATCAGCAAAAGCAGGTAAACATGTGATTACGGAAAAACCAGCTGCATTAAATGTTGAAGAGTTAAATGAAATGGATAATGCTTGTAAGGAAGCAGGAGTATTTTTTACTTGTCATCAAAATAGAAGATGGGATAGAGATATGTTGACAGTGAAGAAAGCATATGAAGAAGGTATGCTTGGTAACATCTTTACAATTGAATCCAAATTGCATTCAGGAAATGGCTATATGCATGAATGGCATATTTATAAAAAATTTGGAGGCGGAATGATTTATGATTGGGGTGTACACTTAATTGACCAGATTCTATTTATAATGCCAAATGCAAAAGTTAAATCAATTTATGCTGATGTTAAAAATGTATTGCATGAAGAAGTAGATGATTACTTCAAAATAATGATGAAAATGGATAATGGTATCACCGCACATATTGAATTATCAACTTATATTTTAGACTATCAACCACGATGGCTAGTAGGTGCTGATAAAGGAACAATGATTGTCAAAACCTTCGCTTGTGACGGGGATATTTACAGAACCGGAAAAATGCTGGAAAAACTTCCGCCGCAGATAACTGAAACGGAAGCAGGACCGACTAGACAATTCGCACCGGTTCCTCCAGGGGGTATTGTGACAGAGCCACTTCCAGTAATTCATTCTGATTGGACAGATTTCTATAAAAATATTGATGATGTTATTAATGGAAGAGCGGAGGTATTAATAAAAATCCCTGAGGTAAGACGGGTATTATCATTGATGGAAGCCGTTAGAAAATCATCGGAAATTGGAGAAGCAATCTTGTTTGAGTAGCTTAAGGTATTAATAGTTTTCCAGAAATAAATAAAATTGAAGGTTAATAGAAGTCATTTTATATGAGAAATTCATATAAAATGTTGGGAGGAATTATAGTGAATATAGCTATGATTGCGCATGATAGTAAAAAAAGAGAAATGGCGAATTTTACCTATGCATATAAACAATTTTTAGAAGGCCACAGCTTATTTTCTACAAGAACAACTGGTCAGCAAATTAAAGAAAAAACTAAATTAAATGTAAAATGCTTTCAGTCTGGTCCATTAGGAGGCTTTCAGGAAATTGGTGCATTAGTAGGTAGGAATGAAATAGATATGATAATATTTTTCCGTGATCCATTAACCGCCAAACCACATGAACCAGACGTAAATGAGCTTCAGAGACTTTCAGATGTGTATAAAATTCCAATGGCAACAAATATGGGAACTGCTGAGATTCTTGTAAAGTCTTTAGAAAATGGAAATATGGAATGGCGTAACATTGTTAATGAGGATCGTAATAGAGAATTGGAAAAGCAAGAAGCTTTACTAAGAGGAATTCAACTTCTGATGAATGGTAGATAGGAGTATGAGTAATAACGTATAAATATAGATGAAGCAGTGATAACATCTATTTTATTTTGTATAGAGGTATAGATGTAATGACATGGAAGAAATTAAGAGATTAAAAATTATTATGTGATTTATAATCTGAAAAAATATAATTTTCAATAAATAGAGAAAATAATACTGCTACTAGAATAAATATTGAAAAGGCAACATATTTCATTAGATGTACACTATTAATGTAAACGGTTTAATAAGTCAATTAAGAAGGAGGATAATCAATGAAGCTGGGTTTTAATAGTGCTATTTTAGATGGATGCACATTCGAAGAAGTTATTGATTTTGCATCCGAGAACGGTTTTAAATGTGTAGAATTATGTGCATGGCCGAAAGGAAAGGCTCTTAGAAAATATGCTGGCGTTACGCATATTGATGTAGACCATTTAGATGTTAATTATATAAAAAATTATACAGAAGAAAAAGGAGTTAAAATTTCTGCAATCGCTTATTATCCAAATGCATTAGATTCCGATGCAGAAAAAAGTAATTATTATGTAGAGCACATAAAAAAATGTGTAGAAGCTGCGAAAGTATTAGATATAAACATGGTTAACACCTTTATTGGAAGGGACCAAAATAAAACAATGGAAGAAAATTTACAAATTATGATGGATGTATGGAAACCAATTGTTGATTTTGCAGAAGAATTAGGTGTGAAAATTGCAATTGAAAACTGTCCAATGCTATTTACAAGTGATGAATGGCCAGGTGGACAGAATTTAATGACAACTCCAGCTATTTTTCGCAGAGTGTTTGAATTAATCCCTAATAAAAATTTTGGTTTGAACTATGATCCATCACACTTTGTATGGCAACAGATTGATTATATAAAACCTATTTATGAATTTAAAGACAGAATTTTTCATATTCATTTTAAAGATATTAAATTATACAAAGATCGTTTAGATGATGTTGGAATTATGGCAACTCCCCTTCAGTTCATCTCACCTAAACTACCAGGGCTAGGTGATGTAAATTGGGGGAAATATGTTTCTGCATTGACGGATATTGGTTATTTCGGATATGCAGTAATTGAAGTGGAAGATAAAGCGTTTGAAGAGTCATTAAAATCTAGAAAAGATTCTATAAAAATTAGCAAAAACTATTTAAGTCAATTTTTAGTTTAAAAGTTTTTTAATAATCTAATATAAAAATAGGAGTGAACTACTTTGTCTAAATTAAGAATTGGTATTATCGGTTGTGGTGGAATCGCAAATAACAAGCATTTCCCAGCGTTATCTCATTTCAAAGAGGAATGTGAAATAGTAGCATTTTGTGATGTCATAGAAGAAAGAGCTTTAAAAGCAGCGAAGGAGTTCGGATCAGCTGATGCGAAGGCTTATACGGACTACACTGAATTATTAAAAGACCACTCCATTGATATCGTACATGTTTGTACACCAAATGTATCTCATAGCCCCATTACAGTAGCCGCATTTGAGGCTGGAAAACATGTTTTATGTGAAAAGCCAATGGCACATAATACTGAAGCAGCGCAAAAGATGATGGAGGCCTGGAGAAAATCAGGGAAAAAGTTCACTGTTGCTTATCAAAATCGTTTCAGAGAAGAAGTCCAAGCATTACACCAATCATGTGAAAGAGAAGAATTAGGCGAAATCTACTTTGCAAAGGCACATGCAGTACGCCGCCGTGCCGTGCCAACATGGGGCGTATTCCCAGATAAATCACAACAAGGTGGAGGTCCGCTAATCGATATCGGAACACACGCCCTAGATATAACCTTATGGATGATGAACAACTATAAACCAGTATCTGTATCAGGATCCGTATTCCATAAGTTAGGCAGATTACCGGAAGGGCCAGAAGGAAATCTATTTGGACCATGGGATCCAGAAACCTTTGAAGTCGAAGATTCAGCATTTGGTTATATCAAAATGGAGGATGGCTCAACCATTTTCTTAGAATCTTCATGGGCATTGAACACATTGGATGCGAAAGAAGCAGCAACTACTCTTTGCGGAACAAAAGGTGGTGCTCAAATTATTTCTGGAATGGGCCAAAAAGAAAAGGAACTTATATTTAACCGAGCACATAACAATATGTTAGTCGAACAGAAAAAGTCACCAGTAGGAAATATTGCATACTTTGAAGGTGGTGCGAATTCACCAGAGGTATTAGAAGCGAAGCAATGGTTAGCAGCAGTGAAAGAAGATAAAGAACCATTAGTTAAGCCAGAGCAAGCATTTATCGTCACAAAAATCTTAGATGCGATTTATGAATCTGCGGAAACTGGTAAAGAAGTTGTTTTTAAAAAAGAATTAGAAATAGTATAAGCAAGACGATTTAATAAAAACAAGAAGAAATGATTAATTAGTCCTTCTAAAAAAATAAAGTAAACATAAAAAGGAGAAAACCTGTTACATTAATGTTTCTCCTTTTTAATTTACAATAAAACTTCCATTAGCTTCATCGTCTTTAACATACGTTTATGACAAATCTCACAATTTACATGTTAAAAACTATGCGGATAATATTTACGTTATAGTCTATTTCAATAAAGTTCCGGTATTTTGTTTGAAATGAAGAATTGTTTAATGTTCGATAGGATGATAATATTTTTATAATAAGAACATCAACCGCTTACAAATTCGCTATAACGAATATTTTTAGGTGAATTGTGTGCTATTTGATGGAGCAATTTTTTGAAAACTAAGTATAGATGATTTTAATGCAAGAAAATTTGGATTAAAACATGTGTAAGTATATTAACTTGAAAATTCGGTGGAGGGTATAGAATGCTAAATACTCAAACAACTCAACCTTTAATAGATTCTCAATTAATATCCATTTCAGTGATGAATGGTAAAGATGTGTTGGATCATGCACATAAAGACATCGAATTAATTTATGTGATTGAAGGAAGTATAGAAGTAAAGGTAAAGAGTAATATATTTACATTAAATAGTTCGGATTTTATTATTATTAATTCAAATGAACTTCATTCCTTCCATTCAGGAGAAAATAGTTTAATAGTTATCATTCATTTTAACTATTTACAAATACGTTCCATTCTTCAACAGGAGAATCTATTTTTTCAATGTATTTCATTAGAAAATACAGGTGCAGCTAATCAACAGATGAAGGCTGTTATAGAGGAAGTACTTTCTGTCTATTTAAAGGAATCTAACTTTTCGATAGCAGAATACTGGGGAAGAGTATTGAAGTTAATTTCTATTATTCAATTGAATTACTTAAGGGATAGAAAGCACCAAGAAATAAAACCAGTACAATCTGAGGAAATGGCGAACGAAAGAGTAATGGAGATACTTGAATATGTCGAGAATAATTTCCGTGAGCCATTAACACTGGAAGAGGTTGCGAGCACTCAATTTATAACAGTACCTTATTTATCTAAATTTTTTAAAAAACAGACTGGTAAAACATTTTTACAATATTTAAATAAAGTACGGCTTGCACATGCTGTAAATGAACTAATTAATACGAAAAAATCAATTACTAGAATTGCACTCGATAATGGTTTTCCAAATCTAGTAGCTTTTAATAGAGTTTTCAATGATAAATTTAAGGTGAAGCCTGCTGACTATAGAAAAAGTAAATTAGAGAAAATTATCGATAAAGTAAAGACAGTAAGTAATGATAAAGTGGATAAGGAAGAAGCTTTGTTTGAGCTGCGTAATTATATGGAAGCTTATTCACCAGTAGAAAAGAAAAATGAATTAATTTCAATGGATATAGATATGATGAAAATATCCAAATTAGAAGCTTATACAAAATATTGGAATAAGGTTATTAATATTGGTTATGCAACAGACTTATTAAATTCCGATATGCAGGAACAGATTTCACTTTTACAGACTGATATAGGTTTTACTTATGCACGGTTTTGGGGGATGTTTAGTGATGAAATGCATGTTGAAGACAATTCGTATGGACAGGTAGTTTATAATTTTTCAAATATTAATAAATTATTAGATTTCTTAATAAAAAATAGATTGAAACCATTTATCGAGCTTGGACCGAAACCGAAACTTGTTTTAAAATCATTTCATCAAACACTCATTTATCAGACAAATAATGAAAAGTCGCTTGATGAATGGAAAAAGCTGCTAAGAGCTTTTTTATTACATTGTATTGAACGTTATGGTATCGAAGAGGTAGAAACATGGTACTTTGAAATTTGGAGTAACAACATTGATCCTATTATTAATCTGACGAATGGAGAGAATTTAACTAAAAATAGTAGACATGACCCAAGTCAATTTGCAGAATACTTTAAGATATTCAGTTTTCTAAAGAGAATCTTAAATGAGATTGTTCCTGGTGCAAAGGTAGGTGGTTGTGGATTAACAATGGATTTAGAAACAGAAAAGTTAGATTTATTTTTGAAACAATGGAGATTGCAAGAGGTGCAACCGGATTTTCTTTCTATTTACCTCTATCCAATAGAAACAGAGAGTGATAGAAATGCTAAAAAGAATGTAATTTCAACAAATCCAAACTACATAAAAAACAAAATAAAACAGGTACGGGATGCAATGGGGAGATATGGCTATGATTATCTAGAATTAAATGTTACGGAGTGGAATATTTCCATATCAAATCGGGACTATTTAAATGATACTTGCTTTAAAGCATCTTATATAGCTAAAAATATTATAGACAATTTAAATCTTAATAATATTAATATGTTGGGATATTGGATGTGTTCGGATATATTTAGTGACTTTAAAGACTCTAAAAACCTACTACATGGTGGGGTAGGTCTCATAACCAAAAGTGGTATTAGAAAACCAAGCTACCATTCATTTTCTCTATTAAAACGATTAGGTGAAATATTAATTTCAAAAGGGGACAACTATATTATTACCAAAAAATCTGGGGATCGATACCAGATTATTTGCTATAATTATAAACACTTTGATTATTCTTATTATCTTCAGCCGGAAGGTAGTATCGAGATAAGTGAACAATATGATATCTTCGAAAACAATAATCCCCTAACACTTTCGTTAAAATTGAAAGGAATTAAGAATGGTAGATATCGTATTAAAGAACAACGGATTAATCGTGAATATGGTAGTGTTTTAGATGAATGGTTAAATTTTGGTTCTATTTATGATATGAAGCCAGATGAAGTAGACTATTTAAAACAAAAATGTGTTCCCTATATGAAGGTGGACCATACTATTGTAGAAGAAAATAATATATTGATTATAGGTGAGTTACAACCGCATGAAGTAAGACTATATGAGTTAAACCTAATCATTAGTGATTCATAATATATAAAGAGAAAAGATGAAAAATTACCATCGTAATTTTTCATCTTTTTTTATTTTTATATTTAGAGTCTTTATAAACATTCCATACGTTATGGAGATTAAAAATAACACGTTATTTTTTAACCTTCTGATTATTTATTGGAATTATTCCTAATGAAATTAGGTTGAAATTCAATGTTCAAAAGTTAAGAAACAAAAGGGAAAGTATAGAGATAAAAGTTAAACTAAATATGTAAGCGAAACCAAAATAAAGGAGTTATACAAATGAGTAAATTAAGAATTGGCATTATCGGTTGCGGTGGAATCGCAAATAACAAGCATTTCCCAGCGTTATCTCATTTCAAAGAGGAATGTGAAATAGTAGCATTTTGTGATGTTATAGAAGAAAGAGCTTTAAAAGCAGCGAAGGAATTCGGATCAGCTGATGCGAAGGCTTATACGGACTACACTGAATTATTAAAAGATCACTCCATTGATATCGTACATGTATGTACGCCAAATGTATCTCATAGCCCCATTACAGTAGCCGCATTTGAGGCTGGAAAACATGTTTTATGTGAAAAGCCAATGGCACACAATACTGAAGCAGCGCAAAAGATGATGGAGGCCTGGAGAAAATCAGGGAAAAAGTTCACTGTTGCTTATCAAAATCGTTTCAGAGAAGAAGTCCAAGCATTACACCAATCATGTGAAAGAGAAGAATTAGGCGAAATCTACTTTGCAAAGGCACATGCAGTACGCCGCCGTGCCGTGCCAACATGGGGCGTATTCCCAGATAAATCACAACAAGGTGGAGGTCCGCTAATCGATATCGGAACACACGCCCTAGATATAACCTTATGGATGATGAACAACTATAAACCAGTATCTGTATCAGGATCCGTATTCCATAAGTTAGGCAGATTACCGGAAGGGCCAGAAGGAAATCTATTTGGACCATGGGATCCAGAAACCTTTGAAGTCGAAGATTCAGCATTTGGTTATATCAAAATGGAGGATGGCTCAACCATTTTCTTAGAATCTTCATGGGCATTGAACACATTGGATGCGAAAGAAGCAGCAACTACTCTTTGCGGAACAAAAGGTGGTGCTCAAATTATTTCTGGAATGGGCCAAAAAGAAAAGGAACTTATATTTAACCGAGCACATAACAATATGTTAGTCGAACAGAAAAAGTCACCAGTAGGAAATATTGCATACTTTGAAGGTGGTGCGAATTCACCAGAGGTATTAGAAGCGAAGCAATGGTTAGCAGCAGTGAAAGAAGATAAAGAACCATTAGTTAAGCCAGAGCAAGCATTTATCGTCACAAAAATCTTAGATGCGATTTATGAATCTGCGGAAACTGGTAAAGAAGTTGTTTTTAATAAATGAAAAAATATCGTTGTAAGTAGGAGGAGAAAAAATGACATTTGTAATGAAATTACCCTTTGTTGATACAGTAGTTGACAATAGCCTTGTTAATACATTAGTAAATGGAAAAAAGCTTGGATATGAGTTCCAAATCCGATTAAGTTATTATCGAGGTCATTATTTGTCCTGTATCGAGGAATTAACAATCGTGGTAGATGGGGAAGAAGTAAAAGCGAATGATATTAATTTTTGTCTAAATGGTAAGGAATTTACAATGGGACAAATTCCATATCTTATTTCTGAATTTTGGAATTGTAATGAAGCAGCTACAATTAAAGTTTATTTACCAGGTGGTCTAGAGGATGGGGAGCATAACATTGATGTCACTTTATTACTTCGTAATGCCTACATGTACATTCCAGGAAATACAGAAAAACATAATTATGCAGTATTAGATTCATGTGGTAGTAAAACATTAACTTTAAGAAATGAAGAGAGGAGAGAGGACTAATGAGTAATATAAAACTAGGAGTTTCTTTATTTAGTTTTTCAACAGATTATGTTAAAGGAATTCTTACATTAGAAGATTGTATCCGTTCTGCTGCTGAAATTGGCGGTGAAGGATTTGAGCTTGTTGGAGCATCCATGTTATCTACATATCCATATGCTAATGAAAAACTAGTCAAAGAATTTAAATCAATGAGTGATCATTATGGAATTAAATTTGTATCGTACGGTGCAAGTGCGGATAGAGGGGTTACTTCAGACCGAGATTTAACGGATGAAGAGTTAATTCAATCCGCAATACTTGATATTAAAACGGCGAATAAATTAGGTTGCGAGATGATGAGAGTACAATATCATCTATCACCAGCAGCAATTGAAAAATTAGTTCCTTATGCGGAAAACTATGGAGTTAAATTAGGCGTAGAAATTCATAATCCTGATAATCCATCGTCACCTAAAATCCAGAAATATGTAGAATTATTTGAAAAATTAGGAAGTGATTATGCTGGGTTTGTGCAAGATTTCGGTTGTTTTGCAACAAAACCTAACAAAGTTTATTGGGATGAAGCGCTAGAGAATGGGGCGCCACTTGAATTATTAGAAATGGCTGCAAACTTCCGTTACGATAATGTACCGAAAGAGGAAGCCATGAAGAAATTGTTAGAAGCAGGTGCAAATGGCGCTGTTATTGGTGCTCTGCAGGGTATGTACGGTTTTGTACAATTTAGCCATAAACCAGATTTAGAGGGATTAAAACAGATCATACCTCATATTCAATACTGTCATGGTAAATTCCACTACATGCATGAGCATCTTGAAGAAGCTAGTATTCCATATGCTGATATATTAAAAGTTCTCCATGAGTCAAACTTTAATGGATACATTATGTCTGAATACGAAGCTTCAATTGATGCAGTTGAGATGACTAGAAGACATTTACAAATGGAACGTAATATTCTGGGGGAATTAAAATAAATGTGTAAAAATGCTTCACTTATAGAAGAGCTCTGTACGAAATGCAGGCTCTTCTTTTTTGTATTAACAATAAATAGGTGGTTGCGAAATTTATATATAAGAAGTGAAAGAATTTATGGCTACTTACCAATGATATTAAAGAAAAATATAAATTATTAACCAATTCCTTATTACTCACTAAAGTAGATTAAATATCTAAAGCATTCAGAGTAAAAAAACAATATCTAATGTAAGTGGTTACATTTACAATTTAAATCAGAAAGAGATTTAAATTTAAAGAAAAGGTTCTACTTTTTATTTTCTACATAAAAAAGGGGGAAAGTTCATGAGTAAAACGAGTGTTGTTACCGAAAGTCCAGTAACCGTTATTGAAAAACAAGAAAAGCTGCCAATAGTAACAAAAGTTAGCTATGGATTAGGAGATTTTGCCAGCCAATTATTTTGGAGTTTCAGTGGTTCATATTTAACTATTTATTATACGGATGTCATGGGAATTGCACCAGCTGTTATCGCAATGATTATGTTGTTTTCAAGAATCGCGGATGGTATGTTTGATCCAGTCCTCGGTGCTATTGCAGATCGTACGAAATCAAAACATGGTAGATTTAGACCTTATATTTTATACGGTACACCATTCTTAGCTCTATTTAGTGTCTTGGCCTTTACATCCCCAGCCTTTCTTGGATCCATGGATGCTAAAATTGCATGGGCTTTGTTTACATACCTTGGACTAAGTGCATTATACACAGTTGTTAATATTCCGTATGGTTCATTAGCATCAGTGATGACACCAAATCCAGGGGAAAGAACAGCGTTATTTTCATTTAGAATGACTTTTACCAATCTAGGAAGCGTATTACTCAGTATCGCTTCAATGCCGTTAATCATATTCTTTAGTGGCGGAAATGCAAATTCTTTAACTGGAAATGGATATACGATGACGGCTGTAACGCTAGCAGTAATTGCAGTTCCACTTTTCTATGTGCTATTCTTTAATTCAAAAGAAGTTGTTCTTCCTATTAATAAAGCAAAAGTATCTTTTAAGGAATCTTTTGTAAGCGTTTTATCCAGTAAATCACTTATTTTGATATTCTTCATGTTATTGACTTCATTAACAGCCTTTTTTGGTAGAATGGGTGTTCAAATCTACTATTATATGTATGTTATCAAAAGAATGGATTTAGTAGCTGTATTTATGCCACTACCTGCGGTTGGAGCAGTAATTGGTATCCTATTATTTACTCGCTTTGGAACGAAAATAGGTAAAAAGAATTTGTTATATATTTCTTACTTCTTCTCAAGCATTTTTCTAATCATGCTTTACTTTATAGATTTTAGCAATATCACAATGTTATTAGTCGTAACATTCTTATTCGGATTAGCTCAATTTGGAACACCTATTGTTATGGCTATGATCCCTGATGCAATTGATGAATTAGAGTATAAAAAGGGCGTACGTGTAGATGGTACTGCTTTTGCAGCAACAAGTTTAGCAACTAAATTTGCTAGTGCGCTTGGTGGCGCTGTAACAGTAGCATTATTAGGTTCTTTTGGATATGTAGCGAATGCAGATCAAACGCCAGAGGCAATTGCTGGTATTAATTTGGTAGTAAATATATTACCTGCTTTGTGTTTCTTACTAGCTATGATTCCTGTTTTTCTATACAAATTAGATGATAATAAAACGAGAGAGATTAGAGAGCAATTGGATGCTCAACGTGTGAATGAATAACAAATAATAGATAGATGCACATAGCTTTTAATAGTTATGTGCATTTTCATTTTTACTAAAAAAGAATTTAGAATAAAAATAACATATAAATTTTTAATCTATATACAAAGGGTTTGTAGTGTGGATAAAAATTTAAAGGAAATTGTCAAAAGATTAGAAAGCCCTTTCCTAGGTGAGAAGTTAAAATAAATTACAGATAATGTTGAATAAAATTCAACTTAAGGAGAGAGGTAAAGAATGGAAAATGAAATCCGACAAACGAAATATAAAAGAAACGTATTATTGGCATTAATTCTAGTGACACTTTTTGTCGCTGTACTAAATCAAACCTTTTTGATCACTGCTCTTCCACAAATAATGGTGGATTATCATGTTGATGCTAACAAAGCACAGTGGGTAACTACCATTTTTATGCTAACAAGTGGAATAATTGTACCAATATCCGCATTTTTTATTGCTAGATTTACAACTAGGCAATTATTCTTTGCGGCCGTTATTTCATTATTAATAGGAACCATTTTAGCAGGAATTGCAAATAGTTTTACCATCCTTATAATAGGTCGCCTAATTCAGGCTATTGGGGCTGGATTAATAATGCCACTTGTCTCAAATATTATTTTACAAATTACAACAAATGAAAATCGGGGCAGTGCAATGGGATTATTAATTCTCGTCATTTGCTTTGGACCCGCAATTGGCCCTGCGCTTGCTGGTGCAATCATTGATTACTTTTCATGGAGATACTTATTTTTTGGAACATTTCCAGTTGTATTATGTATATTAATTGCTTCCTTTTTTATTTTAAAGAATGTGACCGTAACGAATAAACATACAAAAATTGATGTAATATCAGTAGTTTTATCTACAGTGGCTTTTACTGGAATCCTATATGGTTTAAGTCTAATAGGTACATTAGGGTGGGGAGATATTATAACAATTAGTTGGATTGGGATTGGAGCTATTTCCTTATATTTTTTAGTAAGAAGACAATTGAAACTATCAGATCCAATGATTGAGTTTAGAGTTTTTAAATATAAAATATTTTCAGTTTCAGCTATTTTAGTTAGTATTGCCTTTGCAACGATGTTTGGAGTAGAAACAATCATTCCTCTATATACACAAAATGTAGAAGGAACTTCAGCATTGGTGTCTGGATTAATTTTATTACCAGGAGCTGTCTTAATGGGAACAATGTCCCCATTTGTAGGGAAATTAACAGATAAAATGGGGATTAAAGTATTGATTCTAGTTGGTTTTTTGATTGTTACACTTTCAACAATCCCACTTGCGATAATTGGAATTGAAAAAACTTTATGGATGATTGTTATTTTCTATTCGCTACGAATGATTGGGACAGGATTCCTAATGACACCAGTACAAACAGGAGCAATGAATGCTATTCCGAAACATTTGTACAGACATGGTGTTGCGGTATATAGTACTTTAACTAATATTGCGGGTTCTATCGGTATTTCACTTATTGTAGGTTTATATACAGCTTTAGCCAAAAACTCAAGTCTTAGCGGATTAGAAACAGAAAAGGATGCATTAACTGTCACTTTCATTTTTGTAACAATTATAAGTGGGCTTGGTCTTTTATTAGCATTTAAATTAAAAGAAACCACAGTAAATGAAGAAGTAAAACCTACAGAAGAATTAGGCTCATTAAATAAGTAATAAAAAATAGGAGGGATCCACATGTTTGAAAAATATCTTATCTCAGAAAAAACTTTCCACAATGTTGAAAAAAAAGGAGAAATAATAGGATACGCTGTTGGATTAAGAATACCATATTATCGCGGCATTACCCTATCTTGTATTAATGAAATCAACTTAACAATAAATGGGGAGAGTGTTCCTTGCGACGACATGACAATTGTTGTTGAAACAGGTTCATTTCCATATAGCGAAATTTCAACTGTTATAAATAATAGATGGGAAATGACTGAGGAAGCTGTTGTTTTTGTGAATGCGCCTGGAGGATTGGAAGATAAAGAACATACAATTGAGGCATTTGTTAGTCTTCGAATTTCATATCAACCCCACCCAAATACAGGTGCAGACAAAAAAATATTAAAGCTTGGAACAACTAGAAAAGTAGATGAGGAGGTTATGAATAATGGCAGAATCAATTAAAACTGGAGTTTCTTTGTACAGTTATCAAGAGGAATTCTATACAGGAAAGTTAGATTTAGAAGGATGTATACAAGAGGTAGCTAAGTCTGGTGCAAAAGGCGTAGAAATCCTACCTGAGCAAATGATTAAAGGATTCCCTCATATTCCTGAATCTTTTTATGAAACTTGGCATGGATGGATGGAAAAATATAATCTGACACCAATTGCATATGATGCGTTTTTAGAACTTAAATTATTTCCTAATCGTATTACAACACTTGATGAATCAGTTGAAATGATGAAAAGAGATATCTCTATTGCAAATAAATTAGGATGTAAAGTATTAAGAACGCTTGTTGCTACACCAATTGAAGTAATAGGCGCATCGCTAGAATATGCAGAAGAAAAAGATATAAAAATAGCTTTAGAAGTTCATGCCCCATTCACTTTCGGTACTCCTTGGTTTGAAGAGAGGATGGAATATATTCAAAAAACGGGAACAAAGTGGTTTGGAATTATGCCTGATTTAGGTGTTTTCGTAAAACGCATGCCGAGTGTGATGGAAGATTGGCATATTCGACATGGTGCGAATCCTAAAATTGTTGAATATGTAAGCGGTAACTATGCGAGTAGAGCAGATATGAAAGCAATTGAAAAAGAAGTACAAAATATGGGTAGTGCAAATGAATATGATAAATTGTTCGCAAGATTAGGTACCCATATGGTTTACACAGATCCCCAAATTCTAAAAGACTACATTCCTTATATCATGCATGTGCATGGAAAGTTTTATGAGATTAATAACAAGATGGAAGAGCCAAGCATTCCTTATAACGATATTATTTCCGTCTTGAAAAACAATGGATATACAGGCTATGTAAATAGTGAATACGAAGGAAATCGTCATATACAGGATTATAAAGAGGTAGATAGTATCGAACAAGTTCAAAGACATCAAAAATTATTGCATCAAATTATTCATAATTAAAATAATATAAGCTGCTTTTTTATCAATCAATGGCTTAATTGGTGTCATAAATATAATCAGAATAAAGATGCAAGCTGATTATATTTTTACTCAGGAGGTTTATATGAAAAAATTAATCGGTATAGATTTAGGCGGTACAACTATTAAATTTGCCATATTAACTGAAAATGGAGAAGTGCAGCAAAAATGGAGTATTGAAACTGATATCAGCAACAATGGAAGAAACATTGTTCCAAACATCATTGAATCTATAAAGTATCACTTGGAGATTTATGGTTTATCACGTGAAGATATTATTGGCATTGGAATGGGGTCTCCTGGTTCTGTGGATTTAGAAAACGGAACGGTTATCGGAGCCTATAACTTAAATTGGGAATCTTTACAACCAGTAAAAGAGCAGATAGAAAACGGGACAGGAATCCCTTTCTTTATTGATAATGATGCAAACGTTGCTTCGCTTGGCGAACAATGGATTGGTGCAGGAAAAGGGAGTAATAATGTTGTATTTGTTACACTTGGCACAGGTGTAGGTGGTGGAATTATAGCGGAAGGAAAATTAGTACATGGCGTTGGTGCAGCTGGTGAAATTGGTCATATAAACGTTGATCCAAATGGTTACACATGTACTTGTGGAAATATAGGTTGCTTAGAGACAGTTGCTAGTGCTACAGGAATTGTACGCCTTGCAAGAGATATGTCAGAACAATATGCTGGAGAGTCGAAATTAAAATACTTGATTGATGATGGTCAGCAAGTGACAGCTAAGATAGTAATGGATCAAGCAAAGGAGAATGACCCATTAGCAATAAAAGTATTAGATAAATTTAATTTCTATTTAGGTCTAGCTTGTGGGAACATTGCCAATGTTCTGCATCCTGAAACAATTGTTCTTGGTGGTGGGGTTTCTGCAGCTGGGCAAATATTAATTAATGGTGTAGATCACTATTTTCAAAAATACACTTTTCCACAAATTAGAAATTCCACTAAAATAAAATTTGCTGAATTAGGAAATGACGCAGGTATAATTGGTGCAGCATCGTTGGTGAAAAGGCAATCTTAATTAAATTCGTTAAAAGTTGGTTCTGCACCCCAAAAGTTAGAGTTGAAATCTAACTTTTGGATGGAAGCTACTGAAGGTCTGAGTTGTGCTCCATATACAACGGAAATTATGAAAATAAAACAAACAAACGGAATTGGAGGAGCTTATAAAGTAACTTTACAAGTATCTTCTTAATATGGTGCCCATAATTTTTATGGAGAAGATGAAATAGTGGTTAGTTCAGAGGGGAATTAATCTCATTTAAACATTTAAAAAAATATCCAAAAGTAAAGTATTAAAGTGATATAAGTATAAGGTGAACAAGATTCAGCTGCCAAGAGCAGCTTTTTTATTTTATAAATGGGGCAGCATTCTAATAAAGGAAAAACTTGCTTACGGAAGAAACGTGGAAGGTTAGCGAAAAAAATTGATAGGACGCTCTAAACCTAATGACTGCTGACTGGTAACATTTTCACTAGCTTTAGGCAGGTAATATTCTATGTGAATCCGGTATTGGATGGCAGTTAAGTTTATCCTGCATCCGTGATTCAAACATGAACTTTTACAAGATACCGACGAGGTGTTTGACGTTCTCGCTGGTGATATGTTCATTGATTTTCACGAGGGTCAAGTTAAGGTGTCTCAAGGAGAGATGTTTAGGGGACCGAACATAAAACATTTGCTACACAAGAGTGTCATATCATGCTAGTAGAGCCAAGGGGAATTGTAATACTGGCGATACTAAATCAGCATTAACCGAGTTAATGATATCAGAATCTAATTTAATGATAAAATATAAACAATTATTCAAACGTTATAGTAAGTGTGAAAAGAAAATTAATCAAATATCTAAAGGTAACCATATGAGAAAGATTAGTCTAATTGAATATTTCTGAAAATTGCAACTTGACAACTTGAAAATACTGGTATATTATAGCCTATAATTAAATAATAAATAAGCAAAGATTGGAAATAGTAGAAGGTTTATAAACTCCTTCAGAGAGCCGATGGTTGGTGTGAATCGGTAGTTATACCCTTTGAACTCATCCAAGAGCTACTCTCTGAACCATATAAGTAGGAGAAGTCGGATTTCTTCCGTTATAAAAGATAGGTGGTGATCGCCGCCGAAAATGAGTGGGTTACTTTTGTATTATATTAACCAATTAGAGTGGTACCGCGAGCAATGCCTCGTCTCTATATTTTTATATAGAGGCGGGGCTTTTTTTATTTTATTAAATAAGGAGTGTTTCACATGTCAAGAAAAATTTGGGTATTTGATACAACATTAAGAGATGGAGAACAAGTTCCTGGTGCAAAATTGAATGTATATGAAAAATTGGAAGTCGCCAAGCAATTAAAGAAACTTAAAGTTGATATGATTGAGGCTGGATTTCCTTCTTCATCAACAGGTGATTTTAACGCGGTTAAAGAAATAGCTAAAAGGATAGGAAATACAGATGATGTGATAATTACGGCGTTAGCAAGAGCAGTAAAATCCGATATTGATGCTGTATATAATAGTGTGAAATATGCAAAAAATCCACTAATCCATATTGTATTAGGTACTTCGGATATTCATGTGGAAAAGAAATTTGGGAAATCGAAAAATCAAATATTAGATATAGGAGTAGATGCTGTGAAGTATGCGAAAACACTCCTACCAGAAGTACAATATTCAACAGAGGATGCGTCTAGAGCTGATTTTGAATATTTATGGAAAACTATAGAAGCTGTTGTAAAAGCAGGAGCCACAATTATTAATATTCCTGATACAGTTGGTTTTGCTGAACCTCAAGAGTTCGGTGAATTAATACACAAAATAAATGATCGTTTGAAGAATTTGAATGATAGGGTGCTTCTAAGTGTTCATTGCCACAATGATTTAGGAATGGCTACAGCTAATACATTGGCAGCAATTAAAAATGGTGCAGAAAAAGTAGAATGTACCATTAATGGAATTGGAGAACGTGCAGGAAATGCTTCATTAGAGGAAGTAGTTATGGCTGTTCATACACGTTCTGAAATATATCAAGCATTTACCAATATTAATACAAAGGAAATTATGAATACGTCGAGGATGGTAAGTGGATTCATGGGACTTGATGTACAAGTAAACAAAGCAATTACAGGGGAAAATGCTTTTGCGCATTCTTCAGGTATTCACCAGGATGGATTAATCAAGTCAAGAAATACTTATGAAATAATTGATCCCGTCACTGTGGGTCTTGATGACATGGAGCTTATTCTAACAGCACGCTCTGGACGCCATGCGGTTAAAACTGCTTTTGAAAAATTAGGTATGAATCAATTTTCAGATTCAGAGTTCGAGGAAATCTTTGTAGACTTTCTTGAATTAGCCGATGCGAAAAAAGAGGTATATAATCATGATTTATATGTAATGATTGAAAATTTTTATAAAAAAGTAAAAGGAAATAATCAGGACATCAGCCATTACAGTAACAATTTTTATGAGTTAATAGATCTGCAAGTGATCAGTAATACAAAATTTCCTTCTGCTAGTGTGGAGTTAAAGAAGGCTGATCAAATCATAAAGGGAACTGCGATAGGTTCTGGTCCAATTGATGCTTTATATTCTGCAATTATGAATGTATGTGATTTAGATATGAAGTTGATTCAATACGATATTAGAAGTGTTTCAAGGGGAAAAGAAGCATTAGGAAAAGTGAAAATTCAAATTGAATTTAAAGGGGAAATATATATTGCCAAAGCATCAGATACAGACATTTTAAAAGCAAGTGCATATGCGTATATTAACGCCATAAATAGTATTGTGGTCGATCATTTACTTCCAGTTAAATAAAAACCTATTATGATTTTAAAAGTTAGGAGCTTATCAAAAAGGGAAGGGAAAATATAATACAACAAATATTAATTCCAGAAAGTTAACAATCTCCAGAAGAAGTTACAAATCCAATTATTGTAAGAAAAAACACAAAATTCCAAGTGAATTATTATCATTTTACGATTCTAGAAAAAGAATTAATTATAGGTGCAATTTATGTAAGATGAAATAATAATGGATGTGTAAAGAAAAAGATTCTATTGGTTCATCTTAACAAAAAAGTGCTGGTTTAGTTTACAGAAAAGTTAATTTTATTTAAATACGAGTAATTTTAGAATCAATTTCCTATGAAAGAACTTTTAAAAAAGGATATTTTCACTTTAGAGAGCATTGATCCAATAAGAATTAATGCTCTACTTTTCTTTTTCTATACTAACTGGGCAGCATTCCTGTAATAAAGGATGAAACAAGGATAGTTTGTGAATCATTACACTTACACGATCGAGGGCGTTATACCAGTATAATCGATGCTTCTCTTTTACTCTGGTACTAACAAGGCATTTTAGTTCACGAAGGATTTTTTTGGGGCCAACAGAATATATATCTATATAGTTATATAAAAAAGGAGAAAAAACTGTATATGAAGATGGCTGTAATCGCAGATGTTCATGGGAATTTACCAGCTTTAAAAGCTGTTTTTTCAGAATTAGATCTCAGAAAAGATGTTAAACATATTTATTGTTTAGGTGATATGATAGGCATCGGACCTGATTCAAATGAAGTTCTACATCTCCTTTTTTCTAAAGATGTTTCAATGATAACAGGAAACCATGATGAGGCAGTTTTAGCTTTAGCTAAAGGGGAAGAGTATCCCAAAAGTCATTTTTCTGTTAGAAGGCATCACCAATGGATCTTAGATAGATTAGATAAATCCTTTATTCCGTATCTTGAAAATCTACCTCGTAGAATAATACAAAATATTGAAGGCCATTCTGTATTATTCTGTCACTATCAATTCAAAAAAGACCACAAGGATCAGCCTATTAGTATAGATCCACTTAGTTCGAATGTTTCACCTTCAAAAGATAATCTTGAAAAATTGTTTAGAAACCATAACGAAAAATTGATTTGTTTTGGACACCATCACCCCACACACTTTTTTACAGGAAAGAAAGCAACTTACCTAAATCCAGGTTCATTAGGTTGTAATTACAAACCTATAGCACCATATGCACTCATAAATTTTTCAAAGAAGAAATTTGAAATTACCCTTACAAGAAACATTATATGATAACTTGGATTTTTTAAATTCTTACTACCATATTTCATGGAGATCAAATGTAAACGATGTTTGGAATATTAGAGCAATATTTTCACAGAAAAGGATGTGTGGTAGAGAGTAATAATAATATTTAAGGGGGCTTAAGAAATATTACCGTTCGTAAGATGCAATACGAAGATATAAAACAAGTTCAAAGCATAGCTAAAATAACTTGGAATACCACATACAAAGGCATAATTCCCTTAGAAGTACAAAATAACTTCTTAAAAGTAAATTACAGTGATGAAAGTATGAAAAAACGTATGGAACGTTCTATTGTTTATATTGCAGAAGTTGAGGGGGAAATTGTTGGTTTTGCAAACTATTCCATAGTAAGGGATGGTGGAAAGGTCGAATTGGCTGCTATTTATCTTTATCTAGAATTCCAAGGTAAAGGGATAGGTACTGCTTTGATACAACAAGCGGTAAAAGAATTGTTAGGTATAAAAGAAATTTATATAAACGTTGAAAAAGATAATAAGATTGGCATGTACTTTTATGAAGCTAAAGGGTTCGAAGTAGTTAAGGAATCTGATGTAGAGTTCGATGGACATATCTTAAAACAAGTACGGATGGTAAAAAAAGTTTAATTATAAGCTAACGGGTTCTTTCCATTTAATAATGGGAGGCCTTTTTCTATTGTAGCTATCATGGCAGCATTCATGTAATAACTGAAGAGAAGCCTTCTTGTGTCACAAACATTGCAGGATAGTGGAATAGGCATTCAATGAGATTATGTATCCAAAGAAGAAGATTAGAGCTATAATACCAAGCAAAGAGAAGATACAACATAGTAAGGTGAAAGACAAATGATGTTACCAGATCTATATTCAAAGTTAGCAATAGCACCTTAATATATTCTTGTATTGATAATGGCTATTCTTTATTTGTTATTAAAGTTTAAAGACAAAGGTTTCTTTGCATTTATGCTTAAAATCAATGCAGTATTTATTATTGTCAATTATGTAATAGCATTGTATTTTCGTTTCATAGGTTTAAATAAACTGTTTTAATGACCACCTGTAGGTGGTTTTTTCTTTTTACTAAAGTTTTAATCCGATAAGAGGTTGGTCTTTTTTCCATTTATACCTTAGATTATAGAAGCTCATAAAAATCCAATATTTTTCAAACCAAATGAAGGTTAGCTACGTCTATTATATGTGAGAGGGTGATAACAAGATGAATGGACTAAAACAACTGGCGGTGACAGATGAAAGTATGTTGCTTGAGAGAGAGGAAATAATTGATCAATTAATGCAAGAATATAGCGATGATATCCTGCATCTAGTATATACATATGTTAAAAATCGAACGACAGCAGAAGATTTAACACAGGAGATATTTATAAAATGTTATGAAAAGTTAAATCAGTTTAATCAGCAGGCAACACTAAAAACATGGGTATATCGTATTGCTAGTAATCATTGTAAGGACTATTTAAGAAGCTGGCATTATCGCAAAATAACGCTTAGCGATAAAATTTTGGATTATATACCTTCGAAATCAAAACAGGTTGAAGAAGAGATTATCGCGAATAGTGAAGGAAACATCTTAACAAATGCTGTCATGAATTTACCTCTAAAGTACAGAGAAGTAGTATTTTTGCATTATTATGAAGAACTATCTTTAGCCGAAATAAGCAAGATTACGTCAGTAAATATAAATACAATAAAAACTAGGTTAAAGCGTGCAAAAGAATTATTAAAAGACAAGATGATTGAGGAGGTTTAGGAGATGAATGATCCATTTACTAACCTGAAGAGTTCGATGAAAAAATCAATTTTCAAGGATTTTTCTTTTTCCAATGAAAGAAAAAATGCGGTGAAAGAATCCATTCGTATGAGACAATCTCAATCACCATTTCATTCCTGGAAAATAGAAACCATCATAGCTATATTAGAATCGGTTCAGCATGAATCAAAGGATGGCTACAATATTTCTACCCAACTTTTTCAAAAAAGTGAACATACTTTCCAAAAAAATGAAGGGCAGCTTTATTCACTTTTACATCTACTAGAAAATAAAGAAATTCTTCATTCAAAATGGATAAACAAAAAGAAATATTACTCATTAAATTCCAAAGGGGGAAAATACTTAGCTACCTATAAACAAGATAAATCAAAACAAGAGTTATCCCTTAAACACTTACTAGAGGAGGCGTCCTTATGAGTTCTTCCAAATTTGAAGAATTTTTAAATAAAGTAACTTCCAAAGTGAAATCTAAGCAAGCCCACAACAAGATAAAAAAAGAGCTTATTCATCATCTGCAAGAGTTAAGTCAATCTTACAAAAAGAGAGGGTTTTCTAAAGAGGATGCAGAGGAAAAGGCGATTCAAGAAATGGGAAATCCTTTTACTATTGGGGAGAGATTAAATCCCCTACATAAGCCGAAAATGGATTGGGTTCTAATTGTGTTATTTGTTCTTTTTGCTGGTATTAGTTTTCTCCCGTTAGTTGATGGAATTCCTGAATTTTCCCTATCAGGTACCTATTTTATGGGGAGACAGACAATTTGGTACACTCTGGCTATTCTTGTAATCATTGGATTCCATTTCTTTGATTACCAAAAATTAAAGAACGGATGGATATACTTTTATGCGATAGGTCTATTGATCCATATATATCTTCATCTTTTTGGAATTATGACCAACGGAGCAAAGAAGTGGGTTTCCCTCCCAGGCCTGACGGTCGATGGAACCATGATGAGCTTATTTTTCTTTTTTCTTGCTTGGACTGGTATCTTTAACAAAATAAATGAGTTTCGTAGTTGGAATAAACAAGGTTTACTTTTTGTTTTATTTTGGATTCCCATCTCGCTCTACATGATGGTGCCAGACTTTATGGTTAGTATTATTTACTTCTTCTGCATACTTGGGATGTTTGCTTTCGCTCGAATCCATAAGAAATTAGCTGTAAATCTGATCCTAACAAATCTAATGGCTGGTATTATTTTCATTATTATGTTCTACATGACCTCACGTCAAAGTTATTTGTTAACTAGATTATCTGCTTTTATAAACCCTACTGCCGATTCAAATGGAGCAGGATATATGTATAATGCGGTTAGGAATGTCCTTTCAGAAGCGGGATGGTTCGGTAACGGACTTTCCAACGAGTTGAATTTTCAATTGTTACCAGAATCACATACAGATTTTGCTTTTCCTTTCCTCGTCTATTCTTTTGGTTGGGCTTTCGGATTTGTTCTATGTTTGATCCTACTGATATTTATTTCAAGGATCTCAAAAAATGCGTTTAAAACACAGGACCTCTATGGGAGATTGATTGTAATAGGTGGTGCTACATTGTTTGCGGTTCCTACTACCTGGAACATCTTAATGAGCTTTGGAGTCGTGCCTATTATGGGAATTTCTCTGCCTTTTATTAGTTATGGAGGCAGTGCGATACTCTTTTACGCTGCTGTTTTAGGACTCATTTTAAATGTTTATCGAAGAAAAGATCTTGTAGAACCCACGATTGCAGATGAAATTAAAAGTTAAAGTCGAACATGTAATTGCTTAAAAAGGGCGACAGCTAAAGTAATAGTTGTCGCCCTTCCCTTATTGAATTATTGGGGGCTTTTGTTCCATAAGAGGACATCTCATATACTAAATATAATGTCACTTTTGACAACACATTTTGATAAGGCTCTAATTAGCTTAATAATTGAGAATTAAAAAAGTTTGTGAAATACTGATAGTCCTATTTGGAGGACTGATTTTTAGGAGGTAAATATTTATGAACAAAACAGAACTTATTAATGCAGTAGCTGAAAGCTCTGAACTATCAAAAAAAGACTCAACTAGAGTAGTTGACTCCGTAATGGAAACAATCACAAAAGCATTGAAAAATGGTGGAAAAGTAGAAATCTTAGGATTTGGTGCTTTCTCTGTTAGCGAACGTGCAGCTAGAAAGGGTCGTAACCCGCAAACTGGTGAAGAAATAGAAATTGCAGCAAGTAGAGCACCTTCCTTTAAAGCAGGAAAAAAATTGAAGGATGCTGTAAAAGAATAAAGATCTTAGTCTGGTAGGGGATCATTCCTCTACCTCTTTTAAATTGCTAGTATTGCTGAGAATACTACGATTCGGTATAAAGCTTATAAATAAAGATAGGTGATTAAATGAAAAGCTTAATTAAATACACTTGCTCCGTGATATATTTCAAGAAAATATTATTAAAAACATAAAATCTCCTTTAAGGTTTAATACATTCTCCCCCACTTCATTAAATAATAAAGTGTAACTATCTAAAGCGAAATCAACCTAAAAAGATAAAAAAGTCCATCATATATTCAAATTGAGGGAATGTGTTACCTTTTATCATTTAATGCTTAAGTAAATTTGGCAGCAAAACCGTCTAATCCCTAATATATAGGGATTTAGACGGTTATTTTTTTACGGTTTTATCGCTTCCGTACAAAGTTTTTCCTGATTAATTTATTGCTTGTATGTCACTGCCTCTACAGAAAACAATCTAGTTCTTAAGAGACATTATGTTATTTCTTTGATTGATCCACAATATTTAAAGAGAGAAAATTCGAATCAGAAATTAAGATTTTTTTCCTTTCCGATGTTATTTTTTATGTATTGTTTTGGTGTAAAACCTGTAAACTTTTTGAACACCTTAGTGAAATAGCTTTGATCGGTAAAATTAAGCAGGGTATATATTTCTGATAAAGAGTAATTAGAAAATATCATTAATTTTATTGCTTCATCAATTTTAGATTGCTGAATATATTCCGTAACTGAAATCCCAACCTCTTTTTTAAATAAGTTTGAAAGATATTTTGGATTCATGGAGACATAGTCAGCAAGGACAGCGAGAGAAATATTTTCGTATATATATTTAAATATGTAATGTTTGCAATCACTTATTGTTTTGGAACTTTGCTGTCTTTTACCTTTATATACTCTTTCAGCAAAGTCCAAATAGGCACTTTCAGTAAGTGTCTCAACCTCATTAATCGAATGAAGTTCTTCAATATCTTGAATATATTTATCTCCTAACGTATAAGCAATTTCAGGATTTAAACCACCAGCAATTGCCGCTCGAGTAGCTAGGGTAATCCCTGCTATTTTTAAGTTCTTATGACTTCTAATTTCACATTGCTTTGACAATACTCCAAATTCAAAATCGGACCTTCGATGAAAGGCTTTATAATAGATGATTAAATCTTCTTTATTTCCATCCGTAATATATTGATACAATTTCTTTTCTGCAGCAGGGTCGTGATGAAAGGAGGAGTTTTGACGTAAATCTGAAATACTTTTGTCTGATACGTGGTGTTGATGGAAACTATCTATTGAATAGAGATTTATTTCCATTATTTCGCTTATGTCAAATTTTTCTTTAAATAAAACATAAGAAAGAAGAATACTTGATTTAATTAACTTCCATTTACTTATAACAGGCAAGGTATAAAGATAGTCTTTTACTTTGGGGGTGAGTTCGCCTAAATCATTTGCTTTAAATCTGTTGTTTAACATTACTTCTGAAGGATTTGCGAATACTGTTGGGCCTAAGAATATTGTTCCGATGTACGTATGGTTTTGAACAATAGGAATTAGAACGAACTGTTCTTGAAATATAGTTGAACACATTATCGGAAGTGTTTTCTCTTTTTCTGATAGATTGATGCTTTTTAAATGCTCCTCATAGGAAGAAAACGTTGGATTATGAGGTAGGTTAGATGAATAATGTAGTATCAATTTACCTTGTTTGTCTAGAACTGAGATTGGGATATTCGTTGTCTCATTAATTAGAGTGCAGCCAAATTCCAAACCAATTTCTCTGAATGTTTGATCCATTATAAAATCCCCCTTAACTATCTTTAGTGAAATTTGTTAAAGCACAGTTTTACGGTTAAAAACAGTTTGCTCAAACTAGGGAGAATATGAAAGAGATATTCGGTGAGAACACAAGGTATCCTTTAAGACGGTCATGGAAAAGTACGCCACTTGAAAAAATAGATTTATAAAAATGATTAAGTACCATTTTAGTGGAAAATCTACCATAAAAACATTCTGAATAAATATATAATTCTAACCAATACCCCTTGTAATGCTGATTATTTTAAAATGAAAACGTATCCATTACAAGGGTATTATGTTCTAAACATTAAGGGGAGTGAGTGACAAGTGAGAAAGTATTGGTTTATTAGTTTTTTCATGATGATGTCTTTAATACTAGGTGCCTGTAGTAATAGTGCATCGAATTCTGAAGATTTGACCATTCCAGAAAACCCAGAGGATGTAAAAGGGGAAGTTACTGTATGGGCATGGGCGCTAGAAGCCAATTACTTAGAAAAAGATGTAACACCTGCGTTTAACAAGATTTATCCAAATGTAAAAGTAACAGTGGAAAATTTAGGTGTAGACCAAGTGTATCAAAAACTAAGTGCTGGATTATCAAGTGGTGGTAGTGGTTTACCTGATTTAGTCCAGGTTGAAAATAATCGTGTTCATTCATTTACTAATAAATTTCCTGATGCTTTCACAAATCTTAGTAAGCTAGGTTATAGCGAGCATGAAGATAAGTTTTCGACTTCTAAGGTGGAAGGTTTGAAGGATCAAGACGGTAACATTATCGCTGCACCAAGAGACTTGGGTCCAGTAGGCGTAATTTATCGCAAAGATATTTTTGAGGAAGTAGGGATAGATCCTGAAAGTATCGAAACATGGGATGACTATATTGAAGCTGGTAAGAAAGTAGTTGCCCATACAGGCAAGGCATTTTTAGGCACTGATAGTGAGGCGCTTTTGCGGATTATGCTGCAACAACAAGGTAAATATTATTTTACGGAAGATGGAAAGCTAGATCTTACTTCACCTGAAGCAGAGAAGGCAGCTGCTATCATCCAAAAAATGAAGGATGCAGGGATTATTACCTATACAACTAACTGGGATGGTCAAGTAGCTGCGATGAAAAACAGTGAAGTTGCGTCACATCCAGGGGCTGTATGGTGGAGTGGAACTATGCTAGAACAGATGCCCGAATTGGCAGGTAAGTGGGATATGTTTAGACTTCCAGCTGTTGATGAGGGTGGAGTTAGGGCTGCAAATGATGGAGGATCTGCTTTAGCGATCCCAAGTTCGTCTGAGAATAAAGTAGCTGCTTACGTGTTTGCAGAATTTGCAACAACTGATGTGGATTCGCAAATTCTAGGATTAACAAATAGAGGGTTATTCCCATCATTATTAGAAGCATATGATAGTCCAATCCTAACGAAAAACCAAGAGTATTTTAACAATAAACCATTCTTTAAGAATTTTTCAGATACAGTAGCAGACATTCAACCGATTAACCATGCTCCAGCTGAGCTAGAGGTTAGATCAATCATGACAAGTGAATTTCAAGCGTTTTTACTAGAAGATAAAGCGGCGAAGCAAATGTTAATTGATGGGGAAAAGCAATCGAAGCAGCAAATAGGAATAGAAGTCTCAGAATAAAAAAGCTAATAGACTAGGCGGACTAGTCCGCCTAGTCTAATTCTAACTATTTGGAGGAGTGATGATGTTGCAAACAGGTCGTTCTTTAAAAGAGGAGTCGGAAGCCGTTATACAGCCTAAAAAGAAGAAAAAGCTGCTTACCACTAAAAGTACACCCTATTTCTTTGTTGGGCCAGCTCTTCTGCTGTTTTTAGCTTTTACCGTTTATCCAATTATCGCTTCCTTCTTACTGAGCTTTAAGACAAAGGTTATGGGGGAGTTTACATTTTCTGGTTTGGCAAATTACACTAGACTGTTTAGCGACCCTCTATTTTATAAAGCTTTGGGAAATACATTCATTATTTTAATCGTCCAAGTTCCAATTATGTTGCTTATAGCAGTTATATTAGCTGTTTTCCTTAATTCAACATTACTAAAAATGAAAGGCTTTTACAGAGTAGCCTTTTTCACTCCTGCTGTTACTTCGTTAGTTGCAGCGTCTGTCATATTTGTTCTTATGTTAAATACAGATTATGGATTAATCAATTATTTATTGGCCTCGATTGGGTTGGAGAAGGTTGGTTGGTTAACGGATCCATTTTGGGCAAGGGTTTCCTTAATTGTTGTCACCACCTGGAGATGGACGGGGTATAATATGGTCATTCTTCTCGCAGGGCTGCAAAGTATCCCCCACAGTCTGTATGAAGCGGCTAGTATTGATGGTGCAGGCTCAATTCGTAAATTTTTTGCGATAACGATTCCACAACTAAAGCCAGTATTATTATTTACTTTCATCCTCTCCACAATTGGATCATTCCAATTGTTTGATGAACCTTATAATTTAACAAGCGGTGGACCAAACAACGCGACACTTACTTTAACCTACTACTTATACAACCAGGCCTTTGGTTACTTTGACTTTGGATATGCTTCTGCGATTGCTTATGTAATTGTAATATTTATTGCATTCTTTTCTTGGATTCAATTTAAAGTAGTGAGGGATGACTAATGGGAAATCATAAATTGCTGAAAAAAACGTCTTTACACATTTTTCTACTAATAGGGGTTGTCATATCTCTAGCTCCTTTTTATTGGATGGTAGTAGGAGCTACTAACCCATCTGGGGACGTGTTATCCTTTCCACCTAAATTGGTGCCAGGAAATTATTTATTTGAGAACTATAAAAACTTAAGTGAATCGATTGATATTGTTCAAGCAGTTCTAAATTCATCTGTCATTTCCATTATTTATGTACTTATGAGTTTATTAGTCTGTTCGACAGCAGGATATGCTTTTGCTAAATATAAATTTAAAGGAAATAATCTGATTTTTGCATCTTTCCTGCTTGCGATGATGATTCCATATCAAGCAACAATCATTCCATTATTCCAAGTATTTGGTTCATTAGATTGGATTAACACCTACCGAGCAGTTCTTTTACCACAAATTTGCTATCCTTTTGCCATTTTTTTGATAAGGCAAAATATGAAGGGAATTCCAGATTCATTGTTAGAAGCAGCTAGGATAGATGGGGCAGGGGAATTGTATATATTTTTTAGGATAGTGTTACCAACCATGAAGCCTACTTTGGCTGCAGTCAGTATTTTCTTGTTTACACACCAATGGAATAATTTTATGTGGCCATTAATTGTCATGACAACACAAGAAAACTATACACTTCCCGTTGCGTTATCTACCCTTGCAGGCCTAAATTCAATCGATTATGGACAACTGATGTTAGGTACAACTATTTCTGTACTTCCAATTATGATAGTTTTCCTCATTCTTCAAAAGCACTTTGTATCAGGGATTCTTGGAGGGTCTATTAAGGAATAGAAGGAGTTATGCTTTTATGTAAGATAAAATTAAATTTATGGAGGAATAAATATGGAGAAAAGATTAGTAGAAGATAAATTAAAGCTTGGTGTATGCTACTATCCGGAACATTGGTCAGAGGACCTATGGGAGGACGATTTTAAACGCATGAAAGACCTAGGTATCACTTATGTTCGTATGGGGGAATTTGCTTGGACAATATTTGAACCGGAAGAAGGGAATTTTTCCTTTGACTTATTTGATCGAGCAGTAACTAAGGCTCATGAATTTGGATTAAGTGTCATTATGGGAACACCAACAGCAACACCTCCAGCTTGGCTAACTGAGAAGTATCCTGATGTACTAAATGTTGCTCAAGACGGTATTTCCTATCAACATGGTGCACGGCGCCACTATAATTACAACTCTGAAAATTATCGAAAGCTATCATCGATTATCGTCACCCAAATGGCCCAACATTACAGCAGCAATCCAGCGATCGTAGGGTGGCAAATCGATAACGAATTAAATTGTGAAATTGATGTGTTTTATTCAGAAGCAGATCACAATGCATTTAGAAAATGGGCAAAAGAGAAGTATAAAACCCTAGATAACTTAAATAATGCCTGGGGAACAGTATTTTGGAACCAAACGTATACGAACTGGAATCAAGTTTATTTAACTCGTAAAACTGTGCCGAATTCACCTAACCCTCATCATATGCTGGATGAAAAACGGTTTATTTCTGACAGTGCCATATCATATGCTGCATTACAAGCAGACATTTTACGTAAACATGCACCAAACCATTGGATTACAACGAACGGTATGTTCAAGCATATAGATAATCACAGAATGACAACTGAAATACTTGATTTCTATGCCTATGACTCTTATCCTAACTTCGGAAGGGTAATCGAAGACCATTCAGAGAAGCCATTGCGAGACAGAAAATGGAGCTGGAATTTAAGTGTTGTAAGAAGTATCTCACCAAATTATGCTATTTTTGAACAACAATCTGGTTCTGGTGGATGGACAACGAGACTTGAACAGCCCTCTCCAAAGCCAGGTCAGTTAAGACTTTGGACATATCAATCTATCGCTCATGGTGCAGATATGGTGATGTATTTTAGATGGAGAACGGCAACGAAAGGAACGGAAATATATTGGCATGGAATCAATGACTATCATAATCAACCAAACCGTCGTGTAAAAGAGGTTGAACAGGTCAGCAGCGAGGTGCAGCAAATTGGGAAGAAGATAGTAGGTTCCTCTTATCAAGCAGAGGCTGCTTTAATTTTAAATTATGATAATGAATGGGATGGAGAATTTGATCAATGGCATGGGCCATATGCTACTAAAAGTAAGGATGCATGGATTAAAGCTTTTCAATATAACCATATCCCAGTAGATGCCTTTAACCTTCATTCAGAAACTACAGTTGTTGATTTAAAGAGATATAAAGTATTAATTTATCCACATGCCGCAATTGTCACCAAGCAACAAGCTAATCTATTTAGTGAATATGTTCAGCAAGGCGGAAACATTATATTTGGATGCCGTTCAGGCTATAAAGATGAAACGGGTCAAACATATATGAAGCAATTTCCAGGGTATCTTTCTGACTTGGTTGGCGTAACAGTAGAAGAGTTTACGAGAGTTGCTCCTTTTGAACAGGTACCGAGCATTAACTTTAAAGGAGCACATGATATTGAGGCGAATGATTTCAACGAAGTCCTGCAACTAGAAAAAGATGCTGAGGTAATCAGCACATTCTCTGGTGCACACTTTGAAGGAAAACCAGCCTTAGTCAAACGTAATGATGGATTAGGTAGTAGTTATTATTATGGTGGAGTATTTAATTTAGACTTGGCTTCCCTATTAATCAATGAATTTGAACTTAATAACTATCAGGAAAAATTTGAGCTACCTGAAGAAATTGAGCTAGCTATTCGACAAAAGGATGGGAATGACTATACATTCTTATTAAACTATTCTGATAGACCACAAGAAATTGTTGTCAAAAAAGAGTTTAGAAATATGTTAACAGGTAATCAGGTATGCGGTAGGGTTACTTTAGAGCCTTATGATGTATTGGTGCTTGAATAGCAGGAATAATCTCAGGGTAGAAGAGAGACATAAGTTTAGCTAGTTCATAGGATGTGACTCCTATTCCCATTAGTGCTTTATAAAATAAGCTAGGAGGCCGTCGAAACCACCGTTATATATGGGGGTAGACGGTTTTTTCTTTGTGAATTAATCAATCTAAGAAGGATTAACGCTTATCAGGAGTTTACGCACATTTACTTCGTAAAACTAAGTATCTAAGAGATTAGGGGATGTTTTTTGAGGAAGTATTGTTTAAGTGAAGTTTCTCGCAATTTAGGAATAAGTGAGCATTCGAGAGATATTCGTATCAATCTGTAAAAGTTAAATAAGGTGTGAGCAAGTGGGGAAAACTACTTCGTTTCTGGTATAATGTTTAAACATAATGATCCACTTTTGAAGTTTGGTGTGGTAACTTAATTCTATCAGGTTTTTTTTCGCTTATGAAAATGAGATATTACTAATAAAAATAGGCAGGCTCAAAAGAGCCTACTTATTAAAATGTCTACCTAAATATTTGCGGGCCAGTCTCTTTTTTAAAATTTAATGACAATTTTACCTACAGCGTGGTGAGTTTCACTTAAAGCATGTGCATCATAAATACCCTGTTTACTAAACGGGAATGTTGCCCCTACAATCGACTTTATCTTTTTATTTTCCATCAGATCTGCCATTCTCTGCAATTGTTCACCATCAGGCTGAAGCCAAATACCCTTTGCCGATACATTGTGAGACTTAGCAGTATCATGATTTGGTTCACCAACAATGGTAATTAATCTTCCGGTTTTTTGCTTTAGTACCTTATAACTATTCTCAGCTACTTCTCCACCAATCGTGTCAAACACTAAATCCACATCTTTTAGAACATCTTCAAAGTTTTCTTTTTTGTAATCAATGACTTGATCAGCACCTAATGAATAGAGAAGTTCATGGTTTTTTTCACTAGCTGTTGTAATAACATGAGCACCGACATACTTTGCTAATTGAATGGAAAAAATCCCTACACCGCCAGCACCAGCGTGAATTAGTACAGTTTCACCTTCTTTTAAATGACCATGAGTAAACAAGGCCTGCCATGCCGTTAAACCAGCTAATGGTACAGCTGCAGCTTCCTCATATGAGATAGAATCAGGTAGTTTTGCTAGTAGGTGCTCATCTATTGCTATATATTCAGCATATGTACCGAGACGAGTTGTCTCAGGACGACTAAATACTCGGTCTCCAACTTTCCACTTAGTAACGTTAGAACCAATGTCTGTTATGACTCCAGCCGCATCCCAACCTAAGATGATAGGAAATTTCCAATCAAAAATGGCTTTTAGATAACCTTCTCTTAATTTCCAATCGATTGGATTGATAGATGTAGCCTCTAATTTTAAAACCACTTGATTGGCTTGTGCATTTGGTTTATTAACTTCCTGCTCAACTAATTCCTCTTTACCTCCATATTGATTAATCACAACTGCTTTCATTTTTATAACCCTCCTTAAAGATAATAACCTTATACTTACTAATACTGACTAAAATATGATTTTTCAAAAGTTCCCCTGATAAAAAGGAGAACTTTTCTTATTTTTCCTTTTAAAAAATTTTTAATCAAGCTATTCATAATATGTGTTAGTAAATTTATGAGAATAAAGACGATTTCTATTGTAAATCATGAAGGATTTAGGACTTTTATTAATTGGATTATTCAAATAGAGTCATGCGGAAAATGGAGTCTGTCATTACTGGGATGGAGGCTATAGGCCATTATTGGCTTAATTTAGCTCATATTTTAAAGGAGGAACAGATTAAGTTTGTAACTGTCAACCCTTAACACGTCAAGCACAGTAAAGAGTTAGACGATAACTCTTCAATAAAAAATGATGTAAAAGCCGCAAAAGTCTACAGATGAAGAATTACTGGATTATCTAAGGCAATGTTTTTGGGCAATTATCCTGCCGGCAGCGAAACAGATGTAAATGAAATGTCTGCTAAAACTGTTGTAAAACTTGCTTACCATTTACTAAATAATTATTCGGAAGTTAATTTATTCACAAGTTTTCAAGATTTTCAATTAACTTATTGAGATTTCACTTATGTGAAATCTCATTTTAATTTATATCAAGTAAAATTATTTAGGTCTTTTTATTCGTTTTAAGAAAAACAAAAGAAAAATATTGTTTTTCTTTAAATTAATGTTAATATTACTTTATGTTTACTTAATCGTTAAGGTTATAAAGGTTGTAAAATTACTTTACAGTTTTACTTTTATCTCTTTCTTTCAATAGAAGGGAGGTATATGAAAAAGAAAGAGTTAAAATAAAAATTATAAATTGGGGGATTGATTGTGTGAAAAAAATATCAGGTTTTATTTTAATTCTTCTGTTAGTTACTTCTGCTATCTTTATAACCGATTCAAAAGCAAGTGCTGCTTCGGGATTTAGTGTAAGCGGTACCACTTTGTATGATGCTACGGGCAAACCTTTTATTATGAGAGGTGTCAATCATGCTCATTCTTGGTTTAAAGAAGATTCAGCAGTTGCTATTCCAGCAATAGCGGCAACTGGAGCAAACACAGTAAGAATTGTTTTATCTGATGGTGGACAATACACCAAGGATGATATTAATACTGTTAAAAACCTTTTGTCATTAGCAGAAAAAAATAAACTGATTGCAATTCTGGAAGTTCATGACGCAACAGGGAAAGACGATGTGGAATCTTTAAATCGTGCAGTCGATTATTGGATCAGCTTAAAAGACGCATTGATAGGCAAAGAAGATAAAGTGATGATAAACATTGCGAATGAATGGTATGGTACTTGGGATGGTGCGGCATGGGCAGCTGGTTATAAACAAGCTATTCCAAAGTTACGGGATGCAGGCTTAAATCACACTCTAATAATTGATTCTGCTGGATGGGGACAATACCCAGCTTCCATTCATAATTATGGAAAAGAGGTATTTAATGCAGATCCATTGAAAAATACAATGTTCTCCATACATATGTATGAGTATGCTGGTGGGGATGCCGCAACTGTTAAGTCAAATATTGATGGTGTCTTAAACCAAGGATTAGCTTTAATAATAGGAGAATTCGGACAAAAACATACAAATGGAGATGTAGACGAAGCAACCATCATGAATTATTCACAGCAAAAAAATGTGGGTTGGCTTGCATGGTCTTGGAAAGGAAATAGCACAGATTGGAGCTATCTGGATTTAAGTAACGACTGGTCTGGTAACAGTTTAACTGATTGGGGTAATACGGTTGTAAATGGGGCAAATGGGTTAAAAGCCACTTCAAAACTAAGCGGAGTATTCGGTAGCTCAGCAGGAACAAATAATATATTGTACGATTTTGAAAGCGGTAATCAAAACTGGATTGGATCAAATATTTCGGGTGGGCCTTGGCCTACAACGGAATGGGCAGCAGGAGGCAAACAGTCATTAAAAGCTGATGTCCAATTATCTTCAAATTCCATCCATTATTTATCTCTTTCTCAAAGTTTGAACTTTAGTGGGAAATCTAAGTTGAAAGCTACCGTTAAACATGCAAACTGGGGGAATGTCGGCAATGGAATAAGTGCGAAACTTTATGTTAAAACAGGTGGAGACTGGAAATGGTTTGATAGTGGATTAACAAAAATAAGTTCATCTTCCGATACTACTCTAACAATCGATTTAACTAATATTTCCAGTGTGAGTGAAATTAAAGAGGTTGGTATTCAATTTACAAGTTCATCTAACAGTAGTGGTCAAACATCACTATATTTAGATAATGTAACAACTCAATAGATTGATGACCAAGCTAATCCTTGTAGCATAGAAGGATTAGCTTTTTTGATCAGCGATATGTTGTAATTATTTTTTTATTATTTAAAGGTATGAATCAATGACAGATACAACTTTTTTTATTTTTCTATGTGATCTGTAATTGGGCTAAAAGAAACGGAAATTGGCAGATTGTCGATTAATGAACTAAACAAAAGGGATATTGATCTATCGAATGAATTGGATGAATCCTCTTTTTTGCTTTTTTAAAACCAGGTGCATTATACCTCTAATATATTGAAGTTCTGAAATGAATAACTTTGCGAAGAAATGTACTCAAGCTATAGGGGGCATTTATCCAAGAAGAAATAATGCATTTTGGCAATGGCATACATTCTTTTAATAAAGAAGTAGTTTCTTTTTAGGGAGATGATTTTTTCGAATTTTGAGTTTACGCCTGGAAGCTTTGCAAGAAGTAAAAATATATTAATTGCATTTTCCTTTTGGGCAGCATCTTTGACAAAAAATTATATATTGATCCAGCTCTTGGCTTAATGTTAGTGCCTCCTTGCTATTCACCCCATACTATTGCACAACTTTTACCAAGCTCTTCTTTAAGAATTCAATATGTATGCCAAGTTCAGATGGTATGTTGTAAGAATTATTATTATTCATAAGTAACTCCCTTATATATAATTCAGTATTTTAGATTATATAAACAAAATTGGGATTTGTATACATTTTGGAAATTGAAAAATCAAAGAAATCGAAACATATAGTAGGAGAACAGACTATCAGTTAATTTTAGATTTAACGTATGTAGATGAAATAATATGGGATTAGAATTTTATCTTAGCGAAATATCCAACAAATAAAATATAGATATAGTTATCAGATAAATCTAAGTAAACAACTGTTATAACCTATGTAGCTAAAGGTCAGCATTCCTGCAATAAATTAAAATTTAGCTTTTGGCAGAAACGGAAAAGGTTTATTGTAGAGAGAACCATTGTTTCTCCCAAAAATGGAGTTAATTTTATTATTCGCTCTTCATGGTATAATGTAATCAAATAGTTAATGGAGACTAAGTAACATATATGGCAATATCAAAGGAGGCAAATACATATGAAAATCATTGTTACCAGTATATTTGTACAAGATCAAGACAAGGCATTGGAGTTTTATTCAGTAACCCTGGGCTTTGTAAAAAAGCATGACGTTCCAGCAGGAGAATTTAGGTGGATAACGCTTGTTTCTCCTGAAGACAAAGAAGGTACCGAGCTTTTGCTCGAACCTAATAACCATCCAGCCGCTAAAGAGTATCAAAAGAAACTGTTTGACGCAGGCATCCCAGTAACAATGTTTGGCGTTGCAGATATTAGTAAAGAGTACGATCGATTATTGGAAAACGGCGTGAAGTTTACAATGGAGCCAACAAAAATGGGCGAAGTCACAATAGCTGTATTCGACGATACATGCGGGAACCTTATTCAGATAATGCAGGAGTAAACTTTATGGTAAAAAGTTATCCAATAAAGTTTTTTTAAAACAATTTAACAACAACGTTATGTTATCCCTGTCTTAATTTTAGGACAGGGTTATCCATTTATAAAAAATAAAAATAAAGACATTGTGAATAAGTCCACTTAACTAGGGGGCGTCAATCAGTTGGGATTAATGCTTCTTTATTGCTCTGGTACTAACAGTGCAGGTAAGTGCAGAAGGATAAGCTGTATTTATGGTAAAATATAGGTAAAGAATTGCTTGGTATTTGTTCAACAAACGGGACATTTTAGCGGATAAACTTATTTTTTAAAATTTTCACAGAGAAGGCATGGTCTTTTAGATAAAGGGTTTTAAAGAAATTTAATTCAAAAATGTGATCTCATTAATTTGGAGGTAAAATTAGATGAATATAAAATTTGACCCAAACAACGCCGTTATTAAACTCTGTATGCGTGGGATGAACATGGAAGATGGCGGAAATGTTGAAGGTGCAACCACAATGTTTCATCAAGCATGGCAGGAAGCAAAAGACGACTATGAAAGGTTTATTGCAGCTTATCATTTGGCTCGTATACAAAAGAGTATTACAGACAAATTGAAATGGCTGGAAAACTCTTTACAGTGTGCTCTAAATATAAATGATGATAATGTTAAGAGTGCATACTCAACGTTATATTTAAACATTGCCAAATGCTATGAGGAGTTGTATGATTCTGATAATGCAAAAAGAAATTATGAATTGTCAAACTCATATAACGGTGCACCTACTGATGAAGGACCTTTTTATCATGGGACTAAGGCAGATTTACAGGTTGGTGATTTACTGACAGCGGGTGGAAATTCAAATTACAAACCTGGGCTTAAAATGAACCACATTTATTTCACTGCTAATGCCAATGGTGCAGGACTAGCAGCAGCATTAGCAAATGGAGAAGGAAGAGAACGCGTTTTTAAAATAGAACCAACAGGTGAATTTGAAAACGACCCAAATGTTACTGACAAAAAGTTCCCGGGTAACTTAACACGATCTTATCGTTCTCAAGATCCTTTAAGAATTATTGGTGAAGAAACTGAGTGGGCCAAACTGACAACTACGGAGCGAAGTGAATGGCGCAAAAATTTAGACAAAAATAAGGGCGATATTATTAACTGAACCTATTTCAAATAGAGTAAAATAGTTATTTTGTTTGCAATTACTAATATTCCGCAAACGGTGGCGTTTCTGAAATAACAGGAAACGCTTTTTCCTTATTAGATCTCGGTAGGTGTTGTATTTGAGAGAACTGCAGGATCCATTATGACTTGGGTAGAACAATTGCGGTCACTCTTATATATCTTCCTTATATACTTTCTATTTTTACTATTTCTTTTTATTTTTTCGATTGAGCACAAGAAAAATAGAAATAACAATCGTGTCAATAAAACCATCCTTACTTCCTACATATGGACAATTGTTCTGTTTTTTGTAATCTTTTTTGTTTTTTAATCCAGCAAGGTAGATTTGCCGTACTTTTTAAGTTTGTGAACAAATGCACTTATATTATTGGGGACTTTAGCTCAATAAGAGCTTCATTCTATATTGCCAAAATTAGTCGGAAAAACCCCTTGAGTTTTACTTTACTAAGTTACCAATTGCTACATGAAAAAATAAAAGTATGATTCTAATTCAAGAAGCTTCTTGCTACCAGAAATGACTAGCAGCAAGAACGGACGATTATAGTACCAATTGGAGAAAGTAAATATCTAGAATTAGAATGGAGTCTCATTGACAGACAAGAGAAGAAGTAGAAAAAATAATTTACAAATTAAAAAGTCTGCGTTAAATGACTATTAGCGCTTTATATATTTTTAGAATTACCGTTTAAACCATTGATATATATGGGTTTAAACGGTTTTTTATTATATTAGATTTCATTCTAAGAAGGATCAACACTCATATACTGAATGAAATTATCTAAATAAGCAAAGTGCTTATTATTGAGGTTAAATAGTCATTAATGGTTAGATTTGTAAAAAGTGAAACTTCCTGATGCATTTAAACGTATACGATATTAGAACGAATTTTAAGGATGGCATAAATATGATAGAAATGATTAGTAGTTTAGTTGAAGGAATACTTTTAGCGATACCATCAAGTGCTGATAAAAAAATCAACAAAAATTTTAGGTTGCTTCGAAAAGAAGTATGGTATAGAAAGTTACTTTATCGTCATGGTACGTTAATACAGTTGAATGATTCTTTGCGACATTTTATAGGTCAATATGATATAGAAAGTATCATAAATGACTATGAAAAATTAATAATATTTCAGGCTGATTTAAAAAAGGTATTAGTGGATGAGAACCTGTAACAAAAGCATAATACTTGGTTGAGCTTAATTCTCTGAAAAGAGCGCAAAATAGTATACTAAAATGAGCTTGTGCTTTCCTTTAACAAAAGTGAGGGCCTTTTTTACTTGATAAATGCTCCAGCATCCAAAAAGGATTAGTTAATTTAATTATTTAAATGATTGGGAGCTTCCTTTTACTAAGGGAGCATAATCTGATAATACTTCTATTACTTCATCACGAGTAATATAAACATGATGCTCTAAATTTGGATGTGTTGTGCTATTGAAAAGGGGATTTTGATTGTCAAACCAATTAATGTATTCTGAGTTTTCCATTTTAAAAAAATAGGCTTTTTCTTTTTGTTTTAAACCTGATTCATCAACCTCTAAATTATATAAGCCAAATCTTCCAATCTCTGTTGTATATCTAAAGGACCAAACATAATATTCCATAGGTCCGTTTAATTGGTTATAGACAATTTCAGTAATATTGTCGTCATAATCCTCCAGTATTATTTTGAAATAGTCATCATGCTTAATTAAACCCTTAAAGAGAATTTTAACTGGATGATCAGAATGGAGGTTTGTTTGAGGTTGCCAAATTTTTAGACTCTCAACGTGCATACATTTCTCCCCTTATGGTTAATTTTTAAGTTTATCCGATGCTTTCCCGTTAATTGCTGAATAACTTAGTGTTGCCTGTTAAATACTCGTTTACCTCCGCTGTTTATATAACTATTTACCAATGTAATTGTTTATTCGTTAGTCCAGCTGAGCTTTTAATGCTGCACCAAATAGGAAAAAATTTGAAGAAGTACACTTGAGCAACAGGGGCTATTGGTTAAATATATATCTTGGCTTAATATCTATGTCAATTTTAGTTCAAACAATTTCTAAACTCACTTGGTACCCAATAAACAAAGTCGCTTTCCTTAACATAAGAGAAAGCGACTTTTTTTTATTGGGTTGGCTCTAGAAGGTTTTACTTCAAGTTTTTCACAAATTTTCAGAATACTATTGACTATTCAGTTGAACTGTAATAAACTTTTATTAAGTTGAACTATATAGCTGGACTGAATAGAGGTTGAGATATGAAACATAAATTATTACCATTGTCTGAAACCATGCATTATATTTTATTAGCTCTTCGTGAGCCGCTCCATGGCTATGCTGTCATGCAGAAGATAGAAAAAATAAGTAAAGGTACTGTTATTTTAGCTGCGGGTACATTATATGGTGCACTTGAAAACTTGAATAAGCATGGGTGGATTGAACCGGTTGGAGAGTCGGGTCGTAGAAAAGTGTATATGATAACTCCGGAAGGAAGCGCAATTCTGCAAGTGGAGCAAAAGAGGTTATTGCATATTTTATCCTTGTATGAAGGAAGTGAATCGAGTGAAGAAATTTAAGGTCTTTTTTGATATGGAGAAAGAGGAGCAATGGCTGAACAGGCAATTACAAAAAGGCTATCGATGTACAAATATTAGTGGGGTAGGAATATACACTTTCGAAAAAACCGACAAGAGATATGTGATGCGATTGGATTATCAGGATTATTTATCGAAGAAAAATTTTAAAGAATACAGAGGAATCTATGAAGACTTCGGTTGGAGCTATATGAATGGTTCATGGCTTGGTGGGATTAAATATTGGCAAAAAGAAGCGGATGATCAAAAGGAAATCTTTTCAGATCGCCAATCAATGAGAAATTATTATAAACGGTTGATGGGTTATTCATCTGGTTTAGGTTTTATGTTATTGTTTATTTCTTTTATGCTTTACAAAGATTCCGGATTATATTTAACCGAAGGTCTATGGAGTATGAAGGGGGCATTATTTTGGAAAGCATTTTTGTTTGAAACTCCATTTGCCCTTTTGAGGTCGCTTCCTGCCATTATGGTTGTTCTCTTTGTTAGCAGTTACTTTAAGGCTTATCGAAAGTATTCCATGCTAAAAGAATAGTTATTATATATCTAACAATGTCGGCGCTTTTTTATAAGAAAGCGTCTTTTTTGAATGATAGTACATGTAAGGGATTGAGAAGTAACGTATTTTTTCTTATGAAACAGTGGCAAATTACTGCTGAAATACCTAATACATATGGTGTTTGAGGCATTCTGATAAACTTTTTTTAAAAAAACAAATAAAATATGAAAATAGTTGTTGACGAAATTAGTGTAATTTATATATAATAAATCTTGTCGCTAAAACAGGTAAATAAATAACTGCAAAGCTACTACAGTATTAATTACATAAAGGCCCATTGGTCAAGCGGTTAAGACACCGCCCTTTCACGGCGGTAACACGGGTTCGAATCCCGTATGGGTCACCAATATTTCGGAGGATTAGCTCAGCTGGGAGAGCATCTGCCTTACAAGCAGAGGGTCGGCGGTTCGATCCCGTCATCCTCCACCATATACGCCGAGGTAGCTCAATTGGTAGAGCAACTGACTTGTAATCAGTAGGTTGGGGGTTCAAGTCCTCTCGTCGGCACCATCTTTTTAAAATGAGATGAGTCATTAGCTCAGTTGGTAGAGCATCTGACTTTTAATCAGAGGGTCGCAGGTTCGAATCCTGCATGACTCACCATTTAATTTAATAGCGAGCGGAAGTAGTTCAGTGGTAGAACATCACCTTGCCAAGGTGGGGGTCGCGGGTTCGAACCCCGTCTTCCGCTCCAGATATGAAAACAATGCCGGGGTGGCGGAACTGGCAGACGCACAGGACTTAAAATCCTGCGGTAGGTGACTACCGTACCGGTTCGATTCCGGTCCTCGGCACCATTGTTTTTTCGAGAATATTTAGCGCCCGTAGCTCAATTGGATAGAGCGTCTGACTACGGATCAGAAGGTTATGGGTTCGACTCCTTTCGGGCGCGCCATATATAAACGGGAAGTAGCTCAGCTTGGTAGAGCACTTGGTTTGGGACCAAGGGGTCGCAGGTTCGAATCCTGTCTTCCCGACCATTATTACTATTTTAAATTGGGGCCTTAGCTCAGCTGGGAGAGCGCCTGCCTTGCACGCAGGAGGTCAGCGGTTCGATCCCGCTAGGCTCCACCAATACGGAGGAATACCCAAGTCCGGCTGAAGGGATCGGTCTTGAAAACCGACAGGCGGGTCAAACCGCGCAGGGGTTCGAATCCCCTTTCCTCCTCCATATAACTCATTTTAAATATTATTATCGCGGGGTGGAGCAGTCTGGTAGCTCGTCGGGCTCATAACCCGAAGGTCGCAGGTTCAAATCCTGTCCCCGCAATCTGGTCCGGTAGTTCAGCTGGTTAGAATGCCTGCCTGTCACGCAGGAGGTCGCGGGTTCGAGTCCCGTCCGGACCGCCATTTATTATAGGAGTATAGTTTAAAGGTAGAACAGAGGTCTCCAAAACCTCCGGTGTGGGTTCAATTCCTACTACTCCTGCCAATAATATAATCCTTAATGCGGGTGTAGTTTAATGGTAAAACCTCAGCCTTCCAAGCTGATGTCGTGAGTTCGATTCTCATCACCCGCTCCAAAATAATGTGGGCCTATAGCTCAGCTGGTTAGAGCGCACGCCTGATAAGCGTGAGGTCGATGGTTCGAGTCCATTTAGGCCCATCCTTTATAATACATACTTTTTTGTTCCGCAGTAGCTCAGTGGTAGAGCAATCGGCTGTTAACCGATCGGTCGTAGGTTCGAGTCCTACCTGCGGAGCCATTTTTTATTCTGTTTAAAATACTGAATATTCAGTGACTTGATAAAATATCTTGAACCGTACATGATAATAAGGCAACTTTTGAGTGGTCTATCAGTAATGAAACCTTCAGATTTAGTGCTGAGTTAGCATAGGTTAGTTTCATTTTTCTCTATTGTATCCTTAAGTCTCCATAACATAATCCATCTCTCCTTCTTCCATACCTTCCCATCTGCCTGCGTCCAGAATATAGATTTCTCATTAGCTATCCACATGAAAAGAAGTAATTAGATTGCTAGTATTTCAATTCCTGCTAGTTACAGTAAGCTTAATGCAGCGGCTGTATTCACAACGGTTTCTGTAAATAAGTATAAATCGACAAAAAGGTAACTTAAGCAAAAGTGGTTCATCTAATCTGCGTAAATAAAAATATCACGAAGGAGTAAAGCGTTGAAAAAAGTTATTATAGTAATATTATTTTCTCTGTGTATTTTATTTGCAATAAATTATGGCAGTGAAGTAGTTAAAGCGGATAAGCCGATGATACTTGGCTATACATTAGGGAGCACTAATTCGGATAAATCATTAACTTCCTTTAACGAGTATTTTAATACAATAGCTACAGATACATTTTCCTTTGATAAAAATGGGAATCTTATTGGGGAAGCGCCGAAAGAACAGCTTTCATATGCTAAAAAGAAAAAGATAAACACATATGCGGTTATTTCCAACTTTGGGGAACAAGATTTTGATGCAGACTTGGCACATCAAGTGATGACAGACAAATTAGTTAAAAACCGCTTTATTAAACAAGTAGCCAAGGTTGCTGAAGACAAAGACAATGGCTATACAGGGGTTAATATAGATTTAGAGGCAGTATATCCAGAAGATCGCATAAATTTATCGAGCTTAATAAAGGACATTTCTGTTGTTTTACATAAAAAACAACTAAAATTAATGGTATCTGTACCTGCAAAAACTAATGATGATAAAGACAATACCTGGACTTGGCCGTATGATTACAAAAAAATCGGTAATTATGCTGATTATATCCAGGTTATGACCTACGATGAACATGGATCATGGGGAAATCCTGGGTCTTTAGTTAGTATGAAGTGGCTTGAGGATACATTGTCCTATTCCACCAACAATATAAAAGCAGGCAAGGTGATAATGGGGATTCCAGCTTATGGTTATGACTGGAATCTGACAGATGCTAACAGGAATAGAATGGTGCAGTGGGACGAAATACAGGAGTTAATAAAGAGTAATAAAATAAAGCCGACCTATAATAAAAAGACAGACTCCGTAATGTTTAATTATTTGGATAAAAACAAGCAAGAACATATTGTTTGGTATGAAAATGAGACAACAATTGAGAAGAAAACTAAACTATTAAAAAAGTATAAACTCGGTGGTGTCAGTGTGTATGCACTCGGCAATGAGACAGAAACCTTTTGGGGTGCAATTCAGAACGGTGTTAAATAAGTAATTAGTTTAGTACTATAGCAAAAAAATGCTTTCCATTAATTTTGGAGAGCATTTTTTAAGTGTGAAAAATGGAGTTAGCAGTTAAATAATTTTTACTGCTTAAAACCATGCCTTTGCAAGCAGCTTAACTCCCTCTTGAATCCTTTTCTCATCAAGTCCAGCGAATCCTAACAAAACCTGAGGATATTTAAGAGCTGGTATTTGTTCATAGAAGGTGCTTACGGGATACACTAAAACGCCATTTTGTTTAGCTGCTTCGATGAGCTCTTGTTCTGACATGTCATTTCGCGGCTCAAGGACTATGTGTAATCCGGCCCCTAATCCCATGATTCTGACCTGATTATTCATGCTTGCTTTAATCGAGGTAATTAAGGCATTATGTCTTTTTTTATAAACATTTCTTACTTTATTTAAATGCCTTGCCCATTGTTCGCTTTCCATAAAGAGCTTTAATGTATATTGATGCTGTCTTGATACAGTTTGCTTATAACCAATATATTTGTCGAGGTATTTAGCTAATAAAGGTCTTGGTAGCACCATATAACTAAAGTCTAATGATGGAATCAATGATTTTGCAAATGTCCCCATATAGATAACTTTTTCATATTGATCAAGACTTTGCAGAGCGGGAATCGGTTTTCCTTCATATCTAAATTCACTATCGTAGTCATCCTCAATAATATAGCCCTCTGTTTCCTTTGCCCATTGAATTAAGTCTAATCTTCTTTGGAGCGGCATAACAATTCCGAGGGGAAATTGATGGGCAGGTGTGACAAAAACAGCTCTTACCTCACTTGATGTTAATGCCTTTATATCGACACCATAATTATCAAGAGGAATAGGTTGGACAGCTTTACCATATTCTTTTAAAACAATGCGCACTCTATTGTATCCAGGGTCTTCCATTCCATAGGTGTATTCTTTGCCGATTATTTTACAAAGCATACTCATAAGGTATTGAGTACCTGCGCCGATAATAATTTGGTGTTCTGAACATTTAACACCTCTTGATTCAAAAAGGTATTTTGTTATTTGCTTGCGAAGATCAAGATCACCTTGTGGGTCGCCATATAATAAAAGCTGTCCTTGCTCAGCAAAAATACTTTTCATTGTTAATTGACTCCATAATTTAAATGGAAAGTGCTTTAAGTCTATTTCACCATATTTAAAATCATAAAAAATCTCTGATGATTGGTGTTCAGAATTTTTACAGTTATTATCCAGGATTTCAGCATTTACTGCATTGATGTTTTTGTCTAAATATAGCTCATGCTTAATATCTTCCACAAATAAACCTTTTCTTTCTTCGCTTCTAATATAGCCTTCAGCCAGAAGCTGCTGATATGCGGCATTAACAGTGTTTCTGCTTAGGCTTAAATGCTCTGCTAATTTCCTTTGAGAAGGTAATTTACTATGAGGAGGAATAGTATCTGATTGTATTTCATTTTTAAGATAACGATAGAGCTGCATATAAACGGGATCTTCTTTTTGGGAATCTAAAATGGGAGTTATTTCAAACAAGTTTTTGACCTCCATTGAACTGGTACCTGAATAATTTTAAAATCTGGCTCTTTTAAAGGTTCCAGATTAATAATTATAATTAGTTTACAATGCAAATTAGCAAAATAAAAGGTTTGTAAGTACATATTTTTTAATAATTGGAGGCATTAGGATGAAAACTGGTACTGATAGAGTAAAACGTGGAATGGCTGAAATGCAAAAAGGCGGCGTTATTATGGACGTTATTAACGCAGAGCAAGCAAAAATTGCTGAAGAAGCAGGCGCAGTAGCAGTAATGGCGCTTGAAAGAGTGCCTTCTGACATTCGTGCAGCAGGTGGAGTAGCGAGAATGGCAGACCCAACTATTGTAGAAGAAGTAATGAATGCAGTTACGATTCCTGTTATGGCGAAAGCACGTATTGGTCATATTGTGGAAGCAAGGGTGCTTGAAGCAATGGGTGTTGATTATATCGATGAAAGTGAAGTTTTAACTCCTGCAGATGAAGAATATCATTTGAACAAAAAGGAGTACACAGTTCCTTTTGTTTGTGGTTGTCGAGATTTAGGGGAAGCTGCAAGACGTATTGGAGAAGGAGCTTCTATGCTGCGTACGAAGGGAGAGCCAGGCACAGGTAATATTGTCGAGGCAGTCCGTCATATAAGAAAGGTAAATGCTCAAGTTCGTAAAGTTGTACATATGGATGAAGCTGAACTAATGACAGAGGCAAAATTACTAGGCGCGTCATATGAGCTTTTATTAGAAATAAAAAAACTAGGACGCTTGCCGGTAGTAAACTTTGCAGCTGGTGGTGTAGCAACACCAGCAGATGCAGCATTAATGATGCAACTCGGAGCAGATGGAGTTTTTGTTGGTTCAGGTATTTTTAAATCAGATAATCCTTCTAAATTTGCAAGAGCAATTGTGGAAGCAACAACGCATTACCAAGACTATCAACTCATTGCAGAAATATCCAAAAATTTAGGAACTGCCATGAAAGGGATTGAAATCTCCAATTTAGCTCCAGATCAACGCATGCAAGAACGCGGATGGTAATTGAATAATGTCTACTGTAAAGGTTGGTGTGCTTGGATTACAAGGAGCTGTTAGAGAACATATACGTGCCTTAGAAGCTAGTGGAGCAGAAGCTGTGGTTGTGAAGAACACAGAACAATTAGTTGATGTGGATGGCTTAATTATTCCTGGTGGTGAGTCAACTACAATAAGGCGGCTTATAGATAAATATGAATTTATGGAATCCCTTAGAGAATTTGCAGCATCAGGGAAACCGATGTTTGGAACCTGTGCAGGTTTGATTCTCCTCGCAAAGTCTATCGAAGGATATAAAGAGCCGCATATAGGTGTTATGGATATTCAGGTTGAACGTAATTCATTCGGAAGACAGAAAGAGAGCTTTGAAGCTAATATAGACATAGTTGGTATTGCCGATCAATTCCCAGCTGTATTTATCCGTGCACCACATATCGTAAGTGCAGGCGAAAATGTAGAAATATTAGCAAAACATAACGGACGCATTGTCGTAGCGAGAGAAGGGCAATTCTTGGGATGTTCTTTTCATCCAGAATTAACAAATGATACACGGTTCACGGATTATTTTATAAATATGGTTAAAATAGCGAGAGTATATTAAAAATGCTAAAACAGTTGGTTTCACATAAAAGAAACCACCCGTGGAAACGGGTGGTTTACCTCATACAGCTTTATCGTTCTTTTTATCCTGCTTAACCCAAAAATCTGCATTTTTAATGCCTAATGGTTCAGGATTAAAAACAGGGTCTAAACCTTGCTTTTTCTGTTTTTCATAATCTTTAAGTGCGATGATGGCTGGTTTAGCCAGTATTACGATAGCAATCATGTTAAGCCATACCATTAAACCTAAACCAACATCTCCAAGAGCCCAAGCAAGACTCGCTGTTTTTACAGTTCCATAAAAAGTAGTAGCCATTATAACAAGTTTCAGCAAGTCAGAGAATAAACGATTATTTTTATTGCGGAGCAAATAAGTCAAGTTTGTTTCTGCAATATAATAATAGGCCATGATTGTCGTGAAAGCGAATAAGAATAGAGCGATTGCTACAAACCCTGAACCAAAGCCTGGGATGATGCTGTCAATCGCAGCTTGGGTAAACCCTGGACCTGGCTCAACGCCTTCTACATTATTGACAATCATTGTTCCGTTGGGTGATTCTGTATTGTACATGCCTGTAAACAAAATCATAAATGCAGTAGCCGAGCATACAAGTAATGTGTCGATATAAACAGAGAATGCCTGAACAAGCCCTTGTTTGACAGGATGAGACACTTCTGCAGCTGCTGAAGGATGTGGTCCTGTTCCTTGTCCTGCTTCATTGGAGTAAATACCCCGTTTAACACCCCATGCAATGGCCATACCCATCATGCCGCCAAATGTAGCTTCCAAGTTAAAGGCACTTTTAAAGATTAGTGCAAAAACACTTGGCAGTTCTTGAATGTTAAGAACAACAATGATGATGGATAAAAGGATATATCCAAGAGCCATGATTGGGACGACTACTTGTGCTACATTTGCTATCCGTTTGACACCGCCAAAAATGATAAACCCAAGAAGTAAGACTACCAAAATTCCTGTTATGTATGTTGGTAGATTAAAGGCATTTTTCATCCCTGCTGCGATTGAGTTTGACTGAACACCAGGCATTAATATTGCCATTGAAATGATGGCTGCTCCTGCAAAAAGAAAGGCAAACCACTTAGAGCCAATTCCCTTTTCAATATAGTAGGCAGGTCCCCCTCTATATTGGCCATCGTGTTTTACTTTATAAATTTGTGCAAGTGTTGATTCGATAAATGCGGTGGAAGCCCCAATAAAGGCCATAAACCACATCCAGAATACAGCGCCAGGTCCCCCGAATGCTATTGCCGTAGCAACCCCAGCGATGTTACCTGTCCCGACTCTTCCAGATAATGCGATGGAAAGTGCTTGAAAGGAGGAGACACCTGCATCTGAGCTTTTCCCTTGGAACATTAGGACAATCATTTCCTTCACATGTCTGATTTGCAGGAATTTAGATACAAATGTAAAAACAAGGCCGACTATTAATACAATATAAATGACTGGTGTACTCCATAATATCCCGTTTAAAAAAGTTACTATTTCTTCCATATTAAACTCCTCTCTATAAATATTATTTTTAAAATTCTGAATTATATTATATTTCACAACATGGTATAAAACAATAAAAATTATTGCCCTTTTGCCAAAAATTCGAACTTTCTATTCTGTTTTTTAAAATTATTATAAAAAAGTGATAGTAAAAAGGAATAAAAAGGAGTTGTTTAATAGTAAAAGGAGATAAAACAACCTATCATTGTATGTTAATTAGAAGGTTGCAGAATAATATACAATACATCTGCCGCACTTAGGGATAAAACAGATTCCTTGCTTAACGGAATAACTGGTTGAACATTGAAAAATTACAAAGTCAGGTAAAAAAGATCTGAACAAAACTGCAGAAGCATAAATTTTAATTTTGAGTAAGAGGGGCATAAGTAGAAAAAACCGATTTTAAACCGAACTAAAATGGTTCTAGCCGGTTTTTTCCTTTCTGTTTTCTATTGCAGGTTTTAGTATACATAAAAAGGGGTAAAAAATTTTATACTTGAACGGAGTTTAGTTTTACGTTAAAATGGTGCAGATAACAATTAGTTAAATGATAATGTGAGTAAAAACTGGAGGAGCCTGTCACTAGGGGATAACTATGCCCTAATGACAGGCTTTTTTTAGTTTATGATACTCTATCAACTCTAACGTATTCTCTAGATTGAAATGCTTCTGTTTTATTTTGGAAAGTCTTTTCTAGTTCATTATTAATTGGGATTAGTTCTTCTATTTCTATGTCAAGTTCGTTCGGAGAAAATTCTCTTTTTTCCCTATGGTCTAATTGCCAAAAACTAAGAAAAAGTAAACTGAATATAGAAAGCGAAATAGAAATTTTCATCTTCATTAAGCAACACCACCAATATTAGGGTGGGTAAAATGGCAGTAATTTATACAGGTTACCAACTAAATGAATTTAAAATAAGAGTATTTCACATATTTGGTAAGTCTGGAGAGGACACTATTTGTAATAACGTAAACATAATTCATTTAATGCAAAAAAAATAGATATTTAATAGGGGGGATTTCTATGTCATTACTTCATTTAGCAATAATTTCACCATTCTTATTTGCTATTTTTGTACCTTTTGTTTTTAAGTATTTTAGGCAATTGCATACAGGCTGGTTTGTTCTTATATTGCCAGTGCTTTTGTTTATTTATTTTTTCTCTTTTATTTCCATCACCTCTGCCGAAGAAACGGTCACCAAAACTATTTCGTGGATTCCTTCTCTAGGAATTGACTTTACGGTTAAAGTCGATGGGTTAGCTTTATTATTTGCACTATTAATTACAGGGATTGGCTCTTTAGTTGTTCTTTATTCTGTTTATTATTTACAAAAGGATAAAGAACAGCTAAATAATTTTTATGTTTATTTGCTGCTATTCATGGGAGCAATGCTTGGTGTTGTACTCTCGGATAACTTAATTGTTTTATATACTTTTTGGGAATTCACTAGTTTTTCGTCCTTTTTATTAATTGGCTATTGGTATAAACGGGAAAAGTCACGGTATGGTGCACAAAAATCAATGCTGATTACGGTTTTTGGCGGACTTTCCATGCTGGGAGGGATTATTCTTCTTTATTTAATGACTGGAACCTTCAGCATGTCAGAAATCATTCAGCAAACGAATGGAATCATAACACATCACTTATTTATACCAGCAATGCTTTGTATTTTACTTGGTGCCTTAACAAAATCAGCTCAATTTCCGTTTCATATATGGTTACCTGATGCAATGGAAGCTCCAACCCCAGTCAGTGCTTATCTGCATTCTGCAACAATGGTGAAAGCAGGAATTTACTTAGTCGCGAGAATGAGTCCAGTTTTTGCTGAAACTGCGCTGTGGGTATGGTTAGTAGCAGGGTTTGGGATTATTACATTGTTTTGGGGATCTTTCTCAGCTGTAAAACAAACAGACTTAAAAGGCATCCTTGCTTTTTCAACCATTAGTCAACTTGGAATGATTATGACATTACTTGGTATTGGAGGAGCTGCGTTACACTTCGACTCTGTTAAGGACAGTTATTATACCGTTGCTACAGTAGCGGCAGTTTTCCATCTGATTAATCATGCCACTTTTAAGGGTGCTCTTTTTATGGTTGTTGGCATTGTCGATCATGAAACCGGCACTAGAGATATTCGGAAGCTTGGTGGATTAATGCCTTTCATGCCAATTACCTTTACTGTTGCGATTATTGGAACATTTTCAATGGCAGGTCTTCCGCCTTTTAATGGGTTTTTAAGTAAGGAAATGTTTTTTACGGCAATGGTACGTGTTCTTAACATGGATATTTTAAATATGGAGACAATCGGCATTCTGTTTCCTGTTATCGCTTGGATTGCCAGCGTCTTTACTTTTGTTTATAGCATGATTATCGTTTTTAAAACATTCACTGGTAAGCTTCAGCCTGAGAAGCTCAAGAAAAAGCCGCACGAGGCGCCGATTGGTATGTTAATTCCACCAATTGTTTTGGCTTCACTTGTTCTTGCGATTGGTTTTTTTCCAAATGTCTTAGCTAATACGATTATCGCCCCAGCCGTTGCAGCAATCATGCCTGATTTTACAGTGGATGTTCATATTTCATTCTGGCATGGCTTTACTCCAGAGCTTTTAATGACTTTTGGTGTGATTGCGATTGGATTCTTGCTATATAAGACTTATCCAAAATGGAGAGCGGTTTATAAGATTTTTCCTGAGAAGCTATCACTGAATCATCTTTATGATGATGCATTAACTAATACGGAAAGAGGATCTCGCCGATTAACCAACAGTATCTTAACGGGATCTTCTAGAACGTATCTTCTCTATTTATTTGTCTTTTTTATTATCATGTTAGGCTCCACTTTATTTATAAAAGATGCCTTTACGTTCAATACAAGTAATATCTCAAGCATTCATATTGCGGAGGTCATCCTCGCAGTTGGAATATGCATTGTAGCAATTAGTATTCTTTTCGTTAAATCACGGTTAACCTCTATTATATTATTGGGAGCTGTTGGCTACTCTGTGTCTTTATTTTTTGTTATATACAGAGCACCAGATTTGGCATTAACTCAGCTTGTTATCGAAACAATTTCCGTTGCGTTATTTTTGCTGTGCTTTTATCACTTGCCTAAGTTGAAAAAGCGTGAAGAACGAATTTCCTTTAAATTAACAAATGCCCTTATCTCTGTTGGTGTCGGAGCGATTGTCATCCTAATTGGATTATCGGCACACAGTAATAAGCTATTTGAATCAATTTCACACTATTATATCGAAAACACCTATAAAGAGGCAGCGGGAAAAAATATGGTTAACGTCATTTTAGTTGATTTCCGTGGGCTTGATACGATGTTTGAAATTACGGTCCTTGCTATTGCAGCAATTGGGATATTTGGATTAATCAAGCTTCGCCAACAGGGAGGGAAGAAAACTGAAAACAAATGATGTCATCCTACAAACGACAACGAAAATTGTATTATTTATTATCCTAATCTTCTCTGTGTTTATTTTCTTCACAGGTCATTACACACCAGGAGGAGGCTTTATCGGGGGACTATTAACATCTGGTGCAATAGTGTTATTACTATTGGCTTTTGACTTAAAGACAGTTAAGAAGATATTGCCCTTTAATTATATGTACATGATTGCGGCAGGTCTCCTTTTTTCCATTGGAACGGGAGCAGGGGCGATGCTTTTCAATGTGCCATTCCTAACACATGCGTATACGCATATAGATATTCCAATCCTGGGCGAACTTTCGCTCCATACAGCTACGATATTTGATTTAGGCGTGTTCTTAGTAGTTGTTGGAGTCACAATGACGATTATTCAGACGATTGGAGGAGATGAATAATGGAAATAATCATGATCTTTGTTATTGGGATACTGTTTATGTGTGCAACCTATTTAATGCTTTCCAAAAGCTTGCTGCGGATTATTGTTGGAACTGGGTTATTAAGTCATGGAGCCCATTTGCTTATTCTAACAATGGGAGGCTTAAAAAAGGGAGCTGCACCATTGCTTGGGGAAAATGCAGAAGCCTATACAGATCCAATCCCACAAGCATTGATTTTAACAGCTATTGTCATCAGCTTTGGGGTGACAGCCTTTTTCTTAGTTTTAGCCTATCGTGCCTACCAAGAGCTTGGCACGGACAATATGGAAAAATTGAGAGGAATGGATGGCAATGATTAATTTTTTACTTTTACCAATACTAATTCCGTTAATTACTGGAGTTATTCTAATTTTCTTTTCAAAAAATATTATTGCCCAAAGGTGGATTTCTGGAATATCCTCGCTTTCTACTATTGCTGTATCAGCCATATTAGTCCAAAAGATTAGACAGGATGGCATCCAAACAATGGATGTTTCTAGCTGGGACGCTCCATTTGGGATTACGCTTGTATCTGACATGCTATCAGCATTACTAGTACTTACTACCAGTATTGTTGCATGTACTACTCTCATTTACTCTTTCCGGAGCATCGGACAAGAGAGGGAGAGGTTTTATTACTACCCATGTTTTAACTTTCTTATTGTTGGTGTTAATGGTGCATTTACAACAGGGGACATATTCAATCTTTTTGTATTTTTTGAAGTAATGCTGATGGCATCTTATGCACTTATCGTACTTGGAGGAACAAAAATACAGCTGCGTGAATCTATTAAATATCTTCTTGTGAATATTATTTCTTCCGCATTATTTGTCATAACAGTAGCTTATTTATATTCAGTTGTTGGTACACTTAACATGGCACATATATCACAAAGAATTAATGAAGTGGATCAGCCCGGAATTATAACAGTCATTGCCATTTTATTTTTAGTTGTATTTGGTCTAAAAGGAGCTGTTTTCCCGTTATCCTTCTGGCTCCCGGGGTCTTACAATGCACCGCCGATTCCAGTAATGGCTTTATTCGGTGCGTTGCTGACAAAGGTAGGGGTGTACTCCATTATGAGAACATACACGTTACTTTTTTATCATGATACTGGCTACACTAGCAAAATACTAGCCACTTTAGCTATATTGAGTATTATCTTTGGTTTGATTGGCGCACTTGCCTTTGCAGACATCAAAAAAATTATTATTTACAATATAATCGTTGCTGTGGGAGTAATTCTTTTCGGTATTTCTGTGATGACAACAGATTCGCTAACTGGTTCTGTGTTTTATTTAATCCACGATATGCTTATAAAAACGACTCTATTTTTATTAATAGGAATTATCATAAGTATTACTGGCACGAGTAAATTACAAGAGATTAGCGGATTGATCAAAAAATATCCTGGGTTAGCATGGACCTTTTTCTTAAGTGCATTGTCCCTTGCAGGAATTCCTCCTCTAAGTGGTTTTATCGGAAAGCTGTTAATTGTAAAAGGTGGTTTTGAAGCAGGCAATTACCTTGGTGCAGCTATTGTATTAATCTCAAGTCTTCTTATATTACTCTCCATAATGAAAATCTTTATAAATGGATTTTGGGGTACACCTCGTTCCTATGAAGGGGAAAAGAAGGCATCAGTGAAAACTTTAATGATTGCACCAATAATCCTAATTATTATCTCCATTCTTTTGGGGGTAGGAGCGGAAGCCGTTTATCCGTATATCTCACAGGCGGCTGAAACATTGGTTAAACCAGAAATTTATATTGATGCAGTCTTAAAGGAGTGATCGTATGGCTTTGCAAATATTGTTAAATATGTTTCTTGGTTTTATGTGGATGGTTATGACGGTCTCATTTGAACCAGTAGCTTTTCTTAAAGGATACCTTTTTGGTTTACTGATCATCTATATTTTCAGGAATTTCTTTTCTTCTCGTTTTTACCTATTAAGAATAGTTGCTGTACTAAAGCTCACATATATTTTTATTAGAGAATTAATCGGCTCAAATATAGCTGTTGTAAAAACAGTCTTAAAGCCAAAATTAAATATGCAGCCAGGGATTTTTGCCTACCCGACAATTTTAGAGAAGAATTGGGAGATAACCCTTCTGGCAAATTTGATCACCTTGACACCTGGAACACTAGTGATTGAGGTATCTTCAGATAATAAAATACTATATGTTCATGCTTTAGATATTAATGATGCACAGGAATCTATTGACTCTATTAAAGATACATTTGAGAAAGCAATTTTGGAGGTGGGCAGGTAATGTTTCAAACGTTTATGTATATGGCGATCCTGGTCATCGTCATTGCGATGATAGGATTTACCTACAGAGCAATTAAAGGCCCAACAACTCCTGATAGAGTCGTTGCACTAGATGCAATTGGTATTAGCTTAGCAGGCTTGACTGCTCTAATATCGATTGTCCTTAACACAAGTGCTTTTCTTGAAGTAATTTTAGTAATTGGCATCCTCGCATTCATTGGAACGGTAGCCTTTTCTAAATTTTTAGAGAAGGGAGAGGTGATTGAAAATGACCGAAATCGTTAAGGGAATTGTTGGCTTATTAATAGCAGCCGGAGTTCTTCTTCATTTAGTCGCTGCTTTAGGAGTCATCAGACTTCCGGATGTTTATACGAGAAATCACGCAGCTTCTAAAGCAGCAACACTTGGAATAATGCTCATTCTCCTTGCTACTTTTTTGTATTTTTATTTAATAAATGGTCAGTTTAATTCAAGAATTTTACTTGGAATTGCTTTCTTCTTCCTGACTTCACCTGTTGCCGGGCATCTTATCGGCAGAGCAGCCTACAATTCAGGCGTGAAATTATGGGATAAAAGTGTGCGCGATGATTTAAAGACAAGTAGAACCAGCAAAGAAGAGTAATTTATGATATAGTGCGTAGAAAAATAATGAATTGATGTTAAAAAACCTTCCGATTTCACAAATTAGCGGAAGGTTTTCTAGTTATCACTATTTATTTAGTAGGTTGTAGGCTTCCTCAACGGAATCAACAAAAACTCCAGGAAAGTTAATTTTATGAGCGCAATTTTCAACCTGTATTCTTGAAGCAGGAGAGGTAGGACTAATAATTATCAGCGTTTTAAAATTAGCCATCCAATATAGCTTTAAAACGAAGATGATATCATCCACCACATCACTAGGTACTTCCTCTTGTCCGCGTCCATCTATAATTAAAGTAAATATTGAAGGGTTAATACTATTAACGACAGTCTGAAACTCACTTAAATATATTTTTGCATCTTCCTCTTTAAAAAAACCGTCTACTTTCACAAAAAAAATGCACTTTTCTTCATCCAATGCAAAGGAATATAGCTTCCTCATTTCTTGTTCCCCCAAAGCGTAAAAAATAACTACTGTCTTCATAATACATAAAGAGACTCCATTCGACAATCCTGGATGTAGCCCAGTTTATAAGCATTACTAGTAGCCTACGAACGGGCTGAAATATATCCTCTATAAGTTAATAAAAGTTACTTTCATACGAATGTATGGCCAAAATAGGCGACAATAAAACTTACGTAGAGACCTTATATTGCACTAAACCCTTCACCAAAGACGTCTCTTACATCATGAATGGTAATAAAAGCTTCATTATCTATTTGCTTAATAATCTTCTTTAATTTAATAATTTCTTGATTGTTAATTACTATATACAAAACTTCTTTATTCTCTTTCGTGTAATACCCATGTCCAGATATAACTGTTATTCCTCGCTCCATTCTAGTGCTGACTTCAAAAGCAATTTCCTTCGAATAGGCAGAAATAATGGTAACAGCTTTTTGGCGATTAGCTCCTTCAAGAATGAATTCCATCGTTTTCGTTGCGACATATAGCATAACAATTGTCAGCATAACTCCTTCGATGCCAATAATAAAATAAGACAAGAACACGACAATTAAATCTAAAATAAGTAAACTGTAGCTTACACTCCATCCTAAATATTTGTGGATGATTTTCGCTAATATGGTAGAACCTGCTGTAGTTCCTCCCACTCTTATAATTAAACCAATACCGATTCCAGTAAGCACACCACCAAATAAAGCATGTACAATAATCTCTTCGGATGGAATAGACCATGATTCTGTTACATGTAAAAACAAGGAATTAAAACAAACCGCTATAATCGTGTAAATCGCTGTTTGTTTACTTAAGAATTTTAATCCTAACACTATTAATACAGCATTTAACAGGAAACTAACGATACTTGGAGACCATTCGAATAAATAATAACTAATAATCGTAAGCCCTGTTACTCCACCTTCACCTAAATCATTTGGGATAACAAATACATTTACCGCAATAGCAAAAAGAAGCGATCCTAACGCAAGTAAAAGTATGTCAACTGAATATTTCTTCATGTTGTTTCTCCTTATCTAATCACATATGTATAATAAATGTTGCAATACTAAAGTATAACAGACCTATTAAGGAGAAATAATCATTTTTGAAAAAATATTCTAGTATTATTACATGGAGTGATTTTGAAGGGATTATGATGGTTTTTATATTTATATTTTTATACAACAGTGGCAGCTAAGTATGAAAGTATATTTTTTTGAAACAAAACTCTGAAAAATTCCGTATAATAATAGATTACTAAAAAGCTTCGGTTCGTTGCTCAGTAATTAAAGGAGTGGATAGTAGTGAAGACCGTTCAAGTAGCGGGCATTATTAGTTTATTTATAGTTATTTTTAATCTTATTATTAGATTCATTACAAGACCAATTCATTCTATCAATCAATTTAAGAGGGAATTTTGGTTTGAATTAACAGGATACCTTATCGCATTAGTATCTATTTTCTTTGTAGTTTTTATAATTTTAGTTATAAAAAAATCTTTTATAGAAAGAAATGGATAAAATGAAAACCAGGTGAGATGCATGAAAAAAGTACCTTCAAGAAGGTACGAGAAGTAGAGGATATTAAGTTAATTTACTTGGCTTTACAATTTTAATTGAATTAACTTCCCCACAATCAACACAAAATGTATAGATTTTTTCTGAACCAATCGTAAGTTTATTATCAAGTGGCCTTAAGTTTATGTAATCAGTTCCTTGAGCAAAAGAAGTACCACCACATTCTAAGCATGCTTTATTTTTTTGGTTCATACTGTCACTCCCTTTCCAATTTATTTAAATACGATTTACGCAGGAGAAAGTTTCAAAAAATGTAATTTTTTGTGGGTATAAATATTTTTAAAATTTCTCGTGAGACGATTCTCAACAAAAAAAACCAAACTATTAATCAATAAAGAATTAAATAGCTTGGTTTTATATTTGATGACTTACTTTTGTCACGTTCTCTTTAGAAAAAGAAGTTAATTGGGTCCGATTTTATCATTGAAGTAACTCCAAGCAGACATTGCCCAGGCTGCACAAACATTACCTACAAAGGTAAAAAGTCCAATAAGTAACTCCATGGTTAATCAACTCCTTTTCTTTATTATCGCACTTCCCATGTGTTTAATCCATAAATTTCCTTATTATAAGTGCAGCCCATTTACTGTCACTAACTAAACGGGAAGTTAATAAGGGAACTTTCATACATCTCAAGCGTATATAAATGGTACAGGCATTAATAAGGCTGATGATATAGAAGGAAAGGAATGGTTATGCTATGTTATGGATTATGTCTCAAGATAAACAAAGTTTGATAAATGTTAAAGAAGTCTCTGTTGAAGGGAAAAAGATAGTAGGTACTTCAAATGAATGGAATAAAGCTTTAGGCAAGTATGATTCAAATGATAGAGCATTAGTAATTCTTCATGAGATTTACACTAAAATAGAAGAAAACAGTGGTTTTTCTGTGACATTCACTATGCCTATAAAATAGAATTCAACCTATGTATGTAGCAGGGGTATTCATCTAAGAAGGGATAATGCTCTTGTTACTCCTATCGTTTTTTAATTTCAAATGTGATTGATTCTAATTATACAATAATGAATTTAGGAGGTTTTATGGCTTTAAGGTTAATTGGCAGCTCTTTAACATTCATCATAATGCTTTTAATTACCGTCATTCTCTTACCAGATTATCTACATATCAATGAGAATCTATCAAAAATATTGTTCACTATACCAATAATGGTTTGGTTAGCCATTTCAAAAGAGAAATGGTGGTTTAAACTAGGATCCTTATTTTTAGGGGCAATCTTGTTTATATTATTTATTGTCTTATTTATCCCGTAATAAATATAGATATAAAGGGGAAACCATATAACTGCTTCTAAAGTGTTTAAGATAAGAAGTGTCTTGATCTTGAACAATTTGAATAATTGAGTATCTCCATCAGGCAAACTGTGTAATTATCAGGGCAGAATAGCGCAATAAGGAATATTATTATACTTATGATAATACTGAAAAATGTTATTTGGCGGCAAAATGAAGAAGTGATGATTAATTATTGACTGTTCGTTACAAAATATATATACTGTGTTTATTATTACTTTTTATGTAAGGAGACAGTATGAGTAAAAGTGGAAGACCTCGTGAATTTAATAAGCCTGAGGTGCTTGATGCAGCAATGAATGTTTTTTGGTTAAAAGGGTATGAAGCATGCTCCACGGAGGATTTATGCAGCAGTACAGGGCTTGGTAGAGGAAGCTTATATAATACGTTTGGAAGTAAGCATGAATTGTATGAGCAAACACTCCAACGTTATCATGAGCACTGGATCGAGGTGCAGACATCCATACTGGAACGTCCTGTCCCTGTTAAAGAAAGATTGCGCGGTCTGCTGGAATGGGCTGTGGAGAAGGATTTTGAGGATTCGAGTAAAGGGTGTTTCTTAATTAATGCCACGATGGAGCGTGGTCGAAGCGATTCCATTGTTGAGATTTGGTCGAATCGTCATGTAGAATGTCTGGAAAGTGTTCTGCTTTGTGTGATAGAGGATGGGAAACAGGCTGGAGAGATTACATCTACTAGAACTGCTCTCGAGTTGGCAAGAACATTTATATGTAGTTACTATGGTCTCCGAACTCTCAACGTCACTACACGAAATCGTGATATGGCGGAACAAATCGTCGAGGGTACTATGGCAAGCATCTATTAATGAAGTTTGCCGTTTTTTTGCAATAATTTTGTACTGTTCGTTCAAAAAGTAAGTGAGGTTAAAATTCCAAATTAGAAGGAGAAATTTAATATGAACCAAACTATCGAAACGATTTTAAATCATGTGTCTGTCCGTTCCTTTACAGAACAAGCTTTAACAGAGGAGCAAATAAAACAATTAGTTACTGCAGCACAAGCAGCATCATCCGCAAGCTTTCAACAAGCGTATTCGATAATTGGTGTAACTGATCCTGACCTTAAACAAAAAATAGCAGAACATGCTGGAAATCAACCATTTATAACAGAGGGCGGTCACTTTTTCGTATTTTGTGCAGATGTAAATCGCCATAAGCAATTGGCAGAAGACCTAAATATGGATATTTCAGAGACAATTGAGGGGATAGATGCTGCACTGGTAGGGACTATAGATGCTACTTTGGCAGCTCAAAACCTGGTGATTGCCGCAGAATCCATGGGCTTAGGTGTTTGTTATATTGGTGGAGTTCGAGATGGCATAATAAAAATATCAGAGTTACTAGATATTCCCGAATATGTTTTCCCTGTATTTGGACTTGTCGTAGGCTATCCAAATGAACGAAATGATAGTAAACCAAGAATCCCATTTGAAGGTATTTACCATACAAATCGTTATAACAGCAATACGAAAGAGATACTAAAACAGTATGATGAAACGACTAAATTATATTATGAAAATCGTTCAGGAAGAAAATCAAGTCGCACCTGGTCGGAAACAGCAATTGGCAGTTTTGCTCGCCTTCCAAGGTCATTTATGAAGGGTTTCTTGAATGGTAAGGGATGGGCAAAGCGTTAATATTTTAGCTGGGTATAAGGTTCGTTTTCAGTAGAGAGGCTGGGACATAAGTATGTGAACCAGCGTAAAGACCTAACTACTTAATCATCTATTGATTAAATGGTTCGGTTTTTTTGTTTTTAACTTTAATTCAATAATTAGAAATCTTAGTGTAGCATAATGGAACGAACTGATTTCGAAACCATATTCTATTTAAAATTTGGGAGGATGTTACTTAATTTACTGCATTATGATATACATTTACATTCAATACTCCTTAGTATAAATTAAACGGCTAACTACCTGCCTACCCTTGACGCTCTCAAGAAAAACCCTATAAAATGGACAAAAGTGACCGTTGCAACGGTCATTTTTCAGTGAAATGCTTTTTAAATATTGTGTTAATATCAAATCAAGGAGGCAAAGAGATGAGTTCTAAAAGCAATCATGAACAAGAACTGTTATTATTTCTTTCCAAACATCAAGGATATGTGACATCGAAGGAACTCCTTGAAGTACTTAATGTTTCTCAAAAAACTGTATATCGTTTAATAAATAAAATTAATAATGAGTACGAGGATGGTCCTTTAATCATATCTGAAAGAGGGAGAGGATACAGACTAGACTACGAGAAATTTATTAATTCACAAAAAAGTAATGTTAAAGATAAAGAAATGCAATTTTCTCCAAGTGAGAGACGTAAACGAATTATGGAAGAATTATTGTTGTCTTCGCCCAAGCCTATAAATGTATATCATTTATTTAGTCACTATTATGTTGGCGATTCTGCAACATTCAATGACGAGCAAATAATGAGTGAAGAGCTAAAAAAATATAATTTGGTTTTAGAGAGAAAAAATAGAACATTAGCGATCCTTGGGGAAGAAGTTAATATTCGGAAAGCTATTAAAGATATTATCGAAATCTTTAATATTATCGATATTGATGATTTAAAGAGGAATCCAAAACTGAATTTCAATCAGTACGATGTTTTATTTATCTTGGATCAATTAAGAAAGATTGAAGAAGATTTAAACATAACGATTCCTTACCCATACAATGTAAACATTTTTTCACACTTATATATACTGCTAAGCAGATCAAGAATAGTTCCGACTAGAAGGTTTGCTGAGATTTCTAAAGAAGAAATGGAAAATATGAAGCGCGATATTTTGTATCCGGTTGCTAAAGTGATTGTCGCTAATATTGAGAAATATTTAAACAGTCCTTTGCCAGATATTGAGATTTATTTTCTTTATCAATATTTGGTGTCATCGCGAATGCAGGGATCTCATGCTATTACTTCCACTTTTTCATCAGAAGTGATTCAAGTAACAAAAGCGTATATTGAAGGAATGAGTACTAACTTAGGAATCGACATTGACAGTCAGTCAATATTTATCGATTTAGCCAACCATATTAAACCGATGCTTAACAGATTAGAGCATAAGATTCGGGTCAAAAACAGTTTGTTAAGTCAGATTAAGGTAACGTATGAAGATGTTTTTATGGGCGTAAAGAAGGTTTCGGAATTGGTTAGTGAGAAATTCAACCTATCAGCCATAAACGAAGATGAGATTGGGTTTATCACCCTCTATTTTGCAAAGGCAATTGAAACAGGTCAGCATCACCGTCCGATAAAAACACTGATAATGTGTACAACAGGAATAGGAACTTCAGAGCTTTTAAGAGCAAAAGTTTCTAAGAAATTTCCAGAGTTGGAAATCGTTGATGTGGTAGCGTCCCGAGATACACAAATGCTAAAAGAGAAATATACAGATGCTGAATTGATTCTGAGCACTGTTCATATTAAGGAGGATGTACCTATTCCTTTCCTATTAGTGAGTGCGATGTTTACCATTGATGACCAAAAAAGACTTCAGGGAAAGATAGAGGAAGTATATCATGGAAACTAATTCACTCTATCAAATGTATTTTAACTGTGAGTTAAATACAAAAGAAGAAGTACACTCTTTTATTGCAGAAATTGCAGGTCGAGACAATTCTTTATCAACAGAGGAAGTCATCCAGCAATTAGAGGATAGAGAAAAAATCGGCAGTACAATGATCGCGGAGCATGTCTTATTGCCTCATATTGAAAGCGATCAACTAGAGAGAAGTCAAATTTTATTTATTCGTTTAGCAAAACCAATCGAGAATTGGGATTTTCAGACAAAAAATATTTGTCTCGTAATTGTGATTTTATTAAAGAAAAATGAAAGCGTTAATATGAAGAAAAGAATAGCCTTATTTACTAGATCTTTGGCAGATGAAGAATATCTTGACCGCTTAATAAACAGTCAAGATAAAGAAGCCTTTATAAATGAAATGATAAAATATTAGGAGGAATAATCATGAAAATAGTAGGAGTTGCAGCTTGCACAGTTGGGATCGCACACACATATATCGCACAGGAGAAATTAGAGAATGCTGGTAAAAAAGCAGGTCATGAAATTCATATTGAAACACAAGGAACAATTGGAACAGAAAATGAATTGAGCCAACAACAAATCGCAGAAGCAGACATCGTTATTTTAGCGACAGATGTGAAAATTGCAGGAAGAGAACGCTTCGACGGGAAAAGAATTATCCAAGTTACAACAGAAATAGCGGTTAAATCACCAAATAAACTAATTGAAAAAGCAGCAGAGGTTATCAACCAACAGAAATAAACAAAAAAGGAGAGATAATCATGGAAGTAAAAAATATTGTAGATTTAAACACAATTAAAACGAATATGACTGCTAAGAGTAAGGAAGAAGCTATTCAGGAATTAGCTCAGGTCCTTCTTGAAAACGAATACATTAAGGATATCGAAGAATTTACAAAGGATATCTATGCTAGGGAAGCGATAGGACAAACTGGAATCGGAAATTATATTGCTATTCCTCATGGAAAAAGTGATTCTGTAGAAAAAATAGGAGTAGCGATTGGAATTACTCAAGAAGAAATTGCTTGGGAAACGCTCGACGGAAAGGGAGTTAAAGGAATCATTTTGTTTGCGGTAGGAAACGATGATGGAGCACAAAGTCATCTGAAATTATTATCATTATTTGCTAGAAAGCTAGGAAATGATGAAGTGATTGAGAAGATGCTGCAATCCAAAAACGCGGAAGATGTTAAAGAGGCTTTATGTAGCTAAAAAAGCTAATAGTAGTAGATTTATTGAATGAGGTCTTTTATAGGAGGGGTAAAAGTGAGTGCATTAAAAAAATTAAATCTTAAAGGCCATTTATTAACAGCCATTTCATACTTGATTCCAATTGTGTGTGGAGCAGGTTTCTTGATCGCAATTGGTATGGCTTTTGGAGGAACTAGTCAAGGTTCTTTAGTACAAGGAGAGTTTTCCTTATGGGATGCGTTAGCAACAATGGGTGGAGCAGGTTTAGGTTTACTGCCTGTCGTTATCTCAACAGGAATTTCTTATTCTATTGCTGGTAAACCTGGTATTGCTCCAGGATTCATTATTGGATTAAGTGCTAATGCAATTGGTGCTGGCTTTATTGGTGGTATTTTAGGAGGATTTTTATCTGGTTATCTTGCTGTAGCTATTATTAAACATTTTAAAGTTCCTAGCTGGGCTAAAGGCTTAATGCCGACATTAATTGTGCCATTTTTTACCTCTATTATTGGTGGACTAATCATGGTTTACATTATTGGCATTCCTGTTGCTGCTCTTACATCCTTATTAACAGATGGATTAAACAGCTTAGGAACCTCTTCCTTACTTGTATTTGGTGGAATCGTAGGTCTATTGAGTGGAGTTGACTTTGGTGGACCAATCAACAAAACGGTATTTGCCTTCGTATTGACAATGCAAGCAGAAGGAATTAATGGACCTATCACAGCTTTACAATTAGTTAATACAGCAACTCCAATCGGGTTTGGATTAGCTTACTTTATTGCTAAAATCTTTAGAAAAAATATTTATACAAGATCAGAAGTAGAAACATTGAAATCAGCAGTGCCAATGGGTGTTGTTAACATTGTAGAAGGTGTAATACCAATTGTTATGAATGATATTGTCCGTACTGTAACTGCTGTAGCCATCGGTGGAGCAGCTGGTGGAGCAGTAACGATGGTGTTAGGAGCAGATGCAACTGTACCATTCGGTGGCGTATTTATGCTGCCAACGATGTCTAATCCATGGGCTGGTGTTGCAGCTATCTTAGTAAACGTTGTTGTGACAGGGGTAGCCTTGGCATTAATTAAGAAAAATGTAAAAGAAGATGAGGAAATAGAAGTAGAAGAAGAAGATATCGATTTAGATGATATTCAAATTCTATAAAAAATGTAAGCGTGTCAAATTTAGGAATAATAAAACGATACCTTTTATTATTCCTAAAGAAATTAGAGTTCTAATGGAGGATTAATAGAGTATGAAAAAAGTAGAATTTTCACCATCACTAATGACAATGGATTTAGATAAGTTTAAAGAGCAAATTACTTTTTTAAACGATCATGTAGGTTCTTATCATATTGATATTATGGATGGACATTATGTTCCTAATATCACATTATCCCCATGGTTTATGCAAGAAGTTCGAAAAATAAGTGACTTACCTATGTCTGCCCATCTTATGGTAACAAATCCAAGCTTTTGGGTCCAACAATTAGTGGATTTAAAGTGTGAATGGATTTGTATGCACGCAGAAGTACTGGATGGCCTTGCTTTCCGATTAATTGATCAAATCCATGATGCTGGACTTAAAGCAGGGATAGTATTAAATCCTGAAACTCCTATTGAAACCATTTTCCCTTATATTGATTTAGTGGATAAAATCACTATCATGACAGTTGATCCAGGTTTTGCTGGACAACGTTTTATTGAAAGCACACTAGATAAAATTGTCGCATTAAGAGAATTACGTGACGAAAAGGGTTATCAATATGTGATTGAAATGGACGGATCATCTAGTAGAAAAACATTTAAAAGAATTGATGCAGCAGATCCTGATATTTATATCATCGGTCGAAGCGGTCTATTTGGATTAGATGAAGATATTCAAAAATCATGGGAAATAATGTGTAAAGATTATGAGGACATGACTGGGAAAGTAGTAGAATAAAGATTCAAAGAGGCTGGGAGAGGATACCCACCTCTTTTTTATGGTCTAAATTACTTATACTATTTTTAGTTATGTTATTGTAAAACCAATCAATTTTAAAGATATCAAAAAAAAAATCACAAAAAGGTTTCAAGAGAATAAAAAAAGGGTAATAAGTAAAAATGCACTTATATATTAAGTCAGACAAACGTCAAAAGATAATGGATAAATCCTTATCCAGATTTTTTTTGTTTGAAAAGCTTAACTTATCGATTTTACCCGAATGGATAGTTTAGATAGCTGCATGTTGACAAAGAACCCTTATCACTTGATAATAAAGTTGTTTGTATTTCACCTTATCACTTGATAAGGTGAAATATTTTGCAGTCACACTTATCAAACGATAAGTGATATATTCACCCAGCTTATCAGTTGATAAGTAAGTAGTTTATTGATTTGATTTATCACTTGATAAGGTAGATTAAATCAGGATTTTCTTGAAAAAACTTAAATTTTTACCAGAAGTAATGAATGGGGGCAATTTACGAAAATGACTAAAAAAGTGGCTATTATTGGTGCAGGTGTTGCTGGATTAGCAAGTGCTATCCGTTTGCAGCATGCTGGATACGAGGTTGAAATATATGAGAAAGAAGCTATTGCGGGAGGGAAAATGCATCGCATCGAAAAGGATGGCTTTCAATTTGACCTAGGACCATCCATTGTGATGATGCCAGAGTTATATCGAGAAATCTTTGAACTGGCTGGACGCAATCCTGATGATTATATACCGATGGAAAGATTGGATCCGATGTATTCCGTTTTCTTTGGAAGTGGAAAGCAGGGGTATCATGAGGTTTCCTCTGATTTAGTGGAATTAATGAAGACCTTTGAACATGCTAGTGAAAAGGATGCAGAAGGGTTTTTAAAATACTTGCAGTTGATTTATGAACGTTTTATGGTAGCGAAAAATCATTTTCTGCAGCGTCCCTTCCGAAATAAGCGGGACTTCTATAATCCGTTAACATTGTATCAGGCATTAAAGCTAAAGACCTTTGACAGTGCCGACAATTTTATTAGTAAATATGTCAAAAATGAGCAGTTAAAGCAAATGATTAGTTTTCAAACATTATATATCGGTGTGTCTCCATATAACGGTCCATCTTTGTACTCGATGATTCCGATGATTGAGTTTTTCTATGGCATTTGGTTTATCAAAGGCGGTATGTATACGATGGCTAAGTCAATGGAGCGATTATTTCTAGAGCTTGGCGGCAAGGTTTTCTATCATTCTTCTGTAGAAGAAATTAGGATTGAAAATCAAGTCGCAACAGGTATTAAGGTGAATGGTAAAGAGATTCCTGCCGACAAGGTTATATGTAATGCTGATTTTCCTTATGCCATGAAAAATCTCGTAAAAGAAGACAAAGCAAAAGGGAAATATACAGATAAAAAGATTGATAGTATGGATTATTCCTGCTCTTGCTTCATCATGTACCTAGGCATGAATAAAAAATATGAAGAATTAAAAACCGCTCATAGCTTTTTCTTTGGAGAGGAGCTGAAAAAGAACCTGGATGATATATTTGCAGGGGAAAAACTGGAGAACCCATCCTTTTATGTTTACACTGCTTCCAAACTAGATCCAACATTAGCACCAGAAGGGAAGGATTGACTATATATACTTGTGCCTGTATCTGATTTATCTACAGCTAAGTATGAATGGACAGATGAAACAATTTCCTATTACCGGTCTCAAGTCCTTCAAACGCTTAGTCAAGTCGAGGGGCTAGCAGGAATAGAAGCGGATATAATCTCCGAAACCTATATGACGCCAGTGGATTTCGCAGAAAGGTTCCATGCATATAACGGCGCTTGCTTTGGATTACGTCCTACATTAACTCAAAGTAACCATTTAAGACCGCAAAGCAAAGCCAAAAATTGTGAAAACCTCTATTTCACTGGAAGCAGCACACATCCTGGAGCAGGCGTTCCAATTGTATTGCTATCAGCGAAAATTGCAAGTGATGAATTAATTTTAGATGATTCTGTTTCTATGAAAGCAACGAAAGCACAGACAGTCCATTCAGCAGGAGGGGTTGCAAATGAGGGAAGCTAAAACTATTGATTCGCTTCAAAATGACTATCAATACTGTGAAAATGTGATTAAGCACAATTCGGCAAGCTTTTATCACGCCTTTAAAAAGCTGCCAAAAGATAAGGCTAATGCTGTGTATGCCATCTATGCATTTTGCCGCTATGCAGATGACAGTGTTGATGAAACTGGAGATAAATCTGTGCAAGAAAAAAATTGGCAGAACCTGTATCATCAGCTAAATCTTTTTGAAAAGGGCGAGGAAATTTCATCACCGCTTTGGAGAGCGTTGCGAGATGTGTTTACCCGTTATGAGATGGATATTAAACCTTTCTACGAGCAATTAGAAGGACAGAGGATGGACATACACTTTAATCAGCCTAATACATTAGCAGAGCTTGAGCGGTATTGTTATTATGTTGCCGGAACGGTTGGCTTAATGCTCCTACCGATTCTAGCAACTAAAAACCATCAGCATTTGCATATGTATGCTGTTCAATTAGGTGTAGCAATGCAATTGACTAATATTCTTAGAGATGTTGGCGAGGATTATCAGAATAACCGCATCTATTTACCAGTTGATTTGCTTGAAATGGAAGATTACAAACAACAGGACTTGGAAGCTAGCAATATTAATCCAGCCTTTATAAGGGTTTGGGAGAGAATTGCGAATCGATCAGAACAGCTTTATACGTTATTTCAAGAGGGAATCGATTATTTTGATAAAGACAGTCAATTACATGTTCTTTTATCAGCACTTATTTATAAAGAAATATTAAAAGTTGTCCGAGAAAACGGATATGACTGCTTGCATACACGAAACTATGTATCTGAAGAAAATATGGTGCGATTAAAGGAAGCGGTAGAAGGATTAACAGTGGGTTTGTAACTCATAATTAAAGGATTTGGGAGCTGTATTAGTTTATGGACACAATTAGACAAAATCGAAAAACAGAGCATATTAACCTTGCATTAACATCACCATTTTCACTTAGTTCTGATTTTGATGAGCTGTCATTCATTCACCGTTCCTTGCCGGAAATAGGGGTGGATGACATTCAGCTCCAGACCAATATAGGTCCTTTAACGCTTGATTATCCATTTTTTATCAATGCGATGACAGGTGGCAGTGAGAAATCAGCAGTAATTAATGCATCTCTGGCAGAAGCTGCCCGGGATACAGGTATTGCAATGGCAGTCGGTTCTCAGCATGCTGCCATTCGAAATGAAGAGCTTGCACATACATTTAACGTTGTTCGGAAGAAAAATCCGAACGGTCTTGTATTTGCAAATATTGGGGCAGATGCACCACTCGATTATGCATTAACAGCCATCGATATGCTGGAGGCTGATGCGCTCCAAGTTCATTTGAATGTGCCACAGGAGCTGGTTATGCCAGAAGGAGAGCGTAATTTCACTAATATTCTTGCTAAATTAGAAAAATTATCGGTAAAACTGCAGGTGCCAGTTATCGTTAAGGAAACAGGATTCGGCATGAGTACAGAAACGCTCAGGCAGCTACATAATGCTGGTATTCAATATGTTGATTTAGGAGGAAAAGGCGGCACCAATTTCATTCATATAGAAAATGAGCGCAGAAGTAAACGCGATTTTGCGTATTTAAAAGATTGGGGCCAATCGACTGTCATTTCGTTGTTAGAAGCGCAGTCCGTATTAGGTGAGCTGACAATCATCGCATCTGGCGGAATACGTAATCCGCTTGATGCAGTTAAAGCATTCTCCTTAGGTGCTGCTGCTGCGGGAATTGCTGGACCATTTTTAAAAACTCTCCATGACCAAGGAATTGATGAATTAATAATGGAGCTGGAGGTTTGGAAGGAGCATTTAAAGATGCTGCTTCTTCTCCAAGGGGCGAAATCTCTTCCAGATCTCCAGCACTGTCCATTGATAGCAGGCGGGAAGGTTAGAGAATGGTGCGAAGTAAGGGAAATTGACTGGCAAAGTCTTGCGAGAAGGAAGCTGTAAGGAGAAGGAGAGTTTAATGAAATTTGAAAATGTCCTATTTCGTTTTTTTATCATTTGGTATATTTGCGGAGTGATTCTTCTCACCTTTGATCTGCTGCCTGCCTGGCTTGAATGGGCGAACGCTGTGTTTTTGATTTTAAGCGGCCTTTTGGCAATTGTTTATTTCTCTAAAGCCTTTGGAAGAAAAGCGGGATATGTAATCAGCATGGTTATTTTTCTATTTTCCTATATTGCAGAATTTATTGGCTCGTCTTATGGCATTTTATTTGGGGAGTATTATTATACCAATCGGTTTGCTCCTAATTTATTTGACGTACCAATTGCCATTGGTTTTGCGTGGCTAATGGTAATGGGGACATCACATGCCCTAGCAAATTCAATTTCAGCTAAAAAATGGATGCAGCCGATTATTGGTGCCTGTATTGCTGTGATTATTGATTTAGTTATCGATCCGGTTGCATTTAAACTGAAGCAATATTGGATTTGGGAGGAGGACGGGGTGTACTATGACATTCCATTCAGCAATTTTTTAGGGTGGTTTATTGTCGCACTTATCCTTCATGTATTTATCTTATTTTTCTCACAGGAAAAAAACATTCTATGGGAAAAGCGGATGTTTTATCTATTTGTCTTAACAATTACGATGTTTGTTTTGCTTGCAGCAACAGGTGAGCTGTGGCTTGCAGGCATCCTGACAGCTTGCTTGGCCGGACTGACACTATATGCTGCTAGAAGAAGGAAATCATCATGATTCATGCTAAAAAAGATGTTGTTTTTGAAAAACTTTTTTCTACTTTCCACAAGAGATTGCTTGCATTCTCTTTTGACAAAGTCTATTGGCAAGCACCAGGCAAATTGCACACAGGTCCTTGCATTTATGTCTGCAACCACTCGTCTTGGTGGGATGGGCTTATTTACTATAAGCTGACGAAGACCGTTATACAGCAGGATTTGTATATCATGATGCATGAACAGGGTCTAAAGCAGTTTCCTTATTTCAAGAAGCTTGGAGCCTTCTCAATTGACCGTTCCAGCCCAAAAGGAATAGTAAAAACTATGAGGTATGCTGAGATGCTGTTGAAAAAGGGGAAAAGTGTATGGATTTTTCCTCAGGGGGATGAATATCACCTGGAAAAACGTCCGCTGCAATTTCAGCCCGGCACTTTGTACCTGCAGGAGAAGCTTCCTGAAATACCTATCATACCGGTATGCTTCTACTATTCTTTTGCACACAAACGAAAGCCTGAGGTATGGATAAAGTCAGGTAATCCATTATTTAGCACAGAACTACATGGAGATACCAGGATGGAAAAAACATTATCACTTGAAAAGATATGTACAGATGCATTAGATGTAGTGAAAAACCAGGTGATCAGCGAAGAAACAAAGCACTTCGTAAACTTACTTTAAGGGGCGATGTCTAAATGATTCTTTTTTTAACCATCAGTCTCTTTTTATTTTTCCTATGGACATTATGGAATATGAGCGGATTGCCTAGTCTTCCAGCTCCTAATTTAACTAAAAAATTTCAGCCGCTTGTGTCCGTTTTGGTGCCATTAAGAAACGAAGCACGAAATGTTGCTGGACTAATTAACAGCCTGAGGTCCCTAACATACCCACATTTGGAAATTCTTTTGCTGGACGATGGGTCAACAGATCAAACTTTGCCCTTGCTGCAGGAAAAAACGTCAGGAGATTGCCGCTTTAAGATTTTAAGAGGAAGAGAGCTTCCGGCAGGCTGGGCTGGAAAGGTGCACGCCTGTCATCAGCTCCAGAAGGAAGCAAATGGTGAGTACATCCTTTTCATTGATGCAGACGTTCGGCTTAAATCTGAAGTGATTGAAAAGACACTTACACTGTTAAAAAAAGAAAAGGTTAAGCTGATAACCGGGTTTCCTTCCTTTGAGGTCCCGGGGATCCTGAGCAAGATTCTAATTCCGATGATGCATTTTGTAGTACTATTTCACCTTCCGCTCCATCTTGCAAATAAAAGCAAGATGCCTGCTGCAACGGCTGCCAATGGGGTTTTTATGTTTTTTGAAAGAAACGCCTATCAAAAAATAGGCGGTCATCGTACCGTCCAGACTTCCATAGTCGAGGATGTTCATCTGGCAAAACAAATGAAGATATCTGGATGCAGAGTCTGCTTGGCTAATATAAGTACGAACGTTTCATGTCGGATGTATGAGCAGAATAGTGAGGTATGGGAAGGGTTTATAAAGAATATTTTTTCAGGGCTTGGCCGTTCTGTCCCGCTGGTTTTGCTCTTAAGCGTTTTTTATGGCTTTTTTTATGTCCTCCCAGGGATTCTAATGGTGTATGGACTATCGATGTTCCGACCGCTTTTCGTGCTTCCCTATATTCTTATTGTTCTGCAGCGTTTGGCAGTAGACTGGAAAGCAAGTCAGCGTTTGTCTCTAGCCTTTTTCATGCCGTTATCTGCAGCAACATTAGTTATTATCATGAATGCTTCTATGTGGAGATGGATCAGGAAAAAGCCTTATAACTGGAAAGGAAGACAGTATTCATGAAGAAAAAAGTGTTAATCATTGGCGGTGGACTGGCAGGATTGTCAGCAGCCATAACGCTTGCCAATAAAGGATTTCAAGTAGAGCTGTTTGAAAAGAACAAGCATTTGGGAGGTAAATTAATGCCTGTCGCATTAGGAGATTATACGTTTGATTTCGGGCCGAATACTATCACGATGCCAGAGGTATTCCGGAAGGTGATTGAACAGACAGGTGAAAAGGCTGAAGACTACTTCCGAATGATCAAGCTTGAGCATCATACAAGAAATGTGTTTTCAGATGGAACCTCCTTTGATCTTTCAAGCAGCAGGGAATATATGCTGCAACAGTTAAATCACATTGATTCTAGCCATAAATATGATAATTTCTTAAAAGAGATTACAAGATTATATAAGTTATCAGCGAAGCACTTTCTGCCAAAAACATTTCATTCATGGCAGGACTATTTATCGCCATCACTTGGAGCTGCACTTATGCAGGTAAGACCGCTGCAAAGCCTGGACAGCTTTTTTCGGCAGTATTTTGCTCATCCACATGTGCTGCAGGCTTTTAATCGCTATTCGACTTACATTGGATCGTCTCCCTATAAGACTCCTGCCACATTTGCCATGATTGCTTATTTAGAAATGATTGGCGGTGTTTATTATGTGGAAGGAGGCAATGTTAAAATTGCAGAGGCTTATACAAAAGTTGCACAAAAGCTTGGTGCCAGGCTTTATGCTGATGCACCTGTCCAGAAAATCATCGTAAAAAACAAAAAAGCAATAGGCATTGAGCTTGAAGATGGGGAGAAAATACAGGGGGATTATATTATTATGAATGCAGATTTGCTTAAAGCCTATCCTGAACTGGTGAGCGAAAGCGACCGTCCCTCCTTTTCAGATTCAAAGGCAGCAGGACTGACACCGTCCACTTCAGCTTTTGTCGTGCTTGCAGGTGTTAATAAACGATTTTCAGAGCTGAGGCACCATAATGTCTATTTTTCAACTAATTATCAGCAGGAATTTATTGATTTATTCCAACATAAGCAATACAGCAGTGAGCCAACCATTTACATCAGTAACTCTTCCTATACAGAGCCTGGCCGTGCACCTGGGGGAAGCAATTTGTTTATACTGGCAAATGCTCCAGCTCTTCCTGCAGATGGGAATCTGCAGGTAAATCCAGAAATGTATAAAGAGCTTATTTATCAAAAGCTCTCAACCTTCGGACTATCTTTGAAGGAGAATATAGTGGAGGAAAAAGTTTATACACCCTCTGATATCGCTTCTCAATTCGGTGCATACCGTGGTGCGCTTTATGGTCTATCCTCCAATCGAAAAAGAGATGCCTTTTTGCGTCCTAAAAATGCGAGCAAGGATATCGCTAATCTCTTTTTCGCAGGTGGAAGCACACACCCTGGAGGCGGTTCTCCAATCGTAACATTGAGCGGCATGAATACCGCCAATTTAATTATGAATGCAGAAAAATAGCGATAAGGGTTAGAGAAGCGAGCTCCAGCTTGTTTCTTTAGCCTTTTTTGTTAGTGAAATACATGGAATTGCTGTGGCTGACACTATTTTTTAGACAGTAGGAGACTTTCCTAATAACTTGAAGCCTTATTTTTTCTTTAAAGTCGTCAGAATACTTCGAATAGACATGGTGAAATTTGAAAATTTTTAATTGTCAAGTACCTAAAAAAACAATTTTAGGTTGTATAAATGCCTAAACAGTATTTATAATTATATAGGTTATTAACGACATGAAGATTGGAGCAGAAGAGTTATGTCTTGGGACTTTTGGAATTATCTCGGCACTATCGCCTTTGCGATAAGTGGGGCGCTGATTGCTTCGGAAGAAGATTATGACCTGATTGGATACTATGCATTAGGGTTTATTACTGCTTTCGGAGGCGGAGCTATACGAAATTTGTTAATAGGGGTGCCGGTTTCGGCATTATGGGAACAAAACACATTATTTCTACTAACATTCCTATTGATTACGGTCCTGTATTTTATACCTATTCATAAAATTGTTAGTTGGAAGCATTGGTATTATTCATTTGGTCTAACAGATGCAGTGGGATTAGTAGCTTTTGCTATTCAAGGTGCTCTATACGCGAAGAATTTAGGATTGCCGGCAAGTGCTAGTATTGCTGCTGCCTTATTAACAGGTGTAGGTGGCGGTATAATTCGAGATGCCCTAGCGAAAAGACAGCCATTTGTTTTTAAATATGAATTATATGCTTTTTGGACCATTATTACAGGTGCATTAATAGGTCTTAACTTTATCAATGGCATAATTGATACTTACGTATTATTTATCATAATAGTTGTCTTAAGGATGTTATCCCTTCGGTTTAAATGGCATATTCCAAGGCCGAAAAGACAAGCATCTAATACGGAAAAAGCAGTATAAAGATACTAAATTATTCTAGTCGTTCAAAGCTTGTTTATTAGAAATACCACTGGAATAGGTATCATTGCTTCATTTAATTTCACTTATCTACAATATAAAGTTAAATGAATAACAATATAAACCTTATCGTGGAGACAGCTGCTAGTGAGCGGCTGTTTTTATATTGAAAAACATGTATAAAGGGTAAGCGTTCCTGCCATACATAATGTAAAAAATTTCCCTATAAACTTAAAATCTATATATTACCAATTTTTATTGTATAATATAAAATAATTAAAATAAAGTGAAGTCAACTATTAAGGAGTCTTTATGGATTTATTTACAGGAAAAGTCATATTAATATCATTGTTTTTATTGCTAATAACGATGATTGAAACATTAGCTTATTCGACCAGAATTTCAGGAGCTAGGGTAAAGTTGATAGCAACAGCCTTATCATTATTTAGTACATTGCTTATTATTTCTAGGTTTTCTACTATGTTTCAACAGCCTTTAACAGCAAAACTAATTGCTGAAGCACCAAGTATTAATCCAATGCACTTTATTGAAGAACAATACAGGGTGTTAATAGCAGTCACATCCTTTGGCGTATTATTAGGTATATTTCTATTTCCTACATTCATTAATATTTTTTCAAGAGGCATCGTGCAGCTCTCTAAACAAAGTGGTTCAGTTGTTGGGTTATTTTTAACTAATTTTAACAAAACTGGTATCAAAAAGGTGCTATTATGTTTTCGTTTGCCAAGAGTTCAGTATTTAAAAGGGATAACGCTCAAGACAATTCCTAAACGGCTTTTTATCATAAACGTAATTATTTCAGCCGTATTTACTATTGGCGTTTTATCTTCCATCTACGCGTCTATGTTAGTTCCTAAGGAATATGCCCCAGCTGCGTTAATGTCATCTGGTATCATAAATGGTATAGCAACAATATTACTTACGTTATTTATTGACCCGAAAGCTTCTGTTTTAGCAGATAAAGTCATGAAGAAACAAATAGATTACATTTATCTGAAAAGCTACTCTTTAACAATGATATCTTCTAAGTTTATCGGTACAATAGTTGCTCAATTACTATTTATTCCAGCTGCATATTATGTAGCTTGGTTTGTTAAGTTGATATAAAACAGGCTGCTAATGGCAGCTTTTTTTTGTGGGCAAGAAAATTCTAAGTAAGAATTTGCAACAACGAAGGTTAGTTTCATTTTGTTGACTTCTCGTCTGAGTAACAATTGGGCAATGTATAGGCAATTATTTGTATTTGCGCCCTGAAAGGAATGGAATAGATATATTGGTAAAGGGGAAAATAGAAGAAATATTTTTAGATGAGAGGACAAAATTTGTATGAAGTTTAGTCCCCCAGAAAACATAAAAAGATTAATTGATGAACAATACGTATTACTAGATAAAGCTCATTCACATTTACAAGACATTTGGGCAGATAATATTTTATTTTCCTTTGGATGGTGGACTTCGTTATTTATGACGATCATTCCTTGGATAATATGGCTTATCTTTAGAAACAAGGAGAGCAGCGCTAGGCTGTTATTAGCTGGACTTTGGGCAATGTTCATTTCCACCTGGTTAGACTATGTGGGGGTAACGCTGGGTCTATGGAGATATTATAATAAATTAGTCCCTCTAATGCCAGATTATATACCATGGGATTTTGCATTAATGCCAGTTACAATCATGTTTTTTCTCCAAATAAAAGCCAAAGCAAATTTACTAATCAAAGCAATTATTTTTGCTAGTATGACAGCATTTTTAGCAGAACCTCTCTTTTTAAAATTAGGATATACAAAATACCCAGGATGGAATCCGATTTTTTCCTTTCCTGGATTTTTAATAATATATATAATAGCTCATTTATTGGCTAATAGTAAGGCGACTAAGCCGCTGAGATGAACTCTAAGAGCTAGACAGTCATATCAACCTTGTGATTTATTTCTTAAAAAGTTTGTTTAATAAATAGAGTTTTCTATACAGTCGTGACCCAATAGGTAATGCCCCTCCGATTGTCCCTCCATTTAAATAATGAAATGAAACAAATATTCTTATTCTTATAGCTGACTGATAGTAATACTCAAATAATCAGTTTGAACAGGATGTTTTTGAGAAGAATTTAACGGCAGAAGAGAAATTAAAAGATAGAACTGAGATGTTTTTCTCCATATCAGATTAGAAAAGAAGGGAAATTCAAACTAATCTAGAATAAAGGGAGGGATTGGATAATTTAGGAATATATATATCGGAAATTAGGAGGTAATAATGAATATAAATAAAATACAGCAATATGTACCCTTGGATATTAGAAATTGGGAAAAAACTGACTTTGCACAATTATTGTATGAAATTTGTGATTCAGTTAAGCAATATACAAATGATGTCGTTGAAGTTCATCAAGTGGTTAAACTAGGTAAGTTCGGTAAGGATTATAAATTCCTTATAATTATCAATATTTTACAGGACCTTGATAACCTGGGACCTGCAGTTGAAGAATTATAAAAGAGGAATTGTTTGGAAAAGGAAGTAAAGTAAAAGGCTGAATTATTTGACACCGCATAAATAAATTGTTCACTTGATAAGAAACAGTGGATTTTAGAAGAAACAGAAGAATTTTAAAGATTTGTTTTATCTTTAGAATGAAAACCATTTAACAGACATACATAGTTGAAAATTTGGCAAAAACATTTAAGTGCCGTCAAACAAGTAATACCAAATTAAATAGATTCACGAAGGTGCGAGAATATCGCACCTTTTACTTTCCCTAGCCTATATAATGGAAGAGGCTAGGACAGAAGTGTGAAATCGTTATTTAAATTAGAAATATTACGTACTGAAAAAAGTCTTATTAGAAATGAGACATTTTTTTATTATAACAACAATCACTTTAAGTAAAAATAAACGACTAAATCAATAAGTGTAAATGTAAATATCAAACGTGGTTGAGAATAGATTACTTCTAATAATCGATTTTCATAAATTAAAGATTTTATTTTTGTATATAAATTTTCTTAAAGGATCTTCAGTCCTCCTTTCTTATATAGAGGGAAGGTAACTTTGGAATCTTACTAGTTGTATAAATGGATAAAAATGGGAACTTTTTTAAAAAAATACAGTCTAACAATATAGAGGAAATTGAAAAGCGAACTTTTCTTTTGCAATGCATATTTTTAATCATTGAATAGAAGGTAGGGTCATTAGGTGGGAAAAAAGAAATATGTAATCCCGGTTATTGTTTCACTTATCGTTTTTCTTTCAGTGGTGTATGCCTATACTTCTAGTATTTCTATTTCTGAGAAATCGGAAAATGGTATGTGGAAATACACATATAAAATGAATCTTGATGCAAGTGAGCCAACTGGCTGGCAGGGAAAAATTAAACAGTTAGATAAACAAGAAGTAAAAGTGGAGAAGTTGGAATTCAAGGATAATGGCAAGACAATTACAGATACAGATATATTTAATGAGGGAAGAGATATAGACGGTTCTGTTACAACATTTCACCCTTTCTCTACTGAGTTTTTTTGGGAGACGGACCAATAAAGGGACATATGTACCAAGTTGTTGTTACATGGAAGAAAGATGGAATATTTCATATGGATACGATTGACTTAAGGTAAGGCATTGGCTATGGAAAAAGTTTAGGAAGACTTGAGGTGAGTGTAATCTTTAAATCTTATATATCGCTATTAATTAAGTTAATGATAGTTGGTGGTTGCTTACAGAAAGAAGCTGTACTAATAAAAGTAAGTATGAGGAAATAGTCCACACTGAAGACTCCTTAGCATTTCCAGTCGTTAAATGGAATAACCAGATTTACAGAATAACAAATATTAATGTTGATACGATAAAAGAAAAAATCGGTGAAATTCAACATTCTTCAACCGAAGAAATGATGAATACTCCTGATAACTATTCGAGTTACTTTAAGAAAGGAACAACTCTATGGGCAATAAAGGGGGTTAAAATCTCAAATGCCATCGCAATTAAAGGCGGAGACAACTATATTAAGGCAATAGCAGAATAAGCGTTCTGCAGACTAATTAAATCCTTGCATTTATTACATACGTGGTAGCATTTCCTCACATTAATGTGGCAAGATAGTAAAATAAGGGTGTTTACTGGAATGTAAGTGTTATGACTAAATTAAGATAGTTTTTACTTATAAGGTAAGAGGTGATTGTTTCATTGAAGATTTTAAAGCAAGATTCTCAGTACATTAGGTCTGTGAGTCTTAAAAGAGACCAGATTTTATCCTATGACAAGTTTCCACTTAATTTGCCTGTTATTCAGAACTTAAAAGAATTAAAGCTTCATCCTAATGTTACTTATATTATTGGTGAAAATGGAATGGGAAAATCCACTTTACTTGAGGGAATTGCCATTGCATTAGGATTTAATCCGGAAGGTGGCACATTAAATTTTAATTTTTCGAGTTATGACTCCCACTCGAATTTAGATGAATATCTCCGTTTAGTTAAAGGAGCAAACCGAGCAGAGGAACACTTTTTCTTTAGAGCTGAAACCTTCTATAATGTAGCAACAAATATAGAAGAATTAGATAAAGAAGAACCTGGTTTTGGTCCGAAAATTATAGATTCCTATGGCGGAAAATCACTGCATGAACAATCTCATGGGGAATCATTCTTTGCCGCATTTAACGAGCGTTTTCAAGGAAATGGTTTATATATTTTAGACGAGCCAGAAGCAGCCTTGTCTCCTTTAAGGCAAATATCGATGCTAGCAAGAATCAACGAACTAGTTTCTCAAGGATCTCAATTTATTATCTCTACTCACTCACCGATAATTATGGCTTATCCAAATTCTAAAATATTCGAGATTACAGAAGAAGGGATAAGTGAGTCGACATTAGAAGACACTCAACATTATTCCATTATGAAGCAGTTCTTTGAAAATAAGGATCGTCTACTGCACCATCTTTTCATTAGAAGTGATATAAGTTATGTTGATACCTAAATAAGTATAATTAGGATTTGGATTCTGTGAGATTAAGGTAATTGCTTAAATAGGGTCTTTATTGAAGAGTTAAAAGATCCTGAAGGAATGGTGAGAAGTGTTAATCAAACATTGATTAATGCTTCTTTTTTCTATTATTAAATACGATACTTTCTGTCCAGCTTCTTATAAAAACATTGTTCCGCCTTTTAGAAAAATCAATAGTAATGAAGGGCAGGAAGGAATTGCGAAAGACAACATAGAATAGAGGAAACAAAGAAAGTGTTTAACTTAATAATTACACAGGAGTCAAGGGAAATGAAAATTAAAAGAATAGATCACATTGGTGTAATCGTTCATGATCTTCCAGCAGCGAAAGAATTTTTTCGCGATTTTGGACTTGAGGTGAAGGGGGAGTGGGAGATGGAAGGAGATTTGATGGGATATGCAACTGGCCTTGATGATGTGAAAGTAGCGTGTGTTGGAATGGGAGCAGCAGACGGTCAGACGTGGCTAGAGCTAATCAAATTTTATTCTCCTTCAGCTGAAGATATTCAGCAACCCTTAGCAAACACACTTGGTATCCGCCATATAGCTTTTGCTGTTGAAGATATTGAAGCACTTATTTTCAAATTGAAGACAAAGGGCACTTATATCTTTAGTGAGATACAGCAATATGAAGAAAGTTATAAATTATGCTACGTTCGTGGCCCAGAGGGAATTATTTTGGAGTTGGCTGAGGAAATGAAATAAAAAACTTAAATTAAATTAATCCGACATTTGTCTTGCTATTGCTGCTGAGATTTAGAAGAGGGGAATAATGGTATATATATTTATGCATCAGAATTAGAAAGTAGTATGTTGCATACACAAGTTTTGTAAGTTCTTAGTTAGTATAACTTTAAAGAGGATCAAAAACGGAGCAGCATCAATATTATGCTACTCCGTTTTTTTACAATTCGTTAAAATCGTAGCTTTTAATTCTGATAATTATGTCCTCAAAGCTAATTTTGCAGCGGTACTCATTATTCTTGAGGAATCACTTTAATACTTATTTTAGTAATATATTCTTCTTCATGTTTTGAAACCAAGGAATGAAGTAGGTACTCTTCATAGGCATCCCCAGCTATAATTAATTTCTGAGATGATATTTCCTTTAACAAATAAGAATAAGCATTTTTTATATTATCATACGACCCTTGATAATAATAGATTGCATACAAACCAGCAGGTTTCTTAATAGTTCCTGGTCCTTCCATCCGACAAAATAAACAATCAGCTTGGAGATAGTTTTCATTTAATAGGTTGTTCTTATTTAGGACGGAACCAAATGATGCTCCATTTACGCCTACTTCTATCAAGAATTCATCATAGATATGTGATAAAGCTTCCACAGAGGCATCCCAATCAATATTCTTCGATGTACTATATAAGACAGATTCTGCAGGTAGCTCTTTTAGTATCAACTCCCCTATAACTACTGTCTGCAACTCATTTGTTATTTCCATCAATCGAGAAAGAAATAATTGATTCTCTTTTAGCTTATTAATCTCCATTTCAATATTTTCCACTTGTCTTGAAGCAAGTTCATTCAATCTAGTAGAGGAGGGTGAATCAAAATAAGATTTCAACTCTTTTATGGGAACGTTCACGGAACGAAGTGATTGAATCGCACTAAAGGTATCTAGTTGCGGTAAAGTATAATACCGATAGCCGTTTGAGTGTATACCTGCTGGATTAAATAAATTAATTTTATTGTAATACAGTAAAGTATCTTTTTTAACTCCAAATAAATCTGCAAATTCTCCTGTAGAAAATGTTTTTATATGATTATTTTTCACATTATTAAATCCTTTCTTTACTATGGAGTTACTCCACACTTTATAATAACACTCAGTAAAGTGAATTTCATTTTTAAATAAAAGGATTGGTGTTGAAATAAATGAAGGAACTTCTAAAGAATAGGGTATTTCTAATCGTACAGGGGGCAGACCTGTTACAACAGATTGGAATTTGGACTCGTAATATGGCTTTGCTTTTTTATATTATGGAAATGACAAATAACAATCCTACTGCAGTCTCCTTGCTAACAACATTAGAATATTTACCAATATTTATATTTTCTTTAATTGGCGGAACATATGCTGACAGATGGAACCCAAAAAAGACTGTGGTCTATGGAGATGCATTAAGTGCTCTTTCCATGCTATTAATATTAATCCTCATCTCTAATGGAGTTTGGCAATCTGTATTTGCAGCAACTGTGATATCTGCAATTATTAGTCAGTTTTCACAGCCATCTTCGGCTGTCCTTTATAAAAAACATATTCCAGTAAATTTAGTGGGAAGTGCTATAGGGATCAGCCAAAGTTTAATGGCGATATTTACTATTTTAGGCCCGATTTTGGGAACATTTATATATACACAATTGGGATTAGAAACATCTATTTGGACGCTGTTTGTAATATTTACCATAGTATCTGGACTACAATTATTTTTACCAAAAACAGTGAAAAACAAATCAAGAAACGAAACAAAATCGGCATTAATAGATGTAAAAGAGGGCCTTATATATGTATTTAAGCATAACAATTTAAAATTTATTGCGTGTATATTTTTTATTGTGGGTATTTCCTTTGGAATTACCCAACCGTTAGATGTGTTCTTGATAATGGAAAGGTTAGGTTTACCAAAAGAAACTGTTCAGTGGTTTGCTGCTGCAGAGGGAATAGGCATGTTGCTCGGGGGCGGACTTGCGGTGACATTATCATCATTTGTTGAAAAAAATAGCAAATATATCCTAACAACGACAATAATAGCTATTTCTCTTATTACCATTATTGAAATAATGTCATTCTGGCCATTGTTAACTGCAGCTGCTCGGATATTATCAGGACTTTCTGCAGCATTTATTCAAGTAATATTTAGTACAATGATGATGAAGGAGGTTGCTGCTGATTACATTGGAAGAACAAATGGTATTATAATGCCGCTGATGATGGCAGGTTTGCTTTTGGGCAGTGCTAGTTCAGGGTTTATAGTCCTTAAAGTGGATTTAATTGGTGCTTATATTTTTGCAGCCATGTTGACACTTTCATGTATTATTTTGACAAGTCGGCTTCAATTAAAAAAAGCTGCTCCTAGAACTAACTAATATACGACTGCACATGGGTAAAGTTATATTCTAAATAAGCTAAAAGTCTAAAACCCATACCTCTTTTATAGGGTGGGTTTTAGACTTCTTTGATATTGCCAATTGACCTTTTTCTATGTAATTCTTAAAAAAATCAGCAACATCTATAGCAAAATCAATTTAACACGCAAAAAAGGGCTGTCCTAAAAGGCAGCCCTTGTAAATATTCAACCTTTAAACTATCGTTGCTTCTGGATTTTGATGGAGACTGGTTCAGGTCTGTCGCAGGTACTTTCCATCATATAATGTCTGCCGCTATCTGAGGAATCATGGAAACCATGCATTGCTTCTAACACATGATAGGCTAACTTGCCATTTGCTCGAAAGTGACTGCCTTCAATAATTGCTTGAGCCATATCTGCCACACCAAGTCCTCTACTGTTTTGAGCGTGCCCGTATTCAAGTGGTACCTCTTTAAATTCATTTTCGTCACGTTTTCTAAGCTTAACAGGTCCGCCAAAGGTGTTTGGATCAGGAACTAGTAATGTTCCTTCACTTCCGTATATTTCAATAGGTGGAAGGGATGTACCGCCAATTGCATCAAAACTCGTAGTAATGTTTCCAATTACTCCTGAAGAAAAATCAATCACACCTGCGATATGAGTTGGTATTTTCACATCGATTTTAGTGCCTGCTTTTGGTGTGCTTAGCACCGTTCTTTCAGGATAGCTGATTCGTGTGAACCCTGATATTCGCTTAATTGGTCCTAATAGAGCAACCAAGGCTGTTAAGTAGTATGGTCCCATATCAAACATTGGCCCACCGCCGACATCATAATAAAAGGCTGGGTCAGGATGCCAATGTTCGTGACCACGGCAAATCATAAAAGCAGATGCTCCAATAGGCACACCAATTTCACCTTGCTCTATTAAATGAATCGCCGTTTGAATACCAGCACCTAAGAAGGTGTCAGGCGCACTGCCAACAAGGAGATTTCGTTTTTTTGCTGTTTCTAAAATTTGACTGCCTTCGTCGCGCGTAACGGCCAGCGGTTTTTCCGTATATACATGCTTTCCTGCTTCAAGCGCTTGTATACAGACAGAGGCATGTGCTTTTGGTATGGTTAAATTAATTACTAGTTCAATTTCCTGATCATTCAGGAGCTCCTCTACTGAACAAGCTTTAGGAATATTATACTTTTCAGCTTGAGAATCGGCCCGCTGTAAATCTAAATCAGCACAGGCCACAACTTCAAGATGGGGGAATTTTGGACAGTTTTCCATGTAAATAGAACTAATATTTCCACATCCAATGATGCCAACTTTAAGTTTTTTCATAAGACTCCTCCAGATTCAGTTTAAAGGTTTTTTATTGGCTGTCTCCCATACCAGTATAGGTACGTACATTTTTGTAGGTCGAATTTACAGCTGAATTCTCGGCCTGTGCCTTTCCAGAAGCGGCCCATAAAAACCCTCGACGCATAATAAGGGAGACTTCCGGCATTGCGACAATATTTGCCTGATGACCTAATGAATTGTAAAATACATTTCCGTGTCCCCAGCGTTTTGTCCAGACAACTGGCATATCGATTGCTTTGTTTGCAGAATGAGGACCATCAAACACTGGGAAACGCGTAGTTGCTAACACTTCTACAGCCGGATCATAATGAAGATAATATTGCTCACTTACAACTTTAAAATCAGAAATACCTTTTAATAGCGGGCTGGAGGAGTGTTTAATGTTAACAGTATAGTCCACCCCGTCATTGCCAGGATGAGCGACCCAATTTCCTCCTGTCATAAACTGCCAGTCAACATTGTTACGGAAAGAGTCACACATTCCACCATGACAGCCAGCTAAGCCGACACCTGCAGCCACTGCTTCAGAAATATTTAAGACGTACTTTCTTTCAATTTGACCCATTGTCCAGTGAGGAACAATTAAGTCAAATGTCTTTAGCCTTTCCTTATCTGCATAAGAATCTAGTGAATTTGAAACCTCTACTTGGAAGTTTTCTTCTTCCAGAATTTCTTTAAAGATGTCTGCTACTTGTTCAGGCTGATGGCCATCCCATCCGCCCCAAACAATTAAAGCCGATTTTTTCATAGTTCCACCCCACACTTCCGTAATGTATTTTAAACTTCAGATATTCGTATCCATTGACGTTTCTCAATCGATAAATCAACCGCTTCCAATACTTCTTGACACTTTACGCCATCACGGAAGTTTGGAACAGGCTGACGATTCTCGCGAAAAGACTCCATAAGTTCTACTACTTCGTGAATAAATGTGTGTTCATAGCCAATCGTATGTCCCGGGGGCCACCAATTTTGAGCGAAAGCATGGCTTGGATCAGTCGCTAACACTCGGCGAAATCCCTGTACATCCTCCTTGTCATCAGTAAAATAAACCTGCAGTTCATTCATTCGCTCAAAGTCAAAAATAACACTGCCTTTACTTCCGTTGATTTCAAATGAATTTGTACAACGATGACCTGCAGCATAACGAGTAGCTTCAAAGCTTCCTAATGCCCCATTGGCAAAACGAGCTAGGAAGAGGGTAGCATCATCCACTGTTACAGGCGCTTTCTCATCACTATTGCTGCCTTTTGCAGTTAAACCGGACATTTGGGAAGGAATTGGCCGCTCTTTAATAAAGGTTTCACTCATACCAATTACTTCTGTCATATCACCAATAAGGTAATGGGCCAAATCAATCAAATGAGCTCCGAGGTCTCCGTGTGAACCTGAACCGGCAACTTCCTTTTGCAATCTCCAGGCAAGGGGAAAGTTAGGATCGACAAGCCAATCCTGTAAAAAACAGGCCCTGAAATGATAAATTTCACCAAGTCTAGCATCATCCAGCAGCTTTTTCGCCAGCATAACAGCAGGAGCAAAGCGATAGTTAAAGCCAACCAAGTGCTTTACCCCAGCTGCCTCCACCACTTCCAGCATTTCTCTAGAGTCCGCTAATGTAAGCGCTAACGGTTTTTCGCAAAAAACATGCTTGCCTGCTTTTGCTGCAGCAATTGTTATTTCTTTATGTACATCACTTGGTGCATTGATATCGATTAAATCAATATCGTCTCTTTCTAATAAGGACTTCCAGTCAGTTGTATATTCTTCCCAGCCAAATTGTTTGGCGGCAAGAGAGACAGCTTTTTCATCACGACCGCAAATGACCTTCATTTCAGGATGAATGATATCCGGGAAGAACATAGGAAGATCCTGGTATGCATGACTGTGTGCCTTCCCCATAAATTTATAACCGACCATTCCAATTCTAATTTTCTCCATAGTATTCTCCTTTGATAATATTAGACTAGGAAAGATATAGAATGATAAACAAATCATTCCCGCTCTTCCAATCTTAAAGCATTAAGAAAAAGCGGTAATACGAATTGTCACAGCAGTGAATAGGGGGATACCCGCGAGAAATAGACAAATCTTATTTAATGTATGTCTATTATTGGTAAATGTATCACTTTTTCATTTGACACAACAAGATAAAACTTATATAATCCTAGACAAAAATTATCCTATTAGGAAAGGGTGAATCTACCATGTTATTATATGAGTCCCACCATTTTGATTTCATTTCAAACTATGATTCTGCCAATTTAAACTTTCCTAGCCATCTCCATCGTTGTTTTGAATTAATCTTTGTCGTAGGTGGTGAAATGGATGTCATGATTGAACAAAAAAACTATCATTTACATACTGGACAATATTTACTAATTTTACCGAATGAAATTCATTCCATTGCGACAGTATCACAATCCAGAGCCAAAATATGTATCTTTTCACCCGATTATGTAACGACCTTTCAAAGCATGATAGAAAATCGTTCCCTTGAAAACCCCGTTTTCGACCTTTCTGTACAGGCAAAAATGCTCGTTTCTAAAACACTCTTTAAAGATGACTTCAACCTTTTAGAACAAAAAGCCAGTCTTTACTTATTATTAGCCGAGCTAATGGCACAAACGACCCTCATAAAAACAGAAAAAAAAGACTCAGCTTTACTTCACACCCTGCTAACCTACATACAGGAACACTTTACAGAACCTATTACTTTACAAAGTATAGCCGTCACACTTGGATATAGTTATAATTATCTTTCCAAATATTTTAATGCCCATGTTAAAACATCTTTTACCGAGTTTTTAAATGATACTCGTATTAGCTATGGTTGCCATCTGCTCAGAACAACAGAAAAAAATATAACGGAGATTGCTTATCTTTGTGGATATGAAAACATACGCTCATTTAATCGGAACTTCATCAAAAAAACATTATGTACACCAAAAGAATACCGACATACACTTCCAGCGCTTTTAGTTAGTCAGCAACCCATTCATAATAAAAAATCCTGAGAGAAACTAATGGCAGCTGAATATAAGTTAAAAGATATAAATTACATTATTTTTTTAAACTGTTTGATTAAGGTTATTTATCACTATTTTAATTACAGAGGACTTACAAAAACTTTATAAAAAAATCCAGAGAAAGGGTTAGGTTCTTATTAACTGCATCCTTTCTCTTTTCTGCATGTTTGGATAGAAAGGGAGATTACCACATTATTTAATACACAAAAAAGTCATAGAATTTAGTCAATTAAGACCAAAAATTACGTAGTAATATCGGACTTTTTCGGAATGTTCAAAAATTCAGATGAAGAAGTATGTTACATTTTTATTGAACAACTTGTTACTTTTTAGGTAACTGTTCAAGTGAAGAATACCTATAGGATTAATAACCTGTTTCACATTTGAATAAATTCGACTGAGTGGAAAATGCTATATTTAAAAGAAAAAAAAGAAAACCTTTCTAATCTCCCATCCTGTTTCGTTTATTATCTTTTTAAACGGACAAAATATATGGTACAAAACATAAAGAAGTTGGAGAAAAATGAATAGTAAAATAAAGATTTTCACAAAACGACTATCTGCAGCTCAGTTAATTGTATTTTATTATTTAGTAGCTGTGATGGTTTCAACCATTTTATTGCTGCTGCCTATCACTCAAAAAGAGAATACAGAGCTCGCATTTATTGATGCCGTATTCATATCTATCAGTGCGGTAACTGTTACAGGATTATCTACGGTAGATGTGAGTCAGCTCCTTAGTGTTCCCGGTACGTTTATTTTTGCAATCATCCTCCAATTTGGTGGAATTGGGGTGTTGGCTTTCGGTACAATTCTTTGGCTTGTATCTGGAAAAAAGATAGGACTTAGAGCAAGGATACTTATGACGACTGAACAAAACAGCCCGACTTTTTCTGGAATTGTTCGGCTCATTCGAATGATTTTCTTTGTTTTTGTTATTGTTGAGCTATTTGGGGCTGTTGTTTTCGGTACCTATTTTTTAAAGTATTTTTCTACATGGCAAGAGGCTTATTTACAAGGTTTTTTCGCCTCTGTAGCTGCAACGACAAATGCTGGTTTTGATATTACAGGAAAATCTCTTATTCCGTTCGCAGATGATTATTTTGTCATCATCATTAATATAGTACTCTTTATCATCGGATCACTTGGATTTCCAGTATTAATAGAGGTCATTCAGTGGCTCAGGCATAAGCGAAAAAGCACATTCCAATTCTCCTTGTTCACTAAAGTTACAACCGCAACTTTTTTCATTCTGATTGTGATCGGAGTAGTTTTCTTCTATTTGTTCGAGTACAGTCATTTCTTTACAGACAAGAATTGGCATCAATCCTTTTTCCATTCCTTGTTTTATTCCATATCTTCACGGACTGGCGGAATGGCGATTAGCGATGTGAACGAGCTATCCGTACCAACCATTTTAATGCTTTGTATTTTTATGTTCATAGGGGCATCTCCAAGCAGTGCTGGTGGTGGGATTAGAACAACGACTTTTGCTGTGATGCTTTTAACCATTTATAATTATGCGAAGGGCAATAGAACCATAAAAATATTCAAAAGAGAGATTGAAGAAGAGGATATCATCAAGTCTTTCATCGTATTCACAACAGGGATGATACTTTGTGTTTTGGCAGTATTCATACTTGCCTATTTCGAAACAGCCTTTTCCTTAATGGAGATATTATTTGAAGTTTCCTCTGCGTTTGGTACCGTTGGCCTTTCGCTTGGAATTACACCAGAATTGAGTATTATTGGCAAGAGTGTCATCATGATTTTAATGTTTATAGGGAAAATCGGAATGTTTACCTTCTTGTTCTTTATGGGAGGGAAACCAATGAAACAGCCTTATAACTATCCAAAAGAGCGCATCATTATAGGATAAATATAATGCTTGGTTAAGTATTAAAAGTTCCAGCTTTCAAAAGAGAGGCTGGGACAAAACAAAAGATAACCTTTCTAAACACGAATAATAAAATTACATCTAAATTTGAAAAATGAAGCACGTGACTAAATAGAATAGGGGTTTAAAATTAGTTCGTTTCATTGCGCTACAGTCACTCGCTTTCCGCGGGGAGGAAGAATTTCTAATCATTGTATTAATACTAATAAACACAAAAAACCGAACTATTTAATCAGTGATTGATTAAGTAGTTCGGTTTTTCGCATATTCACATACTTTTATCCCAGTCTCTTTTTTTTACTTGAGAGAATAAGGCAAGGATTTAAGAGGATTATGATAACGCTCTCTTAATATTTAATGGATAATGGAGGTAAGGAAATAAATTTTGAGTAAACAAAAAAGGCATAAGTGAATTTCTTCCTTTTACATGTAAATTAATTGTTTTTAGTGTTCGGAGAGGTGGATATGGATGAAAAAGACATTATATTTAATGAGACATGGACAAACATTATTTAATAAAAGAAGAAAAATTCAAGGCTGGTGTGATTCTCCACTTACGGAATTGGGAATAAAACAAGCAGAGGCTGCCGCAAATTACTTTAATGATCAGCATATTATCTTTGATAAAGCTTATTGTTCCACGTCAGAAAGAGCGTGTGACACGTTAGAAATTGTAACTAAAATTCCATATACAAGACTGAAAGGATTAAAGGAATGGAATTTTGGGACATTTGAAGGAGAAAGTGAAGATTTAAACCCACCACTTCCTTATAATGATTTTTTTGTTAAGTATGGAGGCGAAGATCAAAAAGAAGTGCAGCTAAGAATGAATGCTACTTGTCAAAAAATAATGGAAGAAGATAATGAAGTAGCATTAGCTGTATCACATGGAGCATCTTGCAGAAACTTTATGAGATATTGGAAGCATACTAGCACCATTACTCAAGAGGCGAAAATCGGAAATTGCTGCATTTTAAAATTCGAATATGAGAACAAAGAATTTAAATTAGTTGAGATTATTAATCATGATTTTAATGATAGAAAAGCTGGAATTTCCGTTGTTTCTTAGACTAAATTTAATAAGCTGCACTCTAAGACACTCCTTTGAGTGTTTTTTTTATGTATTTAAAAGTCAAATCACTTTAAGTCAGAGGTATAAAAATTAAATGAAATTACTATTGAGTCTAAATGTAACTTGTAGTAATTGTTAAGAAAGCGTTGTTCCATTAAAAGGTACATTTTTAACTGCGATTTGGATATCTGTGAATAATCCCTACGTGTTGTAGACAGGGAAGGGTAGAAGCCATAAATGATTTTTTTACATAATATAATTCTTGCCCTAAAGTACATGTACTTCTTGCCCTTTTGGACGATTTTATTTGCTTCTTTCTTCTTTATGATTAGCTAGTAGTTAATTGAAAGGAGAAATTTATGTCGAAACTATTATATAAAATAGGAAAATGGTCTGCGATAAATAAAATAAAGGTTCTGTTATTATGGGGTCTAATTTTGGTCGGTGGAATGGCTATTGCTATTGGAATGAAGCCTGTTTTTTCTGAGGATATGTCTATACCTGATACTCCTTCTGAAAAGGCGTTAACTGTAATAAAGGCCGAATTTCCTCAAGGTCCGGACAATGGAAAAATTCGTGTCATATTTGGAACAAAAGACGGTGATAAGGTAACTTCTGAATCCACTGAAAAAACCATCTTAACAGCATTAGAGAAAATTACAGAGGATAAGTCTGTTAAGACAGTTACTAATCCTTTTGATATGGGGACAATCTCTGAAAATGAGAAGGTAGCATATGCAGATATCACTTATAATCAAGGAGCGGATGATATATCAAATGCTTCCTATAAGCATCTCGAGGAGAGTATTGCCTTTTCTAAAGACAATGGAATACAAACGGAATTAACTGGTGATGTAAAAGGGTCTGAGATGCAAATAGGCGGTGTGTCTGAGGTTGTCGGTATTGCCTTGGCTTTTGTAGTATTGGCAGTTACTTTTGCGTCTTTCTTACTAGCAGGCTTACCTATACTAACAGCGCTGTTAGGTTTAGGTGTTAGTGTTGGATTGACAATGATGGCAACAAAGATTTTCGATATAGCGTCTGTCAGTCTCTCCTTAGCTGGTATGATTGGAATTGCAGTTGGAATAGATTACGCTTTGTTTATTTTTACGAAGCATCGCCAATTTTTGGGGGAGGGCATCTCAAAGATTGAATCAATCGCAAGGGCAACAGGAACAGCAGGAAGTGCAGTAGTATTTGCAGGGCTAACGGTTATCGTTGCTCTTTGTGGACTGACAGTAGTGGGCATTCCCTTTATGTCTGCAATGGGCTTAACAGCAGGACTAAGTGTTCTTATGGCAGTATTGGTATCTATTACGCTTGTTCCATCGGTATTATCTATGGCTGGAAAGCGAATGGCTCCGAAAAATCAAAAAGTGAAAAATGAAAAGAAACAAAGTGCAAATAGTAACTTCTGGGGGATTTTAGTAACAAAGCATCCGATAAAATTAAGCTTAACTGGTATTCTGATGCTTTTATTTATCAGCATTCCCTCTCTTCATATGGAATTAGGATTGCCTAATGATGGAATGAAAGGACAAGATACACCTGAACGTCGTTCCTATGATTTATTAGCTGAAGGATTTGGATCAGGGTTTAATGGTCAACTAACAATTGTTGCAGATGCATCAAATGTCGATGATAAACAGAAGGAAAATACAATAGAGAAAGCTGTAAAAGATATTGAGCAGCTTGACAATGTATCAAGTGTTTCTCCAGCAATTCCTAACGAAAAAGGAGATTACGCAATTATTACGGTTACCCCAAAAACGGGTCCTAATGATGCAGCCACAAAAGATTTAGTTCAAGAGGTCCGTGACTTTTCGGATAAAAATATTACATTATTGGTTACTGGTTCGACAGCTGTAAATATCGATATTTCAGACCGCCTTAATGATGCAATCCCTATATTTGCCGTATTAATAGTTGGATTCGCATTTGTACTACTAACAATTGTTTTCCGTTCTTTGTTAGTGCCAATTGTTGCTGTATTAGGATTCTTGTTAACGATGTTTTCAACATTAGGATTATCAGTGTTTATTTTACAGGATGGAAATATGATCGATTTATTTAGTATTCCGCAAGAAGGACCAATACTAGCCTTTTTGCCAATCTTATCAATAGGTATACTATTTGGTCTAGCCATGGATTATCAAGTATTCCTTGTCAGTCGGATGAGGGAGGAATATGTACGGACAAAAAATCCGGTTCAAGCAATCCAAGCAGGGTTAAAGCATAGTGGTCCTGTTGTTACCGCAGCTGGGCTCATCATGATATTTGTTTTTGCGGGTTTTATTTTCTCTGGCGAGGAGACGATCAAATCCATGGGATTAGCAATGACCTTTGGCGTTATATTTGATGCTTTTATAGTTAGGATGACTATTGTTCCAAGTATTATGAAACTAATGGGGCATAAGGCGTGGTATTTGCCAAGGTGGCTAAATAAAGGAATTCCAAATGTGGATATAGAAGGACATGGACTTATGAAGCCTCAGAATACAGAGGTATTTCATGAACATCCTGTCAAATAATAAAGAGATAACAGCAGTCGCAAGTCTGCTGTTTCTTTTAGTACAAATGCAGTAGAATGGAGGAATATGTTGTAGATACTTCTATATTAAATGTATGAGATGTGTTGTTCCTTCATAGAAAGAGGTAATTAGCTCATGGATAATACTACTTTTAATGACAGATTAGAGGGGATAGGACTGTCGAAAATTGCATATATGGTTTGGATAGTTCTAGTATATGTAGCAGCAATTGCGATTCAGGTGTATGAAAATGCTACTGTACACGATATAGTACTTTTAACTTTATTTTCTGCCATTCACTTTTTTCTGTACTATTTGTCTGTTTCCTTACAACTGTCGAAGAAACAAAGCTGGTTTTATATAATGCTACAAATTTCTTTATTATTTTTATCGTCTTTTTTCTTACATACTAGGATACCGATTTTATTAGTTGGGATATTACCAATGTTAATCGCTCAAAGTATAACCATTTTTAATAGCTGGAAAAAAGTGTTTATTGCTTTTATAGCAATATATGCAGTTTACTGTAATGCCATATGGCTCAATTATGGTTCAAGTGAATTACCAATTTTCATTCTGGTTTTCTTTTTTAATTTAACCTTAGTAGTATTTTATTCCGTCATGTACAATCGGCAAGTTAATGCCAGAATAAGAATGGCATACTATCTAAAAGACCTAGAACGAGTTCATAAGCGAGTCGAAGAGTTAACCTTAGCTAATGAGAGACAAAGAATGGCAAGGGATTTACATGATACGTTAGCACAAGGGTTAGCAGGTATAATTATGCAATTAGAGGCTGTAGATTCGCATTTGCATAATGGAAATACAGAGAGAGCACATGAAATTATTCAGCATTCAATGTCACAAGCTAGAGAAACCTTACGAAAATCTAGAACAGTCATTGATGATTTGCGATCAGTACCAGTTGAAAAAAATAGTTTTAATAAGCAGGTTTTAGAACAGCTGGAAGTATTTAAACAAGAGACGCGGATTAATGTGGAGTTATTAGAAGAACCAATTGTTAATATCCCCTATTTAGTCAGGGAGAATTGTCTCTATATTATTAGTGAGTGCTTAGCTAATATTAAGAAGCATGCTAATGCTGAAAAAGTAAGAATGGAAATGAAAATAATTAACAGTGAGATAGTAATCAAAATCAGAGATAATGGGATTGGATTTAAGAAGAAATCCATTGGTAATCATGCTGGAAGATATGGTCTTATAGGACTATTTGAAAGGGCACGCCTAATAGGTGGAGAAATACAAATTAATTCAGATATTGGAATAGGAACAGAAATAACAATGAAAGTACCAATAAAAGGGGAAGCTTATGGAAGCGTATAATGTACTTATCGTAGACGATCATTTAGTTGTTAGAGAAGGCCTTAAGTTAATCTTGGAAACGAACGATAAATTTCAAGTAATTGGTGAAGCTGAAAATGGAAGCCAAGCATTAGACATTCTAAAAGCTAAGAAACCAGATGTCATTCTCATGGATTTAAATATGCCTGTCCTTAATGGATTGGACACGATAACCAAGTTAAATGAGCTAAAGGTTAGTATACCAATCATTATTTTAACTACTTATAATGAAGACGAGTGGATGATAAAAGGGTTAGAATTAGGTGCTAAGGGATATTTATTGAAGGATACGAGTAGAGAAAATTTATTTCGTTCCATTGAAACTGCAGTAAGAGGAGAAACCTTGCTACAGCCTGAAATATTAGAAAGAGTACTAAAAGCAAAAACAGCAAATGAAGTTTCTTTATCCAACAATGCAACAAATCTTACTGAAAAGGAACTGTTTATCCTGAAAGCAGCGGCAAAGGGCTATCGAAATAAAGATATTGCTTTTGATATTGGAATTTCAGAACGAACAGTAAAGGCACATCTTACAAACATTTTTAATAAAATGGGGGTTAACTCCAGAACAGAGGCAGTAGCAGTCGCAATAGAAAGAGGATACTTTCAATAATATTTGCCTAATCGTACATGTGGTTATGCTCTTATGTACGATTTTTTTTATTTAAAACTAACTTATAATGAATTTATAAATCAATAAATTTTGCATTTTTTATGAAAGAAAGTTGAAAAGATAAAGGAGGAAATCGAAAATGAAAAACAAACTAATCTATGGGATTCTTTATACTTTATCAATCTTGGCCGGCTTCATTTTATTCTTTGCAGAGAGAAGATATAAAAAAAACTCAAAAAAACAAGCGAAAGAATAGACGAGCAAAGTTGTACTTAAACTGCCGAGAAGGTTTTTTTACAAGCATTAAATTTCACTAGTGATGTAGAAGTAAGCTAACAATAAGATTCAAAGGGTTATTACCAGCCGGTTTATGCATTTGAAAGCGAAGTGAATGGACAGGATAGCTTAATTTTAATACCTGCAATTTGAAAATATGCTTATATAGAAACAAGCGGAGATAATAAAAGAGACTCTTTCAATAGGGAAAAAACAGGGCACAGGATATGTGCTCTGTTTTTTTTAGAGTTTAAACTTGTTAATTTTTATACTTCATATCGACCACTAATATATCTCCCATATCATATCGATGCCGAGTCCGGGAATATTCAAATGGAACGCCGTTGTCCAAGTACACGACTTGAATTACTTCTAAAACCGGATCACGTTCTGTGCACTGTAAATATTGTTTATCAAGTTCATCTGGCTGATCTGCGCGGATGCGCCTATTTGCTCCGAGGATTTTAAACTGGAGATCATTTTTTATGTAATGATAGATCGATTTTTGTAAAATTTCTTCTGTAATATCGGGGATGACATGTACAGGCATAATCGTATGCTCCATTAAAAAAGGTTCATCGTTTAACAGCCGGAAGCGAACAATATCATAAATAGGCTGGTTCTTCAAAATCATTAGTTTTTCTGCTTCATCCTCGTTTGGAAACCGGACATCGAAGGAGATAATGACACTCGAAATACTGCCATTCCCTTTTATTTGCTCTGTTAATCCAATATATTCATCAGCTTTTGAATCAAGCTGAGACATTTGTAAGGCATTTTTTCTTACAAATGTTCCAGAGCCTTGTTTACTATAAATGAGGCCTTCTATAGATAATAAATTGAGTGCTTTAATAATGGTCACTCTGCTTGTTTCAAACTCTTTAGCCAATTTTTCCTGATCAGGAAGGGGCTTTGATGAATCATATTCTTTGTTGATGATTCTATTTCGAATTTGTTCTGCAATCCACTTATACTTAACCATTATTCGCACCTCAAAAAATTTAGTGTATAGTAAGGCATTTTGTACGTTTTAAAAAAAAGGAAATCGTCTTTTCCTAAAATTTCAAGACGATTTCCTTCTATTAATATCATAACATGACTAAAAAGTATACCGTTAAGTTTCTTAAGCTGCTTTATCGTTATTCATCTGGCTGACCCGTTCGCTGATCTTCATGAAAGGCAAGTAAAGGAAGGCACCACCGACGATAATGAGAGCTTGTAAAATAACAGCCTTCCAATCGCCTGCTGTCGCCAAGTATGCGCTTAACAGTGGCGGCGTGGTCCAGGGAATATAAACAACCGTTTTGCTGATAAATCCGATAGCTGTTGCAAAATAACCAACTATAATGCCAATAGCAGGGAGAAGGACAAACGGAATCATCATTGGAATATTAAAAACAATTGGATAGCCAAAAATAACTGGCTCGTTGATATTAAATAGCCCTGGTCCAGTCGCTAACTTGGCTATATCCTTTCCAGGTTTGCTTTTTCCAAACAGGAAAATAGCTAGTATGAGTGAAATCGTGCTGCCTGTGCCGCCAATCATACCAAAGGTCGGAACAAAAGAGCTGTTGATAATATGCGGGATTGCCTGACCGTTTGCATATGCCAGCATATTTTCATTCATATTGGCCAATAGCAGTGGGTCAAGTAAGGCGCCATTGACAACAGTTTGATGGATACCAATCGAGAAGAGAAAGTTTCCAATACTGTAAATGACGACTGTTCCTATCAAGCTCGTATTAATCTTCCGTAATGGTTCTTGAATCATCGTAGAAATAAGCGAGATTAAGTTAGTATCAAATGCCACTGCCAGAATTAATGAAATGACTCCAAAGAAAGATAAAACTAGGATAGCTGGGATCATAACATTAAACGATTTACTTACGGCAGGAGGGATATTGTCTCCAAGACTAATTTCTAACTTTTTAATACTTGATACCTTGATGAAAATTTCAGTCGCAAGCAACCCAATAATTATACCGGCGAACATTCCAGTCGTGCCAAGATTGCCGAATGTTAATACACCTGTAATATCGACTGCTGTTTGTGCACCAACAGGAACCATCGATACAGTATTAGGCATCATAATCACTAGTGTTGCCAATGCAATAGCAGCAGCTGCTAAAGGATCTTTAAAGCTGCGATTTCTTGATAAGCAATAAGCAATCATCGGAGCAAGCAAAAGTCCTGCTATATTTAGTGTTCCATTCGTAATGGTAGTTCCCCAATATTGGGCATTTACTAGAGTATCTCCGTCAAAAAACCAAGGGAAAATAACATTGTTAACAAGCACTGCAACTCCTGCTAAAATAAACAGCGGCATGATTACAGCAAATGCATCTCTTAACGATCGCAGATGTATCTGGCCGCCTAATTTAGCGGCAAACATGGTGAATTTATCAATAAATGACAGTTTCTCAGCATTGTCCGTTTGACCTTTACTCATACTGTATTCACCCTCTTGGTAATTTTATTGATTCACTTTATTCTCCACAGCCTCAAGATCTGCCCCATTACTCTTGATTACCTTCTGCAGCCACCAAAAGCTTTTCTTCGGTACTCGTTTCATATCCTTTAAATCATGGTTCTCACGGTTGACATACACTACGCCATAGCGCTTGCGCATATCGCCTTGTGAGCTCAAGATATCAATTAACCCCCAGCCTAAATAACCAATGACATCGACTCCATCAATGAAAATTGCGTCCTTCATTGCTTGGAAATGTGCTTTATGGTAAGCGATACGATAGTCATCCTGGATTTCATTTTCTCCATCCCATGACTCAATCACACCAATGCCATTTTCAATTGGGAAAACAGGCAGTTTGTATCTGTCATACATTTTATTGATAACATCTCTAAATCCAAGCGGATCAATCTGCCAATTCCATTCTGTTGTATCTAAATACGGATTATCTTGTTTCCCGTAATGCATATAATAATTGACGGACGTTTCCTCTGGAACCAAGTCAGTATTAATAGTGGTGCTGGCGTAATAACTAAACGAAAGGAAGTCACTTCGAAGCTTGGCCAGCTCTTCCAAATCGCCTTCTTGAATGCCCATATCAATGTTCTCACGTCGGACATATGTCAAAACTTCTTTTGAATATTTTCCAAATGTAAATGCTTCTAGGAGGTTGTGGTTGAAAAATTCATCAACTTTTCTGGCATAGAGGATATCTTTTGGTTTGCAGGTAGCCGGATATACTTCCATATAAGCAAGCATGCCGCCAATTAAAGCATTCTTATAGTTATCATGAATATAATTGGCAATGTTGGCGTGTGCCATCATAACATGATGCTGTATCTTATATAGTTCATCCAATGTCTTTTCACCAGTAAGATAACCACTGATTTTAAAAGCTTCAGGGATGTGATAGAGGTTTTGTTCATTAAACGTAATCCAATATTTTACCTTGTGGGCAAATCGGTCAACCATTTCCTTACCGTAACGGACAAAGGCATCCAATACTTCTCTGCTGACAAAGCCATTGTACTTTTCCGCCAAATGAAGCGGCATATCAAAATGATAAAGACAAATCATCGGTTCAATTCCGCGTTCAATCAAACCATCAATAAATTTGTCATAAAAAGCAATACCTTCTTCGTTGAAAGTACCGTCACCCAATGGATTAACGCGACTCCACGAAATTTGGAAGCGGTAACAATCCATGCCAAGCTGCTGCATAAAATCAAAATCCTCTTCATAGCGATGATAGCTGTCAGTTGCTACCTTCCAGTCTGAAGCAAATTCGGAGGCTTCACGAATATCATAAACGGATAATCCTTTTCCGCCTTGATTCCACGCACCTTCAGTCTGCATACTAGAAACAGAGTTTCCCCATAAAAAACCGTCTTTTAACTTGTCTGTCATTTTTTACCCTCCATTTCAATATTGGTTTTACATGTCTATTGTAAGCGCTTTAAATAAAGTTGTAAATACAAATTTTAAAATTTGTAAACATATATTATGTAAATTTGTCTAACTAATTTTCTATCAGCGAAACTACTTTTATTGCTAAGGAATTTCTTCACTAAAGACCTGTATAGAAGGAAAATCGGTTTTCGTTGAAGAAAATGATAAAGATGGATAGTATGAGGGAGGTTACATGATGTTAGACGAAATAGAAGATTATTTTGAGATAACTGTTAAGAGTATCCTTAAGTCATTATCAGAAGCAAATAACACAAATAACACGGAAATCTATTATTATGGATCAAAGGTTAAATATGGATTTAATTTTAAAGAGGGTGCAACAGATACAGAATTAAGAAACTTCGAAACGAAAATAGGCTATAAAATTCCGAATGATTACAAGGAATTTCTTCAGTATACTAATGGATTAGAATTCCAAAATGATGATGCTAAAATTTTGGATATTAAGGAGATACTTGAAAGTTACGAAATTTTTGATTATCCAGAGCATATGATAATTATCGCAACATCTTTGAGTTCACAGCTCCATATAGCTATTAATCTCCTTTCCAGTGAAAATGATAATAATATATACGTTGTTGATCCGATTGCTGATGATTACTTTATGAGTATAAAAAGTAATTTTACCGAGTTTTTGAATAGATTCTTATCTTGCTACGGCTCTGATTATTGGAATTGGGGTTTAGATTCATCTGATAAGGTTTTAAAAATAGAGGAATAAAAATTGAAATTAATTGGTATTCAAATCGCTGTTTTTGCCGGTAATTTGTTATCTAGTTACAAGTGGCTCTTTACTTATCGAGGCACTTATACTCTAATACTCACAGCTTAAACTTGCAGTTTTTTTATATAATTCTTATTGTTTTTCTAGGGATAGAATTCTTGTAATATATACATTTTATGTCCGATTAATTGCAACGTTTTGTTTATCTATGTGAAACGCTTCTAATAGTTAATTATTAATATGTTACTTAAAACATTAATTTATTACGCAAAATAAAAATTGCAAACATAAACAAAGGAATCTTATAATGAACTAAAAAAAGGTGTTTATTATGCCAATTAATTCGTTTGAAAACTACCATATGAGCTGGAAGCCAGCTATTAATAGAATAGATAAGCCAATTTATAAAGTGCTGGCACGCCAATTGGAGGAGGATATTGTAGAGGGGATTTTATTACCTGGAACTAAGCTTCCGCCTCAGCGGGAACTTGCTGATTATCTGGATTTAAATGTGAGTACTATTTCCAAGGCTTTTAAAGTTTGTGAGATGAAGGGTTTGTTAAGCGCTTCTGTTGGAAGTGGAACTTTTGTTTCGTATGATGCGGTTTCAAATGCCTATTTACTTGAAGATACTAAGCCAACACACTTAATAGAAATGGGTGCGACAATACCAGATAATGATTCTTTTGAAGCGCTCATACACCAGCTTAAAAGTATGCTGCAGGAAGGGGATTATGAGAAGTGGTTTGGCTATGGCCGTGCAGGCGAAAGTATTTGGCAAAAGGATGCGGCGGTAAAGCTAATTCGTAGAGGTGGTTTTGAAACAACGGTAGACCATATTTTATTTGCCAATGGAGGACAAAATGCCATTGCTGCCACTTTGGCGAGTCTGTGTAAGCCTGGTGATCGGATTGGTGTAGACGAACATACTTATCCTGGATTAAAGACGGTTGCAGCTATGTTAAGTGTGCAAATAGTGCCGATTAAATCAGAAAACGATCAATTGAGCCCGACAGCTTTTGAGGATGCCTGCAAAAATGAAAATATCAAAGGCATATACATCATTCCAGATTATCATAATCCGATGGCTTCTATAATGACTGTGGAGAATCGAAAGCGGATTGCGTCCGTTGCCAGGAAGTATAACCAGTTTGTGATGGAAGATGCGTCATACCATCTGCTCAATCAAAGCCCACTGCCAGCTGTAGCATCATTTGCACCAGAGCAGGTTATCTATATTGCAAGTTTGTCTAAATCCTTAGCACCAGGCTTGCGTTTAGCGTATGTGTCAGTACCGCTTCAGTATAAGGAGCTAATTTCTAAGGCGCTTTATAATTTAAATATAACTGTTTCTCCTTTATTAGCAGAGCTGACAGCACGAATGATCGTGTCGAATCAATTTGAAGGGTTAATTCAAGGGCATCAGTTGCAGAACAGACGCAGGAATGAACTGTTAGAACAATATTTATCTAACTATACATGTGTCGGAGATGAGACAGGGGTTTTTCGGTGGCTGTTGCTACCTGGAAAGGTTACTGGTGCTGAATTTGAGGCATTTGCTGCCAAGCATGGGGTGCAGGTCTATGCTGCTGAACGTTTTGTTGTTGGTAATAGCTGTCCAAAAAGGGCAGTGCGAATCGCAGTATGTGCACCTAAAACACTTGAAGAGCTTGAACAAGGATTAATTATCTTAAAGGGATTGTTGGATAAGCATAGGTAAATTGTTCGCCATACAATTATGTTATTGTATGGTTTTTTTATAGGTGTTATGATGACTTAAAATCTAGTTAAATAGCAGAACTTTAGCGAAAGGTAGGTTAGATAGGTGATCGAAGATCATTCGGATAGGATGCATAGTTATGGTAATGACTTAGAAAAAAGAAAATCTCTATACAAACGAACTTTATTTATTGTTAGTATCTCACAGGTTTTTGGTGGTGCAGGATTAGCAGCCGGTGTTACTGTTGGAGCACTGCTTGCACAGCAAATGCTTGGCACAGATGCTTATGCTGGTTTACCGTCTGCCTTGTTTACATTAGGATCTGCAGGAGCTGCTTTATTTGTGGGGAGACTTTCTCAACGTTATGGTCGTCGTATTGGTCTTACGACTGGGTTTATCATTGGTGGACTTGGAGCAATAGGGGTAATAATTTCTGCCATTATCAATAGTATTATCTTATTATTTATCTCACTGCTTATATATGGAGCGGGAACAGCAACAAATTTACAGGCACGCTATGCAGGTACTGACTTAGCAACAAGTAAACAGCGGGCAACGGCAGTCAGTATGACGATGGTTTTTACAACATTTGGAGCGGTAGCAGGTCCGAATCTAGTAAATGTTATGGGTAACATTGCTAGTTCTATTAGTATCCCGTCCATTGCCGGTCCGTTCATTTTAGCGGCAGCGGCATATATTTTGGCAGGGCTTGTTCTTTTCTTGCTTCTACGGCCAGATCCGTTAATTATTGCTAGAAATTTAGCAGTAACTAACGAAGTAAACAAGAGTGTATTAACAACATCAGAAAATACAGAAGACAAAAGAGGGATATTTGTTGGTGCAGCCATAATGGTAATGACGCAAATCGTAATGGTAGCAATCATGACAATGACACCTGTGCATATGAGTCATCATGGTCATGGACTTGGTGCTGTAGGTGTTGTCATTGGTTTTCATATTGGTGCCATGTATCTGCCTTCACTTATTACAGGTTTCCTTGTTGATAAGCTAGGGAGAGCTTTTATGGCTATTGCCTCTGGAATAACATTACTACTGGCAGGCTTAATTTCTGCTTTTGCACCAGCAGATTCCATGCTTCTTCTAATAATCGCTCTGTCTTTACTTGGATTAGGCTGGAACTTTGGCTTAATAAGCGGAACTGCCCTCATCGTCGATTCAACTGAAATGACGACTCGTGCCAAAAGACAAGGAACAGTTGATGTTCTAATTGCATTATCAGGAGCTGCTGGTGGTGCCTTATCCGGAATGATTGTTGCAGGATCAAGTTATGCAACACTATCATTAATTGGAGGAGTTATATCCTTGCTTCTAATCCCAGTAGTAATATGGGCTCGTGCTAAAAAAACAACAGGATAACAAGTATGGTGAGTGTTCAATGAGAGCATTCGCCATTTTGCTTTCTATTCAAAGTATGAAAACTCATGTGACATAACAGTTTAATTTTGAAAAAATAACGATTTGCAAGTTCTTACTTTTTAATAGAATCTTTAATTTTTAATACAACACTTACACAAGGAAGCAATACGCTCATGGCAAATCTTCGTATGAAATTGTTTTTAAAACGACGTTGCCAAAATAATGGTGGACGAGCTTCTGCCACAGCCTTTGGTGCATATTTCAGCATGTCAGCTTGATATGCTTGTAATGCATAGGACGAATCGTCATGCTTCACCAGCTTTTCTGCCAAGTTAACTGCGTCCAGTATGGAAGTGCTTGCACCAAGCCCGCTAGTTGGCGGCATAGGATGAATAGCATCTCCTATTAGTGTTATTTTACTGTGCTTCCACCGGGTAAGATTGCTAGGATACCAAAATGGAAAAGCAGCTGTCCTGCCTTTTTCAGAGTTATTGATAAGCTCTAGAAAGCTCTCGTCCCAGTGTCTTATTAGCTGGTATGCTTCTTTTTCAAGCTGATCAGAGGTTAAATTTCTGAAGCTTTTACGAAGCGTTTTATCTGTTGCTGCCACAGACCAGACAATATATGGGTCCTCCAAGACATCCATGCCTGCTATTAATTCATTATTTGTTTTTGGAGCATGAACCGTTATAAACATGCCAATACCTTTTGGACCAACAGCGAAACCAGGTCCTTTAAAAAAATCCTTGTTAATAGTTGATCCTAGCTGGGGAGTTAGCAAGGCTCTACCGGCAATCCCCATCACTCCTGCATATTTTGCTGTTGAGCGACCAAGGAGTTGTTTGGCTACTGCTGAATGCACACCGTCTGCACCTACTAAAATATCAACCTTTTCACTTTGGGCATTGGAAAAATGAAGGGTAATGCCAGATTCCTCTTCTTTGTAATGAGTGAATTGTGTATCCCAACGAATTACCTTTTCCAAGTCTATTGCTAATATTTTTCGTAAAGGAATTCTTCCAATCATAAGAAGGTCTTCCTCATCTGTTTGACGAAAGCTAAGCTTTGTTTTTCCATGATGATTTAATATCGAAAATTGTTGGAATGATTCAGGACCAGTACCACTTAGTTTCAGTAATTTTTCGATATTTTCAGGAAGATCTTCGCGAATGGATGCTAAAGCATCTTCACTTAAATGCAGGCGGTAGCCACCGGTTTCTTCAGCAGATAGGTCGCGATCAAACACGATAACTTCGATATTTTGTGCAATTAGCGCTTGAGCCAATGTTAGTCCACCAATACCAGCACCAATTATACCAACTCTCATACACAACCCTCCATCATGAACTAGACTTTTCAACTGTTTATCATATGCGAAATCACCGAAACATTATAACACCAACATATTTGTTAACAGAATGAAGGGATGATTAGCAGGTAGAAATGGTCGTATATAAGGAATTAATTTTACATTTTTTGGATGATGATTGTATAATGCTTATGTGTTGAATTATATATGAGTAAATAGTAGGATGAAATAACAATATAAAAGTACTAGTTATTAGGAATATATTTACAGAAGACCAGGATTCCTAATGTTTGTTATAATTATTCTGTTAATTTGAATTTTTGGATGGTGGAACATGGAAGAGCACATGAACGATAAAGACCAAACTCGGACAAACGAAGAAAGATTCCGGTTGTTAGTAGAGCATGTCAGTGATTGGATATGGGAAGTAGATGAAAATGGTATATATACGTATGCTAGTCCTCAAATTAAGGATATATTAGGATATTCTCCAGAAGAGGTTATCGGAAAAACACCATTTCATTTGATGGAGCCTTTGGAAGGAAAACGTATTGCGCCAATTTTTGAGTACCATGTTGCCAATAAGCTGCCTATTAAAAGCTTAGAAAATATTAATCTTCATCGGGATGGTCATGAAGTAATATTAGAAACGAGTGGTTCTCCCATTATTAACGCAGATGGAAAATGTATTGGCTATAGAGGCATAGATAGAGACATTACTTTAAGAAAACAGCAAGAGCGCAGACAGCAGCAGCTCTTAGATATTATAGAAGCCTCACCAGACTTTATTGCAACATTAGACACTGCCGGAAACAGTTTGTATTATAATCCAGCTGCACGTAAAATGCTTGGTGTTAATCAAGAGGAAAGCACTGGCGATCAAGTAACACAAAGATGGATTACAGATAAAATCAAAACAGTGGGTATTCCAACTGCAATAGAAAAAGGCCATTGGAAGGGGGAAACAACAATCCTTAAGGAAGATGGCGCAAAAATCCCAGTTTCTCAAATGATTGTGGCACATAAATCTGAAAATGGTGATGTTGAGTTTTTATCTACGATTGCCCACGATATAACAGAAAGAAAAGAGCTTGAAAAGGTAGTGTATTATCAAGCACATTATGATCCCTTAACAAATTTGCCAAACAGGAGATTTCTTATCAATAAATTGTCGAAATTGATTGAAAATCAAACAAAGCACAAAGTTGCAGTGTTGTTTATGGACTTAGATAATTTTAAGGAAATCAATGATAATCTTGGTCATGAAATCGGTGATAAATTACTCAAAATGACAGCGGATCGCCTAAAAAGTGGTGTGAATGAAGCAGACTTCGTTTGCCGATATGGCGGAGACGAGTTCATATTAATGCTGGAAAATATCCAATCTAATGTGGAAGTGGAAGAAAGGGCAGAGCGGATTATCGAAACATTCCAGGAGCCATTTCAATTTGACGGAATCTCATGGAAGATAAGCGGAAGTATAGGTATAAGTATCTTTCCAGATGATGGGGCCGATTTAGCGGCATTAATACAAAAAGCAGATAATGCGATGTATCAAATAAAACGAACCGGTAAAAATAATTTTTCAAGAGAATAAAATCATTTAATGAAAATGGGAGCTTATCTTATCTTAATAGGGGAGCTCCTTTTTCTGTGTTGCTTCAGTTCGAGTTTTGGTCTAATCAAGATAAGTAAGATGGACATTTAGGCATTAGAAAAATAGCTGTTTTAAAATAATAGGATATAAAACTTGTTAAATTGTGGAACTTTTTCTATTTTGATGCGTAATAAATAGTGGCAAGTATTCAAGCAGAGAAAAAAGAAATTATTTTGTACTAATAATCTTGTGCCATAGCTGAATTACTTACTTAAGATAGGAAGGAAGATATGACTAAAAAAAGCTTGCTGATAAATATAATTGGGTGGATTTATATGACAGTTTTAACGATCCTATACTATTCGAAAGAGTATCCGTATATAACGAGTGGTCAAAGTGGATTTATCATCTTTATGATTGGTTTATGCATGGCTCTGTATAGTCCGAAGTTTGGAGCGGATTTTAGAAACTTGTTAAAAAAACCCCCTGAAACACGTAAGCATAACTAAAAACAGACTTGGAGATAAAAAGTAACGTATTTGATTAATTACAACAATAGAATTAAACATATAGGGGGCGTGTATATGTATGGTTTAGGACTGTCTTTTGGACTGAAAATGCTATTATTAATTGTTAGTTTTTTATTAATAATATTTTTGTTTAATTATATTATGAGTAAAACATTAAAGGCAGATAGGAGAAAGTTATTTTCTGATTTCCACATTAATGAAAAACATAAAATGATAGATTGGACACTAAGGATTATTACGATATTTTGTCTACTTTTAATATTCCCTATTAACATGGATGAAACGAAAAGCTTTTGGATTCTACAGCCGTGGATAATATTGAGCCTGTTTCTGTTTGTTTCTGAAATAGTAAGGGCTGTTATGGAAAGGAAATATGCCGAAAACCCCAATGCTTATAAATTAACACTTAGTCAATTGATTTTTGTCATTATAATGGCTTTTACTTTATTCAAGACAGATTTTTGGGGATTATTATAGGCTATTAAGAAAAGCTGTTAAGTGATGGGGGATGGAAAGAAGTTGATAACTGCTTTGACTTCCAAAAATAATTGAATGAATAACCAGCAACTGAATTGGTGTTAACTGGAGCAATGCTAATTGGAGCTGAAGTCGAACCTTATGATTTGTTTAAAGAAGTGCCAGAAACGTAAGAAGGATAGGTGTTTCCTAACTATTGTTTATTTCTGGGGATACATAAACTATATACTAAGAAATTAATAGGTAAGACTAATTTAAACCAAGCTATTATCGATGATTGATTTATGGTTTGGTTTTTGTATTAAAAAATAATAAAAACTTTTACTGAAGTGGAGCGGAGGACATTCGACTACTATGGGGAATAAAGGACGCTTTAGACCCCGCAGGCGAAGACGGGGAGGATCAGCTTACTCCCCGCGGCATGCGAGTGTATGTGAGCGTAATGAAACGAACAAATTCTAAAGTCATATTCTTTTTAATATCCATTGTTAAAGCTAGATAATATTTTATATTATTATGTGTAGCTAGGTTATATTTTGTTTTACTCATCCCTTCCCTCGCTTATTTATTTACCGATGCCTCATAAATACCCTTAATTGACTTAGCTAACATGGAGTCAAATTCCTCATTACTTTGGCTGAAAGTTAATCCTTCTGCTAAGGCACGAGAGAAACTAGCGATTAGGCCCTGATTCAAGGCTAGCTTTTGATTTGCATCCATTTGAGAATATCCCCCTGATAATGCAACAATTCTTATTACATGTGAATCTTCAAGTAAGTCGCTATAAAAATTGGTAACAGATGGAATGGATACTTTTAGGATAACTTTTTCATTTTCTCCAAGAGTAGATAGCTTAGTAAGGAGCTCTTCCTTTAATATCTTCTCAATGGCTTCTTTATCTTCACTATTTATATCTACCTCAGGCTCAATAATTGGAACTAGTCCCATTTCGATGATTTGTTTACCAACTTCAAACTGTTGATCAACAACCTTTTTTATTCCGTTCCTATTAGCTTCCTTAATAAAGGAACGCATTTTTGTCCCAAAAATATTTCGATCAACGGCACGTTTAAGTAAATCATTTAGATTTGGCATTGGCTTCATTAGTTGAACTCCATCACTTAAATCGGCTAATCCCTTATCAACTTTTAGGAAAGGGACAATCCCTTTTTGCTTCCAAAGATAATCAGCAGTATATTCTCCATCGATTTTCCGGTCCATTGTGTTTTCAAATAAGATGGCGCCTAAAATATATTCAGCGTTAAAGGCGGAACTTTTGATAATACGAGTTCGCATCTCATGTACTAATACATACATTTCTTCTTCATTTGCATAGCTGTTTTCCTTAACTCCATACAGTAATAAAGCTTTAGGGGTACTTCCACCACTTTGATCCAAAGCAGCTATAAACCCTTTACCTGTGCGAATTCTTTCTAATTGCTCTAAATTCATGATTATTCCTCCTTGTTTAAATAGAATGACTACAAAAACTAGCATTAATTTAAGATTAACTAACTAGAGTCTGAACAAGCATCAATTCTTTATTTAATTTACCCATTTTTTAGTGCATAAATCCTTTTAGGAGGATGCAAAAAGTACCTGAACTTATTTTGAACAAATAACTCTGTTTACCGTATGTTGTTGCCTCAAATAATTGATATAATATAAAAAATTGATAGAAATTAAACATAATAGAGAAGAGGTCTTTTTAAGTAATGATTTCATTAAGAAATGTGCAAGCTAACGACTTAAACCAGTTGTTAGCAATTGAAAATGAAGGTTTTTCAAAAGAAGAGGCTGCCACGAAGGAAGCTTTTGTGGAAAGGATTCAACTTATCTCAGATACCTTCCTTGTTGCTGAAGTTGAAGGAGTGATTATGGGATACATTAATGGTCCGATAATTCATCAACCATATATCACGGATGATCTTTTCGAACAAATTAAAGAAAATCCGAAAAGTGGAGGCTATCAGAGCGTTTTAGGACTGGCTGTATCAAAGCATGCTAGAAACCTGGGAATCGCAAAGATGCTTATAAGTAAGCTGGAGGAGCTTGTTGAAGAAAATGAAAGAGAAGGAATTACGCTAACATGTAAACAAGAACTAGTTAGTTTTTATGAAAGGTTTGGATTTAGCAGCCATGGCCTTTCTGCATCCCAACACGGAGGAATTCGCTGGTATAACATGGTGAAAGAAAGAAGCAAGGGGTAAAAAGAGCTGAATCTTCCCGAAAGTAAGAAAGAAAGCTTTGAACGATAATATATAAACAATGGAAAGAAAACAGACTTAAGGGCTGTTTTTTTTTTTTGACTGGTTATTGGGAAAGAGGAGCTATCTTGAGAAAATCTCTAAATCCAGAAACAATACATAAACCAGTAGCACCTTATGTGCATCAAATCGAAATAACAGGACCTGATAAATGGTTAATGATGTCGGGCCAAATAGGCATGGATATAGAAGGGAATATACCTGATGATCCATTAGAGCAATTGCAATGCGCTCGACAATATTAAAAAAACTCGTAGCTGCAAATATAACTGTTTCTGATTTAACTAAACTAGTCTTCTATTTAGTTGGTGACTTTGATGCAGAGAAAAGAAGAAATATAATTGGAGATACTGTGGGAGAGAACCTTCCTTATACGACCATGATGTATGTGTTAGGACTTGCAGCACCTGCTCTAAAAGTAGAGGTGGATGCATAGGCCTGTCAGGAATTAATTAGTCGTACCCTGAAATATTTTAAGCTTCTAGCTGTAGTTTTAAAGGAAATATGTTGAAGTAAAATTCCTTTGTAGATTATTTCTGCAAAGGCATTTTTTATTTCAAAATTAATAGCTATAAACGGTTATAATTTATTAAGAGGTTTAACTAGATCGTGTGAAAAGTAGGCGTGTACAAAATATCCTCAAGTGATAGAATAATAATCATAATAATGAACGAGGTGAAGTTTAATGGTGAATGGTGCAGATGTGTTAATGGTCATTGATTTACAAAATGGTGTTTGTTACAGCGGTGAAGAGCATTTATACGAGTTACAAGCTCTCCTTGAAAAGGTTAATAATAGAATTGCTGTCTATAGAGGTTTAAATAAACCGATTATATTTGTTCAGCACGGTGATGAAGAGTTAGTTCCAGAAGAAGAAGCGTGGGCAATTCATGCCAATTTAGATGTACAAGCCCAAGACCTTTTTGTAAGAAAAACGCATGCAAACTCTTTTTATAAAACAAATTTGAAGACAATTTTAGACCAACTGTCTGTACAAAAAATTGAATTTTGTGGCGCGCAAACAGAATACTGTATGGATGCAACCGTTAAATTTGCGCACGGATTAGGATATGAAAATACTATGTATAAACAAGCAACCTCCACATTAAATAACTCATTTATGTCAGCAAAAGACACGATACGTTTTTATGAAAATATCTGGAATAATCGCTACTTACAACTAATAGATGATGAAGGCTAGAATTTTGTTCCTTATGCTATTATTTACTTCAGTCTTATATTTTGAATAGATAAATGCTTAAGCAATAGAAATATATCAATTCATTGTCGGGAAATTTATTAATATGATGTTTATATTGGTGATATACTTAAGTTATTAAATAAATCTAGTGAGGTGTGTATTATGGGAACAGGAAATAAAGCAATAATTACGGTAGAAACTACCGTTAATGCACCAGTGGAAAAAGTATGGGAGTTTTGGACAAAGCCAGAGCATATAACAAATTGGTCATTTGCTTCTGAGGATTGGCATGCACCAAGGGCTGAAAATGATTTGAGAGCTGGTGGGAAATTCCTTACGAGAATGGAAGCAAAGGATGGTAGTTTCGGATTTGATTTCGGCGGTGTGTATGATGAGGTTAAGCTAAACGAATTTATTTCCTATACACTTGGAGATGATCGAAAGGTTACTGTTTCTTTCCTTAATCAAGATAATCACACTAAAGTAGTTCAAAGCTTCGAAGCAGAGGATACTAATTCCAATGAGCAACAAAGTGCAGGCTGGCAGGCATTTCTTAATAATTTCAAAAGCTATACGGAGCGTTCTTAATATATACCTTCCCTTGGTGGAAGGTTTTTTATTTGTACAGGATATATTTATGAGTGAGTGCATCCACAAGAAAGGCAATACCTTTTTTCTTGTATAAAAAACACCCCGAAAATTAGATTTTAACTCTAACTTTTGGGGTGCAGCACTGGATTAGACATTTTTTGTACATTTTGTAAGTACCTTGCCAAGTAACTTAATTACTACTAGAGTAATACTATTACTACCATTTGTTGTAATAATGAAGTCTAAGCTCCGCAACAATTACTCTTCTTCAGGCTTCGTAGATAGCACTTCTTTTTTCAAAAACCAACATAAGACAAACGCGATAATCGCAATGACAAATGAATACATGTAAATATGCTGGAATGAGTCAATAAATAAGGTGTTTATTTGTGTTAACAACCCTTTTGGTAACCCTGCCGGCACACCACCAGCAGCTAAGCTATTCATATTTTCAGCCATACTTGCGGGAAGTTTATCGCCTAAGCTTTGTAATTTTGATGTCAGTGTTGATGATAATAAGTTACCAAATAAACTTACCCCGACTGTAGCCCCGATTGTTTGGAATAACGGAACAGTCGCAAGCGCAATGCCTTTATTCTCTTTGTCAACAGACTCTTGTACGATGAGGTTATCACCGCCAAACAAAACGCCTAAACCAAGACCTGTGATGAAAAAGAAGATGATTATTTGGACAATTGTTGTAGAAATACTCATATGTGAGAACAAGTAGAATCCGATGATTGGCATGATAAAGGCAATGCCAAATAATTCTCTGTAACGAAATTTTGTTATAAGAAATCCACTAACCATAGCTGAAGCAACCGCTCCTACCATCATTGGCAATGTCAAGTAGCCAGCCTCAGTTGCAGTTAATCCCAGCACATTTTGCGCAAAATATGGGAAGGAAGAGAATGATCCCATTAAACCAATGCCTACTGTGAAAACAATTAAAGATAGTACAAGAATATTGCGATTTTTAAACAAATGCAAAGGAACAATCGGTTCTTTTACCTTACTCTCCACAAAGAGGAAAATCCCAAATAAAATGGCCCCAAGGCATAACAAACCTATAATTAGCGGAGAGCCCCAAGTATAACCATTATTTTCAACTAGTACTGGCGTTATTAGCAAGGAAACGATTGTAGCTATTAATAATAATGCGCCGCCCCAATCAATAACGACCTGTTTTTTGATAGCTTTTTCTCGTAAACCACTTGCAAGCAAAAGTGCTGCGATAATACCAACAGGAATATTAACAAAGAAAATCCAATGCCAGCTTACTTGATCAACGAAATATCCGCCCATTAATGGACCTAATAACATTGGAATAAACATGATTGGACCCATAAAGCCTTGAACTTTTGCTCGCTGTTCAACTGGAAATAAATCACTGGAAATGGTCATGGCAAGGGGCATCAAGCCACCAGCTCCTAAACCTTGAATCCCGCGTCCAATAAGGAGCAATGTCATAGAATCTGCTAATCCGCAAACAATCGACCCACAAATGAAAAAGGCCATACTCATTAAATATATTTTTTTGCGACCCATTAAATCGGCTAATTTTCCTAGTAAAGGCATGAATGCAGACATTGTTAACATATATACACCGCCGACCCATCCATACATCGCCAATCCACCTAAATCACGAATGATTGTGGGCATTGCAGTATTGACAACTGTTTCATCTAGCTCAGAAAAAATCAGCCCAATTATTAACCCAAGCATTACCAGAATTTTATTGCTTTTATCAGCTAAAACTGGTTCTTGATATTTTGTAATACTTTCCATTCATCTAACCCTTTCACCATTTGATAAACGGATTATATATATTATTTATGAACTATATGTGAACTTTGGATGAGAATTTCTAAAGAATTAGCAATCACTGTTTTTGGAATAATCAAATTTCCAACTTAGGAGATCAAGTATTGTAACTGGAGATGGTTTCTTGATGCATTTTCAACATATAAAAATATTTGTGAGAGCTTGCCACATTTTGTGAAGCCTGCATTATGTGAGATTTATAATAAATACGAGGAAAGTGACGATGATTAGGTGAAAAAAGGCTGAAAAAAAACAAAACTTCTCATTAAGGAGTTTTGCTTTTTTATTCTAATATGTTAAAGAACTAGTTAATCAAGTGTATGTTTCAAGGCATTGTACATATTTTCTACATGTTCATCCACTTTATCTCGTGACATCCGTAGGCGTTCTACTGAAGTGCCATAGCCAATTTCTAGTTTATTTTCTTCCAGTCCCTTGAAAATACCATCTGCGAATTCATCTAATGGTTCCCCGTGTGTATGCAAGCCAGCGCCGCCTAAATCAGTATTAACTGCAGGTGGAGCAACTTCAATTACTTCTACAGATGTATCTGATAGCTGGTGGCGCAGACTCACTGTAAATGAGTGAAGTGCAGCTTTAGTGGCTGAATAAATTGGAGCAATTACAAATGGCGTAAAGGCTAATCCAGATGTAACATTAATGATTGCTGCATTTTCTTTTTCTGCAAAAAATGGGGCAAACAGCATACAAAGGTGGAAGGGTGCTTCAATATTAGTAGTAAGTTCGTTATTAAAGTATCTCCAGTTAGTCTTAGCATCTGCTTTTAACAGATTAAAACGCTGTTGAATTCCAGCATTGTTCACTAATACATTCACTTCAGGATGGTTCTCTGATACCCAATTAAAAAGAGACAAGCGATCAGATTCATTATTTAAATCACTGACATATGTAATAAGCTCAGGATATTTTTCCTGTGCATTTTGAAGGGCATTTTCACGTCTGCCTGTAATGATTACTTTGTTGCCAGCCTTTAAAAATCGTTCTGCAAAAGCTAATCCAATCCCAGCGCTTCCACCTGTAATAAGTATTGTATTGCCAGAAAGTTTCATATAAGTTCCTCATTTCTGATTATGGTTTTATGTGAATTTAAAAATTTATACCTATTTTGTTATATTGCATTTGTATAACGGCTATTTTAGCAATCCTCTGCAAAGAATCAGTCAACAATGAATTCTCATCTATCATTGCTTGTATTTCCTCAGTATTTTATCTTAGCTCAGTAGTTCCTTCTCCTTCTAGTACCCAATTTAAATATTGCTTAATACTACATATAGGAAAATGTGTATTTTACAAATAACAGTTTCAAGGAACGACATTTGACTCACAGATAATACCCATCAGCCTGGCATCATGGATACTTAATTAATAGGATTAATCCCTTTTTTTCTAATAATGTAGCGTTGATTCATTAATAAAGAACTATGCTGCAGCTTCGCTTTTGGACAACCCTTCATCAAAACTCCTCAGACCTTTAGCTTTCCTTATCGCAAGGATAATAATACGACTTAAACCGCAGTTTAAGTTACTAGAAAGATTAAAGTTAAATTATTTTGTGCTCAAAGAACTTCCCTCATTTGTGTAAATCTTTATGAAATGGAGCATCTTAAGCAGGGAGGTGTTTCTATGAAAAAATCGAGGTATTTTTTAATTGTTCTCTTTATAATTAGTTGGTCAAGCTTGTTTTTTATCAACAAAAATGCCTTAAAACGATTCCTCCCGGCAGCTATTTTTATAAGTATAGTCACAAAATGCACTAATATTTATGCTAAGAAAAGAAGGTGGTGGGCTTTTTATCAAAGCATCCATCCAAAAGTAGCTGGGGAAGATACTTGGGCTTGGGGACCTTTCTTTGCTCTTACCATTTGGGTGTTAAAGTGGACATATGGTAAATTACCGCTGTATATTTTGGTAAATCTAATGATACATTCCCTGTTTATTTATTTTGTTTTGCCGCTATTAAAACGTATGGGTATCTTTTCACTTGTCAGAATTACGGGGAAACAGTATTTTTTTGTTTATTTATTTAGAGAGATTCTTTTGTATTCTTTTCAAAGTATAAAGGAATACATAGGCAGAAAAAAACTAACTTAAGTAATTTAACATTCAAGAAAAGATGGCAGGGATTTGCATCGTTTCGACTTGTATGAAAAAAAGGAAGACATATATGAATAACGTTAAATAATAAATGTATAAAACCTTGTTATAACAGGATTTAGGCATTTTTAATTATGTAGATAGGTTTTCTTTCTTTGTTTGCTGATGCTTACAAATAATGTTAATAGTTAGTTGGAAAATAGGTGTGACATATTCATGATTCGTATTTAGCTTGAGTAATCATGAATAAGAAAATTGTGGTGAGTTATAAGACGATTCTTAGTTGTCTCACTTACTCTAACCGAATCATAAGCACAAACGGAAAGGAGTCTATTTTCTTTTACAATGACGTCAGCTTCTTTTTCTGAATTAGTTATATTTTCATGGACCTCCAGTACATCGCCCCATTCCACATGTGCCCAGCTTCGTACAGAAAATGTCTGTTTTGAATATCCTTTTATTAACCTTGGAAGATAATCGAATATGGATGCACATTGGAAACTACCCTTAGCGAAATAAAAGTCGTAATTATTGACAAATTTTATTTTATTTAATTGTGTATCACTTAATAAATCTTTAAGGCCTTTTTGTATAAGCGGAATAATCCGATCATTTTCTATGATGATAGAATATTGATTTTGTTCTAGGCCAGAGATAACAAAGTCGATAACATTTTGAATATATGGATCTATATATTCAAAAAAATAGATTATATGTCCTTCGTTAAGATTTTTCAGATTATCTATGACTGTAAGCTGGTTTTTCTCCAAAATTTCACCACATTCTATTAAATTAGTTATTATTTCTTCTAGCATAACATTGTTTAGCTATATTTCGTATATATTTGACCCTTTCATAAATTGCACCAAAAAAGCAGGGATAAAAATTGATAGTATTCATGAGTTTTGCTTAATGGAAACATATTTATAGCTAGCTTACTTTTATAAATTGCATCAAAAAGGTTGCTCTAGACCCACCCGATTGCCCATTGTTATGATGTAATTATCGTGTTGGAGGGAGAGAGAGGATGGAGGAACAGAAATTCAAGGATTTAAAACTCGGAGAGCGTGGAGCAATTATTAGCATTATTGCTTACATCTTTTTATCTATTATAAAAGTTACAGTTGGTTATCTGACAGACTCTGCGGCATTACGAGCAGATGGTTTGAATAATACAACAGATATAATTGCTTCACTTGCAGTATTAATTGGCTTAAAGCTTTCGCAAAGACCAGCAGATAAAGACCATAAATACGGTCATTGGAAGAGTGAAGCCATTTCCTCGATGGTTGCGTCTTTTATCATGATGGTTGTTGGGATCGAGGTTTTATTTGGATCCATTACCTCTTTATCAAATGGAAATAGTGAATCGCCTGACGTAACTGCAGCTATTGTTGGAACATTTTCTGCTGTCATTATGTATGGTGTCTATCGGTATAATAAAGCACTCGCACTTAAAATTAAGAGCAGTGCAGTCATGTCGGCAGCGAAAGATAATATTTCTGATGCTTGGGTAAGTATCGGAACTGCTATAGGAATATTGGGAGCACAGCTGAATATGCCTTGGCTTGATAGTGTAACGGCCCTTATAGTCGGTCTGTTAATTTGCAAGACAGCATGGGATATTTTCAGAAATGCTTCACATGAGCTGTCAGATGGATTTGATGAAAATAAATTGGACGAGTATAAGCAAGAAATTATCAGTATAGACGGAATAAAAGGGATTAAAGAAATGAAAGGGAGAAGCTATGGGAATAATGAAGTTATTGATGTTGAAATACTGGTAAACTCAACATTAGATGTAAAAAAAGCGCATGATATTGCAGACAAAGTAGAAGCTGTTTTAAACCAAAAGTATGGCGTGTATCAAGTGCATGTTCATATTGAACCACATTAATATAGTTGCAATGACAAAGTTATAGGGATTTATATAAAAATAACGGCCGAGGTAAGCACTAAGCATCATTTACTACTATAATAAATAGTAGATTAAAAAAATGCTGCGGAAGGAAATAAGAAATGCTTATTAACAAGATGAAATTTATGTACAATTTAACTTCACAGGAGCAGTATATTGTCAATTATATACTTAAAAATCCTTCCATCGTTTTTGATTCAACTGCAAATGAGCTTGCTAAATTAACCTTTACAAGTTCATCAACAATCGTAAGGCTATGTAAAAAGTTAGGAACAAAGGGTTATCCTGACTTTCAACTGAAGCTCGCGCTTGAATACAAAGAAGAGGATCAAACAAAACAAGCAAGCATTAGTTATCCAAACAACAGCATGGTAAGTGGATTGGAGATCATTCCGGAAATTTATGAGCAATCATTTGTTGAAACAAGAAAGTTAATTAATGAAAATAGCTTGGGTAATATTGTTGAAATCCTTGCGAAAGCAAAACGGATAGATATTTACGGAGTGGATTTAAATTATTTTGTAGCACAGCAAGCTAGCGCTAAATGGAATGAAGTTGGGGTTATGGCAGTAGCCTTTAATAGTGCGAACGAGCATTACTTAACAAACTTAACAAATAGCGATACGACTGTTTCCTTTGTTATTTCCCATACTGGCAGGAATAAAGCGATGATAGAAATCGCAAAGAAGCTAGTAAAAAATAATATGACAGTTATAGCAGTCACTGGAAGTCGTGATAGTTTACTTGCTAAAATATGCAATGAAACGATATTAACGTATATGAAGGATGAACATTTTAAGCTTTCAAAAATATATAGAATGATGTCTTCGCTTTTTATCTTTGATGTGTTATATATGAGTTCCTTGAAAAACAAGCCTGAGGAGTAAAAGTCTTTCATACATAGAAAAACAGTATCATCATGTAATGATACTGTTTTTAAATTATTATGATAAGTCAGCCGCAAATTTAATGCCAGCATCCTTCCTAGCTGCGACAACCTGCTCTAAAACAGAATGGCTGTAATCAAGCAATTGATAGCACTGTTCATAATCCTTCCTTTTAAATATATCCTGGAAAGCAACAAGCTCGTAGTATAGGTTATTGGTAGTTGTTTGGCTATTTAATTCCACCTTTGACGCACCTGTATGAAGATATACCCGGCGACATCCGTTTGCGCCATTTTCGACATGAATGAAACCTTTTTCACCTTGAATAAGGGCAAAGTTCATACTGTTCGTGTCTTTGGCACCAGCACATTCTGCGATAAAGTCAGGATAGTTTAGAACTAATACTCCAGAGGTATCAATGCCATTTGCATGCTTATTGGCAGTATAGCTAATTTGGTCAGGTGTACCGAAAAGATTCATCACAAAATGAAGATTGTAAATATTAATATCCACTAAAGATCCACCTGAGAATTCAGGATTAAATACATTAGGTGTTTCACCTGCAAGTAATGCATTATATCTGCTTGATAACTGACTATAATTACATTGCACCAACTTAATTTGGCCTAATTTATGAAGATTTTCTTTCACTAATTGGAAGTTCGGCAAATGTATTGTTGTTATTGCCTCAAATAGCATAAGATTTTTCTGCTTTGCCAAAGCTATTAAAGTATCTAGTTCCTTCACAGTAGAAGTAAATGGTTTTTCACATATTACATGCTTGCCATGCTCAAGTGCTTGTTTTGCATGGTAGTAGTGAAGGCTGTTCGGTGAAGCAACATAAACAACTTCCACTTCATTGTCTTCAAACAGTTCATCCAAGCTTGTATAAATAGTAGATATCTCATACTTGTCTGCTAGTGTTTTTGCTGTTTCTTGTTTACGGCTGTACATTGCTGTGCATACAGCCTCGTCAGTGGAGTCTACTGCAGCAAGAAATGCATCTACAATAAATCCTGTACCTATAGTCCCGATTTTCATTATAAATTCTCCGTTTCGTAATTAGCATTTTTTGCAGCGTTGACGCCATCATTCAGGATTTGTAAAACCGCTAAAACTTCCTCGTCTTTTACCGGTTTTTCCGTTTTTTGTTTAATACTTTGATATAGCTTTTCGTATAAAATTCCATAGTCTGTAACCTCAGACTTCACCTTTTCTTGATGCTCAACACCATTTGTATCAACATAGGATAGCGTTCCCCAGTTACTTTCTTCCTCTGTCTCAAAGCTAACCTTTGTTGGGCCATTCTCATTTTTCTGTTGATGTCCGCTGCTATACTTGATAAAGCTGCCTTTATCGCCATGGACTACAAATTTCGGATGATTGATTTTTACAGCCAAGCTACATTTAACAGTCGTTTTTAATTGACCATAATGGAAATCTATATCGATATAATCATCTGATTCTCCTGGGTGGTAAACGCTTCTGACATCATAGTGGATTTTTTTCGGCTTTCCAAAAAGGGAATAGAGCTGATCAATTGTATGAACGGCCAGCCCATGCATCATGCCAAATTCTTTATTTATATATTGTGGGCGGAAATAATCATAGTGTGATTGAATTTCAATAATTTGTCCAAGCACACCGCTTTCTATTACTTTTTTTAATGTCAAAAAGTCGCCATCAAACCTTCTATTTTGATTTGCCATCGCGATTAAACCTTTGGATGCTGCAAAATCAAAAATTTCTTTAGCTTCTTCAACAGTTGCTGCAAATGGTTTTTCTACCAATACGTGTTTATTATTTTCTAGTGCTTTTCTGGCATATTCCGTATGACTGTCAACATGTGTACAAATCACAACCAGTTCAATCTCTGGGTCTTCAAGCACTTCTTGTAGATTTGTCGTGAATTGAATGGAAGGGTACCAGCCTTCTCTTTCTGTATCCCCGATGCGATCCTCTTCTCTGCGATAAATGCTTTTTATTCTGATATTTTCTTTCCTTTCAAGATACGGTAAGTGGTAATTGACTACTGCGTTCCCAAATCCAATAAAAGCAATTGTTAACATAAGAAAATCTCCTTTCCATCTTCAAAATAATCATAGCATCATGGATTTACTTGAGAAAAGAGGTGGAGGGGATTTAGGAGAACGATTTCATTATTTGTGAATCCTAAAAGAGATTCTGAAATTGAATTTCATTTCCCGAAATCTGATTTTTACTATAGTCGCTGCAATAATTCTTATAATTGCTGGATTTTTTAGCGGATATCGTTGTTATGTCATTTGGGAAATAGTATAAATTTTTGGCTAAACTAAATAGAAAAAAGCGTCGCTGCGGCCAGTTTCGAGATTTTGTGCTATAGACAAATATTTTTATAGACCCTATAATCCGAATTAGTTTTAGATAGCGCTTACAAAAAAGTATTTGTCGACAAGTACGAATAATGGTTCAGAGAAAACTGGGAGGGAAACACATGAATAATCAAAAGAAGTCCTTTTTAGAGAAAGTATCTGATTTTGTAGTAGATCGTCTGGCCGGACCGATGGCAAAATTCGGTAATATACCTGCAGTAGCGGCAGTTAAGGATGGTCTAGTGGCCATTGTTCCAATTGTGATTATTGGCAGTTTGTTCTTGTTAATTGCGATGCTGGGATTGCCAGGAACCTTTAGTGAGGATCCCCTCATTCCCGTTCTTTCCTCTGTTTCATCGAAGTTTTTGATATTTTATAATATGACAATGAATTTTTTATCACTGTATGCAGCAATAGCCATTGGCATGAGCTATGCTAAACGATTTGAAATTGACTCGATCAATGCGGCATTACTAAGCATAGCTGCCTTCTTCTTAATTAATATAAATGACTTATCTAACGGAATGAGTGTAACTAACTTCGCAGCAGGCGGGTTATTTGCAGCAATCATCAGCAGTTTAATTAGTATTCGGCTGTACCGCTTTTTCTTAGAAAGGAAAATTACGATAAGGATGCCAGATGGTGTTCCAGCAAATGTTACGAATGCCTTCGTTGCTTTAATTCCCTTTTTCGTTATATTTACCTTGTTATGGGTTGTACGATCCATTCTCAACTTTGATATTACAAGCTTTTTAAACACAGTTTTAGGGCCGGTTTTTAGTGGTACAGATAGCATTTTTGTTTTTATCCCTAGAGTCCTAATCGGTCTATTGCTTTGGGCAGTTGGCATGCATGGTGATAATATGATTGGACCAATTTTTGAACCCTTAAAGCTGCAATGGGTCGCAGAAAATGCTAAGGCATTATCTAATGGAGTGGATATAAAACAATTGCCTCATATATGGACAACGGTAGTAGAACGTATCACAATCTGGCCAGCTGCCGCTTGGGGAATTTTATTCTGGATGTGGAAATCTAAGTTGAAGCAGGCAAGGACAATGGCAGGAATTGCAACACCTGCGGCAATTTTCACCATTGTTGAGCCAGTAATCTTTGGCTTGCCAATTGTTTTAAATCCATTTTTTATCATTCCTTTCATTCTCTCTGGAACAATTGCAGCAATTGTCACCTACAGTGCTTTTTCCCTACATCTAATCAATAGAGTTTTTGTAGAATTACCATGGGCAACACCGCCGTTTATCTCCGGCTATGTTGCTACAGGTGGCGACTGGAAAGGTGTCTTGATGGTGGTAATTAATTTTGCCATAGGGGTTGTGGTGTATTATCCGTTCTGGAAAGCATATGAAAAATCAGAAAAGCAAAAAGAGAGCATTCAGGAGAATGAACAGACAGCTGATTCTTCTGTATCTGTTTGACATGTAGGCATAATAGGGGAGAGAAATAATCCAGCTGTAATTTGCAGCTGGATTAAATAGTTTAGTGAAAAATAAGGTTAAAGTGGGAAAATAACGAAGAAAAGGATTGGATTATGTAGTAAAATACTCTTATACTCTAAAAAATTTTCAACGTAAAAGTAACGTGGCAAGGATGTATAAATGAGAAATAAAAAATTGAAGTCAATTTTTATTATATCTTTTTTTATAGTGGTTATTTTCATGATGGTGAATATATATTCTTCTTATTCTAGTATAAAAAAAACGGCAGAAAACTCTATCGTCAATCAAAATATAGAAACTGCCAAAAAAATAGCGGCTTCATTAGATACAGAAACATATAAAAAGTTTCTTGAAAATCCTGTGAAAAGCAAGGAATATGACGTCATTCAACGCTATTTAGAAGACGCCAAGGAAAAAAACGGCTCTTTACATGTGTACACACTGCTAGTTAATAACCCTAATGTAACGAGGGCGATGATTGTTGCCTTGCAAGATAGTGAGCAAGAGTTTCCTATTGGCGGAATATGTACGATTCCAAAAGAACAGGTAGTGAAAGCTTACAACGGAAAGACTTTTTCAACTGACATTATCCAAGATCCAATATATGGTGAATACCTAACTGTCGGAGTGCCTATTAAGGATCAAAAGGATGAAATCATCGGCTATCTTGGAATTGATATTAGCCCAGATACAATCAATAATGTGAGTAAAAAGGCATTAAAAAGCAGTATTTCTGCCTTTATCTTTAGTGGTTTGTTTGTCATTCTTATGCTTGCTGCTTTTTTTGTTCTCCAAAAATGGTATACAAGAGAGCTGAAAAAAGAAGTAGGCGATACAGAGGATACCTATCAGTTTGAACTGCAATCACTCATATCATCTGTGCAATCATTACGTCATGACTACTCTAATCATATTCAGGTGCTGCATGGGCTGCTTAAGCTTGGACTAATGGACAAAGCTAACGATTATATAGCCATGCTAACTAAAGAAGTACATTTAATACAATCAATCAATTTAAATGTCAGCAACCCCGGTTTATCTGTGCTTTTGCAAACGAAAAAGCTTGCTGCTCAAAATCATAATATTGATATTCAATTTGATGTAATAGACAACGAGTATAGGAAAATAGCGTCAACAGATTTAATCAAGGTATTATCTAATTTAATAGATAATGCAATGGATGCAACAATAGAATTGCCTGAGCAGCAACGAAAAATGAGCATTACGTGCAAGGCTGATGCTAAAACATATATATTTGAAGTTTGTAATACTGGATATCCGATTAATGATAAAGTGAAGGAGCAAATCTTCAAAAGAGGGTTTTCGACGAAAAAGGCCCAAAAGGGAAAAATCAGGGGTCAAGGACTATTTATTGTTAAAGAAGTAGTGAATAGATATGGTGGGGAAATTTCTATTCAGTCTAATAAAAATGAGACGATTGCCCGTGTAAAAATACCAATAAAACAAATAACAACGAAAAGGACTGATAAGCAATGAATACTTATCAGTCCTTTTTGTTTATTTAGCTGCTTCTGGTTCGTTTCTCAAAGCTTGCTGTTTTTTCGTTTGTGATGCTGATTGTGTTCCCGGCGATACTTTTTTGATAAAGAAGGATAGAATTAATCCAACGATAGCAATTCCGATAATCACAACATAAGCATCATTAATTCCCTGTATTGTTGCATCTAACATCATTTGAGCTTGGTTGGCAGCATTTCCGCCAGCAGACATTGCATCTGTTAAATGTGTTTCCGTACGAGTTGTCATAATCGTTACAAGCAGGGAAGTACCTACCGCACCAGCGACTTGTCTAATAGTATTGGAAATTGCCGTACCATGTGCAGTCAAGCTTGCAGGCAGCTGATTTAATCCGGCTGTTTGAATAGGCATTAACATAAGTGCCATTCCGATACGACGGAAGGTAGACATAAGAATTAAATAAGTGTAGCTCGTAGAATCCGTTAAATCTACGAAACCTATTGTTGTAATAATCATAATAAGAATTCCGCTAATGGACAGCCATTTTGCACCATAGCGGTCGAAGAGTCTTCCTGTAATAGGCATTAGGAAGCCCATTACTAATGCTCCAGGCAGTAATAATAGTCCTGATTCTAAAGCTGTATAGCCGCGGGCACTTTGTAAATATAATGGTAGCAGCATCATATCTGCATACATAACCATTGTAACAGCAATGTTGATAACTGTTGTTAAGGAGAACATATTATACTTAAAGGCTTTAAGATCCAGTAATGGACTTTTAGAAGTCAACTGTCTCCAGCTGAAAAGTGCAAGTGCAATAACACCGATTGCTATAGATGCTAGCACTTCAGCACTTGACCAACCTTCACTGCCAGCACGGCTAAAGCCATATAATAATGTTCCAAAACCAATTGTAGACAGAAGGACACTGATAATATCCATCTTAGTCGCAACTTGCTCAGAAACATTTTTTAGGTAAATAAATCCACAGATAATTACTAAAATGGCGAAAGGAATCATTCCATAAAACATTACTTCCCATTTATAGTTTTCAAGAATATAACCAGCTAGTGTTGGTCCGATTGCAGGAGCGAAAATGATTGCAAAGCCAACCATCCCCATTGCTCCACCCCTTTTATTTGCAGGGAAAATCGAAAATATTACGTTTGTAAGAAGCGGCATGATGATACCAGCTCCTGCCGCTTGAATCATACGGCCAGTCAGGAGAACTGGGAAGCTTGTTGCTACAGCAGATACAATCGTCCCTGCCAAGAAAATAAACATAGACGCTTGAAATAGTTGGCGAGTCGAGTATCTTTGCATAAAATAGGCTGTGATTGGAATAAGAATTCCATTAACTAGCATATAGCCAGTTGTGAGCCATTGTGCAGTTGCCGCCGTAATGTCAAAATCGATCATTAATTCTGGAGTAGCAACGCTCATTAATGTTTGGTTTAACGTCGCTAAGAAAGCTCCTAAAATCATAATAAATAAAATAGGCCCTTTTTTAATTGTACTTGTAGATGTTTCCGTATTACTCAATGTATAACTTCCTTTCCTTTGCTATAGACTTAATTTACACTGTGTAAGATAATTAACATGGCATAAAGTAGATTATAAACGGTCAATGCTATTTTGCAATTTACAATTGTGAGCATTGTGTAAACTAATTTACATATTTTTATCTAATGTTAATTAGATAGAGGATTTAGTACATTTAAATCATATTTGTTTATTAGGGAGGAAAGGTAAAGCCGATGGATGCTTCCAAAAATCAAACAGATCCTAGAATTGTTCGTACACGACATTTAATAAAAGAGGCTTTTGTTGACCTATTAAAGGAAATGGATATAGAGAAAATGACTGTAAGTAAGATTGCAGCGCGAGCGACTATAAGTCGGGTAACGTTCTATCTGCATTACCGTGACATACCAGATATGTTAGAAAAGATGGCTGACGACATGATAGAGGATATCCAGCAAATTCTTTACGCAAGAACAGAAGAGCAATATTCAAGTAATGCTGATTGGCTGGTGCTAACAAGCTTGCTTGAGCATTTTGCGGAGCACTCTAGCTTTTATAAAGAGACATTAGGCTCCAGAAAAACACCAATATTTATGGGAAGATTGTCAAATGAGCTGACGAAAATGATTACAGAGCGTATTAAGGAAAAAGGCAATGCCAAAATTGGGAATGGGGATGAAGAAATTCAAACAGATATTGCCATGTGGTATGGTTCCTCAGCACTAATTGGAACAATTGTGGCTTGGCTGCGTAATGATTTGCCATACACACCCCATTTTCTTGCTAAGCAATTTTATCTCCTGGCACATAAAATGGAAATTGATAATCTTTTAAATTAGAAAAGAAGGTTATCCTTCTTATTTATAAATGTATAAAATAGGAAAATAAAACAGTACTTCCCTTAAGGTCTTATTCTTCGGAATAGGGCTTTTTTCTATGGAAAGTATTAATTCAGTTCCTGCAAAAGTGTTTTCCTTTTATTTTCAGTTAGTCTGTTAAGCTGCCGTTGGGTGGCTTTTTCATATTTATAAATGAAGTAAGAACAGAGAAATAACGATAAAAATTTCCTGTTTTATTGTTGCAGTATACCTTATTGCTTGACTTAGAGTTAACTATAGGGCTTATGCTAGTTTTGTAAGAGAATAGGAATCTATCTCTTTAAAAATTATTTTCTATTGGAGGTTCAAACAAATGACAACAGCTAAAGCTAGAGCAGTAGACGGTCCAGATAAGTCGTTCCGAGCTGCAGAAATTAAAAGACGTGACCTGGATTTAACAGATATTCTGATTGAAATCAAGTATGCAGGAATATGTCACTCTGACATCCATACTGCTCACGGTGAATGGGGTCCAGTGAACTATCCACTAGTACCAGGACATGAGATTGCCGGAATTGTCACAGAAGTTGGACCTGAGGTAACAAAGTATAAGGTTGGTGACAGAGTTGGAGTCGGCTGTATGGTTGATTCATGTGGAGAATGTGAGAACTGCGTTAGAGGTGAAGAGCAATACTGCCTTAAAGGGAATATTCCTACATACGCTGGTGTGGACAAGTATGGTGAGCCAACACAGGGTGGCTATTCTACACATATTGTCGTAACAGAAGATTTTGTGGTGAAAATTCCTGATAACATCGAGCTTGATGCTGCAGCACCATTACTATGTGCAGGTATTACAACATATTCACCATTAAATCGCTGGGGAGCAGGTCCAGGTAAAAAGGTTGCAGTTGTTGGTCTTGGCGGATTAGGTCATATGGCTGTTAAAATTGCACATGCTATGGGTGCTGACGTAACAGTTCTATCACAAACATTAAGTAAAAAAGAAGATGGACTACAATTCGGTGCAAATAATTACTATGCTACAAGTGACCCAGCAACATTTGAGAAGCTGGCAGGCTCCTTTGATCTTATTATTAACACAGTAAGTGCGAGTATTAACCTTGATGCATATATTTCCTTGCTGTCACTTGACGGAACATTGGTAAATGTCGGTGCACCTGGTGAGCCGTTATCACTTAACGTAATGTCATTAATCGGACATCGCCGTTCCTTCGCAGGCTCTATGATCGGCGGCATTCGTGAAACACAAGAAATGCTAGATTTCTGTGCAGAGCATGATATAGCTCCGAATATTGAAATCATTTCAGCTGATGAAATTGACGAAGCATATAAGCGTGTACTTGCTTCTGATGTTAAATATCGTTTTGTTATTGATACAAGTACAATGTAAGCTTTGTTAATTAACTATGAAGCTATTAAGGATGCCTTAGGATAAAGGCATCCTTTTCTTTACGAAAAATTATTTTCTAAAGTTCAATATTTGTGTATTCCTACTATATTTCTAGGAAAAATCTTATTAGGAAAATAACCATCGTACTAGTACAAATGCTGTAACTCCTGAAATAACTGTCCATAATAAGCTTCGAGTACTTATCGCAAAAATTATGGTGACAATTGCTGCCAACAGTTCTTTGTTAAGCAATAAATTTACTTCGTTATTCTTAATAAATAACTCTTGACCAACAATGGCAGCTAATATTGCAATCGGCACAAAATGCAGCCATTTTTGTACACCTTCAGACAGCTTCATTCTACTGAGTACCATAATTGGCATCACTCTTGGTATAAACGTAACTACAGCACCGCCAATTATAATAAGAAGAACATTCCAACTTACTTCCATTTAGACATCACCAACCCTATTGAAGCTGCTAAAATAGTTGCAATCAGAATACTAAAGCTACTAGAGAACCATAACGAACTAATTAATAAAAGCAGCACTGCAAGTATGCTGACAACCAAGTCACTTAACAATGTTTTTCGTTCCGCAATGGTTATAACTAATAAGCCAATAAATATTGCAGGTAATGCAAACTCTAAACCAAGTACATCTGTGTTTGTTATCCACTGTGCAAAGTAAGCCCCAGATAAGTTGGCAATAAACCAATTAATATAGGCAGTTATATTCAGACCATGCATCCATTTTTCACTTAAATTATTCTTCTGAACACTCTTTTGAAGGGCAACACCAAACGTTTCATCCGTTAATATTGCACCGATTAACATGTTACGAAAGGGGGAGACATGCTGAAAAAAAGGTGATAAGGCAGCACTTAACAGCAAATGTCGCAAATTAACAAAGAAAATAGTGGTTATGACAGCAATTGGCGGATTGATTAGATACATACTAGCAACGATAAACTGGGCGGAGCCAGAATATACAAATAATGTTAACAATGAAATTTCTGCTAGACTAAGCCCTGCCGTTTTTTGAACAAGACCACATGCAAACCCAATGCTTAAGTATGTGATAAGTGTTGGTATACAAGCTCGTACTCCTTGAAAAAAAGAATCATCTGGCTCACTTCTCGGTGAGACATGAGAATAACTAGTATTAAGTGACATAATAAGCTCCTTTCTAAATAGGTGTTGTTATACTAACTACTATGATGCATGGAGAATAAAACGGTTCAAAATAATTATTTGAACCGCTTTCCAGTAACTACCCTTAATAATTCTTTATTTTCACGCCAAAGAGCCTCTACTCTTTGCTCCCCAATTTCATTTGTTAATGCCGCAAATATAATATCATGGCCAATATATTCTAGTGCAACTAAAACAAGGGCTGGATCTTGTGTTTTAATGGCCCAACCTTGAGTAGCTGGGGAAAAATTCGCAATAATAACCTCTTCATTATCACGGGCTACAATTGTCAGTCTGCCATTTGTTCGCTCTTCTGCTACTTTAGGAGACATGTAATCATGATGTGTAGTATATCCAAGCGTAGTATCGGGAGCTCCAAATAAAATGGAGGTAACAGAGAGTCCGTCCTTTTCTTTACGTAACACTGTATCCTCTATAGAAGGAATTTGTGGAGCCCAAACGGATAACCAAATTTCATCCTGAGCATGTATGATTAAGCTATTCATTTCCGCAAGGACATTCTCATCACCACTAATACGATGAATGGTGTCTACCTCTTGTTCGCTTTCGAGTATGGATAAGTTTTTTTCTAAAAAGTCAAATGAATTTTCAAAATTTAATCGCAAGCGAGATATTAAATCTTTTGCTGGCAGTGGAGCATAATTTACAGGGTCAGATGGAACTATATAGACCGCACCTTTATCAAGAAGCTTTCCAAGTACTTCGTAAATCATGGAACGAGGTACACTGGAACGCTTACTTATCTCATAACCTGTCATGGGGGAATGCTTTAGTAAACTGACATATGCTTTACATTCATATTGTGAAAATCCGAGCTTTTGCAATTCCTTGAAAATATCGTCCATCTTAGCACTCCTTCTGATTTAAATTGTTTAGTAGTTAGTATAATACTTACTCCATGCCTTTATAGTAGTTAGTTTAATACTTCCTAATTTTAATTTCAAGAATTTTTTTACTTTTTGATAAAGGGGAGGCTAGGGTTGTTAGAAAATAAACGGGGAAAGTCAAATTAACATTCGCTTCTTTATTTTTTATATTTCAACTAAACAACAAATAAAGAGCCCAAATGATAAGCAAAATTTATAAGTTTGCTTATCATTTGGGCTTATATAGAAAGAAATAGTTATGGTCAGGTCTTTGCTTAGAAGTTTAAACTATCTGTACTCAAAAAAAGCATACGTCCTCGCTGCAGGAAGAGACTACTCGGGGATTAAGAGACAGGCAAGAACATTAGAGGAGGAGAGTGCCAAAGCGGTTTATTGCTTGCCCTATGGAAAGGAAATTCTGGTATCCCTATGCTTTTAAAGAATTTTAAAAGAACGATTAACAACCGTGCTTTAGAAATTACTTTGGAAGCTAGCCTAAAACCACGTTCGAGCATTAGTGGTTTTTTAAGTTGTTTCCTTAATCTTCACTTCAATCCTTGTCACATATTCATCCGCTATATGCGTTTCATGAAAATCAATGATATACGTTTCGAAAAGATCGCCGTCCATCTCTAATTTATTATCGATTATGTACTCCTTCAGCTTTACAATATATTGCTCGGTTTTTTTGTAGCTGCCTTTATAACAAATCGCAGCATATTTTCCTTTAGGCAAAATCGTTGTATGGGAATCAGAAGCATTTTCAATAAAATAAAAAACGCGGTGACTGATAGAATTGCCCTCAGTATTGTACAAAAAACTTCCTATCATATGTTGTTCTAAATGAGGGAGGTTGTTTTCGTATTTTTTGTATAGCTCTTTCAAAGAAAGGTCAACATGCTCACTGTCAATATCTTTATCAATGCTTGCAATCACATATCTGTCTGGACATTCGATTAGCTGACACACACCCTCTGCACATGGCACAGTTTGTGTAAAAACATCAATTCTTTCCTCGACGATATGCTGCATCTCCTGTAATGCAGCTAACTCTTGCTCAATAAAGAGCTGCTGCTTTTTCAACAGATTTAACGTCTTCTCTACGGTGCGTTTTTCCAAATAGTCTTTTATTTCTTCTAATGGAATATTAAATTTTCTTAAATCTCGGATGATATTTAATTGCTGTAAATTTTCATCTGTATAAATTCGATAATTATTTTCGCCTCTGCGGGGGACGACTAAATTAATCTCCTCGTAATAGCGCAAGGTATGTGCACTGATATCATAAAGATTAGCAATTTCGTTAATTTTCCAGTTCATATTTCTGCTCCATCTATTTGTATTAATCTTAGATAACTCGGTTGCTATTAATTTGCCATACGGGTGTTCATTAAGGGTTTATTAAGATGTTCATAACGGTGTCCGCTTAAAACTATTTCGCCCACTTTTTTATAGCCTATACTTGAATATAGCTTTTTTGCTTTAGGATTGCCAATATCTACGTTAAGGCCGATTGTGCTGTAGCCCGCATTAATCGCTAAATGGTCCATTTCTTTCAGTAAAATCGAACCAATTCCTAAACCTCTGTATTTTTTATGAACGACTATAGAGTCTAAATACCACTCTTTTGGAAATGCCTCCTTATCAACAAATAAGGTTTCATTTTCTGCATAGCCATTCTTTATTAATACCTTTTTAAACGGTTCATCGATTACAGACTCATCTATTGCAGGGTACCCAAAGCTGACTCCGGCTATTTCACCATTATGTTCAAATACTATCCCTCTGTTCATTCCGTACCGATAAGTTGGATCTGCCATCGCTTCTCCCACCATTTCTAATACCTTGTTTTTCGGAATTTTGTTAAGCAGTGACAGCTCCATATCCTCGAATATTACCCATAATAAAGCTGTTATTTCCGTTGTATCCTTTTGTGAAATGCTTCTAATCATTAGTATCCAACTTTCTGTTCATTAATTGGTTTAAGTATAAACCCTCTAGTCATTCTAAGGTCAATCACTAATTACTATCCTTTGGTTTGTTATGAATTTGGAAAATTCGGATATTTATATTGACATCTAATAGCAATTTAATAGAAAATATAGAGATAGGTAGTAAAATGCTTCCAAATAAAATCAGTTTTTTAGAAATTAGTATGGAAGATTAAGTGAAGTCAGTTACATATAGGCATGTTCAATTAGTGTTTAGTTTTTTAGGGGTAGACTTGGCAAGAAGATTATTTTTGTTCTTCTTTTGCGAAGTTTTTTTGTTGTACTAGAAATTTTTTTCTTCAGGAAGGGGATGGCTCTGTGAAAAACTATTCGATGGGCAAATTAACGTCATTGTTAACACTTTTACATAACAGCAGCGGCGAACAGGAAATTAAAGATGAATTAACAAAAAGAGGCTACCGTTATACTGTAGGAAAAGTTGGCGCAATGGATTTATTTAAAGTAATTGCTGCAATTGAAACGACGGCTAAGTCGAATAATATTATTGATGGCGACGCATACAGAGAGGTTCATGCACTTTATCACACAATATTAGAAGCTCTGCAAGGTGTTGGGAGAGGCAATGTGCAATTCGGTGAAATATTGCGAACGGTAGGTCTGACGTTCGGAATTGTTAGAGGTGAAATTGAAAAGTACGGCTATAATGGCGAATGGATTTGTGTTTGTATTTTTGGAACAATCGGTGCCCCGAAAAAAGGCTTTGAGCACGATGCATTAGGATTAGGGTTTAACCATATATAGTCGTCTTTAACTGTGTGTGGCTATTTAAATAGTTGCAAAAAAAAACAGGGTAAATTGATAAAATAATGTTTGCGAAATATTCTGAATAAATGTATAATCATTGTAGTGAGCAATTAGACATTTAGGAATTTTAGCGAATTATCATTTGAAATAATTGACAATCATTTAATATTTAGAGCCCATAGTTCTTAGTATATAGGGGGCTGCATGAAGAAGTTTATTTCTTTATGCAGTCCCCTTTTTGTATGTGAAAAAAGAAGGGGAAGTAGGCGGTAGCATGAATGTATTTCTTGATGGGAGCACATTGTCATTTACAGACATCAAGCTTGTATTAAACAAAAAAGCGACAGTTGAAGTTCATGAGGATGCATGGGAAAACGTAAAAAAAAGCAGGGCTGTTGTGGAAAAACTTATTGAGGATAAGAATGTAATTTATGGTGTTAATACGGGCTTTGGCAAGTTTAGTGACACGATAATCTCCACGGATGATTTAGAGCATTTACAAATCAATTTAATAAGAAGCCATGCCTGTGCTGTCGGCAAGCCCTTTTCAGAGGATGTTAGCAGAGTGATGCTGCTGCTTCGAGCAAATGCACTGGCAAAGGGCTATTCTGGGATTCGGCCAGAAACACTGCAATTGCTTATTGATTGTCTAAATCATGAAATTCACCCGGTTATTCCAAGTCAAGGGTCTCTTGGCGCAAGTGGTGATTTAGCGCCATTAGCACATTTGGCACTAGTATTAGTAGGAGAAGGGGAAGCCATTTATCTAGGAGAAAAGCTTGAAGCAAAGGAAGTGTTAAGGCGTGCTGGCTTAAAACCGATTCGTTTAAAAGCAAAGGAGGGTCTTGCATTAATTAATGGTACACAAGCGTTAACCTCTGTCGGTGTTTTAGCTTATTTAGAAGCACAAAAGCTGTTTCATATGGCAAATAGAGTAGCTGCCTTAACGTTAGAAGGATTAAGAGGAATTGTCGATGCATTCTCGCCTGAGTCTCATTTAGTTAGACCATATCCAGAACAGCAGGAAGTGGCAGAACGGATCCTTTCTTATGTTGAAGGCAGCAAGCTGACAACAAAACAGGGGGAGCTCAGGGTGCAGGATGCCTATTCGCTTCGCTGCATTCCTCAAGTGCATGGTGCGATTTCACAAACATTAAATTATGTGAAAGAAAAATTAATGATTGAAATAAATTCAGCGACAGATAATCCATTGATTTTTGCTGATAGCGGTAAAGTCATTTCTGGCGGAAATTTCCACGGACAGCCAATCGCCTTTGCAATGGATTTCTTAAGTATTGGGGTTGCAGAAATTGCCAATATATCAGAAAGAAGAATTGAGCGCCTTGTTAATCCTCAGTTAAATGATTTACCTGCATTTCTTAGCACGAATCCTGGTCTTGAATCAGGCTTGATGATTACCCAATATGTAGCTGCTTCATTAGTTTCCGAAAACAAAACATTGGCACATCCATCAAGTGTTGATTCCATTCCCTCCTCCGCAAATCAAGAGGATCACGTAAGTATGGGGACAACAGCAGCACGCCATGCATATGAAATTGTGCAAAATGCAAGAAAGGTAGTTGCAATTGAAGCAATATGCGCAGCACAGGCTGCAGATATAAGAGGGTGTGAGAAGCTTGCACCAGAGTCAAAATTGCTTCATGAAAAAATCCGTGCAACCGTTCCGTTAATAATAAGTGATCGCGTGTTTGCTACAGATATTGAAAATTTAGATCAAGCCTTAAAGCAGGAAAACTGGTCTTTTGATACAGGTGCAATAACGTAAGGAAATGACTGACTTATCTCATATTCTATAAATTTACAAATAAATATAATGATAAAGAATACAGGAGGTTGAAGCATGGAAGGGAAAAACAAAATAATTCGCGCCCCTCGAGGAACTACATTAAATACAAAAGGCTGGGAACAGGAAGCGGTATTAAGAATGTTAATGAACAACTTAGATCCGGCAGTTGCGGAGCATCCTGAAAATCTGGTTGTTTACGGCGGGATTGGGAAGGCTGCACGAAGCTGGACTGCATTCGAGAATATTGTTGCATCCTTGAAATCACTTGAGGCCAACGAAACCTTGTTAGTACAATCAGGCAAGCCTGTCGCCATTTTTAAAACGCATGAAGCAGCACCACGTGTCCTGTTAGCGAATTCTAATATTGTACCTGCGTGGGCGAATTGGGAAACCTTTCACGAGCTTGATAAAAAGGGCTTAATGATGTATGGACAAATGACAGCTGGAAGCTGGATTTATATTGGTACACAAGGCATCGTTCAAGGAACATATGAAACCTTTGCTGAATGTGCAAACCAGCATTTTAACGGATCATTGAAGGGGACAATTACTGTAACAGCAGGGCTTGGCGGAATGGGTGGAGCGCAACCTTTAGCTGTCACAATGGCAGGCGGTGTTTTAATTGGCATCGATGTTGACAGGAGTCGCATAAAAAAACGAATGGAAACACGCTATTGTGATGTCCTTGTAGAAACATTGGATGAAGCAATCGTTAAAGCGGACGAAGCGAAAAAAGCAGGAAAACCGTTATCCATTGGGTTAGTCGGCAATGCTGCTGAAGTGCTTCCAGACATGATTAAACGTGGGTTTATTCCAGATATCGTAACAGATCAAACGTCTGCACATGATCCGCTTCATGGCTATTTGCCAATTGGGCTTTCTTTAGAAGAAGGGGAAACATTACGCAGAGAAAATGGAGCTGAATATGTAAAAAAATCAAAGGCTAGCATGGCCGTTCATGTTCAAGCAATGCTTGAGATGCAGGGAAAAGGTGCCATCGTTTTTGATTATGGCAATAATATCAGGCAGGTTGCCTTTGATGAAGGTGTTGAAAATGCCTTTGCTTTTCCAGGGTTTGTACCTGCCTATATTCGCCCGCAGTTTTGTGAAGGAAAGGGGCCGTTCCGCTGGGTCGCATTATCTGGTAATCCAGAAGATATTTATAAAACAGATGAAGTCATCTTAAGAGAGTTTTCCTATAATGACCACTTATGTAATTGGATAAGGATGGCAAGAGAAAAAATTGAGTTCCAAGGACTCCCGGCGCGTATTTGCTGGTTAGGTTACGGGGAGCGTGCCAAATTTGGAAAAATCATCAATGACATGGTTGCAAGCGGAGAACTGTCTGCACCAATTGTGATTGGAAGAGACCATTTGGATGCAGGTTCTGTTGCTTCGCCAAATCGTGAAACGGAAGCAATGAAGGATGGCAGTGATGCAGTTGCAGACTGGCCAATCTTAAATGCATTACTTAATACAGCTGCTGGTGCAAGCTGGGTATCTGTACACCATGGCGGCGGAGTTGGAATGGGCTATTCTCTTCATGCCGGAATGGTTGTCGTTGCAGATGGTACAGAATTAGCAGGGCAGAGGCTTGAAAGAGTACTCACAACAGATCCAGGAATGGGTGTTGTCCGCCATGTTGATGCAGGCTATGAATTAGCAATTGATACAGCGCAGGATAAAGGAATCAATATCCCAAATCTAAAGTAAAAGGTTGAGATAAAATGTCTGAATACCTATACATTAAAAATGCATCCCAAGTTATTACGGTGAGCGGAAGCAGTAATAAACCAAAAGTAGGCCGAGAAATGTCTAATATAGGTGTAATAGAAAATGGCAGTGTGCTAATAAAAAAGGACAGAATTGTCTTAGTCGGCGTAAATCAAGCAGTAGAGCAATATGTTAATAGATTAAGTGAACCAGTTGACGTTATTAACGCAGCAGGCAAGGTAGTAACCCCAGGCTTAATTGATCCACATACACATATCGTTTTTGCTGGGAGTCGTGAGAAGGAATTAGAAATGCGCTTAAAGGGTGCAAAATACATTGATATTTTAAAAGCAGGAGGCGGAATATTAAGTACTACTGCCGAAACACGGCAAGCATCTGAACAACAACTAATCAGCGAGACAGTTCCACGTCTGGACCGCTTCCTGCAATATGGAGTTACAACAATAGAGGCGAAAAGCGGCTATGGGCTGACGACAATGGATGAATGGAAACAGCTAAGGGTTGCCAAAAAACTGAATGAAATTCACCCGATTGATCTTGTTTCTACATTTATGGGAGCACATGCTGTTCCAAATGAGTACAAGGAAAATCCTGATGATTTTGTCCAATTAATAATCAACGAAATGCTTCCGCTTGTTGCGAAGGAAAAGCTAGCAGAGTTTTGCGATGTGTTTTGTGAAGAGGGAGTTTTTACAGTTGAACAGTCCAAGATAATTTTAGTGGAAGGAAAAAGGCTTGGGTTATTGCCTAAGATTCATGCAGATGAAATTGTCCCATTTGGCGGTGCTGAGTTAGCAGCAGAGTTAGGTGCGGTTTCTGCAGACCATTTGTTAAGAGCTTCAGAAGAGGGGATACTGGAAATGGCGGAAAAAGGCGTAATTGCCGTACTTTTACCTGGCACAGCATTCTTTTTGATGGCAGAGCCTGCTAATGCAAGAAGAATGATCGAAGCTGGTGTTGCTGTTGCCCTTTCAACAGATCGAAACCCTGGCTCATCACCGACAGAATCATTGCCCTTTATTATGAATCTAGCGTGCTTAACAATGAAAATGACTCCAGAGGAAGTGTTGGCAGCCTGTACCATTAATGCAGCACATGCCATCAATAGGGCCCATGAAATTGGCAGTATTGAAGTGGGAAAAAAAGCGGATGTCATTTTGTTTGATGCGCGAAATTATCAAACCCTTCAATACAACTATGCTGTTAATTTAGTTGATACTGTGATTAAGAATGGCAAAGTGGTTGTTAAAGGTGGTGTAAATGTTGCAAAAACGGAAGCTTTCCATTAATATAGCTCGACTGAAAACAGACATTGAAGCACTTGGGGAATTCGGTAAAAACGATAAAGGTGGTCTTGATAGAACCACCTTTACTTCAAGTGAATTAGCAGCAAGAGAATGGCTGAAGAGTCGTCTTGAACATTCGAATTTGGTTGTAAAGGTTGATGAAGCCGCAAATATTTGGGGGAAACGTAAGGGGGCTAGGAATCTTCCGAGTATTGTGTTTGGCTCACATATTGATACAGTCCCAAACGGCGGGAAATATGACGGAGCACTTGGTGTATTAATGGCTCTTGAAGTATTGAGAGTATTGGAAGAAAACGGCATAGTGACAAGGCATCCACTCGAGTTAGTTTCATTTAGTGCAGAAGAACCTAATCCTTTTGGATTGTCTACATTTGGAAGCAGGGCGGTCAGCGGCAAATTGACGAAAGTTAATCTTATAGATGTAGCAGATACAGCAGGAACGAAGCTCACAGATGCATTACGATCTGCAGGGGGGAGTTTTGAGCAATTTGCGAACTGCATAAGAAAACCGATAGAACTTAGTGCTTATTTAGAGGTGCATATTGAACAAGGCAAAAGGCTTGTCAACAGTTCCATACCTATCGGGATTGTAATGGCAATTACAGGTATCTATCGTGAACAAATAACCGTTATCGGCGAGGCTAATCATGCTGGAACTACATTAATGGAAGATAGAAAGGATGCCTTAGCTGCAGCATCAGAGCTTATATTATCGTTAGAGCGTGCCTGTTTAAGGCACCCTTCAAAGGAAGTGGTTGGCACGATTGGGAAGATTACTGCCAGCCCAAATGCACCGAATATTATCCCTGATAAAGTAACAATGTCATTAGAAGTAAGAGGGAAAACATCGCTTGAAATACAGGAGGTATTAGCAGCTTTTACGCTTGATTGCTTGGATTGTAAGGAGAAACGAGCTGTGCAAATAGAAAGAAAAGTGTTGTTAGACCAAGCGCCAGCTGAAATGGATGAAGTAGTAATGGAAGCAATAAAAAGCAGTGCAGAGCTTCTGAATTTCCCTTATTTAATACTTGGCAGCATGGCAGGACATGATGCTGCACATATGGCAGCAATAACAAGAAGCGGCATGATATTTGTTCCAAGTGTTGGAGGGAAAAGTCACTGTCCAGAGGAAGAAAGCGGATTGGAGGACATCGAAAAAGCGGCGAATGTGCTGCTGCATTCGATTCTTTCATTAGACGAAAAATTAGATGTGTAAAGGAGCGTACATGATGAGTATGATATATACCGCTGATTTTGTTTATATAAATAGCCAATTTCAAAAGAATCAGGCCATTTATGTCTTGGATGGTGTAATAAAAGAAATTGGACCAAGGAAACAGCTTATCGAAAAATATAAAGGAATAGCTGTAGTAGATTGGAAGGACAAAGCAATTTTGCCAGGAACAGTTAATGCTCATAACCACTCTTTTCAAAGCTTACTAAGAGGAATTGCAGTGGATCGTCCGTTTTTAGAATGGAGAGATCAAGCATTGTACCGTTACACACCATTATTGGATGAGGAAGCAATTTATACGGGAGCGCTCTTTGCTTTTGGAGAAATGCTGAAATACGGTGTAACAACTGTCAGTGACTTTTTTTATGTTCATAATGGTGGAATTGCCACAGATGAAGCGGTGATTCAAGCAGCAAAGGATATTGGAATCCGCCTTGTTTTCGCAAGGACGATGTATGATTGGGAAGGTGCCCCAAGCAGTTATCAAGAAAGTGTAGCAGAGGCTGTTGACCGAACAAGACAGCTCGCAATAAAGTATCAAGGTGATTCAATGGTGTCTATTCATCCTGCACCACATAGTCCTCACGCGGCATCACCGGAAATGATTAAGGCAGGACACCGTCTTGCGAAAGAATTAAATACCCCGTTTCATATTCATGTGGCAGAAGAAACCTTTGAAGTCGATGAGACACTTGAAAGGTATGGCCTACGTCCAGTTCATTATCTCGATTCTCTTGGTGTTGTCGATGATAGTATGATTGCTATTCATCTAGTTTGGTTGGATGACAGTGAAATAAAGTTACTAGGACAAAGAAAAACAGCACTCGCTTATTGCCCATCAAGTAATATGTTTTTATCTGATGGAGTGACAAGAATACCAGATTTACTTGAGGCAGGTGTCCGTATTTCACTTGGTTCAGATGGAGCCTGCAGCAATAATCGTATCAGTATTTTCGAAGAAATGAGAATGTGCTCTCTTCTGCAAAAGGTAACTCGCCTTGATGGTACTTGTATTAATGCAAAACAAGTATACAACATGGGAACAAAAGCAGGAGCGGAAATGCTGCAGCTGTCAACAGGTGAGATGAAAGCAGGAATGAAGGCAGACTTCGTTACATTAGATATAAATGATTTATCCCTTTCCCCAAAAACAGAGTTATTTGCAAATGTAGTTTATTCCCTCCAACCAAATGCAATTACAGATGTATTAGTAGACGGCAAAATAATAGTAAAAGACCGCAGCATAAAGACCATTTCAGAGCAGCATATAGTCAATCGAGTGGATAGTTTAATGGAAAAGTGGAAAACAATCTAAATTAATACTACTGAAATAGACTTTATCATATAAAGTTGTAATAAGTATTAATCAATCAAAAATAAACATTTACAGATTAACAATTAGTTTTAACGTTTTATGTTTTAATATAATTTAAAAATTAGTGGAATGGAGCGGAGGCCACTCGAATACTAAGGGAAATAGAGGACGCTTTAGACCCCGCAGGCGAAGAAGAGGAGATTAAAAGCTTTGCCCGCGGAAAGCGAGTGTAAGGTGAACGCAATGGAACGAACAAAATGGAAAGCCAGTATTTACAAAAAGGTCCAATGCTACTAAGTTAGAATAAAATTGATATTATTCATCTAAGTGATGTATTATCCCAATTAATGAAAAAAACAGCTAGTTTTATAGCAAGCTATTATATCCACACATCATTTTCTGCTGTTTGGGAGGTTCTTTCCTCGCCAGTATTGACTACACCTTTAGGTTCCACAAGCATTATTTTGCATTCCGAAACCGCATAAGGCTTATGTTCTACATTTTTCGGAATAACAAACATTTCTCCTTCCTTTAATTGAACTTTACCATCCCTAAATTCAATGATTAAACTGCCTTCCATTACAATAAACACTTCATCTGTATCTTCATGCTTATGCCAGACGAAATCACCAAGCACCTTAACTAATTTAAATTGATAATTATTCATTTCGGCAATGACCTTCGGTGACCATTGGTCCGTAAACTTCGAAAATTTCTCCTGAAAGTTAATCGAAGAATAGTTCATTATTTTACCTCCTTTTATCTGACTGATTTATTTAAATAGTAGCATATTTTTACCTATTATTGCTAAATACACAAAGTCTATTAAGTTAGTTTCTATCTTTTCCAGATTATGCTAAAATTAGTTCATCATCTTACCATGAGGAGGAAGTAAAATGACAGATAAACGAGAACAATATGATCGCCGTTTTGAAACAATTGACGAACAAATATGTGAATTGATTAACAAACGAAAAAGTATATCGAGTAAGTCAAGTATTCCAACCTCTCAGCTTATAACTTCATGGTCAAAAAAATATGATTTATATGAGGGATTTTTAGACGGATTATTCCATCACTTATTAGTTGAAGACCTATTTAAGCCATATGTTGACCCAAAAGGATTTCGTAAAAATATCCCGATATTAAAGTCATATGAAAGGGATAATCTATTTTTCACCGTAACATTTGTACGTCAATATGAAAATGCTAGCATCGTAAATTTAACGATGGATAAAGAACCGTTAGAAGAAAATGCAGAATCTTTACTTGAATTTACCTTTCTAGAGCTCTCGATAGAAAATAATGGGGTGGAGTATGACTGCAAAGACATAGGAGGAGGAGGCTCTGACGGTCATATGTCACATACTTACACTGTATCACCGCCATTACCTGACGATATGTCTGCAGTTAAGTTCATTTTTACGGAATATAAAGAACCACTGCAAAGAAAACCAACAGGAATTGAATTTGTTATTACATTGGAGAATGAGTTATAGACAAAAGAGTCAATAACTTGCTGGGATATTCCTTTATGATTGCCTCGAGAACAGATCAATTTAACTACGAATAAATGGCTGCAAGACTTGAAATACCGTTTGTTTTACTTCCTCATTGTGGTCCTTTCCCTTCAGGTGAAGGCATTAGCGAAATACCTATGAAAAGTATTTCAAGAATAATTTGACTTTAATTATAAGGAAGGAACAGCTCTCAATGTCATTTATTAGGAGCTTGTTTAACTAGTATGTATACATTTAGACTTGAATTTCTCTGTAGCAATCAATTGCTTTCATCAAATGAATGATTGTTGTTTCCATGCAATATAATTGTAGAAGCTATTTAGGTAAGTACAATGAGGAGGTAAAGGATGGAGAAAGTAATTAATGGTATAAACCACTGGATACAAGCATTACCAAAGGAATTCACTACTATGTCAGTAACAGAAATTTCTAATCGGTCTGCACCAAACAAATGGTCCAAAAAAGAGATATTAGGACATCTATGTGACTCTGCCATTAATAATCTAGGTAGATTTCTACAAGTTCAATATGAAGAACAACCATATGTGATTCAGCCTTATAATCAAGTGCAATGTGTTATACTCCAGAATTATCAAGAAAGACCTCTTCAGGATATAGTAACTCTCTTTCAAGCGTTAAATAACCAAATTGTCCATGTTTTGCAAAACATACCATCTGAAAAATTATCTTATATTTGTGATATCGGCAATAACGAAGAAAAAACATTAGAATGGCTGATACAGGATTATCTCGAGCATATGGAGCATCATATTTACAACCAAATTTTAGTTAAATAATGACATCTGCAAATTCCATAAAGAAAAACTTTGAAATTAAATGGTTAGTAATTGATAATCAGTTGTCAAATTTGACGGAGGCAGAGGCAATACCTTGGGGAGGGAAGATAGTGGATTTAGGGAGTGCAATAGCTACTGGAAATACGGCAGATGTATTTTTGTACAATAATAAAGTAATTAAGCTATTTAAGGAATATTTACCGCCAACTGAAGCCACATATGAAGCTAAGAAACAAAAGTTTGCTTATTCGTGTGGCCTTAATGTCCCGAGGGTATTTGAAGTTACCAAAATAAATGGAAGACAGGCAATCGTTATGGAATACATAAACGGTGAAACGCTAGGTCAGCAAATTCAGAACAAGATGGGGTCTGTCGAGCATTATATTGACATCTTCGTGAATGTACAGAAAGAGATACATACAGTTAAAATTCATCAAGATGATGAAGTGGAATCTATGGCAGAAAAACTGAACCGGCAAATTAATTCGGCCCCCACTTTAGGTGAAGAACAAAAAATTAAACTTTTAAGTAGATTAAGTTCCCTGCAATATGAACCTAAACTATGTCATGGTGACTTGCATCCATATAATCTACTTGTAAGTAATGAGTTGATTAGTATTATTGACTGGGTAGATGCTAGTGCTGGTGATCCGAGAGCAGACGTTTGTCGTACCTATTTATTAATTTCATCGTATTCCCATGAATTAGCAGAATTATATCTTCGCTCCTACTGTAATAGGGCCAATATTTCTAAGAAGGCAATTTTAGAATGGATGGCAATTATTGCGGGAGCCAGACTGAATGAACACATACCTTCTGAAGAAAATGAACGTCTTATGAAAATTGTTGCGAAATTTTGTGCTAATGATTAAGAGACACTATTGACAACAATAATGGTTGATTTTATAATAAAGTCGGAATTAACATACTAAAATTTTTTTGTTCGTGGATTTTTCTAGAGTAAGCTCTATTTTCGCCACACAAGTGTCTTAGGACATTTGTGTGGCTTTTTTTATGCAAAAGGAGGTGCTAGTATGAAAAACTGGCATTATGTATTAATTGTTTTCTTAGGTGGCTGCAGTTATGGCATCTTATCAACATTTGTTAAACTTGCTTACGCTAATGGATTTTCGGTGCAGGAGATAACAGGTGGACAATATTTATTTGGGACAGTGATTATTTGGCTGCTTGTAGCATTAACAAAAAAGCAGAAAATTTCACGAAATCAAGCGGTAAAGCTGCTGTTATCAGGTGTTCCGTTTGGTTTAACAGGAATATTCTATTATCACTCGCTGCAATCACTTCATGCTTCATTGGCTATTATTTTTCTTTTTCAATATATTTGGATCGGTTCGATACTAGAGCTAGTATTCTTAAAAAAGAAGCCTTCACTAGAAAAACTTGTTGCCATCGTTATTCTTCTTGCAGGTTCTCTCTTAGCAGCAGGAATCCTTTCAGATACAGGAGTTACTGTATCATTGCAAGGTGCTATGTGGGGAATGCTTTCTGCAGTGACGTTTGCAACGTTTATTTTCCTCAGTGGTTCTGTCGGGAAAGATACAGCGCCGCTGTTAAAAAGTGCATTGCTGTCTAGTGGCGGATTAATCATTGTGTTCATCGTATTTCCACCATTCTATTTAATTGATTTACCTGTATTAATAGGGGTAACAAAGTTCGGCTTAATCCTTGGTTTCTTTGGTGCAGTATTGCCACCACTGTTATTTTCAATTGGTATGCCAAAGATTGGTCCAGGACTTGGCACAATTCTAACAGCATCTGAGCTTCCTGTAGCCGTTCTTATGTCTGCCTTCGTTTTAAAAGAACATGTTAGTGGAGTGCAATGGATCGGCGTGGTAATTATTTTAGGAGGAATCGCTGCCAGTAATTTAAAGTATTCTAAATCTAGCATGAATACTAAAGCAAATAATTCTTTAGCTAATTAAATAAAAAGGGTTGGATACTGGTACAAGTATATCAATCATAGCTAAATCGGAACTATTATGCGGAATTTTCACCTGAAGATTTCGCGTAATAGTCCGGTTTTTTTTGTTTAATTGGAGAATAAGCTGCCTCTATTTTTTTTATTTTAGGAGCTAAGCTATACATAAAAATCTACCACTTAGTTAAAATTAACAAATATATAAATGTTTGGAGGTATTAGGATGGGGGCAAGCCTAAAGGGTATAAGTGCTGACAATATTAAAGCTTCTTTAGGTAATCCTAACGACTTAAATGTTCGATCCATTACCTTGAATCTATTGATGGAGAATAGATTAGAGTGTTCTATCGTTTTTATTGCAGGCATTGCTGATGAGAAAGAGATTGAAAATTTTATTATTAAGCCTTTACAGCAGCTATCTCCTGCAGTAGAAGCTGAAGATATTTTACTTACTGTTCAGAAGGAAATTATTCAGGCTAAATCCATTGCAACTCTTCATTTATATAAAGATGCTATTCACGATGTGCTCAATGGCAAAACCATCGTGATCATAGAGGGAATAAAAGATGTCCTGTCTATTGATGTTGCCAAATGGAAGGAAAGGTCTCTGACTGAAGCAGAGGGGCAACGTGTTACGAAGGGTCCTTTAATTGGATTTAATGAAAATCTTGCGACAAATATAGCGATTATGAGACATGCCATTAAAAACGAACAACTTCGATTAGAAAATTATACGTTTGGAAGCCTTACGAATACAAATATTTGCATAATCTATTTAGAAAACTCAGTAGATAAAACAATATTAGCAGAATTAAAAAAAAGGTTAACAAAAATAAAGACAAGTAAAATAATGGATGCAAACTATGTGGAAGAATTTATTCGCGACCAGTTTCTCACACCGTTTCCACTGATTTTGACAACAGATAGACCAGATGTGCTTACAGGAGAAATTACGGATGGAAAAATTGCGATTTTAGTTGAGGGTACACCGTATGCGTTAGTCGTACCAGCGCTTTTTTTACAGTTCTTGCAATCACCAGATGATTATTACTTTGTTAATGGTGGTGTTACAAGGCTACTCAGAATCCTTGCATTGATATTGGCTATTTATTTACCAGCGTTTTATCTAGCCTTTGTAACATACCATCCAGGGCTATTGCCCTTTGATTTAATTTTAAGCCTGGCTTCTCAAAGGGAAGGTAAACCTTTACCTTTAGTCGTTGAGCTACTTCTCTTTATGTTTCTTTTCCAAATTATCATTGAAGGTGCGCTGCGATTGCCGAAGGGATTGGTTTCAGTTGTGTCCATTGTTGGGACGATAATCATAGGTCAGTCAGCCGTAGAAGCAGGTTTAGTTCAGCCTGCTACACTACTTGTAGTAAGCATGTCATATATATTCAGTTTCGTAGCACCAATTATGACACTAGCAACAGCTGTTCGGACACTTCGGTACGGCTTTATCTTAATTGCTGCATTTTTAGGGTTATATGGAATTATTCTTGCAACTTTAGCGTTAGTTTTTCATCTTAATCATTTAAGATCCTTTGGTGTGCCTTACTTTGCTCCACTTTTCCCTTTTAATTCAAAAGACCAAAAGGATACTATCTATCGCTTTCCATTACGAAAACTAACGAATAAGCATGGATATCAGCATGAGGAACCTGTATCTAAAAAAAGAGAATAATGAAGGATTAGCAGAATGAAAACATTAGGCATAATTGCGTTCTTATCACTGTTTGCCATACTTTCACTAGGTAATATTAATCGTAACGAATTAAATGAAGTCGCTCTTGTTTATGCAATTGGAATAGACAGGGACTCCGATAATTATGTTGTCTCCTTACAAGTAATTAATCCACAGCCACTTAATAATCAAACAGAAAAGCTGCCAGTAGTTGTGTATGATTCGAAGGCAAAAAGCATGGGCAAAGCGATTGAAATGGTATCTAGAAAAATATCAAGACAGTTAAGTCCAGCTCAAGTTCAGCTCATAATAATTGGAGAGTCAGTTGCTGAAACAATTGGAATTAATGGAGTACTTAATTATATATTGCGTGAGCCTGGTTTAAGCTCCATGTTAGACATACTAATCACAAAAGACATTAGTGCTTGGGATGCTTTAAAAGTTATCCCGTTCATGGAGGACATTCCAGGCAGCGAAATTGTAAAAACACTCGAAAACACCGAGGAAAACTGGGGCTCGCACCAAAGAATATTTCCAACACAGCTTAAGGCGGAAATTATTTCAAGAGGAAAGGAAGCAATCGTACCAACAATTATGTTAATTGGGGATAAGAAAGCTGCTGGAGAAAAAGCTATCTTGGAGTCCATATCGCCAAATGCCTACTTAGAGCTTTCAGGATTGACTGTTATGAATGAAGACAAAAAAGCAGGCTGGTTAAATGATAACCAAAGCAGAACCTATTATTTAATTAAAGGATCCTTGAAAAATAGTTATTTCAGCTCTTATTGTTCTGCTCAGAAGGAGGAGTTTGGTTTAACGATTATTCATTCTAAAACGTCGATCGATGGCAAGATGAATAATGGAAAACCGCAATTCAAAATTAAGGTTGATTTAGTTGGAGATTTAGATGAACTAAATTGTGATATGGATTTAACAAAACCAGATGGGATAAAAAAGATTGAGAAATTAATGGAAAAGGACATTGAAGCAAGCATAAAAGACTTAATTGTTCAGTCACAAACATTAAATTGTGATTTTATCGGTTTTGGAGATGTATTGAGAATTGACGATAAATCAAACTGGAAAAAGAATGAGAAAATATGGCAAAAAGAAATCTTTTCAACTTCTCAGTTCGAAATAACAGCAAATGTTACCGTACGAAATTACGGAGATATAAATATAAGTGACTAACCTAATGGGCGGCTGGTGTTAAAGATGAAAATAAAAAAAATTGATGCGTTAGAGCTAGCTTCTATGATCATATTGTTTCAACTAGGAAGCTCCATTGTATTAGGGATGGGAATGGAGGCAAAAAAAGATGCTTGGATGGCAATTGGTATTGCAACAGTTATCGGTATTGCCATTCATTTTTGTTATGTAGCATTGTATAGAGCTGGTGGTACAGGTAAAACGTTCACGCGTATTTTACAAGATGCATTTAGCCGTCCCATAGGAGTTATTATCGCTACCCTTTACTATTTTTATTTTTTGTATTTAGCTGCTCGTGTAACAGGAGATTTTGCTTTTTTTATTAATGAAGTAATTTTATGGAGTGTCAGTGCTTGGGTCATTAAATTATCGATTCTTTTGTTAGTTGCCTATGTTTGTTATTTAGATATAGAGACATTAGGTAGATCATCTCAGGCACTAACCTTGATTATGTTGGGTTTTCTTATATTGGTTATCGTATTTATGTTTTTTCTTGAGGATTTTGAGTGGAATAATTTAAGACCAATCCTAGAAGATGGCTTTTCGCCCATTATAAAGGCTGTTTTCCCAACATTAATTACCTTTCCATTTGGTGAAGTAATCGTATTTATTTGTTATTATCAATATTTGACAAAATTTTCCGCCTTTCAGAAGTATGGCTGGCTGGCGGTACTTATTTCAGGATTAATATTAATAATAATAGCAGTACTTAATGTCGGACTATTAACAGCAGATCTAGCTGAATTTTTTACTTTTCCATTTATGAAGACAATCGAACAGATTAATTTTTTAAATTTTATTAGACATCTAGAATTATTAGCGGTTTTGGTGTTTACCATTGGTGGCTTAATAAAAATAACTATTTTCTCCTATGCAGGTATTCAAGGGCTGGCAGGAATTTTCAAACTGAAAAAGAAACAAAAGATGATCATCCCCTTTTTGCTTGCTGTTTATATTATAAGCGCAGCGTTCATGAACAACTTTGTTATCCATCTTTATATCGGTTTAAAGATTGTGCCGCTGTACGTTCATTTGTTCTTTCAGTTTCTTATTCCAATATCGTGTCTGGTAATATTATTAGCTAAAATGATGGTCAAGAAAAGGAAGAGGAGGGCAGTGAAAACCTAAGCTCGCATAAGTCGCAGCCGACCAGCTGCTTTTTTTTTATGGAAGGAATAACAAGGGTATTAAATGAAGCTTGTAGAATACATAAAAACCTAAGTTAGAAATTACATATGGAGAGGATGAGGGATTTTGGCTAATGAAGAATATAAAAAAGTATATCCTGACTGCCCAACTATCATCAGAAACGTAACAATAGGCGGCCAGACAAAATTACAATTAATTCAGGCACTGCAGGATTCTTCTATTTTATTAAATAAGTACGGGGAGCTGTTGTTAGCTGATGATAGATTAATCGTATCTTCTACTGCGTATAGACTTAAGACAGTGGAACTTGCTGTAAGTAATTTAGGGATTCCAAATGGAGGGACAACACCTGAAATTTTGCATAAAGCAACAGAGCTTGGTTTACATATTTGCCCCCTTGAGCTGGGCCCATATTTAAGACTATTTTATTTAGAGCAACCTGAAGTTGCTGCTGATACTGGCAAAACTCATCAAGCTCCTACAGGTTCTGTCACCGTAGCATCTGAACCTTTAACTGAGGACGATGAATTTCCGAAAGGCTTTTATCTGAGAAAAATGGATGGAAAACTGTGGTTGCGCGGTTATATTGCGGATAACTTGCATATTTGGAATCCAGATGATCGTTTTATCTTTGTCTTGTCAAAGGAAGTAGATGACCACAGCTAAGAAGAATGAAGCAAAACCTGTTATTCGGACAGGATGATTAAATTTGTACGTATTAAATGGAGTTATTCGGTTGACAATTTCCCAAAATAAAAAGGTTCCTAATAGGATAAAAAAGCCTCCAAATATAAGGGTGTTAGGAAAGGAATTGGCAATTGCAACCATATGATTTACAAATATAATCCACAGATAACCTAAGAAAAGGTTTAACACAATGGAGATACCATGCTCTTTTGCTTTCATTGACCCACATCCTTTTATAGAATATAATTATATTTTAACATATTTTCCATAAATTTGTAGGCGGACCTTTGTGTTTGTGTTCGGAAAAAGAGAGGGATATAATGTTCGACTGGTTAGAGAACATTTTGTGCCGTAAGCAGTCAAGTGGCTTTGTACATAGATGAAAAAACAAGAAGGTTAATAAGTATTGATCAAGGAAGTGTATTTATGAAAAAGGCTTCTTTCTATATTGGTTTAGCGACAATGGTACTAACAATGGCAGCCTGTTCAAATCCGACAGGAGATACAGTTGAGAAATCAAACCTAACTTCTACTACAAGTGAACAGAAAGATATAAATCAAGAAACAAAAAATAGCACAGTGTCTAAACAAGATAAAATCAATCATTCAAATGCAAATCAGTCTATTGAAAATAACAAACCAGACAAAGCTAACACGGTAATAGATATGGAGAATTATTTAAATACTCATTATGTCATTGAAAATACCCATTATATAACGGACTCTTGGAAAAGTGAGAATACAGGTAAGATAAATTATACAGTAAAAATACTTCCTAATAATAAAGAGTTTGGTCAAGAAATCAATGAAATATTTAAAGATGGCATCCCGTATGATGATGTCAGAACGGCAGCCATGTTTGAAATTGCTGAGCGAATCATGAATGAATTGCCTGAGGTAAATGATACAATCCATATTGATTCCGTTAATTGGGTATCAAATATCAATGAATTTCAAGTAATGTTGATACAAGACTATGAAAATAGCTGATTGACAAAAATAAAAAGGGAAGTCAATGAGTAAGTATCATTACCTTCCCTTGCATTTAAATTGTTTGTTTAGCATCGGCTTCTAAATATATTTGCACATTGTTTCTGCCATTTTTTTTGGCAGTATAGAGAGCTTGATCTGCCTCTCTCATTAAGTTTTTTATAGTATCTATACTTGGTTGTGTAACTAATGTATGTGAAACACCTAAACTTAAAGTGGTCTGAATGATAGTATTATTCGAATAGCTAGGACTTTCTGAAGCCTTTACACGGATGATATTCGCTAAGATAGATGCTTCCTCTCTAGTGGTATTTGGCAGCAATATCACAAACTCCTCTCCGCCATACCTTCCAATAATATCGGACTCTTGAATGCATTTTTTTGCTATTGTCGCAATATGAGATAGAACAATGTCTCCAGTCTCATGCCCGTAATCATCGTTGACCCTTTTGAAATGATCGATATCAAACATAATTAAAGAGAGGCTGATTCTCTCAGGTGTTTTCGTGTGAAGCAGTTCATTAGATAGCTTCAAAAAATAGGTTCGGTTATAAACTTGAGTAAGTCCATCAATGGATGCAAGCTGTTTTAATTGTTCCTGCAGTTCTATCTTCTCGGTCATATTAACAAAAGTCACGATCTGCCCGACTTTAAGTGAATTTTTATTTTGGACCTCTGAAAATTGAACTTGATGATAAATTGTCTTATTATTATAAATCCATTTGTAATCACAGTTTTCCTCAGTGTCTAAAATTGTCTTTAGACTGCTATTATCTGACAAAATTTCTTTTATTGGTTTACCAATTGCGGCTGCATGGAGGCTTGGAATGATTGGCAGCATTGCCTGATTATAATCCAGGATAATTCCATTTTGATTAAGAACAATTACGCCTTCTTTCATTCTATCAAACACTGTATCTCTAAAGATGGGAGTCACATTAAACATTTTAAAAGATAGCAGGGCGATACAGTGGAAAATATAGGATAAACTCATGGAAACAGGACCTAAATCAATACCGTATGGGCTTAAACCGTTTAGGTAAAAGTAATTAGCAAGGACTGGAAAAATCAACCCAGCTATCATGGCTAAAATCTGAATTCTAAAAATAAAAGAGGCACTTTTCAATTGTCTGGCTAATGTTAGGACACTTACCGTTAAACAAAGGAACAGGTAAAGTGCGTGTATGTAAAAAAACGGACCATATTCCATTCTTGCAATGGGGAAGGGAGCATCACTTCTTAACCCGACAGAAGAATAGTATAGGTGGTGAAGATTGTTTGTTGCCTGCATAAATATCGTAAAACATGGGATGGAAAATAGAAAGTAATAGACCCATATCTTTAATTTTTGACCAACATATTCGGAACACATGATAAAGAGCAAAGCGGGAATGAATGGCATAACAAGGTATTCCATCATGATCCATAATTTTATATCCCTAAGCGAGGTGCTGCTTAACTCAAAGACATAAAAAAAGGCAAATAAAGATGAAAATAGTGCTGCTGCTTTATATGGTCTAACACCAGGGGCACCCTTTAGCTTAAAATGGGCAAATAAGCATAGAAACAAGCTTAAAATACCAGCTAAAGCCACAATTAATTTAAACATTAATAATTCATTGATCATCTATTGTACTCCAATATAACCAATCCTTTAAAAAAGTAAATTGATTAGGTGAATTTTCCTATATTATTTTTATTTCATTATACTTTAAGAATTCCAAGTTGGTAAATTTTTTTCATGTGTAAAGTTTTCCCAGTGGAAATAGTGCTGTTAGCAGAATTTACTTAGAGGCACTAACACCATATAAGTTATAGAAGGACAAGGTGAAACCTTTTAGAAAGCATATTCGTATGTACTAATGTGATTTATACACCTTTTACGCTTACTTTTATCGCTATTTGTATTTTATGTAAAAATAAGTAAATTTATTTATATCATTACAAGTGTAAAATTGGTGCTGATGTTTAGAAAAGAGGAACTAATTATCAGGAATTATTTATATAGTTATTTTTGAAAAGGGAGTGTTGTTGAATGCTAAGTATATTAAGAATAATCTTTAGTTTGAGTGCGGCTTTTTTAGCTATTTATGGTCTAATAACAGATAATACGAATTTAATGCCATTAACATTTGGCTTATTAGGGCTAACATTCATAATTATGGGAATATCGGAGTGGAAAAAAAGGGAAAAAGGTATGACAGCTCTCCTTTTTGCCACAGCTTGCTTCGTTCTTTTTGTTTCTATTTCTTCTTCCTTTTAATGATACATTTATTCAGAGTAAATAATGGGAGAGAGTGTAAATGAAGAATTGGAAGGAATTATCTTCAATGGAGGAAAGAAAAGTATGGGAAAGACTCTATAAGGAATTTAGATTTAACCCAAGAATGACTTCTTTTCCTTCCTATAAAGTCCCTCCACCGTTTATAAAATATAATATCTCCTCCTATTTAAATTGGACAGGAGATATGCGAACTTTTATTGATATATATAGTGACTTAGAGCTTAAATCGCTGCATGCTTTTCAGGCACTTATACATAAGGATGAATTTATGTATGCATTAGATTGGCAGCATCCCTCTTATTGGATAAATCCCCATTTAGAATTTCCTAAATCACAGTTCGATGAGTGGATTGTGCCGATATTTCCAAATGGTGATTATTACTTTTTTATTCAGAAAAATTTCGAGTGGGGATTGCTGGGACATCCATGGGAAGAAACCATAACGATTTTTGGAAAAGAATTATTAGAACAATTTAATATGCATCAACCAAGAATGCTGCATCATATAGTTGACCAAGAAGAGAAGTGAGTATTATAACACCTTCAGATAGAGAGTTTGCTGAGTGGTGTACTTTAATTGACGGCAGCTTAGATGGAATAAAATTTGGTGTTGGGCCTCGTTCAACATTTATATATTTTATTCACTATTCCGATAAAGAACCAAATAGATTTTGGATAAATATTGAAGTAAACAAGTTTGCTGTATTAATAATAAAGAAAAGAGTGAATTATTGGTATTTGAAAATAGGAGGGAGCTAAGTGAAGAGGAAGCGATTAACACGATTTTAGAAATTCGGAGAGAACAGATTGTTGATATTTCATTAGGGGAAAATTCCCCATCTTTATTAATTTCCTTTCATTCTGGAAAATGTCTATATATCAACGATTATGATAAAAATGTAGAATGCTGGCAAGCTGGTGATGACTGGTTAATTGTTGCAGTTCCAGGAAATGAAATTGCGGCTTGGACACCGGACGATTTTGAACTAAATTAATTTTACTGGAGAGGGGTCAGTCTAGTTTGAATAATTAATCACAATCCATATAAGAAGTATAAATAATCGATGAATAGTTAGGGCAAAATACTTATAAATTTAGTGATACTGGAGGTATATGCTTTGGCTAAGAAGGAAAGATTAACGTCTTCTGAAATTACAGGATTGTGGACACAATATATTCAAAATACGATGTCGATATGTATTAGTAAACATGTATTAGCTACAGCAAAAGATCCAGAGGTTCTTTCTCTTTTTAAATTTACTTTGAAACTATCTGAAAAGCATTTGCAGATGGTGGCGGAATTTTTTAAAGCGGAGAATATGGAAGCACCAATAGGATTTACAGAAGATGATGTTAACCTAAATGCCCCTTCTTTATTTTCTGATAATTTTTGGCTGATTTATATTCATGATATGACCTTGCATGGGCTGTCTGGCTACTCCATTTCGTTTAGCACCTCTGCCAGAAAAGATGTTAGAGATCATTTTTATGAAAGTAATACGGATACAATGGATCTTTATAATAAATCAATTGAACTGCTTTTAGCGAAAGATATTTATCAGCGTTCGCCTTATTTTTCAGTAAAGCAAGGCGGGGAATCACCGACTCAATTTTCTTATTTTATGGATTCCTTTGGCGATAAAAGGCCATTAAACACAATGGAAGCAGGAAATATTTATTTTAACTTAAAGAAAAGCATCGTAACGAAAACGTTAATTAATGGATTTAAACAAGTCATGCAGGATAAAGAAATTATTCATTTTATGGAGCAGTGCTCAGATACCATCCATAAAAATATAAGTGTTTTCTCTAAATTATTTGAAGAAGAGAATCTTCATACACCAAGCCTGTTAGATGGAGAAACGACAAATTCTGTTGAAGCGCCGTTCTCAGAAAAATTAATGACATTTCATGTAGGATTTCTGTTCCATTTAGCAGCGACGTATTACACAACTGCCATGATAACAAGCATGAGAATAGACGTACTTGGACATTGTGATGCAGCAATGCTTAGGGATCTAAAAATTATCGCTTTATTCGGTAAATTAATGGTCAAACAAGGCTGGATTGAGAAGTTACCAGAGGCAGATGACCGTAAAGAATTGAATTGAGAAACGGTTTACGGTGTTCATAACTAGTTGGTGAGGGGCACACAAGTATTTAAGTCTATGTTTAAGCTGAACTATTTTATCGATTAATAGTTCGGTTTTTTTATTTAGTGTTTACGTATTGTATTCAATAATAAAAAATCATAGTGAAATGGAGCAGGGACCACATCGTAAGGAAACGAAATCCTATTAAGCAATACTCTTTTAGTAATCCAAAGTCCATTTGTTCCAAGTACCAGTTTTTTTATTTTGCTTAACGAAGTCAAGGCCAAAAAGAATTGATTATAAAGAAATACATATTATGGAATAATCGGTTTTAATGCTTATTAACGTAGGAGGGTAACTGTAATTAACTTTCCATGTTTTTATAAGTTATATGTTGTAACGAAGAAAAGGAGGAGAATATGACTAATAAACTTAGTATATCGATAACACTAGTAATGGTTATCATTATCTCATTATTCTTATTAGCTTCTAAAGTATATTTTAATACGAAGGAAATAACTGCAGCTAGTGAGTCTTGTTATGAAAATGGCGGTAATCCAAGTGTGGAAAGTACCTTTCTTACTTTAGGGTATTCATTTAAATGCTACAGCGAAAAATGATTGGAGAGATTCTATGAAAATAGAAGAAAAAGATTATTTAGTGGTGATAGATGGCTTTGAGGTTGAGGGCTTTATTGATACAGAACAACGGTGCTTAAGCTGTAAGTTTCACTTAGTGTATTCCGAAGATTTTGATGCCTATTTCTGTCCTAATTGTAATGTTTGGAAAGAAGCGAAATGCAGTGATTCTGAATGCTGCTATTGTCCTATGCGGCCAGAACGTCCATTGCCTGTTTAATGAGTTTTAAATAGTTTGAAGGTAGGTGGATTATAATGAATGGGCAATTAGTACAAGATTATTATTCTTTTAAAAACTGGGTAAAACATGTTGTTGGTGAGTCTAGAAAGCAGTCTACATTTTTGATTGGCATTGACGGGTGTGGAGGCTCTGGTAAAAGCACATTTGCGCAGAAACTAAAAGATGATTTCTGTGATATTACAATTGTTCATATGGATGATTTTTATGTTACTACCTCCTTGATTTCAAATTTAGAACCTGCGAAAAAGTCTATAGGTGCTGACTTTGATTGGAGAAGACTGTTAAAGGAAGTTCTTAATCCCTTAAGCAAGGAGGTAGCTGGATATTATCAAAGATATGATTGGAAAACAGATAAATTAGCCGAATGGCACCATGTTCCTGTCGGGGGTATTGTAGTAATAGAGGGTGTTTATACACTGCGAAAAGAATTGGAAGATTTATATGATGTTAAAGTATGGATAGATTGTCCAAGAGAAACACGCTTAGCACGAGGAATAGAAAGAGATGGCGAAGACGCACAAACAATATGGGAAAATAACTGGATGATTGCTGAAGATATATATGTCAAAGCACATCAGCCTGTTAACAGAGCAAACTTTATTATTCGGGGATATTAAATAAATATGGAAGCCTTTGAAAGAAAATTTTCAAAGGCTTTTATTTTACAATCTATCATCAAACATTAACTGAAATTGAATGCCGAATGGGTCTTCAATAACCCCATAAGCCTTACTAAAAATAATATTAGACAGGGGAAGAATGACTTTTACGCGATTATCAGACGTTAAGCTATTGTAAAAATGTTCTATTTCTGTTTGGTCAGCACTTTGAATACACAAAGAGATATTATTACCAACTGTATAGGCTTCGCTCGTATTCATTGTGTCTTCTGCAATCATAAGCTTCGTTTTTCCAATACTCAGGACAGAGTGAGCAATATAATCTTTATTGTCTTCTGTAATTTTCATTGACGTATCACGTTTTGCCATGTCCAGATACGTCACAAGCATTAACTCCTTTGCATTAAAATGTGTTTTATAAAACTCAATTGCTTCTTTAGCTTTTCCATTCATTGATAAGAAAATGGCTGCTTCAAGTGTTGTATTCATAACATCAATCTCCTTCACTATTCATTTGATATCCACTAACAAATCTCATTATAATGAATAAAGGGATCAACCTATGACACCTTTAAAGGAGCCAGCAATGAAAAAATCAGAAAGATTAAACGACATGATAAGGTTCATAAACAAGCGAGAATTCTTCAATTTACAGAATCTTATGGATGAATATGGTATCTCAAAAAGCACAGCTCTGCGTGACTTAAGTTCACTAGAAAAATTAGGAATGCCCATTTATGCAGAGCATGGAAGATATGGCAGGTATGGAATCCTAAAAAACAGATTATTATCGCCGATTACTTTTACAGTGGATGAAATATATGCTTTATATTTTGCGATGCTGACACTTGATTCCTATCAATCAACACCATTTCATATAAGTATCCAAAAGCTCAATGAGAAGTTTGAAAATTGTCTTCCACCAAAGCAAATAGAGAAAATCCACAAAATGAAAAAAGTTCTCCAACTTGAAGTGAACTTGCATCATTATATTAGTCGTTTTTTAGACAGGATTTTATTAAGTATTCTTGATGAAAGCAGTTGTAAAATTTTATATAAAAAAAGTGGTGTTGAAAGAAGTTATTTTATCCAATTCTTTAAGATTTCCGCTAAGTTTGGTCAATGGTATGCTACAGGTATTGAGCTTGATACAAATACATTTAGAGTGTTCCGCTGTGATCGAATCACATATATAGAAGAAATAACGACAAAATCGAATACTTCTTTAGATGATCTCCTGCTGCGCTCTAAGCAAATAAAACGTACAGAGAATAGCGTTAATTTCGAGGTGGAAATTGTTGAACATGCAATAGATATCTTTTATAAAGAGAATTATCCCTCCATGTCGATCGAAATTGGAGACAAAATAGTGATAAAAGGATTTTATAATCGAGGGGAAGAGGATTTTATTACGGATTATCTTTTGCGATATGGCAGCAATATCAAAGCAATTAAACCTGCATCATTAAAGCAACAAATACAGTCCAAATTAATAAAGCTACAGACACATCTTGAAAAAATGTCTTAAGGGATTCACATGAGAATATATTGTATGGTCAGGAGGAGAGCTTATGAAAAAGCAATTTGTAATCGGTATTATGCTGATAGTATTAAGTACACCGTTAGGCTATATGTCTCTCAATTTATTGTATGCTAATCAAAACTTGAGTGAAGGTGAATTTAAGCCGATGTTAAATGGATTTATATATTCCTATATGATAAGCGGGATATTAATATTTATCCTTGGTATTCTGAATAAAAGGAAGTACGAATAACCAGTAAGCCTGCCGCTTGGCAGCTTTTTTTATTTGGATAACAAGTAAATGGAAGGTAATCGCAGTTTAATGTTAAGAATAAATTTTTATGAATAAGTCTCGTTTATTCTTACCTTTTGAAAAGCTTAACCTGCAATTTTGTACAATGAAATGAAAAATAACGTGAAAGCCTACAGGAAAACGATTACATTTATTCGTCCACCTACATATCATATATTAGATAATCAAGTTATGTTAGGAGGATACTATATGTTATTTGAAATACTTCCTACTTGGATTTGGATATTATTTTATCTCTTTATCGTTTTAACAATGGGCAATCATTAATAAGGACGAGCTCTTATTGCTACATTAACCAGAAATCGAGGTCCGTATATTGGAAAATTTGTGTTTGTTATAAACCGAATGGGGGATTAGTCAGCATCTTTCATTCGGTCTGCTTAATCAGACGATAAAAAATAGTATTAATTTTCCATTTGAGCAGGAATTCAATAATTAAAATAGAATATTCTCCTTTAATGGATAAACGGGAGGGAATAGCATGCAGTTTGTTGGCTTCAATAGGACAATAAGGGTATTATTCTACTGTTTTCTTGTGGTGTTAATTTTGGGAATTATAAGTCTCTACATAGCGAGTTCTAAGACAGCTAACTACAAAGTGTATCGAGGTCAACTATTTAATCACCTTGAAAATTATAATCAACTTACGCACAAAGAATTTATGGAAATTGAGGCTTCCATAAAAGCGATAAATGAAGAGTTTCATTCATTTGAGAGTGTTGCTATTTATCTGAAAAATGATAACCGTGCAAATGGATATTATGACAGGAATATTAATGAAGCTGATTATGTGTTTCCAAGTGATTTAAAACGGAACAAATGGATGGATGATTTATTTATAGGTGCTGAAGGCTTTGAAGCAGGGAACTTTTTCATTGTACATCGTGATTTTGTTGATTGGTACTATGTGTTTCCTTTGGGTTTGTTTAGTATTGGTGGAATTTTATTTATACTTTGGATTATTTTACTAGCTAAGCATGTTTACAAGGGACGGATGTTGAAATCCAAGCACATGCTTGTTCGTTATGATTGAAAATAATTCATCAGCAAAAATAAAAAACAGAGATAAAAATCCCTGTTATGTATAACTCTGCTTTTCGTTTGTTAGCTTTAGAATTAGATACCGCACAATAAAACCCATACCAACACCAGGTATAACAAAGATCATTGGCATAAATACCGGTCCTAATGTGTGGCCAAAAAGTTTTATTTTACTAGAATAAATAAGTCCAATCGTTACAAATGCAGCGGCGGATAGGAAGGGAAGAAAGGACAACTCTTCACTAGCAGGCATTTCATATTGGTATGCATCCCACATAGCAAAAAAATACAAACAAGCATAAAATAATAGCCATTGATAATTAATAACTTCTTCCGCTTTTGTAAATTCTCCTAGGTAACTGTACATAATAGCAGTATTAAAATGACTGTAGACATTTATCAGTATTTCAGTTAAAACATATAAAGTTCCTTTATAATATTGACCAGTTAATAATTGACTAAATCCTGGCAGAGCAATACTCCACATTATTGCCTGGAATTTCCCTATTTTTTTCAATAACTCCACCGCCTTATAGGATTAGTTTGGTTAAATTCACCATTGTTATTCGATGAATTTAGTTTTGGCGGGTAAGAAAAATTTAATAATAATATTTATTTTATTAGTCTCCAGATATTTCCCAGACAATATCTGTTTTTATGGCCTCATAAACAGACGACCAATCAGCAATTTCTTCTAAATGGAATACTCCTTTACGTGTATTGTGCTCATATAAAAATTGGGCAGCCCATGTGGTCACAAAGGCAGTTATTTTTGCTTCTTCTTGTCCGGAAACATCTGTTTCCAAAACAATTTCCTTGCCATCTTTTATGCCTTTCCCTCTTACTTTCACATGGAACATAGGCTCACCGATGCTAATTCGTTTAAAAATTCCCGTTGTCAACTTATCTGGCAGAAACCGTATAAGTCCAAGCTTTTTCATGATAGAGAAGGAACTAGTCGCTAATCGTGAATCGAAGCAAAGAAAAGTGTTGACTGGATCTACGTTTATTGTTTTAGGCAATACATGCTGATCAGCAAAATTAAAGGGGTAAGCATTTCTCCAACCAAGCTTTTTGCCAAAATATGCTGTCTGCTTTCCGACAAAGCTCCTTTTTAGTACTCGCTGTCCATTTTCCCACTTGTGAAAGTCTGTTTTTGCCTGGTGGATCGTCCACTCTATTGCAGCATGTCCGTGTTTATCCCCTAATCCAAGCATCAAAAAGATATCGACACTTTCAGTTATATCCATTTTTTCAGAAACCGATTTTGCGAGTAAATTTGTCACTCCTGGATTAAGACCTACACTCAATAATGCTGCAGCATTTGATTGTACAACTAATTGATGCAGCTCCTCCAGTTTCTGCAAAAACGAATAAGAAGCAGATATATCGATGTAATCAATGCCAGATTCTAGACAGGAGGCTGCGAAGGTCACGCTTTCCTGTTCGAGACAAACGATGATGAGTTTTACGGTAGCTAATATATTTGCTGGTACCTTTTGATTAATATCAAGTACCATTGGCTTGATTTTTCCATTTGTGGAAGCTGAAAACCTCTCTGCTTTTTCTTGGCTTCTTCCAGCAGCATATACATCGCCTGGATAATAATCTGCTAATTGTCTGCAGATAAGTTTACCTACATGTCCATATCCGCCAACCACAATAATATCTTTTTTTGCCAAATAAACCACGCCTCTCTCTCTTGCCTTAACTTAATGTTGTGAATTTGTTTTTCTTTATCATTATTGCATGTTATAAAACTAGACCAATCACATATTTAGTGTATAAAAACATTGATAAAAGGAGTATCCCAGATTTATGGGGTTTATGATGTTTATTTAAAAGAGAGAGAATAGGACGTGGAGGAAAGGCTGTTGTATATTTACAGAAGTCTTTATTTCTTGCAATAATATACTATATGTTCTGTTATGGTCAGTGTAATATTTTATGAGAATATCAAGAATGGAGTGTATCTCATGAATATTGCGTCTTTTATACTATATTGCTTTATCGTAACATTTACACCAGGACCTACTAATATTGTTATATTATCAACAGTGCACAAAAAAGGAACAAAAAAAGCGCTGGAATACACATATGGTGCAACCATTGCATTTGGTTTTTTATTAAGTGTTTCTGCTGTATTGAACTCTATATTAGTAGCCTTTATCCCAAAAATTTTAATACTAATGCAGATTATTGGAAGTATATATATGCTTTTTCTCGCTTACCAGGTGTATAAAACAAATAAAGATAAACCAAAGTCAATGGAAAAACAAACAGGTACGTTTCTATCTGGTTTCCTCATGCAGTTTTTGAATACTAAAGTTTTGTTATTTACATTAACAGTCATTCCAACCTTTATTATGCCATACCATGTTTCCTTATCTAAGATTATTTTAAGTGTAATAACAATCACTGTAATTGGATTTTTAGCATTTATTACATGGGTGCTTTTTGGAGCATTATTTAAAAGCTTTTTACAGCAGCACGAAAAAATGGTGAATGTGCTGATGGCACTATTCTTAGTGTATTCGACTTTCATGATTTGGATGTAGAGAGTAGAGGGATATAATGGACAAATTTATCTATAAAAAATCAGTTGGCATAACGGCGTTAGCGGCAAGCATGACAGATTTTACGTATAAAAAGCATTCTCATATGGAGTATGCTATTGGTGTTACATTAAGAGGAATTCAACATTATACCTTAGATGGCAGCCTACAGCTTTCGCATAGGAATGGTGTTATGCTGTTTAATCCAGAGCAGGCTCATGATGGCATGGCACATGATAAGGAAGGCTTAGAATATGTGATGCTTTATATGGATCCCCAATTGCTTTTAGAGGTTATGGAAAAAAAGGACATCATCAGATTTTCAGATCCAATTGTTTATGATAATCTGCTTAAACAAAAAATAGTAAGCTTATCTGAGGCAATCTTGACAGAAAAGGATGATGACTTGTGCAGTGAGCTGTTCTTTTCACTAACTGAAAGTCTTATTAAGACAGATCTCTCGAAAGATTTTAAGAAAGATAATGCTCTTATCAAGAAAGCAAAGGAAATGCTCTATGAAAATCTTATGACTATTCCGAAGCTGGACGAAATCAGTTGTGAACTGCAATTATCTAAATTCCAATTTATTCGTTTCTTTAAAGCTCATACTGGAATTTCGCCATATCAATACTTTCTTAATTGTAAAATAGTGCGGGCAAAGCAGCTGATAGAAAGGAACAAAGACATTTATGCAGCAGTAGCAGAATGTGGATTTGTTGATTTGGCCCATCTAAATAAACATTTTAAAAGTGTGTTTGGGATAACAGCATTTGAATATTCATCATATATCAATCAATAAATAATTGTAGCTATTTTAAAAGACAACGACTTTTGTGGCTCGTTGTCTATTTTTATGCTTATTATTCTGTTAACCGTCAGCAAACACTAGGCTCGCTTGAGCTTTTATCGCTTCCATTACAACTTGTATAGAGCGGTTAGATGCCTGAGGCTTGCGGGCGACAAGATATATATGCCGTGTTGATTCTGGCTGTAAATCAAGAAGATGAACACCTTCTGCTTGTTCTGTTACTGCCAGCTTCGGCAGAATTCCAATCGCAAGATTATTTGCAACAGCTGTTTGTATGGCTGAATAGCTTTGAAAGACATTTAAAACATGGGGCTGGAATCCAGCGTTACTGCATAGATTTTGCGTGTATTCAGAAAGGTAAGTAGCATCAGGCTCCATTACCCAAGTTTCCTCTGAGAGTTCAGTGATGCATACAGCAGATTGCTGTACTAGTGGATTTTCTTCCCCAACTAAAACCATCAGACGATCACTTCCAAGTTCAACGAGACTGCGATCATTTTGCTTTAGTATCTGAGGCTTTTCAAAGTAGGCGACAACTGCTAAGTCAAATTGATGGGAATCAAGTGCTGGAAGACTCTTATCAGGCTCTAATTCTGTTAATCTAATTTGAAGACGCGGGAATTGCTTCACTAATTGTGATACTACAGGGATTACGATAGAACGTAAGGCACTTGAGAAGGAGGCAATACGGACAGTTCCCTGAATAATGTCAGAAGTGTCATTAAGTGCGATTTCAATTTGTTCAAGCTGATTAAGCACTGGTCTGACTTGTTTGGCTAGAGTACGACCTGCATGTGTTAATTGAACTCTCCTGCCAACCTTTTCAAAAAGTCTAGTATTGGTTTCCTTTTCCAAGATGCTAAGCTGCTGAGAAACTGTCGCTGTACTAATGTACATCACTTCTCCAACCCTGTGCATCGTTCCTAAGGTTTCAAATTGAACTAGTAATTGTAATCGCCAAGTGTTGAGCATATGAATTCTCCTTTTAAGAATTACTAAACAAATTGTTAAGGAAAACTTGATTGTTTAATGTTTATTATTAACTAATAATAAACATTAAGCTTATAAAGAGCAATTTAATTAAAGGAGAGAGGTAAAAGCTGATGGATCCATACGAAAAAAGAAGCAATCCATGGGGAGACGTTGAAAGACATGTTGGAAGATATGGTGCACCTTTCTTTATTCCGGAGATTATTGACCATGCTAAAGGAAGCTATGTTTATACGGAGGAGGGAAGACGGATTTTAGATTTTACTTCAGGACAGATGTCATCGACGATTGGTCATTCTCATCCTGAAGTTGTGGCAACCTTACAGGAATCTGCTGGCCGCCTTGACCATCTGTTCAGTGGTATGCTATCAAGACCAAGCATCAACCTTTGCACACATATTGCTGAGACAGTAACAGATCCTTTAACGAAGGTAATCCCGTTGTCAACTGGTTCGGAAGTAAATGAAGCGGCATTAAGAATGGCAAAGCAGGTAACAGGAAAGTTTGAGGTTGTCTCCTTTAACAGGTCTTGGCATGGTTTAACTGAAGCAAGTGCAGGGGCAACATATGCTTCAGCTCGTAAAAGCGGATTGCCTGGTACACCTGGACAATTGGCCATTCCAACTCCATATGAGTATCGCCCGGATTTTGTAGACAGAGATGGGAAGCTTGACTGGCAGAAGCAGCTGGACTACGGTTTTGCGATGGTCGATGCTCAATCTGTCGGCAGCTTGGCAGCATGTATTGTAGAACCTATTGTATCCGGGGGCGGCATTCTTGTTCCTCCGTCTGGATATTTAGCTGCGTTAAAGAAAAAATGTCGTGAAAGAGATATGCTGCTAATCTTTGATGAAGCCCAAACAAGCTTTGGACGTACAGGACAATGGTATGGATTTCAGCATGATGGTGTTACACCTGACATTTTGACATTATCAAAAACCCTCGGCGCAGGACTGCCGCTCGCAGCCCTTGTCACGACAGCAGAGATTGAACAAAAGGCTTATGACAAAGGGTTCGTATTTTACACTTCGCATGTTAATGATCCGCTTGTAGCTGCCGTTGGCTGTACGGTGATGGATGTGATTGCAAAAGAGAACCTTATAGTGGCAGCACGCGAAAAAGGGGATTATTTAGCAGCCGCACTTAAAAGACTTGTGGAAAAACACGAGGTTGTTGGTGATGCGAGAGGGCGTGGATTGCTGCAAGGTATTGAGATTGTTAAGGATAAAACAAGTAAAGAGCGCTCAGAAGCAATAGGCGATCGTATCACAGCAAGATGCCTTGAATTAGGCCTTCATATGAATATTGTCTGTTTGCCTGGTATGGGAGGTGTTTTCCGAATTGCACCTCCGCTAACAGTTAGTTATGAAGAGCTTGACGAAGGAATTTCCATGCTTGATCAAGCCATAACAGATGTCGAGAATACATTATGAAGCTAGTTAAAGTGGATACAAGGAAAATAATAAGAAAGAAATGGTCTGCCTTTTCAGAAGAAATTAAAATGGTGCGTGATTATGACCCATCTGTTACGTCAAATCTTCAAGTGATTCTCACTTATTCTGGATTACATGCAGTGTGGTTTTACCGGTTATCACATATATTGTGGATAAAGCAGCTTCACCTAGCCGCCCAGTTAATTTCTCAGCTTGCTCGTGTACTGACAGGTGTAGAGATTCATCCAGCTGCTACAATTGGAAAAAGACTGTTAATTGACCATGGCACAGGAGTAATTATCGGAGAAACGACCGTAATTGGTGATGATGTTGTTATTTACCAAGGAGTTACACTTGGGGGTGTTAATAATCAACCGGGAAGACGTCATCCAAAGATAGGCAATCATGTTTTTATAGGCGCAGGTGCGGCAGTTTTAGGGGCAATCACCGTCGAAGAAGGGGCAAAAATCGGCGCATTGACACTAGTCCTTAAGGATGTACCTGCGAAACATACTGCAGTTGGCAACCCTACAAGACTAATAGCACCGAAATAGACGAAGAAATGATTAAAGTTCATGCACAGCATATAATAAAAGTCGGCACAAATTGCGGAGAATCATGATGATAAACTCATTTACCTCTATTTGTTCGCTAAAAGAGACATGTTTGTCGTTAATTGACGAACGATATTATTTGTCCCTTTTTTCCCTTTCTAACATAATTAATGATAGAGAAAAGGGAAAATACTGCTTTGGTTAAGCAAAGCAGCTGGAAGTGAGGTGATAATCATGAAAAGGGTGATTCTTACTGAGATTAATCGGTTAAATAAAGTAATTGCTAATAAAAGACAGGACGCACTAATAATTATTAAGGACTTTCAGGTGCAATCTAAAAACACATTACTGAAGGATTCCTTATTTGAAGTAAAAAAGGAAATTCATGAGATTGCTGTCATCCAAAAAGAACTGTGGTTTATTTACAAGGAAATAGCACACAAAAGAAAGTACTCATGTTTATGAGTGCTTTTTTTGTTGTCGCCAAATAGTATTAGCTGCTTGTATATTTTTTTAAACAGGCGGATTGCTGCTTATAAATTCCTTCACCCATTTGCACCAATTTACATACATTTCTGCATAGCGGATGCCGTATTCTGACGTAATGATGGCACCTAAATTCTGCTTGGAGGTTTCCTTTGTGAAATGCTCTTTCCACTCTTTTGTCATACTTAAGATTCTTTCTTCTCGAGCAATTACCTCATCTAACAAAGTAATTATTTCGTCTATTGTTAAAATATCAAAAGCAGCTGCTTTAATAAGGAACTCATCTTTTATTTTGGCAGGCTTCACAGAATGGTTAAGAATCCAGTTAATTAATTCTTTTTTTCCTAGCTCTGTTATCGTGTAGATTTTCTTATTAGGCAGCGAGTTTTGAATAATAAGTTCGTGTTCAAGCAATTCTTCCTTTTCTAATTTATGCAGCTCCGTATAAATTTGACTATGCGTAGAATTCCAAAAGTAAACGACTTGCTCCTTGAAAATACTAACTACCTCATAGCCACTAACCGGTTTCTTGGAAATGATTCCTAATAAAGCATACCGTAAACTCACGTATACCACTCTTTTCAATTGTTTATATATTTTTGCATTATATCATACTAACTTGACTAATTTGAATAAAGCTTAGTAATATAATATTAACATATGTCATTTTAGACATATGTTAATTCTGATAAAGGGAGTATTTGAGAGATGTCTGGTCCATTGATTTGCCATAAACTGTTTAGTTATTGGACTAAAGGAAATATTAACTATAAATAAGAAAGGGAATTGCTCTGTGGCAAAGTTTAGTAAGTGGCTTCAGTGCAAGAAGGTATAAAGAAACAATGAAAAAAATAATTAATAAAAAGAGTATTTTAGCAGTCGTTATCGTTTTAGTACTTGCGATTGGGATATTTTTTGGATGGACACAGATGACGTATAAAGCAGCGGAAGATCCAGCTATTTCTATGGATAGTAACTATGTTAAAGAAGATGATTGGCTTATTTATGGAGATAAAAGCAGTACAACAGGAATTATTCTATACCCAGGAGCAAAGGTGGAGCCTGAAGCTTATGGTTATTTGGCACAGGAGTTGGCAAAGGATAATATGATAGTGGCAATTCCAAAGCTAACATTAAATTTAGCTATCTTTGATTACAAAAAAGCGGACGAAATGATAACAAAATATAAAGATGTAGATTGGTTAATCGGCGGGCATTCAATGGGTGGTGCTGCAGCAGCAATGTATGTTGATAAAAACATGGATAAAGTGAAGGGCTTGATCTTTTTAGGTTCCTATGCCGCTGACAATGAGTCTTTATTTAAATCTAGCCTGCCGGTTTTATCTATAAGCGGGTCAGAGGATGGTTTAAGCACACCTGAAAAAATAAAGGAAAAGAAGAATCTCCTGCCAAGTACAACAGAGTATTTTCAAATTAAAGGCGGAAATCATGCCCAATTTGGTGTGTATGGAGAGCAACCAGGTGATAATAAAGCCAATATTTCTGTAAAGGAACAGCAAGATATTATAGTTAAAACAATTGAGGACTGGGTGGAAGCAAATAAATTCGGGAATAAATAATGAAATTAAAACTATAAATAATTAGAGAGGGGGACTATAGTATGGACAGTTTATTATTTTTGCTGTATACGATTATTTATTTTGTTAGTCTTATAATTATTGTTATTAACATAAAAAAATCCCCTGTACTTAGTCTGCTTTTCCTATTACCGGTTGTAATTGGCCTTTTATACGATAATGCGGTCATTACACTGGGGAGGTTTTTAGGAGAAAGTAATCTCAACGAGCAATTGAACCTATTACGCTTTCTACTTCATGCCATTTTTACACCGTTTCTAACTTTTTACGCATGGGCTGTTGTTAAAAAGACAAATATTTCTTTAACGAGGAGTCTGGTCTTTCGTATAGCTCCATATGTAATAACTGCTATTTTAATAATAATAGAACTATATAATGAAGTAATCAGCCTGCAAATAGCACCTAAATGGGAATACGGTGTTTTGACATATAGCTCCGTAGGCAGTAGTGGACCTCCATTAATGGTGATTATTGTAGCGATAATTCTACTGATTGCATCTATCATTGTGCTTGTTAAGCAAAAATGGGTTTGGTTTTTTATTGGTTCGTTGGTTATGATTATTATGAATGCTGTTAAGATACCTGTTAACAGTGGGGCGCTTACGAATTTATCTGAAGTTATTCTAATTGCGTCGCTACTAGCTACTAGTTTGTTTCAGGCAAGAAAACACTATTAGATTATAACAAGACACCTCCAATAGAAATGGAGGTGTCTATTCCATTATTATTTAAATTTGTCAGGGAATTGTTTGACAACTCCAGCTGAAATAGCATCTGCCATGATAATTATATGTGTAACACCCTCGTCAATCGAAACAATTCTTTTATTCCAATCTTTTGCTAGGCTTGCAGTTAAATCATTTGTGACTAATTGGAGATGCATGGCTAATAATTTCTTTAGATTTTCCTTTTTAAGAAACGGATTGGCTTCACTGAGAAAAGCAGCAATATCATCTGCATTTCTGTACCATTCTTTGTTTAGCTGACTAACGGTGGTTTTATTGCCGCTTTTAGCAGCATCAACAATCTTACCTGCTATAACAATATGCTCCTTAAGCAGCTCTGTTAATTTACTTCCAGCTTTTTCGCCATACACTGGCTTTATAACATTTCCGATATCCTCCTGATTTTTCAGAAGTCTAGTAAGTACCTGTTTTTGATCTTCTGCTCCAGCATTAGTGGCACTTGTAATATAATTACTTGTCCACAAAACATGGTCTATCCAAAGCTTCCGGAAATTATTTTCAAAATCCACCTGTGATTGACTAACGCATTTTTCTTGTGGTTTAGCGTAAGTGTTAGTTCCAGTCACCATGCTTAATGAAAATAGTAAAATACAGCTCATGATCATTATTTTTTTCATCAAAAATCTCCTTAATAGTTAGTATATTGCTGTTATTATTTTCAATAATTTTGGGTTTTTTATTCATAATAAAAGGATTAATCGGGCTGCTTAGAAGGGAAGGACTTAAAAAAATTTTCGAGAATATATTAGAGAGAGAATGGATATATGAAGGAGCGAGTTAAGTTGAATAAAATAATGAAGCGTCTTCTGTTAATCATTACATCTTTAATAATTATAACAGCATTGAGTGTGTTATTTTTTTTCACGAGTACTCCAAGTTTTACTGGTGTAATTTTGGAAGTCAATAAATCGAGTATTTGGGTTGTGGAAGCTTCAGCACATAATATAAAAAATAAATCAGATGATGAGCTATATGAAAAATATAAGTATCAAGGAATCGTATTTCAACTGCCCTCGTATATTCCGGAGCGGATATTGAAAGAATTTTCGCAAGGACAAGAAGTGAAAATCTATTTTAGTGGACAAGTTAGGAATTCTGCGCCGGCTGGCGGTGATGCCTATTGGGTGATTACTTTTGATAAGTAGGAAAATATATTTGGTGCCACTAGCAAAAACATAGTTTTGTGCCATTAGCAGATATAATAATGCAAAAAAAGAAGTTTAGCGGACAGCCAAACTTCTCCATACATAATATCCTTCTATTTACCCACTGCCTTCTCTTTTTCCAAAATATCATTCACAATATCAGCAAGTGTTACGTTACTAAGTGCCTTCTCCATTGCGGATTGGGCAACCGAAAATATTGGCATTACGGTGTCTTGAATGTTCCTTCCTACAGGACAATCAGGGTTCGGATGGTCGTGGATACTAAATAATTCTTTCTCTTGAACTACATTAACTGCTTTGTACACATCGAACAAAGTAATCTCTGAAAGGTCTTTTGCCAGCTGTGCCCCGGCAATACCTGGACGAACATTAACTAAACCTGCACTTTTAAGCATCCCCATTATTTTTCTGATAACAGCAGCATTTGTATTTACACTGCTTGCTAAATACTCAGATGTGTTAACGCCTGATTTATTTATTTCAATAAGAGTCAATATATGAATACCAACTGCAAAACGACTGCTTATAGACATGTTTAGCACCTTCTTTAGAAATTTATTTAGACAATGTAATTGTTATGGTTACAAGTATAGTATACCTTAATTCCTAAAAAAAGTCCGAGAGTTTTCACTCACCTGTTGACAAAATGGTTACATGTAATTTATATTATTACTTGTAACCGAGATTATTACAAGTTAACTTCAATTACAATTAGAATAAAGGAGACAATATGAAATGAATCATTTAGTTGTTTATGCACATCCAAATCCAGAGAGCTTCAATCATGCCATTTTGGAAACAGTAGTAGAGTCTTTACAAGGTAAAGGACATGAGGTCACTGTAAGAGACTTATATGCAATAGGATTAGATCCAGTTTTGAGGTTTGACGGCAAAGGGGAAGCTTCACAAGAGGTTATCACTGAACAGGAATTGATTAGTAAAGCAGATGCTATAACATTCATCTATCCAATTTGGTGGACAGGTATGCCTGCGATCTTAAAAGGATATATAGACAGAGTTTACTCTTATGGATTTGCTTATCAATACAATGCAGAAGGCGGCATTGATAAGCTTCTGTCAGGAAAAAAAGGACTTATCATTAATACACATGGAACGCCAAAGGAAATTTACGACTCAATCGGTATGACCGAAGCATTAATAAAAACAGCTACTACTGGAGTATTTGAATTTTGTGGGATTGAAAGTGTCGGCCATTTAACATTTGGTAGTGTGCCTTCAGTAGATGATACAGCTAGAAAAGAAATGTTAGAGGAAATTAGAAAAAAAGTGAATTCTTTGTTTGAATAAGTAATTACCCTTATTGTAATCGTTGCAATTACAAGTAGTTTAATAAGTATAACTTAGGAGGAAATGAACATGAAAATTGGAATAATTGGTGCTACTGGGAAAGCAGGAAGTTTACTAGTAAATGAAGCGATTGAGCGCGGACATGAGGTAACAGCAATCGTCAGAGATGCTGCAAAAGTTCAAAATGCACAAATTAATGTAGTCGAAAAAAATGTTTTTAATCTTACATCAGCAGATCTTGCGAAGGTGGATGTCATTGTAAATGCATTTAATTCTGCACCTGGGCAAGAAGAGCAGCATATTGAAGTTGGTAAAGTCCTTATTGAAGCATTAAAAGGTGCAGCTAACACAAGATTAGTTGTAGTTGGAGGAGCAGGAAGCCTATTCGTGGATGAAGCCAAAACAACACGAGTATTTGAAACACCTGATTTTCCGAAAGAATATTACCCAACTGCTTCAAACATGGGTAAAAACCTGGAAGAACTGCAAAATACGAATGGAATTCAATGGACATATATTAGTCCTGGAGGCTTCTTTAATCCAGCGGGGAAACGTACTGGAGCATACCAAAAAGGCGGAGACGTATTAACGCTTAACTCAAAAGGGGATAGCTATATTAGCTATGCTGATTACGCAATCGCTGTCCTAGATGAAATCGAAAATCCACAATTCATCAACAAACGTTTTTCTGTTGTTGGAGAAGCAGAATAAGGAAGAGGAATTAACAATTGTATGACCAGAAAACCGACCTTTGTAGAAAAGGTCGGTTTTTAATGGAGGGAGGATAGGATATGGATAAACAATATCTAAATCGAATTACCTATACAAAGGACTTAATTAATAAGGCAGATTATATTGTCATTGGAGCTGGAGCTGGGCTGTCTGCGTCAGCTGGTATTCAGTATGGAGGGCAGAGATTTACCGATAATTTCGCTCCTTTCATTGAAAAATATGGATTAACGGATATGTATACCTCAGGCTTTTATTCCTTTCCAGCAGAGGAAGAGAGATGGGCATATTGGGCAAAGCATATTAGTTTAAACCGTTATGAAGTCGGACCGACTAAGCTTTATGAAAACTTGCTTCAATTAGTGAAAAAAGCTAATTACTTTGTCATTACGACAAATGTTGATAGTCAGTTTGAGCTAGCAGACTTTCCACCGGAAAATATCTTTGAGGTTCAAGGGAATTATGGTAATCTGCAATGTGCAAAAGGTTGTCATCACTCTTTATATGATAACAAGCTATTAGTGAATGAAATGATCGCTAATAGGGAGAATTGCAGGATTCCTTCAAACCTTGTCCCACAATGTCCAGAGTGTGGAGGGAAAATGGATCCACATTTAAGAATTAATCCATACTTTGTCCAAAATGAAGCGTGGAATAAATCCAATGATGCATATGACTGCTTTATTGACGAGTCTAAAGGAAAAAACCTCCTTTTGCTGGAGTTTGGTGTTGGCTTTAATACACCAGGAATTATCCGCTATCCATTTGAACAAATGACCTATCAAAATGAGCATACTAAATTAATTCGTTTTAACATGGAGCATCCGAATGGTCCTAAGGAAAATAGGGAAAAGACGATTGCCTTTACGGAGGATATACTCTCGGTTCTATTAGAGCTTAATAAGTAAAAGGAGGGATATGGTATGACCCAAATATCTTTACAGGATTATTCGGAGTTGATTTATCTGCAAGAGCCAATCAACCCAAAAAGCCTGCTGCAAGCTATAAGGAAGAACTGGTTGAAAGCATAATGAGCAAGCTATTACAGGAACCTGATGCACCTAAGGATATTATTATGCCAAAGGATTTTCCAGGTAAAAGAAATTTGGTGAAAGCTTTGTTAAATATAAGGGAACCGAAGCTGACAGATCCAATTTTATCGGAAGAGATAGACTGTCTTTTACAATCAGAATTAATAGAGAAACAAATTGTCGACGTGGAAAAACTTGAAACTATTGCAAGCATCTTTCCTAAAAATCCTTATATACAGTCTGAAAAGCTTGTTTTATGGCAAGGGGATATTACACGATTAAATGCAGATGCAATTGTAAACGCTGCGAACAGTCAAATGCTAGGGTGTTTTCAGCCATTGCATGCGTGTATTGATAATGCGATCCATTCGGCTGCCGGTCCCCAATTAAGAGATGATTGTGAAAAGATAATGTCAATACAAGGTGAACTTGAGGAAACAGGTACTGCCAAAATTACGAGGGCTTATAATCTACCCGCCCATTTTGTATTGCATACAGTTGGACCTATCGTGCCACAAGGAACAGGATTAACAAGTAAGCAACGGGACGAATTAGCAGCTTGTTATACTTCTTGTCTTGATTTAGCTAGTCAACTGGAGCATATAAACAGTATTGCATTTTGTGCCATATCAACAGGTGTGTTTGGTTTCCCAAAAACAGAAGCAGCATATATTGCTGTAAATACAGTTAATCAATGGTTAGCAGAGAACCCGAATTCTTTTGAAAAGATTATCTTTAATGTATTCAGCACGGAAGATTACAATGAGTATTCTAGAGTGTTTTCAGTATGAATATAAAAAAATGGAGAACTCCTCTCTAGTAGAAAAGTTCTCCATTTTAAGCTATGCCTGGTTTCCTTCAGCAGACTTTTTATTGCCTTTATAAATGAAATACAGCGAAATAATCATAAAAACTAATGCTAATACGCGTTTCACATCTAATTCAATGACTAAACTATTGAACCAGCCAAAATGGTCAATAATGACACCAATAACAAGCTGACCAGCTATACCAGCAATATTAGTTGCAATAACTCCAATCTTAGGTACTGCCATAACAGTTAACAGTAAATACATTGTTCCAAGGAATGCAGCACTCAATTGCCATTTAGGAGCTTCTAAAAGGGCAAGAATATTTCCTTTACCAAAAAATACAATGAAAACAGTAAGAAACATGGTGCCAGTTAAAAAGGTTAATAATGTTGTTTCAATTGTTCCTGCTTTGCGGCTAAATGTCCCATTTATAGAGGACTGTGCGCTTAATGTAATACCACCAATTAATGTGAATAAAATCATAAATAGACCCATAAAACGGTCCTCCTTAGTTTATTAGTATAAGTGCGATAATCATGGAAAGTACGGCGAAAATTTTCTCTTTATTAATTTTTGTTTTTTTACTGCCAAGCCAGCCAAAATGCTCAATTATCATGCTCATTATAAGTTGGCCGATAATGACAGCAACCATTGATATACCAACACCAACAAATGGAACACTAACAACAATTGCAGTTAAGTATACAACACCAAGAAGTCCCCCAAGTAAGGTCCATTTCGGTGCTTCAACCGCATATGACAGCTTTCCTTTTCCGAAAAAAAGCCATAATAGTCCCATTATGATAGAGCCCATAAAAAAGTTATAAAAACTTGTTTCTAATTGTCCGATTGTTTTGCCAAGCTCTGCATAAATTGCTCCTTCAAAGCTAAGAGCTGCACCAGCTAATAAAGCAAGCACGTAAAAAATATAGCGCATAGAAATAACTCCTTTTTTAAATAATTATATATCTAGAAAAACAGATATAAAACTCGTAAAAAAAACAGAAATCAACAGAAAACTAGATTTCCGTTTTAAAATATTTAGCTATCTGTTGAATAAACTCTTCATTACGGCGATAGTAAGTCCATTGACCATGACGAACCGATTCAAGCAGTCCAGCTTTTTGCATCATGTTCAAGTAGCTAGAAACGGTAGATTGAGAAACTTTTGCTTTTTCCTGAATATCCCCAACACAAACTCCACCCTTGTAGCTTACCTCCTTAGGAAGGTGAGCGCCTTGTTTAGGAAAATGCTTCTCTGGTTCCTTTAACCACTCCAATATCTTTAATCTTGTATCATTCGAGAGCGCCTTGAATACATTTATAGGTTCCATGAGAACAATTGTATATCTAGAATTCTCGATTTGTCAAGCGTAGAAAGTGGACTATAGAAAATGTAGATTGTCTTAAAAGGGAAAGTTGTAGCAGGGATTTTACTGATTTTAACAGAATTAATTAAGGTTAAATGAGGAGGTGGTATGTTTTTGGAAAAAGCAATTTTCGAAAATGAAATGATTAATACAAAAAATAAACCATATTCAGCTTGTTGGATGGTGTTTGGACGTAAAGGCAATTGTAACATCATTATCGGAAAAACCGTTGAAGTAAAAAAATATTGGGAAAGCTTTGATATAAGCTTTTTTTTTCAGTGGTTTATTTTCGATACCAAGGAACAGATGAATGTAGCTATAGAAGAGATGATATGTGAGCCAACGCCTTATATCACCTGGATGATTTATGACGTGGAAGACTGTATTCCTAATACATATCCTGACGAAAAAAGGGGCGAAAATCGCGGAAATACGAGAGATGAAATGTTTCTTTTTAAAAAATTGGACGATGAAGATGAAGATTAATTGAGCTATTAATGCTTAAGAGCTGACAACATCTTACAGAAAAGAAGCGAGGTTGTTTACGTTGATTACAAAAATGAAGGAAGCCATTGAGAATGAGATATATGAAAGTGATATTTATGTACTGCTAACTAGTTATGAGTTGGCTGGGAATACTATTACTTTAACTTTTTCTATCTTTATCGAATTATCACAAGATGAAGAAGAAATCATTCAGAAATGGCAGGTTACTTGCGGTGGTGTGCAAGAGTATAATTTGAGATATTCGGATTTTGATACAGTAGATCTTTTAGATAATCACTGCTTGTTATGGGATTATAACAAGCAGACTGCGAATCTTTTTTTTCGAGGCGAAACGACTAATATAAAAGGGATAATAGCCGATTTATTCATAAGGCATCAGCATTTAACTGAAGGATTAATACCGTTCGTTCAGTATATTAATACATATAAAGAAGACCATGCTTTTGGTGATTTAGAATGGCTGTTAAGTGCAAAGCAAGGCCTGTTTGCCGAAGGACCGACTGAATTAATGCAGGTTTATGAAGAAGTATTAAACATATATGGATTAAAAACTTCTTTATTACCTAGTGATGTGACTCCACCTTGCAGCGAGTGTAAAATATTGCTGTTTGGAGGGTCTTATATTATTGCGAGAGATTTTAATGAAGTGAAGCTTGATTATAAATAAAGAACTCAAGGCAGCAAGCTAACCTTGAGCTCTTATTCATAATAAGAATTATTTCAAACCAAAAGTATTACACGATAATTGAATAAATGATTGCAGGGCAAGTGACATAAATTTATCTTTATGCCAAACCATTTGTGTATGAACAGGTGCGGCGATTTCCTTGCAAACTAATTCTTTTAATACTCCTTTTTCGATTTCCGCTTTAACGACCATTTCCGGCAGTACGGCAATTCCTAAATCTAACATTATGCACTGTTTAATTGCTTCCACACTAACAAACTCAAATTTATTTGGTGCACAAATTCCCGATTGACGAAATAGATCCTCGAGTATTACTCGATAGGAGCATCCTGCTTCCGTTAATAAAAGCGTCTCATTTTCAAAATCCTTTAATTGAATTTTCCCTTTATCTGCTAAATGGTGCTCAGGAGACGCCACAATTTTCAGCTTTTCCTCGATAAGTCCCTGTGCTTTCAAATAGGAGTCTTGATGCTGAATCGGGTCCATTGTATATGCGATATCCAGCGATCCATCAAGCAGCTGTGCTCTTGTCTGCTCTTGAGAGTAAATTGGTTTAAAGATAACTTTAACCTTTGGGAATTGCTCCTTAAACTCTTTCAGAATGGAAGGCAGCCTGTAGGTACACTGGCTTTCAGATGCTCCGATTGTAAGTGTTCCCGCCGGTTCATCCACCCCGCTTACAGCATTTTTAGCTTCCTTCGTCAGTTGAATCATTTTATCTGCGTAGATTTTAAATTCTTTTCCTTGTTCTGTTAGAACTAACCGCTTGCCTAAGCGCTCAAACAGAGGGGTTTCTAGCTCATTTTCAAGTGCTTTTATTTGCGCCGTAACACTTGACTGAGCAAAATTTAAAATCTTCGCTGTATAGGTAAAATTTAAATGTTCAGCAGCGGTTTTAAATGTGATTAGCTGTTTGATTTCTATTTTATCTCACCTCTATTAATCGTTTAAATCGATTGATTACATCGGAATGTTCATCTGTAATGATTGATGTCTATATTATAGAATAGGAAAAAATAAACAACAACCATAAATTCTTAAATAGTGAGAGGAGACGAGGAAATGAGTAACAGCAAATCAAACAATCCAGGACAGAAGGAGGTAAAGGACAAAGATTTTAAGTACTATTGGGATGAAATTATTCGAGCATTAATCACGATGAAATAACCGTTTTAAAACATCAAATTTTCATTCTACTTTAATGCAAATCTTTATGCGTCATTGTATCCTTTTCATACAAGAAAGAGAATTCATTAAAAAAGTATAATTCTACAACATGTTTAATGAACGAAGTATGAACGAAATGAGGACAAATTTACATGCATAGATGGAAATTTGATAGTGGTACAAAGAAAAAACTGCGAGGCTTAGGAAGACGCTTTCGTCATTTCTCTAAATATCTTAATGAAGATACGGAAGCAATTCCAAATCCTGAAAAAGATCCTTATAGGAACTACTGGTATTCGCATTTGTCTCTTAGTAAAACATATATCGACTCTGCAAACACGCCTAATTCAGTGCGCAGGTTCTGTATGCAAGCAACGATAGACCGAGTCGAGTATTTAATTAGTTTGAAGACAGAAAAGGAAAAGGATTATCGGATCTTAACATCCATTTGTTTGCCAGACTATTTTGATTCAACCATGATTGTGTTTTTTGACGACGAATCCTTTAATAGGTTTTTTATTAGAGAGTCTGAATATCTGCGCTGGATTCCATTGCCATCAGATCGTGATATCGCCAAAGAATGGCATTTACGTGTACCAAAAGGGTTGGTTTTAAGAGGATATAAACAAATAATAAATGATGTGGAAGAAGGTGACTTACGCGTGGGGGAAATATGGTTTGTTGGTGAAATAGGCTAAAGGCGTAGACAATCCTTTTTGGAAATTAACAGAAAGAGGCTGGGACAAAACAAAAGATAACCTTTCTAAACACGAATAATAAAATTATATCAATATTTGAAATGAAGCTTGTGACTAAATAGAATATGGAGTTAAAATTAGTTCGTTTCATTGTGCTACACCCACTCGCTTTCCGCGGGGTCTCATCCTTTCCTCTATTTCCCGCAGGAGTCGAGTGGCCTCCGCTCCATTCCACTAAGATTTCTAATTATTGTAGTATTAAAACTAAAAAACAAAAAACCGAACTATCTAATTAATATTCGAATGGATAGTTCGGTTTTTATGCTGATTTATATACTTATGTCCCAGCCTCTTTTTTATTCCTTATTCATCCTTCTGATTTCCAAAAAGCGCCTCTGGAATCATCGTAAACCCTTCAATAACGGTATCTTCCTCGACTTCAATCATAAGGTAGCGTTTGCCGCTGAACTCTACTTGTTTTACGTATCGTAAGTCTGGAGGACTTATGGCGATATTGGCAATTTTCGTACTGATTTTAATAGATTTTGAGGTGAACTTAGGTAATATATTGCTTGCTTTAAGCTCATATTTGTCGTCATCAATAATCTTCTTAAAGGCAAATTCGACCTTTTCTGTACTTATATCTTCAACCCCGCTCATTTTTAACACCTGTTCCACGTCTTTTGAATCTAACTTAGGCGGTTCTTCTTCTTCGTTTTCCGTTATCATTCGGTTAATTTCTTCATACACGTTCGAAAGGGTGCCGGTATTTAATTGATCGCCTGTAACATCCTTAATAATTTCTTCGAACACAATCTTATCATCCTGTGCTGTCATGATTTCTTCGCCGTTTAACACATCCTCAATGAAGGCATAGTCTGGCTCGTGTACCTTGCCAGATGCATAAAGAATGTGATTAACATCTGCTGCATTGTCTGTGAAACAAGGGAATAGAAAGCCTCCCATTGGTGCTTGCAGATTAATGATTGGATCTAGCACAATATTGTATTTAAACTCTCTATCAACATAGTCAAACAATAGCTCTTTTTTAGGATCCTGAGTATTATTAATACTGCTCAGAATAAAGGCGTGGGAGAAAACAGTATCACGTTCATGCTCGTCTGATTCACCGCTACTGCGTTTCATCGGTTTTATATATTCGCCACGAATAAAGGTGACGACAATATCTTTTTCGTATTGTCTAATAGCGAGCATTTTTTCTACCATCTTAAGCATTTGCTCTTTCCAGTCTTCCACCTCATTGCTGAGCAAGCCTTGATGGAGTATAAGCTGGCTGCTGTTTTCTGCATCTCTCTTAAATTTTAGTTCAAAGAGCTTCTCATCCATTTGACCTGCCAGCATTTTTTTAAAGCTGCTCAAAAACAGCTCTTGCTGATCTTGATCTAGCATTGCGAATGGGGTGCTTTGCGAATGAAAGATTTCGCTTGATTCCTTCATAATATACACATTAAAAATATCAGATATTTTCAACTTATCATTGTTTATCTTAAATTGCTTGCGAATGTTTCCTACGTCTTTCTTGTTCATGATTTTATACACTCCTAAGCTTTCACGATTGAGGTTACTTGCCACTTATTATTTTAGTCATTCATTTATATTACCATATTTAATTAATAGAATATAAGGGAGGAAAAAGGTCGTATTATAGAGAATATTTTAAAAGAAATTGTAGATTTAAGTAGTTTTACATATTCTTAACAATAGGTTAATACATTAAATCTACAATGGAGAAGTATTGTTGACAAATTATGCGATTATTCGTTTCTTTTCGATTCATGTCAACAACAAACACAAAGGAGGAAATGATAGAATGAGGGGAAGGAAACAAGCGGCTTTTTTAGCAAGTATTTTTTCAACATTAGCATTATCGGTATCTATTATACTACCAACTAGTACAAAAGCGGAATCTGCGGAAAATTATTCCTTAACGATTATGCATATGAATGATACACACGCACATGCTGACCTTTTGCCAAACATGGTAACAGCGATTAAAGAGGTTCGCGCACAAGATCCAAATGCACTATTATTTAATGCAGGAGATGTTTTTTCAGGAACGCTTTATTTCAATCAATTTATAGGACAAGCAGATTTAGCTCTATTAAATATGATGAATATTGATGCAATGGTTTTTGGGAATCATGAGTTTGACTTAGGTTCAGGAGAAAATGGACAAAAGTCTTTATCTGAATTTGCAGCTAAGGCAAACTTTCCATTCTTAAGTGCTAACGTAGATTTCTCTGGTGACGCTTATATGGCTAGTAAACAAAATAATACATACACAGAAACTCCAGAAGATGGAATTGTCTATAATGGTATGGTTAAAGAAGTAAATGGCGAAAAGGTCGGGATCTTCGGATTAACGACAGAAGATACTGCTAATATTTCTAGTCCTGTTAATGTGAAGTTCCAAAACTATATTGAAAAAGCAAATGAAGCTGTTGCTGCATTTGAAGATATGGGAATTAATAAAATTATTGCTGTAACACATATCGGTTATGACAGTAATCCAGAAACAGGTAACGATTTGCTGTTAGCTAAATATGTTGATGGAATTGATGTTATTGTTGGCGGACATTCTCATACACAATTAACTGCACCTGTCGTTGTGGATCAAGATGAAAACGGTGCTGCAAAAGATAAAACAGTCATTGTCCAAGCATATCAGTATTCTCAAAATTTGGGGGAATTGAAAGTAGACTTTGACGAAAATGGTATTGTCGTTGGTCAAACTGGCCAATTAATCGATGTTGCTTCAAAAGCGGCAGATTCTGAAGCTGCTGCAGTATTAGCACCATACAAATCTGAGATTGATAGCTTAACAAATCAAGAAACAGGTGCAACTGCTAAAAAAGCATTAACAAACCCACGTTTAACTGATAGTGCTGTAAGTGTGCGTTCTAACGAAACAGAACTAGGAAATCTTGTAACAGATGCAATGCTTGCAAAAGCAAAGGAAAGAAATGAAAATGTTGTTATTGCCATGCAAAACGGCGGTGGAATCCGTGCTGCAATCGACGAAGGTCCGATTACAACAGGCGAAGTTATCGCTGTATTGCCATTTGGTAATGACCCAGCGGTGGTTCAACTGACTGGTGATGAAATTAAACAAATTCTAGAATATAGTGTTCGTTTAGCACCAGCTGAAAGCGGCGGATTCTTGCATGTTGCTGGTATGAAATTTACTTACGACAGCACAAAAGAGGCTGGTTCTCGTGTATTGACAATGCAAGTAAAAGTAAATGGTCAGTATGAGGATATTAAAGCAGGTCAAACTTACTTAGTAACAACAAACAACTTCACCGCAAAAGGTGGAGACGGTTATGAGGTATTTGCGAAAGCATACCAAGAAGGCCGTGTTCAAGATATCGGTGCAATTGACTGGGAGCAGCTTCGTGACTATATGGTCCAAGACTTAAATGGTGATGTCAATCCCCAAATTGAAGGACGCATCATTGATACACTAGGTAAAGAACAAGAGCCAGAAACTCCTGGACAAGAACCAGAAACACCTGGAGAAGAGCCGGAAACACCTGGTGAAGAACCAGAAACTCCTATTGAAGAACCAGAAACACCAGTTACGGATGATGAAAATAACCAAGATAATGATAATGGAACAGAAACACCTGTAACTGATGACAACACATCAGATGATTCAGATGATAATGCAGGAGCTGTAGATGACAACAAAGATAACGGGTCATCTGATACAGACAAAAATACTCAAAATCAAGGATCTAACACAGACAAACCAGGTACATCAAATAATGCAGGAAATACATTACCGAATACAGCTACAAATATGTACACAATGATATTGGTTGGCGGACTATTACTTGTCTCTGGGATAGTTGTAATGATTTATCGAAAAGTAAAACACGCTTAATAAAGGAATAGACCTGAGCAGATAGATTCTGCTCAGGTCTATTTTTTTTATAAAAAGGTTTTGTTTGATAAATTAGATATCTCTTATACATTTATTCGTATTGACGAAAAATGTTAGTTTCCTTATAGTGGTAATATATATTACTACTATTAATACTGGGAGGAAGATATGGAACAAATAATTGAGCAGTTTGAAAGGCTTGGCTTCTCTAAAAATGAAGCGAAGGTTTATATGGCTTTGTTGAGCGAACCAGCATTAAACGGATATGAAATTAGTAAAAGAAGCGGTGTGCCCCGTTCAATGGTGTATACAGTTATTGCAAAGCTAGTTTCAAAAGAAGCAATAGTTGAATTACGAACAGAACCACCAACCTATACACCAATTTCAGTTAAAGAGCTTATATTAAATCAAAAACGACAAACAGAGGAAACACTATCATTTTTAGAAAAGGAACTGCAAGTTATCGAAAAGCCAGTTGAAATAAATGTAATCAAGCATATGGAGGGCAGGGATAAAATCGTACAGGCAGTTCAGAAGCTTATGAATGAAGCCAATGACGAAATTTGGCTGTCTTTATGGGAAGAGGAAATGGAAGACTTACGAGGAACGGCGGAAGAACAAACGAGAAAAGGAAAAAGACTATATTCCATGCTGTTTACAAATGAAGAGACGGAATCTTTCGGTAAGGCATTTTATCATCGTAACGATACAGCCTCTATTGAAAAAAACAGAATGGAGCAAAGATTAACTATCGTGATTCAAGACAATACCGAGGTACTAATAGCAGGCTTTATTACAGGACAAATACCGCAAGCAATTCAGACGGCTGAACCGATGCTTGTCCTTTTGGCGAAGGAATATATTCGCCACGATATGATGATGAAAACTGTGAGTGAGAAAATCGGCGATGCTGCACTTGATTCCATCTGGCAAGGCGATGATCTCCTAACTTATATTGTGCGAAATATAAAGCAGTAAGCATCTAAGTATCATCGCGAATTTACTAATTGGAGATGAAGGAAATGACAATCGAGTTATATAAAGACAATGCTTATATAAAGGAATGTGAGACAAATATTAGATCAGTTAAGGGCAATACTGTAGTTTTTGAACAGACAATATTTTATCCTGGCGGCGGTGGTCAGCCTTGTGATAAAGGAATAATTAAGCATGGCAATGAAACATATGAAGTAATGAATGTAAAAAAATCTGAAGGTGAAATAATCCATGAGCTAGATCGTCCATTACAGAACATACACGAACCAGTTTTGATGGAGATCGATTGGAAATGGCGGATGAAAAACATGCGCTACCATACGTTACTACATGTTATAGCAGGATATTTATATGAAAATTACAAGGGCATGGCTACAAGCAGTCAAATTGAAACCGATTATGGGAGATTAGAAATAGCATTTCCTCCAGAAATAATAGAAGAAATCCAGTTTGACCAATTAGAGCAAGCAATTCAAAAGGTGTTGGCGCAACCTCATCATGTTGAGACGAAGACAGTAAGCAGACAGGAGGCAGAACAAAAGGAAGGGGCAATAAAAACAATCATAAATTTACTGCCAGCTTCTCTTGATGAAGTCCGAATCGTGACAATAGAGGATATTGACGAGCAAGCATGTGGTGGGACACATCTCAAAAACACAAATGAAATTGGCAATTTTTCCATTGCTAAAATACAAAAAAAGGGTGCACTGAAAAGAAGGATAAGAGTTGAGCTAAAGTAATTATAACGTTAGGGGCTGGAAGCTAAGTATGTGGCTCTGATTCAAACCCGGACTATTATCGATTTCCAATTGATAGTACGGGTTTTGTATATTCAGTTTCATTGCGAATTAAACAAAATTTCTATATTTATTAATATATTAGTACAATATTATTGAAAATAAATTAGGAAGATAGTACTATATTTGTTGAAGGGTTAAAATTATTCACTTGTTTTTCTTATATATTTTTGCTCTTAATCGTTAGAATTTTTTAAAAATTAATTAGGAAAGATGGAAAACAAACGATATGAAAACGATGAATGTTTTGACACATCCAACATTACAGAAATATGTAGATGTATTGCCTATATTTAAACGAATGTTACCTGATATTTCTATCGGGATAGTAAATACAGAAGAATGGTTAGTTTATTATGCAGGCAGCAAAATCGATATTGGTGTGAAGGCTGGAATGAAAATTAATCCAAATGAGCCTTTAGCTAGTGCTATAAAAGAGAATAAGTCTATAGAAGAAGAAATTCCGGCAAATTTCTTCGGCGTTCCATTTACTGGTTTGGCTGCACCAATTATGGAAGGTGGTCAAGTAATAGGTGCAATGGCTATTCAATTACAAAAACAAAATGAAAAGGAACTTCGAAATATATCCGAGCAAATTGTACAGTCACTTGAACAAGCAAATAGCCAGGTGTCTATTGTGTCGGAAGGAGCAGAAGGATTAACAGAAATTAGCAATCTTTTATTATCAAAATCTGAACGTGCAAAATCGGAACTGAACAAGTCGAATGAGATGCTCCAGCTAATAAAACGAGTCGCTGATCAAACAAATCTATTAGGATTAAATGCAGCGATTGAAGCAGCTAGGGCAGGAGAAAAAGGTGACGGATTTACAGTAGTAGCAAATGAAATAAGAAAGCTTTCACAAGAAACAGCAGTCTCCACAGAAAAAATTCGCCAAACATGGTCAAATATACAAATATCAATGGATGAAATCAATGCATCCATCCAAAAAATTGTGGACGTAGGACAAAAGCAAGAAGCTTCTACAGAGGAAATTTCAAGCTTTATTGCCGAAATCGAAGCGATGAGCAAGCAATTAAATAAATATGCATCGGAGTTATAATATATATACATATACCAAAGAAAATAGAAACAAAGCATCCTTCTTTGCTTAAGTAATGAAAGGATGCTTTTTTGAGCCGTATTATTGGTTCATATTATTAGGCTTTTAAAAATTGTTCTCTAAATTACTAATCTGTATTCCTGTAGTTTAAACAAGGCTTTGAAAAAATGTGGTAAGGGCTCTTACGTCATACTGATTTACTAAATAACAATAATAAATTGACCATAAATGGATTAACTTTGGAGGAATAAATGAAAACCGGCGAGATGAGATACATCATTTTCTAAATAAGCTAAATGAAAGAGAAATTTCTCTTGGGTATGCTGGTTTTACTATTTCAAGAAATATGCATTTAGAGGATATGCAGTTAGGCTATAGTATGGACAGTAACGGAAGGTCGCTAGTTGGAACAAATCATGGAGAATGGAGAGAAAATTGGTTTGTTATAGGATATCATGATGAATCAGGAGATCCAATCTTTATAGATATAAATAAAAAATCATTCTCAGTATATACTGCTGAACATGGTATTGGTGAATGGAATCCAAAAGCAATTTCATCTTCATTCATAGGGTTTATAAAGATTTCAAATTATCTGGCTGAGCTTTCGAAAAGAACAGAGGATACACTGACAAATAGAAACAGCCAATTATCCATTGTGGACAAGATAATATTATTAATAAAAATACTATATTATACGAAAAGGATAAACATACCTTTTTGGTTTGGTTACTTTTTAAAATAATGTATTAGTTTAAAAGGAAGTATCTCTAAATATCATTTGTGTATAAAGCATTTAACAAAGGCTTACTGTGAAAAGTAAAAAAAAGGTTGGAGAGATTGGGACATAAGTGACTAAGTCTAATTAAAACAGAACTATTTAATCTTTAATAGAATGTTTTTTTATTATTTAAATTTTAAACAATAATTATAAACTTTAGTGAAATGGAGCGGAGGCCAATCGACTCCTGCGGGAAATAGAGGAAAGGCTTAGACCCCGCAGGCGAAGACGAGGAGGCTCAGCTTCCTCCCCGCGGAAAGCGAGTGGGTGTAGCGTAATGAAACGAACTAATTGTTAAGTCATCCTCTATTTATAATTCCATGTTTTATGGAAAAATTGGTTTTTATATGACTGAAAATTCCTAATAATAAATGGATTGTAAGCGCATAAAGCATTATAATAATATTAGAGATGGAAGGAAAGGGGAATTGATATTCTACATGTGGCTAACTTTTTAATGAATAAATGAAACAAATAAATAGCTATATAACTTTAGTGTTCGCAGGAGATTTATGTCTATAATTTGAAATTTATATCATTAAAAGGATGCGTGGTGTGGAATTAAATATCTCCATTAACTAGGCAGATACCTCAGAGGTCTGTCTTTTTGTTTTTTGAAATAATACATCTCTCTTATTCCATATCTGTGTATCCTTCTGAGCGGGGAGAATATGATGCTAAATAATAAATACGCGATTATAACAGGAGCAAGCACTGAACGAGATATTGGTACAGCTATCTGCAGGAAATTAGCTTCACAAGGCATAAATATATTCTTTACACATTGGAATTCTGATGATTTATGGGCACAGAATTTCCGCCAAGAAATTAAGAACATGGGCTGCCAATGTGAATGCTTAAAAATTGATTTATCACATCCAGATGCTGCTTATACAATTTTGGATACAGTCGAATTAAAGCTAGGAACTCCAGCTATTTTAATAAATAATGCAGCACATTCTACAAATGATGGCTATCAAAATCTTAATGGGAAAATTCTTGATGATCATTATGCAGTCAATATGAGAACCGTTTTTCTGCTTTGTGTTGAATTTGCCCGGCGGTTTAAAGTGGCTGAATTAGAGGCAGGCAGTATTGTTAATATGACATCAGGACAGGAGCTTGGTCCAATGCCAAATGAATTAGCGTATGCGGCAACCAAAGGTGCTATTTCTGCTTTCACTAGATCTTTATCACAGGAGCTAGCATCTATAGGAATTACTGTTAATGCAGTCAATCCAGGTCCAACCGATTCAACTTGGATGACAGATGAAATACGAGAGGGGCTGCTTCCGAAATTTCCTATGGGACGAATAGGGCTACCTAAGGATGTTGCTCGTACTATTGCTTACCTTGTAAGCGAGGAAGCAAGATGGATAACAGGTCAAACAATCCATTCAGAAGGTGGATTTATAAGAGGTTGAAGACAATAGACTCAATATAAAGCTGTATTAGTGATTAGATTGAATCACCAGTACAGCTTTTTTGTTTTACAACCTCGCTGCAGCACATGCAATAAATGATAAAAAAGATGACCGTATAGAACCTGAAATAAGAAACAAAATAAGAGATAGCGGCTTACTCTAAAGGTATAAAAGTAGGGATTCAATTGAGAGGTATAATAATAATATTAATGATAGTAATAGTATGTCTACTAAGTGGTTGTTGGGATCGTAAAGAATTGAGAAATGTTTCTGTTGTTACAGGAATGGCAGTTGATAAAGGCGAACATCAGAAATATAAACTCACGGTGGAAACTACTGCTGCTTCAGAAGTGAATCCGCGAAATGCTGAAGGCTTTGCGCCAGCAAATGTACAAACTTTAGAGGGCAATACGATTGCAGAACTTACCCATAAGTTTAATGTAATCAGTGAACAAAGTATGATTCTATCTCATATGAGAGTATTAGTTATAGGTGAAGAGGTTGCAGAAAAAGGCATGATGGAATTCATGGATTTCATGGACAGAAACAGGGAAATTCGTGATGATTTTGATATTGTGATTGCAAGAGACGGTAAAGCTGCCAGTGTTTTAAAAACAAATAATATGTACAAAAAAAGTGCCTCATTAAAAATATATACACAGCTCGTGTCGATTTATAAAGATTGGGGCGGTGCACCGAAACTTAGACTCAATGACTTTATTCGAATATATAAATCTGATGGGCAAACTCCTGTATTAGTTGCATTGAAGGTTAAAGGTGACCCAAAAAAAGGGGGCAATATAGAAAATATGAAAACGGTCACACCCGAAAATAAAGTGGATGTTGATTCTTTAGGCATTATAAAAGGCGGTAAACTAGTTGGCTATATAAGTATTTATGATGTCAGAAATATGCTCTGGGTCCAAAATAATTTACAAAGTACAGTGATAACCTCTCCATGTGGCAGTGGTGATAAAAAAATGGGCTTCCGCGTAACAACATCGAAAACTAACGTAATAGCAACAGAAGAAGGCGGTGTACCGTCTTTTACAATAAACATTAAGACAGAAGGAAGTCTACAAAACAATGAATGCTTAACAAATATGGCTAAAGCACACGCATTTGAGGGTTATGAAGAACGTATTAATAAAAAAATGGAACAAGAAATATTGGATACTGTCAAAACAATCAGAGAGCAATATAATGCAGATATTTTTGGCTTAGGAGAGAGGTTAAAAGATCAAGATTATAAACATTTTAAAAAATATCGGGACAATTGGGATGAAGGCTTTGCTAAGGCAAAAATAAGTATACATTTTGACACTGAAATAAAACAGGCTGGATTAAGAAAGGAAAGTGCTATCATAAAGTAGTGTAGGATTTCTAAGGATGGTATTTTCGGCTGCTGCTTGCAGCTTTTTCTATGTGTTAAATGTTAACTAGTTACTTTAATGGAGCATTATATAAACTAATTAACATTTGCTTTTTATAAACGCAATTGAATTGGATAATTTTATATGTTATATTGGATGTGTCTCTTATTAAAGTAATTTAATAAGTTATTAAATACTTATTTAAAAGATTTAATAAGTGTGTATACGGAAAATAGAAAAGGTTAGTAAGCACAATTTAATGATGGTGAGGTTAAAAAATGGCAACACTTCTTTTGGTCATTATTTATTTAGCTTTTATCAGTTTAGGTCTGCCTGATTCCTTGTTAGGAGCTGCTTGGCCTGTTATGCAATCTGATCTTGGAGTTCCCCTTGAAACTGCTGGATTTCTGTTTATGATGATTGCAGGCGGCACCATTATTTCGAGTTTAGTAAGCGGAAAGGTTCTTAAACGATTTGGAACTAGTAAAGTAACATTTGTGAGCGTCTTCATGACGGCCGGTGCTTTATTAGGGTTTCAATTTGCTCCATCCATTGCTTGGTTAGTACTTTGCGCTATTCCCCTTGGATTGGGTGCTGGTGCCGTTGATACTGGATTAAATGATTATGTTGCAACGAATTATAAAGCGCATCATATGAGTTGGCTGCACTGTTTCTGGGGAGTTGGAGCAACACTTGGTCCAGTCATTATGGCACAGTTTATTTCGGAGGGGACTTCATGGAGAAATGGGTATCTTACCATTTCTGGTATTCAATTTGCGTTAGTGCTTATTCTCCTTATCACACTACCTTTATGGAAGAGAGTGACACATAACAACAACAATGCTGCTTCAAATGAAATAATGGAAACAAATGCTGTTCGGCATGAAGAAAATAATGAGCTGAAACCATTGCAAGTGAAAGGGGTAAAGCTTGCGCTTGCATCCTTTTTGTTCTATTGCGGCGTCGAAGCAACGATGGGGCTGTGGGGAAGCAGTTTTTTGGTTAATGTGAAGGGGCTGAGTGCGGCAGCTGCTGCCCAGTGGGTGTCATTATACTATGCTGGAATAACTGTTGGCAGGTTTATCACGGGCTTTATTACCTTCAAAATGACAAATCGTGCGCTCATTCGATCTGGACAATTAATAGCAGCAGTTGGTGCTATTATTCTGTTTTTGCCTTTGCCATCCATTTTCTCGCTTGTAGGCTTTATCATTATTGGATTAGGATTGGCACCAATATTTCCGTGTATGCTTCACGAAACACCAACACATTTCGGGAAAAAACATTCGCAGTCCATTATGGGGTATCAAATGGCGGTTGCTTACACAGGAACTACATTTTTACCGCCAATGCTAGGATTTATATCGTCTTATTTCACGATAGGTATTTTCCCTGTATGCATTTTGATTTTTGCCGCAGCAATGCTGTTAAGCACTGAAAATTTAAATCGCTTACTTTATAAAAAGATTATTGGAAAAGATACTAGTTTAAAAGCTTAATATTTATATAAAAGGCAGGTAGTAATATGAAAACGGAAAAAGAAAAAATGTTAGCTGGAGAAATGTATAATCCAGCTGACCCTTTGTTGGCAGAAGAACGTAATAAATCAAGACAAATGGTTAGGCTTTATAACCAGACATTAGAGACAGAAGGCGAAAAACGTACTAAGATTCTGAAGGAATTACTCGGTTCTACTGGCGAAAACATTTATATGGAGCCGAATATACGCTTTGATTATGGGGGCAATATATATGTCGGAGAAAACTTTTATGCAAACTTCGACTGCACTATATTAGATGTTTGTGAAGTAAGATTTGGAGATAATTGTATGCTTGCACCTGGTGTGCAAATTTATTCAGCGACACATCCATTGAATGCTGCAGATAGAAATTCTGGCAGAGAATACGGGAAACCAATCACAATCGGAAACAATGTTTGGATTGGAGGAAGTGCAATCATAAATCCAGGAGTTACTATAGGGGATAATGCTGTGATTGCTTCAGGTGCTGTTGTCGTGAAGGATGTACCAGATAATGTAGTGGTTGGCGGAAACCCAGCAAGAATTATTAAGCATATTGAAGGATAACAAACATTAATTCCGAAGATGAGGTGGAAAACTTGAAAATCGAGCATGTGGCTATTTGGGTCAAGGATTTAGAAGTGATGAAAGAGTTTTACGAAACTTATTTTAACGGCAAGGCAAACAGTAAGTACCATAATCAAGTGAAAGGCTTTGAATCTTATTTTTTAGCATTTGAATCAGGTGCAAGATTAGAAATCATGCGAAAGTCAGGTATTAATCAAGCAGCTGCAAGTGAAATGATTGGCTGGGCACATATTGCTATCTCTTTAGGAAGCAAAGAAGCTGTTAACGAAATGACAGAGCGATTAATTAATGATGGTTACCGTCATAATAATGGGCCGCGTCTAACGGGTGATGGCTACTATGAAAGTGTAATGGAAGATCCAGAAGGCAATTTAATTGAGCTGACTGTATAATAGGAACATTAAATTGGACAAAGCCACTGAAGAATTCAGTGGCTTCCTTATTCTAGTAAACTTATTGTTCCGATTTAACCAGTATTTTCACTTGGTTCTTTTCTTTGATTAAGCTTTCAAAGCCTTCTTCAATAACATCGTCTAAGGCAATTTTTTTCGTTACTAGTTTTTCTGCTGAGAAATAGCCCTTTTGCATTAGTGACAACACTGCTGGGAAGACATTACGGTAGCCTATTATACCTTTGACAGTTCTTTCTTTAATAACAATGTCATTTGGCAAAATTTCAGCGCCTTTTTCCCAGATGCTAACAATTATTGTTTCTCCGCCAATTCCAGTAGATTGAATTGCTTGACGCAAGACGACTGGCACACCTGTGACTTCAAATGAAACGTCCACCCCGCCGTCTGTTAATCTTGCAATTTCCGCAACTGTATCTTCAACCTCTGCAGGGTTAATGATGATGGCTCCTAGTTCCGTTGCTTTCGCTTGTCGTTCAGGAGAAAGCTCAACAGCATATATATCTGTCGCACCTGCAGCTTTTAATGCTTCGATAACAAGCAAGCCGATTGGACCACAGCCAAATACAGCCACTTTATCACCAGCTTTTACTCTGCTAGAGCGTACAGCATATAAAGCAACTGCTGCTGGTTCAACTAATGCACCTTGCTCATAGGATAAATCATCTGGAAGCTTAAATAGGAGCTCCTCATCAACAGCAACATATTCACTAAGACCTCCGCCACCACCGGCAAGTCCTAAAAATCCCATGTTCTCATCTAAATTGTATGCACCTTGATGTCCGTGTGTAGCAAAAATCGGTTCTACAACGACACGATCGCCAACTTTATAATTGTTTACTCCTTCTCCAACCTCAACAACTTCGCCAGAAAATTCATGACCAAGTGTTACAGGTGCAACCTCGTTCGTAAGTGGATGAGGCTGATCAACTGGTATGAAAATTGGTCCGCCTAAGTATTCATGTAAATCACTGCCGCATATACCGCACCATTTCACTTTCATTTTTACTTGACCTGGATTTAATTTCGGCTCGTCTATTTCCTCCAAGCGAATATCTTTTTGATTATGCCATCTTAACGCTTTCATCTAAAAAACAACCCCTTATGTAGTTTATTTACATATATTAGTATACAGCTAACAACACTTATGATAAATTTAGTTAATATTAACTAAGGTTAAGGACAGCTTAACTAAAAATATGAGGTTTATATGAATATTGAACAATTAAAATATATGGTTGAAATTGCTCGGACAGGCTCCTTGAAGGAAGCGGCAGAAAATTTACATATAACATTGCCAGCATTGAGTCAATCGATAAAAAATCTTGAAAAAGAATTAAATATTAGTATTTTCCACAGATCAAGACGAGGATCAGTTCCGACAGAAGAAGGTCATAAGCTAGTAGAAAAGGCAAATTCTGTTTTGCAGAAGCTTCAGGAGTTTATGGAGGAGGCAGAAGCCTACACCAATACGATGAATGGTGAAATGAAGATAGCGACATATCCCGGACCAATGGAAATCCTCGTTAATCTTATTTCAGACATTAAAAGGGAATATCCTAATATTAAAGCATCTATTTATGAAAACAGTACAGAGCATATAATTGAGAAAGTGCTAGAAGGGGAGGTGGATGTTGGCTTTATTACGTATACAGAAAAAGAAGAAAAGAAATATCGGAATCTTGTATTCAAAAAGCTGCTCGATGGCCATATGGTTGTGGCGGTAAACAAAAATTCGCCATTGGCACAAAATAAACTAATAACTGCAGAGATGTTAATTGATCAGCCAATCGTATTATATAATGATGTCTACATTAACGAATTCATGAAAGGCTTCAGCTCACTGCCTTTTGATATTTTATTTACTACAAATAATGTCGATACAATACGGCATACTTTGGAAAATAATACAGCGATAAATATAGGGTTTGACTATGCATTTAAAACAGATGCAGGTTTGTCTAGAAGTGATAAGTATGTAGTCATTAACTTTGCTTCTCCTCATTATAAAACGTATTCCTTCGGATATTTTTATAATGCAAATAATGGGCTATCGAGGATATTACGAGAGTTTTTGAAGCGGATACATAGAACGATAAAGGATAGTGGTGTTCATGGTTAAAGGAGAAAGGATTGCCTTTCTCCTTTTTGCTTATGAGGAAGGGGTTGGGATAAAGAAAAATATAAGCTATCTACACCCGACTAATAAATAATTTCTTCAAAATTGTAATGATGGACCTTGAGATTAGTTCGTTTCATTGCAATTCTGCCATTCGCTTTCCGCGGGGAGGGATGGTGCCTCCTCGTCTTCGCCTGCGGGGTCTCATCCTTTCCTCTATTTCCCGCTGGAGTCGAGTGGCCTACGCTCCATTTCACTAAGAAGTTTAGATACTGAAAGAACTTTTATTCAGAAATACTTAAATAGGTGGTTTGTGATTGGTCTTAGTTACTTATTGTCCTAAGCTCTTTTAACTTTATGGAATTTCTCCCCTTTAAAATAAGTCTGTGCGCTCTAACACATGATGGACTAAATGAAACAGGGCTGGATTATGATTTTCTCTTTTGTAGGAAAGAATCCATTCTGCTGTTAATTGGTCTTGTGCGAATTTTTTGTACAGTACATCTAAATTAAACAGGCGTTTAGCTGAATCAGGTACAACGGCAATCCCGATGCCAGCGGTGACTAGTCCAATGACCATTTGATATTCAGTTGATTCCTGCACGATATTCGGATGAAAGCCATTTTTATTGCATATTTGGATAAAGTCCTCGTACAGAGAGGGCCATGCTTCTTTTGACAATGAAATGATTGGCTCATTTTTAATGTCAGACATGGAAATGGCAGGTTTTTCTGCCAAGTGATGATTTTTGGGGATGGCAAAAACACATTCACTAGTTTTAAGACTTCTGCTGATTAGTTCATAGTTAGTAACAGGAGGATGTGAAAAACCTACATCAATATCGCCATTTAATAACGCGGTTAGCTGATTTGGGGCAGATAATTGGCGTAATTCAATATCTATCGACGGAAAAACAGCTCTGAATTCCTTTATGGCTGGCGGCAAAATTTCATATGTTGCTGTACCGACAAATCCGACTATAATCTTTCCAAGTTCACCTCTTGCTGTATGGCGCGCTGTATCAACGGCTCTGTCTAATTGATTTAATACAGAAGTTATTTGTCCTAAAAAAACATTTCCGGCAGTTGTTAATTCCACAGCCCGACTGGAGCGATGAAAGAGGGGAAAGCCCAATTCCTCCTCTAATTGCTTTATTTGCTGGCTGAGCGGAGGCTGTGTCATATTAAGTTTTGCAGCTGCCCTTCCGAAATGAAGCTCCTCTGCCACTGTTTTAAAATACTGCAAGTGTCTAAGCTCCATGTTTATAACCACCTTACTGATTCATTCGTAATACATATCAATCCCACGATTAATGGATATTGGAAAAAATATCATGTGAAATGTATAGTAAATCATATCATGAAATTCCAAATTTTATAAGGAATTCAATTTAAGGAGTGAAGCTGAATGAACCTTCAGGACCAACCAATTATCACAAGACGAGGGGCAGAACTAATTGTTGACACACTTATTGCTCAAGGTGTCACACATGTTTTTGCTATACCAGGTGCAAAAATAGATGCTGTTTTTGATGTGCTGCAAGACAGAGGACCAGAGCTAATTCTTTGCAGACATGAGCAAAATGCAGCATTTATGGCAGCAGCAGTTGGAAGACTGACAGGAAATCCAGGTGTATGCCTCGTAACCTCAGGACCTGGAGCTTCAAATCTTGCAACAGGCTTATTGACGGCTAATACAGAAGGAGATCCAGTTGTGGCGATTGCAGGTAATGTCATTCGAGCTGACAGATTGAAACGCACACATCAATCGCTGGATAATGCTGCATTATTTAAACCAGTAACAAAATACAGTGTGGAAGTACAGGATGTCAAGAATATCCCTGAAGCATTAACAAATGCCTTTCGTGCTGCTAAATCAGGCCAGGCAGGCGCAGCATTTATCAGCTTTCCTCAAGATGTCGTCACAGAAGAAACATCTGTCCAAGCATTAGCAGCACTGCCTGCACCAACACTAGGTGCAGCAGCAGATAGCAGCATCCGTTCTGCCGTTGCAAAAATACACAACGCCAATCTTCCTATTGCCATAGTAGGAATGAAAGGAAGTAGACCAAAAGCAGTAAAATCAATCCGAAACTTTCTCCGTACATTGGGCATACCCTTTGTTGAGACATATCAAGGTGCCGGCACTCTTTCAAGAGAGCTTGAAGCTCAATATTATGGACGGATAGGGCTTTTTGCCAACCAGCCTGGTGATCTTCTGATAGAGCAGGCAGATGTTATTCTTACAATCGGCTTTGACCCAATTGAATATGATCCAAAGTTTTGGAACGTAAATAATAATCCTAATATTATTCACATAGATGAAATACAGGCAGATGCTGACCATTATTATCAGCCAAGCCTTGAATTGATTGGCGACATTTCTTCGACAGTTGATGAATTAGACTTTTTCTCTGTGCCTGCAAAAATAAGTGGCGAGAAAAATGAATTTCTTGCCAGACTTAGAGATCTTCATGAAGAAATGGAAGCACCAAAGCCAATTCAAAAGCAAGGTCTGTCCCATCCATTACAGGTAATCAATGCGTTAAGAAGCCAAATTGCAGATGACGTGATTGTTACATGTGATATTGGCTCACACGGAATATGGATGTCACGTCACTTTCGCTCCTATGAACCAAATACACTGCTGATTTCAAATGGAATGCAGACACTCGGAGTCGCTCTTCCTTGGGCAATTGGTGCAGCTATATTGCACCCAGACAAAAAAATCGTTTCTGTATCTGGTGACGGAGGTTTTCTGTTCTCTGCTATGGAGCTTGAAACGGCTGTTAGGATGAAGGCTAACATCGTTCATTTAGTTTGGAATGACAGCAAATATGATATGGTATCCTTCCAGCAGATTATGAAATATAACCGAGATTCCTGTGTCGAATTCGGACCAATTGACATCGTTAAATATGCAGAAAGTTTTGGTGCAACAGGACTTAGGGTAAACTCTCCACAAGAGCTGTCAAAGGTTCTTGAAAAGGGGCTGCAGCAGGAGGGACCTGTTATCATTGACATCCCAATTGACTATAGCGAAAATATCGATTTGGCAAATCAAAAATGGCCGGATTATTTCAAACAGCAAGCAGTTGAAAGAGAGCTTTGGCATTCATAAAAGGCATCCAAGCATTATATTTTTTAAGATTGAGGTGATGATGCATGGAAATGGTTAAAACTTTACATGCTGACATTATAGAGAACAACGAAGATCAGAAGCAGGAGGTTTATCAGGTTTCGACCATGACGGCGCTTCTGGATGGTGTTTATGACGGAGACTTTTCATTAGGGGAAATTCATGAACATGGAGACTTTGGTATTGGCACCTTTAATAAACTCGATGGTGAATTAATAGGGTTTGACGGTGAGTTCTATCGACTCCGTTCAGATGGAACTGCAACACCAGTTAAGGAAAAGGATAAATCACCATTTTGCTCGATCACATTTTTTGAAACAGAGATTACACACCGTGTAAACCGCCAATTAACATTAGAAGAACTGGAGCAGGAATTAGACAAACTTCTCCCTAGTAAAAATGTTTTTTATGCGATTAGAATGGATGGTGTTTTTAAAAAGGTTCAAACGAGAACAGTTGAGGTACAGGAAAAGCCATATGTGCCGATGATTGAAGCGGTAAAAACACAGCCGATTTTTGACTTTGAAAACATCGAGGGAACGATTGCTGGCTTCCGCACTCCACAATATGCCCATGGTATCGCAGTTGCTGGATATCATTTGCATTTTATTGATAAAAATAGAAGCACCGGCGGTCATGTTTTTGACTATACAGTGGAGAATGCTACAATTCGCATTTCTAAAAAGCAGTACTTGAATTTAAGACTGCCTGAAACAGAAGAATTTTTCAAAGCGGATATAGATCGTGCTGATTTAGCCAGTGATATAGCTGAAGCAGAAGGAAGCCCTGAAAAAAGATAAAGAAACAAGTGTTAACGTATGAATATCTCCAAAAACTGTCTTTCATAGTCGAGTAAATCGACAATAAAAGGCAGTTTTTATTGTTAAAGAACTTTTTGTGAATGAATGCTTAGAGTAATGAAAATAATAACGTAAAAGCAGGCAACATAAAGAGGGATGATAATGTATTGGCATGGTGTATTAGATAGACTCGATCTTTTTGCGAAAGGTTCCTGGTTTATTTATTTAACAGGATCGGTACTTTTTTTGCTTTCGATTATATTAACTAAAAATATCTCACGCAAGGAATGGATTCTTTTATTCGGCATGGTTGGCTTTTGCGGTTGGATGTCTAATATAATCCTTTTTTTTCTGCTTGATGTTATGGATTCAGGAGATCCAACAATAGGGGGATTATCAGACATATTTATGTTCGTTGTCGGACCTGCAGCTAATGCCATTTTATTCTTAAATTATTACACTAAATCAAACAAGTTTACATGGGTTATTATCTTTTCTGTCATTTCGCTGTTAATCGAATTTACTTTAGTGAAACTTGGATTTATAAAGCTAAAAGGTTGGAAGACATTCTATTCTATTCCATTTTACATATTTCTTTTTCGTTTTGTATTGCCCTGGATACTTAAGCTTATTAGAAAGTAAAGACTGAAAGGAAGCGTTGTACTTTTAATCGTGTTAGGGCAATTTTGACTAGAAATAATTTATAAATATTTATTTCTAAGTTATATTCTAGTCAAAAGATAAATATCTTGTTATATATCTTATTTTAAGTTAGAATCAATTATAGATATCGAGGGTCTTTAATGTATTGGTATAAAGTACTATTTTTTTAGTTTAATAATAGATATAAGGAGTCTTTAATAGATTTAATAGGAGAGGATATAATATGGTATTAGATTGCGTAATTATTGGTGGAGGCCCAGCAGGACTTAATGCAGCGCTTGTGCTTGGAAGAGCAAAAAAGAATATCATAGTTTTTGACGATAATAAACCAAGAAATGCTGTTACTCATGAATCTCACGGGTTTATTACAAGAGATAAAATTAAACCGGCTGAATTTAAAAGATATGCTTTAGAAGATTTAAAGGAGTATTCTAATATAATCATCAAAAATCAAAGAGTGTTTGATATAAAGACAGAAAATGATCGTTTTTTTATTTTAACGAAGGATGGCAATACATTTGAAGCAAGAAAGGTCATTTTAGCTACTGGCCTTACAGATATTCTTCCTGCTATTAAAGGAATCCATGAATTTTATGGAGAAAGTCTGTTCAGCTGTCCGTTTTGTGATGGATGGGAATTACAGGACCGTCCATTAGTCGTCATTTCAGAAAATGAGCGAGCATTTCATATGACAAAAATGATTAGAAATTGGAGTAAAGATGTTGTTCTGTGTACAAATGGACAAAAGGTTTTGTCAAGTGAACAAAGAGAGCTATTAGCAAATAAGGATATCGAAGTGATAGAAGAAGAAATAGAATATCTGCAGGGAGAGGACGGAAGATTGCGGAAAATTATTTTAAAGAGTGGAAGAGAAGTAGCAAGAGAAGGCGGCTTTGTCACCACAGGTTTGCAACAGGCATCGCCATTAGCACAACAATTAGGCTGCAGTATGAATAGTATGGGAGGAATTGATACTGATAATTCCGGTCGAACGGCAATTGCCGGAGTTTATGCATGTGGAGATAATTCTATTATTGCCCCTGCTCAATTGATTATTGCAGCTGCAGAAGGAAGTAAAGCTGCGATAGCAGTTGTAGGAGATTTAGTGAATGAGGACTTTTAATAGGAAGAAATGATAACAATCCTAAGGCCAAAATCTTTATTTTGGTCTTTTTATTTTGGCAAAAAAAACAAAACGATCAATACAGTGGGCTCGGAGAATTAAAGTGGAGAAAATCGTTCATTATATACAATAGAATTATTTACAATCCATTTACTATATTTACTTACAGCTGTTTTATAAATGTTTTACAAAATGCAAATTACAATACTAGTCTCATTCAGACCAGTTTTCTTCTCGAGTTAATAGTATTATTAGGTTAGATGATTTACACAATCTATTACTAGTTCCAGTTAAATTAGGAGGAATTCACTCATGACAAAACTTACTTTTCCTGAAAATTTCTTATGGGGTGGAGCTACTGCTGCCAACCAATTAGAAGGTGGATATAATGAAGGCGGTAAAGGATTAAACCTTGCTGACGTATTGCCAGGAGGCAAAATTCGTTTAGAAGTTATTGCACAAACTGGTTTTGATTTCGAAATAGATAAATCTAAATATGTATACCCTAACCATGATGGTATTGATTTTTATCACCGCTACAAGGAAGATATCGCGCTATTTGCTGAAATGGGCTTTAAAGCATACCGTATGAGTATTGCTTGGTCTCGTATTTTCCCTAATGGTGATGAGCTTGAGCCGAATGAAGAAGGCCTTGCGTTCTATGACAAGGTATTTGATGAACTTGCTAAATATGGCATTGAGCCAGTTGTGACAATTTCTCACTATGAAACACCACTTCACTTAATCAAAGAATACGGTGGCTGGAGAAGCCGTGAACTAGTTACATTCTTTGAGCGTTATGCAACTGTGTTGTTTAAACGCTATAAAGATAAAGTGAAATATTGGTTAACATTTAACGAAATTAATGGTGCAACACATATGCCTATTTTAGGTCTTGGATTCTCGCCTGAAAACCAAGAAACAAAACTGCAAGACAGCTTCCAAGGCTTGCATCACCAGTTCGTTGCTAGCAGCTTAGCTGTTAAAGCAGGGCATGAAATTATTCCTGATGCTCAAATCGGCTGTATGTTAATTTATGCACCAGTATATGCATTTGACAGCAATCCTGAAAATATCCTGCATGCACTTAAAGAAGAGCAAGTATTTAACTACTTGTGTGGTGACGTTCAAGTAAGAGGAGCATACCCTACTTTTGCTAAACGCTACTTTAAAGAAAACAACATTAACCTGAAAATCGAAGATGGCGACTTGGAATTGTTAAAGCAATATCCAGTTGATTTCATCAGCTTAAGCTACTATATGTCTCGTACAGAGAAAAAGGTTAAAACAGACGAAGAAAAAGCACAAGGAAACCTTATCGGCGGCATTAAAAATCCATTCTTGAACGCAAGTGAATGGGGCTGGGAAATTGACCCGACAGGACTTCGCATTTCCTTAAACAACCTGTATGACCGTTACCAAGTACCATTGTTTGTAGTAGAAAATGGTTTAGGTGCATACGATAAAGTGGAAGAAGATGGTTCTATCAATGACGACTATCGCATTGACTACCTGCGTGAGCATATTAAAGCAATGGGCGAAGCAATCGAAGACGGCGTTGAGTTAATGGGCTATACTTCATGGGGCTGCATTGACTTAGTTAGTGCATCATCAGGAGAAATGTCTAAGCGTTATGGCTATATCTACGTTGACAAGCATGATGATGGAAGCGGAACATTCGACCGCAGCAAGAAGAAATCCTTCTACTGGTACAAGGATGTTATTGCTACAAACGGAGCGAATCTATAAAACAACGGGGCTGCTTTTTATAAAGCAGCCTTTTGTTTATTTACAAGCAAATGATCAGTTCCTTTTTTGTCTAATTGGTATAGACTTATGATAATGCGATATGAAGGAGCTTCCATGAAGAAAAAAATTGTGTTTCATTATGATTATATTAGCCAGAGTAAATGGGCAACGGGGTATTTAAAAATAGGTGATAACAAATTTGAATTTGTTTGTTCGTATTTGTTCTCCGATCCATTAGAAGACATTCTTGCTTCAATATGTCAGCTGCTTCCAGGTGCGGTTCCGTATCTAAGAAATTATCTAACTTTTACTTTATTGGAAGAGCCTGAAGAATATCACTGGGAACTGCATAGAGTTGGTAAAGATGAAGTAAATATAAAAATTCATCTAAAAGAAAATGATGATGGCAAATTAGAATTGGTTTATGAGGAATTATGTGATATAAAAAGGTTGGTAGTAGCAATTCGGAAACATCTATATTCTAATAAGGAATTACTATCAAATCAGAAAGTGAACCGCCTTTATCAAGACTTACAAAAAGGCATAAGATACATGAAGAATATTTAGGATTATACGCAGAAGCGAGGTTAATATGGATTCAGAACAACGGTATAAGAAACTAAAAGAGTTTCAAGAGCTATATGAAAGCATCTTTAGAAAAACAAAAACCAAAAACGACTTTTTTCCAAAAACAGATTTTAACTTAAGTGACGGTCATATTCTGATTTTGACATATCTCTATAAAGTGAAAACTTGTACAGCATCTGAAATCACCAAGTATTTAGGGATTACTTCAGGAGGAGGTACAGTTCTTACAGATACGTTATTAAAGCATGATTTAATAAATCGATATCGCTCAAGTGAAGACAGGAGAGTAGTGAAGCTGTCTTTAACAGCTGAAGGAGAGAAAATTGTAAATCAGATTATTGAAAATAGAGCAGCAGTATTTGTTGAGCTTCTGCAGGACTTGGAAGAAACAGAAATTGATCAAATGCTGAATGTTTTTCACAAGTTAAATAAGAAGCTGAAATAATTGAGAAAAGTTCTCATTGACTAATAGTAAAAATCTATGTTAACCTTACTAATACCTAATATCTTAGTAAGTAAGATATTTATTTAATAATATATATGGAGGTATGTTTGATGTTTGTTAATCAAGCGAGCTTTGAAGGGGATAAAGCGAATGAAGCTAAAATTATCGCAAAGATGAAAAAGACGTTTGCAGAATTACAAGATGTCTCTGGTTTGCTAAGTTCTGAATGCTGGAAAAAAGAAAAAAATGACGTTGTAGAATATTCGATTGTGACAAAGTGGACGGCAAAACAAGATTTTATTGCATGGCTGTCAAGAGAAGAGCATGTAAATGAGCATAAAGAGATGAATAAACAAAGGAAGCAAGGGATCAGTGAAAAACCAAGTATGAAAAAGACGATTACTCAATATGAAGAAATAGAAATCGCAAACTTATAGAAGTATAGTTAAGGGGTAGTTATGAAGATTCATATAAAATATAAACAGCTTGTTTTTGCTTTCTTTATGTCGTTAAGCATGAGTGTATTTATTTCATTTATACTTGTTTCGATTAATTTTGGGTATAACAGTCATTTTCTTCCACAATGGTTAAAAACATGGAGCCAAGCCTTTATTTGTGCATTTTTTGGAGCTTACTTTTTTCCGAAATTTATTCATAAAATTATGATAAAAATTCGATTTGTGGAAAATGAAATGAAGGATTCAGAGATTGGATGAATGCTTACATTTGCTGGTACACATAAGTAATAAAGTAACAACACCCAGCGTAAAAGGGTGTTGTTTTTTTTAGCGAGGAAGAAAGTCTTTAAAGCTTTTCCGAAGCTTATCAAGCTGTTCCATATTTTCTAATGATGGAATTGCCTTTCCAACTTCCACAATAAGATTTTCCATTAGGAAAAGAGGGGCAATCATCGAATGAAATTCATTTTTTTCGCCTCTGTCAGCATACAGAAAGATATCATATTTAATAGGGCTTTCGAGTCCAGGCTGGTCACTAATCACAATTGTTTTACCGTTTTTCTGATGAGCATGCATTAAAAGCACCTCTGCTTCCTTAAGTAGCCTTCCAAAGCTAAAAAGCATAACAGTGCAATACTCATTTATGTGTAAAAGCTCCTCCAATATTTCACTTCCAAACCATCTTACAATCCGCACATCAAGACCGTATCGGCGTAATCTATAGCTTAAAAGCTCACCGAGTCCAAGGGAAGGGCCTGGTGCATAAATATATAGCTTATTTGATGTACAAATGGAGGCAACGGCTTTTTCAAATGCTTCCTTTTGAAATAAGTTTAATGTGGCCTGCAGGTGGTGAATACTTCGGTTTAAATGATGACTTTGCAAGCTGGAATACTCTAAATCTGTCATTGTATTCAACAGCTTCTTTGCTGGTGTAATTTCTCGTTTTTCCTTTAAAAATTGCTTAAAGGCTTTCAAATTATCAAAGCCGACTGCCTTCCAAAACCGTGAAACAGAAGCAATGCTAACACCAGTTGCAGCAGCAATATCCTTTTCTGTAGAGATAAGGACCTCTGCTTCATTATGGACAATCCAGTTACCTATTCGCCATTGACTTGAAGACAGCTCATTTAAATTAAACACCGGTTTTCTCCTTTTTTCTATTATCGTAGCATTTCTTGCAAAAAAAATATCAAAATGAAAGAAAATGATAAAAAGTTTACGGTTTTCTTACAATTGCAATATTAGCTATTTATATTTGTTTTTTACAATGTAATAGAAATGAACGAAGGAGGGAACCAAATCTATGAAACCAAATTACACGCTTACCCAGTCACAGAAAATGATGGTATTTATTTTATCCATGTCTCTTTACGGCCTGTCTAACATGATTACTGAACTTGTACCTTCTATTTATCTTGGTCCAGTTGAATTCTCCATTGAGTATTTTGCATTTATCCCACTCACACTTTGTATTTTGTTTCACCCCCTTTATGCTGGGATTGGTGCTGCATTAGGCGAAGTAATTTTTGGTGAAATTATGCTTGGCCAATTCGGAGGCTTCGGAGAGTTAGAGAAATTCATCTCCTTTTCCCTTGCGATGTACTTAGCTGGCAGTATGGTTAAGGATCCAAGGAACAAGCGCCAAGTTGGTATTGCTGCAATGGCCGGCGTAGTTATTCATCAACTCATAAGTATGATGGTCGATATTGGAAAGGTTTGGGTAGGGGTTGATGATTTTGAAGCACTTCCTGGGCTTGCTGAGAGTGTCGTAGTAGTTGAAGGATTCTCATTCTTGAATGATGTGCTTTTTTCCGGTATCTTATTTGCACTCTTGCCAACACTCTATCTTGTGCCAAGACTTTACGGAAAAATAGAACCATTGCTGGGAATGAAGCCTCGTACTCCTGATAACGCTTATGCTATTCGCGGGATACTACACCCAAGGTTTTTGATTCCAGTTATTTTATTGGCGGTAGCTGCATTCGGGTTCGAATATTTATCAGAAACAGAATGGAACATCTTCGAATGGGAAGCAACATTTTCTAATATATCAGAATCAACGTTAACCTTGATTTCCTTATGCGTTGCAGCGGTAGTTTCTGCCACTATTATATATGTACTTATTAAACGCTCTAAAAAGGAAAGGAAAAAAGCAGCATGAACAAAATAATAGATATTCAGAATGTAAGTTTTACTTATCCTAATGAGGAGGAAGCAATCTTAAAGAATGTCAGCATTACTGTTGAAAAGGGAGAATTCTTAGCTGTTATTGGGGGGAATGGGAGCGGCAAGTCAACACTATGTAAGCTTCTGAATGGTTTAATTCCCCATTATTATACTGGTGATTTTGAAGGAGAAGCTTGTATTAATGGACTGAATATAACCTCAAATACGGTAGCAGATCTTTCCGAGCATGTAGGCTATGTTTATCAAGATTTTGAGAATCAGATAGTTCAAGCAAGAGTAATCGAAGATGCAGCATTTGCTCCACTTCACTTTGGTTATGCTGATTATATGGAAAGAGCACGTGAAGCACTTAGAATTGTTGGATTAGAAGATTATGAGAATGAATTTGTGTGGCAGCTAAGCGGGGGTCAGAAGCACTTGCTTGCATTGGCAGGATGTTTGGCATTAAATCCAAAGATAATCGTGCTTGATGAGCCGATAGCACAACTAGACCCATACCATGCAAAATCTATGTATGATGTATTAAAGAAACTGCATCAACAATTCGAGAAAACAATCATTGTGATTGAGCATCACACAGAATTTATTGCCGAATTTTGCTCGACCGTTCTGTTAGTCGATAATGGAAGGGTCGTTTGGAAAAGACCAGTTCGGGAGGCTTTAACTGCTGTTGAAGATTTAACAGCACGAAATATATATCCTCCGCAAGTAACACAGGCTGCCGATCGGTTAAATGTGAATCATGCAGCTGTTCCGATTACGTTGGAGGAAGCAGGGAACAGTTTTGCGCATTTCGTGAAGAAGGAAAATCCCATAACTGATTTCCCGTCTATGAAAAGCAGCGAGACAATAGCAGAATTTAAGGATGTCAATTTTTTGTATCAAACTGTTGAACGATCGTATAAGCAAATTTTACAGGATATAAATATTACTTTTTCCAAAGGAGAAAAGGTGGCGCTTGTTGGTAATAATGGTGCTGGAAAATCGACGTTGCTTCGTTTGTTGACAGGATTTCGAAAACCTAATGCTGGAACTGTTTCTATTAAGGGGAAGTCAACAGCAAAACAGTCACCAGAAAAACTGGCTGACATCGTTACATATATATACCAAAATCCAGAACAGATGTTTATTGAGGACTCTGTGCGCAAGGATGTAGAGTTTTTCTTGAAGGCTCGTAAACAACAAGGATACGAAGAGATAGTAGATCATATTCTAGAGCTTTTCCAGCTTTCCGAGCTTCAGCATAAAGACAGCAGGCTAATGAGTGGGGGCCAGCAGCGGAGAGCATCTCTTGCTATTGGTGCTGCTATGAATCCAGCTATAATTCTCCTTGATGAACCAACTGCCAATTTGGATATTGCTACCCGGAAGCACCTCACTCAATTCATTGATAAGCTGGCAGTTAGAACAGAGTTAGTGTTGATCGCCACACATGATATGCAGCTTGTCAGTGAATGGGCTACACGTGTTGTCGTTATGAACAATGGCCAAGTTATTTATGATGGTGACAAGGAAGGGTTATTTTCTAATTCCTTACTGATGAGAAGGGCGGGGATTATTCCTCCGCAAATTGTAGAGTTATCACATAAGCTCAACATAACACCTGCTAAATATACGATTGATTCATTTATAGATTTTTTTCAGGAGGAATCTGCATGGATTATGCAAAAAACATGATCGACAAGCTGAATGTAGAGCAAATGAAAATCGAGCTGATGAATACGGCATATGCGAATGACCAAACCTTCATTGCGAAATTAGACCCGCGTATCTTGTTCATCTGGTATGGTTTTTTTGGAATTGCACCATGGTTTATTGATGAACAAGTTGTATTACTAGGGATGCTCCTTGCGACAATTATCACTACCGTTATGACGAAAGTAAGCAGGTTGATTCTGTTTATACTTATTCTTGGCATACTTGGTCAAGGCGGCTATATGTTTATTGCTACCTTATTTTTTGGTGGGAATATTACTGTATTACTGCCATTAATTATGCTAACAGTGAAGCTGGCAGTTATTTCTTTAGCAAGTATCACGGTCTTTTGCTCCATGAGTCCTGAAAAGCTAAGTGTTGGGTTATTGAGTATTGGGGTGCCAGGACAAGTTTCATTTTCGATTTCTTATGGCTATAGAATGCTTCCACTGTTGCTTGAGGAGTATAATCATGTATTTATGTCCTATCGATTAAGAGGAAGAGCGCCTGATAAGAAGGGGTTTCTTTATTGGAGAATTACCTATTACTTCATTAGGCTTGCAGTATTGTCCTTTTATCCGCTGCTTCTTAGTGTAGCAAAACGTGCACGGACAACGGTAGAGGCACTTGAAACAAAGGGAAGCAAAAATGCATTCAAAAATCCAGTTGTAAAAAAGCTGAAGCTTCAAACACTTAAAATTGGCAGAAATGATTATGGATTTCTAACAATTAGCATAGTTTATATTATTTCCCTGTATATGGTGGCTTTCCAATTATAAATGAAAAGGAGCTTCTAACATGAAAATTGATTTACACACACATGTAAAAATATCAAAAAAATCGGAATTTATGCCAGATTATTTTCAAACAATGGTGAAAGAAGCAAAAGCAGCGGGCCTTGATGCCATTGCATTAACAGAGCATTTCAACACACAAAGATTTCTCGATGTTTATGATTATTTAGACCAGCATTACCTTTATAACGATGATTATTATGAGGTAGAAGGACTAAAGATATTTCCAGGCATGGAGGTAGATGTGGAGGGTGTTGGTCACATTCTGTTGATTAGCAATCGAAAAGCAATAGTACATATGTTTAAAAGCTTACAGCCTCATTTAGAGGAAGATAAATTTATTACACTTGCTGCATTACTCGACATTGCTGATTCCTATGAAACCATTAAAATTGGAGGACATCCGTTTAGACCAAGTACACCACTTACCCAGCATGAGCCAAGTGTATTAAGAAGACTAGATGCACTTGATTTAAATGGAAAGGATCTTTACTCTATTGGGATTGACGAAAATAAAGAAAATGTTTATTGGCTAGCAGATAAACTCGGTCTTCCGGTCACAGCAGGAAGTGATACACATCAATTTCTTCAGTACGGTGCGGTTTTAAACGATCTAGAACAAGACTGTTCAACGATAACTGAATTAAAAGCAGCAATCAAAAGCAGGCAATACTCAGTTGAAATTTCTCCAGATTTACATTTGCGTGTTCGCTCCGCAACGCTAGCAAAAAAACTGATGAAGCAGCTCCTTGCCAAAAAGGAAGTTATCAGTTAATAAGGACGAAGTGAAATAACGAACAAATCCTTCGCAAAAACAAATATTATTTGATTTCCAGCTGCATTAAATTCTGTGGAGAAAACTTGGATTCGCAAGAGAGCAGGAGTGGAGTGGTCTTCACACTCTATATATTTAAGCTGATTTTTAATACAGAAAAAAACCGAACAAACGAACTTGTTCGGTTTTTTGAGTTGATATTTATTTCACTAGTTTTTTAATAACACTCCTCTATGAAACCAGCTTTAACCCAACTGCTGCACCTAAAACCATTGCGATAAATATAAGTCTTCGCCAGTCTTTGGACTCTCCGTAAAGAATCATACCAAGTATTGCTCCGCCTGATGCACCAATTCCTGTCCAAATTGCATAGGCAGTACCCATTGGAAGTGTTTCCATTGCGTATGCAAGGAAAACAAAGCTTAATCCAAATCCAAGAATCAGTAATAGGACAGACTGCCAGTTTCGGTCTTTATGCAATTTATTTATCATTGTTACACCAAACATTTCACAAAGTCCTGCTGCAATTAAAGCGATCCAAGCCATGTTAAGATACATCTCCTTTTTGCGTTTTATCCTTTGTTACTAATTTCAAACCGATTACTCCTGCTAACAAAAGCAAGATCAAAAGAACTTTTTCGATCTTAAATGGAACACCAAAGAATAGAATTTCCGTAAATATGGTTCCTGCAGTTCCCAATCCTACAAAAACAGCATAAACCGTTCCAACTGGCAGTTTTTTCCCCGCCATAATCATGACATAAAAGCTGATAACGATACATATTGCCGTTCCTGTCCATGTTAGAAAACTATCAGAATGCTTTAAGCCAATAACCCAAAATACTTCAAAAAATGCTGCAATAAATACTTGAATCCAAGTGGAATTCATGTGATGCACCTCCAAATTTATTTTTGCCCGAAAAAAAAACAAAAGCCTGGGAGTAAACTGATAAACAGTTTCTCCCAGGCTTTTGTCCTTCCGTGACACAGCAAACGCTGTGAGTTTTCTCTCGGACCAGACCAGCAGAATTGCTGCGGAACCCTAGAAAACATTTTCGAGCTATATAATTACTTTTCATTATACTGATATCTTTTTAAGATTCAAGGTAGATAAAGTGGAGAAAAAGGGAGGTTTTTTCAAAGAACGGGAGAAAAAGAGAGATAATGAGAAAAGAAGGGTTATTTTTAACCCTTCTCGATTATGTTATAAAACGGAATGCGCTGACGGCTTGCTAGCTGAATATTGATGCCAGCCACCGAAACGAGTAATATCCTTTCCTTCATCTGCAGCCCATTGCTCACACAAAAATCCTTTAACAAACGTACCGTTTTTAAGTTCAATCGTACCAATTCCAAGTGGTGATGGAATGAGTGATAAGAAAGCACCTAGTTGTTGAACAGGCATTTCCCATAATTCAAGATCAATTACAGCTCCCATGATCGGATTACGAATAAGACCAGGCTTTGCTGGAACAGTATTTAATTCAATCAGCTGATAGTTGGCAGAAGTTTTTGCCTTTGTAATAAATTTGGCATCATGCTCCTTCATTTGCACTTCAAGGGGGTACCCTTGCATGTGCAGTCCACAAACTGCAATAGTAATCGTATTTGTTTGCGTCGGCACAGGAGACTCATTTAAAAATTTTTCTGCAAGCCCTGTAATAAGATGTTCATCATTAGCTCCTGAAAATAAAGTAATTCCAAATGGCAATGTTTCCTCTGTAGGTTCAGAAGGAATGTTAATGGCAGATAAATCTAGTAAATTACAATGATTTGTATAAAGCCCCATTTGACTGTTTGTTTGAAGGGGATCGCTGCGAACCTCAGCCCGTGTCCATGTTCCTCCAGCAGTTGGCATTATTAATACTGCATCTTCGAGCTGGATATGCGCTTTCCGTTTTGATGCTTGTAGCTTATGCATTGCTTGAAACAAAGAGGAGGCAGTATATGCTGATTTAGCTCCAGTACGTAACACGGCTTCCGTTACAGATAGGCTTGAGTTTGGATGCTCCTCAATAAACGCTCCTAAATCAGACCATCTTTCTGCAACCCATGGCCCATCATATAAAACAGAAGCTGCTTCTAGCAAGTAGCTTACATCTATCTTTTCGATAAGGATTCCGAGTCTGTTAACTTTTGTTAAAGCTGTTTGCCAGGCTTGTTCATATTCCTTTGCAAAAGGTCCATAAAATTCAGGAGAATCCGCTGGGATTAATAGGCGCTTAGGCAGAGAGGAAGGCTCTCTCTTTACAGTCTTTGACCAAGGATCTTCTTTATCAAAGCCTCGAACAGCTTCATCCACTAAAACAGTGTCTTGAAGATTATTAGAAAATACAGTGACACAATCTATGCTTGCACATGCAGGGACAACCCCTTTAACTGGCCATGCACCAAGACTTGGCTTGAACCCGATAAGTCCGTTTAAGGCTGCTGGGACACGACCAGAGCCGGCAGTATCTGTTCCAAGGGAAAAAGCTGCTTGACCGCGCGCCACAGACACTGCCGAACCAGAGCTTGAACCACCACTGATTAGCTCTGGTCTTAATGCGTTTTGTGTTTCTCCGAAAGGACTTCTCGTGCCGACAAGTCCAGTGGCGAACTGGTCTAAATTTGTTTTTCCGATCGGAATGGCACCTGCATTAATTAAGCGCTGAACAATAGTGGCACTTTTTTCAGGTGTATAGGCAAAATCAGGACATCCAGCAGTTGTTGGAACACCTGCAAGATCAATATTATCCTTGATGGCAAAAGGAATACCCCATAAAGGTGACTTATCTCTGTCGATTAAATTGAGATTATCAATATAGGAACGAATAAAGCTCCAGGAAGGGGGAGTAATCCAAATATTGAAATCCTTATCAGCCTCAGCCCGTTCGATAATAAGCTCTATAAGTGCTTCAGGCGTTAACATGCCGTTTTCATATCCTGCCTGAATTTCATGAATGGATAATGTCTTTAGGGAATTTGTCTGCACTTAAATCACCGCTTTCTGCTTTTTTAATAGAAACAATTAATTGGCCTGCATATACCTCATCACCAGGGGCAACATGAATAGATTCAATGGTTCCATCAAAAGGAGCTACTTGTGGAAATTCCATTTTCATGCTTTCTTCAATGATTAATGTATCGCCTTTTTGAACGCGGTCTCCAGATGAAACTAGTACCTTCCAAACACTTCCTGGCATGGAGCTGCGCACAGCTTCTGCTCCATCTGGAAGCACTTCCTCTGCAGGCTCAGCTGTTTCTTGCTCTGATATATATTCTGCCAAACCAAGCTCCTGCCATCTTTCACGCTCTTCATGGAAGGCGGCTTGCTGTGTGCTCCGGAATGTATTTGTACTTTCCTCAATGGAGGATAGAAAAGTTAAATAATCACCAAGCTTAAAGGTTGTTTCGGTTATATCAATTTCAAATCTTCCGCGCAGGAAGTCTTCGCGCATTACTAGTAATTCATCCGCACTGACTGGATAAAATGAAATTTGATCAAAGAAGCGAAGCAGCCATGGCTTTCCAGCCTGAAAGCTTTCTGTTTCCCGCAATCTGTTCCATACTTGAACAGTTCGGCCGACAAATTGATAGCCTCCTGGTCCTTCCATACCATAAACACACATATAAGCACCGCCGATACCAACTGCATTTTCTGGTGTCCAAGTTCGGGCAGGATTATATTTTGTTGTAACAAGACGGTGGCGCGGGTCTACCGGTGTTGCGACAGGTGCGCCAAGATACACATCGCCAAGGCCAAGGACAAGATAATTGGCATCAAAGACAATTCGCTTCACTTCATCCATATCATTTAATCCGTTAACACGTCGTATGAATTCTAAATTACTAGGACACCAAGGAGCGTCAGGTCTAACATTCTTTTGGTATCTGTCGATAGCCAATTGTGTTGATGGATCATCCCATGATAGGGGAAGGCGGACAATACGTGATGGCACTTCAATCTCCTCTAATGGTGGGAGTGAGTCATTGATAGAAGCAATTATGTTGCTTAGTTTTTTAACTGTCATTTTGGATGCATCAATATGAATCTGCAGTGAACGTATGCCTGGTGTCATTTCAACGATAGGCAAATCAGTTTCTTTTTGAATGGCTTCCATTAAAGCATGAACCTGAAAACGCAGCAGCAGGTCTAGCTCCATCTCACCATATTCAACTAACACATGCTTATCACCAGCGGCTCTGATTTTCATCGGAATTCTGCCTGTTGACTGTTCTAGTAATACAGGGTAATCGCAAGGAAGCGGGACTATATCCTCGGTAAGTGCTGGCAGAATCTCAACTTCCTTTTCTCCAATGCTTAGAAGATATTGCTCCTGCGAGTCGCGAAGCGCTTCTGCCGCTTCCAGTGTGATCAGCTTGAAGCGGATTTTGTCACCAGCATGAAGCTGGCCAATTTTCCAAAATTCAGCTGATGCAGTTGTGACAGGGCAAACAAATCCACCGAGACTTGGCCCATCAGGACCGAGTAATATCGGCATGTCACCAGTTAAATCAAGTGTACCGACAGCGTAGGCATTATCATGTATATTGGATGGGTGCAGACCTGCTTCACCACCATCAACGCGTGACCAAAGGGGAGCAGGACCAACTAAACGAACTCCTGTCCGTGAACTATTAAAGTGAACCTCCCAGCTTGTTTCTGTCAGCTGCTCCAAATATTCTGGCAACAAAAACTCTGTTGTGCAATGCGGGCCAGGGATGACACCAATTGTCCATTCTTTTGTGAATACTGGTTTACGGTCATTATGGATGTAAGTATAAGCAGGCAGGGAAGCATCGTTAACAGACAATACGTCACCAGTTCGTAATGCTCTGCCGCCATGTCCACCAAAGCCACCAAGAGTAAAGGTTGCGGCACTGCCTAAATAAAGGGGCATATCCAAGCCGCCAGCAATAAGGAAATACGTCCGCATTCCTGTATCAGCTTCACCAAATGTTAACGTTTGACCTCTCTTTGCATGGATGATTGTGTACATCGGTACTTCCACATCCCCAAGAGTTGCATGCATATCAGCACCAGTTAAACAAAAGGAAGTGTCAAAGCGGAAGCGGTATGTGCCGCCGCGTAAAGTTAACTCTAAACCAGATGCGTTTTCGGCATTGCCTAATAGTTTGTTTCCAATTCGGAAGGATAGTGGGTCCATTGGTCCACATGGAGGAACACCAACGTCCCAATGGCCAATTCTTCCTGGCCAATCCTGCACAGTAGTTTGAATACCACCATCAAGCACCTCTATTGCCTGTTCAGCAGGAGAGAAGTTTTCAAGCATACGAGTATAAACAAGCCCGTTTCGGCAATTATCCTCCGATAAAAGTGCTCGAATATAGGATAGATTTGTAGTGATACCATAAAATCTTGCCTCTGATAGGGCTATGTCCAGCTTATGAAGCGCATCTTCCCGAGTGTCTCCATGCACAATGATTTTTGCAAGCATCGGATCGTAAAAGGATGTAACCGTAAGTCCATCACGTACCCACGATTCTACCCGGGCATTTTCAGGGAAAACTACTTGATCTATCTGACCACCGCTTGGACGGAAGTCATTTAAGCAATCCTCTGCATAAATTCTTGCTTGGATACTATGACCAACTGGTTTTTTGTATAATTGCTCAAGGCCACGTAACTCACCGGCTGATTCTCTGACCATCCACTCGACTAAATCAATACGAAGAACTTCCTCTGTTACGCCATGCTCTACTTGCAGTCTTGTGTTTACTTCAAGAAAGTAAAATTGCTCTGTGTCTGGGTCATACAAAAATTCCACTGTTCCTGCACTGCGATAACCAACCTCTGCTGCAAGGCGTTTTGAAGCAAGCAGCATTTGTTCACGAACTGCAGAAGACAGGCAGGGGGCAGGACTTTCCTCCACGACTTTTTGATTGCGGCGTTGAATTGAGCAATCTCGTTCACCAAGTGCTGCCACCTCGCCGAATTCATTCCCAAATATTTGGACTTCAACATGACGGGCCTTTTGAATATATTTTTCTAAAAAGACGCCACCGTTGTTAAAGTTCGTTTGCGCTAGCCTGCTAACGGACTCGAAAACAGTGCTTAATGCTGTTTCATCCTCGCAAACGCGCATGCCGATACCGCCGCCGCCAGCTGTGCTTTTCAGCATGACAGGATAGCCGATTTTTGCTGCTTCTGACAGAGCTGTTGAAAGCTTTGTTATAAGCTTCGTACCAGAAAGCATCGGAACATTTGCTTTTTCGGCAATTTCCCTGGCGGAATGCTTTAAGCCAAACAGCTCTATTTGCTCAGGTGTTGGCCCGATAAAGGCAATGTTTTTCTCAAAGCAGGCCCGTGCAAAATCAGCATTTTCACTTAAAAAACCATAGCCAGGATGAATTGCTTGAGCACCTGTTTCCTGTGCTATTTGTAGAAGAAGATCTGCATTTAAATAAGAATCCTTTGCAGCACCTTCACCAATCAAAATGGCTTCATCTGCCAAATCAACATGAAGGCTGTCTTGGTCAGCTTTTGTATAAACAGCCACAGACAGAATTCCCATTTTTCGAAGAGTACGCTCAATGCGAACAGCAATCGCTCCGCGGTTGGCAATTAATACTTTTGTATACATAATTGTCACTCCTTTATCATTTATCCCAAACAAGCACCTGTATTGGGGTTGGATTATAAGCATTACAAGGATTATTTAATTGTGGGCAATTGCTGATTAACACGAGCACACGAGCTGCTGCTTCCATTTCCACATAATAGCCAGGAGCAGACACACCATCAGCAAACGTTAAGCCGCCATCTGGTGTGACGGGGACATTCATAAAAAAGTTAACATTTGGAGCCAAGTCCCGTTTTGTAAAGCGGGGGTCATTGTTTGAAAGCTGCAGCATAAAGGTATCTCGGCAGTTATGCATTGGCAGTGTGTCATGTGAATAGCGGACAGTATTGCTTTGAGCCGAACAGGCGCCGCCGAGTGTATCGTGGTTACCACATGTGTCTGCGACTATTTTCACTAACTCCTTGCCAGACTCTGATAAAAGGACAGAACCAGTCGTTAAATATACATTGCCTTGATTGGTAATCGTATTGACTGCACTGTAATGGTCAATAGGGTTCTCCGCATCATAAAAGAGCGTGTCTGCAGCTTGATTTCCTTCTATATCGACAATCCGCAGAACCTGCCCTGGCTCTAATGTGTATGTCCAGCCATCGCCTGCCGGAATTGTTTCAGCTATAAAGGCATTTTCCTGTTTACGCTCGCTTTCAACTCGATAAAGTACTGCCATTATTTCATTCCTCCTATCGTAAGTGTTGTATAATCCCATGTGTTTACAAAGGCACGCCTGTTTTCAGGACAATAATTTAGGCAGTGATCATCCTCACCAACTGGAGCCGCAGCTGTGACCTCCATTTTTATCGGGACAGTAGGATACTTAGTGCTTGGATTTAAAGGATTCGGTGTATTGGATGTAATTACGAGGACATCCATTTCTGTTCTTAGGACAATAAAGTCGCCTTTTTTTGCATGCTCAAGGACATAATGCATGTTTCCATCCTCTGTGCAATAGACCTTAGAGAATAAGTTGACAACAGGCACAAGATCACGAACAGTCATCCCGTTGCGGAACAATTCAACAGCAAAGTTCTCCTCACCACTGCGATGCCAGTCATTTCTATATTCCTGATAAGTTGTTTTGCCATAGCGCTCGTCGACAAGTCGGCGTGAGATATAGCCTGATATAGTGTCATGCCAGCCCAATGAATCGTCAATAATGCTTGCAAGGACGCGGCCGTTATCACTCATCAGCACATTTCCCTTCGTTAAGTGAGAAGTATGCTGTGCCTTTAAAGTATCTGGCATATTATACCTTTCAGCAGTATCTGCAGCAGAATACAAAAGCAGGGAAAGATTTGCACCATCCTCAGTTGCTGTAAATTTAATCGTTTTTCCACGGCTGATTACACCAGACCACTTTCCGCCACCAGGAATGTTAATAACTGTATTCATAAATAGACCCTCCTTAAAAAAATAAAAGGACAAAAGCGAAAGAGAGATTTTCATCTCCCAGGCTTTTGTCCTTCCGTGTATACAGCAAGTGCTGCACGCTCTCTCTCGGACCTGACTTTAAAGAAAACTCTTTAAACGGAACCCTAGACAGCTTTTTGTTTTCAACGATATTGTGATTGTGAAAACCTTTATTAGATTGTTAATAAACTAAAGTATAACTATTCTGAAAATAAAAACTACTAATCTGTCAGATTATCTGACATAGTTTTTTGTTGCAGCAATTTTTTCCTTGTAGTGGAGCTTTTATCTTTTGATGTTATCCATGCTTTTCTTATGGCCATGTAAATAAAGCCAATAATAAGCCAAGCCAATCCATACATTAGTGTTTGTTTATTAAGCAGTGTCAGCAGCCAGCAAATGAAACCAGCGCCAATTAACGGGAAAACAAGATAGACAAAGGTTCCCTTCAAGGACCGTTCTTTTTGCTTCATATAGTAGTGGGCGATCACAGAAATATTCACAAAGGTAAAGGCAGTCAAAGCACCGAAGCTGACAAAGGTTACAGCTGTATCAAGATCAAAAAAGACAGCAGCGAAGGAAATTACTCCAACAAAGATGATGTTAGCAACAGGAGTTTTGTATTTTGGATGAATAGCTGTAAACAGCTTCACAGGGAGAATCGATTCACGGCCTAAAGCGTACAGAAATCTGCTTACACTTGTCATGGAGGAAACGCCTTGAGTGAAGGTGGCAATTATCAACACCATAATAAAGATAGAGCTTAATAGATTACCACCAACAAGCTGAACAAGTGCGTATGCAGCATTATCTGGATTCGAAAATGCAAAGTTAGGAAAAGCAACTTGTGTTAAATAAGAAATAGCAATATACATGACAGCCGCAATAAGAACGATTAGAAAAATTGCTTTCGATACGGTTTTTTCTGCTTTTATTGTTTCTTCAGACATGGTAGTGACTGCATCAAAGCCAAGAAAACAGAAGCAAATTAGGGAAGCACCAGTAAATACTGCGCTTAATGAACTATGATCACTTAAAAACGGTGAAAGGGAAAAGAGCGAGCTAGCAGCAGTGTCACCAGTAATAACATCCTTAACAATTAGTGCACAAAATAACACGATAAAGGCAATTTGCACAAGGACAGATATACCGCTGATGCGGGCTGCAGATTTAATGCCGACGATGTTCACAATAACTAGCACAATATTCATGATAATAATCCAAACGAATACCGGAATAGAGGGGAATTCTGTATTCATAAAGATGCCAAAAGTTAAAATAGCGATAATAGGGGAGAATACATAATCTAATAAAAGGGCCCAACCGACTAAAAAACCGACCTTCGGATGAATGGATTTTTTTGTATACGTATAAGCAGAGCCAGAAATAGGGTAAGCCTTAACCATGCGGCTGTAACTGAAGGCGGTAAAAAAGATTGCTAGAAAAGCAATCAAATAAGCAGGAGTCATCATGCCATCTGCCGCTTCAAATGCAACTCCATAAACAGTAAAAAATATCATTGGTGTCATCCACGCAAGGCCCATGAAGACGACTTGATGGAGCTTTAAGGTTTTTGTGAGTGTCGGTTTTTGATTAATCATATTATTCATCCTCTTTTCCAAAATAAATTTGAAAAAATAAAAGCCCGGAAGAATTTTAAAATGTACCCTATAGAGTAGACACTTAAAAAAAGTCTACCTATAGGGTATTTTTTTGTATAATTATGTAACACAACTAGAGAAACATGGAGACGGAGAAAATAATGAGTAAAAAGATTTTCACAG
>NZ_RZTZ01000005.1 GCF_004005475.1 Niallia taxi | reverse complement strand
ATTTGCTTTTTAAACTCGGGCGTGAAAGTACGGCGTTCTCGTTTTGTCATAGTGGGTTCTCCTCATCTGTTTTAGATCAAGTGTACGTGACCTTAATTTTTCTGTCCAGATAAGTGTAGACGCTCCATCATCAGTTGCCCTTGAACAAGTTCTTTTCTAATTCATTGAAAACTTTACGTCGTCTCCTCTAAAAATCTAAAAACCTTAAACATCATAATCTGCGCCTTTCACATGTTTTCCTCCCGCTAAACCTTTATTAATTATATTATTCTTAGGCGAAGCATTTAAATAGTCATCCACATGTCCTACAACCGCTTTAAATTCCTAAATTCCTCAATACTGTCGTAACCAAATTCTTTTATCGTTGTATCGTCTACAACCTTCAAAAAGTCTTCAACACTATCGTAGCCTTTTGGAACAATAGATCTATTTACCAGGTTTCCTTTTGCATCATTAACCCATTGGTTATCGCTACGAGCTTTGTCATTCTCGTTAGTTATTAGCCAATCCATGTCATAACTACCGCTGACATGTGAAATGTCATCTCGCCTATTTATCTCATTATTTTCATAAACACAGTACTAAAACAGAATGCCTTGATGGTACTACCTTCATGAGCTATGAATTTCAGTTAAGAATCTTTCATGTTATCCAAAATATAATTGTCTCATAAAAAACAAAAAGCACTTGTTGCCATTAGTAGACAATCATGTGCTTTATTCAATGTTTTGCTACCTGTATAGTTTAGTTGTGTAACTTAAGATCTCCATAAACATAAATAAAATCTATAAAGAGTCTTTAAAAACATCTACATCATTTTCGTTTAATACTGCTTTTATTTCATTACCTTCAAAAACAACCATATAGTCATTTGGTAAAGCAAGAACTTGTATGATCTCTGGTTTAACTTTTAGTAGTTGATATGCATATAGAGCATACAACTCTGTAGTATTATCATCCTCTATAGGACCTATATACCAACCTGAATCTCCTTTTTCAACATCTCCATTTCTTTGTAAATATATTTTCTCAAGTTCAAGTACACCTTTAGAAAGTATGATTTTATCACTAAAATTTATTGATGAACCATCGACAATTATCTTTCTCAAAAAATGACCTTGTTCTAGTTGTACCCACAATGCTAAAGTTAAATCTTCTGTTATATCTTCAAATGGATTTCTAGAGTAATCAGGAGTAGTTAATATAAAATTCCCGGTTTCTCTCTCTTGTAAATAATAGACGGACCAACCAACTTGTAAAGAGAATCCATGAATTAATTTATTAGGGTCTACCTGTTCTAATATAGCAAACAAAATTTCTATTTGAGGCTCTAATTCTTTTTCGGCAGTCACTATAATGGTTTTGCCCATAATAATCTTTTCAAATTTCTTCATTTCTGCAACCTCTCTTCTATAGCTATTTTTAGAGCTTCTTTAGCTTGTTTCTCTTTTTCTAGCATTTCCATTCTAACATTAACAGGAACCTCTCCCATTTTAGAATGTCCTTTCCAATCAGCCCAACTATGAGCTCCCTTAGATGCATTCAAAGATTTTCCAAGACCAATAAAATTAACTTTTAGATTTAAAATTTCTATTTGTTGTTCTCTAGTTAACCTACTAAATCCATCCATTTCAGTTATTTCTTTCATTGAAACAATATGGTCTGCTTCAAACTTATCAACTTCATACCCGTATACCGGGTCTACTTTATGGATTAACCATTTTTCTTACATCGTTACTTGGTGACTTTTTCCTCAAATTTTTATATTCGTCTTTTGTAATACCATTTCCCGCACACTTAATAACATCCCCACTAACCTTCCCAACACCATCAGCCCTACTCTCAGCCTTCAAGTAGGTACTCACATCACCAACCCCACCCGAAAACGCCACATTAGGACCAGGATTAAGGCTCCGTCCAAGATCATCCATAAAGGCTCTTGAAACATCCTCTCCTTGTATGCTGATTTGTACGGTTGAGTTAAGAGCTTATTAACTAGAGTTTACAAACATTACTAACCTTGCTTGAACAAACGCTAGGTCTATTGAAGATTATAAAAATAAAAGCACCTGTTGCCTATAAGGCAATCAAGTGCTTAAAGTTAATTAAATAAGTGTGACTAACTTACGGGCATTCTATCAAGGTTTAGATACTACCAAAAAGTAGCTATTCCGTTAACATATTTAGAAATTCTTCAAAGTTATTACTTACAATATATTCCGATAGTCCGTTTGCTGAAATAAGGCCATATATGCCCATTTCTGTTTGTTCTATAATAAAAAAATTCAACCAAACGTTTGGTTGAATTTTACGAATATAATATTTAGAGAATTTGAGAACTTCACTTCCCGTTCCTATCTCACATCTTAATTTTCCTCGATGTCACGAAATTCCACCTGCTAATTCATCCTAGATAGTATCATCCAAACAGCTCTTATTGGCATGTAGCTAACCCAATAAAGGAGGTAAGGTTCTACTTATAAAGTTTCTTGTAGTTTTTTTCTTACAACATGCGTTTCCAAATCTGCCATTCTAACAGGTATAGGTAGCCGACTTTCCTTATTAATCAATCTCATTACGATGTCAGTACTTGTCTCTAGATCAATCCAGTTACCACAAGATATAAAAATTGGTTTTACACTTTTTGTTGTCCTTAACGTTCGACCATAAATTTCATTATCAATGAGAATGTCTGTATATGCCCCTACGTGATTATCAGGCATTGTAAAATCTACATCTTTAATTTTAAGATAACTTTTCGCTACACCAATTGTTGGTTTATCTACGTAAAAAGAAGCGTGTGTAGCAATCCCGATATGCCTGTGATGCAAATAACCATTTCCATCAAACATATAGATATCCGGTTGCTTTGTGAGTTTTTTTACAGCATCCATTATTAATGGTAACTCACGAAATGCAAGAAAGCCTGGTATATAGGGAATTGTTACTACACCAAAACTATTCACCTTTTCAACAACTTCATGTGTAATAAAATCAATGACTACAATGCAACATGCACCATACGTTTTATCCTTGGCATCCCAATATGCGGTATCTACCCCAGCAACCAGGCGTAATTTTTCTGTCAGAAAGATATTTTTAAGTTTTACCTCGGGTAAAAGGGTCTGTTGCTCATTCCTAAATTTCTCTAATAGAGAATCTAATGTATCTTTATCTATAGAAATCACCCTTGAATTCTCCTATATAATTATTATATTATTGACTCTCTGCTGAATTTTTTAGCATAAATTAAATCTGATTCACTTGGCTCTATTTTTTGTTCGATAATATCTCCTTGCTCATTATACTTTTTAAAAATCATCTCACGTCCGGCAATACATTCAGACTCATACTTTACTTCTCCATTTTCAAAGAATTCAACCTGATAGCCCTCCGCGGCGCTTTTAGAATCTCTTAAATCTCCATGAGTTGCAACAGCTAAGAAAACTCTAATACATAAATTTAAAACAGCTTCATCTTTAGTTCGATTCATTAATTGAATCAACAAAGGTTTTTGCGTGAAATCACCAAGTTTATATAACTCTATTAAGTTTAATAAAACGTCCCTTTCTGTATCAGCATATAAAATATTTGCCTTTATTTCTGGTAGTGGTAAGGTAGATTTTTCGCCAAACCATATACTATTCATAAGGTTTTGGTTTCCGCTCATATTTACACCAACTTTCATTCATTGGATTATCTTTTACCACATTGAGTGTTAATCATTTTTAGTAAAAGATTGAATCAATTTAAAATCTGTTTCTATTGGAGAAAGTTTTTGCTTTATTATACAACCTTTTGTATCCCATTCTGTATACTGAAGCGCTACACCAAATTTGTATTCTCCTTCAAATTTTATATCTCCACTTTCATACCAGACTCTTTCTGTACCATTACTTTGTCCATGAATTAAAACTTTCACTGACTTTAAATTCCCATTCTTATAAAATTCCACTAACTCGCCTTCAATAAAACCCCTAACATAATAGGTATAGTATATTAAATTACCATTATCATATAATTCATAAGCTAAGCCTGTAAAAGGTTTTCCATTCTCGTCCTCAGGATTATCTAAAACTTCATCACTATATGACGCAAACCATAACTCTTCGTCAAAATTAGTCCCATTTGCTATAACATATTCTTTACTTAATATATCAATTTGGTTTTCCAATCTTCTTACCTCTGAACTAAACTCAAATCCTTCAAATAAAATATAATTAATGAATAAATACATCTATAGCTAAAAGAGCACTTAATGCCTGTAGGCAATTAAGTGCTCTTTTATTTCTGCTAATTGTACTTGATTAAAAGAGTTACTTCCCTCAAACAGCAGAAACTCTTCCAACATTAAACGGGTCAACATCTTTTTCTTCCAACATATCCTCAAACTTCTCTGTTCCATGCTCTACGAAATATTCATATTCCGATTGAGAAATAAAAAATGCTAACAGCATTCTACCATCTCTGTCATTGTTCTCAGTGCGAACCGTGTTATATTCCTCAGGAAAAGCAAATGGGTCAGTAAAGTAAAGTGCGCTTTTACTATATTTTTCAACAAACTTTTTATCGATATTTTCTATTCCGCTTATCGCTACTCCTCTCCCAATCTCTATTTGTTGCCCAATACAGTAAAATAGTGCATTAGCAAGAATATAACCTGTACTATTAAAGGCTCCATCAACTACTATAGAAACTTCTACATTGTCACCTACTATTTCATCATATTTGCTTAATCCAAGTGTATTATAAACTAAACATTCCTCAAATACATTTTCGTATTTTAAAACCTGTATACTAGGCATTTCTTCATTATTTCGAAAGACTTCTCGATCAATTGAATTGCCTAAATATTTATTGTAATGATCGTAATAAAGTTCTCCATAGTTAGTCATCTTTTTTTGCTCCTTTATAAGTTCCTTCTATTCCTTCGAATGCATGGCTTATATTACATTCATGACATTGAACTCTTAATCGACTATTGTACTCATCTAACACTTCTTTTCTATTTGGTTGAATTTCTCCTGCTTTCATACTTACAATTCTTTCTGCCCAAGTATCTGGATAGTGGTCTAAGTCATATCCAATTCTTTTTACGGGTCCATTTTTAGTGTTAATGGTAATACTATCTGGAATGTCTTTTCCACAAGTAGGACAAATCATATTACCATTTATATTCTTAGGTGCTTCACTTTCTGCTTTTGTCCGAGAACCCTTTCTAAAGCTACTTCTTTTATATAATTTTTCGACATTCTTTCCTTCATTACTACTCTTCGCTAACATACTCAAATACTCACTCTTATCCCCACTAACCTTCCCAACACCATCAGCCCGACTCTCAGCCCTCAAGTAGGACCCCACATCACCAACCCTACCCGCAAAGGCCACATTAGGACCAGTATGAAGGCTCCGTCCAAGATCATCCATAAATGCTCTTGAAACATCCGCTCCTTGCTTGCCGATCTGTACGGTTGAGTTCAGGGCTTGTTGGCTGAGTTTGCCTGCTTCTTTTGCCATGCCTGGGACAAATGGAAGGCCGGCGAAGATGCTTTGGGTTAGGCTTGCTTGGCGTTGTTCGGCTGTGAGTTCGTTGCCGAACATGTCTTTGCCTGTTGTGTATTCGGATAGGCCGTTGGCGGATAGGAGTCCGTAGATGCCCATTTCGGTTTTTTCTAGGGTGCTGAAGGCTTGCACGCTTTTGTAGGTGCTCATTGCATTTTCGGCTGCGTTGATTCCTTTTGCGGCTGAATAGATGCCTTTGCCTCCTTTGACGGCTCTGCCTGCCCAGCCGACGATTGGGATGAAGCCGGCTAATGCCATGCCTCCTGCTGCGATGCGCTGTGCGGTTGACATCTTTTCACCTGTGACAGGGTCGACTCCTTCGACTGCTCGTTTGTAGTCATAGTAGCCTGTGAATTCACCGACAAAGGTTTTTACTCCATCCCACACCTTTTCGACAACAGGGCGTTCGGCGATTTCTCTTGCTTCTTGTTCTTGTTGCTTGTATGTAAGGTAGCTGATGGTGGCTTCTTCTGCCTCTCCCTTCAGCTTGTAGATATCGCTTTGATGATAGGCTTCTGCGTCAAACTGGATTGGTGAAATGCTGCTGCCTTGCTTTGTTGCGCCAAGTAAGGCGCTAAACAGCTGAATGGCATAAGCCTCCTCTCCTTCTGAAGACATATACTCGTCCTTCAGCTCCTGATCAACCTCTTCTACAGCTTCAATTGTTTTTGTGCGCTTTTTGCTGGCATCCATCATTAAGTCGTCGAATTGACTGCGAGAGAAGGGATGTAATGGGACTAGATCGTCAATATCACGAAAGATATTTTCTAGAGCTCGTCTTTGCTCTGTTATCATCTCGTCTGCCTGTCGTTCTTTTTGTACGAGATCCTCTTCAAGAAAGGCAGTTTCAACTCTTGAGTTGCTTCCTAAATCCTTGTCCTCCAGCTTGCCCCTGACGCCTTCAAAAAAGGCAATTTGTCTGTCAAATAAACGCTGCCAGGCCTCGACGACTTCGATTTGGCCTTGATAGAAGCCTTTGATTGCTTCTGCTCCTTTGCCTTCAAAGTCGTCTAAATCAATCATTTCCTGAAAGGCTCTCTTTAATGATGTAAATTGGTCGCGAAGCTTATCATAATGCTTCGCCCTCTGTTCCATTGCGTCTTGTAAACTTGAAGCATCTAATATTTTCACAGTATCTCCTTTCTTTTTCACAAGGATTTCGAACAATTAATCCATCATTATCCGATAGATTACCTAATATCCTTTTATTGTAAAAAAGAAAAAAGCGGTTTTCATATGCCAAAAGATATATTTTACACCAGTCTAAATACCCATAATTTACTATTAGAGGATTTTCTTAGCTTCCATTTCGCCTATAAATAGTTAGCCGCCGATTTTCGCATCAATTTCTTTTGTGCTGACATTATCTCCAAACCAATCTGCTAATTTCTGTTTTGCCTTTTGTTTCGTATCTTCATCTATATACATGGCTACTTGGATCAATGCAATTCCTAATGCTCCGAGATCATCTGTGAAGCCGATACCGACTGCCATATCTGGAATTAAATCAACGGGAAGAATGAAATAGCCTAATGCGCCGATAATGGTTGTTTTTGCCTTTACTGGTACATCTGGCTTCTTTAACGTGAAATACAAAAGCAGGACGGCATACACGACAGAGGCACCTGCCTTTTTCGCAAACTTCGCAAGCTTACCCCAGAACCTTTCCTCGGAAAAATGCTTTCCCGCGTCCTCCAGCTTCCCTTCAAGCTCTTCCTTGTTCTTCTCCATCCCCACTCGCCTCCCTTTTGGTTTTCTTACTTCTATCATACTAAATATTAGCTGTAAATGTATTGCTGTTAGCCTTATTTGGAAAAACTTTCATAAAAAAATACCCCTCGTTTTTAAGGGGCAGTATATCTATTTAATCTGGATCTTTTGGTTTGGATAGATTAGATGAATATTTTTGATTTGTGGATTGAGCTTTTGGAGGGTTTTGAGGCTTGTGCCGTATTTTTGCGCAATTTTAGTGAGGCTGTCGCCTTTTATGACGATATGGTATTTTGCTCCCTCACTTGCCTCAGGATTAATCCACGAGCCTGGTACACCCTTTTGTTTTGTCACATTTACCATTCCTGCTGATTGATTAAAGAGGAAGTAGCTTCCCTTCTTTACAATGCCTTTTTTATTTTTGCCTTGCTTTGCATCTGCGGCTGTCATATAGGCTCCTGTCTCGGCTTTCACCTCAAAGGTTGCCACTTCAGATTCCTGTATTGTCCAGCCCCAATCGCCTGGACTTTTGCGGATATCATTCCTGTCAATGAGCACTCCTGCGACTTTGATATTGTTTTCATACTGGTGCATATGGATGAAATCAGCTACCTTCCCATATGACCATGCATATGTCTGCCAATAATAATCGGCCAGTCCCTTGACTGCAAGCATTACCGTATATGAGCCGTAGATTCCTAGCTTATACGTATGAAAGGTTTTACGCACACCGTTGAAATACGCAAGAATATTTGGGATTGCCCTTTTGCCTGCATCAAAGTCGACTGCGAAATAAATCGCCGTTCCTGCTGGCTGGCCGACATTTTGTGCGGCTTTCACTGCATCCCTTCCGTCCTGTCTGCCTTGCTCCTCTGTAAAATACGCTGACCTGTCGGCGCTTTTCTGAAAAATACTGACAAGCTTTAAGCCAGCCTTCCTTATCGCCTTTGCCTCAGCAGCATCAAAGGTCTTCCAGCTGTTCCCAAGATAGCGGGCTGTATAAGCAAATCCTGCTTTCTTTAAAGCGCTTGCTGTTGTTATATTAAGCTTTGTCGCACAATCAAACCCTCTTGCCATATTTATCACTCCCCTCTTACCTATATATAGAAGAAATTCTCGATTTTAGGCAGGCTTGTGAGAAAAAAATTCCCGCTTGCGGCATTACCTTTGCGTTGAAAAATGGAGGCATGAAGTTGTTTACCTTATCCAGCAAAAGTATGCGGATTGACCGCAGCCACCCTTTTTTATCAATGATGTTATTTTACCATGTCTGGTTGACCATACTCTGTCTATTAGCCTGCTTTGCTTCGATACTCAGGTCTATTTCTCTGATCTTTTCCCCTCCAAAGACTAAATACCTACAAACTTTTATCACAACTAGGGACAAATGAATAATTTTTCCATTTTTACTAGATATTAATAACTTTTTTCCAAAAAAAATGCTTTAATAGATTAGTAATCTATTAAATTTCTAGGGGGAACGAAATGGAAAACAGCAAACGCAAGCTTGGTTCTATCTTTACTTTTTTACTAGCATTTGTTTTAGTTGTCAGCACTTGGACAGCGCTTCCGGCAGCTGCGGCAGAAACAGCTGACGCGGGAGAAACGCTTGCAGGTGGCACGACACTGGAGGAAAGCTTTGCAGATGGAGAGAATGTTAAATGGTTTAAGTTTACTCCTTCTGCTGAAGACACGAAGAACTTTACACATTATGAATTTACGTTAGATTCAACAGAGGAAATGAATGTTTCTGTTTACTCAAGCCTTGATAAGGCGAATGCAGATGACACATTTGATCAATATCGAAGCTACAGCTATACAGAATCGCCAGCTGTTATTCACTTTCCATTAGCATGGGTCGGCTCTTATTATGTGAAGGTTGAGTATTATCCTTATTATGAAGAGGAAGAGCTAGGGCAAGAGGAGCTGCCAGAGGGCGAAGAGATAGAAGATACAGAGCCTGTTGAAGTGGACACTTCCTTTACATTAAAGGCAAATGGAACAACTCTTGCGCCATCAACAGATATAGAATCAGCAGAGGAATGTCCTGTTGAGCTAAGCACAAGCGAGCAAAAGGATGGTCTAGCTATCTTAAAGGACTTGCGTGAAATCAGAGATTCGATTTTATCTCAAACAGATGAGGGTAAAAAGCTATCATCCTTATATTACAAGGTCGCACCTTTCTTAAGTGCGAAAATTATCTTTGATGACCAGCTTCGCAGTGACGTTTTAAAAAATTTGCGCCAGCTGAAACCAATTTATACGGAATTACTTAAAAACGGCACAAGCTCGACGTATACTTTCACAAGTGCAGATGTGAAGGCAATTAACAGTCTCTACAAATATACGTATGATGCAGCGCCAGAGGCATTGAAGGAGCAAATTAAAAAGACAGAATCAAAAATCAATATCAGCAATTTAGAGGATAAAACACTATCAAGTGTGTTTTCTAAATTGGGAGCTTCCACAACCGCTATTTCCAACAAGAACACTTCCAACAAGTATATCGTTAAGCTGAAAGCAGGCAAAAGCCTGTCTACCTTTAAAAGAAGCGCACAATCTGCCCAAAGTGAAACAATCGAAAACTTAAACACCTCTGATAAAATCGCAGACGATTTATATGTAATCGATCTCGGCAGTGAGGTCAAAGCAAATGGCTACTCTGCACAAGCAAAAAACAGCATCGTCAACTCTGTGAAAAAATCATCAGCGGTTGAATATGTAGAACAAATACAAACATATAAAGCATTAGGAACGACAAGCGATGTTTCTAATCCATACCAATGGTCGCTTTCCAACACTGGCCAAACACAAGGGACGAGCGGTGCGGATATCCAATTCGGTCCACTTCACTCCCTGCTTCATGCAGCAAAACCAAGTGAAACAGTTATCGCTGTTGTTGATACTGGTGTTGACAGCACACTTGCTGATCTTAACAATGTTTTGGCAACAGAAGGCTATAACTATATTGGCAACAATAATAACGCTCTGGATGATAATGGGCATGGAACACATGTGAGCGGTATTATCGCAGCAGGCATGGATAACGGCTACTCTATTTCCGGCATTCATTCTAATGCGAAAATCCTGCCTGTCAAGGTTCTTGACGCAAGCGGCTACGGGGACACAGAACAAATTGCGAAAGGAATTAAATATGCTGTTGATAAAGGCGCAAAGGTTATCAACTTAAGTCTTGGCGGCACATACAGCAGAACATTGGAATATATGCTGCAATATGCGTACAAGCATAATGTCACAATCGTTGCGGCGACAGGAAATGACGGCTATGAGGAATTAGGCTATCCAGCATCAAGCAAATATGCAACTTCTGTTGGAGCTACAAATGATATGGACCTTGTATCCGATTATTCTAACTATGGTATTGGAACAGACTTAGTCGCACCAGGCACAAATATCCCAAGCCTTGTGCCAAACGGCAATGTCACATACTTCAGCGGCACGTCGATGGCAACACCGCATGTCGCAGCTGTAGCAGGACTGCTTCTATCCTTGAACAATAACTTAAAGCCAGCAGAGGTAGAAAAAATCCTGACGGAAACAGCGAAAAACGTTGCATTTGAGGAGCAGGACAACCCGTACAAGTTTGAAGAAACTTTCGTTGAAATTACGGAGGACGGCGAGGTTATTTATGAAGAGGGAGACTCTCTTCCTCCAGGCTATGATTATGTTTCTGGCTGGGGTCGTCTTGATGCCTATGGCGCCTACAGCGCATTATTGCTGAAAGCAACTGTTGGGGATATCTATAACAGCAGCTATGCAATTAAAGGAACGGCTGAAAGCGGCACGGCTGTCAGTGTGAAAATTGGCAAAGAAGTGAAAAAAGCAACAGCAGACAAAAAAGGTAATTACAAAATCGAGATTCCATTACAAAAGGCAGAAGGTCTGCTTGAAGTAGCATTTGAGAAAACAGTAAATGGTGTTAAAGCGAAAGCAACGATTCGCACAAGTGTGCTGGAGGATACAACACCGCCTAATGCACCGAAGGTCAATAAAGTTGGCGATAATGACACGAAGGTAACGGGTACAGCAGAGGAATATGCGACAATTACGGTTAAAGCGAACAAGAAGACAATCGGCACAGCGAAAGCCGATAATGCTGGCAAGTTCTCTGTCAAAATCGCCAAGCAAAAGCAGGGCACAAAGCTAAGCGTTACAGCAACGGACGGCGCGAAGCTGACAGGCAAGGCTACATCTGTTACAGTTGGCGACAGCACACCACCAGCAGCACCGACTGTTACAGGTACAATTAGTGACAAGAGCACAAAAGTAGAAGGAAAAGCAGAAGCTAATGCTTCTATTGACATTAAAGACGGCAAAAAGGCTGTTGCTAGCGGCAAAGCCAACAGCAAAGGCGCTTACTCGATCACGATTAAAAAACAAAAGGCTGGCACAAAGCTAAGCATTACTGCAACAGATAAAGCAGGTAACACAAGCAAAGCGAAAGCAGTCACTGTCGCAGACAAAACCGCTCCAAGTGCACCAACTGTGAGCGGCACAATTGGTGACAACAGCACAAAAGTGACTGGAAAAGCCGAGGCTAATGCTTCCATTGAAATTAAAGATGGCAAAAAGAAAATTGCAAGTGGGAAAGCAGACAGCAAAGGCGCTTATTCGATCAAGATTAATAAGCAAAAGGCTGGCAAAAAGCTGAGCATTACAGCGAAGGATAAAGCGGGCAATATCAGCAAAGCAAAAACAGTTACAGTTGCAGATAAAACCGCTCCAAGCGCACCTAAAGTGAACAATGTAACAACAGCAACGACAAAGGTCACAGGCAGCACAGAAGCAAATGCAACAGTGACAATCAAGGTCAACAATAAAGTACTTGCAACAGGAAAAGCAGACAAAAAGGGCAGCTACTCTATCACGATCAAAAAACAAAAGGAAAAAACAGTCCTTGCAGTAACAGCAACAGACAAGGCTGGCAATATTAGCAAAGTGACAGAAAAGAAGGTTGCGAAAGCTAAATAATAGCAGAAGCCAGACACAGAGTAATCTGTCGTCTGGCTTTTTCGTTTTACTGCTTTATCACCTTGCTTCCTTCTTAACAAAAGTGGAGAGTGAACAATGGAGAACAAAAAAGAACAGGACAGCTGCCTGCCCTGTTCTATCTTTATGATTAGATGATTTTCACTTCAGCATTCTCATGCTTTTTCATAAGCTGCTTCATGTAATCAATAAGTTCTTGTTTCATTTCGTCCTGTTGCAGGGCGAATTCTAATGTTGTTTTCACGAAGCCAAGCTTTTCACCAACATCGTAGCGGCTGCCAGCAAAGTCGTATGCAAATACTCGTTGAATTTGGTTCAGCTCTTGGATTGCATCTGTCAGCTGAATTTCACCGCCTGCTCCTGTTTGCTGCTTTTCAAGGAACATGAAGATTTCTGGAGTAAGCACGTAACGACCCATGATTGCCAGGTTAGATGGTGCTGTTCCACGCTTTGGCTTTTCAATGAAGTTCTTAACTTGATAGCGTCTGCCTTCCTGTTGAATTGGATCAACGATTCCGTAACGGTCTGTTTCACTCTCCGGCACAGTTTGTACTCCAATTACAGGTGAAAGTGTTTCATCATATTGGTCAATAAGCTGCTTCAAGCAAGGTGTATCACTTTGCACGATATCATCGCCCAATAATACAGCAAATGGCTCATTACCGATAAAGCTTTTCGCACACCAAACAGCATGGCCAAGTCCTTTTGGCTCCTTTTGGCGGATATAATGGATATCAGCAAGGTTTGAAGAGTATTGGACCTTTTCTAGCAGGTCAAATTTCTTCTTCTCTAACAGGTTTTGCTCCAGCTCATGAGCATAGTCAAAGTGATCCTCAATCGCTCTTTTTCCTTTTCCTGTTACAATGATGATGTCCTCAATACCTGAAGCAATTGCTTCCTCTACGATATACTGGATTGTCGGCTTATCAACAATCGGCAGCATTTCCTTTGGCATTGCCTTTGTTGCTGGCAGAAATCTTGTCCCTAAACCAGCTGCTGGAATAATTGCTTTTCTTACGTGTTTCATTTTAACCTCTCCTGTCTTTTTCTCTATCTAAAGATATCATAATATGTAAGCTTGAATTTTCGCTTAATGAAATGTTCTTAATAACGTACATTTATGGTAACATTTTTCCTTAGAATTGGAAAGAGTTTTTCTACACAATTTTATCATATTTATTAATAATGGTAGAAAATGTAACAAATTAGTTGCATTGGGCGCTACTTTTTGAGTTTAAGTGTCGACTATGGTCAATGTCTTTTTCCTTTTGTTATAATGGATTTAGATTACAGAAGAAAAACAGAAGGAGGTAACGGATATCCAACAACATTATTCTGACATGTTCAGGGACAGCTTTATAAGGGAAGCAGTGGAAAGGGTCGGAACAGGCATTGTTATCACAGACCCGAGTATCGCTGATAACCCGATCATTTATGTAAACAAAGGTTTCGAGCGATTGACTGGATATGAAGCAATAGATATTCTTGGCAAGAACTGCCGCTTTCTTCAAGGCGCTGACAGAAATCAAGGTGCGGTTACAGCACTGCGGAATGCTATCAAGGAGGAAAAGCATATTGTAGTTCAACTGCGAAATTATCGCAGGGATGGTCAATTGTTCTGGAATGAACTTGAGCTTTCACCCATTCGTATCGGAGAAGGCAATAAGCTGTTTTTTGTCGGAATACAAAAGGACATAACAGAAAGAAAGGAATCAGAGCAGCTTATCAGCGAGTATTTAGAGCAGATAGCCAATCTTTCTACACCTATCATTTCCATTAATGAAAAAACATCCATTTTACCACTTATCGGTGATTTATCAATGGACCGGTTTGATCAGCTTGTTAAAGATATCGCAATTTATGTAGGAAATTCGAAGGAAGATTATTTCATCATTGATTTGCAAGGCTTATTAAAATATGATGAGGTCGTACATAATGGTCTTAAAATGATTAACGATATTCTTGCATTAATGGGTACAGAGCTCATCATCAGCGGTGTCCAGGTAAAAATGGCACAAGACACAATTAATTATACAAATGGCAATGAGTTAAATATCCGTTTTTTCCAATCATGTAAACAAGCACTGCAATCTTTAAAATAACCAAAGCAACAGTCCCTTTTTTAATAAAAGGGGCTTTTTTTGTATACATTCTTCCCCTTTTAGCAAACTAAGAGAAAAGGAGTTGAATGACCGGTGCAATTTTTGTTTAGTTTTGTACAAATGCTTTTTTCGAGTGTTCTCCTTAAGCGCAATCTCGACTGGCACAGAAAACTTGTTGCTGTCTCCTTCCCGATCTTTTTTCTTGCGCTGCTTGCCCAGGCCGAATATATCACTTATCGCACAAAGAGAAATGGCTGATAATATTCATATAGTTTTTACATTAAGTACGTATTTTGTTCATATTTGTCCACTATGATGGAAGTAGCGTGGATAGCATGCGTGGCTATCAATGGCATTTGGCGTAGGTGGGGCCGATGCTGCATAATTGTATCTATAAGTCTTTGTCTACATAAACAGCCATGCTCGGACGAGCATGGCTGTTCCCAATTTATTTCGCCAGGCGGATAACATTCCAGGAAAGCTTTGGCAGCATTGCGTAAAGTGCGCCGTCCCTTAAGCTTGCGTCACCGTTTGTATGTGGCTTAACGGCTTCTGTTTTAGCAGAGTTTGTTTGCTTAATATCGTCATTTTCGAGGACAATATGCTCTACCACTTTATAGCCTTCAAAGTTGCGAATATCACACTCCAACAGTAAGCCATCTTGAAGGTCTCTGTTGACTGCAAAAATCGTCAACTCCTCGTTTTCTTCATTATATACTGCAGTTGATTCTAATGTCGGCACATCTGTGAAATCCTTGCTGTCATATTTCGGACTGGAAATGATCGGATTTAAGGCAACACCTCTGCCATAAACGGAGGCATGCATATATGGATAGAAAATCGTCTGCTTCCAGGCAGGACCGTTCTCCTCTGTCATAATTGGCGCAATCACATTCACAAGCTGTGCAAGACAAGCAATCTTCACCCTGTCAGCATGCTTCAGCATGGTGATCAGCATACAGCCGACAAGCAGCGCATCCTCGAAATTATAAATATCCTCAAGCTGTGGTGGGGCAACTGTCCACGGCTCAATCAGCTTATCTGCTTCTCTTGAGTGATACCACACATTCCACTCATCAAAGGACAGATGAATTTTCTTTTTGCTGCGTTTTTTTGCTTTAATATAATCTGCAATTGATACAACTGACGATATGAAGTCATCCATCTCTAAAGACAGAGCTAAATAGTTGCTGATATCATTACTATGATTGCCATAATATTGATGCAAGGAAATATACTCAACATGATCATATGTATGATCCAAAACAGTTGCTTCCCATTCTGCAAATGTTGGCATGCTTCTGTTCGAGCTTCCACAGGCAACAAGCTCAATATCAGGGTCAACCCATTTCATCACCTTTGCCGCTTCCTGAGCAATCCGGCCATATTCAGCCGCCGTCTTATGACCGATTTGCCAAGGACCATCCATCTCATTTCCTAAACACCATGTTTTGATTTTATGTGGCTCACGATAGCCATGGCTTATGCGCAAATCACTATAATAAGAGCCGCTGTCATGGTTGCAGTATTCAACCAAATTCCGCGCTGCATCGATCCCTCTTGTGCCGAGGTTAACTGCCATATTCACCTCTGCCCCTGCCTGCTTCGCCCACTCCATAAACTCATTTGTGCCAACAACATTCGGCTCGGTCGTCCGCCATGCAAGCTCAAGGCGGCGCGGTCTGCTTTCAACAGGGCCTACTCCGTCCTCCCAGTTATAGCCTGACACGAAATTCCCGCCAGGATAGCGGATCAATGGAACCTGCAGCTCTTTAATCAAGCCTGTTACGTCCTTGCGAAAACCCTTTTCATCTGCATCCGGATGACCTGGCTCATATATGCCTCCATACACGGCTCTGCCGAGATGCTCAATGAATGATCCGTAAATACGGTTATCTATTTCAGCAATTTTAAAATCCTTTTCTAAAATCATCTTCGCTTTTTTCGTCATGAATGGTTCTTCCCTTCATAAATGGTTTTTAGTGGTTACCCCTTCACACCGCCGGCAGTCATGCCTTCAATAAAGTAGCGCTGGAAGAAAATATACAGAAGCAACACTGGGAATATTGCCATAACAGACCCAGCAATCAGCACATCATAGTTGTTGCCGTAAGGCGTCAGCAATGTCGATAGTCCAATTGGCAATGTTAAATTCTCACTTGATCGTAAAACAATCAACGGCCACAGGAAGTTATTCCAGCTTCCAAGTGCTTGCAGAATGGCCATTGAAGAAAAGGCTGGTGTCATTAACGGCAGCATCACGCGGAAGAAAATGCCGATTTCTGTACAGCCATCAACCCTTGCTGCATCGAGTAAATCACGAGGCAGACCGCTTGCGTACTGACGGAAAAAGAAAATGGGAATCGGCGCAACGACAAACGGCAGAAACGCGCCAACTAATGTGTCCATTAAGCCAAGACTCATTGTCAGCTTATATAATGGCAGCATGATGATTTCGACTGGAATCATCATGACAATCAAAACGAGTCCAAAGACAACATTCTTTAGCTTAAAGTCATAAACAGCAAGGCCGTAGCCAACCATGCTTGTCAAAAGCAGGCAGGATAAGGTAGAAGCAATCGTGATGATGATGCTGTTTTTATACCAAATGAAATAATCTGTTTCTCCGTTAAACAAATAAGAATAGTTATCTAATGATAAAAGGTCTGCCTGCAGCTTTAGATTCAGCCCGTACCGCATAATTTCCGTTGATGGCTTCAAGGAGCCGAGTGTGATCGCAAAGAGCGGGAATAAGGCGAAAATGCCGATTACTACAAACAGCAGGATAAGCAGGATGGACGACAGCTTCCACACTTTTTTCGGTTTCATCCTTGTTCCTCCTTTTTGAACATGCCGAAGAACTTCAGCTGGATCAAGGTAATAATCAGGGTGATGACAAGCAAGGCAATACCAACAGCAGAGCCGAAGCCTAGGTTATTCTGCTCGATTCCTTTTTGATATAAATAGCCGACAATCGTCAGTCCAATATTATTAGGTGATCTGTTGCTGCCATAAAGCATATAGCTCTCAGCAAACATCGAGAAGCCGCCGTAAATGCTGATTGTAAATACATAAATACTGATTGGCTTTAACAATGGCAATGTTATATGGTAGAACTTCCTCGCAGTCGTGGCACCGTCTACCTCGGCAGACTCATAAAGCTCCCGCGGAATATTTTGCAGTCCTGCGAGGAAATACAGGATGTTGATACCCATCCACTTCCACGTTGCCAGCACAACAAGCACGAACATGCTTGTGCCGCCATGGTTCAGCCATGCCTTTGGCTCCATGCCAAAGTTCGTTAAAATCGAGTTCAGCAATGCCCCGTCTTGTCCGCCGAAGATTAAGCGGAAGATCATCCCGGCAACAACGACAGATGTCAGTGCGGGTATGAAGGTTACCGAGCGGAAGAAGTTCTTGGCAAACATCAGCTTTGAATTAAGGAAAACAGCAAGCACGAGCGGCACTGGAATTAAGATAATTAAGGTCAAAAGCGTATAAACAGTGCTGTTGCGGATCGCTGTTAAAAAGGTTGGATTCCATAACTCCTTATAGTTGTCTAAACCGATGAAGGTCGTTTGTCCTGGCAGTACCTCCTGAAAGCTCATAATAACCGTCGTAGCAACTGGATAAGCAAAAAAGATTAGAAAAGACAGGATGAATGGAAAAATAAAAAAGTAAGGCGCTGCATTTTGCGAATAAAGGAGACTTCTTTTCTTCTGTTTCCTAACACCCTGTCTGCGGCTTGCTTCCATATTAAAATCCCCCCTTATAGGCAGGAGGCAAAGGCAAATTGCCTCCTGCTGTTATTCCTTATTTAATCTGACTTGCTGCCTCCTCGAGCGCCTGCTTCGGATCCTTCATTTCCACTAATGTCTGGAACAAAATCGTCGTCTTGACAGCATTGGAGACATCTGGCGTTCTTTCGCCAATATTGACACCTTCGATTTCATCCTTCACCTCAAGCAATGTGCCGAAAATATTCGGACCGAAATATTCCGTGAATTTATTCTCTTCATTTACTTCAGGTAAATCCCACACATCAGAGCGGATTGGGTCAAAGCCAAGCTGCTTCCAAATTTCAATGTTGCCTTCCTTCGAAAGCTTAGCGTAAGCAAGGAATTTCTTCGCAACCTCTGGATCCTTAGATTGGTTTGTTACAACAGTGCCTGTTCCGCCCATTCCTGCTGAGCGAGGAGCACCTTCAGACCATGCAGGCATTGGTTTAATCACGATTTTCCCTTTCAAGTCAGGCATATAGTCAGTGAATCTGCCCATATACCACATTGGCATCCACACAGACGCTGCTCCGCCATTATTCATGAAGCCGTAATATTCCTCTGAGTGATGGTCATTACCTGGCGATGGAATTGCAATGCCTTCTTTAACAAGGTCTTGCTCATATTGCAGCACCTCAACAATGCGCGGATCTGTCAGGTTCACCTCGCCATTTTCCTTCAACAGGTCATCCTTGCCTTCAAGCTGAGCAACCTGCGGCCAGAATGACCATTGGTCTTCAATATCAAGTGTTGTCATTGGAATGCCTGTTTTCTCAAGAACTGTTTTGCCTGCTTCCTTGTAGTCAGCCCATGTTTTAATGTCATCTGGATTGACACCGGCTTTATCCATAATTTCTTTATTGTAATAAATAACTGCAGCACCTACGTGAAAGTCAATTCCATATGTCTTGCCGTCTTTCGCATAAATATCAAGCCGTGATTGCACAATATTTTCCTTTTCCGGATCAATCACATCATCTAATGGAAGAATCTGCGGCTCTCCTTTTAAGAAGTTGCCGAATTTGGAGATTTCCACATCAGAAATATCAGGAGCTCCCTTGCCTGACTGCAGCGCAACAAGCAGCTTGTTATGCAAATCCTCATAAGGATATGTAGTGGCTTTAAGGCTGATTTGGTCATCAGGATTTTCCTCATTCCACTTCTCTGCCATATGCTCATAATATTGTTCATGGAGCTCATTGAACGTCCATAATTCAATCTTTGTTCCTTTACCGCCATTCGAATAACCTTTATCCGAACTGCCCTTATTACAGCCTGCTAAAAACATGGAGCTTACTAGAATGATAGCCAGCATTCCTAAAAGACCCTTTTTCATCCCTTTTCCTCCTTATGCCTTGTTGAAAAAACACTTTATTTTAGAAAAACATAAAATGTTTTACACATGTTAATAGTATTAACCTGTCTTCTTAAAAATGTATGCGTTTTCATAAATGAGCAAATCGTCTAGGGAAATGTTTTTCTAAAGCGTAAAAAGTCATTATCTTTTTGTACTTATTTTGTGAGTTTCCCTTTAGGTCAAGCAAAAAAGACGGTTTCTCTCTAATTGCAAAGGAGAAAAGGAGGATTTTTCCGATTTTTTATATTATTAACACGTTCCTTACATACACATAAAAAGAAAGCATCTATTATTTTAGGTTTTGCTAAAAGAAAACAAAAGGAGGACCACCTATGAAGGCTGTACTCGTCGATTCTATTTATTCTATCTCTAATTGGATTTTGCGATTTTTATATGCTCATCTATTATGGATGCTATTTTCCGTTGTGGGACTCGCTGTTGTCGGTTTCTTCCCTGCAACTGTCAGTCTGTTTGCGGTTATGCGTAAATGGCTCCTTGGTGAAACAAGCTTTCCGATTTTTTCTACCTTTCTATCTGTCTATAAAAAGGAATTTGTGAAAAGCAATCTCCTCGGCCTGCTCCTCATTTTTGGCGGGGCTGTCCTGTATGCAGATTTGCTGGCACTTCAGCATACAACGATTACCTTCTTACAATATCTCTACTTTCCTGTTCTTTTTATCGCCTTACTTTATGCCTGCAGTGTTCTTACCTTTTTTACGATGTATGTTCACTATGAGCTAAAAGGGCTTCATATCATTAAAAACGCCCTGCTGTTTACACTGGCAATGCCCCTTGCCTGCGCTAAAATGGTTGGCGGACTATTAATCATTGTTTATGTGCTGATTACCTTTCCAGGAAGCATTATTCTATTTGGTGCAAGTGTGCCTGCCTTTTATATGATGTGGACCAGCTTAAAGGCGTTTTCTCGATATGAACAAAAACGAACCAAGCAACTGACATAAACTCTCTCGTTAAGAAAGAAGGTAGTTTACATGATACATATAAAAGATCTCCGCTCTGGCTTAAATATATATAAGGCACTTAGCTCAGAAATCCGCCTTGAAATATTGACACTGCTGCAACGAAATAACAGCCTAAACTTAAATGATATCGCCCAAAAGCTGCAGCTCTCTAACGGCGCTGTTACTATGCATATTAAAAAGCTGGAGGAAAGCGGTCTTATTGATATTTCAACAGCAGGCGGAAAGCATGGCATTCAAAAAATCTGCTATTTAAATGAGGATGTCCTGACGATTGAGCTTCAGGATAAGGGTGTGGAGAATTTTTATGAGTATGAGATTAAGGTCGGCCATTATTTCGATTATGCCGCAGACCCGACATGTGGTCTTGCAACAAAGGACAGCATTATCGGTGAGTTTGACAACCCTCGCTACTTTGCCGATCCTGACCATATTCACGCAGACATCGTCTGGCTGAAAAAAGGCTTCCTTGAATACAGAATTCCTAATTACTTAAAGAAAAATCAACGCTTTAAAGAACTTCAATTTATTTTCGAAATCAGCTCAGAGGCACCCTTCTACAATAATGACTGGCCCTCTGACATATTCTTCTACTTGAACAATGTTGAGCTTGGCTTTTGGAATTCACCAGGAGACTTCGGCGGCACAAAAGGAGCCTGCAATCCAAGCTGGTGGCCGCCCCACTTGAACCAGTACGGCTTGCTGAAGCTGCTGCGCATCAATAAGGACGGCACATTCATTGACGGCTGCCGGATATCGGATGTAACGATTGAGGATGTTGGTCTGCAGGATCACCCTGACATTAAGCTGAAGTTTGCAGTAACAGATGAAGGCACAATCGGCGGTTTGACCCTTTACGGGAGAAGCTTTGGTAATTATGAGCAGGATATTACGGCGCGGATACTTTATGAGGAAGTGCTGCCAGAGTGAGGGGGATGTTAGTCTTCCCTCTTTTTTGCTTACAGTGAAGATTGATTGATTGGAAGTCTAAAAAACTAAAAAACCAAGCTCACCAGAGCTTGGTTTTTCACCTGTTATGAAGCTAATTTATTCTTATTATAAATATCAAACGCAACCGCAATCAGCAGCACAAGTCCTTTTATAGCCTGCTGCCAGTCGATGCCAAGACCGATGATGGACATACCGTTGTTCATGACACCCATAACAAGTCCACCGACAATCGCCCCGCCGACTGTTCCGATGCCGCCATAAGCAGATGCGCCGCCGATAAAGCAGGCTGCAATCGCATCAAGCTCGAACAGATTTCCTGCTTTTGGTGTTGCGGCATTAAGTCTTGCGGCGAAAATCAAACCAGATAAAGCTGCAAGCACACCCATGTTCACAAACACCCAGAAGGTTGCTTTTTTTGTTTTGATGCCAGAAAGACTTGCGGCCTTTTCATTGCCGCCGATCGCATAAACATGTCTGCCCATTACAGTTTTCTTCATGACAAAGCTGTAGATAATAATTAACCCAATAAGGATAAGCAGAATGGTTGGAATGCCTTCATATGTTGCTAAAACATATGTGAACACATTAATCAGCACGATAATGGCTGCTATCTTCGTAATGAAGAGTCCTTTTGAAGATACTTCAAAATCATAGCGAAGCTGGGTTTTACGATTGCGGGCTTCAATAAGCAAGTAAATGATGGAGAAAACAATGCCTGCCACAATCGTCAGCATATGCAAGGTGCTGCCGCCAAAGATATCAGGGAGAAAGCCTGAGCTGATATCCTGAAAGGACTGTGGATATGGCGCAACAGATTTGCCTTTTAAGACAAGCATCGTCAAGCCTCTGAACAAAAGCATCCCGGCAAGTGTGACGATAAAGGCGGGAATCTTGACGTATGCGACCCAAAATCCTTGCCATGCCCCGATTACAGCGCCAACTAATAAGGAAAGAATAACAGCCAAAAAGACGGGCATATCATGGTTAATAATTAAAATTCCGGAAATGGCGCCGACAAATGCAGCTACAGAGCCGACGGACAAATCGATATGACCTGTGATAATTACCAGGACCATACCGATTGCAAGGACGAGAATATAGCTGTTCTGCAAAATCAAATTGGTGATATTGAGCGGGCGTAAAAGAATGCCCTCTGTTAACACTTGAAACAGTATCATAATCAGCACTAATGCGGTAAACATTCCATATTGGCGTAAATTGCTCTGAATCAATGACAATATAGAGCCTTTATTGCGGTAATCCTCCAACGGTGTATTCACCTTAACTCCCCCTTCCTTTTTGAGACAGACGACCTTAGCTTGTAATGTATTTCATGATGCTTTCCTGTGTCGCATCTGCTGCAGCTAACTCTCCCTTGATGCTGCCCTCGTTCATAACATAAATTCTGTCACACATTCCTAACAGCTCTGGCATCTCCGAGGAAATAAGGAGGATTCCCTTTCCTTCGTCTGCGAGCTGGTTGATAATGGTGTATATTTCATACTTCGCGCCAACATCAATTCCCCTTGTCGGCTCATCAAGCATAAGAATATCTGGTTCAGCGTAAATCCACTTACTTAACACAACCTTTTGCTGATTGCCGCCGCTCAAGTTTCCCGTCTTCTGAAGGATCGACGGTGTTTTAATGTTCATCTTCTGACGATAGTTTTCCGCCTCCTTCACCTCGACATTTTCATTGAGCACACTGAACTTGGAAAGCTTGCGTAAGTTCGGCAAGGAAATATTTCGTTTAATGTCCTCAATTAAAATAAGCCCATAGTTTTTCCGATCCTCTGTTACGTAAGCAAGTCCATTTTCAATTGCTTCCGGCACATTTTTCACCGAGATTTCCTTGCCATCCTTATAAAGCTGACCAGATATTTTCGTGCCATAGGACTGTCCGAACACGCTCATTGCAAATTCCGTCCTACCTGAGCCCATTACTCCAGCAATCCCGACGATTTCTCCTCTTTTAATATGCATGCTGATATTGTCGATTACTTTTCTGTCCCCTTGCAGCACTTCCCAGTCCTTTACTTCCAAAATCGTCTCACCGATTTGCGGGGTTCTGTCTGGATAACGGTTTGTCAGCTCCCTGCCGACCATGCCCTTAATGATTCTATCCTCTGATACTTCCTCCCATTTCAGTGTTTCGATTGTTCTGCCATCGCGGATAATCGTGATACTGTCTGCGACTTTTGAGACTTCGTTCAATTTATGGGAAATCATAATGCTTGTCATACCTTCTTTTTTGAAGGAAAGAAGGAGCTGTAACAGGTTTTCACTTTCTTCTTCATTTAATGCTGCAGTAGGTTCGTCCAAAATCAGCAGCTTCACATCCTTGGAAAGTGCTTTAGCGATTTCCACAAGCTGCTGCTTGCCGACACCGATTTTGGATATGAGTGTATTCGGATTTTCAGATAAGCCGACCTTTTTCAAAAGCTCTCTTGCCTTAACAACTGTTTCATTCCAATTAATCACACCAGCTTTAGCCTGTTCATTGCCAAGGAAGATGTTTTCAGCGATCGACAGCTCTGGTATAAGCGCAAGCTCCTGATGGATAATAACAATTCCTAAGCTTTCACTGCCCTTTATATCCTTGAACATGCAGACCTCATCCTGAAAAAGAATGTCCCCTGAATAGGTACCATGTGGATATACACCGCTGAGCACCTTCATAAGCGTTGATTTTCCCGCACCATTTTCCCCGCATAATGCGTGAATTTCGCCTGCTGCAACTTTCAGGTTCACATCATCGAGTGCCTTGACACCTGGAAATTCCTTTGTGATATTCTTCATTTCCAGAATATTTTCCACGCTGTCAGCCCCCTTTCTTATCTAAAGCAGTTTCTCTTAGTTAAAGAGAAACTGCCGTTTTATGTTTATTTGTCTAGTTCAGACTCATCATAATAGCCGCTGTCGATGACAATTTCCTGGTAGTTTTCCTTATCAACAGAAACTGGCTCTAATAGATACGCAGGAACAACCTTCACGCCGTTGTCATATGTTTCTGTATCATTAACCTCAGCTTCTTCCCCATTCAAAACAGCCTCTGACATATCAACTGCTTTCTTAGCAAGCTCCCTTGTATCCTTGAAAACAGTTTGTGTCTGCTCGCCGGCAATGATGGACTTAACAGATGCTAATTCTGCGTCCTGTCCTGTTACGACCGGCAGCGGCTTATCTGCTGTTCCATAGCCAACACCTTTCAAGGAAGCGATAATCCCAATACTAATGCCATCATATGGAGACAGAACCGCATCAACTTTTTCCTTCGTATAATGAGCACTCAGCAAGTTATCCATACGGGCCTGAGCTGTCGCTCCATCCCATCTTAATGTTGCGCCTTGCTCAAACTTCGTCTGTCCGCTTTGTACAACTAATTTGCCTGAATCAATATAAGGCTGAAGGACCGACATCGCTCCATCAAAGAAGAAATAAGCATTATTATCGTCCGGTGATCCGCCGAACAGCTCGACATTAAACGGCCCCTTGCCATCCTTTAAGCCAAGCTTCTGTTCAATATAGCTGCCTTGTAGCACTCCAACTTGGAAGTTATCAAATGTTGCATAATAATCGACATACTCACTCTTTTTAATAAGACGGTCATAGGCAATTACTTCAATGTCCTGCTTATGAGCCTTTTCAAGTACATTTGTCAGTGCCTCACCATCAATTGCGGCGATAACAAGGACGTTAACACCTTTTGTAATCATGTTCTCGATTTGGGAAACCTGGTTTTCCACAACATCCTCTGCATATTGAAGGTCTACTTTATAGCCCTTTTTCTCAAACTCTTCCTTCATATACTTACCGTCACTAATCCAGCGCTCAGACGATTTCGTAGGCATGCTGACACCAACAAAGCCCTTCTCACCCTCATCACTACCGCCGCCTCCCGAACAGGCAGCCAACGCAAATAATAAAACAGCAGCTAAAATTGCAGACAACAGCTTCTTCATCCTTGAACCCCTTCCCATTTGTCTATTTCTTGGACCTTTCGTTTGGTGCTATACTTGTCTTTTTTAAAGACTGCCGAAAATAGAATACGCTTTCATTCCAAGCTTTAAAAATGGAGCTTATCTCCCCGACGAAAGCCCAATATTATTGCTATGTGCCTGAGGTTTGGAATATGCCTGTTTCTTTTTTCCGGTGTTAGCTGTGGGAAAAGGAAAAGTTGGAACTGTAAAATTAGTAGTTTTTATTGAGAGAAAAACGCTAGCAAATCCTGCTCCTATGAATCAGCAGGATTTGCTAGCGTGGGGAGTCATCTATTTATGCTATTTTTAAAAATGATTTTATGCACAGCATGCCTTACCGTTCGATGGCCCTGCTTTACACCTTTCCCAATCGCGATTAGCATGACATCTAAATACCTGTCTGGAATTTTCAATACCTTTCTTAATTGGTTTGAATCGTATCCAGACATAGTAATCGTATCTAAGCCAGCCTCACTCGCTAATAACAATAACGACATGGACGCCAGGCTTGCGTCTCTTATCAATTCAAGTTTCAAGTCTTCCTCTGTCTTGTTTGTATAATAATCAATAGCCGCACTTGCCAGAAATTCTCTAATATCGGTATTAAAATATCCCTTTTGGAAGCCCTGCTCCTGTATATTGATGATATTTTCTTTTTCAAAAGCAGTATAATCTCCAAGCACAACAATGATTGCTGAAGCCTCTACTACTTGTTGCTGATTATAAGCAATTGGCAATAAACTTTCCTTTACCTGCGGGTCATCAATGACTAAATATCGTGTTGCTTGAATATTATTGCCATTAGGTGACTTGCTTGCTCCTTCAATTAAGCCCTCCAATATAGTTTCTTCTATTTTGTAGGCTGGATCATAATGTCTTACAGAACTTCTTGCGTCTATCAACTTTCTGACACTCATTGCAATTCCTCCAAATTGTTTATTTATTACCTGAATTATAAAAGCGATAATGAAGATTGAAAATAACGCACAAAAAAGTGGGATAGCCACCTTTTCGTACCTATCAGGGAGGAGTAGAGATGAGCAAGCTTAATACAGGAATAAATATATTCATGAGTGTTGTCGGTGGAAAATGGAAATGTTTAATTCTCTATTTTCTTAATCTGCAGCCAAGAAGAACAAAGGATTTTTATACACTAATGCCAACCATTACACAAAAGGTACTAACAGAGCAGTTAAAGCAGTTAGAAGAAGCAGGTCTTGTGAAAAGAGAAGTATATAAAGAAATCCCGCCAAAAGTAGAATATAGTTTAACCAAGTTAGGGCTTACCTTTGTACCTGTTCTAAATACGATGTGCGACTGGGGAAACAGTTACGCTGTCACTCAAGATATAGAAACGAACGACAACTATTGCTGTCATGATAAAACTACTTAAACCGTACCAGCTCTCTCTTGTGAGTTGGGCTTTTACTTATGCTTATCCTAGCAGTCTCAAATTTGAATAAGCTTGTTTCACTCTTGAAATCGTCCCACCAATTTATTGTATTAATATGGTAATATCCATATATAAATTCGATTAAGGAGGTAACATGAGCGAACAAACAAAAAAAGAGATTTACGCATGGGCAAAATCAATCGTATTTTGCTTTTTACTAGTATTCATCTGCCGTCAGTTTGTATTTACCCCAATCATCGTGGACGGGAAATCAATGATGCCAACATTAGAAAACAATAACCGCATTCTAGTTAACAAAATAACCAGCATCGACCGCTTTGATGTGATTGTTTTCCATTCTCCTGTTTCAAGTGCTTACTATATCAAAAGAGTCATTGGATTATCAGGAGACAATATTGAAGTCAAAGACGATTCCTTATATGTTAATGGGAAAAAATATGATGAGCCGTATTTGCAGGCAAATAAAGAGATTCTCGCAGAGGGCCATTTAACTGCCGATTTAAAAGAAACTGTTCCGGAAGGATACTTGTATGTGATGGGAGATAACCGCCTTAAAAGCAATGACAGCCGCAGGTTCGGATTTATTTTAAAAGAGGATGTTGTCGGTAAAGCAGCACTTCGGTTTTATCCTTTTGATCAGATGAAAGTGATAAACGAATAAAGGAAAGTTACGACAAGAAAAGTGAATTTTTAGGGGTGTTTGCTTAAATCATCCCTTTTTGTAATGCCAAAAATATACTGTGGAGGAAATGAAAATAGCCTGTTAAAAGCTGTCATCGTTTTTATTTATGCCTTTTTTCTATACAGCATTCCATTAATGAAAAGCAATAATCCTAATACGATTGACATGATTAGTGTTGCTCTATTAATTTCAAGCTATGCCACAATTGCGATTGCATCCATTAGTAAAATGATGATCGCTAAAACAAATGAAAAATTACTTGTACCTTCATCCTTCATTTTTTAACAATACTCCTCATCCTAAAACCCTTATATTCCCAAATTATACCATACTAATTGATTTCCCCTCAAAACAAACCCACAGCTTTTTTCATATTCTTAACAGTATTGAACAAACTATTAACAATTATTATTGCTTTCCAGGTACGAAGGGAGAGAATTCCGATAAAAAAGGTGAGTAGATGGGTTATGATAATTGTTATTTTTTATTTATTGTATAGCGTTATATTCGCTATTGTTATTTTTAAATTTAATCACCCACAGGTTAGTAACGACTATAAGGAACAGCATAAAGTAGAAAGATTTTATGGCAAGGAAGAGTCACAGGATCGGGTGATTTTATTAGAAGAAAAAACCTTTGCCGGTTATGCCCGTGTCAATTTAATGGAAAATGCTCAGGAGTCTATTGATGTTGCTTATTATGCAATTCATAAAGGCTATATTACCGATTTAATATTAGGGATGATCTTGGATGCGGCAGACCGCGGGGTTAAGGTCAGAATTCTTTTGGATGGGTTTTCTCATGGTCTTCGCTTTAGTTTAAAGGATGATCAATATGCGCTTATCAATCATCCAAATGTGGAGCTGAAATTTTACGAACCACTAAATGTTTTAAAGCCGTGGACGTGGAATAATCGGTTTCATGATAAATTACTTATTATTGATCATAAGTATGCGGTTATCGGCGGCAGAAATATCGGCAATCGCTATTTCGTTCAGGAGGGTGAGAAAAACCCGACAAATGACCGGGATGTGCTAATTATTAATACGGAGCCAGAAACAGCCGAAGGCAGTGTTTTGAAGCAAATGGAATCCTATTTTGATGAGGTTTGGAATAATCCAATTGTAATGCCTCCTTATAACAAGCTATCATCACGTCAACAAGCGAAAGCAAAGGAAGCTAACAAGCAATTAAAACAGAAGCTCGATGATTTGCGTAATACAGATAAAAAAATATTCAATAACTATTATGATTGGGTGAGTATGTCATTGCCTGCAAAAAAAATCACCTTTATTCATAATCCGATCCAAAGATTTAATAAGGAGCCTTGGGTATGGTATGATTTAACAAATCTCATGAAAAAGACGAAAAACTCGTTAGTTATTCAAAGCCCATATGTGATTCCGACAAAACCGATGCTTCCTTATCTCAATAACTTACAGATACCTGCAGACAAGATAACCGTGTTAACAAACTCGTTAGCATCAACAGCCAATGTTATGGCCTATTCAGGGCATATTAAACATATTAACGCAATGGTAACAAAGAATGTGAACGTTTATGAATACCAAGGGACTGACTCTATTCATGCCAAAACATTTATCTTTGACGATCAAGTGAGTGCGATTGGTGCCTTTAATATGGATTCACGGTCGACATTTTTAAATACTGAGTCCATGGTCATCATTGACAGTCCAGAGTTTACCGAAAAGCTCAAAACAGAAATGAACCACTATTTCAAGCATAGCTTGAAGGTAGCACGAGATCAATCGTACGAGAAGAACCCTGACTTAAAACCAGGCAAGGTAAGCTGGATTAAAACATATGGTGTGAAGGGACTATCCTATATAACTGGGTTATTTCAGCATTTATTATAAAAAGGCTGACTTTGTATATAAAAAAGAGCTTAGGCAAGTTTACCTAAGCTCTTACTTCTTTATTACTTACCTCTTCAACAACAGCTCATCTCGAACTCTCTCTTCATTCTTTTCATACTTCTTATAATTCATCATAATAATTGCCCCGACAATAAAGAAGATTGCTGGCAGCCACGTGAAGCAGAATTTGATTGCTGCAAGTGAGCTTGCTGTTTGTGTTGCATTTGCGACATAGCCTGCTTTATCCATAATGATGGATGGGATGAAGCTGCCAAGGCCTGCTCCGATTTTGATACAAAAGGAGCTGCCGATCGCTGTCAGGAAGCCGCTGGCGCGGATGCCTGTTTTCCACTCACCATAGTCAACAGTGTCTGACAGCATCGCAAATGGTAATGTCACGGCAATACCTGTTCCAAGTGAAGCAATTACCCACCCGAGGATAATCATCGACGTGCTTGCCCCTGCAAAGGCAATGATTATTTGGCCAATTGCAGCAATTACGAAGCCTAGTATTTGTGTGTGCGTTTTCAAAAATCTCTTTACGATAAATGGAATAATCGTGATAGAAATCATCTGGAACACAACAAGGCCGTTTAAGATGGATGCCAGGCTTTTATGATCTAAATTATATTGCGAATAATAGATCAATGTTGATGTTCTTGATGTATTGCCCAACCAATAAAAGATGAAGGAAAGAACTAAAGTAATCCAAGGCCAATTCCCTTTAACTGCTCGGAAGCTTTGGCGAATTGGGATTGATTTAATGCTTTTCGTATTGATTTCTCTCGTACCAGAGAAGGCAAACAGCATAAGTGCAATACCAATAACTGCATAGATGGCAACCGTTACTTGAAACCCTAATTTATCGTTGCCGTTCCCGAAAAATGCTACAAGTGGCAATGTGAAGGATGCTGTGATTAAATAGCCAATCATTCCACCATTGCTGCGCCATGAATTTAAACGGACACGTTCATTAGAGTTATTCGTTAAATTCGGCAGGATTGCCGTAATCGGCGTGGCAATTCCTGTGTAAACAATCCCCATTAAAATGTACGTAACTAACGCATAAATGACTTTTGCACTTGCTGATAGGTCTGGAGCTAAAAAGGTTAAAAAGAATATTACGCCAAATGGGATTGCCAGCCAGAGCCAATATGGACGGTTTTTACCCCATTTTGTATTAGTATGGTCAATGATTAATCCCCAAATCGGCGCATCAAGGGCATCAAAAATCCGGGCAACAAGCAAAATAGTTCCTGTTGCAGCAATAGATATTCCAAAAACATCTGTATAAAAGTACATGATAAAGCTAGTTAATGTACAATATAGCAAATTTCCGGCAGTATCTGTACTTGCATATGCCAAAACTCGTTTTAAAGGCATTTTTGAGTTATTATCGTCTACCTTGTTGTCTTGTAGCTGTTTAGCAGTGCTGCTTTCTACCATTTCTCTCACTCCCTAGTCAGTAATTGTTCTTTCGGCCTAAACTTGCCATTTGTAAACAAAACCTGTGGAACTAGTTGCCCGTTTTCTGAAATGAAGTGTATCTCTTTGTCATAAAAATGATATTCTGTTGGAATGGGAGCATAGCTTGTAATTAACAGCCCTGCTTCTGTTTCTTCGATTGAGCCATTCACAACAGCGATTTTGCCATTTTCCTCATATAAGAACGTCTTTTTGCCAAAACCATCTAAATAAGCAACAAGCTCCTCACCCATATCCCAATCTGCTGTTTCCTCTTCCTTTGTGAATAGACGGGTAAAGATACCGCCATCTCGAAAGAAGGTTGATTGCCCAAAGCGGTTGCGCGATAAATCTGGTCTGTTTACATGAGGACCAGCAATGCTGTAAGTGGAAGCAGCTTCCCCACTATTCAGCTTCGTATCTGTTGCCTTTGCATTTGTGTCATAGCAATACAAAATTCCAATTGTCGCCCGATATGCAGCCTTTAAGTATCTCGTATCATGCAGCTCTTCGTAAGCTTTAAGGCAAGCAGCAGCTGTTACCCCGCCCCAAAGGGAATGGATCATATAAGATAATGCTTCCCACCAGCGATCAGGACTTTGAGCGCGGAAGTCATTAGAAAAGCCTATGTTGGCAAGAACTAATTCTCCGTATCTGTTGGCAGCATCCTGATGATGTGTGCTTGCTAAAGCTCCTGTTGCCGGACCAAAGCCAGCATTATCGTAAAAATGCTCTGTTACTGCCGCTTTATAGGTGGAACTGTCCTGCGCTACCGTTTGGGCGATTTTAGACCAAAGAGAATGAATTTCTTCGTATTTCGCTGTTAAACCGCGACTTTTAAGCTGTTCCAATAATTCGTCGATATATAAGAAAAACACGCCTAGCATTTGGGCTTCTTCTTTTCCTCTTGGAGTCTCGTGCAGATTTGGGTTAACTCGTAATGAAAATACATCTGCGGCCCAGGCTAAATAGGTATCTGGCTTATGCAGCTGCAATACGTCCTCATCGAATTGAGAAAGAAGGTAAAACACATGCGCAATATACTCAAAATCCATACAGCGGTAGAAGTCGCCATACAAATTAACCGGCTTTGTGAAATCCCCATTTTCAAACCACTTTTGGCGAATATAATGGACACAGCTTTCTTCCACCTGCTGTACTTCCTTGCCATTCAGACTGCCGAGCAGGTTATTCTTCAGCACTAAGCTCAATTTTCCTAAAGACTCACCTTGATTAGAAATGGGTGAGTAGCTGTATGGATTTTCGCTGTCAGCGCCATTAAATAACTGATTACTAATATAGCGGGAACGATTTTCGATGATTGTTTTGATTGGTTCCATTACATTCAGGATAATGCTGTCCAAATACTGATCATCTACTTCAATCGTGATTTTATGTTCACCGGCATCACGGAAAAGAAGCTTAGCATTGTATCCCTGTTTCGTTTTTTTCATTTTGCCGACAATATTGACCTTTTTTCTGTTTCCGTATTTATCCAAATGCTCAACAAACGCATCTGTTACATATTTAGTTGCTGGTAGCTGCACCGCAAAATCATAATACTTGCCTGCTATGGCAAGGGGCTGGAATTCAAAGACAGGATGATTGTATTTTGTTTTACCAATTTCGTAGAAGTCCTGCTGATCTTTAAAAGACTCCAGCTTGTATTCCCATTCCTTCTCACCGAAGCCTGCAAGCGTAAAGCCAGCCTTGTTGTATAACCAATCCGCATTTTCAAAGCCATCTGGATAGCCGCCTGCCAAAATCAGCTGGTGGAATAAAAGACCATCCAAGGACGGGGAAACGCTTTCAAAAAAGAGATTATGATAAGCACAATACGTTCCGACAGATAATGTTTGCCCTTTCGTTTGGTACATCCCTAAATGCGGTGCCTCGTTGCTTCTGCGCACACATGCCAGCTTCGTATAATCATTCGAAATAGAGGGATAAACAGCAGCAGAATGATTTGTTTGCATATCCAGATCATTCATCTTGTACATAACATAGGAAAAGGACGACCAGATCGCAAAGTCTGTGATAGTCACTTCCTTCTCTTGACGGTTTTTCATCGTTATATTCCAAGTCAGATTATCCTCAGCCTGCTTTAAATCGTATGTCATATTGACTTCTACTTGTTTAAAGGTGTATGTGACTGTAATTATGGCCTCGTCTTTCCTAACCATTGGTGCTGTATCCGCATTTGTTAGTCTTTTTCCATCAACGACAACAGAAAAATTTCCGAACAGCTTATCTTGTTCTTCATATCCACTTTGCTTGAGATAGCTAGCATCAATAACCCAGTTCATTTTATGTGTATCTTCTTTTAAGATTAAATTTGTTAAATTTCCACTCGGTGAAACTTGTAAGGTGAATCTTTTATTCTCCAAGGAAATACCTCCTTTTTTAATAATTTAACTGAAGCAAAATGAAGATTTTGAAGGTATAATTAATTGTAAACGCTTGCTTTTGTTAGTGCTCTTAAAATATAACAAAATAAATTTAAGATGAACATAAAGGATTCTAATCAATTTTTAAGATATTTCACTCCCTTTTATATGGGAATTAATTGAATTACTGAGGTGATAATGGTGGAAATCGTTTCAATAGCAGTGCCTCCCTTTCCAATTTTTATCGAAGGCAATATCACTACATATGAGAAAGGAACAAACCATCCGGATCGAAGCGATTTAGAGTACTTCGATATTATTCTTGTGCGGAAAGGCCGTCTTTGCTTAACAGAGGACAATAAGGAGTTTATTATCAATAAAAATGAAATGTTTATCCTGCTGCCTTTCAAACACCATTTTTCCACAATCCCGACAGAGGAAGACACAGAGTTTTATTGGCTGCATTTCTATACAAACAGCTATTATACAGAGGAAGGCCAACCGCGGAAGCTAGAATCGACCATTCCTATTCCAGCATTGCATTTTCATAATCACAGCTATACATTGCATCTGCAAAAGCAGTGCAGACTCGTTGATTATGATGAAATTTATAAAAAAATAGACCAGCTGTTAGCGGCCACTACGAAGGAAAATAAGGATTTATCCTTTTGGGATATCCAGATAAGCTTCTTTTCTCTTATTAATCTCTTAGAATCGCAAGGCATGGCAAAGGACAGCGGCTATATCATTTCCGAAAAGGTTGCCCAATATATAAGAGATCACTATAACCAGCCAATAACAAGCACGATACTAGCTAAGGAATTCAATGTTCATGAAAATACGATCGCTAAGTATATGAAAAAATTCTACAAAGTAACTGCACTTGAATATTTAAACACGTACCGGTTAGAGCAAGCCCGCATTCTATTATTAAAAACAGATAACCCGATTCAAACTGTCGCAGAACAATGTGGCTTCAGCTTTGGCCCTTATTTCTCCAGTGCTTTTAAAAAGACTTATGGCATTTCGCCGTTAAATTATCGGAAGAGGCATATGGGGAGGGAGAAATGAGGCTAGACTCTGATAAAAAAGGTGCACTCCATTCACTAAAGTGCACCCCATTTTATTTCTCTATTTTCAATGTTATCGGCTGATTTTCTGCCATCTCCGCCTTATAAAGAACAATATCCCCCTCCATTGGTAGCGATGCATTTGAATTTCTCTTAAAGTTCTCCGCTAAAGCGATTGTCCAGACTGCTTGATCATCCTTTGTCAGCACAACGGCAAGTGTGCCAAATTGAACAATATTCCCCCATTCAAACTGGTCTGTTATCCCGTTTTCTTTTATGGATATTCCTTCTGTGTTACTGATAACCTGAACATTTTCGCCTTGCCAGCTGCCGTGAATTTCAGCTCCAACATGATAATAGCCTCTGCACACTCTCTTTACATTTCAAGCACAGTTAGCCCCAGCCAAGCGCGCATAAAGTAACGATTTCTGTTTTATTTTCATAAGTCTAATACCTCACCATATCGACATAGAGAGAAGTATTAAACCACTCCAATTATACTATTTATTACATCATCGGTACCTTGGTCAGTTTAATTTCCCTTCAATTAAATGGAGCTTTTCACCTTAACCTGAAAATTCCCAATTCCCTATTTCAATATGTGATAATATAAAGACTATACTTATTAATTAGAATAAGTTAGGTCGATTCTATCCGAAGGAGTTGAGCTATATGTTTTTTAAAGAAGACAAAAATTTCGACAGACCTAGTTTTAACATCGCATGTTATACTACCTTTATATATTGGGCATTGCTTTTATTTATTAATGTTATTTTAGAAGGAAATGAGAAAAGTACAATAAGTTCCTTGTTCATACTTTTATCCGGTGTAATGCTTTTGTTTATTAGTGAAAAAGTAACTAAACTTATTAGAAAAAGGAAGGTTCACTAAATGAACCTTCCTTTTTTATCATTGGGACTTACAAAAATAAGTATTAGTAGCACCCGTTCCTGCTTTGATAATTATAATCCCTTTACTTTTCTTATTACATTTATCAAGAATAGCTATACCTAATGCAGGGATAGCAACTAAAAATGCTGTCAATACTGTAGGACTTTTACTCCAGACTTTAGCTACAGCAGCTGCAATGCCCCAAAACCCAGCATTATAAGCTACATTTTTTTTAAGTTCCTTTAATTTGGAATTACTAATTTTATATTCTTTATAAGTAATTCCGCCAATACGCCCCTCCTTTTTGCTTCTTGGATTTTCCTTTTCAATCTCATTTATATAGTTTGCCAATACCATTTGGGGGTTTTCTATAAAGTCTTGACTATTTTCATATTCTTTGATGTAATCATAAAAGTTTCTTGCATTTTCACTTAATAGACTTACCTCATTCTCACTAATCGAAGACATCTTGTGAAGTCCCACAGGCAGAGAGTACAGATGAAATAATCAATAAAAAACAGATACCTATCTTTAATCTAAAGTTACTTAACATGATAACCACCGTTCTATCTATTATTAATAATATAAGGTGAAAAAGAATGTATACAAATCTGTTAAAACTACAAGGAATATACGAATACAAGATTATGATTATAGTATAACTGAAAATCGAACAATATTTTCCATAAAAAAGAGCTGCCACGAGCAGCTCAAGCCTTCTATCTTCTACTATTCTGTTCCACCCAGCAGTTCAATCTCCGAGCGTCTGACAAGCTCTACCGTATAGCTGTACTGCTGAAGATCCTTTATTTCCAGGAAACCGGAGTTATATATATGTATGATTCGGTATTTTCTCCCTTTATATTTGACCTTTTTTCCCAACAGCATATGGTAAACCTCCTACTTAAAATGAGACTAGCGAATCATGAAAATTCTACAAACTTATCAATGCTCAAACGGCAGCCCTGCTGCCTTGACGATCGGATTGTCTAAGGATTGAGATAGGTTTCCAAGTGGTGAGATCAATAGACCAAACAACAAAATGGCTGCAAATAGTTTTTTCATAAGATCACCCTCATCTTTCGCTTTTTTCACAGTATACGTCACTCTTCATACACTTGCGTTTCCGATGAGAGCACTTATCAATCTATATGCTATAATTAAAGGCAGAAAAGCTAGATTTCCCTCAAAAAATATAAAATTTTTTATAAAATGGTGAGAATGATGGTAGAGTTGAACGCTAAAGCACTTGGGGCAGAAATTAAAAGACTGCGGAAAATGAATAAGATTTCTCAGGCACAGCTGGCAGACGGAATTTGCACACAGGCGACAATCAGCGGAATTGAAGCTGGCAGGGGCTATCCAGGGGTGGATATTCTATATATTATTTCTATTCGCCTGAAGGTATCACTAGAATACTTATACAAGATTCTTGTAAATGATGCCGAGGATTATATAAAGGAAACAGAAGAGCTTTTGGAAAATTTAATGAAACAAAAAAATTATCAAGAAGCATTCGAAATATGTCAAAGTGAACGAAAGCAAGGAAGCAGGCAGCTCGGCTATAAATTCGAGCAGCTCATTGCATGGGTACATATCGTTTCTGGCTATTATCTAGAAAAATACGATTATCCCACTGCTATCAAGGAGCTCGAAAATCTTCTCGATGATGATCATCCCCTCTTCGGACAAGACTTTATCGATTTCCGCATTCAAAACAGCATCGCGATCATCTACGCTGAAAACAATCTGTTCCAGAAAAGCTTACGGCAATACAAAAAAATTCTTACCTATAAGGAATTCTTAAAACAACAGCATAAATTCCAAATCAAGCTTCATTATAATATATCGAAATTATTCTTTCTACAGAAAGAATATACGCTGTCATTAGAGCATGCTGATCTCGGTATCGCCCTTGGCAAGCAGAAGGAAGACATATCAATGACAGGCCAGCTTTACTTCCAGCGCGGAGAATGCCTTGAAGTATTATCAGGAGATATAATGAAAGCAATCGACTCATACAGAAGGTCCATGTTCATCTTCGAACTGCTCGGAAACGAACAATATGTGAAGATGGTGAAGGAGCAGAAACGCGAGATATTTGCGCCTGTTTAAGCTCGGAAGCACCGCCTTCTTTCCACAAAAAGAAGCCTTCCCAACTGCTTGGGAAGGCTTTTTATTATCCTTTAAAATAATGGTCCAATCCGCTGACCCATATTGGCACCATCTTTGCGACAAGCTCTTCTGCCGATATTTTTCTGCCTTCCTTGTTCCAGGAATAGCTTGCTCCGTATATCCCCCAGCTCAATGTGGTAGCAATCGCAATATGCTCTTCCTTCGGATTTTCTTCATGCTCCAACAAATGGAGAATCACATCATGAACTGCTTCAATCATTTTGTTCTGGAAGTGATCGCCGAGAGATTCATAGTTTTTGGCACATTGGCCGCTTAATTCTTGATGGTATTGGCACATAACGTAAAACAAACTGCTCAGTGAATTTTCGTTGAACACGGCGTGACAAGATAGACGCTGGTGCAGCGTTTCTCTAAAACCATCCAGTAATGTCAGATCCAGCAGCTCATATTTATCAAGGAAATGCGCATAGAAGGTTGCCCTATTGATGGTTGCCTTTTCCGTGATATCCTTGACCGTTATGTCTTTGAAATCCTTCTCCTGTATCAAAACAGTAAAAGCATCCAATATAAGCTGTCTCGTCCTAAGTACTCGTGGGTCGCTTTTTGCTACGGTCGTTTCCATTTATTCACCTCCATATGTATGTAAATGTTCTATATATTGAACTAAACGACATTTATCGACATTTGTTGTTTAGGCTACATATCAATAATAATGACGATTGCTACTAGTATAATTATATTCTATCATAAAGTAAGCAACACATGTTGTTTAACCAATATGAGTTTAACTAAAACTGCTAGAAATATATAAAATTTAAAATAGGGGTGTTTTAAGAATGGCAAACGTATTATTCGTAAAAGCAAACTCTCGTCCTGCTGATCAAGCAGTGAGCGTTCAATTGTATGATGCTTTCTTGCAAAGCTACAAAGAAACTCACAAAGAAGATACAATCACTGAATTGGATCTTTTCGAAGCAAACCTACCATACTTGGACAACGACAAAATCAACGGTATGTTCAAGCTTGCTAGAGGTATGGAATTAACAGAAGGCGAAAAAGCTGCAACTGACCTTGTAACTAAATACTTGGATCAATTCCTTGCTGCTGATAAAGTAGTATTCGGTTTCCCATTGTGGAACTTCACTGTGCCTGCAGTATTGCACACATACCTTGACTACTTGAGCCAAGCAGGCAAAACTTTCCGTTACACTGCTGAAGGTCCAGAAGGACTTGTTGGCGACAAAAAAGTTATGCTATTGAACGCTGCTGGCGGCGTTTACTCTGAAGGACCTGCTGCTTCTGTTGAATTAGCAGTTCGTTACGTAAAAACAATCCTTGGATTCTGGGGCGTACAAAATCCTGAAACAATCATCATTGAAGGACACAACCAAAACCCAGACCAAGCTGCAGAAATCATTGCTGCTGGTGTTACTAAAGCTGCAACTGCTGCTGCATCATTCTAATATTACAAGGGCTGCTGTATTGCAGCCCTTTTTTATGCTGTCACAGGTCGTTCAAGAGTCCGACTTTGCCTGTTTCAGCGTCTACATAGTGGTGGCAGTCAAGGTAGCCGCATAATGTATATTCTTCGTTGTCATTATCGTAGACATAGCGTGGCTTTAGGATGAAATGACTTTTTACTGCTTCGTATGCTGCTTCTTTTGAAATGTTAATTTCCTCTGGCATTTTATAATTCGGAAGACTCTCTAACATTCCTTTATTGTCCATATAATTAAATGCCTTAAAACTGCTGCCATCCAGCATGATTAGTAGCTTTCTTTTATTGATATTATTAGATTTGGCTGTTTGAACAAGCTTTACGTCAATAAAGTCATAATGTCGGTGAATACTAGTCATTCTCCAATTGCCTGAATCATTTGGATACACTTTCTGCAGAAAGCACCTCACCTCTTTCACGCACATTTTGATGTCTTTATCTGTAAGCGGGAAGGTTTCTGGATGTGGTTCACATGCAAAGGCCTGTTCTGGAGTTACTTTCGTCGTAAGTTCAACTTGCTTCCGTTTAAATCTATTAGGTGTAGGTACATCCCATTTCATCACATAATCGACTTGCTTTGTATTGAGTGTAGGCTCAAAAGAGAATGTTCCGCTAAGGTCATTGCGAATATAAATCTCCTCAATGGCGTATGCACGAACTATCCGCTTTTGCTCATCAACAGGAAAATCCCATTGCTGAAATTGTTGCTTCGTAATTTGCTCTGCTTTGTGAAGGTCGAGTGTATATAGCTCCTCTTTTACAAGGAGTTTGTTCATAAAGTCTCCGTACATACTGAAAAACACAAGGTTGCCCTCTTCATCAAACTCGATATCTATCCACTCTGTTGGTGATATTTCCACGCCAATGATTATTCTTTTAAATGAAAGCCTGGTCTCCTCTTCCCTCCAAAATACAAAATCCTCTTCATAAGTTAAGCCTGTTTCCGCCTCTATCCACTTGATGATTCCCGCTTTATCCTTTACCTGCAAAATAGGCTTGTTTAAATAAGATTTACCGCCAACAAATATGATACTGTTAAACTTCCTTGAATCGATGTAAATACTGATAGAAGCTACTCCTTCTGGAACCTCGTCTTCCTCATCATATGCTTTAATATGCTCTGGCAGCCATTCCATTTCCAGTGTGTACAGTGTTTTGTTCTGATTCGATACGCTTCTGTCTAAATCATGGGAATGAAGATAATAGTTTTCCAAACCAAGCTTCTCCTGCGTATAGTCCACTAATTCTTGTAATCTCGCATCCATGCCTTTCGCCTCCTCTTATAGAAGTTGTTAAGGTAAATTATACCATTATTCGATATGAAAAGAGGCTGGGACAAAACTTTCTAAACACTAATAATAAAATTACATCTAAATTTGAAAAATGAAGCACGTGCTGAAAGAATATTGGTTTTTAAAATTAGTTCGTTTCATTGCGCGCTCGTCCACTCGCTTTCCGCGGGGAGGAAGCTGAGCCTCCTCGTCTTCGCCTGCGGGGTCTCAGCCTGTCCTCTATTTCCCGCAGGAGTCGAGTGTCCTCTGCTCCATTCCACTAAGATTTCTAATCATTGTATTTAAACTAAAAACACAAAAAAACCGAACTATTTAATTGTTGTTGATTAAGTAGCTCGGTTTTTACGCAGATTCACATACTTATGTCCCTGTCTCATTCTCCAATATAAAAAAATCCTAAACCGCTATGGTCTAGGATTTGATTTCTATTTGTTGAATTGGTTTTATCCATTCTCCTTCAGGTCCGTCTGCCTGAATGCCTCCATCATTAAAAATGAGCTTGCCGCGATTAATTGTGCTGTTTATTTTGCAAGGAAAAGTATGGCCAATATATAAGCTGATTTTATTTTTGGCAAAGAAGTTTTCCTCCCTGACAGTATATGATTCATCTGTAGAAACAAGGACAAAGTCTGCATCATAGCCTTCTGCGATTCTTCCTTTTGCTTTCAGTCCAAATCGTTCTGCTGGATTTAAGGCCGTTATTTTTGCGATTTGTTCAAATGGAATCTCGTATTTTAATGCCAATTCCAGCATGGACAGGAAGGAAAACTGTCCGCCGCTAATACCACCCCATGCTTGAAAAATATTGTATACAGCAGAGTCCTTCAAATCACTTGTACATGGCGAATGATCAGAGGAAATCATATCAAACTTTTGCTCAATCAGTAATTTAATAAGCTTTTCCTGTTCCTCTTGTTTACGCAGGGGCGGAGCACATTTTGCGACAGGTCCAAACTCACTCAATGCGTCATGGTTAAATAACAAGTAGTGCGGGCATGTTTCTACTGTGACATTCATGCCTTTTTTCTTTGCTGCTTCAATCTTCTCGATTGCCTCATATGAACTGATATGAACAAAATGCAGCGGGCAGCCAGTTACCTCGGCATAATATAAGGCACGCTGCACTGCCTCTGCTTCTGCGGCAATTGGACGTGTTTCCAAATAGTCATCTGCTGACACTTGCCCTGCTTCTATTTTGCGTGCTGCGAGCCAATCCGTTATCGGACCGCTTTCCGAGTGCAGGGCGAGCACCTTGTTTAAGCCAGCGATGATTTTCATGCCATTAAGCAATGTCACGTCATCGACATTTTCAAATTCTTTATTGCCTGTTGTGGACAGAAATGCTTTAAAGCCAATAACTCCCTCTTCAGCAAGTTCAGCTAAATCTGCTTCATTCCCTGGAACCAAGCCGCCCCACAGCGCAAAGTCTGTATAGGACTCAGCCTGCCCTCTGTCACTTTTCAGGTAAAGAGCTTCTTTATTGATCGTCGACGGAATGCCATTCAGCGGCATATCAAAAAATGTCGTCACACCGCCTGCTGCCATCATTTGTGAGCCTGTGCGGAAGCCCTCCCAGTAATCACGGCCTGGGTCACTAAAGTGAACATGTACATCTATCATGCCTGGAAACACATACTGACCAGATGCATCGATAATACGATTTGCTCCTGAAACAAACTCATCTCCAATTGCGGTGATTTTCCCATTCTTTATGCCAATATTTGTTGTCTGGACTTTATCTGGAAAAACAACCGTTCCATTTTTTATAAGCATGTCAAACATAAGTCTCTCTCCTTTTTTTCAACATATTGAATTAATCATTTATCTTTCAAAAATGGTCCCTTTTTTGAACACAGAGTCTTTAAATGTATATTTCATCAGCAAGAAATAGGAAGCTCCACCAACAATCACTCCGACAATCCAGCCTAAGTCTACTTCAATGAAGGCAGCGCCTGCTCCAAGCAGCATGGCAATGAGGGCACATGGATTAAAGCCGGCAAATGGGCCATTTTCGTTATATATATCAGCAACATTCACAGTTTGTTTTCTCAAAAGATAGTATTCTACGAGCAGGATAGCTACAATCGGACCTAAAAAGGCAGAGTAGATTAACACAAATGTATTCAAACCAGCAGCAGAATCATCTTGAACAAGCACCCAAGGAAAGGAGCAAAATGCCAGCAGACCTGTTATGACAACAGCTACCTTATACTTCAACTTTGTCAGCATTGTGATTACATATGTCGGTGGAATGATATTTGCAACCATGTTAACTGCGACTGCACCAATAACGATGAATGCCGAAACTGCTGCCGTAATGTACGGATTGTCAACAACAATCGCAAACGCCTTAACAGGGTTAGAAATGCCTGTTGCAGATGCAAGCATTGCGCCAATCGTAAGAACAAATCCATACGCGATAAAAATCGGCGAGAAATATAAAATTCCCCGTTTTTTAGTGCTGATGCCTGCCTTCAGCTCACGAGAATAATCAGCCGCACTTAAAAAAATAGCTGCATAGTTGCCAAGGAATACCATGATAAAGGCAAAGAACGGCAGCCCCCATGTACCTTCAGAATGAACCCATCTTTCTGCGATGATTTCTCTGTGTGAAGCCATAAGCACATAGAATACATAAACTAAACCAAGCATAATCACTACAGAAGCTAGAATTTCCACCCATTTAATGGCATGGAAGCCGTAAAGAGAAAGGACGATTTGCACTAGCTGAATCACCACAAAACAAATCACTGTATTATCGAAGGAACCGCCTGTTACTATCTTGGCAATCTCATTTAAGGCAGTGCCACCAATCCAGCTTTGAAAACCAAACCAAATAATTGCTGGAATGCCCCGTAACAAGGCAGTAATGAAGCTTCCCTTTATTCCAAATGACATCCTAAGCTGCATTACGTAAGGTATTCCTGTCTTATAGCCGAGCCGATCATTCAAAGTGAAAAATAAAGAAATGATGCCAATCGCAATAATCGCAGCTACGAATGTTTGCACAAGGTTTAATGTTGCTGCTCCCGCAACAATCAAGCTTGCGCCTAAGGTCATATTCCCTAAATTGACGCCATCACCAATCCACATAAACATATAGGAAAGCGAACCAACTGTCCTCGATTCACCCGATTTCGGCATTAATGATTCATCGACTTCGCCCCCATTCGGGACCTTTACCTCTGCTAATGATTGACTTGCTAAGTTTGTAGACATGGACATCCAACTCCTTTTTATCAAATGTTAAAGCTGAAAATTAAGAGTATTGAGAAAATTCAAGATGCAGCTTGCCAGCTATTTCAGTTGACCAATTCTCCTCCTATTTATTTAACGAATCATTTTCTATCAAGAAATCATTTTAATTGTTAGGTGTAGTAACAATTAGTGTTAAAAAACCTTACATCAGTTAATATGTGTTAATAATATATAAGTTGTTTTTGAAATGCATTGGAGAAAATGTTAATTTTGCGGAGTTTTTCTGGATTATTTGCACATTTTATGGAAAAAGCTTCGAAAAGTAAACAGTTAGTTAACAAAAAGCAAAAGTCCTATCCTAATGTTCGCTTTTTGCCAAGTTATAGATTCGGCTTTTAGAAACTTGTTAACTAATAAATTCGGGATTAGATGGAGAGCACACTACTTTAGCTGCTGCTAGAGATGGCACTGCCCCCTGTGTATCATATTTAATAGTGAAAAACTTTACTAGATTAGCTTTATACATTAAAAACACAACAAATAGGATGAGGCAAAATAAAAGCTAAGCTTTCTAAACACGAATAATAGAATTACAACTAAATTTGAAAAATGAAGATTGTGTCTAAATAGAATGTTGAGTTAAAGTTAGTTCGTTTCATTGCGCGCTCGTCCTCGCGCTTTCCGCGGGGAGGAAGCTAAGCCTGCGGGGGTCTAAGTCTTTCCTCTTTTTCCCTTAGTAGTCGAGTGTCCTCCGCTCCATTCCACTAAGATTTCTAATCATTGTTTAAAACTAAAAAACAAAAAAAAACCGAACTATTTAATCAGTTCGGTTTTTACACAGATTCACATACTTATGTCCAGCTTCCTGCCTTCACTCTCTAGCTTCCAACTCATCCTCTGTCAGCCACTTATGGTCTGTAACTTTTTTTCCGCCATTTGTCGGTGTATAGTCGACCATGTAAACTGTTGTTTCTTCTGCGGCATCAATGACCGCTTCTGCGCCTTTCATGCCTTCCATATGATCTGCTTCTAATGTTACTTCCGTTCCTGGGGCAAGCTTCTCATCGCCTGCGTCCTTGATTTCCTCCTGAACAACCCATTTATGGTTATTCACCTTTTCGCCTCCGTCAACAGGCGTATAGGAAACCTCATATGCAGTCGTATCATAGGCACTCAGCACAGTTCCTTCTGCCCCATCCATGCCTTCCATATGGTCTGCAAGAATGGTAACCTGACTGCCCTCAATAAATTTCGGATTAGTTGCAAGCTCTAGCCCCTCAGGAATTTCGCTTGTTCCTGTATGCATGTGACTCTCACTAGCCGTATCCTCTGTTTCTTTATCTTCTGTTGACGAGCAGCCACCCATTATCAGGGCAGCCGATAATATAGGTAAACTAAGCAGCTTCCACTTCATATGTATATGTCCTCCTTTTATGTATTAGTAATATTGTTATCACTAACAGAGGCTTTTTAAACATGAAGCTTTGTTACAGCAGCTGTTTTGCCATTACTATTGCCATTACCCACATCACAAGAGCTGAGGCTTTGTTAAGCAGTACAAGCAAATTTCCAGTTTTATCTACTTTGCCAAGCATTCTCCCTGTTATCGCAAGTCCAATAAACCAAAGCCACGATACAAGGATACAAGAAAGCGCAAAAAGCTGCTTTTCTGTCCCGCTGTACAGAAGAGAGCTTGTGCCGATTACTCCAACTGTGTCCATAATGGCATGGGGATTCAACAGGGAAACAGACAGCGCAAAGCCGATTTGTTTCCCTGCGCTGAGCGTTTCGCCGCCCTCTGGATTCGGCTTGCTTTTCCATGTCACATAGCCCATATATACAAGAAAACAAGCACCTGCGATAAGAAGCAGGGTTTTTAGCCACACAACATGAAATAAAAACAAGGATACTCCTAATACTGAAAGGAGTATCAGCAATGTATCACATATACTTGCTGTCACAACGGCAGGCAGGCTGTTGCGAAACTTCGCATGCCCTGCTCCTTGATTAAAAATAAATATATTCTGCACACCTAAAGGCAAAATAAGCCCAAGTGCTAATAAAAAACCATGAATTGCTGCTTCTATCATCCGTATTTCTGCTCCTTTAATCTTTTAATAAACATCAGTTTACGGCAACTTTCTCCCTTTGTCTCCAACCAATTGGATGGTAATCTACCCAACCATTTTATATAATGAAGAAAAAACAGGAGACGGAAATGACTTCAGAAAATCATTGGCAGCCAAGCAAGCACATTGCGGTACCGCTTTATCAGCAAATTTATGAATATATTCGAGAACAGATTATTTCAGGAACTTGGCCTGTCGGCTACAAGCTTCCCTCCCAACGTAAATTAGCAGACACGCTTGCCGTTAACCGAAGTACTGTTGTGTATGCGCTAGAAGAACTTAAAGCAGATGGATGGATTGATTCCACTGTTGGGCGTGGAACAGTTGTAGGCAAAAGCACATGGAATTCCCTTGCGGCAAACAAGCCGGCTGATTGGAAAAGCTATGTCCAATCAGGGACACATCTTCCGAATATCCAAATGATTCAGGAGATAAACAAGGCTGAATTCTCTGCTAAGGTGATTAGACTCGGTACAGGGGAGCTTTCGCCAAGCCTCCTGCCAACACATATAATCCAGCAAGCCTTCCAGGAAAGCGCCACATTGTCATTAAGCTATCCAGAAGGAAAGGGAAGCTTTGAATTAAGACAGGCTATCAGCCATTATTTGCGAAAAAAAGGGATTGCCGCATCCCCGAATTCGATTATGATTGTTTCTGGTGCTATTCAAGCATTACAGCTTATTTCCATCGGCCTTCTCGATCAAAATTCTGCCATATTAAATGAATCACCATCCTATTTAAATTCCATCATGGTTTTTCAGTCGGCCGGCATTCAAATGATCCCGATTCCTATAAACAATGACGGGCTTTCATACTCGGCAATCAGCAGGGCGAAAAGGCAGTATAGCACGTCCTTGCTGTACACAATTCCAACCTTTCATAATCCAACAGGATATGTGCTTTCAGAAGCAAAACGGAAGGAGCTGCTTGAGGCATGCTCAAAGGAAAGAATTCCGATTCTGGAAGACGATGTTTATGGAGATTTATGGCTTGATGAACCACCCCCGCCTTCACTTAAGGCGCTCGATAAACAAGGCAATGTCTTGTATGTGGGCAGCATGTCCAAGGTGTTAGGTCCTGGCCTCCGTATTGGCTATATCGCCGCACCAGAGCCTGTCATTGATAGGCTCGCAGATATAAAAATGCAGACAGATTACGGCTCAAGCACACTCTCTCAGTTCGCTGTCGCTAAGCTGCTGGCAAATGGTCAGTACGAAGTGCATATCGAAAAGATGAGACTTGAACTACGGAAAAGACGAGATTTTGTGTTAACACTTCTCTCCCAGTATTTTGCCGATCTTGCTGTTTGGGAAAAGCCGGCAGGCGGTTTTTATATTTGGCTAACACTAAATAAGGAAATTCCGCTGCAGCTATTGTTTAAAAGAGCACTTCAGCAGGGCATCCTAATTAATCCCGGCTCTCTTTACGGAAACTATCACCGTCATATTCGCTTGTCCTATGCTTATGCTTCCTATGAGGAGCTGGAAAAGGGGCTTATTGCCCTTGCTGCATTAATTAGAGAATTTTAATCATAAAAAAGGCAATGTCATCTGCTGACACTGCCTTTTTCCATTATATCAATTCGCTTATACATCGTAATCATTTCCTTCACAAGCTCATAGGTTGTCTCGGCACTCATTAGCTGGTCTTCTGCATGCATAAAGAGGAGGGAAAACGGCAGGCTTTCACCGTTTGCTTCCCTTTGAATTAATGTGCTATGTGTCTTGTGGCTGATAAGGAAAAAGTTTTGCGATTCTTTCAGTTTTTGTTCTGCCAGCTCGTATTCTCCCTTTTTCGCTGCATAGAGTGCTTCCATGACAAGGCTTTTTGCCATTCCAACATTGCTGATGATTGTAAAGCCTGTCATCTCCATTGCATTCTCTGCCATTTCTATATCACGTCCTTATCAAGAATTAAAGTTAACTCCACCATTGGAGATTTCTGCTTGCTCTTGCTCCTTTTCATTCTTCACTGCGATTTTGTCAACAGACTTGAAGAAAGGATAATAGAGGAGAATGGAAATTCCAATTTGGACAACGTTCAACAAAGCGCCTTTCCAGCCACTGACTAGAAAACCGGCGATAATTGGTGGTGTCGTCCATGGAATATTCGTTCCATTTGTTAGCGGGACAAGCCCTGATGACATCGCAAAATAGGCAACAGTCGCCAAAATCAGCGGGTTTAAAATAAACGGAATCATCATAATTGGATTTAGCACGATTGGAATTCCGAAAATAAGCGGTTCATTTATTCCGAAGATTCCAGGGCCGATTGCAAGCTTGCCTAATGTTTTATATTGCTTAGACTTTGCAAAGAATACCAGGATAATAGCAAGTCCTAATGTTCCTCCAAAGCCGCCGACCTTCATGAAGTTTGCGTAAAATTGGAAGTTGATGATATGCGGGATTGCTTCTCCTGCACTGAATGCTGCTGCATTATCTGCTGTCAGTGCAAGCCAGATTGGCTTCATAATACCGCTGACAACATTTGAGCCGTGGATACCAAAGCTCCAAAGTACGCCTTCAAATATGGTAACGATTAATGTTGCTGGTAATGTGTCTCCTAAATATAGCAATGGGACTTGAAGATAATGATAGATGAAAGCTTGAACTGTCCCAAATGGTGTTAGTGTAAAGAGGATGCGAACAAGATTAAAGACGATGATAACGAATAATGCTGGAATAAGAGCAGAGAAAGATCTCGCCACATTTTCCGGCACAGAGTCAGGCATTTTTATCTTCCAGCCTTTTTTATCAATATAACGGACAATTTCAACTGCGGCTATCGCTACAATCATCCCTAGGAATAAGCCGCTTGCCCCAAGATTTGTAACCGGAATTCCTAAACCGCCATCTTTAAGCTCAAGCATTGGAGTAAGAATAAGGAATGCGACCACAACAATGCTGATACAGGCAATACCATCAAGCTTATATGTGCGGGAAAGGCTGCGCGCCATCGCAATGATAACATACACTGTCATGACGTTCATTGTTACATCATAAGGAACAGTAAAATAGGTTGCCCAGTCACTTCCTAATAAGGAGCTCATGAACTCGGCATAGCCACCAATCGGGATATTGCCAAGAAGTAAAAAGATTGAACCGATAATCAATAAGGACATAACACCAAAAAACCCGTCCTTGATTGCTGTAATATATCTGTTGCCATCAAGCTTCATTGCTATTGGACCCATCTTGCTTTCAAGGCTTTCAATAAATTTCTGCATGATCTCCCCTCGTTTCTCTGTTATTGATCTATCAGCTTCCTACAAGACCTAGTGCTTGATCCAGCACCTTTTCTCCATCCATCATCCCGTAATGCTGGATATGGATTTCATCAAGAAGAATATTCTTCCCCTTAAGTCTTTCTGCTATCTCTTCCCTTCTGAACTTCACTTGCGGGCCGAGCAGCATGCAATCAACCTTTCTTGTCTCAAGAACATCGTCAATCTCTGTTGCGGATACTGCAAATATGTTAATGTCCAAGCCTTTTGCCAGGGCTGCTCTGCGCATTTTTGTCACAAGCAGGCTCGTGCTCATTCCTGCTGCACAAACGAGCATGACTGTTTTCACTTTAAGTCCCTCCTGATTGTTAGGATTTCTCTACATTTCCATTGTATAATGAAAGCGCTTAATTTATCATATCTGCATTTTCCGCTTAGGAGCGGAAATCTTTACATGAAATATAAAAAAGCTAATTGCGGTTAACAATTAGCTTCGTACTTTATCATATTGAAACAAGCGGATGACCTCCTGTTTTGACTTCGCCTTAATGACTTGCTGGATGACCTTTTTATCCTCAATGATGGAGATGAGCTGTTCATACATATCCTCTAAATCTCCCTTTGCGTCCTTACTTATATTCAATAAACAGACGACTTGAACCATTTGATTTTCATTCCAGTTAATTGGCCTGGCTAATGTGCAAATCGTCCAAAACGTTTCTGTTGTGTCTGGTGTTGTCGGGTGGGGAATTGCGACGAGATTACCGAAGCTTGTTGCAGCAATTGCTTCCCGCTCTAGCACTAAATTGGCATACTCCTTTGAGACGAGGCCCTGTTCATATAGCATTTCACTCAAAAACTCAATAACAGCCTCTTTTGAGTCGAGCCTTTTTTGGATAAATACATGGGATTCGGCAAGATAGCTGTCTTTATTTTCTTTATCAGCTGAAATAAGCTGTTTCTTAATTCCTTTAATATCCTCTGTTTCAAGGAAATTGCTGACAACTTGAACAGGTGCGATTATTCTTTCCGAAATCGGAATGGTGCTGATGACTAAATCTATAGATGACAAATCATAGTCCGCCAGCCTATAGTAATTAATGCATTCGACGATTTCCAGCTCCCTGTTAAACAACTCTTGCAGTCTGTAGGATAATAGCTTTGCACTGCCAACTCCTGATGCGCATACAAGGATGACCCGTTTCCGTCTTCTTGCCTTTCGCTTCATTCGCTCTAAAGCCACACCGATATGCAGCGCAATATAGCCGATTTCATCCTCCTCAATCTTGATAGACAGCCGCTCCTCCAGACATTTGCTTGCAATAATCGCCCCTTCAAAGGCACTTGGGTATTTCAGCTTGATTTCGTTCACCAATGGGTTGCGAATATTCATTTCATAGCGCAAGCGGTTAAGAGCTGGCCTGATATGAAGAGCAAGAGCATGGGAAAACTCCTTATCGTCAGAAAAATCCCAAGCAAGCTCCGCCTTTAATCTTGCAAGCATACAGACAATTATTTCCCTCGTCTCATCGAATTCCCTGTATTCTGTCAGCGCATTTTCATGTAAAAGCTTTGTCCCCATCAAATGAATAATAATATAATCCAGCTCTGCACTCGGAAATGAAAATCCTGCCAGTGCTTCCACCTCTGCGATTATTTCACCTGCGACCTTTTTTTCAAAAGGATGCTCCTCGCCAATCGGGTGCTCGAGATTCTCCATGGCGAACCCTTTTTCCATTCGTCTGCAGGCAATGACAATATGGTTTGTCAGATTCCCTAAGGCTATATCAGAGATTTCGATATTGTGGACATTCACTTTGCTGATAATAATTTTTTTAATTTGTTCTGCAAAATTTTCGTCTGTTTGCCATGAACTCCTCATTTGAGGAGAGAGCTCCTCCTCCAAAAGCCGATAGTTGGAAAAGCATAGTCGCTTTCTGTATTCACTGCCTGCCACATATACACCGTAATGAGGCTTGACGACAAGTGACAGCTTATATTTCCCAAGCATTTCCCTGACAAAACGCAGGTCCTTTTGAATGGTTGATTTAGAAACATACATTTCTCCCTCAAACTGCTCCAGCTTAACATACCCTTCCTGTAATAAAAGCTGCTTTAACAAAAAGTAGACTCTTCCCTTTTGCTCAGAAAAATCATATCCGACTTGAGGGGAAGCCTTCTGAACTGGTTCGATTTCCTGCTGAAAAACGTTAGCATCCAGCACGTGAAGGCGATATCCCTTCCCCTTCATTGGGCTGATACAAATCCCCAGGTTCTCACAGTCCTCCTGGATGGTTTTTAATTCCTTCCGAATCGTCCTGTCGCTCACGCTCAGCTCCTTTGCAATCCATTCAGCAGTCAACGGTTCTGTATGCTTGCTCAGCAGCAGTAAAATCTCCCTTTGTCGACCAGACAGCATGCCAATCCTCCCCTCTCTTCTGTTTTCTCCTATTATAGCAGAAACCGCTTTCTTATTTTGACAAAAAAATAACAGCAGCCAATAAAAATGGGACTGCTGCTCTTGTCTTATTTATTCTGTATGTTCATATAGTGCCGCACTTTCCACGTAATTGATAAATCTTCTGAGCTCTTTTACCTCTTCTCTATTAATTTCGCCACTCTCATACATACTCTGAATTTCCGATCTTTCCACATCAAGCACCTTTATACGAAGCTCTTCTTTCTGTTCCTCTTGTTTCTCATCGTACTTAACGGAAGAGGTACTCAGCCTTTCTATTATCATCTTGTAATCGAGGATAACCGCTTGGATTTGACCTCGCAGCTCCTCCACTTCAATAGCAAAGTTCTCGAGGAATTCAATAGCTGCCTTCATTGCCTGGATTTGCACATCCTTGCCCTTGCCTATTTTGGCAATAACCAATTCCTTTTCCTTGCGGGAAAACTTCCGCAGCTTTCTCCACCTTCTGAACATTTTGCCGACAAGATAAAGCGTTCCTGATTGGAGGCTGCCTGCTAAAGCTTCTTCCCTGTATTCTAGAGATTGCTCAAATGTATGAAACAGATTGACATCTATTTTATTTTCATCCATTAAGCCTTGTATATAGCGCCTTTCAGCCTTTACTGCCTTTATGCGGATTTCTGTTCTCACATCCATTTCCACATCGAGTGCTTTCATCTTCCCGTTCTGCGCCTTGCCTAGATCGTGTATTCTGCGCCGATATTCTCCAATAAGCTCGTAGGCAGCTGTTTTATTTTCATCCTTCATTTGCTCCTTGATTTGTTCGACCGCCTTATATAACAATCTCTGCTTAAATGGAGCCAAGTCCCTGTCTCCCTCTGCATTCTCCGCTTCCTCTCCCTTGCTTAACATCGGCAGAAAAACGGTTGCCACAATTAAGGTGAACAAAATGACACCTGCTGCTAAAAACAGAAGCAGCGACCTGGCCGGAAATGCTTCGCCACTGTCTAAAAAGTAAGGGATAGACAATATCCCTGCCATTGTTACAGCGCCGCGCACTCCAGTTAACGACACAAACAAGGCATTTTTTAAATTCGGTTTAGCTCCGCCAGGCAAATACCGATATTCGAAATGAGCAAACACATACGACCACACGAAGCGGATTCCGAGGATAATAACACCAATTGCAAGCACATAACCAATCACAAGCCAGTTACCGATGCTCGGATCTGAGACTGTATCTCTCATTGATGATGGGATATTTAATCCTAACAGTAAGAACACAACCCCATTTAATATAAAAAGAATAAGGGACCAAATATTTTCTGTCAGCACCTGTTCCTCTGCACTTGCAAATTCTCGTCTTTCTCTAACTAGTGAATGAACAATTCCGCCCACAACAACAGCGATTACCCCTGAAGCATGCAGCAAGTCCTCTGTCACAATGAAAATAATGAAGGGAGTAATAATATGTAGTAAGGTGTGGAACGTAACATCATTGATACCTTGTTTGCGAAGAATAAACCTCGCCCAAGTTATCAGCAATGCCAGCACCGCACCAAGCAATGCTCCCAATATAAACTTGTACACAAAATCAAGAGATGCCTCCGATAATGAAAAATAACCTGTCACTACTGCAGCAACAGCATAGTTAAAGGCAACTAAGCCAGAAGCATCATTGATAAGCGACTCCCCTCTGACAAGATGAAGCACTCCTGCAGGAATATGGATGCGTTTTGCAATCCCGTTAACAGCAACTGGATCTGTCGGTGACAGAATTGCTGCCAGCGCAAAAGCCGCTGCCAGCGGCACAGCTGGAATCATCCAATTAATGAAATAACCGCCGCCAATTGCTGTCAAAATAACGAGAACAATTGCATTTCCGAATATCGGCGCCCTCATCTTCCATAGCTCCTCTCGTGGAAAATAGCGCCCGTCATTATACAAAAGCGGTGCTACGAATAATAGAAGGAACCATTCTGTATCAATCTCAAAGGAGATATCTTCAAAGACAAAGGCTAAAAGCATTCCAAAAGCAATTTGCGTCAATGCCGTTGGAATGGAGGGTATGTAATGACTAATGATATTTGATATCAACAAGGATAATAACAGCAATATAATCGTGATCAGTAAATCCATGGCATTCTCCCTTAAAAATGAAATTTGGCATAGTTTTTGTCATGTATGTCACTTTTATGTTAGCACAACAAACTATTATGAAATGAATAATCAGCTTACATGAGGAAATCACTTACAATAAGTGGTATAATTATCATAATACAGAATACTCACACTTTTAATCAAAGGAGGTGAATAGAATGTATTCTACCATTTTCATAACGGTAATCAGCCTTTATATACTGCTTTCTATTGTAATGCTTCCATTCCAATACCGCTTTTTAGTAGCATTGAAGCAAGAAGAAGCCAAATTTAAAGCAAAAGGCAAAACACAGGGAGATATGTATGACGAAATGAATGCAGGAGAACAAGCGCTGCACAGCAATATCCAAGGAAGTGCGTTGTTTTTCCTTGCTAATATAATGGCATCCATCGTTTATAAGCTAAAGCACCCAAAGACAAGCGTATAATAACAACTTGAGCAGCCCTAAGCGGCTGCTTTTTATTTTACACGATGGGTCTTTAATGCAAACCTAATCCTCTCTCTTTAACTTAATTTTTTTTCCCGTATATGTTTATAGCCATATATTGTACAACTCAAAACACATTCCAAAAAAATTCTTCCATTAACTTATTACCGTGGTACCCATTTCCTTTATCGTCAGCATATTGATTTCCGAAGATGTAAGAAGACAAGAGGAAGCGAGATTTCTTATTTATAAACAAACTTTACATTATTTAACATACATAAAAACACTTTTATGTTAATATACATTTATGGATAAAAATGTAAACTCTTTTACATTAAATGAGGAGCGAATAATGAATATCAAATGGTTAAATGTTATTTCCCTACTATTATTCTTAGCAGCAATTATGTACAAACTCATCGACCATCAAGCGTTTAATATGGCGGGGGTCTTGATTGCAGCAGTATTTATTTGTATGAATCTTGTGGCGCTAATGAGGAAGAATCCAACATAAAAAAGGAAGGAAGACACATAGGTTCTTCCTTCCTTTTTTATGTTAGAGAGTTTTCTGCTAATTTTTGATGATGTGCTTTGCTTGCTAAGACATATGCTAAATAACCAATAACATTAAATAAAGCAAATGCTATTACCCAACCGATATGTAGTCTTCTATGATGATATGCATTAACAATTGCCCAGATGGTGAATAGAACAATATAAACTGCTAATCCAGCAAATAACGCAATATGAATAAAGCCTTCCATATGGATCGTTTCCATTTTTATGTACCAATCTGACGTCACATACATATAATTGTCATTCATTAACCATTGAGGAGCCCAAACATGTCTTTCTATTTTATAGTTTGGATCAGCTTCTTTTCCATTTGCCCATATGGATGGGGAACCAGATTCCGCTTCTAAATCATGAACATTATAGATTTTCACTTGTGCAATATGGTCTGTGCTTTGAACAATTGCGACGATTTTCTGTTTTGTAGCTTCAGAGATGTTTTGATCCTTTTGTAAAATCGTATACATATTTGTGGCTGCATTAGTATTTTGGATATCGTTTTTTTGTTGATAAAGCTTACTAGCTTCAAATAAAGCTAAACTAGTAAAAAGGACAATTACGGCTAGCCAAAGCACCCATTTTGCGAATGTTTTTTGTGCCTGAAATAGCTGTCTCACAATGGAACGCATTTCCTTTTCGCCGCCAAAACGGGTAATAGCTATCTCGATTGCTTCCTCTTCACTTTTGCCTTCCTCTTTCAATTCATAAACAGCCTCTAGTAAGTGATTTTTCATTTCTGCCTTTATTTCTGCTATCTCTTGTTTATTCCCACCAACACTGTGATAGGCTTCATTAACGAAAGCTTCAATTTGTTTCATATTTCTTCTCCTTCCAAAAATGCATCCATGATTGTTTTAACAAGCTGCCACTCTAATCGTTTTTCTGCATAGCCTTCCTCGCCTAAAGGAGTGATTTTATAATATTTCCGTCTACCCCCAGGCCCTTGCTCATCACCCCAATAAGAAGTGATCCACTCCTGTTTTGCTAATCTTTTTAAAGAAAGGTAAAGAGTCCCTTCCTTTAGTTCAAATTGTTCTTTACTTGTTTCTCGTACAATCTTTGCTATTTCATATCCATACATGTCTCGATTGTTTAATAGTGAGAGGATTAATGTATCTATATGGCCTTTAAGAACTTCTTTATTAATTTCCATTTTTTTCACCTCTGTGAATAATAGTAAAACACAATACCTTATAATGCAAGGTATTATGTTAAAGAGTGGTTATATCGACTCACATAACACAAATAAAAAAAGCTGCAATTAGCAGCTTGACTCCCATTCTAAATAAAAATAGTAATCGCAAAAACTATAAGCAATATGATATGCAGCCACACCATGAATTTAATAATGAAGAGCGCCCAGCTTTTCTTCCTCCTGCCGAAATACAGAAGAACTAGAAATAATAATAGACTAAATAAGCCGCGCGTAATCTGGCCGTCTATTAGAATTAGGATGCTGTTTACGATGGAAGCAATGATAAATAGCACTATATATATGTTGTGAATTTTGGTTTTTTTTCTGGCTTCATGTTGAAATTCGTACAATTTCTTCTACCTCTTTTATAATTTAAGACCTATGTTACTGCAACTGTATTTTAGGGAGATAAATTTTTAGGACAAACAAATTCCCCTCAAGCTCTGCCTGCATTTTCCCGTTCATCTTTTCTACTAGTTTTTTGGAAAGATATAATCCTAATCCGCTTGTTTCTGTGTTCGTTCTGCTGGTGATTTCTGTATAAAAAAGGGTAAAAACCTTTTCTATTGCCACTTTACTTTCGTGTTTAATATCATTTTTCACCGTAAAAATAACATAGCTGCTGTCATCCTCATAGCTGATAAGCGCATTGCTGTTTGCATAGCGAAGAATATTCTGAACGATATTTTGGAATACACGGATAAGCAGCAGGCGATCTGCAATAATTTGGCTGTCTATTATTTGTTCAGGAAATTGCAGGTCAATTTTGTTTTCCTCGAATTGCTCGTAAAAGGACAGGAAAACTTCTTCCACCAGGCTACTAAGGGAAATCGAAGCTAAGTTTACTTCCTTCTGATTTGTTTCCACACGAGCTAAATCATAGAAATTATCGGTCATTTCCATCAGGCTTCTAACAGATTGCTCAATAACGGTTAAATAATTGGCCCGCTTCGCTTCATCCTCTGTTGTGTTTAAGAGTTGGACATATCCATGAATGGATGTGAGCGGTGTTCGCAAATCATGAGATAGTCCGGCAATTGTCAGCTTCACATTCTCTTCCATTTGTTTTGCTTGGTGATTATTCCCCTCGAACTCCGTAATCATTTGATTTAACTCATCCACTAAATTCAGCAATGTTTTGTCACGAAAATCAAGAAATAATCTGCTGCCAAACTTAGCGCGAGCAGAAAGCCCCTTAACACCACTTTTCAGTTTTCGTAGCTCTCGCTTCAAGAAATAAAGATAGAGGATAAGTGCTAACACAAGGAATACTAATATCCACTCCCACATCACTCCAACAAGCCTTTCTGTTAATCAAATTTGAAGCCAATGCCCCATACTGTCTTAATATAATTTGTACCATCTCTATTTAGCTTATTGCGCAAGTTGCTGATATGCATATTAATCGTTTTATCACTGTCAAAAAACGGTTCATTCCATACACTTTCGTATATATTGGCACGGCTGAATACTTTCTGCGGATTTTCTAAAAACAACAGCAGGATCGCATATTCCCGCCCAGTGAGATGAATGGCTTGCTCCTTTTTCTTCACTTCACGATTTTCCAAATTCAAGGTGATATCCCCGTAATAAATGTCCTTCCTAATGCTGACAGAAGCCTTTGCCGCATGTCGCAACTGAATATGAATTCGCGCAAGCAGCTCCTTTATGTCAAAAGGCTTTGTAATATAATCATCTGCCCCGCTCGTTAATAAATCTAATTTTGTATGCTGCTCATTTATAGCCGAGATGACAATGACGGGAACCATTGAGCTTTGGCGGATTTCTTGCAGAAATTCTTGTCCATTCATCCCTGGAAGCATTAAGTCAAGCAGCACTAAATCTATTTGCTTTTGTTCAAAAAGTAATTTCCCCTCCGTACCAGAATAGGCACTAAGTGTTTCAAGCTTATGCAAAGCTAATGCTTCTTTTATAAGTGAATGAATTGCCATATCGTCTTCAATAATTAAAATCGTTGCCATCTCTTTTCCCCTACTTTATGTCTGTTCGTTTAAACAGAAGGATTCCTAAAGTTGATGATACCACGATTGTAATCACACTTACTAATACCATATTAGGATATTTTGCGATATCTATTGGTGCGGCAAAATCAGCATAAAACAAGAATGATTCTGTGAACCAAAAGGTAAGCTCCTTAAAATGCTCCGTTTGCTGAAATATGCCTGCGCCAAAGCCTGTTCCCATCGTATAAAGAAAGCTCCAAATAAGAGAAATTCCAGTACTTTTTGTTAAAAAGGTAATGAAAATATAGATAGAAACGTTCGCCAATAGGAGCAGATATAATGTACTAAATGATTTAATCATAAACGAAGTGTAATCACTGATATGCGCAATTTCCCCAAAGCCAAAAACAGTAGAGAAGCCTGCCATACCGAGTCCTGTCATGATGATCACACCAATAAGTGAAAGAGCTGCGGCCATAATCAATTTTGACAGATAATAATGTGTGCGGCTGCGGCCTAATGATAAGGCATTACGAATTGTCCCATTTTGAAATTCTTCACCAATAAAAAAACTAATAAAGGCGCTGATGATGAGCAAAATCGTTAAAGCATTTTTCTCCATCATCAAAATACTTGTTGCTCCATTAACGACTGTATCGATTGCTTGAACAAGCTTTGCCCCATTACTAACATTCCATTTCGTATTTATAACCTGCAGGATCGGAAGCACCGTTAAAATTGCTAATACAACCCATAATTTTTTACTGTGAAGCAGCTTGATTCTTTCCGCTGTTAAAAGATTAAGCATGTGTGGCACCTCCTGTTAATTGCAAGAAATAATCTTCGAGTTTTTGTCTAGTCACACCAATGCGCAAAACATTAATATCCGCTAATACTAATGACCGGTTAATGCTCGCAACAGCCTCTAATTGTTCATAAATGCTAATTTCTGTTCCATTAATGACTGCATAATCTTTTATTCCTAATTCATCTAATATGACAACAGCCTTTTGAACCTCTGTTGTTTCTAGCTCAATGTATTGACGGGTTTTCGTTGCTAGCTCCTCACGGGCAAACTCACTGATGAGCTTGCCTTCATGCAAAATACCATAATGTGTGGCGATTTGGGAGAGTTCATCAAGCAAGTGACTTGAAAGTAACACAGTAATGCCGCGTTCTGTCACTAAACGCTGAATAATTTCACGCATTTCCACTATACCTGACGGATCAAGCCCGTTTGTTGGCTCATCTAAAATAAGAAATTCCGGATTTGTTATAAGTGTAGACGCAATAGCTAACCGCTGCCGCATTCCTAACGAAAAATTCTTCGCCTTCTTTTTGCCAGTATGACTCAGGTTCATTAGTCTTAATAAGTCCTCGACCTCCCGTTCACTGACACCACCATTTGCCGCTTGTACCTTCAAATTATCACGAGCCGTTAATTCTGGGTAAAGTGCAGGCGTTTCAATGGATTGCCCCATTTTCCGTCTTGCAAGCTGCAAGCCCTTCATCCCAGTTTCACCAAACAGCTCCATGTCGCCCTCCTTAATCGTGATTAGCCCCATAATAATCCGCATAAAGGTTGATTTCCCGGCACCGTTCTCCCCAATCATCCCGTAAATCATTCCTCGTTTAATTTCAATTGAAACCTTATCAAGCGCTTTATGCTTGCCATATAATTTTGTAATATTCGTGGCTTTAAGAATTGTTTCTGCCATTGTTAATCGCCCTTTCCGCTATAATGAACTTAGAATAAATGACAGGTTTAAATAATTTATCTAGAAAAGTATAAAGAAAGTATAAAGAAAATGAGTGGAAATAAAAAAATAGGCTGTCGAGTTTCCCGACAGCCTATAGCACTATATAATACAGTGCCCTTTTTTATATTACTTAATTTCGACTTTTTCGTCACCACTAATAGATAAATACCACTTACCTTTAGCATAAGCATCTTTAGAGATTTCATATACTTGTACATCTGTTACCTTAATACCAGGGTTTAGGTCACTTGCGATCTTGGAGTTATCAATATCTGTTTCAATCGAATAGTTAGAAGAGGCGTCAATATCAGCATCGTATTCTGTACCTTTCTCATCCACTAATTTAAATGATGGTGTAGAGAACATGCTAAGTGGCTTGTCAGATACGTTTTTCACTGTCAATTGAACTGCTACGAATACACCGCCATCAGAAACATCTTTATTTACATACTCATTCCCAACATTGTCTTTCTCTTCAACTTTTGTTACAACTACTTCTGCTTTATCGTCAACTGTTACAGTATCATTTACTTTATATATTTTCTCATCAGACTTAGTTTCAGAAGCTTTTCCAGATGCTGGAGCTGCTTTGTCATCTCCGCCCCCACCACCAAGTGAGCTGATTACTGCAATAATGATTATTATTCCAATAAAGGATAAGAATTTGTGTCTCATAAACCAGTTACGTTGGTCCTTACCGCAATTAGGACATTTTTTTACTCCTTTTGCGATTTCTTGATTACATGCCTTACATGGTACTAACTTTGATGCCATTTCTTTGTTTCCCCCTAATAGTTATATGTATGCATACATATAATACTATATCTTATAAAAATTTGGATATTTTTTATGAAAAAAGTTCTAGCCCGCTATAAAAAATAGGTATTTAGTCATGTTTTATTTTTATTAATATGTTAGCATAGTAAAACACTTTTAATGACAGCGAAGAAAACAAATAAAACTCACCCTTGGTTTGGTGAGTTAAATGATCACTTGGTAACGCTTACGAGAAATTAAACATTTTAATGTCCGTTCATATGCTCCTCTTAAGTTAAATTTTGCTCTTACGTAAAAAAACTCTTTACAGAGAATGGATATTATTTAAATCTGTTAATTCAAATATTTTGAGATACAAAAGGAAGAAACGGTTTGTTATTAGAAGCATGAAGCACCTTATCCAATTCTAACTCCACAATTTGATTGTTTTGAACAGCAAGGCAAACACCCGTCCTGCCTTCAAGCAGAGTGTTTACACTTTGCTCTCCAAATTTTATCCCCATAATCCGGTCTGTAACAGATGGTTTACCGCCTCGTTGAATATGACCAAGTACTAATGGATGGACTTTATATTCAGAGTGACTTTCAATTTCGGCTTTAAATTGATCTGCACTAATGGCTCCCTCTGCTAAAATATATATTTGGCTTTTTCCAGCAGACATTTTTATTCCTTTTAGCACTTTCTCTAAATTCCAGTCGTTGTTCGTTCCGATAATGCCGTCAGCGGCAGTTGCCAGTCCTGCCCAGATCGCAATATCAGAGGCTTGCCGTCCCATCACTTCTATCCCGAAAATATGTTTATGGCTTGCTGCTGATGTTTTTACTTTATCAATGGCATCCACCGCATTTTCTACGGCTGTGTGAAAGCCGAGTGTGATATCAGTCAAGGCGATATCATTATCTATCGTGCCAGGAATGGCGGCAACAGGAAAGCCTAATTGCGACAAAGCCCTTGCTCCATGATAACTGCCGTCCCCGCCGATTACAGCTAACCCATCTATTTCATGCTTCTTTAAGATATCGACTGCTTTTGTCTGGATTTCCTTTTCTGCAAATTCGGGAAATCGTTGGGTGCCGAGAATGGTTCCGCCAACATCAATGACCTTAAATAGCTCTGCTTCTGTTAACAGCATAAATTCTTCTTTAATAATGCCAATATAGCCATTTACACAACCGAAAACCTCTATATCATGTCTGGCTGCTGCCTTCACGACTCCAAAAAGGGCAGCATTCATTCCTGGTGCGTCACCGCCGCTCGTAATGACTGCGAGCTTCTTCATTCCCTATTCCTCCGATCCTTGTTAGCATAGAGATTCTTCTTCCATATCTGCAATCATGCCAATTCTTCTTGCATGCCTGCCTCCCTCAAACTCTGCATCTAACCATGCCTTCACGATTTCCTTTGCTAATACACTGCCGACTATTCTGCCGCCAAAGGCTAAAATATTCGTATTGTTATGCTGTTTCGATAGTCTTGCTGTTGCAGGCTCACTGCAGACAACTGCTCGGATTCCTTTAACCTTATTAGCAGCGATTGATATGCCGACACCAGTTCCGCAAATTAAGATACCCGCGTCTACTTTGTTTGCAACAACATCTTCTGTACCATTTTTCCATATTGAGGATAGTCTGTACTTTCCCCTGACTTAGGTGAATACTCTATTACATCATGCCCTAATTCCTGTAAATATTCCGCAATGCTTGGTCTTAAATTATCTCCGCCATGGTCACATCCAATTGCTATTTTCATTGTAATCCCTCCGATATATTTATACAAATAAGTCTAATATCAGTGTGCAAACCAGTCCAATGACAGAAGAAATCGTCGAAAGAACGGTATATGTTCCGAATGTTTCTTTTAATGTCATGCCTGAATATTCCTTTACAATCCAAAATGCAGCATCATTTACATGGGAGCATATTGTACCGCCACAGCCTATTGCTAACGTTACTAGCGCCAAACATTTTGAAGCATCTGTTTACACTGTACTAAACAAGTAGCTCCATTGTACTTTAATTTTCAATAGTAGTATCAAAAACAAAATAAAGCATTCTATTTATTACACAACACTCGTGTACTATTCCACGATATTAATATTCCAATCATTATCAACTAAAGTTATTTTTCGTTAATTTCTAATTTTTTGACATTTATGTTAATATTATATATATATTGATTGTCAAAATAACTTGTTGAGAGGGAATTTGCTTGAATAAACTTAAGGTTTTTTTCATTATTTTGATTACATTATTAATCATTAGTACGGTTGGGTTTATTATTGTTGGTAAATATCAAATTGGTTTTGGAATAGGGTCTTTTGCCATATTAATTATTGGTGGAATAACTAACTATTATTCTGCAAAATCAAATGATTATATATATCAAAATAAACATAAGAGGTAAGGATTAAATTGTTGAAGATGAAGAACAGCATATTTAAAAGAAGTTTAGTCATTATATTACTTATTTCATTAATTATGGCTGCCTTACTGCTTGTTAATAGACAAACCGAAGCTGTAAGCGATACATATAATGAAGATGGGCTTATTGAACAAAGAGAGCTGAACATAAGCGTTAATGATGAAAACAGGAAGTTTGTAATCATTAACAGTGGATTAAGCTCTAATAAAATAAATAAACTTACAGATGAATTAAAAATAGTCTATAAAAAAATGGTGGAGTTAAATGACTCTCCTACTTATACTCCACCAAAGAAAATAATGATCGAGCTTAATAAAAGTAATTTAATTAGCTATGCTCAAAAGAACAAAGTTGTATTATACAACATGTATAGTGATAATTATTTATTAGTACATGAGCTTTCACATACGTTGTTTGGGTTTGGAAACAGCGATAACAATGAGTTTTATGGTAATTATGGTTTTCTTACACAAGAAGGTTTGGCTGTTTTTTTGCAGTTTTATTTAGAACCAGATAAAAGTGTTTTTCCCAATAACTCTGTTAATCCTGATAAGATTGTCAAATATCTTAAGGGGAAACAAGAGGTCATTAGCCTAAGTAAACTGGGTAATCCCGAAACAGCCATGAATTATTTCAGTATTGAAGGTAACACTCAAACGAGTTATGAAACTTGGATTAGTTATGTAGAAGCAGGTTCCTTTATCCAATTCATCATTAATCAATACTCTTTTGAAGAACTATTCAAAATTTATAATACGGAGAATTTGGAAGCCTCTGTTTCCACTGTATTAAACAAGTCTTTGACAGAGCTAGAGGAGGAATGGCTGACCTATATAGATACATCTGTTTCTGATCTTAGTCAACAAGATAAAGATAATATTATTTTTTTTATTTCGTAGAAAATAGGGCTTTAAAGCATCCTTCTGGTAAAAAAACACCAATAAAACCTCAAGTTTATTTGGAATTTTATGTTAAACTATCCATATAGCGTAAATATTATTGGAGGGATTAGTGATGATGCTTTTTGGTCCATTATTAATAGCCTGTATTCCAGGTATATGTATCCTGCTCATTACTTGGTGGCTTAGTAAAAAAAGCGTATCCTTATTTGTAAAGTTGTTACCGGGGCTTACAACAATAGTCATTGCGATTGTGCTGTTCTACATTGGATTTGAGAATATTAGAGGTTTTGAGGGTGCGGCATACGGACTATTTGCCATATTCCTTTTCCTGTTTGCATCATCTTCTTTCGTGTTTGTAAGAAGGCCAAAAGCAACGTAAAAGAGTGGTAGTTTCGCAACTACCACTCTTTCCTTTTTATCGAATATCCTACTTATCAACCAATGCCAACTGGAAGATAATAAGATAAATTATTCGTTATCGTCCCTCCGGCTCGAAGTCCGATGGCTGATGGCTTTCCGTCGAGGAGGAAGCTGCCGACGAGAAGGTTTGCTTCTTGCTTGCCTTTTTCTGTTTTGATTGGTGCTTTTGGATGCTCGACATATTGTTGGTAGACTGGCAGGAAGTCGGTATATGACTGCTGTGGGTCTGCGGTTGATAGTTTGCCGCTACCTTTGTAGATTTCAACAGTGTCTCCTTCTCTGCCAAATGCCGGCTTTTTCACATATGCTGTGTTTCGTTCTATAAATGGATCTGGCTCTAAATAGGTTGGCAAAAAGTAATTTTCTATCCACTGATGCTCTTCTTCTGTAAAGAAGGCGTGCTGTTCCTCATGAAGGCTCCAAATCACTGCTTGAACTGCCTTGTTTTGCAGAAGGAATGCGGACGGAGGATTGATAATGGACAGCTTTCCTTCCTCGACTAACTCTAACAGCCAAATGCCGATTTTATTTTCCTCCTCATCCTCATCAAGGATAAGGTTTTCAATCGGAAAGGTTTGTCTGTACAAAATATCAATCTGATTTCCAGCCACATCAAATAACCCTTTTCCTCTTTCAATTTGCAGCATATGCAGCGGTATGTATGTACCAATTGTCTCTGAGATTTCCAGTAAATATAGTATGGTTTCCTTATCTTCGATGTTGTCATCATGTGCAGTGAAGGCAACAGTTGGACTGGCCTTGCCACTTGTTTTCGCTGCAGCTTGTATCGCGGTGCGAACAGCTTTTCCTAATGCCTCCTCCATGCCTGCATTTGGATTTTCCACATGGAACTCAGCACAAACTTCGGCATTTGTGGAAAACAGCTCCTTAATAAAGGTTGGCGTATCTGCGTTGATTTCAATGCATTTATAGCTGTTGTTATAAGGAATTAAATCTAGCCTTGAAATGACGCTGGCCTGCTCTATCGTTTCAAGGCGCAGGAAGGAAAACACTTCCTCCGGGAAGCCCATTTCCCGAAACGTTCTGTCTGGTACCTCCTTCAAAAGCCTCCATGCCTTGAAGAAAATATGACCAACCCTTTCACTGATAAGACGGATCTTTTCGACCTCTTTTCTTTCTAGCAAGTGCATATCATAAAGGGCATACTCCTCCCCATACAGGTCTGCCCAAAAGCTGTCTATTTGTGAATAGAAGCGCCTTCTGTTCATTATATGGCGATCCATCCTTACTCCTCCTCCAAATCCTTTACGTACAAGACATAAACGCCTCTGTCCTCATCGATTTCTGTTGATGATACCTCCATTTGACCAACATTAGGCACATCAATGATATCCTTCAGTAAATAGCGGATTACCTCAAAATGGCTTGCAATCGGGATATGAGATATTAGCTTATAGTTATCTGCTTCCAGATGGTTCCTGAACTCTATATGAATACCTTGGCCTCTGTAGCTCTTTTCATCGAGAACCGATACATTTCTGCCTCTATCCTCGATAACGAGTATCTCTTCATTGCCATCCATCTCATTGGAAACAAGCTCATATTGCTGTCCTCTTAAGATGAGGTATGTGCATAATTGCCTTGCATAGAGCTCATCAACACCGACATCCCGAACATCATATTCATAAAACGGGTCGTATTGGCCGTTTCCTTTATCAATAAAATACGTCAGTTTCTTCACTTTGCATCTCCTTCATTAATAGGACAGACATTTCGCCACAATCCAGCCAATTGCAAGCGACAATGAAAACAGCATAACACCGACTGCCCGATTATCTTCTTTAATAGCATTGCTGATGCTAAAGCGGATTGTCACAACCTCTGCCAGCACAAATACGATAATTTGCGATACAATTCCGATTGCCCCCCAGATTGCCATATCTATAAGTGAAACAGAATATTCAGCTGCCGCTCCTAATACAATCGCAAGTCCAATCACCTTACCGCCAAGCAACAGTGCTGCACTGACGTTTTTTTCAGCGATAAGCCTCATTTCATTTATTTTTGGTGTACTTAACATAAATAACAGAATACCGATGACAAGCAGCAAGATTGCTACTCCTAAATAAGAACCGAAATTAAGATATAAGTTCACATTTACACTTCCTCTCTAACATTAATTAGCCTCCGTAGCTCTTCTTCCCGCTTCCGAAGCCACTGCTTTTGTTTGTAGAGTCACTACCGCCGCTCACACTCGAACTGGAGCTGCTTGATTGCTGTTGCTTCTTGTAGCTTGTATTTTTCAACAAGGATGACTTGGAATTATAATATTTTCCGCCATAAAAATAATGGCCGTAATAGCGGGAATTGCTGTCCTCACATTCCCAAACGCCATCATCATCATCCCATTCCCAATTTGTACAGTTCGTATCATCTGGTACTGGCGGGATATCACTATTGCTGTTTGAATTGCCTGTCGCTGTTCCACTGCTGCTGCAGCCTGTAATACCAATAAGGACAGCCGTTGATAAAATGCCTGTCATGACTGTTTTTGTTTTTCCCATGCTAATCACCCCACTCTCATGATGTAACTATACGAATGGATCTTCATAAAGATTCTATTTTTGCAAAAAAATAGTCGGTGACCTAAATTTATTCCTTTATAATAGCTTTATAGCAGGGTTTTTAGGAATGGTGTGGAGCGAATGCAGGTGCAAATAATAGTCAATCTTTCGATTCAGGATAATGAAGTCCCAGATTTGCGGGAGGCTGTCGGCTGGGGCAGACGGGACAAGGATTATCCTGCCTTATTTGAAAGATGTAATTTCTGGGCAGGAGCACGGGATGAAACCGGGAAGCTAATCGCTTTCGGCTATGTTTGCGGGATGGGACTTGAGCATGGATATGTCGAGGATATTATTGTTCACCCAAGCAAGCAGAAGCAAGGAATTGGCGTGAAGCTTGTGAAGGCTTTAATTGAAGAGGCAAAAAGCTTTGGATTAGGCATTTTGACAGTTTCCTTTGATGAGTATAATGCCAACTTTTACAGAACAACTGGGTTTACTGTCTCATCAGGTGGCGTGCTTTATTTGGATTGATAACTACTAATAATCCTCCAGCCATTATGGCAGGAGGATTATTTTTCCGATGTTTTCTCTGCTTTCCAATAAACCATGAGCAGCTTGTCCCTCACTTAACGGAAAAGTAGTTATCGGCGGGAGCAGGAGCCGATTTGCTGCCATTAGCTGAAACAGTTCACCAGAACGGCTGATTCTGTCTGCTCTAGTTTGGAGGACATTCCATAAATCTCCTCCTGTTAACGTTTTGCTTGTATCCATGAGCATACGCGGATCAATCAATGGCGGATCTCCTCCAGCCATCCCGTAAAATACGACCGTCCCGCCAGTTTTTGCTGCTTCAAAGCTCTGCATTAACGTTGCCCCAACAGCATCATAAACAACATCTGCGCCTTTATTGTCTGTCAGCTTCTTAACTGAAGCAGTCCAGTCGCCATCATATGTTAGTGTATGATCTGCTCCTGCTTTTTTTGCTGCTGCCACCTTCTCTGATGTCGAAGCGATCGCAATAACTACCGCGCCTTTCAGCTTCGCCAATTGCACAAGCAGCTGCCCAACACCTCCAGCGGCTGAGTGAACAACCACGAAGTCTCCTTGTTTCACATTAAAGCTGTCTGCAGTCAAATACCCGGCTGTTAACCCTTGAAGTAAAACTGCTGCCGCTTCTTCAAAAGTAATATCATTAGGTACAGGAATCGCTTTATCGAAGGGGACTGCCACTAATTCAGCATTTGCGTAAGGAACATCTGCAAAAGCAATGCGGTCACCTATGTTAATATCCTTCACACCAGCACCAATTGCTTCTACAATTCCTGCCCCTTCATAACCTAGAATGTACGGCGGTTCCCCTTCAAGATGGTAATTGCCCTTCCTTCTGTATATATCTGCATAATTTACGCCAATTGCTTTTGTTCGAACGATTATCTCCTGCTCATGGATGAGGGGATCTGGCACCTCCATCAGCTTTAGCACTTCCTTCGGGCCAAATTCCATAAAGCATAATGCCTTCATTTTAAAAACCTCCTTTTCTTGCTCCTTTTATTTTATTATGTCCACATCCTTCACAAAAGCGGAATATATCTATGGTAATCATCGGGAGTTTCGATTTAGGAATTTAAAAAAGGGACTGAATTGACTCCAGTCCCTGTGCTGTTGCAATAAACCTTTATTAAGCTTCAAGCAAATATCTCGACTTCAACAGCCCAGCATGATGGCGCTCATGACCTGCAATAATATAGGCGATAGAGTTGACGGTAAACTCACCATTATTAGCAAATCCTGTTCTTGTCCAAGCATCCTTTGGCAAACCTTTCAGCAAGGCAACAGTAGCTGCTCTCACAATCGTCCATTCTGCCAAAAGATCTGCAATTGTTCTGCTTGAAAAGAAGGACGCTTCCACATACCTTTCATCATCATACCCGGAAAGTGGTGTTTGGTCGCCTCTTGCCATTCGTAAAATGCGGTAATTCATAATTCTTTCCGTATCCATCACATGACCGACAACCTCTAAAACACTCCATTTCCCTTCCGCATATCTAAAGTCAGCCTGCTCCTTTGTTATGCCTGCGAGCAGACTCTTTGTATCCTCAAGCTGACTTTCTATGATTTGAATAATGTCTCCTTCTGGCACTAAGTTAACGTAATTTCGATAGTGCTCTGGATATTCGGTAATTGCTGGTTTCATTCCTGTCACTCCTTTTTTTATCTCTCTTATTTGATTCTGCCTTTTTCCGCTTTTCCCTTCCTGAAAGGAATCTAAATAAAGACACTAATTACAATATAGCTGCCAATATATACAATATATAAAACGGGTAAGCTGATTTTATATTTTTCACACCATGTTTTAAGCTGTACAGTCCAGTTTTACTTTCTAGTTAATACTTGAAAAATAATAAAAACGAGCAAAATGAAAAATACCATTTAAATGCCTTTTTTCATTTTGTTCTGTGAAAACTTTTTAATCATTCTTGTTTATTTCTAAGAGCACGTTACACAACTATTACCAAGAATAGGTTATCCTAGTCTTATTTACTGAGTGGATATAAAAAAACCATTAAGTTGGCAAAGTCCCTGTAATAACTAAAGTATTTAAAGGAAAAAGGTTTATTAAGTTCTTTGGGAACTAACATGGCAGGTTATTTTTAGAAGGAAATGCTCTTTCTACCGTCGAATATCCATGAGTAGATACCCATAATAGTTGATGAATATGTCATCAAAAAACCTATTATTTCGCAATCTTAAGGGGGACAATTATGTCTAATATACCAATTGGACCAGTTATTGAAGGTGTTAAAAAAACAGGGAAATTCGTTAAAGACAACAAAAAAGAGATTGGGGCAATTATAGGTGTTGTAGGTAGTATTGGAGGAGCAGCAAAAAAGTGGAAAAAAGAATCCAAAACAAACGACAAATTGCATCCAAGGCATAATAGTTATTTACATTATAAAACTAAAATACTAACGGAATTGGATAATCAAAATAGGAATGAACTTTTTCAATATATAGATGAAATTGAACAATTTATCCAACAGATAAAAAATGAGGAAAAAAGGGGAATTGGCGTAAAAAAGCCTATACATAAAAAAAGAATTAATAATTGGAATGATATTCTTATTCAAATTAAAAATAAGATGTCTACAAAAGATTATCTTGAATTTATTAAAATTTATAACAACCCAAATTATCAAAGTGAATATTTTAGAAGTTTTGAGGGACATGTAGAGAAATTCAAAAAACTCAATAATGTTGAAAATTATGATGGCCTATTGAAATATATTGCAGAAATAACCAGTAGGAATATTGAAAAAATCAAGAAAGATTTTTTACTAAAAGACTAATATATTACCCGAAATATTAAGCCAACATAGTTAAAATAAAGGACTGAGGGGCTGCTGCATAATCCCTATAATTTGTTAAAAGGGAAATACAATACAGTATAGGCATGCTTCTTATATGAATTTTTTTAAGCTTTCTCTGAGTAGAAAAATGAAAGTTTTAAAAAAGTGCAATGTGCATATTAAAGTAATGGATGCATGAGTTAAAGAAATGATTGCTTCGGCGGTCATTTTTCTTATTGCGTTAAAGGAAGTGTTAGTTAAACAAGACATAGCAATATTAAAACGTTTTTAGTGCAAATCAACACCTAAACTAAATGAAAAATAACTCCTAAAGTGACACCCTATATACTTTCACAAAATAAAAAAGAGGCTTGGACAAAAGTATGTGAATCTACTTAAAATGCGAACTACTTAGTCAACAAATGATTAAATAGTTCAGATTTTCGTGTTTTTTAGTTTTGACACAATGATTAGAAATCTTAGTGGAATGGAGCGGAGGACACTCGACTCCTGCGGGAAATAGAGGAAAGGCTGAGACCCCGCAGGCGTAGACGAGGAGGCTCAGCTTCCTCCCCGCGGAAAGCGAGTGGCTGTAGCGCAACGAAACGAAACGAAACGAACTAATTTTAAACCCATATTCTATTTAATCGTGCTTCATTTTTCAAATTTAGATGTAATTTTATTATTCTTGTTTAGAAAGGTTATCTTTTGTTTTGTCCCAGCCACTTCTTAATTATAGCCTCGTCCACCAAATGGCTGCAGCTCCTCGAGCCACTTTTCCTCAAGCTTGCCTAATTCCTCTTTTTCATTAAAATACGGATCGTCCTTTTTCTTTAAGACTTCCAATACCTCAAAAGTAAACGTATCCTTTCCGAACTGCTTCCACTCTGCAACAAGCTGCTTGTTCATATGCCCGCCGTTTTCCAAGCTGAATTTCACACCGTTTAATGTTTTGAGATTTCGTGTGCTTCCGACAAACAGCTTGCCATTTTCCGTATTTTTAATGAGGTAAATACCTGCCTCGATCGGCGTTTCCTTATAAAGCTGCTTCAATTCCTTTTTTCTGTCCATTTATTTCACCTGCTTGTTTATTTTTTAACCCAATACTCGCTTCCGTCATCTTTTCTGTCGATAAAACCGTACTCAATTAATAATCTGCGGATTAGAACATAATCTTCATAAATTGGCTTCAAAATATCATTTAATGCCTTTTCGCTGTAAGTCTTGTCATTGTCTATATGTTTAATGATTTCTCGCAAAATAATAAGGCGTTGCTTTTCCTTTAGCGGGAATTTCTTCAGCCTTGCCTCCTGCTGGTCCTCAAAATACTTGCGGACTGTTTTCTCCTGCTCTTCCTCTGTGATGTTATAACGGTCATCTACCATTTTTGCTGTCTTGTGGACTGGTATGAAGCTTGGTGCATGATTATCCTTTTCCTTTAACAGCTCCATTAAAGCAAGAAACGTTTTTGCCTGTCTTTCCTTTTCCTTCAACACAAACCGATGATGACGAATCGTCGAGGCACTGCCAATTTCCAGCTCCTTTTGTACTTCCACATCGCTTTTCCCTTGATAAAACAAGCCCAACAGATTGCTTTGATGCTCGGTTAATCCTGTAATTTTCTTATCAAGACCGATTAAATAGGCAAAAACAGATTGATGATTTCTTTCAATATGAAGCTTCATATATCTTTCTGCCTCGTATAACATCTCTTGGTAAGGATAAATAATCCCTTTTTCAATTACTTCACCACATAAAAGGCACACAAAGGCATCCGTTTCCTCTTTATAGCCTTTTTTCAATTCCTCAAGTGATGCATTACTAAAAACATCCTCATTCATAACAAACACTCCAATTAAAAGTTTGTATTTTTATAAACAAAACTTAAATTTGTTTGTTTTTATTTTATGTAATTGTTATGAAAATGTCAACGCCATAAAAAAAAGAATGCGGCTGTCCGCATCCTTCGGTCTATTTTTTTCCTTTGATAGTAATCTCGACGATTTCTGGAGTATTGAATAACCTTTGTGGAATAATACTGTTCCCAAGTCCGCGATTGACAATCATTGCTGTATCATCTTGTTCATATTTCCCTGCTGTATACTTTGGTAAAAAGCCTTGGTCAGGTGCAACCAATCCACCCACAAATGGGAGTCTGACCTGGCCGCCATGAGCATGTCCTGAAAGAACGAGATCAATATTATGTTCAGCATAGATGGAAAAAAGCTCAGGCCGGTGTGACAGCAGCACGACAAAGTCTTGATCATTCACACCCTCTAAGGTTTTTGCCAGCTCTGTCTCAACAGTTACTGCACTTGCTTCATTGCTAATTGCTGGGTCAGCAATACCTGCGAGGAGAAATGTTGTTCCATTCAATTGGAGCTTCTCCCTCTGATTATGTAAAATGGTGACACCAGTTGGCTTGATAATCTTCTCCAATTGGTCATATTTCCCTGACCAATATTCATGATTACCTGTGACATAATAGGTTGGCGCTATTTCCTTAAGCTGCTTCAGCAAGGAAAGTACTGTCTTTTCATCATATTTATCCTTATCAATAATATCACCAGTAAAGGCAATGATATCAGGACTTAATGCTTGTACTTTAGTAACTAGACGATGCTGATTTTCACCGAATTCCTTACTATGCAAATCGGATAATTGAATAATTTTTAAGCCATCACCAGTTATTTCATGTGATGTAATGGTAAATCTGCTTATGGAAAGCCAGTTATTTTGAAAATAGGAAAAAACAACGGCGCAAAGAAGAAGAAGAGTTATGATGAACAGTATCTTTTTTTTCATTTATGTTTCTTGCTGGCGCTGCTGCCATTCTACATCAAAACCGCCACGCAAGCCGTTCCCTTTCAATACAATTGTATATGTTCCTGTCTTCTTGATATGAAGCTTCAGCTCCCTACTTTCTTCCTCTAATTGTGAAAGGGTTCTGTTTTGACCATCAACAATATAATAGCTGTATCCACCGCCATTTTCATTTTGCACCTGTACTTTCACAAGCAATTCCTCCCCTGCCTTTGCTTCAACTGGTATTTCCTTTTCCCCATTAAAATATAAAAAGTAAGCAGAATAGGAATTTTGGCCAACAACTTCATTCCATTCCTTTTTTACTGTTGTATCTGGAAGAAGAATTAGAAAAAGCAGAAAAAGCAGCGGAATAACACAAAAGCTTGCTTTAAATATCTTGATGTTCTTAGCCAAGTATTTCCCAAAATAAAGAAGCAAGGTACAAATCGCACCATACAACCCTGCAAGAGCAATGGTATGTGTTTGCTGAAGAAGCAGAAAAAACACACCGAATACAACTATATATACAGGCAGCTTCCAGCTCGGACGGCTGGAAATAATCTGACCAATCAACAAGGAACAGAGAGTCCCACAGCACCAAAAAACAACCCAATAGGCTAAATTAGTAGTAAACGCATACATATTTCTGTCCAAAAATAGGATTATCCCCATATAAACAACAACTAAAAAACCGGCACCAGCAATATCACTAAGCAAGAAAGCCCTTCTTCGTTTACCTTGAACGGTTTCCATCATGATCCTCCTCTGCTACAATACCTGTATTTTATCAGAAGAGCAGGTGTTTGTTCCAATTTTTTCTATTTTACTAGTTTGTTATTGGGTTTATATGGATAATGATTATGAGGTTTTACTAGTTTCATTAAGAATAATAGAAAGCAAAAAAACATAACTAGACTATACGCTGTTTTATTGGATTCAAGCTGTTATAATTGGTTTTCTTTTATCGCAGTAACTCGCTAGAGTGACTCTTTTCCATAACAAAAAACGTCACCTCTTCGCCAGCAAACATATATGTCTTCCGGAAACCAGCCCTTTCATAAAGAGTAATAGCCCGCTCATTAAAATCAGCAACCGTTAATCGGATAGACTTACTCCCTTTTATCTGCTCCAAAACAAACTGAATATAGCTTTCACCATTTCCTTTGCCAGTCAGTTCAGGCTTCATCCCTAAACCAATGTCTAAGCAGTCCTCCTGATAAGCGCCGAAAAGATAGCCTAAAGGCACTTGTGCAGCATAACCAATGCAATAAAAGCCGACCAAGTTTCCATCATCATTCAGAACGGCAAAATAAGGTTCCTCAAGTAGCTCCTTCATTGACTCTTCTTTATTATTATCGTTGTAAAAGTCATACGGAGGCTCATACCTCCAGTCGAGAATTACCTCCGCCCAAGCTTTTGTCATTTTAATAGCTTTCATCTTATTTCTGAATTCCCTTCTAAATCGCTTATTTAAAAGCCTTATACCTTCACAATTCTCAGCATCGTATCAGCATTTCTCTGAAATTCATACCCAACCTTTCGCTCTTCTGCTTTATGACCCTTTGCTGCTAAGCGACTAATCACTTCATCTAAATATGCATATCTGTTTCCATCTAAATCAACTGTCGGGAAGATGCGAATTTCTGTTTTAGCGACTCTGAGGAGTTCGTCAATTACAGCAAAATGAAAATCCTTGTCGAGCCTGTCTGCATAGGTAAATAAAAAGTGAGCTGACAGCACAATATCAAATTCCTCTGCTGCAAATGGCAGTGAGGGCAAGGTACACGCTAAATATCTTGCAGGGTTATTTGCTCTGTCCTTATAACAAGCAGTCAGCGCCTCTTTTCGACTTGCTTTCAAGCCGCTAATATCTTGAAAGTAGTTCCAAACATAGTGGTCCTTGACCTTCTCAAGGGAATCGACAGTATGCTTTATGTCTTCAAGTCCTTTTTCATACAGGTCTTGATTCTGATGATAGTAGGCAATGTCTGCCGCCATGATATTAAGACCATGCACTGCCCCTTCTGCTGTAAAGGAACAAGCACCTGCAGGACAATCTAAAATTTTTTTACCCTTCAAATCGTTTAGCTTCAATGAGAACATATCCATGTATTCTTTAAAAGTTCTGCCGATAAAGATAATTCTCTCTAAGGATAGTCCTTCCTTTGCCACTACAGCATCACCTCTATCATTATATTCTTCCAGACATTTTTAACATTTTATTATTTTAAAATAGTTTTATGCTTTCGCCATAACAGGATGCTTAACACCTTCTGGATAGATACTTTCCCCAGTCACTTTCACAAAAAGGACATCATCCGTTTCAGCAGCCTTTCTGCTTAATAAGCCGCTTAAATTCTCTGGAGTAAAATGAAGGATGATTTCTGTCGTTCCCGAAGCTGTAATTTTCACAAGCAGCTTCTCGATATCTACAGCATAGCTTGCGATAACGTCATACAGATGAAGCTTGTTTCCATCCTTCTCACAGATGATAATCACTTCCTCCTCTTCTAAAAGGTATATATTATCATGAAATACATTTAAGCAATAAAAAAGCAAAATACCACTCGTTTGCTCTGTTGAAAAGACTTGTGACAAGGATTTACGCTTTATTGCAAAATCCAGAATAAATTGTAGGTCTCTCAAGTCTTTTCCATCCAGCTTTCGCATCTTGCCAGGCAATGCGCCTGCATTATCACTATAAATAAAGTACTCTGCCTCCTCTACTCTATTGAAACCAAACTTAGGATAAAACTCCAACACCTTATGATTGGCAAAAAGATAAAACAGATCTACTTTATTCTCGAACTCCGCAAGTACCTTTTCCAAAAGAGAGCGTGCAAGCCCTCTGTCTCTATAGTCTTGATGTGTCATGACCGTACCGATTTGTACAGCCTTTTTAAGCTTTCCTGCCACAATTAAATCAACGAGATTAACTGATACATTCGCAACGATCTGTCCATTATCACAAAAGGAATAGGGAATATAACGTTCATTCCAAAAGCCCTTTACATACCAATCTTCAAAGCTTATTCCAAAAATATTAACCGCAAGCTCTGAAAAGCTTTTCCGCAAACTGTCATTCTGTTTATAATCTTTAACGAAGAACAATTCTTGCATAAGGCTCCTCCTTGATTATCTTGTCATCACTCGCTAACAGCAGCGCTCTCATGCTTTTAAGCGTTTGGGTGGAGATGCCGCATGCTGTCTGCAGATAATTTCCAATTGTTCCATAATCTTTAATAATTGCTTCATATACGGGCTGCAAATATTCACGCCGAACCTCAAGGACTGGTCTGAGACGGGCAGATGACACCCTAAAAAGGCTGATCCAGCGCAACATATTCTCCAGTTTCTTCATCTTTGGACCAATCAGGTTATTGGAATGGAGATAATCAGCCATTACCTCTTCATAATTTATGCCAATTGCCAGCTGCAGCATTGCTGACATAAAGCCAGTACGGTCCTTTCCGCCAGTGCAATGAATTAATATCGGATAGTTTTCACGATGTGCTAATAGCTCAATCATTTGCTTGAGCTCCTGATTACATTGAAAGGCCATATATTTATACATGTCATGCATAATATCCTCAAAGTTAATATCCTTTGTTCCCATAACAAGAAATCTAAAAAACTCTTTGCGGGTAAACTCCCTGCTTTTATCGTTCATGGAAAGTGTGATCACATTTATTCCATGCTTTTCATTAAGCCTGCTTACCTTCGACTTTCGTTCTGCATCCGATCTTAAATCACAAATGGTTTTTATTCCTAAACGCTTTATTTTGTTTATATCTTCCTTCGACAGCTTAGATAGTTCCTCAGACCGAAAAACGAGTCCAAGCCCCATCTTTTCACCGTTATAACCGCTCCGCCCGCCAACATCCCGAAAGTTGGCAAGCCTGTCAAACTGTAGCTCCAAACTATTATTCTGTAAATGCTTCATCCTGCCTCTCTCCTCCAAATAATCCATATACCACCGCTGCATTCATCACTAGGTAACAGTAAAATCCAGTTGGAATAACCTTTTCCTATTTATTAAAATTGTCATCCTTCATTCTCCTTTTAGAGTTAAATTTCACCCTTTAAATTAATGGGTTGTACAAAGCATATCCATTATATGACTGAATGTACAGAAAAAGTAATAACTCCATCGGAAAACGCTACCATACAAACGTATACTATTATTCTTGAATAATAATACTTGCGTGTGAATTGGAAATTCATATAGGTAGTTCTCTTTTATGAGGATATATTGCATGTTGGAATTATTTGCACCAGTTCTTAAATATCAATCTATCAAACATACGTGGTATATTATTAGAAAGAGAAGTTTTTGTGAGGAGTGATACGATGGATTTTATTGCGATAGATTTTGAGATTGCGAATGAAGAAATGGACAGTGCCTGCTCGATCGGACTTGCTTATGTTGAAAACAATCAGGTGGTAAAGACAGATTATTATCTTATTAAGCCGCCTGTGTTAAGATTTAACGAAAGATTTGTCGCTGTTCACGGGATAACAGCAGATGATGTACGGGAAGAACCAACCTTTGATCAAGTTTGGGAAAAGCTGAAGGACAAGCTGGAGAACCAGCTCCTGATTGCACATAATGCCCAATTTGATATGAGTGTCTTGCATAGCTGTTTGGTGAAATACGGTCTTCCGATACCAACACTTCGTTATGCTGACAGCATTTCAATAAGCACGGCAGCGTGCAGAGGGGAAGGGATACGCCAATCCTTAAAGGCTCGCACTGCTAGATTTGGTGTCAAACTGGAGGATCACCACAATGCGGGAGCTGATGCGATAGCTTGTGCTGAATTAGTTATCGCAAGTATTAAAGCGATGGACGAGTCTTGTCTTGCTGATTATTTTAAGACAAATAAGCGCATCGCAGTTAAGCTATTTACAGAATTAAAGCCGCAAATCTCCTTCAGCAAAAGAAGACCAGCACCAAAAACAACGAAAAAGTTCCATTCTGTGTCTATTTCTGAAATTGCAGCAACTACCGAAACCTTTGATGAGTCACATGCATTGTTTGGTAAAAATGTTGTTTTCACAGGAGATTTAGCAACATTGGACAGAAAAGCAGCGATGCAAAAAGTAGTGGACGCAGGCGGTCTTGTTAAAAGCGGTGTTAGCGGAAAAACGAACTATCTTGTCGTTGGTGTTCAAGACAAGCAGCTTGTCGGTGCCACAGGCATCAGCACAAAGGAGAAGAAAGCTTACGAGCTAAAAGAAAAGGGACAGGATATTGAGGTCGTTAACGAAGAACAGTTCCTGCGCTTGCTTCACGATAACAGCTGAGCTTGAAACTAGGATATAAATAAATCCTGAATGAGGCTAGAACACAAATACGAAATTAAACCCGAACAAGTATTAAACGCTTCATACTTGTTCGGGTTTTTTGTTATCGAGGTGTGGAGAACGCGAGCATGGAGACGGACCCTTTCTAACATTGAAAATTACTCCTTTATATTTTTTACTCTAGTAAACTTCTTTCTATTTATATGTATAACAGTTTGCTAGTTTGGAAAGAATGGTATTACAAAGGAGGAATTGAGATGAATAAAATGACGAAATTAGATGTAAAGGATTTTATCATTGATGAAAAGTTTGAGCTTCACTCCTACTTAGCCTACTTATTTACACAAAAAGACAATACAGAGGAAGCTGCTGTTTAATAGCTATTATATTTTTTCTATGCAAAAGCAAGGGAATCTCCCTTGCTTTTTTGTTGGTTTCCAAGCTGATAAAAAGCTCTATTAATATCTTAATCTGGTTGAACTAAAAAAAGGACGGTTTCCCGTCCTTCCTTTCATATTATGCTTCAACCTTGTTGAAGAACTGTGGTAAATGTTCTTTATGTGCTTCAAGCATTTCGTCTACAATTTCCTTCGCAACCGTATCTGATGGAGATAGTGGGTTGATTGTAAGAGCCAGGATTGCTTTGTCATAGTCACCTGTTACTGCTGCTTCTGCTGCAACTCTTTCAAAGGATTTAATTTGCTGTACAAGTCCTCTTACTGCTACTGGAAGCTCACCCATTACGATTGGTTTTGGACCATCCTTTGTAATGATGCTGGAAACTTCAACTGCAGAGTCATTCGGAATGCCAGCGATAGCTCCGTTGTTGATTGTATTAACAGGCTGAATGTCGCGTTTGTCATTGTAAATAGAATTGATCAAGCGTACTGCTGCATCAGAGTAGTATGCTCCTCCGCGTTTTTCCAATTGTGGTGGCTTAATAGCCAGATTTGGATCTTTGTAAAGCTCGAACAATTCTTTTTCAAGTGCTTGCACGACTTCAGCACGAGTTCCTTCATTTTTCGAGTTCTTTTGATCTTTAGCGATCATTTCGCTCGTTTTGTAGTAGTACATATGGTAAGGACATGTGAGCACATTTAATGCTTTAATGAATTCTGGCTCCCAGCCAAGACCTTCGATATTTTTAACAAATGAACTGTTATTTGGGTCTGTTAGAAGGTTGATTACTTTATCCTTCACGCTTTCTCCATCGACATACACATCTAGTCCGTATACCATATGGTTTAATCCAGCGAAGTCAATGCGAACTCTAGAATGATCAACATCTAGAAGCTTCGCAATACCCATTTCCATACCGATTGGAACATTGCACAAGCCGACTACTTTTTTGATGTTGGAATAGCGCAGCACTGCTTCTGTAACCATACCAGCTGGATTTGTGAAGTTGATAAGCCAAGCGTTCGGGCAAAGCTCCTCAATATCCTTACAAATATCTAAAATAACTGGAATTGTACGCAAGCCTTTGAACAATCCGCCAGGACCGTTTGTTTCTTGGCCAAGCACACCATATTTCAACGGAATTCTTTCATCCTTTGCACGAGCATCAAGTAGGCCGACACGGAATTGTGTTGTAACAAAGTCTGCATCCTTAAGTGCTTCTCTGCGGTCAAGTGTCAAATGCACCTCAATTGGCAAGCCTGCTTTTTCGATCATACGCTTTGCCAGGTTACCAACGATTTCAAGCTTTTCCTTACCTGCTTCAATATCAACAAGCCATAGTTCTCTAATTGGTAATTCTTCGTAGCGTTTAATAAAGCCTTCTACTAATTCTGGTGTATAGCTTGATCCTCCGCCAATTGTGGCAATTTTAATTCCATTTGTCATTTTTGGACACCTCCAGGAGTTTTAACAAGTTCATATAAATCAATAATTTCTTGAGCTAAATCCTTAAGCGTTATTGCATTCATTAAGTGATCCTGTGCATGCACCATCAACAGGGATACCTCAATTTTGTTTCCTCTTACCTCATTTTGAATAAGGGATGTTTGGATATGGTGGGCATCATTTAGTGCTTCTGCAGCTTCCTCCATCTTCTGCTTAGCAAGCTCGAAGTTACCTTCTTTAGCAGCAGCAATTGCCTCCATTGCGCAGCTTTTTCCGTTTCCTCCGTGGAGGATAATTTGGAATACTGTTTCTTCCATATTAGCCATTTTATAATCAACCCTTCTATTTTAGAATGTAAAAATTATTAAGTATGTGCGCAAGTATTTTTGAAGCGTTTTCAAAAATACTCGCGCATTAATTAGCAACTAATTATTAGCTTACTTTTGTGAATTCTGTACCTTTTTCTTCTGCTAATTTTTGTTTATCCCAAGTTCTGAAGAATGGGAAGTAAAGTACAAACGCAATACCGATGTTAACAAGCTGCATTATTGCACCGGAAAGCTTTCCGCCTGTTGCCAAGTATCCACCGATTAGCGGCGGTGTAGTCCAAGGGATTGCAATTCCTGCTGGTCTTGCCACAAAGCCAAGTTTCATTGCATAGTATGTCACTGTGATTGTTATAATTGGTGTTAAGAAGAACGGGATGATCAATAATGGGTTCATTACGACTGGTGTACCGAAAATAACTGGTTCGTTAATCATAAATGCTCCCGGTCCGATTGATAATCGGCCTAAATCCTTCATTTGTCTGCTTCGTGCAAACAATACCATCATAAGAACGAATGCGAATGTTGCTCCAGATCCACCGATATTGATGAATACTTCAAAGAATTGTGCTGTGAAAATCTCTGGAAGCTCTTTTCCTGCTTGGAAAGCAGCTTTGTTAGCATCTGTGTTAGACAGCCAGATTGGGTTCATCACCCCACCAACGATGTTTGTACCGTGCAGACCTGCAGACCATAACAACATTACCAATCCATATGCGATAATAGAACCGATAAGTGATCCACCTAATAAGCCAAGCGGTTTGCCAAGTACTAGTGTTACAATATCATGTATACTGTTGATACCGAAATATTCTACGACTAAACGAATTACCCAAATGATAGCGATTACAATAAAACCCGGAATTAAAGCAACAAATGATTTACTTACTGCTGGCGGAACTCCGTCAGGCATTTTAATTACCATGTTTTTGTTAATGATAAAGCGGTAAACCTCTGTTGAGAACAATGCGATTAAGATTGCTACGAACAATCCTTTGCTTCCCATCATTGCTACTGGGATAGCGCCTGTTACTGCTACTGATTCTGTTGCACCTTCTGCTAGGAAAGGAACATTAAATGGTGTTGCCAAAAGGAAAGCACATAGTGAGATAACCCCTGCTGTAATAGCATCTAGTGAATATCTTTCAGCTAGTCTGTAAGCAATACCGAATGCTGCAATCAGACCCATCATATTGAATGTAGCGTCAACTGGATAAGAGATTTTTGTTAGCCAAGCATCTCCGAATACTCTTGCCATAAAGTCTGCATAGCCTGGAATTGGTAAATAACCTAGAATCAAGAACACTGAACCGATGATGATCATTGGCATTGCCAAGATGATACCGTCTTTTAATGCGCCTAAGTGCCTTTGAGCAGCCAATTTGGCTGCGAAAGGCATAAATTTTTCTTCTAAGAAGGCTAAGAACTTATTCATATTTATCACCTTATCCTATTTTAGTTGTTAACTAGGTTGATAGCTGATTTCAATACTTCTGCGCCGTTGCAAGTTCCGTAATGCATCATGTTGATAGAATCTACTGGAATCCCTTTTTCTGCTCCAAGTTTTTTCATTTGTGGAAGCAAATAGCGAACTTGTGGTCCAAGCAATAGGACATCTGCGTTATCGATATGGCTTTTTACTGCATCTGCGCTTTCTGCCCAGATTTTGCATTCAATTCCTTGTTCCTTTGCAGCAGCTTCCATTTTTGTTACTAATAGACTTGTAGACATTCCTGCAGCACAGCATAATAAGATATTCATAATATAATTCCTCCTAGAAATTGAATTGTATGATAAAAAAGAGTTTTTAGAATGCTTAACGCATACACTAAATTAATTCATTTATGGTTTGTTTTTCTTGTCGTATATGCTTTTTGCATTCCGTTTGTTGCTGTATTACCTTATGTCCTTATCTTAATGTAAAAGCGCTTACATGAACACATAATGTTTTTCCTTTGCCTAACGGAAATGATTGTGCCTCCTCAAAATCAAAGCCCATTTTTCTCCCATATTTAATAAATGTTTTTCAATTTATGTAAATTTCCTTATAAAAACACTTAATTTTTCCAAATTATTTTGTTAGAATAAGTACAAAGATTGATACCTAGGAGTAATCATTATGATAGCGAAAAAAGATAATAAGGAGAGTATGAGCGAGCTGCTGCAAGATATTGAATCTTTAAAGCTAGAACTGATTAAAGCAGGAAGTGACAGAGGTCTTAATGATCCTGGTACACTTCTGATCAGTGAACAGCTTGATACTTACATTGTCAGATATCAGAGAATGGCTGCCCAAAAATCCGCCCTGTAAGTTTGCAATGCCGAAAATATATAGCATCACGTATCTGATTGACACTTTTCCGGCATGCATTCGCCTGCAATGTTAGCGGAAAGTAATCATATGCCTCCTTGTAGCTTTTACGTTATCTCAATAATAAAACCGGTCTCCTATTAGGAGGCCGGTTTTGATGTAAGCACTATCCACGATACAAATTCAGCATATCCTTAATCGCCGCAGCTGCAGCTCCTCTTGGGTGGGATGCCCCACCTATACAGCAAATTGTCCCCATTTCCTCTGTATGAAATAAAATTCCTTTGTTTGTACCTTTCACATTCATTAGTGGATTATCTGCCGTAATGATTTCAGGCTTTACCTGAAGTGTTATTGTGCCGTCAATAGATCTTGCACTTGCCACAAGCTTAATGTCATTGCCGTTAATTTTTGCAAATTGCATATCAGCCTTTGAGACCTTTTCAATGCCTTCAATACTAATATCGTTCAAGGTCCATGTTTTATGGAACAAGCCGTTTGCCAGTAACAGGATTTTGCAGGCACTGTCGTAGCCTTGTACATCTAATGCTGGGTTGGCTTCTGCAATCCCTCTTTCTTGTGCAAGCTTTAGCGCATTTTCAAAGGAAAGACTATCCTCTGACATACTTGTCAAAATGAAATTGGAGGTTCCATTCAATATGCCTTCAATTTCCGTAATACGGCTGCCTGCCAAACTGTATTCACCGATATCGAGTGTTGGAAGTGCTGCTGCTGTTGCTCCGCTGTATTTAATGCGGCAGCCATTCGTATCAGCAAGCTTCTTTAGCTCTGGCAATGCCTGTACAAGCGCGCCCTTACTGACAGAAATAATATCCATATTCTTTGTGATGGCAGCTTTCATATAGGACAATGCCGGTTCACCGGTTTCTAAGTTGGTTGGAGAGCATTCGATTAGCACATCACCCTTTAGCTCTGGTGCTTGGATGTAAATCTGCTTTTGCTGTGCATATTGCCCGAGAGCCTGTGAGCCTTTGCCGAAGGAAAGCAGTGTTACTAAGTCAATGCCATCTTCTTCATAAATCATGCCTTTTGATCCTATTATTCCTACTATCTCTGCATAAAAGCCGTATGATTCCCGATACCGCTCCTTCTGTTCATTTATCATTTTCACGAACTCTTTTGCTACAGTTCCGTAGCCTGTAATCATTATTTTGCGTTTTGTATATGACTCACCCATTTGAAATTCTACCTCACTTCATACAAGCATTTGTTACTTAATTCTTGATGTAACAGCATTTTTCCTTCCTTTTGCCTGCAGATGATTTTTGCATAAAAAAAAGAAGCTCGCGCTTGCGAACCTCGACTCTTTCTTATTTTACAAATATTTACGATGCAATGCTTTTCCGTCATACGTATACAGAATGTTCTTATCCTCGACTACTGTTTCCATATGAACATTTCTGCCCCAAAGCTGATGGATATATGGAAGAACCTTCTCTAAATACTTCAAATCAAGTTCAATGCCCTCAAAGCCATGCTTTAAGTACAGCTCGCCGTTTTTTAAATAGTCGCCGTCGTTAACCGTAATATATGGGAATCCTCCATTAACTCTCATGCTGACAAGTTGATCCCTTACCTGCTCCCAGCCTTTATCGACCACTTTATATTCTCTGCCTTGCTTTTGGAATAAGTACATATCTTCTCTTGTTACTAAATCCTTCGTCAAATAATTCCTTAAAAAGGAGATATCTGATTCAATTTCTCTGACCTCAAACATTTTCTCTCTGCCAGAGTTTGGTTTAATGCCGCGTTTTTTCATCTCATCTGTCGGATTATTATAGCGGTCTTCAATGTCTTCAAATATCTTTAGACCAAGATAATAAGGATTGATGCCTGTTTTGGATGGCTGTACAACACCTGCATTCAGCTTAGCAAACTCAATTGCCTCAGAACTCGTCAAATCAAGCTCTCTGACTATCCGCTGATGCCAATAGGATGCCCAGCCCTCGTTCATGATTTTTGTCTCAAGCTGTGGCCAGAAGTACAGCATTTCTTCTCTCATCATTGTTAAAATATCCCGCTGCCATTCTGTCAGCTCCCTGCTGAAGCTTTCAATAAACAGTAAGAGGTCCTTTTCCGGCTGTGGCGGGAATTTTTTTATCACTTTCTTTTTTTCCTGCTTCGGTTTATTGCGGGTATCTAATCCCCATAAATCATCATACGGTGTTCCGATTGTTTCCTCTACTTCCTCATATTCCACATCATCCATCGTCCAAGCAAGCTTCGGTCTCATCAAGCTCGGGTCAATATGCTCGTCAATGGCTAGAACTGCATCCAGAAATGTTTCCACTTCATGCTTGCCGTACAAAATCTCATATTGACGTATGCGGTCGGCAGTGGCAGCCATACTTTCTACCATTTCTCTTTTAGTATTTTGGAAGCGGACGTTATTCTTGAAAAAATCACAATGGGCCAATACATGGGCAACAATCAGCTTATTGTTGATAAGTGAATTGCTGTCGAGCAAAAAGGCATAGCAAGGATTTGAATTGATAACAAGCTCATATATTTTAGACAAGCCTAAATCATAATGAAGCTTCATCTTATGAAATTGCTTGCCAAAGCTCCAATGGGAATAACGTGTAGGCATGCCGTAGGCGCCGAATGTGTAAATGATATCTGCAGGACAAATTTCATACCTCATCGGGTAGAAGTCCAATCCAAAGCCAGTAGCGATTTCTGTGATTTCTTCGATGGCATATTGAAGTTCTTTCTGCTCTACTTCATTCATTCCGTTCTCTCCCTTCACCGTCTTAAATTAATGTATGAGCGAAATGACTGATTGATGATTTTTTTACCGCTTTAAAAAGGTGGAAAAAAATTCATAAGGAAAAACAATACCATTATTTTTTTGCTGTTTCAGTAAAAAAGCCTGCAAAGGAATGAATCCCTTGCAGGCTTTTAACTAGTCTTCGAGAATATTTTTCACTTTTTTCACGACATGGCTTGAGCCGCCCTTGTCTTGGACACCTTCAATCATCATAGCAATAAGAATATCTTTATCCTTCTTATCATATGTCACATACCAGCCGTTTTCTGTACCCTTTTCACCTTGCTTTGCCTTCAGCTCTGCTGTTCCTGTTTTTCCAGCAAGTGTCATGCCGCTGATTTTGCCGGCGCGGGCTGTTCCGCTTGGATTGTCAATGACCTGCTGTAAATCATCGGAAATGGTATTAGCAGTGCTGCTGCTCATAACCCCCTCTTTCCAAACAGTCCCCTTCTTATCATCCTGGAGAAGCACAGGTTTAATCAGATTGCCGCCGTTAACAAATGGTGTATATGCTGTCGCAAGCTGAATAACACTTGTTTGGACTTGGCCTTGGCCATAGCCTGAATCAGCTAAGAGAATATCACTGTCCAGCTTACCAATTGTTGCTTTTGTAATAGGGTAAGCAAAGTCGAAATCCTCTTCAAAACCAAATTTCTTCAGCTCTGTCGTATATTTATCCTTGCCCAAATCCAATGCTGTCTGCGCAAAGTAAATGTTGTCACTGTAAAGCAGGGCATCTGCCAGATTAACTGGTGCACTGCTAGTATGCACTCTTGTTACATAATATTTGCCCCAGGATTTATCCTTTTGCCATTGCTTTGTTGTAATCTTCCGCTCTTGCTCTGGTGTGATAACACCTTCTGTCAATGCAGCTGCTGCGACAATCGGCTTCAGCACAGAGCCTGGAGCATAAGTATTTTTAAAGCGATTTGTGAAAGGCTCCAGTTTATTGTTGTTATAATCCTCTTGCTCTGATGTCGTTAAACCTGCGACAACCTTGTTTGGATCATAGGACGGGCTGCTGACAAGAGCCATCGTTTCACCTGTTGTCGGATTTATGGCAGCTGCTGCTCCTGCCTCTCCATCCATTTCATCATATATTTTCTTTTGGAGATCCCCATCAATTGTCAGCATGATGTTTTCTCCATTTTTAACTTCTTTATCTGCCAAGGTTACTGTCGTGCCATCTGATTTCTTGATCGATATTGTTGCACCGTTTGCGCCTCTTAGCTTTTCTTCATAAACTTGCTCCAAGCCTCTTTTTCCGATAACGTCAGAGCCAGTATACCCTTTGCCTTTTTGCTCTTCCAGCTCTTCAGCAGTAATGTTGCCAATATAACCAATTAAGTGGGCCGCAGCCTCACCATAAGGATAAATTCTTCCGGCAACATCCTGTTTCTGTACACCTGGAAGGGCAAACAGCTTTTCAAGATAAGCTTGATCGCCTGTTGCTAATTTCTTAATTGGCACAAACAGGTTAGGTTGTACCCAATCTGCACTTAATGCCTTTTCGATTGTTTCTTTTTTAATATCAAGCAATTTCGCTAATTTCTCTACTTCTGTTGTTTCATTCTCCATTTGCTCAGGTACAAGGCCGATTTGATAAATGATGCCATTCATCGCTAAGGGATTTTCATGAACATCCATAATAGCTCCGCGCTCTGCTGGAACCGTCTCTAAAGATACTTTGTCATCTGCGCCTAAATCGGCAAAGATATACGTTGTATCCCAATCAATATACCAGTTGTCTTCCTTGTCTCGTTCCTCTTTAACAAGCCTCGCATCCTTGTCAAAGCTAATCTCACCTGCCATGCTATTCATCTTTGCAGTGAAAGGAATTTCTGTAGACTCTTTTTTCTTATTGTCATCCTTTTGATCGTCTGACAGCTTTTTATAGGAAACATCTAAGTCTGTAATTTCCAAATCACTGTATAGCTTTTCATAGCGGGATACATAATCTTCCTTTGAAACTGACTTCTTCGCATCGGAAGACAGATAGTCGTACATCTCATCGAACTTCTGATCATTCCAAAGCTTTATGTATTGGGAAAGCCTCTCATCTGGGGTAGGCTTATCATTATTACATCCAGCCAATATCGCAATCAGAATCATCGGCAAAAGCCAAAATAGTTTCTTCATTCTCCTTTTCCCCTCCTAACATTAGCGTACCATTTTTTACACTTAAATTAAAAGAATATTACAACAGTCCACAAAAAATTAACAGTTTACCGTTATTTTTTGCGTATCGACACTTGCTATGCTTCGATAATAAGTATAAGGCAACCTGTCATTTTCTTGTAATATTAAGCCCTTTTTTTAGGAAAAGATATGAAATCTTATTCAGCACATGTTAGAGTAATAGAAAAAGCTAGAAACGCGGGTGGTAAAGTGAAAGCAGTCATATTATTTGATGGTGTCTGCAATCTTTGCAATGGTGCCGTACAATTTATTATAAAAAGGGATCCTGACGCTTATTTTTCCTTTGCTCCGTTGCAGGAGGAAAAGGGTCAGCAGCTTCTCCGTCCATTTAATAAGGAATTATCGATGAATAGTGTCATTCTTATTGAAAATGGCAGACTTTATGAAAGGTCAGCTGCCGCTTTGCAAATTTGCCGCCATTTACGGGGAGCCTGGAAGCTTCTATATGTCTTTAAAATTATCCCTTCATTCCTAAGAGATCCGCTTTATAATTATGTCGCTAGAAATAGATATAAATGGTTTGGCAAAAAGGACCATTGTATGCTGCCGACGAAGGATACGAGAAAGCGGTTTTTGTGAATATAACAACAGAAAATAAAGAAAACCCTAACAATGATGGAATTCCCCATCATTGTTAGGGTTTCTCTTTTACTGCAAACTAATTGCAGCCTCTAATCTATTCAATAAAAATGAACTCAAATTTAAACAATGAATGGATTGGAACGGATACAAGAATCGTCTACTTAAATTAGGAAAACAGTCGAGACTAAAAGCATTCTTTCCTGTGCTTCCTCGGGCACAACGTAGCACTAAAGCGGAAATCAATATCCCCTCGCCTTACCAACAGACAACTAAGACTGCTTTCACCTACTAATCACAAAAACTGCTCAAGCCAGCCAATCCTTTTTTTGTTCGTATAATAAACGTTAACTGGTCTGCCGATGCTTCCATATGTCAGTCTTACCTTAATGATATCCTGCTCGTTAAGAAAATTAAGGTATTTTCTTACTGAAACTCTTGATATCTTTGTTTCGTCTGCGATGATGTCTGTTGTGAACTCTTGCTCGTGCTGTAGTTCGATTGCTTCCCAGACAATCTTCAATGTTTCTTTTGTTAAGCCTTTTGGCAATTCTGCTCTTGCACCCTTTTGGTCACGGTTAAGAATTTGCTCATCTAATATACTTTGGCTGACCTTCGTTTGCTCTTTCATAAATTCCTTCTTTTGGACGTAATTCATCAATGATTCCTTAAAACGCTCGAATTTAAATGGTTTAATGATATAATCGACCGCTCCTAAGCGAAGCGCTGCTTGAATATGGTCCATGTCAGATGCGGCTGTTATGAGGATGACATCCATGTTTTCGTTCAGTTCCCGTATGTAGGAAAGAAACTCCAGTCCGCTTTTTCCAGGCATGAACACATCAAGTAGTACTAAATCGATGCTTTCCCTCTTTATTATCTCTATCGCATCATCCACATTGTTAGCAACACCGCCGATTTTAAAGCCATTCAGCTCTTGCAGGAACTGTTTGTTAAATTCAGCCACCATTGGATCATCTTCTACAATCAATACCGAAATCACCTTCCGTTTTCCTCCTTTACATATGGGATACTTGCTTTAAATATCGTACCTACATCAGGAGCACTTTCCAACTCTATCTTTCCGTGCAGCTTTCGCAAGCTCTCACTGACCAAATAAAGACCGTATCCACGGTTTACTCCCTTAGAGGAAATGCCCTTTTCAAAGATAAGGGCCTCTTCCTCTTTTGTTATCCCTTTACCTGTATCCTTTACAATCATTTCAATCATTCCACCGGTCTTAGCAAACTTTAATTCAATTTCCTTTGTTGAACTGTTTTCAACTGCATCTAAGGCATTATCCAATAAGTTGCCTAGTATCGTAATAATTTCGTATGAAACTGCCGCGGTTAATTCAGGAACAACTGTCATAATACTAATATTCAATACTGCTCCCTTTTCCCTTGCATAGCTTAGCTTCCCGAGAAGAAGTCCTGCTATAACAGGATCTTTAATATTACTTGTAATCGCAGATATATCTCCGCTTTGCTGGTCGACAATATCATCAAGATATTCCTTGAGTCTGTCGTAATTCTTCATATGAAGCATGCCGATGATAACCTGCATACGATTCATAAATTCATGGGATTGTGCCCGTAATGCTTCTGCATATGTTTTTACACCTGAAAGCTGATCAGATAACTTCTTTATTTCGGTCTTGTCTCTAAAGGTGGACAATGCGCCGACTATTTTTTTATCGACTTTAACTGGCACCCTGTTAACAAGAATGGTTGTGCCATTTATAGTCAGCTCTTCATCAAGCTGCTCCTCTCCTTTTGCCAAAACACGATCAAGTCCTTTGGAAGGAATATAGCTGCTTATTGGTAAACCGATTGGATTTGTATTCAAACCAAGCTTTTGTAAATAATCGATGGCCGACTGGTTCACAAGCGTAATATTTCCTTGCATATCTACTGCTATAATGCCCTCTCTGACAGAATTAATGACCGCGCTTCTTTCTTGAAGCAGCTTAGCAATAGCGGCCGGTTCAAGGTTAAACATCACTCTTTTAATATAGCTCGCCAGTATGTAGGCACCAACAATGCCTGCGATTAATCCAAGCAATGATCCATATACAATAATCCATTTGCCTTCAGACATTACTTCATTTACCTTCGCAAGCGAAATTCCAACTGCTGCTACGCCAATCTGTGTTCCATCATCTGAAAAAATCGGGGTAAGCGCCCGTAAAGACTTTCCTAAGGTTCCTTCTGAAGTGCTTGTGTGCTCTTCTCCTGACATTGCCTCAGTCTCGTCACCGCCCTGAAATTTCTTACCTATTTTCCGAACATCTGGATGTGTTAAGCGTATTCCGTCCATATTTAGAATTACGATAAATTCTACTCCATTTTGCTCCTGTATGTCACTTGTATAAGCTTGGATCTTCTTAAGAGCAGCTTCGTCTCCTTCAAGAGCATCCTGCACAAGCTCTGTTTTTGCCATAACTCTGGCTATCATTAATGCCTTTTCCTCAAGGCTGTTTTTGGTATGATCATTCAGCAGATTGCTTATCAATATATCTGTCATCAGTAGAGAGAAAATGACGACAGCACTGATAAGTGTCATAATGGTAGCGAACAGGCTCCATCTTTTTCTCATGGTTATTATGCTCCCAACAGTTTTTTCCCTATTATAGCAGATAGAACAGCTAGGATTAAATTGCCTTTAGAATTCACGCAGTTTGCGGGAGAACTTATTATTAGGTTAGCTATTGATGTGGGGTGGGGGTTTTTCCTTAACAAACAAAAAAAAGACCGCTCTCAGAAAGAAAACGGCAGAAAATTGGAGATAAAAGGACTACTCGTAAAACAGATAAATGGGGTTTAATAGAAACAATAGCTTCTATTAAGAGTGCTCAATTAAGGCATATAGTGCTCCTTGCTTAAAGAAGGCGTAGGGTGGCACTTCTCTAAAAAGCAAAATATTCTTAATATATTGCGATATAATCTATTAAAACATATTATATAAATAGGTGTATTCGTGATTATGACTGATTTTAAGTGATATAGCCTCTTTTTTAGGCTTTTTTACATGCAGATGCACAAAAATATAACTTTAGGAATATTTTTTTAGGGAGTGATGAATTGGATTTTTCAGCTGTCGGAGAGAAAATTAAGGAATTGCGAAAACAGGTAGGACTTTCACAAAAGGAACTTTCACATAACATCTGCACACAAGCGCAAATCAGTAAAATAGAGAAAGGCGAGGTCCTTCCGCTTTCTTCCACATTATACTTAATCTCGCAAAGATTAGGAATAGACGTGAACTATTTCTTTGATATCGGCACAACTCCAAGACTAGATTATGTTATTGAAACAAGTGAACAATTAAAAGCAGCAAGGCGAAATACAGACTACGAGACGATTAAGCAGATTGTCGAAGCTGAAGAGAAAAACCCTTTGTTTACCCGCAATAAGAAACACTATCAAATTCTTCTATGGCACAAAGCTATCTATGTTTATGAGGTAGATCACGACTTTCAAAAGGCACTTGAGCTTATTGATGAAGCCATAGCTTTAACATTCGACAAGGTCTTTACGGAAAAGGAAATAGAAATCTTCGTCAGCAGAGGCATCTTTTATTATGAAGAAGGTTTTAATGAGGAAGCATTGCAAATATATTGCAAGGCATTGTCTCAGTTGCAAAAAATTCCTCATCTGCAGGATGCTACAATTAAAAGCAGACTTTTCTTCAATATCGCTAAATCACTGACAGAATTAAATAAATATGAATCCTCCATCACTTATTGTAAAAAGGGAATTGATTGGGCGATTAAAAAGGACAATCTTTATCTTCTTGCCCATTTTCACTATCATATCGGATTTAACTATGAAATGCAGGAGAAATTTAACCTTGCCAGCAATTATATGAAAGAAGCTCTGCTAATTTTTCAATTAGTAAAGGATACCCGATATACCGAATATATTCAAGAGAAGATAGACGGTTGGAAAGAGCATTCTAATGAGTAGGTTAGGATAAAACAATATTCCATGCCAAAAAACGACTAATCTGACTTTGAAGTTCGTTTTATTGTGCGCTCGCACACTCACTTTCCGCGGGGAGGAAGATTCGCCTCCTCGTCTTCGCCTGCGAGAATCTATCTACTTCTTAGTAGTCGAGTGTCCTCCGTTTTATTCCACTTCTATTTCCTTTATTGTATTTAGCACGAAAATACCAATTAATATAGTTGCTTAATAGTTCCGTTTTAATATAGACTTCAATACTTGCGTACAAGCCTAATATTTCTTTATATAAAACACCTTCATACCCTATTACGAACTCTTTTTTTAATCCCCCCTAACAACCTTCTAAAATACCATGAGTAATTACCTATTTTTACTTGAAACCGCCTACTTTTCTATGGAAATGGGTACTATAGGCCGATATGTTATGATAAGATAGTTTTATATAAACATAATATTTGGGAGTGAGTGTAAAAAAATGAAGAAAAAAGTCACAGTCTTTGCTACTGCTGCTATTCTATCGACTGCTTTTTCTGTCCACGCCTCGGCTAGTAGTTATGTAGTAAAGAAAGGCGATACGCTAAGCAAAATTGCTGGCAAGTACAACACAACTGTAAAGCAATTGAAGTCAGATAATAATTTGTCCTCCGATTTAATCTTTATTAACCAAAAACTTAATGTAAAAGATTCAGATACATCATCCAAGAACACAACAACAAGCAAACAGACAGCAAGTACAAGCACAAAAACGTATAAAATTGTATCAGGAGATTCATTGATAAAAATTGCAAACAATTTCTCTATTACTTTAGGGGAATTAAAGCAATGGAACAACATCAATTCTACTATCATTTATCCTGGTGATGTCCTTATTGTTTCTAAACCATCTTCCTCTGGTTCAAACAATAACAACAATAATTCATCAAACTCAGGCAGTTCTTCTACTAAAGATAACACAACAACTGTAGCTACAGGTACATACACGATTAAAAGCGGAGATACTTTAGGCAAAATAGCTTCATCCTACAATCTTTCCGTTGCAAAACTAAAGCAGTTGAATAATTTGTCATCAGATCTTATTTTCCCAGGTCAAAAATTAAAGGTTACAGGGAACTTAACTGAAACAAGCAGCTCTGTCGAAAAAGAGGATGCGAGCAAACCAGAATTTATCTCGGACAACAGCAACTCTAACAAGAGCCTACTATCTGTAGCCAACAGCTTAATAGGCATACCATATGCCTGGGGTGGCTCCACAACAGCTGGTTTTGATTGCAGCGGACTAATCTACTACTTATTTAATCAAACTGGTGATTCAATCAGTCGTCTATCTGCACAGGGATATTATGATCGCAGCTTTTATGTGAATGTTCCTGCAGTTGGGGATTTAGTCTTCTTTGAGGGGACATATAAAGAGGGAATTTCTCATGTCGGTGTCTATATCGGCAATAACCAGTTTGTACATGCTGACTCTGACGGTGTAAGAAAAACAAGCTTGGACAATTCCTATTATAAGAAGCACTTTGTCAGCTTTAAGCGACTATACTAATTTGAAAAATCATTAGACCAGCCTACAGATAGGCTGGTCTGTTTGTTTATATCCAATTTTTCTCCGACCTCCTCCCTACCATCTGCTTCAAAAAAACGCTATAATTATTAAATGGACTTTTTTTTAGAAACGAACGCCAAGTTCTTGATTATCATAAATAAGAATCAGCTTTTCATGTAACCCGTTTCGCTGATTTTCTGGAGGGATTTACTTTTGCTGCACGAACAATATTTAGAGCATTTAAGCCATTGTGCCAAGAACTTTCAAGAAGCTCTTGATTCAAGTGATCCCTTAACACAAAAAATTGTAGAAAAAGGGCTGCTTCTATATCGGCAAAATTACGTGTCACAGGTAAAGCTGGACGATGAGACAGTAACAGGAATTATTCAAGATGTTAACCCAGCGAAAGCTATGCTAAACATTCACGATATTTCTATGAGCACCTGCACATGTTTCGCTGAAGGATACTGCCGGCATCAGCTTGCTTTATTCTTTTCTGTGCTTGGTCAGGCAGGAAAAGTGTCTACATGGCTGTCTGATTGGCGACAACCGCCCAAAAAAGCACCAGTAGATTTGAGCAGCCTTCCGCTCATGCGTGCAAGCGACCTATTAAAGAACCCAGCCAACAAAGAACCAGATTATCAAGAGTGGGTTGAATTCTTCACAGATACCTTCCAAACTTTAATGGAAGAAAACAGTAATAGGCCTGCTGGCATTTCTGAAACGTACTATATATATATGCGTAAACTAAAAAATGCCGCTCCTCAACAGAATGAGTGGAAATATTTATACCTTTTAGTCGGGCATGTTATTACATTTAAACTGTTTCTTTCCATGAGCAAGGACAAAAATCATGCGGATGGAGTCATCAACCGCTATTATCGTCATATATTCCAGGATCTTCTGCAAGGAGTGCAGGAATATTTGAATAGGCTGGCCAATTTCACCTTTCCCTTTTCCTTCGATTTGTTTTTGGAAAAATTAAAAGATGACAGTACAGAAATCCTATATATTCACGAAACAATTTCCTTTGAAAGTATTCAAATTTACCGGGTATTATGGACAAATCTGTTTACAAAAAAACAATGGAGACTAGATGAACTGCGTAAACTGGAGGGAATTATGTCCCCCATTTTCACCGAAAAAGTTGCTGCCGTTCATTTGCAGGTATTGCTTAGAGAAGATGCTAAGGCAGGACATAGTATTCAGGAGCTGCAAGTGGAAATAATGCCATATATGCTGTACTGGCTCGACATCTTAAACAGTAAACGGGAATGGAACAGGCTGGAGCTTTATTTAACTCCATTTATCCAGCATATAAAAAGCTATTTGCAGCAGGAAAATGAATTTGAGTTTTGCCATGAGTTCACAAGTATGAGCATCAGGGCAGCCACTCCATTTTGTCATGCCAAAAATAGGCTGGACATTTTAGAACGCCTGTTTATGCAAGCATTGCCTTACAGCTACAGAAAGTACGAGGACTTCCTGTATGAACAAAAGCAGTTTGATAAATGGATCGACCTATACACATATATGGGGCTTGGTATCGACATGCTATCAAAGGAGCAAATAAAGACATTGCAGGAGCATGATCAACAGCTGCTGCTCTCCCTTTATCACCGTTCGATACAAGAACATATTGAACAAAAGAGCAGAGATCATTACCGTATTGCTGTCCGCCAGATGAAAAAACTGCGAACTATCTATAAAAAACTGAAAAAACAACAGCAATTTGAGCTGTTCTTAACAATGACGCTTGAACGGACGAAGCGTTTAAGAGCCTTTCATGAAGAATGCAGAAAGGGTAAACTGATACATGCTGAAGAATAATTATTTAAAAATCAACGTTCATTATTATAAAGCCAACGGTTTTTTCTTAACTGGAGAGGCCGATCACGAATACCTATATCCAAGCTACTGGAAAAATCTCCTTTTCCAACATCATGAAGAAAGCTTCTATGGCACATTTTTAAACACAGTTACTGTCGATGGTGTTGAAGGAATCGCCCTCGATTCGTGGCAGCTTGTTACACTATTTGCAAACGAACGGTTTAACAGGTATTTGGAATGGGATTGGAATGACACCGCGCAGGTTTGCCTATCTGCTGCACCAAGCCTGTTTGAATCGATTTATAATAAAGAGTGGATTCCTGACTTCCAATCTTGGGAAAATGACACCTTCCAATGGGCACTGCCTAATCGTGTTACAGAGGAATTCACTGATTCCTTCTGGGAAGAAACACTGCAGGAGGAATTGGAAGGAGTCAGCAACCTAACATTTATTAAAAAATGGTTCCATGACTCCTTAGATGAATACTTAAATGCAAATGAAGAAAGCAAGCAGGCGTTTGGCGAGAAAATTAATGCATTGCGGAATGCAAATATATCTCCTGCCAGTTTGTCTCGCTATTTCACAGAGGAAACTTGGCAGGAGTGGATGGGGCTTAAAAGCACTCCTTATCCATTTACATTAGGAATAAAGCTTGTGGAGCCTGCTGACCTAAATGAAACGTGGAATATCGATATATTTTTAAAAGCTAAAAGCAATCCTGATAAAGTTATTGATATGGAAGAACAGGGCATCCCAGCCAAATGGCTTGAATATGAAGGCTATATAGAAGAAGAGCAAGCTCGGTGGATTTCCCTTTTCCCATGGCTTGAAGGGAAAAACGGGATGACAAATCAGCTCACAGAGGAGGAAGCATGGCTCTTTCTGACAGATGCCAGTGAAACATTACTTGCTCTAGGAGTTGATATTCTGCTCCCATCGTGGTGGCAAGCAATGAAAAGTGCCAGCATGAAGGTAAAAGCAAAGGTTGCCACGACAAATCATCGCCCTTCCTTTGTCGGGCTTCAGGCCATGCTCGATTATAACTGGCGCTTTTCAATGAATGGTGTCACCCTGTCTGAAGAGGAATTCAAGCAAATGGTCGAGGAAAAGCGCAGACTTGTCTTCGTGCGTGGCCGCTGGATTAAGCTTGACCCTTCCTTCATTAGACAAATTCAGGATCTCATAAAAAAGGCTGAACAGGAAGGCCTTCATGTAAGAGACTTAATTGAGCAGGAGCTGAATCAACAGGAGGACGGCGCAGTTGATGAGCTAGATAATCCGAAAGCATTTGCCAAAATCCAGATTGAGCTAAATAGACAATGGCGAACGATGATTCATCAATTAAAGGAAGTCAAAAACCTGCCCCTTGAACAAGTGCCAGGCAAGTTCCTTGGTGAATTAAGAAATTACCAGATTCTTGGGATGAGCTGGCTGCTATTTTTGCGTAAATACGGATTCGGGGCGATTCTTGCAGATGACATGGGACTTGGCAAAACCGTTCAGCTCATTTCCTACTTGCTGAAGGTGAAGGAAACAGAAACAGAAGAGCATTCCCCTGCATTGATTATCTGTCCGACTTCTGTTCTGGGAAATTGGCAAAAGGAAATTGAACGATTTGCTCCGTCCTTAAAAATCTATTTGCATTATGGATCGAATCGCTTGAAGGATGAGGAATTCCTAGAGAAGCTGCAACATTACGATGTTGTTTTGACATCGTATGGCCTATCCCATATTGACTTTGATCAATTTGAACAGGTAACGTGGAGCTCGATTTCCATTGATGAAGCGCAAAACATTAAAAACTCGCAGACAAAGCAATCACGCGCTGTCCGTAAATTAAAGGCAAAGCATAATATTGCCCTCTCCGGTACGCCAATGGAGAACAGATTAAATGAATTATGGTCCCTTTTTGATTTTACGAATCATGGCTATCTTGGCAGCATCGGACAATTCCAAAAACGCTTTGTTATTCCTATTGAAAAGGATAATAAAAAGGAAAGAATTGAACGGCTGCAATCTCTCATTCGCCCATTCCTGCTAAGAAGAACGAAAAAGGATGAGGAGGTTGCACTTAACCTGCCTGATAAGCTTGAGCAGAAGGAATATTGTGGCTTAACACCAGAACAGGCCGCATTATACGAACAGCTTGTTTCCGATACATTCGTGAAAATAGAGCAGCTAACAGGCTTTGAACGAAAAGGGCTTGTCCTGCAAATGCTGAGCAGGCTGAAGCAGCTTTGCAACCATCCAGCCCTTTACTTGAAGGAAGAGAATCCTGCTCAATTGGTTGACCGCTCCACAAAAATGGAGAAGCTGTCCGAACTGGTTGATGCAATTCTTGAGCAAAAGGAAAGCTGTTTGATCTTCACTCAGTATATTGAGATGGGGCATATGATTCAGGCTATGATTAAGAAGAAATATAATGTAGATGTGCCTTTCTTAAACGGTAGTGTGCCGAAAAACACGAGGGATAACCTCATACAGCAATTTCAAAACAATGAGTTTCCAATCTTCCTCCTTTCCTTAAAGGCGGGCGGAACAGGACTGAACCTAACTGCAGCAAACCATGTTATTCATTATGACCGCTGGTGGAATCCTGCTGTAGAAAACCAGGCAACAGACCGTGCCTACAGAATCGGACAAACAAAATTTGTTCATGTTCATAAGATGATTTGTACGGGAACATTGGAAGAAAAGATAGATGCTATGCTTGAGAAAAAACAAACATTGAATGATCAAATCATTCAAAATGAGAATTGGCTGACAGAGCTTTCAACAGATGATTTGAAGGATCTTGTTTCCCTTAACTAAAAGCTAAAAGCACCAGGTGAGAATACGTCCGCTGGAATGGACCGATCAGCCCTGTTTATTAACCAAAACAACCCCGGAGATATCTTGACTCCGGGGTTTGTTGTATTATTCTTTATCTGCTGGTACGACTGTTTTATTCGATTGCTTTTCTGTCTTCTCCAGCTTGTAGAAATAAACGGTTTTGGCTGTTTTATTCCCGCCAAGATCTGTTGCTTCAAAAGTGAATTCATTCAATCCTGGCTCAAGCTCAAGCTTAACTTTTTTGAGCTTTTTCTGCAAACTTCTCATCGCATACGGCTCTTTGAATTTTTGCGCATACAGCTGGCTGCCGTTTAATGTTAGCTTCAGCTCATCAAAGTTATCCCTTACTGTAACATCAACTGATACGTTTTTGGTGTTTGCTTTTACGATGCGGTTTAATGGTAATCCACTTAATTGCAGCGATGGCTTTTCATTATCAACCATAATGGTTCTTTTGAAGACTGCCGTATTATCTGCTGCATCAATTGCCTTCACTTCAAAGGAGTGGACACCACTCTTGAATGACATTGTACTGTTAAATTCGTACAAGCCCTTTTCCTGATTAAACGTTGTTGCTACTTTTTTCCCTGCAATGGTGAATTCCTTGATAGCTGATTCATCCTTGATTGTTCCTGTGAAAGGTACCTTTAATGTATTAAAGACACCAAGTGCTTCTGGGTCATTTAAAGATATAACAGGTATTGTTGTATCCTTTTTCGTGTCAACTGCTTCTAATTCAGTATCTGCTGTATTTCCTGCGTAATCATAGGCAATTACTGTTAGCTTTTCACCAGGACTCAATGCCTCTGGTAATGTATAGCTTGCTGCATCAGCGCTTAACGGTTTTTCTAATATCGTTTTTCCATCCTTTTGAATGTCGATATAAGCGATACCAGAGCCAGTTTTCTCATCGGCCGCTGCCACTTCAAGCACTTTATTGCTTTCTGTCAGCTCCGCTTTGACAGAAGGAGCCTTCGTGTCAACCTTTACTGGAATATCGACAACTTGCGGCTTAGCACCAGGATAATCAATAGTAGCACTTATACGATAATAGTATTGACCATCAGTAAGCTTATTGTTCACTTTGCCGTCCCAAGCCCAATCACTGTCTAACTTGTATGCTGTTCCATTCCCACCATCATAATAATCCTTTGTCACTTCTTCTTCTGTGAGAAGAGTGCGCACCGTCCTTTTGTTTTTATCTACAATCGAGAACTCTGCGATTTTCGCATTGCGCAGGAAGGAAAGCACTGGAATGACATCGTCCTGCGTACCGTCTGCATTTGGAGAAATTGCGATATCCTCCGTGAACTTGTCATTAACAGGGTCATATCCTAAGTAAGAGAAATCTTCTCCATCTGTAGATACAGCCCCACCCATACCATAGAAGGAATCTGTATCATATTTCATTCCATCAAGAATCGGTGCCTTGTTCCAATCACCTTTGAAACCTACATAAGGAACATGTAAGTCTGCATTTGTATCTGTCGGGTCTGTGAATGTCACAAAACCTTCAGCAAAATAGCCATTTTCAAAAACGTCATCAATATCAACAGGTGTCTCAAAATCCCCTGTCAATGATGGCTCTACCACTTTTGCTTTGCTCAAATCGACTGTCACCTTGATTTTTTTGCTTTTGTTTGCTCCGACTTTCACTGTTTTTTCTTTTTTTCCGTCAATCAGAATGCTTCCATCAATAATGTTTTGTGCCTCTAGCTCATCTGTATTGTATCCAAGCTCACCATATGCAGCAAAATCTGTTTGCAGATTAGCTGTCACATCATAATTCACAGCACTATCGCTAAAGTTCTCGACATTTAATGTAAAGCTGAACTTGTTACCTACCTCTTTCAGTGACACCTTTGCCTCTTTTGTTTTATTTTCAGTTATCATTACAGGAGATTGAAGGGCAGAATGCAGCTGCATTAGTCCTGCTCCCTGTCTGCGTGGGGAATACGGGTTGTCCCATTCAAACGCACTGTTTACTGTGCCAATATCCTTTACAGGCTCTGCTGTATTCATTAACAGGTTCTTTGCGATTCGGACACGTTCAAAGCCAGTGACCCCGAATTCATTGTCTACTCTTTCTAATACTAGGGCAGATCCTCCAGATACATGAGGTGCAGCCATTGAAGTTCCGCTCATCATGCCATATTGGTTATTCTCTAACGTAGAATAAATCTGTCCGCCAGGTGCTGTAATTTCTGGTTTGAAATCAAGGTTTGGCGTTAAGCCCCAAGATGTAAATGCACTCATCTTCCCTGACTCCGGATTAGCTGCTGTCACTTGACTGCCATCAAAATTAATGGATACAGCTTGATTTTTCTGTAACACAGCTGCTAGTTTATCACCATCCGTTTTCTGAAGGAACAGCTGAGGAATTTTGATTACCGGATCGCTTGCCATGCTAACAAACCCATCTGTGTTGTTATAAATGATAACCCCAGCAGCACCAGCATTCTGGGCATTTATAGCTTTATCCACAAACCCTATTTCTCCCCGTTGAACAAGGGCGAACTTTCCTTTCGCATCACTGTTAAAGTTTTCAGGCTTTCCAAGCCCTGCATAGAAAAGCTCATAATCCTTCTGTTTTAGATTATTCGGATGGACACTGCCTGCAGATAAAAAAGCAGCCTGTCCATTTTCATCTCCAGCCTTGAAATTAAAGCCATCCAATTTCATAAAGCTGTTTTCGACTGAGGCGACTTGAAGACTGTCATAGCTTAAGCCAGGTGAACCGGAAACACCGATGTCTGGATTAGAGCTTAGTGGATTAGCGAAGCCGCTGCCTAGATGTGCAGAGTTACCTGCTGATATCGACATGAGGATACCGTTATCAACAGCTTTACTGATTGCCTGCTGCTCTGGTGAGTCCTCTGACACAAAACCTGCTGTTGAGCCTAAGCTCATGTTAATCACATCTGCTCCGAGGATAATTGCGTCATCGATTGCCTTAATATAAATATCTCCCCATGTAGACTGCATATTTGGATCATTACCAAATACTTTAAGAGCAAGAAGCTGTGCTTCTGGAGCAATCCCCTTTATGCCGCCATTTTCTTCATCGCCATTTGCACCGACAGTTCCAGAAACATGCATTCCATGCATGCTCGCTCCCTCTGCAATATCCTGAATAATATTGTTTTCATCCATATAATTGTATCCATATGGCACTTTTTCTGTGTAGTAATCTCCAAGCAACCCATTATCTGTTTTTGCTTTGCTCACTTCAGATTCCGTCAGCTCTCCTTCTGTGGCATCTGACAGAATCATATCTTTATGCTTCGGATCAATGCCAGTGTCAATAACACCAACAATCATTCCTTCTCCTTTAAAGCCATAATCACGCCAAGCCTCTTGTGCTTGCACAAGCTCCTTGCTGTATACCATATCTGTCTCTTCTTCTGGTCTTTCATATTTGTTGACGATATGTACTTTTGCTACTTCTGGCAGCTTTTCCACTGTTTTAATGTCACCATATTTCATTTCACCACTAAACCCGTTGAAGACAGTTGTAAAGCTTTCTCTTTCTGTGAATTTCACTTTTTCCTTTTTCACCTTTTGCTTTACTTGCTTTTGCTCAGCTAGCTTCTCCTCTTTCAATTTTTTCTTTGTCGCTTTTGGCAGCTCCTTCACCTGCTTGGCCTGCTTTTGAGCATAATCAACTGTTGGCTCTGTCGTCATCTCAACGACAACCCGGACAGTGTCTGTATCTTTAAATGTCTCTTTCACATCACTGCCATTGATTTTTTTTACAGTAAGCTGATTGTCTTTTCCCTTCGTACTTTCTACCTTGTTCGGTATGCCAGCAGCTAAGACGCTATTGGAAAATAACATAAATAGCATGATGACAAAAACTAATATTTTTCCTTTTTGCATATCAAGGTTCCCCTCCCGATATTTCTATATTTTCTGAATATATTGACACCATATAAAATTATCATAGTTATTCCACTCGATTAAGGGGCTAAAGTCCTTTTGTCGTCATAATTATACTGATATAAAAGTTGTAATTTACCGCACCATTCCCTGCCATTCGACATATATCTACGTAAGGCATGATAGGATGACAGTTTTTTACCAACTGCTCCTGCAATTATATTGGTATAAATGTTAAATAATTTATCAATATAGTAATGACGCAAATATTCTAGCCTGACAGTAAGCCATTAAATTGCAAAAATCTGAAAAAGAAAAATAGGGGTCCTTTGGAGTGAGCGGTAAACTGAGTTATAATAATAGTAGGATTTTGACTTGAGGGGGAGGCATTTCTAGTGAAGACATTCAAACTTATCTCCATACAATTGCTACAAGGTGAAAATGCAACTGCAATACCAATATTGGACGGATTAATTATCAATAAAGAGGATGACCACCACAATTGGCTAATTGAATTATATATGGATCACCCTGATTATTCTTTCTTTGAAAATGCTCTAAACACTAGACAGAAACTGCTAGTACATGCTGTAATATCTAAAAAGGAAAATGACCCCGCACCGTTTGAAGTTGTTGTTCATTCTATTAGTAAATTTACTGACACAATCAGCGTGCTTCTCCAAGGAAGTCTGAAAAGAAACCGTATGGATTATGCAGAGATGCTGCTCGATCATCTCCTTGAGAGCGGATATGAGGGTAAAGCACTGTCTGAAAGGTTTAAGGAATTGATGCACAGCAAACAACAGCTTTTCCTTCAAAAGAAACCGCAATAAAAAAAGCAGTCTACATAAGTAGACTGCGCCTAATAAGGATTAGCTATCTTTATCATCCTTGTCATTTCTATCTTTTTTGTCCTCGATCATGTCCTCGCCAGGATCATTGTCATCATCTGCCGCGTCAAGATCGTTGTCTGTGTTACGGTCATTATTGTCATTATTGTTATCATCAATAAAGCCGTCATTACCATTATCTATATTGTTGTCATTATCGCCATTTCTGTTGTTAAGTCCGTCATCATTGTTCAGACGGTTGTTTCCGTCACCATCTGGAATAATGTTATTGTCCGGAATGATATTGTTATCCGTTGAATCTGTGTCTTCAACAGTCGTATCATCTTCCGGTGCCGGACTTTGATCATCATTATCTCCACAACCAGTAAGAAGCATTGCAGACATTGCAGAAACACCTAACAACTTCACCCATTTACTCATTGTATTGTCCCCTTTTCCTAACATATTTAATGACCACTAACGGTCAATAAATATTTTGTCCAAGAAGAAGAACAACTTACATGATATTGCACGTTCCCAAAATTTTATAAATAAAGGCATTAAACACCAGCTTTTCAGCTAATGTCTAATGCCTGTTTATTATTCCTTCTTGTCACCTAATGCGAACATAATTTCTGCTTCACAAGCGATTTCGCCGTCAACTGTAGCAACACACTTTCCTTTGCCGAAGTTCCCGCGCACTCGTGTCATTTCCACTTCAAGACGAAGCTGATCACCAGGTGATACTTGCTTTTTAAAACGGCAGTTGTCCACACCTGCGAAGAAAGCAAGTCTTCCTTTGTTTTCCTCTTTAATAAGCATTGCCACAGCACCTACTTGTGCTAATGCTTCAACAATAAGCACACCTGGCATTACAGGGAATTCTGGAAAATGTCCATTGAAATACTCTTCATTTGCAGAAACATTTTTAATTCCGACTGCACGCTTGCCTTCCTCAACCTCTAAAATACGGTCGACCAGCAAAAATGGGTAACGATGAGGAATAATTTCTTTAATTTGATTTATGTCTAACATAATTATGACCTCCTACTAATATGTGGTTATGTATAATTGTACTAAATTATCTTATAAAAAAGGAAGGGAAATCCCCTTCCTTTTTAAAAATATTTATATGCCTATTCTTTATCAACAAGATCGATTATATGTGTCCATGTATCTTTTTTGAATGTGTCGCCTGCTTTTCCGTTCCCAATCACACTATAACCGATTACAGCTCCTGCAGTCAGGCTTACACAAATCAAGACAATAACTATGATTAAACGTAGCCAAATCGGAATCATCCGGACTCTGCCAAGCCTTTTGGAAGAAGGTTTCTCTTGGTGGTTGTTGTCTTGGCGCTCTTCCCTTAACTGCTCTCGTGTTTTTATCAATTCTTGACTGCTTGTATTAGCTGACATTATTTACTCTCCCTCTTAGCGTATCTCATTCACTAGCCCCATCATCTGGTCAGCCATTGTGATAGCTTTTGATTGAAACTGATAGGAGCGCTGTGTCGACATCAAGTTAACCATTTCCTTGCTCAAATCAACATTTGACTGCTCAAGAACATACTGTGAAACAGCAACCTCACCTCGAAGTGCTCCATCCAAATCAGTAAGCACTTGATCTCTTGTCATATTGAGCTCATCTAAGTTAGCAGGCAACCCAAACAGGTTATCACCTTTCTTTTCGAGGAATTGAGGATAGTTGACAGCAGTTACACCAAGATTAACATTTTGTGTCTGTCCATTGTTAAGCTTAGCAAGAAGTGTTCCTGTTTTAGATAAGGAGTATTCATTCACATCTTTATTGAGCATAATCGGATTATTATTTTCATCAAGCACTGCATTTCCCTGTTTTGTGACAAGCATGTTTTCTGTATTCGATACTGGCGTCAAGTAGAAGGCGCCATCTCTTGTATACTGTACTTCTGAATTCTGGCCATTTTGAACAAGGACACGATAAAGCTGCCCTTCTGACGTAAATGCAGTATCCAATTGGCGGTTTGTTGTTTTTAATGTCCCTTGTGTCATAACCGTTTGGGTTTGCGCTACCTTTGCTCCATTACCTTGTCTTATACCGTTTGGTGTCTGGCGGTTAACCTCTTGTGTCGTATCCTTTTGGTTATTAACCTGTTGTACAAGCAAATCAGTAAATGCAGCATTTTTTTTCTTATAGCCATTCGTATCGACATTGGCAATATTATTGCTGATTGTATCCATTTGTTTTTGCAATTGTGTCATTGTATTTGTAGCAATAAGCATAGTTCTGTTCATATCATTCTCTCCCCCTTATTGGGCTGCTTCTCCTAAATGGACTGCTATTAAACTTTTCCTATTTCATTTGCGGCTTTATCCATGCCTTTGTCATATGCTTGAAGAATTTTCTGATTTGCTTCAAAGGAACGGTATGCAGACATCATGTCTGTCATCGTCCTGCTTGCATCAACATTAGAGCTTTCCAAGAAGTTTTGCTTCAATTGAAATGAAACGCCACCTGCTGTATACGCACTTTCAAGCGCTTGGCCATCTTCAGCCCGGAATAGGCCGTCTCCTTCTTTCACAAGCGATTTAGGGTCAGCTGTATAGCTTACACCAAGACGATATGCATCCCCTGCACTTGATGTTAAAATACCCTCATTAGACACAGTAAAATTATCATCTGGTAGCTGAATGCGTTCATTATTTTCATCTAAAACATACAAACCGCTTCCCGTTGTTAAATACCCTTGGCCATCAAGAGTAAAATTTCCGTTGCGAGTATATTTTGTTTCACCATTAGCATCTTGGATATTAAAGAAAATAGAGCCTGCAGTATTATTGTCATCTCCAGGAACATTTATATTCACTAAGGCGATATCTGTTTTCAAGTCTGTTTGTGTAATATCACCTTGAGCAAATGTTGGGATAGCTTCTTGCATATACACTCCAGTCCCTAATGAGCCAATCGTTGACTTAGTAGTTTTTCCGTTTTGTGAATATGTGTCAACGGTTTGCTGCAGCAAATCTGGGAAGGTGCGGACTGCAGATTGATCTGCCTTATATCCTGGTGTATTACTGTTTGCCATATTATTTGTCAGCATTTCTGTTCTTCTTTGCTGTGCCAACATCCCCGATGCCGCAGTATAAAATCCTTTAAACATATACTGTCCCCATTTCCTAAAATATCTTTGTGCTCATTTTTAGTCAGTCTATATATATTTATTATAAAATAAGTTCCTATTATCTTTGTAGTAATTTGTTGAATAACGTCATATCTTGCATGTAAACTTCATCCTTTATTATATCGGAAGTTATTTGCAAATATCTAATGGAATTTAATGCAAAATGTAAAATTTAATAAAAAAAGTCGGCTTCCAATGTGGACAGCCGACTTTTTTTATTAAAAATACCAGTAGAAAGCAGCTTATCCTAGCTTTCTTTTTGGCAAACGGTCAATATTATCAAGCATGATGCCTGTTCCGATCGCAACACAATCCATAGGATTTTCTGCAACTAAAACAGGAACCTTCAATTCATCAGCAAGCAGCATGTCTATTCCGTGAAGAAGAGCGCCGCCTCCTGTCAAAATAACGCCTCTGTCAATAATATCAGCTGAAAGCTCAGGAGGAGTTCTTTCAAGAACACTCTTAGCAGCTTGTACGATAACTGTCACAGACTCTCTTAATGCTTGTTCAATTTCCTCTGAATGAACCGTAATCGTTCTTGGAAGACCAGAAACCATATCACGTCCGCGAATTTCCATTTCTTCTTTACGCGCCCCAGGGAAAACAGTTCCAATATTAATCTTGATGTTTTCTGCTGTTCTTTCGCCAATTAACAGCTTGTACTCTCTTTTAACGTATTGCAGAATTTCACTGTCGAACTTATCTCCTGCCATTTTAATGCTGGAGGAAGTTACGATATCACCCATAGATAGAACTGCTACATCTGTTGTTCCTCCACCGATATCGACTACCATATTACCACTTGGCTGGAAGATATCCATTCCTGCTCCGATTGCAGCAACTTTTGGTTCTTCCTCTAAGTATATCTTTTTACCGCCGCTTTTCTCTGCTGCTTCTTTAATTGCTTTTTGCTCAACACTTGTAATGTTAGTTGGGCAGCAAATAAGAATGCGAGGCTTTGACAAAAATCCTTTAACATTCAGCTTATTAATAAAATGCTTTAGCATGGACTCTGTTACATCGAAATCTGCAATAACCCCATCCTTTAACGGACGGATTGCTACGATATGGCCTGGCGTACGTCCAACCATGCGGCGTGCTTCTTCTCCGACTGCAAGCACTCTGCCTGAGTTTTTGTCTAGTGCTACAACTGATGGCTCGTTTAAAACGATACCCTTCCCTTTAACATGAATCAATACATTTGCTGTTCCTAAGTCAATACCAATATCTCTAGCGAACATTTTTTACACTTCCTCCTTATAGCTATTATTCAGTTTTTTCAATTTGTTGTTTTTATAAACAGACCTTTACATGAAAAGTTAATTTTCTCCCATTATTTAAACGCAAAAAAGCGAACCGAGTTTCATTAAAATTATGTAAGCATTCAATAAGCGGATTATTTTAACCATTCAGATGCAATACTATGACAGAAAGAAGAACAGTTGTTCGATATAAAAGACAACTGCTACAAACCTCCTAAATTTCATTTATGATAAGCGTATGTCTAACACTTCACAAGCCTTTTAACCTTATTACAACAAGATTCGCATTAGCCCTACCCTAATTTTCTATTCTATCATACCGTTGACGAAAGAAGTAACTTTTTGTCAAAAATATGCGCATTTTTTCTTATTTTTATATGTAATTTTTTCATATTTGTTCGTTTAAACGATTAACTTATTTCTAATTAACTATCTGTTATATAACTGCTTAGGAAACAAATCTGTGTTAGATACCTAAAATTGTGTATATATAAAAAAGACTTAGCCTGCTAAGTCCGGAAATTACATTATTTATTTCTTCTACCGATGGAGGTTGATTATTGTCCTCCATCGATAGATAAAAGTGTGCTTACCTTTTGATGTCTGATTTATTTTCTGTCTTATTGTACTGTTTCCCCTTCCAACTCTTCCTTCTTGTACTTCATTTTTGTTGCTTCCCCACCGCGAAGATGTCTAATTGATTTATGATAATCAAGAATTTCCTTCACTTCATTCGCCAAATCCGGGTTTATTTCAGGAAGCCTTTCTGTTAAATCCTTATGGACTGTACTTTTGGATACGCCAAACTCCTTCGCAATAACGCGAACTGTTTTCCTCGTCTCCACGATATACTTTCCAATCTTGATAGTTCTCTCTTTGATGTAATCGTGCACACCACTCGCCCTCCCTAAATTGGATGTGAGAAGTGTGAAATGAGACTCGCTCTTCGCTTCATCGAAATTCTTCATCCCGCACGTTTCCTTTCATGGATAACTCTCTAACTCTCATGCGGCAGACAGCTCAACGCTTTCTGATCTTATCGTGATTAAACATGTCCTCGACTACATATCCATTTATCTATAACGATTCCTCACTCCAAACTTCAACTTTTGTAAGGTTTGTAACAGTTTATTAGCTTGGGTCAAAGTTTATGCAGAAAATTTTGAATAGGAACAAGGTTTACTTCTTTTTTGTCTTACTTATTTAAAAAATCTATCTACCGCTTAAGAAATAATTAAGGAAACTTTCGTACAATCCTTTTTAAGCAAATAATGACAAAGGAAACGAGGGAAATTGCATATGGCACCTAAAAAAACAAAGTGGATCATAGGTTTATCCAGCGTTGCAGCTTTTACAGGATTTATTGGTTTTTTAAACGGAACAACTTCAACTGGAGCAAGCCAGCAAACAGCATATAATAATCAACCGAATACAAATGGGCAACAAAGCGAGACACCAAGCAGTCAAAATCCTTTTGCACAGGAGGATGGCAGCAGCAGTCAGCTACCTTCAGATGGGAGCAGCGGCAGCTACACAACACCTGATGGCGGATCTGGCAGCAGTGACTCCTCATCCGGGAATAGCAATTCCTCTGGCAGCAGCGACTCTTGGGCAGGAGATTATCAAGGAGACAGTGACAGCTCCTCTTCTGATTCAACGCTCAATGGCGGCTCTGAGGATACAACAACAACTCCTGACAGTGGAACAAATAATTTCAGCGGCGGTTCAGGCTCTCAAGCACCTCCATCTAACGGTAGCATGGCAGAAGGCGGAGACCTGCGCAGCCATTCATCTTAAGGGGATAATTATATGCAGCAAACAGCCTTCACATGTATGAATACAACTATTCGCACATTCGATTTGCCAGCGGAATCTGTAAGAAAAATCACTCACTTGTTTAAGAAATCAGAACGTACATTATCACGTTTCAATCAGACAAGTGAACTGTCTCAATTAAACAATACAAAAAATATCCCTTTCCTATGTAGCTCTATTCTATTTGAGGCCATTAGGATAGCTGACTTCTACTATGCCGTCACAAAGGGCATCTATAATCCTTATTTAGGAAAACAACTTATCGCTCTCGGCTATGACCGAAGCTTTGAACTGCTAGAAGCAAATCCAGATGAAGAAGCATCACCATCATTAAACGCAAATATTCGCCCTCTATTAATCGATGCTGGTATGAGGAGTATAACTTTAAAGCAGGACATCCAAATCGATTTAGGCGGCATTGCTAAAGGCTGGACAGCACAATGCATTGCAGAGCTGCTGCAGGAGGATGGGATAAGGACAGGTGCGATATCTGCAGGAGGAGATATTTGCGCATGGGGATTAGAATATAAAAAGCGTGTCGTAAAGATTGACCATCCAAGGCGTACTGAAGAAACCATTGCCTCTATTGAATTACACAGAGATGCAGGAATTGCGACAAGCTCTATCGTTAAAAGGAATTGGGTAACAGCAGGAGGGCGCAGGCATCATCATATCCTTGATCCGAGGACAGGTATGCCAAGCACCTCTAATTTAATTCAAGCAACAGTCATAGCCCCTACGCTGACAGAAGCAGAGGCAATGGCAAAATGTATGCTTATTCTTGGCTGGGAGGAAGGATTAAAAAGATTTAATGACAATAAAAATATTGCTTTTATCGTCCTGACTGAGGAAGATCGATGTCTGTCAGGAGGTAATTTACACTTATATACAAACGAAGGAGTGAAACAGTATGAATGATATTATTTCCAATGTTAGTGACTTATTCAGCATATGGAACGTAACAAGGGCAGCAGCGATAACTTCCTATTTACTACTGTTTATCTCTATGCTGACAGGTTTAACCTTTAAACTACCGATATTTCCAAAGAAATCTCAAAAAATACTTTTAAATACTCACGAGGCTACAGGCTGGTTCGGCCTGCTGTTTGGAATGGTTCATGGTCTCGTTTTAGTATTCGATACAGATTACACCTCTTATACCATCTTTAATATTCTTATACCATTTACTGTTGAACATAATGCCATCTCCCTTTCATTGGGCATTTTCGCCTTTTACGGATTCCTGCTATTAGTGCTATCAACAGACTTCCTGAAAAAGCTTGGAAAAAGGGTGTGGAAAGCCATTCATTTTCTTGCATTCCCAACATTTTACGCAGCTCTCTTTCACGGATTTCTTATGGGTACAGACAGTCAGACAATATGGATGCTTATCATCTATATCTTCACAGGATCATCTGTGCTCATCCTGACAATTCTCCGTATCGTCCAAGCTGCTCAATTAAAAAAGAAGCAGGTTATGGTAAAGAAGGCATGATGTTCATTCCAGACATCATGCTTTTTTTTGCTGTTATTTCCCGAGAAATTTGTCGTCAAAATAACAAAAAAGAAGTCCAATTCTGTCGAAAGAATTGGACTTCTCCTCATAAGCATTATGCATTTGGATCTGCTGAAGTACTTTCATCTGCAGCGTCATCACTTGAAGAATCTGTTGATTCATCAGAAGCATCCGTATTTGTTGAATCTTTTGACTCATCACTTACTTCTTTTTTAGACTCATCTTGTGTTGCATCCTCTGATATAGCATCTTCTTCTGTTGCATTTTCCTCTGTCACTTCATTTTCCTCTGTAGCTTGGCTTGCTTCAGATGTATCGGCTTTTTCTAATGAAGCTAAAGATTTATTGAAATAGTCGATAGGATTTACAGCAACATCTGCTTTGCGAATTTCAAAGTGGACGTGGACACCGCCATCTTTGTTATATAGGCTTTGTCCAGATGTAGCTAGAGATTGACCTTTTTTCACTTCGTCTCCCTCTTTAACCTGGATATCCTTCACAGATTGATAGAATGTTTTAATTCCATCTGCATGTTCAATTTCAATAGTGTTACCAAGTACAGAATCTTCAGATACTTTTGTAACTGTTCCACTCAATGAAGCTAGAACTTCAAATTCACTGTTATCTTCCATTTTTAAATCTACACCAGTATTTGGCTGATACACATTATCATAGAACACTAGAGAGTTTACTTGCTCTTCTTTACTTTGGCTATTGTCATAAAAACCTTTTTGCGTTATTACATTATCCGGATCATTAACTGGCCATGCGAAGTTTTCTACATCATTTGTAACTGGTACTGCTGGTTCGTCATCAAGCTGTGTTGATGGATTTGATGCATCATACTTAAACTTGTCTGTCTCATTTGCACTGTTTTGATACCAAAGGACACCTGTTAGAATAATAGCTGCACTCGCGATATAAACAGCTGGAAATGCCCAACGCTTTTTAAAGAAATTCTTTACTTTTGATTTTGGAGAAGTACGTTTGTTTTCTTCCTCTCTCATTTTATCATCACCTCAGCAATCATTCTGAACAGATAATGATAAATATATACATTCTCAAAAAAATTTTTTAAAAACTTATTTTTCGACAAACTGAATTCTTTTATGCATGAAAATAAAAACTTTTTTTCTAAATTGTTTATATTTGCATTATGACACCTCCGTAAAACAATAGTAAGCTCCCTTGGTGTCCAAGGGAGCTTTTCTTATTCCACTATTACTTTTTTGCCATATATGCCGTCAGGAGGCTCTCTGAGTTCGTCACAGCTACATCTTTATAATAGTACTTGACGATATCCTTGTAATTCTTGCCTTCTGCCGCCATTCCATTTGCACCATACTGACTCATGCCTACACCATGTCCATAGCCCTTTGTAGTCACAATTATACTCTGACCACTTCTAGTCATTGTAAAATCTGTAGACTTCAATCCAAGCTTATCGCGTATATCAGTCCCTGTGAGCTCTTTACCGCTTATATTTGCCTTTGCAACACGTTTGCCCGAAGTATACTCGACATTTGTCATAATGCTGGCACTGCCTCCTAAGGAGACGCCAAGCTTGCTTTCAAAATCTTGAATGCTAATCTCTTCTTGGCCATTGAACTTCGGTGAGTTTTTATCCCAAGGGCTTTCGACGCTTTTTAAATAAGCAACTGAATTAGCCCATACGTCATTAGAATTCTCTGTATAGCCATTGCTAGTTGAAAAAAACAAAGCATCAATCGGCTGTCCATCATATGTCAGAATCTGTCCTGCTGTAGCTTGGACGGCATCCTCAATCTTCTTCATTTTCCAATCATAATCTTTGCTTTGCCAAGTTGTTTTTAATTCTTCTTTATTTTTATATACTTGGTAGGTAATCGAGTCACCAACCACTGCTCCATCTGGCAGTCCTGATTCTGTCTCAGAAATCATTCTCCGGACAATATAGGTTCTTGCTGCCAATGCCTGTGCCTTTAGTGCTTCTGGTTCAAAGCTTGCATTCATTTCATTTGCCACAACACCGGCAACATAATCTTCTAAATCAACTTTCTCTATCTTTTTTTGTTCTTCCCTATAGATGGAAACCTCCACAGCTGGTCCTGTATTTTCTGCTGGTGTTTCCTCTGCGGGAGGGGCGGTTGTGTCGTTTCCCCGTTCTGAAATAAAAGGGAGTACTAAAATTGCTGGAAGCAATAAGGTGATGCTGAACAGAATGGCTCCTAGTGCGATAAAGGGTTTGAATTTAATCATCTGTAGCCTCCATAAGAACGATGTAAATTTGTATTGCAAAAAATGTCTTACAAAACATTCTTATGGATTTGGACAAGCATTTATGACTGTATTTAAGGGGAAAAAGATAAGAAAAATCACCTTAGTTCTGTTCTATAATTTTATTCTGTGCATAGTATGTGAATAATATCTGCTACCCTTCACTTCCCTTCCCCTTGTACTCTTACATAACCTTATGCTCTTCATCCAAACTAAAAAACGGCAAAAAAAAAACAGCCATATCCATCTCATAAGGGAAATGAATAAAGCTGTTTATTATTTGTTACGCATTTAAATCTGCAACATAAGTTGCACTCAATGTTACTTGTTCTTCTTCTGTTACTCTTTCAATGTCAGCACCAATAGCTGCCAGCTTCTGATGGAAATTCACGTATCCGCGATCCAAGTGCTTCAGCTCAGTAACTCTTGTAATGCCTTCAGCAACAAGTCCTGACAATATTAATGCTGCTGCTGCACGAAGATCTGTAGCTGCTACTTCAGCACCTTGTAGGTTTGTTGGTCCATTCATAATAACAGAACGTCCTTCAATCTTAACATCGCCATTCATGCGTCTGAACTCTTCAACATGCATAAAACGGTTTTCAAATACAGTTTCCGTTATCATGCTTGTTCCTTGAGCACGAAGCAGCAATGCCATCATTTGTGACTGCATATCCGTTGGGAATCCTGGATGAGGCATTGTCTTAATATCAACTGCTTTTAAGTTTTCAGCACTAATTACACGCAGTCCGTCTACTTCTTCTTTGAAAACTACACCCATCTCTTCCATCTTTGCAATTAAAGATGACAGATGTTCTGGCACTGCGCCTTGTACAAGAACGTTTCCGCCTGTAATAGCAGCAGCAACTAAAAACGTACCTGCTTCAATTCTGTCAGGAATAATCGTATGTTCTGCACCGTATAGCTTATCTACACCTTCAATGTGAAGTGTACCAGTTCCTGCACCTTTGACTTTTGCTCCCATCGCATTCAGGAAGTTAGCTAAATCAACAATTTCAGGTTCTTTTGCTACATTTTCAATGATTGTTGTGCCTTTTGCCAAAGTCGCAGCCATCATGATGTTTTCTGTAGCTCCAACACTTGGGAAATCAAGATATATTTTTGCTCCTTGCAGACGATCTTCAACTGATGCTTCAATAAAGCCATTTCCAACCTGAACTTTAGCTCCCATTGCTTCAAAGCCTTTTAAATGTTGATCAATAGGTCTTGATCCAATTGCACAGCCACCTGGCAACGCAACTCTTGCATGGCCATTTCTAGCCAACAATGAACCCATTACTAAAACTGAAGCTCTCATTTTGCGCACATATTCAAATGGCGCCTCCACACTCAACTCTTTTGATGCATCTACTGTAACTTCGTTGTTGGCAAATGATACGTCAGCATTAAGAAAACGTAATACCTCATTTATTGTATATACATCCGAAAGAGTTGGAACTGATTTAATTATGCTTTTTCCGTCACTTGCTAATAATGTAGCGGCGATTACAGGCAAAACGGCATTCTTTGCGCCTTCTACTTTAACCGTTCCATTTAACCTTTTTCCGCCGCGGACGATGATTTTATCCAAAGTGTATTCCCCTCCGCGTCCAATGTCTCTATATTAATATTCAATCGTTATGATGGGTGTGCCAACTACAAAGGTAGTTTTACCGCCCATTCCTTGTGTCCTGATTCCCAATTGCAAGTTCATTACCTTGTCATTTTCCTGAATTTTCTCATCAAAGATAGACGTCATTGCTGAAGTTGATACAAAATCAGCTTCCTCTAACGCCTCTATTTGTTTCGCTTGAAAAGCATCCAATAAATGGTTTACATAATAAGGCAGACTCTTACTCATCTTATCATTGAATTCGCCTTTTATACAAGAGAAAATTGTTGGTTTTCCTCGAAATATAGCTGAAACTTTTTCTTCTATATCCTTTTCCAGCTTTTTGCTGAACTGGTCACTCAACTCCTTCCCTTTCACTTCATATATAACATATGATTGGGATGTTTGAGTTGTTAATGAAGCAGTGACAGTTAAACTCTCTTCTTTGTAGCCATCAGCTGCCAGAACAGCCTTAGCTTGCCAAGCGCTGTCAGTTTCCGCTTCCGTCCATTTCGCAGCTGGAAATTTTTCCTGCAAATCGGCTTTAACGGCTTTAGCATCTGATAAGCTTTTCACATTTCCCATTTTTTCTCTTGCATGCAGAGACCATTCAGTAACGTTAATGTTCTGATCCTTTTTTATTATTCCATTTATAATAAATAGGTCTAGCTGTTTTTTCGCGATAATGGGTTTATTCCCAATTGTGACTGCTGCCAAACCAACTAAGATCATTAAAACAAGATAAAATGCTCTTCTTTTTTTATTCATGCTCTATTCCTCTCCCTTACTAGAATTGTTTCCTTAGTAGGGGAATGAAATACTCGCAAATAGTCGTCACTTTTTGACATGAATATTTTTCTGATTTGCGTACAAACTATTTTTTAGCAACACGCAAATTGAATTGTACTCAAAAAGTGAGCAAAAGAAAACATGTATGAAGACCTATTTCGTTGGTAATTGTTTCTTCTAATGTATCTTATTGCATAATTAATGGCAATTGTTGTGACCAAAGCAGATAATTAAGGAAGAATTCACTGACAAGTGACCCAATTATTATGGATAATAATACATATAATACTCTTGCTTGCACTACTTTGTTTGCACGGATGAACTTTTCAATGTTCAGCGATTGCAACGCCCACCAAGCGAGGGCGATAAATACCACATTTGTTACGATGCTCAACAATGCCTGTTGGCCAAAATCTTCAATCAATGCGTTACCTCCACTTCTTTTAGCTTCCTTGCTAACTACTATTTGACGATTGATCATCATAAAAGGTTTCACTATTTTTCATTTTCTTTTCATTTTCTTTTCATTTCCATTTCTTTTTTTGCCTACATTTCTTATTCATACTCTTTTAGGACGTAAAAATGCCCCCCAATTTGCATTTTAACAAAGGGAGGCATTTTTGGTTATTAATATCTCTTTTCAACAATAGATATACGATTCATTGCACGCTTAAGAGCAAGCTCCGCACGTTTGAAATCTACATGTTCATTGCTTTGAGTATGCAATCTTTGCTCTGCACGCTCCTTAGCTCGTAAAGCACGATCATAATCGATATGTTCAGCGGTTTCCGCAGATTGAGCAAGCACCGTTACTTTATCAGGCCGTACCTCTAAGATTCCGCCGTTAACTGCCAAATACTCAGAAGTCTTTCCATTTTTTAAGTGTATGACACCTATTTTAAGGGGAGCAACCATAGGAACATGGCCTGCCATAATTCCAAGCTCTCCACTTTCTGCTTTTGCAATAACCGTCTCAACGTCTGAATCATGCACCGGGCCATCAGGAGTTACTACATGGACTTTAATCGTCTTCATTTCTACCCCTCCTGATTAGGATTATACTTCCACACCCATTTTTTTAGCATTTTCAATAGCTTCTTCGATTCTTCCTACAAGGCGGAATGCATCTTCAGGAAGATGATCATATTTACCGTCAAGAATATCTTTAAAGCCTTTAACAGTTTCTTTTACAGGGACATAAGATCCTTTTTGGCCTGTGAACTGCTCGGCAACGTGGAAGTTTTGTGATAAGAAGAACTGTACTCTTCTTGCACGGTGTACAACCATTTTATCTTCATCATTCAACTCATCCATACCAAGGATACTGATGATGTCTTGAAGCTCTCTATAGCGCTGTAAAGTGGACTGTACTTGACGAGCCACATTATAGTGCTCATCCCCTACGATTTCAGGAGACAAAGCGCGTGATGTAGATGCCAATGGATCTACCGCTGGGTAAATACCCATCTCTGTCAATTTACGCTCAAGGTTTGTTGTTGCATCCAAGTGAGCAAATGTTGTAGCAGGAGCTGGATCTGTATAGTCATCCGCTGGAACATAAATAGCTTGGATAGATGTTACTGATCCTACGTTTGTAGAAGTGATACGCTCTTGCAATCTACCCATTTCTGTTGCAAGTGTCGGCTGGTAACCTACTGCTGATGGCATACGGCCAAGCAATGCGGAAACCTCAGAACCTGCTTGCGTGAAACGGAAGATGTTATCGATGAAGAATAGCACGTCCTGTCCTTGCTCATCACGGAAATATTCAGCCATTGTCAAACCAGTTAATGCTACACGCATACGTGCACCAGGCGGCTCGTTCATTTGTCCGAATACCATTGCCGTTTTCTTGATAACGCCAGAATCCGTCATCTCATGATATAGGTCATTTCCTTCACGTGTACGCTCACCAACACCAGCAAATACGGAAATACCACCATGCTCTTGTGCGATGTTGTTGATAAGTTCTTGGATTAGAACCGTTTTACCTACACCTGCTCCTCCGAATAGACCGATTTTTCCACCTTTAATGTATGGCGCAAGCAAGTCTACTACTTTGATTCCAGTTTCTAGTATTTCAACTTGTGTAGAAAGCTGTTCAAATTTCGGAGCTTCTCTATGAATAGAATCTCTTCTAGCATCGCTAGCGATTTCTTGATCAAGGTCAATTGTTTCTCCTAATACGTTAAATACACGTCCTAGTGTAACATCACCTACAGGAACAGAAATGGACTTGCCTGAATCTGTAACCTGTGTACCTCTAGTGATACCGTCAGTGGAAGACATTGCAATCGTGCGGACTGTGTTGTCACCTAAGTGAAGGGCCACTTCAAGAGTAACTTCAACGCTGTCAGAACCAGCATCTCCTGAATTACGGATCACTTTCAAAGCATTATTAATGTCAGGCAAATGTCCGTCGAACTTTACGTCAACAACTGGACCCATTACCTGTAGAACTTGTCCTAAGCTCATGTTTTTCCCTCCTATACTTCTCATCATAGAATTGCGCGCAGGCAATTCTATTTCTTAAACTATTCCAACGCAGCAGCGCCGCCAACTATTTCCGTAATTTCTTGCGTAATAGCAGCCTGACGAGCTCGGTTATATACTAGACTCAAATCATCGATAATATCTTTCGCATTATCAGTAGAGTTCTTCATTGCTGTCATCCTAGCAGAGTGTTCACTTGCCTTACTGTCAAGCAACGCACCGTAAATCAAGCTTTCCGCATATTGCGGCAGCAATACATCCAGGATTTCTTCTGCTGAAGGTTCAAATTCATAGGAAGTAAGGGCAGCAGAATTATTTGCAAGCTCTGTAAGAGGCAAAATCTTCTTCTCCATTACATCCTGTTGAATTGCACTCACATAATGACTGTAAATGATGTGTACTTCATCGAAAGTACCATCACTGAACATACCGACAGATTTATTTGTAATATCCTTAATATCGAGGAAATCAGGCTGGTCTGCAATTCCGACGATATCGAGAATGACGTTTGTCCCTTGCTTAACAAGGAAATCTCTGCCGACTTTACCGATCGCAATAACTGCATACTCCTCTTTCGACTGATGCCTTTCCTTTACGATCTGGTTCAGTTTTCTGAGAACATTACTGTTATAAGCGCCAGCTAGTCCACGATCAGAAGTGATGATAATATAGCCTGTCTTTTTTACAGGACGGGCCACCAGCATTGGGTGGGAGCTCCCTTTGCTCCCTGCCGCTACTGAATGTGTCACTTCTTCTATCTTTTCCATATAAGGAACAAAAGACTTTGCATTTGCTTCTGCTTTGTTCATTTTGGCAGCAGAGACCATTTGCATAGCTTTTGTGATTTGGCTTGTCTTTTTCGTTGAGTTAATACGTGACTTTATATCGCGTAATGATGCCAAACGTTTTCACCACCATTCATCAGATTTTCCTTTAATTACTCAGTTGCAGCGAACGTTTTTTTGAAGTCGTTGATCGCAGCAGTCATTTCGTCGTCAGAAGGAAGCTCTTTCGTTGACACAATATGATTAAGCAATTCTTTGCGGTTGTGATCAAGCCAGTTCAAGAACTCATCTTCAAATCTTCTGATGTCATGTACTGGAATATCATCAAGGAATCCACGAGTCAATGCATAAAGAATTGCTACTTGTTTTTCTACTTTTAACGGCTTATTCAAATCTTGCTTAAGTACTTCAACAGTACGAGCACCGCGATTTAATTTATCTTGTGTTGCCTTATCAAGGTCTGATCCGAACTGTGCGAAAGACTCAAGCTCACGGAATGACGCTAAGTCAAGACGCAGTGTACCTGCAACCTTTTTCATCGCTTTAATTTGTGCAGAACCACCTACACGAGAAACGGATAGACCTGCGTTGATTGCAGGACGAACACCTGAGAAGAATAAATCTGACTGCAAGAATATTTGTCCATCTGTAATAGAAATTACGTTTGTTGGAATATATGCAGAAACGTCTCCTGCTTGTGTTTCAATGAAAGGCAATGCAGTAATAGAACCGCCGCCTTTTGCGTCGCTAAGCTTCGCTGCGCGCTCAAGCAAACGAGAATGCAAGTAGAATACATCCCCTGGATATGCTTCACGACCTGGAGGACGACGAAGCAGCAAGGAAAGTTCACGGTATGCGGATGCTTGTTTAGAAAGATCATCATACACGATTAAAACATGCTTGCCGTTATACATAAATTCTTCACCCATCGCTACACCTGCATATGGAGCAAGGTAAAGCAATGGAGCTGGTTGGGAAGCAGATGCAGTCACGACGATGGAGTATTCCAACGCTCCGTGTTTGCGAAGTGTCTCAACAGCATTACGAACAGTAGATTCCTTTTGTCCGATTGCTACATAAATACAAATCATATCTTGGTCTTTTTGGTTAAGGATTGTATCGATTGCTACAGATGTTTTACCTGTTTGGCGGTCACCGATGATAAGCTCACGCTGTCCACGTCCGATTGGAACAAGTGCATCGATTGCTTTAATCCCTGTTTGAAGCGGTTCACTAACTGATTTACGGTCCATAACACCTGGTGCCAAGAACTCAATCGGTCTAGTTTTGCTTGAATTAATCGGGCCCATTCCGTCAACTGGCTGACCTAATGAGTTAACAACACGTCCGATCAATTCTTCACCAACAGGAACCTCCATGATTCTTCCAGTACGACGAACTTCATCGCCTTCACGAATGTCTGTGTAAGGGCCAAGGATAATAATCCCGACATTGCTTTCTTCTAAGTTTTGAGCAAGACCCATTACTCCATTAGAAAACTCAACAAGTTCTCCTGCCATACAGTTGTCCAATCCATGAACGCGAGCGATACCATCACCAATACTGATAACCGTACCTACTTCACTCACTTGAACTTCTGATTGGTAATTTTCAATTTGCCTTTTTATAAGAGCACTGATTTCTTCCGCTTTGATGCTCATGCGTTTCACCCCTATCTCGAAATCTTATCCTAATAATGTACGTTGCAAACGAGCAAGCTTGCCTTGTAAGCTGCCGTCGAATATTTTATTTCCTATGCGAACTTTAATTCCGCCCAAAAGGTTGGAATCAACAATATTTTCAATATTTAACGACCGTTTTCCCACTTTAGCGGCGAACGCTGCAGAAATAGCCGATTTTTCACTGTCTGTAAGCTGTCTCACAGAGTAAACTTTCGCTTCTGCGATCCCTTTTTCATCGTTAACGAATTGCAAAAAGTAATCGCAAATGCTGACAATATAGTCTTCACGATGTCTGTCCATCAGAAGCATTAACATGTTTTGCACACTAACGCTCGCTGAAGCAAACGCATTTTTAACTATTTCTTTCTTCTGCTCCAATGAAATATTGGGAGACTTGAAAACTTGCTGCAAATCCGGTGAGTTGGCAACAACTGCTTTAACAACGCGCATTTCCTCTTCCAACTGCTCCACACTGCCATTTTCTTTCGCGATTTGGAAAAGGGCTAAAGCATAGCGCTTTGAAACTCCTGTATCCATCATCGATTTTCGCCTACCTCTTGTATGTAATCATTGATCAGTTTTTCCTGGTCCTGCTCACTAAGCTCTTTTTCAATTACTTTAGAAGCGATCAATACAGATAGGGAACTAACTTGCTCTCTGATTGCAGTAACAGCTTTTTCCTTCTGCTGTTCAATTTCAAGCAAGGCTGAATTCTTTAATCTTTCCGCATCTTTTCTAGCGTCAGCAATAATAGTTTCTCTTTGCAGCTCTCCTTGAGATTTTGCATTGTCGATTAACTCTTTTGCTTCCGTGCGCGCCTCTTTAAGCAATGCCCGCTGCTCCTCTAAAAGTTTAGCAGACTCGATGCGATTTTTCTCCGCGCTGTCTATTTCATTTGCTACAAATTCTTCCCTTTGCTTCATGATGCCCATAATCGGACCCCATGCAAATTTCTTTAAAAGCATTAGAAGAACTAGGAATATTACTAATTGAAATATGGCTGTCCCACCATTTATACCATCATGAGATGCTGCCCCAGCAGCTCCCAATACGAAGCTATTTAATAACACAACGGTTCACTCCCTTCCAACTGTATACCTTAAACTTTCTTTTTTTTTGCATAAAGCAAAGGCGAAGTTTTTGAAAAAGTCTTCGCCATTTTTTAGCTATTATTAACGGTTAAGTACCATGAATGCAATTACAACTCCGATAATCGGCAATGCCTCAACTAACGCTACCCCGATGAACATTGTTGTTTGTAGGAAACCGCGTGCTTCTGGTTGACGAGCGATCCCTTCAACTGTACGTCCTACGATCAAACCGTTACCAATACTTGCTCCCAATGCTGATAGACCAATTGCGATTGCTGCTGCTAATAGATTCATTATTTATTTTCCTCCTAAATATATAAATATGTGTATTTTATAGTTTCACCTTTTAAAGATAAGGGAATTGATTAATGCTCGTCACTTACTTTATGTGACATGTAAACGAATGTTAACATTGTAAAGATATAAGCTTGTATGAAGCCTATAAAGATTGAAAAACCTTGCCATGCCAATGTTAAAGGAATTGCAGCTATAAAGCCTGCCCAGCCTGTCCATGCTAATGAACCTACTAATAAGGATAAAAGCAGTTCCCCTGCATAGATATTTCCATATAGACGCAAACCAAGCGTCAATGTGTTGGAAAATTCTTCAATTATCTTCAAAGGAAGCAAGAACTTCATCGGCTGTACATAGCCTTTGAAATATCCTTTAACTCCTTTTTGCTTAACACCGTAATAATGTGTCAAAGCAATGATCATGGAAGCTAATGTTAATGTGATAATCGGATCGGCCGTTGGTGATTTCCACCAAAGAACACCGTCAACCACTATAGAAAATGGTAAACCAAGCAGGTTGGAAATTAACACGTAAAAGATGATTGTCATCCCTAACATGTGGAACTTCCCGCCATCTTTCCAATCCATGTTGCTTTTAATAATGTTTTTCACGAAGTCCATTACCCATTCTATCATGTTCTGCATCCCTGTTGGCTTTAAAGCAAGTCGACGTGTTGCAGCAACAGCGATAATGAATACGATCAAACTAGTGATAGCTATCATCAAGACACTGGATACATCTACTCTCAAGTATTCCGAACCGAAAAGGTAATACACTTTCTCTGTGTGATCCAAGCAATTCTCACCTCTCTTTTCTAATACTATTTTTAAAAACAGTACTAAATAAGTAATCTATCATAATGACTATGTAAGCCGTCATTAATCCAATGACAACGCTGATAAGGTGTATCTGCTCAGGAAATTCCATGGCTATTGCAACCCCAAGTACTGCAGCTGCCATCCTTGACAGCATCCCTAACGATTGCGTCTTTTTACCTTCATCTATATTTCTGCTGAATTTCGCCATTTTTCTTACTAAGAGCCAAATATTATAAAGGCTTAAGGCAGTCCCCAATAACAAACCCATAAATACAGGCTTATAAGGAGTTGCAGCCCACCCAATAAGGTAAAGTGAAAGCAGTATAGATATGTACTTAAATTGTTTTGTAAGCATCTGTTTTATTTCAAACATAATTTAGCCAAATCTCCTGACAACAGACTTTCTTTCAGACAGCTTATCAGGGAACAAAAATAATCTTTTTTGCAGAACAAAAAAGAGATATTTTTTTGAAAAGGCCCTGAAAACCCTATCATCTACTTTGTAAGCATACAATAAGGTTATGTCAAATGTCAATTGTAATTAACAACATAAAAACGTTAAGATCATGTATCTCCAAAAATATTGTATCCATTTGCAAACCGCGTTGATACAGTCTTCTGCTAGCTCTCCTTTCCCGGTAAAATTTTTCTTTTTTATTCTATCATGAATCAAAAAATTTTATATCGGAAAAGGAGTAAATTCACATATCTTTCAAATTATTTCCTATTAGTTTTATTTAAGGGATATTTTTACAAATTTTCTTTATCACTTTCGTTTTCTATACTATTATATAAAGCATGACTTCCTATTACACTTAACTGACCACTAACCGCATCTTCTTTTCCTGCCTTTTTAGCAAATGCAACAATTTCATAGATGCCTTGCTGCGGTAAAACCTCTTTTTTAATATTGCCCTTTAATTGACCTCTTTTCACTTCTTTTTTCCAATCCAAAAACTTCACAAATCTTAATGTTTCCTTATCAAAGACTGCAATACCAAATTCTTCTGCTCCAGTAGGTAAATACGCTTCATAACTGAAGCCTCCGTTATTCTCCTGCACCATATTGAACCCCATTAAGCGCGGATATTCCGGCTCCTCAAGCACATACAAGTATGGCACTGTCACCTTCTGCCTGCCTGCGTTCACCACGATTGCACCATTTTGGAGCTTGTTTTTAAAGAGCTCGCTGTCTATCATCATCTTAATGGGCAGTTTTTTCGTTTCACCTGCGGCTAGCGTTAAGGACAGCGGCAATTGCCATGTAACACCACTCTGTATACTTGGCTGATTAAACGTAATCCATTCGGACGACTTTCCTTTGTTACTAATCGTAATATATGCTGTATGTTCATGCAGATGATCTGCTAGCTTAAACTTTCCGAAGCGCATGCTTCCTGGCATAATCAACACACTTGCCTTCACTGCTTTATCAACTTGAATTCTGCCAGCACCTTGTTCATACACCTTGTATTGCTTGCCATCCCTGTCGTTAAGAGGAAGAGCTGTATTCATCAATGCAGCCTTCACTTCCTCCGGGCTCCAATCAGGATGAGCCTCAAGCAAAAGAGCAGCTGCGCCGGCCACATGAGGCGCTGCCATACTTGTCCCCTGCAGGGCAAGATAACCACCTGGCACTGTGCTATTTATCACAACCCCTGGTGCAACGACATCAGGCTTGATATCCCAAGTGCTTGTTACAGGTCCTCTTGAACTGAAATCTGCAAGTATATCCTGTTCCCAGTAGCTGTTAATTTTCGCGTAAACAGTTTTCTTTTTGCCAAGCTTTCTTTGCAGCTGGCTGCCTTCTTTTTTAGAAACACCTGCGACTGGAATTGGAATTTCTCTTTCAAGCATGCCGAGCAGTGGTCCGTCCATGTCATTCGCGATAAGAACAGCCTTCGCACCTGCCTTATAAGCATTTTCAGCCTTCTCCCCAAAGGTGAGCTCTCCTCGCTTAATAATAACTATTTTGCCTTTTACATTTTGCAAATCCTTTTGATAGCCAAGCTTGCCTTCCACAATTTCCAATGCATTTTCAGAACTCCACTGCTTACTCTTATCCATCTTATTTAAAATAATCTTTTCTCCGTCCACCTCTAAAAAAGGTACCTTTAACTTTGGTGTAGTTGCGCCGACAGAAATTGCCTTTGCCGCAGTACCGGGAGAACCAACAGTCCAATCAGCAGGACCTGCATTCCCAGCAGCTGCAACAGCAACAATGCCCTTATCGACTGCCTTATTTAACGCGAGGCTTATCGGCAAATCTGGACCATTTACCTCACTGCCAAGTGAGAGGTTAAGCACATCCACTTTATCCTTTATCGCTCTTTCAATTGCACTCAATATTTGTTCTGTGGTTCCAGAACCTCCTGGACCTAAAGCTCTATAAGCATATACTTCTGCATTCGGGGCAATTCCCTTAAGCTTTCCCTTTGCAGCAATAATACCTGCTACATGTGTGCCATGAAGCGTATCCCTTAGCCCATGCCCAACAGTTTCCATTGGGTCTTTATCCCGATCAACGAAGTCCCAGCCCTTTTTATAACTTCTCCTTAAGTCAGGGTGATTATAATCAATGCCAGTATCAATGACACCTACCTTTACACCTTTCCCTGTCAAAGCAGATGATTGGCTTTTTGATGCTCCTTGAATCCAGTCTGCGCCAATAATCTTTGCAGGTCCTTCGCTTTCTGCTGTATATGTTTTAACTTGGGATACAAGCTCCACATCTTGATAGCTTGTCAGCTTGTCCAAATCCTCCAGATTTGCACGTACAGAAAAGCCTGAAAAAATTTCACAAAAAACTGTTCTCTTTTGACCACTTTTCAGTTTAGCCATTATTTTATTTACTTTATCATCCGAACAGCTGCCTTTTAATTTTACAATGGCAACTCTTTTTTCTTGTTTGCTTTCAGCCGGAAGTTCCGGAAGCTCGTGCATGGCTGCAAAAGTATAATGATCGCAAGGGAGGATTATAGCTAAGAGCAGAAGGATTATTTTCTTCATATGTATTCTCCTTTAGGCATAGAGGGGTGTAGTTGCCATTATAGTTTGCAGTTGTGCATAAATTATGTCTGGGCATTTTTGGATTATCTAAATACAAAAAAAAGACTGACCTAATAGGCCAGCCAACTTTTTAGCATTATTTAGTTCCGAACAAACGGTCACCAGCGTCTCCAAGACCTGGAACAATATAACCTTTTTCATTTAGCTTTTCATCAAGTGCAGCGATATAAATATCTACATCTGGATGAGCTTCTTTTAAAAGCTCTACGCCTTCAGGTGCAGCAATTAAACACATGAACTTGATGTTTTTTCCTCCTCTAGTCTTCAAGGAGTTAATCGCTTCAATTGCAGATCCGCCTGTTGCAAGCATTGGATCAACAACGATGAAGTCTCTTTCTTCCACATCAGATGGAAGCTTCACATAATATTCTACAGGCTTAAGCGTTTTAGGATCACGGTATAGACCAATATGTCCAACTTTTGCAGCTGGGATAAGCTTCAAGATGCCGTCAACCATTCCGATACCTGCGCGCAGGATAGGAATAATCCCTATTTTCTTACCAGAAAGCACATTTGATTTCGTTCTGCTAACTGGTGTATCAATTTCAATTTCTTCTAAAGGCATATCACGAGTGATTTCAAAAGCCATCAATGTTGCCACTTCGTCTACTAACTCTCTGAATTCTTTAGTTCCTGTTTGCTTCTCACGAATGTATGTAAGTTTATGTTGAATAAGTGGGTGATCAAATACGTATACTTTTGCCACATCTTTCACTCCGTTTCCTTCTTTATCGTAAACACACTTCTTGTAATTCTACAGAAAAAAGGCTTTCAAATCAACTGAAATTTTTTCTTTTACTCACATTATTTTTACCCCAAAAAGAGCCAGCCTATGCTTATGATAGGCTGGCTTTGTGTTTCTTATAGTTCTTTATACAATACAAATTTACTAGTTAATGCTTCAACTCTTTTAGCTGCTTCTGCTAATTTTTCTTGATCTTCATGATTCTTTAATGTGAAGCCAATGATAGAAGCGATTTCGTCCATGTCTTCTAAACCGAAGCCACGAGAAGTAACAGCTGCTGTACCAATACGAATTCCACTTGTCACGAATGGACTTGCTGGATCGAATGGAATAGTATTTTTGTTTACAGTAATTCCAACTTCATCTAGTACGTGCTCTGCAACTTTCCCTGTCAAACCAAGAGTTTGCAAATCTACTAGCAATAAGTGGTTATCCGTTCCGTTTGAAACAAGTCTTAATCCTTCTTTTTGCAGACCTTCAGCTAAACGCTTTGCATTTGCGATGATATTTTCAGCATATACTTTAAAGTCATCTTGCAGTGTTTCTCCAAAAGCAACAGCCTTTGCAGAAATAACATGCATAAGCGGTCCGCCTTGAATCCCAGGGAAAATGGACTTATCAATTTTTTTGCCGAATTCCTCTTTACATAAAATCATTCCGCCGCGAGGACCTCTTAATGTTTTATGTGTTGTTGTTGTAACAAAATCTGCATAAGGAACTGGATTTTGATGTAACCCTGCAGCCACAAGACCGGCAATATGAGCCATATCAACCATCAAATATGCACCAACTTCGTCAGCAATCTCACGGAATTTTTTGAAGTCAATCGCACGAGGATATGCACTCGCACCAGCTACAATCAATTTCGGCTTATTTGCGCGTGCTTTTGCCAGCACGTCCTCATAGTCGATTTGCTCTGTTTCTTTATCTACGCCATACTCTATAAAATTATATTGGACTCCGCTGAAGTTAACAGGACTTCCATGTGTTAAATGACCACCATGGGAAAGATTCATCCCGAGCACAGTATCTCCTTGCTCAAGTATAGTGAAATATACAGCCATGTTTGCTTGCGCCCCAGAGTGTGGTTGAACATTGACATGCTCTGCTCCAAAAATCTCTTTCGCACGATCACGGGCGATATCTTCCACAATATCAACGTATTCGCAGCCGCCATAATAGCGTTTTGCTGGATAGCCTTCTGCATATTTATTTGTCAGTACAGAACCCTGTGCCTCCATAACTGCTTCACTCACGAAATTCTCTGATGCGATTAACTCAATTTTTGCTCTTTGGCGGCCTAGTTCCTGCTGGATAGCTTGATATACTTGCTGGTCGTTTTGTGCTAAATGCTTCATTTGAATCCTCCCTATAACGGATAATATAAAAATCTTTTAATCTACGTAAAATCTTCTTATATTCTAACATGGAACAATTTCAAAAAGAAGCTAAAAAATACGAATTATTATTTTATATTTAAAATTAAATGTTCGTGTTTTTAATAGAAAAATAGCATAAATTCATGTTATTACTTTCTTAAAATAATAAAAAAGCCAATCCACTGCAAAATTCACTATTATTCCCGTACATACAAATCAGTTTTTCTTCCATATATGTAAACAAAAAAGATATCCCAACTACTTTTGGGATATCTTTTTCTATTAGCAGGATTCATTATCTTTCGTTTTTTCATAAACAGCCCTTTGGCCGCCAATCAATTTCGGTCTTGTTTTAGCAAGCGTGACATGAGCTTCACCAAGCTGCTTGTGCGAAACCCTTATTGGCACGGCAACATGCTTAATATGCATGCCAATTAGAGTGTCCCCGATATCTATGCCACCATCTGCTGTGATATGTTCAACAACTACTGGATCCTTCATATGCTGATAGGCATATGCTGCCATTGCACCTCCAGCTTGACGCACAGGAATAACAGATACTTCAGATAAATTCTTTTCCTCTTGCAGCTTTCTCTCAACAACTAAAGCTCTATTAAGATGTTCGCAGCACTGAAAAGCTAGTTCTACACCTGCTGTTTCCTTATACTTCAAAAGCTGTTGGAAGATGATACCTGCAACGTCCACTGCACCTGCTGTACCAATCTTCTGGCCAATTACTTCACTTGTGCTACAGCCAATGACAAATAAATGGCGATCCGTCAATTTTGCCTGTTCTTGATATTCAGAAACAATGCTCTGAAGCTGATTTTCCAGAGCTGATATATTTATACTCATAAACAACACAGCCTTTCCAATTTAGCATATGCTTAGGAGGATGTTTCTAATTCGTATTGTGCTATTTTGTCTAGTCTTGTTTGATGTCTGCTGCCACTAAATTCTGAAAGCAGCCAAACCTTCGTTATTTCCCGGGCAAGTCCTGGCCCGATAACTCTTTCACCCATCGCAATTACATTGCTGTCATTATGCTCTCTTGTCAATCTTGCACTATACACATCATGTACAAGTGCACATCTAACACCTTTAACTTTATTAGCAGCAATGCTCATACCGATGCCAGTGCCGCAAATAAGTATTCCGCGGTCGAATTCTCCACTAGCGACCTTTTCCGCAACTGGCAGTGCATAGTCTGGGTAATCGACTGAAGCATTACAGTCACAGCCAAAATCAACATATTCTATTTTTAATTCTTCCAGTAAATTTTTTAATTCTTCTCTAATGGTTAAACCACCATGATCTGAAGCAATGGCAACTTTCATCCTGTTAACCTCCTCATATTCCTCTATTATTTTCACATAAAAAGGAGCAAATAGAAAGGCTGTTTACATTCTTTTTAGAAATGCCAGCCTCTCCTTAAAGATTAACTAAAATGTATAATAATCTAAGCAAAACTCGTAAAGAAAAGACTACACCTTAAATCTAGTGATTGTTTCTTTCAGCTGTTCAGCCTGCTCTTGCAGCTCAAGTGTAAGCATATCAACCTCATTAATAATCTTCGCCTGATTATCTGCAATAATCATAACCTGCTGCGTTCCCGCAGATGTCTCCTCCGCTATTGCCGCCACTTCCTGCGACTGGCGGGAGGTATGTTCAATCTGCTCCATTTGCTGATGTACCTGCTGTGTTATATGTTTTGTGGAATCTGCCATTTGTTTCACTATTGCTGTCATTTCCTGAAGCGTAGCATTTGTTCTTACCCCTTGCTCTGCCTCTGCATTAGCACTTTGCACCTGCTTCTTGATTTGAACGGCAACATTTCTTACCTCTGATTGCATACTATCGATAAGCTCCGCTACTCCATCAACTGCTTTCGCACTTTCATCTGCAAGAACTCGGACCTCTTCAGCAACAACAGCAAAGCCTTTACCATGCTCCCCTGCTCTTGCAGCTTCTATAGATGCATTTAAAGCAAGTAGATTCGTTTGCGTTGCAATTGTTCCAACAAGCTTAAGAATATCACCAATTTTCGCTGCATTTTCCTCCAAGCTTTTCACGGAAGATAAAGAGCGGCTATTCTCCTCTGCCAATTGCTTAAGGCCTGCCACAAGTGAATGAACTACTTTATTTGTCTCATCAAGGTTTGAAAGCATTTCATTAGAGATCGCTTGAGTATGATCTGCCGTTTCTTGAACAGTTTGGGCGATAGTCATTGATTGCTCCACCGCTTCAGCTGTTGCTTGCACAGAATTAGCTGCTACCTCTGATCCGCCCGCAATTTCTTCTACTGCTCTTGTAATAGAATCAGTCTGTGCTTGAGCTTCCTGCGATTTTTGTGTAATTGTCTTAACAGTTGCATTCGTACTATTGAAGTTTTTCTCAATACTTTTGACCATTTCTCTTAAATTAGAGAGCATATCGTTATAAGCCGTTCCGAGTGATCGAATCTCATCATCAGAGCTTGACAATTTCACATCTTCAGACAGATCCCCATGTGCTGCTTTAATGGCACTTTTCTCTAATCTTTGCAGTGGTTTAATAATAAAGCCAGCTGCTAAAAACGCCAAAAATCCAGACCATAGCACACCCAATGTCAATGTAATAAGATTGAATACAAAGGCGCTGATTCCGATTCCTGGCAGTAAAGGATATAGGACGTAGATGAAAAATGCACTTGTTGAATACGTAATAAGCGCTAGAATGGTAATAAATAAGGCAAGTTTTTTCCTCAAGCTGAACTTATATGAAGCAATCTTTTCCATGTTTTTCTCCCCTAGTATTCCTCTTGTAATTTTTTGATAAGTGACTGGATCAAGCCATCCAACTCCTGATATGTTTTTCTGTAAAGCTCGACCGAACCTCCAAATGGATCAACAATATCACCATACTTATCATCATTTACAAATTCCTTTAATGTAAATGTTTTTTCAATTGCATGGGGAAATTGACTGACAATGGCATTCTTATGTCCAACTGTCATTGTAAACACATGTGTTGCCCAATCTACTAAGTCAGCATTCAGCATGGATGAAAGATGATTATGCTTTATCCCCTTTTCTGTCAACACTTCCTTCACTTGATAGGAAGCTTCTGAACCTTCTATTGCATATACTCCAGCAGACTTTACTTGCATATTCCCTTTTCCCCTGTTTTTAAGGATGGCCTCTGCCATTGGACTTCGACAAGTGTTTCCCGTACAAACAAACAATACTCGCACCATTATTCCCACCTCCCTTTTAACGTTATTATAGATTTATTGCCGTTCTATTTCACCATTTGGATTCACTACTATATCTATCGACAGGATTTTCAAAATTTACACTTTCCACGTAGAGTTTTAGCTGTTTTTACCAAATAAAAAAGCAGCTTACTTTTAAGCTGCCAATGATTACTCAATGTTGAATCTTAAGATTTTATAGATGTAAAAGCAGCTTAATGCCAAAGGCAAGCAATATTCCTCCACCTAAAACCTCCCCATAATTCCCTAGAAGACCCTGAGCTTTTTTGCCAATAATTAAACCAAGCCATGTTAACAGTGTTGCGCTTAACCCAAAAGCAAGCAGAACAAGCCATGTATTGGCCTTATAAATACCTAAGCTTAGCCCTACGGAAAAGCTATCCAAACTTACACTGACCGCAAACACAATAAGTCCGAAGCCAACTGGTGTAATTTTGTAGGCATCCTCTTCCTTAAAGCCTGCCCATATCATTTGCACACCTAAAATAAGCAGAAGAACTCCACCAATAATTCCAGCAATCCCCCCAAAATTATCAGACAGAAATCTTCCTGCAAGGATTCCCAAAAGTGGCATGATGACATGAAATATTCCAATAACGATTCCAATTTTCATTATTTGCCTTAGCCGGAGCCTGTACATTCCCATGCCTAGCCCTACAGAAAATGCGTCCATCCCTAAAGCAAATGCCATTAGAACAAGTGTAAATATTTCTCCGATTAGTGTAGACATTACCTTCCTCCTTGGACTTGCTAATTAGAGAATATGCACGTCCAAGTTCTTTTAGAAGCATTATAAATGAGGGTTAAAATAATAATTTACACAATCGGTATGTCAATCAATAACTTGGTGAGAGGCTGCTTTCATTAAACGGTTCATGATGGCATGTCCCACTCCTTCATATGGAAATACCTCTGCGAAAATAATATCAACATCACTATGGTTAAAACTTCTTAAACCGTCATATAGATTTGCTGCAACTGTGGATAAGTCCGTTCTTTTTCCGCATACAAAAATATAATCTGCTTGATAATAATCCTTGTTTTCTTCTGTTGTAAGCACTCCTGCCTTTTTGCCATTGCGGCGCTCTTCTGCAACCAGTTCTTGAATTCTTTCCTTCGGTGCTTGCACTAAATACAGCGGAGCATTCGGTGCATAATGTGTATACTTCATGCCAGGTGATTTTGGTGCGGAATCTTTATTAACAAGGGCTTTATCCAGCATCACTTCCCCAATTACTTTTTCGATATCCTCCTGGGACACACCACCCGGACGAAGTATCACAGGGACAGAATCAGTACAATCAATAACCGTTGATTCAACACCAACACCTGTCGGACCGCCATCCACAATTCCGGCAATAACTGAATCTAAATCTTCCGTTACATGAAGCGCAGTAGTAGGGCTCGGCTTTCCAGATGTATTAGCACTTGGTGCAGCAATTGGTAAATTGGCCAATTCTAATAATTTTAATGCAACTGGATGGTCAGGCATTCTTATGCCGACAGTATTAAGTCCAGCAGTTGCCAGCTTCGATAATGCGCCTTCTTTAAGCTGAAATATAATCGTAAGTGCTCCTGGCCAAAAGGCTTCCATTAACTGTTCTGCCTTCTCCGGCACTTCTTTCACAAGCTCTGCCAATTGCTCTTGTTTTGCTATATGAATGATGAGCGGGTTATCAGATGGTCTGCCTTTCGCAGCAAAGATCTTAGCAATTGCTTCATCACTTTTCGCATTCCCTCCAAGTCCATAAACTGTTTCTGTTGGAAATGCAATTACTTCATTTTTGTTTAAAAGGTCTGCAGCTTGTTTAATTTGTGGATAACTACTATCTATATCCACATACTTATCCACTGACCATAAATTTGTCTTCATACTTATCCACCTTTATTTAAAACTTATGTAAATACATTGAAATCGCCTGTGTTTCTTCAATTTTCGACAATTCTCATTTGACCAAATACAGGCGATTTTTTCGTCTTTTATCTGACTTGTCCACAAATTGTGAATAAAAAGACGAAAACAGTGGATAACTCTTCCTAATTATCCACATTGTTTATCGAATAATACATAATTTTCGAGTTATTAACAACTTCTGCTGTCTTTACTGTTGATGATTGTCTGACATCCACAGGCAAATCTTCGACATTTATCTCCTTAAATCCAAGTAAATAGAAGAGATTCCTCGCATTCTTATTATTCACTACGCAATATAGCATACCTAATTTTTGTTCTTTAGCCAACCTTATGGCCTGTTGAAGCATATACAAAATGTCTTCGGCAGATCCATTTTTAAGCACAAGCGCCCTTAACAGCCCAGCGTCAGCAAAAGGCTGAATGCCGATTGTCCCCATTAATTCTCCTGACTGTGTATCCTCCGCAACAAGGCAGAAGTCCATCCAATTCTCCAAATCCTGCAATTCGACTTCCGTTCTTCCTAAGAAGCTTTTCAGGCCCTCTATATCTCCATTAGTTGCTGTTCTAACAATATGCTCCATATTTATAGTCCCCTTTATCATAAATTGAATTAGCTGTTCATTCTATTACTATGAAAAGGAGTTGAAAAAAATGATAGAATTTTTATTAATCTTCTCTACCAATAAGATTATTGCAAGCATAATTATACAGTATATGCCTAATGCAGCCGAACTCTCTTTCAAAAATAAAGCCATCTGTTACAAGCAGCATGTACTTGTGCAGATGGCCTAGTATCTCATCCAAAGATTTTATCCCATAACTCTACAAGGAAGAACTTTACTTCTACGTCACTCTCTTTTTCTTCATCCACATAAACAGGATATTCTTTGCTGTCTTTTGCTACTTCTTTCACTTCTGCTTTTTTATCTTCCTTAGCTTTCTTTGATTCTTCGTCTGCTTTGTCTTTCTTTTCTGCTACTACTTCTTCCTTCTTCTTGCTATCTTCTTCCTTCTTATCCTCTTCAAAGCCATCACTTACAGCGACACTGTTAGAAAAATCAAGGAAACATAATGGCGGAAACAGCACACACCACCAATTTGCTCCTTCTCCTGCTCCTAATGTAATTAAAATTGCTTCATATTCACCAGCAGGATATAAAAACTCTCCGTATAGCTTTGTAGGAAAATCTACTTTACCGAATTTCACCTTTACTGTCTGATCTGAGCTTTCTTCCATAACTACCTTTTCTGCTATCTTTTGAATTTCCGGCTGTTTATCCTTTAAAAGCTGTTTTGCTGCTTCCTTAGAAGTTAAATCTGCTACCCAGTTTGTTATTTCAGCATTGACTGCGTCCCTTACTTTTCTCTTTAAAGCTTGGTCCTCTTCGCTATCGCTATTTGCTAATATTCTTAGTCTAATAGCATCATTTGGAATTACCACTTCATCATTTGCTGTCACTTCATTTTTCGGTATATATAAACTCATAATAGTTGATAGGATAAGTACAAATATATATATTGTTGCCATTGATTTTCTTTTCATATTAATTCGCCCCCTCATAAAAACAGTGTGGACAGATTAATAGATTCTTAAACTAGCAAGTTTGATTTTTTTTGAAATAAAAAACCGCGGATTATCCGCGGTTCAAACTAATATAAAAATGTCACTCAAACCCTATTTCAGCAAATACCATTCGATCCTTTTTGTTAATGTCATACACAACATTTACCTTTGCTGATGGAAAAGCATTCACAATCAATTTTGAAACTGCTTCACTTTGTCCCATGCCGACTTCAAAGCCGACAATGCCTTTAGTCTTTAACACAGAAGGAAGCTGCTCGCATATTCTTCTGTAAATATCCAAGCCCTCTGCTCCTGCAAATAATGCTCGATGAGGCTCATGCTCTGTAACGACAACGGACATTTCAGCGGCATCTTGATCTGGTATATAAGGAGGATTTGACAATATTACATCAAATTTTCTTTGAGCTTTTAAAAATGGCTCAAACAAATCTCCTTGGACAAATTCCAGTTCTGCTTCAAGTGCTTTTGCATTTTGTCTTGCAACCTTTAAGGATTCTTCAAATAGATCTGTTGCAGTCACGTGAAGCTGTGGATATTCTAGTTTCATCGTTATTGCGATAGCCCCGCTCCCTGTCCCAATATCAACCAAATCAACAATTTCACTTCCATATAACACCTTGATTCGCTCTAGCATATTATAAACAAGCTCTTCTGTTTCCGGTCTAGGGATAAGAACCTCCTCATTGACTGTAAATGTCCGTCCGTAAAAGTCCTCATAACCCATTAAATATTGAATCGGTTTTCCTTCACCATGAAGATGGACATACTTTTGGAACTGGCAAAAGGCATCTTCACTCATCTCTTCTCTAAATTTCATCAGCATCTCAGAACGAGTCGCTCCTAATACATGACGCATTAGCAGTTCTCCAGCGTACTCCTCACGACCATGCACAGTCAAATAAGAAGAAGCCCATTTAAGGGCTTCAAATACTTTCATTTGTCCTGAATCAGACATCTGATGCACTTTCCAAACGGCTTGATTGCTCTTCCAAAATCAAAGCATCAATAATATCTTCCATTTTCCCTTGCAGGATTTGATCAAGCTTCTGGATAGTGAGTCCAATTCGGTGATCTGTTACACGGTTTTGCGGGAAGTTATATGTTCTGATACGTTCTGAACGATCTCCTGTACCGACTGCAGACTTACGCTGCTGGTCATACTCCGCTTGTGCTTCTTGTTGGAACTTGTCATACACACGAGCACGTAATACTTTCATTGCTTTTTCTTTGTTTTTGATTTGCGATTTTTCGTCCTGACAAGATACAACTGTTCCTGTCGGTAAATGTGTTAATCTTACCGCAGACATTGTAGTGTTAACACTTTGTCCACCAGGTCCGCTAGAAGTAAATGTATCAACACGGATATCCTTATCGTGGATTTCAATTTCAACCTCTTCTGCTTCAGGCAGACACGCAACTGTTGCAGTGGAAGTATGAATTCTTCCGCCAGATTCTGTTTCAGGCACACGTTGCACCCTATGTGCTCCATTTTCAAACTTAAGCTTTGAATAAGCACCTTTTCCGTTTATCATGAAAATGATTTCCTTATATCCACCTACGCCTGTTGAACTCGCATCAATTACTTCCATCTTCCAGCCTTGTGATTCTGCATAGCGGCTGTACATACGGAACAAGTCTCCAGCAAATAACGCTGCTTCGTCTCCACCTGCTGCTCCCCGAACTTCCATGATAACGTTCTTATCGTCATTAGGATCTTTTGGTATCAGCAATATTCTTAGACGTCCTTCTAATTCCTCAATTTTCGCTGCTGTTTCATCCAACTCTTCTTTAACCATTGCACGCATTTCTGAATCAAGCTTTTCCTCTAGCATTGATCTTGCATCTTGGTTTTGTGCTTTTACTTCTTTATATTCCCGGTAAACTTCAACCGTTTCTTGTATATCTGATTGCTCTTTAGAATAATCACGCAATTTTTTTGTATCATTGACAATTTCAGGATCGCTCAATAGCTCATTAAGCCTGTCATAACGATCCTCTACAGCTTGCAGACGATCAAACACGAATATTCACCTCAATTTTTTTCCATAACATTTTAATTATATTATAGGCTATTATCCCCGTCAAAACCAAATTAACATGTAAAAACAGCATTTACGAGGATATAATGCTTAACTTGTAACGTTTTGCTTTATAATAAAGATATTCATAGAAAGAGAGGACAAATAATGTCTCTATCCAACGAATCTGTCTATCACTATATAATGGAAAAGGCCCCAATAATTACGGAAAAATGGTTCGTCATAAAAAACGGCGAAGAAGGATCCATTTATAGTAAAGATTCTACTGATGCTGTTAACAATCTACTCAGGTCCCAACATGCTTTTACAATTGAAACTGTCATCAGTTCTTTTTTAGATGATGAGACTATCTTCTCCGCAAATTTATCGAAATGGGCAAACGAAATTGCCAAAAGCAGAGTAAAGCTTGGCGTGCCTGTTCACCAAGTACTGCATGCTTTAAGTCTGACTAGGCAAACCATCTGGGAAATGATTACTATATTCATTGAAGAAATAGGAGATGTTCCACAGGCAACCATATTGCATTGGAGTTCGGTCTTCCATCTCACTTTTGACAAACTGAACAATGAATTCACTGAAATGTACCACGAATACAATCTCAAAAAAATTCAGGCGCAGCAAGAAACAATCAATGAATTAAGCAACCCGATTATCCCCATTATCAATCATATCGGAGTTCTGCCGATTATTGGGGCCATTGACACAACAAGAGGGAATCTAATCTTAGAAAATGTCCCTGCAGGCTGCAAGGAAAGGGAAATTAGACATCTGCTTATTGATCTTTCTGGCGTATCTTCCATTGATACGATGGTACTGCAAAGGCTTCTAAGCTTAGTAAAGATTCTGAAGTACACAGGCATGGAAGCGAGTATATCAGGGCTAAGACCCGATATAGCACAAGTCATCAATAATTTAGGGATTAGCCTTGAGAATGTTCCTACATACAGCACACTCAAGCAGGCACTTTCAAAGCTTGGCTTATCTGTATCTTCCTAATAAAGTCCCCATTAGAGCATTCTAATGGGGACTTTTTTTGCATACAGTCATTTTATCGAAGTACTGTTGATTTCTTTCAGTGAAGGTGATTTAGGTACTTCATGATGATGACGACATCTAGGCTCATACGATTCAGAAGCACCGACAAGTATGATTGGGTCATCATACGATGCTGGCGATCCGTCAATTAGTCGCTGCGTACGGCTTGCCGGTGAACCACATACAGCACAAACTGCCTGCAGCTTTGTCACCAACTCTGCAATCGCCATAAGTTCAGGCATTCTTCCAAATGGCTCACCACGGAAGTCCTGATCCAATCCTGCACAGATAACTCTATAGCCGCTATTGGCTAAATGCTGGACAACCGCCACTATCTCCGGATCAAAAAACTGGACTTCGTCAATGGCAACCACTTCAACATCTGGTTTCACATATTCAAAGATTTCTGAGGAGTTGCTGATTGGGACAGCAACTGTTGTAGAACCATTATGTGAGACAACAGCTTCCTCACTGTAACGATTATCTATTTTAGGCTTAAACACAACAATGTTCTGTTTAGCAAATTGGGCTCTTCTAACTCGTCGGATAAGCTCTTCAGATTTACCGGAAAACATACTTCCGCAAATAACCTCTACCCATCCATGATGTTTCATCACATACATGAAACCTCTCCTTCCTTCCTCCAAAAACATGTCCTTTACTAAGTTAGCAAAGCGACTGTAGCGTTCATGTACTAATAGAAGACGCTTAAGAATACAAAAAATCCGTATTTCAGTTTCTTGTATTCTTAAACACCCTCTTAGTCCGCAGGATTATCATAAAGAAAGAACAGGCAAGGTATGAAACATTCTTGCCTGTTCTTTGGATTGATTATTGTTGTTGCGTTTTGATGCCGTATTTTTTGTTGAAACGGTCAACACGTCCGCCAGCTTCAGCGAATTTTTGACGTCCAGTATAGAACGGATGGCACTCAGAGCAAGTTTCAACTTTCATCTCTTTTGCAACAGAACCAGTTGTGAACTCGTTGCCACATGCGCATTTTACCGTAATTTCATTATAAGTTGGATGAATTCCTGCTTTCATTCCTTTTCATCTCCTTCCGCCCTGCAACTTTCGAAACAGAGTTATAGAATAATGCTTGGACAATGCTTTTTCCCATGCATTATTATTTCAAAAACACACTGTCATCATTATAACAAGTACATGGGCTTTTTGCAACTTCATTTCCTCATCTTGAATCATGAAATTTTTCCCAAGTTTTGAATTCACTTAACAGCAATTAAGAACGCTTCGCAGCAGTTCCTGCCTTCATCTGATCAGACAATACAGCGAAAAATTCTTCGTTAGACTTTGTTTGTCTTAGCTTACGTAAGAAACGTTCTGCAAAGTCAGGAGCATCAGACATGGACTTGCGAATGGCCCATAGCTTATCCAAGTGTTCCTTCGGTATAAGAAGTTCCTCTTTACGCGTACCAGAACGGCGAATATCAATCGCAGGGAAAATTCTTCTTTCTGCAAGAGAGCGGTCTAAATGAAGCTCCATATTACCTGTACCCTTAAATTCCTCATAAATAACATCATCCATACGAGAACCTGTGTCCACCAATGCAGTTGCAAGGATTGTTAAAGAACCGCCTTCTTCAATATTACGTGCTGCACCGAAGAAGCGTTTTGGACGATGGAAAGCAGCAGGGTCTATCCCTCCTGATAACGTTCTACCACTTGGAGGAATTACAAGATTGTATGCCCTCGCAAGTCTAGTTATACTGTCCATCAGGATAACAACATCACGCTTATGCTCCACAAGACGCATTGCTCTTTCCAAAACAAGCTCAGCAACTTTAATATGGTTTTCTGGAACCTCATCAAAAGTGGAGCTTACAACATCCCCGCTTACAGATCTTTCGATGTCCGTTACTTCCTCTGGTCGCTCATCAATTAAAAGGACAATAAGCTCCGCATCCGGATGATTCGTTGTGATGCTGTTGGCAATCTCCTTGATAAGCATTGTTTTACCAGCCTTTGGAGGCGCAACAATTAATCCACGCTGCCCAAAGCCGACAGGTGCAAGTACATCCATAATACGTGTAGAAGCATACTTTTGTGTTGTCTCTAGCTTCATCTGTATGTCTGGATATAATGGCGTTAGCGCTGGAAAATGAACCCTTTCCTTTGCTGTTGCCGGATCATCGCCATTTACTGCTTCCACTTGCAGCAAGCCGAAGTATCGCTCATTCTCTTTAGGCGGACGCACTTTACCTGAAACCTTATCCCCATTTCTCAAATCAAATTTTCTGATTTGGGAAGCTGATATGTAGATATCCTGTGAACTAGGTGAATAGTTAATCGGTCTCAAGAAGCCAAAGCCCTCTGATTGGATAATCTCCAGAACACCTTCCATGAAGAAATACCCTTCCTGCTCGGCTCTCGCTTTCAAGATAGAGAATATAAGCTCTTTTTTTGTCAACTTGCTGTAATAAGCTACTTTATATTCACGAGCCAATTCGTATAGCTCTTTTAATTTCATATTTTCCAAACTAGATATGTTCAATCCCATTTTGCCACCACTCTTTTTTCATTTTCAGTTATTCCTACCATTTAGCGAAATTTGTATTTGGAAAGGAATGTATTCATTTTTTTTGAGGCGTTACGTGTTTGAAGAAGAAAAAAACTATAAGATGTGTATAGTTAATGAAGTATAGTATTAATTCCCGCACTCCCGCATGTTAAGAAGTTTTTTTGCATAAAAGCAATCTCTATTTTACCTAATCTAATCGTTGATATGCAACTACAATTTAAAAGGAAAAGAATCCGTTTTCTTGGAATATCAACATAAGATAAAACGGGCAGAATGAGGCTGACCTCGCTTTAAAGCACCTCCACTTACAGAAGGGGTCCATTAAGATTAGCAGCACCCATTATTCCACCCTGATATCACTTCACTATCAACCATTTTTTATCTGTTCATACTCTTCCTGGGTCATTCCTTCACGCCAGATAGAAGCTCCTAAGCCCTTCAGCTTCTCTACAAGCTGTCCATATCCTCTGTCAATATGCTCAATACCAGTAACTTCAGTGATGCCATCTGCCATCAATCCTGCAATTACCAATGCTGCTCCAGCTCTTAAATCACTTGCCTTAACGCGTGCTCCTTGCAGATGAACAGGTCCATTGATAATTGCCGATCTTCCTTCCACTTTAATCGTGGCATTCATCCTTCTCAGTTCATCAATATGCTTAAAGCGGGCACTGTATATTGTATCCGTTACCATGCTTGTACCGTTTGTTTTTGTTAAAAGCGATGTGAACGGCTGCTGTAAATCTGTCGGGAATCCTGGGTAAACAAGGGTTTTAATATCCACTGGCTTCAAATCAGGATTGGAGCTGACAAATACTTGATCACCACTTGATTCTATATGCACACCCATTTCCCTTAATTTTGCGATAAGAGATTCTAAATGCTGTGGTATAACATTGTCAATCAGTATTCCATCACCGACCGCTGCGCCAATAATTATATACGTTCCTGCCTCAATTCGGTCAGGGATAATTGTATGACGGCAGCCATCTAACCGATCGACACCATCTATTCGAATAACATCCGTTCCTGCACCTTTAATCTTAGCCCCCATATTAGTCAGCAATGTAGCAACATCGATGATTTCTGGCTCTTTAGCGGCATTCTCAATAATTGTTCTGCCTTTTGCTCTTACAGCCGCAAGCATGATATTAATAGTTGCCCCTACACTCACCACATCGAGATAGATTCTGGCTCCCCTCAGCTCATCAGCTCTTAGATAAATGGCTCCCTGTTCATTTGTCACTTGAGCTCCTAATGCTTCAAATCCTTTTATATGCTGATCAATAGGCCTTGGACCTAAATGGCAGCCCCCAGGCAATCCAATTACAGCTTTTTTAAATCTGCCTAGCATTGCTCCCATTAAGTAATAGGAAGCACGCAGCTTTTTGACCTTACCATTTGGCATAGGCATGGAAATCATAGAAGTCGGGTCAATCGTCATATCAGAATCAGAGAATGAAACACTTCCTCCTAATTCCTCCATAATCCCTTTCAATATGTGTACATCAGAAATGTCAGGCAATCCCTCAATGGTCACTGGAGATTCTGCTAAAATAGTGGCTGGTATCAGCGCAACTGCACTGTTTTTTGCTCCGCTAATGCGTACCGTACCTTTTAATGGTGATCCACCTGCAATCATAAGTTTTTCCATTTCTAACTCCCTTCTAAGCCAAGCAATGCGTGTACTTAATTATGTAATTTTCGTATTATCCGAAATTACTTAGCCGTTTTGCGGCCCCTTTTCATTTGGGCAAGTACTGCTTTGCTAACTTCCCTGTTTACAGGAATATAAAAATTGACTTAAGTCTTGAATGTAATATCAATTATGAGTTCCTACTAATTCAATTATTATACCAAAATTTAAGGAAGATAGGAAAAGTGCTAGCACATGCACAATGTTTAGAAGGGCAAAAGCATGTCCAATTAACATTTAAGGACAATTGGGTATTCCCAATTTGGCTAATAAATCTCAAGTAGTATCAAAATTAATATCGCCAAGTCTAATTTGCGAACGGTGAAATTAATAATCAATAAAAATCTGGGTGTTTTTTCAATAGAAGCTTGATAACTAGAATACTGGATGTGTTGAACATAAAGGTGCTTTTAGTCTAGTCCAGATGGGGACTGCTTGTCTTGTTCCTTTAAGCAGCTTCAGCCAGTCTTCAAATGGGGAATTATCATTCTTTATACATCATAACCGACAATATGTCTGTTTATTCGACTGACTTTCTAAAATACAGTAAATGAACGGAAACCGCCCATTAAGGACGGTTTCGATCATTTATGTTATATTACGCTTTGTTTGAAGAACCGAATTCTTTGATTTTGCCAATAACAGTTGCTTTAATAGCGTCACGAGCTGGTCCTAAGTATTTACGTGGATCGTACTCTTCTGGTTTAGCAGCCAATGTTTCGCGAACTGCTTTAGCAGAAGCGATTTGGTTTTCCGTGTTAACATTGATTTTAGCTGTACCAAGAGAAACAGATTTTTGGATATCTTTTGTTGGGATTCCAGTTCCTCCGTGCAATACTAGTGGAAGACCAGTAAGGTTACCGATTTCTTCCATTTCTTTGAAACCAAGGTTTGGTTCACCTTTGTATGGTCCGTGTACAGAACCAAGTGCTGGAGCTAGAGTATCGATGCCAGTGCGTTTAACAAGCTCAACACACTCTTGTGCATTAGCGTAGATTACGCCTTCAGCTACAACATCATCTTCTTGTCCGCCAACAGTTCCAAGCTCAGCTTCAACTGAAACACCTTTTGAATGAGCATAGTCAACAACTTTTTTAGTTGTTTCAACGTTCTCTTCAAATGGGTGGTGAGAAGCATCGATCATAACGGAAGTGAATCCAGCGTCGATAGCTTCTTTACATTTTTCGAAGCTTGAACCGTGATCCAAGTGAATAGCAACTGGAACAGTGATTTTATAGTCTACAAGTAAACCTTCTACCATCTTAACTACAGTTGTGAAACCACCCATGTAACGAGCAGCACCTTCAGATACCCCAAGGATAACTGGAGATTTTTCTTCTTCTGCAGCTTGAAGAATTGCTTGAGTGAACTCAAGGTTATTTAAGTTAAATTGACCAACAGCATAGCCTTCTGCTTTTGCTTTGTTTAACATGTCTTTCATTGAAACTAAAGGCATATTTCTTCCTCCTTATTATGATCGTCGTTTTTACAAGGTAACCTTTATTAAATTCTCCAAAGAGAATTGTGAATATGTATACATTACCCCTAGTAAAATAAAACGAATCAATTAGCTTTTAAATTCCATAGGTAATCATACCAAAATAAGTAGAGAAATGCTATCTATCCAACCATTTTTTATAAAATGTCATAAAAAAATTAGTTTTATTCAAAAAATTGATAGAGCAATTAATTTGCTCTACCAATTTTTAGTTAATATGTATTCGTAAAAATTACTAGGTATAAGTGCCCCAAAAGGCTCCGTTTAGTTCCATACTTTAGCTGACGATATATTCCTTTACTGCCGCACGCAAATCATCAATGTCGAAAGGCTTCGCAAAATGTGTCAATGCACCAAGATCCTTTGCTTCCTGAATCATATCAAGCTCACCATATGCCGTCATGATAATTACACGGATATCCTTGTAAAGCTTTTTCATACGTTTTAATATTTCAATGCCATCCATTCCAGGGATTTTCATATCAAGAAGCACCAAATCAGGAACCTCTTGTGTCACTATTTCTAGTGCCTGCACTCCATTTGCAGCCTGAAATGTTTTGTAGCCTTCTTTCTGAAACACTTCATTTAATAAAATTCTGATACCGAACTGGTCATCCACGATTAATATTTTCCCTTTCATTTTAGACCCTACCCTTCCTAATTTTTCTCTGTTTTTTGCAAATGAAAAAGATGTTCCCCTATATCTGATAACCGGCTGCTGATATTCGACACAGCAAAAAAGACTATTTTAGACAATAGACCCAATTACATCCATTATATAACAAAGTTTTTCTCTATAAATAACTTTCTACTTTTTATTGATATTTTCCTGCTGACAGGCATAAATTTTGCCTTTTCTTGCCGTTTCCTTATAATACTATTGAATCACTCAAACTTTCCCTATCAATGGATAAGATTGTAAAAATAAATATGGGGGTGCCTCACATTGCTTAAAATGTTCTCCACTCAATTAAGTGGTTTATTTAAAAGACTTCACGAAAAGGAAGAAGAATCAATGGAGGATAGTGCCAGAATACTTGCTCAAGCACTTGGCGGAGATGGAAAAATCTTCATTTATGCCACTAATGAAATGAAAGCAGTTGTTTCTGAAAGCTTGTACAGTGCTGAACCGCTGCAAGGGGCAGAAGAATGGACAGAGGAGCATTCTGTTGATAATGTTAGCCCAAATGACCGCTTCTTATTGTTCTCACGAGCGTCAGATGATTCGGAGGTTCTTTCTTTAGCCAAGAAGCTTGCGGAAGAATATATTCCTTTTGTGTCTGTAAGTACCATTATTTCTGCTGATTCAGAAGGATTACAAGACATTGCAGATGTTCATATTGACCTTAAATTGACGAAAGGCCTGCTGCCTGATGAAGATGGCAATCGCTTCGGTTATCCTGCTTCTATCGCTGCTTTATTTGTCTATTATGGCATCAAGTTTACGTTGGATGAATTTATTAAGGAATATGAATTGTAAGCACAAAAAAGCTAACCTTCAAAAAGGTTAGCTTTTTTTTATTGCTTATTTCTCAGAAAAACGCAAGGAAGATCCTACAAACTCACGGAATAGTGGTTGTGGTCTTGTTGGTCTTGAGATAAATTCTGGATGGAATTGTGATGCTACAAACCAAGGGTGATCCTTAAGCTCAACAATTTCAACTAGACGGCCATCAGGACTTGTTCCTGAGAAGACGAAACCAGCGTCTTCCATCTCTTGGCGATATTGGTTATTGAACTCATAGCGATGACGATGTCTTTCATAGATAACCTCATCTTGGTATGCTTCATATGCTTTTGTGTTTTCTTTTAATTTACATGGATATAGACCTAAACGAAGAGTTCCTCCAAGATCCTCAATATCCTTTTGCTCTGGCAGCAAGTCGATAACAGGGTATGAAGTTTTTTCATCCAACTCAGAAGAATTAGCTCCATTCCAGCCTAATACATTGCGAGCAAACTCAATTGAAGCTACTTGCATTCCAAGACAAATTCCGAAGAATGGAACTTTGTTTTCACGAGCATATTGTGTTGTAATGATTTTTCCTTCAACACCACGGTCGCCAAATCCTCCTGGGACAAGGATTCCATCTGCATGCTGCAACAGCTCTTTTACATTTTCAGAAGTTACGTGCTCTGCATTAATCCACTCAATTTCGATATCTGCATCAAAAGCGTAGCCTGCGTGTTTTAATGCTTCTACTACAGAAATATAGGCATCCTGCAGCTCAACATATTTACCAACAAGCGCAATCTTAACTGTTTTAGACAGATTGCGGACTACATCAACAAGCTCAATCCATTCTGTCATATCTGCTTCTTCACACTTAAGATGAAGATGGTCGCAAACAATTTGATCCAAGTGTTGTTCTTGAAGTGCTAGTGGAATTGTATACAATGTATCTGCATCTTGACATTCAATAACAGAATTTGTATCAATGTCACAGAATAGAGCAATCTTATCCTTCATATCTTGTGAAATTGGCTTTTCTGTTCTCACTACGATTACATTTGGCTGAATACCTAAGCTGCGAAGCTCTTTAACACTGTGCTGTGTTGGCTTTGTTTTCATTTCGCCAGCTGCCTTGATATAAGGCACTAATGTACAGTGAATATACATTACATTTTCTCTGCCGATATCATTTTTAATTTGGCGGATTGCCTCTAAGAATGGCAATGACTCGATATCACCGACAGTTCCCCCGATTTCCGTTATAACAACATCAGCGTTTGTTTCACGGCCTGCTCGGAATACTCTTTCTTTAATCTCGTTCGTAATATGAGGGATAACTTGAACAGTTCCTCCCAAATAGTCTCCTCTGCGCTCTTTTCGTAGCACAGTTGAGTAGATTTTCCCTGTTGTGACATTATTGTATTTCGTTAGGTTAATGTCAATAAAACGCTCATAATGTCCTAAGTCAAGATCTGTTTCCGCGCCATCATCTGTAACAAAAACCTCACCATGCTGATATGGACTCATTGTTCCCGGGTCCACGTTAATATATGGATCGAATTTTTGAATGGTTACGCTCACTCCACGGTTTTTCAGCAGTCTTCCTAATGAAGCTGCAGTAATTCCTTTTCCAAGTGATGAAACAACCCCACCTGTAACAAAAATATATTTTGTCATTTTTATAATCCCCCTTAGTTAAAGTTTGTGCATATTTGTCTTTATTTAAAGAAAAATATTCGAATATTTTTTTCGAGGGGAGTGAATCAATTGCTGTAAAGCCACTTTTATAAAAAAGCCTTTCAGCGCCCTGTCCTAATCCTTTAAAACAGGTTCTGCGGCCTGAAAATCATTTTATAAAAACAAAAAAGCTCCACTTACTTTTTCAAGTAAGGGGAGCGCTATTTAAGCAAATATCAGTTCGTTCCTTTTTTAAGGAGCCCAAAAATGATTTTACAAGCAAGGCATCTAAAAGTCAAGGGTCTTATTTATCTTCTTCATCCTCGTCTTCAAACTCATCCTCGTCTTCTTCATCATCTTCTTCGTCTAAATCCTCATCCAGCTCATCTTCGTCGATTTCATACCCATCTTCCGCATCTTCGTCAAAGCTTTCTTCGTCTTCGTCTTCGTCTTCAGTAAGGTCGTCATCTAGCAAATCGTCCTCATCTTCAACATCATCATCGTCCTCAAGATCATCATCATCAAACTCTTCATAATCTTCTTCAACGCTGTCATCATAATCGTCGAAATCATCTTCAGTAGCTTTTTTCGCTTTTTTCTTCTTCGGCTTCGTTACTGTAACGACATCTTCCTCTGACTTATCAACAGGATACCATGTACGTAATCCCCAACGATTATCTCCTAATGACAAAAAGCGTCCATCGATATTAATATCTGTATAGAATTGTGCAAGTCTATCATTGATTTGATCTTCAGATAAATCCACTAGCCTGCTTACTTCCTTCACGATTTCATTGAAAGAATATGGTGTTTTTGCACCATTTAATAGTTCATATGCAATTTCAATTAATGACATTTCATTTAATTCTTCTTTTGTAAACTTATCAACACTCATTTTGGCACTTCCCTTCGCTATCTGCTCTTTATCCGAATTGGATTGTATGTAGTTATACCACATTTATTAAAGGCATTATCTTAATCTGCATGCAAGCGGAAATCTTTCTGCCTTAACATTTATTTCCTCATGGAGTTTCATTTTATACAGTTTCCATTTCATAGTAAAGAGAAAAAATACATATTCTCCATTATAAACAATTTTCTAGTGAATATGCTAGTTCTAGCTAAGGTTTATTTAGCTTTTCTTTTCTTTATTACCTACGGAATTTCTGAAAGTTCCTTAAGTCTGAACAACTCTCTTATAGAATAAGGAAAAACGGGAAACAATACATATTCAAGGGGGAACTTCTATGTATACTTTTTTAATAATCATTGGTGTTTTGTTACTGCTTATCTTTTTACTTTATATAGATTTCATTGTAGGCAAAGCTATCACTAAGCGAAAGGTTACGAGAAGAAATTATCCGTTTCGAGAAAGTAACTTTCAAATCTTCAACGACGGAAAAGACCTCTTTCCAGACTTATTCCAAGAGCTGGAGAATGCCGAAAAGCATATACATATATTATTTTACACTGTAAAAGCAGATACAATTAGCACACAGTTTTTAGAAATTCTCGAAAGAAAAGCACAGGATGGAATTGAGGTAAGACTGTTGCTGGATTACCTCGGAAGCTTTCAAATCAGAAAAAAAATCCGCAATAAGTTAAAGGAAGCAGGTGTGGAGTTTGCTTATTGCAATAAACCAACACTGCCATTTTTCTATTCTTTGCAGGTCAGAAATCATCGAAAGATTTCTATAATTGATGGAAAAGTCAGCTATGTTGGCGGTTTTAATATTGGAAAAGATTATATTCACGCCAATTTAAAATTAAGTCCATGGAGAGACTACCATTTTAAATTGACAGGTGAGGGTGTCGATGACCTGCAGCGCGAATTTTTATTCGACTGGACCGATGCTACAAAAACAAATCTGCTTCAAAACCCAATTTACTTTCCCGAACAGCCTAAAGGTAATGCCCGACATCAGATTATTCCAACCCAAGGAGTCTATTTAGAGGATGTCCTTTGTGGACTTATCCGCAATACACGGAAAACACTATTTATTGGCACTCCCTATTTCATTCCTAGCAAAAGGATAATGAAAGAGCTTTGCATGGCCCAAGACAGAAATGTCACAATCACGCTGTTATTGCCAACAAAGCCTGATCATATTTTAGTAAAGGAAGCCTCCTTTCCCTATTTACGTACCCTGTTAAAGGGTGGTGCAAGGGCTTATCATTATAAACATGGTTTTTTTCATGGTAAGATTATTACAGCAGATGATGAAATTTGTCTTGTCGGCACTCCTAATTTTGATAAAAGAAGCATCTTCTTGAACCACGAACTGGTTTGCTGTATTTTTGAACCCAGCTTCATTACAGAAATGAACAGCATTGTTGCTAAGGATATTGCCGTATCAGAGAAATACACGCTTCAATACTTAGAAAAGCCTAAACCTAAAACAGTATTGCTAGAGTGGATTGCCAGAATATTTGCACCTCTGCTGTAAATTTTCCAAAGGGAAAGGAGAACGAAGATGAAATTCAGATTTGGATATGTTTCCACAGCGACGAACCTTTGGGACGCTTCGCCCTCCAAAACAATGACCTTTGCACGTTACAAAGAATTGCCTGATGAAGAACGGAAACAAAGGCTGCTGGAAATAACAAAAACAAATCTCATTAACACAAAAAGAGCATTGCATTACAATATTGGGCATGAAATCATGCTTTACCGCATGTCGAGCTCCATTGTTCCGCTAGCAACACACCCTGATGTTATGTGGGATTATCTCACCCCATTTAAGGAAGAGTTTGCCGAAATTGGACAACTCGTAAAGGATCATGGTCTGCGAGTCAGCTTTCATCCTAATCAATATACATTATTCACTTCGCCAAGACCGGAAGTAACAAAGAATGCTGTCATTGATATGGAATATCATTACAAAATGCTAGAAGCAATGGGAGTAGAGGATAGAAGTGTTATTAACATTCATATTGGCGGCACATACGGTGACAAGGAGCAAACACTTATCCGCTTTTATGAAAATATCAAGTCATTGCCATTGCATATTAAGAAGATAATGACATTAGAAAATGATGACAAAACATATAACACTGAGGAAACATTAACAGTATGTCAAAACGAAACAATACCGCTTGTTTTTGACTATCATCATCATATGGCAAACTTATGTGATAAACCACTAGAAGAACTTCTATTGCCAATATTTGAAACTTGGAAACACCGCGGAATTATTCCGAAAATCCATTTGTCTTCTCCCAAATCAGAGAAGACATTCCGCTCACATGCAGATTTTGTAAACGCGGAGTTTGTCAAACCACTCATCCAGCTATTGCGTCCTCTTCAAATGGACGTCGATTTCATGATTGAAGCAAAGCTGAAGGATCAAGCTTGTTTACAGCTTGTTGAGGATTTAAGCAAAATTCGCGGGATTAAAAGAATCGGTGGAGCCACATTAGAATGGAATTAATTCTAAAGGAAGGAGACAGCAAGGATGCTGCCTCCTTCTTTCGTTTTAGCTCATTTAAATATCATCATTAATTGTTATTATTGGTAAATCCACAGCCTTATTTAAGGTAATTGGGTTAATGATAAATATATATGTTGTCGTATCTTTAAGATTAATTAGCTCTAACATTCCCAGGTTAACTAAACGTTCATAATATTTTAAAAGGGTTCTTGTACTGATTTCTAAATCCATGGATATTTGTTTATTGTCTTTTGACAAAACACCTAAATTTGACCGAGCTTCAGTTGCTAAATAATTAAATACTCTATAAATCTTGTAACGAATATCGTGTCTTAATGACATAACGGATATATATTGTTTATATGCACTTACGGACTGATTAAATTGTGCTTTTGTTTTAAAGAGGGCTAGGTTTGTATTATTATATTGAACAAGCTTCAATTCCTTCTAACTCCTTTCCTGGTTAATTCTTCATTACCTAAAATCAGCTTCCATTTCAGGAAACCTGTTTCGTTAAAATTAGATAAACCAGTGACCGTTTATTAAACAAACGTGATAGCAGGATGAAAGTTTTATTCCCAAACTTAATTAACACTTTATAGCAGATAACAAAAAGACATGAAAAGTTAGAATAAAGCTTAACCCACCGCAACTTTAGAAACTAATAAAAGCTCTAACAAGTACACCATAACAAGGAAAAGATTAAATTAAAATACTTTGCGCTAAATGTTACGAATATTGTCAATATTATTAGAGATTCATAGATTTCCCTTACCAATAATCTTATTATGTTTAACATATTTTCGTTATAGCAAAACAGTGAGAATAAATTTTAAGATTTACAGATTTCGCCTGTAGTGCTGCCTATTACCGGTGTAATTCTTACAAATCAGCTCAAAAGCTTCGTTTAGAATCTAGAAAGCTTTCTGTGCGAAGTCGAGCTCACAATAATTAAAAGCATACAATGGCATTTGCTGCCGAGACATTCTCGGACAGTACAAAAAAGAGGCAGCGATTATGCTGCCCCCTTCTTTTATCAGTGCTTTGTAAACAAGCTAGAGATCCATGGCTCTAAGCTAACATACACTTTAAAGCCTGCATAAATACCAACAATTCCGATTATCCCTGGCAATGCCCCTGGCGCTGGTATTGGCAGCTTGAGTAAAGCAAAGATAAAACCTGTCAAAAATCCGGTTATAAGTGCTAATAAAAGTAACTTCATAAACAACCTTCCTTTTCATATAATGCTCTTATTATTTGAAAAGAAGGCGTCTTTAAACCACATAAATAAATTAAATCAGCGGATAGCTGGCAGTTTAATCTTGACCGTAAATTCTTCTTCCTTATAAACAAAATCCAAAATACCTTGATGTTTTTTCACAATTTCATAAATTACCTTTGTTCCGATACCCCTGTCGCTACCTGTCTTTGTTGAATTCCCGAATTGAATATAGAGCCGATCCAATATTCTTGCTGGGATGGGCATTGTACGATTTCTTAAAGTTAATATATATAATCCACTTCGTTTCACTAAATTCAATGTGATAAAAGCTTGCTGGTGATAGACTTTTTGCCATTCTTGGCATGCCTCAAGACTGTTTTCAAGCAAATTGCCAATAAGAGCTACAAGCTCTTTATCTGGTACTGGCATGACAGAAATAGGCACATCCAAATCATAAATTACTTCTATATTTTCTTTTTGAGCTTTCCTATAATGCTGATGCAAGATAGCAGCAACTGCACCGCTTTCCCCCTTAATAGAGAGGTTTGTTTCCTTATAGCCATCAACAAGTACATTCAAATAGGCTGATGCTTCTTTAAATTCATTTTTCTCGACCATATAATGAATGGCAGCAATATGCTTCAGGAAATCATGGCGTTCACTTCTGACCGTTCGGAACGTCTCATTCATTTTTTCCCTTTCCCCATCAGTGCGTGCTAATTCCCTTCTCACCTCTGACAATTCAACTGTTACCATATTTCTAATTAGTTCAATAACCCAGAACAACAGAAAAAAAACAAGCCACAGCCATTCTGTCTTCACAGTTAGTGCTACTGCTGCAATAATTGTTTGCACAATCCAGAATAAAGCATGAAGCATCCATCCCAATTCAGTTATCAGAGCTTTCCCCCGTTTATAAACTAGACATATTCCTGCTAACAGTATGAGAGCCATTATCCCTAAGGAAAAATGCCAGTGAAAGACGTAGTAAAACAATCCTATATGAAAGGCGGAAACTGTACATAATATGATCCAATAAAGTTGATTTGCCTTCACAATTCTTTGCTCCTTAGAAATAATTATTTTGAATGAATTCGACCTTTTCCTTTGTAATCATTGCTTTTGCTTCCGTTCCTTCAAATGTCACCGTATAGGAATTTTTTGCATACAAGGAAAAGCTTTTAATGCAGTGGATATTAATAATAAAGGAGCGGTGTGATCTGACGAAGTCTCTCTCTCTTAATTCACCTTCAAGTTCATTAAGTGTCTGATATGTCTTAATCGCTTCCGTTTTCGTATGGATTGTTGTAGACCTTCCAGATCTCTCAATGAAAATAATGTCCTTCTTTAAAATGATATGTATATCATTCTTTTGTTTTATATAAATTCTTCCGGCTATTTCTGCAGACTGAGATTTTTCAATCAGCCTCTTAACAGACTGAACAAGCCGGTCTTTAGAATAAGGCTTCATAATATAGTCATGAACATTCAGCTCAAAGGCATGAACGGCATACCCGCTGTTTCCCGTTACAAAAATAACATTTATATTCAATGCATGTGAGTGAATAATGTCAGCTAACTCATATCCTGAAAGATTCGGCATTTCTATATCTGCGATGAGAAGAGAAATAGCTTCCTTTTTTATTTGTTCATATGCCTCTTCTGCCGAAGAGGTTGCAAATACAATTTCTACCTCTGGGATGGCAGAAACGATACCTATTAATTTATCTAAATCAATTGCCCTATCATCAACTAACCCGATTTTCATTTCATCTGCCCATTCCCTTTGTCAGATATTTTCTTTCCTTCCCTATCTTATCATGGTTTCCCCTCTTATTGGTTACAAATTGGAAATATAAGGTGTTCTCCAAAATGAGACTTTCCCACCCTTGTACAGCATTTTCACGACAGGAAATGGACTTTTCGCGACATCTGTACAGACGCTCATATCCTTTAACTGTATGATAAAAACAAAGATAACAAGAAGGAAGTGGTAACCATGATAACAGTACAAAAGGTATCGAAAACATTTAAAGATAAAAAGACTTATGTAGCAGCATTAAAGCATGTGTCTTTCCACATAAAGAAAGGAGAAACGGTCGGCTTATTAGGAGAAAATGGGGCAGGAAAAACAACCTTACTCCGGTCAATTGCTACTTTACTACAGCCAACAGAAGGGATTATCACTGTCTCTGGTTTTGATACGAAGACAAATCCAAATGAAATAAAGCAAAAGATTGGCGTATTATTCGGTGGTGAAACAGGTTTGTACGATCGCTTATCAGCAAGGGAAAATCTAGAATACTTTGCCCGCTTATACGGACTCAGCAAACATGAAACAAGGGTACGGATTGATGAATTAGCAAGGATGTTTGGAATGAGAGATTATCTTGACCGAAAAGTCGGCAACTTCTCTAAAGGCATGCGCCAAAAAGTGGCTATTGCTAGAACACTTATTCATAATCCAGAAATTATTCTTTTTGATGAACCAACGACAGGTCTTGATATTACCTCTTCCAATGTGTTTCGTCAGCTTGTCCACCAGTTAAAGCAGGACGGCAAAACGATTATATTCTCGAGCCATATTATGGAGGAGGTGTCACTTTTGTGTGACAGTGTTGCTATGATGCACAAAGGTGAGCTTGTCCACCATGGCAGCCTTGAAAATTTATATAAAGAAGAAGGAAGCAATGACTTGAACTATATCTTTATGAGCAGACTTGTTAGAGGAGGAAATGCCCATGTTTCTTAATATATATTTAAAAGAATTGAAGGATTCCTTTCGAGATAAACGGACATTATTATTAACGGTGTTTTTACCTATTATTATCATGACATTACTTACTTTATTTTATGAAAAATTGGTTTCCGAAGGCGAAGGTGAATCCTATCAGCTTGCTGTAGCTGCCAATCTACCTGAAGAAATAAGAACATCCTTGCTTGCCAACAGCAGCATTGAGCTAGTTGAAGAGAAGAACCCGGAAGAAGCGTTACAAAACGGAGAAGCCCAGGCTGCTTTACTGACAGATGATAATTTCGCCAACCTTGTAGCTGAAAAGCAAAATGCAGAATTGACGATTATCGGGGATTCGTTCAGTCAAAGCTCCTCTACACTCATGTCCCTTACACAAGCTGCTCTGTCCCAATATGAGAGCATAATAGTTTCAGAAAGATTAGAAGCTCTTGGCGTTGAAGCTGATACAATTAAGCCGTTGTCAATAACACAGGAAGAATTGAGTGAGGACCCGACTATTAATCTTGTGGCAATGCTCATTCCCCTTATTCTAGCTGTCGCGATCAGTGTTGGAGCAGGACCTTCTGCTGCTGATTTCTTTTCAGGGGAAAAGGAAAAGAAAACAATGGAGGCATTACTGATGACTCCTGTCAACCGCTCTACACTTGTATTTGCCAAATGGCTGACAATTTCAACAATAGGTACAGTCACAGGAATCATCACATTGCTTGTTGTCGTATTGGAAATAGCCTTCCTAACAGAAAATCTTAAAAATGCTATTGAGATTGGGGATAATTTTGGTTTAAGTGTTATCTTGGCAATTGTGCTAACAATTGTTTACTCCATGTTTATCGCTTCCTTGCTTATGCTGACTAGCATCATCGGCAAAACAATTAAGGAATCACAAAGCTATAGTGCGCCAATTATGATGGTTACGATATTGCCTTTAATGTTCATGTCAAATGTTGGTATAAACGAATTAGAGTTCAAACATTTCGCCATACCTGTTATGAATATTTATTCCCTGCTTAAAGAGCTGATCTTTGGAATAACTAACTTTGAGCATTTCTTTATCACAATTGGAAGTAACCTTATTGTATTAGTAGTTGTGTTCTTTATCGGCAGAATCATGTTTTTGAAGGATAAATGGGTGATGAATTAATAGAAAAAAGGATGGAATTGCTTCCATCCTTTTTTTTTATTACATTTTCTCTGGCGCAGAAACACCGATAAGATGCAGTGCATTTTTCAATGTAATTTTTGTTGATTGGATTAGTGCCAATCTTGCTTTTGTTCTTTCCATATTATCTGCGTCCAATACTTTTTCTGCATTATAGAAGCTATGGAATGTTGATGCTAAATCATAGATATAATTTGTGATGCGGTGAGGCATTCGTTTCGCTGCTGCTTCTGTTACTGCTTGTGGGAATTCCCCTAATTTCTTTAATAGGTCGAACTCCTTTTCTGCAGTAATATGGGAAACATCAAGATTATTATCTAGCTCAATCCCTTGTTCCTTCCCTTGTCTTAAAATGCTCGCAATACGTGCGTGTGCATATTGAGCATAGTATACAGGGTTTTCGTTTGATTGCGATACAGCCAAATCAAGGTCAAAATCAAGATGTGTGTCAGCACTTCTCATCGCAAAGAAGTAGCGTGTTGCGTCCAATCCTACTTCTTCCACTAAGTCTCTCATTGTAACTGCTTTACCTGTACGTTTGCTCATTTTCATCTTTTCGCCGTTTTTGTACAGATGAACAAGCTGGATGATTTCGACTTCTAAAGCATCCCTATCATAGCCTAATGCTTGGATAGCTGCTCTCATACGCGGAATATAGCCGTGGTGGTCAGCACCCCAAACGTTGATAAGCTTTGTAAAGCCTCTTTCCAATTTATCTTTATGATAAGCAATATCTGGAGTCAGATATGTGTAAGACCCGTCATTTTTAATAAGCACGCGGTTTTTATCATCACCGAAATCCATAGAACGAAGCCATGTTGCTCCATCCTCTTCGTAAATATAGCCATTTTCTCTTAATGAGTTCAATGCTACATCAATTTTTCCATTTTCATAAAGAGACGTTTCTGAATACCACACATCAAACGGAACACGGAAATCCTCAAGGTCTTGCTTTAGCTTGCCCATTTCGTATTTAAGTCCATATGTACGGAAGAAATCAAAACGTTCCTTTTCCTCTACATGCACAAATTTATCGCCAAATTCTTCTGCAAGCTTCTTACCGATTCCAATGATGTCCTCACCATGGTAGCCGTCTGCAGGCATTTCCTTATCTTGACCAAGTGCTTGGAAATAACGCGCTTCAACAGATAGCGCTAAGTTATTGATCTGGTTTCCAGCATCATTGATATAATATTCTCTTGATACATCATAACCTGCTTTATCAAGAATATTGCACAAAGAGTCACCAACTGCAGCACCTCTGGCATGTCCTAAATGAAGATCTCCAGTAGGGTTTGCTGATACAAACTCAACTTGCACCTTTTCCTTATTTCCGAAGCTAGTTTCTCCGTAAGCATCGCCTGCTTCAAGGATTGTCGGAATCAAGTCTGCTAAGTAGCTGTTATTCATATAGAAATTGATGAATCCAGGACCAGCAATTTCTACTTTATCAATGGATGCCTTTGTTTGGTCAAAGTTGTCGATAATTGCTTCTGCAATTGCTCTTGGCGCTTTTTTTGCCACTCTTGCCAGCTGCATCGCCATATTTGTGGAATAGTCCCCGTGCGCCTTGTCCTTTGGTAATTCTAGGATTACTTCTGGAATTTGTGCCTCTTCCGCAAGACCTGCCTTCACAACACTTGCTTTAATTTCATCCTTCAGTTTTTCTTTTATTTGATCTACAATATTCATGCTTGTACTGTCTCCTCCTTAAAATTAATTGTCATATGATAGGTTCCATTTTTATTGCCATTCGTATTTAAATCATACAATATATCAATAAGCCCTGATGGACTATGTGCTTCTTTTTCCATGCCTAGCCGCTTTGTATCTGTCACCATTAGAAAAGTACCATAAGGAGTTTCATAGCTGCCATTTCGCTTTTTGTTCAACAAAAAGGCCAATCGCATTTTCACTGCTCCGCTGCGAAGTATTAATCCTTCATTTCCAGACACTTTAACAATCGTTTTAATGGTGCCTTCCTCTATTTCTTCTTCGTACTTAATATAGCTGCTTCCGTCTTTTTCTAAGTATTGTCCAAATCCAACCCACTCGATACTATCTTTCGAGCTTCCGTTGTATATGTTGGTGGTCACATGTATTTTTATAGGTGCTTGCCCGTTAGACAACGGTAACACTTCCTTTTCCTCTAAACTATAACTTAATAAGTATAAATTTTTTAAATGGGAAGTGCAAGATGATGTAAGGATATAGATGAAGTTATCTGCTGTTCTTTTTGTTGAAAAGAAAAAACCCGTATAAATAACGGGTTTCAAGATGGAAAACACAAATCTATAGAGAAAACTCTTAATTTCATCTATACCAAAAGCTTCTAGCTTTAAGTTATTTTACCCAACCAAGGATCATTTCTCTGATTAGTTTGCTTGCTGTGTTTGCTGTTTGTTCTGATGGATCGTAGATTGGGGCTACTTCCACTAGGTCTGCTCCTACAACATTTACTTCTGAGCGTGCAATTTCGTGGATGGATGCAAGTAGTTCTTTTGATGTAATTCCGCCTGCGTCTACTGTTCCTGTCCCTGGTGCATGTGCTGGGTCTAATACGTCTATATCGATTGTAACGTATACTGGTCTGCCTGCTAATGTTGGCAGGATTTCTTTTAGCGGCTCTAGCACATCAAATTTGGAGATATGCATACCAACTTCTTTTGCCCATTCGAATTCTTCCTTCATACCTGAACGGATTCCAAATGAGTAGACGTTTTTTGGACCGATTAGGTTTGCAACCTTTTTAATCGGTGTGGAGTGAGATAACGGCTCTCCCTCATATTCGTCCCGTAAATCTGTATGTGCGTCCATATGAATAATTGCCAAGTCAGGATATTTTTTGTACATCGCTTGGAAAACACCCCATGAAACTAAATGCTCGCCGCCCATTCCAAGTGGAAACTTGCCTTCAGCCAATACTTTATCCACGAATTCTTCAATCATGTCTAAGCTTTTTTGCGGGTTTCCGAATGGCAATGGAATATCCCCAGCATCAAAGTATTTAACATCTGCTAAGTCACGGTCTAAGTACGGGCTGTACTCTTCAAGACCAACTGAAACCTCACGAATCCTTGTTGGGCCGAATCTTGAGCCGGGACGGAAGGATACTGTCCAATCCATTGGCATTCCATAAAGAACTGCCTTGCTTTCCTCAAAATTTTGGTGACTTTTTATAAAAGTATTACCTTGATATGCTTCATCAAAACGCAAAATCTGTCCACTCCTTTTAGGGATATTCCCTTAACTTCTTTTTTTATATTAAGCTCTGCTAGAATTACAGCTTCCTGCAGTTCTAGCGGAGCCTTCTACTCTGTTAAATCTTTTACGAACTTCGGCAGCACAAAAGCAGCCTTGTGTAATTCCTTCGTATAATATTTTGTCTCTAATTCATGAAAACGGTCATCCTTCACTTCAAGTGGATCATACTTTTTGGAACCAATTGTAAATGCCCACATTCCGCTTGGATATGTTGGTATATTAGCGATATACAGTCTCGTAATAGGGAATATCTCTTTAACATCCTTTTGGACAGCACGGATAAGATCTGCTTTGAACCAAGGATTATCGGACTGGGCTACAAATAAGCCATCCTCCTTTAATGCCTTTGCAATTCCATCATAGAATCCCTTAGTGAATAAATTGACTGCAGGCCCAACAGGCTCTGTAGAATCGACCATAATGACATCATAATCGTTTTCGCTCTCAGCAATATGCATGAAACCATCGCCAACCTTAACTTCAACCCGAGGATCATCCAATTTTCCAGCTATTTCTGGCAGAAACTTTTTACTGTATTCAATGACCTTTCCGTCAATATCTACTAAAGTAGCCTTTTTCACACTAGGATGCTTTAACACTTCCCTAATGACACCGCCATCTCCGCCGCCTACCACTAGCACATTCTCCGGATTCGGATGTGTGAACAACGGTATATGTGCAACCATTTCATGATATACGAATTCGTCCTTGACAGAGGTCATAACCATATCATCTAGCAGGAGCATATTGCCCCACTCTTCTGTTTCGACCATATCAAGCTTTTGAAAATCTGTTTGCTCTGTATGTAATGTTTGTTTAATTTTCATCGTAATTCCGAAGTTATCTGTTTGTTTTTCTGTAAACCATAATCCCATCTTTGCTTCCTCCATTCTTAATTGCCCTTATGCAGAAGGGTGTGAAATCTGCTTTGACTATTGATAGTATCGACCATATTGATAAAGTAATCCTAACAATTGGGACAGGCACATACGCAAAAAGCATATATTTATAAGGATTAATTACCCATTTACCCTATATACTTCCCAAACAAATAAATAACAAACACGAAAAAAAGTATAGAGTAAATTCGCTAAAAAGCAAGAAAAATTTACTAGCTCCGCTATAAAAGGTTTAAAATGTAAATCTTATTCACATACTAGTGCTATCTATTATTCCGAAAAACCTCAATATAGGAGTTTAAAAATATGACATCTATCATAAATAGGACAGGACACTTGGAGGTGTATTGTAAATGGAAGTCATTGCAAAAGATCGCCTGAAAAATTCAGCCAAATATATCAGGCTGATTGTCATCCTGGCAATACTCGCCGCGTTTATTTTCAGCATTGGTTTTGCAGGGGTTCTTATCTATGCGAAGGTTTTGGGTGCACCGCCTTTAACTGTTTCCCAGTCAACCATTTACTATTCTGACGATGGGACGATTATCGGTGAGAGCAACAGTGGACAAAAGAGATACTGGGTTCCGATTGAGGAAATAAGTCCAGATTTAATCAATGCGACAGTTTCCATAGAGGACAAGGGCTTCTATGACCATCATGGCTTTGATTATAAACGCATTGCTGCGGCTATGCTTGCTGACATAAAGGCAATGGCAAAGGTGCAGGGTGCAAGTACTATCACACAGCAGTATGCTAGAAATCTTTTTTTAGAGCATGAAAAGACATGGAAAAGGAAGCTTTCTGAAGCCTTTTATACAATAAGGCTTGAGATGTTCTATACAAAGCAGGAGATCCTTGAGGGCTATATTAATACCATCTATTATGGTCATGGTGCCTATGGTGCGGAAGCCGCTAGCCAATATTACTTTGGTAAACCAGCATCAGAGCTGACATTAGGCGAGGCAGCGATGCTCGCAGGTATACCGAAAGGGCCGAGTGTCTACTCTCCGCTAGTATCACCTGAAAACGCCAAGAAGAGGCAAGGAATTATTCTTCATTCCTTAATGGAAAACGGCTATATCAATGAAAAGGATATGCAGGCAGCAGTGACAGAAAAGCTTAAGTTTACAGGAGAATTCCCAATCTCAAGTGCTGAAACAGCACCTTACTTTCAGGATGCCGTGAAAAACATCTTAAAGACAGAGATGAATATGGACGATCGGAGCATTCAGCTTGGCGGGTTGCGTGTATACACAACCTTAAATACGAAGCAGCAAAAAATAGCAGAAGATACAGTCAAAAGTGAAATAAGTGATACGAGTAAAATCCAAGTTGGATTTGTTGCAATGGATCCAAGCAACGGTTATGTCAAAGCGATGGTTGGTGGCCGGGATTACAGCGAAAGCTCCTTCAACAGGGCAACACAGGCTGCCCGTCAGCCTGGCTCTACTATTAAGCCGCTTCTTTACTATGCGGCATTAGAGCATGGATTTACGCCTGTGACGATGATGAGCAGTGAAAAAACGACCTTCCGTTTTGAGGATGGCCGTGATCCATATATTCCTCATAATTTTAACAATAAGTATGCGGATGGAAATATCACGATGGCCCAAGCGCTGGCTTTATCAGATAATGTATACGCAGTGAAGACACATTTATTTCTAGGAATGGATGTGTTGGCAGACACAGCTAAAAGGTTTGGACTGTCGACACCGATGCAGGTCGTTCCTTCCTTGGCATTAGGAACATCCAATGTGAAGGTCGTCGATATGGCTAACGCATACAGCATGCTGGCAAATGGAGGCAATAAAACTTCACCGGTGTTCATTACGAAAATTGAGACAGCAGACGGACAATTGATTTATAGAAGTAAACAAGAAAAAGAGCAGGTTTTGGATGAAGATTTAGCATTCATCATGAATTCCATGATGACAGGGATGTTTGACAAAAATTTAAATGGCTATGCAAGCGTAACTGGCAGTACCATCTTAAATAATATCACGAGAATTTACGCTGGAAAATCAGGAACAACTGAATCTGACAGCTGGATGATTGGCTATACACCGCAGCTCGTCTCTGCTGTATGGACAGGCTACGATGAAGGTAGCCCAATTACCATCTCAGCCGATAAAACTTATGCCAAAAAGGTTTGGGTTAAATTTATGGAAAACAGCCTTAAGGAGCAACCAATAGCTGGCTTTAAACCAACTAAGGGAACTGCCGCTGCTTATATTGATCCGAAAAGCGGGAAGCTTGCGACAGAGGACTGTTCACCAAAAAGACTGATGTATTTCACTAAGGATAAGGTTCCGACTCAATATTGTGATGACCTCCCTAAAAATGAGTCATCGAACCCGACCGATAACAACGGAGAAAAGCAAATTGAGAAGCTACCATGGTATAAACGAATTTTCCATTGGTAATAAAAAGAAACAGCCTTCACTTCACGGTGAAGGCTGTTTCTTTTTCATTTATCCAAGTAAATCGTTTTTCAACTGATCTGTTGAATTGTTCCAAATTGACTCGTCGTGATTTACCAAAAAGTCTGCAAGCAGTTTTTTTGATTTGTCATCCATATGATCTACCATGATATGACGTTTCATTGATTTATCCATTTTGTTCACATGCTCTGGCAAGGACTTATAGCCTCTGCGAATTGAACGGTCAACAGTCATTTCACAAGCTGTAACCCCTGCATAATAAGCACCCTCCGGCTTGCGGTCAATTGTCACCCACACAAGCCAGTATGGCTTTCCATTTGGGACCTCTTCCTTTTCTTTCAAAAACTTAATCCCTTTTTCAACAACACTTCTCGCATGCATCGCACCGACATCAACAACAGCCTCGCCAGCTTCTACATCAATAATTACTGGAGAAACATTCTCCAGACTCAAAGCGCCGATTCCGAAGCCTTTATGTCCATCTGTCGGAGCATTTTTAATGATATTGAAGCCGATTGGTTTTTTCTTTTTCTCTTCCAACGTATACACTCCTTATTACGATTAATAAAATATGGAAATAAAGATATTATAAAAAAATGCGGATATATTACTTATCCAAGGTGAAATAGTCTGGCTTGACAATCCTGTTACAAGCAAGATGATAAAGATAATCGAGCCATACACCTCGTATTTAGACAACATGGCCCGCACTCTGGATGTAACTAAGTCCTCAATGATTCGATAGCCGTCCAATGGAGGAAGCGGCAGCAGGTTAAAGGCAAAGAGCATTAAGTTAATAGATACAAACTTCGACAAAAATGGATATAAATCAAAAGCTGTGCCTGTCGGAACACCTAATTTTTGCAACAATACCATTCCACCAAACCCTAAGAAAGCTAACACAAGATTGCTGAAAGGCCCTGCAAATGAAACTAACACACCTGCCAATTTTGGTCGTTTGAAATAGTGGCGGTTGACTGGCACTGGCCGTGCCCAGCCGAAACCGGCAATCAGGATGAAAATGGCACCGATTGGATCAATATGGGCGATCGGATTAAAGGTGAGTCTCCCTTGCTTTTGGGCGGTCGGATCTCCAAACTTATATGCCACATATGCATGGGCAAATTCATGGACCGTAAAAGCAATAATGATGGAGATGATAATGTATGGCAAACTCGCCAAAGACTGTGTAAATAACAAAATGCTATTCTCCCCTCAAATTACATATTATTTTCTATATAGGCTTATCTTTTTTCTATTAGTTAGTCGTACACCATAAAATTATACATGATATAAAATAGAAAATAAATCTTTCATACTGCACAGAGGAGCATTGTTTCCTTAAGCTTGCTATTTTTCTGAAAATATGAAAAACTGATAGCGAATTAGATTGGAGGAGTAATTATGCCATATATTACTGTGAAAATGCTGGAAGGCCGAACAGAGGAACAGAAGAAAAATCTCGTAGAAAAGGTGACAGAAGCAGTTGTTGAAACAACTGGTGCTCCGAAAGAGAATGTCGTTGTCTTCATTGAAGAAATGTCCCCAAACAATTATGGAGTTGCAGGCGTGCGTAAAAGTGACGAATAGAAAAAACAAGGATGCATACATGCATCCTTGTTTTTTATTGCTTTGCCATGCCTTTTAAAGCATCAATATATTGGTAAGCAGTTTCTACTTCTTCGACCGTGTACTTCTGCTTGCTTTTCAATGTAAAGACCTTTTCTTGCACTTCCTCTTTTTCCAGGCTGTCAAAAAAGAGGACTGTTGATACAAGTTCCAGGAATCGAGAGTTTTGACTGTTCATATCTTCAAGACAGCTTGGCAGTGCCGGCATTTCCACCTTATTCTGTTCGAGAAATTCCTGACCATTTTCTGTCAGTGTATACCGATATTGATAATATCCGCCCTTTTTCTCCTTTAATTCATTGAGGAAGCCCATATTGCATAGCTCTTCTATCCTCAATGTCAATTCCTCTGAGTACGGTCCAAAAAAATGAAATTGATATTTCTCATGGAAAGGGAAATCCAGCTTCTTTGCGATGTAAATCATCTTCTGCAATTTTTTTCTTCCGATAATTTCACCTGAAGCAGCAATCGCGTTCATAATTTTCGCATGATCTTTTAACAAAATTGGTCATCTCCTACTCCGAATAATCCTTAAATACTAATTAATATCTAATAACTGCCTTATCCGCATCTTCGCTTCTTTGTGTTCACGATCGTCCTTTAAAATGTCCTTAGGAAAATAAAGCTTATGATCTGTTCTTCTTTTACCGGAAATACTGTCAACAATCTCAGATTCTCTTGACAACTCTCTGATCTCATTATTTTTCATTAAGAGATGGATTGGCAGCCGCTCTTCTTCTTCCCCTGGACGGTAAAAGTCGTAAGGAAGGTCGGAGGAAGAGTCTACAACCAAATAATACTCCGGATCTAAACCAATCTCTGTAAATGCTTTTGACAATTCAGCAAGCATCTTATACTCTTTTGCTGGATCAAACTCCACATACTTGAATAAGTTCCTATTCATAAAACGTCTGCATAAATCCCTTAAAATCTCATCCTCTTCTTCTTGCCACATTTGGAAATAATAAAGAATGATAGACTCATCAAGCTTTAAGTAGTCTTCTAACGAAGTTTCATCTTCAAAGATGGAGTAAAAATGTGTCGGATGATGAATAAAGGAGTAAAATTGCTCATGTAAATGCTTCGCTCTATGTAGAATTTTCGTCAAAATGACTTCTGCACTTCTTGACACAGGGTGAAAATAAACCTGCCAGTACATTTGATAGCGACTCATGATATAATCCTCTACTGCGTGCATCCCGCTTTGCTTAATAACAGCCTGATCTTCACGAGGGCGCATAACACGAAGAATTCTTTCCATATCGAAATTACCGTAGCTTACTCCCGTAAAGTAAGCATCACGAAGCAGGTAATCCATGCGATCAGCATCAATTTGGCTGGAAATAAGGCTAACAACCAGCTTTTCATTTGATGTTTTACCAATTACCTCTGCAACTCTTTTCGGAAAATCCTCCGCTACTCTTGATAAAACCTGATTAACTTCTGTATCACCGAGGATAATATCCTGTGTGAATTGTTCATGATCAAGGTCAAACACCTTTTCAAAGGAATGAGAAAAAGGACCATGGCCTAAATCATGTAAAAGCGCGGCACATAAAGACAAAAGCCTCTGGCTGTTATTCCATTCCTTTCTGTCCTTAAATACATCATCTATAATTCTTCTGACAATCTCGTACACACCAAGAGAATGGTTGAATCTGCTATGTTCTGCTCCATGAAAGGTCAAATAGGTCGTGCCAAGCTGCTTAATTCTCCGCAGGCGCTGGAATTCCTTTGTGCCAATCAAATCCCAAATAGCGCGGTCTCTGACATGGATATAACGATGAACAGGATCTTTAAAAACCTTTTCTTCATTTAATTTTTCCGTAGAATATGCCATGCTTCTAGTCTTCCCTCTTTTCTGTGTTTGTCTTTTTTGTTAGGCAATGTATCTCTTAAAAAGAATATAAAAAGAGGGATTTCTGTTTAAAAAGGTTATCTGCGATTCAGGCTTTGCCCCTGGGCTGATGTTAACACTTTTTAGAAACTCCTCTTTCTGTTAAGCCAGTATAGAATTATTTCTTTAGCTTAGTATTTACTTTATCCATCAATTCCTCTTCCGTTAATGCTGCAAGCGGACGATTATTGACAAAAGCAAATGTTTTTTTGCGACCTGGTCCACAATAGGATTGGCAGCCAATATCTATCTTTGCATCTGGATCCATTTCCTTCAGACGCGGTATTAGCGTTTTCAAGTTCACTGCCTGACAATCGTCGCAAACTCTAAATTCGTTTGCCATCTTGACAACCCTTTCTATTTGAAACATCTCTTTGCTAGTTAAGATATTCATAAGTTCGTTATATTGCTATATGGTATTTTACCCCTTCTTCTACATCAATGCAAGATGCAAACTATTGTCAAAACCGCTCGAAAAAAGCAGGTTTTTGGTTCGTTTCAGCTCTTCCTAACTATGTTGTCAAAGAAGAGAAAAAGCTCTCTATAACGCCCGTCCCCTGCGTTTTTTTGATATTGAGCAAACACCTATGTTTCCACAGTAATTTACGGTATAATTCATCTGGAATTTAAGGAGGTATAAATATGACAAAAAGCAGAACATTAGTCATGGTCAGCATTGTCCTCGCCATGCTCGTTGCTTCTATAGATACAACGATAATGAATACGACAATGCCTATTATTGCTAAAGAACTGGGGAGATTCGACTTATACGCATGGTCGTTTGCCTCCTATATGATTACTAGCACTATCCTCTCTCCTATCGCAGGAAGGCTTTCGGATATATTTGGTAGAAAAAAGGTATTCGGGTTCGGCATACTTCTATTTTTAGTAGGCTCATTATTATGCGGGATTGCTGATGATATGGTCCAGCTTATATTGTTCAGAGCACTTCAAGGTATGGGTGCAGGCTTTATGATGCCATTTCCTGCTATCATCGCTGGCGATTTGTTTCCAATTGAAAAACGAGGGAAGATTCAGGCGTTATTCACAGCAATGTGGGGGTTATCTGCAATACTTGCACCACTGCTTGGATCTCTATTTGTAGAATTTTTGACATGGAGATGGATATTCTTTGTTAACCTGCCAGTCTGCATAGTGGCATTTTTGACATTACTGCCTTATAAAGAGGACTATGAGCCGAAAAAGGCGAGTGTCGATTATATTGGCGCAATCCTGTTTGGGGCGGCAATCACTTCCCTTCTGTTAATAACATTAGTAGAAGATGGACAGGTCTACTATGGGCTTGCTGGAGTAGTGTTATTAATTGCTTTTTACTTGTTTGAAAGAAAGCAAAAATCTCCGATTGTCCCGCTATCTATCTTTAAGAAGAAGACAATTACATGGATCTATATTAACGGTTTTATTGGGACATTGGCACTGTTTGGCACTTCAAGCTATATTCCCCTTTTCCTTCAGGACGAAGCTGGCCTTTCTCCCTTTATGAGCGGAATTGCCTTATTAGGTGTCGCAATTGGCTGGATGCTTGTATCTGTGCCTGCAGGAAAATGGATACTAAAATACGGCTATCGTATTCTACTAATCATCGGCAATGCACTGCTTGTGTTATCAGGGTTGATGCTTGTACTGCTGAATGATACGCATGGCTTTGTGTACACATTCAGCATCATGCTTATTCAAGGACTATCATTTGGTCTGCTATCAACAGTCGGTGTCATTGGCTCACAAGCTTTAGTTGGACCACATGAAAAAGGTATTTCTACATCCTTCTTCATGTTCTGCCGCAATATGGGGACTTCCATCGGTGTAACAATTATGGGGGCACTGCTTACTAGTCAGGCAGTCTTCATGACAGGCATCCATCACCTTTTCCTTTATGGATTTATTACAAGTATATTAGCACTTGTGACTGCGTTTTTTATCCAGAATGAAAGTTCACTAGAGAAAGGCAACTAAAGTATTATAACGACTTTTCTTTCGCTCTATAAAAAAATCTACTATCCTTGTATTTCGTTTGTATAAATAAGCGTCTTGGTGGCAATGATGTAACTAGAAATACTTATTTATCGAAAGAAATCGGGAGTTGAGTGATATGAAAATACGCCAAGATGCTTGGTCAGAAGAAAATGATTTATTGCTAGCAGAAACAGTTTTGCGCCACGTCAGAGAAGGAAGCACACAATTAAATGCTTTTGAAGAAGTTGGGGACAAGCTTAATCGCACATCGGCAGCTTGCGGATTCCGCTGGAACGCAGTGGTTCGCCATCAATACGAAAAAGCACTGCAATTAGCAAAAAAGCAGCGTAAACAGCGCCAAAGAATTCTCGGCAAGGATCAGGGCGGGAAGAAGAAGCTTTTATATTCACCACCTGTGCCTACTGTTGATGACTTAGAGGCTTTAACAGTGTCCACTAGCATGGAATTTGCTTCATTTGAAATACAGGATATAGATATGCAAGAAACGGAGGCTGCTCCAAGCTTCGAAGCAACCGTTCCAGAACAAATGCTGCTTGCTGCTCCGCAGGAAACACAAACACCTATTCACAAAAGTGTTCCTGCAAACACTAACAGTCTTGATTTTGACACTGTGATTTCTTACTTGCAAAATTTCCGTCATTCTCAGCTTCAAGTAGATGTTCTAAAAAGCGAGAATGAAAGATTAAAAAGAGAAATGGCGATGCTGAAAAGCCGCAATCAGGAATTGGAAGGGAAATTGGATAAGCTGGAGAGCAATTCAGAAACAATTCAGGAAGATTATGAAACATTACTTAAAATCATGAACAGAGCAAGAAAGCTGGTCGTTTTGGAAGAAGATGAACGCCCTGCAACGAAGTTCAAGATGGACCGGAACGGAAATCTCGAAAAGCTTGCTGAATAGTTTCATTCTAAATATGCCTTAAAGTCTGGTTTGGCAACCATTCTCGTTAAACATAAAAGAGGATTATAGATCGATAAAAACGCCCCGAACCAAGGGGACGCACTATCCATCTATAATCCTCTTTTTCAATCTCTAAAAGGAGCAAGAAATTTTTCATTGCGTTCTACGACACGTTCATAATAAGCATCAAACGAAGGCAGCTCTTCTCCTTGAAGCTGATCTGCGAAAAGAAATTCAGCATGGTCTTTTAAGGAATAAAGAAGCCTTGTCAGCACTTGATCTACTGTAAGCTCCATCCCAAATAATTCAGATAGAGAAGCCATCACCTCAGGCTTTAAATCAGGATAAACAAACTTTGTTTCCTCACCTTGCTTACCTATCTCATAGAACCTCTTGATGATTTCTGCCCGTTTTTGTCCACTTCCAGAAACACACAGATAGATTTGAACAGCGACCCCACTTCTTAGCCTTCTTTGCGAAATCCCTGCGAATTTCTTCCCATCTATACTTAAATCATAGCTACCAGGACAATAGGAGCCTACAATTTCCTTTGCTTCAATGTTTTTATGAAAATCAGAAAACATATACTTGATCAATTCCCACATCGTATCATAGCCACTATTAATATCGATGCTCTTTTCCTGTTCTGGAAGGATAAGAGAAATATTGAGTACTCCTTCATCAAGAACAACTGCAAGGCCTCCAGAGTTTCTGACGATATAATGATAGCCTTCCTTTTCCAGGTAGGACAAAGCATCCTTTAAATGAGGAAGTCTCGTATCCTGGATTCCTAATATAATCGACTTACCATGCACCCATGTCCGCGCTGTTGCTGGAGTCATACCACTGCCGACTGAGGCACATAATGTATCATCCATACCAAAAGAGTGCAGTGGAGAAACATGCAAGCCGGTGCTGGACTGGTCAATAATTCTCCATTTCTTCTGCATTAACAAACTGTTGTTTTCCATCATTGTAAAGCTCCTTCATAAGGAAAAAATAATGCTAGTAATACAAGCTTTGCATTTATATCACTTTATTATACAAGAAAAAACTATTCACCTACAGACATAAATTAACTGAAGATGAATAGTTTTGTTTAAGATTAATGGCTGATGCTTTGTCCTGCAGTAATCAATGCAAGCTTGTACACATCTTCTTCATTACATCCGCGAGAAAGGTCATTTACAGGGCGGTTTAATCCTTGAAGGATTGGTCCGACTGCCTCGAAATTACCTAGTCTTTGAGCGATTTTATAACCGATATTACCTGCTTCCAAGCTTGGGAATACAAATACATTTGCATCACCTTGGATAGGAGAATCAGGAGCTTTTTGTTTCGCAACAGACGGAACGAAAGCAGCATCAAATTGGAATTCTCCGTCGATTACAAGTAAAGGATCTTTTAGCTTCGCTTCAGCAAGTGCACCTTCTACTTTTTCTGTTTCTGGAGATTTTGCAGAACCTTTAGTAGAGAAGCTCAGCATTGCAACACGAGGGTCGATATCGAACATTCTTGCAGTTTTTGCACTTTCAACTGCAATTTCCGCAAGGTCTGAACTATCTGGATTAATATTGATTGCACAGTCTGCAAATACATATTTCTCGTCTTCACGAACCATGATGAATACGCCAGAAGTTTTCTTGACGCCTTCTTTTGTTTTGATGATTTGTAATGCAGGACGTACAGTGTCAGCAGTTGAATGGATCGCACCGCTAACTAAACCATCTGCTTGGTTAGCATAAACAAGCATTGTTCCGAAGTAATTTTCATCAAGAAGTGCTTTACGAGCATCCTCTTCTGTTGCTTTTCCTTTTCTTCTTTCTACAAAAGAAGCTACTAATGCATCGAATTGTGCATAGCTTTTCGGATCATAGATTTCTGCGTTTTGTAAAGAAACACCTAAATTGTCAGCTTTTGTTTGCACTTCTTGTAAATCACCGATCAAAATTGGTGTTAATATATTCTCTTCTGCCAAACGGCCAGCAGCTTTTAAAATTCTTTCGTCCAAACCTTCTGGAAAGACAATTTTAAGATTTTGGCCCTTCACTTTTTCCTTAAGGCCAGTAAATAGGTCGCTCATTATTGAATTCCTCCTTTATGTATACATACTATAGGATACTCTTCCTCGCTAAAAATTCAAGGAATTATACCAATATTTTAAAAAACATTGCCATTTGCTAAAATAGACGCTATTTTGTGTTCTAATAGGGTCAAAAAGCTTTAATTCTGTAGCATAACACCCTGATATATTTTCCCCTCCTGCTCTCATTTCATACAAGATTTTACTTAAAGCTTCTGAAAGAAGAAATGTTCAAGTTTTATTCACAACTAATATGGAGAAACTATGATATAGTAAATTTATATGAGAATTATTATCAAGGAGTGGTAGCAATGAGCGAAGCAGCAAAAACACTTGATGGCTGGTATTGCCTTCATGATTTCCGTACAATGGATTGGACAACATGGAAAATGGTGCCTGCTGAAGAAAGACAAGCAGCCATTAATGAATTTCTAGGTTTATTAGAGAAATGGACTACTGTTCAAACTGATAAACAAGGTAGCCACGCTATTTATAATATTGTTGGACAAAAGGCAGATTTCATGATGATGATTTTACGCCCAACAATGGAGGAATTACAGCAAATCGAAACAGAATTCAATAAAACAAAGCTGGCAGAATTCACTATCCCAGCTCATTCCTATGTTTCTGTAGTAGAGTTAAGCAATTATCTTCCATCTGATTCAGATGAGGACCCATATGAGAATCCTCATGTAAAGGCTAGACTATATCCGATTCTTCCAGAATCTAAATATGTCTGCTTCTACCCAATGGATAAACGCCGTCAAGGAAATGACAACTGGTACATGCTTCCGATGGATGATCGTAAGAGCCTGATGAGAAGTCATGGTATGATTGGTCGCCAATACGCAGGCAAAGTGAAGCAAATCATTACTGGATCTGTCGGCTTTGACGATTATGAGTGGGGAGTTACTTTATTCGCTGATGATGTTCTCCAATTCAAAAAGCTTGTTTACGAAATGCGTTTCGATGAAGTGAGTGCTCGCTATGGCGAATTCGGTTCGTTCTTTGTCGGCAATATCCTTACAGATATACCAGCATTCTTGGAAGTATAATCCGAAATTTATGTTAAATAAACCCTACTTATCTTTTAAAGACAAGTGGGGTTTTTTCTTCTTAATTTTCTTTATCCGCATCAGGAATATCTTCCATCACTCTCTCATAGGATGGAATAGTGAGCAAGCAGCCCAGTTTCTAAACTATAAATGTTCATGAGTTTGTAAATAAGAAATGTTGTTTTTTAAAAGATGGAGGGATGAAAATGAGTCAGTCCAATTATTACCCTTATCAAGACGGGCGAAACCAAGGTTATAGTTTCCCACAAGGCTATGGAACAGGACAGCAGGGTCAAGCATCGCCTGGCAGTCAAGGAGCAGCTCCTGGACAGTTTTTTGGTACGGCACCACAGCCTGGCTATGGCACACAGGCACCGTACATACAGCCTCAAGGCAATACTCAGCCAACAGCACCTTCCCTGCCAGGCCAATTACCTTTAGAAGCTTCTTATATAGAAAACATTTTGCGATTAAACAAAGGAAAGCTTGCCACTGTCTACACAACGTTTGAGAACAACCGCGAATGGAATGCAAAAATTTTCAAAGGGCTTATTGAAGCAGCTGGACGTGACCACCTTATCTTAAGTGACCCACAAACAGGTCAGCGCTACCTTATTCCAATGATTTACCTTGATTATGTAACATTTGATGAAGAAATTGAATACGAATATCCTTATGCCACAGGTGCACCAAACTTAACTTTTAATACGCCTAGATAAAGATCAAAACTAAAAGCCGCCCAAGTAGGGCGGCTTTTAAACATCTTTATGCTGATTACAAATACTTCACAGCGGCAATCACGATAAGAAGCCAAGCAACAATAAATGCCACGCCTCCAATTGGCGTGATTGCTCCCAAAATTCCTACTTGTGTAATGGCCAATATATATAGGCTTCCTGCAAAAAAGACAATTCCTGCAAGCATCAGCCAGCCTGCCCAAGGCAAAAGGCTGTTTTCAGGGAACTTACTCATAAGGATGCCGATAATAAGCAGACCCATACTATGAAACATTTGATATTGTACGCCAGTCTTCCAAATCTCCAAATACTTTTCGGGAATCTTCCCTTCAAGGCCATGTGACCCGAAAGCACCTATTGCGACAGATAATAACGCACTAATTGCACCAATAATGATAAAAATTTTCATACATTCTCCTCATTTCCTAGAAATCAAATAAAGAATCGCCATTCCCTTCGTCTGTATTCAATTTTGGCGTCTGCATTTGTTGCATTTGCTGAACTGGCTGCATCTGCTGCATTGGAACAGGGGAAGGCTGAATTAATACTGGCTGCTGTACCGGCTGGCTGTATGTGACGTTTGAACTGTTGCCACCCTCCTGTTCCAAAACAAGCTCACATAATGATTTAATAGCATATACCCGCTCACGAATAGTTGCCTCACTTCCGCTTGCTTTTGCTTCCTTGAGCTGGTCTTCTATTTTTGCCAATAGTTTTTGGATTGAAATGTTCATGTTATAATCCTTCCTTCTTTTGCTGCCGTATTTATTTGTTCGTGAAGCGGAGACAGTCTTGTCCTGATGCCCTCTTCACTTCAACGGATGGAAGCGCCCTGCCTTTAAATTCAAAGGCTTTGCACCCTTTTGGGAATCGAGAATCCCATGTTACATAAAAATGCTTGCATTTAAAGCAATCAATCCTTTTTTGCTCAGTCATCTTACTCTCCCCATCAAAAAGGGCGGACTAGTCTATAGTCCACCTCTTATTTTATTATATTATTCCTTATCAAAACAATCATCTGCACACCAATTTATCGGTTTTGTACCCAAATCTGCTAATATGGCGTTAATTTGAGAGAAAGGCTTGCTTCCAAAGAAGCCCCTGTAAGCTGATAATGGACTCGGATGACTTGAAGTAATAATCCGATGTCTGTTTGTATCAATAAGCTTCATTTTCTCTTGTGCCGGTTTTCCCCATAAAACAAATACTATTGGTTCCTGTCTTTCATTTAACGCTTTGATTATCTCATTTGTGAATACTTCCCAGCCCTTTCCGCGGTGGGAATTAGCCTTACCGTCTCTTACTGTAAGAACTGTGTTGAGCATAAGGCAGCCCTGTGTTGCCCAATTCTTTAAATAGCCATTTTCCGGAATGGAACAGCCAATATCGGCTTGCAGCTCTTTAAAAATATTAACCAGGGAAGGCGGCTTCTTAACACCTGGTTTAACTGAAAAGCTCAAGCCGTGCGCCTGGCCAGGACCATGATAAGGATCCTGTCCTAAAAACACAATCTTCACTTCATTATACGGAGTATATTTTAAACTGTTATAAATATCCTCCTTTGCAGGATAAATCGTATACTTGCTATACTCCTCTAACAAAAAGTCTTCTAGTCTAGTAAAATACTCTTTTTTTCGTTCGCGCTCTAACAGCAGCTGCCAGTCATTATTAATAAAATCCAACATGGTTAACCATTCCTTTAGTCTTCTGTATATTCTACTTTAACACTATATCCTAGTTGGCTATAAAATTCCTTTAGTGACTTTTCCGCATTTGCCTCAGCCTTTGCTAAAACTCCTTGCGACTCTGCTTCTTTCGCTATTTCTTCTTTAGCCTCTGCTGCAAGCTGATAACCTTCCTCCCAATCAACATCTCCTCTAAAAAGTCCCGAAATAGAATACGTTTCTACTTGATCAAAGTCTATAGAAGGCTCTTGCAAAAATTCAGCATGCGGAAGCTTCAGGCTAATCTCTTTATTATCCTCATCAACCGTTATACGGTCAGATTCAAGTCCTTCTAAATCAACACCTGCAGTTACAGATCCAGGGACAACGAGCAGGATTTTCCGTTGCGTTCCAGGCAGGTTTGCACTGATTTCTTTTCCAAATATCTCATTGTCCTCCTTCTCTAGAATAACCTTCACGAATGCTTGGGATGTCGCTAATGAGGATAAATCCTTCATCTGCTCAACAAAGCTTCCTTGCTTTATTGCTGGCTCATCTGCCAACATCGTTTTCCACCAAACAATGACAGCTGCTGCTAGGAGAAGCAGGATAACTATTAAAAAAAATGACCGTTTGATTTGTCGTTTTGTTTTATTGAAAAATCCAATTCTCGGAAAATAAGAGCTTCTTTCTGCTTCCATAACAGCTGCTGCTTGTTCACGATTTGCTTGTTTCCAATCTTTTCTTTTCATTCCTTCTCCCCTTTATACGTATTTTATAGTATCCATTATATAGGGAAATTTGTCGAAAGTGGCGTTTTTGGTGCTTGTATCATTTTACCAATTTAATAGTTTTCGAAAATATAGGTTTTGCTATTGACAAAAGCGGATAAATAATAACTAGACAGAGCGACAGATGCTCTATACAAACTCTAAGGAGGAATTAGATATGTATAAAGTAGAAGTAGTTGAAAATGGTGTACAAGCAACTAACGTAATTAACCAATTGGAAAACCAAGGATATACAAAGGAAAATATTTATATTTTCGCCCATGACAAAGATCGTTCAGAGGATTTGACAGCTGCCACAGATACTGGCGATGTCAGCATGAAGGAGCAAGGCTTAATGGACACAATCGGAAATGTCTTCCGTAAAAGAGGAGACGAGCTTCGTTCTAAAATGCAATCTGTTGGATTGACTGAAATGGAAGCAGAAAAATATGAGGAAGTGCTGGACACAGGCAAACTAGTTATCGTTGGCCACCAGCAATAATGGCAGAGGTCAGCCCAGATATGGGCTGACCTTTTTATGTTTAACCAAGCAGTTTATCGTATAAGGATCTTGCAAGCACCGTGTCTTTTGTATTATGTACGAGTGCTCTGCCATCCTCAAATAAAACAATCCTGTTTCCATCCATTTCAACAGACAGCAGAAATGGATTGGCTTTTACATGATAACCGTTCTGTTTTAAACTAGCTGTCAGCTTATTTAATGAGAGCTTCTTTTGTTTCGGGGGTCTTATTTGGACTGTATCTCGCCCACATAAAACAGCTGTTTTTGTTCGATTTTCGCTCCTCAGAAACGGATAGATGCGGTTCGTTCCGCATGTTTGGCAGGATGGGTTTTTGGCGCGAGAAACCTTCATGTTTGAATATTCATTTGTCCAAAGGTCAAAATGAAATAAACTCCCTCTTAAGGCCTGTCTGTCACCAACTAAAATTTTCAGCGCCTCCGTAACCTGATGTGATACAACCATTTGAACGGCTGGGGCAATAATTCCAACAGTATCACAGGTCATCCCTTGCACAGGAAGGGTGTGAAGCAGGCAATGGAGACATGGAGTCTCTTCTGGAATAATGGTGAAGCACATGCCGGAGCTTCCCACACAAGCACCATATATCCAAGGGGTTTGATGAAATACCGCCAAATCATTCAAAAGCATTCTCGTCTCAAAATTATCAGTAGCATCTATTAAAAGATCTGCAGCTTCCAAATATTCTTCTACTAATTCCTTTGTTGCCTCTGCCACTATTGGGGTAATAACCGCCTCGGTATTGATAGCTCTCAGCCTTTTTTCAGCTGCAATTGCTTTTGGTACTTTTTCGTTTGCATCTTCTTCTGTATATAGCTGCTGCCGCTGCAAATTGCTTAGCTCTACATAATCCCTATCTATTATTGTCAGCTTGCCGACACCAGCTCTGACAAGCATTTCTGCTGAACCTGACCCAAGTGCGCCGGCCCCAATGATAAGAACATGCTTCCTTTGAATTTCCGCTTGCCCTACAGCTCCTATTTGAGGAAACAATGTTTGTCTCGAATAGCGATTAGCTTCCATTTTCCTGCCCCTCTCACCCACCGCTTACTGGCGGTATAAATGCAATAATGTCATTTTTTTCAATAATGTCATCATCTAGAGCAAATTCCTCGTTAATTGCTGTCATAACTGAATTTAACGGCAGATCACTGTAAGTCGTCAAAAGCTCAGCCTTTGCCTCTCTTACCGTTTTTCCTATCAAATCCATCTCTAAATAATCAGCGTTAATAATCTCCTTCAAGCCTGCAAAAAAAAGCAGTTTATTCATTTACATCGACTCCTTCCGGCTTGCCGCTCGGATAGGCCTTTGTCTGCTTTTGATCACCTATCCATTCTTCTCCATCTTCCCAATGTTCCTTTTTCCAGATTGGCACTATTTCCTTAATTCTCTCAATCGCATAGCGGTTTGCCTCATATGCATCATTTCTGTGCGGTGTCGAAACTGCGATGACAACTGCTATATCTGTTATTTCCAGCTCACCGACCCGATGAAATATGGCTACCTTTGCCTCCTGCCATTTCTCTTTTATTTCAAGACCAATTTCTTCAAGCTTTTTTATAGCCATTGGCTCATATGCTTCATAGGAAAGCCATACTGTTTTTTTATTCCCTGTTATTTCCCTTACTGTTCCTATAAAGGTGGTGATGGCCCCTGCATTTCTGCTTGTGACAAGATCAATCGCATCTTGGATAACTATAGGTGTATGGACAATTCGATAGTTCATAGCCGGCTCCTTTACTTATATTCTGTTAAACTATCAGATAGCTATATTCTGACATTTCTTCGCTTCAAGCCTTATAAAAAACATCCATCTTAAGAAGAAATTTTCCTTTTAACATTTCTACTGTAAATCCACTATTAACGTTTTATTTTTAATTAAACCGAACTTTTTTACTTATTTCAACCTTTTTAACCGCGCAGAAGTGACGGCTTTATGACAGTTATTTGATTATTTTTTCTTTTTTTCAAATATGCTCGCATACACTTTCACACCAAGTGGCATCTTAAAGGATATGTCTATTAATGCGAACTTAATGAAAAAAAAAGTAAATAGTAGTATCATTAGTCTATTACGATTTACCATGAATTCCATCGATCATTAATAATTCATTAATGAGATTACATAGGAGGGCTTATAAACATGAAAAAAGTATTAACTTTAGCTGGATCTGATACGAGTGGAGGCGCAGGTATTCAAGCTGATTTAAAGACATTTCAGGAACTAGGAGTTTATGGAATGACTGCTTTGACAACAATTGTTACGATGGATCCGAAAAACCATTGGCATCATAATGTTTTCCCACAAAATATTGATACAGTAAAATCTCAATTGGAAACTGTTCTTTCTGTTGGAATTGATGCAATGAAAACAGGCATGCTTGGTTCTGTGGAAATCATTGAAGAGGCTGCAAAAATGATTGATGAGAATAAAGTCAAACATGTTGTCATTGACCCTGTGATGGTTTGTAAAGGCGAAGACGAAGTACTTCACCCGGAAACTGCTGACGCTTTAAGAGAACTATTAGTTCCAAGAGCTACTGTTGTAACACCTAATCTGTTCGAAGCTTGGCAATTAGCTAAAACAGATCATCCGATTAAAACTGTCGATGATATGAAGGAAGCTGCAGTTAAAATCCATGCTTTAGGACCAAAATATGTGTTGATTAAAGGCGGCAGCAAATTAAATCATGAAAAAGCTGTAGATGTTCTTTATGATGGAAAAGATTTTACCATTTTAGAAAGCGAACTTGTCGATACAACATATACGCATGGTGCTGGCTGCACTAATTCTGCTGCTATTACAGCAGAACTTGCAAAGGGCAAATCAGTGGAAGAGGCTGTGCAAGTAGCTAAGGATTTCATTACTGCTGCAATCAGCAATGGCTTTAAGCTGAATGAATATGTCGGCCCAACAATGCATGGTGCTTACCGCAACGAAAGAAACGGTGCTACTGTTTAAGCAAAACCTAAGGAGGGATAGCATGGAGTTTGTTCAAGCTGATAAGGTTCAAGAGCAAATTAATGATAAGGCAAACAAGGAAGTTTATATTCATTTAGAAACAACAAATGGCGCTTATGCAAATCATAATGATGAAACCTTCTTTAATTCAGGTGCCTACATCCGCAATGCAAAGCTTGTTTATGAATATGGAAAAATTACTGGTGAAGGACCATATCGAGTAGGACTTAAAACAGAGCTTGGCTGGATTTATGCAGAGGGAATCAACCATTATGAGGTGGATGATAAAGGACGCCTGCTTTTGGCTGGTCTTGATTTTACAGGAAAGCTTGCTGTAGCTTTGCAAATTAGTGATAAACCGTTTGATTAATTATTGATAAGACAGGAGGAAATAATATTGGAAAAAGAAAGACATGTTTTAGTCATCTTTCCCCATCCAGATGATGAAGCTTTTAGTGTTTCTGGAACTATTGCAAAGTATATACATGACGGAACGCCTGTCACATATGCTTGCCTGACACTGGGACAAATGGGCAGGAATCTTGGGAGCCCTCCATTTGCAACAAGAGAAACGTTGCCAGATGTTCGCAGAGAGGAACTTATGGAGGCAGCTAGAGTGCTTGGCCTTGAAGACTTAAGAATGCTGGGCTATAGAGATAAGACAATTGAATTCTTAGATGAATCCGTCCTTGTCAATGAATTCACAGGTTTGATTGAAGAATTGAACCCATCCTTGATTATTTCTTTCTATCCTGGATACTCTGTTCATCCAGATCACGATGCAACAGCAGAGGCTGTAGTTAGAACGTTAGAGAAAATGGACCCAGTGCAAAGACCCAAGCTGCTTTGTCTTGCCTTTTCCCGTAATTGCATAGAGGACTTAGGTGAGCCAGATGTCCACAATGATGTCCAAAACTTCGCAGAAAAGAAAATTGCTACAATTGCAGCACATCGTTCACAAACACAACTCTATGCTTTATCATTGCAAGAAGGTTTAAAAAACCAAGACCAAGCAATACTTGAACGACTTTATACAGAAAGACTATGGACTTACAAGTTCAAATAAAAAAGGATGCATCCGCATCCTTTTTTTTAATATTCTCTATTAATCTTCAAACTGGATTCTTCACTTTCCAGTAGTTCCTTCGCTCTTTGGACATGGTCGCCATCCTCTGTCTTAATGATATTAACAAGCACCCTTTTTGTCAGCCTCATCATTAAGCCCTTCACATGTACCTTTCCTTCAAACTCAACCTGAGTACCTTCTTGAATCTCAGCAAAGCGATAATCATAGTCAACAAGAAGCCCATTTGAATTGCTTCTTCGCTTAATTGCAACGTTTTTTTCATAAGCAAGATATTCTATTTCAGCTGTTGCGTTTTTTCCACGCACTTTTCTTAATTCCCTATATTTAGTTCCAACCCCGACAGGTCCATCTGTGAGCTTTTCTGTTTCCTCGACATTGCTCATGTACTCTGGCGCATAGCTCATATTGGCAAAGTAGGCAAAAACAACATCTACGGGTTCTGTTATAATGACACTTGCACGAAAGTCTGCCATTTTTTCCACCTCTAATATATTTTCTATCTATTAATCTCTTCTTAAATGCTTTTTATAAGTATAACCGATTTTTATAAAAGACTCTATTTTCTTATCATGCATATTTTTAAAAAAGAAAAGGTTAGTTTAAGCTTATTTCAACTTTTTTAAAAATGAGTGATTACTCACTTTACAATCAAAGGGATTGATTTTATGATAAAAGTGAGTAATTACTCACTTTTACTAACAGGAGGAGTTAATATGGATGTTAATCCGGTTGTATCTGTAAATCATCTCTCCAAGGCCTTTGGCAAACGTCCTGTATTAGAAAATATTGATATGGAGGTCCAGCAAGGCGAAATATTAGGATTGCTCGGTCCATCTGGTGCTGGTAAAACAACACTTGTAAAAGCAATCATTGGGCTCGAATCCCCTGATAGTGGCAATGTATCTGTACTAGGAATAACAATGCCCAATTTAGAAATCATCGAGCAAATTGGCTATATGGCTCAAGCTGATGCCCTTTATCATGATTTAACCGCATTAGAAAACCTTCAGTTTTTTGCCCGTTTGTATGGTCTAAGCAAGTTGCAACAAAAGGATAGGATTGTAGAGACCGCGCAGCTTGTAAATCTTTCTGACCATCTTCATAAACCAGTAGCGCAATATTCAGGTGGCATGAAAAGAAGATTATCTATTTGTATTGCCCTTTTAAATAATCCAAAGCTGCTTATTTTAGATGAGCCTACTGTCGGTATTGACCCTGTTCTTCGCAAAAGTATTTGGGAAACATTCCGTCAGCTTAAGGAGTCTGGAACCTCCATTATCGTCACAACACATGTTATGGATGAAGCGGAAAAATGCGACAGGCTTGCGATGATTCGCAATGGCAAAATCATTGCAATAGATTCCCCAAAGCAATTGATAACGCGGAGTAATACGCAAACAATGGAGGAAGCATTCTTATTTTATGGAGGGGTCGAGGATGAGAATTAGAGCGTTAGTTATTCGGATTTTACAGCAGTTTTACCGCGATAAACGAACCGTTGCAATGATGATTCTTGCACCAATCTTTATTTTGACAATGGTTCATCTCGTTTTTAACAGTGACAGCTACGAACCTGAAATAGGTCTTATTAATGCCCCAAGCAAGCTTGAAGAGGCATTTCCCGCTAATACAACAAGCATTTATAAAACAGAAGCAGCAGCAAAAGCAGACTTGGCCGCAGGTAAAATTGACGGTTATCTGCAAGTCGGCAGTACAATAAACATCATGGTGGAAGGCAGCAATCCAAGCATCAGCAAATCGGTAATAGAAAAGATTCGAACAGCCTTTCCATCAACAGATGCAGCTAGTCCAGATATTAAGGTAGATGCCTTATATGGGGAAACAGACATGAGCCAATTCGACTCCTTCGGCCCTATCCTTCTTGGTTTTTTTGCTTTTTTCTTTGTGTTCCTTGTTGCAGGGGTCTCCTTTTTAAGAGAAAGAACAACTGGTACATTGGAAAGGCTTCTTTCTAGTCCTGTCAGGAGATGGGAGCTTGTTCTTTCCTATATAATAGGATTTGGACTATTTACAATGATTCAGTCTGCCATCATCGTTTTCTATGCTGTTTATATACTTGGCATGATGAATGAAGGATCCATCCTTTTAGTGCTTATGACAACGTTAATTCTGTCTTTAACAGCACTGACACTTGGCATTCTGTTATCTACATTCGCTAAAAATGAACTGCAGATGATCCAGTTCATTCCGATTATTGTCGTACCACAGGTGTTCTTTTCAGGACTATTTCCATTAGAAACGATATCGCGCTACATCAGCTGGATTTCTAATATCACTCCATTGTACTACGCTGGTGATGCACTGAAGGACGTTATGATTAGAGGAAAAGGGCTAGGAAGTATCGCAGAACCACTCATAATACTGCTCTGTTTTTCCCTGCTGTTTATTGTTATTAATATAGCGGCATTAAAGAGGTATCGCAAAATATAACAAATTGGGTGTTGGCATTTCCGGATAGGTTTTCTCTATACTTCGTTGTACAATAGAGGAAAGATCCTGAAGTTAAAGGAGCGTCTCATGAGTGACCAAGAAAACATATTAGATTTCATCTTAAAGGATGAAGATAATGTGACTGAAAAACAAAAAAAGATAATTGCCGCTGCCATTGAAGCATTTTCCGAGAAGGGGTTTGCAGCGACCTCAACGAGCGAAATTGCCAAGAAGGCTGGTGTTGCCGAAGGAACCATTTTCCGCCATTACAAGACAAAAAAAGACTTGCTGCTAAAGCTTCTTTCTCCAATGGTGTCAAAGCTGATTGCCCCAATTGTTCTCAAGGATTTTAACAAGGTACTCGATGCCGAGCATCACAGCTTTGAGGAATTTCTTCGAGCGGTCGTTAAAAACCGCATGGAATTTCTTCAAAAAAACGATGCTCTATTTAAGATTCTTATACAAGAAATCCCTTTCCATCAGGATTTGAGGGAGATTTTTATTGATCAAATTGCCTCAAAGGTGTTCAAGCGCTTAAATGAAATAATGGATTTTTATAAGGAGAAAGGAGAAATACTAGACATCCCCAGCATGTCGGCAGTACGTTTAGCCATTACCTCTATCTTTGGATACTTTATTGCCAGGCACCTCATTCTTCCTGACATTCACTGGGATGATGAGGCAGAAATTGAAAGAACGATTCAGTTCATCTTGGCTGGTCTTGCGCCTAAAAGCTAAAAACAATAGAAAAACCCTTTTTGCCTGCAGACTAAAAAGGGTTTTTCTTTATATGTATTTGTGAACTTATACCCCAAGTGCAAGCTTAATTGCCTTGCCAACGCCACTTTCCTCATTCGTTGCTGTGACAAAGTGACACTGTCTTTGGATTTCTTCATCGGCATTTCCCATTGCGACTGCTCTTCCTACCTTTAGCATCATAGAAAGGTCATTATAATTGTCGCCAATTGCCATCGTGTCTTGTAAGGAGATGCCTCTTGCGTCAACAAACTCCTCTAACGCGATACCCTTTTGGGCTTCAACAGCTGTTATTTCAATATTTTCCTTGCCTGATGCACTGACTGCAAGCTTCGAATTGCCCTTCAGCTTCTCTCTTACCTCATTTAATGTGACTGGTTCGAAGTGGAATGCCAGCAGCTTATAAATAATTTGGGAATCATCCTCAAACAAAACAGCATAGCTGTCAAGCTGGTTAACCTCCTGCAAACGCTCCTCAGCAGCCTTCTTAATTTCATCCATATCCATATTCTTTACATGACCATTAACAGTAAAAATATCCATAATCAATGATCTGGCCATTGTTTTATCTAATGTATATGTTCCTTTATTCGTATACACTTCATAATAAACTTGATGACTATGCAAAATTTCAGCAACTTCCTTTGCAAGGTCCTTGCTTAATGGATTTGTTTGGATTACTTCATGAGCGCTGGTGCGGATTTCTGCCCCATTTGCACAAATCATCGGTGTAATGATGCCAGCATCCTTCAACAAGTCCCCTGCCTCTTCATATGCACGGCCTGTTGCAATCACTACTTCAACCCCGCTCTCTTGAGCCAGTTTTATCGCCTCGCGGTTTTCTGCCGTAATTTCCTGAGCAGAAGTCAGCAGCGTACCATCCATATCAATAGCAATACATTTTACCATTTAAAAAACACCCTTTTTATTTATTTGTGGCAGGAAACGCTATTCCTATATAGCGCTTCCAACCTGTCTTAAAAAAAAGCCTTTAACAGCATTTTCAGCCAATATCTCTATGATAACATGGATTCACCTATTTTAATAACTCTCCGCTTTGTCCTAACATGCTCCAACACAGAAGGCTATATTTGTCATAATTGTGAACTGAAATTGTGAACACTTTTCAAACACTCTGTGATTTATAACGCAAAATAATCCTTTTTCATTATGATATAGCTATCATTTCGAAAAGGGAGACGATAAACGCATAAACATCTTTATACCAGCTTTTCTTCCTAGTTGAGAAGACTGGCTTCAACAGATGGCCACATCAATTTGTATTCTGATCCAACACGCTTATTTATTTTTTATGTGCTTAGTCAACGATATTTGTCGCAATTTTACTTATCATGTTCACATCTTCACAAAAACATTTTAGAACAAGGAGGAAAACACATGGATATGGTGTTTTTATCACGTTTACAATTCGCTTCCACCACCATCTTTCATTTCTTCTTCGTACCAATTTCTATCGGCTTAGTTTTCATGATCGCTATTATGGAAACAATGTACGTTAGAAGCGGCAATGAAGAATATAAAAGAATGGCAAAATTTTGGGGGAAATTATTTCTTATTAACTTTGTCATCGGAATCGTGACAGGAATCCTTCAGGAATTCCAGTTTGGCATGAACTGGTCAAACTACTCTCGTTTTGTAGGAGATGTTTTCGGTGCTCCTCTTGCGATTGAAGCATTGCTTGCCTTCTTTCTAGAATCCACCTTTATTGGACTCTGGATTTTCGGCTGGGATCGGTTATCAAAAAAGGTCCACCTTGCCTGTATTTGGCTGACATCTTTCGGTACAATCATGTCTGCCTTCTTTATTCTTGTTGCAAACAGCTTTATGCAGCATCCTGTCGGTTATGAAATCAACAACGGCAGAGCGGAAATGAATGACTTTTTGGCGCTGCTGACAAATGGGCAGGCACTTGTTGAAATTCCCCATACAGTTCTCGGAGCTTTGGCAACAGGAGCTTTCCTTGTTACAGGGATAAGTGCAATTAAACTATTGAAAAAACAAGATGTTTCTTTCTTTAAAAAATCATTCCAAATTGGTATTACAGTTGCGTTAATTTCAACATTTTTAACAATGGTGGCAGGTCATGCACAAGCTCAATATCTTGTAGAAACACAGCCAATGAAAATGGCGGCAAGTGAAGGACTTTGGGAGCATAGCGATGATCCAGCTTCCTGGACTGTTTCAGCGTTTATTAATGTCGATAAAAAAGAAAATTCTGGTGAAATTAAAATACCTTATCTGCTCAGCATTCTTTCCTATAATACGTTGGATGGCAGTGTAAAAGGTATGAATGAGCTTCAGGCAGAATACGAGCAAAAATACGGCGAAGGTAATTATATTCCTCCTGTTAAAACAACGTTTTGGAGCTTCCGCATCATGGTTGTTGCTGGTGTTGCCATGTTTGTGCTTGGCATTTACGGTGTTTTCTTAGCTTGGAAAAGGAAACTCGTTACTAAACCAAATAAGTGGTTCTACCGTTTTATGGTGGCAGGTATATCCTTGCCATTTATAGCCAATACTTCAGGATGGATTATGACAGAAATCGGCAGGCAGCCTTGGACAGTTTTTGGTCTTATGCAAACAGCAGACAGTATTAGCCCAAGCGTCAGTGCCGGTCAAGTCTTATTTTCCATCATAACGTTCTGCACCGTCTATGCGATTCTGGCTGTAATCATGATCTTCCTTTATGTGAAGGTAATCAAAAAGGGTCCGTACAAAATGGACGCAGAAGAACAAAAAATCAACAACGACCCATTTGCAAAGGAGGGTTTCCATGTTTGATCTAGGTGTACTTTGGTTTATATTAGTTGCTGTCTTATTCATTGGATTCTTCTTTCTGGAAGGCTTTGATTTCGGTGTTGGCATGTCCACACAGTTAATTGCTAGAAATGATATGGAAAGACGAATTCTTATTAATACAATCGGTCCATTTTGGGACGCAAATGAGGTTTGGCTGATAACAGCAGGTGGAGCACTATTCGCTGCCTTCCCTCATTGGTATGCAACACTGTTCAGCGGATTTTATACACCGCTTGTCGTCGTACTGCTTGCTTTAATTATTCGTGCAACAGGCTTTGAGTTCCGGGCAAAGGGCAATCACCCTATCTGGAAAAAGAGTTGGGACATCTGTATATTTTTAGGCAGTCTCCTTCCTCCCCTTTTGTTTGGGGTTGTGTTTGCTTGCTTCATACAAGGATTGCCGATTGATAAAAACATGGAGCTTAATGCCGGCTTTTTCGATATCGTTAATGTCTACACATTAACAGGCGGCATTACTGTACTTATGCTTTGTCTAGTTCATGGGCTTATGTTTACAACAATTCGGACTGTCGGTGATTTGCAAGACCGCGCACGCAATCTTGGTCAAAAGCTGCTGCCGCCATTAGGAATTTTATTAACAGCATTTACTGTAATGACATATATCAAAACAGATATCTTTGAAAGACAAGGCACCATCCTTTCCTTTTTGTTCGGAATCGGTGTAATTGCCTTTGTTCTTAGTGGATATTTCATATCTAGGAAAAAGGATGGCTGGGCATTTGGTATGACAGGTGCTGTCATTGCCCTCTCCTTTATATCTATTTTTATCGGCTTATTCCCAAGACTGATGATCAGCTCAATCAACAGCTCATTCAGCTTAACGGTCTCCAATGCAGCCTCCGGGCATTACTCCTTAACGGTGATGACAATTGTCGCACTTACCCTGCTGCCTTTTGTGCTAGGGTATCAAATTTGGAGCTATATTGTATTCCGTAAACGTGTAACAGAAAAGTCCCATCTGGAGTACTGATGGACAAAAACTTAATGAAGTCAAAAGGAATCAAGCCGATTCTTGCATTGCTAACGTTCGCAACAATCTTTCAAGGTGCTGCCATCATTCTGCAAGCCAAATGGCTTGCAGAGGCCATCACCTCTTTATTCAATGGAGAAGGAATTCAAGAACAATATGAAACAATCATATTGTTCTTGTTGGCATTTCTGGCACGCCACCTCCTTCAATTATTCCAGCAAAGCATCTCTGCCCGTTTTGCCGAAAAAACAAGTAGAGAACTTAGATCACGCCTAACAAAAAAACTGTTTGAGCTTGGACCGAAATATACAAAGAAACAAGGCAGTGGAAACATATCGACACTTGTGTTAGAAGGAATTTCCCAATATAAAGGGTATGTTGAACTTATCCTTCCAAGGATGGTTGGAACCTCCGTCATTCCTCCGATGATATTGCTGTATGTATATTGGTTGGATTGGATTGCAGGCATCATCCTGACAATCACAATGCCGATTCTAATTGGTTTCCTCATTCTCGTCGGACTGGCAGCAAAGGGACAAATGAACAAGCAGCTTGCTACTTACCGAATTCTTTCCAATCACTTCCTTGATTCATTGAGAGGATTGGAAACACTTAAATTTCTAGGAAAAAGCAAAAAACACAGTGACAATATTGAAAAAGTGAGTGAGCAATATCGGACTGCCACGATGAAAACACTTCGTGTCGCCTTTTTATCCTCCTTTTCACTGGACTTTTTCACATCATTATCTGTTGCTTCTGTAGCAGTTAATTTAGGTGTACGTCTTATTGGCGGTGACTTGCTGCTGTTGCCGGCATTAATGATTTTAATTATGGCACCTGAATATTTTCTTCCAGTAAGGATGGTTGGAGCAGACTATCATGCCACTTTAAATGGAAAAGAGGCAGGCGAAGCCATATTGGCAATAATTCACGAGGAAAGCAAAAGCATGTCAAATACAACTGTATCAGCTTTGCAGGATATTTCGAATATTGCATTTAATCAAGTAGGATATCGTCACAGCAGTGCGGAAAATCTCACACTTGAGAGTCTATCCTTCCAAATTGCTGGCTGCAAAAAGGTCGGTATTGTCGGAGAAAGCGGCGCAGGGAAATCAACCCTAATTGATTTACTCAGCGGCTTTACGAGTATTACAGAAGGTGAAATTCTATTAAATAATAAGGAGATACCAAGTCTTATGACGGAGGAGTGGCGGCAGAAAACTGTCTATATACCACAATCCCCCTATATATTCAGCATGACACTCAGAGAGAATATTGCCTTTTATCAACCTGGAGCAGATGATGATGAAATTAAAGCTGCTTTAAGAGCAACAGGGTTGGAGACATTATATCAATCCCTTCCGAATGGCCTTGACGAGATGCTTGGTGATGGCGGCAGAACACTTAGTGGCGGACAGGAACAGCGCATTGCCTTGGCAAGGGCCTTTCTGACAGACCGAAAAGTGATGCTGTTGGATGAACCAACGTCTCACTTAGATATTGAAACAGAATTTGAGTTAAAGGAGACAATGCTGCCATTGTTTGAAAATAGGCTTGTTTTCCTTGCAACACATCGCCTTCACTGGATGAAGAATATGGATAAAATTCTTGTACTAGATAACGGAAAAATAGTTGAAACTGGCACACACGAAGAGCTTGTAGCGGCAAAGGGCTGCTATTACAGGCTGCTGATTCAATAAAGGAGCTGCTAATCATGAGAGAAGACAAATGGATATTGCCATTTATGAAAGAGAATGCTGGACGAATTATTATCATTCTCTTGTTAAGCATATTAGCACTGGGCACAGGAGCGATGCTCACCTTTACTTCAGGCTATTTAATCAGCAGATCTGCCATGCCGATTGAAAACATTCTAATGGTGTACATTCCGATTGTAGGTGTTAGAGCTTTTGGAATCAGCCGCGCTGTGTTCAGCTATTTAGAAAGACTTGCGGGCCATGATGCTGTTTTAAGAATATTATCGAAAATGCGTATAAAGTTATATGGAATTTTGGAGCCACAGGCACTTTTCATTAAGAGCCGCTTCAAAATGGGTGATATGCTTGGCATTCTTGCAGAGGATATTGAACAGCTTCAGTATATTTATTTAAGAACGATTTTTCCGACAATAGCAGCATGTGTTTTATATATCATGACAATTTGTGTTATCGGTATTCTTGATATCCCCTTTGCCATGCTTATGGCATTTTATTTAGCGCTGTTACTCGTTGTATTTCCAGTTTGTTCTCTGCTGTTAATGAGGAAAAGCCAGACAGAATATAAACAGCGCAGAAATGGCCTTTATCAAAAGCTGACTGACAGTATTTTAGGCATAACAGACTGGGTTATTAGTGGTCGCTCAAACAGCTTTATATCCTCCTATGAAAGAGACGACGCTTTAGCAGCAGATGTAAACCTTAAACTGACCCGCTTTTCGAGATGGCGTAATTTTGCCCAGCAGGCAGTTTCAGCAATAGTAATTACCTCTTTGCTATTTTGGGCGGCAGGACAATATGCAGAAGGACATATTCCTGTTGCGATGATTGCTGCCATTGTATTAGTTGCACTGCCAATACTGGACGCCTTTCTAGTTGTTTCTGAAGCGTTTGAGAGAATCCCAGGATATCAAGATTCCTTAAACAGACTAAAAGGGCTGGAAGGCTCTGAAAATAAGGCTGCCCAGCACAAAATGGCGCCTAAGGAAAATTCTGTCCATATTAAACTGGAAAATGTCTCTTATACCTATGAGAAAGGGAATACCCCCTCTGTCCAAAAAGTAAATATTGATATTCCCCAAGGAAAAAAAATTGCCGTGATTGGCAGGAGCGGTGCAGGAAAATCAACATTGCTAAAGCTTATTCAGGGGGTTATCACCACAAAGGATGGAAAGGTAACCTATAACGGGAAGGACGCGGGACTTCATCAGGAGGACACTTCAGCCATCATTTCTGTTTTAAACCAAAGTCCCCATCTATTTGATACAACACTAAGAAATAATTTGCTGCTAGGCTCAGATGACGCGGGAGAAAATGAGTTGACTAAGGCAATTAAACTAGCACAGCTGCAGGACTTAGTGAACAAACTGCCAGAAGGGCTTGATACCTTTATGCAGGAAACAGGCCAGCGCTTTTCTGGTGGTGAAAGACAGCGTGTCGCTTTAGCTAGAATTCTCTTAAAGGACACGCCGGTTGTCATATTAGACGAACCGAATGCAAGCTTGGACCCTCGTACAGAAAAGGAACTGCTTCAGACCATTTTTGCCTCCCTAGCAGGAAAGTCAATCATCTGGATTACCCACCATTTAGTTGGGGTGGAACAGATGGATGAAATCTTATTTATGGAAGCAGGCAAAATTGTGATGAGAGGCACACATCAAGAGCTTCTTGGAAACGAACGTTATAGACAATTTTATGAACTGGATCATCCAGAGTTCTTATTAAAAAAAGATGAGGCATAAACTTCCTCATCTTTTTTGCTGCCATTTTTTATGTCGTTACCATCTGACCGCCATTTATATGAATTACTTCCCCTGTCGTATAGCCAGAGTCATCTGAAGCTAAATAAACATAAGCAGGTGCGAGCTCAAAAGGCTGGCCTGCCCTTTTCCATGGCGTATCTATCCCGAATGTCATAACATTCTTTTCAGAAAAGCTTGCTGGAATTAATGGTGTCCAAATCGGTCCTGGCGCAATGGCATTCACTCTGATTTTCTTTTTTGCCAATGACATCGACAATGATCTCGTCAATGTAAGAATAGCTCCCTTTGTTGCCGAGTAATCGATTAAATCCTTATTTCCCTCATATGCGGTAACAGAGGTAGTATTAATGATCGAGCTTCCCGCCTTTAAATGAGGCAGAACTGCTTTTATTAAGTAAAAGAAGGAGAATATATTTGTTTCAAAGGTATTAGTTAATTGTTCCTTTGTAATATCAAGAATGCTTTTTTGAACAAATTGGACCGCGTGATTATTGACTAATATATCAATTTTCCCAAAGCGTTGGATTGCCTGCTGTGCGACAACTGCAGCGTTTTCCTCGACTCTAAGATCTGCTGCAATGAACAGGCTCTCTCCACCAAGCTGATTGATTCTCTGCTCTGTTTCTTGGGCATCTCTATGTTCATTTAAGTAAACGATAACGACCTTTGCACCTTCCTTAACGAAGGCATATGCCGCTGCCCTGCCAATACCGCTGTCCCCGCCAGTAATAATCGCTACTTTTCCCTTTAGCTTGCCACTGCCTTTATAGTTAGGGTTTTCGGAAATCGGCCGTGGATTCATTTCATACTCAAAGCCTGGCATTCTGTTCTGATGCTGTGGTGGAAAAGCAATTGGTGTATTCTTTACTTCTTGCTTATGATCATAATACGGATATTCTGGATACATTGTTTTTGCACTCCTTCTGGGCATTTATCTTTACATATGCTATGCCCAGAAGGAAAAGTTGTGCTTTTTTTATGAAAGAACATTCACTACTGCTGCGTCTGTTGCTTGAATAAGATTACTCACTTCCAGCTCCATCTGTAAGCCTATTTTGCCACCACTCACGACAATAGATGGCAGCCCCTCTGCACTGTCATCAAGAATTGTTTGATATTTTTTCTTCATGCCAATCGGTGAGCATCCACCTCTTATATAGCCTGTTAGCTTTTGAATATCCTTTACAGGTGCCATCTCGACTTTTTTTGCTTGCACTGCCTTTGCTGCCTTTTTTAAATCAAGCTCAGCTTGGACTGGGATGATGAATACATACGGCTCCTTTTCCCCATCTTGTACAACAAGCGTTTTAAATACCTGTCTTTTATCGACACCTATTTTTTCTGCTACCGAAATGCCGTCAATTTTTCCATCCTTATTTTCGTAAGAATGGGTGGTATAGGAGATGTGGAGACCGTCGAGAATGCGCATTGCATTCGTTTTGCCTTTTGCCATTACGTTTCAGCTCCTGTCTGACTTTTCACTCTTTTCCCCATTATAACTTAACCCGTTAGACATTTGGCCCCGATAATCAGAACCAATTTGCCGATATGCCATATAGTATTGGAAAGCTGCCTTAATCAAAGGGAGCGAAATGCGATTCCTGACTATTGGAGGAATAAAGATGAAACCATCTTATCAAGATGCACTTGCTTATTATGGAGTTAACGGAGCCCATCCTGGCGGGCTTTCCTTAACTAGATACTTGCTGCAGCAAGAAAAAATCACATCAGCCACAAGCCTGTTAGACGCTGGATGCGGGACAGGGCAAACCTCGGCTTTTATTAAAAAGCATTACCCTTGTTCTGTCACAAGCATTGACCTCCATCCAACGATGGTAAAAAGGGCTGCAAGCCGTTTTCACAAAGAAAATCTGCCTATAAATCTAGTGCAAGGCAGTATTGAGAAACTGCCATTCCCTGACGGAAGCTTTGACATCATACTTGTAGAATCTGTGCTTATTTTCACAGATATTCGCCACTCCTTAAAGGAGCTTAAGCGTGTCCTGAAGCCTAACGGTGTCGTTCTTGCCTTGGAAATGACTTCTGAGAGAGAGCTTACACCATTAGAACAAAATAATATGAGATCAGTCTATGGAATAGAGAAGGTATATTCTGAAGGCGAATGGGTGCACAACTTAGCTGCTGCTGGCTTTAGGAATGTGGAAATCAAGCTGTCACACACCGTTTACTCCCATATGTTTGCAAACATTGAAGTCGAAGAGGAAGAAATGGACGTCCATGTTACAAGAAATTTAGAGATGGAAAATAAGCTGACGGAGCATGCTCACATTTTATATACTTATGGAAATATTATTGGATATCGCGTTTACAGAGCAACACTTTAATAAAAAACACCCTCCTGAGTCAGGAGGGTGTCTTCATTAGTTTAACAGCGATTTATGAATCCATATGGCAGCCTGTGAACCGTCTCCCATGGCAATTGTCACCTGTTCGGAATGGGCAACAACATCACCTGCAGCCCACACATTTTCTACATTTGTCATTTTCGTTCTGCCATTAACAGGAATATGGTTATTCTCTAATATCTCCACACCGAGCTGTTTGGCAAGCTCTGACTTGACGATATTGCCCCCGAATGCAATAAAGCCATGCTCCCCTTCCAAAAACTCGCCATCGTCTAAAGTGAAGCCTTGCAAGCTTGATCCATCCGCTTCCACTTTCTTGATTTTCTTATCTATAACAGGGATATTTTGTTCAGCAAGCTTCTTCTGTACTTCCTCGTCGATTGCTTCTCCACCGTGGTTAACGTAGACAAGCTCCTTCGTCCAATACGTTAATGTTAACGCCATATTTGCTCCAACTTTTCCATTGCCGATAACAATAGTCTTTTTATTTTTAACCTCATAGCCATCACAATCAGGACATAAATACACACTGATTCCTAAACAGGGATAGAGCTCTGCAAATGGCGGGATATTGTCAATAATACCTGTTGCAAGAAGCAGTCTCTTCGCTTCATACTGACCTGATTCTGTATCAATAACAAAATAATCATCCTGCTTTTCCACATTTGTAGCTGTCGCGGAAAGAAACTCAACTCCAAGCTTTTTAGCCTGCTGCCTTCCCTTCTGACGCAGTTCTGTTCCGCTTATCCCATCTGGATAGCCAAGTATGTTATGATAGCTTTTGCAAAGAATAGACCTGCCTACTCCCGAATCTATAACCAATACATTATGTTTATACCTGCCGAGCTGTATAGCTGCCTGCAGGCCGGCGATTCCTCCGCCGATAATTACACAATCAAATGTTTTCTTCATCACAGACTCCTTCTATTAAAGTTTATCGGTTTTATTAGATTTCCTGAATTGTATACTGTTTATACAGTACGAAACCACGAACATTACTTTTACTATTTTTACCAAAATAGGATTGAATACTTTTCAAGATGGTTATAATAATGCATAATGAATTCATGCAACTCCAAATTAAGGAAGTGGTCTTGTTTGCAGTTAGTAAAAAGGGAGCTTGCGCGCTTATTAGATGATCATAACAGATGCCCTGATTTCCTGATAAAAAAGGCAATCGAAAAAGACATTCAATTATTAGAAGAAGCCATTTCCATCTACGAAAAACAACAACAGATTAGCTTCTACGAAAAGGAAAACTAAAATATATGAATATCTTGTCAAAAGGCAAATTTTACGAAAGTAAAAGACGCAAAGCCACGGACCTAAGATAGCAGCAACTATTATGGCCGCCGGGCTGCCAAGGTCGTTTATATTTTCCTTATTAACTACTACCCCAAATGAAAAAAGCATAACTTCTAGTGAAATTATGCTTGAAAATTACTATTATTAAATTTTAAAAGCAACTGAATGCAATATTATTGCTTGTAATGACCGCTTTTTAGTGTACTCTTAGAGAGAAATAATGCTTCGCTCTTGCTTCCATTGTATCGCGTAAGCCCTCACCATCTAGAAACTTCACCAGATCACCCTACCTAGTTATCGCTTCATCCTGTTCCTTTAATGCATCAATATTGTCCTTTGTATCTGCTATATTCTTTAAAACAATCTTTTTATACTCTTCTATTAAGCTCTCAATTCGTTCTTCTCTTTCTTTCCATTCCGTTGTGAAATCGAGCTTGTTGTCCTTCAATTTGCTTGCCGGTGTGCTGCTCAAGGCAAGACTGTGCACTGCCTGTTCTGCATTGCTTAATTTGCTGATTGCATTTGCATGGTTTAATTTAATCGTAGCCATAATCACAACATCCTTTTAATTTCAGATATTTTATTTGTGACATCGTCATACATATCTTCGCCAAGCTCGAATAGTTTTGATGCTTCACCAACAAGGCCGCCAATGCCATGAAGACTGGTTTTTTCCATTTGCAGGAGGTTGATCTTGCTTTGGATTGAGCTTTGATATTGTGGATATTCTAAGTTTCCGATATAGCTCATTGCCAGATACACATCGTCTCGCTTCCCGTCAAACTCATCTGCTCGTTGACCAACCCAATTATTGTTTAAATCAGGCTTTTTTAGCTGCCTAATTTCCTCTAGCATTGTATCCTGCTCGTTTTCCACTTTCTGTTTGGCTGATTTTAATCTTTGAATTTTACGCTCAATATCGTCTATTTTGCCGTTTACATCACCTTTTAGGCTTGCGAGCATACTTGAAAGACTCATTAATTATCACGCATCCTTTCCCCTTGTTTGGCTGTCCGATAGAAAACAGTTAAAACGATGCCTAGCAGAACAATACAGACAGCAATAAGAATGCCTAGAAATAAGGATAATGAGGAATGTGCATCAGACTGTATGTCTTCTGTTTTCCCCATTTTCACAGTCTCATCGTCCCCTGTAAATAAGCCAAGCTGTTCTGCATTCTGTTCAATTTTATTTGTTGCCGCCTTTTGGAAAAGTTTATTTTTAACATCATCAGCAGAAAAGGTCTTTTCACCTTCGAATGTCAGCTGCTTCTGTTCTTCAGGAATTTCAGACTTGCTCGTTGAAGAACCATCTTCATCGAGCAAATCAGTATTCTTGTCTGTTGATTTTCCTTCATATTCATTTGGTGCCAATTCATCAATATTGGATTTTGTTTCTGCATATGCCTTTTTCATATTTCCATAAGAAAAATAAACATTTATCCCCATAAAACAAACCACCAAGCAAATAATCCATTTACATCGTCTCATTTGCTCCCACCTCATGCTCCATGCTGCTAGAGCCTTTATAGCGCTCAATCAGCACTTGCAGAATTACAAGAAGAAGCAACGTAAACACTAAAACGATAGCAGCAGGGGCAAATAAGGATTCCGTGCTGTACTGAATGGAAATATAAACGTTGCTCATCGGATCCGCAAATTTAAAGTTAGGTGTGCTCAATGCCAGCAATGGTGTAACGTACAGGGCAATTACACCTGCGGTCACAAATAGGCCGACAAGGCGATGCAGTGAAAACGCAGCTGTAATTAGGCCTGAGCTGACCATTAGAAGCAAAATAGTAAACACAGTCCATTCCATTGTTGCCTGCTCTGCCAGCTGATATATTTTCAAGCCGTATAGGCTGATGATAAAGCCGACGAGCGTATTCACAATGAAGAACAATGCTGCGCGCACCCAATATGGCAGGCTGCTGAAATAATAGGTTGTATAGCCGATCAACAAGCTGCTTAATAAAACGATAAACAACACAACCACTGGCGGAACCGTATTTGTTTCAACCTTCTCAGAAGTTCCTGCAGTAAGCTGCAGCGGACTCGAAAGGAAGTCATAAACAACGCCATTGGATTGGTCATCAACAAAGGCATTGCCAAGCACCGAAAAGACATCATCTCTTATTAGCTCTGTAGATTTAACATTTGTTGACCATTTATTGTTCAACACATCTGCATCTGTTTGGACAGCAGATACTTCTTGATGTAGGCCATTTGTGTATTCAATAATTGTCTTTTGGCTCTCACTTGCATCCTGCAGGCCATTATGGAAGGAATTCATTTGCTCTTGAATAAGCTTATAACTCGTGGCGACACTAGCGCCTCTTGCCTCTGCACTTAAGTTACCAGCTTCATTTTGCGTTGGCTGGTGGATTTGCTCGAGCAATTGATTCGCATCAGCTTCCATTGAAGTAAAGCTTTCTAAGAGCTTGCCTTGGTTATCCTCAACTGATTTTTTGTAATCTGCCATAAACACTGTGAATCTGTCATTTAAAGCCGATAATCCGTCGCGCATTGTCGGCGTTTCCTCTTCGATTTGATTCCAATAGTTGTTTTCCTCATCACTCACTTGGAAAATCGCTTGGATTTGCTGAAGAAACTTGTCATTTGCCATAACTTCCTCTTTTGCTGGATTTTGGCCAAGCATGCTCGATAATGTACCTTCATACTCATTTAGGTATGCATAATAGTAAAGAAGATCTACTACCTTACCTGTTGCAATATCCTTATCAAACCAATTCTCCAGCTCCTGCTTTCGGTCTGCTGAAAGGGCGTTGGAGGCTAAAATAGACTGTTCCTTTTCTTCTATTACATCCAATATTGCTGTCATGTTATTAGCATATTGGGACAGCTGCTCCCTTAGCTCATTATTGACTTCTGTTAAATCCTCTGCATAATCTATTAATCTTTCTTTTTGTTTCGTCAGCTCATCAAGCTGTTTATTCAAGTCTTCATTTTTCGTTTCAAACTCTGACAGGCTTGTTGTGTTATTGTCTAGCTGACTCGTTAAATCTTCAATTTGAGCAAGCAGTCCTTTAACATAACCTTGCTGGTTATCTCCACTTGCTTTCAAGCTTTCGTTCACTTTAAATACACGTTCATTAATAGCCTTCAGCTGTTCAACAGCTTGGGCTATTTCTTCACTAGTAGTGCTTCCTGCCATGCCTGTCAGCTTGCCTTCAAGGTCTTGTAAAGCAGCTTGTATTCCCTCTAATTCCTTGTGCTCATTAGCTTCTGCATTAGAGTTTCCAGACTGCTGTTCCTGACCCTCGCCAGATTGCTGGGATTCGCTAGCTCCTGCTTGTTCGCTTACAGCCGCAATCACTCCGTTGCCGTCACCACCAACCGGCTCCTCACTATCTGAACCTTCCTCTCCTGTTCCTGGATTATCCACGCCCTCTTCCTCAGACATTTCAGAAGGCACTTCCGGATTCTCTGGTGGATCTTCTGGCAGCAGTACTTCATCTCCTTCTGACAAGCCTTGCTTAGCAGCTATAAGCTTACCTTGCAAGGAGTTAAGGGACTTCGTATCAACTAGTTGCTGATAGTAGTCTAAGAGATTGCTTTGATACTGGTTGTAAGACAGCAGCTGATTTTCGGCAGTATCCACCCGCTCCTGCTTTGTTTGCAGAAGCAGACTTTCATTTGTCTGCAGTTGGCTGTTTAAATCTGTCATTTGCTGTAATACTGTTTGTTCATTTTCATTTAACAAGCTTTGTGTCTGCAGATATGGTGATTTCTGATTCTCCGTTGCTGTGCTTATATTTGCTACGGCATCCTCTTGAATGCTTGCAAGTAGCTTTTGCTGCTCCTGCTGATACTGTTCATATGCTTGCACATTTTCAACAAAACCAGTTAAGTCTTCTGAAAAGGAGTCAGCCGAAGCCTCCTGATCTGTTCCTTGGTCAGCAACTTGGCCAAAGGAGCTCTTAATATTTTCGAGCATCGCTTGCTGTTCTTTGATTTGATCTGCCAAATCCTTTGAGCTCGGCTTATAGAAGGCAAGCATTGTCCCTTGGAAATCGACCTCCTTTTGCAAAATCTGGTCGAATTCCTTTTTCACTGAATTCATGTCTGTTGCAACATAACTCCAATATAGAGAGGAAAGCCGCTGATTTGTCCGCTTTGTTGCTTTTTCTACCTCCAGCTTCACCTTCTCTGTATTAACAGCATTTAATTGCGTTTGTAATTTATAGTCGAAAGTGACCTTGCTTGGATTAGCACTCTCATAATCCATCACTTTTTTGGAAAAGTCAGATGGAATATAAATGACCGCATCATATTTATTGCTGCGCAGCCCGCTTTCTCCGGCACTTCTGCCGACAACACTCCAATTATAAGAAGAATCCTTCGCTAGAATGCTTGCAGCACTTTCACCTAAATGAATTTCCTCTTCTTCCCCTTCTAAGCCAACATCTTCATTTACGATTGCAATTGATTTTGTTGCATTTTCCTTCTCCTTTAACGGATTTTCTCCAATTGCCTTAAAGAACAGCAATGGAGCGCCGATTATAAGGACTAGCGCAATAATTATCTTCCATATAGGAAAGCCCTTCACTATAGGCTCACCTTCCTTTCCACTAACATCAACGGAATTTGGATTCTCTTTTCTTTGCCATTTTCCACATAGTAACCAAACCCTGGCTGAACTTCCTGTTCCTGTCTTTCATATGCAAGTGTGAACAGTGTCTGCTCTGACTTCTTCATAAGAACAAGTGCCTGACGAACCTGCTTCAGCTCCAGCGTCAGCGGATCATAGCCTTTTGTCAGCTCATTATTTGTTCCAGAAACAACAATATGGAAGCCAAGATGACTGTAATTTTTCATAAGGCGGACGATGTTTTCTTGGATGCGGTTATCAACTTGCTGCAAGAACCTGCTGTATCCATCAATAAACATATAGATGAACGGCTGAACTTCTGGCATTCTGCCGCTGCGTACAGCCTCCTCGTAGTCTAATTCTCTCTGTTTTAACACGCTCTCCACATTTTCCAGCCAAGCAGAAATACTATCCTTATTATCAATAAAGCTGACTGTGTCCCTATCAACAACATGAGAAAGACTTCTATCAATAGAATCAAAGATTGCTAACTTTTCCGTTTGCTGGCGTGCAGCCTCGCTTAAGATATGCTGCATAGCGTTTGTTTTTCCCTTTTGAGCCTGGCCGAGAATTAAACAGTGGTTCATTTTGGCAAAGTTGATGCTGACAGGCTCAACACTCTCCTCTTCCAAGCCAATCGGAATCAAGCCTTGCCTTTGCTCCTTCACATACAGATAGAATTGCTTATTATTCAATTCAGAAGGCAGCATTGGTACAGCTTTCGGCTTTTCAAACTCGTTATACTTCTGTTTCAGTGCATCAATTTCTTCTTTCAGCAGCCGCAATTGTTCGTACTCATCGAGTCCAATATTCGGCAGCAATATTTGCGAGAAAAAGGCAGCATCTTTTTTGATGATGGCTCTCCCTGGGATAGGCTCTGGCTCAAATGGTACCCTGCCAAGAATCGAGTATGCCTCCGTGTTATCCATTAAGTAATGGACAATTTTCGTTCTGAGATTGTTCATGAGCGTTTGTCTAATGGAATTAACTCTCGTTGCACTAAAAATCATATAAATGCCGAGTGATTGACCATCCCTTGCAAACTGGTTCATCTGTGCTTCAAAATCATGCATTTCATCTTTTACGACATCATAGTTATCAATGACAATAAACCATAATGGCAAGATATCCTCAGCAAGAGTGTTATACATCTTGATCGAGCTTACCTCCATTTGCTGGAACAGTCTCTTTCGTTTTGCCATTTCACTCTTAATGATAGCGACAAATTTATTTGTCTTACGCTGTTCATCCATAAGGAAATAGTCTGCTGTATGCGGAAGCTGCCTTAATGGCATTAAGCCTCCATTCCCGAAATCAAGTAAATAGAAATGTGCTTGCTCTGGGCTTGCCTCTGCAGCAATCCCCATTAGCAATGTAATCATTGTTTGGGTTTTACCATAACCTGATGAGCCAAAGACTCCAATATTGCCATCCTCCACCCATTCATACGTATACGGAGACTGGCTTTGTTTTTCTGGCTCATCGACCATTGCGAGCAAGACCTTTTTATCTTCTCTTTCAATTGCTATATCTGGCTTATATATACGCGGAGATAATGGCGGAAGCCAAGGACTTGCAATTTTTTGAAGTCCTAGCTTATGCTGGACCGCTTCAATTTCCTCCACAATTGCTTCCATCTCTGTAATGGACTCTTTCCCCGTTGTTTCTTGTAAGGAAAGCTCTGATAAAGGCACAAGTCCAAGATCAGTAACAAGAGCAACTTCATCCTCATTAAGAGATGCTTCATCTTTATAGGCTGCCCCGCTCCAAGCAGATTGAAATAGTTCGTACACCTCATTATTGCCAACCTGCAAATACCCTCTTCCAGTAACCGTTAAGCCGGAAGCATCTGCATTTTTGAGAATCTCTCTGCTGTCCTCTGCATTCTGAACCTTCAGCGCAATACGGAAACGGGCATTACTCCAGATTTGAGCATCAATTATGCCGCCAGGCTTTTGCGTTGCCAAGATTAGATGAACACCAAGGCTTCGCCCGATTCTCGCAGCACTGACTAACTCTTGAATGAAGTCAGGCTGTTCACTTTTTAATTCAGCAAATTCATCTGAAATCAGGAACAGATGTGGTAATGGTTCTGTACTCTTATTCTGTTTATAAAGGCGGGTGTAATCATTAATATGATTCACCTCGTATTTGTCAAAAAGACGCTGGCGCCGCTTAAGCTCACTTTTGATGGAAGCCAATGCACGCTGGCTGAAGTTTTTACTTCCTTCAATATTCGTAATAGTCCCAAGCAGATGGGGCATATTTTTGAACGGCTGGGCCATGCCTCCGCCTTTATAGTCAATGAGCAGGAAGGCAACCTCATGCGGATGAAAGTGGACAGCTAGGGATAATATATAGGTCTGCAAAAATTCACTTTTCCCTGACCCTGTTGTCCCTGCCAATAACCCGTGAGGTCCGTGGGCTTTTTCATGTAAATTTAACCGAACTACATCTGTTTTCCCTTTCAGGCCAATCGGAACGGCAAGAGATTTAGCTGACTGATTGTTCTCCCAATTTTCTTGGATAGGTATATCCTTAACATCCTTTTGTTGGAGCATTTCCATAAAAGAGACGCTCTCGGGAATCGAGTTGGTAACTCCAATCTGATGATTCAGAGTCCTTAGCATTCTGGCGAAATATTCATTGTTCTCATACTTATGGACATCAAGCTTGAAAGGAATTTCAACAGCCTTTCTATCCTGCATTAAAATATCCCCTTGAGAGGCATTTATATATCGGACAAGTGTATGAATATTATCGGAAAAGCTTTCCTTCGCTTCTGATGCAAAAATGACGGATATACCGAGATGCCTGTGCTCACCCTCCAGGTATTCTAGGATGACATGCTCAGAAATGAGCTGCTGGTTGGCAATGATGAAAATATAATGCGGTGAGAACAATAGCTTTTCCTTATCCTCCTCCAAATCTCTCTCCCGAATCATTTCATAAATCGAGCTAAGAAGCTGATCTCTCGTGCTTTCATTATAAATCATGCCCTTTGCATGTGAATTTGGAAGCTGAAAATGGGGCAGCCGTTTCATCCACTCCCATGTGCTGTATTCCTTCTCATCAAAGATAAAGATAAAGCGGACGTCATGATAGCTGTGGAAGAATGCAAGTTGACCGACTAGCTGGTGAAGCTCTCTTTTTAAGACGGCTTCTTTCCCTATTAAACCAATCGCACCTTTTGAAAGATCGACAGTGATAGGCAGAGGCTCAAGCTCCTGATAGGTCTTCTCAAGCTGCTTTGACGCCTCCATTAGTTCATCCATTTCTCTGTTAGACATATCTTGTGAGCTCACGTCGATTTTGTAGCTTGCTGGCACCTTTCCTGTACCAATACGGAATTGTAAAAAATCCTGGCTTGTTAATGCCCGTTCCCAAATCCTGTCCGAAACTTCGGCGACCATATATTTCATCCGCTCAAACTCTGGAAAATGATACTCAAGTACTTCACGTTGCTTTTCTGCAAGCAGGTGAAGCTCTTCTCGCTTCTCATTTAAATAGTTTGTATAAATGCGACGCCTTCTGAGCTCCCATTCTTTGCGGTTTGCTTTATCCTTAAAATACTGAAAGATTGAAGTGAATAAGGTTGTCGCAAACATAACAAGAGAAACGACAATAAATATTCCTCTTGGTATAAAAATCGCAACAATTCCCATAACGATAAGCATCATTAAGGGCGGAAGGATTATTAACCATAAAGGCCTTTTTGTATGCTGTGCCTCCTGTCCCGGAAAGGTTAGTTGAACCTTTTCCTTTGGAAGTTCATACACCATTCTTGGTGTTCGTCTGTACAGTGGATAGCGTTTTTTCATTTCTGATTGATGAGGCTTAATTTCTTCCAGTGTTGTTCCATATTCTTTTACAGTGGCAATGGATAGAAGATCTTCATCTAAAAGTGTAATTTCCATCCCATTCCAGAGGAGAATATCTCCAAGCGCCAATTCACTGTCTGAATCCAATAAATGGCCATTAAGAAATACTCGGGACTCTCCTTTCTTTACTGTGCATCCGTCAGAAGCATCCATTAAAAAGCCTGCTGACAGCTCATCTTGGTCCTCTAGCAACCAAAATTCTGCATCATTCTCACGCTCTGCTTGTTGTGCTGCAAAATAGATTTCTTTTCTTTTCCCTATATAAAACGTTGTGTTAGGAATATCTCTTATTAAAATCAGCTCAATAATTGCAGACCCTGCCTTAACGTTCTGCTTTTCCTTTTCTTGAAGTTCGACCCATTTCTGTTCATATTGATATGTCGCAACTCCGTTTTTATCAACAGCTACTGTCAATTGGCCTTCCCAGCCTGCTATAGACATTGTGATACCCATTTCCATTGCTGTGCCTATTGTGATTGACTCATTCTTATCTAAATAGGCTTTTTCGTATGTATCATCGTGAAATACAAATAATGTGTACATCTTGTAATCCCCTTTTTAATCGCTGCCAGTAAATAAACGATTATGATTCGCTATCTTCCTCTTGCTGATATTCTTTAATCTCTCGGTCGATTTCATCCATCTTTTGCTGGCGTTCTTCACTGTCCATTGATTCATCAGCAGAAATATTTTCCCGATAATTTATAAGGGCAAAAACAATGAGATCTGTCTCCTCGAGGAATCTAGCCGTCTTAAGCGCCTCCTCTCCTTGTCCTCTTCCAATTTGTATCCAATAATCCAAATACTTAGAATCAGATTGCAGTGTAACTGTATTACGGACAAATGTCTTTTGCTCATCTGTCAGGTTTTCATTGGAGATGTAAGACATAGCCAGTTCAAACTTTGCAACCTTTGGCAATTGGTCAATTTCATATGGCTGGAGCGTACTGATTACATCACTGTAGGAACTAGAAAGGTATTGTTCTTGTGCCGTAATGATTCTGGCCTGCTTTGGCTGCAGAAAAAAGATAGAATAAAAAGAATAAATAATGGCTGGCACAAGCAGAATACTCACAGCAATCAAGCTGTTTCGGAACCATTTCCATTTCTTTTTTGTCACTTCCATATAGTGAGAGGAAGATTCCTTATCCTTCCTAATAAATTCCTCTATAATCTGTAACAGGGAGGCGAATGACGGAGCATCCAACACCTTTTTGCTGTCTTCACTCAATTCCAATGTCTTTTCATATTGAAGATATTCCTCAAACGAATGGGAGATATCTACCCACGAGGCAGCAAGCGCTTTAAGCTCATGCCAAAGCTGCTCTTCCTTTTTTTCATATGGAGGCAGGCTCTCTTTAACTCCATAATGAAGGAAATATGGTGTCATCCCTTGGTCCACGACAATGTTTTCTGGGCTAATAAAAAGATGCAGCCTTGATACGCGGTGATCTTTTACTTTATGAATCAATTGATATATTACTTTTAGCCTGTCTTTTTTCGGCAGTTTTTGAACAGATGTACCATATTGATAGGTACTTGGAATATCGATGCTTATCGAAAGAGCATCCTCTAATACATTTATTTCTTTATGGAGCTGTTTATCCAAATCCTTTAATATAAAGACTTCACCTTCTTCATCCATCTTTATCTTTTCGATTTGAAAAACGAATGAAATACGATTTTGAACTTTTTTTATCAACGCATCTAATTTTTTTTCTAAGTATGTACGTTCATTTTGCGGCATTTTCTATACCATCCTCATAAAATTTCAATAATATCTCCAGACGTTATTCCCGCATCTGCCAATCGCCTATTTCCCGGGAATACCTTTTGTTTATTCTTTACACGCACCCAATATCCTGATCTTGGAACACTGTCTATATGTGAAACCTGCCATGAAATGTCAATCAATTTTTTTATTGTGTAGAAGTCTGATAAGCGCAAGTCGATTGTTTCCTTATCGTACTTATGTAAATCGACCGTTACTTCTATATACATATTTTTCCACCTCAAAATATAAAGGAGCGCTTTGAATAAAAGCGCTCCTCCAAGGGTTTAGTTTGTTTATTAATATACCACGGCTTTTTACAAAGCTACATCCGCAATTATTTCGTTACCCATCATAAATACCTCATGAAGAAGCTCTAAGCTCTAACGATATTAAGTTCAGTCACTTAGCCGCGAATTTGATTGGCAATTTGTGCATCAGCATCTTCTAATGCTTTTGCTGTGCTATTCAATTGTGAGGAAATATCCTCTAGCAATTGCTGCATTTTAAGGAATGAAGGGCGAAGTGATTGATATTGCTCACTGAACGCTTGGCTTGATTGACCTTCCCACATGCTTTCTAATTCTTGGATCATTTGATCCAAACGAGTGACTTGTTCACCAACTTGACTTCCCTCGCTTGCGTAACGATTTGACATGCTAATAAGCTCTTCAGGAGTTACTCGAATGATTCCTGCCATTTTTCCTCTCTCCTTTAAAAATAATTTTAGCTATCATTCTTTATTACTATGTAGCTAATAAAAAACAAACATCTATATAATAATTACCATAATTCAATATCCAAATAAAGGATAAAGGCAACAAACACCCATAAATGCATTTATTTTCCTATACGTAATATAGTCAATAGGACATACCTTCTCTTTTCTCAGTACAAGCTTATAGTAAAATAGTTCCTTTTTGTTTTTCTCTATAAAAAAGAGGAGTGTCTTCTAGGACACTCCTCTTTTTTGGCTAGCAATTTATTAAGATAGTACTTTATTTTCTTTAAAGAACTGCGGTAAATGCTCTTTATGTGCTTCAAGCATTTCATTCAGAATTTCTTTCGCTACTTTATCAGAAGGCAATAGCGGGTTAATTGTTAAAGCAAGCAATGCTTTATCATAATCGCCTGTTACAGCTGCTTCTGCCGCTACTCTTTCAAAGGACTTGATTTGTTGTACTAATCCTCTGACAGGTACAGGAAGATCGCCGATAGAAATCGGTTTAGGGCCGTCTTTTGTGATGACACTGCTGATTTCAACTGCTGATTCATCTGGAATGCTGGCAATTGCTCCGTTATTGATTGTGTTAACAGGCTGGATGTCACGTTTGTCATTGTACATAGAGTCAATTAGACTGCAGGCTGCATCACTGTAGTATGCTCCACCGCGCTTTTCAAGCTGTGGCGGTTTAATATCAAGATTTTCATCCTTGTAAAGTTCAAACAGCTCTTTCTCCAGCTTTTGCACAACCTCTGCACGTGTACCTTGTTCTGCAGCTTCCTCGTGCTCATGCTCAAGCATTTGTGCCTGCTTGTAGTAGTAACGGTGGTATCCGCATGGAATAGCCCCAAGTGCCTTAATGAAGTCTGGATCCCAGTCAATTGCAGCAATATTACGCATAGTCGCACTTGCATGCTTGCCTGATGTCATTTCATCAAGCACTTCTTTTGTAACATCTTTACCGTCAAGATATACATGTAGTCCATATACCATGTGGTTCAGCCCTGCAAAATCAACATGTACACGCTCAGGTTCAACTTCCAACAGCTTAGCTACACTCATTTGGATTGAAATTGGAACATTGCACAAACCAACAATTTTTCTCCAGTTGCTGTGGCGAAGCACCGCTTCTGTCACCATTCCTGCAGGGTTTGTAAAGTTGATGAGCCAAGCATTTGGACATAGCTCTTCCATGTCTTTAACAATATCAAGAATAACAGGGATTGTGCGCAAGCCTTTGAAAAGACCGCCAGGCCCATTTGTCTCTTGTCCGATTACATTATATTTCAAAGGAATTCTTTCATCCTTCGCTCTTGCAGCCAACAAACCAACTCGGAATTGAGTTGTTACGAAGTCTGCATCCTTTAACGCCTCTCTGCGGTCAAGTGTTAAATGAACTTCAATTGGTAAGCCTGCTTTTTTCACCATACGCTTCGCTAAGTTACCGACAATCTCCAGCTTCTCTTGTCCTTCTGGAATATCTACAAGCCAAAGCTCACGTATAGGCAGAGAGTCATATCTTTTAATAAATCCTTCCACAAGTTCTGGTGTGTAGCTAGATCCTCCGCCAATCGTTACAATCTTAATTCCATTGCTCATCTACGAACGCCCCTTTTTCTTATTTTTGGGTGTGCAACCCTTTTCAATTTCTAAATTTGTTATAATAGGATTATCTAAGTTGGAGTAAATCTTTTTAATGGATGTGTTAATATGTTTACAAATGAGCAGATTCAAACCTTTTCTGATCTTGAATACGAGCTTTACAATTACATCATGAAGAATTCCCGTGAAGTAACCTATATGAGAATACGGGAACTCGCAAATGAAACTCATGTCTCCACAACAACCATACTTCGTTTCTGCAAAAAACTAGGCTTCGATGGCTTCACCGAATTCAAGGTTCATCTGAAAAATTATCTTGCAGAAGAAGAAACCTACCGTTTAAACAATACATATACGACGGTCTCCGACTTTGTAGAAAGAACATTATCAGCAAACTATGAAACTAAAATTCGCGAAATTGCCGAAGTAGTGGCAAAAGCGAAAATCGTTATTTTTATCGGTGCAGGCACTTCAGGTGTAATTGCTGAATATGGCGCAAGGTTCTTCTCTGGGCTTAAGAAATTTTCTCTTCATATTAAAGACCCATATTTCCCAATTTATAGCCACTATATAACCGACAGTGTCACGATCGTGCTGTCTGTGTCAGGCGAATCTAAGTCAACAATGGAAAAGCTTGACCGCCTTAAGCAGGACGGAAGCATCATCGTTAGCTTGACGAATCACTCTGACAGCTCGCTGGCCAAAATGTCTGATTATAACCTCGCCTATTATATAACGACGGAATATTTAGGAAATGTCAATTTAACGACTCAAATACCAGTCATGTTTCTGATTGAACGGTTAGGAAAAGAAACCTTTGACTATATGCAATCCTCCTTAATTGACAGGGATGAAGGGAAATAACACCGCTCCCTTTTGCTTTACATCTATACGTTACAACGCTTGCAATACATAGTAAATACATCTTCCTTATTTAGTACTTAGTCACACCGAATGGAACTTGTTACTTTATAGGAACAACCTGTTACATAACAAAAAAAGCAATGGAAGCACTTCTTAGATGCTTCCATTGCTTTTTCTCGTTTTTCGTTTATACATTAACTGATTGATTACTTCAGAGAACATTAATCCAATTGCAATGGATCCCGATATTAAAAAGGCTTTGGCAGCAAGGCTGACAGCGTAGTAATAGTCGTTTTCCACAAATTTTCTCATTGCATCATACGCCATCCCGCCCGGTACAAGAGGAATAATTCCTGCGACCGAAAAAATGATAACAGGTGTCTTATACCGCCTTGCGAACACTTGACTGAGTACTGCCACTAAAAAAGCACCAATGATTGTTGCTGGAACCTCATCGATGTGCAAAGAGACAGAGCCCCAATAGGCTATCCACCCTAGCATTCCGATAAATCCGCATTTCATTAGCAGTTTTGGCGGTGTGTGGAAAATCATTGCGAAGGCAAAGGATGCAATGAAGCTTGTAATTGCTTGTTCTATTAATTCCCACATATCTATTCTCCTTAAAATATTACGAATACTACCGCAATGCCTGACCCAATTGCAAAAGCTGTTAAAAATGCCTCTGCCCCTTTTGAGATGCCAGAAACTAAGTGGCCTGCCATTAAGTCCCTGACAGCATTTGTAATCAGCAACCCTGGCACTAGCGGCATGACTGAGCCAATAATAATTTTATCTGTTTGTGCGCCAAAACCGATATGAACGGAGCCAAAGGCAATAAGACCGATGAGCACAGCTGCTAAAAACTCCGCAAAGAACTTAATTTGGACAACGCGGTGAAAATACACAGAGCATAAGAAGCCTGCACCACCTGCAATAACAGCCGCAAAAAAATCCTGCCATATTCCTTGAAACATGATGAGAAAGCACCCGCTTGCAATGGCAGCAGCAATAACTTGTGCCAAATCTGAATACGTTTTGCTTTCCTTATCTATATCTTTTAAAAGATGATATGCCTCTTGTAAAGGGATATTCCCGACACTGATTTTTCTAGAAATATCGTTAACCTTCATTACCTTTTCAAGGTTAGTTGTCCGTTCAATAATCCGAATCAGCTTTGTTTTTGTCGGTTCCTGGCCCTCTAAAGAAAAGATGATACCAGTAGGTGTAACAAAGCTGTCCGAATCCTCCACTCCATATGCTTTTGCAATGCGCATCATCGTGTCTTCCACTCTGTATGTTTCCGCACCGTTTTTTAGCATAATCCGTCCAGCAAGCAAACAAACCTCTATAATTTCATACGTTTTTTCCTTGGATATATAGTCCATGCCAACTCTCCATTAATTGAACATTCTTTGAAGTTATCTTTTACCATCTACAAGTTTATATGAGAAGAACACCTATAATCAATAGAAGAATCTAGATATCGCTTAAGATTTCCTGTTTGTAAACATATAAAAAGCCCTTTAATTAAAAAGGACTTTCGCTTACCCTAGGCTTATTATAGGAAGTTATTAAGCTTGCTCAATCTTTTTGGATACCAAACCTGGCGTTGATTTGACCGCGTAACATTTGTTTTTTTATTTTGCGCTCTTCCTCTTCACGGTTTTTCTTAATTATTTCCTGGCGAATTTCGTGGGTCCTTACTCCTTCTTCCCGCTTGTTGGCAATCTCAATTAACCGTTCCACATCTGAAAAGGAATATTTACGATTTCCTCTTTCAGGCCTTTCAGGAAAAATAAGCTTTCTTTGTTCATAATAACGAATTTGCCTTTCTGTCAAACCAGTTAGTTCACTAACAACACCAATCGTGATTACTTTCCTTTTTTTGTAGGATGGCTCATGATCCATATTATCATCTCACCTCATGAAGTAATGATTTCTACCATTAATGCAATTATAATACGATTACACAAAACAGAATTGATTCTTGTCATATAATCTAACGCAAAATTCAAAAAATGGGTAAGAATACCTGACAATACAGACGATTTTTTAGAAAAAATCTTTTAAAATACTTGTATATAGTCGATAAATATTTTTTCTTTTGTTTAATCTGAGGAGAATGGATAATTTTACACCGAAAGGAGCTATATGCAATGATCAACAAAGAAGCAATCGAATTAGCAAAAAAAATTGTCGAGATCGACCTTCTTCGTGATGAGATATGGGAGAACTTCGCAGCAGTTGCAGGAGACAACGCCCATGATATTCTTCGTATTATTCAAAACAGCTAATTTCACATAAATAATTCATCCATTGCAGGCAGCTTGAAAAATACGGGTTATGCTTGTAATGGATTTTTGTTTTATCCATATATATGTATATAGATAAAACACGCCATAAATCTCTCTTACATATGTTAGGAAATCTAACGTTATTTTAATGGATGAAAGCTATAACTGCAAGCAAATGTCAAAATTTTTTTAATTTTTTATTAAAAGGAGGAAGTTTGCATGAGTAACTTGTATTGGATTACCGATTACTTAGAGGAAACAAAAGCAAAATGGAGCACAATAAGTGATTATATTTGGGATCATCCAGAAACAAGATTTGAGGAATACGCATCTGCCGCTTACTTAAGAACAGCTATACAAGAAGAAGGCTTTTCAATTACTGAAAATATCGGTGGAATGGAGACTGCCTTTATTGCAGAATACGGTTCTGGGAAACCAATTATCGCTTTCCTCGGCGAATTTGATGCCTTATCCGGTTTAAGTCAGGAAGCAGGAAAAACCATTCAGAACCCTCTCGTTCAAAACGGAAATGGACATGGATGCGGGCATAATCTTCTTGGTACAGGAGCCCTCGCTGCTGCCGTGGGACTTAAAAATTTTGTTGTAGAAAATAATATCCCATGCACCATCCGTTTTTATGGTTGCCCGGGAGAAGAAGGTGGATCTGGAAAAACATTTATGGTTCGAGCAGGAGCCTTTGACGATGTAGATTGTGCATTAACATGGCATCCAAGCGGTATTACCTCTGTAATGAACACGAGCTCGCTTGCTAATATCCAAGTATATTTCCGTTTTAAAGGAAAAAGCTCACATGCTGCCGGTTCCCCTCACTTAGGCAGAAGCGCCCTTGACGCAGTTGAACTGATGAATATCGGCTCCAATTATTTAAGAGAGCATATTATTGATCAGGCGCGAATCCATTATGCCATCACCAATTCAGGGGGACTTTCTCCGAATGTCGTACAAGGCTTTGCAGAAGTGCTTTATTTAATACGTGCTCCACAAACAGATACCGTCATGGAATTATTCGAAAGAGTAAAGGATGTAGCAAGAGGTGCCGCTTTAATGACAGGGACAGAGCTGGAGATTGTTATAGATAAAGCTTGCTCTAACTATATTCCGAGCAATACGCTCAATTTAGCTATGCAAGAGGCGATGCTCGAGGTAGGCCCAACAAAGTTTACAGGAGAGGAAAAGCAATTCGCCAAGGATATTCAAACAACTTTTAGCACGGAGGAGCTAAACGAAGCATATATTCCTTTAATTGGCCTTACAGATAGAAATACCCCTCTGTTTGAGGATGTTCTTGCATATGATGAGACAGTCTCTCTCATGTCAGGCTCAACAGATGTAGCAGATGTCAGCTGGGTAACACCAACAGCACAATGTAATGTTACAACATGTGCTCTTGGTACCCCATTTCATACTTGGCAGCTAGTGGCACAAGGGAAATCCAGCATTGCACATAAAGGAACTTTACAAGTGGCAAAAATTCTATTCCTTACTGCTGCAAAAGTACTGGAGGAGCCTGAGCTTCTTCTTAAAGCAACAGATGAGCTTAAGCAGGCTGTTGGCGACAGAGGCTATGTCTGTCCTATCCCAGATGAAGTGCAGCCAGCAGCAGCGAGATAATCTGTATTATCTATAAAAGCCGGGACCCTACTAGGTTCCGGCCTATTTCCTTCCATAAGCTTAAGTACTTTTTTTCCGTAATTGGCCTTATAATAAAAGGGAAAGCGTATACTTCAGGGTGGTTTTACCTCCTAATAAAGTGCTGGAGCTGAACAGTTTGAAAATCCTCTTAAAACGTCTCGCCCAATACAAAGGCGAGCTTAGCCAGTTAGAAAAACAAGTACTAGACTATATCATTGCAAACCCAGAGCAAATTGCTAATTCCAGCTTAAATGCACTGGCGAAAAACCTATTTATTTCAACAGCAACCATTAGCAGAACATGCAAACGCATTGGATTCAGCGGTTTTCAGGATTTAAAATATACGTTAAATAAAGATTCCGAACAAGAATTATATGAAGCTGCCAAGCCCTCGTTAAGCTTTCTATCCTCCCATATGGAACGGGTTCAGCAGGAAATTGAATGGACACTAGAGCATATTAATGAAGCCCAAATACAAAAGGCAGCCAACTTTATACACGAAAGTAACTTCATTGAATTCTTTGGCGTAGGAGCATCTCTGCCTACTTGTATAGACGCTGCTAGAAAGCTGACATTTTCAGGAACTATTTGTAATGCTAGAGAAGATTGGGATGAGCTAAGATGTGTTGCGAAGAGGCTTTCCAGTAAGGATTTGGCCATACTAGTTTCCTATAGCGGAGAAACAGCTCATATACTAGAGTTCGCTGCAATTTTAAAGGAACGAAACGTAAAAACCATTGCTATCGTCGGCAGAAAAAGCAGCCGGCTGAAGGATTTAGTCAACATAACATTTCATGCGCAAATACAAAACTGTTATCTCGGTGACCTTGATATGAGCTCAAGATTTCCTTTAAGTATTTTGTTAGATTTCATTATCCTTACAGCCATAGAGTCAAGGAAAAAAAGTTAGCAGGCTTCGAAGGCACAGTCCTAGAAGCCTTTTATTAATGTAAAAATAGCTATACAAAAAATGTATACCCTTACAAATTATTCGAAACTGATTGTTCTTCTTTTCTAAGGCAGTTACTCTTAACACAAATATATGTATTTGGAAGGAGTAAGTGATGATGAAAAATGCTAAATCACATTTTTGGGAATTTTTCCAAGGACTCGGAAAGACATTTATGCTTCCAGTAGCTCTGCTTGCATTTATGGGACTTATGTTAGGAATCGGCAGCTCCTTTACGAGTCCATCGACAATTGAAGCTCTGCCTTTTCTAGATAACCGCTTCCTGCAAACGATATTCCGGTTCATGTCTACAATTGGAGGCTTTGCTTTTACGTATCTGCCTGTTTTGTTTGCCATTGCGATTCCGCTGGGACTTGCGCGTTACGAAAAAGGAGTCGCGGCCTTTTCTGGATTTGTAGGATATGTCATTATGCATTTATCCATTAACTTTTATTTATCAGAAACAAAAAGCCTTGCTGCAGCTGAAGCATTGCGCGAAGCAGGTCAAGGCATGGTAATGGGAATACAAACGATTGAAATGGGGGTGCTCGGCGGTATTATCGTCGGCGTGATCGTCCATTTGCTGCACAGCCGCTTTTATAATATTCAGCTTCCAGATGCATTCGCCTTTTTTGGCGGAGCAAGATTTGTGCCGATTATCACTTCCCTTTCATTAGCTGTTGTCGGCATTTTAATTCCAATCATTTGGCCGATTTTCGCAATTGCTATCACTGGCATTGGACAGCTTATTCAGAAATCCGGTGCATTTGGACCATTTATATTCGGAGCTGGTGAACGTTTATTGCTGCCATTTGGACTGCACCATATTCTTGTAGCAATGATTCGTTTTACGGAAGCTGGTGGCGTTCAGGTTGTTGACGGACAGACTATTGCAGGAGCCCTGAATATTTTCTATGCCCAGCTGCAAAGCGGATCGCCAATCAGTCCTTCTGCTACTGCCTTTTTATCACAAGGGAAAATGCCTACTTTCATGTTTGGTTTACCAGCCGTGGCACTGGCTATTTATCATACAGCACTTCCTGAAAAGCGAAGTAAGATTAAAGGGTTGTTAATTTCAGGTGTCATCGCCACATTTGTGACTGGTATTACAGAGCCAATTGAATTTTTATTTCTGTTCCTGGCACCTGCCCTTTACGGTATCCATGTCATCTTAACAGGTTTAGGATTTATGACGATGCACTTGCTTGGAGTAGTAATTGGAAACACAGATGGCGGTATTCTCGACTTCATTATTTTCGGTGTCTTGCAGGGAACATATACAAAATGGTATCTCGTTCTCGTTGTTGGAGCTGTTTGGTTCGCCCTTTACTACTTCATATTCCGTTATGCCATTATTAAGTTCAATCTGAAGACACCTGGCCGTGAAGATGAAACAACTGCAACATCGAAGGAAGAATTAACTCATAAGAAAAAAGGTAAATATGATGCAAAAAGAATTTTAACTGCTTTAGGCGGCAAAGAAAATCTCGAAACTTTGGACAATTGTATCACCAGACTGCGTCTTGTTGTTCAGGATATGAGCAAAATTGATGAGCAGGAATTAAAGGCCTGCGGAGCTCTTGGCGTAGTGAAGCTGGATAATCATAATGTACAGGTCATTATTGGCACACAAGTAGCTTCTTTAAAGAACCAGCTGGAAATAGAAATGGAGTAGGAACCGTTTATGACTTATTCTTTTGATCGTATCACAGATAGAACTGGCACTTACTGCACACAGTGGGACTATATTGAAGACAGATTTGGAGAAGCAAAGCTTTTACCGTTTTCTATTTCAGATACAGACTTCCAAACACCGCCAGAGGTAATGAATGCTTTAACTAAGCGTTTGGAGCATGGTATTTTCGGCTATACAAGATGGAATCACAAGGAATTCAAAGCATCTATTCAAAAATGGTACAGAGAGCGTTTTTCCACAGAGCTAGATGAGGATTGGATTGTTTATAGCCCAAGTGTTATTTATACGATTGCAAAAATAATCGAGATGTTAACAGATAAAGAAGATCATATCGTGATACAGACTCCGGCTTATGATGCCTTCTTTAAAATGATTACCGATAATAACAGACAAATATCAAGAAATCCATTACTTGAAGCTGACGGAAACTATGTAATCGACTTTGCTGACTTAGAAAAAAAACTTGCCCACCCAAAAGCAAAAGTGTTGTTACTATGCAGTCCTCATAATCCGACAGGCAGGGTTTGGACAGCAACAGAGCTTGAACAACTAGTTAATCTTTGCCAAAAATATCACGTTTATATTATTAGTGATGAAATTCATATGGATATCGTTATGCAACCAAATAAGCATATTCCTATTATCAACAAAGCAATGAACTTACAAAACGTATGCATTTGTACCTCTGCTAGTAAAACATTCAATATCCCAGGATTAATTGGCTCTTATGCCATTATTCCTGGAGAAACAATAAAGGACGAATTTTTACTAACATTAAAAAACAAAGATGGCCTTTCCTCCACAAGTATACTAGGTTTAACAGCAACTATAGAGGCCTATCAATCATGCGGCAAATGGGTAGACGAAATGAATGACTATATTAAAGAAAATTTGGCTCTTACAAAGGAATTCCTGGAAATGAACCAGTTAGGCATGACTCTACAAATACCAGAAGCAACATACTTAGCATGGATAAATACAAAAAAGCTGCCGTATTCACCAGAACAAATTCAGCAAGCTCTTATCCACGAAGGCAAGGTAGCCATCATGTCAGGGGAAACATATGGGGCTGACGGCAGAGGTTATTTAAGGATGAATTTAGGCTGCCCACGGCCAAAGCTCACAGATGGCTTAAACCGAATTAAACAAGCCATCCATTATCTAAATAACAACAGCTAAAAAACCGAAGAGCAAGCCTCTCCAGTTTCAACTTTAAAACAAGAATATGTTATTACTTCTATCAACAGAAAATACGGATATTGATTGGAGCGGAAGGGGTGAGTCTCCTACGGGATTAGCGAGACAGGTGAGACCCAGCAGGCGCTTTAGCGCCGATGCGGCTCACCGCTCGCCCCGTGGAAAGCGAACCCCTGCAGCGGAAATCCATATACCCCTTGCTATTAGTGATAAGTGTTTAACCGCAAACTAAAACCGGAGAGCAACCCTCTCCGGTTTTCCATTAAATCAAATGCTGATATCCCTTTTTTGGAAAAAGAAAAATGTGATGAACATAAAGATAATATAATAGACTCCAAGAATACCTAATGATATCGGCATTGTAATATTAGTTAATATTTTATCATCCATTATAAAAACAGTCTGATCCAAGTGCGGGAAAATTAACGCCTTTGTCCACGCATATTTTTCCGAAAGCCCCACAATTATTGAGCCTACCGTTGAAGAAAAGAACAGTACAAAAATACCAATTCCAACTGCAATTGCTTGATTCTTAAAGAGAGTAGACAGCATAAATGCCAATGTCAGAATAAGAATTAAACCAGGCAAATAGTAAGCTAGGTTCTGTAAAAAGTAAACTCCACCGCTAACTGTCTCTGGACTATAAGCAGAATTATAGGCATAAATGTTATCATTAAACCCTGCTGTACCGAAGAAGGCAATACTCACTAAGTACCCAGCTATAGCAAGCACAGCAAGTAGGAAGATTGAATAAATAAGTATTGCAATGTATTTCGAAAGCAGAATTGCCCATCTTCTATGCGGGCGAATTAACAGCTGCTTAATGGTCCCATCGGAAAACTCAGACGAGATATTTCCCGCACAAACAATTACTACAAACAGTGTGATAAGGGACTTCATTGCAATTCCAAAATCACCTAAATAAGACCAGCTTGTCGTGTATGGATTAACATTATCCGTTAGATTTCCATTAAAATCATCAATTTGAGATTGAATATCTTCCTTCGTACCCTCTGACGGATATTCATCCTCTTTAAGATCATTATAGCTCGGAGCTTTTTCCATCTTCTTCTCCAGCTTGTTAATTTCTGATTGAACCTGTACCTTCCAATCATCTTCCTTTTGCTGATCGCTGACTTTCATCTCAAGCACGGCACTTCCTATAAGACCAAGTATAAGAATAATAGCAAAAATCCAACTCATCTTCTTTTCAAATATTTTTATCAGTTCATTTTGAATTAACCCGATCATCGTTTTGCTTCCTCTCCTTTTTTATTCGTGAGTTCAAGGAATCTGTCCTCTAATGTCGCTTTCGCTGCACTAATTCCGTACACAGATAATCCTTTTTCCACAAATAGTTTGTTCACAGCTGGAATGGAAGACTTCGACAGTTTTACTGTGAGCATATCCTCTTTTAGCGAAACCTCCTCAAAAGCCACTACGCCACTTCTCAGTGTTTCTAGCGCAATAGAAGCATCATCCATCTCAAAGGCTACCTCTCTTTGTTCATCTACTCCCTCTGCAACTGTCTCATCCATGGAAGAGATGTGGATAAGCTTGCCCTTTTCAATGATTGCAAAGCGATGGCACATAAGCTGCATTTCTGAAAGCAAATGAGATGAAACAAGCACAGATATTCCCGTTGCTGCCAGCTCGTGTAGATAATCACGGAATTCTCGTATCCCTTGTGGATCCAGTCCGTTTGTCGGCTCATCAAGGATTAAGATAGCAGGATTATGCAGAAGTGCTTGCGCAACACCTAGCCGCTGTCTCATTCCAAGTGAATAGGTCCTCACCTTTTGATGAATAGCATTTTCCAGCTTTACAAGCTTAACTACTTCTGCGATTCTCTCCTCCGAAATCTCATTTTTTGCCATTCTTGCATAATGGCGCAAATTCTTGTAACCACTCATGTATTTATAGAATTCTGGGTTTTCCACAATAGCCCCGAGGCTGCTCATCGCATCTGCAAAAGAAGTATCGAGGTTATGTCCATTTATGACAACCTCTCCTTCTGTTCTGTTAATCAAGCTGACTATCATTCTTATAATCGTTGTTTTCCCAGCACCGTTGGGGCCAAGCAGTCCAAAAATCTCCCCTTTTTCCACCGCAAAACTTACCTTGTCCACGATTGTTTTGCTTTTAATTTTCTTTGTGAAATTTCTCACTTCTAATGCATACTGTGACATGTTATACTCCTCTCTTTTTTATCTTTTAAACCTTTGCTCTTGTTATCTCTTTATCTTATAACCTCAGCATATCTATCCATATTGTTATACGAAACTCGCTTAATAGAAGTTTCATTTTTCTGGAAAAATTTTATAATCTTGTTAACAGAATCCACAAAAAAGCCGTACTTCCTCTGCTAGGAAGTACGGCTTTTAATATTGTTAAACTGCAGTAGTAGGAATTGAATTGATTACTTCTTGAACAGGGACATATTCAAGTCCTAGATCCTTGGCTACAGGAGCGTATGTTATATGACCATTAAAGGTATTTACACCTTGCTTTATCGCATAGTTGTTTTGGATGGCCTCCACTGCACCTTTGTTGGCAATCTGCAATGCATATGGCACTGTTACATTTGTAAGGGCAATGGTAGAAGTTCGCGGCACCGCCCCAGGCATATTTGCAACAGCATAGTGAACTACTCCATGCTTCACATATGTCGGATTATCATGTGTAGTAATATGATCAACCGTCTCAAAGATACCGCCTTGGTCGATTGCCACATCAACAATCACAGAGCCCGGAGCCATCTTTTTAACCATTTCCTCTGTCACAAGCTTAGGTGCTTTAGCACCAGGAATAAGGACAGCACCAATTACTAAATCTGCCTCCGCTACTGCCGCTTCAATATTGGCAGGATTTGAAATAACGGTATTTAGGCTTGACCCGAATTGATTATCAAGCTCTCTTAATCTTTCTGGATTTAGATCTAGTAATGTTACATTTGCGCCAAGACCAACTGCAAGTTTAGCAGCATTTGCGCCAACAATACCACCGCCAATGATTGTCACATTGCCACGCTTTACTCCAGGAACTCCTGCCAGCAAAATCCCTTTTCCTCCATGAGGCTGTTCAAGAAATTGTGCACCAATCTGAACTGCCATTCTGCCTGCAACCTCACTCATCGGAGTTAACAGCGGCAGTTTTCCATTCACTTCAATTGTCTCATAAGCAATGCCGGTAACACCCTTTTCCGTTAAGGCTGCTGCCAATTCCTTTTCAGCTGCTAAGTGAAGATAAGTAAACAAGATTAAGCCTTTGCGGAAGTAGCCGTATTCTGATTGAAGTGGTTCCTTTACCTTCATAATCATGTCCGCAGAATTCCAGACCTCTGCTGCAGTATCCATTATTTTCGCTCCAGAAGCAGCATATTCACTATCTGTAAAACCACTGCCTGAACCAGCACTTGTTTCAACTAGAACTTCATGCCCGCCATTTTGCAAGTAAGCGACGCCAGAAGGTGTAATCGCAACTCTGTTTTCATTGTTTTTTATCTCTTTCGGAATACCAATAATCAATACAATCCACCCCTTGTTAGAATTCCTTACTTAAATTGTTAGATATCTTATAATTATAATAGGACGAATTGCGAAATTATTCTTTGGTAAAAAAGATAAAAGTAAATCAGCGCCTTTGTGAAATTTCACAAAACTTACTTCAGTAGCTTATTTCTGATGCCAGCGTAGTAATTTCAAGTCGAGATAAAGCATGAATTTCTGGGAGGGAACAGAAAGGTCAACCTCCATAATCTCTGTAATTCGCTTTAGTCGATATGTTAGTGTATTCGTATGTATATGAAGCTTTAAAGCCGTTTTTTGCATGCTTTCACTCTCATCCAAAAAGGCCTCCAAGGTTAACAGCAGCTCTGTATTATGACTTTTATCATATTTCCTTAATTTCTGAATCGCAATATTTTCAAAGCCATCCTGTATTCGTTTTTCTAATAATACATCCATGAACTGATAGATTCCTAAATCTTGATACGCAGAAAAAGCTTGCGCCTCACCTGGAAATTTCGCTTTAACCTCTATTACCTTCTTTGCTTCCTTTAAGCACTTTTCGACATCCTTTAAATCAGTATAGATGCTGCCATATCCTCCATAAACATCTGTTATTTGAAACTTTTCCGCTAAGCTGCTTGGAAAATTTCGAATGAATTGCTTAAAAACAACAGCAGGGCTGTCTTGTCTGTTTATTGCACTTGCAAGCAATATTAATTCATGGTCATCCATCGTATAAAGTGAGATTTTGACATTATCCATTACTTTCAGCAAATAAATAATTTGTTTTTCCATTTCCTTCGTGATAATTTCTTTAAAGGTAAAAACCATAATCGTATAGTTATTGAGGGCAGTTTGATTTATTTCCATCAGCTTTTCTTCTGCCTCTTGCTTATTTACATGACCTGTAAGAAGCCTCCAAAAAAATTCTTGATCATCATTTGTTGATGGTCGTTTCGCCTTTGCAAAACGGGATAAAAGATGTTTTCCAACTGCTGCTGCATTCTCTAATATATCCATTTGGCTTGCTGTCAGCGCTTGATGCAGTTCAATTGCCCAAATATAGCCAATTACTTCATCCGCTCTCCAAATGGAAACTGCCACCCTGCTTCCGAGACCTATCTCTTGCTTCCCCTCAATTCTGATTGGCTTTTTACTTTGAAGAAGACTTGGGATAACTCCATCCTTCCACAAGCGGTTTATTACCTTTTCCGGGACTCTTCTGCTTATAATCGTAGAAATTCTGACAGGATCTGTTTCCTCATTATGGCTGCTATAAACTAAAACACGATGGTGTGTATCCTCAAGTGTAATCGGGCATCCGAGCAATTCACTGACATGGTCTACAAAACTTTCAAGAGAATCGTACATCTCCCGCCGGAAAGGATTCGATGGCTGATTAGGCATGGACCTGCTCCCTTCTTCCGTTGGAATGTTTTTTTAGTTTTTTTGTAGCTTTTCTACTATTCTATATAAATCAGGTTATGTACAACAACAAAATAATTTCAGAAATATTCAAAAGATAACCAATCAAATGAAACCATGAAAAAAAATGGGCTAAAGACAAGGCCCATTTCTGTCTTTCATTTCAAAGCAGCTTAACGTTTTCCGGCAATATTATTTCTGACAAAATTCTTGCTTCTTCCAATCTCTCCTGATAATAAGAGGTGCCATCCTTTAGTCTTGCATCCAAGTAGGCAGGATGTGTCATTACTTCCACCGTCTTGCCGTCCTCCACGCTTTCTTGCAGCTTATCAAAATAGTTTTCTGTCACTCCCTCACCAAAAAAGTCAACCATTAAAATATCGGTAACTGTTTTTACATCTGTAAAATGGGGACCAGCAATGCGGACGGGAAGATCATATTTTTCTGACAGCCTTTTGATGACAGGATAGAACTCTTTAATTCCATGAACATGGTGATGGCTGTCCAAATGGGCCGGTTTTAGTCCCGAAGCCAAAAACTTTTCTATTTGAGCAGTCCATTCCTGCTCCAAATCCTCAAGAGAAATGTCTTCAGGATGTCCGTATACATCTTTTTGCTTTTTGAAAAAGCCTTCTTCACCTATGAGGCTTGCTGCACTCGTTAGTGGCTTACCAAATGTGAGAACAAGATGAACTCCTACCTTTAAAGTAGGCGTCGACTTAGCAATCTCAAGAGCATGCTCTGTTCCTTCTGCATTCATCATCATTGTTGCAGAATTAACAATACCGTTTAAGTGAGTATCGAGAACCCCGTAATTGACTCCTCTGGAAAAGCCAAAATCATCCGCATTAACAAGTAATTTTATCATTCTAGTTCTCCTTTGCCCGATATATTATTTTGCACACTTCCGTTATCTATTTTTGCATAAAAACGGCAATAATGAAAGCGCTTTTAATTTAGAATTTCAAACAAAAAAGCCTGGTCTATGAAAAGACCTGGCTTAAGATCAGTTGAAAAAAACTACTTAGATAATTTCTCCACAAATTGCATATCAATAAGCTCATCGTATTTATAGCCTTCTTTATATACACCTGTTTTCTCGACAACATCCATAGGCTTTGCCAATGCTTCCTCAGAGATGAAGCCATCCTTGCTCCATAGCTGATCTGCATAAGCACGGTCAAGAGAAGCCTTCAAGCTATCATCTGATGTAGTCGGAAACTCTTTTTTCAATGCTTCCATTGCCAGATCAGGGTTTTCATCGACTGCCTTCAGTCCTTTAAGCATTGCCTTTACAAAGCTCTCAACCACTTCTGGTTCATTTTCTATGGTGGATTTTTTGACACTTATAACAGAATAAGGATAGTCCCCTAAACTCGGGAAACTATAGAAGGGTTCGTTCCAAACTCCTTTATTGATTCCTTCTGTTATTTGCGGTTCGCCACCATTTGCAATATCGGCCTGGCCTGATTCAACAAGTGAAACAACTGCGCTTGCATCAGCTGGCTCCTCCAGCTTAACGTCCTTATCCGGATCCAAACCGAGCTCAAGAAGCAGCCATCTTGTCAAAAGATTTGGGCTTCCACCATAACGGCCTGCTGCGATTGTTTTTCCCTCTAAATATTCTGCCAGCTCTGTTTCATTTGTACTGTCTACCTTTTCATCGGAACTGCCCATCAAATATACATTTGCTCTGTTAACGACATTCACAACCCCTTGAATTGGATCAGAGCTTCCCGGATTTGCCATCTGGTTAGAATCCGGCCCAGCGATATTTCCCCAAGCATCACCGCTTACTAAAGACGTAACGTGAGCTCCGCCTGTAGCTGTGATGACTTCTACTTCAAGTCCCTCTTCCTCAAAATACCCCTCCTGTATGGCTAAATAAAGAGGCAAATACCCAATCAAATGGACAGGCTCAGCTATAACAATTTTCTTTAAACCATCCTTTGTTCCGCCAGTTGAATCCTTTGAAGCACACCCTGCCAACAGCAGCATTATGCCTAACATCGCAATAAGCAATAGTTTGCCTTTCCGCACCTTAAATCCCCCTTTTTACTTCTAAGTTGCGATTAGCCATATCGTATCGCCAGAAGAATACATATCCTAAAAACTTAGCAAAATAATTGTTCTATCAACGAATGGTCATCGCTAAAATATATGGAAACCAGCATTGTCTATATTCTAAATTTCTGTTCTGTTTTAACCATTATGGAGCGCTTCTTCCCTTTAACAGCAGCTTCTCGATCCAAACTGTTGCAAAGTACATAAGAATCGACAGCAAGGACAATACAACAACTCCTACCCAGACAAGATTAATATTCATGATTTGACCGGCGTAAAGAATCATTCTTCCTATCCCTTGCCTAGAGCTGATAAATTCGCCGACAATTGTGCCTGCAAGGGCAAGTGCGATATTTATTTTCAATGAACTAACAATCCACGGCATGCTTGTCGGAATGACTACCTTTGTAAATACATGCCAGCGCTTTGCACCAAGTGAATACATTAGCTTTTCTAAATCCTTATCAACGGCCTTTACGCCGCTGTACGCTGCCAATGCGGTGACAATGACTGTCATCATAAAGGCAAGCACAACCTTTGAACTGAAGCCTATTCCAAACAGAATAACGAGAACTGGTGCCAGTGCCAGCTTTGGAATGGCATTAAATGCAATTAAATAAGGCTCGGAAATCCTTGAGTAATAATAAGACCACCAAAAGGACAAACCAAGCAATGCTCCAATAAATGTCCCAAGTATAAAGCCAAGAACTGTTGATCCGCTCGTATAAAGAAGATCCTCCAGCAAAGTTCCTTCTGTGAATGCTGTATAGGCAGTTTTCCAAATAGTTGAAGGACTGCTCCAATAATAGGAGTCAATAATTTTCCATCTTGCGAATAGTTCCCAAAGCAGTATTAACAGTATTCCAAGTGTCCACTGCCCGTATAGTGTGATGCGCGATCTTCTTTTTGCTGCTGCTTCCTCATCTTCAATATACGGAAGGGGATTTTGATTGAGCTGTGCCAACGTCGATTCCACCTTTCCCCTTATTCTTATTCCTCTGTTTTCAGTTGTTTTAAAACATGCTCTTTTAAGTCAATAAATTCAGGACTTAATAACGTTTGCTCATTTCTTGGCCTTGCTAGGGGAATAGTAACCTTCTCCTTAATAGTTCCAGGTCTCTGAGTTAATATATATATATCATCAGATAGGAAAATCGCTTCATCTATGTCATGTGTAATAAATAAGATGGTTTTCTTGAAATCCACCCATATTTGCAGAAGCCATTCTTGCATCAATAATCTTGTTTGTGCGTCAAGTGCTCCGAATGGTTCATCGAGCAGGATAATGTCTTGGTCATACAGCAATGTTCTGAGCAATGCTGCCCTTTGCCTCATTCCGCCAGATAACTCATCAGGATAATGATTTTCAAAACCGCCCAGTCCGTACCTTTCCAGAAGAGGAGCTGCTTGACTTATCGCTTCCTTTTTAGAAATCCCCTTTATTTCCAGACCTAAAATGACATTATGCATTATAGTCCTCCAAGGAAGCAGTAAATCCTTTTGCAGCATATAACCAACATAACCATTCTTTCCGACAATATCCTTGCCATCAAGGAGAACCTCCCCAGTGGAAGGCTTGATTAAGCCAGCAATAATATTGAACAATGTTGATTTGCCGCAGCCACTCGGACCGATAATGCTGACAAAGCTTCCTTCCTTTATTTGCAGACTAGTATCCTTTAATGCATAGAAATCCTTATTGTCTTTCCTGAATATTTTGCTGCTGTTTTTGATTTCTAATTTATGCACTTCCAACCCTCCAATCCTTAAACCCTTTTACCCATTCCGTTTACCTTAATGTATAATTATTCTAGGTATAACCATTATGTGCGAGATATCAATAGGCATTTGCTTAACATTCACAAGACTGACAAAAGCTGACTGTAATAATTTGCTATACTATATGTAAGAATTAATTAGAGAGGAACATCTAAATGGAAAAAAATGCTTTAATAATTGGAGCTACAGGGCTTGTCGGCAGGGAGCTTGTACAATTACTTGTAGAAGAAAATAAATATAAGCAAATAACAGTCCTCACAAGAAGGAAAAGCTTTGAGCATCCTGCCATTAAGGAAGTAGTTGCCGATTTTAACAATCTTGCTGCATACAAAGAAAGGCTTGAAGCTGATGATGTTTTTTGCTGTATCGGAACAACCATAAAAAAGGCAGGAAGCCAAGCAGAAATGGAAAAGATTGATTTGCATTATCCTGTAGAAATTGCCAGCCTGGCATTTGAGATGGGAGCGAGGCAAATGCTTGTCATCAGTTCGATTGGAGCTAACCGAGACTCGAAAATATTTTACAGCAGTCTGAAAGGAAGGCTTGAGGAAAGCCTCAAGACAATTGGCTATCCATCCTTAGCAATATTTCGTCCTTCCCTACTTCTTGGCAAAAGAGAGGAGTTCAGATTTGGCGAGAAATTAAGCTCCTATCTTCTGCCACCTCTAAGCTTTCTCCTTGTCGGTCCATTGCGGAAGTATCGGGGCATTTCAGCTAAAGCTGTCGCAGCTTCGATGAGCAAGATTGCGGAAATAAACAACGTTGGCGTACATATACTTGAATCAGATGAAATCGAAAGACATGCCCGCATGAAAAGAAGCTCATTTTCATTCACTAAATAACTTTGATAGGAGTCCTGTTACATGCTTCAAAGTATGAATGCTTTTCTTGGAAAATGGATGCCATTGCTTACTCCAGTTAGTGTAGTAGTGGGTGTGCTGCTATCCTCCTTTTTAAATAACTTTTCCTTTCTTGTTCCGTGGGTTTTTGCGGCCATGACATTCACAGGCAGCCTTAACTCAAACTTTAAATCTATGAAGCATACTATATTTCATCCATTATCTTTATTACTGACACTGGCAGTCCTTCATGTTATCACCCCAGTTTGGGCGTATGCGATTGGTCATTTATTCTTTGGTAATGATCCTTATACTATCACTGGGTTAACACTTGCCACTGTTATTCCAACAGGGATTACAAGCGTTATTTGGGTATCCATGTATAAAGGAAATGTCCCCCTTACCTTAGCCATCATTCTGGCGGACACACTTCTTTCCCCTTTTTTAGTTCCATTAAGCATGAGTATTTTTGTAGGAGAGGCAGTTCAGTTAGACGTTTGGGGTATGATGAGGGGGCTGCTTGTCATGATTGTTATTCCTTCCATTGCGGGTATGGCGATCAACCAGTTTTATTCTAAGGAAAAGGCCTTGCACTGGAACAAAACACTTGCACCTTTTTCAAAGCTGGGATTAGCAGCTGTTGTGGCAATCAACAGCTCTGTTGTCGCTCCTTATTTACGGCATATCGATTTGAAATTCATATATGTGGGCTTGACTATGTTCTTCGTAGCATTGTCAGGATACTTTTTTTCATGGTTACTCGGTGTTCTAACAAAACGGCAAAAGGATGAGACCATTGCAATGATCTACACAGGCGGAATGAGAAACATCAGTGCTGGTGCGGTTATGGCAGTCAGCTTCTTCCCGCCCCAGGTAGCTGTTCCTGTAGTTATCGGCATGCTTTTTCAGCAAATCCTCGCGGCACTGTACGGTCAAGCGATTCGACTGATGTACCAAAAGCCAGCACTTATGGAGGTCAAAAAAATCTCTTGAAAAAACACGAGATAATTATTATCTCGTGTTCATAGACAAAGTTACTATTATATGAGGCGGATCTTATTCGGCCTTTTTCCCATTTGTTAAGAAGACGGCACACATTTCCACCATTTCACATGCCATAATTTTTAATGTTTCTGTTGTCAGCATTTGGTCTTCTGCATGCATGAGGATTAAGGAAAATGGCAGAGCTTCACCACTTGCCTCCCTTTGCACAAAGGAGGCGTGAACTTTATGAATCTTATTATAAGAACGTTCACCTGTCTTTATAATCTCCTTCGCCTCATCTATATTCCCTGCCCTTGCCGTACGAATTGCCTCTACATAGCTGCTTCTTGCTTCGCCTGAATATGTTATGATTTGAAAAGCTGCCGCCTGCATTTCCTCTAACAACTCCATTTTGTCCCTCCGACAGCTTATTTTTGATTCAATTTTAATGCATGGTCGAGAATTTTTTCTCCATCTGCTGTTCCATACAGTCTCACATCAATAACATCAACTGGAATACCATATGGCTTTGCTGTATTTACCGCTGCTTGTTTCATGAAACGAACCTGTGGTCCAAGAAGAATGGCAATAATCCCCTTACTTGAGGTTGCAAGCTCATCCTCTATTGCACCCTCCGGAATAGCATAAACGTCTATTTCTTCTCCTCTTGCTTTAATGGCTGCCTTCATTTTGGAAACGACAATGGAGGTGGACATGCCCGCTGCACATGCCAATATTATTTTTCTCATGTTAATCCCGCCCTTCTTTATTTAACGATGTCGTCATCTTCTACCTCTAATGCTCGATTAGCAATAATGGATTTATACCATAAGGCCGACTTTTTCTTCTTCCTGTTTCTGTTGTCCTCTAGATTAATTTCTACAAGTCCGTAACGGTTTTTAAATGCATTCATAGGGGAAACATTATCTGTAAATGCCCACAGCATATACCCTTTACAATTGGAACCTTCCTCCACTGCCTTCAAAAGCCACTTCATATGCTCACTTATAAACTCGATTCTGTAATCATCCTGAATGCGGCCTTCCTCATCCTTATAGCGTGCCTCATTTTCAACACCCATGCCGTTTTCTGCGATAAACCATTCTATATTGCCATATTCCTCTTTCATCCTGATTGCCATATCGTACATTATTTGCGGATATATTTCCCAGCCGCGAAAAGGATTCATTTTCTTGCCGGGCATATCAAACATTTCGTAATAAAAGGAAGGATGGAACGGGGTTCCTTCATTCCATGCGATTGTCCTTGCTTTCACGCGATGCGGGTAATAAAGGTTAATCCCCACATAATCAACCGTATTCTTCTTGATTACTTCTAAGTCCTCTTGTGTATAATCAAAGGCAATGTCATGCTTTACCATCAAGTCAAAAAGCTGCTGTGGGTATTCACCCTTAATGGATGGGTCCAAAAATATCCGGTTAAAAAACAAATCATATATTTGTGCGGCCTGCTGATCATGTGGAGCAGTGGAGCGCGCATATGTCACTTCCGGATTCAAAATAACGCCCATCTTCGCCCCAGTCTTCTCTTTGAGACCCTTCTGCTTAAAAAGCTCCACTACTTTAGCTGTTGCTAATGCTTTATGAAAGTTCCACTGCATCCATTTCTTTGTGTTTTGTTCAAAGGGATAGCGAATAGCATCCAAGTACACCCTTGTTTGCACAACAATCGGTTCATTGAAGGTAAACCAATGCTTAACCTTATGCCCAAAGCGATCAAGCACTTTATCCGCGTATTTTACGAAAAGGTCAACCACATGCTTAGAATTCCAGCCTCCATATTTCTCGAACAAGTATGCTGGCACTTCATAATGCTCCAAGCAAATCATCGGTTCTACACCTTTTTCCAAGAGCTCATCAATTACCTTATCGATATATGCCGCATATTCTTCATCAACTTCCGCTTCTTCATAATCACTCAAAAAGCGGGACCAATTAATCGATGTCCGGTAATGCGTAAGCCCAATATCTGCCATTATTCCGATATCTTCTTTATACCTATTATAAAAGTTAGTAGCTACTCCTGGCCCATACCCGTTATGCCAGACATTCTTGTTATTTTTGTACCATAAATCCAAATAGGAATCCTGTGATTCTTTTTTTCCAGACCAGCCCTCTGTTTGCCAGGCAGAGGCAGCTGCACCAATTATGAAATCATCTGGTATGTTCACTTTTAGCTTGTTCGACATTACTTACCTCCTGATTTTTCAAGCATTTCCCATATGCCTGAAAGATACGTGCTCCCTAGTGCCCTGTCATATAGCCCATATCCTGGTTTTCCAGTTTCTCCCCAGATCATTCTGCCGTGATCTGGTCTTATATAACCTGTAAATCCGTTTTTATAGAGTGCTTGTAAGATAGCAGCCATATCAAGACTTCCATAGCTCGAAATATGTGCTGATTCTTCAAAATCGCCGTTTTCGAGAATCTTTATGTTGCGCAAATGAGCAAAAGGCACTCGATTAAGGCTTATATATTTTGCTGCCAGCTTCACCATATCGTTATCACTAGTGCAGCCTAACGATCCTGAGCATAAGGTGATTCCGTTTGCCTCACTGTCATATAAGTTTAAAAACCGATCAAGATTTGCCTCGTTTGTAATAATGCGAGGGAGGCCAAAGATACTCCAAGGCGGATCATCTGGGTGAATGGCCATCTTTATGCCATGCTCCTCTGCCGCTGGGATAACTCTATTTAAGAAATATTCCAGGTTGCTCCAAAGACCAGCTTCTCCCAGCTCCTTGTATTTGCTGATTAATGCTTGGAGCTCTTCTCTTGTGTAGGACGCATCCCAGCCTGGCAATGACAAGTCGCTGTAAACTGGATCCATCTTTTTTAGCTGTTCCTTGTAATAAACTAATGCTGTAGAACCATCCTCTAGCTGCTTATCAAGCTGTGTTCTCGTCCAGTCGAATACAGGCATGAAGTTATAGCAAATAACTTCAATGCCGATTTTTGAAAGTCTTGCAATAGTATCTATATAGTTATCAATATACGTATCTCTATTTGGAAGACCTAATTTAATATCTTCATGAACAGGCACGCTTTCAACTACCTTAAACTCCAATCCTGCTGCTGTTATATCTCGATACAGCTCCTGAATGCTTTCCTCTGGCCATGCTTCTCCTGGCGGAACATCATAAACGGCACTGACAATGTTTTTCATATTAGGAATTTGCCGAATATACTCAAGAGGGATGCTGTCTTGCCTCCCATACCATCTAAAAGACATCTTCATGCTTATATCACCTTCCTTGTATTTTCACCTTCTTCTCCTGTTTGCTGTGTCACTTTATTAGCCATTAAAACAAACGGTAAATAGATGAACACAGATGCAGCGATACAAATCAACTGTGTAACGACTGCTCCCATGCTGCCAGCCGTTGACAGCCAAGCATTGATAATTGGTGGTGTCGTCCATGGAACCATCACGACTGCCTTACCAGCGAAGCCAGTTGCGGTGGCAATATATCCAATAGTCCCAGTTATTAGCGGTGTGATGACAAACGGTATTGCCATAATTGGATTAAGCATGACTGGAAGCCCAAAAATAACGGGTTCATTGATATTGAAAATCCCTGGACCGAAAGATAACTTAGCAATACTTCTCATTTCCTCTCGTTTCGAAACAATAAAGATCGCAATCAGCAAACCAATCGTCACTCCAGATCCGCCAATGCTCATATATACATCCCAAAACGGCATTGTAATAATGTTCGGAATCTCTTTTCCTTCTTGGAAGGCTGTCATATTGACCGTTATGGAAGCTAGCAAAAGCGGTTCTCTGATTGGTTTAATCATTTGGTTTCCATGTATTCCTATCACCCAAAAGAATTGAGCAACAAACATAAGAATCAATATACCTGGAAGTCCTTGCATAACACTTTCAAGCGGCTTTTGCACAACATTGTAGATTGCTTCATAAAGATATATGCCAGTAACTTTATAGAATATGAAGCCAAATGTTGCGACAATCGTTACAGTCAAGATAGATGGAATTAATGCTGAAAAGGAGGTTGCTACATTATAAGGAACACTGTCAGGCATCTTAATCTTTAATTTCTCTACATTCGCCAGCTTGCTGTATATTTCCACAGAAACAATGGCAATGATCATCCCGAGAAATAAACTTTTAGGATCAGAGAATTGTCTTGCCAAAACATCTGTCACAAGCTGATTTTCTTCGTTAACAAGCAATTCTATCGTTGTCGGCACAACAGAGATATACGACATAATAGCGAGTATCCCTGGAAAGAGCGATTTGTGACCATTTATGCGACCAAGCTCGATCCCTATTAAAAAAACAGCTCCGATTGTCAGGAAATTCAATGTAGCATATTGAATGGCCGTCATAATTGGCTTGTATTCAGCCAGGAAGGCAAACATTTCAAAATGCGCTAAGCCACTTTCTGTACCTAAAATCATATTTGCCACAAGTACAGCAAAGGCTCCTGTAATAATGACAGGCATTAAGGTAACAAATGCTTTCTTGATTGCCATGATATATTTCTGATTGGTAATCTTATAGGCGACATTGCCTAAAACATCTGCTGCATTTTCTTTAAAGCTCATCATAAAACCTCCATTTCATTTAAGAAGAATTTTTTTATAACATCCTTGTAGCTAGAAAATATGATTACGATTGCTCTTGGTTATCAGTTTATATAAAAAGCGCTTTCATTTACATACACACTTTTTCCAACTTTACATGGAAATAAGTGTCTCGAGATAAAAAAAAGAGGACAGCATGCGCCGTCCGTTCTACTCCTCTAAAGGAAGCAAAATACTAACAAATTCTTCATAGGAATTAACTTTTACAAGCCTTTCGACAAGAGCCGCATTCCCTGAGATTTTCACTAAAAGCTGATACATCCTTTGCAAATCCTTTTTATATTCCTTTTGCACACTTAAAAGACAAATAAACTGTACGCGGCTGTCTCCCCATTGAATTGGCTTTTTTAATGTGCAAACAGCCCATAATGTATTTTTCGTTACAGGTCTTATTGGATGTGGAATAGCTACCATTGTTCCATAGCTTGTCGGCGCTATCCTCTCTCTTTCCTCCACAAGCTCCTGGAAATCAGCAGGAATATCCTCCAGCCTTTCCAGATTACTGCAAAGAAAATGGAGCACCTCCTCCTTTGACTTTAAATCCTGTTGGAAAAAGGTAAGATCTTGTCTAATATACTTGATGACACTTCCAATATTCTCAATCACCAGGTTTTCTAGCTTCTCAATATCCTCATCTCTTAAGATCGTGTTCACATCGATGATTGGTACAGTTAATTTTCTCTTTATCGGGATTGTGGTAATAATAAAATCGAGTGACCCTAAATCATATTTATGTAAATCAAACACATTAGCAGTACCTACTATCTGCAGCCGACTCCCAAATGTGGCGTGAAGTCTATGGTACAGCAATTGTGCGCTTGCAACTCCTGTAGCGCAGACAATCAGACAGCGCTTCGCCCTTCCCTTTGACTTTTTCCGTTCCATTGCCGCACCTACATGCAATGCCATATAACCAATCTCTTCTTGGTTTATTGCCATTCCTGTTTCCAGCTTCAGCGTTTTTCCCATTAAAATTGCCGCGTCAAATGCTACAGGATAGTTTTTCATAATTTCCTTCAATAGTGGATTACGAATACTCAAGCCATATTTATACCGGTTAATGGCCGGCTTTAAATGCAGGCACAAACCATAAATAAGTTCCTCATCATCTGATATGCCAAGCTGCATAATATTTTCTGTCTCATTTAATAGTTTTTTGGAAAGCTCGAGAATATCTCTTTCAATCATATCAAGGATATTAATCTCAGCAGTCGGCTGGTAGGAGATAATTTTCGAGCCTAGTAAATGAATCGCAATATAAGCAATCTCTTCCTCAGGAAATACCGTCCCTAACGCTTTCTGCAAATCAAGCACAATTGCTTTAGCAACTTTATATTCCTTTTCTGCCCTTATTGCTTCAAGCTCTTTTTTTGGCATTGAAACATAATTATCATGAAAAATACGTTTACACGCTATGGCAATGTGTGTGATTAAATTAGATTTGCCTATATCAGAGAGCAAAATTGCTGCCTCTTTTGTTCTTTCCGTTAAAATATCGCCTATTATTTCTAATTCTTGTGAAGGTAATGCCTGATAAGACTGACGTTCAGAATGAAAAACAAACTCAGCCATACAAATGCGCATTTTTGCTTCAGGACCAATTATTTTCAGCCCATAATTTGGCCGTTTATCCAAATCCAAGCTGAAGCGCCTCAAGACTTTCTTTACTTCCCTCAATCCATTTTTAACTGACGTTTCGCTTATATACAGCTCCTTTACTAGCTGCTCTACCTTGATATACTCATCTGACAAGAGCAAACGTCTCAGCATATAATCCATTCTTTCCGCTGGATCTGCTGGAACTGCGTAATCCTCGTTTCTGACTATTGCCTCCTGTAAAAAAGGACGGAAATATTTATAATCTTCAATTATCAACTCATAGCCTTGCCCTCTTTTTAAAACAATGTTAGCACCATTTTCTTGAAGTTTATCTGCAAGCATTTTTACATCACTTCTTATTGTCCTTGATGTGACCTGCAAAACAGACGCCAGATCTGCTCCTGTCAGTGCTTCTTCTTCCTGCATCAATAAATGCAGCAGTTTTTGTTGACGTAATGAAAGCATTCCGATTACACCCTTTCATCAACTACATCTTCTTTTTCTATAAGCTAAATGTTCAATTAGTATTTTCCTATTAACATCATAGCTGAAGAAGAAGACTAGTGAAAGCGCTATCTGAGTAACTTTTTCATTTTTTCTTTTTTAGAAAATGTGTACTTTCATTAAGACCAGCAATCCGCTAGTGCTTTATAATCTCTTTTTCTCATCCCAGAAACATAGGGATTTCCTTCTACAAAGAATCGCAATGGTTTTAACGTCCAGTCTCCTTTATTGGGAATGCCGACTCTGGCAGAAGCCACAATGCTAGCAGGTACCTTTCCGAGCGCTTCATCAATGGTAAGTGCAGAGGCATCTATTTTCCTCCCATTCAATTCCTTTGTTATTGCCATTGCCTTCGTTAATTTACCAGGTCCATTACAAACAGCAACTCCCGTGGTACCCCTGTTTTTTACCATTCTGTCTAATCCACAGGCAGGCTCAATTGCCCGAATAAGAACTGCTTGTGGATCATTTTGCTTCTTTGTCACAATATTAAGCATTGCATGCGTATGCATCGTATAAATATAAATAGTTCCTCCCGTTTGATACATGGACTCAACCTTTGGCGTTCGCTTCCCCTCATATGTATGGCAAGCCATATCCTCTATGCCAATATAGGCCTCTGTCTCAACAATATAGCCTGAATAAACTCCATCAGGTGTTTCATGGATTAATAATTTTCCTAAGAGCTCCTTCGCAATAACCTCTGTCTTATTATGAACATAATCAATCATAGTGACCTCCACTCTTTTCATTCCTAGTTTCTTTATTATATTTTTTCTATTAAGAAAAAGAAAAGGATGGATAGTACTATACAAAAAAAAAGCTGAAACATATCAGCAGCATTTCATTTATTTTAAAATACTAAAGTCCAAAGGGTTTGCCGTTTAATAAATTTTGCTAGTAATTAAAGAAGCAATACAGTATACAAGGTAAACTCTACTGCCTTTTCCATTTCCCCTTCAAAACAGTGTTTAAATCCTTTGGAATAACAACATAAATAAACGTTGGTCTCTTCGTACTATTAACATCTGCGAATTTATATTGTTCAATCATGCCAAGCATTAACAGCCTGTTGAAATGATTATAAACGGTGCTGATGCTTAGCCTTAAATCGTCCGCCACTTGTTTTCTTCCTTTTACATAAATACCTATTGGCGAAACAGATTGATCTAATAAATAATCTAATACTCTCAGAAGGTTATAACTCAAGTCTGGCCGCAACGATTTAGTTAAAATAAACTTTTTATATTTACTCACCGATTTTCTTAATTGCTCTTTCGTCTGGTAATATGTCAACCTTTTAAAATCCTCTTCGATAATAAGCTTCAACCTTTTCCTCCCTTTGAAGAAATATTCTTAAATACCTTTGTTCCCACTAACAAAACCACCTTAACAATTTATATAGTAAATATAAATACTCCACACAGTATGTTGCGAATATTGTCAAAATCAGTAGGACTTTCACTCTAAATAGTTCATTTTAGTCCAAAAAGACCGCTTCTCATATTGTTAAATATCTTATAAAATTAACTGCATATCTACTATTGGTAGCATATGATTCTTCCTAAAAATAGTATCAATTACGTTCTTTACAACTATTAAAATTCGAAAGTGTTAATGTAATACATCACTATCAGGTCTGCTATTGAATGGACAATAATGCTTAAGTGTCAGCTAAAAAAGTGGGTAAATCTTTCACAATACGAAAAGACCGCCAACAAACTAATGTAGTTTATGGCGGCCTTCTAATTAAACTAATCTATTCTTAAACACCTGTTGGTTCTTTTACCTTTTCAGCTTGTTTTGCTACTGCTGCCAAACCTGCTTGGTTCAATGTGTTCCATGGTTTATTGAAATGCGGTTGGAAGAAGAAGTCAACAAATGCTAGCTCGTCAATTGTCATTTTTGTTTGAATGCAGACAGATAATGTGTTCATCATTTGTGTCATATCTGCTTTTGAAATAATCTGCGCTCCTAATATTTCTCTTGTTTCCTGATGGTAAAGCACTTTTAAGCGCACCTCTTCAAATGTCGGCATGAATTCTGGACGGTCGTTTTCAATGATTGTTGCTGCTTCATAAGGAATATTATTAGCTTTAGCAGTCAATTCTGTAAGACCTGTAGATGCCATACTTAATCCAAATAGATGCAAGCCAGAAGTTCCTTGTGTACCCATATACTTCACGTTTTGACCAGCGATATTATATCCTACCAATGTACCCATGCGCACTGCGTTCGTTGCAAGTGGAATATAGACTTTATCACCTGTTGGATTATAGTTGACCGCACAGCTGTCTCCTGCTGCATATATATCTGGATCGCTAGTTTGCATATATTCATTAATTTTAATTGCTCCATTTGGCAATAGGTCCACTTTGTCTTTAAGCAAGCCAGTATTTGGTCTGAATCCTACACAAAGAATAACTAGGTCTGTCTCATATTCACCTTTAGTTGTAATAACCTTTGTTACATTCCCTGCTTCATTTCCCTCGAACTTCGTTACAGTTTGCTGCAATGCCAGCTCAATATCTTTTCCTTTAAGCTCTTCTTCAATAATATCTGTAAATTCTTTATCTAAATACTTGTTCAGAATGCGGTCTTCACTATCAATAAGCGTTACCTTTTTACCGTTTTGCTCAAAGGCTTCTACTAATTCAACACCGATATAGCCTGCACCAATTACAGTAACATGGTTAACGTCCTTTGTTTTTGCAATTATATCATTTGCTTGATTATAGTTTTTAGATAAAAGAATGTTTCCAAGTCTTATTCCTTCAATTGGCGGAATGATTGGCCAAGAACCAGTTGTCATTACTAACTTATCATAGAAATCAGAACGAGTTTCCCCACTGTTCAAATCCTTCACAAGCACTTTTTTGTTTTCTGTATCAATTTCCAATACTTCATGCTCCATATGCATTGTTGCGCCTAATGATTTAAGCTCATCTGGTGAAGAGTAGAACAATTGACTAGCATCCTTCGCAACTCCACCTACATATAACGCGATTCCGCAAGATAAGAAGGATACATTATTATTTTTTTCATATACAGTGATATCTATATTATTATTTACATTTGCTAACGTTTTAACAGCAGCTGTTCCTGCGTGTGTACATCCAATTACAATTACTTTCATGGTTTAGAAGCTCCTTTGTAAAAGAATTTTTGTATTTATTGTGAACTAATTCACATATTAAGTAAAAAAAATCACAAATTATGTGATGTCATTCACAATTTGTTCATACCTTTATTATACATACTATTTTTTCGTATGCAAGCCTTTTGTGATTTATTTCACATGTTTTTTTTACAGGTTTATCTTTTCCTTATTAAATACTTTCATCCATCTTATTTTTTTAGACTTTTTTGCGAAAGAAAAAGAGCCTTCGTTAAGTCGAAGGCTCTTTTCTTCTATATATTATTGAACTTTCATTGCTAGGTCTCCTGTTTTTGCCCAGCCGACTCTTAGAATGACATAGTATAAAGGCAATGTGATGGCGATTGGAAGGACTACACCTAATGCCATATATGTTAAGAAACCAGTTGCTCCTTGTGTTGCCAAAATGCTGATTGGAGCAATCAAGGAGTTTAATCCAAGACCAGCTAATTCATATGTTGCTGTGAAGCCAAAGCCTAATGTTGCAATTGGTGCACAAATGACTGCTGCAACAAATGGAGGGATGATTAACAATGGGTTTTTCACCAGGTTTGGGAACTGTACCTTTGGCGTGATGATGGATTGCGCCAAGAAGCCGCCCATGTCGTTCTGACGAAGTGACATTGCTGTAAAACCAACAAACTGCACTGTACAGCCAATTAATGCTGCTGCACTTGAAACAGGATCCATCTGCAAGGCAATTGCTAATGCTGCAGAGGAGGCAGGTGTCATTAACAAAATGCTCCAAACCAATGAAATTACCATTGATGCTACTAACGGTGAACCTTGAACAGAAGAAGTAATTTCAGCGCTGATCCATTCTAATAACGGTGTTGTAACATAAGCCAAACCTACACCTGCAAATCCGCCGACTAGAATTGCCCCTGCCGGAATAGCAATCATATCCAATATTGTTTTGCCGACAATCTTTTTACCAACGATTGTTGCAATTACAGCAGCTAGTACAGCACTTATCGGTTGTCCCGTAACAAGAACCATGCCTGATTCTGTTAAATGCATGGCATTTCCACCAATTGTACTACAAACCATTGCACTGAAAATCACTAATGTATTACCACCAAGCTGATAAGCAATTCCAGCACCGAAAGCAGGTGCCAACAGGACTTTTGCTACAGAGCCAATGTGGGTAAGAGTGTCCCACCCTAACGCTTTTCCGATTGATTCTAGCAGCAAGCCTAACCCTAACGTAACCAATACTGCGTTCGACATTCCTGCTGATGCTTTATATAAACCATCCATAAAAGTTTTTTTATTCATTTCTCTCTTCTCCCTTGTCTTATTTATCTCCAATAAAAAAGCCTGTCCGCTATTCGGAAAGGCACCAATCGTACACATCACGTTTAGCGCCGTTGTTTGAAACAACAAAAACTGGACTAAACGATTCCCTATTATTGTAATGGGGGGTTCATTTAATCCTACGTGCTGAGTATGAGAATAATAATGAGTGATGTAGTGAAAATTGTATTTGCTTTTGCTTTCATGATATTCTCCTCCTAAAACAAGTTATTGTGAAGCAATAATATCACCAATATTCTGAAAATGTAAATAATTTTTTTATTTCTGAATATAGTAAAGCGTTCTCATTTTTAACCAATTCGGAAGAATTTCTCCTCATTTTTTGCTATATTGTCATTTTTACTGGTATTTTTTTAGCTTTACGCAGGAATATATAGTTATTTTTTTCACATTTGCAGTTTTTTAGAAATTAAAAAAAGAATAGGGAAAAAACCCTATTCCGATTATGCGATGTCCGTATTTTTTGTTTCTCTTCCGAAGAAGAAAACTGTTGCTGCTCCTATAAGAACCGCGATACAAAAAATAGTGAATATGCCTGAAATTGCTATATTCTGGGCTACTAGATATGGGACAAGCAATGGACCAAGCACTCCTCCAATTCTCCCAAAGGATGCTGCCATGCCTGCTCCTGTACCTCGGACATTTGTTTTATACTGCTCAGGAGTATATGCATATAACGCTCCCCAAGCACCTAAATTAAAGAAGGATAACAATATTCCTGAGGTCATAAGCAACGCTGTGCTTTCTGCTGTGCCAAACATATAGGCACTTATTGCTGTGCCAATCAAAAACACAACAAGTACAAATTTACGACCAGCCTTTTCAATTAAGTATGCTGCTAGTGCATAACCAGGTAGCTGTGCCAATGTCATGATCAACACATATTCAAAGCTCTTTATTAAGCTGAAGCCTTTTATAACCATCACACTTGGCAGCCATAAGAACATACCATAATAGGAGAATACGACACAAAACCACAGCACCCAAAGCATTGCAGTGTTTTTCGCATTATCCTTTGACCAGACAGTTTTAATGCTTTCCCAAGCTGTCAGTCTTTTCTTTTTCTCTACCTCTAAGTACTTTGGTGAGTCTGGAAGATTCCATCTTAAATATAAGGCATAGATTGCTGGAAGGACGCTGATTAACAAAGCAATTCTCCAGCCATTATCAAAGTTCGGTATGATGAAATAGGAAATAACTGCTGCAAGAAGCCAGCCAAATGCCCAGAAGCTTTCCAGTAAAACAACTACTCTTCCCCGCTTCTCGTTAGGCACACTTTCAGAGACAAGTGTTGATGCCACTGGGAGCTCTCCTCCCAACCCCATGCCAATCAAAAAGCGCAGGACAAGGAAAAGCCAGAGAGATGTTGTGAATGCAGATAATCCACTGCCGATTGAGAATAGTAATAATGTAATAATAAAAACATTTTTTCTTCCTACTCTGTCTGCCATGATGCCAAACAAGAACGCACCAACAGCCATCCCAATAGAGTTTATACTGCCAATCCAGCCCATCTCTTTTACTGATAAGCCCCAATCTGCTTGGAGTGCAGCAATGATAAAGGAAAGCATTCCGACATCCATTGCGTCAAACAGCCAGCCTAGTCCTGCTATTCCAAGCAGCTTTTTATTTGATACTTCTTTTTTCATACTAGCCTCCTAGTTCTTTTCTATAGTTTCTCCGTCTAAAAGTAATTTATGATAACACTCTACTATATTAACATGTGTCATGACAGTAATCATTACATTTTTACAAAGTGCGTAATTTTTCTTTATCATTTATCAGAATATTTCCTTAAAAGACCTGAAAACTCGAATGAAAACGCTCTATTTCTTCAATAAGAACAAACCTATTACTCTATGCAAAACAGTGTAAAATTTTCCAAAAAAAAATGATGTTTTCCTCTTTACTTTCTTATAAATAAGCATAAAATGGTTCTTATATTTGCCAATAATCTTTAAAAGTAAAGGGGATATAAAGTTTGAACGTTACAGCAAAAAAAATGCATGAACAGACTCTTTTTAACATTTCTTGGCCTCTGTTTATAGAACTTGCATTGCATATGGGTATGGGTGTTATTGCCACACTTATGCTTAGCCATTATTCAGATAATGCGGCATCCGGAGTCGGTGTGGCTAACCAGCTGCTAGGGATATTTATTCTCGTTTTCAACGTCACTTCCATTGCAGCCATGATATTAATCGGGCAAAGACTAGGAGCTAATGAGCTTAGCCAGGCAAGACAATTTGCAAGATCTGCTGTCGGCCTTAATGTCTGGTTCGGAGTGATTGTTGCCATCCTCGTTTTAGTCTTCGGTGAGCCTTTGTTACGATTATTTGATATACAAGGAGAAGTTTTAAATTACGGGCTTATATTTATCCGCATATGTGGTGCTTCCCTCTTCTTAGAATCTCTTTCACTTGCACTTAGCGCTATCTTACGCAGCCACGGTTTTACGAAAGAATCAATGATTGTCAGTATTATGATGAATATTATCAGTGTCATTGGTTATGCTTTAAGCATTTTTGGGTTATTCGGTATGCCGATTACAGGAGTAATTGGGGTTTCTTGGACAATTGTAATTGCGCGGGCATTTGCCGTTTTTGTTTTGCTTTACTTAGTTTACAAAAGAATTGCGCTGACATTTAAAGTTCAGGACATCATTAAAATCAACAAGCAGGATATTAGGGATATGCTCTATATTGGGATTCCATCAGCTGGAGAAAATCTTTCCTACCAATTTTCCCAATTAATCATCACTGCAATTGTTGCGTCATTAGGAGATGCTTCCTTAGCAGCGAGAGTATATATTTCTAATATCTCCATGATTTGTTATTTATTCACTGTTGCTATTGCAGAAGGGACACAGCTCCTTGTTGCAAGATATATCGGCGGAAAGCAGTACGACCGTGCACTCAAGCGCGGCATAAAAACATTACGAATTGCCATGGTTGCATCTTTAACAGCTGCTGTCGTAATGGCACTTATTGGCTCACCAATACTAGAGCTGTTTACAGATAACTACCAAATCCTTGCAGTCGGTGTGCCAATTCTGTGGGCGGTTGTATTTACAGAGCCTGGAAGAGCAATGAACATTGTTTTGATGAGTTCTTTAAAATCTGCTGGAGATGTGCGCTTCCCAGTTATTATTGGAATCATCTCCATGTGGGGCATTGCCGTTACACTAAGCTACACTCTCGGTATAACATTCGGCTTAGGCTTGCTTGGTGTTTGGCTGGCCCAAGGTATTGACGAATGGTTCAGAGGTATTTTCGCCTGCAAGCGCTGGCTGTCAAAGCCGTGGGAGCGGGTACGTGTAAAAAACACAGCCAAAAGTCATATTTAAAAAAAGGACCACCGCATCTATTATGCGGTGGTCTCTTTATGCTGAAGTATGTTTGTTCATGAATGGCAGCCTTTTCTCCAATGCTGGCATATAGCGCACTAGCAGGATGGAGCGAAACAGGCTGAAAACAATGAAGGAAAGCCATAATCCATGGTTGCCCCAATAGTGGGTTGCGGGAAAAAGGATTGCTAAGAAAACCGCAACAGACACTAGCATGCTGTTCCTCACAAGCCCTGCCTCCGCGGCACCTGCAAAAATCCCATAAAACACTAACCCTATGCTTGAAGCAAGTGGAAACAATATAAGCCAGCCTTCATACTGCTTCGTGATGAGAACTACCTCCTCTACGACTGTGAACAATGGAATCACTGCATCCTTGCAAAGGAAAAACGCAAGACTGATTGCAGCAGAAAAGGTAAAGGACCAAAAATATGATTTCTTAACAGTTGCTTCATAAAGCTGACCATTCCTTTGCCCAACTGCTTTTCCTGTCAAAATACTTGCTGCATTTGCAAGCCCATCATAAAAATATGCCATGATGTAATGTATTTGAATGAGTATGGCATTTGCTGCCAGAACCTCTTCCCCATATACCGCTCCTTTTGCTGTAAAGGTATTGAATACAGCCAACAGACAAATGGTACGGATAAACAAATCCCTGTTCACTATCATCATCCTTTTTAAAGGTTCCTTATCATATAGATTTCTGAACAGTTCCTTTGTGCTCATGCTTACCTTCAGCTTACCGCTTCGCACAAGCAGGATAATTCCAAACACAAACGCAAAAATCTCTGCACATAACACAGCAATCGCAACACCTGCTACTCCTAAGTGAAATACAAGGACGAGCACAACTGCCAGCACAATATTAAGAATATTCATCAGTACTTGGATCAGCACCGTAGCCTTGATTTGTTCCATTCCTAACAGCCAGCCTAAAACAGCATAATTCATCAATGCAAAGGGCGCTGCCCATATCCGAATATGAAAGTATACGGAGCTAACCTCTTTCACATTTCCCTGCACACCTAAAAATGAAATGGACAGATTAAAAATCACCTCTTGAAAAAGTAAAATTACAAGTCCGATAATAAGACCAATACAGACAGGACGCAAAAAGGCCATCGAGCCTTGCATCTCATCGTCTGCTCCCAATGCTTGGGAGGCAAACCCTGATGTGCTAACCCTCAAGAAACCGAACAGCCAATAAATACTGTTAAAAATGACTGTTCCAACAGCAACTCCGCCAATATAGGCCGGGTCTGGCAGCTGACCAACAACTGCTGTATCAACAGCACCAAGCAGCGGGACAGTAATCGTTGCAAAAATTAACGGCAATGCCAATGATAAAAAATAACGATGTGTCACCCCACTACTCCTTTCCATCCTGTTTTTCCAATAATTATAGCACTCTCATTTTTTTCTATCGAAATATTTTTCACAACCAAGACAGAATAGTCTAAAAACTGGTAAACTATTGATAGTTTACATATAGGAGAGATGTTTATGTTAAAAGTAGCAATTATCGGGTTAGGAGCAATTGGTCAGCGGCTTATTAAAAACTTTACAGAGCATCCAGAAATGGAGATTGTAGCTGTTTGTGATCCTTTAGAGGAACTGCTTAACGATACAGTCCAAGCACTTGGAGGTATCCAAGGCTTTGCAGATTATAAAGAGCTGCTTGAAAAAGCAGAAATAGATTTAGTTTATGTCGCAGTTCCCCCTAAGTTCCACTTTCAGATAGTTTCAGATTGTATCGCAAAACAAAAGCATGTTTTATGTGAAAAACCTTTAGCGAATTCATTGGAGGAAGCGGAAAGCCTTTATAAGCAGGCAAAGGAAAAGGGCGTCATTCATGCAATGAATTTCCCTCTCAACTACAGCGTGGGCAATGCTACCTTTGCTTCGTATATAAAAAAGGGCTATATAGGCAATTTACGCAGACTGGAGCTGAAAATGCATTTTCCGCAATGGCCGCGGGCATGGCAGCAAAACGATTGGGTTGGGCGCAGAGAGCAAGGCGGATTTGTACTGGAGGTTGGTGTGCACTGGATTCAGCAAATTCAAAAGATATTTGGTCCTGTACAATTAGTCCATCGCAATATTAGCTTCCCGGAAGATGCTAGCCTATCTGAAAATGGCATACTGGCAGTTTTAGAGCTAGCGGATGGCACACCATTATTTATTGATGGAATCAGCCAAATAGCAGGAAAAGAGGAAGTAACATTCACTGCTTACGGCACAGAAGGGACACTTGCACTGCATAACTGGTCTGATCTTTATGGAGGAAAGCTTGACAATGACCTCGAAAAGCTAGAAGAAAACACACCTGTTTCTTCATTAATTGATGAATTGGCAAAAGCTCTCCAGAACAAGGATGCAGATTTACCAGATTTTTATGATGGGTATCAAGCTCAAGTTGTACTCGAAGGTTTAAGAAATTAGAACAGGAAAAAAGCAGCTGAAGATCAGCTGCTTTTCCTTTATGCTCTTGATTTTTTCAAAGAGATTTTGCCCATGTTTGCTTTAGCAAAAATGATAGTTAATACAAACGGAATAACGATTGCGACAACCATTGCGATTGCAAAGGCAACCATATGCTGTGGCTGGATAGACAGAATTCCTGGAAGTCCTCCGACTCCAATTGAGTTTGCCATAACATGTGAACCAACCGAAATCACACCTGCTACCATGGAACCGATCATTGCTGCCAAGAATGGGTAGCCATATTTCAGGTTTATACCAAACATTGCCGGTTCTGTAACTCCTAAATAACAGGAGATTGTTGCTGGAATGGAAACTTGTTTTTCTCTTTCATCCTTGCGATTAATGTAGATCATTGCCAATACAGCAGAACCTTGTGCGATATTAGATAGCGCAATCATTGGCCATAGGTTTGTGCCATTAAATTCGCTCATAAGCTGCAGGTCGATTGCATTTGTCATATGATGCAAGCCTGTAATAACAAGCGGTGCATAAGCAAAGCCAAATACTGCTGCGAACAGCCAACCTAGTGAAGAAGTCAAACCAGAATATACAATATCAGAGATAAATGAACCGATTTGCCAGCCAATAGGACCCAACACAGTGTGGGCAATAAGAACTGTCGGCACTAATGCTAGGAATGGCACAACAATCATGCTGATAGCATTAGGGATGATTTTGCGCAAACGCAGCTCCAAGAAGGAGAACAGCAGTCCTGCAAATATTGCCGGAAGCACTTGTGCTTGATAACCAATCTTGTCAACATGAGCAAAGCCAAAATCCCAAAATGGAATTTCTTGTGTGCTCGCCACAGCGTAAGCATTAAGCAGCTGTGGTGAAACAAGTGTAATACCTAGGACAATTCCCAATATTTGCGTTGCACCCATTTTCCGAGTAACCGCCCAGGTTATACCAACTGGGAGGAAGTGAAATATCGCTTCACCAATTAACCAAAGAAAATCGTTTGTTCCTGCCCAAAATTGGGAAACTTCCACCAATGATTTTGTACCGTCCTCAACCATTTTGATTTCACCGATGATGTTTCGGAAACCTAAAATCAGACCGCCAACAACGATAGCTGGAATTAATGGTGTAAAGATGTCTGCCAAGTGAGCAATCATTCTTTGCAGGAAGTTCATGTTTTGCTTTGCTGCTTGCTTTGCATCATCCTTCGATGTATCGTTTACACCTGCAATGCTAATAAAATCATTGTAAAAGGAAGATACTTCATTTCCGATAATAACCTGAAACTGACCAGCTTGTGTAAATGTCCCTTTAACAAGGCCGATTTCCTCTACCTTTTTAATATCCGCCTTTGATGGCTCTTTCAATACGAATCTCATTCTTGTTGCACAATGAGTAACAACAGAAATGTTATCGCTTCCACCAACATGCTCAAGAAGCTGTTTTGCTGGTTCTGTATACTTGCTCATAGTTCATCCTCCCTTTTTTTCCGTAAACAAAAGCTGTTCTATCTATTCTAATATGATTGCGATTTCATAAACATGTATATACAAGTAAACTGTTTACGCTTTCAATTATATGTTGTATATACATGTTGTGTCAATTCTTTTTTCATTAGATTTTTTTTCCATTTTCACGTTAATAAACTATGTTAATTTTCCTTGTAATAAACCTCTTTATGAAAACTTACTACTAAAAAATCCAAGAACTTTAAGGTATCATCCCCTTTTTAGTCCTTGGATTTTTACTTTTTGGCACTTAAAGAAAAACCATCGAAATAGCAAACAAAAGAAGCAGACCGACATAAAGAACGTCTATTGGTGTAATTGCTGTTGTTTTGTAATAGCTTCTGTCCCTGCTTCCGGTAAACCCTCGTGCTTCCATAGCAATCGCCATTCGTTCAGACTTTCGAATAGCATTTGTAAGAAGTGGGATAGCATATCTTTTGAATGACTGCCAGCTTCTTCTTTGCTTATAGCCTCTTATACGGTGCGCATCCTTCAACTGCATAAGCTCTGCTTGAAACATCGGAATACAGCGGAAGCCTGCCAGAAAACCATAAGCCCATTTCGGAGATACCTTTAGCTGGTGGATCAAACTCATCATAAATAAGTGAAGATTAGTAGTTGAGGTAAAGAGTAAGCCGATTGTAACGAAAGCCAGCATTCTTAAGGAAATGGTCAGGCCATTACCGATACTTTCCTCTGTTATCCGAAACCACGCCCACTGCCATATTTCGTTATCTCCCTTCCCGAACGCAGCAAGCATCCAGAAAACAAGCACAAAAAACAAGCAGTAAGGAACCATTACTTTTAATAAATACTTTACTGTCCACCCGCCTATTGCTAACCCTACCAGTAAGAATGCGATCCAGAATAAGAATGTTTTTATTGGGTTTCCTATAAACATGAGCATAACCATAACAATAATATGAGCAATCAGCTTATAGCTCGGATTAATTTGGGACAAGCAGGATTGATTGCTTTCCAAGTAAATACTCCTCCTTCACTGCTCGTTCATAAGCATAATGTAATGGTGGAATAAGTCCGGTTTTCTCCAGCAGCTCGTCATCTGAAAATAAGGAAAAAGGGTGACCATCAAAGCAAAGATTTTTTTCATCAAATAAAAGTACCCTATTTGAATACCAATCAACAATATTCATGTCATGTGTGACCATTACGATTGTTGTCCCACGCGCTTGTTGCTTTTTCAATAAGCTTAACAGCCTCTCTGCCGAGTGCTTATCCTGTCCGAAGGTTGGTTCATCAAGCAAGAGAACTTCCTGATTGAAAAGCAGCATTGTCGCTACACTTAATCTTCTTTTTTGACCAAAGCTTAAGTTAAAAGGGTTCCGGTCTGAATAGTTTAAAAGCCCAAATTCCTTCAGCAGTTCCAATGCTTTTGCTTCAGCTGACTCCCTTCTCACATTTTGCTGTTCTCCGGAGAAAAGTATTTCTTCATAAACTGTTTTAGTGATGAACTGCCATTCTGGATTTTGGAAAACAACTCCGATTTCCTCGTATAACTGGCTCTCCTTCCAGCTTTTCAAATTGATATCCTTGAAAACAATACTGCCCTTGCTGACTTTTTTCAGCTTTGCCAATACCTTTATCAAGCTGCTTTTCCCGCTTCCATTCTTACCTATAATCGAAATCCACTCCCCTTTTCCAAACTGGAAGTTTATATCATGGAGAACGGTCTTCCTTTCATAGGAAATAGTAACAGCCTCTGCAGACATAAGTGAATCATTATTATGCTGTAATGCCTCTTTTTTCAGCTTACTTTGCAAGTACTTTTCGTTTAGTTGCTTACTTAAAGGATGATTCTTGTCACGAATAACTTCAGGCCACTCATATGGATAAACCTCTGGCCGCCATATTCCCGCTTCCTCCATTTGGCTTTTATACTTCGCCAGTATATATTTGGGATGACCGTCACCAATCACTTCGCCATGCTTATTTAACAGGATGACCCGATCCATCCATTCAATGCAGCCATCAAGGACATGCTCCACAAAGATCATTGTTTTCCCAGTCTTAATCGAGAGCTGCTTCAATAGCTTAAATAACTCCTTCCTGCTAGCAGGGTCAAGCTGTGCAGTAGGTTCATCTAAAAGCAGCACGTCAGGCTCTAATGCGAGTACACAAGCTAACGCAAGGCGCTGCTTCATACCTCCTGATAATGCATCGATTTTCGCATGAAGCTCGACCTTAAGTCCGACCATATCCAGCAATGTTTTTATCTTTAAGACCATCTCCTCTGTTGGAACATTTCTATTTTCAAGACTAAAGGCAATTTCCTCATCTACATGCTGCATACAAAACTGCGTATCCGGATCTTGAAACAGGATACCCACGTTCTGCTTTCGGATTACCTCGCCTTTAACCTTTGCCTCTATATGGTCTGGAATGATTCCAGCAAGGACAGACAAAAGTGTCGATTTGCCACTGCCACTCGGACCAAGAATTAACACATTCTCTTCATGCTGGAAATCTATTGAAACCATATTAAGAACAGGCTTCATTTGACCGTAAAACTGGACAGTAAGGTTTTTACATCCTAACAATGAACTCATCGTTATCATCCTTTTGGGTATTCTGTTTATTTATAGCAAAATGATCGAGTGCACCTGTTGCTAATAAAGCATCCACTATGCCTTTCGCGAGTAGCCCGCCAAGCAGCATGCCGCTGATAATTTGAATAATGAATGTCAGCAGCAGTGTGCCAGTTGTATAATATCCGAAGCCATTGGCAATAAGGCTATACAGCATGCTTCCTACTGCCGCCATTGCGCCTGACAGCATTAAAACAGAAACATGATATTGCTTATAGCGAAAGACAGCAAAAGCTAATTCTGCACCAAGTCCCTGCAAGACACCAATCAGCAACGCAGACAATCCGAAGTGACTGCCAGTAAGCAGTTCTACCGCTGCTGCTGCAACTTCAGCAATAAATGCAGCGCCAGGCTTCTGAATGATATAGGCAACAATCGGGCTTGCTATTACCCAAATTCCAAACATAAAGTTAGCTCCAACAGGACCTACTAAAGCAGAAACCGGCAAATATAATGTAGACCAGCCTAAATAGAGGACTCCGCATGCAACAGACAAAACAACCATCAGCACAACTTCTTTTATCTTCCACTCCATTATGCTTTAGCCTCTATCTTCACAGGCCAGTCCTCCAGTGTATACGCCATGTCCCAAAACTTGTATTCCATATGGCAACTTATCAAAAAGTACTCTGTCAGCTTTTGCTTTTGCTGCTCACTTAAGCTTTCAGCCAATTCATCTAGACGTTCACAAAATGTGTCAGTAATACCCATCGACCCGCCCCCATAAAAACGAATCCAATCATGGAAGGGATGGCTTGAGTCTGGCTTTACCTCTTCAAGCAGCCTCTTGCCAATCTCCGCATATGTCCATGGACATGGAAGCAGTACGGCAAGAATATCGGGTATTCCTCCTGACTGAGCCACTGTTAGCATATGACGGATATAATGGTGTGCACTTGGTGATAAGGGGAACCCTTGCAGCTGCTCATATGTAACACCAGCTACTTCACAGAAATTATTATGAGGATGAATCTCACTATGCAGAACAAAGGAAATTTGCTCATTAAACATTTGCATATCCTTTCTGTTATCACACTTGGAAATAGCTGTTCCATAAATTTGCATAAAGGAGTTCAGGTACTCGAAATCCTGCTTCACATAATGGATAAGCTGTTCTGCCTGCAAGTCTCCATTTGCGATTCCTCTTACAAAGGGGTGTGCAAAAATAGCCTCAAAGATTGAATCTGCCTCTTGTCGTAATTGTTTAGAAAAACTCATCACTTATCTCCTCCTTTTTTGTTAATAGGAAAAATAAAGTGACCTTGTTACATTTCAGAACCGCAAAAAGGCCACCCCAAAAATGGAGTGGCCTATAAATAGTCAAATAAAAGCATGTAAACTAAATAGATACCGACTCCACTTTCCTACGCTAGTACGAACTAGATCAGGTTCGAAGGGTCCAAGAACTTCTTGTCTCAGCCTCAATTGGCTCCCCTAGTGGATTTTCCTATTAATTTACCTATACTTTACATAAATAGCTACTAGCTGTCAACTGAGTATTCTAAAAAATCAGACATAAGTACCTTCCAGCTGATCTAGAATATTCAGCATGAAATGGCTAAAAATATAAACAATCTGTTTTATTTTAACAAGGAAGAGAACTGAAATGTTACAAACTAGTGAACAACTTTTCGCCAAGAAAGCGTTTTACATATCGTATTCACAAAACAGACATAATTATGTGATATTTTTCACAAAGTAATCACTATAATGAAATTGTAAACAAAATAATTTATTCCAGAGGAGCTGAGAAAGCATGACAGCATGGAACCAAGTTTATGATCCTTTGAATAATTTATGGATCTCAGCCATCATTGCAGCTATCCCAATCTTATTTTTCATCCTCATGTTGACCGTATTTAAATTAAAAGGATATGTAGCAGGAGCATTGAGTATCCTCGTCGCAGGTATTGTTGCTGTTTTCATATATAAAATGCCTTTTGTTTTTGCACTTATGTCAGCACTATACGGAGCACTCGCCGGCATTTGGCCAGTCGCCTCCATTGTATTCGCAGCAATCTTTCTTTATAAAATTACTGTAAAAACGGGAAAGTTTGCCATTATCGAAAATAGTATTTCTTTTATCACATCAGATCAGCGCTTACAGGTTTTAATTGTCGCATTCTCATTTGGAGCCTTTTTAGAGGGGGCTGCTGGTTTCGGAGCTCCTGTTGCCATAACAGCAGCAATATTAGTTGGACTAGGCTTTAGCCCAATTTATGCAGCAAGTCTTTGCTTAATCGCCAATATTGCCGGAGGAGCATATGGAGCAATGGGAATTCCTGTAACAGTTCCAGCATTGCTAACAGGCCTTGATGGACTGGCAGTCGGCAGATATACAGCCATCATCATTCCCATTCTTGCTATCATCGTCGCATTTCTGCTTATTTTTATCATTGACGGCTGGAAGGGAATCAAGCAAACATATCCGGCAGTGCTTGTGGCTAGTATCTCCTTTGCCATAACACAGGCTGCAGTGCTTTATTTCATTGGTGCTGAACTAGCAAATATTTTCGCCGCAATCATAAGTCTCGTGGCATTAGCACTTTTCTTGCAAAAATGGCAGCCTAAAGAGATTTATCGTGTTAATAAAGAGGGAAAAACAGATAAAACGGTGAAGTACTCTCTATCTGCGATTGCATATGCATGGCTTCCATTTATCTTTTTAACAATCATTGTAACAATATTCAACTTATCTATATTCAAAAACTTGTTTATTACAGATGGGCCATTGGAAAAATTAGTATTCCTTCTTCCAATTCCTTTCTTGAATAATAATGTTATAAAGCTTCCACCTATCGTTCCAGAGGCAACACCATATGCAGCCGTTTTTAAATTTGATTTATTTTCATCTACAACAACAGCTATTGTCATCACCATTATTGTTGCTAGCATATTGTTTAAATGCAGCAAAAAACTGCTTGTGGAAACGACAAAGGAAACAGCAAAAGAGCTTTTAGCACCTGTGCTAACTATTTGCAGTGTCCTTGGATTTGCCTATATCTGTACTTATTCTGGCATGTCTTCTACATTAGGTCTTGCTTTCGCATCAACAGGTGACATATTTCCTTTATTTGCACCTTTGTTAGGTTGGTTAGGAGTTTTCCTAACAGGATCTGTTGTCAACAGTGGCTCCCTATTTGCACCACTGCAAGCTGTCACTGCTACCCAGATTGGAATTGCACCAGAAACAATGGTTGCAGTGAACGTCATTGGCGGTACAATGGCCAAAATGATATCACCCCAGTCTATTGCTGTTGCAGCCGCCGCCGTTGGACTTGCGAGAAGGGATAGCGACTTGTTCAAGGTTACCATCAAATATAGTGTTAGTTTATTAGTATTAGTTGGTCTAGTTAGCTGGATCTTATTTTAAAATAATAATCAAAGAGGAGAATGAATCATGAAAAAACAAAATATCAATCGTGTTGTCTTAATCGGAACTGGAGCAGTTGGATGTAGCTACGCTTATTCATTTATTAATCAAGGTGTTGCAGAGGAACTAGTGCTGATTGATGTGAATGAATTAAGAGCTGAGGGTGAAGCAATGGACTTGAACCATGGTATTCCCTTTGCACCGACTCCTGTGAAAGTATGGAGCGGCCAATATGCTGATTGCCAAAAGGCAGATTTAGTTGTCATCACTGCTGGATTGCCGCAAAAACCAGGTGAAACTCGCCTTGATCTTGTTGCAAAAAACACAGCTATTTTCAAAACAATTGTCAAAAATGTAATGGACAGCGGTTTTAACGGCATCTTCCTTATTGCCACAAACCCTGTAGACATTCTGACATATGTGACTTGGAAAGAATCTAGATTACCTAAAGAAAGGGTAATCGGTTCTGGTACAACACTCGATACTGCCAGATTCCGTTACATGCTTGGCGAATACTTTAATGTCGATACTAGAAACGTTCATGCTGCCATTATTGGCGAACATGGTGATACAGAATTGCCTGTATGGAGTCGCACTACAGTTGGTTTAGAGGAAGTCGAAACATTAATTGCAAAAAACAACAAATACAGTCAAAAGGATCTAGATGATATTTTCGTCAATGTAAGAGACGCAGCATACCATATTATCGAGCGAAAAGGAGCGACCTACTATGGTATCGGAATGTCTCTTGTCCGCATCACGAAAGCTATATTAGGAAACGAAAATTCTATCTTACCAGTATCTGTTCACCTGGATGGACAGTATGGGCATAAAGATGTATATATTGGAGTTCCAGCCGTAATTAATGTGGAGGGGATAAGAGAAGTCCTTGAAATTCCATTAAACCAAGAGGAACAAAAGCAGTTTGACCATTCTGTAAAAGTTTTAAAAGAGACAATGTCTACTGTTATATAAAATCAGATAAAGAAGATTTGGTCTCCATTGCGCTTAGCATTGGAGGTCTTTATCTGTTATAGTTTCCAAAAAAAATGACCATGCTATTTAGAAACTGTCCACGTGAGACCTTTGTGAAAAGCTGGAAAAGTTATTGTCTGTTTGATTTTATTCTGGTAATGTCTAGGAGGAATACATTTTAATAACCATTAAATAAGGAGGGACAACCAATTGCCGAAAATAAATTTCATAACAATATTGGATATGTTCCTCCTTCTTCTTTTTATCCTATTGCTGTTCAGGTGGATACTAGCAAATTCGATACGCCGAAAGCATAGAATTCACTCACAGCATGGGATTGATCAAGAGGTGATAATGGAGATAGGCGGTATCCAGCAATATCTTTATATAAGAGGACAAAATAGCAGCAATCCTATTATTCTTTTTCTTCATGGCGGTCCAGGTACACCAATGACGCCAGTGCTGCATAAATACCAATATGGCTGGGAATATGATTATACAGTTGTGAACTGGGATCAGCGCAATACTGGCAGAACTTATTTCCTTAACAAGAAAAAGGCAGACACAATTATTGCTTCTCTCACTGCAGACCAGGTTGTGGAGGATATTCATGAAATTGTCCTGTATCTCTCCAAACGATTTAATCAGGATAGAATCATCATTATGGGTCACTCATGGGGAACGACGATTGGAAGTCTATTTGTGCAGCGCTATCCTGAGCTGACAAAAGCTTATATTGGTATTTCTCAAATCGTCCAATTAAATGATGGGGCAGCACTTATGGCTGCGGAAATCCGAAAAAAAGCTCTCGTACAAGGAGCAAATAAGGATGCGGAAATACTAGAGCGCCTGCAAAAAGGGCTCCATGACAGCTTAAAGGCGACAGAAGCAGCCGTTGTTAAAATGTACAAAATAGCAAAAAATTATATTTCATATATGTCTGATTCCTTTGCCTTTTTAAAGGCCGGGGCAGTGTCTCCCTATTTTTCTTTAAGACACTTAAGCTATTTTCTAAGGAAGGAAAAACTTCAGGCACCCTTATCCGAATACGCAATAAAGCATGATATTAGAGAGCAATCTTCAAGCTATTCTGTACCTGTCATATACATTGTAGGGCAGTATGACTTACATTTTAAGTATTTATTTGAACAATACTACCCGCTTATTAAGGCACCATATAAAAACATGATTTCCATCGCAAACGCAGGACATAATGTCATGATGGATAAGCCTGATCAATTCAGCCAGGCTTTACAGAAGGGCTTACGAGAAATGAACAAGGTCACATTAATGGAACATTGAGACTCCAAAACAACTAAGTTTTGGAGTTTTTTCGCCTTCTTTATTCCTCAAAATAGTCTCTTTCCCATTCTTCGAGGGGGAAATACTGATATTTATTCAGCTCCAATTCACCTTCTCTATAAAAAATGACGCCCTCTTCCTCAAGAAGATGCTTCTGAAGTGAACTTCCTTCCTCGGCTTTTATTACTATGGCTCCTTTTGCATTAACTACTCGATGCCAAGGAAGCTGGTATTTTTGGCTGGAGCTGTGCAGTATTCTTACCACTTGCCTCGCACCTCTCGGGCTTCCAGCTATTCTTGCAATTTGTCCATAAGTCATTACTTTCCCTGTTGGAATCGATTGAATGATTTCTATTACCTTTATTGTAAATGGTGTCATATCTTCTGCCTCTTTACTTAATTTTTTGATTAGTAAAATTGAAAATTTTAGGACATGCTAATTTAGATTGGTTTTAATAGTATCAGATTAAAACATGAGAGGGGAAATAAGCAATGAAATTGCAATCCGGAAACTACTATTGGCCAACTACCTTCCCTGAAGCCCCTGCGTATCCTAGTCTTGGCGAGAATATAAGCTGTGATGTTCTTATTATAGGTGCAGGCAGCTCTGGTGCCCAATGTGCCCATTACTTAAAGGATACGGGACTGAAGGTTGCGGTAGTCGACAAACGGAGAGTAGGGGAAGGCAGCACCACAACAAACACAGCACTTATTCAGTATCTTGGCGATAAGATGCTTTTTGAGCTTGTGAACAGCTTTGGGGAAGATATGGCTATAAGGCATTTGAAATTATGTGAAGAGGCGATCAATGACATAGAAGGTGCGGCAAATGACCTTGATATAGCCTCTGACTTTAAACGGAGAGACAGCCTTTATTATGCAAGCTACCCAGAGGATATCGAAAAATTAGAAAAAGAGTATGCTTATCTTCAAAAGCATGGTTTTCAGGCAGTTTTGCTTTCCGAACAGGAAATAAAAGAAAAATACGGTTTCGGGAAATACAAGGCACTTTATACGTATAATGATGCTGAGCTTAACCCATTTAAATTCAATCATGCTCTAATCGATGGTGCGGCAAAAAAAGGGGTAGCAATTTATGAGAACACGAGGATCAATGGTAAGAAGCTAGAAAATAATCAGGCAGTCTTATACACAGACAAAGGCCATTCTATTACTGCAAAGCATGTGATCTTCGCTGCAGGCTATGAAAATCTTGAATTTAGAAATGAAAAAAACAGTGTGCTGGCAAGCTCCTATGCTGTCGTTACAAACCCCGTTGAGGATTTCTCAAGCTGGCATAAGCGGACATTGATTTGGGAAACAGCCCGCCCTTACATCTATATGAGAACAACGCTTGATAACCGCATTATTATTGGCGGCTTTGACGAAAATACAGCGAATGCCGATAAGCGAGATTCAAAAATCATCAGTCGGAAAGAAAAGCTTATCAAAGAATGTAAAAAGCTATTTCCTGAACTGGACATCCACGCTGAATATTATTTAGGTGCCTTTTATGGAGGAACACATGATGGACTGCCGTTAATTGGTGAATATGAGGAGTTTCCAAACTGTTATTTTTTGATGGCTTATGGAGATAATGGTCTTGTCTACAGTATGGCATTAGCGAAGATACTTCGTGATGTAATCACAAAAGGCAGCCATCCTGACCTATCCATCTATCAGCGGTAAATAATGGAGAAGCACACTTTTATACCTTTTAGTGTGCTTTACTAAAAACCAATAGTTACCTGATTTCTAATCATTTTTGCTGCCCACATGTATTTCCTTCAAAGGACGCCACCATGATTCATTTGTTAAATACCAATCTACCGTCTCTTTCATACCGGCAGCAAACGTATTGACAGGCCTCCAGCCAAGCTCCTTTTCTACCTTCATAGGATCAATAGCATAACGGTAATCATGGCCTGGACGGTCTTCCACATACTTTAGCCTGTCTTCTGGAAGGTTCAACCTATCCATGATAAGATGGGCTATTTCATTATTGGTCATTTCTGTTCTTCCGCCTATATTATATACTTCTCCCTTTTTTCCTTGTCGCAGCACACAGTCAATGGCAGCACAATGATCCTTAACATGAATCCAGTCACGAATATTTTCTCCGTCTCCATAAACAGGGAGAATCTCCCCATCAATACCATTTGTAATGAGTAACGGAATTAGTTTTTCTGGAAATTGGTATGGCCCATAATTATTAGAACATCTTGTTATAATCACATCTAAACCATATGTCTTATAGTAAGAACGCACAAGCAAATCACTTGCCGCCTTGCTTGCTGCATAAGGACTATTCGGCGCAATCTGGCTATTCTCTGTGAAATAACCCTCCTTGCCAAGACTGCCATAAACTTCATCTGTCGAGATATGAATGAACCTGTCAACCCTTTTCTCCTTTGCTGCCTCCAATAAAGTCAATGTTCCTTGCACATTTGTTTCCACAAAGGCACCTGGATTAACAATGCTTCTGTCAACATGGGACTCTGCTGCAAAGTTGATAATAGCTTCTATGTTATGAACATCCAGCAAATGAGTGATAAGCTCAAAATTTGTAATGCTGCCTCGGACAAAATGATGGTGAGGATTATTTTCGAAATCAGCTAAGCTATTAAAATTGCCTGCATATGTCAGTAAGTCCAGATTAACGATATTCATATCAGAATATGTATCAAGCATATAGCGGATGAAATTACTGCCAATGAACCCAGCACCGCCTGTTACGAGTATATTCATGTTATATCCTCCTGTTAGAAGTTATTTATGCAAGTACCTGCATAGATAACTAAGAAATCATAATTATTTATGTAAACGAATACAGAATATCTACTGTATATAATACATGGACATTGTACGTTATGGTATATATCAAACTATTACTGAGTAAATTTTCTTACTTAATCTTCAATTAACCTGAGATTTGACTTACAAATAAAGAGGCTGGGTCAAATCAAAAGATAACCTTCTAAACACGAATAATAAAATTACAATAAATCTGAAAAATGAAGATTGTGTCTAAATAAAATTTTGAGTGAAAGTTAGTTCGTTTCTTTGCGCTGCACCCTCTCGCTTTCCGCGGGGAGGAAGATGAGCCTCCTCGTCTTCGCCTGCGGGGTCTCATCCTTTCCTCTATTCCCGCAGGAGTCGAGTGGCCTCCGCTCCATTCCACTAAAATTTCTAATTTTTTGTATTTAAACTAAAAACAAAACAAAAACCGAACTATTAAATCGTAATTGATTAAGTAGTTCGGTCTTTACACTGGTTCACATACTTATGTCCCAGCCTCTTTTTAAGGTTATTTTCTCAATTCAACAGTAAAAGGCTCAAGCTTAACTGAGTTGAAATACATAGAAAAATTAATACTGAGGACTGTTTCTGTCAGTTTAAAATCTTCTATCTTTTCCTCCCCGTTTAAATCAAATACAGATTGAAAATGAAGCTTTTCTCTATCTAATATCTTAAGTTTATTTCTTGAGACGGAATGCCCCTCTGGCGGGAAGGGATTGTCTTCATCTATATCCTTTACATGCTTTTTATCAACCAGTGTCAAGTCATATCCTAAGTTATTAACTAAATCTGATCTAGACGCTTTATCTAAAGTTCCTGTTATATTGTAGTCTAATATCAGCTTGTCTTTTTCTTGTTTAACACTATTTACATGAAGTGCTAAATCTGTCCTTTTACTTGCCAATACAAATCCAGATTCACTCATATCGTGATATAAAGTGTCTTCAGATCTGTCAAGCACTGGATAGAAGGTTATAGAATTCGCCTCTTTATCTAAAATATTTAATTGGGAGGTAAAAGTCTCTATTGCATCTTCAGAAGAATCATCAACTAAAAATGAATTGATACCAGTAAACAGTTCATTCCCCTTATCATCAACCGCTTTTGACAAATATACCTTATTATTTTCATCTGGACTTGCTATGCTGTAAATTAATATCGGAGTCTCTGGTCCCTCTAGTATTCTCTTTGTTTCTATGTAACTCCCATACTCGAAGGCCTCCTTATGAGCAAATTCAACTTCTGTGAATTCCCTTTGTTCAACAGGTACAGAAAACTTCCAATCTCCTTTAACCCCATTAATATAATGAATAGTTACCGGCAGCACCATGTTCTCCTTTATATCCTCGTATGGATAATTCATTGTCCAATGAAATTCAAACCCATCCTTAATTTGATTGAAACTTTCTGATTTCATATTAATCCATGGATCTTCATCCCCCTTGTAATTCTCAAAGTTCATATCAAAGCTTATTTCATCTGGTTCATTTGCCGGCCATTTGCCTTTTTTGTAGACTTCTCCTACGATTGTCACTTGAAAGCCGTCAAAATAAGCACTCGTTACCTTTAATGTCACCCCATTTTTAGTAATAGTCTCATTTAGGTTAGTAACCATATCCTCTTCTGCCAGCTTCATACCAAGCTTGTCGTCAAACTTTTTATACAGCTCTCCTAATATTGGCGTTTTCGCTAACACTTGATTGGCTGTAGGGCTAACGAAGCCTGAACCGATAATGAGTGTTGCAGCTGCTGCTGTAAGAGCCCCGATAATCATCCGTTTTTTCCTACGTGGTTTTTCAGCTTGTTTAATTCCTTGGGAAATTGCCTGAAACACTGCCTCCTTCGGCACCTCGATGGAGTCTACTTCTTTTATCCACTTCTCTTTATCCATGGATCATCTCCTCCTTTAAGCATTTTCTTAACGCCTGTTTTCCTCTGCTTAAATTTGTCTTGACCGTTCCTTCCGGCAGCTCCATTACTTCACTAATCATTTTGATTGAATAGTCATGGTAATAAAAAAGGATGAGGGTTGTCCGAAAGCTTTCTTTAAGCTCCTTAATTGCATCCATTAGCTCGTATGCCGGTTCTGTGCTTCGTGATGTTTGTTTTGAAAGAATTTCATCTGTTAGTGGAATGACATCTTTTCTTTGTCTATAATGGTTCATTGCACAATGAATCACTATTTTTGTCAGCCATGTCATGAAATACTCTGGCTTCTTTAATGATTTAATTGATCTGAACGCTTGATATGCCGTCTCTTGGACTATATCTAAGCTGTCTTCCTTATTTTGTACATATAAATAGGCATTCCTGTATAATTGCTCATAATGTTTTTGGAGCAGCAGTTCCAAAGCCTTGCTGTTTCCTTTTATTGCTTTTTTAACAAGCACTATATCTCTATCCTTCAATCTTCATCTTCCCCCTTCCCTTATTAGTGAAAAAAGAGCACAAAAAAGTTTCATTTTTTTACTTCTCCCCATAAAAAAAAGCCGCCTCGCTAAAGGCAGCTTACCAAAATCATCAATGCCCGCCAAGATAGGCTTGCTTTAAGTCGTCACTTTCTTGCAGCTCAGCAGCTGTGCCTGACAGCACAACCTTGCCTGTTTCGATGACATAGCCTCTGTCTGCAATCGACAGAGCCATATTGGCGTTTTGTTCTACTAATAAAATGGTTGTTCCACTTTGATTTATTTCCTGAATTACTTTAAATATTGTCTTAACGAACAGGGGAGCTAAGCCCATGGATGGTTCATCAAGCAATAATAGCTTTGGTCTTGCCATGATAGCTCTTCCCATCGCAAGCATTTGCTGCTCACCGCCTGAAAGCGTTCCAGACAATTGCTTTTTCCGTTCCTGTAATCTTGGAAACACCTCATATACCTTGTCTAGGTCTTTTTTTATCTCATTTTTATCACTACGCAAATAGGCGCCTAATTCAAGATTTTCTTCAACTGTCATGTTGGCGAAAACTCTGCGTCCTTCTGGTACGTGGGAAATACCTGCTTTAACAATTGTTTGCGCAGCTTTTCCTGAAATAGGCTTACCCAAATACTGGATGCTGCCCTTTTTCGGTTTTAACAGTCCTGACAATGTTTTGAGAAGGGTGCTTTTTCCTGCACCATTCGCTCCGATAAGTGTTACAATTTCTCCTTCGTTCACCTCGAGGCTGACTCCCTTTAATGCTTGGATATTTCCATAATAAACATTGATGTCTTCTACTTTCAGCATTATTCTGAAACCTCCTCGCCTAAATATGCCTCAATTACCTTTGGATGATTGCGGATTACATCAGGAGTTCCTGCTGCTATCAGCTGTCCGTGATCCAAAACATAGATGCGCTCACAGATTCCCATAACAAGCGGCATATCATGCTCAATCAAAAGGATTGTTAAGTCAAACTGCTTTCTAATAAATGCGATCAGCTCCATGAGCTCATGTGTTTCTTGAGGATTCATGCCGGCTGCAGGCTCATCAAGCAAAAGTAATTTAGGTCCTGCAGCAAGTGCTCTGGCAATTTCCAGTCTCCGCTGTTGGCCGTACGGCAGGTTTTTTGCCTTTTCATCCTTATAACGTTCAAGCTGAAAGATTTTCAGGAACTCAATCGACTTTTCCTCCATTTCCTTCTCACCAGCAAAATGGGAAGGAAGACGAAGGATGCTGCTTATCATGGAATGCTTCGCTAAGGAATGATAAGCAACCTTCACATTATCAAGGACAGTTAACTCATTGAAAAGACGAATATTCTGGAAGGTTCTGCTGATACCACGTCTTGTTACTTGGAATGGCTTTAAACCCGTCAGCTTCTTCCCATCAAACACAATTTCTCCTTCTGTTGGTGCATACACACCTGTTAGCATGTTGAAGGTTGTTGTTTTTCCTGCACCATTCGGTCCTATTAAGCCAATCAATTCGCCACGGTTAAGCTCTATATTAATCTCTGATACTGCCTTTAGACCGCCAAATTGAATACCTGCACCCTTCACTTGCAATAGCGCTGTATTATTTGTCATTTGAGCCGCCTCCTTTCCGCTTGAATAAATCAGTGATTTCCATTGTACCCATCAATCCTTTCGGACGATACAGCATCACAATAACAAGAACAAGGCTGTAAATAATCATCCGTGTTGATGGATAGTCCTGCAGAAATGTTGAAATAATCGTTAAGAAGACAGCTGCTATCACGGAACCGGACAAGCTTCCTAATCCGCCTAAAACAACATAAATAAGAATGTCAAAGGACTTTAAAAAACCAAAGTTGGTTGGACTGATAATATAGAAATTATGTGCCTGTAAGGCCCCTGCAACTCCTGCGAATAAAGAGCCAATAGCAAATGCAGCAACTTTATAATAAGTTGTGTTTATTCCCATTGCGTCTGCTGCAATCTCATTTTCTCTAATGGAGATTGCGGCACGGCCATGCCGAGAGTTCGTAAAGTTTACAATGACCAAAACAGTGATGAACAAGCAAATAAATGCATATGTCCATGTTGTTAAGTGAGAAACCTGCATACCAGCAGCTCCACCAACATAATCAATATTTAAAAAGAATATACGAATAATTTCTGCAAATCCGAGTGTGGCAATCGCTAAATAATCTCCTCTTAATCTCAAGGTCGGAATTCCAACCAATAATCCAGCTAAAGCAGCAACAACGCCACCTGCTATAATTGCTACAGGGAAAGGAAGCTGTAATTTCATCGTTACAATTGCTGATACATACGCACCAACAGCAAGGAACCCGGCATGTCCAATAGAGAACTGACCAGTTATCCCAATTACAAGATGCAAACTAACCGCCAGCATAATATTGATTGCTGTTAAGATAATCATATTACTGTATACAGAATCAATTACTTGATATGTTATTAAATATTGGATTACACTGTAGGCAATAATGGAAAGCACCAAAAACACCCAAAAACTTTTTGATTTTTTCATCGTTCTCACCTACACTTTCTCTTTCGTATTCTTGCCTAAAATGCCTGCAGGCCTGAAGATAAGAATCAAAATTAAAATGATAAATGCAGCAGCATCTCTCCAAAGGGAGAAGCCCAATGCACTTACAATCGTTTCAACAAGGCCTAATATAAGCCCTCCGATCATTGCTCCTGGTATGATGCCGATACCGCCTAGTACTGCAGCAACGAACGCCTTCAAGCCTGGAATGACTCCCATCAATGGTTCAATTTTTGTATAATATGCACCGAAGATAACTCCGGCAGCACCTGCTAATGCCGATCCGATCGCAAACGTAGCAGAAATAGTTCTGTCTACATTTATTCCCATAAGTCTTGCTGCATCCATATCGTGAGAAACGGCACGCATTGCTTTTCCTGTTTTTGTTTTATGAACGATAAATTGCAATATAAGCATTAATGTTACAGATGTTCCCAGGATTAATAATGACTTGCTGCTGATTTGAGCACCAAAGAAATCAAAAGTTTTTGTTGGCAATACATTCGGGTAAGCAACAAGACCAGCTCCCCTAAAGTAAATAAATACATATTCTATTAATAAGGATACGCCGATAGCTGTAATTAACGCCGCTATCCTCGTAGCATTACGAAGCCTCTTGTAAGCAATTCTTTCAATGATTACTCCGAAAACAGCACAAGCTGCCATCGATACAAGCAAGGCCGGAAAGAAGCTAAGCCCCCATCCAGTAATCGAATAAAAGCCAATAAAGGCGCCAATCATAAAGACATCTCCATGGGCGAAGTTTATCAGTTTAATAATTCCGTAAACCATTGTATAACCTAATGCAATAAGTGCGTAAATGCTGCCAAGAGAGATGCCGTTGACAAGCTGCTGTATCCATTCCATGTTCTCTCACTCCTTTTTCCAAAACTAACCTTTTTTTCTCCTAAAATATAAAAATAGGGAGGATGCTCCCCCCCATTTTTTGAACTATTAAGGATTAACCTTTGAGTTGAAGACTTGCTTTCCATCCTTATATTCAAGCACTGTTGCCGATTTGATTGGGTTATGATTTTCATCAATTGTAACTACACCAGTAATCAAGGACAGGTCTTTTGTTTCAGCTAATGCATCTTTCACTTTTTCTGAATCTGTGCTTCCAGCTCTTTCCATAGCATCCTTCAATAAGTATACAGAGTCATAGCCAAGTGCATTGAATGCGTCAGGGCTCTTGCTGTACTTGTCATTAAACGCTGTAACGAATTTTTGAATGCTTTCATCTGGATCTTCAGAAGAGTAATGGTTTGTGATATATGTGTTGTTTAAGTTTTCTGCACCAGCAAGTTCGATAAGCTTCGGTGAATCCCAGCCGTCAGCTCCCATAAATGGAACAGTGATACCCATTTCACGAGCTTGCTTGATAATTAGTCCAACCTCTTCATAATAACCTGGGATAAATACGAACTCTGGTTTTTTCGCTTTAATATTTGTCAGTGTTGAGCTGAAATCTGTATCCTTTGCCACATAAGCTTCTTCTGATACAATTTCTCCGCCATTTGCTTCAAATGTTTCTTTAAACGCAGCCGCTAAACCTTTCGCATAGTCGCTGGCACTGTCAGCAAAAATTGCCGCTTTTTTAATATTCAGTTTTTCTGAAGCGAAGTTAGCTGCTACATTTCCTTGGAACGGATCGATAAAGGATGTTCTGAATGCATAATCATTTACAGAGCCATCATCATTTACCGTCACATTTGGAGCCGTTCCTGATGGAGTAAGCAATACTGTCTTTTTATCATTTGCAATTTGTACTTGAGCAACTGTATCGCCGCTTGTTGCAGCACCGATAATTGCAGATACTTTATCTTGATCAATTAGTTTAAGAGCTCCATTTGTTGCTTCAGTAAGATCTGATTTATTATCAACCTTTACTGGGACGATTTTTTTGCCGTCGATTCCGCCGTCTGCATTGATTTCTTCAATTGCCAAATCAATACCGCTTTCTAACGACTGTCCATAGGATGCTACCTGGCCAGAAAGCTCCAAGTTAACACCGATTTTTATTTCATCACTGCTAGCGCCGCCTTCACCTTTTGGACTACATCCAGCCAAGATTCCTGCCGCTAAAGCAGATGTTGCTAACAAATAACTAAGCTTCTTTTTCATGTTTGAATCCCCCATTTTGTTTAAGTATTCCGAAAATAACAAAATCTCCAAAGCTCTTTCTCTATTTCTTTGAAACATATTTGCTATTCTAGTACACTGCTGTCTTTGCTGTCCAGTATAATTTTTAACTAGTTCAACAAATCTGAAAATTTGTGACAGTTTTGTTTCTAAATAGCTTTACTTCCCTCTTATCGGCACTTTCTATCATTTCATTAGCATTCGATTATTCATATTCACCAAAAGTTTTTTGAATAATTTTACTAATGTGATTATTATATTAACCGCATTTCTATATATAAAGCAATACCCTGATTATGCCAAACTCATGTAATGTTTATTAACACATAACGTTATTTAAGTCTTTTTTTACACAAAAAAACGGGAAATTTCTACAATTCTCTACTCCTATAACAAAAATACCGACGAAATATTAACATAAGTTTTAATGCATTTTTAAAATTCACTTGAAGATAATCTGCTTTTTCCTATAAATATAAAGATACTATGCTAAAATATTAACTTACTAATATATTCAGTAAATTTCATTCGGGAACCTTAATTTGTAACATCTCATTACATATTCTATGAATAGGCCTGCTTCCTATTCTATTATTTTTTTAAAGTTTTTTTAAAATTTACTCATTTTTTTGTGAGGATAGGGAATAAAAAAGTAACAAGAAAAAAGAAGGGAGAATTAATATGAAGATTTTTCCCATAATGGTCACAGGTACTCTCCTTTTTCTCACAAGCTGTAACGCAAACGAACAGGCTAATAACGACAGGGTGTCTGCTGACAGCAATCAAGTACAGGCAGAGCAAACTACGAACAAGCCTGCTGCTTCACAGGACAATACAAATAGTGAATGGATAGCTGACGTCAAGAACCAGCTAAAAATGCAAGAGGCGGTACTACCACAAACCGTTCCGGTAGCAACCGGTAATTATGTGGCCGTTAATATCAACGATAACACAGAGGAAAGCTATAATGTCAGCTTCTATTCTTCTGAAACAAAGAAGGATATAAATGATCCTTCCTTAACATCAAAGGAAAATGTACAGCCACTGGCAAAATTTTCAGCCAATGTTAACAGTGAAGCTAGTAATACGTTCCCAACATTCAACGAGAAGGATATTCCAGAGGATATGTCTGTCGATTTAGGATACGGTATTAAAGGAATGATAGAGGGTGCTGCTGGAAGCACTTATCTACAATGGAAGGAAGGCAGATGGGTTATGCAAGTTAAAACCGTTTCTGCTGACAATCGGGATATAGAAACAGTCGGCAAGGAAATGGTTGAATATTTAGAGTCCCATTCTCTCCCTGCACCAAATGATAATGGCTTTGTTGAGGTTAGTTATCCAGCTGGAGAAGACAAAGCTGAAACACGGATAACTTGGGAAGACGGAAACACTATTTACGAACTAACGACATCAGGAGAGCCAGTTGATGCATTAGAAACGGCCGTTTCTGTAGAATAAAAAAAAATCCGCTGTCACTGACAGTGGATTTTTTTATTTTTATTTATATTTTTACCTTCATTTGTGTACAATCGTCACACTGCATCATATTTTTAACAATATCTTTATTGCGTTCTTTAAATACTTCGTTATGAGAGGAAACCATTCCGCTTGTATTAGCCTCAGGCTGAATAAACAGCTTTGCCTTATTTACTGCGTTCGCTGCATCTTGGAAAGCACCTGCAATTAAATGAACCTTTCCATCATGCTTCAAAATATCTCCAGCAGCAAAAAGTCCTGCAACAGATGTCTCGCTATTAGCCGTACCTGAAATATAATATTCTTCGCGCATCACTATATCTAATTCACTGTTCTTCAATAAAGAGGAATCCATTTCATAACCATGATTAATGACAACTTCATCAACATCGAGCAGTGCTGTTTCTTCAGTCTGGTCATTTGTTACTTCAACTGAATCAATTGTATCATGACCATCCTTCGCGATAAGCTTCGTGATAGAAGTATGGAACAAGATTTCTACCTTACTATCCATAAGCTGTGTCGCTTTAGCCTCATGTCCTCTAAAGCTGTCTTTTCGGCATGTTATATATACTTTTTTCGCAACTGGCTCTAGTTCAAGTGCCCAATCTATTGCTGAATTGCCTCCACCTGAGATAACTACCGTTTTATCCTTGAATTGCAGCAGTGATTTAACAGTATAGTTCAGGTTAGAAACCTCGAATCTTTCAGCACCTTCTATTTTTATTTTTTGAGGGGTAAGTATGCCGCTGCCCACCGCAACAATTACTGTTTTCGAATAGTGCAGCTCACCATTGGCTGATTCTAATATAAAACATCCTTCCGCGTTTTTGCGTATGGATGTAATCTTTGTATTTAAGGCAACTTCCGGATTAAATGTCAATCCTTGCTGCACAAGTTGTTCTCTTAGCTTTTCTCCTGGAAGTGGCGTAACGCCGCCTACATCCCAAATCATCTTTTCAGGATACAGATGGAGCTTTCCTCCCAAATGCGGCAAAAATTCAACGATTTTTGTCTTCATTTCTCTTAAACCACTATAAAAAGCAGAGTAAAGTCCTGCTGGTCCACCACCAATAATCGTCACATCGAATATTTCTGTATTTTCCATATCACTTCACTCCTATGGTTTGGGATTAAATTTAAATTGATTCTCATTCTCAATTAGTATCATAACCTGTTTTTAAATTTTTTACAATGGAATATTGACAGAAATATGAAACGATAATAAGATTTACTTGTTCAAAAATGATTATCATTCTCATTTATTTATCATAAAAAATATCACGGGAGGATACGATGGGGCGTTTATATACAGAGGATATAAGCATCAGTTATGGCGAAAAACTAATAGTAAAAAATCTTGATGTAGTTATTCCAGATGGCAAAATCACGACAATTATCGGATCGAACGGATGTGGAAAATCCACATTATTAAAAGCAATGACACGGATTATCCCGCACCAATCGGGTTCTGTCTTATTGGATGGCAAGCATATTAGCAAAATACATACAAAACAGCTTGCAAAAGAAATGGCTATCCTTCCCCAAACACCTGAGAGTGTCGCAGGCTTAACAGTCGGGGAGCTAGTATCCTACGGACGTTTTCCCCATCAAAAAGGATTCGGGAAACTAACAAAGCATGATATTGAAGCGATTGATTGGGCATTAGAATCAACCAACACGATGGAATTCAAAGACAGATCTGTAGATGCACTATCTGGTGGTCAAAGGCAGCGTGCTTGGATTGCCATGGCTCTAGCACAAGAAACAGACATTATTTTTCTTGATGAACCGACAACTTATCTAGATATGGCACATCAGTTAGAAGTGCTTGAATTATTGCAAAAGCTGAATGAAGAACAAGGTAGAACAATTGTAATGGTTCTCCATGACTTGAATCAAGCGGCAAGGTTTGCTGACTATATTATTGCTATGAAAGATGGCGAAGTAATTAAAGCAGGTAGCCCAACTGAAATCCTGACAAAGGATATTTTAAGAAAAGTTTTTCAAATTGATGCAGAAATAGGGGAAGACCCTCGCACAAACAAACCGATTTGCTTAACTTACCACCTAATAAAAGGAGAACAGAAAAATGAAGAAGTTCTTTATGCCAATGATTCTAATCTTGTTGCTACTAGTTAGTGCTTGCGGGAATAAAGCAGCTGAAACTAGCAGTAATGCTAAAGAAACGGACAAGAAATCAGAAACGATCACCTACCAATCAGAAAATGGACCTGTCGAGGTTCCAGCAGACCCGCAACGTGTAGTTGTATTGTCTTCCTTTGCTGGAAGCGTAATGTCATTAGGAGTTAACGTCGTCGGCGTCGATTCCTGGTCAAAGCTCAACCCAAGATTTGATTCCACACTAAAAGATGTGGCAGAAGTATCAGATGAGAATCTGGAAAAAATAATTGAATTGAAGCCTGACTTAATAATTGGATTATCTACTATTAAAAACGCCGATAAATTAAAAGAAATTGCACCTACTGTAACCTTTACATATGGAAAGGTAGACTATTTAACACAGCATCTTGAAATTGGAAAGGTGCTAAATAAAGAAAAAGAAGCGCAAGCCTGGATTGATGATTTTAAGCAACGAGCTGAAACAGCTGGAACAGAAATAAAGGCAAAAATAGGAGAAGATGCAACAGTCTCTGTCATCGAGAACTTTAATAAGCAAATGTATGTATTCGGCGACAATTGGGGTCGTGGAACAGAAATCCTCTATCAAGCTATGAAGCTGAAAATGCCGGAAAAAGTAAAAGAAATGGCACTTACTGATGGTTATTATGCTTTATCCACAGAAGTACTGCCTGAATATGTTGGAGATTACTTGATTATTAGTGAATATGCAGACCAAGATAACTCCTATCAAGAAACAGACTCCTATAAAAATATACCAGCAGTTAAAAATAATCATGTGTTTACAGCAAATGCAAATGAATTCTACTTCAATGATCCTCTAACATTGGATTATCAATTGGAATTCTTCAAGGAGCATTTTCTAGCAAACTAACCATTTCACGCTAACTTTGAATGCTGTGCACCTTGTGCGCAGCATATTGTTTATCCAAATCTAAACAGGAAAGATGATATAACATGACTAAATCTATTTCTTTTGTATGGAAGTTAATAATAGGTATTTCTCTGTTGCTTATAGCATTTATTGTCTCCATGGTTTTTGGAGCTGCTGATACATCATTAAAAGACTTATGGATTGCCATGACTTCAGATCATGCCAATCAAAACAGCAGTATTTTACGGGAGATTCGTCTTCCTAGGGAAATTGCCGCAATGGCAGTTGGGGCTGCTTTAGCCGTTTCAGGAGCTATTATGCAGGGCATAACGAAGAACCCACTTGCAGATCCTGGTTTGCTTGGACTAACTGCAGGCGCAAATTTTGCATTGGCACTGTCTATGGCACTTATCCCTTCGTTAAATTATTTCAGTATAATGTTAATTTGCTTTGTCGGTGCTGCTATCGGCACCATTTTAGTTGTTGGCATTGGTATGCTTCGAAAGGGCGGCAATTCCCCGCTGAAGCTTGTGCTTGCAGGGTCTGCTGTAACAGCTTTTCTCACAGCTATTGCTGAAGGAATTAGTCTGTTTTTTCACATTAACAAAAATGTGTCTATGTGGACTTCTGGAGGACTTATCGGAACATCCTGGGGGCAACTAAAAGTGATTCTTCCGGCAATTTTAATTGGAATTATTATCTCCTTCCTTTTGTCACGCCAGGTTACTATCTTGAGTTTAAGTGAAGATGTTGCTGTCGGGCTCGGACAGAAAACTGCTCTAGTCAAAACATTGCTTTTCATTGTCATCACTATTCTTGCAGGTGCTGCTGTAGCATTAGTCGGAAATATGGCATTCATTGGGCTGATGGTGCCACATATGGTCCGTTGGGCTGCAGGAACAGATTACCGCTTCCTTCTTCCTATTACTGCTATAGCCGGCGGGATATTTATGCTGTTAGCAGATACTGTTGCCAGAACACTGAATGCTCCATATGAAACACCTGTAGCAGCAATAATCAGTATTTTAGGCTTACCTTTCTTTTTATTAATCATTAAAAAAGGAGGGAATAAATTCGCATGATATCAACTGCTTTGCTTAGAAAACAAAAATGGACTATTGTAGTGCTTGCGGTGCTTATTTTCTTAACAATTGGAATCAGCTTGAGTGTAGGCTCTGCAGCTTTCGCGCCATCCCGGCTTCTGCCAACCTTGTTTGGTAACGGTTCGTTCACAGAGGAATTTATTCTTTATTCTGTCAGACTTCCGAGAATCATTGTTACACTTTTAGCAGGCATTGCACTTTCACTTTCTGGAGCAATCCTGCAGGGAATCACGAGAAATGATTTGGCAGACCCAGGCATCATCGGCATAAACGCTGGTGCTGGTGTAGCCGTTGCTATCTTCTTTTTGTTTTTCCCGATTGATGCTGGATCATTTATTTATATGATTCCTGTCTGTGCATTTATTGGTGCTGTTGGTTCAGCCCTGCTTATTTATATTTTTTCGTATGATAAAAATCTTGGCTTCCAACCGACTCGCCTTGTACTAGTTGGTGTCGGCTTTTCCATGGCCTTATCAGGAATCATGGTAGTTCTAATAAACTCTGCCGAAAGAGAAAAGGTAGAATTTATTTCGAAATGGCTTGCAGGCAATGTGTGGGGCACAGACTGGCCGTATATTATCGCAATGCTCCCATGGCTGATCATATGTATTCCCTTTACTTTATACAAAGCAAATAAGCTTGATGTTCTTACTTTCAGCGAGCCTGTTGCAGTCGGTATTGGTGCATCTATCCAAAAAGAAAGAATCAGTTTAGCTATTGTAGCGGTTGCTATGGCTGCTGCTGCAGTTTCTGCAACTGGAAGCATCTCTTTTATCGGGCTGATGGGACCTCATATTGCTAAAGCTTTAGTTGGACCGAGACATAAGCTATACTTACCTATTGCACTTTTGGTAGGAGGATTATTTTTGCTTGCAGCGGATACAATCGGCAAAAACATCCTTGATCCTGACGGAATTCCAGCAGGAATTATGGCAGCTATTATTGGTGCACCATATTTCATGTATCTGCTCTTTAAGAAAAAGTAACCAAAATGATATTTTGATATAATAATTTATTTTTCTTGACTATTTCTACTTTTCCAATTAATCTAGTAAACAGATATTTCAAAACCTAACAAATAATTTCATTTCTTATCGAGAGAGGTGGAGGGACTGGCCCTGCGATACCTCAGCAACAGATTCTTTTCTAGAATACTGTGCTAATTCCAGAAGCTTAATGCTTGGAGATAAGAAGAGCCAATGTGAATGTTCGCCTCTTCTTATTTACAAAGAAGGGGCTTTTTGCGTCTTAGAGGCTTATCTTCTTTCATTTAGAAAAATACTTAACGAAAGCGGGAATTAACTATGACAAACCTACTTAACAAAGGACCATTCAGAGCAGATCACGTTGGCAGCCTATTACGACCTGAAAGCCTACATAAAGCAAGACGAGAATATAAAGAGGGTACAATTACAAGGGATGAACTTCGCGCTGTCGAAACAGCAGAAATTAAAAGGATTGTTGATAAACAAATTGAAGTTGGTCTAAAAGCTGTCACAGACGGAGAATTCAGACGTACATGGTGGCACCTAGACTTTCTTGAGCACTTGAACGGAATTGAGGGCTATGTACCAGAGACTGGTTACAAGTTTGATGGGGTCGAAACAGAAAGATACAATATTCGTAACAACGGAAAAATTTCTTTTAATCCAAATCATCCATTCATTGAGGACTTTAAAGTATTTACTGAAATCGTTGGAGACCGTGCTGTTGCAAAACAAACGATTCCTAGCCCAAATCAGCTTTTCTATAGCACAATCCGTGATGAGTCCATTTATCCGAATCTGGAGGATTTCACAAAGGATGTAATCCAAACTTATCGTGATGCAATTAAAGCATTTTATGATGCTGGCGTACGCTATTTGCAATTGGATGATGTTTATATTGCCAGACTTTCTTCTCCTGAGCATATATTCAATGATGGTGAGTACAGCAGAGAACATTGGATTGAATTAGCACTTTTCGTGATTAACAGCATTCTTGAGGATAAACCAGAGGACCTTATTGTTACAACACATTTATGTAGAGGTAATTATCAGTCTACATGGGCTTTTGAGGGCAGCTATTCATTAATCGCACCAACACTGCTTGCAAAAGAGAAAGTGGACGGCTTTTTCCTTGAATACGATGATGAGCGCTCTGGCGACTTTAAACCACTTGAGCATATCCCTCATGACGGAGCAAAGGTAGTTTTAGGTGTTGTTACATCCAAATTCGGTGAGCTTGAAGATAAAGAAGCTTTAAAATCACGGATTCTCGATGCAGCGAACCATGTGCCTTTAGAGCAGCTATGCTTAAGCCCGCAATGTGGTTTTGCTTCCACACATCACGGAAACAAGCTGACAGAAGAACAGCAATGGGAAAAGCTAAGATTAGTCGTAGAAGTAGCAGAAGAACTATGGAATGCGAAAGAACCTGTTACAAAATAATAAGGGCTTGTGGAGGCAATCATATGCCTCCTTTGTTTTTGCTGAAGCATATGACCTATTTATAATATGGACAGTCCAGAGTAAAATGAGTGAAATCATAAAAAGAGGCTGGGACAAAACAAAAGATAAGCTTTCTAAACACGAATATAGAATTACAACTAAATTTGAAAAATGAAGGTTGTGTCCAAATAGAATTTTGAGTTAAAGTTTGTTCGTTTCTTTGCGCTGCACCCACTCGCTTTCCGCGGGGAGGAAGATGAGTCTCCTCGTCTTCGCCTGCGGGGTCTCATCCTTTCCTCTATTTCCCGCAGGAGTCGAGTGGCCTCCGCTCCATTCCACTAAGATTTCTAAACATTGTATTAAAACTAAAAAACACAAAAAACCGAACTATTTAATCATTGGTTGATTAAGCAGTTCGGTCTCTACGCTGGTTCACATACTTATGTCCCAGCCTCTTTTCCATTTAAGGGTTCTTCACAATCGGAAACTGTATCTTCACAGCTGTTCCTTCCCCTTTTTTACTTTCAATGTTAATTTTGCCGTTATATTTCTCCACAATATTGAAGCATATCATCATGCCCAAGCCTGTCCCTTTACTTTTTAAAGAATAAAATGGTGTTCCTAATGATTGGACTTCCTCCTCTGACATTCCACAGCCATGATCAGTCACCTTTATTTCCACCATATCCTTTTGAATTTCTGATTCAATGAAAATTGGCTCACCATATGGCGATGCCTCCATCGCATTTTTCAATAAATTAATCATAAGCTGTTTAAACTCAATTATATTAACAAGAATGTAGCAATCCTTCTCTACGTGATGAAGAAAGATATTGTTATCCCGAAGAATCCCATATGATTTCACAAGATCTGTCACACTTTGAAGCAAGGATTCTACCTCGACCTTTTCCAATTTTATATCATTATCTGGCTTTGCCAGCATAAGGAACTGTGAAAGGACGTGCTCCGCTGTATTCAACTCGTCAATCATCAGACTGTAATTACGCTTTGAACCTTCGTCCATTTTTTCCTCCTGCTGGTATAGCTGCAGGAAGCCTTTAACGACCGTCAATGGATTTCTGATTTCATGGGCAACCGCCGCTGCCAATTGCCCTGTAGTCTTAAGCCTTTCCGATTGCTGTAGCTGTTTATAATATAATTGCTGTTTCTTAATCCGTTCATATGTCAGTAAAAAGATACAATATAAAAGTGCTTGGCTTCCTAGGAAGTTAATGATATTACCTGGCACATTTACTCCTAACAGCCCAAATGTCTCTGCCTTATCCATAAATAGAATATAGGCATAGCCTAAAAAGTAAAGGCAAATATTCATTACCATGGAAAAGATGAACAGCTGTTTATCAAAAAACAAAATAGAAATAGCCGGGATAAAACACACAAATATAAATGATGACCATGTGTCAGGATACACATAAAAAATCGTATAAAAATAGGAAGTTCCTACAATGATGATCAAGAAATTAAGCCACCATCCGGAAATCTTTGGATACAACAGCAAAAGCACAGATAATAAAACAACTTCCACTGCATTAAGATAATTTCCAACACGCAGCCCTGCTGTTTCCATGAAGAAGCTTGCAACCATTCCTGAAACCATGAACATGATGATAAAAGCTATAACTCCATAATAAACCTTTACATTAAAATCCTTGTATGAATTCATGTTTATGCACCTTTTAGTTAATTTCTGTACATACATAGTCTACCAAACTGGGAAGGGCTTGAATACGTCTTTCCAAATATTTCTTTTTGATTTTTCTACTATTATTCACGTTATTTTCATTTTTATTACTTTTATACATTTATGCGTTGAAGCATTAAAAATTTTTATTGACGATTATCCATATTTTTCATATAATTACACAAAAAAACAAGGGATGGGAGAATACAGGAATGAAAGAATTTTTCAATAAATTATTGACTGGTATTAGTATCGGGATCGTTGTTTCACTAATTCCTAATGCATTATTAGGAGAGATTCTAAAGCTCTTAATACCATATATGCCATTCCTTCAACATGTTTATGATATTACCGCATTCGTTATGAGCCTATTGCCTGTGCTTATCGGTGTAATGGTTGGTATCTCCTTTAAACTAACATCCATTCAAACAGCAAGTGTTGGAATTGCCGCAATGGTCGGAAGCGGTGTCGTGCAAAAGACGGCTGACGGATTATTTACCTTAAACGGAATCGGGGTTGTTATTAACACAGGACTGACGGCTGCTTTAACTGTTATTTTTGTCCAGTTAGTGGGGGACAGGTTAAAAGCTTATGCCATTCTGCTTCTCCCAACCTTGAGTATTTTAATCCCAGGCATGGCTGGTTATCTCCTATTGCCATACATAAAAAACTCAACAGGACTTATCGGTGTTGGTGTCCAGCATGTCACAACCCTCCAGCCAGTCCTAATGGGTGCTGTCATTGCTGTCATCTTCTGTGTTATCATTTTGTCACCAGTGTCGACAGTTGGACTTGCGACCGTCATTTCTTTATCCGGCATTGGTTCCGGTGCTGCTAATCTTGGAATTGTCGCAGCAGGTGTTGGGCTTGCAATTGCAAGCTACAAAGCGAATGCACTGGGAACGGCACTCGCTCATGTGCTCGGCTCACCCAAAATTCAAATGAGAAACTTCTTTATGAAACCAAAAATATTGGTGCCAATGCTCATTACTTCAGCAGTATTAGGCGCACTTGCAGGCTTCCTTAATATCCAAGGAACACCATACAGTGCAGGCTTTGGACTATCCGGACTAGTAGGTCCGTTAAATTATATGCACCTTGCAGATGGTGGCTGGACCTCCAAAAATATTACCATTATGATCGGCGTATTTTTTATCATTCCAATTTTTCTTAATATCGCTCTTATCTATTTATTTGCAAAAAAGCTGAAGCTTATAAAAGCAGATGACTATAAACTTCATTTTGATTAATAAAAAGAGTCGTCAAGATTTCCTTGACGACTCTTTAGCTTCATTATCTTGTTACAGCAATAATCCCTTGCTCATCATCAAGCACTAATTTAATGCCAATGTAAGGATCGATATTCATATATTCTTCCATCCATAGTCGTAATGCTTCAATAATGTTTTGGGCAATCAGCACTTGTTTTCGTCCATTTACATAAGACTCTGCTGAGAAGCCATAATCATCATCATACATTAGCTCCACTTCCACCTCTTCTGGACGGACTTGTTTTTTCCTCGAAATATAAACACAAAGCGCATTTATTATATCCTGCTCTGGAATAATTAGCTTCTCCAATTATCTGCTTCCTCTCTTTTTTTCTTTTTGAAATAAACAAAGATTTTTCTGATGACACTAATTAAGATAACAATTGCAAGCACGTTAACAATCAGACCTAAAATAGAGCCTAATATCCCCATGTTTGCGAAGAGCCCGCCAAACAGCAATCCTGCCAAACCACCGATCATTAACCCTCTCATCAAGCCTCCACCGGAGAAGAATCCTCGATTAGATTTAGTATTTGCTGTTGTATTGTTCGTTTGCTTTTTCTGGAAAAAAGAATTTGTGTTTGTGTTTGTATTTGTATTGCTGTTATTTGTATTAAAGCTTCTCTTTCCTGATTTGTAGGATTTCGCCTCTACTGTTGTTGTCTGATCATGAAATACAACGTTTCCAACAGGTGAAAAGATAAGGCCTAGTGTTAACACCGCAGTTAAAAGTTTTTTCATCATTATTTTTATTCCTCCATTTTTATATTGTATTGTGTTGTTTGGTCTTTCCATTTAACGTTCTTTTTATTATTCCCCCTTTTAAGAAAAACAAAAAACCTCTACCAGCTTTGCGGTAAAGGTTTGAATAATAGACATATTTATCCCTTTACCATTTAGGCAAAGGTCTCGCAAACAACAATTCATGTTGCCAGTTTGGCCGGTGGCATAAATACTGCCACGTATTGACGACGTAACTGTTAGCTACTCCCCTTTGGAGTATGAAAATGTTCATGAGCATTAGCTCTATGATGATTATATTTTACTAAAAAATTAGGCTAACGTCAAATTCTTTCCTTATTTTTGGGATTGGTGGCGGATTGACTAAAAAAAGAGTGAAAATTTAGATATATTATCAATACAATAAACAAACAAAGATGATAATATATTTCCAAGGTAACTCATGTTATAAAACCTCACATGATATACAAATGACAGGATGAAGGAAGGATGAGGAAAGAATGAGCTTAGAGGCTTTAAATGAACGAGTGAGAACAGACCTATCTTATATAAACTTTGGTGGAACAGATTGGATACAACCTCGTTCTCATAAAGATGGGCATGTATATGATGCCATCATTGTTGGCGGTGGACAATCTGGCTTAGGAATTGCATTTGGTCTCTTGCGGGAACGTATCAGCAATATCCTTGTCATCGATGAAAATCCGGAGGGCTATGAAGGACCTTGGGATACTTATGCAAGAATGGTTACATTGCGTACACCTAAGCATCTTACATCAATAGACCTTGGTGTTCCTTCCTTAACCTTCCGTGCTTGGTGGGAAGCACAGGTCGGATTACAAGGATGGGAGCAGCTAGATAAAATACCACGAGGAAGCTGGATGGATTACTTACGCTGGTATCGAAATATACTAAATTTGCCTGTCATCAATAACACAAAGCTTCAGCACATTGAACCACTTAATGAAGGGCTTCATTGTCTTCAAGTTTGTAAAAATGGAGCTATTAAAGAAAAACTTTTAGCACGAAAGGTTATCCTTGCAACAGGTATTCAAGGAGGCGGTGAATGGCATGTTCCTCGCTTCATTTCAGAGTCTTTACCAAAAAGCCTTTATTCCCATACTTCCGAATCCATTGATTTCAATAAGCTTAAAGGAAAAAAACTCGCCATTTTAGGTGGAGGCGCATCAGCCTTCGATAATGCTAACTATGCACTTTCAAAAGGAGCAAGTGAAGTGCATGTATTCGTTCGCAGAAAGGAGCTGCCGCGCATTAATCCAATTAGACAAATGGAAGTGTCAGGCATGATTGAACGCTTCCCCGCCTTTTCTGATGAAGAAAAATATGCTAGTATGGTACATTTTTTCAAACATAATCAGCCTCCTACTAATGACATTTTTGAAAGAGCCAGCAATTGGCCAGGTTTCCGTCTTCATTTAGGTGCTCCTTGGCTGCATGTTGAAGAAGACCAAGGATGTGCTAGTGTAACCACACCTCATGGAAAGGACAGCTTTGATTTCTTAATAGTTAGTACTGGATTAATCACTGATCCTGCCCTACGGCCCGAGCTGAAATCAGTAGAAAAGTATATCGCTCGCTGGAAGGATTACTACAAAGCACCTGATGATATTGCAAATCCTTTAATTGATGCACATCCCTATCTCTCTAACGGTTTTTCCTTTATGAGTAAGGACAAAGCTGGAGAAGCAATGCTTTATGGTCTTTTTTCTTTTAATTATTCTGCTCTCATCAGCTGTGGTTTGGCTGCATCCGCTCTTTCTGGCATGCGCTATGGCATACCAAGAATTGTCACAGCTATAGCAGATCAATTGTTTTTAGATGACCGAAATGAGAAGCTCCGTGATTTCTTATCTTATCATGTGGAAGAGTTTGTAGGGGAATGGCCAAGAAAGGAGTCAGCCTCTCCAATGAAATAAAAGACAGAGCCAAAGGATGGGTACTAGTCCGTCCTTCGGCTCTGTTTATCTTATGAAAAAACATTCATTACATATCTTATGCTTAAAGCGATGCGGGAGCTCCTTCCCACAAGTTTCACATACATTACGGCGCAATTTTACTCCAGATTTTAATTGCTCATGAATAAGATCGCTTATCTCCTCCCGAACTCTTTCCCAATAATGAGCCTCCGTTGTTTTTCCTATCTTATATAAAAAGAGCAAATGGAGACCAACTGATTTGTAGGACAATTCCAACTCCTCTAAACTAGACTTATTAATGACCGGCTCTGGCAATTCGCTATCTCCCACAATAGACAGCATCTTCGCTTTCCACTGTGCTCTTAGCAAGGGCTCGTTCGCAGAAAATGGAAGCCGCAGAAAGGCGAATAGATCATCCATTGAAAACCTTGCTTCCACCATAGTATCCTTAATTATATCGTATAATAGCATCTCATCTGCTAAGGTTGCCTTTTTCGTTCCTTCTGGATTTTTAAAGTTCTCCCATAGGTAGAAAAACAAACTTAGACTGCTTGAATACTTTTGAAATCTTTTTAAAACTGCAGAGGTAGGGGCGATTGTGAAGCCATGGATTTCCTCGTCTTTTTTCTCCAGCAGGCCCTTCATCATCTTAGTCTCACTCGCAAAGGCTACTCTCCCTACTTCGTATAGGCCTCTTCTGCCTGCTCTTCCTGCAATTTGTTTGACCTCTTGAGAAGTAAGGGTTCTTCGTTTCGTACCATCAAATTTATCATTTTCCAAAAAAACTACCCGTTTGATTGGAAGATTTAAACCCATTCCAATCGCATCCGTACAAACAATAACAGACGTTTCTCCATTGATAAAACGATGCATCTGTTTTTTTCTCGTTTCAGGCGGCATGCTTCCATATATCATGCTTGTCTGTCTTCCCATCTTTTGAATCTGTGATGCAGTTTCAAGAACGCCTCTTCTTGAGAAGCAGACAAGGGCATCGCCTTTTCGTGTGTCATTTAACTTGAATGAAGCTGTTTCTACTTGTAATGGCGTTTCCCTTTCATACTCCTTCACTTCTACATCAGAATCGCCTAACAGATCTATTATCATCGTTTTCGCATGAAAGCTGCAGATAATATGAACTTCCTTTGCATTAGCCTTAGTAATTGCTCTGTACCAAGAAAAGCCCCTATCCTTATCAGCGATCATTTGGGCCTCATCAATCACCACTACTTCATAAAAATCCTTCTCTCGAAACATTTCGACTGTACATGAAAGATGGTTTCCACCCTCTGCCAGCTTTTCCTCTTCTCCTGTAATTAAAGAACAAGGAACACCATCTCCGTTGAGCCTCTCATATATTTCCAATGCTAACAATCTCAATGGTGCAAGATACAGACCGCTTGCCGCTTCCTTCATCCTTTGTATCGCTTGAAAGGTTTTTCCAGTATTTGTTTCTCCAACATGCAGCTTATATTGAATGTCCCGGCCAGCAGGTGGGCTATATTCCGATCCGAATATATCCTCGAGCATCTTTTTTTCCTTCTCTTTGCGCTTTCTTTTCTCTTCTCTATCTTCTCGTTCGCGCTGCTCTCTTGTTGTCCTGTCTTTTATATAAATATTACGATGATGTCCTAAATCAAAGGGAATATCGATTAATTTTGTAAGATCTTCAAGCCTTTCCTCAAGAAGATCAGCGAAAAAGTCTGAAGCAATGTCCTGACTATAATCTGCGGCAATTTCTCTTAAGTAGGTTAAGTGGACAGGCTTATTTGTGACCTGCTGATATTCCTCCAACAAATGCTCTGGCAAATTTTGTTTAAGCCAATTTGGTCCAAAATCATTTAAGTAAGCAGCAATCATATCTTCATATGCCGCTGTCCTATCCTCCACAAAATAAAACTGATTATAAGGCATATCTAACTCATTATATAAATACTCCTCAAATGAAACATCATCTGATGATAAAACAATGCCATTCCCCTCTATTTCTATCTCCAAATGACAACCGATTAAATAACGCACATATACATATAGATCCTCGTAATGTTCTCCTAAAATCTGCTCGATATAATAAGCAAACTTACTGTTAAGCTTTCGGTTTTTTTCACGAATTTCTGCGTTTTCTTTCCATTCAAGATATTTAGCCCTAACATTTGCATAAAAAGCCTGCCATTCTTGCTCTTTCCCTGCATAAAGACTGTCCAGCCATCCTTCAAAATTATATGGCTTTACGTCTCTCGTTTCCTGCCTGAATAGCTGCTTAATCATTTTCTTTGTTAAACCTTCTGTATCTATGCCCTTTTCTTCTAAATAATCCTTTTTCTCTCTTCCTGATGACTCACTTCCAGCCATGTTAATCCATGTATTTAACCATATATGCTGAATAAACTCTCCTCTTTCACGCAAATATTGCTCATAGGATGGAAGCTTGTCTTGTTCCTGCAAATATCTTTCAATATCCACTATTATCAATGTCTTTGTCTTTTCTATTGCTTTGTCGTAATATCCCTCTAGTAGTCCGCCCATTTATTTAACCTCTTCACTTATTTCTTTTCCTTAGTCTCTTTCAATTAGGAAAAATCAATTCAAAAAAGACCATATTAATGGTCCTTCCCCTAATTTCTTAGTTGATGACAAGCATATCAGTTTCATCAAACTCCCAGTCTGGCCCATATGCCACTTCCCAATAATAACCATCTATATCCTTAAAGTAGCCTCCATAGCCTCCCCATGATGTCTCCCTTGGAGTTTTGGCTATTTCTGCTCCTGTCTCAATAAGCCTTTTAAAAATGTCATCGACCTCTTCTACCGATTTCGCATTATATGCAAGAGTAAACCCTGGAAAGCTTTTTCCGTCAGTAACAGTTGGAGGATTCTCCTCATTAATATCCTTTGCTAAAAGCTCAAGAGGAAACAGCTCCAATTTAGAACCTTGATTTCTAAAGAAAACTATTACAGGCTCCTCATCCGTACCAACTACAGAGGCTTGAAAGCCTATAGCTTTGTAAAAGGCTAACGAGTCTGCTATATTCCTTACTCCTAATGCGATTAAATTAATTCTGTTCATAAGGCTCTCCTCCTGACATTAACTATCCTTAGTATTTCGATATGCAGGCTGGATATCCCTTTGTTTGCTGGAGGTCTTTCCGATTTATAAAAAAATAAAGCACATTCCTGAATTAGAAATGTGCTTTCCTTATTATTTCGTTATGCTTTCTACAACATCATCCATGATTTGTGTATTAGCAATAGATCCAGAGTATAACCAGCTAGTGTCTGGGCCATATTCGTAAACATTACCATTTTTCACAGCCGGAATATTTTTCCATAATGGATCTTTTAGCGTTTCTGCACTGTCGCCGTCACTGTTAATCAAGAATAAGTGGTCTGCATCAAGCTCGGCAAGCTTTTCAAGGGAGATAGCAGACCAGTTACCAGTTGCAGTTTTAGAAATTTCTTTTACTACTTCTGGTACTGCTAAACCTAAATCACCATAAAGTACTGCACCACTCGATACATTTTCACTAACGATAAACAATTTTCCGCCCACAAGCCAAATAGCTGCTGCTGATTCATCCTTTGCAGCATCCTGAATGCTAGCTTTTGCTTCTTCCGCTTTTTTATCGTAATCAGCCAAGACTTGTTTTGCTTTGTCTTCTTTACCTAGTACTTCTCCAACTGTTTCCAGTCTTTTTCTCCAATCATTGTTGTTTTCTTCTGAAACAACATATGTTGGTGCGATATTAGAATATTGCTCATACTTTGCACCTTCAACAGTAGCAGCAGAAGTCATCAGCAACAGGTCTGGCTTGAAGCTTGCAACAGCCTCGTATGGAAGTTCAGAATCAACTGTAGGAACATCCTTTAACGAATCTTGTAAGTAAGCCTGTACGCCTTCGCCATCTCGAACAGACCATTGTGCTACAGGTGTAACACCAAGTGCAACAAGCTCATCCTCTAAATAAGAACCAATTACTGCTTTAGGTTCTGCTGGAACTTTTACTTCATGTCCCATAGCATCTTTTAATGTACGGTCTTTTGCTTCTTCTGTTGTATCTGTTCCTGTATTCTTATCGGAATCACTATTATTGCCGCAAGCAGCTAATATAGTAAATACAAGTAATAAACTAGCAAATAAAAGCGATTTAGCCATTTTTTTAGACATCTATGTACCCTCCTGAGTGTTTATAATCACATTATAAGTGATAACAATTATCATTTTCAATAGACTATGTATTTTTTTATCATTTTCTAGTAAAATTTATTTATAAATCCGACAAATTTTTTATAGCTACTGAAAGATTTTTTTAGTTTGTTCTAATTTTGTATTATTATAAATTGATTTTTGAATTCTGGTCAGAAAGTTGGTCCAATATGAAAAAAAATAAACCGGGTGTGACAAAAGATATTTACAGGCCGAAAACAGCTGCAGCTGTCATCCTTTTGGGCCTCGCCCTCTTGATTGTGACAATGTGCTTATCCATTATATATGGAGCAGCTGATATCAGTGTTTCAACAGTGTGGCAAAGTATCCTTCATTATGACCCGCAATCTACGCAGCATCAAATTATTCATCGCCTTCGCTGGCCAAGAGCCGTTGCCGCAGCACTAATCGGAGCATGCTTGGCAGTGTCAGGGGCAATCATGCAAGGGATGACAAGAAATGCCCTTGCTTCCCCGTCCATTATGGGGGTGACAGCTGGAGCAGGGTTTATGATTGCAATCGGGTTTGCCTTGTTCCCGTCTGCTTCTAATGTGATGCTTCTTTTCCTTGCATTTTTAGGTGCAGGACTGGGCATTATGCTTGTTTTCTCTATTGGGGCTTTATCAAAAAGAGGACTTACACCGATTAAGCTTGCGCTCGCAGGCTCTGCTGTCACTGCACTTCTTAGTTCGATTTCAACTGGAATTGCCCTTTTCTTTGATATATCAAAGGATATAAGCTTTTGGTATGCTGGCGGAGTTGCCGGGGTTCAATGGGTAAGTATTAAATTACTGCTTCCGGCAGCAATCGTGGGGATTCTTATTGCTCTATTTATCAGCAGATCAATAACTGTTTTAAGCTTAGGTGAGGATGTGGCAGCAGGTCTTGGACAGCGCACAGGAGTTGTCAAATTCCTTGGTACTATTGCTGTTTTACTGTTAACGGGTGCAGCGGTTGCAGTTGGAGGTACAATCGGCTTTGTCGGTTTAGTCATTCCACATATAGTACGATTTATTGTCGGACCTGATTACAGACTAATCATTCCTTGTTCTGCTGTCATTGGTGCACTTTTATTAGTTATATCGGATGTTGGCGCCCGTGTCGTCAATCCGCCCTTTGAAACACCATTAGGCGCCATTACTGCATTGATTGGCGTACCATTTTTTCTATATTTAGCCCGTCGTGAAGGGAGAGGATTATGATGTCACAACCAAAGCGCTTTATTATAACCATCTCAAGTCTAGTTGTAGCCATCATTCTTGTTTTCTTCCTCAGCCTGAATTTGGGTATTATTAAAATTTCACCGGCTGAGGTAGTGCAGGCCATCCTCGGAAACGGATCACCACAAAGTACAAACATATTGTACAATTTCAGGTTACCTCGGATGGTTATTGCCCTTTTAATAGGAATGGGTATGGCTATTGCCGGAGCAATCCTGCAAAGCGTCTCTCGTAACGCCTTGGCAGATCCAGGCATTATTGGCATAAATGCCGGAGCAGGCTTCGCTGTGATTTTATATATATTCTTCTTCCAAGGAAGCTCCTTCGGCACAGGCGCTGCATCTGTTTTTATTATGCCCTTTTCTGCACTGCTGGGCGCATTAATTGCTGCAGGTCTTATATATGTAATCGCATGGAAGGACGGCGTCTCACCAGTGCGCCTTGTACTAGTCGGAATCGGTATTAACTCAGCGTTTGCTGCTTTAATTATTATATTCCAGCTAATGATGGATCCAAGAGATTTCACACAAGCAACCATTTGGATTACAGGAAGCATTTGGAGTGCCAGCTGGGATTATGTTTTTGCCGTGCTCCCTTGGATTTGTATTTTTGTTCCAATAGCCCTATATAAATCACATAAGCTAAATTTATTGCAGCTAGGCGAAAATACAGCAGCTGGACTTGGAGTTTCCATTGAAAAGGAAAGAGGCATCCTCCTGTTTATATCAGTTGCTCTCGCTGGAGCTTGTGTATCAGTTGGTGGGGGAATTTCCTTTCTCGGTTTAATAGCCCCACATCTTGCAAGAAGAATTATCGGTCCAAGACACCAAACCCTCCTTCCGGTCGCAGCTTTAATAGGAGCCTTTTTGCTGCTAACTGCCGACACGATAGGGAAAAACTTAATGGCAACAACAGAAATACCCGTAGGACTTGTTGTCTCCTGTCTTGGCGCACCATATTTTATTTATCTACTTATTAAAGATTGAATAAATAAAAAAGGAAAAGGCGTTCTGCCTTTTCCTTTTTTGCTTCTTATTCTAATTCATTTTTCTTATCAGCAATATGATTATCATAAAAAGCACTAAAAGTTGTGCTCATATACGGCATTAGCCAAAGAAGTCCGATTCCGAAAGTAATTATGGACAGCAAGCCCCAGCCAATGAAGCTAAGACAAAGCAGGAAATACTTCCATTTAAGGCCAACCATGCGTTTACGACTTTCTGTTATAGCTTCAAATGTTGAGTATTCAGGATGATCCTTCAGTAAATAAAAAGTTTGTGAGTATGCAATTGATTTAATAACACCAGGGACAAATAATAGCAAAAACCATAAAAACAAGAAAATGCTTTGCATAATGGATATTCCAATAATCTTTAAGCCAAGCCCTAAATCCCTATAAGGATTAAAAACATCCGAGATCTTTGGTCCATTTCCACGCAGTAAATCTATAAAAAACCAAATCGATGCAATAGAAAGTGGAATAAGCAGCAGCGAAATAAGTGTGCTTACTAAAGTAGCTCCTATAGGGGCTGTATCCTGTAAAAGCCATGCCTCATATCCTCCGCTTAGCGGAACTTCAAAAAAAAGTGGAACTAAACCACTTATAGCAAACACAATTAAAGTAAGCAGTACAGAAGCTCCCCAATTGCCTCTTAACGCATTTAACGCTTCTCTTTTTAAGCTCAATATTTTCATTTAGTTAACTCCCCCTTAAAAGATAAATTGTAACAATTTATTACAAAATTGTATATGATTTTCCCGGGAAATACCCCAGTTTCGTCAATTTATGACAAAGACGACTCCCCTCTTATAGACATTCTCCAATATATTGTATTCATTAGGATACAAGCTAGAACAAAATATATGTCTACATAATTATCAAAAAACTTTGACATACTGATAAAAATGAGTTAAAGTACCTTATGGACGAACAATTTTAAATAAACATTATAAAATATTCGTATTTAGGAGTGTAAAACATGGATAACGTATTTGATTACGAAGATATACAGCTAATTCCCGCAAAATGTATTGTAGAAAGCCGTTCAGAATGTGATACAACTGTAACATTGGGCGGACATACTTTTAGATTGCCAGTTGTGCCTGCAAATATGCAGACAATTATAGATGAGAAGGTTGCTTTATACCTAGCAGAAAATGGATATTTCTATATTATGCATCGCTTCCAACCAGAAACAAGAAAAGCTTTTATTCAAGAGATGCAAGGTAAAGGGTTTATTGCCTCTATTAGTGTAGGTGTTAAAGAAGAGGAATATGGTTTTGTTGAGGAGCTTGCTTCATTGAACCTGATTCCAGAATTCATTACAATTGATATTGCACACGGCCACTCTAACGCCGTAATCAGAATGATCAAGCATATTAAACAACATTTGCCTGCAAGCTTTGTTATTGCTGGTAATGTAGGTACACCTGAAGCTGTCAGAGAGCTTGAGAATGCCGGGGCAGATGCAACTAAGGTCGGTATTGGACCAGGTAAAGTGTGTATCACAAAAATTAAAACTGGCTTTGGAACAGGCGGTTGGCAGCTTGCTGCACTTCGTTGGTGTGCTAAGGCTGCAAGCAAGCCTATTATTGCAGATGGTGGTATTCGCACACATGGAGATATCGCTAAATCCGTTCGCTTCGGTGCTTCAATGGTAATGGTTGGTTCCCTATTCGCTGGACATGAGGAATCTCCTGGAGAAACATTCGAAAAAGACGGAAAACTATTTAAAGAATATTTTGGTTCTGCGTCTGAATTCCAAAAGGGAGAAAGAAAAAACGTAGAAGGCAAAAAAATGTTTGTAGAGCATAAGGGATCCCTACAAGATACATTAATTGAAATGGAGCAGGACTTACAATCTTCCATTTCATATGCTGGCGGTACAAAGCTTGATGCCATTCGTAATGTTGATTATGTAATTGTGAAAAACTCCATTTTCAATGGTGATAAAGTATATTAATAATGCTAGAGCAAGCTGTCCTTTGACGCTTGCTCTTTTTATTGTTTCATGTGAAACAATCTTCTGTCCTTTTCGACATACAGCCCTTTCTTTTAATAAAATTAAAGTATTAACTTTGACGGCAACAAATAGGTCATTTGAACTTCAATAACTAACAAACAGGGCAACTAGGGAATACCTAGCTGCCCGCCTTCGTCATTATAATTATTTCACTTTCAATTTAATAGTCTGCGGTGGCTCTTCCATCCATCCATGCTTAATCATCAGCTTTGCACCTTCATGTGCATACTCAAAGACATCCTTCATGATAATCGAGAACTTTGCTGGTAAATCATTTCTTAAGCTAAAGGCTGTTCCGAGCGAATTTCCTCCCAAGGAAAAGCTGCAAAATAAACTGATACAATACATCATAATCTTATCAGAAAAAGGCGGAACTGTTGATGTTGTCAAATTTCCTCCTGAAATGCCAGGAAGCTGAGTATCATTCTTTAAAATAATGTCTCCTAAGTTTGTTGCAATCTCCTTCGCCAGCTCCCCTCCCTTAGCAAAATAATTACTTACATCTTTTTCTTCTGCGCATTGTGAAAAGCCATTTATAACTTGTAATCCAATTAAATTCGTTTCAACCGCATGAAATAAATGAGCGATTTCTACTGTATTTAATGACCTTCTTTCACTGAAAAATTCATTTCCGCTCAAATAACCTTTCTTCTCTACGAATTCTACTCCCTCTTCAACAGCAACATATGGTGCGCGTGGAAGCAATCCTTTTTCAAGCAGATATGTGTTACAACGTTCATAGTACTTTTGTGTTATGTTTGTCAGTTCTCGAAACAACTCCATGATGTCACTTCGATATGCCATTGTTAAGTTAAGTGTATGCATACCCATGCTAATCTCTTTAATAAGCCTGATAAACATTATGTCAAACCCATTATCAAACAGCCTTGGTGCTTTCAAATTCACATCTTTACTTGTAAACCCAACTGGAACTGGCACATTCTCTTTTTGGTAAATCTTTTGTATTTTTTCAACATAGGGCGTTATTTCCTTAAGTAAATCAGTCATTATATCTTTTGCTTTTGGATCATCTGCTTGTTCAATGAAGTATTCTAAAAACCTCATTATCATAGTTTTTTGTTGATAACTCATCCATAGAATGCCTATTTCAGAAGACGTAATTGCCGGAGTAGTTTTCAAATATATACCTCCATTTTTAAGTTTCTAGTGTTATCCTAACTGTTTTATTGTGGTTACTATCATTGTTTACTTTTATGCTAAAAAAATTCACAAATTAGTTAATTTGACTTTTGTTTCCTTTTCTTTATTTTATGTAAAATAGTCATAATAAAGCGTTTTCATCATTAGAATTGTGTATATGGTTTTTTTGACAGTTAGAGATTCAGCCAAAAGCCAAACTATGTGAGGAAGGATGATTTATCCGATGAAAATGGAAGCGTTTCCACCTGTTGAAGGCAATTATAACCTCCAAAACTATGAAGAGATGTATGAAAAGTTTCAATGGGACCAAGCAGAAGAGCAATTTTCATGGCATACAACAGGAAAAGTCAACTTGGCTTATGAAGCGGTCGACCGACACGCAGAAGGTTCAAAGAAGGATAAAGCAGCCCTGTGTTATCTCAGCAGCACAAGAAATGAAACCTATACATTTAACGATTTAAAACAAATGACAAATAAGGCCGGCAATGTATTAAGAACGAAGGCCGGTGTTAAAAAAGGAGACCGAGTATTCATTTTTATGCCCCGCTCACCTGAGCTTTATTTTGCTTTATTAGGTGTAATTAAAATCGGAGCCATTGTCGGTCCTTTATTCGAAGCATTTATGGAGGATGCGGTCAGAGACCGCCTCTATGACAGCTCTGCTAAAGTTCTTATTACAACACCAGAATTATTGGAAAGAGTGCCTGTTCAGGACCTTCCTGCTCTTGAGACAATCTTCCTCATTGGGGAGAATATTGAGGAAAAAGACCAGTATGTTGACTATCAAAAGCATTTTCAGGAAGCCTCTGCTCAGCTTGATATTGAATGGGTGGAAAGAACAGATGGTTTGATTCTTCATTACACTTCTGGTTCAACAGGAAAGCCTAAAGGGGTACTGCATGTTCATAATGCCATGGTTCAGCATTATCAGTCAGCGAAATGGGTCCTAGATTTGCAGGAAGACGATATTTACTGGTGTACAGCTGACCCAGGCTGGGTAACAGGCACTTCATATGGCATCTTCGGACCTTGGCTGACTGGTACAACAAATATTGTAGCTGGAGGCAGGTTTAGTCCTGAAGGCTGGTACAAGACGATTGAGTCTTTCGGCGTTACTGTATGGTACAGTGCTCCTACCTCCTTCAGAATGCTGATGGCTGCAGGGGAACCTGCCTTAAAAAGCCATAATCTCACCTCTTTACGACATGTATTAAGTGTAGGCGAACCGTTGAATCCAGAGGTTATCCGCTGGGGGCAGGAATCCTTCAAGAAAAGAATCCATGATACATGGTGGATGACAGAGACTGGCGCACAGCTTATCTGCAATTATCCATGCATGGAGTTAAGGCTTGGATCAATGGGCAAACCACTTCCGGGTGTTGAGGCGGCCATTCTTGATGATGAGGGAAATATCCTTCCACCTAATCAGATGGGCAACTTGGCTATAAAAAAAGGCTGGCCATCCCTAATGCATACAATCTGGAATAACCAAGAAAAGTATGACAGCTATTTTCCTTTCTCGGATTGGTATGTTTCGGGTGACAGTGCTTATATGGATGAAGAAGGGTATTTCTGGTTTCAAGGCCGTGTTGACGATGTTATCATGACCGCTGGAGAAAGAGTCGGACCTTTTGAAGTCGAAAGTAAGCTGATCGAACATCCGGCTGTTGCAGAAGCAGGTGTTATCGGCAAACCAGACCATATTAGAGGAGAAATTATCAAGGCTTTTGTAGCTCTTAATGATGGTTATACAGAATCTGATCAGCTTAAGGAAGAAATTCGGCATTTTGTCAAAACAGGCTTAGCCGCACATTCTGCTCCAAGAGAAATTGAATTCTGTGAGAAAATACCTAAAACAAGAAGCGGAAAAATTATGCGCCGTGTCTTAAAGGCATGGGAGCTTGGACTGCCTACTGGCGATTTATCTACATTAGAGGATTAAACAAACACCTCCAAATGCTAACATTTGGAGGTGTTTTAATAGTATACTGTCTATTTTAATGTGCGTTTCAAGAATTCCTTTGTACGCTCTTGTGTTGGATTCAGGAAGATTTGCTCAGGAGTCCCTTCCTCTGCAATGACACCTTTGTCCATAAACACGATTCGGTCTGAAACCTCTCTAGCAAATTCCATCTCATGGGTAACAATCAGCATTGTAAGGCCTGACTCAGCAAGCTCCTTCATTACTTTCAATACCTCGCCAACCATTTCTGGATCAAGTGCTGAAGTCGGCTCATCAAACAGCAGTACATCTGGCTCCATTGACAGCGCTCTTGCGATAGCAACACGCTGCTTTTGACCGCCTGACAGCTGTTTTGGCTTGGCATTTACGTAACGATCCATCCCTACTACTTTTAAGAATTTTAGCGCTATTTTTTCTGCTTCCGCTTTTGAACGCTTCAATACCTTAACTTGCCCTACTACGCAGTTGCTTAAAACATTATGATTATTAAAGAGATTGAATTGCTGGAACACCATTCCTAATCTTCTGCGATAAGCGGAAATATCATGCTTATCATCAAGAATGTTTTCCCCCTTGTAGATTATTTGACCACCACTTGGCTTTTCCAAAAGATTGACACAACGAAGAAGGGTCGATTTTCCGGAACCTGAAGAGCCGATAATGCTGACAACTTCTCCTTTTTTAACTGAGAAGTCAATATCTTTAAGCACTTCATGGCTACCAAAGGCTTTGCTTAAATGCTGAATCTCAATGACTTTTTCCATAGTCTCTCCTCCTTCTTTTATTGCTTCATCCCTGGCTGTGCATCAAGTTCTTCACCAAGCATTTTGTAATTATCTGGTCCTTCTAACTTTCTTTCAATGTACAGCAGAATTCTTGTGACGATAAATGTCATAACAAAATAGATGACACATGCTACAAAGAACGACTCAAAATATCTGAAGTTATTGCCTGCTACTGATTTCGTCATGAAATAAAGCTCAGAAACAGAAATAACGTTTAATACAGAGGTATCTTTAATATTAATAACAAACTGGTTGCCTGTAGCCGGCATAATATTGCGGATAACTTGAGGTAAAACAACATTCATCATTGTTTGGAAGTGATTCATACCAATTGCCTGTGCAGCCTCAAATTGCCCTTTTTCTACTGATACAATTCCACCGCGAACAATTTCCGCCATGTATGCCCCAGTGTTGATTGACACAACAATCACTGCCGCAAGCATTACGTTCATATCTATATTAAATGCCATTGCTGAGCCATAATAAATGACCATTGCCTGTACAATCATTGGTGTTCCTCGGAAAAACTCAATATATATTGAAAGTATAATATTAATCACTTTTAGAATAATTTTTTTAAAGCCACGCTCTGGCGCAGGTATTGTGCGGATAATTCCGGCGATCAAGCCGATTGCTGCTCCGATTATTGTACCGATCAATGCAATAGTGAGCGTCATACCCGCACCGCGCAGGAACATCGGCCAGTTTTCGGTAATAATTTTTACGATCCAATCAAAACTCATCGTTCTCCTCCTTTACTCATCATAAAACCGACTGCATAAAAAGACAGCCGGTCTTATGTCATCATTATTTTGCTGCAGGTTGGTTTACAATTGCATCATCCATGATTTTCGTACGGTCTTCTTCTGAGATACCTTTTAGTATTTCATTTATTTTATCTTTAAGATCACTGTCTTTTTTCAATCCTACAGCGATTGCTGTATCATCCTCAGATGTTTCAAAGCCATCCTTGAACTCAACCATTGCAAAGTTTTCATTTGCATTTGAAGCACTAACTGCTTCTGGACGTTCTGTAACATAGCCATCAATTACACCTGATTCAAGAGCAACACGCATTGCCGGGAAGTTATCCATTGCTGTCTGTTTAGAAACTCCTTTGATTTGGTCAATAACAGAGTAATGGAATGTATTTAGCTGTGCTGTGATTTTTGCTCCTTTAAAGTCTTGAATAGATGTTGCCCCTTCATATTTACCGCCTTTTTTAACAACCATTACCAAGTTGGACTTGTAGTAGTTATCTGTAAAGTCAATTGTTTGTTTACGCTCTTCAGTCGGAGACATACCTGCAATAATTGCGTCAATTTTGCCTGAAGTCAATGCTGGAACAAGTCCATCCCATTCTGTTTTAACAATGACTAGCTTTTTCCCTAAGCCATCAGCGATTTTTTTAGCAACTTCTACATCGTAGCCACCTGCATATTCAGAAGTGCCATCGATTTTAACTGCTCCGTTAGAATCATCATTTTGCGTCCAGTTAAATGGAGCATAACCCGCTTCAAGTCCTACTTTAAATGTATCTTGATCATCCCCGGATCCGGAGCCATTGCTTGTCCCGCACCCAGCCAAGAGAATAATAGCTGAAAGCAACAATAAAAATAGTAGTGATGCTTTTTTCTTCATTTGTTTTCCCTCCACATGATATGTTGGGCCTCTAAACAAAAAGCGACCTGAGATACACTCAGGTCGCAATATATAGTTGCCCTAAAGTCCTCTCTTTTTTCCTGAGATAGCACAACTCAATAAACTGGGAGTTTATTGAGACAGTCCTGCAGCTATTGACTGCAGACCCAGCAAGCAATTTTGAGATAAATTGCTCACTTCGGCGATATTTCCTTCTCTTTAGCATCATTGCCTTCTCAAGCTCTGCTTAAAGACTGTTAAATATCGCGCCTCTACCTCACTGACTAAAGTGAGGTCTAATATATTAAGTTTATACCTTTTAGGCTACAGGAAGGAGCCTAATCTGTCAACCTCGATTTCCTGTGAATATATTGGAAATTATGTGACAGAGTGCGCTTTAAATGTGCATTTTTAACATTTTCTATTAACCAAAGACGCAAAGATTGATACTATCTTAAGCACCAAAGTAAATTAAATAGAGAGCCGAATAAACAATTGCCTTTATAGCTACAATCCTTTGCTTCAGCAGTTGTCTTACCAACTACATAGTACTTGTTATTCAAAGAACCTGTAAGTACTAAATCAACATCCCCTGAATTCCAATCAAAATCTTCTCTATCGAATTTGAACTGCCCTTTTTCTGCTTGCAACAACTTGCCAAAGCTATCTGTTGAAGGCGCAACTCCATTCAGTCTGACAGAGGAAACGTTAAACTTTAAAGATTGATATTTCTTAGGCAATGTTGCTTTAACAGTAAAGGTACCTTTATTACCTTTAATGACCTTTGGTAACACTTCAAGTGTTACAGGTATATAAGCATTGATTGTTTCTTCTTTAACTGTAGTCACGCCGGCACCGTTTGTCGCTTTAATGCTTATCTTGTATTCACCAGGCTCATTAAGCTGTACGGCTTCACCATTTTTGTATGTTTTACCATTAATAGTAGCTACTTCTGAGCCAATACTTGATTCATCATCTGCAGAATGAAAATTCAATATAAGCTTTGTGCCTAGTTCATAAAGAGACTCATTATTAAAGGAAATGACTGGAGCCGTTTTGTCTATTTTCACTTCTGCTGTTTTGACTGCTTCTTTGTTGCCCGCTTTGTCTACGGAATAATACGTGATTTCATTTATTCCTTCTTTTTCTACCGTAAAGGATGTTCCCTCCACATATTCTGCTCCGTTAATAGAGTAGTAGGTTTTTACCGTTCCACTCAAATTGTCAGCAGCAGTTAATGTAACAGAAACCTCTTTAGTTGACCAGCCCTCTTTCCTATCCGAAGCTGTTGTTGGTGCTGTTTTATCTATTTTCACTTCTGCTGTTTTCATATCTTCTTTATTACCAGCTGCATCCACAGAGTAATAAGTGATTTCGTTCGTTCCCTCTTGTTCTACTGTAAAGGATCTTCCCTCTGAATAGTCTGAACCGTTAATAGAGTAGTAGGTTTTTACTGCTCCGCTCAACTCATCTACGGCAGACAATGTGATTGTTACGTCCTTATTCGCCCAATCCTCTTTAGTATCTGAAGTTGTTATTGGCGCTGTTTTATCTATACTTACCTTTGCTGTTTTCACTTCCTCTTTGTTGCCAACTGCGTCTACAGAGTAATAAGTGATCTCATTTGTTCCTTCTTCATCTAATGTAAAGGATGTTCCTTCACTATACTCTGAGCCATTGATAGAGTAATAGGTTTTATCTACCCCGCTCAACTTATCTGCGGCAGAAAGCTTAACAGTAACAACATTATTTGCCCAATTCTCGTTAGCATCTGCTATTGTTGTTGGTGCTGTTTTATCAATACTCACTTCTGCTTTCTTCACTTCTTCTTTGTTACCAGCTACATCCACAGAGTAATAAGTGATTTCATTTGTTCCTTCTTCATCTACCGTGAAGGATGTTCCTTCTTTGAAGTCTGAGCCATTAATAGAGTAATAGGTTTTATCTACCCCACTCCATAAGTCGGAGCCTTCGAGTTGGATATCAACCGTTTTTGCATATACTGGTACTTCACTCATTACAGTCTCAGGTGCTGTTTTATCCAATTTGACATAGGTAGTTTTCACTTCTTCCATATTTCCTGCCTTATCAACAGAATTAAAAACAATCTTATTAACTCCTTCTTGATCAATAAATATGGAGTTTCCTTCTTGAATTGGTCCATCATTTAAAGAATAATAAGAATTTGCTATACCAGTTATATCATCCGTAGCTTCAAGCTGTACTGTTTGGTTTACATTCACCCACTTGGACGGTGCATCGCTTGTTGTGATAGGTGCCTGAGTATCAATGATTAACTTCGCTTCCGCTGTCTCTGATGGTTTGGACTCCCCAAAGGAATTGCTGTATGAAGTCACATAGTATTGGTGATTTCGATATGTTAAATCTTTTAGCTCATAAGAAAGATTATTTAAGTTTTCAACAAGCAATACTGGCTTACCATCAATGATTTCATATACATTATAGCCATTTGCGTATGTGACAAAATCCCATGAAATTCTTGCACTTGTATCACTGAGCAATATTACAGAAAGCTTTGGCGCTTCCATTTCGGGATATACAATCTTCTGAACAAACGATTCAGAAGGCAAGGACTCAACGAAACGGTTGCTGTATGCTGTAACTTCAAATGTATGCGTTTCTTCTGACAGATTATACACTTTATAGCTCAGCGCTGTCCCGCTGTATAATAGCTCTCTTTTTCCATCCTTCACTTCATAGACTCTGTAACCATTTGCCCATTCCGTTGCTTTCCAAGACAGTGTAATATTATTAGCATTGAAAACACTGCCGCTGACCACTGGTACTTGGACAATTGGCCATGTTAAGTTGAATGTAATTCTTTCTTCCCTTGGTGACTCACCAAAACGATCGCTGTACGATTGCACAACATAAGTGTAATCACCTTCCGCCATATTTTTATATGTTACAGACGTGCCTGTCACTGTGCTTTGTAATACTTTTTCACCATCGATTATTTGGTATACCTTATAGCCTTTTGCATATGCAGATGCATTCCATTTCAGAACAATATCATTGCCATTAGCAATAGACTTCGTCAAATTTTCAGGTGCCTGCATAATTGGCCATGTTAAGTTAAACTCCAACTTACTACCATCCCCGGATTCGCCGAACCGATCACTGTAGGAATACACAACATACGTATAATCGCCTTCTGGCATATTTGTGAAGGATGCAGATGTCCCTGTTGCCGTTTTAACTAGGTTTTTTTCTTCCCCTGATAGTTGATAAATTCTGTATTCTTTTGCATAAGTAACAGCATTCCATTTTAATGTAATATCATTGCCATTCGAAATTGTTTTTGTTAAGCTCTCCGGTGCCTGCATAATTGGCCATGTTAAGTTAAACTCCAGCCTACTTCCATCTGCAGACTCACCGAAACGGTCACTGAAGGAATGGACAACATATACATAATCGCCTTCTGGTATATTAGTTAAAGCTGTACTTGTTCCTGTCACTGTGCGGACAAGCTGTTTTTCCCCATCTTTGTATTGATAAATATGATAGCCTTTTGCATAAGTGACAGCGTTCCATTTCAATGTAATATCATTGCCGCTTGTAACTGTTTTCGTTACGTTTTGCGGCTGTTCCATCTGCGGATATACTAGCTTATCCTTCACTTCCCCGCCAACAGGTGATTCTCCGAATAAATTGGAATATGCCTTTATCACATAATTAATACCGCCTTCTGACAAATTAGTTAGTGTTAAACTTGTTCCTGTCACTGTGCGTTCAAGCGTCTCTTCTCCATCTATTACTTTATAAATCTTATAGCTATTTGCATATTGAACAGATTTCCATTTTAATGTCAGGTCATTTCCATTAGTAATTGTATATGTGATACCTTCAGGTGCTGCTAATACTTGACCGCTTAGAGTCACCTCAAGGGGAGTTCCTTCCTCTGACTCTCCGAAACGAGTAGAATAGGAATATACCTCATACTTATATGTGCCTGGTTGAATGTTGGAATAAGTGATACTCGTACCATTTACATTACTCTTTAATACTTTCTCCCCGTTTATTAGCTGATAAACTCGATAGCTGGATGCATAATCTGCTTGGTTCCAGCTAAGTGTGAAGGCCGATGGATTCAGTGTTGTCGATACTAATTCTACAGGTGAAGCAAGCTTTGGATAGACAACAGGAACACTAACGGAAGATCCCTTCTCAGACTCACCAAACCGGCTGTTATATGCATAGACTTCAAATTTACTGTTCCCCTCAACCAAGTTTGTTATGGTTGCTGTTGTACTGGAAACGGTTGTCTTTAATGTCTTCTTTCCATCGATAACTTGGTAAACTTTATAGCTTGCAGCATTATCTGCCTGTTTCCAAGTTAACACGGCATCATTCCCATTTTTTAATTCGTAGGTAACCTCTTCAGGTGCTGCCAATTTTATTTGTTCAAGCTGGAAGGATAGCGGTGTTCCTTTTTCTGATTCACCAAACCTTGTACTGTTTGTGTGGACTTCAAATTGATAGCTTCCTGCTATCATATTTGTATATGTCACAGTTGTTCCTGTCACAGTACTCTTTAATGTTTTCTCTCCATCTACGATTTGATATACTTTATAATTTGTTGCATTCTCTGCAGCAGACCAATTTAAAATAATATCATTGCCACTTTGGACTTTATACGTAAAACCATCGGGAGGATTTACCGAAACTGTTTCAATGTTCACTGACAGCTTAGCACCCGTATCAGATTCTCCAAATCTGTCGCTGAAAGAATTTACTTCATAATCATGATTGCCCCCAGCAAGCTTCGTTAAAGTCGCTGTCGTGCCTTTCACTGTTTCCTTTAATATTTTTTCTCCATCTATAATTTCATAGATTTTATAGCTCGTTGCATATGGAACAGCATTCCAGCTTAATATAGCGTCATTCGTGTTTTGAATTTTATATGCCGCATTTTCAGGTGCTGTCATAATAATAGATCCAACCTCTATATCAGCCTCACTGCCCTCAAGCGAATCTCCAAAGCGGTCACTTGATGCGTAAACCTTATAATTATATTTACCTGCAGGCCAATTTGTGAAGGCTACGCTAGTGTTTGTTACCGTCTTTTTCAGCTGCAACTCTCCGTCGATAACTTCAAAGATTTTATAACTAGTAGCATATTCTGATGCCTGCCAATTCATCGTGACATCCGTGCCATTTTTTATCATAAACGTTAGATTTTGCGGATTCTTCAATATTGGGTGAACTAAATCAACGTTAACAGGATTCGTTTCAGCAGATTCACCATAAAGCTTATTATAAGCCGTTACAGAATAAGAATATGCTCCTTCCTCTGCCTTTTCGATCGTAAAGGTTTTTGCTGTCGTTGATGTCAGCAACGATTTCTCACCGGATTTTGTTATATAAATATTATACTTTTCGGCATAAGTCGCTGCCTTCCATGAAAGAACGATATCATTCCCATTTTTAACCGTCGAAACAAATTCCGCCGGTGGTTCCATAGCAGGATATGCTATCTCAGCACTCACAGGTGCAGAAGGTCCTGATTCCCCATCATCCGTCACTGTCGCGACGACATACCTGTATGAGCCTTCTGAAAGATCATTTAAGCTGTAGCTTAATGCTGAAGTACTGCCAACCAGTGTAAGCTGGCCATCCTTTATTTGATAAACTTTATATGATGTTGCTCCATAAACCGTACTCCAAGTCAGCTTTCCATCATCTGGACTAACCGATTGATACGCCAAGTTGCTTGGCGGCAAGGCGCTTCCAATCTCTGCAGCCTTTGTCATTCCAATAGGTAAAGCCAGCTGGTATACAAGTAGCGTTAATAGTAAAAAAGACTTTATAAATACAGATTTTCCCCTCATTCAATAGTCCTACCTTTCGTGTAAAAAAAGGCAAATAAAAAAGACCCCGCAGAAGGTCCATAGAGTTAAAACTATGACTTCTTGTGGTAACCGGCTGCCATAACATCTGCTCTAAAAGCAGTATATTTTAGGCCCATAGCTTTGCGTCTCATAGTTTCCTATGATTTGCCCTTTTCACTTTCACTTTTTTTGTTCTTCGTTTATTTTAATCATCAACCAGGTCTTTTCTACCTCCTCATCACTCATAGTATAATAGGACTATTAATTTACACAAGATAAATTTGAGAGATTTATAAACCTTTTTTATCCAGTAATAAAACTGTGGAATATTTGCCCTCATTTGCTCTTTACAATTACTGATTAATAGGAAGTAATTCCCCATCCTTTTTTTCCTTGCCAATTATTTTGAATTAATTCTGAAAATTCAGTTGACAAATAAGCCCTTAGCGTTTAAATTAATATACAAGATTAGCAATTGGTTAATCTACTTAAAGTGAATAGCAAAATTATCTTATCTAGAGAGGTGGAGGGACTGGCCCTTCGAAGCCTCAGCAACAGGTTACTTTAACACTGTGCTAATTCCAGAAAGCAATGCTTGAAGATAAGAAGAGACCCGAATTCGTTCATTAAACCCTCTTCTTATGATTAAGAAGGGGGTTTTTTACTGATACATAGTATAAATATCGTTCTTTGGAAGACCGAAATTAATGTTTATTTAACTAAAAATACTAATCATAAAAAGAGAGAGGGTTTTTCATATGTCAAATAAAATTCCATTCCGCGCAGATCACGTTGGGAGCTTACTACGTCCGCAAGCACTACTTCAAGCTAGAGCAGATTTTCAAGCTGGAAAAATCACTGCTGATGAATTGTACGAAATTGAAACAAAAGAGATTGAACGAATTATTGATAAGCAGATTGAGGCAGGTTTAGATGTAGTAACAGATGGAGAATTCCGCCGCAGATTTTGGCATACTGATTTCCTAGAGCAGCTTAATGGGATAGAGGGCTTCGTACCAGATAAAGGCTATCCTTTCAGCAAAGGGGAAACAGAGCGTTACACAGTCCGTAACAAAGGGAAAATATCCTTCAACCCTGACCATCCGCAAATTAAAGATTTCGTGCTTTTCAATAAACTAGTTGATGGCCGTGCTGTGGCGAAGCAAACAATCCCTAGCCCGAATCAGTTATTTAATATTGGTATTCGCGACAAAGAAACATATCCAGACCTTGAGGAATTTACGAAGGATATCATCCAAACATATCGTGATGCCATCCAAGCCTTCTATAATGCTGGTGTGCGCTATCTTCAGCTCGATGACGTCTATATTGCTGGTCTGTCCTCACCAGATATTCCATTCAATGACGGTGAATACTCAAGGGAAGTGCTGATTGAGCTTGCCCTTCGTGTCATCAATGAGATACTAGAAGACAAACCAGAGGATTTATCTGTAACAACTCATTTATGCCGTGGAAACTACCGCTCAGACCATGCTTTCTCTGGCAGCTATGACATTATTGCACCAACATTACTTGCAAAGGAGAAGGTTGATGGCTTCTTCCTAGAATATGATGACGAGCGCTCAGGTACATTCCAGCCTTTAAGCCACATTCCAAGCGATGGAGCAAAGGTCGTTCTTGGTCTTGTCACATCTAAAACAGGAGAATTAGAAGACAAAGAGGCTATTAAAGCACGCATTAAGGAAGCCTCCCAATATATTTCCCATGATCAGCTTTGCCTAAGCCCTCAATGCGGCTTCGCTTCAACCCATCATGGAAATGAACTGACAGAAGAGCAACAATGGGAAAAACTTAAATTTATTGCGGATATCGCCAAAGAGGTTTGGGAAGAAGAAGAAAAAAGTTTAACTGCTGCAGGTAATGCAGAAAAAGCATAATGTATAAAAAACTGGCCTCCTTTTATAAAGGGGACCAGTTTTTCTAAATTATACTTATGCAGTCTTTTTAAAAGTAGCATAATACTTGTCTTTTTTAGCTGTATCAAAACGTCCTTCCCACTTGGACATAACAACTGCTGCCAAGGAGTTACCTACAACGTTAACCACAGTACGAGCCATATCAAGCAGCCTGTCAATTCCAGCGATAAATGCCAATCCTTCTAGAGGAATGCCGACAGTACCTAAAGTCGCAAGCAGAACAACAAAGGAAACCCCTGGAACACCTGCAATACCTTTTGAAGTAACCATCAACACAAGCACTAACGTTATCTGTGTTGTAATACTTAGCTCAATGCCGTACATTTGGGCAATAAACAAAGCGGCCAGCGCTTGATACAAGGTAGACCCATCCAGATTAAAGGAATAGCCTGTTGGAACTACAAATGATACAATATCTTTTGGACACCCAAACTTTTCCATCTTTTCAATTACTTTTGGCAAAACACTTTCTGAGCTTGATGTAGTATAAGCCAGAAGCATTTCATCCTTTAATACTTTCATAAGGTGGAAAATATTAATACCGACTAGTTTTGCAATACCGCCAAGTACCACTAGAATAAAGAAGATCATTGTCGCATAAACAAGAATCATTAGTTTTCCGAGTGGCAGTAATGACTGGATACCAAACTTGGATACAGTGACACCAATAAGGGCAAATACTCCAAATGGAGCAAATCTCATGATAAGATTTGTTACCCAGAACATTGCGTCCGCAACACCTTCAAAGAAGGCAAGCACAGGTTTTCCTTTATCACCGATTGCAGCAACACCTAAGCCAAAAATGACGGAAAAGAAGATAACCGCAAGCATATCAGCATTTGCCATCGCTTGGAATATATTGCTTGGAACGATGCTAACAAGAATATCCAACATTCCATGGCTTTCAACTTCCTTCGTTGTCTCCACATACTGGTCAATATTACCTTTTGCTAGTGAAGACATATCAACACCATTACCTGGTTGGAAGATATTCGCCGCAAGCAAACCTACGATAATGGCAATTGTCGTAACAATCTCAAAGTACAATAAGGATTTTCCGCCAAGCTTTCCTAGCTTCTTCAGGTCACCAGTGCCGGCAACCCCTATCACTAATGTAGAGATAATGATCGGTACAACAATCATTTTAATCATGTTAAGAAAGACAGTTCCGATTGGCTGTAGGTATTTCTCTACACCAGGATTCCCGTAAAATACTGCTCCAACAATGATCCCCAGCACCAGACCAACAAGAATCTGGTAGGCTAAAGTAAACTTAAACTTTTTCTTCATTATTTTCACCTCTTTTGTGTTAAACCTTAACGTCATCAGTCAGGATATAACACAGTTTACAGGCTACTTATAAAATCCGACAAAATCCTAAATTTAATTGTTTTTTAATATGTCTAAATTTTTAAAATTATAAAATATTCTAGTGTGTTTTATTATATTTTTCTAAAGTTTCTAGATAGAGTACTTGGAGGAATTTTTTGATATTAACCTTCACCTTTGCCGTGTCCCCTCTGCCCTCTTGGATATGAATCATATGAGTTCTTATTTCCTGAAAATCAAAGTAGCGAGGAGCATAATATTCAAACTCTGGATTAGTATAGTCAATAGCACCTAATGATGCGAGGTTATTAATAGCAGTCAGAATTGTCCTGCGAATGCGCTGCTCAATTGCCTTAGTTTCTTTTTTGACTTCCGTTAAAGACGCTCCACTTCGTCCAGCAAGCTTTTCATATAATTCCTTTAAAGGTGGCAGCTGCGGTGAATGACCTCGTTCATTTACTAAATATTCAATGATGGAAATAATATCATCACTGCCTGCTTCACCGATAATTCCCATATAGTTAAGGGTTGATAAAACAATTTGTTTAACACTTTGCGGCTTTTGCAATGTATTGTTTGCAAGTCCAATGTTTGCAAGAGACTCCTGAATTGTCAGCAGCGATTCCTTAAGTCTGCACTGTTCAACTATTTTTTTTAAAATACTTTGGACTTCAATCCGATTGATTGGCTTATGAATAAAAAACTCTACTCCCTTTTTATATGCCTCGCCAACCATCTCCTTGTTCACAATTTGCGATATCATGACAAATTGCCCTTCATAGCCTTCCCGTTTTAGCAAATCTATCGTTTCTATTCCATCCATTTCTGGCATGAGCAAGTCAATTAAAACAACATCAGGGTGCATTGTCATGATAGCTGATAAGCATTCCTTCCCATTGTCAGCCTCTCCAATTGCAATGCCAAGGTCCTCTTCTTCTATAATATTCTTTAACATTGTTCTGCTCGCCTTGTCATCATCTACAATATAATAACGCAGAATTATCAACTCACTTTCTTAAATGTTCCGTTGGTATAGTTATACGGAAAATTGCTCCTGCTTTTGGTGTTTCTACTTCTATGCTTCCATCCAGTTGCTGAACAATTTCTTTGACATGAGATAAACCAATACCAGTTGCGGCAACACCTTTATCATTAAACTTCGTCGTATACCCTGGTTCAAACAGAATCGGCACGTCCTCTTCTTTTATGCCTGAGCCAGTATCCTCCACAACAAAGCAGGTATTTCCGCTTGTTTCAAATAAACTTATTTTTATGCTTCCTTTTCCTTCAATAGATTCTACAGCATTTGCAGTTAAATTATTTAAAAGGGCCAGCATAGGGATATGCTTTTCCGTTTCGTAATCTGACGTTAGCTTCAATTGAAAGGAAATTGTTTTCTTTAAATATTCCCCATACTTTTCATTTGCCACTATAACCAGCCTCAATAACTCAGAAAGTGTTAAACTGTTTTCCTTCTTTTGAGACGTGATTTTGGAAATCCCCGCTAAGACCCGCTGAGAGTCTTTTTTGACTTCATGAATTTCCTGGGCAATTTTAAGTGCTTGCATGCTTAATGATAGCTCTTCTTTTTTCTTCAATTTTTGATATAAATCATAGCTTGAGGCTGTTATTTTTTCGATATGATTCATTGATTTCTGCAAATAGAGTGCTTCTGCGTATAATTCTGAGCCCACTCCAAGCATTTCCTCCACTCGTTTTCTCTGTTCCGATACAGTAATGGATGCATAAAGACCAGCAACAAAGAAGCTGCGGAATAAAGCTACTGCACTCATAAGGGCCCAGCTCCAAAAATCAATATTTATATTTTCCTCCATTTCAAAACGCAGCAGCTGCTCTGCCGCATTTCCTAAAAATTCAAAAAGGAATGCCCATGCTCCTAAATGAAATGGCGATGATTTATATCTTTCCACTTTGATGATATGAAAACCAAGTGCATAGATAAAATAAAACAGAAAAGCAGGAAAATGGCTGATAAAGCTTGGAAAAAATTCGCCATTCCGCAAAATCATATCCTCTAATGTCCTAATGATAACAATTGTACTGGCAGTAATGACTCCTGCTTTCCATATCGATTTAGGCGGCCATATCAATATCAGCATAAAAAATGTAATGCCGCCAAGCCCAAAACGAAATGCTTCTCCATCAAATGGGACAACCTTTATTTCACTTGCAATCGTGGTAAGTATTGCAATTAACGTTATTACAACTCGGTTAGAAGGGAATTTACTGAAAATTTCATTACCAATAAACATTTCTTTCTCCTATTAGTATCATTTTTTCTTACAATGTATAGATTGCCCTTTATTATAGCATTCACCTAATTCTCCTGCCGTGTATTACAGCAGCATATTTTTAATATTCATGATTATGAACATTGCTTCGGTGATAAACTAAGCCGATGACACAGAGGAGGCGTAATTCCATGGATTTTCATCAAGGTCAAGAATCACTAACTGCAATTGAATGGATACTTCGAGCATTTATTGCCTTTTTTTTCTTAGTTATAGTCGGAAAGCTATTAGGTCATCGTTCCATTTCACAATTACGGATGTTGGATTTTGTAATAGCGTTAGTAATTGGGAACGTTATTGCTCATCCCCTTTCAGAGGAAAGGCTTGGCCTAAAGGGCTCGATGCTGACAACCTCCGTTCTTGTTGTCCTCTATATTGCAGGAATAAAACTGATGTTAAAATGGCGTTGGCTCCAAAAAGCCATTAACGAGGACCCAATAACCGTCATTCAAAACGGTAAGATACTCTATGATGGTCTAAAAAGAGCCAGAATCTCTATTGATATCCTTCTAGGAGAGCTGCGGGGTAAGCAAGTGGATAGTATTAAAAAGGTGGCATTAGCCACATGGGAGCCAGACGGAAGTATTTCTGTTTTCCTTGAAACAAAATTTGCTCCTGTCACCCCATCTTCACTCCAACTCGAAACTGCTCCTTTTGAATTGCCAATTACAATAATAAGGGATGGAAGGATTGATATAAAAGAACTGGAGCGTCTCCATAAGCAGGAGGAATGGGTGAAATCAGAATTGAAAGCTCAATACCAAGCAGAAGTTACAGACATTCTGCTTGCTACATTAGATCACCAAGATAATTTGGTTGTTTTCTTCTACAGATAAAGGCTGGTGGCATTCGTTACCACCACTCCTTAATCCTAAGCTTGGCAGTGTTACTTTATCAGTTATGCTCCCGGCGATACAGGTCACGGCTTTTAAACCCTGCTCCAAGAATCACTTTCATTTCTTGTCGCCTTTTTTCCTTTGTGGCCTCTTGCTTAGCACTATATACATAACGGGCCCAATCCCTTTTATATCCCGGCGTTAATGACTGATAAAAAGAAAGAAGGTCTACATGTTCCGCCAAGTCTTTTTCTATTTGCTGAATATGTTCAATATAGTCACCGACAGACTGACTCGCCTTGTTGACTGGCTTAGCTTTTCCCTTGGAGTCTTCCTTAAGTCCAACAATAGTAAATATTTCATCCATGCCAACCATTCGGCTAAATTTAATATTGCTGCTACCGATAAAGCCGTTTTTGTTTGCCTCAAGGCCGTCCATAAGCTCATCACGGTGAATGAAGGTGGAATAAACTTTATTCCCTTTTTTGGGATATGCGAGATAAAGGTACCCCCCTTTATTTATGTAGCCACCCTCTATTACTTTGTTCACGAGACGCCTCATTGAATCCATGTCGAGGACAAATGCAAAAATCAAATCATAACTTTCTCCAGAAACGAGCTTTGCTCCAAAGCTCTTAAACTCTTCCTCATATGGACTGTTTTCCGGCATATAAAGTACTGCTTTATGTTCATATTTATGCAAGCTTAATTTCTCCGTAATTGTTTTAGCCACAGTTTTAACTACTCTCCTTATGTATGGGAAAAACCAGTTTTCACTTAAATAAGTAATGCTGCCATCATTATAGGCAGCATCCTGAAGTTTATGCAAGGGCATTAAAATGTTTAAGTGCCGCAGAATGTTTGGTATGGTCCTCTTGAAACAGGAAGCTTCGCATATTCTACCTGCTCTGCTGTATGAGCATATGGTTGAGATAAGACTTCGAGCAGCTTCTCCATTACCGTGTAATCACCATGCTCGACCGCAGCCTCTAAGGCTTCCTCAACTCGATGATTTCTTGGAATAACAGCAGGATTTGCTTTACGCATCTGCTCTTCTGCTTGAGCTTTTGTTTCCGTTTGCCTGCCAAGCCTATCCTGCCAAAGCTTGTGCCACTCTTCAAACTCTTTGCTAGTAAACAACGCAGTATTATCAGTTTTCGTGAAGGTAAGGGCTAGGAAAGTATTCGTATAATCTGCTTGATACTTCTCCATCAACAGAAGCAGTCTATTGATTAGCTCCTCGTCCTCTTGCTCTGCATGAAAGAGTCCTAGCTTCATTCGCATACCATTAAGCCAATTTTTTTTATATAAATCCATATATCCTGATATTTTCTCTTGGGCTAATTCCAGTGCTGTTTCATCCTCATCATGAATTAACAGCAGCAGACTCTCTGCGAGGCGAGCTAAGTTCCATCCACCAATTACAGGCTGATTGCCGTACGCATAACGCCCTTCTGAATCGATTGAGCTAAATACTGTGTTAGGACTATACACATCCATAAAAGCACAAGGACCATAGTCAATTGTTTCCCCGCTGATCGTCATGTTATCTGTATTCATGACACCATGGATAAAGCCGACAAGCTGCCATTTGGAGATAAGCTCAGCCTGTGTTTTTATCACTTCCTCAAGCAGGGAAAGATAGCGGTTCTCTTCATTTTCCAATTGTGGATAATGACGCTTTATCGCATAGTCCGCAAGAGCTTTAAGCTCCTCATTGCTTCCCCATTGTGCAGCAAACTGGAAAGTTCCAACACGAAGGTGACTCGCAGCTGTTCTTGTCAAGACAGCACCTGGAAGCCTTGTTTCTCGGAGGATATCCTCACCTGTCAAAGTAATGGCCAAGCTTCTTGTAGTGGGAATCTGCAGTGCATGCATTGCTTCACTGATAATATACTCTCGCAGCATCGGTCCAAGTGCTGCGCGACCATCTCCACCGCGGGAATATGGTGTCCGTCCTGCACCCTTCAGCTGAACGTCCACGCGCTCTCCATCTGGGGTAATCTGCTCTCCCAACAAAATTGCACGTCCATCACCGAGTCTGTTGAAGTAACCAAACTGATGGCCAGCATATGCCTGGGCAAGTGGGTCCGCACCCTCAGGACAATCATTTCCTACAAATACTCCTGCACTCGCTTCCCCTTGAAGAAGCTCAGCATTCAAACCTAAGTCTTCGGCAAGCTCTTGATTGAACAATACTACCTTTGGTGCAGCTGCCGGTGTCGGCATTGTTCTAGTAAATAACTTTTCTGGGAGCTGAGCATAGCTATTATCTAAATTCCATCCAGCTTCATTGCTTTTTGTCATAGTATCCCCTTTCCTAACATGTGATTAGTCCTTAATAATGTTTGCGTCTGTACCCTTATTATACTTTTATTTCAATCAGATGGCTTTCTTCATGAACTAAGTTTACTGCTTTTCATTACTTCAAGCTTTTAAATTGAAAAAAGACTGTCCTCTGACAGTCCCTTTCCACCTGATTTAATTCTTGAAGAAGTCCTTTAATGGCTGAAAATCCTCTGCTAAATGGACACGGTTCGGCTCTGCCTTCATTAGCTTTTCCACTAATCTTTCTAACTCGCCGATATCCTGTGTATCTGTATATTCAATGAAGTTAAGCTCATCCAGCCAATCCGTATAGGAGTGTTTTGCTTTCCCGTAACTATTACCAAACACAAGGCAAGGGGTATTTGTGATAATGGAAAAAACCATTGCATGCAAACGGTCTGTTATAACAATTTTGCTTGAACCAATTTTTTCGAGCATTTCTAAAAAGTATTTTTCTCGTTCATCATAATCAATAGTATCTACTTCTGAAAGCACTGTATCTGTTCGGTCAACAGGCCCGATCTTTTCAGACCATTTCATTAGATCCGTAATAAAATCTTCATCTGTCACTTTTTCTTTGTCCGCCCTCAATATAAACAACACCCCGTCCCTTTTCAGCTCTTTAGGAACAATATCAAGGGAAAGAACCATATCTGGAGTATAAATAACATTAGAATTAAAGGTATTCTTCACAACCTCGAGAGTTTGCGATTCTCTTGCCGCAATTGTTAAATGGCGGTTTTTATGATAAGCGTCCTGTGACTTCTGTTTTTCCAGGTTACCTTCTTCCGTATCTTCAAAGTAAACAGACTGAGGAAGAGAAATCGTTTTATAATCCTTGAAAACCTCAAATACCTTTCGTCTGTCTTCTTCAATCTCCAAATACAGGCTGCCGAGATTTCCGCCTCCTGTAAAGCAGACAATATCATCTTCTTTAATTATCTCTTTTACTAGCTTTATTCCTTCCTCTGTCGCGTAATCCATAATTTCTACATATTCATAATATGGAAAATGATTTTTTATAAATTTTTCCTCTGCATATGCTATTGCCTGGTCACCGATATTTGTGTAGCTTGGTGAGCCGAAAAGGAATACCTTTCTTTTATCATTTAACAAGTCTTTAGCATCAATGTTAGGTGCTATGCCTTTTACTAGTTTTCCTGCTAATATTTCTGCATTCATTATTAGTGCCTCCATTCTAACAAAATTACTATTTTGTCTCTTTACCCCGTAAAACACGAAGTATGCCTGTTTTTTTAAAAGGGACGCACTAGAACACAGTCTTCCATAACAATATATTAGTAAAATATATCTATTTCCGACTATTCTTATTTACTTTCAAAAAAAGACAGGCGTATAATAACAACTGATTATTGTACATAGCTTAAATAGTGGAAAGTACTAGTTATATAATTTCTGTACAGGGTAAAGGTGCGAATGGACTGCTCTTAAATGTACTTACTGAAATCATAGGAAGAATAATGATTTCGCAGGAAATTGCTTGTATAAGTTGAACTTTTTGTCCATATAATAGGCAATAAAAGTTTTTACTCAAAACAAATAGTGGAAGAAGGTTTTAGCATGGCTCATAATATCGTAATGATAAATAGCGGGCTTTTGATTATTCGACTTGTAGTGGGATTGACCTTTGTTGGCCATGGTGCCCAAAAGCTTTTCGGCTGGTTTGGCGGGACTGGAATTGAAGGAACAGGCAATTGGCTGAAAACAATCGGTCTTGCAAAGGGAGCGAAGGTTTGGGCGATCTTAGCAGGATTATTCGAATTTATAGGTGGTTTGCTTTTTGCTTCCGGTGTACTTACATGGCTAGGTGCAGCGATGATCGTTATTGTCATGATTGATGCTATTTTCGCTGTCCATGGGAAAAATGGGTACTGGATGACTGAGGGTGGATTCGAATACAATTTTGTTTTGATTGCAGTGGCAATCGGTGTTGCCCTAACAGGACCTGGTGACTATGTTTTGTTATATCAACCTTAATACATATTAAAAGCTGGCTGCGGCCAGCTTTTTTTTACTCCCATTGCTCCATTTCCTTTTGCAGATTGAAAACTTCGTTGTGCAAATGAGAAAAGCCTTCCACAAAGGGAAGCTCCTTTCGTTCAGGATACAAATTGTTCTCGATTGAAAGAGCCATTATTTCCATTGCATAAAGCCATTGAGCTAGCTCGCGTTCAGGAAATTTCTTCTCCAGTCCATACTTCATGCTTATATTCAACTCATGGCTAATTTGTTTAATGGAAAAAATAACTGGCCATAATGCCTCCAACCTTGCTCTGTTCCCAAACAACTCTCCTAATGCCGATTGATAGACAGTCACCAAGTTGGTGAGATTTGTCTGCATTTTGCTCTGCTCCTTACTTTGTATATCTTCATATGGGATGTAATTAGAGTACATTGCTACAAGAAATTGACCTTGACTGCGGATTGTTTTCGCAACAAAATGATTTAACAGATTGGAGGCAGATTTCCTCCCAATCAGCACTACTCCTGCCAGTCCAATAAGACTCCCTATTAGAATATCTGTCACTCTTACAACTGCAAAATATGGGTAGTCAAACACTTGGGAGGAATACTCGGCCATAATGAGTGCAGATGCTGTAAAGAAAATTGCCGCAAAACCATAATTACGGACGATAAACAGCTCTGTCAAAAATGTTAAACAAAGGATAAGAAGAGCAACCACAAAGCCATTGTGCACTGTAATGAGGATTACCCCTGCAATAAGTAAGCCGATAACTGTCCCCATCATCCTTTGCACTGCCCGATGAAAAGTGGCAATAATAGTCGGTCCGCTCATGACTGCAGCACATGAAAGTGGAATCCAATAGGCGTGCTCAAACGGAAAAGAATAAGCAATTAATGCTGCAATTATTAAAACAACCCCATACTTAACAGAAGAAAGAAATACAATGGAGTTTTTATCAACCGCACCTAATAGTGTTGTTTTCAAGGAAGGCTTAACAAACTGTTCATGCTTTAATTCCTTTAAGGACGCCATTAAAATACCTTTTGCCTCAAATACCCTTTTGGCTATACTCTCTATTTCCGCAGACATCTCTTCAGGCAAAGCAGCTTCTTTACTCGGTAAATTGCTTGCACCAATCATTTCACTGATTTCACGGACAGATTGCCCTAATGCTGGCGGTATTTGATCAGTTGTAGTAGAAATTGCTGCTATGCTTGAATAAATTAAGTTAGCATGCTCGTTTAATAGAAAAAGCTGACTCCATAGTTTTGTGGACGGTCTAGAAGAATATCCTGCAAACAGAACAGCTTCTGCTTCGCTCATTACATTAATAACTCTATGCCTTACCATATTCACATTGCTTGTACCTATAGAATCCATTAATTCAGCAAGCTTACAGTATACCCTTTTCACTGCCTTTATTTCAGGTTTATGAGGATGGAAAAACCAGCCAAGCATAGCGAGAATCCAAGATAAAGATCCACCTATAAAAACAAACCCTGCCCGAATAGGCGCAAGAGATGGATCAACCGGCATGCCAGTTGCCATGGCAAAACAAAGAACAAAAAATAAGGCAGATGGTCCGGTTATTTTCAATGCTCCAAAAATAAAGATTGCTAACGCGCCAATAACACCCATCATCAAAACAGATAAAGCAACATACGGCGCCAAAATGGTGCCAATAAATACAGAGAAGGTAATAGACAACAGCACAAGAAATATCTTTTTGGCTCTTTGAACATAAGGAATATCAAACACATATAAATAGGTGAATCCCCCTATTCCGGCCAATAGCCCATTTTCAAAGCTCCCGAAAAGAACACCAATAAATACAGGAAGTGCTGCAGCCAAACCAGCATAAAAAGCCTTCAGCCAAGGAAAGGGATTCTTGTTTACCTTAAAGGATTGTTTTAAAACAGCATTCATCCTTTTTAATGATTCGCGTAATAGTCCTTCATCCGTATTATTCATTTTAGAGAACACTCCTTTGTTAGCTTTCAGGGATTATTTAATGAAGGGGTCTTAATTAGAGGGAATATATGCAGTGCAGCATTAACTTATAGAGCAATGGGAATATGTGTTTTAGTATTCCTCATATCTAGTAATGTCATTCTATATACAAATTAGGCCCCGTTTTTAAACAGGGCCTGTTTTATCTTTTATTTTTTAACCTTTTAACTTCTCCAATTCCTTCGAAACCTCGTCATCACTTACATATGAGAAGCCTGTCCCAGCATAGCTGTTTAACGGGTTTTTCGTATATCCGCCTGCTTGTACTTCTGCTTCCATAAATAGGATTTTCTCCTCTGCCTTCGTTACACCTCTTACAATATTGTCTGCACTAAAGGTGCTCGAAACCTTTTGAATTTGCTTAATGGAGTTTGCGACATTTGCACGAGATGCAAGCAAGATTTTCTTATGCTGAAGCTCATTATAAGTAACTAGCAGTTCATTGTACTTTTCCTTCAGAATATTCGTTTGCTCCTTGATAGCTTCTAATTGCTGCTCGTAGATGCTAAGCTGCTGCTCATGATTGATTTTTTCTTGAACTGCAAGCCTTGCAATTCCATCCTCACCCTTTTCAATAGCTAGTTTAGCTTGGCGAGTTCTTCTTTCCATTAATTCCTTCGTTTGTCCAATTAGTGCTGCTTGTTTGTTTTCTACAAAAATTTGTCGTGATAAAGCTGATTGAGCTTTTCCTAGCTCATGCTCCATTTCCCTTGTATATTCATTAAGCATTGCAATTGGATCTTCCATATTATCCAATAACCCATTAATATCTGCACTTGCAATAGTTTTTATTCTTTTAAAAATACCCATAATTTAATCTCTCCTTTTTAATTTTTGTTTTTTCTTTCCCATTCATCTAAAACAGAAGCATTGCTAAAGTTAACTGGTGGCTTAGGTGTATTCATTGTGGAAGTAGGAATAAACTGCTCCATTGAATTGGATTTTGGCTTTTTCTTTAGAAGCTTAACAGCCAAATTAATTACTACTATCACAATAATCAGGAAGAACAAGAAGCCTAACCATGAAAAACCTGGCCCGTGGTGGAAACCACCCATCATTTGACCATGGCCAAAGTCGCTTTGACGCAATCCGTTACCCATTCCTGGTCCGTGACCAAAGGCTAAAGCAGCAGCACCTCCAATCAGTTTTGTGATGAAGCTAATTGCCAATATAATAGAGGCAATTATTACGCTCCAGAAAATACCTTTTTTGAATCTAGCATTCATTGTTTTCTCTCCACCTTTCCTTTTCGATAGTTGTAGTTTAGTAGCCTTTGGTGAAAAGTCGGTGAAAAGCAAGCTGTTTTATAAAATTTATTAAAAAATAGAAAATCACAATAAAAAGGAAATATTATCCTAACCCTTAAAAACCGATAGTTTTTACCGATATATTACATGTAAAAATTTGCATATAGATCGGATTTATTTATATTTAACAGGAGTGATAAACTTGAATATGTTTGCAAAGAAACAAAAAGCAGTCAGCTTAAAGGAGTTAGCCGAGCAGGAACGGCATAAAGTAAAAATAGATGTCACTAAAGATGCTAATCTAGTTCAACAGCTGGCAGTTATAGACCTCACTTTAGAAGAACTAGCAGTAGCTAGAGTACTACAGCCATTTATTCAAGCAAATATTGAAACAATCTATAACCCTATTTATAATCACACTAATCCTGGAATTCGCAAAGTAGTGGACATGACTTCAATTGGAGTAGACTTGAAGGGCTGCCAAGAATATGTGATAGGCTTCTTTGATGGTATTATCGATGACCAATTTGCAGAAAGAAGGATGAATATATCTAAGTACTATTTGGCAGTAGGTGTAGAGGCACGCTGGTATCTTTGTACGAACGCCGTATTTGTTAACACTATTCTTGAGCTACTTAAAGAAAAATACCATGAGGATATTGAAAGCATGACTTTAGCTGCTAAAGTCACAGCTAAAATCTTTAACCTAGAGCTACAGCTATGCCTTGCTTATCTGCAGGATTTGCAAAATGAAGCAGCTATAATGAAAGAAATGGAAGCAAAGCAACAAGTCAAAAAAACAATCGGTTCTATTACGGAAGAGTTAGCAGCTATGTCAGAGCAGGTTGGAGCATCTGTCACTGATGTCGTTGTTCGGTCTGAAAGCATGACGAAGGAATTGGATGAAGGATTGAGGTCCTCTATTGTCACATCGGAATCTTCTATAAAAGGAAGCAGACAGCTTGATCAAGTTATTGAAGAGACGGTCGCACTAAAAGACAGTGTAAATGAAATTAAGACAAGCGTTGGTTCACTTGAGGCTAACTCGCGGGAAATTGGTGATATCGTAGCGGTTATCACTACCATTGCAGAACAAACAAATCTTCTTGCTTTAAATGCTGCAATAGAAGCTGCAAGAGCCGGGGAGCACGGGAAGGGTTTTTCTGTTGTCGCTGCAGAAGTGCGAAAGCTGGCTGAGCAGACGAAGCTTTCTTCCAGCAATATTACAAGCTTAGTTCTTTCAACAACAAAGCAAATTGAAGATGTCGTCAAACAGATTAATGAAGTGAATTCTAAAACCATTTCAGCAAACCAAAATGTCCAAGAGACAGTAAACAGCTTTGATGAAATTTTAACAGCAAGCATAGTAAGCACGGAAAAAAATGAACTGAATAATAAAGAAATGAGCAATTTCACAAACATTTTAAAAGAAATTGGTGAAGCTGGTTCCAAGGTAGCAGAATTAGCGGATGAATTGAATCAAACAATGCAGGGGTTATTAAATGAACGTATAAAAGAAGAACAGAATCAGCAGACGAATAAGGGCTTGTTTTATTCGTCTTTCTCCTGTCTCTAAGTTTGTCCATTCAGCTTCTCAAATATCTTCAACATCTGCAGTCTTTCTTCTTCTGTGAGCGTTTCAAACAGGTTTCGACGCAGCATCTCCCCGTCTCTGTGGGCTTTAACTACTATTTCACTGCCCTTTTCTGTAATACCCAAATAGATGATTCGACGGTCCGTTTCATCTACAATTCTTACGGCTAATCCCTTGTGCACTAGTTTTTCTGATAAATGTGTCAAAGTGGGAGGAGTCAACCCTAAAGCCTTCGCAATATCAGATGGTCGGCTATTCCCCTTTTTCTCCAAATGGCTAAGAACAAGAATATGGGAAATGCCAAGATCCTCATTAAACATTTTATTCCACTTAATGATTAAATTATTAGTAACCTTGTCCATATTATGGATGATCTCGAAAATCGTCTTTTCTTCCATAAATATCCCTGCTTTCGAAAAGTGTTAAAAGCCCCTGATAATATCAGGGGCTCTCTTATCATACATTACTATTGTGCTGAGAATCCACCATCAATCACCAATTCTGCACCTGTAATATAGTTAGAATCATCTGAGGCAAAGAACAACGCCGCTTTCGCTATGTCAGCGGGCTGTCCCAGCCGCTGAAGTGGTGTTGCCTGAATTAAGCGGCCAAGCAAATCTCTAGAAGTGCTCAACGACTGTGTCATCGGCGTTTCAATAATGCCAGGGAAAAGGGCATTAACACGAACTCCGTCATGCCCAAAAGTAGTAGCCGCTGCCTTTGAGATAGCACGTACTGCGCCTTTTGATGCAGAATAATGATTGAAGCCTTGACCAATTTGAGCCGTGTAGGAGGAAATGTTGACAATAGAACCTTTCTTTTGGGCTGCCATGAAGGGAGCTACATGCTTCATCCCCGCAAATGGACCAAAACCATTAATAGAAAGCATTTTCTGCCAATCATCAAAATTAATATCCTGATACATTTTTTCAGAAGAAATTCCGGCATTATTTATGAGAATATCAATCTTTCCGAACCTTGATACCACTTCTTTCACTAGATTCTGCCAATCCTCATCGGAAGCTACATTTAACTTTATCCCATACACATTTTCCTTTTGGCTAACCGTTTCTAGTGCTGCCTCATTAATATCGGCAGCAATCACAATAGCACCTTCCTGGCAAAATAAATCTACCATGCATTCACCAATTCCTGATGCTCCTCCCGTGATTATAGCCACTTTATTCTCTAATCTTCCCATCTTTAAAGACACTCCTAACTGTCATTTGTTTTTATTTAGATGTCTAAATATATAATTGGCCTTATAGCTCTACTATTTTTCGAAAGCACTATCTCCTATCCTATCTGGAAAGGTTTAATAATCACCTAACTATTTAGACGTCTAAATAATAGACATCTAAATAATAACAGAACGTTTCTTCTTCAGCAATTAATTTAAACTACTCTCTCTTAAATAGGAGAGACTGCGGCTAAAATCGCCAGCAGCCTCTCCCAAAAATTAGGCAGAAAGATATTTATCTCCTCTTAAGCTCGGAGTTTTCCAGATTTCGACCCACTTCTTAATTGCCGCAATTACGATAATAATTCCAAGAACAAGCATAATAATCGACAAGACTCCGTTTACAACATTATATCCTGCAGCATCTGGATTCAAATATACGTTTGTAATCATCCAATAACCTGCAGCATTAACTGTTACAAAGAGATAAGCAAGCGGGATGAGACATGTCAGGATATAGCTGCGCTTATCAGCTATTTTCAAAATAACTGTTGCTCCCACAATCAAGCCAATAGATGCCATCAGCTGATTAGAAACACCAAAGAGTGCCCAAACGGAGCCAATATCTCCAGAGAACAGCAAGTAACCCCATGCGAGACATGCTAACGCGCTTGCAAATATATTGCCAGGCAACCAATCGACGCGTTTCAACGGTTTATATACCTCACCAAAGAAATCCTGAATCAAATAACGCGCTACACGCGTCCCTGCATCAATAGCTGTTAAAATGAAAACTGCCTCAAACATAATCACAAACTGGAAGAAATGCGGTGCAAGACTATCAAACCAAGGAATGCTCGTAAAAATATAGGTCATTCCAACAGCTAAGGAAACAGCTCCACCAGTTCTGCCTTCCAAGTCTAGACCAATTTCCTGGCTAAGCTCAGGCAAATGAACTGCTGACATCCCAAGAGTTTTAAATACTTCTGGTGTTGAGTTAATAGCAAAATAATCGCCTGGCTGTAAGGAAACAGCAGCAATTAAAGCCATAACAGCAACTAAACATTCAACAAGCATACCGCCAAAGCCGACAATTTTTATATCCTGCCAACGGTCAAGCATTTTCGGAGTCGTTCCAGAACCGACAAAGGCGTGGAAACCGGAAATTGCCCCACAGGCAATCGTAATCGAAATGAACGGCCAAACAGGACCAGCAATAACAGGGCCGCCGCCATGTATAAACTCTGTGAAAGCAGGCATTTGCACATCAGGATTTATAATAAAGACACCAATAATCAATGCAATAAACACACCGATTTTCATAAAGCTGCTTAAATAATCCCTTGGTGCTAACAACAGCCATACTGGCAGTGCTGCTGCAAAGAAGGCATAGATTGGCAGAATAACTGCTAATGTTTTAGAATCAAAGGTCAAGAACTCTCCTAACGCAGTTTCTTGGATGGATGGACCGATAAAAACACCGATCATAAGAAGAATAAAACCAACTGTACTGGCCAGCTTTAAATTTCCTGTCTTTTTATAAAATAGGCCAACACCCATCGCAATCGGAATGGTAATCCCTACTGCAAATGTTCCCCATGGGTTGCGCTCAAGAGCATGAAGCACAACCATTGAAAGCCCCGCCATCGTAATCGTTATGATGAACAGCATCGCAAGCCCTGTACAAAAGCCAGCAACAGGACCCAATTCTTCCTTCGCTACTTCTGAAAGAGATTTTCCCTTTTTGCGCATGGATGCGAAAAGAACAACAGCATCATGAACAGCCCCTCCAATTACTGCCCCAATCAACAGCCAAAGCAATCCCGGCAGGTAGCCAAATTGCGCAGCAAGGATTGGACCAACAAGCGGACCAGCTGCAGCAATCGCCGCAAAATGATGACCAAACGTAACCCATTTATTCGTCGGCACATAGTCCTTTCCATCATTCAGCTCATGAGCAGGGGTCTTTTTTCGTTCCTCCATTTCCTTCAGCTTTAACACTTTAGCAGCCATGAAGGTACCATACAAACGATATGCAATCATTAAGAAGCACATCGTTCCAATTACAATAGTAATTGCATTCATTACGTTTCAGCCTCCTTTGATTATTACTTTCACATGCATATACAGCCTAATTGTAAACGTTTCCAAATAGCTTTTCAATATCGTATATTGTCATATTTTAGGTCACAGGACAAACGGGCACTAAGTCCTAATAAGACAGAATAACTACACACAAAAAAAGAGCCCTTCACGAGACTCTTTTTAGAAAACTTTTATTCCAGCCATAAATTTTGTAAAGCAGTACGCTTTTCAGTAGTTAAGTTTAATTCCTTTTCGAAGTAAGTATCTAAATCTCCATAGGTTTCCTCAATAACTGTAAATACCGCTTGCAAATATTCCTCTTTAGCTGCCATCATGGCATCAAATAACTTAATCTGCTCTTCTGTCAGCTTGCCTGACAGCTCTGCTTTTATCATTTCCTGAAATTCACGCAACGTCTCGTTTGTTATTAAATAGTCTTCTATTACTACCTCTTTTGGAACACCTAATGCTGAAAGAATAAGCGCTGCTCCAACTCCAGTTCTATCCTTGCCTGCTGCGCAATGATGGAGAATCCCCATATTTTCTGGATCTTGAATGACTTCAAATAACCTGCTGTATGAACGACTATTCAGTGCCATTTTTCCATACATATCAGCTAATCCAATTGTTTTAAGGTCCTTGAATAACTCACTTTTCACCAAGTCCTCCATTGATTGGACAAGCCCCTGTACCTCTCCTGCAATAGCAGGTATTCTCTCGTTAATAACACCTGTAATAACAGGATCCGGTTTCACTAAAGCTTCACCATCATCCCGATAGTCAAATATATACTTTATGCCCAGTGAACTAAACATTTCTTTATCTTTATCAGTCATGCCTGTCAATTCAGCTGAACGGTAAAAAACTCCATACTTCACTGTCCGACCATCTATTGTTTTATAGCCACCCATATCACGGAAATTACGAATTCCTTCAAACGGTATAATTCTGCTTTTTGTGCTTGCTACCAAACCTTGATTTTCCATTTATTTACACCCTTTCATTTTGTGCTTAATTGGCTGACTCATACATTTCTTGCTCTTTTCCCTCATAAAGATATTCAATCATTTCCTCCGTTAATTCACTTGCCTGACCATCAAAGACAATGGTGCCTGCTTTTACTGCCACGATTCTTGTTGCATATCTTTTGGCAACATCAACTTGATGGAGATTTACTAAGCAGGCAATACCTTGCTCCTTGCAGTTTTTATAAATAGCATCCATTACAACAGCTGATGATTTTGGATCCAATGAGGCGATTGGTTCATCCGCCAAGATAAGCTCTGGATTTTGTGCCAAGGCACGGCAAACACCTACACGCTGTTTTTGCCCTCCGGAAAGCTCATCGGCCCGCTTATAGATTTCTGCTTCTAACCCAACCTTCTCTAGCAACATGATTGCTTCCTGCTTATCCTCTTCCTTATAACGGTTAAACACTCCAGCAACTGAGCCCATATAGCCTAATCGTCCGTGAAGAACGTTTTCAAGGACACTTGATCGATAAATCAAGTTATAATGCTGAAAAATCATGCCCATCTTTGACCTAATTTTTCTCAGTTCGCTTTTATTCGCCTTTTCTATTCGCTGATCAAGGAATTCAATAGAACCTTCTGTCGGTTCAATTAAACGGTTAATACTGCGCAGTAACGTCGATTTACCAGCACCACTTGGTCCAATTACAGCAATAAATTCACCCTTTTTCACTTCCAGGTTAATATCCTTTAATGCCAGTGTGCCGCCATTATATCGTTTTACTAGATTCGTAACTTTAAGAATGCTATTCATCATATTCCTCCTAATGTGACATGCGTCTGCGAATTTGGTTTGTCATAAATTCAAGTGTAAACATTGTAATAAACACCATGATTATACCTAGACTAAGACTGCTAAAGTCATAGAAGGAGATATATCCTTGAATTAACAGCCCTATACCACCTGCACCTACCATGCCTAAAATAACAGATTCAGCTACGTTCATTTCAAATCGGAAAGCAGTAATTGCCAAAAAACTAGTAAGAAGTGTCGGAATCAAGCCTCTAAAAACAATATGCCACCATGTAGCACCAACTGATTGCAATGCTTCAATCGTTTCTTGGCCTACTTCCTCAATCTGGGCCGAAAAGGATTTTACTAAATAAGAAAGTGTTGGAAAGATAAGACCTAACACACCCGCCATTGTCCCAAATCCGATGCTTGCTACAGCAATTAAAACCCATACAGTAGCAGGAATAGCGCGTATTATCATAAATAAAAAACGAAGCAGCATCCCGAAATATTTATTTGGGGTCGTATTTCTCGCCGCGAGAAAGGAAAGGACGACAGCAAATAATATGCTAAGTACAAGACTCAGAAACGCTGTTACTAAGGAAACAACCATTTCACTTGCCAGCTCAGGAAGTTCAGCAAATGATAGTTGCATCATCATCTCTAGAACTGACGGGATTCTAGCCATTCCCGCCTGAAATTGGGTAAAGCTTAAATCTATCTGCATAAAACAAATGACAAACAGTATTCCAGCCGTAATGAAGAAGTATTGCTGTTGCCGTCTTGTTTGTTTATGGGCAATCGGAATTTTTTTCTTCGCAAAAGCTTTTTCTTTTACTAATACTGTTTCAGGGACAGGCATTTGACCTTTTGACATTTTAAATTAATCTCTCCCTTACCCGGTTTGTCACATACTCCACCATTAATATCAGTATGACCATAATAGCGATGATTGTAGATGTTTTTCCATATTGAAACAAGTCCATCGTCTGCTTCAAAATACTTCCCATGCCGCCCGCTCCAACAAGTCCAAGAATGGCAGAAGCCCGAATATTTATTTCAAACATAAAAAGTGTCCATGAATAAAAGCTCGGCAGGAATTGGGGCATAATCCCATGCTTTATTTTTTGAAGATAAGAAGCACCACAAGCATCCAGTGCCTCCACACCCTCTTTATTCAACTCTTCAATTGATTCTGCATATACCCGAGCTAAGAAGCTTGTCCCAAACAAGACTAAGGCGAACAGTCCTGGCATTGTTCCGACTCCAAATATTACGACCAATATAGATGCCCAGACTAGAAAGGGAATATTCCGCAGAAATGCAATTATCCCTCTGAAAAATATCCGAACAGCCGGATGTGGTGTTGTGTTATGTGCCATACAAAACCCAATGACTATTCCCAGCAGTGATGATAAACTTGTCGTTACTACCGCAAAGATAAGGGTATCAACTACTGGTCCAATATATGTGTCCAAATCAGATATATTCGGAGGGAAAAAATCAGTAAACAAAAAGTGGAAGAATATAGGCATACTCTGTATAAGCTCAAATATATCCATTTCCACGAACCAAATTGAAAACAAAATCAGGAGGGCAAAGAAAATAACAGACAAGCTGGCTTTCATCCTGCGCATTTCAACGGCATTCATGGAAGGTTTATTGCGTGCTGACATTAAATTCTCCTCCCTTAGTTCTCCAATAACTGCTCTGGACTTAAATTAAGCATTTCAGCAATATCCCGCAACTCGTCATAGTCACTATCATTTGCTTCTACAAATTTGGCGTCCTCTGTGCCTAAAATTGCCTTGAAGTAATTAGAATCATCATAGCTTAATAAAAACTCCGTTATTTTGTCTTTCGTTTCCTGATCTAAACCACCTCTTACAGCAAATGGTGCTCCAACCGGTATCGGTTCAGACTCTGCAATCACACGGTACGAATCCTTTTCAATAACTCCTTTTTCCTCAAGCATGGCAGGAATCATCGCTGAAACACCAGCAGCATCATATTGCCCGCGAACTACACCGATAAGTGCTTTGTCATGCCCTCCAGCAAATTGCACGCTTTTGAAAAATTTACTTTCCAGTTCTTCTACGTCCATATTCAGTTCTTTTACAATAGTTGATTTAGGCAGCAAATGCCCTGTTGTAGATACTGGATCAGCAAACCCGATTGTTTTTCCCTTTAAATCAGCAAGAGATTGGATAGTTGAATCTTTTGGGACAACAATAACTGATGGAGCTTGTCCCTCCAATGCCGGGTTGCTTAAATTAGCAATAAGCTCTGCCCCCGCTCTTTCCTCTGCAACTATGTAGGAAAATGGTCCAAACATAGCCATATCTGCTTTATTATTTTTCATCGCTTCAATTGCAGCATTATAACTATTGGCTTGGTATGCCTCTACATCCATACCGATTTTTTCAGAAAGTTCCTTTTCAAAATTACTATACGTTTTTTGCATTTGTTCGTCTGTCTCCTGAGGGAGATATGCAATAACAAATTTACTCTGCTTTGCCGAACCTGATGAACTGCTTGTTCCACAGCCAGCTAAAATCCCCGTTGCAATAAGCATCATTATTAAGAACGAAAGAAGTTTTTTCATTATTTCCTCCTGAAATTATCAATTTTTTTACTTATAGCTGATTCACTTCTAGTTACAAGGGTTTACACAATAATAGCTTGTTTTGAAAAGAGTACCTCCTTAGAATCCAACTTGTATACAACTTGAGTGCAAGATAAGAATAACGCTTAAACGTAAACTCCATATTAAGGATTTTTAAAGTTCATGTAAGTAAATTGCTTTGCTTTTGTTTGTTGCGGATGGGTAGAGTATCAGGTAAGATAAGTGTGCAATCCTATTTGAAAGGAAATGGAAATATGTCCTCCTTAGTTGACATCGCCTACAGCAAAATAAGGGAAAACATCATGACTGGAATCTATATGCCTGGATCCCTTTTGTCAGAAAATGAACTCGCTCAATTGCTCAATATGAGTCGCACACCTATTAGAGGTGCTATCTCTCGGTTAGAATCAGAGGGATTTGTTTCCTCTTTAAAAAATAGAGGTTTATTCGTAAAGGAAATCTCTTATAAAGAAATCTTAGATGTAATGGAAGTATTCCTATTTTTGGAGGAGTATTCCGTAGACTCTGTTATAGAAAAGGGCCTCATATATAACATAGAAGAACTAAACAAACACTTAGAACAGCAGCTTGATGCAGAAAAAAAGGATGATTATCCTGCATATGTACAATCTTCCATGATGTTCACTCGCAGTATGATAACATCTGCCAATAACCAAACAATGCTGCAAATAATGGATTCTGTTAAGGACAAGCTCATCCATTTCGGTATAGTTAATTGGAAGCTGACACCACACCAAAAGCATTACTCTGCCAATCTATTAAATAAAGCCATTTATGAAGCGGTTTGTGCAGAAGACTATGTGGAGGTCAAGCGTTTATGCAAGGAAGCCTATTTGCGTAACCGGGAACGGTTCATTCGGTCTGGAATACAATGATAAACCTAACAGCCGTCACGATTAAAGTCAGCGGCTGTTTATTTTTCTGGGAATAAAAAAAGAAAAGCTGCTCGGAGCTTCTCTAAAGAAAAATTCTTACGATGGTTAATTGGTCTCTAGCTATCAAGTATTTACCAAGCTCTCATTTTAATCTGTTTTTCTCTTATTCTCTAATATATCAATTGCTATACCGCCTGCATCAACTGCTACTTTTATCGCCACTGAAATTGCAACTACAAACCTCATGAATGTCTCCGAGATGGATTTTAATAACATTACTATACAGATGATTTTCTTTTAAAACTATAAGTTTGCACCAGTAAAGTTTTTAGATTCTATAGAAAACATCTCAACCCAATCGTTGTAACAATCATATAAGTTGGATTGGAAAAAATCGTAGTGTTTTCTATTCAAAAATGCTTCATATTTAAAATCCAATAAAGCATTTTTCACTTCATTAGTATGGAATACTAAATCCTTGTTATCAAAAAACATATGATTTTCACTGATAATTGTTTCTATTTGTGCCATATTATCAATGGCTTGATCAATTACTCTATACCATTCATTATTTTTTGAATTTGGGCGTTGTGACATAATAAATTGAAGGAAAGAAAATATTTCTCTATTTCTTAGCTCAATAAAATCAAAAATTTGCTCTGTAACCCCATTTTTTACTGATGTATCACTACTAATGTTTATATTAATAACATACCTATGTGAATCCAATTTATAAATGTCTATATCATCACTTAAATAACCACTTATTCTTTCTAATTGTTGTAAATCAGATCCATAACCAATAATATTTCCATACTTACCTATTATTCTAATAGACTCAGCAAATACAGTTTCTATCTGATTATTGACAGAATCAAAATTAATTAATATTAGTGAGAAGTAGTTTTCAGCTAAAAATTCCATATTAAAATCTTCATTTACAAATAGAGACGTCATATTTTCCGGAGGTTTTTCAGCTAAATTCTTAGTATGGATTACTTCGTATAATTGATGTTCGCTACCAAAGAGGCTAATTAATCTTGCATAGGTTGTGCTAAATAAACTATCACCAATTGTTAGTAAAGATGATTTAATATTTTTTTTCGACAAATTCCTAAGAATTTGAGAAAAAACTAAGATTGTTTCGGCTTTAGTACTATTTGATAAATTCACTTCATTAAGTGAATTTATCAATTGGTTGAAAACTTGAATTTGATTTTCTAAACCAAATGAGGATATATTATGGTATCTTTCTTCAAAATCATAAACAACGTTACCCCCAAATAACAACTTATTATTAGCAATAAATAGTTTGCTATCAAAAAGTTTGATTTCCTTATTATTTTTCATATTATAACTCCTGCAGGCATATTCACAAGGTGATCAAGCTTATATACCATTTTCTCGTAATTGAAAAATCTATCTTGATAATCTTGGATATCATAACAACCTCTAGCAAAATAACTTTCATCATTACAAACTTCCAAAAGAATATTTGACAATTGGATTACATTATTTATTCCAAAACTTTTACCACACTTGCCCCAATTCGTTGCCTCGTCCACTGCATCAATTTCACTACAAATGATATAGCATCCGTTTCTTGCTGCCTCAATCCACACGTTTGGTGTACCACCTTCTAAAATAGAAGTTAGAGCAAAAATCTTTGCCTTTCTATATTCATCCTCAAGAATATCTTTATCCAATATCTTGCCCGTAAAGATTATCCTTTCTTTTAAATAAGGGTACCTTTTGAAGAAATTATCAATATAAGGCTTAAAAGATTCCTCGATTGATCCAATTAATTTTACTTTCCATTGTGGAAGTGAATTAGCAATCCGCCTAAAAGATTCCATTAGTATTTCATTGGCTTTTTGTTCAGTTCCTATTCTTCCAACCGTTAGAATAGTATTTTCTTTTTCTGTAAAGTCAATTCTTCTGTTCGTAGTAAGACCTGGAGTTCCATTTGGTACATAATCTATTTTATATGGCCATTTTTTCGATAAGTGCTGCTTTAACTTTTTAGATTCAACAGTTATTACATCGCATTTCCCAAGGAATATTCGGAATTTTTCATCCTTAAATGGAATTCTGTCTACCCAATAAATATTAGCATCTAACTTTAAAATAACTTTACCATCTGGTCGAAGTCTTTTATAATGAGAAACCATATCACTATGAGCGGGATATGCTCCAAAGCAAAACATAACATCAATCTTTTTATAATTTTCTGAAATGAAATCACAGCACAGTCTAATCCACTCGTCTAAATCACTTGGAGTTTTTAAAATTTCTAGATTGAGCCCTTTTAATATATCTAAGTATGTATACTCTTCCTTTCTTGCTGTAACTATCACAGCTCTATATCCTAAATATTTATGAAACATATAGGGTATAAGGCAGCAATCTTTCATCAGTTGTTCGTTACTATAATAAATATATGGTGAAAAATTATATACTCCTTTAATAAAATTATTGTCTACATTTTCTTCGTATATCATTTTATGACATCCTTACTTTAATATTATTCATTATCTTCATCGTCATTTTATTCCTAAAATTAAATATTTTTTACTTATTGCTTTAAAAAAACCAAATGGAATACTATGATAAAAATGTAGTATTCATTAACTATTAAAAAATCAAACTTAAATATTCAATATTAAGGAACCATCTTATTTATCTGAATGAGCGAATAAAATTCAACTTTTAATAACCAAAAACAGCTACATACTGATTCTGTAAAACAAATCTGTTATCTGACCATCCTAACGTATTCAAAACATAACCTAAAGAATCTGCATTATATCGTCCAGCAACTTTTTGATAAGCTAATAGTTCATATACACCATTCGAATCAAAATCTACTGGATATAAACCACTTAACGGGTTTACAAAACCGGTAATTGGACTTTTAAGTCTGCCGTTTTGCTCATAAATTTCATTTAGGTAATCTGCATCTCTTGCCGAAATATCTATTATATATTTTTTATTATTAATCTTGCTGACAACCTTCACTTTGTAATTGTCTTGATACGTAACCTCATACTGATATTGCTCATTATATACATTGGCATCAAATAATAACCGCACTGTATTTCCCACAAAGGAATAAATATAATGATACATTATTCCGCCGCTGCCGCCTGTAGCAATACTTATGAAAATATCGTCTACGCCATTTCCAGTGAAATCCCCTAAAAAAATTGTAGGATTATAACCGGCATTTTCGCGAAGCGGAACACTTTGTATATTTCCAGTTTTCCCATCTTGTATATGAAGGGTAATATTTTGAATAAAAGGACTAGCCGAAGTTTTTACTCCTGTTAAGTAGACATTATCAGGTACTCTATCACCAGTTACATCACCACGTGCAAATGAAATTACACTTGGCTGATTACTAGCGGTTCGATAATAATTATTCATAACATTCCTCTTTTCACGGTGATATCCCTTAACAGACATTCTATGATGGTTCATTCCGACAAGAGCCTGTATGAATAAAATAAAACCAAGCAGTCCAGCTTAGGGTCTGCTTGGTTTTATTAATATTACTATCCCCGCTTCTATATACTGTAAGAAAGCAGTTAGAATGAGGTGAAAAAAATGTATTTATTCAAGGCTATTTCCATCGAAATCCAGCTAGCTCAAAAAACCTTCACTACTAAACATACAAAAACGAAAAAGCTTATATTAGGTTCGATTTTTGCTTGTTTTGCGGCTATATTTCAGTCTGCTGGCGGCTTTTTCCCAGGTATAGGGTATCTTTTGAGTCCTCTTGCCACAGCACCTATTTTGTTATATGTCATGCTTTCCGTTCCATTTGGAGCAATGGTCTTTTTTCAAGCAATAATATTGTTATTTGTCCTGCAGCCAACCGAACTAATTGTGTTTCCTTTTACAACAGGGTTATTAGGACTTGGTATCGGGCTGTCCTTTTACCTCTTCAAGTCAAGATTAAGTATTATTGCCGCTGGAGCTTTTTCTTTAACATTAGGAATTAGCATATTACTGTATATTTTACGCTTTCCCATTTTAGGGCCGGCCTTCTCTAATTCCTTCTCTCTACTTACAATTGGAATAATCTTTATCTTTTCTTTCCTATACAGCTGGTTATGGGTTGAAATTGCGTTACTGATATTTAAAAGATTAAGAGGAATTTACTAGCTAAATCTCCATTCATGGCACTATTTCGAAAATGGTCCCTTGGTTATAATCTGTCACTTTCATAGAACCAAAAACACCTAAATATAATTTAGTTTGATTAAGATTTGCACCTAAACTAACGTAATATGCTGATTGTGTGCCAAAATCATAATCAGCATGAATCACGCTAAAGTCGTTTTGTTTACCATCCCTTTTTAAAGACGTATATGCTAAAGTCCCTCTTTTTCGTTCTGAACCCTTCCGCACAACATCGGTAAAAACCACTTTTCCTGTTAAACCAGGAATGTCACTGCCCAAATATGGCTGAATTCCAGTAAGTGCTGTTCCACCAAACTTATCAGGTCTAGTATCATCATGAAAGTAGCTAGTTAAAGGCTGAAGGCGACTGCCGGAAAGTGCTACTGCCTCATTATAAAAAGCGAAAATTTTCTGATCAAATGCTGAATTATTACTACAATCTCTTATGATTGCTGTAGGAAAATCACCTTCCCACCCTCGCCAGCCAAGGTTTATCAATCCTTTTTGGTTAAGATTAGCATTCATATCATATGCTTTAACAAGCTGAGTAACTGGTATTGGTCTATAATGATTGAAAGCAAATATTGACTCAACTAAATCTTGCCCGACATTTCCTGTATATTTAATGTACTGATTATAAACCTTTTGAAAAGAAATGCCTGTTATATTACGAACCCCTTTCGCCATCACTGTGAGCATTTCCTGACTGGCTGGGGGCAGTTCATTAAAACGGGTAACTATAGGTGGATTATTAGTGTCGGTATTCTTTCTAACATCTATTTCTATTATCTTACCGGCAATCTCCATATCATCCTGACTTAAATTAAATGGATCATAGCCTGATCCACCATCTCCGTTTGTAAAAACTAGCTTCCCGGTTTCAGGGGAAAAATTCAAACTGTTTACACCATTATGATTCAAAAAAGGTCTTCTTAAGTTAAGCAGTGTCCGCAGTTTTTTTGGATGCCCATTTGACTGTAATCCCCATTCTTCAACCGTATCAATATGGTCATAGTGAGATTCTCTATTTGTCCATCTTAAGTTCCATGTTTTAGGATTACACGGATCTGGCTTAAAATCTTTAGGCTGTACACCTGGTCCTTGTGAACCAGCCAAAGAATAATGAAGATAGAATAAACCATTATGAAAAAAGTCAGGGTGAAACGCAAGTCCCAGTAAGCCCCGCTCATCATAACCACCTTCAGAACCTAATTTAATAACCTGCTGACTAATATCTAAAAAAGTCCTTATTTCCTCCTCACCTACATAAAAAATTTCGCCCACCTGTGTAGCAATAAATAATCTCTCAACAGAATCACCTGGAAGCACAGCTGTTTTCAGCACAGTAGGTAAATTAATCCTACTGACAATCGGCTGCAACCCAACATTAACCTTTTTCATTGCTTCGACCCCCTCCTCATTTCTTTTATAAGAATATGTTTGGAGTTGTTTTATAAGTACGGAATTAGTACATTGGGGAACCTGCTTAGGATTGATGTTTTTAAGATAGAATCAATAAACCGGGATATTTCCCTTTCATAATAAAAAAATTTGGAAAACAGGGATGATGGATTATCTTCCCCGTTAATATTAAGTAAAAATAAAGAAGAGTTCGATTCCAAATCGAACTCTTCTTTATATGACAAACAATGCTTTATACCAATTCTTCTTGCTAAAATGTTTCATGTGAAACTTTTTCTTACCTTTAGCTATTAAACCGATAACCACTTCCCCATATTGTCTCTATAGGTGACTCTGACAATTTTCCCTTTTTAAATTTTTCTCTAATCCTTCCGACGTGGACAACGACTGTAAAAACATCACCATCTAAATCATCCATATACCAAACTTGCCGAAAAAGCTGCTCCTTTGTCCAGACACGGTCTGGATGCTCCATAAAAAACACGAGTAAATCAAATTCCTTTGTCGGGAAGATAAACTCCTGTCCTAAAATGAATACTTTGCGTGCTCCCTTATCTATTAAGACATTTTTCTTCTCTATTATTTCCTGTGATTGTCCGATACCTGTTAGTAGCTTAAACCTTTTGATATGGGCCTGCACTCGCGCAACAAGTTCACTTGGACTAAATGGTTTTGTCATATAATCATCTGCGCCTAATCCAAGTCCTCTTATTTTATCAATATCTTCCTTTTTAGCTGAAACAATCATTAGGGGGATATTTTTCTTCTCACGAATCCGTCGACAGATTTCAAAACCATCAATTGAAGGGAGCATTAAGTCAATGACTATTAAATCATATGGCTCATTTAATGCCCTATTTACCCCTGCTAATCCATCTGTTTCAATCTCAGCTACCATTTGATGTATCTCCAAATAATCCCTTTGTAGTTCGGCAATACTTACATCATCTTCTATGATTAGTATTCGTGATGGCACCATTAATTGACACCTTCCTTACGCTCTTGCGAGTATTATTGTCACTTTAGTGCCATATTGTAGTTTACTTTGAATTTCCACATGGCCTTGATGTTTTTCAACGATTTGTTTCACAATGGCAAGCCCTAAACCGCTACCGCCTGTTGTAAATGTGCGCGCTGCCTCACCACGGTAAAAATGATCAAATACATAGGGAAGTTGAGACTCCGCAATTCCCTGCCCATTATCCATTACATGAATCTCTAGCATATCTGCATTTGCCGTAACTTCTAATGTTATACATAAAGGTTCATCAGTCTTTTTAAACTTTAAGCTATTTTCGAATAAATTATTAATAGCCCTGTTCATTTGCATACGATCAATTGATGCATATATATCCTCGCGTACACTTATCTGAAATTGAACATCTCTGTTGTCCAATTGAAATTCCTCTGACATATGTACAAGAAATTTCTCCAGCTGTATCCGTTCAAAATAGAAAGGGACAGCTTCCGCATCGAGTTTAGAATAAAGAAACAGCTCTTCAATTAAACGATTTAATGCAATTGATTTTGAATGTATTGTCTGTAAATACTTTTCCTGCTTTGCAGGCGTATCAGCAATCCCCTCCTGCAAGCCTTCAATATAACCAATAATGGAGGTAATTGGTGTTTTTAAATCATGAGAAATGCTTGCAACTAACTCCTTTCGATTATTTTCAAGATTCTGCTGCTCTTGGATAGAGGCTAGCAGTGTTGTGCGCATACTTTCAAAATTAGCTGTCAGCTGCTGGACTTCCTTTGCTGTATTGGCAGGTAAGGCTGGTGTTTTGCTTTGCAGACTTTCCCCACGCAATTCAGACATAAACTGCCCTAAATTTTCTAAAGGCTTAATAATTGTCCTATGCAAAAGCTGGTTTAAAAAAAGCATTGCTGTGATGGAAACAAGAATAATGACGATACTAATCGTAATTCCCCATTTAGTAAAAAACTCTAAAAGGTTATTTTCCTTTTTTAGGACAAGAATGCTTCCCTTTGACAGATCACTATAATAGAAATCAAATTTTATGTAACGATACATTCTGCCTGCATTATCTATCGTTCCTTTTGTTTCAATATTATTCGTATCAAAAACTGGGAAATGAACAACAAGAGATTTCTCTACTAACCCTTTTGAATAATATAAAATACTCTCATCATGACGAATGACAACACCCAGTGACTTCTTCTCCATTTTTTGTAAATCAGTAGCCAGGCCTTTCTCTAAGAGTTGATCTGGATTTGTCTTCGCAATATTGCGCAGCTCCACATAAGCAAGCTCCTCTTCAGGACTTAAGGAGCGTTGCTTCGTAAAGGTTTGATACCATGTTTTAGGCGTTGGTACTGTACCTGTTGTCACATAAAAAACAATGCAGAGAATGGCAAGAATGGAGATACTCGCTATAACAATGCCGCCTATATATGAAGTTAAAAATCGATTTTTTATGGTCATTTTAGTCTCCTTTTTTCCATAAAGGAGATTCCTTCCCATTTTCAAGTAAGGAGTTTTTTGCTTACTTATAAGCTAAAAACTGGTGTTAATTCTCCCTTATATGGCTCATGCTCCACAAAGATGGTAATATCATTTCCGTCTGCATCCTTACCAACACGTTTATATGTGAATTTATTTCGATTTAGCTCTGTAAGCTCCAATGCTGCACCATATTTATTTTCGCCAATAGACATATGTGCACGGATTTTATTGTTATTAATTACATTAAAGTAACCATAATCACCTCGGCTCTCACCTGTTTCTAAAGAAAAGAACTCATATTGGTTCGTATCCTTATCGAACTTAGCAAGACTAATATAGTTCTCATTATACATTGTGACATCATTTCCTTCTTCATCAATTGCCTTTGTTCCTTGCCATAAACTAGAACCAAGGATGTTATCCCCATCCTCATCAGTTAAAATCTCCCCTGTAGAAGCATTTAATGGTTGATCGGCTGTGGTAAAGCCTAAATTATTGTCAGCAAAAGGTATATGCTCCACAAAAACCTCGATATCATTATTTTTCGCGTCTTTTCCCATTCGTTTATACGTAAACATATCCTCGTCTAATTCTGTAATTTCGACAACCGCTTGATAATTCATCGTCTTGGAAATGAGTATGCGTTTCATTCCGTCATTTGTCATAAAGAACGTCCCTTCATCACCACGTGTCTCCCCTGTTTGAGCATCAAAAAATTCATAGTGCCCAGTCTCTGCATCATACTTTGCTAAACCGATAAAACCAGTATTCTCTTTTGTAAGGTCATTATTATCCTTATCATAAACACGAGTACCCTGCCAGTTTGTACTGCCTAATATATTCGCCATTTTTTGGCCATTTGTCAGTTGTTGTTCTGCACTTTCCTCCACTGTCTGTTGAGTCTCAAGCGATGTCCTTTCGCCTGCCTCCTTATTTGTTGCATTACCGCATGCTGCCATTAAAGTGATTGAACTAGCCAAAGTTAGTGCTGTCATTAAAAACTTCTTATTCATTAATTATCTCTCCTTTATGATTTCCTTACTTTTATTGTAGAGACAATAACTAAACTCCTTATATCGCAAATATAAACAAACTATAAATTCAAGCATAGTTTTCAAAAAAACAGTTCCCCTAAGAAAAATACTTAAAATACTGGACAAAGCTACATGGTCCCCTACTCTTCAAAATCGCGAGCCATGGCATATTTATTCATTGCAAGCGAGTCAAAATAAGAATTATCACAAGTTCTTAATAATGAAAATAAGTAACAATTAATGGAAACTATTGCTCACTCCGCTGTTTGTTCCTATATTCAAAATATAAAACTACTTGCATGGGCAAATCAGATTGGGACCGGGCATCTTGACGACTTTCAAGATATTTACTCCTTAATTGAGCTTCAGCAAGATGAAGGAATTGCAGGCATACATTGTCTCGATTATTTCGCTGGACTTCCGAAATACATTCGCAAATGTTGAGAGTCAAATTGCTACATGATAATGGTCGAGCTTCATATATAGTAAAAAAGCAACACAATAAAGGCATATTCCCTTTGTTGTGTTGCTTTCTTTTACGTATAGATGTAAAAGTGAGTCATCATTTCTACTCTACTTATAATCATTAACTGGTCCTTCATCCATTAGAACTTCTACCATACCTGAATACCCCATCCTAAGTTTCGGTCTATACTCTGAATTCGGCATACTATAAAGCTCCAGTGGACTTATAATAACTCCATCTTTCGTATTATGAAGAATTCCAGGCACACACGAATAGATTCTGTCATTATTATTAGCGTTTTTGGATGTAATGGTAACAGATGTTCCATTATGATTATCTATACTCATAGATACCTTATATCTGTAGAAGGAGCCTGTTCCATTGGACTGAGCAGAATAAACAACAGGCACAACGGCGAGGATATCATCATTTAATCTTAGTTTTATAACCTCTGTCTTAGTTGATGTACTGTTTCTCCCTACATCACCCATATGCTCTACTGCTCCATTTCCATAACTTCGGAGTGGTGGTACACCTCTCGCACCAAACATAGCTACATCAACCTGCATACCATTCTTGGTATAAACTAAAGCGTAAATATCATAATCTGTCCCTGTCTTCCAAGAAACCGTAGCAGTAATTTCAGGTGTTTTATCAATGATAACTGGCTTTTGTCCTTTATCGAGGCTTACCTTCCCTTTTACCTTTTCAAGGCTTATCGTTGCAAATGTGTTTTTTCCATCGTTGCTTTTAAGAGCCATATCTGCAGCTAGCGTTTGTGTAGGAATACTTATAGGTTCAGTCGCCTTATTCTGTTCCTCAGGTTCAACTTCAACACCATAATTTATACATAATCCTTCAAGCCCCGAATCAAACCCACGCCAAATGGATCTAACCTTTGTCTGACTGTTCCTTACATATAACTCTAATACTACAATTCCATTTTCACTTGTAAAACTAGACGGTGTTAATTGAATAATAGTATTATCTGCAGTTACCTCTGCCTTTAAATTTTTCACATTTGAGAATCCAGTATTATTATCCTCTGTAAGAGTTATCGTTATTTTAGTTATACCTTCCGGTGCTCTACTCATATCAAAATTAAGTTCATGGATTTTTTGGTTTCCTATTTGCTCTGCAGGTATTAAGTTCACTACACCAGTAGTGCTATTTGGTTGATTATAAAATATAATCCCGTTATCTCCTTGTACCTTATCTAAATCAGTTAGTAGAAATGCCGTTAAAGATATATCTATTTTATTGGAAGCTTCGTAGCTAACCGTAACCTTTCCCCTTGAAGAACTTAAAGCTGCATTTGCCCCCATTTGAAGAAATTGACTCATTTTTAAACTCCTCCTTGCATTCTATCTGACCGCCTAATTATATTAAAATACAACAAAAACTAACTTATTTAGAAAAATACCCCTTCTTCTAACTCTCTTATTTTATACATACCATTCCTTTTAAGAAAGTATAGAACTGCAAATATTTTACTAATAGATTAATATTGTTGTATTTTTGACCTATCTTTGCGGTCAATTGTTACAAGAAGAAAATCGTAAGTATGCCTATATATCGAATAAGCATACTCTCTCTCTCCATTCTTCTAAAACTTCCTCTGGCACTTCCATGACTTTGATATCCTTCCCTAAAAAAAGGAGCCAATTTGTTAGCTCAGTTAATTCCTCTGAATTATTAACATGAATAAAGGTCTTTAAAATGGCTGTCGTTTGGTAAGGATTTGTATAAGAAATGGCAGCTTTCAAAGGATGGTATTTTTTAAACTGTGTAATCGCCTTTGGACCAAGCTCTATGACAACATTAAATACTTCCTGCTGATTCTTTAGTTTTTCTAGAATCTTTTTCTTACTTACTCTATTTTTTGTTGGATATGGTTCTACATTTGTAAGATTATCAACAGGAAATATCCTTCTTTTTTCTTCATTCAAGTCAAATCCCTCAATAAACCAAAGACTTTTTTCACGATAAAGATGCAAAAGAAAAATTGGAAATGATTTTATTTCCCTCTCTTCCTTAAGAGTAATCAATAAATAACTATCTATAAGGAGAATTCGTATTAGCTTTTCTAATATCGGATGAGGCAGATCTGACAAATCAAGGAGGTCTGGATTATTCGGATTGGTTCCTTCGAAAAGCAAAATTTGATTTAATAGCACTAAATCGTCTTGCTGATTTTCTGATAGAAGACCAAGTAATTTTTCAGCCAACGACTGACGACTCTTAAGATATGGAAGCTGTTGATTTCTTGTGGCCATAAAAGCAATAAAAAGCGCTTTGATCTCAGTATCGGTAAACTGAACATTAGGCAAAACAGAATTGCTCATAACATAATATCCACCGTCCCTTCCAACCTCAGCGACAAGCGGCATTCCCATTGTTTCAATTTCCTTAATATCCCTAACAGCAGTCGAACGAGAAATATCAAATTCCTGCATGATTTCAGAAATTGTAAATTGGGCACGATTATTAATATAACGCATAATAGTATTAATCCGTTCAACCTTTTTCATTAAGATCTCCTAAACAGTATCATTTTTTGACATAATTTAAAGATATTATAAACACATCAAGTGAAAATACAAGTCATTTGAAAAATTATAAAAGGGCAGGTTTTGAATATGGCACAGTATACTTTAGAAGAGAAAGAAAGCTTTACAGTATTAGGATTGGGAATCGAGCTAATGAGCGATTATACAGACTATGCTGGTATAAATAAGGAAAAGTCAGACTTTTGGCAAGCTGTCAAACAAGATGGAAGACTTGCCACGCTAAAAGCACTAGCTACAAACGACTATATTTTTGCCGTTAACGAGGCTGTTAATAACAAAATGATGCATTATGCTGGCGTATTGACAGACAAAACGTTACAAGACGAAGCATCTAGAGTTATCCAATTCCCTAAAGGCCTCTATTTAATTGTTAAGGGAGAAGCAAACACAGCTGAGGAGTTGAGCAATCAGCTTACTGGCATTGCCTTTGGTCAGGTCTTACCAGAGGTACAAACCATTGCTTATGTTGGCGGACCAAATACGACGGTTGAGATGGAGCAGAAAAACGGAAGAGTATATGGTGAAATGTGGATTCCGGTTGTTGAAAAATAATTTTAAACTGAAATAATGCGGAGTTTATTTGTCATTAAAGGAGATTTATTAGCGTCTAATTTCAATCAGGATTTTCTCTTCTTTTACCGAAAATCCTGATTGCATATTATTTAAAAAACAGAAATCTACTTTCCAAACCTTTTACGATAACCGCATTTCCTGCATAGCTCCTCTACTGCCACTCTTCGTGAAAAACCGTCTACAAGGTTTTTGGCTCTATCCATCTCGATAATATCCGAAAATGAGTTATCATTAATATTGCCAAGATTGATTACACCCTCACCATCAAGGCAACAAGGAATAACGGTGCCGTTTGCTAAAATACCTGCTTGATTTCGCATACCATAGCAGAAGCCTTTGCCATCATCTTCTTCTTCGTGCAATGCAGGCCACTGAAACTCATAATCTTGATTGATAAAGATTCGTTCCGCGATTTTAATGCCGCTTCCTGGTGTGACCTTCTCTTCAATTTTGTAGTCTAGTTCAAATTCTTTCTCGATAATTTCTAGTAATTCTCTGTTTCGTTCTCTTTCAATATTCGTCGTATTGTCTTGTGTAAGATTCCATAATCTTAGGGAAACAATCAAATCTGACTGACTCGTCGCTTCTTTAATAAAGGAAAGAACACTTCTCACATACCCTTCCTTATCCTTAGAACCAATATGGCCATCAAAGCTATGAAGTGAGAAATTCATTTGTCTTAACGCAGGCTTATTTAATAATTTTTCTCTCTTTTTATTAATTAAGGTTCCATTAGTTGTGATATTAACCTTAAAGCCCTTTTCATGGCTTAAGTCTAACAGATCACCTATTTTAGGATGAAGCAAGGGCTCACCCTTTACATGTAAATAAATATAGTCTGTATGCGGTTTAATCTGGTCTAATCTCTTAGAAAAATCCTCCACAGAAATAAATTGCTTCTGTCGTTCTGTTGGTGGACAAAAGCTGCAGGCAAGATTACATACACTTGTAATCTCTAAATAAAACTTCTTAAATTTTTTCACCATTAATTCCTCACTTTTTTAACTACTAACAACAGGTATTCTAACACTATTACAGCATATTTGTTCATAAATAGAAACATACTTATTCATGGAAACTAACGTTTTGATGTTTTTACTTAATTTAATGTACTTGGTTATTTATAAAAAGAAGTTTTTGAGGTATATCCTGCATTGTTTCCATTATATCTTTTTACTAACGAATAAATATCAGTACTAAAAGCAATAATACATATAAAACTACTGTGAGGTATTAATGATATGAAACAGATTATCCTCTGGTTACTCTTGGTATTACCTTGGCTTTCCTTGTTTTTTTTAAAGATGATAACTGTTCGTAGATACATACCAGTCGCTCTATTTATGACCGTAATTCATTCCTTAGCCTATCAAGCGGCCCACCATTACGGCTGGTGGAATGAAAAAGGCTCCAGCCTGTTTGGGTGGGATACAATTATTCCGGTTCCTTGGGTGTATGGAGCATATTTCGTTATAGTTATCTGGGTATTCCATTTTACATTCGGGAAATTTTGGAGGTATCTGACTGTTAATATACTTTTGGACGGGGGATTTATGTACATTGTTTACCCAATATGGGGGCGACTTGGACTTGTGTCAGGGAATTCAACCTTGCCTACAATTACTGTTGTTGCCATGATGGTCGGTTTTTCATTAATCATCTATTTATTTCAATTGTGGCTGGACGGAGCACAATCGAATTTGGATGACCAGAACTAATTTAACGCCCTCCATTTTATGTACATAAGAATATCAATCCCAAAATACTTCTGTATTTAACAAAAAGTGAATTCGAATTATCGAATTCACTTTTATTTTTTGTTTCAATCTCTTTATTTGAAGAGATTACATTCTTACCTTCAATCTCATAACTAAAGCTTAACTTTTTCCTTTATTGGCATCCAAATTTCACTATAGACATTTTCATTCGAACTATCATGCTTCGTAAAAGAAATTCCGGGTAAATCAGCTATTTCATAACCTGAAGATGGCAACCACTCTGAATAGATTTTCGCGGTCGTTTCTTGAAGGGTAGCAGGGAAAGGTCCTTGATTAGGGAAAATTGCCCATAAGCTTTCTTCAATAGAGAGTTGTTCTAAATCAGCAAATGAATTTTCCTTTGTTGTTGCAAAACCAATCATATGCGTTAAATAGCCCTTTTCTTCTAAGTGACCATCATCAAAATCATAGGATATATTCAAGACTTGATGAGGATATAAATCAGCTAACTGATGCATCTCATCTCTTTGCTGTTCGTTTATAGACTGAGCTAGTTCTAAAATCGCATTATTGACACCTTCAAACTGTATAGGCACTCTTTTCGCAACACCGACTAAATTAAATTTCTTTTTCCTTTCAATTTTGAATTCCATAGAAATTCCTCCCCGTATATCAATAAAAAATGAAAATTTGGGAAATGATTTTTGAATTTTATTTTTAGTTACTTCCGAAGGTAAAAAACCACACCATTCACGAAATGCTCTGGAAAATCCCTCAATTGATTGATAACCATATTTAAAGGCAACATCCGTCACCCTCGCACCATTTATTAATTCAACATTCGCAACCGATAATCTTCTGTTTTTGATATACTCATTCAACGACATTCCTGCCATATACGAAAACATTCTTTTAAAATGATAATCAGACATTCCAACTATTTTTGAGATTTCTTTTCCAGATATTTGTTCCGTTAGGTTTTCTTCGATGTAATCCATCAGTTGATTGAATTCCTGTAACATCTCATTTCCCTCCTTTATAGTTACATCCTATTGTAACAATTGATTGTTCACTTGATATTTTATATATGGAGTTTGTCGGAATACGATTAAAAACAGCTTAGAGATATTCTAAGCTGTTATTTGTTTTACAGATATTTTTAACAAGATAGTCCACTTACTTATGATAAGGCTCCCCCCGATTAATCCGAAACGCCCGGTAAACCTGCTCTACCAAAATCAAGCGCATCAACTGATGTGGAAAAGTCATCTTACTGAAAGACAGTTTGTCGTCTGCTCTTTGTAATACTTGGCTACTTAAGCCTAGCGATCCGCCAATAATGAAGGCTACTTTACTTTTCCCGTAGGTTGCGAGCTTGTCCAGTGTATCTGCAAGCTCTTCAGAAGACTTTTGCTTACCATCAATTGCTAATGCGATAACATGAGCATCAGCTGGTACCTTTGCAAGTATTCTTTCTCCCTCTTTGTCCTTGACCTGAATCATTTCGGCCTCGCTCAAAACCTCTGGTGCTTTTTCATCTGGCACCTCGATTATTTCTATTTTAGAATAGCTTGAAAGCCGTTTTGTATATTCTTCAATTCCTTGTTTTAAATACTTTTCTTTTAATTTCCCAACGGTGATAATCGAGATATTCACAGGTATTCCTCACTTTACAAACATATTATCCACAGAAGTTATCCACATATCCACATTTTTAATCCACATATAGTATGGAATCAAGTGTTCGCCACAACATATATTGCGTTATTTTTACAATATTCACAGGTTGTTGATAACTTTTTTTCAGGTTCTATTTTCTCTAATGACGGGAATGTTTCATAGTCGTTTACGATTGTATCTATTGCTATATCTACATGTTCTTCGCAGCTAAATATCATTTTGTATATACTCCTTTGTGCTGGTTGCTGTATTTATTCTTTTTTAGTCTGTGGATATATTTTAGATTTATTATTTAAAAAACTTATCCACATTCCATCTTACCATTCCTTGCTTAAACTTCAACTTCTACAGGAAATAATTAAGCTCCTAATAAAGGTTATATCTTTTTTAGAAAAATAAAAAAATAGAAGGGGTTTCCCCTTCTATTACATTTTATCTTCAGAAAGAGTCAATTCTGCTGTTTTCTCTTTTCCTTCTCGATAGTATTTAATTTTGAGCTTATCACCGATTTTTTTATCTGTATACAAATGCTTGCGTAATTCAATTAAATCTTTAATCTTTTTGCCATCAAGCTCAACGATAACGTCAAGTTCCTTCAATCCTGCTTTTTCTGCAGGTGATTTAGGTGATACAGATTTAATTGCAACACCTGTTGTTAAGTCCTTCGGCAGCTTAAGCGCCTCTTCTTGATAATAACCTGGAATATCACTTACTGATTCAAGCTCAACCCCCATGTAAGGACGTTTAACTTCTCCAAACTCTTCAAGATCCTCGATAATTGGAACAGCAGAGTTTATTGGTATTGCTAAGCCAATTCCCTCTACAGATGACTCTGAGATTTTCATGCTGTTTATTCCAATCAGTTGGCCTTTAATATTAACAAGCGCACCGCCGCTGTTTCCTGGATTAATTGCTGCATCTGTTTGAATAACCTCTGACTGCCAATCAGCAACTCCATCACTATTAATGTCGATTGGGATTGTTCTGTCCAGTCCTGAAACAATCCCCTGTGTTACTGATCCGGAAAATGTCAGGCCAAGAGGATTCCCAATTGCTATAACTGGTTCACCAGATTTTAGAGCATCTGAATTGCCGAATTCAGCAACCTTTGATATGTCCTTTGAGCTTACCTTAAGTACGGCTAAGTCGGTCCAAATATCACTTCCTATAAGCTCTGCGCTAACCTTTTTACCGTCAGCAAGGGTGACCTCAAGCTCTGATGCTCCTTCCACTACGTGATTATTTGTCACAATATAAGCTGTATTACCACTTTTTCGGTAGATAACACCTGATCCTGTGCCAGCCTCTGACTCACTGGCATCAGCCCAAAAGCCAGATTCCTGTAAATTTGTTATCCCAACAACAGCATCTGCGGCAATATCGACTGCCTTTGTAACATCTGTATCAACATCAACAGAAACTCCCTGTGTAATCCCACTAAAATTAGCACCGCTTGTTGAGCCTTGCAGCATGGACAATACTCCTAATTGGGATAAACGAGGAAGCAGGAGAACAATGATTAAGGCTCCAATAATTGCACCGATAAAGCCGGCAAAGAAATACCCTCTTCTCTTTCGTTGAGGTCTGCTCCTTTTATACTCTTCATAACGAAACTCTTCGTCATTTGTCATTAGTCATACCGCCTTCCTTCTGAACAATTGTTTTCTTAGCTAGTATGTCCTTATTCGTAAAGGCAAGCTATCTATAAATAAGAGCCTTTTAATAAGACACTGATAAGTACCTTATTAATTTTTCCTATTCCTCGCAAAAACAAACAACATAATCAAGAAATTCGAGTCCTAACATTGTATTAAGTAAAAATCCTCCTTATGACATACAAAAAAGGCAAGCAGATTCGTTCTGCTTGCCTTTTCTTTAAATCGCCATTAAATTGGTCGGTTTTTTTGGATCTGTATCATAAAGTCCTAGCTGGTCTGTTAAGTCCACTCCACGCTGTTCTAGCGTTTGTGACACTGACATTCTAGCTAAGTCCTTAATATTGTTATCCATGCTTAAATGTGCCAGATAAATATGCTTTGTGCGATCACCAATAACCTCACTCATTGCAATAGCTGCATCCTCATTAGAAACATGTCCAACATCACTTAATATACGTCTTTTAATATTCCAAGGATATCTTCCCATTCTCAGCATCTGTACATCATGATTGCTTTCAAACACATAAGAATCCGCATTACGAATAATCCCTTTCATACGGTCACTCACATAACCTGTGTCAGTAATAAGCACAAGCTTCTTTTCTCCTTGGTGGAAAACATAGAACATCGGCTCTGCTGCATCATGAGACACTCCGAAAGACTCAATGGAGACATCTCCGAACGTTTTGACTGTTTCCATATCAAATTGAAACTTTTGCTCAACAGGAATTGTCCCGATCAAAGGCTCCATTGCCTTCCACGTTTTTTCGTTCGCGTAAATCGGCAGGTTATACTTCCTTGCAATTATTCCAACACCTTTAATATGATCACTATGTTCATGTGTAACAAAAATACCCGAAAGCTTGTCCATTTTTCGATCAATGCCTTGAAATAATGTTTCCATTTGTTTTCCGCTCAAACCTGCATCAACTAAAAATGCATGTTCCCCTGATTCTACATAAATAGCATTGCCTGTACTCCCACTCGCGAGAACACTAAAATGCATGTTTTGTTCACTCCAATTTCGTCTCTTCCATCCCTGGCTTTATAATCTCCCCGTTTAACGCATTGACATAGAGATTTTTCTGTCCTTTTAAAGTAATTTTCCAAGTTGGTGCCAGCAGCTGCACAGATGGTGCATTCTGCTGTGAATAATAGCCAAGCTCTACATTGGAGATGTATGTGTTCATTTCCAAGTAGGCGTTCTTATAGAGCGCATAAATAGCCTCTAACGGCTTTACTAACGTTTCCTTCTCATCAAATTCTTTAATGTCCTGCAGATAGGTTTGATTATAGGATACGATGTTATTTTCTTCATTTACTAAAAAGGTCAGTTCCCCTTTTAAGTTATGATATAGTGTTTTGCCATTATACTGTTGATAATAGGTAATTGTATTGTCCTTCTTTTCCCAAAAGACATATTGATCACCATTTAAAATATGACTTCTAATATACTCAACTAATTCTTCTTTCTTAAAATCATCACTTAGCTTGATTGGTTTTTCTAAAATAGATTGTAGCATGATGGAATCTTGGACTTTTATGCTTTGGCCGCTTAGTGTACTCTTTTCCAGCTTCTCCAAATCTTCATCACTGAACGTCATTGATTTAGCAGTTAAGTACTGGCCCTTTTCAATATCAGATGGAAACTTATCCTCGTCATACTTAATTCCATCAAGTGCTAAAGTTTTGGAAATTGGTGTTTCTGGCTCCTCTGTCTCAAATTGCTGTGTATCTTTTTTTAGCTTTGTATATTCATAAATCAAATAAATATCCAAAAGCAAGAAGGCAACAATAAAAATAGTTTTAATTTTACTCCAATCCACTTTTACTGCCCCCTGTCTCGCCTTCTCCTAACTGATGCCATTCTCCATTATATAAGTAAAACCAGCTTGGCTCTAAATAAGCATAGCTTGGGTTGGTGATTACCATATCATAGCCTGGCACGATATCCTCCAGCTTATTAGGATCAAAATTTTTCGAGGATTGTATTTCCTTTAATACAGAACTGCCTGAATCAAGCTTTTGGGCTGTCGCATCAATTGGATTTGGTGTTATGGCCACATTACTCGTAATAAATTGTTCTACTCTATTATTTTCCCAAGAAACCTGGATAGTAGATAAATCCTTTTTTAAGTTGAATACTGGAAAACCAGATTCATCATATATACGGAAATTAACCATATTCTTATCATTATTATCTACAAATAAATATTTATTGACCCAGCCGCCATGATCATTTACAAAATCAATGCTGTTTTCAATTATTTGATTCGGACTTAATTCGTTGGTAAGGGTACCAGATGGTTTTAGAAATTTGACGACATGAGTGTCCTTTTCTATTCTCAGCATACTTGATTCATCTGTATACACTTCTTCATTCGTCTCCACACTCTTTTGAGCATTGCTAGGAACGCTGAACATTGCATTTTTCAATCTCGAGGAATCCACTGTTTCACTCTTATATATATATTTATTTAGTTCTGTTTTTCCTTTTGGCAAGTAGATCAGATTATTATCTGTCTGATAGCTGAAGTAAGGAGTATAGGAAGTATCCTCAGCAGTAATGTTATCCTGAAAGTCTTTAATGTTATTAATATAACTTACAGAAATACTGCTTTTGTACACCTTGCCTTCTTTCTTTGAAATAAAATAAACTGCTCCTTCATCCTCTTTTACAAGATTATAGGACACAAGGATAGTATCAAAATTAAACAGATTACTTTCATCCATCTGAAGAATATCTCGGTAAAGGCTAAAAGGAATTTGACCTGGAAACCGAATTTCCATGCTGTTTTCTTCATCTTCAATAAAGTTAGGGATATCGTTTATTTCTTCGGAAATATTTGTTAGGCTTCCGTATTCAACTGTTTTTAAAACGTTAAGTACAGAATTAATTTCATTCATTGAAATTGTACCATATATTTCTCCATCTACATGCTGGAAAATTCTATCGGGCCGAACAATGTCCGCGACCTCCTGTTTGCTGCCAATTTTCTCTGTTTCAACAATATTATCATTCGGATCTTCTGCTGTATTACCTTGATCTGTCCATAGAAGATAATACATAAGCAGACTCAGCATCACTAATATTGTCAGTACTAGACTTTTTACATTTTCATAATTCATATTCATACCCAATCATCCTCTTCTGATTGAATATAAGGGAGTGTAAAGGAAATTTTTGTTCCTTTCCCTTCTTTACTCGATGCCCAAATTCTTCCCCCATGTGCTTCAACCATTTCCTTTGCAATAGCCAAGCCTAAGCCTGTACCACCAAGTCTCCTTGTTCTCGCTTTGTCAACACGGTAAAAGCGATCAAAAATTTTGCTGATATTTTCCTTCGGTATGCCGACACCGTTATCCGCAACACTAACAATTAACTGCTGCTCTTGCTCTTTTATGGTAAAGGTAATTTTGCCGCCTTCTGGGGAATACTTCATTGCATTTGAAATAATATTATCAAGAACTTGTGTTAATTTATCCTCATCAATTTCTACAAAGGCTACATGTTTTGGCAGCTTCCGTTCAAAAGTGACATTCTGTTCCTTTGTCAGCTCGAATCTATCAATAATCCTGTTATAGAAAACAATAAAATCAACTAATTCCTTATTCAGCTTGTAGTCCCTGCTGTCAAGCTTAGAAAGCTGAAGTAAATCGTTCACAAGACGAATCATTCGTTCCGTTTCATTTTGCGTGACCTCTAAAAATTTAGGGGCAAGTCCATCATCCTGCCATGCTCCCTCTGCCAGTGCCTCAACATAACTTCTCATTGTTGTTAACGGAGTTCTGAGTTCGTGCGATACATTTGCCACAAACTCTTTCCGTTCCATATCAATTTTCTCCTGCTCTGTAATATCATGAAGAACAGTAATTAACCCATTAACAAAACCAGTCTCCTTTTGAATAACAGAGAAGTTTGCCCGAAGAATATATGGTTCATAGTTTGTACTATAATCAAGAATGACTGATTCTCTCTCTTCTAAAAGCTCATCAAAAGTATATTTATCCTTTAAGCCGAGTAAATGAATAATCGGCTCAGACAAGACTGTTTCACGTGAAACGTCCAGCATTTTAGCAGCAGGCTCATTTATAAGGATAATTCTACCTTTCCGGTCTGTAGCAATAACGCCATCTGTCATATATGATAAAACAGATGACAGCTTCCTTCTTTCACTCTCAGTAGAAGCCTGTGACTCTTGAAGTTTTTTCGTTAGGTTGTTAAAGGTAATTGCCAGTTGACCAATTTCGTCAAAGCCGTACACTTTAACCTTTTGAGAGAAGTTCCCTTTTGAAAGGGCAAAGGCATGCTTTTGCATGTCCGAAATCGGTCTGGTAATTGTTCTAGCCAGTAATATTCCAAGTATTGCAGTAACTATTAGAGTGATAACAGTTCCCTTTTGAAAGATGCTGTTAATATTGTCTAGACTGTCATACACTTCTTGAATTTTTCCTACCGTATAAATAACTCCAACCGTTTCCCCGCCCTGTGGACGAATTGGTGTAATTAGGACATATTCCTTTTTATTGTTTTCAACCCGAATGAAAGAATTCGATTGGGAGGAATTAGACATAGCCCTTCTTACTTTAGTATCGACCATTCTCTGGCCGACCAATGATTGTTTTTCGGGATCTGATGTCCCAATAATAATCGAGTTATTAGTGATTACCCTAATTTCTTGAATATCTGTAGCATTATTATTTTCGCTTAACAGCCTTTTTACATCATCTTCAAGCGTTGTTCCCGTGCCTTCAACAGGACGCTCCTTTACGAGCTGCTCCTCCATATAAATGGAAAGGATATTTACCTTTTCCTGAATAGAGGTCTTAAAGTTTTCAATTAACGTAGACTGCAGCTTTTGGACGAAGTACACACCGATAATCTGAATCGATATAAGAATAAGCAATACAATTATTATCATTAGCTTTACATGAATTGATCTAAAAAAACTAACTTTTTTCATTAATATCTATTACTCCTGTTCAGGATTACGCAAGTAATACCCTACGCCTCTTCTCGTTACAATCCAGGTTGGATGACTTGGGTTATCCTCTATTTTTTCTCTCAGTCTTCGCACAGTTACATCCACTGTTCTCACATCTCCATAATAGTCATATCCCCACACTGTTTGCAGCAAATGCTCTCTCGTCATTACCTGACCAATGTGTTTAGCCAAATAGTGAAGAAGCTCAAACTCACGATGTGTGAGCTCAATCATTTCTCCTCTTTTAGAAACGATATAAGCATCTGGGTGGATGATTAAAGACCCTACTTCAATCTCATTTGATTCGTTTTCTTCTTCAGAAGCAGCTGGAACCTGCTGATGACGTCTCAAGTTCGCCTTTACGCGGGCAATCAGCTCTCTAGTGCTAAAAGGCTTTGTGACATAATCATCTGCACCGAGCTCAAGTCCAAGGACTTTGTCAATCTCAGAGTCTTTAGCTGTTAGCATAATGATTGGCATTTCATACTTCTTGCGAATCTCTCGACATACTTCCATTCCATCTCGCTGTGGAAGCATGATATCAAGTAGCACTAAATCTGGTTGTACTTCTTCTACCATTTCTAAGGCTGCATTGCCATCATAAGCACAATGAACTTCAAATCCTTCTTTTTTTAAATTAAATTGCAAAATATCCGCAATCGGTTTTTCATCATCTACTACAAGTATTTTTTTATTCATGCACACTTATCTCCTTCAATGTAATCTGTCTATTAAAAGTTAGGTTATTTCAAGGGTTTATTCTACTTTCTACTTTACCATTTTCATTTTATATATTCACTTTTTTTCTATTCTACTCTACTTCCACTATTTCATTACAACTATTCAGCAATACTTGCTTCCTTATAATTTGAAAAACCCTCCAAAATAGAGGGTTAATAAATTTTCTATATTAATGAAACCTTTTCGTATATTCAATCGTTTAATAAGATGTAGTTTCATTTTCCTTTTTTTGCGGTTGATAGGCATTTTACTTGCCTCTCACCGCCTTTTTTATTTCTTTTGATTCAGTCCTCTAGAACTGCATAAAACCATGCCTTCTATCATTTTAACACATTTTCAATCCCTATCTTCGAATCGTTGCATTATTGTAATCGAATTGTATTATTGTTAAAATAATGATTTGGACAAATAAAAAAACAACTATAGCACTTGTATAGTTGTTTTTTTAAAGGATGGCTCAGGACGGAATCGAACCGCCGACACAAGGATTTTCAGTCCTTTGCTCTACCGACTGAGCTACTGAGCCACATTAATATTTCTATATAATTTATGTGAAATATGCCGAAAGCATATGAAACAAAAATGGCGGTCCCGACGGGAATCGAACCCGCGATCTCCTGCGTGACAGGCAGGCATGTTAACCGCTACACCACGGGACCAGATAACTCTATATATAAAATGACCCATACGGGATTCGAACCCGTGTTACCGCCGTGAAAGGGCGGTGTCTTAACCGCTTGACCAATGGGCCATATTAGAAATGGTGAGTCATGCAGGATTCGAACCTGCGACCCTCTGATTAAAAGTCAGATGCTCTACCAACTGAGCTAATGACTCGCTATTATTTAAAGTGAACTTGAAGATTTTTTTCTGCTTTATTTCGCTTCATTGGCGACGCTTTTTATATTACCATGCTTATTATATAAATGGCAATACTTTTTACAAAAAAAAATAAAAAATATTTAGGAGCCGCTCTTAAAAGCGGCTCCTTTACATAAAATAATCTTTTTTTTAGCTTTGTCTCCATGGACTGTGAACAACATTTGTTTGGCTTCTGTCTGGTCCTACTGAGAAAATAGACAACGGAATACCTGTAAGCTGTGCAACTCTTTCTAAGTAATGACGTGCATTTGCAGGCAATTCACTTAGTGATTTACAGCCAGTAATGTCCTCTGTCCAGCCTGGAAGCTCTTCGAATACTGGTTCACATTGTGCCAATACTTTAAGACTTGCAGGGAACTCCTCCATTACTTCTCCATTGTATTTATAAGCAACACAGATTTTTAGTGTTTCAATACCTGTCAGAACGTCGATAGAGTTCAGAGAAAGGTCTGTAATGCCGCTAACTCTGCGAGCATGACGTACAACGACACTATCAAACCAGCCAACACGGCGAGGTCTTCCTGTTGTTGTACCGTATTCACGACCAACTTCCCTAATTTGGTGACCAATTTCATTATCAAGCTCTGTAGGGAAAGGACCATCGCCAACCCTTGTTGTATAAGCTTTAGAAACTCCGACAACATGCTTGATTTTCGTTGGACCTACACCAGAACCAATCGTAACACCACCAGCAACAGGGTTAGAAGAAGTAACGAATGGATACGTACCTTGGTCGATATCAAGCATTACGCCTTGTGCCCCTTCAAACAATACTCTTCTGCCTTCATCTAAAGAATCATTCAAAACAACAGAAGTATCACAAACATAATGTTTGATTAGCTGTCCATATTCGTAATACTCATCAAGAATATCCTCTAATTTAAAGCCCTCTGTCTCATAGATGCGCTCAAGAAGACGGTTTTTCTCTAATAGGTTACGCTCAAGCTTCTCTTCAAAGATTTCTCTATCAAGAAGATCTGCAATACGGATACCAATTCTAGCTGCCTTGTCCATATAAGCAGGGCCGATTCCTTTTTTAGTTGTACCAATTTTATTAGCACCTTTGCTCTCTTCTTCCACTTCATCTAGTTTCAAATGATAAGGCAGGATTACATGAGCACGATTGCTAATTCTTAAGTTATCTGTCGTAACGCCTCTATCATGCAAATATTTTAATTCAGTTAGTAGCGCTTTCGGATCTACAACCATTCCATTTCCGATAACACAGATTTTTTCGCTGTAGAATATTCCAGATGGAATCAAGTGTAATTTATATGTTTCACCATTGAATTTAATTGTGTGACCTGCATTATTACCGCCTTGGTAGCGAGCAATAACTTCAGCATTTTCTGATAAAAAGTCAGTAATCTTTCCTTTACCTTCGTCTCCCCATTGTGTTCCAACAACCACGACTGATGACATATTCCAAAGCACCTCCAAAGGTTACTATAATATTTATATTTATTATCAAACAAACCTATTTTACCAATTTTCGTATACAAAAGTCAACAAAACACGAACATTCAAAACAAGAAAATAAATTTATGTTCGTAATCATTCTACTAATATAGATTTTACTAACTATTTATCATGCTATCAGACTTGAAATATAGCTGGTTTTATCAAATAAAAAAGCAGATTGGCTTTAAAACAACCAATCTGCTTTCTATTTTATTATGCGCCAGGTGGCATGGAAGGATCATCAAAACGCCGTTCTAAATTGACGAATTTATTATATTCCTTCACAAAGGCTAACTGTACTGTTCCAGTTGGTCCATTCCTTTGTTTAGCAATGATAATTTCAATGATATTTTTGCTTTCTGATTCTTTGTCATAGTAGTCATCACGATACAAGAATGCCACGATATCTGCATCCTGCTCAATACTTCCTGATTCCCTTATATCAGACATCATCGGTCTTTTATCTTGTCTCTGCTCTACTCCACGAGAAAGCTGAGACAATGCAATAACTGGTACCTGTAGCTCACGGGCAAGCTGTTTAAGAGAACGGGAAATTTCTGAAACTTCCTGTTGTCTGTTTTCGCCAGAACGTCCGCTTCCAAGAATAAGCTGCAAGTAATCAATCAGGATCATCCCAAGACCATGCTCCTGCTTTAGCCTACGGCATTTAGAACGGATATCAGTGATTTTCACCCCTGGGGTATCATCAATGAATATACCGGCATTAGACAGGCTTCCCATTGCCATAGTCAGCTTGCCCCAATCCTCGTCTGTCAATGACCCAGTACGAAGACGTTGTGCATCAATATTTCCCTCTGCACATAGCATACGCATAACAAGCTGCTCTGCACCCATCTCAAGACTAAATATCGCTACATTTTCACCAGTAGTTGTGGCTACGTTTTGAGCGATATTCAAGGCAAAGGCCGTCTTACCAACAGAAGGACGCGCTCCTACGATAATTAAGTCATTTCGCTGGAAGCCAGCTGTCATTTTATCAAGCTCTGCGAATCCTGTAGCAATACCAGTTATATCACCTTGGCGGTTATGCATGAGCTCAATATTGTCATATGTTCGTACTAATACATCCTTAATATTATGGAACGCCCCAGCATTCTTTCTCTGGGCAACCTCAAGAATGTTTTTTTCTGCCTCGCTCAACAGCACCTCTACTTCATCTTCTCGAGCATAGCCGTCCTGTGCTATATCAGTAGCTGTCCGTATCAGTCTTCGCAGCAAGGATTTTTCTTCCACTATCTTCGCATAATACTCAATATTAGCTGCGGTAGGAACAGATGCTGCCAGTTCACTTAAATAGCTGACACCGCCAGTATCCTCAAGATTATTACCTGCAGATAGCTCTGCAGTGACAGTTATAAGGTCAACAGCCTTTCCTCCGTCATTCAACTTCAGCATTGCTGTATAGATTCTTTGGTGCGCCCCTCTATAAAAATCCTCAGGAATAAGAATTTCCGAAGCAAGTGTTAAGCTTTGTGGTTCTAAGAATATCGCCCCAAGTACTGCTTGCTCTGCTTCAATATTTTGCGGGGGAACTCTATCATGGAGCATTTCACTCATAAAATTTAAAACCTCCTTTATTGGGAGAGGATAACATCAATATATACTAAAAGAAAAAATGTGATCAGGATGCCTGTATCACATTTTTCAAACCTATTCTATTCTATCATGTTTAAAGATAAATGGTACTTCCAATATTAGCTTAATTCTTTTACATGGACATTAAGTGTAGCGGTAACCTCTTGATGAATCTTCACAGCAACCTTTGTTACACCTAATGAACGAATCGCATCGTTCAAATCAATTTTACGTTTATCAATTTTAATTTGATGCTTTTTCTTCAACTCATCAGCAATTTGCTTGCTAGTGATAGAACCAAATAATCTTCCGCCTTCTCCTGACTTAGCAGTAAGCTCAACTGTAAGCTTTTCTACTTTTTCCTTTAATGCTTTTGCTTCTTCAAGCTCATCTGCTGCCAATTTTTCTTCTTTTTTCTTTTGTGCATTTAAAGTGCTGACAGCACCTGCATTTGCTTCAACAGCAAGCCCTTGCTTTAATAGGAAGTTTTGCGCATAACCATCAGCTACATTTTTAACTTCACCTTTTTTTCCTTTACCTTTAACGTCTTTTAAAAATATTACTTTCATTCCTTTTTTCTCCCTTCGAAATATTCGTCAATTGCCAGCTTAAGCCTTGCCTCAGCTTCTTCTATTGTCATATCGGAAAGCTGTGTTGCTGCATTTGTTAAATGGCCGCCGCCTCGAAGACTTTCCATAATAATCTGTACATTTATATCCCCTAATGACCTTGCACTTATGCCTATTTGTCCATCAGCTCTTGGTGAAATAACAAATGAAGCATAAATGCCATCCATCGTTAATAAGGTGTCTGCTGTTTGGGCAATTAAAACATTATCACTATTTTCATTTCTTTGTGCCTTAGCAATAGCTACACCAGGTTTATAGAAAATGACATTTTGAATTATTTTTGCCTTCTTTACATAATTGCTAATATCTTCTTTTAAGAACTTTTGTACTAACACAGTATCAGCGCCTTGCCCTCTCAAATACGAGGCAGCATCAAAGGTTCTGGCACCTGTTCTAAGTGTGAAGCTTTTAGTATCTACAATGATACCTGCTAATAGTGCGGTAGCTTCTAGCATTTCAATTTTAGCTGTTTTCGGCTGGTATTCCAACAGCTCTGTAACAAGCTCTGCAGTTGAAGATGCATATGGTTCCATATAGACAAGCAACGGATTTTCTATAAATTCTTCTGCACGTCTGTGATGGTCAATAACCACAACATCCTCAATTTTATGAATAAGTCTTTCCTCAATAACTAATGAGGGCTTATGTGTATCTACTACAATTAATAAACTCTCATCTGTCTCCATTTCCAACGCTTGCTCTGGTGTAATAAATCTTTCATATAATGTCTCATGTTTTTTTATTTCCTCGAGAAGCCTTCTTACACCTAAATCAATTTCATTCGGATTAAGGACGATATAGGCCTCTTTCTTATTCATCTGTGCAATCTTATTAATACCGATTGCAGCCCCTATTGCATCCATATCAGGATGCTTATGGCCCATGATGAATACTTTATCACTTGCCGTTATCAATTCCTTAAGGGCATGTGATATAACTCTGGCTCGCACCCTTGTTCTTTTTTCAACAGGATTTGTTTTACCACCATAGAATTTCACCTTTCCATTTGGCTGTTTAATAGCCACCTGGTCTCCACCTCGGCCTAATGCTAAATCAAGGCTTGATTGAGCGATTGTTCCTAGCTCTGGAAGGGAGGAAACTCCTGAACCGACTCCAATACTTAATGTCAGCTGTACATTCTGCTTTGAAGTTAGCTCTCTTACCTCATCCAAAATCGTGAATTTATCCTTTTCAAGATGTTGAAGGATATTTTCATTAAATACTGCAAAGAAACGTTCTGAGGATATCCGTTTTAATAATACCCCATTATCTGTTGCCCATTTATTTAGGATGGAGGTAACACTGTTATTTAAGCTGCTTCGCGTTTGGTCATCCATTCCTTGTGTAAGATCATCATAATTATCTAAAAAGATGATGGCAATTGCTGTTCTTTCATCCTCGTAAAGCTTTTCTATCTCTGTCTGTTCTGTTACGTCAAAAAAGTAGAGGAGACGCTCTTCTTTTTTATGGATAACTCTAAATTTGCGATTATGAAGTGTGATGATTTCTGTTTCCACCTCTTGCTTAATAAGGGGAATAACGGATGGAGACACATCATACAAAGATCTTCCGACTAAGCTGTCCTCTGTAAAGCTGTACGCTAAATATGGATTTGTCCACTCAATATAGTATTCATCATTAATGAGCATAATCCCAATCGGCATTTCCATTAATGCCTCTTCTCCGACCTTTTTCACACGGTAGGAAAGGGTCGTAATATATTCTTCCGTTTCCTTTCTTTGCCGCACATTCATCTGAATGAGGAAATAAAAAGGAATAACAGAAAGAAGTAACCCTAAAATGGCAAATAGCCAATTATAAAAGGAGATGATACCAAGGAGGATCAGAGTTATGCCAATCAGACAAATTAATGGATAGCGAATTGATCCCTTTTCCAAAAAAGCAGGCAATATTTATTCACTCCTAATATAGTTAATTTAATATGTACACAGTTCTTTATGCCACTATTATACCGTATCTCGATAAATAAGAAAGAACGAAAAAATACTTATACATACATAGTATTTCCACTAATTCTTCTATTCATAAACGCGATTTTAACCCCCTGTTAGCATAAGAAAAATATAAGGATACCCTCCATGTTATTTTACTATTTTATACTAGGTCATTCAAACATATAATATATTCATAAAATCACTTTACCGTATAAGTATAAAAAAACACATTAGGAGTTAACCTAATGTGTTTTTTTATTATTCACCAGTTACGTATGGAAGTAAAGCCATAGTACGTGAACGTTTGATTGCAATAGTCAACTTACGTTGATATTTTGCACTTGTACCAGTTACACGACGAGGTAAGATTTTACCACGCTCAGAGATGAATTTTTTAAGAAGATCTACATCTTTATAATCGATTTGCGTAATGCCGTTAGCTGTAAAGTAACATACTTTACGGCGTTTAGCACGTCCGCCTCTGCGTCCGCCCATTGCCATGTCAATTTCCCTCCTTTTTTAATTATTGTCGATTATCAGAATGGCAAGTCATCATCTGAAATATCAATTTGACCGCTATTAGCAAATGGATCCTCGTCCATTCTTGTATAATCATTGTTTCTATTTTGATTTTGAGGTCGCTGATTCTGATAATTATTAGAGCCTCCGAAAGGATTATCTTGTTCCCTTGGTGCACTATAATTCATGTTGTCATTTCTATTTCCAGAGTTGCTGTTTCTAGGTTCAAGAAATTGAACACTTTCTGCCTGCACTTCTGTAACATAGACACGCTTTCCATCTTGTCCCTCATAACTGCGTGTTTGAAGTCTGCCGTCAACGCCAGCTAAGCTTCCTTTCTTCAAGAAATTAGCTACATTTTCTGCAGGTTTTCTCCAGATTACACAATTGATAAAGTCTGCTTCTCTTTCACCTTGTTGGTTCGTAAAAGTACGATTGACAGCAAGTGTGAATGTTGCAACAGCAGCTCCACTCGGTGTGTATCGCAGTTCAGGATCCTTCGTCAGTCGGCCAACAAGAACAACACGGTTCATCATCAGTTTCAACTCCCTTCCATCATGTTCCACGTGAAACATGAATACATTCTATTTATTATTTAGCTTCTTCTTTAATAACAATGTGACGGATGATATCTTCGTTAATTTTAGCTAAACGAGAGAACTCCTCAACTGCTACTGGTGCAGCGTTAACTTTCACAAGTTGGTAGTAGCCATCGCGGAAATCATTGATTTCGTATGCAAGACGACGTTTACCCCACTCTTTTGATTCAGCAACTTCCGCTCCATTATCAGCAAGAATACCGTTAAAACGCTCAACTAGAGCTTTTTTAGCTTCATCTTCAATATTTGGACGGATGATGTACATAATTTCGTACTTTTTCATCACTTTCACCTCCTTTTGGTCTAAACGGCCCGATTGGGCAAGGAGCAACTTATACATTACTCACAAGATGAAATTATAGCATATTGGGAATAGATTTGCAATGAATACTGAAAAGAATTGCTGAGGATCTAAATATTCAATTGCATTTATGCATAAATCCTTTGTTCTCCTCTGCTATTTATTAGCACCTCTTCATATTCTCCAATTAATTTATCAAGAATACTTTCCCATGACTGACTTAATGCATATTTTCTAGCTGCTATGCCAAATAGTCTTCTTTTCTCCTGATCTGCAAGCAGTTCAATAATTGCCTTTGAGAATTCGTTTGCACTTTTTGCTGTACAAATTCTTCCTGTTATACCATCGGCCACTAATTCTTTCACACCACCTGAATTTGAAACGATAGCTGGAGTTCCTGATGCCAATGATTCTAGTACGACATTACCAAATGTTTCTGTTGTAGAAGGGAATACAAATAAATCAGCACTTGCATAAGCCTCTGATAGCTCTTCTCCTTTTAAATAACCGGTCAGTGTAACATTATTCCAATCAGCTGCTTTCCGTTTCCATTCAGGCAAACTAGGACCGTCTCCTGCAAGCAGCCAATGAATTTTTTTATTCCAGTTGTCAGGAACAGAGTCAATTATAGATGAAAGTGTGCTAAGGTCTTTTTCTGGAGCAAATCTTCCAACATACAAAAGAATAAACTCCTCCTGTATATTGTATTTTTGTCTGACAGCATGAGTTGTAGCGATAGGGCGGAATTGTGTGCAGTCTATTCCCCTTCCCCATATGGATAAGGAGTGAAAGCCAAGCTCGGTTAGTTTTGACTTTGTTTCGTTTGAAGGTGCAAAGGTTCTTAATGTGGACTCATGAAACCATTTCAAGTACTTATGGAGAACAGGCAGCAGCCAAGCGGCTTTGTAGTACTCTAAATACTGGTCAAAATGAGTGTGATAGGAGGAAACAACTGGGATATGAAGCCTTTTGGCGCAAAATAGTCCATATAGACCCATCATGTACGGTGTAGCAATATGTATAATATCTGGGTTAAATTCCTGTACCTTAGCTTTGATTTTTTTAGGATTAGCTAAAGCGGTTCTGCATTCGGGATATAAAAAGACCGGGATACTAAAAAACTGGTTAATGTTTGGATAAACTGGAGCATCTTCCACTTCAGGTGCAAAAATTTGATATTGAATTTGCCTTTTTTCTAAGTGATCTGTTAGCCTCTTTAAAGAGTTAGCAACCCCATTAACTTGCGGAAAATAGGTATCTGTAAAAATTGCAATTTTCACCTAAAAATCCCCCTTTGGAACATGTATTATGGTCCCTCTAAAGGAATAATAGCACCAGTTTGAAAGGGGCATGTAAACGCACTGTAAAAGTATCTTCTTTATTGCATTGTCGAATTCAGCTAATTATTCATAAGGATTTTCCAAGATATTTCCTACCTGCCAGCCCCCTATGGAGAGCTTTCTTGTCGAATGAGCTAAAGAAAATGTAAAAACCGCCTTTAAAAGTATAAAGACGGTCTTTCACTCATATTAATTCAGTTATTAAACATTAAAGCGGAAGTGAATAATATCTCCGTCTTTAACAATATACTCTTTTCCTTCAAGACGAACTTTACCTGCTTCTTTTGCAGCAACCATATTACCGCTCACAATAAGGTCATCATATGAAACAGTCTCCGCTCTAATGAAACCTCTTTCGAAGTCGGAATGGATAATGCCAGCACACTGAGGTGCTTTCATTCCTTGAACAAATGTCCAAGCACGAACCTCTTGAACCCCAGCAGTGAAATATGTTGCTAAGCCTAGCAAATGATATGCTGCTCTTATCAGCTGGTCAAGACCTGACTCTTCAATTCCAAGCTCCTCAAGGAACATCGCCTTTTCTTCCCCTTCAAGCTCAGCAATTTCTTCTTCAATCTTTGCACAGATAACAATAACCTCAGCATTTTCATTAGCAGCAAATTCTCTAACTCGCTGTACATATTCATTGTTTTCTGTATCACCAATTTCATCTTCGCCAACGTTTGCCACATATAATACTGGCTTGATTGTCAATAAGTGAAGGTTTTTCGCAATTTTAGCTTGCTCATCAGTGAACTCAACAGCTCTAGCTGGCTTTTCTTCTTCAAAAGCAGTTTTTAATATCTCAAGCACTTCTAATTCAGCCAATGCTTCTTTATCTTTTTGTTTAGCCATTTTTCCTACACGGCCAATTCTTTTTTCAACAGATTCTAAATCTGCAAGAATCAATTCTAGATTAATTGTTTCGATATCAGAGATTGGATCTACTTTTCCAGAAACATGTGTAATATTATCATCAGCAAAGCAGCGGACAACTTGACAAATAGCATCCACTTCACGGATATGAGAAAGGAACTTATTACCTAAACCTTCCCCTTTACTTGCACCCTTTACGATCCCAGCAATATCTGTGAATTCGAAAGTTGTTGGTACAGTCTTCTTTGGCTGAACAAGCTCAGTTAATTTATTCAATCTTGGATCTGGTACCTCTACAATTCCCACATTCGGATCAATTGTACAGAATGGATAGTTCGCTGATTCTGCACCAGCCTGTGTTATTGCATTAAATAATGTTGATTTACCGACGTTCGGCAACCCTACTATTCCAGCAGTTAACGCCATAATGTCACTCCCTTATATTAAACCTGCTTATGTTGGCAGAAATTAGTTTCGTTTGTACTTAAACCTTTACCAATTATAGATTTAACCTGCAAAAAAGACAAGTAGCCTTGCTTATGCAACTATCCTTTTTCCATAAAAAAAGCATGAATTATTCTTCATGCTTTACTAACATTTTTTTCATTTTTCGTGAAAATTCTCTTCTTGGGATAAGAACACTGTGTTCACAGCCTTCACATTTAATGCGGATATCCATCCCCATCCTTATAATTTTCCAACGATTTGTACCACAAGGATGAGCTTTTTTCATCTCAACAATATCATTGATAGCAAACTCTTTCGCTTCCATATTTCCTCCTGAAATTATTCTGGTTTCGAGTACATCATTAATTTTGGATATGGACTTTCAATCCCATTCTCATCGAGAACATTCTTGATTTCCTTCCTTAATGCACGAGCGACTGTATAATGCTGCATTGGCAATGTTTCTGCGACAACTCTTATAACTACTTCTGCCGCCATAATGTTTTCAACACCTAAAAGCTCTGGAACACCAACAATTTGCTCATATTTTTCTGGCAACGTTTCGATAAGATCTTTGATTACTTGTTCAGCCCTATCTATATCACCTTTATACGCAATACTGACATCAACAACTGCCTTACTGTTGTTTAGTGAAAAGTTTGTTACTTCCATTATACTTCCATTCGGTATAATATTCACTTCACCAGTATAACTTTTTACTTTCGTTGTTCTTAAGCCAATTTCCTCTACAACACCCTGAAATTGACCGATTTGCACAACATCGCCTACGGAAAACTGATCTTCAAAAATAATGAAGAAACCTGTAATAATATCCTTTACTAAACTTTGAGCACCAAAGCCGACAGCTAAGCCAACAATTCCCGCTCCTGCAAGCAAACCCTTCACATCAATATTCAATGTGCCTAGTATCATCATCAAGGCAATAAAATAGATAACATATGTAAGGGTATTCTCAAGTAGTTTAACTAATGTAGCTTCTCTTCTTTCTGATATTCTAAGTGCAGAATGTGTTCTTACCTTAAAGATATTTCGTACAGCAATTTTGGCAACTCTTGTCACAACGATACTAATCAAGATTATAACAAAAATCTTTAAAGCACCTTGCCCTAAATTTATCCATATATTTTCATCTGTAAGGACATCCACACTATCGTTCACTTGTTCTTCAATATTATTCATTATCTCACCTCTGCTGCTTCTTTCTCCTACTCTTCAAAAGACTTATTTCTAATTTAAATAGCTGCCTTTCACCTATTTTAACAGTTTATAAATTTACTTTGAAGTAATAACCTACCTGTTATTTCATAGGTATATATACTTACAATCGGTTAATTCCCCCCTTACTTTTTCCCTCTTTATCACAGATTTGGCATGAAGATGTATAGTTTTTAATATATATCCGTATAATGTTATTACTTTAACTTTCTTGAATACCATTTAAAGCTGAAACTGCCTTGCTTATTTATAGTTTCGTAGCGCAAAGGAGTAGATTTAATGAGCATCTATACCAATATATTTGATAAAAATGAACTCCCAATTAGAATTGCTCATAATGAGCAGTTAGCTTCTTACAAACTAGCTGATGCTTTATATAAGCAATTGCCCCCTGCTTCTTCTGGACAGCCAATAGTATTTATTTGTATTGGAACAGACCGCTCTACCGGTGATTCCCTTGGTCCCCTTGTTGGGACATTATTAGCTGAAAAAAAGCTGGGCTCTTTTTTTGTATATGGCACGTTAAACGATCCTATTCATGCTTTAAATTTAGAAGAAAAAATCAGTGAAATTAAAGACAATCACGCGAATGCCTTCATCATTGGAATAGACGCTTGCTTAGGCAGAATGAAAAGCGTAGGTGTTGTACAAATTGGTGATGGTCCAGTTAAACCAGGAAGCGGAGTGAAAAAAGAGCTTCCGCCGGTCGGTGAAATTCATATTACAGGTATTGTGAATATCAGTGGGTTCATGGAATTTCTCGTTCTGCAGAATACTAGACTCAGCCTTGTCCTCGATATGGCTAAAACCATTTCAAAGGGAATCTATCAAAGCAGCTTACGCTATAGATACTCTGAAAGCCAAGAAGAATACACCTCTCTCCAAGAACGTCCTATATAACAAAAAAAGAAACCAAAATTGGTTTCTTTTTTATATTTCCTGATCGCTATCCAACAGCTGCAAAATTCTTTCCAAATCATTTTCAGAAAAGAACTCTATCTCAATTTTTCCCTTGTTTTTGGTCTGTTTGATATTAACAGTAGTACCAAATCTTTCTCTAAGGAAGGATTCCTGTTCCTTGATGAAGACATTCTTCGGTTCTTTTTTTGTATCCTTTGTTTCACGTGAAACATCTTCATTCAATTGTTGGATTAAATATTCTAGTTGACGTACATTCAAGCCTTCTTTGACTGTTTTTTCAACTAAAAGCGGCAATTTTTCCTTATTTTTTAATCCGAGTAAGGCCCTTCCATGCCCCATTGAAATAGTTCCATCTGTAATCATTTCTTGAATGGCTGATGGTAAGGATAATAATCTCACATGATTGGCAATATGCGGTCTGCTTTTGCCAAGTCGCTTCGCCAACTCTTCTTGTGTGAAGTTTAGCTTTTTCATCAACAGTTGATAAGCATGTCCCTCCTCTATTGGGGACAAATCCTCACGCTGAAGATTTTCTAATACGGCAAGCTCCATCATTTGCTGTTCTGACAGGTCTCTCACTACTGCCGGAACAACATCCAAATTAGCCTCTTTTGCAGCGCGATAGCGTCGCTCTCCAACAACAATTTCAAAGCCTTTAATGCTTTTACGGACAATGATTGGCTGCAGAATACCATGCTCCAAGATTGATGCTTTCAGTTCTTCAATGGCTTCTTTCTCGAAAACTTTCCTTGGCTGATAAGGGTTTGGTCGTAATTCTTTTATATTTAATTCTTTAATTACTTCTTCCTTTTCTACTTCCATGCTTGGAAAAAAAGCGTCAAGACCTTTCCCTAATCCTTTAGCCACTTGTAACCACTTCCTTTGCCAACTCTAAATATACTTCTGCTCCACGAGATTTTGGATCATAGATGATGATTGGTTCACCATGACTTGGCGCTTCACTTAATCGTACATTTCGAGGGATAATCGTTTTAAATACTTTATCCTGGAAGTACTTTTTAACTTCTTCGATTACTTGCAGTCCTAAGTTTGTGCGAGCATCCAGCATTGTCAGTAAAACACCTTCAATCGCAAGCTCATGATTTAAATGCTTTTGCACTAACCTTACTGTGTTCAATAACTGGCTTAGTCCTTCTAATGCATAATACTCACATTGTACAGGTATCAAGACTGCATCTGATGCGGTTAAAGCATTAATTGTTAGCAATCCTAATGACGGCGGACAATCAATCAGAATATAATCATATCTGTCTTTAACTTCTTCTAAAGCTCGTTTTAAGCGGACTTCTCTGGAGATAGTAGAAACTAATTCTATTTCTGCACCAGCCAATTGAATAGTTGCCGGTATTACATCAAGGTTTTCAACATTTGTTGCTTTGATGACTTGGCTTGCTTCAATATCATCAACTAATACATCATAAATGCAATGATCTACATCTGCTTTTTCAATACCAACACCGCTTGTGGCATTTCCTTGTGGATCTGTATCAACTAAAAGTACTCTTTTACCGATATAAGCTAAACAAGAGCCAAGATTGACTGAAGTTGTCGTTTTTCCGACTCCCCCTTTTTGATTAGCTACCGTTATTACTTTCCCCATGATGTCACCTACCTTTACTACATTAATTACCTTCTGTTATTAGAAGATGTTGTATTTTTATTTATTTAAATATGACATGAAAAAGTTATTTTATTGAAAAATGAGGTGTAAACACCTATTTTCAGTGATTATGAACCGATCCTATTCCTAAAAAAGAAAGAGAACTAGTACAATCAACTATTATTTTATCATGAAAACTTCTAAATATCGTCATTTTTTAATAGACTTTATCATATATAGAAGCATAGCTCTAGATTTTTACATTCTATATGATGCAGAAAGCCTATTTTTCTGGTAAAAGAATAAAGGCAGTTAGCTAGATTTTCATAGAAAAAGCCCATTTTGGGCAAAAAAAAGTGAGACATTTAAACCTAATTGGTTAATATTCTCACAGTGAATTATTTATATTCATTTATAATAGCTATTTCTTTTTTGGAATTTTAATAGTGAATTGATAAAAGTCTTCAAACTCTTCTTCTTCAGCATTTAAGTTAATACCACTGTCTGAAACCATTGTAAGGGATTGTCGAATTGTATTAACAGCAATACGCATATCCTTGCTGAAAGCTTTTCTTCTTGGCTTTGGCTTTTGCTCTGCCTGCTCCAGCATTTTGGAAACACGTTCCTCTGTCTGCTTAACATTTAAATTCTTCTCTAATATCTCTTCAAGAAGCTTAAGCTGTTTTTCCTTTTCTTTCAACGGAATCAAGGAACGGGCATGACGCTCTGAAATTTGTTTGTTCAATAGTGCTTCCTGAATCTCCTCAGGTAATTTCAGCAGTCTTAGCTTATTGGCCACTGTTGATTGCCCCTTGCCTAAACGCTGGGCAAGCGCCTCTTGAGTCAGGTTATGAAGTTCTAGTAATTTGCCGTATGCAACAGCTTCTTCTATTGGGGATAATTCTTCCCGTTGAAGGTTCTCTATCAATGCAACAGAGGCCGTCTCCGTATCACTCATATTTTTGATGATAGCAGGAGCTTCTTCCCACCCTAGTTTTTTCATTGCACGCCAGCGTCTTTCACCAGCAATTATTTCATATTTACCTCTATCAAATTCTCGGACAACGATAGGCTGTATAATACCATGTGTATGGATAGTTCTTGATAATTCTTCTATTTTTTCATCATCAAATACAGTTCTTGGCTGAAAACGGTTTGGAACAATCTGACTAATTGGCAATCTATTGATTTCTTCATTATTCACCATTTTTTCAAGCTCCTCATTAGCGTCTACCGTCTCGAATTGACTTTCTTCTGTGTTATTTCCTTTTTCGCCTAGGCCAAAAAAGCGTGAGAAAGAAGGCTTCAAAACCTGCACCACCTTTACGAAACTCCCTATTATTTATAAATTCAAACTTTTACTGCAATATATTAAATATAATAAGAAACTTCTTGAATTTTCATTTAATGTGCTTTTTATAGTTATATTATATAGTAGATAGAAAAAATGATATAGTACAAAAAATAAGATAATCGCTTGAAAAAAGTAACTGCCAAAGCTTATTTGTTCACTATTACGGAATGAGTATATGCTATTTTACCATAGCATATATTCATTCAATTGGTTCCTTGTTCGGCGTGCCTGGTTTTCTTGGATATTTTTTAGGCGTTTGTTTCTCTTTAGCAATGACGAGAATGTTACGCTCACTTTCTTCAATCGGAAGAGTGAAGGAATGTGATTCTGCAAGCTTGCCTCCCAGAAGAGCGATTGCTTTTTTACCAGCTTCCACTTCCTCCTGTGCACTTGCTGCTTTCATCGCAACAAATGAACCACCTACCTTCACTAATGGCATACAAAGCTCACTAAGAACAGATAAACGTGCAACAGCTCTTGCTGTAACCATATCAAAGGATTCTCTATATTCCTTATTTTGTCCAAAGGTTTCAGCACGATCATGGATAAACTGAACTTCTTTAAGCTCTAGCGATTTAGCTAAATGTTCTAAAAACTGAATTCTTTTGTTCAGTGAATCAACAATTGTTACTTTAAGCTGTGGGAAAGCAATTTTCAAAGGAATACTAGGAAAACCTGCTCCCGCACCAACATCACAAATATGAATAGGCGACTTTAAGCTGTCTACATAAAAGCCAGCTGTTATGGAATCATAAAAATGTTTTAAATATACTTCAGATTCTTCTGTAATGGCAGTCAAATTCATTTTTTCGTTCCACTCTACAAGTGTTTCAAAATAAATTTTAAACTGTTCCATTTGCCTGTCTGAAAGCTCCAAACCTTTCTCTTGGAGCATTTGCTTAAATAGTTCTGTATTCATGACTGCTCCCTTTCCATCCAAAATTCATATGTATACTTAAAAACAGGACTGCTTTTTGCCTGAGAATATATCAGGCAAAAAGCTAATCATTTGCTTATACTCGTGCAATGCGTCCTTGTTCCAAATATACTAATAGTATGGATATATCTGCAGGATTTACTCCAGAGATTCTAGAAGCCTGCGCCAAAGATAATGGTCGCACAGTTTTCAACTTCTGCTTAGCTTCTGTTGCAAGGCTAGAAATAGCATCATAATCAATGTTTTCTGGTATTTTTTTGTTTTCCATTTTCTTAAGACGGTCTACCTGCTGCAATGATTTTTCAATATAGCCCTCATACTTAATTTGGATTTCCACCTGTTCTGTTACTTCTTCTGATAGAGCAATATCACTTGGCGCCAATAATTGAATATGCTTGTAATTCATTTCTGGTCTTCTTAGCAGGTCAGCTGCTTTAATGCCATCTTTCAGCTCACTGCCACCTTGTTCTCTTATAACAGTTTGAACTTGCTCATTCGGCTTGAGAATAATTTCTTTTAAGCGGTTCTGTTCTTGCTCAATCTGCTTTTTCTTGTCAGTAAACATCTTGTATCTTTCTTCCTGAATTAATCCAATGTCATTACCGATCTCTGTTAAGCGCAAATCAGCGTTATCATGACGTAACAACAGACGATATTCAGCTCTTGATGTCAGCAGTCGGTACGGTTCATTTGTACCTTTAGTAACAAGATCGTCAATTAATACTCCGATATATGCATCTGAACGGCTTAGGATTAATTCTTCTTTGCCCGTAGCATTCAATCCAGCATTAATTCCGGCCATTAAACCTTGACCAGCAGCCTCTTCATAACCTGATGTTCCGTTAATTTGTCCTGCAGTATACAGGTTCTTGATTTTTTTCGTTTCCAATGTCGGCCATAACTGTGTAGGGACAATCGCATCATATTCAATGGCATAGCCCGCTCTCATCATTTGGACATTTTCCAGCCCTGGAATAGTACGAAGAATTTCTTGCTGGACATCCTCAGGCAAGCTTGTTGACAAGCCTTGCACATAAACTTCCTGTGTGTTTTTTCCTTCTGGCTCGAGGAAAATTTGATGTCTTGGCTTATCATTAAAGCGAACAACCTTATCCTCAATAGAAGGACAATAACGTGGACCTGTTCCCTTAATCATTCCAGAATACATCGGGGAACGGTGCAAGTTGTCATCAATAATTTGATGTGTCGTTTCATTTGTATAAGTAAGCCAGCATGGCAATTGCTCCGTAATATACTTTGTTGTTTCATAAGAAAATGCTCTTGGAACATCGTCTCCTGGCTGAATTTCCGTTTTGCTGTAGTCAATTGAATGACTGTTAACACGTGGAGGTGTGCCTGTTTTGAAACGAACAAGATCAAACCCAAGCTCCTGTAAATGCTCTGACAGACGAATGGATGGCTGCTGATTATTCGGACCGCTTGAATATTTCAGCTCGCCCAGGATAATTTCGCCACGTAAATAAGTTCCTGTCGTTACTACAACCGTTTTGGCAGTATAAGTAGCTCCTGTTTTTGTAATAACACCTTTTACAGTATTGTCTTCTACGATAAGCTGTTCAACCATTCCTTGAACCAAAGTTAAGTTTGGCTGATTTTCCAGCGTTTTTTTCATTTCGTGCTGATACATATATTTGTCAGCCTGTGCACGAAGAGCCCTTACTGCTGGCCCCTTCCCTGTATTCAACATTCTCATTTGAATATAGGTCTTGTCGATGTTTTTTCCCATCTCTCCGCCAAGTGCGTCAATTTCCCTAACAACGATCCCTTTAGCCGGACCCCCTACAGAGGGATTACATGGCATAAAAGCAACCATATCTAAATTTATCGTCAACATTAATGTGTTGGCGCCCAATCTTGCGGCAGCAAGACCTGCTTCACAGCCAGCATGTCCTGCCCCAATCACAATAACGTCATAATTTCCTGCTTCGTACTGCATCATGGTGCCTCCTAATAGCATCTTTTTATGCAAAATTAAAAATCTCGTTTATTTCCCTAAACAAAATTGGGAGAATAGCTGATCAATTAGGCTTTCGTGTACACTATCACCAATAATTTCACCAAGTAATTCCCAAGTTCTAGTTAAATCTATTTGAACAATATCTATTGGTGTTCCCATTTCAACACCGGAAATAGCTTCATTAATCGATTGAAGTGCTTGGTTTAACAGGGATATATGTCTTGTATTAGATACATACGTCATATCACTTGCTTCAATGACACCCTCAAAGAACAGACTTGAGATTGCCTCCTCAAGCTGATTAATACCTTTATCCTGCAGCAAAGAAGTTGTAACCATTTTTTGATTTGCTGATAATTCCTTTATGCGGTCCATGTCAATTTTCTGTGGAAGGTCTGTCTTATTTACAATGACAATATAGTCCATTCCCTCTATTGCTTTGAATAAATTGATATCCTCTTCCGTTAAGTCGTCTGAGTAATTGAGAACTAGCAAGATAAGATCGGCTTCTTTCAATACCTTCCTTGACTTCTCAACTCCAATTCTTTCTACAATATCCTCTGTTTCACGAATACCGGCTGTATCTAAAAGGCGCAGAGGTACACCGCGCACATTTACGTATTCTTCTATTACATCACGTGTTGTTCCAGGAATATCTGTCACGATTGCTTTACTATCCTGGACAAGACTGTTCAACAAGGATGATTTCCCTACATTTGGACGGCCGACAATAACGGTAGAAAGCCCTTCTCGCAAAATTTTCCCTTGCTGGGATGTCTGGAGAAGCTTTCTGATCTCTTCCTGGACAAATTTAGATTTATCGAGCATAAGCTGATGTGTCATTTCTTCTACATCATCATATTCAGGATAATCAATATTAACCTCCACTTGAGCAAGTGTTTCAAGAATTTCTTGTCTTAAGCTTCTGATTAGCTTGGAAAGTCTTCCTTCCATTTGTCCTAATGCTACATTCATCGCTTTATCTGTTTTTGCTCTGATCAGATCCATTACAGCTTCCGCTTGGGACAAGTCGATTCTACCATTAAGGAAAGCTCTTTTTGTAAACTCACCTGGTTCTGCTAGTCTTGCCCCATTCGTAACAAGCAATTGCAGAAGTCGGTTAACAGAGGCCATTCCGCCATGACAGTTAATTTCAATAACATCCTCTTTTGTAAATGTTCTTGGTCCCTTCATCACTGAAATCATAACTTCTTCAATTATTTCTTCTGTGCCAGGGTCTACAATATGGCCATAATGAATTGTATGGCTAGCTACCTCTTTTATTCTTTTATTACCGATGCTTTTAAATACCTTATCTGCAATCAAAAATGACTCTGGTCCACTCATTCTTACAATTGCAATCGCTCCCTCTCCCATCGGTGTGGAGATTGCGGCTATAGTATCAAATTCCATTCTTTCACCTCAAATCACAAAGATCTATTTATATAAAAAATTGACGTAAACTTATCAACACTCATTTTATTGTTACAATAGATTAGATTATCATATCCACAGCTTTTAAAAAAGAAAAAAATCCGCACACTTATCCACATTACTATTAAATTCATTATTACTATTTTATCTTATCCACATGTGAATAACAATAAAACGCACCAAAAATAGCGCTGTTCAGACAAATAATTCACAGATTTTATAAAGAATGGGGCAAAATTTTTCTGTTTATTGTAGAAGCGGTTGTTTTTTAGGGGAAATTTTGAGGTTTAAAATAGTATGAGGCACAAAAAAAGACAATCCCCGAAGTGGAGGATTGTCTTTTTTTTATTTATATCTTTTTTCTGGAGAGATAATAATATGCCTGAATGCATCTTCTCCCGAGGAATGGGTGCTGATGCCTTTCCTTTTTGTAAGAGCGTTATGAATAATCTTTCTTTCATTCGACGGCATGGGTTCCAGGGTAATTTCTTTATTTAACTTGAGGGCTTTATAAGCTGTCCTTTCAGCAAGCTGTATAAGGGCTTGTTTCCTTCTTTCCCGATAGTTTTCTGCATCGAGCGATACCTTTAAGTATTCGGAGGAATTTTTATTTATAGCCAATTGAGTCAAATATTGAAGCGAGTTTAGTGTCTGGCCTCTTTTTCCAATAAGAAGGGCAATTTTTTCCCCCTGTAATTCAAAAAAGATATTTCTGCCTGTTTTTTTTACCGAAATGGATACATCCACTCCCATTTTGTCACATACATCTCGCAAAAACCGTTCTGCTGACTCAGCAGGCGTATCAAGCTTCCTTACCGTTACAGTTGCAGAGCGGGCACCAATTCCTAAAAAACCTTTTTTTCCTTTATCAACAACAATGATTTCGGCTTGATTCTTTGTTGTCTTAAGCTGAGCTAAAGCTGATTCCACTGCTGCTTCGACGGAATGTCCTGTAGCAGTTACTTCTCTCACTTTTTAGCTCCCTCCAATTTTCCTGTTTGGCCAGGCTTTTTCAACTCTGGTCCTTTAATGAAATACGTTTGGATAATTGTGAAAATATTACCTACAACCCAATATAATGAAAGTGCTGCTGGGAAGTTGATTGCAAATACTAAAATCATGATAGGCATAATATATTGCATCATAACCATTTGCGGGTTTTGGCCTGCAGTACCAGCCATTGTCATTTTAGTTTGAATAAATGTCGTTATCCCTGCAATAATCGGCAGCAGGTAGAATGGATCTGGCTGACCTAGGTTAAACCATAAGAATTCATGCTGGGCAATTTCTCTTGTACGTGAGATCGCATGGTAGAATCCGATTAAAATTGGCATTTGAACGATTAATGGAAAACATCCAGCAAGTGGATTCACTTTGTTTTCTTGGAAAAGCTTCATTGTTTCTTCTTGGAGCTTTTGCTGTGTCTTTTGATCCTTAGAGCTATATTTCTTTCTTAATGCTTCCATTTCAGGCTGTACAGCCTGCATTGCTTTGCTGTTTTTTGTTTGCTTAATCATTAACGGCAAGATTACAAGGCGAACCAAAATTGTTACAATAATTATGGAAACACCAAAGTTTCCGCCGGCAATTTCTGCTGTTTTGATGATAAGCATAGACAATGGATAAACAATATATTCATTCCAAAAGCCTTCACTGTCTGAAGTGATTGGCTGATTAAACTCTGTACACCCAGTTAAAATAGCCATTAAAAATAATAGACCAAATAGCAATCCTAATTTTTTCTTCAACCGTCATATCCTCCTGTTAATAGATAATAGAGCCTAAATTAGCTTATGGCTTCATTGTATCCTAATCTCTTCATATAGGAAACGCTTAACTTGAATTTTCAATGAATCTTTCTTTTTAGCACCTTTGCTATTTTGAGAACATGAAGGAGGCTCTTTTTCGTTTCTTCATATTCCATTTCTGCTAATGGCTTTCTAGCAATGATGACATAATCGGCTTCATTTTCTATAAGGTCTCCGATTTCAAGGAAAGCTTGTCTAATAAATCGCTTAATTTTATTTCTCATGACAGCATTTCCTATTTTTTTACTAACAGAGAGCCCTATTCTGAAGTGATCTTGTCCGCTTTTTTTATACTTATAAACTACAAACTGCTTATTGCCAAATGATTGTCCCTTTTTAAATACCTCTTGGAACTCTTTACTTTTTTTTACGCGATATTCTTTCTTCAAATCATTTACTCCTTATTTATTCCATACTTTCCGAATCTATATTATTTATGTACATTCCAACATAGAAACATCCTTGCTTCAAAACCAGGAGTTTATATTTCCATTATAGTATGAGCTCTAGCAATTTATTCTAAGAGCTTGTACTTTTACAGTCCTTTTTATCAAAAAAAGACCACTGACGTTTCAGTGGCCTAAGCTGATAATACTTTTCTTCCTTTGCGTCGACGACGAGCTAAAACATTACGTCCATTAGGACTGCTCATGCGGCTGCGGAATCCGTGAACTTTACTTCTTTTGCGTTTATTTGGTTGAAAAGTTCTTTTCATTGTATATGACACCTCCCTGAGGAATAGCTGTTACAGACAGTCCTTACAATTATATAAACATAGTCGATTGATTGTCAACCATTCATTTGTTTTATGCTTTATTTATCGTTCTCTCTAAAAACAATTTTTAATTGCCTAATGTTCTATAACATCAGAAAACTTCTGCAAAACATATGCTACGCACTTTATTTCTTTCTGAATAGTAATAATAAGGAATTCATAGCTTTTTGTCAATACGGCTGTCCTTTTACACTTTGGGAAGGCTCCTCACTTGCTCTTCAAATTCTTTCCTACAAGCAATAAAATCCCCTGAATTTTTGTCGAAAAAAAAACCAATCTAATGGCTGTGGATAAAATTTCGACAATTTTTTTAATATCCACAATACTTATTTACAGGTTTTTAACAAACTAATAACCTGTGGACATTTATTATCAACAACTTGTTTCACTTGTGGATAAGATATGAAAAACCATTGCAGTTATTATGATTTTTTGATATTATAGTTTTGTTTTCACATTTGAATAATTTCTGTGTATAACTAAATTATCCACAGAGTGTGGATAAGATGTGGACAGCTTATTAGACATCTCTTGAAAGAGTTGTCCACAAATAGTGGATACTGTCGAAATGCTACTTTACTTCCTTATTATATATTTTTCCACAGATCATAATTAATAATACTGGCAGATTAGTACTTATTTATAATATCTGTTCTTTTCAGCACGCAAATAAAAAGAAAAAGGAGGGAAATTGGTTGGAAAATATTGCGGATCTATGGGATAAAGCTTTAGGCAATATCGAAAAAAAAATCAGCAAACCAAGCTTTGATACATGGCTAAAAGCAACGAAGGCTCATGCCCTTCAAGGCGATAGCTTAATCGTAACAGCTCCTAACGAATTTGCTCGAGATTGGTTGGAAGAACGGTACTCCCAGCTTATTTCTGACATTCTTTATGAAATAACTGGTGAAGAACTTGGTGTAAAGTTCATAATTCCTCGTAATCAAAAGGAAGAAGAATTTGATCTTCAAATCTCCTCTAAACAAAAGAAAAAAGAGGAAGAAACAACTGAACAGACAATACTAAATTCAAAATATACCTTTGATACATTTGTAATTGGGTCTGGAAACCGGTTTGCTCACGCTGCTTCACTGGCAGTAGCGGAAGCACCAGCAAAAGCCTATAATCCGCTATTTATATACGGGGGCGTAGGACTTGGAAAAACCCACTTAATGCATGCAATCGGACATTATGTTTTAGATCATAACCCTGCGGCGAAGGTTGTTTATTTATCTTCAGAAAAGTTCACTAACGAGTTCATCAATAGTATTCGAGACAATAAAGGCGCTGAATTCCGTGACAAATATCGGAATGTCGACGTGCTTCTAATAGATGATATTCAATTCCTTGCTGGAAAAGAATCGACACAGGAAGAATTTTTCCATACATTTAACACACTGCACGAGGAAAGCAAACAAATTATCATATCCAGTGACAGACCACCAAAAGAGATTCCGACATTGGAAGACAGGCTTCGTTCACGATTTGAATGGGGACTTATAACGGATATTACTCCTCCTGATTTGGAGACAAGAATTGCGATTCTCCGAAAAAAGGCTAAAGCAGATGGATTGGATATTCCAAATGAGGTTATGCTGTATATCGCGAATCAAATTGATTCCAACATTCGTGAACTAGAAGGAGCGCTCATAAGAGTTGTTGCTTATTCCTCTTTAATCAACAAAGACATTAATGCTGATCTTGCGGCAGAGGCATTAAAAGATATCGTCCCTAGCTCAAAGCCGCGCGTAATAACAATACATGATATACAAAAAGTAGTCGGGGAGCAGTTCAGTGTAAAACTAGAGGATTTCAAAGCCAAAAAACGAACGAAGTCCATTGCTTTTCCAAGACAGATTGCCATGTATTTATCACGTGAGCTTACTGACTTTTCCCTTCCGAAGATTGGCGAAGAATTCGGTGGAAGAGATCACACTACAGTTATCCATGCACATGAAAAGATCTCAAAACTACTAGTATCTGATTCCATTCTGCAAAAGCAGCTGAAGGAAATCAATGAATTACTAAAAGTATAAAGCTGAATACTGTGTATAACTTTCACTAACTTAGACACAGTCTATCCACATGTGGATAGACTGTGTTTCCTTTGAAAAATCAAGTTATCCACAAATTAACAGGGCCTACTACTATTACTACGATCTTTTAAAAGAAATATTATTATAAAATACGCAATTAAAAACTATGATAACGGAGGATCAATTATGAAATTTATCATCCAAAAAGAACAGCTCGTTCAAAGTGTACAGGATGTAATGAAAGCAATAACTAGCAGAACGACGATTCCTATTCTTACAGGTATAAAAATTGTAGCAACAGAAGAAGGTGTAACTCTAACAGGAAGTGATTCTGATATTTCTATTGAATCTTTTATTCCTAAAGAAGAAAACGAGACGGTTATTGTTGAAATTCAACGTCCTGGATCAATTGTGCTGCAAGCAAAATTCTTTAGTGAAATCGTAAAGAAACTTCCTACAAGTCAAGTAGAGCTTGAGGTAGATAACCTGCAAACAGTAATTCGCTCAGGAAAATCGGAGTTTAACTTAAACGGTCTTGATTCAGAGGAATATCCGCACTTACCACAAATCTCAGAAGAAAATATCTTTAAGATTCCAACTGACCTGTTAAAAAATATTATTAAGCAAACTGTTTTCGCAGTGTCCACCTCAGAAACACGCCCAGTGTTGACAGGTGTAAACTGGAAGATTGAAAATGATGATTTAATCTGTATTGCAACAGATAGCCATCGTCTTGCTCTAAGAAAAGCTAAAATAGATGCGAATACGGAACAGACCTTTAATATTGTTATTCCAGGAAAAAGTTTAAATGAATTGAACCGTATATTAGATGATCATAATGAGCCAGTTGAAATTGTTGTTACAGAAAACCAGATTCTATTTAAGGCGAAGCATATTTTATTCTTCTCTCGTCTTCTTGAAGGGAATTACCCTGATACAAACCGTCTTATCCCGACAGAAAGCAAAACAGAGATCGTTGTTAATGCTAAGGAATTTTTACAAGCTATTGATCGTGCTTCCTTGTTGGCGAGAGAGGGACGCAATAACGTTGTTAAATTCTCAACTATTGGCCAAGATGTAATTGAAATTTCTTCTTTTACACCAGAAATCGGTAAAGTTGTTGAAGAGCTTGTTAGTGAATCGATTCATGGAGAAGAACTAAAAATTTCTTTTAGTGCAAAATACATGATGGATGCTTTAAAAGCTTTAGAGGGAACAGAAGTGAAAATTAATTTCACTGGTGCAATGCGACCATTTGTCATTAATCCGTTAAACGATGATTCTATCTTACAGCTTATCCTTCCAGTGAGAACATACTAAGCAGCTACTTTTAAATAGGGTGTCCCGAATGGGGCATCCTATTTTCCTTCAAAAGATATTTATTATGGTGAAGTTGTTTTTATGTATATTTTTAAAAAAAAAAACATCGTCAAACTCTCTTATTAATGTGCCAAATACTACTAATTTATAGAAATATTTCAGTTTTCTTTGTGTATCCTTAAAATATTTAGTAAAATAGAGAGATACGATTAAACTTGAAAGAGTGAAAACATGAACAATCAAATTAAGATTGATACGGAGTATATAACGTTAGGCCAATTTCTAAAGCTTGCAGACATTATTCAATCTGGTGGAATGGCAAAATGGTTTTTAAGTGAACATGAAGTGTATGTCAATGGAGAACAGGATCAGCGCAGAGGCAGAAAATTAAGGGCAGGCGACAAGATTGAAATCCCTTCTATTGGCACATTCACAGTTCTGTAAAAAAAGGATGATCCCTTATGTTTATTGAGCAGCTGCATTTGAGGAATTACCGTAATTATGAGGACCTAGAGGTTGAGTTTGAAAACAAGGTCAATGTCATTCTGGGAGAAAACGCACAAGGGAAAACAAATGTGATGGAATCTATCTATGTTTTAGCTATGGCTAAATCCCACAGAACTTCAAACGATAAAGATCTTATTCGTTGGGACTCAGATTATGCTAAAATAGAAGGTAGATTAAAAAAAGCACATGGGCCCTTACCCATGCAGTTAGTTGTGTCTAAAAAAGGAAAAAAAGCTAAGTACAATCATATTGAGCAGCGAAAGTTAAGCCAATATATTGGCAATATGAATGTTGTGATGTTTGCACCAGAAGACCTTAATCTTGTTAAGGGAAGTCCCCAAATCAGAAGAAGATTTATTGATATGGAGATAGGGCAAATATCACCTGTTTACTTGCATGATATGAGCCAGTACCAAAAGATATTGCAGCAGCGGAATACATACTTAAAGCAGCTGCAGATGAATAAGCAGTCAGATCATACCATGCTTGAAATACTGACAGAACAATTCATTGACATGGCAGTGAAAATATTATCAAAGCGTTTTGAGTTCTTAGAACTTCTGGGGAATTGGGCAATTCCGATTCACAAAGGAATATCAAGAGGGTTAGAAACGTTGGAAATTCAGTATAAACCCTCGGCAGATGTATCAGAAGACCTCGATTTGTCGAAAATGAGAAGAGTATACGAAGAAAAGTTTGCCAATGTGAAAAAAAGAGAGATTGACCGAGGCATGACCTTATTCGGCCCACATCGAGATGATTTATTATTTTTTGTTAATGGAAGAGATGTTCAAACATTTGGTTCACAAGGTCAGCAAAGAACAACAGCACTTTCGATAAAAATGGCAGAAATTGAACTCATACATGCGGAAATCCGCGAGTATCCTATCCTCTTATTAGATGATGTGCTCTCTGAATTAGATGATTATCGACAATCTCATCTTTTGAATACCATCCAAGGGAAAGTACAGACATTCGTGACAACGACGAATGTGGATGGAATCGATCATCAAACATTAAAAGAAGCCTCCACTTTCCAAGTGGAAGCAGGAACGATGAAAAAGATTCAATAGCTTTGAGGTGAAATAGTGTACGTTCATATTGGTGATAATGTGCTTATAAGAACTGTAGATATCATTACAATTTTAGACAAACAAACAATTGGTTCCTCTGAGATAACAACTGAATTTTTAAATACGCAAAGGGAGACAACCATAAGTGGCGATCGTAATACTTATAAATCTATTGTGATTACAAAGGATGCCATTTATTATTCTCCAATTGCTTCCAATACACTAAAGAGGCGGTCGTATAGACTAACGACACAGGATTATTAGTGTTGGTGTGTCTAGTAGGATAGCATAGAGCAAATTTAGGATGTCAATAGAAAGTAAGGTGATCAATTTGTCAATGGAACATGATCCAATGGAGCAACAATCCTATGATGAAAGTCAGATACAGGTACTTGAAGGATTAGAAGCAGTCCGCAAAAGACCCGGAATGTATATAGGCTCAACAAGTGGAAAAGGCTTGCACCATCTTGTATGGGAAATTGTAGATAACAGTATTGATGAAGCATTGGCAGGTTACTGCGATGAAATCAATGTCATAATAGAAAAAGACAACAGCATTACAGTTAAGGATAATGGACGTGGTATTCCTGTTGGGATTCAGGAAAAGATGGGAAGACCAGCAGTTGAGGTTATCATGACTGTCCTGCATGCTGGTGGGAAGTTCGGCGGCGGCGGATACAAGGTTTCCGGTGGTCTCCATGGTGTTGGTGCTTCTGTAGTTAATGCCCTTTCTTCTGAATTGGAGGTCTTTGTTCATCGTGATGGTAGCATCTATTACCAAAGATATGAAAAAGGCGTTCCACAAGCAGACCTTGAAATCATTGGTGAGTCAGATGTTACTGGTACTACAACTAGATTTAAACCAGATGGAGAAATCTTTAAGGAAACGCTTGTCTATGACTTTGAAACATTGGCAAACAGGATAAGAGAATTGGCCTTCTTGAATCGGAATATAAAAATTACGATAGAAGATACAAGAGAAGGCATGGAAAAGAACAAAGAATATCACTATGAAGGCGGAATAAAGTCATATGTTGAGCATTTAAACCGCAATAAAGAAGTGTTGTTCGAAGAGCCGATTTATATCGAAGGAGAAAAAGAAGGTATTACTGTTGAGGTATCACTTCAATATAATGATGGTTATACAGGAAATATTTTCTCGTTCGCAAATAATATTAATACACATGAAGGCGGTACTCATGAATCCGGCTTTAAAACGGCTTTGACTAGAGCAATTAATGACTATGCAAGAAAAAATGGAGTTCTTAAGGATTCTGAAGCAAACCTGTCTGGAGAGGACGTAAGGGAAGGAATAGTTGCTATAGTATCTATTAAGCACCCTGATCCTCAATTCGAAGGACAGACGAAAACGAAATTAGGAAACTCTGAAGTTCGTGCCATCACTGACACAATTTTTGCAGAGCATTTTGAGAAATTCCTACTTGAAAATCCTTCAGTTGCAAGGAAAATTGTAGATAAAGGTCAAATGGCTTTAAGAGCTAGAATTGCCGCTAAAAAGGCAAGGGAATTGACACGTAGGAAAAGTGCACTGGAAGTTTCCAGCTTGCCTGGTAAATTAGCAGATTGTTCTTCTAAAGATCCTGCGATAAGTGAATTGTTTATAGTTGAGGGTGATTCCGCAGGTGGATCGGCAAAATCAGGGAGAGATCGACACTTCCAAGCGATTCTACCGTTAAGAGGAAAAATCCTGAATGTTGAAAAGGCTAGATTAGATCGCATCCTATCAAATAATGAGGTTCGCTCTATGATTACAGCTATTGGTACTGGTATTGGAGAAGATTACGATATTTCTAAGGCTAGATATCATAAGGTTGTTATTATGACAGATGCGGACGTCGATGGAGCGCATATACGAACACTGCTGCTCACTTTCTTCTACCGCTATATGAGAAAAATTGTAGAAGCAGGATATATTTATATTGCTCAACCACCGCTTTATAGTGTTAAGCAAGGGAAAAAGCTCGAGTATGCTTATAATGACCGCCAGTTGGCGGAGGTGCTTGGAAACTTACCTGCATCACCAAAACCAAATATCCAACGTTATAAAGGATTAGGAGAAATGAATGCAGAGCAGTTGTGGGATACAACAATGGATCCTGCAACTAGAGTTTTGCTACAGGTAAGCTTAGATGATGCAATAGAAGCGGATGAAACATTTGAAATGCTGATGGGTGATAAAGTAGAGCCGCGCAGAAACTTTATAGAAGAAAATGCGGTATATGTTAAAAACCTGGATGTTTAAGATAAATGCAAAAGAATGACTATGGTGCTAAAGGAGATTTAGCACCTTGCGCTTTGCTTAAGGAGGTTCCTATATGGCTGATATGCCGAATTCTCAAATTAAAGAAATAAATATAAGCAAGGAAATGCGTACATCCTTCTTGGATTATGCAATGAGTGTCATTGTTTCCCGTGCACTTCCAGATGTTCGGGATGGGCTTAAACCCGTTCATCGCCGTATACTATATGCTATGCATGACTTAGGTATGCATTCTGACAAGCCATTTAAGAAATCTGCTCGTATTGTTGGGGAAGTAATTGGTAAGTACCATCCTCATGGTGATAGTGCTGTATATGAAACAATGGTTCGTATGGCACAGGATTTCAACTACCGTTACATGCTAGTAGATGGTCATGGTAACTTTGGTTCAGTTGATGGAGATTCTGCTGCTGCAATGCGTTATACAGAAGCAAGAATGTCCAAAATAGCAATGGAGCTTTTAAGGGATATAAACAAGGATACAATTGACTACACAGAAAACTTCGACGGAGAAGAAAAGGAACCTGTTGTTTTACCGTCTCGTTTCCCAAACCTTCTGGTGAATGGAACAAGCGGAATTGCAGTGGGTATGGCTACAAATATTCCTCCGCACCAGCTGGGAGAGGTTATTGATGGTGTTTTGGCAGTAAGCAGAAATACCGATATAACCATTCCTGAATTGATGGAAATCATACCTGGTCCTGACTTCCCGACAAGCGGAATGATCGTCGGGAGATCTGGTATAAGAAAAGCATACGAAACAGGCAGAGGGTCTATCATCGTTAGAGCGAAGGTGGATATTGAAGTAAAGCCGAATGGTAAAGAAGTTATTATCGTCAAGGAAATTCCTTATCAGGTAAATAAAGCTCGTCTAGTAGAGCGAATTGCTGAACTGGTTAGGGATAAAAAGATTGACGGTATTACAGACTTAAGAGATGAATCTGACCGTAATGGAATGCGGGTTGTTATAGAAGTTCGTAAGGATGCGAATGCAAACGTACTGCTGAATAACTTATACAAGCATACAGCAATGCAGACTAGCTTTGGAATTAACTTGTTGGCGCTTGTGGATGGACAACCTAAAGTTCTTAATTTAAAGCAATGTCTCGTCTATTATTTGGATCATCAAAAGGTTATTATCCGCCGTCGTACTGAATTTGAATTAAGAAAAGCAGAAGCACGTGCTCATATATTAGAAGGGCTACGTATTGCGCTTGATCATCTAGATGAAGTAATTGCCTTAATTCGCGGTTCTAGAACAACGGATATTGCTAGAGAAGGATTAATGAGTAATTTCAGTCTGTCAGAAAAGCAAGCTCAAGCTATCTTAGATATGCGTCTACAAAGATTGACTGGACTTGAAAGAGAAAAGATAGAAGAAGAATATAAAGAATTAGTTGCTTTAATTCAAGAGCTGAAGTCAATCTTAGCGGATGAAGAAAAGCTGCTTGATATAATTCGTGAAGAGCTGAATGAGGTAAAAGAGCGTTTCAACGATAAACGCCGTACAGAAATTGTAGCAGGCGGAATTGAAAATATAGAAGATGAAGATTTAATTCCAGAAGAGAATATCATCATTACATTAACACATAACGGTTATATTAAGAGGTTGCCCGCATCTACATACCGCTCTCAGAAGCGTGGTGGACGAGGTATCCAGGGAATGGGAACAAATGAAGATGACTTTGTGGAACAGCTTAGTACGACTTCCACACATGATACGATTTTGTTCTTTACGAATAAAGGGAAGGTATATCGTCTGAAAGGCTATGAAATCCCTGAATTTAGCCGTACAGCTAAAGGTATTCCAATCATTAACCTCCTCGGAGTGGAGAAAGGTGAATGGGTGAATGCTATCATTCCTGTATCAGAATTCGTAGATGATTGGTTCTTGTTCTTCACGACGAAGGAAGGAATCTCTAAACGTTCTCCGTTATCTTCTTTTGCTAATATCAGAAACAATGGTCTGATTGCAGTTAACTTAAGAGATGGAGATGAGCTTATTTCTGTACGTCTCACAGACGGAAATAAAGAAATCATTATAGGAACAAGAAATGGTTTGCTTATCCGTTTCCCAGAAACTGATGTTCGCTCAATGGGAAGAACAGCTACAGGGGTTAAAGGGATAACTCTATCTTCAAATGATGAAGTTGTCGGTATGGAAGTTCTTGAAGAAGGCTCTGAAATACTTATTGTTACGAAAAACGGTTATGGTAAAAGAACGCCTGCAGATGAATATAGAATTCAAGGAAGAGGCGGAAAAGGAATCAAGACCTGCAATATTACTGACAAAAATGGACCTTTAGTTTCCATGAAGGCAGTAGATGGTGAGGAAGATCTTATGCTTATCACTACAGGTGGTGTGTTGATTCGTATGGCTGTTAACGATATTTCTTCAATGGGCAGAAGCACACAAGGAGTTAAGCTGATTAAGCTCAACGAAAGTGAAAGTGAGTTTGTTGCAACTGTTGCTAAAGTAGAAAAAGAAGAAGAAGCTGAAACAGAAATTCCTGAAGAAACGGCAGATGATAGCGTAATATCTGACGTTGAGGAAACTGAAGAGTAGAGAGTTGCCTAATGGCAGCTCTTTTTTTGTATAAAGGTTTTTATTTATTATTGAAGAGTGTGTTTTAATAGGTAAAAAGGTCTAAAGGAAACTATTGAAATGGGTTGTTTGATAATTATTTTTAAAAAATAGTTATCAATCTGTTAAAAAGTGAAGTAAAATATAGTATAAAAGTCCTTGTAAGGGTGGAGTATTTCATGAATATTAGTGTTGACCGATTAAATGCTGGCTGCATCTTAACCGAAGATGTTTTCAGCATGACAAATAGGCCAATAATTACTTCCAAAACTGTACTGACAGATGAACATATAAATCTCCTCAAAGTTTTCCAAGTGAAAAAAGTAGAGATTGAAAATACACAGATAGATGGGAATCTTCTTAGTGAATTAACAGAAGCAAATCAATTTATAGAAGATGACGAAGAGAGCTTTTTTGACAAGTTTCTTTATGGTGTTAGTCAATATAAAAAGGAATTTCGTTCTTGGCAGTCAGGTGTTCCTTTGAGCATACCGGCTGTCCGGGCAATTTTGCTGCCTCTGCTAGAAGATCTTGAGCAGTATAGTAAAGAAGTTTTTTCTTTATATCATTTATCGAATAAGAGGGAGTATATCTACCAGCACTCAGTAGCTGTAGGTGTCATCAGTGCCCTTATTGCACAAAAAATGGGTTACAACAAAGGGGAAACTATTCAAATAGCTATGGCTGGCTGTTTGAGTGATGCAGGGATGTCAAAAATACCTCCTGGTTTACTTACAAAAGAAGAACCTCTCACAGAAGAAGAATTTGCTGAAGTAAAAAGACATACAAGCTATAGTTTAAAAATGCTGCCAGAGCATTCTCTTCTTAAGAAAGAAACAAGGCTTGCTATTCTCCAGCACCATGAAAGGCTGGATGGAAGCGGGTATCCATTAGGCAATGCAGATAATAAGATACATCCATATGCAAAGATTATTGCTGTATCAGATACTTTCCACGCAATGACTTCCCAAAGGCTCTATAGAAGCAAACAGTCACCATTCAAGGTATTGGAAAAGCTTCAGCAGGACTACTTCGGAAAATTTGACCATGTAGTTTTACAGGCTCTAAGTAACAGTATTATTCAATATACAATAGGAAGCACAATAAGACTTTCTAATGGACATAGAGCAGAGATTGTATTTGTAGAAGGAAGATCTGCTACACGACCACTTGTGAAAATTTTAGAGGATGAAGCATTAATGGATTTGGAAAAGAACAGGCATCTATATATCGAAGAGGTACTTCAATATAGTTAATATAAAAAATCCTCTTTTTTTCTGAAATAGGTATTGCACTCTATTCAACAACCTGATATACTCATACAAGTCAGCAAGAGAGTTATAAGTTGGTAAAAAAACCATGAAATTTTTGTTGACTTGCATATGAGAATATGTTAGTATTTAAAAGTTGCTTCTGTTAGCAACTAAATATTGCTCTTTGAAAACTGAACAAACAAACGTCAACAATAATCGTTTTTATAACTTCGTTATAGAAACAAAAACAAGTAACAAAAAGCTAGAGTTTAGCATTTGAGCTAATCTTACTCTTTATCGGAGAGTTTGATCCTGGCTCAGGACGAACGCTGGCGGCGTGCCTAATACATGCAAGTCGAGCGGACTTAAAAAGCTTGCTTTTTAAGTTAGCGGCGGACGGGTGA
>NZ_RZTZ01000059.1 GCF_004005475.1 Niallia taxi | reverse complement strand
TCGCAGGTTCGAATCCTGCATGACTCACCATAATGCGGGTGTGGCGGAATTGGCAGACGCACTAGACTTAGGATCTAGCGCCGCAAGGCGTGGGGGTTCGACTCCCTTCACCCGCACCATTTAATTTAATATTCGAGCGGAAGTAGTTCAGTGGTAGAACATCACCTTGCCAAGGTGGGGGTCGCGGGTTCGAACCCCGTCTTCCGCTCCATTTATAAAAACAATGCCGGGGTGGCGGAACTGGCAGACGCACAGGACTTAAAATCCTGCGGTAGGTGACTACCGTACCGGTTCGATTCCGGTCCTCGGCACCATTGTTTTTTAAAAAAATATTTAGCGCCCGTAGCTCAATTGGATAGAGCGTCTGACTACGGATCAGAAGGTTATGGGTTCGACTCCTTTCGGGCGCGCCAAATATACGGGAAGTAGCTCAGCTTGGTAGAGCACTTGGTTTGGGACCAAGGGGTCGCAGGTTCGAATCCTGTCTTCCCGACCATTAATACTTTTTAAAATTGGGGCCTTAGCTCAGCTGGGAGAGCGCCTGCCTTGCACGCAGGAGGTCAGCGGTTCGATCCCGCTAGGCTCCACCATTTTTTTATTGGTATTGACAATATATTCATATTTTATTATGATATAAAAGTTGCTTTTGATAGCAACTAAATATTGCTCTTTGAAAACTGAACAAACAAACGTCAACAATAATCGTTTTTATAACTTCGTTATAGAAACAAAAACAAGTAACAAAAGCTAGAGTTTAGCAATGAGCTAATCTTACTCTTTATCGGAGAG
>NZ_RZTZ01000058.1 GCF_004005475.1 Niallia taxi | reverse complement strand
AGAGGCAAGCCTCTTGGTTTGGGCTAATCCCGTTTCGCTCGCCGCTACTAAGGGAATCGCGTTTGCTTTCTCTTCCTCCGGGTACTTAGATGTTTCAGTTCCCCGGGTCTGCCTTCAGTTACTCTATGTATTCAAGTAACGATACTATCCCATTACGGATAGTGGGTTTCCCCATTCGGAAATCTCCGGATCAAAGCTTACTTACAGCTCCCCGAAGCATATCGGTGTTAGTCCCGTCCTTCATCGGCTCCTAGTGCCAAGGCATCCACCGTGCGCCCTTTCTAACTTAACTTGTTTTCGGCTAAAGATAAACTTCGCATTTCTTTGTCAGCTTCTTCGCTGTGCTCCTCACGTACTCTCGTACGCTCCGGTGCTCACTCCGTCGCTTCCTCGACCTGCTCGTTTCTCTTTACCCTCAATTTCTCTAATAATTAGAGAATCTAAGATGGCGATTACTCGGTTTTATCTTGGTTTTTCTTCTATATGATTTAGTTTTCAAAGAACAAAAGAACAAAAAAAATTGGTGGAGCCTAGCGGGATCGAACCGCTGACCTCCTGCGTGCAAGGCAGGCGCTCTCCCAGCTGAGCTAAGGCCCCGTATTTAATATTTCTTTTCATTATATGGTGGGCCTAAATGGACTCGAACCATCGACCTCACGCTTATCAGGCGTGCGCTCTAACCAGCTGAGCTATAGGCCCATATAAGAAAGCATTGCTCTCTCAAAACTGAACAACAAACTGTCAACAATCTATGAATGGAATAAATCCATTTTTCCTTAGAAAGGAGGTGATCCAGCCGCACCTTCCGATACGGCTACCTTGTTACGACTTCACCCCAATCATCTATCCCACCTTAGGCGGCTGGCTC
>NZ_RZTZ01000057.1 GCF_004005475.1 Niallia taxi | reverse complement strand
TCAAAATCAACATCGACATTAAATGATATATACATAGCTAGTCACCTCAAGACTAGTATGTAAAATGAAAGCAACTTTGTACATATTTATTCAAGCATTACTGTACATATTTAAAATAGCATTTCTATATAGGTTTGCGGATACAATTATTCGGTTCGTTAACCCCTAAATAAGCGTTAATCCTTCTTAGAATGAAAATGAATTTAACAAAAAAGCGTCTAACCCCTTACATACCAAGGAATTAGACGTATTTTCAACCGAGTTTGATATGTAGTTTTACTTACCCCTATGGGTCCCAATTTCATTCGTTCTTGCTGCCAATTGTAGCTTAGCAGAAATTAAGGCAACTTGAAACCTATTAGCTGTATCTCTTGGCATCCGAAATATAATAAAGAAATAACACAAGCAGTGGAACATAATAAACAAATCATACGTAAGGAACCTGTTGTTAAACTATCGCCCCCGTTCGTATTATAAGGTCAGCCAGAAAATATTTCTGGTTGACCTTTTTTTATATCGATATATGATAATCGTAGCCAGGGTAGAACGTCCGCCCCCGTGGGACTAGATCCCGTCAACTAAACCGTTCACCCCCTACTTGTAGAAACATGTTTGAGGCAGGTTGAGACTTGATCTCGTATAACAAGCGAAGCTGTGATACTGCATTAGGGATATAGGGGTTACTGGTAAAGAATTCAAAGGAGGAGATTTTAGAATGAATCCAGTAGTGGGTCTGGATGTGTCAAAAGGTGAAAGTCAGGTTCAAGCATATTTGGATAAAGGGAAGCCATATCGTAAGGGATTTAAAGTTTCTCATACTCTTGAGGGGCTGAAGGAACTCTTCGATTTCCTGGAAGAAGTTAAAGGTAAAACTGGTATTCAGCCACCTGTAGTATTAGAGTCAACAGG
>NZ_RZTZ01000056.1 GCF_004005475.1 Niallia taxi | reverse complement strand
ACCCTTCCGAGCGTTACCTCATCATTTGATTCTTCGATATAACCCTTCAGTTCCGAAAGGAACTGCCTAACCTTTACCGGAGTAATGTAACCATCCTCCATTTAACTAGGAACATTTCGCACCACTATCCTGCCCTGTTTGTGACATGGCAAAAGGCTTCTCCTCTATTAAAGGAAAGCCCTGCTTGAACCTATATGCTAATGGCGGCTGTTTAGAAAAAAACTTGTTAACTGGTAAATTTAAAAATGATTAACCACAACAATAATTTACGAATTTCTTAATAACTTTCTACACTTTTTACTTTTTTCTTATGCTTCGAATTCTTTATAGCGGTTCTAATGTTTCGTATCATCCCCATATTTTCCCCTGTATATACCCATATTAAAGTGTAGATAATTTGTTGAATCCCTATAACTAAAAAGGCACCTAGTATCAGTCCTAACATTAATGATGACATATAAAAATTCCTCCTTAAATCCGAATTCTTTCAATTGTAGATTTCTTTAATGGAACGAAGTCTTTCCTTTTTGTTTGATGGAAAACCGACAATTATTATTACTATACCTAATCCCATTAATACTAAGGAATTTGCAAGCATTTTGTCCCCCTTTAAGAGAAATAAATGATTATAGAATAATACGTTTAAATGAAATTTTGGTTTCATCTTCTTTCAATAGTCGAGTAGAAGAGAGCCTTTCTACCTTACGGTAAATTGTACTCTCCCCCCTCACAGAACCGTGCTTGCGCAATTAACGCACACGGCTCCTCCTAATTATCTTTTACAGAATATAGCTAATCTCTTTTCTTAATTCATAAATGTTTACTTTAATTATTGGAGTTGGAAGTGGAAACTTCTTTAGAAAGAGTCTAAATTTATCCCAGGTAAAGGATTTCCTCTGACTTCTTCTATTTAGCCATTTATATAGTAGTTCTTCAATCTTCTCTTTAAAACCGTTCACAGTTTGCGTATTGTCTGTAATGCAGTAATAGTTGTAATAACCTATAAGTGACCTTTTAAATCT
>NZ_RZTZ01000055.1 GCF_004005475.1 Niallia taxi | reverse complement strand
TGTGACCAAAACTTTCCAAATAGTGAAATTGGAAGGTTATTTGGTATGCATAAATTTAGTATAACATGAAAGATTTAAAGATTTTATTGAAAGATATTGACAAACTATTAGCTGGTTTAGTTTAAGTGCATTTACTCACAATCTTATATATAAATAAGAAGTTCCTCAATTAGGAACTTCCACCCTTAATTTCTTTATAACGTTCTTCTGACCATTCAAAATTACTTATCGAAAAAGTGTTATAATTATATTCCTTTAATAATTGTTGTGCTTCAATCGTAAAGCTATAACCAACAGCTACCCTTTTCATTTCACTGTCCTGATTTATTCTTTTCAACGCTTTTCTAACATCACTCAATAGAATTGTTTCTTCTGGAAAAATTAATCCTGTAACAATTTCATTAGAGTTAGGAATTATCCCCTTATATATTGGTGAAACCATTTTTTTTATTTGATTGTATGTCTTGCTTTTTATAATTAAAGGCTTTGTAATATCACTTCCCCCCCTTATTAACAATTCTTTTTATTCGCTGTTTTACTTCGTAATTCCTTCTCTCACTCTCCTGCCAAGTTTGTGACATTAAAAAGTTCTCTCCATCTACTTCAGGATTACACCCCGTTAGCCTTTATAAGAAACATTGATATTACTCAATTGTTTGTTCAGATCCCAATTTGTTGGCTTTTCTTCCTCCCTCAACCATTCCATGCCATTCTGTATCCACTTATTACGATAAGTCTCAAAGGAATATCCTAATTCATCATCATCATAACCTGGGTGAAACCCACAACAGCCACAAATTAGGCTTATATCAGGTAACCCATCTTTGTTATACAAAGGACCTCGTAACCTGTCAAACCCACAAACAGAACAAACATAAAATTTTTTCTTTTTAAAAAACATGATCAAACACCTTCTAAATAAATTCATTTATTTAGTATATTAACAAATTAGTCTTAACCTTATATATACAGATAGGTAAGAGTTTGAAGTTATCGCTCCCTTTTCCCCCTGTTCACACCGTACGTGAAACTTTCGAATCATACGGCGTTCCAACTAATCCAATCTATTCTTTCTATGTATTAAGCAATCGAG
>NZ_RZTZ01000054.1 GCF_004005475.1 Niallia taxi | reverse complement strand
TTCTTTAGTCTCTCTGAGTTTACCTTGGACTTTCTTCCTGCTCGACTTCCGTTTTACACGAAATTTCCCTTGTTTACTTTTGCTGCAATAATGGGTAAATCCAAGAAAATCAAAGGTTGCTGGTTTGCTATTTCCTATTCTTTTTGCGTTATGTTCCGCAAACCTCCCGAAGGGAATGACCTTCGTTTTATCCTCAGCTATCTCCAAATTAAATTTCTTTAATCTCGACTTTAAAGACTCATAAAATTGTTGAGCTTCTCTTTTGTGTTGAAAACAACATACGAAGTCATCTGCATACCTTACTATATAAGCCTGTCCTTCACATTGCTTCCTAACCACTTTCTCAAACCATAAGTCGAGAACATAATGGAGATAAATATTTGCTAAGATAGGCGATACTACTCCACCTTGCGGTGTACCAGTTTCCGTTTTGTATCTCCTACCTTCTTCCATATATCCACCTTTTAGAAACCTACTGATTATTCTCAGAAGGTTTGGGTCGGCTATTCTATGTTTCAAGAACTCCATCATCCATTTGTGATCAACATTATCAAAGAAACCTTTAATATCTACATCTACTACATAGCTTACTGCTCTCTTTTCAATATAAAAGTTTAGTATTTTCAACGCATCGTGGCAGTTTCTATTTGGCCGAAACCCAAATGAACAATTTAGAAAGTCATTCTCATAAATTGCATTAAGTACTTTGGCAATACCTTTTTGTACGATTTTGTCCTCGTGTTCGGGTATCCCCAATGGTCTTTTCTTGTCAGAATTAAGCTTTGGGATATACATTCGTCTAACTGGGACAGGGCGATAACTTTTGCTTTTTAGTCTACTTGCCAAGTCCATTATGTTTTCTTCCAGATTTTCGGTGTACTGTTCTTTAGTTGTACCATGCACACCGGTTGCCTTCTTGTTCGGCAGCTCAAAATAACAATGAGTGAGTGATTGTTCGTTTAATAGATGCGCAAGAGATGTAAATTTCATTTTGGTATTAGATTTTGCTAATTCTGCTATCCTTAGTAGTTTTGTTTCCATTTCTTCTCCCTACCTCTGTGTGTAGTAAATGTTTCCCTAATAAGAGTGATAACTGGTAGCTAGCCTTTCCTCCATCGGCATTACCCAACTTCATTGGTACTACGCTGCTATCCGACTCCCTAAACAGCATTTGGTTTCCTTGCTTATTATCGCTTGTACACCATACTCTTCTATAAAGAAGAGACCGATAGGGTCTCCCGAGTTGCCGTATCATATCGATGTATAACGTGCCAAGGTCTCTGACTCCA
>NZ_RZTZ01000053.1 GCF_004005475.1 Niallia taxi | reverse complement strand
TGATATTATCCCCTTTAGGTAGACAGTGTAAAAAGCCCACAAGAATAATTGTGGATGGTACACTCTACTTGGAGGGGATTTTATTATGGCAAAAAAAGGGCAAACATTTCAATCATACTCTTCAGAAACAAAACTAAAAGCAGTAATAATGTATGAAAACGGAGAAGGAAGCTACAATTCTATTTCTGAGGAATTAGGACTTAGGAGTTCAACCCAGCTTAAGGATTGGGTAAAGAAATACAGAAAAGGTGAATCGTTTCATGATCTTCGAGGGTCTAACCCGTCTACTCATCCATTTATCGGTAGACCTAAAACAAAATTTAACAGTGTTGAAGAAGAGAGAGATTACTTAAAGGCACAGGTTGAATACTTAAAAAAGCGTTATCCAAATCTACACGGAGAGGTGAAGTGAAAAAATCAGAACGATTTAAAATCATCAATGAGATGAGAAGCGAATATCCAGTCACATGGTTAGTTGAAATCGCGAAGGTTAGCCGTGCAGGTTATTATAAATGGGAAAGTACTGGAGAACAGAGAAGAGAGAGATTGGAAAGAGAGAGCTCGATCAAGGGACATATTCTAGCAGTCCATCGAAGAAACAATCAGTATGGTTATCCTCGCTTAACGACTGCATTAAAAGATGAAGGGCTAATCGTTAACCATAAGCGTATTTACAGATTAATGAAAGATTTAGGAATTCAATCAATTATAAGAAAGAAACGTCGTTTCTTTGGTAAAGAAGCATCAAATGTCTATCCTAATATGGTAAATCGTCAATTTAAGGATAGGAAGTTCAATGAAGTATTAGTGACTGATATTACATACATTCCGTTTCAGAATCGCTTTTATTACCTTTCGGTAGTGCAGGATTTATATAACAATGAAATAGTTGCATGGAAACTCTCAAATAGGAATGATATAAAACTGGTATTAGATACAGTTGAACAGGTTACAAACAAAAGAAACGTGCATGGAACAATCCTACATTCGGATCAAGGATTCCAGTACACGTCTAGGCAATACAGTAAACGACTAAGTGAAAAGGGTATTCTAGGCAGCCACTCTCGCAAAGGAAACTGCCTAGATAATGCCTGTATCGAGTCGTTCTTCTCACATTTCAAGACGGAGAAGTTGTATCAAATTAATTGTAAAACAGAACATGAACTTGAACAAGCAATAGAAGATTATATGTACGAATATAACTATAAAAGATTCCAAAAACGACTCAACCAGTGTGCTCCGGTTGAATACCGAGTCACACTGGCTGCATAGTCTTTTTTATGGCTGTCTACTTGACAGGGGTAAGACCA
>NZ_RZTZ01000052.1 GCF_004005475.1 Niallia taxi | reverse complement strand
TGCAGTGCACCCCCATTGTTGGACACCTAAGTTCAACAATAGGAGGTGCCTGGGTGGGTAAATTTAATGAATCAGAAAAACACTTGGTTATTCAGCGTTATTTAAACGAGAGGATTGGCTACAGGGAATTAGCGAATGAAGTTGGGATTGACGAATCTGCCTTACGTTATTGGGTGAAATTATATGAATATCATGGAGAGTCAGCCTTTTGTTTTCCCTATACAAATTATCCATTGGCTTTTAAACTAAAAGTAATCCAGTTTATTGAAGAGAAACAGTTTTCTATTCGAGAGGCATCGGCAATCTTTCATATTCCTGACTGCTCTATGGTACGAAAGTGGAAGAAAAAGTGGGACAATGGTGGATTCGATGCCCTTAAACCAAAAGAAAAGGGGATTCCTTGTATGACATCCCATAAAAAGAAGAATGTGGATAAGAATATACTTGATAAGGATACAGAAGGCTCGGTTGAGGAAATGCAGAAGGAGCTAGAGTTTTTGCGTATGGAGAATGCCTATTTAAAAAAGTTGAGAGCCTTAGTTCAAAACAAGGAAAAATTACCAAAAAGGACAAAGCGAAAGTAGTCTATGAACTAAGGAATATTTTCTCGGTGAAGAAACTTATAAAACTGGCAAAAATCCCTCGCAGTACGTACTATTACTGGGTAAACACCTTCAACCTTCCTGATAAAAATGCTGAATTAAAAACATTAATTCAGTCTATTTATGAGGAACATAATGGGCTTTACGGATATCGGCGTATCCAAGAAGAGTTAAATAATCGAGGATATAAAGTGAATCATAAAAAAGTGCAGCGGTTAATGAAGGTATTAGGCTTGAAGTGTATGGTTCGTATGAAGAAATATCGCTCTTATAAGGGAAATGTGGGTAAAATAGCTCCGAATATATTGGAGCGTAACTTTAACGCAGAAAAACCAAACCAAAAGTGGGTTACTGACATTACAGAATTTAAGTTGTTTGGGGAGAAACTCTACTTATCTCCTGTACTTGATCTATTCAATAGTGAGATTGTTACGTACACAATTGGTACTAGGCCAACTTACTCCCTTGTTGCAGAAATGTTAGACAAGTCCTTTAAACGCTTGACTGATGATGATAACCTCATTATTCACTCCGATCAGGGCTGGCATTACCAGATGAAAAAATACCGCCAATCCTTAAAGAAACAAGGTATAACACAAAGTATGTCCCGAAAGGGGAACTGTTATGACAATGCAGTTATAGAGAACTTTTTTGGTATTATGAAATCTGAATTTCTCTATCGGAATGAATTTAAGGACATAGATCACTTCAAACATGAACTAAAAAAATATATTCATTACTACAATAACATTAGAATCAAAACCAAATTAAAAGGTAAGAGCCCGATCCAGTATCGGACTCTTACCCAGACAGCAGCTTAACAAAAATACTGTCCAACTTTTTGGGGTCACTTCA
>NZ_RZTZ01000051.1 GCF_004005475.1 Niallia taxi | reverse complement strand
TAAAGTGTACCCTTTGTAAAGGACATTTAAAAAAAGCCTAGGCAGTTTTAAGAAGATGATCTCTGTATTGAACAGGGGTCATCTTTTTTAAGTTCCACTGATATCTATAGTAATTGTAATAAATCATATATTGTTTAATTTCTTTTCTTAATTCATCTAGACTTGTACATGCTTTAATAGAGGCTTCATCTTTAAAATGGCCAAAGAATGATTCTTGAGGGGCGTTATCCCAACAGTTTCCTCGTCTTGACATAGATTGACGTAACCCTAATTTCTTTACTGCTTTTTGAAAGATAGGACTTGTATAATGAACACCTTGATCCGAGTGAATTAAGGCATCTTTTGCTTTCTTAAAGTTTTTGTTCTTCTTTAACTTCTTGAGAGTATCTGTAGCTAATTCCAAGGTCATTCTATCCGATACATGATAGGCTAAAATTTCACCAGTTGAACCGTCCTTAATGACTGATAAATAGGCTCTTAGCCCTTTGCCGAAATGAAGATATGTGATATCAGTCAGAAGCACTTTCCTTGGAATTCCTTGCTTAAATTGTCTATTTAAAAGGTTTGGTACAACGCGATGTTCTTTTGTAGCTTTCATCATTCGTCTATAAGGATTTGCCTTTCTAAAGGGGCAAATAATGCCGTACTTCTTCATAATGCGTCGAATACGTTTCAAATTGTAGACAACATCAAATTGACCCGCCAAAGTCATTTTAATTTGACGTGCCCCTTTCTTTCGCCCTTTGAAATTAAAAGCTTTTAAGACAATCTCCTTTACAATTTCATCCTTTTCATTTTTGCGCTTTCTTTGTTCTTGTGTCTTAGCTGAGAAGTACTGATAATAGCCACTTCTTGAGACGCCAGCTATTTGACATAAGTACTTCACCATATGATTTAATTTATATTTTTCAATCACTGAGCGAATAAGAATATACCTTTGGCTAGGGGGGAGTTCTAATTCCTCATCCCCCTTTCTGCCAAACGAATCTTTTTTAATAGTTCGTTTTCAGCCTTTAGTAAGTTAATTTGTGCTTCTAAGCAAGCATTTTTCTCTTCCATGGTCCGATCTCTTTCTATTGGGCGCCCCGAGTTTTCTGCCCTTGTGTCACGTAAACCGATTATCCCGTTCATTTTGTATGCTTTTTTCCATCTTTTACTCGCTGAATAAACTCTATCCATCCCCAAAACCTCAACGTCAAAGCCACATTGTTCAAATATATTTCTTGTTAAATTTCCCTTCTCTTTCTCAGTAATAAAAATATGTTTAAATTCATCTGTATAAGTGATTCCTTTTGTACTTACAGATTTAACGTATTTATTAGTGGATAGCTGCTTGATCTCTTTCTCTGTGAAAATCTTTTTACTCATTATTTTCTCCGTCTCCATGTTTCTCTAGTTGTGTTACATAATTATACAAAAAAATACCCTATAGGTAGACTTTTTTTAAGTGTCTACTCTATAGGGTACATTTTA
>NZ_RZTZ01000050.1 GCF_004005475.1 Niallia taxi | reverse complement strand
TTTTTTTTTTAGTTTTATGATTACGGTAGTCGGGGTAGAACGGCGCCCCCGTGGGAATAAATCCCGTCAGCTAAACTGTTCACCCCCTACTTGTATAAACATGTTTCAGGCTGGTTGGGACAATGATCCCGTTTAACAAGCGAACCTATGATATTACAAGGAGTTTAGGGGTTACCGACTAATATGCTTTTTAAGGAGGAGAAATTAGTATGAATCCAGTGATTGGTCTGGATGTTTCAAAAGGAGAAAGCCATGTTCAAGCATTTTTAGATAAAGGTAAACCATATCGAAAGAGTTTTAGTATTACACATAATCTAGAGGGTTTAGGTAGGTTATTAGATTTTCTTCAAGATGTTGAAAAAGCAGCTTTGGGTACTCAACCTTCGGTTGTATTAGAGTCAACTGGGCATTATCACACCCCAGTTATTCAGTTTTTAGAGGAACAAAAATATGTATATATTCTCGTCAATCCTCTTATTTCACATCGAGCCAAGAGTTCAAGCCTACGCAAAGTTAAAACAGATGCAATCGATGCTTATCATCTTTGTGAACTGTATTATAAGGAAGAACTACAGCCTTACAAGAAGCGAGGAATTCAACTCTTAAACCTTCGAAATCTAACAAGGCAACAAGAGAGTATTGCAGAAATTTCAGCGAAAACAAAGATACAGTTACATTCCTTAATTGATCAAGTATTCCCTGAGTATCGAGGAGTTTTCGGAAGTTTATACTCAAAAGTATCTTTGCTTACTTTACTAGAATTCCCTACTTCTAAGGCGGTATTAAGTGTCAGTGAAAAAGAATTAACTGATAAAATAGCTTCATTATGTAAGAATCGTTCGGTGTCCTGGGCAGAGGAAAAGACACAAATGTTAATAGAGGCTGCCCTACGTAATCCATTTCAAAACAATCTCTATGAGAGTCATATTTTCAATCTAGAAATTTTAATTAAGATAGTTCTTCAATACCAAGAGCATCTATCCAGGATTGCAGATGAAATAAATGCTCTCGCTAAAGAAATTGAAGAGTATTGTATTCTTCAATCTATCCCTGGAATCGGAGAAAAAATCGCTGCCACGATTATATCCGAAATTGGAGAAATAGATCGATTTAATGATGCCAAGAAGCTTGTTGCATTCGCTGGGATAGATCCTAGTGTGTACTCATCTGGGAGGTTTACCGCATCGGTGAATCGAATAACGAAACGTGGCTCATGTAGACTACGCCACGCCTTATATATGGCTGTTCAAAGTGGTATAAGGGATAGTCGTAAAAAGAAGACAACCGACGAGATTATTCCACGCAATCGAAAACTAAGAGAGTTTTATGATAAGAAACGAGAAGAAGGAAAACCCTTTAGAGTAGCCGTTATTGCATGTGTAAACAAGCTCTTACACTGGATCTTTGCCTTATTAAAAAAACGAACAACTTTCCAAGATATAGATTAATAACTATATCTAACTAAATACAACAAAACCTTCCAATTAAAATATAGCGGAAGGTTATTTGGCATGTGCATTTTTAGTATACCACGAGATTATTT
>NZ_RZTZ01000004.1 GCF_004005475.1 Niallia taxi | reverse complement strand
TAAACCTCTTTTAGTCTCACGAGAACCTTATTAATCGATAAAGAACTGCCTTACTTGGTTGAATAAATCTTTATTAGTCTAGTGGCTATCCCTCCGTGTGAATTAGACACTTCATAGGTACTGTGCCACCACTTTCACTGATATGAAGATAAGTTATACAGTAACTAGTTTCATTATTGTTTTCCTTATCAACGTTTCAATAGAAGTAAGTCCTCCACGTTATCAGCTTACAACGTTGAATTATATCTATTATAGAATGAACTTAGGTGCTTCCTGTAAGCCTGTTAGCGTTCATACGCCTGTAACGTATCATGGATTTTCATATTAGCGAGTCTTACTCACCCACAGCTAACCTCACAATTTGGTGATATACACATTTCTATGTATAGCAGGTATAGACCCGTACATTCAGAAGTTTGTCAGCTTAACCATTTATTTTAGGTTTATTCGCATTCTCACCATATTCATTCAACTCAAGCACCATGAATTACACCACTCCATCGAGTAGGCTTTCGTCAGCCGAACTGATACGGTAATTTCTCACGCCTTTTCACCGAGCTTATAACACTATCATTCTTACTAAATCAAGTGCTATTCGACTAAGAGAGAACCCTTCCGAGCGTTACCTCATCATTTGATTCTTCGATATAACCCTTCAGTTCCGAAAGGAACTGCCTAACCTTTACCGGAGTAATGTAACCATCCTCCATTTAACTAGGAACATTTCGCACCACTAATCTGCCTCGTTTGTGACACAAGAATAGAGCTATTCATTTATTTATAAACAAAACACTCTCCATCTAGAGAGTGTTTTGTTTATTAGCTATTTCATATGATAAATTAATTATTTTCAACTTTGTAGATCTTATTCCAAGCTGACATAGCAAAAACTGCAATAGCTTCCCCAATGCCATAAAGACCTTTAATTAAAAGTTCCATAAATATTATCAACTCCTTTACTATAATTTCCTACATTAGATAAAAAAAGGCAACTATGACCTCCGAAAAAAAATCACATTATTTTACATATACGTATTACTTACAGTTTAGTTCCTATAAATTTCTACTATTTCACTATACTGCCCCGATTGTGACATAACAAAGGGCTACCCTTATATTTAAGAAAAAGCCCCATATTATTTAAGTGTAACTCTTCACAAAGTCGTTTTTTCTAAGGACTGTTAGATTGTCTATTTACTCACAAAAGAAACATAGAAACAAGGTCATTAATTCCTATTGCATTAATGACCTGTTTTTCACATCTTTAGTCATACTCTCATTTATTAGTACCATGAATATCTTTTTTTATAGAAAAGTAAAAAATCTCCTTTGTATTATAAAATCGTTACATGAAAGTTCTTTTAATAATTTAGAAACTAATTTAATTCCTACTCCTTCCTTGAAATACAAACTATCAATAACCATATCTTCTATATATGCTCTGAAGTTCCCATCTGATACTCCTCTTGCTAAGCCAATCAAAGATTCATCCTGCCAAGCACCGACGGTCAGTACTTTATTTAATTTATCCTCTTTATCTTGAAACACGTTCTCTTCCAACAAACCCGAATTCTTATATAGTTTAATAACATCTTCGAAATCAATTGCTCTTTCATTACATGTCATTATTTTCATAATTACATTACTCCCACAACTATTATTGGATTAAACACATTAATTAGTATTTATCAACAACTGCCCCAATGCTAGTTGCCTTCACATAAGATTGATTCTCTAATTTAAGTAAAGCTTCCTTTGTTCCAGTTACAACAACTCCAATAATCAATCCATCTTTTTGTTGTAATTTTAATAGATCATAATCGGCTTTATTAATCTTCTTTAAACGGTTTAGGAAATCTGCCTCGCTATTTATTTTTGATGAACTCATTGATTTACCTACCTCTGAAGATGGTTCATAAATTCCATACATAAATTTATCGCCCTCTGGATAATCTCGTTCGTCAGCTTCATTTGAATAATCATTAACCCAATACCATGTAGGGTTAATCTCATCAGGTAACATATTTTTAACTTCATTCATCGTATAGCTTTTATCAAATGAAATCCCTAATTCAATATATTTATCATTAGGATATTCCTTAAGTTTTGACAAGTCATCTGAATAAGACTTATAAGTAAACTGAGGTACGTAGAACCCCATGGACTTTTCTCCACTAGGTATATTAATTTTAGTAGTATCATTAATAATTGTGCTGTAGGATGAAGATGTCATTGTTTCAAAACCCTTTAACCCAAAATGTGCTTCTTGTGTCTCCCATGGGATTATTTTATCTTCTACAACTTTAAAAACTTCTCGCTTAACAGTTCCCTTCATAAATCCAGTTTCAACCGTTTCTGTTCTCACAATGGTATTAGGCGCTTTCATAATTGCATCTTCCTTAATTAATTGAGCTGCTGTTTCATCCCCAATTTTGTTTATCCAAAACGAATTAGCTTTAACAACACAAACTGAAATTAAAATAAACATGATAGCTGATACAATAATTGACCTGAGAAGAGTATTCCGTTTCGCTTTCTTTATAGTTCTATCAAGTGATATATCATCAAATATATTATTCAATTCTTCGTCATTTGGTTTTTTCATTCTCTTTCCTCCTATAAAGCTCTTTAAATTTCGCTCTTGCACGGGCTAAATTTGTTTTAACACCATCTGGCTTCATTCCCAGATATTCTGCTATTTGTTGATACGACCATTGCATATCATATTTTAGAAGTAACAACTGTTTAAATTTAATTGGTAGCTCTTCTAATATCTCTCTTATTTGATTTTTGTCGTCTTTTGAAATTAATAAATCCTCTGTTAACTTAGTACTTGATACTAGGTTTTCATCCAACGCTTGATATGTAAACTTTTTACTTTTACGGCAGTAATCAAGATATAAATTTATTGCTACTTTAAAAACAAAAGCTCTATATTTATCAGTAGCTATTGATTCAATATGTATCATTGATTTATAAATTGCATCTTGTACAATATCTTTTGCTGTTTCTGAATCAGCACCTTGTTTTTTCAAATAAAAATATATATCATTCATTACTTTTAGCATTTGGTCATTAGTAAACCGACTCTTCAACTACTTTCCTCCTTTCGTCCTATATAACGTAGAAAGAGCAGAAATGTATACAAGTTTTTTTAAATTTTTTTTACACACTAAAAAACGATTCTTCAATGTAAAAGAATCGTTTTTCCTATATATTAGTTTTAAGTTTATAATTCTCAGTTTGTTCTTCACAATGTTTGTTAACTTACTACTTAACATTATAGTATAATTCTTGTTCTGTAGCTCTCATTTTATATACTATCTTATTTCGCTAAACTGCCCTGTTAGCACCAGAGCAAGTAAAAAGTATTAATCCTTCCTGGATTAATATTGAGGTTGTGACTCAAAAAGAATTCTCTTTATTTATTACTCATGAATCATTTTAATTGTTTAAAATGGGTTGTAAATTGTGCAAAATCCGTAAATAAGCTGGAACAACACCTAAAATTCCTTAAGGAGAACCTATTCCATCAGCAAAAAATTCATTAATATATTCATTCAATTCTTCCTTAATCTCTTCAAAAGACTCGTCAAGCAGTTCACCAATAACCTTGCTACCAGGAATTTTTTTTGAAACTGGCATTCCCCAAAAAAAACGTTCGCATTCCCAAATTCTAATGGTATGTAAACCTATTAGTTCCTCATTTTTTTCAGCAATTCCTATTGAAATTGTGGACCTGTATCCAGGTATAAAGGGGTCGTTGCCCTCTTTATCGAATCCAGCGTCAAACTCTAAAGATTTCGAGGCAAAAACAGATTTATATTCACTTAACACACTATCGATATAGTCTTTTAATGTACATTCAGTATTTTTAATCTGACCTCTTAGTTCTTCAGTGAAATCCGTTTCTTGAAATTTCATATAAAATCACTTCTTTCAAAGGTAATAACTTAAATATTCGTTCGATCATTAAAAAAACCTTCTTGATCAAAACTGCCCTCATTGTTACATATGAAAAGGACCTTCCTAGTTAGCTAAGGAAAGCCACGGGTAGTTTAATTATGGAAGTTAAATTGCAATCAAAAAATCCAAATCCAATATAATTTTTCTAACACCTTTGATAGGAAATTCTTTCACCTATAAGATAGATCATTAGTTGAAAAACAACTGTTGAATCCTTCTTTTTCTCTATCTGAAAGGAAATCCCACTTTTTTGATACTATCCATTCCAATAGTTTTTCGATTTTCTCATCCTGATTTTTGAACTGATTCAGAAATTCAAAGGCTGCTACTAACTCGTCACTATTAATCTTCCGCTTTTTACTTAAAATCGTTCTTACTCGTTTATATACAACATCGATAGCTGTTTCATCCCCATGATCTTTAATAGCTAATAGAGCATAATATTTTACAGAAAATGAACGATCGCCTAAGGCCTCTATGTAAAGGGGAAGGAATGCGGAACCACCCAATTTATCAATAGCACAAAGAGCAGCACGTCTTACTTCCCCTTTTTCATTTTTAAATAAAGGAAGAATGTCTGGAATAGCTTTAGTAGCACCCATCATACTTAGAGAACCAATGGCATAACAAAGGTCATACTCATCTTTTGAATTCCTTATGACTTTTATTAATGCATCTTCTGCGTCTGAATTTTTACATCTTCCCAATGCGTTAATAGCCGAATGTCTGACTGACCCTCTTACATCAGATACACATTTAATGATTGGATAACAGTCTGGTATAACTTCTTGTTCTTCTATTCTTTCTAGTATCGTATCGAGTGTATATTTATTTGTTTCTAATCCAATCCTTTGTAAAAGAATCTCGACAACTCGCTTATCACCTGTATTCTCTCCAATTTTCCCTAGCATAAAATAGATATTCCTTTTAATGGATTCTTTTTTACTTTTTTCTAGCAGGTCACTTAGAAAGGATATATAAGAAGTATCTGTCAACGACCTTGCTTTTTGGTATGCATTCCAAGATGGAGATCCTTTACTAGAATAAGTTCCATCCATTTCATTATAAATAGTGTTAGCTCCATTCATATCATTAATTATATTCAGCAGTTCTATCTCGTTCACCATCAAAACACCTGCTCACAGTTAGTTTTTAGTTCTATTATATAATGAACTTGCAATAAACTCCCTGTAGTTCTAAAACTTAAAGAGAATTAAATAAAAAAAGCACTAAGCCTTAATTTGATTTAATTAACTAAGATTCTTTCATCTTGAAATAATTGATTTTTATCCAAGCTTATTCAACTAAACTGCCACGTTTCTTCCATAAGCTAGTTATCATTTGCAGGCATGCTGCCCTTTTATAATCTTAAAATCATCAAATTACAATTGTTACGTATATATTCATTCTATTTAACAAAGCATAATTAAAAAACCTAGGAGTTAACCATCTATGTTTAGAAGACAAAGGCTAACAGAAATTATATTGATTACCGTTATTGGTGCAATAGTATCCATTTTAAACACTCTATGGCTAAGATCTTCACTCTTAAAAGAGATAGAAAAAATCGCAAAGATAAATGAACTTAATATATTGAGAAAATCAGGAAAAGTGACGGACATAGCCACCAAGAAGAGTAATTAGTAATTAAAACAAAAAACCCTTAACTACCTAATTTAACCTTTAGTTAAGGGTTTTTCCAATTTATTACTTTTGCAAAATCCTTCTTTCACTAAACTGTCCCGTTAATGGTAGTTTTTAAATCTCTCATTAGGAAGTTGAGAGTTTGAACGGGATGAGGCTATCTATAATTATTCGTTGGAATTCTGATTATAAGGTTTTTGAGATATAATTATTATATATGAACTAGTAAAGGTGGTTTTCTAATGAGTATTTCAACAAATATTGTTGTACAAAAAATAACTACAGAAATAATAGACAAAAAATCCAGTTTAGCAGTACAACGATACACCACAGATTTGAATCATTATTCAATGGAAGTTGATAAGGAACTCAAAAAGTGGAGAGAAAACCTAATTGATATTTTTGCAAAATCTATCTCAGATGATTTAGAAATGACCTATCAACATTTAACACATTGGGGTAATGAAGGCGTAAAATTGTTAATAAAATTAAATTTACCACTAGATGTAGGTGTAGAGGAAGTTAGATTCTATCGTAATGAAATTGGAGAAATTATAAAAAATGAAGCTATCCAAAATCATATGTCTCTTTCTGAGTTCTACAAATTAATTTCTAATTTTGATTCGGTTGTTGATCGAGCTGTACATTTACTAAGTTTATCCTATTCTGAAAGTTATCTTTCACGAATAAAGGCAGCTGAAATAACAGCAATGGAGTTATCTATACCGGTCATTCAAATTACAGAAAATATAGGAGTTCTACCATTAATAGGAGATATTGATACCCAAAGGGCTCAGGAACTTATGGAGAAGGCTTTAGAATCTGTTTCTAAGTTAGGGTTATCTCATGTTTTTATTGATTTATCAGGGGTTCCTATAATTGATACAATGGTAGCAAATCATCTATTTAGAGTAATAGATGCATTAAATTTAGTAGGTGTAAAAACAATACTTTCGGGAATACGTCCAGAAATCGCCCAAACGATGATGCAATTAGGGATTAAAACGCAGGATCTAACTACATTTTCAAGTTTGCATAAAGCAATAAAGTATATCAATATCAATCCATAATATTTGGTATATAGAGTTAAGGTTTAGTATAAAAGAATTAATGAAGTTAAAATTAGTCTCCCATAAACTAATCTAAGTCTGGTGTAATTTCATACATGAAATGATTCCGACTTTTTTATTTAAAGATGCTTAAATTTATCATACATACTGGCCTAATCAGTAAGCTTATTCCTACTTAATATTCATATCTTAATAATCGGGATTATGTTATCCTTGAATTACTCCAAAATAATATTACATACAGCCATACTTCACTTTCTGTATAAATCAAATATTATTTTTTTGAATACCATTTAGGATGATGCCATATTGTATTCGGTCAGAAAGTTATATATAGGAGCAGAATCCACTTTGTTTTTTTTGACTATGAAAACGGCTTGTTAGAAGTCCAAAATCCAAGAACTAAAGCGATAATCCTTATTAAATATGAGGATATAATTATTCGAATAAAATAATGCCGTCTTTGACGGTTTTTTTATTGGCCCCTTATAGGAATTAATGAACCTAACCTACTCAATCTCTGGAAATTCTATAGGAATTTTAAATGTAAGTATCCAGAGAAGGAGTAAAAGAACGAGTTATCTTATATGGTTCTTTTAACTATCAATCATGGATAACTTTGTGAAATAATGAACTTAAACTATCCTGCCCTGTTTCTCCCATAAGAGTTTTTTGTTTTCTTTTCTTGATATTCAAAAAGTAAGTCTCAACGGACAAAACTCTTTAACTAAACCTCGATGATCACCTTTTATATATTTTTAGGATATTTGAAATTTAATTAATTTTTCTAAAAATATTGACACATGTGTTACACGTGTAATAAAATACTTACATATGAAAGAAGAATATTCTAAAGAAATATTATTGAAGTCTCTTGAAGCCATGGCCAATCCACACAGATTAAAAATTATTGCAATTTTAGCAACAGGAAGACAATATGTGAGTGAACTAGCTCGTAATTTAGAAATTAGCAGGCCTTTACTTTACTTACATTTGCAAAAATTAGAGGAGGTTAATTTAGTTAAAAGTAATTTAGAAATTTCAACATCAGGTAAGGCGTTAAAGTTTTATGAATTAAGTTCTTTTCAAATTCAGTTAGATAAAAATGTAATTTATAAACTATTTCAACAAGAATTGAAAGATAATTTAAAAGGAGATTTTTAACTTGACGAATGTAACTACTTATTTAGGTCTATTTTCATTAATGCAAATTTTTCTTCCAATTATTTTAATTCTAATTGTTCTTTTTTTCATTGTAAAAACTGTTAAAAAATATGAAAAAAGAGCTGATGAAAGATTAAGGTTAGAAAAGCAACACATTGAAAGTAACCAGAAACAATTAGACGAAATTCATCAAAAAATAGATAATATTGAAAAAATGTTAAAAGACATTGAATGAATTAAAAAAATCTCTTTAAAAATAAAGAGATTTTTTTTTATTTATTAGTAACTATAGTCAGTACTATATGAATCTTTTCCAACAAAAAGTTTAATCCAACAAGTGCTGCTTGTTGCGCCGTTAAAGGCAACCCATGTGAAATCAAGTTTAGCAGATGCTTTTCCGTTTAGATTTTCTGTTTTTCTTGTAATCTTAAGGTTGTCGTAAGAAGCTGTACCGCCTATTCCTACAATTTTATAGTCATATACTCGTGAAATATAGTCATTACCACCTTGCACAATGGTGAAATCAGCATAAAAATGTGCATTAGCTATTCCAGTATATACATATGCTTTAGCTTTTTTGAAATTTTTATAACCACTTCCACTTGTAACAGTTCCTGGACTAACTGCAAATGTTGAAAAACCACCAGTAGTTGGAGCCTTTTCTGTAAATTCTACAATAGTTGGTTCTAATGTTGTTACTGCAATAGAACCATCTTTAAAAGTGGATATTGTTTCAACTCCATTTTCTTCTGTTGTTTTTTCAACAGTATTAACTGGTTCTTGACCTTGTTTAATAGAATCCCATACTTCTCCATTCTTTAATTTTGTAATCAATTGGTCTTGAGTTGTCTCATCTACATTATAACTAGTTAAAAATTCTTTTAGGGATGCTATATCTTCAGCAGTTATTTGCTGAGATTGTTCCACTACATTATTTGAGGTTGGGCTATCTAACTCACTAGCAAAACTTGTGGTAGCTCCCAACCCAAGAGAAAGCGCTAAAACTGGAATAGTTAAACCTGTAATGAATTTCTTCAAAATGATACCCACCTTTTTTGTAATTTTTTAAATTTTCCCAAATAACAATTTGATTATATACCCATACAAGTTATAAATCTACTAATTTTGTATAAAAATGTTATTTTTTTTAAAAAAAGGTAAAGAAAAACATTATCGATTGATAGAATTTTATTAAATTAACGTTAAATAATTACTAAAACTGAATAAAAAAGTGCCAATAACTAGAAAGACAAAAGAAGAGTAATACCATTTTAGGTATACTCTCCTTTTTTGATATAAACTACCAATCTATTAACGATTGTACGCTTATTTTTAAAAATAACCTCCAAATATGAAGGTTATCCTTATCTAGTATTCTTATTAAAAATCTTCAACTTTTATTAGAGAATGCCGGAAATGCGGTATTAATCCTTATTAGATCAAAGCCCTCGATATTTCACAACTATTTTCTTTTTCCGTATATTTCACTTACGAATTGTTCCTTATAGTCGGTGTATTCATCAATTCCACCATCTTTTTCTTTTACAAACTCAATTTTTATCCTTTTGTATTGTTCACGTGCTGTTTGGTTGGCATTTAAGTAATCCCTAAAGAAGATTAAATTTTTCCAGAGGTCTTTATTATATTCAACTAAATGAATAAAGTGGGTCTTTTCTTCGTAGGATTCATCAGTAAACTTTGCAAGTACGATTTCGTTTGGACGTTGTACTTGAAGTTTTAAAAATCCAGCTTTCTTTAGTCCTTGAAAAATAGTTTTTTCAACATTTTCAATATCATCTACACCCACAACTAAATCCAATATTGGTTTTGCAACCATATCCTTAATAGCTGTGCTTCCTATATGTTCAATTTGTTTTTCCTGAATAGGGGTTGAATTTAGAATATCCTGTTTCACCCTATGAAACTCTTTTTCCCATTCTACGGTATGTGTTTCTAATCTTAACTCATCACGTTTTAGTCCTAGTTTCATTTTAACCACCTCATTCTAAGGGTAACTTAAATGATTCGGCACTGTTACTTAAAATCCTTCTTCCATTAAACTTCCACTCTAATTCCATAAGTAAGGAACAAGCTAATTTCTTTTAACTTATCCTTACATAAATTTCCACACCAAAAGAATATAGAGCTATTTCCATTTTATAGGGTCTTTCCTAATTTATATTTTCCCTTATAAAAAAACATCTTTTTGTAACAAAAACGGTCATTTTTGTTACAAGAACAGTTTTATAAATAATTTAAAGTTAAAATAGCATTCTAGTTGTAACAAAAATATGTAACAAAATTAATATGTAACAATACTATTTTTATACCTTTTTTGATACAATTAATCTGAAAAGGAAGTGAATTTCATGAAATTTGGTTATATGAGAGTTTCCACTATGGATCAGAATTTAGATCGTCAGGAACAACAATTAGTAGAATTTGGATGCGAGAGAATTTTTTTCGAAAAAGTAACAGGTGCGAAACGAAATCGGCCAGAATTAAATCAATTGTTAGAATATTTACGTTCTGGGGATACAGTTGTAGTTACAGATCTTACTAGGCTATCTCGTTCTACTAAAGACTTAATAGAGATTGCTGAACTAATTGCAAAGAAGGGTGCAAATTTAAAAAGTTTGAAAGAATCCTGGCTTGATACTACAACAGCCCATGGAAAAATGCTCTTTACTGTTTTCGCAGGTATTTCACAGTTTGAGCGTGACTTAACTTCTGAGCGAACAAAAGAAGGAATTCTGGCTGCAAGAAAACGAGGGAAAGTACCAGGGAGGCCGCCTATTGATAATGAAAAAATAAATTTTGCTTTTTATTTAATGGAGCAAGGTATAACACTTTCTGAGGCAGCAGATAAAGCTGGAGTATCCAGAATGACTCTTTACCGCAAAATGAATAAAACCAATAATGATTAAAAATAGGAATAGATCAACTAGTAATTAGTTGCTTCCATTTCTGAAGGAGTTGTTTATATGAGTGAACTTCCCCCACTAACATCATTTTCAGAAGAACAAAGACAAAAGGCTATGGATAAATATTGGTTGATTGCTCCTTATCTTAATCAAGAAAAACCACTGAAAGCTATTGCTGAAGAAACTGGCATTACCAAACGAACACTTCATAATTGGATTAACAAGTATAACCATTTTGGACTAAGGGGTCTGATTCGTAAAGGTCGTACTGATTCAGGAGATTTTAAAGTTGAGAATAATGTATTGGAAGAGATAAAGAACCTTATATTCAATCATAGAAGGAATTCGGTCTCTTCTATCCATAGAAAAATATGTGAAGTATGTAAAAAGAAAAATTGGAAACAACCTAGTTATTATCAAGTCTATTCCATTTCGAAATCTCTTTCACCCAGTCTTAAGAAGTTAGCCTATGAAGGGAATAAAGAATATAAAAACAAATATGATTTGATATATCGACGTGAAGCAAACTACCCCAATGAAATTTGGCAAGCTGATCACACTCTACTAGATATTATCGTGTTAAATGAAAAAGGAAAACCAGAAAGGCCTTGGTTAACAATTATCTTAGATGATTATAGTCGAGCAATTGCTGGGTACTATTTATCCTTTGAATCCCCCACTGCAATAAACACATCATTAGTTTTACACCAAGCAATATGGAAGAAAGGAAATCGTGATTGGCCAATATGTGGCATCCCAGAAAAATTCTACACAGATCACGGAAGTGATTTTACCTCTAAACATTTAGAACAGGTAGCAATTGATTTGAAAATTAACTTAGTCTTTTCGACTGTAGGTGTTCCTAGAGGACGAGGGAAAATTGAAAGGTTTTTTCTAACGGTAAATCAATTGTTTTTGCAAGATTTACCTGGTTATTTAGGTAATCAAACCACCCAGTCCCTTCTCACAATTAAAGAACTTGATGAAAAATTTTCAACATTCCTTATATATAAGTATCACCATAGGATTCATGGCACAACAAAAAAGGAACCAATACATTCTTGGAATAGTTCAGGATTTCTACCTAATATGCCAGAAAGCTTAGAAACTTTGGATTTATTATTATTAAACGTAGCAAAACCAAGAAAAGTGCATTCTGATGGTATCCATTTTCAAGGCATGAGATATATAGATACTAATTTAGCTGCGTACGTTGGTGAAACTGTGATTATTCGTTACAATCCAAGAGATATTGCAGAAATTAGAGTATTTTATCAGGATAAATACATATGTACTGCCATTTCTCCTGAAATCTCTGATTATACCGTAGATCTTAAAGAAATTGTTTCTGCCCGAAATAAAGTAAGAAAAACTTTAAAGAAACAACTAGAACCTAGAAAATCTGTTATAGAAGAAGTTAGAGATTCCAAACAAGAAGAATATACAATTCGTCCAGATAGACCTGATAAAAAGAAGTCAAAACTAAAGAGGTATCTAAATGAATAAGGAGCAAAAATTTATTGAAACAAAAGAATATAAACGTTTTACAGAATTTTGCGATGCTTGTATCAAATATAAATATATAGGTATTTGTTATGGGGTTCCAGGTGTCGGAAAAACCTTATCTTCAAGGTATTATACAAATTGGGATAATATAGAGAAGCAAATAGCTTATAAAAAAGCAGATGAAATTCCTTTAAAAACGGATGGAGCAATTCTTGAGGCCAACACAATTTTTTATACAGCTCCAGCAGTCCGATCTACTAAAATGACTGACAATATCAATACTTTAGGATTTAGAATAAATATGTCAAAGGCGATGTATAAACTACATACTACGGGCGAAGAAGAATATTATTCAGATTCCTATAAAGATATAGATTTAATCATTGTCGATGAAATTGACCGATTAAAACTGCAAAGTTTAGAACAACTTAGGGATATTTATGATCAAAACAACGTAGCAATGATATTAATTGGAATGCCAGGAATTGAAAAACGATTAGCTCGTTATCCTCAACTATACTCTAGAATTGGTTTTGCTCATGAGTTTGACAAACTAAGTAAAGATGAAGCTCATCATATACTTGAGTATAAATGGGAAGAGCTTGGACTTTCTATAAAACTTGAAGATTTTTCTGATTATGAAGCCATAAGCAACATCATAAAGATAACAGGAGGGAACTTTAGGCTTATACAAAGACTATTTACACAGATAGAGAGAATTCTTGAAATTAATAAACTTACTACTATAACTACAGATGTTGTTGAAGCCGCAAGAGATAGTTTAGTTATTGGAATTAAATAATAGTAAAAAAGCTATCCTTTATTATGGATAGCTTTTTGTATTTAATGAAAAATAACTATTAAAATAAGTGAAAAATAAAACCAAAATTTACAACCCTGATATTACTACGTCGACCAATCGGTGTCAATACTTAAAAGTTATGAATACGGTCATCTATAAAGATGAGTTGCAAAGTGTTTCAGGACCCACGCGCCAGAGCGCCGTTGCTGGTAAAACGGAACATTTCGGACTGGCAATCCGAGTTTCTACTATTATATATTTTCTTTCCGACCTGCACGTAATTCCTCAATGCGCGCCTTCATTTCGTCTATATCTGTTGCGTTGTTACCCTGCGTACTAACTTCGACCTTATCTGTAAGTAAGCCATGCGCCTGTAACAACGTCCTAAACATCGCAGCGTTTCCGTCCTTAATAATATGATCCGGTATGGATTCCATTACTTCCGGTAGCCTGTCGATTGTACTGCGCATTATCTGGCGTTTAAGCTCTTCGTTAAAAGCGTCATCCTTACGCCAAGCTCGTAACGTCTTATCTGTGATGCCGAGTTCTGCTGCAACCTGTTCGTACGTAAGACCACCGCGTTTGGGTAGCGCTAAATATTGGATAGCCGATATTTGTAGTTCGCTAAGTTTCTTCACCATATCTTCGTGCTCCTTCCCTAAGTATTGCCCATTTCCCATTAGTAGGAATCGCGCCTTATTTTATTCTTATTTATCGCTAACGCTCTTTTCTTTGCAATAAGATATAAGTAATAAATACTGGCAGCGACTATTTACGTAAGTAAATGGCGCAATCTTTATTATTATTAATTTGTTCTTGTTAATTTGTTCTTATTATATTCCCGTTTGTAGGAATCGATTAATTCCCGCTGGTAGGAATCGAATGAATCCCGCTGGTAGGAATCGGGCTAATTTACGCTCCATATTTACGTTCATACAACGGCATATACATCTTCTTCGTATGCCCATACCACGGAATCTTACGTGTAATCATCACGCCTTCACTAACGAGTATATCGAAAAGTCCTTTGATGCGGTCCTTATGAATGCCAGTATCTTCAGCGATTTGGATCACGTTAGGAAACGCCCATAAATACGCTTGTTGCTCGCTTTGTCCATTTACGTATGCATGAACGTACATATACAACGTAAGGCAATCACGAGCTTTCTGGCCGTCATATTTCGCTTTTAGTTCCGGCAATAGTTCACGGTAAATAAAGTGCGGTATCGGTGCATAACCGCCTTGTAACACGCGCTCTTTCTGGCGTATAGATTCGAGTTGTTCCTTCGATAGCTCCATCGTATCATCCTCCATTTATACTGTCGTTGATTTAAATGATGCGGTTAATTTTAAGCGGGCTTATTAGCAGCCCATTGCGCTAGTAATTCGCTAAGTCGGTCCGATTGCTGAAACAGCCAAAACTTGCGATGTGTAGTTTCGTGTAGTCCTACGCAAATAAAGCGTTCGCCTGCGTCAATTAAATGCGCTTTAAGTTTCGGCGAATAGCAATAAAAGTAATTGTTCATGTAAAAACCTCCGTCAAATTAAAAATAAAAACCAGCCTACCGCAATGTCTCGTTATTGATTAGCCGATGGCCGTGAGATTATAGCGATAAACCAGTTAGTTTGCTATCAGCCAGATATAACTGATCAATTCTAAAGGTAAATGACCGACCCTGGTCCGCATATTTCCGCGTGGCTGGTTCTATTTGGTTATCGCTTTAGTCATACCGTTATACTTAAAATCAATTACTAAGGAACGGGTTGAAACCAATCTGCAAATTGTGCATTACGACTCTAATTGTCAACTTTTTTTCGTTGCAAAATTCAAGATGAAAGGTTTCATTTTCCCCTTCCCTTATAGATAACGCTATTCCACATGAAACGTACGTTCTTAGATAAACTCTCCCTTTCTAAACATAATAAAATTTATTGGGCCTGTGCGTCCTCTTTTTTTCCAAGCAGTATATTTCGCACTGCACAATGATTTTGATTTCCCACGGTAATCTATGTTGTTAATAAACTCTCTGGACTGAAGCGAAAAACGGAGGTACTCATCGAGATAACATGTTTTTGATTTTCCGTTTGAATAATCTAGGTAAATACGACCGCAAACCGCACACTTTTTCCACCGGTTTTCTCTAATCCATGTAAAATCGCGCCATGTTAAGCCATAATCCGGAGCAATATCCGATAAGATTGCATCTAGTGTCGCCCGATAATCATTTAAATCCCTTCGCAGATTCTGAAATAGCATTCTAAAGTCTTCTACTCTGCTAAACTGGCAGCCGAATATTAAATAAAAGGAAGCCGTGAGGTCAGCGTAGAAACGGCGCTGTTCCTCTGCATCAAGTTCGATAATACCTTTTACAGCAGGCGATTTAGGCATTCGTATTCCTCCTACTTATATACTTTCGCATTAACCACACGTGGGCCAAACTTACCTTTATTTGTATCAAAGTCAAACTCGTCTTCATGGAACGAAGTCTTACGGCCACCAACCACGGTTCTCCCTAGTGCGAGTCTTTCAAGTTCTTTCTTCGGTAGGTAAGATACGCTCAATTTTTGATCCATGCGTCGGAATTGTTCCTCAGTGTAAAACGGATATTTTTCAACGCTATACTCTTGATATTCTTCAATCGGAGGTCCTTCTTTACGTTGTCGTAATGTTTCTTGCGCTTGATCGTCACCTTGTTTCGCTAACCAATTTAAAATATCTGTGTTAACTTGTGGTGGAATCTCATAAACTGATGCCTCCCCTTTACCTACAGCTTCTAACCAATCCATTAGCGAATAATCTCTAGGCTTGTATTTTGGTAATTTTGCAACTTTGTAACCAAGAAACACCGCGGATACCTTTTCAAGGCTTTCTGCTAAATTGTTTATTACTTCATACACTTTTATCTCAAGTAATTTCGCTACTTTTTGGTACTCTAACTGAGCATAATAAACTAGAGCAATAGTTTTCCTCTCTAATTCTGTAAATATATCGCTATCCAACGCTAGGTTGAGATCTGTTATTAACGTTGTAGCCGACTGGTCAAATTTATATTTGCTACGTTCTGTAATTTCAAATATCGATGCTAAGAGCCGTTCTACTCCGTGAGTGTCGGACAAATAAACGTCCTCTATAACATTATTTCTGCTGTGTATGTCAGAGCCTGATCCCATACAATCTCCCCATTCTTAGTGTTTATATTGAAAAATTAACGGGAATGGAGTATGCTATAATTGGTTAAAAATAATCACATTCCCTGAACAGTAAATTGATTATCAGCTTGATGTTGGCGCATCAGGCTTTTAAGCTACAGGTTCAATTACCCCTTCTTTTACAAGTTTGCCTACAAGTTTATCAATTTTTTTAGAAACAATTAACGTTACTGATCTAGTTTTACCTGGAGCAACTTCTTTTCGTATTGATTTGAAGCAGTCTCGATAAGTTCCTTCACTTGGCAAAATTCCATCTCTGCGATTATAGATAAGTTTCAATTCGCGAAAAACATCGAATAACTTTCGTGGGCCAATTCCAAAATGTTTCGCAAATTCATTGATATTTATAAGACCGTCTGCATCAACCATATATTGATAAGCTATTAGCTTTGGTTTGTCTTCTTCGATTCGCTGTTCCAACTCCATTCTTTTTCCCTTTTCTTCTTTCAGACTTGCTAATAAACCAATCATAAAATCTGGATCACCGATTGCTTGCTCAAGTACGTCATCAGTCATATAAGATCCGTGTTTTCGAATGGACGGTAGTACTTCGCTTGTTATCCATCGCCTAAACTGCTTCGCTTCTGGTCTACGGCTTCTTAGAATGGCAGAATATAATCCGCTTTCTGTTATTCCTGTAATGTTTGTTGTATAGTTCGTACCACTCTGCTTTATCTTCATATTGGTCTTTTCATCGTTGTCCAAACTCCTTGTCATAGCAGAAGTTTCACTAAAACCTAAGATATCCGCTACATCTTTTGCGACAAATAGTATTTTGCCCTCGTTTATAACAGTACGTATTGGATTTTCATTGTAATTAAATAACTTTTGAATTTGCTCCATTTTATCCCCTCCATAATTAGTTCTTTATTTGATTGATTAGCATTTTAATAAATGTTAGTCTATCTTCATCTAAATCGAACTCTGCCATTATTAGTATTTCAAGTCTTTTCGTTACACGACGATCACCTCCTTCAATTCGTGATATAAGCGAATGGCTTACATTCAATTTCCTCGCAAACTGACTTTTCGAAAGATTATTCGATGTCCTTAGAAACCTTACCAACTCCGAATTCATACCTTACCTCACTCCACTTTTGTGTTTGTTTTGTGACTTTTTGTGTTCACATCATAATACCCGGCTCAAATCATAAACGCACAATTTTAAAATAAATTTTATTCACTGTACTATATACACTCCAAGTGAAATACCGTACGCATTGAGTGAATAATTCTACGTATGATTTGTGCCTTATAATAGGAGATACAATTTTAAGGGTTACTTCGCACAACATTTTTGCGTACTTTAACCCCTATACTGGATATAACGCAGCTACTTTCCAAAGTGGACGTTTTTGCCTACAAATAATTTATCTGTATACCGGATATAATGCATCAAGCACTAAAAGTGGACATTAAAAAATTAAATTTAAAAAATATTTAAAATGACTAACTGCTTTAAAATACTTATAATTACATATATGGAAAATAAAAATATTGGAGGAAAACCATATGGGGTTTCGTTATAAAAAAAGTGTAAATTTAGGCGGAGGAATTCGTTTAAATGCGGGTAAAAATGGAATTGGAATAAGCGGAGGCGTAAAGGGACTGCGTGTCAGTCATGGAGCAGATGGGAAAACAAGAGTTACCGCATCTTTACCTGGAACAGGTATTTCTTATCAAGAAACAATAAGAAAAAATAATAGCAAAAAACAAAATCCTGAAATTAACCAAGACCATATACAACTAGCTAATGAGTGTTTATATACTTTCGAAGCTACAGTAAAATTAATTATTGAAGATGGAACCCCTGTTACAAATGCCGTAATTTTATATAGACCATGTACCATCTCAATTTATCCTACTGAGGTTTTCATCAATGTTTCAAAAGGAGAATTTCAAGGATCCGGGGATACTATGTATTCAACTGTAAATGAATTAACTATAAAAAAAGAGATAAAGGAGGGAAAATTTCTCTTTAAGAAATACAAAGACACATATATTGACTTAGGTTTAACTTTTACTGACAAAGTATATAGACTTTTAATGCAAGACGAGGCGGCAGCGGACGCGTTGATTAATTGGCAAAATTCATATCTAGAAACATTAGAATCATCTAATCTCCAAGACTTAGATATTTTTACTGAAGATGAACTTTATGACACGCACTCAATAGAACCTGATGATGAATTAGAAGGTTATGGAGGAGTGGAATTAACCTGTACAAATTGTTTTGCTGAGCAAACTGTTGAGGATTGGCAAATTAATGAACAAGGTGATACTTGGTCGATTCTGTGTAGTGAATGTTTTGTTGAGTTTGAAGTTGGAGGAACTCAAGAAACTGAGGAGCTAGGGATTGATTCCTCACCTGATATTATCGCAGAGTGTCCAAATGATACTTGTATGGGTGATATCCCATTGAATTACTTAGATTTTGACGAATCTAACACAGCTATTGTTGACTGTCCTCACTGCCTAAGTACTATAACATTCAAAGGAGATCTATAAACTACAAAACTTATATCAAGCAATCTATAACTAATGTCATATTCTCGTATATAATTATAAAAACAAAAATAAAAGCACTGTAATTATATACGAGAAAAAGTATATACGTTAAACAGGTATAATATCTATCTAACCAATATCCGATAATACACCATTAATTGTCTTCGTAACATTCAATGATGCTTTCAATTCGTAGCTTTTCGCAACAACCTTAGTGTATTGCTCTTCGACCCAACTAACGTTATCTCTTAACATTCGATACACCGGAGCTAATTTTTTCAGTTCATCCTTAACAACACGCCGATTTTGCAATGTTTCCTTTAACCTTAAAGCGTATTCATTACCCTTTTCGAGGTCAAATTCGCTCTTTTCTATGTCATGATATATACGTGATACTTGGCGGTCTAAAGCGCTCTGTAATCCGTTCAACTTATCGTATGCAGCCTTCGTTTCTTCATAAAGTCCCACTAATTTTTCGTAGTAATTTTCCAATCGCCATCACCCTTATTCATTTGATAAGCTCGAAGTGCCTAAAAATCGGTTGCCGCCGATCCTCGAGCGATTTAATTAACCGGTATTGCCGTAACGGTTAATTGTTCTCGCCAGCCAGACGTTTTATTTTAATTCTTACACGGTTGCGAACATGTCCATTAATAACGAAGGACTTTCAAGTAAGTTTTCGCTACAATCATCGTCGTCTAAATCGACTAACATAACGCCTGGTTCGTCTGTCATTACTGCGTTATATACCTCAAATTCACCGTCTACGAATGAAAATACTTTGCCATTAGGGAACAAAATTGCTTCTTGCCTGTCTGATGGATAAATAGTTCCTTCATACTTGAAATCAACATTTACTTTAATCATTTTAATTTTCTCCCCTATCCCTTTATATTCTTAAAAGGTCGCCAGTTCTTTACTTAGTCAATCTTTACTTTGCGTACCAATATTTGCTATAATTTCTATGCATTGTTTTTTTCATTGCTCGTCGACGTTCCCGCGTCGCCGGGTTTTTTGTTTGCCAATTTCTGTATTACTTCAATGAAACTTGCAGTTGCAAGAAACTCTGCTGTTATTTCACCATTTTCCGTGCTCTCTAACCCCACGAAAACACTTGCACATTTAGCTAGGTCAATTACTAATTCATCTTGTCTGTCGCTAATTTCTTCGTCCAATACCCTAAAGGCCCACATTCCGTCATCTTTCCAAGAAAGCACAGCGTTTGGTGCCATTATCTTTACTTTAGATTCATCCCCCTCAAACCAAGAATCTCCTGAGTCGATGAATAACGCATTTATTTCTCTCATCCGCTTATCACTCCCGTTAAAATTAATGTAAATACACTAGTAGGTACTATCCAAAAGATTACTTTCCATATCCAATGGTTTTCGTTATACAATAACATACCCATACCCCCTTTATACTATAGTAGTTGTTTTAAACACTATGGTGTGCGTTTCTTACCTTTATAATAAACACTACGATGTGCATTGTCAACACTTATATTGATATTTTTAACACCGCGATATATAATTTGAATATCAAGGAGGAGTTCGGATGATTAAAGTGCATTTATCAAAGATTATGGGTGAGCAACGTTTGAACATTGCAGATGTATCTAAGTTAACTGGATTACATCGTAATGGATTAGCAAAGCTATATAACGAGGATACGAAAGGGATTACCTTCGATACTTTGGAAAAATTGTGTCTGGTTTTAAATTGCAAAATCGAAAATCTTCTCGAAATAGTGCCTGATAAAAACGAAGAAACCTCCGAAAATTAATTAATCGGAGGTCTTTTTTGTTTATAAAGCTTTTGTAATCTCGACTAACAAATCTAGTATGGTGGGCAATAACTGAACTACAACGTACCCTAGTCCAGCCTTCTGTATCATACCAAAACCCTTCTCGCTGTTTCCGATCATTATGAATAACCCACCACCAAGCATCATTACAAGGCCTATCGGATAACTTAGCGCCTGCACTAATTCGATTAGCGGCGAAAAGGCACTGACTACTTTATCCGTAACCACACCACTAACCGCACCAGCAGCCGCAAAGGAAACATCCCCAAATGTAAGCGAAAGAGCCGTCACACCTAACATAACGCCAACCTTTATCACCGGCTTCAAATCGATTTCCTTTTTCTTTCTATAGTCTCCGTTCATAAATTCGCTAATTGTACCTACTCGTTGTATTCTCTTCGCCATTTCAAAACGCCTCCCTATTTAAGTTCATCCGTTAAAAACACTTCGATTTGCATACCTTCAAACAAAGCCAGTAATTGCTTGCGGCGATACTCGGTGGTTGTTATCCAGATAAACTTCGGCTGCTTTTCGAAATTAGCTATTTCGACTAATCGGCGGTATTTTTTGGCCTTTTCTCGATTAACGCTCATTTTCTGCGTGTTATCCACTTCGCATATGTTATACGTTTTTTCGCGAATAAACAAAGCATCTGCTACGATAGTTATTTGACCCTTTATCGTTAATTTGATTTCTTGTTTCCAACTTGAAGGGCACCCGTTTAAGATGTACAGTTCGTTTCGCATTAAATAATGTTCGATTTGATTGGTTTTCTTCAGAACCTTCGTGGATCCTACGCGGTCTCTTCCGGTCGCATTTAGGTAATATACGTTTTCCTGCAGGCGGGTTGTATGAAGGTATTCCGCCATTTCGCTTAAAACTTTATTCGCGTTTCTAACGCCCCCAAGCCGATGTATCCGTTGTAACTGACTGCGACTAAGATAGTGGAGTTTCTTCAAGCTCAAGAGTATATTTTCCTGACGAATTTGCTTCGTACTGCTTTTCTGCATTGTTATCCTCCTTACGTGCTTTGAAAGTGATATTCGGATGTATCGTATCGTTGATAAATTCGTTTGAAATGTACGGCGTTTGTACGGTTTTCCTTTCGTCCGACCAATAGATAGCACGCCCTTGTATTCGTGGTAACAGTTCGGCACCGCCTTCATCTAAAACTGCTCGACTTGCTGCTTCGGTTCTTAATCGGAAACATAACTGTGCATTTACTGTTTGGCGCACTTGTGAACTTATCGCTTGGTTCGATGGGTATTGCGTGCAATATACTAGGCGAAAACCAGCACCGCGACCACGCCTTGCAATATCTTCGATGATCTCTTGGCATTCCCTTACGTGAACAATGTCGGCAGCTTCATCGATAACTACGAAGTAACGTTCAGGGAATCCGGATTCCGTTACGTCCTCAAAGCCGTTTTGTAGTAAGTATTCAATTCGCTCGTTCATCTTCTTTTGTGCTTCAGTAAGTATCATTAGCGCTTCTAATGGATTCTTCGCTAGTCCTCGCACTTGCTCCAACCCTTTAAACCGGTTGAATGCCAAGCCCCCTTTTAAATCGATTAGAAAGAAATTTACGTTTCGTGTTTGTTTCGCAACAAAGGTAGTTATCGCATTCTTCAGAAACACCGTTTTGCCGTATCCTGGTGATCCTGCGACGATTAGGTTATATTCCTTTTCAAAATCATGGAAAACGAGTCCTTTTCGCGATATACCGATGGGAACTTTCCACCCTTTCGTTGATTCTAAAAGAGTTAAGTCGTAATCGAACCGGCTTGTTAATTCCTCCGTGTAAACGCGAAACTTCAATGTGCCATCAAATTCAATTTCAATTTCTTTGCGCAAATTTCGTTTCTTCGTCATGAGTTCCTGCAATTGGCACACGAAGTCTTTTTTCCAGTTAATATTGCGTATATCTGCCGCGGATATATCCAACACTCTTTTCTTCGCGTTCAGACCGTCCTGAAACCGGTCAATTTTCTCACGAAACTGTTTCACAGATAAGCCCTGCGGGAGTTGAAACACATATTCTACGTGGTCCTTATACGCTCGACGGCGAAGTATCCTTATTTTGGTTCCATCCTTTGCGACAAGTCCAGCGTTGGAGGCGATACGAGATATATTGCGAGAATCATTGCCGCCTAATCCTTGCTGATATAAATACGAACAACCTACAAGACCACCGACTACTACTGACGAAAGAATCTCGAATAACATAGGCGATCACCACCCCTTATATATGAAATATAGTCCCAGAAGAAAGGAAGAATAAAATAGTTTGAAAGAGTTGCGATTAGTGGATTTAAACCGTTCCAGATCAGATTCTAGGCTAGAATTTTAAAAGGAACAGCGAAAGGAACTGTTAATGGTATAGGATATTTACTGCTGATTGTCCGTTATGTCACTTTTTTGCATAGGGTTAAAAAAATGACTTTTTGTACAGACTATTATTAAAAAGATAAAGGCAGTGGTGTAATGTTTTCGTTTTTTGGATTAAATAAAGACCGAAGCAAATTCGGAAGGTATGTTGATCGTAAGAAGATATCGCAAATTGAACTCGAGGAATTAACGGGGCTAAGCCGTGGAACAATATCTAAATTATGTAACGATGACAACTACCGCCCTAAGCAATCAACTATATCCAAAGTAAAAAGAGCAATGAAGCAGTTAGGTACAGAAGTGAGCGATGATTATTTCGGCATGTAAAAACCTTTTTTAAATTTGAAGTGTTCATTGCTTTGTATTCATAGTGTGTACATTCACAAGATATTGAAGACGGTGGTTTTTCTAATTGCACACCTCATAATCGCGCGACTTATATGAGTATACAAAGAAATTTTAGTTTAAAATAAATTAATTAAAATGTTGCATAGTGCGACATTCTTATGTTAGTTTACTTATATAGAGTTTGTTGTTTTTTTTATACAGTAAAACCGCCAGTTGCAGCTGGCGGTCTAATGTGATTGATATATGTATCGATCAGTACCAACGGTAATCTTTTAGGAGTCAGTCCCTGGGAGATTACTTTTTTTATTCTCCTTTTTCTTGTAGATATGTTAATAAAGCAATGAGAAATGTACCCGCTTGAAACAAAGTATCTAAATCGACCAAATTACCACCTACTTCCATACGCGGTTTGATCGATTTTCATCTACCTATCACACTATTAAAATTACCACTTTGCACCTTAAAAATCAATATTTAGTATATTGCCAAAATTGCATATTGTTTAATATTAAACTCTTGACTTTTATAAATTTCGGGATATTCACAGTAGATACTGTATCTAAAATAGATGATTATTTTAATATTTGAGGATATCATTCCCTATTTTGGGACAAGTTATATTTAAAACAAACAATAGGTGATTAAATGAAGAAGAGAAGGTCAAAGAAGAGTAATAAAACATGGTGGAAACAACCGGCCAACCTCATTGTAGGGCTCTTTATACTAGTTGCATTTGTAAGATCAGAAGAAGGACAGCTTATAATCGAATATGGCGTAAACTTACTACTGTTCATATTAATGATGTACTTGATTTATCGCTATCTAAAAAGAAAAAAAGTACTCCAACCTACTTATGATTTAAGTGATGTCGATAAAATGGAAGGTTTAGAATTTGAACACTTCCTTGTCCCATTGTTTGAGAAAATAGGTTATAGAGCTGAAGTCACTAAGGGATCAGGCGATTACGGAGCCGACCTAATTTTACGTAAAAAACAGAAAAAGTATGTGGTGCAAGCCAAAAGATACAGTAAAAGTATCGGAGTGTCTGCAGTTCAAGAAATTGTTGCAGCGATGGGTTATTATAAGGCTAATGGTGCTATGGTTATAACAAATAGTTACTTTACCCCAGCTGCAGAAAACTTAGCAAAAGCTAACAAAGTTCGTTTGATTGATCGGGATGAATTAGGTTATATGATGTATAAAGAAAAGAAATTCCGTAATATATTTGCGCCTTCTTAATATATTCTTAGTATTTTAATGGGACGGTGTATCAATTGTATGAGTATATAATATTTTTCGGACTCTTGGGGATTTCCTTCTTAGCATTTATTTTGCATAAGCCAGAGAAACCCCCTATTGTTTTACCAAAAGATAAATGCGAAAGCCCTATAGAGAGAAGATTATACGATTCTTTAAGATTTAACGGGTATGATGTAACACCTCAAGTCCGTTGCGGTGCATATCGAATTGATCTTGCACTTGTATCCCACAGATTAGCAATTGAGTGTGACGGTAAACAATGGCATTCAACCCCTTCCCAAAAAGCTCACGATCGTAAAAAAGATCGATATCTTCGAAAAAACGGCTGGAAGGTTATTAGATTTAGCGGCTCACAAATCAACGGACAAACAGCTAAGGTATTACAAAGAATAAAGAAAGAATTAGGTTAGCTTATTTCCAAGTTATTATTGTTGTGTTTTTGCAACGAACACAATGAAATTCTTCAACGTTTTGAAAAACTATTGTTTGTTTTTTACAGTGCGGACACCTTACTTTTTGCTTACCCATAGCTAAAGCTAAACATCCCAGCGAACCCACTACCACAATAAATCCAGGTATTATTCCAATAACGGTTATACATAACAAAACACCCGTCAAAATTCCAAATCCTCCAATACAAAACGCAAAGAATCTTCCTACCCCATTTAAAAATTTCGTCTTTTTCGCTACTTCAATCGAACTAAATTCAACCTGATTGTTTTCATTCATCACCCATCACAACCCTTAAATTATTATTTTAATCTGCTTATTACAGATAAATCCTAAATTATGATTTCACTGAAGTAATCGTTAAACATTTCAGTCACATAGCGCTTTTTAGCCTGGCGTTTTATTACGCCCACAAAGAATGCTAACGGATTGCGTAATTTCTTGCGTTTACCTTTCATTACGTAGAATGCGTCAATTGCTATTTCCACCTTTGTTGCAGCCGTAAAGTTATATGTGTATGTAGTAGCGTAAGCTGCTCGCCAATATTCCTCGATTGTTTCCACGTCACTATGATGCGCAGAAACTAAATTATAGAATGATTGTGGAATCCACGCCGGCTTAGCCGTACGTTCTTTAGTATTATTAATAGATTTTGAGTTTAATTGAGGAGCTTCTTCGCTGTGACATTCCGGTGTGACATCGGCAATTTCTATCGGCAATATAACGATTAAATTGCTCGTTTGTCTGCGATCGCCCGTTTCTCTCATTCGTTTATCTTGGCGGATAATTCCAAGCGATTCCAGGCGGTTGCATATACGAATAATAGTGCGACGAGACTTGCCGATTAACTCAGCGATAGTTGACTTCGCAAGAAAAGACTCGCCGATAGTCTTGCAAGAGTATTGCGATAATAAATTGAGCACTGCTCGTTCTGATCTGCTGAGTACATTGCGGTGCCTATGCGCACGTACAGTTGCGTTTAGATCTTCAATTGACTTAAACCTATTTTCTTTCATTTCCTTCTCTCCCCGTTAAGAGAGCGCAAAACCCAACATACTTTGTGAAATTAGAGCACAGGTAAATAAGCGTTGATTATCACGCTTTTTTTTGGTAGTATGTAATTAACGAATTCAGAGGGTGTTAGCCGTTGCCGCGGCTGGCGCTCTTTTTTTATTTTTATAGGTAATTTCTTAAACCATTTACAACTTCTTCTTTGTCTAAATGGATATAACGCGTTGTCACGTCTAAACTGCTATGACCAAGAGCCTTAGATATTAATCCGATATTAGCTCCATTCTTTAATAATTTTGTAGCAAATCCCCTTCTTAGTGCATGCGCATTTATGTTTTTTAATCCATATTCTTTTGCGTACATACACAGACGTTTAGTGATATTATTGTTTGTTGGGCTTGTTGATACTTGTCCGCCATTTATTGAAACAAATAAGTAGTTATTATTCACCTTTTTTTCTTTACGAATCATATCGTTTTGTTTAACAAGGGCGGTAAATAATGTGGCCAATACATCATCAAAAGGTAAATACAACGACTCATGATTTTTAATAATTCCACCATCTATTTTCAATAAATTATTTTCAAAATCTATATGTTTCGTTTCTAATTGAGATAGTGTTCCGATACGTATTCCGGTAATATACATGCAGTAAATTGCTGTTGCATCTCGGAGTTCAATAAATTTAGAAAGATCTAGTAAAGAAAGTAATACCTTAATCTCCTTGTCAGTAGCCCCTTCTTTCACTCGGCTATCTACTTTTATTTTTATATCCGTCCAGAATTTCGTTTCAATCCAACCGTTATTAAAACACCGGCCAAGAAATGCTTTAAAACATTTTAAACGTATTAATTTCGTTTGATTACTAACGTTCATGGATGATAACCATTCGAATATTCTTTCGGTATTTATTTCTTCGATATATCTTGCATTGGTAATTTTGCAGAAGTGATTAACGTGTAATTCGTAGTCAGACAAGGTCCGCTGCCTTAATCCTACCGCCTTCATTTGGCGCAAAATAACAGCGAGGGCCTTATCGATTAATAATCCGTCAATAGGTATGTTGTTGCGGGATTTCATTTCGGAGAATAAACCGGATAAATCGGTTTCTACATTTAACGATGCTTTCTTTTTCACCATAAAAAATACGCCTCCTAATTCGCAAGTTGACCGATTCATTGACCGATACAACTATTCGAATAAGAAGGCGTATTTCTCAACGCTTCAACAACGTTTTTAAGTACGCGCCTTAGAGGATTCGAACCTCTGACCGTACGCTTAGAAGGCGTATGCTCTATCCAGCTGAGCTAAAGGCGCATGATTTTTTTTCAGTTATGTATTACTTAAGTAATTATGGCTCCGCAGGTAGGATTCGAACCTACGACCGCTCGGTTAACAGCCGAGTGCTCTACCACTGAGCTACTGCGGAACAATAATATGGTGGGCCTAAATGGACTCGAACCATCGACCTCACGCTTATCAGGCGTGCGCTCTAACCAGCTGAGCTATAGGCCCATATTATTTTGGAGCGGGTGATGAGAATCGAACTCACGACATCAGCTTGGAAGGCTGAGGTTTTACCATTAAACTACACCCGCGTTATTTAGAGAGGGATTATGATTATTACCAGTCTTCCCTCTATGACTGGGCTAGCTGGATTCGAACCAACGAGTGACGGAGTCAAAGTCCGTTGCCTTACCGCTTGGCTATAGCCCAATGAAAAAATATGGGGCGACTGATGGGAATCGAACCCACGAATGTCGGAGCCACAATCCGATGCGTTAACCACTTCGCCACAACCGCCAAGGTTATAAATTGTAATGGTGGAGGGGGACGGATTCGAACCGCCGAACCCGAAGGAGCGGATTTACAGTCCGCCGCGTTTAGCCACTTCGCTACCCCTCCGACATAAAATGAAACATACTGCTATTTTTTTGTAAAAATGGCGGTCCGGACGGGACTCGAACCCGCGACCTCCTGCGTGACAGGCAGGCATTCTAACCAGCTGAACTACCGGACCAGATTGCGGGGACAGGATTTGAACCTGCGACCTTCGGGTTATGAGCCCGACGAGCTACCAGACTGCTCCACCCCGCGATAATAATATTTAAAATGAGTTATATGGAGGAGGAAAGGGGATTCGAACCCCTGCGCGGTTTGACCCGCCTGTCGGTTTTCAAGACCGATCCCTTCAGCCGGACTTGGGTATTCCTCCTCGAAACGCATTCCTATGGTGGACCTTGTAGGACTCGAACCTACGACCGGACGGTTATGAGCCGTCTGCTCTAACCAACTGAGCTAAAGGTCCAAACATGTTTAAAATAATATGGTAGCGGCAGAGGGGATCGAACCCCCGACCTCACGGGTATGAACCGTACGCTCTAGCCAGCTGAGCTACGCCGCCATTATCTTGATATAGTTAATTAAATTAATTGGTGGAGCCTAGCGGGATCGAACCGCTGACCTCCTGCGTGCAAGGCAGGCGCTCTCCCAGCTGAGCTAAGGCCCCGTTTTTTTAAAATGTATTCATGGTCGGGAAGACAGGATTCGAACCTGCGACCCCTTGGTCCCAAACCAAGTGCTCTACCAAGCTGAGCTACTTCCCGTTTATATATATGGCGCGCCCGAAAGGAGTCGAACCCATAACCTTCTGATCCGTAGTCAGACGCTCTATCCAATTGAGCTACGGGCGCATTTTTTATTTTGGCGTAGTAATTCTGGAGCGGAAGACGGGGTTCGAACCCGCGACCCCCACCTTGGCAAGGTGATGTTCTACCACTGAACTACTTCCGCATATTGAATTAAATGGTGCGGGTGAAGGGAGTCGAACCCCCACGCCTTGCGGCGCTAGATCCTAAGTCTAGTGCGTCTGCCAATTCCGCCACACCCGCATTATGGTGAGTCATGCAGGATTCGAACCTGCGACCCTCTGATTAAAAGTCAGATGCTCTACCAACTGAGCTAATGACTCATCTCATTTTAAAAAGATGGTGCCGACGAGAGGACTTGAACCCCCAACCTACTGATTACAAGTCAGTTGCTCTACCAATTGAGCTACATCGGCATATATGGTGGAGGATGACGGGATCGAACCGCCGACCCTCTGCTTGTAAGGCAGATGCTCTCCCAGCTGAGCTAATCCTCCATATATTGGTGACCCATACGGGATTCGAACCCGTGTTACCGCCGTGAAAGGGCGGTGTCTTAACCGCTTGACCAATGGGCCTTTATTCTAGTTTTTCTTTTGCTGATTCAGCGTTTGTTTCGTTTGTTGTATCAGCGACAAGTAGTATTATATAACCCTTTAGGAGTTATCGTCAACACTTTTTCAAAACTTTTTTAAAAAAATAAGACGTTTTTTTCATAAACCCTGATGCATCAAGGTTTTTCGGGTGTCTTTTTCGATAGATTTTTTATTTTACACTATAAATATCCATGATAAAAGCACTCTTTAGACAAGAAAAAAATTATCCAATCTAAAAAAAAAGCAGGCAATTGCCCGCTTCTTATCAAACCCTCTATTCTAAACTGCTTGCCGGACCAAAAAATTCAAAATGAATATTTTCTGCTGGCACTTCTAATTCTTTCAAATGAGAGTTTAGCATTTTCATAAATGCAGTTGGTCCGCAGAAATAGAAATCTGCATCCTTGCTTGGAATAATAGACTGCAGCCATTCTAAATCCATAAACCCTTCTTTGTCATATGCCTTATCTTCTAAATCTTGTTGCGTTGGTTCGGAGTATGCCACATAGCTTCTAATATTTGCATGCTTTTCAGCTAAATCTTGCAGCTCCCCTTTCAATCCATGTACAGAGCTGTTCAATGCACCATGAATAAATACTACTTCTCTCTGCGGCTGCTCCTTAACAATTGTGTTAAGCATGCTGATCATTGGTGTAATACCAACACCGCCGCTAATCAATACAACTGGCGTTTCGTTTTTATCAAGAACAAAATCTCCAGCAGGTGCACTTATTTCTAGTATAGAACCTGTTTGCACGTCTTTGTGCAAATAATTAGAAACTACCCCATGGTCTTCTCTTTTAACGCTTATGCGATAGTATGATTTGCCTGCTGCATCAGATAAGCTGTAATGACGTATATGAGAATACTCTTCTCCCTCTGGATGAACTCTGACTGTCAAATATTGTCCTGGAAGGAATGAAGCAATTGCCTTTCCATCTTCCGGCTCTAAATAGAAGGATGTTATACAGTCGCTTTCTGCCACTTTTTTTGTAACAACAAAGTTTCTAAAGCCTTCCCAGCCGCCAGCCTGTTCTTTTGCTTCTTGGTACATATCCTTTTCGATTCCGATAAATGCATCTGCAATGACACCATAAGCTTCACCCCATGCACCGATAATCTCATCTGTTGCCGCATCCCCTAATACTTCCTTGATTGACTTAAGTAATGTCTCACCAACAATTGGATAATGCTCTGGCAATACGCCTAATGCCCGGTGTTTTTGGGCAATTTGCTTAACAACTGGAATAATCGCACCTAATTTATCAATATGAAGTGCTGCTGCATAAACAGCATTAGCTAGAGCTGTTTGCTGCTTCCCTTCTCTTTGGTTAGCATGATTGAAAATATTCAATAGCTCCGGATGATTAGTAAATAGTGTTTTGTAAAAGTGAGTTGTTATCGCTGTTCCATGCACTTCTAGTACTGGCACAGTACTCTTAATAATTTCAATTGTTTTTTCGTTTAACATGATTACTTCCCCCATAATTAAAACATGTATTTGTTTTACATGTTTCTATTATACTTAACTTATTTATAAAAGATATATATCTAATACATCTTTCATAAATTTGTCACAATTACATCGGAAACAGTTTGGTGCTATAATAAGGAGAGCTTCAATGGAGGTTTTCTAATGAGATTAACAAATTATACGGATTATTCTTTACGCGTATTAGTATATTTAGGACTAAAAAAGACCGGTCAGTTGAGTACTATTCAAGAAATTGCCGATACATATAATATTTCTAAAAACCACTTAATGAAAATAATTCATCACCTTGGTAAGCTTGGTTATATAGAAACAATCAGAGGACGTAACGGCGGTATAAAGCTCGCAATGAACCCTACTGAAATTAATATCGGAAAAGTAGTTTTAGCAACAGAAGAGGATTTTCATATTGTCAACTGCTTTAGTGAAGGCAGGAATTACTGTATACTTACCCCTTCCTGCAAGCTTAAGCACGCATTAAATGAAGCACTGATGGCATTTTTATCTGTTTTAAACAGCTATACTTTAGCTGATTTCCTTCATAATAATGATGAACTGAATGCATTAATCGGCGACCCTTTTTCTGATAAATAGAAAGAAACAAAACCTCAAACTTTTATGCGTTTGAGGTTTTGTTTCTTTCTAACTATTTAAACGATTGATAATTTAAAGGATTTTACCATTTTTGCTTTTCGTCAAGAACAGTATGACTTTCATTACACTCATCCTTTAATACTTCTATTCGTCTTATTCTTTTACCAGTTAGATGCGATAATATTTGCAGAAAAAGATGCATTAATTTACTGCTGTCACCATTGTTCATTATTAATTTTTCCAATATTCACACCTCATTTATTTTTTACTAATTATACCATTCGAATTAGAAATCATCCTAAAATTTAAAAGGGATTTTAAACAAATGAATTAATATTGTGATAATAATAATGGATAATAGGTAGGCTCTTCCTGGTTTTTGCTGATGCAAGGCAATAACAGAAAACATGACAAGATCAAATATAAAGGAATACTCAAATTTCCAGCCGTTTTGATAGGATATTCTCCCCGTAATATAAAGGATTAACTCTACTATTATGTAAACAACTGACCATATTACTATATATGGAATCCTTTTTGACCAACTCGACGGAAAATGTGAAAGAAACAGAAAAACACTGATAGGCATTGTTATAAGTGCATAAATAATGACAACCATTTCATGACCGTAAAAGAAATCAGGATGGAACTTCCACAATGTATCCTCCTTAACGATATACTCGTAAAGTAGTCCACCAGTAGAAATAAATAACATGCTGGCATGATATTCCCGCCAGTTTTTCCAATCTCCCCACTTAAAAGAGGCTAAAATAGTAAGAAGTGTGATGGCAACGTGCATCAAACACAACCCTTTCAGATAATAATATAGGAAAGAGAATCATCTCTGAATAATGAAGAAGAGAGAACCTTTTTATATATACTTTCCATTTATGGGAAAATCCATGTAAAAAACCAGTGTAAAATATGTCTTAACACTCTTCATTGTGAAAACAACCGGTAATTATGATAGTATTAAAAAGGATTTAAAAAGAGTATACAGAAACGAGGAAAGAGAAATGAGTGTGATTACAAAAAAAAAGCCCAATAATGTTAAGTTTCTATCGCGTATTTTGTTAGTAATTATTGGCGGCTTCATAACAGCTTACGGTCTTGAAGCAGTATTAATTCCAAACAATGTATCTGATGGAGGGGTTACGGGGATAAGCATCGTTATTTCCGAACTAACAAATCTTCCACTAGGTATCTTAATTGCAATATTAAATTTGCCTTTTGTATTTCTTGGCTATAAACAAATCGGTAAAAGTTTTGCAATATTCTCGGTAATTGGCATAGCCTCATTAGCTGCAGGTACAGTACTAATGCATCATATTAATACAATAATTCATGGAGATACATTGCTTATTACCGTTGTCGGCGGGATTATTATCGGTTTTGGCATGGGTCTTGCACTCCGTAATGGTGGAGCACTTGATGGAATCGATATGTTAGCAGTACTTCTATCCCGAAAACTGCCTTTTGGTACAAGTGATCTTATATTATTCTTGAATGTATTTGTATTTGCAATAGTTTCCATTGTATTTGGTCTCCAAGGAGCAATCCTCTCTGGTATCGCCTACTTTATCGCCTCAAAGGTTATTCATATCGTCGAAGAAGGTTTAAGTGGATCGAAAACCTTTAAAATCATCACAAGTGAACCAGAATTGATGGTAGAGACAATCCGTGACAGACTTGGCAGAAGTGCAACATACAGTCTTGTTCAAGGAGCTTATTCTAGCGAACAATTTAAAGAAATAACTTGTGTCATTAACAGACTCGAAGAAAGCAAAATGAAAGAAATCATCTATGAAATTGATAAAGGCGCCTTTGTTACAGTATACGATGTAGCAGAAGTTAAGGGCGGTAATTTCAAAAAGAAAGATATTCATTAATCCATTACTGGTGTGCAAGGGACATCCTTTGCACACCTTTTATTATGTATTGCACAAAACAAGAACCCCGCTCTAGGAGTGAGGTTCATGGTATAACTAGTATTTGCCTAAGCCAGAGTCTGGTGTCTGGATGATAACAGGGTTTTTATCTGGGTTCAGCCATTTTAAAACAGTTGTAACATTTGATTTTGACGTGGCCGTACAGCCGGCAGTATAGCCGTATTTCCCTGCAACATGGAAGAATATCGCACTACCTTTGCCTGCAACTGGGTTTTTCGTATTGTAATTAATAACAAACCCTAAATCGTACTCAGGAATATTCATTTTTTCTGCACTTTTCCAGCGTCCATTGTTTTTGGAAGCCTTTTGCCATGTATTATATAAGGAAGAAGCTGGATCATCAACCCATACATCATCATTCGTAATTTTACGGTATGGTAATTTAGTACCTGGATTTGCACCTCTCCCAAACGCAGTACCAATCGTATATTTTCCTGTTGGCGAAGCTTGTGAGCCTTCTGACATTTTGTCAGTCATCCCCTTTTTGCCAAGGACACCTGTCATTGAATCGACTTGCTTCCACTTACCCTTTGATTTCTCAAATGTTCTGATTGCAGCTGTTTTCGATGAAGAATTCGCTGATGTAACTAAAATCAGCTGTTGGGCATTACCAAGTGTCTTCATATTATTTACAGTATCCACAATCGATTGCTTAGAAGAGCTATTAGTTGAAGTCGCTTTTACATATGTACCGCTGACATAGCCTGTTTTTCCTTTAAAGTCAATTTTATACCAGCCATTAGATTCCTTTTTCTGAACTGTCAGCTTTGTTCCCTTTTTAACAGAACCAATCACTTTAGACTTTGTATTTGACCCGCTTCTTACATTCAGTGTATCTGCCGTTACTGTATATGTAGTCATTGTCGCAGATGTAGTCGTTTTCACATATGCACCGCTGACATAGCCCGTTTTCCCTTTGAAGGTAATCTTATACCAGCCATTAGATTCCTTCTTCTGAACTGTCAACTTTGTTCCTTTTTTAACAGAACCAATCACTTTAGACTTAGTGCTTGAACCGCTTCTAACATTCAATGTATCTGCCGTTACAGTGTATGTTACCGAACTTGCTGCTTCTGCAACAGCTGGTGTTAAAATCCCCGCACCTACAACTAAACTAGAGCTAATAACTAAGCATGTAAGCAGCATACAAATATACTTCTTCACTCTGTTCACTTCCTTTCCTGATAACCTCCATATTGTAACAGGTTTTATCCGATTACTAGATTTCATCACAAAAAAATCATTAAATTGTAATCGTTGACATAATTCTATTCCTAGAGGTTGCACTACCTTTCATACCCTTATCACTCTTATTTTTAATCCTGCAATAAATGATTTATTAACAGTACCTACTAGGGCTCGTAAATAAAAAAGAGGCGCGAATGATAAAATCCGTGCCTCTTTCAAATTAAAATAAAATACTAGTCTTCTTTTTTCTTTAATTTAAAGAAGTTAATTTTAGTCTTCATTTCATAGGTCATCTCACCTAAGCTGACAGCTGATGCACTGACTTCTTGGATGGAAGCAGACATTTCCTCTGCTGATGCTGAAATTTCCTCTGCTGAGGCAGCTACATCTTCTGCTATAGCTCCTGTTTGATCCAATTCTTCCATAATAACCGTTTTTTCTTGTTGGATTTTTATTGAAGAATCTTTAATGTCTTTGATTTTAGGTGAAATCTCTTCTACTGCATTTATTATTTCCTCAAAAGAATGAATAGTTGTATCTAACTGTCCTCTTTGTGATAGAAGTTCTTTGTTAACGTCTTCTGCGGATTCAACCATCTGCGTAGTATCTTTAGAAACACCATTAATAATGGAATCAATCTTGTCAGAAGACTCTCTGCTTTTTTCAGCCAAGTTTCTGATTTCATTTGCTACTACAGCAAAACCTTTTCCTGAATCACCAACTCTTGCTGCTTCAATAGCTGCATTCAATGCTAACAGATTCGTTTGTTCAGCGATTGAATTTATAATTTCTGTCATCTCATTAACATTGCGGATGTTTAATTCAACTGACTTTACTCTCTCTATTAATTCCATAAATGTTGTATTTAATGATTCGAAAGCCTTCATCATCATATTCATTTCTTGACTGCTTTCATTTGCCATACTTAATATAGAATTAGTGGAAGAATCGACATCATTAATTGATTGCGTCATACTATCTAAGCTTGTTCCAAATTGATTTAACCCAGAATTTACACTTTTTATTTTATGATGCTGCTCTGTTGCACCTTCCGCGACAGTTGTAATTGCTGTTGCAACGTTTTCCGAAGTGGCACTCATTTGTTGAGAAAACGAAGAAAGGTTTTGAGCATGATCATCAATACTTAAAGCATTTGTCTGGAAGTTATTAATAACATCTGTTAAGTTATTTTGCATATTAAACAATGATCTTCCGATATCTCCAAGCTCATCTTTTCTTGTCAGGTCTTTCTCTGCAAATTCATTAACTAAACCGCCATCTGCCACAACCTCTGCAATGTTACTATATTTCTTTGCTGTTTTCCCCATACGATTTGAGTAAATAACAATTGCTATCGTGACCAATACAATCGAAACAAGTCCAGATAGAACAAAAATTCTTAGCAAGTCATTAAGGCTATCAAATAGTTTACTTTCACTTACACTTATCCCTATTTTCCAGTCTGTATTAGGAATAGTTGAAAAGTAGTAGAGATATTTTTCATTATCTGCTGTATATTCAGTTTTTCCCGTCTTATTCGCTAGCATATATTTAGAAGCAGTTACCAAGGAGGAATTTTTATCATCCAAGATACTTTCCTTTGTTAAACGCTTTTCATCTACACCACCGAGAAGAATTCCATCGTTTTGTACCAACATGGCTTTCCCATCGTAATCAATGTTTGCTTCCGTAATTAACTTTTGAATGCTGCTAATATCAACATCTACTGTAACGACACCCATTAAGTTTCCATTTTGATTCTTAAAAGGAAAAGCAGATGTAACCATCGAAACATTTGTAGATGGATCTTCATACGCCTTTGTCCAGCCCCCATTTTCTTGAGAACCAACTTTATACCACTCTGTAGACCAAATATATAGGTCGCCTGTAGTATAGGAATCATCAACAGTAACATTTTCTCCATCCTTATAAGCATATGGTGCATACTGTTTTTTACCTTTAACTGCGTTTGGCTCAAACCAAATTCCCATCCCAAATGTTTCATTATACATAGGAATGTAATTTTGTAATAAACCATTATAATCATTATCCTTTAATAAGTCAGAATTAACTTCAACAGTTTTTGCCAAACTGTTGGCTAAACCATTTTCCTTTTCCAAAATGGTAATAATACCTTGAGCAGTTTCTTCTAATTTTGTATTCATTGCATAATCCAGTTGTCGCTTGATGATTTGTTTTGAAAAGGTATAGCCAATTGACGAAATAACAACTAACGCAATAATAATGATAGGAACAACAAACGAAATTAGTGATGCTGCAATACTTTTCTTACGATGTTTGAATTTCATAATTCCCCCTGCATACTTTAATATAAATTACTATATGACTACTATCGTCTAGGCAGAAGGAATTATGAAGTACCTTTCATAAAAAAACGCAAATTTCGACATATGTATTTTCTTGAAGTATTACTATGGACTTAGATGCAAAAAAACTTCGGTTAACTTCTACTAAAAAGGGGTAGAAAAAACAAAAAAACCAAACTATTATCAATAAATGCTTAATAGTTCGATTTTGTATTAAACTTACCATGTTATATCCCAGCTTCATTGGTTAAAACACTATATATCATAAAGATCCCTTTTTAAGTGATGTGTCTTTACATTCTTGTCTTTTAAATTAGATTCTATAAATCCACTTAAAAAATACTCCATTTGTAGTCCATACTTATTTTTTCAATACTTCCGCTTAACGAGGCCTTTCCAGTCAATTCCTCTTGTTTCGCATCATTCTTTAACCCTTGCTCTTTTTGCATTGGTCATAATGTAGCTGTTACCCCTTCACCATTTTCCCATTTCATTAAATGAACAATTTCCTTATCACTTGTTTCAACAATTTCTTCGAAAACCTCTTCAGATAGGTTGGTGAAAAGCATTATTGTTGTAGGATCATAACCTGCTTTTTGTATTGCCTCTAAATTAAATTTCGCCAACACTTGGCCTTTTTCAACTGTTTCACCAGCTTTTACCTTTGTATCAAATCCTACTCCTTGTAGCTCTACCGTATTTATGCCAATATGCATTAATATTTCCACTCCAGTTTGCGACTTTAACCCGAATGCATGGCCAGTCGGGAATGTAAGCTCCACCTTTCCATTAAACGGAGAAAAGAGAATTCCTTTTGTTGGAATAATGGCAATACCATCGCCCATTGTTCTTGATGAGAATGCCTCATCATTCACTTCATCCAAGGATATGGTTTGACCAATTACCGGCATCTCCATTTTATTTGCCGCTGTTTTTTTCTTAATTAGTTTGTCTTGGTCCTCTTCTTTAAATCCGATAAAATATGTCAATATTGCACTCAAAATAAATGCTCCGGATATTCCTATCACATAATAAGCGAAAGTATCCCCAAGAAAGGCTGGTAACGTGGTCAAAGCTGGGAATACATAAACAATCGCTTTTGTCTGCATCGCACCCATAAAAGCCCCCATTACTCCTCCTGCAATTGTTTGGGCAATTAATGGCCTTTTGAATCGGACGGAAAGACCATAAACAATCGGCTCCCCAATGCCTCCAAGTAATGATGGGAAAAGGGAGGATAAAGCCAAACTTTTTGTACCACTATTTTTACTTCTTAAAAATACTCCTAAGGCAACACCAGCAGTGGCAAAAGCAGACGCAGCTATCATTGGTCGCAAAGTATCAAATCCATAGGTTGCTAGATTATTAATCATGATTGGCACAACACCCCAGTGAATACCCAACATTACTAGAAAAGTCCAACCAGCTCCTATTATTAACCCAGCGAAAAGACCACTTTCAGAGCTAATAAAATTCATGACAGTCCCTAGACCATTCCCTATTCCAACTCCAAGAGGACCAATTACCATAACTGTTAATGGAACCATAATAATTAGTGCAGACATCGATAAAGCAAATATTTGTATGCTCTTTGGTATAAATCTTTTCAAGTATCGTTCTAAATGGGAGTATATATATATTGCTGCAATAGCAGGTATTACAGTGCCTGAATAGCTCATTAATACAGTGGAAACACCAAGAAATTCAACACTCACACCATGCTCCGTAACAAGCCCAACAAAATTAGGCTCAAGTAATGATGCAACTATTCCTAATGATATAAATTGGTTCGCCTTAAAAACACGCGCTGCACTTATTGCTAGGAATAACGGTAAAAAATAGAAGACACCATTTCCCGCTGCTGAAAATATTTTATGCGTACTCCCTTCAGGATTTAAAAGATTCAGTTGTACAAATAACACAAGAAGTGCTTTTATCATACCCGCCCCTGCAATGGAAATAATTAAAGGGTTAAAAATAGAAGAGATAACGTTAAAAAATCGCATTAAAAAATTACCATTTTGTTTTACTTTTATATCATCTGAATAGTCACTTTCTGAACCTAAAGCACTCTTAATATTGTATTTTTTCATTATAAACTGATAAACTTCTGATACTTCATTTCCAATAACAACTTGGAACTGGCTATTTGCTTCTACAACTGAAATTACCCCAGGTAACTTTTCGATTGTAGATTTATTTGCCAAAGCAATACTATAATCTTTCAGTTTAAATCTTAGTCTAGTAACACAATGATATAAACTGATAATATTTTGCTCTCCACCGACACCATTAATAATTTCCTTCGAAAGTTGATTGTACTTTCCAGACATATTTACCCTCCTTTTCAAATTAACACTTTCTTAAATAAGTAACTTTAAGATAAATAGCTTGCATTCAGATATTTTCAGGAAAATAAGAATGGCACCCCAATTTTATTTAAACATGTGGTGCCATTCTTATTAGAGAGAATCAAAATGTTACTAAATATCGTTCAAGCTTATAATAAAATTACTCCCCTTTAATAGCATATCGAATCCGGTATTTATCATAGAAACCTCTTGATACACATTCTACTTCTTTTTCCATTAGGCCCAATTCAATATCAATTGATTTAGGTACCGTAATTTCAAACTCTATGAATTTTGGTTTCCTCGACCACGAAGACGTAATCTCTCCTCTTGAAGTTTTCAAGGATCCTTTTGCGAACTCCATATCTTCCGGAAAATAAGGATTAACCGTTAATTTATCGCTATTTTTTGCCCGATTGCTAATTTCTATTCCTAATAGGGCATGAAAGAACCAGGGGGTATAAGATGAAAACATGGCATGATTCTTAGAAGAATTGATGAATTTATCCTTATCCTCAATAAAGTACTCGGATAAAATACCATTCCCACTTTCTAACATGCTGTAATAACTCGGATATTCCCTGCTACATAACCAATTATAAATATACTTATAGTCCTTTTTTTCTACTATTTCATAGAGCCAAGACATTCCAAATATTCCTGCCTTAACAACATTATTGTCTGAAACTATTTGTGAGATAAATTGATTATAAGTCAGTTGATAATCTGGACAAATTCCTGCTTTTAAAGCAAATAAATAACTGGATTGGCTGCCTGTTTGAAAGTATCCTTTTTCATTGTAAAAATCCTTCACAATATTATCTTTTGTATCCGCTATCTTTTCACTTAAATTCTTTATAAGTTCAAGTTCCTCCGTATTCTCTATATTTAACTCTGATAATAATAGATAATACTCTTGAAGATTTAGTAGAAAAAAAACAGCAGAACAAAATTCTTTATCTATTGGTGTTTCCTTACCTTTAATAATAGTCGTTTCCATACTGCCCCAATCACCGAGACAACAATGCTTTATATAATCATAATCGAAATTTAGTAGGTAGGTTATATGCTTATTTATCGAATCTTTATTAAATTTTTGTTCGGGTGTTCCATAGTGCTTCATTAATTTTCTTATAATAGTTGGATAAACATATTGCCATCCTAATGAACCAGCTTTATTACTAGGTCCATGTGTCTGGATTCCCATAAATGGTGCTGTTTGGGTTATACCTCCATCTGAAGATTGTTCCAATTCAAAATCATTTAATACTTTCTCAAGCAAAAGTTTCGATTCAAAGGAATACACTTGGGATTCAATTAATGCTACAATATCCCCCCCATACCCTAATCTTTCTCTCGGGCAGTCTTCATAATAGGAATGAATATTGTTTAATTTCGTTTCTATTGCTGCATTATGTAATTCTTCTAACCATTTATTTGAACATGTAAAAGTGCTTGAAGATTCCATTGCCGTATGCACACTATAGGCATGTATATTCTCAATTTGGATAGCTTCCAGGTTATTCGAAGTAATATAAGCAAATTTAAAAGAATGATAGGTAAACTGATTTTCAAATTCATTTTTTCCCTTCGCAAGAAATAATGTGTCTTCTTGAATTGTAGGTGAATCCTCTTTATATCCGTAATCAGTTGCATCTGCACCATAATAACCAGCTAAAGAACTGGCATAATCTAATTCATTATTAGTCAAAACTTCGGCATATTTTATATTGATATCGGAAGCTATACTCGCAGTTAATTCACATCCAAAGTGACCAGATATTATCTGATCAAATTCTATTAAATAACCTTTGCCCATTTTTAGAATACTTTTTGGTTCATGTTTCTTCCCTCTATTAATCTTAGGGATTCGGCTAGGTATTAATGAGCCACTTGGACCTGGTATACAAACCGTGTGACAATCAACTTCTCTCTTCCATTTTTCTTGTGGATATTTTTCTCTAAAATTAATACGTTCACCAATATAAATATTGTCAAATAAGTAATTACCAAGATTACTTTTCCAACTTGAATCGGTCTGTGTAATCACCTGTTGCCCATTCTTCCCTACTTTTGATATTTGGGCGATTAAACAAGGCTTACCTGTACTCATCTGCTTCCTTACATTGTATTTTTTTAATAGCAGAATAGGTGCTGAATTATACCATCCATTTGCTAACACAACAGTGATAGTATTTATGCCGCTATTTAGAAAATCATCTATTTTATATGTATCAAAATATACAGCTTTATCATAATTAGTAACATCACTATTTAAATAGTAAGAATTAATCGCCTTCCCATTAATCAAGACATTATAGTAGCCTAGTCCACAAATATCGAGAAAGGTATTTCCATCATCTGAATTGATAAATTCTTTACTTAAGACAATATTGGGTTTATCCTTGTAAAACTCATACTCCTTTTCAATAGGATTATCTTTTCTGGTTATCCAATTTGCGTTAGTTAACTGCTTATTTATTGTATAAAAAGCCGTAGTATAGTCATTTATCATATCCAGCTCATTATAAATCATTAATTTTAATATTAATTTTCTTCTTTCTTTATCTTTTTCTAACGGACTAACCACTATATTTACAAATGGTATATTACTTTTTTTCTCTTCATTAAAAACTTGGGTTCCATTCTCGTCCATTATGATCAATTGATAACCAGTCTGTGGAATTTCCATTTCACTCCAATTAATATCTATTAATTCTGAGGTATCAACAGAATTGTTATCTAATTTGCCATTAATATAAATCAATTTAATTTACCTTCTCTCCAAAAATGATTATATTTTAAAAAATCATAAATCTTTGACAGAAAATTCAGTTTTATCAAGAGGTTAATTTCCCAATAAAAACTCCATACATATCGGAATTAATCTGCCCCTATGATTAATTCCGATATTTCATTAATTTGGTCCCAATACACCTAATAATGATAATGTGATTCCAATTACCATAATGGCAATAATGATGAGAACAGCATTTTTAGCATTCTTTTTCTTCAACAGATAGTAAACAAGAATAGTTAGTAAAAATGGCAACAAAGCTGGCATAATTCCATCCAGCATTTCTTGAACTTTAATAGTAGATTCACCAGCAGTATATTCAATAGGAGTAAATATTTTCACAGTAGATACTATGAGCGAGCCTACCACCATCATCCCCACAACATTCCCCATTGTAGAGATTCTTCTTAAGATATTACTGCCATTTGCTCCAGTTAGAAGTGCAGATCCCTTGTCGTATCCTAAGAACAAGCCTTTATACTTAATTGGCCAAATAACGATACTAAATAAGAAAAAGAATAATATTGGTCCCAATGGATTTCCTTCAATCGCAAGTCCTGCCCCTATGCTCATGAAAATAGGCACGAGTGTCATTGCTAATAAGCTATCTCCTACTCCAGCCATTGGGCCCATAAGTCCAGTTCTTACTGAGATAACAGATTCCTTTTCATGCTCTTTCGTATTTTCTTCCATTGCCATGGATATCCCTAATATTGGACCATATACATATGGATTTGTATTAAAAAATTCTAAATGCCTTTTAATTGCTGCAGCTCTTTCTTCTTTTCCACTATTTCGATATAATTTCTTTAATGCTGGCACAATGGAGTAATAGGCGCCTAATGCTTGCATACGCTCAAAGTTAGACGAGGCCATCAAAAAATTAGAACGAAGGAAAGCTTTATTTAAATCAGAACGACTAAGTTTCTTTTCATTTTCCATCTATAAATCATACTCCTCTCCCTGAAAATTGCCTCCATTATTTGCATCGAAGTCATTTTTATCTGCCTTATTAATAATCAAGTCATAGAAAAAAGCAAGACAAATACCTATAATCGATATTGGAATCGTTCCTAGACCAAGATAAGCAGCCAATACAAAACCTAATAATAAGAAAATCCACATGTTTTTACCCATCATCATCATTAATAGCATTCCCATTCCTACAACAGGAATTATTCCAGCAGCTACCGTAAGCCCATCAAATACGCTTGTTGGAATTAAATTTATTAATGATTCAACAGCTGGACCTCCAAAATACGCAGCGACAAATACAGGTAATGCCCCTGCTAAGAAACTAAATGGAAGTCCATAATAGTTATATCTTGCTACTTTATCAAAATCACCTGTTTCAATAGCTGCCTCAGCCCGATGAATCCAAACAATATTTAAAGTATTGGTTAGCATTATAATTTGCTGACAAAGAAGAGCAGTAGGTATAGCAATAGCCAATCCTGTTGCCACTCCGCCATTCGCCATAATTGCAACAGCTACACCAATAATAGATCCTGTTGCTTCATTTGGTGGAATATAGGCACCTATTCCGGCATTAGCTAACCACATTAGTTGCAAGGTACCACTAATAACAAGACCAGTTGTTATATCTCCCATTATAATTCCTGCTACAGATCCAGCTAGCAATGCTTTCGGTGTACCAAACCAAAAAGTTCTTTCATCTACTGTACAAAATCCCGCCCATATTGCTAATAAAATACAAGTTATTAACATTACTTACCTCCTTCTTTTAGGAAATCAGCAACAGGAATTTCTTTATCAGACGGTACCATTTGCACAGATACCATAACCCCCATCTTTGCTAAATCCTCGAGTGAAGCCACTTCTTGTTGTGTAAGCGATACCGATTTTGTATATTGCTTCCTTTCAGGAGAATATTTGACGCCTCCCAAATTTAATTTATCGAATTTAACTGTCTCGCGAGCTAACGTAAGCGCATCTATAGGGGTCGTTAATAATAATAATGTTCGCCTTTTAATTGTTGTTTTTTTATAAATAGCAGAGAATTCAGTTACACCAAAGGTCCGAACAATTACGCCTTCTGGAGCCATTAAATCAAATACTGACTTTTGTACATCATCATTTCTTATATGATCGTTTATAATTAAAATCTGTTCAATTTGTTTTTGCTTAACCCAGGTCGTTACAACCTGACCATGAATTAAGCGATCATCCACTCTTACTAACTCGATTGCCATTATAGATCCTCCTCTTCAATCCCTTTATGCAGGTTTTGATCTACTCTTAACCAAATCTGTCCACATATATTATCAATAGCTTGTAATACTTCGTTGAATTCCCTATCCCTTATTGTCGCCAATTCTATTAATACTCCTAAATTTAAACCAGTAAATAAAGCTATCGGGTAATCTGGATACTTTAAATAGAGGGCTGTTGCAGCATTACTCGGACTTCCACCGAAGATATCGCTAATTATAATAGTTCCATGCTCTTTCTCTAATCCTTGATAAATGATGTCCATTCTTTCTATTAAATCCGTTAACCCTTCACCAGGATGCAATGATATAGCTTGAATATTTTGTTGTTTTCCCATTATCATTTCTAAACTGTTTAATGCTTCGACAGCAAAGTTCCCATGACTTGCTAAGATAACAGCAACTTCTTGTTTCAAATTTTCTCACCTTTTTCTTAAATCTGTTTTTAGCGATTTTTTAGATATGTCCTAAAAAGAATTCTTCATTTAATTTGACTACTAAAAAAGGCTATTTTACAATATTGCTAGCGCTAACAATTTAATCTTAACAAATAATATCTTCGTAATTTAATAGCATTATTTTACGTGTTCACTAACCTTTTTTTACTTTTAGAAATGAGGACAAATTCTATGAATAAATATGAATTAAGAGAAAAATTAACGACACTGTCACCTACAGAACAAGCGTGTAAAACCAATGTAAATATTTCCGGTGAGTATGATTTCCCTTATTTTAATTATGTACTAGATTCTCAAAACAGACAGATTTATACCTATACCTTTGAAAGACATCTCCAAAAATCACTTAAAAGGACTCCTCATATCGCTCGATATTTAGAAAAGCTGCCACTCCTTATTTTCAAACATGCTCGCTTTTCCTTTACGCCCTTTCATGTACATGACTTTGTCGAAATGACATATGTGTATAAAGGTACGATAAATATGATAATTAATGATCATCAGGTTACTTTACAACAAGGGTACGTATGCATTTTAGATACAGATGTTTCCCATAAAATACTAGATACATCTGAAGATGACATATTAATAAATTTTCTAATGAACAAAAAATATTTTTCAAATAAAATGTTAAGTAGACTTGGGTCCAATAATATTATTTCTCGATTTGCAGTAGAATCTATCTCTGAGACACATGATCATAATCAATACATTATATTCAACACAAATAACTCAGAACTATTAATGGATGCTGTGGAAGGGCTATTATCCAATTATTTTGATAGTACCTACTATTCAGTAGACACTATTGATGCATATATGATTATAATTTTTTCAGAGCTAATTAAAGCACATCAAAACGAGAAATCAATTGAGTATCAGAAATCCAATCATATGTACATTATTGATATCCTCCAATATATTGAAAATAATTATAGTACTTGTACATTAGAGTCATTAGCAAATAAATTTGGATATAATCCAAGTTATCTAAGTCGATATATCAAGAAAAGTACAGGCCAAACATTTATAGAACTTATTCAAGAACTGCGTTTAAATCAAGCATGTTTTATGCTTAAAAATTCTACTGTTTCGATTGAATATATCATTCAAACAGTTGGCTATAAAAACGTTGCATTTTTTTATAAAAAATTCAACGCACTTTTTGGGATGTCACCAAAAGAGTACAGAGATAGTTAGAGCAATTACAGTTATTAAGTATGAATGAATCCGAACTAAGCAGACCTACGTTTATAAAAAAAATATTTGAAGTGTTTCAACTATTAATACTCAACTAACGAAGTAACCGAACACAAAAAGAGGCTGGGACATAAGTATGTGAATCAGCGTAAAGACCGAACTATTTAATCAACCATTAATTGAATAGTTCGGTCTTTTGTTTTTAGAATTAATATAATAATTAGAAATCTAAGTGAAATGGAGCGGAGGCCACTCGACTACTAAGGGAAATAGAGGAAAGGATGAGACCCCGCAGGCGAAGACGAGGAGGCTCAGCTTCCTCCCCGCGGAAAGCGAGTGGCTGCAGCGGAATGAAACGAACTAATTTCAAACCCGCATTCTATTTAGTTACGTGTTTCATTTTCAAATTTAAATATAATTTTATTATTCGTGTTTAGAAAGCTTATCTTTTGTTTTGTCCCAGCCTCTTGATTAAACACTGATTATCATGAAGTAAGTCATCAACTACATTTTTCTATCGTACAAAGTTTCGTTATTGACTTCAGTCATAACTGCTTTAAATATTGCCTTTTATTATTTCCTTATATATATATGTGCTGATAACATAGCATTTTTACTGACTTTCTTTACAGCAAACTTTCCTCCAACATTTTCATTTGATAAAAATAGCCTTCCTTAAACATCAGCTCTTGATAAGAGCCAGATTCTATTATATTTCCTTGATCCATTACAATAATTGTATCCATTTTGTCTAATCCTTGTAACCGGTGACTGACTAGAATTAATGTATCTTGTTCGGCAGCTTCAAATAAATTTTGGTAAATAGTTTGTTCTGTCAGTGAATCTAGTGATGAAGTTGGTTCATCTAATAACCAGAGATGGCCATTCTTAAGGAAAGCTCTAGCAATTGCTAGACGCTGTCTTTCGCCACCAGACAGATTTTCAGCATTCTCTAATACAGGCTGATCTAATGAAAAATGCTCAAGATTCACCTTATATAAGGCATCCTTCAGCACATCATCAGTAAGGTCATTACCTGCTAATTGAAGATTTTCGCGGATTGTACCGTAAAAAAAATGATTTTCCTGTAATACTACCTTTGTTTTTTCCCAGATTGCTTCATCAGCAATACTAGCTGTATCATGTGCATCCCAATTAACTGTTCCTTTTTGAACCTGTATTAACTTTAAAATGATTTGCAGCAAGGTTGACTTGCCTGAACCACTTGCACCAACAATTGCGACCTTGGATTTGGCTGGAATGCTTAATGTTAGATTCGTAATGATTGTGCGCCAATCTCCTTGATAAGTAAATTGGATCTCTTTAAAGGTAAGGGCAGGTGCTTTATCTGCTAGCTTATAAATAGATGACTGTGTACCGATACTCTGAATATCAGGGTCTTCTATTACTTCATATAAACGCTGTGTAGCATCCTTACTTTCCTGCATATAAACTGGAAAGACTGCCATCGGTGCAGCGGACTCAAAAACAGTTAAGGAAATCATGACAAGCATTGCAAGAAAAACCCCTTCTAATGTCCCAGTAGTCACTAAATACGCGCCAATTGCTAATACAAACCAGCTAACTACGAAGGTAATAAAGCCATTAAACGATTGACTGGAAATTTTATTTATATTTTCAGCCTTTTGTTGAGTAATATAGGCTTCCGATTGATTTAATAGATGGTTTTGTTTTATCTGCAATTGTTGAAACAGCTTTAAATCGCGAAATCCAAACATCATTTCTGTTATATATGTTGATAAATGACCTCTTTCATTCCTAACTCTTCCGTTAATTTTCACCTGTCTTAATGTAAATAGAGCTGGAATAATAATGGTAGTCAATAGGAATCCGATTATTAATATGACTGCAATCTGGATGGAATAGAAGCTTGTAAAGAGAATGGTACTAATAAAGACTAGTAATAACACAATTGGTGGGTAAAAGACTCTCAAAAAGAAATTTTGCAGGCTCTCCACATCCCCAACAACACGTGCCAGTAAATCACCACTTCGATATTTATGGAATACATTTGGAACTAGTGGCGTTAATTTTTCAAAGAATGCTACTCGTAAATTACTTAAAATTGTAAATGTGGCTCTATGAGAATAAAGACGTTCTCCATATTTCGCTCCTGCTTTCACAAGACCAAGTAACTTCACAGCAGATGTTAAAATAATTAATGTATAAAAGGGAGGGATTAAGGCAGATTTGGATATAAGGTAACCACTTGCAGCAAAAAGACCAACACTGCTTATACCAGCAATGAATCCACAAATAACTGCGATCACTATATCTTTTTTCTCGATTAGCATTAACTTAATCACATTAAACAATGATCTCATTGTTTTGCCCCCCCTTTTTGAATAGTAACAACTTTTTTATATGCCGGTACATTGTCTAGCAAGTATTTATGTGTACCGATTGCTTGTAATCGTCCTTTTTCCAAATAAAGAATTTGGTCTGCATTTTGAATGGTGTGCAAACGATGAGCAACAGTTATAACGGTTGCCATTTCGCTTAGTTTTTCAATCGATTGCTGCAAAATACCTTCCGTAGCTAGATCAAGTCCTCGTGTTGGCTCATCAAGTAAAACAACTTTTGGTTTTTTAAGGAAGGCTCGTGCAATGGACACCCTCTGCTTCTCTCCACTTGAGAGCCCCCTCCCAGCTTCGCCTATGCTTGTTTGTAGCCCTTTTTCTAAAGAAGTAATTAGCGGTACAAGCCCTGCTAGTTTTGCAGCTTCATATACAGCATCTTCATCCACAGCTTCTGTAATGCCCATTGAAATATTTTCATACATCGTTCCTGAAAACATATAAGGATGTTGCGAAATATAAGAAATCTGTTTTAACCAGGATGCTTCCGTATAGGCAGTGAGTTCCATATTATTGAGTTTAATTGACCCGTTATCTGGCGTTATCATCCCTGCCAATAAATGAAGTAACGTAGATTTCCCTGTGCCACTTGCACCAACTATCGCAATTTTTTGTTTTGGTAGAAATGTAGCAGTGATGGGCTGTAATTGAAAGCCATCATCAGGATAGGTATAACCTACATGATCAAGCTTTATAGTTGGTGAATTGCCCTGTTCAGGTATTTCTTGTGCTCCCCATACTATTAAACTATCTTGCTCTTCAAATTCTTCCAATACTTTTTTTGTTGCTCCCATACTTGCCCTGCCATTATGAAACGTTAATCCTAATTCCTTTAATGATGTAAAAAACTCCGGAACTAGAATTAAAATGAAAAAGGCTGGAAAGAAGGATATATTTTGATAAATAATCATTTGAATAGCCAGTTCCAGTGCAACAATTCCGATACTTAACATGGAAATAAGTTCAAGTGCAAAGGATTGTGTAAAGGCAATTTTAAGAATATCAAGTGTTGTGTCACGAAAGCTCAAACTCGTTTTTTCTAATTCATCCTTTTGACGGTTCGTTTGGTCAAATAGCTTTAACGTAACAAGCCCTTTTAATGTATCAAGAAATTTGCCAGAAAAAGAAGCTAATTTCTCTAACTTCTCCTCTGACTTTTTTTGAGTTTTAATACCGATGATAATCATGTAAATCGGAATAAAAGGTGCTGAAACGATTAATATTAGACCAGAGTTCACATGCTGTGTAAAAACTACAATTACTATTAATATAGGCACAAATATACTCTGCATCACTTGTGGGATAAACTGACTATAAAAGCTGTCCATTTCATCAACGCCATCAAGCAGCATGCTAACCTTTTTCCCTGTTTGTCCTTGTCCAGCAATATGCAAGGAGCTATTCGTATATTTTGTTAATAATTCTCGACGAATATTTCCCTTAACATCACTAGCTATGGAAACTCCGATACGTTTACTTAAATAATCCGAGCCGGACCTCATTAGTAATATCAATAATAAGAGTAGTAGCCATGGTACAATATCCGTAAAAGATTCGTCTTTCAAAAATACTCCGTCAACAATCCTTGTCATTGCAAAAGCCTGTGTAATAATTGCTATGCCAAGTAATAAAGTTAATCCCATTAATATAAAGATACTTTTTTTGTATAGCCATATGGTTTGCTTTAGCTTTTGCATAATCAATTCAGCCCTTTGTAATCATCTAGTATTTTCATTACTTCTTTCCCTTGGCATAATTTGCATCAAATAAGAATAGACGCATAAGCAGAATAAGAGATGGAACTAATAAAAGCAGTCCTCCTATAAATGCAGCGATAAGTGCAATTGCCATCGAAGGATTTGTAGCACTCTCTTCTATATTTATTTGTGGGAAAAGTAAATATGGAAATTTAGCCATTCCGTACCCGAAAAATGCCAAGAAAAATTGCATCATTACGGCAATAAAGGCAACACCATAATATTTACCAATATATAATAGACTGATGGCGATTAAGAAAAATGCCATGGATAGACCAAAAACCCACCATAAATCGATCATATTTTCGAAATTTTGCTGATTCCTCTGACTTAAAGCAATCATTGTTGTTAATGCCATAATAATGGTTGGTGTAGCCCAAAACAGAGCCCATTTCCTCACTAAATGAAGAGCTGGTTTATCATTTGCTTTTGAAGCATAATAAGTAATAAAGCTTGCACTTATAAACAGAACGGATACTATCGCTAACCCAACAATGCTCCAAGCCAATGGGCTCGTAAATAACTCCAAATACTTTAATGAAACTTGACCATTGTGTTCAGTAATAAATCCGCCCTCAGAAATCGTTAAAGCAACCGACAGCGATGCGGGGATAAACAACCCTGTAGCACCATATAGAAACATATAAACATTACTTTGTTTTGATCCATAATTTTCAAAAGCATAAAACGAGCCTCGAATCGCTATTAAAATAATGGCGAAGCTTGCAGGTACAAGTAATGCAGATCCATAATAATAGGCTGATGATGGAAAGAAACCAACAATACCAACAAAAAAGAATACTAGAAATACATTGGTTACCTCCCAAACTGGAGATAAATATCGCGAAATAATTTTGTTTATGATGTGATCTCGTTTTGTTACCTTAGCAAAATAAGCAAAAAACCCTGCACCAAAATCAATTGATGCCACAATAAGATAACCATATAAAAACAGCCATAATACGCTAATCCCTATGATTTCATAGCTCATTTTTTATCCCCCTTTGATAGTTCAGGGTAGTGCTTCTCCAAATCAAGCTCCACTGGATTATCTTTAAATAATTTTCTTAAGGTAAGAATAAATAATGTCCCAAGCACTACGTATAATGCTAAAAATAAGAAGAACATATGCACAATATAAGGTGATTTAGTCGCAGCCTCTTCTACTGTCATGTAGCCTCTCAAAATCCATGGCTGTCTGCCAAGCTCAGCGAAAAGCCACCCGAACTCAACTGCTAACATCGCAAGTGGACCGCCAAGAGCAAGAAGCCATAGAATAAATTTATTGTGGACATCCCAGCGTTTAAATCTGCTTAAGACAAGATACAAAAACGAAACTGCTAATAAAAAGAAGCCAATCATAACCATCAAATCAAACAAGTAATGAATAATCAATGGCGGACGTTCACCTTCAGGTGTTGCTTCTAGCCCTATTACCTCACTAGTAAAATCACCATGCGCTAAAAAGCTTAAGAAACCGGGAACCCGAATGGCGCCAACGACTTCATTATCTTCATTTAACCAACCAAAAAGTACTAAATCCGCATTTCCTTCTGTCTCAAAATGCCATTCTGCGGCTGCTAGTTTTTCTGTTTGATGTTTTGCTAGGTATTTTGCTGACAAATCCCCACCTAATGCTGTTACGACCGAAAAAACAAACATAGAAATAACAGTCATTTTCAATGCTTTTTTATGATATTCTGCAGCTCCCTTTTTTCTTAATAGTGCGAATGCCGCAATAGCTGCTAAGATTGCTGCAACTGTTAAGTATGAGCCTCCTAAAACATGAAAAACTCTTGTTGGAGTGGATGGGTTTAACATCGCTTCAAGTGGATTAACTGCCGAAAATTCACCGTTTTCCATTGTGAATCCAGAAGGTGAATTCATAAATGAATTAACTGTGCTTATAAAGACGGCTGACATACCAGCACCAATAATTACAGGTATGGATATTAACCAGTGCGTATATTTACTTTTAAAACGATCCCATGTATAAAGGTAAATTCCAAGAAAAATAGCTTCAAAGAAAAACGCAAAAACCTCCATAAACAGTGGCAGCGCGATGACATTTCCTGCAAGCTGCATAAAGTTTGGCCAAACGAGTGATAACTGTAAAGCGATAGCAGTACCAGTAACTACCCCTATTGCTACAGATATAACAAACCCTCTGGACCATCGTTTAGCTAATAATTCATAATGTTTATCTTTCTTTCTAATGCCAATAAACTCAGCTAATGAAATAAATAATGGTACACCTACACCTAAAGTAGCAAAAACAATATGAAAAATCAGAGTCATAGCTGTAATTAATCTACTTATCGTAACTGTATCAAACTCCATTTTTTCAACCTCCTAATGTAAATTTATGTGAAATGATGAACAATCCATTGCAAACCTAAGTACCTTCAACAGATTGCTCCATTCAAACAACTCCAAAATCCTAATTTAAACAAAATTGCATTTATCCTATGTACAGATTACTTTTCTAACGTAATCTACCCTTGGTTTTCTTCATGAATAAGGTTTTATTTCTTTATTACCACTATGTATATAATGTTAACATGAATAGTAATAAAAAAATTGTGAACAATCGGTGTACTTTTTGTGTCAATTTTCGTAAGGATAAGTTTTCCATTTTCACTAAGCTATACAGGTTGCCTTTATTACCTGTACCTCCTAGTTAAATAATAATTAAGCATTGTATTTAACTAATAAACTCCCAATCTACAATGGAAGCCTTACTTCTTACTTCTTACTTCTTACTTCTTACTTCTTACTTCTTTCCTATTATCTTTTTTACCGATATTTCTTGCTCATCCTTCTGTTTGGAATAATAAATCCATACAAAGAATGCTTGACACAATAGAAAATTTATAAAAGAATGATATGGTAGAAAAATCCACATAATATTGATTCATACATAATAATGAATAAAAGGGAGATTAAGTCTTGCGAAATATATTTACTATTTACAAAAATGATTGGGTGCGGATTTTCCGAACTCCTGTAGCTTTGTTTTTAATCATAGCATTAATGATTTTACCCTCTCTTTATGCTTGGTTTAATTTAAAGGCTTCATGGGACCCGTATTCCAACACTAGTGGTATTAAAATAGCGATAACTAACGAGGACAAGGGTGCTGTCATTCGTGATAAGGAAGTACATATAGGCGATGAAATTATATCAACCTTAAAAGAGAATGATAAGCTCGGCTGGACATTTGTCAGCAAAAAGGAAGCAACTGAAGGAGTCAAAAAAGGCACTTATTATGCAAGTCTTTATATACCGAAGGACTTCTCCGAGAAGATAGGTACTGTTTTAGAGGATCAACAAGTAAAACCAGAAATTGAATACACGGTCAACGAGAAATTGAATGCCATTGCACCAAAAATGACATCCAGCGGTGCTTCTACCATTGTCCAATCTGTTAAGGAAAGCTTCGTGGAAACAGTCAGTGAATCTGTCCTGACTATCTTTAATGATGCGGGAATCAAGCTAGAAGAAGAGCTTCCTACCATTCGCAATATTGAGAGTAAAATCTTCACACTAGAGGGAGACATCCCGCAAATTGATGCATTATCTGAAAAGATTATTCATTTAGAGGAAAAGCTGCCAATAATTGATGAACAAGCACAAAAACTATTAGCATTAGAAGCTGCCATTCCAGAATTAAATGCCGCATCTGAGAATGTCCTGTTATTGGAAGAAAAACTCCCAGAGCTTAAGAAGGTAGGCGAAGGGATTCTGCTCCTTCAGAAAAAAGCACCTGAATTGGAACAAGCGGCCACAAAGGTAGCTGAATTAGAAAGTCACTTTTCCGAAATTAGCGAGACCGTTACAAAAGCCGTCACTAATGTTGAAAAGATGCAAGAATTTATTACAACAGCTAGTGGGTCGATAGCAGAAATTGAGCAAGGTATCAATAATGGGCAAGAAATCGCGGAGGTCATTCCTGAATTTATCGAGGAAAATGCGGAAGCTTTTGAAACAATTGGTCCGGTTTATAAACAGAACCTTCTTATATATCAAAACACAGCGGATGCTGTCCACCAGTATGCGACTTCAGTTAAAACTGGTTCACTATTTGACCAAGAAATAACAGAAAAGGCGGCACTCCTTAAGACTCAAGTACAAACAAGTATAGATAGTCTCAATCGCTCCATTACGTTATTTACTACGCTTAATACTGCTAATGGAGATGCAGTTTTACAACAAGAGATAACAGACCTGCAAGCTTTACAGACAAACTTTACAAAAGAAAAAGAACTTCTTGGTACTATTCAAGCAAATAATGCTGCAGAATTAATGGCATTGTCTCAAGAAGCTATCAACCTAAGTACGGCAATGCTTAACCGTTATGATACACAAACGGCACCTGCCATAAATAATGCTTTAAGTGCATTGAAGGAAACAGCCCAAAATGCAGGCGCAGATTTAAAAAGCGCTCAAGAGAGCTTGCCGAAACTAAAAGAAGTTTTAAATACTACAAAAGATTCGCTTACGCTAGCACAGGAAAATTTATCTAAGCTTGAAAACAATCTCCCAGCAATTGAAAAAGAGATTCAGAAAACCTCAAGCATTATTCAAGACAATATGGCTGATGTTTTAGATGGGATAGATAAAGCTGCAGACTTTTATACAGACACCTTTCCATCCTTAGAAGAGAAAGTGCATGTAGCAGCGGACTTTGTGCGTAATGACCTTCCTGATGCAGAAAAACAGCTATCTAAGGTTGCTTCGATTATTAACAATGAGCTGCCTGGTTTAGAAGATTCCGTTCATAAGGTTGCGGATTTAGTGCGAGATGACTTGCCAAGCTTCAAGAAAACCCTGACAAATACTGCCGATTCTATTCGAGAATTTGAAGATAATTATGATTTAGGTGAAATTATCTCCTTGTTAAAAAATGATATAAATGAAGAAAGTGACTTTATGGCAAATCCAGTTGTTTTAGATGAGCATTCTCTATTTGCCATTCCTAATTATGGTTCTGCTAACTCTCCTTTTTACACAACACTTAGTTTATGGGTTGGAGGTTTATTACTAATTTCGTTGCTGCGTGTGGATGTTAGAGATCCTGAAGGAATTTATACTTCTAATCAAATCTATTTTGGTAGAGGTTTAACCTTTCTTACGATTGGATTTTTCCAAAGTCTGATTGTTACTTTAGGCGATATATTCATCTTAAAAGCATATGTCGCAAATCCAGTCGCTTTTGTGCTTTTCAGTATGCTGATCAGTATGATTTTCATGACAATTGTCTATACTTTAGTGTCTGTTTTCGGTAATATCGGGAAAGGTGTCGCCATCATCTTCCTTGTATTACAGTTATCAGGCGCAGGTGGAACCTTCCCAATCCAAGTTGCTCCACCATTCTTTCAAGCGATAAATCCATTCCTGCCGTTTACGTATGCGATTAACCTATTACGTGAAACAGTTGGTGGAATGGTAAATGAAGCAGTTTATCATGCAGTGAGCATGCTGCTGCTATTCGGTGTGATTGCGATAATAGTAGCCGTATTTCTTAAAAAACCACTAGCAAATGCCACGAAAAAAACGGCAGAAAAAGCGAGATCAAGCGAGATTATTCACTAAATAAAGAAACGTAACATACTGGACTGTAGAGGAAACATTAATGTAGTGTTTCCTCTACCGTTTTTTTTTGTAAATAATCCCCCTATTCTTATTTAACTGTCATACAATTGGAGCCTATATCACTCGTTCTTTCTTTTCCTTTACTTTCCCTTTTACACCAAAATAGTTGGTTCCAATAACACCGATGACAATTATAATTGCACCTGCTAAATGGTATAAATGAAATTCCTCTTTTAAGAAAATAACACCTGCTAAGATCGTGATGAGTGTGGCTACATTACTGAAAACACTCATTTTTGATGCAGCTATTTTTGATAAGGCATAGTTGGAAAGATAAGACGATCCTAATGAAGACAATATCCCTAAATAAAGGATGGCTAGAACAAAATCACCATGTTGAAAAGGTTTCACAAATTGCCGGACTGTTCCATCCAATAGGTGGTTTGTCAGGGCGATACCGTTAAAGGCTATAAATCCAAACAATGTCATGAAATAAGTGATTGTGAATATGGAATAGCGCTGTGTTAGCTTCCTCGCAAATACGTTGTAGAGAGAGGACGTTATGGCTGAAATTAAGATAAGACCAGTGCCAAGATAACTTGTATTAGTGCTCCCTGAGCTGTTCATTAACATAATAAAAATCACACCGGCTACAGATAAACCAATTGCTATTTTTTGACTATTTGTGGAAGTTTCCTTTAAAATAATACTTGCAAAAATCAATGTAAAGATAGGGATTGTTGCTTGCATAATACCAGCCTCTGAAGAGGAAGTATGCACTAACCCAAATACTTGAAAAGCAAAGAAGCATGTCGGATAAAGAATAGCTAACAATGAAATCCGCAGTACATCTTTTTTTGTTATTTTAATTGCTTCTTTTCTTATCACCAACAACATGGTGGCGACAAGCCAAGCAGTGGTAAACCGATGCGCTAATGTATCTAACGGTGTAGCAGCAGTTAAAGTAATCTTCACAAACATAAATGACAACCCAATGATGAATGCATAAATCGTTGCTGCAATATATGCCTTTTGTTTTTCAATCATATCTATTCCCCCATAAATTAATCCGGCCGGTACTATAATCTTAAGAGATAATAGTACCTAACACGATCTAAAAAATACAGATCTGTACCGATACAGATCTGTAAGGAGGTTTATGATGCTTAAATATGAATCAATCTATCAATCACTATTAATGCAAATTCAATCTGGTATTTTTACAACAGGTGCAAAGCTACCTTCCATTCGAAATTTAACAGAACAATACCATTGTAGTAAGAGTACCGTATTGTCAGCATTAAAAAAACTGGAGGAACAACATATTATTTACGCGTTACCTAAAAGTGGTTATTATGTTGTCGATAATTATGTGTTCAAAGCCCCAATGTCCACAGACATTATTGATTTTGCAAGCTCTTCTCCTACTTGGCATGCATTTCCTTATAAAGAGTTTCAGCACTGTATAAACAAAGCAATTGATACCTATCAAGAAGAACTATTTCGTTATGGAACGCCAAAAGGTTGGCCGCCACTGATTGCAGAAGCGAAAAAATTACTAGAATCCTACCAAGTATTTACGCAGGAGAAACAGATTTTCATAACTACAGGTGTACAACAGGCTCTTTCCTTACTAAGTATCATGCCCTTTCCAAACAACCGAACTACCATTCTAGTTGAACAACCTAGTTATCATTTATACATGGATATGCTGAAAACCTTTCAGCTTCCCGCAATCGGAATTAAACGTACTGCCAACGGAATAGACTTAAATCGATTGGAGCAACTATTTCAGACAGAGGATATTAAATTTTTTCATACGATGCCGCGCTTTCATAATCCTTTAGGAACTTCCTACGATAAAAAGCAAAAAGAGGCTATTTTACAATTAGCTGAACAATATAATGTATATATTATAGAGGATGATTATATAGCAGATTTTGAAACCAACTCAAAGAATGACCCGCTTTTCACCGAGGATTACCACGAAAAGGTGATCTATTTAAAAAGCTTTTCAAAAGTACTATTCCCTGGATTACGGGTTGGTTTGGCGGTTCTGCCTCCTGCACTTATCGACATATTCCAAAAATACAAAATGACAACTGACATCGACAGCTCGATGATTTCACAAGCTGCCTTATATCTTTATTTGAAAAATGGAATGTTTGAACATAATAAAATTAAAGTTAGAGACATATACCAAGCACGTGCCAAGATTTTGCATCAATCCATCCAGGATCATTTATTTATGTACGAATCTTCAGATGAAATTGTCATGCATAGTCATATTTTATTGCCCAAGCGTGTAAATTTACCATCATTTATTTCCAAATTACATAAAGATGGTATTCTTCTAGATTCTGTTAACAGAAATTATTTAGACAACTTTTACAATGAACGAATTTTGAAGTTGAATGTTTCCAATGTTGATGTCCAACGGATTGACGAAGGAATTAGGAAAGTTGCCAGCGCACTGAAAAATCCGCAGCACTACTTTTTGTAGCTGCTTTCGTCACGACAAACCTATCCTTATTTGACAGCATAATGGTGAGAAAGTTAACCTTCACCATTATGTATTCGACGATAATTGTTGTTCCCTATGAGTCCAATAATTCTCCTAACAAAAAAACCAACCTCAAAAAATGAGATTGACCTTTATGTATTCATAGATTAGCTTGGTTCAAAGTCTTTTGCAATTGCATCTACATATAACTTGTTTAATGCCTGCTCTGCTAAATCGGCAAAATAATAGGCTGCTGGCAATATTGCCTCTTCATTAAGCGTATACTTCGGATGATGCAGACCGTATTCTCCGGAAACGCCGATATTAACAAATGCACCTCGTATGCTCTGTTGATAAAAGGCGAAATCTTCTCCTCCTGATGTTGGTTCTACTTCAACTACTTTATAGCCATTGCTTTCGGCAATATGTCTGGCAAAGTTGGTCCAGTCTGAATCATTATTAACAGATGGCGGTCCTGCATGCCAAACTAATTCACCTTCAGCTCCATAGGTATCTGTTATCCCTTTAATTACCCGTTCGATTTTCCCTTGTATCGTTTGCCGGATTTCTTCCTTCAATGTTCTGACAGTTCCTTCTAGATATGCTGTTTCAGGAATGACATTCCATGTGTTGCCACCATGCATTTGTGTAACACTGATGACGACACTTTCACTTGGTTTTGTTTGCCTGCTTACAATCGACTGTAATCTTGTGATGATTTCAGCAGCAATAACGATAGGATCTATTCCTTCATGCGGGCGTGCCGCATGGCTCCCTTTGCCCTTGATGTTAATCTCGAAGCGGTCAACACCTGCTGTTAGTACACCATCTTTAACTCCGAAGACGCCTACTTCGCTTAAAGGGTCGTTGTGTAGACCAAATATGGTCTCGACTCCTTCCAATCCCCCTGAAGCAATGATAGATTTAGCACCGTGGCCGGTCTCTTCTGCCGGTTGAAATACAATTCTGACTGTCCCCTTTATCCTGCTTTGTCTGTTTTTCAACAAATAAGCAGCACCAATAATGACGGCAGTATGGAAATCATGACCACATGCATGCATAACACCAGGAATGCTTGATTGAAAAGGACTCACCGCTTCTTCATGAATTGGCAAGGCATCAATATCTGCTCTGATCGCGATGACAGGTCCATCAGGCTCACCAATCACTTCTCCAATCACACCTGTAGCTAATGGCACATCAAGAATGGCAATCCCTGCATTCTCGAGCCACTGTCTGATTTTCTTTGTTGTTTCTACTTCTTGGTTGGATAATTCAGGCTCATTATGGAGATTCCTTCGTACATCAATCAAATGATTTTCTAATTCATTCTTATTATCTGTCACAATATTTAAGCCCAAAGCTATCCTTCCCTTCCTCTAATTCAACTACAAAATCGAATTTGTTTCTGCAAGAAATTCATTTAAGGATTTAACTAGCCCTCCACTTCCAAATTTAACGTATTTACTATCTGTTTGGAACTGATCTTGTGTCAACAGATATTCCAGATACGCAATCACATGGATACGTCTGCTGATGATATTGTTAATTCCATTTGTATAAAACCATTCATCAATTGTATGGTAAATCCCTTTATTTATTTTATATTTTTCGTTGCACCATTGAAAAAAACGAACCTCTGGAAAATGAAGATATTCACTTTGAGTAAATGCTTCCTTTTTCTTCATCCGAAAAACTTTTTTTGAGACGACAAGCCCGTAGTCAATCAGCATGTGAAACACTTCCTCCCCATTTTTATTATTTAGTACTTAGTACTTAGTTATGATTAAGCGGCTGTTTTTCGTATTGACTGTGTTTGTATGCTAAGCCTAAATTCTCTCTGAGTGTTGCACCAGTATATGCTTTATTGTAATAACCCTGGCTTTCCAAAATAGGCAAAACATTTTCGATCCAATCAGATAAGCCGTTACCAAGTACAGGTGCACCGTAAATGAAGCCATCTGCTGCTCCGCCGTCTATCCATTCAATTAACTGGTCTGCCACTTGTTCATATGTTCCAAAGAACGCACTTTTCGGTGTTGTCACTTGCAGCGCAACCTCTCTTAAAGTCAGGTTGTTTTCTTTCGCCAATTTTTTGATGCTGTCTGTTGTGGAACGGAAGCTGTTCGCTCCGACATCCCCGATTTCAGGAAAAGGCTCATCAAGCGGAAAAGCACTGAAATCAAAATGGTCAAAGAATCTTCCTAAATAGTTTAATGCATCTTCAATTGATACAAGGTTTTGAATTGCTGCATACTTTTCTTCTGCCTCTTCCATTGTTCTGCCTGCAATTGGGTGAATACCAGGGAAAATTTTTATTTCGTCCTTGCTTCTGCCGAGCTGCTCTGCACGATTTTTCACATCATCGTAAAATGCCTTTGCTTGTTCAAAGGAACTCGAATTTGTAAAAACGGCATCAGCATCCCTTGCTGCAAGGTTTTTTCCCGCTTCCGATGACCCAGCTTGGAAGATAACCGGCTGCCCTTGCTTAGAGCGTTCAATATTTAACGGTCCTTTTACAGAGAAATGCTTGCCAGTATGGTTTAATGTATGCAGCTTTTCTGGATCGAAAAACTGACCAGTAGTACGGTTTCTTACAAATGCGTCATCGTCCCAGGAATCCCACAAGCCCTTTGCCACATGCAGGTACTCTTCAGCAATTTCATATCTTAACGCATGGTGCGGATGGTCTCCCTTACTATAATTTTCAGCAGAGCCTTCTAATGGAGATGTCACAACATTCCAGCCTGCTCTGCCGCCGCTGAGCTTATCTAATGAAGCAAACTGGCGGGCTATCGTGAATGGTTCACTATAAGAAGTAGATACCGTCCCAACTAAACCAATACTTTTCGTAATTGTCGCAAGAGCCGATAATATTGTTAGCGGCTCAAATCTGTTTAAGAAATGAGGAATCGATTTTTCATTTATAAATAAACCGTCAGCCACAAATGCGAACGTAAAGCCTGCTTCCTCTGCCTGCTTTATGATGGATTGATAGTATTCAATATTAACACTTGCGTCTGCCGGTACAGATTCATCCTTCCATGCGTTCATATGTCCCCCAGGACCGTGCAGCATAACACCAAATTGAATTTGTTTTTTCTTTGTCATGATTTCTCATCCTCCATTTACTTTTTTAATACCAATAAAACTTGTAGGAATAGTTTAGATTATCATAAACCAAAGCTTTAAGAATGTATAATTAGTATTTTTAAAGTCACGCATTATTTTTATTAATACATTTAGCCAGATGGGGATTAATTCCAAAAATTAGTATTATTAAATTCACCTATTAGTTTTTTCAATTTAACAAATCTTCTGGCAGATGTTAGCATAAGCACTAATCCTACAAAACAAAGTAAATTAGTAGGAATTAAATTACATACAATGGGGGTATTACTTTGAAAAAAACAAAGTACAAATGGCTGTCACTATTACTTGTTCTATTCGTAATTGCAGGCTGCAGCAGCAATACCGGCACAACAAGCAGCTCTAGTAATACGAATGATGCTGCTCAAGATGGAGGAACGTTAAATATCGCTTTTCAAAGTGAGCCTACAACACTTGATCCGCAAATAACAGGAAACTCTAGTGTTAAGGATGCAACTCGCAGTATTTATGAAAAGCTCGTCATTCTCGATGACAGTGGCAATGTTGTTCCTGACTTAGCGGAAAAGATTGATTTAAGCGATGACAAGAAGGTATATACATTCCAATTGCATAAAGGCGTGAAGTTTCATAATGGCAAGGAAATGACTGCTGATGATGTGGAAGCCTCTATTAATAGATGGATTAAGCTTTCATCGCTTGGTAAAACAAACTTTATTGGCGCAGAAGTGAAAAAAACAGACGACTATACAATTGAACTCCATTTAAAAACACCTAATGTTAATACACTTGCACTGCTTGCAGATCCAATTCCGGCTGCTGTGATAATGCCGAAAGAAATTATCGAAAAAGCTCCTGACGAGGGAGCAACAGAGTATGTCGGTACAGGACCTTACAAGGTGAAGGATTGGAAGCAAAATCAATACTTAACTTTAGAAAAGTTTGCTGATTATTCCTCTGAAGGCCGTGAGCTCAAGAAAGAACCTCATGTAGATGAAATCAAAATCAGCTTTATTACAGACGAATCAACAAGAATATCCGGATTAACAACAGGCCAATTTGATATTGCATTAGGAATATCCAGTGATAATGCACAGCAAGTAGAAGGAGCACAAACCGCCTCTATTAAAAAGGCACCTGGTGGATTTCTTGGTCTTTTCTACAATTCACAAGAAGGTTTCTTTAAGGATTTGAATGCAAGAAAAGCTGTTAATGCGGTTATAAATTCTGAGGATATCCTTTCCAGCTCTTATGGCAGCGCTGATTTCTATGAGTTGACCTCTTCTATTGTTAATAAGCAGTTCCCTAACTATTACAGTGAAGCAGGTAGCGCGGAATATAACCAGCATGATCAGGATAAAGCGAAGGAATATTTAAAGGAAGCCGGCTATAACGGACAAGAAATTAAAATTTTAACTTCCCGTGACTATCAGGATCAATACAATACTGCTGTTGTTATTCAGCAAGAATTAGAGGATATCGGTGTCAAGGTGAAACTGGAAGTATATGATTGGGCTACATTTGGTGAAAAGTTAACCGACACAAGCAGTTGGGATCTTTATCCTGTAGACTGGGCAGCACGTTCGACAATCTTCCAAGGCTTCTGGACATCATACGGAGCGCCAGTTGAGGAATCTACTAAATACTTAGATGCTATAAAGGCCTCAAATGATGTGGAGGATGCAAGACCTGCGATTGATGCTGCTCAGCAATATGTGTGGGATACTCTTCCATTCACTTTAATTGGCCATAAGGTTGCACTAAATGCTGTTGCCAATAAAGTAGAAGGCTATGATTTCAATCTAGGACCAGTCTTCTATAATATCAGTCTTAAAAACAATTAATACACCTAAAGAAGCAAGGCCTGCAGTTTTCGCTGTCTTGCTTCTTCCATCCAAATTTTTAATTTCGAAAGGAAGATTTCATGGGCGGATATATTATAAGACGGCTTTTGTCGCTCATCCCCGTATTGTTAGTCGTTGCTGTCGTCGTTTTTCTAATCATTCATATTACGCCTGGTAACCCTGCCATGATTATATTGGGCGAAGGTGCAACACCTGAACAAATCGCAGAGCTTAATCAAAAACTTGGTCTTGATAAACCATTAATAGCACAGTTTTTTATTTGGCTGGCTAATATCGCACAAGGTGACTTTGGCAATTCTTATTTTCTTGGAAAACCTGTCCTCATAGCATTTTTGGAAAATGCAGGACCGACTCTTTCACTTGCTGTCCTTTCACAGCTGATTGGTGTCACCATTGCCCTTTTATTCGGTATTGTTGCAGCAAAAAACCAAGGCCGTATGAAGGATGATCTTATTTCTGGAACTAGCTTAATCGGTATTTCGATTCCCAGCTTTTTATTAGGCTCCTTTCTCATCATGATTTTTGCTGTGCAACTGAAGGTGCTGCCAGTCTCAGGCTACGCTCCTCTTAGTCAAGGTATCTGGGAGCATTTAAAGTATCTTATTTTACCTGCTATCACTCTAGGCACAATCCAAGCCGCTCTTATTACAAGGATGACAAGGTCCTCCCTGCTTGATACCCTTTCGGAAAACTTTATAAAAACAGCGAAGGCCAAAGGTGTTAGTGAAAGAGCAATCTTGCTCAAACATACATTAAGAGTTGCCTTCCTTCCAATTTTAACTGTTATTGGTGAATCCTTTGCAGGTCTCATCACTGGTGCGGCTGTGACGGAATCATTATTTAATATCCCTGGACTTGGTCAATTGATTGTTGCTTCCATTAATCGCCGTGATTATGCAGTCATTCAAGGAGCTGTTTTAATGATTACCGTTGTTTATGTGCTGATGAACCTGCTGGTTGATTTGTTATATGCAGTAATTGATCCGCGCGTTCGAAACTCATATCAAGCTTAAGAAAGGAGAAAACAATGTCAGAAAGCACGAAAGTACTTGTTAATAAACCGTTAGCCTTAAAAAAAACAGTCAAAAAAAATAGCCGCTTTTTTTCGAACAGATTGCTGCTTACAGGTAGTATTCTGTTAGTTATCACCACCTTTATAGGAGTGTTCGCCTCCTTTCTTTCTCCATACGAGATATTAGAAATCGACCCAAAAAACCGTTTGGCTGCACCATCTAATGCCCATTGGTTTGGTACAGATAACTTTGGAAGAGATGTGTTTAGCAGAACGATGTACGGTGTTCGCATCTCCTTGCTGATTGGAGTTACTGTAACCTTAGTTGCATCTGTTATCGGGCTGACTGTTGGGCTGCTGGCTTCTTATTATAAATTGCTGGATCATATTTTTATGCGGATATGTGACGGCTTGTTCGCTTTTCCGTCGATTCTGCTGGCAATTGCGATAATGTCTGCACTTGGTCCAAAGTCAATTAACGTTATCATCGCGCTAGTTCTTGTTTTCATTCCTTCAATAGCAAGAATTGTCCGTTCCGCTGCATTAGTTGTGAAAGAAAAGGTATTTATCGAGGCACTACAGGCACAAGGTGCGAGTTCATTCCGAATTCTCTTTTTGCATATTGCCCCAAATATTCTTGCTCCGCTTATTGTCCAAGTGACATTTGTCTTTGCTGTCACTATTTTGACAGAAGCATCGCTCAGCTTTCTTGGAGCCGGCATTCCTGCTCCCCTTCCAAGCCTTGGGAATATGCTTTATGACGGGAAGCTTGCGATTTATAACGCTTGGTGGATGACCGTATTTCCTGGCCTTTTCATCATTTTAATCGTGCTTGGACTTAACCTGTTCGGCGATGGCTTAAGAGATCATCTCAATCCGAAAAGCAAACTTTCAGTGAAAAGGAGAAAAAGAAGATGAGCCACGTTGTTCCATTACTTAAAATAGAAGATTTGCAAGTAGACTTTGCCACACATAAGGGAACGGTTTCTGCTTTAGATGGGGTCTCCTTCGAACTGCAGGAAGGCGAGATATTAGGTGTAGTTGGTGAATCCGGCTGCGGAAAAAGCGTTACAGCAGAAGCAATCCTGCAATTGCTCGATGAAGATAGCACCTTTTATGATGGAAAGATTATGTTTAATGGGGAAAATCTTTTGGAGTATAACAAGAAAAGGCTGGAGAAATTACGCGGCAATGAAATTGCCATGATCTTTCAAGATCCAATGTCTTCCCTGAATCCGGTTATGCCGATTGGCAAACAAATCGCAGAATCGATTCGTATTCATCAATCGACATCAAAAAAAGAATCCATTAGGAAAGCAGTAGAACTTCTGAGGCTTACCGGAATCCCTTCGCCTGAGCAAAGGGCAAAGGAATATCCTCATGAGCTTTCCGGAGGGATGCGGCAGCGTGTTATGATTGCGATGGCTTTGTCATGTCAGCCTAAGCTGCTGATTGCAGATGAACCGACAACTGCATTAGATGTGACAATCCAGGCGCAAATATTAGAATTAATTACCTCTTTTCAAAAACAATTGAATATGGGGATTATCCTTATCACACACGACTTTGGCGTAATTGCTAATATGTGCACAAAAGTAGCTGTCATGTATTTAGGTCAAGTAATCGAAGAAACAGATGTCAAAACTCTCTTTAAACGGCCATTTCATCCATACACAATTGGTTTAATGAAGTCTGTTCCGCAAATAGAAGGCGAGCGTGTTGAGCAGTTACCGAGCATTGCAGGCACTGTCCCTTCCCTATTTCAAATTCCAACCGGCTGCCGATTCGCACCGAGATGCAAGTATGCAAGCAGCACATGTGAAAGTAGCATGCCTTCATTGGAAACAGTCGAAAACAACCATCGTGTTCGTTGCTGGCACTACGATGAAGTGTTGAAAGGAGAAACAATCTATGCAGACTGAACAAACATTACACAAAGGAAAACCGATTTTACAGGTGAAAAATCTGCAGAAATATTATCCTGTCAGAACATCACTAGGGAAAACAAAGGCCTATATTAAAGCAGTCGAGGACATGTCCTTTGACATATATGAGGGGGAAACCTTTGGATTGGTTGGCGAGTCGGGCTGTGGAAAAAGCACCGCTGGAAGAACACTTTTAAAGCTTGTAGAGCCGACAAATGGCGAGGTTATTTATCGGGATGAAGATATTTTTAAGTTGAAGAAATCATCGTTAAAGCATGTTCGCAAGGAGCTGCAAATGATTTTTCAGGATCCTCATACATCATTGGATCCACGTAAAAAAGTCGGCTATTCGATTGAAGAATCACTTGCTATCCATAAAATAGGCTCAAAACAGAAGCGCAAAAGCCTTGCATTAGACATTTTGAAAAAGGTCGGCTTTAACGAGGAACATTATTACCGCTATCCTCATGAATTTTCCGGCGGACAAAGGCAGCGGATCGGTATCGCCCGCTCTCTCGTTCTACAGCCGAAACTGATTATTTGTGATGAACCTGTGTCGGCACTTGATGTTTCCATCCAAGCACAAATTGTTAATCTGCTGAAAAGTCTGCAAAAGGAATTGAATTTGTCCTATGTATTTATATCTCATGATCTAAGTGTTGTCAGACATATTGCGGACAAAGTTGGGGTCATGTATTTAGGCAATCTTGTCGAACAAGCTTCAACAGAGGAATTATTTTCAGACCCATTGCATCCATATACGAAATCCTTAATTTCTGCAGTTCCATTGCTAAATCCCGAGAGCAAACGGGAAAAAATAGCGATACAAGGAGAAATCCCCTCTCCTCTTAATCCTCCTTCAGGATGTGTATTTCACACTAGATGTCCGTTCGCCTTCGAGCGCTGCAAAACCGAAGTTCCGAAAAACAACCATATACATAATAAACGGACCGTAAAATGCCATTTATATGATGAATAAAATTCTGAATGTCTTGCTACTTTTAGCAAGGCTTTTTTTTTGCACTTTAAAAATTTTTAATTATAAGTTGACAGGTAGGAATTATGTGTTTTATAATCATCTTAATTTAGAAAATTAAAAAATTGGCAAGCTGATCGGAACACCGAAGGCGTAACCCTTACTGCATTTACTGCATATAAAGGATTACGCCTTTTTTCTATACTTTTATACTTTTATTAAGACTAAGGGGTATTGTACATGAAAAAATTAATCATCTTTGCATTTATCGGGCTGTTAGCACAATTAATCGATGGATCCTTAGGAATGGCCTATGGCGTAACATCTTCTTCGCTCTTGCTTACATTTGGAATTGCACCTGCTGTAGCATCTGCTTCAGTTCATTTGGCTGAAGTCGTCACTACTGCCGCATCTGGTGCATCTCATATTAAGTTTGGCAATGTTGATAAGCAAACAGTCTATCGTTTGATTATTCCAGGTTCAATCGGAGCATTCTTAGGGGCAACTTTTTTAAGCAATCTTCCAGGTGACATAGCAAAGCCTTATATCTCCTTGTTCCTATTAATATTAGGACTATACGTGTTAGTGCGCTTTTTGTTCAACTTCCGTCCATCAGAAGAGAAAAAGAGTCTGTCATTAAGCCGTAAACAATCTATTCCCTTAGGACTAATTGCCGGATTTGCCGACGCCACAGGAGGCGGCGGCTGGGGACCGATTGCAACTCCGGTTTTGTTATCAAAAAAAGGCATTAGTCCGCGTAAAGTCGTTGGTACTGTTGATACAAGTGAGTTTGCAATTGCAGTATCTGCAACGCTTGGATTCTTTATATCACTTGGTTGGGAACAGGTAAACTGGCTGTGGGTTGGCGCTTTGATGATAGGCGGCATTATCGCAGCACCTATTGCAGCATGGCTTGTTAGAAAGCTGCATGCACAGCTGATGGGTGTGTTGGTCGGCGGATTTATTATCTTAGTGAATGCTCGCACACTTGTGACTTCATGGATAGATAATGAAGCAGCATATCCATATGTTTATGCAATCATCATTGTCGTTTGGATTATCTCCATTATCTACGCAGTTAATAAAGTTAAGTCTTATAAGAAACAAAGCAACCCTAATATTTCTGCATAACTTGAAAAACCTTTACAGGAAAACCACTCCCTAAAATCGTATTAGTACAATATGATTTTAGGGGATGGTTTTTATTTTTTTCCATTGTTAACGTTAACATTTTAATTCTACTTTTCTTTTTTTAATACATCTAATGCATTGGACCTTGAGATAAATCCTAGCTGTTCAATTGCGTTGTCTGTAGACCATGGTTTTTGCGGATTATCAGAAACCCCATAGTAAGTCCCATACCTTACTGTTGACTCAAGAGCAAGATCAAAAAGCTGGACCGTATCCTCATGTGTCAGCAATGTTCTATGCAGACGGTCGTCTTCCTTTACAGCCTCCATTTCGTTCGGGTGAACACTTCCAATCCGTAAATTTATTAGCGATAGATTGTTTTCGGTTTGATGGGATAGAATATGGCCGATATTTTCGGAAGCAAGCTTCAACACACCATATAAGCCGTTAGAGTAAGGATAATCCTCTGTCGTAACTTCTCTTCCTAAAGTCGAAAAACCATCTTTCTCGTAATAATCAGTAGTATGATTGCTGCTCGCATAGACTATCTTAGGAATTCCTAACGTAATGGCCGCATGCATTGCATAAAATGAAGCCATAAAATGAAGCTTCGTCATGTTTTGAAATTCTTGTATATCCTGTAAGTCGTTATGAGATTTCATTGTTAGTAAATTAATTAATGCATCTGAATCTTTTGGGATGCTGCTGTGGAGCGAGTCATAATCTGTTGCATTTACCTCTATAAACTCTTCAGCCTGCTCAGGGGCTTTTTTATCAAGGATAACAATATGGTATTTACTGCTGAGACCTTGATATAAAATCGATCCAATCGTGCCGGCACCGCCAATAATGGTAACTTTCTTTTTCATTATTTCCTCCATTAAGTAAGCTTTGTAACGTTTTTAGTAGTTACTCTTATTTAAAAAGATAACCATCAGGCAGAATATTAAACCTAGTAAATTCAAAAAGAGGCTGAAACAGGTCAAAATATAATCTATCTAAACATGAACATAAGTAATTTCATCTAATATGGAAACATTGAAGCTTCAGATTATCAATAGAAAAGGACTGTTACGTTCCATTGCACTGCGGTCACTCCCTTATCGCCTACTCGTCTTCGCCTTGAGGGGTCTCATCCTTTCCTCTGTTGCGAGTGCCCTATTCTTGTTTTAAACAGAAACACCAAATGAAAAAAACCGAACTATTAATCGGTAATCGATAAAATAGTTCAGTTTCGACCTAGACTTAAATACTATTGTCCTAACCTTTTTCTATTATCTATTATCAAACCCATAATACTCAAAGTAATCAAAATCTGCATACGAATTTGCTTTTCTGTCCAAATCATGGACAGCAATTCCAACAAAGTTACCTGTAAATCCTCCAGATAGGAACATTACATCCTGAGCATTCCCAATTTGCTGCCAAGCAGTGCTATCTACCGTTTGATAATAAAAATTCGCAACAGGGCCATTGACTTCTACCTTAAACTTTACCTCTCCATCTCCCATCTTTATACACACTGGAGTTAATGTAAATTTCCCTTCTGCGCATTTCATCAGGCGTATGACGCGTCCAGCTTCTTCATCATAGGTTAAGTAGGCATAAAGATAGTTATTATCGTTAAGATATAGTAGTAAGCCAGCCATCTGGTTGAATGTTTTTGGTGTGTAATCTAGCTTTGTTTCAGCAATGAAATGGAAATCCTTTTGGCGGACTGCAAGAAGATGGTGCTCAAATAAAGATTGGATGGATTCACCTGAGTGCATGCGTAAATAGCTGTTACGACTCTTTAAATCGCACCATGCCTCATCTGCTAGAATCCGTAATGTATTCCACTCTTTTTCAAGAGTATCGTTAAAATCATCTTTAAAATCGGTATGTTTTCTTTGTTCTGTCTTGTTGGTAGTGATAATGTCTGTTTCTAACAATGGACCATTGCCGCCCATTACTAATCGCAGCCAGCCGTCTTCTGTCCAATATATCTCCTGAATGGCGGTTTCTCGTCCTAGAATAGCGGCATTTCCTTGCAATGGCCGTGTACATAAATACACCATATACCAATGTCCTGTTGATGTTTGTACAATGCTGCCGTGACCAGAGCATTGTAAGGGAGAAGCCGGTTTATCCTTTGCAGTCAGCATCGGATAATGGGGGTCCAGCTCATATGGACCTGTTATCTCTCTTGACCTGCATACTGTCACAGCATGACCAGACCCAGTACCACCTTCTGCCGTAATTAAATAGTAATAATCACCGTGGCGGTATAGATGAGGTGCTTCTGTTTTGGCTAATTTTGTGCCATCGAAAATCTTGTAGACAGGCCCGATTAAAGCTTCGTTCTCTCCGTCATATTCTTGCATAACAATTCCTGCTGATTTATTACCGGTTGTCAGCCGATAATCCCAAATTTCATTTAACAACCACTTGCGTCCGTCCGTATCATGGTATAAAGATGGATCAAAGCCACTGCTATTTAAATAGACCGGTTTTGACCAAGGACCATTGATACTTGGTGCGGTAATTAAATAATTGTGTGAATCCTTAAACGGTCGTTTCGTACTTTTTACATCTGTGTAGATTAGATAAAACAGCCCATTAGAATAACTAATTTGCGGAGCCCAAATACTGCCATTCTGTGGATTTCCCCGTAAATCTACTTGATCTGTTAAGATATCTGTTTCATGCTCCCAATTGACTAAATCGTTTGATTGATAGATTCGTACTCCTGGCAGCCATTCAAAGGAAGAAACAGCAATATAATAAGTCTCCTCTACCTTCAGGACATTAGGGTCTGGATTAAATCCGGTCAATATTGGATTTTTGACTTTTGTTCGATACATAATTTGCTCCTTCCCTACTCGTTATTTTTCTAAATAAGCATAAGCTTCCAGCAATAAAGAAGAAAAAAGCTAATGGGAAAGCAAGCATTTGGGTGCCAATTAAAGTAGTCAGACCTGCAGCTAAATAAAGAAAAGCCGCCCATTTAGGATATCTGTTTCTCCAGATGCATACTGTCGCTGGTAAAGTGAGGCTAAGCACAATCAGCAAGGTAACACCGAACCATACAGCCAGTGCTTTCACTGCTACGAAACTTTCAGAAACATAGTCTTTCGAAACATCCTCCTGCAGAATCGGAAAAACAGTTTCTGCAAAAGTTCTTTCCTCCATTGTGGTGATGGTTAACGAAAATCCTCCCAATAGAACGACACAGAGGATGACACCTGCAAGGCCAATGATTACTTCCCTTTTTCGCTTCATTCTCGTAATTCCTTTCTATTCAATGAAAGTGATCCAATCCAACATAACCAGCTCATTTTTAGCGTGATAGATATTTTTATATTCCTTATACGTGGCTGTTTTTCTATTGTGCTGATTATCCCAATCATCCCATCTTGCAGGATGAATATGCTTGCCAATTCGACAATTGGCAAAGGTCGTTTTTGCAAACGAACGCCACGGTCTTCCTAAATAAACATTCGTAACGTCTTTTTCTGCTGTTAAATAACAATGTACAAAGTACAAGCCATTTTTGCCTTCAGGAGTGGAGGCTGCCGTTATATATCCTTCGTCATTATTTGGCCTTTTTAATGATTTGATTTCACAGCCTTGAAAGACTGCTTCTCCACCTCCGAAGATAAAATCGACCGTGCCCTCAATGTAGCAATAACTGAAATGACAGCTGTGCTCTTTAAAAGAGGTTTTTAGCTCAGGAGTAGAAAATAACTGACCGTTCCTTTGCAATTCTGGTAATGGTCCAAGACAAATTGTGTCCTGATAACCTTTAAAGGAACAGTTCTTGAACGTAATATTAGTTCCTTCATTATAAAGAGCTACCGCCTGACCTACATTCTCTCCTGCTCCAGCATTATTAATAATCTCTATATTTTCAATTGCTATATTTGCTCCATTGATAAAAAAGGTAGCTGTTTGAAATGTCCCGATTTCTTGCTGCTGCTCATTTTTCTGAAGAGCATACCGATTGCCTATTATCTGTACTGTTCCAACGCCAATTATGGAAATGTCCGATTGATACAAAAGTATGTTTTCATGATATTCCCCACTCAAAATTGTTAGCTTTAAGGGTCCTCTTTCATTCTGCCAATAGTCTAATGCAGCTTGGATACTTGAAAAATCACATATTTCGTCTCTACCAACAACTAAACTCTTTAAAGATGTTTTACTAAGAACTTTTTCCATAACGCCCGCATCTCCCTTGTTTCTTGATGCCCTCCTGTAAGCACAAAGCCTTCAAAGTTTTGAGGAGCATGTTGGTTCGTGTATGTTTTTTGCAATTGCGTGTTCAAGTATTGCACCCCTTCAATCGGACACATCCTGTCATCCTTACCCGCCAAGCTTAGGCGCGGCTTTGGCGCTATCAGTTCCTGAACCGCTAAAGTAGAGAAGTGTTTTAAAAATCCTGGTACATAATAGTAGAAACCGTGATGGTCCAAGCCACGTTTTTTTATCAATGACTCAATATGAACCTGACCAGCTATATCAACAGACACTTTAATCCGCTCATCTAGTGCCGCTAACCACCAGCTCATCAATCCGCCCATTGACATACCGATTGTTGCTAGTCTGGTAGAATCTACATCAGGGCGTGTTTCTAGATAATCCAACAGCGACAAGCTATCGAATAAGCGCATTCCCCAAAGCGTCTGCCCATTTAAAAGCATTTCTTTAACAAGTTCACTTTCCTGTTTTCCTTTACGTTCATTAAAACCCCACATATCTATAGAGCAAACAGCATAGCCAAGCCCTGTAAGCTCTGCTACAAATGAGGGATTTTGTAAATAAGAACTACTACGAAGGAGTTCTTCCTTTCCTTGCTCAAAATTGCCCCCATGGGAATGATTAAAGATTACTGTTGGCAGTACGCCATCTGCATCTAGCGGTTTAGCGAAATAAGCTGGCACCTTTTCGAGACCATTTAAATCCAATAATAAACTTTCTAGTAAATAACCATTTTGTTCTTCTCTATTAATTACCTGTGCAGATAAGGCTTTTGGTTTGGAACGATCTCCTAGGAGGGCAAATAATTGCCGTAGTCGTTTGTCTTTCATTTCACCTCTACTTCTTTCAGTAGCTCTTCTGAGGCCTTTGTATTCTTGGACTTGCAGTGAGTTACCTCGATGTCCTCTGAATATTCTATATGAAAGGCTGGTCCTTCATGGTTTTCAACTGTTACACGATTAAACAGGACGTCTTTGGCAAAGCCAACATAAAAGCCACGATTATTCATATCCTCAATTCCGGCCATCATTGCTGGCTTCCCAGGAATAGCATTTTCAGCCATTGAGATATCAATGTGATTAAAGCTAATTTCCGACACATACTGTTCAGCTAAGCCATAAATAAAGCCTGCTGCGGCATGTACATTGCGGGCAGTAATATGAGAGAAGTGGATGCGTCTGAACATCGGTGTCTCCTCTGTTATTGGGTAAGGGTTTTTATCCCACACATATTTATCCTTGCCGCGAGGTCCACAGAAATAATATAGATTTAAGATAAATGGACATATGACTCGTTCCATCACAATATTATCAACGCGAATATCCTCTACTACTCCGCCACGTCCTCGCCTTGATTTGAGGCGAATTCCTCTATCTGTGTCTTGGAAAACACAGTTACTTATAGTCACATTTCGAATATCGCCACTCATTTCACTGCCAAATACAACAGCTCCATGCCCATGAATCATGGTACAATTTGAAATCGTGATATTTTCACAAGCAACTCGTTCTGCTGTATCTTCTGTTCCGGATTTAATGGCGATACAGTCATCGCCTACGTCAATATGGCAATTGCTGATTCGTACATTTGAACAGGATTCCGGATCAATGCCGTCTGTATTTGGTGAGTCAGCCGGATTAAAAATCGACACATTGTCAATGGTCACATTATTGCAACAAATGGGATTAACGGTCCAGCTTGGCGAGTTAATTAGTGTCACATCTTTAATAGTGATATTTTCACAACTATCAAAACTGATTAGCTTTGGACGCGGGTAAGCGAGCTTCTCCTGGTGGTTTCGAAATATATCCCACCATTGCTTTCCATTTCCATCAATCGTGCCAAATCCAGTTAAAGAAATATTTTTTGCATTTTCCGCATACAAGCAAGAGGCATAAACCTCTCTTTTCACACCTTCCCACCGAGATGTAACCACAGGGTAATCATGCTGAGAATTGGAAAATTTTAATACAGCTCCTCTAGACAAATTCAATTCAATATTATCCTTTAAAAATAACGCTCCAGTTAAGAATTTACCTGTTGGAATAATGATCGTGCCACCGCCATTTTCATATGCTTCATCAATCGCCTTTTGGATAGATTCCGTACATAATTCACCTTCATTAAGAGCTTCTAAATCTCGAATTAAATAGGCTGTCATTTCTACACCTCTTTCATTACTTCTTCAGATTCTGCTAAAGCCTGCAAGAATGCTCCCAATCCCTTTTGGTCATTACAAATAATTGGTTCGCTTATATAGTAAGTATAGGAGCCATCCCTATTATCAGCACCGCCCAGTCCAGCAACCTGACAAGTTTTATTTAAATTGACAAAGCCTTCGTTCGTTAATAAAACAAATTCATCCAGTAAGCCTTGATGTGATTTCGTTAACTGTGCTTCCCATGCTTTTCGATCCAAAACACCCAAACGAATCCCTTTTGCTATCGCACACACATACATGCTGCTGCATGAAGCCTCTAAGTAATTTCCCTTTTCATGGCCTTTATCTGTTACTTGATACCAAACACCGTTCTTTTCATCTTGGTAAGACTTTAGTGCTTGCAATGTTTGCTCTAAAATTTGGATTAGAAATTCACGACCAGAAGTTTCTTCTGGTAAAATTTCTAACGTGTCGACAACTGCTAGCAAATACCAGCCAATAGAACGTCCCCAGAAATTCGGGGACAATCCTGTTTCTTTATCAGCCCATGGCTGGTGCTTTTTCTCATCCCAAGCATGATACAACAGCCCTGTTTCCTGATCTAATAAATGTTTGTAGCTTAGCTTAAACTGAAGAATGATATCCTCTAAGCCTTTGCCATTAGCAAAGATTGTTTGATATTCCGCATAAAAAGGGGTTCCCATATACAGTCCGTCCAGCCAGATTTGGTATGGATAAATTTGTTTATGCCAAAATGCACCTTCAGATGTTCTCGGATGTGTTTCGAACTGTTTCCGTAATAAGTCACAAGCCTTTTTATACTTTTCTTCCCCGGTTTCCTTGTAAAGGACAAACAAAAGCTTGCCGTTGTTAATATGATCAATATTATATTCCTCTAAGTGATACCCTCTAATGGAACCATCTTCTTGAATAAAATAATCCATATTTTCCTTTATATAATTGAAATATTTCTGGCTTCCCGTTTGTCTCCACACTTTTTCAAAACCTTTTAATATGACTCCATAATCATAGGACCATTTTCCATTGTATCCTCTGTCTTCATGTAAACGGGGCAGTCTCTCCATAATCGAGTTTGCTGTTTTCACAGCCCATTTCAATTCTTTCATCTTCTACTCCTTTTCTTTCAGAAGTTAGCTTATTAAACAAACATCCAAGAAAAAAACCATTAATTCGTAGCTTTATAGGCTTCCTCATATTCTTCTTTTATTGTTTTACCACCTTGGTCATTCCAATTCTTAACTGCTTTCTTAAAGTCAGCTAAGGAGATATCACCTAAAATATATTGATAAGTGGCGTCTGTGATAATCTTTTGTAATTCAGACCCTTGTGTTGTAAAGGTTGGAGATTCTAATGGAACGGCAGGATTCATAACAGCATATTCTGCATTTTCTGCTATTTTTTCATCAGCTTCTGCCTTAATTGGATTTGGATCCTTTAAATTGTATCCGGTTTCATTAGGACGCGAAGAGGCAAATGGCTGAACTTCCTGCTGCCATAAATCTTGATTGATAATTTCATAGGCACCTTCGTCATTGAGCTTATAATGGGTACCTTCAATTCCGTAAGTCATTAATGTATAGTTCTCTGTATCGATTAAGTCATTAACGAATTTTAATAACTTTTTCAATTCCTGTTCATCTTTTACTTCTGAACGTGGAAATGCTAATAGTCCACCAATTCCATTACCTCCAGACCAAATCGCTCTTTCAGAATTAGACTCTGACGTCATATCATTAACAAGGGCAAGCTCCATATTATCCTGAATACCTGCTGCCATTGTTTCTAAATTTTTCGCGTCAAACAAGGCACCAACATAAATACCACCTTTTCCTTGAGCAAAGTTTTGCTGCTGATCTATCTTAGCAGTTACAGCAAAATCTTTATTTATCCAGCCATTGTCATATAATTTTTTCATATAATCCATTGTTTTGATATATCCATCTGTTTCAAATTCCGGTACAAATTCTCCCTTAGAATCTACCTCCCAAGTATTTGGTGTTCCATAATAAGAACTTACCGTTTTGAATACTCCATAGATTAAATCACTGCGATCCATGAAACCAGTTGTATCATTTTTACCGTTGCCATCTGGGTCGTTTTCTGTAAATGCTTTTGCTACCTCCATTAATTCTTCTGTTGTTTTAGGAACCTCCAGTCCAAGCTTATCTAACCAATCTTTACGAAGAACAACACCATTTCTTGCCAAATCCTTTTGGAATGGTACGCCATAGAGCTTTCCTTCAGTCGAAGCTGATTTCAGCATTTCTTCAGGAATTGCTTTTAAGTTGGGAAATTCATCTAAATAATCTTCAATATTCCAAAACATACCAGACTTCAACGAGTTTCTGACCGAGGAATTTTCTAATATCGTTAAAGTAACAATATCTGCCAAGGAGTCTGAAGCTAACGCTGTATTAATACGTTCCTCTTTTGAAGCATCAGGAATCCACGAGAATTTAATTTCCGTATTTGTTTTCTTTTCAAGTTCATTTATGATAGTATCTGTCGGTGGAGAAGCGGTATGGAGAATATTGAGCCAGGATATTTCTGTTTTGCCATTATCCTTTTCACCATCTCCCGAATTATTGCTAGTTTTTGATGAATCACTGCATCCTGCAAGCAATAGCATACTTGCAAGACCTACGCTAGCTAACTTTGATACCGTTGGTTTTTTCATTACAATTCTCCTTTACATGTTCATTTATATTTATTTCTTTAGAATCCTCCATTTCCATTCTCGTAAATACTTGATTCGCTGTCCAAGTGATTAAGAAGAATAGGAAACTAACTCCAAAGAAGGTTAAAACTCCTGGAAAAAAAGTTATAGCTGCCCAATAAAGTACACCTGCCACAAGGAAAAATAGGAGTGAATATTGCAGGCAGGCTATTCCAAATAGCAAGGACATCTTCATTTTCAGCAAAATACCATTCCAATTGTAATGGGCCGTGATTGGAAAGATATATACGAGCGATAACAAATAAATAAATCCTACTATTAACAGAGCCGCTCTTAAATACCAATTTGTGACGGTTAATAAGTCGACAGCTATAACAAAGCCAACAAAAAGATAAATCCAACTAATTAAGACAGATTCCTTAAAGTTTTCCTTGTAATATTTCCAATAGGTTTCAAAAACAGGTATTCTGTTTCCGCGAATCCATTGTCGGCAAATACTGACTAAGGCATAAGTAGAAGGGCCGATACCAAACACACCTAATCCTAATAAAGTAAACAAAACCCACAATACATTTACATATACTAAGTTTAGAATACTGGTAAAAATGGAATTTAACTTTTCTACCGATTTGAGCATCGTAATACCCTCCCTCTGAATAATTAGTACACGCCATCTTCTCCAAATTTTTTAGCGAGTTTATTAGCTAAAATAACTAATATCAACCCAACAATCCCTTTAAATAATCCCACTGCTGTACTAAAGCTTAACTGACCATTCTTCAACCCAGCTGTGTAAATATAGGTGTCGAAAATTTCAGCAACACTTCTGTTTAATGAATTAAGCAGAAGATACATATGCTCAAAGCCTAGATCCAAGGTGCTTCCGATTTTTAAGATTAGTAGCGTAATAATAACTGGACGAATGGCTGGTAAAGTAACATGCCAGGTTTTTCTTAGAATGCCCGCGCCATCCATTTCCGCCGCTTCATATAATTGTGTATCAACAGCAGTAATAGCAGCAAGGTAGATAATCGTTGACCATCCTAATTCCTTCCATATTATTTGACTGATGTATACCGTTCGTGTCCAATCAGGTGAAGTTAAAAAGCTAATCTTATCCAAACCCATTGTCGCTAATAACTCATTTATAACCCCGCCGTCTACATTTAAGAAAACATAAGTGATGGAAACAATAATTACCCATGACATAAAGTGCGGGATATAAATCAAGGTTTGAATTCCCGATTTAAAGTATTTGTTTTTTACTTCATTTAGCATGAGTGACAGGATAATCGGTAATGGAAAAAAGATAATAATATTTAAGGCAAACAATATTAACGTGTTATTCAATAACATGAAGAATGTCGGTTCAGTAAATAGACGAATGAAATGTTTAAGACCTACCCATGGACTGTCAAGAATACCTAAATATGGTTGATAGTCCTGAAACGCAATGATAAGTCCCGCCATCGGTAAGTATTTAAAGATTAGAAAATACAGCACTCCTGGGAATATCATTAAGTATAGAAGCTTATTCGTTTTTATTCCTGCCAGGATCTTTTGTCTCCGAATTCCTTTTTCTTGCTTAACAGACAAGGTTAGCAAAGTATGATTTGGCTTCACAGCACCTCCCATTTTACTCCTCCTTTAATAGTGAATTAACTTTCTGGATTAAGCATACTAAGTCTAAATAATTACGTACATAATCATTTTGTGATTACGCTTACAAACCCTGTTAAAACAAGGTTTGAAACGAAAATACTACGTATTGATTACCGGTCATTCCCTGAATGATTATCATGTTTTATCATCTATAGCCTTTCAAGAAAGCGGTTTCTATTACGATCTTTTCCTATGTAGGATAGTGATTATATACGGAATAAACTCTTGGATGATAAGGTAAGTGTATCTTTAATACTGTAATTGAAGGAGGCTTTATATGTTGAAGACGAATAAGAGTAAAATGACTAAAGGAGGTCGTGCTTTTTCAATAATTAATGGAACAATATTAATTATTATTGCACTCATTTGTTTCCTTCCTTTTGTGAATGTAATCGCCAGTTCCTTTGCATCCACTCAGGAAGTGGTGGCGAAAAAGTTTATCCTATTTCCACAAACCTTTTCTCTCGACGCATACCGGTATATCCTATCGACCCCAACATTATTTAAGTCCTTAGCTGTTTCCATAGGGGTTACTGGTATAGGCACACTGGTAAGTATGGTTCTCACTGCTTTAATGGCATATGGTTTATCACGTAAATATTTATTTGGAAGAAATTTCGTGAATTTTATTGTTGTTTTTTCCATGCTGTTCAGCGGCGGCATGATTCCAACCTTCCTGGTCGTTAAAGCGGTCGGATTGATTGACTCCTATTGGTCCTTAATCCTACCAGTTGCAATTAATGCTTTTAACCTGATTATTATGAGAAACTTTTTTCAGGCTCTGCCTGATAGTTTGGAAGAGTCAGCAAAAATGGATGGCTGCACCGATTTTGGTGTGTTTTTGAAAATCATGCTTCCCCTTGCATTACCGTCTATTGCAACTATTTCCTTGTTTTATGCGGTGACCTACTGGAATACGTATATGACAGCTATTTTATACATCAACGATTCCGCTAAATGGCCGATTCAAGTATTATTACGCCAGATTGTCATAGTATCGAGCGGAATGCAGGCTGAAGGATCCTCTGTAGATGTAGTTCCTCCTGCACAAACAATAAAAATGGCTGTTATTGTAATTGCGACAGTTCCAATGCTTATTGCTTATCCATTTGTCCAAAAATACTTAGTAAAAGGGGCTTTGGTTGGATCTGTCAAAGGATAATCACAAACAAGAAAAAGCTTCTGGAGTGCAGAAGCTTTTTTTATGGTCTTTTTGCCATTTAGGAGTGCCGATATTCTTTTCGGTAGTCTCCTGGCGTGATGCCCAGCTTCTTTTTAAAAAAGCGGATAAAATTTTGAGGGTTTCGATATTTCAAACGCTCAGCGATATCCTTTATCGCCAAATCAGTGTCTTTAAGCCAGGTTTGTGCCATCTGTAAACGATAATTCATTAAAAAATCTACGAAGGTTTGGCCATATTCTTTTTTGAATACATTGCTTAAATAGTTTGGATTATAATGCAATCTGTCCGCAATCAAGTCCAGTGAAATTTCTTCATCAAATTCGGTTTGGATAATATAAACCATTTTTTCTGACAGTGATTTAAACCCGCGCTCCGTCTTATCCTGCGTACTGATTATCACTGGTTTGATTAAGTCATTGATAAGCATTTGTTTAATTTTTTCCGGATGATAAGCAGTTATCGCTGCTTGGTACATTTTCTTAATATTTTCAAAGATTTTTGACTCTGCACCTAATAGCTGGCCTAGCTGTACAAGCTCATTAATGACTCTTATTAGAGTAACTCCTAAGCTTATCGGGTTTTTATTTAAGCGAAAAATTTCGTCCACTAAAACCCCAACCATGCTCATGACGACCTCTTCCTCTCCTGACCGAATTGCATTCATTAATTCATTCTGCAGCTCGACAGGAAATTTTGAAATCGACGCATCATTTAGCATGGAGGCGATATCATTATAGAAAATAATGGATTCGGAGCCAACATTCACCCGATAATGAAGCGATTCTTTGGCTAAATCCACTGCCTGTTTACTTTCTATTAAGGTATCATAAACAGGGCTGATTCCAGCACTAATCACTATATTCAAGTATTTCTTCACAGCTGTTTGAATTTCTGTGTAATACGTCATAATGCGCCGTTCTGCATCATGGTCATCTTTATCAAGGACAAAGATGACTGCTTGCATCTCATCATTTAACACAATTGGAATTAAGCGTTCACTTTTAGGAATCATTTCCTCCACAATATTATTAATGCCCAATAAAAATATACTTCTATCTTCCATTAGCTTATCATCTAAGTGATCAATTTGGATTAACCCAGTGTAAAACACCTTATTTTCTGCTAACTGGTAACCAAACTGTTCCAAGCGGTGAATAACTTCGTTTTCAGTTATGCGTTTCCTAAATAAACTCAAAACAAATAAAGTCTCTAATTGTGGTTTTTGCATCATTAAATTAGCTGTTAAAACCTCTTTTTGGCCAACGATCTTTTCAACAGATTCAGCTAACAGAGAGAGTTCGTTTTGCTTTGGATTTTCCCGTTGAATATCAAGCTTGTCTTGGATTCTTTTTATTGGACGTGAAAAGCTTTCAGCCAACAAATACGAAATAAAGCCAACAAGCAGAATTAAAATAGCAGAAGCAATAAAAAGTCCGATTCTCGTGTTATGAATGATGCTTCCAATTTCCCCTTCATTAATCTCTACTAAATAAAGCCAATTATTATAATCTGAGCGGGTAAAAACGTACTGTTTTCCGTTATTTGCAGTGACTAAACTTGAATTTGCACCATTTTCGATAGCAGCTGCTTTTATGGGACGAAAGCTTTCCTCAGGTAGTTTTGTATCATTACCTGAAGTTGTATATATCAGCTTGTCTTTTCGATCGTAGATTTGCACAAGCTGGTTATTCTCCCCAACAATGGTATCAATGCTTAATTTAGGGATATTAGCTATTCCTACTGCAAACTTTTCACTTTGGTAAATAGGTAGTGTCATAACCATTTGGATGCCGTTATTGATTGGTTCCCAAAAAAGACTTCTGCTTGTATCTGATATATATTCTTTTTGATAATCTTTTACTTCATCCATTGGTAAGGTTTTGAAAGAACCTTCGATAATTCCCCATTTCTGTGTTAAGCTAATCAAACTATAGTGACTGCCTTCAATCCCCATCAATTCTATGTAACTCATTTCTTTTTTTATGTCGCGATAAGTAGCGAAATCTTTGTCAGACAGTGGATTATTAAACACTTTTTCAAAATTTGCAGTTGAACTGTATGCCGTAAATCCGTATTCAATTGTCCTTACCTTCTGTTCCACGTTCTGGAGGATTTGGTTTGTATAATTTTTCTTATCCGTTAAAAAGCTTTTCTCCACTGATTCATAGGTAGAGTTATAGATAAAGATACTGAATCCTACAACAAGACCGACTCCTACTAAGAGAAACGGAATAAAAAGACTGTGAAACACGCGCGTTTTTTGAAACAAAATCATCACTCCTTCATTTGAATTTTGTTTGCTATTTGTAAGCGTTGTCATTTTTTAGCATCTTATTTCTCTGCGAAGTAGGATTTCCATGCACACTATGAATCCAGTATACACCTTAATGCTTAGATGCATTTTATGAATTAAGTATTTAAAATTCCAATTGTAATTCTTCACGGTGATTGACATATAAACCTATAAATTATAATATGTAAGCGTTAACACATCATTCGTATTTGGTAAAAACAATAGTCCTAATATGATTATACATAATAGTGTTAACGTGTGCATATACCTAATTGAAAAAAATGGATAATTACTCTAAAGGAGTTGTTTTATATGAGGGTAAATATAACTATTTTTATCGCTGGAGATTCAACAGCTGCGATTAAAATACCTGAAAAGCGCCCAGAAACAGGCTGGGGTGAGGCTTTCCAAGCATATCTATCAGAGACCGTCAACCTTGATAACAGGGCAATTAATGGTAAAAGCACGAAATCCTTCATAAAAGAAGGTCATTTAAAAGCAATTGAGAGGAGCATTAAACCAGGAGATTACCTGATTATTCAATTTGGCCATAATGATCAAAAGCTGGAAGATCCTGAAAGAGGCACACAGCCATATGGAGAGTATCAGCAAAACCTATTAAAATATGTTCAGGTTGCACAAAGTGTAAATGCCTATCCCCTATTATTAACATCTGTTTCACGCCGTAATTTCACTGGAACTATGATTGACGAACAGTCTGTTGGAGACTATCCACGGGCAATGCTTGAATTTGCTAAACATAGTAATGTACCTGTACTTGATATTCATAAAATAACTCGAGAGTTTTTGAATACAGTTGGTGAAGAAAAATCAAAGGATTATTTTTTACATGTAGCTCCAGGCCAATCTGAAAACTATCCAGACGGTATTACGGACAATACCCATTTTAATGAAAAAGGAGCCGCAATTGTCGCTAAATTAATTGCCATGGAAATGATGGAGAGCAATTTATCGATAAAGAACTTTATTGAACTACCAAGATAATTGACAGAAGCGATATCTATAACTAGAAATTCACCTTGCAATCCTCCTACTCTTTGTTAAATTATTTGATAAAATACCTTTAAGGAATAAAAACTATTCTTAAAAACTATTTAAGGTGACAAACATGAATATAACCCAGCTTCAATATTTAGTTGATGTCGGAGAACTAGGCTCCTTTACAGATGCCGCAAAAAAGAATTTAATGACAGTCCCAGCGATCAGCCTGTCCATAACGCAATTAGAGGCAGAATTAGATGTACTGCTTTTTACTCGTTCACGCAAAGGTGTAACCCCAACAGCTGAAGGAAAAAAAGTTATCCAGCATGCCGTAACCGTTTTGAAAACAATCGACATGCTGAAATATGATATTGCTGTTTCCAAAAACAATCTGTATGGAAATATTGTTATTGCCACGATTCCTGGACTAGTGTCACAAATCATTAATAATACCCTCGAATTCCGTGAAAGCTACCCTTATATTAATGTGCAGGTGATGGAGGAAGATACGGCTGCAGTGCTGGAACAAGTAAAAAACGGCCATGCTGATATGGGCTTTGTTTCACTAGGTTCAAACAATCATGATGTGGCATTAGACTGGGAACCGATTAAAAGGGTCGAGGTCGTGCTTGCCGTTAATAAAAGCTCTGTCTTAAGATTCAACAATAAAATCTCCCTCGACCAAATCATAAACGAGATGAATGAATCAATTGTCCTGTACAATGACCCTTACTTAAAGAAAATTGCTGAGGATTTGTTTCCAGATAACCTCAGGAACAGAATTGCCTTGACGACAAATAACGGAGATGTCCTTTTGCAAATGGTGCTGCAAAGGAATGCTATTACGATTACAAATGACTATATCATTCAAGCATTGCCGACACATCTAAAGGATGAAGTCGTAACAATTTCCATTAATGAGTATCTTACCCTTTCCAATTATTTATGGCGTGTAACACGAAAAAATGAAAAATACCCAGAAATGATTAATCAGTTTACAGAGCACCTTTTGCGGGATTTAAAATAGAAAGAAAGCCTTCCGAATTCGGAAGGCTTTCTCTTATATTAATTTCCCAAGAAATCAGGGTCCATAAAACGAGGGTTTGGATACTTATAGAAGCCTTCTCCTGTTGCAGCCCCAAGTTTTCCTTTGTCAATATACTCTGTTTTCAAGAGCTCTGCCAACTTTTTGAACTCTGGATTTCCTGTCGCTTCGGCTTTTGCCTTCACGATATTGTAGGAAGTAGTGATGCCGACAACGTCAAGTATCGCAAATGGACCTTTTGGCGCACCTGTTGCAATCATCCATGTTTTATCAATTGTCTCAACATCAGCAACTTCTTTTGATAATAATAGCTCTGCTGCGTCTAAAAGCGGAACAAGCAAGGAATTCAGTATATATCCGGGCTGCTCCTTATGAAGAGGAAGTGCCACCATTCCAATTGCTTTTGCAAACTCGACAACTTGATCAAACACGTTTATGTCAGTGCCAGGGTGCTTCATAATCTCTGCTGTATTGTTAATCCAAATTTCATTAGCAAAGTGAAGTGCCAGGAATTTCTCTGGACGTCCAGTTGCTTCGGCAAACTGGCTAGGCAATAATGTTGATGAGTTAGTGGCAAAAACTGTTTTTTCTGGTGCTACTTTGCTAAGATTTTGATAAAATTCTGTTTTAATCGGCACAATTTCTGGGATTGCTTCGATCAGCAGGTCTGCATCAGCAGTCGCTTTTGCTAAATCACTGTTATACGAAATGCGGTCAGATGCTGCTTCTACCTGTTCTTGACTAGCATTTAAATCCTTTTGATAGCGCCCTTTTAATAGGTTGATTTTTTCCTTAGCTGATTCCAGTACTTCATCATTAATGTCATAAACGGTTACATTGAAACCGTGGAAGGCTGATTGGAAAGCGATTTGGCTTCCTAAAACCCCGCTGCCTGCTACTGTGATATGTTTAAATTTCATGATTTATACCATCCCTTTGTATAAAACTATTTAGTTCGACAATATTATTTTAAAATAGATTAGATATAAAATAAAGTTAATAAAACTTAATTTAATTTAAGTTTTATTTAAGGATGATTACTGTCCGGTTTCTTTACGGACACCTTTGGGGTAGAAAATCTTAATATATGTATAAGCTGTTTCCCCATATAATCGGGCTCTTCTCGAAAATCACTGTGAATCCACTGCATTAGAATGCCGATAATACCATGAATTCTATAAGTGGAAAAAAGGTTAATATCAATATCTGCATCAACATCATCTGTAAAAAACTCGAATTCCGATCTAAAAAGCTTATCTAGCCTGTTAATCATTTTTTCCTGAAAGGAATAATTCGTTTCTGGTGACAGCATCAGTTTATAGAACTCTTTATGCTCTAGAAAATGATCAAACAATACGATGGCATTGGCAGACAGCTCATGAAAATCTATGACAGATAAATCTTCATATGGCTTTTTATAAGCTTCTTCCATCTGCTCAAACATATCCTCTATTATCTCATCCAATAGCTCTTCCTTGCATTTATAGTGTGCATAAAAAGTGCCTCTATTATAATCTGCAGCATGAACAATTTCAGTAATGGTAATATCTTGAAACCTCTTCTTTTTCATCAGCTCCAACAATGCTGTCTTAAAATTCTCAACAGTTCTTTTAACCCGCTTATCTGGATAAATAGTAGACAATAAAAGGACCCCTTTAAAAATTTTACTAGACAAATGATTATCATTTGTATGTTTTCGTACATATTCATTATTATTGCATATTGAAGCCCTTTCATAAATAAACTAAGCTTTAATTGCAGATAAATATTACAATTTTAAAGATGAAGGGATCGATATAAGATGACATTTCCAGTATTAGACGGAAAAGTTGCTATAGTAACAGGAGCTGCAATGGGGATGGGCCTTGCAACGGCAAAACTATTTGCCGAAGCAAAGGCTAAAGTTGTAGTAGCAGACTTTAATGAAGAAAAAGGACAAGAAGCTGTAGCAGAGATTGAAGCTGCCGGCGGTACTGCCTACTTTGTAAAGGTTGATATTTCTAAATCAGAGCAAGTTCAAAACCTTGTAGCAAAAACAGTCGAAAAATTCGGCCGTCTTGATGTTGCTGTTAATAATGCAGCATTAACACCTGACAATGCTCCAGCGGCAGAATTCGATGAAGCATACTGGGACAGATTGATTTCTGTTGATTTGACTGGAACAGCTCTTTGTATGAAATATGAATTACAGCAAATGATTAAGCAAGGCGAAGGCGGCAGCATCATTAACATTTCTTCTGTGAGTGGGTTCCGTCCACAGCCGAACAATATAGCGTACGTTGCTGCAAAGCATGGTGTTGTTGGGATGACAAAGGTTGCTGCATTAGAAAACGGTCCTCAAAATATCCGTGTTAACACAGTTGCTCCTGGAGCGATTGACACACCGATGCTAAGAGGTTCATTAGAAGAAACAGGACAGACAGAAGAAGAATTTGCTCCACAGCTTAGCTTGTTAGGCAGATTTGGCCAACCAATTGAAATCGCCCAAGCAAGCTTGTGGTTAGCTTCAGACCAATCATCTTATGTAACGGGGACAACTATCCACGCAGATGCTGGTTATACAAGCAGATAATGATACAAAAGCAGCAGCTCCGTATTGGGCTGCTGCTTTTCCTTGCATCAAAGAACACTCTTAACCTGCTTTGTATAAAAGAAGCGGACAATCGCAAAGTAGATTATTTGGATTAAAGTAAATACACCTAGTACTGATAGGGATATTTTTGTTAAGTCATAATAAAAGAAATGGGACAACGCTGTTAAAGCAACTGCTCCATGAATCAGCGCCACTAGGATTGGTGTAAAGAATAGAATCGCTGTTTGTCTTGTAAGGACATTCTTTAATTCCTTCTCTGTTAAGCCCATTTTAGCAATAGACCGAAACTTCTGTTTGTCTTCCTCTAAGTCCGCATACAGTCGGAAATAAAGGAAGCTTCCCGCCGAAACAAAAAAGACGATTCCGATAAATAATCCTACAAATAATACTAAACCATATGCCTTATTTAGCTGATAGATACTATAATCCTTAGCATAAAATTCATAAGGAGGTACTACTTTCTCTATCTTTTCGGAAGCTGCGATGATATTGTCTTGACCTTTTGTTACTTGCCAAGCATGATAGCTCTCTTCACTTATTGGCGCTGGCAGTTCTTTAAAGTCCTGATCAGAAACTACATAATAAGAGTCTGTTGCAGGGAGGGCTCTTGAATAGATTACTTCCTTTGGAATTAAGGATGTTCCTGAATTCAGGTTAAGCTTTTGTTTAAGCAATTCTTCTGTTTGCCCATATTCATTGCCGGTAAATTCAACTACTTTAACCTCGCCAGTTTGGATATCAATTGTATCCTCTCCCAAAAAAGCCGCAAATCTATTAAAATCCGTTTCACTAGTTATAACGATATTATCTTGACCTATCTCATAATGCGCCAGCTTCGTTTGCTCATGCTTCGCTTCCATCTGCTCTTGCTCAATTGTTTCATTTATAAAAGCTACATCATCTTTATCCTGATCAACCGTTATATAGGAAAACGTATAGGGATTATTATTTTTCAGCCCTTCCGTCAAGAAGGTTTGAAACCCAAACAATGTACCGATTGCACTAAAAGCTACTGTCGATATAATCGCAACCATAAAAAAAGTGCGTGCATTATCCTTCATCCGAAAGGATAAATCAGAAAAAAGAATCATATTTGTTTTCCACCAGAAAATGTTGTTATTCTGTTTCAATTTACGGATTATATAAACACTGAGCTGTGTAAACAACAGATATGTGCCGATAATCACGACAACCACTACGGGCAGCATCGCAACAATCACGACCGCACCCTCTACAATTAATGCAGCTGCATAGCCAACAGCAATTAGTAATACGGCAGAAACCGTTAAAAAGATATTTGCCTTCGGTTCGCCTTTTGACTTCTTATTTCCTTTGATTAAATCAATCAACTTACGGCTGCGTAAAATATAGGAAACAAATAACGAAATAATAAAAAACAACAAGATAAAAGAAAGAAATGTTACGATAATTGCTTGGATAGGAAGATAAAAGTTTAGCGAGTCATCCAAAACAAGCACATTTTCTGCAATTAATAAAATTACTTTGGAAAATATTAATCCCAATATGATACCGCCTAATGTTGCAAAAAAGCCGATTACCATGTTCTCCAAGAAAATCATAAGACGAACTTGCCTAACAGACATCCCTTGCATCATCAATAACCCTAACTCTTTCTTCCGAGTCGTCAAGAAGGAACTCATAGAATATAGGATAAAAAAGAAAGAAAAAACATAAATAATGCCTCCTGCAATATTCATCCCTTGTTGGACAGAGGAATTCATGTCATTTCCCGAAATAGCCTCGTGGAAGGCAAATATCGCAAATGTAAAAAACACCATTACTGTAAACATACTGCTTAGGAAGTAGGCAGCATACAGTCGTTTATTGCGAATCACATTATTAAACGCGAATCTGCGAAAGGTCATGGCCGTCTCCTCCTAGTAAAGAAAGTGTATCAATTATTCTTTGGAAGAAGGCTTGGCGGTTATCACCGCGATGAATTTCCGAATAAAAATTTCCGTCACGAATAAATATCACTCGATTACAGTAACTCGCTGCTTGCGGATCATGCGTTACTAGTAGCATCGTTGTGCGCTCGTGCTTATTTATCGTTTCCAGCATTTCCATAACATCTTTAGAAGACTTCGAATCAAGATTTCCCGTTGGTTCATCAGCAAGCAGCAGCTTAGGCACATGAATCATCGCCCTTGCCACGGCTGTCCTTTGTGCCTGACCGCCAGAAATCTCATATGTGCGCTTATTCATAATGGAGGTAATCCCCAATTTCCCCGCGATTTCCTGTGCCTTTTGTTTCATCTCTTTTACCTTTTTTCCATCAAGTGTTAACGGAAGGACAATATTTTCTTCTACCGTTAACGTATGCAGCAAATTAAAATCCTGAAAAACAAAGCCAAGTTCACGTCTGCGGAATTTTGCCAATTCCTCTTTTTTTAGCTGGTGAGGATTTTTACCGTTTATCAATATCTCGCCAGTTGTTGGTTCATCAATTGTAGCTATCATATTCAAAAGAGTTGTTTTTCCACTGCCAGAAGGCCCCATAATTCCAACAAATTCGCCCTCTTCAACCGATAAATTAATATTATTTAATGCTTTATAAGCAATTTTACCTTCGTAAATTTTACTAACCTGGTTCACTTCTAACATCACAAGATCTCCTTTTCTGCTTTTGATCTGTGATTAGTATACCTTTCTGAGGGATTACTTAACTATCGATTCTTCTTACACTTTCCTTACAGGCTTGTAAGGTTTTGAGTTGCAGAAAAAACGATGCGGAAAGTTGTACCCTTCCCTGATGCGGACTCCATCTCAATCTGGTGACTTAAATGTTGCAGCGTCTCCTTTGTTAAATAAAGGCCCATCCCTGTAGATTCCCGAAACTTTCTGCCATTTTCTCCGGTAAAAAAGGGATCAAAAATTCGCCGTTTATCACTTTCAGGTATGCCAATCCCAAAATCCTTTACTTCAAGAACGGCTTCCTTCTCTCTTTCGTAAATGGAAATAACAATCCGATTACTGATACCGGACGAATATTTAACCGCATTACTAATAAGCTGGGAGAGAATAAAAAACAGCCATTTCTCATCGGTCTCGACCGTCAACCCCGTTTGCTTCACCTCTAGCTTAGGATAGACTTTGTTCCGAATATAAAAGCGTTTATTCTCGCCATTCACTTCATCGATCAATTTCACTAGATTTACCGGTTTAATATGAAAATCTTGTTCAATCGTTTTTAACCTGGCAATATACAAAACAGTGTTTAAACCAGTTTTCATCACTTCCGTTTCTTCACGGATGCTGGAGGACTCTGGTTCATCTAGATTTTGGGCAGTAAGCTCAATCACGGACAAAGGTGTTTTCATCTGATGCACCCATTGATCCATGAACTTACGGTGCTCCTCCTGTTCTTTTTCAACTGATTTCAATTGATTCTGAAAAAGCTTGTATTGAGTACGCAACACCTCATCAAAAGCTTTAGAAATCGGGGCATCATCCGTTTTCTGGTAGCTGTCATCCAGCGATTCCAGCGGCTGATTTAAACGCTTGTACATTTTCTGACGTGATAAATAATAGAAAATGAGATAACCGCCGAGAATAAAAAAGTTTAGAAAAACAGCATAACAAAACAGCTTAATATCTCGATAGCCATCAAACCAGAAGATAGAAAGGAAGAGAAGCATTTGCATAAATTGAACGAACATCAGCAAGGCATGCTCTTTTATAAATAATTTCATCTTTTATCTTGTACCGTCCAAGATACATTTAACCGATATCCTGCCCCTCTTACTGTTTCCACTGCGTCCAGCAAGCCAATTTCCTGAAACTTTTTTCGGACTCTCGTAATATTGACATTTAATGTATTTTCATCCACATAGCTTTGGTCATCCCAGAGCTTCTCAAGTAAATCCTCACGCCCAGCCACTCGCGGATATCTTTCCATCAAGCTTTCAATAATGTCCGCCTCTTTTTTTGTTAAGGAAATATTCTTCTCTTTATAGGTAAGCTCCAATCTCTCCGGAAAGAATTTTAGGCCAGCGTTTTCTATTATCCGATTCTCTGGAATGCTTGCATATTCCCCGTAAGCTCGGCGCAGCTGACTGCGGATTTTTGCGATGACAATTTCCGAACTAAACGGCTTTGTTATATAGTCATCTCCACCATTCTCCAATGCCATCACCTGATCCATCTCCCCTATTCTTGCAGAAAGAAAAATCACCGGACACACCGATTCCTTTCGAATTTGCCTGCACCAATAATAGCCATCAAAGCTTGGTAAATTAATATCTAAAAGCACTAGATTTGGATTTACTTCATAAAACGTATTCATAACATGTTCAAAATCAAGAACACATGTCACATCATATCCATATTTTTCAATATGGGTCTTTAAATGGGTCGCTATTTTAGGGTCATCTTCAACAATCAATATTTTTTGCAATCTGATCACTCCTTATTTCAGATACCATTATGGCATAGAATGGAAGCTGCGACAAAGAAATCTATATTATTGTTCATCAGACAATAAAAAACCGAGCATCCTAAAAGATGCCCGGTTGTCTATGAAACCATTATTGGCGCAATGTTTTTAAAGCACCGCTCCATGCATGTACTTGATCAAGCATTGCATTTACATTTGTAAGATGGAGATCAGCAGGCTTAAATACTGTGCCATTCTCAAAGTCTGTAAACAAGGATAAGGTTGGATGAACACGTACATCTGCAATCAGCAGCTCCCCAAGAATTCCTCTTAAGTGCTCTGCTGCACGTGCTCCTCCAGTTGATCCATAGCTTACGATTCCGGCTGCTTTGTTGTTCCACGCATCTCTTGCCGAATCAAGGGCGTTTTTTAATGCGCCCGTAATACTATGGTTGTATTCCTGGACGATAAAGACAAATCCATCAAGGCTGTCGAGCTTTTCATTCCATTTGGCAACACCTTGTTCCTGGCCATCTGTAGTGCCAAGAAACGGTAGACTGTAATCGGCAATATCGACAATTTCATAGTTGGCATCACCACGTTGTTCAGCGATTTCTTTCACCCATGCTCCAACTTGCGGACTAACTCTTCCCTGTCTAGTACTTCCTAAAATAATCCCGATATTTAACTTTTCCGTTGCCATTTTCCCAGCCTCCTCTTTTTGTTTACCAAAAATCCTTTTGAAAAAACTCATCTTATCAGCCCCTTGTCACACAATCTGGAGAGTCATCTACATTAGTTAGAGCTGTCTTTGACTATTTGTGCTAAACCTTCACGTAATGATGTTACTGGACGTCCGAGCAGCTTTTCAAAATCATTGCTTTCGATTTCCAATGTACCTTCGCGGATATCCTTTTGAATATTAACTAGCATTGGCAGCAAAAATTCTGGCACACCTGCATCTTTCATGATGTCTGCATATGCAGAGTCCTCAACATGCTGTACGATTACTTCCTTGCCAAGAACAGCACTAAGTTCTGCGGCAATTTCGTTTTGTGTAAATAATTTACCGGAAAGCTCATAAATCGTGTTTTCGTGATCAGTGCCTGTAAGTACTGTCGCTGCCGCTTGTGCATAATCCTGCTGCACTGCCCAGCCAACCTTGCCATTTCCTGCTGATGTTACCCAAGGTGCTCCTGCTAGAACTCCCTGAATACTTGAACTTTCGTTTTCTAGGTACCAGTTGTTGCGCAGGAAGGAATAAGGGATGCCAGTTTTTTGAATTGCTTCCTCTGTTGCTTTATGTGTTGGTGCAAGGAAATTAGTGCTTTCTTGTGCATTGCCAATACTTGTGTATGCGATGAATTTCACACCGGCACGCACTGCTTCGGCAACTGCTTCTGAATGCTGACGAATTCTTGTTTCATTATCGCCATCTGCAGAAATAAGCAGCAAACGATCAATTCCCGAAAATGCTGTTGCCAATGTTTCTGGTCGGTCAAAATCCCCGTGGCGCACATCTACACCACGAGCACGGAGATGCTCTGCTTTTTCAGGGTTTCGAACACTAACTGCTAATTGTTCTGCGGGAACTGTTTTAAGTAACTCCTCGACCACTTTACTGCCTAATTTGCCTGTAGCTCCTGTTACTAATAGCTTCATTTCTATTCCTCCAAGTAAATTTATTCATGACAAGTTGTTAACATGCATACTATCGGTGTATTTATTTCGAATACCTGTATTCATAATAGATACAACTTAAGGTTTTGTCAATTAGAATGGTTTTTATTTTTTGGGGAATATCATGTATAATACTTTTTATTGTATTTTAATCGTAAAAGCAGGTGAGTTTAATTGCAAATTAGCAGCCGATTTAGTGTTGGTGTCCATATACTAGCATTATTGGATATAAATAAAGACGGGATAAGCTCCTCCGAATTTTTGGCAGGCAGTGTCAACACTAACCCAACTTTAATAAGAAAAATCATGGGTATGTTAAAAAAGAATGGTCTAATAGAAGTGCAGCCGGGCATTGCTGGAGCTAGTCTTGCAAAAGCTCCTTCCGACATTCGTTTAGTAGATGTATACAAAGCTGTCGAAGTTGTGAAAGACCAGGAATTATTCAGTGTGCACGAAAACCCACTTCGTGAATGCCTTGTGGGCAGAAATATACAGGAATCAATTACGCCTGTCTTGTCAGCAGCCCAAATAGCGTTGGAAAAAGAACTGGAAAATGTGACAATCGAAGATATTATTAAAGAAATTAAGAAAAAAGAAAAAGACCAGCATAACTAATAAGTAAAAATTGTACTTACCCACTATCCATGCAATCTCACAGGGATTATAGTGGGTAAGGCTATTACCGCTTTATTATGGTTTAAGGACAACCTTAATACAGTTGTCTGTCCTTGTATCAAAGTATTCATACCCTTTTTCTGCCTCACTAAGTGGCATTATATGTGTAATTACATCACCCACATCTACCTTTCCCTGTGATACAAGGTCGTATAAATAAGGCATATAATGGATGACAGGAGCTTGTCCAGAACGGATATTGACGTTTCTTTGAAAAATGTCGCCAAAAGGAAATGCATTGTATCTTCCGCCATACACCCCTGTAACCTGAATTGTACCGCCCTTGCGGACAGCCTGGCTGGCAATAACAAGTGCGCTCAATGTTCCACCATGCAGCTTCAACCCTGTCGCAAGATATTCCATCGGTGTCATTTTCCCGTCCATACCTACTGCATCAATAACTACATCTGCTCCGCCTTTTGTTATTTCCTTTAAGTATTCACCTGTATTAGGGTTATGCTCAAAATTAACGATTTCTACTTTGTTTGTCTTTTTCGCATGCTGTAAACGATATTCGAGGTTATCGACAGCAATTACTCTTTTGGCTCCTTTTAGCCATGCGAACTTCTGAGCTAATAAGCCTACAGGACCACATCCTAGAATTACAACTGTATCTCCAGCCTTAACCCCAGCATTATCGACAGACCAAAAAGCAGTTGATGCTGCATCCGCCAATAGCACTAGCTGTTCATCTGGTACTTCACAAATTTCTGGGATTTTAAATGGAGTAAAGTTTGCATATGGCACGCGTAAATATTCAGCTTGTCCACCTGGATATCCCCCAGTAAGATCCGAATAGCCAAAAAAACCGCCAATCTCACCATTATCATTGGAATTATCACATTGGCTTTCTAATTGATTCTTACAAAAAAAGCATTCTCCACAGGCCACATTAAAAGGAATAATAACCCTGTCTCCTTTTTTTAGCTTTGTTACGCCAGGACCCACTTCTTCTACAATCCCCATCGGCTCATGTCCAATTATATAATCCTCTGGAAAGTTCGGAATCATGCCATGTATTAAGTGCAAATCCGAACCACAAATGGCCGATGTTGTGACTTTTATAACAATATCATCAGCCTTTTCAATTTTTGGACTGGGTACTTCTTTCACCTTTACATCTTTAATGCCTTGGAAAGTAACAGCCTTCATTTTTTACATCCTTTCTTATTCATCATCATCTATTTGTGCCATCATTCCTAGGCGGGAAGTATCTCCAGGGAACAAGTCCATCTTTCCAATCATTAAAGCACCTTCAATAGACTTTAGATCCATCTTGTATTGATCCTGCAGATTATAAGGATGGAGCCAGCCTTTTTTTATCATGAAATTAGAAACTTCTTCATGAAGCGCTAACCCTGCCTCAAGCTGTACGCGAAAAGCTTCTCGTAAATCAGGAGTTGCCGTTTCAGATAAGGCTGTCGCTGCATTTCGGACACCGGTTTTAATGCTCATTAGAAACTCAAGTGCCAAGGCAGAATCCGCCATTTCCGGCATTCCTTCCGCATTTTCTACTTCCAAATAATCCTTAATCATTGTAATTCACCTCCGCAGCTGGATTCGGCATTTTATAAAAGTTCTGTAAATACTCCAGTGCTTGGATGGATTGCTGCACATCCTTTTCCATTAATGCTTTTAATTCTTGATCAAAAACGACCCCTGACATCATTTTCGATTTAATAACACAGGTAGTCTTGAAATTCAGCATTTCATGCAGTTCTAATGTCTCATGGTTGGCTAAGCCATTAGTCTCCATATACTCACCTCCATAAATTTACTAATGTATTTTTCGTTTTTTTCGTTCCTTTATGCGGTCTCGACAAGACTTCCCATTATATACAAATTACTTCAACAATTTTAACTGTTGAAGTCAGGAGTTTTTACTTATTTTTTGGTTTTTGTTGTTTGAATTCATTTTTGCTCGGTCTTTCTTACACTTTCCTTTTAGGATCAAAAGATTCAGGGTTTGCATAGCCATGTGTTCCTCTGCCATTAGGCATTTTTCCCACCTCATTTCACTTATTTGGTATTATGTGAAATTCTGTCAGAAAAATAAGTGGAATTAGCAGGGAATACAAATCGCTTCGACTTGAGATGTATGCATAATGATATGCATTCGTGAGAATATAACAGAGATTATTGTTATGTGTAATGAAGGAGGATTTTCAATATGCCAAAAAATTTAGGAATACATGAAAGCCTTGAGCTTCATGAACTTCTTACATTTAAAAACGCATGTCTAACTAAATCAACAACTATGGGCACATTAGCAAAAGATGCCCTTCTACAAGATATTCTTAATGAAGACGCAGCACAGTCTCGTGAAGCAGTGCAAGCACTCAGAAGCTTGCTGGCACAGCAAGGAGGAACTTTAATATGAATGGATTTATGCAGAATCTTGTCGGCTTAGGCGATATAACAGATCAAGTAATCGCAACAGATTTATTGATCTCTGCAAAGTCTGGTATCAAAAACTATGCATTTGCTATAACAGAAGCAGCAACACCAGAGGTCCGTGAGGTGTTAAACAAGCAATTACATGATGCTATTAACCTGCATAGCAAAATAAGTGACTATATGGTTACAAACGGCTACTATTATCCTGCCGATGTGAACGAACAGCTGCAGGTTGATTTACAAACAGCTGACACCGCCTTAAGCCTTCCCAATAAACAGAGCCAGTAAACCAAATGAAACAAACAGCAAAAGCTAACTAAACTAAGTCTATTTAGCTTTTGTTGTTAGCTCTAGAGAATTTTCAATAAGTGTTAGAAACAGACTCCTCTTATTACTACCCTTTCTACCAAAATCGAAATTTTCTATACATATGTCATTTCATTTAAACCTCTCTTCACTTTTCAATAAACTATCCGATATAGAAATAGTAATATAAGCTTATAAAGTGAGGTCGAAGAATGAAAATTAAAACACAATTAATCTTAATACTGACTGTATTGCTTCTGTCTTTAGTTAGTATAGGTGTTTACAGTAATTACAGTCTTCATAATGCAGAAGATAATTATGTAAAATTAAATGAGGCGAAAGAAATGCAACGTCTCGTTACACATGTCCAATATCGTTTAGCAGGAATGTCCAATGATGAAAGAGGCTTCTTGCTGACTGGAGACAACCAATATACAGATGGAATTAACGAAAAGGCAGCAGATATAGAAGCCACACTTACTTCTATGGAAAAGCTTGCGAATTATCAAGAATATAAAAAAAGCATTCAACAATTAGCAGCAAGCATTCAATCCTATACAACAATGAGCGACAATGTAGTCAATACGTTTAGCGATAATCCTTCTAATGCAGAGGCATTACATTTTGGTGACTTAAGAGATTTAAGAAAAGAAGTGCTTGACCCTGCAGTCAATACGCTTGTAGAACAAATTAACACAGCTGTTATCCAAATTGAAGCAGATAACGAAAAGAACACTGATATTGCTAGAACTACATTAATTACGATTATTATTGCTGCAGCAGCTTTAAGCATCGTATTAGGTTTCGTTCTCCTACGCTCCATTTTGCGTCCATTGAACATAATGAATAAGCAGATGGTAGAAATTGCTTCCGGTGATGGAGATTTGACAAAACAAGTCAAGGTTAGTGGTAGAAATGAATTTGCTAGTCTGGCATCTTCTTTTAATGAATTTGTACAATCACTAAAAGACATGATTACGCAAGTTGGCCAAACATCCAAGGATGTTGCGCAATCCTCTGATGAGCTTGCAGCTAGCATGGAGCAATCAAGGGTGACAGCAGAACAGGTTGCAGATGCTGTTCAAATGATTACCGAAATCAGTAATGACCAAAATACTGCTGCACAGCATAGTTTAAACAGAGTAAATAACTCCCTGCAAAATGTTCAAAATGTGTCAACGAAAGCTAATCATGTTGCACAAGAGTCTGATCGGATTAAAGGCAAAGCAAACGATGGTGAACAAGCGATGTCAGAAATGCTTGGGCAAATGGATACCATTCACCATTCCGTTGGATTAGCAGAAAATGGTCTTCACTCATTAGTGTCGAGCATAAATGAAATTAAAGAATCGCTAAGCAATATCCAGGAAATTTCTGGACAAACGAATTTACTTGCATTAAATGCTGCCATTGAGGCTGCAAGAGCAGGTGAGCATGGCAAAGGGTTTGCCATCGTTGCAGATGAAGTACGAAAGCTGGCAGATATGACAAGCAATTCTGCTAACCATATCGACACACTAATAAACTCTATTCAGAGCCATTCTTCAGAAACTGTCGGGAATATGATTCTAGTTAAAGAAAATGTGGATTCTGGTATTAAGCTTTCTGAACGAACAAATTCGCATATTAAAGAAATTCTTGAAAGCATTGAGGTGGTTGCTGGTCATATTAAGGATGTTGCCTCAACTTCAGACCAGATTACAACAGAGGTCCAAGGTGTTCAGCAATCGATGGAAGAAATCGCTCAAAGCTCGAACAAAACGTTGGCTAACACAGAAGAGGTTGCAGCAGCTACAGAAGAACAAACTGCATCATTCCAAGAAGTTTCATCGTCAGCTACAGCCTTATCCAAACTATCCGATGAGCTTGAAAAGTTGGTTCATCGCTTTAAGGTAACGGAAGATAATAATAGGTAAATAACAATGCCCAAGGGTACTTCTACCGTGGGCATTTTTTTATCATTTAGTTCTCTGAAGCTTACTATTTTATCCATAATTTAAATAAGCCATCTGTTATTCCAATAGAGTACATATAGTAAACACCAAATGCAAAGCTAACCGACCCGGCAAATCTTACTAAAAGCTTATTTGTAGTAATGCTTTTACTGCTGTATACAAATGGAATACCAATTATGGTGGTAAAAATAAGCATGCCGATTATTGTTCCTATACCAAAAACTAATATGTACAAGGCACATTGCCAAACAGTTGAAACTGTGGACATAGTTAATAACACCATTGCAGCACTTCCTGCAAGTCCATGAATTATTCCAATTAACGTAACTTTAATAAGTGATGTTCGTTCAGTCGGCTGTTTTACATTCCTGTTTGTATAAAACAGCAAATTTTTGCTTCCTAAATAGACAAGCATAATTCCTACTATAAATTCGAGGGACATCACCCATTTATCAGCTAGTTCCCCTTTCAGCAAAACAATTAAGATGCCAAATACAAATAATGTAGCTGTATGGCCGATTCCCCAAAAGGCACCTGCCAATGTTGATCTGGAAAGTCTTTTATCCTTACTGACAATGGTAGATACTGCAATAATATGGTCTGGTTCTAATGAATGCTTTATGCCAAGGATTAATCCTAATAATAATACGGAAATGAATTGAATAATCATCACAGGCTCCCCTTTATTTTCTGACTTCCCCATTTCTCCACACTTGTTCATATACCTTTTTCAGTGGGACTTGGTGATGCATCGCTATTTTTTTACAATCTTCATACTCTGGTGCCGATTGTACAATCTGTCCCTGAAGGATACCTTCTTTCACTTTTACTATCCCCCACTCTGTTTCGACCTCTCGAAACTTTCGTTCAAGGCGGTGGACGGTCAATGGGTAATAACGTATACCCAGTGTTGTCGTTTCCCTAAAAAGAATCTCCTTCATTTCTCCTAATTTCTGCAGAGAACACAGCATTTGCAGCAAGATTCCCGGCCGATTTTTCTTCATATAAATCGGTGAATAATAGACATCGTTAGCGCCACTTGCAAACAATAAATCCATCACATAACCAAGTACTTCTCCAGAAATATCATCCAAGTTAACCTCTATTTTCAGCATATCTTCATCGACATGCTCTTCATTTGGAGGAAGAGCTTTCATTTATTTAGTCTCCTCTCTAAAATGGTCAGGCTTGCTCTCCAATAATTACACGCAGCACATTTGGATGTTCGGCAAAGGTCTTTGTGCCAGCACCATAGCCAATCCCTTGCACCTTTAAAGATGGAAACGCACTAAACTCATCTGCCAATGCGGCAACAATTGCAGCTCCAGTCGGAGTCGTTAATTCACCACGAATATTTGTATGTTCAAGTGGAATCCCCTTTAAAATTTCAAGAGTAGCAGGCGCAGGAACAGGATAAATTCCGTGATCAATCTTAATTCTACCTGTGCCAACAGGTATCGCTGAAGCCTTAATTACAGAGACTTCCAGGTGATGAAAAAGTATCGCTGCCCCAACAATATCAATGATTGAATCTACTGCACCAACCTCATGAAAATGAACTTGTTCAAGGGGCATACCGTGGATATGGCCTTCTGCCCGACCGATTTTTTCAAAAATATTTAAAGCTGTATTTTTGACATTATCCGATAAGTCAGCTTCTAGAATAAGCTTCATAATGTCTTTATAAGAGCGGTGATGATGACTGTGTCCGTGACTATGTGTATGCTCATGGCTATGGTCATGACTGTGGTCGTGACTATGCGTATGCTCATGGCTATGATCATGACTGTGGTCGTGACTATTCGTATGCTCATGGCTATGATCATGACTGTGGTCGTGACTATGCCCATGCTCATGGCTATGATCATGACTGTGGTCGTGACTATGCGTATACTCATGGCTATGATCATGTCTGTGGTCGTGACTATGCGTATGCTCATGGCTGTGATCATCAGCATTATTCACGCTGATACTATCCAACAAAATCACATCGAATTTTGTACTTGTGATACCGTTTTTCACAACCTTCTTCCATACAAGCTCGTATTCATCGTCAATCTTAAGCTTTTTCAGTTCTTGAGCTAAGAATTCTGGGTCTGCGCCTGCATCAATTAATGCGCCAATTACCATATCACCGCTAATGCCAGAAAAACAATCAAAGTATAACGTTTTCATTTTGTCGTGCTCCTTTTTGTGCAAGTTGATTGATTAAGACAGCGTTATAACCGCCGCCGAAGCCATTATCAATATTTACAACACTAATTCCTGATGCGCAGGAGTTCAGCATTGTCAGCAATGCAGATAAACCGTTGAAATTTGCTCCATAGCCAACGCTTGTCGGCACAGCAATGACTGGGTGAGACACAAGTCCGCCAACCACGCTTGGCAGCGCCCCCTCCATACCAGCAATTACAACGGAAACGGTTGCATTTTGAATTTCTTCAAGATGGTTGAAGAGGCGGTGTATTCCTGCCACGCCCACATCATATATGCGACGCACCTCGCTACCGAGCACTTCTGCTGTTACAGCGGCTTCTTCGGCTACCTTTAAGTCCGATGTGCCAGCACAAATGATAGCAATATAGCCATTATCGTCCGTTTGCTTTTCCGTCCACTTTTTCCAATATAAAATACGAGCTGTTTCATTGTAGATAAATTCCGGACAAACCTCTTGTATCTTTTCCGCTTTTTCTTTCGAAACTCTCGTCACGAGCACCTGATTGTTCCGGTTTCTTAAGGATTGAATGATGGAAATGATATGCTCTGGTTCTTTCCCTTCTCCATAAACGATTTCTGAGAAGCCTTGACGTTTGTTACGATGATGATCTACCTTGGCAAATCCTAAATTCTCATATGTTGCTAGCTTCTGTTTGGCTTCACTCACGCTTAATTCTCCACTTTGAACTTGGGACAAAATTTCCTCCAGCATATTGCTCCCCCTAAAATATCCAGTCTATAATTGCCTCATCCATTATTTGGCCAGCGCTTTTCCTTGTTAAGTAGCCCTTTTATGCTTGTATCTGTACTCTATGGTATAGATTGTTGCGTTGCGTTATCCTTCTTTAACAAGTGACTTATTCATACTGCCACTCTGGTATCCTATTAAATCTAACGTAATATATTTGTAGCCGAAATCCTGCAAAGCACTCACAATAAAACTGTTTTTTTCGAGGATGATTTTCATATCATCTGGCTCTACCTCAATTCTGGCGATATCCTGATGTGTTCGAACTCGCACTTGACGAATATGAAGTGATTTTAGAAATGCTTCCGCTTTTTCGACCTTTGTAAGCTTTTCCTTTGTGATTTTATCGCCATAAGCAATTCTTGAGGACAGGCATGCAAAGGATGGTTTATTCCATGTTGGCAGTCCTTTCTCAAACGAAAGCTCGCGAATTTCCTCTTTGAACAAATTTGCTTCTTGAAGCGGACCTCGAATCCCTTTTTCCTTCGCGGCTTTCATGCCTGGTCTAAATTCATTCATATCATCAGCAATGACTCCATAGATTACATTGTTAAACCCAGCCTCATCCATAACTGGAATTAGATGATCGAACAAACTGCTTTTGCAAAAGTAGCATCTGTTTTTTGTATTTTCCGAGTAACCGGGAATCGCTAATTCAGAGGTTTCAATAACGATATGCTTTACACCAATATGTAGCGCCAGTGACTTCGCCTCTTCCAATTCGCTTGTAGGATATGTTTCTGAGTCTGCGGTAACGGCAAGCACATTACTTGCTCCTAAGGCATCTACTGCCGCTTTTAACAAAAATGTACTGTCCACTCCCCCAGAGAATGCAACAACAACTGTCTCCATTTTCTGAAGGATAGTCACTAGCTGTTCATATTTTTTTGCAATCATTGCTACAGCATCCTTTCTCACGTACTAATTTTTTTGGTGGGCTATGAAATTTAAATGGTCATACTTCCAAAACCGCCATCTACCCTTATCAATGCACCTGTCACAAAGCTGGACGCCTTATCTGATGCCAGCCAAACCGTTGTACCTTTTAACTCCTCCGCACTTCCAAATCGTTTCATCGGCGTATGCCTCATTATGTCTTCTATTCTCTCTTGATCAAGAATTTTCTTGTTTTGCTCTGCCGGGAAAAATCCTGGAATAATGGCATTAACACGAATTCCATCTGGAGCGAATTCACGCGCCAAAAATTGTGTGACACTATTGATCCCTGCCTTTGAAACAGAGTAAGTAAACACTCTTGAAAGCGGCGTTGTGGAAGAAACAGATGAGATATTAATGATGCTGCCTTTTTTCCCATGTTTTATCATTCTCTCCGCAAAAATCTGACAGGTTAAAATTATTCCTTTTAAGTTAACATCCATAATTTGATCGTATTCATCCATCCCAATTTCAAAAAAAGGTGTTGCACTATTCGTTCCAGGTGCGTTAAGAACAATATCCCAGCAGCCAGCCCATTGTTCTATTTCATCTGCTGCTTTAAGTAACGAATCCTTTGCTAAGACATCAGCAAAAAATGCCTTCGCAATCCCGCCGTTCTCGGTTATTTCTTGGACAATCTCTTCGGCTTTATCTAAATTCCGGCCAACAATGGCTACCTTCGCACCATGCTCTGCCAAGCCCATTGCCATCGAGGAGCCTAACACCCCGTTTCCTCCAACTGCAACTGCCACCTTACCGTTTAAATCAAATAATGTAGACATCTAGCTTCTCTCCATTCCTCTAAAATAAATTGCCTTTCTCATCAAAAGATATTTCATTAAAATCTGTAATTTGCTCCATATTTGGGTGCGAGCGCACATACTCAAGTAAGCCTTCAGAAACTTCAATTTCACTTAGTACTAACGTATTTTTTATGCGAACAAGTTTGACATCGTTAAAGTTTAATATATTGCAAGTTTTTACTGCTGCTTGAAAAGCCATTTTATCATTAGGAAGCGTTGTGGCAATTTTTGTTGGTGCTACAACAGTCGAAGTCAGCCCATTAGCATAAGTACCTTCTCTGTCCATTTTGTCTAGTAAGCGTTGTGTGGTGAAATCAGCTGTTCCAACACCATTCGCATTGCCCTCTGATTGTGGGGTAACATCTAACACGACCATCTTATTTACATCTGGCCCCCCTGTTGCATATGGGGTAGGATAGCGGCCAGTAATATTAGGGTCCATGCCGTCACCGCTAATATTTTTACCGATTTCATCAATCACAAGGACATCGAGCTGGTCAAAAAAAAGCTTTGGCAATAATGACTTTGCTTTTTTCTGTAAGTCTGGCTCCTTAGCAATGACTTCATCAGGTGTCAGAACTTCAACGATTGCAATCTTATCGAAGGCATTTTCGACTGTCGCCACACCGAAAAGGAAGGGAGTTTTCTCCATTATCACCTTTGCCATTGCCGGAACATTTTCTGCCATATGCTTAAATCCCATTTGATGACAAGCCTCAGCACCCTTTTGCTTACCTAAACCGATGCTAATCATCTTCATAATTCCACTTTCGACTGGACCACGAAATGCTGTATGGGGTTTGACACGATTAATTACGACGATGCCGTCTGCCTGCAAAGCGAACTTATCTACATAAACAGGCAATCCATTAGCTAGTCTGCCGACTTCTACCACCTCCATAGACGAACGAATCTCTGCTCCCACTGCCTCCTTTGTTATTCCAAGATGCTCTAAAACAGCACGCTGTCCTTCCGCCGTTGCCCCCCCATGACTGCCCATGCTCGGTACAATAAAAGGCTTTGCACCTAAACTTTTTAGAAACTTCACTGTTGCAGCCGTTAACTCGATAATTCGATCAAGCCCCCTGCTGCCGACTGCAACCGCAATTTCCATGCCTGGTTTGATACTTTTCACCACTTGCTCTCTTTGCAATTTTTCCATTAAGACAAAGTCGAGATCATCTATTTTGGCATCATCAAACTTAACCTTAACCTTTGCCATTTTTGGAACTGGAATGTCTTTTAATAATTCTTGCAGAATCCCCATTGCTTGTTTCCCTCCTTTTAAACACCGAGAAGCTACCCTTGTAACCCCTTCCATTTTTCCTGAAAAAAATATTCGTTTTATTCTCTGAATCTACGATTATATTAATTTGTTTAGCAAACTAACTAATTATTCTTATCTTAACACTGTAGGTAATTTGCGTCAATTAATAATTAACTTAGAAATTAGAAACGACGTACAAGCAAAGAAAGAAGTCCCACTATTATGGGACTTCTTAAACATCTTAGCTTTTAAAAACCTATCTATCAGAACAATTCACCATACCCTAATTGTCTTAGATAATCTCCTGACTCTTTAAGGCAATCAAATGGATCTCTGCCATATGTGTCGTCTTGTTCAATCAGAAAATACTGCACACCGCTAGTCAATCCGGCTTCCAAAATTCCTTTAATGTCTAAATTACCTTTGCCGAGCTCAGCAAATTCAATATTACCTGTAAATTTATTCATAAAATTGGACATATCCTTTAGGTCACTTAAGTCAATTTGGCCGACTCTGTAATCCTTTAAATGAATGAGCGCAACACGGCCTGCGAAGCGGTTAATCACCTCAATCGGATTTGCTCCACCTCTTTGTGCCCAATGAACATCAAGCTCAAAGCCCAAGTTTGATGTTTGCTCCTTCATAATATCCAGCAGAGCTTGCCCGTCATATTTCTCAAACTCAATATGATGGTTATGATAATACAGCTCAATATTGTGCTGTTTGAGCCGCTCTGCCATCTTCTCTGCTTCAGCAATATATTCCATCGCTTTGCTCTTATTGCCCATCAAATTAACAGGCATCATGCCAATTCTAATAAAATTACAATCTAATGTTTTGCAGTCACTGACAATCTTATCAAAGTCTGTTGTTAAAGATTCGCCTTGGCTGCCAGGCATGGAATCAAGTGGGGCGCTGATTGCCGCAATCTTAATATTAAAGTCTATGCTTGCACTTCGTAGTTCGGAAACATTTTCAGACGTCATTTGAATTTGTGTCACCTCCACATAGTGGTAGCCAAGCTCATGGATAGTTCTCATGGTTTCATAAACGCCTATTTCTTCTATCTTATTTTTCAAATTGAACATTTGAACTCCAATTTTCGCACTGCTCATCGTTTAGCTCCTCCATTCTGACACGTCTCTTTTCTTCTGACGATTGCCGGATTGCATCTATCATTTTCATCGAAACAAGGGCTTCCTTCACATGGGTATATTCATCGCTGTCTGCAGCAATGCAATGATAAAACCGATTAATCAGCTTAGCGTGGCTTGCTCCATAATAGAACTTCGTCCCAGGAAGCTTGTCATCTGTCACTAGTTCGATCTTCTTGTCCTCGTCATCTGCTCTTGTTAACATACTGTCCTTAATCGTAAGCTTTTCATCCTTGAACGTTACTTGAAGCTCTACACTCGAGTTTCGTTCATTCGAAATCGTCGCAAAAAACAGCCCCGTAGCTCCATTAGAAAACTGAATATGAGCACTTGCTGTATCCTCCACTTCAATCCCATAATCAAGCAATTGGTCAATAGAACCTCTGATTGATTCGATTTCTCCGCCAAGCAGCTGCATGATATCCAAAGTATGTATCGATTGGTTAATCATCACACCACCGCCGGCATATGCCATCTTTCCGCGCCAAGGCTTTACGTCATAATAAGCCTTTGGCCTGTTCCATGTAACAAGCCCTTTTATCCCTAAAATCGGTCCATACTTGCCGTTTTCAATCATTTCATTCAACACTTCAAATGTTTTATTGTACCGATTCTGTAAACAAACACAGATTTTGACATTCTTATGCTCTTCTTCTAACTTCACTAAAGAATAGCCCTCTTTATGATTCAAGGCGATAGGCTTTTCGAGAAAGACATTAATTCCCTTGTTTACACAAGCCCTTGTAGCAGGATAGTGAAGATAGTGAGGCAAGCATATATGGACACAATCCAGCACTTCCTCTGCTATCATTACTTCATAGTCATTGTAAAAGTTCACATTTGGGAACATGCTTCGATGTGCTGGATCTATATCACACACTGCCGTTAATTCCACATCCGGGTTAGCTTGGATGGCAGCTAGGTGGATTTTTGAAATATCGCCAAGACCGATAACAGCTGCTTTCAGCATTTATATCCTCCCTTCAAGCTTTAGCTTTTAATTGGGTTTCGTTTTTCCGCTTCAATCTTTTTATTTAATTCAGCTAGATACACCTCTTCATCAATCGGAAGCTCTACTTCCTTGTCTAACCAGCTTGAAAGATGGATAGCATTTGCCAGTGCAACCCCATTTATTCCATCAGCACCATTCGCAATAAGTGGCGTTCCGTCAATAATATTAGCTGCAAAGTTTTCTAAAACAGCGATATGCTGCTCTCCCCAAACGCTCTCGAATTCTAGAACTTCCTCTGTAAAGAGTTCTTCGGTATTGCCACCCATAAATATTTTCGCCACATCCTGCATACTCATCGTTGCACTCATTTCCGACTCTGGTTTAGCAAGACGTTTAATCGTAATCTTTTTGCTGTCATCCACAACGATTTTTCCGTTATCACCCAATATTTCAAAACGGTCTGTACCAATTAGATCATGTGTACATGTTACGAATACTCCTGTTGCGCCATTGCCGTAATCAAGCAATGCCGTCACTTCATCCTCTACAGCAATATTGCGCTGGAAGCCATATTTCACATTAGAATACACTTTCTTAGGCATACCGCAAATCCATTGAAGCAAATCAATTTGATGTGGTGCCTGATTGACAAGAACACCGCCGCCTTCTCCTTCCCAAGTCGCTCTCCATGCTCCTTGATCATAATATCCTTGCGGCCTCCACCATGTTGTTATCATCCAGTTTGTACGACGAATACTGCCAATTTCTCCACTATCTATTAAATTTTTTAGTTTTTGGTAAAGTGGATTTGTCCTTTGATTAAACATAATCCCAAATGTTAATTCAGGCTTTGTTGCTGCAAAATCGTTCATTTCTTTAACTTGTTTTGTATACACACCTGCTGGCTTTTCAACAAGTGCATGAATATCTCTTTTCAGTGCTTCAATCGCCATTTCAGGATGCACATAATGAGGAACACAAGTGACAATTGCGTCTACCGCACCGCTTTCAAGCATTTCAATATAGTTATCGTAAAAAGGAATACTAGGAAACTTCTCAGACGCTACCGACTTTTTCGCTGAATCAATATCACAAATTGCTCCAAGCACCATATTCGTTACTTTTCCCTCTGCCAAATAGTCAGCGTATGCTCCGCCCTGTGCTCCTAATCCGATCACACCTAATCTCACTTTGCTTCCCATCATACTTCCTCCCTGCTTGTAATTTTTTTAAGGATTTCCAACAACGCCTCATATTGCAGTTTATATGCATCAGCACCTGTGAGCGCTTTATTATTTTCGATAAAGTGAAGCGATTCTTCCAGCTCCAAGTCCTTTAACGACTCGAATAATACAAGATGCGGCTCAAGTGTCAAAAAGCCTTTATAGCCATTGTCTATTGCTAGTGCAAGAATCTCAGGAATCCTCCCTTGACCCGTGCCACACACTACATTCTGTCCAGTAGCAGAAACTGCATCCTTAATATGAATATAAATGATCTCGTCCTGCAAAAGATCGTAGCATTCTTTTGGCTCCTCCCCACACTGTATGAAGTTAGCAAAATCAAATATCGCTTTAAAAGAAGGAGAGCCAACCTCATGTAGTATTTCTTTACAACGAATACCAATGTCTCCATATATATCCTTTTCGTTTTCATGCAGCAAAATTACCTCATATTGGTTGGCAATCTCGGCAAATTCCTTTAATTTACTTATAACAGTATCTCGATAGAAATCTGCTTCTTCTCCTTTCGGAATGTAAAAGCTGAAAATACGGATATAATTACATTCAAGCAAGCTACAAATCTTACAGATTGTGTGGAGCATTTGCTTTTGCTCCTCAAAGCCGCTTTCATCATCAATAAGAATTTTCCCAATCGGTGAGCCAATTGAAGAAACACCAATACCAGCCTTTTGTAAACGTGGTAAAACAGCTTCCTTTATTTCCTCAACCGAAAAGTCGCCAATATTTCTGCCGTCAATTCCGCGCAATGATATGTATTGCATGCCAAGCTTCTTCACAGCCTCAAGCTGTGTGTCAAAATCAGCTGAAATTTCATCTGAAAATCCTGAAATCAATAGCTCATTCATCTTCGTTCATCCTCCTAAAACTTTTTTTCCAGTTTAAGTGCTCGATACTTTTTTGCCGTATTTCCTACCTTTTCCTTGAAATACCTGCTGAAATGGGAGATGTTCTCAAAGCCTGATTTGTGTGCGATTTCAGTTAATGTGAGCTGAGGCTCGACCTCCAGTAAATATTTAGCATGGTTAAGACGACACCCCATCAAGTATTCCATTACTGTAAACCCAGTAATTTCCTTAAAGACATGGGATGTATAATACTTGCTTAGATTGCGTTCCTTTGCTAATCTTTCCAAGCTGATTTTTTCGGTAAAATGATCATCAATCCAAGCTGCTATCATTTCTGCATGGATTTCCTTTTCTGTTCTTTTTGCTGGAATCAGTTGCAAATCGTTTTGACTCATTTTATAAATTTCTACTAAAAGCTGAACAAGCTCCAGCTTAACTTGTGCCTCTTGAATGTCTGCTTGACAATAGCCAGGTTTGTCATTATTTGCGAATAAACTGCCAATTTTGCTCATTTTCTCTTCGACGAGCTTTGCGGAACAATCGTAATTTGTTCTAAGGAGACAGTTGTTCAGCTTTCGAAAAGGGGCAAGCAGAATCTCCATGCCAAGGGCTTGCAAAATTTCTTGTAAATAAGCTGGTGAAAAGTGGACGACACTTCTAACATAAGGAGTATTTAAGGATGGATTCGGTTTATGCAGGGTCAAACCGTCCATCAGTAAAATGTCTCCAGGCTGAAGTTCATAAATCCGGTTATTTATGAGGTATTTGCAGTCTCCAGAGTGAAAAAAATAAATTTCGTATTCGCGATGTGAATGAAATTCAAAGCCTGCCGGCTCCATTCCTCGCATCCTGTAATTTGCCAATAACCATTGTTCCAGTAAAAACCACCTCTTTAAGGTAAGCGTTATCATTTTTATTAAAAAATAAGTACCTGCTTCTATTGTATTGCTTTCTGAAGCAAAATACATTCGCCAAAACTGCTGAGTTTTGCTGTTTTTTTTACTGATATTGCTTTTTAGAAAGCAGTATCAGTAAAATTACTGAATCGCACTTTCTAGTAATTATCTTACTAGAAAGTAGCGTTCTGCATTATGGAAGCCTATGTTCCGAATTATTTCCTCAAGCAGCTCCATATCGTGTGGGACCAATCCGTTCTCCGCCCAATTGCCGATAATATTACAAATGATTCTGCGGAAATAATCATGACGGGCATATGATAAAAAACTCCTTGAGTCTGTCAACATACCAATAAAATGACTCAACATCCCTACATTTGCTAAGTCCTTCATTTGCCTTTCCATGCCATCGATATGGTCATTGAACCACCAGCCTGATCCAAATTGAATCTTTCCTGATACACCTTTTTCTGAATAGTTTCCAACCATGCCAGCAAGCACTGCATTGTCTTTTGGATTAAGATTGTATAAAACCGTTCTTGGCAAAGCATCCTCCATGTCAAGACTATCAAGGAAAGCAGCCAGTCCATGGGCATGATTTGCTTCCCCGACTGAATCAAAACCAGTATCTGTACCAATAAGCTTTTTCATTTTTGTATTAGTGTTGCGCATTGCGCCTATATGTAATTGCATGACCCATTGTTTTTCAGCATACATTTTTCCAAGCTCTTTCAACAAAAACGAACGATAGCATATTAGTTCATCTTCAGATAGCTGGATTCCCTTTAAACCTTTTTCAAAGATGATGTCTATTTCTTCCTTTGTTGTGGATACATAATCCATTTTAGGGATATCATGATCTGATGCACGTCCCCCATTTTCATGAAAGAAATCAACTCTGTCTTTAAGTGCAGCCACTAAACCGTCTATATTATGAATCTGCATTCCAGATACGACTGCTAATTTCTCTAACCATTCACTGAATGTTGGTCTTTCGATAAAGAGTGCTCCATCAGGCCGGAAGGTAGGGGCGATGATTGTCTTAAAGCTCTCATCTTTCGTTAATAATTGATGGTATTGTAATGGAGAAACAGGATCATCTGTTGTTCCGATGAATGTAACATTTGATTTTTCTATCAATGCCCTTGCAGAATATTGTGCAGTCTTTAGCATTTCATTGCATTGCTCATAAATGTCTTGTGCTGTTTTTGGACTAAGCAGTTTATCGATTCCAAAGTACATTTTCAGCTCCATATGTGTCCAGTGGTACAAAGGATTTCCAATCAAGTACGGCACGGTTTCAGCCCAAGCCTTAAATTTCTCCCAATCACTGGCATCTCCAGTAATATACTTTTCATCAACTCCGTGTATACGCATCACTCGCCATTTATAATGGTCTCCACCAAGCCATAATGCTGTCAGATTTTCGTATGTTTTGTTCTCCCAAACTTCTTGCGGATCTAAATGACAATGAAAATCAAAGATTGGTAAACTGCTAGCAGCATTTTCATATAGCTGTTTTGCCGTATTGCTATCCAGCAAAAAATCAACATCGAGAAACTTTTTTTTCATATGCTCCCCTCTCCCTTTCAATAGTTTTCAAAACGAGTTGTAAGCATTTACATTTCACTTAACATTAATTTGTTCACTAAACTAATTAATTACAACCATAATGTAACATGTTTATATTTGTTCGTCAATGACGATAACACAATTAACACACGTTTAATTAAGTTAAATGTTGCTGGTATAATACGGGTAGTCTAATATTAAATATATCAATATATAAGAACACTGGAGGATTACATGATTACTGGTGATGCAGCATACATAAAAAAACTCAATCGCTCCTCAATAATAAGAAACATCATTAAGGAAGGAATGATATCACGAGCTGATTTATCTAAGGTTACAGACTTAACAAGAGCGACAATTTCTGTTCAGGTGGCAGATCTTCTCGCTGAAGGGTTAATTGTCGAGACACAGCTTGAGCATAATTCAGTTGGCCGAAAACCGATAATGCTGTCCTTGAACGGAAATGCTGGCTACGCTCTTGGCATTGATCTCGACAGCGGCAAGATTTCTTTCATTTTGTCAGACCTTCTCGGCCAGCCAGTTTCCACTAAATCTGTTGAACTAAAGACAAATGATTACGATAAGATTTTACCTATCCTTATAGAGGCGATAAAAGAGTTTCTTAAGAGTACGCCTGAAAGCGAATATGGAATTGTCGGCATTGTCATCGCAATTCACGGGTTAGTGTCAAAGGATGAAAATATCCATTTTGTTCCTCGTTTGGACTGGAGCAACATCCATTTGAAAGCAGATTTGGAGAAGGAAATAAACATTCCCATTTATATAGAGAACAATGCTAATCTTTGTTCCTTTGCAGAACGTGTTTATCAGCACCATGAGACAGAGTATTTATTATGTACAACTCTTTACTCTGGTATTGGTATCGGCATGATGATGAATGATGAGTTTTTCCGTGGCCATGATGGTTTCGCCGGAGAAGCAGGTCATATGATTATTGTACCTGGTGGTAAGCCATGTAATTGTGGAAACAAAGGCTGTTGGGAAAAATATGCATCAGAAGCAAGTATATTTGACCATTTATCCTCAACAAGGAAGATAGAAAATCTGACTTATGACCAAATCCAAGCTTGGATTGAAAGTGGTGATGAAGAGGTAATTGACTTGATGGAACAGCTTCTTTATTATCTTTCCATTGGACTGAATAATTTAATTAACATGTATAATCCTGATACACTTGTGCTTGAGAGTGAATTGCTGCGAATTTATCCTGATTCGCTTGAAAAAATCAAAGCAAATTTGTCCTCTTCCACGAGCCATTATCAAGGGTTATTAATTTCTCCACTAGGGAAAGGTGCTGTCGTTTTAGGTGCTTGTGCTTTGGCAATCAAAAACTTCTTGGATGTACCTATGCTCAATTTTACGCTTGAAAACGATGCTTAAAATAAAAACGAAGCTCTATTGTATTTAGGGCCTTCGTTTTTTTCTATTTGCAAATTATAAAAGGGATAGCTGCAACCAGCTATCCCTTCTTAGCTTATTTGCCAGAATTTCTTCTATCTGTAAGATCTTGTGCAAGCTGCAGCGTTTTCTTTTTACTGAGCGGATATAAGAACACTAGCAGTAAGAAAACCAAAAACAAAGAGCCTGCTGTCAAAAGGGTTGCAAGTGTATGAATGCCCTGCAGAGTGCTTTCTGATTGCACATCTAAAGATGCATTATAACCAACTGCAGCAAGTGCTGTTCCGCCTAAGCCCCCGGCAACTGCTTGCCCTACCTTTCGCGCAAATGAATAGATAGAGTAAATCGTACCGTCTTCCTTCATGCCTGTTATAAATTCATGATAATCAATGACATCTGTGACAAAAGCCCAAACGACAATACCAAAAAAAGAGAATCCAAACATTCCAACAGCAGATATCGCAAGGAATTGAATAGCACTAATGTCTGCTAAGAAATAGAGTAGTAGATAATCAATGACGGAAAGCAGTAAACCAGCGGCCGCCACCTCTTTTTTTCCAAAACGTGCGACGAGCGGTTTTGCGATCAATATCGCAATAAACATAGCAGCTGTCGCAATAAGTCCTGAAATACTTAATGCTTTAGCATTGTCAAAATAGTTTTTGAACAAATACACATCGACTGCGCCCTTTAACATGGAGCTCATAATAAATACTAAAGAAGCAGAAAGAATGATAAGCAGCGGCTTGTTTTTTGCGACCCCTTTTAAAGTAACTTTAAGAGAGGTTTTTTTCTGCTCTCTCGTTTCCGTAATACGTTCGGTAGACAACCGATAGCATGCCATATAACAGGAAAGAGAAAGGATTGCAAAAATTATCGCTGCCAAGAAAAAGCGGTTAGGATCTGCTTTGTTGTCGACAAAGATGATTAGCGGACCTACCACGTTTACAATTAATCCTGCTAATGTAGCTCCCATTGTCCGGAAACTGGACAGTGACGTACGCTCGACAGGATCACTTGTAATGACAGAAGCCATTGATCCGTATGGAATGTTCACTGTGCTATAAAGTGTTCCCCATAAAATATATGTCACAAAGGCATATGCCTCATAAAATCCTGTTGACATGCCAGGGATATGTATAAACATCAACACACCCGAAAAGACGAGAGGAAACGACATTCTGAAAATCCATGGTTTAAACTTGCCATGTTTGCTTGGCTTTCTCGTATCGATAAAACGGCCCCATGTTACGTCAGCCACTGCATCCCAAAGGCGGGCAATCAGAAAAACCGTTCCTACCATTGCAGGGCTGAGACCAAATACATCTGTGTAATACACCATAAGAAATGAACCAACTAGGATAAAAAAGAAATCATTGCCAAAATCACCAAACAAATAGCCTAACTGATCTTTCACTCCAAATTTTTGTACTTTCCTGTCTACATCCGGTATTTCCAGCTCTCTATTAGTTTGAGCCATCAGTATCCCTCCATACAGAATTGTAATTATTGACGGAAATTTCAAATAAATCTGTTCGTGCTTATGCAATTGTCTCTAGAGGCATTAAAAAGTCTAGCATGCAATACATCCTTTCAATAGAAAACTTCCTCCTACCCCCTGTTCAACTAATTTGTAAACCCTTACATTTTTGGAGAAAATGTACAAACCATCATCAATTATTATTAAACATAATTAATTTGTTTAATGAACTAATTAATTGGTCGTTATTAGATTAACACCCTCTAACCTCGTTCGTCAAACACTTTTTTGAAAGCGTTATTATTTTTTTTGGACATGATTATAAATAATAAACTGGGACAAAACAAAATATAATCTACTTAAACACGAATAATATATAATTTTATCTATCTTGAGATAATGGAGCATGTAATAAAAAAAGGATTATGGCTTTATAATTAGTTCGTTCCATTGCACTGTAATCAATCGCTTTCCGCAAAAGGTATGGAGTCTTGTATTCGCCTGCGGAGTCTTTATCGTCCTCTATTTCTCTTATTAGTCAAGTGTACTCCGCTTCATTCCACTAAGATTTTTAATTATTGTTTTTAAACCGAACAACATAAAAAACCAAACTATTAATCAATAAACGTTTAAATAGTTCGGTTTTAAATTAGACTTAAACAAATATGTCCCCGCCTCATTCATTTCCTGTATAGCCAGCGGAAAGCAGTAAAAAATTGCTCGATAAAGAATTCACGATGATGATTAGCAAGAAGCTGAATGTCAAAATGGAGATTATCCTGTAAGAACCCCTTTTGCTTGAGGATGGCATTAGCTTCATTTACAGCTTGAACCATTTTACTTTGAATATTTGTTTTTCCTTTACCTTCTTCACTGCCAACATATAAATACAGCTTCTTTCCTTCAATTTGGCATTCTTGGGTCTCCATATATCCAAGTATGTCCGGAAACCATAAGGATGGGGAAATAAAACCATACCTTCCTATTGTGTTACCCGTTGTAAACAGTGCAAACAGTGTGATTAGTCCACCTAAAGAGGCGCCTAGCATACCCGTTTCCTCCATATCTGGAATTGTGCGGTAGTTGCTATCCATATATGCTTTAATAGAATGCTTCCATTCGTGCAAATATTGTTTTCCCTCTCCCTTAAAAGCTGGAAAAGCTGGTGTTAAGCTCGCTGCAGGCCATGGAGTATACTCATGAAGTCTATTAATTGGCTCCATACCAATAAAAATCACTTCTTTCATTTCTTGGCGGAAATAGCCTTCTTTTAATCTTTCAAGATTGTGGGAAAATAAATAGTGGCCATCATGCACATACACTGCTGGATAATGGTGATCTGTTTGATGGTAGCTTGGAGGCAAGTATATGTACAACTTCCTGCCACCAACGGTTCTTTCAATAAGCTCTTCCATAATTGCCTCCTACACTTTTGCTTTCACTAATAAAAAGATGAAATATGGTGCACCGATTATGCTTAGAATAATTCCTACAGAAATCTCTGCAGGTGCGACGACACTTCTGCCGATAAAATCAGCTACGGTCAGGAGCAGCATACCGACAAGACCGCAAACTAGCAAGGAATGCCGGTGCTTCAAGCCAACAAGAAGTCTTGCAATATGAGGACAAATAAGGCCAATAAATCCAATGCTTCCTGAAACAGAAACACAGGAGCTAACTAAAATGACCGAACCTGCCATTAACAGCCATTTCTCTTTCTCAACCTGTATGCCAAGCCCCTTCATAACATTTTCCTGGAGTCTAAATAAATCAAGCTTATAGGCTTTAATGATAATAAACGGAACGACAAGCAGAAACCATGGCAAAATGGATACAACATAAGTCCATGTGGCATTATAGATTGTCCCGTTGAGCCAAACGGTTGCCATTTCGAAATCCTGTGCTTTCATCTTTAAGGATAGAAACATGGACAGTGATCCAAACCCTGTACTGATGGCAATCCCTGTTAATAGCAGTCGCTGGGAGTCAAGACCGTTAATTCTATTCCATGCTAACAGGAAAATTATTGTTGCCGCAAATAACCCGCCGACCATTCCAATCAACGGCATAAGCAGCTTCATCAGCAACTGATCTCCGGAAAAGGTTCCTTGAAAAAGGAGCATATACGCTACAATAAAGGCTCCTGCTCCGCTGTTGATGCCAAGAATAGCCGGATCTGCTAGTCCGTTCTTTGTGATACCCTGCAGGACTGCGCCCCCGATGCCAAGTCCAAAGCCAATCATTAAGGCAAGAACAACTCTTGGCAGTCTTAATTCAAAAATAACTAAATCAATATCCTCCTGTTGCTGCATGCGGAATATACTTTCAAAGAATTGCTTAAAGGTTATTGGGTACACGCCATTTGTGATGCTGTAATACCCTGCTGCAAGAATAAGAGCAAGCAAGACAAAAACAATTATGTAAAATCTTTTATTAAACACGTTGAGAGCCTCCTCCCTTTCGTTTGATTAAATAAAGAAAGAAAGGAACACCAATGATGGATATAATGATACCAATAGGTGTTTCAAACGGATAGTTGACAAACCTGCTGATCACATCGCAGAGAACCAAAAATACTCCGCCTAGTATGCCCGCACATGGGATAACTGCCCGATAGTCGCTGCCTACTAGAAATCTCGTAATATGGGGAATAATCAGTCCAATAAATCCTATTTTCCCAACAAGTGCAACGGAAATCCCAGTCATTAAGCCGACCGTTGCCATTGATAAAAGCTGAATCCACCGTGTTTCTTGTCCTAAGCCTGTTGCAAGCTCTTTACCCAAAGAAAGGATTGTCACTGACTTGGATAAAATAATCGAGATTATGATACCGATTATGCCAAATGGAATGACAAATATTAGTAGATCTAAATCAATTTGGTGAAGTCTCGCATTATACCAAAAGCTCATTGTTTGCGATACTTGAAAATAGGAGGCAAGACTAGAGGATACCCCGCTAAGAAATGTTCCAATGATAGTCCCTATAATCGCCAGCTTAACGGGCGAGTACCCGTTCTTTACGAAAGCTGCCAACCCCATTACAAGTGCAACACCAAACAGAGAGCCTAAAAAGGAAAGACATAATAATTGAAAGGAAGACAAATTAGGCAAAAAAATAAACGAGATTGTAATAAAAAAGGCCGAGCCATCTGTCACACCCATAATCGATGGTGACGCTAAATAGTTTCTCGTAATCCCTTGCATTAAAGCACCTGAAACTGCCAGCAATACCCCAATAAGCAAGGCGCCGACTGCTCTTGGTATTCTTGATGTCCTTACGATAGTCTGCTGCATATTTTCTTGATCATAGTGAAAAATAGCCATAAAAATATCTTTAAAACTCGTATCTGTAGCCCCAAATCGAATCGACAGAAGGGTAACTAATGCAAATAAGAATGGAGATAATAGGATAATTAAATAGGTTGCTAGTTTTTTTGGGTACATACGCATTCACCTTTATAAACAATTAGTACTTGTCCGGCAATTGCTGGACAAGTACTTGTTTTTTTACAGACCTAATTCCTTTTTAAATGCTGCAAGGAAATTCGTTTTACTCCAAGCAGTACCGCCTGCTGCCATCGGATCAATGACATTTTCATATACATGTCCGTCTTTAACTGCATTTAAATTCTTCCAAATTGCATTGCTCTCTAAATCCTTCAATGCATCTTTATTTTCCTGATTTTCAGAGTCCTCAAATTGAACAAACAAATAATCAGGATTCATTTCTGCTAGTTTCTCCAATGAAATCTGCTCCTGTGCTTTTGCTGCTTTCACTTCTTCCGGAACCGTAAGTCCTAAATCAGTGTATAGTACTGGATTGAAATAAACACTTTCAGGATAGATAGTGATGCTGCCATTACGTACTCTAAACATTAGCACTTCCTTATCACCGAGCTTCTCTGTAACTGCTGTTTTTGTTTCCTTCGCATTTGCTTCATAGTCAGAAATGTACTTTTCTGCTTCTTCCGTTTTATTCGTAATTTCAGCCAACACGAGAAGATTATCCTTCCAATGTGTAGAAATATGAGAAATCGGAATCATTGGAGCAACTTTGTTTAAGCTATCGGCTACATCTGCCTGAAATTTGCTCGTTCCAAGAATAACATCAGGTTTTAATTGAAGTAATTTTTCAGTACTTGGCTGGAATTTGTCACCAATCTCCTCTGCCTCAGACATAGAATCACCTAAGAATGCAGGAAACTCTCCGCCAGTTGCAACTGCCCCTACTGGTTTAACACCTAACACTGCAGAGTCCTCCATTGCTTCCTGACTTGCCGCAACAATTTTTGTACTGTTGCTTGGAATTTCATAGTCTTTATCTAAAAAGGTAATCGTTTTTGTAGTATCGGAACTTGCTTCTTCTGACGCTGCTGAATTTTCATCCGTGTTTGCAGACTCTTCTTTCCCGCAGGCTACTGCTATTACTAGCATTATTCCTAGCATTATAATAAGTGCATATTTTCTCACGAGTATCTTCCCCTTTATATAGTCTAATTGATATTGATAACCACTATCAATTAGGATTATACAAAACTATCTTTTATTGGAACATGGATTATTTCCTCTCTTTTCCTTGTACTTTTTCCGTAATCATCTCCACTAAATTGTCAATAACCCGTATATGCGAGCTTGCAGAGCATTCATTCCAGGGGTCTGATTGGATAAAATAAACCTGCTGACGTTTGACTGCTTCTATATTGTTCCACTCTGGCGATCTTCTTAGCTTCTGCCAAAATCTCAGTGTTTCCTCATCCTGCCGTATATTCAGCAGAATAAAATCAGGCTGCCATTTAATAATCTTATCTAACTGAGTGCCCTCATTATGCTTCCATTGATTTCTAGCTTGAGATGAAGCAATCTGCAGTTCTTCAAATATAACCTCAATAGCCGTTCTGGAGCGATTCAAATAAAAATTATCTTTGAAAAGACTGATGACTAGTCCTTTTTTTCCGTTTAAATATGGAACTAATTGAGCAGTTGCACGCTTAGCATGACTTTCATAGTGTTCCATCCACTCCTTTGCTTCTTTTATACAGTCCAAATAGTCTGCAATTTGGAAAAACTGATCCTTCCAATTGTCTTTCTCCGAATAATAAAAGACAGAAGCGACTTTCTCCAATTCTGCCTTTTCCTCTGCAGTTATATCCTGCTTCGCAATAATTAGATGTGGTTTAGCCTCTTGTAGCTTTGCAATATTTTTTCGCCATTCCGTATGCTTTCGATAAGATTCAAGGTGAAAAATAATATCATCTTTAAATTGTTCATAATAATCAAGTGTCCATTTCGGATGTATAGGGGCAGCATATGGAAGGATTTGCAGTGCAAGCAAATGTCCTGTTGTCGCAAAATCGTAAGAAGCTATTTTCCGATTTCTCTTCTCCCGATATGCTGATGGGGAAATACCAACAGCTTGTTTAAACTTTCTGCTCAAGTAAAATTCATCAGCATAGCCAACAGAGCTGGCAATCAAACGAATACTATCCTTTGTCAGTAATAATAAGTGCTTTGCTTTGTTTACACGTAATTTTGTAATATAGTCGCTAACTGTAATTCCATATTGCTTTTTAAACATTTCTGAGTAGTATTTTGGGCTAAGCTCTGCCTGTTGTGCCAGCGTCTCAATCTTTAACTTTTCATTGAAATGGGTATCCATATATCTTTTTGTTTCCTCGATTGCTAAAAGAGTATCATTAGGTGTAACGTGTTTTTTATATGATAATAAATGAAAAAATATTTCATTCAGCTTTGCTCTTTGCAGGAAATGTATGTATGGAATTCCCTCCCCTTTAAGGCGGTACAAATCCTCTATTAGTCCTGCTATCACTTGATGAAACGGAATCACCTGCTGTTGAATACACGCCAATCCGGTTAAGGTGGGTTGAGCCTCTTCTTTCTTATCCTTCAAAAATACTTGAAAGGAAACAAGATAATAATCCACATCACATGCAAATGTTAGTTTATATGTACTGCCTGGCGGTATTAAGAGCAGCTGATGGCTGGCAAAGTGTTTTTCTTCTTTATTAATAGTAAATGTGCCCCGGCCAGCATGAATATATATTAGTTCAAAATAAGAGGTGATTTTATTTTCTTTCCTTTGCTTCTGAATACGATTAATACTGCTCAAATCTAAGTAGATGTTTTTCCAAATATTATGATTTGTTATGGTTGCCACTTGTTTTCCTCACCAGTTCCCTTTAAAATATGAATGATATTGATAATCATTTTCATTAATAGTACCAAATTTTATCCAATTAATAAAGATAACCTATCAAATATGGAAATGGAGAAAACTATGATAACAGAGCCATACACTTTACCTCACACGGAAACCTGGTTAATCTGTTCACGAGAATTAAAGCGTTTATATAAAGTATTTGTTTCTGTTCCTGATTCACCTGCGCCTGATGATGGCTTTCCGATTATGTATGTTTTAGACGGGAATTCTGTTTTTGCAAGTTTTACTGAAATAATGAATCTGCAAACTAGAAGAGCAGAGATAACGGGCAAAAAACCGCATATCATTGTCGGCATTGGCTATGAAACAAGTGGTCCATTTAATGACAATAGATATTACGACTTTACGTTTTCACCTAACATTGATTTTTTATCGTATCACGCTATTGATAGAGAGCTTCCACAAGCGGGCGGCGGCAGTTACTTTCTGGCTTTTATTGAAAAGGAATTGAAGCCGCAGATTGAACTAAAATACCATGTTAATAAGAAGAAACAATCGATTATCGGGCATTCTCTTGGTGGGTTATTTGTCTTGTCTACATTATTTACCTCGTCTGCTTCGTTTCAGTATTATATTGCCAGCAGCCCATCCATACATTGGAATGAAGTATTCCTGAATAAAGCAAAACAGCAGTTTATGGCAAATGAGATAAACGCGAAGCTCCTAATTACAAGCGGAGAATTGGAAAGAGATCATTTTTCAGAAATGAATGAAAAAGCGAAAATGCTTAATGATGAGCTTCAAAAACATACTTCTCCTGTGTTTGAAAGTGAATTCCTTGAATTTCCCGGTGAGGATCATATGACTGTTCTCCTCCCCCTCATTAATAAAACGATTTTGTTCGTGAATGATATAAAACAACAAATGAAATAAAAATAATCTATATGGTTTTGCTTGAATTAATAGTAGCTTGGGTATAATATGTTAACTAGAAAATCCAAGGTGCTGTAACTCCTTGACCCTGAACTACTGCCAAAGCGCGGTGCGATCAGGCTGATATATTAGATTAGCGAGAAGAACCACCCTTACGTTTGTGGCGCGGGGTGGTTTTTCTTTTCTCTTAGCCAATTTAGCGATGTTTAAGTTTATTGAAGATTGGGAGATCAGAAAAAGAATACATAATGGTTTATTACAATAATCCCAGGACTGTGCAATCAGCGAAGAACTTAACTTTTTTATGCCCTAAATTACTAACTCAAATCCATAATTTATTTTGTCGAACTAATTTAGATTCTTTGAGATTTTCACCAAGTATTCTAACGGTGTCATTAATATTTTTTAAGTTAAACTCTCCATTTATTTCTACTGTATTTTCACAAAAAAATCCAAATACATAATTTATACGTTTATTTTCATTAGTATCTATTAATATCTCCTCATAACGATACTTAGCCTTCGAAGAAAATCTATCACTCTTTTTATAGAGATTTAAATCAACATTTTTTATATTAGTATAAAGTTTAATGTTATTATTTATATATATTGAACAACCTAACTTGTGAAGAAATTCAGTTAGGGATTCAGCCTTTAATAGAAGCTTGGTCATAAAAATTCCACGTAGTCATTAGTAAATTACTAACAATTACGTGGTTCTTTCTTCAAGATAGGGAAGTATCGTAGTTAAATAGTTAAAATTTGCTATTGAAATAGACTCTCTCAATAAACAAACACTTTTCTCTTAAAACCGCACTTTACTCATAAATCAGGATAAAAACCAAAACTACAATAAATAAAGCCAGACCCTAATAAGAGCCTGACTTTACAAGGAAACTGCCGTACCTAAGTTCGATAAAACTTAAGAGTTTAAGAAGGAAGGTATGGCATAGCCTTAAAATCAATCGGGAAAGCTATCCACCTAACAATTTTGAAGATAAGAGAGTTAGAAGGAAGATGGATAATAGCCCAATATTAATTTATAGATAGTCTGCAACAATAATATCAAGATCAAAAGGAGTAATCCCTTTATCAACAGAGAAAATTAAATCTGCTTCCTCTATATTACCACAAAGTTCTCCTCTTGCCTCAATATGAAGCTTAAATAAATCATATAAGTTTGGTTTAACGAGGGATGTTAAAGCCTTCCCCATCAAAACCATGCCCATTTGATTTTCTTCTACATTATTAGCATAATCTGGTTCAGTCCGAAGTGCAATATCTGTCCAAATAACTTTATTCTCATATAAATCAAGAATCATAGTTATACAAATCATGGAATCAGATGTAATATCCAGTCTGTTCTCAACTGTTTTTGGTTCATATATTTCCCCTGAATTAGGATTTTCTCTGCTCATCCAGCCCATAAAGCATTCTGGCAGCTCATTAAAAGCTTCTCCGCTGAAAGAGTGAATGGAAAACACAATATATCTTCCGCCAAAATTTCGAACCGACTGTATGTCTAAATCAATGAACTCACTAGCGCCAGCCGGTGCTGAAGTAATATCGCCACTGTGACATGACTTATACTTAGCTGACCTTAAATTTGTATACGAAACATGTTCCAAGTATCCCCATGAGTCATCATACATAACAGCGGATAAATCGATATCTGTGCCCCATTCATTTGACCCGTCCTTCCAATATAAAAAGGTTCTAATTGATGTTGACTCAGCTATATCTATCTTTGAGCCTCTGACAACAGATTTTATCGACTTATTTGCAGAGCGCTGCGAAAATGGAACTATATAATTTTTGAGCGCTTCATCCAAGTAAACTTTTCCAAGCGGTTCCTTTTGCTTGTATGCCTCAATCAAGCTGTTTTCACAGAGACGGACAGCAGCTTCGCAAACATTTTCGTCTATTGCAGGCAATGTATTATCAATTACATACATCTTAGCAACATTCCCTTTAGGGAAAAACACCCTCTTTTCTTTGTCTTTATTTCTGTGCTTGAAATGCTCTCTTACTTGCAGTAGTACTGCCGTCTCCACTTTATCAGCCACCAGCTGAAAGCTTTCTATCACAGACTGGGGTTTGGGATGCATACGTAGAAGTTGATCAAGCTTGCGGGCAAACTCCCCAGGTCTTTTTGATAATAACCTAATCGCATCGTCTATTTGGTTATTTTGCAGTGCCTGTGCAACAAGCCCATTAAATGTAGGAATATCCTCATTGTTTCTCAGCTTTGAAAATGCTTCGTTTGCTTTTGTAAATTGCTTGTATTCTGCAGGATGCAGTCGCTCTCCTAATCTAATCCATCTGTTTTTATATCGCTTCATATCCTCTTCGATGCTTCCGCAATTTTCAAGTAAAGCTAATAATAAACGCCTTTCTTTTCTTTTAAAGCTCTTAAAACGCGTATTCGCCGCTAAACTGATGTCTCCATCAGACAGAGACACTGCAAGTCGTAATACATCTATCGCCGTTTTAACATATTGGATCAGCAGTTTGTAATTAAGGTTGTTTTCGACTATTAGTTTTCCAAGCAGTGCAACATTCTCCTTTAGAGGAATGTCTTGCGGAATTATTTGCTCAACATGTTCTGGCAAACTAGCAAAAACATAAGCTAAATCTTCCCTATCACTTTCTGATAAAGATGTTTTGGAAGAGAGTAAGTTCCGGAAAATAGTCAGAAAATCATCCATTGAACCAAGGGCAATCAGCTGTAGTTTTGTCCTGTCATACAATGGCAATCTTGTCTGTTGTTCATATTGAGGCAGAATCGCACCAATAGAAGCGTAATGAATAACCGCATTCATATATAATTCTGCATCACTTGCTTTCATTACCTGTTGTGGAAAATTAGGATACATTGGCTTATAGGTCTTATCAGCACCCAATAACTCTTTCAAACTATGGAAAGTCGATAAATAGAATTCGTTAAGCTGGTCTGAGGAATATGTATAAAGGATATCTATTATAGGTTTTGACAGTGAATAGCCTAGTGACTCAAAATTAGCTGCGCTTGTGGCTATGTTATGGAGTTGCGGTGTAGGTTCATTACTTTTGTTTAGTATGAGTTTGTTTTTTCTTCGTAAGTAGATTTGGTTAATCATTATTCACCTCTTATAAATAAATACCTTTCTAGTTATAACATTGTTTAGGAGGAAAATAAAATAATAACTTACAGTTTTATAATAATTTGGTAATTTTATAGTTTATATATAAAATGAGGCAGGCTTTTCAAGGTTTAGCTTAGAATGATAAATTTCCTTTTAGGGAACAATCAGTATCCCCCTTAAAAATCCTCTTCTTCCTCAATAGGAGTGATATCAAATAGATAATCTGTGAATTCAGTTCCTTCCCAGTCTTCTTGTACGATATTACCTTGTTCATCTGTCTCTTCGCTCATCTTCTTCAGAGCATATGTGGAAATATAATAAGCATCAACTGGCAACTGTTTTTCACTTAATTTCTTTATTTCTCCATTTGAAATGACATGTGGTTCATTTTCGGCAAAGCCATATTGTGATCTTTCTCCGAAACTGAATAATTTATATGAAGAAAACTTACCTTTGGCAATTGTAATATCTTGAATATCAAGCAAATCCAACTTTTCAAAGTAATACTTTGTATCCACTAGAAACAAAAATTGACTCCATGTTTCATGATGACTCTTAGATATTTCGTATTTTTTCTTATCAGTAAAGTATTGAATTCTATAATAAATATACTCATTGTCTTCTTCCCCAAGCATCTCCCAGCTTAAGTCTGTTATTTTGCCAGATTGAGTATAGTCCATACTAAAATTATCCAGCTTTACATTACTCTCTTCTAGTTTTAATTCCTTCGTAATCAATTCATTCTCTTCCGCAAAATCGGTCGTATACGCTGATTCTAATTCATGCTCGATAGTAATCGTTCGGCTTTCCCACATATAGACAGTAAATGGTGTAATCCATTGAACAAGTATAAATATGATTAAACCAAAGATGGCTGCTTGCCGTTTAATATCTGCATTTACCTTAGGTAGGAAAAACAGCAAATAGATAATAAAACCAAGCGGCAAAGCAATTCCATTAAATTTAAAAGCAAATACACCTAAAATATAATAACCAATTATTTTTAATGTGAATTTTGCTTCTGTATCACGCTTTTTCTTTATTAAATACAATAACCCTCCAACAACTAACACAATGTAAATAATAGATGCAATCATGCATGAGTCCCCCCTGACTGGAGAATTTTTTGAATTACACCAGATTTATTTTTGTATGATAATACCAATATAAGTATAACATGGTAATTATGATTAATTTGTAGCTTTTCCTGTGTATCCTAATATAAATAAGACCTCCATCGAGATGAAGGTCTTCCTATTATTTAACGATAAAAAGATTCTAGCTCACTGACAATCTTATTAGAACTTATTTCTGGACTAGTCAATATCGGAATTTCAACATTCTTCAAAACAGTCGTTGCTCTTGCCATCGAAAGCTGAGCCAATATAATAACATCAACTTGGTTGTCGAGCAGTTTATTGACACTGCTTGCAATATAACTGTCATGTGATTCGTAGTCTTTTTTACTTAGCGCAGTAAAAGCCTCTGTATTAACTTCAACAAGCACCTCTACTTCTTTTCCTAAAGCTTCTGCCTTTTCAAGTACAGCTTTTTCTGTGGTAGGACCTGCAGTTGCTACTGTGGCAACGACACCTATTTTGCTGCCGAGCTTAACTGCTTGTTCGATCATCGCGTCATCTACATTTTCAATTGGAAGCTGGGGAAATCTTTTGCGCATTTCTGTAATTGTTGGACTGTAGGCAGAGCAGGATAGAAGGATTCCATCCACCTCTGACTCCACCGCTTTTCCTAGTAAACTCGCAAAGCGTTCTACTAATGCCGGGGTAATTTCTCCTTCTTTGTCTAGTGCTTTGAGCAGTCCCTCATCCATAAAATTAAGTGTTTCAATTTCAGGGAAATTCGTTGCGAAAGCTTCCAGTATTGGGTTAACTGAGTTCAGTGTAGCATGAATCAAACCGACCTTATATTTTTTCATGTTCCACACTCCATCCTTTTTTAAGCTTGCTTCGATATCATATCTTGAAAGTTTATTTCGTCCATAAACTCAATAAATGTTTTTACTAATTTTAAATTATAGTCATCTTGGTTATAGAACATCCAAGTATGTCTGGTGATTGGGTTATTATGCTTGTCATTTAATGGTAGCTGATATAAATTACCTGTGTTTTTAATAACTAGGCTAGGCATAATTGCGTATCCTAAATCATGTGCTACCATTTCACGGCAAGTGTCTGTCTTATCTACTTTAATACCTACCTTCGGGGGTACAGAAAAGTTCTCTGACCACCAGGTATCGATCATATCTTGAAGCTTAACATCGCAAATATAATCAATACGCGGTAATGTTGGCAGGTCTTCTAATTCAACCTTACTATGAGAAACTAGCGACAAGTTTTCTTCTAATAATAATCTTTTTCCGCCAATCCACTTATAATCACCTCTTACAAAGCCAATATGGATTTCGTGATTGTACACTTGATTAAAAATTTGGCTGCTCCATTTGCTTGTTAAGCTGAAATTGACCTTTGGATGTCTTGATTTAAACTCTTTAAGAACAGGCGGGATTTTTCTTGTTATGAAGCTTGAAACACCTAGCCGTAATGTACCGGAAATCTCGTCATCCATATTAGCTAAATGATCCTGTACTTCTATATCTCTTTTTATCATTTCATCTGCATAGTTTACGAGGTATTCTCCTTGAGGTGTGAACTGAATCCCCTTTTTACTGCGATGAACGATTGTTACCTTATATTCTGCTTCAATTTGCTGAATTCTTTTTGTAAGTGCTGGCTGTGACATGAACAGACTTTCTGCAACTTTTGTTATATTTTTTTCCTTGTATAACTTCTGCAATATCTGCCAATCTCGTTTGTCCATGTTATACCTCCTGAAATCATAACTTCTAGTTTAAATTATATAGAACGTTAATTGATTTAGAAAGCGCACTTACAGTGAAGTTAGTTCCTTAAGGTGTGTAACCGCTTTAACAAGAAAGTCCTTTTTACCGAAACTGCCTGACTTAAGGACAATTAACATTTCCTTATCAATTACTAATCCAGAAGGCACACCTGTATCAATTTCCTTCACAATATAATTGCCTTTAATTTCTAAATGCCTGCATACAGTGCCAGAAGTGTCTCCGCCCGCAACGACAATTCTCTTTATATTTAGAGAATCAGTCAGTCTTTTAGCAACAGCGGCTAAAAAGCTGGAGATTTTTTTACTAATAATTAATTCACTTAAACCCTTTAGTTTTCCGATTTCCTTTGTTTCCTTTACAATGTTTGGATTATTTTCCGCCATAATTAACACGTCTTGCCCGTCTTTCAATAGCAATTTGGCTTCATTATATACTTTTTCCAGTTCTCCTTGATAAGTGTTGTCTAAGATTTTTCTTGAATCAACTATGATAGCTGAAACCCCAGAGTCTATTAACTCTTTCGTCTGCTCTTTTGTTTGCGGTGTTAAGCTTCCAGATATAATTAGAACTCCATTTTCATCCTTTATTGATACAGTGCTAGCTAAATGAGGAAATTCTGATTTCGGCAGAGCTTTAGGCAATTCCTCTCCTAAGGCAGAGCTTCCAGCGAGAACTTTATATCCTGCTGCAGCTTGGGCGATAATGTTGAGATCCTCTTGTGTTTCCCCATCAATGAGTACGTACTGATAATCGTTTTTTGCCTTTTCAATCGCCGTTTTTAATTCTTCGGGACCTTTTCTGACTACATCTAAATAAATAGAAGTCACTTTTCTTCTCGTTTGTTTTTTCAAGATGGATTCTAAGTTTGATTCTATCGTTGGATGAACAGGGTCATGGAGGAACTCTGAATCTTCTAGTCTTTTGCCATTAACCTTGTGAATCCCATTTACGGTAGTTCGGCCGTTTTGTGGAAAGGATAGTGAAATAATCGCAAAATCTTCTTCCAATTCATCGAGCATGGCGTCAAATTCTACCCCAATATTGCCTCTAAACACGGAGCATGTTTTATTATAGTACATCGAACAATTTGCATTCTGTAAAACCTTGGTTGCTTTAAAAACCTTATCATAAGCAGTTTTGGGACTGTCTAAGCGACTGTCTGTATCAATAATAACTACATCTGCATCTTTGACTATTTCCATATTTTCTTCGAAGGTAAGCACCTTTACCTTATAGCCGCTTTTTGAAAACATAATACCAATATCATTTGCGCCAGTTGTATCATCTGCTACTACACCAATCATCGTAATGCCTCCTTATCGTTTAATCCTTGGCTTATAAAGGGACTCTTCCAAAAACTCTGTCACTTTAAAGCTTGGCAGCGAATGTAATTCAACCCCACTTGATTTCGCTGTTAACATCATTCTGCACGTCATTTCTAATGTTTCTATTCTCATTAAAGCTTCCGAAATGGAGGAATCCATTACTACTACACCATGATTTCGCATCATAATGACATCAGATTTCTTTGCCTCTTCCGCTATCGCTTCTCCTAGCTCTCTTGTTCCTGGATGAAAATAATCTACATAGCCGATATTTTCCAGGTAATAAAAATTTTCAATAAACAGGTTTGCCACTATTGGTTCTTTACTGCATGCAAAGAGCGTTGTATAGAATGGTGATGAATGGATAACCGCTTGTACATCTGGCCTTGTTTTATAGATTCCTGTATGCATTGGTGTTTCTTTCGAGGCTTTTCGTTCACTTAGATTTTGTTCATTCTGAAGGTCAAATAGGACAAAATCTTCGTCTTTCAAGTCGCCCATAAAGGTGCCTGAAGCGGTTATCAGCATTGTATTTTCATTGACTCTGCTGCTGATATTACCTGATGTTCCCCATGCCAAATTATTATTGAGCATATACTTGCCGCATGCTATCAGCTCATTACTACTATTCATGAATTAATCCTCCTATAGAAAAAACCAAACAGATACCCGTTTGGTTTTTATTTTATTTATGCTTGCATTCTCGTGATAACAGCTTCTGTAAATTCTGTCGTAGATGCCGTTCCGCCAAGGTCACGGGTAGTTGGTCCTTCGGCGATTGTTTGTAAGACAGCATTTTCGATTACTTCGGCAATGACATTTAAATGATGATCATCATGATGGTTTGCCAGCCACTGTAGAAGCATCACTGTTGAAAGCAGCATACTTGTTGGGTTTGCAACATTCTGACCGGCAATATCCGGTGCTGAACCGTGTGCTGCCTGTGCCATTGCTTGCTCACCATTTGTGTTGAGAGATGCTGACAAACCAAGACTTCCAACAAGTTCACCAGCAAGATCTGATAGGATGTCACCAAATAGATTAGTAGTTACGATAACATCAAACTCTTCTGCTCTTCTTACTAAGTGAGCTGTCATTGCATCAATATGAAAATCATTCACTTCTACTTCTGGATAGTACTTTTCACCAACCTCGTAGCAAACATCACGGAATAATTCATAGGCAAACTTGATTACATTTGCTTTGTGAACGATTGTTACTTTTTTTCGTCTTGTCATTGCCAGCTTAAATGCTTCATGGGCAATTCTTTCTGTTGCTTGTCTTGTAAATACGCCTGTTACTAATGCAACATCCTTATTTACCATGTATTCTCCTGTACCTTTATACATATTTCTATCAGACAGGAAGCCCTCCGTATTTTCTCTAAAAACAACAAGATCTGCATTTCCTACTAAACTAGTAGTCCCCGGCAATGCGCGGCTTGGACGTACATTAGAATATAGATCAAAATGATGTCTAAGTTCACCACTTGGATTACGCTTCGAGATTCGATGCTCATCAGGGTAAGCTGCTGAATCATGTGGAGCCATCAGCCAGCCATTCGTATCCTCCAGGCCTTTTTTCGTTATTTCTGGAACAGGATCATTATATTTTTTAATACCTTCCCATCCCATCGGCAGCTCCTTGTATTCAAAAGTTGTACCATTATTTGCTTGTTGAGTGGCAGCCTTCAATACTTCTACAGATGCTTTCACAATTTCAGGTCCAATTCCGTCTCCATAAAGAACACCTAATTTATAATTTGCCATCAGATAACCACCTTTATTGTTGTATGAATTAACTGGTTAATACTTACTTTCTACATTTATTCTATTACATTTAAACCATAATAAAAAATACACATTTTCTATTAAATATCATAAAAAAAAGTTATGGATGTACGAGGTAACCACCCATATTTCTGAAGAAAGTTTTCCATAACTTTTCATTATCTCTGTTCATTCTATATTAGAATAATGGATGAAACTGTTGGTATCACTAGGTTTCTAGGTTTGTATATTGATGTTCTCCTAAAAAGGAATTGACGAACAGTTTGCCACTCGTTACATTTACTTTTAAAGGGAACAGGAGATTTAGTTTCTCTTGTATGAAAGGAGATTAAATAATGTTTAAAAATAGTCATCAGAAGAAAACAGAAGCAAATTCTATTTTTACTCCTGCAGATGGAAAGTTTGTCTCTTTAGAAACTGTACCAGATCCAATTTTCAGTAATAAGCTTGTTGGTGAAGGCTTCGCCGTCCATCCTTCCAATGGTAAAATTGTTTCACCTGTTTCTGGTGAGGTTACCCATATTTCTCATACGAACCATGTTATGACGGTAAGAAATTCAGAGGATATAGATGTTTTGATCCACATCGGTCTTGAAACCGCTTCCCTAAAAGGTGATTACTTTAAAGCTTTAGTTACACTTGGTCAATCGGTAAAAATGGGCGATGCTCTCCTTAATTTTGATATGAATTATTTAAATGAAAATGCTTATAGTCCGCTAATATTAGTGATTTTGCCGAATATCAAAAATAAAAACTACTCGCTTATATGGCAGGATGCTGATACTTTAGCTGCTGGCGAGACAAAAATTGTTTCTGTTGTAGAAAGATAGTTACAAAAAGAAGGTGCCGATTTGAAATTCGGCACCTTCTTTTTTTATCAAACCTTTGTCAGCTCTCTTTCCCGTTCTTTATGGCCCTCTATATTTTCGCCATTCAGGAATTCTTCAGGTTTTTCCTCATCCATAAAGTTAATTGATTCCTTTACTTCAGCAGAAGCTACATCACCCGCTGGAATATCTGACGCTTTCTTGTTTTTATAAACTCCTATCCCAACTACCAATGCAATGACTAAGAGTTCAAAGCCATACTTTAATAATGGGTTTTGGAAGTATGTACCTATAAAGGGTTCCGCGACGATCATTTTCGAGGCTGTCCATGCTAAAATCCCTGCACCGAAAGTAATAATGACTGGAAAGCGCTCAATCCATTTCAATATTAATGTACTGCACCACATTACGACAGGAATGGATATTAATAAGCCAATGACTACTAATAAAATACTGCCATGGGCAGCTCCTGCAACTGCTAGCACATTATCTAAGCCCATTAAGGCGTCGGCAATAATAACTGTTCTGACTGCACCCCAAAAATTATTGCTCGATTTGATATCGCTATGTTCCTCATTTTCTACTAATAATTTATAAGAAATAAAAACTAGCATTAGCCCGCCTGCTACATGCAGCCCTGGTACCTTTAATAGCCATACAACAGCTAGAGTTGCTATAATTCGAATAATGATGGCACCAAGAGAGCCCCACATAATAACCTTTTTCTGCTGGTCTTTTGGCAAGTGCCTAGCAGCAAGACCTATTAATATGGCATTATCTCCTGCCAATACTAAATCAATAACAATAATGGACAATAATGCCGTGAAAAATTCGAGTTCCATTTTCATCCTCCTTGATAATATAAATAGCCCTTTCGCAAGGGCTATTATATGTGGTTACATTTAGTTTCTTGAACTCACAGGACCATTGCTCCTGTTAAGATTCCAACGATAATCATCACAACGGCAGTTAAGAGAATCCAGCCCATTGTAAATTTTTGTAGTTTTCCTAAATCACTTCTGATTAATTCGATTAACACCCATAATGGTGCTGATGTTGGACCTATTAAGTGTATCGTCTGTCCAATCACAGATGCTCTTGCAATACTGACAGAATCAACACCATACTGACTGCCTGCCTCTGCTAATACTGGTAATGCCCCGAAGAAAAAGGCATCATTAGACATAAGGAAGCTAAGCGGCAAACCTATGATTGCGACAATGATAGTATAGTAGTCTCCAAACGCGCTTGGAATAATCGAAACAATATCATTTGCCATATGGTCAACCATTTCTGTACCTTGAAGAATACCTGTGAATATACCCGCTCCCAGCACAAGCGATACAACTGGTATGGCATTTGAAGCATGTTGTTTTAGCACCTTTTTTTGTTCTTCAATATTTGGGAAATTAACTACTAAAGCAATGGCGAACCCAATGATAAAGAGAATATACAATTCTACTACGTCTAGAATTAATACGCCCATTATTGCTAAAGTTAGAAATAGGTTAAACCAAATGATTTTAGAGTTCTTTTTCACTGGTGCTTCTGCTGTTGCTGCAATCTCTTGATTATATTTAGCAATAACTTCTGCGCCAAGACGCTTTCTCTCTCTTTTTCCTAAGAAATAGGCAATCGCTAATGTAGAAATCGCCCCAGCGACCATAACCGGCAGCATTGGAATAAAGTATTCATTAGCATTAAGACCAAGCACACTTATTGCTCTTGTTGCAGATCCGCCCCATGGCGTACTTCCGGCAATAATTCCTAATGACATGATAGAGACAGTTGCTAATATTAAAGGATTCATGCCAATTTTCCGGTACACGGGCAGCATCGCTGAACAAATAATCATATATGTTGTTGTTCCATCACCGTCTAATGCTACAAGCAATGCTAATATCGCAGTCCCCATTGCTATTTTAACCGGATCCCCTTTAGCAATCTTTAAAATCATATTACTAACAGGATCAAACAAACCAGTATCCATCATGATACCAAAGTAAAGAATTGCAAATAAGAGAAGTACTGCCGTAGGAGCTGTAAGCTCTACTCCCTGTACCATCATATCCCCTAATTCTGACCCAAATCCCCCGAGTAAGGCAAAAATTACAGGAACAAAAATGATAGCTGTGAAGGCAATTAATCGCTTAGACATGACTAAGTAAGTAAACACCGCAATAGTTAGAAACCCTAGAATTGATAACAAATTTATACCCCCAAACACATTGAATGCGTTTTCATTTATTTGACAGCTAACTCACCAATTCTTGCGATAATCGCCTCTGCAAACTCAGAAGTTGATGCAGATCCCCCTAAGTCTCCTGTCATTGTCCCGGCTTTAAGGCAGCTGTTTATTCCTTCTTCAACAAGCTGACCAACTTGGTGTAATTTTGCGTCATGATGTCTTTCACTCAACCAATCCATCAGCATAACTGTTGACAGCATGATTCCAATTGGATTGGCAATATTCTTCCCAGCAATATCCGGTGCTGATCCGTGAGCAGCTTGAGCCATTGCCTGATTTTCATTCGTATTGATAGAAGGAGCTAATCCAAGACTTCCAACTAATTCACCAGCCAAATCTGATAAAATATCACCAAACATATTCTCTGTTACTATAATATCAAAATCTCTTGCTCTGCGGACTAAGTGTGCTGTCATTGCATCGATATGGTAGTCATCAACCGTAACCTCTGGATATTGCTGTGCTACCTCTTTACATGTATTTAAGAAAAGTCCAGTTCCTAGCTTGATAACATTTGCTTTATGAACAATTGTTACTTTTTTTCTGCGCTGCATCGCCATTTTAAAAGCAGCGTGTGCGATTCTTTCAGCGGCTTTCTTCGTAAATACACCTGCAGATACGACAACCTCTGGCGTTATTTGCCATTCTCCCCCACCTATATGCATGTTTCTATCTGTGTAAAAGCCTTCTGTATTTTCACGATAAATAATTAAATCCGCTTCACCTACTACGCTTTTCGCTCCCGGCATTGTTTTTGCAGGTCTAATATTTGCGTATAAATCTAAAGTGTGGCGAAGTTCACCGCTTGGGTTTCTTTTTGCTTTATGTTCTGGCGGATATGCTGCAGAATCGTGCGGTCCTAGTATCCAGCCATCACAGTCATTTAACATTTCCTTCGTATATCTAGGTGTTGGATCATTATACTTTTCAATCCCCTCCCAGCCCATCGGAAGCTCTGTCCAATCAAACTTAACATTTAACTCCTGTGCAGCTGCTTTAAAAACCTTCACTGTAGCGCTTACAATTTCTGGACCGATACCGTCACCTTGTAATACTCCTAGCTTATATGCCTTCATCATTTCATCTCCCTATTTGTTTTGTTCTTGTAGATTTTCAATATTGAATTTCTACTATCACTGTAATATAAAGCTAACGATAAATGAAATATCGCTTTTTTATGTTTATCCATAACTATTTTTTATTTTTGATTTCTAGACAAGACGATTTAACCATCACTTTTTTTTTATAGATAACGATAACTTATATTGATTTCTATCCTATCGTGTAAGTTTTGTATAATGATAGAAAACGGTTATTAAAAGGAGAGACTTACATGGAAAAAATAATAGAGCAATTTAAAAGCATTCCTACTACATCCATTTCCGATACGATGAATGGATTAAATAATTTCGATCCTTCTATAAAGCCTATTAAGGAGGAATATTCTTTCGCTGGGAGAGCGCTAACTGTTAAGATTCCTGTTGGCGATAATTTAGCAGTTTTAAAAGCAATCAGAGAGGCAAAACCTAAGGATGTTATTATTGTTGATGCAAAGGGAGATACATATAGAGCTGCTGCAGGAGACTTCGTGATTGGTATGGCCAAAACGCTTGGCGTTGGTGCATTTGTTGTGGATGGTGCTATTAGAGATATTAATGGCATTAAAGAACTTGACTTCCCTGTTTTCTGTAAAGGAACAACTGTCGCAGCAGGAGGAAAAGCTGGCATGGGAGAGATTAATATCCCAATTTCTTGTGGAGGCGTTACGGTAAAACCAGGTGATATAATTGTCGGCGATATTGATGGTGTTGTTGTAATTCCACAGGAGCAGGAAGAAGAAATATTGATCAAATCACTTGATAGAGTGGAAAAAGATAAGTTAAGAGAAGAAAAAGTTTCAGGAAATAAAGAAGAAATTATTAAATACCTTGATCAAATGATCAACTCTGTTAAATAACTAGTTAGGAAAGGAAGACCTCAGCGCTTCCTTTTTATTATGGGGAGATATAGATGATATTAAAAATTATTATATTTTCGGTTTTTGCGTTTCAATTAATTATTAATATTACTCGGCCAATTATCACGTTATATGCTTCTAACTTAGGCTCAAATACATTTGAAATAGGCATTTTAACAGCTGCATTTGCTTTTTTCCCACTGCTATTTGCCTTACAGGCTGGCAGAATAGCGGATAAGTATGGTGATCGCTATCCAGTTATCTTTGGGATGATTGGATTAGCTGTTGGGATGTTTTTTCCATACTTCTTCACCACGATTTGGGCGCTTTATATTAGTCAGTTTATTGTCGGGATATCCAATATCTTTATTGCTGTGTCCCTGCAAAATGTCATTGGAAATATTGCTACGGAATCAAATCGCGATCAGTATTTCAGTATGTTTGGCATGGCAGTTGCAGCAGCCTCGTTAATAGGACCAATACTAGGAGGCTATATTTCCGAACATTATAACTATAATAGTGTGTTTCTCGTTTCTCTCCTATTAGCTATTTTCCCAATTATCATAAGCTTTAAAGTTCCTGCCATTAAAAAGGATGTGAGTGAAAAGAAAAGCATCATCGAGTCAATCGGCCTATTAAAAATCCCTTTACTGAAGAAGGCTTTATTTTCAAGCGCTTTAGTCTTATACTCCAGGGATATTTTCGTTGCCTACTTTCCAATTCTTGCAAAGGAAGCAGATTTATCTAATTCCCAAATAGGGCTCGTTATTTCCTTACAAGGATTAGCGATGATTATTATTCGGTTTGTTTTACCAAGACTTCTTATACTAATGAGCAGGGACTTCATTTTATTTATTTCCGTCATCTTGGCAGGAGCCTCTTTTCTGCTTATTCCATTTACAGGAAGTTTGATTTTTTATTGTGTATTTAGCTGCTTAATGGGGTTTGGGCTTGGCTGTGGCCAGCCATTATCCCTAACCACCACTTATAACGCTTCACCGTTAAACAGAACTGGTGAAGTGCTTGGTTTACGACTATCTACCAATAGATTATCCCAATTAATAGCACCAATATTCTTTGGCCTTGTCGGCTCATGGATGGGCATTCTGTCTGTGTTTCTCTTTAGCGGCTTTTTCTTAATTGGGGGGTCTTGGTTTTTAAAAGAAAATAAAACTAGTTCTATTCAAATGAACAAATAATAAAAAGATAAGCTGGATTCAGCTTATCTTTTTTTGTGGTTACTTCTTTTCCATCAGTGCAATCCATTCGTCGAGTTTAAAGGAATGGATTGCATTTGGAGTCAGTTGAAAATCAAAATAATCCTTCACCTGTTTTTCGGCATTTTGTATGTACTGTGCTACTTTTGAGATTTCCTCATCTGAACTAGTTGTTCGCTCTACCCAGCTTTGATATTCTAGTTGTTTTTTTCTTACTTTGGATTTCACAAGAACAAAACCAGTTTCATCTACCCAGCTTTGCCACTCATTCTGTGAATAGCAGCGTACATGGCTGTTATCTCTCAGCTGTTCTAAAGTATTAATAAAATTATCAAGAAGAGGATTTACTGGTGCAATATTATCAACTAATAACAGCCTTCCGCCCTGCTTTAATACCCTGTGTGCTTCCTTTATAAATTCCTTCGCATTGGGAAAATGATGTGCAGCAATTCTGCATGTAACTAAATCAAAGGTGTTATCTAAGAAGGGTAAGCTTTCTGCATCTGCCACAATGTAATTAACGTTAGAGGCAGATAAATCCACAAAACGCTTCGCTTCTTTTAGCATTTCCCTTGTGATATCTGTTGCAATAACTTGGTTAACATGTGGAGCAAAAAGCTTTGTTACATGTCCGCCGCCTGTTGCAATATCAAGTACAGTCCAACTCTTTTTGGGTTCAGACCATTCAAGCAACATTTTTAAGTCTTCCCCAGATGAATGGCTTTTACTTTCTACATATTTTTTGGCGTTTGCCCCGAATTGCTGCTGTACTTTCGACTTTATTTCATCAGAATTATGATCCTTCATTCTCCTCACCTCTCTTTATACTATATAACTAATTATTCATTGTTTATCATCGAAAATAATTATCGGTAAGGATAAGTTTTCGTTATTACACCATAAAAAAAAGCTGCCAATATGGCAACCGAAAATCTCCTAACATTAAGAAACATCCTTATCCTGTGTAAAGAAAAAAATAAAGATAACAATTGGCAAGGCAATCAGAAACAAACTGGTTTTATTTGCACCTTTAATTGTTGGTAAATCTGTTAAAGCCATTTGTGTTCACCTCGTTAGCACCTTTTTAATTTTTCCAATAATGTATGATCGATAATGTAGCCGGAGCTCACAATTTCATTAAGCTCCCTTTGATTCTTTTTTAAATATGGCAATACGGGTACTACCTTCTCCCTGCCTAATAGTGGGCCGCTAATACTTAAAGAGAATCTTGCATCAGAGGAAATAAAAAGCCCCACAAGGTTTATTTCATCTTTTATTAACAGAATGGCCACTAAGATATCAATAACATCCAACGAAAAGTTAAACAAATGATTCTTTCCTTTTCCCTCTAACCTCGAAACTCCTGTAATAGGACCACCAACGGTTACACCAAAATAACCTGGTCCAAAGTAAATTCTTGTTAATGTTATTTGTCCCGTTAATAATAGGGAGGCAATAATGAGATCAAGATCCCGCTGAATCTCTCTAATAATGGCTGTATCTAACATTGCTTTTTCTTCCAGTTTCATGATACTCAGCACCTATGAATCGACATATATTAGTTATATGCCTAGAACAAAAAATGGTTCCGTTTCTGTCTGGCCATTACCTGTATTCATTGTTAAAAATATGCTCCCTAGAAAAATGGTCCTCCCATAAATAAAGCTGGAGTAGAATGCCCAAATCCATATGGATGGAATCCCCATAAAAAATTAGAAAATTGCCCAATAGGCGTGACTGGTCCAACGTGAATATGAGGTCCAATGCCACTAACCCCAATGGGTCCAACTGGGCCAACATGCACATGGGGAGCAATAAATACAGGACTTCTGCTGTAATAGTTCATCTTTACTTCATCCTTCTTCCATTTAATAAGTTCAGATGCGGTTAGATCCTAATAAATATATGATAAAAGGAAGAAATTTGTTAAAGTGAAAATGGCTAATTCGCTGTTAATTCCTCATTAGCACTTAGTAAAAAGAGCAGTTTTCTATCCTATTTGTAAACCATCATTTTAGGTAATTTATAAAGACGTTACATAAAAACCAGGCTATTATCTCACACTGATAATAGGGAGGGTTTGCAAATGTTACTTAGTTGGATGCTTGCACTTTTAATTTATACGCAGCAGGAAAATGTACAAGATAACTTAATTATTACGAACAAGGGCGATGAAATGTATGTTGTAAATCGGTCTAACTTTTCCATGCAGTTCCCTATACTGCCTTTTATAGACATGAAAAAAGTGAAGGACTTTATGGACGAAATAGATGAGCAAGTAAGCAAAAAACCGAAAAATGCTTCTTTAGACGCATACGGAAATATTACATCAGAACAAGTTGGCTATCGCTTAAACAGAAGAGTTTTCACGGAGGAAATGCTTTCCTATTTTTTTAATAAAGGCACATCGACTATAGAGCTGCCGATAGTCGCTAATTATCCTCGGGTCGATAGTGAGTTACTTGGCAACATTAAAGGGGAAAAAATTGGGGAATATATAACATTTTATAATCCTTACAATAAAGAAAGAAAAAATAATATTGACCTCTCAGCAAAGGCAATCAATAATTATGTTCTATTTCCAGGAGAGGTGTTCTCCTTTAATAAGGTAGTTGGAGAAAGAACGGTTGATAGAGGGTATATGCCTTCAACTGCAATTGTTAACGGGGAATATTCTGAAGAATTTGGCGGAGGAATATGCCAAGTTTCTTCTACGCTTTTTAATGCTGTCGATAGTGCAGGTTTAAATATAGTAAAGCGCTTTACACATAGTAAAGGGGTTGCATACGTTCCAGTTAACAGGGATGCAACTGTAAGCTGGGATGGGCCAGATTTTGTCTTTAAAAATGATTATAATCAGCCTATCCTCATCCTTGCAAAAGCAGTTAATAACCATGTAAAAGTTGAGATTTATTCATCTGATGTTATTACATATACGCCTAAAAAAATTCCATATCTCTAATAGTTTAAAACAAAATTCAATTTAGACGTATATAAGATGGTTGGCCCCTCTTCATTTACTTGTCACAATAAGTTCTTTTGTATCGATATCATAAATTGCATAGCTTATTTCTCACATATAATCCTTTGTAACTGTTACTGCACAATAATATGGTAATTTTCTACCATAGGCGTCAAGCTGTGGAATTTCTTTAAATGAATAAATGTCGTTTGAATCTTGCATGATAAAGTCCGCCATAGTAGACCTCCCAGCGGAATCTATTTCAATTACACACTTTCCCTTAACGACATCATATTCTTTTAACAGCATGTATTTTAAACTTGGCAAAACACTATTAAGATTAAAGCACCTAAAACAATAGCTCCACTGGCTTTTCCTATCTTTATAAAAGGATAGGCCTTTTTTCGATACATTTGAATAAAGGAATAAACCGCAAAAATTACCAGCAAGAAGTTAACACAAAGTCCGAAATAATATACAGGAATTTTTCTCACTTCTTAGCATACTAAAAAATAAAGCAAGATACCCGTATACGGCTTATTAAAATTAAACATTTAACCAAATTTCTAACTGCAATATTATAGACAATCACTCACCAATTCCTCAAGAAATAATGTCAATTCTTGTTCGATTTCTTCTACAGCTTCATCAATTAGTTCTCCTGTGATCTTACTGCCTGGTATCCTTCGTCCTATTGGTACACCCAAAAACCTACAATTACATTCCCAGATGTAAATGATATGTATATCTAGAGGTTCCCCTTCGCTTTCATTTATGCCAATTGAAATGGAGGAATTGTATCCGGGGATAAATGGATCATTTCCTTCGATTACAAATTCAGCTTCAAGTAATAGTCCAACCTCCATTAAAATAGGCTTCTTTTTCTTTAAGTATTCTTTCATAAAAATAGTTAAGACTTTTTCTTTATTTTTTATTAGCTTCCTCAAATCACTATTAAATTCTTTTTGAGGATATTTCATAAAACTATCACATCACTTTTTTTTATTTCACAAAAAAAATCAAATATGCTAGTCCACATAATGCTTCTTAAAGTCTGGATGGATGGAAAATTTGCGGCGCAGCTGAATGAGATTTTTTCCGAAGCTTTCCTCTAATAGTTCTCTGTGCTTCGCCATAATTTCCATAAGATATAAATCGTGGATTATCACTTCTGTTATTGGCATCACTAATCCAACATGCATTGTCCATGCTGCACGGCTATCATCACCAAGTGAGACAATTCCTGCAACTACTTCCGAGTCATCGCCACTGATTACAATCCATCTTCCGCCATACTCATCTGTAATGGCATCACCCATATAATGCAGATATACGTTAGCGAAATCAGAAACAATTTCCCCGTACGCAATAATCGTTACATTGACCCCTCTTGCGGCTGCTTGTTTTAGTTCAGCCTCCAGCACCTCGTATTCCTCTTGCCAAACCTCAAGTAAAATTCGTGTGGAAGAAGATGAAATACATGCTTTTACCTTATCGAGTATTTCACTTCGACCCATAATGTTCCAAATATTCTCACGGTCATTTGCGGAGTTCTCAAACTGAGCTAATGAATTTTCGGCAAGCTCAAAATTCTCTTCCGCTTTTTGTCTGCGGTTTTTAATTAGCTCCTTCGCAGGCACTGGTGTGTACTGCGGGGTATTACCTAGACTAACTAAAATATCGCCTCTGCTTGTAAGGTTGTCCAGTACTTCATATATGCGCGAACGCGGGACACCGGAATTTTTTGCGACAGCATAGCCTGTTAATGGTGAATCCTGTAAAAGTGTGAGATATGCTTTTGCTTCATACTCTGTAAAATGAAGATTTTTTAATGTTTCGAGAATGTTTTCTTTCATAAAGCCTCCATCCAATAGTCGCTATGTTTGTAACTAATATTTTAACAAAATCTGTTGATTATTTCCAAATCAATCTGCTATACTCATTAAAAAGTAGTTACCTAAGTAGTCACTATCAAAAAAAAGGGGGAAATGTAACATGGATAGCTTATTAACATATGTATCAATTGCTGCGATGATGGTTATTATACCGGGAGCCGATACAATGCTGCTTGTAAAAAACACGCTAGGTTATGGTGCGAAGGCAGGACGCTTCACTGTTCTGGGGATGGCAACTGGATTATGCTTTTGGACACTTATTGCAATTCTTGGGTTAGCGGTTGTTATTGCAAAATCTGTGATTCTTTTCAGTACCATTAAATATTTAGGGGCTGCTTACTTAATTTACTTAGGAATTAAAAGCTTCTTTACTAAAAGCGTCTTCTCTTTAAAGGAAATTCAAGCACAAGCAAATGCACCAATAAAGTCCTCAAAGCGTCATAATAAAGAGGCTTTTATGCAGGCGTTACTGAGCAATGTTCTTAATCCAAAGACTGTTTTAGTTTACATAACAATCATGCCGCAATTTATCAATCTGAAGGAAAATGTGAACGAGCAGCTGATTATTCTAGCTCTTATCCTGACATCACTTGCTGTTGTATGGTTCTTATTTCTTGTTCAGCTTATTGATTATGCAAAAAAATGGTTGAATAATTCTAAATTCCAAAAAATCTTCCAGAAATCAACGGGAATTATGTTAGTTGCTTTTGGAGTTAAAACAGGAATTTAAACCTTATGTTTATTATTTCCGTTCAGAGAATCTGGACGGTTTTTTTAATACACACACTACATAGAAATTCTTTACACTTGACATTAACTTTGTTATGATAAATTAAGTTCCAATATAAGGAAGGATGTAAAGACATGGTTTTACTTATTATCTTTGGACTATGCCTCATTTATTTTTTACCATTAGCTTATATGTTTTTTAAGACTGACAGTTTTTTTGTTAAAATTATTTCTTCTTTTGTAGCTATATCATCTGTCCCTGTTGCCCTCATTATCATGTGTGTATTACAGAACTTTGATATATTTTCAGATGATCGCTTCATGCACTTCTTTTACATAAATAATGTAAGTAATTAAAGGCTCCATTTTTATTGCATTGCTTAACGGTGACTGTCTCTTTGACGGTTAAATGAAAACTTACCGTATAGCGATGCAATAGACCTTAAAATTCCGCTATAAAAAAGGATGCCTTTTAGACATCCACCGTACATACCTCTAATTACAACTTTTTTTGTATTAAGATTAAGATAATAAATAAATTTAGTTAACTATAAAACTGCCATGCTAATAGTAAAAAAATCAGCATGCTAATCGAAAATATTGTTAATACATAAAAGCACTTCTGTAATTTTGTTAATTCAACCGTGTTCCACTTAAATAATATGAAACCAATAGTTATAACAGCAATAACGGTTAAAATATAATTTATCATTATTTGTGGAAGTACTTCAGCATAACCCCTATCACTATTACTTAGCATCCTTATTATTAATACCATTATGTTTACTATGAATGCTGTGCCAACAATGTTTAATAAATATATCCATTTTCTAAGTTTTAAAATCAACTGTTTTCGCTTCTTATTTAATACACTTGTTATTATTAAAACAAAAGGAGAGATGATAAAGAAAAGGACGCAATATGCGAATAGAATAGCGCTGAATGCTAGCCAATAAGTGTTATTCTTCATTGGCAGATAATCAGAAATCGATGTATGAATTTGATTAACTGAACCATCTTCGAATGAGAAATAAAGCACATTGGTCGGAATAAACATGGAATGACCCTTGTTCATTTTATAAACATTTGGATATATTTGCGTGTAAATAGCTGTTTGCCCTGCCAAACTAACCTCTATATCAGTCTCATTCATTGATTTCACTACAAGTGGCATTAGCTTGTAATACACATTTAAGAAGCCACTTTCCATTTGTCTTGCAGTAATATATTTTCCTTCTGTTATTTTCGAATCTGGCAAGTCTGTTATTTTGACGTCATTTATTTCTCTCTCTCCAACTAATTCTTTCGTAAGCCCATATGTTAGATCAACCTCTCCTGCTTGATTCGTTAACACAATAACAGCAAAGCTTTCTTCCGGGACTATATGAAAATTACTGGAAAATGATGCCGTATTACCTCCATGTGTAAATCCTTTTGACTTACCATGATATTCCCAAAAACCGTGAGCAATACCAGGAACATTTCTATTAACAGTATAACTTTGTGCAAGCATGTTACTTAACGTATTTTCGTTCTTAAATAAAACGGAATTCTTAACCTGCGGCATCAACGCACGTGCAAATTCTGCTAAATCCTGTGCTGTTCCATTTATTCCTCCGCTCGGGTACATAGACATATAAAAAGGTGTTGATGGTTTAAAATCCCCTTTTCCAAGCAGTTCATAACCATTCACTTTATCCTTTGTTAACGGCTCTTTTACACCTAAATAGAACGTCGATTCTGAAATCCCCAACTTTTGAAAAATATGTTCTTCCACATAATCACTAAATTCTTGTTCCGTAATTAATTGAACAATATAAGCTGCCAAGCTGGTAGAATAATTGGAGTACGCCACAACTTCCCCAGGACGATAAATTTGGTTCGGCTCATGCATTTTTAATCCTTCTTCTAATGTTTTCATATGGTCATCTGTGGCATATCCTAAGTCAAATATCCTTTCCTCAAAACCCGCTGTATGGTTCATTAAATTCAGCATTGTTATTGGATCCTCATATTTTAAATTTTGGAGAAATCCTTTAGGCAAGTAATTGCTTATATCTTCATCCAACTTGATTTTCCCTTGTTCCTCTAATTGCATTACTGATACCCAAACAAACAACTTACTTATGGAACCCCATTCAAAAACGGACGTATTCGGATTTATTTTCTGTTTCTTGTCAACATCTCCATAGCCATATCCTTTTGAAAAAATCACTTCATTATTTTTTACGATAATAATGCCTGCACCAGCTGTCTCTTTACCAATATAGTCACTCACATAGTCATCAACAAAAATCTCTATTCCAGTAAGTGGAATTCCTGACGGAGTTGTAAGTTCCTTTGCATAAAGTGTCTTTGGTACAAATAATGCAATTACTATGAGCAAAAAAACAATAACTATTTTTTGCATATTACCCCCTTAATATTATGCGAAAAAGACATCCTGAAATATCTAAATTTTCTGATATTTATGCGTACAGTGATAAATATTCTTTTGCGCATTAATTGGCATTCTTCTCCTTTTAATTGTATCTGTAAATCATTTACAAGTAATCGACTACAAGACCTGTTCTTTTCTAAGCCTTTAGAAGTAGTAAATATATAAATTTAAACTTTTTTTGGCAAGCTTTTAAATAAATGAGCACATATGTTAAGGAAGCTTGAAATTTTTTTCTTTTATTATCTCAGCGAATGTAGTAGGTTCCTATTCCACAAAAAAAGCCGCAACTAGCGGCTGACAAAAATAATCCTATTTTAGAAGTCCAGCATTTGTTTATGTTTTATAAGAGTCGCTTCGTGTAACCTTTGTATTTTTACCGACAATAACAGAAAGCAGAACTATGATAGCAATACCAATTGTCATAACACTTATAGCTTCATTGAGAAAAATAGCAGCAAATAAAATCATAAGAAATGGCTGTAAGTATTGTATTTGACTGACTCTGGCAATGCCGCCCAAGCTCATTCCGCTATACCAGGCAACATATGCAAGAAACTGACTGACCACACCAAGATAAATTATGCTGATCCAAGCTTGCATTGGTGCATGTATCATATCTTGCGTGAAATTTAAGCCGACAGGAATAATGAAAAATGGTGCAGCAATCAAAATGGCCCAGGCAATGACTTGCCAGCTGCCTAATTCCTTCGCTAATCTTCCTCCTTCTGCATAACTAAACCCCAGCAGCACCACAGCGGCAAGTAAAGCTAAATCGGCGAATTGTAATTGACCGAAGCCTAGAATTAAGGCATACACGATAACGGCACAAGACCCTATCAGACTAGAAAGCCAGTATTTAAGTGATGGCTGTTCACCTGCACGTAACATGGCAAACCCTGCGGTTACTAAAGGGAGGAGTGCCACCTCAACAGCTCCGTGTGATACAGGTAAGTATTCCATCGCCCATGATGTGAGGAGCGGAAATCCTAACACAGCACCGAGTGCAACGACGAGAATACTTTTAAATTGCCGGATAGAAGGGAGCTTTTCCTTACGGACTATAAGTATGATAGCTACTAAAATAGCAGCAATAACTGTTCTTCCTAACCCGACAACGGTCGTTCCGAAATAATCTACTGCTATACTTGTCGCAGGGAGTGTTAAACTAAAACAAATAACACCGACTAACCCCAGCAAAAAGCCCAGTTTGTCTCTTTCCATGTAAAACACCTGCCTTTCACTGGATTTTATTACATAGTAGTTATTCTTTGTAGTGGTTTATTGTTATATCGAATACTCTTTCGATCGTAACTTAAGTGAATTATCAATGATTAAATCTAGTAACTTACCATATGGAATTCCTGCGGCATGCGCACTTTTTGGGAGCAGGCTGTTTTTCGTCATGCCTGGCAGTGTGTTAACTTCTAATATATAAGGGATACCATCTTTAAGCATCATGTCGATTCGCGCATACACACTGCATTTCAAGGAATGATAGCAAGTCAATGCAGCTGCAGAAACGCGTTTTTCTATTTCTGGGGGAAGCTGAATCACCTCTTCAATCGTAGCTGCATCATCATATTTGGAAGTATAATCAAAAAACTCTCCTTTATGTTGAATCGAAATAATCGGCAGCAGCTCTCCGTTTAAGACAGAACAAGTAATTTCCTCCCCCTTAATATGCTGCTCAATCACTACCTCATTATCCCATTTAAATACTTCTGAAATGGATGATAGTAATGTCTCTTGATCATAGACAATTTTCACCCCTACACTCGAACCACCTGTATTAGGCTTTACAACTAGTGGATAACCCATTTTTTCTATTTCACTTAGAGGCAGTTCCTCCAAGCTTGAAAGCTGAATCCAATTTGGTGTTAACATACCTTCATAACGGATGATTTTTTTGGAGAGATTTTTATCCATGCATAAGCTGCTTGAAAGGACACTGCTTCCTGTATAAGGAATGCCGAGGGTTTCAAGTGCTCCTTGAATGACGCCATCCTCCCCGAACTTGCCATGCAGAGCAAGCAGTGCAATATCAAGATTTTTTGCCTTTTCGACAACTTCTTGTTTACTGTTAAGCTCAATGGGGATAATTTCGTACTTAGTTGTATCTAAATGAGCGATCATTTCCTTCCCTGTCATAATGGACACTTGCCTTTCAGAGGATAATCCACCCATAATTACGCCAACTTTCATCATCTTTCGCCTCCATAATGTTCTTTTATCGTTTGTCCTATCCGCATTATTCCACTGCTTATTTCGTCTTCCTTCAATCTTGAAAAACCTAAGCGCAGTGTATGTTTCCCATTATCGTCAGTATAGAAGTCATTTCCTAGTGAAAAGACAACACCCTTTTGAGAGCATTTATTTAATAGCTCACGGGCATCAATCTTATCATCCAGCTCAATAAAAAGATGCAGACCACCATCACCAGTGATTCTTTTCATTGGGATATATCTTTTTGAAGAAGTTAATGCTAGTTCATACTTTTTCTTATAAACAGATCTGGCTTTTTTTATATATTTCTCAAAGTAACCATCATGTAAATACTGATATAAAACTGCTTGATCTAATGTAGATGTATGAATGGTGCGAGCACGCTTCATACTTTCCAAATAATAAATTAAGTCTTTATCCGCTAAGACCCATCCGACCCTTAAACCGGGAAAAAGAATTTTGGAGAAGCTGCTTGTATAAATGACATTATTACCGCTTCCAGCAAATGCTGCCAATGGCGCAAGATGGGCCCCTGAATATCTTAGCTCTTCATTAAATCCATCCTCAACAATTGGAACTTGATAGGCAGAAAACAATTCCATCATTTTCTTCCGTTTTTCAGATGAGGTTACAATACCAGTTGGATTATGATAGGAGGGAATTAGGTAGGCAAAATCATATTTGTTTTTTGTTAAAAGGGATTGCAGCATGGAAATATCCAAACCGTCATCTTCCATGTCAATTCCATCGATTTCATAACCATGCATGCGAAAGAGCTTAAGTGCAGAATGATGTGTTGGATTTTCACATATAATTCGGCCATTTTTCTTGTTTAAAGAAGATAAAATAATATCCAGGCCCTCTGTGAAGCCATTTGTTATCAGGATATCCTTTTCTTTAATGTCAACGCCCTTCACTTCCATATAATGCAGCAGGTATTCAATAAGTGGTTTATAGCCCTTTGCATAACCATAATTCAGCACAATATCGCCTTCAATAGCCATCCTGTTTAAAAAGGCCCTTTTAAAATTTTCCACGTCAAAAAGCTTTTCATCTGGTGCAATACTATTGAATGAAATCATTTGATTCCTTCTGCGCACACCATGCTTCATTAAGTCGAGGTTTTCTGCCAAAAGTGCTTGCTCACTCATCTTTTCTTGCCAATTCACTTCGATAGATGGGGTTTTGGAGGTTTCCACACTTTTTACAAAGTTTCCTTTTCCCTTAACTGCGTAAATAAGGCCTTCTTGTTCCAAATCTGCATATGCTGTTAAAACCGTATTTCTGCTAATAGCTAATGAAACGCTCAATTCCCTTGTTGATGGAAGCTTTTGATTTTCAAGCAAATGCCCATTTGTAATCATTCTTTTCAGGTATTCCTTAAGCTGTATATATACTGGACGCCCTTGGTTAAGCTTAAAATCATTAAACACAGCATTCATCCTCTCCTTTACATTTTTGCATTTCCAGCGATATTTCTAAAGGTCCACTCAAAGTGGATTTTTATCAATTGGTGGTATGTAATACTTTATAAGCACGATATGCTAAATAGTTATTAGTTAAGTATAAAGCTAATTTAATCATTTTGGCATTCCCCTAATAAATTTAAAAAAAGCCGCCGATTGGCAGCTATATTATTCACTTAATTATCTATGCTTTTTATCACTCTAGCTGGATTTCCTGCAACTACAGTGTTTGCAGGGACATCCTTTGTCACGACAGATCCTGCAGCAACAATAGAATTATCGCCGATTGTAATACCTGCCAATATAACACAGCTGCCGCCGATCCACACATCATTGCCGACTGTTATAGGGATTCCATATCCGCTTTTATTTCTTCCCTTCGGCTCGATTGCATGTCCAGCAGTATAAATTCCGACATCAGGTCCAATCATACAGTTGTCGCCTATTCTAACTTCTGCCATATCTAAAATCGTGCAGTTGTATCCAGCGTAAAAGTTATCTCCAACATGAATATTGTAACCTAAGTCACAATGAAAATTATGTTCAATCGCTGAATTTGCGCCAACACTCCCGAATAATTCTCTAATTATTTCTTCTCTTTTTTCTGAATCCTCTACTTCGCTATGATTAAAAGCTCGAACAAGTTTTTGTGCACGAATGTTTTTTAATTTTAACTCTTCTGTCCCCCGTTCATAGAAGACCTTCTCTTTCTCGCTCACATTTACTTCCTCCTTTCCATTCTATCTATTTTACCATGCAGTGGTATATTTATCCTTTACACACATTTTATTTCTATAAACGTAATATATTAATTTGAGATATTTTAATTGACACTTTCAGACTATGGGTATATTATTAACTTGTAGATAAATACTAGTTAATAGATATACAACTTAGACATTATTGGAGGAATTAACATGACAAATTTACAAGACAAAGTAGCAATCGTAACTGGCGGTGCTTCAGGTATTGGATTAGCAACAGTTAAAGCTTTCCTAGATAAAGGTGCGAAAGTTGTTTTAGCAGACTATAATGCAGAAGCAGGCGCTGCTGTTGAAAAAGATTTAAAAGAAACTTATGAAAATGTATTGTTCGTAAAAGCAAATGTTGCTGAGGAAAGTGAAGTTGAAAACTTGGTTGCTGAAGCGGTTAAACATTTCGGCAAATTAGATATCATCTTTAACAATGCTGGCGTAGGTGTTCAAAAGCCAACACATGAACTTACTGCAGAAGAGTATAAACGTGTTATTGCAATTAACCAAGATGGCGTATTTTATGGTGCAAAATATGCAATCCGTGAAATGCTTAAAACTGGCGGAGGTTCGATTATCAGCACTTCTTCTATCTTAGGATCTGTTGGGGAACCTACTTCTATTCCTTACGCTGCAAGTAAAGGTGCCGTAAATCAAATCACAAAATCACTAGCGTTAGAATATGCAGACCGCAATATCCGTGTTAACGCAGTAGCACCAGGATTTATCGAATCTGGCATGGTTAGTAAAGAAGCTTTAGGTGATTTCTATGATGGTTTAGTTGCAAAACATCCAATCGGACGCTTAGGTAATCCAGAAGAAATTGCACATGCTGTTATGTTCTTGGCAGAAAATGACTTTGTTACAGGTACAACAATCTTTGTTGATGGCGGTTATACTGCTATATAATAAAAAAGTCCCTCCGATTAATAAAATCGGAGGGACTTTTTTATTTTTAATATATGATAGTTGCTTTAACTAATGCTTTTACCGTAAAGGCCTCACTATTTAAATCAACCCAATTAAATAATGAATACCAGTCAAAATAATACCGATAATAAATCCGCAAATTGCTCCATTTACTCGAATCCACTGCAGGTCTTTGCCAATATTATTTTCAATCATGTCAATCATTGTTTCATTGTCTAGCTTATCTAGATTTTCCTGAACAAGATCACCAATCTTAGAATGGTTTTTCTCAATCAGTATGGAAATTTGTGTTTGAATCCATTTATCAATCGTTACACTATTTTTCTGAATCATGCCTATGAAATGCAGGCATAATGGCATAAGATACGTATCAATAAATTCTTCATCATCCAATTGAAGCAATATATTGTTCTGTAGCTTTTGTAAAGCTTCCAATACTGTATTATCTAAATCCCATTCAGATAGTAGCTGATTCTTCCACTTGTCGATCCCCTCAATTAACTGCTCATTATCATTCATTGCCTCAATTTCTTTACGAATATATTTGACGAGAGCTTCGCGGTTTGGTTGCCCTTTATGCTGCAAGCTTCTTACCCCGCTCAACAAAAGGTTTTGAACAATATTCCCGAGTTTCTCTTCGCTAAGTAAGCTTTCAATTGATCTTAACGCGAATTTGAGCATGCCATCTGCTTCAATTCTGTTGATGACATTCATCGAAACACTGCCAAGCTTTTCCTTCGTATCCTCTTGTCTTAACCAATTGTCTGCTTTTTTCAGCACATGGTCTAATACTTTTTCGTCGAAATTTTCATTCACTAATTTGGAGCTTATCATTTGCAGAATTTTTTTCACTTCAATATTAGAAAGCGTCAAAACAATTTGTGTCTTAATGAAAGGCACCATTTTTTCAATTTCAATATTGCTTACTAGTTTTTTAACTGCTTTAACCAATCCAGCTTTCAGAGACCCTTTCGTTATAAGTTCTGTTATGGTTGGGAGCAATTTATCTGTAAATGATATATCCTTAATCTTATCTTGGATACTCTCCTTTGAAAGCCAATCATTTTTCAGCACTGTTACAAGTCCATTTGTGACCCTTTTTCGATTATTAGGTAATAATGCTGTATGGGGTATTGGCAATCCAAGTGGATGACGGAATAGTGCAGTAACTGCAAACCAATCCGCTAATCCGCCGACAAGCCCTGCTTCAAATCCTCCTTGCAGTAATCTGATCCAAATGGAATCATCAAACGGTGCTGTTGCGATATAACCTATCCCCATAATAATAAGGGAATATACAGCTAACTTTTTTGATTTTGTTTTCATAGACATCTTCTTTCCTCATCCTTAAATAATAGTAAATTTATCTAGTCTTTTCTTTATTATAACCTTCAATTGCCGAAAAAAACGTTGAAAAGGCATTGGATAAATAAAAAAGCCGAATTTTTCATCCGGCCCCTTATATAATCTATAAAAATCTCTATTATTTGTCTAGTTTATTCAGCTTTTCAGAGATATCTTTAAGAAGAAGATTCTTTTCTTTTTGCAGCTTTAACAGCTTCCAAGCATACCAAATAGCGAATACAAAGATTGCTATTTTTCCTAAGAATATAAAAGGAATAACTATTAAATTAGCATCCATCCAACTCATGTTAAGACCCCACTTTTTATCTTTTTTCTTATCCAACTGGCTAATTATAACTTTTATTCATCTTTTTAACAAACCCACATGCAAACCAGATTCGCTTTCCTCATTTAGTTTTTACGAAATAAATAAAAAAAGGTTTCCTTTTTTATTATTAACTTACTTATCCATTAATGTATAATAATAACAAGCGTGAAAAGAGGGGGAAGCTATGAATTCAATTGATTTGATTTTATTAAATTTTACAGAAGTAAGAAGAAGAAGTATAAAGGTATGGACATCCATTCCTGCAGAAATGCTGTTATGGAAGCCGGATAATGAGGCGATGAATTGTATCGAAATGATTAGACATGTCCTGGAAAGCGAGCATTATTATCATCTGGCAATTAAAAACAAAGGAAGTTTAGACGTATTTAATTCTCCATTTGAAGGACTGCCGTACACGACAGTTAAAGATGAATTAGAATTTGCTGAACCATATCGCAATGATTTTTTGAAGACAATAAAATCATACACACAAGAAGACTTAGCTACTATAAAGATTGATCGCTCAGAATCAGGTTACATAAGAGAATTGGGAGATATGCTGTTGCGAGTAGCCTATCATGAGTCTGTTCATACAGGCCAGCTCTTAGATTACTTAAGGTCAGCAGATATTCCTAGAGTGCGGATTTGGGATTAAAAACTACATAAGACATTAATCCTTTGTTGACTGCTTTTTTTTTATATGGAAGCTGTTACTGCTCCTCAAAAGTTCTCACTGTTATGCCATTATTACAAAATAAAAAGGGCTGCAATCTGTGATTATTTAACCTCTAGTCAAATAATCACAGATTGCACCCTAAAATATTATATTTCATCTATCAACTTATCATTAATTTGCGTAACCTCTGTTCCCTCTGGCAGGTTATCCATTAACTTCATAATACTTGAATATCGTTCTTCGTTGGAAAACAGATAAAATCCATGCCCATCAAAACCAGGTGTAATATAAAAAGAATTAGGTTTTGCCTCAATAACTGCTGCGCGTTCATTATGATCAAACCTAACGTTATCTTCTGAAGAAATCGCAAAGAATTCATTCATTTGGGCGATGCCATAATTGGCATTGATTATTTTTGCTAATGTATTAATGTCCATATTTTTCACAAAAATACTTGCAGGATGATAGTAACGTCTAATTCTTCTATGTGTGTAAAAAACTCTCTGTGAAGTTGTATACCTTACCTCATATTCTAATCCTAACTCATTTAATTCCTTTTCATATTCCGCCAGTATTAAATATTCAATGGAGTATGTAACATACAAAGGAAAGGTTTTAGTAGCAGACAAAAATTTAATTAAATACTCCTCTTCCGTTCTATCATCTTTTTCATCAACACTAATACAATAAACCTTAGGTTCTCCACCTGAAAGTTCAATCCTAAATGGCAGAAAATGCTCCTTCAACGCCTCTTGCAAATCCTCTTCTTGAATCCATAATTCATCCATTGTTTTTCCCCTTAATAAGTAATAAGACTGTTTTATTCTAAAATCGTTCCATTCGGTAGATAGCTAATCAGCTGTTCAACTGTCGAATACTTGGAATCATTCGTATAGAGGTTAAACCCTTGGCCATCATGCCAGATTTTGATGACAGTTGCTGGATGCTTCATTGTAAAGCACGGTACTAAGTATTGTTTCATCTTTCCGAATAACCCTTTTTTAAGGATAGGCTTATAGCTAGTATTATTGGAAAATGAGATTGAATAAAACTGATTTGATGCAGCAATCCAAAAGCTTTCCTCTAGAACAAGCTTTAATGCAGATGGACCATTAATTGTAATCGTTAAGACTGGAAACCGCTTAAACGATGAACCCTCATACCTTAACGAATATGGGATACTCTCACTAATGTATAACTTCTCTATTTCTTCCGTTACATCACTATATGGTTCATACAAGACAAAATAGGGAAAAGCATTTTGTTCACATAAAAATTTATATAAAAATTGTTTAGTATCCTCATCGTAATTTTCATACTCAGAGGGTCCGATATACAATTTCTTCAGTTTTTGTGCCTTTTCAAAAACAATATAATCCTCTTCAGAATCAAACGCTACAGCCGTTATTGATATTTTTGTCAAAGGGAATCCCTCCCATAAAGGGACATTCAAAAAATCTAATGACCCTTTTATTAAGTATTAAAATATCCAGTTATAAGAGGGTTTGTCAGTTTTATTTATATCACCAATTAATGGAAGACGTGTTAGCATATTCGCCAATGCAACAGCCTCCCATGGAAAATGCTCTGTAATCCCAAGTCCAACAATGTCATAAGCCTTTCCAACATCTTGAAGGACCCGAATGATCGTTTCTATGCTGGAACCTTTTGGCGTTTTTTCAACCATTATGCTGTATGTATCTGGATTTGCTATTAGTAATGAACGAAACTCTCTTAAATCAAGGACATCTAAATCAAAATGAACAATTACTTTTGAAACATTTCGATTATCCAGCCAATCTAAAACTGAGCTGCTATCCTTCACAATTTCCTCAGGCTTAACCACACTCAAATTAAATCGGTCCATCACTTCTTTTTCTGAAGCTGTTCCATCATTTAAACCAACATATAACACGTTTTTGGGATCGACCAATTTTGGCACTTCAGCCACAAAGTCCTCATCTCCTACCCCAAGTAGATTTGCAAGAACATGTGCATGATGGTGTTCAAAATGCTCTGGAGAGTTTACATCTGGATGTGCGTCAATCCAAAGAATTGCAGCATCCCCATCATACCTGTTATGGAGATAGGCAAACGGTGCTAATTCAACGCCACAATCTCCACCGAAAACGACTACACGATCTGGATTATGCTTATGGAGAATCGCTTTTGCTGCATGCACCTGTTTGAGCAGTGTACTCCTTGCAAAAATGCCCTTCTCAACAGTAAGTCCTTCTGCTGACAGATCAATCGGAACCTCTTCAAAGGCATCATCAGAACTTGGAGCAAGCCAATTAAGAAGCTGTGCACCGAGGTAATAAGCTGAATTATTCCCGCCTTGCCACTGAGGCATTAATAGCCTTAATGTCTTGTTATCGCCTTTATTCTTCAAGCTTTCATTACTTTCCATCATACAGCCTCCCTTTTTTTTATTCCTAATAAAGATTAGTAAATTAAAACCATATTTTTATAGTAATACTCCTCCAACCAGCTTGTAAAATATAACTCCTTATCTTTTTGTCAAATACTGAAGCATTTTTTACATTGACATTGATAATCATTATCATTTATAGTTATTAATAATGAAAATTATTCTCATTTAAGAGGTGTTAATTATGAAGGTACTAATTGGGTTTGCAAGCTTAACAAGCAATACAGAGGATATAATGATGATTTTAAAAAATAAATTAGAAACATTAAATTGTGAAGTGGCTGTTGAGGATTTAGACTTAATTCCGCTTCAAAAGCTATCACAATATGACCTTGTTTTTTTTGGAAGCTATACATGGGGCGATGGAGATTTGCCGTATGAGCTTGAAGATATGTATGAAGAATTAGACGAAGTGGATCTAACGGGGATGTCCTTCGGTGTCTTTGGCTCAGGCGACCGTTTCTATCCTGCCTTCTGCCAGGCTGTTGACCTGTTGGCAGACAAGGTGAAGGAACGAGGGGCAGATGTGTTTAGCTCTTTATTGAAAATTGAGTTTAGTCCTGATAGTGAGGAGGAAGTGCAAGAATGTGAACAATTTGCAGTAGGTGCCTATGAGTGGGCAAAGGAAAAGGATACTAGTCATGCACGCTAATGGAGCGACTGCTGTTGTTTCTACCTCCCCAAATGAATTTTTAGTTTCCATTAAAGGAGAAGGCATTTATTCGTTTAAGCATAATCGCTGGAAGCTAATCATTCCATTACAAGACTCTATATATCAACTGAAAAGAATAGGTGATTACATTATGGGTGTTGGTGACAGAGGTAGATTCATTCGACTACATGAAAGAACGGGTAGATGGAAGACCTCCTTCTTTCCAACAAGTCAGCGCTTATGGAATATTGTTGGCAACGACAGTGGGTTAGTTATTACACATGCAGGAACACAATTACTTGTGTCTTTAGATTTTGGGGTAAACTGGAAAGTCATTTCGCTTTTTAAAGAGCTTTCTGTTAGGCCCATTATTCGCTCTTTAACATTACAAGATGAAGACTTATATGTTGGTACACAAATACATAAACAAAATGGCGGGTTGTGGAAATACACGTTATCCTCCCAGCAGCTAGTGCCTGTTCTACATGATGAAGAAACAATGGTTTCATCTATCCATGTTGATAATTCGTTTCTTTGGCTGACAACAGGTTCATGCCAGACAAAAAAAGGCACTTTCGCCTTCCGAAATCATCGAGACAACAAATGGCATTCCCTTACTTGTGAAATTGAAGAACGTGCTTTTCTTGGCATGGTACATTCTGGCGAACATATTTACGTTTGTTCCAGCAAGGACGAATATGGATATTCACGTATTTATCATGTTGACTTATCACGAATGACACTAGAGCCAGTTGAAACAATTAAAGGCCATTGCTTTTGCGTTGCTGTCAGTGCAGAAGACCTGTTTTTGGCTGGTGGAGAAGAATGCAAATGGATGAAAGCGAGCTTAAAAGAAACAAAGATTCTTCATTAAAAGGAACAAGGAGCGTCGCTAAGAAGACGCTCCTTCTCTTTTAAGTAACTCTTAGCCCTCTACAATAGCTAGATAATGAAATAGTCCTGAGTCATTTTCAACAATTAGAATATCTTTACGTTCTTTAGCGGAAAAAATCTTTGACCCTACCTTCAGCTTATTTGCCATTTCATCGTTAAAATCTGTATTTGCATCATTTATTGTTTTTATTTCACCGATTTGAACATCCTTCGTTAAAGCCAATTTATCTACCCAATCAATGTTTGTTTGATATATTACTCCTTCAAACTGAAAAATATCGGCGTCTGGATCCAAACCTAGCACTTCCTCCGCATCAATTTCACCAATAACCTCTGTTACTTCATCCCCTTTTGCAGAACATCCAGTGATAATAAGCAAGGCTAAAGCAGTTATTAATAAATACCGTTTTTTATTTACCAAAACAATAACCTCCTTTATCCTTTAGACGCTTAGGAATGATGTAAAGTTACTTGCATATTAATAACTCTCTTCCTTTTTTGTAAAAAAAAACAATCCCTCCGAAAAAGAATCGCGATAGATAAAGTTATTTATTTTTCAAGCTTATGCTTTCAGTTTGATTATTCCACTCAATGTTAACGTCTACTTTAGACTTTTCCGTCACTTTTGCATTTGAGACATTACTCTCACTTGTATCCGTATAAATACCATTCTCATCAAGGGTAGCACCATTCGCACTAAAACTACTTGCCTTGGTTGTAACATTATAGGTAATCTCACCAACCGAAGTTACGTCCTGCCCCTTATATTGCAAAGTAAAATCTTGTTTTTCATAATCATCCTCTGCTTGTGTAACCTTTAATTCAACCGACCAATTGTCTGATTCACCTGTAAAGATAAACGGTTTGGAAGAATTATTACTGGTGCATCCTGATAAAACAAGGATGATTACTAACGATAAAGCAGTTAAAATACGCTTCATCTCTCATTCCCTCCAAATAAATGAATTAAATTGTTATTTACAAACAATTATACGTTCAGGCAGGATTAAAGTTCCGGTTCTAAATAACATTTTTATATCTCTTTTCACCATCATTTTGATTTTTTTCTTTTTGTTTCAAATGGATTAAACCTCAACAACGATTAGGACAAATGTTGAAACATCCACAAAATCAAACGGCTTAATCTCCTTATGTAGATTTAAGCCGTTTAATTTCTCTCTTCATCTATCTAAAGTAAGCATTCCTGGTTACAGATTCATTTATTTTAGCTAAAATAGTCGGAAAAGTTTTCATTATCCATCATTAATTTAGTAAGTTCTTCCCTTCTAAAAACGTTTTAGCAACATCCCTTGCTTTTTTCTTCTCAACTGCAACTTCATAGTTCATTTCTCTCATTTCATCATCTGTTATTTGATCTGCTAGTTTATTTAATATGTCTTCCAACACTGGGTATTTCTCTAACGTCTCTTTTTTTAGGATTGGTGCCCCTTGATATGGCGGAAACAGGTTTTTGTCGTCTTCTAAAACAGTTAAATTATTTCGTTGGATTTCACTATCTGTTGAATAGGCATCTACAATATTTATATCGCCTCGTTTAACAGCAGCGTACCTCAACTCTGGCTGCATGATATTTACCTTGGAGAACTGGATGCCATAGAGATTTTGGATGCCTACATATCCATCTTGACGTTCTGGAAACTCTGGTGTAAAGCCTGCTTTAATACTTCCTTCAATTGCTTTTAAATCGGAAATGGTCTTTAAATCATACTGTTTTGCGAGTGCTGCAGGAACAGCTAATGCATAGGTATTATTGTATTTCATTGGCTTAAGCAAAACTAAATTCAATTTAGTTAAAGCCCCTTCTTTCGCTTGATTGTATACCTCTTGGCTGTCCGTACTTTGCGGCTGGTCTTTTAAAAGATCGACGATAACGGTCCCAGTAAATTCCGGATAAATATCTATACTGCCAGATGTTAAAGCGTTATAGACAAAAGTAGTTCCTCCCAAATTTGGTTTGATGTCCACTGTTAAAGAGGACTCCTGTTCAATTAGCAGCTTATACATATTCATTAATATTTCCGGCTCTGGTCCCATTTTGCCGCCTATTGTAATATCAGCACCTTTAGGCTGGTTTAAGGCGGATACTGTGATAATTAAGAAAGCAATTACGATCACAGATACGATCGAAACAAATGCTTTCTTAAAAGAAAGCTTTTCAAATTGTCTTAATAAGAAGTCAAAAAACAGAGCTAAAAGAGCAGCTGGAATGGCACCTAATAGGATAAGACTAGTGTCATTTCTGCTAATCCCCACTGTAATTAAGTCTCCCAATCCTCCTGCACCAATAAGTGCAGCAATGGTGGCTGTACCTATGATAAGAACCATCGCTGTTCTAATCCCAGCCATAATAACTGGCATGGCAAGAGGTAGCTCTACCTTAAAAAGCAGCCTTCGGTTATTCATTCCTAACCCTTTAGCTGCCTCAATTAAATTTGGATCAACCTCTTTAATTCCTGTATAAATATTCCTTAAAATTGGAAGCAATGCGTAAATAACTAATGCAATAATTGCTGGTATTGTTCCGATTCCAACAATCGGAATTAGTAAACCTAATAAAGCTAAAGACGGTATTGTTTGAAAGACAGATGTAATGCCGATGATGATTTCGGCAGCCTTTTTCTTTCTTGTTAAATAAATCCCGAGCGGAACTGCAATAATTAATGCAAAAAAGAGCGCAATAAATGATATTTCGATATGCTGAATTAAATCCTTTAGTAACTCCCCTTTTCTTTCTAAGAAGGCTTGATATAGATTATTCACTCTTTTCCACCTTCCTTCATGCCATTTAATTGATATTGGATAAGCGATTGCCTATCTATTAAGCCAATGATTGCTCCATCCTTTTCAATTCCTATTTGATCGTTTTCAGACAGTGCTTCTAAGGTTTCTTGGAAAGAGCTTGTTACCGGAATAATCAGTCCGGCGAAATGACTGAGGGTTAATGGAGACAGAATATGTTCCAGATTAAAGGAAATATTTTCATGACTTACCCTTCCAATAAAATCTTTTACAAAATCATTCACAGGATTATTTATTAATTCCTCTGGTGTTCCAATTTGGACAATCTCCCCATCTTTCATTATGCAAATTCTATCACCTAATTTTAAGGCCTCTTGCATGTCATGTGTGACGAAAACAATCGTCTTTTTTATCGCTTTTTGCAGGCTTATAATATCATCTTGAAGCTTTTCTCTGCTTATTGGATCAAGAGCACTAAAGGGCTCATCCATAAGGATAATTTCTGGGTCTGCGGCTAATGCTCTGATTACTCCTATTCGTTGTTGTTGTCCGCCAGACAGCTCATTAGGTTTTCTGTTTTTATATGTTTGCGGCTCTAATCCGACCATCTCAAGCAATTCATCAACTCTTGCAGCTATCTTCTCTTTCGTCCACTTTTTCATTTCAGGTACTACTGCAATATTTTCTGCAATAGTCAAATGAGGAAATAAAGCAATTTGTTGCAATACATAGCCAATATTCCAGCGCAATTCATGAATATCGTATTCACTTATTTTTTTCCCATCAATGAGAATGGTTCCATTTGTTATATCTATTAACCGATTTATCATTTTTAATGTGGTCGTTTTACCACTCCCGCTTGGCCCAATCAGAACAAATAGCTCTCCTTTATTGATAGTTAGATTTATTGAATTAACAGCTGTCGTACCATCCTGGAATAGCTTTGAGACATTTTCAAATTGAATCATATGTAATCTCCTTACATTTTTTATGTATTTACTATTACAATCTTTCCATTTGCACCATTACTTTCCATTAAAAGATGTGCTTGGCTAATCTCCTCTAAAGTAAATACCCTTGCGATAGGGACTTCTATCGCAAATTGTTCGATATGTTGAAATAATTTAGTCAGCAATTGGGGTTTGAAGTTGACTCCACTGTCAAATTGGGTAAAATACGTTCCAGAAGGGATATCTACCATTGGCTCAAAGCTTTCCATTTCCCATTCACCGCCCAATATGCCAGTCATACAAAGGATTCCCTTTTCATCAAGCATCCCTAGCGAATTCTTTAATGTAACAGTGCCAACTAGCTCTAATATCTTATTAACGCCATTTGGGAAAGTACTATAAAGCTGTGGCTGTATATCGCCTTCATCTAGTAAAACGTGATCAGCACCAAGCTTGTTCAATTGTTCCACCTTTTGTTTATTTCGTGTTGTTGAAACAACTGTTACGCCAATACTTTTAGCTAACTGGAGTGCAGCTACCCCTACCGAACTTGTGCCGCCACGGATTAGAAGGGTATCCCCTGCTGTCAGCATTAAACTATCAAATAATGAAGAGTAAGCTGTATAATACATTTCGGGAATTGCCGCAAGCTTTACCCAATCCAGCTCATTGTTTATGGCATATACTTGGCCGGAAGGTATTAGTGCATATTCTGCATAACTTCCATTAAATTCACGACCCAGCCCTCCCATCAAGGAAACAACCCTTTGCCCCATTTTCATAGCACTATCAGATGGATCTGCAATCTCTCCAACACATTCGATCCCAATAATTCGTGGCAGCTTCACAGATGGTGAATGCCCTTGTCTTGTATAAATTTCCGAACGATTGATTCCGAAGGCTTTTATTTTAACTAGTACCCATCCTGGCTTCACTTTAGGCATTGGTACTTCCTTTACATATAAATCCTGTGGTGCACATGCTTTTTCTAAAACAACTGCTTTCATTCAAGCACACTCCTTTCTTTATCAATTTATGAATGAATCTGACTTTTAATAGATTTCGCCTTTATAGCATTTTTAATCAGTACGAAGTATATAAGCACAGCAACAAGGCAACTGCAGAAAATAATGGACCCAAATGGCATGGCAGAATTTTCACCGGCTATTCCTACAAGGGGGCCAAAAATGGCACCTAATAAAGTCGGACTAACACCAAGTAAGGCAGATGCACTTCCTGCAATATGACCTTGCCTTTCCATCGCTAACGTAAAAGATGCGGAGCTAATGATACCAGTTGACCCAACAAACATGAAAAGCGCGATAACTAGAACATATAAAGGGCCTTGAATAAATACTATCAACATTACTGCTGTCCCAGAGATAAATGCGACAGCTAACCCTATTAAAACAATTTGTTGTTCTGCGATTTTGCCAGCCATTTTTTTAACAAATTGAGAGCCAAGGATTAAGCTGATTCCATTTAAAGAAAATAAGAGTGAATAAAGCTGTGGAGAAATACCGTAAATCTTTTGGTAAACAAAGGGTGATCCAGAAATATAGGCAAAGACCCCCACAAATATAAACCCTTGCATTAAGGTATATCCCAAAAACGTCCGATCTTTCATCAATATGGTAAAATTACTAAAAAATTCTCTTACATTATTAGGAACACGCTTCTCGGCAGGAAGGGTTTCTGTTAATCTCCATGCTGTTAAACTTGTTAATAATATTCCCAGCACCCCTAAGAACAGAAACACACCTGTCCATAAAGAAAAAGCAAGAACTGCACTGCCTGCAAGTGGTGCAAGCAATGGAGCCAAATTGGTAAACATCATAAGCAAAGAAAAAAATTTAGTTAACTCTATTCCACTATACAAATCACTGACTATTGCGCGTGAAATTACAACACCCGCCGATGCTGCAAACCCTTGAATAAAGCGTAAAGCAATTAGCACCTCGATATTCGGCGCGAATACACAGGCAAAAGAAGAAACTAAATAAATAATCATCGAAATTAATAATGGCTTACGTCTGCCATGAATATCACTTATGGATCCCATTACAAGCATCCCAATACTCATGCCAATCATACACGCGGTCAAGCTCACCTGTATCATCGAGGCGGTTGTTCCGAAGTATCTCATCATTTGCGGAAATGCGGGAAGATAAGTATCAATAGTAAACGGCCCTAAGCTAGAAAACACAGCTAACAATATGGCAAGCCTTACTGAATTTTTTTTACTTTTATTTAGATTAGGATATTTATCGCCCATATTATTCATTTTGGATACATTCCCCTTTCGTTTTAAATGCTTAGGAAGATTTTTAATTTTAAAGAAATATACTGTATTTACATCTAAATTGACAATGCAATAGTTAAATCATAAAATCATGATAAATGTCATTGTTACTTTTGAAAAGTAGGCACCTTTAGGTTGTATAGTAACCTTTTAGTAACTATTGGAGGTCTTATGATGGAAACAAAAAAAGAACTGCCAGCTTGCCCTGTTGCAACAACAGTAGGACTGATAGGCAACAAGTGGAAGCTATTAATCTTGCGGGAATTATTAACTGGTACAAAAAGATTCGGTGAACTCAGAAGTGGCATTGAGGGAATTAGCCAAAAAGTCTTAACTCAGAATCTACGCTCTATGGAGGAAGATGGCATTATTAAACGCCAAGTTTTTGCAGAGGTTCCACCACGGGTCGAATATTCACTTAATGACTTGGGAAATAGCCTTAGACCAATAATTAGTGTTATGGAAGAATGGGGATTAGGTTATAAAGCATTGATAAACGGGGAATCAAATCAACTGATAGGCAATAAATGAAATATAGCTTGGAGCTATGTCTTAGCAATAAATGTTGGTTGATGGTTTCACTATGTAAATTGTTCAAAAAGACAAATTCCATCTGTTAGGTCGGCTTAAAACATAATAAAAATATAAAAAAACTGAACTATTAATTGATAAAATAGTTCAGTTTATCTTAAATTTAAATACCAATGACACGACCTCTTTGTTCATCCTAAATCAACTAACAGCAAATATTAATCTTTCTTTGTCCTTACAACTTCTTCAACAGCACTAGTAATATCCTTTGCGGTTAACTGATAAAATTCTTTTAAATATTCAAGCTTACCAACCTGACCGAATTGCTCTTTGACGCCAATACGTTTCATTGGTGTAGGGCAATGTTCACTTAAGACCTCTGCCACAGCACTTCCCAGTCCTCCGATGACATTATGATTTTCTGCTGTAACAATTGCTTTTGTTTTTTGAGCGTACTTCACAATTAAGTCCTTATCAATTGGTTTAATTGTGAACATATCAATAACTGCTGCTTTTATTCCTTGTTGTTGAAGTATGTCTGCTGCCTCTAATGATTCAGCCACCATAATACCGCTCGCAATAATCGTTACATCCTCCCCCTCACGAAGGACCTTCCCTTTTCCCGCTTCGAAGACTTCATTTTCCGGGTAAAGCTTTACTGCGTTCTTACGGATTGTGCGGATATAATGGATGCCATGCTCTTTTTCCACCTTTAGAAGCAGGTAGCGAAGCATAGTAGAATCACTTACTTCATAAACATGACAATTTGGGATGAGCCTAACTAGACCGAGATCTTCAAATGCCATATGTGTTCCACCGTTATGCTCTGCTGTTACTCCTGAATCAGATCCTAATATTTTTATATTTGTTTTAGCATAGGCACCTGAAATGAACAGTTGATCGAAGGCACGACGGGTAGCGAACTGACCAAATGTATGAACAAAGGGAATTCTTCCTGTTAGCGATAAACCTGCGGCAACTCCCATCATATTTGCTTCCATAATTCCTGTATTGATCAGTTGATTAGGTATTTCCTTGATAATTTTATTCGTTGAAATGGCGCTCATTAAATCTGCTTCTAAGCCAATCACCTGTGGATTTTCCTTAGCCATTTCCATTAGAGTATTGGCATATACCTGACGCATTTCCACGCTTTCTAATTCATAGTTTTTAGACGCTGTAATCATCCCTTCACCCCCTTTCCAAGTTTCGTTTCTAATTCGGCAACTGCACTTAAAATAGCTGCTTCATCTGCTTCACTAGGACGGATATGATGGTTATCGGCCTTCTCCTCTAAATAAGGAACCCCTTGCCCTTTGACTGTATCTAGTATAATCGCTATCGGCTTAGCATTTTGCGCTTTTCCCTTTTCAATTGCTTCAAAGATTTCTTGCACGGAAGCACCATCCACCTTCCTAACATAAAAGCCAAAGGCATTAAATTTCTCCACGAAATCTAGTGGATCAATAATATCCTTCGTTAACCCATCTAGCTGTTTTTTATTGTCATCAACAAGTACAACAAGCTGATTCAGCCTGTGATGTGCTGCAAATTGAAATGCCTCCCAGCACTGCCCTTCGTTTAATTCACCATCTCCCACTATACAATACGTATAGTTGTCTTTATGAGCGAGTTTATGAGAAAGTGCTACTCCAACAGCCGCTGAAATTCCTTGCCCGAGAGACCCTGTTGTCATATCGACACCAGGTGTTAAATTTTTGTCTGGATGTGAAGGCAGCTTCGTACCATTTTGATTTAATGTATACAAATGCTCTTCTGGGAAATAGCCTTTAGCCGCTAAAGTTGCATATAAACTCGGCCCACCATGACCTTTTGATAGAATAAAATAATCACGCTCTTCCCAATTTGGATTTTCCGGATCTATCCTCATCACTTCTCCATATAGTACGGCCAATGCTTCAACTATTGACAAGCTTCCGCCATAATGACCAAAACCTACGTTATATAACTCTTTTAATGTTTTTAAGCGTATCTCATCTCGGAACAGCTCTAACTTTTGTGTATCCAAACTCATACTAATTCCTCCTTTTGTAAACAAATGACCTGCTATATCAAACATCTCTTCACAAGCAGCGTTAGCGTTCCATATACATTCTTAGCATCATACACCAAGCTTTTGTGAATTATTGCTGTCTTTATTTTTCTTAAAGAAGCCAAATACCACAGCAAGTAAGACAAGACCAACAACCGTAATGGTAACACCAGTAGCTCCAAACGATTTAGCGACGTTTCCAAGAACAATTCCAGATACAGCGAAGTCTGCATCAGAAAATGTTGTGCTAACAAAGCCTAAGTCTCCAAGTACAGGCATTAAGAATACAGGCAGGAAGGTTATTAATAATCCATTAACAAATGATCCGACTGTAGCGCCTCGAACGCCACCTGTAGCATTTCCAAAAACCCCAGCTGTTGCACCAGTAAAGAAATGCGGAACTACACCTGGCAAAATGATTACGGAGCCTGTCAGTGCAAGGATTACCATGCCGACAATTCCGCCAGCAAAGCTTGAAAAGAATCCAATTAAAACTGCATTTGGTGCATATGGAAACACAATAGGGCAATCAAGGGCAGGCTTAGAATTCGGAACTAGTTTCGTAGAAATCCCTTTAAATGCTGGCACGATTTCTGCTAATACGAGACGAACTCCTGAAAGGATGATAAAAACTCCTGCAGCAAAAGTAACTCCTTGAATAATAGAGAAAACAAGATAATGACTGCCATTACTTAGTTCCTTCTCCACATAGGAAGGACCAGCAAAAAGGGCAATGATTACATAAAGAACCACCATTGTTAACGAAATAGTCACAGAACTATCACGCAAGAAGCCTAATCCTTTCGGAAAGTTTATCTCTTCTGTTGAGCGTGATCCCTTTCCAACAAGCTTTCCAATAAGACCTGACGCAACATAGCCTAAGCTCGAAAAATGGCCAAACCCAACATTATTGTTGCCTGTAATTTTCCTCATAATCGGCTGACAAATCGCAGGAAACACTGCCATGATTAAACCTAGGGCAAGGGATCCAATAATTATAAGGGGTATTCCTTTTAAACCAGAGACAACTAAGATAACAGCAAGCATACATGCCATATATAAAGTATGATGACCAGTTAAAAAGATATATTTCAACCTTGTAAATCGTGCAATTAAAATGTTGGCAATCATTCCAAAGAACATAATAAAGGCTGTGGTACTGCCAAATTCGTTAAGTGCCACTGCAACAATTGCCTCGTTATTCGGAACAACACCTGTTACATTAAAGGCGTGCTGAAACATTTTTCCGAACGGATCGAGAGACTGAGTTATGATTCCAGCGCCTGCTGAAATCACTAGAAAGCCAAGAAACGTTTTAGTTGTACCCTTTACGATTTCACTTGTTGGTTTTTTCTGTATAATAAGTCCTACTAATGAAATTAATGCAATTAAGACAGCTGGTTGGCTCAAAATATCCATCATCAATTTGAGAATTCTTTCACCCATCATATATGCCTCCCTATAGTTCACTTAATCTAGCATTTAATTCTTACAGCAAGCCCTTTTGTTGTAACACTTCTTGTAGTTTCGCTCGTAGTCCATCCATATCTATGATGCTATCAATCACAATAACCTCACCTAAATGGCCCATTCCTGTGGCAATGTCCTTTGCCGCTATAAACAGATCTGCTGAATCTGGCGTTGCTGAGCTAAGGTCACAATGATCTACCTCAATCCCGCTGATCCCAAGCTCTGACAAAATTTGCTGCACGTTCATCTCTAACATAAAACTGCTTCCTAAGCCTGTTCCACAGATTGCTAATATTTTCATCTTTATTCCTCCTAGTAATTGTTTTTTATATTAAACCGCTTCCGAATATAACTTGAATAAATGAAGAATGCTCTCCAATGACTCTGTTTCTTTTAACATTTCAATATTGTTTTTATCGCTCAGCAGCTTCGTCAATTGGGATAGTGCTTTAAGATGTGTTGTATTATCGCTAGCCGCAATACAGAAAAACAAGCGCACAGGGTACCTTTCATCATTTAAAATATATACAGGCTCATTAAGCTTAAGAAAGCTCATCCCTACTTGATTCACTCCCATTTCAGGCCGTGCATGCGGGATGGCAACTTCAGGACCAAGTACTACATATGGACCTAATGTTTTAATATTGGCAATCATCGCTTCTATATAAGAGGACTCAATTGTGCCTTTTTCTAACAACGGATTTGCTGCAAATTTTAAAGCTTCCTCCCAATCGGGCAGTTGTTCTACAACTTGAATGGTGTCTTCTTTTAATAAATCGCTTAACACAGGTTGGTTCCTCCCCCTCTGAATATCTGTTTTTCGATGAAAAGTCAGTTGACTTAAAGCACTTGTTAATCCCTTTTCATCATATATATTTGCATACCGCCCAATTGTTTGGACAAGCTCTTTCAAAGATATATCCTGGTATTGAATATTAAAAAGCTGCTGATATACTTCATTAACTAAGCTGTTTTTTTCATTTGGCGTCATTAATGGCTTAACATAATAACAAGGCAGCTTTGACTCGATCTTTACTGTCGAAAAAACAAGGTCGTATTGATTAACATCCTCTTTCTGATATCCTTGTAACGATAATGTTTTTTCTACAGTTATTTCTGAAAAAAGCGACTCGACAAGATGTCTTACCATTAACGAAGAGCTAACACCACTTGGACATACGACAATAGCTCGTTTCTTTTTCGGCATAGCCTGCTTTGGTTTTGCTAATAATGCGCCAAAATGAATCGTAATAAAGCCGATTTCTTCCTCTGGGATATTTATTCCTAATAGTAAGCCAATCGGCTGAATCAGCTCCTGCACAATGGTATAAAGCTCTTTATGCTCATTTTTAATTTGCTTGATTAACGGATTATTAATAGGAATGCGATATTTCATTCGATAATAAGCTGGCTTTAAATGTTGATACAAGGATTGAACAACTTCATCCTTTTTTTCAAAAACGATGGCCGCTTTATATTCAAAATCAAATACTAGCTGTTCACATAAGTTGAAGAGTACATCCCTCCTGCTACCTTGAGGAAAATGACTTCCTAATGAGAGACCTAATAATTGAATCGTAAAATAGCATAACTCATTTTCATCTGCCTCTAAATCAAGAAAACGACATAATTCCTCTGCGACTAACCACATAGGGTCTTTTTTTAATAATGCGATCTCATCATAATGAAAACGAATTAATTTCTGCTCTTTAAGCCGATAAGAATAAAAGATGAGAAAATAAGCAAATTGATGCAATCGTTCCTCTACAAAATGTAAATCAAACACTTTTTCTATTTGAATTAAAGCACGGTGAATCCAATCTAATTGAATTGGATCTTTTCGGTCGTTTCCCAAATATCTGATAATGGTTGAGAAATAAGGAACTTGCAGCATCTTAGCTACATGATGTTGGAGTAAAATTCTCTTATCAGACTCTGTTCCAGAAAGATGGTAGCCCTTCTGCCTGGAATAGCGAATCTCGACCAATGATGACTGATTTTTTTCATTGGCCTTCTTCACATCGGATATAACCGTATTTTTACTAACCTGTAAAAGCTGTGTTAAATGAACAGATGAAATGGCTTCTTGCCGAATAAAAAGATAAAAATAAATGAATATTAACCGTTCCTCTTCTGTTAAATAAATAGATTGTTCCTTATTTTCTGTTTGCTGTTTTTTATAATGGAACACCACCTCTTCTGGGACTTGAATATAATTAATTCCTTTGTACGTAATACTAGGCAGCTTTCTCTCTTTTAACCAATAATTGATTTTATCCATATCATAGGCAATTTGCCGTTTGGATAATTGAGTTTGTTCGATAACCTGATTCATAGTTGTACTCTTCACTTTTAAAAGGTACTCAAGTAAAAGTGCAGGTCTTTTATCAATCATCATTGGAACTACCTCCTGAAATAATCTTATAATAAAACGCTTACATTTAGAGATGTCATTGGGAACAAACAATGGTATGCACGCATTAGCAAAATTGTGATGAACCCCTGTCGAGACAAAGCTTTGTTTCCTCCTTAACCTTTGCTTGTCTCTATCTTTAAAGTACATTTGAGTATAACCATTTAATCATCCAGCCTCAAGAGGATTTTTTATTTGATGGATTAATAGCCATTTGCATTTAAATAATGTCAAAGCTTTATATAATGGAAAGGACAATTGAAAATCTTATACCCACCAAATAAAAAAGGCATTTTCCAATGAAGGAAAACACCTGTTTAAACTGCTATACAATATTTTTTAGAATTACCTTTTCATATATACCTTATAATAATGCTTGAAATCCGATATAAAACTCATATAAGAAATAGAAGCCGAATCCAAACAATAAAATACCTGCAATTATCGATGTCCATTTAATCATTTGGCGGTTCATAATTTTTCTTGTAAACGACACGATCGTTAACAACCCAATATCGTGTAATAATATGCCTGTAATAATACCTAATGCAACAATGACAAAGCTGTTTGATTCACTGCCTTTATAGGAATCTGCTAACACTGCTCCAAATACAGAAACCCAAAACACTAAATTCCCAGGTGATACCGCGACAAGCAGGCCATTACGATATGTTTTGAAAAAGGATTTGTTGACTTTTTCGCCTGCCATAGTAATATCCTTATCTGCGTTTTTAATAGAATCATAGGCAAGGAAAAATAAAAAAATGGCTCCCACAATCCATAATGGCATTTGTATAAATGGAATAGCTAATATTTTCGCTAAGCCTAAATACAGTGCTATTATCAAGATTAAATCAACAGTCATACCTCCGATACCTACTGCCCATCCATGCAAAAACCCATTCTTTAAGCCTTGCTTCGTCATCTCAACTGTAATTGCTCCAACCGGCATTGCAATCGCAAGCCCAACCATTACATAAGCAAAATACAAACTCACATAAACACTTCTTTCAAATCATAAGATTCCTTCTTACGTCCGTTTATATGAATTATTATACATTATATTTTATAAAAATGAAATATTATCCAATGATTTGTCTAGTAATTTATTAAGTCACTTATACTATTTCACTGCTATAAGAATTGAACTTGCCTGTTTTCAGCCTAATAAGGATGGGACAAAATATAAAATATAAGCTATCTACACACCAGAAAATACAAACGCACAAACCATACTATTAGTCAAAGACTTAAATATTTCGGTGCGTGATTAGACTTAATTGCTTATGTCCCAGCCTCATTTCCATCTGATAAGGTGCTTACCCTAATTTACGCTTAAACTCTTTACTAGCGAATACGTAAGCTATTATCGTTATTCCCACACACCAGGCAAGCGCAATCCAAATATCATTTCCAACAGAACCTTCATATAGGAGGGCACGTATACTGTTCACGATTGACGTTACGGGCTGATTCTCAGCGAACACACGAACAATTGCAGGCATCGTTTCTGTCGGAACAAAGGCTGAACTTATAAAGGGCAGGAATACTAGCGGGTATGAATAGGCTGTTGCCCCTTCCATTGAAACGGCTGTTAATCCAGGAATGATCGCCAGCCATGTTAATGCCAGGGTAAACAATCCTAATATCCCAGCAACCGCAAGCCACTCAACGATATGAGCGCTTGTGCGGAAACCCATTAAGAGCGCAACAAGTATAACAAGCACGACAGTAAGTGCATTCGAAACAAGTGATGTTAACACATGAGCCCATAATACTGCGGAGCGCTTGATAGGCATAGTAATAAATCTTGCCATTAGACCGCTCTTAACATCATTGAACAGCCTTACAGATGTATAAGCGACACCAGATGCAATCGCCATAAGCAAAATTCCCGGCAATAAATAATTAACGTAGTTTTCCGCGCCTGTCTTGATGGCACCTCCGAATACATAAACAAACAGCAGCATCATCATAATCGGCGTAATCGCTACTGTAATAATCGTGTCAGGGCTACGCATAATATTTCGCATTAAACGCCCAAGCAGTACCCCAGTATTTCTGTTCATTTATTTCTCCTCCTTTTTGCTAATGATTGCGAGGAAGATTTCCTCTAATGTCGGCTGCTTCTCGATATATTCCACTTCCGCTTTTGGAAACATCTTTTTAAGTTCTGTTAGAGTGCCTGTCGTAATGATATTTCCACCATGCAAAATGGAGATACGGTCTGCCAGTTGTTCAGCTTCCTCCAAGTACTGGGTTGTCAGCAATATCGTTGTGCCGCCGCCTGCAAGCTCCTTGACAGTATTCCAGACCTCAAGTCGCGCTTCAGGATCTAGACCTGTTGTCGGTTCATCGAGAAAAATGACTTCAGGGTTCCCAATCAGGCTCATGGCAATATCAAGCCGGCGCTTCATCCCGCCTGAATATTTATCTGCACGAAGGTTCGCCGCTTCTTGCAGACTGAATTTCGTAAGAAGGTTATCGGCGACTTGTGCTGGATTGGGTACTCTCCGCAGCTTGGCAATCATCAGCAGATTTTCTCTTCCTGTCAACATACCGTCTAAAGCAGAAAACTGTCCTGTCAGACTAATGCTTTTGCGAACAAGCTCAGATTGAACCATAACATTATGGCCACAAATAGTAACCTCACCACCATCAAGCTTCAGCAGCGTTGACAGGATATTTACCGTTGTCGTTTTACCAGCTCCATTTGAACCAAGCAGGGCAAAAATTTCACCACGCTGCACTTCAAAGTTCACCTCTTTTAATACCTCTTTGTCTTTAAAGGCTTTTTTTAGCCCCTTAACGGAAATTACTGGACTGCTCATTTTTTTGCCTCCTAAAGGATAATTTTAATATTCTTAAAATCAGCTATATAGTCTGACTGATATTCATTATTACTTAGTACCGAATTAAAAATATAACTGAATAACGAAGGAAAACAACAATCAGCTATTCAGTCTTTATTTAATCTATTCCATTTCACTTTTTTCCTAATTCATCCATAATACTCTTATTCAAATCTTCACGGTATTTAGCAACATAAGTTTTTGCGTTTGCGACAAGCTCATCAGCAAATGTGGAGACATCTTCACCAGTTATCTCCAGCACTTGTCTGCCTTCTGCTGCACCACCTTCAAATAGCTCTATTAATTCATATTGAATATGCAGCATATCCATTCCGTTGCCTGCAGAGAATTGCCACATATAGTTTTGGATTTTCTTAAAGACAAACTGGTAGTCCTCTGGCAATGCTTCAACACGTGCCATCATCATCTTATATTCTTTTTTATCACCAAGCATTTTTTTAAACATTTCCAACATATTATTTTCCTCCTTGTTTTAAAAACTAATCAGCAGCATCTCTCATCAAGCTATGTTGACTTTAAGACACCAATTTTCGAAGATACGAAATCCCATTTCTTCCAAAACAATTCAAGCTCCTGCCGACCAGCCTCATTAAGTGAATAAAACTTTCGCGGCGGTCCCATATCTGATGGTTTCTTTTCTATGTTGACTAGTTTTTTCTTCTCAAGTCGCACAAGAATGGTGTAGACTGTTCCTTCCACAACCTCGGTAAAACCAAGCTCATTTAAGCGACGGGTAATCTCATAGCCATAGGTTTCTTTACGACTGATGATTTCCAGTACACAGCCCTCTAAAGAACCCTTTAGCATTTCAGTTAAATTTTCGATGTTCAGCGCCTCCTCTATTTTGTGTGACTTATATTCAGTGTTACTTAGTACTATAATAAAAAGGATACCGAACAGCATTTTGTTAGCTATTCAGTATTACTGATTACAGCTATATTGTAGCACCGAGTAGCAAAGGAGTCAATGGGAGCTTTTAAATAATTAAAAAATAGTCAGCTACCCATTTTACACACCTATAAAAAACCCTTAATCACATAATGCAAACAACCACTACCTTAAAGGCAGTGGCTTTGCATAAGTATTTAATATTCAAACTGCATGAAGGATATTATTGAGCTTTGCTGCTATTATGTGGATAACAACGATCATGACACTCAAAACTATATGACTCAAGCTCGTTATCAATTATTTCTGTTTGATAGTTGTTTTTTTGTAAATAATTTAATAACTCAGGGAGTTGTGCGACAGTCCCACTTCTATCATGCATTAAAATAATCGGAGCATGTTTAGACGGATCTAACGTTTTTAATTGGTCAATTACGTCTTGGACATAATTTTTATTAGAAGCACTCCAATCATCGCTGTCCACATTCCAATCCCATAAGATAAATTTATTATCACGTAAAACCTTTCTAAATGAATCTGTTAAATAAGGGATGCTGCCATATGGTGTGCGGATTAGATTTGTTTTAACACCTGTTATGCTCAGTAATGTTTCTTGAGCAGTTTGCATTTCCTTTAAAGCAGATTCTGGTGATTGATAAAATTTGCTGACATCATGTGTAACACCATGCAAACCAACTCCATGCCCATCCTTCACAGTCCGTTTTACCGCGTCAGGAAATGCCTTCATTTCCGGCTCTAACATAAAGAATGTTGCTTTAACCTTGTACTTGTCGAGAATATCCAATATTTCTAAAGAAGAAGCGGTAGGTCCATCATCGAAAGTAAGATAAACGGTTTTTTCATTCTTTTTATTTTCTGTTGCATTGTTACTCTTATTAGTCTCAGCTGGTTTTTCAACCGCTTTGTCTTCTGTTACTTTTTCTTCCTGCTTTGTATCATTTGTAGTCTTATCTTCCTGTTTTTCTTCTGTTACCTTTTCGTCCTGTTTATTTTCTGTCGTCTTTTCATTCTGCTTATCCTCTATTGTCTTTTCTTCCTGCTTATCCTTTGTTATTTGTTCATCCTGTTTTTCTTCTGCTGTTTTTTCTTTCTGATTTTCTTCTGTGGGCTTTACATCCTCATTTTCTTCCTTTGTATTTTCAGCACTTTTATTTTCAGTCGTATTTTCAGCGTTATTAATTCCCTCTATTTGTACTTCATCGTGTTTACTTGTCATTGTGTCTTCTTCCATTTGTTTTGGCGCAGTGTCACTTGATAATATTCTATTCTTTTCGGCCATGACTAAAACTAATAATATGGCTAATATACAAAATACAATAACTTTGATTTTTTTCATTTTACTGCCCTTCTCTTTCTATCTTTTAACTTATGACAATATGTATCTTTTCTCTTTTCCCTTTCCCATTAACAAAAAACACCAAAATAAAAAAAGGCAAACAACTACTCAAAATAAGAAATTGTTTGACCTTCTTTTAAAATTAACTTTAATTTATAAAGATAAAAGTAAAAACAAACACTTCATTCTGTTTCTTGCAGCATACATTTTTTAAAATTTAATGGTACTTGCCTTAATTCTTTCTATGTATCTAAAAATAACTTAACTCCCTTATGTTTATGTAATATTTTAGCATATTTTAGAAATAATTTCTGTATCACCAATGGACTATTCTTAAACTAAAGTATTTAGTTTAACTAGTAGAAGGTTGTTGTTTGTGGAAGTAAAAAACAATTGATTACCTATTAATAGTATTTCTTGTACTGAAGTTCCATCTTTTTTTAAAAGTGTGTATATAAAAATCTACTCTTTAATAGCAATAAACGAATGAAATACTCTCCTACAATGTGTGTGATATAAGAGAGAAAAATAAATGGAATACTGCCTGTATCTATATTATAAAAAACGAGTTTTCTTAAAGAAAAGTTTCATTTTTTTTTTAAAAATTTCATTATTATATCTTTTTTAGATATGATTTCATTTAAACAATGTCTCAACAGAAAATTTTAATGTTAAGCCTCCCATTTGTATCGATATTATTTCTCATCTTACATGATCTTTCCATGCATAATAAAGGCAAAAAAAAACAATCCTAATAATAAAAAGATGTGAGGATTTAACTATGTCATTTAAGATTCAAACAATATTTAATATTTGTATGGTTACAATCTCCTGGTTGTCACTGTATTTTATTGGTATTAAAAATATAAAAAGATTTCTTCCGGCTACCATAATAATCGGTATTATGGAAATTTTGCACGCGAAGGTTGGAAAAGATCGCAAGTGGTGGGTGTTTTATAATAAGCCAAACACTTATGTTGTGGATGAATTGCCCTTTAATACTGGTCCATTTATTTTTATTAGCATGTGGACATTAAAGATTTCCTATGGGAATTTCAAGAAGTTTATGTTAATCAATGCGCTTATACATGCGTTTTTTGCATTTCCATATACTTTTGCTGCAAAAAAACTGAAATACTACACATTAGTTCGCTTTAACAATATCCAGTTTTTTATCTATTTCTTTATGAAAGCACCGCTATTGTATTTGTTACAATACCTTGTTGAAAGAAGCAAAAATAGTATACAAAAGCAGTAAAATGGGGAAAATAGCAAAAAAACTGTCGACAAACGTAATTTGTCGACAGTTTTTTATTGTTTAATTGCGGATTAGATAATCAAATGCTCCTAATGCAGCAGTAGCACCTGATCCCATGGAAATAATTATCTGCTTATATGCACTGTTTGTACAATCTCCAGCAGCAAATACTCCAGGGATGTTTGTAGATCCGTGTCTATCAACAACGATTTCACCGAATCGAGTACGTTCAATCGTGTCACCTAACCAGTCAGTATTTGGCACAAGACCAATCTGAACGAACACACCTTGAAGCTCAACATGGTGAACCTCTTCTGTATCGCGATCGATATAAGAAATGCCGTTAACTTTATCAGTACCGGTAATTTCTTTTGTTTGTACATTCTTTAATACTGTTACATTTGGTAGGCTGTATAAACGATCCTGCAATACTTGATCTGCTTTTAATTCAGGCATGAATTCAAGCACTGTAACATGCTTAACAATTCCTGCTAAATCAATTGCAGCCTCAATACCTGAGTTACCGCCGCCGATAACAGCTACGTCTTTTCCTTCGAACAATGGTCCGTCACAGTGAGGGCAGTAAGCAACACCTTTGTTTTTGAATTCAGCTTCTCCAGGCACGTTAACATTTCTCCAACGAGCTCCTGTAGATAGAATGACAGATTTACTTTGAAGAACAGCTCCATTTTCTAGCTCTAATTCAATTAAATCTTTCTTTTCTAAACGTTTAGCACGCTGTAAGTTCATAACATCGATGCCATATTCCTTCACATGCTCCTCAAGGCTTGCTACAAGCTTCGGACCTTCCGTATGCTTCACACTAATGAAGTTTTCAATGCCCAAAGTATCCATAACTTGTCCGCCAAAGCGCTCAGCTACAATACCTGTGCGTATACCTTTACGTGCTGCATAAATAGCTGCACTTGCACCAGCTGGACCGCCGCCGACAACTAATACATCATAAGGGTCTTTATTAGAAAGCTCTGAAGCATCTGGACCACTGCCGATTTTATTAAGAATTTCTTCTAATGTCATACGGCCGCTGCCGAATGGTTCGCCATTAACGAAAACAGTTGGCACTGCCATAATATCCTTGCTTTCAACTTCCTCTTTAAAAGCTCCACCGTCAATCATTGTATGTGATATTTGAGGATTAAAAATACTCATCACATTCAATGCTTGGACAACATCTGGACAGTTGTGGCAAGTTAAGCTGATATATGATTCGAAATGGTATTCGCCTTTAATGTTCTTAATTTGATCAAGCAAGCTTAGGTCTACTTTAGGAGCTCTCCCGCTCACCTGCAGCAGTGCCAAAACTAATGAAGTAAATTCATGGCCTAATGGAATCCCAGCAAAAATGACACCAGTATCTTCTCCGATACGGTTAACACTAAAGCTTGGTGTTCTTTCTAAAGTAGTATTTTCCACTTTAATTCTTGACGACATTGTAGCCAATTCATCTACTAAGGAAAGCATATCACTAGATACTTTATCAGTGCCTGCACTAACCTTTAGTAAAACGTCGCCTTCCATCAGCTGAAGATATTGTTCTAATTGTGCTTTAATCTCCCCATCTAATATCATTGATGACACTCCTTAGATTTTCCCTACAAGATCAAGGCTTGGCTTAAGTGTTTCAGAACCTTCTTGCCATTTAGCTGGGCAAACTTCACCTGGATTGTTACGAACATATTGTGCAGCTTTAATTTTGTTTACAAGTGTGCTTGCATCACGGCCAATTCCGTCTGCATTGATTTCAACTGTTTGGATAACGCCGTCTGGATCAATGATGAAAGTACCGCGATCAGCAAGGCCTTCTTCTTCATTCAACACATCAAAGATGCGAGAGATTTTTTGAGATGGGTCACCGATCATTATGTATTCGATTTTTCCGATAGCATCTGAATGATCGTGCCATGCTTTATGAGTGAAATGAGTGTCAGTAGAAACAGAATAAACTTCTACTCCAAGATCTTTCAAAGCACCATATTGATTTTGAAGGTCTTCTAATTCAGTTGGGCATACGAATGTGAAATCTGCTGGGTAGAAGCAAACTACACTCCATTGACCTTTTAAGTTTTGTTCAGAAACATCGATGAATTCACCGTTGTGGAATGCTTTTGCTGAGAATGCTGCGACTTCTTTACCGATTAATGACATAAAAAAATTTCCTCCTTAAAATAGGTTATTGAAAAGTTGATATATATTAATTTAAAAATTAATTTCCACTCAACAACACCAAGTTATAATTAGTATTATAAAATAATCACTATTTATAATCAAATAAAATATTCTTTAATAATTAATTTAATTATAAATTACTCCTAATATTACGGAGACGAGTAGCCCTCAACATAGGAAATCCCTATATTTTTAAATGATATTTCGCTCTTCTTCTTCGGCTAAAACATTTAATTACAGCAATTTAATGCCAATAATTTCTTCCGTGATTTTTTCAATTACATTGGCTTAAATAATAATGTGTTTCACACGTAAGCTGGGTTATCATTTTAGAGAACCTTTTTATTTTTCCCCTATGCAATTATTATCATTCATTCTTGATATCACTTAAGGTTATATAATAAACATAACATGCAGATATTACTATTCTTTGCATGGTAAACACAGCTCTTAAGAACGACATACTTATCATGCCATACTTAAGTACCCTCTATATGTTGTTCTTGTAAAGATAATAATACAAAAAAATAACAAACGGCTTGAACAGCGGAAAATTCAGGGTTCAAGCCGCATCAGCATACTATTTATAATGATATTCCCAAGGCAAGCAGCAAGGCTCCATCATAAAAAAAAAATTATCGTATCCGTTTCTGCTCGTTTCATCCATTAACCGCCACATTCTAGAGGCATATAGTAATATATCCATATTAAAATGAGGTGATGATACATTGAGATTGTTTAATCTTTTTTTTCGTAAATGTACCATTTGCAAACGAAACACAAAGCCATTACGAGCCTATTATAATAAAGAAGGAAAATTAATTAATGTTTGTCTCCCTTGTTCGGAATATGCTGAACGGAGAGCGTATAGACTTAAAAATTAATGGGATTTCGGGTCATAGTTACTATTATTGAAAACCTTCCCAAACAAAAATATCATTAGCTAGGTAATTTTGAATATGCTATACTTTTCGCTAGTTAACTTCTTAAATATTAATGAAGAGAAAGAAGGTTTACTTTATGAAAATTACAGCACCCAAAATTTCGTTAGAGTTATCTGATAAGAAATTTAGTGATATATTTTACGAAGAAGATCCAATCCTTGAAATGTGTACAATAACAAACTCAGAATTTACAAATGAATCCCTTTATCGCGTCCGCCTTGAGAAAGCTATCATAAAAAATTGCAAATTCAATCATACTGATTTTAGTAATATTAGCATTACCGATGTTCGTTTCGAGAATTGCGATTTCTCTAATGCTAATCTAAGTGGATCTTCTATTCACAGAGTAGAATTCATAAACTGCAAATTATTAGGCACCACATTTTCAGAATCTAGTATTGGCAATGTAAAATTTGAAAACTCGATATTAAATATGGCTGCTTTTGGACATTCAAAGCTAGAAAAAGTAGTTTTTCTAGAAGCAGTTTTAAGAAGTACTGATTTATATGAGTGCAAACTAAAGAACGTGGAATTCGAACTATGCGATCTTAATGGTGCGAATTTTGAACAAACATTGCTAAAAGGAATAGATATAAGTTCATCTAAGTTTGAATCACTTATCATTTCCATAGATAATTTAAATGGCTGTATTGTTTCAACTGAGCAAGCTATCCAGTTTGCATCCTTAATGGGACTAGTTGTTATAAAAAATTAGGATGCTTTAACCTTAAAGAGCCATAAGAAGAATACACTGGTAAAATATTTCACCTTTATAATTTACTATTAAATCCCTCTGTAAAAACGTCATACTCTTTTAATGTAGGAGCAAACGCTGGCTAGCTTTTAGAACTTGCGTGCGTTATAGCTCCTGGCAGTATGGAGGTTCTTTCCTTAATCTATTTTGTACCGTTTCTATTAAGGAATCCCATGATCCATCACTTATTACAAATCACCAAAACCGTTACCAACTATTCACAAATATAAAAGTAGACTCGACATGAACTTTCTACTATACCCACACACTAAATATTAGTGAATAATTTTTTTGGAAAATTTATCAATAATTACTTATTCTTCTCCTTCTTTTTACTAAATAAAAATACTTTTGCAAAACGAATAGGAATATGTAATTCTATTAATAAAAGAGAGAGGGAGAGTGCTCATATGCTTAAATTAGGAGAAAAGGTACTACATTGTTCCGAGAAATACGAAATTGTATACATTTATGATAGCGGTTACGTAGAGATTAAAAAGAATCCGTTTTCTATTAAATTAGTTCATGTTTCTGAAATCACTCCTAGTGGAACTTGCTAGTACATGTGTATTGTTCTTTTTTAAGGAGCTACTTACAACCATTTTTATTTACATAAAAAAAGCTGCTAAAGGCAGCTGCTGAAGGATTTAATACAAAATGCAAGGTTTCAAAAAGTTAATATCCTTTTGCCCATTTTGTTAACGCTAATCGAAAAATATATCGCACACACTAAAATTCAATCTGGTTTGTATCCATAACATTTGCAAACCAATCTTTAAACACTTTATTATGATGCATAATAATTTGCTCCGCAGCGATATTTTGACTGTCATATGTACTATGACCATCTTTAACAATAGTAACGGCAAATCCTTTACTATACGCTTGACGACAAGTTGAGTCGACACATATTTCTGTTTCAAGACCAGCAATCACAAGATGATTAATATCTTTTAACATTAACTGCGCTTCTAAGTTTGTTTGTTGAAAGGAGTCCGGATAATTCTTTTCTATAATAATTTCATCCCCCTTTAGCTCCAAAGAAGGATGAATGGACCAGCCAGGTGATCCTTTTTGACTTGGGCTGCCTAATTTACCATTATGTTTCGTTAGAAAAATAGGGATGTTTTTTTTACGGGCACTTGTTACCAATGACTTAATATTATTTTTAAAATCCTCACTTTTATATAGTGCTTCGGTTCTATTAAAGTCTACAACTTGGTAATCAATAATTAATAATGCCGTTTTGCTTTTTTCCATATGTATCACACTCTAACATCTTTTAATACCCTTATAACAATGGCTTAATGTTAGTATGTAACGAACCTTTGATGTTTATTACTGTATGAAAAGTAAAATATATCATTACATTAATACCCTTTTAATTTCTACCAATTATTATCATGGCATTACCTAATACTTTTTTGTTTAATAAGAGCTTTGGCAAGTTCATTTCATCAGCAAGTTTATAGCTTTCCCATTCAGATATACCATTTTTTCTTAAGTCATTTAAGAGCTTTTTTTGATCTCCAAATATTTTTTCATCTGCAAACAAATCTAAAAAGATAAATTCACCACTTGGTTTTAACACCCGCAACGCCTCTTTTAATACTTCCGTTTTATTGCTTTTATCTTTTACTTCATGAAATGTAAGACAACTTACGAGTAAATCAAATTCAGCATCTTTAAAAGGAAGTACTGCAGCACTTGCTTTTATAAATTCAATTCTATTATAGACCCCTTCTATTTCAGCATTCTGCTGGCATTGTGCTTTAGAATACTCCCAATTACCGCCCCAATAATCAATTCCGGTTAAACAGGATTTAGGAAAGGTCTTTGCAAGCTTAATAATTAGCGCACCACTGCCTGTTCCAATATCTAATATTTTCCCTTCTCCGTCCCAATTCACCTTGGCAACCATTAAATCATGTATTTTTGACTGATAATTTCCTCCGAACGCTGAAAATTGATATAGAGAATAAGTAAGGATAAAGGTAATATAAAAAAACGGCAAGGCTAAAATCCCTGACAGAATTCGCAAAAAAAAAGAAATAGGTAATAATGTACCCAAAAGAAAAAGAAGTGAAATAATTAAAAAAATAAGAAGCTTATAAATTCGAATCCAGGTTTGGTATTTTGCTGTTTTTTTCATGTTATCAGCTGCCTTTACAGATTTCATTTTTTTTAAGGAATAACAGCTTTATTCGATTTCTTAACAGTTCATTTCTGCAATTTTCTTAAATGCTGTTCCATTTGGATTTTTTTCCAAACACGCACCGATTGCAGAAGCACATTCTTCCGAGCTTAATATCGATGTATCCAGTTCCATATCATAAATACCAGGCACGTGAACAGAATCCTGCCATCGGTTTACCGCTTCTGGCACAGCGCCAGCTTCTGTATAACCAGTACCCCAAGTTGCCATTCTTCGTTCCATGATAACATTCACATTACATTTAACACCTATAAATAATACAGGAAGGTGCTTCAAAATCTTAGCACATTTATCCAGAATCCCTCTACTAGTTGCATAATAATCATGGTGCCCAACATCAACGACAACATTAAGCCCTAATTGGCTATGTGCAGCTATAGACTTATACATAGCTTGATACAAAGTATCAATAAGCGGCTCAAGATCAGGACGCTCTCCCCCAGGTCTTAATCCAATCCCTGGTTGATAACGCTCTGGAGTCATTTTCATGAAGTTATCAACACCCAAATTCATCCAGACTCCTTCAAAGGAGTTTTGGATAATCGCTGCTATGCTTGATTTCCCCGACCTTGGAGTTCCATTGAGTATTACGATTTTACCAAGTCTTTTTGAATTTTCCACTGACTACTACCTCCATTTTCAAAGTAATATAGTGAGCTTTTTACGGTATAACTCATAATCAGTCATGCGGATAGTTGAATTGAATAAAGGTTTACACTTCTTTAATTATATTAAATCAGTGGTACAAAGGGAAACCTTGGTTCTATAGCTATAAATTGCAATATCCTGAACCAGATGTTATATTCGCAGGTAACCTCCATTATTGTAACTGGCTGATAAAAAGGGTGTACCATTTCCGGCACACCCTTAGTTTATATAACTACATTCGTTAGCTTATTAATTGTAAAAATTGTAGAGTTAACGTCGTCACAAATTTCAACAACGGAGGTATTTAAACTTTTTAGTTCGTAACAACATCTTTAAAACATATTAAAAGTAATGGTTTATCATCACTACCATTAATAATCATGTGAATCTCAGATGTATGATACTGCTTTAATGTTTGCAGCATCGTTTTTGTATACTCTAAAGACATTTATAGTATCCCCCTTCCCGATTATAAAGGGAAGGTGACTAAGGAAAGTCTGGTAGGACCCCAAATAATATAAAATTTTCTTATTACTTTCACCTTAACATAGGACATCTTAGGAAGTAAAGCAGGTTATGTACCTATTAAGCTGGTCTTTCTAGAGATAGTTCTACTTCCAGCCAAACCACATCAAAAGTAACTTGAGGCAACAATATTATGCTTTCCTCTTAAGCCATGTTCCTTCAGCTAATTTTTCATCAATAAAATCTAAAACAGTCTGTAACTGAGCCATTTGATTTTTTACTTTTTCCTTATGCTGGTGCATTCCAGCTACCATTTCAGGACTCATATTACTAGTTTTTGCAATATCAAGATATAATTTCACTTCATCTAAACTAAGATTTGCTTTTTTCATGCAGGTAATCATTTGCAGCCGTTCAATGTCAGGTTGTATAAAGACTCGATGTTTATTAGGCAGCCGTTTTATCTTGGGAAGTAACCCGGCTTTTTCATAATATCTAATCGTATCAATGCTTAATTTGGTAAGCGTACTTGCCTGTTTAATTGTATACATACGTTTGTCTCCTTTTTATAATGCAATTATAAAACATGGAGTTGACTCCAGGTCAAGCAGAAATCTTTTTATTGACCTGAAGTTAACTCCATGTTCTATACTACATTCATTCACAAATAGGAGGCTATAAAATGATCATTTCAAAAAGAAAAACAGCACTTGTTACAGGGGCAAACAGCGGAATTGGACTTGAGCTGACGAAAAAATTAATGGAAAACGGGTGGGAGGTAGCTGCTTTAATTCGCTCCGAATTCCCACAGGAGGAGCTTAATATCCACCAAAAAATCCGCCACGGAAGCATCCGCATTTATCGTGCCGATTTATCTGATTTCGCAAAAATTAAATCTGCATTGATGCAAATTAAGAAGAATGAAGCGAAGCTAGATGCTCTCTTCAATAATGCTGGAGGCAGTTTCCCTAGTCTTCTCTTTTCCCCGCAAGGACGTGAGCTGCATTATGAAATCCAAACAGTGGTTCCCTATATCATCACAATGGAATTGCTTGATCTTTTGAAACAAGGCGAGCACGGGATAGTTATACAGACTAGTTCAGACGCATTTAAAATGAAGAAGTCCTTTGTAGCGGAGGAGTTGGCGAATCCGTCTAAATTTCAGAAATTAATTGGTCCATATGCAACTACGAAGCTAGCAATCACGTTGTGGACACATGCATTTGCACCAAAACTAAGACAAGAAGGCATAACAACTGTCAGCATTGATCCAGGAAATAACAATACCATGCGAAAAGGCAGAAATGGTGGATTGCCGCTGCTTATCCAGCCGTTCATTAAATTATTTGGTCCCCATCCAAGTGTTGGTGCAAGCCGATTATACGCCGGATTAGAAAGTTCACCTGAAGACGCGGGATTGTATTTCTCAAAAGGAAAGCCTTCGGTATTTCCATTTAAACAGCACGCAGACCAAGTACTTATGCAGGTACAATCTATATATGAAAAGGAATATTTGCCTTTATAATTAAGAAAAACAAGCTTTCTCTACAGCTTGTTTTTCTTGTTGGACGAATGTTTTACTCATAATTAACCACTAAACAAGTTCAACTGTTAATACAAGCTCTTATTATTAATCACGCTTGATTATTTAAAATACTTGATCTTCGAATGTTGAAGTCTCTTGCCAATCTTTTGTGATAACTAGTTCATTTTCATTTGAAACGGTTATTTCCCCTTTTTTCTCAACATTCTCACTGGAGGAATTCTTTATATCTGTTAATTTTAAAGATAAATTGTATGTATAGATTACTGTACCATCATCATTTTCTTTCTTTTTGCTTATATCAGCATTTGTTAACTCAATAGAATGATTAGTATTCTTTGTAAGGTCTGGAGCCAATTGAAAAGTTCTGTTTGCTTCTTGGTCTTCTAAAGCATCCTCAGTAAGATATTCTTTAACCCTTGTTGCAATTTCATCTCCTGTTGGCGTTACTTTAGGGTCTTCTATCTTGTATTGCTCTGTTTTATATTCCTTTAGTAAAGAAAGGACATCCTCATCTTTAATTTCCTCGGTTTTGCTACAGCCCACTAAACTGATAATGAATAAAACTAATATAATTCCTACCCATTTCTTCATATGTTTCACTCCCTTTCCAATTAATGTATACGATCCACTAACAAAATAGTTTCATGGATAAAAGATGGACAAAGGTCATCACTACTAGCAGTGGGACTCAAATATATAAGTAAACAATACGAGTTAACTATTATACAAATTATTCAAACGTGATCTGCCTTAGCCGTTTCAGTTTAAGATTGGACGAGAAAGTTTATCTGCTTCCACTTTTATCATAAATTCGAATAATTAACTTCAAGAAATAAATATTTAGTTCTGTGAAGCGTTAAATTATGTATGAAATTTAACCTGTTATAATATTCTAAAAAATTCTCAATTAAGAACTTTTAGAGGGGGACAACATGAAAAACAAACAATTTGCGGAAGAGCTTGTAAATCGTCTTAAAGAACTTCGGCTCAAAAGGGATTGGACTATCAAATATACAGCTGAAAAGATAGACATAGGAGCATCTATGTATTCTGGATACGAGTCTCAACTTCGTCTACCGCCAATGGAATTATTACCTAAGATGGCGGAAGTTTTTGATACTACAACTGATTATCTATTAGGATGTTCAAAAAAAGATGAAACAACAAGGTTCCCAACAGATATAGATTGGATTCTTTCACAAGAACTTATTAACTATAGAGGAGTTGAGTTAACATATAAAGATAAAGAAAACGTGAAGGTACTATTGGAAATGTTGTTAGGAAATAGAGTGGAAACAATTAATGATGTAAGTTGCCGCAAAGAAGCTAATCAACAATATGATTAGATAGATGATTAATTTACTAAGGAGTCAGGCAGCTATTCACATAAAAGTTGGTATTTGTTAACACTTGCCTATGTGGATACGGAACTTGTTCAATTTCTGATGTTTTTAGTCATTTGCAGACAATTAATTTTCGTTGACTTGAACTGATTGGATTATAAAAGTTTTTGTTTTCTTACTATGTTGTGAATCTCCATCTTATTTATTGCTCAACTCTCCCTAAAAAAGAAAAACCTTTACTTTTCCAAGCAAAAAAAGGTGTACTACCAGTCAGCGGTTGGTTATACACCTTTTCATTTCTTATTTTTACAAGTATCTAGTTTGTTTAGTAACATTTAGCAGGTTTAACTTGTTCTTAAACCTACAAAAGGCATTTAGGATGAATAGTTCACTTTAAAAGAATAGTGAATAAACCGTAACAAGCTTATCCACGTCTTCCTCCTCTTCCCCCTCTTTTACCTTCCGCATTACGTTTAATAGTTGATAAGCTCTCCTCACTACTCTTTAAGAATTGAGAAATCTTATCTTCAAATGTTTCTTTTGGTTTGAAATTCCCTTTAGAACGATCATTGCCTCTTCCGTTAGTTGGACGTGGACGTGGTTTAGAAAACGAAGTTCTTTCTGGTCTTTCAGGTCTTTCTGGTCTATCTACAGTTTGCTTAATGGATAAAGCAAGCTTTCCTTCTTTTTCACTTAAAACCTTAACTTCAACCATATCACCAATTTTAAGATGATCATTAACATCTTTTACATAGTTATCAGCAACCTCACTGATATGCACTAGACCTGTTTTTCCTCCGGGTAATTCAACGAATGCTCCAAAATTAGTGATACCAGTTACTTTACCTTGTAATTTACTACCTACTTCAATTGTTGACATTAATATAATGTGCCTCCTCCATTTATTAAAACAGTTTATTATAACAAAGAAATAGTATAACGTCAAACTCCTCGCATCATGATTAAAAATTCACTATTGCTTAAAACGTAAAAAGAATCGTTACAAAACGAGAAGTTATTTTATTTTCATAAAAAATATACCCTTTCATCGGATTTAATAATCAACTAAAACAAACATACATTAAAGACAAAAAATATTCTAGATAAAAATGCATTTTTCGCCACTTTAGATAATGCCGGTTTATTTATAATCTTGATTTGTAACTAACGCATTGAAATATACATAACAGTGAATGAGATGGAAAGCGAAAATTTTATTCATTTTCAGACCCTAACTACCTAAAAACTGCTACATAATTGCAGCTGTCTTAAGTATACATTTTATATTGATTTAATTTCACTTTAGATAACATCAATGATACATGAAAATAAATATTTGATGCAATGATTCCTATGGTAGAAAATATAATAATCTCTTTAATAAGGAAAGATTGAGTCGAAATAATGAAAAATGTTACACCAGCAAGAATACCAGCTATTGAATACATTCCAAAAGAGAGATGATATTTCACCTTTTTTGATTTGATTTCTATGTTTTTCATACCAATATCAATCAGGAGTGATATCGGTATTCCTATAAAGTAATAAATAGGACTTGCAAAAATAGAAGCAAATAAAATGGACCAAAAGAAACCAAAATCGGGTGTATAGAAAATACAAGAATATATAATTGCAAATAAGATAACAGATAGTGTTGCAGTTAAAAACCTTTTCTTTATTTCACTCTCCATGAATCAAAAACTATTACAATAAAAAATCCGATAAAAAGTTACATAACTATTGTATCAGACTAATGATTCTATAGTAAGTGGCTGTTTTAAACTCCGCCATCTATAATCCTGTCCTGTTTGTGAAAGCAGACTGGTCTTTATTTACAGGATTGCTGTCCTGTTTCAATCCGTAAGCTAGTTTTTCATTTATTATATATTGATGATACGATAGTAATACAGGTTCCTTAAAAATTTTATGTCTTACACTTACTTTAGGATTAGTCTCCCATATACTAATCTAATCAAGGGAGAAATATATGTTATACGGCTCCTCAGAAAATGACTTACGAAAAAACCCAAGCGAAATAAGCCCCCAAACAGGGACTTTTTCCGAGCAAGTCATAGAAACATTTGAATATAAAAAGTTAAAAGTACCGATATGTATTTTTACCACTTGCTTTTGCCCGATATAAAGCATTATCGGCTTTTTTTAACAGGTCATCGAGCGATTGCTTTTCCCTTGAATATGTAACTATGCCGATGCTTACGGATAAGCGGAAATCCTTTATGTGAAAATCCCAAGAGGATAAGTTCCGAATAAGCGCATTGGCTATATCTTCTACAGTTTCTTTGTTAATATTACTTAAATTAACAATAAACTCATCCCCGCCTAAACGAAAGACAGCCCCATTTAGCGTGCTCTGCTGAATGACATTTTCTATTCTTAGTGAAACTTCCTTTAAGACAAAATCGCCAGCCTCATGTCCTAGCTGATCGTTAATCTTTTTAAAACCATCTAAATCCATAAAGAAAATGGTTCCCTCTTTTTTTGTATATTGATTAAAAAATCTTTCCAGAAAATATCTGTTATAACAACCAGTTAAATGGTCTCTGTAAGCCATACTTTCTAATTCTAAGTAGTACGAAAACATTTTTGCCAGCTTTTCGATTAACTTTATGCTATTACTGTTAAACGTTGTAGCACTCTCCTGAACGGCACATATGGTTCCAAAGACTTCTCCATTTCTTAGAATTACCGGTACGCCCAAATAAGCATTTACATTTGTCGATTGATAAGTATTTTTTATATCCCCTAAACTCTCTTCTTTGCTTATATCTTCATAAACTAAAGCCTTTCCCTCGGTAAAATTAATCCTTGTACAAATTGCGGATTGGAGCGGAATAATGGCTCCTTCATTTATATGAATTTCCTCCTTATTTTCAGCAACTTTTAAGATGTGCTGTTCCTTATCTGTAAATGCACTTAAGAACAAAAACCCCTCGGGTAATATCTCTTTTGCTAATGCAAGAATGTCTATAGCAAGCTCATTAAAGCTATCGTAGAACTGATATTCTTTTAGAATTTTTTTCATGTATTTAAACTACCTCTTACCTTCACACAAAAATGAAGGGTCCTCTTTGTTTTTTTTATATACTTATCATAACTTTTGGATGAATCTTTGATAGCAATCAGAAAGTCACCCTTTCCTTCTATTAAAAACTCATGATGTAATTATTCCCCAAAAATAATATATACTTTATTTATTCTCTATATAACGTTCTTTTCTTAATCCGCTTCTTTTAATTTCTGAATTGAAATCAACATGCATTTTCGCTTTTGCATATCCATCATCCCAAGTATCTTTATATTTTTTGAAGTTTTTATAATCCTGTTCTCTTAATAAGTCACCTAATCCAAAGATATCCGCGTTAAACTCTTCTTTCGTTTTTTTTATAAATTCTTTTATCTCTTTTTCCATTGTTTTATTTATTGATAATTCAAAGCTTTCGAATGCACCTGCATTACCTAACTTTGTTAAACATTCAGTACCATCCAGTATTCCTTCTGTCTTTATCTTTATGTAAAAATTCGGTATACCTTTTACCTCTTTAGCAGTAATCTTAGTAGTAGAATGGGTTACACGATATTCAAACTTTTTTTTCTCATCTACACATTTGGCGTCAATAGATGTACTTTTTATTTTACCTTGGACAAAGAGTAAATCGCGTACTTCATATAGTGATGCATACCCTGCTAGCTTTCCATTTTTAAATGCTGCCAAAGAATTTACCTTTACTTGATTATCAGGGGCTTCACTTTTTAAATTTTCAATATTCCCCCCCTTTTTGGGATCCCCAATTAATTGGACTGCAGGTAGCACTGGAGCCTGTCCTTCTGAATTATAAATTCGAGTATAATCATTTAACTTAATATCTGGAGCTCCTCCCCAGTCCTTTTGCATTGTAGTTAATTGAGTAAATAATTTAAGCGAAGGACTTTTTTTATACATATTATTTACGTTCAAAATATCGCCTGCTTTTCCTGTTCTTGCAATAACGATAAGAAAGTCATCTCTAATTTGGCGATTTCGATCAAAAAAATCCATAAAATCTAACATTCCATCCTTGGCCAGTTCTTCACTAATAACTAAAACTCTCATATGAGAATATATTGGAATAGTTGCATTTACAACGTTAAATTTAGAAACAAGTTCCCCGATTGTATTCCCTTCTAAAGAAGCAACATTCGATGAGGCTAAACCAGTTGCTGTTAGAGCCGTCATCTCTCTTGCCTCTGTAGTTTCAATAGTAAGCTTATATTTAAATGACTCCCCTTTATCAACTGCCATGCCTGTAACAATAGAAGTCTTCGCGAGTTCATTCCTGTCCCAGCAACCAGTTAAAAGGAGTAAGAGACATAGTAGTAAAATACATTTTAAAAAGTTCATTTCCAAACTCCTCTAGGATAAATAGTAAGCTTTATACTATTATTTGAAACTTTGGTGAAGACTACTCCCTTATAAAATTACTTCTTACATAGAATCATGAGAAAATTGTTCTTCATTTGTGTCCTTATAAGTTTTTTTATATACCTGTATATAAGTTATCACCCTTTCATTAAACGAAAAGTAAGTAAAAAACCTTACTCAACTGAGTTAGGCTTTTCATTCTATTTTATTTATTCATGTCGAAAAGGGCACAGCTTTAAGGTACACCAATATTACTCCTTGATGGATCAACAATCAATAAAAGCAAAACTTATTATGCATTACCAACGCCTTAGGGTTATAAATCCTGAAAGGTATAAAATTTCTCTTAAAGCAAATTATAAAAAAAGATGCTTAAATTGGAGGTTAATCATGTTCCCTAACTACAAAGGAAAACTTATTACAATTATGCTGACCTGTTAGTGTCAAAGCCGCGTACTATGTTTTGTTTTTTTAAATTGATGGCCACACCTCATAATGAAAGCCTTATTACCTATAAATCAAGAAAAGCTAATTTCCACATACCTTTTCCAGTCTCCATATTACACTCGAATAGAGGCTTTGTTCTTTTTCCCGGAAAATAAATGAGTGCAAATAAAGCCAAAGGAGATTAATAAAGTAGCTAACAGCCCTCCTTCTAAACCAAAAGGACCACCCGTTACTATATCATTTCCCCCACTCACATCTATTGTATATACACCATATGGCGTCGTTCCGCTAACAGGAAAGCCGAAAACATTTCCTTGAAAATAGTTCCATGTAATATGATATCCAATTGGCGTCCACAAGCTCTGTGTTTTGTCATACATATAAGCAAATAGTATTCCTACTAGGAAGATATTGAAAATTCCTAGCGGAGTTACATTTTGATTAGCCAAATGGGCAATTCCAAAAATCAGGGCTGAAACAATGTAAATGGTAACCTTTCGACGACCTCTATCTGCAAGGGTAGACATGATATAGCCTCTAAATACAAGCTCTTCAAACAAACCAACCAAGATAAAAAAGATTAAGTAAGTAACTGAATAAGTTGTAAAGTTTGGGTTGGAAAGTGAGTTGATTAATTCAATATTATCGGTAAGCAGCAGAATAAAGAAAATGATTGCAATAGATACTGCTCCTAATAATAAACCAAATATTATATTTTTCAGGAATAAACCAAAACCTAAATCCTGTATTTTCTTTTTATTTAAAAATTTCCATAATAAAAGCAATGAAATTAAAGCAGCTACATAACCACAAGCATAGGAAAATACATCTAACCATGGACGACCTGACATAATATCACTTCTATCCATTTTAAATACACCTGTACTGTCTGAACTCATTGTAAATAATGCGTACATCTCAACTGGAAGCATAAAAATTGCTTGAATTATAAAAGTAACTATTAGCGTTACAAAAATGAGCCAACCTGTCCTTACCTGGCCCTTACTGTTTTTAAACAAATCTTTCACTCCTTCTCCTGTAAGCCATAGACACATTCTAGAAAACTAATCTAATAGAAATAGGCGCAAGAATTCCCTTTATCCCTTAAAGGAACATAAATGCTTCTCAACTCTTTTTTATCTAATCTTACCGATTTTTTTGTTCCATCAGTACATGCCGTAACTCCAGCAATTTCACCATTTGATATAGCTACAAAAAACTGATCTAAAATAAACATATGAGCAAAAGCCTTTGCAATAACGTTCTTATCTTTAGAAAAAAAGACAAGCCATTGTGTAAATCCCTCCGCAAAAATTCTAGACATTTGCGTTCCTACAGCTAAATCAATTTCATCAGCCTTTACAATTAGAAACTTATTACCTTAGGAATCATATAGCATAGTGAATGAATATTTCTTCTAAAAAAATTCACACTATCCATCGTCAAATTATATTCAACATTCCCGTCAAATACTCCAAAAAAGTGATATCTTTTTTCTCAAGAAGTTCTCTTCTCTTTTAGTGCACTACTTTAAAGTTGCTTTTTTGGGTTCATTTATTACAAGATTGCTGCCACCTTAGTTCCATTTTATAAAATAAGCCGGTCATTATACTGTAAACCTATTTGTTAAAGTGCCTTTTCATTTTACATTTAAGTGTATATGTGTTGGATTTTTCTGCATTAATCACTGTATTGTTTACCTTCTGTTTGCAAACATTATTAGTAATATAAGTATACATAACTGGAGGTATGACCCTTGTTTCAAAACAATTCTATAAGCGCTTCTGAAGTAGGAGCAATATGGCAAACTTACCAGGAAAAAACATTAATTATGAGGATTTTGGAGTATTTCATTGAAAAATCTGATGATTTACAAGCTAGAAATATTTTAGGTGGCCTCTGGCAAGAATTAAATTTTTATGTTTCAGAAATGGAGGAACTATTTTCCGAACAAGGAATGGTTAAACCAATAGGTTTTACCTCAGAGGATGTAAATTTAACAGCACCTAAATTGTACGATAATGGATTTGACATTATGTTTATCCGGGTACTAAAGGAAGTCAGCATGGGATTGTATACCTTAAATATGAATATGGCATACAGTAAAAGAGTCATGCAAATTTATGAGGGATTAACGACAATTACACAAAAAATATACAAATTATCAACTTGTTACTTGCTAGAAAGAGGAAATCTTGCGCTTCCACCTCAAGTTTCCTTACCGAAAAAAAACGAAATTATTGAAAGTAAAAAGTATATGGAAGGCTTTAAACTAACTGGTGATAAAAGAGCGCTTAATGATTTAGAAATTGGTATCCTTCATCATAACCTTCAATCCAATAACATTGGGCTACAACTTATTACAGGGTTCGCACAATGTGCACAAAGCAAAGAAGCTACAACATATTTTTTAAAAGGAAAAAAGCTTGCAAAGAAACAAATTAAAATGATGGAAGATATTCTTCGAGAAGGGGATGTCCGGTTTTCCAGCTCTTCAGTAGGTACTGTAACAACCTCAAATGTTTCCCCTTTTTCAGACAAACTGATGATGCACTGTATCTACATTCTTAATGGATTTGGACTTGTCGGTGCTGGGACGGGGGCATTCTTTAGTTTAAGAAATGACCTTTCTATGAAGTCCATTTTGTTAGCGAAAGATGTATATTTTTATGCTCAAGAAGGCATAAAAATTAAAATTAAAAATGGCTGGTTTGAAGAGCCTCCTCAAATGGAGGATCGCAATCAACTAATCAAGGATAAAAACTGAATATCTATAAAATTTCAGAATGTGATATAAATAAAGAAATACAAATTCAAACTACTTAAGAGGACTCCTATGAGTCCTTTTACAAAGCAGATAGAAATTATTTTGCATTAGTTCCGTACTGCTTCAACCTCAAAAACAGAACCTTGTCAGAAGATAAAAATATACAAGTCACTTATTAGTCACTAAGTATACAAACCAGGAAAAAAATCCTTTGTGCTTTAATAACAAACCTACTTTTATTATCTAAGCTAACAAACTTAATTTATACACCAGTGTTATTGATTAACACCTCAGACTACATAGTCATTAAAAAGTACAAAAAAACATTAACCATTGGATTAATGTTTTAAAAATTCCTTTATGGACTTATGTTTGAAACTAATTGTAAAAGCAGAACCAACATTCCTATCCAAGTCCCAGTTTGGTGAATCCCTCAAACATTTGATAGTATACGGAGTCCGCTTTACCATTGACAGACACCATAAAGGAAACTCTCACTACATTAATGGCCAATATTATCGTTATTACCACTAATTGGTTCAATAACTTTCCCATTGCTATCTGTTATAACACTTTCTTTTTTTTCAACGGGTTCTTTCGCAGTTGAATAATAACTAAAGGACACAATTATGATAGCAACCAATACAATAGAAATGATTTTCTTCATCGGAACTCCTTTCAAACGTTTCTTAGAAATTCACTTTTAATTTCAACTGTATTTTACGATATTTACAATAATATCTCCAATTCTAATCGTCAATAAGTCGCATCGAATTTACTATAAACTTTTCCACTCATTGGTTTTTATTACCTAGGAAAGAATAAAATTATGATAAAGAGAATTTCCACCATTAAAATGGACTAAATTAGCTGCAGCTGTTATCGGGCTCTTTTAAATAAGCCTTCTACGTAAAAATCTATTTACTTAATAATGCTTACTATCACCACCCTTTACTTCCTTATAATCTTCATCTGACCATACAAAATTACTGATAGTAAAGACATTAAAACTGTCATTCTTTAATAAATCTAACGCTTCATTTGTGAAGCTATAACCAATGGCTATTTTATTTGCGTCAGTATCTTGATCTATTCTTTTCATCATTTTTTTCACATCATTAGCTAGGATAACTTTATCTGGAAATATTAAGCCACTAACACATTCATTACTTTTAGGAATTATTTTCCTATACTCTGACGAAACCATTTTTTGTAGTTGTTTGTAGGTCTTATTTTTAAAAATCAAAGTTTTAATATGTCAACATCTGCCTTTTTTGAAAACCGGAATTTTCCTAGCTCTCACATTTTATATTTTACACTTGCACATTCCCTTTCTTGTTGCACAATTTCCGCCAATTATTTGACTGCCCCATGTCAAAACTTGAAGGTTAATTTCACTTTTCTATACTCGAGCCAACCTATATAATAGGATTAATCGAAAGGAGGAGTCATAATGAAACAATTAACTCTTCATCAATGTCACAATGAGCATAATAAACGAATAGCAGAGTTTCATAAAAACCATGAGATTGAAATTCAACGTGGTGAAAATGGGAACAGTTTGATATCTAAATGGGAAAGATTTTTTTATAACAATGTAATTTCTCCGCTAAAGAACAGGAAATAATATCTAGCCATTAAATGAACTGTCATTCTATTACAGTTCATTTTTATTTTGCATTTGATTTTTTTAGTCAGCGAAACTGCTACTTTAATTTATCTATCTCTTCCAAATGCTTTAGTCTAATATCTTTCTCATCTAGGAAATCCTCCATTTTTTTCTGTTCCCTTTCATTCACTGTTTCAGTATTGTTTATTATAGAACCTAAGTTTATTTCTGGAATTATTCCTTCTTTTAGGTCTTCTGTAATATTACTAAGCGTTTGATCTTGTCCATAAAGAATTTCATTTGAAGATGTAATATATTTACTTATCCTCTTTGTCTCTGTTTGATATCCTTCAGGTAAGGTGTTTTTTAAAATAAAGTTTGAAAAATTCTCGTCATTTTCTTTAGGAAGTTTGCTGATTTTTTCAAATTTCTTCAACTCATTTTCACTTAAATCCTCTCCTTCATTAAGAACATCTAAAAATGAGGAACTAGCATTAGTTAACTCTTCATAGCTTTATCCCAGACACTAAGTCGGCTTAATTAAACAAGCCAAAACAACCTTATCCTTCATTCCAACTTTTATATTTTTTATCTCCCCTGTTGATACATATAACTAAGAAGTTTTTTACATTATGTTTACCATTAGAATCGTACGGGTATTTAATATTAAATAAAAATTTATGGTTTTATGAATAGAACTATTGTATTGAATGATAGCAATGTCTGGATATAGTTAAATTTATTTAATAATGGGAGGGGAACACCTATTCACCTGTGTTAAATGACTTACGTAGGTTATGATTTCTAACCTGAAAAGATTTTGGCACTTTTAATTATTTATACTTAAAGTATGCTTCAGATACTTTTGCACACAATATGATACATATAAGCGGTACCATGAGTAACATTAGTTTCACTCATTTGTTCTCTTTGTATAACCACACATCACGGAGTTGAAAAAATGAAATTTAATAAGAAGAAAATTAACGTTGTTGATATCCAAACAGCGAAGAAAAGTGTGTTTGCAACAGGAGTAGGAAATGCAATGGAATGGTTTGATTTTGGTTTATATTCCTACTTAGCTGTTATTATCAGTCAGAACTTTTTTAGCGCAGTTCAAAATGACGAGTTAAAATTAGTATTTACTTTCGCAACTTTTGCCATTGCCTTTTTAATGCGTCCATTAGGCGGTATTATTTTCGGTAAAATTGGTGATAAAGCAGGAAGAAAAGTCGTCTTAACTACAACAATTATCTTAATGGCCTTTTCTACATTGTTGATTGGGTTATTGCCTACTTATGATCAAATCGGAATATGGGCACCGATACTGTTATTAGTCGCAAGAATTATTCAAGGATTTTCAACTGGAGGAGAATATGCCGGTGCAATGGTCTATATTGCCGAATCATCTCCTGATAATAAGCGCAGCATCCTTGGAAGTGGATTGGAAATTGGTACACTTACAGGATATATATTGGCTTCACTTGTAGCCAGCATACTCTTTATTACCTTATCTGATGAACAGATGGCCTCATGGGGTTGGAGAATCCCATTCTTGCTCGGTTTACCCCTTGGATTCGTTGGAATGTATTTAAGAAAAAGCTTAGAGGAATCACCTATTTTTGAGAATGAAATTTCTACAAATGATGCTGACGAGCAAATAGAAGAAGGCTTCTTCTCTATCCTAAAAAATCATAAAAAAGATATTATTGTCTGTTTCGTATCTGTAGCATTCTTTAATGTAACGAATTATATGTTACTATCTTACATGCCTTCCTATTTGAACGAGATAATTGGTTTGTCAAGCACGACAGGTACTATATTAATTACACTTGTCATGGTTATCATGGTGCCACTAACATTACTCTTCGGAAAGTTAAGTGATAACATCGGTAATAAAAATGTCTTCTTAATTGGTTTAGGGGGATTATCTCTTTTATCTGCAGTAGCTTTTTATCTCGTGAACATGAATGGCCTGCTATTTATTTCGTTGGGTATTCTAATTCTGGGCGTACTGCTTGCAACATATGAAGGCTCCATGCCCGGTTCGTTGCCAGCAATGTTCTATACCGATATACGCTACCGAACATTATCTGTAACGTTTAATGTCTCTGTTTCCATATTTGGTGGTACTACACCGTTAGTTTCGACATGGCTTGTTCACCAAACAGGCAATAACTTAGCACCTGCCTGGTATTTAACAATCGTAAGCATTATCGGATTCTTTGTAATTCTATTCTTATTTAAGAGTACAACCGGAAAGTCCTTAAAAGGATCTTATCCAACAGTTGCAACGAAATCTGAATTTAAAGAAGCTGTTGCGAATCCAGAAGATGCCTTATGGTGGAAAACTGAACAAGAATAAACCATCTAAACTTCATGTTGGTTTAAATTTTCAATTGAATAGAGCACAAGACAGCTACAGAATGCTGCTGTTAAGTTTGCTAACTAAATAAGCTGCCGTATGGCAGCTTATTTAGTTAGCGTCGATTACTCATCTATAAAACAATTCCCCTCCCCTTTGTAAAACAACTACAAACTGTCTGGTAAATGATATTTATACATTTCTAATGCATTTGTATTTTCTTTTAATACAGCAACAATTTTGGGGTGAGGCTTAACATAAATATGAGGATAATCTTTTTCATGAAATGCTTCGTTAATTGCAAATGCTAATTTCTCTTCTTCAACGGAAAATTGAGAATTAACCCCTTCTTTATTCCCACGAGCATCAACTCTAATCCATTTATTTAGTGATTTAAAAAAGATAGCATTTAATGCGTGAATACAATACCCTTTTTCTGGAGTATCAAATAACATCAATCTTTGATAACAAAATCCTGTTGGTATTCCCTGCGAACGTAATAATGAAGCTAATAGATGAGATTTTGCATAGCAAATCCCCTCTTTAAAGTCTCCTACTTCCGAAGCACTACAAGTAACTTGTTTTGATTGAATATCCCAAGAATGAGAAATTTCATCACGAACAAATTCAAAAGCTATTCTCGCCTTTTCTATTTCCGTCTGAGATAGATCAAACAGTTTTTCTGCTATCTTCTTTATAATCGGATTAGAATAATTAACTTCAGTTAATTCGAGTAAATAGTCATCTAATTTTTGCGACTCACAAATCAAAATCATAAACCCTTCCCCCTAAAACTAGTGCATATATATAACCCTAATAACATAATCATACATTTTTTGTTGATTTGGTTAAACTATATATTATTGTGCTAATCCTCCGTCAACAATCCTCTATTATTTTGAATAGAGGTACAAATATATGCATGATCCAATACTAGTGATTTATTATTGAATTCGATATGTGAATTTTTTCACTTAAACTATTCTGCTACAACTATGTCAGTGCAAAATATTACATAACCTATAACCTTCTGTTAGTTGCTTAAGAAGATTATGTTTACCCGAAATATTATTATCCTGTCATATGTTTGACTTTTTAATTTTTTAAACTTTTAAATGTATACAAATACCAATTATGGTTATATAATCTATAAGGTAATTTTTATATTAGGGAGTTACTTATGAAAAATACTGATTCTTTCAACATAATAACACCTTCTGAACTTGGTAAACATATTGAACTTCTAAAAATAAATTTGGGAAAAGTCGTACAAGAATATGGTATCAATAGTAAGGAGACACTCACTTTAAGCCAAGAGCTAGATCAATATATCATTTTATGTCAAAGAAGCTGCCCAAAAGCAGAATGTAATTAGAAAACTGTTATTTCCTTCAAATCTTCTAAAGATAAATTCTATTATAAGCACGCATTAGTTTTATAAAATAAAAAAAGCTGCAAAGCAGCTAAAACCTAACGCCTAAATGTCGGTGGAACATTAGGTCCTAAATAAGGGAAATTCATTTGTTCTCCTGGCGGTCTCGGGAGAATATTGAATTGATGTCCTGCTATCATATAATGATATGGCGATAGCCCCATCAATTTCTGGTTCCAAGCCAATAAATTGGAGTTGGAAAATTTTTTATATATGGCCCCGTTTAATCCAGCAATGATACTTGGATGCATTATGCACACACCCCTTTATTTTTATATAGTACCTATTCATATTTTTCTTTCCCATTTATAATGACATGAACAATATCACTAATTTCTTTTTATTTGATTATTTTTTTTCATTTTATTATGTAATGTATCCCAGTTATCCCCACCCAAAAAAATGAGTGCTTTTAATTTAATTTGATTTAACATAAAATCGTTCTCTCTTAGGGTATTCCTGATTCTTTGTATCAATATCATTGAGCTTGGATCTGTAATTTGAGCAGCAACCCTCTCAAATAATACTTTAGTATCGACTGAATATTTCTCCGCAAAGCTATGACACATAGTCATATTCATTTGAAGTGCTTCACTATACCCATTAGATAATGCTCTTCTAATACACCCTCTTACCCCTGCATAACCATAGGAAACTTCAGATGCTGCCCTGTAGAATAGAATCATTCCGTCAGCATGACTTGTTTCAGGCCGAACACGAAATTCTGTTATTAAAGACATTAATCTTCGTATGACATGTTTTGCCGTTTCCATTGTATTCCACCAATCCAGCAATGCGTTTCTTTGTTTATTTGATAATTCCATAACAGTCACTATGTATAACCACCTCTCATAATCGTGGTATAGCCTGAATATTTTGGACTTTCCTGATAATCTCTTCCCAATTATCTCCTATGAGTTTCTTTCCTAATCTATTTGCCTCAGTAATAGATTCTTTAATTTGTTGATGTAAAAATCGACTTATATGAACTAATTCAGTCTCCACACCCTCAACGGCAAGTTCAAAGTTAGGATTTATTTGCATTTCCGAGATCCTTAATGTATCAAGATCAAATACAAGCATCTCTAATACAAATGGAATGCTTTCTCCCTCTTGAATTCGCTTAATTGTCCCCTGAACAGCATCAAATCCGTAACCAATATCTGCTACAGATGCATGATAAGGATTAAGACCAGGTTTTGTTCGAATAGAAGGTACAGATCTAAATCCAGTTGTTATGGAACAGACCACTTCTTTTGCGATCATTCCCTTTTCAATAGCTGAATTTATTTTATCTAGATAGATAGCTGTTTGGCTATTTGAATTTCTCATAAAATAATCACCCTTAATTTCCTTAGAACTTCTTCAAACATGTTTTATTAAATGAAAAGAAAGCATTTTGGCATTGTTCATCCATATACATAAATATATTTATGTATTATTAAGTTTATAACTTTTCCGTTATCTAATTTAAATTTATATAGATAAAATTATCTGAGGAAATTTTAAAATAGTATGGATAATTACTTTTCGAAAACTTACAATGTTAATTTTTATGAGAATAAAGGAACTGGATAACAATAGCGTAAATTATCCCCACTATTGTATCTAGTACTCGATCTATAGCATATCCACTATTGTTTTGTTCAAATACAAATACACATAAAATGGTAATAGCAAGTTGATGTAAAACTACTTTATCAAATTTTAGCCACGCAGAAATAAAGCCACCTACTAGGATAAGGAGGCCAACACTCCAGCCGTTGACATGTAAATATCCCGAAACAATAACAATAAGAAGAATACCTATAATGGTTCCGATTATACGCTTTAAAGAGAGTCGAAGTGTCTGATTATAAGTGGATTGCAGACATAAAATAACAGATAATGGAGCCAAATAGGGATGTTGAGAATTCATTAATTCTGCTGTCTCCCAAGATAAAGCAGAACCAATTCCCATCATCCAAATCAATGTATATAAACTTGTTTCTTTTTTCTTTCTAGTCCGTTCAAAAGTGTTCATAAAGACCTCTTTAGCAACAGTTTTTGTTATTATTTATCTTTCCCGATTATTTATGTAAAAGTACAAATCCTGTGGAACAGCTATTTTAATAATGGCATTTTATAAATAGACGTATTTTCACCTTTATCATTAAATTTATCAGTAAATAAAATAAAGGCGATTGGGGCAGATTTCCTCTATTTTCTACTGAAAACCCCACTCAGTAATAAGACTAAATTAAAGGTATACATCTCAACAATATAAAAATATTTGTTAATAATATTTGGAATTCTCATTAATGAGGTTCAATGTGAACGTGCAATCGATATACACCATGCTTATTATGTTGGGTGTATTCTCTATGTTCTGAAATAGCATATGTCTTTTTTACATCCAAAGTAGGATTAACCAATACTTCTACGTCTTTCACCTTATTTTAGTTTCTCCCTTAATTCCTTTAATTCCATCCATATTATTCATTATTTCTGTCTTTTAGGTTTCTAACTTATCTTCATCAAATCCATCTGAAAGTTCGTGCGAAGCATCCCTGAAAATATCCAATGCTGTTTTACAAAATTAGAATTCCAAACAGGGGCTGTCACTGTCCCAATACTTACCCAGGCATCGGATATATTATCTTTCGCTGTCGACAAAACAGCACTCACTAATTCCTCTCCCTTCAACACAAATTTTTTATCATACCAAGGCAAAAAAAATCGTGTGTCTATAGCAACCTTTTCGAGAAGATTTATAAAAATAAATTTTCGTAAAATATGTTATCCTATCCGTTAAGTAAAACTTATGAAATTGCGGTAAATAACAAGCGAAATCCAGACCAATTTACAGCCTCCTCTTATTACATGTTTGAATAAACTTATTCTTCTATTAATTAATAATAATTTGCTCATGACTCTATGACATATCTCATAAATATATTCAGTTTCATTAAATAATATTTTTGGGAGAGAACATCCTAATACTACTATAGAAAATACTTGTAAATCTGGATTTAAGGTTGGTGAAATATATTGGAATTACCTAATTTGTTGTTAAGATTAACTATAAGCTTCTTTGTACTATTGTTTCTCACAAGAATTATGGGGAGAAAGGAAATAAGTGAAATGACCTTTTTTAACTTTGCCTCTGCTATCGCTATCGGCGAAATAGCGGCAAGTCTTGTAGTGGATGACCAATTAAGCATTAGTAACGGCATTTATGCCTTGTTAGGATGGAGTCTTTATACAATACTAATGAGTTATCTTGATATTAAAACTTTAAAGGGGCGACAATTACTTACAGGATCCCCAATAATATTAATTAAAGAAGGGAAAATTTTAGAACAGGCTCTTCATAAATGCCGCCTAGACCTAGATACCTTAAAGGCAATGCTTAGGCAAAAAGACGTATTCTCCATTGCAGAAGTTGATTTTGCCATTTTCGAATCAGATGGCAAACTTTCTGTTTTGAAAAAAGACTCTGGAAGTTCCATAACTAATAGAAATATGTATAAGGTAAAGAATAAATTAATTCCCTTTCCATTGGAGATAATTTTGGATGGAAATATAAAAAAAGAAAATCTAATTAATTCAGGCTTTGATAATAACTGGTTAATAGCTCAACTTCAACGTGCAGGTATTCATTCTATCTCTGAAGTTTTTTACGCAGAAGTTCAAACAGATGGTTCGCTCTACATCGATAAAAAAGTGTAATTACTATCAGAAAAATGATAACTTTCATCATGCACCTTATTCTAGGATCAGTATCCCTGATTCAAGTAAAACTGGGTCACATAACGTGACCCAAAATATCTAAACATAAAGTATATAAAAGTTTTAATGCAGCTTAGCTTTTTAACAAATATATAAGAACGAAACAAGTTAGTATTTACATGAACACATTTTATTCTAAATATAGTCTCTATTTTCCTGTCAGGAAGTAAAAAGTTTCAGATTACCAAATAAACAAAGGACCATTTCTATTCGAAGATGTACAACTATTGGATAATTAAAGTTTATTCGTAACCAATATTTAAACCTAAAAGTTAAACATCATACTTTTCCAATCTTTGTCTTCCAAATTTGTTCTGGAGTTAATGGTAAATTATGAAGTGAAACATCTGCAGCCAATGAAAGGGCATTACCCAATGCACCTGGCATACCCAGAAGTCCATGTTCACCAACTCCCCGTGCTCCATATGCTGCCTCTAAATCAGGAGTGTAGACGAAATCTACAAGATATTCTGGCTGCTCTCCATAACGTAACGGTCGGTAAGTTCGCAGCTGCGAATTTAGTACTCGGCCAAGTTCATCATAGTAAAAAGTTTCTCTGCCCGCAAAGGCTAAACCCATACTCATTGCTCCCTTTACTTGACCCAATGCAGCTTTTCTATTTAATACGGTACCAATATCTACAACTGTAGCAGCTTTCACCAATCGATAGGTGAACTCCCGACGATTATATTCAACTTCCACTGCATAAGCTGCAACCGTCCATTCTGGGCCAGGATTACCTTCCCCTGTCTCGGGATCTAAGTAGGTTAAATGACGGAGAATAAAATTACCTCTTCCCATTATTTGCCCGCCAATTGCGTTTCCATTAGGATATAGATACCCATAACAAATTTCTTTAAAATGTACACCTATCCGAGGATTGTCTCTTATAAATACATGGCTATCTGCTACTTCTAAATCTGCAACAGGAGCTCTCAAGACAATCGATGAAATACTTTTGAGCTGGGTTATAATATCATCTGCAGCTTCTAATAATGCCCTTCCCGCCATATAAACGCCTCTACTTGCAACAGTCTTCCAGTGCTCAGGTGTAGTTTGTGTATCTACAGTCATTCGTACATGAATTTTATCTACATCCATCTTCAATTTCTCAGCAAGTATTTGTGCAAGGACAGTTTTTGTCCCTGTTCCAATTTCTACAACACCTGACATCAAATTAATACTTCCATCACGGTTAAATGTCAGAATAACGCCCGAGGGTGCGTTAGGGTCAATCGTCGATGTTTTCCAACTGCAGCATATGCCTTTTACCCTTACGAATTGCTCATTAACTTCCTCCACTTGCCCATCTTCCCAGCGAATCAAATTCTTCAATTTCCTAATACACTCCTGTAGATTCCCCACGTTACTTTGATTAAGCAGAACCCTAGTTGGTGTGGTATCCCCGGGTTTAATTGCATTTTTAAAACGTAGTTCTAAAGGATCCATTTGAAGTTTTTCAGCTAATAAATCCATTGTTCGTTCAATAGCGAAGGAAAGTTCTGAATGACTAAACCCTCGATATGGTGCTGCATATGTGTGATTTGTATACATACAATATGAATCACACCAAACATTCTCTACCCTATAAGGACCTGTACAGTCGACTGCTCCTGCACGCGTTAAGTCAATTGCCTTATCGGAGTATGCTCCCCCATCCCATAAAAATGTTATTTCCATTGCTTGAATTATGCCATTTTGGTCAGCACCAATCTTGACTTTTGCATCTAATCCAATATGACATGGCGACATAATCATGTCTTGTTCTCGTTCATTAAAAATTTCTACTGGTTGACCACCAGCAGCTTTCGAACCTAAATAAGCTAGTAACTCCAGTTGTATAGATGCCTTTCCACCATAAGCTCCTCCTACGAGTGGAGTATCGACTATTACCTTACCGATATCTTCGTTAAAATACTTCGCAATTAATTGTTTTACCATAAACGGTGCCTGTGATGAGGTCATAATTTTAATTGTTCCATCCCTTGAAATCTCCGCAATGGAGCTCCTTGTTTCCATTGCGGCATGATCAGACGGAGAAAATGAATAATCTCCTTCCACTGAAACAGAGCTATTCGACCACCCGTTATCCATATTGCCTTTTCTTATTTTTACGTGATGTGCAATGTTTGTTCCAATAACAGGGTATACATCCTTTTCCCTTGCATACTCACCTAAATTCTCATGTATTAATGGGGCATTTTTTTGAAAAGCCTGTGTTGGATTATGTACAACAGGTAATAACTCAAAATTAATCTTTATTAAACTAGCTGCGAGATCTCCTTGTTCCTTTTGTTCTGAAACTATAAGCACAACTGCTTCCCCATGATAACGGACTTTACCAACCGCTAATGGAGGACGATCCTGCATTGATTCACCGGTTAGCGGTAAATTTTCACCTGTTAAGATTGCAACAATCCCATCTACTTTACTTGCTTCGCTTAAATCAATATCAACAATCCTTGCATGAGCATATGGACTAAGAACGACTCTACCGTAAAGTTTTTTTGCATTTTGGTAATCATGTGTATAATTTGCATAGCCAGACACTTTTTCCTGTGCATCTTTCCTAATAACACTTTTTCCGATAACGTGCATGATTGCCTAACCACCCTTTTATAAAAAATTAATGACACAGTATATATATATTAAAGCGATTTAATATTATAGAAGTACACTTAAAACAAGATTCATTAATTTATCTATATTTTCTTTGACCCTTTGGAAAGACAGTTTCAATTGTGGGATAGGTCCTATTGCACCAAGTAGATGCAATTACACCCCCTCTTTAAATTAATGCCATCTGCTTTTATAAAACAGAACTGCAAAAAGACTCTACTCGCAACTGTAGAATCTAGAATTAATGTGTCTAATTATAAGAAGGATAAAGGAAACAATAACAGATAATAATGATAAAAAAAGAACATTCAATATTAGACTACTAGCTTACTGCAAATGAATTAACTTGAACAACGATTCTTAAGACTAAGGAAAAAATAGATATTCTTTGTAAAGGAAGGGTAGAATTTTATAATGGGATATGTTGAAGAGTATGGAAGTCTGCTTCAACTATGAGGAAAATGATTTAGTATATTACTCGGATATATTGAATTTATATACATTTTCACCACATAGTAAACAAAAAAATATGCTAAGAAGCTAAATTAAGAGAAACCAAAACTTTAAACATGGCGCACCGCTTGTGTACCAGTTGCTTTGCCAAAGGAAAACTAGGTAGCTATGTTCGGTTTCAACATTTGAATTTACAAAAAAGCTACTTATTTTTCTAAGGCAATAATACTTTACTTTTATTAGATTTACTTTGAACTAGTAAATCTATCGTCTATATCAACACTTCATAGATATTTTATAATTGATTATGAGCTAGTGTATGATACAGGTGTTAAAAAATCATATTAATAAAGATAATGAACCTTTAAGAAACCGATACTTATAAGTTTGTCTTTTTATTAGCATCTATTTTTTAGGTATAGATGCTAATAGCAAACAACCTCTATCTACTATTTACTAACTAGTGAATTGTTCTAACACGTATGAATCAGATACTGTCTGTACTTTTATGATTTTCATACTCAGATTGTAATCAGGAAACTACTCCTATACAACAAGGATTGCTCCATCGATAACAAACGACTCTAATTATTCTAGGTACTCTTCCATTTTTGTAGCAAAAAAAAGCTATCGATCGTTATCTTTGTTCTGCATTGTTGTTTATATTCCTGATTTGTGAAGTCTATTTCTCGCATTAATATGCTGCTTCAATCTTCAATATCAACAATCGTAAAAGATTCTTCTTCTTTTGTAAAATCTTTTGTAGAGTTTTCTTTACCTTGATAATGTTTTTCTTCATCCTTTTCTTCATCTTTATCTTTATCTTTTTCTACTTCCTTTTCCGCATTATCTGGTTTTATACTTTTAAATTGTTTTTTAATATCATCACTAACTTCTTTAGGTACCACATCTTTTCCATATGTAGCTCCGATATTTAATGCTCCGCTTAATTCTCGTACTCCTATTTGGTCAATGTTATTTGCGAGTTCATATTTTTCTATATAGAGTTTATCAATATAGAAATTCTTAAGTTCTCCATGTTTCTTTTCAGTTTCTTCATCACTTACTTCTTTATACCTTTCCATCAGCATATCAATTTTTTGTTCTGCTTCTCGAATTTTATTGTCTTGATCTGCTTGTACACTCTTTAAAGTCTGGTAATTAGATAACAAGTTAATTAATTCTTTCATTTTAGAAAAAGGTATTTCATGATTTTTCTCTATGCGCTCTTCCTTCCTATCGGATAGAGAACTATCTATTCTTCTATTATTGGCAGACTTGTCTACTAATGAATAATTATCCTTTTTACTTTTTTTAATAAGTCCATCTAGAACCATAACCTCTAACTTCTTTATTCTATCTTCCATTAACTTTTCTTTAGTTTGTTGGTCTAACAGTTTTTCTTTCAAATATTTATCTATCATATTGAATAACTGTTGTTCATGTATAATTTCCCCCTTATTAGAAAGGGAATTTGAAGCAATTTGCGATTCTATGGCTCGTACAGAATCTTCTAATCTATTAATTTTCAATTTAATCTCATTTAGTTTTTTTATTTGTGTATTTTGTTGCATATTATTTATAGTAGGTATACTATTTTCTATCGAATCCGTATTTTTTTTTATACCTTCTATATCATTTTTTCCTTCTTTCATTAAAGCAACTCTAATATTACTTTCAAAAGCTAATAAATTTTTCATTTGTACTTCTAGTGTATTTAACCTTAAAATCTGCCTTTCAAAATCACTTTTACTTATTAATTGATTATCCTTTTTTAAAGATCGATTAAAAATAGACATGAATAAACCCCACATACTTTTTTATTAGTCTATCGGAACATTTTCTTCATTTGTGAAATGTCGCTTATATGAAATTAACAATTGACCATTTATAAATTTAGCTTGTATATGATTAGGATAGGTCGGTTCAGGCAGCTGAATAGTTCGTTCAAATTCACCGTAGTGCCTTTCTTGTTGGACAGTTTCACCAATAGAAACAATTTGGATATTACCTTTTATTTTTAGTTTTGTATTCGACAAAGACAGCTCTATATCGTCCTTGGAATATCCAGGTAAATCAACAATTAGTAATACTTCTGTATCCGTGAGATAAATATCGATCGCAGGAAAATTTCTTTTTTTACTTGGTTCAAATTTCGAACCATCCGCTTGATTAAAATCATAATTCCCATTCATAAATTCCTCAAACGAGGACTGTTCAAAGATATCATTCCAAAAATCGGTGGTTTGATACTTTTTAGCTAAGTCCATCCAATGTAAGATTTTGTTCATATCCATGATGAAATTCCCCTTGTATACTCAGAATATACAACCCACACAAATGTGAAAATTTTAAGAGTTATATTATCATATGTACAATTTACAAAATACATACTACAGAGATTGAATCTTTTTGCATATAAATCCTTTATGCGACATACTCTTAATGTATCAAATTAAGAAAGGTTTGTTTTGAATGCTTTTTCACTGTATTTTGCAAGATAAAAATGCAGAGTTGCGCAAGACTTTTTGCAGAGTTTTGCCACCCAATTTCATAAACTATCTGGCCTTGGACAGTGCGTTTAATAGTCTATAACTTCCTCCATTGAACGTTAAGACGTGTGCGTGGTGAATTAAACGATCTACTAAAGCAGCTGTTAATCTTGAGTCAATAAATATACGATTCCATTGACTAAATTCAAGGTTAGAAGTGATAATTAAACTTTTCTGTTCATACCATTCTGCAATTAGTTGAAACAGTAATTCTGATCCTTCCTTACTGAAGGGGAGATATCCCATTTCATCTAATATAATCAAATCAACCTTTTCAAATCTTTTTCTAAAAGAGGCCAATTTATCCTGTTTAAACGCCTGTTCTAACTGTTCGATGAGATGAGAAACGCGATAAAATCTCACCTCATATCTCATTTCACATGCTTTTCTTCCTAATCCTGTTGCTAAATGGGACTTTCCAGTCCCTGGTGACCCTATTAATACGACATTCTGCTTTTGCTTGATAAAGTCTAGACTCATTAAACTATCTTTATCAATTTGTGCTGGAAATCGGATTCTTTCGTTCCATTCATAATTACTTAAACTCTTAGAGTCTAAGAATTTAGCATTTTTTATAAGTCTCTGCACCTTAGCTTGATCACGTAAACGAAATTCTTCTTTAAATAACGCTTGTAAATATTGTGTTGGAGAGTCGAATGGAATTGTTTCATAAATTTCTGAAACGTAGGCTAACCTTAATGACTTACACATCAAACGGATAGAGTCACTCATAATTACTCACCCCTTTCTAGTGGTGCTAAGGAGTCATATTCCGACCAGTCTAGCCCGAAGGGATTCTCATTCTTTCCAGAAATTAAGTCATAAAATTCTTCATTAATCCTTTTCATATCATGTGTTATGAGTAAGTTAACTAATTCTAGTAACCTCTCTTTACGAACCACTAAATCCTCAACCATTAAGTAATCATTAACTCGTCCCGGTAGGTATTTTTGATATCTAGAATAAGGTACTACTCTTGGTTTTCGAATCCAATCTTTGAATATTGATACCCACGGAATTGCTCGTTTTTTGTTCATATATGGTCTGAAATCTTCTAGAAGAATTTCCCCGTCAGGGGAAACTGCTTTATATTTATCCCAATATAATACAAAATAGATAAATGGATGATTGGAGGCTTTGGGAATATGTATTAATGTGCTATCAATCTTAGCTTCATTAAACTTATTCACCTTTGTTTCCACTTCTTTAAAGACTGGATAGTCTTCCGTTGGCAACTCCAATAAATAATCCTTCTCTATATTCCATAGGTCCTCAATCATTACTTCTTTATCATAATGAAGTCTATGTCTGTCTTTCTGCAGCTGGATACAAAGTGTTTCGGTTAACTCTTCAAAACTATTCATGATGGGAGATGTTGTAAAGAAGTTATAACGAATATAGCCTACCTTGTTTTCAACACTACCTTTTTCATGCCCACTGCGTGGATTACATACCTGAACTTCAAAACCATAGTGATTTTGAAACTGGATAAAGGCATCAGTCAATTGTGCTTCTTCTATTTTTGTTCTTACTTTCTTAACAGCCGGAGTTAAATTATCTATTCTAATTCTCCTAGGAACTCCTCCAGATTGAGAAAATAAGAGTTTCAATCCTTGAAGAAAACATTCTTGATTTTCAGATGGTAATGGGACAGCGAATGCGGCATTACTATGGGGAAATGACATGACTAATACATGTGTATTCATAAACTCCCCATCTTTAACAACCTCCATTACTCCAAAGTCTACTTGTGCGTCACTGGGAGGATGTTCTAACCGATCATGACCTTTATCAAGTTCTTCGTTATGGCTATTCTCCCAGTCAGCTATAAAATAACAGACTGTTCGGTAAGATCCATGGAAGCCTAAATCCAATAGTTCATTAAATATCTGTTTCTTGGTTCTGCGTAACTTTTTCTTTAACTTGCTATCTTCGAAAAGCCAATCAGAAACTATTTCTCCCCATTTATCTGTATACATCATTCCATTTGATTGTTTAATCTTAAAATCGGGTAATTGATCTTCATCAGCATATTTCTTGGCTGTCCTCCAATTAATCCCTAATGTTTCTTTAATCTTTGTTATAGATAATCCTTTTGTGTTTCTTAAGTGTTTGATACAATTAACATCAGACATTGCTAGCATCCTTTCATGATCCTCCACTCTGTATTGATTCGACACCATTACAGTAGAGGGACTTGGGGTGGCTGGCAAGTCTTTTTTTATGCACTTATTAAATAAAGTGCGGAACTCTGCATTTTTACTTTGCAAAGCTCTGCACTTCTATTTTGCAATACACATTCACCCTACAAACATAAATATAAAGGGAATAAAACTAAATAATGTAGACCATCTAAGTTCTATTTCTTTTAATAATACGACCAAAAAAAACAGGAATGTAAGTGGCAAGAAGAATCAGGGCATCGGACAACAGCATGCTGATGATACATTAAGGATTTATTCAAAAGGCTTTATAATTGATAATGAAGAGGTAGACAGTTTTTCTAGCAAAGACAGAAATTAAATACTTACACTTAAAACTGCTAAGGAGGATTTTTATGGATAGCCCGGTTCCTTATATAAATATAAATATAAATATTATTAAAGTGAATTCATTTGAAAATGCATCAGCCATAAATGTTGGACAAAATCTTTTAGCAGAATGGCATAATTCCGATAAAAAAAATATGGGGTTAGGTCAAAACATGGGGGATGGCAGCAACTTTTTTGGTACTAGAAGCTATGTTGACGATCGCGATCAACTTGATTCTAATTCCTCTTTCCAGTCATCAGGTACTCTACGTGAAACACCATGAGGAGTGATTAAATGATTTTTGCACCTACTACATTAAATGTTTTGGGAATAAAAATTAATGTAATTGACCATGGAGCTGTAGTTAATCTAGGTACAAGTCAACATTTAGATTTGTTTGTCTCCTATAAAAGGAACCAAGGTATAGGTGAGCTAAACGGAGATCTATGTAATTCAATATTAACATCCTCACAGGTAATGGATGCGGACTTCATAGATAGTTCTTCAACCAAATCTAGTTTACTATAGAATGTAAGAATGGAGTGATTATATGTTTCAATCCTCACCAGCAGTAATTAATGTTTTAGGGTTTAAAATTAATACAATTGACAATGGCGGTATAGCTAATATGGGCTCTCTTCAAATTATAGACCAATTAGTAAGTTACAAAAGAAACCAAGCGTTTGGTGAACAGAATGGTGACTTATCTCCAGTCAATCTTCCTGCAAGCTACAATATTGATCCTGATGTTACAGACAGTAACACTATTAAAAATAGTCTCATTTAGCATTTATCAAAAATCCCATCTATAAATACTAATATATACTCCTCTCTATTTTTATACATCAACTAACTAGTTTTAGAAATTTCCCCAATAACAAATCTCATTTATTGTATTTATACCTAAATAAGAAGCATGTTTGAACATAACAAACATGCTTCTTAAAATTGTTCAGTTACCTTCTTTCTTAATTGGCACCTTTCTGCCCTTCTTTGTTTCATTTTAATATTTCAAGCATTTAGGGGCAGCAAAATGTTCATTTTTTTCATAATGTTATTCGTTTTAAGTCTAGAAATAAACATGTTATCGTTCTCACATACATATATAAAATGAATAGTTTATTATTCGGATTAACGTCGATAACCTTCTGAGATATGAATAAATACCAATAAATGTTTACTTTCTTATTTGTATTCACTAGGAGTTTTTGTGGAAATAAACCCTTTTTTTAATCACAGTGGTCGATTCTGTCACCTATCACTGCAAAAAAGATTCTGCTGCTTCTACATCACAATGATAAAAATCCCTCCAATATTTAATGGAGAAATTCATCTAAGATAATTAATATAAGCGGTGCTTAGTTAATGATGAAATCCATTATCACACTTTGAATCATGTGGCATAGGTCCATCCAGGGAATCCAAAAAGGCAACGGCCTGCTTCAGGTTCATTAAAAATAAATGAGCGAGATCCATGGAAAATCCATTTCGAACCACAACTCGCATAATCGTCACCTCCTCCATATCTGGAGGCAATGGATAGGCGGGTACTTGCCAGCCGAACACACGCAATTGTCTAGATAAATCATAGAGATTCCAATTTAATGTGTAACCATCTTTCAGTCGCCAAGCGAAAACAGGAATATCTGAACCATCGGATAAAAGTTCGAACGGTTCCATTTTCTGAATTTCCTTACTAAGAAAAAGAGCGACTTTCTGAGAAGCCTTTTGGACATCATAGTATCCACTTTTCCCCAAACGCAGGTAATTGTAATATTGCAGAAGCACTTGTGCTCCAGGTCGAGAGAAATTCAGGGCAAAAGTCGGCATGTTTCCACCTAAGTAGGAGACACGAAAGATGAGATCCTCAGGGAGATCTTTAGCTTCCCGCCAAATTATCCAACCCAACCCCGGGTAGACTAATCCATATTTATGTCCGGATACATTAATGGACTTCACCCTTGGTAATTGAAAATCCCAGACTAATTCTGGTTGAAGAAACGGTGCTATAAATCCCCCTGAAGCAGCATCCACATGCATGGGAATATCAAGACCCGACCTCTCCTGTAAATCGTCCAATGCTTTTGCAATGGCGGCAACTGGTTCATAAAGACCGGTATAAGTCTCACCTAGAATGGATACAACACCAATTGTATTTTCGTCTACAGCTGCTAGGACACCCTGAGCATCTAATTGGGGGTGTTCTGGGCTCAATTTTACATAGCGTGGTTCAACCTCCCAATAGTTCGCAAACTTTTCCCAGACTACTTGAACAGCGGAACTGAACACAATATTGGGTCGATCCACCGGTTTACCTTCCTCTTTACGTGCTTTTTGCCATCGTCTTTTTAACGCAAGCCCCCCGAGCATACACGCTTCCGAAGATCCAGTTGTTGAAACGCCCATAGTTGTAAGGGGCGTGGGAGAATGCCAGAGGTTGGCTAAAATGCGGACACACCTCTCCTCAATTTCGGCTGTTTGTGGATATTCATCCTTGTCAATCATGTTTTTGTCGAATGATTTGGTATATAAGTGCTCTGCGGCAGGCTCCATCCATGTGCTAACGAATGTTGCAAGATTCAACCGGGCATTGCCATCAAGAGAAATTTCATCATGGACAATTTGATATGCCGTTTCTGGTAACATACCTTTATCAGACATCTGAAAACGTGGAACATCTGACTCTCCTTCGCGGGCAAACAGAGGATTTACCGAAAATTCATGTGGTAGCTCCATTTGCACGTGACGTGATAGACTTTTTTGGCTATCTGGCATAATCTCTTCATCTTTATTTACATTATTTTGAAATTCTGTTTTTCGATCCTGTGACATATGAGTCCCCCATAAATAATTGATTAACCACTATATTATTTACTAAAAATAGTTTGTTTAACCAAGAGGAAGATTCTCATAAAAGATGCTGCCATCACTCGAATTATTACAGAAATCCTCCCCTGTTTATTCAATAAAGGATATTCTCGATTTTAAACAAATAATTTTAATTAGCTTAAGAGATTAATCAAAAAGACCAAGAGGAGATAGCTAAGTAAATGCTTGAGAAGATTTGGTGCAAAGCTATTTTCCTTGATGTTACAAACTTTTGTCCAATTCATTCAGCACATAATAAGTTAGGAAATTACGAATCCCATGATGTTTAATTAATTTGGATAGACGTTTTTTCTGAATAATCCCGGGAATTAAACAATTTAATAAGGAATTACGAAACTATGTAGGAGACAATTGCATCAAAGTTGTCTCCGAAAACAATTGCGTGATGGAATCAACATATAATATGGTTTAGTAAAAGCTTTATTAAGGGAAGTTTTTTTCCCTTAACAAATGACAAAGTATCATTTAAGATAGTAAGCTAGTTTAACAAGAATTCAATCCACCATTCTTTGTAAAAAATTAATACTTTTTTTGGTGGTGTTTTGTTTCGTCTTTTAATGCTGTTAAACCTTCAATTACTTCTTGTAGTTTGAATTCAGTAACAATTTGCGATTTAATTACTGTCCGAAGTGTTTTTTCTACACTTTCATTGACTGCTATTAAATCATATGGTGAAGGCTCAGATTTATAAGCAAAAGTAGCTGCTTGAATTTTTTCCCCTTCTGCATTTATAATGTGAGAAAGCCCAATTTCCTCTAAGGCAATGGAAATCAATACCAAAGATAATGCGTTCTCTGGTGAAATCTCAGGGATTTTTGGTATTTCCGGTATATTCGGTAAACTCATCTTCTTCCACCTCTCATTTCAATTCCCTGTAATTATATGCTGTATTCAATTTTTAGGAATGGGCAAATACCCTATGACAATAGGCATTTCTTATAAAATAAGTCTCCCCTCCCAAAAGGTGCACCAGGATATTGGTGATATTCGTTTTTTAACTACTCAACCTGACAACTTATTGTGTTTTATTTGCGAGATGGAAATTTTTTCTTTCATATATATCTATCTGAATCAATACTTGTTTCAAGCATGTGGTACAAAAAGCAATGATAAGTATCGTGAAATACTTTTAGATACTGGAACAGAAGAAATTGGTCATGTTGTTATGTTGGCAACTTTACTTTACTTTACTTTACTTGGCTTTAATAATTTAATTAAATACACAATATAAATGTTCTTTTTTCCAGAATAGTATGTCTAGAATACACATTAGAAATAACGTCTAAATATTCGTCTGAAATAATATAGGTTGAAAGAGAATTATAGAAAAAGCAGGATGCTTCTGCCTCGTATTGTTTTTTCTTTTGGATATACATTCTAAATTTAATCAAAAAGATGATTGTGGATAAATGGAATAATATGTATTCATTGTTGAGCAAACTAATTACATTAAATAATGATATTGGAGTCTAGAGTTTATATGCGAATAATTAAAATCATTATTATAGTACATATAGCAATTCTATTGTCGGGATGTTGGGATCGTATAGAATTGGCTAGACAATCTATTGTAACTGGTATGGCAGTAGATAAAGGCAAAAACTCAAAATATAGGCTAACAGTTGAAACCACAGAGGCAAGAGAAATGACACCAAAAACAACTTCTGGAAACGCTCCTTCTAATGTTTATTCAATAGAAGGAGATACCATTGCAGAACTAACTACTAAATTAAATAGAGGCATTGCTACTCACCCAATTTACTCACATATGTATATACTAGCAATTAGTGAAGAAATAGCGGAAGAAGGTCTTATAGAATTTTTAGACTTTGTAGACCGCAATAGAGAAATGCGAGATGATTTTAATATCGTAGTGGTGAAAAACGGAAGTAATGCAGGAGATATTTTACAGGTTATTAATATGTATAAGAAAAGCGCCTCTTTAAAATTGGCAAGACAATTAGATACCATGGAGAAAGATTACGGTGCAGCACCAGATTTAAAGCTAAATGATTTTGTTCGTGTATACAATGCTAAGGGGCAGTCCCCCGCTCTTCCCGCAGTCCGTTTAATTGGTAGTGCAAAAAAAGGCGGCAATGTGGAAAACTCAAAAAGTGAAGCTCCAGATACCAAGGTTGATGTAGAGTCTCTAGCTGTTTTTAAACAAGGAAAATTGGTTGGATATGCTTCCCTTCAGGAGGTGAGGTACCTGCTCTTTGTACAGAATAAAATAAAAACTACTACATTAAGTACAAATTGTAAAGATAATAAAAAGTTCACATATGAAATAACCCACTCTAAAACAGGTGTTACAGCTAAGGAAAAAAACAATGTCCCTCATTTTCATATAAAAATTAGGACAGAAGGTTATTTAGATGGGATAGAATGTTTAGAGAATTTTACTGATATTCGCTCTTCTGAAATGTTAGAAAAAAAGTTAAATTCAATGATGGAAAAAAACATTAAAGCGTTTATTCAAAAAGCAAGTACAGATTTTAAAGCAGATATATTTGGCTTAGGAGAAATCTTACGAGATCAAGATTATAAGCAGTTTAAGAAATATGAAACGGATAACACTTGGGATGAAGCATTTGCCAAATCAAAGATAGATATATCCTTTCATGCAGAAATAAAAAGAGGCGGATTAAGAACAAACCGATTTAATGAAAGTCGTTAGCAATGTGGAAAGAAAAAAGAGCAAGAGTAAGATAAACTGGTACCTGTAAATAGGACACTCATAAAAAAGTGTTTTCGTCTACTGGTACCAGTTTAAGATCCCTGCCCTTTTTTTATCCATTCATCAGATGGGTAATGAAACGGCTAACAAGAAGAGTTACTATTAAACTACAAAAATACATTGGATATAATTTCGCTAATTATACAATCAATAAAAAACGGCTAATCCCATATATATCAAAGACAAAGTATGATTTTTGATCTGCAAATATAATGATTTGCCCCCTATTGATTAAAAAGTTACCTAGTGAGTAGTATTTAATCATTAGTAAATATGAATCAACCCTATCCTTCTATCTTAAAAAGGAAGTTGAAACTCTTATACATTTTTCTTTTCGTTATAAAAATAACATCCAAGTCTTAACTGCAGTTGCTAATATTAATATCACCATTGTACTCTGTAATACTTTTGTGTTAACTCTTTTACCTATATGGACTCCTAAAGGTGAAGCAACCAAGCTTGCAACAACCATAATAAATGCAGGGAGAATTGGTATATGTCCTGTTACAAGTTTCCCTGATACTGACCCAATAGACGAAATAAGGGTAATGGCCAATGAAGATGCTATTGTCATTCTTGTTGGTATCTTTAATACAACAAGCATGATAGGAACCAACAGGAATGCCCCTCCTGCTCCTACAATACCAGCTCCAACACCGATCATAAAAGCTAATAATGAAGCAATCCATTTATTAAAATGGACTTTTTCAAAAGACATATCATCAATCTCTTTTTTAGGTACAAACATCACAATTACTGCAATAAGAGCTAATACTCCATAAATGATATTTATTCCATTTTCTTGCATGTGAGTAGAAAAAAATCCCCCAATAAAACTGCCAGTCAAAATGCTAATTCCCATATAAATTATTAACGTTTTATTTAAAAAACCGCCTTTACGGTAAGCTAAAACACCACCAAGTGTCGCAAATAACACTTGAATGGCTGTAATACCTGACACTTCATGTGCTGTAAAGTGCCCTGCCCCTAACATTCCTGGTAAATATAGCAACATTGGATAGTTGATTATAGCACCACCTATTCCTAACATTCCAGAAATAAATGAACCAATAAATCCAATGGTAAAAATAATAACTATAAAAGTAATATCCATACTGTTTCTCCTCTTTAGAAAAAGGAACCTATTAGGTTCCTTTTATTTTCAACCTTTTTTTATCCGAAATTTTATAACTTCATTTTCGTCTTCATGCTTTAATAATTTATGACCTCTTGGTTTAGCCCAGGCTGTTAAATCATTTTTTGCACCTTTATCAGTTGTATGGACTTCTAAGACTTGACCTGTTTCAATCTCTTCCATTGCTTTTTTTGTTTTTACAATCGGCATTGGACATGCCAATCCTTTAGCATCCAATACTTTAATTGACTTCATTTTTTCTTCCTCCATTTTATAATTAACGAACGGCACAGCGATTCGGCCCAATTTCCATTTCACGTTGTTTCTCTATATTCGGATTAATTTTCCCCATATTTGTTTCACGAATTTCTTGATATGCATTTGGTTGTGGCGGTAAATTCTCTGTTACTAATTTGCTAAACTCATTTTCATCATGGATATTTAGACCATGGTTTTTTGCAAACAATTCTCCTAGTTTTTTGGCAACACTACCATCCTCATTTAACTCGTCTATAATCATAAAATGTGCTGGCAGGACAATCAGATCTTCTGACAATTCCCTATAGCGTTTATACAAAGTAGTCCTTAAATCACCAACCCAGTCTTCAGACTTACCTGCAAGGTCTGGTCTCCCGATAGAATCGATGAATAAAATATCTCCTGAGAGCAAGTATTTATTGTCTACAATAAATGAAGTAGAACCAATTGTATGACCAGGTGAGTACAATGCTGCAATTTTTATACTCGTGTTACCGATTGTTACATCATTACCTTGTTCCAATGGTCGGTAATCAAAATTCACTTCCGTTGCATCCTTTGGTGGCAACCAGTAAGCAGCTCTATTTTTCTCAGCAATTATGCGTCCTCCTGAAATATGGTCTGCATGAAGATGTGTATCAAATACGTGCTTAATTTTTGTACCCATGCTCTCAGCAAAATCGAGATAGATATCCGTCATACGTGTTGAATCAATTACTGCTGCTTCTCCTTCAGATACCACCATGTATGAAAGACAGCCTTTCCCAATACGAACAAATTGATAAATTTCACCACCATCATTTAAATGACCTATTTTAATTGGTTCTAAATGTTCACTCCATGCTTTCATTCCACCCTTAAGATAGGACACATTTATCCCGGCCTCAGAAAGCATTTCTGCCACCATCACGGATGAGCCTTCCTTAGCACAAACAACTAATACTTCTTTGGTAGTGGGGATTTTCCTCACAATCTCTTTTACACCATCTAGTAATTCAAAATAAGGAACATTTAAATATTCAAAGTTTTCTCCTTCAATCTTCCAAATATTAAAGTCATTTTCATTACGAACGTCAAGAATAAATAACTCATCTTTATTAAAAACCTTTTTTGTTACATCACTAGAAGTTAATACACTAACATTCACCGGTATACCCCCTATAGTATTTATTTAATTAAAAAAATATATAAATTTAAAAGTTAATGGCACATTTCCATCCTTTCCAGTATCTAGAAATGTTACTGCACCCACTACTTCTATTCTATCAACTAAACTTCTATATCTCATTTCATCCATAGTCATTTAAGAACCTTACAAATTGGATGATCATTGGCTTAAATCCTCTGTAAAATACTTTACATTGAAAACTGTTTTTAGCTTCTTTGTGTATGATGTTTAACCCTACCGGCAGAAAAAATCGACTAAAATTGTCTATTTTCTTCACCTTTGAACCATTAATTGTGCAATAATTGCTACTTTCTTTAATTGCTTTCCCACACATTTTAATCACTTATGCTACTTGTCTTTCCAATCCATTGATTCATGCCTGGTTCAACATTAATTACGTTATTAAAACCATTTTGAGTTAATTTCTGTGCAGCAAGATCACTACGATTACTTGTTCGACAAACCACGTAAATTTCATCATCTTTGTTTAATGCATTCAATTTGTTATCCAATTCACCCAATGGGATGGAGATAGCGTTAGGAATATGGTTAAAAGCAAATTCTGCTGTTTCTCTAACATCAATAACTACTATGTTCTTATTTCCTTCTATCTTCTTCTCTAGCTCTTCATTGCTAATAACATTTGGGTGTTTTTTTTCATTTGCATCTTCATTAGAAGATTTACGCAAGTAATGCTTCAGTACTTCCCCTTCTTCAATCGTTCCTAAATATTGATGACCTAAGCTTTCCGCCCATGCTTTCATATCTGCTTTAGAGCCCTTATCTGTCGCTTGAACCTCAATTACTTGCCCTGCCTCAAGGACATTCATTACCTTTTTTGTTTTAACAATTGGCATTGGACATGCTAGTCCTTTTGCATCTAAAATCATGTTTGCTTTTAAATCCTCCATTTTACACCCTCCACTTTATACCCACCAGGGTATTTATATTTATAAAAAAATTTAATCTACAATACCTTCCCAAACAAGCATTCCACCAGTTAGGTTTATCACGTTAAATCCATTACCTTTAAGCAATTGTGTAGCACGACTACTTCTAGCACCAGAACGGCAAACTATGATATATTCTTTTGCTTTATCTAATTCATGCATGCGAAATTCAACTAATCTTAATGGAATATTAATGGTACTTGGTATTTTTCCTGCTGCAACCTCTTTCGCTTCTCGAACATCAATAATATTCAAGTTCTTTCCTTCATTTAATAAAGTCTCTACTTCTTTTGCAGTTATTCGTTTCATTAATTAATCCTCCTTCGATTAAAACCAAGCACGCATGCCGCCTTTTACGTTTTTTACATTTCTAAATCCTAATTCTGTTAGCATTTTACATGCTCGTTTACTTCTCATTCCACTTTGACAAATTACAATTACTTCTTTTTCCTTTGTAAGTTCTCTCTCTGCTTTTTGTGCCAGTTGATCAAGAGGTATATTTTTAAAACCTCTAATATGATTTCCTTTAAACTCTCCGGTTGTCCGTACATCAATAAACTGCTTATTCATTTTGGTTAAATCTCTTTTTAATTCAGTTGTGGTAATATTTTTTACATCTTTTATCGGTAAGAGCCTCTTTACAACGAAAAATAGTAAAAAAGCAAGAAGAAGATAATTTATATACGTCATTCTGGTACCTCCTATTTTATTAGGGGACTAAATTTATCCGTTTATATAAATAGATTAATATTCCCTTTCTCAGCATCAGCTAAATAAGCTGCAACTCCTGCATATTCAATGTTATCTAATAGCTCTTGCTCTTTTAGTCCTAACAAATCCATTGTCATCGTACAAGCCACAAGCTTAATGTCTTGTTCGAGTGCCATTTCGATTAATTGCGGTAGTGGTATAGCGTTATGTTTTTTCATAATATCCTTAATCATCTTAGGACCAAGTCCAGCAAAATTCATTTTAGAAAGCCCCATTTTATCAGCACCCCTAGGCATCATCTTGCCAAACACTCTTTCCATTATCCCTTTCTTGACCGTAATATTCTCATCCTTACGCAGGGCATTTAAACCCCAAAATGTGTGAAAAATGGTTACTTCATGATCATAAGCAGCTGCTCCATTTGCAATAATATAAGCAGCCATCGCTTTATCATAATCTCCACTAAATAAGACAATTGTTGTTTTTTTCTGTTCTTCCATGTTGTACCTCCCTATTTTTATTTTATCCGCATACCCCTACAGGTATATATATACTCAAAAAATTTTTAAACAAACTTAGTAATTCACTATCTTATATACCCCGTAGGGTATTATATTAGTCAAAATAAGAGAAGGTGTCAACCCTTTTCTTATCGACTTTTTACAAGTAGGTTTACAGCTTCTTTTACTATTTCTTCTGTGTTTTCCCCATTTTTATCAGCTTCCCGAACACATTCTATTAAGTTTGCACTAACAATCAAACCAATTGTTCGATCAAGGGCAGTTCTAGATGCAGATAGCTGAGTAATAACTTCTTTGCAGTCCTTATCTTCTTCCATCATTTTTAAGATTCCTCTTAGCTGCCCTTCAATCCGTTTAATTCTATTTTTCATTTGATCATTGTAATCCACCAATTTCTTTCCTCCTTTTGTATATGCTAACCAGTTAATTATTAATTACTGATATATTCTATCTTTCACGTACATGATTCATATTATACCCCTATAGGTATATAGTCAACGATAAATGTTTAATAACAATAAGACTGCAATTAGCATTGCAGTCTAAAATTTCAATAAGTAGAACAATTAGTGTTGCCCTCATATCAGCAAAAACATTTATATGCCTCTATCCCTTTATCCTTCATTCTTAATTAGGTTATTTACAACTAAGTGATCTAAAATCAAATCATATAGCCTCCTTCATATTTAAAAATTGGGCTATATATATCACCCCAACTTTTCAGTGTATCTTAAAGCTGTGGCTGTTTCTGTAAGATTATTTGTATTATTACTATCATGTCTACGGTGATTCATCAATCCAAGTAAATCGATAATATGGAATTATTTTCAGCAACATTCTCATATCCTCCACATATCTACCTTCATAGATATCATCCACAGGCCAACCACCCAATTCTTTTATAGTAGAAGTACGATAGCATCTTGGCCAAACAGAAGAATTTGCTAATAAAAAGTCATAAGGGTTGAAGTAATTTCTTCCCTTTCTTATAAGTGACCTAAGAACTTGTCCACTTTCATTTTCAAAGCATACATTAATATTACCACTTAATAAAGCAAAATCTTCTCCACTAACGCCCGCTGCTTCCATCAATTTTTCCAAAGTATTTGGATAAAACCAATCATCTGGGTCCAACTGAACGAAATAAGGTGTATCAATTATTTGGAGACCTGTTTTTTGACTTTTAGACATCCCTGATTATACGAATGTCTTAATAAAGTTATTCTAGGATCATCTAGATATGGCTGAAATTCTATACTGTTATCCGTAGAAGCATCATCTACTAATACCATTTTCCAATTAAAATAAGATTGAGAATAAATACTCCTACTTGCATCCAGAATATATTTCCCGGGGTTATAGAAAGGAATTAAAACTGTTACCGAATAGTTCAAAATTTCTTCCTCCTTTTTTCACATTACTGATTAAAATATGATATGCACCGTTAAATAACCTGATTGTTTTACTGTATAATTTACAAACCAAAATTAAAGCATGAGCAAACTAGCATAACATTGATAAACCAAACACTTTTATGTAAAAGGGTCAACCTAAAAAGGTTGACAAAAATCGTATTATGGAGAAAAAACAAAAGATCTTAATTACTGTAGAACACTATATATTATGCCTTTTACTCTATAAAGCGAGGGCATTTTTTCTAATGGAAAAAGATGTACCGTTGTACTGTCGGTTCATCTTTTTTTCTCAGGTGTATATACAAAGAATGGTGGGATAAATGCCTGATACATTTTATTCCCCTTGTTCACCTATGCTGGCCCTTTTGTTTCATAAGCTATTTTTTCATTTATTACAGAAATGCTATCTGTATTTATTATTTTGTTCACAAATCGCTTCATAACAGAAGCCCTTAAAGAAATTGTGAATTTATGTAAAATGAGACAGAGGAATGAACCTTCGCGTTTTGTTTTTATTACAGCATCCTTCAACTTTTTTCCTGCTTTAAATGTAGGTGCTTTGTTTACTGCTAGTTTAATTTTCTCACCAATTTAAGGATTACGTCCTTTTCTTGCAGCACGTTCATTAACAGAAAAAGATTCAATTCCTCTACTTTGCGAATAGAACTGAAATCCTTTAACGAATACTTATTAAAATGATTTCATTTAAGAAGAATTATGCGCAATTTTATCTGGGTATATTAGTTCACCTTATCCACATCTTTAGTTTTTCCTTCATTAGAGGTAAACTGATCTGATATTTAAAATTAAACTAGATTATTAAATTCGGATTTAAACACAGTACCTTCCTTTTTCCTTTTATTTAGATTCTTTTTATTTGAGAGGTAAAGTCTATGAGTTAATTATAGATTTCTGTTTTGTTTTGTAATGAAAAGAAGCAGTGGAACAATTCCATTGCTTCTTTTGTATTTTCAGATTTAAATAGAAGTAAAGCCACCATCTATAGATACTACTGTTCCGTTAATATAATTAGCTGTATCACCCAATAAGAAAGTAACTAGTTCTGCCACCTCTTCAGGATTCCCAAGACGTTTTTGCGGAATGGCTTCCACAACAGCTTGAACATTTCCAGGATTCTTTTCTCTGTATTCTTTTACCATAGGCGTTTCAATCGTACCAGGTGCAATAGCGTTACAGCGAATTCCTTGTTCCGCATATTCCGCAGCAATTGTTTTAGTAATACCCACAATACCGTGCTTTGTCGCAGAATAAGTTCCAACAGTAGCTTGCCCTACAATGCCCGCAGTAGACGAAGTATTAACAATCGAACCACCACCGTTTTCTAGCATCACTTCTGTTACATATTTAATACCGTATAATGCACCTAATAGGTTTATACCAACCACTTGTTGAATTTGTTCTATTGTATTATTCACGAATTTCACCCCTGGACCGGAAATACCTGCATTATTATAGAACATATCAATTGTGCCAAATTCTTCTACTGTTTTATCTACGTAATTTTTAACGTCCTCTGCCTTGCTGACATCCGCTTGAACAAAGATTGCTCTTGTTCCTTTTTCTTCTATTAATCTGACTGTTTCAGTCCCTGCCTTTTCAGAAATGTCTACAACCGTAATAGACACGCCTGAATCTGCTAATTTTAATGCTACCGCTTGACCTAACCCGCTACCTCCACCAGTTACAATAGCTGCTTTATTTTGACCCATAGAAGTTCCTCCTTAAAAAACGAGCTCTAAAATCCTGTTATTATTTACAGCACTTGACCATTCGAGTTGATTACTTCTTTATACCATTCAAAACTTTTCTTTTTTGTTCTTTTGAAGCTTCCATTACCGTGATCATCTATATCGACATAAATAAAACCATAACGTTTACTAACCTCAGAAGTTGAAACACTAATAATATCAATTGGTCCCCAACTAGTATAACCCATTAGTTCCACACCATCTGAGATAGCTTCTCTCATTTGCACAATATGCTCTCTTAGGTAGTTAATGCGATAATCATCCTGAATCATACCATTATCATCTGGTGTATCAATTGCACCTAGTCCATTCTCTACAACAAATAGTGGAACCTGGTATCTATCATACAGTTTATTTAAAGTAACACGAAGTCCTACAGCATCAATTTGCCATCCCCAGTCAGATGATTCAAGATATGGATTTTTTAAACCAGAAAATAAATTACCTGGAGCTCTTTCTCCATGTGGTCCGGCACTTTCCACTAAAGACATATAGTAACTGAAAGAAATATAATCTACTCTATTTTGTAATAAAGTGTCTTCATCTGTTTCTTCCATAATAATATTAATATTGTTTTCTCTAAAATATTCTTTAATAAAGTTAGGGTAATAACCACGAACTTGAACATCCGTATAAAAGAAATTCATCTGCTCCTGTTTTAGCGTTTTTAACACATCTAGTGGATTACATGTTTCTGGGTATGTTTCCAGTCTTGCAAGCATGCAGCCGACTTTCGCATTGGGGATAATCTCCCTACATAGCTTTACAGCCGTTGCACTAGCAATAAATTGGTGGTGTAGGGCTTGATAGATTGCTTGCTCTATATTTTCAAAACGGTCTGTTATTAATCCTCCACCATTATATGGAGCTAAAGCAATAGCGTTGATTTCATTGAATGTTAACCAATATTTCACTTTGTTACGATATCTCTTAAATACTGTTTCTGCGTATTTAGTAAACATATTAATTACTTTTCGATCTATCCATCCATTATATTTTTTAACAAGAGCAGCGGGCATTTCATAGTGTGATAGCGTTACTAGTGGCTCAATATTATATTTTGCTAATTCCTCAAAGATATTATCATAAAATTGTAGTCCCTCTTCATTCGGATGTAAGTCATCTCCGTTTGGAAAAATACGTGCCCAAGAGATAGATAAACGAAATGTTTTAAAACCCATCTCGCCAAACAAAGCAATATCTTCTTTATAATGGTGGTAGAAATCTACTCCCCATCTTTTTGGGTATAGCTTTTTAGAGTCTTCCTTAAATGCTTCCTCAAATTGCTCGGATGTAATATGTACTGCATTGTCTCCATCACGCTCATCTTTTGGAATAAATGGTATCATATCAGCTGTTGACAAGCCTTTTCCACCTAAGTTATAACCACCTTCTAGTTGATTGGCAGCTGTTGCTCCACCCCATAAAAATCCTTCTGGAAATCTTTTAGCCATTATAAACACTCCTTCTTATTTTTGGACATTGAATATTTGTTCTTCTGTCTTAATTACTTGATAATCTAAATCTAATTTCTCAACGGTACTAAATTGATCACTATTTGTCATTATTACTAAAGTAACCATATTGTATCCTTCGCTAATGATTGCTTCTCGGTCAAAGCTAATAAGATCTTGTCCCTTTTGAACTCGTTGACCTTGTTCTACTTTTACATCAAAAAACCTGCCTTCTAAATTTACCGTTTCAAGTCCGATGTGAATGAGTACTTCTAATCCATTTTCAGAACGCAAACCAATCGCATGCTTTGTCGGATAAATCATAGCAACTGTACCATCAAAGGGAGAAACTAATATATTCGCTGAAGGCTCAATAGCAATACTTTCCCCCAGAATTTCACCTGAAAAAGTCTTATCAGGCACATCCTGAAGAGGCAAAACTTTACCTGTTAACGGACTGCCTATTTCTTCCCCCTCATGAGATAAACTAGTTGTTTTATTTTCTTTTGTACTTTCTTCTTCATCTGCTGGAACATCTTCAAACCCTAAAATAAGTGTCATTACAAAAGCAATAATGAAGGCAACAATCATAGAGATGATGGTATATACTAAATTCATAGGACTAGCAGGATCAATATATACCGGAAAAGCCTCTAAACCTTGTAAGATAAAACCGAAACATTTTACTCCAAAATAAACAACCATTCCTCCGCTTATTGCACCGGCTATCATGGTTGCATATAACGGTCGTTTCAGTTTCAAATTTACTCCAAAGACAGCAGGTTCTGTAACACCTAATAATGCAGAAACACCAGTAGATACTGCTAAAGATTTTAACTTTTTATTTTTGGTTCTAAATGAAACTGCGAATGCAGCACCTGCTTGTGCTAAACTATTAACAATATTTAATGGTAAAATAGCATTATCATACCCATATTTACCCATATTTTGAAGAATAATAGGAGCAAAGCCATAATGCATGCCGGTAACAACAAACACAGGCATTAATCCACCAATTAGAATCCCAGCAAATACTCCTCCATGCTCATAAATCCATGCAACTGCAATCCCTACATAATCGCCAACAACAAATCCGATTGGACCAGCAACAATTAACGTGAAAGGAATCATTATAAGGAAAACAAGTGTTGGTGTTAATACCACTCTCACTGTACTAGGAACAATGCGATTTATTAATTTATAAACGTAGCTTAGAATCCATACAGCAATAATAATCGGAATGACAGTTGCGCTATAGCCAATAAAAGGCACAGACATACCTAAGAACTTCAATCCAGATTCTCCACTAGCAACGCCTGCTGTAATCGTTGGATACAGTAACGCACCGGCTAATGCTACCGCTAAATATTCACTTACTTTAAACCTTTTAGCAGCTGATATTGCTAATAAGAAAGGAAGGAAATAAAATGCTGCATCAGAAATAATGGTAAGAACTTGATACGCATCGCTTTCAACAGATATCCATCCTAATACTTGCAATAAGGCAAGTATCCCTTTCATCATCCCAGCTCCAGCAATTGCTGGAATGACAGGAGAGAAAACACCAGAAATCATGTCAAAGAACCTACTTAAAAGCTTTTTCTTGCTCGCACTTGATTCATCAACATCGCTTTTATTATTACTTCCAACTATTGATTCTACCTCTTTAAATACTTCCATCACTTTATTACCAATAATCACCTGGAACTGACCGTTTTGAAATTGCGCCCCCATTGCTCCAGTTAACTTTCTAATCCCATCGACATCAACTTTACTTTCATCTTTAACATGGAATCGAAGCCTTGTTACACAATGCCAAGCTCTGGTTATGTTTTCCTTGCCACCAATTTTATTTACAATATCTCTTGCTAATTTTTCCTGACTCATTCGTTTACTCCTATTCTTTTTTCTAGACAAAATAAAAAACCTAAATATAGTTCAAAACACCATTTTGTTCTGAAGTATATTTAGGTTATGCCTGATTTAACAGTAACACCCTAATTTTGTTTTTCATTTCTTGAAGTCATTCGATGTATATGAATGGCTAAATAAGCAAGTTCATCGTTGGAGAGAAGCCAGTTGTACTCTATGTTTAAATACTTTTCAATCTTCTTCACACAAGTATAAGCGTTTTGATATCTTTCTTTTATGATGTTATACAATGACGTTACTTCTTCCATTGTTTTTTCATCATGATTTAATTGTCTTAAAATAAAGTAACGTAAATGTGTCAGTAACCTTGAATAATTGATAGTGTCTTCTTGTATTTTCATTTGATAATGATAGCTAATAATTTCAAGAATTTTATTCGTGATTTCTGTTATTTGCAGAGTTACTTTCATTTCTTCACTCTTATGCTGTGCATTAACAAAATGCAAGGCTATAGAGGTCGCTTCATACTCCGGTAGAGAAATATTGGTGAATCTCTTTATAAGATTAAGGGCTTTCATTCCTATTTCATACTCGTCTTTATAAAGGTTCTTTACTTCCCAATGAAGCGGATTCTTTATTAATAGGTTATCTTGATGTCTTTCTAAGGCAAAGTTTAAATGATCTGCCAATGTTATAATAAATGCATCACTTAACTTCTTTTGCAGTATATCTTCTCCCAAACGAATAATTTGGTTTGTTAGAAAGATATAATCAGCTGGAATACTATTTAGAATACTTGTTAACTGATTGGATTCAGGGGAATCTAACGAATAAACTTTATCAACTAATTTAGGATCAATCTCTTCATAACTTTTCTTATTAAATCCAACCCCCTTTCCCATTACAATGATTTCGTTTCCACTATTATCTAAAGCTAGAGCAACATTGTTATTAAATGCCTGTTTTAATTTCATAATAATCCCTCTTACTTTTTGAATAAAATAAAAAAACCAATTATAATCGCATGAAAAACATAGGTCACCCTATTTCCATTACAATTATAATTGGTTATGCCTGATCGAATCAGTAACAATCCTAAATTTTGATATAAGCTTAACACAAATAAGAAAACGTTGTCAATAATCATAATTTTTTTTATCATATAATAAATTTTTGATAGTTAATAAACCCTCTTTAACTCCTTCATAGAACCTCTTCTAATATATTCATAATTAGAATAACCTGTAGGTACGTAGGTACTATCAATTTATATTGTGGAAAATCTGGATAGCAGTATTGAGCTAATTCAAGAACATCCATAATCCTCTCATGTTGATCCCTAATAGCCTACAACAGGAAATATTAATAGTTATAAGTTATATTACCGTTAATAGATAAGAGCTTATTATCATAAGAAACGTCGGCTAGACATAACAGATGTTTTCTATGCCGTTCTACTTGCAAAACAATCTTTAAATTGATTTCCTCTAATGATTCATAATACATATACATATTCATCTAGATAAATTGCACCTATTAACGTTAATTAAAGGGAGAATAGAAATGAAGATTAAAGCAGCAGTAACACCTGGACAAGGTAAAGATTTTATTATCGAAGAAATTGACTTGGCAGCCCCAAAGACAAATGAAGTACTTGTGAAGATCGTTGCTACGGGTGTTTGTCATACAGATGCAGTAGCAAGAGATGCAGACATTGCACCACTTCCTGCAGTATTAGGACATGAAGGGTCAGGAATTATAGAAGAAGTCGGAGAAGGTGTTACACGCCTGAAAAAAGGGGACCATGTTGTCTTATCATTCGCACATTGCGGGCATTGTGAAAACTATTTAACAGGTCACCCAACAGTATGTGAAACATTTAATGACCTGAATTTTTGGGGAATGAATGACGATTATTCACATCGATTATTAAAAGATGGTAAACCACTTTCTACATTTATTGGTCAATCTTCATTTGGTACATTTGCTGTTGCACATGAGCGTAATGTTGTTAAAGTGGATAAAGATGTAGATTTAGCATTGCTGGGGCCCTTTGGATGCGGAATACAAACGGGAGCTGGTACCGTTTTAAATAGTATCAAGCCAGAATTTGGTTCAACAATTGCTATTTATGGTGCAGGAGCAGTTGGCAGTTGGTTTAAGTACGATAATGGCAGCAAAAATAGTAGGCCGTAAAACAATGATTGCCGTCGATGTACATGATTCACGTTTGGAGCTAGCCAAAAGCCTCGGAGCCACCCATATACTTAATGGAACAAAAAAGATGTAGTTAAACAAATTAAGGAATTTACAAACGGAGTTACAAAGTACGCTGTTGATAATACTGGTGTCCCTCCCGTTGTACGTCAATGCTTACTTACGCCCACTCGGTAAAGCTGCAATAGTCGGTGTTACACCAGAAATGAATATCGATGTGCATAATGATATAATTGCTGAAAGTAAAAAATGATGGGTGTAATTGAAGGCGACTCAGTCCCAAATGTATTTATTCCACAATTAGTTGCTTACTATAAAAATGGCCAATTTCCATTTGATAAATTAGTCAAATTTTATGAGTTCAATCAAATTAATGAAGCATTTGAAGCATCAAAAATGGTGAGGCAATTAAACCTATTTTGAGACTTCAATAATTATTTTTTAGTAATTAAAGCCTTCTAATAAACATAGAAGGCTTTTCCTCTAAATGGGATGAAATCTAGTCATTGATTATTCATTCTTATATGGTGTCTAATTTATGATCCTATAAGTCTTGTGAGTCCAAATCTACTTATTCTCTTGTAGAATAACATGAAAAATGTAAAAATTTAACTTCTATCCTCTTTTAGGCATTTTTACTTTCTCCAATTGTTACTATAATCATTTCCTGCTGCCCAGATACATCATATAGTGAATTTTGAGATAGGGATGATAACTTTACATTTTCATGTAGCACTTGGATTATATGATAATAAAAACTCAATGGGTATTGTCGATTCTTTTTGGCTATATGGCATGGTCCTCTTATTCCAATCAAGCCCCCGTTAGTTCAATAACAAAAAGAGTTACCTATTTACCCCAAGATTTTTATAGTTCTACCTCTTTACCACTAAAAGCCCAAATAACATCATTTACTTGGGTTTCCATTCATATTGAATATCTGGTAAATTTTCTTCATTTTCATGTCCTCTATTTATGATTTCAAACCCTTGTTTTTCATAAAACCTTTGTGCTTTTTCATTTACTTCGAATGTGTACAATGTTAGTTTCCCACTTGATTGTGCTTTCGCTTTATCAAGTAATGTCCGACCTATACCGATACCCTGATACTCTAAATGTATATATAGTTGGCTTATTTCCCTATCGTTATAGGCAATCATTCCAACAACATCTTCATCAATTAATGCTAAATCTATTTGAAATTGTTCAGGTAATATGTGATTTAAAAAATAGACGTGATTTTCAAAGTCATGGATTTCTTTCTGACCAATAGCCTTTTCCTTACTAACTCGCCACATTTTCACTGTTTGTTCTGCGTATTTGGTGTTATAAGGAATAATACAGATATTATGTTGCTTCATGTTATACCACCTCAGAATTTTTTAGAATGCACTGATAAGCTAAAGCCCCCTAAAGGTTACGTAACTTCTTCACAAACTTCTTCCCTTTTGTTCAAATTATTACAGAAATGCTGCTCCTTAATGCATAAGTATCCAATTTAAGGATTAACACACCTCTAAGTGCAATTTTCACAACTTTATCGCTCTCCAGTCCAGCATCAAAATAATAAATAAGTGATATAGATAAATAATTATTACTAGTTTTAGGTTTACAGCGTTGTTTTAGTTGCAAATTTAAAGGTCATCTAAATGGATGGCTTTTCTAGCGTATATACTACAAACATTAAAATGATTACTCCGATCACGAGATGATGGTGTTCATGAAATGGTTTGTAGTATACGAATGATTTCTTTTTCAATACCGGAATCGTCAACAGTATCTAAATAATCCGGTCTAATGACTTGATATTGTTTCATTTTATAATATTCCATCACAGCTTGTTTCAAGGTAAGATCATACCACTGAATACTAAATGTCGGTTCCATAATGCGCCGTAGCGAAGCATCGTCTTGCACTAAAGACAGCGCAATGTGTATTCTGTTGAAAATATTTTCATCCATACCTGATTGAAAAAAAGATTGTAGATTTTTAATCCTATTTTGTTGGGCAACAAAAATATTCTCAAAAAGCTGTGGGTAATATTCCTTGAGATCTTGCAGGAACAAATCCGATAAATAAATAACACTTATTAACGATTCTGAAAAGATTTTTTGAAATCGCTCAATATAAGAAATTGAATCATCATTTGCAACGGTATCAGCATGATGCAAATACTGAATATAATACTCTACAACCTGTTCGATGATTTCATCTTTGGATGAGAAGTGCTTGTAAAGTGTCACTTTACTAATATCCATATTTTTTGCGATATCATCAATTTTCATTTGGCTAAACCTAGTTTTTCTAATTACAGGTTTTATTTTGTTAAGATATTGATCTACGCTCACAGGTTTTCTCACAGTTGAAGCCTCCTTTAAGCTCTTAAAATAATATTATAACAAATAACTGTATAGATGAACTGCATTAACAAAATTAAATAACTTTACTATTTTAACAAATTTAGTTTACTTATTTAATTAACCATTGTATAATCTCACTTGTAATGAATATACAATCGAATAAGGTATAGCTTTCTCAAGCGATACCCTTTTCTCGAAATCAACCAAAAAAGGAGAAAAAAACAATGAAAATTGCAGTTCTCGGCTCACTCGGCAATATCAATCGCAACTATCTCCCAAGACTAATCTCAGACGGCCACGATGTCACCGTCATCACAAGCTCAAAGGATCGTATCGATGACATCGAAGCACTAGGTGCTAAAGCAGCCGTTGGCTCAAATCGCGACGTAGAATTCCTCACTCAGACTTTCAAAGGTAGCGACGTAGTTTACCTTATGATTTCGGGTATCAATTACACTTCTGGCATCGATATGTGGCAGACCTCCATTGAACTTTCTGAAATTTATAGAATCGCTATACAGAATTCTAAAGTAATAAATGTTGTCAACCTCAGTTCAATAGGAGCAGACAATCCTAATGCCGGTATTCTCTACAGCTATCATTTTGCCGAAGACGCGTTAAATTCGCTTGAGGGGGTTAACATTGCCCATATACGCCCTGTTGGATTTTACAGCAACCTTTTTGCCGACATGCAAAGTCTCAAAACCCAGGAGACCATCTTCAGCCCAATTTCAGTTGACATTCCACAAGGCTGGGTTAGCCCTGTTGATATTGCTGAAGTAGTTTATGCTCTGATTTCCCGTACTCCAGCGGGTAAAAGCACAAAATTTGTAGTTAGCGATTGGGCAACAGGTAGTGATTGGCTTAAAGCTCTTGAAGATAATGGTATTGAAGCCAAATACCAACAAATCCCCATAGAAGCACTCACTGACCAGATGAAAAAGATTGGGTTTCATGAAAATACCGCTAACGGTTTTGCCCAAATGAACCGGGCTACTGAGAAATACGACGAATTATATGCCAGTCTCCATGCTAGTGATTACTACCTCGGTAAAGTCAAGATTAGAGACTTCGCAAAAGTTTTTGCAGATGTGTATAAAAAATCCGTTTAATTTGTCCAGGGTAGCTTATGTTCCTAATTCAGTGTTCAAACAGAATTATTTCTGACCTGGTTTTGATCAATAAAATACACCCATACTGAATATGAGTTATATTGAGGTTCCTTAAAGTATTATCATAAAAATAAAAGAAGCCCTGAAATTCCCCATCATAAAGGAATCTTAGGGCTTCACCTTTGTGAAGCAATGGAACTGTTTATACAAAAGTAGTGGAAGTATAATAGAATATCTTCAATCCTTTTTAAATTATGCGGTTAGTTTTAACTAGTTGGCAGGCAGAAGAAAGAGTATAAATCTTTCGCTACCTTTTGGAAAAACATCACAAGAGAAATACTGATGAAATACATGCAGAGGATAACAACATTTAGTTGAGACAGATGGTGACCTTTTTTGCACTTAATTTAACTTATACATTTAAATCTTCATTACCACCATAATGTTTAATTATATAAATTTATTTTATGCTTCAATAACATTAACACCCTGACGTACATAAACTGCACCGATTGTTATATAAGTAGAGCTACATAATGATTAATACCAATACAATAGAAAAAAACAGTTACAACTTAACAACTGTATCTATCAAATAACACTCATTTTATGGCATACCTTTTTGATTAATAGTTTTCTTGGATGTCTCCTTTAACCATTTTACTAGTTTCAGTATGATTACTTAGGCTTTCAATAAGTATATCCATGGACTTAGAAACTAAAAACAGAAAAGCCTCCAAATTATAGTTCATTAATATATCCAATATACACCAAAATACAAGTATTATATAAATTTTTCCTATAGTATAATTTAATTTGACCTAAACAGAAATAAAGTAGATTGATACGAATCTCTAGAATACTCACCTATTTGCATACTGCTTATTCCTTAGGACAAGAATCGGTAACTAGAATTGTATGAGAATCATATTGAGTACTACAGAAAAAGGCATGATTATCTCTAGTAATGAATCAATGCCTTCCCTTTTTTTGATTAATTTCACTCTTACTTTTAGTTAACATATAGCTTTGCTTTATCATTTCATAAATATCTTCCTGAGGAACAGTCCCGTCAAGAATTATAGAATTCCAATGGTCTTTATTAAGATGAAATGCCGGAACTACCGAATGGTAAATCTGACGATAATATTCCAAAAAACCGGGTTGACATTTCACATTAATCCAAATATTATCATCCTTTTCAAAGATCCACGCAAACACTCTTTTATTATCTATATGTCGCATTAATGTCCAATTCTTATCGCGAAATGGATAATCCTCGTATGTATCACCCATACACAAGCAGTACCTGATAGCTCCCTCTCTAGTTTTCACTGTTAACCCTCTTCTCTATACTCTTTACATAAATGGAATACTCATTAAAACATCTCAATGCTATAAGAAAAGTCTAATGACTTTTCAGTTGACTAGAGCAGAAGTTTTGCAAAATATGTGTATCGAACACTAAAACGGAAAAAGAAAGAACACTCACCTTATTAAGATAAGGGTTTTATATTTGATTTCCTCCCAATCCATTTTGACTGAGCAAATTATAAATTCGCTAATTTCTCTTTTTCTAGTTTAACCGAAATATCACTGTAGTCCTCTAACACTTTGCTGGACCAATCAATTGCTAATTGTAAAGCTTCTTCTCTACCTTCAAGAAATTGCCTAAATTGCACTCCTAATAGATATTAGAATCAGCACCATTCTCATTTTTCTTAAATTAGGATTATCAAGCTTAATACTATCATCAATCTTAAAATCATAACAAAACTACCATCATCAACAAGACTTTTCTGTTTTACTTCTGCAGCAAACCTTCCCTTATATCTAAAATTACAACTTACTAATTCTGGTATAAGTGTTAATGAATCCTAGTGTTAAGATTGAGTATATACCAATGGAGCTATTGAATTTCCTTGAATAATTAATATCTTATGAAAATAGCAATTAGGTATGCACTAATTTTACAATGGAAGTGAATCTCCAATTGTTAGACCTTCATCTAACAATTGGGGTGCACTTCACAATTAGGTAACTGTTTTCTGTTTTCTGTTCTCTATTGTAAAATACTGAAATAGTCTCACTCTGTTTTCATATGAGTTCCCATTTTCTATACAACAAGAAGTTAATTATTGCGGTTTTTTTCTCCCCATTCACATAATTGTTCTAAAACAGGTAATAGCGTTTCTCCTTTATGTGTGAGACTGTATTCCACTTTAGGAGGGATTTGAGGATATTCTTTTCGTCTAACCATCCCATCTGCTTCCAAATCTTTAAGTTGTGTACTCAATGTTTTAAAGGTTATAGTTCCTAACCTTCTTTTCATCTCATTAAAGCGAACGGGTTGATTTTCCGAAAGGAGATAGAGAATCAGCATTTTCCATTTCCCTCCTACAACTGACAATGTATATCCGAAAGGTGTCTCTTGGATATTACCCTTTTCTTTAAAATCAGCCATACTCATATTTGACACTATCCTTTCTGGTAGTAGCTATCTAAATAGTGCGTACTATTTATTTCTTTGTATTCATTTTATACTTACCTTACTTTGAAATAAAGGAGAGAAAAAAATGACTAATGTTAAAACCTACAATCACGACCTATGGGATCACGGCATTACCCAAGGATACAGCGTCAACGGTACTATCTACATTTCAGGTCAATTTTCGCACGATAAGGATGGTATGTTTGTTGGCAAGGAGAATATTGAAGCTCAGACTCGACAAACATTTGAGAACCTCGACCGAGTATTGGAGGAATTTGGTGTCACTAAGTCCAACCTCGCTTATGTGGAAGTCTTTCTAACAAGACCACAAGAGCATTCCGAGTCAGTCATCAGTCTGTTCAAGGAATACCTAGAACAACACAGACCATCCGGCAGCCTCATCGGCGTAACTTACCTAGCGTTCCCAGAGCAATTAATTGAAGTTAAGGCGGTGGCACACACTGATTAAGCAGGCTATATTTTAATAACAAAGTGATTATGTCAAACCTACTTAGGTATATTTAACAAATAAAGTGAATTTAAATTAAATAAAACCAAATATCATTACAGCTGCCCCGTTTCTTCATAAGCTAGTTTTTCATTTATTACAGGAATGCTACTCCATTAGTACCATAACCAATCAGGGGCATTATTCCTCTTGGATTAATGCCCCTGATTAAGTAATACAATTCACAATCTTGGTTATTTCATGGAGAATTTTTTAAAGGTATGTTACACCTTAAATAATAAAATAAGCTTTTATATACAACTTGTTTTTCGGAACAGGGAACAACTGCTAAATAAAATGCCATTTATTATTCTTTAGCATTTATTTGCTTATTTTGGATATACTTTTTTAAACCTTTCACACACAACTAACATATTTGGTGAAAATGCTATATCATACTCTTTTAACAATTCAGTAAAGAACTTCTCGTGTGCATTCCACCAGAATCGGTAATCACCCTCACCCTCAGCTAAAGCAAATTCCTCGGTGACCTCATTCATTGGAACAACTTGCACAGATTCAATTTCTATAACCGCAACTGGATTTTCCTTACCATTTAAAACAATATAATACTCACCAACCATAGGGGGTGCTTCCTTTTCCATTTCATAAAACACGAGACCAGAAGTTGTTGCTTTCTTCTTTCCAGTAACTACTAAGTCTGCTAACCAATCAGCAGAAGCTCCAAATTGGAAAGCATCTCTATATTGAATTCCCTCTTTTTGAGTTTCTTCACAAAATTCATTCCAAAATTCTTTAACCCTGTTATTCATTTGATACTTCCTTTAATAATATTTTCATTTCTTCGAAATCTTCAATCTATATACCTATTCTAGGTAAATTTGGATTATCCTTCTTGATACAGATAGGTAGGATGCTACAGGTGCGTTTGAAACCACTGAGCATTTAGGTAAATATTTATGATGCAGAGTCCATTCACAATCAGGAATTTGCGACTATCCTTACGAAAGATCAGATTTTGAGAGAATTAAGTCTTCTATAAAAATAACCCCATACTTAGTTATGGGATTTTTGTAATTCGAGAATCCTGAATAGAATTTTCATCCTCCCCAAGCTTTGCCATATAATCTATTAAGAAATGAAGAAGAACAAGGGGGATAATTGAATTAAGTCCCATAAATAAAACGGAGAAAATCAAGCCAACTATCGCTGTCCGCAATACGCCTGATAATAGCCCCTGATACGTATGAGCAAGTCCGAACAAAAGGGACGCAAAGATGACAACAAACCAAACGGACAGGTTTGGGAAAAAATAAGAAAAAGCAAAGATTAAAAAGCCTCTGTATATTATTTCCTCCGTAAGTCCTGCCGTAATAGAAACGTAATTCCATAACTTCTTTTCTCTTTTACTTACAGGCATTGCGAGGTACTCTGATTTTTCTTTTTCTCTGTTTTTTGCTTCGATGAGTTTTTTACGAATATTAATACTGACGTGGTATCCTATCATATAATATAGGATAGCAAGAATATAAATGCCAGTTAAGGCAAATACGGTGTAGGTAATGATAGGGCCAAATACATTTGTGTTAATGTAAGGTAAGGTAAACCCTATTTGATTAAAGGTAAGTTCTGTGAAAAGGACTAAGAGGATGATATAGAGAGTAGGAGCCCACAAGCCTACAATAGAATTAATATAATACTTCTCTCTGGCATGTGGATTTGTTGTGACATTTACCTTGAATTTCTGAAAATCATAATATCCGTAAATTGGCTCATATATTAACACAAATACAATCATTATCCAAAGGAAAATCTCCATGCAAACCTCCTTATTTTATGGTTTTATCTACCCATTTATATTTATTCAAGATAAACCGCGATACTCCTTCTTCATAATACAGCTGTATTATTTAAGTTATGGAAAATAAGGAAACTGTGCTGGATTACGCCGATTTTTTCGTATAAACATTAGCAATCAATTTAGTCCTGAATAAGTTAATAAAGTTTAAAATTCACTTATCCTTATTGAACTAACCTGCAGTTTGTGACTCACTTATAGAAACGTCGCTCTCATTGTTATATATATATTTATCTATAACAAACAATTATAGAGTAAATTCTAAAAATTAAAGAATAGATACAAGGTTTAATTGATTGTAACTTAAAATAAGAAATTCAATCATAAATAAGGATGCTAAAACAATTGCTTAGAAAATTTATATTAACCACTTTTTAATATTATTGATGGCTTGTAAATGTATCCCTTCGTGAAAGATGGTTCGAATCAACACTTGTTCAATAGTTCGCATTCCCATTTCAGTGGGTGGAAATATTTCTTCTAATCTGTACCCATAGTTTTCCTTCAATTTGCTAGGTTGTAATTCCAGCAATTTTTTTAGTTCTATATAAGAAGGAGTTTCAGGTGTAAAGTGATCTGGTGTTGTCCCATAACCAAACCAATTATTATAAATTACTGGAGCCTCTGTTTTCTCTTTCGTTAAAGTCTCAATCCATAAGTATTGATCCAAATAGATATGTCCCATATTCCATCTAATATTATTATTAAAATTTTTTGGGACTATCTCAGCTGCATCTGCACTTATACCGTTTAAACTATCTAAAACATCTTCTCTGTATGTTTGTAACTGTTTGAAAAGGTTCATATGCCGTTCTTTCATCCTAAATCTCCTTTCGAATAAAATAATTTAATTTTATCTTTCAGCAACTTCCATTTATCTCCTAGTACCAATTTCTCTACTTTTCTTTTTTACTTTTTTCTATTCCTGGAATGCTGCCATGTTAATTGAAAGGAAAAAATGCTGATCTAAATTGAATCTTCAACTAACAATCTTCCTCGTTATGGAAGACTGAATGGGCAATGGTTTATTAAAAGCATCGCCTCCAAATTTTATTTAACCATTGGAAATCAAATATTTTTCTCTGAAACTTGGACTAAGTTCGCTCCACACATCAAATTTATTACCATCCAAATCATAAAATACAAAATTTCTTCCCGAATGCCCTCTGTCCTCAATATACCCAACTCTAATTTCACTTTGCTGAAGTTCTTTATGTATCACTTCTAACGCTTTTAATCCATTAACTTCAAATGTTATCGAAAAACGCTCATTACCATAAATATCATAGAAATTAGAACTTTGATTTTCATTTGATTTAACAAGAAAAATACTTTGATTAGCAAAGTTAAGAATTGCTTTGTCTTGATCTTTGAAGCATAACTCTGCTCCTAGTTTATTTACATACCAATCAGAAGAAATATCTACATTAGTCACTGGTAAATATGTTGTGCCTATCCTTAATAATTGCTCACCCATTTTTTGTCTCTCCTTAAATCCCAAAATAATCTAATTTAAATCATTCAACAAAAAATTCATACTTCCTGCATTAAAGAAGTATTTTACACTGATTTATGCAACTGTTATACAACTAAACTCCCACGTTTCTCCCATAAGATATTCTTTTCATTTATTACAGGAATGCTCCTCAAAAAACATCCCTTAATCTCTTAAATACTTAGTTTCACGCAGAAAATGTGCGTTTATTCCTAAAACAAGCGTTAATCCTTCTTAGATTGAAAATATGTTATAATAAAAAAACGTCTAATCCCATATATACCAAGGGTTTAGACATTTTTATTTTGAAGATTATTAAGCGTTTATCTATATTTGGCGCAAACTTTCATTCTCACATCAGTTGATCATATATGGCTTTTCTTGCTTCATGATATAAGCGTGCATATAACTGTGTTTGATGTGGACCATTATACCCTAATAGAACTTGTATACATTCTAAGGGCATTCCTTTCATTGCTAGATGTGCAGCAAATGTATGTCGTAAGGTGTGTGGAGTCAAATGAATATTAAGCTTGTTGGAAATATTTAAATTTTTTTTGGATGGTACGTGTGCACATTGAACCTGTCTTGGAAGTATTAACAAAAACAAATGGTAATTCATCATCACGTTCATTTAAGTAAGATTTTAGATGCTCTGCACACTCTTGTGTGAATAATACGATACGTTCTTTTTTATGTTTCCCATTTGGAATAATAATCATGCGCTCCGGCCAATTAATATCTTCCCTTTTTATTTCAGTCAATTCCTTAATACGCACGCCACTAGCATATAGTACTTCAATAACTGCTCTTTCCTCTAATTTACCCTTTACCAATTGCCTCAATTGCAACAAATCCCCTTTTTGCAAATAAATTGGTGATTTATCTTCTACCTTTGGAAAAGGAATATTGATTGCAGGATTTTTTATAAGAAAACCGTCTTCCACGCAGTACTTAAAAAACAATTTAATACCAGCTAACTTTGTTTTTACAGTAACAGCTTTATATGCTTTGTTATCTAAGGAAGACATCCATCTTCTTATGTCTTTTGAATCAATTTCATATATTGACTTGTTACAAAAATCAATTAATTGTTCCATTGCAATGATATACCGAAGTAATGTACCATCTGTTAATCTAAAACTATATCTTCTTTAAATTGTTGCAAACATTTTTCAGAAGTAATCATTTAAACCCTCTCTTATCCCATAAATTTACGGTAGAGGGATATTATTTCCCTCTTTGGAAGCCTAGCATAGATTTGTGTAGTCCCAACATCACTATGTCCTAATTCATCCCCAATAAATGATAAATCAGCACCTTTCGTCAATAATTCTGTGGCAAAAGTATGACGTAGGCGGTGTGGGTACAAATTGGTTCTTACTTCAGCACCCTCGCCTATATCTTTAATGATTTGTTGTATAGTTCTTTTACTTAACCGTCTTCCTGTATAGGTTAAAAAAAGGGCTTTTTGCGAAGTATGATTCAAAGAAATATACTTTTCTAACAAAAATGCACAACTTTCAGTAAAATGTACATAGCGAAGCTTTTTGCCTTTACCGACAACACATGCAGTACGTTTCTCGATGTTGATATCTTCTACATTTAGCTCACTTACTTCTCCTACTCTACAACCTGTGGTAAGCATAAATTCAACTAACACCTGATTACGAAGTGACGTAATTTCACTATAGTGTCTAATTTTAGCAATATCTTCTTTTTCTAAATACTTTGGTAGTGATTGAGGAAGTCGCGGAAACCATCTGCTTTTTATTGGATTAATGTTCACATGCTCTTCTTGAATACAAAACTTGTAAAAGGATGAAATAATACTTAAACGGAGCTTGAAATATGCTTCACTTGAATGGACATCCTCTTTTTTAAACCAACCTAATACTTCATCAGAGGTTATAGTTGTACATGGCTGCTTCATTTCTCCAAAAAATATTTCTAAAAATCTTCGGTATGCAATAATCGTTCCTTTGCTTCTTTTTGCTACTTTTAAACTAAATAAAAATCCACTGACTATTTCCTGATTAATTTTATTGGGTAATTCCTTAGTCAACTCCCAATAATTATCCATTTATTCATCCCTCTATTGATATATATCATATTTATTTTTTCTTGCATATTCCATCAGACGCGTATAAATACGAGTACTATTAATATCAACATGACCAAGTAATTCCTGGATGTAACTCTGAGGCATATTTTTTTCTGCTAAGTGGGCAGCAAATGTATGATGTAAAGTATGTGGTGTTACTTTATAACCAAGTGATCTAGAGAAGCTACGGAAGTTTTTTTGTATAAATTCTCGGTGTAGAGGTTCCCCTCTTCGATTGGAAAATAAAAACAAACTGTACGTTTCTCGCATATCGAAATACTTCTTTAACCGTTCTGCGCAATCATGTGTAAATAAGACAAAACGCTCTTTATTTCCTTTCCCTTCTCGTATCCATATTTGCCTAGTTTCCCATCTAATACCTTCTAGTTGAATTTGTAATAGCTCACTGACCCTTACTCCTGTGGAGTATAACGTTTCTATTATTGGGCGGAATTGATAATCATTTTTAGTTAATTCTTGAAGTTGTGCTATTTGACGCCTGTTTAAGTAATACGGAAGGACATCCTCTTTTTTAGGGGTTTTTATTGTTTGAATTGGACTCTTTTTTAGAAGGTTCTCTTCCATACAATATTGATAAAATGACTTTACACCTGATAGTTTAATATGAATCGTACCTTTTTTAGATCTCGTTCCTCCATGGATGCAAGCCATGCTCTTATATCTTTGACTTTGACTTCATCATATTGTACCCCACAAAACGAAAAAAATTGATTAAGAGAAAGTCTATAACTTCGAATAGTTTCCTCACTAAATCTAGATTGATGATCATTGAAAAAAGTATCAAGTATATTTGCTTTCAACATTTTCTACCCCATTTTATTTTGATAGGCTGTAACTAAATCTTCTTTTAAAATTCGTGCATAGATTCGAGTTGTATTTAAATTTACATGACCTAGTTCATCAGCAATTAATTCAAGAGATGCTCCCCTAGCCAACATGTTAGTAGCAAATGTATGTCTACAACAATGTGGATGTAAAGACTTCGGTATATCAGCCTTTTCACCAATTTTTCTCGTAATATAATAGATAGCATTGGATTTGAGTCGTTGACCTGAGTTATTTAAAAATAAAGGATCTATACCGTCAGCATTTCACGTTTTTAAATACTCACTCAATATGACGGCACACTCCTCTGAAAAGTGTACTTTCCGCTCCCTATTTCCTTTTCCTAATACATCCGCACATCTATTTTCTAAGTTAACATCTCGAATCGCAAGATTAGACACTTCTGAACTCCTGCAACCTGAAGACAATAAAAATAAAATTAGTGATCGGTCACGTAGATTCATATTCTCTGCAGCAATTTTGACCCTAACAAACTCTAATTCATTTAAATACTTTGGCAAAGATTGCGGTATTTTGGGTCTCCATCTTTTTTTTATAACAATTTTTTCTATGTACTCTTCTGCAAGGCAAAATTGTAAAAACGAAGATAGGGCTGAAAGATACGCATCAACTGTCCTCTCTTTTTTTCCTTTGGTAAAATGATTTAAATACTCTCTTACTTCATCTGCTGTTAGCAAAGATAAAGGAACTGTACAGATACTAAAGAAGCGTTCTAAAAACCAACGATAGGTTCTTATTGTTCGTTCAGCTTTATTTTCCAGTTTTAAACCCAACAAATATTCGTTCATTATCCTTCTCATCGACTCATCTTTTAGATTGCTCTTTCAATAGTCCTTTAAAACCTGCATTATTTAAACTCCTTTCTCTTGTTCTATTATGGTGAACTATTATAATCTTTAACTAATAGTGATTCTTATATACCTATATAACTACAATAAAAAAACATCCTAACGGATGTCCGAATCATTCTATGCCTAATCTTTTTTTGAGTTCGATCTTAGCAAAATCCTTTATTATACCAAAGGAAAGTTGCCCTAACTCTAATCCTTTGGTCTTTATTCCATCTTTTACTTTGTTCCAAATGGAGTCGTTTTTAATAGAATCTAAGAAATCATGACCATTCCAGGTTAAACTGCTATATATCCACATTGGACTATTATCACCATATACTATCTAATTTTTTATAAATCCTGCTTGTTCCATAAGATTTAAATGGTAAACAGCAATTTCTCTGTTATACTTTTTCGGAAATATCTCTTCCAACCAAAATAAAGTGTTCTGGTGCTCCATGCTTCCCTAGTACCGGAGTACCAACACCTTCAAATAATATAGAATTCCCACTGGCTGTCAAAAAATGAGCTTCCATTTTTGCTGGTTTTTTAGTTTCTATTATTTCATTAAATCCATTAATTACATTTTGTTTGTCTTTAGGATTTATTAAATCAAATGAGCACTCACCTAAAAATGTTTTCAAAGGGTAACCTGTTAAATTTGCTAAGGATGGCGAGGAATATAATATATTACCATTGATGTCTAATAGCATTATTATGTCCGTCATATTTTCAGCGATAAGACGGTACTTAAACTCACTTTCCTTCAAAGCTTTTTCTACATTTTTACGTTCAGTTATATCAATACAGGAACCAATAACTTCAACTACTTCTCCCCCCTTTTTTATTGGGCGTAAAGTAGCTAAATAATAAATCCCACATAGTTCGTCCTCATAAGTAACAAATTCTTCACCTTCCCATGACCTATTGTAGAAGGAAGTTTTTTTGATAGCATTTTCGTGAGGTAGGAATTCCTCTAAACTTTTACCAATAACTTGAGAAGGAATAATTCCAAATTGATACAGTAATTCCCCATCACATAATGTATGAATGAATCGATCATTAATTTTTTTAAACTTGAACATCATACCTTGTTGTAATCGAACAGTATCATGTAACTCTCTCTTGGCTTTTTCTAATAACTCTTTCATCCAGATCTTTTCGTTTAGATTCCCAGGTATTCCATTTGCCTCAACAATTTGTTCAATTTCTATGCGTTTATGTTCTAAATCATTAGCTATTAACGGCTTACTTAAAAAGTATCCTTGCCCTTCGTCGCATAAATGATTCTGCAGAAAAACAAGTTGTGCATTTGTTTCTATTCCTTCCGCAACTACCTTCAAATTCAAATTATGAGCCAAAGAAATGATAGTTTTCACAATTGTTTCATCGTTAGGATTGTTATGTAGATTCCGAACGAATGATTGGTCAATCTTTAAGATATCTACAGGGAAATTTTTCAAATAGCTCAGCGAACTAAATCCAGTCCCAAAATCATCAATGCTTATACGAACACCAACCTTTTTGAGGCGCTGTAACATTAGTATTGAATTCTCAATATCAGCTGTCATGCTTTCAGTAATTTCAACTTCTAAATATTGAGGTTCAAGTCCCGTCTCCTGAAGAACTGTTTCTATTGTGTCAACTAGATTTGGTTGATTAAATTGAATGGCTGATAAATTGACAGAAACAACTGTTTTAAATCCTCTTTCTTGCCATATCTTATTTTGTTTACAAGCAACGTTCAAAGCCCATTCACCGATAGGAATTATTAATCCAGTTTCTTCAGCTATTGGAATAAATGTCCCAGGTGGAATCAATCCCCAGTCCGGATGTTCCCAACGAATTAAAGCTTCTACTCCTGTTATTCTCCCAGTAGTTAAATTTATTTTTGGTTGATATTGGAGAAAAAATTGATCTTGTTCTATTGCTTTATAAAGCTCTATCTCCAACTTAAGTGGATCAATATTCCCTTCCCCCTGATTAGTGGAGTAGAAGTTAAAATTACTTCCTCTCGTTTTTTTTGCTTTATTCATTGCAAATGCAGCATGCTTCATAAGCAATTCAACGCTATCTCCATCCATTGGAAACCGACTTATACCTATACTTAGTGAAGTCTTTAGTTCAAAGCCATTAATTAAAAATGGGATTGTAACAGATTCTCTTACTTGATTAATAATAGACGATATCTCTTCTTGATCCTGATATTCTAAAGTAATAAGAAACTCATCTTCAGAATAACGTCCAATGAAGCCTGTTCGATTTACAATCCTCTTTAAACGTTCTGCAGTTTGTTTTATTAACTGGTCTCCAGATTCATAACCAAACGTATTATTTACTTTCTGTATTTTGTTAATAGATATGAAGATAACTGCAATAGGGTTCTTAAGACCTTGTAATTTTTCTTTTAAGTAATTATTAAAAAAATATCGGTTTGGGAGATCTGTCAAAACATCATAATTAGCTAGATAGTTCATTTTTTCATACTCTTGCTTTTTGCTCGTAATATCTCTAAAAAATACCGACAGACCTTCCGCAGAAGGAAAGGCCCTTATTTCATACCATCTATTATTAAAATACTCTTTAAATTCTACTTTAGTTTGTTTTGACCAAGCATGTCTGAATCGCTTTACAATTTTTTGTATGTCGTTATGGGGTAATACTATATATATTTCTTGTCCAATTACATTTTCACGTTTAATTTGCAAGAGATTTTCAGCTACATTATTTATATATTCAAATTTTAAATCTTTACTTAGCGAATAAAACGCATCAGAAATTCTTTCCAAAATTATCTCAGTATTGATTGCCTTGCTCAAAAATATTAACCCCTTTCAATTAGTGTAGTGATTCGAAGTCTCCTGAAGAACTACAATTTCGGGCATTTGTGTTTATAAGATAGTTTCTTTCAAAAGCAAGTATAAAGGTTGAAGAAAAGACAACTTGAATTTTTTGAAATTTTTGACACCATAAAACTCTCTTTAGGAGATTATTTCATTTATTTCACTTTAAAACTGGCTATACTTCTTAAAGCTAATCCCACTCTATTTATTTAGAACGATACCTATTGATACGGAAATAATTATTTTAAATTCAATCGCTTATAAGCTAAATATAATTGGTTATTCTAAGTATATAATTGTCAAACAGTTAGGAGGAACATAAATGGATCGTTTACGTGATTTTGACAAGATTGTATACGGCAGAAAAGAGAATACAGACTCTTTGATTAATTATTGGATAGAATATTCCAACCCTTTAACGTGGCAATTTTGGGTTTTAGTTGCTATCCTTTTAGTCCCTTTGGCCATTCTTTATATCAAAATTGACAAAAGTAAAGTCTTTCTAATTGGTTTCTATGGATATAGCGTTCATGTATTTTTTACATTTATTGATGTATACGGTATTAATAGTGGGTATTGGCATTATCCTTATCAGGTTTTCCCTGCACTTCCAAGCATCTCACTAGACACCTCCATGGTACCTGTAGCCTTCATGCTTGTATACCAATGGACATTAAACAATCATAAAAATTATTACTTATACACTATAATCACTGCTGCAATATTTGCATTTATATTAAAGCCACTGTTGGTAAGTATTGATCTATTTAAAATGTACGGTAAAATCAACTATTTCCATTTATTTATCGGTTATATAGCTGTACTTTTAATAGCAAAAGTTATAACATGGTTATTTCTTAAATTATATAACCCTACCTTCTCTTCGAAGAATAGAAAAGAATAAAATACTTAATTTCATTACATTGTCAATCTTAAGGAAAAGGAAATTGAACAAAATTTCTAATTTTCACATCCCAGGTTTGTAGTGAGCTATTGAGCCTCCTTTTCCGATCTGAATTTATAATAATTATGTTTCCGAAGGACGTAATACAGGTAAAGAGGCTCCTCGAATGAGAAGCCTCCTTTTAAGTACGAGAAATCTTTCGCTCAAATCCCAGTAAGTAGGGACCTTCTGCCTTTCTCATTATTTTATAAACGCAGTTGTTTTTTCAAGATTTACCCATTGACCTTTTTCAGCAGATTCAAGAATTGCCTCTGCAATTAATTCAATCTGATAACCATCATTGAAGTTAGGTGAGAACTCAGTACCTTCACTAATCGCTTTAAAGAAGTCATATGTTTCAATTATCTTTGTTTCGCCGTAACCAATACCTAAAGCAGGAATAGGCCATAATGCTTCACCATAAGGAGTAGCAGGTCCTGAGTAAACTGTTCTAAAGCCTTTGGCATCACTTGGATCATCAGCGAAGCAAACTTGAAGCTCATCACGGCGCTCATAGTTAAAGTATAGAGAACCTTTTTCTCCATGAATTTCAAAAGTTAGAAAATTATTACGACCATGTGCATTACGTGTCGCTTCAATCGTTCCGATTGCACCATTATCAAACTTAACCATCGTAATAAATTCATCATCCACATCTACAGTTACTTTAGGTACATCTGTGCCACCAGCTTTTACTGTACCTAACTTGTCGATGCCTCCAGTTTGTATAGGTCTTTCAGGAATCCATGTTTTTGTGATTGCATTTACATCTGTGATTTCACCAACAAGGTAACGAGCATAATCAACTACATGTGTACCAATATCGCCTAGAGCACCTGACCCAGCTATTTTCTTTTGGAATCGCCATGATAATGGAGAGTTCGGATCAGCTGACCAGTCTTGTAAGTAAGTTCCACGGAAGCTAAGTACTTTACCAATTCTTCCTTCTTCAATATATTTTTTCGCAAGCGAAACTGCTGGTGTTCTCCTGTAGTTAAAAGCAACCGCATGTTTTACACCTGCCGCTTTTACTGCTTCTAACATTTCCTTCGCTTGTTCAGCACCTAATGCCAAAGGCTTTTCACAGATTATATGCTTTCCAGCCTTTGCAGCTGCAATAGCAATCTCTGCGTGAGTATTATTTGGAGTTACAATATCAATCACATCGATTTCTGGATTGTTAACAACTTCTCTCCAATCCGTAGCATAGTTGTCAAATCCTAATCTTGCTGCAGCATCTTTAGCCAGTCCTTCGTTAACATCAACTACTGTATGGCGATGTGGAATTGCTGGTGCTGGCCAGAAAAACATTGGCATTCCTGCATATGCAAGTGAATGCGCTTTACCCATAAATCCTCCACCTATCATACCTACGTTTAATTTTTTCATCTTAATATCCTCCTATTGTTATCTTCTTAACTTTAAGAAAATTTTATATTCTAATTGATAAAAATTTTATGCTTGATTTACTTTATCAAATTTATTTAAATAGCTACGACTGATTTTAGCCCCTTGTTTTGGGTCTGGATAGCTATCTAACTCAACTGTAATCCAGCCATCATAGTTTGCTTCTTCTAAAGCTTCAACCATTCCATCAAATTTTTGATGTCCTTCGCCTAGTGGTAAAAAATCTCCATTAGCATAATCCTTGAAATGTATATACTTGATACGATCCACATATTTTCTGATGACTACTACAGGATCTCCTCCACCAGCTTCGATATGTGCAGTGTCTGGGCAAAGGTTAATTCTTGTTAATGGCATTAATTTATCTAGTTGATTAGGAGTCTGTACATTAGTTCCTAAGTGGGGGTGATAACTCGCAACAATGTTATATTTTTCAGCAATTTCCATAACTTTATTAAGCGCATTACCAAGAGCAGTATAATCACTTTCAAGAATTCCATTTGCACGTATTGCTCCGCCGCCGATCACAAGATGCTCTGCACCTACTTCTGATGCGAATGCCGCTACACTTTCGATTTTTATTAATTCTTCTTCTAAAATATCAGGGAAAATAAAGTTCCCGCCTGTATAAACACCAACCAAAGTTAAAGAATACTCGTCCATCAATTTTAAAAACTCATCTTTTTTATCTTTGTATTCCATTAAGTTGCCATCAAAGATTTCAAAGCCATCAAAGCCAGCTTCGGAAATATCCTTTAATGCCTCTTCGGTTGATCCGTAAGCAAGGTAGTAAGAATCCTTAACTGAAGTAACACCTGCTGGATGACCAACTACGCCGCCCCAAGTATTTGTTTGATAACCTAATTTCATATGATTACCTCCATATGTGTTGGATTTAGTGTGCTATAATTCATCATAGAAAATCCGAAGCAAATTCACCTCTAGTATAGTAACCGATTACATTTTAACGAAAATATCTTTTCTAACTTTCAGATAAAACAGTGGTTTAAGTATCATTTACGATACTTAATTAATCAAACAAAATGTAATCCATTACATTTTTTCTTACAGATGAATTGCTTGTTTCTAAAAAAAATGATTCATTTCTCTTTATTTCTAGTAAAAGTATCACCTAACAAGAATTATAGACTGTGTATCGCTTACATGAATTATTGTAATCGATTACAATCTGAAATGCAACCTCTAAATTTATATTGTCACAAAATGTCACAGATTGTTCACTAAATCTATGGCTGATTGATCATATGGTCAAAAGGAAAAACTTTTCCTTATACTGTCCCCATGAATAGATCCGCCTAATTGATTCAATATGAAGATAATCTATATCTAAGGAAGTTAACTTAGAGGCTCGCAACAGAGCCACCATCAACTCGAAGGTTTACACCATTAATAAAAGAAGCCTTATTAGATGCAAGATAAACGACAGCAGAAGCGACTTCCTCGATCGTCCCCGGCCGTTTCACTTCGACATGTGGACGATTTTCCTTTAAAAATTCCTGAATTGCTTCCTCATAACTTATATTCAGCTTCGCTGCGTTATCTTTTAACAAGTTCGCCAGCATTGGTGTCATGATAAACGCTGGAGAAACCGTATTGACAAGGATTCCATCCGCAGCATACGCCTTAGATAGGCTTTTTGTAAAATTAATCAGTGCAGCTTTGGAAGCATTATAATGAGGCATGAACGCGTCCGGTTGAATACCTGATTCAGATGAAATATTAATAATACGGCCTAATCCTGTGTTTTTCATATAGGGAATCACAGCTTTTGTCACACGTACAGCTCCAAAAAGATTGACATCAAATAGATGTTGCCATTGGTCTATATCCAATGATTCAAAGTCATCAAATCCACTAGCGATTCCCGCATTGTTAACAAGAATATCGATGGTTTTATACCAGTCGACAGCAGTAGAAATAAGATAATCTACATCAGCTTGTTTCGTTAAGTCCGCTTGAACAGCAAGCACACTTCCACCCATTTTTTCAATCTCAGCGGATGTTTCATTCAAAGCCTCTTCACCACGTACACAAATAATAACGTTTGCTCCTTCCTCCACGAATGCCATCGCAATAGCCTTCCCAATACCTTTACTACCGCCGGTCACAAGTACAGTTTTATTTTTTAATTCTAGATTCATGTTTTATCCATTCCTTTCTAGGTAGTAAGACAGTCTAATCTATGTTTAAATCGTTGCTTAAAGTTATCAAATAAGGATTAACTCTAACCGATACTCGGTCGGTGGAGTTAATCCTTATTTTTGTCCAACTAATTAATTTTTCAATGAAGACTCAAATAATTCTGCATCGATCGGTTCAGAGACAATCGGTTCAACAGCCTTAATGAATCTTTTAAAATGAGGGGTCTCCTCATGCCGCCCGATCGCTTGTTCATCCTTCCATTTCTCTACAAAGATAAAGCTATTCGCATCTTCCGGATCCTCATAGTAATGGTAACTGATATTTCCAGACTCTGCTTGAGAAGGTTTCGCTACAAGTCTTGCCTCTTCTAGAAATATTTCGCGAAATCGCGTTTTCACCTTGATATTCGCATGGATAATAATCATCGTTTCATCCTCCTTGGTTATGTTTCGTTTTTAACTCTGCTTGTGTTTACTCGCATGTTTCTCTTGTAAAAATCTCTTTCATCCTGTTTCTCTTCAGACGGAAGCTTCATAAACTTCATTAAATAAGCACCAAGGAAATACATGCCTGCGAAAATCCACATAACGCCATGAACACCAATAAGTCCGATGAATGCTCCAACAATTGCCGGTGCTATAAAATAGGACATCCCTGCACCAAAACTTACTATCGCCATCGCAGACCCTTTATTCTCAGGAGCTAGCGATGCTACAAGAGCTGAAAGTGGGACGAAACCACAAAGAGTAATCCCCATTAGAATACCGACAATATTCAAGGCTAAGAAACTGCTGCCAAAAACCTGCGGCGTGTAAAGCATAACTAATAACATGACACCCATGCCGAAGCTGCCAAGCCATTGAATCGTTTTGCGCCAGCCTAACCATTTATCACTAATGTAAGGAATGATCAGGTTAAAGATGATATTCGCAAACCACATCGTTCCCCACATTTGCAAAAACTGTTCAGTCGTGAACCCATATTCAGAATGCAAATAAAGAGGGAAAAAGATTGGCAGTGAACCGATACCTGTGGAATTGATAATTCGGACCACACCGCCAATTGCCACTTTCGGTTGTTCGATACAAATGGTAAATCCACTCAATAAGCTTTTTAGTTTTTCCTTCGGATTTCCTTTTTGTTCTTTTCTCATATCATCTTTCACTACGATACAGCCAATAATTCCACCAACCAATACCCATGCCACCGCACTCCACAACAACCCATTATAACCGATTTTCGGAAGCATGTAGGCAGGGAAAAAGCTTCCTACAACATAGAGCCCGCCACTCCAAGCAGCCCAAAACAATCCAACAGCTGTCGCCAATATGCGATCAGGACTGCGATATGTAACCCACACTAAGAATGAATAGCAAAATAACGGATAACCCAAACCGCGAATTCCATAAGTTGGTAACATAATAGCGTAATTATTTAGCTTTAAACCATATTCAATGAATAGAACCTGACCAAGTAACCAAGTTACAAGTCCGATAATCATGACTTTCCTTGGTCCCCACATCTCAGTGAGTATACCTGAAAAGTAAGAGGCAATAGCCAATATCGCTCCATAAACAGCAAAAAGTGTAGCAGATTGTTGAACGGTCAGACCCCTTTCGATAAGATACGGAGACAACCATGCGTGTTCAAGACCGTCACCAGCCATAAAAATTAATGTTGCAACAAATCCCCAAATCACTCCCATCGGAAGACCACCAAGAGTACGTCCTTGACCTAAAACCGCTTTCATTTTCAACACCTCTATTTTATAATGCTGGGGGATTAAGAGGAAGATTAACTCCTACCTAAGCCCACCACATTTCCGATACTTTTTCTTTAAACAATGTTCCTTTTAACAGTGTGATGGCTTTCATTAAACCTTCATCGGTAGACGCAAGCATATCCTCATGTTCAATGGAAACAACGTAATCATATCCTACAGCCCGAAGTGTACTAATGATATCCTTCCACATTTTTTCATTATGGCCATATCCAACAGAGCGGAACGTCCAAGAGCGATCCAACACTTTACTGTAATGCTTGGTATCAAGAACACCATTCACCTTAATATTTGCCTGGTCTAAATACGTATCTTTCGCATGGAAATGGAAGATTGCATTTTCCCTGCCTAATTTTTTAATAGCTTCGACTGGGTCGATTCCTTGCCATACCAAATGGCTTGGATCGAAGTTGGCTCCAATGTTCACTCCTACTTGTTCTCTTAATTTTAGTAGTGTTTCCGGGTTATAGACAACAAACCCCGGATGCATTTCGAAAGCAATTTGATGAATCCCATGCATTTCAGCGAATTTCGCTTCTTCTTTCCAGTACGGAATAACGATTTCATTCCATTGCCATTCTAAAACTTCTACATATTCAGGAGGCCAAGAGCAGGTCACCCAATTGGGGAACTTGGCACCCGGATGATCCCCTGGACATCCAGCAAAACCATTGATAACTGGTAGCTCTAACTGTTCAGCCAGTAAAACGGTTTTTCTCCATACATCATGCGCCTCTTTGGCACGCTTGACATTAGGATGTAGAGGGTTGCCATGACAGCTTAGTCCGCTGATGGTTAGTCCCCTGCTTTCAATCGCCCGTCGGAACGATTTGATTTTATCTGGATTCCCTAACAATTCATCGGGATTACAATGACTATTCCCTGGATAGTTACCGGTTCCTAACTCAACGGCCTCTACTCCTATTTGGACTAATTTATCTAACATGGCTTCGAAAGGAAGATTTTGATATAGAACTGTAAACACACCTAGTTTCATACTAAAGCCTCCTTATTCGCATGAACCTTCACCCATTTTTGTTGTTCATGACTTTCCAGAATGGCATCCGTAATCGCCATTGAAGTATGACCGTCTTCAAATGTGGCGAAATTCGGTTTATCCTGGAGCGGATCTTTGCCTTCACGAATAAACGTATAAACATTGAACATCATATTTTTCAAAGCGTCCGGCCAGCCTTCATTATGTCCGCCAGGATGATGGATGGCTGATTTTGCTTCCGGTGAGAAGAGTGCTGGATCGGCAAGCAGGATTTCATTCGGCTTATCCCTGTGCCCCATCCATAATTTTTCAGGCTCTTCTTGGTTCCAATATACAGAACTCTTGCTGCCATTAATCTCAAAGCTTAGTCGATTTTTTCGGCCTGCACTTACTTGTGAAACAGTGAAGACTCCTCTTGATCCATCTTCAAAACGAACTAGTACGGATGCATAGTCTTCTGTATTGATTGAAATATCTTCATATTCTACATCTTCAGTACTTTGTGTGCTGAAAGTGGCCACACTTCCAATTGCTTTCTTTCTAACTGGAATGACCGTTGCTAAATCAGCAAATACTTCTACAATCTTTTTACCGGTAACAAATTGAACGGTGTCACACCAATGAGACCCGATATCTGATACTGCGCGAGATTTTCCGCCGACTTCCGGTGCTAAACGCCAGTTAAAATCCGTTTCATATAGTAACCAATCTTGCAAATAGCTTCCGTGAACCAAATTCACTTTCCCAAGGTCACCGTTAGCAATTTTAGCTCGAAGGTTTTGCACACTCGCATGCTGTCTGTAATTAAAGTTCACACCATGTACAACACCCTGTTGTTGAGCCAATGTCAACAATTCCGTTGATTCTTCACTATTCATCGCAAGTGGTTTCTCTGAGATCACATGTTTACCTGCTAAAATAATTTCTTTATTGATCGCAAAGTGCACATGGTTTGGGGTACAATTATGAACTACCTGAATTTCGCTGTCACGCAGTATTTCACGGTAATCTCCGTATGCTTTCGGAATTCCAAGATCAGCTGCCTTTCTTTCCGCTTGTTCTTGATTCGTCTCGGCTAATGCTACGACTTCCACGAATCCAATTCTTCTGATTGCTTCAATATGTGTCGGGCCAATGAAACCTGTCCCGATGATTCCTACTTTTATTTTTTCCATTTGTTTTCCGTCCTCCAATCGAACTTTTCGATTCACTCAAGAATGAGTAGAAGTCATTTGATGTAATCGATTACACTGCGTTGTAAAAAAATATGTGTTTAGTCCTAGTAAATAAATAATTTACTATCCTTCAAATTCTTATAAATGTAATGGATTACATTTTTGTCGAAAAAAATTTGAATTCATTTATACTTTTAAATTAAGAAATAACCTTTTAGAATAAAATACCTTTTCAATTATCACTAAAATATTTTAATCTTTTTTTCGACATCTTCATTGTAATCGATTACATTATAGAATTCAATATTTTTTTAAAACTTCCTCGATTCTTTTTTAATCAGAATGATAAAAACTGTTCTGGAACCAATAGAATCGCTGGTCCCCTAATAATGATATAAAGGGAGTGAACCATTATTAAGTTCACTCCCTTTATATCATTATTTTAATTTTAACAGGAATAGGCTAAACTACTCTTCTATGGTAAGTTCTTTGCATGATTCACGGACAATGAGTGTATCAGGAAGAATAAATTGGTATTTCTCTAATTCTTCATCTTTAATTAATTTTAACAGTAAACGCATCGTTTTTTGACCCATATCAAACGTTGGCTGTGCCACGGTTGTTAGAGCAGGTTCAAAAATTGATGCAAATTGAATATCATCAAAGCCTACAACAGATAAATCTTCTGGAACTCTTAAACCTTTAGATTTAGCGGCTTTAATGGCACCCATAGCCATTTCATCATTACCGGCAAAAAGGGCTGTAGGAGGACTCTCTAGTGACAAAAATTTCATCATTAAATTAAATCCACTTTCAAAAGAGAATTCGCCTTCCTGTACCAAACTTGGATCCACAGACAGGCCGTGTTGCGCCATTGCTTGATGAAACCCCCTACATCGATCTCGTCCAACGACAATATTCAAGGGTCCAGAAATATGTCCAATTCTCTTGTGGTTTAAGCTAATTAAATATTCAGTTGCCTTTCTTGCACTGCTAACATTATCAATAGAGACCGTAGGCAGCTTAGAACCCTCATAGTATTCACACGCCAATACTACAGGGTAATCCTCGGATAAATCTTCTAATATTTTTTGATTGGTCCTTGCCGTTAATAATATCAACCCATCTGCTTTTTTCTGACCTAATATTGTTAAAAAACTAGTTTCGCTTTCGACATCGTTTCGCGCATCTCCTAGAAGTACTTGATATCCGTTTTCGATCGCAACGGATTCAATTCCGCGAAGCACCGCAGAAAAGAAAGTATTAGTTATATCAGGAACCACCACAAGAATTGTTTTGGTTTCAGATCTTCTCAATTGTCTTGCCAGCATATTAGGCTGGTAATTTAATTTTTTTATGGCTTCTAAAACTTTTTCAGCTGTTTCTTTTTTTACAGTCCCTGCATTACTTATGACTCTGGATACTGTGGCCGTTGAAACATTTGCCATTTTTGCAACATCAGCGATTCTGACCATGTATTGCTTTCCCCTTCAATGTTCGTTTGCATTCATTGTAATCGATTACATAGATAAATACAATAGCTTTACATAAATGAAAAAATGGATATTGTACACAAACTGTCTCATTCTTAGAAAATTTAATAGCAAAAAAGCCTTTTAAAATAGGTTTGGGTAACATCAACATCTATGTTGTATAAAAAAATATGGATTAGAAAAGTTTACTAGAGGTGAGGCGTTTTTTATATAGGAATTCAAAAAAACATAAACCTCAATTATATCCAATTTATCGTTACAACAGACAACTTTTCAAAGCGGGAATACCATGAAAATTTTCGTACTCTTTTTCATCATTATTTTAATAAGTATTGCTTTTTCTTTTGTAATAGATTTTATGATGGCAATTAAGTTATCAATCGCTATGCAAAATTTAAAAAAACTGTTTCTTGTGATGACATACCCCAAATATCTTATTGGGTTTGCCTTTTTGCTGACCTTTGTCCTTCCACCAATTTATATTTATTAAAAAAAAAGAAAGTATACAAGAAAGGCATAAAAAAGGTTTACCTATCCAACTAATCAGCGGTGATATTAGTTCGAGATCGATTCATTTGTTTCCGAATAAGATCCATAACTAAGCGAATCCCAGGAATCACAACACAAAAAATAGGCAGGTATGTATTTGATAATAAATCTGCCTTCTTCAAAGGTCTTTCCAGTCCCCGTAAAGACCGTTACAGGCGCGACTTTCCACCTGTTTGTCACGATGCAATAGCTCCTGGATTAACAACCTGAAAAGCTACTTGATAATTATTGGTCTTTTCCATTTTATCAACCCCCATTGCCATAACAATCGCAAGCTCATTAAGCTCCCGTTCATTCCAGCATCCTGATAATAGAGCCAACATCTCGAACAACAGAACGATCCGGATTAGTCATTTCTTTTTCATTTTCGTCCCCCTTTTTTGATCAGGAGGTTCAGGATGGATCCCCGTATCCATTCTTGTCATATTTTCTTGATTCATCAATCTAGGTCGAGTGAAGCCATATAAAGGATGCCAAAAGAACACAAGCCGTACAAATGGGAGATAATCATGATATTAATGATGGCAATCCCATAAAAATCATAGGTTACCGCAAAAAACATTATCAAAAATTGGAACAAACGGACAGATATTGCGATATTGAAGGCTGGAGTCGCAAAACTAGCGATCCCTGTAATCGATACAACAATCACCATCGCTGAGGACACAATCCCAGCTTGCACCGCGGCCTGTCCCAAAACAAGTCCACCAACGATGGATACTGCTTGCCCAATCGCTCGGGGCATCCGAATCGAGCCTCTTTATTTTTACAGCTGATTGTTTATTTTACGGCACCTTGAATAGATTTTTGGTGATTTTAATTACCATGTATCTAATACATTTTCTTTCATTACTAATAACACAAGGACAGCTACTAAGAGTTAGGCACCTTTTATCTCGCTTGCATCGAAAAGTTGTACTTGGATTGGTTCACTTAATAGTCCAGGGACAATATTAATGAAGTTTTGAAAATGAGCGGTCGCTTCGTGAACACCAATCGCCGCTTGCTCCTTCCACTTTTCCACAAATACAAAGGTATTAGGCTGTTTTGGATTTTCAAAATATTCATAGCTAATATTACCTTCTTCTGCTGGAGATGGTTCCGCTACTAGGTTAGCCTGATCCAGGAATACTTGACGTTGTTGAGGTTCCACTTTAAAGTACGCATGAATTAATAATCATCTATAAATTCCACCTTTTATACTTAATATCTTTTATGATAGTGCTTCAACAATTTCCTTCATATGTTTAATAGATTGCTTTGTGAAGTCATCAAAAACATTAGCTTCCCCTTGAAGGCCTGAAGCCACATAAGGATTTGACACGGCAGGTAGGAACTCCATCGTAATATAACCCTTATAACCAAGTTCTTTAAGCAGGGAAATCACTGGTGCAAAATTCGTTTGTCCTAGTCCAGCAGCCTCCCTTGTGTTATCAGCGATGTGTACATGTGCAAGATAACGTGATATTTTCTTTATCGATCCCGTCATATCACGTTCTTCTATGCTCATGTGGAACAAATCCGCCATAATCCCTACACCTTCTACATTCACTTCCTCCACAAAACGTAAGGCTAAGGTGAGGTTATTAACTAAGTAAGTTTCATAACGATTTAATGCTTCAATGGTTATGGTGATTCCTTGTTCCTTTGCATACAGCCCCGCCTCTTTCACACTTTGAATGGCATTATTCCATTCTTCCTCAAGCGTCGTTTCTGGGCTAAGTTTACCAACACAAGTAGGAACGACAATTAGGGTTGATGCATTTAAAGTCTTCGCTAAATCAACCGATCTTTTCACATATTCGACTGCCTGTTTTCTAATTTCGTCGTTTGATGAGGAAAGATCCCTTTCAGGGGTAAAAATTCCACAAATAGAACTGCATTCAAGTTCATACTTTTTTAAGAGTTCTTTCGTTTCTTCAATATCAATGGTATACGGCTCGCCAGCGAGTTCGACTCCTTGATAACCATATTTTTTCAACCTTTTTAAGCTATCTTCTAAACTTTCATTTCCGTATATCCATTGCGTGGTACTATATTTGAACATTTGAATTCACCTCTTTAGATTATGAAAAAATCAGAGTTCTCAAACCAACCGTTGAGAACCCTGCTTACCTATAAATTAATCTGAGATTTTAACTACAGTTTTAAGGATATCCTTATTATGCTCTGCTGTTTCAATTCCTTCTTTAACATCCGCAAATTCAAAATGATTCGTAAGGATTGGAGTTGGATCGAAACGTTTGCTTGCGATTAAATCAATAGCTTTAGAGAATGTATCATATGTTCCTGCATAGGAGGAAACAATCGTTAATTCCCGGCTATAAATTTCAAATGGACTTACAGGAATCGAAACATCTGCAGGGGCGGCTCCATAAACAAGGATTTTCCCGCCTTTTCTTACCAATTTAAATGTTTGCGCGTACGTATAAGCAGATCCTACTGCTTCGATAACAACGTCAGCACCACGTCCGTCTGTTAATCTTTTAACAGCTTCAACAGGATCCTCTTCACCTGCATTGATGACATATTCCACACTGATATTTTTGGCTGATTCAATTCTGGCAGGATTTAGTTCTGAAAGGATTACCTTACTTGCACCCTTTAGTTGTGCAAGTAAGGCATGAGCGATACCCATAGGGCCGCCGCCAATAATAGCAACTGTGTCACCGTATTGAATATCGGCTTTATCCTGACCGCTGATTGCACATGCTAATGGCTCAATATAGGCTCCATGGATCCATGACATAGACTCAGGTAACTTATGAATATTGCTCTCAGGAACTCTTACGTATTCTGCAAATGCTCCGTTGACATGTACCCCTAATTGAGTAATTTTTTCACAATGTAATTTTTGGCCATGGCGGCAATAATAGCATGTGCCACAGCTAATATTGATATCTGCAGTCACGCGATCACCTGGCTGTACAAAACTAACTTGAGAACCAACCTTTACCACTTCACCAGAAAATTCATGACCTAAGATTAATGGAAGTTTTGCGGGAAAACGACCTTCATAAATATGTGGGTCAGTACCACAGATTGCAGTATACTTCACTTTTATCAGTACATCTGTGCCCCCAATTTCAGGAATCGGTACGTCTTCTAATCTTAAATCTCCTTTACCGTACAACACAGCAGCTTTCATTACTTTTTGATCAAAGTCTGCTTCTGGATTTTGATTATTTACTAGTATATCTTGTGCCATCTTATCTTTCCTCCTTAAATAACTTTTTTAGAAAAACGATTGACTCTTCTGTATATTGATCATAAAATTCTTCACATCTAGTGCCATTAAAAGGATCCGCAAACGGAGGTAGTAGCTCCATTGTTAAATAACCGCTATAGTTAATATCATGTAAAGCCTGAGCGATTGGCTCAAAATCAATATGACCGCGACCTGGTGCCGCTCGATTACTATCGGCGATGTGAAGGTGATATAATTTGTCTCCAACCATTCTGATCGTATCCGCAATATCGACTTCTTCAATATTCATATGATAGGTATCACCCATCACACCTACGCTTGGCAGATTCACACGATTGACCAGCTCAAGTGATTGGTCTAATCGATTGATTAAGTAGTTTTCATAGCGGTTCCATGCTTCTACTGTCAAACGAACCCCATGTTCCCCAGCATAAATACCAGCTTCTCGTATTCCTTCCTCAGCCCATTTCAATTCTGTTTCGTAATCTGCTTCTCCATAAATTTTCATACAAGCAGTTGGAGTCAGGGAGATTCCTTTTGCACCGATTTTGCTGGCAAAATCAACGCAGCTTTTTAAATACTCGACTGCATTTCTTCTAATATTTTCTTTACTAGAAACTAAATCTCTTTCAGCGTTATAAATGGCACAAATAGTGGAAGCTTCAATATTATATTTTTCCAATAAACCTTTAATGCGGTCTGCATCCAGTTGCTCTGGCTCGCCTACAAATTCCACACCGTTATAGCCATATTTAGCGAGTCTAGCAATACTAGTTTCAATATCTTCTCCTGCATATACTAGCGTGTTGTAAGAGTACTTAATCATTTGAACATCTCCTTATCACTATGTTGTCTGTGTACACTTCCTATGGGTTTTAAAGAGTGGCCGCATGTAAAAGCCGCCACTCTTTAACTTCTTTTCTAGGAAGTTTGTAATCTCTTTTCTGACTGGTTAAACGATCACTATTTTGCAGCCTTTTGAATAACTTCTGGGGCATCTTGACGATAAGCCATTTTCCAAACCTTTAAGACGTTTTCCTTTGTAACTTTCATCGATGGAACAACATAGTATGGATCTAATTGTTGGCCAAGTAATGAATATCCGGCAACAAGAGCCTGTGCAGCTCCGTTTTCATATGGTAACTGTGCTCCAAGACCTTTTACATTCCCTCCAGAAGCAATTTGAAGCGCTACGTTCGTTCCTAAATCAACTGTAGTGATAACTAAATCATTTTTCCCTGCTGTACGAGCTGCAGCAAGTGTTCCTTCCGCTGGTACATCCCAAATCGCAAAAATCCCATCTAAATCTTTGTATTTTGTTAACATACCTGAAGCTACTTTTTCAGCATCGTTAGGAGTGATAATTCCACTATGCGCCACAATTTTAATATTTGGATATTTTTCTTTAATGGTTTTCTCAAATGCTTCTTTACGTTGGTTATTTACAAAGAAATTAACATCGTGGAAAATAACACCGATTTTTCCTTTTCCTTTTAGTTTTTCACCCATAATTTCACCGGCAAAGATACCGTTTCCATAGTTATCTGATGAAACAACGCTGACAAAATCTTTTCCAGCTTTGAAGCCTTTTGGTACATTATCCATGAAGACTAGCTTTACACCGGCTTCCGCAGCCTTTTTAAAAGCGGGAGCAGTAGCAACTGGATCAACCGGCAAAGCTACGATAATATCTGGCTTTTTAGCCATGATGGTTTCGATATCTGAAATTTGTTTTTCAGGCTTAAATTGTGCATCCGTAACGGCCACAACTTTGATGCCCATTTTTTCAAAAGTGTCTTTTACACCATTGATGATGGCAGTTGAGAAGTCATTTCCTGCATAGTGCATGGAAATACCCGCTTTGAATTTACCTTCTTTAATTTTCTTTACATCCTCTTCAGACAATTGCAAAGTTGCTGCAGGTGTGGCTGTTTCTCCATTTGGACCTGTACTTAAAATTTTCTGATCGCTTGGTATTTCAGGGTTAATGGTAAGAGGATAAGTGACTTCTGCTGATGCTAATTTACCTTCTTTTTGCTGACCTGAAGTAGTTGAACTTTGTTTTCCACACCCCAGAAGAGCCAAACTGCTAATTAAGAGTATCGTAACGATTAGTGAAGTAAGTTTTTTCATAGTAGCCCCCAATAATAGATTTAGATAATAATAGTGTTTTATTATTTAGCTGCCCCTTGAATGGACTTAGGTGCCTCTTGGTGGTAAACAAGTTTCCATGCATCTAATACATTTTCTTTCGTTACATTTAAAGCAGGAACGGCTACATAAGCAGGTGCTTCTTTACCAAGTAAAGAATAACCTGTTAAAATAGCTTCTGAAATCCCCTGGTCATATGGCAGCTGGGCACCGAGACCTTTAATCAAACCATTTGATGCAATGTCTAAAGCTACGTTTGTCCCTAAATCAATGGTCGTAATGACAAAATCTTTCTTTCCTGCAGTACGGGCTGCTGCTAATGCACCTTCAGCTGGAACGTCCCAAACGACGAATATTCCATCAAGGTCACGATTTTTGGTAAGCATACCTGATACTACTTTTTCCCCATCGTTAGGGCCAATGATTCCACCGCGTTCAACGATTTTGATGCTCGGATATTTTTCTTTGATTGTTTTTTCAAAGGCTTCTGTACGCTGTTTGGTCACAAAGTAATCGGCATCATGATAGATTACGCCGATCTTCCCTTTTCCACCAAGCTGTTTTGCCATGATTTCAGCTGCTTGAACACCATTGCCATAGTTGTCTGCAGATACAACGCTCACATAATCCTTGCCGGCTTCTAATCCTTTTGGTTTATTATCCATGAATACGACTTTGACTCCTGCATCTGCCGCTTTCTTAAAAGCGGATGCAGTTGAAATAGGGTCTACTGGTATCCCCACGATAATATCCGGCTTTTTAGCTAAAACTGTTTCGATGTCGGATACTTGTTTTTCAGCCTTGAACTGGGCATCAGTTACAGCTACGACTTTAATTCCCATCTTTGCAAAAGTTGCTTTTAAGCCATTGATTTGTGCTGTTGCCCAGTCATTACCAGCATAATGCATGACAATGGCCGCTTTGTATTTGCCTTCTTTGATCTTTTGCACCTCTTCTTCAGTAAGCTGCAATGTTTTTGCTGAAACAGCGGATTCTCCACTAGGACCTTTACTTAAAATTTCCTGATCGGGTATATCTTGATTAATCGTTATTGGGCCTGAACTTGCGGTTGTTTCTTCTATTTTTGTGTTCTCTGTCTCTTTGCTTGCGCTGCTAGTTGTGCTATTCTTGCCACAGCCGACAAGTGCGACGCTAGTGATTAGTAGAATCATAGTAAAAACACTTAGTAACTTTTTCATGACTTGTCCCCTTTTCATCGTTGTAACTTTTAATCCATTGATAGAAATACTGAAGTATTTTTATTGTTTTTATGTTTCACATCCTCCTATATAATGTAATCGATTACAATTTTCCGATAATTAATTTTTCACTGCTTTTCTTGGTGATTATATAATCGATTAAATTTTGGTTTTAAATTCACTTATAAAGAGGGGTAAAACACTTATTCTTATTATTAGCCCTTTTAAATAGATTAACTAGGCGAATCAGTGGCATTTAAACGTACTGCATTCGCCCGGATAATGCTTTGTTCAATTAGATTATTACTTACATCCAATTCCTTTTAACTTTTCTGTCAAGTAATCAATGGATGTTTTTGCATACCAATCAGGATCTGCTTTTCTAGTACCAAATCCAATTTCCATTGAGAGGTAGCCCTTGTAATCGATTTCCTTTAATGCTTTTAATACGGAATCCCAATTTACCGTTCCTTGTCCAGGCGGTAAACGATCGTCATCCGAAATATGAACATGATGCAACTTATCTTTCATTTTATAAACATAATCACTCGGTACTTCATTACGATATAGGGCATGGAACGTATCAAACATCACTTTCACATTGGATTCAGCTGATTCTTCTGCCAACTGCAGGGCATCATCTGCCGATTCAATTAAATTACAATCAGCAGCTTGAGGTTCAACTACTAATGTGATTCCAAGGTCTTTCGCATATTTTGCCACATCTTGTAAACCTTCGCGGCTATACTTCCATGCTTCTTGTTTGTTCATCCCAAAACCAAACCAGCCGGCAAGCCACATCACAGTTGGGCATTCCCAATCATGCGCTAAACGAATGACTTCCTTATAATGATTGATCGTAAATTCACGCTCTTCTTTCAAAGCTGAACTTGGATTCACTCCAGGTCCTCCTCCAGGTGCGGGAAGCATAGCAGCTACATTAAGATTCTTTCTTTTTAAATGCTGAAGAATTTCCTTACGTCTTTGTGTGGATAGATAATCAGGCCATGCATGCGGACTCGCACAACCTATTTCAATTCCATCATATCCAAATGAAGCAATTCGACTAATCACTTCTTCTAATGGATAAAAGGGCAACATGGAGGGAAAGGAATTATAAACCCAAGTATTAAATGAAAGTTTCATTTTTTGATCCTCCTCAAAAATTAAGTCTTGTTATTCAATGTGATTATTCCCAAACAAACACAGCTTTTTCAGTCTTTCTTTCATCAAACATACGGAAAGCTGTTTCCGCTTCTTCCAATTTAAATTGGTGAGTAACCAACTTTTCTATAGGCAGATTCTTTCTAACAATAAACTCCGCAATTTCATCAAATTCTTGAATTGGGAAGTACCAAGAACCCATTACAGAAATCTGTTTTCGAATTAATTGCGCACTTGGTTTGATTGTTGTCTCTTTACTTTCCCCGATAAAAGCGACACGTCCATGTGCTCTCACGCAATCTAATGCATCATTCTCACCGTAAGGGCTTCCGGAACAATCAATCGCAGCATCTGCACCAAGACCCTTTGTAATACGCGCGATTTCTTCTTGAACATTCATTGTTTTACCATTGATCGTATAATCCGCACCCAATTCCTTTGCAAGCTCCAAGCGCTCATCCAGCATATCAACAGCAATAACGGTTGCTCCTAATCCTTTAGCGATCATCACACCAGCGCCGCCCATAGGTCCCATTCCAAAAATAACAAGATAGTCTCTTCCAGAAATTCCTAATCTCTTTTGGGCATGGTAAAGGGTTCCTACAGCGTCAGTTGAAACAGCTGCTGTTACAAAACTCATGCTATCTGGCAGTCTCATACAGTTTTCAGCTGGAACCACCATGTACTCTGCGTCACCGCCGTGAGAGTCAAAGCCGATACATTTAAATTCTTTGCAGAACATTTTGTAGCCACTCTTACAATGTGCACATTCACCACAGCCAAGAGCTAAGTAAACAGCAACTCGGTCACCCGCTTTGTAATTGGAAACGCCAGCTCCTACTTCCGTGATAACTCCTGCAGGTTCATGCCCTGGTACCGTGCATCCGCATTTTGTTCCTTCAAAAACGGAAGTTCCATAATATAAGCTCATATCGCTTCGGCAGATCGCTGATGCTTTTAACTGAATTAATACATCCCCTTGGCCAGGCGTTGGAATTTCAACCTGGCGAATCTCTACCTTTTTATCTCCTGGAAAAAATACTGCATTCATTGTTGTCATCTTACTGCCTCCAATCATTCATCATTAATTTTGAAAAACAATTATCCTATCATATTTCCTTGACATGAGCTGCCGGAGGGAACAGCCCCTCCTTTTGGAAGCAAGAGAACTGTCCCCATGCTTCCAAAAAATTAAGCCCACCACATCTCGGTAATTTTCTCCTTGAACATGGCCCTTTTTAAGAGAGTAATAGCTTTGCTTAGTCCCTCGTCGGTGGAAGCAAGCATATCTTCATGTTCGATGGAAATGACATAATCGTATCCAGCCGCTCGAAGGGCACTTACTATGTCTTTCCACATTTTTTCGTCCGAGCCGTATCCGACTGATCTAAATGTCCAAGAGCGGTCTACAATTTGGCTATAATGCTTTTTATCTAAAACACCATTAATCTTGATATTTGCTTAATCTAAATAAGTGTCCTTCGCATGAAAATGGAAAATCGCATTTTCTCTGCCAAGCTTTTTGAATGGCTTCGACCGGGTCAATTCCTTGCCAAACAAGGTGGCTGGGATTAAAGTTTGCACCAATGTTTTCGCCGGAATGCTCTCTTAACTTTAGTAGAGTTTCAGGATTATAAGCTACAAATCCTGGGTGCATCTCAAAAGCTATTTGATTAATGCCATGCAACTTCGCAAATTTTGTTTCCTCTTTCCAATAAGGAATAACGACTTCATTCCATTGCCAGTTCAGCACTTCTAAATATTCCGGAGGCCATGAGCATGTAACCCAGTTTGGATTTTTTGCACTTATATGATCACCCGGATAGCCAGAGAAACCATTGATAACAGGAACTTCCAAAAGTTCTGCAAGTAATATCGTTTTTCGCCAAACGTCACGTGACTCTTGAGCAATGTTTACATTTGGATGAAGTGGGTTACCGTGTCAGCTTAAGCCGCTGATCGTTATTCCCCTAGTTTCAAGCGCTCTCAGGAATGATTTTCTTTTTTCAGGAGATTCAAGCAATTCATCTGGATTACAGTGATGATTGCCGGGATAATTCCCTGTCCCCAATTCAACAGCCTCCACACCCATGGCTACCAGCTTATCCAACATTTCCTCAAAAGGCAGGTTCTGATACAAGGGGGTAAATACACCTAATTTCACGCAGGTAACTCCTTGCTAGCCTGAACCTTCACCCATTTCTGCTGCTGGTTACTTTCTAAGATTGCGTCTGTGATACACATCGAAAGGTGCCCATCTGCAAATGTTGCAAAATTAGGCTTGTCTGTTTTCAGACTTTTGCCGTCGCGAACAAATGTGTAAAAATTGAACATCATATTTTTTAATGCATCCGGCCAGCCTTCGTTATGCCCTCCAGGATGATGAATAGCAGACCTTGACTCCGGTAAAAACAATGCCGGATCCGCTAATAGAACTTCATTTGCTTTATCCCGGTGCCCGATCCATAGCTTCTCTGGTTCTTCCTGGTTCCAGAATATTGAAGCTTGACTTCCATTAATCTCAAAGCTTAGTCTATTTTTCCGTCCCGCACTGACTTGAGATACAGTAAGGACTCCTCTAGATCCATCCTCAAACCGGACAAGAACAGATGCATAATCTTCTGTATTAATTGGTACATCTTCATATTTCATATCTTCCTTCTTCTGTCCCCCAAAAGTAGCTACGTTTCCTGTCGGTTTTTTTCTTACTGGAACAACAGTTGCTAAATCAGCAAAAACCTCGACAATCCTTTTGCCTGTTACAAATTGGACGGTATCACACCAATGGGAACCAATGTCCGCTACTGCGCGTGACTTTCCTCCTACTTCCGGCGCCAAACGCCAGTTGTAGTCTGTTTCATATAATAACCAGTCCTGCAAGTAGCTTCCGTGAACCAAGTTCACTTTCCCAAGATCACCTTCAGTGATTTTCGCTTTTAAGTTTTGTACACTCGCATGCTGTCTGTAATTAAAGTTCACCGCATGGATGACGCCTTGTTTTTGTGCTAACTCCAACAATTTTGCTGATTCATCACTGTTCATAGCAAGTGGTTTCTCTGAGACAACATGCTTTCCAGCTAAAATAATCTCTTTATTAATGGCAAAATGAAGATGATTTGGTGTGCAATTGTGCACGACCTGGATTTCGCTGTCTTTCAGCATTTCTCGGTAATCACCAAAGGCCTTCGGAATTCCAAGCTCAGCTGCCTTTTTTTCAGCCATTTCTTGACTGGTTTCCGCCAAACCAGCTACTTCTACAAAACCAAGCCTTCTGATGGCTTCTATGTGAGTCGGCCCGATAAAACCAGTACCGATGATACCAACTTTAATCTTCTCCACCTTTCTTCCTCCTTTTCAAAAGTTGATCGTATTGTTTATGGATGCAAATTTATAGACCTTATAGGGTCATTCCGCTTTTTTTGAAAAGAATTCCGCCGGTTTTCTCATTAATTTCGTCAATTTCCAAGGGAATTCCGCAGAATTTTGCTTTTATTCCGTGGAAACCTCTATTAAAAATTACCTCTTCAACGCTTTCTTACCGAAGGCCACCGCCAAGATAATGATAATCCCTTTGATAATCATTTGCTGGCTGACATCCAGACCCATGATAATCAAACCATTATTGATCGTACCAATCATTAAGGAACCAACAATCGTTCCGATAATCGTGCCTACACCGCCAAACAAACTTGTTCCACCAAGAATAACCGCAGCGATGACAGAAAGCTCATCTCCTTCACCGAAGGAGAAACGTCCGGCATTCATACGGCCCGCATAGAGAAGGCCAGCTAAACCAGCCATTAAACCCGTTGCAAGGAAAACTATTAGCTTGATTTTCATTGTCTTTACACCAGAGAATCTAGCAGCATTTTCGTTACCGCCTGTTGCCAATACCTGGCGGCCAAATGATGTCTTACGAAGTAATATATGGGCAATCACTGTAAATACTAAAGTCCAAATAAGTAAAACTGGAATTGGACCAATGTCCCCTGAACCAAAGATGAAATTGAAATTTGCGTCTACAATCGGAACTGGAGCAGTATCTGTAACCCACATCGCAGCACCTTTAACGGCTCCCATCGTTCCCAGTGTTACCAAGAAGGAAGGAATCGCTACTTTTGTAACAAGCAAACCATTGATTAATCCAACCGCAAGTCCAGTACCTACACCGCCGATGAGTCCACCAATAATGCCATAACCCGCTTGGATGGCTAATGCACCGACGAGAGAAGAAAGGGCAGCAATGGAACCAACAGAAAGGTCAATCTCCCCTGTACTAATAACAAATGTCATTGCCAACGCCATTAAAGAAATGGTGGCTGTTTGTCTAACAATATTTAATAAGTTTCCTGATGTTAAAAATCCTTCATCGCTTAAGCTGATAGAAAAATAGATTAATACTCCTACGAAGGCAAAATAGACAATATAATTGCGCCACTCGAAGCCTTTCAAAGCAGGAACTGCTGTCTTTTGAATACTAGAAACCTTGGATTGCATATTGTAATTCCTCCTCTGATTTAATTTCCCTGCGGGTCATTTCCTTTTTAATTTTCCCATCATGCATAACGATGACACGATCACTTAAAGCAAGCAGTTCTGGAAGTTCGGAAGAGACCACAAGGATTGCCTTGCCGTTTTCGGCCATAGCTCTAATAATCTCCACAATTTCCGTTTTTGCACCAATATCCACACCAATCGTTGGTTCATCCAACATCAAGACAATAGGGTCGTTCGCCAGCCATTTAGCTAGAACGATTTTTTGCTGATTACCGCCCGATAACAACCCTGCCTTTTTAAAAATATTATCCGTTTTAATATTTAACTTCCTTACAAATTCATTACTAATCTCATTGGATTTCTTACTATCAATAAAAGCTCCTTTTTTCACCTTCGAAAGAATTGGAAGAATCATATTATCCTTGACACTATGTTCAAGGACCAATCCTTGCATCCGCCGGTCCTCCGGAATCAGTGCAAGTCCGGCTTCTATGGCATTCTTAGGATTCTTAATGGATTGTTTTTGACCATTGATGTAGATGTCTCCACCATCAATGGGATCAATCCCGAAGAGATTTCGAAGTAATTCTGTTCTTCCGCTTCCCATCAAGCCGGCTATTCCGACAATTTCACCCGGCTGAATTTTAAGATTAATATCCTGGACATTTTCGGCATTTAAGTTTCTTACTTCAAAAATGGGCGGCACGTCGGTTGCGTAGGAACGTTCTTTCCATTCAAAAGCTTGGTCAAATTGCATACCGACAATATGTGAAATTACAGTATCAAGATCAGTTTCACTGCATTTTTCTGTTGTGATATATCGGCCATCACGCATAATCGTGATTCGGTCGCATATTTTAAAGATTTCATCCATCCGGTGAGAAATATAGATAATGGAATAACCTTTTGCTTTCAACTTGTTAATAAAACTAAAGAGTACTTCCGTTTCGTTTTTTGTTAAGGACGAGGTTGGCTCATCCATAATGAGAATCTTTGCTTCTTGGGAAAGTGCTTTGGCAATTTCCGTCATCTGCCAATAGCCAACCCCCAAATTTTGAACTACATCATTTGATCTAATATCTACGCCTAATTCTTCTAGCAATTTTTCTGTTTTCTTCTCACAATCCTTATCATCGAGCATCCCTAATGACGTTTTCTTCTCACGAGTAAGATAGATGTTTTGGGCGACGGTAAGAGTAGGAATTAAACTAAACTCTTGGAAAATCATCGATATATTATTCTTTTGAGCATCATCATAACTTTTAATACTTACCGATTTTCCTTCAATTATAATCTCGCCGCTATCTGCAGAGTATACGCCTGTGAGGATTTTCATTAACGTCGATTTTCCGGCACCATTTCCCCCCATCAAGGCGTGAACTTCACCTTTTTTGACCGAAAAATGGACATCGTTTAAAACGGTAATCCCATTAAAAGCTTTATTAATACCTCTCATTTCGAGAATCGGTTGTTCCATCCAAGTTCACCCTCTATCTTTTTTTTTATTATTTCATCGCATTTTTTACTGTGTCAGGAGCCTCTGTTCCGTAGATTAACTTCCATTCATCTAATACATTCTCTTTCGTAACTTTGATTGATGGTGAAGCAACATACGCGGGTGCTTCTTTTCCTAATAGGGCATAGCCGGCAAGGATCGCTTGTGCTACACCTTGGTCATATGGCAGCTGTGCTCCAAGACCTTTAACAATTCCATCTTGTGCAATGGAGATTGCTACGTTTGTACCTAAGTCAACCGTTGTAACAACTAGGTCATCCCTGCCAGCCGTTCTTGCTGCAGCCATAACACCTTCAGCTGGTACATCCCATGGAGCGAAGATACCATCAATATCATGGTGTCTTGTCAACATAGCAGATGCTACTTCTTCTGCCTGATTTGGACCAGTAATCCCACTTTTTACGACAATCTCAATATTTGGATATTTTTCTTTGATTCTTTTTTCAAAAGCATCAGAACGGTTTTTGGTTACAAAGAAGTTTACATCGTGATACACAATGCCGACTTTACCCTTTCCGCCAAGTTTTTCAGCCATAACGTCAGCTGCTGTTGCTCCGTTACCCATGTTGTCACCAGACACAATACTGATGTAATCTTTACCTGCAACTAAACCTTGTGCGGCACCATCCATGAATACTAACTTTACGCCTTGAGCAACAGCCTTTTTATAAGCTGGTGCAGTAGATACGGCATCAACTGGAACAGAAATCATAATGTCCGGCTTTTTCGCTAAAACAGTTTCTATATCATTTACTTGCTTTTCCGCTTTAAACTGTGCATCTGTTACAGCAACGATCTTAACGCCCATCTTCTTAAATGTATCCTTCATCGCACCAACTGCGGCATTCATATAGTCAGTACCAGAGTAGTGCATAACAATCGCCGCTTTATAATTACCTTCTTTAATCTTCTTTAGCTCATCTTCCGTAAGCTGCAATGTCTTAGCTGAAACGGCCTGTTCTCCGTTCGGCCCTTTATCTTGTACCGCTACATCAGGAATCTTTGGATTGATTGTTAATGGTCCTGAAGCTGTTTCTGAGTAATTTTCATTCTTTTTCGTGCTCGTTTGTTCAGATGTAGGTTTGTTTCCGCCACACCCTGCAAGAAAAACACTTAAAATAAGTAATAGTAAAACTGTAATAGAAAAACTTTTTTTCATTTGCTTTCCCCCACTATAGTAGTTATTTAGTTGAAGCTCGCTATTTGTCGGCACCACCTTACAATCTATAAGTATGGCACCACCCCCTTTTCATAAATGTAAGCTTAATAGAATATTACTAGTAATGGATTCATTCATTTAAGTTATAAAACCAGACTTCTATGGACATCGAAAATGTAATGGATTACATTTTTTCTAAAAAATTTTCATATACTGCTGAAAAGACTGTCTTACAATCAGCTGGTCAGCTAAAAACATTTGCTCGTTTTTACTTTCCTCTTTGTTGATGAGCCTCATTAGTAATTCCGCCACTTTCTCACCAATTTCAAACGCGAGCTGGTCAATTGTTGTTAGATCTGGTTCGAATATGGACAAGAATTTCAAATTATCAAAACTGAGAACCGAAATATCCTCTTGCACCTGAAGTCTCTTAGATGTAATCGCTTTAATGACTTCCATTGCCATTTCATCATTGGCAGCAAAAATCGCAGATGGGGATTGACCAATGGCTAAAACTTCATCATAAGGTTAAAATTGACTTCAAAAGAGAAATCACCTTCCTGGACTAACACAGGATTCACGATAAGGTTGTTGCTTGATTGCTTGATAAAATCCTTTGAGACGGTTTAGGTTCAAGACACTATTGAGAGGTCCAACAATGCAGCTAATTCTTTCGTGTCCCGAATCGATTAAATACTCCGTTGCATTTCTGGCGCCGCTTATATTATCAATCGAAACAGTTGTGATGTTGGAACATTACTTACACGCAAGGACCAACGGAAATCTTTGGGCTGCCTTTTTAATGGTTGCTGCATCCGCTTCGACAGTTAATAAAACCATTCCATCTGCTTTTTTGATGCAAAAGGTTTAAAAACCACTTTTCTCGTTCCAGATCATTGCCTGTATCGCCGAGTATAACTTGATATCCATTTGTAACCGCTACTGCTTCAATCCCCCTAAACACCTTTGAAAAAAACGGATTTGTAAAATCAGGCACAACCACTAGAATGGTTTTAGTAGAAACAATTTCCTTCTTTGCTACATCTACAATCCCTACCATCTTTGTTATTTGTCCTTTCTTGTTTCTATATTTCGATTGTAATCGATTACAAAAATGTCGTCTAATTATTTTCCGACTAGGTTTTTTTAAAATTGAAATCGTTTTCAATTCTTTCGGGCGCAATAATCGTTCATTCGGACAATAAAATCATAAATTTTAAAAAAAAACAAAAAAATTGAGATCCGGTAAAATCGGACCTCACAAAGATTTATTTTTTTGTAATTCTGCTAACTTATTTCTGGAAACCTTTGCTGTCTCCTCATAATTTTTAAAATATGCTTTGTACGTTTGCCCTGCCGTTTCAATCCTCTTTAAATATTGCAAATTAATAATATAGGAACGATGGGAGGCAGCAAAGCGAGAATCTAGGATTTCTTCAAGGTTCGTTAATGCCTCATTTAACTCTATTTTTTGATCCACCGTATGGATAACAGCCTTTCGATCTGCTCGTTCAATAAATATAATGTCATCTAACGGTATAAAAGAAAACTGATTCGAATGTTTAACCATTAAATCTTTCTTAATAGATGGATACTCATTCCCAGCTGCCGGCACAGAAAAAGCCTCTGCTCGGCCGAGAGCTGCATAAAGACGGTCACGATCAATAGGTTTAATTATGTAATCGATTGCATTTACGTCAAAAGCTTCTAAGGCAAAATTATCATGGCCGGTAATAAAGATGACTTGAATAGACGAGACCATCTTTTTACAAGATTTCACCGCCTCCATCCCGTTCAGCAATGGCATATTGATATCAACTAAAATGATGTCAGGTTTTTTTTTCATTACCATGCAAATTAAGTCCTCCCCATTCTCGGCTTCTCCGACAATTTGAAAGTTTTGCAATGGTTTAATGAGATGCTTCAATAATTTCCTAGATGGTGCATGGTCCTCTGCAATTAGAACCCTCATAAGATCACCTCATGTTAAAAGCTTTTATTTTATTGAAATATTAATATAGATAAATGGAAAATTCTTTTTTTGAAACCGTTAACAAATTATTCACTTTCAGTATAAGGCAGTTTAAGCTGTAAAGGAAGTAATTTAATATAATTTGCTGATAGTGTTTTTTTGCAGTTTTCTGTGGACTATACTAACACTAAAGCTTCAGAAAAATTCACGACTATTCTTTCAAAGGCAGGATAAGAAAATGAAACTCACCCCTAACGAAAATTTATATAAAGAAGTTTTACAAACCATGTCTGAATACGTCATTATTCAGGAAAAGTCAGGTAAAACAATTGCACTTAATGAAAACGCGGAAACAGTGCTCGGTGTTAAATCAGAATTTTTTACAGACTCAAGCTTTCAGCAACTTGAATATATAAAAGAAGACGGCACACCACTGCCCTATTCCCAATTGCCAGGAATGATCACACTCGAGAAAGGGATCCCTTTTTATAACTATGTCGTGGGAGTGATTGATCCTGAATCCGGCACCAAATGGCTTACAATAAATTCAAAACTTCTCAACATGCGTAAAGATGGTGAACAGGCTGCCCTTATTACCATTTCGGATATCACCGAACGAAAAAAAATGGAACAAACCATTATTTATGCTAAGGAAGAGGCAGAAAAGGCAAACCTGGCAAAATCAGACTTTCTCTCAAAAATGAGCCATGAACTCCGGACACCCCTGAATGGAATACTTGGCTTTGCCCAGCTGTTAGAACTAGATGATTCCTTAAATGATGAGCAGCGTGACTTTGTCCAGGAGATACTAGGCGGAGGAAGACATTTATTAAGCTTAATTAATGATATTTTAGATCTATCAAGAATAGATACCGGCCAATTAAAAGTTTCAATCAAAGAGGTAGATCTTCAAACCATTATTACTGAATGTATCAATATCGTGCAGCCGCTTGCCAAGAAGAAAAGAATTCACATACATAACCAACTGGATCAATCACAAACCATGGCGGTTCTGGCTGATCCCATTCGCCTGAAACAAATCCTTCTGAATTTGCTGGATAATGCCATTAAATATAACCAAGAAGACGGAAAAGTTATGATTTTTTCTTATTTAAAAAGAAATGATGCTGTTATCCATATTGCTGATACTGGGATCGGGCTTTCACTTGAGGAGTATCAAAGAGTGTTTGTTCCATTTTACAGAATTAAAGGAACACAAGAAGAAGGTACTGGGATAGGATTGTCATTAGTGAAACAGCTTGTCCAGCTAATGGGAGGAAAAATAAGTGTCACAAGCCAGAAAGGAATAGGCAGCGACTTTTACTTTAGTCTCCCTCTTCCCTATGATTTAAAGGCCGCGATGCACTGGGAGGAAGAAGTGATCGGCCTTCAAACAAAGAAAGGTAAATCAGAGCACTATTGCTTACTGTATATTGAAGATAATCCATCCAATTTAAACTTGGTAAAGAACATCCTGAAATCGCAGTCCTCCTATACGATTTTAACTGCTCAATCTGGAAAAGAAGGATTAGAACTCGCTAGGACAAAAAAAGTCGATTTAATCCTGCTGGATTTGAACCTTCCGGATATCCATGGCTTCGAAGTGTTTAAGCTTTTAAAAACAAATGAAAAAACGAGAGACATTGCTGTTATCGCTGTAAGTGCCAATGCCATGCCTCAGGACATCCAGCAGACATTAGGCAAGGGGTTTGATAATTATGTGACGAAACCTGTTAATGTAAAGGAGTTCTTAGCAACTATATACGAAACTTTAAATAGTACAATTAATCAAAATATACCCGAACATAAAATTTTAAGTACCGGACCAAATGGAGAGGAAGCTGTATCTGCCAAAACACTGCATTTGTCTTTGAAAGATTTGAAAAAGCTCAGAGAAAAGAACTATACAGCTGCTATTGCCATGCACTATACCGGGAATAATTGGGCAAGAGCACAAATCGAAGGATTGAAGACAACTTTTAATAAAATGGGGATTAGGGTCGTAGCTGTAACTGATGCCGAATTTAACTGGGAAAAGCAAGTTGCAGACATTCAAAAGATATTAGCAAAAAAACCAGATATTATTGTTAGTCTTCCCATCGATCCGTTATCAACCGCGGGTGCCTTTCAAACCGCAGCTCAATCAGGTGTTATGCTGGTTTTTATGGACAATACACCATACGGGTTAGAAGCGGGTGAGGATTATGTAAGCGTCGTTTCTGCCGACAATTATGGAAACGGGGCCTATGCCGCCGACATCATGGCAGAGAAAATAGGTTTTAAAGGCAAGATTGGAGTTATATACTACGATGCTGATTTTTTTGTAATGAAACAAAGATTAACGGCTTTTGAAAAGACGATTAGAGAAAGTTATCCTGACATTCAGATCATAGTCCGCAGCGGTTTTATTAGTCCGAATGATGGGAAAGAGCTTGCCGACGCTATGATTTCTCAACACTCGGATTTGAAGGGAATCTTTGTTGTATGGGATTTGGTTGCGGAAGGTGCTATGGCCTCCGCCCGTGCCGTAGGAAAACATGATTTAGTTATTACGACAATGGATTTGGGTACCAATGCTGCTGTAGAAATCGCAAAGGATGGACTTATCAAGGGCTCAGGTTCACAGATGCCCTACCATCAAGGAGTGGCCGAGGCAATCCTGGCTGGTTATGCACTGCTCGGCAAACCAGCACCGGCTTATGTAGCTGTACCAGCTCTAAAAGTAACGAAAGAAAATCTCCTTGAAGCATGGAAACTTATGTATAACCGAGATCTCTCAGAATTAATAGGTACATAAATCTTCTTAAATAAACCCATGAAGCAGCCAAAGAAAAAACCAACTTTCATTTATAACTAGAATTAGGTTGGTTTTTTCTTTATATTTGTTACTGGATGAAGCTTCCCAATCCTGTGCTCTAGCTACGTGATGATGTTTGGCAATATCATCAATACCAATCACTAAAGTTTTAGGTGTAATTTGAGCTATTTTATGATTTTGGTTATAATTCATGGTGAGAGCTCTGAATAGATATTTTGTCCCTTTTAGCTGCCCAGTTAGTACCATAACAATAGAGCAATTAAGTTTTCTGAACCCAACAGAAAAAAAAGCTAATGGTAAGGTAACTTTTTTAGAAAAATTTATTAAAATGTCTTTCGGTTAATAAAAATTGCCCTACTCTAATGAGTAGGACTAAGAAAGTTTTAAGCTGTAAAAGAAGTATGTATCCATCCTCTTTATTTTATGCAATCACCTAAGTAATTGTTGCTGGCCACCCCCGAGATGCCCCCGCCTAGCTATTATCTTACCGAAAAAGATTTTGACAGCTACTGTGAAGCCTTTTATAAATCTGCTCGGATAAGCATGTCACGACCCAGGAATCCTTTTCTTACATGTTGTCATGTGATTCATTAAACTAATAAGAAACCTGTTCATGTTTATATACAAAAAAGTTGTTAAATTTATAGATTTGAGCGAAAAGAACATAATTAATCAGTTTACAAGGAAAATAAGCGTTAATCCTTCTTAGATGGATTAAATCGCAAATATAAAACATCTAATCCCATTTAGTCTCAGTGGTTTTGACGGATTTTATTAAGCATTAATAGTTTTTTATGTTGTATCTTCTCTATTCTTGGAACTTTTCCTTCTATATTTGTATATGATTTATCGGTGCGATAATCGCCCTGGCATTTAATGGGTAGTGTATATACTCATATACATATTTGTGAATGTGAATGTGCTGCATAGCATATGCAAATAAATGATTTTATATGGTGTCGCATCAAGTGTGTACAATGTTAAATCAAAGAAGGAAGCATTTAATATAAGAGGTTGCTTACGCTAAGGGTATAATATGTGTAATAGTATATGATATAACATAATAATGGTATATTCATCGAATATTTGTTTACAGGAAAATAAAACACCCATAGTTATAACAGTGAACCAATTAAATATCAATTAGCGTCAATTCATCTGCCTATGGGTGTTTATCTTTATATCTTAAATCGCTGAATTAATGATTGTAACTCTGTTGCTAGATTTGCTAGGATAGTGGCGGATGCGGATATTTCCTCCATTGATGCCACTTGTTCTTCTGTTGCTGCTGAAATATTACCTGTTTTAGAGGCAGCATCTCCAGCCATGTGACTTACTTCCTGAACAGAGTCATTAATCATGTTAGTATTTTCTTTTAATTGTTGCAAGGAGCCAAATACTTCTTCAATTAAAAGAACTAACTTCCTTACTGAATGTTCAACATATTTAAAGGATTCACCCGCTTCATTCACGATAGATAACCCTGTTTGTACGTCTATTGTTGCTGTATCCATGGAAGCAGAAGTGGTTTTTGTATCTTCTTGTATTTGAGCAATAAGTGATGAGATTTGTTCCGCAGATTGAGAAGATTGTTCTGCTAATTTTCTCACTTCCTCTGCTACTACTGCAAACCCTTTTCCTTGCTCACCAGCTCTTGCAGCTTCGATGGCTGCATTTAAAGCTAATAGATTGGTTTGAGAAGAGATATCCGTAATAACTTTCGTAATATCTCCGATCTCATTCGTACGTGATTCTAAGGAACTTACAGATTTCGCTAGATTAATAACATTTAAATTAATAGAGTTCATTTGTTTAGTAGCTTCGATCATGCTTTCTGCACCTTTCGCAGATATCCTAGATGCTTCCTCGGCTGTTACGACTACTTTCTCTGCATGTTGTGTAATAGTGGTTGTGCTATCAGATATATTGTTGACACCTTTGGAGCTAGAATCAATTTGCTGCATTTGATTCTCAGAACCAGTTGCTAGTTCTTGAATGGTTTCATTCTTCTGAAGAAGCCGCTAATTGTTGTGATGATTCATTAATCGTTTTGACTACTTCTCGTATACCTTCTGACATTCCGTTGAAACTGATTGCCAACGAGCCAATTTCATCCTTAGCATTGTAAGTAGACAGTTCGGTGAAATCGCCATTTTTTCCTTTTTCCATTAATACTTCTAATGTTTTTAGTGGTTTAGTAATCATTCTAGAAATATAAATACCTATAAAGACAGTCACTGCAATAGCTATTATCATAATAATAACAAACGTAATCATAGCACTTTGTGCTTCTTTTTTGTTCTCTTTAGCAATTTTCTCTGCTGTGTCTAAGTTTATTTTTTGTAAGGTATTTAGTTTTTCATCAATTTCTTGCTTTTTAGCTTTTACCTCCGTGTTATAGAGTCTAAAGGCTTCTTCATTTTTATTCTGCATTCCTAATTCCATCGCTGACAATCTCAATTCCCTAAAATCAGGTAACATTTCATTGTACGCATTAAAAGCAGAACGTTCCTCATTAGACAAATCTAACTTATCTATTTTCTCCTTATACATGTCTATTTCTTCTGTGGATGCTTTAAAAGCATCCATAATATTATTATTTTCTTCCTCGCTCTTTGTATTAAATAGTTCAAGAACATAAGCATCATTCTGCGTGTTGTTTAATTGCATTTTAGCTATCCAAGTATTAGGGATAAGTCTATCTTTATACATAGCATTTGTATTCTTTGACATTTGTTGCAACCCATTAATCCCATAAATGCCTACAAACAAAAGAAAGATACTACTAAGAATAATTAGTACGAATATTTTTTGCGATACTTTCCTGTTTTTCATAAAATTCATTTCACTATCTCCTTTAATATATAACTTAGGTCATATGGCAGAAATCTCTGTTTCATACTGTTACTTGCTGCTTGGGGCATGTGCCAGCATGACCTAAGCTGTCGGGGGAGTATGTCCTTAGAAATGAACCATAACCTTTCTATTTGATTTATCGGTAGTTTTCCCTTGAGAAATAAATGGTAATATTACGTATGAAAGGATTTAAATAGGGGGTGATTTTCTACCTGTTTCTGATATAGCACAAAAATCTCATTATCTGCTAACTCAACATCTTCCCTGCTCTGAACTTTATTTCCACACTTTTTACTTTGGTAGCAGTTCCCTTGTCTTTGCTAATTGTCTCTTCACTACTACAGCTTGTTAAGCAAACCAAAATAGAAAGTAGTATATTCCCAGTACTCTGTTCATTTACGTCTCTCCTTGTTGTTAGGTATAAAAGTAAAAAAAGAAAGACGAAATAGAATATCGTCTTCCTTCTCCTGTGATTTTTACTGTTTAGTAACTCTAATAGTAGTTTACTACTTGATGCTTTCGCCTTTTAAAATGAAAAGTAAGAACTGTTTTTAATGGAATAAGTAAGTAATTTGTATTTTTTGTACTGATAAGTTCGTTTACACCTAATGTACCATCTAAGGAAGATTTGAATTCTTGTCTTTTTGTTGTCCCATCTTTAGATGTTATATCGTATACGTCATTTGTATCAACAACATAGCCATCATCTGGCTTTTCATAATCTGTCACTTCAACAGAGACAACTTCTTCCGTAATACCTTTTTCGTATATGTATTTTACATAGTCTTTAGACTCAGTATACGCTTTGCCGTTTGGATCAAGGTACGAGCTCACATGAGAGAATTCCCCTGCATTTATAGCAGAAACACTAAGCATAGTAATGGTCTTCTATGAATGAATTTAAGCCTATTCCGTTTCTTCTGGTATCAATTTAATTTTTCGTATTCGTAACTTTTTGGGCAGCTGTTTTCATCGTGCCATCCTTCGTTTCATACTCTGCATGCAGGTTAAGGTTAATAGAACCATCTATAGGAAACGGAACGAAATCATATATATCTGCTACTTTTTTGCTTGTGCTCTTTCCATTTACAAATAGTATACTTGTATTAAAAATAGAATAGATTTCTCCGTACTCGCCTTTAAAGTTAAGCTGTGTATCTAAACAATTTGCATATGCATCATCAAAGTCAGGTGTTCTGTATCTGTTAAGAGGCATAATCTCCTTTATAGCTATCCTCAAGTTCAGCGTCCCCCGGCAAAACATCCTTAATCGTCGAGTCTTAGGATAGTAACTGGACCAAAGTTACTTCCGTTAACTGGTTCTATGTTACTAAGACTTGTAATCTTACATGGATGGACAATCATCTCCCGGGTGTTTATACGTACTCCGTTTTAGGGATAGTAGTAACTGTACAACCCGCAACCCACCTCGAATTTAATGATACGTGAATAAGATACTCTCTCGTTGGCCGCGACGCTGTTACCCCGACAAATGTACTCCCTTCGACGATATGTAATTCCTATATAATGAAATAATATATCTGAACGAACAAACGTATACGTTTACTTTTTCACCCCTTTTATGTTAACCCACTTTCTCAGCATAAAATGGCAAACTACTTTGTTGTATAGACCAAATACGTTCTTTCTTTGTAGCCTCGAGTTTAAGTTGGACTATTTTCGATGCAAATAATTACTTTCCCTTTTGCCTGACCTTCTCCTAGATAATTTATCGCCTCCGAAACTTGGCTTAAGGAGTATCGCTTATCTATAATTGGTACCAGTTTTCCAGCTACATACAGGTCTCTTAAAAAATCTTGGTCTTCCTTGCTTGGTTTATGAATGAGGAGGCCCATCTTCTTATTTTCCTTTTTATGTATTAGACGACCCATTAACAATAAATGTAGGATTAAGGACGTGTAACCACCAATCATGACATACTTTCCATCAGGATTTATTATTTGTTTCCATTTAAATATAGACCGATTCCCTACGACATCAAGAACCAAATCGTATTTCTTGCTTTTTTTTACGAAATCCTCCTCTGCATAATCGATTACATGGTCCGCACCAATGGACTGCAGCATTTCTAATTTATCTTTTCTATCCACACAAGTAACTTCTGCTCCGAATAATTTGGAAATTTGTAAGGCAAAGGTTCCCACGCCTCCGCCAGAACCATTAATCAAGACTTTTCTCGTTTCATGCACCTTTCCTATATCACGAAGTCCTTGAAGAGCCAATACACCAGCCTGTGGTATCGCGGCAGCCTCTTCAAATGACATATTGGCAGGTTTCATACTCAATGCATTGGCATGAACTTTCACATATTCCGCAAACCCTCCCCAACCACACCAAGAAATGTCCCCGAATACCTCATCTCCTACTGAAAGATGTTTGACGCCTGGACCGATTGCCTCCACTATCCCAGCTATATCCGCTCCAAGAATGTTATATTTAGGCTTACGAAGGCCTCCAATTCGATTCATGAATGGTTTCCCCCTAAGAAGATCCCAATCCCATGAGTTCACTGATGCGGCATGTACTTTTACCAGCACATCATTTTGATTTAAATCAGGTATCTTTACTTCTTTTAGATGAAGAACATCCGTTGTTCCGTATTCCTCGTAAACCATTGCTTTCATGTAAAGTTCTCCTTTACCTTTTTGTATTGATGAATTTCCATATTAGGTTTTTCTTTATCAAATTTATAAGATATATCTATTACTGGGAACATTCCTTTATGTATGAATGTTAATACGAACAATAAAAGTTAAAGTTTCAAGTCAAATATGGAAAGTTAAACGATTCTTTAAAATATATGTTTTTTTGTTAGGAAAACCTAAAAAGACTTATTCTACGGAGGTCGAGAAGACAATTGAGTGAAACAAATCTTTTAGTGCTTCTGAAATAAGAGCCTTATGGCAAACCTTCAAGAAAAAATGCTCTTTTTAGAATATTTTATAGAAAAACGGATGATGACCAATAAAGAAATATTATGGTTGGTTTGTAGCAGAATTTAATTTTTTTGTTCAGCAATTGAAAGGTATTCTTATGGAATATGAATGGTAACATCCATTGGATTTACATCGGAAGACGTTTATTTGAAGGACACTGAATTATTTGATAACAGGTTTGATATCATGTTTGTAGGTGCCATAAAAGAGGTTAGTATGGGTTTGTATACCTAAAGCATGAATTTACTTCCTTAAATCCACTGCAATTACCTATGAAAAGAAAGAGCTCCACTTAAAGAGAATTCTTTAACTTTTTTATTTAAATTTAGGCAAAAATAAAGGGTAAAGCCTTAATCTACTGGTAGAATGTTAGTTATTTACTATTTCCGCTACTCTGTGCTATTCTCTCCTGATTCTCTTATACTATAAGTATGATACATACAGCGCACAGCTTTATTTTGCTATAATATCCTTAACCATAATCCTAAAAAAAGGAGGACAAATCATTGCTAAACAGTGACAGTTCTGTTCCACTTTACTTGCAGTTAAAGCAAGCCATTTCAGAGAACATTAATCGAGGAGTGTATATACAAGGAGAAAGACTTCCGACAGAGACAGAGTTGTGCGAGGCTTATAATGTAAGCAGAATCACTGTGCGCAAGGCGGTACTCGATCTGGTGGAGGAGGGCCTTCTAGTGAGGCAGCAGGGTAAAGGAACTTTTGTAAAACGTCCAAAACTGACAAGAGAGCTCGTTTCTGTTAATGGTTATTCGGAGTACATGGTATCGTCTGGAAACACACCTCATTATAAATTGCTATCCTATACAATTAAAGAGGCAACAAAAGACACTTCCGAAAAACTCAACATTCCGATAGGCTGTAATGTGCTGGAACTTAGAAGAATTCTGTATCGTGACAAAGAGCCCTTGTCTTACGAGATTACTACCTATTCGCTGGATTTGTTTCCTGAATTGGATAAGCATATCTCAGAGGATGTTTCCATGCATTGGATATTAAATGAAATGTATGATGCCATTCCTGCGCGTAACAACAAAATTCTGAATGTGGTCTTTGCAAGTTCAGAAGAAGCTGAGGCTTTAAGTTGTGGGATAAGTGATCCTTTATACGAGCTGGAGAAAATAGCATATAATGATGAACAGGTCGCAATATACATGTCCATTCTTTATTACCACACGAACCATGTTAGCTTCACGATTTCAAGCCCTTTTGAACAGAAATAAAGCTGGCATCCTTAAGATGCCAGCTACCTATTAATATTCTAATTTCCACATATATCTTCTTTTTGTCAAAGGATGATTCCGAACGATGGCTAATTGTTCTGCGTATACGCGGATCACTCCAGATATCAACATAGGATTGAAGTAGTCGACTACTTCGCTTGAAATGGCAGAGCCAAGCCCAAAGTCTTTCGCATCCACAACTGTTGTTTTTGCATCAAAGCGTTGCAGGAATTCCAATGCTCTTGCGTCCATACCTCTTGTTTTACCGTCATTCATCAGCAGTAGGAACGGAACGTCTTTATCTACTATTTCGAATGGACCGTGGAAGAACTCCCCATCATGGAATGTGCCTGAGTTAATCCACTGCATTTCCATCAGTAAGCAAATAGAGAAGGAATAGGCTACTTCATGTGTTGCGCCACTGCTCATGACATAAATAACTTCATCATCTTTATAAGCATCAGCAAATGCTTTAGCTTGTGGAACTACAGAAGAGACTGCGTTTTCAATTAGCCCATAAATTTTATCAAAACCATCAAGCATTTTTTCATAATGTTGATAGCCTTCAAATTGATTTAAGATTTCTGTAGCAAGCCCTAATACTTTGGTCATTTTCTCCATTTTTGCTGCGTAACTTTCATGGAAGCCATGGTATACAACGTATTCAGCATCTGTTGTAATGGCTGAATCCTCCACATGTGTAACAGCGATGACATGAGCCCCTTTTTCCTTCGCTAGTGTAGTAGCCTCAACCGTTTCTGGAGTTGCACCACCAAGTGAACATGTGATAACAATACTTGTGTCGTCGACAGAAACAGGTGTCGCATAATTGAATTCATTTGCTGTATAAAGACTTGTTCTAAGATGCTTCGCATTTCCTTCTAAAAAGTATTTCGCAGGATATAATTCCGCTTTGGATGCCCCACACCCTACAAAAAATACACTTTTAATTTCTGACTGTTTTTCCTTGATAGCAGAGATAATTCTATTCAATTCCATTTTTTCATTCCTCCAAGTTATATATATATTTACAGGCAGCATTGCTGCCAATTCCCCACTTTTTAGTTACTAAAATAAGGTGAAAATGCCTTTATGTTACGCTTGTCATGTTCAGCAGGATTTAAGAAATATCTCGAGTCGGTAATTTCCTGACCTAAATATCCGGTATATTCATTTTGCTTTAAGGTAGAGAGAAACTCTCCTAGGTTATGGTGACCATCACCCCAAACCAAGTGACCGTAAGGATTGCCATCAACAAAGTGAGTGTGGATAATCTTTTCACCAAACACATCGAACCAATCCTGCAAGGTTTCTCCTGCTACTCCCATTGCTGTAGTATCGACTAAAACTTTTAGATTAGGATGATTAATTTCGTCTATCATCCTTTTCGCATCCTTCACAGTTATCACAAGATTTGATTCTTCTGGTCTTAAGCTTTCAAGAGCCAACTTAACACCCTCCCTTTTGGCTGTTTCTGCAAGTCTACCCAGCATTTCTCGCGATCGCTTCCATGCTTCTTCCCGATCCTCATCAAGATAGCCCCAGCCAGAATTGCACTGCATAATCTCGCAGCCAAGCTCAGCAGTAGCCTTAATACCGTTAGAGAAGTATTCAAAGCTTTTTTCGAAAATTTCCGGCTTTGAAGCAGCAAATTGGTATTGATACATACAATTTTCAGGAGTAAAACAAACCAGTTCTAAATTTCTCTCCACGAGCTTTTTCTTAAGAACCTTACAATCTGAATAGACAGTCGGGTCTAAGTAATAGTGGGGAACCCCCGTCCAGAATTCAATCGAGTGAATTCCTGCTTCCACTTGTGCATTTAGAAAAGTTTCAAGCGAATAACGCATATAATGAATGTTCATTCCCGCAATTTGTTCTCTTTTTATCAAGGACATTTTATAACCCTCCTTAAATCATCAAATAGTTCCATAGATTTTTCCAAAACCAAAGGATCCATCTACGAGACACTGGCTTGAAGAAAATTCAGATGCTATTTTCAAACTTTCTTTTATGACTGTCTCCTTGCCCCCAATACCCTTTTTATTCCTGCTCATATATTCAATAATGAACGAGGTAATGAAGGAATCTCCAGCACCCATCGTATCAACTGCTTTCACAAGCTTAGGTTCTTGCATGTAAAATTTCTCTCCATCAAACAGCAATGCTCCCTTTTCTCCTAATGTGCATATTACGAGCTTACATCCTAAACCAATGGATTTTTTCATTAAATTTAAAGTGTCATCTAATTTCAAATGGCTACAAGAATAGTAAGCAAAGTCAATTCTTGGAGCAATTTGGTTGACCTGTTCTTGGGTGAAATCAGATGAGAAATCAAAGCCTATCGGCACTCCAAGTGTTTTAATTCTCAACAATTCCTCTTCTGCAAATCCATAAAGTCCTGTATGAACTAAGTCGAATGTGCGGATATAACTGTAATCCTCTTCAGTCAAATTCAACCCATATTCTCGAAGTACCCCACAGCGATTGCTTCCGAGGAACACCCGGTCCCCATCGACGAGAGTTACTCGAGCACAGCCATTTTCTCCTTCGTATACCTTACTTCTTGAAACATCGAGCCCAATTTCCTTAATGCTTGATTGGACATGCTTTGCTTCTGCGTCTGTTCCAAATGCCCCTAGAAAGGCTGCCTCTGCTCCTAGGCGATTCGCATACACTGCGAAGTTTAACGCGTTACCCCCAGGATACATCGTTTGGGTATGTTCATATTTATCGACGACATTATCGCCTATTCCGATTACTTTTAACATAGGCTTACCTCCTTTAAAGAACTTTTGATAGAAAGTCAATTGTTCTTGGATGCTGTGGATTCTCAAAAAAATCTTTTGGATTGTTTTCCTCCATGATTTTTCCTTGATCGATAAATAAGATCCGGTCCCCTACCTCTTTGGCGAAGCCCATTTCATGTGTCACAACTACCATTGTCATCCCTTCCTTAGCAAGGTCCTTCATGACAGCAAGTACCTCTCCGACCATTTCTGGGTCTAAAGCAGATGTCGGTTCGTCAAACAACATTACTTCTGGCTGCATAGCCAATGCTCTGGCAATGGCAATCCGTTGCTGCTGACCGCCTGAAAGTGAGGAGGGATAAACATCTATCTTTTCCAGCAGCCCCACCTTTTTTAACAATCCGCTTGCCAATTCCTTAGCCTCCACTGCCTTCATGCCCTTTACTCGGATTGGTGCGTGGCAAATGTTCTGGCAGACAGTCTTATGGGGGAAAAGGTTGAACTGTTGAAAAACCATCCCCATCTTTTCCCTTATCTTGTCAATGTTGACATCCTTACTGGTAATGTCTTGTTCGTTTACAAAGATGTGGCCGCCAGTTGGTATTTCAAGCAAATTCAAACATCGTAAAAAGGTGCTTTTTCCAGAACCAGAAGGACCAATAATAACAACGACCTCCCCCTTCTTAATCGTGACATCAATACCCTTAAGCACTTCACTTTCCCCGTAGCTTTTACGCAAGTCTTTAACGCCTATCACTTGTTTTCAGCCTCCTTTCAACTACTGCCAGTATTCTTGACAATGTAAAAGTCATAACTAAATAACCTGCAGAAGCAATGATAATCGGTTCCAATCCTAAGGCTGTATTTCCTCTGACAATGGTTGTCTTATACATTAATTCTGCGACACCTATAATAGACACTATAGAGGAATCTTTAATACTACCGATAAATTGATTTCCAAGTGCTGGTAAGATATTTTTAAATGCTTGCGGAAGTATAATGTCAAACATCGCCTGCCTTTGATTCATGCCTAGACTTCTTGCTGCTTCCATCTGACCTGAGCTCACTGCATCTATCCCAGATCGAATTGTCTCCGAAATATATGCAGCTGCATTCATAGACAGTGCAATGGCACCTACCGCCAGATCTGGTATATCAAAGCCGACAAACAAAAGTGGCACTCCTATGTAGATGATGTAAATTTGCGCAAGTAGTGGTGTCCCCCTGATAAACTCCACGTATATATCTCCGACCCACTTTAAGATTAGAAATCTTGAACGCCTTAACAAGGTCAGGCCTACTCCTAAAATGCTGCCCAATAATACTGCAATGATGGCAAGGAAGATTGTGATATATGCACCTGTCAAAAAGAACTGATAGTAATCTCCGAAAAATGAAAAGTTCATTTTATTCCCCCTTATCACGAAACACGGTCTGCATGTATTATGATAAAGGCAGCTAACAGCCGGATAAGCAGAAGCTGCCTTTATCCATTTGGATTAAACAGAAACAATTAATCTTCCAGCTCTACACCGTCCATTGCATTTTTCAACCATTCTTCATAATCTGGTTTAATTCTCTTAATTGTTCCATTGATAGTTTCCATTATTTCTTCGTTTGTACCGTTCGGCATGGCAATGGCTGCACCAGCAGAAGGATCTTCATAGTAGATATCACTCGCAACAATACTGCTGTTTGCCTTAGCAAGCAGTGTAGCTGTAGGGATGTCGACTAACACAGCATCCACCTTTTTATTAGCTAAATCGAGGGACAGTTCTGTTGATTTTCCTAAAAGCTTAAGAGTTGCTTTTGGGAGTTCGCTTTCTAAGATTGTTTGTTGAACAGATGTTTTAATAGCACCTATCTTCTTATCTGCTAGACTCTCAGCTGTCTTGTACTTGTCTACATCTTCTTTTCTAATCATCATGACATTACGCCCTTTATAGTAAACATCTGTAAAATCCGCATTCTTTTCCCTTTCCTCTGTCGGACTCATTGCAGATATAATCATGTCAATCTTTCCGCTTTGCAGGGCAACAAGTAACCCGTCAAAGTCCATATCCTTAATCTCATAATCGACCCCTAAATCCTTCGCGACCTCATCCAGCAGTTTAATATCTGAGCCGACAATTTTGTCTTCTCCATTTTCTACGAGATGATATTCATAAGGGGGAGTTGCTGCCATGGTACCGACTACAATCTTTCCTCGTTTTTGTAAGTCATCCAGACTGTCGGCTGGTCCATCCGAGCTTGTCGTTGATGAAGATCCACATGCTGCTAAAGCCAGTATTGTTGTACCTGCCAATACTAATGTTGTCATTTTTTTAAGAAGCTTCTTCATAATTTCTCCCCCATTTAAATAATAGTTTTATATCCTTTTCTAATAAGATTAAATATTCAAATAATTAAAAAGAAAAATATAAGGATTATTCTCCTGCATTTTTTCCAGCCATCCTCTAACTGATCATTATCTTATTCATAAGCTTCTTATAAAATAAACGAGTAAACCTGCCATCTCCAATGGATTTTTCTTTTTGTTTTTTATATAACGTTATATAACGTTATAATAATACCTTGCGCTTTTCCTGTCAATTAAATTCTGAAAATTTATACTAAACTGTAAATATTCCCTACTTTTCTACCAAAATAAAAAAAAGACAGAGCATAATACTCTATCTTTTCTACAAAACCAACTGAAATTTAGGATATATGTCTTTTTAGAACATTTTAGACTTTGAAAACAATTACAGCTTCACTTCTAAATAGTTTTTAGCTATTTTAAATCTTAACTTTGCTAATTTATTTTGTAGATTTTCTGCTAATGTAGCTAGAGAAATATATTATTCCTTTTACTCTTTAAAGGGAAGGCATTTAACTAATAAAAAGAGATGTACCGTTGTACTAACGGTCATCCTTTTTTATTAGGTGATTTACAAAGAATGGTGAACTCAATGCCTAAATATCTTTTATTCCCCTTGTACTTTTTTAATCTTGGTTTCACATTTTCGGTGAAAAGCAAATGGCTATTCAGCTTATTATAATTGCCATTACATCTTTCCGATCTTAATTCATCTTTTGCTCTTTATTTCATTAACTTTTCTCTGTCAGCTGCATGGGGAGGTCTTTCCAGCCAAGCATGCTTAATTTGGAGATTTATACCGTCCTCTGCATAGAGTCCAATCTCACCTAGTAGTCGAACATAAACAGCACCAATATCACGTCTTGGACTGGCAGAAATTGCAGCTCCGTAGTTTCCCATACCTGCAGCATTCATCAAGGAAATGATATATAGCATTATTTTATCGGAAAAAGGAGATTCCGTTATGTCCTGTACTTGTGCATCCCAAGTTACAGGTGCAGGAAGGTCATTTTCATGTAGGTATTTACTAAAGACCTCAATTTGTTTCTTTGATATTTCTTTCCCCCTTATGAAATAATTTTGGACATCTTTTGCTTTTACAACTTGAGCAAACCCAGTTATTACGGCTGAACCCATATGGTTTGTTTGTATATTAGAGAAGAGGTGAGTGATCTCTGCGGCAATCAGTGGCCTTTGTTTACCCCACCAACCAGCTAAAAAGTGCTGTTTTTCAACCATATCCACTTCCTGAAGATAGGGAATATAAGGAGACCTTACTTCTATTCCCTTTGAAAGAAGTACGTTCGTAGTATCATTTAACAATTCCATTGCAGAAGAGATACAAGACATAAAATGTTCCCGAATGTCATTACGAAAGGTATGAGGCAACATAGCTCCGTATGTCACTAAGGCCCCTTTAGTCATTTGTTTAGTAAAGAATAAAAAGAACGCATCGGAAAAAAGCCTTGGAGCCTTCACATTCACATCGTTTTCAGTAAAACCAAGAGGGATAGCATGACCTTCTTCTTTAAATATTTTTGTAACAACCTGCACATGCTGTTGAGCTAAATCTAAGGCATGCTCTAACACTTTCTTGATTTCCGAATCTTCGACCTTCGCTAAATAATATTGATAAACACATACAAACATAGAATCCGCCATATAGTTTGCCCATAAACTACCTACTTCAGATGAAGTTAAACGAATATGATGAGTTTCCATAATAATACCTCCAGTTTTATAACTGTTGATATTATCCCCCTTAAAAAAATATTTATAAAAATATGTTTCATTTTTTTCCAATGGGCATTCTATAGAAATTAAGAAATAGTGAGTTGCTGTAATTTAAAAACATAAACTATGTTTAGAAAGAAGAAAATATTATTTACCTTTTAGTATCGCTCAATTACAGCCTTTATCTCTTCAAATTCTTTACTACAAGTATGACACTCTTTATAGTTGCTGAAGAAATTTACGAAAAAAAGCATTCAGCCTTATTAGAGAATACTCGTTGTTTTGCATATAATTAGTTATCATTTTACTTTTGCTTCTCCTAGAGCAAAGTGATGAAACAAAATATTCTCCACTAGCTCTCCTTGAGATTCATCACAGTCAACTATAACAATTAATTCAGAATGAAATCCTTTAAGCAGTCTTCTTCTCTTTTTTAAAATTACTCCGTAAAAAGGCGAATGGCAAAACCTATCAATATCCAGCAACCGCTCCTAACAGCCCCCAATAAATAGGTCCCCACGCCAACTTAATCCAATACTAGCACATACCACTTAAATTGCAGTCGCAAGTGCTGCTCCTATATTAATCAACGAAGTCCCATCTGAAAGATGTAAACTAGCAAAAACTTTATGCTTCTCTTCCCTATTATCAAGAGGAATTACAAATATCTTTTCTTTACTAATACCGATGCGTTAATAACCATTTTTATTATTTATTTTCAAATAACAAGTCTCGAATTGGAGATTCCTTCTAACATATAGTACTATTAAATTAATATTGTTTTTCAAAAATTTGTAATGTTGCTACTAAGTAGCTCGTTTGTTGGTAGAAACTTATCATACAGATTTGTAAAAAATCGATTAAGAATGAATTAAGAATATTTCAATATTATGGCCATGGAACTATTAGAAGGAGGATATTATAAGCGAAAAAATTAAAACTTATGATTCTGAAGATATCATAATATATTGGAAACCCAATAATTGCAAACATGCAGCAGAATGTGTAAAGGGATTGCCAAGTGTATTCAATACTCAGAAAAGACCTTGGGTATCACCACAGAATGCAACAGATGAAAAAATCATGGAAGTGATTGATCTTTGCCCAAGCAGAGCACTTACTTACGAGCAAAAATAAAACAAAACTAGAAAGTTAGGAGAATGAGGAAATGGCTGAGATTAAAATGAACAAGAATGAATTCTATATTGAGGAATCTAATGAAGTTATTGCAAGAATTCAATTTATACCAAGTGGAAAAGATGTAGATGGAAGGAATTTAATTATTGTAAACCATACAGTTGTATACGACGGACATAATGGTCGTGGATTAGGCAAAGAATTAGTAAATAAGCTAGCTGAATATGCAAGAGAGGAAAACTTATATATTATTCCTGTATGTCCTTACGCAAAAAGTGTTCTTGAAAGTAAAGAAGAGTATCAAGATGTACTAGCAAAATGATGCCATTTAATTATATGTGTTGAAGGAGCTACACTTAACTGGACAAAAAAATAAGGTCCAGTCGGCATATTACTAAATCAGGGCATACTGCTAATCGGTATAAAGATCCTACTAGCAATATTACTAGGAGAAGCTGCTATACAAGCTTGCCCTAGCCCTAGCTAGCAAACCAGAGATCTTTGTTATCTTTGTCATCTGGTTTGCTGGTTGGCAAAGCATGGACCTTGAGGCCCATTAGTAGCGATGTTTACCACTAAATTCGGAAGTCTATTATATATTACTCGGTTATAAGGCATACTAATATGACCAGGACTAGAAGAAAATTTCTCACTGAATTTAAAGCTCTAATGTTACTCTTCCCAATATTCATAATGAGTCCTTTATTTTGCTTGGTTTTCAATTATATCATCATAAAAATACTTAATATCTGGATGGTTTTCATTTTTGAATATATCCAATACTAAACTAATTACTTTATTTTCTTTGATATTACCACTACTTATGGAACGCCATAAACATTCAGCAGCAGCTAAGCGTATATCCTCATTAGAATGCTGGATAAATTTCAAAAGTTTTTCTATAAATACATAATCTTCTTGTATAAAACCTGCAGTTGCACCAACGTACATATGAATACCTTCTACTATGTCATCATTATCCATGCTTTCCATTAGTTCAATGGATTTTTTTTTAGAATTCTGTAGGTGTTTTCTTAGTTCTTCTATTTCTTCTATGTCTTCCTGGTTCTCTAAATCTTCTTCTTCATATAAACTATTCACCATTGTTGAAAAATCTTCATAGATTTTAGTTATCTGATTTTCAGTCGTATCAATGTACACGATTGTAGGTTTCTCTTCATTAGTTCTATAATCAAGGGCTATAAAGAAATGACCATCCCCACTGATTATAATAAGATTTTTTTCTTTAACTCCCCACTCTTTGAGTAAGTAATTTGATTCCATGATACCTTTGTCTTTCTTAATTCCTAATAAATAATCAAAAAGTATATGGTTATCTGCCCAATTTTTAAAATTTACTGGTAAATAAGTATTTTTTAAACAGCCGCCATTTTGTTCTATTAGTAGATCAATGTAAGCCTGAGGTAATTTGATATGGAAAGCTTTTTCAGCTAGTTCTATATCTTTTTTATTAATGTTTTGTAATTTATATGGGTCGTCTTTTAATTTATAATTCCAAAATTCCAATAGAATCCCTACCAATACTTTTTAATTTAAATTTTATTACAATTTGCAGCAAACTTTTATTTATTACAGGTAGGCTACCAAGATTGTTACATAAGAAAAGAGCCAACTGTTATTTAAGAAAGCCCATAACCCTCAAATAGAGTTTATAATTTCTTCTATTTCTTCAAGAAAATATTGAATGGTAGGATCTTTATCATTTTTAAGTTCAACAATAACTTTCTGAATTAAAGATTTATCTATTGGGTATTGTGCAGTTACTACTCTCCATACCGCTTCTGCTGCATAATCTTTTAAATGTTCATTTCCACTTTTTATAAAATTCAATACATAACCAAAATATTCCTCATGGATAATTTTATCATATATAAACGAATTAAATACATCAAAACCCTCTATAATATCATCCTCTTCTGTACTATTAATTAACTTTCTAGCGTCCTCAATTGTTGGAAGTGGAGTTGTTCTCAAGCCTTCATCTTCATCATGCTCATGTACGTATAAGTGGTTGATGAATTCTTGAAAAGTATCATATATTTGTGTGATTCTTTCTGTATCTGTTTCAATATATATAATCTTTGGTTCTTCGCCATGATTGTAGTCTAGGGCAAACCAACTATGACCATTCCCACTGATTAGAATAATATTTCTTTTACTAATCCCCCATTCCTGTTTGAAATATCCTGTTTCCATAATCCCTTTATCTCTTTTTATTCCACGAAGATTATCTATTTCTACATAGTCATCTCCATCCCATCTTTTAAAAGCTATTGGGAGTGCATTATATATAAGTGTTCCACCGTTTTGTATTTTTAATAATTTAATATAGTCATCAGGTAATTTAACGCCAAAATAAGCTTCTGCCAATTGTATATCTTCTTCTAACAAATCATCCAATCTGTATTGTCTTGATTCGACGTCCCAAATCTCCATTATATTCACCCTTTCAATAACTAAACTAAAGGCCTTAACCTTCTCCACCCCCCCACCTAGATAGAAAAGCAACCACCTTTAATATAATAACAGTTACTTCCTATTTATTGGATATAATTCCTTTTTAAAGAAGTATCCAGCGTTATCTTAAGTATATTTCGCAAGGGAATTTCTTCATTTAGAAAAACACCTTATAATTAAGTTAAGAAACTGTTGAAGCATTGACTTATTAATCATTAAAGAAAGGAATGACGATGATGACGAAATTATATTATAGTTGTGTCAAATATGAGGAAAGTAATGTTGAAGTAAAATTACTGGTGGATATACAAAATGATTGGTTTGAGATAACGCATACCAAGGAAGTGTCTCAAGTAATGAATAAAACAACAGGTGAATATATCACAGTAAATCGAAACTCCTTGAAATTTGAGGTTGCTTCATAATACAAAATATAAGAGAAATTAAATTTAAAGTTATAGCCGTAACGAATATCTAAAATCGTTACGGCTATTTTTGTAAATTTCATAGGCAAATTCGCAAGCCAATATTTCAGTGCAAAAAGGTGTCTGAATTGATGTATCAAAATGCATTCAAAAACCACTAAAAAATTGTTTGTACCTCAAACTGAACTACTTACTTTAGAAAATTAAATCTTTTTTATCGCCTTATTTGCATACCAATCTCACGACCTGTTGATTTTCCTTAAAAGGAATTAGAATATCTCTAAAAATTAAATCCAACCCTCTTTTAATTAAATTTCAATTTATTCAGAAAATTAACTCGTGTTTTTTGTTGGTGTTTATTATCATATATCTAAATGATATACATCTTTTAGATAGGTGTTGAAAAATTTTTGAAAAGTTATAACGCTACTACATATGCAATATTAGGAATATTAACTACTGAATGTAAATCTGGTTATGCTATTAAACAGCTAATTGACGAGAGCTTAAATCATTTTTGGAAAATTAGTTATGGGAAAATTTATCCATCTCTAAAGTTAATTGCCCAAGATGAATTAGCAGAGGTGTGTACTTCATCTGGTCATGGAAAACCTGATAGTAATGAGTATTATTTGACATCAAAGGGATTAGAGGTATTAAAGGATTGGTTGGAGAAGCCAATTGAACAATTACCAACTGAACGAAATGAAGTTTTGCTTAAATTATTTTTTGGCCGCTATCAGGATCGAGAAAAAAAGGTGTTGCATCTAGAGAATGATAAGCAAGAACTTGAAGAACGCTATCAAACTTATATATCTATTGAACAGGCTATTATTAATCACAAAGATAATGATGAAGATTCATTATATTGGCTGTGTACATTGGATTATGGAAAAAGAACTACCAAGGCAGCGATAGACTGGTGCGATTTTACTCTTAATAAATTTTTATAGGGGGAAATTAGTTATGACCAACCACATTTATACAGGTCGTTATACGATTGATAATTCAGAGGATATTGTCGTTTTTATCATTGGAATGAGAGTTAACAAGCGACTAGCCATGCATAAGTGGTTACCAGTATTTACAGCCATGCCAGGAATGATTAAGGAGCTTTATACAAACAAAGAGGAGCTAGGGTTTTTATCGATGGAAAGTTATTTCGGAATGAAAACAACTGCCATGATCCAATATTGGCGTTCTGTCGAAGACCTGCTTGCATATGCCCATAATGAAAAGCATTTGACTGCTTGGAAATCTTTCAATCAAAAAGTAGGTAACAATGATGCAGTAGGAATTTATCATGAAACGTATCAAATAAGGAAGGGAAATTATGAAGCTATTTATGCAAATATGCCTCACTATGGTTTAGGAAAAGTATTAGATCATATTCCCATTACGGCAGATCGCAATTCTGCGCATAAACGACTTCATAAACAATAAATTAGTTCTTTATAAAGCACATTATCTTAAAATAATAAGGTGCTCTTTGTAAATTCTAGTCTGTCTCAGTATATTTAATGAATGTAAAAATGAAATTCTATGATATTCCACTGGTTTAAGTGGTCCATAAAAATAAGGAGCTGTTTTTTTATGTTTTCATTCACCCAAATACAATATATTCCATATTAGTAATTTCTTTTTTACTGCTCTATGGGGGGGGTGTTCTTTTAATTAGTATTGATTGTCTTATATAATACTGTGGATAAAATGCAAGATTGCTTGGTTACTGGCTTTAGATTGCTCCAGGTTAACAGCATGGCCAGCTTTCTCTACAATGTTATACTCTCCGTTGCTGCACAATTTTGCAGAGGCTTCAGCATGGCTGGCAGGCCACATAGGACTATGTGCACCTGCAAGGAAAAGTATCGGTATTGTCAGCTTTTCCGAGGTTTGGCGCCAGTCTGAATGTATATGATCAAGGAATAGCGGTTTTGTTGATACAAAGTCAAATTTAGACAGCTTTCGGTTTATCATTAGCATACGAACAAGGACATTAAGCGGAACTCTTTTATAAAATGGTGAAGGATGCTTTTGATTCAGATAATTTTCAAAGTCAATCTTCTCTGAGTTATACATACCGTGCTTCCAATTATCATCATTAAGTATTTTTGGGGTTTGATCAACATCAATTACCCCGCTGACATTTTCTTCCCCATACTGTTGTAGAAACGAAAAAACAGTGGATGCTCCCATCGACTGTCCCACTAATATTGGCTTTACAAGCCCAAGGTGCTGGATGAGCTGATACAGGTCTTGTCCATGTCGCTGCATGTTTTGCCCAAAGGCAGGATTCTCGGAATTTCCATGGCTGCGTCTGTCAAAGACAATAGCTTTAAATCCCGCTTTAACACAGGCTTGAACCTGGGAAAACCAAAGCTCACCAGGCGCACCATATCCTGCCAAAAATACAATAGGAATACCTGTACCTTGCACAGAATAGGCTAATTTAACTTGATCATCTGTTGTAAAAAAATGAAAATCCATAGTCGCTCCCCTTAAAAAATATGGCTGTAAAGTCAGCTCAACTTTCTATTGTTTAAGACTCATACCTTTTTTATTTCTTACTACAATCAATTAGGGGTCAGCTAATTCCCTATTAAACATGCTTCATTGTTCCTCTTAACCTATAATTCCCTGTTAAATGAATGTTTAATCCACAATAGTCATGTATTAATATCTATAAACACTTTTACGTCAGCTGATAAGGATACATTATATCTGCCAAATTATAGTCATAAAGATGTTGGACATTTTTTAGTATTTTGTTCATTACTATACATCTTGCTACTTTTTGACAATTGAAAGATTCACATATAAATTTATACTAGTAATGAAAACGAAAAAAATTTGGAAAGTGAGGAATTGCAATGGAATATACTAAGCTTGGTAACACTGGATTAGATGTATCTAGACTTTGTCTTGGTTGTATGGGTTTTGGAGTTAAGGAACGTTGGATGCATCCTTGGGTAATTGACGAAGAGAGCAGTCGTACAGTTATAAAAAAAGCTCTTGAGTTAGGTATCAATTTTTTTGATACTGCTAATGTTTACTCAGATGGTACGAGTGAAGAATTTCTTGGACGTGCCCTTAAAGACTTTTCAAATCGGGATGAAGTTGTCATTGCAACAAAGGTTTACTTTCCGTTAGGCAAGGATTTAACCAGCAATGTTCCCAACAGCAAGGGATTATCGCGAAAGCATATTATGAGTGAAATTGATAAAAGTCTTAAACGCCTTGGAACGGATTATATTGATTTGTACCAAATACATCGTTGGGATTACAACACACCAATTGAAGAAACAATGGAAGCACTTCATGATGTAGTAAAGGCTGGTAAGGTAAGATACATAGGCGCTTCAGCCATGTATGCATGGCAGTTTTTGAAGGCAAACCATACAGCTGAGAAAAATGGATGGACAAAATTTGTATCCATGCAAAATCATCTTAACCTAATATATAGGGAAGAGGAACGTGAAATGCTGCCATTATGTAAGGAAGAAAAAATTGGTGTGATTCCTTACAGTCCGTTAGCTTCAGGCATATTAACCCGTGATTGGTCAGAGGATACTCTCCGTTCTGAAACAGATGCAACGCAAAAATCTAAATACGGTTCAACAGAACAGCATGACCGTTTAGTTGTAGAACGAGTTGCAGAGCTAGCAGAAAAGCATGATGTTGCTAGATCCCAAATTGCACTCTCCTGGCTGCTGCAAAAAGAGCCAGTAACAGCTCCTATAATTGGTGCTACGAAAGTGTCTCATCTGGAGGATTCTGTTGGTGCTTTAGCTGTGAAGTTAACCACAGAGGAAGTCTCCTACTTGGAGGAGCCTTATGTTCCACATAATGTGGTTGGAGCATTAACTACAAAGTAATAAATCGTTGCTGATTAAAGCCTGGAATCAAGATTTGGTACTGAATTTAATGTTAATAACCGAATATGCAAAAGCCGATTTTCTAAAGGAATATCGGCTTTTGCTATAATAACTATTTGTCAATTAAGTAGGTTATCTCACTAGTCCTGTCAAAAACTCAACTGTTTCCGGATCAGCATGAGAGAAAAACAGACTTTTTTCTTGGTCTAGCTTTTCAATCTTATTCATGTCCTCATTTGTTAATGCAAAATCAAAGACTTCAAAGTTTTGAATCATTCTGTCTTTTGATACCGTTTTCGGGATAACAACAACATTACGTTGGATAAGGTAGCGCAAAGCCACTTGCGCAACAGATTTACCATATTGCTCTCCAATCGCTTTAAGTGTTTCATTGTTAAAGAAGTCATTTTTACCTTCTGCAAAAGGTCCCCAAGATTCAATTTGTGTCCCATACTTTTCCATAATTTGTTGAGCTTGTTTTTGTTGGTTAAATACATGTGTTTCAACTTGATTCACCATTGGCTTTATTTCACTAAACTGAGCGATATCAATGAAACGGTCAGGATAAAAATTACTTACGCCAATTGCTTTGATTTTACCTGCTTTATAATACTCTTCCATCGCACGATATGTACCGTAGTAATCATTGAATGGTTGATGTATTAACATTAAATCGATATATTCTGTTTGCAGTAAACGCAAAGATTCTTCAATGGATGCTTTAGCCTTCTCATAGCCTGCGTTTGAAATCCATACTTTTGTCGTAATGAAGAATTCTTCACGGGGTATACCACTTTTACGAACTGCATTTCCAACAGCTTCTTCATTCCTATAGGCTTGGGCAGTATCGATTGATCTATAGCCAACTTCAATTGCTTCACCTACGACACGTTCACATTCTGCCAAATCACTAATTTGATAAACCCCAAAGCCTAAAATAGGCATTTTTCTTCCATTAGCTAAAGTTACTGTTTCCATTTTGGTATTCCTCCTATATGTTTATATCTTGCACCACATATATTACTATCTTCGTGTTACTCTAAGTCAACTATAAAGTTCCTACAGCCGATACGTAAGTAAAGTTATTAAAAATGTGTTTCATTCACATCAATTTTTGCTAGTGCATTGTTTAGGCTAGCTAACTCTTCTTTAGTTAATTCGATGTCTGCTCCGCCTAGGTTTTCTTCTAATCTGGTTAATTTAGTTGTGCCTGGTATAGGAATAATAAATGGTTTTTGGGCAAGCTCCCATGCTAATACAACTTGGGCGGATGTAGCATTTTTACTTTCTGCTACTCTAGCAATTAAAGCTAATAACTGCTGATTATGATCAATCACTTCCGGTTTAAATCTTCCCATTAAGCTTCTAAAGTCACCTTCTTCATATGTTGTATCCTTTGTATATTTCCCGCTTAAAAATCCATTTCCTAATGGACTGTAAGCAACAAATGCAACATCTAGCTCTTCACATATATCAAATAATTCTTTTTCCGGTTCACGCCACATCATGGAGTATTGATTTTCAATCGCAGCAATCGGACATACAGCATGTGCACGCTTCATATAGTCAATTGGTGCATTTGATAAGCCCCATGCTTTAACTTTCCCTTCAGCAATCAAGTCCTTCATCGTTTCTGCGACTGCTTCTGGTTCTATATTTGGATCAATACGATGTTGATAATATAAGTCAATAGAATCCACTTTTAATCGTTTTAATGAGCCTTCTAATTGTTCTCTAATAGATTGCGGTGAACTATTTAAGATATTTTGAGGGCGATCATTTATGATTTCTTGACCCGTAATCCCAAATTTAGTTGCGATTACAACCTGATTTCGGACTGGAGCAAGTGCTTCACCTAATAATTCTTCATTAGCCTCGCCATAAACAACTGCAGTATCGAAGAAATTACACCCAAGTTCAACAGCTTTACGAATTAATTTAATCATTTCTTCTCGATTAGCCGGTTTTCCATAAGCATGGTCCATCCCCATACATCCTAAGCCAATTGCCGATACCTCTAACCCGCTTTGTCCTAATTTTCGTTTCTTCATAATTTCCCCTCCTTCAAAAATTGTTCCGTTCTCTTACCACCTTTAGAATACCCGATATTTCATACAATTCCTTTACCAATAACTATCAAAAGTTTGCCTAATCCTCTTATAATTATCCTGTCTACTTCATTTAAGTCCAATCACTCGTTGGGAGCTGAACTATTAATAGAATAAAAACACGGCTAATCCCATATTTTCCTTTGGTTTAAACGTGTTTATTCTATATTCCATACTACATAATTTGTTAATCAATAACAAAACCCATGCCAAATATACTGGCATGGGTCCAACTAATATTTTTATTTTGTGAGTGAATGATTCGGCTGTTCTAAGCCTAAGTTTCCACGCAAAGTATCACTTTCATACTCCGTACGGTAAATCCCTCTTGCTTGCAGCTCAGGAATAACATAGGTAACAAAGTCTGTTAGAGAATCTGGCAGAAGTGCAGGCATGATATTAAAGCCATCTGCCGCACCTTCTCTGACCCATTCCTCCATCTTGTCAGCTATTTGAGTTGGAGTTCCGATTGCTATATGATGTCCACGTGAACCTGCAACCCATTGATAAGTCTGACGCAATGTCCAGTTTTCTTCCTTCGCTTTCTTTAAAATCATTTCATGTTTGCTTTGAATAGCATTTACAGTCTCAGGAAGTTTAATCTCTGTAAACGGTGTGTCCAATGAAATACCTGCAAAGTCTATGTCGCCAAAGTATCTGCCCAAAATGGCAAGCCCAGCTTTAGGTATGATTAACTCCTGCAATGCCTCATATTTTTCTTGTGCTTCTGCTTCTGTCGCACCGACAATAGGCATAAATCCAGGCATGATACTTAAACTGCTTTTCTTGCGATTATATTGTTCCATTTGACCTTTTAGTTCCTTGTAAAAGGTAATTGCATCGTCCTTGTTTGCTTGGGCAGTAAAGACTATTTCTGCATATTTAGCGGCAAATCGCTGTCCGTCACCTGATGACCCTGCTTGGACAATGACTGGTTGCCCTTGTGGTGATCTTGACACATTCAGCGGTCCTCTTACAGAGAAGAATTCACCTTGATGGTTAATTTGATGGAACTTGCTTTTATCAATAAACTGCCCGGATTCTTTATCAATCACTAATGTGTCTTCTTCCCAAGAATTCCATAACTTTTTTGCTACTTCTATAAATTCTGTTGCTCTTCGATAGCGGGCACTATGTTCCAAATGCTCCGTCTTATTAAAGTTTTCTGCCGTAGAAGCAAGCGAGGTTGTGACAACATTCCACCCTGCTCGACCTGCACTAATATGATCCAATGAAGCAAACTTCCTGGCAACATGGAATGGTTCTTCATATGTAGTGGATGCAGTTGCTACTAACCCGATATGATTTGTCGCAGACGCAATATACGATAGCAGCGTCATTGGCTCAAATCTAGTTAGAATATTAGGATGTGAATTTCCATCAACTGACAGGCTATCTGCCAAGAATAATAAGTCAAATAAACCCTTTTCCGCCGTTTGTGCTATTTCTTTAAAATATGTCAGATTCATGGAGGCATTCTCTATAGCATGTGGATGTCTCCATGACGCAACATGATGGCCCGTTCCAGCTAGGAACAAGCCTAATTTCACCTTTTTTGGTTGATCGTTCATTTTGAATTTCCTCCTTTGCTTTTTAACCCTCATTAACAAAACAAAAAATAAAATCTTCCTTCTGTTAACAGAAGAAAGATCAAATCAGCAATAATACATTAAAAATAATCATGCTTCGCAAGCGTAAAATGATCTTTTACGCTTGCAAACCAGTTATGACATATATTATTTACTCAATACATTAACTGCCAGTTGAGCAAAATATTCAGATGCAACTTTAATTGCTTCCTCATTCAAATCATATTCGGGATGATGCCACTCCTGAGGTCCATTAACCCCCATCCATACAAAAAAGCCTGGGATGTACGTTTGATAAAAGGCAAAATCTTCTCCACCTGCACTTGGCACGCCATCGACAACATTATAGCCAGCATCTGCCGCAGTTTTGCGTACGATTTCCTCCAAGTTAGCATCATTATTTACGACAGGTAAATAATCATCCCAGATAAATTCAACGGAGCCTCCATTTCCTTGCGCAATGGATTCAGCTAAGTTCTTCATTAAATCAGGAATTGCTGCTCTTGCGTCAGGCTGGAACGTTCGAACCGTGCCTTCAAGTTCAACAGAGTCAGGAATGACATTCCATGTGTTTCCACCATGGATGCTTGTAATACTTATTACAGCATTATCAAACAAGTTTAATCTTCTAGCAATGATTGTTTGTACAGATGTTACATATTGACTAGCAATCACAATCGGATCAATTGCATTATGTGGTATGCCCGCATGTCCGCCAACACCATTGAATTTAATTTTAAATTTATCGACACTTGCCATTAATCCACCAGATTTTACACCAATCGTACCCACTGGCAAATCAGGCTTATTATGCATGCCAAAGATGGATGAAACACCTTCTAATGCACCTTTTTCAACTGCTATCTTCGCTCCTTGAGCAATTTCCTCTGCAGCTTGGAAAATAAATCTTACACTTCCGTGTAATTTATCCTTTTGGTCATTTAGAAGAATTGCCGCACCTAATATGGAAACAGTGTGGAAATCATGACCGCATGCATGCATTTTCCCGTCTGTTTTCGATTTAAACGGTACCTGTGTTTCTTCTTTTATCGGTAAAGCATCAATATCTGAACGGATTGCAATAGTAGGTCCTGCAAACGCACCCTTGATTTCTGCAACTACACCTGTTTCTAAATCAAGTGGTAGTATCGTTATATTGTGTGCTTCTAACCACTTTTTAATATGAGCAGTTGTATTGAATTCCTCAAAAGCAAGCTCTGGATTCTCATGTAAATATCTTCTTTTCCCAATTAAATCCTCTAATAGTTCATTAGACATTTTCATGATTGTTATTCATCTCTTTCCAGTGTTTTTAAAAATTGTTTCGTTCTTGGATTTTGTGGATGATGGAATAATTCCTTTGGATCGTTTTCCTCAACAATATTTCCATCTGCCATGAAAATAACACGATTTGCTACTTCCTCAGCAAATTTCATTTCATGTGTAACGATAATCATCGTCGTATTTTGCTTTGCAATATCCTTGATAACCTGAAGTACTTCAGAAACCCATTCCGGGTCAAGTGCAGATGTCGGTTCATCAAATAGAATTGCATTTGGGTTTACAGCAAGCGCACGAGCAATCCCTACACGCTGCTGCTGTCCACCAGATAAAGTAGACGGATATTGATGAAATTTATCCTCAAGCCCAACCTTAATTAACAGCTCTTTTCCAATCTTTTCTGCTTCCTGCTTACTCATTTTCTTTGCAACAATTAAAGCTTCCGTTACATTTTGCAAAGCTGTTTTATTTTTAAACAGATTATAGTTTTGGAAAACCATTGCTGTTTCTTGGCGTAAATTATGAACTTCTTTTCTTCCCATTTTAGCTACGTCTACATTTGTTTCGCCAATATGGATAGTGCCTTCTTCAGGCACTTCTAATAAATTCAGGCAGCGCAGTAATGTTGATTTCCCTGATCCTGATGGTCCTATAATTGCCAAGACATCGCCACGGTCGACGTGTAAATCAACACCATTTAAAACGGTATTTTTACCAAAACTCTTTTTCAAGTTTTTTACAGATATCATGGTAATACTCCTTTAACTGATGTACGGTTTTTCCATTCGCTTTTCAACCACTTGTTGGATTAACGTAACTAAAATAATCATAACCCAATAAAGCAATGCCAACGCTAAGTATGTTTCAAAGAATTTCAAGGAGCTAGCCGCTAAGATTTTTCCTTGTGCAAATAATTCTACGATACCTAGTGTAAAAGCTAGGGAAGTCTCTTTAATTAGACCAATAAAAACGTTGCTGCTTGCTGGAATCGCATTACGAGTTGCTTGTGGTAATACGACCCTGCGCAAAGCTTGTGTTTTTGTCATCCCAACAGATAAACAAGCCTCTACTTGCCCTTTATCGACAGAGTTCAGTGCTGCTCGGAAAATTTCCGCTAAAAATGCCGATTGCTTTAAGCTGAGTCCCAAAATAGCTGCCGTAACTGCAGTCATTCCAGTTAAACCTGGAAAAATTTGCGGTAATCCGTAATAGATTAAAAACAACTGTACTAATGTTGGGATTGCCCGGAAAAACGAAATGTAAATCGTTGCAAGCTGCTTTAAAACAGGTATATTCGACCTAGTAATTAATGCTAAAATTAAACCGCCAATAACGGAAAAGAACATTGATATAACAGCAAGAAATAAGGTGAATGGTATTAATTTCAATAATGCCGGAAAAATTTCTATAAAGTAACCAAAATCGAGTTCAAGATTCATTTTGTTCCTCCAAATTATTCCTTAACTGTGATGTCTTCACCGGCAAAATATTTCTTAGATAGATCTGCTAACGTTCCATCCTCACGTAGCTTTTTGATTTCCGTGTTAAATGCTTCCGCTAATTTCTCACCATCTTCCGTTTTTGCAAATGGGAATGAAACATCTTCATACACGAATGGGTCACCAACAAATTTTAATGGCAAATCGCCTTTTTCAATCTCAGCAATTAAAGATGATTTTGAGTTAACATAGCCATCGACACGGTTGTTGATTGCGTCATTCATTGCACCATCACGTGTTTCATATGTTTTTGCGATAATTTCAGGATCGAAGTTTTCTAAATTCTTAACATTGTTTGACCCTAATACGCCAGAAACTGTTTTACCTTTTAAATCATCTAAACTATCGAAATCATTGTCTTTATTTGTAACAATTGTAGCCCCTGCATATGCATATGGCTCAGAGAAATTGTATTTTGCTTTTCTTTCATCTGTTACAGCAACAAAGTTTGCTACAGTATCAATTTTTCCTGTTTCTAATTGACCCATTAAACCAGCAAAGTCAGTTTTAACCCACTCTACATCATAGCCTAAATCAGAAGCGATCTTTTCAAACACCTCTACGTCAAATCCAACTAATTTTCCATCTTCTTCATAACCGTTCGGATAACTTTGTGCAGTTGAACCTGCACGAAGAACTTTCTTTTTGCTATCCCCTGATTCTTCATTTCCACTTCCGCAAGCTGCTAATAAAAGCATAACTGCCATAGTAATAAGTACGAGTAATTTCTTTTTCATGATGTCTTCCTACCTTTTCTTATAAGTTTTTGCTAATAATAGTTTTTCTAAATAGATGGTTACATGCCCTTTGCCTAAATCAGACTCGCCAACCTTCTCATAACCACGCTTTACATACATATCTGCAAGCCAAGGGTGCTCCTTTGCTGTTCCCAATGAAACAGAAGGACAATGAAGCGTGTCTTTCAAGTAATCATTTTCAATGAAATCTAATAGTTTAGAAGCATAACCCTTTCGCTTGTATTCAGGAGCTACAGCAACCCACCAAATATGCGGTATCTCATAAGGGCCATGATGGCTGCTCCATGGCATCCGGATGGAAGCAGTTGCTACCATTTCATCGCCATCCTTCATATAAAAACAAATGTTTTCATTGATATTTTTATCTACTAGCTGCTCATCCGCAGTTGCCGCTGCAAAATTTATGCCAAGCTCACGTATTGTTGCATATCCGCGTAGGGATAAATCTAGTAACGCTTGTATGTCCTTATTAGTAGCTTGATGGAAGGTTATATTACTCACCTAATAATCCACCACCTTTAATGGATTGAATGACCTCATCAACCTTTTGGCTTGCAAGGCCTGTATACTGACTAGGATCTAGTAATTCATTAATCTGTTCATTAGACAGCACCGAACCTACTTTTTCATTTGTTGCCAGCAGCTCTTTAAATGGAACTTTCTGTTCAACTGACGCCATCGCAAGTTCATAAACAAGATGATGTGCTGTTTGTTTCCCTACTTTCTCCGATAAGGCAAACATAACTCGTTCAGACAGGATAAGACCACCTTGCATTTCCAGGTTTCTCATCATATTTTCAGGTTTTACTACTAGTCCTTGTAAAACATTAATTGTGCTTTTCAATTGCGAAGAAAGATATAAGCAGATTTCTGGCAAAGCAATCCATTCACTTCTCCAGCTCATTGCATCACGCTCATGCTCCATCACTAATGATTCATGAAGCAGTGCCACACTGTGCAAAATAGGCTTAGTTAAGCTTGCAATTCCTTCAAAAATAGCCGGGTTGCGTTTATGTGGCATCGTTGTTGAGCCAACATTCCCTGTTTTAAATGGCTCCTCCACCTCATCTATCTCTGTGCGCATCAAATTATAGAATTCATTCCCTAACTTCCCGAGTGAACCACTGATTAAACCAAGCACAGAACCATATTCAGAAACCCGATCACGAGATGAATGCCAACAAATATCCGGAGTATCCAATTCAAGAAGCTCTAACGCTCTTGCTTCTACTATAGGACCACTATTGCCTAATGCTGCATATGTGCCAACGCCACCTGCTAGCACTCCAGTAAAAACTCTTGTTTCAACAGCAAGTAATCTTTCTAAATGACGATGAAATTCACTTAATACGACTGCCATCTTAAAGCCAAATGTTGTTGGTAATCCTTGCATTCCATGTGTTCTTCCAGGCATTGGCGTATCTTTATAAGTAGAGGCTAGTCCGATTAAAAGCTCCGCAACCTTCTTAACATCACGCTTAAGTATGGTATTTGCTTCTTTCAATTGAAGAATCATCCCTGTATCCGTTACATCCTGTGTAGTTACTCCAAAATGAACAAATTCACCATACTCTCCAGAAAGTGATTGTAAATGATTAACGGTTGCCATTAATGAATGCTTTAATTTCGCTGCCTCTGCTGCAATTTTGTCAATTTCAAAGTTTTCTATTTTGGCAGCAGCTTTAATTACATTCCCAGCTTTTTCGGGAATTACTCCGAGTTCACTTTCTGCCAATGCTAATGCAGCTTCCACATCAAGAATCTTCTGTAATCTATTCTCATCATTCCAGACAGCGCGCATTTCCTCTGTACTAAAATTATTTTGTAACATTCGTAAGTCTAAAACATGTGAACCCATTATGTTAACACTCCTAAGTTGATATCCTGAATATAAAAACTAGCGAAACTTTTCTAATAATTAATCTATACAATTCCTACTTTTATAGTGTGAATTATAACATAGAGATTTCAACTTGCAACAATTATTTTAAAATTAAAAATGCACACATAACTTAGATTGGTTAAAATATATTGGTAAATAGACATTGCGGAAAAAATAAAAAAACTGAGTTTGATGGAATATCAAACTCAGCATACAAAGGTATTTTTTTCAAGGTTTTACATATATTCCAATTAACGCTAGTTGCTCCGTTTTCTGCATTTGTTCATCTCACTTCCAGCCCAATGATTGCCAATCCGGTGTTCTTCGTTACCGGAAGGAATTTACTCATGCATTCAAAAATACATCTTACTTTATGGAAGCAAGCTATTGTGGTAAGTTCTTTAAACCCACATTATATTTAATAATTTTCCAATTGTAATAAAGATAAAGCACCACACTAATGCACCTATTCCTCCATACAACATATATGTTCTTAATCTCATATGCGCGATGCCACAAAAATAAAAGGTTAAATGCCGAACTCCAGGGATAAAATAAGCGATTAAAAGGGAGAAAGGTCCAAATCTTTTTATCCATGCCTCTACTTTTAATATTCTACTTTCTTTTATTCTAAGCCATTTTCCAAGTTTATTTATTAGCGGTCTTCCAGCTTTTTTTCCGATGATATAGCTAATTACCATGCCAAGAAGGGCTCCAAGCGTGGCGATGAAAATGGTTAGTCCATAATTGAGCGTTCCTATATGAGTAAAGTAGCCCAATAACGTCATGAGTGCTTCATCTGGAATTGGCAATCCAAAAATCCCTAATGTCAGCAAAATAAAGATGGCAAAGTAACCATATTGACTAATTAGCTGGTTAGCTATTTCCATCCGTTTATTTCCACTTTTTCACTGTTTTGCTTCTTAAAGTTAGGAATTTCCAGTTTACTGACCATTAACAATGATAGGATACACATTCCTACAGCCACTATAAACGGGCTATGTACAGAAATAAGCACTAACAAACAAAGGGCCGCACAAGGTGCTGGTAAACCAATAAATACGGACAAGTTGCTTTGTTCAGCATTAAAACGCGCTAATCTAAGCAATCCGCATATGCTGAAAATAAGTGTACATATCAATCCAGCATGAGCTAGTTCGTGTAAAACAACACTGTATGCTAATATGGACGGTGCAATACAAAAAGTTACTAAATCAGAAAATGAATCAAGCTCCTTGCCAATCTCTGATACAGTGTTAAATCTTCTAGCTACCCTGCCATCAAAAAGATCAAAAATCATTCCTAAGCAAATAAATACCATCGCAGCAAATGTATTATTTGATACACAGGAATAGATAGATAATACACCACAAATAAAGTTACATATGGTAATTATATTAGCTAAATAACTCAAAATATTACCGACCTCCAATATAGTGATTAACTTATTCATTCTCTAAAGTATATTCTCTCCAATATACTATCTTTTCAATGGTTAATTTGTATTAACTACTTTTTAAGCAGTAAATGAAAATGAAAAAGTTTTTCCAGTCAAATCTTCCAACCCTTTTAATGTAAAAGCTCTCTTATTATTCTTTAATATTATAAAAATTAGATGTGTATTCTATGTGTTTTCCTTAAGAAATAGATTTTAATTAAATTATTTTATAATAAAAATAAAACAGTAAGTCTTTATATTTGCTGACTTCCTTTCTGATTTTTTCCTTTTGTCATACATGTATTAGTCTCTGACAAAGTGCGAATCACCAAATCTTTCTCAAAACCGTATAAGTTTTACTAATCTAATGAAATAAATAATTCAGTTGACGTTTCGTCAACTTATAATTGTAAAATATCATCATTATATAGTGCACTAAAAAATGACAATTCGACTATCTGCTATTTACAGGGAATCCAATAATAGGATGAAGACATCATTTTGTATTTACCAACAAAAAAAGGTTCCTATTAGTAAGGAAACCCTCTTTCGTTTAAGAACAGTACTATAACAATAAATCCGCAGCTTTACAGCTACTTCATCCTCTGCGCAATTGGGGGGAGCTTCATTTAGTTGCAGCAAGTCCCGTAAATTCCCGTATAAATCCTTAAAGACGGCAACTATCCTATAGATTTCAAGGAATATCAATCTTCACTTCAACTCCAAAGTGATCGGAAACAACCGGTTTATTTATATTATTAAAGATGACTTTAGAATACGCTACCTGAACTGGTTTATTCGTCAGTATTAAGTCTATTCGTTTGCGCAAGATATTCCCCTCCCAACCCGCAATTTCGCCTTTAACAGTCACGCCATCATCTTTCTTTTTGGCAAGATAATAGGTGTCGATCAGTCCATTGCTTATTAAATATTCATATCCCTCGTTGTTAATAAAGGCGTCATTATTAAAGTCACCCATAAAAAAAGAGGTTTTATCCAGATTAATATTTTTAAAAAGCTTTTCTGCCTGGGCCTTAAATGGTTCTTCCTTGTCATGCCACCATCCCATATGACAGGAGTAACAGGTAAATTGTTGAGCACCATATTGGATGGTTGCTCCAACTATTTTTCTTGTCTTCCAATTATTGAAGTCTCTTATTGTTGAGACATAGAAGGAATGTTTTTCTACTACTGGATGTTTTGTAATAATAGCTACCCCCTCCTCAAAGCTTTCGTACAAATGACAAAAATCCCACAATAGAGAATAACCATCTTCTCCCCGTTTCTTTAGTTCCTCTAGTATTGCTATTGCAAAGTTATTGCTTTTAATCTTAACCTTTCCATTATTTGTTCTCTCTTTAAATACTTGATTCACTTCCTGCAAAGCAATAACATCATATGAATTTTCCTTTATAGCTTCTACTATATGTACTATCTTTTCCTCTTGATTTTGTTCCTGCCAAGAGTGACAGTTAAGTGTTAAAAGTTTCATATATATACTCCTTTATTGAATGATAACCTTCTATATAAAGTTCTTGCTCATTAATAACTAGTGGTTTGCAAAATTTGCTCATACTTTTTCAATTTCGAATACCGAATAAATTCCTATTCCACTCCTGGTTACCCTGTTTTCCATTGAATTTCCACACACTAAGTTTTTCTAACCGTTAATCTAAAAACTCACTAACTTTATGTTCATTACTTAAGTTCTGTTGGACAAGATTTCTCAGCTCTTTTGCGGTTTGAATATTACTGAAATCTTTTCCGTACCACTTTTGTAAGTCTTCCTTCGTAACTGTATATTCTTTGCGTTCTGACTTAACCGTTATCCAATCAACATTTTTAACTAGTGTAAATAAGAAGGTTGTATTGTATATTACTAATTCTTTATATTGATTTTCAGATTTTTCCCAGCCATAATTTAAGATTATGCCGTACGGCTCTTCTTTTGTTTTAAGCTCTATACCCGACAATTGTTGTGCACCTGGTAACTTATATACAATATTTCCAACCGCACTGTTGTCACCAACATATGAATCCTTATATTGAAAAATATCTTTATTTGTTTCCTTTGTATTACACCCACTTAATAGAAGCAATATTGTCAATGAAGCAAACAAGTACATTTTGAGATTTTGCATTATTATCCTCCCTTTATGCATGAATAAATAACATTTCCCCATTACATGCATTGAACCTATAATAAATCCACATTGCCAACATTTAGTTCTTATTATTACCTACGTTCGAAAGTTAATAATGGCTTCAAATCATTTTTTTTGCATCTCAATGCCTTTATCAAAATAATTAATGATAAAATCAAATATTTTAAATAAAATTAATTTAACTCTTATATTTTTTAATTTACATATTCATTTTTTAAATAAATTGATGTATTATTTAATTATAAATAACGAAGGAGGGAATTATGGCATATCCTCTTATTTCAGAGTGCCCTGTTTGCAGTAAACAATTAAAAATCACAAAGCTGCAGTGCACTCATTGTCATACAACTATTGAGAATGAATTTGAGCTTTCTAATTTCGCAAGCCTAAACAGTGAACAGCTTAGTTTTATTGAAACATTCCTAAAGTGTCGCGGAAACATTAAAGAAGTAGAAAAGGATCTTGGAATATCCTATCCTACCGTACGCGGGAAGTTAGATGATATTATTTCTTCACTAGGATATTCGACTGCTAAGAAGGTTGAAAAAATTGATCGTAAAAAGATAATACTAATGCTTGAACAAGGCGAAATAACAGCCGAGGAAGCTATTGGGATATTAAATGGGGAGGAAGCATAAATGAGTGATGAAATTTCAAGAGTATTAACGATGCTTGAAGACGGAAAGTTAGATAAAGAGAAGGCTGCTGAATTGATTGATGTTCTGCAAGGTAAAGGAAAGCAGGTTAATTTAAGTAAACCAAACTCTAATTCCTATTTAAACAAAATGCTTAAAATCCGTGTTATCTCTGAAGAAGGTGATAATGTAAATGTTAATCTTCCAATAAAACTTATAAAAGCTGTTTTAAATGTTGGAACAAGTATCGCAGAAAGAATCCCCCAATCTGAAAAATATGTAAAGGATATCGATATCGAATTGTTAATTGATGCGATTGACAATGAATTGGACGGACAAATCGTTGATGTTAGCGCAGCAAATGGTGACAAAGTGCTGGTTACAATTGAGTAACATGATCAAGGTCAAAATCAAAGTAAACTCTAGACGGTTTACTATCCCAGTCCCATATGCCTTTTTACATCTATTCATTAGAATCATTACTTCAGAAAGAATTCTAATGCTTGCAAATCGTATCATTGAAGAAAAAGCAAAGCAGAAGTTTCAAATTCCGTATATAAAAAAGGCTGATTTAGAGCCATTGCTAAAGGAACTTGCCATGCAAAAAGGGCTGCTTCTGGTTGAAACAAGCTTAAAAGACGGAACAGAGGTATCTGTTAGATTGTAAAGCACCATTCCAACGTTTTTGGAATGGTGCTTTTTTTTGTGATGTTATTCAAGAGGAAAGCTTATTATCCAAACTTAGTCATTATGTACAATGTGCATAGTTATACGACTGGAAATTAAAGCTCCAAATATAAACTCAAGTGTACATAAGCAATTAAAGCTATCAAGGCTATTTAATAGTTGCTAGCATGTATTTCTCTTTCAGTTTAATAATCAAGAATAAGTTACATCATTGTACAAAGTAGAATAATGTATGTTATGTTTAAATGACTTTAAAATAATATTATTTGCAGTCATACGAATACGTCCTTTTTTTGTATCTACAAGTATTATTTTTCTGAATAATATTTATTTAGGATGATGCCATATTGAATTTGGTCAGAAAGTAATATATCAGGGTAAAATTCATCGTATCTTCTTTAACTATGAAAATGGACTGTTAGAAATTCAAAACACTGCTACTAACGCGATAATACTTGCCAAATATGAAGAAATCATTCTTAGAATAAAGTAAAAAACGCCATGCATTGATGGTGTTTTTTTTGAGATTATCCCTTCTCCCCAATCCGCCCGGAAACCCGCTAATAGAAATCTTCGTCACACTAGTTTTGCTACTTACTGCTCTTACTCTAGAGCTTACTTTCTTTAACATATTTCGTAATGGTTTTATGAAATAACATTAACATTATATATAAAACAGGATAAGTTAAAACAGAGTAAATATGCTTCCAGCCGTTTAAATAAAAGGTTCCACTCAAAATAAACAGTTTTTCATAGAGCATTGCTAATGCGCTCCAAAGTAATATATATAATGCCTGTTTATTTAGTTGTTTTCTATATGGATAATAATTCAAAAAAATTACGTTGATTGCAGGATAAATACCTAAAATATATATAAATGCAGCCCAATCTGGACCTTTAGAGAAGTATCCATATAAGTCATATTTTAAATCTAAAATAACATCCGTATTAACCTGCAGGTAGGAAGCAAACAAACTGGTAGCTAGAATTTCAATCTTACTAATCCTCTTTGGAATAAAATAGGCTATTACATTTAGCATTATGACTGTAAAAATTAGAAAAAGCATAAAATACTCCGTCCGATCTGTGACCTTATATACTTCTATATTTTTTCCAAAGTTATTTATTAAATACATTAGCTAGCTTTGGGGAGAATGTTTTGTCATTCTAATGTTTGTTCCTTAAATGTATGTAAAAGGGGCAACCTCTAAGACAATAAATCGTATTCTCGAATTAAAAGAATTACCCCAATTAAAAAAATATTCTATTTATTATTCCTTTGATTAACTATGTGTGAGCATTTGGATAAAATGCAAAAACCTTTAAATAAATACGAAACACCATTACACAGAAACCTTATTTTCCAGGCCATATTTTATGTTGTCATATTATTGAACTCCTACCTGATGTTTATTTTTCTTCCATTTCCCAGGGTTCATATCATCAGGAATATCAAGATTCATGATTCCTTCATAATGTTTTGCCTTCGCCTCCATTTGTTTCGCTATAGCAGTTGCTTCCTCTAGCCTAGCTAGTGCAATGGCTTGTTGTTCCATGATAATTTTATAACGTTCCGGAATGGTAGAGTCACCTTGTAAGCACAATTCAATATAATTTTTAATTGATGCAACAGACATACCCGCTTGTTTCAAAAATTTTGCTCCTTTAAGCCAATTAATGGATTCCTCATCAAAAAGACGATTATTATTCTTATCACGCTTCAAGCTTGGAACTAACCCCTTATCCGTGTAGTAGCGAACAGTATGTTCTGTTAAATCAAGCAAATTAGCAACCTCTTTCACAGTTAACATAATAAAACCCCTCTTAATAATTTAAATTTCCGATGTAAAAACCCTTGACTTCGTGTCACACGAAGGCGTTAGGCTAATATTAGATGAAGTTACTTCAGATGTAAACAGCGAAACTTAGACTGACTAAGAAAAATAAGGAAAACCTGCCTGTAAAACATCTGAAGCTGGTCTTAGCAGTTAAGTTAGACAGTTATAGAAAATAATAATGAAAGACGGTGTGTTATGCCTACACGAAACAATTTGTATATCTTTATTTTAGCTCTTGGAGTTTTTGGCATCTTAACTACTGAAATGGGTGTCGTTGGCATATTGCCGTTAATTGCAGATTATTATCAAATCAGTGTAGCGAAAGCCTCACTTCTAGTTAGTCTGTTTGCCCTGACAGTGGCAATATCAGGGCCTATAATGCCACTATTATTTTCTGGTATCAATCGAAAAAAAGTAATGATACTAGTACTCAGTCTTTTCCTTTTGGGGAACATCGTTTCAATATTCGCTTCAAACTTTACTGTTCTTTTACTAGCACGGGTCATTCCTGCGTTTTTTCATCCTGTCTATTGTTCATTAGCTTTAACAGCAGCTGCCTCTTCCGTTCGTAAAGAGGATGCACCAAAGGCAGTTTCTAAAGTAATGATGGGAGTGAATGCAGGCATGATACTCGGTGTTCCGATTACTAACTTTATTGCTAATGGAACTTCCTTAGAGATGGCGATGTTATTCTTTGCTATCCTTAACGCCCTTGCCTTACTCGCGACATTATTATTTGTCCCTTCCCTTCCAGTTAAAGAAGGTCTTTCTTACGGGACTCAATTAAATGTGTTAAAAAAGCCAATTGTTTGGACAGCAATCGCAACTGTCATATTTATAAGCAGTGCAACATCTGGTGTTAATAGTTTTATTGCAGAATATCTCGAAAGCGTCACCAATATATCAGGTACCTTTTTAAGTATTATGTTATTTATTTTTGGCTTAGCAAGCCTATTAGGTAATATTATCGGCGGTAATCTGTTAAGCAAAAATCCAATAAAAACGACAACATTATTTCCTTTTGTATTAGGAATAGTCTTCCTATTGTCGTTTGTTACAGGAAAAACTCCCAGTACCATGATTATAACTATTTTTTTATGGGGTGTTTTATTTTCTGTAGGTAGTATGATTAATCAATATTCCATGACCCTTACTGCCCCTGAAGCTCCAGATTTCGCTAATGGTTTGTTCCTATCTGGAGGTAATCTAGGGATAACGATCGGTACTGGAATTGGAGGACTTTTCATATCTGGGTTAGGAGCACAATATATTGTTATTGGAGGTATCCTATTCTTAATTTTAAGCCTTGGTTCTATCTTACTTACTAATTACATGATAAGACCCGGCAAACAATTAACCGGAATTAATTAGTACAAATAGGTTCAGCACTATTAATATGGTAAATGTTTTTTAATACTATCAAGGAATTAAACCTAAGGAGAGATGCTTATGGAACGCCTCTGGACGAAGTCATATATTTTCATGATAACTGGCATGTTTTTTCTTTTTACTGCCTTCTATATGCTTTACCCCACTCTCCCTTTGTTCATTAAGGAAAATGGGGGCACAGAGTCGCAGGTAGGTCTGGCAATGGGGGCGTTTATGCTTTCGTCTGTAATATTCCGTCCTTTTGTCGGTGGACTGCTGGACCGGTTTGGCAGGAGGCCATTTATTATTTGGGGACTGCTGCTTTTTGCTGCAACAATGTTTATGTACAATTGGGTTAGCGGACTTGCTGTCTTAATGGTAATTAGAATTTTACACGGATTTACCTGGGCTGTTTCCACAACCTCCATCAGCACGGCAGTTACTGATTTAATTCCAACTACACGCCGAGGAGAAGGCATGGGCTGGTCAGGAATGGCGATGACTGTTGCTATGGCAATCGGTCCCATGCTTGGTCTGGCAATCGCTAATAATTCCTCGTACGAATCACTTTTTGGTTTCGCCGTTTTACTCTCTGTTGCAGCACTAGCTTTAACCTTTGGCGCAAAAATAAAGGTCACACCTATAGCTAATTCAAGGAAAATAGAACTCTTTGACAAGTCAGTATTTCCTATCACACTATCCGTTTTCTTACTGTTTATTGCCTATGGTGGTATTACTACATACATACCTCTGTTTGCTGATTCCATCAAAGTAAATTCAGGCACTTTCTTTCTTGTCTATGCAGCAACCCTTGTATTAACTCGTCCAATTGCAGGAAAGCTCTCTGACCGGCACGGTGAGGCCTTTGTTATTATTCCGGCTCAAGTAATTACAATTTCGGCTTTGATTATTTTAAGCTTTTCAACTAATTTATTAGGAATAATCATATCAGCGATTATGTACGGAATTGGCTTTGGTTCTGCACAGCCGGCACTTCAAGCTGCAACAATCCGTCTAGTAAGTCCAGACCGCACAGGCGTTGCCAACGCATCATTTGCCACCGGTGCAGACCTTGGCATCGGGCTTGGTGCCATGATGCTAGGCTGGATTTCTCAGTATATGAGTTATCAGGCATTGTTTACAGTTAGTGCTGTTGCAGTTGTATTTTCCCTACTGGTGTTTATCTTTTTAGTAAAGCGTTTATTATATAATGACTCTATCCCTCATAATAATAAAGCAGCTAAAAGAGCTTTATAAAAAAAACCGATTCTCCCTTTTCTAGGAGAGAATCGGTTTTTTTAATCAAAATTTCTATCTAATAAAATTCCTACTTGTGCTGCCACGGCCTGAGTAGACTCAGATAATTCATTGGTAAACCATGCTTCTACTATTTCTACTATTGCTGCAGCAAAAAATTTAAGGATTAAATCCTTACTTAACCCCTGATTCTGACCATTATCTACATCCACTTCAGCTTCTAGCTCTTCCATCACAAACTTTATGAATTGACTGCGAAAAACCGGTGCCCCTTTACTTGCAAACATAGCCGAAAAAAAGGAGGAATGACGTTCAAAGTATTCAAACCACATAAGATTTCCTTCTGCAAAGCTCAATTCTGATGCTGATTCGCATAGTTTTCTTAATTCGCCGATATGCCCTTCAATCAGCTTTTCGAGTAAATCATATTTATCTAAATAATGCAGATAAACTGTTCTCCTGCCAACATTTGCTTTATCGGCAATATCTTGGATCGTAATTTCATCAATAGCTTTTTCAGTCATCAATGCAATAAAAGCATTTTTGATAGCTTCCTGTGATTTGATTATCCTTCTATCAACCTTGTTCTCCTTCATATACATATCACCAATCTTTCTATAAAAATGCACAATTCACCATAATCTGTGCATTAAAACACAAATCTATGGTAATTGGTCATTGTAGGTATTCTAATATCGATTATAATTATACACAAATGTGCGTTAATGCACCAAGATGTATTTTATTCAATCAATAACTAACTGGGCAGTTGTTAATATGTAAATTTAATACCATTAGGAGGGGAAGATATGGACCGTATTGAGCAAGGCATGGAAAAATACGAACAACTTTTTGGCAAGGGAGAACCTGCCTCCTATTCTACAGATCCTGAGTTTCAAAACATCTTAAGCAGGTTTATTTTTGGCGAGGTGTTTTTTCAAGGGAAGCTTGATGATAAAATGCGTGAACTGATCACTATAGTTGTTTTAACTACTAATCAGACACTTCCCCAGCTTAAAGCACATGTTAATGCTGCATTAAATATTGGCCTAACACCTGTTGAAATCAAAGAGGCTGTTTACCAATGTGCACCGTATATTGGATTTCCAAAAACATTGAATGCTATCAATGAAGTGAACGAGGTATTTAACGCTCATAATATTGCCTTACCAATTGAAAGGCAGAAAACTGTAGATGAAGATACGCAACTTTCAAAAGGGCTTGCTATCCAAGTAGAGATTTTTGGTGATGTAATTACAAAAATGCGCGAAAATGCTCCAGCAAATCAAAGACATATTCAAGACTATCTCTCCGCTTTTTGTTTTGGGGATTTCTACACACGCAATGGACTTGATTTAAAAACAAGAGAGTTATTAACCCTCTGTATTGTCAGTTCCTTAGGTGGGGCGGAAGGCCAAGTGAAGGCACATGTGCAAGGAAACTTGAATGTGGGCAACGAAAAGGAAACGCTAATTACCGCGATTACTCACTGTTTACCATATATGGGGTTTCCACGAACATTGAATACATTAGCTTGTATTAATGAAATTAACCCTTGAAACTAGAATATGGCTTTTATTTATTTTCATCTTTTACCTTACGCACGGAATCATCAAAAAAGAAGTTACTTGTACAAGCAGGTAAAGCTTCAATGAACTCTGTAGAGTATAGCATTCTATGTTTTTAAAGAAAGCTTTAATGAAAAATGAGATACCAAATTATAAAAGAAAAGTACTCTAAAAAATAACAAAGCAAAGGAGACAAAATCATGTTTAATGAAATTTACAAATTAGCAAATGGGATAGAAATCCCAAAATTAGGTCTTGGCACATGGCTGCTTGACGATGCACAATCAGCACAGGCAGTCGTTGACGCGATAGCTATTGGATATCGTCATATTGATACTGCTCAAGCTTATATGAATGAGGCTGGCGTAGGAGAAGGCATCCGTTCTTGCTGTGTTGCAAGAGAAGAACTTTTCATCACAACAAAGGTTGCAGCAGAAGCCAAAAGCTATGATGCAGTTGTGCAGTCTATTGATGAGTCACTGACAAAGATGGGACTGGATTACATTGACCTTGTGATTATCCACAGTCCACAGCCTTGGAAGGAGTTCCGCGAGGAGAGCCGTTACTTTGAGGAAAACAAGCAAGTATGGGCTGCTTTGGAGGATGCTTATAAGAAAGGCAAGGTAAAGGCAATAGGGCTTTCTAACTTCCTGCAGGATGATATTGAAAATATTCTTGCAAGCTGTGAGATTAAGCCTATGGTAAATCAAATATTAGTGCATGTTAGCAATACTCCTTTGGAGTTGATTGAATTCTGCCAGAAGAATGACATCCTCGTAGAGGCATATTCACCAATCGCACACGGTGAAGTTCTTGAGAATGCTGAGGTTAAAGTCATAGCTGATAAATATGGCGTATCTGTTGCTCAGCTATGCCTCCGTTATGATATCCAGCTTGGTCTTGTAGTAATTCCAAAAACGGCTAATCCTGATCACATGAGTATAAATGCAAGGCTTGATTTTATTATCAGCGACGCAGATATGGAGCTTTTGAAGAATGCAGAGCCTATTCAAAATTATGGGGAGCATAGTTTTTTCCCAGTATTCGGTGGAAAGCTAAAATAATCAAGTAGTCACTGAATTGGAAAATAATGTTGAACAACCAATAAATTGGTTGCAACAAATTAAATAATGTATTTAGGAGGAATATTAATGATAAAGCATGAAAACGTTAAAAATGGCGTGATTTTCCCAGCGGGTGAAAAAAATGAAGCATTCTCCCAATTTTTCGTTGGACAAAGTTACCTTAAGACATTAATTGCTGACCCTAAAGTGAGTGTTGGTGTCGGAAATGTAACTTTTGAACCTGGTTGCAGAAACAACTGGCATGTTCACCGTAATGGTTTTCAGCTATTGCTAGTAACTGGCGGTGAAGGCTGGTATCAGGAAGAAGGAAAACCAGCTCAATTCTTACAGGCTGGTGATGTTATTATCACACATGACGGAGTGAAACACTGGCATGGCGCTGCAAAGGACAGTTGGTTTGAGCATATTGCAATCACTGCAGGTACACCTGAATGGCTTGAACCAGTGACAGATGAGGAATATCAAAAGCTAACATAATTAGTGGGAGAAAACTTAACTAGTCGAAAAATCAATAAAAGTGTAGCTGGTTCATTAATTTCTTTCTAAACAAAAGGTGTCCAGCTAGAATTCGATCTGGTGATCACCACCTTAGACACACTTAACAGTCACTATAGTTAATTCATAGCTCTTGAGACTGAATGAAATCAGTTAAGTTATTACTAGGTAACAACCTCAATTAACGTAGTCTACAAGCGATTTGGATGAACAGACACTATATAAGCCCACTATTATTAGTGGGCTTATATAGTGTCTATACTTGTCTTACCGGATAAAAAGTGCTGACTCAGAGTTGATGATTGATTACTTACTCTCTGATTAATTTTTATAATCAGCCATTCATCATTTTCGTCACGATAACCCAATGGTTTCACTCATCCCACTTATTAAATAAAAGTCTGGCGGTATATAACTAATTGTTGGTTATCATACATTCTTAGTAATTAATCAAATGTTACTTCTTTTTAAGGATTATGGAGGTTCAATAAATAAATATAGTCCTTCAATGACCATCGCGAAGGCTTCGACAACTTGGTCAACTGGTCCTTGCATAGGATTAGTGGAAGAAGTATTCTCGTAGTTGGTCTATATAGGAGACAGACTCTCCTGGAATACTATGTCCTTGAACTAATTGATAAGCCTTCTGGCATAAGTCGTTAGAAGGTTCAATAATTCCAATAAATCCTTACAACAGAATAAAACAAAGGAAGTAATACTTCCTTTGTTTTAACCTACCATCTCAAATAAATAATTTACTATGTAGCGGATAGATAAATATAGAGACAATACCCCGATTATTGAAATGAAGATGGCAGGAATTTTTGGGTGAACTCTCCAATTACTCAAGTACTCTCACCACCTCATTAGTCCGTTTAGGTGTCTGTATATTTTTATAGTGCCATAATTGTGTTTGTGAAAAGGAGGTATTCTGAAAATCTTTCGGGATGACATCATTCTGCATAGCAGCTGTGCTTAAATATAAAACATTCATTTTTTCGACTTCTTGTTTTATCCTATTAGTAGAAATTAAAGTTTCTAAATAGGATAACTTATCAAGTGTTACTACACTTCCCTCTTCCGCTATTTTAAATATAAAATCCATCTTCTTATTGCTTAGATGGTCAATCACACTATAATGACTATCCGCATAAAACTCCTCTGATACATCGTTGGAGTAATATACACTGGCATCTCTTGGTTCCATTGTGTAATCAATATCATCATTTAATTGTACAGAAAGGATAGCTAATTCTATCTCACTCTCTTTATGACTTTGCTTAATTGGATAGATGCCTTTTAGGATATTGCTAGCAATACTTGAGGCTCTGTAAGCGGAGCAAACATAAAAGTGTAAGTTTTCTAACCGGTGTGCGAGTTTGTTAATAATAAGTTCTTTGATATTTAGAACCCGAGTTTCTCGAGTAGAGGCATACTCAGTCGTGTATATTTCAGATCTATTATCAGCAACAACGAATAATACAAAATGATTTTCTGCTGGTCTGACTTTTGCTAATTCCATGTAGTTATCTACCTTTGCATGAATTCTAGTTAAATTTTGAGATCCTGTATCGAACTCGATATTAAGAATTCTTCCCTCGGCTGTTTCTATCTTCCAATCAGGAATAATAATAGTTTCTTCTTTATTTAATTTAGTTCCATATGACAAATAAGTTCTGTAGTTAGGATGGGTAGAACTTACTGTAGATAGTTTGTCTTTCATTTCAATTAAAGTATCTATTACAACATCTTGAATACCAAAATAGTGACTTGGTTGTTTAATATTTTTTATATTTACTTCTACTAACTCTTCATCTTCAATTATCTTTTCATTACGCAGAATATGAAATCCATTTTTCCCAATTTTATAACAAGATACGGCGGGTTTCCCTAAAGTACGTAAATAATCAATAGATACAATATTGTTAGATAACCATCTTTTTAATTTTGATTTAATCGTAGATTCTGGAGAGTTAAAAATGTATCGTCCATATCGCTTTATTTGTTTAAGTGTTAAGATTCGATTTGTATATAGTAGTTGTAACAGTTCTAAATCTTTCGTATTGATCCAGGCCCCTTTTCTTGTGTATTTCATCGAATACCAAACTTTTTGATCTTTATCCATTTTTCCCCACTCCTTATTTTTAACAAAAAAAGACCCTATCAAATAAGAAGCAGTAATACTACCTCTTCAATGATAGGGTCTTTCCCTTTGGATAAATTAAACTGAAATTAGTATAACATTGCAGATAAGGGGACACAAGAGTGTATATATTCAGTGTATAAATATAATACTTATACAGATTTTTTAGAAATGAATAAACATATTCATTGTATATTGCGGTGTTTGAATTTTAGGGTACCAATCTATAAAAATTTAATTATTTTGAAGATGAAAAAAAGGTATTAAGTCTGGATTACCAAGGATGGTTTAGACCTTGGTATCATTGGTTTTCTACCAACTCTATAGAATCCGCGGATCATAGATGTACTTAGAATGATACTTAGGGTGGCACCTGTGGTCTTGAGCTAAATAGATCTTTGGGAAAAATCGGAACAAAGCTTATCATGAATAAAATTCTATGAGTAGAACTTATTATGAGTTCAGCAAGTATTATTAAGAATATGAAATAGTTCACAACATCATCTTTGAGACTGCTATTATTCCGGTCCTCCCTTACTAAATCCTCCCCTAATAAAAGAAGTTGTTTTCACATGAAAAAATAGTAGTTTCCCTACGACTTATATAATTCCTTCCCTTAATTATTGACTTAATATATTACTTAAAAAGCATCTATTCTTCGCAGATAATTGCCGTTGCACATATTCGAATGCTCCATTTTGTAAGAATTTTCAAAATCAAAGTTATATCACGCCATAAATGAAATAAACTATTAAGATTATCAGAAATGAAACACATACACTACCACAAAGAAAGCCTATTATCACCGTTTTTCTTTCCTCTTGCTTGCAGCGATTTATTTCCTTAAACCATCACACCTAAAAAACAAGCTAATCAATCAAAAATTATCCTATACCCCTCAAAAATAGTAATTATGGTCTAATCACCAAAAATAAATGCAGTAGCTTTTCCATTTTTCATCTTTCATTCCCCCATCTCAACCTTCTACCATTATTTTCATTTATATACACGGACAGATAAGAAAGGAGGTTCCAATATAAAATAAATATATCACGGTAGTCAGATAAGTTGCAGAACTTAATATGGATTAGTTTTTTTGAATAATTAGCACAACTAGAAAAAGGCAGTCCAGTACATGTTAGCCGCTAAAAACATTAAATTCATTAAAGCGCCTCGTTACATTAACAAGGCGCTTTTTTTACATATAATAAATAAATTCTGTTTACCACTGCCACTCTTCTTCTATTGAGTAACATCTCGACTTTTTTCTTGTTCTTCTTTCAATTTTTCTGGTGTAACATCATTTCCCAATGGGTCAATAATGGTTGTATTTAACAGGATGCTATCCATGGAGCCACGAAACTCTTTGATATATCTATTAAAAAGGAGTTCGCGTTCGTCTATTTCTTCTTGTGTTAAGTTTCTTATTTTAGAAATTCTAGCTAATTCGTTTATTCTATTCAATTTCTCTCTCATAATTGTTACCTCCATACTTGTTATATTTTGTCTTCTTAGCAACTTATCTCGAATTCGAGATAAGTTTTATTTATAAAACTCCTCATATAATTAAGGAGTTGCAAAGAAAGACTGAATTAAATTATCTTTAATTCAAGATAATTTTACAATACAATACAGTATCTGTCAATAACTACCTTTCAACTAAAATTTGTTACTGGAACCGTCAAAAAAACTTTCCTCTGCTTAAAGGAAAGTCCTTTTACTATGCTTTTATTCTATACCAGTATTGATAAACTTCCTTAAAACCTAGTTTTGAGTATAGCTTTAATGCTGGAGGATTATTTAACATGACTTGAAGGTAAGCCAATCTGGCTCCATTTTCCTTACCCCATTGTAAAATGCTTTGAATGAGTTTAAAACCATACCCTCTGTTTCTTTGCTTTTCAGATGTCACGATATCAAACAACCCAATACAGTTATTTTCCAATACACACATCCCACAAGCAACAATTTCATTGCTCTCATCCGTTAATTGAAAATAGCGAGTTTCAGCGATTATATTATTTAGCATGTTGTTCATTGTTATTCGGTCTTGTTCCTTAACAGAGTTTAGCTTACAAAAGTTGCGGAACCAATCAGCTTGTAAATCGTTATACACAATTGCATGATGTTTTAATTCTATTTGTACATCCTGTAAGGACAAAGTTTGAACACTAGTCAAACTATCCTGAATATATCTGCTTTCTTCCAAAATAAAATCTAAGTTTTCAGGTGACACTTGCTTGGTCATTTTATAAACTACCTTTAAATTCTTTTTGCGATACATTTGTTCAACAGTTTCTATTTTGTCATGTACATCCTCTTTTGAAAAATAAATCGGATTAATCGAATTTGCTCTTTTTGTATATCCATCAGCAAATCGTACTACCCAGCCATCATAAAGCTGTGTTTGCAGTGCAGGTAAAGCATTCATTGATAATTCCTCTATTTTTCGGATTATTTTCTTGCTTGTCATTGTCTTACCCCCCTCTTCTAATTGTATAAAAATAAATATAATTTAATAATTATACAAAAATATCTTAATTCCTTCTTTCCATAAAAAAAGGTGCTTCCACTAAAAAGGAAGCACCTAAAGAACCCTTATTGGATTAAACAGTCTTTATCAGGATTCATTTTCAGCGGCTTCCATTTTCCACCACCATCATTACGAAATGAAGCAATTTCCACGTCTGTTCCATTTGTCAAAATGATGAAAATGAAAAAGTAGCTTGCACCATCATTGCCGTAAAAATATATATATTTAATATAACCACTAATTACAGCAGGATATCTTTTCTTAATTAATTTACACCAATCTCCGTATTTTACATCAATTACTGATTCTGCATCATGCTGCCAAAGATGATATGGTGCACATAGAAAGTCTTCACGCTCTTGTTCAATCTTATTAATACGATACCCGTCATTCTCATGAATAAGGTCTATAAATCCATATGAATAACCAAAGTACTCCTCATTCGGTTCTATTAAGCTGATAATTTTTTCAATTTCATAAAAGTACCGAATTCCTTGTGTTCCATCAGGTATCTTACAAAGCTTTATTAAATTAATATGTCCTACTCCTGCAAATGAGTTTAAATAGGCTTTATAATCCATCGTTTTTTGATAGGCTTTCGATAAAAAGTTATAAGCGATTGGATAAGGAATATTACCGTTTCCAACCGAACCACAATACCTAATCGCAAGATTTGCAGCTTCACGCAAAATGCTAAAGTAATTGATAACAGTATCTTCAGGGGTTTTAGTTAACTGTGCAGGCAGATGTATTTGATCGTATGATTTGTCATAATATTCATCAAAAAATGTCCAATCGCTAAATCTTAAATTTAACGCAAGTAAAGAAGACGGCCGAAAGTATTTCTGGTTCCGTGCGGCTTCTTCCTTTTCCTTTCGAAACACCACATGAATCACCCCCTGTTATTCTATGGGTGATTCACTTATAGGTGATAAAAAGGAATGGATTTACTTTGTTGTTGGGTGGTTCTTAAAATAGGCTCGGAACACCCTTTGACTAATGATATTTGCTGCACTGTGCGGCTGTGTGAAGCCGTCAAGATAAGCATTTGGAACGATAACTGCTATAGCGATTTGCGGATCATTATATGGGGCATAGCCTGCGAATGAGAGATTCCAAGTCTTTACACCATTTTTATAGGATTCAGAGGTCCCTGTTTTTCCTGCTGCATCATACGGTTCATTGGCGAAATAGCTCCTTGCTGTACCTTGGGAACCGTGAGTTACAAGCCGTAGCCCTTGTTGAACCCGCTCAATCATTTCATTATTCATGTCAACTTTATTCAATACAACTGGTTCCATTTCATCTACAATCTTTCCCAGTCCTTTTTCATCGGTATTCGATTCACGGATTTCCTTTACAAGCTGTGGCTTCATGCGGTACCCGCCATTAGCGATCGTTGTCATATATTGAGCAATTTGCATTGGTGTATATGTATCTAATTGTCCGATACCAATTTGAAAATAAGTGCTGACATTGTCTCCTTTAATTCCAGCTGTTTCATTATCAAAACCAATGCCTGTCGGAGCGCCTAAGCCAAACTGGTTAAAATAATAGCGAATTGTTTCGATTCTTTTGGGATCTATATTTAATGTGCCATTAGGAATATACTTACCGTCCATCATTTCAATCGCTGTTTTCCACATATATATGTTGGATGATCGTTCAATTGCTTCTAAATCATCAACTATCCCCATCGTCTGGTAAGAAGAAAAGGTTCCAGAGCCTTTAAATCTCATAACTTCATCACGCTCTGTTTCGCCTATATTTCTCACACCTGACTGAAAACCAGCTAAAACTGTTGCTCCCTTAACAACAGAGCCTTGTTCAAACGCATAAGTAAAGGTTCCCGGCGTGAAATCGCTAAATTCCTTAAACTTCCGATTATACACTTGTCCTGACATAGCAAGTATCCTGCCAGTTTTTGGCTCCATCGCTACGACAAAGGCAGTGTCCAGCAAATTTGTATGAGGCTTTTGAATAGCAGCGACAAGCTCCTCCTGCATTATTTTTTCGACTTCCTCTTGGAAGTCCATATCAATTGTTAAAACAATATCATTACCGTTTTTCCCCTCGGTGATTACGTCTGTGTCCACTATGTCTCCATTTCTGTCTGTACTTACGTTTACAACTTCATTTTGACCCTGTAGCACACTATCATAAAGCTCTTCTATATAGCTTTTTCCAACCCGGTCATTAAGCTTGTACCCTTTGGAAGTGTAGTAATCTAATTTTTCTTCTGGCAGACCTTCTTCTGTAGTCGTTACTTTACCAAGCATGTTGTTAAAAGTGCTTCCGAATTTCTGCGCTCTTTTCCAATCTGTCGTTACATCAATCCCCGGCAGATTTTCGAGCGTTTCAGCGGCAATTGCATATTCTTGATTTGTCACATCTTCATTTTTTATGACTGTTTTGGTAAATGCTGTTGCAGTCGATATCTTACGGTATATAGCCGCCATATTTTTATTTATAGACTTTAAATCCTTCTCTGTAATACGATTTAATTTTAAATTATATATTTCCTTATCATCCAATTTATCGTCTTTCGCTAATTTTTCTTCCTTGTCTGTCAGTAGCCTCGATCCATTGTCATTTTCCAGCAGCCAAATATCCTTTAAATCCCTGATAGTCACTTTTTTTATGTCCTTTTTATTCATTGCGACAAAGTCAGCCAACTTTTTGGCCAAGCTTAGCATATCTTCTGGCTGTGGATGTAATGGCGGTGTATACACAATTGCCTTAGCTGGAATATTGTAGACTACTAATCTATTATTTGCATCATAAATTTTCCCACGCGGAACAGAGGTACTAACTGGAGTAACTACTTTATTTTTTACTTGTGCAGAGTACTCTTCCCCACTTACAATTTGAATTAATCCTAAGCGTATAATCAGAACCGAAAACAACATAAAGACGGCAAAAAAGATACCCGTGATTCTTATTCGGTATTGATTATTTGCTTTTGATGGTTTTTTACTTTTTTGCTTCATAGTAATTTCCCCTTTCCATATGTGACATCGAAATAAATACTACAATTGTAGTATTTAGTTGCAGAATGAAGCCAAAAAGAACGCTGAACTCTTTTCGGCCGTAATTTTAATATATATTTTTATCCTTTAGAATTTGCTTGGCTATCTCCATAGCCTTACTTCCACTGGCTTCTGTTCCCTGGTTTTGAATATTGATCGCAAAATAATAGCTATGCTCTCCTTTTTTCACAAAGCCAACAAACCAGCCATTTATATTCTTTCCATTTATCGTTCCTGTTCCAGTTTTTCCATATAATCGCTTATCCTTTTGGTCATCAATTAACATTGCTTCTTTTATTGCTTCCACATTTTCTGTTTTAAAGCCAAACTTATTTTCTGATAGCTCATGTAATAAAATCACTTGTTCAATTGGTGATATTTTCAGAGAAGATTCCATCCAATAGGTATCCAAACCTCCTGACATGTCCTTATTTCCATAGTTCACTTTATTGAAATAAGCTTGCAGGTGTTTATCTCCAACCTCTTGATCCAGATTTTGAAAATACCAGTTTACTGAATTCCTCATGGCAGAAGTTAAGTTATGGTCTTTATCCCACTCTTTAAAAGGATTACTTTTCCCATTCCACTTCTGTTCAGAGTTATTTATTGATACAATATTTGATTCTAATGCAAATAACCCAGAATAAATTTTATATGTGCTATCTGGTGAAACCCTTTGTTCACTTAATTTACGATTGTATATTTGAAAATGATTATTGGCTGCATCGTATAAAATAAAGCTTCCTTTATAGCCTTTAAAATACGTATCTAAATCTTCATAGGTTGTATTCTTCCCATCAAAATGAAACACAGCATTTGAAGCAGCTATTACAGTCGTAAGTGGTGTAATAACGAGTACAAGTATTCCCAAAAGCATACAGATAATCTTACTCTTCCATTTCAATAAAGAAGATGCTTTAGAAAAGTTAGCAATACTTTGGATTCTTTGTTTAATTTGTTGTTTAGTTCCGCCAATTCCCGAGGCAAATAATTCAAATGGCTTCTCCTGTTTTTTATGGGCAAATCGAATAATAGTATGGCCATATTCGATATAGCCGCTCTCATCTAAAAGATTTAGAACCGAATCATCACAAGCCAATTCGCGGTCTATTCGTATCCTTTTTAAGGAATACCACAATAATGGATTGAACCAATATACAATTTGAAGAATCCACATCACATAATTGACAAGCATATCTTTATTTTTATGATGTGTTAGCTCATGCAGTAATACATATTTAATTTCTTTTAAAGTAAATACTGCTTGTATGTTTGATGGTACTAGTATATAGGGCTTGAAAATACCAAACGTAATTGGCGTGGTAATAAGAGGTGTTTCTTTCAGGATAATATTTCTTTTCATCCCAACAACCTCTTTACACTCTTCTAATAATACATTTATTTTATTGTTCTTAATGGTAACAGCAGACTTTTTCAGTTTGTTAAGTTGATAGTTTGAATAAATCAGTATGACAAGACAAAGCACCATGCCAATTATCCAAACAGCAAATACTAGCTGGGAAACATATTCTGGTGTTGAGTTGTGTACAGAAACGGAAAAATCACGGATTAAATCAGTATTTGTATTATTAGACTCTGTTAGACCACCACTTTTGTACGCACTCTGAGGTGAAGTATTACCAGTATACGTCAGCAAGTTTTTAATATATTGTATTCCTTCACCTAAACCTAAATAATTCCATGGAAAAATGGAAACAAAAAGAGGAACAAATAGAAAAAACCAAATTTTATAATGTGTTTTTACTGACATATGGTTAGTTAATGCCTTTTTCAACAAGAGAATAATAAAAACCAGGAGGGATAACGCTATTGTATTAAGCAAAAGCTGTTGTACAACGATATCCATTATTTTTGCCCTCCCTCTTTCTCCCTCTGTGATAATATTTTCTGTAATTCAGAAATATCTTCATTAGACAACTTATCGTTTTCAATGAAATTTAATACCATTGAATTTAATGTGCCGTCGAAAAATTGCTTAAGGAAGGTTTTACTTTTTTGCTCTATATAATCGTGCTTTTCGACTAGTGATGTATAAATAAACACTCTGCCATTTTTTTTTGCGTGGAGTGCCTTTTTCTTTACAAGACGTGCAAGCATCGTATGAATTGTATTCGGCTTCCAGTCAAACTCTGCAGATGACAGCTTATCGACTACCTCAGGTGTGGAGATGGGCTCATATTTCCACACAACGTTCATCACTTCATATTCTGCTTCTGATATTTGGGGACTATTAGTCATATTTTGAAACCTCCTACTTTTACAATTGTAGTATTTATTATAGCATGAAGGTTTCATTGCTTAAAGTATGCATCTATTCCCAATTACTGCATTCCAAAATATACATACAGCTTTTCAATAAATGATTTATTTAACTGAGTTGCTGAGCTTCCTTTTGAATAACCTTCAACAAGTGAAAGCAAAAGAAAATTATCTTGTTCTGTATCAAAGGCAAGTAAGAAACTATTTTCATTCCCCTTTTCACCTTGTTTCAATTTCAATTCTGCTGTTCCCGTCTTTCCAGCTAGCTGATATCGCTTGTTATATAGGAGATGGGCTGTTCCATTTGGATTACTGACAACCTCTATTAAGCTTTTTTCCATTTCATTCGCTGTTGTACTTGTGATAGCTGATTTAGTTTTAGGGCTTTCTTTGCTTTTAACCAATGTCGGATAAACTATTTTCCCTTCATTCTGAAAAACAGTATACATCACAGCCTGCTGAATAGGATTTATCAATAACTCGCCTTGACCGTAGGCTGTATCTGCTAGCAGAATTTCTGAGTTAAATGTATTTTCCTTTGAGATTTGCGCTGGATTCATAGCAATTGGTAAATCCAATTCCTCCCCAAAGATAAACTTCTTTAAGCCATCTCTAAAGGCGTCTTCCCCTAATTCAAGTACCTCTTGGGCAAAATAAATATTATCTGAATAGATTAATGCTTTTCTCATATCGACATTTTGTACATCTGAAACACGCGTAACCGAATAACCGCCCCAGCTCCCATCCTTTTTCCAGCTCCGTCCATTTATGGTTCTTAGCTTGTCTGGATACGTCACATTAGCATCAAGCCCAATGCTGGCTGTTATCGTTTTAAAGGTAGAACCAGGCGCATATCCAACAGCAAACCTCGAAATAAATGGTTTTTTTTCGTCATTTGCAAATTGATCATAGTCCTGTTGAGAGATCCCTTGAACCATTTTATTAGGATCATAGGAAGGGGAGCTAACTAAAGCAAAAAGCCCGCCTTCTTTAGGGTTCATTACTACCGTCGAACCAGCATTTCCTTTCAGATGTTCAAATGCTTCTGATTGAATGTAGGAATCTATTGTCAGCTGTATATCTTCGCCATCCGCTTTTTCCACTGTTTGAATTTCCTGCTTATTTTCGCCATTTTCATCAACAATCCATATTTCTCCGCCATCCTTACCGCGCAGTCTCTTATCAAACGCCTTTTCCAAGCCAGCTTTTCCAATGATATCGCCATCAACTAAATTTGGATGTTTTTCATTATCCTCTTTTGTTACCTTTCCGATATAACCAATTAAATTAGCTGCTGCTTCCTTTAATGGATAATATCGCAGTTTGATATTCTGATAGGAAACTCCCGGTAGTTCTACTGCTTTATTTGACTCGATTGTTTTTAAAGGGACAAATAGTTCATCTGTGACCCAGCTTTGATTTAGTTTTTTATTTATCTCCTCCATCGATAGATCAAATTGTTGGCTGATTTTTTGGAGCTTTGCCTCTTTTTCATTTCCCTCTCCTAATTCTTTAGCAACAACTCCCATCGACTTAAAGGTTTCATTTATTGCCAAGCCATTGCCTAAATGATCTTGAATTTCTCCCCGTTCTGCTTTCAAATATTGGTACGAAATTTTATCTTTACCTTCCATACCAGGGAAAATTAACGCAGGTTCCCAATTCACTAAATATTTATCATCTTTCTTCGTCATTTCTGTTTTATATTCCAGCTTTTCTAATGCTCCTAACGGCGTAGTAAAGCTTAATTGATAACTTAATTCATAAAGATTGTTGTTCACCTTTTCTAATGAAACATGAGAAGCATGGATATCCGTTATATTAATCCCATTGAATATACGATCATACTTTTCTTCAACTTCCTCCAATGTATAATTTAACGACTTATATGAATGCTCATCCAACGCCTTGCCTAATTTTTTATAATCCTTATTTTCTAAAATTCGAATAAAATTAGCAGCTGCCTCTTCAAATAATGCTTTATCATTCTTTTTGATTATTAAGTAGGAAGCCGTGGCTCCGAAAACAATTACAATAACGACTAAAAATAATAGTAAAGGCTTGAAGCTTCGTCTGTTGTTCTCAACTCTACTATTCACATTTATCACTTCATTTCATGTGGTTTAATACTACATATGTAGTAATTTGATTATAACTACATCTGTAGTATTTAGAAAATTATAGCACATTTTTTTGTTAAGGCAAATTAACTTTGGTAAATATGCTTAATTAATTGCGAAGAAGCTAAAAGGTGATTTTATTCTAAGATGGGAATTTCCCTTACAATAGTACCTGTCACACATATTGCTCGCTTAAGTTTGCAAAAAAAGCATCCTCTTCAAGAAGATGCGTCCTTTACACTATTTCTTACATTTAATCATAATAAAGTTAATTGCTGGTGCATTTTCATGGTGCTTATTAGGTTCGTCTATGGCTGAAAACTCTGCTAGTCCATATTTACCAAATTCTCGTTTTACACTTTCAGCATCATAAAAGAACATTTTTAAGCCTTCCATAATCTCAAAATAATCTTTATCTATTTGTTTGCCCTTGCCAAACATTGGCGCATCCTGTGAAACAGTTGTAATAATCATATAACCGCCTGGTTTTAACTGGTTATAGCAATCGCTAATAAACTTTTCTCTCTCCTGTTTATTTAATAAGTGAATAAGCCCGTGACTAAATATTCCATCATAAAGCTTATTCTCAAAAGGCATCTCATTAACTGAACCATGAAAGATATTAATATCGAGCCCATTGTCCCGCGCCAGTTCAATCGCTGTCTTGGAGATTTCAATACCTGTAACATTTATGCCGTTTTCCATAAAAACCTTTGCATTTCTGCCATAGCCTATACCTGGTATTAGTATGTCCTTCATATTTTTTTCGAGAAAAAAATCCTTTGTTAAGATTGCTGAATCTGTAGGATCAAATCCCCACATCGTTTGTTTTTCAAGAAAGCTTGATTCCCAGAATTCCATTTTCCCTATCTCCTTTTGGTTTTTATTGTGTACAGCACCATTTTAATTAAAGACAAAAAGACTCTCTAATAACTATAATAGGTGTTTGTATTTTTGTAAATCATTATTAGTGTACTGTTTACATATCCCTTGAAACTCTTTCAAACCATATGATAAAAACAGTATGCCTGCTTAAAGACAAACTGTTTTTATCATACTTCATCTATTTCACGAATTAATTCTTTTTATCTGTTGATGCGAGTAATCTAGATAAGGTAATACGGCTCCCGCCTGGTAAATTGACTAACCAGATACCTACAAGAACAAAGGAAATTCCTAGCAATGTAATCACTTTGAGCTCTTCATTCAGAAATAAAAATCCAGACAAAGTACCAACGACGGGAACAATCAGTAAAGAAACTGACGCTTTACTGGCTTCTGTTTTAGAGAGGACATAAGACCATAAAACAAAAGCCAATGCAGAAGCTAAAACGCCAGAATATAATAGATACAATACAGCCATAACATTCCAGTTTGCTGTTCCACTTTCAAAACAGAAGGAATAAAGAAACAGCCCTGCTGCTCCTGCCCCCATCTGCCATGTTGTAAATTGCACATTATCACAGCCTTGTAATTTCTTCTTGAAAATTAAACTGGATAAAGCCCACGTAACTGCGGAGCTTAAAGCGAGAATTGGCGCCCATATTGTTCCTCCTAGGTGTATATCCATTGCTAGAAACAAGCCTATTATTCCGATTAATATTCCAATTGTTTTGTTGAGAGTTAGTTTTTCTCCAGGAATGAAATAATGGGCGAGAACAGATAAAAACAGTGGCATGCTATATGTTAATACAGATGTAAGACCTGCACTTATGTAATTCAATGAAATTTGGATGGCGATATTGAAGTATGTTGTCTGTAGCAATCCGCATAGTATGTACCACTTAAGCTGCCCTTTTGCTGGCATAGGAGTTCTTTTTAAGAGAGATAACCCAAACAGCACGATAGTGCCCAGAAGGAAGCGATAGGCTGCAAACAATACTGGCGGAAATAAGTCATTGCCCATTTTCATGATTACAAAATTAAATCCCCAAATTAAACATAAGAAAAGCATAATCCCCTTCATGACCTATATCCTCCAAGTCTATTATCTATATAAATTTCTATGACAAAAAGGACCTAAAATGGCCCTTTTTGAAAAACAATGTTATTTATCTAATTGCTCTCCATTACTCGCAATAACATTTTTATACCAATCAAATGATTTCTTCTTAATACGGCGCTTTGAGCCTCTGCCTAAATCATCTTGATCAACATAAATGTAACCGTAGCGTTTAGACATTTGACTAGTTGATGCGCTTATCATATCAATACAGCCCCAGCTTGTATATCCAAATACGTCTACGCCGTCTGTTATGGCCTCTTTAATTTGTAAAATATGATCTCTTAAATAAGAAATGCGATAATCATCATTAATAACGTCGCCTTCCTTCAATTCATCCACTGCACCCAGTCCATTTTCAGCAATAAATAATGGTTTTTGATAGCGATCAAATAATTGGTTCAAGGCAGTGCGCAAGCCCTTAGGGTCAATTTGCCATCCCCAATCACTAGTAGGCAAATACGGATTTTTTATTCCTCCAGTTATTAAGTTACCAACAGCTCCTTCAAGATTCTCAGGATGGGCACTTACCGCACTAGACATATAGTAGCTAAAGGAAATAAAATCTACTGGATAATCACGGATAATTTGTTCATCTGATGCTTCTGTTTCAAGGACAACATTTTTATCAGCCAGCATTCTTGCTGTATAGCCAGGATAGTAGCCTCTAGCTAAAACATCCGTAAAGAATAAGGACTCTCGCTGTTTTTCAACTGTTTTTTGAATATCATCTGGGTCACAGCTGTATGGCACTAAAAGCTGATAGCTGATCATGCATCCTATTTTCGCATTAGGATTGCTTTCTAGACATGCTTTTTTTGCTAAAGCACTAGCAATAAATTGATGATGTGCGCCCTGATATTTTGCTTGTTCAATATGTGGATGATTTTCCTCCACAACCCCGACGCTTACAAACGGATGATGCTTTACACAATTGATTTCATTAAATGGAACCCAATATTTGACCTTATCTTTATAGCGCTCAAATACAGTTGAGGCAAAACGAACATAAAACTCAATTAATTTTCTGTTTACCCAGCCTCCATATTCTGTTGCAAGATAAAGAGGCATCTCATAATGAGATAGAGACACAAGTGGCTCAATTCCGTGCTTATTTAATTCATCAAAAACACGGTCATAGAATGCCAAGCCTTCCTCATTTGGCTCTAACTCATCTCCTTTTGGGAAAATACGTGTCCAGGCGATCGACATTCTGTACACTTTAAAGCCCATTTCTGCGAACAAAGCAATATCTTCCTTATAGTGATGATAAAAATCCACCCCATGCCTTTTGGGATAATATTTTGGACTATGCGGGTCTTGTGCTTCTTCTACCTGCTTGTGTGTCATCATATGCCACTGATCTGTCCACTGCTCTTTCGGCATGTTCTCATCAAAAATATATACATCTGAAACAGATAGGCCTTTTCCGCCAACATCACTTGCCCCCTCTACTTGCATTGCAGCTGTAGCGCCACCCCATAGAAAATTTTCTGGAAATGTTGTTTTCATATTTAACATACTTAATAGCCTCCTATATATTTCAGTCTATTTTTATAATAATAAAGATAATGCCTCTTCCCCATGTATAATTTGGTTTTTCTTTAAAGGAAGAATATCTAAATATTTATCTGAATTTGTTACAACAATTGGTGTTGTTACATCATAGCCAAGCTCTTTTAACTTTTGGATATCAAATTCTGCAATTAAATCTCCTTTTTTCACCTTTGCTCCTGTCTCAACAAAACTAGTAAAGCCTTCCCCGTTTAATTTAACGGTATCTAAGCCAATATGAATGAGGATTTCTCCTCCAGAGGTGGATGTAAATCCATAAGCGTGTTTTGTAGGGAAAGCCAAGGTTACTGTTCCATCAACTGGTGAGTAAACTTTTCCATCTTCAGGGATGACAGCAATCCCTTTACCCATCGCTCCACCCGCAAATACAGGATCACTTATTTCTTCTAATGGCTTCGCGTAACCTGATATCGGACTGATAATACTTTCTCTTTTTATCATGGAGTTATCTACAGTTAACTCTGATTTATCTGTTTTTTTTACATCATCTTCGCTTGATTCTTCTTTAAAGCCGATTAAGATAGTTAGAATACAGGAACCTATTAAAGCAAAGAAATAGGCAATAATATACCCAGTCATACCATGAGCAACTACTGGAATAGTCAGGATACTTTTTTGTACTTGGGCAATGGCAGCAGATCCAAATCCACCTGCTATTCCTCCGCCAATTGCTCCCATCGTACAAGCAATAATAAATGGTCTTTTCAGCTTTAAGGTAACCCCATAAACAGCAGGTTCCGTTATACCCATTAATCCTGCAAAAAAGGCGGATAGAGATAAGCTTTTTAGTTTTTTATTCTTTGTTTTAAAGAATACGCCAAGTGCTGCTCCTGATTGAGCTGCAACAGAAGGGCCGATCATAGCATTGATAGAGTCTTTTCCATAAACGGTAATATTGTTAAGCATGACAGGTACAAATCCCCAATGTAACCCAAATATAACGAGAATTTGCCAGCAAGCTCCTAACACGATACCTGAAATAATTGGACTTAAATTATAGATAAATAGATAACCAGATGCTATTAATCCACTTGTATAAATAGCTACAGGACCGATAGCAAGCAAGGTTAAAGGCAGCATAATTAGCAAACAGAAAAATGGCGTTAATAGGTTGCGGATACTTTCGTGAAGAAACCTTGTAAAGAAGCCTTCCACATATTTCAATATCCAAATAGCTATAATGATGGGAATAACCGTACTGCTATACTTTGCTAAAACGACTGGAATTCCTAGGAAACTTAGAGATTCATTTGCGTTTAAGGCATTTACTAAATCCGGGTATATTAATCCACCTGCTAACGCAACTGCTATAAACTGATTTACTTTAAACTTTCTTGCCGCAGTAATCGCTAATATAATCGGCATAAAATAATAGAAACTGTCACCAGCTGCGGCAATAATCCTATATGTTCCTCCAGCAGGGTCAAGGATTTCATATTTTCCGAGTACAAAATTCAACCCTTTAATTAAACCTGAAGCTGCCAATAAGCCGAGCACAGGGCTAAATATACCTGAGAGCAGATCAATAAATCGCTCAAATAAGTTACCTTTTTTTCCATCTTCCGCTGTTTGCTGTTTTGTACCTAAACCTGTCTGATCCATAATTGCATCATGCACCGATGCCACATTATTCCCGATAACAACCTGGAACATGCCCCCACTCTCTGTAACTGTAATAACACCATCTAAGTTTTCGATTGCATTTCTATTTGCTTTATTGTCATTTTTTAAAGTAAACCGCAACCTTGTAGCGCAATGATACAGGTCAGATATATTCTCTTGACCACCAATATGCTCCACTATGTCTTTCGCTAATTTTTGAAAATCCATCTAAAACGCCTCCAGATAATAATAAAAAAAGACTTGGATTCAACTAAAAATTCATGACTTTTACATGAGTTTCAAGTATAAATCCAAGTCTAGCCTCCCGCAGAGTAACAAGTTTGAATAATAATATTTAGTTTTTCCTTTCTAACAAGCGCTGAATATGAATGGTAAGATAAGTAACCTCCATATCAGATACTTTATAGGAATACTGCAAATTAATATGCTTCTTCACTTTTTGAGCAATTTCAAATGCTGTAGCGTATCTTTCCTTTACTACTTCATATAAAAAGGGGTCATCTGAGCTTTCATTTACCTCTTGTGAAAACATCCTATTTGCAAAAAATTTCAAGTGAGTAATAAACCTAAAGCCACTTAATGATTCTTCATCTATAGTCATTTTCAACTGGTAAGTTACAATATTAATAATCTCACTAATAAACTTAGTAATTTTTGCAACCGTGTTCATTCCACTGTTTAGTTGAGCATTTACAAAGTGAAAGGCAATAAATCCAGCTTCATCATCACCAAGTTCTATGTTAAATCGTTCATTTATTAATTGTACTGCCTTTTTAGCAACCGAATACTCTTCTTTGTACAATTTTTTAATTTCCCAAAGCAAACCATTTTTAACATTTAGCCCAGTTTTTATCCGATTGACAGCTAAACTGATGTGATCAGGTAAAGAAATATAGATACTTTCACTAAGCTCTTTCTTTAATTCTCTTCTGGCTAAACTAATAATATCGTCCGCTATATTTATTTCCTCGACAGATACTTCTTGAAGCAGCTTCTTGAATTTAGCATATAAACCTTTGTCCTCTAAATAAAAACGTTTTTCTATTTTCTTATTATCGATCTCCTCTCCTTTTTTCTTACTAAATGCCAGGCCTTTTCCAATTAGGATGACTTCATCCCCTTGGGAATCAATACTTATGGCAATATTATTATTGATAATTTGGTTTATTACCATATTACTACCTCCAATGAAACGTAAAAAGGCAAAACTTCAACAAATAAAAGGACATTAATCCCCTGCATTTGTTGAAGTCTTGCCTGCATAATCAGTAACAACCTTCAATTGAATTTATTTACTTGAGTCCATAATACAATATATTCTGATTTATGTAAACCTTTTCTTTTTGCTTTATTTTTAAATTTTTGCATGTAGTCAGCTTTTTATTGTTCACAAACCTTATAACTAGGCTGTCCTGCTAGTTGTATTAAGAATGTCATAACTTCTTTTTATTGCTCGACATTGTTTGACTGAGTATTAAAAAAGCTAAGTATAATGGTCAAACCTGCAATAGTTCCAACAATATTCATGGAAAATATTTTTTGTAGCCCAAACGTAATTGGAGAGCTTTCTACTATCTCTGGTAGATGTCCACTCAATGAAAGGCTTGCTAAAATCGGAAAAGCGGCTGAAAGGATAAGTGATGGAATAGCTACACACCATATTAAAGAGAAATCTAGTTTAATGGACCATTTTTTTACTAAAATAAGAGAAATATATAGACCAAATATTATTGAAATGACCAGTTTACTCCAAATAACAGGTAATAAGCTATATGTCTCACTTGCAGATTGTTGAATTTGATTATCTAAATGAAAAGCTATAATGGCTAAAGCGATTAATCCAATAAGCCAAATGAATTTTATGAAGTAGGATACCCTATTCGTTTTTTTCACTTAAAATCCTCCTTTTATTTATCTACGTTTGAAAAGTGAGTATAGTTTCAAATAATTGTATAAAAGGACATGTATGTTCTGTTTAATCATTATTGCTACTACAACACCCTATAATAAATGACTTCGTTGAAGAACAGGAATGAATAAGTAAAAATACTCAGGTAATCTAGGTCTTTCTAACTTCATTTTATTGGGGTATAACATGATAAGAAATTAAATAAGCCAAAAGAAGCTGAGATGAATTTCCAAATTTATTAACATCAGCTTTAATAATAAAAAGGTAAGCTCATGCTTTACCCATTACAGCAATAAAGAACCTGGAGATTATGCGAAGTTCCACATAGTCGTCCAAGGTCCCTTTCTTTTTTCCATTAACAAGTCTTGGATCCACCATTTAATGTTGTTAATGCTTCAATCACTTCTTGAAGCTTAAATTCTGTGACAATTTGGGATTTAACTACAGTACGCAGCGTTTTTTCTACACTTTGATTGACAGCTAATAAATCATATGGAGTTGGGTTATTGCCTTCGCTAAAAATAGCCGCTTGGATTTTTTCGCCTTCTGCATTAATAATATGGGAAAGCCCGATTTCTTCTAATGCAATCGAGACTAATACTAAAGATAAAGCATTCTCAGGTTGAATTTCAGGCAGGTTTGGAATTGCAGGTATATTCGGTAAACTCATATGAACCACCTCTCATTTTTTGTACTCTGTAATTGTATGCTTTATAAATTTATCGGGATAGGCAATTTCCTTAGGATAATAGGATTATGTTTCGAATAAAGAGATTTTTATCGAGCAAGCTTTCTAGGTGTTTATTCCTATTTTCTAATTTGCCTGTTATTTTCTAAATATATAACGCAAATATTCAATTTCAACAAAAAAACAGCTGCAAAAAAGGCAGCTGCTTCAAATAAGATAATTAGGAAATCAGAAAAAAATTAACAATAAAGTTCCGACGCTAAAACAATAGTATGTAAAATATATTAGCTTTCCTTTTTTCATTATTCCCATAAACCATTTCATTGCAAGATAGCTCATTATTAGCGTTGCAATAAATGCTGATAAGTAAGGCAAGACTAATTCCGCTTTATTTGGTTCCCCAATAAAGTCAGAGAATCCGAGGATAACTCCGCCAAGACTAACGGGAATATACAATAAAAAGGAAAATCGAAGTGCTGTTTCCTGTTTTATCCCTACTGCAATACTTGAAATAATGGTTGCACCTGAGCGGCTTATTCCTGGCGCTAAAGCAATTGCCTGCCCTAATCCCACAAGAAAAGCATCTTTAGCTGTAATATCAGCCTCTCCCTTGACTCCATTCCTATTTCGAATGAGCCACAGAGCAATTCCTGTGACAAACAGCATGATAGCAATTGTAGTCATACTTACATTTGCAGCAATAAAATCACTTAACAACACGCCTAGGACACCTGCTGGAATCGTACCGATAATGATAAAGCAAACAAACCGAAAATCGTTTTTATATTTATTATCTTTTGTCTTTAAGTACTGAAGCGTATTAAATGCTAGTCTTAGAATATCTTTTCGATAGATAAATAGGATTGCAAGTAAGGATGCAGTATTCGTTAATATTGCAAATGTAAAGCCCTGTTCTCCCAAACCTAGAATTTGACTGGCTATCATAACATGTCCGCTCGAGGAAACAGGAATCGGTTCAGTAAATCCTTGCACTAATCCGATAATGATCATTTTAATGATTAAGATAATATCCATTTTTCGTATTTTTATCTCCTTAAGTATTATTCTTTCTAATTAAAAAAGGATTTAATAGCAGCTTTATTTATGTCTAAATCTGTCTTTAAAACAGCTCCTACATTCACTACATCATTTTCATAAGAATCTTGAACAGGGATTCTTATACTATCCAATCCTTCTGATCCATTCATTATTAGCCCTTTGCTCAATGACAATAAGGATGGAGTATCTAAGTTTGTATCAATATAAGGGGTTGAGAGTCCAATAATTTTTGGCAGGTTATAAATAGTATGAACTGATATTGCTTGTTCCTTCAGCTTTGACATTACTTCCTGCTGTCTCGCGACTCGACCAAAATCACTTAATCTGTCATGACGAAAGCGGACATATCCCAACAAATCTTTACCGTGCAGTACTTGATTACCTGGTTTTAAAACCGTTCCAATTCCATAAGACATTTCATACGGAATATCGACCTGTATGCCATCTGGAGCGATAATGTCTACTAACTTAGAAAAACCAGTAAAATCAACAATTGCATAGTAATTAACATCTAAATCAAAGTTTTCCTTCAATGTTTTTCTCACTAATTCTGGACCGCCAAATGCGAATGCTGAGTTTATTTTTTGAAGCCCATGCTCTGGTACTTCAACATATGTATCTCTCATTATGGAGGCTAGTTTTATATTGTTAGTATTAGAATTATAATGGGCAACCATTAACGTATCAGAACGAGCATGTTCTTCTCCTCTTGAATCACTGCCAATCAATAATATATTTATTTCTCCTAATTGAGGTTCTGTAGGCAGAAAATCATAATCCTTTTGTCCTTTTATATTTACATCCTTTGTAGACTCTAATACGCCGCTTCTAAATTGATAAACGCCAAACGCAACAATAACAATCATCAGCAAAACTACGGCAGATAGGAAATACCGTATTCCTTTGCTTTTCCTTTTTATTGAATTTCTCTTTTCCAATTAGCTTCACCTTCTATAATTTCGAGTTATAATTTGATTTCCAAAAACACAGCTTCCACTTTATATAGTGCATATCACCGTAGATAAATCCTTCGTTCTACGATGGTAACGAATCCATCAATCTTCGTTTCTTTGCATTCCAGTATAAATAAGAATTAACCGGATCAGCTCTAACACCGCAACCGCGGCTGCTGCCACATATGTCAATGCTGCTGCGTTCAACACTTTTTTTGTTTGTCTTTCTTCTTCATTACTGATGATTCCAAGTGAAACCACCTCATCCATCGCTCGGTTGGATGCATTGAATTCGACAGGCAATGTAACAAACTGAAACAAAACAGCTACTGCCATAAAGATAATTCCTAATAATAAAAAGTTCGTTAATCCTGCAATCATTCCTATCATGATTAAAATCCATGAAAAGTTACTCCCGATATTTGCAACAGGTACTAATGCATGCCTTATTCGTAAAAAGAAATAAGCCTGTTGGTCTTGGAGAGCATGTCCCACCTCATGTGCTGCAATTGCGGCCGCCGCTAAAGAATGCCCATGATAATTCTCACTAGATAATCGGACTACTTTCGCTTGGGGATCATAATGGTCAGAAAGAACTCCATGTGTTTCTTCAATATAAACATCGAATAATCCATTTGCGTCCAATATTTTTCTAGCTGCTTCTCTTCCTGTTAAGCTCGAAGACGAGTTTATTTTTGCATACTTTTTGTAGGTTCCTTTCACTCTCAATTGTGCCCATATTGGTACAATCAAAATGATGATAAAATAAACGAAAAACATTTCTCTTCTCCTCCTGGGTAAACCATGTAGATACTAACCTTATAAAACCTCTAATTAAATCGTAAAGATTACGCTTTTCTTGTTATCTCTGTGATTAAATATTAAACTAGTATCAGCTTAGTATATCCGTTGACATTTTGTCAACAAAGGAGTATATTTCAATTGTGAAAAACGGAGGCTGAATATAAATGACGAGTAAGGCTATAAGCGAACATAAACTCGGACAACTTTTAAAGACCACATTAGAAAAACAAAATATTTCAATGAGCAGGTTAAGCATAGAAACGAAAATTGACAAAGCAACAATCTCAAGAATCATTAATGGAAAGCGAAGGGCAACACCACAACATCTGCAAGCAATTTCCGATTCTCTTAAGATTCCTGTCTATGAATTATTTACTGCAGCAGGCTATACAGAGAAATCCAGTCAAGCTGAAGATCATTTTGATCTACACTCCAAAATAGATGTTATCCAAAATATGATTAATTTATATAGTGATGACTTTAAAGTGGAAAAAGTAGAAGACCAATTAAATGGTTATAAAAATCAATTTGCATCACAAGTTGACCATAAGGATCTATTTAGCCAATTTAAGAAAAAAGTTAAAAACCTGGGCGGTGAGGGTCACTTTATAAAGCAGTTGGAGGATTTATACAACAGATTAAAATATAAAAAAGGAACTCCAGCTCAACTTATGTTAATCGGAAGCGGACTATTGTATTTTGTTAGCACTATAGATGTTATTCCAGATTACTTAATTCCAGTTGGATATCTCGACGATGCTATAGCTATTAATATCATTCTGGATAAAATATCAAAATTATAATGAATTAGAATACATTCATTATTAACAGTTTAGATGATATCCCATTGTGTATCACTATCCATACGTTCGGGATATTTATATAGTGCAGTATCATTTAGGAGTTTAAAATGCGAAATTATTTTATTAATTACATTCTGTTAGTAGGAGTCGTACTTTGGATTTCATTCTTTGGCTGGATTAAGCTAATTAGACAAGGATTATCCCATAATTTCGGATAAATGCACATGAAATGAAGTGCGATCGGTCGCTTGCTAGAGGATGATTTATTTGGTCTAAAAAGTTATAATATATATTATTAATGAGATTATTATTCAGATTAGGGCGACCGTTGTAAAAAAGGATCGCCTGCATCAGCTTAAAATGATAGTCTATTTTACCAATAGTATTAATGTCACCATAGAGATAACTTTTACATAACGGAAGAGGTAATCAAAAATGAAACAACAAAAATATATAACTTGGAAATTAATATTAAGATTAGGGACACTTGCAATAATTCTTTATTGGTATCGTGGAGAATACAACGCACACTTCAAGGAAGTAACTATGTTCCATCAAATTTTATTATATATCTCCTATCTTGCTGTCATACACTTAACCTTAGAAATAATGAAATGGAAGTTCTGGAATAATTGGTTTTATGAAGAAGTTATAAAGAACAAAGGAATTCATGAGTGAAATAAGGGTTGGGCAACTTTACCTAAATATAAATTCCAATTTAAGGGATCTCAAAAATATAAGGGAGGAATTTCATGCTAAAAAAAGGCGATATTGTTTTATATCAAATGAAAGAGTATGAAATTCTTTATGTATATTCAAGTGGTTTTGCTGAGTTAAAAGAGAAAAAAATAATAACTAACTTTTTCGAGGTGCAATTGGTTTCAATATCGCAAATAAAAAGGAAACTAACCTGAAACCCCTGCTATGTTAATTTCCTCTGTAATTGCATTTCATTAAACATAGTCCCAGAAATTACCTTTACTTATTAACCGAAGAATAAATCAAGTATGTTTGATGCACCAGAGGTTTGTTTATTATAAAACTCAGAATACCCACATTTTTTACAATACACAACGATAAACGTATTATGTTGTATATCAAACATTTTAGATAACCCTGTTCCCGTCATGGCAACTTCCTTTTTGTCAGCATCTTTGCTTCCACATTTTAGACAACCTTTACTTGTCATTATTAATCCCTCTCTAACGAGTTGATGTATTTAAATGTAGTACGGAGAAAACTCGAAAAGGTTTCAAAAGAAATTATCCTTTATTATACTTTCGTTCTTTCCTATATCTCCTCTCTGCGAAGAATAAGATGACCCCTGCCAATACTGAACCAGCATAAACAATTCCATAAATTATTTTATTTTTCATTTGCCTTTCCTTTCGATATGCATCGTCAGATCCAGATCAACTTATAATTATTAATTATAATGAGCTTCTAAAAAGAAAAATATAGTACATTAGGGTATCCACCTTTTTTCGATTAGGTACATACTCTTAGTAAATTTCTTTTCCTGTTACGGCTGACACTATTTCTGTCCTAAAAATTAGGATGTATTCTCTCTCATTCTGCACAAATATTTATGATAACTTACCTTTATAACGAGAAATAGGACAATAATAGGTAAAAAGGTTTAAAATTTATTTGAATAGTGCTTATCAGTCATTAGATTAGAAACAACTTAATTTATAAACAATGCTAGTAGGGTGCCTTTAAACACCCCAAACAGCGTTTTCGCATAAAGATCAGCAAGCAATTGCCTATACCTTTCAAATTACACTTGCCGATTCCTTTATTTATTTTACCTATTTTTTCATAATAAATTATTGTATACTCAACACCTTCTTAACTAGTACATTAAGGACTCATTATGTCCGTTATTAACACAAACCCCTCTATTAACAGATACAAATACATTTGTCATACCTTTAATCTAAGGAGGAATGTGTTTCACTAAAATATTTCCAGGTATTATGTTGACTGTTTGTGTGCAATGTCTACAATTTTAGTCTCTTTTAAATACTGCAGCATTTTTTGCTCTGCATTTTTCATTTCCGCTTGAATTAGACATTCGTCTCCGTGGACAAAATCACATTCAAACATGGAAGAAGTACCTTCAATTGCATGAATTATATCTAAAAATGTTATTTCGTCTTTGTTTCGTGTCAATCGGTATCCTCCTTGAGCACCAGAAGCAGACTCAATAATACCGGCTTTCGCTAACTTTGTTAAGATTTTAGATAGGTATGTGGTCGAAACATCTTGAGATTTCGCAAGTTGTTGAACCCCAATTGGTTTAACAGAAGAAGCAGAAACGAGAGCAAGTGTTGTATGCAGAGCATAATTTGTAGCTTTCGAAAATTTCATTTTAACACCTCATAGCAGACTTATTGACTCTATAATATCTCCGTTTAAATTTATATGTCAAGGGTAACGCAAAACCAAAAGCCACATTGTGTAGTATGAAGTACGGTTTTATTTACTTGAGATAAAATGTTGTGAAATATACGCCAAGGAGAGCTCTTGAAATTCAGGAAATCCCTCCCGCTATAAGTATCATTAGTCTTATGATACTGCTTTATAAAGCTTATTTACTACTCTGTCTATACTGAAGCTTTACGCGAAAAAATATTTATCAAATATTGAAATACTGGTCCTTGCGAGCTGCTTTTGCGATAGAGTAATTGACTATAGAAATGGAAGCCTTCATCCTGAAAGGGAATTCCAGCTACTTGATCATGCCCCTCTATACTGAATTCAGGCAAAAAGCCAATGCCCCATTTATTGTGCACAGCTTTCTTTATTGTCTCTATACTGCTTAACTCCATTGATAAAGTGAAATCTATATAATTTCTTTCTAATTGGTTCAATAAATAAGCTCTGTATGTACACCCTTCTTCTGTCAAAATGATGGTTTCATCCTTAAAATCAGCAAGCGTAAAAAATGTTTTTTTTGTGTATGTATGGTCAGGTGGCACAATGACTTTCATCTTTTGTTTTTTAATAGATATACTTTGGATTCTTTCAGAAATAAATGGTTTATCAATAATTAACCCAAAATCTAGTTCTTTATTATTAATTTTGTCTATTATCACTGCTTCTGTATCAGGAATGATTTGTACCCTTACTTCTGGATATCTTTTCTTAAACTCTGCTAAAACATGAGGTAATTCGTAAATTGCTAACGATTCAATCGTACCAATTCTTATTGTTTTGACTTCTTGATTGTTTAATATTTGCTGTGATTCTTCATATAATGCCAGCATTTTCTCAGCATAACCATATAGAAGCTCGCCTGAAGGAGTTAGTTTCATTGTTCGTCCGTGTCTTTCTAACAGTCGCTTTCCTCCATACATAGTCTCAAGCTTTTGAATATGGGTTGTAATACTGGATTGTGCATAATCCAAAACATATGCAGCTTTGGTATAATTCCCGCTTTTCACAACTTGAACGAATGTTTTGAAATATAGCAGTTCCACCTCTTTTTCCTCCTCCAACTATCGATATTATTGATAGTATATATCAAGAACTATCTGCGTTGTTAAACTTTTTCCACCCTATAATGAAGGAGAGAACAATAAGGGAGGAATTAACTTGAAAATAGAACCAAAATACTCGTTAACTTTGAATATCCAGCCTAGTGAAACAGAGGCCGCTTATGATCACTTTATGAAGAAATTATCCTTTGAAACAGATGTTGCTGATTTACTTATTGACCTGAAAAAGGGGTATAAAGGCATTACGGTTATTGATGTTAGGGATGTGCTAGCCTATCAAGAATGTCATATACCCCAAGCAATATCGTTTCCAGGAAATACAATATCAGAAAAAACGGTTGAAAAATTATCTAAGGACCAAGTTTTTGTTGTCTATTGCTGGGGTCCAGCATGTAATGGTGCAACTAGAGCATGTGCCAAACTTTCCAAATTAGGTTTTAAAGTAAAAGAACTAATTGGTGGACTTGAATACTGGAGAAAAGAAGGCGGAGAGGTAAGCGGTACTTTAGCCGAAAATGCGCCTATGTATTGGGCATATGAGCGGTAATCTGTATTATTTTTAATCGATGGAAAGACTTAGAAATAATGCAATCATTCATTATTAGCACTTTAATGTAGTACCTCTAACTTTCGTACAAAAATATACCTTGTTACAATATTAAACAGTCGTATATAATTGTATGTAGATTTTTATTACTTAGAGTGGTGATAATAGTGGCTAAAATAGATAGAAGAATTTTAAAATCGCAGGAAGCAATCAAAAATGCCCTTATTGAGCTTATGTCTGAGAAGAAGTTTGATGACATTACCATTCAAGATATTTCTGATAAGGCAAATGTGAGCAGAGGAACGATTTATCTTCACTACTTAGATAAATACGATCTACTGGAAAAGCTTATAGCAGAGCATATTAATAATATGCGAGAATTATGCGAAGCTACTTCAGAGGCAGAATACAGTGAAGCAAATTTACCTTGGTTTAAATACCTAGAAAGGAATTACCTTTTCATTTCAACTATGCTCAAAAGCAAAGGTGCTCCTTATTTCCGAAGCCAATTTCATGAGTTTTTAATAGAAGAATTCAAGGATGAGGTTGATATCTCCAAAGAAAAAAATGGCGAATTGCAAGAAGAGGTTCTTCTTCAATTTATTGTTACATCCTATGTTGGATTAGTGGAATGGTGGGTTATAAAAGACATGCCAATCTCACCAGAAGAAATGGCGTTACAAGTGGGGATTTTATTAGAAAGAAACTTGTAAATACGAAGAGCTTGTGACATAGGTATTTAAGACAAGGATAATACAGAACTATTCTATCGTTTATCGATTAATAGTTCTGTTTTCTTAACGTTGAAACAATGGACCTGCTTTAAGATTAGTCCGTTTCATTATGCGCTCGTCCTCACGCTTTCTGCGTGGTCTCATCCTTTCCTCTATATCTCTTAGTAGTCTTGTGGCCTCCGCTCCATTCCACTAAAATTTTCAATTATTGAATTAAACAAAAAAAACACCGTATAGTTAAGATATATAAATTCTTGTTTAGTTAGGCTATATAGTTTTATCCTTCCTCTTTCGCATTACATATAAATTTTGGATTCTTTCGTTTATTATGCTAACTATTGTTAGTTTCGACCGATTTGTTTATTAATGAACAGATCGACGTGAATTGTTCATTAACCTGTATTGACTATAATGCGTAAAAAAAGAATAATAAAACTGTTCCATTTTAATTGTAAAACCATTTTTTAACCTTTACTTGATAACGCTTTCTTATTTAGGGCTGATTAACGGCAATTATAATTATCAAATTATAAACGCATTATTAAAAAGTATGAAATGAATATACAAAACAAGTAAGGGGAGAAAACCTATGAAGCTTATAGCACTAGACCTAGACGGTACTACTTTAAATTCAAAAAAGGTCATTACCACAGAGACAATTCAAGCAATCCGCAAAGCTCAAAAACAAGGGCATATTGTGATGGCATTAACAGGCAGATCGGCAACACCGGTGATAGCAGAGCTCGCAAAATATGATTTGGATTTACATGTTGGCGGAAACAATGGAACAGAAATATACGCTAATGGGCAATTAATAGAGTTAACTTCACTACCTCTGCTTCAATGCCAAAAGATTGTGTTAGAACTAGAAAAAGAAGTAATGCCATATAAAATATGTACAAATATTAGTACATTTGCACATAAAGATTGGCTAGACCGCTTTGAAAAGGTGGTAGCATCCGGACTTGTCCCAAGTGACTATTACGACCACAAAGATTATAAAATGTTTACGACACCTCCACATGTGTATGGCCAGCCATTCTTTAATCAACCAGAAGAATTACTAAATATTGAATCTTCTGTAATAAAGTTTCTAATTTTAGGTCTTGACCCAATCCAAAAAAACCGGGTTAAAGCACTTTTAGAAACAATAGAGGACACTTATGTTACCTCCTCTTCTCCATTTAATCTTGAAGTTACACACGTTAATGGACATAAAGGGAATGGATTAAAGGCAATGGCCCGTTTTTTTAATATTCCGATCGAGGATACAGTAGCTATTGGGGATGAAATTAATGATATCCCAATGTTTCATGCAGCTGGTTTGTCTATTGCAATGGGGAACGCGGAGGAAGAAGTAAAAAAACACAGTGACGTAGTAACACTATCAAACGATGAAAATGGGGTAGCTTACGCTTTTGAAAAATATATTTTAACGGATTAATTAAAGGTGGCGAAAAGGATTGCTAATACGCATAAAGAATTTGTTCACAATTAAAGGGTATAGCCTTTTCATGATTTGTATGCTCCTCGTCGGCACAGGCATCTCAATAACAATGCCCTACTTATCATTGTATTCAACCGAGGAATTGGGAATGAGCGCAGGATCATTTGGGATTTTCATGGCTGTTAGCTCACTTAGTGGGGTATTCATAAATTCCTTTATTGCCAAGCGGTCAGACAACGGTATTAACAGAAAATCAATCATAGTAATAGCAATGCTCTCTTCTGCTATTGGATACGTATCCTACTTATTATTTCACAACTATTTTGTTCTGCTAATTGTAGTTACACTATTTAACGGCTTAGGGGCTGCTGCTATGCCTCAAATCTTCGCATTCGCACAGGAATCGGCTAACGCTAGTAAAAGTGATGATAAAACATTTGCACTGTCTACATTACGCTCCCTTGTTTCACTTGGGTTCCTTATTGGACCGTTAGGAGGTACTTTGATCTTAGGAATAGCTGGCTATAATGGACTGTTTGTTGGTACTTCCGCCATTTTCCTGATAATTGCAGCACTCGTAGTCTTTTTTCTCCGTAATCAAAGTAACACTATTCCTACTAAAAAGAAGAATAAATCACAAACTTCTGTTTCTATTTTTAAAAACAGGCAAATAAGATACCCCTTTTTCGCCTTTATTCTTCTCTTTGCTGTTAATGCTATCAATGCCATAAACACACCACTTTTTATTGTTAATGAACTGCATGGCAGCCATGCTATTGTGGGGATTGTCGTCAGTGTTTGTGCAGGCTTAGAAATTCCAATAATGATTGCGCTTGGTGCCTTAAGCAGAAAAATAACCAATCATTCTTTAATGATGATCAGCTGTTTTATTGCCGGTCTTTATTTTATTATTCTATCAACCTCCACAGCTTCTTGGGTGCTTATAGCCGCACAGTTACTTCAAGCTGTTTTCGTTGCAATAGTTATGGGCAATGGGCTTAGTTACTTTACCGACTTGCTTCCTAATTCACCTGGAATGTCTGCAACTATTTACTCAAATGGCTCTACTATTGGAAGATTAGTAGGCAATCTTGGTGGCGGTCTTTTTGCCACATTGATAGGCTATCGGTTTGTTAACATAGTTTGTCTGCTACTAGTCCTGCTTTCCTTCTTTATCCTTTGGAGAGTGAAGGCTTATCGAAGGATAGATAATACATTAGAGAAAGCTCATACTTTATAGCTAAAGTAAAAGGACACCCTATCATAAATCAGGGTGTCTCCATTTCATTTTTTAATTTAAGAAACGACAGGAAATTCATCTCTAATATCACTTACATTAGGGTTTATTATTTCAACAAGGGTGAATTGATTATCTTCGTATTCAAATTTTAGAATGCAGCAATTTCCAATTATTACTTGTTGGTTGATATTGCTTGTGTTTTCCCAATATCTCATGAAGTTTCGGCAAGCTCCACTATGTGACACAGCTAGAACAATCGCATTATCTTCGTCCATTATTTTTTTACAAGTCGTAACCATTCTTTGTTGAACTTCCTTTTGATCCTCTCCGCCATACTTCACAAAAAAATCATTGTAAGGCAAGGGTGGATTTAGATCTTCGCTTTCTCCTTCAAAGGTACCAAAACTGAATTCCTTTAAACCTTTTAATCTTGTATATGGCATATTAGTTATTAGCTCAAGTGTGTCACAGGCCCTTTCAGAAGTAGAACAATATGCTTGATCGAACACAATGTTGCTCTCTTTAAAGTATTCTGCAGCAGCCTTAGCCTGATTAATACCCAATTGTGTGAGTGGTGAGTCACACCAGCCTTGGATCTTCCGTCTTTGATTAAATAATGTTTGTCCGTGTCTCATAAGATACAGTGTCTTTTTCATTTTTTTCCTCCTCCATTATTTTAAAAATCTGATTTGTATATTCTCTATGTAAATTATCCAACAAACCAAAAGAAAACGCTACCATATTTTCATATGTTTGCCTAGAAGACATAGGTTAACAAATAGCGTCATATTAAATATCTATTTACTTATAAAACAAAAAATGACCTATTTATAAATGAAAGCAGGCTACTTTGTACTTAAGGAAAAAAGCCAGCAGCGATTAGCAGCTGGATGATCATTTTCTAAATATTGCTGGTACACTCGGTCCCATATACGGAAAGTATATTTGTTCTCCTGGAGGTCTTGGTGAAATCATAAATTGATAGCCGCCAATATTATAATGATATGGCGCACTTCCCAGCAGTTTTTGGTTCCATGCTCCATATGCTGGATTAGGAAAGTTTTGATAAAGTGTTCCATTAAGCCCTGTTATGATACTAGGATGCAAAATAATCCCCCCTTCTAATGGTTATTTTATGCGGGAAGATGCAAGCATGCTTTAGGTCAAACACATATAGACATACAAAAATAACCTCCAATAAATATTGGAGGTTTTGAGCTTTCAAGTGTTTTTCTTTAGATCAAGTCCTTATAAAATGCACAAATATTAACATCAAGAAAGAAATAGCTATTATACTTGAAACCCATAACCAAGCCATTTCCATGTTTCCCGAATCAAGCGCAACATAAATGGCTGTCGGAATGGTTTGTGTTTTGCCAGGTATATTCCCTGCAAACATTAACGTTGCCCCGAACTCCCCTAATGCTCTTGCAAAGCTTAAAATAGCTCCTGAAACGATTGTTTTAATGGCAAGCGGAATAGATATAAACATAAATAAATGGTATTCACTTGCTCCATCTACGCGAGCAGCATTCTCAATATCTTCATCAACTGCCTCAAACCCTGTTCTGGCAGATTGATACATAAGTGGGAACGCAACGATAGTTGAAGCAATTAACGCAGCCCACCAGGTAAACATGATTGGCTGCTTAAAAAACCACTCAAGCAATTGACCTACTGGACTATTTCGTCCGAAAATGATGATTAACAAAAAACCTACAACGGTGGGCGGCAAAACTAACGGTAAGAGGAAAATCGTATCAATTATAATTTTGCCTTTGAACTTCCTGACTGCCATTAGTCTTCCTAAAAACACACCTAAAATAATTACTAATATCGTGGAAACAGCTGCTATTTCAATTGATAATTGAACGGGTGTCCAAAAATTCGTTGCCATTTAGAATTAATTTAAACCCTTGAATCCATATTCTTCTAAAACCTTCATAGCGGCATCACTCTTTAAATACTCGTAAAATAGTTCAGCCTCTTTAAAATGAGAGCTATTTTTAATAACCCCTACTGGATAAATAATTGCATCATGTGTATTTTCCTCTGCAGCAGCAGCTATTTCAACTTTATCAGAAGTTAATGCATCTGTTTTATAGACAATACCTGCATCCACATTATTCGTTTCCACATATGTAAGTACTTGCCTTACGTCTTTTGCATATACGACTTTCCCTTCAACCTCACTCCATAGTCCAAGACTTTCTAATGAATCCTTACCATATTGTCCTGCAGGAACAGATTCTGGAGTACCAAGGGCTATCTTATCCGCTTTAGTTAAATCCTCAAACGTATTTATTCCTTTATCTGCGCCTTTAGGTGTTACAAGCACAAGCTCATTACCTACTAGATCTGTACCATCCTTTTCATCAATAATGCCATCCTCCACTAGCTTTTGAAATTTATCCTCTGCTGCAGAAAAGAAGATATCTGCAGGCGCTCCTTGAGAAATCTGTTGTTGCAGTGCCCCAGATCCTCCAAAGTTAAAGCTAAGTTTAATATTTTCATGTTCCTTCTCAAAGCTTTTTTGAATATCAGTCAAAGCATCTTGTAAACTAGCAGCAGCTGAAATTGTTAGTTCAACATTCTCCTGCGGTGATTCTTGCTTATCTTGTTCTTCTGTTGCTCCCGATTGTTCATTAGTAGCACAACCAGTAATGAGGATTAATACCATAAACATGGAAAATAAAGAAAGCCATAGTTTTTTCATATTCTTACTCCTTTTTATAATTGGTTATAACTAATTATAACTAATTATAATCAATTTAAAAGGTCGAAATCTGTAAAAAAGAGGCAATTGTGTGAATTTTTAATAATTCATCCTTTTTTTAAGCATTTACGTTAAAATACAAAGTGGAGGGATGCATATGTCAAAAGAGTTTTCCTATACAATTGAAGAAGTATCTCAACTATTAAAGGTATCGAAATTAACTATGTATGACATTGTTAAAAAAGGAGAAATTCCTGTATTCCGTGTTGGCAGACAAATGAGAATCGACGCAGATGATTTAAATGCTTACATAAAAAATCAAAAATCAAACCAAATAATACCTGTAAAAATAACTGATTTTGAGTCTCCCAGAAACGAAATAAAGAACCCACATACCATTGTTATTAGTGGACAGGATATGGTCCTTGACATACTCGGTAAATATATGGAGAAAGACTCTACTTATCAAGCATTACGCTCTTATACAGGAAGTTTAAATAGTCTTATAGCAATGTATAATGGCAAAAATGATATTGTTAGTTTACATATGTTTGATGGCGATACAGGAGAGTATAATGTCCCCTATTTACAAAGAATTTTAGTTGGACAGCCTTATATATTACTCCATCTCTTATCAAGGAGAGCAGGTTTATATGTGAAGAAGGGAAATCCTTTAAACCTTTCCACATGGTCTGATTTAAAGGATAAAGGAGTAAAGCTTGTTAACAGAGAAAAAGGATCAGGAGCCCGCATACTCCTTGATGAACAGCTCAGAATACATAAAATATCCTCTAGTGATATTACAGGCTACCAGCATGAAGAATCGAACCATTATAGTGTTGCATCTGCGGTTTCAAGCGGGGTTGCAGATACAGGAGTGGGAATTGAAAAAGCCGCAAGAATGGTTGGCATTGATTTTGTTCCATTAATAACAGAAAGCTATGATTTAGTAATGCTAAAAACTCCGGAAAATGAGCTAGTCATTAATAAGGTAAAGAATATATTATCCTCTGCGCAATTTCAGGCAGAAATTCATTCCTTAGGAGATTATGATATATCTAAAACCGGAACTATTATTCATGAAACCTTTTAAAAATCTCAAAAAAAATAAACCATTAAATAAAAAAAGTTACCACTGGGTAACTGAAAATAAAGCTGCCTATAGGAATATTTTCATAAGATGCTGACTATAGGTGAGCATAAGTTTCGGATCAGATGATAATTCTTAATGGAAAGGAAATCAAAATGTACAGATTGGTCCTTTCCTTGAGGGCTGCAAGCAAATAATCCAGCTGAAATCAGGCATTCTAAGGGGTGTCCAAGTGAGCTATACGTATTTGCATTGCAGCCATTCATTCCCGTCCCAAGAAAAATCAACATAGCTATTATGGTGCAATTCTCGAAATGCGAAAAAAGGTATAAGTTATTACTTGTTTAATAGAAAATTCTTTAGTGTGTCCATACTAATCTTTTCATCAACACCATTAACATATAAAGTGACTTCATCGCCATTATTTACATTTAAGTCCATAACCTTCATAATTTCTTTTCCGTTTGAAGAATCATTTCTTTTTGTAAGAATAACATCACTGCTAAAAGAACGTGCTTTATAGACAAAAGTCGTTGTATTTCTTGCTTGAAGTCCACGAGGCAATTGAACTGTTATCTTTGTTACCAACAAGTACACGCTCCCTCTTAAATGTTAGCTGGCAAGTGGTTTTGTTTGAGATTGCTTCGAGTAGTTTCTTACGATAATAGATATTAAACCCAATATTAAGGATAATATTCCAACAAATATGACATATTCTGTTCCGATGCCAGAAATGAATAATCCACCTGCAGCAGTACCAATTGTTGTTCCTACGTTACAAGATGATATAAATAAACCGTTGGCAAAGTCAGGAGCTTCAGGAGCAGAAGACATTATCCAATATTGATTGATATTTCCACCTATTCCAGCTAAAATTCCCCAAACTAACGTAATAACAGCGACAGGAATCGAAAACTGTCCAAACAGAAATAAGGCTATATAAACTGCTACCAATGCGAAGGGAAAAACCATGACAGATTTCGCGGCATTATTTGTAAGCAGCTTCCCTGCGACAATATTGCCAATTATATTAGCTCCTCCAAATACGACTAACATGATAGTAATACTATTCGAAGACATAGCTGTTACAGTTTTCAAATATTCAGCTAAATAACTGTACACTCCAAATACTGCTGAATTAAGGAAAATAACGGCAACAATCGATTGCCATGTAATAAGTTTTTTTAACACCGATAATTGACTGCCGTATGAAAGCTTCTCTTTAACAGGCATGGAAGGTATATATATCATCGTAGCAATAAATGCGATGATATTTATAAGAGCAAAGAAGGCCATTGCCATTTGTAAGGAAGCTGTATTGGCAAGGAAGCTGGCAATTGGCACACCGACAACCATGCCTGCTGAAACACCGATAAACACCTTTGAAACAGCTTTTGGGGCTTCTGCTTTGCTGACAGAGGCAGCAGCAACTGAAAAGGCTAATGAACAATAGATTGGATGAAAAAAAGCTGGTACAATCCGAGCAAGTAAGGCCACTGTAAAGTTAGTAGTAAATATAGAAACAACGCTCCCTAATACGAAAATACCAAGAACAAGCAGCATTACCTTCTTCCGGTCAATACCGGCAAAAAACAACGGCATTGTTGGACCTGAAACAGCAATCACGAGTGCAAAAAGACTAACTAACAACCCTGCTTTTGATATACTAACACCAAAATGTTCTGCCAGAGTTGGCAGTATGCCAATAACACCCATTTCCGTATTAATAATGCCAAACACACCGATCGTCAATATAAATATAAGTAGCTTGTTTTGTTTAACCAAGAATATTCACCTCTTATGAAAAATAAAAAACTGCCACAAATTTTATTAGTTACTTTTGCGGCAGAATATTTTGTTTACTGGCAGTATCTATTAATCTTCTTGTTTTGTTGGACGAATAATAATTTCACTCACTGCGACAGTTTCAGGGGTACTAATTGCATATGCAACCGCTTCGGCAACATCGCTTGCTTGCAGGCCGTTTGTACGCTGAAGATTCTCTACCCAATTTCGTCTTTCTATATCATTAATTGTTGTGTGAAGCTCCGTATCTACCGTTCCTGGAGAGATTAACGTACTGCGGATGTTGTTATGACGTTCCTCTTGGCGCAAGCCTTCCATGATGGCACGAACAGCAAACTTAGTTCCGCAATAAACAGCACCTTGCTGAAATACAACATGTCCAGCGACAGAATCCGTCGTCACAATTTGTCCAGATTGTTGTTTTTGCATGATAGGTATACTGCAGCAATCCCATTTAACACGCCCATAATATTGATATCTAACAGTTGACGCCATTCAGCAAAGCGTTTTTCTGAAAGAGATGCTGTCGGCATAATGCCAGCATTATTAAAAAGCACATCAACACGGCCATGTTTTTCAACCGCAAGATCAACCACTGCTTGCACTTCTTCTTCTTTCGTCACATCTGCAACTGCATACGAAATATCAGCATTAGGTATTGCTTCAACAATTGCCTTTAAACGGTCTTCTCGGCGAGCTGCAATCACTAATTTTGCTCCTGCTTCTGCCAGTTTTTTAGTGGTCGCTTCACCTATCCCGCTTGACGCTCCCATGATTACAACAACTTTGTCTTGAATAGAATACATATTAGATAACCTTCCTTTCTTCTCATAGACTTTTATTCTGTTGTTTGTTCTTAATTTTAGCGATAGAATCTCTCCATAACAAATACCTATATCAAATAACAAGATATGCTTGATAAGCATTTCAGTTATCTATATACTAAAACAATTAACAGGAGGTGTAATAAATGGAATTAAGAGTATTACGGTACTTTCTTGCAGTTGCCAGGGAAGGAAGCATAACCGCGGCAGCTGACTTGCTGCATGTTACTCAGCCAACCTTATCTAGACAATTAAAGGATTTAGAGCAAGAATTAGGAAAAAAACTGTTTATTCGCAGCAGTCACAGCATCATTCTGACAGATGAAGGCTTGATATTAAGACAAAGAGCTGAAGAAATTGTGAATATGGTTAGTAAATTAGAGGCAGAATTTAACTCTATGGAAGATACCGTGAGTGGGGATGTTTACATAGGTGGCGGGGAAACAGAGGCTATGAAGCAAATTGCAAGAGTAGTTAAGGATTTACAGTTAAAATACCCTAATATCCGCTATCATCTTTACAGCGGCAATGAAGAAGATGTAACAGATCGGCTTGATAAGGGCTTACTTGACTTTGGTATTTTAATTCAACCCGCCGATTTGTCCAAATATAATTACATCAATATCCCTGATAAAGATGTTTGGGGAGTTATCATGAGAAAAGACAGTCCACTTGCAGTTAAAGCTACGATTCAATCTTCTGACTTACTAAATGTTCCGTTAATCTGTTCACGACAAGCCATCCAACAATCCTACTCAAAAAATGATTTTGCCGATTGGTTTGGAGAGGATTTTGAAAAATTAAATGTGGTAACAACATACAATCTCGCCTATAATGCTGCCATAATGGTTGAGGAGTGCATTGGTTATGCAATAACCCTTGATAAGATTGTGAACACTTCCAGTGACAGCAATCTTTGCTTTAGACCACTTGATCCAAAACTAGAATCAGGATTAAATATTGTTTGGAAAAAGCACCATGTTTTTTCCACTGCTGCTTCCGTATTTTTACAAGACATTCAAACTAAATTTTCAAGTTTGTCATAAGGAATTATTTGTTTTGTAATTCTCAAAATCACAAAAAACATAGATGGATGAGCTGTTGACCTCAACTATCTATGTTTTTTTGTATACGTTAAACTTTTGAACAGCATCTTTATCTTGAATAATTCTGATTGCACAGCCCTGCCATGATTGTACTCTTAAACAAAAAACCAAGAACCGATTTTCAGTCCTTGGTTTAAACAACATAGTTAAATTCTCAAATTATTTTGAAACCGGTGCTAGCGAAGACTCTGGTGTAGTTACCTTATCATAGAAATCTACAAATTTATCTCTGTCTTCACTGTCACGGTATGCCATGGCTACACGTGGATGCTCATTAAGCACACCAGAAATCATGTAAGGAATAATATAGCCCCATTCCCACTTTTGTCTCATTTCTACCATATGCTTTTCAATAACTCCAAGAACTGGCTTAAGCTCATAGCTTGGTTTTTGGATATAGCCAACTAAAAGCTCTGTATTACAGTTTCCTGCAGCACGGCCCATTCCATATACAGATGAATCAAGGAATGTAACTCCGTGTTGATATGCAGTTAATGTATTGGCAAATGCCAGCTGCATATTGTTATGAGTATGTATTCCCAGCTTTTTATTTGGAAGCATTTCTTTAAATTTATTAACTTGATGCTCAATATCAGAAGGATCTAAGCTTCCAAAGGAGTCCACAATATAAACAACATCCACTGGGCTTGCTTTCACCATATCAAATGCTTTAATAAGCTGTTTCTCAGGTACACTGGATAATGCCATAATATTAAGTGATGTTTCGTAGCCTAAATCATGGAACAGCTTAACAAGCTCTAAGCCTTTATCTACTTCACGAATATAACAAGCTACCCGGATCATATCCAGCACACTTTGCTCACGAGGCAGGACATCATTTGGATCTACTCGTCCAATGTCGACTAATGCAGAAAGCTTTGTGAACTTTTTCTCCGGTATAATCTCTTTCAAGAAGTTGTCATCAAGAAATCTCCATGGGTTGGGCTCAGACACATTTAAAAGCTTTGCAGAATTTTTATAACCGATCTCCATATACTCAACGCCAGCTTCACTTAAACCATTATATAAGTCCTGAACAAATTCTACACTGAAATCCCAATTGTTGACTAAACCTCCATCACGGATGGTACAGTCGATAATCTTACTATGATGTTCCATAATTCTACCTCTCTCCACTAATTCTATTAGGTCATAATATAATACGTTATCTATGCTTATATCATGTTTATTGCAAGGGAGTCAACCTTATCATCGAAATCCATAAACTTTCTATACAATTAACAACGTAATAATGTCCTTTATGTAAAATGGCAATGATTTATTAAATGTATCTGAAGGATATTTTGATACTAGGATTTAATTTATAACTATACATCAACCCTCGAGATAGTACTAGAGAAAAGTGAAAAAACAGAATTCCTTATTACATGTCTTCTACGAAAAAGATATATATAAACAGCAGAAAAAAAGAATAATGGAAAATGGTGACATAACGAACCTTTCCTTTTTACTTTTAGAAATTAAATTTGTTAATGTATTTAAACCAAGGAATATGGTAATAACCCATACTAGTATGTTTGTAGGTAAAAAATGAAAACCATTTAATGCTCCAGTGTGGAGTAGAAAAACAAGACCCATAAATAAAAGAATGATGGCATTTATGAAGCTCACAATGCGTAATTTTTTAGGTAAAACCTTGTAAAATCCCCCCATTGCATACTCTCCGAATGGATATCCAAGTGAAAGTAATATTTGAAAGACTGCTATGAACACAAATATAATCGCAACTAGAATGGAAGCTATGTTGACAATTTCCATACATTCATCCCCCCCGTCTACTGTAAATTTCTAAGTTGGTTCGAAATAGAATACGTTTGACCAGTCTTCATTATTCCTGTTAACAGGTATACTTATTAATGCAAGGATATAAATTTATATTAAAACAAAGGTAATATTTCATCATCTGCTGCGGAAGCTAAAAAAAAAGACAATGCCTGCTTTTGCATTGTCCCTGTAAATTCATTTAGCTGTGAGATTTTTATCATTATCTACTGCATGAATTTCTAATCCAACTGTATCTTTTTCTGTTATTGGTCTGATGACTTTACAGGGAACACCTGCTGCAATAACATCTGCAGGAATATCCTTTGTGACAACACTTCCTGCACCAATTATAGTATTATCACCAATAGTCACTCCTGGAACAATCGTTACTGAACCACCAAGCCATACATTATCTCCTATGGTAATAGGCAATGACCTCTCATAACCTGCCTTGCGCTCTGCTGCATCCATTGCATGGTTCGGCGTATACAAACTAACATTTGGACCAATTAAGACATTATCTCCAATCGTAACTTTGGCGCAGTCCAAAATTGTACAGTTTGTGTTTGCATAGAAATTATCACCAACTGTAATGTTATATCCATAATCACAATTAAAAGGTGACTCAACCCATGCGTTCTCTCCTACTGAATGAAACAGTTTTTGAATGATTTGGTTTCTTTCCATGCGTTCCGATGGTTTTCTACTATTAAAATCATAGACTAAATCTTTTGCTTTTTCTCTTTCTGCTGTTAACTCTTCGTCCCAGCAAATGTAATATTCTTGATTTAACATTTTGTGTTTTTCCGTTTTCACTCTTTTCATCCCCTTGTTAGTTCTTTGATCAAAAATTACACGCATCTGCAAGTTCTTCCAAGCAAAATGGTAGCCCCATAATAAATACGAATGGTTTGGATTTTCTATATTTCAATATGTTTAATGATTCTTGCTGGATTCCCGCCTACCAATACATTTTCTGGTACATCCTTAGTAACTACTGCACCTGCTGCGATTACAACATTATCTCCAACTGTTACTCCTGGATTTATTATGGCACTGCCCCCAATCCATACATTGTTTCCAAACGTAATCGATTTTGCATATTCTTTTCCTGAATTACGTTCAGCTGGATGAAGTGGATGTGTAACTGTATAGATTTGCACCCCAGGTCCAAGCATACAATTGTCCCCAAATCTCACTTCAGCAACATCTAAAATGGTACAGTCATAGTTGGCAAAGAAGTTTTCTCCTACGTATGTGTTATAACCATAATCAAATCGTATATTAGGACGCATATGTACATTTTCTCCAGTAGAACCGAGTAATTCTTTTAATAATGCAGTCCGCTTTTCTCCTTCTGTTTCCAATGTGTTATTAAATAGACTAACCTTCGTTCTTGCGTTCCTTCGTTCCTTAGATAAATCTGGGTCAGCAGGATTGAACATTTCCCCAGCCAACATTTTTTCTTTCTCTGTTTTCATATTGGATCTCCCTTTCACCTTCGAATATGACAACGCATACATTTAGTATACTTGTATATACAAGTTAATTCAACAGTCAATTTCCTTTTCCGCTAGCATTTCTTTTTTGGCAAATAAAAAAAGGACTCCTTAAAAGAAAGTCCGATTCTTAGGCTCTATTCATACCCTTTTTGCATGGGGAATCTGATTGTAAATATGCTGCCTTTTCCTACTTCACTTGATACACGAATTGTTCCCTTATAGCTGTCGACAATCCATTTGGCAATAGATAAGCCAAGACCGTGACCGCCGATTTGTCTTGTTCGCGATTTATCTGTCCGATAAAAACGGTCAAAAATACGTTGCTGGTCTTTCGGTTCGATGCCGATGCCTGTATCTCTAACTTCCACTATTAACTCCTTATCACCTGTTATTAGTGCAAGCAGCACCTCTCCGCCGTTTGGAGTGTACTTAATAGCATTTTCAACCAAAATGTACAAAAGCTGTGTAAATCTTTGAGAATCACCACGAACAATCAATGCTTCTGGTGCATGGAAATTCAGGTTGATTTGTTTTGAACCGGCTAGTGTCTTTAATGAATCAATTGTTTTACTTGCTAACGGACAAAAATCAAAGGTTTCATTTACTAGTTCCAAGTTTTCCAAGTCAGAGCGTGCTATTGTCAATAAATCACCAACTAGGCCTGCCATTCTTTTCACTTCATTTTTCATATTAACAAGAAGCTTATGGGAATAGTCTTCTTCCTTAAATTCCGCGGTCATTTCCATCGCATTAATGGAGGACAGCATAACACTTAAAGGTGTTCGCAATTCATGGGATGCATCTGCGACGAATTCCTTTTGTCTTGCAAAAGTCTTTGAAATAGGGATCATTGCTTTTTTGGACATATAGTAGCTAATATAAATAGCCACTCCCATAAACAATATAGCTATCCCAAGCAAAATAAATGGCAGCATCTTAAAGAGCTGGTATGCAAAGGAGATTTCCTTTCCGATATAAAGTATGCCAATTTCTTCACCATGTTGATAGATAGGCTGCGCGACAACAAGTAATCTGACAGTCTCCTTTGTTTGCGAAGAATGAAATTCCTCTCCTCTGTCTCTGCTTTTAAACCGTCTTTCTGTTGATATATTAGCTACCTTTATTGATTCAGTGCGAATTTCATTTTCAGCCGGGTCCCAGCCGGCAAGCTTGCTTAGTATGGCAGAACGAGAGTCAGAAATCGTTTCATCCCCTAAAACAAGAGAACCAGATGTATTAACAACATAAAAGAAAAATTGGTCTACATCCTTTTCAAGGGATTTCTGGTACTGAAATTCAACAAGGCTTGTTTGGTTTGTCTTGGTTAAATATGTCTCAATGTTTGCTGCTTCCTGCACTGCACTTGCTTTCAGCTCACGCTCTTGCTCCTTGAAGATAGTAAAATATAATAACAAATAAACAACAACAATAAAAAGGAGCAAAAACAGCATAAGCAAGCCGCTGTAAAGCACCGTCAACCGATATTGAGTGCTTTTGAAGACGTCCTGATTTTTCCTGTCTTTCCATATAGAGAAAAGTGACAGCACTTTAGCTTTCAAATTTGTAACCAACCCCTCTAATGCTCTGAAGAAACCCCTGCTGACCGATCAAATCTAGTTTTTTACGGAGAAGCTTAATTGTTGCATCGATTATTTTCATCGATACATCAGCGTCAAGACCCCAAATGCGATCTAGGATTACTTCCCTTGGCAAAACTTGTCCGCGGTTTTGAACAAGCAAGTCCAGCATCTGAAACTCGCGCGGACTTAGCTGGATTTCTTCCGCTCCATTACTGATTGTCTGGCTGAGTCTATTCAAGTGCATTTCATGAATGGACAGCTTTTCTTCGAGGATAGGTGCATAATTGCGGCGGGAAAGAGCTCGCAAACGGGCAAGCAGCTCGTCAATTTCAAAGGGCTTTACAAGATAATCATCTGCTCCCGCATCTAATCCGATGATCCGGTCACCCACCGCATCCTTTGCTGTAAGCATAAGAATTGCTCCTGAGTAACCACTGCTTCTCAGTCGTCTGCAAACGGACACGCCATCCTCATTAGGCATCATCCAATCCAATATCAATATATCATAATGGGAGGCTTTCGCGTAATCGTATGCGTCCTCTCCATCCATGACCCAATCAATATTATAGCTGCCCTTCTTTTTCAGCATAAATTCCACTAGCTCACCAAGCTGCAAATCATCTTCTGCTAAGAGTATGTTCATGTAAAGCTCCTCCTTTTCTTTTCCTTCGGCTTCATTTCTATTTATTTCGTCCTTGTATCTCCAACTACTTAACTACTGTGTGCATACTACCTGTTCTTTCTTAACATTAGCTTAAGAATGCTGTTACGATATAAAAGCCTGCATACAGGGATTGACTAAGCAGTACTAAGCTAAAAATCATTGCTGGAATCCATTTGAATCTACCGAAAAACCCTTTACCTCTGTTCATCTTTCTTTCTGAAACACTACTCTTCAGTTCACCAAATGCCCGAAGAACAGACTGAACGAGAATGACAGAGCTGAGGAAAATCGCAACATGCATAATGATAATGCCATGACCATAATAAAGCGGTGCGGCAAGAAGCATGATGGAAGCTATTGCCCAGAAAAAACCTATAAACGTTCGAATCCAGAACAGCATAGATAACGCCAGCAGAGCAATTAACACCAATAGAATTAGTTCATACTGCTGTTTCGAAACTAAGTAGAATAACCCGATTGCTGCCAATAAAGCTCCTGTATGCCCAACATATCTAGAGAAAGCATCTTTAAAAGCACTCCCTTCTGCCCTAGCCTCGAGCATTTTCTTATTCCGTAGCCCACGTATTTTCCTGCCTGCCGCTAAATCACTAAAAATGTTTAACAGCAATGTATTCCATATGGATAAACAAGCCTTCACTAATGGAAAGATAGAAACAGCTAGTGCTAATGCTAGATAGACAAAAATCGGCAGTGCTCTATCATAATCTAGAAATACACTAGGATCTGTGTGAAGTAGATTTTGGATTGTCTCTGTCATTTTTATACTCCTCTCTCTTTATATTAAAAAGGAAGCACCTCTTCTTATATCCTGGTGCTTCCCACTCTTATCAACCACTCATTAAAGGGTTTCTTTTTCAACCTTTAGCTTTTCTAATTCTTTTGTGATTTCATCTTCACTCACATTGGAAAAGCTTGTCTTGTTATAGCCGCTATAATGGTTGGATGTATAGCTGCCAGCCTGAACTTCTGCTTCCATATAGAGGATTTTCTCCTCTTGCTTCGCAATACCTCTAACGATATTATCAGCATTGAAATTTACGGAAACCTTTTGGATTTGTTTAATTGATTTTGCTGTATTTACACGGGAAGCAAGCAAAATCTTCTTATGCTGAAGCTCATTATATGTCACTTGAAGCTCATTGAACCTTTCCTTCAGGACATTTGTTTGATCTTTAAGGTCAAGCTGCTGCTGTTCATACAAATGCAACTGCTGCTCAAGAGTGATTTTTTCCTGAACTGCTAATTTTGCGATGCCTTCGTCCCCTTTTTCAAGGGCCAGCTTTGCTTGGCGCGCTCTTATTCCGATAAGCTCCTTTGTTTGCTTTATAAGTGCTGCTTGTTTGTTTTCCACAAATATCTGTCTCGATAACGCTGCCTGTGCATGTGTGAGGCCCTGCTCCATTTCCCTGGTATACTCATTCAGCATGGCAATTGGATCTTCCATACTGTCCAATAAACTGTTGATATCTGCTGTTGCGATTGTTTTTATCCTTTTAAAGATGCCCATTTAAATTCTCTCCTTTTGCTCTGCTGTATTCTTTTCCCATTCGTCTAAAATCGTTGCATTGCTATAGTTAACAGATGGCTTTGGCGTATTCATAATCGAAGTGTCGATAAACTGCTGCATTGATGAAGCATGAGATTTCTTCCTGAAGAATTTAACTGCTAAAACAATCACAGTAACCAGGAAGAGAATAAAGAATAGTGTCCAAACCCATGAAAATGATGGTTCATGATGATAGCTGACCATTACTCTCTCATGGACCACCATATCCTGGTGATGCATCACGGCTTCTCCTGGACCTCCTCTGTCGTGAAAGCCTGCAGCCATTGCAGTTGAAGCACCTCCAATCTGATTAAAGATAAAGCTAATCACAAGCGTCATAGAAGCAACCATTACTCCCCAGAAAATACCTTTTTTTAAGCTAGCATTCACTGTTCTTATTCCTCCTTTCCTTTTCATATTCGTAGTTTAGTAGTCTTTGGTGAAAAGACGGTGAAAGTAAACTACCTTTTATCTCTATTAATAAAATAAAAAAGACAGCACCATTTTTGTGCTGTCCCAAACGATTAAATCACCCTTTTAAATTGACTAGTATACAAACCATAATAGAAGCCTTTTTGTTCAACCAATTCATCATGGCTGCCACGCTCGATAATTTCCCCGTCATTCAGTACAAGTATCGTGTCTGCCTCCCTGATTGTGCTTAGTCTGTGGGCAATAACAAAGCTTGTTCTTCCTTTCATGAGCTGTCCCATTGCTGCTTGTATTTGCATTTCCGTCCTTGTATCAATACTGCTTGTTGCTTCATCCAATATTAACACAGAAGGATCAGCAAGTATTGCTCGGGCAATTGTCAGCAATTGCCGCTGTCCTTGACTTAAGTTTCCTCCCTCTGCAGTCAAGACCGTATCATAGCCTTTCGGCAGCTTACGAATGAAGCTGTCTGCATTAGCAAGCTGTGCTACGTATTCTACTTCTTCATCTGTCGCATCCAGTCGGCCGTAACGGATATTCTCCCTGATAGTATCTGAGAACACATAAGCGTCCTGCAGAACAATCCCTAGACGTTGACGAAGACTATCCTTACTGATAGATTGTAATTCCTTACCGTCAATTGTAATTCTTCCGCTGCTTATCTCGTAAAATCTCGTTAACAGATTAACAATCGTTGTTTTCCCGGCACCTGTTGGCCCCACAAGAGCAATCGTCTCGCCAGGTTTGGCAGTCAATGTGATATCCTTTAAGATAGAATGACCTTCCTGATAACCAAATGATACATTCTCAAAAATCACTTCGCCCTTTATCCCCTGCACATCATGAACTGCTTGCTTTTCATCATACTCTGATTCCATATCCATTATTTCAAACACACGCTCTGCTCCTGCCACGGCAGATTGAAGCATATTAAATTGATTGGCAACTTGATTGATTGGATCATTAAATTGTCTAGAGTATGATAAGAAACTAACGACAACACCAATTGTGACCATATCTTCAAGGGCCATCCAGCCACCTGCTGCTGCAATAATTGCAAAGCTTGAATTCTTCATGACATTCATAACAGGACCAATAAATCCTGAGTAAATTTGAGCCCGGATAGACGCCTCCCGCAGCTTTACATTAATATCTTGAAATTCCGCCTTAACCTTTTCCTCACGGTGAAAAACCTTCACTGCCTTCTGTCCAGAAATGGTTTCTTCGATATAACCATTCAGTTCGCCAAGGTGCTGTTGCTGGCTTGTGAAGTATTTTCTAGTAAACTTTGCAATTTTCGAAGTCAGGAACATAACAAACGGGATTGTCACAAAACTCAACAATGTTAGCCATATATTCAGACTTACCATAAAACATAATGCTCCGATAAGTGTAACTATGCTTGAAATTAGAGTTGTAAAGCTCTGGTTTAATGTGTTGGAGACACTCTCCATATCATTTGTAGTCCTGCTCATTAATTCTCCATGTGACTGTCTATCAAAAAAACTCAAGGGCAGCTTTTGAAGCCTGGCAAATAAGTCCTTGCGCATCCCTTGCACAGTATTCTGAGAAACTGCTGCCATGAAATAGGATTGAAGCCATGTTGTGGCAGAACTGCATACATAAACTCCAAGCAAGCCTGCACAAAACCAGACAAGACCATGCGCGTTACGAGTAATAATATACTTATCTATCGAAGCACCTATTAAATAAGGACCTAAAAGGTTTAAAATAGCTGTCGCCATTGTCAGGAATACTACAAGCAATAATCCTTTACGCTGCTTGCCAATATAGCGCCATATCCGCAAGCATGTTTCCTTCGTGTTATTTGCTCGTTGTACAGGCATATTGCCGCGGAAATGTTTTGGTCCTCCTCCTAATCCCATCTGTTGTGGAGGAATGTTGGTTTTTCTTTCACTCATAGACTACATCCTCCTTTCCAAGCTGGGAGCGGTATATTTCCTGATATACTTCACTATCCTTCATTAACTGTTCGTGTGTGCCTTCAGCACAAACCCTGCCATCCTCAAGCACCATAATTTTATCTGCTTCCAGCACAGAAGATATACGCTGAGCGATGATAAATGAAGTGCTTTTTTCTAGCAATTCTCCAAGGGCCTTTTGAATGCGAGACTCGGTTCCCAAGTCTACCGCGCTTGTGCTGTCATCCAATATTAAGATGCTTGGCCGCACTAATAGAGCTCTTGCAATGGAAATACGCTGTTTTTGACCACCGGACAAATTTATGCCCCGCTGACCAAGCATCGTATCATACCCATCTGGCATACTCATTATAAATTCATGAGCACAAGCCGCTTTCGCTGCTAATTCCACCTCTTCCTGTGCTGCATCAGGTTTTCCATAAGTGATATTATCACGAATGGTGCCACTGAATAATATGGACTGCTGTAAAACCACACCAATAGATGTGCGTAAATGCTCTAAAGAAATGTCACGGACATCTACTCCATCAATAGAAACACTACCTGCAGCTACATCATATAGTCTCGGAATTAACTGCACGAGTGACGATTTTCCAGAGCCCGTTGCTCCTAAAATAGCAACCGTTTGCCCTGGACTAGCTACAAAACTGATTTCCTTTAATACATTCGATTGTCCATCATAGCTGAAAGAGACACGATCAAACACCACTTCCCCACTTGTAACCGCCTGATGGTCTGCTTGCAGCCTGTCAGTTAGAGTAGATTCTGTAGTAAGTACTTCCTGTATTCGGTCTGCGGATACTTTAGATCGGGAAATAGTAATCATCATCATGCCTATCATCATTACAGCAAACAATACTTGTGTCACATAGTTGATAAATGCAATCAAATCGCCAACCGGTAAGGCACCATTCCATGTCTCGTTTGCTCCAAACCACAAAATGACAACTAAGCTGAAGTTAAGAATAAGCATTAAAACAGGCATATTTAACGAAACAATTCGTGCTGCTTTAATAGCATAATTTGTGTAATCACCATTCGCCTTCCCAAACCGGTCATTTTCAAAATCAGTCCGCACAAACGCCTTGACTACTCGTATCCCCATCAAGTTTTCTTGCAGTACTGTATTCACCTTATCCAGCTTTTTCTGGACAACTGTATATGTAGGAAATGCGTGACGAATAAGGAAATAGAGGACAATAAACAATATTGGAATCGTTACTGCGAAAATGATTGCCAGTTTTACGCTTATCGTAAAAGCCATAATGACACTTCCAATTGTCAAAAGTGGCGAACGAATGCTGCGAAGAACTGTCATGATAAACATTTGCAGCTGAACTATATCCGCTGTTAGCCGAGTAATTAAACTTCCACCCTTAAATTGGTCTAAATTTTGAAAAGAGAAGGTCTGAACTTTGTCAAACACACTCTGCCGCAAATCAGTCGCAAAATTTAAGGAAGCAGTACTTGAAAACACCGTACAGCCAGCACCGCCAATTAAGCCAATTAAGGCTACAAGTATCATTAGCACTCCCGTTCGCTTAATCGTCTCCAAATCCCCTGCTATAACTCCTTCATTAACGATTTTCGCCATTAATATTGGCTGAAGTAAATCCATCGACACCTCAAGCACCATAAACAGTGGTGCAAGCAATGTGATTTTCCAATAAGGCTTAAGATAAACCATCAATTTCTTCATATAACTCCCCCCTTACCACGAAAACGGATTGGATTACTCCAATCCACCCCCATCCTCCAAATCCTGAGAATCCACCTTCTTTTGTAAAGGAAGTTCCCCTGCTCCCATATCTTCTTGTGCAGTTTCCGACATTTCATTCTCTTGAATTTCAAACAATTGAATAAACTCGTTTATTACCATATCAATAGCCTTCAATTCTCCAACTAAAATCGGCTGAATTGTTTGAAATTCAGGAGCCTCCAACTGCTGTTTGATTGTGGAGCGCTTCAGATTCATCATCTCCAGAAAAGCAATTGCCCTGCCACGACGAAATGTTTTTGCGCCTTTATGCCCTCTGTCCTTCCGCTTATGATGGTCCCTCCCGTGATGCTTTTCTTTTCTGAATTCCTCATGCTTCATTTTTCATCCCTCTTATCTGTATACGTTTGTATACGTTTTTTATAATAATAATGTATACGTTTGTATACATTGTGTCAATAACCTAATTGATTAGGAACTGTTTTTTGCTAAGTCGTGACTATTTCAAGAATAAAACTATTACAATTAGGTATTTATTACTGCTATTTTCACTTCACTATGGTGATTTAAAAAGTATTGTTACATTTTAAATCTGCGGAGTCTTGATAGATTTACCTATGATTTGTTGTAATTTACTATGTAATTTTGAGGAAAATTATCTCTAATTAAATTATTTTTAACTCAAATAATAGTTCTTTAGAAAGAATTTATATAAAATAATTTTTCGTTATTAAGAACAATTGTTCAAAATTCTGATGCCAGTATAATAGTATTTATAATATTCTAATATTTTATATCGGAGTTGATTCACTTGTATTTAGGAAAATTGTTATGCATTGTAAAACGAAAGCATAAATTTCATTATTTCCGGCACACTTGTATTCGATGCGGCAAATTAAATATTTTATAAACACTCTAAATTTAGTGCAAAACGAGCTGAATCCAATTTAAATTCATCCATATATCAAACAATCCCCTAGAAAATATTTTCTAGGGGATTGCTTGTTTTGATTCTATTATTAGGTGATTCTTGCACACTAAAGTAAACAACCACAAAGTAATTTACTTTAATGTGCAAGATAAATTCCATATAAAACTCAATTTCAATAAGAGGATTTGTTAGGCAATATTGGATACCTTAACTAAATCTTCCTTCCATAGTACTTCTAAAAAGTTAATAACTTCTTTTTCACATTCTTCTTTTTTAACATCATACTTTTCAGTAAGATTGACGATAATTCCATCAAAGGTTATTGGAGTACGAATAAGCTCCCAAATTGCTCCACCAGTCGTGCCTAAATTATAATATTTTCCATTTGAAATGCTGAGCATTACCTTTTCACCATTCATATCACTTACTATTTGTCCTTCTGATTGACAGATTGTTCTATTCTCTGCTAATAAAACATTTTTCAATTCACTCATTTAGACTTTCCTCCATTAATCTCTTTAATAATTACGTCTGTTAACTCGTTTGCTGTAAATCGGGACGTTGGTCTAACCAGTTTAAAGACTTGGATATTTTCAATTATTTTTGCTGATAGCTGAAAATGCCAGTTCAACAGCCCTAGTCTTTGAATAAGAAAATTCCGATACGTATGCTCAGATATTTCTTGGATAGCATTTATGCTATTAAGCTCCTTTAATTCTATGTTATCTCCATCTTGTTTATTCAATACAAAGATTCCAGCTAGTGGGATTGTTTCGCTTTCAAATAGATCCTCCATTGGCACAGAATATTTTGATTCTCTATATACAATAGGTAGATAGTTTTCTGATTTCATATTAAATTCTGCCAGACTTTCCTCCCAAAGCTTTTGGTAAGGGTATGAAGGAATCACCTGTGGAATATTATTAATAAATGTTACTGGTATTAAATCATCGCTTAAAAGTTTATATCCTTTTTTTATAAATGCCCTTGCTAAGGTTGACTTTCCTGCACCACATTCACCAACAATTCCATATGCCTTGCCATCAATAGACAACACACTTCCATGAAGAGGTAAAATATTATTTTGTAATAATATCGCTCCCATACATGTTCCAAGTATATATAGACGAATTTCATCTTCCCTATTAGGCTGCAATGGTGAAACTACGATTGCATTACCGTCTTTTATTAGAAAGATGGCTACTCCCTCTACACGAAACATAATATACTCTTTGGAGACAACAAAAGGACCAGTACAATCATCGGAAAGTTCAGACCACATTTCTGAAAGATTGTTTATAGAAATGGTTATCTGCCCTCTAACATTTGATATAATCCCTTGCTGTAATTCAGGCAAGTCTATTTCGCTAACTATATTAAAACCAAATGCTTGATATGACATTATGTTTTGTAGCTTCATAAATTACACCTCAATTATTGCATTGAAATCAGTTCGTACATATAATCTCACAACCCTCCTCTATAGAAGGTTGTGAGATTAATAGGTAAGTATTAATAATAGCTTCTTAGCTCCAAGTTAATTCTGGGAATGTTGTACCAGCGTTGAAAGAAGCATCAAGGCGCGTTCCAGGGTTTGGAGCTGCCATTGTCATTTTCACGTCCAATACTTCCAATTCAGGACTTTTCCATTCTAGTTTCATTTACTCTCACCTCCTTTCAATAACTTTTTGTTAGAAACCTGTATACAATTAAACTTCTCATTAATATTCGATAATCCAGGTCAGTATCATGCTCGACTATCGGGCCTTCCTTTATTTTCTCTAATCCAGAATGGATTGCCTCTCGGTTAAGATACTCCATCATTTGTTCGTTTTGACTCATCATTTGGACTTCATTCACAAATAACTGCCAATCTGGAACCATACGGTGAACCCAATCTGCTCCCTGTACTCCTCTAACTCTTTGATTTAAACGAACATTATCTGGTAAATAGCTTTTAGTTGATCGCCTAATTAAAGCTCTGTCTAATCCATCTTGGACAAATTGCTCTTCTGGCAGTGATAAACAGAAATTAATGACTCTCAAATCGTTAGTAGGGTCCCTTTTCCAAAGGCCATGTTTCAACGATAATTTTGTTGCTAAGGAATTCGTTGTATTCCATTGAAACACATCTTCAAAATGCTTCGCTCTTTCATCAGTTACCCTGGAATCATACCAACCGCTTCTATCCATGCCTTTAGCTGCAAGCTTTTCATATACATCAGTTTTATTTGCAAAGTTAGGATTTATTAGAATGGGGTAATTATCACTTGCTGTCCCTTTGTTTAATAATGCTGATTTACTAATAATATTGAACTTTTTAAGTCTAGATCCTCCTACTCTCTTAGAATGGAAGGTCAGTTCTTTATAAAGCTTTATCCACCGTGCTTTTTTAAATAAAGAAGAGTAATAGTCTAGAGCTGTTCCCCATGAAATAGATAAGTTGCCTCTCTCTCCACTTAAAAGCACTTTTAATTTTTCTTCCTCAGCTTTTTGAAATATCCCCTTTATCCAAAAGGAATTCTCAAAAAACTTATAGGGCATTTCCATAATATCCAGCACTTCATCTATATCTGTATAAGAGTTGCTTCCTTGAAAATCTAAATAATAATCGTTTATTCCACCAACATATTGAACAGTGGACTTAATATACGGCGTCTCATCTGCCAAAAGATGCTTTGGTGTAAAGTCGTGAAAATCTTTAGGCGGTACATAACTGAAGGTATGAAGACTTTCATTTGACTTTTTCAGACTTTTGGAAGCAAAGCTGACTACTGCTCCTGAATCCAACCCTCCGCTCAACTGTGCACCTATCTGACCATGCGTTCTTAAGCGTGAATTGACTGCTTCCTGAAAGATTGCTTGAAAAGCCTCTATATATTCTTCATTAGAACCTAATTTTAATGTTGAACCAGCCTTCAATGTCATATATCTTGTTACCCGAATTGAATTACTTGTTACAATAATGCTATGAGAAGGAGGCAGTTGTGCAATATCCTGATAGGGAGTGATAGAAGCATCTGCCGTATCAGTAACAGCAGATACTGCCAAATATTCTGCTAGCCATTCCTCATTTAATTGTGAGCTTACATGACCACTATTTAATAATGGCTCTAGTAAAGTGGCAAAGGAGAAGTGACCATTTTTGCGATAGTAGTAGAGCGTTCGTGATCCTGAAAAATCTCTTGCTCCAAATAGTCTTTTCCTTCTTTCATCCCATATCATGAAAGCAAAATCCCCTATTAAATATTTAGGTGTATCTTCGAGCCATTTATCATAAGCAAGCAGAATTAAACTGCTGTCAGTAATCGACTTACTTTCTAATTTATCTAAACCTAAAAGATTAGCAAGTTCCTTGCGATTATCAATAATGGCATCTGCTGTAATAGCATATTGGCGAATAGGATCATAGAATGGCAGCTGCTCGCCTATAGATTCTGGTGTAATCCATTGAGCCATGCAGCCAAAAAGAATTTCATTTTGTTTCCATACTTCAGTTGCATCAGAGGGAAACTTTTGAAAATGCTTCATTATGTTATAACCTTGTTCGTCCGTAGCATGGACGCCATTTAGATGATAAATACCAACAATCGCACTCATATCTGATCTCCTAACACCGAATTTACGCATTTATTCTTTATTAAGAACTAACAAGTAAAAAAAATTAATTTCCCCTTTATTTTGTTCTATATAAAGAACATATCATATTTTATCAACATTAGCAATTATATTTTCACTGAAAGTATTCTGCAGTAGTACGATGCGCGAATTTTTAAGCTAAGGTTTGATTTAAAGCTAATTCTTGGGTATTTAACATGGTCCTTAAAGCACCTTGAGTTTGAGACAATCGGTGATATGCCCCCTCTTGGATTACCTTTCCATCCTCAAGCACAATGACATTGTCCGCATTTCGGATGGTGGACAGCCTATGGGCAATAATTATTATTGTCATTTTCCCTTTAAGTAGGTCAATTGATTCCTGAATCTTCTTCTCATTTTCACTATCAAGTGCACTTGTAGCTTCATCCAATACTAGGATGGAAGGCTTTCTTAATATTGCTCTGGCCAGTATGATCCGCTGCCGCTGTCCGCCCGAAAGCTTCATTCCTCTGTCACCAATAATTGTGTCTAAGCCTAAAGGCAGTTTCTTAACGAACTCTGCCGCTGCGGCAAAAGATAAGGCTTCCCATATTTCTGCTTCTGAAGCTTCAGGCTGCACCATAAGCAAATTTTCTCTAATAGTAGTATGAAACAAGTACGGATCCTGAGATACATAACTAATAGAACTTCTAAATGCAAGCAAATTATCATCATTTAACGGTTGATTATTAATTCGCACCTGTCCTTGTTCCGGCTTTAGCAAGCCCATAATCATATCAACTAGTGTTGTTTTTCCAGCTCCTGATTTCCCTACAATGGCAGTTGTTTCATTATTACGAATACAAATATCAATGTTAGATAACGCCATTATCTGTTGTCTAGTGTCATATCGATAGCTTATGTTTTTGCACTCAATAGCAGCAACATAAGCTTGACTTTTATTCCAGTTTTTTTGAATACTAAGTTTAAATTCTTGATGCTTCTCACTTTCCTTTTGTACATTTAACACATTTTCTACAGCAGGCAGCATAGCAATAATCTGTTCCAAATTAGTTTGTATGGATGTAAACTTTGGCCATAATCTAGAAAAGATAAGAATAATAAGAACTACTTTTTCATTGGCAATATGCATCATATTAAGAGATACATACACAAACAGCACAATAAGTAAGGCTGCAGCAATCCGGTAAGCTAATGTTGATGTCGAACTAAGTCTGACTAACTTCATAACATTAGATTCAATCGCATTAGATTTCCCACGGAACCAATGTAAATAGGATTCTTCCAGCATATTGCTTTTCATATCCTTAATGCCATTAAATTGGTCGGTTATACCACCAAAGTATTCATTCATTAAATCAGTTGTTTCTCTTCCAAGTGCTTTAGAGCTTTTCAAAAACTTCTTCATATAAACAGCTAATGCCGTTCCACTTACTAGTACAATGACAGTAAGTAAAGGAGACAATAAAAACGCCAGCATTACTTGTATAAAGGTAAAAAATATTAGACTAGACAACTGAATCACACTATGAGTCCCAGACCCAACCCTTGCAATCTCTGTTGTTAATATATAGTTAAAATCTGACTTTCTTTTACCAATAAAGAACTCCCATTTTGCTCCGTTTAAGGATTTATATAAATCCAACCTTAATTTTTTTATAAAATTTTGCTGTATCCCTGTGTTGGCAATAGATTGGTATCTCTGAAGGAGAGCTTGACCTGTTATCAACAAAAAATACAAAATAAGTATAAAAGAAATATTGACATCAAAAGGAATTCTCTCAATCCCTCTCATTATGTAGTTTATTGGAAATACATTATCCATTTGCATATCGAATACTCCAATTACCGCCAACATAGGTACTAATAAATAAATACCTATGCCCTCTAATGCACTAATTAATAAGCTCAAAAAAAAGTTAAGATAAATCTTTCTCCCCGTGACCTCAACCAATTTCTTGAGAAAAAGCAATAGATTCTTCATAAAATATACTCCTAATTTCCCATTTTACGATGGTTTTCTTAATTACTGCTAAAGCCCTGTTTGTAAACAGGACCCTTCGCAAAAGTTTTCACAACAGTAAATTTGTTCATCGTTTCGGCACCGGTAACATATAATGAACCGCTGCGCACCCATGCATGTGCAATCATACTGCCATCCTCGTCCCTTGCTATTCCCATATAAAGGGTACTTTCTATTTTTCTTTTATTTAACATTCTAGTAGCAGCAATTGCCTGAACGAGACAACTGCTGTCCCAAAATGTATGCTTACTTGCTGTTATCACTGCATAAGAAACGTCTGTTATCATTTGATAATGGATAGACGAATTGATTGATGTTTCAGTAGACTGTTCTCCTAAGGAAGGTGCTATCTTTTCAAAAGGCAGTAACTTCAAGTATCTTGCCCTTCCCAAATAAAAAAATGCTTCTATCAGAAGAGTCCTTCTTTGCATATCTAACCGCATAAATTTTTTTATTTTAGAAAACACTTCTAACATCCTTTCTTATTCATCTGGAAATAATAATGCTGTTCCAGAAAAACTACAGTGATTCTTTTATAAGAACAAAACTTTACTTTTAATGAATATTTAAATTTTTTTGCATTTAACTTGAATACGCTTACCTAAACTATTATTAGGAATTAATCTTTTTAAACTATTTATTAAACTCTGAATCATCCGTTCTTTATAAAGAACTTATTGCTATTTTAACTTCTTTCTACATAGATTGCGATAGGAAATTTTACCCTATTTTTTACTATATATACCTAATCAGAAAATTCACTATCCTTATAAAAAATATCTCAGCTAAGAGGTTCTAGAAGCTAATAAAAAAAAACAGCTTCCAAAAGGGGAAACTGTTAAAAGGAGGAAGACATGATCTAATTCCTAAACATCATTAAGGGTGTAAGGGGATGGAGAGATAAGCATTTATAAGCTTTGCTTATTGGGAATTGCCAATCTAGAAGGCCTTTTACTTAACGTTCGCAAAACAGTTCATTATTATAGACAGAATTTTATGCCTACCGTTCTTACAGCCGTTGTCACAAAACACTTACAACGTCCTTTCCCAGGCACTTAGGGGTATGCTAGGAGTTATGTGATTTTACTCGGTCTGTTTAACGCAGCAAAGCGCCCAAAAGGGTGACAATACTCAATGCTTTTATTTCCTAGAAACCCTTTGGCAATTAGTACTGTTTCATTATAAATACATCCCATTTCCAAATCTAAAAACAGGAATCAAATCTTTAACAGACTTTCTGAGGATTAGTGATTACTAGCCACTTTATCACTCTCTATTACAAATGCTTATCTCATACTTCCCCTTACAAACTTACCTTATCAATTCATTTCAAAAATTCCTATACCTTTAGCGGTTTGTTGCGATTATTGTCAATCTTTTTAGGACTTTTACTTTAAATGCTCCTAGTATTTTTTACTTAAAAGTAATTTTTTTTGTGTTTACTTACTATTAAGTGGAGCCGTCAATATCTCACCATCATTTTTGGAAGAGTTAACAAGTGTTGAAACTTCATATTTTATCATTGCTTCTGTTTCATATGGGACGAGAAGCTGTTTTAGTTGTTTATAATCGTCAATCTTCGGATTAAGCCACTGATTGTAGTCCTCCTTCTTTAAAATTACTGGCATTCTGTCATGAATATCCTTTGTTATGTCGTTAGCGTTCGTGGTAATAATGGTGCATGTTGCCAAGCGGCTGTGTACCGTCTTCTTTTTTCCACACCTCATATAATCCTGCAAAGGCAAATGGCTTTCTGTCTTTCATAACAAACCGAAAAGGCCTCTTTCCGCCCTCTGTCTTTTTCCATTCGTAATATCCATCAGAAACAATTAAACATCTTCTACTTTGAAAGGCTTGCCTGAAGGATGGCTTTTCATCAATACTCTCCATTCGAGCATTAATTAGCTTGAATCCTACTTTTTCATCCTTTGCCCAAAATGGGACTAGTCCCCATCGCAGATAACTCCCAACCCTGCGTCCATTGTTATAACCTACTGCAAGAATATCCTGTCCCGGTGATATATTGTATCTTGGCGAAATTTCCTCGTAAAATTCGAAATCGATTTCAGCTTGTAGAAAGGCTAGCTCACTTATTAAGGAATATCTGCCGCACATTTTCACTCCTCCTTTTTATCTTTTTTAATAGTTTCGCCGAATTTAACTATAAACAAGCAAAAAATAAATAAAAGCTAGGTGCAAATGCAGATTGTTCCTAGCTTAGTGCTTTAGACTTTGGCAGTTAAATTTTGAATAAATCTCGCAATCCTATCAAAGCCTTTATGGATATTATCAACAGAAGAAGCATATGAGAGCCTCACGTATCCTTCTCCCATCGTTCCAAAGCAGTCACCAGGTGAAACGACTACATGCTGTTCGTGCAAAAGCTTAAGTGCAAATTCATCAGAGGTTAAACCAGTTTCCTTTATATTCATGAATACGTAAAACGCTCCCTTTGGCATCAGACAAGAAATCTTATCAATCTGATTGATCCGTTCCACCATGATGCTTCTGCGCTCTTTATATTGCTCATTCATGCTGGTATAGGCATCTGTTGGGCCTGTTAATGCCTCTATCGCGGCATATTGTGCTGGTGTGTTCACACAGGATAGCATGAATTCTTGGATTTTTTGCATTTGTGCAACGATTGGTTTAGGAGCCAGACAATAGCCAACCCGCCACCCTGTCATTGCAAAGGACTTAGATACGGAATCAATAATAATCGTCCTATCTTTCATACCTGAAATCCTTGCAATATTAAAGAAAGGCTCATCATAAGTCAAATATTTATATACCTCATCAAAAATGACATATATATCATATTCAATTGCAAGCCGAGCGATCATTTCCATTGTGTCCCTGCTAGCGACTGCACCTGTCGGATTCGAGGGTGAGTTTAATATTATCGCCTTTGTTTTAGGCGTTATTGCCTTCCTCAGGCGCTCCTCTGTGAAATTGAAGCCTTCCTCCTCAAATACAGGAACCGTTACAGGCACAGCATTATTCATTTCAATCATGCCAAAGTAATTTGTATAACAAGGATCACTTACAATCACTTCATCACCTGGATTTGTGAGGATTAACAATGATAAAGATAACCCCTGCATTCCTCCAACTGTGATAAAAATTTCATCCTCTGGATTGTAGCTGACCTTATCGAATTCTAGAAAATGTTTGCTAACTGCAACGCGCAAAGGAAGTATACCTGCATTTGGCGTATAGTGAGTTTCTCCATTGTCCATTGCCTTCTTTGCTGCATCGATAATGTTTTTCGGCGTGTCAAACTCAGGTTCCCCTATTACAAAGCTGACTACATCATCCAACCCCTGTGATAACTCATACATCTGTCTAACTTTAGCAGCTTTAATTCCTTGTATCTTCCTTGATAAATCCTTCATTGCTATTCCTTTCCGAATGGAATCATTCTGCTTGTTTAATTTTTTCAATATTCAATCTTATATTCATTAGATTCTACCATATTCACTGTTATTAATTAATAATTATTTTTATAGTCAAAATTTATGTCCCCTTATATTGCGGCTAACTCTTATTACATAACAAAAAAAAGCACCTATCCAGGTTAAGGAAAGGTGCTTTGCTTATTAATCTTCGCTTCGTTGCATTCCTGTATATATAAGGATTAAACGAAGTAATTCAAGGACTGCAACAGCAGCTGCTGCTACATATGTCAACGCTGCTGCGTTTAGAACTTTTTTTGTTTCTCTTTCTTCGTCATTGCGAATAATTCCGAGGCCGACTACTTCGTCCATGGCTCTGCTTGAGGCATTAAACTCGACTGGCAATGTCACAAACTGAAATAGTACGGCTGCTGCCATAAACACGATTCCCAGCAATACGAAGTTGCTTAAGCCAGCAATCATCCCGATCAAAATCAAAATCCAAGAGAAGTTGCTACCGATGTTTGCAACTGGAACAAGTGCATGTCGGAAACGCAGGAACGCATATTCTTGCTGATCCTGAATTGCGTGGCCTACCTCATGGGCAGCAATGGCTGCTGCTGCCACAGAATGACCATGATAGTTGTCAGAAGAGAGACGAACTACCTTTGAGCGTGGATCATAGTGGTCAGATAAAACTCCTCTTGTTTCTTCTATAGAAACATCATATAAACCATTTGAATCTAGTATTCTTCTGGCAACCTCTCTGCCAGACATATGTGAAGACGTGTTAACTTTTGAGTATTTCTTATATGCACTTCTCACTCGAAGCTGTGCAAATATAGGAACAATCAAGATTATCAAAAAATAGATTAGAAACATATTTCCCTCTCCCTTTCCTTTTATTTAGCCGGTACAGCATCCATCAGGTCATCCCCGATTTCACCGACGATTTCTTCCAAAATATCTTCCATCGAAACAATACCAACTGTTTGCCCGTTGTTATTTTTCACAATTGCTAAATGTGTGCTGCTTTGCTGCATTTTCAAAAGAGCATCCTTAATAGGAGCTGTCTCCATAAAGCTTGGGAGTTTATGGATAAATTTCCCCAACTTAATTTCTCTTCCTGCAACAATATTTGTCAGCATTTCTTTTGTGTTAATAAACCCGATAAATACTCCGTTTTCGGTAACAGGATATCTTGTGTATTCATGCTCATCTAAAATCGTAATTAATTCCGTAAATGACATGCCTTTTTCTACAGAAACAATGAGCTCCTTCGGTATCATAATATCCTTCAAAATTCGCTCATCGAAAGCAAAGATATTTTCTAAATATTCCAGCTCTGTTCTGTTGATTTCACCACTTTCATAACTTTGTGTGACAATCAGCTTTAATTCTTCCTCAGAATGGACTGATTCATGACCAGCTGGTTTTACCCCGAACATTCGAAGAAGAGCACGGGAAGAGCCGTTTAAAGCAGTTATGAAGGGCTTTGTTATTTTACCGAACCAGTATAATGGCGGCGCAAGCATAAGCGTCATTCTTTCAGCATATTGAATTGCCAATGTTTTAGGTGCTAGCTCTCCAAGAACCACATGGAGAAATGTAACGACTGATAAGGCAATCGCATAAGACAGCACTGTTGCTAAAGCTTCTGGAACATTAAACCTTTCGAATAAAGGATGAAGCATTTTCTCTACTGTAGGTTCGCCTAATGCACCAAGTACTAGTGCAGTTATTGTGATTCCCAGCTGACAGGCAGACAGGTAAAAGTCGAGATTTTGCGCAACCTTTTTTGCTATCAAAGCCTTTTTATTACCTTCTGCTATTAATTGATCGATCCGTGACATCCTTACCTTCAATATCGCAAACTCAGCACCTACAAAAAATGCAGTCAACCCGATAAATACGGCTACTAAAAACAAATTTAACACTATAAATCCGTCCAATTCATGCGCTCCTATTAATAAAGTTTGTCTTGCTAATTAACTGATTAGTTAAGAACCTCAATAGCATCCTCACTTGATTCCAAACGTGTCAATGCAACTTGTTTAATCTGATAATTATCCATTTCGGTGACTGTCCATACATACTTTCCATATTCGACTTGATCATCCAGTTGAACATTATCCACTAACTGAAACTGCATCCATCCTCCGATTGTATCAATCGTTTCCTTTTCATCAAAGCTGATGCCAAATTGCTCTTCCAAGTCTTCCAGTAATACTCGGCCATTTACTAAATAACGATATTCTCCGATGCTTTGAATATCTTCCACTTCATCTGCATCAAATTCGTCTCTAATCTCACCAACGAGTTCCTCCAGAATATCTTCCATTGTCAAGATTCCAGATGTACCTCCGTACTCATCAATGACCAATACCATATGAATTCTTTCTTTTTGCATTTTGTACAAAATATCCTGAATTCGAGTAACTTCTAATACTATTGGTAAGTCACGAATAAATTCCTTGAGCTGACGGTTTCTACCTGTTGCCATATTGGATAACATTTTTTTGATGTTGACCATTCCGACGATATTGTCTTTATCACCATCTATTGTTACTGGATAACGTGTATAATTAAACTCATCCAATACTTTAATGATATCTTCTCTATTCATATCTTGATCCAATGTAATTAAAGATGTCCTCGGGACCATAATATCCTTTGCAACACGCTCATCAAATGCGAAGACATTTTCCATATATTCTAGCTCTGTCTCGTTTAATTCTCCGCCTTGATAGCTTTGTGCCATGACTATCTTCAACTCTTCTTCAGAGTAGGCATGCTCATGTCCTGCTGGTTTTACACCAAAGATTCGCAGAATTCTCCCAGACGCACCGTTTAATGCCCAAATGAATGGGTACATAATTTTACCAAACCAATACAACGGTCCTGATAACATCAATGTCAGCTTCTCTGGAAACTCAATTGCTAATGTTTTAGGCGCCATTTCACCGACGACAACATGCAAGAAAGTAACTAGGATAAATGCAATCGCATAGGAAGCGATTGAAGATACAGACCCAGGCACATTCAACAAATCAAACACCGGGTAAAGAATACGTTCTATTGCAGGTTTTCCGAGTGCTCCAAGTCCTAATGCTGTCACGGTAATACCCAGCTGACAGGCTGAGAGATAATAATCGAGATTACCGGCCACTTTTTTTGCCATTACTGCTTTTTTGTTCCCTTCTGCAATCAGCTGATCGATTCGCGACATTCGAATTTTAACGACCGCAAACTCAGAGCCGACGAAAAATGCCGTAAGTACGATCAAGATTACAAGTATGAACAGATTTGTAAGAGTAATTATGTCCAATCAGTTCCCTCAAGTTGAGGGATTCACCTCCGTAAATAAATAGTTATAACAATGCTAACAGCGTCATAATTGCTGTCATTTTTGGTTCAATTCGTTTATATACCTTCAGTTTTTCTTCTGGTGGTACATTTTTTAGTTTTTCTTCAAGAAGAGACAGCTTTTTTTGCAAGCAATTTATTTCATCCTGTACGTCGCAAATAATCGGTTCGATGTCCACTGAAACGTCTGATTGGAGCACTTCCTTAATCTCCTCCATGGACATCCTTTGCTGTTTTAATATCTTAATTCTTTTCAGTGTTTCTAGAACGTCCTCTGGATATAGGCGGTAATTAGAGGAAGACCGCTGTACCTCCAGCAACCCAATTTGAGTATAGTAATCAATTGTCCTCGATGATAAACCGCTTAATTCCGCCACTTTTCCGATACGCAATAACGCCTCCCCAAGTTACTCACCCTTTCTATCCATTATTATTTATATATAATGATAACATGCTTTACAAAAACTGTACAGTATAACGTTACGGTTTTTATTTTTGGTTTTTTACTTCTTTTATTATATTTACCGACATACCCTGTAATAATGTACTTTTAGAGGCTGGCAGAAAACAGCATTAGAATCAATGGAGCTTAGGATTGAGTATGATGTTGTAAGTGAACCATTAACCAGTTAATCTATATATTTATTTTTCAGCTGATCTGCTCCAATTCCGCCAACAAGCATTAAAATTAATGGCAGGAAAGAAGTTCCCTTTGGCAGCCCTTCTAAGCTAATGTCTGTAACACCAAAATGATTTAACAGCATGATTATTATTTTTCCTACTATCATCAGAACACCAATTGTAAATATGCTCTCAAAGAACACCTTCCATTTCGGATATGCGAGCTTCTTGCTATCTTTAATCACTTTGTCCTTCAATTCTTTATCGCTCCTTAGCATTTCATCGATTGTAACACCAAATAAATCACTCAAATGAATGATTATTTCAATACTGGGATAGTTCTTGCCAGTTTCCCATTTGGAAACAGACTGACGGCTAACATGAATCTTCTCTGAGAGAGCTAGCTGAGACCACCCCTTTTTTTCCCGTTCTTGTTTCAAACGCTCACCAAAAATCATCTTCTTGTTCGCCTGCCTTTACACTTTTTATATTATGAAAATTAGTAATAAAGTAAAGATAGTTCTATGCGCATCAAGGCGCAACCTGTGGTTGCATCTTGATATACTGACAAAAAAAGTTAATGCATAACAGTACTATGCATTAACTTTAATAGGATTTATTCAATCATGTTCTTCACAGGAGAGTCAGCATTAAGCGTAAAATCACCACTTTCTGCATCTGCAAAATCTGGATCCGTATACTTGGAATTACTGTCACTATCTGTTGCTTCTTGGAAGGCAGTAATGCTTGTATATTCGTCGTTTTTCCAAACCCAAAGGGGCTCCTTCTCCTCTTCCTTTTCATAGATATTGCTTGAGAGAGTATTTTTTGTATTAGCAGTGAAATAATTAACAATGAATATTCCGTTATCACTTGACGAAAGGATATTTTTTTCGATTTTATTGCCGCTCGTATCGTGCTGCAGCATTAATTGTCCGCCGTCCAGTCCTTTAATATCGTTTTTGTACAATATATTTTTAGAAATAGTTGAGTCCTTTGTGCCTCCTCGATCCGTATCATAACCACCAATAGAAATCCCCGTATAATTATTTTCATATACAGTATTATTGGTAATAGCAATATTAATGGCATATTTCTTAAGATGTTCAGACGTTGCTTCAATCCCAAGGTCATTATTGTAGATAGTATTTTGGTCTATCGTAATATCCCTGCCACCATCAATATAAATCCCCCCAGCACTGTAGTCCTCTCCATAAGCAGGGTTTCCAAATGATGTATTGTTGTACACAATATTGTGATCGACCGTTCCATTTCGAACATAATCATTCTCTTTACTTGTGCCCTCATAGCCAATCATATCAATTCCAATATTGTCATTATTGCGGACAGTATTATGCGAAATTACAAATCCATCAATATTTCCATTTAAAACAAGCGCTTCACTCGCACCAAGCTTTAAGTTTTCAACAAGATTATTTTCTATCCTTATGTCTTTCATAGCTTTTGTTGCATAAAAGGCAATGCCATGACCATTTCCCTCATCATGAAGTGTTTTAATATTTCGGACAGTATTATCTTTAATTGTTATATGATTACTGTTACCTGCAACGTATATTCCCATGACCGTTTCATCTGCAAGCCTCGTAGATAAATCTGAAAACATTAGACCTTTTATAGTAATATAGCTTTTATCGATAATAGATGCGAGAGCAGTGTCCTCCTCTGCATCCTCCGTATTTTCACCACTGATAATAGCTTTTTCTCCCTTATAAGCTTCAAAAGTAATTGGGTCTGCTTTCGTTCCACTATGGTTCACATTTAAAGCCTCATAATAGGTTCCTTCCCGTATATACACAGTAGTACCAGGAGTAGCTTCTTCACTAGCCTTTTCCAATGTCTTGAACGGTTCTTCGATGGTCCCGGCATTTTCGTCGTCCCCATCTTCTGCTACATAAAGTATCTGCTTAGCTGCTGCTACCTTTGTTTCTTGTTCTTTTGTGTCTGTGTCATCCTGTTGTAAATAAACAACGAGACAGACAGCAGCGATAACAATCGCCAGTAGTAATAATATTTTTTTCATGATAACGTCCTTTTCCCTTTATCTGCTTCTCTTTTTTATCTTGAAGGAAAACTCCCTGTTTGGCAAGGAAGGTTATATTTACAGATGAAGTGTAACTCTTTGTTAATTACGCTACATCTAAAGACAGTTTATTATATAGTGCATCCCTGCCTGTAAAAATGTTCAAATCAGTACTAAAATGACAGCACTCCGCATAAAAATACTTTTGTTCTATTTACCAAATTTGTGTAGCTAGCGATTTTTCCATTTACGAAAGCATTGTTTCTTCTGGGCAAAAATAAAGGTACTTTCATCATAATTAGGATGTTTTTCAAATAGTTTTTTTAGAAATGGAGGTAGTAAGCATGATCAAATTTTATTCCTATCAAGGCATCGTCAGAAGTATAGATGATTTTCATACCGGAGAAAATGATGGCTGTTATAAAATCTTTGCATTAGAGGACAGTTCAGGCGGTATTGTTAATTTTATCATTAGTCCCTCCACCTTCTTTATCGATCAATTAATCGTGCAGCCTGGCGATCGCGTAACAGGATTTTATGATGGAAATGCCCCTGTTCCACTTATTTATCCACCACAATACCAAGCACTGGCAATCGCTAAGGAGGTTCCTTATCAAAATGTTAAAGCTGACTATTTTAATAGTCATTTAGTAAGCAGTGATGGCAGTCTGAAACTAAATTTATCGCCAAACACCCCCATACTTTTGAAAAATGGCCAGCCCTTTTCCAAGCTGCCGATAAACCGCAATCTTATCGTTCTTTATGGTCCAACCACAAAAAGTATTCCAGCACAAACTACCCCTTATCGAATTATCGTTTGGTGCTAATTACTATTTTTCCATTTTAATAATTTTATTGACATACTTATCACCTTCTTTACAGGAATATCATTTGCGTTTTTTAAGCGCTTACATTATTATTTTTAATGAAGTGTACAGTTAAATCTCTCGTTCTTATTTTTAGCTTCTATTTCATAGCTAGAAAAACTCTTGTTTTATAGCAAGATGGATTGTTTTGAAGGGAGCTGATTTACGAACTAGTTTGCTAAGCAGCTTTTTTATGTAAAGCCTTATTGCTGGAACAAACACACTCTATTGATTACTTCTGCTATTGCCTGTTTCCAATGTTTGGCTTATAACACCTAATACTTAATGGGAGTGGATTTGATGTCGATACCGAGCGGAGCTAGCATGAATATTATTATTCGCATACAATTGGAGACTAATATCATTTCTTTAGGGGAAATCGTAAATGTAATCGGAGATGAAGCCGGAGATATTATTGGGCTTGACGTTATATCCTCTAGCAAAACAAGTACGGTTCGTGATATAACCGTCCGTGTTCACAATAACAATCATGGCCAACAGGTAGTGAGTGCCATTTCCAAATTGGCAGGAGTTAAAGTTGTCAATGTATCTGATAGTACATTCCTTCTTCACTTAGGCGGCAAGATTGAAATGAAGCCAAAGGTTCGGATTAAAAACCGTGATGACCTGTCAAGGGTTTATACACCTGGAGTCGCTGCCATCAGTGAAGCGATACATGCCGACCCAAGCAAGGTTTATTCTCTCACCATGAAAAGCAATACGGTAGCGATTGTCACAGATGGAACAGCAGTGCTTGGACTTGGAGATATTGGTCCAGAAGCGGCCATGCCAGTTATGGAAGGGAAAGCAATGCTGTTTAAGCAGTTGGCAAATGTCGATGCATTTCCGATTTGCCTTGATACAAAGGACACAGAGGAAATCATTCGCATTGTCAAATCGATTTCCCCTACATTTGGAGGAATAAATCTTGAAGACATTGCCTCTCCCCGCTGCTTTGAAATAGAACAACGACTGAAGAGTGAATTGAATATCCCTGTATTCCATGATGACCAGCACGGAACAGCTGTGGCCATTTATGCCGGTTTGCTTAATGCTTTGAAAATCGTCCAAAAAAACGTCAAAGATATTAAAGTTGTCATTAATGGAATTGGAGCAGCAGGAATTGCCTGCACGAAAATCCTTTTAGCAGCAGGTGCCAAGAATGTAATCGGTGTTGATCGAAATGGTGCTATTTATCGCGGCGGTTCATACAGTAACCCACATTGGCAGGCATATGCAGAAATGACTAATCCAGAGAACCTCCAAGGCAGCCTTTCAGACGTAATAGGTGAAGCCGATGTATTTATTGGTGTTTCTGCCCCAGGTACTTTAAAGGTGGAGGATGTCCAGAAAATGGCAACAGATGCCATTGTTTTTGCTATGGCAAATCCAGTTCCTGAAATTGATCCTGACTTGGCATCCCCTCATGTACGAGTAATGGCAACAGGACGCTCCGATTATCCTAACCAAATCAATAATGTGCTCTGCTTTCCGGGCATTTTCCGCGGTGCATTAGATTGTCGGGCAAGTGAAATAAATGAAGCCATGAAATTAGCTGCCGCAGAAGCAATTGCTTCGACCGTCTCTGACGAGGAATTAAGCGAATCCTATATTATCCCTTCTGTATTCAACAATAAAGTAGTAGATAAAATTCGCGATGCAGTCGTCAAGGCCGCTGTTGAAACAGGTGTAGCAAGGAAAATACCAAACTCAAATAAATAAACTGTAATAGTTTCAGGCTGTCAGGACTTCCTTGACAGCCTTTTATATTTAATATATTAATCTAGTATAAATACTCTCCCATATGGTTATCCTTCTTGTATAAGGGAGAGTTGAGACGATGAAAAAAACAATATTAATGGTTATATGCTTTTTACTATTAGTTACGATAACAACAAAAGAAACAAAGGCCTTTTATGAGGATAATGAATTAAGTCAAATAACAAAAATCGCTGTTCAAAACAATATCCAAGTAAACACATGGTCTATGTATATAAAAGAACCAATTAAACAATTTACGAAAATGAGCGACCTTGATAAAGCAGTAGCAGCTTATATGAAAACGGAAAAAGAGTTTACATGGTCTAAAGAGCAAGCAGAGAAAGGTTATTATAAAATTGAAGGACAAAAGAAGTCATCTAAATTGGGATTGAAAGAAGAAAAGGTTTTAATTACTATTTACTCCCAAAACAACAAATACAATTTAAGTATTACATATGATATAAAAGGAAAGTGGAATGAAAGTAAATGGCCTGCCATTTACAACTTATATAAGCAAAAAATAGAGGATTATTCCGTATTTTACACTATTCAAGGAACTGCCAATATAGATCAATCCTTGTATTCAGAATCTTCCAAAGTTATGGCTAGCTTTTCAGGAGAGGAAGTTCAAAGCCTAAAGGAAGAAAACTTCATTTCCTTATCTGCTTACACGAAAAGATGGGAAAATAAACTATCTATTGGAAACAATGAATATATGAATCTTCACATTGCATACAGAGCGACTAGTCAGTCGACAGATCAAGTTGATGTTACAATTGGAACGCCTATTATTACTTCTGAGTATTAGGATTAGTAAACAAGATGTCTAAAGTAGACATCTCGTTTTTGCATTCTTATCAATGATGATGATGGGCATGAACTGGCTTTGTCTTTGCCTGGCAAAGTATTGTATTCTCATGATTATGAGTGCCTGTTTCTAATTGAATGGTCATATGTGTAATGCCTTTATGTTCGAGTTCATGCTCTAGATGGCGCAGTATTTTTTCACTTTCGGCAACTGTTAAATCATTGGCCACGACAGCATGACAGGAAAGGGCATTTAGCTCACTCGTAATGGACCAAATATGCAAATCATGAATACCTTGTATTCCTTCTGCCTTTTCCATTATTTCAATGACTTCCTTTACATTTACATTCTGTGGTGTTCCTTCCATCAATATATGCAGGGCATCCTTCATAACGAAATAACCGCTTCTCAAAATAAGGATAGCCACGATAACGCTGGCAAGGGGATCTGCCCAGCCCCATCCAAACGCCATTATTACAATGGCAGCTATAATTGCTCCGACAGACCCGAGCATGTCACTTATTACATGGAGAAAGGCTCCTCTCATATTTAAGTTATGCTCTGTATTGCCCCCGCGCAGCATAATCCAAGCAACAATCACGTTAACCAATAAGCCAATAATGCTGATTATCAGCATCCCTGTTGTTGCAACCTCTGGAGGATTAGCAAAGCGGCCAATTGCCTCATAAATGATATATAGCGAAATGAGTATCAATGTCACACCATTAATCATAGCCGCAATAATTTCAAAGCGCTTAAACCCATACGTATTGTTAAAACTTGCCGCCTTCTCCCCTAACTGGAAGGCAAGGAGCGCAATCACTAAAGAGATGGAGTCGCTTAACATATGGCCTGCATCTGATAAAAGTGCTAGACTATTTGTAATAAAGCCTCCAACAGCCTCTATAAGCATATAACTCGTAATAATGATAAAAGAGAGCAGAAGTACCTTCTTATTTGAACTATGACCATGGCTATGACTGTGATTATGTCCCATTTAAATCCCCCCTGATTACATTATGCCGCTTATTTCTAATAACATAAGCGAACAAGCCTGATTGAGCATCTTATATTTGTTTATATGAGCATCTATTCATATATAGAATACAGCTAAAAAAACTGTAAGTCAAAATAATTTCTTAGTACTTTCCCCCTAATTACTTCTATTTAAACTTATTGCCAATAAATCATTTAAAGTAGCTGTTACTTTTGCTGAAACAGTATTTATTGTGTGCGTATCATCTTCTAACATCAAGGAGCCAGTTTCTCCTGTTTACCCTATCCAAACATATATTTGCTCAACATCCGCTTTCGTATATAGCTTAACTATATATTCTGGGGACGACATATTTGCGATGCCTTCTTGCTTGATTGCATGGTGAGATATTCGATTAGCTTTTTAGCATCTTGACCATTTAATTCAGCAAGACTTCCACTGTCTTTTATCCTTGAAACAGCAATTTTTTTAACTTCCTTTTCCATGGCAAGTTTAGATGAGATTGTCTCCTTTTGATAACAACTTGTCAAAAGGAAAAGGATAAAGGCTACTGACAACACGAGACTTTTTCTCATTTGAATTTCCCTCCTCTTTATATTCCTATAGACGATTTCTTACAAATAATGTTTCATTTAGAAAAAAAAGAAAGAAGTGCATAACATCGCACCTCTTTCCCTCACACTAAACTGTTTTAATTTCTACGAATTTACGTTTACCAACTTGAAGAATTAAACCATTACTTATCGTAACCTCAAGTTTTGTATCAGTTGCCTTTACTCCGTTTACTTTGACCCCTCTGTTTTCAATCATCCTGCGAGCTTCGCTTTTAGAGCTTAATAATTTCAATTCCACAAGTAAATCAATGAGAGATATTTCTGTATTTCCTTCCCATTGAACTGCTGGAATTTCCTCTGGCATGACGCCCTTCTGGAAAACAGAAATAAAATGCTGTTCGGCTTTCGCTGCTGCCTCTACTCCGTGGTACATCCTTACGATTGTCTTGGCTAGGAGCATTTTTGCATCTCTCGGATGAAGTGTGCCTGCTTCTAACCGGTCTTTCAACTCTTTAATCTCAGCTGGTTTCAAATCTGTTATTAATTCAAAGTATTTCGCCATCAATTCATCTGGAATAGACATTGCTTTACCGTACATTTCCTGTGGGCTTTCATCGATGCCAATGTAGTTTTTCTTTGATTTGGACATCTTTTCAACACCATCAAGCCCCTCTAATAATGGCATTAACAGGGCTACCTGTTTTTCACTTCCGTACTTCTCTTGAAAATGTCTCCCCATTAAAATGTTGAAGTGCTGGTCTGTTCCACCAAGTTCAATATCACATTTTAAGACAACTGAATCATAGCCCTGCATTAAAGGGTAGAAAAATTCATGTAAGGAAATAGGTTTATTAAATGCCATTCTTTCTTCAAAATCATCTCTTTCCAACAATCTTGCTACAGTGATTTTTCCTGCGAGTTGAATAACATCCTCAAAGTTTAGCTTAGAGAGCCATGTCGAGTTGTAATGAAGCTCGACCTTATCCATATCAATAACTTTGGCGAATTGTTCGAAATATGTTTTCGCATTCTGCTTGACCTCTTCATCTGTTAATTGCTTTCTAGCAACCGATTTGCCTGTCGGATCACCAATTTTCCCTGTGAAATCTCCGATAATTAATTGTATCGTATGACCATTTTCTTGGAATTGTCTCATTTTATTAAGAACCACCGTATGGCCCAAATGGACATCTGGTGCTGATGGATCAAGCCCCAGCTTAATTTTCAGTGGCTTATCTTCCAAAATAGACTTTGCTACTTTCCTTTCAAGCTCTTCTGTCGGAATAATCTCTTGCACTCCTTGGCTATAAAGGGTCATTTGTCGCTTTACTTCTATTCTTTGTTCCTCTGTCAATTGTTCCATTAACTTCTCCATCTCCAATTCCTCCTAAATGAAAATATAAAAAAACCACATCCCCAAAAAAGGGACGTGGTTTCTTGCACGCGGTACCACCCTTATTAAAGGACAAACTAGTCCTTCCACTCAAACGATTAACGGCTCATCCGGTCCTTGCTTTAACAAAGACAGCTCCAGGAATGTAATTCGTGTTATCTTTGTGTCGATTTGCACCAACCATCGACTCTCTGTCAACAGGGAGATAACTACTACTGGGTTTCCTTTCATTGCATTTCTATATTAAAAATTATTTTCGCGAATTACATTTCTAAGCAATGCTGACATGTATTTTTGTTCATCCGCTGACATACCAGCAACAAGCTCTACTTCCCCAATATGAAAGCGTGGATACAGCTCCTCCATCACTTGCTTGCCTTTATCTGTAATGGCAACATAAGTAATTCTTCTATCTCTCATGTCACTTTTCCTGTAGCACAGCTCTTTTTTCTCGAGTGTTTTTGTAATATTGCTTATCGTTGCTTTCGAAACACCGTTTGATTCGGCTAATTTCTTTGTCTCTATAGACTCCCATACCCATAAATCATAAAGCATGGAAAATGCTGTCCATGACAGGCTATACTCAGATAACACTTCCTGTTCCATTTTATTTCTCAACCCTTGTGCTACACGGTAAATGTTCGTAACGACCGCTATCGCATCAAGGTTTAAAGACTCAATCGGAATATTAGTGATTCGATTGATTGTGTCCACTTCTTCAGGAAGCAATTCCCCTTTTTCATCAAATGAATAAATATCGAACCACCTCTTTGAATTTTCATAATCATTAGCTTTGAAACGATATTATCAGATTCAATCAATGAATGCAATATTTTTTGTTTAAGTTATATGTATTTGTGATAAAAAAAGATAGCAAGAGAACTAACTCTAGGCAAAATAAATGATTCGAAATGCGAAAAGTTTTATAATAAGATATGTCATAATCAAAAAAATTTTTTTATTTTCTGGAGGGATTTGGGATGAGTTTTTCAGGAAAAGTTGTTTTAATTACAGGAGCTGCCGGGGGTATCGGTATCGCTGCTGCAAAAAAGTTTGCTAATGAAGGTGCAAAACTTGCGTTAGTTGACCTAAAAAAAGTGAATTTAACAAAGGTAGCAGCAGAGGTCACTAGTGATCATATTCTTTTGCTAGAAGGAAATGTTGCAGTTGAAGAAGATGTAAAAAGCTTTGTTGAAGCAACAAAAGAACATTATGGACGAATTGATGTTTTCATTAATAATGCTGGAATTAACGGCAAATTTGCTAATTTAGTCGATCAAACAGCAGAAAATTTTGATGCGGTAATCAATGTTAATCTAAAAGGTGTTTTCTATGGTCTCAAGTATGTACTTAAGGTAATGAATGAACAGAAAAGCGGTGCGATTGTTAATACTGCTTCAAACGGCGGGCTTCTTGGAGCTCCAGGAATGGGACTTTATGTTGCATCAAAACACGGTGTTATTGGGTTAACGAAAACAGCAGCACTGGAAGGTGCTCCATACAACGTTCGTGTAAATGCAGTAGCTCCATCTGGTGTTGATACGCAAATGATGCGATCTATTGAAACAAATGCTATGCCAGGCAATGAAGATAATGCTAAAGAGCAGTTTGAAGCCTCTGTTCCAATGAAACGTTATGCTACAGCTGAAGAAATCGCTAACTTGATGGCCTTTTTGGCTTCAGAGGATGCATCGTTCATTTCCGGCTCTTATTACCGTATAGACGGTGGACAAGGTGCTACATCAGCTTAAATAAGAAGCAATTAGGGGGTGCCATAATGGCATCCCCTTTTATATACTTTTATGCTAGCCTATGTTGCTGGCTTCTTTATCCCTTACATATATTTTGAAGACGTACCGCTCCTTCTGTTGCATCCTTCATTATTTTATCCATTAAATCACTAACTGTGGGTACATCATTAATTAGTCCCATTACCTGTCCAGCCCATGCAAATCCATTTACTTGATCACCGTCATAAATAAATTTTAAATTGGATTTACCACTTATCTTATTCTTTAAATCCTCATATTTGGCTCCTTGCCTTTCCTTCTCGATGATATCCAACGTATAATTTGATTTCAAAACCCTTCCTGGGGTACCAAATGTGCGTTTTATAACAACAGTGTCCATCTCTGTGCCTTCTACAAGTGCAGCTTTATATGTTTGAATAGCGTCGACACATTCAGCTGTCGCTATAAAACGGGTTCCCATTTCAATTCCTTGTGCACCAAGTGCTAATGCAGCGAGAAAACCTCTTCCATCCCCAATTCCACCGCTAGCAATAACAGGGATTGAGACGGACTCTGCAACTCGTGGAATCAGAACCATTGTGCCGATATCATCCTTGCCAATATGTCCCCCGCCTTCTTGCCCTACTGCAATGACAGCAGAAGCTCCAAGCAGCTCTGCTTTAAGTGCTTGTCTAACAGTTGAAACGAGCACAAGTGATAAAATACCTTCCCCTTTAATTCGCTCTAAAATAGGCTGTGGATTACCGCCTGTGATGGAAATGACTTTCACTTTTTCTGCTATTGCCATTTCCAAAAGCTCCATATAAGCCCCATTATAAGAACCAATCGCAAAATTGACTCCAAAAGGCTTATCTGTCAGCTTCCTTACTTTTTGAATCTCTTCCTTCAGTCTTTCTGGTGTGTTTAGTGTCATTGCCGTAATCTGACCAAGTCCGCCAGCATTTGATACTGCTGCAGCAAGCTCTGCATTTCCTAAATACGCTAAGCCACCTTGAATGATTGGACGCTCTATTTTCAATAAATCCGTAATTTTTGTTTTCATTTTTTCCCTTCCTAACCTAAAATTTACTTCATTTTAGCATATTATTAATTCAGCCCGCTTCCTTATGGCACTTTATAATGTTTTAAAGATTCTATACTGGGAAGATTAATATAGAGCATTTTCAGGCAGAATAATGTATTAAACAGTTCTGTTGAACTATAATTATTCTTATAATCCAATTACATGTTTCTCAGGTGAAGGAGGGATTATGATGAAGTTAACAATTACAGATAAAGCAGCTGAAAAATTGCGTTCATATGATCAGCCAGAGAATGCTGCATTTAAATTAACAAGTGTTTTCAGCGGCGGCTGCAGCTATACTTATAATTATGACCTTGCTATCGATCATAAAAAAGAAGAGGATACAAAATTCGAGGACAATGGGATTGTTCTATATCTAGATAAAATGACAATCAGTCACATTAACGAGGATTTAAAATTAGACTACAATGAAGGCCAAGGCTTCCGCCTAGTCGGTGCGAGCCAAATTTATACCTTCAGACTCGATGTGAAAAATAAAGTTAAAGCATAAAACAGTGGGATCTTTTAGTTCCCACTGTTTTTTTATGGACACCTCTTCTTTATCTGTCTAATCTTCAAGCCCCATATTATAGATGATGGCTTCATGCAGCCATTTTTCCTCATCCTCTGTAAACGGAGAATGCGTCTGCTCCTCAAGCTCATCAATATTGATGTTTTCCAGATCAACTTCAGCCAAACTTTCTGATATATCCTGTAAACGATGCTTCTAAATAGTATGTATTTATTATAAATCCTGACGTTACTGGAGGTTCAAGGAGGTAAAAATGAAAAATCCACCTAAGCAAGGTAAGTTTTTGTGTTGTATTTCTACCCTTGAGCCCATTCCTAATTTTTGTGTATAATAAAATGGGTTAGACTATGGTATTGCCTGTATTTTTTGCAGGGGATATACTTTCCTATAACTATTTCATTTTTTATATCATTTACACAACAAAGATCTGACACATTAACTTTAAATTAAATGGAGACAAGCAAACATTGCGGTTTATAATAGAGCTATGGGAGCAACAAAGGAGTTGGTATTATTGGCCTTACCAAAAAACTATCTAGTAGACGCAACACTTGAACGTTTGGGAACATCCTTTCTGGATTTATATAACAGCAAAATTGGCGATGATGTTAGGGAATTTTTAGCTGTCATCTTTTTTGAGGAACTAATTGAGCCAGAAACCGGCAGACAAAGGAACTTAAAAGAGCTGCGCTCTCTCTATTATCGAGATAAGTTCAAACGAACGAAGAAAAACTGGCATTCTGCTCTAATTAAAAGCATAAACAAAACAAGCAAAAATCCAAAGGAATTGATGGCTGAAGTAAAATTCATCCGTGAAGGAATTGAGAAGGGATTTATTGACTTAGCAAATAATTACCATGTTACAGATATCAAGGACTTAATTGCTGATCGCTTAAGCGAAGTCGATAAATGGGTCAATGATGATACAAAGCTCTTGTCAGATTATAAATATATTAAAGACAAAACCAAAAACCAAATAAAAAACACTTTGAAAATCGACTCCATCATAACCGTAACAAGCCTTGTAATAGAAGAGTTCGGCGGTGATTTTAACCGAATTGTTAAAGAAGTGAATGATCTTTTCAGCGAGCTTCCCCTGCCAGGAAAAACAGGCAGAACCAAATTCATGGATTTTCACGAGGATCTAGCTGTTGAAAATAGTGTAACTGCTGAAATTTATGAAGATGGCAACTTGTCTATCAGGACACTTCTTGGCAAAACATTGATTGAGGAAAAAAATTCAATCGCTTTGACTCCAATGGATTACGAGATATTTAACTTTATTCTTTCTAGAAGAGATTATGAATTTGTGGAAAAACAAAAAATCTATGTTGATATTGGCGACATTGTTAAAAACATGTATTCCTCCAGAGGTGTTAAGGAATATAAACGAATAAGGGAACGTCTAGAAAAACTAAAGCATCTTAGCTTTGACATTAAGGCCGATGACGGCAAAAAGTATATATTTGACCTTTTTGACCATATTACTTATTTAGATGAAGCAGAAACAAAAGCCGAAATAAAAATAAATGAATTCATGCATCAACGGTATATCGACAATCAAGTGACGAAAATCTATAGTGATAAAATCCAGAATTTCCAGCTTGAACTATCTGAGAATATTGTATTCATTCTGCAAAAAGAGCGATTTGCGAAAAACTCCCTTCTTGATGACTCCATTGATCGAAAGAAAGGTATTGCCTATCCTCTCGCCTTTTTTACTAGACGCCTACGATTACCTACAAGAAAAAAAGATGCTTTAACGAAAGTGGAAAACTCACTTCATGAATTGGTGGACAATCATGTGACAATAAAAAGCTTCCGCCGTGTGAATGATGTGTTCCATATTGAGTTCCTTCCTATCACAGAACATGAAGCCGAGGATTTAATCGATGCTAAGCATCAAAAAGTGTTATTCTTAGAGACATAAAACAAGAGCATTCCCAATGCCTAAACGCTTGGGGTGCTCTTTTTTCTTTACGTCTACCTTTAAAAAAGGAACTTCTTAAAGTTAGAAAAAAATTTTACACCATTTTATCGTGCTTTTTTCAGTGTTTATACCTTCATTTTTTTTCACCATTTTGTCGTGCTTTTTTAATACCTCTATTTGACCAAAAAACTGATGTTTTTTTTCACCATTTTGTCGTGCTTTTTTACCTTAGGATCTTAATAGCAAAAACTACAATTTTTTTTCACCATTTTATCGTGCTTTTTTAAAACCCATAAATTTTTTCACCATTTCTTCGTGCTTTTTTTTATTTCATTAAAATAAAACGGTTATTAAAGCTCTTTTTTTGCTATTTAGTCGTTTAAACAAGACTTTTATAGTGCAAACAGGTTCTATGTAATAGGCAAATCTCTCTTGTTGAATGCTCTAAACGGACTACTATTTATTAAAACGCAAATTTTTTTCACCATTTCTTCGTGCTTTTCTTGAAATACTATAAATTTTCACCATTTCTTCGTGTTTTTCTCTATAAATGCGTCTAAATAATAAAAACAGCATTTTTTTTCACTATTTTATCGTGCTTTTTATATATATATTAGCCCTTATAATGTCAATATACTATATGTCTGGGTTTATCCTCTTCCACTCTCGACTTTTTTCACCATTTCTTCGTGTTTTTTTGTTTTTTTCCCAAATCTGTCGTGCTTTTTTCTCACGCTTGTCAAAAGTGTAAAATTTTCACCGATTTTTCGTGCTTAAGAACGAAAATACTAATTTTATTTTCGACAATATTCGACAAACATAATACCGTTCTTCGCTTTTTTTCACCATTTTATCGTGCTATTTCACTTTTTTGTTTTTTACTTCGAGTGAATGTACTATTTTTTCATCATTTCTTCGTGCAAAAATTTTTTTCCATTACCAAAAAGACTTTAAAAACCCTGCTATTATGGTCTTCTTTAAAAAATTTCACCATTTCTTCGTGCTTCATTATTTGTTGTATTATCGCCTTCTACATCATTTTTTCACCATTTCTTCGTGCCATTTACACCTCTTTTTTTTGGTGTATATAATAAATGATATATAAATATAGATATTAATTTAAAGACTATGAAGTACATAATTGTTACACCGCTTTTATACTCTTATGATGATCCAATTTAATGGGAAAGGAGGTTAAAATAAAGTGATTTACGAGGAAACGTATCAGTATTTATTACATAATGTATCATCTAAAGAATTTGATGTATGTCTATATTCCCTTCTACACACTGATTGGGATGGTATTATTCAAGCGCCAGATTCTGTCATTGCTGCAAAAGCAGGCACAAAAAAGAAATATTTACGGCAAATTATACATAAATTTACATCCTTTAAACGTGGAAACATCTATATTCCTGTTGAAACAACAGAGGGAACTAAATATAAATTTAAGCGTGGACTTACACGGAATTTAGGCTTTAACAGTAAAACAGATCGATATTGCAAAAAGTATTCCTTCTTTTATGAAGATTCGTTTCAAAGGCTATCAATAAATTCTAAAAGATTATTGTTAATGGCTGCTTATCGTATGTCTGTTCAAAAAGCGGAATCTGTTATGTTTGATTATCACGATATTGTGCCTTCCAAATATACATATGGACATCCCTATTTTACAAAAGGCCGCTTATATGAAGCCATTAGTGAACTCAATAACTCTGAACTTTCCAATATAGTGAAGGTTCATTTAGTGAGCAATATTTACACTAGAAAACTAGCTGTCTCCTTTGAATTTAAACAAGGAACCTTAGATGAATACGCAAGCAATTATACAGAAAGGCAGCTTTTGCGCAAAAAAATGTTCGAATCTGGCTTCCATGGATACCTTAATGACAGTTTTTGCATGGAAATTGAAAGTGTCGGCAAGTATTTATACAACTCTCTCTTTAGCAATGAAAAAATAATGGCTAAACAGGGGGTTATTAGTGATGCAAAGGATGAAATACTCTCACTAGCCAGATTTATTTATGATACGGCAATTGAACAGCTGGCAGCCGTACTCCCTTCCAATATACATTTTTTAACTGAACCTAAACAGGCTTCAGCTTATTTCAGCACGATTATTTATAATGTACTATTAGATGAAATGGGCAAATATGGTCATCAAGCAGAAAGCATCAAATCACTGTTAGATAACCATTACCTACATAAAACGATTGTAGAGAAAGAAACTGGCATCGATATAATGCATATCGGCATTGAAGATCATGTTAAACCGATAAAACAACGTTTTGAGAAAGCACAGCATATATATCTTGTCTTGAAAAATTGGTCTGAAAACTGGGTTATTTCTCGTACTAAGTCAATAATGGAAGACTCAGAGACACTATTAACCTCAAGTAACGAAGATAAAAAACAAGCAATTCAACAAAAACGCGGCTGGAGTGATATAGAATCGGCGAAAAACCAATTACAACTATTAAAGGAGCAGTCATACGAGCAAATTAACAAGCTAATAAATCAATGTTTAACATATGGTAACAAAGCCATAGACATGAGTGAGCGCGTCCAGTCTTTAACAAATGCCAAGGACTCATTAGCTTCATTTTTTGCCATACATACCGAAAAAATTTTTAAAACTCCATAATGACACGGGTTAACACTGGCTATTAGGCGAGTGGATCTTGTGCTACAAAAAATATTCCTCTTTTATATTTTTGCTTGTTAAGACGTACTTTTTCCCCTTCTAACATTTTTCAACCATAGTGAAATATCCATATGCTGGAAAAGCATATTTTTTTTTGACTTTTTTCTAGGCTGTGAATTGTAGTTTTATAGTTGTTAATAGCTTTTTTTACTATGTTATTTGAAATCTAATAATTGTTATTTGTGCTAAATCCTTTGTTATTTATTTTTTTTACTTGTGAAAAAAAACTTTTTACTGTTAGCGTCTATTTTTTACCTGTTTATTTTAAGCTTGTACATGTGAAATGCCGACTAGAGCTTTTTTTTATTTTCGAAAACTGGATAAAATGAGGGTTTTTAGAGGATTTTTGTTAAAGGTTCTAAATAAATGTTCTAAATAAAGATCTAAGTATTATTCTAAATAATTATCTAAAATAAGGAAATAAAGCTTACCACCTATTTTATGTAAAAAAAATATTATATTAAGTCAATTTCCATTCTTAGGCCTATTACTTACTAGTGAATACAAAATTATAAGCAGGTAAAATATGTCTCTATGTAGCATATTCGTCTACCAATTTATTTATTCCTTTTTTTTTAAAAGTTATGTAATAGCGAAAATTTGATTAGCCTGAATCAATTATCTAAAAATCCATGCTTGTCCTATTATATTAATCTAGTACTCTTTTTCACCTGAGCATAGAATAAAAATAAATAAAGATTAGGAGGAAATAATAATGAGTAACGTATGGTTTCCAGGTGGAAGTAGTGGCGATAACAATCAAAATAATAACTCAAAATCCCGTTCAGGTGACAGCGATAGTCGTTCTAGATCAGATGTAGACTTTGCTTCTGATAATGACTTAAGAAATGACACTAATGTCGACAACCAAAATGATTTAAAAAACGTCGATAAGAACACTAACATTGCGAAGGTAAAAGACTCTGGAAATGCTAAAATCGACTTAAATATCGATGTGGATTCAGATTCCAATGCACGTGTACGCTCTCGTTCTAGAGCTAATGCTGATACAGAACAGGATCAAGATAATAACCAAGAAAATGACCAAAACCAAGAATAAAAAAACAATGGCGAGCAGGATTAACTGTTTCGCCATTTTAATGTAAGGAGAATTGTTCATGTCTCCCAATAGAAGGTTAATAGATAGGGAAAATAATATCTATCCGTTCCGTAATAACGAGAATTATGAAATCGATACGAACAACGCAGAAATAAACAAAAGCGGTAATTCCGATGTGGATGTATTTGTTAATGTAGAAATAGATACAAAACCAATAGCTCATGCTATCCTGTGTACTTTATTAGCCACAAAAAAAATTAGCAAAAAAGAATTTGAGGAAGCATTAGCTAACTTAGAAGAAATCACCAAAAATCATAAAAACAGAATTCCTGGATTACGACTGTTTGGTCCATTAAATAAAAATGACAGTATTTAATTAAGAGCTGTAATACTATGTATTTCTTGATTATCATTTAGCCGTAACAACATGCCTTATTCTTTGGCTTATAGCTGCCTTAATTCTCTCCGATTAGATGATTTAAGGATATGAACACTCCCTCTGCCTGACGGTATATGCCTCATTTGAAAGCATTTCTCCATTTCGAATCGAATACAGCAACATTCTCTATTTATGTTTGCACTTACAAATTTAACAACCACACATCACATTACTAAGGGTGATTATAAGTCACTAAAGGCTGCTACATGCCTTCTAAATAGTTCGGAAGGAAAGATACCATTAATACTCAGTGCTGCCGTTCTAAGAGGATATGGTGTATGTGGAAAAGAAGCCATAAAAAAAGGATAATAGCTGCCTATCCTAATAGGACTATTATCCTTTTTCCCTTGTACATTATTGTGACGACAGCCTTTGTATGATATTATCCACCACATTGGACAAGTTACCATTTTTATATTGAAGAATGAAATCACTGTACAGCATTCTGAGCACATCCTTTACTTCAAAGCTATATTCCAAATCTAGCTCCGCAATATCACTTAGCATGACCTCTAATCTTAAAGCTTGTTTTCTATTTATAAGACATTTAATCATCTTCTTTTTTGGCGAATTTGCCGGCGGTAATATGGCATCCTCTTCCTCGTGATAAGAAGTGATCTTTATTGCCTTTTGACTTCTCGTAGTCAGCTCGTGGTAAAGCTCAACAGGATTACTTCTCCTTTTAGCCTGGTATAAAAAATCATCTAAAAGCAATGTCACTAAATCTATATGTGTAAATGGTTCGTTAGCTGCTTCTGTAACATCATCACAAAACAGCTCTCCACGTAAATACTCAGAAACAGGAACGTAAAAAGTATAGGAAAGTAATGTAGGTGTAGTTAATTTCCTTGTAGCCTTCATAAACCATTTATCAAAGAAATTATATGGGCTATATGAGAGCTCCCTTATTTCATCATCGTAAATAGGATATCTGCTTTTTTTCACCGGTTCCTTTTCACCTCTTCCTCTAGCATAAAGGCAAGAATCCGATATGCTGCTTCTTTTAAACTGCAATCCCATTTAACTTTCATTTCAAATAGTAAATCATGATACACCCTCTCCAACTTTGCTGGATAAGGCTGTCCCTTCGGATCGTATATACGTATGGGAAAGTCTTTATATTCCTCTAACCCCTTCTTCACCAATAAAGAGCAATACGGTGTAGGTTCAAGTCCTCTTTTTTTTGCTAAAATTTTTAGCAATCTCCTTTCTTGTGGTGTGAAAGGGATTTTCACATCCTTCTTTTTATCAACTCGTTCTTTACGTCCCTCTTTTTTTGTAATTGGTTTTTTCCGAACTAATTCCTTTTTTGTTTCTATTTTTGGTGTATCTATCTTGGTCGTAAATATAGGATTTATAGGTTCCATCTTCTCCCTCTCTCCTCCCTTTTGTCTCTTTTTTCTGCATTATCTCAGTGTCAAATTGTCAAAAAGTTATATTGCTAGATTATGAAGGAGGCTATGAAAATAGAACGTATAAACTCCAGTTTTTTGGACAAACTATGTAACAACGAATATTGAATAAGTTGGAGGAGGAAAATATATGACTTCTGGAAAAGGGAAAAATACAGGGATAGAAAATGAGAAATTAAAAAAATTAGCAGAGTTAGCAAAAAAGTCAAAACCAATCAAAAAAAGCATCGTAAAATAACATAAGCTTTATGATTAACATTATCTTTACGATGTGAGAACTATAATAAATACGCGTCGGCTTTACGTCATTACAAGCATGTACGAACCTACTGAAAACATAAAAAAAACAACTAATAGAAAGAACGGAATAAAATAGTAATGTTGATCATAGTATTAAATTAAGTGCTGAATTCCAGTTCGTAAACGGCTTGTAAAAGAGTGATTTACGTAAAAAACACAGCAGATAACATGCAATTTACGTACATACTTTTTAATTGCTTTATTGATTTTTAATAAAGCAATGTCGTTTTTACGTAAAGGTTTGTATTTTACTGATTTAAAAAGCTGAGATAGTAATTAATGGGGGAATTACTGACTAACTTTAAATTGGTCAGTGTATCTTTGAAATTCATATACATTTAAAATAAGTAGACACTATATAAGCCCACTAATAATAGTGGGCTTATATAGTGTATATAGTAATTAAGATAATATTAATTACAATTAAATTACTGATATAACAGTATTTATTTATAGTCACTATATATAGTCACTATAAATAAATATATATGCATTTAATCTTTTCTTTTTCGTCAAAAAAATGGTGAAAAACACCCGTTTTCTCCAAATTGAGCATTTTCAACCTAATAAGATATGTATTTTACATAGGATTCGTGTATATAATCATAAAATTACATAAATAGTGTCTTTAAAGAGACACTATTAAAAGTCCCCTAATATAAAGGGTTTTACACTAAAATATAATTCTAACAGTCATAAAAACTGCTATATAGACACTTGTATTAGAGACTATATTTAGTTATTATATAGTTTATAAGTATATGATAGGAGGAAGATTCTTGGATCATACCCTTCATGAGTTACATAAGCATGTTAAGTTTAGTGATGAGGTGCTGGAAATGTTCATTGATATTATTGGACAGGATCCCGGCTTGCTTAAGGTATTCCAGTACATAGCAATTGAAGAACAAAAGAATAAAGAGCGAGGTGTTTCTATAAGCCATATCATTGAAAATGTTAAGGTGGAACGTCTTGTTAGGAAAAATGTTGGAAAAAACAAGTACGTATATGAAGAAGTATTTACGAACATTGAACGTAAAAACGTCGAAAAAATGGTCGATAAGCTTATGTTTATGTCGCTTATTTATCATGAAGCAATCAAACCTTATAAGTTTCTTTTTCTAACAAATCGTGGAAAACAACTTATAGCCAAACTAGTAGAGAATAAATCGAAGAATAAGGAGCTGCGTAAATAATGGCAAAAACATTTACAAAGAACCAGCCTGCAATAAACATCACAATGGTAGGTTTTGGACAAGCTGGAACAAGAATGGCAGACCGCTTTGCTGCTTTTAAAAAAGAAGATAATACGTCTGTCTACAACTGTATCGCTTTAAACAGTAATGATGGTGATTTGGCTGGATTAAAGAACATTTCAACAAATAACAGAGTGAGCTTGGAGCTTGGTGGATTGGGTAAAAACCCAGAAGAAGCTATACATATATTGGAGAGAAATGAAAAAGCGAAGGATAAGCTGAAGTCTTTTATACAAGAAAGAATTAGACCGCAAGATGATCTTGTTATGTTTTTCGCTGGCCTTGGCGGTGGAACAGGTACTTCTACTATCGTGAAGGCAATTGAGGAATTTTATGATTACAATAATAAACCAAAAATCATTGAAGAATTTAACCTTATTCGCAAAGAGCTTGGTGAAGCTGAAGTTAAAACAAATCCAAAGAAATACTTAAAAGAAGCTTCTATCCGTGCAAGAAAAAAATTCATTAAGATTGGTATAGTTGTGACGATTCCTACACGTGCTGACGGTCCTGATGCCCTTCGACAAGTGAATAACTTTGCTCAGCAGATCTGGGATATTGCGAAAAACCCGAATAAAGGTGTTGCTTTCGTGGTATTTGCAGACAATCAGCATTTCTATGATGAGTTTAAACAGCTGCCAGAGAACAGCAGAAATGGCATTGATAACTACAGGGATTATGCTAACAATGAAATTGCAGAGATTTTCCATGAGCTTAATACAGCTACAACAGGTGGTGGAACAGCGGTTACCTTTGATAGTGCTGACTTTAGACGAGTTATCCTTGAGCACACAGGTTCACTTGTAATCAGCAGATTCTCAAAGTCTAGCAATACTGTTAGAAACGGCCATGATGTGACAGCAATGTTTAAGGAAGCAATTGATAGCAGTAATCTTCACCAGCCTATCCAGTTATTTGATAAAGAAACGAACACATCAGCTCGAATCCATCATATTGGACTACTTGCTATCCTTGATAAATCAAATGATATCGGCAGTTCTTTCATTGACGATGCGAGAGAAGAAATTATTGAAAAGCTTCCGTTAAATGGTACAGTGTTTAGCGGGTATTTAGAGGAAAAGAACAATTTTTCAACTAGTGTTTATACGTTCTTTAAGGCAGATGCCCTTCCAGAGCGTCTTGCGAAAGGTTTAGTGAAGGAATATGAAGATTTTAAAGCTAGACAGCAAGAAGTAAGCTACCAGCAATCTGTGATCAGTTCTATTGCTGCTGCAAGTGATGACGAGGAATTTGATCTTGATTTTGCTGAATTAGGCTTATCAGAGTACTTGGGGAATGATAAACCTGCTGAAAAAACAGAACCAGAGAATGATATTGATCTAGATGATATCGATTTAAGCTTGCTTGACGATTAATTTAGCAGCTAAACGGCTCATTTAATCCCCTTTTTAGTTTAATTAAGATAGAATTGACTTTAATAAATAGAAAAAGATGCTTTAGGAATACTCCTGAAGCATCTTTTTTACGTTTAGTTTCATATAAATCCTACTAATAATATACTTTTCGTGAATTCCCGTATTACGTAGTAATGAATTTTTGGTTATATCTCCTATAATTCTTCTTTAACAACCTTTTTTTGCGTTGTAAACGGTTCGTAAGCACCCTCTTTTATGTAAATCCATAGATTTATACCAATAATATCCATAAAATTAATATTATTCCTCGTACATCTACGTAAATCTTGCTTATATGCATATAGTAAGGACATTATTTCTATGATTAATGTACGTTAACGACGAAAAATATGTGTCGTAAATAAATAGTAAACCAGTAGTTTACGAAAAACACTATCCAATAAAAGGGTAAATATATATAAAAAATACGTTCGAATTACATAAACATAGTAAGTGAAACCGTAATTTTTACATAAAGATTGTATACAGTGTTTATGTATATTTAAAAAAGAGTTGTACATACTTCGTAAATACACAAAGTATGTAAAAGCAACATCCTAATTTACGTAAACTAAAGAAACATTTATCATAAACGCACATTTAAGTTACGTAAATAAATCGTAAGTTGTTTTAAACTGACGTAAATATAATATAAATTTACGAGTTTTATTCATCGTAAAAGATTCGTAAAAACGAAATTTACGACACTGATCTATGAACTAATGTAAGAATTACGTCGATTAATATAAATCATTTATCAGAAATTCACATAATTTACGTAATTAGTACGTAAAAAACAAACGGGTTGATAGTCTTTTTTGTCGTAAGTAAGTTGTAAATGGATGTATTTACGAACATTGGAACAGAATATGAGTTTTTACAGTGAAGTAAACGGAAATTTACGTAAGAATATAATACACTTTAACTATACTTTCAGGTGCGTTGGAATGGATGAACGTAAATCTAACGTAGTAATTATATTCATAAAACAAAGAGTTAGTCGTAAATGATTCGTAAAAATAGCTTTTACAAGCTTTGATTTTTTGCGGAACTAGGTGTAAAATCAAATAAAGTGTATTTTTTTGAGCAACTGGAGGTGAGCAAGGTGGAAGACAAACATCAACGTGAAGAGTTGAGAGAATTATTATTAGAAGAATTTCAATATGATCAAATATATAATCTAGCATTATCGCATACTTCGGAAGAGGATATTTGGACAGATTCCATTTTATCCATAAATCCTGATACTCATTATGTAGCGATAAAAGCAAGTGAATTCATAGGCAGGGATGATGCCACGATTAGGCATTATTTACGGAGTGAGCTTTCTGATATATACATTAAACCACAAAAGCACGGCAGATATTACCGCCTTAATTACATAACAATTTTTAGGATTCATCTTATTTCATTATTAATGGAAAAGGTAGGGATGACTACTAACCAGCTGTTAGTGGAATTAGGTGCTGAGCCAACATTTGAATCGAATAGAAAGAGTTCAAATGATGCTTTAATTGAACAAATTTCGAATTTTAAAGAAGCTGTTAATTATTTGTATAACAGCAATATGAATTATCAGAACCTGCTGCTTGAAATTTTAGCGATGGATCGTTCTGTTAATCAACTAAAATACGAAATTACTCAGCTCGAAAGGGAAATGAGTGAAAGCAATCAAGAAATTAAACAGTTAGAATCGGCTGCCTACCAGGATTATTTGTTAGACAGACAGAATCATATTATGGTTGCAAGTTTACGGAAAAAACAAAAAACATCTATTTTTTCTTTGTTTAAAAAAGATACAGATGATGAGCCGCTTATTACAGAGGAAGTAGATAAGCAACTTAAGGATAAGCGCTTGGATGCTATTAAAGATCAAATTGCCCAGCTAAAATCAGATATTGAAGCATATAGCGGCAAAAGAGAGAACCTTGTCAAGAAATTGACAGAGGATGAGAAGAAGCTGCTTGTACTTACGGAGCAGCAAAAGTATATGCTTTCTGACAGCAACAATGGCAGAATGATCGAAGCTGCCGCTGATTTTGAAACAGTTGAATAAATAACGGCCAATTAATATGGACCCAGATGACGAATAAGAGACGGCAATACTCTTTATATTCATTCTGGGTTTTTTTATTTTCTCCAATTCCATCGTATGTTATAAGGTTCTTGGTTATGATAAAACAAATCATTTTAAAAAGAAGGGACATATGTCCTTTCTAAGTTTTCCATTTTTCTTTTTAATAAGAAGAGAAGGGTGGAAGGATATAATGAAAGGTGTACTTTTTGCTTTAATTGGTGGAATGTTTATAACGATTCAAAATATAGCTAATGCCCATATTCGTGAGGATATTGGTATATGGCAAACGGCAAGCTTAACCCAGTTTTCCGGCTTTTTATTAGCAGCAGTAATCCTCTATGCCACTAGAGATATCAAATGGAAAAGCATCGGAAGTGTTAATCCAATCTATTGGTTTGGAGGTGCATTTGCAGCCTTTATTCTTTTTAGCAATATGGAAGCAATTCTGCAGATTGGGGTTACATTTACGGTTTCCTTTGTGTTAATTTCGCAGCTAATATTAACCTTTATCATTGATATTAATGGATGGTTTGGGATAAAGAAACGGAACTTAAAAATTGCTGATATTATAGGTATTGTGATGATGATTGGTGGTTTACTATTATTAAAACTTTGACTGGCGGGAGAATATGAAGGAAATCAAGGACGAAAAGGAGCTTCATTCCTATTTAGAGCAACATCAGTTAACAAATATTTTTAATGACCACTTAAAAGAACATGCTGTATTATGTGAATTTGAGCAAGGAGAAAGAATTTGCACACAAGGTGAGTCTGCGCGCTTTCTTTACGTCCATGTTAGTGGGAAGATAAAGGTATATACAACCTCACAGGATGGAAAAATTCTGATTTTATCATTTAAGCAGCCTTTAGAGATAATTGGTGATGTAGAATACGTCAATGGTGCTGAACTCCTTAATACAGTAGAGGCCACCTCTACAAAAGTAAAAATGATCAGATTTGATTTTGAATGGTTGAAAAAGCACGGGAATGATGATGCTGCATTTCTGCTATTTCTGCTGGACATAATTGCTCATAAATTTTATCGAAAATCGACAGCTATGAGCTTTAATTTAATGTATCCGGTTGAAGTCAGACTCGCAAGCTATTTGCTATCTGTTTCGGCACTAAAGGAGCATACATTTACTGATAGGCTTGATTGGCTTGATTTAAAGGATGTAGCGAATTTTATCGGCACGAGCTATCGTCATGTGAACAGAATAATAAAGCAATTCTGCATGGAGGGGCTAATTGAGAAGAATAAAGGGGTTATCGTCATTAAAGACAGAGCAGGACTTCAAATAATGGCAAAGGATAATATATATGAGCAGTAAGGGGGATATGTAATGCTGGGAATTTTGTTGGCTATAATGGCAGGAGGATTAGTTGCGGTCCAAAATATATTTAATAATAAAGTGATGGAGAAAGCAGGCTCTTGGACAACAACAACACTTGTGCTTGGAATGGGGTTTTTGGCTTCTTTTGTTACTGGACTTGTTGTCGAGGGCGGAAGGCTGTTTGTTTTCACAAACATGGAGCCATGGTATTTGGTAAGCGGCTTTATCGGTGTCGGAGTAGTTTATTGTATTACCTCAGGCGTTAAGCTGCTTGGACCAACATATGCCATTGCAATCGTAATGTTTGCACAGCTTGGCTTTGCTTTAGTTTCTGATACTTTCGGCTGGTTCGGCACAGATCCAATCCCATTTACACTTAAACAAAAAATCGGAGTATTTATCATTATTGGTGGGATTCTTATGTTTAAGTTAGGCAATTTAAAAGGACGTGAAACATCTGCAGTCGTAAAGAAAGCAAGATAAAGGGCTATAAACAGCCCTTTTTTTGTTTTTATAAATATGTTTTTTCTTGCAGTGTGTGTTTTCTGGAAAAAGATTCTTCTATTAAGGCTAAAAGATGGGAAGAGGCCTTTCCATTTAAATGATTAGTCCTTCTTAACAACCCGATTACTGGAGCGGCATCTATTCCGTTGATTTCTAATACCTTTGTGCCAGGAAATGGGAAGGAATGGGCAGTGCGTGTAAAGAGAGAAATTCCAAGCCCTGCTTGAACATAGTGTTTATGTGCCATGCTACTGGATATCTCCAGTTTTTTATAATTAGTGCCGATATTCTCGACAATCGTTTGCTCTATTTTAATCCGAATTGGGCAATTATGAGGTGTAAACAAGATTGTTTCGTTTTCGAGATCCTTTAATTCTACTATTGTTTTTGTGGATAGAGGATGGGACTCGGAAACAAGAAGCACGATATCATCATAATAGAGTGGCTTAAAAACATTCTCCATGGAAACTTCCGGTGCGCCGCATATAGCAAAGTCAATTTCATCTTGATAAAGCATTGTACTTAAAGTATTGGCGTCAGCAACATGAAGGGAAATTTCTATTTTAGGATATTTTTGGATGAAATCTGCCATTATTGCTGGCAGTTCAAGACTAGCTGTCGGCTCGGAAACTCCAATTCGAATCAAGCCTGCTAAGCCTCCCTCCAAGTCTTGTAATGTTTTATCTAAACGGTCGTATTCGCGTAACAGTGCATTGGCTCTTTCATAGAACAGGCGGCCAGCCTCTGTCATCTTCAATGTTTTTCCTCTTTCCAACAGCTTTTCACCGACTTCTTCTTCCAGATGTTTAATATGAAGAGTGATGGTTGGCTGTGAATAGTTTAAAGCTTCAGCAGCCTTAAGGAAATTGCCGTATTTTACAATAGTTGTGAATGTGCGAATTGCACGAATCTCCATGTATAAACACCTCTTTTAAGTTTTAATTTAGTAATTCTGAATCCTGGCATTAATTTTACTGATTATACTTTCTGAATTATTTGCTTTATTATAATCTATATTATCAACTAATCCAAGTGGTTTAGAAGGAATTTTGAAAGGGGAAGTAAAAATGCCAACAATTACGATTGTAGCTGGTGGAAATTCCATCCACTCTCGCCTAACGGGTGTATTAAATTATGCAAAAGAATTATTAGAAAAGGAAAACATTAATCCAACTACTATCCAAGTCCATCAGCTCCCAAGTGAGGCACTAATTAAAGCTGAATTTAATAATGAAAAAATTACAGAAGCAAACCAATTAATTGAAAATAGTGATGGGGTAATTTTTCTAACTCCTGTATATAAAGCTGCTTATTCAGGTATTCTCAAAACGTATATTGACCTGCTTCCACAAAAGGCGCTGAAGGATAAGGCAGTGTTGCCGCTGGTATTAGGTGGCACATATGGACATTTATTGGTGATAGATTATGTCCTTAAACCTGTTCTTATTAACTTAGGAGCTTCCAATATTAATAGTGGCGTGTATATCCAAGACACCCAAGTAACAAAAAACGAGGATCATTCCTATAGTTTGGCGGATGAAACAAAAGCAAGGCTTAATGATGCATTAACTCAATTTATAAAATCAATCGTGAGGTGAGAAACTTGACAATTAAATTAAGCATTCTCGATCAGAGTCCAATTGGCGAAGGAGAAAATGCAGAGCAAGGTCTAAAAAACACGGTGAAATTGGCTCAGGCTGCAGATTCTCTTGGATATAATCGGTTTTGGGTTTCGGAGCATCATAATAATGACCAATTAGCAGGCTCTGCCCCAGAAAGTTTGATTGGATTCCTGCTTGCATCGACAAAAAATATCCGCATCGGTTCTGGCGGAGTTATGCTGCAGCATTATAGTCCATTCAAGGTTGCAGAGGTATTTCATGTATTATCGGCACTGGCACCCGATAGAGTTGACCTAGGTGTTGGCAAAGCACCAGGGGGTCTTAGTCTTTCAACAAAGGCATTGCAGGAAGATAAACGAGAGGAACAAAAGTCGTTTGAAGAAAAATTGGCTGATCTTCATTCATACATAAATGAAGAAGAGAATGTACTTGAGTTAAAAGCAGCTCCTGCACCAAAAGTAAAACCAGATATATTCCTGTTAGGTGGTAGTGCAGAGAGCGCTGAGCTTGCAGCAAGGCTAGGAATTTCCTTTGTGTTCGCTTACTTCATTAACGGAGAAGAAAATATTCTAAAGGAAGCAAGAGCCAGGTTTAAGCAATTTTCACCAAATGGCGGAGGTGAATTTCTGCTGGCATTAACGGTTGCCGTCGCTGACAGTGATGAACAAGCAGATTCTTATATTAAGCAAAGAGAATCTGTCAAAGTCATTTTTGCGGATGGCAGGAAGTTGAATGTAGGGTCATTGGAGCAGGCAGAAAAAGTAATTAGTCAAGCAGGAGAATCAGAATATCAGCTGCTTGTTCAAAAAGCAGGCTATGTGGCTGGGTCAAAGGAAAATGTTAGAAAAGAACTAACTTTGCTTGCTGAAAAGTATGAAATTGATGAAATAATTTCCTTATCACCAATTGTAAATATCGAGGATAGAATTTATTCTTATAAGCTACTCACAGAGGCATTTGCAGAAGATAGTAAGTTAAAACAAAAAAACAATCAAGGAGTGGGTATATAATGAGTCAAAATAAAAAAGTAGTTGTGTGGAGCAAAGTTGGATGCAGTTATTGTGAACAGGTTAAATCTTATCTATCCGAAAACAATTTTGAGTATTCTACAATTGATGTAACAGAAAATGATTCTTTAAGAGATGTACTTGAAGTGAAATATGGCATCCGTTATGTACCTGTAGTTGAAATCGGTGATGGTGTATCACCAGAGTATAAAGCTGTCTTTAAAGTAGACTTAGAAGCATTAAAGGAAGCACTAGTTTAATTTTTGCTTAATACTGAGTATTTTTATAGGAATAATTAATTTGTTGAATAAAAGAAGGGTGGCTAAATGATGGCAAAGGATAAAAAAATCAAATTTGGTGCAATGATTCACGGTATTGGCGGAACAACAGATGGATGGCGTCATCCATCTGTTCCTGCAGATGCTAGTGTAAGCCTACCATTTTACAAAGAAAGGGCAAAGCTTGCTGAAACAGCAAATTTTAGTTTTATCTTTGTTGCAGATGGACTCTCCATAAGTGAAAAATCTTTACCTCATTTCTTAAACAGATTCGAGCCGATTACGTTGCTTACTGCCATAGCGGGTGCAACAGAAAAGATCGGACTTGTCGGTACTTTATCCACATCCTATAGCCAGCCTTTCAATGTTGCAAGACAATTCCTGTCATTAGATCATATTAGTTCGGGAAGGGCAGGCTGGAATGTTGTTACATCTCCATCAGCAGGAGCGGCTCGAAATTTCAATGGCAAGGATCTTCCATCCCATGAGGACCGTTATAACAAAGCGGCGGAGCATTTGCGAGTCGTCAAGGGGCTTTGGGATTCTTGGGAGGATGGCGCCTTCGTCAGAAATAAGGAAACAGGGGAGTTTTTTGATAAAGAAAAGATGCATGAATTGAATCACGAAGGGGAGTACTTTTCTGTCAAAGGACCGCTGAATTTGGAAAGATCACAACAAGGCTATCCTGTCATTTTTCAAGCAGGTTCCTCTCTAAGAGGAAAATCCTTTGCTGCACAGTCTGCTGACGCTATTTTTACAGGGCACGAAACACTGGAGGAAGCGATTGAATTTTATAGCGATGTAATGAAAAAAGCAGAACAAAATGGACGCGGCCATGAGGAGATTCTGATATTCCCGGGAATTAGCCCTATTGTTGCAAGCACTGTTGAGGAAGCACACAAAATATATGAGGATTTTATCAGCTTAGTTCCAATCGATAATGCCATTACATATCTTGGCAGATTTTTTGATCATTTTGATTTCAGTACTTTTCCACTGGATGAGCCATTCCCGGAAATTGGGGATACAGGTAAAGAAGCTTTTCAGAGTACAACTGATAAAATCAAGAAAATGGCAAAGGAACATAAGCTGACACTCCGTCAAGTAGCCCAGCAGGTTGCTGTACCGAGAAGTACTTTTATCGGCACTCCGGAAATTGTCGCAGATAAGATTCAAACTTGGTTTGAAAGCGGTGGAGCAGATGGATTTATTATAAACTCTGATATTCCAAGCCAATTTAAGGAGTTTGTGGAAAAGGTTGTGCCTATTTTACAAGAAAGAGGCATTTACGAAAAGGAATATACAGGCAGCACATTGCGAGAGCATTTAGGAATTAAAAAGCCAAGCAATCAAAATAGTACAAATACGGCACTAGAAGTATAAGCGGGAATTGTCTATGGGGAAATTTATTGTAAATAGAATGATTGCTGCCGGTTTTGTACTGCTAGGGTCTTTGTTATTAGTGTTCTTCATCAATTATTCCCTTCCAGGAGATGCAGTAGACCAAATGTTGGAGGGAACAGGTGCCACACCTGAAATGGCGGCTAATTTACGGGAAGAGCTAGGTTTAGACCTGCCCTTCCACACTCAGTTTTTGGAATATTTAAAAAATATTCTGCAAGGAGATTTTGGGCACTCCATTGTTAACAACGCGCCAGTTTTAGACAAAATCATTACCCAGTTTCCTGCCACCATTGCCCTAACCATCGTAAGTGCGATACTTTCCATTATTTTTGGTATTACATTAGGTGTTTTTTCAGCCATTCACCATAACAGTGTTATTGATTATGTTGCTAGATTAATAGGTTTATTTGGCATTTCAATGCCTACCTTTTGGTCAGGAATTTTATTAATTCTAATTTTTTCTGTCACACTCGGCTGGTTCCCTTCAATAGGGTCAGACGGCTGGATTACGCTTGTTCTGCCTTCCATTGCATTAGGACTTGTCGGTTCTGGGGCAATTGTCCGCATGGTAAGAAACAGCATGCTGGAGGTTATGAATGAGCAATATATTCTCACATTAAGATCAAAGGGGCTATCAGAAAAAACGGTTATGTATAAGCACGCATTAAGAAATGCGTTAATTCCATCGATTACGATTATCGGAATGATGATCGGGGATATGCTGGGCGGAGCAGTTGTTATTGAAACTGTATTTTCAAGGCAAGGAATTGGGAGATTGGTTGCAGATGCGATAACTGCGAAGGATCTGCCAGTCGTCCAAGGAGTAGTGTTTTTTTCAGCCATCGTATATATAACCATCAATTTTTTAGTAGATATCTCTTACTCGGTTATTGATCCTCGTGTCCGAAAATCATTCTAGGAGGTGTAAATCACTTGAAAGAGACGGTATTAGCCGGCCAAATCAAAAAGTTTTCGGTTATTAAAAAGAGAAAAAGGATTTTTCTCCCTGAGCATGCTTTTATTTATGCGGCTTGCGGCATTATCCTTTTTTTAATGATTTGTGCAGTTTTTCCACAGTGGATATCACCATACGCACCAACCAAAATGTTTACAGAAGAAATAATGCAAGCACCTTCAGGCATTCATTTCTTAGGAACAGACTATTTTGGCCGTGATGTTTTCAGTTTAATTGTCTATGGAAGCAGAACGTCCTTAATAATCGGTTTTCTATCAGTAATTGCTGCCGCTGCTACAGGGATGATAATCGGTTCTGTTGCTGGTTATGCAGGAGGAATAGTTGATCTTATTTTCATGCGGATTATTGATATTTTAATGACAATCCCAGGAATGCTCCTGTCCCTTGCTTTTGCAGCCGCATTGGGACCAAGTCTTATGAATATAATACTTGCCATATCCATAGCCGCTGTACCGGGATATGCCAGATTGATGCGCGGCCAAATACTTACTTTAAAAAGCCGAAACTTTGTTATTGCGTCAAAATCAATTGGGGTAAGCAATTTCGTCATCTTTTTTCGCCATATCCTTCCTAATGCCTATTCTCCACTGCTAGTCATGGCAACAAATGGGTTAGGTTCTTCCATCCTACTTGGAGCGGGGTTGAGCTTTTTAGGCTTGGGCGTTGTCCAAGAGGTTCCTGATTGGGGCACGTTATTGTCACAGGGTAGAGGCTATTTGGCAGCCGCATGGTGGATTGCTACTTTTCCAGGTATTGCAATTACATCCTTTGTGTTGTCAGCAAATATCATCGGCGACAGTCTCCGTGACTTCCTTGATCCGAAGAAAAAGCAGAAAGGAGACAATGCTTAATGCTTGATATTAACAAGTTAAACATAGAGTTTAAGACGAAAACAGGCAGCATAACTGCAATATCTGACCTTAATTTGTCTATTAAAGCTGGTGAAACGGTCTGCTTAGTCGGCGAATCAGGAAGCGGAAAGACAATCACATCGAAGGCCATTATGAGATTAATAGAATATGAAAATGGAAGAATTTCCAATGGAGATATCTCTTTTCAAGGAACTAATCTAACTTCTATCGATGAAAAGATGCTCCAGCATATAAGAGGAAAGAAAATCGCGATGATTTTCCAGGAGCCGTTATCTGCCTTTGACCCAGTTTTTACAATTGGCCACCAAATAACGGAAATGATAAGAAAGCACCAAAAAATATCGAAACAAGCAGCTTGGCAGAAAGGAATCAACTTACTCAAAAAAGTGGGTATATCTGAGCCCGAGCATCGGATGAAGCAATATCCTAATGAATTTTCAGGAGGAATGCTGCAAAGAGCCATGATTGCTATGGCCATTTCCTGTGAGCCTGATTTACTAATTGCTGATGAGCCAACTACAGCATTGGATGTAACAATTCAACTGCAAATCATTGAGCTATTAAAGTCATTAAAGGATGAATTTAATATGGGTTTGCTTCTGATTACGCATGACTTAGGAATTGCAGCAGAGCTTGCCGACAGAATTGTCGTAATGTATGCAGGCGAGGTTGTGGAGAATGCAACTGTCTCTCAGTTATTTCACACACCACATCATCCTTATACAAGAGGACTGCTGAAATCTATTCCTAAGATGGACACTGCAAATAAAGGAAAGCTTTACTCAATTGAAGGCAGTATCCCAAGCCTAAATGAGCTGCCAGAAGGATGCCTATTTCATCCCCGCTGCCCATTTGCGAATACACAATGCAAACGGGTGAGACCAAATCTTGAGAAAGTTAATGACCGCTATGCTGCTTGTTTTTATTCTGAGGAATTAGTCACAAAACCGGAATGGAGCTTGAGTTATTCAAAAGAGGAAACACTTGAGACGATTAATGTCACCAAACCGAAGCCAGTCAGCACTGAAATATTGGTGGATGTTCAGCATGTCAGCAAACATTTCCCAATTGGCAGAGGCCTTTCCTTAGCAAAAAAACAGGTAAAAGCGGTAGATGATGTGTCATTCACTATCAATAAAGGCGAAACATTTGGGTTGGTTGGAGAATCTGGGAGTGGAAAATCGACACTAGGAAGAGCCATTCTGCAATTAGAAAAATTGACTGGGGGAGAAGTTTTATACGGTGGCAGTCCATTATCAGGTCTCAGCAGTAAAAAAATGGGCAAATACCGCAAAGAGATGCAGATGATCTTTCAAGACCCATATAGTTCTGTCAACTCTCGTCTTAAAATAGGTGAGATTATCGCAGAGCCCTTAAAATGGCATTTAAAGCTGTCTAAGCAGGAAATACAATCAAGAGTGGAGGAACTGCTTGAACAAGTCGGATTAAAGCGAGAATGGGTATCCAGATATCCCCATGAGTTTTCAGGTGGACAGCGACAAAGAATTGGAATTGCGAGAGCGATAGCGCTAAATCCAGCCTTTATATTGGCAGATGAGGCTGTTTCCGCCTTGGATGTTTCTGTACAGGCTCAAATAATCAACTTGCTTCAAGACCTACAAGCAAAAATGGGTTTAACTTATTTGTTCATCGGTCACGACTTAGGTGTCGTCCAGCACATATCTGACAGAGTAGGTGTGATGTATTTAGGCAAGCTTGTGGAGATTGCTCCAAGTAAAGCCATCTTTCAGGAGCCAGCCCATCCATATACAAGAGTGTTGATTGACTCTATTCCAAATGGAAAAAGGACAAATAAGCTAAAAGCAGAAGGAGAAATTCCGTCTCCTGCAAATCCGCCATCAGGCTGCCGATTCCGAACAAGATGCCCTTTTGCTACTGAGAAATGTGCAGAGGAAGAGCCGGCATTAAAGGAAATTCAAAAAGGTAGATTTACAGCTTGTCACTATCCTTTACCAATTAATTAGTGTTAAAAGCGAAAAAACAATTGTTCAAGGGGGAAAAAGATAATGAGAATAACTCGATTGCGAAGATCAATCTTATTTTATATGCTTGGAGTTTTGCTGCTGTTGACAGCTTGCCAGCAATCAAATGTAAATACATCTGCCAGTGGAGATGCAGTACCTAAGGAAGGCGGAGAGTTGGTTTATGGCTTAGCAACACCGCCTGATAGTCTTGATCCTCATACTAGCGGAATGGCTGTTTCAACAAGGGTGAATAACAGTATTTATGAAAAGCTTGTTTACCAGACAGAGGATAACAAGATAGAACCATGGCTTGCAACAAGCTGGGAGGTCTCTGATGATCAAAAAACCTTCACCTTTAAATTAAGAGATGATGTTACCTTCCATGATGGAAGCAAATTTAACGCAGAGGTTGTTAAATATAACTTTGACCGTATCGTAAATCCTGAAACAAAGGCTGCAAGTGCATATGCACTTATTGAAAATTATGAGTCATCTGAAGTGGTAGATGAATATACCGTGAAAATTCATTTCTCTGAACCTGCAGCAACCTTCTTAAGTAATTTAAGTCAGCCTAAATTAGCGATAGTTTCCAAAGAAGCTGCTGAAAAGTATGGATTGTCCCTTGCGACAAATCCAGTTGGTTCTGGTCCCTTTAAGTTTGTCAGTCAGGATGAGAATAATGAAATTGTGTTGGAAAGATATGCTGATTACACAGGGAAAGCACCATTTGCTGAACATGAAGGAAAAGCATATTTAGATAAGCTCACATACAAAATTATCCCAGAAGAGGCAACAAGAATCGGCAGTGTACAAAGCAACCAATTGAATGCTGTTGAAACAGTACCACCTCAAGACTTGAAGTCTATTAAAGCAAATGGCAACCTGAAAATTTTTGAAACAGAAACAGCAGGCATGCCATATGGCTTGTTTATTAACCCAGAAAATGCACCATGGAACGAGCTTGATGCCAGAATTGCATTGCAAGAAACAATTGATGTCGATAATATCGTCAATACGCTTTATTTAGGAACATATAAGCGGGCATGGTCTGTTATAACACCAACCATATTAGGGTATGACAAATCGCTTGAAAATACAGGCAAGGTTGACGTAGAGGATGCAAACAAACGGCTAGAAAATCTTGGCTGGAAGAAAAACAGTGAAGGAGTAAGAGAAAAAGACGGTAAAGAGCTGGTACTTCGCTTAATAGACAGTAATGTCAACAGGGAGAAGCGCCACGATATTGCTACAATCATTCAGCAGCAAGTGAAGGAAATAGGTGTTAAGTTAGAGATTACTACATCAGCAGAATACTATAATATCACAAAAAACGGGAAGGATTATGATGTTATCGGCAACAGCAGGGTAGCGGGAGATCCGGATGTTCTTCGTCTATTCTTCCACTCTGAAAATCTTCCTGAAAATGGCGGTTCGAGTCTTGCTAGACTTCATGACGAGGAAATTGATCAGTGGCTAGAGGAAGGTGAGCTAGAAATAGATACAGAGAAAAGAGTGGAATTATACAAACAGGTCCAGCTAAAACTGATTGGGCAAGGATATTTTATTCCTATCTATGTATTCCCATATACTGTTGCAACCTCTAATGATGTGGAAGGTCTAACATTTGATTCACAAGGATATCCACTTTTCAACGATGTTTTTATTAATAAGTAAGGATAAACAAAAATAAAAGATGAAAATGGGGGAGAATGATGAAGTTTATCTTATTTTCGCTAATTAGTAATAACACCAATCCAATCAGCGGGGAAACATTTACTACCCATCAGAAGCTGGAAAATGTCATTAATCAAGCTGTATTGGCTGAAAAGCAAGGGTTTGACGGCTTTGGTGTAGGGGAAAGGCATGGTCCGCCATTCCTTTCTTCTTCACCTGCTGTAGTGCTTTCTAATATTGCCGCAAAAACAACGAAAATACGTTTGTTGACGACTGTTACTGTTTTAAGTGTGTTGGATCCAATCCGAGTTGCCGAGGATTTTGCCACGGTAGATCAATTATCAAAAGGCAGACTAGATTTGATTATAGGAAAAGGAAATGATCCACGCCATTATCCTCTATTTGGAATTACCGAGGAAGAACAATGGGAGTCGCTTGCAGAAAGGTACGATTTATTAAAAAGACTATGGTCAGAGGAGTCTGTCAATTGGAGCGGCAAGTACAGGGCTCCACTACAGAATGTCACAATTGAGCCAAGACCATACCAGAAGGGCATTCCTATTTGGCATGGAAGTGCATCAAGCACAGCTTCTACTGAACTAGCAGCCAAAAACGGCGAGCCGATATTTTCTTCCAATGTCTTTCATCCAATTGCAAAATATAAGCAGCTAATTGACCATTATAAAGAAAGATTGGCGTTTTACGGTCATGACCCGCAAAAGGCCATTATCGGCTCTGGGGCAGGCAGTTTATATATTGCTGACACAAAGGAGGAGGCAATCAACAAATATCGGCCATATTATGATGCTTTTATGAATACGGATGCTTCTAAACATAATAATTCACCATTTAAGAATTTAGATGACTATGTTGAAAATGGGCCATCATTAGTCGGATCAGCAGATGCTATTATCGAAAAGATTCTGTTATACCATGAAGCATTTGGTCATCAAGTGCAAGGGTTGAGTGTTGACGGTCTTAGTGAAGCCGAGCAGAAGGAGCAAATTCAGCGGTTTTCTGAGGAAGTACTACCTGTCTTACGAAAGGAAATACCTGATTTTATCTGGGAAGAGCCAAAAAAAGTAGCTTCAAACGGACTATAAACCTAGTAAGCACATAGGTTTTAATTGATTATTAGTTTTATTGAATTAACACTTTATTAATACTAATTAGTCAAGAAGCGCAAAACATATTATATTATACATATCCAATAAGAATACATGGATATAAACAAAGGCAAGGAAGGAGCGGAGGCTTAATCAAAGGATCGGCATTATGCTACTTGACTTTTAATAACTAGAAGTAAACCAATATCTTTTAAAAAATACACAGAATGGAGAATTTGTATGAGTGAAGATATCTTTCGAATCGCAACAAAAGAAGACGCCCCAGCATTTCTAGAATTATTGTCTAGTGCATTCAAGTCGGTTGGAGAACTTGGCATCAACTGGCCATCCACAAGAGCCACGCTAGAAATGGTAACAGAGAATATCGTCAATTCTACTGCTGTTGTTTTAGAACGGGACGGCAGACTTATCTCAACTTTAACGATCCGCTTTCCTTGGGAGAGTACCACACCAGTGTCAGGCTATCCATTTGTTTGGTGGTTTGCAACTGCACCGGACTTGAGCGGACAGGGAATCGGAAATAAATTATTGGAATATGTAGAAAACACATTGCTGCGAGACACATTTAAGGCACCTGCTTTTACGCTTGGAACTTCTGGCAAAAAGCATCCTTGGCTTTTGGATATGTATAAACGGAAAGGGTATAAGGAATATTTTCAGCATGAAAACGATGGCGACATTGGGATTCTGATGTATAAAGTATTGATTCCAGAACGCTTCGATGAAAATATTCTCGGGACACCGCCGTTTAGCGATGCTAAAGCGGAAAAGACTTCTGTATAACAAGAAAGGAGGCAGCCCATGGGAGAGTTTTTTAAATGGGAATACGTTATTACCCTCTTCCCGAAAGTGTTGAGTGCCCTTCCTACGACCCTTTTGATCGTATTATTCGCAACCTTAATTGGAGCTGCTATAGGTTTACTGATTGCTTATCTTCGGATAGAAAAGGTGCCTGTATTAAGCCAATTAAGTATTGTATATGTTTCCTTTGTAAGAGGAACACCGATACTTGTGCAAATGTTCATCGTTTTTTACGGTCTTCCCAGTTTGCTCGGTTCTATTGGGATTGACCTATCGCAGTGGGAAAAAATCTATTTCATCTATATAACCTATGGCTTGAATGCAGCTGCGTTCTTTTCTGAAATTTTCCGTTCTTCCCTGTTGAGTGTTCCTCCATCACAGTATGAAGCAGCAGCCTCAATAGGTTTAACAAAAGGGCAGACATATCGAAGAGTGCTAATACCCCAAGCAAGTAAGATAGCAATGCCGAGCCTTGGAGCGTCTATTATTAACCTGCTGCAAGACACCTCTCTTGCCTTTTCTTTAGGAATATTAGATGTCATGGGCAAGGTTCAGACTTTAGGAGCTTTATACTATCGAGTCATGGAAGGTTATTTTATTGCCGCTGTTATCTTTATCGTATTGAGCATTGGCTTAGAGCAATTGTTTGGTTTGATAGAAAAGAAATATCGGTACCCAAAAAGAAGCAAAAAAAGCATCAGAACACCAATCTTACCTAATGGCAAGAAGCTGCTGCTGTTGCCAAATGGAAAAAACAAAGTAAATTAAAACAGATGAAAGTGGGAAATAGCATGAGAATCGTGCCGAAATATAAGTCTTGGAAGATTATTGGAATAACTGCTGCGCTTGGATTAGTACTTGCGGGCTGCGGTAACGGTGAAAGCACAGAAAGTGCCAGCGCAGAGAACAATGATTCTGATGCAAAGGAAATTATCGTCGGAACTGGAAATGCATATCAGCCTTTTGTGTATTTGGATGAAAATGGAAAATTAACAGGCTATGAAAAAGCTGTTCTTGATGCAGTTGATGAAAAGCTGCCACAATATAAATTTAAATATGAGTCATATGAATTTAAAAATATTTTACCAGCACTTGATGCAAATAAAATTGATTTGGCAGCACATCAGTATGAAATCAATGATGAAAGACAGGCCAAATATTTGTATGGGAAAGTAGGCTACACAGACTATACAAGTTATATCGTTGTTGACGCAAACTCAAAAAACAACTTCCAGTCATTAGATGATTTGGCAGGAAAAACAGTTTACACATCAACAGGAAGCAATCATGCCTATATATTGGAGCAATACAACAAAGAGCATGATAATAAGATCGATATTGTGTACGGCAGCGGATCAAATGAAGTACTTGTCAAGGATCTTCAGACAGGAACAATAGATGCAACATTGCTGACTAAGTTCGATGTAAACAAATTAAATGAGCAATTTAAAGCTGATTTAAAAACATTAGGAGAGCCTGCCTATGTTTCTAAAACATATTATCTTTACAGCAAGGATGATACGAAGCTCCAGGAAGATATAGACGGTGCCCTTGAAGAATTAATTGATGAAGGGAAGCTTTCCAAAATATCTAAAGAGGTTCTTGGAGCAGATTATACGAAATAAGAAAGGAGGAGGTATAAATGGACTTCGATTTCCCATTTATGTTTAAGGCATTTACAGCTGCATTGCATTATCTGCCAACAACGCTGCTGTTAGGGTTCGTGCCGCTCCTGCTAGGATCTGTAATTGGTCTTGTTATTGCACTTGTACGTTTTTATAAAATCCCTGTCCTTTCCACATTTTTCAAATGGTTTGTGACTGTCTTTAAAGCAATTCCCGTTATTCTTATCTTATTGGTTACGTATATTATCAGTTCAGATATGCTGGAGCAGCTAGCAAAGTCCATGTCCTGGGACATAAGCTTTAAGAATATTGATAGAAGGTGGGTTGCGATTTTTGCCTTAACCTTATACGCAACAAGCGGTCTGTCAGAGATATTCAGAGGGGCGCTAACAGCCATTCCGAAGGGCCAGTTCGATGCTGCCTATTCGGTAGGATTATCAAGAGTGCAGGTCATTAAGAGAGTAGTGATCCCACAAGTATTTCCTATTGCCTTCCCGATGATAAACAGCACATTAATTTCTCTTATTAAGGCTTCTTCACTAGTTTCCATGGTTTCCGTTGTAGATATATTAAACGGTGCTCTGATTGAGGCAAATGTTAACTACCGTTTCCTTGAAGCGTATGTGGCTGTATCGTTAATCTACTGGCCAATGTGTGCTGCACTTGAAGGAATATCATCCGGCTATGAGCGTTATTTCAGCCGCAGCAAAAGGAGAAGCTTCGCATGATTACAATTAAAAATATCTCCAAAAGTTTCGGGAAGAATGAAATTATTAAAGGTGTTGACTTGGAAATTAAAAAAGGTGAGGTTGTTGTCATTCTAGGTCCAAGCGGTTCAGGCAAAACCACTTTTTTAAGATGCTTAAACTTTCTTGAACGAGCAGATGACGGTGAGCTAACCATTAGTGATAAAAAAGTCCACTTTAAAAAGGCAAGCTCTAAGGATATCCTGGAAATTCGCCGAAAAACAGCAATGGTCTTTCAGCAATATGACCTTTTTCTTCATAGGACAGCAATAGAAAATATTATGGAGGGTCTTGTAATCGCAAGAAAGGTGTCAAAGGCGGCTGCATATAATAAGGGCTTAGAGCTATTAGAAAAGGTTGGTTTAAAGGGGAAGGAAGACTCCTATCCACACCAGCTTTCCGGCGGACAGCAGCAGCGTGTCGGAATTGCAAGAGCATTGGCTCTAAACCCGGAGGTTATCTTGTTTGATGAGCCTACTTCGGCTCTTGATCCCGAACTTGTCGGAGAAACATTAGAGGTAATTAAAAAGGTTGCCGAAGAAGGAGTAACGATGGTTATCGTTACACATGAAATGAGCTTTGCCTATGATATCGCTGACAGAATCATCTTTATGGAGGATGGTGTCATTGTTGAACAAGGTACTCCTAAAGAAGTATTCGAACAAACAAAAGAGGAACGGACAAAGCAGTTTCTAGCCCGTTTTGCTTATGAAAGATAATAAACAAAGCTTTATTTCGCTGGAAATAAAGCTTTGTTTTCAATTACACTCCCATTGGCTGAAAAAGGGAGTGTTTTTTATTTCATCGAATTAACAGCACTAATAAGTAAGATACCAAGTTATTAAAACCATGAGCAATAATTGACGTTTCAATACGGTTTGTTCTTATATAAACGAGTCCCAAGAAAAACCCTAAACCGCTATACAAAATCATTCCAGTTAAAGAGAAACCAGCCATCATATGCATTCCACCAAACAAAAGGGAGCTGAAAATAAGGCCCACATATTTGTATTTGGAAAAAACATGGCCAATGATAACTTTTCGGAAGAAAAATTCTTCAATAATTGGAGCAAGTATGGTCACTTGAATAATCGTAATATAGCTAGTATGAATTAATACCTCTACCGCTTGTTGATTTTGGGGAGCTTCCTCCATATTTAGACCAAACAACAAAGCAATTATGACCATCACAATGACGGTTATAAATTTTCCTCCGAAAAAAACAAAGATGGCATAAAGGAAATCCTTCCCCTTTACGTTCGGTTTTCTCCATTGAAATAAAGATGTTTTGAAATAAAGGAAAATGATGAACCCTAGAATGATGAACAGAATGAGAAAGTTAAGGATAACGCTCAGCATTGCGGTACTGATTTGATAGTCTCCAAATGAAATGCTCTTTGTTGTCCCCACTCCAAACAAGTCCAAAAGCAGCTGGATTCCGATAGGCAAGATTGTCATGATAAACAGGTATGTCACAAAAGTCCATATATATTTATTCTTGATGAGTTTCTTCAAAAGCATATCTCCTTCAATCTAGAATAATACAATTATACTAAATTGTTTTTCCAGTTGATAGAAAATAGTATGTAATGACAGAATTCAACAAAAGTAAATAGTTTTATTGAAATAATTTTTTGCTTTTCTGACAAGAAATAGTAGCGGTAAAACTAGTAATAAAGTAACATGTAAGAGAAAGATTACCATTTTACTATATTTTATTGGGGTGCTTAATTTTGGAATCATTAGCTTACATCGGTTTGTTTTTATTTATTTTTGCAATTTTTTATTTGGTGTTTCATTTTATTAGGAAGCTTAAAAACAGACAAAAGAGAATTTCAAAGCTTCTTCTTTTAATCCCTTTAATTGGGGGCATTTTATTTTTTTCTTTAGGGGTTCCATATATTGATAGTGGAGAAACTCAAAAATTAAATGACTCTTTAGAGGCTAATACAAAATTGCAGGCAGAAGTAAAAAAACTCAACTCCAAACTGACGGAGTTAGATTCTACTAATGTTGAACTAACTTCAAAAAATAAAGATTTGACTGCAGATAATAAAGAACTAAGCTCAAAGGTGGAAGATGGATCTTCAGCGGAAAAGGATCTGAATGATCAAAAAGAATCCTTGGAAAAAGATAAAAAGAAGCTAGAAGAAAAAGTAACGGATTTGGAGAAGGAAATTAAAACCTTAAAGAGTAATATAAGTGATTTAGAAGGTGATTTAGCAAGTGCTAAAAAAGAGGCAGCATCTGCTTCTGCTAATGTTTCAAGTCAATCATCTTCAAACCAAACTACAGCAAGTACAACATCTTCAAGCAGTGGTTCTGAGTACTTTGCGAACTGTACAGAGCTGCGAGCAGTATATCCAAATGGAGTAGATTCCTCACATCCAGCGTATCAATCGAAAATGGATAGAGACAAGGATAACTATGCTTGTGAAAGATAATAGTTAGGTAAGAAGCGCAAGGAAACTATCCTTGTGCTTTTTTATATTTATTATTAAATAAGGATTATTTTAATGAAGATAGGGTAGTAGTTTCGTAGTGACGAGTTATGTTCAAATAATGATGGAGAATGGGAGGAAGAAAAATGGATAATCAGTCAAAACATGAAAAGAATCATGAAAATGACAATACTTTGACAAACAGGCAGGGTCACCCTGTAACGAATAACCAAAATATTCGGACAGTAGGCAATAGAGGTCCAGCCACATTGGAAAATTACAATTTTATCGAAAAGATTAGTCATTTTGACAGAGAACGAGTTCCTGAACGTGTAGTTCATGCTCGTGGGGCCGGTGCTCATGGCTATTTTGAGTCATATGGTACAGCAGGAGATGAACATATTTCTAAATATACACGTGCAAAGCTTTTTCAGGAAAAAGGCAAGCGTACACCAGTATTTGTCCGTTTTTCTTCTGTAATCCATGGCGGGCACTCACCTGAGACACTTCGAGATCCACGGGGCTTTGCTGTTAAATTTTATACAGAAGACGGAAACTGGGATCTTGTAGGTAATAACCTGAAAATATTCTTTATTCGCGATGCTATGAAGTTTCCTGATATGATTCATGCCTTTAAGCCAGATCCGGTAACAAATATCCAAAGTCCAGAAAGGTTCTTTGATTTTTGTGCGAGCTCACCAGAAACATTCCATATGGTAACATTTGTTTATTCACCTTGGGGAATTCCTGCTAATTATCGTATGATGCAGGGTTCTGGTGTTAATACATACAAATGGGTCAACAGTGAAGGAGAGGCTGTCTTGGTGAAGTATCATTGGGAACCAAAGCAAGGCATAAAGAATCTTGCACAAAAGGAAGCTAATGAAATCCAGTCTACAAATTTCAATCATGCTACACAAGACTTATATAATGCCATTGAACAAGGAGATTACCCAGAATGGGAGCTGTTGGTGCAAATCATGAGCGATGATGAACATCCTGAGCTGGATTTCGATCCACTTGACGATACAAAGCTATGGCCAAATGACCAGTTTCCTTGGATTCCAGTTGGGAAGATGGTGTTAGACAAAAATCCAGAGGATTATTTTGCAGAAGTAGAGCAGGTAGCCTTCGGGACAGGTGTCCTTGTTGACGGATTAGAGTTCTCTGATGATAAAATGCTGCAAGGACGCACCTTCTCTTATTCCGATACACAGCGCCACCGTGTAGGAGCGAACTATCTGCAATTGCCGATTAATGCGCCGAAGAAGCAGGTTGCTACTAATCAAAGCGGCGGTCAAATGCAATATCATGTGGATCGGAAGGACAAGCATATTAACTATGAACCGTCTATTCTCGGCGGTTTAAAAGAAGCAGAACCTGCCGGCAAGGAATACACACCGACGGTTGCGGGCAAGCTTGTTCGCGAATCGATTGACCGCAATGACAATACAAAACAAGCGGGCCAGACGTATAGAGAATTTGAACATTGGGAGAAGGATGAATTAATATCCAATCTTGTCGGAGATCTGTCTCAATGCGATCAAAGAATTCAGGATGCAATGATTGCTCTTGCAGAAGAGGCAGACGAGGAATACGGCCGCCGTCTGCGAGAAGGATTGACCAATGCTGCCAATGAAAATCAACAGACAGAGCAGCCATCCATTAGGAAACAAAGATAGTGAAATAGCATCAGAAAAAGCGGTTGAAAAAGGTCATGAAGCAGATCCTTATTGATGTTAAAAAGATCAGGTTAGTGAAACCTGGTCTTTTTTTAATTGGCGGGTTTATTTCATTCTAAATTGGATGGTTAAAACAATGGGTGATATATTAAGATAAGTATATAAAAAAATTATTTAAGCTGGAGATTTAATTTGATGGAATGGAAACCAGATAAAAATAACAGTAAGGCAGTATATAAACAAATTGCAGATTATATGGAAAAAGGCATTCAAAATGGACTGTTTCCGATTGATAAACCATTGCCGTCCGAGCGCAAGCTTGCAGAGGCTTATAAGGTTAACCGCAGTACGATTGTTTCTGCATATGCGGAGCTTGAGGCAAATGGACTTGTAGAAAAAAGAAGAGGCAGTGGCACGGTTGTCAGCAAGGATATATGGGGGCTGGCGAAAAAACGGATTCCGAGCTGGAATAAGTATATTGAAAGAGGGTCATTTCAGGCTAATATGCCTGTTGCTCAGCGCATTAGAAATATTTCTGAAGAAGAAACTCTTGTGAATTTTGCCAGTGGTGAGCTGTCCGATGAACTAATGCCAGATGAATATGTTCGTAAGATTATTAAATCTGGAGAATTTTCAGGGCATTTAGGCTATGATCATCCTCAAGGGAATATCGGCTTGAGAGAAACGATTGGAGAGCATGTGAAGCGATATAAAGGGATTAATGCCAAACCAGAATCTATTCTCGTTACCTCAGGAGCCCAGCAGGCAATACACTTGATTATTGAATGTTTGCTTAAGCCAGGAGATGCAGTAGTGATCGAAAATCCGTCTTATCATTACAGTCTGCCGATATTCAAGTCAGCAGGGCTGAATGTGTTCCATTTGGATATAAATAAAAATGGTTTTAACCCAGAGGACCTAATTGATCTGCACAAAAAGCACCAAATAAAAATGATTTTTCTTAACCCTATTTTTCAAAATCCTACAGGAACATTGCTGTCTGTCGCAAAACGAAAAAGAATATTAGATCTGTCCTCTGAATTTGGCATACCGATTGTGGAGGATGATCCATACAGCCTCCTTAACTACACAGGGGAAGATACAGCAACATTGAAGTCTTTAGATGAAAACGGAAATGTATTGTACATAAGCTCCTTAACCAAAATTGCCGCATCAGGCTTTAGAATTGGCTGGGTAATCGGACCTCAGCCAGTTATTGAAAGACTTTCCGATGCTAAGCAGCAATTTGATTTTGGACATTCTATTTTTTCACAGTGGTTAGGCAATGAATTTCTTCGTTCTGAATACTTTGAAACGCATATTCAATCCTTAAAGATTAGGCTCGAACAAAAAAGAGATAAAATGATAAAGAGCATAACAGAGTTATTGCAAGACCAAGTTGATTATTTCTTTCCACATGGCGGAATACACTTGTGGTGCAGGTTAAAGATGGGCATTGACGAAATTAAACTATTGGAACAGTCAATAGAGGAAGGAGTTATATTTACACCAGGCTCTATCCTTGGCACAAAGTCAGGCTTTATGCGTCTTACATATGGAAAAGCTAGTGATGAGGAAATTCCTATTGGTATCAAAAGACTGGCAAAGGCATTGGGGAAAATAACCAGCTAACCATGATTGGATGTTTAAAATATTGGTAATCGCTGAGTGACTAATAGGTCATTCGGCTTTTTTGTGTTCCATAATGCTTAGTATAAGGTACTTCATGTTGAATCTTAGTTTTATTGGATGGGGAATTGTTGTCAGCTTTCCTTTAGGGATAGGCAGTCTTTGGCTTAGTCCTTATCTTTTCACAACACAAGGTGTTTTTTATGATAAATATATAGCTGTGGAAAAGGGGAATTAGGTTTATAAGTGTGCGTACTTCGAGGATAAGTAACTAAACTTTTTGGCAAGGATTGAATTCTATTCATTAAAAAAGGAAAAATTCATTGTTACGGCGAAATATTATAGTACTTCAACTATTCAGATAAACACAATTAAAATCATCAAAAAGACTAGGAGAATTATATATGTATTTCGTACTTGATATCGGTGGAACGTTTATTAAATATGCATTGATGGATACTGCTGGGAATATTTCTTCAAAAGGGAAAATGCCCGCGCCTCGAACGAATTTGGACGATTTTGAAGAGGTTCTGTTTGGAATTTTGGATGAACACGACTTATCGTCCGTAAAAGGGATTGCTGTAAGCTGTCCAGGGACGGTAGATGTAGATACAGGTATGATTTATTATGGAGGATCCTTTCCATTTCTTCATGAAGTGAATCTTGCGAAAAGAATTGGGGACAGGTACGGAAAAGATGTCTCCATTGAAAATGACGGGAAGTGTGCTGCTTTAGCTGAATTGTGGCTTGGAAGTATTAAGGGTGCCAAGGATGCAGTTGTATTAGTGCTTGGAAGCGGTGTAGGCGGTGGTATTGTTGTTGACGGCAAACTGCATCGTGGAGTGAATCTATCTGCTGGTGAAATGAGCTTTGTAATGGATAAAATAGACATGACAAGCAGGAAAGCCCAGTTTTTTGGCTCCGATTGTTCGGCAGTGCGAATGGTGCGTCTTATCGGAGAAGCAAAGCAGCTGGATGATCCAACAGATGGCGAAGCTGTATTTGAATACATAAACAATCAGGATGAAGAAGCAAATGAAATATTCAATGAGTTTTGTTTTTATCTAGCTTCCCAAATATTGAACCTGCAATATATTTTAGATCCGGAGATATTTGCAATTGGCGGCGGAATCAGTGCTCAGCCTATCTTAATTGAAAGAACAAAGTGGGCAATAGAGGAAATAAAGTCAGCTAATCCTCCTCATATGGCTAATCCGAAAATAGAAGTTTGCAAGTTCCGAAATGATGCAAATCTTTACGGGGCACTTTATCATTTTTTTGTCAGCAAGGAAAAGGAAATAGTGACTAAACAGTAGGTAATTGTAAGACGAAATGTTTAAATATAAAAAAAGGAATAGCCTCATGTGAGGTTATTCCTTTTTGTGCTTCTTATATTACTTATATTTAGATATTAAATCAGCTAGTGGCATTGTCATCATGGAATCAAAGCGGTAATCCACATCGCAGAATTGCATTGCATTTGTCACTTCATTTGGGAAAATAACAACATTCAAGCCTGCTGTTTTAGCTGCTTGTGCACCGTGAGCAGAATCTTCAAATGCTATACATTCATTTGGCTGCAGCTCCAGGCAGCGGGCTGCTTCTATGTATAAAGCTGGATCTGGTTTTACTTTTTCTACATCGTCAGAGGTTTTGATGCAGTCAAAATAATCAAATAAACCTAATCTTTTTAAATGCTTGGAAACCCAATCATAATTGGAGCTAGAAGCAAGACCAATTTTTAAACCTAATGATTTGGCTGTATCGAGATAATCTTTAACACCAGGTCTTTCTTTTTCCAGTTCGAGCTTGCGAAGAAAGTTTTCTTGAAAAGCTGTTTCTAAAATTTTTAAGTCGAGTTTTCTTTTAGCCTGTTCTTCCAGGTAAACAAATGGGGAGAAATCTGTGTGTGTGCCTATTTCTTTTTGCCATAATTCTAAAGGCAATTCACAGCTATGTTCTGTAAATAGCTCCTGCAGTAAGTGGTACTGATGTGTTTCTGTGTCAAAAATAAGCCCATCAAAGTCGAAAATGATTCCTTTTATCATATGTTCCTCCTTTAAGATACTTTTGCTGTTTATTAACATAAGGATTATAGGGAAGCAATGAGTTCCCCATCCACTTAATAATATTAACATAGTTTAATTAAACATAAAGAACCCTGCATAAACAGGGTTCTCATTCCTCTATTATTTAGACAAGGAATATCCTTGCTCTGCAGCAGGCTGTTCACTGCTGACCATATTGTTAACGGCACTGAACAGGGCTTTAATGGAGGATGTCATAATGTCTGCATCGATTCCACATCCCCAGTAAACGGAGCCGTTTGCGGCTGTAAAGCCAACGTAAGAAACGGCTTTTGACTCGGAACCTGTTTCAAGGGCATGCTCTGTATAAACTAAATCCTTGTATTGGATACCCAATGACGATTGTAGGGCATTACTGATAGCGTCAAGTCTGCCGTTCCCTTTGCCACTAAATTCATGGACAGTATTGTCCTTTTTCACTGCCACTGTTGTGTCATAGCTGTTATTTTGCGAGAATTGATATTCAATGAATTCAACTGGAGCATCTATATTGACGTATTCATTCAGGAAGATATCATGAATTTCGTCAGGCATAAGCTCCTTATGAAGGTTATCGGATACTTTTTTAACAGCATATCCAAAGCTTTCACGCATTTTAGCAGGAAGATCAAGACCATAATTTTGTTTAAGGATATAACCGATGCCACCTTTACCGGATTGGCTGTTAATGCGGATAATATCTCCTTCATATTGTCTGCCAATATCCTTAGGATCAATTAATAGGTAAGGCACTGTCCAATAGTCGCGATTCTTTTCCTCACGCCATTTCATGCCTTTAGCAATTGCATCCTGATGGGAGCCTGAGAATGCTGTAAAGACAAGCTCACCACCATACGGATGTCTTTCAGGAACCCTCATTCTTGTCAATTTTTCGTATTTTGCTAGGATGCCAGGAATATTATTGAAATTTAAATTCGGCTCAACGCCGTGTGAATACATATTCAGTGCAAGTGTGACAATGTCAACATTTCCTGTTCTTTCGCCATTTCCGAACAATGTTCCTTCCACCCTTTGTGCGCCTGCAAGGACTCCAAGCTCGGCATCTGCAACACCTGTACCTCTGTCATTATGTGGATGAAGCGATAGAATGACGTTGTCCCGAAAGCTTAAGTGCTCACTCATGTATTCGATTTGGCTTGCATAAACATGTGGCATTGACATGGATACAGTTGCAGGTAAGTTGATGATAACCTTGTTTTCCACAGTTGGCTTCCAGATGTCTAGTACACTGTTACAGATGTTTAGTGCAAATTCCATCTCTGTTCCTGTGAAGCTTTCTGGTGAATATTGAAATTGGAAGTTGCCTTCTGTTTCTGCTGCGTATTTTTTCAATAGCTTAGCACCAGTAACGGCAATATCTATTATTTCTTGTTCTGACTTTTGGAAAACCTGTTCCCGCTGTGCAACAGATGTAGAGTTGTACAGATGGACAACTGCTTTATTAACACCTTTAAGAGATTCAAACGTCTTTTTAATAATATGCTCTCTTGATTGTGTCAGCACTTGGATTGTTACATCCTCTGGAATCAAGTTTTGTTCAATTAATGTCCGCAAAAAGGCATATTCTGTATCAGATGCTGCCGGAAAACCAACTTCAATTTCCTTGAAGCCTACTTCCAATAGCAATTGAAAATATTCCAGTTTTTCTTCTAGACTCATTGGTACAATTAGCGCTTGGTTGCCATCTCGAAGATCCACACTGCACCATGTTGGAGCTGCTTCAATGTACTCCTTCTCTGTCCATTTCAAACTTTTTGCGGGAGGGGTAAAATAACCTCTGGAATATTTTTCGGTATTTTTCATCACTACTGACCACCTTTTTGGATTAATTTAATAGGGAGAATCTTTGTAAGGAAAATAAAAAAAGCCCGTTGTCTCTATAAGAGACGACAGGCTTTACCTTCGTGGTACCACTCTTTTTGATTCACCCTTAAATAGAAATAGGATGAACCCACTTTACGACTTGATTACGGCAGTCAGCCGTTAAGACTTACATTTCAGCCTTACCACTCCTGGGCGAGTTGGGGGAGTTTATTGTCTGTCTTTCACCAGCCGACAGCTCTCTAAGCAATAAATATCCCTTAATACTCCCAATCCTAGCGTTTCGTTTTCTTAATTTTCTCCATTTTATAATTAATTTTGAATTCAGTCAACAGACGATTTTTGTCATTTTAAAACTTTTCTAAATTGTCTAGTAACTTGTTATATTTTCTGACATTGTTTTTCTCTATTGTCGGAAATCTATTGTTCGGTTATTATTAAACCTTATATTCAGTATAAGAAAGGATTTTAACATAATGCAAAGTAAACAAGAATTTCGTTCTTATAGTTTAATTATTCTTGGAACATTTTTAGTAGGTTTGGCATTTAATATTTTTCTATTGCCTGCATCTATCACGGCAGGAGGAGTAGCAGGAATAAGTATCATTTTGAACAAACTGAATGGCTGGAGCCCAGCAGTTGTGCAATGGGCAATCAATATTCCAACATTTGTATTAGGCTATTTTCTTCTTGGTAAAGATTTCAGCATCCGCACCTTTGTTGGAACTACGCTGCTGCCAACATTTATTTGGCTGACATCCTATTTGCCGTTTTCAGTAGAGGATCCATTGCTGGCTTCTATTTACGGTGGAATACTTAGCGGAATCGGGATTGGTCTTGTATTCCGTGGTAAAGGCTCTACTGGTGGGACAACAATTTTTGGACAGCTCATTAAAAAGTACACTCGTTTGTCGAGTGGTTATTCCCAATTTCTGATTGACGGCTGTATCGTTATAGTAGCCATGTTCGTTTTTGATTTTGAAAGAGCACTATATGGAATGATAGCCATGTTCATCATTGGAAAATCAATAGATGTTGTCCAACTTCGTTCATCCACTTCTAAGCTTGTCTTAATAGTGACTGAAAACGAACAGAAAATTACAGATTTAATTCGTAATGAAATTGATAGAGGCTTCACGAAGGTTTGGTCTGAAGGAGGGTACAGCAATCAGAAGAAGGCATTACTTTTCAGTGTAGTAGAACAATCTGAGGCTGTATATTTAAAAGAACTAATTCAAAGAAGCGACAATAGTTCCTTTGTCATTTTCTTAAATGCTTCAGATATAATCGGCAGAGGATTTTCATTGCCGAGAGATTTTCCAAGAAGCTAATCGATATTGGTGTACCTAAATTAGGTACACCTCTTTTATTTAAAGACAAAAAAAATCAAGAAAGTTTTTCGGAGGATAAGTTATAGAAGAATAACAAAGTGAAGGATGCTTATGAGACAGTTTTCCTGCTATAGGAAAGTATAAATAACTATTATCATGTGAAATCCTCAACAAGCTACTAGCACATAATCTATTAAGACATATATAAGGACAGTAATCATACGGAAATAATAGGAGAATGCACTAATATTATTGTATTAAAGTAATGTTAGGAAGAAAGCGAAAAATACAAGAAAACTTCCATTGACATAATGTATTTATACCTTTTATAATCAGCGGAGTAAAATTTCAAGCAATTAATAGAGTACACCTTATTTAGATTAAATTGTTTGAAAATTTTAATTTTAATTAACATTCTGGGAGGATTACAGCTTTGAGTCAACTTTTTCGTAGAAAATCTGTGAATGTGATGATTTCGCAATCTCAAAATAAAACGCTGAGCCGATCGATGGGGATTATGGATCTCATCTTTTTGGGTGTCGGCTGTGTAATTGGTACAGGTATTTTCGTTGTAACAGGAGTTGTAGCAGCGGAAAGTGCAGGTCCAGCCATTATTCTTTCCTTTGTACTTGCAGGTATCGCTTGTGCACTTGCAGCATTTTGTTATGCAGAATTTTCGTCGGCAGTTCCGCTGTCCGGTAGTGTTTACACATACACTTATGCAACACTAGGTGAGTTATTTGCCTTTTTAATTGGCTGGGACTTGATGATGGAATATGTTCTCGCCATAGCAGCAGTCGCAACAGGCTGGTCAGCTTACTTCCAATCCTTGATCGCAGGCTTTAATATTAACTTGCCAGCAAGCATTACGTCAGCCCCTGGAACGGGTAAAGGTGGGCTTGTCGACCTTCCGGCGATGCTTATTATTTTAGCCATCACTGCATTGGTCTCAAAAGGTGTAAAAGAAAGTATCAAATTCAACAATATAATGGTTTTCGTTAAACTAGCAGTTATCATATTATTCATTATTGTCGGTGTTTGGTATGTGAAGCCAGATAACTGGACTCCATTCATGCCATTTGGTTTCAATGGAGTAATTACTGGAGCAGCAACTGTTTTCTTTGCATATATCGGCTTTGATGTTATCGCAACAGCTTCTGAAGAAGTGAAAAATCCAGGCAAAACAATGCCTATTGGTATTATCGGGTCACTGGCAATTTGTACAGTATTATATATTGCGGTATCAGCTGTCTTAACTGGAATGATTCCATTCACACAACTTGGTGTAGGAGCGCCAGTTTCACTTGCATTAGAATCAGTAGGACAAGATGCGATTGCAGGGATTATATCAATCGGGGCAGTAATGGGGATTACAACTGTTATTCTTGCATTGATTTACGCACAAGTGCGTTTAAGCTATGCAATGAGCCGTGATGGTCTTCTGCCGAAGATGCTTTCTTCTGTAAACAATAAAACAAAAACACCATTCAAAAATACATGGCTGACAGGAATTATTGCTGCATGTATCGCTGGTTTTGTAAATTTGTCTACACTGGCTCATTTAGTAAACATGGGTACATTGGCAGCCTTTACGTTAATTTCAATCGCGATTATTGTATTGCGTAAAAAATTCCCTGAACTTAAAGGTTCCTTCCGAGTACCATTCGTACCGGTATTGCCAATTATCAGCGCCCTTCTTTGTATTGGTTTAGCAATCAGCTTGCCAGGAATTACTTGGATTGCTTTTGTTATTTGGCTGGCAGTTGGAACGGTCATTTACTTCGTATTTTCAAGGAAAAATAGTAAATTGAATAATTAATTGGAAAGCAGCCTTTGGCTGCTTTTTTTGTTTTGTATTAAGGCAAAATAAACGACAGATGCTAATATTTGCAACTGTCGTGAGATGTTAAGCCTAATTAAGCTTCTTTATGTACCATGCATCCATTGCGGAGTGCTCTGACCCATCTAATGGCTTTGCCAATAGTTCAAATTCGAACTTTTCATAGAGAGCACACGCAGCCTTTAATTGTTGGCGTGTCTCCAAATAGCAATTATTATAATGCTTTGCAGCAAAGTCCAATGCAGTTTCCATCAGAAGGTTAGCATAGCCTTTTCCTTGGACTTTAGGGCTTAAATACAGCTTTTGTAATTCACAGGTACCGCTTTCTTCATTGAAAGGGGCTATTCCTATGCCGCCGACCACTTCACCGTTAATCTCTACCACCCAGTAGGCAGCAGATTCCAACGAATTGTAGTAAGAAGTCAAATTATCTAAAGATGGATCAAAATAAGCAGTGCCCTTAATATTTAAACCGACAGACTCAAGTGAATGACGGATGATGGCAGCAATTGGTTCATTGTCTTGATGTTCTATCTCTCTAACAATCATTTAATATTCCCCTTTGTTCTATGTGATAAGTAAATGTTACCTCATTTTTTTGAAAATACAAATAGTTTTACATGTTTATACTCATGTAACTCGAAATAAATTATTAAAATTTCGAAGAAGAACAGAATAAAAGTTTAATCGGTGGAGAATGTGGGTAAATCGAACTAAATAGTTTTTCCTAGAATTAAGCAACCTCCTTTTATGTTTTTTACATGAAAAAAGAAAGAGTTAACATATATACTCCTAACTGATTGTCAAACATTAACAAATGTGTATATCTTCCTTTCTTGATTAGTTGCAATATATAATAGGTCTAAAGTAGTATGTTTAGGTCTTTGGTGGGAGGTTAGTTATGGTTAATCTGATTTTGTATTTAGTTTTATGTTGTATTATTTGTGTTCCGTTGCTAAATCTAAATATGTTTGTAACTACAACAGTTGCAGGGAAGAAAATGCATGAAGCATTATATACTTTGTTTTTAGCTGTTTTATGTGGTTTTATCATTTCTATTATTCCTTATATAGGTCTATTAAGTATAAAAGCAATTGAATTTTCAAAAGTAAGTTTACTGCTTACTTTTGAAAATACTATATATACCATATTATTCAGTTTTGTAAGTTTTCTGCTGCTGAGTACAATTGGAAAGGTTGCGGTTAAGCCCTCTAGGTATAATACAAACAAAAAGAAGGGGATTACTCCTTATTTAGTATTGAGTGTTGTGGTTGCTGCATTTATCTTACTTTATATAGTTTATTTATTAGATAGAGTTTACTCCATTCCTTTATACATAAATAATGTAAATGTGCTTTATTCTATTACACTTTTAACAACCTCTATATATAATATAGCGCGAATTATTGAGCATCTTCATATAGATCGATTAATGATAAACAGGGGAATAACTTATAAGAAGAGCTCTACTTTCTTTACGATATTTAGTATCTCTTTCGGTTCAACCATCTACATGTTTATACAAAGTTTATTCCAAGCTACAGGTTTCTCTATCGTTATGGTGTCAATTATCAGTTTACTTGTATTATTTATCATAACGATTAATTATATTGAAAACCAATTGATCTATCAGAATGGTACAGTAGAGAATCAAAATATGAAACTTAAAATAAATGAACAGCAATACAGATCATTATTTCAGTATAATCCCGATGCGATTTTTATTTTAGATTTGGAAGGGAATTTTAAAGAAGTAAATCCTTCTGCTTTAACGTTAACTGGTTACAATTTAAGAGAGGTTCTTCAGCTGAAAATAACAGACCTTGTGTTAAAAGAAGAAACGGAAGGATTAGTGGCATTTCTTCATGAAGTATTAAAAGGAAGCAGTATCTGCTTTGAGACCTTTATTTACACAAAAGATGCTCAACGTGTAAATCTGAATATTACAGCGACACAGATTAAAATAGATGATTCTATTACAGGGATATATGTCATTGCCCAGGATGTAACAGAACAAAATCAAGTGCAGGATAAGGTGAACTACTTAGCGTATCACGATGAGCTTACAGGACTGTTGAACCGTCGTGGGATTTATGGACAGGTAGATGAGCAAATTAATAAGGGGTCTAATTTTGTGACAATTTTAATGGATGTCGATATGTTCAAGGACATTAACGACCATCTTGGCCATGCAGCTGGGGATACATTGCTTAAGCTCATTGCAAAAAGGTTTCAAAATACTATTAAGGATAGAGGGTTAATTGGAAGACTTGGTGGAGATGAATTTCTAATCTGCTTTACTGAGATGAAAAGCTCAGCAGAAGTTAAATGTTTGATAAAAGATATTCAAACAGATATGAAGCGCCCCTTTAAAATAGCAGGTGTGCAAAAAGAAATCACACTGAGTATCGGTGTTTCTTATTACCCAAGTGATGGCGACGATTGTGATACGTTAATAAAGCATGCCGATATGGCGATGTATGCTGCCAAAAAAGCTGGCCGGAACAATTTTTCCGAATATGAATCATGCTTAGAGAAAGACATGCTTTCAAAAATCACGATGTATGAAGAAATAAAAAATGCTATACAGGAAGAACAGTTTGAACTCTATTATCAACCTAAACATAGTGTAAAAGATGAGAATATTGTTGGTGCTGAGGCTCTAATACGCTGGCAGCATCCCGAAAAGGGCTTTATTAGTCCAGGAGAATTTATTCCTTTAGCAGAGGATACAGATTTAATTATTCCGTTAGGAAACTGGGTCATTAGAAAAGCGTTTAGACAGTATAAAGAGTGGAATACAATTTCTCCAATTGACTTTCACTTGTCAATAAACATTTCACCAAAACAGTTCATTGACGATAATTTTATCCCATTTTTATTAAGAAGCGTAGAAGAGTTTTCCGTTTCACCAGAAAAAATAGATTTAGAGATAACCGAAAGTTTAGCTATTGAAAATACTGAATTAACATTAGAAAAAATCAATCAACTAAAAAAGATTGGCTTTAAAATTACTATGGATGATTTTGGGACCGGATATACGTCATTAACGTACTTATCTAAATTTCCATTGGATAGAATAAAAATAGATCAATCCTTTATTAGAGATATTACAAGCAATAAGAACCATGCTGCTATCGTTCAATCATTAGTGTCCGTTGCTAAAAATCTTGATATCAAAGTAACGGCAGAAGGTGTTGAAACAAAAGAACAATTACTGTATTTGCAAGAATGGGATTGTGATGAAATTCAAGGATATTATTATAGTAAACCAATACCTTCTATTTCTTTCGGTGAATATCATCTTGAAAATATGAAAATTTACTTAATGACATGAGATTTAATTTATAGTTAAAGCCAAAGAAGCTGCTTTTTGCAGCTTCTTTGTTAGTTATTTGAGTTTGGCAGCAAAAATTTACAGTAACCCAATTTTCACCAGCCCTATTATTTTTTTAAGGATGACGTTCATCTGAGCAACAGAACCAATATCTTCTTAAAAGAGTACAAAAAAGAATACGATAGTACAGTAAGCCTTATAGTCATTTACAAAACTCCTCCAGAAAAATATAGTGGTGATAGGAGGTGCAACAACATGAATAAAATACAATTTCCAAAAGATTTTTTATGGGGAACTGCTTCAAGTGGTCCTCAAAGTGAAGGATATAAACATAAGAAAAATGACTCTATATGGGATTATTGGTATAAAAAAGAACCAGAAAGGTTTTACAACCAGGTTGGACCGGAAACGACTTCCAATGTGTATGAACAATATGCGGAGGATGTAAGCATTATGAAAGAGCTTAACCTGAATTCCTTCCGGACGTCGATTCAATGGTCGAGGTTAATTAAGGACTTTGAAACAGGTGAAGTCGATCAAGAGGCTGCTCAGTTTTACAACCGTTATATTGACGAAATGATTGCAAATGGCATTGAACCGATGATGAATCTGTTTCATTTCGATATGCCATATGAGCTGGAACAAAAGTACGGTGGTTTCAAAAGCAGACATGTTGTGGATTTGTATGTAAAGTTCGCAGAGGCAGCGTTTGAACTGTTTGGGGATCGAGTTAAGTATTGGATTTCCTTTAATGAACCTGTAGCTTATACAAAGGGAGCGTATTGGCATAATCTTATTTATCCAAATGAAATGAGTATGCAATCATATGTTCAAGCAAACTATCATATATTGCTTGCTCATTCATTAATTGTAAGCGCATACCGCAAGGGTAACTATAGTGGTGAAATTGGTATTGTTGTTGATTTGCTGCCACCGATACCTCGAAGTGAAAACCCTGCTGACGTGGAAGCTGGCAGGATTGCCGATTTGTTTATTAACTTGATTTTTATGGATCCATGTGTAAGAGGAGAATATGATCAAGATTATTTGAACATCTTGAAAAAGCATGACTGTATGTTTCATTATCATATAGAGGATTTAGAGGCAATTAAAGAAAATACAGTAGATTTTATCGGCATTAATTACTATCAGCCAATGCGCGTTAAAGCTAGAGATAGTATGCCGAATCCATTTTCACCTTTCACTCCAGAATGGTATTATGAGCCATATGAAATGCCGAACAGAAGAATGAATGAATATAGAGGTTGGGAAATATATCCGAAAGCCTTATACGATATTGCCATGCGTGTGAAAAATGAATATGGCAATATTAAGTGGTATGTTTCGGAAAACGGCATGGGTGTGCAAGGTGAGGAAAGATTTAAAAACAAGGATGGCTTCATTGAAGATGATTATCGAATTGATTTCATCAAGGAGCATTTGGGATGGCTGGCAAAGGCTATTGATGAAGGTTCTAACTGTTTTGGCTATCATTTATGGACATTTGTCGATAACTGGTCCTGGACGAATGCTTATAAAAACAGATATGGTCTTGTATCATTAAATCTTAATAATACGGAGAGAACGATTAAAAAGTCTGGTAACTGGATAAAAGAGGCTATAAAAAACAATGACTTCTCTTAAAATAATTTAAAAGGCCTTTTAAAGGAATGATTAACTTTGTCTATCAAAGTGAACTTAGCAGATTTTAGCGAAATTGAAAAACAGGCTTATGAATTTATGGTCAAGCATCCAGACAAAGTGATCAAGCTTTCAGCAGATACTTTAGCAAAAGAGATGTTTGTCAGCAAACCGACAATATTTAGGGTGTGCAAAAAATTAGGATTTACTGGCATTGTGGAATATAAGCACTTTTTGATAAAAAGCAAACAAGAAAAAATGAAGGAGTTGAATCCTACCTTGCAAATGGTCGAACTGCTTCTTAAGGAATTTGACAATGATTTCACTCCTGGAAACATTACAGTATTTGAGCAGTCAAAAATAGTGATTTTATATGCAACACAAGCAAGTACGATTGCGGCTAGCTTTCTGTCGAGACAGCTTACCAATCTAGGGTATTTTACAAGAATTGTTGAAGATGAATATGAATTTACTCAAGTTTCAGAAACGATTCCTGACAAATCCATTATTATTGCCATAAGCAATACAGGTGAAAATCATCTGCTTACACAGCATTTGTTAAAGGTCACTAATAAGGTCCCGATCTTTGCGATAACAAAAAAGAATTCATCTCTGGCAAGAATAGCAGATTATGGTCTTTTTCATAATCTTGATATTAAAACGGCATCAAAAACGGTTGATAGGGAGAACCAGCTGCCATTAATGATTCTTATTCATGAGCTTGTTGAAAGATTATGGTCATCGATGCAGGAAAGAAATTTACCAAGGGGAGATTATGATGAATAATTTGCTTTCCAAACTAGAAAGTAAACTAGTTCCACTAGCAACTAGAATTAGCAGCAATAAGCCTTTAAATGCCATAAAGGATTCTATGATAACAATCATGCCATTTTTGATTGTCGGTTCCTTATTTCTCTTGGTTGCTTATTTGCCTATTCCTGGATATAGTGTATGGATGATTGGCATATTCGGGGAAAAATTCCAATCAACATTAACGAAGGTGACAGATGCTACATTTGGTATTATCGGTCTTTTTACACTTATTAATGTTGCCTATCAATATGCAAAACAACTGGACATGGAACCGATTTTTCCTATCATGTCCTCAGTAATGTCCTTTATTATTTTAACAACTGTGACAGATGGAAGCTTTGGAATGGAATGGCTAGGAACAAAAGGTATGTTTGTGTCGATTCTAATTGCACTAGTTGCAACTCGTTTATATAAGAAATTTTACGAGTTTGGTATCGGGCCAAAAATGCCTGAAGGAGTTCCGCCAGGCGTTATCAGATCATTTTCATCCTTAATTCCTGTAGGGCTGATTGCTGCGATTGTTCTTGCAGCGCAAATTGGGTTCAGCTTTACACCATACAAGGATATTCATCAATTTATATACCATATTGTACAAATGCCGTTATTAGGTTTAGGAGATAGTCTTATTTCCATTATTATCGCTGAGGTAATCGGTCAGCTGCTTTGGTTCTTCGGACTTCATGGCAATGCCATTGTAAACGCTATTATGGATCCGATTTGGCTTGGTTTATCTGCAGAGAACTTGAACGCTTTCCAGCAAGGACATGAACTGCCTCATATCATCACGAAGCAGTTTAAAGAGATATATTTGCAAATGGGTGGCTCTGGTTCTACCATTGCATTAGCATTGTGTATGACACTATTCTCCAAATCAAAGCATTTAAAAACACTTGGTTTGCTTGCATTGCCTGCCAGCATCTTTAATATCAATGAGCCGATCATCTTTGGTTTATCTATTGTATTGAACCCAATCATGTTTATCCCTTGGTTGATTATGACACCAATCTCTGCTGTTATTTCATTCACTGCAATGAGCACAGGGCTTGTATCCGCAACAAGCGGTGTCATCATCCCATGGACTACACCGTTGTTCATCAGTGGATACTTAGTTTCGGGTGTAAGTGGAATGGTTCTGCAGATTGTCCTGCTTCTTGTCGGATTCCTAATCTACATGCCATTCTTCAAGCTCCTGGATAAACAGCTGTTGGCTCGAGAGCTGGAGGAGGCTAATGGTTCCGGAGGCTTGAAAATGTTTAAGTAACTGCCAAAATATTTATACGAAAGCTAAAAAAAATCCTATGGATATCCATAGGATTTTTTAGTGGTTATTTCGAGAACAGCTTCTTAGCTTCCTCCATTGCAAGCTTGTTACCGAGTGCGGAGTAGTCAAGCCAAGGCTGATCAGAAACAACATAAACATGCTTGTTTTTAGCAGCCTTTAAACCTTGATAAATCGGGGATTCCTCGAGCTGTTTAAAGGCTGTTTGAGCTTTATCATCACTGTTTACAACTACAAAAATAGCATCTGCATCGAAATCAGGTAAAACTTCCTGGGAAATGACTTCATATGGCTGTGTGGAATCTAATTCATCAATTCCTGCTGCTGGCTTAAATCCTAAATCATCGAATAGCATTGGGCCAAGTGGACGTTTTGTCGTAAATACACGAAGCTCTTTAGCAGTTACACGGATAGCCATAACTTTACTGTTTTCCCCAAGTTCATCAGTAGCCAATGTTTTCACTTCACTTGTCAGGTTTTCATAGTCTGCAATGAAATCTTCCGCTTCCTGGGTGCGGTCGACGAGCTTGCCGATTGCCTTCAAATGATCGCGCCAAGTTCCCTCATCAAGGTTAAAGCTTTCTGTAGGGGCAATGTCTTCAAATTTTGAAATATCCTCACCTGAAATTCCTTCATCAATATATATGACAGAAGGATCTAAGGCGATAACTGCTTCCATATCAGGGTCTTTTGCAGGACCAAGCTTTGCTGTATCCTTTAATAGATCCTTAACATGTGGAAGAAAATCATTTAGCTCACCGCCGACAACAGAGCCTACAGGAGTTATTCCTAATGCAAGGAGGTCATTTGTAAGATGGATAGAAAGAGAAGCGATTTGTGGTTCGTCTTTGTCTGTTTTCGTGTCACTTGCCTTACTGTCGGTTGAAGCTGTTTGTCCGCAAGCGGCAAGAATGAATAACAGCATAGCTGTAAATATCATAAGTAGTTGCTTTTTCATTGATTTCTCCTCGGTGAATTATTTTGTTTTTGTTAATAAGTAAAGAAAATAGGGTCCGCCTATCGCTGCTACAACAATCCCAGCTGGTATCGCATTAGGTTGAAAGATCGAACGCCCAACAGTATCTGATAAGACAAGTATGACCATACCGAGAAGCCCTGCGACAGGAAGAAAATGCTGATGTCTAGGTCCTACTAAACGGCGTGCAAGATGGGGGGCCACGAGTCCTATAAAGCCAATCCCTCCAACCATTGCTACACTTGCACTGGATAAGGCAACAGCAATTGCTAGCATGCTCAAGCGAGTGCGGAGCACAGAAACACCGAGACCCACCGCCGTATTGTCTCCTAATGATATGGCATCTAGCTTTCGTGATTGCAGAAAGCCAAAAGGGGTCAATATAACAATCCACGGTAGTAGTGCGATAACATGTATCCAATCCCTGCCCCAAACATTGCCGACTAGCCACCTTGATGCAAATGTGTATGTATCCTCATCAAGGCGCAGGGACAGAAACAAGGTAATAGCATTAAAACAGGCTGCGATTGCAATCCCGACAAGGATGAGTCGAATGGGCAGTATTCCTTTATAGCGATCATATGTAAGTAAGATGATGATAAGTGCCGTCAAGCATCCACCAACAAAAGTGAATAATGGAATAAGCAATGCTGCTTTATCGTTCAAGGAATGAAAATAAGTGACAAACATGACTAGACCAAATGAAGCACCTGCATGCAATCCGATAATGCCTGGATCAGCCAATGGATTCCTTGATACGCCTTGCAGGATTGCACCTGAAATTCCAAGACCAATGCCTGCCAATATGGTAATGATGATGCGAGGAAGGCGATATTCAAACAGCACAAGTGAAGTTTTGTTATCACCAAACCCAAGCAAAGTTCGCACTACTTCCATTGGTGCGATTCGCAGTGAACCTGTATTCAAACTGATTAAGATGACGATAACATTGATAAAAACTAACACGAGAGCGACTGTAAGGGTTTTAGAGCTGCGTAAATTTGCTTTCATCTATAAATCCCTCCCAACCTTACGTGCTGTATATAGAAAAAAAGGGACACCTACTGCAGCGACTATTATCCCTATTGCCAATTCTCGCGGAGGATTTACAGTACGTGCTCCTAAATCGGCAAGTATTAATAGGATTGCACCTAGCAAGCCTGACATAAGAATGATTAATTTATAGTCAGTGCCTACAAGCTTGCGAGCGATATGTGGAATAACTAGGCCGATAAATCCAATAGAACCGACAGCTGAAACAGATACGCCTGCCAAAATGACTGCGGCAATGATGGATAGGAGTTTAATGAGATTCACTTTTATACCGAGATTCATGGCGGTTTCTTCCCCTATCGCAATAAGCGATATAGAGCGACCCATGCATACAGCCCATAAAATTGTAATGACAATGATAGGAACCAGCACCTTCAAGTGCTCCCATTTAATGCCTGCAACCCCTCCTGCATACCAAAAGGCAAGATCTTGGCTTAAATCGAAGTATATCGCAATGCCTGCACTTAAAGAGTGTAATAGAGCGGCAACTACTGCTCCTGATACGGTTAATCTCATCGGGGTCAGGCCGCCAGGAACAGAAGCACCCATCATAAAGATTAATAGTGTACTAAGCGCAGCCCCAATAAAGGAAAATACCATTAACAGCGAGTAGGAGATGCTCGGAACAAAGGCAAAACATAGAGTTACAACAAACATCGCTCCTGCGTTAATACCAAGGACCCCTGCATCTGCTAAAGGATTACGTGTTACGCCTTGCATAAGTGCTCCGGCAACAGCAAAAGCAGCTCCGACAATGGCAGCACCAATCACTCTCGGTAGTCGCAGTTCATAAATGATTTGCTGTTCAGTAAGTGAGGAATCATAGTTGAAAATGGCTGTCCAAACATGATGAAAGGTGATATCCTTTGCTCCGAAAGAAACGGCTGTTACTATTGTAACAATCAGTCCAGCTAGGAAGAAAAGGAATAAAAGTAACCTCCATACATGGTGAGAACGATTATTTAAATGTTTTTGGGAAGAAGTTTGCAGCATATAAGTCAGCCTTTTCTAAATTACTAATAATGAAAATCATTATCAATTTATTTCCCTATTATATGGACAATATTTCCGTTACGCAATCTTTTTTTAGTTAATTAAATAGGCTAATAGATTGATATTTAGGTTGGAGGGGAAAAGAAAAAAGAGCTACTCAGCTCTTTTTTCTGAAGCATTAATGATGATGCTCATGATTTTCCTCTTGCTGTGGAAGATCCTTTTGTAAATACTTTAAATCACCTTCGGAAAGCTCACCAACAATAAATTGCTTTTGCGGCATAATGATAGAGTCATTATAGCTTGCATGCACTTTTACATAAAAAAGACCATCACTGATATTATCCCCTTTAGGTAGACAGTGTAAAAAGCCCACAAGAATAATTGTGGATGGTACACTCTACTTGGAGGGGATTTTATTATGGCAAAAAAAGGGCAAACATTTCAATCATACTCTTCAGAA
>NZ_RZTZ01000048.1 GCF_004005475.1 Niallia taxi | reverse complement strand
AAAAACGAACAACTTTCCAAGATATAGATTAATAACTATATCTAACTAAATACAACAAAACCTTCCAATTAAAATATAGCGGAAGGTTATTTGGCATGTGCATTTTTAGTATACCACGAGATTATTTTTCTTTTTATTGAAAAATGTTGACAAACTATTAGCTGGTTTAGTTTAAGTGTATTCTTTCACAAACCCTTGTTTGCAGTTCCTTTAAATTGCCGGATTCCGATCAGATAATTTAGTTATCAACTTAGCTAAATTTATAGATTAATTTGGAAATAAAAGGGATAATTATTTTATTTATTGAATACCTATTTTAGGGGTGAAAAAAATGAAAATAATAAATGATTTTGCAACCTCTCCTAATAACAAAGTTGCATTCACTATCTTTAAGCACGAAGAACAACCAAATTCATTAGTAATTATACTTCCTGGTGCGGGCTATACTTCTCAAGCTCCATTACTTCATTACAGTTGTGGTATTTACTTCAGTAAAGGATACGATGTACTGCAAGTAAATTATAATTACCCTCGAGAATTTATAGCAAATCTTAGCGAGGATGATTTTTATTCAGATGTAGAATCTGTACTGAAAAAAGCTCTTGAAGATAGTACATATAGTAATTTTGTTTTTATTGCTAAATCCATGGGTACTATAGCATTATCTCATTTCATAACAAAACCTGAATTTAATAATGCTAAATCTATTTGGTTGACTCCATTGATTAAAAGAAATGATGTGTATAATGCATTATTAAATTTAAAGACTAAGGGGCTTTGCATTGTTGGAGGAATTGATCCAACCTACGATAGCAGCAAATTTAATGATATAAGAACAAATAAAAATATCGAATCAATTTTAATAGAAGGTACTAATCATAATTTAGAATTTGATAATGATGTACTTAAGTCTATTGAGGCAATTAGTAATATAATGAATAATGTAGTCAAGTTTTAAGATCTGTGGTTAAACACAGATCTTTATCTCTATTTCATCCTCTCACTTGTGTTAACTACCCCTGTTTCTTCCATAAGCTAGTTTTTCATTTATAGGAATGTTGCCCTGATTTTTACATAATCAAATTGGAACATGAAGAACCCATACTTAGATACTCCATTCCCCATTTTCCATGATTAAAATTCGTTCCTTTTCTAATATCCCGTAAACATTCAAAGAGCTATCACCAATCATAATATCTTCGTGAACGGCTGATTTATTCATACCTAACTCCGTAAGTTCTTCTTCATCTATTAGAGATCTATTCAATAGGTTATCAATGTATGCTTGTCCAAGTGCAATATGACAAGCAGCATTTTCATCTAATAGAGTACTTTTAAATGTTATCCCCATTTTAGCAATACTTGAATTTGCTGAAACAAGGGCAACTTCCCCTAACATCCTAGCCCCTTCGTCCGTTTGAAGAAGATCAAGTAGAAGTTGTTGTTTAGGCTCTATTCTTATAACTTTTCCATTTTTGAAAAACAGCTTTAGATTTTGAATAGTTGCTCCTGCTAAAATAATAGGTTTGGTTGTGGTGACATATCCATCGACATGATATTTATTCGGCATTGTCCAAACTTCTTCCACAGGAATATTAGACATAAATCCTTTTCCTTCTTTAGTTGTTTCCGATCCACCTAACCAAACATGATTTTTTACTAAAGCAACGGTTAAATCTGTTTTTTCACTAACAAAATGTAATGCTGAAAATTGATAATCATTTAGCTTTTTAGCTTTGTTCTTCAAAATACAATTTTGTTTTTCCCAGGCTGAAACAGGGTTAGCTTCATTCGATTTAGTTGCATGGAGTATATATTTCCATAAAAGTTCATTTGCTTTATCCTCATGTTGACCCGGAAAAACTTGCAGTGCCCATTCCTTTGTAGGTGCGTTAACAACAACCCATTTATTATGATTTTCCATCCCGAAAGTTCGGCAAGGTCTCATAGCGATCGATTTTGCTCTATTGATTTTCCAGGCTCTTTCGACTAAATTAGAATCTTCATCTGAAAATGATGTCAAGGCCGATTAAAACTTCCTCAAAATCGCCGGTTTAAAATTCCCCAGAAGGACCTTTCAGTCCTTCTGTTTTTGCGTACTCAAATGCTTCTCTTTTAGTCTGTAACTATCACCTTTCAAGTTA
>NZ_RZTZ01000047.1 GCF_004005475.1 Niallia taxi | reverse complement strand
AACATAAATATGTACATTTTCGCTCGTTTAAGGATGTACAAAATCACTTGTTTTCTTGCGCTAAATGATCCTTTAAACGGTAGGAATTTCCCACCATTGTCACAACTTTCGCATGGTGTAAAATTCGATCTAAGATGGCATTTGCCAACTTAGGCTCCTGAAATACTTCATCCCATGCCTTAAAGTTTACGTTCGTCGTTAAGATGGTACTTCGCTTCTCATACCGCATATCAATCAGCTGAAAAAATAACTTCGCATCTTCTTGATCAATGGGTAAATAACCAATCTCATCAATGATTAATAGTTTATATTTTGTATAATGCTTTAGACGAGCTACTAAGCGGTTCTCCAATCGTGCTCGTCTTAAATTCTGAATTAATTCATGGCACTTAATGAAATAGGTGCTTGTCCTTTTCTTGGCCGCCGCAATCCCTATTGCAGTGGCCAAGTGTGTTTTCCCAACACCACTTGGTCCTAAGAAGACAATATTCTCATTCTCTTCTATAAAGCGAAAGGTTAAGAAATCTTGAATCTGCTGCTGATTGACGGATGTTTGGAAAGTAAAATCAAAATCCTTTATTTCTTTCATGTGTGGAAAAGCAGCTACCTTTACCATGGACTGCATCATATTTTGTTCGCGCACATCAATTTCATAGTTTGTTAACTTAATTAACATATCGATAAATGACATTTGGTTCTGGACCCCAAAATCAACTACTTCATTTAAATGTAAGGTCATTTGCTTCAGTTTCAAATACTGCAGGTTTCTTAATAACTGTTGATAATTAGTAGATGGATTCATTATTTATACACTTCTCCAATCGTTGCTAAATTTTTCTTTGCCAAATCATCGATTTCAGGATAGTTATAGTAAGGCGCTGAAACAGCCAAACTTGCTTTGTAATGTGCCTCTTGATAATTTAGCTTCGCTTTGCTGATTGGATGCTGTGCAATGAGTTTCATGTTATAATAAATCCATAAATAGTTATCGTACACTTGTAAACCTACATTCTTCCCTTGATATTCTGGTGGTACGGAGTACTGGTTTGATTTGTAGGAGATCATGTTGGATGCATTGACCTTTACTTGTGTATGCTTAATGCGATAGGAATCTCTTACTTTTTCAGTTGGTAGCTGGAGTAAGTGGTTCCTTTCTTTTTTAAATTCAATGATCGGGATTTTCCCTGTCCCTTGGTGAATCTGACGATTCACTCGGTTGGCTAAATCCAGTATAAATTGTTGCAGCTCCTCTAATGTGAATTGACCTTGATAGGCATGTATTTCGTCTAACAATTTCATTGTCGTTTCTATTTTCCCCTTTGTCCTTGGGCGTCCAGCGATACAAGCTTTTACTTTAAAACCAAAGTCTTTTGCGAATTGCTCAAACTTCGCATTTACTTTACCTGAAGAATGTTCTGTTCTTGCTTCATCCATCACTGTTTTCATATTATCTGTAAGGAGTTCCGCAGGAACACCTCCAAGCGTTTCAAAAACTTCTGTTAGAAAGGAAAACAATGTACTTTGTGACTTTGAGATACTCATGTAGAATACTCGTAATCTTGAGGTCGATAGAATGAGTGCAGCTACATTTATCTCGATCTGTTTACCATCTTTTGTTTCATATCGGATATTCTCCTTCCAATCTAATTGAGCTTGCTTACCTAGGGGAGTTTCATAACGAACAGTCCCATTGGGAGAAGCAATACGTTTATCTTCTCTAAAGTAAGCATTAAATTCGGGTATGCGTGCAATATAAGCACGAAAGGTCGAAGCACCGCATTCTAATCCATGATTATCCTTTAAGTACTGCCAAAGTATCCTCCGATAATAAAACACCTGTTTAGAATCCTCTGATAAAAGAGCAGCGATTACTTCATAGTATTCATCAATCTTTGAAGACTTTTTCCGTGTCCTCTTAGGAACAAAACCATTTAAGTATTTGTCAACTGTTCGGCGGTCTACCCTTAATTCCTTTGCCAATTTACTCTTATTAATTTTCATTTTCATATGCTCCATTATTTGTTTAAATTTTGGTAAGTCTGAAAGACTATTAATCTCAAAATCAACATCGACATTAAATGATATATACATAGCTAGTCACCTCAAGACTAGTATGTAAAATGAAAGCAACTTTGTACATATTTATTCAAGCATTACTGTACATATTTAAAATAGCATTTCTA
>NZ_RZTZ01000046.1 GCF_004005475.1 Niallia taxi | reverse complement strand
ATCGTTTTCTTAAAATCATCGTTATATTTTTTGCCTGCAGGTTTACGTTCCAATTCGGACACATCCTCTCAAAATAATTGTAAGGACTTAATTAAATTGTGTCCATGAAACTATACTAACTCCAATAAACAAATTCAAGGATACTCTTCCCAGACATTGAAAGCTTATAAGATTCAATCTGCCTTGTTCATAAAGCACTTAGGTAATGTTGAGATAGAAGAAATTACAACGGAAACTATCAAACTGTATCTCGGAGAAGTTGCGAGTGATTTAAAAGTATCTAGTTTATGTCATCGCATTCGCTTTATTAAGTCGTTATTCAGATGGGCGCAAGAAGAGAAATATATTACTTTTAATCCAAGTACGGCCATAAATGAACCTAAATTAGAGAGTAAAATTCCAAAGTTTTTGACGGAGGATGAAATAGAGCTATTAAGAGAAGCGTGCCTCAGTCCCTTTGAAAAAGCGCTATTTAAATTTATGTATTCTACCGGTTGCAGAATAGGAGAAATAGTAAACTTAGATCGAAGTTCTATCAACTTCTCCGAGTAATCCGTTATAGTATTTGGTAAAGGGAAAAAGGAAAGAGAAGTTTATTTTAATACTCGATGTAGTATTTGGCTAAAAAGGTATATAGAAAACCGAACAGATAGTGAAAAGCTCTATTTGTAACGGTCCGAGCTCCACATCGAATGAGCATTGCCCATATGAGATTTGTCATTAAGCAGATATTCAAAAGAGCTAATATTAATAAGTGTATACATCCACATCAGTTAAGACATAGTTACGCCACCACTTTAATTAATAATGGAGCGGGTTTTTTCGCTGAAGTTGGCAATTTGAGTGAATACAATCATCCTCGTCAGATAACCAAACTGGCAGGACTCAGCTTAAAAGAAAATACATCGGGAAAGCATAAAGGGAGAACCAGGATTACGAAACGTGGTCGAAAGAAATTAAGGGCACTACTGTTTCGGGCATCTATGATTCTAGTAGCCAAGAATAAAGCCTTTAAAGCCCTACATCATTATTACACAACGAGACCTGATAATCCGTTGAAAAAGATGCAGTCTTTAATTGCTTTGTGTAATAAGCTCATCCGTATACTCTGCTCTATTGGGAAGAAACAGTTTGTGTTTCAAGAGGAGAAGATGTTGAAGGACATTCCCCATATGCATGCATTTATCTAAGAACCAATAGCAGCTTAATCACTATTAAACTAAGTATTAACAAATAGATTTGAAAAGATGAATGGACAAAATCAGCATGGGATTAGTTGGAAACGCAACTAACGTAAGGACTTAGATCCTGTAGGGCAGCATGACCGACATCCACCTTAGGGAAAGGTTGAACAAAGGAATGCAGGAGCGTAGACTCTGTGAGACTTGGGAGGGTAGACCCCCGTAAGAGATGTGGACATCCATTGGTCCGTACATACCTATTTATCCAACCATATTATAAAAAAACTTATTCAAATATCAGAATCTAAAAGTAAAAGGGCAAATTCAAAAAGGAGTATGAGGCTAACACACTTCTAGGGAATTTAGAGCTACCTTATCAACAAACTCTGCTGAAGTGACCAATGTCATTGAGCTGATAATGGGATGTTTAATACCTAGAGGCCTTGGAAATTTATGGCCAATAGGCATTAAAGACTCAATATCCATTAGTTTTTCTAGTGCATTTTTTAAGTAAATAGTGGCTGACTTAAATTAGGAGAGATTAAATAAAATTCTTAATAGGGGGTATATAAAGCTTGTATGTTTGTCATGTAAAAACCACCTTCTAAAAGTAAAGAAGATGGCTAGGGAAGTTCTTGGGAGACCTTTGCCCTAGATTGAATATAACATACTAATTAGTAATGATATACATAATTAAAAAAATAGTTAAATGTTGAAGAAATTAGACATAGATATTTTTTGGGAGTTTACCGGGTAGGATGCCCTAATGGAAGGCAAAAAATAAAGATTTATTGGAAATAAAAGACATTTTTGAATTGCTAAAGATATGAAAAACAGTCTAAGGAGTTTCAAGAAAAATATGTAGTAGCTTAAAATATTTCTTAGACTGCTTGAATTAATAAAGAAGACATTTTTTTAAGTTTGTAAGCAAACGAGATAAGAAACAGCCTTTGTAGGTAGATCCAAATAAAGGCTATTTCTTTATCACAAACCACAATACAACAAGGAATCAATCACTACTCCCTCTTAGACCTTATCATTTCCAATGTATTAGAAATTAGGAAAATAAAAAATAAATTGCCATTCGATTTTCTCCTTACTAATAGATAGCATTAGAAGTAAGTCTTTTTCTTAATATATGTTACTTCTGGCTTTAACGGGGCAGCATTCCTGTAATAAATGAAGAACTAGCTTATGGCACTAACATGGCAGGTGTGCGGCCGAGCCTAGGTCGTATCATATAGCGGGTGGGATTCCCGCCGAGTAAGAATTAGCCATTCGCTCGTAGCGAGTCTTGGAGGATTAAAGGTAACTTTAATCTTTAAGCGTAGACAGTGAGGTAGCGGGCCGAAAGCCATATGGTTGAAGGGATTGAGCTCCATAAACGTTAGTAAACCGAGAGGGCTGATGCCTTACCTGCGTGCAGAAAGCAACATTTTATCCTTTGTTAAAGGCAAGAAGGATAAAACCTCT
>NZ_RZTZ01000045.1 GCF_004005475.1 Niallia taxi | reverse complement strand
TTTTAGTTAAGTCCTCGATCTATTAGTATTTGTCAGCTCCACGTGTCACCACGCTTCCACCTCAAACCTATCAACCTGATCATCTTTCAGGGATCTTACTAGCTTACGCTATGGGAAATCTCATCTCGAGGGGGGCTTCATGCTTAGATGCTTTCAGCACTTATCCCTTCCGCACATAGCTACCCAGCTATGCCTTTGGCAAGACAACTGGTACACCAGCGGTGCGTCCATCCCGGTCCTCTCGTACTAAGGACAGCTCCTCTCAAATTTCCTACGCCCACGACGGATAGGGACCGAACTGTCTCACGACGTTCTGAACCCAGCTCGCGTACCGCTTTAATGGGCGAACAGCCCAACCCTTGGGACCGACTACAGCCCCAGGATGCGATGAGCCGACATCGAGGTGCCAAACCTCCCCGTCGATGTGGACTCTTGGGGGAGATAAGCCTGTTATCCCCGGGGTAGCTTTTATCCGTTGAGCGATGGCCCTTCCATGCGGAACCACCGGATCACTAAGCCCGACTTTCGTCCCTGCTCGACTTGTAGGTCTCGCAGTCAAGCTCCCTTGTGCCTTTACACTCTACGAATGATTTCCAACCATTCTGAGGGAACCTTTGGGCGCCTCCGTTACTTTTTAGGAGGCGACCGCCCCAGTCAAACTGCCCACCTGACACTGTCTCCCACCCCGATAAGGGGTGCGGGTTAGAATGTCAATACAGCCAGGGTAGTATCCCACCAATGCCTCCACCGAAGCTGGCGCTCCGGCTTCCAAGGCTCCTACCTATCCTGTACAAGCTGTACCAAAATTCAATATCAGGCTACAGTAAAGCTCCACGGGGTCTTTCCGTCCTGTCGCGGGTAACCTGCATCTTCACAGGTACTATAATTTCACCGAGTCTCTCGTTGAGACAGTGCCCAGATCGTTACACCTTTCGTGCGGGTCGGAACTTACCCGACAAGGAATTTCGCTACCTTAGGACCGTTATAGTTACGGCCGCCGTTTACTGGGGCTTCAATTCAGAGCTTCGCGCGAACGCTAACCCCTCCTCTTAACCTTCCAGCACCGGGCAGGTGTCAGCCCCTATACTTCGCCTTACGGCTTCGCAGAGACCTGTGTTTTTGCTAAACAGTCGCCTGGGCCTATTCACTGCGGCTCTCTCGGGCTTGCACCCAAAAGAGCACCCCTTCTCCCGAAGTTACGGGGTCATTTTGCCGAGTTCCTTAACGAGAGTTCTCTCGCTCACCTTAGGATTCTCTCCTCGCCTACCTGTGTCGGTTTGCGGTACGGGCACCTTGAATCTCGCTAGAGGCTTTTCTTGGCAGTGTGGAATCAGGAACTTCGGTACTATATTTCCCTCGCCGTCACAGCTCCGCCTTCACGGTAATGGGATTTGCCTCATTACCAGCCTAACTGCTTGGACGTGCTAATCCAACAGCACGCTTACCCTATCCTCCTGCGTCCCCCCATCGCTCAAACGATTCATAAGGTGGTACAGGAATATCAACCTGTTGTCCATCGCCTACGCTCTTCAGCCTCGGCTTAGGTCCCGACTAACCCTGAGTGGACGAGCCTTCCTCAGGAAACCTTAGGCATTCGGTGGATGAGATTCTCACTCATCTTTCGCTACTCATACCGGCATTCTCACTTCTAAGCGCTCCACCAGTCCTTACGGTCTAGCTTCAACGCCCTTAGAACGCTCTCCTACCACTGACATCATAGATGTCAATCCACAGCTTCGGTGATACGTTTAGCCCCGGTACATTTTCGGCGCAGAGTCACTCGACCAGTGAGCTATTACGCACTCTTTAAATGGTGGCTGCTTCTAAGCCAACATCCTGGTTGTCTAAGCAACTCCACATCCTTTTCCACTTAACGTATACTTTGGGACCTTAGCTGGTGGTCTGGGCTGTTTCCCTCTTGACTACGGATCTTATCACTCGCAGTCTGACTCCCAAGGATAAGTATTTGGCATTCGGAGTTTGTCTGAATTCGGTAACCCGATGGGGGCCCCTAGTCCAAACAGTGCTCTACCTCCAATACTCTTACCTTGAGGCTAGCCCTAAAGCTATTTCGGAGAGAACCAGCTATCTCCAAGTTCGATTGGAATTTCTCCGCTACCCACACCTCATCCCCGCACTTTTCAACGTGCGTGGGTTCGGGCCTCCATCCAGTGTTACCTGGACTTCACCCTGGACATGGGTAGATCACCTGGTTTCGGGTCTACGACCACATACTCTATCGCCCTATTCAGACTCGCTTTCGCTGCGGCTCCGTCTCTTCAACTTAACCTTGCATGTAATCGTAACTCGCCGGTTCATTCTACAAAAGGCACGCTATCACCCATTAATGGGCTCTAACTACTTGTAGGCACACGGTTTCAGGATCTATTTCACTCCCCTTCCGGGGTGCTTTTCACCTTTCCCTCACGGTACTGGTTCACTATCGGTCACTAGGGAGTATTTAGCCTTGGGAGATGGTCCTCCCTGCTTCCGACGGGATTTCTCGTGTCCCGCCGTACTCAGGATCCACTCAGGAGGGAACGAAGTTTCGACTACAGGGTTTTTACCTTCTATGACTGGCCTTTCCAGACCTATTCATCTACCCCGTTCCTTTGTAACTCCATGTAGAGTGTCCTACAACCCCAAGAGGCAAGCCTCTTGGTTTGGGCTAATCCCGTTTCGCTCGCCGCTACTAAGGGAATCGCGTTTGCTTTCTCTTCCTCCGGGTACTTAGATGTTTCAGTTCCCCGGGTCTGCCTTCAGTTACTCTAT
>NZ_RZTZ01000044.1 GCF_004005475.1 Niallia taxi | reverse complement strand
ATTTTCTTTATAAGATGCTTATTTATGATCTTTTCACACTAACCAAATCTATAAAGTTAAACAAGTTAGATAGCAATATGGAGAAAAACTGCGTATTTAAGAGATAAGTGTTTGTTTATTGAGGGAGAATAGTTTAAGTGAAACTGTTCACAAATGGTGTTTTTAATACTCTAAGTTCAGTTCTAAATAACTAGTTGGGAAAATAGAAAATTATGAAACAAATTGAAGGTAAAAAACGCAAACCAATTATAGACATAGGAATGTGGCTCTTTCTTCTAACTAACAAGGGAATCATATTTACTTTAAATTTGAAAGGTAATGGTTATATATGGAGAAAAAGAAACAAGGATTATTAGCACGGATAGGTCAAATTATAATGGCAATCACTTTACTACTTACAGCTACTAATATTGTAAATATTACTGGAAGTATCATTCTCTTAGTTATAGGGGCTCTATTCATGGCTTATGATAGAAAAACCAAAAGGACTGGAAATAGTTAATAAATCAAAAACTATACTTAAGACGCAATTCATGGCAGTTTAGTGTTATAAGAATCTTTAGCCATTTTTGTTCGTAGTATTAATCTAACGAAGTAGACTTAGGAGGATAATTTTGTCAATATCATATGAAGCTATCACTGTAGTTCTAATTGTAATTATTGTTTCTTCAATTTTGTCGGTAGTTTTCAAGAATAAAGAAAAGGAAGATAAAGGATCTGTATTTTTTTACTATAAATTGAGTTATAGAAGGAAGTTGATTCGCACTCTTTGGACTTTTCCAGTATTGGTTATCTCACTTGTTGCAATATACAGATTTGCAGGTCTGAATAAGAATGAAAACTTAATTTTAACAATTTCCTTCTTAATTATTTTCTTGATACAGGTCATTTATAATTACCTTAAATGGAAGAAATATAGAAAATAATGGTTTGGAATTTTTTAATTAAAGTAAAGGGAGATTTAATCCGGAGGAATAGTTCAAATTTAAACATATGATAAGAATATTCTCACCAGAAACATCCTACGAGTATTTGTGGTTTTTGCAATAGAAGCCTGTAAAACTAATTGTAACCCTTTATAAACAACTTGTCTTTGTACTTCATTATAGCAATGCTACATGGATTAAAACCAAAAGGTCTTATAGATTAACTTCCATAATTAATGAGAATTCCCCCTTATTGTTCCTCTGGAAAAGATCTTGTTTTAAATCATTAAATAAATTTTGGACGCATTTATTTTCTGTAATTGTGTAACCTTATATTTTTATTAGCGTCTAATTTACAAATAGATAATTGGAGGCTATTGTATTATGAGGAATTTTTTTCTATTTATAGGGTGTTTTGCACTTATTTCTTCTTTGCTCTTAGGTTGTGGAACTAATAATGGTGAGTCTAACGGGGTTAATACTAATTCTAGCCAGGAGAAAAAAGATAACAAAAAACTTAAACTTAACGGAGAAATTATAAAGTTTAGTATCTCACAAAATGAAGGAGCAAGTGAAGTTAATTTAAATGATAAACAATCACTCGAAGTTTTAACAACCTTCGTTTCTAACAGCCAAAAGGAAAGTAGTGTAGCAAACATGGATAACCCTGATTATTATATTCATGTTTATTATGAAAAGGAAGATAAACAAATACTTAAAGTATGGGTAGGAGAAAATGGTGAAAAGAGTACCTTAATGGATAGCGATGATACCCACGGCATTTATACTGTTCCAGAAGATGATGCTCGTGAGTTTATAGAATTACTTAAATCAATTTCAAATAAATTAAGTAACCCTTAATTGTTTTATAGAATTAAGGGTTTTTATTCTATTTAAAATAATACATTTTTTGACAAAGGGAATTGATTTTTTTACTTTAATTGATATTATTGTAAATATATAGTTTTAATGTAATAAAAAGTAAACAAAATTATAGAGTTCAGCATTGGAGGGAGAGACTAAGGATATATAGAGAAAAATCTATAGATAAAATTTATGATTCAATTTATAGGAGGGTTAAAATGGGCTTCTCAATGTTAAGAATTGAAAAAAGTGGATTTGTAAAATTCATTATCGCAGGTCTATTATTATTTACTTTTACTACCTCTGCTTCTGCAAATTACTTTGGGGGATCTCGTACAAAGAATGCAAAGCCTGTAGTATATTACGATAGTTCAGTATCTAAATACGGTTATACTAGTAATTTTGATGCAGGGAGAGCATATTGGAATAGCCATTCCGCTGTAAATATCACTAAAAGTACTAGTTATAAAAAAGGAATGGATCAATATTTGGTAGCTAATACATCAGTAGCAGGATTACTCGGTGAAATAATTCCTGTAAATAGTTCAGGAATTGAGGTTTCTACAAGTGCAAGTTGGTCCTATGTATTGGTGAAAATTTATGCCAACCAAATGAAAAATCTATCAAATTATGACAGCTCTCATATTAGTATGAATGCGGCACATGAAATTGGGCACTCAATTAAGATGGCTCATGCATCAAAAGCTTACAATTCTGTTATGCCACAAGGGTGGAGAAAGTTACCTTCCTCACTAACTTCATATGATAAAGGTGAAGTTACGAAAAAATGGGGAAATTAATATAATTGGAGGGTCTTATGAAGAATTTAATAATATTATATAGCACTGTAATAATGAGCTTAATTTTAGCCTCTGGTTGTGCTAATAATAATCGAGCAGATGTTAAAGAACAACCTGAAAAAACAACACTTAGTACAATCAATATTGACTCAAATTTTATAGAGTATGAGCAAGAAAGTAGCTTATATAAAAATGCTGATTTAATTGTGATTGCCAATACGGATGTAGCTTTTAAAGATAGAGAACATATTGTTAAATATATGGAGACAGATACAACTGATAAAGCCATAGAGGATTTTTATACTCGTACTCCTATTAATATCAGTCAGGTCATTAAAAAACCTAATGAAGAAAATATAATTGAAAATGATAAAATAGAAGTTATTGAACCTTTATCAGTAATTCAAACTGATGAAGGTGAACAAAAAATAACAAGAGAAAGTTATATAGAAATGCAAGAGCAACAAGAGTATATGTTGTATCTGAAAAAAAACTCTTATGGTGAATATAGTATTATTAATATGAACAATGGTATATTCCAAGTTACAAAGGATACAGAAGATGCAATTAGTTTAGAACAGCAAATTGAGGATGCCGGATTAAAAATTGAAGAACATACAATTGCTGATCATGAGGATATTTCTGATCAGATAGATGCTAAATATTCTGAGGAAATAGAAGAAGTTATGGAAAAAAATCTAGATTCCTAAAATAACTATACCTTTTTCAGGTCTAGAAAATACACATATAAAAAAGCAAGTTATAATAACCCTATTCTTAGGAGTAGGGTGTTTTTTAAATTTAACAAGTGTACTTTGCCAGGCCATTACATAATCTTACGAGTAATTAAGGAAAACCCTGGTATGTGAAAATACATAGTTGAAGAAGATAATATGTATGCAATTGTCGATGTTTTTTCAGGGTTTCTGCCTTTCCGCATAATCTGTCTTTAAACAATCCTTTTTTTAAAATTAATGGCTTTCCCTTCTTCCGTTAACCTCCTCATTTTATAGTAATGATATAAGAAACAAGGCATTGACCCTTTATGTATAAGCACCCCTATAGCTTAAGTGTATTTATTTACAAAGTCCCATTTGACTAATATTTATTGATTTAAGCTTCCCCAATTTGGGTTTTGTTTTACAATGCCGAAGTATCTATCGGAGCAATTATATTTTCTGTCATAAATTATCAAAAGTACTTTTTATGTAACCCAAATACATTCCTATATCTTCCGTATCTTCATTCTGATATTCTTCTGAGTAACTAATCTTTCCATTACGATTTTGTATCTGTTTTCTGCAGAAAACTTTGCCCATAGTAATAGATAATTTGACCATTCATCTGAATATTCATCAAAATCAATGCTTTCTTCGGTTTTGTTAACTAGATTAAATCAAGTATTAATGTTTTTCCTTGCTCTGGTGCTAATATGACAAAGAGGTTTGCACTTTAACTAAAGGAGTAGTGACCACTTATGTATTTAAATAACTATGCAAAGGTGATTGTGAACGTTGGAGTAACAGTTGAAAAGGGAGATTTAATTAAGATAAATTTTTCTTCGGAACATTTACCTTTAGTCCGTGAAATCTCCAAAGAAGCTTACAAAAATGGAGCGCAATTTGTTTCACTTAGCCTTAGGGATTCAGAGATAGAAAAATGTCGGGTGCGCTATCTAGAGGATGATTTTTTAGAGGTATACCGGAATCCGTAATTGAAAATGAATTGATTTATGCAAAGTCTGGCTATTCAACTATTACCATCATTTCACCTTCATTGTTAAAGCCGATGTTAAAATCCTCAATATAGCCGGAATAAAATTCCCCATCTAAAATAGAACCATAGTTTGTTGAGAGGAGCTATGGTTCGTGAAGACAAGAGGGGAATTTTTTATGATTAAAGAA
>NZ_RZTZ01000043.1 GCF_004005475.1 Niallia taxi | reverse complement strand
ACAATCGTTTTCTTAAAATCATCGTTATATTTTTTGCCTGCAGGTTTACGTTCCAATTCGGACACATCCTCTCAAAATAATTGTAAGGACTTAATTAAATTGTGTCCATGAAACTATACTAACTCCACTCTGGAAAATAAATTTGAAAGAATTAAAATTAAATTACTATTAAACACTTATATTTATCTAATTTAAATTTTCATTAAGAGAATGTACCAATTTTTGGTCATTCTCTTTTTTTATTGTCTGTATATCTGTCTTCAATTTACTTTTAATCATTTGTAAATTACGAATATATTAGGATGAGAGTTACTTTTATACCTTAGATCTTCCGTCTATCTAAAAGTGGTAAATGTAAGGTATAAATTTTATTTACTTATCATGGAACAATTATAACTTTTAATACTAGTTTTTGTTAATTCGTTCAATACTCCATTAAATAAATTGGAGTATACTAATTAAATTTTTATTAATATACGATTTCATAGTATTAATGAACTATTTATTGTTATAATTAGGAAATGTAAATTAACTAGTTAAATATTTATTAACATACTTGTCGATAAAGAAGTTTATGGACGTTTTTTAGTTGTCTTTTAATCATTTTACGTGAAATAAGTAGAAAAAATAAATGTTAGTTCCTACAGTAATATATTTTATTATTATCTTAAAGGCCAGGAGGAGCATATGGAATTCAGTATATTACATTTACCATTAGAAATTAACCGAACTATAATACATCAAAATAGTATCCGAGAGTTATCTAATATAGAACGCAAAGTATTAGGAGTGGATTTGTGTCCAAATTATTGACTCAAATCCATTACTTACATAAAGACATATAAAAAACCTTACTAAAAGTAAGGTTTTTTTCTGCAATGTTCTTCTTAGTAATTAATATTGCTCTAAGGGTTTAAAATTACTATCCTTCTTATACCTCAATGAAGCAGATGTTTTTTTTCTTTCCAGCATATATATTGAACACACGCCAATTTCTTTAAAGTTTTTTTGAGCTTCTCTTAACGATACTCCCTTATTTGGTCCACCTTTAAAATCTGGTTTATCAGCTTGAATTTCATCATCGTTCCATATACATACTTGACATGTTGACCATTCACGACGATCCTCTAATGTTTTATAACCACAACATGGACATGTATGCAAGTCAAAATTCTTCATAATAAGCTTACACCTCTATATTTATTGATATTTCTTGTGTGTTCCAATAAGACCTACCATTGCTAGGTTTGAAATAAGTTTTTGTTTTCCACTTGTCGTATACGATCCGAAGGAATTTGTTGAGACTTGATAAACTTTAATTGCATTTTCACTACCTCTAAAATTTTTTGCTACCCAGAATTGTTTCTATTTTTATAGAATTGCTCTACCTTTTTAAAGTAACCCATATCATCATATCTGTCTAATCAACTTTATGGGCAACCAACCGGTAAAGTACAAACAAATTCTTCATTCAAGACATTTAAACTATGTTAAAGTGTCTTTTTTATTTTGAGTAATTAGTTCGATGGGGCATTTCCATTTTAGTGGTAAAATTAGAAATGATGGTTTTTCTAATCCTTAATAGGAGAGGAGATAGTATGAAAGTTATAGACTCTACTAGTTTGCAAGATTCTACGGAAGCTAGAGCAACACATTATAAAAATCTACGAGAACAATTTAATCAATTAAGAAAAGCATTTAATGAAATAGTTGATTTAGACGACTTTGAAGGAAAAGGTGCTAAAGCAATAAAAGATTTTTACCAGGGCCAAATTGAGGTAGTAGAAGCTTGGCAGCGACTCATAGACAGGCAAATTGCTTTTTTTGAAGGGGTTACAGGTAAGCTCCAAGATAAAGATTTAGGAGGCAACACAAGGGCCGAAACAGACTTTTTAGAAAATGACCTTGCCCAGAAGGAAAGAATAGCGGATGAAATGATTACAGAGCAAAAGAAGGATTTAGACAATATCTTTAGAGAGATAGAAGATCTAGTATCATTAGATTCCTTCTCCCGCTCCTCGTTCGATGAGAAAATGGAGGAAATACATAAAAAAAGAACCAAAACACTTGATGCGATAGATGAAATAGATCAAGAGCTAAAGGAAGAATATAATTCTTCTGAGGGAGAAGAAGGTTATGTAATTCAATTATTTAGTGCTTTATTAGAAGCTACTAAACAGGGTAACAGTATCACTCCTATTAACTTTAATGCTGAAGCTTTTCATGCTAGTGAAGCTTACCAAGTAAAGTCAAAAGCAGAAGAAGTTACTGCAAATTATCTAACGTTTAAGAAAGATGAAAATGAAGCCAGAGAAATAGAAAATCGTCCTTGGTATGAAGATTTTTGGGAAGGAACCAAAACATTTGCAGGAGAATTTAGTGGGTATTATGATTATAAAAGGGCAACTGAGGGAGTAGATCCTGTAACAGGAGAAAAGCTTTCTACTACTCAAAGAGTAACTGCAGGAGCTATGGCACTAGCTGGATTTATTCCTGTTGTAGGTTGGGCAGGAAGAGCTGTTAAGGGTGGTAAAGGCATTTACTCCGCTACGAAGGGAATTAGTGCTGCTGATCATGCGATGAGTGCCTATAAGAATGTTCGTTCCTTTTCTACATTGGAAAAAACAGAGATGGGTATTTATGGCCTAATTTCTGCAAATGGTTTGTCTGAATATCTAACTGGAAAAGATATGTTGGGCAACGAATTAACAGATGAGCAAAGAAAAGCCAGTCTTGCACAGGGGATTTTTGCTGGTTTACCATTTGTACCAAGTGTGGCTAGGGAAGCTAACAGATTAGGACAGCAGGCTGTTCATTCTTCTGTACAGTTAGGGAAACAAGGGAAAGATGTAACCCAAGCATGGTTAGATAATTTGAGTAATCAATTAAATAATTATGGTCCACAGTTAAAAATGGCAGATGGTAATGGTAATATGCTTCGTGAATCGAAGTCTTTAAACTCAAATTCAGTGAATAGCGAAAAAGAAGAGCTATTAAGTATGTTATCAGGACGCAGCAATAAGGTAAGTAAAGCTAAAGTAGAAACTGTTTTGAAAGATACTGATTTGGATGGTATTCGAAAAGATTGGAAAGTTCCTGAAACCCATACTATAGCGGTTGGAAAGACAGTTGACATACCAGGTTTAGAAGATAAAGTATTTAAAGGAGGCTCAATTAAAGTTCGAAGGGAAGCTGGTTTGAAAGACTTGGATGATATTTACCCTGACCGGGATATACAAGCACCATACAGTCAATCCAACCCAAGACATATTCAATTTTTAAAACACGCAGAAGAAGGCGTTATTGCGGAATTTGATGCAGCTATTAAAGAGTTGGGAATAGATCCTAGTGATGTAAAAGGAACCATTTACATGCATCAATCTAATCCAACAGGTGTATGTTCAATTTGTACACAAGGAATAACTAATCCAAAGAAAGCTGCTGGTATTTTCAAACAGTTTACAGACAAGTATCCGAACTTAAGAATTGTTGTGACGACACAGCTAAAAGAAGGTGTTCGTGTGTCAGGTAAGCAAGAATTCGAACTTAAAAATGGTAAGTTCGTTGAGTAGATGGAGGGTAATATGTTAAAAAAATTTGAAAAATTAAATGCGGATAAACAAGTTCTTTTTTTATTGGGGTTAAGTGAGACAGTCGTTGATGAGTTATCAACCTCTCCAAATTTTGAGGCAGTAAAGAATGCCTTGAAAACCTGCTGGGGATGGCTCCAAAACAAAGAACATTCAGCTGACGATATTTACAATTTGTTAGATGATGGAACAGAGGAAACTGGTCTATTTATGCTAATGCAAGATGAAACAGAAGAGTTAAAAGAACTAGCATTTGGCTGCATTGTTGATGCTGTTTCTTATACAAATTGGATGGCATTCCAAAATGAAGGTCAAGAATATTTACCTGCTCCTATTGAAAACGTTGATGAGAGCCTGGTAGAACAATTTTTAGAAGGTTTCTATCAAACAACACAAGCTAATAGGCTTATTGCGGAAAGACTAATGTCAATCTTAGAACAAATAAATGAAAATCAAATCCCAGAATTAATCCAAAATCGTGCTCAGCTTGAGGTTATTAGGGATACTGAACATTATCAAAACTGAAACGACCGTCTGCTATTAAGTTAAAAACCGGAGAAGCTGACGGATTTTATACTTTTGTTTATACAAAAAAATAATACTCATTTGTCATTCTATAATTTGTCTAAAACTTTGCTTCTTCATTCCACCTGATAAATCATGCATCATAATTCAAGAATGAGTTCATAAAATACAAATTATTACCAAGGTTGCCTTAGTGGCAACCTTTTTCTAGGGGGCAAATTAAAATTAAGAGGGCAGTTGATCTATTAAGGTCTTTATTGATAAGCAATACAATCTATTTAATCCTTAACGCTTAATGATTACCAGGATATTATTTAAAGATAATTAGATATAGGGATAAAAATACAACAATCTAGCTGTTTTTATTAACTAATTAATGAAGAAGAGTTATCCCCAAATGTATTTAGGCTCTTTAAAGAAATCACAAAATTGAAGTGGTTTTTTAATAAAAACCAATAATCTGGATAGATATAAACAAAGTCTTCCATTACTTCTTTGGAGTAATATAGTAGGTAATCTACTTTTGTTATTTCAAATTTATCCAAGTCATATAAAAGGGCGTGTTGGATGGTGTAATAGTCATTAATTTGATAGACATTTGGTTTTACGATATTCAGGTTATTTGTTTGGATGTACTTTAACAAATGCTGTTTTTGTAGGCTTACACTATCTTCTGGAGTTAGTATAGTTTCATGGACACAATTTAATTAAGTCCTTACAATTATTTTGAGAGGATGTGTCAGAATTGGAACGTAAACCTGCAGGCAAAAAATATAACGATGATTTTAAGAAAACGATTGTGGATTTGTATCATTCCGGCAGCCCGGTTAAAGAATTAAGCAGCGAATATGGCGTATCAGAAGTAACGA
>NZ_RZTZ01000042.1 GCF_004005475.1 Niallia taxi | reverse complement strand
ATAATAGTCTGGTGGCGATAGCGAGAAGGTCACACCCGTTCCCATACCGAACACGGAAGTTAAGCTTCTCAGCGCCGATGGTAGTTGGGGGCTCTCCCCCTGTGAGAGTAGGACGTCGCCAGGCACCGAAAAGGATAGTAGTCATTAGACTACTATCCTTTTTTTTGATTTTATCGTGGAAGTTTACTTCTTTCCTCTTATGAATTAAGATATTAAGTAAGTACCAAGTCTGGATTTAGGGGTGATAAAGTGCAAAAATCTAATGTTATTAGTCAATTTGCAGACTGGCTTGAAACAGAAGGGAAATCTGTTAATACAGTCACTACTTATCAACGTGAAATGAAAAAATTTCAAGACTGGCTCTACAAATATCCTACTTATTTAGAGAATATATCTCAAAAAGATGTTCAAGATTATCTCTCTTTTTTAGAGCAACAGCGCAAAAGTCCAATAACTATCGATAAAATACTTGGCTCTATTAGAACGTTTGCTAAGTTCTTGAAACGTCCAGAAATAACTTTAGATATTAAAGTTATGCCTATAGAAAAAAAGGGAGAATTGGAAATACTAACTCCTTATGAATACAATCAATTACTTCAAGAAGTGAAAAATGATGGTCACGAAAGAAATATAGCTATTGTTTACTTATTACTTCATACAGGTATTAGAGTTTCGGAATTATGTTCTCTAAATAAGTCGAATATTGATATTAGAAAAAGGCAATTAACCGTTAGAAATGGGTTAACTGGTGAAGAAAGGTATATTCCATTATCGGAAGAAGCTAAGAAATATCTTCTTAAATACTGTGACTCTTTTTATAGTGAGGATGCTTTATTTACTTCAAAATCTAATGAACGATTAACAGAAAGATCGATTCAATATATGTTGAAAAAGTATAATGTTCATCCGCATAAATTAAGACATACTTTTTGTCAAAAGCTTATAGATAAAGGAATAGGCTTAGAAGTTGTCTCGAAACTTGCTGGACATAAAGATATAAATGTTACTAAAAGATATGCAAAATCCAGGATGGAACAATTCGAACTAGAAGAAGCAATACAAAAAACTTTTATTAACGATACACTAGGATAGGTTGTTTAGTATTTAATTGTCTTTTTAAAGTTAACATCAACCGATGGGGAAGCTTAAAGTGAATTCAGATTTAGAACGTTTCAGGGGCTATTTTAGCTGATTTTAGGTACTTCCCTTAGTTAAGTTCGTTTTTAGAAAAAGGACAGTATTATAGATCGAATATAAAAGCCTAAAGACGTTCGACAATGGAAATTCTATTCGTTTTTTATATTTTAAAACTGATATTAGATATTTCTTTTTAAAAAAGATGAAAAGAATTGGACAATAAAGCGCAAATATATCGTTCTAATGTATCCATATCACAACTCGAAACAACGCTAAAAGAAAAAAATCTTTTAGCGTTGTTTGTGCAAAGACAGGAAAAATTCAATGAAAATTTTGGAATACAACTATATCTCTAGAGATATTACGGTATATCTACACTATATCTCCCGAGCCAAAAAGTGATATCAATTTAAACTCCTTGAAACCTAATAGGCACCGACTATTCATCACCTTTTATCAGAAGGTGATATCAGGTTTCCTTATGCTCTTTTTTTAAAAGGATAGATAAGCAAAGAAAATAGACATATAGATACTCCATACAGCATTATAAGCATTGTCCATGCTTCAAAAATGTTTGGAATGTCAAATAGATAATGGAATAGGATCCAGGAGGAAATAGAAGAAATAAAGAGATAGTGTTTTTGAATTATGGTCTTCATTTTTGATTATTTCCCGAAGGGAAAAAGACAGAATATGCCCGAATATGGCCGGATTCCGTCTTTTGTTTTGTTGGTTGCTTTGGATAAGACGCATTATGTTAACTACTATTAAAAATAATTTTACGTACCCAAGTTTGGATGCATCAAATTATTTACCGATATTATTTAAATAGTCCTCTAATGCTTCTTCAATTAATATATAGATGTTTTTTTCCTGTAATAAAGATTGCATTTTTAACTCTTTATGTAAGTCTGTTCGTAAATCGAATGAGACTCGTTTTCTTATCAATTGTAGTGTAGAAGCTTTTTCCTCACTAATCTCTTCAGCGAGAGCCTGGGAAGGAGTAATCTGTTTCTGAAGACGTTTCATATTTTTTATGTCGTTTACTTTGGACACGTTTAATCAACTCCTTATAAAATTCTTCATATTGAAGTAAAGCCTGCTTTAATTCTGAGTTTTTATTAAACCCATATAAGGCTAAACGACCAATAGGAGCTCTTCTAGTAATAACCGTTTTAAAAACTTCATCAGGGTAATCCTCTGTGATCATTTCATTAAAGGCCTTAGCATCACTTCTTCTTAAGTCATTCAATGTTCTTAGAATCCCTATTACTTCAGTATTTCTATTACCATGATTTTTAGCACTTGTGACAGACTCCATAAAGTTAGGTATTGCTGAATAGCACCAGTTAGAGCACTCGAATAATACCACTACATACTCACTAGCACATAGGGCATTAGTTGTTTGTTCTGATAAAGAAGGTGGCGTATCAATAATAATGAAATCATACTCATTTCTGATTCCATCTAAACTTTTATCTAGAATTAAACTAGGAGTTCCTTTAAAAGGAATTGTATCGCCTTTATAAGTCTTTCCGGTATATATCCACCTGGGGAATGTAGCTAAAAAATTTGTAGCAGGCAACAAATCTAAATTTTTCTCTATAGGTAGAATATACTTTTTTACATCTTGTTTCTGCATAGCTTCTAGTACTGATTTTCCAATGAATTCATTGGAAGGTTGATTAGATAATAGTTCTGTTAAGTTCCCTTGAGAATCCAGATCGATTGCCAACACCTTATAACCATCTCTACTTAGTAAATATGATAGTATGCCTGCAGTAGTTGATTTTCCACAACCACCTTTTTGTATCCCCATAGTAATTGTAATCGCCAAAAATGATCCCTCCTTCTTCCAACGTTCTTTTCTTCCTTTCTTCCTTTCTTCCTTTCTTCTTTTCTTTCTTTTTTTATACTTTCTAGGAAATTAATTGAAAATCCTCTAAAAAAGTGAACTATAACACCTAAAAATTAGGTGTTATAGTTCACTCAGTTTTTGTTATAGTTCACTCAGTTTTTGTTATAGTTCACTCAGTTTTTGTTATAGTTAGGTCCCTCAAACCCTTGATACACAAGGGTTTTTTACCTCCTAAAACAATTAAAACAATTAAAACAATTAAAACAAATAATTGATAAAACAATCAAAACAAGAGAGATTTGTAAAAACTTGTTTTTTTATTATTTTGTTAATTAAGAATATTTTTAAAAAATAAAAACTCCGTTTATCGAGTGTGTGTTTTAAATTTTCTGAAATATAACACAAGTAGACTCTCATTTGTGTTTTTTGTTATATTTTAGAATGATCAATAAAAAGGAGTTTTAATATGGGATCCAAGATAAGTGCAGACAACTTAATTACGAAATCAAATCAGCTTATTGAAGCAGCATATAAATTAAACGAGATAGAACAAAAAATCATCTTAACCCTTATTAGTTTAGTTCAACCAAATGATAAGGAATTCCAATCTTACACTTTCACAATCAAAGATTTCATAAAATTGATTGGCGGAAACAGTAATACAAGGTATAAGGAACTAGAAGAAATTACGAGGAATATGTTAGCTAAAATTTATGAAATAAGATTCGAAGAAAGATTAGTACAAGTTCAATGGTTATCCCAAGCTGATTATAACTATAAAAAGGGGACAATCGAGCTTACACTACATAAGTTTCTTACCCCTTATTTATTAGAGTTGAAAAAGGAATTTACATCGTATCATTTAAAAAACGTAAGTAAACTAAAGGGGCATTATTCTATAAGGATATATGAACTGCTTAAGCAATATGAACGTCTACAAGAAAGAACCCTCACTATGGAGGACCTAAGACATAAGTTGGGCGCAACAAGTATATATCCTGCTTACGGAAACTTTAAACAGCGTGTAATACTCCCTTCTCAAAAACAGATAAATAAAAAATCAGATATCACATTTGAATTTCAAGAGATAAAACAAGGAAGGGCAGTTAAAGAAATTAAATTCTTTATAAAAACCAAAGATTCTATTATTCAACCTTTACCTATTCCGATATCTCATTCCAGTCAAAATGCAGTGTTAGATACAGAAGAACTTGAAAATGATCTTTTTGTTGTTTCTAAAGACGATATTAAAGATATTAAAAGTTTGGCGAGTGATTTAGGAGTTAAAGTTCCGAATAAAACTATACAAAGTTGGTTGAATTATGGGAAAAGAAATGTAATTCGAGTGATGGAGTCAATTAGAGATGATCATAAAATAGAAAATCCAATAGGGTTTATCACGTACAAATTAAAGAATGAGATAGATAAAAACATTATTGAGATAAATCCTTCAGATGATGCCATTCAAGATTTTGTTAACAGTCATATACCAAAACGTAAAATCAAAAGAGTAGAATTTTTAACAGACTGGATGATGAAACCGGAAGCTTTAAAAACTTTTAGTAAATACATGAATGAAGATGATGCTTTAGATTTATGGAATTCAAAGAAAGAAGCAATAATGCAGGAACTAAATGATCGCAGGGGAAAAATGATATTAAATTAAAAGAACAAAAACCATATTGGTTCTTGTTCTTTTTTATCGGAATTATTAACGTTGAACTATCTATTGCTGTAAGAGAGTTTATTATGTAGAATAGAAAAACATTTCAACTAGTAGAAACCTCTAAAAAGAAGTTGACTTCCACGAATGCGAATGGTATATTAGTAGATGTCGCTAATTCGAAAAAAACATTCTTTCTTTTTTTTAAAAAGTTTGTTCGTAGAAGTTGACCACGGTGAAATGCTGTGTTATTATATAAAAGTTGCTCCTAACAGCAACATTAAATTGCTCTTTGAAAACTGAACAAACAAACGTCAACAATAATCGTTTTTATAACTTTCGTTATAGAAACAAAACAAGTAACAAAAGCTAGAGTTTAGCAATGAGCTAATCTTACTCTTTATCGG
>NZ_RZTZ01000041.1 GCF_004005475.1 Niallia taxi | reverse complement strand
AAATCTATTCATTTAATTATGGATAGATTTAAAAGGTCACTTATAGGTTATTACAACTATTACTGCATTACAGACAATACGCAAACTGTGAACGGATTTAAAGAGAAGATTGAAGAACTACTATATAAATGGCTAAATAGAAGAAGTCAGAGGAAATCCTTTACCTGGGATAAATTTAGACTCTTTCTAAAGAAGTTTCCACTTCCAACTCCAAGAATTAAAGTAAACATTTATGAATTAAGAAAAGAGATTAGCTATATTCTGTAAAAGATAATTAGGAGGAGCCGTGTGCGTTAATTGCGCAAGCACGGTTCTGTGAGGGGGGAGAGTACAATTTACCGTAAGGTAGAAAGGCTCTCTTCTACTCGACTAGTGGAATAAGAAGACAGAAGACAGAAGACAGAAGACATATACATACGTTTAAAGTATAATCTTAAAGTAGACTTTAACTTCAAAGGAGATTTATTATGTATTCTATTAAAGAGGTAGAAAGTATGTATGGACTGCCTTCATCTACTTTAAGATATTATGAAAAAGAAGGAATACTTCCTAAAATACATAGAGATAATGGAGGAAGAAGAAAATATACTGAAGAAGAATTAGAATGGTTACAACTAGTCATTGCATTAAGGGATACCGGAATGTCGATGGAAGAAATAAAACGCTATGTAGATCTTGTAAAACAAGGAGATAAAACGTTAGAAGTAAGAAGAAGTATCCTTCTTACCCACAAAGAATCTGTTGAAAAGAAGATGGATCAGACATTAAAGCACCTTGAAAAGATAAATAGAAAAATGGCTATATATGATGTGATGGTTCGTGGCAAAAATCCAAAAGACTTTCTCATTTAAAATTTAATTGTTGACTTAAAGTTCACTTCAAGTTGTATGCTACTATTATATAATTTAAAGGAGTGAATAGTATGAGTATAAAAGATAAAGTTTGGTTAATTACTGGTTGTTCAACAGGATTTGGTAGAGAAATCGCAAAAAGTGTTATAAACTCAGGTTATAAGGTAGTTGTAACAGCAAGAAACCCTGAAACACTTAGTGAATTAAAGGATATGAACGAGAAAAACGTATTAGTATTACCTTTAGACGTAACAGACAAAAATCAAGTAAAAGTTGCATTGGAGAAAAGTGTGGAAGCTTTTGGAAGCATCGATGTATTAGTGAATAATGCAGGTATAGGTTATTTTAGTTCTGTTGAGGAAAGTTTAGAAGATGAGACACGTAAAATGTTTGAAATTAACTTCTGGGGATTGATGAATATGACCAACGAAGTTCTCCCATTAATGAGAAGTCAACATTCTGGCCATATCATTAACTTTTCTTCTATTGGAGGTCTAGCATCATTTCCTGCTCTTGGATACTATCATGCTACAAAATATGCTGTAGAGGGTATTTCGGAAAGTCTTGCTCAAGAGCTTGCACCCTTTAATATTAAAGTCTCATTAGTTGAGCCCAGTGGTTTTCGAACTGATTGGGCTGGCCGATCCTCTGTAAAAACAGAATCTCAACTCTATGCAGATACGGTAGGTAAAATGATACAAGTAGCTGAATCTGGTAGCGGAAATGAGGCAGGTAATCCAAAAAAGGCAGCAGAAGCTATCATTACTATTGTTGAATCACCTAATCCACCACTTCGATTATTGTTAGGTAAAATGGCTTATCAAGTAGCTACTCATAAATTTACAAATCTACTTAATGCTATTGAAGAATGGAAGGAAACTACAGTAACGGCAGACTACCAATAAGTTTTTATATTTAAGTAATAGTTGTTGAAAGACACTATAGAGAAGAGTAATTAACTTTAATAAAACACAGTTACCTTTGGTAGTTGTGTTTTATTTTGCTAAGAATTAATGAAAGATGAAAAAATATTAGAAAAAGTATAAAACTGTTAGGTATTCCCTATTTCTTTTATCACAATCGTGGCAGTATAGTGAAAGAAGAATAAAAGAGTTTGCATATGTAAATAAAAAGCACTGTCAAGAGACAATGCTTTTTTTATTTTTTTCAGTGTGTAGAAACTTGCATTTAATTTTAGTGTTACATTCCTTTAGAAAAACTTACTAGCGGAAATCAAACATTCTTAATACTACTTGTTAACAGTAGCAACCTATGAATTTTCCTTTATTAAACGAACAAATTCTAGTATAACAGGTGTTAAATTGTCTAGATCGTTTGCAAAAATCTAAATATCAAATGATATGGAAGGGTGATAGGAAGTTTTGAGTATACTTTTGCTAAGGTATCCAAGATATATTCAGAATTAATCTCAATACCATCAGCCACCATTTTGATAGCCGATTCTGCATTTTGAACTAGTAAAATCTTATCTGTATTTACAATGTTTGTATTTATATAAGGGATTTGTTCAATAATCGTTTCAGCAGCTATTAATGATTAGTTTTTTTGGGTGGGCTATAAATTATTTCCTACCTTCACCGATTTTCCTTGAAAAATATCTATTAGTACTATATAGTACTAAATATGATGAAGAATAAATTAATGAATCGAAAGCATGTCATTGAAGTAGCAGCGATTTTATTTTTAGAAAAGGGATTTGCATACACAAGCATGGATGAATTGGTCCGAGTCAGTAAAGTGTCCAAGTCAAATGTGTATTATCATTTCTCGAACAAAGAAGAATTATTAGAAGCTGTGGTTGATTATTGGATTGCTAAGTACCATTTTGCAATAGAAGAGGTGATAAACCAGCAACAACTTTCGGTCGAGCAAAGAGTGACCATGTTTTTAATGCAATTAGCACAAGGTGTGCAAGTGAGGGAGTTTAAAGGAAGTTGTCCATTTATTACACTGGCAATTCAAAGCCCGGCACAAGCTACCCAACTGAAAGAAAGAATTGGCTTGTTTTTTGCCGAATTGCAATCAAAGGTCAGTTTGCTTATTGCTCAAGGAGTCGAAAGAGGGGAATTTCGAAAGGCAATCCAGCCGGAAGAAATAGCCTCATTATTTATTACCAATTTGGAAGGCGCGTTATTTATTGCAGAAACGCAAAAGGATGCAACAATCATTACAAAAACAGCTCAACAATTTATGAAATTGCTTCATTAAAGAGGCAATTTTTTTTACAAAATATTAGGACTGATTAGTACTAAAATGGAGGGTGAATGGTGAAAAGAATTTTATTAATAGGTGGAACTGGTTTTATTGGTAAGCAATTATTGCAACAAATAGCAACTGAGCAGGTCGAGATTTTCCTGTTGGTAAGGTCTAAAAGTAAAGCAATCAAGTTGTTTGAAGAAAGCGGGTACCTACACAGAAATCTATTGCAATTTGTAGAAGGTGATTTAACTAAGGAAGGGTTAGGATTACAAGAAGAGGACCTGCAACAAGTAAAGAAAAGTGATGTAATCATTCATGCAGGTGGACCTATGGATATTAGTATCTCTGAAAAACAAGCGACGTCAGCGTTTTTAAACGGTGCAAAATATGTGAGTGAAATTGCTGAAAGCATACATGTAACAAAAGGTTTAGAACATTTTATCCATGTAGTAGGGTACATGAGTCCATTTAATGATGACAACAGCGATATAGATATTAATGTATTTCAAAATGCATACGAATTAGAAATAAAAAATCATTACGAACGTACAAAATTTTTAGCTGATCTCTATATGCGGCAACAGGCAAAAAAAGTAGGTTATCCTATTTCGGTAATTAATCCCCCTACAGTTGTTGGTCCTAGTCAGACTGGGAGTACAGAACAGGTGGATGGATTAGGGTTGCTGGTAAAAAGTATGCGTAAAGGTCTTATGCCTGTTGTTCCTGGTGGGGGGAATTATCGACTTCCACTGATTGCAAATGATGCATTAGCAAAATTTATTGTCCGAATTTTAAATCAAAAGCAGCCGAAGAGCCATACATATACACTCGTCCCAGACCGTCAAATGGATCTAAATGTATCTGAATTACTTCGTATCATGGCGGAAAGTTTGAATGTAAAGGCACCTACTAAGGCTATTCCAATACAGATTATGAAATTATTACTGAATAGCGGCGGAAGTAAAATAACTGGAATTCCAGCAGATAGTTTAAACTTCTTAACGAATAAAGACTTCTCAAATGCCAAGGTGAAAGAAGTAATGGGACCAGATTGGTTCCGGACGACAAGTGTAAAGAACTTTTTACCAGCTGTAATCGCAGATATAGATTATCGAATAACGTATCCCCATCAGCAATTAGATTCCAGATTTAATAGAGTACTTATCGGTAATGTTGTTGTTTATCAAACAAGCGGAGAAGGAAAGCCATTTATCTTGTTCCATGGATTATTAAGTGATGGAGAAGATTTATTTCCACTAGGGATTCAGTTACATGAAAAAACAGGTCGACCTGTGTGGATTGTTGATTTGCCTGGTTTAGGACGTTCACCTTTTCAAAAGGAAAAATCTATGATGACTGCTTTGCTTCAAACAGTTAAATATTTATTGTCGCAGGTTGTGGAAGGTGCTCACTTTATTGGTCATTCATTTGGTGCACTTGTGTTAATAGCTGCACACAAAGATAATTATTTTCGTCCAGAGGATTCTATCACACTACTTCAACCGCCTGTGATGAAGAAGGTTACGACTGAAGTTCCAATGCTTATAAAAAAGTGGGCTTTAAAGACAGCAAGTATTAGTCGGTTAGAAAAATATTGCTTGGAAACAGGATTGTTCGCCATCGCTGAGCAAATTCCTGTTCACTATATTGCAAAAGTTAAACATAGCTTTACCTCCCCTAGAATTTTAAATTCGACCGTTTTATTGGATGAATGGTCATCGAGTAAGGAAGAAAAAGAGATGAACGGTAGTGCAAAAAGTAATTTTGAAATTATTTGGGGTGATCAGGATAAGGCTTACCAGATCCCTATCAATCTGGGGGAAGTCAAGAGGCTTCCATATGGGCATCATTTTCCACTAAGTCACCCAAATGAAACAGCACATGTCATCTTGGAATATGTGGAAATTTGAAACATTACTTAAAAACTATATAAACTGATTTCAGTAAATCTGGCGGTTTTTAAGTTACTATGATTATTTTCTAAGCAACTTGATTGAAACTAAAAACGTCAGCTTTGGTTATTGTGAGAACACTACCAACTCTTTTAGATGATGAAATGGTTACTCTGTTTCAAATATTTATTGCAGCCTTTCGTAAGTTAAGTGATAAAGAGACAAGTTTGTGAGGAAATATACTTAAACTAAACCAGCTAATAGTTTGTCAATATCTTTCAATAAAATCTTTAAATCTTTCATGTTATACTAAATTTATGCATACCAAATAACCTTCCAATTTCACTATTTGGAAAGTTTTGGTCACATTGGTTTTCCTTTTTAATTACGCTATATCTTGGAAAGTAGATTTGTTTTTCAACAGTGCATATATCCAGTGTAAAAGTTTATTTGCACAAGC
>NZ_RZTZ01000040.1 GCF_004005475.1 Niallia taxi | reverse complement strand
TTATATGTACGAATATAACTATAAAAGATTCCAAAAACGACTCAACCAGTGTGCTCCGGTTGAATACCGAGTCACACTGGCTGCATAGTCTTTTTTATGGCTGTCTACTTGACAGGGGTAAGACCACTATTTAGTTGGACTTTTCATTAATATCCTTTGTTTATCATGTCATCAAATTCTTTTAACTCGATCGGAGTAATCTCTTGATATAAAGTCGTTTCAACCTTTCGTAACCTTTTTCTTCTTAGCAATATCGGCAGATAAAAGATGGAGAAGAGCGCAACTACTATAAAATATATAAATGAATTTAATGAGTTTATTAATGAAAAACCTAAAACCAGGTTAAAGAAAATATTAATAAAGGTAATATATTTTTTATTCTTTCTTAATTGATATAAAGTACTATGGTAGTTTTCAAATGGACTACGATCTCGTAAAGATTTTTCTTTCCAAGATGACTCAGCATTTATATATTCTTTATGAAATTTTTCTACCTCTGTTTCTTGATTTGATACTGTGTTGCTAAGCTTCGGTTTAACGTCTTGAACCATCTTATGTACATCTTCTTTTATTAATTCTCTAATTTCATTATCTCTTATGTTTTCTTCTAAAGTATTCACTTTTTTATTAATCCCTATTAGAGTGGTAAATGAGTTTGCAGCGGAAAAGAAAAAATAAAAACTGACTAAAACTATCAATAAGCTGTTGTTATAAGTCGGATTGTATATCGAATTACCATACAAAGCTACTGCGCCGAAGCCAATACAAGCTATATAAAGTATAAAACGTTGTACACTAAACGGTTTTACTGGCATAAAAAAATCCTCTTTTCTATTAATGAACGGGTCCTACTTCCTCAATTTTTAGAATATATGTATGATAATCGTCAGTCACCAATACCTCTTCCATTTCATCCATTTCTTCTAAGAAGTTGTTATTACCATAAACAAGCCTTAAATCTTTTACAATTGCTATACTTGTAATAACTTTCCCAAATTGACGTGACGAAAGTGTTCTGCCAGTTCTGGAGTTATGTTTACATAATTCGGATCAATTTTAAATCCCTTACTTATTCCTCCGCTTCCAGAGGATCACTTTTTATCTTTACATGATCCTGGTATCCTTTTTCATTAATCCAATCACGTACTTGATCTCTCCAAATAACGGAGCAGCATGCAGAAGAACAGGCCTTTTCGGTTATGCTATCTTGTGAAGCTGCTCGGACTAAATAGTAACCATCGTCAGTACTACTTGAAACCTTTTTATTACATGAAGCACAGTGAAAGGACCAATTTTGTTTAAGATTTTTCCTGAATTTCTTCATTTTAAATGATGGGTGATTAATAATATATTGATTCTTTTCATCGTTATAAACCCAGTCTAAAAACGTAGATCCATTGTAAACTCGATATCCAATTCAGTATTAATCCTTTTATTTTGAGACTCAATAAACTGATCAACAGAAGGGTTGTTATAGGCTGCCGTTAACTTTTCTATATACCCTAATGCTTCATTACGATTGACTAAATTTAAATCCGAAGAGTTTTTCAAAAGAAATCCTTTCTCTCCATCGTTCATAGTAACCTCTATAAATTTGAATATATTTGACATAAAAACAAAACTACCTCCTATGTTAACTATTCAGTTTGTAGATTCTATCCTTTTTATCAATGTCTTCAACAAAAACCAATAGACCGTTTCTGGTCATTTTGTCTAAGACTAAGCAAACCTTTCCATAGGCTTTCGGTTTGTTTGTAGAAAATCGTTCATTAGAGTATTTTCCTAGTTTAATAAGATGCTCACATATGGATAAAGCACTTGTTTCCCCTTTACGAATTAACTCTAAAATATCATTTTGTAGGGGAGAGGGAATATCGCTTATTGTGTTTTCCTGCTTTTTTTCTTCCTGGAACAATTCATCGAATGATATTTGGCTCATTATATTTCTCCGATCTTTAAATTACTGTTTAAAAATATACTTGGAAAGAGAGAAGAGGTTATTTATTTCGATTTTCTTCCATCTTCTCAATAATCTTTTTACCTTCATCCCTTGAGAGGTTTGTATACTTTGAAGTTGTTTCAATGCTGCTGTGTCCCAATTGGTCTCTAAGTGTAATAATATCTCCACCTTGAAGAATCCAATCATTCGCAAAGGAATGCCTCATCTTATGAGGACTTAAACCTTTACCGGTACTAAATTCATTCTGGTCATAAAATTCCTTCGTATATTTACTAACTAGGGTCTGTATAGACCTAACGGAGAGAGGTTGCACCATGCCTTTGTATTTACTCACAAATACATAAATATCTGATTCCTTTGTGTTAAACCTTTCTTGTCGGACTCTCAGATAGGCTTTTAACTCCTCAAGTGCAGCTTGTAGAACAAGCACCGTATCTTCCTTATTACCTTTACGGATGATATCTATTTCTCTTGTATGAAAATTAATATCTTGTAGAGTTAAACTAGCAAGCTCTGATACCCGTATTCCGCTTCCTAAGAGAAGGGAGATCATTGCTACATCTCTTTCTTTTTGCTTTAAGTAAGCTTTGTACATCTTAGCACTCGTAGCTTCTAGGACTTTTTCATAATCAAATTTCAAGTATTGAATAAAGTCACTAATTTCATTCGATTTAATCACCTTTGAACTTATCTTAGCAGCTCGACGACTGGCAGTTTCTTGTTCTTTACGTTGCTTAATTTTACTAAAGACATTTCGATAAAAATAACATTCTCCATCTTCATTTTCCGTCTCTGTGGTTAAGTAGCTGAAGAGGGATTTTAATGCGTTTATATTGCGATCTACTGCATCTTTGCTCCTGCGACGAACTGGGGCAGGGGGAGACTTGGTTTTTTCCTTTTCTGTTCTAATATCTTCGTTTTCTATGTGCTCTCTATATAGTTCAACAGTTTCTTTTGAAAGTGTCTCTAAAACAGAATAGGGAATCGATTTTATATCTTTATAATCAGCCACACCCTCTGAAAGGAGCCAGTTAAAAAACTTTAAATATTCATGTACATATCCTAATAGAGAAGAGGGAGAATATTTTGCTCTTCGTTTAGACCGCATATACTCTTGTACATAATCCGGCATTTGAGGGAGCATGGTTTCTAAACGTTCATCATGTATAATTCTTTGCCTGGATTCAATGGGCAAGACTAATCAACCTCCTTATTTCTAATTTAATTAAGTCTGCACTAAATATAATTTTAACGAACACTTGTTCTTTTTTATTTTTGGGCGGCTAACTCTAATTCAAATTTAGAAGTAAATAGATCTAGATATGTAGCTATATTTTTTTGCTCCAATGAACTATGGCCAGTCAACTCAAAGTATTTAATATTTACTAATAACTGATAGAAATTAGGGTATTTGTTTATCATATTCATGATGAACTTCTTTTTTCTCCATAAGTTCTTATCCTTTGGAAAACCATCTTTAAAAGTAACTGGTCTATTTTCAATAATATTTCGGACCATTCCAAGTATTGTATCTACAATTTCAATACCAATTTCTTCATTTTTCGCTTTTAACTTTGCTTTTTCCACCCAGAAATGAGAATTGCGGTAAATTGAATGTGTATTTAATTGTTCCTTTATATTTTTATCTAATTGAAAATCTCTATAAAGGCCACTATCCTCAATATATAGTCTTGCTTTAATGTCAGAAAAACTACCATAATCTCTTAATAAACCATAAAGAACACGTTCTGGAATCTTACTATAAATCATTTTATCTACAATATTTTTATAACGTCTTTTTTCTTCATTTATGTGTTGTATTTTTATAAAAGAAACTATATTAATTCTAACGGAACGATAGTAATTTGATATAACACTAACTGCTTCTTCGTGATTTTTATAATCATTGGAACCTAAATCAGTAAAATGTAATTTATAATTAGGATCAGTCTTTAATTTTTCATTTAATGCATTTATTTTTCCTGTAGTATAAAAGTCAGTAGGTAAGGAAAGTCCACACATTAGGGAGACATGTTTATCTATTTTTCCACTTTCATCAAAGAATACAGTTACATTATGTTCCATTTGTTAAAATTCCTCCGTATCATTTTAAAAGCTTGCATAAAATATTTGTTTATGTTAAATTTTAATTAACAGCATTGAGCTTATCACAGGCTTCGCCTAATGAAATTTGATAAACCAGTGTTAAAACGAACGTTTTGGGAAACCGAGGATAGCATCCTCGGTTTTTCCTTTTGGTCTATATTACCATTATACCAAACACACATTCTACTGTCTATTGTAAATGTTCGTTAAATAGTTATTTAACGCAAACTTATAATTTTATATATTCGTTGTTTGTACTTTTTTTCTTGTCGGTAGAATAACTGCATTATGATAAATAGTTTTACTTTCCCCTATTGGTGTCAATTTCATACGTTCTTGCTGCCAGTTGTAGCTTTGCAGAAATAAGGCAACTTGAAACCTGTTAGATGTATCTCGTCGCATACGAAAATAAAATAAAGAAATAATACAAGAGTTGCAACATATAAACAAATCATACGTAATGAACCTGTTGTTAATCTATCGCCCCCTATAGCTTAAGTACGTTGTTTCACAAACTTTCCTTTATTACAGGAATGCTGCCACTTTTCTTCCATAAGAAAAATTCACTTATTATAAGAATGCTGGGAAGGATGTTAAATAAAAATAGACCCCTACCTTAAAGGATCTAAAAATTCATATAGTTAACGACGACACTTTTAACAGCATTATGCCTCATTTAATTTTCTTTATTATTCTGCTTAAAAATCTTCCCATAGCTTTACGCTTTTTTCATGAATTTGGCTATTTTGCCACACGCCTTTAAAATATTCGGATAGTACACCACCTTCTCCTTGAAATCTCTCTTCAAGAACAGCTTGCACCTTATAACATACTTCTTTAAGGCTTTTTTTGGGGGTATTGGAGAAAGATGCAAAGTAAGAATAACTATATACTGGTTCATTTGGGAATAATTCGTACGCATGTTTTAACATCGATATACCTTTCTCTTCCCAATAATCATAATCACCGAAGTGATCTGGGAACAGAGAAGTCATATAGCCAAAACACCAAAGAAAATCTTCATTTGTGATAAAATTAGCCATTCCAAAATGTGTTACTTCCTTTAACACAGTCTCTAACTCATCAAAATCTACATCCTCATCTGTAATCCCTAAAGGCCCTTCTTCTACTAATATATTCCAGGCAAAGAAACCAAGTCGAATAGCAACTTTTATGTCTTGAGGATTTTGCCGCCAACTCTTTATTAGAAGCAATTTTGCTTCCTCCCATTTCTCTTCCCTTTCTAATATATCAACTTCTAACCATTCCCAGTTAATCACAATATTATCCCACCTAATTTTGATCATGGTTTAGCTTTAGTTTAACAAACACATCCATTACGTTTTGATAAAATGAATTATGCATTTCATTATATATATCTGTATTTGATATTCAATAATTTAATTATTTGTATTAACAATATATCATAGAGAGCTATCTATTTTTATTTAATTATCCTGCGTTATAGCCACACAAGAAAACAAGAAAAAAGCTTCCCTATTGTTTAAGGAAAGCCCCCTATTGTTTAAGTGTAATTCTTCGCAAAGTTGGTTTTTACATAGGATATTTATTAGTGAAATTTGTTATCTTCACTTTATTCGAAACAACTATGAACATATATATGACTATGTTAAGGTTTAAATATGTTAATCAAATTACGAAAAATTCAGAATTATAGAGGAGGCAAATAATGAATCTTTATGACTACTTATCAAATATTTATGGTGATAAATGGGACAAAAATCGTGTAGGGATTTTTGCAGGAAAAGGACAACATGAAGTAGTAAAAGCAGCTTTAGAACAAATTAAAACACTAGAAGAATGGGATCAGGTAGCTGCCCATGTTTCTGTTGATAGAAGTATAGTTTGATGCGCAAGATGCATTGTTTGTTCTTCTCAATCACATATTGGAAGATGATGATGAACATCCCATGGAATAACTCTATTCTAATGATAGGTATAGATCCTATTTAGTTATTTTTTAGTCAAGCAAAACCATCAGATAAGTAAACAAAATGGTTATATTGATATGAAAACCATTCACAGATAAATCTCAAAATATTGGATTTGAGTCAATAATTTGGACACAAAAAAATTAAGTATCAAGCGGTTCTTCTAATCTGATCCTCCATAGCTTGAGGTGTTTGATAGCCGATGCTGCTGTGAATTCTGTTTCTGTTGTACCAGCCCTCTATAAACTGAAACATGGCCAGCTTCGCTGCCCGGTAGTCTGTGTACTGGGTATGATAGACTTCTTCTTTCTTTAATATGGCGTGAAATGACTCTATACAGGCATTGTCATAAGGACAGCCTTTCTGACTGAAAGAATGCCTGATTCCGTATTTTTGGACATGCTGAGTAAACTCACTGCTGGTATATTGTGAGCCAAGATCGGTATGAAGAATTAAGCCCTTTCGGGGTTTTTGAGAAAAACAGGCGTTTTGAAGTGCTTCGATCACTAATTCCGAAGTCATAAAACGAGAAAAAGAATAGCCAACAATTTTTTTCGAATGCAG
>NZ_RZTZ01000003.1 GCF_004005475.1 Niallia taxi | reverse complement strand
AGAATTCAGTGACTATGTTAACTGGTATAACAAGCTTCGAATCCATGGAACACTAGGTTATGTAAGCCCCATTGACTACAAACAATCGTCCCTTAAAAAAGCTGTTTGATTTAATGTTGACAATCCATGATACTCAATTTAAAGAATGTATAAAGTTATTAAAAGAAGCGATTAATCAAGGAAAGGTTATCTAAAGAATTATTCCCTTCAAAAACAACTTAGGGATATTGAAAATGGGGAAGCTAGAATTAAAGGCTTGAAATGGAATCATCATCAAGTGCTTGGTAAGATGCAACTTGTAGTATCTAAAACGCATAAAGTTAATCATTTAGGTGGGAATAAATTATGGGGAGATGGTATTAGATGAGTAATGTAAAATGGAGATCATGGGACGAACCAGTGACTAAAAAGGAAGTGGAGAATGTTGGAGAAACATTAGGAGTGAAATTTCCCTTAGATTATATAGAAGTTGCTATGAACTTCAACGGTGCACATGTTAGCCCTGAAATATTTCAAGTCGAAGGAAAAGAAAAGGTCTTCGGAACATTATTAACATATGACAGTGAAGATGATGAACATATTGTAGAAGTCTTCAATGATTACAAGGATACTCTTCCAGAGAAAATAATACCTTTTGCTTTTGACCCAGCAGGAAATTTAATATGCTTTGATTATAAAAATCATGAAGATAATCCAATTGTTGTCTTTTGGGAACATGAGAACGCTGCTGAAAAAGAAATGTTAATGGAAGAAGAAGGATTAACAGAAGAACAGGCTGAAGAGCGTGCAAGAGAAAATGTATTTTACGTTGCAGCAACATTTACAGAATTTCTGGATAAACTGCATGACTAAAATTGAAATAAGATAAGGCAAAATGTATTAATAATAGTCACAAAGGGTTGTTATTTTCTTGCTGTGATATTAAAAGCATCGAGCAGCCATTTTACAGTATCCTGCTTTCTGTAACCAAAAGTTGTCCTTCCTCCTGCATATCCACCTTCCTTTGCCTTCTTGTTTCTTCCCCTAGTTAGTTTAAGGGCGATTTCAAGCCGTTGAATTGATTAAGGGTAAAGGTAATCTTGATAAAAAATATAAAAGACCTTCTGGATATAGAAAAGGCGTTAGAGATGAAGTCTGGGAAAAAGCTAAAAATACAGATGGTAATGTAAGAGACCCACTTACTGACACACTTATGAATAAAGATGAGCCGTGGGATATGGGGCACAAACCAGGTTATGAATATTGAAAACACCAACAAAGTGCAATAGAACGAGGTATATCAAGGAAAGAATTTATAGATGAACATAATAATCCAGGGCCATTATTATCCAGAATTGCCTTCCTCAAATAGAAGTCATAAGGGAGAAGATTTAACAGATGATTATTTTGGTGATTAATAATTAATTATGATTGTAGGAGGTTTAGTATGAAAGTTACTAAAGCGAACAAAATTATTGCAAGAACAGCTTTAGAGCATTTGGGGGAAAACCTATTGTCTTAAAGTATTGGGATGAAGATAATGTGAGCAATGTTGATATCTTATCGACTATAGATAGACCTTATGAGGGTGTTACTTCTTATTCTACAATTGGTTTATCTGATTATTCAATTGGATACTCAATTGATGAAAAACCTTTGCGAGTGGAAATTGTGGGGGCTAGTGCAACCATGTTTGAACTCTTTCCGAATGTATTATCTACATGTGCTTTCAATATAATAAATACAAAGTTGCCTATCATACATGATGGAACATATATTATTTACTTCACCTTTTTTATGGGAAAAACTTATCTCCCTAGACTTTATAGATAAGAAAGTTACGTGGTTACTCGCAGTACCAATTTCTACAAAAGAGTTATTATTTGCTGAGAGATAAGGAACAGATGCCTTAGAAGACCTATTTGAAGAAAAAGACATAGATATATTTGATATAAGTAGAAATTCAGTCATATAACTATTATCTAACTCTGAATAGCCTTGCTTATCGTGAGTTGCCATTAGTAGTTGAAGCAGCAATGAAACTAGCAAATGAAACTGATTTGTATATGTTTGATGGAAATGGATATCTGCATTCCTCTTGGTATACACAATATTACTATTCATAATGGCGGTAGATCTACCGGAATGTGGGCAGATGTACCAAGATAGGATAGTCTAAAGAAAGGGGGAAAACAATGAAAATGAAACATGATACTATAGTTACGCCATTGCCTTCAGAAGAACTGATTAAAAAACATGAAAAGTTTTGGCGGCTGAGATTACCAGAGCCTTTTGTGAATTTTGTGAAGTTGTATAATGGAATAGAGGTTGAAGAAGCGACATTTGAATGCAACAATCGTGGTTATGCAATAGAAAGGTTTTTATGTATTCTTGATGATATAGAAAATAACACCAAAGGTATATATGACATAGATGTTGTGTTTTCTCAAATTGGTGAGAGATTAACCGACAATGAAGATTTGGTAGGAGCTGAGGTATTGCCTATCGCTAGTGTATTTGCGGGTGACTTCGTGTGCTTAGATTTTAGGCACAATAAAGAAAATCCATCTGTATGCGTGTGGTCTCATGAGGAATCAGGTGAATTTGAACCTATAACATTTAAAGTGGCAGATGATTTTGAAGAATTTTTAAAGTTCCTTGATTAGGAATAACATAGCATGATATTTTATAGCGCTTGATTGCATTTAAAGCATTAAGTGCTTTTTTGTGTGTAATATAGTTAATTGAGCGCAATAAATTATACCTGCTTGAAATAGAGACCCCATGGTGGCTATACCATCATGGGGTACGGTTGTAATACTTTAACTATTGAAAAAGTGCGAGAAACGAGGGAGATGACATTTTATATGGCAGGGATACTTATGATACTGCAAAGCACTTAAACTAACGAGATGACAATGCTCGTAGCGATAAACAATGGATAATTCAAAAGGTGATATTAACCAAACAGAATAAATATAAAGGGTTATTATTTTCTTGGAGAGAATCGTATAATACTCGCTATTCGCTAAATTGTAATTTTCGTAACGGAAGGGTGATGAAATTGAACGTTATTGGGTATATACGAGTTTCAACACAAGGACAAGCGAGAGATGGATATAGTTTGAAATATCAAGAAGAGGATATTATAGCATATTGTGATGAAAACAACTTGAACTTGATAAACGTTTTTAGAGATGAAGGAATCAGTGGTGCAAAACTGAATGAAGAATGGTGTTATGGATTTACTAGAGGGCTTAAGGAGGTAATAAATTATGAAAAATGATGTTTCTTTGTGGTTAGGAAACTTTCAAAACTTTGATGAGCTAGAAAAGTATACTGAAGTAAAATATGATGAAGATGGAGATAGTATTCCTTCAACTTTTGAAAAGGAATTTAAATTAGGCTATTATGATAGAGATTTAATAGAGAAGGATTGCATACCAGATGCTGAAGATGATATAGAAAAGCTTCTAATAGATTTTTCATATGATGATCAGCTGATAAAACAGTTTATAAATGTTAAATTAATTTCTAAGTATAATACCATTATTTTGATTTACAACTACAATTATGCTAACGATGGTAAAGCTATAAATTCAGTAAGCAATAATGAATACGAACTTAATTTTATAGGTACAGCTGAATATGTAGACTAGATTAATACATCTTCTTCGTACTATAAGGCACTTGGTTGTTAATACAACAGGTGCTTTTTTATGGCTAAATACGCAAATGGTAATTTACAATTAATTAAAAGAGAAAATAGACCTTCTCATAGTAGGAACACACTAGAAAAAGAAAAAGGAAAAGAAAAATACTATGAAGGAATTTGAATATATATTTAGTGATTTGCAGTAGATATAATTTCCATATGTATCGAATATGTGGGGCAAAAAGCTGATAAGGAAATGATTATATGGAAAAATAAATATTTAGGTGAGATTCCAACTGATGACAATTATAAAGCATTAATTGATAAGTATCATAGTGAATTTCCGAATAATCCTATTTAATTTAACAAGTAAGTTGGAAAAAAATAAATGGCTATATTTGCTCGTGGGTTTAAAGAAGGAAAGATTTATTATATATAGCAAACCATAAAGCGCTTGATGTTGCCGATTAGGTAACAAGTGCTTTTTTTATTAGACAATTATGTTTTGGGTAACATGAATGATGCTGATGCTATATTGAAATTCATAGCTCATAAAGGTAGAACCGCCTTGGAGTATTGATTTTATATTCGGATTTTGTGAGATGTACGATAAACAGAGAAGACGTTTTATATAGCGAGAGTAGTTATGACAGGGAGTTAACAAACCAATGAGAATGACAAAGCTTGTGGCGAAGAACAATGGGTAAGTTAAAGCGGCGTTGTTTTATTGTGTAAGAAAATTAATTCTGTAAGGCCCGTTACTTTAACATAAAATATAGAATTGATGGGAAAAAATTATAGCCAGTTTGAAAAATGTATATGGAGGAAAGTAAATGAATACAGAGAACTTGGAAAGTATTTATCAAAAAGTAGCTATGCAGTTAAACATTATTATTCCAGAACCATGGGAAAAAGTAATCGTATACTCTGAAGTTGATGAATATAGTGATTCGACGGTTTTTTTCTACTATCCAAAAAATAAGCAGGAACCGATATACAGTTTAGATATTGAAGATATGGAAGGGATTGATGAAGACGAGACTGATCGTCAATTAAATCTTCTTGACAGTATTTTTAGAGATCTATGGGAAGAATTTAAAAGAAATAAGCAGGAACCTTGGACTAATTTAACATTTGAGTTATATTCTACGGGTAAGTTTGATGTTGAATTTGATTATACATTATTAGCCGAAGAAAATAATTATAATCATTATGAGAGATTAATTATATGGAAGTATAAAAAGTTAGGAGTTTCTCCTGATGAAAAGAGAGAAAGTGATGTGAAACTTATTAGAGAATATATTAATAAACAAAAATGATCTCTACTAGAGTTAAAGATATAAGGTGTGTGAAAATAAAACTTCAAATGAATTCAATTGTCGATTTAACTAGTATCTATGGATGTGAATATTTGTTAGAAAACAGATAAATGATTTGTGTTTAATAAGTAAATGTTAATAGCTTTTGTAGTGATTTTAGCTTAATTTGAAAAAAGAGCAACTTTTCCCCTCTATAAATTAGAGGGTTTTTTGTATTTTATGGTGGTTACATATTCCGCTGTATCGGTATCCAAATAGTATTGGAAAGATTCTTAGTTACAAGTGAATTAGAAAAATAAAAAAAAAGATATGTCCGGAAAACTAATTTATTACTATGAGAAAAATACTTAGCCACCACTTAGAATGTATATTATCCATTGAGGGCTAGGACTAAAAGGCTGAGAGGAATCATATATTAGTTAAAATGTACTATACATATATTATGTCCGTGTGTTAATATCTCCAAGATAAGATAGAATAAGGGAGCAATATATGGGGAGAATTAAAGTAAATAAAACTTTATGGATACTACTGACATTATTCATAGTATTTGTGGCTGTACTCTGCCTTGGAATAAAATATCAATCACACAAAACAAAAGAAGTAACAGCAATTAATATAAATATTGAAGCAATTAATGATGAAAGAGCTAATAAAGATAGATTGCTGGAAGAAAAGATTAAGTGGATAAATCAATATATCGAGAACGAAAATATTGATCAACCTAAAAAAGAAATGACAGAGGCTGAATTTTTTGTGTTACTCTCAAAGGCTTATGGTGTTTCTCCCACGGTTACAGATACTTCAGAATATTGGGCAGCCGGATATTATCAGAAAGCAGTAGAGGAATATAAATATAAATCTCTAGATGTAAAACAAAGTAATAAAAAAATTAACCATTTACGTGCTGCAGAAATAGTAAATATGGTTCTTGGGGAAAAGAACAAGGGGAATGATAGCATCAATTTCCTTAACCAGAGTGGTTTTAATGACTTATTCGATCAAAATGCTCTATATAACAATGTAACTAGAAAAGAAGGAATAGAAATTATTAAGAGAACATTAGAAAATGGGTTTTACACTTTTCAAGAGCTTAATGAAAATAATAAAAGGACATTCATTTTTTTGGGAGACTCCATTTCATTAGGATGGAATGCTGATACTAATTCTCCAAAACATATGCCAACTAAGTATGGGTTTCCATACATAATCGGTAATCAATATGAAAATTTTCATATTGTTAATTTGGCGTCTCGTGGTGCAACTACTGGAAATTTATTGAATGATTTGGACAATCCTATCTATCAATCAAAAATCAGAAAATCTGACTTAATCTGCATTGATATTGGGAGTGTGGACCTATTAGGGGCTGCTAATGATTTTTTAGAAAAAGTACGAAGTGGAAACGGAGCATTACCTACAGTGAAGCAGATTAGTGCAATACAAGATGCCGCTAATCAAGCGATGATTAACTTAGATAACATAGTTGAGACGATTAGAAATAATACTAATTCACCAATATATATAGTGGGTTTATATAACCCAATCCCTGCAGGTACAACAGGAGATGAATTTGGTGATTTAATTATTAAAAAAATAAATAAACATTATGAGAATATAGCAATGAAAAATAAATCGGTGATGTACATTGATAGCTTCAGTACATTTAATGGGAAAGAAAGTGATTATGTAATTAGTGGAGAAATTCATCCAACCTACGAAGGGCAAAAAGTTTTAGCTACTTTGCTTTCTGAGGAATTACCTAAAGAATAATAGATTAATTAAGAAATTTATTAACATAAAAGACTAATGATACATAACTGTAAGTTCCCGCAAAACAATAGTACCCAACCCAAATCTATTGTTTTGATGTCATAGTTTTCTTTTCTAACCTTAAAAGCCCGATGTTCAATGGTGCTTTTAAGGTTTTTTTATTTTTTGAACACACGATGAACTACTAACTAGTTCTTATTATAAAGTTAACAATACTGTAATCTCTTGTTAATGGTAATAATATCTTCATAGTGTTAATATATCCATATTATCTTTCCAATCCAGACAAAGGCAAACCATATTGAAAAGATGGGACGCAAAGTCACAGGTCTAAGGAATTCTATGATGGCTGGACTACCTCGATTGAATAATCATCAAGGGGAGTGTCAACATGTTTTTCAAAGCGATAATTTGTCTATGTAAACGTAGACATAAATTCAGTTATTATACTGATAAGTGTGTTCGATGTGGAAAGAAGAGAAAGATCTCATAATAAGTTTAATGCCCATCTACTTTAAGAGAAGGGCTTTTTTTATTTTTTTTGAAAGACTGGGTTATATTACCACTATGCCTTAAGTATAGATGGTAATATAATACCATTTATAGGTCTTAAATCCTATCCAAGGTATCTTATGTTAAACTCACACACCGTTAGATACCTTGGTTTTAAATTTTCAAGAGGAATACTCCTGAAAAAGTCTTCTTAGAGATTCCTTCTTAAAATGAGAAACTGTAGGCTTTGCTTCTGTGTACAGCAGGAGTTCTGTATAAACAGCAAAAGGATTTTCATCAAGCAGACCGATTAACTCATTTAGGTCTTCCCTCACAATAACGGAAAAAGTAACAGCAGTCTGTTCCTTGAATTCTACTAAGCTGACACTGATATGCTCTAAAACCTCTATGTCTTCTTCAGCCATTGGTTCTGTGATTACTGCCTGTAACTTTATTATATTTTCAGATGTATCAAACTCTTCTGGTGTGTCTTTAAAAACCTCTTCTAAAAAAGGATAATCCGAAATCCTGCTTTTTCTATTGCAATCTTCAATAAGTAGAAATCCAATAACATAGTTCCAGCCATCTTCCTTTGTTTGCATAAGACGAAAAATTTCAAAGTTTTTCATCCTCAGCTCGCCAATTAGGTATACCTCTGGCATTTTCAAAGTATTACACCTTCTTTTTTTAGAATTTAATCTACTCGTAAAATGCTCTTTTGAACTGAAATGACAATCTAATAATATAGGCTTTGTCCACTTCATTGTCATAGTATCTTGAATATTCCCCTAAAACAGTCACATATCCTTTTTTGAAATGATAGATGAGCTGTTTATCATTTTCTTCACTTTCATATGCTAGTAGGTCATTGTGTAAGAATGCCTTTTTAGGTTTGTCATATAATAACGCGACCACCTATCTCCTTAAGGTTAAAGATAATAATAACAAAATAACAAATTGGTGTCTTCAAGGTAGTGAATAAATCAAAAACAATCTAAAATAGAAGCTAACGAGCATACAGGAAAGATAACTAAAGAGAGGTATAAAAAGATGAACATACAAGTATTTGTAGTAAATGCCTTTACGAAAAACAAAGCAGGAGGCAATCCTGCCGGAGTTGTAGTAGCGGGAGACGGACTGAGTGCCGGTGATATGCAGTACATCGCTACCGAAATGGGATTATCTGAAACTGCTTTTATTCAAAGCTCCGCAGCAGCTGATTATAAAATTAGATACTTCACACCAGCAGCAGAAGTAGATTTATGCGGTCATGCCACAATCGCAAGCTTTGCCCTTTTGGTACAAAAAAATATCATAAACAAAGGCAGCTTCACAATTGAAACAAAAGCTGGCATTCTACCAGTAAGAGTGGAAGGAGAAAAGGTATTTCTCACACAGAATAATCCTGAATTCAGCCAACAGTTGGACAAAAAGGATATTGCCCTGTCACTTAACATTTCAGAGACAGATATTATGGATGACCTGCCAATTGAAGTTGTCTCAACAGGCCTAAAGGATATCCTGATTCCAATCAAAAATAATGAAGTGCTGCAAAGCCTGCAGCCGGACTTTTATAAAATTGAAGAAATAAGTGCAAAGCATCAAGTTGTGGGCTACCACGTCTTTACATTAGATACTAATACAAAGGCAACAGCCTTTTGCCGTAATTTCGCACCACTCTATGATATTAACGAAGAAAGTGCAACAGGCACAGCTAGTGGAGCATTGACAGGCTATCTACATAAACACAGATTAATAGATCCAGCCAGCACAAGCCTAATATTTGAACAAGGTCATGCGATGAAAGCTACATCTGAAATTATCTCCCGTTTTAATGTGGATAGTCATAATAAAATACAAAATTTGGAGGTTGGGGGAGAGGGTATCTATATATCTTCTAAGTGGATAGAACTGCAATAAAAATAGGAGGGGGAGTCTCCCTCCTTAAGCAATAAAGTCATTAGGATAACTAGTCTGAAAATGATTGAGCAAAGAAGGCAATTGCTTTTGGAATGCAAGGCAGATCTGCTGTCCGGCAGGGTAAGGATAAATTGTCTTATTGCAAAAAATACAAATATCCTTTTCTTTAAAAATATGCATAACGTTTAAAGGGAATGGCCTCTTTTTGTTTCCCACTAGAAACTGATATAGATGATCATTAATGCGGAAATTTATTTGATAACCATCGAAGGAGCTTAAGTTGCTGATTTTTACGTCTTGATATGGTAACCCTTTAACATTTTGCATAAAGTGCATCTCCGTTTCCTCTAAGTAAGATATTTATATTTATTATATTATCAAAAGTAAGCGCGTTCAATTATTGTTAATTATGTTGTTTTTTTTTCTGTAAATGAACTTGAGATAAATAGCAAAAAGCCGCTTATCAGCGGCCTTCCTATTTTGAGTGTATTACAGTTTAAATTTGTCCATCGTATCATTGAGCTCTTTTGACATCTCATTAAGCTCATTAATCAATCTGCCGACTTGTTCATTAGTTGTAGTTTGGCTTTCAGAAGCAGAAGCGACAGCATTAACATGGTCCACATTTTCACTTGCGATTGCAGCTAATTCTTCAGAAGAGGCTGTTATTTCCTCAACACTTGCAGATAGCTCTTCAGAAGTAGTGGATATTTCTTGAATTTGAGCAACAATATTTTCAATGGAAGCAAGAATGTTTTTAAAGGCTAGTCCAGCATTATTAGCAGAGAACAAGCTGCTTTCCATTTCACTTTTACTTTTAAGAGTCGAAGTGACCGCAGTTTCTGTATCATGTTTAACTGCTTGAATCAAATCAGCAATTTCCTTTGCAGATTCCTTCGAGTTCTCCGCCAGCTTTCTAACCTCTGTCGCAACAACAGCAAACCCTTTACCGTGCTCACCAGCTCTTGCTGCTTCAATTGTCGCATTAAGAGCAAGCAGGTTGGTTTGCTCAGCAATATTAGTGATAACCTCCGAAATCGCGCCAATTCTGTTCGTTCTTTCTCCCAGGTTTTCCATAACAGATACTGTTTCAGTGACAGTTGTGTTAAGACCTTTTAACTCATCCAAAGTATTTTGGATAACTTTATTGCCTTCATTAGCAGCGTCATTCACACGTATAGAATAATCAGCGACAGATAACGATGAGCTTGCAATAAGTTCAATGCCTTTTGCCCCTTCAGCCATCGTAGCTGCCATATCATTAGCAGTATCCTTTTGAAGTAAAGAACCAGTTGTTACTTGTTCAAATGATTCTAAAATTCCCCTTGATTGTGCCTCTAAATCCTGTCTTGCTGTGAGCAATTGACTCGAAGTATCTAATAATCTACCTTCTGTCGTTTTAATGCGGTCAATCATGCCAACTAAGCTTGCGACCATTGTATTAACAGCAATGGCCAGCTGCTGGAACTCATCTCTGCTATTGAAATGAAGTGGTTCACCAGATAAATCATTATCACTGATTTGTGTAAGCCTTCCTTCAATTACTTTAATTGGTTTAACAACCGTATAGATTAACCAAGCTGCTACAGCAAGCGCTATAACAGCCGTCAAGACCGCCATAACCATAAATACATTCTTCTGGGCATGATTCTCAGAAATGATGTTATCACCAGTATTCGTTAGTTGCTGATCTACTGAATTCTTAATCTTGTCCCAAGCATCCATTGCATCTGACGACCAAACTTGGCAATATTGTTCCATTAACGGAATTGCCGCATCGAAACCGCCCTCTTCATATGCAGGAATTACTTGGTCGGTAATAAGATTATTCCATTTTTCCGTTTTAGCCACAGCATCTGCATAATCCGCATTATCTCCTATTAAATTTTCCATTTCCTCCATTAAAACAGCAGATTCTTTTGCATTCTCAGCAAACTGAGCTTTATAGTTTTCATCACCATATAACACATAACCACGAGCCATAATGACACGTTGCGATAAATTTTCCTCAAGGGTATTTGCTAAAGAAACAAGCTTATAATCTTTATCAATCAATTTGGTCATCTGATCATCGGCACGATCATTCCCCCAGTAACCGACTACCGCAAACCCTATAATAAACAATAATATTGCACCAAACCCAATAAACACTTTTCTTCTAATTCCCATTTTTGCCCCTCACGATACTTTTATTTGTATTTTTTGATTTTAAGAATTTTTAAACTGAGATATATCGTATAAAAAACGTCCTAATCGATAACGCTTCAAAGGACATTAAAGAAAGGTTATTCTTATGATTAAAGTCCTGTTTACCACCTCTTTTATTTCTTGAATAGATTAAGAAAATAATATAATAATGACTAAATACCCAAGTATTTCAGACTACAAACCTAAATGTAAGGTTTTTATAAAAAAATTTATTAATGAATTACATTTTATGTGGGAGTATAACGAGAAAGTGAGGATAAAGTTATATTTGTGTAACATAGCAGCGCTCAGAAAAAAATAGTGATATGTTTATATAAACATCATTTAAATAGTTGTATATATAATAGAAGAAACTAGGAAGCGTTTACATAAAATAGAAGAAAAACTGAGAATAAATTTACAAAAATTCTATTTACGAAAGGTTTTTATGATGTTATTATAAAACAAAACGTGCGTTATATAGAACAAAAAAGTCGATAATAGCGAGCTTTAAGCTCGCTATTTAGAAATAAGATACTCAGAGAGATAATCGCTCCAAAGCTTAAATCCAGAGTCATTAGGTCGTGCATCAGCATTCAAATAATCGTTTACTGTAATATCATTACCTGCTGGCCAAACTTCCCAATGATTTAAATATGTAAGGTTTTGATCAGCTGCATATTCTTGCAATGCAGCGACTTGCATAGGATATAGATTTGCATCATATATTTGATTTGGCGGTTGCAAAATAAATGTAACATCAGGCAGAGCCGCAGTTGTTTTTTCTATAATGGAGGAAATATTTGATATAGTGTCAGGGATTGCTACGATATTATTATCATTTAAAAGAAACGGTTCAAAAATAACCATATCAGGTTTTAAATCAACTAGCTTTTCACTTTCATGATTAAGTACATAATCAGTAGTTGTGTTTTCATAAACAATACTTTCTAGCTCTACATGTTTTTCATATTTTTTAAAAAGAGCTTCTTTTAACTTATCATTCAAACCTAAAGTATCACTGCCGATTGAATTAGAGCCAAGCAACACAATTTTGAATGTTTTATGGCTATTTAATTTGTTTTTTAATTGTTCCCTAGCTTTCTCTGGCCATTTAGCAGCAAGCTCCAAATAAAAATCCGTGTCTATTTCAGGCTCATGGTCTGTATTATTTACTGAATTGGTGACAGCTGGAGTAGAAGCTTGTTCAGGACTTTTGGAATTCCAATGAATATTACCAAATACAAGAACAGCTGCAAGTATTAAAGCAAGAAAGGTGACTATTAAAGTTTTCATTATAACCTCCAAACAAAATTAGGATATTTTAATTATGTAAAAAAGAAAATGAAAGGGAAATCCCTGTATTTTTAGGGAAAAATTTCCCAAGTTTAAATTAATACTATTAAAATAACAAAATCCTTGATAAAGTAAAAGAGCAAATGTAAGCAATCTACTAAAAGTATGTCAAGAATCGACAAATTTAGCAATTAATTATGGTATAATAATTCATGTTTTTATATTTTTATAGGAGGAAGCTATGGAAGAAACTATTAGTATTAAAGAATTATTTCAGACGTTAAGAAAAAGAATACTTTTAATAATAAGTGTAACTTTAATTGCAATGATTGTAAGTGGAGTTATTAGCTACTTTGTATTAACGCCTGAATACAAATCGTCAACGCAAATTCTTGTTAATCAATCTAAAGAAGATCAATCTGTTTATAATTATAATGAAGTTCAAACGAATGTTCAGTTAATTAGTACTTATAGTGTGATATTAAAAAGTGCAGCTATTCTTAATGAAGTAAAAAAAGAACTTAACTTAGATATAAGTGTTTCGGAGTTGAACAATAATATCTCAGTGGAAAGTACACAAAACTCTCAAATTATGACTGTTTCTGTTATTGATACAGATCCAGTTAATGCATTAAAGATTGCTAATATGGTTGCAGAAGTTTTTGAGAAGGAAATAAAAGAGATAATGAATGTAGACAATGTAACAATTTTACCACTAGCAAATGATCAAGAAAACAAGTCGCCTATAAGTCCAAATCCACCGTTAAATATAGCTATTGCTGCTGTAATTGGCCTGTTTCTCGGAGTGGCTATAGCATTATTGCTTGAATACTTAGACAATACTGTGAAAACCGAACAGGATATTGAAAAATTGCTTGGAATACCTGTACTTGGTGCTATAACAACAATTGATGAAAATTTTGATGCTAAAACAAGAGAAAAAAATAATGGAAGAATGAGAGGTGCTAGTTAATTGGCAACAAGTTCAAGTGGAAAGAAAAGACTGTTAGATAGTAAAAGAAAACTAGTGGCAAAATTTGACCCCAAGTCACCTATCTCAGAGCAATATCGTACTATTCGTACAAATATTTTATACTCTAGTGTGGATGAAGAAATCCGGTCTATAATGATTACTTCTTCAGGACCAGGTGAAGGGAAATCAACTACAACTGCAAATCTTGCTATTGTTTTTGCCCAGCAAGGGAAAACAGTTTTATTAGTAGATGCTGACTTGAGGAAACCAACTGTTCATTATACTTTTAAATTAACAAATACAACGGGCCTAACATCAATATTAACAAACCAAACAGAATTAATGGAAGCTGTCAATAAAACAGATGAGAGTAATTTGTTTGTATTACCAAGTGGTCCAATCCCACCAAATCCGTCTGAATTGCTAGGTTCTAAATCAATGCAATATTTTATGGAACGAGCTTTAGAGGAATTTGATTTAATTATTTTTGATACCCCACCTGTACTTGCCGTTACTGATGCACAAATATTAGGGAATTTATGCCAGGGTAGTGTTTTAGTAGTTAGTAGTGGTAAAACAGAAAAGGAAAATTTACTAAAAACAAAAGAACTTTTAACAGCTACTAACGGGCGTCTTTTGGGAGTCGTCTTAAATAATAAGAAGATAGATAAAAAAGGTAGTTATTATTATTATGGAACAAGTTAAAATATTTCGAGTTTTATTGTAATATTTATACTATTATATGAGCTAAAGAAATTAGAGGGGAAAAGGGTGTACAGTTATGATTGATATTCATTGTCATATTTTGCCGGGTGTAGATGATGGTCCAGTAACTACGGAAGAAAGTTTATTAATGGCAAGGGAAGCAGTAAAGGAAGGAATAAAGACCATAATTGCTACACCTCATCACCGAAATAATAAATACGAAAATAAGAAAGTTGATATACTAAAAAATGTAGACAAACTTAATAGGTTATTAAGGAAAGAAAATATTCCACTTGAAATTCTTCCAGGGCAGGAAAATCGAATTTTTGGGGAGATCCTAGAAGATTACCAAAAAGGAGAAATCCTAACACTTACCAATTCCAATTTTTTGTTTATCGAATTTCCAACAGCAAGTGTACCAAGATATGCTGAAAGATTACTATATGATATTCAAACTGAGGGTTTAACTCCAATTATTGTTCATCCAGAAAGAAATAAAGAGTTACTTGAAAATCCATCTATTTTATACAATTTAGTTAATAATGGAGCTCTTACTCAAGTAACAGCTGCCAGTGTAGTCGGATATTTTGGGAAATCTATAAAAAAATTTGCTTATCAATTAATAGAACATAATCTTACTCATTTTGTAGCATCTGATGCACATAACACTATTAATCGTACATTTAAACTAAATGAAGCTTTCGATATAATAGAGAAAGACTTTGGGACCGACTATGTTTATTTATTTGCGGAAAATTCCGAAAATGTGATTACTAATAATATAATTATTAAAGAAATTCCTTATCAAATTAAAAGAAAAAAGTTTTTGGGAGTCTTTTGATAAACTCTTTAAATCCTAAATAATAAGAAAGCGGTGTAATAGAATGTCATCATCTCCAAAAATGAATGAGTCGGTTTATAATATTGAAAGGTTAAAACCATTAGAGGTTAGTAATAATTACCTAGTAACAAAAAGGATATTTGATGTCTGCGCTTCAATAGCTGGATTAATAATTACAGCTCCGCTTTTTTTGCTAATTACCATTTTATATATGTTCGGTGATCAAAAAGGACCTGTTTTCTTTAAACAAAAGAGAGTTGGAAAAGATGGTGTGGAATTTTACATTTATAAATTCCGATCAATGGTTGTAAATGCAGAAGAAAAGTTAATTGCAAATAAAGCATTGTATGAAAAGTATATAGAAAATAGTTACAAACTTGAGCCTGATGAAGATCCTAGAATTACATCAATTGGAAGATTCCTAAGAAAAACTAGCCTTGATGAATTACCCCAATTAATAAATATATTAATTGGAAATATGAGTTTGGTTGGCCCAAGACCTGTAATAAGCGAAGAATTAAATGAATACGGTGATAAAAAAGACTTGTTTTTATCCGTAAAACCTGGAGTTACTGGCTTTTGGCAGGTTAGTGGAAGAAGTAATATAGGTTACCCGGAAAGAGTAAATCTAGAATTACATTATGTATATAATAAATCTTTATTCTTTGATCTTAAGATAGTATTCCTAAGTTTTTATTCAGTAGCCCTAAAGAAGGGTGCGTATTAATAATAAATAAATGATTCAGGGGTTGAATTATGACAGGTATAAGTGTAATAATTCCAATTTATAATGTAGAAAATTATTTGGAAGATTGTTTAAATTCTTTAATAACAAGCAGTAAGTTAGTAGATGAAAATAAATTTGAAGTTATATTAGTAAATGACGGTTCAACAGATGGTTCGGGTATTTTAGCAGGAAAATTTGCAGAGCAAACTCCTAACTTTCATTATTATGAAAAAAGCAATGGGGGCTTGGGTGATGCTAGAAATTATGGCTTAACAAAGGCTAGATTTGAATACATAGCATTTATTGATAGTGATGATAAAATTTCTGAGGACTTTTTAGAAGTTGCACTAGATGAGGTAGAAAAGGATCCAGATTTAGTGATATTTGACTGGTTTGATTACTATTCAGATGAAAGCACCACTATAATTAAAGGAATAGAAAAAGATAGTGAAATTTGGACTGTTCAACCAGCAGCATGGAATAAAATCTACCATAAAAGATTGTTTGAAAATACACAATTTCCTATAAGAAAATTATATGAGGACGTTGGAGTAACGTATAAAGTAATCAGTCAAATAAAGAATTACAAATACATAAATAAACCCTTATATTATTATCGAAGAAATCGGGAAGGCTCAATTTTAAATACTGTTAATAATAAGATTAATGATATTTATGATGTTTTAGATAATATTAAAGATTATTATAAAAAAACAGATTCATTAAATAATAAAAATTATGATGGTCTTTGTTATCAATATCTAAAATTACTGATGTGGTCTAACATGTATAGACAAATTAAATATTACCGATTTAATATTTTTGGTTTTTACAGAAAAATGAAGAGCACCAGAAACGAAATATATAATTTGTTTCCTGATTGGAAAGAAAATTTATTTATAAAAAATAACGAGAGTTATTTTTTGGATAGGTTTGGAGAGAAATATATTGAAAGATTAGATGGTTTAGGTAAAAATTTAATTAGTACGCTTAATATTTATTTTATATTAGTTTTTAAAAAAATTAGAAATTGATTAATTTTTATTTTAATTAATTTGGAGCAAAGAGGAAAATATAATGCTTTTTTATATTGTATTATTTTTATTTTTATTAATAATTGGAATTTATACAGATAAAGAAATTATTAGTATAAATGATAAAACAATAATTAGTCAAAAATTTTATGCAAAAATAATGTGTTTTATCTTATTAATTATTGCTTGTATTAGATATAACATAGGTACAGATTATGATTTATATCAAGGGATTTATGAGAGTGGTATCGAGAAACAGTTAGAACTTGGCTGGTTATATTTCTCTATTAGTAACTTACTTAGAAATATTGGTTTAGATTACCAGTTCTTATTATTTCTTAATTCAGCAATATTTATGATTGCAGTTTATTTTCTAATTCAAAAGTATTCACCTTATAAATATATATCAATATTAATTCTATTAGGATCATACACATATTTTTCTAGTTTAAATACATTTAGGCAGTTTAGCTCAATATCATTAATCATTTTGGCATTAATTTTGTTTTACAAATATAAGAAGATTATTTTTGCTTTTTTGATTATTTTATTGGCCATTGGATTGCACAAGAGTGCTATTGTATTCTTACCCCTATTTATTTTTAAAGTAATTAAAATAAGACTGACTGTATATCAAATATTATTATGGGTATGCTTATGCTCATTTTTCTTGTTATCAGAAGAATTGAAATCGCTGATTTTTAATCAAGTTCTTAATATGAATGCATTCTTTGGAGAAAAATATACTGGATCAGTTTTTATAGCAGATAACAATAGAAGTTTAGTAAATCAAATCTTCTATTTATTTTACTGGATTGTAACTTTTACATTTGTGCAACAAAAAAAGAATAGAGGTGAGAAATTAGACTGGATAGAATCATGTTTCTTATTATATTTTATATTAAATAGCTTTCTGCCATACTCAACTCTTGTAATACGCCTTAATTATCTCTTCTCACTTTTGTCAGTAATTATTTTTCCGCGATTTATTTTACTACAAAATAAGAGCGGTACAAGAAACATAATAAAGATTATAATTATTATTATTTTCTTCATCAGAATGATTTCCGTATTAATGAACAACGGTGATGGTGTTGTTCCTTACGAAACCATTTTTAATAACTTTGAATGATAAGGAAGGTCTCCATTATGAAACCATTAGTCTCAATTATCATACCAGTGTATAATGTACAAGATTACTTGGTGAGATGTTTAGATTCTGTAGTTAATCAAACTTATAATAATATTGAGATACTTATTATAAATGATGGGTCAACAGACAATTCGAAAGAAATTATACAAGACTACAAAGAAAAATATAGTAATATAATTTTTTATGATCAAATAAATGCTGGGCAAGCAAGTGCAAGAAATAAAGGTATTAAAGAATGTTCGGGAGAGTACATTTTGTTCGTAGATAGCGATGACTGGATTGAGTTAAATTGTGTTGAAGAATGTGTTCAAGCATTAATCTCATCTTACTCTGATTTGGTGATATTTGATATTAATACTATTAAATCAAATACTATAATTAAACAAGTTACAGGTACAAATATCTTTGATAGTGAATCAGTTCCTTGGAATAAAATGTATAAAAAGGAGCTTTGGGAAGGGTATCAATTTCCTGAAGGCGTTTGGTATGAAGATTTAGGTGTTGTTCCTGTTATAGTGGGATTAACTTCTAAGAAAGTAAAACTCAATAAATCACTTTACAATTATAATTTTACAAGAAATGGGTCACAATCCCACCAGATAAATAATGATAAGAATATGGATATTTTAAAAATGCTACAAATTGTAGATGTGTTTTTAAAAGGTAATGTAAATGAAAATGAACTGGAGTTTTTGTTTATAAAACATATTGTAAAGAATCTAATCATTAGAAAGTTATTAGTTTCTAATAACATTAACAATGAAAATATACTAGAAGCTATTGAATTCATTCAAACTAGATTTCCAAGATGGGAGAACAATTCTTATTATAATAGAAGAAGAGGTATTACTTCGTATGTGGAAAAATTCACATGGAAGTTGGTGAAATATAAACGATTTAAGGCAGCAGGAGCATTTTGGAAAATCGCAACTAACTTTAACTAACATAGTTCTGCGTGAATATATTAAATAATAAGGGTATGAGAAAATGAAAAAAAAAACAATTGTTTTTATTTGTGAGGCTTTAGGTGGAGGAGTAAGAAAACATCTATTAGATTTGTTAGAAAACTTAGATCAATCTAAATTCAATATAACGGTAATTCATGGAACTAAAAGAATGGATACAGTGTTTACAAACAGAATAATAAACATGGATAATATTAAATTTTATCCAATTGAGTCAATGGAAAGAGAAATTAATCCTATTAAGGACTTGGTATCCTTCATAAGAGTTTTTAACCTTCTAAAATTGATTAAACCAGATATAGTACATTGCCATAGTACTAAGGCGGGAGTACTTGGTAGATTTACAGCTAAGATGTTAAAAGTAAAATGTATAGTATATACACCTCATGGATATATAGTACAGAATCCTAATATTAACAAAGTTAAAGATTTGATATTTACAAATATCGAGCGAGTACTTGCGAGAGGCTTTACAAGCCGTATTATACACGTTTCAAAAGGCGAAGAGGAGTTCTCTATTTCAAAAAATATTTGTAAAAGAAAAAAATCGAAAGTTATATACAATGGCATTTCAATAATACAAGAGGATGAGAAATACACAGCGGAAAAGATATTTAAAATTGTTAGTATTGCAAGATTGGATTATCAAAAAAATCCAATGGAATCTATAAAAATTATCGAGGAGCTTATTAATGAATTTCCGAATATACGTTACACGTATATTGGGGATGGGGAATATTACAATGAAGTAGTTAATTACGTGAACAATAATAAACTATCTGATGTAATAAAGTTACCTGGGTTTTCAGATTCTCCTTCAATGTTTTTAAGGGATGCTGATCTCTTCTTATCAAGCTCGTTGTATGAGGGCTTACCATATTCACTTATAGAAGCAATGGCTTTTAAGCTGCCAATAGTTTGTTCAAAAGTAACAGGTCATACTGAATTAGTAGTGGATGATTTTAATGGGAATCTATATGAATTACATAATTTAGACGTTGCCATTAGAAAAATCAGAGATATAATCAATAATCCAGAAAAGCAAAAAAAAATGTCAACTAACTCATATTGTCATTATACTAACAACTTTACTATAAATAAAATGATTAAGGAACATGAAGAGTTATATTTAGAAGTTTAAGGAAGGGGGTTATGAGCTGATTTGTTACTTATAAGGATTGTTAAAAATATAGGAATGACTATTTTGTATTATCTTCTAAATTGCGTAAGAATTAGTCTAATAAAAAGAGGTTCAAAAACAAGGATTTATCATAATGTATATGTTAAAGAACCAAAAAATATAGAAATAGGGTATAACACATTTATCAATAATGGGTGTTTTTTGTGGGCAGCTCCCAAAGGTAACATAATTATAGGTAATAATGTACTTTTTGGACCCTCAGTGAAATTAGTTGCGTCTAATCATGGTACATCAAGAGAGAATTTGATTATGGAAAATGAATGGTTTGATGGTGACATTATTATCGAAGATGATGTTTGGTTAGGTGCAAATGTAGTGGTTCTAAAAGGTGTTAAAATTGGAAAAGGGTCAGTTATTGCTGCTGGATCAATTGTAAATAAGGATATAGATCCATACACGATTGTAGGAGGTATACCAGCAAAAAAAATAAAGGATCGTGTTTAGTTATTATCAAAAAATTATTCTGAAAAAGTGTGTGAAATATGTACAAATATAAATATATACCAATAATTTATATATTAATCATTTTATTATTTTTACAAAGTAACACAAGAATAACTGAGCAAAAGTTTGCTGGTCAAACATCCACGACTATCCCAAATAATATTGGTATTCAAACTCATATGATTAATAGTCCAGTAAATGTAAATCTTATAAAAGACAATGGATTTAAAATAGTAAGAGAGGATATCAGATGGGCTAATGTCGAAAAGTTAAAAAATAATTATGATTATACTATATACGATAGCTTTAATCAAAATTTAGTTAAAAATAACATTAGACCTTATTATACGTTGGGTTTTAGTAATCCATTGTATGAGGAGAATAATTCTATATTAACTGAAGAGGGAAGAAAAGCCTTTGTTAAATTCGTGGAAAAAACAGTCAAAAGATATAGTAATCAAAATGCAATATGGGAGATTTGGAATGAGCCTAACATTGAGAGCTTTTGGAGTCCCAATTTTACTAGTATAGATGGTTATTTAAAACTAGTAGAGGAGACAGCTACTGTTATAAAAAAATATGATAAAAGTGGAATAATTGTTGCTCCAGCTTTATCTGGAATTAGTTCTCATTCATTATTATGGCTAGAAGAAAGCTTTAATAAAGGTATATTAACGTATATAGATGCAATATCCGTTCATCCATATAGATCGGAAAATCCAGAGACAGTTATAGAAGATTATAAAAAATTAAGAAAGTTAATATCGATTTACTCTGACAAACATATTCCGATCATTTCAGGAGAATGGGGTTATTCAACTGCATTAGCTTGGTATGGGAGTAAATTAACTGAAAAGCAACAAGCTGAATATCTAGTAAGAATGTTATTAGTGAATTTGTATAGTAATGTTGAAATTAGTATCTTATATGATTGGAAAAATGGTGGAGATAATCCTGACGAGGGAGAACAGAATTTTGGAATAAGAAAATATAATGAAAATACCACAAAAGAATCAGCAGTGGCATTATATAATTTTAGTAAAACTTTAAATGGATATTATTTTTCTAAGCGGGTTAATACTAATAAAAATTCTGATTATATCTTAGAGTTTAAAAATAATAAAGATGATAGTATTTATGTTTATTGGACTGAAAGTGAATCTCACCATTATAATTGGCCCTTTTTAGAAAATTTAAGCTGGTTTTATACAAATATTAATGGTCAAAGTAATAAATATTGGGAGAAAGGGAATTCTGAGTTATGGTTTTCTAGTAGTCCTGCTTATATAAAGATTGAGAAGTAGTAGATAACCTATAAGAATTTGTAATGGTGTGTATAAGATGAAAATTTTAGTAGACGCATTTATAGAAAAAAACTTTGGAGATGATTTGTTTCTTAAAATAGTATTTGAAAGGTATTCGGAAACTATTGAATGGTATGTAATCACTGACTCTGAAGAAAAATTAGATGCTTTTAAAGCTTATAAGAATGTTTATTTATATAATAGGAAAAAGCATAACATTTGGAATTTTGATGGTGTTCTAAATATTGGTGGTTCTATCTTTATGCAAAATGGTAAAAGGTGGATTAGGCAATTAGTATCAAGATTGAGATATGCTTTACCAATGAAATTGAAAGGTAAACCAGTGTATATATTGGGTTGTAATTATGGCCCTTCAAATAGTAACTTAATGTATAAAACTAACAAACTATATATAAAGCATTTTGTTAAGGATATATGTTTTAGAGACAAAGAAAGTTATGGATTATTTAAAACAATTAAACAAGCAAGGGTAGCGTCTGATATAGTATATAGTCTAAAATGTAATCATCAAAATATCAATGAAGATAAAAAAATAGGGATTAGCATAATGAATTTTGATGATCAACAAGTTAATAAAGATTTAGTAAATAAGTTAGTTGATATTTCAAATCATTATATTTCAAAGGGCTATTCTATAGATTACCTAGCATTTTGTGAGAATCAAAACGATGTAGAAACTTATAGAGCAATTGAACAGAAAATAAGTGACACATCTAAAAAAAATATAAACCTTAACATTTATCAAGGGAACATTGATAATTACTTAAACTCTATGCAAAACCTACAATATATCATAACTCTTAGGTTTCATTCTCTTATATTAGCTCAAGTATTAGGGAAGAACTATTACCCAATTGTTTATAGTAAAAAAACTACAAACATTTTAATTGATCAAGAGTATAAAGGTCAATTTACTAAAGTAGAGGATATAGCTCAATTAAAACTAAGTGATGTGGTAGCAAAATTAGAAAAAAACAAAATTCCCATTAAACAAAGTATTGTTGATCAAGCTAATTCGCATTTTGAAAAGTTAGATGAATATATAGGGGAATTTTCCTCATGAAGAAGAAGTTAGTTATTTACTTTTTCGGGAATATTGGAACTAAGTTAATTTCACTTATTATGGTTCCTTTATATACATCTTACATAAGTCCATCTGATTTTGGTTATTTTGACTATTGGCTGACAATAATAAACCTATTAATAATTGTTATTAGTTTACAACTATATGAGGGAACATATACAAATTTATTGAAGATAAAAAATGGTAACGAAGATAATAAGGAAGTGCTTCAAAATAAAGAAGTTTCCAGTATCATGAGTATTATGATATTGCAAATATTCCTAGCATTAATTATTATAGGGATTTGTTTTATACTTGAATTTAAATTCGCTTGTCTATCATTGGTAATAGTAATACTAAATATAATCTTCAGTACGCTTAATAATGGAATAGCCAGAGGTTATGAAGAAAATAAGCTAATGGCTATTAGCGGCTTTATATCTGCTTTATTTATTTTGACCAGTACTTTAATCCTGGTTAAATATCCAGAGCTGTTAGGTATAGAAAAAGTGATTGGATTATTTTTAGGGCAAATAATAGGTTTAAGTATTGCGATAATTTTTTTGTTAATAATCCTATTTAAAAAGAAAATAATTAATAAAGATTCGTTTAGAATAAATTTTTCTTTAAATAATGTTCATTATAAAAAACTACTGATTTTCTCACTTCCTCTTGTACCTAATACAATTAGCTGGTGGATTATGAACGTTTCTGATAGATTTTTAATTATTGAGTTTCTATCGAGTGCTCACAACGGAATTTATGCAATTGCAAACAAGTTGCCTGCTCTTATATTTATGGTGAATGCCATTTATAATCTAGCTTGGCAAGATGAGGCAATAAAAACAGCAAAGAATGAAGCTGCAAATATAGTTTATAAAAAACAATTAATGATATATGTATATTTACAGTACTCATTCTTAATTCTATTTACTATATTTCTACCTTTATTTTCACCACTTATAATTAAAAATGATTTTTCTGAGGCAAATATATATATTCCCTTGTTAACTTTAGCTGCTGTTTTTTCAGGTATAAGTAGCTTTTATGGTACATTTTACTTTTCTACTGGGAAAACTAAAGGGGCATTTTATACCTCCCTTTGGGGAGCATTGCTAAATATAATATTAAATGTTTCTTTAATAAAATATTTGGGTTTATTTGCGCCTGTGATTGGTACTATAGCGGCATTTCTATTAATGCTGATTTTGAGAGGCATTTCGTTTCAGCGTATACTATCTGTAAGATTTCCATATAAAACAATAATAATTTTAACTAGTCTATTTTTGGCGGTATATTATTTAATATATTTGTGGTGATTTCAAAATTTAAATGTAAAATTTTTTTCTAAATATAAATATGGAATAATTGCACCTCCCTGGATAAAGTGGAGGTGTTTTTCATGAATTAGAATTAAAATAGTATTTGCCCTCCCTCCAATAAGGACACAAAATCCACCCCAAAATTGTAATTGTGACAGAAAAAATGGAGAAGTCCAGTGATGCCAACGAACGCAAACAGTGGCGTGAAGAACGAAAAACACCGAAACAACTCCTAAGACAAGTGTAACCGCTAAAATAAAGTGAACAGTTTTTGCTCACTTCCAATGAACACTTTTCGCCTAATAAATTCATTCCTGTAAACTGGGTTTATCAGTTTGTAGGAGGAGCAAAATGGAGGAAAAGTTAATGATATATTTAGAGATTCACCAATTAACTAAACAAAGATTAAGAGTTTCTCAAATTGCTAAAAGATTAAAGATTTCCCGAACTACTGTGTATAAATATTTGGAAATGACTTTTGAAGAAGCTGTAAATGAATTTGATATTGGTGAACGAAAAAAGATATTGGATCCCTATCGGGATTGGATTGTCAATTGGCTGAAGGAATATCCCTCCCTCAGTGGAGCTCAGATTTTTGATTGGCTACAGGAAAGGTTTCCAAATATTAAAGTCGGAGAAAGCACAGTGCGACGCTATGTAAATGAAGTAAGAGAACTGTATCAAATTGAAAAGAAAGAAGAATCACGTGAATATGAGTCTGTCGATGAACTACCACCAGGAAAACAGCTGCAGGTTGATTGGGGACAAGCTGTCCAAAAGGATATATATGGTAAGGAAATACGCCTCTATTTCATTGCGTTCGTACTAGCACATTCCCGGAATAAATATATGTGGTGGCTCAACAGACCCTTCACTACCGAGGACACTATGCGCTGTCATGAACTAGCTTTTCAATATTATGGTGGTGTCCCTGAAGAAGTTGTATATGATCAGGACAATTTGATTGCGGTAAGTGAGAATGCAGGAGACCTAATCTTGACTAAAGGATTCCAAAAATATATTCAGCAAAGAAAGTTTCGAGTGTATCTATGTAGAAAGGCTGACCCTGAATCTAAAGGGAAAGTCGAGAATGTCGTAAAATACATAAAGAACAACTTTGCCAAGAACCGAGTGTATTCTACACTGGAAGATTGGAACAACCGTAGCCTAAAATGGCTTGAAAGAACCGGAAACTTCAAGGTGCATAATACAACTAAAAAGAGACCTTGCGAAGTGTTTCTCCTGGAAAAGCAACACTTGCGAAAGATCTCTAATCCGCTTTCTTACGAAAGCAACTATACTGAAATTATAACAAGGAATGTCCGTAAGGACAATACGGTGCACTTCAAATCGAATCGATATTCTGTACCTGTGGGTACATATACTAGACAAGCAATAGTCCATTTACACATCGCTGACTATGTACTGAAGATTTGTGACCCTTCCACAGGAGAAATTATTGCGGAGCATTCTATCTCTCAAGATAAAGGGAGACTAGTCAAGAATAGGAACCATTCTCGTGAGCGGTCCAAGTCGCTCGACTTATTAAGACAAGAACTGATCGCCCTTCTTGCCCATGATAACGCGACAAACTACATAGATAAAGTCAGCAAAGACTATGGACGTTATCGACGAGACCAATTCACACTGATTAAAAAAGTGGCTCAAGAAAACAAGGAATGGGTCCACTTAGCGCTTGAGAAGTGTATAAATGAAGGTCTGTACAGCGCCAATAGCTTTCGTGATGTCGTGGGATTTCTCAAGCAAACATCACTTGATCAGCAACATAGAATCATAGAGGAGAGCGACAAAATCCCAGTAGATATAGATGTTCAGACTAGAGGAATGGATCAATACCTCCAATTGATGGGAGGAAAATATGGTGAGTAAAAGTGTCATGGAAATCCAGCAATCTTTTCGACAGTTAAGGATGGTGGAAACTGCAGATGGTCTCACTGATCTCCTTCGCAAGGCGGAACAGAAATCTTGGACCTATCTCGAGTTATTAGAAGAATTAACCACGTTTGAACTTAAAAAGCGAGAAGAGAAAAGTATTGAAAAGCGATTGAACTGGGCACGATTCCCTTACCATAGACCGATTCATATGTTCCGAGTCGAGGAACAAGACGCAATTACTGAAAGGCAATTAAAGCAGCTACGTGAATATGAGTGGCTTGAACAAAACTATAATCTCATACTACTTGGACCGCCAGGTGCAGGCAAGACGCTACTTTCCGTGGGACTTGGTATTGAAGCAATCAATAAGGGATTTCAAGTATATTTCATAACAATGGGTGAGTTGATTCAGTTACTTAAGACAGAGGAGTACGTAAATAAATCTAAGATCCAGTTGAAGCGCTTGCGCGCTTCTGATCTGGTTATAATTGATGACATCATGTATATGGCAATGGATCAACGAGAAGCTACCCTTTTCTTTCAATTAGTCCACCAACTATACGAGCAAAGTTCTTTAATTTTGACATCCAATAGAAGTCCTGAAGAGTGGACAGAGATTGTCGGAAATCAAGGAATGATGACCGCAATATTGGATCGATTATTGCATCGTGTCGAGGTTATTCATATGAATAATGAAAGTCATCGACTGAAGAATCAACAAAGGATTTTTAAAGATTAAAAAGTGTTCAGCGCTAATGAGCAAAAAGTGTTCAAATGGGGTTGACGGTTACAACAAGTGAAGGAATGGATAGAGCGAAAAAAAAATATCAGAAGGACTTTGAAATATTTGGTACTCGTAATAGCTACTCGAAAACAGACCAAGATGCGACCTTCATGCGTATGAAAGATGATTATATGAAAAACGGTCAATAAAAGCTTGGTTATAATCTTCAAGTAGCGTCCGAAGGTCAATATATGCTTGCGTACGGCATTTTTTCTAATCCAACGGATACTAAAACACTAACTTCATTTCTTAATCAAATAGAAGATCATTTCTTTACATTACCGGAATATATTGTCGCAGATGCCGGTTAGCGCAGTGAACAGAACTATGAAGACATAATAACGAAGTGCCGACGTACTCCACTGAAACATATGGTCATTATGTAAGGGAAGAGAAGAAAAAATATAAAACGGACCAATTTAAAACAAGAAATTGGTTGTACGATGAAAAAAGGGACACCTATACTTGTACCAATCAACAAGCAGTAACATTCAAGTACACGTCTACTCGAACAGATTCCACAGGATTTATACGTACCTTCAAGATTTATGAATGCGAGGACTGTACGAATTGTCCATTTCGGATGTCTTGTACAAAGGGAAAAAAAGCACTAACCGTCAATTGAGGGTCAATGAAAAATGGAACAGCAAAAAGAGCATGTAAGAGCGAAGCTTTCAGAAGAAAAAGCTGATTCTATCTATCGTCAACGAAAAGTGGATGCGGAACCTATTTTTGGATTTTTGAAAACTAATTTAGGTATCATACGATTTTCTGTTCGTGGAAAATCGAAAGTAGAAAATGACATCGGTCTAGCATTAATGGCTGTAAAGGGTTGCCCGAGTTCACTTTTTTCATTTATAAGAAACTAGTTATGTCCCAGCCTCATTTATTTAAATTATTATAATAAAGTTATTGATAAAAAGAGCTAAATAATGTACTATTGTTCTTGATAGAGAACATTAATAATAGATATAAAAAAAAATTAAAAACTTTTTAAAAATGTTAATATATTATCTTATGAATTCTAATTTTTACTCAAAGCGAAGGGGTTGAAGAAAAAGCAGATGGTGAATGTAAAATATAAAAACAATAATTTTTCCTATCAATTAACAGAAGAATTGAAGTTACTACTAGCAATTATCCGGGATAATGCAACTAAAGAAAAATTAGAAAGATGGGAAAATAGAAATATTAACTGGAAGACATTTATACAACTAGCATTACACCATCGAGTATATCCATATGTGTATTGGAAGTTAAATATGATGAAATTGAATTGGATTCCAGATAGTGTGATTGATATCCTTAATAAAAGATACCAACAGAATGTATTCTTTATGTTGCAATTAACAGCAGAAATGGAGGCATTAGGAAAGCTATTAACAACCAACGATATACAAGCATTATTTTTAAAAGGACCTATTCTTGCGAGTGATCTATACGGTGATTTTTCTTTACGAACTTCTAAAGATTTAGATATCCTTATATCTTCTCATAATATAAAAGGTACAGATGAAATCTTGAGTGAATATGGATATATAAAAATTGAAGAGGATAGTATTTTAAATGAAGATAGGTGGAGAACTCATCATTCATTGTATATTCATCCAAAAACAAAATTTTCGATAGAAGTTCATTGGAGATTAAATGATAAGCCAGATAAAGAACCTGATTTTAATTTGTTATGGAAAAGAAGAAAAATAAGCACTATAATGGGTCAAACTATAAATATATTAGGAGAAGAAGATTTACTCCTATATCTAATATCTCATGGAGCAAGACATGGATGGTTCAGGTTAAGGTGGTTATTAGATATTGATAGGATAATACAAAAAGAGGTAAAGTGGGAAAGAATTAATCAAATAATAAAACAGTATTCAAATGAGCATTTAGTTGGCCAATCACTAATCTTAGCAAATAGGTTATTAGATACACCTATCAATAAAGAAATATCTTCTTTATTAATTGATAAATCTTATAAATTAGCAGATGTGGCAACTATTTTTATTCAAGGTAGTGATATTGATCAGCCCTTTCCAGAAGTGCTAAAGCCTCTTCTTCGAAGTTATACTTGGGATCTTCAAAAAAATTTAATACAAAGAATTAAGTATTTTTTTGTTCTGGCGTACCCATCATACAAGGATTTTCAGGTGTTAAGACTTCCTAAAAAAATGCACTTTTTATATTTCCCGCTTCGGCCATTTTTATTTGCAGGAAGAAAATTGAAAATATTGAAGGTAAATGAGAATTAAAAAAGGCAATATTGCCTTTTTTAATTTTCATTTATTATAGATAAAATTAGATAACAAGTACTTTATTATTATCATTGATTTCAAGAACAAAATCAACCAACTCCCCAACACTAAACCCCAACCCAGGCCTCCGCAGCTGATAAACATCCACATGATTAATCACCTTCACCGCAGATTGAAAATGCCATTCTCTCAAGTTCATATCGTCAATAAAATTATTGCGGTATGTATGGTTAAAGATGGTCTGCAGTCGATCGAGCTTTTGAATTGGCATTAGTGTTATATGGTCTTCCTTTGTTTTTACTAGTTCAAAGATTCCTGCTAGTGGGAGTGGTTTGTCGGAAAATTGGTTTGTGACTGGTACGGCGAATTTTGTTTTTCTGTTGATGAGTGGCTTGTAGTTTGATGAATCGTGTCCAAAGTGTGCTAGGCTTTCCTGCCACAGTTTCTGCTGTGGGTATGTCGGTATTACGGATGGTTTGCCTGACTCCTTGGAAAAGGTTAATGGAATGATGTCATCTGTTAACAGGTCATATCCTTCTTCGATAAAGGCAGAGGCTAGTGTTGATTTGCCTGCACCTGAGTGACCGACTATCGCGTATGCTTTGCCGTCAATAGCAATAGCACTGCCATGGAGAGGGAAGACCTTTCGCTGCATCAGTATGGCGCCCATACAAGATCCTAGTATATAAAGGCGCAGCTGTGATTCTTCTGTTCCTTCCATTGGTGATACGATTATTTTATTGCCGTTTTCTATGCTGTAGATGGCGATATGTGCTAAATGGAACATGATTTGCTGTTTGGATACGAAGAATCGGTTAGAAGGGGTTGAAACAGAATTCCATGCTTCTGTAAGGTTGCCGAATTCAATTTCAATATCAACAGTGTCTAAGGATGAGGGCATGCTTTTTAGTTCTGGTAATGCGATGCTGCTTTTTATAGTAAATCCAAATGCTTTATAATAATTTGCTGTTTCTTTCATGTTTATCAACCTCTCTTATTGAAAAATAACAGCCCTTCTTATAATAAAGAAAAGGGCTGATTTGCAGTTAAAAATTAGGAGTCTAAGATTGGATCGTTGTCAGTGTCATTGCAGTCGTCATCATCCCAATGCCACCAATCATGCCCGTTTCCATGACCTTTATCCTGTCCATGGCCAGTATTATGATGCCAATTGTCTTTCATATGACCAAAGATTGATCCTAAATCTAAATGCTCTAAAAATGGAATTTCCCACAGTTTTTTCATTTCTTTTCCCCTCCGACTAGAATGCTGAAAATACGTTATATTCTATTTAAAGAACAAAGTTATAAGGTTTTGCTTATTATAACTCTAAAATGTTCTTTATAAAGAACTTATCATTATTCTAGTAGATACAATAATAACTGTCAACTAATCTAACAAAATATTTGTATTTAATCAGATATCTTAAATGAAGCTCTTCATTAAAGATAAAGAACTAGTTTACTATATCGAACATCTCCCTCCAATAAGGACACAAAATCCACCCCAAAATTGTAATTGTGTATCCGCTTACACGTTGGTAAGATAAGAGCATAGAAACGAGGTGATGGAAATTCATGAATAAGCGTCAATGTGAAATCATTGATATTTTGCTTGGGGAAAGGAAGTTTGTGACGGCTTCTGAATTGGGAGTGAGGCTGTCTGTGTCGAGGAAAACGATTTATCGTGATATGCAGGATATTGCGGATAATTGCTCTGATTACAGGCTGACGAAAAAGGAGAATAATGGCTATTTGCTTGAGGAAGTGGATAGTGTTTCTCTTAGTGATCAGTTTGAGCATCCTGATGAGAGGCGGCTGGATTTGCTGTTGTTTCTTCTTTCCATCGCTCCTTGTAAGACCTCGATTCAGAAAATATCGGAGCGGTATTTTGTCAGCCAAAGCTCGATTTTGAATGACTTTAAGCATATTGAGAGGAAGCTGGCTCCTTATAATATCAAGCTGTCGCGCACGAACGAAGGAACCTTTATTAATGGTGATCAGTTCTCTCTTTACCGGCTGATGGCTGTTATTATTGAAAGCTATTTAACGCAAATAGGTGATCTCTTTTGTCAGTATGATATTCCTGATTCCATTAAGGACATCCAAGTGAGGAACAGCAAACTGGGTGAAATTAAGCGAATTCTCCATGAGTTTCAGGAGGAACAGGACTTGCTGTTGGATCAGCCCTATTATTTAACCTTATTTTGTTCGCTATTAGCTATTGTTGAAAAACAGACACACCAGCTTCAGCCGTTTCCGAATGAAGAAATGATTTATGAACTAATAGATACTAATTCTGCCATTTATCCGATGACTATCGCATTAGCCCGAAAGCTAGAAAAGCAGTATTCCTTCCAATTGAAGCAAAATGAAATGCTGAATCTCTACTATATTTTAAAAGCGTATAAGCTCAACTCCCGCTTCCTGCTTAATCAGCAAACAGAGGTTGTCTTGAACAGCCAGGTTATTACCTTGGCAGACCAGCTGATTTTAAGGGTTGCGAAAAATAGCGGCTACCGGTTTACAGAGGACAGGGACTTGCGGGAAAGATTGACGATGCATCTTCACTCCATGGTTTACCGACTTAATCATCAAATTTATATTATTAATCCAATTTTGAAATCCATTAAATCAAACTTCTCGAATATCTTTCAGCTTGTTAAATTTTCGGCTAATGAGCTAATGGAAGAAAGCATTTATGATAAGCATTTAACAGATGAAGAGATTGGCTATATTACTCTCTATTTTCAAATTTCCTATGATGACCGCTTTGCGAACCAGATTCCGATTCTAATTGAATGCACGAGTGGAGTTGGCACATCTCATTTGCTGAGTGAAAAAATCAGGAAAAACTTTCCGAATATTCACATTAATAAAATCATCGCTCAAGAGCGCATTAAGCAGTCTGATTATGATGATGTTGAGCTTGTCATCTCAACAGTCAAGCAGCATAGCATCAGCGACAAGCCGACCATTCTTGTCAGTCCAATATTAAATGAAGATGATAAGTACAAGATTGACCAGTTTATTAAGGATTACTATAAAAATCAGGTGATTATCTGTAATAGATGATGACAGTACTCAAGTAATAGGAGGATTAAGATGGATGTACAAATGGATGATCTAGATTTTACGAAGGTAGTGACAGAGGATTTAATCAGTCTCGACTTGAAGTCGACGACAAAGATTGGCGTCATTGCAGAATTAACCAATCTACTATTTGTAAACGGTTGCGTGACAGATGAAGCAGCTTTTATAGAGGATGTCCTTTACAGGGAAAGTGCTGGACCGACTGGCTTAGAAAAAGGCATTGCCATTCCTCATGGCAAATCGGATTCCGTCCAGAAAACATCGATTGCGATTGGCAGGACAAATAAGGAAATAGAGTGGGAGTCTCTTGATGGAGGACCAATCAATATTATTATTTTGTTTGCTGTCAAGAATAGCGACAAGACAACAACGCATATTAAGCTGCTTCAAAAGGTTGCTGTGCTCCTTGCTGATGAGGAGAAAATTGAAAAGTTTCAAACGCTGCAGACGAAAAGGGAGTTCATTGAAATCTTTGCTGAAAACAATTGATAGGAGGAATAGGTTATGAATATTGTTGGAATTTCTGCTTGTACATCTGGTATCGCTCATACGTATATCGCGAGGGAAAAGCTGATTAAGGCAGGGCAGGAGTTTGGCCATAAGGTCCGGATTGAGACACAAGGTACAATCGGAATCGAGAATGAGCTTACTGCAACAGAGATACAGGAGGCTGATCTTGTTATCATTGCCGCAGATATTAAGGTAAGTGGAAAGGAGAGGTTCAAAGGCAAACGAATTATCGAGGTGCCGACACATATTGCCATAAAAGCACCAAAGCAGTTATACAAAAAGATTGAAGCTGAATTAAACAAAAACCAGTGAAGGGGTCTTTTCTATGCTGAAAAAACTGCAAATTAAAAAGCATGCATTAACTGCTATATCCTATATGCTTCCATTAGTAGTAGCATCAGGGCTGCTAATTGCCATCGGAAATCTGACAGGCGGGACAGTCATTGAAAATTACCAAGCAGCATTTTCAATCCCGTCTGCTCTTGTCTCTTTAGGTGTTTTAGGAATGGGCTTGCTTGCTCCGGTCATAGCTGGGGCAATTGCCTACTCCATTGCAGATAGACCAGGGATAGCACCAGGCCTGCTGATGGGTCTTATCGCAAATGCAATTGGTGCTGGGTTCTTGGGTGGTATGCTTGGCGGTTTTATCGTTGGTTATTTCGTTCTCTTCTTGAAGAATAATTTGAAGGTGCCGAGATGGGCAGAGGGACTTATGCCGATGATGATTATTCCGCTCATCTCAAGTCTGGTCGTTGGTCTCCTTATGTTCTTCGTGCTAGGGGTGCCAATTGTCTGGGCGACAGATGGACTGACAGCATTCTTAACAAGTATGCAGGGCTCGATGCGCTTCTTGTTTGGAGCAATCTTAGGTGGCATGGCAGCCTTTGACTTCGGTGGTCCAGTCAATAAAGTCGCTTCCCTTTTTGCCGATGGTCTGTTACTTGAAGGAATATACGAGCCAGAGGCAGTTAAAATATTAGCATCAATGGTGCCTCCATTCGGTGTGGCGATTTCATGGGTATTATCTAAAGCCTTGAAAAAGAAAAAATATACGAAATCAGAAGAGGATAATATTAAAATCGCCTTTCCAATGGGAGTTTGTATGATTACAGAAGGTGTTATCCCGATTGCTGCGGTTGATATTGTCAGAGTCGTAGTTTCCTGTACACTCGGGGCCGCTGTTGGCGGGGGATTCTCGATGCTGTGGGGTGTGGGCTCACCAGTGCCATCTGGCGGTATGTTCATCGTACCGGCAATGAATCATCCAATCCTATTCTGTCTGGCATTGCTGATTGGTTCTGTCGTAACAGGCTTGATGCTGTTCTTCTGGAAGAAGGAGCCTGTTGAGAAAGCGGAAGAGGAAACAACAGAGGAAGAGGAAATGGATTTATCTGATATTAAAATCTCATTCTAATCAGGAGGGAAAAAGCTTATGTATGTTTCCATGAAAGGCATGCTGGCGCGTGCCAACAAAGGAAAGTACGCGGTGATGGCCATCAATTGCTTCAATTTAGAAACAGCAAAGGCAGTTATACTTGCTGCTCAAGAATTACGGGCGCCTGTCATCATTGATCTGCTGCAAGACCATTTGCAGGCACATCTTGGCAGTAACCTGCTGACGCGTCCAATCATTGAAATGGCTCGGAGTGCAAGTGTGGAGGTTGCTGTTAATCTCGACCACGGCAAGGATGTAGGCTTTGTGAAAAGATGCTTAAGAGATGGCTTTTCAAGTGTCATGATGGATGCGTCAGCATATCCTCTTGAACAAAACATTGAGATTACAAAAAAGATGGTTGAGTTTGCTCAAACCTATGATGCTAGTGTAGAAGGGGAAATTGGCAATATCGGCTCTGTTTCCCGCAATAATCTGACTAGTGATGAAATGTATACAGATCCAGATGCAGCGATTGAGTATGCAAGACGGACAGGAATTGACGCACTGGCGATTTCTTATGGCTCAAGCCACGGCGACTATCCAGATGGCTATGTACCGCCATTCCGCTTTGACATTGTCGAGAAAATCAAGGCAGAAACAAATATTCCCCTTGTTCTGCACGGTGGGTCAGGCTGCGGGGAAGCTAATATAAAGAAGTCGATTGCTCTTGGCATCAACAAAATTAACGTTGGCTCTGACTTTATGAAGGCACAAGTAAATAGCATCCAAGAATACTTGAAGGATAATGAAAATATCGATTATGTCCGCCTTATACAAGGAACAGTCGATGCTGGCAAGGAAATGGTCAAATATTATATCGACATGGCTGAATCTACAGGTAAATCATTATAAAAAAATTCTAAACGGAAAGAGGAGAGGCAATGTTAGTAAACATGAAGCAGTTATTAGAAGTGGCACAGGAGCATCAATTTGCGGTAGGAGCCTTTAATGTGGCAGATAGTAATTTCTTAAGAGTTGTTGTGGAAGAGGCAGAGAAGAACAATTCGCCAGCTATTATCGCAGTCCACCCGACAGAGCTTGATTTTACAAAGGATGATTTCTTCCATTATGTGCTTGCGCGCATTAAAAATAGCCATGTCCCATTTGTACTTCATCTCGATCATGGAGACAGTGTGGAAAATATCATGAGAGCAATCCATGTTGGCTTCAGCTCTGTTATGATTGACGGCTCCCTTCTGCCACTTGAAGAGAATATCAGGATTACGAAGCAAATTGTCGATATCGCCCATCCCCTTGGTGTTTCTGTAGAAGGAGAGCTTGGAACAATCGGCAATACTGGCACAACGATTGAAGGCGGCGTGACAGAGGTTATTTACACAAGACCAGAGGATGCAAAGGAATTCGTGGAAAGCACTGGTGTAGACACATTGGCAGTCGCTATTGGAACTTGCCACGGCATTTATCCGAAGGACATGAAGCCACAGCTGCACATGGATATTTTGCGCCAAATTAAAGAGGTTGTTGATATCCCGCTCGTACTGCATGGCGGCTCTGCCAATCCAGATGAAGAAATCGCCGAAGCTGTTAAAATCGGTATTCAAAAGGTCAATATCTCATCTGACTACAAATATGCTTTCTACAAAAAATGCCGTGAAATACTGGCAGAAACAGAGCTATGGGATCCAAACGCGATTTATCCTGATTGCATTGATGCGGCAAAAGAAGTTGTTCAATATAAAATGAATTTGTTTCAGTCAGTGGATAAGGCAGATGTGTATAGAACTGAAAATGTACTTGCGTGGAGAACGGCCCAGCTTTAAGTAATAATAAAAGGACTTATATAAAGTGACTAACATTTGTGAAAAAAGTCACAAAAATAATAACAGTAAAAGCAGGAGATAATCTTCCTGCTTTTTTCAATGCGTTATGAAACATAAATAAAAAAACTCTCCTTTCCTTATGGAAGGGAGAGCAAGCAGTTGGTGATTGACTATTATGCTAAAAAGAACCTTAAGAAGGTTTAAGTATAGTGAGAATCTTTCTAATATTATCTATGGACATACCTATCTCCTTAGCATATGTAATCAATTCTATCCAATCGGTATCTAGCTCTTGATTGTCTTTTATAGAATTCAACATATAATCTCCTATAGGTATTTTGTCACAGTATTAATCATACGTTAAATAGTTACTTAGATAAAGAAAAAAAGTTCGACATTATTCTACAGAAGCATGGTAGCATAGTAACCAATGTCTTTATTAGCATGCTTTATATTGGGTCGCCAGTAATAAATCGTCCAACATATAATCGCATGACTTTTTAGTTTAATAGAAGGAGAAATCAAATGAAGAAACGATTACAAAAATGTTATAATTTGTATTAAGTTCAATATTCTACTAAAAGTATAAACGCAGGAGGTGGTAAATTGAGAAAAATGAGATCCTATAAGGGATATGCAATTATTTTTACTCTTCTTTTATGTTGGATATGGATGCTTTTTTACATACTTAATGTATTAGTTGGCGGAATAGTTGGCGTTGTAGTGGCTTGTCTAGCAACACTATTAACATGCTACATAGTGAAGGAAAGAATAGAACGACGAATTTTTATCCAGTTTTTAGAAGTGTCTAAAGAAAGATTGCATGTTCTTGAAGAGCTAATCGATACATCTGAAAATATTTTAGATGAGATTGCTAACATAACAGAATCTGATGTGAAATGCTCTGTTAGGAATTCGCAAATACAACAAGATTTACAGCATTTTTATCATAAACTAGTAAGCTCTGATTTAGAAATTGTATATAAATATATGGAGTATGATTCCATTGTTAGGGTGAAAAATAAGTTATCATCACTTAAGGAACTATCTGAAAAGGCATCCTTTAATGATGTAGATGCAGTGAGTGCCGTAGAAGATATTAGCGAAGTCTATATTATATTTGATACAAATAGACAAAGCGTGGAAGAAATATTGAAAATAAAAATTAATTAATAAAATTTAAAGCAACTAAGGAAAATCTCCCTCAAACCCAACATACAATGAATGAACAATATTATTGAGGGTGATGGAAGATGAAAGGCTTCAGCCGTCTTGGAGAGCTTTGGTGGCAGGGCATCACTTTACAGCATGTCTCACATAAAGGGATTATCATCCCGTACTTGGCTTTTCTGTTTGTTGCCTTATTGTTTGAATTGTTTTTAGCTGTGCTTTTCGTTGTGTCCTGTTTTATCTTCTATGTAAACCACTACTGGCCGTCTGCCCCATTTTATATTGGTGCTGCCGTTCTTGCATTGTTAATTGGCTTCACCATTTCCTCTGTACTTGTCATTCTTCAACGGAAAAAAAGTCACCTAAAAAGCAGCAAATAACTACCCGCACCATTAAGCGGCAATTATTTGCTGTTTTTTTGCTTGTATTTGAGCAAGCTACCAGTTTAGCAGCCTAGAAATATGGGAAAGAAAAAGGGAATTAGGCACATTGTTAAAGGAAAGGGCTTATCACAAGATAACGTTCCGCTTGTAACGGGCATATGATATTAAATATTTACTGTTTAGACCTGCCTTTTGAAATAAATAAATCAAAATGGAGCGATCACATGGCTGACAATAAAGAGGAATTCAAGACATTATTGCTGAGTGTATACAATAAAGGCAATGAGGGTGCAACAATGAAGGAATTGATGAGCCTGTTAGAGTCTGAATTGGCAAAGCTGAATAGCAATGTAGGGCAACGTATCCGGTAGAGGGTTCCTATGTACTTTGGCGTTATTTGCCTATGCCCAGGATGTATTCTATGTCATTTTGGCGTATTAGGTGCAAATATTTTTTTGAGAAGCTCCGAGCATTTTGGGGGCTTTTCTTTATGCTCAAGAGTTAGAATATGCTTGGTTGTCTGAAAATGTTCAATGCAACTAAAAGAAAAGTGTTCACGGAGTAGTTGTGCTGATATGGTAAATTGAAAATGTTCAATGAAAGAAGTATATACTTACTAAAATGATGGAGATTACAAATGCAGGCAGTCAAAACAGAAGCTACTAGATTTACCTCTGACCCTGACTGGATTTCCTCGCTTTTTAAACAATAGGAAAAGGATACTCTTAAGGTTGTTTTTGTAAAAAATATACTTTTTTTACTTGGTATGGAACTCTAGTAAAATTGCAACATAAATATTTTATTTTTACAAATTATTTTTATTCCTATTCCCTTTTTCTGCAAGTATAATAAATTGAATACAAAAATATAGATTATTCAGGGGGAAACAATGAAGCGTTTACTATGTTTATTAACGGCTATTTTGTTGGCTTTAAGCCTTCAGCCTGCGGCTTCATTTGCGATGGGATCTAATGATAAGGATTTCGAAGCATATTTAGCAGAAATAGGCTGGGAGAAACAAGATTATCTTGATTATTTGAAAAGCAAAGATTGGTCTATGAGTTATTTCGAATCTGTTGATGAGCTGGGAACACCGTTAACAGAGGAATCTATTAAACCGATTATGACAGACTATGATTTAACAAGAGAGGAATTAAATGAGCTTCTTGTTGAATATGGTGATATAGAAGAGGGACAAGACGTTCTTGATAGTGAATATTATATTTTTGCTGAAGAACTTTATGAGACTGTAGGCTATTATTTAGAAGATGACTATGGTACGCCAATTACTGATGAAAATCTTCAGCAGCTGTTGGATGATTATGGCTTTGCTTCTAAAGCAGAGTTAGAAGAATATCTACAGCAGTTTGACGAGTCTATTGACTACTATGATTATATCGAAGATCTTGACTACACTGTTGACTATTACATCAATGGCGGTGCAGATTTAGAAGCAGAAATGGATGAGCTGTTCCAATCTTTGCAGCTTACAGATGAAGAGATGGAAAGATTGTTTGAGCATTTCATGACAGTTTATGAGAACAACCCAGATTTTGAGGATCAATTATTAGCTTTAAGTGATAGAATGATGGCATTTGCTGACTTCGAATCTGCGGACGAGCTGACAGCGGAGCAAATTGCGGAGCTTTTGGATATTTCTAACGATATGCTTGATATCTTCCAGCTTGATGTGAAATATTATCTTGTAAAGGATGGTGTGAAGCAGCCATTATCTATTCAAGCAATGATGACAATGACTTCAACAAACGGAGCAGACTTGCTTATTGAGTTATACAATAAACAAGGAGATTTCCTTGCTGATGTTATTCTTACTAAAGAATTGTTTGGTTCTGATTTAATCAATGAAACAGGTAAGGACCTTCAGGAAGCAGAAAAGATTGTGAAGGAAACACCTGTTAAAGCTTCTACAAAAGCTGTTCAAAAAACAGTTAAAGGCGGAAAGCTGCCAAACACAGCATCCGACTACCTGCAAAACACAATGATCGGACTTGTGATTGTTCTTGCTGGTGTTGTATTGTTTAGACGTGTTTGGGTGAAAGGACAGTAAAAAATGCGAGCAGCCAATAAAAACAGAAGAGGAAATAGTCGCAAGCAATGGATTCTTCTTTCATTGACTGCTGCTGTCATATTAATTGGAGTCTGGGTTGCCAGCTCCAATTTTTATCCTTTCTTAAAAGGCTATTTCCTTTATAAGACAGAGCAAGTGAAGGCAGATGATTTGCCGAAGGAAGAAAAAACTCCTCCACAGGAGGAGGAAAAAGAAGAACCAGCTAAAAGCGAACCACTTTATACAGAAATGCCGGCAGTAGGGGAGAATATGGGGGAGCTCATTATTCCGAAGCTTGATGCTGTTTTGCCGATTATTCACGGAACAGATGAGGACGAGTTAGAAAAGGGTGTTGGTCATTTTGCCGGCAGTGTAATGCCTGGTGAGAATGACAACACTGTTTTGTCTGGACACAGGGATACTGTGTTCAGACGGCTTGGCGAAGTCGGTAAAGGCGATCTGCTGACAGTGAAGACATCTGCTGGTGAATTCACGTATAAAGTGAAAAGGGTAAGGATTGTTGATAAGGATGACCGTACTGTTATAGTGCCAAAGCCAAAAGCAACCTTGACCGTTACAACCTGCTACCCGTTCAACTATATCGGTGACGCACCTAGACGATATATTCTTGTTGCTGATTTAGTAGAGGAGGAGCTTAATAGCTGATAAAAAAACGAAGCTTCTAGCAGAGAGGCTTCGTTTTTTGCTGGTCAGGCAGTATTAATCAAACGTTTGTTTAAAAGTAAAGAAAAGGCGTTCTGAAGCTGTTTTCAGAACGCCTTTTTCTATTTTACTTTGATTGTCCGGTAATTACTTTTGTTGCCTGCCTTGTCTTTTGCGTACAGCTTCAAGGTGGTGCCTTTTTTCTGCTTGCTGATTCTTACAGTATAGGTTCCTTTGGAGCTGACAGAGGCTTTCCCTAAATACTTGCTGCCTCTGTATACATATACAATCGCATATTTCTCCGCACTGCCAGAGATGCTCGTCGATTTATATGTGACTGTTTTTGCACTTGGTATGCCAGGTGCTGTTTTGTCTGCTACCTTAATAGATACGGAACTGCTTTTATTATAAGCAGCATCCTCTGCGTACACCGTTAAATACGTGCCAGCCTTTTGTTTGGCTATTTTAACTTTATAGGCGCCCTTACTGTCTGCCGTTGCACTTCCAAGTGTTGTGCTGCCTCTTTTAACATACACCTTTGCCTTTGCTTCTGTTTTGCCTGTCACATAGGTTGTTAAATCACTTATCGAGGTAACACTTGGCTTGCTTGGTGGTGTCTTGTCCAAAACGGTGACAATGGTTTCCTCACTCTTATTGCCAGCTTTATCCGTTGCACTGACAGAAAGCTTTGTACCTGCCTTCTGCTTTGCAATCGGAACGAGATAGCCGCCATTTGCACTAACTGTTCCTTTTGCCATTATCGTATTGCCTGACCGTATTTGTATGATAGAACCTGCTTCGGCACTGCCAGTCATCGCTGTTGATGTATCAATAACAGTTATCACCTTTGGCTTTGCAGGTGGAGTCTTGTCGATAACCGTGACTGTTGTGTCCATTCCTTTATTACCAGCTTTGTCTGTTGCATTCACATATAGCTTTACGCCAGCCTTTTGCTTGGAGATAGCTACCTTAAACACACCCTTGTCATCTGCTGTTGCCTTTCCGATTGTCGTATAGCCTGAACGGACTTGTACAGTGGCACCTGCCTCAGCGGTTCCTGTAACGGCTGTTTGGGCATCGCTGACAGAGCTAACGTACGGCTTGGCAGGTGCTGTTTTGTCTTGCACAGCAATAACTGCCTGTGAACTGCTGCTGCCCGTTGCATTGACCGCATAGACCGCAAGCTTTGTGCCAGCCTTTTGCTTCGGAATCGTTATTTGGAAGATGCCATTGCTTGCTGCTGTACCGCTGCCAATAAGGCTGCCATTTGCTGTGATTTTAATCGTGGTGTACGGCTCGGCAATTCCACTTAATTTCGTATCCGTATCTGCTATTGCATAAACAGTTGGTGTCGTCGGTACGGCTGAGCTGTTTCCGCTTGTCAGCATGGTATAAGTTATATCTCCACCCTTTGCTGTTGGTACAACAAAGTCCTCTGGCGAGCTTAGCGCCATAACAACAGCACCGCCGCCTTTTAAGGAAAGTGTCCCTGTGTCGCTGTACAGCTTCACCTTTAGTGCATCAAAAGCAGGGACACCGTTAAAGCCATACGGACCAGAATCCTTCTTTAATACAAGTGCAGCCCGAAAGTTCGTCATAAATTGACCGAACGACAAACTTGGGTCGATGTATTTATGGATGATATTCTCAACAGCTTTGTAACTGCTGTTTGTGTCTGCAATGATTTCCTTAAAGATGCTGTCACCTTGTCCTGCCTGGTATTTCAAGTATTGCAGGAACAAGTAGGAGAGGGAATAGTTTGCTAATGTGTCTCCATAATAATCCCAGTTAAGTAAGGACTGTCCTGCTGTAATGCTTGTGCTGGTGTTATAATAATCAATTCTGCTTTGCAGGACATTCTTTGAGTACATTTGCTCTGCTGCCATCGACATGCCTTCATCAAGCCATGTGTCTAGCTGTGTTGTTCCTTGAACGAACACGTTTTGATTATAGCTGACCATATGCTGGAACTCGTGGGCAAGTGTCATATAGGCTTCTGAGACATCTGGTTCACCGCCGGATTTTTCCATGAGCGGGTACGTATCAAGGTAGAAAATCTCTGACTTATTTGAGTTTGTGTAATTATATAAATCGACAGGTGAAAAGTAGCCTGCAACAAAACCGCCTGTGCCATCAAAGCCGTCCTGAATATCAAATGTAAGAATGTTAACCTTTCCATCATTATTAACATCTGATTCGTTCCCAAAATTAGCTGTCACTGTACTGTGAATAGAATCATCAAATTCCTCGCCAAGCTGTGCAGCCTCCTCCGCTGTTATCTCATTATTGTATACCCATACATTATTGTGTGTGCCGCTGTACAGGAGTTTTGCTGTTAGCTGGTAATTTTGCTCTGTTTCCATATTTGTGACCCAAAAGGATTTACTGTCACCTTCTTCATAGGAGGCAAGAACGGATCTATTATTGCGTGCTGTTACTTTATCTGCATCCTCTGAATCGAATGGAATAACATAATCAAGCATATACGCTTCTTTGCCGTGATTTCTGTTAAGCGAATATTCGTCATTGTTTATTTCCAATGAGCCTGTACTTTCACTCACATAGGCATTCGTCGATTCATTGTTGATTAAGCTGTAATAGCTTGTCCCGTTGCTGGTGTTCAACGCTGTTCCAGTATAAAAAGGATTTGTTACCTTAAAGTAAATAGTGTCCGTATAATATAAATCAGACGGGGTCTTGGAGATACCAAGCCGGATGTATATATAGGGACTATCATGATAAAGCGATTTAGGAACACTAATATCGAGCTTCATGTTTCCGAACGAGGAAGACATGTCCTTTGAAACGCCTCCAATATACGACATTGAACCGTTATTGTTTGTATAAAATTCAATTGCCAGAAAGTCGTCCTTTATCGTACTGTCGTTTTGCAGAGAAAGATGCATATCCATCGCAGAATCCATTGTTTCAGACGAAGTTACACCAATATAAGTAATCGCATTCATGCTGCCGCCACTGTCTGTTAAGCTTCCAACAACTGCACCATCTCTAATGAGCGGATAATCCTCAGCACTGTCAAAATCAAAGCTTTTGCTTGTATCAAGGCGCGGAATCATATTCCTGTTCAAGCTAGTGCTAACAGCCGCCACTCTCAAGGAAGTTTCCTCAGAGGATTGGGCAAAAGCACTGCAAGGCACGGAAAAGAGTAAAAAAATCGCAGACACCCCAGAAATTATTTTCCTCAATTGTCGTTCATCCTTCCTGAATAAAACCAAATAAAAACTTGTTTTCTATTCTATCGGAGGATTTTAAATAGATTGTAATAGTAAAAGATTCCTGATGGATTAAAAAAAGCACTTTCACTTAAAATTCAAGTGAAAGTGCTTTTTGGGCTTTTATACTTATGGAGATCTTCTCGTCCGCCCAGCCTTTGCCTTTTTCGTTGATGCTCTCCTAATAGCAAAAGAGATAATTCTATATATCACATATATAGCGAAAAACAGTAAAAACCCGTAAATGCCGACAACTGCATCTTGGAATTCCATATTGCCTCTGCCTGTGATGCCTTGCTGTATTTCGATTGCGAAGACAAGGACTAGGATGAGTGTGAAGGTATAGATGAAGGAAATGATTGTGATGCTCCATTTGGCGAGCCTTTTGAAGATAAAATGAACAATGAAAAAGGAAAGGATACCGATGATGCCGATAATCCAAAGATGCAAATCCTTATCTGTAGCTTGTAAGCCAAGATGGACGGCTGCATTCATGATTATGTCATGTATTTCGTTCATAATTGCTGCGATAAACCGAATAATATCTGCCATATATTCCTCCTAATCAACACTTTATACCATTAATAACTGATTTTATTATGGTTGGCAAGGAATTATGGCATTACAGGGAGATCGCCGCTCAGTGCTTTCACACACATCCATGTTCTGTACATCTGCTTATCAAGTGTATGAGGGGATGCCTTTAGCTGCAGTTTTTGGCCATTTTGAAACAAAACCGTCGTCTCTTTATTTGTAACAGAGGCAGCAGCAGAAATAAGATTTACATGGGAGAAAAATATCCAGTGGCAGTCCATTTGACTTGGTGACTGTGTCGGGAAGGCATAGATGTTTTTACGGGGGTTAATGGGGATAGGGACCTTTCTTTTTATCCCTGTCAAAAAGGACATAGAAGAGCGCCGTCCATCGTATTCTGCTCCGCCGATTAACGCTGCGTGCTTAATCAGCTCCAGCGGCGTTTTCTTAACGTAGTATTCCTCTTTTCCCTCCATGGCAATTGTGCCGTACTCCAGGTTGTATGCAGGTATTAGGGCAAGTGTTTTTTCACTGATTTCATAATCATTGCAGATCTTTTCCATAGCCATACACTCCTTATTTGGGATAAAAGGGAGGTTTGTATGCAGCAAGCTCTAAGAAAGAGAAAAATTTTTTGCGGAAGGTATTCTCTTGTATTTCTTGGATAAAGTAAAAAATACAGGATTGGAGAGGATTTAAAGGGGAAAGGAAGCTCGAAAAGACTAAAACTGTTCCTTGTACTCCTTTTCTGCCTGTATGAAAAGAAAACTAGGATTGATGCCGAGTTCCTTGCATAGCTTATATAATGTAAAGGATTTTGGGATAGATGTACCTCGTTCGATTCTGCCGATGAAATTTGGGCTCATGCTTGTCCGTTCTGCAAGCCCTTCAAGGGATAAGCCCCTTTTCATTCTCGCATAGCGGATTTGTTTTCCTAATGAACTCGCAAAAAATTTCTCATTAACATGTCAAACCTTCTTTTAGCATTATTATCCATTAAAAAAGAAGGCGTTTCCACAACCGGGAGTTAGTGATTTTACATTAATAGTAAATAGTTTGTGGAAAAAACTTGAACGCACATTTTCTAATGGAAATCTCATTATGGCACGTTTCGACATGTACGTCTTCGGCATTTCGCATCATTCTTTAAAAAAAGTTTGTAAGTGGAGAGTTTTTTGGAAGGGAAAAAAGAAATAGAGGTCGAAATATTTAGGAGAGCAATACTTTTTTTAAATTCTTGAAAGGGTGATTTTTATTGTTATTCAATCAGCAAAACTAACCAGTCTAGCTAAAGAATGTTTAGAAAACTACGAACTGAAAAAAGATTTATCCTATGTTGTAAAAACTTCTATGCCTATTTTGTATTTTGGCAATATCAAAAAATATTTTGATTCCCCGATCCGTATTGTTACAGTCGGTTTGAATCCTTCCAAGAAGGAATTCCCTGACCCTGACCCTTTCCTACGCTTTCAGTCAATGAAAAAAGACCAATACTATGATTTCAATCAGCAATATTTGGCTGCCCTAAACAAATACTTCCAAGATAAGCCTTATAAAGAATGGTTTGATCCAGCCTATGAGCCGTTATTGAACGGCCTTAATGCCAGCTTCTATGGAAGCATGGAAAATACGGCCATTCATACAGATATTTGTTCGTCCCTTGCGACTACTCAAACTTGGGAAACGCTCAGTAAAGAAGAGCAACGCAAGCTAGAGGCTGACAGTGTCCAGCTTTGGCACAAGCTTATTGATTATTTGGAGCCAGATGTTATTCTTCTGTCCGTTGCAGGGGAGCATCTTTCCAAAATCCGTTTTGAAACAATTAATGACTGGGAAACAGTCTATACGACACAAATGGATCGTCCGTATTTGCTGAACAGTAAAAGAATAGCCTTAAGCAGCGGCAAGCAGTCATCCATCTATTTCGGAAGAGCAGCAGAATTACCGTTTGGGTTTATTTCAAGTGAAACGAAATATTCCATTGGTAAACATCTGAAGAAGCTGACAGAAAAGCAGGAATACAACCCAGCCTTTGGTCAAGCCTATATGTTCTCTGCATTGAATATCGACCAAAACGACAGCGAGATTTTTGGTTAAACAAGAAGTAAGCCTCCAAGCTTTGGAGGCTTATTTTTTATTCGTTATCCTTTTGCTCATCAGATTCTTTTTGATCTTCTTTCACATTCTTCACTTGTTCTTCGACTTTCTTTTCATCAAGTGGACGGTCCACTGTTTTGTCTTTTAAATCATTAGGTTTAACCATTTCGGACAGCCTCCTTTAAAAGTTTGTACTATATATATAGACGCTGTGGAAAATTTTAAACCCATATCTGAAAAGTAGATGCACTGCAAAGCCTGTGTAAATTTCTATGCTGCCTTTTAAGTAGATATTATGGTTATGTGGACAAGAGCAGGAAAAACATTAAAAGCAACAGGAGAATTTTTAATTTAGTGTAAAGAATTATGTTGTTTATACTAAAAAAATTCCATTTCCGTTTTTGCTTTTATAATTGTTTGTATAATAGATTGGTAATCAACAAGTAGTGCTTTCTAATGAAAGAAAAATTCTGCTAGACGGCAAAGAAACGCTGCAAACTGGACGAGAATGTACAAGCTAGTGGAGGTTAAAACAATACATGACTAATCCGTTAATAAGCATTATCGTACCGATTTATAATGTGGAGGCATATATGGCAAGATGCTTTACTTCTATTAGTAGCCAGTCATACCGAAATATCGAAATAATCGCGGTAAATGACGGCTCAACAGATAACTCCTTCCGTATGTTAGAGGGGCTTGGGAAAGAGGACAATCGAATACATATTTTACATAAAGAAAATGGCGGGCAGGCAAGTGCCCGCAATCTTGGGATGAGTGTGGCCAAAGGTGATTATTTCATGTTTGTCGACAGTGACGATTTTATGGACAGCAATGCTGTTCAAGCTTGTGTTGATGCCGTAAACAGTCAGCCTTGTGATTTAGTTGTGTTTGACTATTACAAGCATAATAAACAAGGTCAAAATGAGCATGTCCACCTTGGCAAAGAGCTGCATAGCAGCACAACAGCACCCTGGAACAAGCTTTATAGCAGAAAGCTATGGGAGAATCATCGTTTTCCTGAGGGCTATTGGTATGAGGATCTCGGCATCATACCAGTGGTAGTGGCGAACGCTAATAATGTAGTGAAAATCGATAAAGCACTCTACTATTATGACGTTTCAAGGAATTCCTCACAGACAAACACGATAAACCCTTTAAAACTGAAAGATAAGATTCATATGGTTGAAAATGTTTATCGGGAATTAGAAACTCAAGGGAAGCTTAATAAAAATATAAACAAGGTTGAGCAATTGTTTATCGATCATCTATTAAATGGACTATTATTTAAGCTCATGTATGTGGAGGATATGTCGGTAAGGCTGGAAATATCCCGTAGTATAAGAAGCACGATGGATCGCTACTTTCCAAAATGGAGGAATGCTGTGAAGCATAATAATAAAGGCATGAAGAAAATAATGAAAAGAGTCGTTATCCATCAGTACTTGAAGGGGCAGTTTCTGTTAGGAGATATGTTATTGAAGTATCCGAAGCAAATGAAAAAGAAGAGTATGTAAGGTGGAAAACTGAAAAAATGAGGTGCTTCTTTGAAAAAGGTTTTAATATCAGCATATTTAAACAATAACTTAGGAGATGATTTGTTCGTTAAAATCTTATGTGAAAGATACCCTCAAGCTCAATTTTATATTTATGAAAATAAAGCAAAGCTTCAGGCTTTTACTGACATAAAAAACTTACATGTCATTTATCCGAATACGCTATTTAAGCTGATCGATAAAATTCCCAATAAGCTTTTCAGCAAGTCGTTAGTTAGAACAGTGATTGGTTTATTTATGGATGCACATGTATGTATCGGTGGCTCTCTTTTTATCGAAAATAAGAATTGGAAAACAAAGATAAACAAGGATAAAGGAAAAATAATCAATAGTAAGCCTAATTTTTTGCTAGGGTGTAATTTTGGACCATTTGAAGAAACACAGTTTTACGAAAGCTATCAAAGCATCTTCTCGAGATACGACGATGTTTGTTTTAGAGATAAGCAATCATATGAGCTGTTTAAGGAGCTGCCAAGTGTCCGCTTAGCTCAAGATGTCGTGTTTAATTTGGAGTATCACGGAGAGGAAGCGTCTGAGAAAACGGTTGGTATCTCCTTGATAGATGTGAGTAACAGAGAAAATTTAGCGCCATTTAAAGCGGCTTATTTACAGAAGATGAAGGAGGTTTGTGAGCACTATCTCAACAAAAACTATCAAGTAGCATTATTCTCCTTTTGTAAATATGAAGGCGATGAAAAAGCGATAGCTGAATTGCTGCAGTTACTAGACACTAATTATAAGTCTAAAGTGAAAGTAGTTCCTTATGAAAACAATTTAGCCTCGGCATTAGCGGAACTGAATAAAGTGGAAATAATGTATGCTACAAGATTTCACTCCATGATTCTTGGCTTTTTATTTAATAAAAAGGTTTTTCCAATCATATACAGTAAAAAAATGACCAATGTTTTGCACGACATTAATTTTCAAGGGAAGTATTGTGAAATCAAGGATATAGCCAAGCTTGATATTTCGGAATTGGATCATTTGGAATATAAAGAGCTCGATATGCAGCATATTATCAAGGATTCCAACCAACAGTTTCTACAGCTTGATAAATACTTAGTGAATGACTGGAAATAAAAAGGAGTCAGTATGAAAGCGAAAAGAAGTTTAATAAATTTAGCCTTTGGATTGATTAGCCAAGGATTAATAATCGCATTAGGTATCTTAATCCCTCGTTTACTTTTAGTGAATTTTGGTTCTGAGGTGAATGGGTTATTATCCTCCATCGGGCAAATTATTATTTATATGTCTCTTCTAGAAGCAGGAGTTGGGGCCGCCTCATTACAAGCATTATATAAGCATGTGGCAGGCAGCAGTAAAGAAAATATCAATTCTATTCTTTCTGCTACTTCAAGCTACTACAAGAAAACAGGGATTTACTATTTTATCTGTATCATTCTACTGTCGGTTATCTATCCGCTTTTTATTGATTCATCGATTGATAAAATGACCATCATGTTCGTCATTCTCGTTACGGGGATGGGAGGAGCTATTAACTTCTATTTCCAAGGGACCTTTAAAGTCTTCTTAGTTGCAGAAGGAAAAAGCTATATAGATACCTCCATCACAACGCTGATAAATATCGTCATAAGTGGTCTTAAGATTATCTTTATCCTTAAAGGCTATAATATTATCGCAATTCAAACGACACATTTTGTATTAATGATTGTACAAATTATCATTTATCAAATTTATATGAAGAGAAATTATAAATGGTTAGATTTAAAGGTTAAGCCTAACTTTGATGCCATTTCACAAAAAAAATCAGTGATGGTTCACCAAATTTCTTATTTAATCTTTAACAATACCGATGTTCTCATTCTTACTATCTTTACGAATCTGAAGGTTGTTAGTGTATACGTGCTGTACAATATGCTTTTTTCTGTTCTTGATAAAGTAATCAGTACAGTTAATAGCAGTGTCACATTTGCCCTTGGACAAACATTTCATGAAGGCAAGGAGAAGTTCATAAGCTTGTACAATGCGTACGAGGTCTTCTTCATGTCCTTTGTGTTCTCGTTATTCACGGTGGCGTACATCTTCATTTTACCTTTTATGGAGCTGTATACTAGCGGCATTAAGGATATAAACTATATAGATTTTTGGATTCCAACATTATTTGTCATCATTAAATTATTAGTGAATGCGCGAGCGACCTCTAATAATGTTATAAATATTGCAGGCCATTTTAAAAAGACGCAAAACCGTGCCATATTGGAATGTATTATTAACCTTGTTTTCTCTATTACTCTCGTTCAGTTCCTTGGCATATATGGTGTATTGCTTGGCACGATTGCAGCACTGCTCTATCGATCAATCGATATCGTTTTATATGCAAATAAAAAAATACTCGAACGAAACGCGTGGATGACGTTAAGAAGATGGCTCACAAATATTGTCATATTTTCACTGATTGTAGCAGCGGCAAAAACAGTTAATATTTATCCGACTTCTTATGTAACTACGATAATGAGTGCTATTTTAGTTCTAGCCATTTCAGCAGTTATTTTTGTCGTTGTTAACGCACTCCTCGACAGAGAGGTTTATCACTACACGAAAGATATTATTGTTAAAGTGGTTCAGAAACAGAAGCGGAAAAAGGCTATTTCAACATAAGAGAGGGGGATGAATATGGATTTAGAGCATGAATTAAAACAAGCGGGAGTTTTGATTAATACCTGTTTTCAAACTCATTTTAGCGAAATGAGTGAAATAGATAGTGCAACTGATCTTGAAGGGTTTCTAACGGGGAAATTAATCAGTAACCGCACTTCTTCACAAAAGCATTATCTGGAGAATTTTATTCGGGTAATATCCGCTCTTTTAAAAGGAAAGCAGTCTGCAGAGGTTTTTCAATTCTATGTAGAAGCACAATTTTTTATGGAGCGGAAGGATGCTCAACAATTACTCAACCAGATAACCCATTTAAACGCTTTTAATGAAGGCTCTCTTAATCAGCGAATTACGTTCCCTGACACTGACAAGACTCCTAAAGTGAATGTAATCATCACAACCTATAATAGAGAAAGATATTTAGAGCAAGTCATTGATAGTATATTGCAGCAGGATTATCCGAATATCGAACTAATCGTGATAGATGATAACTCAAAAGACGGAACGCATTCGTTAATGGAGCGAAAATACGCTGACGCTGCAAATGTCATTTATATCAGAAATGACAAGAATGAAGGACCTGGGACGAATCGCTTAAAAGCCTTTGTGACACATGGAGATGGTGAGTATATTCTGTTTTTGGACGATGATGATTATCTCATTGATACAAATTATATAAGCAGAGCAGTCGATTTTCATGAGAAAAATCCGCAAGTGTCGTTTGTGGCAGCGAATGTGTTTATGGAAAAAACGGGAGCGAGTGAATTAGCTCTTTCCGATTTGAAGCTAAGCAATGTTGTAAAAAAATATGATTACTTCATTAACTTTCAGAAAAAAGGCTACCCAAAGCCAGCCTCCACCTTAACAACGGTCTTTAAGCGCAAGGCGTTAATAGAGATGGATATTTTAAACATGAAAATGGTGAATGATTCAGCCATCTATTTAAGGTCATTACTCGTTGGCGATGCCGGATTTATTGATACGATTGCTGGTGTTTATAGAATCCACGGCAATAACATCACCTTTAACCTGAAAAGTGATTTTATTATTGAGAATTTAAGAGAGAAGCTAATGATAAAAAATATGGCTGTAAATCGCTTTAACTATGATGGTGAAGCAGTGGAAGCATGGTTTGGAAGCAGTGTGTATGTCACCATCATGTACTACTTAAAATACTCTGCAAAAAACAAAAGTGATTATAATGCTATGTTTACTTGGACGAAGGAAAACTGTCCAACTATTTATAACAAGCTAAAATATGATGCGATGAAATTTTTCGTGATGAGAGGCTTGTCCCGACTTCGTAAATTTGGCCGAAGTGCAGTTATGCAGAAAAGCTAGAGATTAATCAAAACAGGACTTACTGTTGTTTCCAAAACAAAAGTGAGTCTTTTTTTTATGTTTATTAGAGAAATATTACTATGTGGTTTTTAATGTGAATAGCCTATTTTTCATGACCATTTTGTGAACTAACAGGAGGGTGAGAGTACTAGCAAGAATTCCAAAAAAAGAAAGGAGAGGTGTGTAATCGTGGTGGATTTTCCTGGAAGTGTTAGTGATTACTTCTATGAACCTTTTTATGTGGCTGTATTGTTATTATTGTCAGGATTACTCTATTTTTTACTATTTTTATATTCTGCTGTAAATGTAAAATTCACTAAAATCGGCTATTGCTTGCTGGCAATATCATTAATCACCTATTTGCTTGTCGGCATCTATATGGTTGGCAATGGTTATTATTATGATACAGACCCAAGAGAAGGCCATATTTTTCGAAGTATGGGGTTTTTAGAGCTAATTCTATTAACATACCCATACATTTTCCTGACTCTTGCCTGTTGTATAGGTCAGAAAAAATCAAACCAATGAAAGAGTGTAGTTAGGATATGTGTAGTTAAGTCTAGGTTAATACTAAACTAATTAGCAGCTATCGATAAATAGTTTGTTTTTTAATTTGGTATTTTTCTGGAATGGAACGGAGGCCACTCGACTGTTGCGGGAAATAGAGGATAGGATGAGACCCCGCAGGTGACAGCGCAATGAAACGACCTCACTTTAAAGGAATACTTTACATATATTCTAAAAGACTAAAGGTTTAAAGGAAGATGAAATTATTATTGTTCGTGGCTAGGCAGGAAATATTTTATTTTTATTCCACCTAGGTCCTGTAATCTCAAAAAAACAGCACTCCTTTTTGGTTATATCCACCAACAAGGAGTGCTGCTCTTTTTATATTTAGCGTTTCACAGCTGTTGTACTGTCTTGTTTTTCTGGGCGTTCCTTGCCGATGCCAAAAGCGAAGAAGCTGATGACAACTAAGATAAGGAAAATAATTCCGACAACAAGGGAAACTTGTGTGTCTTTGTTGAAGCCCATGCCGACAAGGACGAATAATAAAAATGCAATCGATGCGTAATTTGTGAACGGAGCGAATGGCATCTTAAATGGATGGTTGCTCATTGCAGCCGCGTTTGCTTGTCTGAAACGGATTTGGCTGATTAAGATAATAAACCATGGCACCATTCCTGGCAGTACGCTTGCACTATATACATAAACAAAGATGTCTGCTGGTGCTATATAGCTTAAGATAACACCGACTAATAAGCCGACCATAACGCCGATTGTACTGAACAATGGTACGCCGTTTGATGTCAGTTTTCCAAAGAACGCAGGAGCTTGCTTGTTCATTGCTAATGTGTACAGCATGCGGCCAGCACTGTAAATACCGCTGTTACAGCCTGACATGGCAGCTGTAATTACAACAAAGTTGATGATACCGGCAGCAGCTGTGATGCCGACTTTAGCGAATGTCGCAACAAATGGGCTTCCAACAGAGCTAAGCTGATCCCATGGATAAACAGTAACAATAACAAAGATTGCGCCAATATAGAAAATAAGAATACGCCAGATAATGCTGTTAATGGACTTTGTCAGTGTTTTCTTTGGATCCTTCGCTTCACCAGCAGTAATACCAATTAATTCAACCCCTTGATATGCACCGATGACAAGAGAAAGGGCAAAGAAAAATCCTGAGAAGCCACCTGAGAAAAAGCCGCCGTGTGCCCACAGATTGGAAAATCCGATAGCTTGTCCACCATTTCCAAATCCGAAGATGATAATACCTAAGCCTGCCACAATCAATAGGACGATTGTAATTATTTTAATCATCGCGAACCAAAATTCAAATTCGCCAAAGGATTTAACTGAAACTAAGTTAGCAGCGCCAAGGATTGCCATCGCGATTAAGCCTGGAATCCATGCTGGCAAGTCAGGGAACCAATAGTTCATATATTCTCCGACTGCGATAATTTCCGACATTCCGACGATTACCCACTGAAACCAGTTGCTCCAAGCAGTCATATAGCCTGCTAGTGGGTGGATGTATTTGTGGCCGAATGTTGCGAATGATCCTGTGCTTGGCTCTAAATAGAGCATTTCTCCCATTGCACGCATGATAAAGAAGACGAAAATTCCTGCAATGGCGTATGCGAGTAAGACAGAAGGTCCTGTCCAGCCAATTGTTTTGGACGATCCAAGGAATAATCCGACACCGATTGTTCCGCCAAGTGCAATCATTTGGATATGGCGTGATTCCAAGCCTTGTGACAATTTATTATTTGACATGTATATTCCCCTCTTTCACGATTAAGCAGCCGTATTTTTTATAAGTAAGAAAAGCTCATGCAGTAGTTATTCGGCAACGAAATGATGAAGACGGAGTGAAATCTATCTCCTAAAAAAAACTTCATTTCCTGCAGTATATGAGTTGCATCTTGTAAGCTGATATCTATAAATGTTCATTTAACTTAACCTATCATAATAAATTTATCTAGAAAATACAATTGTATTTGTGGGGGAGACATAAAGAAAGGGTTTTCGTGAACAGGTATTCCTTATTTTTCAATAGTGTACTAGAATGGTAATAGCTTGCTAAACCTTATAACAACAGCAAATAGGAAAAATAATGCTATATAACAATAAAAAAAATTCCTGCTAAAAATTTCTTGTAATTTTTTAGAAATGGACAGGGGAAGCAGTGTGAAAAAAACAATATTAAAATTTTTCCAATTCCATGGTATAGTTGGTAGCATATAGAGAAGTTTTGATAATAACAGCATAAGAGAGTTAATAATTAATTTGAGATACAGGAGACAATGGATATGGTGGTGAAATCTCCAAAAATGAGAAGAAGAGGACAAGTCGTGTTAGTGCTAGTTTCGATCATTTTTACTTTGTATCAATATCTAGTAGACAATGAGTCTTTTTTTACGTTAGACTTCTTTATTTTTACAGCCATTGCCTGGTTTGTCGGTTTCCAAATTGACGTAGGCAGCTATTATGAGCAGAAAGCCCGTTTAAGTGAGGAGAGCTATCGTCTGTTAGTAGATTCCTTGCCAGAGCCGATTTTTATCCATCATAAGAATAAAATTATTTATGTGAATAAGGCAGCGGTAATGATGATGGGGGCAAATTCTACACAAGAGCTGATTGGCAGGTCCTTCGGAGAGTTTATTGCACCTGAGCATAAAGAGCGCTGGGAAATGCGGATGGGACTCGTTAAGACAGAAAATAAGCCGCTTCACCACATAGAATATAAAATGATGCGCCTTGATCAGTCGATTTTTTATTTCGAAGTGAGCTGCTTGGCGATTACTTTTGACGGTAAAAACGCTGTCCTTGCCCTTGGTACAGATATAACAGAGCGAAAAGAAATCACGAGCCAATTTGTCCAGAAGTCCGAGAAGATGGCAATGCTTGGGCAAATGTCTGCAGGAATAGCCCATGAAATCCGCAATCCACTGACAGCGATAAAAGGCTTTATCCAGCTGTTAAAGTCTGATGATGATAAGAATGAGTACTTAGAAATAGTGTTGTCTGAAATTGAGCGGATAAATACAATCGTGGGAGAGTTTCTGTTTCTAGCCAAGCCGACAGCAGATGTGTTTCAAAAGAAAAATATAAAGAACATTATTAATGATGTGGTCACATTTATTAAAGCACAGTCCAATCTTTACAATACCCAAATTTACACGATGATGGAAGATAGCATTCCGATGATTTTCTGTGAAGAAAACCGCTTGAAGCAAGTATTTCTCAACCTCCTGCAAAACTCGATTGAAGCAATGCCAAACGGTGGGATTATTGCAATAACAGTAAAGATGATCGAGGGCGAACAAATTTCCATCCAAATCGCAGACCAAGGGATGGGTATTGAGGAAGAAAGATTGGCAACACTCGGTGAACCCTTTTATACGACAAAGGAAAAGGGTACAGGACTTGGGCTGATGACATGCTATAAAATTATTGAAGAAGGCCACCGTGGCCATATGAGCATTGAAAGTACTGTCGGTAAAGGAACAACCGTGCAAATCATTCTGCCAAGCCTAACACAGGAAATGCTTGGGACAAGCATACATACGAAATTTGCAAAAGAATAAACAAAAGGCAGGCCGAGTGAAAATGGCCTGCTTTTTGTTTGCTTATTTATTAAATTTATTCTTCATTTTATCCTTTAACTTTTCGCCAATATCTCTTTCTTTATCTTGAACCTTTTCATTCCGTTGGGCTTTTTTTGCAGCATCCATTGCTTTGTCTTTGTATTGGTCAAAATTACTCATTTCTATCAGCCTCCTAAGAAAGTTTATATGATATATATAGACTTTCTTATGGAAGATAAACTGCCAATAATAGGTAAGCCTTTAAAGGGCGCTATTAATCACTTTTTTATAGTATAGGACGGATAACAGTCCAAAGATGGAATAGAGAAGGGTGTAGACAACCATAACAGTCAGCATTGGTGTCCAAGCTGTTCCGAAAAAGAACCAGCCTGATTGGACGGCAAAATAGCTGTGTGCAAGACCGATCGCAAGAGGGATTCCAAAGCTGAACAGCTGCTTGCCTTGAATGCCGCGAAGCAGGTCGCCCTTCGTATAGCCAAGCTTTCTTAAAATTGTGTAGTTATGCTTTTCTTCTTCGCCTTCATCCATCTGCTTAAAGTAAAGAATACAGCCAGACGTGATGAGGAAGGTAAGTCCTAAAAAGCCGACGATAAACATGGTTAGTCCCATATTTGCTTTGTTGGTTGTGGCCATGTCGAGACGGGAAAGGCTGAATTCATGCTCATCTAGTTTAAGGTCCTGGTAAATATCATTAGCCTTGTCAATCTCTGTGTTCTTGTTAATATCAACTCCGAAATAGGTGCTTGATGGGAGCTGCAGTTTGTCATTTTTGTTCGTGCTGAGCTGGTCATAAACTTTGTTGTCGACAATCATTGTCGGCATCCCGCCAGCTGTGTACTTATAGGATACGACTGGCACGTCATCTAATCCAATGAGTCGCAACGGGATTGATTTGTCCTTTGTTTCAAGCGTCACCTCGCCAGTGTTTTTCATTGGCATAAACTTTTTTAATGCACCATCATAGTTTGTAAATAATGCTTCATCTTCCTCTAAGTCTACGCCTTTAACACTGTTTTCGCTCACAACAGCAAGTGTCGTCATATTCGGGTCGAAGTTAAGATTGTTGAAATCCGCCTCCAAAATTTTGCCGATGTTAATATCAGCCATCACGACATCTATTTTTGTTTCATCATAGGCTATCTCGTTTTTTGTTAATTCATCTGTGAATAACGTTGCTTCCTCGCTCGTTCCGAATGCAAAATTGGCAGGGATGCTAGTCTCTGCATTTTTCTCTGCAGAATAGTAGGAGATATAGCTTAATGACAGCAAGGCGATCGCAAGTGCAGACACGGTTGTGATAATTGTCAGCAGGAGCGAATTGGATTTCATCTTGAACATGATGCTCGATAAAGACAGCACTTCATTAATGTTCAAATAGCCATTTTTACTTTTGCGAACAAGATTAAACAGAAAGCTGACAGAGCCCTTGTAGAAAAGGTAGGTGCCAAGGATGACAGCACCTAATATAAAGGCCATGGCTCCAAATAACTCGGTCATGGTTTGGAAGTCTCCATCAAATAGTTTTGATGAAACATAATAACCTAAGCCGATTCCAGTTAAACCGATAATGCCAATAATAATTTCCAACACAGACATTTTTTTGACTCTGCTTTCAGCAGACGAAGTTACTCTGAACAGGTTTAAGATTGTTTGTCTTTTAATGAAGACATAATTCATCAGCATAATAAAGACATAGATAACTGCAAACACAAGAATTGTCTGTACTAATGCCTCAGTTGAAAAATGAAGCTTTGCAATACCTTTTACGCCGGTGATTTTGAACAGTACTAAAATAATCAGCTTAGAGAAGCTAAAGCCGACAAAGGTGCCGATGAATAACGCCCCAAAGTATAAGATAAAGTTCTCCACACCTAAAATCCAAAAGATTCTGTCCTTCGTCATGCCGATTAACTGAAATAGACCTATTTCCTTACTGCGTCTTTTAATGAAAATGGCATTCGCATAAAAAAGGAAAATCGCGACAATTACAATCAGCAAAATGGAGGTAACTCGGATTGCAGCTCCGCCCTTGATCGTTCCTTCCACAGCATCCATCGATGGATCATATTGAAGAGTAACGAAAGCGAAATACAAGCAAACACTGAAAATCAACGCAAAAACATACAGGTAATAATGCTTGATGTTTTTGAGGAGATTACGAAAAATGAGCTGATTAATGTTCATATTGCACCCCGCTCAAAATTCCTTGTGTTTTCATAATATCCTGGAAGAAGTGTTGTCTGTCTTGTTCGCCTTTATTCAATTGTGTATAAATCTGTCCGTCCTTTATAAAAATGACTCTGCTGCAGTAGCTTGCTGCAAGTGGGTCATGCGTGACCATCAGGATGGTTGCCGCAAGTGTTTCGTTCAAGCTGCTAAGCTTGTTTAACAGGTCTGAGGCGGATTTACTGTCAAGCGCGCCTGTCGGTTCATCTGCGAAGATGATGCTCGGTTCATGGATAAATGCTCTTGCTGCAGAGGTCCGTTGCTTTTGGCCTCCAGAAATTTCATTTGGATATTTGTCTTTTATCTCATAAATGCCAAGTTCATTTGCAATCCTTGTGAAGCGGCTTTCTGCTTCCTTTCTTGGCGTCTTCGTAATGGATAGGGGCAGGAGAATATTTTCTTTCACTGTCAGTGTATCAAGCAGATTATAATCCTGAAAGATAAAGCCAAGATTATTTTTGCGGAACTGTGCAAGCTGCTTTTCCCTCATTCCAGTTATTTCACTGCCCTCAATCTTAATGGTGCCATTACTGACTTTGTCGATGGAGGATAAAACATTAAGTAAGGTAGTTTTTCCAGAACCGGAAGCTCCCATAATGCTGACGAATTCGCCCTTTTCAATCGAAAGGCTGACACCTCTCAGAACCTCTTGTTTATTAAATTTGTTTCCGTAGCTTTTTTGAATTTGATTTGCTTCAAGTATGTTCAAACTAATTACAACTCCTTTTGCCTTGTTATTTATCTTCATTATAGGTATCTGAGAGGATTCCATCCTTCGAATCAGCGAACAAAACAGAAGAAGCATGTGACAGTTTTGTCACATGCACGTCATAAGGCTATCTGCTTAACAAATGGACAAAGTCATTCTTTTTCGGAAAGGTTAACGTGAATACCGTCCCTTTTTGCTGGATAGAGTCTGCTTCTATTCTAATATGCAAAGCATCTGCCGCTCTTTTTGCTAAATAAAGTCCCATTCCTGTCGCATGATTGTTTTGGTGGTTTGCTGTTGAGGTGAATCCTTTTTCATAAATGCGGGACAGATCCTGCTTGGCAATCCCAATCCCAAAATCTTTAATTTGTAAACAAACCTGATCATATTGGATACTGCTCGTGATGACAATATCGGAGGCTTCGCTGTACTTTACGGCATTTGTCAACAGCTGTCTAAGAATAAATGAAAGCCATTTACTGTCTGTCAGTACCTCGGACTCTGAAAGCTCCACCTCAAATCCGATGCCCTTTTGGATACACCATGTTTGCAGTGTGCGAATTTCATCATATAAAAGTGGTTCTATTGAAATCTTTTCGATATATAAATCATTTTGCATAAACGGGAGCCGTTTGGAATGAAGCTGCTGGTCAAGCAGGTGATGAATGCGCAGCCATTCATATGTTAAGCTGCCGCGCATTGCTTTATCCTCCAGCCTGTCAATTAACAGGCGCAATGTTGTCATCGGTGTCTTCACTTCATGAATCCAAGATAGAAGGTCATCCTTTTCCTGCTCTAATGCGACTGTATTTGTGAGCATTTCCTTTTTTAACAGCATCGTCTGCTGGTGCAGACTTTCTGAAACGATTTTCTCAAATGGACTTTCAGGAGATGCGATAGCCGACAAATCAAGATTATCCTCCCGTTCTGTTAAGGACTTATAAAACGGGGTTTCCTTATGATAGCGCCAAAACAGAAACAGCAGGAAGATCAGTGAGGATAAAAAGACTGTGTACAGAACAGATGTGAAAGCAATTGTTTCATCAAGTGCTGCCACAATAAGACTGAATGCCTGCAGGAATAAAAACATAATAATCCAGCTTCGTTTTTCAGAAATAAACTTACCAATCATGACAGCTCCTCATCAATGGCAATATAGCCTTGTCCGACCTTTGTCTCAATAAACCTGCCAATACCGATTTCATCGAGCCGTTTGCGGAGACGATTAACATTGACAGTAAGTGTGTTATCACTGATGAAGCGGCTGTCATTCCAAAGATGCTCGATGAGTGTGTCGCGGCTGACGATTTTATTTTTGTGCTCGACAAGCAGTCTTAATATAAATGCTTCATTTTTTGTCAGCTCTATTGTGCCATTTTCATTAGCAACTGTATTTGTTTCATAGTCAAGGGTAGCATTACACCAAGTCTTCTTCTCTGTTTGCTCAAGGCTGTAGTTGTATACACGGCGGAGAATTGCCTGTATTTTGGCAATCAGCACCTCGAAATGGAAGGGCTTTTGAACAAAATCATCTGCACCGAGCTGCATGGACATCACCATATCTGTTGGGTGATCTCGTGATGATAAGAAGATAATCGGTACCTTTGATTGTGCTCGAATCATACGGCACCAATGGAAGCCATCAAACTTTGGAAGCTGGATGTCAATGATGACAAGATCAGGCTTCACCTCATTAAAGTCCTCCATCACCTTTGCAAAATCAGTAATCCCATATACTTCATAGGACCACTGACTAAGCCGATCCTTAACTTCTGCGAATAATGTTACATCATCTTCAATTAATAAAATTCTAAACAAAAAATCACCGCGCTTATAATTGGTTATATTTGTATTATAAACTTGTTGCATCTAAAAAGGGTAGGAATGTTTAGTAATTCCTTGCTTTAGTGATACTAATAGTAACGAGATCGGAAGGGAGCTTGAGATGTGTTAAACAAAGCAGAATCATTAGAGAGTATTATCGCGATCATCCCAATCATGAAAATAGCCATTCCGATAGACTTGTCGATTGCCATTTGTGATAAAGAAAAGTTTATCGCCTATTTTCCTGGCGATACAATTGATCTGAACATAAAAGTAAACCAGCCACTTTCAAAGGAAGAGCCTCTTGCTGTAGCTTTAAGTCAGAAAAAAACACTCAAGGCTTTTGTTCCAGCCGATTACTATGGTTTTGAATTTACAGGCACAGCAACGCCAATTGTGAATAATAGCAATGAGGTGATTGGCGGTATTGCTGTACAGGTACGCAGGCAAACAGAGCTGAGGGAAATCGTTCAGCAAATTCAAGACTCCTTGTCACAGGCAAATGAAAGGATAGTCAAAATGACAGGCAGTTCAGATTCATTGACTGATTCCTCACAGGATCTTCTTCATCAATCAAAACAGACGGAAGAAGAAGTTAATAAATCGACAGAGGTGCTGTCACTCATCAAAAGGGTAGCAGATCAGACAAACCTGCTTGGCCTTAATGCGGCGATTGAAGCAGCAAGAGCCGGAGAAAAAGGGAGAGGCTTTGAAGTTGTTGCAAATGAAATCAGAAAATTTTCGAAAGAAACAGTGCAATCAACCCAAAAAATCAACCAGACGATGGAGCAGATAAAGGAAGCAACAAGCAGGATGAATTTGTCGATAGAAAGAATCGCATCCATTGGGCAGTCACAGGCTGATTCTGTTAAAGAAACAAGCGCATATATGGAGAAAATTCAGGAAATGGCGGTAAAGCTAAATCAATTTGCAAATGAATTGTAGAGAATGATTTCTTCCTATATAGGTGTGTGATATAGTAGCAATAGCAAGTCCAGAAAATGTAGTGGAGGTAACAAAAATGTCAGAACAAGAAAAGAAAAAAGTAAGTTTAAAGGATGCAATGAAGCAGCAGCTTGCCAATAAAAAGCAACAATCTCAACAAGGTCAAAGCCTGAGCGGCAATACAAAAATGCAAAAAATGAACAGCCAGCAAACGAAAAAGACGAATAACCAAAGAAGAAGAATGGGTGTATAAATGAACGGTCAAAACAGGAAGGACATCACAGCTGGTTTAACGGTCGAAATCGTTTTGAAGGCAGACCAGAAAACCGGGAAAAGGACAGTTGGAGTCGTAAAGGATATTCTAACGAATTCCTCCTTCCATCCACATGGAATTAAAGTAAGATTAACAGACGGGAAAATCGGACGAGTGCAGGCCATTCGCTGATTTTCTTTTTTTGTGGAAAGGAAGAAGCTATGCTGATAACGCAAGAACTAGCTTTCTTCCTTCTTTTGCAGCAAAACGGAGTCAAATATCCAAAAGATAACCGCAGACATGCCAACGTGTATATAAAATTCCACTGAGGTAAAAGGATTCGCCTGTCCATATAACATAAACAGAGCTGTCACCACAGCAGACGCCAGGCAATAGGTAAAAAGATACACAATGCTAAAGCTTTTAGGTTTCTGATTCAATTTAATTTGCAACGGTGTGGCAATAAATAGATAGAATAAAAAGAAAATGAATGAAAAAATGGCAAGCATAAAAAATGAGAAATCGGTAGATATAAATAAAGAAACAAGACTAAGCGTAATGGCTGAAAGAAGAGAACAAATGAAAGACCTGCCGATTAAATCGGAGTCCATATAAACTTTTTCCAAACGGAGCACCTCAACTGACTATGTAATTAAATGACATAAATTCCTTTATTATTAGTATATGTTTCAAAGTGTGTGTTTGTAAGAATCTTTTTTCCTAAGTAGCTAGTAGGACATCCAGTCAAAAAATAGATGCCAACATTGGATTGATTCGGTTAAACTAAAGGTAGTTATTGTAAAAAAGTAGATTAATGTACTAGCAGATTCCAACTGAGGAGGAAGTAATCCAATGTTTAAAAAAATCGCGTCAGACGCATTAGGTTTAAGTGATGTCGGCAGTGTTATCCACCCATCTGATTATGATAAAGTAGATGCTGATGATTATATCCTGCATGAGGATAATGAAAAGATTTACTTTTTGATTAAATCAAAATCAGATGAATATTGTTTTACAAACAGAGCGTTAGTCCATCTTGATGGAACGAGTGCGCTCAGCAAAAAAAGAAGCTTGAAAAGATATTCGTACAAAGAGCATGCGATTTCTGATGTGCTGATGGAAACAGCTGGAACAATTGATCTTGATGTGGAGATTAAGTTCTCTATGGGCTCTGTTCCGTTCAGCATTGATGTCCATAAAAACCATATTGAAGCAATCAAAGACCTATATAAAGCATTAATTCGAATAAGTGAACTGACACATGAGAATGAAATTTCAATGGAATATGCAAAGGAAAGTCTGCAAATCACATCAAATACTTTAGTGCGTGCATCTATTCAAGAGGGAAGTGTTTCCGATCATTTCCGTCACATTAATGACCATGTATTTAACTGGCTTATGAACAGCCGCAAGAAATATAATGTGAAGGATTTCGGCTTCGTTTTTGAAAAATATATTAATAATTAATAGTAGTAGGGCATCTTCATGGAGGATGCCTATTTATTTTAGACGAAGCTCGAAGGGTACGGATATTTCGATTTCAAACCATATTGTTTTAATTTTTGCTTATTTCTATCATATAATTAACATAACAAATATAATGAAAGAAAACGATTTCTTCTGAGGAGATTTGAATGGAACGGACAATAAGGCAGCGCAATAATGTTAAGATTAGTGGAGACGGGACTAAAACAATAATTTTTGCTCATGGTTTTGGATGTGACCAAAATATGTGGAGGTGGACGGCTCCCGCTTTTGAAAAAGACTATCGAGTCGTCTTATTTGATTATGTTGGCTCAGGCCAATCCGACATTTCCAAGTACGATAAGGTTAAATATGACAGCTTGCAAGGCTATGTACAGGACGTTCTTGATATTTGCGATGATTTGCAACTGGAGGATGCTGTGTTTGTCGGTCATTCTGTCAGTGCGATGATAGGAATGATGGCTGCGATGGAAAGGCCTGAAAGCTTTGATAAACTGATTATGATTGGACCTTCTCCATGCTATATAAACAAACCGCCATACTTTGGAGGGTTTGAGAAGGAAGAGCTTCATGGGTTAATCGATTTGCTCGACAAAAATTATATTGGCTGGGCTAAGGGCTTTGCAGCAATGGTCATGGCGAATGAGGAACGCCCCTCTCTTGCACAAGAGCTGATGGCGAGCATTTGTTCAACAGACCCTGTCATTGCCCGCCAGTTTGCAATCGCCACCTTTTTCTCTGATTATCGCCATGAATTACAAAAGGTATCAGTGCCTGCTCTTATTATTCAATGTTCTGATGATATGATCGCACCAGCAGCTGTCGGTGAATATGTTCATCAGCATATCCCGAACAGCACGCTTAAAGTAATGGATGCTGCAGGGCATTGCCCTCATTTAAGTCATCCGGAAAAGACAGTGGAACTCATAAGAGAATATTTAGAAGCATCATTGTAGGAGAAGGGACTGTTGATTTTTGGATAGACAACTGGACGAGGTGCCTTGCGGGTATTTGCTGCTCTCGGATGAGGGCGAAATTCTGTCAGTTAATAAAACATTGCTAGAACTGTTAGGAAATGAACACGCTGATTTAGTGAATATGCATTTTCATCAAATACTGACGAAAGCCTCAAGAGCATTTTGCCAGCTTTATTTTTTTCCGCTTTTGAAAATCGAGGGAAGAATTGAAGAAATGCACTTTTCCCTTCAAAAAAAGGATGGGACAGAGGTTCCTGCCCTTATTTTTGCGCGTCGAAAGACAAAAGAAGGCAGAGTTACAAATGAATGTATTATTGTTCCAATGCTTCAACGGCTTGAGTACGAAAGTCAGTTATTGAAGGCGAGGAATATAGCAGACGATGCTTTAAAGGAAGCAGCAGCGACGAATGCAGAGCTGACAAAGGTTCTGGAAGCGTTAAAGGTGAAGCAGAAAGAGCTTGTCAAACTGAATAAACAAAACGAGGAATATCAGGAGCGGATAACAAAGGAGCTGGAGCTAGCGAAAAGCATTCAAGGCATTTCCCTGTCAGTACCTTTTTGTAATGAAGAAATATCTATTTCTGCTTACTATCAGTCCTCTACCGAGCTGTCTGGTGATATGTACAGCTTCTATAAAATTTCCCCGGGGAAGTATGGGTTTATCATTTTAGATGTAATGGGCCATGGCATTTCATCTGCATTAATTTCCATGTCATTACGTTCCTTGTTCCAAATGCTGATAATGAAAAAAGCTTCAGCAGCAGAAATCATGAGAGAGCTTGATACACAGATGCATCTTCTGTTCCGAAATGGAGATGGTATAAAGCATTATTGTACAGCCATCTTTTTGACAATTGACACGAATAAAAAGGAGATAGAGTACATAAATGCTGGCCATCCACCTGCTGTATGGATTGGACCTGACAACGAAGTGATGGAATTTAAAGCAACGATGCCTCCAATCGGCATGTTTGAGGATTTGAATTTCCCCCAAAAAAGTTTTTCTTATCAGGAATCTGGCAGGCTGTACTTATATACAGATGGAGTAACAGAGGCAATCTCTTCTAAAGCTCTTAATCTATTGTTGAAGGAAAAAGAACCTAGTGAAATGACAAAGGATAAAATTGTCCATTTTCTTGAGCTTGATGAAGAAATGGCAATAAAGGTCGATGATCGTTGCTTTCTGCTTGTTGATTTGTAGAGAGCAGCGCATACAGCGGCTCTTTTTTATGTTTTTTTATTTAGATTGCAGCCACAGCTTTTGTTTTTTCGTTATAATGGTTTTTGTTTAGTATTTAGAAAGGGGAAATATATGAACAAAAAATATCCAGTAGCATTATGGACATTAGTAATTGGCGCATTTGCTATCGGCATGACGGAGTTTGTCATAATGGGGCTGCTGCCAGAGGTGGCTCGAGATGTTCATTCATCCATTGCTGCAGCAGGCCAGCTGATTACTGGCTATGCCCTTGGAGTCGCGGTTGGCGGACCGATTCTTGTCCTTATCACATATAAAATGTCACAAAAGAACTTACTAATGTTGTTAATGTTAATATTTATTCTTGGTAACTTAATGGCAACAATTGCTTCAAGCTATGGTGTCCTGATGGCTTCTCGTCTGCTGACGTCATTAGCTCATGGATCCTTCTTTGGAGTAGGAGCAATTATGGCAGCAAGCCTTGTGGAATATTCCCGCCGTGCGAGCGCAATGGCATTAATGTTCACTGGCTTGACTGTCGCTAATATTATTGGCGTACCATTCGGCACATTTGTTGGACAGCAGTTCGGTTGGAGAAGCAGCTTCCTTATTATAGCAATCATTGGTTTCATAACACTTATAGGAATATATATGCTCGTCCCGAAACCGAAGGAACAGAAAAGCACAGACCTAAAGAAGGAGCTTGCCGTACTCAAGAACAATCAATTATGGCTTGCCCTTTTGATTGCAATGTTCTGTTTTGGCAGTGTGTTCACATTATTTACGTATATCACACCAATACTGACAGACGTAACAGGCTTTCAGTCTAATGCCGTCTCATGGATGCTCGTCGTCTTTGGCCTTGGTGTAACAGTCGGTAATATCCTCGGCGGAAAATTGGCTGATTGGAATATTAACCTGTCCTTGCAGTATATTTTAGTTGTTTTCATTCTGTACTTCTTTGTTTTATATGTACTGCAGTTCTCAATGATCTTAATGATTCCAGGTATATTTATATTTGGTGTTCTTGCCTTTTCGATGGTGCCAATGCTTCAATTCCGAATTCTCGGTCTTTCAGCAGAAGCACCAACAATTGCCAGCACACTGAACCAATCAGCAATGAATCTCGGCAACGCAGGCGGAGCATTTGCAGGCGGCTTGTCTGTAACATATTTACCGCTTCATGATCTTGTTTTGGTAGCCCCGATTATAACTGTAATCGGCTTTATTCTTTTGTTTGTTCAGATGAGAGGAGTTAAGGCGAAGGCAGCTTAACTATGTTAAAGAGGCTGGGACATAAGTATGTGAACCAGCGTAAAGACCGAACTACTTAATCAACTATTGATTAAATGGTTCGTTTTTTTTGTTTTTAGTTTAAATACAAAAATTAGAAATTTTAGTGGAATGGAGCGGAGGCCACTCGACTCCTGCGGGAAATAGAGGAAAGGATGAGACCCCGCAGGCAAAGACGAGGAGGCTCATCTTCCTCCCCGCGGAAAGCGAGTGGGTGCAGCGCAATGAAACGAACTCACTTTAACTCGAAATTCTATTTAGACAGAACCTTCATTTTTCAAATTTAGTTGTAATTCTATTATTCGTGTTTAGAAAGCTTATCTTTTGTTGTGTCCCAGCCTCTTTTTTAATCTCCGAGCAATGGCAATAAAATTCGAATGCATGTGCCTTGTTCTTGTTCGCTTTTCACATTGATGGAACCTCCGTGGAGCTCGATCAGCTTTTTCGTAATTGCCATACCAAGCCCAGTTCCATTATTGGAGCTGCTTGTATTTGTTCCTCTGTAATAGCGCTCAAATAGTCTATTTAATGTTTCTGTATCCATGCCAACACCGTTATCCTCAATCGTAATTGTCAAAAGATACTGGTCAATTAATCCGGTTGCTACCGTAATAGTCGTTGCAGGAGCATTATATTTGATTGCATTTTCAATCAGATTTTCCATAATACGCCGGAACCATTTAGGGTCAACTGCTGCGTTAATCTCACCATCAAATGGCTGGAACACAAATTCATTTTGAGTTCCTGTCGGACTATTAATATAGTGAATGATAATACGTCTAATCTGCTCATTTATTTCCACTTTTTCTTTGGCAATAGGGAATGCATTGCTCCTAAGCTGGTAGGTTAATGTTAAGTCTTCTAAAAGCTCCTTCATGTACTGAGACTTTTCTGCAATTGTTCCGGAGAATGTCCGGATTTCCTCCTCAGACCACGAATATTGGTCAGACCGAAGCATTTCTGCATAGCCTCCGATTGTGGCAAGCGGTGTTTTCAAGTCATGTGATAGTCCGCTGATCCACTCATCTCTTACTTTAGTTGCTTTTTTTCTTGCCTGTTTATTTTTTTCTAAAGTTTCCGTCAGTTCGGTTAGCGTTGTAATCAATTCCTTGTAAATCCTATATTTCTTTTTTAGCTTGCCTTTTTTGTTGTGCAGGATGGAGCGGTTATTAGAACCTTGCTCATAAAGTCCATTCCCTAAATCACCAATCCATTTAATGATTGTCACAAGTGGAGCACCGAATTTATAACCATACCAAAGCGTTATTGTTAGTAATAGAAGGAGGATAACGACAAAAATGATGAAGGCAGTGCTTCCAACGGTTTTTAATAACTCGTTCGTGATTTGCTCATGATTTGTTTTTTCGGTGCTAACAAGAAGAACCTGGCCTGTCTGTTCATGGTAATAGGCAGCGGAATCACTGTTTTCCTTATGAGTAAGCTCAAGCAGGTCTTTAAGTGAATAGTTCGATTTTTGTTTATCTGCCAAATAACCGTCCTGACTTGTACCATTTTTGCCGACAAGCTGTATCCAGCCTTGGCTGCTTTTTATTGTTTCCTTTGCAGTGTCGGAAAGATTTAACAATCCTTTTTCCCAATTCACAGCTTCTTTAACAGTAGATAATATTACCTTGCTGCTAGTCTCCGTTCCGAAAATAATAATTAGTGGCTTTTTCGTATCTTCCCTTATTGTCCAAACTTTATAATCATACGCCACTGGGTCATTATTAGTAAAAAGTGCGCCATAATCATCCTTTGTAAACGTGAATTTAGCTGGTGTGTTGTATGTCTTCAAAAGCTCGCCATCCTTAGAAAGTACAGCAAGCCATCCGTCTTGTTTCTTCGTCAGATTTTTCATATCAGAATCAATCTTTATTTCCCCGTTGTTTACTGAAAAGGAACTTTCTATTGAAGATGCATCTGCTGTTGTTAAGTCACTAGATACTTCAAAGTTTGTTAAAGAGTAGCCGACAAATATCCAAAAGGTAAGAAAAATAATAGCTAAAAAAAAGGACACAAGCAGAAGCTGAATAAAATACTGCAAAAAAAATCGTTTTGGCATATTCATTTAACGGTGACCTTCTGTTGCTAATTTATAGCCGAGCCCTCTCACTGTTACGATATATTGAGGCTTACTTGGAACTGCCTCAATTTTTTCCCTTAGTTTACGAATGTGAACCATAATTGTATTGTCTTCACCGAGAAAGTCTTCTCCCCATACATTTTCGTAAAGCTGAGCCTTGCTAAAAAGCTGATTTGGATGCTTGCAGAAAAACAGCAATAGCTGATAAACCTGTGCAGGCAAATTAATCTTCAAGCCTCTTACAAACACTTCACCAGAATAACTATTAACTACCAAGTCCCCATAATGAAAGCTGCCAGTTTCTCTAACAGTTGTGCCTATATGTCTTCTTAAATGGGCTTTGACTCTTGCTACTGCTTCAAGGGGATTAAACGGTTTTGTAATATAGTCATCGGCACCTAATGCGAAGCCGGAAAGCTTATCAAGATCTGTTGACCTTGCTGTTAAGAAGAAGATGGGGGCATTTGTTCTTTCTCTTATGAGGGGACAGATATCAAAGCCGCTTCGATCTGGAAGCATCACATCAAGAAATATCAAATCATAGCTGTTTGCCATACAAAGGCGGAGTGCTTCCTCTGCTGTTTCTGCAGTATCAATCCGCTGAAATCCTTCTTTTTTCAAGATGACCGTCAACATTTGGTGAATCGCCTGCTCGTCATCCACAATTAAAAGCCTTTTATTTTCCATATATATAATCTCCTAATACAAAAATATATAAAAATATCATATCACTTTTTTAGTAATAATTTTGAAATTAAGGAAGAATTAAGGTTCTGATTCTAAAGAGGTAAGGTACGATAGAGATAATCCTTTATAGAAAAGGAGCAGGGGTGGCAATATGAAAAAAGTATTTAGCATTATGACATCAATAACTGCAATTCTCATGGTCTCCAAGCGTTTTGGCAATGACTTTGCAGAACAAAATTATAATAAATTAGCTATTGTCTTGATTATATGTTTATTAGGTCAAGGTATCTTTCATTTCTGGGGCAAAAATACCCACAGTCCTAAAGGAGATTAGGCCGTTTTGCAAATGATAGGAAAGAGTTTTATGGAGAAGATTCTACATGATGGAGGGAAGCTAACATGTTTGAAATAGGAAAAAGAGAGTTTTTACAGGTATTTAAAGGAGTTAAGTCAGTTCTAATTATATTGTTGTTTTTAGTGACTTCCTATTATTCTGCTAAGTTTGCAGAACCATTAGCCGAAATAACAGAGATGACAGCAAAGGAAGCGGCACAGGCCCATGTAGCAGGATTGATGTTTTTAATTATAGTTTTTGGTCAGCTTTTTGTAACAAGCTTGTCCCATGACAGCATTAATAGGGAAATACATGAACGAACAATGCGTTTTTTAGTTACAAAGACAACAAGGCAGTCCATTTTATTGGGGAAATTTTTGGGGATATGGATGTTTTGGTTTGTTAGTCTGTTTTTATCCTTTCTTATTATCAGTATCATAACAAAAAAGATAAGTATATTAATGTTTAGCCAGACAATGAGTCTGCTCACATTCCAGGTGGCCTTTGTACTCTTGTTGTCTGTATTGATTACAAAGCCTGGTATTACCATGTTTTTTGGAATAATAAGCAGTCTAATCTTTCCGATTATCGGAGGATGGTTAGTGCTTACCTCCAATCCGGCAATTAGCTGGTTAAAGTATATAACACCATATTATTACATGGAAAAGGAAGACTATAAATTTTTAGTTATTTTTGTATTTGCAGCTGTCCTGATTTATCTTGCTGATCTTGTATTTAAAAGGAGGGAATGCTGATGACGGTTATTAAAGCAAAAAAGGTAACAAAAGCATATAACGGAGTAAACGTTGTGGATGGCATTGATTTGACGATTAATAAAGGAGAGATATTTGGATTTCTTGGCAGAAATGGCGCTGGAAAATCAACCTTCATTAACATGCTGACAGGTATCATACAGCCGTCATCAGGTTCTTTTACATTGTTAGGTGGAGATGTGAAGCAAATAGATGTTAAAAAAAGAATTGGAGTGATGCCCGATTATTCCACCTTTTATGGCTCATCCACTGCTCTTCATCATCTGCGGTTTTTCTCTTCACTGTCTGGTAATCCCGCATCAAAGGAGGCATGTATAGAAGCATTGGACGCGGTCGGTTTGGCCGAACATGCCAATAAAAAGGTAGGTAAGTTTTCCTTTGGAATGAAAAAAAAGCTTGGAGTAGCACAGGCAATCATCCATGATCCTGAACTTCTGTTTTTAGACGAACCTACGTCTGGAATGGACGCTGAGTCAGCTATTCAAATCCAGCAGTTGATCAAAAATCTTCATAAAAGGGGGAAGACAATCTTTTTGACCTCTCATAATTTGGATGAAGTGGAGAAGCTATGCACGAGAATAGCCATTATGAAAGAAGGAAGGATAGTCAAGATTGGGACAATGGACGAACTTCGTGCCTATTATCGCACTACTATCATTGTCAAAATTAAACATGGTCCAATTCCATTATCAGAAGAACAAAAGCTTTATGATTGGCTTCAAGGGAAAGGGAAAGACATTCAGCTTGGAGAAAAATCACTTGAGATTACTGTGGATGAAGAGAGGAAAATTGCTGAAATCACAAGAGCCTTTACTGCCTGCAAAACAGATATTTATCGTGTGGAAGTAGAGGAACCGACGTTGGAGGAGATATTTTTAGAATAGTTAAAGGCCCCTCTGATGGAGGGGCTTTTTTTTTGTCTGCGAATAGAGTAGGTGACAAATGTCATTTCGAAAAAGCTAATTCGTCTAGTTCAATTCTTACCCCGAAATTTCTATTTTATTAGTAATATAAAAAACCCAAATCCTATCAATAAATGACAAAATAATGCAAAATATCCTATATCTTTACAAATTTCATAAGTAATTCGAACTATTTTGACAGAAGAACGAAAAGACTTATTAACAATTTTCGGGTAATATTGCATAATTATAGGGGGTTAATCGCTAAGACTATTTTATCAGACGAATCTTTTTAGGAGGTGCCTCGGATCAAGAAGTTTTTACCCATAACTATTTTGACTGCAGCGATAGGGATTTCTGGTTTTTTCCTTCCGGCGAGTCATGATGCAGAAGCAGCAACTGCTGCAAAATGGTCTGTTAGCTACTATAACAATACGGGTATGTCTGGAACTCCTGTGCTTAAAGAGGAGATTTCACAAAATGAGCTTGGATTGAAGGTAGATAACGGCAAAAATTCTCCGGCAACCGGAGTAAACAGTGATAACTTTTCTGCTGTTTATCAGTCCGATCAAGTGATGCCTGCAGGAAAATATATTCTGCGGACAAGGGCAGATGATGGCATTAGAGTATATGTGGATGGCAAGAAGATAATAGATGATTGGACTGCAAGCAGCTATTGGAAAAGTGAGAAGTCCAAAGTGATTACAGTCTCAGATCTGACTAACCAATCCAACAAACAGCTTCATCGCATAAAGGTAGAATATTATGATAAGACTGGCGGCAGCGGCCTTGAAGTTTATCTTCATCCATATGAGGATGAAACAGAGGACTCAAGCTGGCTAGGACTCTATTATTCTAATAAATCTTACTCTGGCACTCCCGCATTAGTGGAAGGCGGAGCTACAGCTGGCACAAAGCTGACACAGCTCCTTAAAGACTGGGGACGAGAAAGCCCGGCAGACGGTTTGCCTGCTGACAACTTTACGGCTACTTATTTAAAGAAGCTTGCTGGTGGTAAGGATTATTTTGTCCAATCCTATGCAGATGACCAGATTGAAGTGAAAATAGGAAACCAAACCGTCATTAAGCAGAACTACAACTCTTCTGGCGCCATTAATACTGGTGTCGCAGTCAATGTTGGCTCTGGTGAACAGACAATGAAGGTAAATTACCTTGAAGCGACTGGTAGGGCACGATTTGCTGCAGAAGCAGTTGAATTTGGCGACTGGATTGGCTGGTATTATGACAATACCTCGTTAAGCGGTACGCCAAAAAGACAGAATGTTATTCAGGGAGACGGTAAGTCTCTTAAAGTAGAAAACGGTTCAGGCTCTCCAATAAGCGGCATTGGCAAGGATAATTTCTCTGTCAGATATTCAACTGCACAGAGGATTAAAGCAGGTAAATATATTTTGCGAACGCGTGCTGATGACGGCATGCGCGTTTATATTGACGGCAAATTGGCTGTGGACGGCTGGAAATCAAGCAGCTATTGGAAAAGTGAACAAGTGCATATGATTGACATCAAAGATAAGAGCACGAGTGGTTCTAGCAAGGATGTTCATGAAATTACGATTGAATATTATGAGAAGACAGGCGGAAGCGGTCTGGAATTCTACTTGAATTCTATTCAAGAAGAGGCGGCAGCTAATAAATGGCTTGGGTTATATTATAACAATACTTCTTTAAGCGGACTTGCGGCAGTAATTGAGGGAGGCGCTACTGCAGGAACAAAGCAGAGTCAGCTTTTCCACAATTGGGATAAAAACAAACCGTACCCGAATGTAAATGAGGATAATTTCACGGCAAGCTATTACAAGCTCCTTGATGGAAGCAAGGATTACTTTATTCAGACATATGCGGATGACCGAATTCGGGCGAAAGCAAATGGCAAAACCATCATTAATCGCTGGACTAATTCCTCTGGAATAGTCGATTCAGGCATCGTGACTGATTTGGCAGCCGGAAATAATCTTCTTCAAGTTGATTATATGGAAGCAGGCGGCAGAGCAAGAATAGCAGGAGATGCCGTGCCACTTGGTAACTGGATTGCTTGGTATTATAACAATACCTCCTTAAGCGGCTTCCCAGCAGCACAAAACACAATTTCAAGTGATGGTACATCCTTGAAGGTTGAAAATGGCTATGGGTCACCTGTCAGCGCTGTTGGCGGAGATTATTTCTCTGCAAGCTATGCAACAGCACAAAGAATTAAGGCAGGAGATTATATTGTAAGAACAAGAGCAGATGATGGAATGCGTGTTTACATAGATGGCAAGCTTGCAGTGGACAGCTGGGAATCAAGCAGCTATTGGAAAAGTGAACAAACGCATGTCATTTCTGTTAAGGACCATACGACAGGCAATGCAGACCAAAAGGATATCCATACGATACGCATTGAGTATTATGAACAGACAAAAGGAAGCGGACTGGAATTTTATCTGCAGCCTGCGAGTGCAGAACTGGAAAAGGACAGCTGGCTGGAGCTTTATTACAATAATACCAATCAGTCTGGAACACCTGTAAAGGCAGTCGGGGGCGCAACAGCAGGCACTAAGGTGAAGGAGCTTCTTCATAATTGGGGAACAGGCAAGCCTTATGCAGAAGTCAACGCCGATAATTTCTCTGCTAAGTTCATGAAGCTTATTGCAGGCGGCAAGGATTATGTTTTGGAAACATATGCAGATGATGGAGTGAAAGCAACGGTAGATGATAAGAGTATTATCAACCGCTGGTCCAATTCATCAGGAAAATCAGATTTTGGGACAATCACAGGCTTAAGTGCAGGTGATCACCGTTTAACTGTTGATTACTTTGAAAATACCAACAATGCAGGAATTGCAGCAACAGTGGCACCATTCGGAAACTGGATTGCATCCTATTACAACAATACATCATTGACTGGAATGCCTAAGACCGTCAAAACGGTTTCCGGCAATGGAACAAGCCTGAAGGTGGAAAACGGCAATGGGTCACCGGCAACGGGAATCAATGCCGACAACTTCTCTGTAAGCTATAAAACAGCACAGAGAATCAATTCAGGCAGCTATATTTTGCGCACAAGAGCAGATGACGGTATTCGTGTCTATCTTGATGGCAATCTAGTTGTGGACAAATGGAGTCCAAGCAGCTATTGGAAGAGTGAATCTACTGACATTATTCAGGTGAAGGATCGCACGACAGGCTCTGCAACGGACAAAAATGTTCACACGATTGAAATTCAATATTATGACAACACAGGCAGCAGTGGTCTTGAATTTTATTTGCAAAATGCGGATAAAGAAGTAGAGAAGAACAGCTGGTTCGGCCAATTTTATCCGAACACCACTTTGTCAGGTAATTATGTAAACATTGTCGGCGGGGCGACATCTGGCAATAAGCTTGATACGATTCGCTACAACTGGGGAACATCACAATCAATTTCCGGGCTGTCTGCAGATAATTTCTCTGCTCGCTTTAGGAAAGTGATAACAGGCGGCAAGGATTACTTTGCACAGGCTTTTGCTGATGATGGTATCCGGATGAGCCTTGATGGCAGCAAGTTCATTGATAAGTGGACAAACTCCTCTGGCGATATTTACCGTGCAACATTGCCGGCGGTGGCAAGCGGGGATCATACCGTTACGGCTGAATACTATGAAAATACCGGCAAGGCTGCGGTGTTTGCAGATGTAGTGCCGTTTGGAAATTGGATGGTCTATTATTATGACAATACAGAAACATCTGGTGCACCTGTGAATGCAAAGATCATGGAGTCAAACAGCAACAACGGCTTTACAGAGGACTTCGGCTATGATGCGCCGATGGCTAATGTGCCTGCCAATAACTATTCAACGCGTTATGTTACGGCGAAGCGGTTGACTGCTGGCGATTATTACATCAACACGATTGCCGATGATGGTGTGCAGGTGCTTATTGACGGCAAGGTAGTCATTGACAGATATACTGCAGGCAACAGCAAAAATGATGCAGTCAAGTATTCTGTTAAGAATGGAGCAGAAGGAGATATTCATTGGATTGAAGTAAGATACCTTGAAAAAACAGGTAAATCGAATATCGACTTCTCGATAACACCATTTAAGGAAAGCAGCCTGATTAACAAAGATACATGGACGATTCAATATTATCCAAATGTCATCAATCCAAGCAACCCTGTATCATCTACAGGACTTGTGGAAATTGATCAAGAATCTGATGTTAACTTCAACTGGGGCTCAGGGTCTCCGGCAAGCTCTATTCCAAATGACAACTTCTCAGCAGTTATGAGCAAACAAGTCTATTTCTCAAAGAGCACGAATTATGACTTCTCTGTCAATGCAGATGATGGTGTTAAACTACTTGTAGATGGAAAAACAGTCATTGATTCATGGGTAGCGAAGAAGGGCTTAAGAGAAGAAAAGGCAAAGTATATGGATAAAGGCTATCATACTGTTACAATCCAATACTTTGAAAGCACAGGAAATGCGAGCATTAGCCTAGACATTAAAGAATCAGTGAAGCAGGAAGTTATTAAGACATACAGCGACTTCAGCCTTACACTTGACCAAATGACGACAATACAAGGCAATTCTGCCCCGAAAACAGATAAGCGTTATGACATCTATTTGCGGGAGGATGCTTTTTATACGAAGAGCAATGGCAAGTTAGCTGTTGAAGGCGGCTGGAATATCCGAACAGGACCTGGAACAAATTATGGTTCACATGATCTCCGTTTCCTAGCAGGAGACAGTGACTTTACAATCTTAAGCACAGTGAAGGGAACGGACGGCAAAAACTGGATGAAGCTTGGTGGATGGGTACCTCCATCTTTAGTAGATTTAAAGTACTACATCAATCCTGCCAATTTCCAAAATACGTTGAAGGCACAGCTTCAATTCGTTAAGCTTTCTGAACCAGGAACAATCAATGTGAATGAGGTAAATGAAAAGGTTCTGACCGGAAAAGGTATTCTTGCTGGAAAAGCAAGCAGCTATCAAAAGGCTGCAGAGCAATATGGTGTAAATGCTGTTTACTTAATGGCGCACTCTTTCTTGGAAACAGGAAATGGAACAAGCCAGCTGGCTAAAGGCGTCACATATAATGGTAAAACAGTTTATAATATGTATGGAATTGGCGCGACAGACAATAATGCCCTTTCAGGCGGATCTGCCTTCGCTTACAGTGCAGGCTGGTTCACACCAGAAGCGGCGATTATTGGCGGTGCTGAATTCGTGAGAAAAGACTATATTGACAGAGGACAGGATACTATATATGAAATGAGATGGAACCCAGTGGGCGCAGCTGCAAACGGCTATGCTACACATCAATATGCAACAGATATTGGGTGGGCTTCTAAGCAAACCTCCAGCATGTATAATATTTATAATATTCTAGAGTCATATAGTATTACGCTCGACATACCAAGATATAAATAAGAAAGAGCCGCCGAATTTTTGGCGGCTTTTTATGTGGTCATATTTTCCAGATGAAAAGGGGAAAGTCGATAAACACAATGCCAGCAAGGTGTTACCTGCTCTAAAGTAAAAATACTTTGTCGAAATATAAGACTTTATGCAAAAATTCAGTTTGCAAAAGTCAAATCTTCGGCTATAATTCCTATATAACAATTATATTCATCTCGTATAATAGCAGGGATATGGCCTGCGAGTTTCTACCAGATAACCGAAAATTATCTGACTACGAGTAAGCCTTATTAATATTAGGATACTATTTTCTTATTTTGGGAATAGTGTCGTTAATTATGCTGGAGACCAGCACGCTTACTCTTTTTTAAGTAAACGTGCTGGTCTCCTTTTTATTTTCAGGGGGATGAACGCAATGAAGCTATTAACAGACAAAATTGAAAGAGAAGGCATTGTGTTAGGCAACAATGTGCTTAAAGTAGATTCTTTCATCAATCATCAAATGGATCCACAGCTTATGAATGAAATTGGCTTAGAGTTCGCAAGAAGATTCAAGGACGCAGGAGTTACAAGGATTTTAACAATTGAATCTTCAGGGATTGCACCTGCTATCATGGCAGGATTGGCAATGAATGTTCCCGTCATTTTTGCAAGAAAAAGAAAATCACTGACATTAACAAGTGATTTATATACATCTACTGTTTATTCATTTACAAAACAGGAATCAAACGAGATAACTGTATCGAAGAAATATCTTCTGAAGGAAGACCGTGTTCTCATTATTGATGATTTCCTTGCAAACGGACAAGCAGCAATCGGGCTTGCTGATTTAGTAGAACAAGCAGGAGCTGAAGTGAGCGGAATTGGGATTTTAATTGAAAAGTCCTTCCAGCCTGGAGCAGATGAAATTCTTAAAAAAGGCTACCGTTTAGAATCATTAGCGAGAATCGCATCACTGCAGGACGGAAAAGTAAAATTCGCCGCTGACAGGGAAGTACAAAGCATCTATTCAGGAGGTTACTAATGAACAATTTAAAGACATGGTCAATTGGTTTTCAACACGTCCTGGCAATGTATGCCGGAGCAGTGCTAGTTCCCTTGATTGTAGGGGGAGCGCTGAACTTAACATTTGAACAATTGACGTACTTAGTCTCAATCGACCTGTTAACATGCGGTATCGCAACACTGCTGCAAGTTTGGAAAAATAAATTCTTTGGGATTGGTCTTCCTGTTATGCTTGGCTGTACATTTACAGCAGTAGGACCGATGATTGCAATCGGAGCAAACCATGGTGTGACAGCCATTTATGGAGCAATTATCGTTTCAGGTCTTATCATTGTTCTTATCTCTTCTTTTTTCAGTAAGCTTGTTAAATATTTCCCGCCTGTTGTAACAGGATCTGTCGTAACAATCATTGGTTTGACGTTAATTCCTGTAGCAATTAAGGATATGGCTGGCGGCGAAGGCAGTGCAGATTTCGGAGATCCGAAAAACTTACTATTGTCTTTCGGTGTATTGGTATTTATCCTGTTGTTAAATAAGTATGCAAAAGGCTTTATTAAAACGATCTCCATCTTAATCGGTCTAATTGTCGGCACAATTGTCGCAGCATTCATGGGCTTGGTTGATTTCGGAAAAGTAGCAGATGCTTCTTGGGTTCATGGCTTGAAGCCATTCTATTTCGGAATGCCAACATTTAATTTCTCTGCAATCCTAACAATGACACTTGTAGCGATTGTAAGTCTTATTGAATCAACTGGCGTGTATTTGGCGCTTAGCGATATCACGAAAACAAAGGTATCCGAAAAGGACCTTGCAAGAGGATACCGTTCAGAAGGAATTGCCAGTGTGCTTGGCGGGGTTTTGAACTCTTTCCCTTACACGGCATATTCTCAAAACGTCGGTCTTGTTCAGTTAACAGGAGTTAAAACGAAAAACGCGATTTTCTCTGCTGGAGTTATTCTTGTCATCTTAGGCTTCCTGCCTAAAGTAGCAGCAGTGACAACATTAATTCCAACAGCAGTTCTTGGCGGAGCATCATTAGCAATGTTCGGCATGGTGTGTGCTTATGGAATTAAAATGCTTGGACAGGTTGATTTCAATCAACAAGGAAACCTGCTTGTTGTCGCATGTTCAGTTGGCTTAGGACTTGGTGTTACAGTAGTGCCTGATATCTTTAAAGAAATGCCTGAAACAATCCGCATTTTGACAGAAAGCGGTATTGTTGCAGGAAGTCTTACAGCTATTATCCTTAATATTTTGTTTAATCTTCTGCCAAACAGAAAACCAGCAGTTAAAGCAGAACAAAAGGCAGCTTAATACGAGAGGCTGGAACATAAGTATGTGAACCAGCGTAAAGAACGAACTACTTAATCAACTATTGATTAAATAGTTCGTTTTTTTGTTTTTAGTTTAAATACAAGAAATTAGAAATTTTAGTGGAATGGAGCGGAGGCCACTCGACTACTAAGGGAAATAGAGGAAAGGATGAGACCCCGCAGGCGAAGACGAGGAGGCTCCATACCTCCCCGCGGAAAGCGAGTGGGTGCAGCGCAATGAAACGAAACTCACTTTAACTCAACATTCTATTTAGACACAACCTTCATTTTTCAAATTTAGTTGTAATTCTATTATTCGTGTTTAGAAAGCTTATCTTTTGTTTTGTCCCAGCCTCTTTTTTATTGCAGATGAAGAAGGGGTTGGAACTAGTTTCTTCCTTATAATATAGAAAGTGATTTCAAGGCTAATAGGAAGAAAAAATGGATTCGTGTATCTGCTACTAATTCTGCCCTTTTATAGAGATGTGAGTAATTGTTTTTGATGTTATAAACAAATGTTGAATAGAAATAACTATATAAATCTTGCGAATTTACTATACTTTTTAGAAGAATAGAACTTTTGTTTATTTATTAAAAAGCAGTGACATTCCCCTTTCTTTCCAGTATCATAAACCCTTGTGTACTATGTACGAAAACCGCCATTTAATGGCTTTTTTTGTAAGCTGTTATGCTTACAATCCAACATTGTGATTAAACATCCAGGAGGGAAAGGGAAATGTCTATTTTAATTGGAATAGTAGGGCTGCTTTTGACATTAGGCTTGGCATATCTTTTGTCTAATGACAAAAAAGGCATTAACTATAAAGCGATTCTTATCATGATCGTATTGCAGTTAGTAATAACTGTGGTTATGTTCAAGACAACTTTTGGCTTGAAGATTATTGAAGCTACTTCGAACGGTGTATCAAAGGTATTGAGCTATGGTTATGAAGGAGTAAGCTTCGTTACAGGCGGTCTTGTTGCTGACGGAGTTAGTGTGTTCTTCATCAATGTTTTGATGCTAATCATCTTTACATCAACATTATTATCTGTGCTGACACATATTAAAGTTCTGCCTCTTGCTATTAAGTATATTGGCGGAGCGTTGGCAAAGCTGACAGGTCTTTCAAAGGTTGTTACGTTCAACAGCATTAACTCCATTTTCTTCGGACAATCTGAATCTATTTTGGCTATTAAGGCACATTTAGATAAAATGAATGACAATAAGCTGTTTGTTGTATCTACTTCTGCAATGGCATCTGTGTCTGCATCTATTATGGGATCATATATGAACATGATTCCTGCAAAATATGTCCTTGTTGCGATGCTGCTGAACGCATTGTCTGCGCTTATTATCGCAACATTGGTTTGTCCAATTAAAAAAGAAGAAGATGAGAAAATTGATATTAAAGAAGTTGCCACAACTGATTCTATCTTTGGGGCAATCTCTGCTGGAGCGCTTGATGGCGGACGAGTTGCTTTAATCGTTGCAGCTATGCTTGTTGCATATGTTGGTTTACTTGCACTTATCAATGCTTTCTTTGCAGCAGTGTTTGGCATCGGCTTCACAGGAATTCTAGGCTATATTTTTGCACCGATTGCATGGATCATGGGAGTTCCGGGCAAGGAAATTCTCGATGCTGGTTCTGTTATGGGAACAAAGCTTGCAGCCAATGAGTTTGTCGCAATGCTCCAGTTTAAGGAAATGATTCCTCATTTGTCAGAAAAGACAGTTGGTATTGTGTCAACATTTCTTGTATCCTTTGCTAATTTCTCTTCTATTGGAATTATTTCTGGTTCTATCCAAGCAATCAACGGTGAAAAAGCAGGAATTGTTTCTAAATTCGGCTTGAAAATGCTGTTAGTAGCAACGATGGCATCTATGGTTACAGCTACAATTGTTGGTTTGTTTATATAAGAAGAAAGGCTGGTAGCAAACCAGCCTTTTTATTTTGTCAAAAACTCTATTGAATATTGATTTTTCTGAAAAATAGATTACGATAAAAGAAGTGGGATTATTTCGTATTCGGAAATAATATAAACTTCTTGGAGGTGGAACTATTGATAGAATTATTGAAAGAGTTAACAGAGTTACATGGACCATGCGGATTTGAAGATGATGTTGCTGCATTTATTGCAAGCAGGCTGCGCGGCCATGTTGATACAATCGATGTAGATGGTGCAGGCAATTTAATTGTTACGAAAAAGGGCAGTAAGCCTGGTCCCAAAATCGTAATCGCTGCACATATGGATGAAGTTGGCTTTATCGTCAAAAAGGTGGAGGATAATGGGCTGATTCGTTTTGAAAAATTAGGCGGGCATGATGACAGAATATTGCTGTCACAGCGTGTGCAAATTAAAACAAAACAGGGCATGCGAGCTGGAGTCATTGGCACGATTTCTGCACATATGGTTAAATTTGATGATGCACAAAAGGTTCGCACACATAAACAGCAATACATAGATGTTGGTGCTGCAAGCAAAAAAGAGGCAGAGGACCTAGGCGTTGAAGTAGGAGATTCTATCGTCTGGCATCCTCATTTCGATAAGCTGACAGAGAGCCGCTTCAGCAGCAAGGCCTTTGACGACAGAGCAGGCTGCGCCTGTTTGATTAAAGTACTAGAAGAGTTGAATGCAGATGACTTTGCTGGGGAAATAGTCGGTGCTTTCACTGTTCAGGAGGAAGTCGGTTTAAGGGGAGCAAGGGTTGTCAGCCATCAGACAGACGCAGATGTAGCGATTGCGCTTGATACAACGGCTGTTAGTGACACTCCTGAGGAGATGATGGACAGGACACTTGCCTTAGGTGCAGGCACCGGTATAAAAATTATGGACTTCAGTTTAATCTCCAATAGGAAGGTGAGAGAACAGCTTCAACTCCTTGCAAAGGAACAGAACATCCCTTATCAGCTTGAGGTGTTTCCTGGAATTGGCACAGATGCAGGAGAATTGAGCCTCGCAGGAAAAGGGATTCCAACAGGGGTGCTCTCCATACCATCGAGATATGCTCATTCCCCGAATGAAGTGATAGACATAATTGATTTCCAGGCAACAAAGGATCTATTGATAGTATTTATTCTGCACATGAAGAAGGCGGAAGAGTATAAGTTTCAAATTTAATAGCTTTACGGGGTGGGACGGCTTTAGGCTGTCCCATTTTTACTTGCAGCAAGCAGGAGCCTTTTCAGTTTTATTATTGCTCCTTTTTTCCAGCCCTTAACGGCAGACTTGCTAACATTCTCTTTTGCGGCAATCTCACTTATTGTTAATTGCTGTATAAATGTATAAATAACCCATTTTGCTTCCCTTTTGGTGAGCGATTTGCACAATGCTTGTATATATGGCTCATCGTCTGTAATAGTAAAAGCACTAGCAGCTGTTTCCCAAAAAGTCTCCTCTGGATAAAGAGTTCGCTGCTCTTCCTTTGAACGGCGCTTCAATTCATCTAGAAGCCGTCCTTTCATGTGCATATATAAGTAAGAGCTGAACCTTCCCTTTTCTTCCTTGTAATTTTCGTGTGCCTCCCAAATGCTGATTAACCCTATCTGCAAAAATTCCTCTTTATTCTTATAAATGGCTAGCTTCTTTAGCATATGATGAATCATCGGTGTATACTGTTCTACTAATATTCGATATTCACTGTCTATCATGGGAACTTCCTTTTCTTGAAAAAGCGCCTTTTCCTTGTTTTTTCCTAGGTGTTTTAACCATATAAGGAAGCTAAGGAAGAAGCGAACAGGGAAAATCTATGTTTCTCTTTCTATTAAAAGGGAATATATGGATAATACCTAAGAAACCGCCATTTACCCTTAAATAAACATTCATATTCATACAACCTTTACATAAGTGCCAAATTAGCTTAACATGCCGCTGCTAAACTATCTGGGAATGAATTGTATATAAAAATTCCCTTGCTTTTTTAGGGAATTTATCCAATAAAAAAGCAAGGGAGTTTAAGTGAATGGAGATTACAGTAGCAGGTACAGGTTATGTAGGTTTAGTGACAGGCGTTTGTTTAGCAGAGGCAGGTCATGTGGTGACGTGTGTGGATCCCATTCAGGAAAAGATTGACCTTTTGAATAAAGGAATCTCTCCTATATATGAGCCTCAGCTAGATGACCTGATTTCCAGAAACAAAAAATCAGGGAACCTGTTTTTTACAACAGACTATAAGGATGCATATGCGAATGCAAGTGTCATTATCATTGGTGTCGGCACACCGGAAAATGAGGACGGTTCCGCAAATCTTACATATCTTTACACAGTTGCAAGGCAAATTGCCGAAACAGCCGTAAGAGACTGTTTAGTTGTCATCAAGTCTACTGTTCCTATTGGTACAAATGACAAGGTAGAAGCATTTATGAGGGAGCATGTAAAACAGGGGATTAAGGTAGAGGTTGCGGCAAACCCTGAATTTTTGGCGCAAGGCACTGCTGTCAGGGATACATTAAATGCTTCTAGGATTGTTATTGGTACTGAATCAAAAGCAGCAAAGCAGCTTTTGACTGAAATTTATCAGCCGTTTCAGCAGCCAATTTTAACGATGGGCCGCAGAAGCGCAGAAATGGTCAAGTATGCATCAAATGACTTCCTTGCACTCAAGATTTCTTTTGTTAATGACATTGCGAATTTATGTGAGACAGTCGGTGCGAATATCGATGATGTGACGAAAGGAATGAGCATGGACAGCAGAATCGGCGACAAATTCCTTCAGGCAGGAATAGGGTATGGCGGTTCTTGTTTTCCGAAGGATACAAAGGCGCTGCACTGGCTGTCAGAGGAAGAAGGCTATGTTCTTCGAACTGTAAAAGCGGCAATAGAGGTTAATGAGAAGCAGAAATTCAAACTCATCAAGAAGGCAAGGAAAGACTTTTCAAGCTTTGCTGGCTTAAAGGTAGCTGTATTAGGCGTTACCTTTAAGCCCGGTACAGATGACTTGAGAGAGGCTCCTTCCATTCCGAATGTTCGCTTGCTTTTAAACGAAGGGGCAAAGGTGCATGTTTATGATCCTGTTGGCGAAAAGAACTTTCAAAAAATTTACCCGACAGAAGTGGAGTTTACCACAAGCATAGAAGAGGCCTTAAGGGATGCAGATCTTTGCTTTGTATTCACAGAATGGCCAGAGATTAAGAATATGCCAGTAACCAAGTTTGCAGAAAATATGAAAACTCCGTACGTATATGACGGCAGAAACTGCTATTCGCTTCATGCCGCGGAAAAGGCAGGAATTCATTACAGATCAATTGGCCGTCCTGCCGTGAACCAAAAGGTGCTGCAAAATAGTTAATTCACAAGTAAAAAAGAAAATGACGCAAGAATCACGATTCGAGATTCTTTTGCTTCATTTTCTTTTTTGCTTTTTGCTTAATTGTCTTTGCCCATTTAATCAGAGCTGTTCCATTCATCAATCCCCAAATGATTACAGGTGCAATAATATTCAAGCCAAGCACGACGTAAACAATCATCCAAATGAACCATTTCGCATTCAAGATATATTCATAAATCCATGTATGATAAAAATTCATTGGCAAATACTCCTTAATATAAATAAATTTCTATAATCTAACAATTTTGCTGTAAGGATTTATCTTCTATTCCTTTTCTTCAACATAATTAGTCAGCTTTATACATTTTTCGGCAAAAAGAATAGAACTGCAAATAGTTGGTTATGAAGGATAATGATGCCGTTTCAGCCGCTAAATGACTAACAAAGATTTTTTGCAGATTGAGGGTGAGGATTAATGGTATCAAACAATAGTACACAGCATGATTTCACGAACTCATTAACCTATAACAGCTCTATCATTAAAGAGCTTCTTTCAGGCAGTGCCGATTTTATTGAACGGAAAGTTACCTTTTTAGAAAAGAAGAATGTTCATGCCACTTGTTTTTATATCGATGGACTTGTGAACACACAGATTATTGAAAAGATTGTTCAAGCGTTGATGTTTGAAGGAAATGAAGTTATTCTCCGAAATGATCTTGATACGTTTAACATCGAGAGCCTTTTGGAGGAGCATGTTCTCATGAATACTAATTTCATTGAGACAACAGAGCTTGAAAGTGCTATTAAAGCGATTTTGTCTGGGGATACTGTCCTCCTTGTCGACGGCTGCAAGAAGGCCTTTCAAATACCGACAAAGGGCTGGGCTGCAAGAAGTGTGTCAGAGCCACAAGCAGAGCAGGTAGTACGTGGACCGCGGGATGGTTTTACCGAAACTATTCGCGTTAATACTGCGCTCGTTAGGCGAAGAATTCGGGACACTGGCTTTCGAATCGAAGAATTAAATATTGGCAAACGCACGAAAACAGACATTAATATTGCCTACATCAATGGTGTTGTCAAAAAAGGGCTAGTGGATGAGGTGAAGGAACGCCTTGAAAAAATTGATATTGACGGAATTTTAGAGAGCGGCTATATCGAGGAAATGATCAGAGATGCTCCATTATCACCTTTCACGACAATCATGAGTACAGAGCGCCCTGATAAGGTCGCATCCTCCTTGCTTGAGGGCAGGGTTGCAATATTTGTTGATAATACGCCATTTGTGCTTATAGTACCTACATATTTCTGGGAGTTTCTACAGGCAAGTGATGATTATTATTTAGGCTTCATGGCGGGCAGCTTTTTTCGAATCGTCCGGTACACAGCCTTTATTCTCAGTTTAACACTAACAAGCATCTATATTATGCTTGTCAGCTTTCATCAGGAAATGATTCCAACCCCACTAGCACTGACAATTGCCTCAGGTCGTGAGGTTGTTCCATTTCCTGTTTTGCTGGAGGCTTTGCTGATGGAATTAACGTTTGAGCTCATGCGGGAAGCAGGTTTGCGCATGCCAAAGCCAGTCGGTTCTGCAGTGAGCATCGTCGGTTCGCTTGTTATCGGCCAAGCCGCAGTTCAAGCGGGAATTGTTTCTCCATTTATGGTTATTATCGTCGCAACTACAGGGATATCCTCGTTTGTTATCCCGAACTATTCGGCTTCCTATTCTATTCGTCTTGTTAGATTTCCCTTGTTGTTAGCATCAGGAACACTTGGACTTCTTGGCTTTGCGTCCATGTTTGCACTTATCGCTATTCATGCCTTAAGCCTTCGCTCCTTCGGGGAATCGTATTTGTCGCCGGCTACTCCGTTCCAGCCGCAAGATCAGAAGGATACGGTTATCCGTATGCCGTGGTGGGCTATGAAAAAGCGGCCATCCATAGCAGACGGTGACACATCAAGGCTTGGGGAAGCCCGATCACCCCAGCCTCCTAAAGGAAAGGAAGAAGAGGATTCACAGACGAAGCAGGAGGAAGCCTCTGAACGAAATGAACCAGAAAGCCAGACGAAAAAGCAGTCAGGTGAAGATAGTAACAAGCAAAAGGCACAAAAGCAAGACACTGTTACAGGTGTTAAACAGCTAAAAACAAGAAAAGCGAAAAAAGGAAAAGGGGATGATACGGAATGAAGAAAATCATCCTTTTCCATGTGTTGCTGGCAATGCTTCTCCTGCTTGGGGCTTGCTCAGGAAAAAGAGAAATCAGTGATTTAGCATTAGTAATGGCAGTTGGAATTGATAAAGGAGAAAAGGAAGGAACAGTTAAGGTGACTGCACAGGTGGCAAGACCAGCAGATGCTCGTGGTCAGACTGGGGCACCGTCTGGACAATCAGGTGAGGCTGTTTGGTCTGTGGAAACAGAAGGTGAGTCCATCTTTGAGGCAATTCGCCAAATGTCTAGCTTTTCTTCGCGAAGAGTGTTTTGGGCCCATAACTTTATCATTGTTATTAACGAAGAAGTGGCAAAGGAAGGAATAGGAGATGTAATCGACTTTTTTACACGTAATCCAGAGCTGCGAATGAGGACATGGGTTGCTGTAACACCGCAAACAGCAAGTGAAGTCATCTCAACGGTAACAAGTCTTGAAATAATACCAGGTGAAGCACTTGCAAAGCTTTTTCGGTATACTACCATCTCTAATAAAGCTCCAAGAACAGTAATAATGGACGTTTTGAGTGCATACTTAAGTGAGTCAACAGAGCCGCTGCTTGCAAGACTTGATTTTGAAAAAAGTAAAATTGACAGCAAGGCACCAGATAAGGGAGCCCAAGCAAATCAGGTTGTTCTTGCAGGGGCAGGTGTATTTAAGGAAGACAAACTAGTTGGAATATTAAAGCCAGAAGAACTGAGAGGGGTCCTTATCTTCACGGAAAAGATTGATTCAGGTGTGGCTGTAGTCGACTGTCCAGATAATTCTAACGCTCCCCTCAGTGTAGAATTAACCAACCAAAGCTTTGAAGTAAAACCAAAATACAAGGATGGAAACATCAGCTACGATGCCGCTTTTGAAGCGAATATTCGTGTTGTGGAGGCTGGTTGTGCCTTAGATCTTTCCGATGAAAAACAAGTGAAGAAGCTTGAAAGCTCTGTTGAGAAAGAGCTCTCAAGCCAAATAAACACTACAGTTACTAAAATCCAAAAGGATTATAAGTCAGATGTATTAGAATTAGGAAAGGTTTTTCAAAATAAATACCCATATGAATGGAAGCATTATGCTAGTTCCTGGGAGGAGATCTTCCCTGAGGTGAAAATAAACTTGCAAGTAACGGCCAAGTTAGAAAGCGGATCACTTCTTTATAAACCGACAACGTCAGGCAAAAAGGGGAAAGAAGAAAAATGAAGGTACAAATAACGAATGGTATGTTCATGGCTTTAATTATTAATATGCTTTATGCAAAATCAATTGGCTTGACACAAGGCGTCATGGCAAGAGAAGTGGGCGGCGATATGTGGATTTCAACAATCATTTCCTCTGTACAGGGTATTGTCATTATGGCAGTTGTGATACTTGCTATTAAAAGACTGCCTAATGGAGATATGATTGATCAATATGAAAAAATCTTAGGTAAATGGATGAGCAAAGGTATCGCATTTCTTGTTTTTTTGTTTTTCTTAGGAGCATATGGTTCAATTATGGCGACCTTTGTTTATCATTTGAAGGATTACTTCCTGCCAGAATCAAATATCATTCTGTTCATTGTTGCCGCGTTTTTAATTGGCACATATGCGATCCATTTTGGGTTAGAGGTAATTGCGAGAATGGCACTGATCGGGGTGTTTTCTGTGATGGCCTTGAATATTTTACTTTTGGCAGGCTCCATTAGCGAGTTCGATATTAAGGAATTACAGCCGACATTTTCTTCCGGGTTTTTTTCTACCGTGTGGGCAAGCAGGCATCATGATACAGACTGGGCGATAGCAACAATGATGGCTTGCATGATTTTGCCGCTTGTAAGAGACAATGCGACTTGGATTAGATCAAGTACAGCTGGTCTGATTTTTAGCGGCGTGATTATTGTCATGTGGCCCATTTTGGAGGTTGGCGTTCTTTCACCAGAAGTTGCGGCCCAATATATTGTTTCGTGTATGCAGATGGCGAGAAGCGCAGAAATCGGCTTGTTTTTGCATCGCTATGAGATGATTATGATTGCCTTTTTTGCCTTATCAATATTAACGCAAATTATGATGACATTTTTATGCTCCTCCATCGCAGTCCAGAAGATTATTGGTCTGAAGGATTATCGGCCAGTCATTATTCCAGTTGGAATCGTCCTAAGTGCTTTCAGCTATTGGATGGTAGGAAGCCATCACAGGGCAATGGGAATTATTGAAAACGAATGGGTGCTTGTCTCTTTAAGTCTTGCAATCGGACTTCCAGGTATGCTATTTGTTTTGGGGGCAATCTTTAAGAAGAAGCTGAAAAAGGATCAGGAACCAAAATCAGTTTAATAGGTACGATTAGTTTATATAGATAAAGGATGGAAGTTCAGTGGAGAAATCATTTGCTTCAGGCTGCTTTTGGGGCATTATTATATCTATTCCAATATGGATTATGGTCATTTGGCTGATAACAAAGTTGTTGTTTTAGTCAGATAATATTTAAGGCTAGTCCTTTATGTTTTTTATGTAAAATTCAAGCATATATGCGCATATGATAGAAGACAGAAGGGAGGTTTTGAAGGGATTATACATAAAAATCGATACGGGGAGGAGATAGCTTGGGTGAAGTAATTCCAAAATCGATGATTAATGGCAAGGTTGTCATCTGGACATATGTCGAGCAGCTTCAAAGTTCTGTAGAATGGTATTCCTACATACTAGAAATGGAACCAACAGAAAGGCATGATGCTGCTTACTTCTTTACCATTAATGAACACACAAAATTGGCGCTATGCAACAGGTATATGAGGAATCCTAAGTATGAGCTGCCTGTTAATGACTGCTTGGACCTGCAGGCAGATGACATATTTGAGACACATCGCCAGCTTGAGGCAAAGGGTGTGCTTGTCGGTCCTATTGATAACCCATTCCCAACCTATTATGAATTTTATTTTGTTGACACAGAAAACAATAAAATACGAATCCATGGCTTTGAATAATAAAATGTAAGCGCTTTTAGTTATATTTATAATTCCTGATTTTTTGTCACCAATCTAGGCGGATTGCATACATTAAAGCATCAAAACCGAAAGGGGATTACGTATGTCTTATCCGTCTAATTATCCATATTATATTACGAATGACCAAAATCCATATCGAATAGGGGGAGGCTCATTTTTCCCGAATCCAGGCTCTCCAAGCGGTCCGCCGCCATTTCAACCAGGCGGCCCATCAGGTGGACCACCACCGTTTCAACCAGGAGGACCTTCCTTCCAGCCTGATTTTGGCGGAGGCTCAGGTGGAGATCAATATGGTCCGCCATCAGGCCCGCCACCGTCCTTTGTTCCACAGGCTCAGCAAATGCAAGGAGCACAAGCTTTTGCGATTGATCCTGGTGCCATGAGAAGATGCAGGTTCCGCTATACGTATGTTTGGCTGCGTAACGGCAGCTCCTTCTGGTTCTATCCAACCTTTATCGGCAGAACTTCTGTTGCAGGTTGGCGCTGGAGAAACAACCGCTGGGTTTACTACGGAACAGATGCAGACCGCATTGTGTCCTTCCAATGTACGTAAACATAAAATGAATGGTTAGTCGCGGCTTTCGTGGATTAGCAGTTTATTCTGCTCTTTTATGAAGGCCGTTTTCTATGATTAGGTATTTAAATAAAAAAACACCTCTTTTTGAAATGAAGAGGTGTTTCTTTGAAAAGTTTATCTTCTTCTAACTCTCCGGGCAAGATAAGTTCCTAATGACTGAATGACTTGAACAATAATAATAAGAACAATCACTGTTATTACCATAACAAAGGTATCAAATCGCTGGTAACCGTATGTTAGTGCAAGGCTGCCGATACCGCCGCCTCCAACTGTTCCTGCCATCGCTGTTGCTCCAAGGAGGCCGATTGCGGCTGTTGTTATGGAGAGGATAAGGGAACCGAATGCCTCTGGAAGCAGAAAGTACCAAATAACCTGGAAGGGAGTCGCTCCCATTGCTTCAGCTGCTTCAAGAATGCCAGGGTTTACCTCCAGGATGGAGTTCTCCACAAGTCTTGCAATGTATGGAGCGATATAAATAATCAGCGGTACAATGGCCGCTTCTGTCCCAATCGTTGTTTGCACAACAAATCTTGTGAATGGGATGATGGCAATCAGCAGGATGATAAATGGCAAGGAGCGGATTATGTTGATGATTGGATTAAGAATATTGTATAAAAGCTTGTTTTCCAAAACACCGCCCTTTCTTGTCACGACAAGAAGTATGCCAAGCGGACCGCCAATTAATGTGCCGATTAATAATGACCAGCCAACCATATAAAGAGTTTCAATGCTTGCTTGTATAAATAAGTCTGCAGTTATGTCTGTTTGAAATATCATGCAGATACCTCCTCAACTTGTATTCCTTGCTCCTTTAAATACAAACAGGCAAGTACAAGCTGTTCCTCTTTCCCGGTTAGGCTAATTGTCATCGTGCTAACAATATTTTCTTGAATTTCTACCATATTCGCAAACAGAATGGCAGGCTTCACCTCAAAACGATTAACAAGCTCATAAAGGAATGACTGTGTCATTTCACTTCCAAGAAACTCTAACCGAATAATCTTGCTTCCTGATGTATGGCTGAGTTTGCCTTTCATACTTAGTGGCAGCTCCTTTTGGACAATGGTTTTGACAAAGCTTCGTGTAGTCGGATGGGAGGGCTTCGAGAAAACCTGCAAAACATTCCCTTGCTCAATGATTTCTCCCTGTTCCATCACCGCAACCTTGTTGCAAATTTCCTGAATGACGGCCATTTCATGAGTAATAATCATAATCGTAATATTATACTCTTGATTGATTTTTTTCAGGAGCTGAAGAATGGACATCGTCGTTTGCGGGTCCAAGGCTGAGGTTGCTTCATCACATAATAAAACAGAAGGATTAGTCGCGAGTGCTCTTGCAATTCCGACACGTTGCTTTTGTCCGCCAGATAATTCACTTGGATACGCTTTTTCTTTATCTGCAAGACCGACAAATTCAAGCAGCTCTATGACACGCTTGCGGATATCTCCTTTTTTGCTTTTTTGCAAAATAAGGGGAATCGCAATATTATCAAACACGCTCTTCGATTCTAATAGATGGAAATGCTGAAATACCATGCCAATTTGCTTCTTCGCTGTCCGCAGCTGTTTATCTGTTAAAGATAAAAGGGAGTCTCCATTAACGATGACTTCTCCTGATGTTGGTCTTTCCAGAAGATTGACTAGACGGATAAGTGTGCTTTTTCCAGCACCGCTAAAGCCAATAACACCAAAAATATCTCCCTTTTCTACTTTTAAGCTAATATTTTTCAATGCCTGCACCTCGGCATCCTTTTTCTTAAAGGTTTTGTAAATGTTTTTTAACTCAATCATATGAAATCCTTTCATTTAACGGCATTTTATCCTGTGCTGCATTAATAATAATGAAATTGTGTTGGGAATACAATATTTAAGTGTAATAAGTATAGTAGATAAACACAGGTTCAAATTGTTCTATATAAAGAAAGTGTATAACTCGGTGCTATGGGAGTCATTGTAATAATTTTCAAGGCTTTTTTTGTCGATGTTTCATTTAAAATGAATTGACGGGAAAACATTTGGGTGTTAAGATGTTCTTAGTTAAGAACAAATGAATTGATGTTTGAAAAACAAACTGTTTCACCTATTTTTTTAATCATATTGTTCTATATAAAGAACAATAATATGGTAGGTATTCAATAAAACAACACGTAAGAGAGTTGGTGATTTTATGACATTGTTAGTGGAAAAAGAAGAGGGAAGAATGTCGATTTTTAGTATGCCTGGTGTAAAGAAGACATATATGAAGCCGCGTATTATCGCATTAATTCCTGCGCACAATGAGGAGAAATCGATTCGGGACTGCTTAGCTGGCTTAAACGACCAGCTGCTGCCAAAAGGTGTAGATCTTGATGTGTATGTCATTGCCGATAATTGCACAGACCGTACAGAGGAAAAGGCCATTCAAGCTGGAGAGGAATTCAACTTGAATTTAAAGGTAATAGTGACAGAGGGAAACAAGCTTCGTAAAGTAGGTGCGCTTAATTCTGGCTGGAAGCTATTATATGGAGATTTATTGGACATTTATAACACAGAGCTGACAGAATCACAAATCGTTTATAAACATAGTGTTAAAGCAGTGCTTGGAATGGATGCAGACAGCAGACTTGCTCCAAACTGTTTGAAGTATTTATGGGAAGGGCTGATGAGTGCCCGTAATATTGGCGGTGTTATGGCTAAGTATACGATGCGCATGCCAAAGAAAAAAAGCCAGCTCAGCAAAAGCGATGTATATTATGAAGAAAAAATTGCAAGCGGCGAATATGGCGGACCAATGTCAAGATGGTGGACACACCAGCAAAAGCAGGACATGGCAAGCTGGCTGCTTGACCTTCAATATCATGGCGGAAGCACTTATGTTCTTGGCGGCCAGGCAACCCTGTTCAGACCTGAAGCGTTACAAGAGGTTGTTAACAACAATAAGCTGGATGGACCGTGGCAGAATGATAGTGATGTGGAGGACATGCTGCTTACATGGCAGCTTCAGAAATCAGGCTGGAAGACGCTTGTAAGTCCTAAGGGAAGATGCTTTGTGGATGCAATGCGCTCTTACCATACTTTCCGAGAGCAACGAAATAAATGGAATTCAGGTACGGTTGAATTGCTGACAAATAAGGATTTGGATGTAAAGACAAGACATAAGGGGAAGATCTGGCGAAATCAGGTTAAGCTCTTTTCTGATTTGCTGATCCGTGTGATGTTCATCGTTTTACTTGCAGTTGCTCTTGCAACAGATCAGTATTATTGGTCATGGATTTGGCTGACACCAATTGCTCTCGCATCTGTTTTAAATATTATCTTAGCACTGAAAACACCGATGTATCGTCCGATTGACGTGATAATGGCAGGCTTGCTCATAAGTCCTGAAATGTATTTATGGGTAAACCTAATGACATTTGGTCAAGTCTGGCTTGGTAAGCTTTCTGCAAACAAGAAAGACGGATGGGCCAATCAATATGCTGCAGAATCAGGAAAAACACGAAGCAAACTCACACAAGGAATTTTACTTTGTTTATTGCTAGCAGCTGGAGGAGCATATCTGTGCTACAATTACCGGGATTTCCTTACAAGTGCTACCGTGCAAGGTGCAATCGAGCCATACTTGATGGGAGGCTGGGTCGTTCTGACTTATTTAACTATCATTAAGTCACTCATGATGGTTTATCAAATTTGGACACTTCGTGGCAGACACACAGCTTGATTTATAGAAAACTAGAAATAAAGGCTTTAAAAGTTGCAGGTTTAAGCCGAACAGAGAAATGCTATAACATAATATAGAGAATAGATAGAGTGCAGCAAGCTTAGCTGTGCTTTTTTTTTGAATTCCCCCCACACTAGAACTACCTCTGGTTTCAATAGAACAAAAAAAGAGAAAGATACAAAAGAAGAACAGAATAAGGAGGGATTCGCATGTGGTCTGCGGCGATGTGGGGAGGTATTTCCGGTTCGGCTGTTTTACTTGGTGCGTTGGCTGCGCTTCTGCTGCCGATTAAAAAGAGAATCATTGGTTTCATTATGGCTTTTGGTACAGGGGTGTTGATTGGTGCATCTACATATGAGCTGCTTGGTGATGCAGTTGAAAGCGGAGGCTTACTGCCGACAGGCTTAGGATTTTTAGCAGGGGCGGTCGTCTTTTTTGGGTTGGACCTGCTAGTGTCCCGCAAAGGTGCGAAGGACAGGAAAAGGTCGACAGGTGACAAAGAAGGCAATCAATCAGGTATAGCGATTTTTATTGGAACAGTCATGGATGCGATTCCTGAGTCGATTATGATTGGCGCAAGCCTAATCGGTCAAAATAGTGTGAGTGCGTTACTAGTAATAGCTATTTTTATAAGTAATATTCCAGAAGGACTTTCAAGTACAACTGGTCTATTGAAAAGCAATTATTCAAAAAAGAAAATTCTTGTGTTGTGGATTAGTGTTCTCGTAATCTCAACAGCGTCTTCCTTCTGTGGTTATGTATTTCTTGATCGTGCATCAGAGGAATTAATGGCTGCAATCGGTGCATTTGCTGGTGGAGGTATTATTGCCATGGTTGGATCGACAATGATGCCAGAGGCGTATGAGGAAGGTGGGTCAATAACAGGTTTGATTACAGCATTGGGTCTGCTGACATCTCTTATTCTTGATTATATGTCCTAAGAGGGTACAAAACTTGTCTGCACTATTTGGTATGGTAAAATGAAAGAAAAATTATCCATAAGGATGGTGCTTTAGTAATGAAGTTAGGTTGGGTCGGTTTAGGAAATATGGGAGTACCAATCTCTATGAACCTGTTAAAGGCAGGTTATAGTGTGACAGTATTCAACAGGACTGCATCAAAAACTACTGAGCTAGTTGCTGCTGGCGCTGTACAAGCAAAATCGCTGGAAGAGCTTATTCAAGAAAATGATGTAATCTTTACAATGGTTTCGGATGATGAAGCAGTTAAGGATTTATACTTTTCGAATAAGCTTTTAGAAATAGCTAAGCCTGGACAAATATTTATTGATATGAGCACAGTTTCACCAGCTACCTCAAAGGAGATATATACGGCAGCGAAGGATAAAGGAATCGGCTTTATAGATGCTCCTGTTTCAGGTAGTGTTGCTCCTGCAAAGGAAGGCAAGCTGCTTGTTTTGGCTGGTGGCGAAGAAGAAACATACAACAAGGTAAAGAAACTGTTTGAGCCAATAGGCAAAATGTCGATTTACTTAGGTGAAAGCGGATCTGGCAGCAACGCCAAGCTTGCGATCAACCTGCTTCTTGGCATTACTGTGCAAGGCATTGCAGAATCAGTTCTGTTCGCAGAGCAGCAAGGTATTAAATTAGCGGACATGCTGACTATAATTAACGAAAGTGCAGTTGGAACTGCCATTTCCAAAATGAAGACACCAGCAATCCTCGAGGACGAGTATCCAGCTGCCTTTGCCTTAAAGCATATGGCTAAGGACTTACGTCTTGCCAAGGAAACAGGAGAACTAAATGCAATCGGAAATTCTGCCCATCATACATATCAGGAGGCTCTGGCAAATCAGCTTGGAGACCTTGATGTAATGGCAGTAATTAAAGAGCTTCGCAGTAAATCGTAAGTGAAACGAGCTGTTCCTTTATTGGAGCAGTTTTTTGTTGTTGTCTATTAAAAGGCTTGCAATTTCCTCCTTGAAAAATCAAAATAAAACTAGGAAGGATGGCAGGGGTTCCATTAAAGATAGATACTAATAAGCAAGTGGTGATTAAATGAAAGATATTATATTTAGGCTATTAGATTTTATTAATAACCATAAGACGAGGGACACGAATTATACCATCGCATTGGCATTGCTGCGGGACGTTTATAAAATTCCAGATATGAATATAAGTGCATTAGCAGACTCCTGTTTTACATCCCCTGCTGCTGTTACGAGGTTTTGCCGAAGAATAGGTTATAAAAACTTTCAGGAGTTTAAGGATTATGCCAAAATAAGCGTGATGGATGCCGCACCAGCTTTCCAGCCTGGTCAAAAAAAAGAGAATTCAGAGCAGATTGGGGAATTGCTGCAAAAGGTTCTTTATGAAAAAATTGTCGGCTGGCTTAAGGCGTCAGAAAATGTTATTGATGTGCAGAAAGTACAAGAAATCATGGAGTGTATCCATCGTGCAAATAAGGTATCCTTTTATGGGACACAGCTATCACAGGCAATTGCACAGGATTTTCAATTCAGGCTTGTCAGATTAGGAAAATTTGTAAGCGCTTATTCGGATGTGCAAGAACAAAAGGCAGATATGGCCGATTTGGATGAATATTCTGTTGCGGTAGTTGTAAGTCCATCAGGGCGATTTATTGCAGGGAATGAGGAGCTAATGAGGCAGCTACTAGAAAGTAGGGCGAAAGTCATCCTTATTACACATAATAGGGATGCGAACCTTTTAAATAAAGCAAACATTGTTTATTATTTAAATGGCGACAGCCATGATAAAACAGGGTTTTCCTCAGAAAGATTTTCGTTAATGTATTTTTTTGATTTTGCTATCGCTTACTATCAAGAGCTTTTTTATAATAAAGAAACAAATGGAAACTAAGAATATACTAGCTGGGAAAGTGAGAGTCGTGTCTAATAAAAGGGCAAGCTCTCTTTTTTTCGTTAATTTTATGGAAATTTTGGAAAATGTGATATGATAAGCAAAACTCTTTTTAAGGGTCTTGGATATTGATGAAGTAGGTGGTCAAAATAAACGAAAAGAAAAGGCTAAATGGCATGCTGCTTGTTTCCGTATGTTTTATCTTTTACATGACGATGTTTCCAAACCGCTATTTAGGGATTGGAATTGAAGAAGGCGGTCATAATTTTATCCCTTTTTTGATGATAAAGGAAATGTTTGTGGATAGATCTTTTTTTACTTTTGTGGTCAATAATATTGGCAATATCGCTTTGTTTATGCCATTAGGTTTTTTCCTGCCGATGGCTATCCCGAAATTTAGACATGTCATCCTTACTACTGTAGCAGGCTGCTGCATATCAGCAGTAATTGAATCAATCCAATGGTTCATGAAATACCGGTGGAGTGATGTGGATGATATTATTCTAAATACGATTGGTGCACTTGCTGGCTTCGGAATTTATAGGGCAGTTTTAAAGGCAAAAGGTCATATTTCTATCTCGTTGTAGGCAGGCTCCATTATATGGACCTGCCTTTTTAGTGCGATATATAATTGCTCTGCAAACTTTCTTGCAAAACATTCTATTATACTAGTGATATTCCGTTTACGATAGTACTAATATAGTGTAATATTTGCATTATATGACAAATAAAAAACTAATTTGATAGAGAAGAACTAACATTGCACAATAAAGTAAAATTCAGCATGATTATACAAAAGGGAGGGGCGCTATGTGAGCAATAGCTTGATCCAGCAGTATATGTATAAAAAGGTCAAAAAAGGCTTGTTACTTGAGGGGGAAGGATCTGATGCAGCTTTTGGCACCCCGAATCTTGATGAACAATTTATCCAAACGAATCTTCAGCCTCTTTTAAGTGATGAGTTGAAGAAGGAAGACGATCCTCCATCCTTCCATTTGCTCCAGCCTGAAACAGGCGAGCTTGTCATTGGACAAGCCCAGTTACTGCTTTCAGAGAGGTCAGTTTTTACCCATCAGTATATTATTCCGACCGAGCGTAAGGAAGAGTGGTTAAGAAGTCCAGAAAAGATCTTCCAAACGCAGTTCGTAAGCAATTATGACGAAGGCAGAGAAATAGCTTTAGAAGAATTATCGGATATTCCACGTGAAAAAGCAGAAAATATATTCAGGAAAAAGCAGGAGTTGTTCTATAGCCTGAAAATAGATGAAAGCATCTTTAAAAAGCTGTTATATGCTTGTTTAGCAGCGGCAGAAAGCGCTAAAACCGTATATATATCGCTAGACATACCGCTTACAGAGCAAAATAGGCATGCAGTAGCATTATTAGAATTGCTGTACATACATTTGCCTTATGCTGCAAGAGAGGTTTTTGGCGCTGTTTCGTTCCAGAAAGCGGCAGCAAAACAAAAAAATGTTCACCTTATGTTTGTGGAGCAAGGCAGCATCCGGTTAAGAAATCATGTATTCGAAAATCAATTTGTTTTTGATTTTACAACGAAAAGAATAAGTGGTGTGGATATGGAAGGACAGAAACATGAATACCTCGATTTTGCATATGATGCCCTGCAGACAGCTTCTAAAATGGATGATTTTTTTCTTTTTGCAGAAAGGGCGCTTAAAGGGCTGAAGCTAAATGATCAGTTGAACATCAGCTATTATGACCGCTTATGTGCCATCTATCTGCTCGACGTGATGGATTATGATGGGTATGAACGGGATAAGCTTGGGATTTTACAGCTTTTATTAGCACTGCTCCAAAAAAACCATAAAGAAAAATCGGAAATAATCGAGATAGCGGGAAAGATCCTGCAACGTGAAAAGCTTCAAAAGGATGGAATGATTACGAAAGAGTATATGAAGGCAGTGTTTGATATCCATCAAATTACTGGTCTCGTTGAAGCAGTGGAGTTTACCGTACGAACATTGGCTTATTATCATGAGGAGCCATTGTGCAAGGAGCTTTGGTCCATGTTAGATAAATATCCACGCTTATATAAGCATGTTCTTACATTTATGGATGATATAAAGGGCTCCTATCAAGAAGTAATCTCCCTTCATTTAGACGATAAGCTCAGCCAGCGTCAATCATTGGAAGCTTATCTTTCTAATATGGCAAATCTTTTGCATGCCCATGTATTCTTTATTGATGACAAGGAATTCGTTAAGCGTGTGAAAAAACGGCTGCTAATTGAAGTGAAAATAAGCAGCAGACCTTTTGCAATCGCAGAAAAATTCTTTGATTTTTTATGGCAAAATAGCATTCATCCTGCATTTGTGAGGGCTGTAATGCCAGATATAAAACTCGAGCTTTTAAAGCTTGCTCAATTAGAGCGGCTGCAGCTAGAGGATGTCCGTATCTTTGGTGAGCTGTTTCTGTCTGCACATGCCATGGAGGATAGTGCTCTTTACAAAAAAGGTGTGGAGGGTGAGATATTTGGACTTCTACATGCTCTCCATGCTGCATTTTTTGAAAAAATAGATCATGTAGAGAGCTTAACAGAGCTTGTAGACAGCTACTTGCTGGAAGATACGAAACAAGCTGGCAAAAACATGATAAAAGAAGGTGGACTTTTCCAGCCATTTGAAAGGCTTGTCCTGTTCTTCCAAAGTAGTGAAGGACGCAGAATAGAGCATGATAAGCTTTTTGCCTTTCTTGCCATTTATAGCTCTGAAACACAGATGCTTGAGTATATCATGTGGTCTTACAAAAAATATGGAATGCAAGATGGCAATTACGTCCGTGCTTTAAAGGGATATTTGGTTGGGGACCGTAATTCGATTTGGAAGAATAAAGACTATCAGCGTAAATTAAAGGCAATCAGATCTCAATCATTCAAGAAACTTTTAAAGGAAGTGAAGCGAAAAAGGTCAGGTAAATTTTCACTTTTATTCGGCAAGTATGGTTTCTTTTTTGTTTTGCTTGTCTTGCTTGCAGCAGGAGGGTTTTTGTTTATTTAAAGCAGTAGTTTTGATGTGCAAACATCAAGACTGCGGCTTTTTTTTATTTTGTCATGTAGAAGTGGTGAATCTTATGTTAAAATAATAGAAAATTATAAATTTTCTTTACAAGACGGGACAACTAAGGCCCAATACATACATAACAGGAGGCACTATGCTAAATCACGATCCGCTTTATAATCCATACCCTTCAAAACGAAATACAATATATGCGAAAAAAGGGATGGTAGCTACATCCCAGCCCCTTGCAGCCCAAGCTGGAATTGATATTTTGAAGAAAGGCGGCAATGCAGTGGACGCCGCTATCGCAACAGCAGCAGCTTTAACCGTTGTTGAACCAACATCCAATGGAATTGGCGGAGATGCCTTTGCAATAATTTGGATCAACAATAAGCTGCATGGCTTAAATGCAAGTGGCCCTGCTCCAAATGCTATTTCAATAGATGCTGTGAAAAATGCTGGCCATAAGGAGATTCCTAAGTATGGTCTGACTCCGGTTACTGTGCCTGGCGCACCTGCCGCATGGGTAGAACTATCGAAGAAATTCGGAAAGCTGCCGTTATCAGAGGTCCTTCAGCCTGCCATTCAATATGCGGAGGAAGGATATCCTGTTTCTGCGACATTAGGACACTTCTGGGAGAAAGCCTATCAAGCATTTTCAAAATCTTGTACAGATGATGTGTATCAAAATTGGTTTGAAACATTTGCGCCAGATGGAAAGCCGCCGAAAATCGGAGAGATCTGGAAGTCTGAGTACCACGGCAAAACACTTCGTGCCATCGCAGAGACAAATGGCGAAGCGTTTTATAAAGGGGAAATTGCCGATAAGATTGACGCGTTTTCTAAGAAATATGGCGGCTACATAAGGAAGGAAGATTTGGAGTCCTATTCACCTGAATGGGTCAACCCGATTTCTGTGCACTACAAAGGCTACGATGTTTGGGAGATACCGCCTAATGGTCAAGGCTTAATTGCATTGATGGCATTAAATACGCTGAAAGATGATAAGCTTACAGCAAAGGAAATACCTGAAACATATCATCTGCAAATTGAGGCGATGAAGCTTGCGTTCACAGATGGACTTAAATATATTACGGAAGAAGACAAAATGAGCGTGAGAACCGCTGATCTTCTATCTGACGAATATGCTAAAGCAAGACGGGGACTTATTGGTGAAACAGCGATTGAGCCAGAGCCAGGCAATCCTCCTAAGGGCGGAACAGTCTATCTAGCGGCAGCGGACGAAGACGGTAATATGGTTTCCTTTATCCAAAGCAACTACATGGGATTCGGTTCAGGAGTTGTTGTACCTGAAACAGGAATAGCCCTGCAAAACAGAGGACATGGCTTCAGTCTTGATCCAGACCATGATAATGCCCTTGTGCCTGGTAAAAAAACATATCATACAATTATTCCTGGCTTCATCACAAAAGACAATGAAGCAGTCGGACCGTTTGGAGTAATGGGCGGCTTTATGCAGCCACAAGGACATTTACAGGTAGCAATGAACTTGATTGATTTTTCTCTAAATCCGCAATCAGCATTAGATGCGCCGCGTTGGCAATGGGTCGAGAAAAAGGTCGTGCAGATTGAACCATCCTTCCCAGAGCATATTGCACATGCATTGGCACGAAAAGGCCACGATGTGCAATGGGCACTTGACTCTGGATCATTCGGCAGAGGGCAAATTATTGTTCGTAATAAAAACGGCGTTCTTGCAGGCGGCACAGAGTCGAGAACAGATGGCTGTGTAGCAACTTGGTAATGGAATAAAAATACTAGCCTCAATCGAATTAGTTCGGTTGAGGTTTTTTCACATTGGGTCAAAGAACATGGGCAACATAAAGATTTCTTTGTGTATAATGAAGGCCATTATTTGCAAATACTTTATATAAACAGGAAATTGCCTGTTGATTAGCGTATTTTGGAGAAAATTGTCTTTTTTTCATTTATTTTTAATGTTTATTTGCTATGATGGTAAATATTTTGACGAGAAAGAGAGAAATAATATGAAGAAAAAAATCCTGATAACAATTGGCTCTATTATTGCCGTGCTTGTACTGGGAATTGGCGGATATGCGGCCTATCTTTATCATTATGTGCAAAAGACCGCAGATAAGATGTATGAACCAGTGGCGGAAGAGGATCAATCTGCGGCAAAACAGCGGGAAGAAAACCTCTCTAACAAAAAGCCTATATCGATTTTATTATTGGGTGTGGATGAACGAGAAGGGGATGTAGGCCGTTCTGACACGCTAATGGTAATGACAGTCAACCCGAAAACGGAAAAGATGCAAATCGTTAGCATTCCAAGGGACACGAAAACAGAAATTATCGGAGAAGGTAAAACGACAAAAATCAATGCAGCTTACGCCTATGGCGGTGTGAAGATGGCTCTTGATACAGTCGAGAACTTCACAAATATTGATATTAACTATTATGCACAAGTAAATATGGAAGCATTAAGCGACCTTGTAGATGCAGTAGGCGGAATTACTGTGAACAACGAACTTGACTGGATTGATGAGGGCTATTATAAAAAAGGCTATCATTATGAGGAAGGGAACATCCAGCTAGATGGTCCGAAAGCACTTGGTTATGTTCGTATGCGTCATCTTGATCCAAATGGTGATTTTGGTCGAAATGAGCGTCAGCGTAAAGTATTGACAGCAATTATTGATAAAGCAGCAAGTATTTCCTCTGTGTCTAAATTTGATGATATTTTAAATGTACTTGGCAGTAATGTTAAAACAAACATGACTTTTGATGAAATGATGGATATTCAAAAGAACTATCGTGGTGCAAGAAATAATATCGAACAGTATGAGGTCACTGGAACAGGTGATACTTCAACAGGCACCTATTACTTAGTCGTTTCAGATGAAGAAAAACAAAAAGTACATGATATGCTTGCAGATAATTTAGAACAGTAAAGGAGCGGGAAACCGCTTCTTTTTGTTATATTTAGAGTATTTAGCGCACGATTGTTGTAATTTTTGGTAGTGTGAGCATCTCCAAGGGGTGCTCCTCAGACAATCTGTTAAAATGGAACAGAACTTAATTAATCAAACAATTAAATAGACATTTAACAGGTGAGGCAGAGGGCTTTAATGCCTGCATTCTTAGCTCCTTGATGAGGGTAATTCCTAATTTGAAGGCGGTAAAGCAATAGAGGAGATGTAATTATGACCCTATTTGCAATAACGAAGGATTTTAGAAAAAGGAGCTGGATAAGGCGATTATAGCTCTCAATTCAAGTAAATCTTGAAGCTTGCCTGATAAGCTAAAAGGAGGATTTCATCATGTTATATATAAATGGAGAATGGGTTGAGGCAAATAGCGGTGAGACGTATCCTGTCCTAAACCCTGCAACAGGGGAGCTTATTAAGGAAACAGCAAAAGGCGGAAAAAGCGACGCGGAAGCAGCAATAGTTGCTGCAAAGGAGGCATTGTCTGCCTGGTCGAAGCTAACTGCAAAGGACAGATATTTATATATAAAGAAAGCAGCAGATATCTTACGCTCTCGTGTTGAATCATTGTCGAGAACGATTACGATGGAAATGGGGAAACCGTTAGCTGAAAGTGCTGGTGAAGTACAGCTTGCTGCAGAATATCTGGATTGGTATGCAGAAGAAGGAAAACGTATATATGGTGATACCGTTCCAGCTAGTTCACCTACGAAAAGAATTCTTGTCTTAAGACAGCCAATCGGCGTAGTTGGCGCGATTACACCTTGGAATTTTCCGATTGCCATGATTGCAAGAAAAATAGCCCCGGCACTTGCAGCAGGCTGTACGGTCGTGATTAAGCCAGCAGAGTCAACACCCTTGACTGCTATTGAAGTGTTAAAGGCATTTCATGATGCTGGATTGCCAAAGGGTGTGTTGAATCTTGTTCATGGTATGCCACAGGAAATTGGTGACGCTATGATGGAAAGCCCGGATGTTCGTAAAATTACATTCACAGGCTCCACAAAGGTTGGGAAAGAGCTTGCAAAGCGAGCGGCAGATACAATGAAAAAAATCTCCATGGAACTTGGTGGACATGCTCCATTCCTTATTTTTGAAGATGCGGATCTTGAAAAAGCGGCAGATGGAGTGATAGCAAGTAAATTCCGAAATGCAGGTCAAACTTGTGTTTGTACAAACCGTGTATATGTACAAAAGAACATTAGTGAGCAATTTGCAGACATCCTGACAGAAAAGATGTCAAAGCTTGTTGTTGGAAATGGTTTAGATACAGGCATTACAATTGGTCCGCTAATTAATGAAAATGCTGTAAAGAAGACGGTAGAACATGTCGAGGATTCCATTCAAAAAGGAGCAAAGCTGCTAGTAGGCGGTAAAAAGCCTGAAGGTGAACAATTCAAAAACGGCTACTTCTATGAACCGACTATCCTTGCACATGCAACACATGACATGAAAATAGCAACAGAGGAGACGTTTGGTCCTGTTGCGCCTCTTTTTGATTTTGAAACAGAAGAGGAAGCAGTAGCACTTGCTAACAATACTGTATATGGGCTTGCTGCTTATTTCTATACGAACGATGTTTCCCGGATTTTCCGAGTTTCTGAAGGCTTAGAGTACGGCATTATCGGCATCAATGATCCTCTGCCAACAGTTGCACAAGCTCCATTTGGAGGCGTAAAGGAATCTGGAGTTGGCCGTGAAGGCGGAAAATATGGGATTGAGGATTATTTAGAATATAAATACTTGTCACTTGAGTTAAATATATAAATTTTTAAGCTGGTTAAAAGACAATCGCAGCTTCCTTTGAAGAAGGCGATTGTCTTTAATTAGCTTATTTTTGTTTTGTGACTTACGGGGATACAGATTTGCCTTTAACAAATACTAAAAAGGAGCATTGCTCAAAATCTTGTAACGAAAGGATGAATAGGATGGGTGTAGAATGGAATCCAGCTCGAAGTGCGCTTGTGATTGTGGATGTGCAAAATGATTATTGTCATAAAGACGGCAGTATAGCCAAGCAAGGATTGGATGTTTCAATGGCTGAACAAATGCTGCCAAATTTAAAACAAATGATACGTACATGCAAGGAAAACAACGTGCCGGTTATCTACATTCAGACAATTCATGAAGACAGCACCGATTCAAAAACCTGGGTGAAAAGATTAAAGAACAAAAGCCAAAAGGATCTTTGCCGAAAGAATACATGGGGATCTGAATTTTTTCACTTGGCTCCAGAGGATGAGGATGTCATCGTTATAAAGCATCGTTACAGTGCCTTTATCAATACAAGATTTGACAGTGTTTTGCGTGCAATGGAGATTGATACATTGCTCATGGCAGGTGTAAGTACAAATATATGTGTGGAATCGACTGCACGGGATGGATTTATGCTCGACTATGATATTCTGTTATTGTCTGACTGCACAGGCGCTTTTACTCGTGAAGAGTATGACATGTCTTTAAAGACAATTGATAAGTTCTTCGGGAGTGTAACAAGCTCAGCAGAAATCATGGAAAGCTTGAAGCGGGAAGTTCAGGTTTAACCGCCTATCCTTTCTGGTGACAGCTAAGAAACAAGAAATAACCCACAAGGCAATTGCTTTGTGGGTTACCTTACATAAATTAGATTCTAAAACGTTTTACAACTGTCATCAGCTCTTCAGCCATGCCAGCCAATACTTGTGCGGAAGCCTTAATCTCCTCCATAGAAGCCAATTGTTCTTCGGTCGATGAAGCAACCTCTTCTGTATTACTGCCGTTAACCTTTGATAAGGAAGCAATCTCATCAGCAGATGCTGAAACACCCTGCACATATGAAGCAATTTGCTGGATTGTTGCAGTAACCTCTTTAATCTTTGGTGTAACAGATTGTGTGCTGTTCAGAATTTCTCCAAATGTATCAGCCGTTTCTGTTGAAATTTTGACACCATTCTCTGCTTGTGATTTTGCTTCGTTTAACAAATTCACTGATTCGGCTGTATCTTTTTGAATACCGCTCAATAGTCTGGAGATATCCTTTGCAGAAACTTGGGACTGCTCTGCAAGCTTACGCACTTCGTCTGCAACAACTGCAAAGCCTTTGCCATTTTCGCCTGCTCGTGCAGCCTCTATGGCAGCATTCAAGGCAAGGAGGTTCGTCTGTTCGGCGATATTGCTAATAATATCAATGATAGACCCAATTTCCTTCGATCTTTCTGATAGTGATGCAATGACAGTGTTGGAACGATTAACGGAATTAGAGATAGACTCCATTTGTGCCAAGCTGCTGCTAATAGAATTAGAGCCTTTTTCAGCATTATCTGAAGCAGTTTTAGAAAGCTCGGAAACAGCCTCCGTATCCTTTTCAATTTTCAGGATTCCATCAAGAATATTAAATAAGGAGCTTGAGTTATCATCTGTTTTCGACATAGTAATCTCTGTTCCGCTGGCAATCTGCTGTATAGAAGAAGTAATATTTTCTGCGGCCCGTGCAGATTGGTCTGCACTTGCATTTAGCTGTTCTGCAGAGGAAGCAACATGGTCTGCATTGCTTGCGATTTTCGTTATCATGTCTTTCAAGCTGTCTTGCATTTGTGTAAATGATTCATTTAAATGATATATTTCATCTTTATTTTTAAGCTGCATTGGCTCAGTATTTAAATCACCATCTGCAACCTTTTGCATTTTAGTTTTAAGCTTGCTGATTGGCCTTACAATAAACAGCGATTGGATAACACCAGCAGCAATGGCTATAACAGTTGCTGCAATACTGATAATAAGAATGAACAATGTACGATGCTGTGAATCTTCTTGAGCTGCCATCATTTTTGGTTCTAAAATTTCATTATTAAGCCATGTTATTAAGGAGGTTGTTCTATCTGTCAGGTTGTTCGAAATCGGTTCAAGTGCATCAAGTCCGTCGGCAACAGCAGCTGCCTTGTTTGTGGACGAGCTAGAAAGACTGTTCATGCTGGAATTAGCCTTCTGGAAGTAATCAGCGTTTAGCTCCTCGATTTGATTCAATCTATCCTTAGTTTCTTTAAGTGTTGCAAGCTTTTTACCCTGCTCAACAAGGTTCTTAATATTGCTGTTTGCACCGTTAAGCTGACTTTTTAACTCGGGAGTTTCATAAAGCATAAACCCTCTGTAGCTGGCTACCTGTGTTGCAGTATTTGTTTTGATTTGTTCGCTGATTGAACGTAGCTCTTCAACAGTGTTTATAAGATAAACAAAGGATTCCTCCGTTTTCTTGGAGCTAGTGTAAGAGTAATAGGAAGCAATGCTGAAGATGAGCGAAACGATGATAAAGCTTCCGATAAGTTTTTGTCTAATGCTTATATTCATAACCTGTCCTTCTCCTTTAAAATATGAAATCTGGGAAATGATAACAATCTGACCATCTTTAATTCAATTGGAAATAGACCGTTAGACACTTGTTTCATTTCTTTATTGTTCCTTCTATATCGGCAGAATTTCTGGAATTTTAAGCCTTTTTTTAATCAGAAAAAACAAAATATACAGAAGTATATTATTGAAGGAATTTTTTTTTGATAGAAAGGGTATAGAAGAGCTATAGAGGGGGAGTGGGCTAAAAATGGCAAGAGATGTTACATTGTATTATTTTGAACCAAGTGGCTTTATTCCTAATAATCCAACATTCCCTGTTCTTCACTATAAGCAGGTGTTCAAACATAATGAGCACAATATCGGCAAGATATTTCGCTCTCATAATTGGCGGAACAGCTGGGTGGATGGGATTTTTTCCTATCATCACTATCATAGTGATTCACATGAGGCGCTTGGTATTATGAAGGGATCTGCATTGTTGCAGCTTGGCGGCGAACATGGCAGCAAAGTGATTCTTAACGCTGGCGATGTGTTGGTAATCCCAGCAGGAACAGGGCATAAGAAGCTGTCTGGCACACCAGATTTGCAGGTGCTTGGAGCATATCCAAATGGACAGCATTATAATACAAAAAGGGATACAGAGGAAGATTTTCTTCATTCAACGGAAGAAATTATAAATGCCCCATTTCCTCTTAAGGATCCTGTATTTGGTGCGCGTGGTCCATTAACAGAAATTTGGAAAAGAAATCAGGAGTAAATACCTAATTAATAAAAGGGAAAACAGTTGTTTATACCCCTGATTTCCCTTTACATAAATACATAATTTAGGTAATGTTAAGGTAGGCAAAAATATTATTCAAAGGTGGGAATCTGGCTATATGGTGTATCAAGATATAGTAGAAAAATGGGCTAGCTTTCAAGATTTAGAGACAAACTTAAAAGCACAATTACAAGAATTGCAAAAATCTGAAAAACAGCTCGAGGATAGCTTTTACAAGCATCTAGAATTTGGCACTGGCGGTATGCGCGGTGAACTTGGACCGGGAATTAACCGTATGAACATTTATACAGTGCGCAAGGCTGCCCAAGGATTGGGGAAATACATACAAGAACAAGGCAAAGAGGCAATGGAGCGCGGTGTAGCAGTTGCTTATGACTCTCGCCACCAATCACCAGAATTTGCTTTGGAAGTTGCAAAAGTAGTGGGCAAGCTTGGTATCAAATCTTATGTATTCGAAGAGCTTCGTCCAACCCCTGAGTTATCATATGCAGTGCGTCACCTCAATACATTTGCTGGTGTTGTTATCACTGCAAGCCATAATCCGCCTGAATATAATGGCTTTAAAGCATATGGAGAAGACGGGGGACAACTGCCTCCAGAAGCTGCAGATGTTATTATTAAATATGTGAACGCAGTAGAAAATGAGCTTACGATTGAAGTGCTTGAAGAAAAAGAGCTACTAGATCAAGGTTTATTGACATATATAGGTGCAGACGTTGATGCAGCGTATGTGGAGCAATTGAAGACAATTCAGCTTAATAAGCTTCCAGAAGCTGAGGACTTGAAAATCGTCTTTACTCCATTACACGGTACGGCTAACAAACCAGTGCGTGCAGGACTGCAAGCATTTGGTTTCGGCAATGTAACAGTTGTTAAGGAGCAAGAGCTGCCAGATGCTAACTTCTCAACAGTAAAGTCACCAAACCCGGAAGAGCATGCTGCATTTGAGATTGCCATCCGTTACGGAAAAGAAATTGATGCAGATATCCTTTTAGGAACAGATCCAGATGCAGACCGTCTTGGTGTTGCAGTGAAGGACTTGAATGGTGAGTATACGGTTCTTACTGGTAACCAATTAGGAGCATTGATGCTGGAATACTTGCTTTCTGAGAAAAAAGCAAAAGGTATCCTTCCTGAAAATGGTATTGTTATTAAAACAATCGTAACATCTGAAATCGGCAGAACGATTGCAGAAGCTTACGGTATTCCGACACTTGACACATTGACTGGCTTTAAATTCATTGGAGAAAAAATCAAAGAATTTGAACAGACAAACCAGCATACTTTCCTATTCGGTTATGAGGAGAGCTATGGTTACTTGATCGGTGACTTTGTACGTGATAAAGATGCAGTCCAATCTGCTATTTTCGCGGCTGAGGTTGCAGCTTACTATAAAGCAAAAGGCATGACAATGTTTGAAGGCTTACTTGAAGTATTTGGTAAGTACGGCTTCTATCAAGAAGGACTTGAATCGTTAACACTTAAAGGTAAAGATGGTGCGGAACAAATTTCCTACATCATGGATACCTTCCGTCAAGATCCTATATCTGAAGTGAAAGGATTGCAAGTAGTTGCAATCGAAGATTATCAGACAAGCAAAAGAACAGAAAGCGTGAAGGAAATATTAATCGACCTTCCGAAATCTAATGTTATCAAGTACTATTTGGAAGATGGTTCTTGGTTCTGCTTACGTCCATCAGGAACAGAGCCAAAAGCTAAATTCTATTTCAGTGTTACTAGCCCATCACTTGAAGAGAGCCAAGCGAAATTAGCTGAGCTGAAGGCTGGCGTGATGGATAAAGTACAAGCGGTTATCGCATCATACGAGCAATAAGAAGAAGCGGATAAAGCCCACAGGCTTTATCCGCTTTTTTTGTGAAAAAAATAGAATGTTGATAGCTGAAATTTGCCTGTCATTACCCTTTCAAATTTAAAAAATCTATAAAAGAAACATGAGTTTCCAATTAGCTAACTTTTGCGTTTTTGATGATTGACGATTTTTCAATTAGCTCCTTATTTAGTATGATAAGCTTGCTAGGAAGAAAGGGGTGATCCATTGGTAAATCAAGTGACATTAGTTGGAAGATTGACTCGTGATCCAGAATTAAAGCTGACTCAAGCAGGTACTTCTGTCACTAATATTACGCTTGCAGTTAAGCGGAGCTACAGAAATCAAGCAGGTGAGTATGAAGCAGATTTTATTTCATGCATCTTCTGGAACAAGGCAGCAGAACATATTGCACATTATTGTCATAAAGGTTTGTTAATTGCCATTATCGGCAGTATCCAGACAAGGAATTATGAAAATCAAGAAGGGAAAAGAATTTATGTAACGGAAGTCGCTGCTGAATACTTTCGGTTTTTAGAGCCGAAAAGAGAAGAACAGCTCATTACCATTTAAATTTACTAAGATTAAAGTAGGAGGTGGCAAAATGAAGACCAGTAGTGACAACATGTCTGATTTGCTTTCAGCGCTAATATCGATGCAAGCAAAAAACATTAAGCAAATGGAACAGCAAAATGTTCGTATTCGGCAATTAGAATTTGTAATTCAAGAAGAATTCTCCAAAACTCAACGCTCCGTGCCAACACTCTAAATTAACTCTTTCCCAATTTAAGAAAAACAAACTATTTCCTCGTTTCAAAAATCTACGGAAAACATAGTCACTTTCTAGAAAGAATCAATCCAATTCCCCATATTCTCCTCACACTTAAAGCGTCCTGCAAGACGCTTTTTCTATTATATAAATATAATGCTATTTTTAGATTCGTGCTTTTATTCCCAATTGTTAAAATCTTTAATTGATATGGTGGAGAGTTATATGGTAGATTAGTATGGCTGGTATTTAGTAGAGCGAATTATATATGTAAATAGTATTTTATTTTGACAGGAGGGTTTCTTTTGAGGATGCTTAAGGGTCCTTTCATCCATTTGCTCAGCTTCTTCTTCTTGCTTTGCTTGGCTGCGTGTCCTCTTGTTTTGTCTAGTGCAGAGGATGGAAATATTTTATTTAATTTCTTAGGTATGTTTGCCATTATAAAAACATTTATTACTGGGCTTTTTACAGGAGACGCTTATTATTTTATTCAGGGAGATCGGACTGTATTTATATTTTCGGTGATAGGAGATAGTTTTGCTTCATCCTTTTATTACTTAATTATGGCAGGTATAGTTGTGCTCAGCCTAACCTTTCTGTTTGGAATTTGGTTTTGGAAGTTGAACGAGCGGTTTTTTGGTAAGATAATCAGCTTATTGGGGATATTGCCCGATTTTATTTTGATCCTGCTGCTGCAGCTTCTTGTTACGGTAGTATATAAAAGCTTTGGAATTAAGCTTGCGAAGGTTGCTTCCTTTGATTCTGATAATATGGCAGTATTGCTGCCAGTTATCACATTAATAATAATTCCACTATTGTATGCAGTAAAAGCACTAAATGAAAAAACAAAGGATGTGCTGACACAGGATTATATCCTGACAGCGATTGCGAAGGGAATTAAGAAAAAGGACATTTATCTTTATCATGTAACTACAAATGTTACTCCATATTTAAAAGCAGATATGCATAAAGTGCTAGCAATCATGATCAGCAACCTGTTCATTGTGGAATATTTATTTAATTTGAACGGTATTACCGCTCTTTTCTTTCAGACACAAGCTTATTTTGGGTATCAATATAATTTGGTCATTTTCTGTCTGGTTGCATTATTCCTTCTATATGGAGCAGTCTTTTTCTTATTGTACATGCTGATTATTCTGATAGAAAGGATTTCGAAATATGATTAAGTGGAATATACAGCTTGTTTCAGGAATTATTTTATTAGCCTTTTTTGTACTGATAGGACTTTTTGGTTCATACATTGCGCCATATCCTCCAGATTATAAGGTCAAGGTTGGCTATATGGAGACAGATAATGGAACAGAATTTGTCGCACCGCCATTAGCGCCATCTAAGGAATTCCCGTTAGGAACAGACAAATGGGGAAAGGATATTCTCTCCCTTATTCTGCATGGTGCGAAATATACTGTATTTACAGTTTTAATCGTTGCAGCAGTCCGGCTACTAGCAGGAGGAATTGCTGGTGTCTTCGGCGGCTTGGCAGCAAGCGGCAAAAAAAGAGGGAAGCAAGGGCGGATTACATTATTGACAAGCATACCACCGGTTATTCTTATCTACTTTATTATGCTTGGAATTAATATTAATCCAAGCCTGTCATCCTTTGCGCTTATTTTTATTCAAGGAGTGCTGATGGCCGCACTGGGTGTGCCTGGTGTATATAATGTTGTTTATTCTAAAACGGCGGAAATAAAAGAAAATCTATATATTATGGCCTCCGTAACCCTTGGCGGGAACAAAAGTCATCTTTTGAAAAAGCATATTTGGCCGATTCTTAAAGGTGATTTTATTATTTTGTATTTAAATGAAACGATACAAGTGCTTCATTTAATGGGGCAATTGGCGATATTTAACTTGTTTTTCGGAGGAACGGAATTCCAGCCAGACTTCTCTATCTATCTGTCTATGACAAATGAATGGTCTGGATTAATTGGACAGTCACGCTCATTCCTGTCTTATTCTCAATGGATTCTTATCTATCCTCTTATAGCCTTTATTCTGTTTTTACTTTCTTTTTATCTTATTTCGCAAGGCTTAAGTCAACAAAGCAGAAAAAGCCATCGGAAAAATACTTATATTTAATAGTGCTGGTGATAGTTTATCCTGACGGAAACAAGGGAAATAGACTCCTATAATCATTAGGAGGGAATACACCATGAAAAAAGTTAGGAAGGCTATCATACCAGCAGCAGGACTTGGAACTAGATTTCTGCCTGCAACAAAAGCAATGCCAAAGGAAATGCTGCCAATCGTTGATAAGCCAACAATTCAGTACATAGTTGAAGAAGCAGTCGCTTCCGGAATTGAGGACATTATTATTGTTACTGGAAAGGGAAAAAGATCGATTGAGGATCATTTTGACAGTGCCAATGATTTGGAATGGAATCTTGAAGCGAAGGGTAAGGAGGATTTGCTGAATAAAGTCCGATTTGCCTCCAATTTAGCTGACATTCATTATATTCGCCAAAAGGAGCCCAAAGGACTAGGACATGCTGTTTGGTGTGCAAGAAACTTCATCGGTGATGAGCCATTTGCTGTACTGCTTGGAGATGATATTGTCCAAAGTGGTATCCCATGCTTAAAACAGCTCATTAATGAATTCGAGGAAACACAATCATCCATTATTGGTGTTCAGCAAGTTCCAAAAGAGGTTACAGACAGGTACGGTATTGTTGATCCTGGAGAAAATAAGGGCAGAAGATATCAAGTGAAAAACTTTGTGGAAAAACCTGAAAAAGGAACAGCACCCTCCAATTTAGCTATTCTTGGCAGATATATATTAACACCGGAAATTTTTATGTTCTTGGAAAAACAACAGACAGGTGCGGGCGGTGAAATTCAATTAACAGATGCCATTCAGCAGCTGAACCAAATTCAACGTGTGTTTGCATATGATTTTGAGGGTGATCGTTATGATGTCGGAGAAAAGCTTGGATTTGTAAAAACGACAATTGACTTTGCATTGCAAAATGAGGAAATAAAAGATGAAGTGTATAAGTTTCTGCATGATAGAATTTCGAAGATGAAGGATGAAAAAAGAATAGATGTGGAGCAGTATGGATAAAAAGCACAGAAACGTTTTACAGGGCAAACATTTCAATTCTGAAATGTTTGTCTTATTTTACATAAACTGTGCTATGAATTTCACATATATCCAGTAAAAATGTTTTTAAAAGAATTTTCAGAAAGTTACGTTAAGCTATTTATCTGCTTGTTTTTTATCTGAAAGAAATGAACTTACTTGTTTACTTGTAAGACCTAAACGCTTGGCCTCAAGCACCAATTCTACCCATTCACTATCTAGTTCTGCTGGATCTCTAGTTTCTAGTTCTTTTACTGGTAACAAATTTAACACCGTAATAAAAACCTCCTTATATTCTCATAAGGTGACCCAGCCATCATAGCAGAAGAGCTGCCTTAGATCTGTAGCTTTGCGTCCCACTCTTTCAAATGGTTTGCCTTTATCTTGGATAATTTGTTTTGCTTGTTTCTCTTACTACAAGTTGAAAAGTCTTTTAAAAACATATATATATTTTACCACTTTTTGTTCACAATTTAAAAGTCTTTAGCAGTGTAAAGTTTCGACAAATTCCAACAATATCAAGCTTCTAATGAAAGAAACTAGACGATAATTGTAACATTAGCTAAATTTCTATATAATGAAGCTACATTATGCAAGGCAGGAGACTGTAACAAATGGAAAAGACGTGGATGGGAAATATCGGGGTGAACGTGCTTTATACAAATGAAGCAATCGTCGAAGTCATAAATAAATTAAAGTATAAACATAAATCAAATGTATTCTTTCTAAATGACCATTGTTATAACTTGGCACAGAAGGATAAAAGCTATTTAAATCTTCTCAATGATAGTGACTTTTTATTAAATGATGGCATTGGGATAGAAATTGGAGCAAAGCTGTTTGGATTTTCTTTTAAGGAAAACTTAAATGGAACCGATTTTATTCCAGCATTGTTTGACAGGCTTAAAGTGGAAAAGGACAGACAATATAATGTGTATTTACTTGGTGCAAAGCCTGGTGTTGCTAAAGCAGCTCTTGATAAGCTGCAGCAGCAATTTCCTCATTTAAAGTTTGTTGGGGAACAGCATGGTTATTTCGATGTGGACAGCAATGAAGCCGTCATTGCTGACATTAATAACAAACAAACGGATATACTGCTTGTCGGCTTTGGCATGCCGATACAGGAGAAATGGATTGCTGATAATCGGGAAAAGCTGAACTGTACGCTTACTTTTGCAGTCGGTGCTTTTTTAGACTTTTCATCAGGTCAAGCTGTAAGAGCTCCAGGGATATTTAGAAAGCTGCGGCTTGAATGGCTTTATCGTATGCTGAAGGAACCGAAAAGATTGTGGAAGCGTAATTTGGTTGGTCATCTTGAATTCTTTTATTATGTTTTAAAAAATAGGAGAAAGAAATTAAATGCTGCAGACTAAGAGGCTGGAACATAAGTAATAAACTCTCATTCAAAACCGAACTATTTAATCGTTTATTGATTAATGGTTTGGTTTTTTATGTTTTCCATTTAAAAAACAATAATTAAAAATCTTAGTGGAAGGAGGGGTTGCCACTCGACTCCTGCGGGAAATAAAGGAAAGATGAGACCCAGCAGGCGAAGACGAGGAGGATCAGCTTCCTCCCCGCGGAAAGCGAGTGGGTGTAGCGTATTGCAACGTTCTATTTAATAGCTGTACTCTTTTTTATAATCCATGCTCCATTGTTCCAAAGGTAGATGTAATTATTTAACACTCGTGTTTAGATAGGTAATATTTTGTTTTGCCTCATCCCCTTTTTTTTGATAGGGAAATTTGCACCTGTATAAAGTATGAAAAAAGGAAATTTTGCCAATGAAAATTTTTTTCTATCTGGCTATGTGCTAAAATGAAAATATACGGGTATTAATAGATTGTGAGAACAAAAAATGTAAATAAAGGGGACTTAATATGATACTAGTAGTAGGCGGTGCCGGCTATATCGGCAGTCATCTAGTAAAGGAACTGGTGGAAAAGGAAGAGGTTATCGTCCTTGATAACTTGGCGACAGGCCATCAGGAATCTGTAGATGAAAGAGCAGTATTTATTAAAGGAGATTTAGGGAATGCGGAAGATTTAGAACCGATATTTTCTAAATATCCAATTAAAGCTGTCATGCATTTTGCTGCGTTCAGTCTTGTTGGTGAATCAGTGCAGGACCCATTTAAATACTATGAAAATAACGTTGCTAATACTTTAACATTGTTGAAAACGATGCTTAAATTTAATGTGAAAAACTTCATTTTTTCTTCAACAGCAGCTACGTATGGCATTCCTGAAGAAGAAATTATCTTGGAAAAATCCAATACAGCTCCAATTAATCCTTATGGACGCTCCAAGCTGATGGTAGAGCAAATTTTGGCGGATTTTCATGAGGCTTACGGGTTGAATTATGTTGTTTTCCGTTATTTTAATGCTGCAGGTGCTCATGAATCAGGGGAAATCGGTGAGAAACATGACCCTGAAACACATTTGATTCCAATTATATTACAGCATTTATTAGGACAAAGAGAGTCTATTTCTGTTTTTGGAACAGACTATCCGACAGAGGATGGGACATGTATCCGCGATTACATCCATGTAACAGATTTGGCAGCTGCTCATATTAAGGGAGTGGAAGCACTATTGGATGGAAGCAAGCAGGCAGAAACGTATAATCTCGGAAATGGTGTAGGTTATTCTGTCAAAGAAGTTATTGAAACATGTGAAAATGTGACAGGCAAAAAGGCAAATGTTGTGTTAGCTGACAGACGGGTAGGAGATCCTGCAAGACTTGTTGCTTCTTCCAATAAAATATATGAGGATCTTGGCTGGAAAGCAGAAAGAGGCTTAGAATCCATTATTCAAAGTGCTTGGGAATGGCATAAAAAAGCATGATGGTAAAGCGGAGAAATGCAGCCTGCATTTCTTCGTTTTTTCTTACATACAAAAAAGTGATTGGATGGTGTTGTCACATGAAAGTCAATAAAGTGCATCATATAGCTATTATTTGCAGTAATTATCAAATATCTAAGACCTTTTATGTCGATATTTTAGGATTTAAACCGATTAGAGAAGTGTTTAGAGAAGAGCGTAATTCATATAAACTCGACCTTATGGTAAACGATGTTTATCAGCTAGAACTATTCTCATTTCCTAATCCAAAGAAAAGGCCGAGTTATCCAGAAGCAGCAGGCTTGCGACATATCGCATTTGAGGTGGATGACATTGCTGAAACAGTATCTTATTTACAAAGTCAATCTATAGAAGTCGAAGATATTCGCCGTGATGAGTTTACAGATAAAAGATTTACATTTTTTGCAGATCCAGATGGACTGCCTATCGAAATTTATGAGAAATAACAATATTCGAGTTTTATTTAGAACCCTTGTATTTAGAAAGAATGCTAAGTGTTTGCAAGATGAATTGCTTGTCCTGTGTAGTTAGTAGTCTCCAGCTTCCTGCTTTTATTTTCATGATTATCATCCTTTCAATGGGATATTGTTTTTCATATAATACATATACCGCATTCGGTTGAATAAGAAACAACAAAAATATCAACAAATGCTGACAGTTTATTTCCCGAGAAATTTCAGGAAATTTCCTTATTCGAGTTTGTTTTGTATAATTTCGTCAAAAAATGGTTTGTGAGTGTGTGTAATTGCTTAGGTGTAAGTGGTGATTTCATTTGCAAGGGAAGGTGTGCGTTGCAAATTTGTAGGGGGTTACCTATTACTTCTAACAACATCTTAACATAATAGTTTAAAAAACGACTGAAGAAAAATCTTCAGTCGTTTAACCATTTTGTTATTAGTGCAGCAACGTTCTCACTTGCTTTGCCTGTGGAATATTCGTTCCAGCGCTTATGAAATGTTTCTACTCGTTCCAAATCATAGCTGTCTTTTTCCAAAATAACGGCCAATTCCTCTGTTGTATAGGCAACAGGTCCAGGGACGAGGTTTTCGTAATTTGTCCAAAATCCTCTGTCTTTTGCATAACTTTCGAGATCGTATGGGAAGAATACCATTGGTCTTCTCATAAAGGAATACTCAAAAGGGATAGAGGAATAATCTGTGATGAGCAGGTCTGTAATCAAAAGTAATTCATTTATATATGGATATTGTGATACATCATAGACAGTGCCATCCATTTCAGGTATATCTACCTTTTCTTTAATGGAGGGGTGGAGTCTAATCAGCATAATAGTGTCATCACTGAGCTTCGTTTTTAATAATGGTAAATCAAGCTGGGCATTTGTCATCCCATTATTTCCGCCTCTAAAGGTTGGAGCGTATAAAACGATTCTTTTGTTTTCAAACTGTGGGTATTCTTTGTATATTTTTTTGATTGTTTCGTTTTTGCGTGCTTCATCAAGGAAAATATCGGTACGAGGTATTCCTGTGTGAATGATTTGCTGCTCTTGGATGGAGAATGCTTCATGAAAAATAGTATCCATCTCATGTGAGCCAGTTATTACATATTGAAACTGACTGTATACAGCCTTGAATCGCTGATTTGCTTTGCTTGTCCGCGACTGAATACTCGAATCCTTTAAGCCGAACGTTTTAATGGCACCGGCAGCATGCCAGATTTGCAGCACTTTAACATTTGGCTTAAATCGAATGCTAGATAGAAAACCGAAATAATTATCAAGAACAACTACCTTTGCTGTTGCAAGATGCCGTATTCCTGTAAGGAAATGCAATGGCTTACGTGGTGTGAAATCAAGCACTTCACCAATTTGCTTTTCTTCCAGCAATTTTTTCGTTTGTGCTGTTGTTGCAAGAAAAATAGAGCGGCTATTTGCAGCGGTTTTTATTAGCTTTTCATTTATATCCAGCGTATTTTCTGGAAAAGACACACAAAAAACTATTTTCTTTTGTTGCTGGAATAGACTGCTAATCCGAAACAACAAAGAAAATAGCATTAAATAGAAGGAAATCGCAAGTTCCCTTATCATATTACTTAACCTTGAATAAATCCTTTTTGATTTTAGAAGTGGAAATTCCAACAGTCCTTGGCAGGTATACAACTTCACAATGATCCTTCAAGAAGTCGAACTTTCCTTCCCAGTCATCTCCCATAACAAATACATCGATGTTGTGGTCGATCACGTCCGTGACCTTTTGATCCCAATGGTTTTCAGGAATTACTTCATCAACATAACGGATAGCTTCTAAAATCATTTTTCTGTTTTCATAGCTGTGGTAAGCCTTTTTATCTTTAATTGCATTGAACTCATCGCTAGAAAGAGCTACTGTCAAATGGTCGCCAAGCTCTTTTGCTCTTTTAAGAATATTGATATGACCCCAGTGCAATAAATCGAAGGTGCCATAAGTGATTACTTTTTTCATTTGTATCCTCCTATATATGAAGTGCCCATAGTCGTTATAATAACAGCCAGTCATTCTGCTATATTATTTAGCGTTGCAGCAAATGTGCATGGATGGTATCCAAGCTGTTTCTCATAGTTCTTAAATTTATGATATATTGTTTCCTAATTACCTTATTTTAAAACCTTTCCACCATTCTGACAAGTATTTCTATATTATTCGACAGCGTCTTTCATAAAAATGAAAAAACATTGAAAAATATGTCATAATAGCGAGTGTTTGTTATAGGATAAAATGGCTAAAAGAAAATAAAATACATTATTCACCAAACTAGAAGGTGGATATTAACATTTAAAACATTGGACTTTATGTTTAAATGATGTCTGGCTTTAAAAATTAGTTCGTTTCATTGCGCTGCGCCCACTCGCTTTCCGCGGGGTCTCATCCTTTCCTCTATTACCCTTAGTAGTCGATTGGCCTCCGCTCCATTCCACTAAGAAATATTCGAATAGATATAAAAAATGAAAAAACCGAACTAATAGGCACGATGGCTAAAGTAGTTCGGTTTTATTATCAGGATATAAAATAGCTTTCCAGCCTAGAGTGTATTACTTAACTGATAAATGGTCTTTCAAAGCTGTTTGGATTTTTGTTTTTTCTGCATCATCTACAAGTAAATACCAAATGCCGTCAATCTTCTGGCCTGTACCATTAATCGTAAATTGCTCAATATTTCCTGCAGCTTGTTTATAGTTTTTTTGAATATTTACCATTTCATCAAATGTAAGGTTCGTTTTAATATTTTTACTTAAAGCAGCAAAGATATCGTCGAAGTTCGTTAATGAGTTAAGACTCGCACCTTCTTTTAGTACCGCTTGGATAATTAGGCGCTGTCTTAGCTGACGTCCGAAGTCTCCACGAGGGTCCTCATATCGCATCCGCGAGAATTTAAGAGCTTTTTCTCCATTAAGGGTAACCTCTCCTTTTGGGAAATGAACACCTTCATACGTGAAATCAAGGTCATTATTTACAGTGACTCCGCCGACAGAATCAACTATATCCTTAAAACCTTCCATATTGATTTGCATATAATAATCAATAGGTATGTCTAGGAAGTTCTCGACAGTATCCATAGACATTGCCACACCACCAAATGCATAGGCGTGATTTATCTTATCTGTTGTTCCGTGTCCAACAATTTCTGTACGAGTATCGCGAGGAATGCTGAGCATTTTTACAGATTTTTTCTCTGGATTAACGGTCATAACAATCATTGTATCAGATCTTCCGCTGTCTCCGTCGCGTTCATCGACACCAAGCATTAATACGGAAAAAGGCTCCTGTTGCTCTAAATTTAACGTTTCTGTCCGTTTTGTTGTTTCTCTGTCAACAGGCTCGTGCATAGAATCCACTGCACTTGTTAACGAATTCCAAATAGTATATCCATAAACGCCAATACCAATTAAAAGGATAAGTAGTATTAATCCTGTAATACGCAGCCATTTTCGTTTTTTCTTTTTCGGTTTTTCCGATCTCATGTTCTGCTAAAACCTCCATAACCTGACAATTTTTGATAAAACTACTTTTAAGATAGCAGAAAAGACCTTATTTGAATATAAAATTCAGCAAATTTATTATATTAATAATTGTTTATAGAAGGGATGTGTTGCTTCAATAGGCTAAAATGAGTTTATCCACTGTATATGAATTAGATAGGCTGCTTTTTTGTATACTAATAAAGGTATAAACTAAAATAGTAACTTTTGCCCTGCCTGTAATCGGTGGACAATAAATAATATTGCATTTAAAATAGAGGTAAGATAGGAATTATTTGGAGGTAAATACATGTCTAAAGTTAGAAAAGCGATAATACCAGCTGCAGGTCTTGGAACTAGATTTTTGCCAGCTACTAAAGCAATGCCAAAGGAAATGCTGCCAATTGTTGACAAACCGACTATCCAATACATTGTTGAAGAAGCGGTTGCTTCAGGCATCGAAGACATTATTATTGTAACTGGAAAAGGGAAAAGAGCAATAGAGGACCATTTCGATAATGCATGGGAATTGGAAGAAAACCTAGTTGCAAAAGAGAAGTTCGACCTTCTCGATAAAGTAAAGGAATCATCCAATGTAGATATTCACTATATCCGCCAAAAGGAACCAAAAGGTTTAGGACATGCTGTATGGTGTGCAAGAAACTTCATTGGTGATGAGCCGTTTGCCGTGTTGTTAGGTGATGACATTGTGGACAGTGACGATCCGTGTTTAGGTCAATTAATGTCCCAATACGATGAAACATTATCCTCTGTTATTGGGGTACAGGTTGTACCTGATACAGAAACACATCGCTATGGTATCGTTGATCCAATTGAAGGATCTGGAAGAAGACACCAAGTGAAAAAATTCGTGGAAAAACCAAAGCAAGGTACAGCTCCATCTAATTTGGCAATTATCGGCCGCTATATTTTCACTCCGGAAATTTTCCGCTTCTTAGAAGAACAAGAAGTAGGCGCAGGCGGCGAGATTCAGCTGACAGATGCAATCGAAAAGCTGAACCAAATCCAACGAGTGTTTGCATATGAGTTTGAAGGCAATAGATATGATGTTGGGGAGCAATTGGGCTTTATCCAAACAACAATCGAGCTTGCTTTAAAGCGTGACGATATTAAAGATAAATTGGAAGTATATTTGAAAGACCTTGTTGGAAACATGCAGGATGAGCCTGTTAATAATAAATAAAGGCAATAAAAAAAGAGGATGGAAATCCTCTTTTTTTATTGCCTTTTTATACGAAGATTACTAAAAAGAGGAATTGATTCCAAGTATTTTCAGCTAATGCTATTAAACAAAACGCCTATCTACTCGATAATAATAGTATATTAAACTATTAAAATTATTGAGGTGTATGGTTATAAAAAAATTACTGAGCAAGAAGGCTTGTTTTTTGGTGTTTTTTTCTATTTTTGGTCTGTTATTAATTAACCCTGAGCATAAACTAGCAGCAGATACAGGCTGGTCAGGGAATTTTTATAATAATACCAATCTATCTGGAACGGGAATCGCTGCACAATTTCCAAGTCTCCACTTGAATTGGGGCTATGATAAGCCTAAGAGTGGTGTTAATGCAAATGATTTTTCAGCGTCATTTACAACGAAGCTGAATGTACAAGAAAGCCAGCGTGATTATTTTCTCCAAACCTTTGCAGATGACGGTGTCAGAATGTATGTGGATGATAAGCTATCAATTGATAGCTGGAGCAAATCTGGCCAAACAATTTCGAAACCGATCAATCTGACTGCTGGGGTTCATGATGTCAAAACAGAGTATAGGGAGGCAGGAGGCAAAGCGATCCTGTTTTCTGATGTGCTGCCTTTTGACAGCTGGGTTGGCTATTTGTACAATAACACGACAAAAAAAGGTGCTCCAGAGGATGCGCTTCTATACACACCTACTAGTAACAGTGATTTGTCTTTTAACTATGGCTATAATGCACCTGGTGCAAAAAATATCGGCAGTAACAATTTTTCGATGAAGCTTTACACATACAAAAAGCTTGCTGCAGGAAAGTATGTTATTCGTACAAAATCAGACGATGCTATCCAAATTTTTATAGATAATAAGAAGGTGCTTGAGAAAACAAGTCCAGGAGAGGAACAAATTATCGTCGATGTGGCTGATTCCTCGCAAGGAAGCACGCATGCTATTAGAGTGGAATATGTGGAGAAAACAGGGAAAAGCTATCTGGACTTTTCCATAACACCTGTGAAGGAAGAGCTGGCTGAAAGCTCATGGCTTGCCGCTTATTATAACAGCACAACTGCTGCAGGAATCGGCAATGTATATGGAGGCAACAGCAGCACAAGCAAAATCAGCAATGTGTTTTATAACTGGAAAACTGCTGCACCGAACACAAAGACAGCAAAGGATAATTTTTCTGCTTCCTATTATAAACTATTAAATAAAGGTAATTATTTTGTTCATACAATTGCTGATGATGGGATAAGTGCATCTATTAATGGACAACCATTATTTAATCGCTGGTCCTCCTCCTCAGGTAAAGAGAATAAGGCAGTTATTACAAATCTGCAGTCTGCAGGTATACTGAAAATCAACTATTTAGAAAAGACTAGCAGTGCTTTTGTTAGTGCAGATGTGCTTCCGTATGGACAGTGGCTAGGTTATTATTATGCAAATACTAGTTTAAAAGGAGTCCCTGCGAACAAAAAAATCATCAAGGGCGACGAAAATGGGGCATTCAGCTTTGATGCTGGTACTGGCGCTCCTGCAGCGGGTGTTCCAGTTAATAATTTTACGGCCCAGTTTATTACTGCAATGAAGCTGACTGCAGGTGATTATATACTTCGTTATAGTGCAGATGATGGTATAAGAGTTTATGTTGATGATAAGCTAGTGCTGGACAAATGGACTAGCTCCAATTCTGCTGAAAACACAGTGAAAATCAATATAAATGATATAGCGACAACAGATGCCTCTAAAAAGGATGTTCACTGGATTAAAGTTCAATATCTAGAGAAAAGCGGGAAGTCAAAGCTTAACTTCGACATTAAACCATTACAGCAATCAGTGACGACAAGTGATTGGCTTAATGTGTTTTATCCAAACAAAACGCTTACAGGAACTGGAACAGTAATTGGCGGGAAAAACGCTAAGACAAAAATCAGTTCTATTCAGTATAAATGGAATAAAAATGCACCTCTTGCGGGTATTCCTGCAGATGGCTTTTCGGCATCCTTCATGAAAAAAATAACTGGAGGTCAAGATTACTTTGTTTCAACATTTGCAGACGATGGCATGCGGGTGAAGGTAGACAACAAATCTGTTATCAATCGCTGGAGTAACTCAGGCGGTGTATATAACAACGGGTTAATTACAAGCTTAAGCTCTGGTGAACATGTTATCCAAGCTGATTATTATGATAATACTGGCAGTGCCTATGCTTATGCAGATGTACAGCCATTAGGAAACTGGATTGCCTATTATTATAACAATACGACATTGACAGGAGCACCGGTGGCATCTAAGACTGTTAATAACAGTAACAGCATGACATTGACTCAGAATTTTGGAACAGCAGCACCGGCTGCTTCTGTTAATGCAGACGGATTCTCGGCGAAATATGTGACAGCGAAAAGAATCGAAGCTGGGGAGTATGTTATTCGTGGTCTTTCTGATGACGGTGTTCAAGTATTGATTGATGGACAACCAGTCATTGATCAATGGAATAACGGCTCATACAGAGAGAAGGCTACAAAGATAAAGATTGCTGATACGAAGGACGGTAATATTCATTGGATAGAAGTGCGTTATTACGATAATAAGGGAACAGCGAAATTCGAGCTTTCCTTTGTCCCATATACTGCTGAAAATCTAGTCAACAGCACTGGCTGGTATGCAGAATATTATCCGAAGATTATCGGTGCTGATGAGACTCCTGCTTATACTTTGTCTGACAATGTAAAACCAGTTGTCATTGGCGGACAGAATTCGATTAACAAAATAACAGCAGTTCATTTCGATTGGGGAACAGGATCGCCAGCAAGCACACTTGGTACAGATAAGTTCTCTGCCATTTACAGAAAAACAGTAGAAATAACAGAGGATGGATTGTACAACTTTACGGTCCAAGCAGATGATGGAGTCATTCTGGAAATCGATGGTGAAAGAGTGATTAATTCATGGGAGAGCACCTCAAGCGGCAAGCGCGAAGTTACTGGCTATAAGCTTGCGAAGGGGACACATGAATTTGTCCTTAAATATTATGATAATACTGGTGAATCTTTTGTTAGCTTTGAAATGAAGAAAACAAAAGCTGTCTATACAGCATATGATTATTTAAACTATTCGTTGGCTGATGCAGCTGCTATTCAAGCTAGTAAATCTGCCCAAACGGATAAGAAGTATAAGGCATATGTCAGAGAGGATGTCTTCTCTTATATAAGCAGCTACAGTGATTACGGGTTAATTAATAGTGGCAGCTGGAATGTGAGAGGTGGAGTTAGCCTAAATGATTGGGTGATTGGCAAGTTCTCAACAGGAGATAAAGTAACCATCTTGTCAAAAACAGCTAAGGACAGTAACGGGTATTACTGGTATGAAGTAGACTTCTACAAATATTATGATGAAATTGCTGCAGCAACGACTGACATGCCTGCCCAATACAGACTGTCTTACAATTATTGGGTTAACGCTGGTCCTGCAGACATCCAATATTATTTGAATCCAGATAATTTCATTAGTGATGAAAAGCAGAAGCTGCAGTTCTTGAAGCTTTCAGCAAGTGCAAACTTAAACGAGGCAGAGGTAAACGCAAAGATTCTTGCCGGAAAAGGGATCTTCGCAGAAAAGGCGAGCTCGTTTATAGAGGCAGGCAAACAGTATGGAATAAATGAAATTTACTTGATTTCCCACGCATTACTGGAAACAGGCAATGGTTTTTCAGAACTGGCAACAGGAGTTACCGTTTCTAGTGTAGATGGTAAGGCAGTTGAACCAATGAAGGTCTATAATATGTACGGAATAGGAGCATATGATGCTTCGCCAACACAAAGCGGATCTGAATATGCATACAAGCATGGCTGGACAACCCCGGAAAAAGCAATTATCGGCGGAGCAGAGTTTATCGGCAAAAATTATATTAATAATGCCACATACCAACAGGACACACTTTATAAAATGAGATGGAATTCCAATAATCCAGGAGTGCATCAATACGCAACAGATATAGGGTGGGCAAGTAAACAAGTGAACCACATGAAATCCTTGTATGATTTGCTTGATTCCTATGAAATGTACTTTGAAATTCCGATATATAAATGATAACGGAGCCAGCACGAATTGGAGTGCTGGCTTTTACTTGTCTTCAAAGCATATAAGTTTTAAAATGGTCTTCATAGAAAAAAAGGATATTGCTTTGCTCGAACCTCTGTTTAATGTGTGTAGGCTTTTAGTGGATTGATCCAAAAAGTATAAAGAATGGCTTTTAAAGGAGGCTTTATACTTTCTGACAGTACATAAATAAAGGTAAGGGTTAGGTCGAAATTCCTAGTGTGATCAAAAGTAAAATTACTTATTTTTGCTTGCTTGCTCCATAATGTTAGGTTAATGTTTAAGAAAATCGGCAAAATGTGTATAATAATAAAATGGTTACTTTTGTAAAAGAAGTGAATCGTTCTAATACATAATGTATTTGATAATGAAGAGGCGGTGTTTTTATAGTGTCAAACTATAATAAAAAACAATTCGAAGCACAAAATAAAATTGATTATAATAATGATGGCTACTATGTCTACAATAAAAAAAGCAGCATATTCAGTGCGTTGAAAAAGAAGAAGGAAAAGCTGTTGACAGTTGTTACACCTGTTTATAATGCTGAAAAATACTTAAGCAAAACAGTTGATTCTGTTATTAATCAAACAATCGGTTTTGATAATGTGGAGTATATACTTGTCGATGACGGCTCAAATGATAATTCTCGTCCGATGCTGTTGGAATATGCTCAGAAATACCAGAATATGATGGTTGTTTTTCTTAAGGAAAATACGGGAACACCTGCACAGCCTAGAAACTTAGGGATAGAACTGGCAACAGCTCCTTATATTACGTTCCTTGATGCAGATGACTGGTTGGAGAATAACGGTCTTGAGGTACTTTACAATATCCTGAAAGAAACTAACGACGATTATGTTGTCGGCAAAACAATCCAGGTAGAGAATAAATCTACTAAAATAGTTGGTGAGCATGAATCCTGCAAAGAAAGAAGAGGTATTCAAGCAACGTCCATTCCTCATATTTTTCAGCATTTAGGACCGCGCTCAAGAATGATGAAGACAAGCCTGTTGAGAGATAATAATATTCGTTATCCGGAAATGAAGTATGCAGAGGACAAGCAGTTCTTTATCGATGTGCTTGTAGCAACTAAAACAATTTCAACTACGACTAATGTTATTTACTATTTGAACAGGCTTGATGAAAATGATGCTTCCTTAACAAAACAAACAAGCATCATGCAGAAAATGGATACAAACATTAAAGTAATTGACTATGTAAAGGCTAAAAAGCTCGATGAAAAAACAGAAAAGATGATTTTGAATCGTCTATATGAATTTGATTGCATCACTAGATTCTTTAATCGTCAGCATTTCTTCAAGAGTAAAAACAAGCAGGCGTATTATGATAAATTTAATGAAGTGATTGAAACAACGAAGGATCTCAGCTACTCTATTGAGGATCAATTCTTCCACCCAATCAATAAGGTCGTTTATAATATGTTCCTTAATGGTGAACAGGATAAAATTGCGGACTTGTTTAAATGGGACAAAAAGGAAAAAGTAAAAGACATTGTTATTCTGGAAAATGAGCCATATATGGTTACACCTTTTGAAGACAAGAAGCATATTCGTGTTTCTATGGCAGGCTTCTATGAAGAGGGAGCTTTCGGTGAAAGCGACTATGTTTTGGACTTCCACTTGTATGGTGATTCTATTGATAATGTTAATGATATTATCTTGCGTGACAGGGGCAATACAGTAAATCAGTATTCCTTTGAGCTTGAAAGAATCGATAAGCATCATTTCCGCTTGACACTTCCATTGACAACAATGCGTGAGTTTGGGAAGGGAAGCTATGCAATATTCATCCGTTACAATGAATATCAAAAGATTAGCTTAATTCGTATGGACTATACGCAAAAAATGATGGATAAAAAGCTGTATCAGTTCTATACAACAATCAATTCAAATCTTGGCTTGAATATTAAGTAATGTAAGCAATTCTATATCCTATAGTGCGGGTCTTATGCCCGCAGCTATAGGTTTTTTTCATTTTTGTGACAAAAATGAAAATAGTCTAACACAGTTGAGCGTCGTACTTCTAAATAAGTTTGAAATCCATTCACGTTACCTATATAATGTTTGATAGATTGTAAAGTACGTGAATTTAGGTACTGTATGTTTGAGAGGAGTAGCATAATGAGTGAATCTGGATATGTTCATAAACAGGCACATAAGGTAATTATTGATAACGATCAATTATCCGTGAAGTTCTGTTTTAAACATGAATTGCTTGAAGCAAAGCAGACAAGCCTTGTACTAATACAAAGAGGCTCTGAAAATGTAATAGAGGGGTCTATCAAGCAAATTGACATAAATGAAGATTTTGGAATTTATGAATCGGCAATCAGCCTTACTGAAAATAAAGAGGAATTCATCAAGACATCTACATGGGACTTGTATTTGCTTGTGAAGGATGAAGAGACAGAGACAGAGACAGAGATAGAGACAGAGAAGAAATTTAGAATAAAAAGCAATAAGGCAGCATTGGAGCTTAATTATTATATGTTTGCTGAAGCTGACACAATGTTTTATGCTTATACAACGAACAAGGGCAATGTTTCCTTCAGAACGGTTCAACAAAGAATCATTGCTAACATCGAGGAAGCCCATTTAACAAATGGAAGTCTTGTACATATTTCTGGATATGGCTTTAATCCGCAGTCACAGCAGGCTCCTGTCGAAAAAAGGCTGATTATCACAAATAATATTAATGAAGAAGTATTTAATATTTCCCTTGAGGAAAACAAAAGAAGCGATTTGCAGGAAATGTACGGTGGCAGCATCCATAATTACGAAACAATTGGTTTCGAAGGTAAGATTGATTTAAGCCAATATCTTTTCCAGTCAGAAGCAATCTTTTATCGCCTTTATCTGGAGCTTTCTTATGAAGAAAACGGCGAAATAGTAAAAGTATTAAGCCCGAGATTAAAGTTTATTTCCTTTAATCCAAAATATAAAAGACAAAAAAGTATTATTTCAACTGTATATGGAAAGAAAAGAGTGCTGCTTAAATCAACAGCAAAAAATAATTATCTATCCCTTAAAGTGGCTGACTACAATGCAAAACAAGAGCTGAAAAGCAGAATTAAAGGCAAGCTTGTGCGCATTAAAAGAAGCAGAAAAGCGAAAAAGCTCTTTAAGCTTGCATTTAAAATGCTCGGCATGCTTCCAGCAAGCAAGAAAACAGTTATATTTGAAAGCTTCTTAGGGAAACAGTATAGTGACAGTCCAAGAGCAATTTATGAATATTTGAAAGAGAATCACCCAGAGTATAAGCTGTACTGGAGTGTTGATAAAAGATTTATCCAAAACTTTGAGAACAGAGGTATCAATATTACACCAAGATTCTCACTTAAATGGCTATTCAGGATGGCTAGGGCACAATATTGGGTCAGCAACAGCCGTTTGCCGTTGTGGATTCCAAAGCCAAAGAACACGACATATTTGCAAACATGGCATGGCACGCCACTTAAACGTCTAGCAGCAGATATGGATGAAGTGCATATGCCTGGCACGAACACGAAAAAGTACAAAAGAAACTTCCTTAAAGAAGCAAGCAACTGGGATTATCTCGTTTCTCCGAATGCATACTCTAGTGAAATCTTTGCAAGAGCATTTGATTTCGACAGGAAGATGATTGAATCAGGCTATCCGCGTAATGATGCATTGATTAATGATAACCATGTTGATAACATTACAGCGATTAAAGAAAAGTTTGCTTTACCCCTTGATAAAAAAATCATCCTATATGCACCAACATGGAGAGATGACCAGTTCTATGGTAAAGGAAAATACAAGTTTGATTTAGAGTTAAAACTCGACCAGCTAAAAGAAGAGCTAGGCGATGACTATATCGTTATTTTGAGAATGCACTATTTAGTGGCAGAGAATTTAGATCTGACTCCGTATGTTGGTTTTGCATACGACTTTTCAAACTATGAGGATATCAGAGAGCTATACTTAATATCAGATTTGTTGATTACCGATTATTCTTCCGTATTCTTCGATTACGGTAACTTAAGAAGACCGATGATCTTCTACGTATATGATATAGACACATATCGCGACAAGCTGCGCGGCTTTTACTTTGACTTTGAGCAGAAGGCACCAGGTCCATTGGCAAAAACGACGGATGAGGTTATTGCATATATCCGTCAAGCGGAAAAAGAGCCTCTTAACGAACAATTCGAGGAGTTCTATAATACGTTTTGTTATTTGGAAGATGGGGAAGCATCTAAGAGAGTGGTTGAGGAAGTATTCCTTAAGTAGAGCAATTTTGCTTAAAGCTTACATTAAAAAGCCCATTTAGTCCTATTTGGCTTATGAGAGAAGGGTTAGGTTTACATGGTTTCAATGTTTAAAGTGTTAAAAGAACAATATGATAATTTTCATTTGATCAATAGACTGGCTGCATATGAACTGAAAAGCGCCAATAACAATAACTATTTGGGAAGCTTATGGGAGCTGTTGAACCCTGCTATCCAAATTGCGATTTATTGGTTTGTGTTTGGTTTTGTTCAAGAAAGGCATTCTATTCATTATGAGGGCGGAGGAACATATGAATTCTTCCCTTGGATGCTTGCTGGAATCACCATTTGGTTCTTCATTTATCCGTCGATAACACATGGTTCGAAGTCGATTTATACAAGGCTGAAGATGGTATCTCGCATGAACTTCCCGTTGAGTGCAATACCCTCTTATGTAATTTTGTCCAAGCTGATGCCGCAATTGCTGTTAATGCTTGTGACAATCATTATTTTTCAGTTTATGGGATTACCTATTAACATATACTATTTGCAGCTTCCATACTTTTTGGTTGTAACAATTCTATTTTTATTTTCATTGTCCTTAATCACATCAACCATTTCAACAATTGTGAGGGACTTTCAAATGCTTGTTCAATCATTGATGAGAGTACTGCTTTATACTACACCAATACTTTGGCCGATACAGGATCGTTTTGGTGAAAAATTACAATTAATAATGCAATTGAACCCGTTTTATTATTTAATTGAAGGTGTCCGCTATTCCCTTTTAGGTGAAGGGTGGTTCTTCATCGAGCATGGCTGGCTGACCCTTTATTTCTGGGCAATTATGCTTGTCTTCCTATTCCTTGGTTCGTATTTACATGTAAGGTTCAGAAGGCATTTTATTGATTTCTTATAATGGAAGTGATTGTATGACTAAATCTGTCGTAGTGAAAAACTTGACGAAAAGATATAAACTATACAGCAGCAACAAGGAAAAAATGATGGATATTTTTTTGCCGAAGAGCTATGGTGAGCCGTTTTATGCCCTTAGAGATGTCAGCTTTACGGCGGAAAAAGGCGATACGATCGGCTTTGTCGGCATAAATGGTTCAGGTAAATCAACGCTTTCCAACATTATTGCAGGCATCGTTCCAGAAACGAGCGGCACTGTTGAGATAGATGGACAGGCTTCCTTGATTGCTGTTGCAGCAGGGCTTAATAACCAGCTGACAGGCCGGGAAAACATTGAGCTTAAATGCTTGATGCTCGGCTTCAGCAAAGAAAAGATTAAAGCACTTGAGCCAGATATCATTGAGTTTGCTGAATTAGGCAAGTTCATTGATCAGCCTGTTAAATCCTACAGCAGTGGGATGCGCTCCCGTCTTGGATTTGCGATTTCTGTTCATACAGACCCAGATGTACTTATCATTGATGAAGCATTGTCTGTTGGGGATAAGGCGTTCGGTGAGAAGTGCTTGGAGAAGATGCAGGAATTTAAGGAACGAGGCAAAACAATGTTCTTTGTCAGCCATTCCATCGGCCAAATGAAGAAATTCTGTGAAAAAGCGATTTGGCTTGAATTTGGCCAGGTGAAAATGGAAGGCAGCATAAAGGATGTTATTCCCGCTTACGAAAAATTTATGGACGATTACAAAAAGATGTCTAATAAAGAGAAAAAGCAGTATCGGGAAAATGCCTTTAAAGACCGAAGTGAAGAGAAGGAAAAAGCACATAGTTAATTAAATGGCAGCATTCAAAAAGGGAAACCTTGATTGAATGCTGTTTTTTTTGCCTTTTTCGTCATGGAGCGGCTGGCAACAGAGAAAAAGCGGAAATTTATCAGTAAGATGGAGAATTTATGTCCATATTATAAGTAAAGAGTGCAACTTTTGCTTGTGATGCTACGTCTAATATTATATATTTATAAAAGGTTTTAATTATTTGTAATTTATATGTAAACTATCATGAAGAAATTAAAGGATTTATTAAGATGAAATATGCTATAATCAGTCTTGAAAAAATATAAGCTTAAGAAGAAAGCGCAAATGCCTAAAAAACAAAAGGGGCATTGGGGAGGATCTTATGATTTATATAATGCTTATTACATGTTTTTTTGGATCCATCATACTTACTCCTTTAGTGAAAAAACTGGCATTTAAATTAGGAGCGGTGGATAAACCAGAACAACGTAAAGTGCATCTGAAAATAATGCCCCGAATGGGCGGTTTAGCCATATATATCAGCTTCATTATCGGAGCTTTAATTATTAATCCAAACAAGGATTATCATTTTCCGATTTTAATCGGGAGCACCATCATCATTATTACAGGCATATTAGATGATATTTATAATTTGTCTGCAAAAATCAAATTCCTGACACAAACATTGGCAGCTGCTGTTGTCGTTATCTGGGGTGGAGTACAGGTCGAATTCATTAACCTGCCGTTCGGCGGTCAAATCGAGTTTGGGTTCCTGGATATTCCGATTACCATTCTTTGGATCGTTGGGATTACAAATGCGATTAATTTGATTGATGGTCTTGATGGACTAGCTGCAGGAGTATCCTCCATCGCCTTGTTCACGATTACAGGCATGGCGATGATTATGGGGAACGGTTATGTTATTGCCATATCCTCGATTGCTCTTGCGAGTACATTAGGATTTTTATTCTTTAACTTTTATCCGGCGAAGATTTTTATGGGCGATACTGGAGCATTATTCCTAGGCTATATTATTGCTGTAATGTCCTTGCTGGGCTTCAAAAACGTAACATTAATCTCATTCGTTATTCCAGTGATTATCCTGGGTGTACCGATTTCTGACACGTTTTTCGCGATAATACGCAGACTTATTAATAAGCAGCCACTATCTGCACCAGATAAATCACATTTGCATCATTGTCTGCTCAATATTGGCTTTACACATAGACAAACAGTCATCATTATTTATGCAATGGCAACATTCTTTGGTTTGGTGGCAGTTATTTTCTCGCAAGCGAAGGTGTGGGGAGCAATTCTGCTAATCGCTACAGTACTGCTAATTATTGAGTTGTTTGTTGAAAAGATAGGACTTGTCGGAAAGAACTATAAACCTATCCTGAAATTCATTAACGATATTCGATACGCAGCAGATAAAGAGCGTTAAAGCACATAAAAAAAGCTTACCTGAATGGGTAAGCTTTTTTTGTTATGTGGTCACAGATCATCATCTGTAATGCTCTCTAGTGCCGGCATTACATCCTCTTCATCATCCATCAGGAATGAATCATGTTCTGAAAACAACGGCCTTTCAAGCGCATAATTAATTAAAGACCAAACTGATTTAATCATGGTTGTTTCCCTCATTCTTGGTAGTTTAACAGCATCAATAGTATTTACAAAAACTAACCGTTTTATAGGGGAAATATAAAAAAAGAAGATGGACTGCTTGTCCATCTTCTTTAGTAAAATTAATTGGTTGTACCTGTTGATTCAGAATAAGTCGAATCTGTAGTAGTTGTGCCTGTACTATCTGTCGTACCTGTACTGCTGTCTGTCGTGCTTTCAGAAGAAGTATCAGTAGTGCCAGTACCAGTAGTATCAGTTGTTGTATCTGTATCTGTACTGTTTGTATCAGAAAGCTCATCACTGATTCCAAGATGCTCCTGCAGGATTGCTTTCGTTTCTTCTAATGCTGTTTGATCTAATTGGTAAATATACTTACCGTCTACGTTGCCATCACTGCCTTGTAATGTCAGGCTTTCCACCTGCAATCCGTTTTCAGCAGTTGCATATGCAAGAAGTGACTGAATATTGCTGAAAGAAAGGTCTGTTGTCATGTTATCGCCGACAGCCTCCATCAGCTTCGAATATTTCGTAATCGCTTGAGCAGAAACTGCCTTATTCATAACAGCTTTCATAATCAATTGCTGGCGTTTACCACGTTCAATATCATTATCAATTTTTCTTGTTCTTGCAAGGGCTAAAGCCTGCTCGCCATTAAGTGTTTGCAAGCCTTCTTCTAAATGAATGGCATTAGAGCCTTTTTGATCCTTCGAGTTTTGCTCTGTGAATGTAACTGGAACGTCTACTTCAATTCCGTCAAGTGCATTAACAACATCCATGAAGGCATCAAAGTTCATTTTTACATAGTAATCGACAGGTACGTCTAACAGGTTTTCCACTGTATCAATTGTTGAACTCACACCGCCGAAATAATGGGCGTGGGTGATTTTATCACTATAGCCTCGTTCAGGGATGTACACATAGGAATCACGCGGTATGCTTAGCAGCTTAACTGATTTTTCCTTTTCATTTAATGTTGCAAGCATTAGTGCATCCGAGCGGGATCTTGTTGTGCCAGAAGATGAAGAGCGTTTTTCACTGTCATCCACTCCGATAAATAAAATGGATATATCATCAATGTCTGGATCTACTGCTGAACTGCGTAGGGAAGAATCTCTATCGATTGGCTGATAAGAGTCATCTGCTACCGATTTAGCCTTTGTATAAAGGAATGCGCCGTAGCCAATTCCACTTGCAACAATGACAAGCAGCGGCACAAGGATAAATGTCAGGATTTTTTTTCTCTTTCGCTTCTTTTTATTATAATTAACATAAGATTCTCTATTCGATGCCATTGGTTTCTCCTTTAAGCGTTGATTTTGGAAACTAGTCATAGCCATTACATTATTCTTATCTTACTATCTCATCCCATAATAATAACTAGTGTTTTATTTCTTGTTAAGGAATTTTTTAATAAGAGAAGGGAAAATATTCATATAAGAGTTTCTAAATAAACGGCTTCTTTTTCTTTTAGTATGCCTTGGCCATTCGTTAATTCTGTCATCCAATTCTTGTAGGTTTGGATTTTTTCGGTCTCGACATATACATCAATCTCAACAGACTCCAGATAATGGATTTCTTTTAATTGATAAGGGGAGGTTCTTAATTCATTCTCTATTTTACCGAGGAATGTATAGTCAATTGTAACGCCAATAATTGTCATTAGTTTTCTTTCCACGACTCCTGTCGCAGTTATACCCTCTGAGGCCGATTTTCCGTATGCACGGATAAGGCCGCCGGCTCCCAGCTTAATTCCCCCGAAATAGCGAGTAACGACAACCACTGTATCTTTCAGTTTTCTTTTCTTCAGCACTTCTAAGATTGGTACACCGGCTGTTCCGCTTGGCTCTCCATCGTCATTTGCTTTTTGGATTTGGTCATTTTCACCAATTAAGTATGCTGAACAGTTATGGGTTGCATCTTTATGCTTCTTTTTAATATCTATGATAAACGCTTGTGCTTCTTCTTCACTAGTTGAAGTGCAAACATGTGCGATGAAACGCGATTTCTGTATGATGATCTCATGTTCTCCATAACCTTTTACAGTATGGTAGCAAGGAAGCATTCATAACAGCTCCTTTCTAAATAAAAAAAGCAAAAATGTTTGTTATAACGAACAAATAAGAATATAATATTTTATAGCCTTATTTCATTATAATTCGACATTCTTCATTCTTCAATTGTTGATGTGTTTGTAACAGAATTTTAATATTAGTCCGATATTGCCATGTTATAATAAGTAAAACTCCATGCCTAAAAAGTCCCTGATAAAAAAGCAGTCATATGGAAAGTGGATAGGTAAATGCAAGGAGCAGCTTGATATCAGCCGTATTTTTTGTAAATACTAAATAGGGCAAAGGACATTTGTTCCGTATAAAAAATATTCCTTAAAAATTTCTTAATTAGGTAAATAGTATTACTTTAATTGGGTATAATATATGTCTATATAACGATTTTATATTATTTACCCATGAAATTATACATATTTTCCACTTTCACGCTAAAATAAGATTTGATACAGGAAGGGTTTTCAACCTTTTTGGAGGAATTATATAATATGATAATAAGGAAATTTGATACAAAAACACTAGATTTCATTTTAGAAAAAATGGTTGAGACTGTCAGCTCCAGCAAGGATGAAATATTTCGCATTGGAGAACAGTGTCGAAAGGATTATGAAAAGCTGACCGAAGAGCTGAAGGAAATAAGGAATCTAGTCCTTCAAACAATTGAAGAGGGAGATAAGCTTGAAGCACAATCCCGCTTTGCGAGAAAACGCCTGTCAGAGGTGAGTAAGCATTTCAACGAGTACTCCGAGGTAGAAGTGCGTGAAGCATATGAAAAAGCCCACAGCCTGCAAATGGATTTAAGCATGAACCGGCATCTTGAAAAGCAATATCGAGACAGACGTGACGATATTGAAAGAAGGCTGATCGGTTTGGATGAGACGATTGAACGGGCAGATCATCTTGTTACCCAAATCACAGTCGTAATGAAATACTTGATTAGTGATTTGAAGCAGGTCGGAGAAGTACTTGAGGATGCAAAGCAAAAGCAGGATTTCGGCTTGAAAATAATTGGGGCCCAAGAGGAAGAGCGGAAAAGACTCTCACGGGAAATTCATGATGGACCTGCCCAAATGATGGCAAATGTCATGATGCGTTCTGATTTAATAGAAAGAATATATAAGGAGCATGGCGCTCAGGAAGCATTTGAAGAGATAAAAAATCTTAAGCTTATGGTTCGCAGCGCACTCTATGAAGTGAGAAGAATCATCTACGACCTTCGCCCGATGGCACTCGATGATTTAGGTCTTGTTCCAACATTAAAGAAATACTTAAAAACGACGGAAGAATATTATCAAACAGCAAGTATCGGCTTTACGACAATAGGCAAGGACTTCAGACTGCCAAACAAATATGAGGTAGCGCTGTTCCGGCTTATTCAGGAATCAGTTCAAAATGCATTAAAGCATGCCGAAGCCAAGACAATCCTCGTAAAAATAGAAATGAGGCGCGATCAAGTTATTGTTGTCATCAAAGACGATGGTAAAGGCTTTGACAAAAGTGTTAAAAAACAGGAATCTTTTGGTTTAATAGGGATGAGAGAAAGAGTAGAATTGCTCGAAGGGGAATTATCAATTGATTCAAAAATTGGATCAGGGACGCTCGTCATGATTAATGTTCCAGTTAAAAATTAATGAAATTGATAAGTGAGATTAGGGGAGGCGAAACAATTGGCTACAACGAAAATAGTTATTATAGATGATCATCAATTGTTCAGGGAAGGTGTTAAACGTATCCTGGATTTTGAATCAAGCTTTGAGGTTGTCGCAGAAGGTGATGACGGTTCACAAGCTATCCAATTGGTAGAGCAATATGAGCCGGATGTAACAATCATGGATATTAATATGCCGACAACAAATGGTGTGGAGGCAACAAGACAATTGCTGGAGAAATTTCCAGATACAAAGGTTATTATCCTGTCGATCCATGATGATGAAAACTATGTAACACATGCATTAAAAACTGGTGCAAGTGGCTATCTGTTGAAGGAAATGGATGCAGATGCACTTGTAGAAGCAGTTAAAGTGGTTGCTGATGGAGGATCTTATCTTCATCCGAAAGTAACTCATAACCTTGTTAATGAATACCGCAGGTTAGCATTGGAAGAGACAGGCGGCGGAGATCATTATGTACAAACTGTTGAAATAAGAAGACCGCTTCATCTTCTGACACGCCGTGAGTGCGAAGTGCTCCAGCTTCTTGCAGATGGAAAGAGCAACAGGGGTATTGGGGAAGCGTTGTTCATAAGTGAAAAAACAGTTAAGAACCATGTCAGCAATATTTTGCAAAAAATGAACGTTAATGACCGTACTCAAGCAGTTGTTGTTGCAATCAAAAACGGTTGGGTAGAAGTACGATAAAAGCTTCCTTATGGGGAGCTTTTTTTTATCTATTTAAAATAAATGTCGATTCCTGTCCTAATTCATGGGCAGGAATTCACTTTTTTGCCAAAAAAGTAGCGGAAATAGTAAAATATTCCTATGTCCATCATATGACGAATAGTGCAGAATATTCATAGATATAGGGATAGGAGTGTTTGAGATGAGCGGAGTTTGTATTCTTTCAAACGCTGAGCTGATAAAAGCATATCACCTGGCGATATCCTTAAAGTTGGAGGAAGAATTTATTTCCATCTTATTCGAAGAAGTAAATCGTCGGGAACTGACTGTTTGATTCTTTTCATCTATGAATCAGTATAAGATACCTTTTTGACTATAATAATAAAATCAGCCTATATTTGGTGCAAATATATTGTTTTTTAGTTAAAATATACATACATCTGTATAGATAAGGAAGGTATTATATAAAAATGAAAACAGCTATTGTAACAGATAGTACTGCTTATATAACGAAAGAAGTAAGAGACAAATATGATATACATATGATTCCATTGACAGTTGTGTTTGACAACGAGATTTATGAAGAGGAAGTAGACTTGCAAGCAGGTCAATTTTATGAAGAAGTGAAGTCAAAAGCACTTCCGACTACCTCTCAGCCGTCAATTGGAAAATTTGCTGAACTGTTTGAGCAGCTTTCAAAGGAATATGATGAAGTAATCAGCATTCATCTATCAAGTGGTATTAGCGGGACATACCAGGGCGCAATTACTGCTGGAAATATGGTGGATAATATTAATGTATTTGCTTTTGATACAGAAATAAGCTGCATGGTCCAGGGTTTTTATGCTATAGAAGCTGCTAAGCTTGCCAAATCCGGCAAAACGGCAGCAGATATTATTCCTGTATTGGAAGAGCTCAAAAAAACAAGCCATGCCTACTTCATGGTAGATGATTTAGCTCATCTGCAGCGGGGAGGACGCTTGTCCAGTGCCCAAGCATTAATTGGCAGCCTGCTACAGGTTAAACCATTGCTGCACTTCGCTGACAAGGTAATTGTTCCGTTTGAAAAAATCCGGACAAGAAAAAAAGCAATGAAACGAATTGTTGATTTGCTTGCAGAAGCAACAAACGGGGAAGAGTACCAAGCAGTAATAATTCATGCGAACAGAGAAGAAGAAGCACACGAATGGAAAGCAGAGCTTGCTGAGAGATTTCCTAATATTGAATTTTCCATCAGCTACTTTGGTGCTGTCATCGGAACTCATCTTGGTGAGGGTTCGATGGGGCTTGGCTGGATGAAAAAAATCTGAACAATGGCCTATCTAATGAAGAATTAGATAGGCTCTTATTTTTGTTAGAAGGAATGCGTAGGATAAATAGAGAAGATAATAGAGGAACATAGAAAAAACGGAAGGGGGATCAACAATACATCAGACAAAAATTCTATAAGGAGGCTAAGTTATGCTTTTTAGACTTTCACCTGACAATGAACTTCTTCCCACCCTCACCTACAGTCCTGGACTGTCCCGAATAATTGATCTCCCTTGCCATCCGCGCACAATAAACCCAAGCTTTCCCTACAACAAAAAACTTCAATCAGCACTACAAGGCAAAAAATTATTACTGGAGGAGACCACCTTCTCATTAGAAGAAATTCAAACACATTATCGGAATGGATATTGCACGTATCAGCCAGCAATAATAAAAAACCATAAGCAAATAATGTGTGTGCGTTGTGGAAATGACCAGCTGAAGCTATTCGCGTCCTTTTATTGCGCACGTTGCAGAAGAAAATGCACCTATTGCCGTAATTGTGTCATGATGGGTAGACTTTCCGAATGCACCCCTCTATTAAGCTGGACGGGTCCGGATGCACCAATACCTGCTGTATGCAGGCTCGATTGGCAAGGAACATTATCATCAGGGCAGCAGCACGCTTCCGAAAAGATTGTAACAGCAGTCGAACAAAGTATGGAGATGCTGGTCTGGGCAGTATGTGGAGCAGGAAAAACAGAGCTTTTATTTAAAGGCATCGAAAGGGCACTTCAGTTGAAAAAGAGAGTGTGTATTGCCACACCAAGAACAGATGTTGTGCTTGAATTGGCACCAAGACTGCAGCAGGTTTTTCCTGATATAAATGTAATCGCGTTATATGGAGGCAGCGAGGATAAGCTGACATACAGCCCTCTCCTCATTAGCACAACACATCAGCTTTATCGTTACGAGAAGGCATTTGATCTTGTTATCCTTGATGAGATGGATGCATTTCCATATTCGGTAGATAAAACGCTTCAGTATGCAGTGAGGAAAGCAAGAAAACAAAACTCTTCAATGGTATATCTAACAGCTACTCCCAACAAAAGCTGGCAACGAAAATGCCAAGATAACAAAATTGACTATGTAACAATTCCAGCACGCTTTCATCAACATCCACTTCCCGTCCCGCACTTTGTTTGGTGTGGAAATTGGGAAAAGAAGCTCCGCCGAGAAAAGCTGCCATTCACGCTGCTTACTTGGTTGAAGGAAAGATTAATCACAGATAGGCAGGTTTTATTGTTTTTACCGAAAATCGCTTATTTACAAAAGGTGATGTCGATATTGAAGAAGCTGGACAGCAATATCGAATCTGTTTATGCTGCCGACCCCATGCGATTAGAAAAGGTGAAAAGGATGAGAAATAAGGAAATAAAGTTACTGATTACTACGACGATTTTGGAAAGAGGTGTTACTTTTCCTAATATTGATGTTGCAGTGTTAGGTGCAGAAGATGCTGTGTTTACTGCAAGTGCACTAATTCAAATCGCCGGTAGAGCAGGGCGAAGCGTTAAAAATCCATTTGGTGACGTCGCTTTTTTTCATTACGGAAAAACGAAAAGTATGGTTGAGGCAAAACAGCAAATTACCAATAGTAATAAGGAAGCAGCAAAAAAGGGTATGCTCCTTCCTTGTATGGGAGGGGACAAATGAATTGTACGATTTGCTTAACCTCATTAAGACCAGTCTTAAATTGGACTAATTTGGTTAAGAAGCAAAAGACTTTTCTATTATGTGAGGACTGTATGAGCAAATTAGAGATTATTGAAGGAGAACGCTGTAATATGTGCTGTCGTCTCTTTGCTTTAGTAGATGCTCGCTTCAAAAAAGGGGATGTTTGTCTTGATTGCTATAAATGGGAAAGCAACCCGAGCTGGAAAGGCATGCTGGACGGGAACACCTCGATTTTTCGTTATAATGATTTTTTAAAGGAGAAGATTGCACAGTTTAAATATAGAGGAGATCATCAAGTTGCAGGCGCTTTTGCTGAATATTTTCCGAAGAGCTTAGTGAAAGGGAGAGTTGTCACTCCTGTGCCATTAAGTGCTGAAAGGTTGTACGAAAGGGGCTTTAATCAGGCAGAAGCAATTCTTGAGTATGCTCAAATAAAGTATAAACCGCTTTTAACCCGAACCCATGGTGAAAAACAGTCAAAGAAAGAACGGCAGGACCGATTGGAAAATACTGCTGCCTTCTCTGCGGCAATTAATACTAGTTGTAATGCTCAACATGTTCTGCTGGTTGACGATATATATACTACAGGTGCAACAGTAAGGCAGGCAGCAAAGGTGTTAAAGGCCGCAGGTGCAAGTACAGTCTATTCCTTTACTATTGCAAGATGACGATACTAATGGAGGGAAAGAAACAATGGCTGATTTAGCTAATTGTCCTAAGTGTGGGGACATTTATGTTGTAAATAATCTTAGGGATATTTGCCCTAAGTGCTATAAAAAAGAAGAAGAGGATTATGAGAAGGTATATCACTTCATCCGTAAGAAGCAAAACAGAACAGCACCAATGGAGCAAGTGGTAGCAAATACTGGTGTGGAAAAATCGTTAATATATAAATGGATAAAAAAAGGTCGAATTAAGCTGTCCCAATTTCCAAACCTAGGGTATCCTTGTGCGAAATGTGGCACTCAAATTAGAGAAGGGAAGCTTTGTACAAGCTGTTTATCTAGCCTTCAGGGGGATATAAAGAATCTAGAGGTAGAAGAAGAACGGAAAAGGCAGGCAAAATCGTCCACTTATTTTACAGGAAAATAAGTGGAGTGTGATACTAATGATCTGGGGCTGTGCTTGACAGCCCAGATGACTCTGCTTTTCCTTCTGCATATCTCTCCAGGAAACAAGCCTCACGACACGATTTCTTCAATATAGTAAAATACTCTTGGTTTTTTTGTTTTAAATTAGTCTTTTTGGCGCATTTTAAGAAAAAGCGAAGGAAATGTTTAAATAAAACGCTAATCATCCGATACTAGAGGTAGAGCTTTTCTGTACGGAAAAAAGAAAGCGAGGAATTACGATGAAAATTAATAATTATGGAACACAAGGAATTAACCCATACAAAAAACAAGTCAATAAAATAGATCAAGTAAAATCAGAGGCTGTAAAGGGAACAGATAAAATTGAAATCTCTTCTGCAGCTAAAGAGCTTCAGCAAGTGACACAAGTGTCACAAGCAAGAACTGAAAAAATTGAAGCACTTAAAAAGGAAATCCAAAATGGCACATATCAAGTCCGTGCAGAAGATGTTGCAAGCAGCATCGTGAATTTCTATACGAAAAATAATCAAGCTAACTAATTTTTAGAAGGAGGGTCTCTAATGTCTGCGTCCTTATTGATTGAAGTGCTGGAAGAGCTCGTCAACTCACATGCAAAGCTGTATGAGGTGGCGAAAAACAAAACAGAGATCATAAAGAAGGGGGATATTGAGTCCCTTCAGCAAGTGATGAAAGATGAGCAAGCGCAAATCATGAGCATTCAAAAGCTGGAAGCGGCAAGAATGGAAGTTTGCCGAAAAATTGTCAAGACCGTTCACAATCCTACCATTTCAGATTGCCTGGAGCTGCTGCAGCCAGCAGATGCCAAGCGAGCAGGGGAAATAGCAGATAAGCTGCGCAGCATCATAAGTGAATTAAAAGATGCGAATACGTTGAATCAGCAGCTGTTAAGACAATCAATGCAATTTGTAAATGTATCATTAAGCTTGTTAAAACCAACGAAGCAAAGCCTAAACTACGGAAAACCGGTAAATGGAAACACTGTACAAACAGACAGCATCGGAAAAATATCAAGCAGTCTTTTAAATATGAAAGCATAATGGAGGATAATTATGGGATCAACCTTTATGGGGCTTGAAACAGCCAGAAGAGGGCTAGTCGCACAGCAAAGTGCACTTTATACAACAGGTAACAATATTTCAAATGCTAATACACTTGGCTACACTCGTCAAAGAGTAGATTTAGAGCAATCACAAAGCTTTCCAGGAGTTGGACAAAATGCTCCAAGGATTGCCGGTCAATTAGGTACAGGTGTTGTTGCAGGTTCTGTAAATAGAATCAGAGACAGCTTCCTTGATACACAATACCGCTCAGAGTCAAGTAAGCTTGGTTATTGGGAGAATCGTTCTGCAGCATTAAGTAACTTAGAGACAATTATGAATGAACCATCTGAATCTGGTCTGTCTACGTCTATGGATTCTTTCTGGGAGTCATTACAGGATTTAGCAACAGACCCACAGAACTCAGGGGCACGTGCTGTTGTGCGTCAGCGTGGGATTGCCGTTTCAGAAACATTTAACTATTTGTATAAAACAGTAGCAGCAGAAAAAAGTGATGCAAAAAATGAACTTGGTGTTGCGGAAAAGGCTGTAAATACAATTCTTAGCCAGCTCGACCAGGTTAACAAACAAATTGGCAGTGTAGAGCCAAATGGCTACTTGCCAAATGATTTATATGATCAAAGGGACAGCTTGCTTGATGAACTTTCTTCGTATGCAAACATTAAAGTCTCTTATGAAGCATCTGGTGGCCACTCACTTGCACAAGCAGAAGGAAAAGCAATTGTTACGCTTGTTGATGATAAAGGTAACTCGTTAGGAACATTGGTAGATAAAAATGGTTATAATACGTTTAAGGTGAACAGCAATGCTGATGATAGTGCTGTAAAAAGCATAACAATCGGAGATAACGAGATTAATATAAATGACTATGAATCTACTGGGAAATTAAAGAGTATTGTAGAAGCATATGGCTATGAAGATGCAGATGGTAATAAAGCTGGAATATATAATGATATGCTGACAGAATTAGATAATTTGGCATATACATTTGCGACAAAGTTCAATGAGGTTCACCAGCAAGGGATGAGCCCGAACGAAATTAAAGCAGGCGAAAACCAGTCTATTTCCTTCTTTGCTGATGCAGAAAGTGCTGATGGTTCCATTACAGATCGAAGCGGCTTTGCAAGCAGAATATCGATTTCCGCTAGCATCGAGAGCAGCTTAGATAATATTGCGAATGCTGATCCTGGTACAGATCCAACGAAAGCGACACTTGGGGATGCGACAATTGTTAGCAAATTGGCTGACATCATCAACCAAAGCTATGATTATGGAAATAATTCGCAGACTTCTAACTTCCGTAACTATTATGAAGGTGTAATCGGAAGTATGGCAGTTAGTGCACAGGAAGCAGAAAAGATGTCATCCAATGCTACAACACTACAGCAGACTGTTGAAAATAAACGAATGAGTACAAGCGCTGTTTCTTTGGATGAAGAAATGACGAATATGATTCAATTCCAGCAGGCTTATAATGCAGCTGCAAGAATGATTTCTTTAACGGATGAACTTTTAGATACGATAATAAACGGCATGGGTGTCGGAGGGAGATAGGTGATTAAGCAATGCGCGTAACACAATCAATGCTTTCAGCAAACAGCTTGCGTAATATTAGCAGCAGTTATAATAAGCTGAACCAATTATCTAACCAAGTATCAACAGGAAAAAAAATCACTAAGCCGTCAGATGATCCAGTTGTAGCGATGAAGGGGATGTATTATCGCTCCAGCCTGTCAGAGGTAGAGCAGTATAAACGTAACCTTTCAGAGCTATACCTGTGGATGGATAACTCAGAGTCAGCAATGGACCAGGCTAGTTCAGGATTAGACCGTGTCAGAGAATTGCTTGTGCAAGGTAAAACAGATACGAACGGCAAGGATGAAAGAAATGCAATCGCTGAGGAAATCAATCAAATCAAAGAAGATTTGGTGAATGTAGGTAACACGAAGGTAAATGGAAAATATCTTTTCCATGGTACAGATGTTTCTAATCCACCTGTAACAGCAGGAGATCCACCGCAGGTCGCAGCAAACTTAACAGATGGGTTGATTGACAGCTATAAAGTAGAGGTTTCAAGTGGTGTCACTATGAAAGCGAACGTGAACCCTGCAACATTCAATCAAGAGATGTTTGATGTTGTTCAAGAAATCCAAGACAAAATGGCAAACAACGATAATACTGGCTTGGATGATTTGCTGACAAGACTTGATTCTGTCATGAACTCTTTATCAAGCGAAAAGTCAGAGCTTGGTGCAAGATATAACCGTTTAGAAATGGTTGAATCAAGAATTGATGCACAGGAAGTACTTGCGAACAAGGTTCTTTCAGACAATGAAGACGTCGATATGGAAGTTGCCATCACAAACCTGTCTGTTCAGCAAAGTGTTCATAATGCTTCATTGAGTGTAGGAGCAAAAATCATCCAAACTTCCTTAATTGACTTTTTGAGATGATGTAAGCAAGTTCCTTCATTATTCAGGCTGGTGAGCTCATTTTTGAACATCTATCTATGTCAAATATCACCTGAATATTAGGAGAAACAGTGAAGCTATTCTGAAAGGAATAGCTTTTTTTTATAGAAAGGAGAGTGTTTTGTATGCAAATTCCGCAAATTAGAATTGAATCAACGCCTGGCAAGCTAGGACTGACAATACTCCAACCACAAGTTTCTATGGAGCAAAGGCCTGCTGATTTGCATATTGAGCAACCAGAGGCGATTCTGACAATCGATAAAAAGGCAGCCACCTTAACAATTGATCAAACAGAAGCGAGAGCATATGAAGGAATGAAAACAAGAGAAAGATTCATTGATGATTATGTTCGAAAAGGCCGCCAGGAATGGCTGAAGGGGATTGCAAGGCGAGTGCAGGAAGCAGACCAGCTTGGAGCAATTCAAAATAAAGGGAAGCCAATCCAAGCAATTGCTAAGCGAAACAGCGAGGGTCCTCAGAAGGAGTTTGGGCTCGGCTGGATACCGCCAGCAAATAGTGTCAAAATTAACTATGATCCTGGCTATGTAAAAACAAATGTTGAAACTCGTGATCCAATTATTGAAGTGAACCAAAATAAGCCAATAATCGATTATACGCCTGGGAAGGTTATCACAGAGTTAGTTCAATATCCAAGTTTAGAAATTCATTTTGAAAATTTAAAGTCCAATGGGGTAAACTATCAACAATCAAACTAAAAGGACTGATGTAATTGAAAATCAATACAAGATTTCATGGAGAAAAAGAAATAACAGACAAGGAAATAATCCATTTTCCAAAGGGAATTCCTGCTTTTGAAGAGGAAAGACAGTTTGTTATTTTGCCAATCGATGAGCAAGAGCATGTTTTTATCCTTCAATCAGTAACAAATGAAAACCTTGGTTTTGTTATTGCCAATCCTTTTGTTTTTTTCAAGGAATATGAGTTCGACCTGGAAGAGCCTATCACAAGCTTTTTAGAGTTAGAGTCTGAAAAAGAAGTTCTCTTGTTTACCATTCTGACAGTGCAGGACCCATTTCCAAAATCAACAGCTAACCTGCAAGCACCTATTGTGTTGAACATGAAAAACAATAAGGCCCAGCAAATCATTCTGAACCTGCCGCATTATAAAACAAAGCACAGTATTTTTTCACAACAATCAGAAGCGGTAAAGGGGTGAGGAGATGCTTGTACTATCAAGAAAAGTTGGAGAAGTAATCAAAATAGGCAATGATATTGAATTGACCGTCGTATCTGTCAGCGGAGACCAAGTGAAGATAGGCATAAAAGCACCTAAACAAGTTGAAATACACCGCAAGGAAATTTTTGATCAAATTTATAACGAGAATAAAGCAGCATCTGTCGATATAAGCAGTGTTTTAAATGTCTTTAAAAAAAACCAATAAAAAAGTATAAAAAATATTAAATAAAAAATTCTCCTGCCGATATATAAGTTAGAGAGGGGAAGGGCGGCCGACCTTCCCCAATCCTAAAAAATGAAGTCCACAAGGATGTGGACAGAACATTCACGGAGGAGAAATTTACAATGAGAATTAATCATAATATTGCTGCATTAAACACTTACCGTCAATTGAGCTCTGCAACAACTGCTCAATCTAAATCAATGGAGAAATTGTCTTCAGGTCAACGTATCAACCGTGCTGGTGACGACGCTGCTGGACTAGCAATCTCTGAAAAAATGCGTGGACAAATCCGCGGTTTGGATCAAGCATCTCGTAACTCACAAGATGGTATCTCTTTAATCCAAACAGCTGAAGGTGCATTGAACGAAACACATGCAATCCTTCAACGTATGCGTGAGCTAGCTGTTCAAGGTGGTAACGATACGAACACTACTGATGACAGAACTCAAATTCAAACAGAATTAACACAATTGACTTCTGAAATTGATCGTATTGCTAATACAACTGAGTTCAACACGCAAAACCTACTAGGTGGTTCATTCTCTGCAACTCTACAAGTTGGAGCTAATGATGGACAAACTATCAACTTCTCTATTTCTAAGATGAATAGCGCTGGATTATCTGTTGGATCACTTAGCGTGACTTCAAACTCAGCTGCAAGCTCATCTATCTCTAAATTGGATGAAGCAATCAAAACAGTTTCTACACAACGCTCAAACCTTGGTGCATTACAAAACCGCCTAGAGCACACAATCAACAACTTGGATACATCTTCTGAGAACTTGACTGCTGCTGAATCTCGTGTTCGTGACGTAGACATGGCAAAAGAAATGATGAACCAAACGAAGAACTCTATTCTTTCTCAAGCAGCGCAATCAATGCTTGCACAGGCAAACCAACAGCCACAAGGCGTATTACAATTACTTCAATAATCTTTATCATTTTTTTATCAAAAGAGGATTGTCTATTTTTAGACAGTCCTTTTTTGTTTTTAAGTTATTCGATTCTATTTTTATTAATACATAAAAGCCCTGAAGGAAAGTTATTGGGAATATCTACTTGTTAATGAGAGAATCGACTTCCCGATATATAAAGTAGAGAGGGAAAGAGCTGCAGAACTTTCCCAATCATAAAAACACTAAACGTCTACAAGGATGTGGACACTTACATTCAGGGAGGAAGAATTACAATGAGAATCAACCATAATATCGCTGCATTAAACACATACCGTCAATTAAGCTCTGCAACAAACGCTCAATCTAAATCAATGGAAAAATTATCTTCAGGTCAACGCATCAACCGTGCTGGTGACGATGCTGCTGGACTGGCTATTTCTGAAAAAATGCGTGGACAAATCCGCGGCTTGGATCAAGCATCTCGTAACTCACAAGATGGTATCTCTTTAATCCAAACAGCTGAAGGTGCATTGAACGAAACACATGCAATTCTGCAACGTATGCGTGAGCTAGCCGTTCAAGGTGGTAACGATACAAACACGAGTGATGATAGAGCGCAAATCAAAACAGAAATAGACCAATTAACAAAAGAAGTTGACCGTATTGCTAATACAACGGAATTCAACACACAAAACCTACTAGGTGGTTCATTCTCTGTAACTCTACAAGTTGGAGCTAATGATGGACAAACTATCAACTTCTCTATCTCTAAGATGGATAGTACTGGATTATCTATTGGTTCAATCAGCGTAGGATCAAACTCAGCTGCAAGTTCATCTATCTCTAAGTTGGATGATGCAATCAAAACAGTTTCTACCCAACGTTCAAACCTTGGTGCATTGCAAAATCGCCTAGAGCACACAATCAACAACTTAGATACATCATCTGAGAACTTGACGGCTGCCGAATCCCGCGTTCGTGACGTAGACATGGCGAAAGAAATGATGACGCAAACGAAGAACTCTATTCTTTCTCAAGCAGCGCAATCAATGCTTGCACAAGCAAACCAACAGCCACAAGGCGTACTACAATTACTTCAATAATTAATAATATGTTTTAAAAAAGGAATGCCTGAATTTCGAGGCATTCCCTTTTTATTTTCACAGGTTAACTAATATTTTAATTAACAGTGATTACTTTATATAGTTAAAACCTATAGTTTTAATTGTTTGGATTGGTATAACCTACCATGAAATTAATCTAAATAAAAGTTAAACAAAAAAATGATCTACCGATATATATATTAGAGAGGGGAGGAGCACCAGTTTCCCTAATCCAAAAAACAATAAAGTCCACAAGGATGTGGACACTTAAATTCAAGGAGGAAAATTAATATGAGAATTAATCACAATATCGCTGCATTAAACACATACCGTCAATTGAGCTCTGCAACAACTGCTCAATCTAAATCAATGGAGAAATTGTCTTCAGGACAACGTATCAACCGTGCTGGTGATGACGCTGCTGGACTAGCAATCTCTGAAAAAATGCGTGGCCAAATCCGCGGTTTGGATCAAGCATCTCGTAACTCACAAGATGGTATCTCTTTAATCCAAACAGCTGAAGGTGCATTGAACGAAACACATGCAATCCTGCAACGTATGCGTGAGCTAGCTGTTCAAGGTGGTAATGATACAAATACAAGTGATGATAGAACACAAATCCAAACAGAAATCGACCAATTAACAAAAGAAGTTGACCGTATCGCTGATACAACGGAATTCAACACACAAAACCTATTAAAAGGTTCATTCTCTGCGACGCTTCAAGTAGGAGCTAACGATGGACAAACAATTAACTTCTCTATCAGCGCAATGGGTGCTTCTGGTCTTGGAATCTCTGGAACAATCAGCGTTGGAAGTAACTCTGCTGCAAGCTCATCTATCTCTAAATTAGATGAGGCAATTAAATCAGTTTCTACCCAACGTTCAAACCTTGGTGCATTACAAAACCGCCTAGAGCACACAATCAACAACTTGGATACATCATCTGAGAACTTGACGGCAGCTGAATCTCGCGTTCGTGACGTAGACATGGCAAAAGAAATGATGAACCAAACGAAGAACTCTATTCTTTCTCAAGCAGCGCAATCAATGCTTGCTCAAGCAAACCAACAACCACAAGGTGTATTGCAATTGCTTCAATAATTGTTCAAGTACCTTTTTGAAAAGACTGCCTATTTTTAGGCAGTCTTTTTTTGTTAATACTGTAGTTTATCTAACGTTCGCTTACATGGCTTCTATTAAGTCATGGATTGAGTATTGGAAATGGAGAAATTGCAATTTAATTAATTATAATCTGGAAAAATTTACAGATGTATTATAGCTAAATAAAAAATTCTCCTGCCGATATATAAAGTAGAGAGGGGAAGGGATGCGCAACTTCTCCAATCACTAAAAAATATCAATGTCCACAAGGATGTGGACACCTAAATTCAAGGAGGAAAAATACAATGAGAATCAACCATAATATCGCTGCATTAAACACATATCGCCAATTGAGCTCTGCAACAACTGCTCAATCTAAATCAATGGAGAAATTGTCTTCAGGACAACGTATCAACCGTGCTGGTGATGACGCTGCTGGACTAGCAATCTCTGAAAAAATGCGTGGCCAAATCCGCGGTTTGGATCAAGCATCTCGTAACTCACAAGATGGTATCTCTTTAATCCAAACAGCTGAAGGTGCATTGAACGAAACACATGCAATCCTTCAACGTATGCGTGAGCTAGCTGTTCAAGGTGGGAATGATACAAATACAAGTGATGATAGAACACAAATTAAAACAGAAATCGATCAATTAACAAAAGAGATTGACCGTATTGCAGATACAACAGAGTTCAACACACAAAACCTATTAAAAGGTTCATTCTCTGCGACGCTTCAAGTAGGAGCTAACGATGGTCAAACAATCAACTTCTCAATCAGTGCAATGGGTGCTTCTGGTCTTGGAATCTCTGGAACAATCAGTGTTGGAACAAATGCTGAAGCAGGTTCTTCTATCTCTGCACTTGATAAAGCAATCAAAACAGTTTCTACACAACGTTCAAACCTTGGTGCATTGCAAAACCGTCTAGAGCATACAATCAACAATTTGGATACATCATCTGAGAACTTGACGGCAGCTGAATCTCGCGTTCGTGACGTAGACATGGCGAAAGAAATGATGAATCAAACGAAAAACTCTATTCTTTCTCAAGCAGCTCAATCAATGCTTGCACAAGCAAACCAACAGCCACAAGGCGTATTGCAATTGCTTCAATAATTTTATTCATTATCATTCTGTTTAGGAAATCTGATTCATTTGTTTTTCCCTTAACTAGAATGAGTTTTATTAATGAAAAGGATACTGACTACGGGAAATTTTAATATTTTCAAAAAAAAAATTAAAATATGTTAAACAAAAAACGGTTCTGCCGATAAATAAAGTAGAGTGGGAGGGATTCTCCTAACTCTAAAAATAATAGTGCCCACAAGGATGTGGACACGAACATTCAAGGAGGAAGTAATACAATGAGAATCAATCACAATATCGCTGCATTAAACACTTACCGTCAATTGAGCTCTGCAACAACTGCTCAATCTAAATCAATGGAGAAATTATCTTCAGGTCAACGTATCAACCGTGCTGGTGACGATGCTGCTGGTCTAGCAATTTCTGAAAAAATGCGTGGACAAATCCGCGGCTTGGATCAAGCATCTCGTAACTCACAAGATGGTATCTCTTTAATCCAAACAGCTGAGGGTGCATTGAACGAAACACATGCAATCCTTCAACGTATGCGTGAATTAGCAGTACAAGGTGGTAATGATACAAATACAAGTGATGATAGAACACAAATCAAAACAGAAATTGATCAATTAACAAAAGAAATCGACCGTATTGCAGATACAACAGAGTTCAATACACAAAACCTATTAAAAGGTTCATTCTCTGCGACGCTTCAAGTAGGAGCTAACGATGGTCAAACAATCAACTTCTCAATCAGTGCAATGGGTGCTTCTGGTCTTGGAATCTCTGGAACAATCAGTGTTGGAACAAATGCTGAAGCAGGTTCTTCTATCTCTGCACTTGATAAAGCAATCAAAACAGTTTCTACACAACGTTCAAACCTTGGTGCATTGCAAAACCGCCTAGAGCACACAATCAACAACTTGGATACATCATCTGAGAACTTGACGGCAGCTGAATCTCGCGTTCGTGACGTAGACATGGCGAAAGAAATGATGAACCAAACGAAAAACTCTATTCTTTCTCAAGCAGCTCAATCAATGCTTGCTCAAGCAAACCAACAGCCACAAGGCGTACTACAATTGCTTCAATAATTATATCACTAGAGAGAAGAGGGCTACCTATTAGGAAGTCCTCTTTTTTTGATGTTATTAGCCACATAATGCATGAAAAGTTTCCCTTATTGCTGTATGAAACACATTGTTACTGTGAATAATACAGATAAAGATTTTACATACCTGGAATGATTCTATTGTTTTATTAAAGGATGCTTAATAACACATTTAATATGCTTTTATATGTCTCACTCTATCCTGAAGGACGAATTAATATAAAAACTTTATAAAAAGGTTAAATAAAAAAAAAATATTCCGATATAAATATAGTAAAGGGAAGGCAAATTCTTACTGTCCTTAAAAGCAATAAAATCGGCAATATATTCAACTAATAAAAATCACTTTATTAAACAGTTACCGTTTATAGAGATTAAAAGCTAACAAGTGTCAAATGATTAACTTCTATAATTACTTCAATAATAAAATATTTTAGTAGTTCTATTGAAATATCGTGCTTCGTTTTACTAAGCACGATATTTTTATTAGCATTATTAACTATCAGGAGGAATTATCAATGGAATTAAGCGTGTCATTATGCATGATTGTTAAAAATGAAGAAAGTGTCTTGGATCGTTGCCTAGCATCTGTTGCTCATTTAGTTGATGAAGTGATTATAGTTGATACAGGCTCCACAGACAGAACGAAGGAGATTGCAAGCAAATATACTTCTAAAATATTTGACTTTGAATGGATTAATGATTTCTCAGCTGCAAGAAATTTTGCCGCGGAGCAGGCAACTGGTGACTGGATTTTAGTACTTGATGCTGATGAATATATTGATGAGGAAAATTATCAGGAATTTGTTGATGGATTAAAAGAAGATAATGGCAAATACGACACATACGGTGTTAAAATCATAAACTTTACCGGCTCATATGGAGAGAAATTAGTTCAGAATCATCATGATCGTGTGTATAAGAATAATGGAGAAATAGCATATTACCGTGCAATTCATGAACAATTAAAGAGTGTTGAGGGCAAACCCGTGAAGGGAAGTATAGCAAAGCTTTCTGTATTTCATTCTGGATATATGAATAAAACTGTAGCAGATAAAGGAAAGAATGAAAGAAATAAAGAGCTTATTGATAAAGAAATGCAAGAGAGTAATAATGCATTTGATTATTTCAACTTAGGAAATGAATATTATTCTCAAGGCGAATATGAAGAGGCATTAAAAGCATATACAAATGCCTATAATCTAAAAAGCAACTATCATTTATCCTGGGTAGCCTCTACTGTTATTCAAATAATCAGTGTCTTAATTCAATTAGAGAGATTTAATGATGCAGTTAGTGTTATTGACGATTCTACAGAATTATATCCAGGTTCATTTGAATTGGTCTACTTAAAAGGTGAAATTAGCTATACTAGAGGGCAATTTGATGATGCTAAATACTACTTTGAAGAAATTATAAACAATAGCGATAAATACAATCATGAGATACTCAGACCAGATTTAAAAGACCAAATGCCGCACAGAAGGCTTGGGGATTTATATAATTATGAAAAAAATTATGATAAAGCAATTTATCACTATATGAGTGTACTGAATATAAATAAGCTTGATAGCGACAGTATTGGGAAGGTTATCTTTATATTAAATAAGTTTCATACGGAAACGGAGATTATTCAATTTATTCAAAGAAATGATTTAATTAATAAGAACAACCTGAATTACTATATGTCAGCATGCTTTAATATTGGGAAACCGGACATTATGCAGCCATTTTTTGAAGACGCTCAGGAAGACACAGTATTAGAAAAAATATATAAATTAAAGAATTACTGCTTAACTGGACAAGGAAGTATAAGGGAATTTAATGATTTATTAAATCCGAAAGTTATTGAGAATTTAAATAAAAGGCAATTACTCAACATTGTTGATATTTATTTCTTAAGAAAAAGACTTAAAGGAATAGAAAAGTTTGCTTTCCTTGTTGAAGCTCTTGAGAAAGATGAGCATGTAAGTATGTTGACTAAATTAATGGACAATCTAACGGAAGAACCGATTCTTGAGACGGAGCTATTTTTTGGTGCGCTGCAAATTTTGTTAAATTATAAAATGCTTGATTATGTTTCTGCATTATTGAAAAATAAACATTTACTAACAGAAGCTGCATTATCACAAACAGCTGCTATCCTTTATGAAAATGACTTCAAAGGAGAAGCCTTGCAGCTATATAATCAATGTGATTGGGATGTTTATCAAGAGCAAGATTTCCTTAATATTATTAATGGCTTATTGGAAACAGGGAATAATCTCAATGCTATTGAGTTTACTAAGTATGCTTTGCTTGTGTTTGAAAATGATTTCAGATTCTATAAGCTGATTTTCGAAAACTCAGTCGAACAAGACCTGTATCAGACTAATTTAGAAAAGGCAAAGCAGCTCTTCCCTGACAGTGTTTATCTGAAAAATTTACAATCGAAGTAATTCAAAGAGGAAATAGTTAAATAGTTGAGAGCTAAAAAAGGTATTTATCTAACGGTACAAACCAGTGATTGCCGGAGGATAAGTATCCTTTTATTGCTTTTTAATTAAGAATGTTCAGTTTATGATGGAGGATACATATATGTTTTTGAAAAAAAAACAGAGGGTTCTAGAGCTAACTGACACCATTATTGAAATGGTTGGTATATTAAATCAAATACAGGATCCTAGCCAAGAGCTATCAGATTGTTTAATGGCCTTAGACATTATTGCAGAGCAATTGATGCAGGAGGAGGAGCTTTCCCCTCTATTAATAGAGCAATTTAACACCGTACAAAGTAGTTTTGTCATGTATTATGAGAATTTAAAGGAATTAACTGGTGACAACTTAAGTGAAACACTTGCTCAATTAATCTCATTAGTATCATTAATAAAAGATACTATTAATACAAAGCTCAATATAGTATTTTTCCCATATAAGGTATCTATGTGGGATAGCCTCTCCACAGTTTATGAAGCAGCTAAGAATGACGAAAACTGTGTTGTTAATGTAGTGCCAATTCCGTACTATCAGCTTGCACAAGATAAGGCCATTCCAACTTATGAAGGTGACAGGTTTCCAGAGGATGTTAAGATAACTCATTTCGATGACTATAAGTTAGAAGAGCAAGAGCCAGATATTATTTTCATACATAATATTTATGATAATTATAATACGCTTACTAGAGTATATGACGAATATTTTACTTCTAATCTTAAGAAATACACAGATATGTTAGTGTACGTTCCATATTACACTGCATCTTTTATTCCGTATAAAAAAGGTGGATTTTATCCATATCATTCCCCAGCAATAGATAATATTGATAAATTTATATTAGCGCACAATAAGGAAAAGGAAATAGCGCTTGAAGAAGGAATACAAGAAGACAAACTGCTTGTGCTTGGTTCTCCGAAGCTTGATATTATGTATCGTTCCTTAAATAGCAAGCATGAATACCCTGAGGAGTGGAAGGAAAAGCTTGATGGAAAAACAGTTTATGTTCTTAATACGGGCTGTATGTACTTTGCAGTTAATCCATTTGTAGCGCTGGAAAAGCTTATAGATATTTTTAACATCCCTAGATTTGTTGAAAATAGTGTAATTTTATGGAGACCGCATCCTCTTACTGAAATATCAATTTTGAAGTATACGCCATATTTTAGTGGCTATTTTAGTAATCTTTTGGATAACGGAATCAATGGTAATGATCCATTGTACAAAGGGATTATTTTGGATAAAACGGATGATTATATGAATGCTTTGCTTTTAGCAGATGTATTGATTACTACCGATAGTTCTATCCTCAGATCATATTTGCTTACTGAAAAAAAAGTATTATTCTGGGATGAAAAAGCCCCTAAAGACTCATTAGTACCAGAAAATGCTTTTTACTATGCATATAGTAAATCTGAACCTTGGTATGAACTTGTGAAAAAATTTCCTGAAGGCTATGATCCATTAGAGCAAAACCGTATAGGGGTAGGCTCACAAGTTTATGTGAACAGCGATGGGACTTCAGGTGAAAAGATATTCAGAGAGATTAAAGCGGCTTTGCAAGGTAGGAGAAGCTAGGAAGGGATAATATGAAATTACTATGGCGAAAATCTCACTAGCCTTAATAACAAAAAATGAGCAAGAAAATATCCAAATTTGCTTGAATAGCATTGGAAACCTAGTTGATGAAATAGTGGTCGTTGATACTGGTTCCACAGACAGAACGTTAGAAATTTTAGATAAGCAGCCTCGTGTAATGGTATATCAGTTTGAATGGACAAATGACTTTTCCGAAGCACGAAACTATGCAATCAACCAATGCACGGGCGACTATATTCTAGTATTAGACGCAGACGAGTATGTGACATTCGGCAAAAGAAGTGAGCTTGAAAAAATAATGAAGCAACATCAAATTGGCAGGATGAAAATCGTCAGCAAATTTAAGAAAGACGGCCAAGTATATGAGGCAAGCTCGTATATCTCTAGGTTTTTCCCGAAAGAGGTTCGTTTCACTGGAGCTATTCATGAACAGCTTGAATCTAATTTGCCAAGAGTTGATATGAAGCTGACTGTAGCTCATAGTGGCTATTTGGATAAGGATAAAGGCTCTAGAAATATACCGATTCTTCATCAAGAGCTTGAGAAGTATCCCAATGATGCCTACTACCATTATCAACTTGGGAAGGAATACAGATTAAAACGAGAGTTTCAACAATCCTGGCTGTACTTGATGAAGGCGTACAAGCTAGCGGATGATCGCTATGCCTATTACAACCAGCTCATATTGGAGCTATTGCAAACAGGGAAGGAACTGGCTGATAAAGGCACCATTTCTGTTATTGTTGAAAACGAGTTAAAGCTTAAACATGTTACAGACTTTCATTTTTATAAAGGGCTGTTTTATCTAGATTATTGCCTAAAGCACTTGGAAGAAGCGATAAACCTGCTTCCTAATATTGAAGCAAGCTTCCTGGAATGTATTGCGATTAGCAAGAAAAAGCATATCGAATACCTATCAGGAACGGCCAGCTTTCTAGCGCTTTACAATTTAGGCGTTTATTATGAAGCAATTGGCGCTGTACCAAATGCTAAAAGGTATTATATGGAGTCTGCTAAACTTGGTTATGAACCAGCTAAGACACGGCTCTCCGCTATGTAATTGGAAAGAGAAGGCAGTTTGGCATTTTTGTCGAACTGCCTTCCCTTTTTATAAACACAGGAAGGAAGCCGCCGATATAATGGTGGTAGTATATATTTTTTTAGGGGGAAATGCCTATGATAGAAAAGTATTCTTCAAATGGCGTCTATTCAGCTCAACAGCTCAAAACCAGTGAGAATAGTGTGACGAAGGGTAACGATGCAGCTGCCGAACCACAAGTAGAGGAGAGTAAGGCTGTAAATCCTGTCGATAAGGAAAAAGAGAGAAAAAGCCTAGAAGGCTTGATGGACAGCTTAAATGATTTCATGCCTGCACACACATCACTTAAATTTCAGCTTCATGATAAGCTGGAGGAGTATTATGTGCAAGTTATTGATGATCAAACAAAAGAGGTAATTAGAGAGATACCCTCAGAAAAGATGCTTGATATTCATGCTGCAATGAAAGAGTATTTGGGCTTAATGGTAGACAAAAAAATTTGATGCATACATTGACAGCATCTTTTGCATGTATAGGATTAGATGCTGTCACCCTAAAAAAACTACATTTGATTGTTTAAAAAACACCATTCATATATAGGTAAAAAGTAAGATATCTTAATAAAATGTTAAAGGCTGAATAGGACTGGCCGATAATAATAGTAATCAATGATTATATTTAAAAAATAGTAACACACTATTGATTTAAATATAAAAAAAGTACGAGGTGAGGAATTTGGTTTTAAGAATAGGCGGACTTGCAAGCGGCATGGATATCGACTCCTTAGTAGAACAGCTAATGACTGCGGAAAGAGTTCCGTTGGACAAGTTGAATCAAAAGAAAACATATACAGAGTGGCAGCGAGACGACTATCGCGAAATGAACACCTTGCTACTGTCATTAGATACGCTAATGTCAGAAGGCGTCTCAAAGCAGTCGACATTTATTAAGAAGACGATCAATTCATCTAATTCAGATGCATTGGGTGTTAAAAATATAACGTCTACAGTTGATTTTTCAGGACAAATGGAAATTAAACAGTTGGCTACTGCTGCTTCAATTAAGAGTAATGGGGCAACTGGAATTACTGATTCTACTGCTACATTACGCAGTGCCGGAATTAATGATACGAAAATGACCATCTCTGCAATTGATGCTAACGGTGTAATGTCCAGTAAGGATATTGAAATAACAGATACAGACACGATGGACAGCTTGATTTCCAAAATCAATCAGCAGTCAGGTGTAACAGCATTTTTTGATGCTAATTCAAAACAAATCTCTTTTACTGCCAAAAATACAGGTGATATTGCAACTGGAGCGGAAATTACTTTAAGCTCTGCAAATTCAGATGGAAGTACTGGCAGTCTATTGACAACATTAAACGTTGCCTCTGATAACCTTGGCACAGGCGGTACAGCAGGAAAGAATGCAAGCTTTATATACAATGGAATTGAAACAACAAGATCTTCCAACACCTTCCGCATCAACGGTGTTGAACTGACACTTAAACAAGTCACAGAATCAGGCAAGCCAGTAACATTCTCATCAACGGCTGATGTTGATTCTATTTATGACTCGATTAAAACCTTCGTGGATAAATATAACGAAATAATTGACAAGATTAGTGATAAAATTGGGGAAACAAAATACAGGGACTATGCTCCGCTGTCTGATGCGCAAAAGAAAGAGATGACAGATGATGACATTGAGAAGTGGGAAGAAAAAGCGAAGAGTGGAACACTAAAAAATGATCAAATCCTTTCCAGTGTCTTAACTAAAATGCGTTCAAGTCTTGGCTCTATTGTGAACACAGGAGGAGCATTCAAAAGACTTTCTGATATTGGAATTTCCACTACAAATAATTATTTAGAAGGCGGCAAGCTGGAAATCGATGAAGACAAGCTAAAGGAAGCAATCACCGCTGACCCAAATAGTGTTTATAAGCTATTCCAAAACAGCAGTGCTAAAACTTCTTCTGAAAATGGCTTGGCACAAATGGTTAGAGCAAACTTGAAAACTGCTATGGATGATATCAAAACAAAGGCAGGTTCCTCTTCAAGTGTTAATAATACATTTACATTAGGGAAATTATTGAACCAATATAGTTCGAGAATAACTGATTTTGAAGATAGATTAAAGAATATTGAAGACAGATACTGGTCAAGATTTACGGCAATGGAGACAGCTATCAATAATGCAAACAGTCAATCTGCATACTTAACAAGTATGATGAGCTCATAAAAAAAGGAGTAAAATAAATGGCAACTACTAATCCGTATCAATCATATAAACAGAATTCAGTAAACACTGCTTCACCTGGCGAGTTAACACTAATGCTTTATAATGGATGCCTGAAGTTTATCGGTTTAGCCAAAAATGCTATCCAAAATAATGATATTGCGACGAGAAATGTAAATATTCAAAAGGCGCAAAAGATTATTAATGAATTAATGGTTACATTAAATATGGATTTTCCTATTTCTAAAAATTTCATGTCTTTATATGATTTTATGAACCGTCAGCTTATTAAGGCTAATATTGTAAATGACATTAAAATTCTAGAAGATGTAGAGTTCCTGTTAACGGAATTCAGGGATACATGGAAAGAAGCAATTCAAATTAACCGTCAAAAGCAATATGCGGCAGGCGGACAAGCTTAATGGAAGCAATTAAACAGTGCTATGCAATCACGCAAGAACTAATCGGCTACTTAAAGGGCGATGGGGAAAAGGAATCGGATATGATTGGCGGCCTGCTTGATCAAAGAAAAGCAGCACTGACATTGTTGAAAAAGCCTACTACCGAAAATGAAAAAAAGCTCGGAGCTGCACTTCTTCAGCAGGATAAGGAGCTATTAGAGCTGCTCCATGCTGAAAAGAGAAGTATCCAACAGGATATAAAAGAATTAAAGCTTAAGAAAAATTCTAATCAAAAATATGTGAATCCGTACCAGTCTTTACAGACAGACGGCATATATTATGATAAGAGAAAATAACAAGCGAAAACCATTTGCCTTGGCAAATGGTTTTTTGCTTTTTCAAAACCAAATGTTAAAAAAGCCGACTCAAAAGGGCTGCCATTAAAAACCCTTTTGAGTCAGCTTATAATGTTTGTTTAGATTACTCTTGAAAGTTCATGATGCTTCTTATCATTAACGACATCTTCACCAATTAAAGCAATTGCGTCATAGGGTGTTTTTGATTTGATGACAGAATAAGCGTCTATTTTCACGTTAGATGCAACAACAGCTCTTTCGATAACTGCGTTTTCTCCGATAACCGCTCCTGGAAGAAGGACAGAATCCTTAATAACTGCGCCTTTCCCGATTGTTACATCTTGGAAAATAACAGAGTTTTCCACTGTTCCGTAAATCTCGCATGCCTCACTGACTAAGGAATGCTTAACAGTTGAAGCATCATCAAGATATACTGGTGGATGGGACTGTTCTACAGTATAGACATTCCAATCCTTGTCTTTTAAGAAAATGTTGGATTCTTTTTCAAGTAGATCCATGTTGGCTTCCCAAAAGCTGTCGATTGTACCGACATCTTTCCAGTAGCCTTTGAATTTATATGCGTGGAGTTTAAGATTGTCATGCAGCATTGCGGGGATAATGTCTTTCCCAAAATCCTTGCAGCTGTCTTGATTGTTTTCTTCTTTCTCTAAGTATGCTTTGAGGGTTTTCCATTTGAAGATGTATACACCCATTGAAGCAAGGTTTGATTTTGGATCCTCTGGCTTTTCCTCGAATTCGCTGATACGGTTGCTGGAAGCTTCTGTGTTCATAATACCGAAACGGCTTGCTTCTTCCCATGGTACCTCTGTAACAGAAATAGTGGCATCAGCACCTGTTTCGATATGCTGCTTCAGCATCAGGTCATAATCCATTTTATAAATATGGTCGCCAGAAATAATCAAAACATTCTCTGGATCATACTGCTCAATGAAGGGAGTATTCTGATAAATGGCATGTGCAGTTCCTTCATACCAGCGTTCTTCTGTATCGCATTGATATGGAGGAAGGATGGAAAGACCGCCATCTCTTCTGTTTAAATCCCATTCTTTTCCGTCTCCGATGTAATTTTGTAATACATGGGGCTGGTATTGTGTTAGCACGCCAACTGTATCAATGCCAGAATTGCGGCAATTGCTTAAAGTGAAATCGACGATTCGGTATTTACCTCCGAATGGTACGGCTGGTTTCGCTAGATGATCTGTAAGTTTTTTTAATCTCGTTCCTCTTCCACCGGCTAAAAGCATGGCGATGCATTGTTTTTTCATGATAACCCTCCTGTATTCGTTTTCAGATTGTAGTTTGATTGAAGAATTATAATCGGTCATCTTCCCATAACTTGTAGTAGTACTCATGCTCTTCTTCAGCTTCTATGCTGTTATGCTGTTCTTCTGGAAGTTCTGTTAATACTTTTAAGTTGTTCAATGCTGTTCCTCCTTGGCCATTCATATAGACGTAATTCTATTAGATTTTAATTAGATTAACAATTAAAATAATTAGATGTTTTCTGTCAACTACCGACAAATTTCGAAAGTTTTTTTATGTTTTGAAGAAGATTTGATTTATTGGTTGAAAAAATATTAGCTTGTTTCACGTAGTTTTTAGATACCCATGCTAAAAAGCTTTGAAACCAAGTTATATCAAAAAAATTGTAAAAGATTGTTCTAAACGACAAATTAGTACTATAGAAGCAGTAAAAAAAGAGAAAGCATGAATTTTTAGGAAAGATGTATGGAGAGAAATAACGGAGAAAAGGAGGGTTTACCTACATATAGAAAACATATGTTAGAATACATGCCACAGATTTCTGCATTAGGAGAAGCTATACTGCTAAAGATTCTCGTAAAAAATTTGTCTAAATGTATAAATGAAAAATTTGCCGTAAAGTTTTTGGTGAAATCAGCTTTTTTTTTACAAGTTCACAAATTTGTCGAATTTTCCAAAAGTTTTTGCAGGAAATCAAAAGGGTAATCAAGAATTATATAGCATAGTCAAAAAAGTTCACTGCTCGCATAGATATAAGAATGTGGTGGGAACAATAAGACTTGCACTGGAATCCAAAAGGAGGAGTAACTTATGAATTTCAACATTAGAGGAGAAAACATTGAGGTAACTCCAGCAATTAGAGAGTATGTAGAAAAGAAGATTTCCAAACTGGAGAGATATTTCTCCGAAACACCAGATGCTAATGTAAATGTGAATTTAAAAACCTACAATGATAAGACTGCCAAGGTGGAAGTTACAATCCCGATGTCCCAGCTGGTGCTTCGAGCTGAAGAAGACCATTTGGACATGTACGCAGCTATTGATTTGATCGTTGATAAGTTGGAGCGGCAAATCAGAAAACATAAAACAAAAGTAAACAGAAAGCAGCGCGAAAAAGGCAATCTAAATGCTTTATTTGGCGCAGACGAGCCTAATACGGTTTCTGTGCAGGACGAAGAGGACGAAATGGAAATTGTTCGCCAAAAGCGCTTTAATTTAAAGCCAATGGACAGTGAGGAAGCCATTTTACAAATGGATCTTCTTGGCCACAGCTTCTTTGTTTATACAGATGCGGAAACGAATTCAACAAATATTGTTTATAAAAGAAAAGACGGCAAGTATGGTTTGATCGAAGCAAGTAGTTAAATAGCATTTTTTTAAAAACCTGCAGGAAACTGCAGGTTTTTTTCTAATATAGTAAGAACATGTAAGGTGTAGCTTTTTTTAGAAGATAGTATGCCGTAATCATTATATGGAAATTACTTGAATATTCCAGCGTGATGCAGAAGTGTTTGATATAATAAACAAAAGAATTTATAGCTAAAACAGCTGAAATCAGAATATCCTTTCTTATAAAAGTTAATTTCATTTTCAAGGAGTGTGAAAGGGATGAAAAGGTCTGTAATGGAAGCGAACCTGTTTTGTACACACTGTAATAATGAAACAAACCATGACGTTGTTTATATAAATGAAGAGATAACGAGCGTCAAGTGCCAAACTTGTCAGCATGAAGCAGGCATGAAGGTGGACATCATGAAGAAGTTTTATAAAGAGCTATTTGAGCATATTGCCACAAAGCCGAGCAGGATGACAGAGGAATACAAGCAGGATCTAAGTAAATTCATTGCAAGACTACCTATTAGGGTCATCAGCAAGCCATATCGCTTCATACGCTACTTGAATGAATCCAGAAAGGTATTAAAGTACTATAAAAAGACCTGATTTTTTTACTATAATGAGCAACTGCGTTTTTTTCTTTAGGGCATCAGTCCTTTACATACCCCTTTTTTCAGCTTTCTGTCTTTCCTTTATACTAAAGTTGTCACTCTATTAAGGAAATGGTAATATTAATAGGAAAATACTAGTGCAGCTATCATATATTCAATGATATCCTTCTTATATGGAGTTTACAAAAGAGCCATATTCTTTTCATGTGATTTTAATGAATAGTGAATATGCTATAGATACTTTAATGCTAGTTATTATGCTATTGATATAATAAACGGATGGAATTTTTCACATAGAATCTCTCATTTTAATTATAAAGGAGCGTTTTTTAATGCTTGGTATTTTAAATAAGGTTTTTGATCAGAACAAACGCGATATAAAGAAACTGACTAAGATTGCCGAAAAGGTTGAGCTTTTGGCTGGAGAAACAGCAGCATTAAGCGATGAGCAGCTCAAGGCAAAAACAGAGGAGTTCAAAGCGCGCGTTCAAAAAGGAGAAACACTTGACGATTTGCTGGTTGAGGCTTTTGCGGTTGTGAGGGAAGCTGCAAAGCGTGTGCTTGGCCTTTACCCATATCCTGTTCAGCTGATGGGGGGAGCTTCTCTTCATGAAGGTAATATTTCTGAAATGAAGACTGGTGAAGGTAAAACCCTGACTGCGACAATGCCGGTATATTTGAATGCACTTTCTGGAAAAGGCGTTCATGTTGTCACAGTCAATGAATATTTGGCTACACGTGATGCTGCTGAGATGGGACAGCTATATGAGTTTCTTGGGCTAACGGTTGGTTTGAACTTAAACGGCCTTTCAAGAGAGGACAAGCAGGCAGCATATAATGCCGATATTACTTACGGTACAAATAATGAATTCGGATTCGATTATCTTCGTGATAACATGGTTCTATATAACGAGCAAAAGGTACAAAAACCACTTTACTATGCAGTAATTGATGAGGTGGACTCCATCTTAATTGATGAAGCGAGAACGCCGCTGATCATTTCTGGCTCAGCTCAAAAGTCGACTCAATTATATGTACGGGCAAATGTTTTTGTGAGCAGCTTAAAGGTAGAAAAGGACTATACGTATGATGAAAAGACGAAGGGTGTTCAGTTGACGGAAGAAGGTATGTCAAAGGCTGAACGTGTCTTCCAGATTGAAAACTTGTTTGATGTAAGCAATGTGGCAATTAACCATCATATCACGCAAGCCCTTAAGGCACATGCAAGCATGCATAAAGATGTCGATTATGTTGTGCAAGATGGCGAAATCATCATCGTTGACCAATTCACAGGCCGTTTAATGAAGGGGCGCCGCTATAGCGACGGGCTTCATCAAGCAATCGAGGCTAAGGAAAATCTTGAAATTCAAAATGAAAGCATGACGCTTGCAACCATTACTTTCCAAAACTACTTCCGCATGTATGATAAGCTTGCTGGGATGACTGGTACAGCGAAGACAGAGGAAGAGGAATTCCGCAATATTTACAATATGAGTGTTATTGTTATTCCAACAAACAGAGATATTGTTCGTGATGACCGTGCCGATTTAATTTACGCAACAATGGATGGTAAATTTAGAGCTGTTGTTGAGGATATTGCTGAAAGACATAAGTTAGGTCAGCCGGTTCTTGTTGGTACTGTGGCAATTGAAACATCTGAAATTATCTCGAAGTATCTTTCTAAGAAGGGTATTCCTCATGATGTATTGAATGCAAAAAATCATGAGCGAGAAGCGGAAATTATCGCAACTGCCGGTGAAAAAGGCGCTGTGACAATTGCGACAAATATGGCAGGACGCGGAACAGATATTAAACTTGGAGAAGGAATTAAAGAGGTGGGCGGTTTAGCTGTTATCGGAACAGAACGTCACGAAAGCCGACGAATAGATAATCAGCTACGCGGACGTTCCGGACGTCAAGGAGATCCAGGTGTGACGCAATTCTACCTTTCTATGGAAGATGAATTGATGCGCCGCTTCGGATCTGACGGCATGAAGGCGATGATGGCTAAACTGGGCATGGATGACTCCCAGCCGATCCAAAGCAAGATGGTTTCAAGAGCTGTTGAATCTGCTCAAAAACGAGTGGAAGGAAACAACTTTGACTCACGTAAACAGCTTCTTCAATATGATGATGTTCTTCGTCAGCAAAGGGAAATCATTTACGCTCAGCGTAATGATGTACTAACATCTGACAACCTTCGTTCTATTGTTGAAAGTATGATCAAATCATCATTGGAGCGCCATGTTGCAGCACATACTCCAGCGAGTGAAGATCAGGAAAACTGGGATTTGCAGGCAGTTCTTGATTATGCGAATGGAAATCTGCTTCATGAAGGCGAATTGGAGCTGAATGATATCCGCGGCAAAGAAGGCGATGAAATTGCCGAAGTCATCATGGAGAAGGTATTGCATAACTATGATGAGAAGGAAGAAAAGCTGACAACTGAACAAATGCGTGAATTCGAGAAGGTTATCGTACTTCGTGCTGTTGACAGCAAGTGGATTGACCACATTGACCAAATGGATCAGCTTCGTCAAGGTATCCATCTTCGTGCATATGGTCAAATCGATCCGCTTCGCGAATATCAATCTGAAGGGTTTGCGATGTTTGAGCAAATGGTTACTTCCATTGAAGAGGATGTTGCTAAGTACATTATGAAAGCAGAGATCCGTGAAAACCTTCAAAGGGAAGAAGTCATGAAAGGACAAGCGGTCAACCCGAAAGAAGAAGGCGAAGATAAGAAGCCGAAGAAAAAACCAGTGATGAAGAAGCTTGATGTGGGCCGAAATGCTCCATGCTTCTGCGGCAGCGGCAAAAAGTATAAAAACTGCCACGGAACTAATCTTTAATAGAATAATGGGACCTGCCTCCCCGAATGCGGAGAGGCAGGTTTTTTAAAGTCTAACGTTTGTGCAAATAAAGTATATCTTCCTGAATAATGGAAATGCTTTATTACAGAAAACAACTATTCAAATTAACTTCTAAAAAGGAAAGCATGCATTTTTTCTTGAAAAGCCATATAATACTAGAAGGAAGCAGCCGTGCTTTGAACAATAATTTTTAAAAAGGGTGACAGGTAAATGGAATTAGCAGATATTCGCAATGAGTTAGAGAAGATAAATGTAACACTAGAAAACTTTAGGGGGTCTCTTTGACTTAGATAACAAAGAGGCACGTATCGCTCATTTGGAGGATGAAATGTTGCATCCTGATTTTTGGAATGATCAGCAGGCAGCACAGACAGTTATCTCCGAAAGCAATGGTTTAAAGGATCAAGTCAATGAGTTTTATAAGCTGGCAGAAACATTTGAAAACCTAGAGCTTACTTATGAGTTGGTTAAGGAAGAAGACGATGAAGAATTGCGCACTGAGCTTGAAGAGGAGCTAGGACAATTGGTAAGCAGCTTAAGCCAGTTTGAGCTTAATCTTCTATTAAGTGAGCCTTACGATAAAAACAATGCTATTTTAGAGCTGCATCCAGGTGCTGGTGGAACAGAGTCCCAAGACTGGGGAAGCATGCTGTTGCGTATGTACACTCGCTGGGCAGAAAAAAGAGGCTTCAAGGTGGAAACATTGGATTATCTGCCTGGTGATGAAGCTGGAATTAAGAGTGTAACATTGGCTATTAAAGGACATAATGCATTCGGATACTTAAAAGCAGAAAAAGGCGTACATCGTCTTGTTCGTATTTCTCCATTTGATTCATCTGGCCGCCGCCATACGAGCTTTGTATCATGTGAAGTTATGCCGGAATTCAATGATGAGATTGAAATTGAAATCCGTACAGAGGATTTAAAAGTTGATACGTACCGAGCAAGTGGTGCCGGTGGACAGCATATCAATACAACAGACTCTGCTGTACGTATTACACATATCCCAACAGGAGTAGTCGTATCTTGCCAAACAGAGCGCTCTCAGATCAAAAACAGGGAAACAGCAATGAAAATGCTGAAAGCAAAACTTTATCAGAAAAAAATCGAAGAGCAGGAAGAAAAGCTTGCGGAAATCCGCGGCGAACAAAAGGATATTGGCTGGGGAAGCCAAATTCGTTCGTATGTTTTCCATCCATACTCTCTTGTTAAAGACCACCGTACAAACACAGAAGTAGGTAACACACAATCTGTCATGGACGGAGATATTGATCTATTTATAAATGCTTACTTGCGTTCAAAGCTAAGCATTGCAGAATAAGTATTAGGCCATCACATCAAGTGATGGCCTTTTTGTGTTTAAAAAAACCTTAAATAGGTAACTAATTATGAAGTGATTATATATTTTTGGTTAAGTTTTGCCAGCTTAGCATGAGGGAAAGGAATTGTGACGTATAATTTTTTAAGAACTAAATTTAAGAAGACAAGGAGATAAAGCAAAAATTCACAAATAATAATAAATTTACTTTTTTAGGAAAAAGTGAAACTTTCTTCTGAATTTTTCGTTTATATGTATATTGTTGGAATTATTTAGGGATTCTTATAGTAATTGGTTATTTTAAGAAAAGAGGTTATGAAATGAAAGAGGTCGTTTTGACTATTGCTGTACCATGCTATAACGAAGAGGAGGTATTTGAACAATCTTATTATCAACTGAAAAATGTGCTAACTTCCCTTATTTCAGAAGGACTTGTTAGTTCTAAAAGTCAATTGCTCTTTATTGATGACGGAAGCAAGGATTCAACATGGGATAAAATTGAAAGTGCAACCCATTTTGACAAGCTTGTCAGCGGTATAAAGCTGTCGAGAAACTTTGGACACCAAAGAGCATTACTTGCTGGTCTAGAGGAAGCTGTTCAGTTTTCTGATTGTGTCATTAGTATTGATGCAGATCTTCAGGATGACACCAGTGTAATAAGAGAATTTGTGCTGAAATACTTAAGCGGCTATGAAATAGTGTATGGTGTTAGAAGCAAAAGAGAAACAGATACCTTTTTTAAACGGAGTACGGCACAAGGCTTTTACCGCCTAATGGGAAAAATGGGCTTATCACTCGTTTATAATCATGCTGACTATCGTTTATTAAGCAAAAGAGCATTAACAGAAATGCTTCAGTTTAAGGAGTCCAACCTTTTCTTGAGAGGTGTTGTCCCATTACTTGGGTTTAAGTCAACTAGTGTTTATTATGAGCGTAAGGCTCGTGAGGCTGGGGAATCTAAATACCCAATCGCAAAGATGCTTGCATTTGCATTAGATGGTATTACATCCTTCAGCGTTAAACCGATTCGGTTTATAACATTAATAGGATTTTTGTCTTCCATTATCAGCATTATAGCAGGTGGTTATGTGCTTGTTCAAAAATTCCTTGGTGATACAGAATCAGGCTGGGCATCTGTAATGATTTCTTTATGGCTGATTGGTGGCCTTCTTTTAATGAGCATTGGTCTTATTGGTGAATATATAGGAAAAATTTACGAAGAAGTGAAACACCGTCCGCGCTATATTATTGAAGATAATCTTTGCAGAAATAAGCAGGCTAATCCTGTTAAATCAAAGGTGCATATATAATGCTTCGCTCTTCTTTTATACGTTTTCTGTTCGTTGGTCTAATTAACACAGCAGTCGGCCTTTCTATCATGTATGCCTGTCTGCTGTTATTTCATATTAATTATTGGAGCTCCACTTTTATAGGTAACTTGGTTGGGGCAGTTGTAAGCTATTTTCTTAACAAAAATATTACCTTCCAAAGTAATGCTAGATTCATAGGAAGTGGTATCCGGTTTGGCATTGTCATTCTAGCTTCTTATTTCATTGCCTATAAGCTTGGTCTAGTGCTAGTGGAAGAAGTGGCAGGAAGAATTCCGCTGCTCGCGGGTTATGTGGAAGTGCTTGCTGTTCTTTTTGGAAGCGGGATGTACACAATATTAAATTACTTTGGGCAGAAGTATCTTGTCTTTTCATCTAAATTTCAACAGGTTTCAAGGAGTGTTAAATGATTAAAGTAACAGGTTTAGGGAAGCAGGAAAAAATCTTCCTCTCATTGGCATTATTAATCGTTGTTTTATGGGTTTTGCCCTATTTTATTTTAAATGGAAATGCTCATATGCGTATCCATGATAATCTCGATTCCAATCTTGGCTGGTATGAAGTTTTAAAAGACAGTGGTAATATGTTTGCACCTGTCAATACACCAATGGAACAGATTATGAACGGTGAGTTTTCCCGGGATACATACTATTCGGAATACTATGGCATGGTTTTTCTTTTTAATATCCTGCCTCCTGTCGTTGCATATGGTCTGTGTCAGGCAATTACTAGAATTGTTGCCTTTTTAGGAATGTATCTTCTTTTAAAAAAGTATGTTTTTAAGAAGTCAAACCCTTATATCATTACAATAGGAGCAGCATTGACGTTTTCGCTCACACCATACTGGCCCTCTGGCATGCTCAGCATCCTTGGAATGCCTTTAGCATTATGGAGCTTTCTAAATATTCGCAAGGGTGAGCGAAACTGGAAAAACTATGTAGTAATTACACTATTACCGTTTTTCTCGACGTTTGTAATCGGCTTTTTTTATTTTCTTACATTCATTGGCCTGCTGTGGGTATATGACCTCTTTAAGACGAAAAAGTGGAACCTAGTATTTTTGCTATCCATCATTTATATGCTAGCAATCTATATGGCGATTGATTATCGTTTAGTTATGTCCATGATCGCCCCAGCATCGAATGAACTAACAAACAGAGATGTATTTTATCAATCTAAGCTTAATCTAATTCAGACATTTAAGCTAATTGGCAAGAACTATGTTATTAGTCATAATCAAGACAGAACGATTTCACAATATATCATATTGCCTCTCACCATTATTTGCTTAGTTTGGGTGCTTATAAAAAATAAAGCAAAAGACAATCGTCTATTTATTTTCTTGCATATTGTTAATTTGCTGCTGTCCACCTGGTATGCGTTTTGGTTCTTTGAAGGCTGGCAACCATTGAAAGAACGGTTCGGCATTTTGACGAGCTTTAATTTTGGCAGGTTCCATTATTTGCGACCGATGATCATCTATGTTTTATTTGCACTATCATTGAAAATGCTGTGGGATCAAGGTGGACGAGTAAAAAAATTAGTTTATGTTTTGGTAATAGCACAGCTGCTTGTATTGATCCCAAATAATGAGGAAATCAAGTACAAAAATCAGCCAAGCTATAAGCAATATTTTGCAGTTGATGAATTTAAGGAAATTAAAGATTACATAGGTAAGCCATTAGAGGATTACAGGGTTGTAAGTATTGGCATGCATCCTAATGTTGCCCAGTACAATGGCTTTTATACACTTGATTCCTACAGCAATATTTATCCATTAAGCTATAAGGAAGAATTTAGAAAAATTATTGAGCCTGAACTCAATAAAAATAAAGGGCTACGGGAGTATTATGATTACTGGGGTGGACGCTGTTATATATTTGTTGATGAGCTCGGCAAAAAATACCAGTTTTCCAAGCATACAAAGAAAACTATCAAGAATTTGGACTTAAATACAAATCAGCTTAAGAAAATGGGCGGTCAATATATTCTGTCAGCAGTGCCTATTGATAATGCTGCAGATAATAATTTAAGCTTTGAGAAATCATTTGATTCAAAGGACAGTTATTGGAAGATATATCTTTATAAAGTTAATGGAAAAGTGTCTCAACAAAGACTGTAGAAAACCGATGATTTAAAAAGTTAAATGATTAGTTTCTTGAGGTTCCTATACTAAAACAAGTGGATATTGATTTCTCCTGCAGAGGGCCTTAACTGTCCCGCTAATCTGCAGGGGAAAGAGATATCCTATTTTATTGGAGCTTACTCTCTACTGTTCCAACTAGGTTTCGTATACAGATAAACATCTATCCACTTTATAGTATAAATTACTAATCACCCCAATATATATAAATTGGAGGTGTTTATGGATATTTTAACGGCTATTATCATGGGTATTGTAGAAGGCTTGACAGAGTTCGCGCCTGTTTCGTCAACAGGGCATCTTATTTTAGCAGGCCATTTGTTGGACTTTACTGGAGAAAGTGCGAAAACATTTGAAATCATTATTCAGCTTGGCAGCATACTCGCCGTTATTTTTGTTTTTTGGCGAAGGATATTAAGTATTTTAGGCTTAAAGAAATATCAGGATTCGGAAAGCGTTGGTACACTAAGTATTTTTCATATTGCTGTAGGAATTATTCCCTTCGGTGTTGGCGGTGTTCTGTTTTATGACTTGATAAAAAATGTATTATTTAGCCCGGCAACTGTTGTCATCACATTAATTATCGGAGGGCTGCTGATGCTGGCAGCTGAGAAGCTGAAGCCGAAAGCTTCTGCAGAAACACTTGATCAAGTTACATACAGACAAGCCCTAACAGTAGGTTTTTTTCAGTGCTTTGCATTAGTGCCAGGCTTTTCCCGATCTGGAGCAACACTTTCAGGCGGACTGCTTGCAGGTATGAGCCATAAGACAGCGTCTGAATTCACATTTATCATGGCAGTTCCCATCATGTTTGCAGCATCGGCAAAGGATTTATTTGAAAGCTGGAATCAATTGGGCGCACAAGATATACCTGTTTTTGCAGCAGGCTTTGTGACCGCCTTTATCGTTGCGTTAATTGCAATCAAGTTTTTTCTGCGGCTTATTAATAAAGTGAAATTAATTCCCTTTGCGATATATCGTTTTGGACTGGCCATCGTTTTTTGGATATTTATTATATAAAATGACAAATGCTATCCTTTCGAGAAAGGATAGTATTTTTTTGTTCCATCCTTGAAAAACGTTGTTTCATCCCTTTACCACTCTAATTTGTCACCATTTACACTTGCTCATTTGAATGATATACTCTCTGCTTGGGAAAATATAAAGAATGCATTTTTTAAGCAATATTAACTTTTAGGAACAATGCTTCTTACATATTTTTTAATAGCAAAAATTATGTCGTTTTTTAAAGAAATGAAGACATGTCAATAAAAGACAATAAACTAATGAGGTGTCAAATCTTGCGTGAGTATATTTATGTATTAATTGGATCTGCTATTGTAGCATTATCATTTAACTTATTTCTATTGCCTAACAGCATTGCTTCAGGTGGAGTGAGCGGTATCAGCACAATTACTGCGAGCCTGTTTCATTGGGAGCCGGCATTTGTACAATGGGCTTTTAATATTCCTTTATTTATTGCCGGCGTCATATTCCTTGGGAAAAATTTCGGTATTAAAACGCTTGTCGGAACATTATTCCTGCCATTTGTTGTTTTCTTATCAAAGGATATGGAGCCATGGACTACTCAACCGCTGCTTGCAGCGATATACGGTGGAATTGGTATTGGCCTTGGGATAGGGATTGTTTTTAAAGGAAAGGCATCAACAGGCGGAACAGATCTTGCCGCGCAAATTATCACTAAATATACAGGGATGTCATTAGGAAAAAGTGTTGCTTTGATCGATGGGGTTATTGTTATTACGGCTGCTGCTGTATTTAGTATTGAACAAGGTTTATATGCATTGTTAGCCTTGTTTATTACAAGTAAGACAATTGATATTGTCCAGGTTGGCTTTGGAAGCAGCAAAATGGCACTTATCATTACAGAAAAACAAGAGGATGTAAGGGAAGGAATCTTAAATAAAATCGACAGAGGTGTTACAAAGCTGACAGCTCATGGCGGTTATACAGATTTTGAGCGTCCTATTTTAATGTGTGTTGTTGATCAGGCCCAGTTTATGAAATTAAAGGGGTTAGTTCAATCGATAGATCCGACTGCTTTTGTCATTGTAATGGATGCATCAGAGGTTCACGGCAGAGGCTTTAGTGCAAAAAAAGCATAGAAGTAAATCAATGTCCTTCTATTTTTGTATAAAATGCAAAGATAGAAGGATTTTTTTATGTGTAATATGTCGATTCTTTGTAAGATTTGTAACAGGTATAAAAATGTAATCGCTTTATTGTAAATACAGGATACGTTTAAACAGAAATATGTCATGTAAATATTTCCACGAATTGTAACATAACATAGGTATAAATGCCTAAAATAGAGGAAAGATTAAAAAAAAAAGGGGAATATAGACGATTTGTAGTACTATTATAATAGTAAATAAAGGTATTGGATGATAATAATAGTACATTTTTCGATATTTGAAAAGAAAATGTAATAATTTTATCCGTTAATTTACCGTACTATGATGATATAATAATGTAAGTAATTAGAAGGAAGTCTTATATTTATAAAAAAAATGTCTCCTTCAGTCGGTTTGTAAATGTCGAATTTTGGTGGTTAATGGAGTTGGAAAAGGAAAAACGAGAGAATTAAGTTATTCTCTTAGTAGAGAAAGCAATTGATATGGCAATTCGCAAATGTGATTCGTCTTCCATGTTGCTATAGACGTTTTGCACTTTTCTTATGTTCTTACAAATAAAATTCAGGTGTGATAATAGATGATAGAAATGAAAAATGTAATTAAGAAATATGCCAATGGTGTTATTGCAGCCAATGGTATTGATGTGAAAATTAATCAAGGTGAGTTTGTATATGTAGTAGGGCCGAGTGGTGCCGGGAAATCTACATTTATTAAAATGATGCATCGGGAGGAAAAACCGACGCAAGGCACTATTTTAATCAACGGAGTTAATTTGGCAAAACTGAAAAACAGCAAGGTCCCGCTGCTAAGAAGAAATATGGGGGTTGTCTTTCAGGATTTCAAGCTCTTGCCTACATTGACTGTATATGAAAATGTTGCGTTTGCATTAGAAGTTATTGAGGAAAATCCTAAATTAATAAAAAAACGAGTAATGGAAGTTCTAGGACTTGTTGGTTTAAAACATAAAGCAAGAATGCTACCTACTGAATTATCAGGAGGAGAGCAGCAGCGTGTCTCCATTGCCCGCTCAATTGTAAATTCTCCTAAGCTTGTCATTGCCGATGAGCCGACTGGGAACCTTGACCCTGAAACTTCTTGGGAAATTATGAATATCTTCGAGGAAATCAACAATAGAGGAACGACAATTGTGATGGCTACTCACAATAAGGAAATTGTTAATACGATAAGACATCGTGTAATCGCCATCGAGGGTGGAAGAATTGTTCGTGACGAGCAGAGAGGTGATTACGGATATGAAGGCTAGAACAGTTAAAAGACATGGTAGAGAGAGTTTTAAAAGTTTATGGAGAAACGGATGGATGACATTCGCTTCAATCAGTTCTGTTACTATTACCCTTTTACTTGTCGGTGTATTCTTCGTCATTATGATGAACTTGAACGAGGTTGCCACAACGATCGAAGAAAATGTGGAAATACGTGTTCATGTTGATCAGACGGCAACAAAAGAGGATCAGGCAGCACTTGAGGATAAAATAAAAGGAATATCAGATGTAGCAAGTGTTACGTTTTCTGCGAAACAGCAGGAATTGGACAATCTAATTAAGAGTTTTGGTGATCAAGGGGATGCCTATGAACTATTCCAACAGGATAACCCGCTAAGTGATGTTTTTGTTGTTAAAACAAAGGATCCAAATGACACGAAAAAAGTAGCAAAAGAAATAGAGAAGTTTGATAATGCAGCAACTGTAAAGTACGGACAAGGCACGGTTGACAGATTGTTTAATGTCATTAATGTTAGCCGCAATGTCGGGATTGTCTTAATTGCAGGACTTCTGTTCACTGCAATGTTTTTAATTTCCAACACAATTAAAATTACCATTGTTGCTAGACGCAAAGAGATAGAAATAATGAGACTTGTCGGTGCAACAAACTGGTTTATCCGCTGGCCGTTCTTCCTTGAGGGAATGTGGCTTGGAGTATTAGGCTCCATTATTCCAATTGGCCTTGTATCTGTTATTTACTATTATGCATATGAATATTTACAGCCAAGATTAGCTGGAAACTATATTCAAATTCTTGATTACACACCATTTGTTTATCAAGTGGGAGCATTACTATTGTTGATGGGGGCAGTAATCGGTATTTGGGGAAGTGTTATGAGTATTCGTAAATTCTTGAAGGTATAAGGTGAAAACAGGAGGAAGTAGTCCCTTCCTCCTAATAATCACAATATACTGTTGGTTAATAGCCTGGATAAGGGCCAGGCTATTAAATTGGCGTTATTTTCGATGGTATAGTTCTAATTTACTAGTTTTGTAGTGGTTAAATCTACTTATCTATCAATAGAGGGGAAGGCATGAGAGCTTGAAAAATACAATAGTTAAATGGACAATCGTTACTACTTTAGGCATTGGTGGTATAGTTACTCAAGTACCGTTTTCTACAGCATATGCTGCGAGCATAAATGATCTTAATAAACAAAAAGAAGATATTGAAAGCAAGCAGAGTGATGTGGTAAATAAAAAGAGCGATAAAAACGATGAGTTAAGCAGCATCCATGATGAGCAAGAATCTGTGGAAGCAGAGCTGAAGAGACTAAATACGGCTATTTCCACTACTCAAGTCAACATTACCGAGAAGAAAAGTCAGATAGAAACAACAAAAGCTGATGTGAAAAGGCTGGAAAAACAAATTAAAGAAACGCAAAAGAGAATTGATGAAAGAAATGAAGTACTGAAGGACAGAGCTAGAGCAATGCAGGAAACTGGCGGAGCAGTAAGCTATATGGACGTTCTTATGGGCTCTCAAAGCATAAGTGATTTAATCGACCGTATCGGTGCTGTCGCAACAATTGTTGAGGCAGACCGAACTATTTTAAAAGAGCAGGAAGCTGATAAGAAGCTCCTTGAAGATTCAAAAGCAGAGTTAAAGGAAAAGCTAAGCTCCCTTGAAACAATGCTAAGTGACTTGGAAGATATGAAAGCTGATTTAGATTCAAAAAAGAAAGAAAAAGATAAAGTGATGGCTCAGCTTGAAAAAGAAGAGGATCATGTTCACGCAGAAATGCTGTCTCTTGAAGAAGAAGAAGCAATTCTGGCAGACCAAAAGGTAGCAATGGAAAAAGCAATTGAGTTGGAAAAGCAGCGTCAGGCTGAAGCGGCGAAAAAAGCAGCAGAAGAAGAGAGAAAGAGACAAGAGGCAGAGGCAGCAGCTGCAGAGGCAGCAGCAAAAGCTAAAGCTGCAAAAGCGAGCAGCAGTTCAAGTTCAAACTCAAACTCAAGCTCAAGCTCAAAAAGTTCAAGCTCAAGCAGCTCCAGTTCAAGCAGTTCAAGCAGTTCAAGCAGTTCAAGTTCTTCATCTGCACCTTCAAGCCCGGCAGTTTCGTCAGGGTCTTTCACTAAACCGGCAAACGGAGTCCTTTCTTCTGGCTTAGGCCAACGTTGGGGCACATTCCATGCAGGAGTTGACTTAGCGGCGACTGGTGATAATGTGGCAATTGTAGCGGCTGCAGACGGTGTTGTTATCCGTTCTTATACATCAAGCAGCTACGGGGAAGTTGTTTTCATCGCTCACTCTATTGATGGTCAGACGTATACAACTGTTTATGCACATATGAAATCTGGAAGCAGAAAAGTAAGTGCAGGCCAGGTTGTTTCGAAAGGACAACGCATCGGTACAATGGGGAATACAGGTGATTCAACTGGACAGCATCTTCATTTCGAATTGCATAAAGGCGAATGGAACCAAGCAAAATCAAATGCAATTAACCCAATTGGCATTGTTCCATTGTAATAGATTAAAAGACTTGTCCGCATTTGTGGACAAGTCTTTTTCCTTTTTTACAGGAAGAGCTTCAAATAATGAAACAGGATACAACTATGCTATAATGGAGGCATTAGTTTTAGTTAACAAGGGGAGCAATGAAAATGAGCGGCAATGATCATAATAATGACGAGTTAAATCCGATAAATGGAAACAGTGCCATGCTTGATGAGGAAACATTATTTATTGTTTCTCAAACCTTTAAAGCATTATCAGACCCAACGAGAATTAAAATTCTCCATGTATTATCTGAAAGGCAGCATTCTGTTAATGAGATTGCAGAAAGGCTTCAAATGCTGCAGTCTACCGTATCACATCAATTGCGTTTTCTAAAAAACCTTCGTCTTGTCAAATATCGTCGCGAGGGAACTACGATGATTTATTCCTGTGATGATGAGCATGTAATGAGCGTTTTAAAGCAGATGATTGACCACGCTAGACATCACTAATGAAGAGCTAAAGCAGCCGCTTTTTTTGCGGTTGCTTTTTTTATACCCATATTGGAAATTACATTGACACTTTAAAGCCTGCTTACATATAATATGAATATATGAGTAGTTGTTCATATAATAATTTGTATACAAATAAGTAAAATAGATAAAACCACTTAAAATACTTTCATTAAGGCTTTACGAAAGAGGGGATAACCATGGAGAAGGGAAGAGAGCTGCAAAAAAAGGATTTTATTTTAGAAGGGTTAGACTGTGCTAATTGCGCAATGAAAATTGAGCGAGGTGTTTCTTCCATTGAAGGAGTGGATGCCTGTCAGGTCAATTTTGCGACACAAACATTGTCTATGGAGTTCAGTCAAGAAGCAGAAGCAATTGTTGCAAAAACAGAAAAAACGATTAGACGATTAGAACCACATGTTAAATTAAGAGAAAAGGCAGCAGGTGGAACTAAAAAAGCGAATAATCATGCACATCATCATCACCATCATCATAGCCACGCTCATGAACATGGACATTCTCATGAGCATGGAAATGAGAATATGAAAAGGATGATCTTTAGGCTTGTTATAGGGACAATTATAGCTGGAGCTGGCCTTTTTCTTCCATTAGATGGTATTGCTGAATTATCTGTATTTCTTGTTGCTTACTTGATTATCGGTGGAGACATTGTTTGGAGGGCATTCACGAATATTGTTCGCGGCCAAGTATTTGATGAACATTTTCTTATGGCAATTGCCACAATAGGCGCATTTGCTATCTCAGAGTATCCAGAAGGTGTTGCAGTAATGTTGTTTTATCAAGTCGGAGAGCTGTTTCAAGGCGCTGCTGTTAATCGTTCACGCAAGTCTATCAGCAGCCTGATGGATATCCGACCTGATTATGCTAATGTGCAAAAGGGGCAAGGCCTTGAAAAAATGTCACCTGAGGACGTTGTAATTGGGGATATAATTGTCATCAAGCCTGGTGAAAAGGTCCCGTTAGATGGGATTGTGCTTGAAGGCAAGTCAAGTGTTGATACCTCTGCGTTGACAGGTGAATCTATGCCAAGAGATGTAGAAGCAGGAAACGATATATTAAGTGGATGTATTAATAAAAATGGTGTTCTTACTGTTAAGGTAACAAAGGAATTCGGTCAGTCCACTGTTGCTCGCATCTTGGAGCTTGTTCAAAATGCCAGCAGCAGAAAAGCGCCGACAGAAAACTTTATCACAAAGTTCGCTCGTTATTATACTCCGGTTGTTGTGATTATTGCGGTACTTTTAGCAGCTGTTCCGCCACTGCTTTTAGAAGGTGCGACATTCTCTGATTGGCTTTACCGAGCACTAATCTTTTTGGTTATTTCTTGTCCGTGTGCTTTAGTCGTTTCCATCCCCCTTGGATTTTTTGGAGGAATTGGAGCAGCTTCAAAGGCAGGAATCCTTGTTAAGGGAAGCAATTATTTAGAAGCATTAAATAGTGTTAAATATGCAGTGTTTGATAAGACTGGAACACTTACAAAGGGTGTATTTGAAGTAGTTGCCGTTCACCCTGCAAATGGATATGCAGACCGAGATGTGCTGAAAAATGCTGCGTTAGCAGAGGTTCATTCCAACCATCCTATTGCAGAATCAATTAGAAAGGCTTATGAAGGGAAAGTATCAGAAGCGGATGTAAATGAGTATGAAGAAATTCCTGGTCATGGTATATCTGCTATTGTAGGTGGAGCAAAAGTTTTAGCAGGTAATCACAAGCTGATGGTGAAAGAAGAAATAGATTTTACCGTAAGGGAAGAGACGGGAACTATTGTCTATGTAGCAGTAAACACTGAATTTATCGGCTCTCTTATTATCTCCGATCAATTAAAGGACGATGCAGCACAAGCAATTACAGCTTTAAAGAAAGCGGGTATTAAAAAGACAGTCATGCTCACAGGTGATGCAGCAGCAGTTGGAAGGAGTGTTGCTAAGTCACTGGATATTGATGAAGTCTATGCAGAGCTGCTTCCTCAGGATAAGGTCGAGCAAATCGAAAAGCTAGACGCAAAAAAGCATGCTAAAGAAAAGATTTTATTTGTGGGAGACGGAATTAATGACACTCCTGTACTTGCAAGGGCAGATGTAGGAATGGCGATGGGAGGACTAGGATCAGATGCTGCTATTGAAGCAGCAGATATTGTCATCATGACAGATGAGCCTTCCAAGATTGCCACAGCAATATTAATTGCCAAAAAAACAAGAAGAATTGTTTGGCAAAACATAGTGTTTGCATTAGGCGTAAAGGCAATATTTCTCCTGCTAGGAGCCTTTGGGATTGCAACAATGTGGGAAGCGGTATTCTCTGATGTCGGTGTCACATTAATTGCTGTCCTTAATGCAATGAGAGTTCTTAATAATAAAGATATACAATGATTAAACCCGCTGCTAAAAGGGCAGCGGGTTTTTGTGTGGATTTTACATTACATTTGGAGGTGTAGTATGAACTGCAGGTGGAGCGGGCTTCAGTTTTGGGGCAGGCCCAAATGGCGGTACATCCTTTACATATTGGAATGTGCCCATGCCATCCATGCTTTGTCCAGATGCCCATCTTCCTTTGCTGCTTTCGTCTCCCATCGAATGGTTCAAGAACAAGTAAGAAACATCTCTTTTTTCCAGTTCCTTTGGAAATGTATTTGGAACAACAACGCCTTCTTGCTGCTCTAGCTCATAGATGGCAGCAAGCCACTGGTTTTGGTGCATTGTGTCCCGTGCGATAAGGTACGAAAGCATATCTTTAATTCCTCTGTCATCCGTTTGTTCGTAGATTCTTACAGCCTGCAATCTGCCTTGTGATTCTGCATGAAGGTTTGAACGCATATCTGCAAGCAAATTACCACCAGCTATAATATAGCCGCCGCTCCAAGGCACTCCATTACTGTCTTTAGGTGTAGCAGACAACCCTGAGACAATGGCATGCTGAGGGTCCATTCCACCAATTATTGCTGCTAAAGCAGGGTTAGTAGCCGCAGCAGTATCCAACTCCGTAACAGGAGCATCGTCTAAAAGGCGGGCAACCATTGTAGATAACAGCTCGATATGTCCAATTTCTTCTGTTCCCGTATCTAACAGTAAATCTCTATATTTAGCATGCCCTCTAGTTCCCCATGCTTGAAATAAATATTGATTCATGACTGACATTTCACCAAATTGGCCGCCAATTAATTCCTGAAGCCTTCTCGCCATAATTGGGTCTGGTCTTTCTGGCTTGGCTTGATAGGCTAATTCCTTAATATGATAGAACATTGTAGGCATACCTCCCTTATAAGTCTGTATAGGTTATTCAACTAAGTGGAAATTGGTTCATTTTACTTAAGGTATGCCGAAAAGCTGTCATCATAACTTGTCCTTTGGCCGCATATAAATGAGTAGGCACTTCTCATGAAGAAGACAGGCATGATGAAGAAGGAAGGGACGATCTTAGATGAATCGAAAATTGCTGGTGATTTGCATGACAGGCTCGCTTATAGTCGGAGCTGGCGGCACCTATATTGGAATGAATAAATGGGGAGAACATTCAGAAACAGCCGCTAACAGCAGTGAAACAGTCTTATCAAAGGTTGGTAAGGCATATGACCTTATACTAAATAATTATGTCGAAAAGGTAGATAGGGATAAATTGGAGGAGGGAGCAATAAAAGGCATGCTTTCTACTTTAGAGGACCCTTATTCTGTTTATATGGACAAGGATAGTGCGAAGCAGTTTGAACAGGCGCTTGATTCCTCCTTTGAAGGGATTGGTGCAGAGATAAGTGCAGAGGATGGTAAAGTGATTATTGTTTCTCCTATAAAGAACTCACCTGCAGAAAAGGCTGGCATTAAAGCAAATGATGAAATTGTGAAGGTAGATGGCGAAAGCGTGGAAGGCTCTGATTTGTACGATGTGACACAAACAATAAGGGGGGAAAAAGGAACGAAGGTAAAATTAGAGATTGTGCGCCAAGGGTTGGAGAAACCACTGCAAATTGCTGTCGTCCGTGATGAGGTACCACAAATTACGGTCCATTCTTCCATTAAAAGAGAAGGTGGAGAAAATATAGGCTATATTGAGATTACCTCCTTCTCAGAGGATACGGCTTCTGAATTTCATAAGGCGTTAGCTGCACAGGAGCAGGAAGGGATTGCCGGCTTAATATTAGATGTCAGAGGAAATCCTGGTGGCTTGCTGACAAGTGTTAATGCTATTTTAGAAGAGTTTGTAACTTCAGATAAGCCTTACGTACAAATTGAGCATCGCAACGGAAAAACAGAGCAATTTTACTCTGATTTAAAGCAAAAGAAGGATTATCCAGTAGTCGTGCTTGTCGATAATGGAAGTGCCAGTGCATCAGAAATTATGGCCGGAGCTTTGAAGGAAGCGGAAAACTATACCTTGATTGGCGAAAAGACATTTGGAAAAGGTACGGTACAGCAAGCAGTTCCGATGGAGGATGGCAGTAAGATTAAGCTGACTTTATTCAAATGGCTAACACCTGATGGTAATTGGATTCATAAACAAGGAGTTGAGCCAAACCTGGAGGTCGAAAAAACAGCCCTGTATAACACGCATCCACTTCAGATAGAGAATACGTTAAAACGAGAAATGAATAATGAACAGGTTAAATATGCACAGGAAATCTTAACAAGTATCGGCTATCGAACAGACAGGCAGGATGGCTATTATAGCAGTCAAACGGAAATTGCTGTAAAGGCATTTCAAGGTAGTAATAACCTACCGGAAACAGGCGCAATTGACTCAAATACAGCCGAAAAAATGCAGCAAGTTGTCAGAGAAGAAATGCAAAAAGATGAAAATGACATCCAGCTTCAAACAGCTTTACATTATATTGTTAATTAACAAAAAAGAGCACCGAATTTTTTTCGGTGCTCTTTTTTGTGCTTGTTATTTATTTAAAATGCTGTCCTCAAGCATCAGTGTCTTGTCACCATATACCTTCGTAATATGTCTTTCACCCCAATTGCATAATGCATCAAGGATGCTTTGCAAGCTTTCTCCATATTCACTTAGCTCATACTCTACTTTTGGGGGGATTTGCTGATAAATTATGCGGTTGATAATACCGTCATCCTCTAATTCACGAAGCTGCTGTGTCAACATCTTTTGCGTGATATTTGGCATTAAACGCTTCAGCTCACTTGTCCGCTTTTTCCCATGTGTCAGATGGCATAAAATCACACATTTCCACTTGCCGCCAATAACCTCAAGTGTTGCTTCGACAGAAATATTATATTTTTTCTTTTCCATCCTATTTCCTCCTAAAGAAAAAAATTAACTATATTTTGATAGGCACTAAAAAGTACCTATATAACTTTTTGGTTCCTATATTACAAAAAAGTACGTACTTCTCAAAGAAAACGATATGATTCATAATAACATTTGCCGGTCGAAAAGCAAGCTGATAAACAATTCAATTCCACTAGTGGATAACATATAAGAAGCATCAAGAAGGAGGACATATGAGCAATCAAAAAAATAGCAGCATGTATGCCTTGCTTGCATTGGCAGTTAGTGCTTTCGCTATAGGTACAACAGAATTTATTAGTGTTGGTCTTTTGCCGCTTATTTCCAAGGATCTGCACGTCAGTATAACCGCAGCAGGATTGACAGTTTCCATCTATGCGCTAGGTGTGACAGTTGGAGCACCTGTTTTAACATCAATAACATCAAGCATTTCAAGAAAGACATTATTATTATGGATAATGATTGTGTTTATTATTGGAAACAGCATCGCAGCAACCGCAGGAAGCTTAACTGTTCTGCTGACTGCAAGAATTATCTCTGCATTAGCACATGGAATATTCATGTCAATTGGTTCAACCATTGCAGCAGACCTTGTCAGCAAGGATAAAAGAGCAAGTGCTATTTCCATCATGTTCACAGGACTAACAGTAGCAACTATTACAGGAGTTCCAATTGGAACATTTATTGGCCAGCAATTTGGCTGGAGGCTAGCATTTTTTGCTATTGTGGTTGTTGGTGTCATTGCATTTATCGCCAACAGCATTCTTGTTCCTAAAAATTTATCTCAGGCGAAGCCGGCTACTTTTAAGGATCAGCTTCGATTGGTGACGAATGGCAGATTGCTGCTGCTGTTCATAATCACGGCATTAGGCTATGGAGGAACATTTGTCGTCTTTACGTATTTATCTCCACTTCTCCATGAAGTCACTGGCTTTAAAGAAGGTACTGTAGCGGGAATCCTGCTGCTGTATGGTGCAGCCATCGCAGCAGGAAATATGATTGGAGGAAGGCTTTCCAATAAAAAGCCGCTTACAGCCTTATTTTATATGTTCATGATCCAAGCTGTTATCTTATTCCTGCTTATCTTTGCCTTGCCATATAAAGGGGCAGGCCTTGCAATGATAGTGTTAATGGGACTGCTGGCGTTCATGAATGTTCCTGGCTTGCAAGTATATGTCGTCATGCTCGCAGAACGGTATGTACCTGGAGCTGTTGATGTGGCATCAGCTATTAATATTGCTGCCTTTAATGCAGGCATTGCAATAGGCTCCTATTTAGGCGGTGTTGTTACCAACTCCTTAGGACTGATTCACACAGCCTGGGTTGGCGGAATAATGGTCACAGCAGCAGTGCTGTTGACTGGCTGGAGTTTAATACTAGAGAAAAAATCAAACAAAGAAGAATGGGGTAATTAAACATGAAACATTTACAAGATACAGTTGCATTATCAAATGGAGTCCAAATGCCATGGTTAGGACTGGGTGTATTTCAAGTGGAAGATGGTTCCACTGTTGTTGAGTCTGTTCGCACAGCGATAAAAAATGGATATCGCAGTATTGATACGGCGGCTATTTATCAAAATGAAACAGGTGTTGGGCAAGGCATCAAGGAAGGACTTGCGGAAGCTGGTATCAGTCGCGAAGAGCTTTTCATCACGTCTAAAGTTTGGAATGAAGATTTAGGCTATGAAAAAACACTTGCTGCGTTTGAAACTAGCTTAGAAAAGCTAGGATTGGATTATTTGGATCTTTATTTAATCCACTGGCCAAAAGCTAATAAATATAAAGAGGCTTGGAGAGCGCTAGAAACACTTTATAAGAATGGAAAGGTAAAGGCAATCGGTGTAAGCAACTTCCAAATTCATCATTTGGAGGAGTTAATGAAGGATGCGGAAATGAAACCAATGATTAACCAAGTCGAGTTCCATCCAAAGCTAACACAAGTAGAATTAAGATCTTTTTGCCAGCAGCACGGCATCCAAGTTGAAGCGTGGTCGCCGTTAATGCAAGGCAAGCTTTTAGATAATAGCCTGTTAATGACAATTGCTGCAAAATATAATAAATCTGTTGCACAAGTTATCATTCGCTGGGATTTACAAAATGGAGTCATTACTATTCCTAAATCTATTAAAGAGCATCGTATCATCGAAAATGCAGATGTGTTTGATTTCTCCTTAACTACAGAAGAAATGGAGCAAATTGCAGGCTTGAATGAAGACCTGCGTGTTGGTCCAGATCCGGATAATTTTGATTTTTAATACTTATGATAAAGGCCTGAATCCAAATGGATCAGGCTTTTTTATCTATGTTGAAGGGGAGTTGTTTTATAAAAGCCTCACAAAACAAAACTTCATTAGTTTCCATTTCAAGGGGAGAGTGGACTTCTTAGATAAACAATAGGCGAAGCTTTTTGAAATATTTCTTAAATAAACTAACATCTATTTTGCTGAAAGGTCTGACCTTATTTTAATTATCGCATTACATGTACGTACCATTGTTATATTAATAATACATTTTATAAAAAAAAAACTATTTTCTCTATACATGTACGTACGAATATATGGTAAAATGTACGTGTCAAAATAAATTTCATGAAAAGTTCTAAAATAGTTAGGAAGGGGATAGGGAATTGAAGCTGGCAATTGCAAGTGATCATGGCGGCTTTCGTTTGAAAGAAGCAGTAAAAGCATATTTAGCAGAGAAGGGCCTTGAGGTCCTTGATTTCGGGTGTACGGGCACAGAGAGTGTCGATTTTCCAGGGTATGCTAAGAAGGTGGGAGATGCTGTTAATGCTGGTGAAGCAAAATTAGGCATTCTTTGTTGTGGAACAGGGATTGGCATGAGCATTGCCGCAAATAAATTAAATGGGATTCGTGCTGCTGCAGTTGGGGATGTGTTTACTGCTAAAGCTACAAGGGAGCATAATGACAGCAATATTCTTTGTTTAGGGGAGCGTGTAACTGGAGAGGGATTAGCCTTAGCTATTGTGGATACATGGCTGAATGCTGAATTTCTAGGAGGCAGGCATGCCCAAAGGGTAAACGCTATCAGTAATTTGGAAGCAGAGCTGTGCTGACTAAGGGAGATATCTGAAAAATCTGCTAAAAATAATCCTCTAAAAGACAAGTTTTTTTCCATTGTTCTCATAATCCTATATAATACCATTATACGAAAGTAAAAACGCATGCAAAAATTTAGGGGGTAAAATGCTTTGAAAGTGGGAGTAATTGTCTTTGGGAGTTTGCCTGCAGGGGTCAAACAAATAGTGTATAAAATGCAGCTTCATTTGGCTTCTAAGCACGAATTGGTAGGAATGGAGATAGAAAAGGATACAGGTACAGCAACGTATAGAGAGTTGAACATTAACAGCGACGCTCCTTATTTAAGCCAATCTATGCTGATGATGTCTGCATATCCTGAAGATAATAAATGGGAAGAAATTTTCTCGGCAGTGGACGCTGCTGTTGTTATCGGAAATAAAGAGGCAAAGGAAAAATGGGAAACGCATCTTGCTGGCCGTTCTTCTGTTCGTTCTTTGTTTGTGCCAGTATCAATATATAACGATATGGAAGGTTCTGATTCTTCTTTAGGATATGATACTGCTGTTAACAGCATTGTTGATAATATTTTAAGAGTCAAAGATACGATTAATTCGTTGAAGTATGATAAACCGCGGTTATTCGGTTTTTCTATAGATGGAAGCCCCTCCACAAAAATGCTGAAGGATATCTCTATTGCAGGAGATGGTCATTATTTTACACAGGCAGCTAGTGAAGAGGAAATACTTTCTTTAAGAGAACGAATTGAAAACAGCTTTACAGAGTGGAACACGTCCTCCGTTATTGTTTATAGCAAGGCTTCAGCAAATGAGGCTCAAGAAAAAGTGGTCGACCAGTTGAATGTGGACTTTAAATACACAGAAATTGATGAAGCACTCTGCATGGGAACAAATCCAACTTCTGCAGACCGAATCATTGCCAATGGACTGGCAGTAGAGATATTATCATGGGTGCAGAATGAGCAGGAAACAGGCCAAGTGGCTGTTCGCACAGATGGAATTACATTTTTGAATAAATAACGACAATCCATAAAGGGCGGGAAATGATGAGTGAAATGACGAAGACGAATATTGAGCAAATGGCAATCAATACAATCAGAACACTATCTATTGATGCTGTCGAAAAATCCAATTCAGGTCACCCAGGAATGCCAATGGGTGCAGCACCGATGGCATATGCATTATGGGCAAAGGAAATGAATCATAATCCAGCAAACCCAAATTGGTTTAACAGAGACCGTTTTGTGCTGTCTGCAGGACACGGTTCTATGCTGTTGTACAGTCTGCTGCACTTGTTTAATTATGGTGTGAGCATTGATGATTTGAAGAACTTCCGTCAATGGGGCAGCAAAACTCCTGGACATCCGGAATTCGGCCATACTCCTGGAGTGGAAGCAACTACAGGTCCACTTGGACAAGGGGTTGCTATGGCGGTAGGAATGGCAATGGCAGAAAGGCATCTTGCTGAAACTTACAATAAAGAAGGCTATCAAGTAGTTGACCATTATACATACAGCATCTGTGGAGATGGTGATTTAATGGAGGGTGTTTCTGCAGAAGCAGCTTCTCTTGCAGCACATCTTAAGCTGGGAAGATTGGTTGTCCTTTATGATTCAAATGATATTTCACTTGATGGTGACCTACATCTTTCCTTCTCTGAAAGTGTGCAAGAACGTTTTGAAGCTTACGGGTGGGAGGTCCTTCGTGTCGAGGATGGCACTGATATTACTGCAATTCAGAAAGCAATCTCTCAAGCGAAAAAATCAGATGTGCCAACACTGATTGAAGTTAAAACAGTCATCGGCTACGGTTCTCCGAATAAAGGCGGTAAATCAGCATCCCATGGTGCGCCGCTTGGAGCGGACGAAACATTGCTTGCAAAAGCTGCATACAGCTGGGATTATGAAGAAGCCTTCCATGTGCCAGCAGAGGTTGCTGAGCATTATGCCGGCTTAGCTGGAGAAGGTCAAGTAAAGGAAAATAATTGGAATGAAATGTATGACAAATATAAATCTGCATATCCAGAGCTTGCCGAGCAGTTTGAAACAGCTGTGAAGGGTGAGGTTCCTGCAAATCTACAAGAAAGCCTGCCTGATTTTGAAGCGGGGAGCTCTATGGCAACAAGAGATTCCTCTGGCAAAAGCATTCAAGCTGCTGCAAAAGCAATTCCCGCATTTATGGGCGGTTCAGCTGACTTGGCAGGCTCTAATAAAACGTTGATTGCTGGTGAAAAGAATTTTGCAATCGACAGCTATGCTGCGAAGAATATTTGGTTCGGTGTTCGTGAATTTGCAATGGGTGCAGCTATCAACGGTATGGCATTGCATGGTGGAGTGAAAGTATTCGGAGCAACATTCTTTGTTTTCTCTGACTATCTTCGTCCAGCAATTCGTCTTGCAGCATTGATGAAGCTGCCTGTAACATATGTCTTCACACATGACAGTATTGCTGTAGGAGAGGATGGTCCGACACATGAGCCAGTTGAGCAGCTTGCTTCCTTGCGTGCAATGCCAGGCCTTTCAGTCATCCGTCCTGCTGATGCGAAGGAAACAGCAGCCGCATGGCAAATTGCCTTGGAAAGCAAGGATACTCCGACTGCTTTAGTACTTACTCGCCAAAACTTACCAACATTAGACTTGTCAAAGTCAGCGGCATATGAAGGTGTAAGCAAAGGGGCATATACAGTTTCAGCAGCAAAAGGTGAGGCACAGGGCTTGCTGCTTGCCAGCGGTTCAGAGGTTTCTCTTGCAATGAAAGCACAAGCAGCGCTTGCACAAGAAGGCGTTAATGTAAGTGTCGTCAGCATGCCAAGCTGGGATTTGTTCGAAAAACAATCAAAGGAATATAAAGAAAGTGTGCTTCCAGAAGGTATTCAAGCACGTGTGGCAATTGAGGCAGGTGCTTCACTTGGATGGAGAGAGTACATCGGTTCTAAAGGGGAGCATATTACGATAGACCATTTTGGTGCATCTGCTCCAGCCGACAAGCTTTTCCAAGAATACGGCTTTACAGTTGAGAACATATCAGCAAAAGTAAAAGCGGTTATAGAAGCAACAAAATAATTCGAAAAAGCCTGCCATTTTGGCAGGTTTTTTTTCTTGGATTCTACACTAATTATCCTTCCTGGTCTTTCTATTACTTTGCTAGTAGAATATAATAGATTTATATAATGAGGAATATCACATTCTTGTTCAAATAGGAATAACTAGTTTTTAAAAAAGGTGGGACTCTTCATGTGGCAAGATTGGCTGTTTGAATTTTTAAAGGGATTTGGAAAGCTGTTCCTTCATCCTTTGTTTTATGTTTCCTTTCTTTTAGCTGCCTACTTGGGTGTTTCGAGGGTGAAGATGGAAAGAAAGGAATTTACCATTAGGGCGAAAAATGCCTTTTATGAGCTGCGGCAGCTCCTGCCAATGGGAATTATTATAGGACTGTGCATGTCCGTCCTTTCAATTGGACTCGTTCTTGTTGTACCGATGGAATTGATTATTTATACAGGAGCATTTACAATCCTGCTTGGGTTACTTGGAAAAACACGCTTGCTTTCTCCTGCTTATACACTTGGTTTAGGGTTATTGGCAACAATGGCTTCCCTTTATATGGGCTGGGATTTTTTCCTGTTTTCCAAAGGGGCTATAGGTGAAGATACATATATTTTCCCGACAGCTGTTGCAGTATTAGGCTTGCTGCTTGCAGCAGAAGGCTTGCTGATGGAGAAGAATGGCAGTAAAGGAACATCTCCTCGCTTGAAAAAAAGCAGCAGAGGCCAATCAATCGGCATACATTTGTCAGAAAGAGTCTGGCTTGTGCCAATGTTTTTGTTCCTGCCAAAGGGTATTCTCTCGATTCCGATCGAAGGCTGGCCTGCATTTACTGTTGGTGATGAAACATATTCCTTTATCTTTGTGCCATTTTTGCTTGGATTTAGACAAGCCGTACAGGGAATGCATCCAACACCTGCAATAAAAGCAGTTGGCAGAAAGGTCTTCTGGCTTGGAATACTTATTGCGTTCAGTGCAGCTGCAGCGTATTTTATCCCGCTAGCAGCAATTGGCAGCATTCTTGTTGCAATCATTTGCCGCGAATGGATTACAGCTAGCCAAAAAGCGAAGGAAAAAAATAAAGCCTTTTATTTCACGAAGAAAAATAACGGTATTATGATTTTAGGTGTCGTACCTGAATCCCCAGCAGATAAGATGGACCTTAAGGTAGGGGAAGTCATCACAAAAGTAAACAGTATTTCTGTGCATGATGAAATTCAGTTATACAGAGCACTGCAAAAAAACTCTGCACATTGCAAGATAGAAGTTCTCGATATAAATGGAGAGGTCCGATTTGCACAACGGGCCCTGTACGAAGGTGACTATCATAAGCTTGGTATTCTGATGATTCAGGATGATAAGGCTAGGGATGATGCGGCAGTATAAAAGAAAGAGCTTGCTTGAATGAGGCAAGCTCTTTTTTCTATGTGTGAGAATTTCAACCGAAAAGTAAAGGGAACAAAAAAATGCTCCGATATTAAAAATAGTTTAGTATAATGGTAATATATGTAATCTTAGAAGTGTTTACAGATAGGAGAGAAGTTATGATAATGAACGTTGTGCTGTTTTATTATTTGCCACCAATAGCGGCATTAGTTTTATTTTCGATATGTGTTTCCATTGTAAAAAAGATAGTCAACAAGGAAGAAACTACAAAGCATACGATAACAGGCGCTATTTTATTTTCTTATCTTTTCTATACTTTAATGTATATAGGATACAGTTGAAGTCACTATACTTTTAACATGGCTTGGAAACTTAAATAGTTAATCAATTTTAGAATCCTAAGGAGATTTTAAGAAGTAAGTGAGTAGTTGAAGACAGCTATATCTCACTCCTTTCCTAATGCAAAAGCCGTTACCGAATTGGTACGAGCTGTCATAGTATATGGTGACAGTGCAAAAAAAGGACAAGGAGTGATTGATCTATGGATAGAGGCACACTTATCCGTACATTAGTGTTGGCAATTGCATTGGTTAACCAAGTTTTAGTATCTGTTGGGCTATATGAAATCCCAGGTACAAGCGAGGAATGGACAAACATTTTAACAAATGCCTTTACGGTAATATCTGCTGCGGTTGCATGGTTTAAAAATAACTATGTAACAGCTAAAGGGAAAATGCAGAAGGAAGTTTTGAAGGCAAATAATCTTACAAAAGCGAAATAAAGCTAAGGAGCATCTTTTTAAGATGCTCCTTTTCTATTTATCGAGTAGGGCTTGAGCGTATTAATTTTTTATTTAAGTTGATTATTTTATAATGGTAAAGAGAGACTAGGAAAGATATAAGTCTATAGTAAGTACTTGATGAAAAGAGGTAGCAATAATGAAAATAGAAGTATGGTCAGATTTTGTATGCCCATTTTGTTATATAGGAAAACGCCGCTTAGAGGAGGCAATTGCTCAATTCCCTGGTAAAGACCAGGTTGAGGTGGAGTTCAAAAGCTTTGAGCTGGACCCAAATGCACAAACATATTCTGGCACAGGAATAAATGAAGCTTTGGCAAAAAAATATGGCATGAGCATCGAGGAAGCGAAGAGAGCAAATGAAGGTATTGGAAGCCAAGCAGCCGAGGTTGGCTTAACATTTAACTTTGATGAAATGAAACCAACAAATACGTTTGATGCACATCGTTTAGCGAAGTTTGCTGCTACTGTTGGCAAAGAAAAGGAAATGACGGAAAAGCTATTAGCTTCTTACTTTACAGAATCGAAGCTAATAAGTGATCATGATGTATTAGTAGAAATCGCTCAAACTGCTGGAATTGAAAAAGAAGAAACTTTAGCTGTTTTGAATGACTCCACAAAATATGCAAATGATGTCAGAATTGATGAAGCGCTAGCTCAGCAAATGGGAGTTACTGGAGTACCGTTTTTTGTTATTAATCAGAAATATTCTATCTCAGGAGCACAGCCGACAGAAACCTTCAGACGTGCACTTCAGCAAGTATGGGAAGAGGAAGGGAATGCCCCTAAGCTGCAAGACCTTTCAGGAGGAAACACAGCCGCCGCTTGCACAGACGATAACTGCGAAATCCCTGGAAAATAACATATTATTTAAGAGGCTTGGACATAAATAGGTAACATCGATTGAAAAAAACGAACTATTCTACTTTGTTGAATGATAGTTCGTTTTTTTTATCAACTTAATTACAATAGGTAGAACTTTAGTGGAATGGAGCGGAGGTCACTCGACTCCTAAGGGAAAAAGAGGAAAGGATGAGACCCCGCAGGCGAAGATGAGGTGGCATCTTCCTCCCCGCGGTAAGCGAGTGGGCGCAGCGCAATGAAACGAACCACTTTTAAAACCACATTTATTTAAAAGTCCCAAGCCCATTAAAGTTAGATGTATTATTTTAATTATTACTCGTGTTTAGACAGGTTATACTTAGTATTGTTTCATCCCTTTTTTACTATTAAAATGATGTTTACATAAAAAATAATTGACATGGAAGCTCCTTTTATCATAAAATTACATGCATGTGCAATTATATGTAGTGCAACTATTTTTCCGGAAAGGATACTATATGTCAAATAAGTATATGAATAATAAAGAATTAGGCTTGATACTTTCACGGACTTACTTAGCCTTTAAAAGGGCAGCTACAAGACAGATGAGCAGCTTCGGGCTGACACCAGAACAGTTTTCCGTACTGAGTGAACTGAGTAAGACAAATGGCGTTTCTCAAAAAAGGCTTGCAGAATTAACAGAAAGAGATCAGACAACAGTCGGAAAGATTCTCGATAAGCTTATAAAAAAGGAACTTGTTAGCCGCTCAGTAGATCCATCTGACAGAAGAGCAGTCCAATTGAATATCACTAGTAAAGGACTTGATTTGCATACACAAATTTGGCCAGAGCTCGAAATACTTGAAAATCGAGTGTATGAAGGCTTAGAGGACACTGAAATAGAGAGCTTTATATCAACATTAAATAAAATGTATGACAATCTTTCCTAATTTTTTTTAAACATATACATGCATGTGCAACTATTTTTGTGAACAGAAGTAAAGGGGAGTAGGAATGAAGATTTTACAAGGCTTTAAAAATATGATGAAAATTCCACAGACAAAGATTGGATTAGTATTTGCGATTTTTGTACCTGTGTTTTTTATGATTGTGTGGATGACAGGTTATAATAATGCGACAGAAAGACTTGATCAGCTGAATGTTGGTATTGTCAACGAAGATGGAGCTGCTAGCAAGGTAATTGCAGAGCAAATAGCAAAAAACAGTCCGTTCCATGTAGTCGCTGTTTCTGAATATGAAAAAGCGAAAGAGCAGCTAGATAAAGGGAAATATGCAATGCTTATTGTCATTCCAGAAAAATTTGCTAATACAATGACAGATGGCAGTGGAGAATTGACTTTCTATGTGAACGAGGCAAATTCGCAAGTAGCTGTGTCAATGATGGAAAAAGCCGCAGCAGAAATTAGTGCAAACTTAGGAGCACATAGTGGTGTTAAAGCAGATATTGTAAAAACAAATGAGCTTCATAATTTTGCGGCATCTATGCTGCCGATGATTCTTGGCTTCATTACGTATATTGCCGTTATGACAATGAATATCCAATTTAACTTAGTTGGTCAAATAATGAAGAAGGGTCATTCTAAATGGCAGATATTCTGGAGCAGACAAATGCTTCTGTTAATCGTAGCACTCGTTGTTCCTACTATTATTATCAGTCTAACAGTGGCTTTTCAGGACGTCTCGGCATCCTTCTGGAAGCTATGGCTGTTCCATGTGTTAGTAACAGCAGCATGCATTAGCTTTACACAAATGAGCTTTAGCTTGTTTGGCAATGCTGGACCGCTGTTTAATGTGGCAATGGTGCCGTTGCAGTTAATGACAGCAGGGAACATTATTCCTGCTAATATGCTTGCACCATTTTATCAGCATTTCGGTGCATTCCTTCCAGCTTCTAACGGAGTCCAAGGATTTACGAAGCTGATTTATACAGGCGAATCAGTATCAGTATTTGCTGTTCACCTAGTGCTTCTGCTTCTAGTGACATTTGTGATAACTATCATCAGACTGGCAACTCAAAAAGAAAAGGCAGCCAATCCAGCTTTATCAGCAAAGCAGCTAGCCCATTAAAAAGGAGAATTCACCTGTATTGGTGGATTCTCCTTTTTATTATGAGAGAGGTTGTTTATCTAATGTAAACAATTGCACATCTTCTTTTAGGATGGGTCTTGAGAACAAGTAGCCTTGAATATAAGAGCATCCCATTTCTTGCAGAAGCTGCAGCTGTTCTAGATGTTCCACACCCTCAGCTACAAGCTTAAGATTCAGATTGTTTGCTAGTGTAATAATGGTATGAACGATGGCATTATTCGTTTCAGTTCCAAGATTTTGCACAAATTCCCTTGGGATTTTTAATGCGTCGATCGGTAGCTCTGTTAAATAGGATAAGGAGGAATGACCTGTTCCAAAATCGTCAATGGAGATTCTAACACCTAGTTTTTTTAGCCTGTACATTGTATCTACCGTTTTTTCAATTTGGCTCATAGCAATTGCCTCTGTAATTTCAATGATTAGACAGCTCGGGTCAAAACCAGATTCCTCCAGTGCATCAGCGATTAGATCGACTAGCTGGTTTGATTGAAATTGTTTAGGTGAGATGTTAATAGAAACCTGCAGCATTAAACCACTGTCATGCCATTCTTTTCCTTGTCTGCAGGCTTCCCTTACAATCCATTCCCCAATAGGAATAATTAAGTTTGTTTCTTCTGCTATATCAATAAAATGGAAGGGAGTCAGCATTCCCAGCTTCGGATGCTGCCATCTTATCAATGCCTCTACTCCGTACATATGTCCTTTCAGCGTATCCACTTGCGGCTGGTAATACAGTTTAAATTCATTATTTACAATGGCATGATGCAAGTCCTGTTCCATTCTTAAGTGATTCTCCGAAACTCCCTCCATTCCGTTCTGATAAAAATTATATTGGTTCTTACCATTTTTCTTTGAGTAATACATGGCAATATCGGCTTGCTTCATCATTATAACCGCACTTTTTTCCTTTTTTTCCGATAATGAAACACCCATGCTTGGTGTTGTCATAACATAATTGTTTTTTATAAAGTAGGAAGGTGCCAATACTTTCATCATCCGCTCAAGGATTTCGATAATCTCATCCTTTGTTTGAATATCCAATAAGAGGATGACGAATTCATCTCCTCCTAATCTGGCAAGAACATCACCACGGCGGATTACAGAAGAAAGTCTTGCTGCGATAGACACTAGCAGTTCATCACCAGCGTCATGTCCTAAAGAGTCATTAATTACTTTAAATCTGTCAAAGTCAATAAAAATGACAGCGATGTCGCCTCGGTTTGATGCTACCAGCTTCTGCTTAAGTGTTTCTTCAAAATATGCTCTGTTTGCCAACCCTGTCAATGAATCATGATAAGCCAAATACTGTATTCTTTCCGTGTTTGCGATTGTATTTGTAATGTCTTTGGAAATGACAAATACCCCGGCAACATTCTTATTTATATAAATCGGAATGAAGGTAACTGAATAATAATACCTATTTCCAGCAGTATCAAGATAATCCACCTCAAAGCTTTGGTGTTGTCCTTGAAGGGCAGCTAGAAAGGACCTCTCCACAACCTTTCTTTTCGCCGGAAATATATGAAAGAAGGAAGCACCTAAAAAGGATTGAACTGGCTCATACGCAATCCTGACAAAAGCATCATTAATTTCAATAATCGTTCCCTCTAAGTCAAGTGTCATTGCAGCATCTGGATGATACTTAAACAAGGACATAAACTTTTGTTTATCAGCAGCTGCCGTTTTAAGAAGCCTTTTATATCTTCTTAGGATGATAATTTGTCTTGCTATAATTAATAGAACTGATATTATGCTGCCAATTGCTAAAACATAATTATGATGATTCAACCAAATGGAAGTACCTATTAAAATTAAGAACGCAGCGTAAGGAATATAAAGCTTGAACGATTCGTATTTAGCTTCTTCGTTATTGTCAGCAATCGGACAATCCTTCGACATCATGCTAGATAACGAGACTATCAGCAAGGATAACGTGAATAAAGGGTCAAAAAAACTTTCCAAATTGTAATATGTTCCAAAAAGTAAGTACATATATCCTGTATCTGAGACTATTTGCACAAATAAGCCGACTATGATTACCGACAAGCTTGAACGAAATGGTAATCCCTTAATGGAAAACAGAATAAGTAATGCTCCTGTCAATAAAGCAAGGTCACCTAAAGGATACCCGATTGCTATCGTCAAAAATACACCTGAAAATTCGTTATTATTTAATAAGGGTTCAATAATAAAATAGTAGCTTAAGCTGAATGCAGCGATCATAATAATCATCATTTCAAATACAAGCTGAACACTGCGGAGCGCATTTCTCAGCCTGCTGAAGTAACGAATCAACCCAATTAAGTAAAAGAAAATTTGCAGTACATAAAAAATGTCGCTGTCACCAGGGAAGGGAATAGTGCGGTGCAGAATACTTTCCTGATACATCCAAATTAGATCGCCAATAAAGTAGGTAAACGTTCCAGCAGCAAACCAAAACCAAATTACCTTATCAGAAGTGACACTTTTTCTATAGGAATAAAATAAGACAGTAGAGGAAATGAAAGCACCAGCAACGGATAATAAATTGCTGCTGATTACAGAAATATGGCTTTCTGGTCCGAATAGTAAAACAGAGTAATAGAATAATATATAAATAATAATAAATGCTATGCCAAGTCTGATTTTGTAGGTATTTTTCAACGGTGTTCATCCTTTATTTCGCGTATATTAATATGAATGTTAGGTATTTTGTCTCATTATATACGAAATATTAGGTTATTCCTACAGTATAAAGGTATGTTTAAAGTGGTACTATTTGCCAAACGCTTTGATGTAGTTTGGAGATATATTTATACCTATTAAGAAAGGATTCTAATGCTTGAAAAAAAGTATTTTAGATATTTACATGTCCTTATTTGTAAATGTAGAGAACATTTGCCTAATAAAAGCATATATATAATTGACGTATTGTTGATATACATTTAAAATCTTTCCTAAGGGAAACTTTTTTAAATTAGGAAAAAAACATTGGTTATATGAATTGATTAGAAAACTCAAAAAATAAAAAAGGGGTATGATGATGCCGGAGAATTTGTTGCTAGCATTTGGTTTAACCTTACTTGCGGGCCTTGCAACTGGGATTGGGAGCATACTTGCGTTTTTCACATCCACGACAAATACGAAGTTTTTATCTTGGATGCTCGGATTTTCTGCAGGTGTAATGATTTATGTGTCAATGATTGAAATTTTTGTTAAAGCTAAGGATTCGCTTGTAGGATATTTAGGGGTTCAACAGGGAAATTGGCTTACTGTGGCAGGCTTTTTCGGAGGTATTTTGTTGATTGCATTAATTGATAAATATGTTCCTGAACAGGGGAACCCGCATGAGTTAAAGAAGGTGGAGGATTTATCTACAACTAACAAGGTTGCAGACCCAGCCCTTCTGAAAATGGGAACATTCACAGCGCTTGCAATCGCTATTCATAACTTTCCAGAGGGGATTGCCACATTTACTGCTGCGTTGCAGGATCCTGCACTTGGAATTGCCATTACGGTTGCCATTGCCATTCACAATATTCCAGAAGGAATTGCTGTATCTGTACCAGTTTATTTTGCGACAGGTGATAAAAAGAAAGCATTCAAGCTGTCCTTTTTATCTGGTTTGGCAGAGCCGGTTGGTGCTGTAGTTGCTTTCCTTATTTTAATGCCATTTTTGAATGATTTGATATTTGGTTTAATCTTTGCTGCTGTTGCCGGAATTATGGTGTTCATTTCTTTAGATGAACTATTACCTGCAGCAAAAAGATACGATGAAGGTCACTTGTCCATTTACGGGCTAATAACTGGAATGGCTATTATGGCAGTAAGCCTGCTGCTATTTATCTAACGAGAAAAATAGCAGCTCATTTTTACTTTACGTCAAACTTTTGGTTTTCAATTTCTAATTTTTCAACTTCCAGCTTCATTTTATTTGTCTCCAAGAGAAAATTTTCATGCTTTAATTTTTCCAGTGCGATTTCATCTTGAAGCATCTTACGCTTTAGTTTCAGCTTATCTTTGGAATGTTCTGATATGATTGCGATAATAGGTATGGCAAATATCATTATTACTGCAACTAGTCCTGTCATGGTTATCCTCCTTAAATTCATTTCTTATTAATAAGTATACGAATAACCCCTTATGTATGTTTCAGAAGATTTCATATTTATGCGATAATATAGTGAAAAAAAGAGGAGTTAATGGAAATTCCTCTTTTTTTGTATTACGATGAAGACAAGCATTTTTACCAACTAATGAGGTGAAAACAATGAATGAAAAAGCTGCAGTAGGAGAAAAGGCGGCAGTCGATTATGTGAAAGACGGGATGGTTGTTGGGTTAGGGACAGGGTCAACAGTGTACTATACAATAGTAAAAATAGGTGAAATGATAAAGGAAGGGATGAAAGTCCAAGGTGTAGCAACGTCTGTTCAAACAGAAAAGCTTGCTGAAGAGCAAGGCATCCCACTGTTAACGCTAGATAAGGTCGAGTCCATTGATGTAGCGATTGATGGTGCAGATGAGATAGATCATCACTTTTATGCCATTAAAGGCGGCGGCGGAGCGCTGTTGAGGGAGAAAATAATTGCAAGGGCTTCCAATAAGTTCGTCGTTGTGGCTGATTCTAAGAAGGTCGTTCAGAAGCTTGGCAGTTTCCCATTACCGGTTGAAGTAGTCCCATTTGGAGTAAGGAAAACGGAGAGCTATATTCAACGTTTTGGTTGTCAAACAGTGTTAAGAATGAAAGGGGATACTCCATATATAACTGACAATGGTAATTATATTATTGATTGCACATTTGATGTCATAGCAAATCCTAAACAACTGGAAAAGGATTTAAACAACATCACTGGTGTTGTCGAAAATGGTTTGTTTATCGATATGGTCAAGGATGTAATTACGATAAATGGGGATAAACAGGCAATCCTCCTTGACAAGCTAGAATAAGCTATAAATAGGAGAAGCTAATTTAGCGAACAAGTGAAAAAGAGCTTTACAGCTAAAACCTTTAACTTTGTTAGAGGTTTTTTTATACTGTTTTTATTTGTTCATAAAATCCTCACAATATCGCCATTTTTTTTACTTTATTAAAGTTTCCATTTCATTTTGTAAGTTATATCATCGTTACATGAGATATTTATAAAATGAAAAATTATCAGAAGTAAGTGGTATTTAGCTTTATCTGCTTATGATTTGATAAGCGAAAGGGAGAGAAAATATGTCATTACGAGAAGATGCTTTAAAAATGCATCAGGAAAAGCAAGGCAAATTAGAAGTAAATGCAAAGGTAGAAGTGAAGAATGCAAAGGATTTAAGTCTTGCTTATTCACCTGGTGTTGCTGAGCCTTGTAAGGTAATTCATGAGGAGCCGGAAACAGTTTATGACTATACAATGAAAGGCAATATGGTTGGTGTTGTAACGAATGGTACTGCTGTTCTTGGTTTAGGTAATATTGGTGCAGCTGCTTCTTTGCCTGTTATGGAAGGGAAAGCCATTCTATTCAAAAGCTTTGCAGGAGTAGATGCATTTCCAATCGCATTGGACACTACAGACCCAGATAAGGTTGTGGAAACAGTAAAATTGTTAGCTTCTGGTTTTGGAGGAATCAATCTAGAGGATATAGCAGCACCACAGTGCTTTGAAATTGAAGAGCGTCTTAAGCAGCAATTAGATATTCCAGTATTTCACGATGATCAGCATGGAACAGCAATCGTAACGGTTGCAGGGCTGTTAAATGCTTTGAAAATCGTTAATAAAGAGTGGAAGGATATTAAGGTTGTTTTAAATGGTGCAGGTGCTGCTGGAATTGCCATCACAAAGCTTCTATATTCTTATGGTGTGACAAACATGATTATGTGCGACACAAAGGGAGCCATTTATGCAGGACGACCTGAAGGCATGAATAAAGTGAAGGAATCTGTGGCCGCATATACAAATGTAAACAAAGAAGCTGGCTCTTTAGCTGATGTCATTAAAGATGCAGATGTGTTTATCGGAGTTTCTGTTGCCGGTGCCCTAACAAGTGAAATGGTTGCAACGATGAGTAAAGATGCTATCATCTTTGCAATGGCAAATCCAGTGCCTGAAATTACACCAGATGAAGCGAAGTCTGCTGGAGCTGCAGTTGTTGGAACAGGAAGATCTGATTTCCCGAACCAAGTGAATAATGTTCTTGCATTCCCAGGAATCTTCCGTGGAGCACTTGATGTACGTGCAACAGATATTAATGAAGAAATGAAGCAAGCAGCAGTTGGCGCAATTGCTGACTTGATTATGGAGTCTGAGTTAAATCCGGATTATGTTATTCCAAGCCCATTTGACCCACGTGTTGCCCCGGCGGTAGCAGCGGCAGTTGCGAAGGCTGCAATGGAGACGAATGTTGCAAGAATTACAGTTGATCCACAGCAGGTACAAGACAAGACTGCCGAGCTGACAAGCATTGGCGGTTAAGCTTTAAATTAGTGAAGGGCTGCAGCATGTGCTGCAGCCCTTCTTTATTAGGATGATTGTTCTAGTGTAGGAGTAATCTTTTGTGTGGCTTTCTCTCTCTTAGGCTTGATACTGAAAAGCAGATTTAACAGAATGGTAACAAGACTTCCAGAAATAATGCCATCACTGACAATGATGCGAAGAGCTGAAGGAAGCTGTGCGAATAAATCAGGAACAGCAGTTGCGCCTAGGCCAATAGAAACGGAGCACGCCATGATAAGCAGATTTGCCTGTTTGCTGAAATCAACTGTGCTGAGCATCTTAATTCCTGATGCTACGACCATTCCGAACATGACGACAGTGGCTCCGCCAAGAACTGGTGTTGGTATGATGGTTGCAAATGCAGCTATTTTAGGAATCAATCCTAAAAACACTAAAATACCGCCGGCTGCTACCACTACATTTTTTGTTTTTACCTTTGAAAGCTGGACAAGACCAACGTTCTGGGCGAAGGTGTTATAAGGGAAGGCATTGAGGATTCCACCAAGTGTGATGGCAACGCCTTCTGCCCGGTAGCCTCGAGTCAAGTCTTTATCTGACAGCGGCTTTTCGCAAATTTTACTTAGTGCAAAGAAGACACCTGTTGACTCAATTACAATAACAATTCCTACAACTAGCATCGTCAAAATCGGACCAATTTCAAAGGTAGGTGTCCCAAAATAGAAAACACTTGGCAAACGGAACCAGCTTGCTTCGGCTACTGGAGAGAAGTCGACCTTGCCCATTAATGTAGCTACAGCGGTCCCTGCGATAATGCCAGCCAAGACAGATAATGATTGAATAAATCCTTTGGAGAAGCGACTTAGAACTAAGATGAAAAGCAAAACACCAAAGGATAAGGTGAGATTATCAATTGAACCAAAATCGGGACTTGTTACACCGCCTCCCATATTTTTAATTCCGGATGGTATTAGTGATAAGCCGATAATTGTCACAACTGTGCCAATGACAACAGGAGGGAACAATCTTGCAATTTTACTAAAGAGCGGCGCACATAAGATGATGAACAAGCCTGTAACGATGATGGCCCCATAAATGGCCGTAATGCCGTAATTTGTTCCGATTGAAATCATCGGAGTGACGGCAACGAAGGAGCTGCCTAACACTACAGGCAATCCGATTCCTAAATACTTGTTTTTCCAGGCTTGCAATAATGTCGCAATTCCACATGTGAGCAAGTCGATTGCGACTAAATAGGAGAGCTGTTCTGCTGTCAGCTCTAACGCTCTGCCAACAAGTAATGGCACAAGAATCGCACCTGCATACATTGCCAGCACATGCTGGAGGCCTAAGGAAAAGATTTTCCCATTGTTTTGCTTTGTTTTTGTCATCATTATCACTCTCTCATCCTTAATGTTAATTAATCTAACATATCGAGTTAGGTTTAATAACATATTAAAGAGTGGAGAAAAAGAAGTCATTAGTTATAATGTACAAAATATTTAGAAAATATAGTTTACTTTGCGCCTGCTGCTGGCTTTTGTGTATGCAATATTGATTTTATCCGAAAAGCAAGCCTTAAATGGAAGGTTGTGTCAGCATCCTTCAAGCTTCTTCCTAAAAGCTCCTCGCATTTTTCCAAGCGGTAAATAACTGTATTACGATGAACAAATAATCTTTTGGCAGTCTCGGAAATTTGGCAATGTGTTTCTAAATATACGGATAATGTATGAAGCAGAATTTGTTCATCCTCTTCTTGCTGCTTGCTCGACAATCCTTGGAAAATATGATCACAAAATTCCTGCAGATCCTTTCCTGGAATAATGCGGAGCATTTCTGAAACATCCTTAGGACGATGGATTTGGATGAATTGTGCTTTTGCTGAAAGCAGTCCAGTATGATAAGCACTTAAAGCTTCTTTATAAGCATTAGGCATATTGATTAACTGATGACTTATATTACTTATTCCAAAGGACATTGTTTTCTTGAAAATATTGGCGATATTTGCTTGCAGTCTTTTTAAGTAAGAGATTGCCTGTGAACGGAATTCTACATTGGAATCGCCAGCCTCCATAATAAGGATGCAATGATCGCCTTTCACAAACAGTTGTGCCATAAAAGGTGCCTTCGTAATTTCTGTTTCCAGAAATTCATACAAATAGTCTGTTTCAAGCTGGTGCTGAGTAAATGTTTTATGTACATCATCTTGATCAACCTTGCCAAGAAACATGAGACAGGGCTGTTCGTTTTGTAAGGAAAATTCTTTTGCTCTGCTGGCAATTTCCTCTTTTGAAGTAATTCTTCCTTCCACCATATTCAAAAAGAATTCATTACGAGCTCTTCTTGCATATTGTCTCTCCGTATTTTCACGCATCAGCTCAAAGGAAAGTACATTTGTAGCCTGTTCAATTGTCAGCAGCAAGTTTTTGTCATGGATAGGCAGGCTTCCCAACGCAATCAGAAATGCCGGTTTCCCGATAGGGGTATGAATTGGAAAGGCACAAAAGACTTCCTCTGTATACCTGGATGAAAAACATGTGCAGGCAGTGCTATTTAAAAACAAACGAAAGTCCTCCGCATATAAGTTCATGACAAACTCACTTATTGGATGTTTGGAATGGGAGGATGCATGTGTTTGAAAATGCTGATCAAGCAAAATAACCCTTTGTCCAATCATGTTAGATAAATCATCAAGCAATCTTTTAATCCCTTTTCCTTTTAAAATATGCTGAGTGAATTTCCGGTGGGTTTCAAAAGCAGTCATTAAATCGGTTGTCCGTTCATTCAACATATAATGCAAAGTTGCGTTTACGATTTCCCCTAGCGATTTCTCCAGTGGAATTTGCATAATCGGAAATTGGTGCTCGTCAGCAAATTGTATAACATTTTCTGGTATTTGCTCTAAAAAACGATGTGTTTTGATTCCCAGACCGGCGCATTTTTGCTTATGCATTGATTGCACCAATTCTAAAAGCAAGGCAGAATCATCCTTCAAGTGATAAGCGGTCGTTACAAGAAAATCATTTTCAAACAGGAAGTCAATAATGTCTGGAGCATCCATCATGGTGACGTTTTTTATTTCTCTGCTTAATCCGTTTTTTCCAGCAAGAACTTCGATGTCACAAAAAGCTGGTTTATTAAGAAGATCGGTAAGTTTCATAATAGCCTCCCTTTATAAATGCCGTTTTTTCTTTATATTATAACGTCAACTTAGTTAATTTGCACAAAAAATTTAGATAATTCTAACATTACCTCTAATGAATTCACTAAATATCGTCTTTATGATTAATTTAATAAAAAACTGTTTATGGGCAAAAAAAGTGCTTATTGATGAAGATTGCTAGGAGGAAGTGAGGCAAAATGATGAAAACATCCATTCAGGTGAACGAACAAGAAATAGACAACTGGCTTAGATGGCTGTCTGATTACGGACGATCGGAGGAAGGTGGGGTAACTCGCCTTCTTTATGATGAGAGCTGGGCAGAAGCACAAACCGCCTTAAAGGACAGAATGGAGCAAATCGGATTGTCTGCCAGGTTTGACGGTGTAGGAAATCTATTCGGTAGACTTGAAGGAACTGAATCGGGTAACGCAATTTTGACTGGTTCTCATGTTGACACTGTTGTTAATGGCGGTATCTACGACGGAGGATTTGGCATTATCGCCAGCTTATTAGCTGTCGGTTATCTTTTTGAAAAGTATGGAAAACCGAAGAAAACGATAGAGGTAGTGTCACTATGTGAAGAAGAAGGAAGCCGTTTTCCATTGGCGTTTTGGGGTTCTGGATCCATTACTGGAAAATATCAAAAAGATGAAAGCTTGCTACTCTTTGATTCTGCTAATATCTCTATGTCGAAGGCGTTGAATAATATTTCGTTCATTCCAGATTCTGATAATCTTCTGCGAAAGGATATTGATTGTTTTATTGAATTGCATATTGAACAGGGTGCGGTACTAGAAAAAGAACAAAAATCGATTGGACTTGTTTCTCATATTGTTGGGCAACGGAGATTCACTATTAAAGTGACAGGCGAAAGCAATCATGCAGGCACAACACCGATGCCTTACAGGAAGGACAGCCTCCATATTGCTTCACAATTAATTGTCCATGCATTGGATAAAGCCTCCACCATTAATAGTTTAGTAGCGACAGCCGGGAGTATTACGGCTTCTCCAAATGTCCCGAATGTTATCCCGAATGAAGTGGTATTTACATTAGATGTGCGTCATCATGACGAAGAGATCATTCAGCAATATTGCGAAAATATCTTTAACTATTTCAAAGAAATAGGCGCACAAAAGGGAGCTGCTGTCGAGATAGATCAATGGCTTGATGTAAAGCCCGTGGAAATGAACAAGGAGCTGACTCGGATTGCTGAAGAAGTGGTGAAGGAAAACGAGCTTTCCTATAAAACAATGACAAGCGGTGCAGGACACGATGCACAAGTATTTGGAACGTATTGCAAAACAGTGCTGTTATTTGTGCCGAGTGTAAATGGCATCAGCCATTCACCACTGGAATATACGAATAAACATGACTTGAAAAATGGCGTTACAGTATTGATAGAATTACTCCATAAACTAGCCTATTGATAGAGGAACCATTATGAAACTAAAGGAGAGATAATGATGTTTGCTGAATTGAACACACCGTTAAGAACGATTATGACCCCAGGTCCCGTAGAAGTTGACCCAAGGGTTTTACGCGCAATGTCCACGCCAATTCTTGGACAGTTTGATCCTGCTTTTACAGATATTATGAATAATGTTATGAAAATGCTGCAGCGTACTTTTAAGACAAATAACGAATGGGCATTTCCGATTGACGGGACGTCCAGATCAGGATTAGAGGCAGTGCTTGCAAGTGTGATTGAACCAGGCGATAAAGTGCTTATTCCCATCTACGGCAGATTTGGACATTTGCTTACAGAAATAGCTGAAAGATATGGCGCGGAAATCCATTTGCTTCATACTGATTGGGGAACTGTGTTTGATCCTGAAGAAGTAATTACAGAGATGAAAAAGGTAAATCCGAAAATCGTTGCAATGGTTCATGGCGAAACATCAACTGGCTGTATGCAGCCTTTAGAAGAAATTGGGAGGGCGTGCAGGGAAGCGGATGTCTTGTTTATTGTTGATGCTGTTGCCACAATCGGAGGTGCAGATGTCCAAACAGATAATTGGTATATTGATGCTGCAATCGGTGGAAACCAAAAATGTTTATCTGTTCCCTCAGGGAATGCACCGATAACTTATAATGACCGGATTGAAAAAATCCTTAAGCAACGTAAAAAAGTGGAACGAGGCATTGCGACAGAACAAGAATTAGCAGAAGGCAGATCCTTTTCTGCTATTCGCAGCAATTACTTTGATTTAAGCCAACTACAGGATTATTGGGGACCAAGAAGACTGAATCATCATACGGAAGCAACCTCCATGCTGTATGCTCTTCACGAAGGCTTAAGAATCGTTCTTGAAGAAGGACTTGAGCAAAGGTTTAAGAGACATAAGCTTCATGAGAAAGCTTTGATTGCTGGGATTGAGGGGATGGGCCTTGAGCTATTCGGTGATGCCCGTTCAAAGCTGCCGACAGTAACATGTATAAAAATTCCAGACGGCATTGAAGCAGAATCAGTACGCAGCATGATGCTCAACGATTTTGGGGTCGAAATAGCAAGCTCATTCGGTCCGCTGCACGGCAAGATCTGGCGAATCGGCACAATGGGATACAGCTGCCGCAAGGAAAATGTTTTGTTTGCGTTAGCGAGTCTTGAAGCAGCATTAATTAGGCATGGTGCAAAAGTCAATGCTGGGCAAGCACTTCAAGCATCATTAAATGCCTACGAAAAGGAAAAGTCCCTGATTTAATTGCTTATATTTTTCTAGAAAATTGACAATAATAAATCTATTGGCTATTATGTTAAAAAATAAGGAAACAATAAAAAGGATTAGTAAACGGTAATGGCTATCAAAAGAGAGGGTCTTACAGCTGAAAGGGACCTATAGTACGGCCGTTGAACCTGCCTTTTTCGTTCTGCATCGGATAAGATTGCAGCGGTTAAAAGACCGTTATCATGAAGAGTGTAAAGCTTTGCTTTGAATTAGGGTGGTACCGCCGATTTTTCGGTCCCTAATGAAAGCAGGGCTTTTTTTGTTTTCAAAAATGCGGGGAGTGAATAACATGAAGGGTAATTTTGTTGAAAAAATTACGAATATGGAAGATGATTTTGCAAAATGGTATACAGATGTAGTGACAAAAGCAGAGCTTGTTGACTATTCAAGTGTCCGTGGATCTATGATTATTAGACCATACGGCTTCGCCATTTGGGAAAATATTAAAAATGAGCTTGATAATCGAATCAAAGAAACCGGGCATGAAAATGTCTATATGCCATTGTTCATTCCAGAAAGCCTGCTCCAAAAGGAAAAGGATCATATCGAAGGCTTTGCTCCAGAGGTAGCATGGGTTACACACGGGGGCGAAGAAGAGCTAACAGAAAGACTTTGTGTACGCCCAACATCTGAAGTGCTGTTTGGCGAGCATTATAAAGACATCATTCATTCATACCGAGACTTGCCAAAGCTTTATAATCAATGGGCTAATGTTGTCAGATGGGAAAAAACAACAAGACCCTTTTTGCGTACACTAGAATTCCTTTGGCAGGAAGGTCATACTTGTCATGAAACAGAAGAGGATGCAGACAAAGAAACCGTGCAAATGCTTCGCGTTTATGCAGATATTTGTGAACAAATATTAGCAATCCCTGTTATTAAGGGGAAGAAAACAGAGAAGGAAAAGTTTGCTGGAGCAAGATATACGTATACGATTGAAAGTTTAATGCATGATGGAAAGGCGCTGCAATCAGGTACCTCTCATCATTTAGGTGACCACTTTGCCAAAGCCTTTGGTATCCAATTTACAGACAGGAACGGTACGCAAAGCTATGTGCAGCAGACCTCATGGGGATTCACGACAAGAATCATCGGGGCAATGATAATGGTTCACGGTGACGACAGAGGATTAGTTGTGCCTCCAAGGATTGCACCGACCCAAGTGATGATTATTCCGATTGCCCAGCATAAGGAAGGCGTCCTTGATTTTACTTACGAGCTAAAAAAACAGCTCCAAACGAGCTTCCGTACAGGCTTGGATGCAAGTGATAAGAAGCCTGGCTGGAAGTTCAATGAATATGAAATGAAAGGTATCCCTGTCAGGCTCGAGGTTGGTCCAAAGGATATAGAGCAAAAGCAAGTAGTGCTTGTGCGACGTGATACAGGTGAAAAGCTTGCTGTGCCATTAGATGGGCTAGAGCAAACAATCGCCAATCTGCTTCATAATATCCAAGAAAATCTGCTGACTAAGGCTACAGAGCATCGCGAAGCAAATACCCATATTGCCCGTGACTTCGATACATTTAAAAAGCAGGCAAATGAACAGAAAACAGGCTTTATAAAAGCAATGTGGTGTGGTGACAGAGTGTGTGAAGATTTCATTAAAGAAGAAACTGGCGCAACATCAAGATGTATGCCGTTTGAACAAGAAAAAATCAGTGATAAATGTGTATGCTGCGATAAAGAAGCAGACGCGCTAGTGTATTGGGCAAAAGCTTATTAATGCTAAAAAGCCGAAGGAGAACATCCTTCGGCTTAAGCTGCTTTTTTTGAAAAAATACAAACGTTTTCATTTTTCTCTATTTTTACCATATAGATAGTAAGAAAGTAGTATAACCCAAGTATTGACCGTCAAGTATTATTTGTTAACATTAAAAGTGGGAGAAATAAAGCGTTATTATGGCATATATCTGTGTGCTATGTTGGGAAAATAGATTGCCTTTAGTCCTTGCTGGTTGATGACAGGACATCAGGCAGTGGAGGGGTATTGGATGAGAAAATGGGCTGTAATCGTCATGGTGGCCCTGTTTCTGGCTGGCTGCAGCTCAGAAACATATGAAAACGACATGAAAGCAGCAAAAACAGCAATAGAGAGCGGCGACTTAAAAAAAGCTCTGTTATCACTTGAACTTGCCCTTGAGCAGAAGCCAAAGGATAAAGCCGCGCAAGACCTACATAAAAGAGTGGCAGGGTTAATGGATATAAAAACCGCCATTGATAATGGAAACTGGAGCGATGCCTTAGCCAAAGCAAGCCATCTTGCAGAGGATGGCAAGGTGGATAAAGATTTAGATACACTGCTGGACAAATATTTAGTTGCAGCAGAAGCAAACGCAAATGAATAGGAGAGAGGACAGGCTTCTAATAGTCTGTTTTTCATTCAGAAAGGCGTATTTTCTTTGGAAAAGCGTCTTTTTTTATTGGATATATGATTTGTTCATTTATAAAAAAATGCCATCCATTACGGTAGTATCAAAATCATGCTATTTTTCATCTGTATATTTGGTGAAAGGAAAATGATTAAAGATGAAATTCTTAATAGAAACCCATTAAAGAAAAATAAGGAAGATTTTAATGATATAAAAGAGACCTAGTAGATAACTTCTTCTAGGTCTCTTTTTATTAAAATTTATTAAACTGTTTGATTGTTCTCTAGCTTTTCTCTCTCTTTTTCATTACTTTCATGCAAATGTTTTGTTGCTGGCCAAAAGGCAGCTTTTTTACATAAAGCAGTTATGCTAGGCACCAAAAATGGACGAACAACAAATGTATCGAGAAGCACACCGATTGCAGTAATTGTTCCGAAATGGACTAATATTTGAATCGGTAATGTTGTTAATACCATAAAGGTGGCTGCAAGGATAACTCCTGCTGAGGTAATAACTCCCCCAGATTCGGCGACTCCTTCTTTAATCGCTTGGGTAAGCGGCATTTCCTTGCTCTTCTTCCAAATGCTCGAAATCATGAAAATATTATAATCTTCTCCAAGTGCGACAATGAAGACGAAGGCGTAAAGTGGAATCAGCCCTTGAATAGCGTCAACACCAAATCCGTAATGGAGAATGACCCAGCCTAAGCCTAGTGCACTGAAATAAGACAGCAGCACTGTTGCAATTAAATAAATCATCGCTGTTATTGATCGCAAATAGGCAAGCAATAGCACTGCTATCATTACAATAATAATTGGAATGACAAGAAGTGCATCCCCATCAGCTGTTTCTTTCGTATCAAGCTGCTCTGCAGTTATGCCTCCAATCCAAACCTTGTCACTGCTGTTTGCAATACCATTGTCAGAAAGAGTTTTTTCAACAGCTTCACGGAGGTCAGGGAGCTTTTCCATTGCCTCATTTGAGTAAGGATTTGTGTTAAGTTCTACGGAGTATTTCAGCATGCCTGCATCATCTTTTCCTTGCTCACCCTCAGAAACCTTCGCTACATATGGCAGTTCATTCAATGTATCTTCTACAGATATATTTTTTCCTTCTGTTTGGACAACTATTTCTGCTGGAGCAAGCTCACCTGCAGAAAAATGCTCAGAGATAATCGAGAAACCTTCTCTTGACGGCATATCTTCAGGGAAGGAAGACAATGTGTCATACGTGTATTCAGTCTTTAAGGATAATAAGGCGAAAATGCCGAGAAATACTGTCGTTATTATAGTAACCTTCCATGGATGCTTCACGGCGATTTTACCGACAAATTCCCCAATTGCCCAAGTCTTTTTCGGTTTCTTCGCTTTTTTTGCTTTTTCCATGTCTGCGGTTTTTGGCATGAAAGGGAAGAAGGATATTCTGCCAAAAATCGCTAGGATTGCTGGAACAAGTGTTAAGCTTGCGATCATCATAATTAAGATTGCAAGGCTGAAGGGCACAGCAAACCGTTGGATAGATCCATATTCTGCAAGCAATAGAACTAGCAGGGAGAACACAACTGTCAGCCCGCTCATTGCCACAGCTCCGCCTGAACGGCGCAGTGCATTTGCCATTGCGATTTCCTTCTTTGTTTCAACCTTTAGCAAGCTTCGGTATTTGCTTATAAGGAACAAGCAATAATCTGTTCCTGCACCAAACAGCAAGACTGTCATGATGGCAATACTTTGTGAGTCGAACTCTATCCAGCCAGCTTTTCCCATTCCTCCAAGGATTGGACTAATCACTAAGTAGGCGATACCAACTCCAATCAGCGGTATGAATGCCAGAATAGGAGAGCGGTAAATAACTAGTAGACAGATTAAAACAATAATAACAGTGCCAATTAGTAAAGATAAGTCACCTTGACTAAACAAAGCGGCTGCATCGACTGCGATTCCGACAGGACCTGTAGTTCTTGCTGAGAGGTTATCGGCATCCCCAATTTTTGTTTGGAAGGGATCTGTGCTAAAAACATCGGACGCTGTGTTTTGAAGCTCTTCAAGACTTTTTTCTAAATCAGCAGTTGCTGCTGATTTCTCAAACAATACAGCAAGAACAAATGTGGTTTCATCCTCTGAAACTTGCTGCTTCAGTACTTCAACAGGCAGCTGGTGAAGCGGTGCGATACTCTGTTGGTTTGCAACTGGCTCCTCAGATAATTTACCTGCCAATTCCTGTATTTGCGTTAAATCCTCATCTGTAAGGCCAGCTTCTCGATGAAAGGTAATAAGTGCTGGTGTACCTTGTTCATTTGGGAATTCTTTATTAATAATTGCCTCTGCTTCTTGAGAAGGAGAATCCTCAGACAGATTTGCCGCAAGCTCGTTTTTTTGTGAGCTTGCTTGTGGCAATGTCAGGCTCAAAACAAGGACAAGACAGATCCATGCAAGCAAGGTAAGCCATCTTCCTGTTTTACCTGAAACAAAACGAAAAACAGTAGGGATAAAATTTTTCACTTTATTTAGCTCCTTTAGATTAGTTTATATGATAAACTTATCAACCGATAAGCTGAGCTGAAAAAAATATCAGCTTATCAAATGATAAGGTAATCAAAAAAATATTATGCTGCTTCTGTAATGGTGTAGAAACAGCATGCATAAAGGTGAGAACCTCAGTCGTTTTTTTCCGCAATTCCACTTAAAAATATTTGGACGATGAGTCTGGCTTTCTTTTCAACGATGGCCTTTTGCTCTGATTCAGTCAAGGTTTTCATAAAATCTGGCAGAAGAGCGGACTTAATCATGTTCAACAAAAGGAGAGACACTTCAAAGCTGCTGCTGTCTATAGCCTCAAATGAACCAATTTCCTTTTTGGAAACTGCTTCCTCGAACATATGAATAATCGGTGAAAGGAAGCCCTTTTGCCAATGGCCATTAATAACCTGTTTGACATCTTCCGGCATTTCATGATGAAGATCATGAAACATTTGCATTAAATCCTCTTGATAATTTTGCATGAAATAACAGGACAGATGAAAAATGCGCTGCTTTATGTCAGGAAAATCTCTAGCTATCTTGGTAAGATAGTTCTCTGTCTGAAGGATGGAAGCCTTTAAGACCTCTATATAAATTTCTTGCTTATTTTGAAAGTGGTGGTATAAAGCAGGCTGGGTTATCCCGCATTCTGCCGCGATTTTCCTTGTACTGACTGCCCGATATCCAAGCTCCATAAATAATTTTGTTGCTGCCTTGATGATCAAATGGTGTGTATCCTGTGTTTGTGAAGGCAGCTCAGTGTGATTCCTTTTCATTTCGTTTCCTTTCTATTACCCAGTAAAATGACTTATCACTCGATAAGTATAGGAGAAATTAAAGAAATATGCAACTTGTGAACAAAAAGTGAATGACTTTGTGAAATGTTGAACAAAGTTTCGTAAACCTATTGCGGACTGGTACAAAAGGGATTAAGATATGCTTGTAAGAAGAAAAATTGGTATTACAGGATGAAATTTCCATTATTTAAATCTTTAATTGTAAACCGGGTCAATATATTAGACATGACGGTTTTTCTTTTAAAGACTCTTGTGAAAACATTCACAAAGAAAAAATCTGGAGGGATTAGGAATGTCGACTGTCGAAAAGGATAAGACAAAACAGGAAGCGAATGACGTGCAAGCTATCATTGATGATATTGCTGCAAAAGGCAAGCAGGCACTCAAAGAGTTTTATGAGCTGGATCAGACTAAGATTGATCAAATTGTGAAGGAAATGGCCTTGGCAGGTCTTGATAAGCATATGTATTTAGCTAAGCTTGCAGTTGAAGAAACTGGGAGAGGCATTTATGAGGATAAAATAACGAAAAATATTTTCGCAACAGAATATATTTATCACAGTATTAAATATGACAAAACGGTCGGAATCATAAGAGATGATGAATCGGCAGGAGTTGTTGAAATAGCTGATCCAATTGGTGTTATTGCAGGTGTTACTCCTGTGACGAATCCTACATCTACAACGATGTTTAAAGCCATTATTGCCATAAAAACACGTAACCCGATTGTATTTGCCTTCCATCCATCAGCACAGCGCTGCAGCAGTGAAGCTGCAAGAATTTTACGAGATGCTGCTATAAAAGCAGGCGCTCCTGAAAATTGCATCCAGTGGATAGAGAAGCCTTCCATTGAAACGACTAAGACATTGATGAACCATCCAGGCATTTCTTTAATTTTGGCAACAGGCGGACCGGGAATGGTTAAATCTGCGTATAGCTGCGGAAAGCCGGCGCTTGGCGTAGGTGCGGGGAATGTGCCTTGTTATATTGAAAAAACAGCAAAGGTAAAGCGTGCTGTCAATGATTTAATTCTTTCTAAAACATTTGATAACGGTATGATTTGTGCATCTGAACAGGCAGTTATCGTTGATAAGGAAATTTATGAAGAGGTCAGAACCGAGCTTATCCGCAATGGCTGTCACTTCTTAAACGAAGCAGAAAAAAAGAAAGTGGAAGAGCTCGTCATTAATGTAAATACATGTGCAGTCAATCCGGATATTGTCGGTAAATCAGCCTATGATATTGCCGCGATGGCAGGGGTGGAAGTGCATAAAGAAACAAAAATTCTTATCGCGGAACTGGATGGAGTTGGTCCTGCGTATCCTCTTTCACGGGAAAAGCTCAGCCCTGTGCTTGCCTGCTATAAAGCAGAATCCACAGAGGAAGGGCTTAAGCGTGCGGAGGAAATGCTTGAGTTTGGAGGATTAGGCCATTCTGCTGTCATTCATTCAGAGGATGAGGAGGTAACGAAGAGGTTTGCTTTAAGGATGAAAGCATGCCGCATCATCAGCAATGCCCCATCCTCCCAGGGCGCAATCGGTGATATATATAATGCCTTCATGCCTTCCTTGACATTAGGGTGTGGCTCTTATGGAAAAAACTCTGTTGCCACGAATGTAACAGATGTGCATTTGCTGAACATCAAAAAACTTGCTAAAAGGAATGTTAATATGCAATGGTTCAAACTTCCGCCGAAAATTTACTTTGAAAAAAATTCAGTCCAATATTTACAAAAAATGAAGGAGATTTCAAGGGTATTCATTGTTACAGATCCTTACATGGTTAAGTTTGGCTATGTGGATAAGGTGCTGCATCATTTAAGACAAAGATCCGACCTCATCCAAGTTGAGGTATTTTCAGATGTTGAGCCAGATCCATCTCTCGACACTGTCGCAAGAGGAACAGAGATGATGGCTAAATTTCAGCCTGATTGCATCATAGCATTAGGCGGTGGTTCACCAATGGATGCAGCGAAAGGCATGTGGCTTTTCTATGAACATCCTGAGGAGGATTTCTTTGGATTAAAACAAAAATTTCTTGATATCAGAAAAAGAGTATACAAGTATCCGAGTCTTGGGGGCAAAGCTAAATTTGTCGCAATACCAACAACTTCCGGAACAGGCTCTGAGGTAACGTCCTTCGCTGTTATTACAGATAAGGAGAATAATATCAAATATCCGCTCGCAGATTATGAATTAACACCAGATGTTGCCATCATTGATCCACAATTTGTTATGACAGTTCCTCCGGCTGTAACTGCTGACACAGGCATGGATGTATTGACACATGCAGTAGAGGCTTATGTTTCCAATATGGCAAATGATTACACAGATGGATTGGCTGTTAAAGCAGTACAATTAATTTTTGAATACTTGCCGCGAGCTTATCGCAATGGGTCTGACGAAGAGGCACGGGAGAAGGTTCATAATGCCTCCACCATTGCAGGAATGGCATTTGCCAATGCCTTTTTAGGAATTAACCATAGCTTGGCACATAAATTAGGGGCAGAGTTCCATATTGCTCACGGGCGGTCCAATGCCATTTTAATGCCACATGTGATCCGCTATAATGCAGAAAAACCGAAAAAATTCACAGCTTTTCCTAAATATGAGCATTTTAAAGCAGATGAGCGTTATGCTGAGTTAGCAAGAATATTAGGTCTGCCTGCAAATACGACAGAGCAGGGAGTAGACAGCTTTGTCAAAGCAGTCATCAGCTTGGCTAAGGAGCTGAATATTCCGATGAGCATTGCTGCTAACGGTGTTGAAAAGAAAGCCTTTGAGGAAAAAGTAGAGTATTTGGCAGATAGAGCATTTGAAGATCAATGTACAACAGCAAATCCGAAGCTGCCGTTAGTAACTGATTTAGCAGAAATATACCGTAGAGCATATAAAGGAGTTTAAGAATGCAGAAAAAGGCGCAGATTATCTGTGCCTTTTTTGTATTTTTTTAGATGTTTTCTGACCCAGCCGTTATGCTTGTCCTTTTATTTTTATAGAGGACGTTTTTCTTAAATCTAAATAATCATCTTTAATACGTACTAGTGGCAAATGGGGCTCATTTTGGTGGATAAAAATAATTTCCGCTGTTTGCTCGGTTGTTAATGTTACTTTGTTAAAAAGCTGTTTTCGCATGAGGTAGGAAGCAAACGGAATAACGATGGCAGGGTTCAAAGAATTCCCATGTGCTTCGTCAACCAATTCGTTTATCGCTTCAAAATAGTTTTTTTTCTTTTGGTGCCAGGGATTGGAGCACATACTGTTAAAAATGTCAGCAACTGAAATAATTTGAATCATGAATGGAATATCCTTTTCCTTGCGGTTATAAGGATAGCCGTTACCATTAATTTTTTCATGATGAAGCAGTGCTGTTCTTGAAATGATAATGTCTAGTGAATTAATAGAAAAAAGAATGCTTTTTCCTAATGTTGTATGTTTTTGGATTTCTTTATATTCAGAATGTGTCAGCTTTGTCTTTTTGTGAAGGATATCCTCATTTATCAGGAGCATACCAATATCGTGAAATAAACCCATTTGGCTTAATAAATGATAGTTCTTTGCAGAGTATCCTAACGTATTACCAATAAGAGCAGCTATGATACCTACATTTATACTGTGCTTATAAATAGAGCTGCTTGCAAGAGATTCATCGAGAATTATATCTAAAATAGAAATGTCTTGTATCGCTAATTCTATCAAATTTTCATAGTCTAAGAGCATTTTCTCCAGACCATCCTCACTTTTAGTGATTATAGCGGAAAATGTTTCTTTTACTTGCTCAATAAGCGTCAAGTAAGCATCCTCAACGGATAAGGGCTTGGAGGCCTCTGACAATAAATTTAAAGAATTAATATCTACTTTGTGGTTTATAAGCAGTTCAATATGGGTATCATCCAAAACAGCGCCTTTTTTTAATAGTAAAAGACCTTCAATGGAATTTGAAAAGATATCTTCATTTATTTTTGTTCCGATGTATTTTGTTTTTATTTTTTCAATATCCATATTGATTCCTCCTCCTAGAAATCATGAAGCATTGGAGTGTATGAACGTAGAAACAGGGTAAAAGTAATATGTAAAATATATAGTAAATTCTACCTTATATTAATTTGGAGCGGAATAGACTATATCCCTAGGCGGCATACGACATTATTCCTAATTTCCTTCCATATAAGGAGGATACTGCCTTTCATGATTGACCTCTACTTATCAAGTAGATATATTTACACTTAAATAAAGAAGTTACTGAAACTAAAATGTCTACAATTGTATGTAACCAAAGTGAGGTGCAACTATGTATAAAGAGGATCGTACACAGAGGGTTAATCAAGTTGAACAAAATGGGTTATCAAAATATGAATATCATATGAATATACTCAGAAAAGAGCTTATGCAATGTCGGACAATCAAAATTCCTTTTCAGAACATATCTATAAGCCATCAGGAGTTGGCAGATTGGATAATAGAAGAACTTTCTCCGCAAGAATTGAATGAAATTATTGTCATGTTGAGCAATGCTAAAAAAAGATCTTCTTCTGTGAAGCCGCTTTTTCAAGTTATTGCCACAGGGCTTATAAAAAACTAAGTATTTCTAAGACCTATATAAAAAATTAAATGCTGCAAACTGCAAATGAGGTAATTCCTTTCTTAAAGTTTGGTCAACAGCTGTAAAATGCATTTGATTCATTCGGACAAGCTCCTTTTCTGTTAAGATGCGGGCTTTTTATAGTACAATTACTATGGAGATATCCTTCTAGATAGTGATTAAAAGATAAAAACTCGCAATTTTAAAGATTGGACCGTCGCAAACTTTCAGGAGGGGAATTACGTGTCAGATTGCAAACAAAAACTATACATCTATTTAAATGAACATATAGAATTTATGGCAGAGGAATGGATTAAAACATTAAGCGCAAGCGATTCTGTTTTTTACAAAATTGAAGAGGGACAGCCAATTAGAGAAGAGCTGATTAGCAGCTATCAAACATTGGTGAAAAACGTTCTTCATGTCTTTAATTCAGAGGAGGACGTCTATCGAACAAGCATTGCTGAATGGGCTGTAAAGGTTGCAAAACAAAGATCACAAGACCTTGTGCCGATTTTGGAATCAATAGAGCAGCTTACTTGTGTTAAATCAATCTTGTTTAAGTATATTCAAAAATTTGCTGAGGAATCTGGCGAGCATTTGACAGTTAGTAATATGTTCAATTGGCTGCGTCTAGCAAACTATGCATTTGATATTTTTACGAATATTTTTATTGAATACTATGATAAGTTTAAGCATCATCAGCTTTCCGCACAGCAAGAGACAATTTATGAATTAAGCAGCCCTGTTATTCCAATTACGAAGGGAATAGGGGTGCTTCCATTAATTGGCGATATTGATACACAAAGAGCAAATATTATTATGGAAACTACACTGAAGCAATGTAATAATAACAATATGGAAAAGCTATTTATTGACTTATCGGGAGTACCGATAATTGATACAATGGTAGCACAGCAAATCTTTCATGTTATCCATGCATTGAACCTTATTGGGGTTAGTGCTTATCTATCCGGCTTGCGTCCAGAAGTGGCACAGACGGCAATCCAGCTAGGTGTAGACTTTAGTAAAATTCCCATTTTCAACAACCTCGCCAGTGCATTGTCAAGACTGGGTATTACGGTTAATGAAGGATAATTAACGCTCAAGCAAAAAAAGAGGTGTATCATTATAAAATGATCTATTTAGCAGCACTCATTTTTCCTGGATTATTAGTATTGCTTTTTACAAGGGTAGCGTACAACCGTGTACTTGCCTTAGTGCTGACTGTTGCACTGATCGCTGCCTCTGCGTATAAGGGCTATACGAATTCTCTTTTGCTGATTGTAATTGATTCATTCTCCCTCACAGCGGGATTTTGGCTTAGCCATAGGTTAATAAAACGCGCGGCTAAACCAGCTGAATAAAGATAGAAAAAAAATGGCCTTCCTGCCAGGTGATATTATCCTTTGTGGAGAAATCATCTGTTAGGAAGGCCATTCTTTTTTTCAGAAGAGCATACAAGTTTGGAAAGCCATCATAATAAAGGAAGAAGAAAAAAACAAAAAGGGGAATATTCGTTCGCATATTGTTGGTTTGAATAGGGCAGTTTGTGGTAGAATGGTGATATATCAATTTCTTACATTTCAATTAGGAAAAACGGTGTGCGTTTATAGAATGTTTCCTTAACATTTACATATAAGCTACAATTTTTAAACTGGTGAACCTTAAGATACTTACCTTACAGATAAATGAAACAGGAGGATTACAGTGAGCCAAGAATTCGAATTAGTTTCTAAATATTCCCCTCAAGGGGACCAGCCCGCAGCAATTAAAGAGCTCGTTTCTGGAATAAATTCAGGCAAGAAAATCCAAACGCTCCTTGGTGCTACAGGGACAGGGAAAACATTTACTGTCAGCAATGTCATCAAAGAGGTGAAAAAACCGACATTAATTATTGCGCATAACAAAACATTAGCAGGTCAGCTTTACAGTGAATTTAAGGAGTTTTTCCCGAATAATGCTGTGGAGTATTTTGTCAGCTATTATGATTATTATCAGCCAGAAGCATATGTGCCAAGCACAGATACCTTCATAGAAAAGGATGCAAGTATCAATGATGAGATAGATAAGCTCCGTCACTCGGCAACAGCCTCGCTGTTTGAGAGGGAGGATGTTATCATCATTGCCAGCGTTTCCTGTATTTATGGCTTAGGTTCTCCTGAAGAGTACAAGGAAATGGTTGTTTCGTTAAGAACAGGTATGGAGATTGAACGCAACCAGCTTCTTCGCAGGCTTGTGGATGTTCAGTATGACCGTAATGATATTGATTTTAAGCGGGGAACATTCCGCGTAAGAGGAGATGTCGTCGAGATCTTTCCGGCATCCCGTGACGAGCGCTGCATTAGAGTAGAGTTTTTTGGAGATGAAATCGACCGCATTCGTGAAGTAGATGCATTGACAGGAGAGATTTATGGAGAAAGGAATCATGTTTCCATATTCCCGGCATCCCACTTCGTTACACGAGAAGAAAAAATGAAAATAGCAATAGAGAATATCGAAAAAGAGCTGGACGAACGGCTTGAAAAGCTAAGAGAGGACAATAAGCTGTTAGAGGCTCAGCGCCTTGAACAGCGCTGCCGATATGATTTGGAAATGATGAGGGAAATGGGCTTTTGTTCGGGAATTGAAAACTACTCCCGCCATTTGACATTAAGGCCGCCAGGCTCCACACCATATACATTATTGGACTTCTTTCCAAAGGACTTCCTGCTTGTCATTGACGAGTCCCATGTTACATTGCCTCAAGTAAGGGGAATGTACAATGGAGACCAAGCGCGTAAAGGGGTGCTTGTTGACCATGGCTTCCGCTTGCCGTCTGCATTGGACAACAGGCCATTAACATTCGGTGAATTCGAGGAGCATATTAATCAGATGATTTGTGTTTCGGCAACACCTGGTCCGTATGAAATTGAGCATACTCCGGAAATGATCGAACAGATTATCAGACCGACAGGATTGCTTGATCCAACGATAGATATCCGTCCGATAGAAGGTCAGATAGATGATTTAATCGGTGAAATTCAAGAGCGTATTAAGAAGAATGAAAGGATATTGGTTACTACCTTAACGAAAAAAATGTCTGAGGACCTGACGGATTATCTGAAGGAAATCGGTATTAAGGTTCAATATCTCCATTCTGAAGTGAAGACATTGGAGCGGATCGAAATTATCCGTGAGCTCCGTTTAGGCAAATATGATGTACTTGTAGGTATTAATCTGTTGCGGGAAGGGCTTGATATTCCGGAGGTATCCCTTGTGACTATTTTGGATGCAGACAAAGAGGGCTTCCTTCGTTCTGAGCGTTCGCTGATTCAAACAATCGGGCGTGCGGCAAGAAACTCAAATGGGCATGTCATTATGTACGCAGATAAGATGACAAACTCCATGGAGATAGCGATAAATGAAACGAAGCGTCGCCGAGCTATCCAAGAGGAATACAATGAGAAGCACGGCATCACACCGCAAACCATCCAAAAAGGCATCAGAGATTCAATCAGAGCAACACAGGCTGCAGAGGAACCAGAAGAGTATTCTGCATCTGCCAAGCTGGAAAAGTTAACGAAAAAAGACAAAGAAGCAATGATTGCACAAATGGAAGCAGAAATGAAGGAAGCGGCAAAAGCCCTCAATTTCGAAAGGGCTGCAGAGCTTCGCGATTTGCTTCTTGAGCTTAAGGCAGAGGGGTGAAGGCTTAAATGGCAAAGGATAAATTGATTGTAAAAGGTGCAAGAGCACATAATCTTAAAAATATTGATATCACAATACCAAGGGATAAGCTTGTCGTGATAACTGGACTGTCAGGCTCAGGGAAATCCTCTCTGGCCTTTGACACCATTTATGCAGAGGGACAAAGGCGCTATGTGGAGTCATTATCAGCATATGCCCGCCAATTCCTCGGCCAGATGGATAAGCCGGATGTTGACTCGATCGAGGGGCTTTCTCCTGCTATTTCAATTGATCAAAAAACGACAAGTCGCAATCCAAGATCCACTGTAGGAACAGTTACGGAAATTTACGATTATTTGCGGTTATTGTATGCAAGAATCGGCAGACCAGTATGTCCAGAGCATGGTGTTGAAATCACGTCCCAAACGATTGAACAGATGGTTGACCGGATATTGGAATACCCGGAAAGAACGAAAATTCAGGTGCTTGCTCCTGTTATTTCCGGCAGAAAAGGAGCACATGTGAAAGTGCTCGAGGATATTAAGAAGCAAGGATACGTGCGTGTCAGAATTGACGGAGAAATGCATGAGCTGAGTGATGATATTGAGCTGGAGAAAAATAAGAAACACAGTATTGAAGTAGTTATTGACCGGCTTGTTGTCAAGGAAGGAATTTCTCAGCGTCTTGCAGATTCACTGGAGTCAGCCCTGCAATTTGGCGGCGGAAAAGTAATCATTGACGTGATCGGGGAAGAAGAGCTGTTATTCAGTGAACATCATGCCTGCCCGATTTGCGGTTTTTCTATTGGAGAATTAGAGCCAAGATTATTTTCCTTCAACAGCCCATTTGGCGCATGTCCTGAATGTGACGGACTTGGAACAAGGCTTGAGGTGGATATCGAGCTTGTCATTCCTAATCCTAATTTGACATTAAAGGAAAATGCGATTGCGCCATGGGAATCAATCAGCTCCCAATACTATCCGCAGCTTTTGGAAAGTGTCTGCAACCATTATGGCATTGACATGAATATACCTGTTAAGGATATTCCGAAAAATATGCTTGATAAAATTCTTTACGGGTCTGGAAAGGAAAAAATCCATTTCCGGTATGAAAATGATTTTGGACAAGTAAGGGAAAATGATATCCAGTTTGAGGGTGTTGTTCGCAATGTGGAGAGAAGATATAAAGAAACGAGCTCTGACTTCATTCGTGAACAGATGGAAAAATATATGGCTCAACAGGATTGCCCGACATGCAAAGGCTATCGCTTAAAGAAGGAAGCTCAAGCTGTGTTTGTAAACGGCTTGCATATCGGCCAAGTGACAGAGAAATCGGTCATCGAAGGGAAAAAATTCTTTGAAAACCTAACGTTAACTCAAAAGGAACAGCAAATTGCCAATCTTATTCTTCGTGAAATTTCAGAACGACTTGGGTTCCTTAATAATGTTGGCTTGGATTATTTAACGCTGAGCAGAGCTGCAGGGACGTTGTCAGGCGGAGAAGCACAGCGAATTAGGCTCGCAACCCAAATAGGTTCAAGATTAACTGGTGTCCTTTATATATTGGATGAGCCCTCCATTGGGCTGCATCAAAGGGATAATGACAAGCTGATTGATACATTGAAGCATATGCGGGATATCGGGAACACGTTAATTGTTGTAGAACATGATGAAGATACCATGATGGAAGCAGATTATCTTATTGATGTGGGACCAGGTGCTGGTGTGCATGGCGGCCAAATCATATCGACAGGAACACCGCAGGAAGTAATGGCGGATGATAATTCTATTACGGGTCAATATTTGTCAGGCAAGAAGTTTATTCCATTGCCGTTAGAAAGAAGAAAAAGTGATGGCAGAGAAATAGAGATTATTGGGGCGAACGAAAATAATCTCAAAAATGTCGATGTCAAAATTCCGTTAGGTGTGTTTACAGCAGTAACTGGAGTATCTGGTTCAGGGAAAAGCACCTTGGTAAATGAGATACTTCATAAAAGCCTTGCTCAGAAGCTCAACAGAGCGAAAGCAAAGCCAGGAGAGCATAAGGAAATCAAAGGGATCGAGCAGCTTGAAAAGGTCATTGATATTGACCAATCGCCTATTGGCCGTACGCCAAGATCAAATCCGGCCACATATACTGGTGTGTTTGATGATATTCGTGACGTTTATTCCACAACGAATGAAGCAAAGGTGCGAGGCTATAAAAAAGGCAGGTTCAGCTTTAATGTGAAAGGCGGAAGATGTGAAGCTTGCCGCGGTGACGGTATTATCAAAATTGAAATGCACTTCCTGCCGGATGTTTATGTTCCATGTGAGGTTTGTCATGGGAAACGATATAACAGAGAAACACTCGAAGTGCAATACAAAGGAAAAAATATCTCAGATGTACTTGATATGACTGTGGAGGATGCAGTATCCTTCTTTGAAAATATCCCGAAAATACACCGTAAGCTGCAAACAATAGTAGATGTTGGTCTTGGATATATTAAACTTGGCCAGCCGGCGACAACCCTGTCTGGCGGTGAAGCACAAAGGGTCAAGCTTGCTTCTGAGCTTCATAAAAGATCAACAGGAAAAACCTTTTATATTTTAGATGAACCGACGACAGGGCTGCATGTTGATGACATTTCGAGACTGCTAGTTGTTTTGCAGCGTCTTGTAGATAATGGAGAAACTGTCCTTGTTATTGAACATAATCTGGATGTAATTAAGGCAACTGACTTTATTATTGACCTTGGTCCTGAAGGAGGAGACAAGGGCGGAACTATTTTAGGAAGCGGCACACCTGAAGAAGTTGCTGAACTGAAAGGTTCGTATACTGGTAAGTATTTAAAGCCCATCCTTGAAAGAGACCGTTTGCGTATGAAGAAAAGCATCAAAGAAGCGGAAGAAATAACAACAGGATAAGCTTTTCTCTACAGCCGGCTTTAGAGTTTACTCTCTAAGCCGGTTTTTTGTATAAATCACCACAGGCATTTGCTTGTGGACATTATTCTTAATCCTTAACACTGCTCATACGATAGAAAGAAATGTTTTATTCCCAGCTTAGATGAAACTTTAAGATTGTTTCATTCGTAGTAATAGGAAAGGGAAGCAAGTAAAAAATCCTGCTTATCACTGTATTTTTAGTAAGCGACAGGTGAAGAATGGACATAAAGAAAAGATGCGGCAAGTATTATGCTCAAAGCTTAAAGTTTTACTTAAGCAGGGAAATATATAACAAGTATATGGGGAGGCATTTAGAATGGCTGATGAAAAAAGAAGAATTTTGCAACTGTTGGAAGAAGGGAAGCTTACGATAGAAGAGGCTCTGTCTTTAATCGAAAAGGCAGATGAAGCGGATTTAGCTAAAAAACTTAACAGTGAAGAGACTCTTGCTGACGATTCTGTTTTTCAAGAAAAGAAGAAAGATCCATATCAGCAATCAGCTTTTAAATTTCAATCGGCGAAAGAGAAATTGTTCGACTTTGTAGATAATGCAGTCAAAAAAGTAAAGGAAGTAGACTTCGATCAGTTAAATATTACAAGACATGAAGAAGTATCTCATATTTTTCAATTTACAGAGGTATTTCCAAAAAACATAGATGTTGATATACCAAACGGTGAAGTAGAGCTTATTCCTTGGGACCAAGATGAAATTCGCATTGAGTGCAAGGCGAAGATATACAGAGTGGATTCGACTGAACAGGCAAAGGAACTGTTCTTGAAGGAAGTGCAAGTAAAGGCGAAGGAAGATATCTTAGAGCTTAAAGTGAATCATAAGTGGATGAAATTACAGACAAAGTTTTATATTCCGAAAAACGCTTATCATATAGCGAAGGTTAGATTATTTACGGGCTCCATTAAAACATACGATTTACTGGCAGATCAGCTTTATGCGAAAACAGCAAACGGAAAAATTACCATAAATGCCGGCCAAAGCGAAAAGCTGGAGGCAGATGCGGCAAACGGCAGTATTGTCATTGAAAACAGTGTGATTGAAAAGCTTGATGGAGAAACATTAAATGGTGCAATCAAGGCAGAAGGTTTCTTCCAAAAGGTCGACCTGCAATCATTTAATGGCAATATCCTTTGCATCAATCATTCAGAAGATATTGACGTGCTTGAGTTAAACGGCACAACTGGAAGTATTGAGGTTCAAGTTCCAGATCAGATTGCTGTTACTGGGAATTTAAAGACTAATTTTGGTGGATTTAATGTTGAACTGGAGGGTATACAAATAATAGAGGAAAAAAATGATGTGCTCCAAAAGGTGATGCAGTTCCAGTCCATTCAATCATTAGATAAACGAACCAAAATTGAAGCAAATACAAAAACTGGATCCATCAAAATTAAAAAGCGGGAGCAGCAGTAATCTTCGAAAGGGGACAATATGAAGAAATTAGTGCGCTCAACAAATAATCGGAAGTTAGCAGGAGTTATCGGTGGACTTGCAGAAAGTATCAATGTTAATGCAAATCTATTAAGAGTAATTTTCGTCCTGGCATTAATTCCGACTGGGTTTTCGCTAGTGTTAATTTACTTATTATTGACGTTTGTTCTTCCAAATGAGGTGTAGGAAAATATGAAGTGGTTATTAGGTATTGTTATAAATGCAGTGTTTTTCATTGCGTTGGCAGGGTTGTTTAAAGATTCGTTTTACCTTTCTGGTATAGGAGCAGCAATTGGAGCAAGTGTTATTTTGTCCTTGCTAAATATTGTTGTTAAGCCTATCTTGATTCTTTTGACACTCCCTGTAACAATACTATCCTTAGGTTTGTTTTTATTTGTAATCAATGCAATTACCCTTTCTTTAACAGATCACTTAATGGGAGACAGCTTTGAGATTTCAAGCTTTGGCATGAGCATGCTTGCAAGTGTCCTGCTTTCTCTCTTTAATATCATTATTCAGAATACAATGCTGAAAAGTGAAAAGTAGATTTGTTAAGATGGTTTTAGCATGTGGAAAAGGCGACGCATTTGTGTCGGCCTTTTTTCTTTTCCTAGAAAAAAGCTATCCGAAAAACGTCAATTAACGTAGTCAGAATCTAGCATAAATTTATGGAATAATGCTAAAATAAGATGATGCGATAAAGTTATTTAGTTAAAGCAGCATTGAACCTTTGAAGGAGGAACCCCATTGGCTAAGGTATTAATAAAAGAAGTAATGGAAGAGTTTGATTTAGAACTAATCAGTGGTGAAGAAGGAATTAATAGACCGATTACGGTAAGTGATATATCTAGACCTGGATTAGAGCTTGCAGGTTATTTTGATTATTATCCTGCAGAAAGGGTGCAGCTCCTTGGGAAAACCGAGCTTACATTTGCTGAGAAGCTAAGTGAAGAGGAGCGGGAAACAAGGCTGACAAGGCTTTGTAATGATATAACGCCAGGAATTATCATCACAAGAGGTAAAGAGGTACCAGCAGAATTAATAGAAGCTGCTGAAAGAAATGCCGTGCCTGTTATGCGTTCCAAACAGAAGACATCTTTATTCTCAAGCAGACTGACAAACTTTCTTGAGCGCAAGCTAGCTCCGACAACTGCTGTTCATGGCGTGCTTGTTGATATTTATGGTGTTGGTGTGCTTATCACAGGAAAAAGCGGTGTTGGTAAAAGTGAGACTGCACTTGAGCTTGTTAAAAGAGGACATCGTCTTGTAGCAGATGACTGTGTAGAGATTCGCCAAGAGGACGAGGGAGTAATTGTCGGACGCTCTCCTGAATTAATTGAGCATCTGTTGGAAATTCGCGGATTAGGTATTATCAATGTGATGACATTGTTTGGAGCTGGTGCTGTCAGAAGTGATAAAAAAATCTCCATCATCATGTCTCTTGAGCTGTGGGAACAAAACAAGCAGTATGACCGCTTAGGCTTAGATGAAGAGAAAATGAAAATTATTGATACAGATGTGACTAAGCTGACGATTCCTGTTCGTCCTGGACGAAACTTGGCAGTTATCATTGAGGTTGCAGCGATGAACTTCCGTCTGAAAAGAATGGGTGTAAATGCTGCACAGCAATTTACGAACAAGCTTGCTAACGTGATTTCACACGAGAATGCATGATAGCCTTATAGAGAAAAATAACTAAAGGGGAAAAAGGGAGGAATAGTAGTGGAGAATATACAGCCGATTGATCCTATTGCATTTTCGATAGGAGGGCTAGATGTTCGTTGGTATGGTGTTATTATCGGAACAGGCCTTATCCTGGCTTTGATTTTGGCAATACGGGAAGGAAACAGGCGAGGCCTTGGAAAAGATGATTTCCCGGACTTAATGCTTTGGGCTATTCCGATATCCATAATATCTGCCAGAATTTATTATGTTATTTTTGAATGGGATTATTACGGCAGCCATTTAGGAGATATTCCGAAAATATGGCATGGCGGTATTGCCATTCATGGTGCGTTGATTGGTGCCATTATAACGACATACATATTTACAAAGAAAAAGGGCATTTCGTTTTGGAAAATGGCAGATATCGCAGCACCAAGCATTATTTTAGGTCAGGCGATTGGCCGTTGGGGCAATTTTATGAACCAGGAAGCACACGGCGGGGAAGTGAGCCGTTCGTTTTTAGAAGGCTTGCATTTACCTCAATTTATTATTGACCAAATGTATATAAATGGAACTTACTATCACCCGACATTTTTATATGAATCTTTATGGAATATCGTTGGTTTCATCATTTTAATGTTATTAAGAAGAGTTAACTTACGCAGAGGGGAAATATTCTTCTCTTACATTATTTGGTACTCGATCGGTCGGTTCTTTATTGAAGGCATGAGAACAGACAGTTTAATGGTTGGTGATTTAAGAATGGCGCAGCTTATTTCCTTGGCATTGATCGTAGTGTCAATTCTGGCTGTTATTTACAGAAGGAAATCCGGATTGGCGAGCGAGCGCTATTTGGAGAGCGGTAACTAGAAGTCAGAAAGGAAAGATAAGATGAACGGAAAAATTAATACACTGCTATTTGATTTAGATGGAACACTTATCGATACAAATGAACTAATCATTTCATCATTTTTGCATACATTAGAGATTTATTATCCTGGTAAATATCAACGCGAAGATGTCATTCCATTCATGGGCCCAACCTTAATGGAGACATTCGGCGGGATAGATGTAAACAAGGCTGAGGAAATGGTCGCTAAATACAGAGCATTTAATATAGCTAACCATGATAATATTGTGACAATTTTTGAAGGTGTTTATGACACGATTAAGACATTAAAAGAAAATGGCTATAAGATTGGAATTGTCACGACAAAGTTGTCAGATGTAGTCAATATGGGCTTGCGTTTAACGAAGCTGGATGAATTTTTTGATGTCATTGTTGCACTTGATCATGTGAAGAATGCAAAGCCTGATCCAGAACCAGTCTTAATGGCGCTGGAACAGCTCGGGTCTTCTCCTGAGGAAGCAATTATGGTCGGTGACAACTCTCATGACATACTTGCAGGGAAAAATGCGGGAACAAAAACAGCAGGTGTAGCATGGACGTTAAAAGGTAGAGATTTCTTGGCTTCCTTGCAGCCAGATTATCTTTTGGATAATATGAGCGATCTGCTGACTATTCTTGAAGTGGAAGTAAAATGAGACGAACGACTCGCTATCCGGTGAGCGGTCCCAACTCTTTATGGCATATTTATAAAACAGTTCCGTTTCTGAAGGTAATCAAAAATTTCATCGTCATTCAGCTTGCAAGATATACTCCGTTTCTTGGATTGAAAAACTGGATGTATCGTAAACTACTGAAAATGACCGTCGGCAAGGAAACCTCCTTTGCTTTAATGGTGATGGTGGACATTATGTACCCAGAAAAAATAAAAGTGGGGAAAAATACGGTCATTGGCTATAACACCACAATTTTGGCGCATGAGTATCTCATTGAGGAGTATCGTCTTGGAGAGATAGTAATCGGAGATGAAGTGATGATTGGGGCGAATACGACAATTCTCCCTGGTGTGGAAATTGGCGACAAAGCAGTTGTTTCTGCAGGCACCCTTGTTCATAAGGATGTCCCTGCCGGCAGTTTTGTTGGCGGTAATCCAATGCAAATCATCTATTCTGCGGAAGAGATGCAAAAGCGGCGACAAAATAGTCCGATTTATATAGTAGAAGAATAAAATAGGGCAACTCTAATAATGAGTCTTATTTCAAAGGGAACGGCAATAAGTCAGGCCAATTTTGAAAAAGATCATGAGCTAGGGTTGCTTTTTTTTATAAAAGAGAAAAGTCAGAAAACAGTGTTTTTTACTTGACCAAAAGGAATTGGAAGAGTAAACTACAACTAACCTTTAATTTGTTAGCATATTAGCGAACTAAAGTATTCGGAATATTCTTCTTTATGAGGTGTATAAAATGAGCAGCTTGTTTATGTTTGAAAAACCATTAGGCATGAGAGATAGTTTACCTGAAATATATGAAACAAAATATATAGTAAAGCAAAAAATGGACAAAGAAATAAAGCAATGGGGATATCAATTTATTGAGACACCAACATTGGAGTACTACGATACAGTTGGAGCAGCCTCCGCTATTTTAGATCAGCAGCTGTTTAAGCTACTGGACCAGCAAGGACATACATTGGTGCTTCGCCCTGATATGACTGCACCAATCGCAAGGGTGGCAGCTTCTAAACTATTGAATGAAGACTTGCCACTGCGCCTTGCTTATAATGCCTCTGTTTTTCGAGCACAGCAAAGAGAAGGTGGCAGACCTGCAGAGTTTGAACAAATTGGTGTCGAGTATATTGGCGACAAAACAGTTAGCGCAGACGGCGAAGGGATAGCGCTGATGATATCCTCCTTAGAGAAGGCAGGCGTGCAGAAATATCAGCTTTCTGTTGGCCATATCGGCTTTGTGCAAGCTTTTTTTGAACAGATTCTGGGCACAAAGGAAAGAGCAGACGCCTTGACGAAATACTTGTATGAGAAAAATTATGTCGGCTATCGCCAGCATGTGGATAATCTTTCGTTGTCTAGCATTGATAAACAGAGGCTTCACGATTTTCTGAAGCTAAGAGGCGGGGAGGAAATCATTCCTCTTGCATATAAGCTGATTGAAAATGGCAGTGGAACACAAGCAATTGATGACTTGCAGCAATTATGGGACATCCTATTAGATTACGGTGTTGAAAATCAAGTTCGCTTTGATTTAACACTTGTCAGCCATATGAGCTATTACACAGGGATTCTGTATGAGGCATATGCCGAAGGGGTTGGCTTTCCGATTGGAAGTGGAGGCAGATATGATCTTCTCCTCGCTAAATTCGGAAAGAACACAGGTGCAACGGGGTTTGCGATTCGCATAGATCATTTGCTGGAGGCACTAGGAAGTCTCGTTAGAAAAAGTGATATTCACTGCATTCTATTCAGTGGTGACAGAAGAAAAGAAGCATTCGAACTGGCAAAGCAAAAAAGAGCGGACGGCTTTAAAGTGATTACACAGGACATAAATGGTGTCGGCAACGTGGATGCTTGTACAAAGCAATATGATGAGATTACCTTGCTAGTCGGAAAAGCGGGAATGGAGGTTGTCAAATGAGTGATATTCTAACAATTGCCATGCCAAAAGGAAGGATTTTTGAAGAAGCAGCAGAGCTTTTACGAGAAGCTGGTTATCAGCTGCCACAGGAATTTGACGACTCCAGAAAACTAATTATTGATGTAGAAGAAGAAAACTTCCGGTTTATACTGGCAAAGCCTATGGATGTTCCAACATATGTTGAACATGGTGTTGCAGATTTAGGAATCGCAGGCAAGGACGTTATGCTGGAGGAAGAAAGAGATGTTTATGAGCTTTTAGACTTGAAAATAAGTGCTTGTTACTTAGCAGTTGCAGGCTTGCCAAATACAAAATTAAATGAGATTGCACCTCGAATTGCAACAAAATATCCAAATGTAGCTGCAGCATATTTTCGTGAACAAGGCTCACAGGTGGAGATCATTAAGTTGAATGGTTCTATTGAGATTGCGCCAATTATCGGCTTAACAGATCGGATTGTAGATATTGTTTCTACAGGAAAGACGCTTGTTGAAAATGGGCTTGTTGAATATGAAAAAATTGTTGATATTACATCCCGTCTTATTGTTAATCCGGTCAGCTATCGCATGAAGGATAAGCGAATAAGTGATTTAGTCGACCGTGTTAACGGTGTAGTCAGAGCGGTGCAAAAATAGATTTTGGAGTGGAGACCGGAATGAAAATTGTAAATGGTGTAGACAGTTCCTACCTGAAACGATCTGTGGATGCAGGGACGGAAGAACAGAGAATTATTGTGAAGGACATTATAGCGAATGTGAAAAACGCTGGCGATAAGGCATTGAAGGAATATACGTTGAAATTTGATCAGGCCGATTTATCAAGCCTTCTGGTCAGCGAAGAAGAATTGGAAGCTGCCTACGAAGATGTTGATAAGGAAATGGTAGCCATTATCGAAGAGGCGGCGGAAAATATTCGGTCTTATCACCAAAATCAGCTTAAAACCTCGTGGATGGTAACAAAGGAAGATGGCACAATACTCGGGCAAAAAATAACACCATTGGATTCAGTTGGTGTTTACGTTCCAGGCGGGACAGCGGCATATCCTTCATCTGTTCTGATGAATGTTGTACCCGCAAAGGTCGCGGGCGTTGCTAGAATCGTCATGGTGTCCCCTCCGAACGCAGATGGAAAATTGCCAAGTGCAGTTTTGGTAGCCGCACATATCGCTGGTGTAAAGGAAATCTACAAGGCTGGAGGAGCACAAGCGGTTGCTGCCCTTGCATATGGAACGGAAACGATAAACAGCGTCGATAAAATTGTCGGACCAGGCAATGTTTTTGTAGCCCTAGCAAAAAGGGAAGTTTACGGTGATGTTGACATTGATATGATTGCAGGTCCAAGTGAAATTGCTGTTCTTGCTGATGAAACAGCAAATGCAAATGAAGTGGCTGCAGACCTCCTGTCACAGGCAGAGCATGACACGAGAGCATCTGCTGTTCTTGTGACAACATCTCAAGTGCTTGCTGAACAAGTTTCAGCAGAAGTGGAAAAGCAGCTGAGCGAATTACCACGCAAAGAAATTGCTCAGAAATCTATTGAAGATTTTGGGTTGATTGTATTAACCGAGACAATGGATCTTGCGATAGAATCAATCAATGCAATTGCTCCTGAACATCTGGAAATTATCACAGAAAATCCGTTTGAGCTGCTTGGTAAAATCAAGCATGCTGGTGCTATTTTTCTCGGGCGTTACAGCTCGGAGCCAGTCGGTGATTATTTTGCAGGGACAAACCATGTTTTACCGACTAATGGAACGGCTAGATTCTCCAGTCCGTTAAATGTTGATGACTTCCAAAAGAAATCGAGCGTGATTTCCTACAGTGAAAAGGCGTTTGTACTAAATGGCCAGAAGATTGCGGCATTTGCACGCCTCGAAGGCTTGGAAGCACATGCTAGAGCAATCGAAGCAAGATATAAAAACAAGTAATATTCTTTACAGGAGGATTAAAAGATGGCAAGAACAGCAGCGATAAGCAGGAAAACAGGCGAAACGAATATCCAATTGTCCTACAATATTGATGGGGAGGGCATTTCGGAAATTGATTCAGGCGTACCTTTTATGAACCATATGCTTGATCTCTTTACAAAGCATGGTCAATTTAACTTAACAGTTCAAGCAAATGGGGATATTGAGGTTGACGACCACCATACAACAGAGGATATTGGGATTTGTCTTGGTCTTGCATTGAAGGAAGCACTAGGTGATAAAAAGGGAATTAAACGCTATGGAAACAGCTTTGTCCCAATGGATGAAACATTGGCACAAGTGGTGGTGGATTTAAGCAATCGTCCTCATCTTGAGTTCCGGGCAGAATTTCCAAGCAGTAAGGTAGGGACATTTGATACAGAGCTTGTTCATGAATTTTTATGGAAATTTGCCTTAGAAGCCAGAATAAACTTGCATGTCATCCTGCATTATGGGCAAAACACTCATCATATGATTGAAGCAATCTTCAAAGCGTTGGCTAGAGCGCTTGACGAGGCAACTACGATTGATCCAAGAGTAAAAGGAATTCCATCCACGAAAGGAATGCTTTAAAATGCTTGGAATTATCGATTATGGCATGGGCAATTTATTTAGTGTAAGCAAAGCACTAGAAAGATTGGACATTCCTTATTTCATTTCGGAGGATGCGGAGAAGCTGATGGAAGCAGATGCGTTAATTCTGCCAGGTGTCGGGGCATTTAAGGATGCAATGGCAAAACTGAACGAATCAGGCTTAGCTGATATGATCCGTCAATATGCTAACAGCCAAAAGCCATTGCTTGGCATCTGCTTAGGCATGCAGCTCCTTTTTGATGAAAGCGAGGAGCATGGTCAGGCAGAAGGTCTGCACTTATTGCCAGGTAAGATCGTCCGCTTTCCAGGTGAAACAGCAGATGGTGAGAAATATAAAGTGCCGCATATGGGCTGGAATCGGATTGAGTTTAAGAAGGATTCAAAATTAACTGCGGGATTAACAAATGATTATGTTTATTTCGTCCATTCTTACTATGCGGAAACAAACGATGACATCATCATTGCCAGCAGTGATTATAACAAGGAAGTGCCAGCAGTAGTCGGAAAAGGCAATGTATACGGAATGCAATTTCATCCTGAGAAAAGCAGCAAGCTGGGGATGGAGCTACTTGGCGGCTTTACGGAGCTTATAAAGAAAGGATGAACAACATGAGTTTTACTTTATATCCTGCGATTGATATGAGAGGCGGCAAGTGTGTCCGTCTCCTTCAAGGAGATTACGATAAAGAAACTGTTTACGGTGATTCCCCGTTTGACATGGCAAAAAGCTTTGCAGACCAAGGAGCAGAGTGGATACATATGGTCGACCTTGACGGAGCGAAGGATGGTAAACGAGTCAATGATTTATTCGTAATAGAAGCAGCAACCAAACTGGGCGTTTCTGTGCAAATCGGTGGCGGCATTCGAACAGAGGAGGATATTGCTCACTATTTGGAAAATGGAGTTACACGCGTCATCATTGGAAGCATTGCTATATCCAATCCTGATTTTGCGATTGAAATGATTAAAAAGTATGGTAGCGCGATTGCTCTTGGTATTGATGCGAAAAATGGCTTTGTGGCAACACATGGTTGGATTGAAACATCTGAAACACAAGCAGTGGACCTAGGGAAAAGATTTGCTGATGCAGGTGCAGAAAACTTCATATTTACTGACATTGCGACAGATGGCATGCTTAGTGGTCCGAATGTGTCTGCGGTTAGAGAACTGGCTGCTGTAACGAAGAAGAATGTGATTGCCTCTGGCGGAGTCAGCAGTCTTGCAGATCTTGCTGCATTAAAACAGTACGCCGCTGATGGTGTTGCTGGTGCAATAATCGGCAAGGCATTATATGAAGGACGTTTTACACTTCGAGAGGCATTAAATGAGGTGGGAAAATAATGTTGACGAAAAGAATCATTCCTTGCCTGGATGTTAAGGAAGGACGCGTCGTTAAGGGTGTGCAGTTTGTCCAACTCCGCGACGCTGGCGATCCAGTCGAGCTTGCTCGTTTTTATGATGAGCAAGGGGCAGACGAGCTTGTTTTTCTTGATATTTCAGCGTCCCATGAAGGGCGCAAAACAATGGTTGAAGTGGTAAAGGAAGTTGCTTCAGAGCTTGCCATTCCTTTCACTGTCGGCGGAGGAATTAATACATTAGAAGATATGAAAAGAATTCTCCGTGCTGGTGCTGATAAAGTATCCTTAAATACAGCAGCAGTCACAAATCCAAAATTGATAACCGAGGGAGCTAATTTTTTCGGGTCTCAATGTATTGTTGTTGCCATTGATGCTAAATTCGACCAAGAGCTTGGAACATGGAGAGTGTACACACACGGAGGCAGGACACCTGTAGACAAAGATGTTATCACATGGGCAAAAGAAGCAGTCGAGCTTGGTGCAGGCGAAATCCTGTTGACGAGCATGGATTCTGATGGAGAAAAAAAGGGATTTGACTTACCCTTAACAAAAGCAGTAAGTGAGGCTGTTACTGTTCCTGTCATTGCATCTGGCGGTGCTGGTAACGCAGAGGATTTCCTGGAGGTATTTGAAGAAGCAAATGCAGATGCAGCATTGGCTGCGAGCATTTTTCACTATAAAGAAACCTCTGTTAATGAAGTCAAAGGATATCTACATGAAAGAGGAGTGCTTGTAAGATGACATTAGACGAGCTTAAATTTGATGAAAAAGGACTAATCCCAGCAATCGTTCAAGATGCTGCTACAAAGGAAGTTCTTACATTGGCGTATATGAACGAGGAATCATTGGAAAAATCACTGTCTACTGGTGAGACATGGTTTTACAGCAGGTCAAGAAGTGAGCTGTGGCACAAAGGAGCAACAAGTGGAAACACACAGCAAATTGTTGAAATTAAATTTGACTGTGACAAGGATGCTCTTGTTGTCCTTGTATCACCGAATGGTCCTGCGTGTCATAATGGGACAGTTAGCTGTTTTGCTGAAAGCATTTATCAAAATAAAGATGCTGAAATCAAGGAACTTGCAAACTATCAAATTTTGAAAGACTTGGAAGCTGTCATTCAAGAAAGAGAGATCAATCGTCCTGAAGGTGCGTACACAACTTACCTGTTTGAAAAAGGGGTCGACAAAATCTTGAAGAAAGTCGGCGAGGAGACAGCAGAAGTTATCATTGCAGCAAAGAATCGAGATACGGAAGAGCTGAAATGGGAAGCAGCCGATCTACTTTACCACCTGTTTGTATTGCTGAGGGAACAAGGACTTCCTTTTGCTGAAATACTTAAGGTTTTGGATAAACGCCATCAAGAAAAATAATGATACAGACTGTCTGACGGATTTTAGCGCTTTCGCTCACCATTCCTGACGGCAGTTTTTTGTATGCTTTCATGAAATAAGGAATATAAATTTGCAACAAAGAAGTACCATATTTTTTCAAAGCAGCTGGCATTTTCGTAAACTGCCTTCTACGCATCCTTCGAAATATGGTATACTACATAAGTTGAAGCAATAGAAATTGCTCTGTATGAGTTTAAATAGATTGTTGGAGGATTACATGAATAAAGACTCAAATACTTTACAACCAATGGGTAAACTTATTACATTTAATCCTACAGGCGAATATTATTTTTCCAAAGGCATTAAGGCATATCATCAAAGAGATTATAATAAATCATTGAAATATTTGCAAAGAGCGATGCAACTGGATCCCGGGGAACCGACGATACTTTGTCAACTTGCGATTGTCTATGCAGATATTGGAGAATATCAAAAATCCAATGAACTGCTTCATCTAATTATTGAAGAGCTAGATGAAGAAATGGTGGAATGTTATTATTTCCTTGCAAATAATTATGCGCATTTAGGATTTTTTAAAGATGCTTATTATCATGCTAAATTATATTTAAAGCTGGAACCAGAAGGGGAATTTCGGGAGGATACAGAGGACCTGCTTGAAGTGCTCACATTAGAGTCAGACGACCTGGAAGAAGAGGAGCCTTATGAAGAGGAAGATCTGATTAACAGGCAAGAGCATGCAAGAGAGCTTCTTGAATCAGGTAATTTCAATAAAGCCGTTGAAATGCTGAAGAAAGTTATTTCTGACTATCCTGAGTACTGGTCTGCCTACAATAATTTGGCATTGGCTTACTTCTATCTTGGGGAAGTGAAAAAGGCAAACAGCATTCTTGAGGAAGTGCTGGAGAAAAACGCTGGTAATCTTCATGCTCTTTGTAACAAGCTTGTTTTTGCTTATTATGAAGGAAGTATTGAAAGTATAACCGAGCAGACAGAAATTCTTAAAAAAATAAAGCCGATTTCTGTTGATCACCAATTTAAGCTTGGAACAACCTTTGCCCTTGTTGGAGAATATGAATCTGCTTATTTTCTTTTGCGAAAGCTACAAAAACAAGGATATACAGAGGATGCGACCTTCTATTATTGGCTGTCTGCCTCTGCCTATTTTGTTGGCAGGACAAAGTTTGCCAGGACTGTTTGGAAAAAAGTGCTTGAGCTGAATCCAGATAAAGAAGGACATGAACCATGGAAGGAAAAGGAAGATAAGGTCAATGGGTTTGAAGATCATATACCTTCCATCCTAAAGAGGTTTACAAGCAACCATCAAGAGGAGAGATTGTTTGCGGTATTTCTTACTTCTATTTCCAAAAACAAGGAAGCAATCCTGTCATCTTCACAAGTAATTGACACTCACAGCTTCACTTCATTGGAGAATCAATATCTCTCTTTTGTGAAGACCGGTGCAAACATTAGCGATTCAACACTGTTAACGGCACATAGTACTGCCGAAATTATTTACAGTAAACATAATCCAATCGGAACGGTTGATGCAGGGCTTTACTTAATGTGGTTTTCTGTTTTTATCCAGCTTCATAAAGCAGGAGTGAAAATAGGGAACAGCAGTGGATTAGCTGCAGCAATGGATTATGTGTGGAGCAAATACAGAAACGAAAAGACTTCTCAAAAGGAAACAGCAAGTTTATACGGCCTTTCTACAGCAACACTGCAGAAATACATTAAAATCATCAATGAATATAATGAGTGATGATATAGGCTCCACCATTGTATGAGCAATGGTGGAAGTTTTTCTTTTATGAGCAAATATTTGGACTAAAACAGTGGGGTTTAATAGGATAGTATTAGATGGTAATACTACTCATAAAGTGAATTAGTGATTCGAACGCAGCGGTTTAGTAACACGAGCGTTTTTATAAATATAGAATGTTGAGAATAAAGGAGTGTTTGGTGTGGCAGAAGAGAAAATTTATGACGTGATTATTATTGGGGCAGGACCGGCAGGAATGACAGCAGCAGTGTATACATCCCGTGCTAACCTTTCTACGCTAATGATTGAAAGAGGGATTCCTGGTGGACAAATGGCTAATACAGAGGAAGTCGAGAATTTCCCTGGATTTGAAAGCATTTTAGGCCCAGATCTATCCAATAAAATGTTTAACCATGCAAAGAAATTTGGAGCAGAATATGCGTATGGAGACATTAAGGAAATTGTGGACGGCAATGAATTTAAGACAGTTAAAGCAGGCTCGAAGGAATACAAAACAAGATCAATTATTATTTCAACTGGTGCTGAGTACAAAAAAGTCGGTGTACCTGGTGAAAAAGAATTGGGCGGCCGTGGAGTTTCCTATTGTGCAGTTTGTGATGGCGCATTCTTTAAAGAAAAAAGACTGTTTGTTATCGGTGGAGGAGATTCAGCTGTAGAAGAGGGTGTTTACTTAACTCGTTTCGCTTCACAAGTAACAATTGTGCATCGCCGTGATGAACTGAGAGCCCAAAAAATCCTGCAAGACAGAGCATTTGCAAACGACAAGGTTGATTTCATCTGGAATCATACAATAAAAGCCATTAATGAAAAGGACGGCAAGGTTGGAAGTGTGACGCTAGTTTCAACAGTTGATGACACAGAGCAAGTGTTAGATGCAGACGGCGTATTTATCTATATCGGTATGCTGCCACTATCAAAACCGTTTGAAAGTTTAGGAATCACTAACGAAAACGGTTATATTGAGACAAATGACCAAATGGAAACGAAAGTACCAGGTATCTTCGCAGCAGGAGACATCCGTGAGAAGACACTTCGTCAAATCGTGACAGCTACAGGTGATGGCAGTATTGCAGCGCAAAGCGCTCAACACTATGTGGAAGAGCTTGTTGAATCATTGAAACAAAAAGCGTAATGAAAAAGCTTTCAAAGTGTTACTCGCTTTTAATTCTCCTGTAACAGTAGTGAAATATATTTCGGGTAACATAATAATAGAAATTGACCCCCTTTTAAGATATATATTTTGGTGCATAGGCGAATAGCCTATGCTTTTTTTTTTGATAAAAATAAGGGAATTCTTTTGGGGAAATTTGTTGAATTTATTTGGAAAGGCATTTTATTGTGGGTGTTTCACAATAATAGTATAATATAAGGACTAAGCAATAGTTTCATTCTACATAGATTTAGACAAGAATGTTTGAGGTGATAAAGTGCAGCGTGTTACGAATTGCCTGTTGCTGAAGGATAATAAGGTGCTCCTGCTGCAAAAGCCAAGAAGAGGCTGGTGGGTGGCTCCAGGAGGAAAAATGGAGCCGGGAGAGTCTGTGAGAGACTCTTGCATTAGAGAATTCAGAGAAGAAACAGGTATATACTTGAGAAATCCAAATATTAAAGGGATTTTTACGTTCATCATTAAGGATGGCGACAAGATAACTTCAGAATGGATGATGTTTACCTTCTTCTCCACAAATGCCGATGGTGTCAATGTGGATGAGTCGGAAGAGGGAAAAATAGTCTGGCATGACATTGATAATGTCAAAAATTTGCCTATGGCAGAAGGCGATTATCACATCTTGGACTATATGATGCATGGCAATGGAATCATATATGGGACTTTCACATATACGCCTGATTTTGAACTAATTTCTTACCGGTTAGATCCAAGCTGAAAAATTTAAGGGGGAATGAGCATGGGTGCAAGTATGGTGAACGAATCGCAAGTTGTCATTATTACAGGAATGTCTGGTGCAGGTAAAACAGTTGCCATTCAAAGCTTTGAAGACTTAGGGTTTTTCTGTGTAGACAACTTGCCGCCTACTCTTTTGCCGAAATTTCTTGAACTAATGAAGGAATCGGAGAATAAGATGAATAAGGTTGCACTCGTGATGGATTTACGAGGCAGAGAGTTTTTTGAAAATCTATTCAGTGCATTGGATGATTTGGCCAATTCATGGGTAGTACCAAAAGTGCTTTTTCTGGATGCAGATGACAGTACTTTGGTCAGAAGGTATAAGGAAACAAGAAGATCACATCCTCTTGCACCATCAGGTCTTCCCCTTGAAGGCATTAAAATGGAGCGTGAACTGCTTGAGGAGCTTAAAGGCAGGGCGCAAATCATCTACAATACGTCCAAAAGCTCGCCAAGAGACTTGCGTGAAAAGATATTAACCGAGTTTTCAGCTAACAAAGAGACGATTTTTACGGTGAATGTCATGAGTTTTGGTTTTAAGCACGGCATTCCCATTGATGCGGATTTAGTATTTGACGTTCGTTTCTTACCAAACCCTCATTACGTTGAGCATATGAGACCGAAGACAGGATTGGATGCTGATGTGTCCAGCTATGTATTAAAGTGGACAGAGACTGGCCAATTTCTTGAAAAAGTGATTGACCTCCTTACCTTTATGCTTCCGCAGTATAAAAGAGAAGGAAAGTCGCAGCTTGTTGTGGCGATCGGCTGCACAGGTGGCCAGCACCGTTCTGTTGCCTTGTCGGAATATATTGGTCATCATTTCGAAGGTGACTATCATGTCGAAATAACTCATCGTGACATGGAGAGGAGAAAGGACCAACAAACATGAATGAAGTGGAGCATCCGAGAATTGTAATCATTGGCGGAGGAACAGGTCTGTCTGTGTTAGTAAGAGGATTAAAAAAATATCCTCTCGATATTACAGCAATTGTAACTGTTGCAGATGATGGTGGTAGTTCGGGCCGGCTGCGGAATGATCTAGATATTCCTGCGCCTGGCGATATCAGGAATGTGCTGGCAGCATTATCTGATGTTGAGCCGTTAGTGGAAGAAATGTTTCAGCATCGCTTTTCAAACAGCAAGGATCTTAATGGACATTCCTTAGGGAATTTAATTATAGCTGCAATGACATCCATAACAGGGAATTTCCCTTATGCTATTCAGGAAATGAGCAAGGTGCTTAATGTTCGCGGCAAGGTATTGCCTGCAACAAGCCATAGTGTTGTTCTTAATGCCATTATGGAGGATGGTTCAATCGTTACAGGGGAATCGCGCATACCGGAAAGCGGAAAGAAAATAAAAGAAGTATTCCTAACACCGGAGAATGCTACGCCGCTGCCAGAAGCCATCCAAGCGATCCGTCATGCAGACCTAATCGTAATTGGACCAGGAAGTCTGTATACGAGTATACTTCCAAATCTTGTCGTACCAGAAATAAGCAGGGAAATCATTAAAGCCGCAGCTAAAAAGGTTTATATCTGTAATATTATGACACAGGCTGGAGAAACACTTGATTTTTCTGCGAGCGATCATGTTAAGGCAATTTATGAACATATGCCTGAGCCTTTTTTGAATACCATATTGGTAAATAAAGAAAATATCCCCGGAAACGTTCTGGAACGGTATAATGAAGAGAAAGCAAAACCTGTCTTTTTTGACACAGAGAAATTAGAAAAGCTTGGACTGGAAGTCATACTTGGGGATATTATCAGCCTAGAAGAAAAGGTCATCCGCCATAATACGCTGGAAGTGGCTAAAATTCTTTATTCTATGCTTGACTCGAAAGTGGAAGCAGAGCTTTAACAGGGAAACAGGGTTTGCGTTTTAAATGGGGGTGAAGGTATGTCTTTCGCTTCAGAGACGAAAAAAGAACTGACGACGATTGAAGTTAAAGATTGCTGCGGCAGGGCAGAGCTGTCTGCCTTAATTCAGATGAATGGTACTTTATCCTTTTCTAATCAGAAGCTGGTAGTAGACATTCAGACGGAAAATGCTGCGATAGCAAGAAGAATATATACACTCATCAAAAAGTATTATGACATACCTGTCGAGCTTTTAGTGAGAAAGAAGATGCGCCTCAAGAAAAACAATGTTTATATTGTAAGGCTGTCGGCAAAGGCGAAGGAGATTCTTGAAGATTTGAGTATTTTGACAGAGGGCTTTATGTTTACACATGAAATAGATGAAGGCCTTGTCAAAAAGAAATGCTGCAAGCGTTCCTATTTAAGAGGAGCGTTTCTTGCAGGCGGATCTGTCAACAACCCAGAAACATCCTCCTATCACTTGGAAATTACGTCGCTTTACAAAGAGCATATTGTTGCATTGAGCAATTTGATGAACACGTTCGATTTGAACAGTAAAGTGTTAGAAAGAAAAAAAGGATTTATCACATACTTGAAGGAAGCCGAGAAAATAACAGAATTCCTCAATATTATTGGCGCTCACGGAGCGTTGCTTCGATTTGAAGATATCCGGATTGTCAGAGATATGAGGAATTCCGTTAACAGACTTGTGAATTGTGAAACAGCAAACTTAAACAAAACGATTGGTGCTGCACTGAGACAAGTCGAAAATATTCGCTTCATTGATAGAACAGTAGGACTGCAGGTACTCCCAGACAAGCTCAGGGAAATCGCAGAGCTCCGAGTTGCTTACCAGGATGTTACCTTGAAGGAGCTTGGGGAAATGGTTTCCTCCGGGAATATTAGTAAATCCGGGATTAATCACAGGCTGCGAAAAATAGATGAAATTGCTGATGCGCTTCGCAGAGGAGAACAAGTATAATAAACTATAGAAGGATAATATATCTTATCGGTTAAGACTATATTATCCTCCTTATATATTAGGAGGAGGGAATAAGATGGTAGAAAGGGATATTAAAGTAACATTGAAATCAGGATTGCAGGCAAGACCGGCAGCAATATTTGTTCAAGAAGCAACAAATTATGTATCTGAAGTGTTTATTGAGAAGGAAGGGCGCAGAGTAAATGCAAAAAGCATCATGGGAATTATGGGCTTGGCGATTCACTCAGGGGCAGACATCAAGCTGATTATTGATGGAAGCGATGAATTGGAAGCGCTTAAAACACTGGAGGAATTATTATAAAAACACCTCGCGTTTTCGGCGAGGTGTTTTTTTTCTATTACTTATCTTTTTTGTCTGTTAGTTCATTGCGAGTGATGATATTGTCGATTAGACCATATTCCTTCGCTCTTTCAGCTGTCATGAAGTTATCGCGTTCCGTGTCTTTTGCGATAACGTCGATTGGTTGGCCAGTACGCTCTGCAAGGATACCGTTCAGCTTATCACGCAAGAACAAGATACGTTTTGCAGCAATTTCAATTTCTGTAGCTTGACCTTGTGCACCACCAAGCGGCTGATGAATCATTACTTCAGCATTTGGAAGGGCATAACGTTTACCTTTTTCACCTGCTGCAAGCAAGAAAGCTCCCATAGAAGCCGCCATACCGATGCAGATTGTTTGTACATTTGGCTTAATGAACTGCATAGTATCATAAATAGCCATACCTGCTGTAATGCTTCCGCCAGGGCTGTTAATGTATAAGGAAACGTCCTTTTCAGGGTTTTCAGCATCAAGGAACAAAAGCTGTGAAACAATGGAGTTAGCAACATTATCGTCAATTGCGCTGCCAAGCATAATGATGCGATCCTTCAATAGACGGGAATAAATGTCGTAAGCACGTTCCCCTCTGTTTGTCTGTTCAATAACTGTAGGGATTAAATTCATTGAAAAAATCCTCCTTTAAAATAAAGTTTGCTTCATAAGTATGTGTTTCTTCAGTAGTGAGTGAACTCATTACCGTATGTAATCCTAATGATACACGGATGGTCAATTAAGGTCAAACGTTTACGTTCAGATAAGGCAAAATATCCTTCGACAATGTTTACATCCTTTGTATCAACAGCATTCTTACACCTGATTATTCAATAAGTTTTTATCCTTACCATGATACCCACTGTTACTTTTTTTAAACAATTATTCCTTGCATTACCATGAAACATATCATATAATCAAAACGTTCTTTAAAATTTGCCCTCGTGGTGTAATGGATAGCACGCAAGATTCCGGTTCTTGAAATAGGGGTTCGATTCCCTTCGAGGGCGCTATTAAAAAAGACAGTCGACAGCTTTTGTCGACTGTCTTTTTTTGCTTTAAATACGAAGATGTTTATTTCTATATTAAAGGTTAAGTATCGACGCAAGCTGATTTGAAATCCAATTTCTGCTTTAGTGTTTTTTGCTGTCTTGCTAATTTTTCCAAAATCTTACTGATGGCAACGGAAATCTTTATCCTTTTTTTAATAGAGAATATGTTTTTTTATCGACAAGCTAAAAAAGGATTATTGTCCAATTAATGTTTCACTTGTTTGTATAGTATGAAAGCAATGAAAACGTGATTAAATTCACATATGGCGGTTCTTCAATTTTTCGTCAAATTTCTTGAAAAATGGACGTTTATAAGTTGAATTTGCTATGCGCTGGTGATAGAATGAGTTTTGTAGCAGGAATGATTTTTTTTGGAGAATGTGGGACATAATATGTCTATGCGGGACTTCAAATGACCACCACTGTAAGTGAAGGGGCACCAAAATTAATGAATTCATTTATCGAGATTCAAAAAAGATTATTGCCTGATTTACTCGTAATTATGCAAAAAAGATACTACATTCTTCATCACATTAGCAACATGCAGCCTGTTGGCAGAAGAAGCCTTGCAGGAAGCCTGGGAATGACGGAACGAGTGCTCAGGAGCGAAGTGGAGCTCCTAAAGGATCAGAAGCTTATACATATCAGTACTATTGGCATGACACTCACTCCGATTGGCGAAGAAACTTTGGAAAGTCTTTCTAGTGTAATGAGGGAAGTAGCGGGTATTAACCAAATGGAGAAGGAATTAGAAAAGAAGCTGCAAATTAAAAGAGTAATAATTGTAGCGGGCGACAGTGATCATTCTCCATGGCTCAAAAAAGAACTGGGACTTGCAACAGCTAATTGTATGAAATCACTTTTAAAAGGCAATAATATCATCGCGGTTAATGGTGGAACCACTATGGCTGCAGTGGCAGAAATGCTTACGCCTAATATAGTGGACGGCGAATGGCTGTTTGTACCTGCACGTGGCGGCATTGGTGAAGATGTTAAAAACCAAGCAAACACAATTTGTTCCATGATGGCGGATCGTACAGCGAGCAAACATCGTGTCCTGTATGCACCAGATGAGGTGAGTAAGGAAATGTACAAAAGCATCGTTAAGGATGCCCGCATCAATGAAGTCTTGCAGCTGATTAAGTCTGCCAGCCTGCTTATTCATGGAATTGGTGATGCTATTACAATGGCAGAGCGCCGCAGTACAAGCGCAAGTGACCTAGAAAAAATCGTTCAGGCAGAAGCTGTCGGTGAAGCATTTGGCTATTATTTTAATGAAGATGGAGAGGTTGTCCATAAGGTTCAGACGATCGGCCTTAGACTTGAAAATCTTTCTACTGTTCCAAATGTAATCGCAGTTGCCGGAGGATCGTCAAAATCAAAGGCTATCTCAGCCTACTTAAAAAAAGCACCACCATCTACTATTCTGATAACAGATGAAGGTGCGGCAAAGAACTTGATATAACGGGAATTCCCTTTATATATAATTATCTCTACATTTAGAGGAGGAAATAATAATGACAGTAAAAGTTGGTATTAACGGATTTGGACGTATCGGACGTTTAGCATTCAGAAAAATCATGGAAAACCCAGAATTGGAAGTAGTGGCAATCAATGATTTAACTGATACTAAAATGCTGGCACATCTTTTAAAATATGATTCATCTCAAGGTACTTTCCAAGGTGAAATCGAAGTACACGAGGGTTACTTCCTAGTAAACGGTAAAAAAGTAGTAACTACTGCTGAAAGAAACCCAGCTGACCTTAAATGGGGCGAGCTTAACGTAGATACAGTTATCGAATCTACTGGTTTCTTCACAACTAAAGAAAGTGCTGAAGCTCATATCCAAGCTGGCGCTAAAAACGTTGTTATCTCTGCACCTGCAACTGGTGAAATGAAAACAATCGTTTACAACGTAAACCATGACATTCTTGATGGTACTGAAACAGTTATCTCTGGTGCTTCTTGTACTACAAACTGCCTAGCTCCAATGGCAAAAGCTCTTCAAGACAACTTCGGTATCGTTGAAGGCCTTATGACAACTATCCATGCTTACACTGGAGACCAAAACACACTTGACGCTCCACATCCAAAAGGTGATTTCCGCCGCGCTCGTGCTGCTGCAGAAAACATCATCCCTAACTCAACTGGTGCTGCTAAAGCTATCGGTCTAGTATTACCAGAACTTAATGGTAAATTGGATGGAGCTGCACAACGTGTACCTGTTAAAACTGGTTCATTAACTGAGCTTGTAACAGTTCTTGACAAAAAAGTAACAGTTGAAGAAGTTAACGCAGCAATGAAAGCAGCTGCTGATGAGTCTTACGGTTACACTGAAGACGAAATCGTTTCTTCTGACATCATCGGAATCAGCTACGGTTCATTATTCGATGCTACTCAAACTAAAGTTATGACAGTTGGAGACAAGCAATTAGTTAAAACTGTTGCTTGGTATGACAACGAAATGTCTTACACTAACCAACTTGTAAGAACAGTTAAACACTTTGCACAATTAGCTACAAAATAATTTTTGTTAAGCTAAAGCCCTTAATCAAACAGCGGAAACAGCTTTGTTTCCGCTCTTTTAAAACTAGCTTGGCAATCTTAGTGGATACGGATTATAAGCTTAAAATAATGCAAGTGGAGGGTCTCATTTAATGAACAAGAAAACGATTCGCGATATCGATTTAAAAGGCAAAAAAGTATTTGTTCGTGTTGACTTCAACGTTCCAATGAAGGATCAACAAATCACGGATGAAACAAGAATTCAAGCAGCACTACCAACTATTAACGAGTTAGTAGAAAAAGGTGCTATCGTAATTTTGGCAAGTCACTTAGGCCGTCCAAATGGTGAAGTGGTTGAAGAATTGCGTTTAACTCCAGTTGCTGCACGTCTTTCTGAGCTGCTTGGCAAAAACGTTGTGAAAACAGATGAGTCTTATGGTGAAGCTGTTAAAGCTGAAATCAGCAAGCTGTCTGAAGGCGATGTATTATTGCTTGAAAACGTTCGTTTCAATGCTGGCGAAGAGAAAAACGATTCAGAACTAGCTAAAGCTTATGCTGAACTAGCTGATGTATTCGTAAACGATGCATTTGGTGCAGCACACCGTGCGCATGCTTCAACTGAAGGTATTGCACACCATATCCCAGCTGTATCTGGTTTATTGATGGAAAAAGAGCTTGATGTATTAGGTAAAGCACTTTCTAATCCAGACCGTCCATTCACAGCAATCGTTGGTGGAGCAAAAGTAAAAGACAAAATCGGTGTTATCGAAAACCTTCTTGATAAAGTAGATAACTTAATCATCGGTGGCGGATTGGCTTATACATTCGTAAAAGCTCTTGGCCATGAAATCGGATTATCTCTTCTTGAAGAAGATAAAATCGAGCTTGCTAAATCCTACATGGATAAAGCAAAAGAAAAAGGTGTTAAATTCTACATGCCTGTAGATGTTACAATTGCAGATGACTTCTCTAACGATGCAAACATAAAAACTGTTTCTATCGAAGAAATCCCTGCTGATTGGGAAGCATTGGATATCGGTCCAAAAACAAGAGAAATCTATGCAGATGTTATCAAAAACTCTAAATTGGTTATCTGGAATGGACCAATGGGCGTATTTGAATTAGATGCATTTGCTAAAGGAACAAAAGCAGTAGCAACAGCTCTTGCTGAATCCCAAGATACATACTCTGTAATCGGTGGCGGAGATTCTGCAGCAGCAGTTGAGAAATTTGACCTTGCAAGCAAAATGAGCCACATTTCAACAGGCGGCGGTGCTTCGTTGGAATTCATGGAAGGTAAAGAACTTCCAGGCGTAGTAGCTCTTAACGATAAATAATTAACGAAGCATGAAAGGATGTTAAACATGCGCAAACCTATTATCGCTGGAAACTGGAAAATGAACAAAACACTTCCAGAAGCAGTGGACTTTATCCAAGAAATTAAAGAATCAATTCCTTCTAGTGAACAGGTTGATGCTGTAGTTGTAGCTCCTGCTCTTTTCATCGGTCAATTAGTGGAATTGACTGACGGCACAGAAGTGAAAATCGGTGCACAAAACATGCACTTCGAAAAAAATGGTGCTTTCACTGGCGAAATCAGCCCTGTAGCATTAGAAAACATCGGTGCTAAATATGTTGTCCTTGGACATTCAGAACGCCGTGAGTTCTTCAATGAAACAGACGAAGGTGTTAACAAAAAAACGATTGCAGCATTTGAAAACAACTTAACTCCGATCGTTTGCTGTGGTGAAACGCTTGAGCAAAGAGAAAACGGCGAAACAAACGAATTCGTTGCTTCTCAAGTTTCAAAAGCTTTAGCTGGTCTTACTGATGAGCAAGTAAAAGCAACAGTTGTAGCTTATGAGCCAATCTGGGCAATCGGAACAGGCAAATCTTCTACATCTGCAGATGCAAACGAAGTTTGCGCACATATCCGCAAAACTGTAAGCGAACAGTTTTCTCCAGAAGTGGCAGAAAGCATCCGCATTCAGTACGGCGGCAGTGTAAAACCAGAGAACATCAAAGAATATATGGCTCAGCCTGATATCGATGGTGCTCTTGTAGGTGGAGCTAGCTTAGAAGCACAAAGCTTCCTGCAATTATTGGAGGAAGGTAAGGCATGAGTAAATCTCCTGTAGCATTGATCATTTTAGATGGCTTTGCATTGAGAGACGAACGTATGGGAAATGCTGTTGCTCAAGCAAAAAAGCCAAACTTTGATAAATACTGGAACAAATACCCTCACACTACACTTGTTGCAAGCGGGGAAGCAGTTGGTCTTCCAGAAGGACAAATGGGTAACTCTGAAGTTGGTCATTTGAACATCGGAGCAGGACGAATTGTGTACCAAAGCTTAACAAGAGTAAATGTGGCAATCAGAGAAGGACAGTTCGCTAAGAACGAAACTTTCGTGAATGCTATCAAGCATGTGAAGGAAAATGGCAAGAATCTTCATCTGTTCGGTCTTCTGTCAGATGGCGGCGTTCACAGCCATATTGAGCATATGTTTGCACTTCTTCGCCTTGCAAAAGACGAGGGTGTGGAAAAAGTTTATATCCACGGTATTCTTGACGGCCGAGACGTCGGTCAAAAGACTGCTGAAAAATACATTAAAGCAACACAAGAAAAAATGGAAGAATACGGTGTTGGTGAATTTGCAACAATCTCAGGCCGCTACTATTCTATGGATAGAGATAAGCGCTGGGATCGTGTGGAAAAATCATACCGTGCAATGGCTTATGGTGAAGGACCTAGCTACTCCAACCCATTAGATGTTGTGGAAGATAACTACAGAAACGGTATCTTTGATGAATTCGTACTTCCGTCTGTTATTACAAAAGAAGACGGTAAGCCGGTTGCAACCATTCAAGACGAAGATGCAGTAATTTTCTATAACTTCCGTCCTGACCGTGCAATCCAAATCTCTAATGTATTCACTAATGAAGACTTCCGTTCATTCGATCGTGGAGAAAATCATCCGAAAGATTTATATTTCGTATGCTTAACTCATTTCAGTGAAACAGTAAAAGGGTATGTCGCATTCAAACCGACAAACTTGGATAACACATTAGGTGAAGTTATTTCTCAAAACGGAATGACTCAGCTCCGCATTGCGGAAACGGAAAAATATCCGCACGTAACGTTCTTCATGAGCGGTGGACGTGAAGCAGAATTCCCTGGTGAAAAGCGTATTTTGATCAACTCGCCTAAAGTTGCAACATACGACCTGCAGCCAGAAATGAGCGCATATGAAGTGACAGATGCACTTCTTAAAGAGATTGAAGCAGATAATTTTGATGCTATCATCTTAAACTTCGCAAACCCTGATATGGTTGGGCACTCCGGAATGCTTGAACCAACAATCAAGGCTATCGAGACTGTTGATGAATGCTTAGGCAAAATCATCACATTGATCGAAGAAAAAGGCGGAAAAGCTATCATCACAGCAGACCATGGTAACTCAGATGAAGTGGTAACACTTGATGGGAAACCAATGACTGCACATACAACAAACCCTGTACCTGTCATTGTGACAGTACCTGGTGTCGAGCTTCAAGAAGGAAAGCTTGGAGATTTGGCTCCGACAATGCTAGAACTATTAGGACTTGAACAACCAGCAGAAATGACTGGTACATCTATCATTAAAAAATAATTGATCTATTAAAGGAGAGAATTTATTATGCCATACATTCAACATGTATATGCTCGCGAAGTATTAGACTCACGCGGTAACCCAACAGTAGAAGTAGAAGTTTTAACAGAATCAGGTTTCTTCGGTCGTGCACTTGTTCCATCTGGTGCATCAACTGGTGAATACGAAGCAGTTGAATTGCGTGACGGCGACAAATCACGCTACCTTGGTAAAGGTGTTCTTAAAGCAGTAGAAAACGTAAACGAAGTTATCGCTGAAGCAATCATCGGTATGGACGTTACGGACCAAGCTGGAATCGACAGAACTATGATCGAGCTTGACGGAACTGAAAACAAAGGTAAATTGGGCGCTAACGCTATCCTTGGTGTATCTATGGCTGCAGCTCATGCTGCTTCTGAAGTTGTTGGTCTTCCATTGTACCGTTACCTTGGCGGATTCAACGCTAAGCAATTGCCAACTCCAATGATGAACATCATCAACGGTGGTTCTCATGCTGATAACAACGTGGACTTCCAAGAGTTCATGATCTTGCCAGTAGGAGCTCCAACATTCAAAGAAGCATTGCGTTATGGTGCTGAAGTGTTCCATGCACTTAAATCAGTTCTTTCTGCAAAAGGTTTAAACACTGCTGTAGGTGACGAAGGTGGATTCGCTCCAAACCTTGGTTCAAACCGTGAAGCTCTTGAAGTTATCATCGAAGCAATCAAAAAAGCTGGCTATGAGCCTGGTAAAGACATCTTGCTTGGAATGGACGTTGCTTCTTCTGAGTTCTACAACAAAGAAACTGGTAAATACGATCTTGCTGGAGAAGGCCGTACTGGCTTGACTTCTGAAGAGCTAGTAACTTTCTACGAAGAGCTAGTTAACGAATTCCCAATCATCTCTATTGAAGATGGTCTTGACGAAAACGACTGGGAAGGTCACAAAATGTTAACTGACCGCATCGGTTCTAAAGTACAATTAGTTGGTGACGATCTATTCGTTACAAATACTAAAAAATTGGCTGAAGGTATCGAAAAAGGAATTGCTAACTCAATCCTTATCAAAGTTAACCAAATCGGTACTTTGACTGAAACTTTCGAAGCTATCGAAATGGCTAAACGTGCAGGTTACACTGCAGTAGTATCTCACCGTTCTGGTGAAACAGAAGATGCAACAATCGCTGACATCGCTGTTGCTACAAACGCTGGCCAAATCAAAACTGGTTCACTTTCTCGTACAGACCGTATTGCTAAGTACAACCAACTTCTTCGCATCGAAGACGAGCTTGGCGACCTAGCTGTATACGATGGTCTTCAATCTTTCTACAACCTTAAAAAATAAGGTTTGAACATTAACACCTGACATTCATTTGTCAGGTGTTTTTTATTTGGATAAGTTATGTAAAACAATTGTAATGCTATTGTGGGACAACATAAAATATGGTACATTAAGAGTAATGTATGTTCGTTTTAATGGAGGTGTTTGTATGCTACACACAATTTTGTTAACATTATTGATTATTGTTGCCCTTGCTCTTATTGTAGTTGTGCTTTTGCAATCAGGGAAAAGTGCAGGTCTTTCCGGGGCCATTTCTGGTGGGGCAGAACAGCTTTTCGGTAAACAAAAAGCGCGTGGTTTAGATTTAATACTTCATAATACAACAATCGTGTTGGCTATCCTGTTTTTTGCCTTGACGATTGCAGTCAGCTATTTCGATATTTAATAGCTGTACGGTATAGATGAAAACCTGGCCGGAAGCGGTCAGGTTTTTTTTCTGTAATAGATGCTTTAATTCTTTTTACTGGATTCTTAGTCTTTTTTCTGCCTAAAATAGGGTAAGATTTGAAGAAATAAAGCAATACATAATTGATTTTGAAAAAATGGGAAAAGATAAAGCAAGGAGTGTTTTAAATGAAATTAGTGGAACAAAAGCCGTTGTTTTTTGAAGGAGACAATAAACGTGCTGTCTTACTACTGCATGGCTTTACAGGCAATACTTCAGATGTCAGACTGCTTGGACGCTACTTGAATACAAAAGGATACAGCTGCTATATTCCGTTGTACAGAGGCCATGGGGTGCCTCCAGAGGACCTTGTTCAATATGGCCCTAAAGAGTGGTGGGAGGATGTTCTGGCAGGCTATCATTTTCTGAAGGACAAAGGCTATGAGGAAATAGCTGTCGGCGGACTTTCTCTCGGCGGGGTATTTTCCCTTAAATTAGGTTACACTGTACCAGTAAAGGGTATCGTAACGATGTGTGCGCCAATGTATATTAAAAGCGAAGACGTTATGTATGATGGTGTTTTAGAATATGCCCGCAATTATAAAGCACGTGAAGGAAAATCAGAAGAGCAAATTGAAAAGGAACTGGCAGAGTTCGCTCCAATGAACACCTTGAAGGAGCTGCAAGCATTAATTGCAAGTGTCCGCCAATCAGTAGACTTAATCTATTCTCCTGTATTTGTAATACAAGCAAGACATGACCATATGATTAATACAGATAGTGCTAATATAATTTATAATGAAGTAGAAAGTGACATGAAGGATATAAAATGGTTTGAAAACTCTGGCCATGTCATTACACATGATAAAGAAAAGGACCAGGTTTTCGAGGACTTTTACCAGTTTATCGATCGTTTAGACTGGAGCCGTTAATTAAAGGAGGTTGTTTGTTTGGATATAATTCACGAACATATAGAAAAGTTGCTGCATTATATGAAGGACGAGGCATATAAGCCGCTGACAGTCCAAGAATTAGAAGAAGCATTTGGGATAGAGGATTCCTCTAACTTCAAAGACTTCGTCAAAGCATTAGTGCAGATGGAAGAAAAGGGCTTGGTCGTTAGAACGAGAAGCAATCGTTACGGCCTTCCTGAAAAAATGAATTTAATAAAAGGGAAAATATCTGGTCATGCAAAGGGATTTGCCTTTGTAATCCCAGAGGAGCCTGGCTTAGATGATATTTTCATCCCGCCAAATGAAGTGAAAACAGCAATGAATGGTGATATCGTGCTTGCACGTGTTACCTCAGAAAGCTCTGGGCAAAGACGGGAAGGTACGATTGTCCGTATCCTAGAAAGAGGGGTACAGCAAATTGTCGGTACATATTCCGAAAGCAAGCATTTTGGATTTGTTATTCCCGATGATAAAAAAATCGCCACAGATGTGTTCATTCCAAAAGGGAGCACTAAAGGTGCTGTAGAGGGACATAAGGTGGTTGTAAACCTTACTGCATATCCAGAAGGCAGAAAAAATGCAGAAGGTGAAATCACAAAGATTCTGGGACATAAAAATGACCCAGGTGTAGATATATTATCGGTTATTCATAAGCATGGACTGCCGCTTGCTTTTCCTGATGAAGTCATGGAACAGGCTGATGGTGTTCCAGATGAAATTGATGAAAGTGAAATCAAAAACAGACGTGATTTAAGAGACCAGCAGATTGTCACAATCGACGGAGCTGATGCGAAGGACTTGGATGATGCTGTTACTGTTACAAGGCTTGAAAACGGCAATTATAAGCTTGGTGTCCATATTGCCGACGTTTCTTATTATGTGAAGGAAGAATCGCCAATTGATGTGGAAGCACAAGACAGGGGTACAAGCGTTTATTTAGTTGACCGAGTTATTCCAATGATTCCGCATCGACTATCAAACGGTATTTGTTCCTTAAACCCGAAAGTAAATCGATTAACGCTGTCCTGTGAAATGGAAATCAGCTCCAGTGGTGAAGTAGTCAGCCATGAAATCTTCCAAAGTGTTATTAAAACAACGGAAAGAATGACATATGCTGATGTTAACTCTATCTTGAATGACAAGGATGAGGAGCTGCGGGAAAGATATGCAGAACTTGTTCCTATGTTTGAGAGAATGGAGGAGCTTGCACAAATCCTTCGTAATAAACGAATGGGCAGAGGAGCAATCGATTTTGATTTCAAAGAATCTAAGGTGATTGTCGAAGAAAACGGAAAGCCGAAGGATATCGTTCTGCGCGAACGCTCTGTGGCTGAACGCTTAATTGAAGAATTTATGCTTGTAGCTAATGAAACGGTTGCTGAGCATTTCCACTGGCTGCAAGTACCATTCATCTATCGTATTCACGAAGATCCGAAGGAAGAAAAGCTGCGCAGATTCTTTGAGTTTATTACAAACTTCGGTTATATCGTTAAAGGAACTGCAAATGAAGTTCATCCAAGAGCTCTTCAGGAAATCATTGAAGAGGTGCAAGGAACACCAGAGGAAATGGTCATATCAACTGTCATGCTTCGATCAATGCAGCAGGCGAAATATTATCCAGAAAGCCTTGGCCATTTTGGATTATCAACCGATTTCTATACGCATTTCACATCGCCAATTAGACGTTATCCGGATTTAATTGTGCACAGACTTATTCGCACATATCTTGTGGAGGGTGACATTAGCGCACCTACTCAGGAAAAGTGGAACAGCAAGCTAACAAACATTGCCGAGCATTCCTCTAACATGGAAAGACGCTCTGTTGAAGCTGAACGTGAAACAGATGAGTTGAAAAAGGCAGAATACATGCTGGATAAAATCGGCGAGGAATATGATGGAATTATCAGCTCTGTCACTAACTTTGGAATGTTTGTCGAGCTGAACAATACAGTTGAGGGTCTTGTCCATGTCAGCTATATGACGGATGACTATTACCGCTATGATGAACGCCATTTTGCGATGATCGGTGAAAGAACAGGCAAGGTGTTCCGAATTGGTGATGAAATCACGGTACGTGTTGTTAATGTTAACAAAGAAGAAAGAGCAATTGATTTCGAAATTGTTGGCATGAAGGGAACACGTCGCAGAGATCCGAAAAAAGAAGGTAAAGTTTTCTCCACTGGCAGCACATCTCGCCCTGCGCGCAAAGGAAAATCTGGTGCAGGCAAAGATAGCAGAAAAGGCAGTGGCAATAGCAGCGGCAGCGGTGAAGGAAAACGCCAAGGGAAAAAAGAACGAAAGTTTTTTGAAAATGCCCCGAAGGCAAAAAGAAAGAAAAAAAGACGCTGATTGAAGGCTTAAGAAAGGGAAGCACTTTTTGCTTCCCTTTGACAAAGCTCATCAAAATTGTCCGAACGAAGATAATTTGGTACAATTAGCTTATAAAGGTAGGGGAATTCAAATGCCAAAAGGTGAAGGGAAAGTAGTCGCACAAAACAAAAAAGCGAATCATGATTACTTTATTGAGGAAACATATGAAGCAGGCATCGTGCTGCAAGGAACGGAGATTAAAGCAATTCGTGCAGGCAGGGTCAACCTGAAAGAATCATATGCGCGCGTTCATAACGGGGAAGTATTCTTGTACGGCATGCATATAAGCCCGTACGAGCAGGGGAACCGTTATAATCACGAACCGCTAAGAACACGCAAGCTGCTGCTTCACAAAAAGCAGATAAACCAGCTGATTGGTGACACAAAAGAAATCGGTTATGCACTAGTTCCATTGAAGCTTTATATGAAAAACGGTTTTGCCAAGGTTTTAATCGGACTCGGAAAGGGTAAGAAAAACTATGACAAGCGTGAAACATTAAAGCGCAAGGAAGCAAACCGCAGCATCGAACGTGCCTTAAGAGATAGGCAAAAAATGTAATCCAAAAACTTACAATTGTAATTTAGGATGTTTATGTTATAATAAATTATGTCGTTAAGACAAGCATAACTTAAAGCTCCTATTTTTGAGCTTCCTAACGTTAACGCTTTTGAGCGTGAATCCTGTGATGTAACAATTACAAGATTTTATCCTTATGGGGACGTTACGGATTCGACAGGGATAGTTCGAGCTTAGGTTGCGAGTCGAGGGGATCGGCCTCGTTAAAACGTCAAAGCCTATAACTGGCAAACAACAAAACAACTTCGCTTTAGCTGCTTAATAGCGCTTAGCGGTTCCTCCCTCCATTGCCCATGTGGTAGGGTAAGGGACTCACTTTAAGTGGGCTACGCCGGATTCCACCGTCTGAGGAAGAAGGAAGAGAACAACCAGACTAGCTCATCGGACGCCCGTCAGCAGGCAGAAGAATGAGCGAATCGCGAATATGTTGACTACACTCGTAGAAGCTTAAGTGCCGATGTTTCTGGACGTGGGTTCGACTCCCACCGTCTCCACCAAATACATATGTTTGGTGGTTTTTTACTACTTAGAGATATAAAAGCATCTATTCCAAAATGGAATGGATGCTTTTTTGTTTGCGTAATTCTATTCATGCTGATGCTGCCTTTTGCAGCTAGAGCGCCTCTTCACCAGTTCTGTATCTATAAATATCTTCATTTTATCTTCTTCTTGATAATCAATTTCTCTAATGAGTTTCTCCACTGCAAGAGAAGCAATTTTATCCTTTTTGACATGGATCGTTGTCAGCTCCGGACTTACTATTTGAGACTCCATAATATTATCGAATCCAATTACAGATATATCTTCCGGTACTTGTAAATCAAGTTCGTTGAGTGCCTTAATCACACTGATTGCCATATAATCACACTCGCAAAAAATAGCGGTAGGTAGATTATCCTTTAGTTCGAGAATAGATTGCGTGAAGTCATGTTGAATGGAGAGGTCCGTCGGAGACATTTGGAAAGTATGTTCAGGCTTTATACGTAAGCCGTTTTCTTCCATGGCTTTTTGAAATCCTCTTCTTCGTGAATCAAAGTTGTACATTCTAGAAATAGATTCTGCATACCCAATTTCGCTATGACCTAATTCAACTAGATGTTTCCCTGCTTGGTAGCCGCCAATCACATTGTTCATAACGATGAAGTTGATATCTAATGTCTCGAAACAAGTATCCAAGACAACTAAATTCGACTGTAAGTTAGCGACCGTCTTAATCTGTCCTTCTGTTAAGTTTGTTCCTAATAGCAAGATACCAGATGAGCTTTGTTGTTTTTCTAAATTCATTATTTCCTGTTCTAGTGAATCTATGTTTATGGAAGAAATAATTAAAGAGTATCCTTTGGATGAAAGAGATTGATCAATATTATTTATTAATTCCATAAAGAAAGATTGAGACTGGTATTGCTCAGTGATGATTCCAGTATGTGTACAAGCTATAAATCGGAATATTTTGGAGGTAGAATTGGTTTTTGTTTTTGAAAAGGATTTAGGGTTATAGCCATTTTCCTCTGCAATCCGGATAATTTTTTGTCTAGTTTCTTGGCTGACACCAGGCTTTCCATTTAAAGCTAAAGAGACAGCTGATTTGGATACCTCTGCAATTTGGGCAATGTCATTTATCTTCATATGTATCCTCCGATCTATCTAAACTAAACTATTTTTACAACTCTTTACGTTTAGTTTAGATAAAAAGTTTAGTTGTGTCAAATTAGTTAACTAGTATAAAATAGTGTGTATTCTACTAGTTTAATAAGGTTTTTACACAATTATAACTAAATTACACTAAAAATTAGCGCTTACAAATAATAAATATTTTAATAAATTTATATAAACATGTTGACTTCTTTTTAGTAACGGTGTTAATCTAATACCAAGAAATAACTTAGATATAATCAAGAAAACAGTGGATTAGCTGCGGTTTCAAGTTTAATGGTTGTTTAGTAAGTTTAGTAGTCGATGTTAATTTGGGGGAATAACATGGAAAAGTTTAAATTAGGTTTTGCTCCGACACGCAGATTTTTGTTTAGTAAAGAGGATGCTTACAAATATAAAGAGTTAATCAAGGAAAAAATGAAAAGCTTTCATTTAGGTATTGAGATTGTTGATTTAGAAGGGATTAATGAAGAGGGCTTATTATATAATCGTGCGGAAGAGCAAATGATTATTGATCGCTTTATTTCCGAAAAAGTAGATGCTGTCTTTTTTCCACATTGTAATTTCGGCACAGAGGATCTTGTCGCGAAAATCGCTAAAGCTGTAGGTAAACCAGTATTAATATGGGGACCACGAGATGAAGCTCCATTAGTAGATGGAACTCGACTTAGAGATACTCAGTGTGGAATTTTTGCTACAGGTAAGGTGCTTCGCAGATTTAAAGTGCCATTTACTTACATAACAAACAGTTCCGTCGACTCAAGAGTGTTTGAAAGAGGCTTCAAAAATTTTATCGGTGCAGCAAATGTTGTAAAGCACTTTAAAAAGCTTAGAATCCTGCAAATCTCCACAAGACCGTCTGACTTCTGGTCTGTTATCTGTAATGAAGGCGAACTACTTGAGAAGTTTGGCATTCAAATATATCCAATTACGCTGGATCAAATTAAACAAAAAACATTAAAAATTGAGAAGGCTGGCAGTGAAGAACTAGATAAAGCAATTAAATACATCAAGGATACACTCGATTGGAGTGCGGTTAAAGAAGAGGATGTTCGTCGGATAGCGTCATTAAAGGTTGCGATGAAGCAGTTTGCAGAAGAAACAGGCAGTTCGGCAATTGCTATCCAATGCTGGTCTACATTGCAGGATATTATCGGAATCATGCCTTGTCTAGCGAACGCTATTTTAACAGATGAACAAATACCTGTCACTTGTGAAACAGATATCCACGGGGCAATTACATCCATCATGGTTCAAGCAGCAACATTTAATACATTACCAACATTCTTCGCAGATATTACGATTAGACATCCAGAGCATCCGAATGGAGAGCTATTATACCATTGTGGTAATTTCCCAGTTTCGTTAAGTGTGGAAGAGAAGCCCCAATTAAATAAGCACTTTTTATTTGAAGATCATGCACCTGGAACACATGAAGGGGAAATAAAAGGGGGAGAAATGACGATAGCTCGCTTTGATGGCGATAACGGAGAGTACTCTATTTTCTTAGGTAAGGCCAAAGGAATGGAAGGCCCATATACAAGAGGCTCTTATGTTTGGGTAGAGGTGAATGATTGGCCACTATGGGAAGAAACATTAGTAAAGGGTCCTTATATCCATCATTCTACGGGAATCCACGCGAATGTAATCCCAGTCATTTATGAGGCGTGTCAGTATATTCCAGGATTAACTCCAGACCCTGTTGATCCAACAGTAGAGGAAATTCGTGCATGGTTACGAGGCAGTGACATAAATGAATGACTTAATGGAGGGAAAACAATGTTAAATATTGTAGAACTGAAACGCAAAGCAACGGAAATAAGAATGTCTGTAATAGATATGGTGTACGAAGCAGGCACAGGACATACAGGATCATCACTATCTAATACAGATATTTTGACAGCGCTTTTTTATGGAGTAATGAAGGTTGACCCAACTAATCCGACATGGGAAGACCGTGACCGTTATATTCAAAGTAAAGGTCACGCTGTTGAATCATACTGGGCAGTTCTAGCTGATATGGGCTTCTTCCCAAAAGAAGAATTAAAGACATTTTCTAAATTTAATTCAAGATTAATAGGTCATCCAAATAATAAGGTTCCTGGTGTAGAAATGAATACAGGGGCATTGGGCCATGGTCTATCCATCTCTGTTGGCTTGGCATTAGCTGCTAAGCTCGATAAAAAACCTTACCGGGTTTTCACTTTAATGGGTGATGGAGAACTAGCGGAAGGGTCTGTGTGGGAAGCTGCAATGTCTGCCTCACATTATCAGCTTGATAATCTAGTTGGAATTATTGATAGAAACAGATTGCAAATCACTGGAAGTACAGATGATGTGATGAGTAATGAACCCCTTGATAAGAAGTGGCAAAGCTTTGGCTGGGAAGTCGTTGAGGTTGATGGCAACGATGTAGCTGAGTTAGTAAGCGTATTTAAAGAAGCGCCAATAGCAACTGGAAAGCCGACAATGATACTAGCCAACACGATTAAGGGCAAGGGCATTTCACTGGCAGAAAATGTAGCAAGCTGGCATCACCATGTTCCGACTAAAGAGGAATACATTCTAGCAATGACGGAACTTTCTAAGCAATTGGAGGTATTAGCATGAACAATGTAGCGTTTGAGAAAAATACTGGCAATAAAATTGCGAACAGGACAGTTGTAAGTGATACATTGCTTGAGTTAGCTTCGGAAAATAAAGATATTCTTGTATTAACAAGTGATTCTAGAGGTTCTGCATCAATGATGCCGTTTGCGGATGCATTACCTGATCAGCTAATAGAAGTCGGTATCGCCGAACAAAATTTAGTTGGTATTTCGGCGGGCTTGGCTGCTTATGGAAAAAAACCATTTGTTGCTTCTCCAGCTTGTTTTCTTAGCATGCGGAGCATTGAACAAATTAAAGTGGACATTGCCTATTCCAAAACGAATGTAAAATTAATTGGAATTAGTGGTGGTGTCAGCTATGGAGCCCTTGGCATGTCACATCATTCTGTGCAGGATTTAGCTGTAACTAGAGCGATTCCAGATTTACATGTAATGATGCCTGCTGATCGTCACGAAACAAAGAAAATGATTGAGGCATTAGTAGATTATGAAACGCCAGTTTATATGAGGATAGGCAGAAATCCAGTCGAAGATTCGTATTTAAATGCTGATTATGATTTCCAGATTGGGAAGGCAGTCATCATGCATGAAGGCAATGACTTAACGATTATTGCTACTGGGGAAACTGTACGTGTTGCCCTTGACACTGCGTATGCATTGAAAGCAGATGGTATTAGCTGTCGAGTAATAAACATGCACACAATAAAGCCATTAGATGAAGCAGCAATTATTGAAGCGGCTAAAGAAACAGGCCGTATTATTACGATTGAAGAACATAGTATTTTTGGTGGTCTAGGTTCAGCTGTTTCAGAGGTCACAGCACAAACCTGTCCAGTGCCAGTAAAAATTCTCGGAATTCCAGATGAACCTGCAGTCACAGGGAATACGAAGGAAGTTTTTCAACATTATGGATTAAGTGCTGAGAATGTTGCATGTATTGCCAAAGAAATGCTTGGATGCTAGGGGGAGATTGCTATGCGTAATCGTTATATCCTTGCGATAGATCAAAGTACTTCTGGAACAAAAGCACTGCTTATTAATCATCAAGGTCAGATTGTTGAAAAGCAAACAGCTGTTCATAAGCAAATTTATCCTCAATCGGGTTGGGTAGAGCATGACCCGGTTGAGATTTATGAAAATATAAAGCAAGTAATCAATAAAATTGGCGAGAAAAACCCGTCGATATCACTAAAAATGAATACCCTTACAATTACGAATCAAAGGGAGACTATCGTTATTTGGGATAAACGAACAGGTGAGCCGGTATATAATGCGATTGTTTGGCAGTGTCGAAGAACGACTTCCATTTGTACTGCCTTGAAAGCAAAGGGATATGAGGAGGTAGTTCATGCAAGTACTGGTCTTAAAATTGATCCGTACTTCTCCGCAGCAAAGGCAAAATGGATTTTGGATAATGTTCCAGGAGTGAGAGAAAGAGCGGAAAAGGGAGACTTGTTACTCGGAACAATGGACAGCTGGTTAATATGGAAGCTGACAAATGGGAGGGTTCACGCAACAGATGTTACAAATGCCAGCAGAACCCTTTTGTTCAATATTTACACTTTAAGCTGGGATGAAGAGCTGCTGAAGATTTTTACTATCCCAAAAACAATGCTGCCTGAAGTTAAATATTCGGATGAAATCTTTGGATTCGTAGAGGATAGCGAGCTATTCATAAATAAGCTGCCAATATCAGGGGTAATCGGTGACTCGCAGGCAGCTTTATATGCCCAACAATGTTTTGATAAGAAAAGCGCTAAAGCAACCTTTGGTACAGGAACATCCGTAATGGTTTACACGAAGGAATGTGTGGAGGCGAAAGAAGGGTTAGTTACTTCTGTAGCTTGGGGCAGTAATGGTAAGGTGCATTATGCTATAGAAGGAATTATTAACACTACAGGCGATATTATCCGATGGATGAAGGATGATTTAACATTATTTGCAACCTTTGATGAGGCAGAACAATTGGCATATATGCTTGATGATAATGAAGGGGTTTATTTAGTGCCTGCATTTGTTGGCTTAGGCGCGCCATATTGGAAACCAGAAATTAGAGCTAGTATAACTGGGATGAGCAGAAGCACGAAAAAAGCTCATATTGTAAGAGCTGGCTTAGAAAGCATCGTTTATCAAGTAAAAGATGTTCTGCAGCTAATCGAAAAGGAAACGAATATTACAGTAAAAGAGTTACGAGTCGATGGTGGGGCAACAACGAATCAATTTTTAATGCAGTTTCTAGCTGATATTCTTGGTATTAAGGTTATGGTATCGACGATTTCTGAGTTATCTGCACTTGGTTCTGTTTATATAGGTGGGCTTGGGTCGAGCTTTTGGACGCTTGAAGAGATTTCAGCGTTACATACGGAGAAACGTATGTTTGAACCGAAAATGAATATAGAAGCAAGAGAGCAGTTTTATTTAGAATGGAAGAGAGCCGTTTACTCAGCGATAGGCTGATTTATTTTAGTTCTTGCAATCTTTGTTAGCATATTATTGTATGCGCTTTAAATTCGGATAAGGAGGTGAGATTCTTCCGCAATCAATAGCGTTGGTAAGCGACCATGATAATTGTGCACTTATTCTAGTTGTAAGATATTTAATGGGGGGGAAAATAGGATGAGTTATGAAAAACTTGCCAAGAAGATCGTTCAAGAGGTGGGCGGCAAAGAAAATATTAATAGTGTCATCCACTGTGTAACACGCCTGAGGTTTAAGCTGAAGGATCAATCGATTGCGAATACGGAGGTATTAAAAGAACTAGAAGGAGTTATGACAGTTATAAAAAGTGGGGGTCAATACCAAGTAGTCATTGGAGAGCATGTTAGCAGTGTCTTTGCTGAAGTAATAAAATTGATTGGGGGAGAAGCACCTCAAGCAGATGAAACTACAGAAGAATCAACGGAAAAGAATACGATATTCAGCAAGTTTGTATCCTTAATTTCTGGAATCTTTATGCCTGTTATGGGGGCAATGGCTGCTGCCGGGATACTAAAAGGCTTCCTAGTAGCATTAACAGTAGTTGGCTGGGTAAATGAAGAAATGGGAGTATATAAGATTTTATATGCAGCATCTGATGCATTCTTCTACTTTATGCCAATTCTTTTAGGGTTCTCAGCAGGTAAAGTATTTAAAACAAATGCTTATATTACGGCTACAATCGGGGCGGCGCTTGTATATCCTACTATGATTGAAATTTATAATGCAGGGGAGCAGTTAAGCTTTCTGCAGATTCCAGTTATCCTTATGAATTATACACAATCCGTTATCCCAATCATTCTAGCATCGTTTTTAACAGCTAAATTAGAGAAGGTTCTTTTGAAAGTTATTCCTAAATCTTTACAATTGATTTTTGTTCCATTATTCATTACCGTTATAATTGTTCCGTTATCCTTTATTGTAATTGGCCCAATCTCTGTTTATGCAAGTGAATTACTAGCTAAAGGCGCCATGTCTGTTTATTCATTAAGCCCGCTTGTTGCAGGATTGCTGCTAGCAGGTATTTGGCAAATTGCCGTTATGTTTGGTTTACATTGGGCGTTTATTGCGATTTTCATTAATAATATTACAACACTAGGATATGATCCTATTAATGCATTACTATATTGTACGGTGTTTGCTCAAACGGGAGCAGCTTTAGCTGTTTCATTGAGAACAAGAGAAACAAAAATGAAATCGTTATCAACGACAGCTACTATTTCAGGATTCCTCGGAATTACAGAGCCTGCCATTTACGGTGTTAACCTACCACTGAAGAAGCCATTTATTTTTGCTTGTATTGGTGGCGGTGTCGGCGGAGCGATTGCAGGATTCTTTAATGCGAAGATGTATGGAGGATTTGCATCAGGTGGCGTTTTTGGTATTCCAATGTTTATTAATCCAGACGGTATTAGCTGGGAGTTTTATGGATTTACCATTTCATTAGTTGCTGCATTGATTACTGCGTTTTTGTTAACATTTCTTTTCGGACTATCTAATAAAGTGAGTTCAACAAAAACTACAACTACTGTAAAAGTGAGTACGAATAGTTAATCTGAATATCTGGAAGGAAGAGAGAATAGTAGCTAGCGCTATTTTCTCTTCCGTATTAAACGGGAGGGAAAGCAAATGATAGAGTTAAGAATAGCGGAAAATAAACAATACCTTGAAACGGAAAAAGGTGAAAGATTTTTTTACTTGGCTGATACTGTTTGGAGTGCTTTTACGAATGCTACGTTAGAGGAATGGAATGATTATCTTAGCTATCGAAAAACGCAAGGCTTTAATGTACTCCAAATTAATATCCTTCAACAATGGGATGCCAGTGACACAGATGTTGATATGAAGCCATTTGCATACAAGGAAGATGGCTCATTCGATTTTAATAAAAGAAATGATGCTTACTTTGAACGTGCAGAAAAAATGGTGGCAATGGCAGTGGAAAAAGGATTTGTCCCTGCACTTGTCCTGCTGTGGTGTAACTATGTGCCTGAAACATGGGGTTCGGAGATTAGTAATATCAATAATATGCCTTTTGAATTGGTAGAGGATTATGTGAAATATGTTGACGGCAAATTTTCGAAATACAATCCTATTTATTTAGTAAGTGGCGATACGGATTTCCCAACAGAATTAGCAACTAGCTACTATTCACTTGCGTTAAATACAATTAAACAACTAAGTCCACAATGTTTAACAACATTACATATAAGAGGAAGATTAACCGAAATTCCTGATGAACTGCTGCACAGTAACAAGCTGGATTTCTATATGTTCCAATCTGGTCATAATATACAATTTCAAAATACGTCTTATACGCTTGCAGAAGAATTCAGTAATAAGCCTGTTAAACGGCCAGCTCTTAATTCAGAGCCATGTTATGAACAGATGGGCTATAGCAGAAATATATATGGCCGTTTTAGTAGATTTGATGTTAGAAAGGCTGCTTGGCAAAGTTTATTGTCAGGTGCAGAGGCAGGTGTTACCTATGGAGCTCATGGGATATGGAGCTGGCATAAGCAAGAAAAAGGCTTTGGTCTAGTTGGAGAGGCGTTTGATAAGCCTTATGATTGGCGAGATGCGGTAAAGTTTGAAGGTGCTTGGGATTATGCTTTTGCCAAAAAAATCTTTCACTTATTTAATCTCAACGAATTAAAGCCATTAAAAATTGTCATGAAAAGTACCGAAGAGATTAGAGTAGCAAGCAGTAAGGATGCCAGTAGAATCGCCATTTATCTGCCTGTTAATACTACCTTGAAATTAGATACAATTCTTGAAGATTATGATTTTACGATCATAGATTTAGAGCATAGACGATTTGGAGAAGCAAGTGTAACCATTGAGGATAATATCACGACTATTGGCATGCACAGCTTTGATTCAGACGTTGTTATTATTGGGGAAAAAAGACGTTAAAGATTGGTCGAATAATATGTTTGGCAAGATATTAAAACGCAAACAAAAAATCGAAAAGGAAGAGCCTTTTTTCGCCCCTTGCAGGTCAAATAATAGAGTTAGAATAGGTCCCTGATTCAGTATTCTACAAAAACTAATGGGGAGAATATAATATTGCTAATAAAAAAGCTGCCATAAATCGCAGCTTTTTTATTGTCGTTTTTATATTATTTTAGTCGATGAACAATTGGATTGGTTGACAAATACTGTAATTGAATTAATGTTAAGGGGAAAACTAAAACATAATTTACTTTCGTAAAGGGAGGACTAGATTATGAAAATAAGGAAGATAATGGTTCCTATTGCAGCTTTACTACTATTGGCTGCATGTAATAACTCAGCTACAGAATCAAGCGCTTCCGCAAATAAAGAACCAGAAAACAACAGTGTTTCACAAAATGAAATGCAAGAGAACGCTAATACAGAGTCAGCAGAAGCAGCCAACACAAACAATACTAATACAACCGAAAGTGAAAAAGACTCAGGTGCTAATGATGACAAAGTGAGTCAGAAGGAAGAATATCTTACCAAATTAAATACTAAGAAAAAAGAAATGGATGAACTAAGAAATAATCCCGAGGATGATTCCACATATGCAATGAAAAAAGTGGAAGGAGAGAGATATAAGGCTTGGGATGATTTATTAAATGAGATTTATGGAGTCCTGCAGAAGCAGCTTTCCTCTGAAGAAATGGAGCAGCTAAAGCAGGAGCAGCGTGAATGGATCGAAAACCGCGATAGTAAGGCAAAAGAGGCATCTCTTAAATATGAAGGCGGAACGATGGAGCAATTGGAATATGTAGCTGTGCTAGCAGATCTTACGGAAGAGAGATGCTTTGCATTGGTTGAGGGGTATATGAAGTGAAATTGGAAAGAGCGAAATGAATAATTACCGTAAACGAAAAAAGGAAGGTTTGCTTACTATACCTTCCTTTTTCTAATAAGTTTAGCTGCTTTTTCACTAATAAACAAAAGCGTTACATCGGATAAAAGGATGAATAAGGAACTAATTGTACTTTTTTCAGATGTTTCTAAAATTACATTAATAAATAAAAGCAATGCCCAATATACAAAGGTAAATAACAGGCGATGTTTAAACTAGGTCTGTCGAAATTTTTGTCTTCTTTAAAAAACATATAACTTAACTTTTAGGATAGAATCGACCTAAAAATTCAAGATTTAATAGGGACATTATCAGCAACATAAAAAGGTAGTGCTTTACTAATACCTATTATTATTACTGCTTATTTGTTTCATTAAAATGGTGAATATTTACTAAGAAAAACGTCAAACGCAAGAATAAACTCACTAGCTATATGCTGCTCTTCCTCTGTGAATGGTTGAGTGATTTTTACCTGCTCATAGAGGGCTTGCATTAGGTCTACTGTTTCTGTATAAAGCTGTTGATCTTGTTCATTTGTGATTTCGGCTATTTTTTGTCCGTAGTCATATTGATAAAATCCATCATATACTTCACTTTCAGCAGCGCTTAATGCTATCTTTCTCTGAAGACAAGCTAGGCATATTCCACAAGGAGTATACATAGCCTTGTCTATCTTTCTTTTCATTCTTACACATTCATTTGTATTTTTTATTTGCTGTTTATATTCTTTTGGCAGTTCCTTAATGACCTCGGCACGGCTTTTTTGCAGCAATGGTGTCTCAATGCTCATATCGACTGATGTGCTTTTATAAAGGGCATTCATCATTTGATATGTTCTCGGATGGGCTGCTTTAGGCAAAAGAGATGGATTGTTTAGATAGTCCATGTTTATTTGTTTGCTTTGATAATAGAATACTTTTGAACCATCATTAAAATAGGACTTTGCAGCAGCAATCGCTATTACGAATAAAATAGCTGCAGGAGTGGTTTTTCTTTTATTGAGTAGTTTTATAGGTGCATCAAGAATTTCGCTAGAATCAGCAACAGATTTCCGCAAAAACGCTGCTAATTTTTGTTGCTTCTGCTTTTCATTATCTTTGTTGATAATGCGGATGTAATCAAACATGGACTTGTCTGTCTTTAATCCGGCAATTGATTCAATATCATCATAAAACAATGCCACGTCTTGGTTTGCAGGCAATGACAAAAAAACGTCGTTTTTTTCTAGCGGATTGATTACTGTGAATTGAACAGGTACTGGTTTGTCTGTAATCCATTCAAAAAGCGCCTCTATTGCAGCCTTTTCCTTATCCCAAAAAGACACATTAAAAACTGGAATGGAAATGTCGAGGTCTTTTTGGTCTTTTTTTATATCAGGCTCAAAGACAAAAAGACTGCCCATTATAGTGATGAGGTCTATTAATTTACTGCTAGTATCGTTATAGTCAAAGTACATCCCATGAAGCACTTCTCTATGTAAATTAGTTAAAAGATCATTTTTTACATTCATACAAAAACTCCTGTTATCTTGTAGAAATGAAAATAGCAATTTACTAAATTATAGCACTTATTGGTTCTTTAGAGATAATTCTAATCCTGATAAGTATGACTTTTCCATTATAAAATCTAGAGAAATAAGTTCTTGTATTATATTTCCCGCGAAGCACTTACCTTTGAAGTGAATTCACGAATTTGTTCTAGTCGATCAAAGTTATCAGCAAAATTAGGGGCATTTACCCTCACTAAACCTTCGTTGAAATCCTTTTTAAAGTGGAATACACCGGATGGACGCATTGCGATAAGGTGGATTTGATTCCACTCAGGAAATCCTGCTTTGTGGTACAAGACGTCAGCTGTTTCGAGTGCGATAAACTCCTTGCACCACTTCTTTGTATGCAGGATATGTTCCATAGCAGGCCCATTGTTGTGAATCATAATATTTTTGAATTCTAAGAGATACTTCTGCTGGACATTAACGTATTCAACAATCTGAATGTTGCCGTTTTTTTCGTTGGAAGGGAAGAAGGAGCCAGGGGTCGGAAGCATTGTTTCTTGTCTCACTAACTTTGTCCTATAATTATTAAAAGCTTGCTTGAAATGGTCGTAATATTCTTCTTCCTCTGCATTAAGAAGTACGAGGATATTCCACATTTGGTTTTTATCTACGGATGAAAAGGTTAGTTTCTTGCGATATATTCTATAAAAAGAGAACTTGTTATTGTGTAGTTGGAAATAAGCAAGGAATTGACTGATAATCTGCTTATCCTCTTTTTTGTTTGTAAAGTATGTTGCGGCGTAGTACATCTTAAGACACTCCCTATTCAGGTTGATTTATCATAAACCTAACATAATTGATAATCGTTTTCAATTAGATAGAAGTGTTTTGGTCTTCATTAACTGTTCCACTACAAAAAGAAAGGACAGGACCAAGCCCCATCCTTCCATGCATGCTATTAAACCATCCCGCCATTAACCCGAATTGTTTGGCCTGTTATCCAGCGAGACTCTTCACTCACTAAGAAGGCTAATGTATCGGCGATATCTTCTGTTTCGCCTAATCTTCCAAAGGCATTATTTCGTTTTAATCCTTCTAATTGTTCAGGACCTTTGCCTTCTAGAAATAATTCTGTTGTTGTCGGACCTGGAGCAAGGGTATTGATGGTGATATTCTTTTGGCCGAATTCCCTTGCTAGCTGTCTGCTGATTTGTTCAACTGCACCTTTAGTAGCGGCATAGAGGCTGTACCCTGGGAACATCACCCCTGCAACCGATGTGGAGAAATTGACAATGCGGCCGTTTGCTTCCATATGTTTGAAGGCTTGCTGGCAGGCAAAGTAGGTTCCCTTCACATTAATGGCAAAATGCTGGTCGAATTGTTCTTCTGTTACTGCGCTTATTGGAACGGTATGCATGATACCTGCATTATTTACAAGGATATCGACCTTACCGAAATGACTGATTGTCTGTTCAAATAACTGCTCTATTTCCTTTAATTTGCTCACATCTGCTTTGACAGCAATTGCGTGGCCGCCATTCTCAACAATATCTGCAACAACCTCGTCGGCAGCTTGAGGACTGTTGGCATAATTGACGACTACCTTCGCTCCTAATTCTGCCAGTCTTTTAGCACTTTGTGCACCGATTCCTCTTGATGCGCCTGTAATAATGGCGACTTTATCCTGTAATTTTGTCATCATTAATTCCTCCAAAACTATCTGTTTTCTTCACATTATAAATAATCTCCATTCGAACTAGGTAGCAGATTCATCTGTTATTTTTGCCTATTTCTCCAAATAAACGTTAAAATAATTAAAAAAGGCGGTGAATGACATGAAGGATAGGCAGCAGCAGCTTGTGAAATTAATTGAAAATCATACGAATACGGATGGAACTATTGAAACAGAGATTGATAAATTAGGTTTTATCCGGTCATCGTCCTTATCAGAGCCTCTCCATTCCTTGTTTGAACCATCTGTCTGCTTTATTGCTCAAGGCTCAAAAATCGTGATGGTTGGTGATGATATTTTTCATTATGACCCGAATCACTATCTTATCGCATCTGTTCATTTGCCAATAACGGGAAAAATCATTAAGGCTACAGAGGACAAACCATATTTAGGTGTCAAGCTGCGCTTTACAACAGAAGAGATTCTCGATGTTATTAAGGTTAAGCAGGATCACTCCGCTCCTGCCCAAAGAGCCATAATGGTCAATGAAACAACGGCGAATATTTTAGATGCCGTCATAAGACTGATTAGTTTACTTGATACACCAGAAGATATTCCTGCACTTGCACCGCTTTATAAAAGGGAAATTCTTTATCGAATTTGGCAAAAGGAAGATGGTGAACAAATGAGGGAGTTCGCTGTGATGGGAAGTCAAGCGCAGGCAATCAAGGAGGTTATCCAAACCATTAATGAGGAGTTTGATCAGCCGCTGCGTATAGATGTACTCGCAAAAATGGCGAAGATGAGCGTTTCCTCCTTTCATCATTATTTTAAACAAGTAACGTCATTGAGCCCTTTGAAGTATCAAAAAAAGATAAGATTGCAGGAGGCGAGAAAGCTATTAATGTCAGAGCCGATTGAAGCGGCAGAGGCAGCATTCCAAGTCGGCTATGAAAGCCCTTCTCAATTCAGCAGAGAATACAGCAGAATGTTTGGTTATCCGCCCGTTAGTGATGTAAAAAGACTGAGAGATTCCTTAACGAACAGTGCAGAAAAATAAAAAGTGAGCATACTCTGATAAACAGTCCTAGTATCTTCACCGTGAGTTAGTAGGCTATAATATAGTTATAAATACATATTTGAGGTTGGTAAAAATGATTCGGACCATTGCGGATATTGCTAAAATCGCGGGTGTCGCCAAAAGTACCGTTTCACGCTACCTAAACGGCGGCTCTGTTGGTGAGGCAACAAAAAAGAAGATTGAAAAGGCAATTCAAGATACTGGATATACGCCAAATCCATTTGCTCAAAGCTTAAAAGCAAAAAAGACGAATATTATCGGCACGATTGTTCCGAGATTAGATTCTTATGCTTCTTCACAGACGTTAATCGGAATTGATGAACAGTTGAAGGAATGGAATTATCAAATGCTGATATCCAATACAAGCCAGGATTTAGATAGAGAAATTGAGAGTATTTACAGCTTGGCAAAACAAAAGATGGCGGGCATTATTCTCCTTGCGACTGTGATTACAGACAGGCATCTGAAGGCCATTTCCGAAATTCATATTCCCGTCCTGCTGATCGGTCAGGAGCATGAAGAGATCCATAGTGTTATTCATGATGATTATCATGCTGGTTTGGCGATAGGAAAATATGTACTGGAGAAGGGACATCGGAAAATTGCCTTTCTTGGTGTTACAGAACAGGATATTGCTGTTGGTGTTAAACGGAAAACAGGTTTTCAAAAAGCATTGGAGGCAAGGGACGATATTGATGTCAGTTATTTTGAGACAGAATTTAATATTCCTGCCGCTCAAGCTGCTGCGATGAAATTATTGGATTCCCGTGAGCATTCTATTATCGTTTGTGCCACAGACAATATTGCGATTGGTGTTTTAAAGGCAGCATACAAACAAGGGTTATCTATACCAAGAGATGTGTCAGTTACAGGATTTGGCGGTTATGATGTGACAGAAGCTATCCATCCTGGCATTACAACAGCGAAATTCCATTATAAAGAAGCAGGCAAAAAAGCAGCGATAAATATGGTTGAGCTAATTCAAGAGCGGCCAGTGGAAAAACTGACAACCATGAATTTTGAGATAATTAAACGAGAAAGCGTTGACACCGTCTAGCACGATGAATTATAATTCTAGTGAAACCGATTCCAATCAAAAGATTAATTTGGTTTCATTAGAATGATTTTTTTTTAATATAAATTTGGAACCGGTTCCCTAAGCGGTTTTGTTTTTTATTTATTTTTGGAACCGGTTCTACAACTTGATTTATAATAGGGAGGAACGAATGATGAACCATAAAAAAATCGCAAAAGAGATACTGACGGCAATTGGCGGTAAAGACAATGTGTCTGCAGCAGCTCACTGTGCAACACGGCTCCGACTAGTGCTGAATGATGAATCAGCAATCGATCAAGGAGCACTTGATAATATGGATGTGGTTAAAGGGACATTTTCAACAGGAGGCCAATATCAAATTATTTTAGGCTCAGGAACTGTGAATGAGGTGTATAAGCATTTTGCCACCATGACTGGCTTATCAGAAATGTCAACAAAGGATGTGAAAGAAGCAGGAGCAAAAAAGCTTAATCCAATCCAACAGTTTGTAAAAATGCTGTCAGATATCTTTGTGCCGATAATCCCTGCGATTGTTGCTGGCGGTTTATTAATGGGACTTAACAATGTTTTGACGGCACAGGATTTATTTATAGACGGAAAATCATTAGTGGATGCTTATCCGAATATGGCAGATTTAGCTGCACTTATTAATACTTTTGCAAACGCTGCCTTTGTGTTTCTGCCAATCCTAATTGGTTTCTCCGCCACACAGCGGTTTGGGGGGAATCCATATCTTGGTGCAGCACTGGGAATGCTTATGGTTCACCCGGATTTACTGAATGGCTACAATTATGCAGATGCAATGCTGAAAAATGAAGTTCCTGTTTGGCACATATTTGGCTTGGACATTGAGAAGGTGGCCTATCAAGGAACTGTGCTGCCTGTGCTTGCTGCCTCGTTTATTTTGGCTAAGATTGAAACATTTCTCAGAAGAATCGTACCTTCAGCATTAGATAATCTGCTGACACCGCTCTTATCTATTTTTATCACTGGTTTATTGACATTTACTATAGTTGGCCCACTTACAAGGTCAGCAGGAAATCTATTGACAGATGGAATTGTTTGGATGTATGACACAACAGGAGTAATCGGCGGATTAATTTTCGGTCTTTTGTATGCACCAATTGTTATTACAGGAATGCATCACAGCTTTATCGCAGTGGAAACACAATTGCTTGCAGACATCGCCAAAACAGGCGGCTCCTTCTTGTTTGCTATCGCAACAATGTCCAATATAGCGCAAGGTGCAGCAACACTTGCTGTATTGAAAATAACAAAGGATGCAAAGGTGAAAGGAACGGCATCTGCAGCAGGTATTTCTGCATTGCTTGGCATTACAGAGCCAGCTATGTTCGGTGTTAATCTTAAACTGAGATATCCATTTATTGGGGCTATCGTAGGTTCTGCAGTTGGTTCTGGTTTTGTGACATTGTTTAAAGTAAAAGCTGTCGCATTAGGTGCTGCCGGATTGCCTGGAATCATTTCAATTCGTCCAGATAAGATTGTGCCATATATTATCGGAATGGCAGTCGCATTTGCAGTTGCCTTCACTGTAACCATTGTATTAGCGAAAAGAGCAGCTAAAAAGGAAGCAAACATAAGAAAAGAAGGCATAGTGGCATAAAATATCGATAAATAAAGGGGAGAAGTTTTTTCTCCTATGTTTTTTTAGGGAGTGAATCATCATGGAATGGAACAGAGAACAAAGGTATAGAAGATGGGAGGATGCATTGGAGGCAGAACAGATGCAGCTTGTAACAATGGTTAATCAATGCTCCTGGAGACAATCCTTTCATATTCAGCCTGTTACAGGGCTGCTTAATGATCCGAATGGCTTTGCCTATTATAATGGCGAATATCATTTGTTTTACCAATGGTTTCCCCTTGGTCCTGTCCATGGTTTAAAGAATTGGTATCATACAAAATCGAAGGATCTGATTCACTGGGAAAATGTCGGAGTGGCGATTGAGCCAACAACTGAATTTGACAGCCATGGTGTATACTCTGGCAGCGGAGTGGAGCATGATGGACAATTATACTTTATGTATACGGGCAACAGCCGAAATGAGAGCTGGATAAGAACGCCTTATCAATGTCTTGCTTTCATGAATGAGAAGGGGCAAATCCAAAAGCACGAAAAACCAGTAATAGCTAATGTACCTGAAGGCTATACAGATCATTACCGCGATCCTAAAGTTTGGAAGCATGGGTCTGAATTTTTCGCAGTTATCGGTGCACAGCGTTCAAATGAAACAGGAACAATTATACTCTATCGTTCCAGTGATTTGACACAATGGAACTTGGAAGGCGAATTAGAGATAGGCTTTAAGGATTTCGGTTATATGTGGGAATGTCCAGATTATTTTGAAGTGGATGGACATGGCATACTTCTGTTTTGTCCACAAGGTATAAATTCAGAAGGAGACTGCTATCAAAATATTTATCAATCAGGCTATGTTCTTGGAGATAAGCTGAATATACAAGAAAGAACCCTTGTTCATACCGGTTTTCAAGAGCTGGACAGAGGCTTTGATTTTTATGCACCACAAACAATGGAGGCTCCTGATGGCAGAAGAATACTAATCGGATGGATGGGGCTGCCTGAAATAGAATACCCAACAGATAAGAATGGCTGGGCTCATTGCTTAACACTTCCCCGTGAATTGACTGTAAGGAATGGAAAGCTACGGCAATTACCAGTGCAGGAACTGGAGAGACTTAGAGGGAACAAAGCAGAAGCTCATTTATTGATAGAGAACGAGACTAGGCAGGTGGAAAAATTTGCTGGAGAGGTCTATGAATTATCAGTAGAGTTTTCAAACTTCACAGCAGAACAATTTGGTGTTGAGCTACGCGCAGGGGATAAGAACAAAACAATCCTTAAATACGATACACTTGCAAAAAAGGTGATTATAGACAGAAGTGAATCGGGAGAGCTTGCTGGGATACAGTATGGGACTGTTCGACAATGCCCGATGGCGTCAGAAACCATTCATTTTCGGATATTTGTGGATGTTTCCTCTGTTGAAGTGTTTGTCAACGACGGAGAGGAAGTGTTCACAGCAAGAATTTTCCCTGATGAAAACAGCCAAGCCATTCGATTTTTCGCACAAAACGGGAAGTCAGAAGTGAAGGCTGTTAAATATGAACTTAATTCTGATTGCTGATTTTTATAAGCTGCCCCGTAAAAGTTAGACACCATTCTAACTTTTACGGGGTGGTTTTTAGATGCTTTTTGTCATCAGCACATGAGGTATGCCGTCCTCCATAAATACATCAGAAGAAGTCTCATAGCCAAGCTTTTGGTAGAAGCCTTCTGCATGTGTTTGGCCGTGCAGCTTCACCTTTATGTCCTTTCGGTCTGCGGCAAGCTCTTCAAGCTTTGCAATAATAACCTTACCAAGCCCGAATTTACGGTATTCCTGTAAAATACAAATTCTTTCTAGTTTGCCATAGCCCTCAACAGATCTCACTCGTCCAGTACCGACAGGCTCGCCGTTATAATAGACAAGGATATGATCACATTTGCCATCAAGCTTATCAAATTCATCGTACTCGTCTTCTAAAGGAACACCCTGCTCCTCAACAAACACCTTCCGTCTTATATGTAACGCCTGCTCTAGTTCATCCATTGATGTGATTTTTTTTGCCTCCACTTACTATTTCATTCCTTTCTGGATTTATTATGAGAAACAAGTCATAATTTAACTATCATGATAAACAGTTTATAGGAAAAGTTTATTGTTGTAAATACAACAATAATTGGAGGTTTACTTTATTGAAGGAAATTCTGCGCGAAGTAGGCATGATTGCTAGAGCGCTTGACTCTATCAGCAATATTGAATTTAAAGAATATGATTTAACGAAGGGACAATATTTGTACCTTGTCAGAATATATGAGAATCCAGGAATCATTCAAGAAAAGCTCGCAGAAATGATTAAGGTCGACCGGACGACTGCAGCTAGAGCAATTAAAAAGCTTGAAATCAATGGTTTTATCGAAAAAAGGCAGGATGAAACAAATAAAAAAATCAAGAAGCTGTTTCCGACTGAAAAGGGAGAAAATGTTTATCCTTTATTAAAAAGGGAGAGCGACTACTCAGACAAATCTGCACTCGCCGGACTTACCGAACAGGAAACAGAGCTTCTTTATGATTTATTGAAAAAGGTTAGGGAGAATATTGAGGTGGATTGGGAGTATGTGAAAAAAGGGAAAAAACGAGAGTATTAACTAATCTATACGGTTGGGGGATAATTAAATGGAGCGTTCATTTCTCATTGCCTTAGAGCCAAGCCATACGTTGACCTTTATGATTTATCTACAAAATATATATCTTCAACAAAAAAACGCAGAAAATCGGAAGTTTCCATACTTACAGATGATTTTTATATAAAATATAAAAAAACCATCCCAAAATTAAGAGAATGCGTGAGAGATGAAAGCAAATAAAAAAGAATTAACGAGTGTTTAAATAAGTTAATTCTTTTTTATTAACTATTCGTCATCGTTTTCTTGACGTAGGACCTGGCAGTCTTCCTACAGTCTGATTGCTGCTGTTTGTGTCTTTCATAAGTCTTTCTAAATTTCTGATTGCTTCATCGAATTCTGATCTTGTTATTTGCTTTGTTGCCAATAAGGAGCATAGCATGGCATAAGCAATCGGATTTGTATTAACTTCGACGTTAACATAAACGTCTACATCGGAGTTTCCGCTTTCCCCAATCTGTGCGGCGTTTGCATCAAGCTCTGTGTTACCGTTATTGCGAAACTCATAATTCGTGTTTTCTCTGCCTCGTGGACGGCGGTTCGGATACATGAATTTCCCCTCCTTTACTGCGAAAGAACGAGAATGGGCTTATCCATTCTCGTCTCACAATGATTAATCCTCGTCTTGATCTTGGTTGTTGTCTTGATCGTTATCCTGGTCTTGATCAGAATCAGCATTCGCTTTTGAGCGAGAGCGAACACGAGCCTTAGAATCAGATGTAACATCAATACAAAGATCAATTTTTGCATTTCCTGAACCGTCTACTTTTGCAACGTTCGTGTTCTTGTCGATGTTTTTTAAATCATTGTCATTGTCAACATCTGTGTTTGATTTTAGACGATTGTCACTTTCAAAATCGACATTTGCTTTAGAACGGCTGTCGCTGTCGCCAGAGCGAGATTTAGAAGTATTACGTTGATCGTTGTCCCCTTCACCCGGATGCCATACTTTACTCATTAGAAATCCTCCTTTCGTTATTCAATTACTATCTTATTCAAGAAGTGAAAATTGACATGGTTGACTGTAGGAGGACAAGTATGGAATTTAGAAAAAAGAACAAAAAACACCTCCAATAAAGGAAGGTGTCTTGTTACTCAGGATAATAAATAGTCAGGCTAAGCCTTGTAAGCCCTTCGCCGGGATTATGGTACGTATGCGGTTTGTCTGCTTTAAATTTTATCGAATCACCAGCGTTTACTACATAGTTTATGTCATTAACCTGCAAACACAACTCTCCGTCAAAAACAGTAATAAACTCAACTGTACCTTCCTGATGTGCTTCCGCGCTTAAGAATCCGTCTTTTTCCATTTCCACTGTATAAATCTCAAAGCGCTTATCCTCTTCAAATGGAAAGTAAGGATAAACAATGTATTTTCCGTTGTCCTCTGCTAAGGCTTTGATTTCGTTTCTTTTGACAATCTTCGCTTCTGGCTGCTGGTGTTGGATGAGAGAACTGAAGGAGATTTTTAAGCCATTCGCTATTTTCCAAATCGTATTGAGAGTAGGGCTCGAATCGCCTCTTTCTATTTGGCCAATCATCGTTTTGCTTACTCCAGTCAATTCTGCTGTTTTTTCTAAGCTTAACTTTTTCTTTTCCCTTATTGTTTTTAAGTTTTTTGCTAAGATAAGCTGAATTTCTTCCATAAAAAACACTCCTATCGTATATACAATATAGCGACCGTATTGTACAATAAGTTGTAAATCGTTATATTGTCCGTTATGGACATTATAGCATACATATGAAGGAGGAGAGCAGTATGCCGTTGTTATCGTTTTTGCTCTATGTGACTGTAACCAGTTTTACACCAGGTCCTAATAATATTATGGCAATGGCCTTTGCTAATAAATACGGGCTGAGAAAAACAGTTGGATTTTGCATTGGTGTTAGTGCTGGCTTTTTTATTATTATGCTTTTATGCAGCTACTTTAACTTAATTCTAAATAGCTTTATGCCCAAAATAGAGTTTGGAATGACAATCCTTGGTGCAGTTTATATGTTATATCTTGCCTATAAAATCGCCTTTAGCAAGGATGGGGGACAAGAGAAAGAAGAGGATAAGAATAATAGCTTTTTGGCAGGGATGCTTTTGCAGTTTATTAATCCAAAGGGGATTTTGTACGGAATAACGGTTATTGCCACGTTTATTCTGCCATACCATGATTCACAGCTTAGTCTGTTATTATTTGCGATTTTTCTAGCTTTAATTGGGTTTTTGAGCACATTCAGCTGGAGTTTGTTTGGCAGCATCTTTCAGAAGTTTTTGTCCAAATATAAAAGCCAGTTTAATATTGTAATGGCATTGCTGCTCGTTTATAGTGCTATTTCCATCCTTATTTAAAGTAAAAGTTGGTGGGACAAAACAAACACGAATAATATTTTAGCTAACCTTGAGACATTGGAGCATGAAATTATGAAATAGAGAGTATGGCTTTAGAAATTAGTTCGTCTCATTGCACGCTCGCTCGTCCTTTCCGCAAGCGAAGATGAGCTTCCTCTTCTTCACTTGCGGGGTCTCATCTTTTCCTCTATTTCTAGCAGGAGTTGAGTGGTCTCCACTCCATGGTTTTTAACAAAGAAACCAACTATTAAACTTACATACTTATGTCTCAGCCTCTAACCATTCAGTCATCTGCCACTTTAATAATAACTTTGCCTTGTGCATGGCCCTCTTTCAAATAGCGATAAGCTTCTGCTGCTTCACTTATAAGAAATTCCTTATCAATAACAGGCTTGAGCTTATTCTGTTCAATAAGGTTCCTTAGGAAATTCAAATCAGACTGGTTTGCTCTTTGCAGCATATTGCCAAATTTTTTATCGCTTGATAAAGACAGGAAAGGACCAAGCAGCATAGCATCACGCATTTGCTTTCCTTTTCCGCCAACCATAACATAACGTCCTTTTTCCGTTAGTAACTGTTTATAGGCATGAATGGGTTGATAACCATTCACTGCCAGTATAAGATCATATTTTTGGGAGTTTTTTGTGATATCTTCTTTTGCGTAGTCAATCGCATAATCAGCGCCTAATGATTTTATCTTTTCATTATTTCTTGTACTGCACACACCAGTTACCTCTGCACCTAGTGCTTTGGCGATTTGAATCGCAAAGGTGCCTACACCGCCAGATGCTCCGTATATCAATACCTTATGTCCAGGCAGTATTTTGCCATTATTTCGCAATGCCTGTAATGCAGTCGTGCCTGCCATTGGAACAGCTGCTGCTTCTGCAAAGGATAGGTTCTCCGGCTTTATGGCTAGAGCTTTTTCAGGTACAGCAGCATACTCAGCAAAGCCACCCCAGCCACTTTGAGAAAGGTCCCCAAGCACCTCATCACCTTGTTTAAATTGGGTAACCCCGTTTCCGACGGCCTCCACAACACCTGCAATATCGCCACCTGGTATCTGATATTTTGGCTTAAACAATCCAAAGGCAAAGCGTGCTAAGAATGGTTTGCCACTAAGTAAGACAAGATTTCCATAGTTAAGGGATGCAGCATAAATTTTCACTAGCACTTGCCCTTCCTTAGGTAATGGCCTATTTATATCGGAAAGTGTCAGTGTTTCTGGCGTGCCGTATTTATTAGAAACAATTGCCTTCATCCTTTCTCCTCCTTATAAAAGATAATAATGTCAATTAAGGATATGTAGCAGAAAAGCATGTAAGACATAAAAACACTGCATCCAGACAACAGGATGCAGTGTTTTATAAAAATATAGTTTCAATCAAACAGATGAACCTCATCTCCTGAATGAATTTTTCCTGTTTTAATAACAGAGGCATAAACGCCAAAATTATTTTGTCTTTCCTTAAAAACAGTTTTTAATAAAGAAGGAGACCGTTCTGCATTGTCAGGGTCAACTGTAACAATCATGCATCTTTCACAATGCCTGTTCACCTGCAATTCTACCTCTCTTCCAATTTTTATGCGCTTGCCAAACCAGCTTTCTTCTATAAAAGGAGTCTTGTCCTTTAAAGAAAGGATAAGGTTTGGGCGGAAGCGGCGATGGTCAACAGCGGACTCGCCCCAAAGCTCCTTAAGCTTTTCAAGTGATGCGTCTGTCACGAGCTGGATATGCTCTTCTTCAATTGCTCCCAAAGGAACATTTTCTGGTGTATAGGATAGCAGGGAGACTTTTCTTTTCGACTTTTCCTCTAATTCCAAGGCTAAAGCTGCATCTCCCCAATTCATTACTTTTCCTTCAGGTGTTGTAATTTCAACGCTAGGATATTCAGACATTGCTTCTTCTCCTGCGAACCTTGCCGAATAACGAACCATCTCCGGGAATTGAGTGATTGTCAAATATTTTCCTTTTCCTGTGTCATCTGAAAAAGCATGGCTTCTGTCACCATACAGACCATATTCCATAACATTTGTTTCTGCTACGCTTTCTCCGCGAAAAGATTTTACTGGATGACGAACAATTTCTTCAATATGACCTATTAACATGAACGAAAACCTCCATTTTATAGTATCTTGAAGCACTGTCTAATTCATTATTCTCCGAGTGGATTTTCTGGTCCTGGCAGGTGTAATTGATAAAATGCTAAATCTAACCATCTATCAAATTTATAGCCGGCTTTTTCAATAGTACCAGAATGGACAAAGCCAAATTTCTTATGTAGGGCAATGCTTTTCTCATTAGAAGCATCTATACCCCCAATCAGTGTAGCATACTCTCTTTCTGAAGCAATGGCGATAAGCTCCTTCAATAGTACTGCCGCAATACCCTTTCTGCGGTAATTGCCGTCGACATAGATAGAATGTTCAATAGAATATTTATAGGCAGGCCAAGCACGGAAGGGGCCGAAAGTAGCAAAACCGACTGCTTTATTGTCTAGTTCATAGACGATTACCGGGTATCCGTCCTTTAGCTTCTGTTCGTACCATAGCTTTCTGTTCTCTAATGTATCTGGCTTATATGTATATACAGCGGTAGTGTTAAGAATTGCATCATTATAAATAGACAGGATATGGGAGAGATCCCTTTCCTCCATAGGTCTTATCACTGTTTGTTGTCCTCCTTCAATTTGCTAGATATTATTCTTTTCCATCTACTATAACAAATATTTTAACTCCTTAAAAATTTATATTTACTGAACGATGGTCAATTAAGTATGATGAGTATATAGAACTAGTGACGAAAGAACTAAGCTTGTTGTTGAGCCCTTCTTTTGGGACTGTGGACTATGAAGATAGGTAACTCATAAACAACTGGGGGAAAATATGTGAAAAAGAAAAAATATCCTTTTATTCCTTTAAGCAAAAAAGGGATTGTGTCCATTTTTAGTGCTGCATTGTTATTTTCAGCACCATTAGCAGGGCCTTCTATCACAATGGCTGAAGGAAATGGGACAGATAAAGTTATTTTTGATGAGAATCTTGAATGGATGAAGTCAAAAACTGCAATGAATGGAAAAACATTGACGATAAATTTCAGCGACCAGTTTGCAGCAATGGGTGCAGATACAGTGCTGGAAGCAGCATCAGATAAACAATCTGTACAAGCTGTTTTTGACAAGCAAGTCTTGACGCTCACAATAAAGGATTTCGGTGAAACGACAATAAGCGTTACCGCAAAAAACAGTAAGCAGACTGTCACTAACACCTTCAAAGTGAATGTCACGAAAAAAGGTGATATTAACGGTGATGGCACGATTACACCTGCAGACTCTCTTTACATCTATCAGGTTATCAGCGGTAAGGTTAAGCTTTCATCTGAACAGCAGAAGTTACTTGATATAAATGGTGACGGTAAAATTACTAATTTGGATGCGACTACTTTAATGAGCAGTTATGTTGGCAAAAACGTTTCTGCAACTATTGAAGAAAATTCCTTCGTCCAATTAACGGAAATTAATGACTCACCTGTAGCAGTAGATGATACATATACACTAAATGAAGATGAGCAGCTTAAGGTAAATGCAGCAGTGGGCGTGCTTGCAAATGATATTGATCCAGAAAACAAGGAACTAACGGCAACGGTGACAACCAATCCTGAAAATGGAAAATTGACATTTAATGAGGATGGGTCGTTTCAATATGTACCAAGTGCAAATTTTGTCGGAAAAGATCGATTCGCGTATAAAGCAAGTGATGGAAATAGCACAACAGAAGCGAAAACAGTCACAATTAATGTATTGCCTGTAAATGATGCACCTGTATCAAAGGATGGTGTGTTAAATACACAAGAGGATACTGTTGGAATTGGAACACTGTTAGGGGAAGATGTTGATGGTGATACACTGACATATACGATTGTTGAAAATGGCAAAAAAGGCAAAGTAACGATTCTTGACCAGAAAACAGGAGTTTTCTCTTATAAGCCAAATGCAAATGAAAATGGAGAAGACTTTTTCACTTATAAAGTAAGTGATGGCAAGTTAACTTCTACTGCTAAGGTGTCTGTGTTTATTAAGGCAGTGAATGATGCTCCAACAGCAAAAAGTGACGCTTATTCTACTAAGGAAGATGAAACATTAACTGTTAGTAAGGAAAAGAGTGTATTGCTGAATGATGAGGATGTGGATAAAGATTCTCTGAAAGCTGTCCTTGTAAAAGGAACTGCTCACGGCACACTTGATTTTAAAGCAGATGGAACATTTACATACATTCCAGCTAAAGACTTTAATGGAAGTGATTCTTTCGTATATAAAGCTACCGATGGTGTTTTAGAATCAGCAGAGCAAACAGTTGTCCTTTCGGTAGGAGCAGTGAATGACGCACCAGTTGCGAAAGACAGCTCGCTGAATGTAACAGAAGACGAAGCAGCTAGCGGTGTGGTTCAAGCAAGCGATGCAGACAAGGATAAGCTGACATTTGCGATTGCCGAAAACGGTCAAAAAGGAAAAGCAGTTCTGACAGATGCAGAAACAGGCAACTTCACCTACACACCTGACAAAAATGCAAACGGAGAAGACAAGATAGTCTTCACAGTCACAGACGGTCAAGGAGAACCTGTAAAAGCCACAGTCTCCATTTCGATTCAAGCAGTGAATGACGCGCCAACAGCGGCTAGTGACAGCTTCACGACGAAGGAAGATGAAAAGCTAGAGGTTGGTGCAGCTAATAGCATTCTTAACAATGATGCGGATGTTGATAATGACGCTCTTGAAGCCATCCTAGTGAAAACAGCAGCACACGGAAAGCTGGAATTGAATAAAGACGGTACCTTTACGTATACGCCAGACAAGGACTATAGCGGCAAAGATTCATTCACATATAAAGCAACAGATGGAAAGTTAGAATCAGCTGTTCAAACGGTTGAAATAGAAGTGAAGGCAGTGAATGATACTCCTACTGCGAAGGACAGCTCGCTGAATGTAACTGAAGATGAAGCAGCTAGCGGTGTGGTTGAAGCAAGCGACGCAGACAAGGATACACTGACATTTGCGATTGCCGAAAACGGTCAAAAAGGAAAAGCAGTTCTGACAGATGCAGAAACAGGCAAATTCACCTACACACCTGACAAAAACGCAAACGGAGAAGACAAGGTAGTCTTCACAGTCACAGACGGTCAAGGAGAACCTGTAAAAGCCACAGTCTCCATTTCGATTCAAGCAGTGAATGACGCTCCAACAGCGGCTAGTGACAGCTTCACGACAAATGAAGAGGAAAAGCTGACGATTGAAGCTGCAAAAAGCATTCTAAACAATGATACGGATGTTGATAATGACGCTCTTGAAGCCATCCTAATGAAAGCTACAGCACACGGAAAGCTGGAGTTGAATAAAGACGGTACCTTTACGTATACGCCAGACAAGGACTATAGCGGCAAAGATTCATTCACATATAAAGCAACAGATGGAAAATTAGAGTCAGCTGTTCAAACGGTTGAAATAGAAGTGAAGGCAGTGAATGATACTCCTACTGCGAAGGACAGCTCGCTGAATGTAACAGAAGATGAAGCAGCTAGCGGTATGGTTGAAGCAAGCGACGCAGACAAGGATACACTGACATTTGCGATTGCCGAAAACGGCCAAAAAGGAAAAGCAGTTCTGACAGATGCAGAAACAGGCAAATTCACCTACACACCTGACAAAAACGCCAACGGAGAAGACAAGGTAGTCTTTACAGTGACAGACGGTCAAGGAGAACCTGTAAAAGCCACAGTCTCCATTTCGATTAAAGCAGTGAATGACGCGCCAACAGCGGCTAGTGACAGCTTTACGACAAATGAAGAGGAAAAGCTGACGATTGGTTCAGAGAAGAGCATTCTTGCTAATGACGAGGATGTAGATAATGATAATCTACAGGCAATCTTAGTGAAGGGGCCAGCCAACGGACTGCTTGTCCTAAATGCGGATGGAACATTTACGTATACGCCAGACAAGGACTATAGCGGCAAAGATTCGTTCACATATAAAGCAACAGATGGAAAATTAGAATCTGCTGAACAAACGGTTGAAATAGAAGTGAAGGCAGTGAATGATACGCCAACAGCAGATGCTAGTTCAATAGAGTTAGAGGAAGATGGCAGCTTTAATGGCAAGTTAACAGGTTCTGATCCAGAAGGCGACAGCCTGATATTCTCTCTTGTTGAAAACGGCAGCAAAGGAACAGTAGTCATCACAAATGAACAGACTGGTGCTTTCACTTATACACCGAGCAAGGATGCGAATGGGACAGATTCGTTTATATTCAAGGTGAATGATGGCAACTCTGATTCCGAAAAAGCAACGGTAGAAGTGACAATTAAGGCTGTAAATGATGCGCCGACAGCAAGTGATGTGAAATTGGAAGGTACTGCAAGAGTTGGTGAAACGCTGACGGGGACATACAGCTATCATGATGTCGAAAACGATGCAGAAGAGCAATCGACATTCCAATGGTATAGTGGTGACAAAGAAGACGGCAGTGATAAAACAAAAATAGCTGGCGCGACATCTAACGAATACAAAATAACAAATGCTGACTTGAAGAAGTATTTATTCTTTGAAGTAAAGCCTGCTGCAGCAACAGGTGAGCAATCATCTGAAAGTTACTTAAGCAATGCAAGTGAAAAGGTAAAACTTGCTGACAGTGTTGCGCCGACAATTGTATCCACAACACCGGCGAATTCTGCAAGTGAGGTTGGGGTTTCTGATGATTTAGTCATTACGATGAGTGAAAATATTTTAGCTGGATCAGGAAAAATCGAAATTAAAAATAGTGACGGCAGCACATTTGCAGAATACGAGGCGAATGACACGCAGCATGTCGTGATTGATGGAGCTACAATTACAATTAAGCATCCTGATTTTGCAGAAGGAAAAGAGTATTCAATTGTTGTTGGTTCAAATGCATTTGTTGATGAAGCAGAAAATGCCTATGTAAATAACAATAATGAGTGGAAATTCGAAACAGAAGCGGCCCCAGGTCTGACAGCTTATGCTGATCCAAGCACTCCTTTAGAAGAAGAAGCGATGAAGCAAATGTTTGGCGCATTTGTATATGTGGATATCTCAGGAGATAGCTTTAAGGACGGCTTAACGGCAGATGATATTATCCTGAACAATGTGCCTGCAGGAGTAACCGTCATGGATCAATATGTAATGGGGAACAATCTTACACTAGTGCTTGGTTATGATGGAACAGATTTTGATACGAAGTTCAGTAATTTTACAGTAACAATAAAAGGTACAGCTTTGGAAAAAGGCAATGATCTGACATCTAACAGCTTGGAGTTTGTACCAAGTGCTGATGCACCAACACCGATCATTACAGAATATTTACACGGTGGCGATGGGCGCTCAGCTATTGAAATTTACAGCCCAACTCCAACTACAGAGCCATATAAGCTGAAAATATATTCTCTTGATAAAGGAGTAAGAAAAACTTCTGAAATTGCCTTAAGACTGCAATATGCAGATGTTAATCCGTTTTTAATTATTGATTCCATTTTTTATGAGTATTTCGATATTGTTCCAAATGTTATGTATTACAATGAAGAAGCTACTCTAGATCGAGGAACCAACATAGTAAACGCATTGCAAATTATAGCTCCAAACGGAACAGTTGTTGATACATTAGGAGATCCGGCATCAAGCACTCCAATTGTTACGGGAAGTGTGACAATGGTTAGGAATACAGATATTAAAGACGGGATTGACCGCTATGTGCCAAGTCAATGGAATACTTATACAAGTGATATCTACAATCATTTCAGTAAAAGAGATTAAAACATGATCTAATAAACCAGGTGAAAGATGTGCCTTGTAGGACACTTTCACCTGATAGTGATAAATACGCGTTAACTTTAAAATTAAGGGAGATTACAGGATGAACCGAAAGAATATAAAAGCTTTATTGCTTGTCCTTCTTATTACAATGCTGACAGTGCCTGTGCAGGCATTTGCAGCTGCTTCCAAAAGCGTTACGGTGAAAATCGGTGATGTTCAAGGGGAAGCGGGTCAAGTGATAACAGTACCTGTGTCTGTTTCAGCACCAGCGACAGATATTGCTGCATATGGTTTGGAGCTGAATTATGACAATACATCTTTGGAAGTAAAGGGAATACATCAGATTGGCGATAATCAAGAGTTTCAAAGCAACTTCAGTAACAAGGATGGGTATTTGCGAGCAGCATGGGCAGATGCTACTGGAGGGGATAATGCATTAACAAGTGCTTCTACTTTATTTACGGTGGATTTCTTAATAAAGGAAAATCCAGTATACGGAAATAAAAGCATTACTGTTCCAACAGATGATGCAGCAGCATTGAGCTTTACTGATTCCAATAATAATAACGTAAGTGCTACAGTAGAAAACGGCAGCCTTACAATCAATAAATCTAGCAATTCTAAGCTAAGCAGCTTACTAGTTAGTGATGGGACATGGAATGAAGCCTTTTCACCAGAAGGGAAATCCTATACGGTTGCTGTAAAAAGCACAGTTAATTCATTGAATTTTGTTCCGACAGCACAGAATGAATATGCTCATATAACTATTAATGACAAAAAAGTAACGAGCGGAACATTATCTCAAGGCTTTTCGTTAAAAGAAGGCAGCAACAGCTTCACTATCAAAGTAACAGCACAGGATGGATCTGCTTCAACTTATACGGTGAAGGTTAATAAGGAAAAAGCAGCAGTGGAAGAAAAACCAGACACTAATACTGAAATTGTCACAGTAGATATTCAATCAGGCAATGATTCAGTTGTTTCTAAAACACCTATTTATCGCACTACCGATGAATTTGGTATTAAATCAGATAAAGTGACATTGACAGAAGATGTTGTGAAGGAATTGTTGACAAGTGCTGATCTGCAAGACTCCAACACAGCTAAAATCATCATTCCAGATACACAGGATGAGATTTCTGAAACGTATTTTTCCATTCCAAAGGATGCTCTAAAGCTATTGAGCGAAGGGAATATTAATATACAAGTAGTAATGAACAATGCTCAAATCGTTTTGCCAAAAGAGTCTCTTAAAGATGTAAAGGATGATTTATATTTCCGCTTCGTTCCTGTAAAAACAGAAACAGAAAAGAATGAAGTGAAAGACAGAGCACTTAACAGCATTACAAGCTTTTCTGAATATGAGAATGTCCAAGTATTAGGAAGACCGATGGAAATCCAGACGAATATGGAAAACTCGAAAGTGAAGCTTGTTTTGCCAGTAGAATCTGATGTGATTGATACGATTAAAGCAAAAAATAATGGTATTGAGGACCTGCCAATCTTTATTGAGCATGATGACGGTACGAAGGAAGTTATCAATGCCTCGTTTACGAATTATCATATTGATGGCTTCACTGGATTAGCCTTTGAAATAAATAAGTTTAGTACCTTCACGCCACTGTACCTGTCAGGTGCTGTTACTACCAATACAGACCAAGAAGCAGCTAGCGGCAATGATACCAAGGACAGCAAGGGTACGGAAGCATCTTCAAGCACAGACACATCAGCAAGCACAGATGAGCAGGGAACTGAAACAAATCTGAAGAAACTGCCGAAAACAGGCGACGATTCTTATATTGATACGATTTTGAATATCTCTATCGTTGCAATTGCGGCAATTTTAGTTTTTCTGTTTGTCAGCAAAAAGAGAAGGATGAAAAAGCAATAATATTTATGAGGAGAGGGACTGTGTCTCTCTCCTCATTCTCTAGGAGTATGCTATGAAAAAAACAGTAATCGTTCTGCTTGTTCTCCTTTTACTTGGATTATTGGCTATTAGAGGGGTTCGTTTCTATGAAGACTATAAAAATGAGCAAAAAAGAGCAGAGCTGTCAGAGCGTTATGAAAAAGCAGTTACCGGTGAAATAGATACGAAAAACAATCAGCAAGAAACTGCTGTATTAGGGAAAATCACCATACCCAGTCTCGAAATCAATTACATCATCCTTGATGGAGCATCAGATGAAAATCTTGATATTTCAATAACGAAGGTGACAGGTCCTGATATGAACGAAACAGGAAATCTCGTTCTCGCTGGTCATAATATGCGAAATGGCAGTTTATTTGGCAAATTAAAAAAGGCGACTAAAAAGGACGAGATTTTTTTAACCGATGAGAAGGGGAACAAGGCAGAATACAGTATTACCAAAATGTATACCGTGAAGGATACGAACCTCACTCCACTAGAACAAGACACAAATAGTTCAAAGCTAACGTTGATAACATGTACAGATAATAATGAAAACAGACTGATTGTTGTTGCAGAAAAGACAGCAGATTAAAAATGGTAATAGAATGATAACGAGAGACTTTTTAGAAGTCTCTTTTTAGGTCTTTTTATTCAGGAGTTTATAACTAGTTTAAGGGAAATTTAAGTTTTTCCCTATATAGTTAGCAACATAACAAAACGACAATAAAAAGATTAGGGGAAATTACTTTGAAGAAAATCTCAACAAAAATCATTATATTATCATTATTTAATTCTATATTTGTAGCAGCGGTCAATGTCTTTGCATCGCTGTTCATGAGCAGCAGCCAAGGTAGTGGAAGTGGAAATTCAGGGACAAATCAAGCACAGAGCGGCCTGCTGGGACATCTCCCGCCAACGCAAGTTCTTATAGGGCTTGGTGTTTCCATTGTCCTTGGTGTTATCCTGGCATACTTCCTAGGAAGATTAATATCAAAGCCAATTGTTCAATTAACAGAAATCGCTCAGAAAACATCAGAGCTTGAATTAATGGAAGACGATAGTATTTTCGGTAAGACACTTGTATCAAAGGACGAAACAGGGGAAATGGCTAGAGCACTTCTGGAGACGAGAAACTCATTGAAATCAATGGCAACACAGCTGAAGTATGTCTCTTCAACAGTTGCAGCACATTCAAGCAGCCTTACGAAAAACACAGAGGAAAATGCCAGAAATATTGATCAGGTGGTTGCAACAATAGAAGAAATTGCAATAGGAAACAATGGTCAAGCCCAAACAATCAGTGAGGTAAACACTACTTTATTAGAGGTTGTCGAACTGATGGAAAATATAACGAGAGATGCTTCTATAGGTGCTGACAAAGCGGCAGCTTCCATTGATTCCATTGTAGAGGGGCAGAACACGGTAGAATTGCAGGGGAATAAAATGGATGAAAACATTTCGGTATCAGCAGAAGCAACATCATCCATCAATGAATTGAGCATGATGATTGGTCAAGTCGGAAACTTTGTAGCCGTCATTACAAATATTGCAGAGCAAACAAACCTGCTGGCGCTAAATGCAGCAATTGAAGCGGCGAGAGCAGGAGAAGCAGGTAGAGGGTTTGGGGTAGTAGCCGATGAAATTAGAAAATTAGCGGAGGAATCATCCAGAGCTGCAAAGGAAATCACTGGCATCATTCATGACACGACAGAAAAAACGAATCAAGCAGTTTCACATATCAACAAAGCGCATAATCTAATTGACGAACAAAAGGATGCTTTAAAGATAACAGAGGAAGCATTCCATAAAATTAAACATACGTATGACGGAATTGTGCACAACTTTAAACAGACTGCAGCTCACATGAATGCAATTAACGGAAAATCACGGATAATTTCCGAGCAAATTCAGCAAATGACAGAAACGGCAGAGGATTTCGCGGCAAATACGGAGGAAATATCTGCTTCAGGCCAAGAACAGCTTGCATCAACAGAAAACATTGCAGCTTCCTCTAAAGAATTGCAAGTACTGGCAGAGGAATTGGATACAGAAGTGAATAAGTTTAAAGTAAAGAGAGAAAACCAATAGTAGGAGAAGAGCGGCTTAACAGCTGTTCTTTTTTTCTTCTAAAGCGGTTATTTACAAAAAATAACCATTAGTAAAAAAGTTACTTCCATCATGTATTTCCAATCAGCAAAATGATTATGATAGTTTGCCATATGCCTGATCAATTATATCTGGGAATTAAATGTAAAATTCCTTTTGTTATCAAGCATTATATTACCAAGAATGAGCAAATGCTTATTTGGGAAAAATACTTCGCGAAGCGAAGTTATTGTAATTGACATGAAATTCTAACAGGATTATTATTGTTATGATAAATAACTAAGGTAATAAAAAGTAACTCGTTAACCATTTATGGTTTTAGATATGGAGGTTTAAGTAATGGAATCAATGACATTTGTGTTATTTGGTGCGACAGGAGATCTTGCGAAAAGAAAAATATATCCTGCTCTTTATAATTTATATTTAGATAAAAAAATGCCGCAGGCCATCTCCGTTTTTGGATTAGGAAGAAAAGAGTTTACAGACGCTACTTTCCAAGAGCATGTGAGAAAATCAATTGAAACTTTTTCGAGAAGAAAAGCGGAGAATGACGAGCAATTGGAGGCATTTATTGCAAGCTTCCGTTACAGCATTCTAGATGCAACAAAAATAGAGGATTACGAAACCCTTTTGAAAAAGGTGGAAAAGCGGGAAGCTGAATTGAACATACCTCAAAATCGCATGTTCTATCTGTCAGTTGGTCCAGAGTTTTTTGATCTCATTGCCTTAAATCTGAAGGAAAGCGGTTTGGGTACAACAGCAGGTTGGAAAAAGCTGCTTATTGAGAAGCCATTTGGTCATGATTTAGCTTCAGCCAGAGAGCTTAACGAGAGACTGAGCAAAGCATTTACAGAGGAAGAAATTTACCGCATTGACCATTACTTAGGAAAACCAATGGTCCAAAATCTAGAAGCATTAGAGTTTGCCAATCCTGTATTGCAAGCATTATGGAATAATAAGCATATTGCAAATGTGCAAATTACAGCAAGCGAAATGGTCGGAGTAGAAGAAAGAGCCGGCTATTATGATCATGTTGGCGCACTTCGTGATATGGTCCAAAACCATCTGCTGCAAATGCTGATGATGACTGCTATGCAAACACCTGAAAAAGTAGGTCAGGACCAAATACGTGAACAAAAACGAAAAGTAATGGAAGCACTTCGTCCAGTTAACGGGCAAGATATTCACGAAAATATTATTAGAGGACAATACAGCAGTGGCGAAGTAAACGGTCAAGCTTCAGTTGGGTATCGTGATGAGCCAAATATTAAAGAAAATTCAAGCACAGACACATTTATAGCAGCAAGAATTTGGATTGACAATGATTTATGGGAAGGTGTCCCATTCTATATTAGAACAGGGAAAAAGATGAAAGAAAAATCTACTCGGATTGTCATCGAATTCAAAGATACACTGAAAGAAATTTATGAAGAGAAAAAGGAGCAGATTGTGCCTAATCTCTTAATAATAGAAATCAGTCCGAATGAAAACATTAAATTGCTGTTAAACAGTAAAAGCCCATTTGAAAATGGAAAAATAGAACAAGTGGAAATTGATCTTACACATGCCCAAAAGGATGTTCCAGAAGCATATGAGCGTTTAATATTCGATGCTTTCAAAGGTGATTCTACGTTCTTTGCTCATTGGAATGAAGTGGAATTGTCTTGGGAATGGGTGCAACCAGTGTTAGATGCATTTGAACAAGGCGATGCTCCATTGCATTTCTACCCAGCAGGCTCTAACGGACCTGAAGCGTCAGATGAGCTGCTTGCAGCAAATGGGTTCAAGTGGTGGCTTGATAGTAAACCGGCAGCAAAAGAAAGCTTAGTTTCCATCGGATAACACATATCAGCAGTGATTTGGAACATGCTATAAACAGCGTCATAATAAAATTGTTCGTTTAGTTTCCATTATTTCCAAAAGGAATATGGATAAAAATAAATGTTTTTTCTCAGTTAATCAGGAGGGGTTTAAGTATGAAAGTTGGTTTAATTGGTTTAGGAAAAATGGGTTTAAATTTAGGAAAGAATCTATTGGATAATAAACATCAAGTGTCAGCATTTGATTTAAATCCTGCTGCTGTTTCAGAAATGAAGGAATATGGAGCAGATGGAACTACAAGCTTAACAGAGCTTGTGCAATCATTGGAAACACCAAGAGTACTTTGGATTATGGTGCCTCATAATGTCGTAGATTCTGTTATTGGCGAGATGGCACCATTACTTGCTAAGGGCGATATTGTAATTGAAGCAGGTAATTCCCATTATAAAGAATCAATCCGCAGATATAATGAGCTGCAGGAATTCGGTGTTCACTTTATGGATGTTGGAACGTCTGGAGGAATGGCTGGTGCACGAAATGGTGCATGCTATATGATTGGCGGTGACCAGGCTGCATGGGATGTTGTAGAACCAATTTTCCGTGATACAGCTGTTGAAAATGGCTACTTTTATGCAGGTGCAGCAGGCAGCGGTCACTTCTTGAAAATGGTTCATAACGGAATAGAGTATGGTATGATGGCGGCAATCGGTGAAGGATTTGAGGTTCTCGAGAAAAGTGAATTCGATTACGATTATGAAAAGGTCGCAAAAGTATGGAACAATGGCTCTGTTATCCGTTCATGGCTGATGGAGCTAACAGAGAATGCCTTCTCTAAAGATGCTAATTTAGATGAAATTAAAGGAATTATGCATTCATCAGGTGAAGGGAAATGGACAGTGGAAACAGCTCTGGACTTGCAGGCTGCAACACCAGTTATCGCCATGAGTTTATTGATGCGCTATCGCTCTCTTGAAAATGATACATTTACAGGCAAAGTTGTAGCGGCACTCCGCAATGAGTTCGGCGGTCATGCTGTTGAAAAGAAATAAAGTGTAAGGAATTTACCCTCAAGCGCATGCTTGAGGGTTTTTTCTTTTTATAGAGACTTAACAAAGCAGGTTTTAAGTATATCTCAGTAATTGGGTTTATAATAATAAAAGCAAATAAAGTAGGAGTGGGGGAACAGGGAAGATTGAAATTAAGTGTATTGGATCAATCCGTTATTAGCAGTGGTTCGACAGCTTATACTGCTTTAAAAAATACAGCCGCATTGGCACAAATAACAGAACAATTAGGGTATGAAAGATTTTGGGTTGCAGAACATCATAATGCAAACGGAATTGCAGGAACGTCTCCAGAGGTGTTGATATCACATATCGCAGCAAAGACGAAGCATATTAAGGTTGGCTCCGGCGGGGTGCTTTTACCACAATACAGTCCTTATAAAGTAGCGGAAAATTTTAAAGTGCTAGAAGCTTTATATCCTAATCGTATTGATTTAGGGATTGGCAGGTCTCCTGGAGGATCACCTGAAACAAGGCTTGCCTTGACAGATGGTCTTCGGAAAAGCTTAAACGAATTCCCTCGGCAGGTGCAGGATTTACAAAAATATATTATCGGTAATGACAAAGGGAAAAATGCTGTAACAGCATATCCTGTCCACGAAAGCTTGCCTGAAATATGGATGCTCGGCGTGTCACATAGAGGCGCGAGACTTGCCGCAGAGCTAGGCATTGCGTTCACTTTTGGCCATTTTATTGCACCGCTAAATGGGAAAAGGGCGATGGACTATTATTATAAGCATTTTCAGCCCTCTGTTTATCCGAACAAGCCGAAAGCCAATATCTGCATCTTTGTAATATGTGCGGAAACAACTGAAAAGGCTGAGTTTTTGGCTACAAGCCTTGATTTATGGCTGTTAGCCCTCGGAAAAGGAGAAGCAAATGCAGAAATAATAAGCCCTGATCAGGCCAGCCGCAAAGTGCTGTCACAAGAAGATAAAAAAGCTATTAAAGAAAACAGACGGAGAATGGTTATTGGCACAAAGGAGTTAATCAGGGAAGAGCTTTCGCGGCTTAGCAAGCTTTATGGCACAGATGAATTTATGGTTTTAACGAATGTTTATGATTTTGAAGATAAGGTAAGATCATATAAGCTATTGGCGGAAATAGATTTTTAATGAAGAAAGAAAAACCTGAAAGAAAATATTTTTCAGGTTTTTCTTTTATTGGAGACAAAAAAGTTGACATTATTTTCAAGCATGTTATAATAATCTCGAATTAAAGATATGTTGATTTGAGATATTTAGTAGTATGTTAAATAATTATTGTCGTTAATCCTATTTAAGATAACGAAAAAACACTTGGAGGGAATAAAAAAATGAGTACTTTTTTTGAAGCAATTAAAAACCGCCGTTCACACTATGCAATCAGCAAAGAACAAGTAGTATCTGATGAAAAAATTCAAGAAATTATTAACGAGGCAGTGCTTCACACTCCATCTTCATTCAATTCTCAGAGCACAAGAGTTGTTGTCCTTCTAAATGACAAGCATGATAAAGTATGGGATATCACTGCAGCAGAATTGAAAAAGATTGTTCCAGCAGAAAACTTTGCATCAACAGAAGAAAAGCTTAACAGCTTTAAAGCTGGATATGGAACAGTATTATTCTTTGAAGACCAAGAGGTTGTAGAAGGATTGCAAAAAGCATTTGAATTGTATGCAGATAACTTCCCAGTTTGGGCAAACCAAACAAATGCTATGCACCAATTAGTAATTTGGACTGCTCTTGAAGAAGTAGGCTTCGGTGCATCATTACAGCATTACAATCCATTAATTGACGAGGCAGTTGCAGCTGAATGGGACATTCCATCAACATGGAAGCTAATTGCTCAAATGCCATTCGGTAAACCAACAGCACAACCTGGAGAAAAAGAATTTAAACCATTAGAAGATCGTGTGAGATTCTACAAATAAGAAAAGAAGAAGTGGCTGTGACATAAGTATGTGAACCAGCGTAAAGACCGAACTACTTAATCAACGATCAACTATTGATTAAATAGTTCGGTTTTTTGTTTTTAGTTTAAATACAAAAAATTAGAATCTTTAGTGGAATGGAGCGGAGGCCACTCGACTACTAAGGGAAATAGAGGAAAGGATGAGACCCCGCAGGCGAAGACGAGGAGGCTCCATTCCTCCCCGCGGAAAGCGAGTGGGTGCAGCGCAATGAAACGAACTAACTTTAACTCAACATTCTATTTAGACACATCCTTCATTTTTTAAATTTAATTGTAATTCTATTATTCGTGTTTAGAAAGCTTATTTTTTGTTTTGTCCCAGCCTCTTTTTAGTCCCAAGTAGAAATTGGGTGATGGATAAAAAATGAAGTCCAATCCTCGTCAGATTTACAGTAAATGGTACCGCCAATCTTATCGATAATTTGCTTGCACACAAATAAGCCAATGCCTGTCCCAAGCTCTTTTGTCGTATAAAAAGGTTCAAAGATTGTTTTTGTGTTTTCTTCCTCAATCATTGGCCCGTTATTGGAAATAACAAAGACTATTTCGTCTGTGCTTTTTCTAGAGCTTATCTTTAAATCTCTGCCATTAGGCATTTGCTTTAAAGCATCAATAGAATTCATAATCAGATTCAAGAGAACCTGTTTTAATTCATCCTTAAACGTATAGAGGAAAAGAGGCTTCTCTGTTTCAATAGTAAGGTTAATTTTATTATCGACTGTGCTTGCATAGCAAAGCTGCTTGAGATTTTCAAAAAGCAAATCAATCGCGACGTTTTCTTTGCCCTTTTTTACGATCTCTGTTTTAGAAGTATGAAGAAACTGGGTAATCCTGAAATTCAATTCGTTTAGTTCATGCTGAATAATGTCCAAGTATTTCAAATCAGGATACTCATCACGCAAGATTTTATTAAATCCGATTATAGCGGTTAATGGATTTCTGAATTCATGCACAAAACTGGAGGAGATTTGTCCGAGTACTGCCAGTTTGTCCATATGGTTGTCATTGATATACTGTGTTTTCGTATGCAATTCCCGATTCTTTAATTGCGTGTATCTTTTAACGGCATGATAACAGAAAGTATCAAAAAGGGTGTTCAGACTGTTAACAAAAGATTCTAGTTCCTGTGCGGGAAGATTTGCTTGAAAACAATATTTAATGAGGATGCTTCTGCCTGCATTCACATTGTAGATGAAATCGCCGATATTTATATCGGCCTCAAGCCGCTCTTTCCCGACTTTATAAGCGAACTCCTGTAGCTCTGTATTGGAATATTCGCCTTCTAGCACCTTTATAAGAAGACCATACATGGTCACTGCATTTTTTTTGATTTCCTCCTTATGTGGATCGTTAGATTCGATGACGGATATATCGATCCATTCATCGATGAATGAAGACTGGTGTTCCTTCAGAAATAACATAAGTTTATTTTGTTGGTCGTTTATAAGCAAAACAAACCCTCACTTTGCATTTTTTTTCAGTTATGATTGATATGTATGTAACTTATTCGACAAAGTGATTTAAAAACCTTTTTGAATTCATCTTTTGAAATTTTAATTATTGGCAGTTTTAAATGCGAGTTTTTCTGGAATAGTAAAGACACATGCTTTTTTATAGGAATATTGATGCATAATATTCTTGCAATAGAAAACGTTATCATCTATAATAGGTTTAGTAAGGATTGTTACTGTTCGGCAGGCAAAACCTGAATCAACTAAACTTATGGAGCAAAAATGTTCTATCTATGAGTTTATTTGGTTCGGGTTTTTTTATGATAAAAATTCGAAGGAAAAGTGATTAGGATGAAAATTATAAAAGTGTTTAATAATAATGTCGCTTTGACTAAAGACCTTAATTCCATAGAGATGGTAGTGATGGGCAAGGGGCTCGCATTCCAGAAAAAGGTCGGAGACGAAATTGACGAAGAGAAGGTCCAAAAGATGTTTGTATCTCCTTCGGAAAACTTCGCGGCCAAGCTTTCCGAGCTATTGAATGAGATTCCGTATGAGATTATGTCACTGTCAAAGGATATTATTGAGCTTGCAGAGAAGGAATTGCGCACAGAGCTGAATGATTCCCTATATTTATCTCTATCGGACCATATTCACTTTGCCATTACGAGAATAAAAAATGATATACCAATCAAAAATGCACTGATGTGGGAAGTAAAGAAGTTCTATAAGGCTGAATATCAGGTTGCCCGCCTTGCTTTAGGTTTGATTAAGGAAAGAACAGGTGTTGAACTTCCAGAAGATGAGGTTGCATCGATTGCTCTGCATATTTTCAATGCTAGACAAGATCATACTGGCATGGAAGAAACAGTAACAATGACAAATATCGTTAAAGATGTGACGAATATTGTTAAGTATCATTATGGCATTGACTTTAATGAAGAATCAGTCAATTACAGCCGGTTTATCACACATCTGCGTTATTTTGCTTATCGTATGCTTCGCGGTGAAATAAATGATGATCAAAACGATGCTCTTTATAACCAGGTGAAGAGACAATATGGCGAAGCTTATAAATGTACAATAAAGGTTGCCGACTACTTGGAAAAGGAATATTCCATGAAGATGACGAAGGATGAGCTTGCCTACTTTATGATTCATATCCACCGCGTTTCAATAAGAGAGAAACGGATGAAATAACCCAGCAAAAAACCACTGTTTAAGAAACAGTGGTTTTTTTGTCAGCCTTGTTGATTTAATTTTGAATCGGTAATTTTTTCCTTTGTCATACTCAAGATGAACACGAAGGACAGCAGAAGTGGAATGAAGGTCCACAGGAATGTTGTGCTGATGGAATCTGACAGCACGTCGGTAATTTGTTTCAGAATATCTGCAGGGATATGAGCCCGTGCTTCTGGTGACAGGATGCTTCCGCTTTCCGCTCCGCCTTCTGGCATCGTTGCTGGAAGATTATCTGTAAAGCTGTTTCGTTGGATTACTCCAAACACTGTTATTCCCAATGTCATTCCAAGGGAACGAAGGAAGTTACTTGTTGAACTGGCAATTCCTCGCTGCTGTGGCAATGCTTTTTGCAGAGATGCCATCCCCAGAACAGAGAAGGAAGGCCCAACACCAAGCCCAATCACCATCATATAAATCGTGATAGACCATCTTGGTGTGCTTGCATCAAGTGTGCTTAACAGGAAGGTTCCGATTGCCATAATAATTCCGGAAGTCATCATTATAGACTTATAGCTGAATTTATTTGCAAATGCTCCTCCAAGTGCTGCTGCAACACTTGATGTAACCATCATCGGCAGCAAAAGCAATCCTGAATTGGTAGCAGTCCCGCCGGTCACTCCTTGGATATAAAGCGGAATGTAAATAGTTGACACCATGAACACACCGCCGTAAAACATCCCCGTCAAGACGCTTGTTGTGTAAAGTCGCTCTTTGAACAAGTTAAATGGCAGAATAGGGTCTTTTGCCCGTTTTTCCACAAGCAGAAAAACGATGAAGCAAACAACAGACAGAATAAATAAGGAAATAATCTGCCATGACTGCCACGGATAAGTTTCTCCTCCTAATTCTAATCCAAACATTAACGAAATAGAAAAACCTAACAAAAATACAAACCCAAACCAATCAATGATTTGTTTTGTATGTGTTTTTGATTCTTTATAAAAAATAACAATTAATGCTAGTGCGATAATTCCAATTGGAATATTAATAAAGAAAATCCAACGCCAATCAAATTGTTCTGTAATGAAAGATCCTAATAATGGACCTGCAATACTCGATAAACCGAAGACAGCACCGAAAATACCACTCATTTTCCCGCGGACTTCACGAGGGACTACATCCCAGATGATTGTGAATGCAATTGGCATTAAGGCGCTTCCGCCAATACCTTGAATAGCTCTGAAAATACAAAGCTGTATCATTGTATTTGCCATACCGCAAAGAATAGAACCAGCTAAAAATAGTAAAATTCCAAAAACAAAAAATTTCTTTCTGCCATACATATCCGATAATTTACCGAATATCGGCATACCTGCCATCTCTGCCACTAAATACGCGGAAGTAACCCAAACATATTTATCCATACCGCCTAAGTCGCCGATAATGGAGCCCATGCTTGTTGCTACAATTGTGTTGTCTAGAGATGCAACAAATATCCCAAGCATTAAGGCAATCATAACAGGAACTAATCTTGTCTGTTTAGAAGACATACATTATAACCCTCATTTCTTAATTTAACAGTGTTAAATAACCAATATGCAGTTTAACACGGTTAAATACGTTAGTAAAGAATTATAGCCACAAATAATATACAATATAAGTGTAAAGAGGTGACTTCATGCAGAAGAAAAATGTCAGCAAAGAAGCAATAATAAATGCGGCGCTTGAAATACTCCGCGAACAAGGTTTAGCACATGTGACGATGAGAAACGTAGCAGCAAGGCTGAAAATAAAAGCTCCTGCTTTGTATTGGTATATAAAAAACAAACAGGAATTATTGGAGCTGCTCGGAGAATACATAGCATGCCAATTTACATTCCCGAAAGAATGTAGCAGCTGGGAGGAAGAAGTAGAGTTATTTTCCCTTGAGCTGAGGAGAGTATTACTGTCAGTCCCTGATGGAGCTGAAATTATGATGGTTACACTACCTGTTACAAAACAAAGATTACTGTTAATTAACAGGACATTTGCGATTTTTCATCGGTCAGGCTTACGAGAAGACAAAATATTTCAGGCAGTTAACTTTATCAATACTTATGTGACTTCCTATGTATTAGACGAACAAAAGCAGCAAAGAATGCTTGAAGAAATTGGCTTTGAAGCAGTACAAGACAAATTCTCCGAAGCAATTGCAGCCCTTTCTAAAGCAGAAGCCCCTTATATATACCACCATTTCCTTTCACCAAATGAAGGACTAAAATCAAGTAATGACTTCCTTTCCGGCTTAAAGGTAATTATAAAAGGACTGCAGCAGCTACATTAAGACAGAAAAAGATGCCAATAAAGCATCTTTTTTTTGTATCATTTTCAAAGATTGAAAATGACTTTATTTTATAATTTAAATGTATAGACAAATAAGAACAAATGATTATAATAATAAATGTAAGCGGTTTTTGAAAACGATTTAATAAAATTTAACATATAAAAAGGTAAAGGAGCATGAATGATATGAAAAAGATATTACTAGCTTGCAGTGCAGGAATGTCTACTAGTTTACTAGTTACCAAGATGGAAGAGCATGCAAAAACAATCGGCGTAGAAGCAAAAATATGGGCTGTCGGCCAGGATAAGGCTAAGCAAGATATGGCAGAAGCAGACGTTGTTCTAATTGGTCCGCAAATGAGCTTTTTGAAGGGAGAACTTCAAAAGGCGGCAGATCAATACGGAATTAAAGTGGATGTTATCGATATGATGGCATATGGTTTGGCGGATGGTCAAAAAGCCTATGAACAAGCAGTTGCTTTGATGGGTGATAAATAATGGAAAAGATTGATGTTAATACATTAACAGCAGAACAAATCAACTTTATGCTTATTCTTCACAGTGGCAATGCGAGAAGCAAAATCATCGAGGCGCTTCGGGAGTATCGTGCAGGTAAACCGGAGGTGGCAGATGAACTGCTTGTACAAGCAGAGGCAGATTTAAGTGTTGCCCATGAGATCCATTTTAAATTGGTTCAGCAAGAGGCATCAGGCAACAAGGTGGAATTCGCACTTCTTCTTATGCATGCAGAAGACCATTTAATGTCAACGCTTTCCATGAAGGAGCTTGTGAAAGAGCTGCTTGAAATCTTTAAAGAAAAAAACCTATAAAATAGCTGTATATCCAAAAGGGGGAGAATCCTGTGTTTGAAAAATTAAGCCAATTTTTGGTGCCAATAGCAGGGAAACTGAACAACAACCGTTATTTGACTGTCCTGCGTGACGCCTTTATGCTGTCATTTCCATTAACGATTTTCGGCTCTATCTTTGTCGTACTGACAAATCTGCCATTCCTAAAGAAATTTATGAGTGCAGAGTCAATTGCATCATTCCAATCATTGTTTGGGATAGCCAACTCGGCAACAATGGGCATCATGTCTATCTTTGTTGTATTCGGTATCGGTTATTATCTGTCTAAAAGCTATAATGTGGAGGCTGTCTTTGGCGGTGCAATCGCACTTGTTTCTTTCTTATTACTAACGCCATTTGTTGTTCAGCCAGAGACAGGTGAAGCTATCTCAGGTGTCATTCCTGTCGATCGTCTTGGGGCAAAAGGGATGTTCCTTGGCATGATCACTGCCTTTATCGCAGGGGAAATTTACCGCACGATTGTCCAAAAGAATATCACGATCAAAATGCCGCCAGGAGTTCCGCCGGCAGTAGCAAAATCATTCGCAGCATTAATTCCAGCTGTGCTTACATTGACATTCTTCCTGCTTGTGAACGTTCTTGTAACAGCAGCATTTGATACAAACTTGCATGATGTCATTTATAAAGCAATTCAAGCACCATTAGTAGGCTTGGGCAGTGGCATCATTCCAACACTTATTGCAGTATTCTTTATCCAAATTCTTTGGTTCTTTGGTCTTCATGGTCAAATTATCATCAACTCTGTTATGGACCCGATTTGGAATACACTGCAAGTAGAAAACTTAACAGCATATACGAGCGGACAAGAAATACCACATATTATCTCAAAACCGTTCATGGAGATATATACTGTCGGCATGGGTGGAACAGGTATGACACTTGCTGTCGTGTTCGCAATCCTGCTGTTCATGAAGAGTAAGCAAATGAAGCAAGTAGCGAAGCTTGGCCTTGGCCCTGGTATCTTTAACGTCAATGAGCCAATCATCTTTGGTTTACCGATTGTTATGAACCCATTAATTATTGTACCTTGGATTATTTCACCAATGATTGTAACGCTAGTAACGTATTTCGCCATGTCAACAGGAATTGTACCACCTCCTACTGGTGTTACCGTTCCATGGACAGTACCATTCTTCATCAACGGTATTATGGCTACTAACTCCTTCGCTGGAGGATTAATGCAGCTTGTGAATATGGCAATCGTATTTGCAATCTGGTTCCCATTCCTGAAAGTTATTGACCGTGTCAATGTGAAGAAGGAAGAAGAGGAAATGAAAAAAGCATCTTAATAAAAGCAGCTAAATAATACATGAATGGAAGGGAGGAAGCAGAGTATTGGCTTTAGCGTCAGCAAAAGCTCAATATGCCTGCTTTTTCCTATAACAAAGGAATTCATCTTAGAGTATGTCTTTGAAAGGGGAAAGAAAAAATGTCAGTAAATAATGAAGTGAAATATAATTTTCCAGATAATTTTTGGTGGGGATCTGCCGCATCAGCAACTCAAACGGAAGGTGCAGCAAATGTTGATGGAAAAGGACAAAATATTTGGGATTACTGGTATGAACAGCAGCCAGAGCGCTTTTTTGATGGAGTTGGTCCACAAGATACATCGCAATTTTATGTGAAATATAAAGAAGATATTAAGCTGATGAAGGAAATTGGTCATAACTCCTTCCGCATGTCTATTTCGTGGTCAAGACTGTTTCCTGAGGGCAAAGGAGAGATTAACCCGAAGGCAGTGGAATTCTACAATAATGTTATTAATGAATTCATTGAAAATGGAGTAGAGCCATTTGTTGGTCTTTTCCACTTCGATATGCCGATGGAGCTTCAGAAAATCGGTGGATGGGCCAACAGGGAAGTCGTTGATGCGTATGTAAATTATACAAGCATATGCTTTGAGCTGTTTGGTGACCGTGTGAAGAAATGGTTTACACATAATGAACCAATCGTACCAGTGGAAGGCGGCTATCTGTACGATTTCCATTATCCGAATGAGGTTGATTTCAAGAAGGCTGTCCAAGTCGGATACCATACAATCCTTGCAAGTGCAAAAGCGATTCAAGCATATAAAAACCAAGGACAGGATGGGAAAATTGGAATCGTCCTTAATTTGACGCCATCTTATCCACGCAGTCAAAATCCTGCTGATGTAAAAGCTTCCGTGTTGGCAGATGCCTTTTTTAACAGATCATTTTTAGATCCTTCTGTTAAAGGAGAATTTCCGCAGGAGCTTGTTGCAATCCTGAAGGAGGAGGGCTTCATGCCGGAAATTGCGGATGGAGATTTGGAAATCATCCGTAATAATACAGTTGATATTCTTGGTGTTAACTATTATCAGCCAAGAAGGGTAAAGGCGAAAGAGCATCTTCCTAATCCAGAGGCTCCATTTATGCCAGATCGCTATTTTGATAACTATGTGATGCCTGGCAGAAAAATGAATCCGCACCGTGGCTGGGAAATTTACGAAAAAGGCATATATGATATTTTAATCAATTTAAAAGATAACTATGGAAATATTGAATGCTTCATTTCTGAAAATGGAATGGGAGTTGAAGGCGAAGAAAAATTCCGTGATGAAACAGGCATCATTCAAGATGATTACCGAATTGAGTTTATTTCCGATCATCTTAAATGGGTTCATCAAGCAATTGCGGAAGGCTCTAATGTAAAAGGCTATCATTTATGGACGTTCATGGATAACTGGTCTTGGACAAATGCGTACAAAAATAGATATGGCTTCGTATCTGTAAACCTTAATAAAGACGGTGAACGCACAGTTAAAAAGAGCGGACAATGGTTTAAAGCAGTTGCAGAGAATAACGGATTTTAAAAGAGAGAAAAAAGTGATTTCAATCGAAATCACTTTTTTTTTTGCAATCAAGGAAGTTCTCTTTCTATCATTGACGGTTAACTTCACAGAGGTTTATAATTAAGTTATCGTTTAAGTAATACAAAATGATAACGCATACATAAACTAAGCGGAGGAATGCTGATATGAAGTTTGATATGCCTTTGTCTGATTTACAGCGATATAAAGGAATCAACCCGAAGCCAGATGATTTTGATGCCTATTGGGCAGCAGGGCTAAAAGAATTACAAGCGCAATCGTTGTTTTATGAGCTAATCCCAGCTTCTTTTCAAAGTAAGGCTGCTGAATGCTTTCATTTGTATTTTACAGGTGTCGGTGGAGCAAGAATACATGGCCAGTTAGTTCGACCAAAAGGGCAAACAAGACCTGGACCTGGGCTGCTATGGTTTCATGGCTATCATGTGAATAGCGGCGATTGGATGGACAAAATAGGCTATGCGGCAGAAGGCTACACAATTTTGGCCATGGACTGCCGCGGCCAAGGTGGTCTGTCAGAGGATAATCTCCAAGTAAAAGGAACAACATTAAAAGGCCATATTATTAGGGGGATAGAAGAGGCTCCAGAAAAGCTCTATTATCGAAATGTATATTTAGATACAGTTCAAGCTGCAAGAATTCTCTGCTCGATGGAGAATGTAGATGAAACTAGAGTAGGAGCTTATGGTGCATCACAAGGTGGGGCGCTGGCGATTGCTTGTGCCAGTTTAGAGCCGCGAATCAAGAAAACAGCTGCTGTTTATCCATTTCTATCAGACTTTAAAAGAGCATGGGAGCTCGATATTAGCAATTCAGCTTATGAAGAAATTCATTATTACTTTAAGTTTATTGATCCAAACCATGAACAAGAGGAAGCGGTTTTCCAAAAGCTAGGCTATATAGATATACAGCATTTGGCAGACAGGATAAAAGCAGATGTATTGTGGGCAGTTGGTATGGAGGATGCAATTTGCCCGCCTTCTACCCAATTTGCTGCCTACAATAAAATTCAATCAGACAAAAATATGCTGATTTATTATGAGTATGGTCATGAATATATAAGGACATTAGGCGACAAAGTCCATGATTTTTTTGCAGACCTGCTTGAAGAGTAAATATGGATGCTTTTTTAAAAGTGGCCGTTATAGTATAGTAATCCCATGAGCTAAGAAACAGAATTATTTCATATCGGAGGAATTTTTGTGAGAAGCAATGTTACGATGCGTGACATCGCCAATAAACTTGGTGTCAGCAGTGTGACTGTCTCCAAAGCGCTTAATGATAAAGATGGGGTCAGTGAAGAATTAAAAGAGAAAATAAAATTATTGGCTGAAGAAATGGGCTATCGCTTCAATACACATGCAAAGTCGATTAAGGATGGCCTTTCTTATAATCTTGGAATCGTTATCCCAGAAAGGTTTACAGGTACAACGCAATCCTTTTATCTGCAATTTTATCAAATGCTGACAAAAATCCTTGATGGCTACCACTACTCAGGAATTCTGTACATTTTAGGGCAGGAGGATGAAGACCAGCTTATTCTGCCGCGGATTTATAATGAGAAAAAGGTGGATGGCTTCATTATTTTAGGTCAGATTGGCAATGAATATGTGAAAGAAATTCAGAAAATTGACAGTCCTGTTATTTTCTTAGATTTTTATACAGACCAGAACGAAATTGACTCTGTTTTAACAGACAACTTTTTTGGCGGCTATGAAATTACTAATTATCTGGTGGAAAATGGCCATAAAAAAATTGCCTATGTCGGCAACATCTATGCGACGAGCAGTATACAGGACAGGTTTCTAGGATACTACAAATCACTTTTGGAGCATCGAATCGAGCTGAGGCAGGACTATATTATTTATGACCGTGATGAACGAGGCAAATATATAGACATCGTTTTTCCTGATGATATGCCAACAGCCTTTGTTTGTAATAATGATGAGATTGCTTACAACCTCATTAACAATCTTCAGAAGAATGGCTACCAAGTACCAGAGGATTGCTCAGTAGTTGGGTTCGATAATTCTATTTTTGCGGCTTTAACAGAGCCGCTGCTGACGACTGTTGAAGTGAATATTAAGGAAATGTCCAAGGCTGCTGTGAAGATTATTATGGAAAAGCTTCATAATCCTAATGAAAAATACGGCAGAACACTTATTAACGGAAAAATCATTCATCGGAATTCCGTGAAGAAGCTCAGCTGAAAGAACGAAAGCACCAGTTATTCACTGGTGCTTTTTCCTATGCCTCCACAGATTCGGCTTTCTGGCACTGCAGATAATGGTACAGTGCGCCGATGAGATTGGCATCATTCTTGTATTGGCATTGTTCGATAACTGGTCTAACCTTTGCAGCCATCACCGATTCCAGCAGAATATCGAGTTTTTTGTAGATTTGTTCAATTAAATCCTCCCGATTGCTGATGGCTCCGCCAATAATGATTTTTTCCGGATCGTACACATACTGGATATTATAAATGCCTTGTGCAAGACGGAGATAAAATGCATCAATTTCCTCCAAGCAAATAGTATCTCCTTCCTCGGCAGCCTGAAAGATTTTTTTTCCGTTCAGCTCCTTTGGATCAATGCCTTTTCTTTTGGCGACTTTTTTGACTAAAGCGCCTGTTGCAGCAAGCTGGCTCCATGTTTGAAAGGCGGGCTTGCCGTCTTCCTCTACTACTTGCATCACCATATAGCCAATTTCGCCGCCATGAAGATTGGCTCCTTTATGAATGCGGCGATCCTTGATGACAGCTCCGCCGATTCCTGTGCCGATGATAGTGAACAGCACATTTTCATTTGTTTTGGCAGCACCCTTCCATACCTCACCTAAAGCGGCGCAATTTGCGTCATTTTCCAGCTCAACAGGAAGATTTGTCGCAGTACCGAAAATTTCCTTGAAGTTTGGTCCATGAATAAAGGGCAGTGCACTTGAACCGCCAATAATACCTGTTTCACTTTCCACTCCGCCTGGGCAGCTGAAGGCAATTCCTGCAACTTGATGTTTTATTTTGTTTTCCAATACGGTTTGTACAATGCTTTCTTGGAATATAGTAAACTCGGTTTCGGAAACGGGCAGCTCACCCTTTTCGATGAAATCGCCATTTTCTGTCATGACAGCGAACTTTATCATGCTGCCTCCTACGTCAAACACCATATAATTCTTCATGTGTTGACCTCCTTTTATTGTAAGAATTCAAATTTTTAGGCTTCTGTCACGATAAACAGCCGAGACGAATAATCTCCAGCTCTTTCCCGCTGCCAATACTCCGAGGCACGGTCTGTATAATCCTCTGAAAGCAGTATGCCTATATTCATCAGTTCATCGCCGTAATGCTTTGTGTCTTTGCCTTCAATTGCATATCGTTTATCGGGATCTAAGCCTGTCAGCTTAATGCGGTTATAACGCTCATTCGGCTTTGCGAGAACTTTATAATATCCAACTATCGCTTTTTTCTTATCACGAGCTACAACCATCCAGGATACTTCGTTTGAGTCAAATGGTGACAACAGGCGATAGAATGTCCCTTTCTGGATGAAGTCCCTATGCTCCTTCATGAAGGCAGTCTGCAGCATTACTTTTTCCTGCTCCTCCTTTGTCAGCTTCGTAATATCGAGCTCATATCCGAATGTTCCAAAGTAAGCGACATTTGCTCGTGTTTCCATCGGTGTTATCCTTTCCACCTGATGGTTAGGCACTGTGGAAACATGGCTGCCAATAGAGGAAAGCGGGTAGACAAGACTTGTTCCGTATTGAATTTTCAAGCGCTCAACTGCGTCAGTATTATCGCTTGCCCATGCTTGCGGAGCATAATAAAGCATGCCAGGATCAAAGCGGGCACCTCCGCCAGCGCATGATTCAAACAGCATTTCCGGATATTTTGCCAACAGCTTCTCGTATAAGCTGTAAACACCAAGTATATAACGGTGACTCAACTCACCTTGTTGATCAATTGGAAGGCTTGAAGAATAGGTTTCTGTCATGTATCTGTTCATATCCCATTTAATATAGCTGATGTTAGAATCCTCGATGATAGTATCCATGAGCTGAAAAATATGCTCGACGACTTCCTTTCTGCTGAAATCGAGAATGAACTGATTTCGCCCGTGTGAAGGCGTGCGATTTGGTGTAGCGATTATCCAGTCAGGATGCTCCTTAAAAAGGGCTGTATCCTTACATACCATTTCAGGTTCAAACCATAAACCAAATTTCATGCCAATCTTGTTGATTTTTTCTGCCAATCCTTTAATCCCATTTGGAAGCTTTGCTTCATTAGCGAACCAGTCGCCGAGAGAAGAGGTGTCATCATTCCTGTTCCCGAACCAGCCATCATCGAGGACAAACAGCTCAATACCAAGACTTTGTGCCGTTTTTGCAATGGAGAGGATTTTTTCCTCATTGAAATTAAAATAGGTCGCTTCCCAATTGTTAATAAGAATGGGTCTCGCTCTGTCGCGCCAATAGCCTCTTGCCAGCCGCTCCCGATATAATTCATGAAATGTTTGACTCATTCCATTCAAGCCCTCATGTGTGTATACCATAATGCATTCAGGTGTTTGAAACACCTCACCAGGCTTGAGCTTCCATCTGAATTGAAACGGGTTAATTCCCATCATTACACGAGAGACGCCATATGTATCTACCTCTGCTTGTGCAAGAAAATTGCCGCTGTATACAAGACTGAAGCCATACACCTCTCCAGTATGTTCTGTTCCGTTATAGCGCCTTAATGCTAAAAAAGGGTTATGGGCATGACTGCTTGCACCCCTTGAGCTGTATACAGATTGGATGCCTTTTGTTAAAGGCTGTACCTCCATATGTGCTTCCCGTGCCCATGCACCTGCAAGATGAATCATTTCAAATTGATCATCAGGTAAATCGACAGATGCACTCATGGCATTATCCAGAAAGAACGGAGAGTCAGATTCATTGATAAATCTGGCGTTTCTGCAAATGACATTACGGTCACGAAAGATGGTGTAGCTGAGTACAAGCGTTGCACGGAGAACTTCATCTGTTAGTGTTATTTCCAGTGTATCAGCTTCTTCCGATTGCTCTGTATATACGGCAGGGAGATTATCGAGTGCAGGTTTGCCCTTTAACAGCTTGTAGTCTTTGTACTGGAAATTTGTTATGGTGCTGCCAATTTTGTCGGTAATCATATGTGCTGGCTGTCTGTAATCTGTAGTTCCAAAGCTTGGGTATTCCTGCTTAATATGCTCAAGGGAAGACGTATGGTCATGCTCAAACAGATTGCAGGAGGGTCTTATTTCTCTTTCAATTAAGTGCGTAAACGATTCACGATGTGTTAGTTTTTTGCCGTAATAAAGATGTTCCAGCTGGTTTGATTTCTCTAAGACTCTAAAAATATAGCTGACGTTATTGTTGCATAAATGGAATTCCTTTGTTTCTTGATTTACATAGATTGTCATCAGTAAGTACACCTCACTCTATTATATGAAAACCCTTACAAGATTATATATTTGATTTTAACAATTATAAATAGGGATGACAATAAGTATTTAAATTAAATTAAGTAATCGGTAATCTTTAAAAATGTAAATGTAACTTAATGAATAGGAGTATATTTTATTCAGTAATTATAGACTTTTATAGATTGGGTAATATTGAGTGCTTTTATTTAGTACGAGGGTTATCTAGACTATTTTAAGTAATTTTATATTTTGTTACTTAAAATAAATTAAAAAAATTAAGTAAAATACTTTAAAAAATTATTGAAAAATTCAAGTACAGCAGTTAATATGAAATTGTAGTTGAAAAGGCTTACATAACTTTATTTGTAAGTTAAAACAGAAGTAATATACATGATGGATTTAAATAAGCAGAAATCAAATGTGTGGAAGGGAGCGTGAAGGAAGCAGGTTACATAGCAATAAATGATTTTATCAAATGGAAGGTGACGCAAATGAATAAATCGAGGACTTTATTGTTTTACTTATTTATTTTGCCTTGGCTGATTGGCTTTGTTGTCTTTACTGCAGGTCCAATGGTGTACTCTTTATATATGTCCTTCACAGACTATTCAGGGCTGGGAGCAGCAAATTGGGTTGGATTAGAAAATTATAAAAAGCTGTTCACAGAAGATCCACTGTTTTGGCAGTCATTATGGAACACCTTCTTTTATACGATTGTTGGAGTTCCTCTTGGTCTCGTTGTTGGATACATGCTTGCTGTATTGCTGAACACAAAGGTACGATTTATGGGCTTGTTCCGCACAATCTTTTACTTACCTTCGCTTGTACCGACAGTTGCCAGCTCACTTCTTTGGATTTTAATTTTTCAGCCGGATTTTGGAATTGCCAATAGTATTCTCTCCTTCTTTCATTTGCCGACATCAAATTGGCTTTTAAGTGAAGGCATGGTTAAGCCTACTTTGATTATTATGAGCCTTTGGGGAGCAGGTGGCGGAATGGTTATCTATCTGGCAGGACTCCAGAGTGTACCAGCGTCCCTTTATGAAGCAGCTGAACTGGATGGTGCGGGGAAGTTCCATAAGTTCTGGAATATCACCATTCCGATGACTTCAAATGTTATTTTCTTTAACCTCATTATGGGACTAATCGGTTCCTTTCAGATTTTCACACAGGCATATGTTGTCAGCAGCGGTAATGGCGGACCGAATTATAAGTCGCTGTTTTATGTATTTTACTTATACCAGGATGCCTTTAAATTCTTTAAAATGGGCTATGCATCAGCGCTTGCCTGGATCTTGTTCATCATCATTCTTATTTTCACACTGATTCAGTTTAAAGTGTTTGGGAAAAAAGTGTATTACGAATACGATGAGTAAGGAGAGGAGGAGTCAATTATGGAAGTATCACCTGTTAAGACGGCAGCTTCTGTTAAGGCGAAAAAACCTCGCAGTTTAAAGAAAGGCAGAAGATTAGAAAAGGGATTCACTTACTTTTTGCTGATTGCTCTTTCCATTCTGTTTTTATTTCCTTTTCTATGGCTGATTGGAACATCTGTTAAGCCTGAAAATGAAGCGATGGCATTCCCGCCTACTTTACTGCCGAAGAATTGGGATTTGGCTAACTATAAGGAAGTCTTTACGCTTGTGGATTTTGGGCAGTATTATTTGAACTCTGTGATTGTTACTGTTTGTGTAGTGATTGGCACAGTCGTTTCTTCTACTCTTGTTGCATATGGGTTTGCGCGAATTAAAGGAAAAGGAAGGAATTTCTGGTTTGTGCTTTTGCTTGGCACCATGATGCTGCCGCCTCAAGTCACAATGATTCCTGTCTATATGATCTTTTCTAAACTAGGGTGGGTTAACACCTTCCTGCCGTTAATTGTTCCTTCTTTCTTTGGTAGCGCTTACTTCATCTTTTTATTAAGACAATTCTTCAAAACAATACCGAAGGAGCTGGAGGAAAGTGCCTATTTAGATGGCTGTGGAGCATTCGGTATCTTTTGGAGAATTATTATTCCGTTATCAGTTCCTTCTATTATTACAGTGGCTTTGTTGAGTTTTATGTGGACATGGAATGATTTTCTTAATCCATTAATCTACTTAAATGATGATTCCAAATATACGCTCGCATTAGGAATTCTGCAGTTTAAGGGTGCTTTGTTAATCCAGTGGGGTCCGATGATGGCAGCAAGTGTATTTATCATCTTACCACTTATCATTATCTTTTTTGTTGGCCAAAAGTACTTCGTCCAAGGAATTGCTACAACAGGCGGAAAGGGTTAATTGCGTTGGTTTCACTTAGATGAATGGCATTGCCGTTTATCTGTTTATCCATACACAAACATTACCTGGGGGGTAAAAGCATGAGGAAGAAAAAAGGGTTAGGTGGTTTGCTGTTCACTGTTGTATTGGCACTATCTTTGATTTTGACAGGCTGTTCTGGCTCAGATTCTGAGTCCGCAAGCGGCGAATCAGGAGATGTGACGCTGCGCATTCTTGTTTGGAACAATAATCCAGAAGGCACGAAGCTGGAAGGTGATATTTTCAAGGAGTTTGAAAAGGAGAATCCTGGAATTAAAGTGAAGCAAGTATATGCACCATATGATAAGTTCAATGATAAATTCTTGACGATGTCTGCTGGTGGGGATCAGCCAGATTTAGTATGGCTGCAGCCGTCTGCATTCGGTCAATTTGTCAGCAAGGGCGTATTGATGGACCTGTCTGATAAAGAAATCAAGGAAGATGAATATATGCCAAATGTGCTTTCACTTGGGCAAGTGGATGGAAAGCAATATGCGCTTATTCGTGATGCTTCAGCCTTTATGCTTGGATACAACAAGGATATGTTCGATGCTGCAGGTGTTGAATATCCAAAGGATGACTGGACATGGGCTGACTTTCTTGCAGCAGCACAAAAGCTGACAGTAGAGAAAAACGGCAAAACAGTCCAATTCGGAATGGAAAACTTTTATACTAATGAACTGCTTGTAGAAAATGGCGGAGGATTTGTCAGTCAGGATGGCAAAGAAGTAATTATTGACTCACCTGAATCAATTGAAGCCATTAAATTTGGTGCAGACCTGATTAATAAATACCATGTACAGCCAACTACTGCTCAAAGTCAAGGGCTATCGAATATGTTCCTTGCAGGTCAAGCAGCGATGAAAATGATGGGTCCATGGGATTGGTCTGATACAGCGAAGAATGCAACCTTCAAATGGGATGTTGTGCCATTGCCTGCAGGAAAAGCAGGAAACGTAGCAGCAGCATCTTATCTTCCAATTGGAATTGGAAGCGGAACAAAGCATCCTGATGAGGCTTATAAGCTTCTGCAATTCCTGTCTACTGGGAAGGGTCAAGACCTGCAAGTAGATACTATTTCAGCGGTCCCTGTAGTAAAAAGGAATGAAGATAAAATTGAAACAATGGCAAATGCACCTGAAAACGCAAAAGCATTGTCTACAATTCTTGCAGAAGGAAGAACCGTTATGAATGCTCCTTATATCCCGGAATATGCAGAGATAGTGAGCAAAATCCAGCCTGTTATTGACAATATCAATCTTAATGGCAGCAAGGATGCAGAAAAACAGTTAAAAGAAGTAGCAGACCAAATTCGCAAGGAATTTGGCTTGAAATAGCAATCAATAGGCTGTCTGAAAAATGCATGGACTATATGGTTTTTTACCATTTGGTCGGCCTGGTTTCAGGCAGCCTTTTTTTATTAGGGGGTATTACTATGAATAAAAGCCGTTTTATAGACAGTAAATTCTTTTCCTTTATGGACATTTCATACCGTCTTGTCAGGGCAAGTCTATTATTCTGGCTGTATTTAGGAAAGGGATTTTTTATTGGCGGGCTTGTTTATTCAGCCTGTACGCTGATTGAGGTTATTGATGAAATTTTCGCAGGGAATGGCACATCTGTGCGCAAGCTGTTTCAAGAAATCAGCCCAAAATATACGAAGAAAAAAAGGCTGTCTGCCATCATTATTTGTATCTTTATTTATATCGGAACTTTTATCATCCTGCCTTTTCCTGCAACAATTAATCCTTATATCACATCTGTCATTAAATTTGTGTGCATTTATGCCTTTATGCTGGCCATTATCTTTTTTACGTATATGGTTTGGAATTTAGTACATCTTGATTTACCGGCAAAAAGGACAGCAATGGTCAGTCTGTTTCTCCTAGCTAAGCAGATTTTTCGGTCGTTCCTGATGCTCGCAGCCATTCTTGTTGTTTTTCAGTTAATCAAGCTTAACTTCCTATTTTTCGTATTTTTTGCACCTGCCATTTACGGCGCATGTGTCAGATTTATTTTTACGTTCAAAACCAAGAAACAGAAGGAAGAGGCAGCAGTATAAAGCTGTATTATTTCTGGAGCAATCGGTCTATTAAAAAAATGATAGATTTTATGAACAGGACATACATAGAAAGGAACTAATGCTAATAAGATTATTCGGTAGCATAATCTTAGATAATCGAAAAGTATATGGAAGGAGAGTAAAGTGACGAAAGTAAGCAAAAGAATACAGCAATGGAAGGGAGTCGGCTAGATGCATAGTCTGCGATGGATATGGGGGTTCTTACATACTTATCGTGCAAGAATAGCAATTGGCCTGTTTTGTGCAGTTATTGTATCTGCTTTAAATGTGCTTAATCCGTATTTGGCTGGGAGGATGGTTGATGATGTCATGTACGGCAAGCAGATGAATCTGCTGTGGCCGATACTTGGAATCATGATTGCAGGTACATTTTTACGAACAATCATCCGCTATACGTATCAAATGATTTTTGAAAATGTATCCCAGAATGTCATTTACAACATTAGAGAGCAGCTATATGACCGTTTGCACAGGCTGGATTTCAGCTTTTATGATCGCACAAAAACAGGAGATATTATGGCAAGGATGACAGGAGATATGGAGGCTGTCAGACATTTTACGGCATGGACGATCTACATGATTTTTGAAAACGCAACCATCATGCTGTTTGCGATTGGCTTCATGTTTTATATTCATCCTCCATTGGCGCTGACATTATTGATTGTAACACCAATCATTGGTTTTTTCGCTTTCCGCCTTACAAAGGATGTGCGGCCAACCTTTACAGAAATCCGTAACCAATTTGCGAAATTAAACTCTGTCGTTCAGGAAAACATTAGTGGAAACCGTGTTGTTAAAGCATTTGCAAAAGAGGATTATGAAATCGCGAAGTTTTCGATTGCTAATGAAGGCTTTAAAGAAAAGAATTTAAAGTCGTCAAAGATTTGGGAAAAATATTTGCCGATTTTGGACTCTCTTGCAGGTGTGCTGACAGTGCTGATGATTTTTGCAGGAGGAGTTATGGTTATAAATGGTTCACTTACATTTGGAGAACTAGTTATGTTTAATTCCTTCATATGGGCACTTAGCAACCCGATGAAAATGGCCGGATGGCTTTTAAATGATGTGCAGCGTTTTATTGCATCAGCAGAAAAAGTCGAGGATCTTCTTAAGACAGTCCCGAAAATTGCCAGCCACGATAATGTTGTACCGATAGGTGAATATAAAGGGATTGTGGAGTTTGACAAGGTTTCCTTCAGCTATGGAGAAGAGCCTGTGTTAAAGGATATTAGCTTTAAAGTGAAGCCGGGGCAGACGCTGGCGATTATTGGTCCAACAGGTGCCGGAAAATCAACCTTAGTCAATTTACTTAGCCGGTTTTATGACACCACAAGCGGAGAGGTAAGAATTGATGGAAGAAATGTGAAGGACTGGGAGCTGCAGGAGCTTCGTAAAGGAATGGCGATGGTCATGCAGGATATCTTCCTGTTTTCGGATACAATCGAGGGCAATATAGCCTATGGTAATCCTCATACCTCCATTGATTCCATTAAGTTTGCTGCAAAAATGGCGGATGCGCATGATTTTATTAGTGATTTACCAGAGGGCTATGAAACGATTGTTGGGGAAAGAGGTGTCGGCCTTTCTGGAGGGCAAAGGCAGCGGATCGCCCTTGCAAGAGCCATATTGAAAGACCCGTCGATTTTGATTTTGGATGATACGACCTCAAGTCTTGATATGGAAACAGAGAATCGTATTCAAAAGACGCTGAAATCTATTCAAAAGAACAAAACGTCCTTTATTATTGCCCACAGAATTTCCTCTGTTAAGGATGCAGACCAAATTCTTGTGATGAATAATGGAGCGATAATCGAGCGGGGCACACATGAGGACCTGCTGCGGAAGAAAGGTTATTACTTTAATGTTTATAAGAATCAATATGGAAACTTTGAAGAAAAGCACAGGGATGAGGATGTGATTTAATGGCACGAAATAAGTTCGATGTTGATGAGGATTTAGAGACGCCATTTAGTTTTATTCATCTTAAGCGCTTGTTTGGTTATGTTAAGCCGTACAAGAAAAAAATCATGCTGACGATACTCATCATGCTTGTCGCAAGCGGAGCAAATCTGATTGGACCCTATCTTATTAAACAAGCGATTGACAAGGAAATACCAGCTGGCAATGTTGGTGGGCTTTCACTGCTTGCAGGCATCTATTTGGGTGCTCTCATTATAACGGGGATTTGTATGAAATACCGGATTAGAATGATGGCTGAAATTGGTCAAAATGTCATAAAGACAATTCGAAAGGACTTGTTTACACATATTCAATCATTGTCCTTTTCCTTTTATGACAACCGCCCACATGGAAAAATTTTAGTGCGGGTCGTTAATTATGTGAACTCACTTAGTGATTTGCTGTCAAATGGGCTTATCAACTTGATTACAGATATATTCAGCTTAACTGTCATCATTGGATTCATGTTTGCCATAGATGTACGTTTGGCGATTTATGCCATGATTGGATTCCCGCTTTTAGCGATTGTTATCTTTTTTATTAAAAATGCGCAGCGTAAGGCATGGCAGGACTTGAGTAATAAACAGTCCAATATGAATGCATATATACATGAAAGCATCAATGGCATGAAGGTAACACAAGCATTTGCGAGGGAAGAAGAAAACAAGAAAATTTTTGAGGATGTGTCAAAGGGCTATAAAAAATCATGGTTAAAAGCAGTCTATATCCAGTTTCTTCTTTGGCCATCCATTGAAAATATTTCTGTTCTGACCGTTTCCTTTATATATGTGGCCGGAATTTCAATGATTGGGCAAGGCGTGACAGTTGGTGCTTTAGTAGCCTTTGTCGGTTATATATGGATGTTTTGGACACCAATTTCCAATATCGGCAACTTCTATAATGCGATTATAAATGCGATGGCTTATCTCGAGCGAATTTTTGAAATGATGGATGAAAAGCCGACAGTGCTCGATAATCCGCGAGGAAAAGCACTGCACGATATTAAAGGAAAGGTAGAGTTTGACCATGTGGAGTTTGGTTATGAAGCTGGCGAAAAAGTATTAAAAAATATTCATTTCACTGCAGAACCAGGAGAAACAATAGCTCTTGTTGGTGCAACTGGGTCTGGCAAAACGTCAATTGTTAACTTGATCAGCCGTTTTTATGACTTGAATGGCGGCAAAATAAAGATGGATGGGGTTGATATAAAGACAGTCACGATTCCCTCACTTAGAAGACAGATGGGTATTATGCTCCAAGATCCGTTTATCTTTTCAGGAACAATTATGGATAATATTCGTTATGGCCGCCTTGATGCGAGTGATGAGGAAGTGGTTGAAGCAGCAAAAGCAGTTCAGGCCCATTCCTTTATTATGACATTACAGGATGGCTATGAAACAGAAGTGAATGAAAGAGGAACAAGGCTTTCAGCAGGACAAAGACAGCTCATTTCCTTTGCTAGAGCACTCTTGGCAGATCCAAGAATTTTGGTTTTAGATGAAGCGACATCATCAATCGATACAGAAACAGAGCTGGCCCTTCAAAAAGGCTTAAGTACTTTGCTTGCAGGAAGGACGTCCTTTATCATCGCACACCGTCTGTCCACCATTCAAAGCGCCTCAAGGATTTTATTTATTGAAAAAGGCGAAATTGCTGAAGAGGGGTCCCATGATGAGCTGATGACAAGGAAAGGTCAATATTGGAATTTATATACATCTCAGCATTCATCATTGGAAGTAAGTTGACGATTTTTGTCGTTAAAAGTATAATCTAATTTTTATAAAGTATAGACATTTAAACGCTAGCCTTTATAATATAATTGTAAGCGTTTCTAATTAGGAGATTAAAACTTGGGAGAAGCTGCTGAAAATGAATTTAGCAGTTTCTCTACTAGCTGTGCGCATGACTAAAAAAATCTAATAGGTTGGGTGATTAGAAATGAAGTACAGAAGACTAGGAAACTCTGGCTTGAAAGTAAGCGAAATCGGATTGGGCAGCTGGCTCACATATGGAAGTGCAGTCGAAAAGGAGAAATCTATTTCCTGTATCCATAGGGCATATGATCTTGGCATCAACTTCTTTGATACAGCAAATGCTTATAATAAAGGCGCTGCTGAAACCGTCCTGAAAGAAGCACTGCAAGATTATACCCGTTCCAGTTATGTGCTTGCAACAAAGGTCTTCTTTCCGATGGGAGCTGGACCAAATGACAGAGGGCTGTCCAGAAAGCATATTATTGAACAATGCGAAGCAAGTCTGAAGAGATTAGGTGTAGACTATATCGATTTGTATCAATTTCATCGCTATGATCATGAAACGCCTGTGGAGGAAAGCTTAAGAGCATTAGATGATTTAATTGCACAAGGAAAAGTTCTCTATGGCGGTGTCAGTGAATGGTCGGCTGCTCAGCTGACAGATGCTGTACATATTGCTAAAGAGAAAAATTTAAGGCCGCTTATCTCTAATCAGCCAATCTATAATATGATGGTCCGTTATATAGAAAAGGAAGTAATCCCTGTCAGTGAAAAGGAAGGAATTGGCCAGGTTGTGTTTTCACCTCTTGCCCAAGGAATATTAACAGGGAAATACAAACCGAATGAGCAGATTCCTGCCAAAAGTCGTGCTGCAAATGATGACACAAATAAATGGATTACTAGTTATTTAAATGATGAAGTGCTAACAAGGGTTCAAAGGCTGTCTGATATTGCCAGTGGATTGGAAGTGGAGCTATCACAGCTTGCATTAGCTTGGGTGCTTCGTCAGCCGAATGTCAGCTCCGCGATTATTGGGGCAAGCAGGCCAGAACAAGTCGAAGAAAATGTGAAAGCATCTGGATTGGAAATTCCGGCTTCTGCATTGGATGAAGTGGAAGCAGTGCTGAAGGAAATAAATGATTTTGTGCCAATTTGGTAGATTAACAGTGATTATCTAAAAATAAAAATAGAGGAGAGATTAATATGACGAAAACATCTGTTATTCCAGAAGGTTTTTTATGGGGTGGTGCAGTGACAAGCTTCCAGACAGAAGGTGCATGGGACGAGGGCGGCAAAGGCCCTTCGATTGTTGATGCAAGACCTGTTAAGGAAGGGCAGTCTGATTGGAAGACAGCAGTTGACTTCTACCATCGCTATAAGGAAGATATTGCTCTCTTTAAGGAAATGGGCTTTAACGCATATCGTACAAGCATTTCCTGGTCAAGAATTTTCCCTGATGGCGAAGGGGAGCCGAATGAGGAGGGCTTGCAGTTTTATGATGACTTATTTGATGAAATGCTTGCTAACGGCATCCAGCCTGTCATCACTCTGTATCATTTTGATCTTCCGCTTCAGCTTGCCAAAAAATACAACGGATTCGCATCACGGAAGGTTGTTGACTTGTTTGACAAATATGCACGCACAGTTTTTGCCCGTTATGGGGAAAAGGTCAAATATTGGCTTACATTTAATGAACAAAATCTCGTTTTAACAAATCTACAATATTGGGGCGTCTCAACTGACGAAGCGGACAATGAAGAGGCATTGCGATATCAAGTAACACATAATTCCTTTATTGCACATGCAAAAGCAGTTAAAGCACTGCATGAACTTGTGCCAGGTGGACAAATGGCAGGAATGGTCACATATATGACAACATATCCGAACAGCTGTCTTCCAGAAGACGTAATTGCTAACATGAAAGCAAAGGAACTGCTTGTTGATTTCTATCTTGATGTGTTTGCAAACGGTGAATATCCAAGCTATGTGACTAGCAATTTGCAACGCAAAGGAATCATGCCGCATTTCGAAGAAGGCGATGCAGAGCTTCTTAAAGAAAATACCGTCGATTATATTAGCATCAGCTATTATCAAAGCCAGACGGTCAGCAGTGAAAAGGTTAAAGAAGATGCAATTATTTCCGGCATCACACCTAACCCGAATCTAAAGGCAAATGAATGGGGCTGGGCAATCGATCCAATCGGCCTAAGAGTTAGTCTTAAGGATATGTATGCTAGATACCGACTGCCTATCTTTATCACAGAAAATGGAATTGGTGTAAGAGAAGAACTGAACGAAAACAATACAGTAGAAGATGATTACCGCATCGACTACTTAAGAAATCATATTAACCAGGTTAAGCTTGCAATGGAAGAAGGCGTTGAAGTATTCGGTTACTTAACATGGGGATCAACAGATTTAATCAGCTCAGGCGGACAATTCGAAAAGCGCTATGGCTTTATCTATGTTAATAGAGGTGAGTCAGACTTAAGAGACCTAAAACGCTATAAAAAGAAAAGCTTTAACTGGTACAAACAAGTCATCGCAACAAACGGCGAAAATCTTGAAGAATCTGAAACCGTTACATTACCATAACAAAGTTGACGAATGGCTGGAGGAATAGTTGGACAGTAATAAGGAAGGATAAAATTTACTGTAATTTTAGCTAGTACTATCTAAAAAGGAATGTTGATCAACTCTGAAGCGGCTCGCACCGGAGTGCGGCATCCTCCAGTCCACATAATAGAAACTGATTCGTTTGTCTACAGTCTAAGATGGCCATTTAGTGGCCATCTTTTTAAAAAAACACTGGGATAGCTAACATTTTCATACCAATAAATTTATAATATAACTATCTATTTTTTAAGGTGGTTCCATCATGAACAAGTACGAAGCAATCTCAGCAGAAATGAAAAAGAGAATTAAAGAGTCCCACTATGCATTTGATCAGCCAATTCCAGATGAAATATCACTCTCAAAAGAATTCTCCTGCAGCAGGATGACAATGAAAAGAGCACTTGACACATTAGTCTTGGAAGGCCTTCTATACCGGAAAAGAGGACACGGTACATTCATTGTTAAATCAGCCATACAGGACAGCAGAGTTAATGTATTGAGCAATGAAGTAACAGGCCTGTCCAGACTGATGGAAGGACAGCAAGTATCAAGCAAGGTAATTAAGTTTGAAGTAGGCTTTCCATCAGAAGATGTTGCGGAACATCTCGCTATCGACTCGAAAACACCAGTTTACTACTTAATCCGTTTAAGGCTTGTCAACGATGAGCCATACGTAATGGAAATAACCTATATGCCGACAACCATTATTACTGGGATTACTGATGAAGTACTGGACGGATCTATTTATGAACATATCACGAAAAGATTAGGTCTCACAATTGCTGGCTCACATCGGAAAATAAGAGCATGTAAATCAAATGAACTGGACCAAGCCCATTTAGTGTGTTTGGCAGACGACCCGATTCTGGAAGTGGAGCATGTAGGATTCTTAAATAATGGTGTTCCATTTGAATATTCCTTTTCGAGACACCGCTATGATAAGTTTGAGGTAACAACAGTAAACATAAAACGCTAAATGAACATTTTTTTTGCTACAAAGGCTCTGGATGCTTCCGAGCTTTTTTTGTTTTTTTTTTTGAAAATACCTATTTACATTAACGTTGCGTAAACGTTTAAGATGAACATGTCAGGAGGGAAAAACAGTGGAATACACGATTCGAAAATTAAGCCAAACGGCTGGAGTTAGTACAAGAACATTAAGGTATTACGATGAAATCGGTCTGCTTAAGCCGGCAAGAGTCAATTCATCTGGCTATCGGTTATATGGAAGCAAAGAGGTGGAATTGCTGCAGCAAATATTGTTTTATCGTGAACTGGACGTTAGTCTCGAGGAAATTAAAAAAATTATTTCTGCGCCCTCCTTTGATGTGAAGGGGGCATTAGAGGAGCATCGGGCAAAACTCCTGGCAAAACGAAATCGTTTAGACATGCTGATTGAGAATGTCGATAAAACGATAGAAAATACGGATGGGAGAACAATGATGAGCGATAAAGAAAGATTTGAAGGCTTTAAGAAAAGCATGGTAGAGGAAAACGAAAGACAATACGGGGAAGAACTGCGCCAAAAGTATGACAAGGAGACAATTGACCAGTCTAATCAGAAAGTGCTGCAGATGACAGAAGCGGACTATAATGAAGTAGAAAGGCTTGGGCAAGAAGTGCTAGAAAATTTGAAGGAAGCAATGAAAACAGGTGATCCAGGGAGTACCGCTGCTCAAAAAACAGCAGAACTCCATAAGCGTTGGCTCGGGTACTATTGGAATTCTTACAGCAAGGAAGCACATGCAGGTCTTGCTAGAATGTACGTTGACGATGAGCGTTTTGCTGTCTATTACGATAAAGTGGAACAAGGTGGCGCTGTTTTCTTAAGAGATGCTATTCTTAGCTATACAGGCATGGAGTTATAGCGTTAAGTGAATAAACCCAAGAAAAAAAGACCAGAGTGATGACAAGGCCGTCCATCTGGTCTTTTTATGTTTCCTCTTTTGTTAAATAAGAAGCCAGGCTCAACCAATTATCTTCAACAAGCTTAGTAAGCTCCTGCTGCTTCCCATTACGGATGCTATCAATAATTTCATTATGCTGACGGATGGAGGAAAGTCCATCAAGCTTATTGAATTTAAGCAGCTCCAGTCTCCGTATTTTCGGCAGGAGACGCTCCAAGGACATCTCGATTTCCGGATTATTGGAGGCATGCAGTAGCACGGCGTGAAATTGATCGTCTTTTTTGATTGCTTCATACTTATTCTCATCTAAAATTGCTTTTTCGAATTCTTGATTAATGCCAACAAGCTCATCACAGTGTGCCTCTGTTAAGAAGGGCATGGCAAGCCTTGCTGCAAGTGCATTTAAAGATGCCACGACTGTAAAAGCATGCTTCGCCTGCTCAATGTCAATGAGGCTCACCTTCGTTTCTGAACCAGGAGAAGATATGACTAATCCCTCATCCTCCAATCTTTTCAATGCTTCTCTTACTGGTGTCCTGCTTACCCCAAATTGTTCAGCAAGGAGCTTGTCACTGATCTTTTCACCAGGGGCAAGTTCAAGGTGGATAACGGCTTGCTTTAGCTGTTGATATACTTGATCTCTTAACGAAATTCGGCTGATTTGAGAAATGTTTTTCATAGCAATAATATATCATATTCTTTGAGTTAGAACATAATAGGACTGGGTACTTAGTGGAAATCAGTGCAAATTCGTTTACAAATATACCTCGCGGGGGTATAATATACATATAAAGGGGATAGGGAGGGCTTTTATTGGAGTCAGAGACTAATAAGTCCATGCAAGAGGAAGCTTGCCATACACATGTGCGTAAAAGTCATCATTCAGATACAGTCAAAAAGAATTTGACGACAAGACTAAACAGGATTGAAGGACAAATCCGCGGAATTAAAGGATTAATTGATAAGGACACTTACTGTGATGATGTAATCACACAAATTGCTGCCACTCAATCAGCATTAAACAGTGTCGCAAAAATACTGCTTGAGGGACATCTTAAAACCTGTATAGTTGATCGTATTCAAGAAGGGGATACAGAAGCTGTGGACGAGGTATTAGTCACCATTCAAAAGTTAATGAAAAAATAGGAGGAAGCAATCATGGAAAAAACTACATTAAAAGTTGCTGGAATGTCATGCGGCCATTGTGTTAAAGCTGTTGAAGGAAGCGTTGGAGAATTAAAAGGCGTTTCTGCTGTTAAAGTAAATTTGGAGCAAGGACAAGTGGATGTTGAATTTAACGATAAAGAAGTTAGCTTGGCGACGATTAAGGAAACAATCGATGACCAAGGCTATGACGTCCAATAAGGCATTTTTAACTGATCGTTTCTTTAGTATATAGATGTGCTTTTTAAGAAGCACATTTTATTTTCCTTTTAAATATACCCCTCATAGGTATAAGGAGTGAGTAAAATGAGCAAAGAAGCATTAACAGCAGAAAAGTCGAAAACATTAAAGGAGCAGCAATATCAAATCACTGGGATGACATGTGCTGCTTGTGCTAATCGAATTGAAAAGGGCTTGGCAAGGCTGGCTGGTGTGGAAGAGGCAAATGTGAACTTAGCGCTAGAAAAAGCAGTTGTCCGATTTAATGCAGAAACAATTACAGCAAACGATATTCAACAGAAGGTTGAAAACCTCGGCTATGGCGTTGTGGAGGAAAAAGCAGTGCTTGCTATCAGCGGTATGACATGTGCTGCTTGTGCTACAAGAATTGAAAAAGGCTTAAATAAGCTGGAAGGAGTCCATGAGGCAGCGGTAAACCTTGCCTTAGAAAAGGGGACTATCTCCTATAATCCTGCCGTAACAGGCACTGCTGACATGATAGCAAAAATCAAGAAGCTGGGATACAGTGCAAATCTGCAAACAGACGAAAATGAAAAGGAAGTTCTTGATTATCGAGAGCAAGCAAGAAAAAAACAGCAGCTTAAATTCACAATTTCCCTGCTGCTGTCATTACCATTACTATGGGCAATGGCCGGTCACTTTCAATTTACTTCGTTTTTGTATGTACCAGAGGCATTTATGAATCCATGGGTACAATTATTGCTCGCGACACCTGTTCAATTTATTATTGGTTTTCAATTTTATGAAGGAGCTTATAAAGCATTAAAGAATTTTAGTGCAAATATGGATGTCCTTGTAGCATTAGGAACATCCGCTGCCTATTTTTACAGTGTATATTTAACTTTCAAAAGTTTAGGTGGGCATGGTCATATAGATGGACTATATTTTGAAACAAGCTCTGTATTGATAACGTTAATTCTTTTGGGAAAACTATTCGAAGCAAGAGCAAAAGGAAAATCGTCAGAGGCAATTAAAAAGCTGATGGGACTTCAGCCGAAAACAGCAATCGTTGAAAGAGAAAATAACGAGGCTGAAATTTCCCTTGAAGAAGTGGTAATCGGCGATATCATTCATGTTAAGCCAGGTGAACGGATTCCAGTAGACGGGGAAATAATATCTGGTCAAACAGCAGTAGATGAATCCATGCTGACAGGAGAGAGCATTCCGGTAGACAAAAACCTTGGAGATGCAGTGTTTGGCGCTACGATAAATAAGCAGGGATTCATTAAAATACGAGCAGGAAAGGTCGGCAAGGATACAGCATTGGCGCAAATCATAAAGGCTGTGGAAGCGGCTCAAGGCTCAAAAGCCCCAATACAGCGACTTGCGGATAGGATCTCAGGCATTTTCGTGCCGATTGTTGTTGGTATTGCTGTATTGACGTTTATTACATGGTATTTTTTCATCAGTCCTGGAGATTTTGCTGCAAGTCTTGAAAAGCTAATAGCGGTGCTTGTCATTGCGTGTCCGTGTGCATTAGGGCTTGCAACACCTACCTCTATAATGGCTGGATCTGGAAGAGCAGCAGAGTTCGGTATTTTATTTAAAGGTGGAGAGCATCTGGAAAACACCCATCGGATTGATACAATTCTTTTGGACAAAACAGGAACAATCACAAATGGTATGCCTGTATTGACAGATGTTTTATCTGTAATTGATCGAAACACATTCCTAGCTTACGTTGCTTCTGCTGAGAAGCAGTCCGAACATCCACTTGCAGCAGCAATCGTGGAAGGCTCAATAGCTGAGAATATACAGCTCGAATCAGCAGAGAAATTTGAAGCAATTCCTGGCTATGGAATAAAAGCAATCGTCAAAGGCGAAACAGTTCTTGTCGGAACAAGAAGGTTGATGGAACTGCATCAAATTGATACAGGCTATCACCTGCAGGATATGGAGGATTTGGAGAAGCAGGGAAAAACGGCGATGCTTGTAAGTATTGCTAACAAATATGCAGGGATTATTGCTGTTGCAGATACGATTAAAGATACCTCTAAGCAAGCAATGAAACGGCTGCATGAGCTTGGACTCGAAACAGTAATGATTACTGGAGATAATTTGGCAACAGCCAGGGCTATTGCAGATCAAGCCGGTATAGACCGAGTAATTGCTGAAGTTCTTCCAGAGCAAAAAGCAGAGGAAGTCAAAAAGCTTCAGCAGCAAGGCAAAAAAGTCGCAATGGTGGGGGATGGCATCAATGATGCTCCTGCACTTGCACTAGCTGACATTGGGATGGCAATAGGCACAGGCACAGATGTTGCAATGGAGGCGGCTGATGTTACTTTAATCAGAGGTGATTTAAATAGTATTGCGGACAGCATTCTTATGAGCAGGAAAACAATCCGTAATATAAAGCAAAATTTATTTTGGGCATTTGCCTACAATGTTCTTGGCATCCCGATTGCAGCAGCGGGACTGCTGGCACCTTGGCTTGCAGGTGCTGCAATGGCGTTTAGCTCTGTATCCGTTGTTCTTAATGCATTGCGTTTACAGAAGATGAAACTGTAGTGAATTTGCTTGTATTTGTTCATAATATGGCCTGCTTTATCTCATACTAACACTGCACGACAAATTATTAGTATGGGAGGAAAAAACATGGCGAAGGACAAAAAGACAGAAACTAACAACCAATGGGCTTCTGCTAATGCAGAGGTTACAGGCAAAAAACAAGAAAAAACAGCAACAGATAACCAATGGACGTCCGCTAACAAAAAATCAATAGAATAGCAAAAAAAGAATGCAAGGGCTGTGTTAGCCATTGCATTCTTTTTTTTGCTTATTGCTGTTGTAATGCAGTTAATCTTTCGATATCATCTGGATCACCGAAAATACGGGAACCTGTATCAAGCTGATCAATTGCTTGCATATCTTCATCTGTCAAAGCAAAGTCGAACAGATTTGCATTTTCAATGATGCGGTGCTCATGAATAGATTTTGGAATAATAATTGTATCTCTTTGAAGATGCCATCTCAACATTACTTGAGCAGTAGTTTTACCGTATTTTTCACCGATAGTCTGCAATGTTGGATTTTCAAAAAGATTCTCTCTTCCTTGAGCCATTGGTGCCCAAGCTTCATGAGCAATCCCATGCTGTTCCATATATTCACGTAATTCTTTTTGGTGGAATAAAGGATGTGTTTCAATCTGATTCAGCATTGGTGTAATTCTTGCTGTTTCCTTCAGCTTTTCTAAATGATGGATTTGGAAGTTGCATACACCGATTGCCTTCACAAGACCTTCTTCATATAAATCCTCCATTGCCCGCCATGTTTCTGCATAGTTTGGAGCAGCCCAGTGAATAAGGTATAAATCAAGATAATCAAGCTGCATTTCCTCCAAGGAACGATGTAGCGCCTGTTTTGTCTCTTCGTAGCCAAAGTCGCTCACCCAAACTTTCGTTGTGATGAATAACTCCTCACGAGGTACATCAACAGCCTTAAGAGCATTGCCAACAAAGCTTTCGTTTTCATAGCGTGTTGCTGTGTCAATGGAACGATAACCGTTTTTTATGGCAGCCTTTACCGCATTTTCACACTCAGCCGGATCCTTAACAAGAAAGACACCTAAGCCTAAATAAGGAATTTCAATACCATTGCGAAGTTTCTTTGTACTACCTAATGTTAATGACAATCTTCTCAGCTCCTCTAAGGTTTTATATTTCTTCCAGAAAAGGATTAAAGCCCTTTCATATGTAGACATACTTAAAGAGTAAAGCTTGTACCATTTTTTTTCAATGAATATGTTTTAAGTTGACGATGAAAAAAATGTCTATGGCTCAAAAAAGGGACTATTATGCTAACAATTGCTTAGACAGCTAAAAAGCCCTCAACAAAAAATGTTAAGGGCGAAAGCTTGAATTATTATTTAACTTCTTCAGGAACAGCTAAACCAAGTCCTTCTGCAATGCGAGTTCCGTATTCAGGATCTGCTTTGTAGAAATGGCCGATTTGGCGAAGCTTAATTTCTTCTAATGCAACTGGCTTCATTGCACCAACGATGTTTTCTACCAATCTAGCACGCTCTTCTTCAGAGAGTAGACGGTATAGGTCACCAGCTTGTGTGTAGTGATCATTGTGATCATATGCAACACTGTCAGCTACGCCTGAAACTGCGAATGCAGAGGTTTTGTCTTCAGGAGATTCCTTTGGACCACTGAAGCTGTTTGGCTCGTAATAAACAGAGCCTCCGCCATTGCCGTCAAAGCGCATTTGTCCATCACGTTGATAGTTGTTCACAGGGCTTTGTGGACGGTTGATTGGGAGTGCATTGTGGTTAACACCAACACGGTAGCGATGTGCATCAGCATATGCAAACAGACGGCCTTGAAGCATTTTGTCTGGAGATGCTTCCACACCAGGTACGAATGTTCCAGGTGAGAATGTTGCTTGCTCCACTTCAGCAAAGTAGTTCTCAGGGTTGCGGTTAAGCACCATACGGCCAACCTCGATTAATGGATAGTCTTTTTGAGACCATACTTTTGTTACATCAAATGGATCGAAGCGGTATGTGTTAGCATCTTCAACAGGCATAATTTGAACATACAATGTCCATGCAGGGAAGTCACCAGCTTCAATTGCATTAAATAAGTCTTCTGTATGATAATCTGGATTTTCACCAGCTAATTTTGCTGCAGTATCAACAGCCAGGTTCTTCACGCCTTGCTCTGTTTTAAAGTGATATTTCACCCAAACTGCTTCGCCTTCTTTGTTTACCCATTTAAATGTGTGGCTTCCGAAACCATGCATATGGCGAAGTGTTGCAGGGATACCACGGTCAGACATTAAGATTGATACTTGGTGCAGAGATTCAGGAGAATGAGACCAGAAATCCCAAACTGCTGTAGGGTTTTTCAAATGTGTTTTTGGATCCCTTTTTTGTGTATGGATAAAGTCAGGGAACTTGATTGCATCGCGAATAAAGAATACAGGAGTATTATTACCAACGATATCGTAGTTTCCTTCCTCTGTATAAAACTTAACAGCGAAACCGCGCGGGTCACGAACTGTATCAGCAGAACCTAGCTCACCTGCAACTGTTGAGAAACGGATGAACATTGGCGTTCTTTTGCCTACTTCATTAAGGAAGTTTGCTTTTGTATATTTAGACAAGTCATTTGTTACCTCGAAGTAACCGTGTGCTCCAGCACCTTTTGCATGAACAACGCGCTCAGGAACACGTTCTCTGTTAAAATGAGCTAATTTTTCAAGTAAATGTACATCTTGAATTAGAGTAGGACCACGATCTCCAGCAGTCATAGAGTTTTGGTTGTCTCCTACTGGAGAGCCCCAACTAGTTGTTAATTTGTTGTTTGACATGCAATCACCTCATAATTTATTTGTTCTTTATCTTATGTACTTTATAATATCATCTATAATTAAAAAATCAATACTATTTTATAATTATTATAAATAACTTTTTTAAATGGTTAATAGAATAAAAGGCCATATCCTTTATAAAAGAGTAGAGGAAAGGCTTCCATGGGAGTATCACGGAATAATTTCTTTCTAGTAAAGGAGAAAATTACATAATGAATGAGAAATAGGCTGTTTATTTAATACTCTTCCAACAACCATCCTATGCATGATAGTGGTAGAATATTCGCAAGATTAAACTAGGATTAGCCATATAATTATTTTATAATGAGTAATAGAATTGGACGGAACATCTAAAACTGTCACGATTAATATAGGGGGCTTCACCTTGGAAAACAAACGAGTACCATTAAGGGAAAAGAGCATCGTGTTTATTGGCTTTATGGGCGTTGGTAAAACGAGTATTGGAAAGCTTGTTGCTAAAAGGCTATATCGCGATTTTCTAGACGTGGATCATGTAATTGAAGAAGAGTACGGCATGCCTGTTTCAAAGATTTTTGAGCAGGTTGGAGAAAAGGCTTTTCGTGAAAAGGAAAAGGAAGTAGTAACAGAGCTGAGTGCAAGAAAGCTTCTTGTGCTGTCACTAGGCGGAGGCTCCTTTTTACAGGAGGAAATAAAAAATGCTTGTCTTGAAAATTGTATTGTCATTCATTTAGATCTCTCTTGGGAATCATGGAAGGATAGAATCAGCTTAATTATTGACAGCAGACCTGTCTTGAAGGGGAAATCGCTTGAGGATATGGAAGAGCTGTATCATAAAAGAAAAGAAATTTATGCAGACCATCATTCAAAGGTTGATACAGATAGCAAAGATATGGAAGAGGTTGCAGACTATATTGTGGATTCCTTAAAATATGCATGGGATTTATACGAGCCAAGATAAGTAATAAAGGTCACAACAGAAAAATAGGGGTGCTTAAATGGTTCAGCCATTAATAATAAGAGATATTGCAATAGGAGAGGGAATTCCGAAAATATGTGCTTCCTTAATTGGAGAGACAGCAAGCCAGTTGAAGGAAGAAGCACATGTTTTGATTACGGAAAGCGTCGATGTAATCGAATGGCGTGTCGATTTTTTTGAAAAAGCGGATGATAAAAGTGAAGTGCTTCAAACATTAGCAAGTATCAGAAGCTGGATTGGCAATATTCCTCTTGTCTTCACATTTAGAAGCAAGAAGGAAGGCGGAGAGAAAGAGCTTGAAAGGGAAGCGTATATCGCCCTTAATAAGGCAGCAGCGATGTCAGGCTATGCTGATATTATTGATGTGGAGCTTTTTAACAGAGAAGCAGATGTGAAAGAGCTTGTTGAGTTTGCACATGCCCATAAGGCTGCTGTTATTGTGTCTAATCATGATTTTGATAAAACACCGGCAAAGGAAGAAATCATTTCTCGGCTCCGTAAAGCGCAGGAACTTGGCGGAGACCTTCCGAAGATTGCGCTCATGCCACAAAGTATGGCAGATGTGATTACATTGCTGGATGCAGTCCAAACGATGAAGGAGCAATATGCAGACAGACCAATTATTGCCATGTCAATGGGAGGACAAGGCTCTGTCAGCCGCATTGCCGGCGAAGCCTTTGGCTCTGCGCTGACATTTGGTGCGGCAAAAAAAGCCTCTGCTCCTGGCCAAATACCAATTAAAAACTTGAAAACAGTATTAACGATATTACATGAGAGCTTATGAAAAACAAAAGGAGATCCAAGCAGGATTCTCCTTTTTACTATACAAAAAAAGGAGCAAAGCAGATGGAAAAAGACATGCAGCTGAACGAGGTAGAGCAGATGCTGACAGATTGCAGGCTGTTCTTTGAGACAAATCAAACTTTAGACTATCAATTTCGAGTGGTGCAGCTGAAAAAACTGCGTAAGGCAATTCAAGAGAATGAAGAAAACCTCATGAATGCATTGCAAACTGACTTAGGGAAGCATCCTTTTGAGTCATATGCAACGGAAATTGGATTTATCTTGCAAAGCATTACATATACGCTTAAAAATCTCTCTAAATGGATGAAGGTAAAAAAGGTACGGTCGCCTTTGGCGCTATATCCAGCTAAAAGCTTTATCCGTCATGAGCCATACGGAACAGTTTTGATAATTGGACCTTTTAACTATCCGCTTCAGCTTTTGATTGAACCATTAATCGGTGCAATCGCCGCTGGAAACTGTGCTGTCTTAAAGCCTTCTGAGCTTGTGCCAGAAACATCAAAAGCAGTAGCTTCGATGATTTCAGCTACATTTGAACCAGCATTTGTGCGCGCGGTAGAGGGAGGAGTCGAAACGAATAAGGCGCTGCTCCAAGGAAGGTTTGACAATATCTTTTTTACAGGAAGCCCTGCTGTAGGAAAGCTTGTCATGAAGGCAGCCGCAGAAAATCTAATCCCTGTTACCCTGGAATTAGGCGGGAAAAGTCCAGCATTTGTCGATGAATCAGCAGATATTCAACTTGCAGCGAGCAGAATTGTCTGGGGGAAAACAGTCAATGCTGGCCAAACATGTGTGGCACCAGATTATGTTGTTGTACATGAAAGCATAAAAGAAAAGCTGATTGAAGAAATGAAAGCAGCAATAGGCCGTTTTTATGGAGAGTCAGTCGAAAAAAGCGAGTATTTTGGAAGAATCGTAAATGATAGGCATTTTGCAAGACTTGTAAAAATTATCGAAGCAGAGGAAGGAAATATTCTGTATGGCGGGAAAAGCAAGACAGACCAGCGCTTTTTGGAGCCTGCTTTAATTCAGGCAGATTGGGATGGACCTTCCATGGAGGATGAGATTTTCGGTCCAATTCTGCCGATTATTGGATATACTGACAAACAGGATGTAGTAAAAAAAGTGACTAAAATGACTAAGCCCTTAGCGATGTATATTTTTACAGCCTCTAAGGAAATGGAAGAATATTGGCTTAAATCTATTTCATCAGGCGGAGTTAGCATCAATGATACCCTTACCCATTTGGCTAATCCAGCGCTTCCATTTGGCGGCATTGGCACATCTGGGATGGGCTCTTATCATGGGATTTACAGCTTTGCTGCTTTTTCTCATAAAAGGAGTGTACTGAAAAGGGGGAAAGGGTTAAAAATTACAGAGCTTTTTCCTCCGTATACAGACAAGAAGCTTGCGCTTGTTCGTAGATTCCTGAAATGATTTATTTTATTAAGACTATGATAAGATAAAGAAAAATGACTAGTAAGAAGGGATTTCATTTGGAAGACAATTTATTAGCAGAAGCCTCCATGTTCATTCAGTTATGCTACACAGAATGGGATAAAGCAGACCAAGTAGAATCTAGGTTGGCCGAAATTAAGGAACAAATTGCAAGGTCTGGGACGTATGAGCATACATATGAGGAGCTGGCTTATGGAGCGATGCTAGCATGGAGAAACAGCAATCGCTGTATCGGCAGATTGTTTTGGAAAAATCTCCATGTCATCGACAAAAGGACTATTGCAACAGAGGAAGAAATAGGAAAATCCTTATTAGAGCATATTGAATATGCGACAAACGGCGGTAAGATAAGACCGACAATAACAGTTTTTCCGCAAGAGAGTGACGAAAATTCTGTCCAGATTCTGAATCATCAATTGCTTCGCTATGCTGGCTATAAAACAGAGTTCGGTATTCTTGGAGATCCTGATTCTCTGGCGTTTACTGAATATTGTCAGACGTTAGGATGGAAGGGGAAAGGTACGAACTTTGATGTCCTGCCGCTCGTTGTGCAAATTAATCAAAATGATCCCGTGCTTTTTAATATACCGGAGGAATTGATTTTAGAGGTGCCGATTCGTCATCCTGAATATGAATGGTTTAAGGATTTGGAGCTGAAATGGTATGCTGTTCCGATTATCTCGAGTATGAGGCTAGAAATTGGCGGTGTTTCCTATACAGCAGCTCCGTTTAACGGGTGGTATATGGGAACTGAAATCGGGGCAAGAAATCTTGCAGACGAGAATCGTTATAACTTGCTTCCTGCAATTGGCGAAGCATTGGGTCTGCAAACAAACAAAGCATCTTCATTGTGGAAGGACAAAGCGCTTGTTGAGCTCAATATTGCTGTATTGGAATCCTTCCGAAATGCTGGTGTAACAATCGTTGACCACCATACGGCGGCACAGCAGTTCAAAATTTTCGAAGGAAAGGAGCAGGAAGCAGGCAGGGAAGTAACAGGGAATTGGGCATGGCTAATTCCGCCGTTGTCTCCTGCAGCAACCCATATCTTTCATCAGCGATATAACAATGATATTAAGAAGCCGAATTTTTTTAAACGTAAAAGCAATTAATGGATTTTGTCAGTCTTCTCCTACAAATTCAGTCACACCGAATGTCTGGTTATAATCATAGCCATTAAAATAAATGTCTAAATCGTGGAAATAACGGTGGAGGCTGCGCATTGCATCCCGATTATCAGCTGCTGCCACAAGCTTGGCAGCTTCTTTAATATGTTCTAAATCAGAGGCAATGTTACTGTCATCAATTACAATATTCTCTGCTTGGGACAAAATGCTTTCAGCAGCTTCCTGCTGTTTTGCATAATCAGTTGTTTCTAATCTGCCCCACCCTAATGTATCATTATAGAAGTCATGCCACTTCGAGATGAAATCATGCCCGCTTGAACCATCTGCTAAAGTGACAATGCTTTTGTCGACAGGTTCATTCACAGCCTCTGTACTCATTTCCTCAGAATCAGAATCAGAATCAGATTTTGTAGCTGCAGCACTGACTGCAGGCTTGTCATTGTCTGTATTTAAGGATTTATCCTTTTCCAAGAATATGAGGGTAGCGAAAACAACAGAGGCAGTAAGCCCCCCTACTCCAACGATTATTCCAATAAGCCAAAATATCATTTTCTTCCATTGCAATATTCTCAACCCCTCTAAAGTGGTGTCATTTGTGTCTAAGTTTACCATTCGCTAATAGGTTGGAAATTCCTTCATAAAAAGGAAAAAATCCTTATGTTGCATTGTCTGTCATTTTCATTACGAAGCAGGTAATTGCTGTATAGAAAAGGTTTGGCTTGGAAATAGTAAAGAAAAAGGAGAGCTAAGAAAAGGAGTGTTAGCTTGTCTGTTGAAGAAGGGAATATGCCAATCTTTATCAAAAATCAGCTGAAGGCAGATTTGCAATTACTTATGGCAAATATCCAGGGCTTATATGAGTCTATCGCTGAGAAAGATTGCTGTGTTTTAAATGATTTTGAGAAAATGAACAAGCAGTTTAAAGGCATTCATAGCTTTGCAGCATCTTATTACTTACAATCCTACCTTGAACCATTTACAGACTATATGGAAATGCTCACGGTTTCTGCCCAGCATTTTTCGGAAAAGCGGCACGGTGCTCTGATTGCCATTAAAAGACAGGATAGCCTTGAGACATTCGTTCACTCAGGTGTCCCGCTGCATGCCCAATTGTCATCTAACCTGCTTGAAGCAATTTTTTATCCAGGAAATCCGCTCCATGATGGGGGAGTTCTTATCGATAAAGATATGGTTGTTTCCGCTGCTAATATTTTTCCAACCTCTAAGTTTTATAATGGCAAGGAAAAGCTTGGCACAAGACACAGAGCAGCTATCGGCATAACGGAACAATCAGATGCTTTAGTCATCGTTGTTTCAGAGGAAACAGGGAGAATATCTTTTTCCATTGATGGACAGCTTTTTCCAGTTCAAACAAGTGCCCTTATGTAACATACTAATACATTATTATGGAAAGCTTGAATAACAGAATTCAAGCTTTTTTTGTTGTTATAAATCTGTTTTCATAAGTAAAAGCAGAACAATAAAGAACAAAACTAGTGTAATGGAAAATAAGAGGAGATTGCTCCTTTTCGTTAACTTGATTGGAGTTCGTCCTTCAAGGGGAACAGTGTGCTTGCCAATGTAGGTGAATGTTCGTGCATAAATCCAATAAAGACTGTAAGAATCCCAATAGTCCCAGCCATTTCGAAAGCGGATAAATCCAAGATGCTCTAAGATAATTTCCAAACTGAAGGTCCATGAAATAAACACAAAATAGAAACGAAAAGTATCCTTAGTCGGTTCGAAACGAATTAAAAAAGCAATAAAAAGACCAAAATTAATAACCACTGCTGGCAGAATAAACACCACTGGAAGTGCATAACGATAAAACCCGTTGTAATAAAAGAACAGACAGAGCAGGATGGAAAGGGCAAAATGAATAAGCAAGGTTGTTTGGTAAAAAGGGAACCTTCTTCGCAGTATGGCAATGTTTCCTGCCAAGCCTAATAAAATAGCCGCAATTAATATATACCAATTAATATTCACGATTCACTCTCCTTCATAAACAGGAAGATTCCCTATAGTTTTTGCAAAAGAAGGAGAAATATGTCTATAAAGTATTCCTGCCAAGCAGATTGTTATCCAATAAGAGAAAAAACGAATATAATTTAATTGTATGAAAGCGTTTTAAAAATAAAGGGGGAGCAAGTCGAAATGGCATTAATTAAATGTGATTTTTTTTCTGAAAGCCTGCAATTAAGTACTTCTATGACAGTAATTCTGCCACAGCAAACAAACTTGCAAATTGGGATGAAGAACAATGCTAGTGGAGAAAAGCATCAAACACTTTATCTGCTGCATGGTCTAAGTGATGATCATACAATTTGGACAAGAAGAACATCCATTGAAAGATATGCTGCTCCTTTAGGCTTAGCAGTTGTTATGCCCCAGGTTGACAGGAGCTTCTATACAAATATGGCATATGGCAACAAATATTGGACCTTCCTGACAGAGGAATTGCCAAGTGTCGCAAGATCCTTTTTCCCATTATCGTCAAAAAGAGAGGATAACTTTGTTGCAGGGCTTTCAATGGGGGGATATGGAGCATTTAAATGGGCTTTGAATAAACCAGATGATTTTATTGCGGCAGCAAGTCTATCTGGAGCAATGGATGTGGAAACACTTAAGGATAGAGCAGAAGGAGATCTCTTCAGACTCATCTTTGGCGATGAAAGTATTTTAGGGACAGAGCATGACTTATTTTCCCTTATAAATAAAGTGGAAAATCGTCAGGTGAAGCCTTCTCTTTACCAATGCTGTGGAACAGAGGATTTCCTTTTTGAGGATAATAAGCGCTTTAAACAGGCTTGTGAACAGACTGCCATTGATTATACGTATGAGTTTAGCCAAGGTGTACACGAATGGGGTTACTGGGACAGGAAGATTCAAGATGTACTTGAATGGCTGCCAATAAGAAGGCAATAGTAAGTGCTGGGAGGGTTTTCACCAGCATTTACTAGGATGATATTTCTGTTTGAATCGCCGCAACTATACTGCTGAGGTCAAAGGGAACAGTTTCTTTAAAGCGTTCGGAAACAGCAGCGGTTTTTGCAAGTACCTCCATGCTTTCAAGAGGGTGTTTTCCGACTGCACTTTCCGCTGACAGCATAACCGCATTTGTACCGTCTTGAACCGCTTGAAAAACATCGGTTACTTCTGCCCTTGTAGGTACAGCGTTTTCTGTCATTGATTGGAGCATTTGGGTAGCAGTCACTACAAATTTTTCTCTGTTTGCACATTCGGCAAGCATCGCTTTTTGCAGCATAGGAATCCAGTAGAAAGGTAGTTCTACCCCTAAGTCGCCCCTTGCAAGCATAATCGCATCCGCTTCTTCACAAATATCAGTAAATGCTGTGACTGCCTCCAAAGTCTCAATCTTTGCCATCAGCTTTGGCGGCGTATTGGTGAAATGGCTGATATATTCTTTAATATGCTGTAAATGGACAGCCTGCCGAATAAAGGAGCATGCAATAATATCAACATGATGCTTCAAAAGAAACTCAATATCACTTTTATCCTTTTCTGTTATGGCAGGCAAGGATAATGAGGTGCCAGGCACATTGACGCCTTTTCTAGAAGCAATCATTCCCCCTGCTTTTACAATGGTTTTGGCAATGCTTTCGTCTGTCTCGACAACACTCAGTTCTACCTCACCATCATTAATAAGCACCCTGCTGCCAACCTTTATATCCTTGATAAGTCCTTTATAGTCAACACTTGCATGAGATTCGTCCCCAACAATTTCTTCGATAGTGAGTGAGAAACTGTCTCCCTCTTTCAATACAGCTTTGTCTGCTTTTATTTTTCCTAAGCGGATCTTTGGTCCTTGCAAATCTCCTAATATGCGGACATTGCTTCCTGTTGTCATGCCTATTTCTCGAACCGTTTCTATGACCGCGAGATGATCTGCTTGGGTGCCATGCGACATATTCAAGCGGACAATCGTCATTCCCTTTTCAATAAGCCCTTGGAGAATTTCACGATTATTACTTGCAGGCCCGATAGTACAAACTTTATCGATCATAAAGGTCTCCTTTATAAAGTTATTACAGATAGTATAACCCGCTGGAAAAATCTAATCCCTTTGTCGAAAAAATTCATTTCTCAGGTAGTTTTCTCTCTAAATACGTAAGTGTGAAAAGTGTTTTTTTACAACAGTGTAAGAAAATCAAAAAAATGGGCGAAACTGCATGATATAATGATACTTACTATTGCTTTTACAGAAGGAGGAGAAGGCTTGGCTAATAAAACGCACGGATTATTGAATGGCTGGACGCTTCTAGCAGATAAATCCTATAAGCTGTTCGCAAATCAAAATTCCTATGTCCTGCTGGATGAAGAAAATGATGTAGCGATGCAATTTACTGTTACAGACCAAGAGTTTGAAGTGCACTCATCTAATTGGAACCTACATTTTAAGATGATTCCAGCATTTAAGACAGTCAAAATTTTGAATATACCCACTGAAGATTAATTAACAGCTGTATAGAAGTGTTAAGCTAGCCGGAAATAAAATTAGGCTAGTTTTTTTATTGTTTGAATAAATGGAAGGTATCATTATATTAATAAAAAAACCTCCTTTGTTATTATGTATTTATGTATAGCTTGACAAACAAATAATGACAAAAAACGCAAAAACTATTTTCGTGATATATAGGTGTTTCATAGGTTATACCATGCTAGATTACTAGGAATAATTAATCATTTTAATCAAAATTATACAAATTATCTAATATTTTTACAGAATTCTAGTGAGAATTTTACAATACTACGATATCTTTAATTGGTAAGACAATTTTCGACCAAGGAGGATATAAATGAAGGGGAAACGTAGTCTTAGAATTTTGTCAATATTGCTAATTTTCACTTTGGTTCTACCCAGCTTCTTAGGAAATTTTACCCCAAGTGTTTTTGCTGCTAGCCAAACGGCTGATGACTTATTTATTTCTGAATACATAGAAGGCAGCTCAAACAATAAAGCGCTCGAAATCTTCAATGGAACAGGCAGTGATGTAGATCTTGCCAACTACAGTCTGGTACTTTACGCAAATGGCAAGACAGACCCTAATACAACATTAAAGCTTGAAGGAAAGCTTGCAGATGGTGATGTGTATGTTATTGCACATAGCTCTGCCAGCGCTGCAGTAAAGGAAAAGGCTGATATTTTACATGGTGTTGTCAACTTTAATGGCGACGATGTAGTGGAGCTGAAGAAAAATGATGCAGTTATCGACGTGTTCGGAACTGTCGGTGTGCAGGAGAAATGGGGAGATGGTGCTGCTGAAAACCATACTCTGATCCGTAAAAGCTCTGTAACAAAAGGGAGCGTTGGAAGTGAATTTGATCCAGCGGTAGAATGGGATATCTATGATATTGACTACTTTGCTGACCTTGGCAAGCACGCTTTTGGAGATGCTGATAATGAAGGTGAAGCTCCAGGAGAAGATGAAGAGGTAACTCCTGCTCCTGCTGATGTTATGTCCATTTCAGATGCACGTACAAAAACAGGACAAGTTGTAACAGTGGAAGGCGTTGTAACTGCTGATAATGACAGCATCGGCGGCGGCAAGCTGTCAACTTACATCCAGGATGAGTCTGCAGGCATTAACTTGTTTGCAAGCAATGCTGGCACATTCCCTGCTTTAAAAGAGGGACAAAAAGTTAAAGTAACAGGAAAAGTAACAGAGTATAATAAATTGCTAGAAATAGTACCTAATGCTGATGGAATTGAAATCGTTTCAGAAGGAAACGCTGTACCAGCGCCAATTGAATTCTCATTGGTAAATATGAATGATGCTAGCCTTGCTGAGCAAAAGGAAGGCCAGTTAGTTAAGTTTAAAGGATACGTACAATCCATTCCTGCGACTCCAGCTGGAGGAGGCTATAATGTTTCCGTTATTGATGAGAACTTTAATGGAACAACATTAAGGGTGATGGAAGGAACACAAGCTATATCTGCGATTGAAGCAGGGAAATGGTATGAGTTTACAGGTGTATTAAGCCAGTATAATACCTATCAGGTATTGCCAAGAAAGGCATCTGATGTGCAATTGCTTGCTAGTCAGCCTGAAGCTCCAACCTCTGCAGGAGAATATGAATCTACTGTTAGCAGTGTAGTAGATGGAGATACTATTCACCTTTCAACACCAGTACTTGGTGCAACAAAAGTGCGTTACGTTAATATTGATACACCAGAAACTTACCACACTCCAAAAAATGAAGCTGATGAAAGCCAATTGGAGCATGGTCAAGCAGCGAAATCTTATTTGAATACACTGCTGCAGCCAGGAGATAAAGTAATCGTTAAAGTCGGAGATGAGGCAACAGATGATTATGGAAGACTGCTTGCTCAAATTATCCGTAAAAGTGACAACTTAAATACAAACCTAGAAATGGTGAAACAAGGATATGCGACTACTTATTTCATTTGGCCGGTAGGCGATGAAGCGGAGTATAATCAATATCAATCCGCTGCTAAAGAAGCAATTGATAATGAAAAGGGCATTTGGAATCCGGAAAATCCGTTAGCAGAATTGCCTTTTGAATTTAGAGCAAGAGAGCAAGGCAAAGGATTATTAAGATATGTCGGAAATTCTGACAGTAAGGAATATGTAGAGCCTGCTAAATTTGCAGAAGTTCCTGTCGAAAAACGAATCTTCTTTGCAAGTGCAGAAGAAGCAGAAAAAAATGGCTATAAAGCTAAAAACCCAAGCAACAATGAAAATATTAAACTACAGCTTTTAAGTGTTAATGATTTGCATGGCAAAATTAGCGAGGAATATGCAGATGGATCAAACACAATTGGCAGAATTGATTATTTAGCCACGTATCTACGTGAGAGAGAAGCTGAAAACCCAAATACACTGCTTGTACATGCTGGTGATATGGTAGGTGGAAGTCCACCTGTGTCTGCATTGCTGCAGGATGAGCCAACAGTTGAAATTATGGAATCACTAGGGTTTGACGTTGGGACTGTCGGTAACCATGAGTTTGACGAAGGTGTAGACGAAATGCTTCGCCTCATTAATGGTGGAGAGCATCCTAATGGAACGGAAAACTATGATGGCATTAATTTCCCAATGGTAGCGGCAAATGTGGAATACAAGGATACAGGCAAGCTAGTGCTAGACCCTTACACTATTAAAGAAGTAGAAGGTGTTAAAGTCGGCTTTATCGGTGTTGCAACTACTGCTACACCAAATATGATTATCAGTAAAGGTAATGAAAACCTTCGTTTCACAGATGAAACAGCAGCAATCAACAAATATGTACCTGAGCTTCAAAGCCAAGGTGTGGAAGCAATCATCGTCCTTGCACACGTACCTGGTAACCAATCAGGCGAAGGTGCAACAGGTGATATTGCTAATATCGCTAATAACGTAAACGATGCAGTCGATGTTATTTTTGCTGCACATAATCATGTGAAGATCGACGCAGTTGTCGACAATAAGCTGATTGTTCAAGCAGGTGAGTATGGCAAAGCATTCGCAGATGTTGAACTGGAAATCGATCCAGTGTCAGGCGATATTGTGAAAAAATCTGCTGATATCGTTGATGTAGTGCAGGAGGGTGTTACACCAGATGCAGAGGTTGCTGCAATCCTGAACAAGTATTCGGAGCAAGTTGGTCCGAAGCTTAATGAAGTGATTGGCAACGCTGCTACATCAATGGAAGGCGGCTATGCAACAAAAGGAGCTGTTGGCGATAATGCGCTAGGAAACTTGATTGCAGATGGCATGCTAACGGCAATGGACAGTGACTTTGCATTGATGAATGGCGGCGGAATTCGTGATGATTTAAATGCAGGTGATATTACTTGGAACGAGCTATTCAATATTCAGCCATTTGGCAATACATTAGTCAAGCTAGATATAAGCGGTGCTGACTTAAGAGGAATTTTGAACAGTCAATTCAGCAGCTATGGTCCTGATGTCAGTATTGGCGGCTTCTCCTATACATGGGACAGCAAACAAGGCTCATTCGGTAAAGTGGTTGATATCTTCTTGCCTAATGGAGATAAAATCGATCCAGCTGGCAGCTATACAATTACAGTAAATAACTATATGTACCCACATAGCAGTGATAAATACTTGCTTGCAAAGCTTGGTGAAAACCCTGTTCAAGGTGGAGAAGACCTGCAAGCAACTGTCGACTATGTGAAAAGCTTTAATGGACCGATTTCCTATAATACAGGAAGAATTTCAGAAGTGAATGCAACTGATGGTCCAAAAGGCAATATTGCAGCACAGCTTTTAGGTGTAAATGACCTTCACGGTAAAATAGATGTGACAGGTACAGTAGATGGTGTTAATTATGGTTACGCATCTTACTTGGCAACATATTTAAAGCAGCATGAAGCAGAAAATGAAAACACATTACTTGTACATGCAGGTGATATGATTGGCGGAAGCTCACCAGTATCTGCACTGCTGCAAGACGAACCGACAGTTGAGATAATGGAAGCATTAGGCTTTGATGTTGGTACTGTTGGAAACCATGAGTTTGACGAAGGTGTGGACGAGATGCTTCGCATGATTAATGGCGGCGAGCATCCGAACGGCACTGCAGGCTATGACGGCATGAACTTCCCAACAATTGCAGCGAATGTGGAATATAAGGACACAGGCAAGCTAGTGCTTGATCCATATACAATTAAAGATGTGGGTGGCGTGAAAGTCGGCTTTATCGGTGTGGCAAATATTGATACACCAAGTCAAATTATCGCAAAAGGAAATGAAAATGTTCGTTTCACAGATGAGTCAGAAGCGATCAATAAATATGTACCTGAGCTTCAAAAGCAAGGAATTGAAGCAATTGTAGTTGTTTCTCATGTTCCTGGTAATCAGGATGCAAACAGTGGAGAAATCACAGGAACTATCGCTGATATTGCGAACAAAGTAGATGATGCAGTCGATGTTATCTTTGCAGCTCATAATCATGTGAAGATAAACGGTTTAGTTGATAATAAACTGATTGTTCAAGCATGGGAATACGGCAAAGCATTTTCTGATATTGATTTGGAAATCGATCCGGTTTCAAAGGATATCGTAAAAAAATCTGCAGAAATAGTAGATGTGAAGCAAGAGGGAGTTACACCAGACGCTGAGGTGCAAGCAATTCTTGATAAATATCAAGACATAGTTGGTCCTAAGCTGAAGGAGGTTGTTGGAGTAGCAGCAACAGATATCCTTGGTGGTTATGCTTCTAAAGGTGAAGTTGGTGACAATGCGCTTGGAAACTTAATTGCTGACGGCATGGTTGCAGCAATGGACAGTGATTTCGCGTTAATGAACGGCGGTGGAATTCGCGATGACTTGCTACAAGGTGATATCACTTGGGAGGAATTGTTTAATATCCAGCCATTCGGTAATACGCTAGTGAAATTAGAACTGACAGGTGCTGAATTAAAGGATGTGCTCAATACCCAATTCAGTTCATACGGACCAGACGTCAGTATTTCAGGCTTTAAGTATACATGGGATTCATCACTTGGTGAATTTGGAGAAGTAGTTGATTTATTGCTGCCTGACGGCTCAAAATTAGACTTGTCTAAAACATATACAGTTGTTGTAAATAACTATATGTACCCGCATACTACGGACAAATACCGTTTAAATGAATTCGGGGAAAATCCTGTTCAAGGACCAGATGACCTGCAAGCGACAGTTGATTTCGTCAAATCATTTACAAACCCGATTTCTTATACGGCAGAAAAGCGAATTTCTGAAATAACAGATGAAGATACAGAAGTACCAGGTGAAAATCCAGAAACGCCAGGTGAAAATCCAGAAACACCAGGTGAAGATACAGAAACACCAGGTGAAGATACAGAAACACCAGGTGAAGATACAGAAACACCGGGTGAAGACACAGAAACACCAGGTGAAGATACAGAAACACCGGGTGAAGATACAGAAACACCAGGTGAAGATACAGAGACACCAGGTGAAGATACAGAAACACCAGGTGAAGACACAGAAACACCAGGTGAAGACACAGAAACACCGGGTGAAGATACAGAAACACCAGGTGAAGATACAGAAACACCGGGTGAAGATACAGAAACACCAAATAAAGATACAAATCCATCACCTGTGCTGCCAAATACAGCAACAATGGACTATAATTATCTTCTGATTGGGTGTATGATGCTAGTAGTAGGAAGTATTGTACTATTTGTAAAAAGAAGAAAGGCGTAAGCTGATAATGAAAAAATTGAAATGGTTTGCCCTCCTGCTCATAGCAGGAGGAGCGGTTTTTCTCGGATTGGGAGCTTGGAATATAGCTGAAACAAAGGTAAAAACAGAGCAATCATTATCAAAGGCAGAAGCTGTGGTTAAGGAGAAAAAGGACGATTGGGTGGACGAGGAGCAGGACAATCGGTTCGTACCTCCTACAGGGGAATCCGTCGGCATTTTGGAAATACCAAAAATCGAAGGGACTTTACCGATTGTAGAAGGAACAGATCCTGATGATCTGGAAAAAGGTGTCGGCCACTTCAAGGGCAGCTATTATCCGAACGAAAATGGCCAAATTGTCTTATCAGGACATCGTGATACGGTGTTCAGAAGGGCTGGCGAATTAGAGCTTGGTGATGAGCTGAGAGTTGTGCTTCCATATGGCAGCTTCTCCTATGAAATTACCTCAACAAAAATTGTCGAGGCAGATGATCAGACTATCATCACCTTGGATAATACAAAAGAGGAGCTTGTCTTGACCACTTGCTATCCTTTCAGCTATGTTGGCAATGCGCCGCAGCGCTACATTATTTATGCGAAAAAAGTGTGAAAAGAAAAACGCAAACTCGTGCGAGCTTGCGTTTTTTCTTATGGATTAGTTGACCACATTCCAGAGGTTTTAATAAATACACGAGAGTTAAGCTTTAATTGTGCCACCATGTATTCAGCCAAATCTTCCGGCTGCATTACTTTTTCCGGATTTCCGTCTGTCAGGTTTGTTTCAATAGCAAGATCCGTAGCTACTGTGCTTGGTGTTAATGCAGTTACACGGATATTATGTTTGCGAACCTCCATCATTAACGATTCAGTCAAGCCTAATACGGCGAATTTAGATGCACTGTACGCACTTGTTACAGGTGCACCTTTTTGTCCTGCTGTTGAGGAAATATTGATAATATCTCCAGCTTTTCTTTCAATCATTCCTGGTAATACTGCTCTTGTTACATAGTAAGTACCCATCAGATTAACCTTTATGATGTTTTCCCATTCATCTGCAGAAAGGTCAAGGAAGCCTCCAAACTTTGCAATACCAGCATTATTGATTAATATATCTATTTGCTTTAATTCAAGACTGATACTCTCAACAGCAGCAATTACCGACTTGTTGTCAGACACATCAGCTGTTGCGATTGAAACAGAAACACCGTATTGCTTCACTTCTGCGGCAACCTTTTCTAAATTCTCTTTCGTTACACCGATCAATCCTAAGTTAACGCCTTCTTGTGCAAGAGCAATAGCTGTTGCACGGCCGATACCTCTGCCAGCACCTGTAATTAATGCTGTTTTTCCTTTAAGTGATTGCATATTTCTTCTCCTTTTTTCCGTAATATCAGCAAAGTAAAGCTGCCTAAATAAAGCCAAAGCCAATATACTATATAATGGAACCATTATACAATCAATTGGCTTTGGCATATAAGGCAGCCTTTATTTTTTATTCCAAATTTGCATGCTTCCCATACATTGTATTGGAATCTAAATTTCTTACTTCCATGTATTTTAAGATAACACTATCCAGTGTAAGCAGCATAAGCTGTTCAAATAATGAGCCCATCGGCTGAATTGTTTGGAAATCACTGTTGGTTTTATCCTTAGGTGAGCCAGGCAGCTTGATTGCTGAATCTGCAAGCCTTCCAATTGTAGATTCAGGGAAAATAGTGACAGCAATTACTTTGCCGCCAATACTTTTTGCCTTTTCTGCAATGGAGATAAGACCTTTTGTTTCACCAGAACCAGTGCCGATAATCAATAAGTCTTCCTTTTCGAAGTTAGCTGTTACCGTTTCGCCGACAACATATGCATCAATTCCCATATGCATCATTCGCATTGCAAATGATTTTAGCATAAAACCAGAACGGCCGGCCCCTGCAACAAAGACTTTTTTCGCTGACAGAATGGCTTCAACAAGGTTTTCAGTCTGCTCGTTTGATATAAGCAAAGAGCCTTCCTTTAACTCATTTAAGACTGTTTCCAAGTATTCCGTTGTGTTCATGGTAATTACCCTTGAACGATTAATTCTTTGAACTTAGCAGCAGTTTCACTTAAGTTATCTTGGCCAGTGATTCCGCCACCAACAATAACTAAATCAGGCTGTGCAGCAATAACCTCTGGAAGTGTATCTAGCTTAATTCCACCTGCAACAGCAGTTTTTGCGTTTTTCACAACGCTTTTGATTGCTTTTAAATCTTCGAAAGAGTTTTTGCCGACTGCTTGTAAATCATAGCCAGTGTGCACGCAAATATAGTCTACACCGAACTCATCCAATTCAATTGCGCGTGCTTTAATATCTTTCACTGCAATCATGTCTACAAGAATTTGCTTGTTTTGCTTTTTCGCTTCTGCGACAGCACCCTTAATGGATTCATCCTCAGCAACTGCAAGAATTGTTACAATATCTGCACCTGCAGCAGCAGCTTGGCTTACTTCATAGCCAGCAGCGTCCATAATTTTTAAGTCAGCAAGAACTGTTACGTTCGGGAATGCTTCCTTTAATTCCTTAACAGCACGAAGGCCCTCATTGATAACGACAGGTGTTCCAATTTCAACCACATCAACATGTTCTGCTACTTGAGATACTACTTCAATTGCTTGCGGGATATTAACTAAATCTAATGCCAATTGTAATTTCATTATTAACACTCCTTTTATTTAGGGCTTTTTATTATTAACCTAATTAAGCCGACTTAATTCCTATTTCTTGTACAATGTCGATTATACGGCTTATAATCTTAATACGTAAGTACGCACTTTTTTTTTATATAGTGCCTAAAAGTATACTAAGTATGGAAAAAGGAATGGAGGAGTGTCTATGAGCCGCATGGAGGACAAAGTCTTTAATTGTGAGAAAGAGCTGACGTTAGGTATTATCGGCGGAAAATGGAAGATGCTGATTTTATGGCATCTTGGCAAAGAGGGAACGAAAAGATTTGGTGAATTGAAGGCATTAATGCCAGGAATTACCCAAAGAATGCTCGTGAACCAGCTTCGCGAACTAGAGGAAGATCTTATCGTCAAAAGAGTCGTTTATCCAGTTGTACCGCCAAAGGTCGAATATTCCCTTACAAAAGAAGGGGAAAGCTTAATGCCTATCCTCGACAGCATGTACAATTGGGGCAAAAATTATATCGAAACCGTTCTGGACAGTCCGCCTGAAATCAGGGAAATAAATACAAATTAATTGATATAAAGAAAGGGTGCATCCATTTGATGCACCCTTCGTTATTTACGCTTTGTCACGACAGCAATCGTACAGCGGGAAATGCAAATGAGTTTGCCTTCCTCATCTTCTAATTTAATTTCATAGACCATGCTGCTTTTTCCTTGGTGTGTCACAGTGGCGATTGCTGTTACAATGCCGTCTTTTTTTGAACGGATATGATTTGCGTTAATTTCCTGACCGAAGACAGCTTGTGTTTCTAAATCGACAAGGCTCGCTGCACCTAAGCTTGCGACCGTTTCTGCTAATGCGACAGATGCGCCCCCATGCAAATACCCAAAAGGCTGTCTTGTTCTTTCATCAACAGGCATTGTTGCAATACATGTGCCATCTTCCCTTACTTCTGTTATTTCAATTCCTAATCTTTCCATAAGTGTGTTTTCATTAGTGAATTTCATATGTATTAGCCACCTTCATTTTGAGGTTATTATAGCATAGTCTTAATAGATTGAGAAAAAATAGGAGAAACAAAAGAAACTGATTGACATAAAAACAAAGAGAAAGTTAAAATGTTTAATAGTTAAGTAATTGAACTATTATTGGAGGTGAACGTAATCAGCAGCAAAAAAATTAAAGACGTTGTCGATAGATATGTAGATATCAATTTCTCTGTCAACCGGAAATTGGATAATCTCATCAGAATGGAAATTGGGGATGTTCTCACATGTGAACAGCATTATACAATGCGTCATATAGACCAAGTAAAGGTTTGTACATCATCTGAACTAGCAGCAGTTTTCGGTGTCAATAAAAGCGCCATCACATCTATCATCAACAGACTTTTTGAAAAAGAATGGATTGAGCGCACAAGGGATGAAAAAGACCGAAGAGTTATTTATCTAACATTAACGGACAAAGGCAATGCCATTTTTACGAAAATGGAAGAGCGGATTCATCGTTTAGTGGAAAGTCTTATCAATAAATTTGATGATCAGGAAATTTCAAGATTTTTGGCAACGTTTGAAAAGCTGGACAAATTAATAGAAGAAAATAAAGATACGAAAACGGAGGCTGAAGAGTGAATAGCATTCTCAAAGGAAAATGGATTGTTCTTGTTCTGTGGATTGTTGCCATAGTTGGTCTGTTTATGATTGCTCCTAATATGGGAGACCTAGTCAGAGAAAAAGGCCAGGTAAGTGTACCAGATACTTTCTCCTCTTCCAAGGCAAGCGAGATTATGGATGAAATCCAAAGTCAGGAGAATCAAGGCGATCAATCGTCAGTCGCCCTTGTTTTTCATAGCAGCAAGAAGCTAACTGCAGAGGAAAAAACAGAAGCTGAAAAGGCAGTAAAGAAGCTGGATGCAGATAAAGAGAAGCTCGGCATTACAGAAATACTTTCCTCCTTTACAGATGAAAGCCTTAAGGACCAGCTCGTTTCCGATGACGGCAAAACAATCCTTGTCTCGTTGAAGGTAAGCTGGAATGACAGAGAAGCGAAAGAGGTCAGTGAAGCTTTATATGCTGAATTAGACGATTTTAAAGTAGATCATTATTATACGAGCAATTGGATGATTGATCAGGATTTAACATCAAGCTCTGAAGAAGGCTTAAAAAAGACGGAAGGGATAACAGTCGTGTTTATCCTTGCTGTTCTGTTAATCGTGTTCCGTTCTGTCATAGCACCGTTTATCCCGCTTGTGACAGTAGGCTTGAGCTACTTAGCGTCACAATCAATTGTATCCATTCTTGTAGATAAATTTGATTTCCCTATTTCCAACTACTCGCAAATTTTCCTTGTTGCCGTGCTGTTTGGTATAGGTACAGATTATTGCATTTTATTATTGAGCAGATTTAAAGAAGAAATGATGCACCGCGAAAGTGTTGCAGAAGCTATTGTTGAAACATACCGCAATGCTGGCCGAACAGTGTTCTTCAGCGGTGTAGCAGTTATGGTCGGCTTTGCTGCAATTGGATTTTCACAATTTAAGCTGTATCAATCTGCGTCTGCTGTTGCTGTTGGGGTCGCATTATTATTAGTTGCCTTATTCACTGTAGTTCCAGCAATCATGGTACTGCTTGGGACAAAAATCTTTTGGCCATCAAAAGGCAGTGCAGAGCATGGAGACAGCAAAATTTGGGCAATTGCAGGAAGGTTCTCCTTAAAACGACCGCTTATCGCCCTTGTAATTGTTGCGGCAATCACCGTTCCTTTCCTTGTTACATATGACGGAACATTGTCATTTAACTCATTGGATGAAATCGGCGATGATGCACCATCCATCAAAGCATTCAATGCAATTGCAGACAGCTTTGGTCCAGGTGAATCAATGACAACAACCATTACAATCAAAAATGATGAAGAAATGGACTCTATTGAGTATTTAGGTTTAGCAGAAAACATCAGTAAAGAATTAGAGAAGGTAAACCTCGTTAAAAATGTTCGTTCTGTCACAAGACCAACTGGAGAACCAATTGAAGATCTGTATATTTCCAAGCAGGCAGAATCCTTGGAAGAAGGTCTCGGTGAAGGAAAAGACGGCATTGATCAAATAAGCGAAGGCTTGCACGAAGCAGGAGATCAGCTGTCTAAGTCAGGACCGCAGCTAAGCGGTGCTACAAGCGGTATTAATGATTTGATTAAGGGAACGGATGAAATAAAAACCAACTTAGGTACAATACAGACGAACCTTGCGAAAATTGAGGATGGCATCCGTCAAGGCACTGCAGGTTCTGATGATATTAAGGCAGGATTGGAGGCAACGAAGACTGGAGCGGAACAATTGCTTGCAGGACAACAGCAGCTTCTGACTGGATATAAGGATGTTGGGACGAACCTAGAAACTATCCTTGCAAGCTATGGTGGAATCAGTGGTAAATTAAGAGAACTTTCAGATGACTTAGATGAAGTAAATGATAATACATTTACAGAATTGGAAGACAAATATAAAGGTATTACCGAAGATTCTAACTATAGTAAGATTAGAACTGCAGCTATACAGGCACAGAAGACAGTTCCGGTGGTATTAAGCGGAATAACTGAAATAAATGGTCATTTATCAGATCTGCAAGAAGGAGTAACTGATTCTTATAGCAAGTTTGAAAAAGCTATGAGCGGTCAGCCGAGTTTAACAACAGGCCTAGAACAGCTAATCGCAGCCATCGAAAAACAACAAGCCGGCTTAAACCAGCTAGCTGACGGCCAAGGCCAAATTGTCGACAATATGCCGAGGCTCGTAGGTGGTCTAATAAGCATTAATGACGGACAAAAGCAGCTGCTTGATGGATTTGGGGATATTAATGGACAGCTTGGTGATTTGACTAAAGGCTTGAATCAAAGTGCTGATGGGCTTGACCAAGTGTCAGATGGCTTGAATTCAGCAACAGATTATCTGTCAGGATTATCAAAAAATGACCAAAATCAATTTTATTTGCCACAGGAAGTACTAGAAAGTGATGACTTCAAAGGGGCATTAGATACTTATTTATCTAAAGATAATAAAATAATGACAATGGACGTAGTCTTTTCAGCAAATCCTTATTCTAATGAAGCAATTGACCAAGTTGACGACATCAAGGATACAGTGGAAAAGGCAACAGCAGGAACAAAATTAGAAAACGCGGAAGTAGCAGTTGGCGGCATTACGAGCACAAATGCGGACTTACGTGCAATGTCTAATGAGGATTATTCCAAAACGGTGTTGTGGATGCTTGTCGGTATCGGAATTGTCCTTATCTTCTTATTCCGTTCCATCATCATGCCAGTATATATTATCGGTTCTCTTATTCTCACATTCTATACAGCAATGGGAATCAATGAAGCCATCTATGTGAATCTGTTAGGATATACGGGTATCAGCTGGGCTGTTCCGTTCTTCGGATTTGTTATTCTTGTTGCGCTTGGAGTAGATTACAGCATCTTCTTGATGGATCGTTTTAATGAATACAGAGATTTATCTATCGGGGAAGCGATGCTTGAAGCGATGAAGAAAATGGGAACTGTTATCATTTCAGCAGCAGTCATTTTAGGAGGAACATTTGCGGCGATGATGCCATCAGGTATGCTTTCACTGCTGCAAATAGCAAGCATTGTATTAGTTGGCTTGTTCCTTTATGCATTAATTATTCTCCCGCTATTCATACCAGTAATGGTTAAGAATTTTGGTGAAGCAAACTGGTGGCCATTTAAAAGGCCTAATAAAGAATAAAAAGAAAACGGGAATCATTCGATTCCCGTTCTTTTTATTAAGAAGCTGCTTTATTATTTTGATTAAGCTTACTGTTTCTATAACCGTATGTGATGTAAATAACTAAACCGATTGTCAGCCATACAGCAAAACCTTTCCATGTAAATGAGCTTAATTGAAGCATTAAGTATACACAGAAAATAACAGCTAAGCCTGGGATAATCGGAACCAATGGTGTTCTGAAGCCTCTCTTTAAATCAGGCTGTTTGACTCTTAATACGATAACACCTAATGATACTGCTGAGAATGCGAATAATGTTCCGATATTTGTCAGCTCTGCTAGTTGATTTAGCGGGACAAGCCCTGCGAATATAGCAACTAATGCAGAAGTAACCCATGTACTGACAATTGGTACTTGGCTCTTTGGGCTTACCTTTTGCAAAGGTTTCGGTAAAAGGCCGTCTTTGCTGATTGCATAAAACAGACGAGTTTGACCGAACATCATCACCATTAAAACAGTTGTTATCCCGATGATTGCACCAAGTGAGATAAGACCAGCAGCCCAGTTTTGATTGATGAAGCTTAAAGCAAATGCTACTGGGTCTTTAACATCAAGTTGTGCGTAAGGTACGATCCCAGTCAAAATTAACGATACGATAATATAAAGAATTGTACAAATACCTAATGCAGTGATAATACCGATTGGCAAGTTACGCTGCGGATTCTTTACCTCTTCAGCAGCTGTGGAAACAGCATCAAAGCCGAAGTAAGCGAACACAACGACTGCTGCACCAGTTGCAACACCCTGGAAGCCGTATGGTGTAAACGGTGTCCAGTTTTCCGGTTTTACGTACCAAATACCAACAGCAATAAACAATAGAACAACAGCGAGTTTGATAATAACCATAATGATGTTCATCTTGGAGGATTCTTTAATGCCTCTAGTTAAAACAAGTGTAATGATAAAAACAATCACAATGGCAGGAATATCAATATAAGTACCTGCTGAAGGATTATAAGCGCTTGTCATAAAGGTCGGCAGATGTATGCCAAAACCTGAAAGTAAGCCTTGGAAGTAACCTGACCAACCGCTGGCAACGGCGGCAGATGCGAGTCCGTATTCCAGCACTAAGTCCCAGCCGAGTATCCATGCGATTACTTCTCCAAAAGCTACATAACTGTATGTGTAAGCACTTCCTGATTCAGGTATCATGGATGCGAACTCGGAATAGCATAATGCTGCAAATGTACAAGCAAGTCCGGCGATGATAAATGAAAGAATAAGTGCAGGTCCAGCATATTTTGCTGCTGCAACACCTGTCAGAACGAATATGCCTGTTCCGACAATTGCTCCGACACCAAGCATTGTTAAATCGAAAGCGCCTAATACACGATTTAATGAGGTGGCCGAGCTAGTGGCGACAGCTTTTTTACGAAAAATGTTCATTGAAACCTCCTGATGTCGAAATATATCGAATTTTATCTAAAGGTGAAACTTTTGTCCAGTTTACTAAGATTTTAAAAAACTGTAAAGAAGAAATTTTCTAAAAATAAAAAAATGTTTCTTGGAATGGTTATTATGGCGGCATTCCACAAAAGCAAATCCATAATTTACTAGTTAATAGGAAGAAAGGACAAATGTTGAATGAGGGTAATCCTGTTTTAAGTGATAACAATCCTTCAATCTAAATTAAAATTCACTTGTTATTTTGCTCAACTAAATTGATAATAAAGATAATAGGGTTATTATGAAAAAAAATTCAGGGCTGGTATGGAAGAAACTTCTTTGGATATCATCGTAACCTTCGTTAGATCGTTTAATTTATTGGTGTCAGGAGTCCTTTTTATGGGTGAGTACAAAAATATTTTTGCTAACAAGGATGTAAAAAGATTTTTTATTCTTGTTTTGTTTGCAGCCGTTCTTTATGCAGTAAGCAGCATGATTAATTTAATTTTATTTACATTCATCTTTGCTTTTTTGATGGATCGGATTGTGCAAGTATTCTCCAAAAGACTTCCGATTAAGCGGAGCATCATTGTCATCGCCTTATATATTATTGTTATAGGAGCGCTTGTTTATGGAATTTCTGCTTACTTGCCTGTCTTTATTTATGAGATACAACAATTAGTGCGTAATATTATCCGTTTTTATATGAGGCCGAATGATAATCCGGTTATCAATTATATAATGGATACAATTAGCCGATATCAGGTATTCAGCTATTTAGAGCAAGGCTTTTCCTTTGTACTTGGTTATTTTAAAAACATAGGAAAACTTGGTCTGCAGGTCTTTTTGGCGATTATTTTAAGCCTTTTCTACCTATTAGAGAAAGAACGGCTTCAAAATTTCTCTCATAAGTTCAGTGAAAGTAAGATTGCGCCGCTCTATTTAGAATTGCAATACTTTGGACGGAAGTTTGCGGGCACTTTCGGTAAGGTAATTGAGGCACAGTTTATCATTGCTTTAGTAAACTGCGGCTTAACGACAATCTCTTTATACTTTTTAGGTTTTCCGCAGCTATTTGGAATTGCGATGATGATTTTCCTTTTAGGCTTGATTCCTGTTGCAGGTGTCATCATTTCGTTGATTCCATTATGTATCATTGCTTTTTCAATTGGTGGTATTGCGAAGGTAGTTACAGTCATCATTATCGTTATGGTTGTGCATGCTATCGAGGCGTATATACTTAATCCGAAGCTGATGTCATCTAAAACAGACTTACCAGTATTCTTTACATTTATTGTGCTGATTTTTTCAGAGCATTTTTTTGGTGTATGGGGACTGATTGTCGGAATTCCAATTTTTATTTTCCTATTGGATATTTTAGAGGTAGGAGATAAAAAGCAAAAGTAAGAAAAGGACAGGTGCGATTTTTGCACTTGTTTTTTTTATTTGTTCATACCTGTCATCTTTCGCTGGTACTCGACAAGATATGAATCAAGTAGCTGGCTGATCCTAATTGTATTGGGACTTGAGAATCCCTCATTTGATGCTGTTTTAACCAATTCGCTTCTTAACTGATCTATCATTCGCAGCAATTCCTTGATATCTTCGTTTTCCCTTGAAAGGTTTGGCATTTTGGCAGGCTCCTTGGATTTGAACTTACTTTTTGCATGTTACCAAAATAAGGGGGAAATAAAAAGTATTTTTCTGCCTGTATGACGTGAAATGAAGGAAATTAGTTCTTTTATACTGATTAGAGGCATTTGTTCAAAAAAAAGAAAGCTTAATAGCTTTCTTTTAAAAGAATACAATAATGATAATAACTGCAACTACTATCCGATAAATGGCGAATGGCACCAATTTAATTCTGTTTATTAATTGCAGGAAGAACTTGATTGAGATCAAGGCAAATATAAAAGCAGCGATAAAGCCTGCGATAAAAAACGGCAAGGCATCTGTAGTAATGTATTCCCAGTTTTTCAATAATGATAAGAAGCTTGCTCCTGCCATGATTGGCACTGCCATAATGAAGGTAAAGTCAGCTGCAGCACGATGGCTTAATCCCAGCAGCACTCCGCCTGAAATCGTTGAGCCAGAACGAGAAAAACCAGGCCATAATGCAATACATTGGAACAGGCCAATTAAAAATGCCTGCTTATTAGTAATTTGGTCGACTGTTTCAACAGTCGGCTTTTTTCTTTTTTGGGTGAAATCTGCGATTATCATTAATATTGCTCCAGCGATAAGTGCATAAACGACTGTCTCAATTCCAAAAAGCTTTGAATCAATATAATCTTCGAAAAGGAAACCAAGAATAGCTGCAGGTAATAAACCAATAATAACCTGTACAAGGCTTAATTTTGGTCCAACGATTTTCTTGCCGTTAATATCCTTTTTCAGGCCAAGCAAATTCATAAAACGGTCCCAGAAAAGAATAACAACAGCCAAGATTGAACCTAATTGGATGACAACCTTAAAGGTATTGGCTACCGCAGGGTTAAACAATTCCTCTGATTTAAGCAGCAAATCATCCACGATAATCATATGGCCAGTGGAGGAAACAGGCGCAAACTCTGTAAGCCCTTCTACTATCCCCAAGATGATGGCAACTACTATTTCCCATAAAACGTCCAAACTATCCACTCCTAATGCTTTATATGTATTTTAGTTTCTTTGGTTTCGTGTGCATGTCCTAAACTATCATAACAAATTTACCAGAAAAGAAACACTCCCATTTATTTGGGTAGCTATCACTTTTTTTATAGGATTTAGGAACTATTGTAACGTACCAATATAATGACGAGAAAAAACCTAAAAGGGTTTCACTTTAACTCCTTTTTACAATAAAATGAGAAGATATGAATAGATTAGAGGTAATGATGATGACATTGGAACATCAAGGCGCAATATCTGTCGGAGATGCATTTATAGACTATCTATCGATCGATGAGAACAACGATAAATATGATAAACGGCTTGGAGGAGCATCTGTGAATGCAGCTGTTCATTTAAGCAGGTATAAAATGGAAAGCTATTATGTCACAAAGCTAGGGTACGGCCAAGACAGTCAGTTTGTGAAAGAAGAATTAACGAAGGAGTCTGTTAAGCTTGATTATAGTGTATATACGCAAGCAAAAAAGCTTCCTTGTGTTTATATCCATTTAGATCGAAATGGCGACAGGACTTTTCATGCTTACATGAATGAAACACCTGATGATGTGCTTACCATCGAGGATATTCAAGAGGATGCTTTTGTGAACAGGCAGCTGTTCTACTTTGGATCAGGAACTTTGTTTCATGAAAAAGCTAGGGAGGCAACTGTCAAAGCTCTGGAAGCGGCTAAAAAACACGGTGCATTAATTAGCTTTGATGCAAATATCCGCTTAAAAAGATGGGAAAGGGAAGAGGATTGCAGAAGCACGATTATGTCTTTGGTACTTAATGCTGATATTATCAAGCTTTCCGAAGAAGAGCTACTTTTCTTAATGGAAGAAACCAGTCTGGAAGCTGCGCTTGAGAAGGCAACCAAAATTCCCGTTCCCCTTATCTATGTAACAGTAGGCAAAGAAGGAGCATATGTTATTTTTCAAGGACAAACAGAATTTATTAGCGGCAAAGTGGTAGACGCAATCGACACAACAGGTGCTGGTGATGCTTATATGGCAGCAGTCCTGTATTGTATCCATATGTATGGTTTTCCTGCAACCGTCAAGGCAGCAGTTGATTATGGTTATAACGGGAATATAATGGGGGCATTAGTTGCAACAAAAGCAGGTTCACTTCCTGATATCGGCAACTATTGTCATATTGTAGACGAGTTATTTATAAAGCCAGACAAAATGAAAACAGTGAAATCCAGCTTTAAATAAAGCTGGATTTTTTTATGTAATGTTTTATATCATCGAATGTTAAATATTCTGGATTATTAGTCAGAAAATTCAGTATAATAATAGGTGCAGATGATGAAGTTATTTCTTAGTTGGAGGGAAAAAAGTTGACGAATATTTTATTATCTTTAAGTGATGGCTTTATAGAGGAAAAAAGAAAGCTGGAAAAGAAATTAACAAGTCTTGGGGCAACAGTCACAAGTATTACGACAAAGAAGGAGAGCATATCTGGCTATCTTCATGATGCCGAAATAATTGTGACAGGTGTAGAAAATATGGATAGAAAGACGATAGAAGCTGCACCAAATCTTAAATATATTTCTAAGTTCGGTACTGGGATTGATAATATTGATTTAGATGCAGCAGCAGAAAGCGGCATTATTGTGACGAATACTCCGGGTCAAAATGCATCGTCTGTTGCAGATTTGACCTTCGGGTTAATGTTGTCCATTGCCAGAAATTTACCCACTTCCAATGACCTTGTTAAAAACGGTGGATGGAAGCTTCATATAGGAAATGAAATAGAAGGAAAGCGGCTAGGAATAATTGGCTTTGGAGAAATCGGGAAAAAAGTAGCGAAGAGGGCGACTGGTTTTGATATGGATATTGTCGCATTTGCAAATTATAAGGACGAAGCGGAAGCACAAAGGCTAGGGGTACAATTTGTCAGTCTTGAAGAGCTGTTAAGCACAGCGGACTATATTGTGATTAGCACAAATCTCAAAAAAGCAACCTACCATTTGATAAACGAAGAACGGCTTGCTTTAATGAAGAATTCTGCGTATTTAATCAATATTTCAAGAGGAGATCTAATAGATGAAAAGGCACTTATCCGCAGTTTAAAGGCGGAGCAGATCAAAGGAGCAGCATTAGATGTGTTTAGCAGTGAGCCGCCAGACCTAGAATTGGCTCAGCTTAACAATGTTGTCTGCACTAGTCATATCGGCGGAGCGACAGAGGAATGCTCGAACAGAATCGGGAATGCTATTTTGCATAACATTAGAAATTACTTACAAAGTGAGGAATTACAACATATAGTTACAAAAAATGACTAAAATGAATATTTTTTATAGATAATTTATTCAGAAAAATTTATTTTTTTGCTATAATGAACCTAGGTATTTTGATTTATAAGAATATTTTTATAAATAGACCAAAAGGAGTAGTTTTAATGAAAAGCAAAATAAGTAAATTTTTCAAAAGGAAAGAGGGTGGAAGTAAAAAAGCAGATTCTAAGAGAAAATGGACGATGAAGGCTAAAAAAGTAAAAACGAACAGAAAGAAAAAGAAGTTTATTTCTATTCGAAAAAAACTTATATTGTCCTTCCTTACTATTCTTCTGATTCCAAGCTTAATCATTTCTGTCGTGTCTTATATGATAGCAAAAGAAAAAATTGAGCAAAACTTGATTATCTCCTCACATGAAAGTGTCAAGTTTATCCACAATGAGATTGCTACCATAACAACAAAAAAAGAGCAGGATGCTACTTTCTTGGCAAATGCAATCAGTGGATCGATGCTTAATGGTGATAGGGATGAAATAAGAAGAATATTCACCCAGTACTTAGGGCAAAACCAAGATGTTCTCAATGTTTATTACGTGAGGGAAGACGGCGAAGTATACAGAAATGCAAACCAAGAAGTGCCTGCTGGGATGGATGCCTTAAATCAAAGCTGGTATAAGGAAGCCCTTGATTCATATGGAAATGTGGTAATGCTTCAGCCACGAGAGGATGAGCAGACTAGAAACTCTATTGTTACATTTTCAAAGGTTACATATGACAAAAAAGGCGTTATTGCCATTGATTTAAAGATTAGTTCATTAACAGATATGGTTAGAGGCTCAAAGATTGGCGAACAGGGTTATATGATTCTTCTTGATGCCCAAGGAAACTATATCTATCAGCCTAACTCAAAAGCTGATTCAAAATCGGATGACAACGCCAAATGGGTCCAGGATTTATATAAAGAAAATTCAGGCGAAGTATCTTATATCCAGGATGGGGAGGAAAAGCTTGCTATCTATGAGTCTGATTCAAAAACAGGCTGGAAAATAGCTGGCATCATGAATCAATCTGAAATTAGCAACGCATCTTCTACTATATTTTCCACGACAGGCATTGTACTGATTGCTGCACTTATTATTGGCGGAGCACTTATCTTCTATATTATTCGCTCGATAATTATGCCTTTAAAACTATTAGCTAAGAGTGCGGAACGAATTTCGGATGGTGATTTAACAGAGGATATTACAATGGAAGCAAGTGACGAGATTGGTTTGCTTGCCAAGAGCTTTGCTAGTATGCAGCATACTTTACGCGAGGTTGTGACAAATCTAACCAATTCTATGGAGCAGGTAACAGCTTCATCTGAACGGTTAGTAGCAAGTGCCGGACAAACGACAGCTGCTTCTAATCAGGTGACAACATCTGTTCAGCAAATTGCTAATGATGCTGAAAACATAACTACAAGTATTGGTCAAACATCCACTTCCATTGAGGATGTGCTTCAGGGAGTGATTAAAATAGCAGATAAGTCGACTGCTGTTGCTGCCCTTTCGAAGGATACACATCATTTGGCAGAAGAAGGCGGAGCATTTGTAGAGAAGAACTTAAAGCAAATGAAGTTTATCCATCATTCTATTACTCAATCAAATGAGGTCATCGGAGCATTAAACAACCGTTCTAAGGAAATTGGCAAAATCATTCAAGTCATTGGGTCTATTGCAGATCAAACTAATTTGCTGGCATTGAATGCTGCAATAGAATCAGCCAGAGCTGGAGAGCATGGCAAAGGATTTTCTGTTGTCGCAAATGAGGTGCGCAAGCTTGCCGAACAATCGCAAGAATCTGCGAAGCTTATCTCGTCTCTGATTGCAGACATTCAAAAAGATACAGATCAATCTGTCGTGATAATGGGCGAGGTATCCAAAAATGCAGAAGATGGGCTATCTATTTCAGAAGCAACCTCAGATAAGTTTGCCCAAATTATTAAAAGCACTAGTGACATGGGCCCGCAGATGGAGGATGTATCAGGAGCTGCACAGCAAATGTCTGCAGGCTTACAAGAGGTGTCTTCAGCTGCCAGTGATATTGCCACAATTGCTGTCGGAAATGCGGCAGGTGCAGAAGAGGTGGCAGCAGCTTCAGAAGAGCAGCTTGCCAGCATGGAAGAAATTAATGCTTCAGCAAAAGCATTAACTTTAATGGCCGAAGAACTGCTTGTGATTGTGAATAAATTTAAAGTGTAATACAAGCAACCCGCCGAATAGGCGGGTTATTTTTTTATGCGTTTCTCTAAATTGACAAACGAAAATACACTTCCATATAATTAGGTAGCCTACCTAATTATTAAAGGAGGGAATAGTTTGGAAGAGCTGCCACATAGATTGCTGCATGCAATCAGACAATTTCAGAAGTTAAGCCATACAGGTCATACAATGCATGGATTAAAACGAAGCGAAATTATGATGCTTATGGCCATAAAAAAAGGGAATCAAGGGAAGGAAAAGCATATTACCGTGACCGATTTGAGTACCGCCTTAAAGATTACCTCACCATCTGTCACACAAGTTATCAATGTATTAGAAAATTCCGGCTATGTTGAAAGGGTTAATGATCAACAGGACAGGCGAATTATGAGAATTGTATTAACAGATAAAGGAAACGATATTACTACGCAGATTTTTCAAAGGATGGAAGAAAAGTATAGTAATTTAGTTGATTTCTTAGGGGAAGAAAAAAGCAACAGTCTAATTGAATTATTAGATGAGGTTTACAGTTTCTTTTCAAAGGAAGCCAACAGAAAAGAGTAAATGAATCTAGCGAAGAATAAACTGGAGGATAATTGATGAAGAAGCTGCTGCTAGGATTAAAACCATATAAGATAGGGGTTGCCATCATATTGCTTTTGACGTTGTTCCGTGTTTTAGCGGAACTGTATTTGCCGACACTCATGGCAGATATAGTCGATTACGGTATCGTCCAGAATGATATTCAATACATGCTTGAAATAGGCGGATGGATGATTGGTGTCGCAGCGTTTGGGACAATATGTGCTTGCATCTCAAGCTTCTATTCCTCAAAGGTAGGATCATCTTTTGCAAAAGACTTAAGACAAAAGATGTTTTACAAGGTAGAGAGCTTTGGCGTAGAGGAAGCCAATCGAGTTGGCATTTCCTCTTTAATTAACAGAACAACGAATGACATCAACCAAGTACAGCAAGTGACGATGATGATATTAAGAATGGTCGTGCTTGCACCGATGATGTGCATTGGCGGAATTGTCATGGCTGTATCAAAAAATGCGAAATTATCCTTAATATTTGTAGTTGCCATTCCAGTGCTTGCACTAATTATTTATCTTGTCATCAAAAAAGGTATCCCTTTGTTTAAGGTAATGCAAGGAAAGCTTGATAACTTGAATGGAGTACTTCGAGAGAATTTAACTGGTGTTCGTGTTATCCGCTCCTTCAATAAGGAAGAATTTGAAAAGGAGCGTTTTCTTCGTGCGAACGAGGATTTGACTTCCACAGCATTAAGGGTAAACAAAATCATGGCAGTTACGATGCCGATTATGATGATTGTTCTTAACCTATCGACTGTCGCTATCATTTGGTTTGGCGGCATTCAAGTGGACAAAGGCAATATGCAAGTTGGTGATATTATGGCATTTGTACAATATGGAATGCAAATAATGTTTTCACTTATGATGGTCAGCATGATTTTTGTGATGATGCCAAGAGCATCCGCTTCAGCAGACCGTATTAATGAAATCCTCGATATTTTACCAACAATGACGGACAAGGTGTCTGACGGTGAAATGCTTAACAAAGGGGAAATTGAGTTCCGCAATGTAAGCTTTTCTTATCCTTTAGCAGAAAAGCCTGTGCTCGAAGGTCTCTCGTTTCGGTTGCAGCCTGGAAAAACAACCGCAATCATTGGCGGGACAGGCTCAGGGAAATCTACTGTTCTCCATTTAATATCAAGATTTTATGATGTTAATAATGGCGAAATCCTTGTTGATGGAAAAAACATAACAGAATACGCTCAAAGTGACCTTCGTCATGCGATAGGCTATGTACCGCAAAAAGCAGTTTTGTTTTCAGGTACTATTGCAGATAACATCCGTTATGGGAAGGAAGATGCTACAGAGAGTGAGATTCTTGAGGCACTAGAAACCTCCCAATCGAAGGAATTCGTCGATCAGCTTGAATTGGGGATTGAGTCGCAAATCTCACAAGGTGGTACAAATTTGTCTGGAGGGCAAAAGCAACGTTTGTCCATCGCAAGAGCTCTTGTAAGAAAGCCGCGAATTTACTTGTTTGATGATAGTTTTTCCGCACTTGATTATCGAACAGATGCGAATTTACGGAAAGCATTAAAGAAAGACATTACGGATGCCAATGTCATTATCGTTGCCCAAAGAGTCAGCACTATTAAAGATGCAGATACAATAATCGTGTTGGATGAAGGGAAAATCGCGGGCATTGGTACACATGAGCAATTGCTCATCAGTTGCAGCGTATACCAAGAAATTGTGAAGTCACAAGGCGTTGTGGAGGAGACAGTATGAGTGAACAACACCAAAGCAAAAATTCACCGATACCTTCGAGGGGCCACGGGGGACCGCGCCATATGCCTGTCCAAAAAGCAAGGGATGCAAAAGGCACGCTGAAGCGTCTTGCCAAATACCTTGGTGCCTATAAGCTGCAGCTATTATTTGTTATTATAGCTGCGATTCTTAGCACTGTCTTTTCTATATTTAGCCCGAAGATTTTAGCTAAGGCAATTGATAAAATCTTTAACGGGCTGATGGCTAAAATGAACGGTGTACCAGGTGCTGTCATTGACTTTGAAGCAATTGGGCAAATCTTATTATGGCTTATTGTTCTTTACATTGTTAGCTCCTTATTTATGTATATACAGCAGATTATTATGGTCAATATTTCGCAGAAGACAATATTTCAGCTGCGCCAAGAGGTACATGAAAAGCTGGAAAGACTGCCGCTCAAGTATTTTGACAGAACACCACATGGTGAAACATTAAGTAGGGCTATTAATGATATTGATAATATCAACAATACGATGCAACAAAGTGTCACACAATTAATTACATCTGTGATTACATTTGTCGGAGTTATCATTATGATGCTTACTATTAGTCCTGTTCTTGCATTAGTTTGCTTTTTGACCATTCCTTTGAGCATCTTTGCAACAGTGAAAATTGCCAAACGCTCACAGGTTCAGTTCAGAAGTCAGCAGGCAACATTAGGAGCATTGAATGGCCATATTGAGGAAATGTTCACAGGACATCAAATCGTAAAAGCATTTGGTCATGAAAAGAAAGCAATTGAAAAATTTGACGGCATTAATGATAAATTATTTGAATCAAGCTGGAAATCTCAATTTATATCAGGTCTGATCATGCCATTGATGCAATTTATCAATAATATTGGCTATGTTTTTGTAGTAGTGATAGGGGCAATTTATGCTTCAGCAGGAAGAATTACTGTCGGAGACGTCCAAGCCTTCATCCAATATGCAAGACAATTCTCGCAGCCGATTCAACAGCTCTCCAATATCTCTAATGTCATCCAATCAACCATTGCCTCTGCTGAGAGGGTGTTTGATCTATTGGATGAAGAGGAGGAAGCGAAAAATTCGGATGAGCAGAATGTCATTGACCATCCCTCTGGTGCCGTACAATTCGATTCTGTTTATTTCAGCTATAAAGAGGATGAGGAGCTTATTAAAGATTTAAACATTCAAATTAAGCCAGGACAGAAAGTAGCAATTGTAGGACCAACTGGCGCCGGAAAAACAACCCTAATCAACTTATTAATGCGGTTTTATGATCTAAATCGAGGCTCTATTAAAATTGACGATGTCGATATTTCCACAATGGAGCGAGGTCATTTACGCAGCATGTTTGGCATGGTGCTTCAGGATACTTGGTTATTCAAAGGAACAATCCGGGACAATATAGCTTATGGCAAGCAGGGTGCAACAGATGAGGAAGTGAGCAAGGCAGCTGCGCTGGCAAACGCCGAACACTTTATCCGAACATTGCCTGATGGCTATGAAACAGTTATTAACGAAGATGGTTCTAATATATCTCAAGGCCAAAAGCAATTACTTACTATTGCCAGAGCACTATTAGCAAATCCCGCTTTGCTAATTCTTGATGAAGCAACAAGCAGTGTCGACACAAGGACAGAAGCACAAATACAAGAGGCAATGGCAGAGCTTATGAAAAATCGCACGAGCTTTGTTATCGCACATAGGCTTTCCACCATTAAAGATGCAGATGTCATCCTAGTCATGAAAAACGGTCAAGTTATCGAACAAGGAAACCATGAAGAGCTGCTGCAACAAAATGGATTTTACGCAGACTTATATAACAGCCAATTTTCAGAAGTAACAGCTTAAAATTTGGCAGAAAAAACCGAGCTATGATTCGAAATTCTCTTAAAGGAGAATTTCGACATAACTCGGTTTTTTATTTTAATTACTAGCAATAATTTATCCGAAAAACTGTAAGATTTTAGTGGGGGAAGCAGAGGAGTCGATTATTAAGGGAAACAGAGACGATTTAGAAGGCGAGGATGCTCAATCTATGCCTGCGGAAAGCGAGTGGTCGCCGCGCAATGGAACGAACTAATTTTAAAGGCATACCCAAAACCATAAGTGTATATATTTCATAGTAATTCTAAGCCTATAGTCTGAGAAAAGATAATGCTAAAGTTTGTTCACCAAAACGGCAAACGTCTATATGATGAAAAGAGGGAAAAGCTTCCTATACTGAAATTTATCCTTATACAGTAATCACTAATGTGAATGGACTATTTTTTCATAAATGGAAACCTTTTGCATTGTTAAATCGTTATACAATAAAATGTATTTTTGGTGGAGGTTAAGAATGGATGAGCAGACTGTTTATTTAATACTAAGTGATACTGGCACCTTGTTCACAAGATGCATTAAGCTTTTTACAAAAAAACCGCATAACCATGCCTCTATTTCTTTTGACTCCCAGTTAGTGGAAGTTTACAGTTTTGGACGAAAGAAGCCGAATAATCCGTTTATTGGCGGATTTGTTAAAGAAAATATTAGAGATGAATTCTTCAAAAACGCATGCTGTGCCATCTATAGCATACGTGTTACGAAAGAGCAGCATGACAAGATGAAAGACATTATTAATCAGATTGAAAAAGAAAAGCATTGCTATCGCTACAACTTAATTGGTTTGTTTTTTATTATATTTAATATACCTTTTCCCCGCAAAAATGCTTTTTTCTGTTCACAATTTGTCGCTTCTGTTTTACATGAAGGCGGAGCTTTATATGGGAATAAGCATCCATCCTTGGTTACACCGTATGATTTGCTGGATGATTACAAAATGGAACATATATATGAAGGGAAACTGCAGCATTATTATTTAAAACCAGCATCTTCCTTTTAAATACATTAATAGCACTTATACCTATATTATCCCTAACCATCCAATGATGGTTTTTTTTATTTTTATTTTTTTTAAAAAGATGGTTATCAGAAAAGCTTTTGGTGAAAATATAGAAAGAAAGTAAATAACTTTTGACAAATAACTTCTCGATATAATATGATAACTTTTGTCTTACAAGACATATCGGAATTAGGAGGATTTTTCGCATGAAGAAATTCAGTTTACTGCTATGCTTATTATTAAGTTTAACAATAGCATTGGCTGCTTGTGGCAGCAATGCAGATAAAGACGATTCAAGTTCAAATGCTGGTAACAGCAGTAAGGATTTGCTCGAAAAAATAAAAAGTGATGGAAAAATTGTTGTTGGTACAGAAGGTACATATGCTCCATTCACTTTTCATGATGAAAAAACAGGTGATTTAACAGGGTTTGACGTTGAAATTGCCCAAGAAGTAGGCAAGCGTCTTGGTGTCGATGTAGAATTTAAAGAAACACAATGGGATGCAATCTTTGCAGGGCTTGATGCAAAACGTTTTGACATGATCGCAAACCAAGTAGGTATCAATGATGAGAGAAAAGAGAAATATCTATTCTCTGATCCATATATCTCCTCTACAGCAGTTTTAGTAACAAAGTCTGATTCAGACATTAAAAGCTTTGAGGATCTTAAAGGCAAGAAATCAGCTCAGTCACTAACAAGCAACTATGCGAAAACAGCAGAGTCTTACGGTGCTGAACTTGTCGGTATTGATGGCTTTAACCAAGCGGTTGAATTGCTGAACTCTGGCCGTGTTGATGCAACAGTCAATGATAAACTGTCCTTCTTAGATTATAAAAAGCAAAAGCCTGACGCAGATATCGTTATTGCAGATACAGCAGATGATGTGGCACAAAGTGGTTTAATGTTTAGAAAAGACAGCGAATCATTAGTAACTGAGGTTAATAAAGCACTTACAGATATGATCGATGATGGCACATACAAAAAAATATCTGAGAAATGGTTCGGGGAAGATGTTCTTAAATAATATCTTTACAGATCCTGAGCAGCTTCAACGTTATACGGATATAGCAACAAGTTCCCTTCTGCCTTTGCTGAAGGGGGCCTTTTTGTATTCGTTGCCTTTAGCCATTGTGTCATTCATCATCGGTCTTGTGCTCGCGGTGCTAACCGCCCTTGCGCGTTTATCTAGCGTAAAGATTTTTCAAATCATTGCCCGTGTATATGTGTCCATTATTAGAGGTACACCGTTATTAGTACAACTTTTTATTATCTTTTACGGTCTTCCTAATTTAAGTGAGAATCTCACAATAGACCCAGTTCCGGCAGCTATCATTGGATTTTCTTTGAATGTCGGCGCATATGCATCAGAAATTGTCCGTGCATCGATTTCGAGCATTTCAAAGGGACAATGGGAGGCAGGCTATTCTATTGGAATGACATACGGACAGAACTTAAAAAGAATTATTCTGCCACAAGCAGCTCGTGTTTCACTGCCGCCATTATCAAACACATTCATCAGCTTGATAAAGGATACCTCCCTTGCGGCACTTATCCTTGTTACGGAAATGTTCCGAAAAGCGCAGGAGATTGCAAGTACTAACTATGAGTTTTTACTGCTGTATTCAGAAGTGGCTTTGCTATATTGGCTGATTTGTTTTCCGCTATCAATTGTCCAGCAAAGGCTCGAGGATCGCTTCAGCAGGCATTTGCTTAAATAGACACCATAATTGCAGAAAGGAGGATGCCAAATGATTAAAATTACAGGCTTATCCAAAAGCTTTGGAGAGCTGGAGGTTTTAAAGGACATTAGTTTAGATGTAGAAAAAGGGAAAGTGATTGTTGTGATTGGACCATCGGGTTCAGGGAAAACAACAATGCTTCGCTGTTTAAACCTCCTTGAAACACCATCTGGGGGAACGATTGCTATTAGTAATAAAAGCATTGATTTCTCTCAGAGGGTTTCCAAAAAAGAAGTAACAGAATTTCGTAAGCTGACAGGTATGGTATTCCAAGGCTATAACCTGTTCCCTCATAAGACAGCATTACAAAATGTAATGGAGGGACCAGTCATTGTCAAAAAAGAAGATAAGGAAAAGGCACGGAAAAAGGCAGAACAGCTTCTCGCTAAGGTTGGCTTGGCAGATAAGCTCGACTTTTACCCTTATCAGCTTTCAGGAGGACAGCAGCAGCGTGTTGGTATTGCGCGAGCGCTTGCGATGGAGCCTGAAGTAATGCTTTTTGATGAGCCAACATCAGCACTAGACCCAGAGCTTGTCGGTGAAGTATTGAAAGTAATGAAGGATCTTGCAAGAGAAGGAATGACGATGATTGTTGTTACACATGAGATGAAGTTTGCCAGAGAAGTAGCAGACGAGGTCTTATTTATGGATGGCGGCTATATCGTAGAAAAGGCAACTCCTGAAGAATTTTTCTCTAATCCGAAGGAAGACAGAACAAAAAGATTTCTGCAGTTGCTTCAATAAAAAAAAGAGATATTCGGCTAAAAAATCCTTAGGGGGGATGATTGCCTAATATCTCTTTAACAAAAGGGGGAATTACACTTTGTAATATCATTGTGGTCTCCCTTTTTGATTTTTATACATCCATTCTAAAATAAATTTATTCGCCACGTATTTTTTGATGAATAACTTCATCCTCCAGCAAATTAATGAAGGAAAGCACAATGCCAGCAATTAGAGCGGCAATCGTATACACGGAAATATCTGTTATGATATAGAACAAAAGTGTGCTGATAAACGTCCAAACCATACAAAACTGGACACTTGACAGCTTTTTGAGTTTTTCCAAGTGAAGCCCCTCCTAACAGCGACCAACAATATTCAAGCTTTTCACCCCATACAGTATATGGCGAGACCATTCTCTTTAGAAGACAGATATGGACATGCATCATTTTTTTTATTAGGGGCTTGCCCTTTTTTAGAATAAAACAGGATAAGCCCTCACTTTTCCTCTGAAAAAGCATATCTAATAAGTATAAGGAATAGCTTGTATCATCTTTTCCGAAAGAGTTACAGCGCTTTTCTTTATACCGTAACCCCATAACCTCCTCTCACTTTTGAGCATTATGTGCATGCACATAATGCTCCTTTTTTTTGTTTAACTAGTAAGAAAGTTCTAATAAATAGCTAAATAAATCAAATGAGATGACCGATAAAATAAATATATGCTATATTGTACCTATGAGTATTAGGTATTATATCCTATAAAATAAAAAGTTAGGGCGGTTTAAAATGAAAAAGAAAAATCTGTTTCATAGTTTACGGACAAAAATAGCTTTCATTATTGTTTTAGCTACAATGATAAGCACGCCTATATCCATACAATTGAATGATATGCTTAGGAATGCAGGAATCTTCGCACCAGAATTAGGGATGGTCATAAATACGGTCATCAACCTCGTGTTTACAACCTTAATTGCGTCTTTATTCACACGCAGAATTATTATCAAGCCAATTAAAAATCTGCTTGCCGCAACGAAGGAGATTCGAACAGGAAATCTTGACATTGACCTTCAAAAGAAATCAAATGATGAAATTGGTCAATTAACTGACGAGTTTGTGTTAATGAAAGATTCGATTAAAACGATGGTAGATAAAGTAAATGAAACTGCTGGAATAGTTAATTCATCTGCAGAAACACTTACAGCTAATACAGTAGAAACAAGTCATGTATCAGAGCAGATTTCTTCGGCAATACAAAGTGTTGCTGTTGGTTCTGAAGAACAAACAAAGGGTATGGAAAGTGTCGCAGACGCTGTCTCTGTAGTAAATAGTGAAATAATGGATATTGCCAAAAATACAGAAGAGATGGTTCAAGCATCGAATGACACAGTTATTAAGGCGAAAGAAGGACAAGAGGTTGTTGAAAGCACTGTTAAACAAATGAGTCTTATCCAAAATTCAGTCAAAGAATCAAACCAAACAATTGAGCTTCTGCAGGAGCGCTCACAAGAGATTGGTCAATTCTTAAATGTAATCACAGAAATTGCTGATCAGACTAACCTGTTGGCTCTTAATGCAGCTATTGAAGCAGCAAGAGCAGGAGAAGCTGGGAAAGGATTTGCTGTTGTTGCAGAGGAAGTCAGAAAGCTTGCTGAACAATCTAATCAATCAGCTAAACAGATTGCAGTACTCGTTAATGAAATTCAAAAAGATACGTTAACCTCTGTTAAAACGATGAGAAGAGTAACAGATGAAGTGAAAGACGGCATAAATATAACAAACAATACGAAGGAAAAATTCAACGTCATTTCTAGCAGTATGGAGAATATGAGTGATCAGATGAAAAACATCCTCGCTGCAGCGAAAAACATCAATGCCAGTATTGTTGAAGTGGCCGGATCCGTTGATCAAGTCACAACCATTGCAAAAGAAAACAGCCAAAATTCCATGAATGTATCAGCTTCTTCCCAAGAACAATTAGCAGCAATCGAAGAAATAACAGTATCCACACAATCCCTTGCACAAATCGCAGACGACCTAGTGGAAGTAGTAAAGATATATCATAAGTAAGAATGGGGCGTAACTATCCAGACCAAAATTAATAGGCTGGGACAAGTTGTTAAGGCCAAGCTAAAACTGAGCTATTTAATCGATTGCAGAATTATCGATTAATAGTTCAGTTTTTTTTGTGTTTTAGTCTATGCAAAAAACAAAAACCATAGTGGAATGGAGCGGAGCCTACTCGACTCCTGCGGGAAATAGAGGAAAGGATGAGACCCCGCAGGCGAAGCCGAGGAAGCTCCATTCCTCCCTGCAATGGATGGAACATGATATTTTAAGGGAGACTTAAGCTAGGAAGGATATATTATACATCTACAAGCGGAATGAAGATTTTTCTTCCATTAAATTTTAAAAATACAAAGTGGAATAATCTGGAGGATTACATTAAAATTTCATTAAATCCCTTGTCGAAAGTTGTTATTTCCTGCAATTACAAATATAATGAAGAATTGTATAAACTATTATGTAGGTTACTCTTTTTTTTACCATTTAACTTAAGTTTTCACATATTCGAGGAGCAATGAGAAATGACCCCAAACAGGAATACATCAAAAATAGACTTTACACTTGTACTTATATTAATGCTGTTAAGCTTGGCGAGTCTTGTTGCCATTTATAGTGCCAATTCGAGTTTTGTCATTAAACAAGTTGTCTTTTATGTAATTGGAACGGCAATTATAGCGGGAATTATGCAATTGGATTCAGATCAGCTAAAAAAACTGTCCTGGTATTTATATGGATTTGGACTTGTGCTCCTTTTGCTGTTAATTGTCGCACCTTCTAGTATTGCTCGTGAAATCAATGGTGCGAAAAGCTGGTTTACACTGCCCGGCTTCTCTTTACAGCCTTCTGAGTTTGTTAAAGTCTTTTTAATCTTAACCTTATCTAAGATTATTGTGGACCATCAGGAAAAGCATATCTCAAAGACTACCCAGAGCGATTTCTTATTGCTGCTGAAAATCGGCGGGATTACATTTGTACCATTGCTGCTTGTTATGCAGCAGCCTGATTTAGGTACATCACTTGTACTTATTGCCATAATGGTCGGGATGATTTTTATATCAGGTATCTCTTGGAAAATAATAACTCCTATATTTGGCGGCGGAATAACACTAGCCACTGGAGTATTATATATGGTAATTTGGCATCCAGAGTGGCTGAAGAAATATTTAGGTGTGCAGGAATACCAATTTGGAAGAATTTATTCATGGTTAGACCCATATAACTATCAAAGCTCTACTGGTTATCATTTGACACAATCCTTACTTGCGATAGGATCAGGACAGACGACAGGAAAAGGGATTGGCACAAGTGAAGTTGTTCTGCCAGAAAATCACACAGACTTTATCTTCAGTGTTGTCGGAGAGGAATTTGGATTTATTGGTGCGAGTGTTATCATAAGTTTATTTTTCCTTCTGATCTATCACATAACCAAAGTCGCACTTGAAACGAAAAACTCCTTTTACACATGTATTTGTGTTGGTGTTATTAGTATGATTACCTTCCATGTATTCCAAAATATTGGTATGACTGTTGGAGTATTACCGATAACAGGTATCCCATTGCCATTTATAAGCTATGGAGGAAGCTCCTTGCTTGGAAATATGTTGGCAATTGGACTTATCTTCTCCATCCGCTTCCATTATAAAAAGTATATGTTCTCAAGTGATGAATAAAATTGGCAACAAAAAAGATGTCCTTTTCTTAGGACATCTTTTTTTCTAGTACTGGCTCAGGGTCTATTATTTTTTTATGAGGGGGAAAAATAATAGGTGAGACCACTAGTGCGGTTTAATCAATATTGATAATCATTATCAATTGATTTAAATTTATAATAAAATATAATGAACTTAATGTCAAATGAAAAAAGAGGAGGATACAAGTTTGGATAAAGAATTTCTCGAACAGTTTGATTCATTAGTGACAAAATATACAGAGCTGTTGCTTGGGGCAGATCAGGAGCATCTAAAAAAGGAAGTGGAGATTTGGATGCTTTACAATCATATGGCAAAATCGATGCCAAGTTTAGTTAAGCATTGGAATGGCCAATTTCCTGAAGCAAAGCAGCAAATTGTAGGCATGATTAGTGAAATAAAAAAATTAAATGATTTTCAAAAACAAAAAACAAAATAAATCATATGATGCTAGTAGGAGGACAACTATTCCGTTGTCCTTGCTACTAGCTTTTTTAAATTTATTGCAAGCCGCCGTTTCCGTTAGGAAACTGTGACTCATACCCTTTAAACTGTTGAAAGGATTGCTGCAATTTTTGCTGATCTGCTGATTCGAGCTTATACCAGCCTTCACGAAACATAAGATCATACAGCTCTCTCTGCATGTTTTGTGTTTCGGTAAAGATGCTGAGCAAATCCTGATACAGTACTTCATTGCTTGCTTCATTAAGGGCTGTTGAATAAGAAGCAGTCATGTATTTTTCTGTTGCCAGTAGATCATTAATGAAATCTCTATCGTTCATTTGTGGAGTTTTCGCTACTTGTTTTTCCGGATTTTGAACTTTTTGCTGATTCATTCTTTACCTCCGTTCACTGCTGCTGCAGTCCTGACGTTTGAGTTTGATTTGTGTCATTCAAGTGAGCCAGTATTTTCTCATAATGCTTCTGGTGCATTTGAGCACATTTTTCTGCTTGCCGTTTAATATTGGCATCTTGAATATTTTGAGCAAAAAAATGAGCCTTTTTTATGGCGAGAAGATTCCAAGAAAGCATATCTGTCAAATACAAGGAGTCTTTGACTGTAACCATTACAGGCGGTTGCATCATTATTCCTTGGCTTTGGTTCATATTGTTAATTGATTGCTGTTGCATTAATGTACCTCCATTTCCTAATAAAAAATATGAAAAAATGCCAATCCTTATTTTTTATACTGGTTGTTTTGGCTATTCCTTTTGCCGCCGCCATCACTTTCCACTGTCGGTCCAGCATCTCCCTTTACACTTGCAGCACTAACTCCACCTTTAGAAGGATTTTTTTTCATCTTGGCCATAATACTCACCCCCTCATACCTTTTTAGGATTGCCTATTTAGACGGTTTTAAAGATTAAACTTTTTCTTTTCGGCAAATGGGATTAAAATCCGCATATGTTTATTGAGAAGTTCATAATTGTTTTTTATTGTAAAAGAGAAGGCATTCAACCTTGCTTTTACTTGTATATTAAAGAAGGAGGAAGACGGAATGTACAGTATAAAGAAAGCAGCTGTTATTGGTTCAGGGGTCATGGGATCGGCTATTGCTGCACATTTGGCAAATGTGGGTATTGCAACATTGCTTCTTGATAAAATACCCACAAGCCTCTCGGAAGAGGAGCAATCAAAAGGCCTAACCCTCTCTGACAAAGAAGTTCGCAACAGGTTTGCCGCACAGGCGCTTCAAAGGATAAAAATAAGCAAGCCGAGCATGCTCACTGCAGGTAGTCATATGAAAATGCTGGAAATAGGCAATACCGAAGATGATTTGGAAAGGTTGAAGGAAGCAGATTGGATTATTGAGGTTATTACAGAGGAAATAACTGCGAAAAAGGCACTGTTTCAAAAAGTAGATGAAGTAAGACGACAGGGGTCCATTATCAGCAGCAATACATCAGGAATATCCATTACACAGATGAAAGAAGGGCTGTCAGATGATTTTCAAGCCCATTTTTTAGGTACTCATTTCTTTAATCCGCCACGATATATATCATTGCTTGAATTCATTCCTACAAACAAAACCTCAAGTGAAGTTGTTTCCTTTATGAAATCATTTGCTGAAACCATCTTAGGAAGGGTAGTGGTAGAAGCCAAGGATACTCCTAACTTTATTGCTAACCGGATCGGCGCACATGCTTTTCTTACTTCATTGGAAGCTATGGTCCAGATGGATATGACAATCAGTGAAGTAGATCAGCTGACAGGACCACTTATTGGCAGAACAAAGAGTGCTACCTTCCAAACGTTAGATATGGTTGGATTAGATACATTTTTTCATACTGTTAAAAATGTTCATAATCGAACAAAGGATAATCTGGAAAAGGAGCAGTATAAGATTCCAGCATTCCTGCTAGAAATGCTCAATGAAAACCTGTTAGGAAGGAAAACAAAGCAAGGGTTCTATAAGAAGACAAAGGGAAAAGTACTAGTCCTTAATTATCACACGATGCAATATGAAGAAGAAGAACTAAAGCCAAAAAGAAGCGAGAAGCGTAAAAAGCTGAAGGAGCTTATTTATAATAACAGTGCAGAAGGAAACTTTTTATGGAAAAGTGTTATGCCATATTTGCTTTATTCTGGTGAACACGCAAGAGAGATTGCAGACAATATCTCTCAAATAGATTTAGCAATCAAGACAGGGTTTAACTGGAAAAGTGGACCGTTTGAAACATGGGATGAAATAGGGCTGACTGAATCACTTGAAAAGCTGAAGCAGGAGAATCAGAAACTGCCTGAATGGATTGAGCAAATGATCGAGGATGGCTTTACTAGCTTTTATAAAAGGATAGATGGAAAACAATTCTATTATCATAATGGCAAGTATGTACCAATTCCGCTTACGAGCGATCAATATCGATTAGAGTATAAAAAGCAAAATGGCGGCATACTTGCTTCAAATAAAGCGGCAAGTATTGTTGACATGGAAGATGATGTGCTCCTTTTTGAAATGCATAGTCCAAATAATGTCATCGGCATGGATATGATTAAGATGCTGAACAAAGCAGTGGATATTGTGGAAAATACGGACAGAATGAAAGGTCTTGTGATAGGAAGCAGCGGCAAAAACTTCAGTGCAGGAGCAAATTTGGCGATGATGCTCCTTGAAGCACAGAATAAGGATTATATCGAGCTACAGGTAGTGGTGAAGGAGTTTCAAGATGTTCTGAAGCGCATCAAGTATTGCAAAAAACCAGTCGTCGCAGCAAGCCATCGTAAAACATTAGGCGGCGGTGCAGAAATCTGTCTTGCAGCTGCGAAGATTCATGCCTCCATCGAAACATATATTGGCCTAGTCGAGACGAGTGCAGGACTCATCCCAGGCGGTGGTGGAACGAAGGAGCTGTACTTAAATGTGCTGGCAGAGCAGGAAAACCCAAATGTTGTTGCAGCAGCAGCGCAGGCCTTTCAAGCAATATTGACGAGCAATGTGTCCACATCAGCAGAAGAGGGCAAGGCAACAAGCTTTCTAAAGAGCAGCGATACGATAACATTTAACAGCCTGAATGTTATGGAAGAGGCTAAATATGCCGTAATTGACATATTCGATAATGGTTATGAGCCCAGAACAGAAACGAAAATACCCGTCGCAGGCAAACAAGGCTATCAATTTCTAATGGGTCTTGTGAAAGAATTTGCAGTCAAAGGTGCAATAACAAAACATGGTGAAGTTATTGCAGAGAAGCTTGCATACGTTATAACTGGCGGAGATGTAGAGGTCCATACGGAAGTGGAGGAAGATTATTTATTGAAATTGGAAAGACAGGCGTTTATTGACCTTTTGAGGGAAAAAGAGACGATAAAAAGAATGTTGCATGTGTTAACTGCGGGTAAGCCCCTGCCATTATAGACAGAAGATGAAGGAGTGGAGAAATGATGATTAAAGGCGGAAGTTTTTTGCTTGAAGATTCAAGCTGGAAAGATGTATACACACCAGAGGATTTTTCAGAGGAGCATGAGCTTATTGGAGAAATGACAAATGACTTCGTACGTAATTCCGTTATGCCTCATTTGGACAGCATGGAAAAACACGACTTTAAAAAGGTGCTTGAGCTGATGAAGCAGGCAGGAGAACTTGGTCTGCTTAGTGCTGATGTGCCAGAAATGTTTGGAGGAGCTGGGCTTGATAAAATAAGCTCTGCCATTATTTCTGAAAAAATGTCCATCGCTGGAGGCTTTTCGATAACACATGGAGCACATGTCGGAATTGGTTCACTGCCAATCATCCTGTTTGGTAATGTGGAGCAGAAGCAAAAGTACTTGCCTGCATTAGCTACAGGAGAAAAGATTGCATCCTATTGCCTAACAGAGCCTACAGCAGGATCTGATGCACTAGGGATAAAAACAACAGCAACATTAAATGACGAAGGAACTCATTATATATTGAAGGGGCAAAAACAGTGGATTACTAATGCCGGCATCGCAGATATTTTCACTGTTTATGCTAAGATCGATGGCAAGGAATATTCTGCCTTTATTGTTGAACGTGAATTTCCAGGTGTATCAATCGGCAAGGAAGAGAAAAAACTTGGTATTAAAAGCTCCTCCACTTGTTCTGTAATATTGGATAATGTGCTTGTACCAAAAGAAAACCTACTTGGAGAAAAAGGGAAAGGACATCTCATTGCCCTAAATGTTTTAAATATGGGCAGGTTTAAATTAGGTATGGGAGCAATTGGCGCAAGCAAGGAAGCATTGAAGGTGACTGTGCCATATATAAAAAATCGCAAGCAATTTCAAACACCAATTTCTGAATTTCCACTGACAAAAGCAAAAGTAGCCACATTGGCGTCATTGCTGTATGCATCCGAAAGCTCTGTGTATCGGACAGCAGGATTATTATCAGACGCCCTTGACCCGTTGGAGGGAACAGAGGGTTGGAAAATTCCTGCCAAACTTGTTAATGAATATAGTATGGAATGCAGCTTGAATAAAATATTTTCATCTGAGGCATTAGACAAGATAGTCGATGAATGTTTACAGCTTCATGGAGGCAATGGCTTTATGGAGGACTACGCGATTTCAAGAATGTATCGCGATTCAAGGATTAACCGCATTTTCGAAGGCACAAATGAAATTAACCTATTGGCCGTACCAGGAAATTATTTAAGAAAAGCGATGAAGGGTGATGTCCCGTTATTTGCTGCAGCAAAGGCTATTGAGCGCGAAATGATTACCTTTATTCCGAGTGAGCCTGATGGGAGCATCCTTTCTCAGGAAAAATTGTTTGTGAGAAACGGCAAAAAGATAGTGCTTATACTACTAGGTTTATTAGCGAAAAAGTATACAACGGAAATAGAGCAGCAGCAAGAGGCACTCAGCTCCATTGCAACAATCATATCCCATGTGTTTGCAATGGAATCATGTATTCTGCGTACGGAAAAAGCAATTGCAACAACGAATTCAGAAGAAAAACAAAAGCTGTTATATACAGAAATTTATTGTCAGGAGGCATTTCAAATCATTAATACCGAAGCCCAAGATACACTAGCATACATGGAATCTGGAGATGACTTGCGCCTTGCTCTATCAGTGCTCAAAAAGTATACAAGATTTTTACCAAAGCCATTGATTGCATTAAAAAGGGAAGCTGCTGAAAAAGTGATTGCGGCAGATGAGTATATTGTATAAATTAAGGCTACTAAAATAAGCTTTACTTACAACCTGAATGATTATGTGTAATTTTAATAATTCGCATAGTCATTCAGGTTCTTTCCTTGTTTTTTTTTGTTAAGAGTTACGTATAACCAGATTATCAATTATTCGTCTTTCGAAGGTTTTCAATAATGTCTTTATATTCTAATCAATATATTTAGAAAATGAATGTTATGAATTTATCTTGATATATGATAATATTCAATTATAAATTTAAAAAATACATAAGTAAGGTGATCGTATGGAACTTACATTTTATTGGTATCCAAAATGCAGCACTTGCCGAAATGCAAAAAAATGGCTGGATGAAAATGGGGTAGGTTACAAAGAAGTACATATCGTGGAAAATCCTCCTTCACGCTCTACGCTTGAAGACCTATATAAACATAGCGGCTTAGAATTAAAGAAATTCTTTAATACTAGCGGCCAGCGTTATCGCGATCTTGGCTTGAAGGATAAGATGAAAGATATGTCGGATTCAGAGCTTCTCGATATACTTGCTTCTGATGGCATGCTGATTAAACGTCCTTTCACTACAGATGGAAAAAAGGTTACGTTAGGGTTTAAGGAAGAGGATTTTAAACAAAGCTGGACATAATAGTGCCGCTTGAAGGATATTAATCTATTTGGAGGGATAAGCATTGAGTACACCGAAAGATTTGCGCTATTCAGAAGAACATGAATGGGTAAAAGTTGAAGGAGAAAATGTACGAGTTGGGATTACACATTTTGCTCAATCAGAATTAGGAGACATCGTATTTGTTGAACTTCCAGAGGTTGGAGATGAAGTAAAAGCGGACGAGCCTTTCGGCAGTGTAGAATCTGTCAAAACAGTTTCTGAACTATATGCACCAATCAGCGGCAAAGTAGTAGAAGTAAACGAAGATCTAAGTGATAATCCTGAATATGTAAATGAATCTCCATATGAAAAAGCTTGGATGATTGTTGTTGAACCAACTAATCTTGCAGATGTTGAGCAATTGATGACAGTTGAACAATATGAAGAAATGACAAACGAAAACTGATTTAAGATGAAGCGCCGGCATTTGCATTTCGGCGCTTCTTTGTGTATAAATGCCGATAACTTTAACTACTAAAGGCAATATGTTAAAGTATTACATAATAAAACCTCCTCAAACTGGGGAGAATATGCTGCAAAAATAATATTCATCAGGTGATATAATGGATAAAATTATTATTGTAGAAGGTACATCAGATAAGCGAAAAGTAAAGGATATTGTCAGAGAGCCAGTGGGAATTATTTGTACAAACGGAACAATCGGTATTGCGAAATTAGATGATCTTATTGAAGATTTATTTGAAAAGGATGTATATATACTCGTGGATGCAGATACATCCGGGGAGAAAATAAGAAAGCTGTTCAGGAAGGAATTGCCTGAGGCAGAGCATATTTTTATTAATAAAATGTATCGTGAAGTCGCAGCAGCACCAGATCAGCATATTGCGTCTGTTTTGCTGCAGGCTAATATTGATATTCACCCTAAATTTTTGGATATGAGGATGAACTAGGTATGGTTGAATGGACAGAAAAGGGGCTGCAGACTGCCTTAAAAGATAAAGGACAATTTTTCCTTTATTTATACACACCGATGTGTGGCACTTGTATGGTAGCAAGCAAAATGCTCACTGTTGTGGAAACAATGAACAATGACTTTTCTATAGGAAAAATGGATCTGAATTATGCGCCTGACTTAGCAGAAGCGTACAAAATAGAAAGTGTTCCATGTTTATTAATTTTTAATGATGGAGACCTAAAAGAAAAAGTATACCGCTTTGAGTCTGTACCGCATTTGTTGGAAAAGATGTCTATATAGTTCTTTATCATTCGACAGAAATATTCATATTTCCTGGGAAATGATGAAACATGTCAAAAAGTATTTTCTTAAACGTAAAGGGATACAAGCAAGCAGGCAGAATACCTATCTATATGAAAATATAGAGGGTGTGGATAAATGCAGCAGATGTTCGATCAGCTTGTAAATAACTTAAATACAAATCACGTTATTAAGCCGCTATTAAGAAAAGAAGCTTTTATCCTAGAATTAGATTGTGAGGGAAAGGCATTTTACTTAGAGCTAAGGAATGGTGTCTTCTCTGTTTTAACAACAACAGAGGAAAAGAATATATGCTTGAAGGGTGAACGGGGAGTGCTGCAGGACGTATTGCATGGAAAAGTTCTCCTACGCCAGGCGAAAAAGAAACGGACAGTAGAAGTACATTCCTCCTTAAGAAAGTTATTGCTGTTAGAATCGATTCTTCATTTAGTCAATGTAAATGAACCGGCAGTTTGCAAGCGGTGCTCCTAAAAAAATACCTCTTATTAAAAAGGGGTATTTTTTTATATTACTATAATTTATTAGAATTGTAGGAATTTTCATTTCGTTTATATGATAACTCTTTATTGTCAGTAATAATGGGGAATACAGAAAAAAACCTAGTTTATATTATTGTCAGAAAATATGACAGCTATTTTATGAATAATTCAGAAAAAATACTATATTGGGAACTTAAAAAAAATGATTGACACTTCCTGTTTACACATGGTACATTACGACTATCAAATTTAACAACGTACTTATTATAACTATATATTCTATACTCTTATCGAGAGAGGTGGAGGGATGTGCCCTATGAAGCCCGGCAACCGTCGTAATTTGACATGGTGCCAATTCACACAAAGCGTTTGCTTTGATAGATGAGAGGAAGGTTGAATGATAATGCCTTTCTGCTCATTTTATACAAGCGGGAAGGCTTTTTTTATGGCAAAAAGTATGGAATGGACTAATTCGTAAAACAATACTTACGATAATAAGTAGTAGGATCATTTGATAAGACAGTAAAGTAGGTGATTAGTCATGATTAATATCCAAAAGGTTAAAAAAATATATCCTTCTAAACGAGGTAAAGTTACAGCAGTCGACAGCGTCAACCTTACGATAGATAAAGGCGAAATTTTTGGAGTCATCGGATACAGCGGTGCAGGAAAAAGTACGTTGATACGTATGCTCAATGGTCTTGAAATTCCTTCAGAGGGAACCGTTTCTGTAGCAGGCTACGAGGTTTCGAAAATAAAAGGGCGCAAGCTTAGACAGGCACGTCAGGAAATCAGCATGATTTTCCAGCATTTTAATTTGCTGTGGTCAAGAACGGTTAAACAAAATATTAGCTTTCCACTTGAAATAGCTGGTGTTGGTAAAGCGGAGCGTGATAAGAAGGTTCTTGAGCTAATCAAGCTTGTTGGGCTTGAAGGAAGAGAAGATGCCTATCCATCACAGCTAAGCGGTGGTCAAAAACAGCGTGTCGGTATTGCAAGAGCGCTAGCGAGCGACCCTAAAGTGTTACTTTGTGATGAAGCAACATCTGCTCTTGATCCACAAACGACTGATGCTATTTTAGATTTGCTTGTAGACATCAATAAACGCTTAGGGCTTACTATTGTTCTGATTACACATGAAATGCATGTTATCCGCAAAATTTGTCATCGCGTTGCAGTGATGGAAGGCGGCCGAGTCGTGGAAACAGGTCCTGTAATTGATGTTTTCAAACAGCCGGAGCAAGACATTACAAAAAGGTTTGTACAGCAAGTTATTGAGCCTGATGAGGCGAAAGATACGATTGAGCATCTAGTTGCGAATTATAAAACAGGCAAAATCATCATGCTTGGGTTTGTCGGTGAAAGTGCAGAAAAACCGATTATTACGCAGTTGATTCGCTCATTTGATATAACAGTGAACATCATTCAAGGTAAGATTTCACCAACCCAAAACGGTTCATACGGAACACTGTATGTCCATTTGGATGGTAAAGGGGAAGAAGTTGACAAAGCAATTCAATTTCTTCAATCACAAGAAATCAGCGTGGAGGTGATTGAAGGATGACACAATTATTTCCGAATGTAGATTGGGAAAAAATGTGGGCAGCTACTGGAGAAACACTTTATATGACAGGCTATTCCATTGTTGTCACATTTGTATTAGGTTTAATATTAGGAATTACGCTGTTTCTAACAGCAAAAGGGAATATGTGGAGCAATGTGGTCATCAATAAGATCATCAGTGCTATCGTTAATATTTTCCGGTCTATTCCTTTCATTATATTAATTGTTCTGCTTATACCATTCACAAAGCTGCTTGTCGGCAGCATGATTGGTGCAGAAGCTGCATTACCAGCCTTGATAATCGGTGCAGCACCGTTTTATGCAAGACTAGTGGAAATTGGTTTGAGAGAAGTGGACAAAGGCGTAATTGAAGCAGCCAAGTCCATGGGAGCAAAACCGATGACAATTATACTTAAGGTACTAATACCCGAATCTTTACCAGCATTAGTATCTGGTATTACCGTTACTGCAATCGCCCTTGTTGGTTCAACAGCAATGGCAGGAGTTATTGGGGCAGGAGGATTAGGAAACCTAGCATATTTGGAAGGCTTCCAGCGCAACAGATCTGATGTCACATTAATGGCAACTATTATTGTTCTTGTTATCGTTTTTATTATCCAATTTATTGGAGACTTTATCACATCGAAGATTGACAAAAGATAATAGCATGATCATGATTTTCTTTCACAAGCTTGTGTGAGACAAATCATTCCATGATAAAAAACAAAAAAAAGAGGGGTAATTAGCATGAAGAAATTATTGTCTTTACTATTCGCTGTAACATTATTGTTGGCTTTAGCTGCTTGCGGTGCTTCTAAGGATGAAGATTCATCATCAGACAGCAGTGATACAAAGAAATTGGTTGTTGGAGCATCAAATGTTCCCCATGCTGAAATTTTAGAAAAAGCAAAACCAATCTTAGCTGAAAAAGGCATTGACTTAGAAATTAAAGTATTCCAAGACTATATCCTTCCGAATAAATCGTTAGAATCTAAAGAATTGGATGCGAACTATTTCCAACACATTCCTTACCTTGAGCAACAAATTAAAGAAAATGGTTATGATTTTGTAAATGCTGGTGCCATTCACATTGAACCAATGGCTGTTTACTCTAAAAAATACAAAAGCTTAAGCGATCTTCCAGATGGTGCAACAGTTATTTTCTCTAACTCAGTAGCAGAACAAGGACGTGTACTTTCTTTATTGGAAAAAGGCGGCTTAATCAAGCTTAAAGATGGCGTTGAAAAAGTAGATGCTACAATTGATGACATTGCTGAAAACCCAAAGAATATCAAGTTTAAACCAGATTATGAGCCATCCCTATTGCCTCAAATCTATAACAACGACGAAGGTGATGCTGTTGTTATCAATGCTAACTATGCATTAGATGCAGGCTTAAACCCAGTTGATGATTCTATTGAAATTGAAGGCAGTGAGTCTCCATATGCAAACATCATCACAGTTCGCAAAGGTGACGAAAACAAAGAAGAAATCAAAACACTTGTTGAGGTTCTTCATTCTAAAGAAATCCAAGATTTCATTAAAGAAGAATATAAAGGTGCAGTTATCCCTGTAACAGAATAATACCCGAACGAAACGCTTTAGGCCTTTGCCTAGAGCGTTTTTTTTTTAGGAATAAGAATGCCTGCAAATATCAATACTAAGTTTGCAATTCAATACTGTGATAATGCCGTATAAATGACTTTTATAAGTTAATTTTTTTGAAAAATGGAGGAATTATTGATGGATATGCAAACACATGGTTCAATTGGGAATGCGATTCACAACTATAAAGAAGGCATGGGGACTTTTACAAAAAAAATGCCTGAGCTTGCTGAATTATTTAACGCTTATACAGAAAAATGCTTTCAAGAAGGGCATTTATCTCAAAAGGAAAAGCAGCTTATCGCCCTTGGAATAAGTCTTTATTCTCAAGATGAGTACTGTATTATCTATCATGTTAAAGGCTGTATTGACCAAGGAGCAACAGAAGCGGAGATTCTTGAGGCAATCGGTGTCACTGCCGCTTTTGGTGGTGGAGCTGTAATGAGTCAGGCTGTTACGTTAGTTCAAGAAGCAATGACAGAATTTACATCTATCCAGCAATAATTTAGATGCAAAAGTAAGGAGCCGGGTTTAGAGTGTATCTCCCGGCTCCTTCTTCGTGATTTTTTAGAGATATATAATAAGGAAGTAAAATGTCTTTTGCCTAAAAGCAGAACGTTTCCGGTTGGTATGAAATTCCACCAATATCCTACAAGAAAATCAAATAATCGGGATATTTTTAAAAATAAACAATATTTGTTATTATTATGTATAACGTACAAATAAGTTTAAGGCATCAAAGGTTGCCATTAGATTTTATTTGTTATAAGATTAGAATGATAATAAATTGATAATGAAGTTTCGACAATTTTGTGAACAAAACTTCTTTTACTGTGGAGGTATTAAATAATGGGTCAATCTAAATTAGTAATTAATGACTTACATGTAGCAATTGATGAGAAAGAAATTATCAAGGGTTTAAACCTTGAAGTTAAAGGCGGAGAAATCCATGCTATCATGGGACCAAATGGTACTGGTAAATCAACTCTTTCTTCTGCAATCATGGGACATCCTAAGTATGAAGTAACAAGCGGAAGTGTTTCTCTTGATGACGAGGATGTATTGGAAATGGAAGTAGACGAGCGTGCCCGTGCTGGCCTTTTCTTGGCAATGCAATACCCAAGTGAAATCAGCGGTGTCACAAATGCTGACTTCTTGCGTTCTGCACTTAACAGCAGACTAGGTGAAGGCAATGAAATTTCATTGATGAAATTTATCCGTAAAATGGACAGCAACATGGAATTCTTGGAAATGGATCCAGATATGGCACAAAGATACTTGAATGAAGGTTTCTCTGGCGGTGAAAAGAAACGTAATGAGATTCTTCAATTGATGATGCTTGAGCCGAAAATTGCTATCTTAGATGAAATCGATTCTGGTTTGGATATCGATGCATTGAAAGTCGTTTCTAAAGGTATCAACCAAATGCGCGGCGAAGACTTCGGTTGCCTAATTATTACACATTACCAAAGACTATTGAACTACATTACACCTGATTTCGTCCATGTCATGATGCAAGGTCGCATTGTTAAGTCTGGCGGACCAGAACTAGCAGCACGCCTTGAAGCAGAAGGTTATGATTGGATTAAGCAAGAGCTTGGAATTGAAGACGAAACAGTTGGACAAGAAGCGTAATAGTTAGGAGGACCCTACCAATGACAACGGAAATTAAATTACCATTTGATCAGGAATATATCACTTCCTTTTCAAAAGATATGGGTGAACCAGCTTGGTTAACAGATTTGCGTGTGAAAGCATTAGAATTGGCTGAAGACCTGCCAATGCCAAAGCCTGACAAAACAAACATCAAGAACTGGAACTTCACTCAAATAGATAAACATATCGTGAGCAGTGAGGATTTCGACAGTGTAAATGATTTGCCTGAAGAGGCAAAAGCATTGATCGACCTGGAAAACAATAAGACTCTTTATATACAACGCAACAACCGCCCTACTTTTATTGCTGTTTCTAACGAGCTAAAGGAAAAAGGTGTGATTTTCACAGACATTTTCACAGCAGCAAGAGAGCACGGCGACCTTTTGCAAAAATATTTCATGAAGGATGCTGTAAAGGTTGATGAGCACAAATTAACAGCATTACATGCAGCATTGCTGAATGGTGGAGTATTCCTTTACATTCCGAAAAATGTTGAAGTAGAAGAGCCGATTCAATCAATCTTCCTTCATGATGACGAGGAAACAAACTTGTTTAACCATGTATTGGTTGTGGCAGAAGATAATAGCTCTGTTGTTTATGTGGAAAACTATCTGTCTGTTGCAGAACCGAAGGAAGCAGTTTTCAACATTGTTACAGAGGTTATAGCGAATGCAAATGCTAGAGTACAATATGGTGCTGTTGACAACTTGGCTGCTGGTGTTACAACATATGTAAACAGACGTGGTGTTGCTAACCGTGATGCTAAAATTGAATGGGCATTAGGCTTCATGAATGATGGCAACACAATCAGTGAAAATACAACAAACCTTATGGGCGACGGTTCATTTGGTGATACGAAATCTGTTGTTGTTGGACGTGGAGAGCAAAAACAAAACTTCACAACACAGGTCGTACACTTCGGGAAAGCTTCTGAAGGCTATATCTTGAAGCATGGTGTTATGAAGGACAGCGCATCATCCATCTTCAATGGTATTGGTAAAATTGAGCATGGAGCTACAAAAGCGAATGCTGAACAAGAATCACGCGTACTTATGTTAAGTGAAAAAGCACGCGGAGATGCTAACCCAATCCTTCTTATTGACGAAGATGATGTAACAGCAGGACATGCTGCATCTGTCGGCAGAGTAGATCCACTTCAGCTTTACTATTTGATGAGCCGCGGTATTCCAAAGCATGAAGCAGAAAGACTTGTTATTCATGGCTTCTTGGCTCCTGTAGTGGAACAGCTTCCAATTGAAGGGGTTAAAAAGCAATTGGTTGAGGTAATCGAAAGGAAAGTAAAATAATGAATATCAAAGATGTTCGTCCATACTTCCCAATCCTGAATCAAGAAGTCAACGGTCATCCTTTGGTATATTTAGATAGTGCTGCTACGTCACAAAAGCCAGTGCAAGTTATTGAAGCATTGGAAAAGTACTATAGAGAATACAACTCTAATGTCCATCGTGGTGTTCATACACTTGGAACAAGAGCTACTGATGGTTATGAAGGCGCAAGAGAAAAAGTCAAAAACTTTATCAATGCTAATTCTACGGAAGAGATTATTTTTACTAGAGGTACAACGACTGCACTTAATACAGTTGCCCAAAGCTATGCGATGGCTAATCTAAAGGAGGGAGACGAAATTGTCATCTCTCCGATGGAGCACCACAGCAATATTATTCCTTGGCAGCAAGTGGCAAAAAGAACAGGTGCTGTTCTGAAGTACTTGCCTCTTCAAGCGGATGGCACCATTAGTTTGGCAGATGTGGAGGAAACGATCACGGACTCAACGAAGCTTGTATCTGTGACGTATGTTTCCAATGTGCTTGGTGTTATTAACCCTGTAAAGGAAATTGGTGCAATTGCCCACAAAGCTGGTGCAGTGCTCGTAGTAGATGCTGCTCAGGCAGCTCCACACTTAAAGGTAGACGTACAGGATATTGACTGTGATTTCCTAGGCTTTTCTGGTCATAAGATGTGCGGTCCAACAGGGATCGGTGTTTTATATGGCAAAAAGCAGTTGCTTGAGAACATGGAACCAATCGAATTCGGCGGTGAGATGATTGATTTTGTAGGACTGTATGAATCTACATGGAAGGAGCTTCCATGGAGGTTTGAAGCAGGTACACCAATCATAGCCGGAGCAATTGGACTAGGAGCAGCAATTGACTTTTTAGAAGAGATTGGCCTAGATACGATTACAGAGCATGAGCATAAGCTTGCTGCATATGCGATGGAAAAAATGTCTACAGTCGATGGTCTGACAATTTATGGTCCGAAAAGTGCCGAGAACAGAGCTGGTGTTATCACATTTAATATCGAGGATGTTCATCCTCATGATGTGGCAACAGTGCTTGACGCTGAAGGTATTGCTGTGAGGGCAGGCCATCACTGTGCACAGCCATTGATGAAATGGCTGAACGTTTCTGCAACTGCGAGGGCAAGCTTCTACCTCTATAATTCCGAAGATGATGTTGATAAATTTGTTGACGGAATTGTTAAAACAAAGGAGTATTTCAGCGATGTCTTTTAATAATTTAGATACACTTTACAGAAGTGTCATTATGGATCATTATAAAAATCCCCGCAATAAAGGGGTTTTAGAAGGCAGTCTGACTGTAAACATGAATAATCCGACCTGCGGTGACCGCATTCTGCTGACATTGCAAGTAGAGGATGGCATTGTAAAAGACGCAAAATTTGATGGGGAAGGCTGCTCCATCAGTATGTCTTCCGCATCCATGATGACACAGGCGATCAAAGGGAAAAAGGTAGAGGAAGCATTCGGGCTATCAAAAACCTTTTCTGATATGATGCAAGGCAAGGATTATAGTGAAGATATAGATTTAGGGGATATTGAAGCACTTCAAGGTGTTTGCAAATTCCCTGCGAGAATTAAATGTGCAACACTAGCATGGAAGGCAATGGAAAAGGGCTTTAATGAGGGTCTAAACTAATTAAAGATCCCTTTTCTTCTTATCCAAGGTAAGCAGGCTGCATATAGAATGGAGGAAAACGAAATGGCAAAAAAAGCACCCGATATTGGGGATTATAAATATGGATTCTCAGACAAAGACGTTTCTATCTTTCGTTCTAAGCGTGGTTTAACGAAAGAAATCGTCGAAGAAATTTCAAAAATGAAGGAAGAGCCGCAATGGATGCTTGACTTCCGCTTAAAGTCTCTTGAGCATTTTTACAATATGCCAATGCCACAATGGGGCGGAGATTTGGCTTCATTGAACTTTGATGAAATCACTTACTACGTAAAACCATCTGAAAAAACAGAACGTTCTTGGGATGAAGTACCAGAAGAAATCAAGCAAACTTTCGATAAGCTTGGTATTCCAGAAGCGGAACAAAAGTATCTTGCAGGTGTTTCTGCTCAGTACGAATCTGAGGTTGTTTATCACAATATGCAAGAAGACTTGGAGAATATGGGTATTGTCTTCAAGGACACAGACTCAGCATTAAAAGAAAACGAAGATGTTTTCCGTGAGCACTGGGCGACTGTAATCCCACCTACTGATAACAAGTTTGCTGCATTAAACTCAGCAGTTTGGTCTGGTGGTTCCTTCATCTATGTACCAAAAGGAATCAAAGTGGATACGCCGCTACAAGCGTACTTCCGTATTAACTCAGAAAATATGGGTCAGTTCGAAAGAACATTGATCATCGTTGATGAAGGGGCACATGTTCATTATGTTGAGGGCTGTACAGCTCCTGTTTATACAACAAACTCCCTTCATAGTGCAGTAGTTGAAATTATCATCAAAAAAGATGCTTATTGCCGCTATACTACAATTCAAAATTGGGCTAACAACGTATACAACCTTGTTACAAAAAGAGCTGTATGTGATGCAAATGCTACAATGGAATGGATTGACGGTAATATCGGAAGTAAATTAACGATGAAATATCCTGCTGTTATCTTAAAAGGTGAAGGCGCAAGAGGAATGACATTGTCTATCGCTCTTGCAGGTAAAGGTCAGCACCAAGATGCTGGTGCGAAAATGATTCACTTAGCTCCAAACACTTCTTCTACAATTGTTTCGAAATCTATTTCGAAGCAAGGCGGGAAAGTAACGTACCGCGGTATTGTTCACTTTGGCCGTAAAGCAGACGGTGCACGTGCTAATATTGAGTGTGACACATTAATAATGGATAATAAATCTACATCAGATACTATCCCTTACAATGAAATATTAAACGATAATATTTCACTTGAGCATGAGGCGAAGGTTTCTAAAGTTTCAGAAGAGCAATTATTCTACTTGATGAGCAGAGGTATTTCAGAAGAGGAAGCTACTGAAATGATCGTAATGGGCTTCATTGAGCCATTTACTAAAGAGCTGCCAATGGAATATGCTGTTGAGATGAACCGCCTAATCAAGTTTGAAATGGAAGGTTCTATCGGTTAATGTCAAAAAAATTCGTATCTAATATAGATACGAATTTTTTTTATAAAAGATTAAGTTCCTCCTGACGGTTATGTTAAGATATTGATATTGAATATATTAAAAAGGTATTATTAAAAAAACAAAACGGCTAATAGGCCATTAGGTATAGGAAGTTTTGCCGTTTTCGTCCATAATGTTATATAGAGGTGGTCATTTGATTCATATAGGCTTAACTGGTTGGGGCGATCATGATACTTTATATGGTTCCCATGTTTCTTCGCGAAATAAGCTGCAGGAATATGCAAGCTACTTCCCAGCGGTCGAAGTGGACTCCTCTTTTTATGCAATACAACCAGTAAAGAATGCGGAAAGATGGACAGGAAATACGCCAGATTCTTTCCAATTTGTCGTTAAGGCATATCAGGGGATGACAGGTCATCAAAGGGGAGAGCTTCCATTCGCAACAAAGGAAGAAATGTTTGATGCGTTCCTAGAATCTATCTCACCATATGAAGCAGCAAATAAGTTAAGTATGGTGCTTTTTCAGTTTCCTCCATGGTTTGATTGTACGAGAGCAAATGTGGATTATTTGAGGGAATGTAAGGCTAAGATGAAGGATATTCCTTGTGCATTAGAATTTCGACATCAATCATGGTTTAACAATCAATTTAAGGAAAAAACACTTTCATTTATGAAAAAAGAAAACTGGATACACAGTATTTGTGATGAGCCACAGGCAATGCCTGGTTCCATTCCAGCGATTTTGGAGCCTGTTCAAAAGGATAAGGTTCTTATCCGTTTTCATGGCAGAAATTATTATGGATGGACACAAAAAAACAATCCAAACTGGAGAGAGGTTCGTTATCTTTACAGATATAATCAGAAGGAATTGGAGGATTGGGCAGAGAATATTAAACGTTTGCACGAACAGTGTAAAAATGTCTATGTTCTATTCAACAATAATTCTGGAGGAGACGCTGCAGATAATGCGATGCAGTTAATGAAGATACTAGGCATCGAATACGAAAATCTTGCTCCAAGACAGTTGGATTTGTTTTAGCAATTTTGTGATCAAGAATCAATTTACGACAGGCAGGCGAACTAAATGGAAAACATCCATATATATCATACTAATGATTTGCACAGTCATTTTGAAAACTGGCCTAGAATTACAGAGCTTTTCAGAAAAAGAAAACAATGGCATACAGATGCAGGCGATGCGGTCTTCTTGTTTGATATCGGTGATCATTTGGATTTATCACATCCATATACGGAAGCTACACAGGGAAGAGGCAATGCATCTTTGTTAGAGACAGAGCAGTTCGATGCGGTCACAATAGGTAATAATGAGGGTATTACACTTCCCTTTGATGCACTGGATCATTTATATGATCATGCAACCTATGATGTCATTGTCGCAAATCTTTTTTATGCCAATGGAGCAAGGCCAGATTGGTGCATTCCTCATAAAATATATGTTACTGATCAAGGTACACGGATTGGTGTCATCGGTTTAACTGCCTATTTCCATACATTATATGAACTGCTTGGCTGGAAGCTGTCTGTTCCTTTTCAAGCATTAAGAGAACAGCTCGCCCTGCTGCAAGGCAAAACAGATATCATTGTCGTATTGTCACATTTAGGTATCAATGACGACGAGCAGATGGCTGAAATCTTTCCTGAGATTGATATTATTTTGGGGGCACACACCCACCATATTCTGCATCAAGGCAAGCTAATTAAAAACAGTTTGCTAGCTGCTGCAGGGAAATACGGCCAATACGCCGGACATATTGAAATACAATATGACCCAGCGACAAAAAAGGTTTTGGATAAAAGGGCCGAAGTGTATGATACAAATAAACTTCCTTTAGCAAATAACGAAGAGGAATATATTGAAAATCTATATTTGGAAGGAAAAAAAGCACTTTCTGAGGAAGTACTCTCTTTAAATAAGCCACTCCCTAAACAAGAAATTGCACAACTATTATGTGATGCTGTCCTTACATGGTGCAATGCAGATGTATCTATTCTTAATGAAGGCTTAATCCTTGATGATCTGAACAAAGGATCGGTAAGCTTTTATGACTTATTAAGTATTTGCCCACATCCGATTAATCCTTGCACGGTTATATTGACAGGGGCAGAGCTAAAGGAAGTCCTTACAGATATGAAGCGGGAATCTTGGGAGACACTTCCAGTGAAAGGGCTCGGATTTCGAGGAACATTAATGGGTAAAATGATTTCTAAAGGAGTTCAAACCGAAGTGGAAGGCCAAATTACATCCTATCGGATAAATGGCCAAAAACTTAATCCTAAAACAAGATACACGGTGGCTATCCCTGACATGTTTACATTTGGTGATTTTTTTCCTTCCATATACCGTGCAACAGAAAAACAATATTTTCTGCCTGAATTTATGAGGAATATATTGGCAGAAGCCTTAAAAAGGACCTGATAGGTTTCGAAAATTATCTATCTGCCAATACACGCCTTTTTCCTTACTGAATAGTATATAAGGAAAAGAGAGGGGTGATTGTCATGGTAGAAGTATATCCTATTGTGATTGAGGAGCAGACATTTATCGCTGTAAGCGTTCAGTTGCCCAAAACAAATCTGCTTGTTGTTAAGAATGATAAAGGATATATAATGTGTGGAGCGTTGGATGTAGGATTATTAAATGAAAAGTTGAAAGATCGAAAAGTGATTGCTGGGAGAGCCGTTGGAGTGAAGACAATCGAACAGCTGCTGGAAGCCCCACTAGAATCAGTAACATATGAAGCTGAAAATCTCGGCATTCATAAAGGGATAATTGGTAAAGATGCTTTATTAAAGATGGTGTAACGTTTTTTTGCAGCAAGTCTTGGCCAAGTGTGTGGCTGAAAAAGGATGGGAATAGCTTTTCCCTCCTTTTTATGATGTTAAGTATTAACGCACATAAAAAATATTTGTCATTTTTTTAAATCATGTTGAATTAGGAGCTAGTATGGAATGAAATTAGTTGGAACAAAATACCTTGCAGAAGGAGCAATATTAGCTAAACCAATACATAATGAGCGGGGCAATATTCTCGTTAACAGTGGCGTAAAGCTTGATAAGCAGTTAATACAGCGTTTGCTGCAACTTGGTATTGCCTATTTATACATAGAAGATAAATTGACAGACGACATTTTTCCTGTTTCCGTCATCTCTGATAAGTTGAAGAGAGAAGCAATGAAAACAATCGAAGCAAGCTTCCAGGAGATTAAGAATTCTAAAAGCACAGACAGATCCTTTATTATGGAAAAATCAGCACCTGCCTTTAAAGCGCTGATTGAAAAAGTTCTCGAGGAGCTTAAAGGGCATCAGGAGCTATTTTCCATAATGAGCGATGTATTTCTTTATGATAATTATATTTTCTCACATAGTTTGAATGTTACCCTTTATTCCTTAGCATTAGGTTTAGAATTGAAGCTTCCTAGAAAACAGCTGGAGGACCTGGGACTTGGAGCAATCCTGCATGATGTCGGCAAGATGGATATTCCCTTGGAGATACTGCTAAAACCGGGGAAATTAACCTTTGAAGAATTTACTGAAATAAAAAAGCATGCAAATGCAGGCTTTGATATACTGCGAAAGGTCCATAATATGCCTTTAATTGTGGCACATTGTGCTTATCAGCATCATGAAAGATTAAATGGATCTGGTTACCCAAGAGGAATTAACGGGGAAGAGATTCATCTTTTCGGCAGGATAATCGCTGTTGCAGATGTTTTTGATGCCATTACCTCTAATCGTGTATATAGGCAGGCCATGCTCCCGCATGAGGCCCTTGAGATTCTTTATACAGGGATAGATACACTATTTGATGCGAAAATTGTCGAAGCATTTCGAAATGCAATCATTCTTTATCCTAACGGTGTGAGTGTGATATTAAGCAGTGGTGAAAAGGGCATTGTTTCCAAACAAAATAAAGGATTCAATGAACGTCCAGTTGTCCGTATTATGGAAAGGGACGGAGAAAAAATAAACCCTTATGACCTTGATCTTAAGGAAAACCTTGCCATCATGATTGTTGAATGTGAAGCAATCGGCTAGTTGAATAGATATAGTCAAATCATAACAAATAGGTTTAGCCTTCTACATGTCCCTCTTTCAGCATATACATTAGCTTGGAAGGAGGGATATTTTTTTGCGGAAATTTTATTTTCGGCAAAGGATGCCAAAGAAAAAACCGTTGACTTTTCAGCAGGTTCTTTTGATTACAGCTGTGTTTTTTATCTTATCCACCCTATTGAGTTTTTGGATTATCAATAATGGCTTAAAGCCAACACTTTCCTATTATGCACAATCACAAACAAAAAAACTGGCAACATTAGTTATTAATGATGCACTTAAGGATGAGACGGAAGAGGAAGATAATAATCTAATGATAGATGGCAATAATTTTGTATTTAATACGGCACAGGTGGTAAAAAAACAGCAGGAAATTACCAGCTTAGTCCAGGAAAACATCACTAGAATGGAAAAGGGAGAAATACCTGCTGGAGCCGAGTTGTCAGATATTGAATTAGATAAGAACTTGACGGCACAGGGGAAAGGAATTGTGTATAATGTTCCAATTGGCCAAGCAACAAATAATGCTTTGCTTGGAAATCTCGGTCCAGATGTTCCTATAAAATTTAATGTTGTAGGCAGTGTGAAATCAGATTTAAAGACAGAGATGGAAAATGTGGGCATCAACTATGTAGTGGTAAAAGCTTTTGTGGAAATAAAAGTGGACATACAAATTATTATTCCCTTTGCTACAAAGCTTACGACTGTTAAACAGGATATACTTATAGCAATGGCAGGGTTTGAGGGAGATGTACCTGAGTTTTATAATGGGAGTGGCAGCAGCAGTGTTCCTGCGCTCCAATTGCCGACAGATAATAAATAATGATATTGCTCACCCCAAATTTGGGATGAGCAGTGTCGTTATTTTTTTGATTTCATCCTGATTTTTTCTTGTCTTTCCCACAGCTTCAAATGAGAGTATGGATCATATGACCATTCTGTAAAGCCATTATCTTTATACATTCCATAATGTAAATGCGGCGGGAATTTACCAGAAGTTCCTGGAGGACCATAGCCTGAGGAGCCAACTCCACCAATTAGCATTCCGGGTTCAACAATCATCCCATTATGCACATCCTTTGCAAAACCGCTTAAATGAGCAAAATAATGATAGTTATTATTAATGTCCCGAATACCAATCCTCCATCCGCCATATCTATTCCAGCCCTTCATTTCGATAATTCCATAGGAAGTGGCTCTTACTGGAACACTGTAATCGGCAAAGATATCAGTACCTTCATGAATTCGTTTGCCTCCCCAGCCTCTCGCATCTCCCCATGTGCTTCGATAGCTGTGATTGCTCCGCAGCGGAACAGGAAATGCATGCTCATCAAGATTAAGACGGCCGAAATGCCTGTATATGGCAGCTTTACCCATAATGATACTTACTGTTTTATCTCGCTTGTAGTAATCCCAAAGCCCAATCCGGAAATTATCTTCATCCACACCATACCGCAAGATATAGTTGGCAAAGGTAAAAAGCACATCCTCATCACTTAAAGAATCGGCTTTTCCATCACCATTTCCATCGATCCCGAATCCTCCAAAGAAAGCGATGCTTTTTGGATCTGTATCATCTTTATCTGGATTTATGATGCCAGCCCATTTTTCTTTAGGGAAGTAAATTCCTGTTAAGCCAGCCGCTTTAGGAAGGTCCTTTCGTGAAGATCGTATATTCCGTTCATATTGGTCAACTGCAGCAATATAGTACCATGGAAGTTGTGTTACTGCCTCGATCTTTTCATATAATTCCATCCTTTTGTAATATGTATCATCTGCAGAGGATTTACTTTCCGCAGCATGAGATACAATATTAGGTGCCAAGAATGCAAACAGGACGGCTAATAATATTTTTCGCATCAATTTACCTCCTTCCTAAAAGCTAGTCGTTATATTTTGTGTGGATTAACAAAATAAATGAATATCAATAAATGGTAATAATAAAACTACAGCTTGTAGCAGTGTTTTGGTTATGTTAAAGTGACATTGGAACAAATGCAAGGCTATATTTTGTGTTATAAGATACATCTAAACCATTGAGGCAGGTGTTGTAGTATAGCCCTTTTTAAGTTCTAAGCGGTGTTATAATTTCAAATAGGAAAAGCATCCTGCCCTACATACAGTTTTCTTTTTTTCAAGGCAATTGGAAATTGGCAAAAGAAGATTTGAGGAAATGAGTTTCATTATGAATCCAGGAGATGAATTGTAAATGGCAGAAAGAAAAGATGAATACCAACGCAAACCTGAATGGCTGAAAATTAAACTTAACACGAACGAAAACTACACTGGCCTTAAAAAAATGATGAGAGAGAAAAAGCTGCATACAGTGTGTGAGGAAGCAAGATGTCCAAATATTCACGAATGCTGGGCTGTCAGAAGAACAGCCACCTTCATGATATTAGGTGATACTTGTACAAGAGCTTGCCGCTTCTGTGCAGTTAAGACTGGCATGCCGACAGAACTAGATTGGCAAGAGCCGGAACGAGTGGCAGACTCAGTTGTTACGATGAACTTAAAGCATGTGGTTATCACAGCTGTTGCCAGAGATGATTTAAAGGATGGCGGTGCCGCTGTATTTGCTGAAACAGTTAGGGCAATCCGCAGAAAAAATCCATTCACTAGCATTGAGGTTCTTCCATCCGATATGGGTGGAGTGGAAGAAAACTTACGTGAATTAATGGATGCAAAGCCTGATATTTTAAACCATAATATTGAAACAGTGGAGCGTTTGACGCCAAGAGTGCGTGCACGCGCTAAATATGACAGATCTCTGGAATTTTTGAGAAGAGCAAAAGAAATGTATCCAGAGATTCCGACTAAATCAAGCTTGATGATAGGTTTAGGGGAAACAAAAGAAGAAATTATTCAAACGATGGATGACTTAAGAGCTAACAATGTTGACATTATGACTATAGGTCAATACTTACAGCCAACTGCTAAGCATCTTAAAGTACAAAAGTATTATCATCCAGATGAATTTAAAGAATTTAAGAAAATTGCGTTAAGCAAGGGCTTCAGTCATTGTGAAGCTGGTCCGCTTGTTCGCTCATCCTACCATGCGGATGAACAGGTAAGTGAAGCGAAGAAGAACCAAATGCTTGGATCGCAGAAAAAAGAAGCGTAATAAACGATAGAGAGTAAACAAGGTTGACTGCATTGCAGCCCTGTTTACTCTCTATTTTTTTACTTAATAATCAAGTTGTTTTTCATTCAGCAGAAACCCTTTATCCGTTATTTAGTAAATAATTATTTCAGTTTTTGCTTATCAGCACTATGTAAATTATCTGTTATCAGGTTATAATGAAATGGTGAGAGATAGTACCAATTGGGTGTTGGTCTCAGGGTCTAAATAGGACTTATTTAGGAGTACATATAATAGACATACAAGTATACATATGATGAAAGAAGTTCAAAAAAGTGGGGTGAAGGTTTTGGTTTGCATTAATAATCACTGTTATGAACTCATTGAAGAGCGAAAGGAAGGCTTTAATGAGGAGGCATTTAAAGGCAGATTCAGCGATATTCTAACAAAGTACGACTATATTGTCGGGGATTGGGGCTACGGACAGCTCAGACTTAGAGGGTTTTTCGATGACCAAAATCAGAAATCCAGCTTTGATACGAAAATTAGTACGTTGACGGAATATTTATATGAATATTGCAATTTTGGTTGCCCGTATTTTGTCGTTAAGAAAATAAAAAAACATTGATACGAGAAGAGTGCTGATGGACTTAGCACCGCTTCTTAATACAGATGGGAAACGCTTTCCAGCTGACGGGGCAAGTATTAGCCTATGGGAAGCCGTTTTTACTTTGTCTTTTTGCTATTACTTACAGGTTGCTGTATGAGAGGAAATGAAGCGATGGTCCATGTTGATGTTAAAAAAATAAAAAGCTTGAAGAGCTGGGGGAAAATCATCTTTCCTGCCAGTAAATTAAAATATTATCCTCCCCAATTCATATTGCGGGATCCTGTGCAGCAAAACGTGAAGGCATCCTTTCAGAAAGGCAATGAAGTCGCAGTAATTGTCTTTTCCATTAAAAACATGGCCATCATGAAAAGGGGGATGGACACGACAGTCCTGAAAGATGTCTGGAAGGAAATGAAAAAGACGTTTCAATCTGTTGTCACAAAAGAGCTGCCTTCAGAACAGATTGTTGCAGTCCGCGATTACCATCAAGACGGAATTGCCCTATTTTTGAGCATTGATCACAAGGTGGATTATATCCCGAATATGGACTCAACCATTCAGTTGATATTGGAAAAACTGAAGGAAGAAGAAAAGCATAATCAGCTATTAGTAAGACCGATTTTAAGTACAGGCTATATGTTTATTGACAAACAGATAGATATATTACCGGATGCTATTTATCTTGCCTACCAACAGGCGTTGGCTATGGCCCAAAAAGGTTTTAAATCTGAATTCAATGAAATGACGATTGCTTTAGGTAAAATCGTAGCAAATAAGGATATTCGTTTATTGGCACAGCCGATAATGGATGTAGAGACAAATGCAGTTAAAGCATGTGAAATGCTGACACGAGGACCGCTCGGCACTTCGCTGGAAAATCCGCTGCAATTATTTTCTGTTGCGAGGCAAACAAATCATCTCTATGATTTGGAAATGATTGTGCTCGAAAAGACGCTGGAACAAATTAAATTGACTACTTGGAAGTATGATATCTTTATTAACTTTACACCGCCTACAATAGGCAACCAGCATTTTGTAAAAGACTTAAAGAAGCTCATGAACAAATATAAAGGCATCTCCCCAAGCAGAATCACAATTGAAGTGACAGAACGAGATTCAATTGAAGGGCTGGTATACTTTATTTCTAACTTGAAGCTTTTGCGTCAAATAGGATTTCGAGTGGCAGTGGATGATACAGGTGCAGGGTATGCAAGCTTAAACTCCATCAGTGAAATTATGCCTGATATTATTAAAATAGACCGTTCTGTTATTCAGAATATTGATAAGAACTCTGTAAAGGAGTCCATGCTTAAAGGCTTGCTGCTCATCGCAAAAGAGGTAGGATCTGTAGTGGTGGCAGAGGGGATTGAAAGTGCGGAAGAGGCACTTGTCTTATCAAGAAACAAGGTGGATTTAGCACAAGGATATTTTTATGCACGGCCGACAAGCTTAAGTAATAACCTGCAAACACTTGCTTAAAGTTGTACATGCATATACAAAGGAACTAATGAGGAGGCATTCAAATGTATTTTGTGGATCGTGATAAGATCGGGCAGCAATTGGAATATCTGCAGCAATTAGTTCAGCTTTTTAAAGAGACGGAAGCTTTTGATAGTCCACTGGAAAAACTGGGACTGGAAAGACTTGCACATATGATGATTGAAGCAATGCTTGATGTTGGTAACAGTATGATTGATGGATTCATTATGAGAGATCCGGGTAGCTATGAGGATATTATGGATATACTTACAGATGAACGGGTGCTTATTCCTACAGATGCGAGTTCGATAAAAGAGCTGCTTGTTTTAAGGAAAACACTTGTGCATGATTATACGAGCATTCACCATGATTGGTTGAGGGAGGCTGTAGCAAAAGAGCTTCCTGCTGTTGAATCATTTTCCACATCTGTGAAAAAATACTTAATTGATGAGCTTGGCCCTGTCACTGCCTTCAAAAATTAAAGCCGCATATGCTAGAAAGGACTTTATTTGATGAAAAACTATAAAGGTTACTTAATTGATCTTGATGGAACGATGTATAAAGGCACAGAGGTCATTGAAGAGGCTGCTGCTTTTGTCAAACGCTTAATCAAGCTTGAGATCCCATATTTATATGTAACGAATAATTCAACAAAAACACCAGAGCAGGTTGCTCAAAAGCTGCGGGATTTTGGTATCCCTGCAAAAAAAGAAGAAGTATTCACCTCTGCTATGGCGGCGGCTGGTTATATTTATGAACAAAACAAAGATGCAAGTGTTTATATGATTGGGGAAGAGGGCTTGCGTTATGCTCTTCATGAAAAAGGTATACATATAATTACTGATAGTGAGGGTGCTGATTTTGTAGTTGCAGGCATGGACCAGCAAATCACTTATGAAAAGCTGGCACAGGCATGTCTAGCAGTCCGTTCAGGAGCAAAATACATTATTACAAATGGTGATACAGCATTGCCGACCGAAAGAGGTCTACTTCCAGGGAATGGGGCACTTACTTCTGTTATTACTGTATCTACCCAGACTACGCCTCTTAATATGGGGAAACCGGAAGCAATTATTGTGGAGCAGGCATTGAAGCTGCTTGGAATAGGAAAAGAAGATGCCATTATGGTAGGCGATAATTATCATACAGATATAATGGCTGGGTTAAATGCGGGTATGGATACATTGCTAGTTCACTCTGGTGTAACAACTTTAGAGCATTTAGCGACATACGAGAATAAACCGACATATTCTGTTAATAGTCTGTCAGAGTGGGAATAGAAAAACACAAAAGGAAGAGATGCCTGCATTGCATCTCTTCCTTTTGTGTTTCGTTTATTTTTCACCTCTGACACTATGTGCCAGTCTGCTTGATGCCGCAGCAGCAATTGCACCAACAATATCATCTAAAAATGTATGGCAGCTACCTGATGATTTATCATTAAGCTTTTTTAGAATACCTGGTTTTAATTTGTCTACATATCCATAATTAGTAAAGCCAATGGAGCCATAAACATTCACAATGGAAAAGCTAAGGACTTCATCAACGCCATACAGACTTTCATCACTTTCAATAATGCCTTGAAGTGGTGCTTCGAGCATTTTCTTTTCTGCAAGCACATCTAGCTGAATCCCTGTTAGCAGAGCATTTTGAACCTCTCTTTTTGACAATACTCGCTCCACATTATGAATACACTCTGACATTTCTAAATCCTCATGGTACTTTTCCTGCAATAAGTAGACCAGTTCTGCAATATCTTCTATTGTCACTCCACGTTCATGTAGCCATTTTCTAGCTGTTTTTTCTGTAGTATCTGACATATTATCACCTTTTCTTTCTCGTATTCACTATGTATACACAGTGTGGTTTTTATCATGCCAGTAGTGGCTTACGCTAATTTTAGGCAGGCTGTGATAATTGCTGTATATCCTTTAGTATATGTAGGACTTCTATAAAGGTATGTGTGATTTTAACATGAAAATTTTTTTAAAGGATGGTCTTTGTTAAATAAAAATACAAGATTGTCAGCTACTGACATATATTTTCATATAGGCTCATTGTTGATGGGGCATTTACCCGGAGGAGGGATAGAATGATTCGGAAAATCTTATACAGCCATTATGGTGTAGAGGTAACAGACGAATTGCGGTTTGGACATTATGAAGCATGCAGAAAGGATGATAATTTATACACTTTAATACCAGTGGATAATAAAGAGGAAGAAGAAATTCAAGAGCTGCAGGAGCTTGTGCACCATATGACAAGCTTAGGAGATCATCGTGTAAGCACATTTTTAGAATCAAAGGAAGGGAATATAAGGGAGGAAGTGGATGGGCAGGCATACTGTGTTTTGCTGAATGAACACCTCCAGCCATTGCAGTCAAAGCAATTGGGCAGAAAGCTTGGGAAATTTCATTATCGAGGCAGGTCTGTCCAGTTTGGAGTCCAGAAGATTTCCAGAATGGGACAGTGGAAAGGGATGTGGGAGCAGCGAATCGATCAAATGGAGACGTATTGGAACACAAAGATGTATCAGGAGCCCGAAAGTGAATTCGATAAGCTTTTTCTTGAAGCATTTCCTTACTACATGGGGATTGCTGAAAATGCAATTCAATATCTTGTTGATACAGAGCTTGATGACGAAACCTCTCCGATAGACAGTGGGACAGTTTGTCATAATCGATTTATGAAGTCCACATGGAATGGCGAATACTATGTGAAGAATCCGTTTGATTGGGTGTTCGACCATTGTGGCAGGGATTTAGCAGAATGGACAAGAGAACGGTATTTTATCAATATAAAGACATACCACCGCGATGTCAGGAGTTTTTTTACTGATTATCAAAGTGTTACACCATTGAGCTCCTTTTCCTGGAGGCTCATTTATGCAAGGCTGCTGTTTCCCCTTCATTTCGTGGAATGCGTGGAAAATTATTACTCCAGTTCCAGCGAGGCAGAAAGGCATTTCTTAGAGGATCAACTCAAGAAGTATTTGAACCAATCAAAGGATGCGGAGGAATTTCTGCGAGTCTTCTATGAAATGGTGGAAGCACCTGTGAAAAAGACAAAAATCCCCACATTAAGCTGGCTTTATTGAGCAAGGCAGTTCCTCATCCATTATCAGCAACTTCCCGGCATCATTCACCATGAATGATGCCGGGAATCCTTTCCAAAATAGTTGCCCTTTTTCTAGTGAATTACTTTATAATAGAAAAAACAGTAAAATGACAAAAGTAAGAGTTGAATAAATTTTCAAAGAATATATAATTCACCTCTTGTAAAAAAACAGAACAAACACTATAATGTCTACTATACGAAGACAGTTGTATGTTTATGGAGAACATCTTAGGGGGAATGGCAAAGTGGAGACAATATCAATAGGACTGCTTGGACTGGGCACTGTAGGTACAGGTGTTGTGAAAATTATTGAGAACCATCAAGATAAAATCATGCACCAGATTGGCTGTCCAGTAAAAGTAAAAAAGATACTTGTGAAAAATATAGATAAAGACCGGGATGTTTCAATTGCAACTGACATGTTAACAACAAATCCAGATGAAATTTTGAATGATCCAGAAATAGATGTAATTATTGAAGTAATGGGCGGTGTCGAAGAGACAAAGAAAAAATTACTTCACGCTCTAGAAAATCGCAAACACGTTGTTACAGCCAACAAGGATTTGATGGCCGTCCACGGTGCGAAGCTTTTGCAGGTAGCTTCAGATAATAACTGTGACCTTTTCTACGAGGCCAGCGTTGCAGGTGGCATTCCTATCATTAGAGGTCTTGTAGATGGACTTGCATCAGATCACATTACAAAAATGATGGGAATTGTGAATGGCACAACGAATTTCATTCTTACAAAAATGACCAAGCAGGGCAAAGCATATGAAGAGGTATTAGAAGAGGCGCAAAGGCTTGGATTTGCGGAAAGCGATCCGACATCAGATGTAGAAGGCTTAGATGCAGCACGCAAAATGACGATATTGGCAACTTTAGGATTTTCCATGAATATCAGCCTTGAGGATGTGAAGGTAGAAGGAATTACAAAGGTGACAGAGGAAGATATCCAATATGGTAAGCAGCTTGGATATACGATGAAGCTAATTGGTTTTGCTCATCGACAGGATGAAAAGGTGGAAGTGAGCGTACAGCCGGCCTTCTTAATTGACAGCCATCCACTGGCAGCAGTCAATAATGAATTTAATGCTGTTTATGTTTATGGAGAGGCAGTTGGTGAAACAATGTTTTACGGTCCTGGCGCGGGCAGTATGCCAACAGCTACAGCTGTCGTTTCTGACTTGGTTAATGTTCTTAAGAACATGAGACTTGGTGTAAATGGGAAAACGGCAACTTCACCGCAGTTTAAGAAAAACTTGAAGAAACCAGACGAAATGTACTCCAAATACTTCCTTCGTCTGCAAGTAGAGGATGCAGTTGGCGTATTTGCTGAAATTACATCCATATTTTCTGAAAATGGTGTTAGCTTTGAGAAAATACTGCAATTGCCTGTTAAGGAAAAGGGCATGGCAGAAATAGTTTTAATTACACACCACGCATCCTTGTTAAACTATGAAAATATATTAATCCAATTAAGAGACTTATCATCTGTCCGAACAGTAAAAAGCTCTTACCGTGTAGAAGGGGGAACTAAGTAATGAGATGGAATGGCCTGCTTGAAGAATATAAAGAATATTTACCAGTAAACGAAAATACACCAAAATTGACATTAAATGAGGGGAATACGCCTTTAATAAAGCTAGAACACCTGTCTCAAGAATGGGGAGTAGAGCTGTATGTAAAAACAGAGGGAACGAATCCAACTGGCTCCTTTAAGGACAGAGGAATGGTTATGGCTGTCGCAAAGGCGAAGGAGGAAGGCAATTCCACTGTTATTTGTGCTTCTACAGGTAACACATCCGCTGCCGCAGCTGCATATGCAACACGTGCCGGCATGCGCTGTATCGTCGTCATCCCGGAAGGGAAAATCGCGATGGGTAAATTAGCGCAAGCTGTTATGTATGGTGCAGAGATCATCTCTATTGAAGGGAACTTTGATCAGGCGTTGCAGATGGTGCGCAAAATAAGTGAAACAGAGCCTGTTGCTCTTGTGAATTCTGTTAATCCATACAGACTGGAAGGCCAAAAGACAGCTGCATTTGAGGTATGCGACCAACTTGGAAGCGCGCCTGATATTTTGGCAATCCCTGTTGGAAATGCCGGCAATATCAGCGCATACTGGAAAGGCTTTAAGGAATATAATGAAGTAAAACAAACAGGACTTCCAAAAATCCATGGATTTGAAGCAGCTGGCGCAGCTGCGATTGTTCATAACCGCGTGTTTGAAAATCCAGAAACAATTGCAACAGCTATTCGTATCGGTAACCCTGCAAGCTGGAAGCTGGCTGTACAAGCCCAGCAGGAATCAGAAGGCATTATTGATGAAGTGACAGATGAAGAAATTATTGCAGCATATCGCTTGATTGCGGCGAAGGAAGGTGTGTTTGCAGAACCAGGTTCATGTGCATCGATCGCTGGAGTTTACAAGCATCTGCAAAGCGGAAAAATCGCTAAAGGAAGCAAGATAGTAGCAGTCTTGACAGGTAATGGCTTAAAAGATCCAAACACAGCAATTGATGTAAGTCCGCTTAAGCCGGTCGTTCTTCCAAATGATGAAAAAGCAGTTGCAGCTCATATTAAGGGAGTCGTTCATATATGATGGAGAGCGAAATGCTCCAAATTAAGGTTCCGGCAAGCACAGCAAATCTAGGACCGGGATTTGACAGCATTGGTTTGTCTTTAAGCCTTTATTTGGAGTTACAAGCTTCTCCTGCAGAAAAATGGGAGGTTATTCCTCTTTCAGAAGAGCTGAAGGCATTTCCTGCAGACGAAAGCAACTTCATCATTGCAACAGCCTTACAAGTGGCAAAGCAATACAACAAGGAATTGCCACCATGCAGAGTAACAGTTGCGAGTGAGATTCCTTTGGCAAGAGGGCTTGGTTCTAGTGCATCAGCAATTGTCGCAGCAATCGAACTTGCAGATGCATTAGGTGAGCTCTGTTTAACTAAAGAGGAGAAATTCATTATTGCCACTAATATGGAGGGCCATCCAGATAATGTTGGAGCAAGTATTTTTGGCGGACTCGTGGTCGGCTGTCAGCTTGGTGAGGAGGCAGATGTTGAGGTAATCCATTCTGTGGATCTGGAACTGCTGGCGATTATTCCTAATGAAGAGCTTCTTACGAAAGCAGCAAGGGATGTTCTGCCAGCAGCGATGCCTTTTGCTGAAGCAGTTGCAGCAGGGGCAGTATCAAACCTGCTTGTTGCTGCATTGCTGACAGGTAACGATAAACTTGCAGGAAAGATGATGTCTCTTGATAAATACCATCAGCCGTACCGAAAGCAGCTTGTGCCACACTTGGAGCTGATTGAAAAAGAGGCTCCTCTTTTAGGAGCTTATGGTGTCGCATTAAGCGGAGCAGGTCCGACAGTTCTTTGTTTCATTGAAAAGGGAAAAACGGAGGCAGTAAAAGCTGGATTGCAGAAGCTTCTGCCAGGCATGAGCCTTCTTCCTGTTGAGATGGACAAGGAAGGTGCAGTTGTGAAAGGAAAATCCTACACGAGTATATAAAAAGGGCAGCCGAGATGGCTGCCCTTTGTATTTCTTAGCTGTTAATATAATTAGAATACTTGCTCCACTTCATATACGCCTGGAACTTCTTCCAAAAGCGCACGCTCAATACCAGCTTTTAGTGTGATTGTCGAACTTGGGCAGCTTCCGCAAGCTCCTAGCAAACGAAGTTTAACGATACCGTCTTCTACATCTACCAATTCACAATCCCCACCATCTCTTAGAAGGAATGGGCGTAATTTATCTAATACTTCCTGTACTTGTTCTTTCATTTCTAATTCTGCCATTCATATCGACTCCTTTCCTATAATTTATTATAATCACATTAAAGAGAAAAATCTATTCTAGAAACACGAAAACATTAAACAATCAATTCCATTTTGCATTGTCTCTTTAAAGAGCGTAAATGTCAACACTGCAAAGCAGAAAACAAGCAGGAAAGAGAGGAAGATTAATGAAAAAAGAGCTCGAAGTCAGCATATACGGAGCGGAGCAAATCTGTGCCAGCTGTGTAAATCTCCCTTCTTCAAAGGATACGTATGAGTGGCTGCAGGCTGCCATAAGCAGAAAATTCCCTGATCAAAGCTTTAAAATTCATTATTATGATATTTTCCAAGCAAATTACGATGAAGAAAAAAATGCATTTTGCCATAGAGTCATTGAAGAGGATTTATTTTATCCAGTTGTAGTAATTGAGAATGAAATAATTGGTGAAGGAAATCCAAAACTAAAGCGTATCTATCAGGAATTTGAGAAGTATGGCTATTTTAGCTCCCAGTAATTTAAAGCGGGGAGGAGTCAAGAAAATAGCTTGTATGGCCAGGTTGAATTGTTGAGAACATTCCCTTCATTTTGGGTGCCAAAGCAGCAAAAAACCTGAACTATTGCGCTGGAAGTTAACGGAATAGTTCAGGTATAGTTTAGTCCAAAATAATAATGTCTTTCGCCTCGGCATAATTATTATTTTGTCCATTTTTTATAGACAGAGTGTATTAGCTTTTTTTTTTATTTTTGTTCTTCCATAAAATACTATGCTTTAGAATTCTTGGGATTCGACCAGTTAAGGCAGTGTTAGCAACAAACCCAAAACCGTGTTTTTTCCCAAGCGAGCCTAATACTCCCTTTAATTTAATTGGGGGTAAGGAGGGCGGCTTTGCTCCTTTCCAACGGGCAATAAGAACTGCTGCGACTTGCTCCGCCTGTTTTTCCGCTAGCTGTGCACTCGGTGGCAGATTAAGGCTGGCACAGTCTCCAACCACAAATATCTTGTCATCAGCAGGCAAGTGATGAAGGTTTGTCAATATAATTCGTCCCTTTTTGTCCTTCTCTACTGTAAGGTCAGCAACAATTTTGCTTGGCATAACGCCAGCAGTCCATACAATGCAATCAAAGGGGAGAGGGTCTTCCTTATTAAATACAGTATTTTCTTCAATTAATGTTATATTTGAGTTTTTGTGAAGTTTTACATGGTGGTCCTTAAACCACTTCTCAACATAAGCGCTCACCTTTGGCGGATAGGAGGAAAGAATGGTGCTTCCTCGATCAAACAAGGTAATATTCAAGTCTGGCCTATTTTCTGCTAATTCTGAAGCGAGTTCTACACCACTTAACCCACCGCCGATAATTGCCACTTTTGCTCCTGCTGCCAAGTTATTAAGCTCTGTATACGTTTTTTGTGTTTTGCTTTTTGTTTGAATGCTATGTGTAAACTCAGCGGCTCCCGTAATACCATGAAAATTATCTTCACAGCCTAAGCCGATAACTAAATCATCATATTCCATACTTTCTCCATTAACTAGGTTCACTGCATTTACTGATCTGTCAATACTGGCTACTTCTGCATTTAGAATGGATACTTGGGGATGCTTTGGAAAGGGGACCCTAATATGCTCATCTGAGACGGTTCCTGCTGCAAGAGCATAGAATTCTGTTTTCAAAAAATGGTAAGGGGCTTTATCAATAAGGATGACCATTATATTATATGGTAGATTAGAAATCAGCCGTGACAGGAGCGTCATACCACCATAGCCGCCGCCTAGAATAATTAGTTTTTTCATATAACCTCCCCATTAGTACGTATTATGTTTGTATTTGAACAAAGGGCTGCATGTAACAGGGCATGCTTGCTTGAAGTTTAGTTGTCATTCTTTAAGAGTATATTATGAGGAATAGGCAGTTTATTCTTAAATGAACAAGAAATAAGAAACATAGTAATGCTTGATAAATAAAACAAAAAAAGTTAGTATATGTTTTATTGAAGAGGTGATTACATTGTTTAAACCAATTATTGAATTTTGTTTAAGCAATCTAGCATCCGGTTCAGAGGAGGCAAAGCTGCTCCTAGAACAGGATGATAAACTGGATGTTATAGATTATGGCTGTTTAGGCATGTGCGGACAATGCGGAGAAGCATTATTCGCATTGGTAGATGGAGAAATAGTAACAGGTGAAACATCTAAGGAGCTTGTAGAAAATGTGTACAAGCATATTGAAGAAAATCCGATGTTTTAAATATAGTAAGCATAAAAGGCAGGCGTGAATCGCCTGCCTTTTATGCTTGTTGTAATTCTCGAATTTTATGCCAGCCATCTTTTGCTAGACTGATAATTTTTGTCTCAACCGTTCTGCTTTGCTGTTCAATTACCTTTGAAAAGTATTTGACAGCTTGCTCTATTTTTTGTGTTCTTCTGGAAAGCTCACCAGCCAAGTATAGCGTTTTCAATTCAGAAACTTGTGTACCAAGAAAATCTCCAGTAGAGTAAGAAAGTTCATATTCAGATAGAGCGAGCTGCATAAAGCGTGTTTCCTGATTTCTATCCTCCAGCAATCGATAAAGCCATGCCAGTCGTATGTATAGCCCTGCAATCGCTATATGTCTGTCATTTCTCAACACACCTGCATAGGCAGCAAGCTTGTACGTTTTGATACTGTCACCTATTGTCCTAGTTTCTCCGAAGTTTTGCGGCACCCAGTTGTTCGAGATATTTTTAATTAGAATGGCTTTTTCCGCTTCCTTTAAACGAATTTCTGCTTCGTCTGAATAGGCAAATCCGCATTGTGGACAAACATTAACATAATACAATGTTGGATTATGCTCTTCATAAAATGGAAAAAAGTCAGAATCAAAGCCTTTCGCTTTAATGAATCTAGAGCGCATTTTTTTTGTTGTAAAATGGGCAGTACATAAAGGACATATGCACTTTTTGTCATAAAGAGGTCCAATGGTCGTCATTTTCTCATACCTCTCGAAAAAAATAGTTATATTATACTATCATTATACATGTTTTTGAGATTAAATACCTATTCAGGGTTTGTATTTTTTTTAAAAAACATGACCTTTCGATTAAAGGTATTGCAATTATTTGGTATGTTTTTAGCGAGTTGCACAAGTTGAGTAGTTGTGTTTTGAGGTATATAATATAGAGAAAGGCTACACTAACGAAATGGAGGATATATTCATGACAGAAGAAGTATTGCATTTAACGGAAGCGGCAGCATTACAAATAAAAGAAATGATGAAGGAAAATGAGGAAGAAGGCTCTTTCCTAAGAGTAGCGATTAAAGGTGGAGGCTGCAGCGGTTTATCATATGGAATGGGCTTTGCACCAGAAAAAGAAGATAATGACTACTTGACAGAACAGCACGGCATACAAGTTATTGTTGATAATAACGATACAGCCATCTTAAAAGGAACAAAAATTGATTTCAAACAATCCTTAATGGGCGGCGGTTTCACAATCGACAACCCAAACGCAATTGCATCTTGCGGTTGCGGTTCGTCCTTCCGCACGGCAGTAAATGCAGGTACTCCAGAAGAGTGCTAAAATATTTAAAGCCTTTTCCGAAATTCGGAAAAGGCTTTTTCTTATTCATCCTTAAACATAGATGTACTGTGAAGCGGCTGTACTCTTGCTTTTGGATCAAGATATGATTTTGCGTTGTTTACTGCAGTTGGTGCTTCGCCAAAGCCTGATGCAATCAGCTTAACTTTGCCGTCATATGTGCAGATGTCGCCAGCTGCATATATTCCTGGAATATTTGTTTCCATCTTGCTGTTAACTACAATAGAATTCTTTTCAATTGCCAAGTCCCACTGTTTAATAGGTCCAAGTGAAGAAACGAATCCGTAGTTGACGATAACTGCATCAACATCAATCACTTCTTTTTCCTGTGTTTGCACATTTTCAAGCACAACTTGTTTAATTGCTTCTTCTCCAATAAGCTCTGAAGGAATATAAGGAGTTTTAATTTGCACACTTGAGTTCTTCAAGTTTTCCACACTGTGTTCGTGTGCACGGAATTTATCTCTTCTGTGTGCAAGGTATACAGTATCAGCAATAGGCTCAAGCATCATTGCCCAGTCTACCGCGGAATCCCCGCCGCCAAATACCATTACTTTTTTGCCTGCAAAATGATTTAGGTCATTGATGAAGTAATGCAGGTTTTTGCCTTCAAAATTCTTTGCCTGCTCTAATTCAAGCTTGCGCGGTTGAAAAGCACCGTTTCCAGCAGTGATAACCACGGTTTTAGTGAAGTGAACTTCTTTGTCTGTAGTTAATTTAAACACACCGTCAGCCTGTTTTTCCAAGTCTTGAACAGATTGCTCTAATACAATTGCCTGCTCAAACTTATCCATTTGTGCCTGTAGGTTATCAACAAGCTCTTGTGCACGGACTTTTGGGAAGCCGGCAATGTCGTATATATATTTTTCAGGATAAAGTGCAGTGAGCTGTCCGCCTAAATGAGGAAGACTTTCGATGATTTTTACGGTAGCTTGTCTCATTCCTCCGTAAAACGCAGTAAACATCCCTACTGGCCCACCGCCAATAACCGTTATGTCATAAATTGTTTGGTCCTCTTTCAATGAAGATACCCTCCTACATAAAGTTAAAATTCTAATCAATATCATATCATAATTGATATTATTTCTCACTTTTTTGATTTTATATCTTCTCTTAAAATATGTAAAACATCCAATAAATGCTTATAAATAGAGCATATGCAGGGAACGATGCGAGTAAGCTGCAAGCTTTAATAGCAGCATAAACGCTAAAAATATGCTTTATTCCAGAAAAAAACAGCTTTTTTATAACAATTTTTGTTAATTTACTAGGAAAAAAGCTTCTCTTTTAAACTATTTGTGAATAATTGTCTCTATTTTGGGAAATGAATAGTTTTGGAGGAGTTGAATTATATGACAAATAAAAAAATTCTTAGAAGGGTCGGAATGACCTTCCTTTTCGTTGCAGCACTATTAACAACATTTCAATCCATTTCAGGCGTACAAGCAAGTTCATTCCATCTATCAAATAATGAGGAAACAAAAGAAGATAACTATCTCAACCATACATTTAAACAAATTGGCGTTGGTTTCAAAAACTTGAAGGAAGCCTTTGCTGATACGACGCAAATATCTTCTAGCACAGAGGTGGAAGGAAACCCGCCATTGCTTGAAGATAGAGATTGGTCTCAATACCAAAAAAGGCAAGTTGTGGCTACTGGCTATACAGCTGGTTATGAATCGACAGGAAAAAATCCTAATCATCCGTCATTTGGCATTACATACTCTGGAGTGAAAGTAAAACGAGATTTATACAGCACAATTGCTGCTGACATAAGTGTTTTCCCGATTGGAACAGTGCTTTTTATTCCTGACTATGGTTTTGGGGTAGTAGCAGATACTGGCTCTGCGATAAAAGGAAATAAGCTTGACTTATATTATGAAACAGTCGATGATGTCTACAGCCAATGGGGCAAGAAAACAGTTGACGTATACGTAGTTGAAATGGGTAAAGGAAAATTGACAGAGGATACTTTAACAGCCTTTAATGAAGCAAAGGCCATGCAGGTTTTCCGTTCGCAATATACTAGTGCTGAAAGTAAATAAAAAAAGGCTCCACAAGATAATCTTGTGGAGCTTTTTTTTATCGGAAGATTAAATCAAGTAGAAGTGTCAGTGCAATTCCGGTAAGACCTCCAAAGAATACTTCAATCGGTTTATGTCCAAGAAGCTCCTTCAGCTGTTTTCTTTTCTGCTGCTCAGGTTTTTGCTGCCAGTCCTTTGCATCCTCCACAAATTTATTGAAATCATTCACAAGTTGATTAAGAACAATAGCTTGTTCTCCAGCTTGCCTTCTTACCCCTGTTGCATCAAACATAGTGATGATTGCGAAAATAGCAGAAACTGCGAAAATCGGTGAATCAGCACCAGTTTCCATGGCTACCCCTGTGGCCAGTGCCGTTACTGCAGCCGAATGAGAACTAGGCATTCCTCCTGTACTTGTTAGCAGCGACCAATCAATTTTTTTTGTAACAAAAAAAGTAATAGGAACCTTTACGAATTGAGCGAAGAAAATTGCTGCAAGACTTGCTAAAAAAGGAAAGTTAATAAGCAGTTCCAAAAAAATCACCTCAAGGTTATGTATTTCTATAAAATAAAACATTACCCTTATTGCAGCAAATTAATCTTTTCATTAAGTAATACTTGTCATCACTATAATAAAAGACCGCAATTATGGAAATAGTGTTAATTGAAAGAAAATCACTTTATTACTATTATAACATAACCAAAATGATGAAGTTCTACTTAAAAAAAGCAATTTTCTGATAGTGAAAAACTAATTAGCTATACGAAATATCTAACGGTCCGCTATAATAGAGAAGGAATAGAAGAATGGAGGAATTAAAAAGTAATGTTTACATTAAAACAAGAATGGAATTTTGCAGATAAATTAGAATGTATAGTAATCGGATTGTTTGAGAAATCTATTAAACTGGAAGGCCAATTAGCGGAATTGGACGAAGCCTTTGACGGTGAGCTGACAAATTTATTGAAGGAAAGCGATCTTTCCGCGAAGAAAAAACAAATACATATCGTTCATACGTTTGGTAAGATTGGTGCCAAAAGAATCGTTTTTGCAGGATTGGGAAAACAAAAGGAGTTATCCTTCCATGATTTGCAAGAAGTTTACGGTGCTGTTTTTCAAGAGTTGTCGAAATGGAAGTATCAACAAGCTGCTGTTCTGTTGAACTCTTTCAGCAATGATGCCCTTGACTCGCTTGATGCTGCACATGCATTAGCAGAAGCATTTGCATTATCTACATATGAATATACAGGCTATAAGCAAAAATCAAATGAGCCAGAAAAAAAGATAGAGGAAATCATTCTATACAGTGAAACAGATGAGGAAGAAGTTCGTGCTGCTGCAAATGTAGGCTATACATATGGAAACGGAACAAATTCGGCAAGAACACTTGTCAATTTGCCAGGTAATATGCTGACTGCAACGGATATGGCTGCATATGCAGAAAAGCTCGGTGGAAAATATGGATTTGAAGTCGAAATACTGGAGAAAGAGGATATGCTTAAGCTTGGCATGGGAGCAATTCTTGCTGTAAACCAAGGCTCGACAGAACCTCCTAAGATGATTGTTCTGAAATATCAAGGAAAAGAAGAATGGACAGATGTTATCGGTCTTGTCGGGAAAGGAATTACCTTTGACACTGGTGGCTATTCAATCAAGACGAAGGACGGCATTGTTGGGATGAAGACAGATATGGGCGGTGCTGCAGCAGTTCTTGGCGCAATGGAGATTGTTGGAGAGCTTAAGCCAGAACAGAACGTTGTGGCTGTTATTGCTTCAACAGACAATATGATAAGCGGATCTGCCTTTAAACCGGATGATGTCATTACATCTATGAGTGGAAAAACAATTGAAGTGTTGAACACCGATGCTGAGGGCCGATTAGTGCTGGCAGATGCTGTTACTTATGCGAAGCATCATGGCGCAAACTATCTTGTTGATGTTGCGACATTAACAGGCGGTGTCATTGTCGCACTTGGGATGGAAACGACAGGTGCAATGACAAATGATGAATTGCTGTTTGAACAAGTACTTGAGGCATCGTATGAAGCCGGAGAACCTATCTGGAGATTGCCGATTTTTGAAAGCCATAAAAAAAGAGTAAGAAATAGTCCAGTGGCAGACTTAAATAATTCTCCCGGAAGAGAAGGACATGCAATTGTTGCGGGTGCTTTCATTGGAGAATTTGCAGAAGGCACACCATGGGTACATTTGGATATTGCAGGTACATCCTATACGAATAAAAATTCAGAGCTGCAAAAAGCGGGTGCTACAGGCGTCATGACAAGAACGTTAGCATTATTGGTCGAAAGATTTGGCCAAGAAGATTAAACAAAAAAGAAGCTGTGCTCATAAGGCACAGCTTCTTTTTATTCAAGGGGGGATTAATGAGAGTCCGCTCCATCTATCTCAATGCAATGGTTATAAAGCCATTCTTCCATTGGATAAGGCATGTTTTTGTTAGCAACTAACGATGCATGACCACCTTCAAACAAAACGAATGTCTTATCCTCACTGCCAACGACGTCCATGATGGGCTCACATAGGGTGCTTGGGACAAGTGGATCATATTTAGTGGAAAAAACAAGCAGGTTACAAGTAATATTTTTAAAGTCGACAGGCTCTCCGTTAATTTCCAAGCCGCCTTCCACGATTTTGTTATCACGAATATAGTCATTCATAAGCTGCTTGAAAGCCTTGCCTGGAAGCGGGATATGATCAAGGGTCCATTTATTCATCCTTAGCCATTTCTCACGGTATTTTGGGTCACCGACTCTGTGCAGCAATGCCAAATAGTGGCTGTAGGACACAGGTGCAGCAATCATTCTAGTTCCATATTTAATAAAGTCTGGCGGAACCATGGAAATGGCATCGGTAAATTCTTCCATTTCTATTTCGCCGTTACGGAGTGCTGTAAGCCATTTATCATACATAGGGAAACTAGAAAAATCAATTGGTGATACAGCTAATATAAGGTTTTTTATTTTCTCCTTCGTAACTGCAGCAAAAACAGCTGCAATTGTTCCACCGAGGCAAAAGCCAATGACCGTCATTTCATCTGTGCCGGCATGGCGCAGTGCGCGCTGGTAGCCTTTATCAATATATTTTATAATATAGTCATCAATTGAGGTGTCGCGATCTTCAAAGCCAGGAATGCCAAAGTCAATTAAATAGGTGTCATATCCTGCATTTGTAAAGGACTCAATCAAGCTGATTGATGGAGCCAAGTCTAAAATATATGCCTTATTAACAATAGAATAAATAAGGAAAATGGGTTCTTTGAATTTTTTTTGCGAAGCTGGATAATACCAAAGGGTTGTTTTGTTTTTCTTCCAAATAGGGTACTTTTCGGAGAGGCCGACTGGTATATCTTCCTCCGTAAGTGCCCCGAAAAATTGGGAAAATCGTTTAATTACCATAATTAATTCACCTTATACGGGTCATCAGAGGATGCTTCTGTCAAATAAAACTGTTCTTTTTGCTCGGCCATTTTCTGTTTAACATCCAGCATTCCTTGTTGAAGGGACGCTATTTCTTCCTCTTGTTTGGCGATTTCCTCACTTAAAATTAGCGAAATCGGTTCAGAATTTGTTTCATCGCTAGAAGCAATCTTTTCAACAAGCTCCTTCATTTCTTGCAGCATTCTTGTCATTTGATAAATCTGGTCCTCAATATTATCAATTTTTTCTTCTGATTGAATTATTAGCTGTGTAGCATTGGATAAATCCGTTTTTGTTGGGAAATTCAAAATGGTAGCCGTCTGTTCTGTATATTTTTGAACTGTTTTAATTTTTTTGGCAAGCGCTTTTGGTTGTGATTTAGCTAGTTCAATTAAGGAATAATTATTGAGCTGATTTTGAATCATATTGTTGATTTGGAATTGAAGAAAAGTTCCTCCTCGCTTCAGTAAATCATATACATCTAAGGTAACCTGACCCATAAAAAACATCCTTTCTTCATTGTTCACTATTTTTTTTATTTGTTGCTAAGTTTCTCTTAAAGCATTGTTGACATGCCACCATCTATGGCAATTGTCTGTCCAGTAATATAGTCAGAACCAGAACCTGCTAATAAAAGAGTCAGTCCTCTTAAGTCTTTTGAATCACCAGCTCTATGTGCTGGTATCTTCATCAAAAGCTGTTTTTCGTGTTTCTCTAAGACAGATGTTATCTTTGTTGGGAAAAAGCCAGGCGCAATTGCATTTACTTGAATATTATAAGGAGCGAGCTTAACTGCCAGTTCTTTTGTTAATGTGATAATGGCACCCTTGCTTGTGTTATAAGCAATGGCGTCTAAAAAGAGTGGGTGTGTGCCGAATAAAGCAGTTACGGAGGAGATATTGATAATTTTTCCTGACTTTTGCTCAAGCATTTTTTTGGCAGCAGCTTGTGAAAATAAGAAAGCTCCCTTTACATTAACATCCATGACTTTGTCCCATTTATCCTCAGGATAATCTAATGTAGGAGCTATCCAGGAAGTTCCGCTATTATTAATAAGGATATCAATCGAGCCAAACTGTTCCTCGGTTTTTTCAATTACTTCTTCTATTTCCTTTTGATTTGCTACATCACAAGCAAGTGCGATTGCTTGAATTCCCTTTGCTTTAAGAAATTCTACTGTTTCACTGCAGTTTTCAAGCTTTCTCGAACAAATAACAATATTGGCACCAGCTTCTCCTAAGCATGTTGCCATTTCCTTTCCTAACCCTCTTCCACCACCTGTAACGATAGCCGTCTTTCCTGTAAGATCGAATAACTCATTCATCTATATGATTATCCTCCTGTAGTTAAAGATTTCCTTATAGTATAAACAAGCAGTGGGTGAAAGGTGCTTAAAATAATGAATCCCCCCAAGCCTATAACTTAGGGGAATTTCCTTGTGTAAGGCTGGTGCCCAGTCCAAAAAAGGGACAGATGCATATGTAATAGAGTAAGGATAAATAGAACACAAGAAGAGGAGGCAATGCAACATATGTATGGATATAGACATCCTCATGACTCGAGAATATTTTTTGGCGCACCGTTAGTTGGTGGTTTAATAGGCGGATTAGTTGGTGGAGCAGTAGGCGGAGCTTTAGTAAGACCAAGACCTTATTTTTATGGGCCACCAGTCCCTTATGGTCCAGTTCCTTATGGCCCAGGCCCGTACGGACCATACCCTTATTACTAAGAAGTTATCTCCCGCATTCTTTGTATGCGGGGTTTTTTCTTTTTTAAAGCTCGCTCCAGCGCAGCTTTAACGTTAAATAACAGCAAGGAGGGGCATTTTTATTATCAAAATCCAATGTAATTCCGTCAGGGTTATATTTTACCTTTGGGAGATGTGAAATACCGCTTGTTCGCAGTAATTCGTTAACAGCATTTGTGTTGGAGGATTGTGCTGCTTGCATGACCCGTCTTGCATAATCCTTTGATTGAAATCTTGTCATAAGAGTCCTTGCATCTGTTAGCAATATCAAGCTATTTTGAGCGCTCTTCACAAACTGGTCTGGCTTTACTTCTGGCAGCTGGCGAAATGGATATGGGTAGTACAAATATGGGTGAATAGGTATTGGTGAAAAGGGGTAACAGCGATGAGAATGTTGTCTAAACATAATATTCACTCCGATCACTTTTAAGTAGTGGATATTTAATCGTATTCTTCCCCTGTTTTTCATATGAACAATTTAAGCACTTTTCTACACTTTGGAGAAATAAAAAAGCATTAGGCGAAAAAACGACATTTCGCACTAATGCTTGGAATTTTTACTTATTACGGTGCTCCACTAAATCAATAGCTCCTAATACAATATGTGCCAAGCCAAAGCCAAACACAGTATTAGAAATCATGGAATCGATTCTGCGATTTTGTTTCATTACAATACCAGCTGTTGTTACTGCAGTACCTAAAACAGTTGGAATTAAGCCTTCACGAATATTTTCCATTTAGTTTCACCCCGGTTCAAGTTTGTCCCTAACTGGACAATAATAATATGCTCTTCTTTGTATGTTGTTAGCCTTGTAATTTGTTGGTACATATTACAATAAGCTTAATTGCTGTTGTTTGAATCATTTTGATGGAAACACGGAGGCATGATTCTCCCAAAAAGTAGGGGGTATAAATGTTTTTATTAGGAAAAAAATAGAAGTGAGGCAATCGTTTTTCTATAGAGTTTTGCACAATAATGACTTTTTTACTACAATAAACACAGTGTGATTAAGATAATGTTTAGTATAAGGAGATAAAAAGGGAATAGATGAATACTTATTTAACAAGTTACTTTCCGCTTTTTTCAATAAGTTTTTTTAGTTTATCATTTGCTATCCGTATTCAATCAAGTATTATTGATGTTTTTAAGAGGCTGGGCATGTATGAAGGCCTGCTGGAGTTTTTTTCAGAAACAGGGATAAGGCTCGCACTATTGCTGTTTTTTTGTGTTTTTATTTTTATGGCCTTATCTGCACTGAAACTTATTGCAGATACTTTGAATGGATTATCGTTATTATTTTTTTCCATTGATTCAAAAGGTGAAAGCTTGATCAAAACAAGGAAAGGAAGCCTAATTTATTTTTGCGGAAGCATTCTGTCTCTTTTTGGTGTTTACAGCTATGCACTTTTGATTGGAATTTTTGTTGTGACAACGCTTGTTTATTTCGTCTATTTTGTTAATTCAGCGAGCAGTAGCCTCAGTTTTAGTGGCATTGTATTTTATATCTTTTTTCAAGTATTGACATGGGCAGTCATGATAACCGGATTCATTTTGTTATGTATCAAGCTTTACAATGCTATTATTGGAAGCCTGCCCATTTAAGATGGATACACTGAAATGTAGGAGATTTTTTCACGGGGTGAGAACAGAAAGGCTTCGGTGCTTTTAGCGCCGAAGCCTTTCTACGTTCTAATTCTAATACCCAAATGTCCAGGAACAAAGGATTTTTATGGCATCATTATCTTTTTCCAAATGGACAAATGAGGTGCTTTGCTTTCAATGCTCTTCAGGTTTGTTGGTGTATCATTTCCTACCCAGACGCCGACGGTGATATCCTTGGATAATCCGACCATCCAGTAGTCTTTATAATCATTAGTAGTACCTGTTTTGCCCCCGAGATAAGCAGATGGAAAGCTTGCCTTTTTGGCTGTTCCGGCAGTGACTGTTTTTTGGAGCAGTGCTCTCATTTTGTCGTTTGTGTCTGAATTCCAAACTTTTTCTTCTTTTTCTTCCCATTTAAATAGCAGTTTACCGTCAAGATCTGTAACAGAGGTAATAGCATGAGAGCTTTCGAAGTTGCCGTCGTTACCAAAAACCGTGTAAGCATTCGTTAACTCTAATGGTGACATTCCTGTCGTGAATCCGCCGATTGCAGAGGACAAATGAATATCCTTTTCTGTTACCTTCTTAAATGGAAAATGAGCTAAGTAGCCAAATGCAGTCTCTATCCCAATTTCATCAACAAGCCTGACAGCAGGCGTATTATAGGAGTGAATAAAAGCCTGCTCTAATGTCACATTGCCATATCCTCGTCCACTGTAATTTTGCGGACAATAGCCATCCTTACAAAAATCGTCTGCATTCACAAGACTCGAGATATTCTTGCCAGTTTCCTGAAGATAAGGTCCGTACACAAGCAGTGGCTTAATGGCAGATCCCGGCTGGCGATATGCCTGATAACTTCGGTTAAATTCGTATTTTTGATACTTTTTTCCGCCAGCAAGTGCGCTGATTGTATGGCTGTTATGGTTGATGACAACAGCAGCTCCATCTGCATCTATGGAGCTAAGTGAGCTTTTAACAGCATTGACAGCTTTAGCCTGCAGCTTGCGATCTAAACCCGTTTGAATAACAATCCCTTGCTCAAGAACATTTTGGACCTCTGCATCAAGTTTTTTGCTAAGTATCTCTGTTTCCTGTTCATCTGCATGTTTTATTTTTTCTGCATAACCTGTTTTTACGGAAACAAGTGCTCTTAATTCATCCTCTACATATGTGACATAATCAGGATAAAGGTCTGTTTTCTTTTGAAGGCGGAGCGTGATTTTTTCTTGGGACATTTGCTCTGATTCCTTTGCGGAAATCTTACCTTCCTTCTTCATTAACTGAATCAACCGAGCTTGTCTTTTTTTCGTTTGCTCAAAATGCTTAATTGGATCATAGATTGTTGGGTTGTTAGGTATGCTTGCCAAAAAAGTAAGCTCTGCTTTTGACAGGTCGCTAGCCTTGCTGCTGAAATAATAATTTGCTGCTGCTTCTAGGCCATATATGTTATTAGCAAAATAAACAGCATTAATATATTGTGTCAGGATTTCTTCCTTTGTCCATTTTCTTTCTAATTCGTAGGCATAAAGCAGTTCCTTCAGTTTTCGGTTGTATGTCTTGTCGTAGGACTGAAACATATTCCTTGCTAGCTGTTGTGTGATGGTGCTTCCGCCTTGTTCAATTGAATCTGATTCTGCATTAGTCAGTATTGCTCTGCCGATAGCTGGAAGATCAAACCCGACATGGTCATAAAAATGTTGATCCTCAGACAATATGAACAAGTCCCTCACATATTGGGGAATTTCCTCTTTTGGCACAATTTTTCTTATTCCTGTAGAAGGGTTGATTTCTGAAATGATTTTTCCGTCATTATCGGTTATATAGCTTGACTGAGCAAGCTTCATGGAAGCCAGCGGAATACTGTCATCTAAAAATTGATGAAAGCTTACATATTTCTTTTTTTCTGCTGTTGTCATATAAAGGACAGCAACTAAACTAAGCAGCATTAAAAGTGTAAAGATAATTCCGAGTTTTCTTCTCATTTCTTTTCCCTCATTATCAAGATGTTAATAAAAGCATAAAGGATTTTTTGCATGTATGCATGAAGTATTTTGCAAAAAAACGGGATAAAATATTATCATTTAAGTTAATAAAAAAATAAATAGAAAATTTTAAAGCTTCGTGAATATTCTGTTATAATAGAAGAAAAGGCTTTTATAAAATTTAGTCGACCGGATATTCTGAAGAAAGAAGGTGAAAAGATGGAGAAGCAGCAACAGCATTTATTTATAGACTTTGAATTTACAATGCCAGAAAGAAACACTAAATATAAAGGGTTTCAGCCGGAAATTATTGAAGTCGGCATCGTTGCTGTCGTAAATGACAAGATAAGAGAAACCTTTTCTGCCTATGTGGCTCCTAATAAATTTCCCATTCTTTCAGAGCGATGTAAGTCCTTCTTACATATTACGCAGGAGCAAGTCGATAACGGAATTACATTCTTGGGCTTGCTCGAAAAAATCACGGAGATGGGCAGTGGCTATTCAAATATTGTGGTAACATGGGGCAATATGGACATGAAGGTGCTTAAAAACAATTGCAGCATGGCAGGAGCGGCATTTCCTCATTTCTGTAGTGAAGTTGATCTGTCCATGGAGTACAAAAGGTTTTTTGGAGACCAAAACCAGACAGGGCTGTGGAAAGCAGTGCGGGAATATGGCAGTGAAGGGACAGGAAAACACCATCGAGCCTTGGATGATGCCCTTACAACCTTTGATATTTTTAAATTCGTCGAAAAAGACAAAAGGTATTTAGGAAATACAGAAACGACGACAATCGGTGATTTGATTGATTTATCCCAGTTTTATAATAAATTTGCGTAAAAAAAGGATTGACAGCTAAGTTTTACTAGTTGCCACCCTTTTATTTTTTTTGTTTTTTTAGATTATACTCGGTTATACTCCGTTTCAAGTATTTCAAGATTTTTCAGGCTTTTTTCCGCAAATGCTGAATGATCCTCCGTAAGTTCTGATCGCATTTTATCGATAGCTTGTAAAAGTGATGTCCTGTAATCAGGTATTTCCTCTTCATATAGTTTTACCATTGGCTTAGGCGTGTTCATTTGCTCTCTGAATGAAAGTGCCTTCCTTTCATGAAAAAAGACACCCTCTGCCTGCTTTGGGTTGTGTAAATCACCTTGCATAGGGTGCTTAAGCACTGCTAATACTCGAACCAAATAGCTATTGCTGCGAATATCTGTAATTTCACCGATGTATTTTCCTGTTTTATAAATGGCGGTAACCTTATTACCAACTGCTAGATCCATTTCATAAGCCTCCTAGTACAATCTTTCTTAAATAGTACCATATCCACTAGTTATGTTAGAAATAGAAGAACCGGCATAATTTGATTATTTCTACAAATAATACTCCTATTATCGATATTGGAGGAGTTCGTAAATGAAAAAAATCATTCCTATGATAGCGGCACTTCTTATTATTGCAGGTTGTGCGACAGGAGATGTATCTAAGGTAGATGTGGAAATGTTTAATGATGTCGGTGATTCCTTAGGTACAATCAATATAGAGGAGCAAACATCAGGAGTGATGCTCACGGTGAATTTAAAGGGGTTAACACCTGGAGTGCATGGTATTCACATTCATGAAATAGGAAAATGTGAGGCTCCTGAGTTTCAGAGCGCTGGCAATCACTTAAATCCTGAGGACAAAGAGCATGGCTTGCTTCACCCAAAAGGAGCTCACGCTGGGGACCTTCCCAATATTATTGTTGAGGCAGATGGTTCTGTAAAGGCAGAGTTAATGGCACCGCAGGTTACACTGCGAGATGCGAAAAATTCATTATTTACACCAAAGGGAACTTCTATCGTTATAACAGAACAACCAGATGATGGAATGACACAGCCGGCTGGAGATTCTGGGAACAGAGTTTCATGTGGAGAAATAAAAAAATAGTCAAAAAAAGCATGGAACTGAATTGGTTCACATGCTTTTTTGTATTTGTAGTGATCCTTAGAAAAAAGTATCGTAAAGCAAGAATAAGTTTAATAGCACGATAACTGTCGCAATAATCCAAGAGAGAACAGTTATTATCCTTGTATTTCGCAAACTGCCCATAATTCGTTTACTGCTAGTAAACATAATTAGTGGGATTAAAGCAAAACCAATACCAAAGGACAGGATAACCTGGCTTAATACTAATGCTGAAGTTGGGTTAACCCCTGAAGCAATGATGATGATCGGCGGAATAATGGTAATCAGCCTTCTCACATAAATCGGAATTCGGAAATTGATAAAGCCCTGCATAATCACATCGCCAGACATTGTACCAACGGAAGAGCTGGATAAGCCTGCAATTAAAAGTCCTAAACCGAACAATATGGCAGATAACGGACTAACTAATTGCTCAAAATGCGTGAAGGCAACATCAAGATCATTAACAACAAAGCCATTTGCATGGAATAATGCACTTGCAACGATTAGCATAGCAGCATTGATAAAACCTGCAATCAACATGGCAATAAGGATATCAAAGAACTCAAAACGGAAGATCATTTTCTTTTCTTGATCCGTTCTGCCGACAATTCGCTTTTGAGTTAAGGCAGAGTGTAAATAGATTGCATGTGGCATAACGGTTGCCCCAAGTATCCCTGCAGCAAGCAGTACACTGTCAGTACCCTTGAACTGTGGTGTAAATAAACCATGCATGACAGACTGTAAATCCGGTTTAGCAAAAAACATTTGTGCAATAAAAGATAAGACAACGATAAAAAGCATCGCTGTAATTCCAGCCTCAAGGGAGCGGTAGCCTCTTCTTTGCAGCTCCAATATAGCAAAGCTGCCGATTGCAGCAATGATGCTGGATTCAAGCATTGGGATGCCGAAAAGTAAATAAATACCAAGTGCAGCACCAATGAATTCGGCTAAATCGGTAGCGATAATGACTAGTTCACCTTGAATCCATAAGCCGATGCTGACGGGTTTAGGGAATTCCTCTCTCGCTACTTCGGCGAGGTTTTTTCCTGTAGCAATACCTAACTTTGCAGATAATGATTGAATGATTAAGGCCATAATATTAGAAAACAAGATAACCCATAATAATAAATAACCGTATTGGGAGCCTGCAGCGATATTTGTAGCAAAATTACCCGGATCAATATAGGCAATGGCAGCGATAAAGGCAGGACCAAGAAACGGCAGAAACTTTTTAATTCCTTTAGGACCATTTAAAACAGAATCTACATGAGAAGCCTGTTTACTTCTTTCCAATTTGTTCACCTGATTTCTTTTGGTTTTTTCCTATACGATAAAATGTTTCCTTAACGCAACTTTATCTTAGAATATTCCTCGTTTTCTATTTTGTCAATGATTCTGCAATAAAATGTATGAAGTAAATAATGGGGCTAATTGGTCTGTGCTGGTTCTTAAAATCCACAGCAAAAAATTAGCCCATTTTGGTTGTTATCGTGTTAACGGCACATATTTTGTGATAAAATATGGACAGCAAAATAGGAATAAAGGTGAAAGTATGGATAACCAAGAAGTGAACGTAGAGCTTGTAATGCTTTTGGATGAATGGGATCCCTTCAAAATCGGGAAGGGAAATTATGATACCGAAATTGCAGATTGTGTCTATGCTGTCCATAAAATTGACAATGTAGAGGAACTTGCAGCAAAAATTCAGAAGATATACGAGTTTTCCTTCGAAGAAACGATTCCGATGGAAAATTGTCTTTCTATTTCAGCAAAGCTATTGCTTACAAAGGAAAGCGGTTCTTGTGCCCTTTAATCTGGGGAAAATTTTTTCACTCAAAATTTTGGAGGGATATAAATGAAGTTGACAGAAAAAGAAATTGAAGTGGCAGAAATTTTAGAAAAAAACGCCCGTATTACAGATGAAGATATCTCTAAAATGATTGAGGAAGATTTGCAGACGACTAAAGAAATTGTAGCAAAATTGGAAGATATGAAAGTAGTTGTCCGCTATACAAGCATTGTGGACTGGTCAAAAGTGGAGGGGCATGAAGGCGTTACCGCAATGATCGATGTTAAGGTGACACCAAAGCGTGGAGTTGGATTTGACGAGGTTGCACAAAGAATTTACCGCTTTAAAGAAGTGAAATCATTATACTTAATGTCAGGGACATACGATTTGTCTGTTATTATTGAAGGGAAATCAATGAACGATGTGGCTAGATTCGTGTCAGAAAAGCTGTCCACATTGGATTCAGTCTTGTCAACGACAACTCATTTCATCCTTAAGCAATACAAGCATGATGGGACAATTTTTGAACCGAATAATGATGATAAAAGGATAGTGGTGTCACCGTGATGAATCAGACAAAAAGCTATATTGCCGACAAAGTTGCGGAAATGAAGCCTTCGGGCATAAGGAGATTTTTTGATTTGGCTTCCAACATGGAGGGAGTCATCTCACTTGGCGTTGGGGAGCCAGACTTTGTAACATCATGGTCTGCAAGGGAAGCCGCCATCCTCTCCTTGGAGCAAGGCTATACTTCCTATACGGCAAATCCAGGTATGCTGGAGCTGAGAGAGGAAATATCCTCTTATATGAACAGAAGATTTCATGTTGAGTATAATCCTAAATCAGAAATTATTGTTACAGTTGGTGCAAGTCAAGCAATTGATATTGCTTTAAGAGCAATCTTAAATCCAGATGAGGAAGTTATTGTGCTTGAGCCATGCTTTGTTGCCTATGCACCGCTCGTTACCTTGGCAGGAGGCAACCCCGTTCCTGTCCAAACATTAAAGGAAAATGAATTTAAGGTTCTTCCTGAACAGCTTGAAGCTGTAATAACAGCTAAAACAAAAGCAATCATGATTTGTTCGCCTAGCAATCCGACAGGCTCTCTTTTGTCTGCATCTGAATTAGAGGCAATCGCAAATGTTGCTAAAAAGCATGATTTGCTGATAATTTCAGATGAGATTTATGCAGAGCTATGCTATGACGAGGAATACACAAGTATGGCTGCAATAAACGAAATGTGGGACAGAACATTGCTCATTTCCGGTTTTTCTAAAGGATTTGCCATGACTGGTTGGAGGCTTGGCTTTGTGTGTGCACCAGAGGAATTAACGCAGGCTATGCTTAAAATCCATCAATACAGTTTAATGTGTGCACCTACAATGGCACAGTTTGCAGGACTTGAGGCACTAAAATCTGGCAGCAATGATGTCGAGGACATGAGAAAAAGCTATCGCCGCAGACGAAATCTTGTTGTGCAGTCATTAAACGATATGGGCTTAAGCTGCCATATTCCTGGCGGAGCGTTCTATGCATTCCCTGACATTACAGCAACAGGCTTAACATCAGAGCAATTTGCAGAGAAGCTATTAATGGAAGAAAAAGTAGCAGTCGTACCAGGAAATGTTTTCGGAGAGAGTGGAGAAGGCCATATTCGTTGCTCCTATGCATCCTCATTAGAACAACTGCAAGAAGCTTTGAAGAGAATGAAGGATTTTACAGATAGATACAGACAATAATGGTCCGTTCATTAGAACGGTCCTTTTTTTGTTTGGAAACATTCTGCTAGCATTTATTAAGTAATATTTGTGAAAACTTAAAATGTCTTGATTAAACACAGCGATATAAAAATACTTTTTGTATTAACGTATCTTTTGTGATATAATTTTATAATGCATATTAAAGGAAAAATTAATATATAAAATACTAGGAGTGTTCTCATGTCAGATAAAATCGAAGTTGGAAGTGTATTAACAGGAAAGGTAACTGGAATTCAGCCATACGGCGCTTTCGTTTCTCTAGACGAAAACCAACAAGGGCTTGTTCATATTTCAGAAGTAACACATGGCTATGTTAAGGATATCAATGAATTCCTTAAAGTTGGCGACGAAGTTAAAGTGAAAGTTCTATCTGTTGATGGAAATGCAGGAAAAATCGGATTATCTATCCGTGCTACTGAAGAAGCACCAGCAGCTCCAGCAGATGCTGAAAAAACAAAAAAACCTCGCGCTAAGCGCCAAGCAGCTCCTGTTACTGTTGATGCAGACAGCAGCCAAGGCTTCAATACACTTAAAGACAAATTGCAAGAGTGGATTGATCAATCAAACCGTAGCGATTTAATTAAGAAATAATAAAAAAAAGCAGGATGCTCACGCATTCTGCTTTTTTTGTTATTTAATTGATCTTGGTTCAGGTTCACGAGATACTTCAGCACTAGGCTTGAATAGGAGTCCTAAATTGATTAAGCCTGCAAGTCCAACCAATCCATAGATGATTCTAGATAATGCAGATTCTTGCCCGCCGAAAATGGCTGCTACTAAATCAAATTGAAAAAATCCAATTAGTCCCCAATTTATTGCTCCTATAATCGTCAACACTAATGCTGTTCTTTGAATACCACTCATGTTCATTTCCTCCTTGTATTGGATTCCTTATTATCTTTTGCAAAGCAATTGCATTTATGCATTAGCTATTCTGCATTTTTTCTTTTTTTTGGGTAAGATAATGTTTGGTAAGTAACTTGGCAAATGTCAGTTCATTTCTTTTGATTTTCGAATTAATTTAGTAAATAATAAGTAGTGTCCTCCTGCTGATTTCTTCATTTTAGGAACAAAAGGAGCATTAATATTGATTATAGGAGGAAAAGTGAGCATGAATAATTTCACATTTTATAACCCGACAAAATTGATTTTTGGGAAGGGCCAATTATCGCAGCTCGCGGATCAACTTGCTCCGTACGGAAATAAAATCCTTCTCGTTTATGGTGGAGGAAGCATTAAACGCAGCGGCCTTTATGACCAAGTTGTTGGCATCTTAAAAGAAAATAATAAAGAAGTTTTTGAACTGTCAGGAGTAGAGCCAAACCCTCGTTTAACAACTGTTCAAAGAGGCGTAGATATCTGCAAGACAGAAGGAATTGATTTTATTTTAGCTGTTGGCGGCGGAAGTGTTATTGATTGTACAAAAGCTATTTCTGTCGGCGCTAAATATGATGGAGATCCATGGGATATTGTGACAAGAAAAGCAATACCAACACAAGCAGTGCCATTTGGAACAGTATTAACACTTGCTGCTACAGGCTCTGAGATGAACTCAGGTTCTGTTATTACTAATTGGGAAACACAAGAAAAGTATGGCTGGGGAAGCCCATTAACATTCCCTGTTTTCTCTATTCTTGATCCAGAGAATACATATACAGTGCCAAAAAACCAAACGATTTATGGAATTGTAGATATGATGTCACATGTTCTTGAGCATTATTTCCATTTAGAAGAGAACACACAATTCCAAGATTATATGTGTGAATCCTTGCTGAAAACAGTGATGGAAACAGGTCCTAAACTTGTTGAGGACTTGGAGAATTTTGAATATCGTTCAACAATCCTATATTCCGGCACAATGGCATTAAACGGCATGCTTAACATGGGTTACCAAGGAGATTGGGCAACACATAATATCGAGCATGCGGTGTCAGCTGTTTATGATATTCCGCACGGAGGAGGACTTGCCATTCTTTTCCCTAACTGGATGAAGCATAACTTGAATGTGAAGCCTTCAAGATTCAAACAGCTTGCTGTAAGAGTGTTTGGAGTGGACCCAGAAGGTAAAACAGATGAGGAAGCTGGATTGGAAGGCATCGAAAAGCTAAGAGAATTCTGGAACAGCATCGGTGCACCATCAACGCTTGCAGATTATGATATCGATGACAGCAAGCTTGAGCTAATGGTTGACAGAGCAATGGCAAGAGGAGAATTCGGACGCTTTAATTTATTGAAGGCAGAAGACGTTCGCGCTATTTACAAAGCATCCTTGTAAGACGTGCTTAGCTTCTATTGATCATAATATACTATTGGGTCCCAGCTAATTTATCAAGCTGGGACCTAATAGGTAATAGTGACTAAAAGATGAATATCGGAAAAAAAGTCTGTTTGTATCCGCTTCCAAAACAATCTCATTCTTGATTAGTTTGGACACATTGTATAAAGTGAAAGAGGATACAAAAATAAATATAATGGAGGATCATTTATGACACACGTTCGTTTTGATTACTCAAAGGCATTAAGCTTTTTTGGAGAACATGAAATTACATACTTATCTGATGCGGTTAAAGTTGCTCATCATTCCTTACATGAAAAAACGGGAGCAGGAAGCGACTTCTTAGGCTGGATCGATCTTCCTGTTGATTATGATAAAGAAGAATTTTCCCGTATTTTAAAATCATCACAAAAAATCCAAAACGATTCTGAAGTTCTGCTTGTAATCGGAATTGGTGGCTCTTATCTTGGAGCACGTGCAGCAATCGAAATGCTGAACCACAGCTTCCATAATGCTTTATCTAAGGATAAAAGAAAAACTCCACAAATCATCTTCATCGGAAAAGACATCAGCTCTACATATATGAGCGATGTTATTGATTTCTTAGGTGATAAGGATTTCTCTATTAACGTTATTTCTAAATCTGGTACAACAACAGAGCCAGCAATTGCATTCCGTATTTTCCGCAAGCTATTGGAAGAGAAATACGGTGCAGAGGAAGCTAAATCAAGAATTTATGCAACAACTGACAAAGCGCGCGGTGCATTAAAAACACTTGCTACTGAAGAAGGCTTTGAAACGTTTGTTATTCCTGATGATGTTGGCGGACGCTATTCTGTACTTACAGCGGTGGGCTTGCTTCCAATCGCAGTTAGTGGTGCAGATATTGAGAAAATGATGAAGGGTGCAGCAGCTGCTCGCGAAGACTTCAGCTCTTCAGAATTAAGTGAAAATGCTGCATACCAATATGCTGCAGTACGTAATGTTCTTTACAATAAAGGCAAAACAATTGAAATGCTTATCAACTATGAGCCAGGACTTCAATATTTCTCTGAGTGGTGGAAACAGCTGTTTGGTGAAAGTGAAGGAAAAGACCAAAAAGGTATTTATCCGTCTTCCGCTAACTTCTCAACTGATTTGCACTCATTAGGGCAATATGTTCAAGAAGGTCGCCGCGATATTTTTGAAACAGTTGTTAAAGTGGACAAGCCTCGTCATGAATTAACGATTGAAGCAGCAGAAAACGATCTTGATGGCTTGAACTACCTTGCAGGTAAAACTGTTGACTTTGTGAATAACAAGGCATTTGAAGGTACGCTTCTTGCACATACAGATGGCGGTGTGCCAAATCTAATCGTTACAATTCCTGAAATGGATGAATACACTTTCGGTTACTTAGTGTACTTCTTCGAGAAAGCATGCGCAATCAGCGGATACCTTCTTGGAGTTAACCCATTCGACCAACCAGGTGTTGAAGCATATAAAGTTAATATGTTCGCATTGCTTGGCAAACCAGGCTTCGAAGAGAAAAAAGCAGAACTTGAGAGCCGTTTGAAATAAGAGATTAATCACATGAAAAGGACAATCCATTTAAAGGATTGTCCTTTTCGTTTCCAGCATTTTATATTTTCATGTTTTTAGGAAGGGAATTAAGGATAAATAACTACTATAATTCATAATTGTTTTAGGAGGGATATGAATGTTAGTAGAACAGGATCAGACATTAATAAGGGCATTACAGGAATGTATGATAGCAACTAATCACTGCTTGAATGAATGTCTTGCTGAAGATGAATCAAATATGATGATAGATTGTATTCGCTTAGACCGGGAATGCATGGAGTTTTGTTCCAACCTAGAACAAGCAATTATCCGCCAATCTCCATATGCGAAAGAACTAGCCGAGCTTTGCCTGAAGGTTTGTGAAGCATGTGCCCAGGAATGCCAAAAGCATGATCATAAGCATTGCCAATATTGTGCAGAAATTTGCTTGCAATGTATGGAAGCATGCAAAACATACTTAAAGAAGTAATTTCATGCATAACAGCGCTAATTTTTAGAGCGCTGTTTTTTCATGCAAACTAAAATCCGGCTATCAGGATAAGCTCATCTTTTTCTTCCACCATAAAGGATGCCCCTGGCTTAATATAAGACTGACTGCCTCTTTTTACCCCTAATAAAAGTTTGTCATCAAGAAGAAGATACGAACTGAGGGCAGCGAAATCAAGCCTTTCCTCGTTCTTCCATTCCCCAAGTGGGACAATTTGTAATCTTTTATCTTTGAAATTCCCTAACAAATCAAGGAAGGCAATCATTGTATCTTGTGAATTTAGACTGCTGTGCATGACAAAGCTTGACAGTCGATTTGTTTGAATAATTTCATCAGCACCGGCGCGATGTGCATTCGTTACTTGCTCTACAGTCAAAATTTCAATAATACAAGGAACTGCAGGGTTTAACCCTTTTATGGCGAGCAATGTCAAAATGGAATTCATATCAGCATACATTTCGTCTTTACTTTGGTCAGCAGTAATAATGACTTTGCTAGCTTTCCAAATATTAGCGCGAAGAAGTGTTGCATCAATATTTGGGTTCCCTTGAATAAAATGGAGCGACTCAGGGCTTGGATTTTGAGAGAGCGATTCATCAACAAGCGTAATGACAGCTTTTTTTCCATCCTTAGAGATGGATTGAATCAGCGCCTTAGAACGTTCATTCCATCCGATAATAACAATGTGATCCTGTCCTTTATAAGCTGATTTTCCTTCCATAAAGGCATTTTGTCTGGCTACTGCTGCTGTTGCCAATGTCACTAAGTACGTTGATAAAAAACCTGCTCCAGTAAGAATAAGCAGCATGCCTGTCACTCTTCCTATTATTGTAGTAGGAGTGTAATCCCCATATCCGACTGTGGATGCTGTGATAATTGCCCACCATACTCCTTCAAAAAAGGATGGGAAGTTGTCAGGCTCTACTATCGTAATAACCATTCCGAAAAATAAGATAATGGAAACTGCAATAGTTAGAATTCTGATACTGATCGGAAGACGTAGAAATGCGGTGAGTACAGTGTTCGGCAAAATATTTCACTCCATCTTAAAATGTATATATTTCATTATGGACGAAATAAAAATCTTTCATAATTAAATGAAAGATTTTTATTGTAATGCCTGTTCACTTAGTAAAGGGAGAAATGCAATAATGCCTTTTGATTTTCTCAATTGATTCTTGCAGCTCGTCATGTCCTGCAAGGTTTGAAAGCATTCCTTGGATAATAGGATTACGAGGGGAGTCTGTTTTAATTTCCGATTCCAGTACGTCCAATGTAATTTCAATTGATTCTTTATCTGAATATCCTTCGGCTTTTTTGCGGATTTGATTAAGGATATCGATTGCTTTTTCCGTATTTGCTGCCATAAAATCGATTTTCGGCTTATGCAGTAATTTGTGTATATTGGCTTCTGTGAAGATAGGGGTTTCGCCCGATATCCCAGCCACGATTGAGTCCATTCTTCTCCATAAATATTGAGACAGATTCATTGCACTCATGTCAATCTGTCCATGAAGCAGAAGCCTCAAAAATGACTGCAACAGTCCTTCATACATGATTTGTAAATCCAAGTGAAAGCGACTTGTTTTTTCTCCGTATAATTCAAGTAAGTAATCTAAAGAAAATTCTCTAATATCTGTCTGCATTTGGATTATTAATTGCTTAATGGAATCATTTAGCGGAATTGCTTGCTCGCGTGTTTGCATGATAATGAAATCTTTATGTTTTAAAGCATGTACAAAAAAGGCTGATGTTTGTTCAACCAGCTTATCCTTTGCTGTAATGTCTTTATGTTTGATGCTGTCAAATAGCTCTACTAATTCCTTGTAATAATAATCGAGGATAGCAAATAATAATGTATCCTTCGACTTAAAATATATATAAAAAGCACCTTTGGATATTCCGCAATCATTTGCTATTTCTTGAATGGAGGTGGAGGAATATCCTTTTTGCGCGAAAAGCTTCAGCGCAGAGTCTATTATTTTTTTTTCTTTCTCTTTCAAACGAAGCGCCTCCTATTCTTTTATAAGGAAGAGTTGGAAAAGTGAATAAAAGTATAAAATTCCTATCGAGATTTTACTATTAAACCATACAACTGAAAATAAGTAAAAAGATAGCTGGTTCTTTCTATTGTACCATTTGTCCCTTCTTATTTTAGAGTAAAAAAAAGTTGTTTGTACAAAAAAAGATATTCCTTTATGATAATAATTATCACTTTCTGTACGATAAGAGACCAAGAGTCGAAAAAATAGGTAAATTAATTACTTGACGCTATCTTCTTGTATATATATACTTACTTACATATAGTAAGTGGTTTGTTTAAAAATCATTAAATGATGCAAATTAAGATGGATGAATTTCAAAGGAGACTTAAATATGAAAAAAGAAGTAATTGATCTTCTTCAAAATAAAATGAACATGATACCTTTCAAGGAAGACAAAAAATTATGCTTAGTTGGGCCTGTTAAGCTGCCCGTTCAGCTTGAGGATAAAGTGGTAACATTCCAATGGTATACATGGCTTGCGATCACCGAGCAACAATCAAAAGAGGAGCTTCTTAAGAGCTTGCCTTCATTAAATCTGGCTGAGTACCAGCAGTCATCAGTACTAGTATATGGAGACTTTGAACATATAGATGAAACGCTAATCCGCATGCACAGTATTTGCCATACAGGGGATATATTTGGAAGCAAACGCTGTGATTGTGGGTATCAGCTGCACCAGTCAATGAAAATGATTGTTGATAATGGCAGCGGAGCACTTTTCTACTTGGCAAACCATGAAGGTCGAGGAATTGGTCTATTCACTAAGTCATTAGCGTATCTGCTTCAACAGGAAGGCATGGATACTGTAGAGGCAAATCATGCCCTTGATTTTGCTGATGATACAAGAAGCTATGAAGAGCCAATCAGTGTTCTGCAAGCATTGCGTACAAAGCCTGTTAAATTAATTACTAATAACCCGAAAAAGCTGGAAGCATTGAAAAAGCTCGGATTAACTGCAGAAGAAAATGTTCCTCTTTGGGGAGACAGATCAGAATTTAATGAGAAGTATTTAGATACAAAGGTAATGAAATCCGGACATATTCCATTACAAGAAGAAATTGTGACTTTTTGAGGAGCAGAATGATGATAAAAACTGATCATGATTTTATGAAAATGGCTTTGGACCTTGCAGAAACTGCAAAGGGGAAAACAAATCCGAACCCAGTAGTCGGTGCAATCTTAGTTAAGGATGGCGTTATTGTCGGTTCTGGTCTGCACAGGAAAGCAGGTGAGCCCCATGCAGAGGTTCATGCCTTCAAGATGGCTGGCGAACATGCGAAAGACGCGACTCTTTATGTTACATTGGAGCCATGCTCGCATTACGGGAAAACACCACCATGTGCGAATTTAGTGAAGGACTCTGGTGTGAAGAGAGTTGTAGTTGCAGCACAGGATCCGAATCCTTCTGTCGCTGGTAAGGGCATTGGCATTATCAAGAATGCTGGTATTGAAGTGGAGGTTGGTGTGCTTGAGGAGGAGGCAAAAAAGCTAAATGAGCGCTTTATGCACAATATGATCACACAAACTCCATTTGTTATCTCTAAGGTTGCCATGACATTAGACGGCAAAATTGCCGCATATACAGGTCACAGTCAATGGATTACAGGGGAGGAAGCGAGGAAAGAGGTCCATTATCTTCGCAATGAAGTGGATGCGATCCTTGTCGGTGTAGGAACGGTATTAGCTGACAATCCAAGATTAACGACTCGACTAGACCAGCCTGCCAAAAATCCAATTCGAATTATTTTAGACAGCAAGCTGCGAACACCAATTGATGCAAATGTGGCAGATTGCTCTGAAGCTCAAACGATCATTGTTACAGGACTAGATATCAATCATGAAAAGGCTTCGGCATTAAAAGAGAAAGGCGTTAAAATCATTCAGGTGTCTGATGATGGAAGGCTTGATCTGAAGGAAGCAATGAAGAGGCTGTATGAAGAGGGGATAACAGATATCCTGCTTGAAGGTGGCAGTGAAGTGAATGCAAGCTTCATGAGAGATGGGCTCATTCAAAAATACATTGTTTACATTGCACCAAAGATTTTAGGCGGAAAATCCTCCTATACTCCTTTTAGAGGGGAAGACGTGGAAACAGTCGATGAGGCTGTGCAATTGAGGTTTGAAACAGTAGAAAAGGTAGGAGAAGACTTAAAGGTTTTCGCATACCCGGCTGGTTAACCAGCAGTGAAAGATTAAGGGAAGAGGATGGGGAAATGACAGTTCTGAATGCAGAGGTTTGTATTGTAGGTGCAGGTCCTGGTGGGGCAATGCTGGCTTATTTGTTGAGTAAAGCAGGAGTCTCGACTATCCTGCTTGAACGGCATCATGATGTGGATAAAGAATTTCGAGGAGAGCACTTAAATGAGGAGGGAGAGCAGGTCCTCAAAAGTGCTGGGCTCTTTTCCAAATTGAAGAAAAAAGGCATTCTTTGCATGAGCCAAGTTGATTATATAGCAGATGGTAAAGTAGTCAAAAGCATCCATCCCCATCCAGAAGTCGGACATACTGGCATACATGTTCCACAAAAGCATCTGCTGAAGCTGCTGTTGGAGGAATCATCAAGGAACGCTGCGTTTAGACTGGAAATGGATAGTGCTGTTAAGGAGCTAATCCAGACTGAAACGGGAGATTATTCTGGTGTAATCGCGTTAATTAACGGTGTTGAAACCGTTATCAACAGCAAAATCATTATTGGCGCAGATGGAAGATTTTCAACGATAAGAAAAAAAGGGGATTTCCCTGTTGAGGCAATTAAGCACGGCTATGATTTGCTTTGGGCAAAAATTCCTGCACCATCTAATTGGGAACCTGCCATTAAGATGGCGCTAGTCCAGGGCAGCCAGCTTGCCCTTTTCACACAATTCGGAGGGTTTATCCAAATTGGCTGGAATATAGAGGAGGGAAGTTTTCCTGCACTTCGTAAAGGATCCTTCTCGCATTTTACGGACCAGCTTTTATCTGCATTTCCAGAGCTTGAGGAGTCAGTGCATTCGCATATTAAGGAATGGAAGGATTTCGTACTTTTGAAGGTGGAAAGCTCTAAAAGCAAAACATGGATCAATAATAATGTGATTTTATTAGGAGATGCAGCCCATACAATGAGTCCAACTGGAGCATTTGGTCTTAACAGTTCCTTAAAGGATGCAGAGGTGCTTGCGGAACTATTAGAACGAATTCTTCTCCAGAATGAATCGATGGATTTATTAAAGATATACGAGGCTGTCCGGAAAACAGAGGTAGAAAAGGTACAGGAAGAGCAGCTTCGCAGAGAAGCGACCTTTAAGGACCATTTTCCCGCAGCTGTAGTTGTTAATTGATTGGAAGGGAAGCATATAATGAGGTTCGGTTTTGATATTGATGATACATTAATTAGTTTACGTGAGCATGCCTTTCATTTATATAATAAAAAGCTGCATAAGGATGTGCATGTCGATCATTTTCATGCACTAAAAACAGTAGAAATACATGAACCGTTTGGTCTAGATGGTGAAGAGGGTAAAAATATGTGGAACTCTTTAAGTGAAGAGATATATTTCACAGATTGTCCCCCATATCCAAGTGCAGTTGAATTTCTGCAAAAGCTGACTGCTAATGGACATGAAGTTTATTATATTACAGCAAGAAACAAGGTGTTTGCAGAACGTACAAAGGAATGGATGAAAGCACAGGGCTTTCCTGTTAAGGATGATCACTTTTTCTGCGGGATGGCTGATCATGAGAAAATAGATGTTATCCAAAATCTTGGGCTTGATTACTATATGGATGATAAGCCTGCTGTTTTGGATACACTTGCAGAAACTGGTGTTCAACTGCTAGTGAAGGACCAATCGTATAATAAGAATCTTTCCTATGATAGAGTATACAGTTGGGCAGATGTTTGGGAATATCTTAAACTAGCAGAAGGCAAATGAAAAAAGCAGGAATAAATCCCCTGCTTTTTTCATTTGCCTTTTTATAGCTTCATTCCCATCCTGCTCTTATACCTTTTTATGAGCATTTGGCAATCGACACTGACAACACCTTGGATAGCGTATAATTTATTCGTTAAAAATTGCTCCATTTCATGATTGTCTGCAAAAATTCCGTGCATATGTAATTTACTTGGCCCTGTCATATGATAGAGGCTGCTTATAGCGGCTTCATTTGCTAATAATTCAGCTACCTCCTCAAGATGCTTTGGTTCCACATCAATATTAAAGAAAGCAGACACCGTCTTGCCGATTTTTACAGGATTAATAACAGCTGTGAACTTTTCAATTATGCCATTCTCCACCATTGCATTGATTCGCATTTGCACTGCTACCCTTGATATTCCAACTTCTTTTCCGATATCTGTGTAGGAAATCCTGCCATTATCATGCAATAATGACAATATTGCATGATCAATCTGATCTAATTTACTTGGCGTCAGTTCATGTCCATTTGTCATTTAGGTCTGTTCCTTTCTAATTTAAATGGGGTACAACAATGCCGCCATATGCAAAGGCTAAGATAATAACAATAGCAGGGTGAATCTTAAATTTCTGCAGTAAGGCAAAGGAAATCACCGCGATAGCAGCTGTTTGAATCCATCCTAAAGAAATATAGGAGTCTTGCAGCATTTCAAATGTAAGGATTATCATTAATGCCGCAATGACAGGCTGAACTAAAAGTGCCATTCCTTTCACTATTTTTGAATCACGATGCTTACTCATGATATTAGCAAGAAAAATAAGGGCAGCAGCAGATGGTACAACAGTTGCTACTAAAGCTACGATAAAGCCCCACCATCCGCCAATTCCAAACCCGACATATGCGGCTATTTTTGTTGCGATTGGACCGGGAAGAGCATTACCAAGTGCTAGCATATTGGAGAAATCGGCATTTGAAAGCCAATTATAGCGATTAACAATCTCTTCATACATGAGAGGAATGGAAGCTGGTCCGCCACCATAGCCAAAAATATTAGATAATAGGAAACTTAAAAAGATGCTGATTAATATCATATTTACATGCCTCTTTCTTTTTTATGGAAAATACGATCTTTAAGGTTGAAATGAAATGCTCCATAAGTTAAAAATATTAAAACGACAATTGCAGGATGAATGGAAATGTATTGCAGTAAAAACAGACAAATTAATGTTAAAGCTACACCAACATATATTCCTAACCCTTTGATTGCCTTTTCCGCAAACTCATATGCCATCAAGCCAAGCATAACGGCAATAACAGGAATGACGGCAGACACCATGCTTGTAATGACTGCTGAATGGCTAACAACGTTGATGAATGAAATCAATATGACCATTGCCAGACATGTCGGTAAAATATGGGCAAGTACTGATACAATAGCTCCCAAAATACCTTTTTGTCGATAACCAAGATATGCTGCCATTTTGGTCGCAATTGGCCCTGGTAAAGTGTTGGCAATCGCCAGAATTTCACCGAATTCATCATTATCAAGCCATTTAAATTTTGTCACGGCTTCATAACGGATAAGAGGTATAACGGAAGGCCCCCCTCCAAAACCAAGTATGCCAGACCGGCACATTGCAATAATTATTTCTTTATAAACCATCTGCTTTTCCCCCTTCTGTATTAAACGGACATTATGTAATCGATAAATGCGTGATTAATATCTTTTCGTAAATATAATAACATAATTGCTGTTATTTGAATTAAATAATATAAAAAAATATAACAATATGAAAATGTGATAATGCGTTATACCCCGCGAAAAAGAGTTTGAAACTTGCTTCGAACTATAATACAATAGTAAAAATAATTTCAAAACGGTATGAAATACCATTTCTCCTCTAGTTTGAACAATTAAACCCAGCACATACTCTTCCATACCATTTGCAAATCATTTCCCCATAAAAACACGTTAATGATGGAAAGTAACAAAGATACATATAGGAATAAGCAAGTGAAAATAAGAAGGGGGCATAAAAACGTATGAGCAGTAAATATGAAAAGAGACTAAAAATAGCAGCGAAAAGGGAGAAGGCAGACCTTGTCATAAAGAATGCTTCTATAGTAAATGTATTTACAGGAGAATTGATGGAGGGAGATATAGCAATATCCGATGACTCGATTGCAGGAATTGGCGATTACGAAGGAAAGAGTTCCATTGATGCAAAAGGAAAGTTCATTATTCCTGGATTGATTGATGGCCATGTTCATATTGAAAGCAGCATGCTCACACCACAGGAATTTGCAAAGGTTCTACTGCTGCACGGTGTCACAACTGCGATTACAGATCCCCATGAAATAGCCAATGTTGCCGGAACGAAGGGAATACAATATATGTTGGACCAATCAGAAGGCTTGCCACTTGATATTCGTGTTATGCTTCCTTCTTGTGTGCCTGCCGTGCCGAATGACAGTAACGGGGCCGCTTTGTATGCAGATGACTTGGCTCCATTCTTCAAGCATGAGCGTGTCCTTGGTTTAGCAGAGGTAATGGATTTTCCGTCAGTCTATAACACCAGCACTGATATGGTCAGTAAGCTTCTCCTCACAAAGATGAGCAATGGAATAATAGACGGTCATGCTGCCGGAATAGATCGAGAGAGCTTAAATGTCTACAGTGCTGCCGGTATACGGAACGATCATGAAGCAACGACTCTAAAAGAAGGCAAGGACAGGCTGGATTTAGGGATGTACCTAATGATAAGGGAAGGTACAGTCGCTAAAGATTTAAAAGCATTATTGCCAGTCGTTACAGAAAAAAACGCCCGCAGATGCCTGTTTGTTACAGATGATAAACTGATCGATGATTTATTACATGAGGGCAGTGTAGACCATTGCGTTCGTTTAGCCATAAAGGAAGGACTAAATCCCATTACAGCCATTCAAATGGCGACAATTAATACTGCTGAATGCTACAAGCAGGAAGGAATCGGTGCTGTGTCACCAGGCTTTAAAGCAGATTTCTTAATTGTTGACAGTCTTGAGGATCTCTCCATAAAGCAAGTTTATAAAGATGGAAAATGTATTGTGGAAGACGGCAACCTGAAATTAGAGCAGTTCAAAGAGCAGACATACGAAGCTTCCACACTTCCCGCATTAAATTATGCACCATTTAAGCTAGAAGAGTTGCAGCTGCCACTTCAATCCGATGGCTGCCATGTAATTGGAGTTATACCAAACAGTATTGTGACAGAGCATTTAATAGAGAAGGTACAGGTAAAGGACGGAATTTTTCAGCCTTCTATTGAAGAAGATTTACTAAAGCTGGTTGTAGTAGAGAGGCATCATCGTACTGGAAATATTGGACGTGGAATTGTAAAGGGCTTTGGCTTCCAAAAAGGAGCAATTGCCACTAGCATTTCCCATGATTCACATAATATCGTAGCAGTTGGCACAAATGATGAGGATATAATGCTTGCGATCGAGGAGTTAAAAAATATTAATGGAGGCATCACTGCAGTCGCCGAAGGACAATTAATTGCTTCCCTACCATTACCGATAGCAGGTCTTATATCAGATCAAAGCTATGAAACATTGTACCAGCAAATGAATGCACTCAATAAACAAGTAAAGCAACTTGGAGGGAAAAGCAGCTTTAATCCATTTCTGACTCTTTCCTTTTTATCCTTGTCTGTTATTCCTACATTAAAACTTACGGATAAAGGGCTGTTTGACTTCAGCCAATTTGCGTATATAGATATAGAAGCAAATAAGTAAGTAGAAACGAACATCATCAAGATGTTCGTTTTTTTTGCTTTTAAACAAAAAAAGGATCCAGCTTTTTTTAAAGCTGGATCAAAAAAATATATTTTAAGAGGGGAAACTCTTAACATAAATTTATTCTACTAGGTAATTATGAATAAATAATGAACAAACCATTAAAAAATAAAAAATATAGTAATTGCTTCTTTTCCGATTAAAAAAAATAAAAGTTTTCACTCAATAGAGAAAAAGACCTATTAACAAAAGAAATGGCTAGGCCGATATATTTGGTAAGAAGCACCATTGCAAGCTAAATATAGGTACAGATGTTTATTTAACAAAAAAATGGGTCATATTAATAATAAATACAGACATAATGAAAGCGTTTTCGTATATAATGGATGTAAGCTAATCATTAATTCTGGTCTCACTTACTAATAAGGGGTGGATGGCATGGAAGAACAAGCGAATTTTTTTACTGGATTGAAATGGGGCGTCTTACTTAGCGTACCACTGTGGATTTCCTTTTTTGGATGGATAAAACTACTTTATCACTTTGTTTAAATTAAATAAAAAAGGACTTCGGGTTTTTCCCGAAGTCCTTTTTGGTTTATGCTTGTGGTATTGGCGGATCAATTCCAATAACAGGTACTCCGTCAACAGTCAGCCAAATATAATAATGATCGAACTCTTTACCAGTAATTTTTTCAATTTTAGCAATGATTTTTTCTTGTGCATCAAAAGTGCGTTTTGCTGTTTGTTCACCAAGCGGAATATTCTTCATTCCTAATAGGTCAGCAATTTGTCGTGCTTGATCATATGTTACTTCCACATATTTATCATATTCTGGCAAATAAGCTGCTTCCGCAGGCTTTACCTGCAAAGAAACGATTAATATGATTGCCAGTAAGCTCCAAATTAATTTTTTCATTATGTCTTCTCCTCTTCAATATTTTTCTATTTTATCTTTTAATGCTATAAAAGCATCAACCACAAGTGGATGATACATTGTACCCCTGTTCCTAATGATTTCCTCGAAGGCTTCCTCTTTCGATTTCCCCTTTTTATAAACCCTGTCCGTTGTCATCGCGTCAAAAGAATCAACAACAGCAATAATAGCAGCTTCAATCGCAATCTCGTCGCCCTTTAACCCTTTCGGATAACCTTTGCCATCATACCGCTCATGATGCTGCTCTACAATTAAACCAATATCTGCAAAAAAGGGAATCTTTGTTTCTGCTAATAATTCACGTCCAAATGTAGTATGTAGCTTCATAATTTCCCATTCATCGTCTGTGAGCTTGCTAGGTTTTTGCAGTATATTTAAAGGAACTTTGACTTTTCCAAGATCATGGAAAAATGCGGCAAGATTTAAACGTGTGGTTCGTTTTGTACTAAGACCGAGTGCATCACCAACAAACAATGAATAGTCCTTTATTCGCTCACAATGATCTCTTGTGTAACCGTCCTTTTCCTCAATAGAAATGGTTAACTCCATCAACTCTTTAGAAAGTTGGCTATAGTGATGGAACACTGGCTGGCTTGTAACATAAATAAACTCTGTTTCTTCTTCTGCATGGAAAATAGTATATTCCTTAATTGGACTTTCATAAAAGGATTGTCCGGCTTTAAGTACAATGGAAATTTCATCCCTATGATAAACTAGCTTGCCAGAAACAATAAAAAAATACTCCAGCCCTTCCCAGCCTTCTTCAGGACCCATTGCCCAGCTTGATCCAGGCTGCAGTTTATGATGTATTACTTCCGTCCCGTCACCCGCTGCAAGTAAAGAAAGCTGTAAGCCCTTAAAATGTACTGTTTCTATAAACTCTCCTTCATTTAAAATTCCCACACTATTTCCCTCTCTCTTTTAACAATAGAAGCTATTTTTCTAGACTCTAAGAATATACCTTATTTTATCTAAAATATAGTGTAATTGTAATAGGTAAAAGTTATTAAATTAGGTCTAAATGAGTAGTTTTTCTGATGGAAACAGAGTAAAAATTATACAAATTAATGATAGCAAAATATAATAGGAAAAAATAGTGTAATTTTCTTTATTTTTACTAGAATAAACGACTCATTCTTGACAGAAGGTATTTATAAGTAGTATGATTATCTCGAATTCAAGATAAAATAAAAAATTAAGAAAAATAAAGTTTTCTGCTTGTCAAAGAATGGAGGAATCGTATGTTAACAATTGATCCAAGTACGCTTTCTGCTAAGGAAGTGTATAAGTTCTTTATCGGAAGCGTTATTCCTAGACCGATTGCGTTTGTCACTTCTAAAGGGAGCAGTGGTGTTATAAACGGCGCACCGTTCAGCTTCTTTAATATTGTATCCTCTGATCCTCCGATTTTGTCTGTTGCTGTTCAAAGAAAGGATGGCAAACAAAAGGATACAGCGAGAAATATCTGTGAGAACAATGAATTTGTTATCCATATTTGCGATGAAGACAATATTGGAGCAATTAATGAAACTGCTGCAAATCTTCCTCCAGATGAAAGTGAGCTTGAGCTTGCGAAAATGACGCTTGCAGAAAGTTCTGTCATATCTGTATCAGGAATCAAGGAGGCAAAAATACGGATAGAATGTAAACTCGAGCAAATCGTAGAAATTAAGGATGACAATGGTGTTATAACATGTGATTTGATTTTGGGCAGAGCTGTCTGCTTCCATATTGAGGAGTCTTTATATAAGGATGGAAGAATTAATCCACATCTTTTGAAGCCTGTCAGCAGACTTGCAGGAAATGACTACAGCAAGCTTGGAGAGCTGTTCACCATTACTAGACCAAAATAAAAAGACATTATCATGTCTTAGATAGGAGATAAATATGAAGCATATCTTTAAAAAAGGTACAAACGAGCAAATGCCAACATTATTACTACTCCATGGAACTGGAGGTACAGAAACAGACTTGCTGCCACTTGCAGAATTAATTAGTCCACAATCATCGGTACTTAGCGTAAGAGGAAATGTATTAGAAAATGGTATGCCCCGTTTTTTCCGCCGGTTAGCAGAAGGGGTTTTTGATATAGAGGATTTGAAGGAGCGGACAAAGGAGCTTCATGACTTTCTTGACAGCAGTGCAGATGAGTACGGCTTTGACCGTAATAATATTATAGCGGTCGGCTATTCAAATGGAGCAAACATTGCAGCAAGTATCCTATTCCATTATGCAAACAGTTTAAAAGGTGCGATTCTCCACCATCCAATGGTTCCGTTAAGAGGTATGGAATTGCCTGATTTAAATGAGGTTCCTGTTTTTATTTCTGCAGGCACTAACGACCCAATTTGCCCGCGCAGTGAATCAGAGGAGCTGAAAGAGCTGCTCGAAGGAGCTGGTGCAAGTGTTCAGGTGCATTGGGAGAATTACGGTCATCAATTGACTAGATCAGAAGTCGATGCAGCAGCCGTTTGGTTAGCAGGTAAAAAATAATCCAAGGGGATAAGAGGTGTATTAAAATGATTAACGTGTTTAAGAAAGAGGACGGACATTCTGCAAGCAATGACTGGGTAGAAAGTCATTTTAGCTTTTCGTTTGGAAATTATTATGATTCGGACAATGTTCGTTTTGGTCCGATGCGTGTATTAAATGATGATACGATTCAGCCTAATAAAGGATTTGGAATACATCCACATAGAGAGGCTGAAGTTGTGTCGATTGCGATTACAGGACAGCTTAAGCATGAAGATAGCCTTGGAAACAGTGGTGTCATTGAATTTGGCCAGGTGCAGCGAATGACAGCAGGAACAGGAATCCTTCATTCCGAAATAAATCCATCTGAAACAGAGCCGGGGAGATTCTTACAGCTTTGGTTCTTCCCAGATACAAAACAGCTTCCTCCGTCCTATGAAGATGTAAAATTCGATGTAAAACAGTTAACAAACCAGCTCTTGCCAGTGGTAGCTCCTTCTGCAAGTACTGGAGTAGCAATGATACATCAAGATGTAACAATCTATTTATCCAAGCTGGAGCAAGGTAAGTCACTTGACTTCAATCAGGAAGAGGACAGGAGAATTCTTGTGTATGTGATTAGTGGAGCGGCATATCTGAACAACGAACACCTCATTGGGAAACAAGACTCAGCTCGCATTACAAATCTCTCTTCCTTGGATATTAAAGCAGAGGAAGACTGCTTTTTCATGCTGATTGATTTACCAGGAGGGGATCTTTAATGCTGATGATTCGCCACGCTATTGGAAGCAGACTGTTTTTACAAACGGAGGATTACACTATCACACCAGAGGGTGAAAAATGGTTAATTACTGCTGGTGCCAAGCAAGAGGAGCTAGATAACTTATTGGCTTTCAAAGAGGAATTAAATTTATTTGTTGTTGGGGAAAACGAAAAAACCTGGTATTACTCATCAGATGCCGAAGTAGAAAAAACAGATACGGGTAATATTCAGATTATTGCAGACCATAAGACAATATATCCGGTATAAAGAAATAAACCCAAATGCAAAAGCATTTGGGTTTATTCTTAGTTGCAAATTTGTTATAATTCTAATATTAGTTGTTGTTATTTGTGGAGTTGCCGCCTTTTCGACCAATTTCTTGATAAAATTCTTTATCATGATTATCGGAAGTGGCTTCTCCGCCTTTTTTGCCGATTTCTTGATAGAATTCTTTATCATGATTATCGGAAGTAGCCTCTCCGCCCTTTTTCCCGATTTCTTGATAGAATTCTTTATCATGATTATCGGAAGTGGCTTCTCCGCCCTTTTTCCCGATTTCTTGATAAAAGTCTTTATCATGATTTTTGGAAGTGGCTTCTCCGCCTTTTTGTCCAATTTCTTGATAAAATTCCTTATCGTGATTTTTTGAAGTTGCTTGTCCACCTTTTTTACCTGCTTCTTCTCGACTCATTTTGTTGTCTGCCATGTTAATCACTCCTTAGAATTTTTAGTTAATAAATTGTACATTGGTTATATAGCCGATTTCACCATCTATAAACATATTAGTCTAAAATATTTTTACGGAAATGTTTGGTAATAATTTATTTATACAAATTATATAGACATTACTTAAAGGGGAAATGATTAAATTTATGATTACAATCGATAAATTTATGGAAGTTGTAGCAAAGGCAGAACAGCTTGGCTGCAAGGTCGTTTATAACGAAGATAAGAAAATTAGCTTTAATGCAAATATGTATATAACAATTCCTTTCTTAATTACATTGGAAAATACATACGCACTGGCACATGAAATTGGCCATGTAATGGATTATGTTAATGGAGATTTAGATTATGATAAATGGTTGAATGACTGGTCTTACAGGGTGAATGCTGAAATGAGTGCATGGGTAAATGCCTATAAGCTGCTTAATGAGCTTGGAGTATCTTTAGACCAATGGCAAGCACATGTGGACAGCAAATTAAGAAATTATTTTATATTGCCTGAGGTTATTTAACACACAAAAAAGGCTTTATGCATGGAAAAACAGCATGCATAGAGCCTTTTTTTTATTTCTAGATATTGTTAATAAGTTAAGGATTAATTAAGAAACGTTCGCTAGAATCAAGCTATTCCATTCGGACCATCTTTCAAAGTTGCGATTTATAGAAAGGAAGAGTGATTTCATGACGAACGAAAAAGTAGATTATTCTATTGTTATTCCTGTTTATAACGAGGAAGAAGTAATTGAACATACGTATGAAAGACTTAAAACAGTGATGCAAAGTGCAGATGGAAATTATGAACTGCTGTTCATCAATGATGGGTCCAGAGACAAATCTGTGGATATATTGCTGCAGCTAAGTGAGCAGGACAAAACTATTAAGATTGTTGATTTCTCCAGAAACTTCGGTCACCAAATTGCGATTACAGCTGGAATGGACTATGCATCAGGGAATGCCATTGTCATCATTGATGCAGATCTCCAAGACCCGCCAGAGCTTATTCTCGAAATGATTCAAAAGTGGAAGGAAGGCTATGATGTTGTATATGCAAAACGCACGGCGAGAAAGGGAGAAACCTTCTTTAAGAAACAGACTGCATCAGCATTCTACAGAACATTACGGGCTATGACAGAAATTGATATTCCAATTGATACAGGAGATTTTCGTCTGATTGACCGAAAAGTGTGTGATCAAATGAATAATATTCACGAAAAAAACCGTTTTGTTAGAGGACTTGTTAGCTGGGTCGGGTTTAAGCAAACGGCTGTAGAGTATGAGAGGGATGAAAGATTTGCCGGTGAAACGAAATATCCGTTAAAAAGGATGCTTAAATTATCACTAGATGGAATAACATCCTTCTCTTATAAGCCATTGAAGCTAGCCAACTATTTAGGTGCTTTTCTTTCGGTAATAGGCTTTGTGTATATGCTGATTGTCCTTTATCAAAAGCTGTTTACGACTACGACTGTTACGGGATGGTCATCAATAATTGTTATTCAGCTGTTCTTTAGCGGGATTACGCTAATGATGCTAGGTGTTATTGGTGAGTATATCGGACGTATATATGACGAAGCAAAAAACAGGCCGCTTTATATCGTCAAGGACATTTATCAGCATGAACAGGCATCAGCTAAACCGTTTGTGCTGAAATGAAGAAGTGGCTGGTTTTTATTAAGTTTGGCCTTGTAGGGTCCATAAATACAATCATTGATTTCATTGTCTATGCGATTGTAACAGGTGTTGGCGCAAATTTTCTCGTGGCTCAAATCCTTTCCTATTCATGCGGAGTATTAAACAGTTATTTTGTGAACAGAACATGGACCTTTAAACAGACAAAGAGGGCAAGTATAGGTGAGTTTCTGCGATTTTTAGCTGTTAATGTGGTGACATTATCCATCACCTTGTACCTGCTTGATTTGTTTTATTCAAAGCAAGGCATGAACTTGTTCTTAAGTAAATTTTTAGTGACGGCAATTGGGACAATCGTTAATTTTATTGGAACGAAAATGCTAGTTTTTACAAAGGAAAAAACGGAGCTAACCAAAATACAAGATAAAAAAGAATGGAGAAAAATATGAAAAATTGGACAAAGGGAAGAGTTGATATCCTTTTAATCGCTATATTGCTGTTTTCTGCTGGATTAAACTTCTATAATCTGCAGAATGCTGGCACGAATTCTTATTATTCTGTAGCTGTGAAAAGTATGTTGACAAGCTTCCATAACTTTTTCTTTGTATCCTTCGATCCAGCCGGATTTATTACCGTTGATAAACCTCCAGTTGCATTATGGATTCAAGCGATTTTTGCCAAGATTTTTGGCTTCAATGACTTCGTACTTCTTTTGCCTGAGGCATTGGCAGGGATCGTTTCTGTATGGCTGTTATATATCATGGTTAAACCGAAATTCGGCAGAGCAGCAGCTCTTATTTCTAGTTTAGTACTGGCATGCTCCCCGATTTTTGTAGCTGTAGTCAGAACGAATAATGTTGACAGTATTTTGATTGTCACATTAATGACGGCAGCCTGGGCGTTAATGAAAGCTGTTGAAAAGCAAAAGCTTGGTTGGCTGCTATTAAGTTTTGCTCTTGTAGGTGTTGGCTTTAATGTGAAAATGCTGCAAGCATATATGGTATTGCCTGCATTTGCATTCTATTATTTCTTTGCAACTAGAGAGATAAAAATCTGGAAAAAAATCATTCATTTAGCGGCATCAACGCTACTTCTTCTTGTTATATCATTGTCGTGGGCACTTGCCGTCGATATGACTCCTGAAAGCGAAAGACCGTATATGGGCGGAAGTGAAACAAATTCAGTGTTAGAGCTTGCCTTCGGGTATAACGGCCTATCGCGATTAACTGGTCAAGATTCTGGCATGGGAGGCGGTGGAAGTGCACAAGCTCCGCAAGCTCAGACACAAACGCAAACAGATGACACTAGTACATCAGCAAACAGCAGTTCGAGTACAAGTGAGGAAGGGCTTCCGTCTATGCCTAGTGGTGGGCAGCAAGGCGACGGTGGCAGTTCAAGTCAATCTGGTATGTTTAATACAGGGGAAGCAGGACCGCTTCGTTTATTCCAAAGTGAGTTGTCTGGACAAATCAGCTGGCTGCTTCCATTGGTATTATTTGCAATCATAGGGCTAGTCGTGTCCTTCATTAAAACAAGAAAGTATACAATAAAGCATCATTTTGCAGCATTCTGGTTCATCTGGCTTGCACCTATGTTCGTATTCTTTAGCATCGCATTGTTCTACCATCATTATTACTTGAGTATGATGGGGCCTGCCATTGCCGCACTTGTCGGTATCGGCTTTACGACATTATGGGATTTCTATAAGGAAGAAAAGGGATGGGAAAGCTGGCTGCTTCCTGTTGGCATACTTGTCACTTTCTTTTTCGAGGCGTTAATTGTTTATCAAAACAGCTCGTCTGTATCGATCATTTGGATGTGGGTTGGCATCATATTAGGTGTTGTCCTGTTCATGCTTTTGATTGCTGGAAAATCAAGTGCGACTATTAAGGAGACAATTGCTGTGATAAGTATATTGGCATTATTAGTACTGCCAATATATTGGACAGCTATTACTATCACAAAGACTGGCAATGAGTCTACACCAACTGCTGGACCGACTAGCGGAATGGGCGGACCAGGAGGCGGTGGCGGAGGCATGGGTGCCTTTGGAGGTAATATGCAGCAAGGCGAAATGCCAAGCGGTATACCGTCGGGCAATATGCCAAGTGATGCTGGAGATGCACCATCTGGTTTCCCTGGTAGAGATGCAAATGATGATAGCAGTGATGGAATGGGCCGCATGGGCGGCGGCGGAGGAGATATGGAAAGCATTGACTCCGGCTTAATGTCTTATTTGGAAGACAACTATAATGGCGAGAAATTCTTCCTTGCTGTACAGAGAGCTCAATCGGCTTACTCCATCATGCTGAACACAGACTATGCTGTAATGGCAATGGGTGGTTTTGGCGGCTCTGATCCTGCTCCGACAGTAGAAGAGCTCGAAAAAATGGCAGAAGCAGGAGAAATTAAGTACTTCTTACTATCCGGACAAGGAATGGGAGGAAATAGTGAAGTTACAGAGTGGATACAGGAAAACTGTGTGGAGGTACCGAGCAGTGAGTATTCCTCAGATACAACAGACACTACTGACAGCACTGCTGCATCAGATATGAGAGGCATGGGCCAAACCTTGTATGAGTACCAAAAGTAATAAAAAGAAAAGCGATTCGTCAAAGCGAATCGCTTTCTCTCTTTCAAATAGAGCCAAAAACAAGATGATAGTATTTATTTATACTTGGGCTTATGTTATAAATAATGCTAATGAATCAGCTTAGCAAATGCCAAACTTAAAAGCCAAAGGAGATATAATACGATGAAATTACTAGTTGTGGAGGATAATAAGCCATTATTAGAATCCATAAAAGGGATATTGGAGAAGGAATATTCTGTGGATACTGCAGATAATGGCGAAGACGGATTATTTTTTGCACAGCAAAACATATATGATTTAATCGTCTTGGATGTCATGCTACCATATATGAATGGCTTTGAAATTGTGCAAATACTGCGCAAGGAAAAGGTCAATACACCCGTACTTTTTTTAACAGCAAAGGATTCGCTTGAGGACAGGGTTAAAGGCTTAGAATTCGGCGGAGACGATTATTTAGTCAAACCGTTCCAGGCTCCTGAGCTAGAGGCAAGAATTAAAGCACTGCTTAGAAGAAGCGGAGCATTAGATATAGATGCAGGGCTTAAGTATGATGAAATATTGCTGACTGGAAAAGAAAATGATGTGCTTGTGAAAGGTGTTCCAATTAAATTAACGGTCAAGCAATATGAATTGCTGGAGTATTTAATCCAAAACACAGGGAAAATTCTAACGAAGGAACAGATATTTGACCGTATTTGGGGATTTGACTCTGATACGACAATCGCCATAGTGGAAGTATTCATTCATCAGCTTCGCAAAAAATTAGAAGATTTTGCTTATCATAAAGATATTCAAACTGTTCGAGGTGTTGGATATATTTTGAAGAAAGCATAAGGGGATACACCTATGTTCCAAAAGACAAGAATTAAGTTAACCTTTCTTAATTCGCTTGTATTCATATTATTGATGGTCGTCCTTGGTGTGATGATTTATCATTACACAGAAAAGCAAATATATAAGGATATAAATAAATCACTGGAAGAAGCGGTGGAATCCGTTAGTCATCCAGATCAAAGGGAAGTCGGAAGGGGTCCAGTGGGCGATCCGCAAATCTCCCTCATTAAATGGACAGAAGATAAAGAGATAGATTCGATATCCCAAAACATCATAAATTATGCAAGTGAGTTCGAGAATTTTTATCCAAAGGATTACGATAGGATTGTTGAGAAACAGACAGTCAGCGGCTACAGTTATAACACTATTGCTGTCAAAGTTAAGATGGAGGATGGAACAAAGGAAACCTTTCAGTTTATTCGCAGCACCAATCCGGAAAAATCAATGCTGAACAGATTGATTATCATTATGACTTTAGGTGTGCTTGCGGGTAGCATTTTCGCAATACTAGCTGGTTATTTCCTTGCGGGGCGAGCATTAGTACCAATTCAAAAATCATGGGAATCACAGCAGCAATTCGTTTCAGATGCTTCTCATGAGCTAAGAACGCCGTTAGCTGTTATTCAATCAAGAACAGATCTTCTGTTCCAGGAACCTGATGCCACCATTCAGGAAAAGGCGATTGACATCTCTGTTATCTCGAAAGAGACACGAAGACTGAATAAGCTTGTTACCAGTTTATTAACACTTGCAAGGTCTGATTCAAATCAGATGGAAATATCGAAGCAAGAATTTGCCTTAGATGTTCTTATTCAAGAAGTAATTGACCAGTATGCAGATATAGCAGAGTTCCAAGGGAAAAGGATATATACAGATACAATTACACCAATCAAGCTGATTGGTGACAAAGAGCGAATACACCAGTTGCTTGTCATACTCGTTGATAATAGCATGAAGTTTACGGATGAAGGTGGCACAATTGCAATAAATGCCGCTGCTAAGGCTCATACAATTGAATTAGAGGTAAAAGACAACGGAATTGGTATTCCAAAGCAGGACATTTCAAAAATATTCAACCGTTTCTATCAAGTCGAACAATCACGGACAGATATAGAAGGAACTGGCTTAGGCTTGTCCATCGCAAAGTGGATTATCGACAAGCATTCAGGCACGATAAGAGTGGACAGTGAGCTGGAAAAAGGCACACGCTTTGAAATCACCTTTCCGAAGCTTGGACAGTAAAGAAAACATCCTCCGATTAAGGAGGATGTTTTTTTATTCCTTCAAATCCTTTGCATGAAAGCCTTGTTTTTGCAGCACTGGTCCAATGCTCGGATAATATGGCTGCTTATAAAAGTTGGCAACCCTGTTTGTCCAATTTGCTTGTTCACTGCCGCGTTCTTGTAAGTACTTCTTAAATACTTCATTATATTCCTTTAATGCATCTGTTTGGTCATTATGATAGGTTTCATTATGAACATAAGCCTCTTTAGGAAGTCTTGGCTTAACACCAGGATCTTCAGCAGGAAAACCGATGCATAAACCAGAAATAGGCACTACATACTTAGGAAGCTGTAAAAACTCAATCACTTCTGGAGCATTCCTTCTGATACCTCCGATTGGAACAGTACCTAATCCGAGTGATTCAGCAGCTGTTATTGCATTTGCCAAAGCAATTCCTGCATCTGTTGCTCCAACTAGTAGCAGGTCTGATTGATCTGCTGCACCGAAAGTAGAGTTTTCCAGGTTAGCTGAAAGCTCTGTTCGGTGGAAGTCCATACAGAAGACTAAAAATACAGGTGCTTCATTAATATGCTTTTGATTACCGCAAAGCTCTGCTAGTTTTTCCTTTCTTTTAGGATCCTCTACTACTATGACAGTTACATGCTGCCCGTTTATCCAGGATGGTGCAGCTTGTGCAGAATCCAAGATAGCATGAAGCATTTCATTTGGTACTCTTTTATTTTCATATTTACGGTAAGAACGATGTTGTGTTAATGTTTTTATTACTTCATTCATTTAATTAACCTCCTGTACCCGAATATTCACTTGAAAGAAAACCTTCTCCCAAGCAGTCAGTAATGACATTGTAGCATAATTGACAGGAAATCCTCCTCTCATATGTTTTACAAATAAAAAGGCTAAGGATGCAGAGTAAATGCAAACTTAGCCAATGATTATTAAAGCAGTGATTCAGCGCCATCGATATAAATTTCTGTTCCAGTAATATGACTGGAGGCATCAGAGCTCAGGAAGAGGACAAGATCTGCAACCTGTTTTGGCTCGCCAGATTTTTGTGCAAGCGGCTGACTTCCCTCAGGATATTCTACTGGGATAGCAATTTCCTTCAGTTTTTCCTCTTCACGGAATGTGTTCTCTTCAATATTTGTATCAATTGCTCCAGGACAGATGATATTTACCCTTATTTTATACTTGGCGAGCTCCAATGCGGCCATTTTACCAAATGCAACTTGACCGGCTTTGGAAGTGCTGTATGCGGACATACCAAAACTGGAGTATGTTCTGTTACCGTTAATGCTGCTGGTAATAATGATGCTTCCGCCATTTTTTTTCAAATGAGGAACGGCGTATTTTATTGTGAGGAAGGTACCTTTAAGATTGATTTGCATTGTTTTGTCCCAATCCTCTGGAGCGAGATGTTCAATCGGTGAGACTCTTCCATTGATTCCTGCATTTGCAAACACAATATCAAGATGTCCCCATTTGTTGATAATAAAATCAATCGCAGTGCTCATAGAACAAGGATCTGCTATATTTGCTTCTAATATAAGGGCTTCACCGCCAAGCTCCTTAATTTCTTTATCAACAGCTTCTAAATTTTCAGGGATTAAGTCGAGCAGTGCTACTTTTGCACCGCTTTTCACTAGAGAAATTGCGGCTGCATGCCCAATTCCAGATGCCGCACCTGTAATTAATGCCACTTTGTTTGACAAATCACTCATAATAATTCCTCCTAAAATTGTTTTTATTAAGCTAGCAAGTACTTCCTTAATAACCTTTTTACTTGAAATTAAAACCAATACAGAAAGAGTACCTCTCCCTTTTAATTTTCTGTAAAATAAAAGGGAGAGGAGAGGTAATAAATGATGAAAGCAATGATTGTAGATTCATATGGTAATTCTTCTGTATTTCGTGAAGTAGAAATGGAAAAGCCCAGTATTAAACCTGGCTATGTAATTATTAAAGTACTGGCTTCAAGTGTAAATCCAATTGATACAAAGATTAGAGCAGGGGCAGTTCCAGCTGCTTCCCCGGAGCTGCCTGCTGTTCTTCATGGTGATGTTGCAGGAATTGTGGAAGAAGTAGGCGAAGGTGTCGAAAGCTTTAAGGTTGGCGATGAAGTTTTTGGCTGTGCCGGCGGTTTTAAAGGGACAGGCGGGGCCTTAGCAGAATTTATGCTTGCTGATGTACGATTATTAGCGCGAAAACCTAAAAATATTACGATGCAGCAAGCAGCATGTTTGCCATTAGTTAGCATAACTGCTTGGGATGCGCTTTTTGTAAAAGGAAATTTGGCTGCAAATCAAAATATATTAATTCATGGCGGTACAGGCGGTGTCGGTCATATTGCAATACAGCTTGCAAAGTGGAAGGGTGCTAACGTTTATACAACTGTTTCCACAGAGGAAAAAGCCAATATAGCAAAGTCATTAGGCGCAGACACAGTAATTGACTATAAAACTGAAACAGTTGAAGAGTATGTAGAAAAATATACTGGAGGAAATGGATTTCAGACTGTGTTTGACACTGTTGGTGGAAAGAATTTAGATACATCCTTTCAGGCAGCAGCAACCCATGGCACAGTCCTTGCCATTGCCGCAAGATCAACACATGATTTGTCACCAATGCATGCAAAAGGTCTATCCTTACATGTTACCTTTATGCTTTTAAAAATATTGGACGAAACAAAAAGGGTGGAACATGGAGTTATTCTTCAAAAAATTGCAGAGATTGTAGAAGCAGGAAAGCTTAAGCCGTTAGTTGATGAAAAGGATTTTTCATTTGAAGAGGCTGGCAGGTCGCATGAATACTTGGAAACAGGTAAGGCGATTGGCAAAATATCATTGATTAATAAATGGCAATGAGAAAAGGAAACAAATGCGGCTGGGCGAACCAAGCCATATTTGTTTCCTTTTTGTCTGTGAAATTTTCCTGAAAAAAAATCAGACTTTTTACTCAAACGAACCAATTCATAGTAAAATAAGGTGAATACTTGAATAGGGGAAAAACAGTGACTATGAATTATTACCATACAGCTTTGATTACTAGTATGAAAATGGCAAATTTGCGATTGGAAAGCTGTAATCATTTGACTATACAGCATGCGGATTGGACAGGAGGGATCTAGGATGGAATTTATATTATTGATGATGGTAGCATTAATTCCACTCATTATTTCCCTGACAGTCCTGTTTTTTTCAAAAACTAGATTAGCTATAGCACTTTCCCTCTTTTTAGGGATGTTATCCTTTTGGCAAATGGATGTTGCTACCCTTTATGCAGATGAAGTGCTTTCCCTTAAGTGGATTGATACACTTTTTCGTATTTTCAGAGGTGGTTCCATTTTCATCATGCCAATAATGTATTACTTCTCCTATTATTTAGTACGAAAAAATGATGAGTTAAGAAAATACAGATGGCTTATTAACAAAGGAGTGCTTGTTACATTCCTTCTATATACTGTTATAGTCTACATTATTAACTTTATTGATTTTGGGATTGAATCGTATAAATGGAGAGATGACCAGCTATTGTCTCCTTCTCACCTGTTGCCAGTATATGGAGTTGGAAATGTGTTTTTTATGGTCAATATTGTATTAGGCTATCTTAATACATTCCTGCTGCTATTTATTACAACAAAAATAAGGGACATTGCAGATAAAAAATTTTATGTAAAGCTGGTAACTGCAGCTATTCTTATATTTATTAACGGTAACTTAAGTGGTTTTGCTTTTATACCGCTGTATTACTCAAGCTTTAATTCAATTTTTGCTGCCATCATATTATTTATTGGTTTTTTTCAAATGCAGTCATACAAGATAAATGCAATGAATGGAGAAGTGCTGAAGCAAAGTGAGCAGCTAGAGGCAATCATGAATATAAACCCGAATTATCTTCTAGTAATGGATGGAGAGACAATCATTAAAGTAAATGATTCCTTATGTGAGCTATTAAAAAGGGACAGCAGTGATCTTCTTGGCAAACCTTATTCTTGTATAACGAACGAGATTAGTATGGAAACGTTAAAGCCACAAAAATACTTGGATGTAAACGGGGATAAACATTATATATTATGGGGCAGAAAAGAGCTTAACTTCAATAATGAAGGTAGGCGTACCATTTACTTCGGAATGGATATAACAGAGCAAAAAAGAAATGAACAGTTGATCATTTCCTCTGAAAAGCTGAAAGTGGTTGGTGAAATGGCTGCGAGTGTTGCCCATGAAATAAGAAACCCATTAACAACTATACGAGGCTTTATCCAGCTTCTGAAAGAAAAAAGCAATAAAACAGGCTACGAAGATATACTATTAGAAGAAATAGATCGTATCAATCATGTGCTAAAGGAATTGCTCATCCTTGGCAAACCCGAAGCAATCGCAGCTGCAAGAAATGAGTCTTTAAGGAGTCAACCATTCGCTGAACTGCAAAATATTAAGCTTCTCTTTCAGGCGTTAGCAATTGAACAGAACAAGGAAATCATCCTTGAGGACAGACAAAATTACCCCACCTTTGTTACGATGGAAAAATCACATTTTAAGCAGGTAATTATAAATGTGTTGAAAAATAGTCTTGAAGCAATACCTAGTGGCAGCGGAAAAGTAAAGATGATTATAGACTGTAAAGCAGACTCTGTCAGAATTCGGGTGATAGATAATGGAGAAGGCATCAACAAAGAGCTTCTCAACCGAATTTGGGAGCCTTATTATACAAGTAAAGAAAAAGGCAATGGGATTGGCTTGACCGTCTGCAATAGACTATTGCAGGATAATGATGGTCAGATGTTCGTTAAAAGCAAGGAAGGGTTAGGTACGTGTATAACAATAACACTTCCTACTATAGGTTAATGGAAAAGGAAAGACATTTTATGTTTTTCCTTTTTTTGTTAGCTGACATTTTTCTTTGCGAATAAAGCATATGCTTCCTTGCTTATAGACAGTGTATCCTGTTGCTTTGTAGCAGTCGATGAAGCTGTTGATGATGACTGCAACGAAGTTAATTGTTCATCTATTTTCGTAATTTGCTGTTTGATTGTTTTTACCTGCTGTTCCTTTGTTTCTGTTGAGAGCTGTTGATTTTGCTCAAGCCTGCTAAGCTGCCTCTCCAATTGCTGCTTCTTGCTCTCAAGGGAAGATTCGTTATTATTACTTGTTGAGGATTTTGCAGTAGTATTTAAATACGTGCTGCTTGTTGAGACATTCTGTATACCCATTTTGCTGCTTCCTTTCTGTTGAATGTATGATTAAAGTATAGGTGTGCAACCTGAATTTTCCCTTAATAAATGAGAAAGATTCGTTTAAATACATTTTTCACCTGTGTATAAAAAAATAAGAAATAAACAAAATACTATAGTATTTTAAATTACAGGAGGAAAAATCCATGACAAATAATCGTCCAAATCCAGATAACAGAGAAGATAATGTAGAAAAGCTGCAAGATATGATTGAAAATACATTAGACAATATCGAAAAATCAGAAGAGACAATGGCAAATGCATCAGCTGATGAAAGAGCTAATATAGAAGCTAAAAACAGTAGAAGAGAAGAATCGATTAATGCATTCCGAGAAGAAGCTAAAGATGAAGCTGCTAATCGTGAAAATGGTTACCAATAAACAGTAACTTTTAGACCTCTAATCTTTTAGAGGTCTAATTTAATGATGGTATAGAGGGAATTTGCTACTAAAGAGAGAATATTAGAGTTTATTAAGAGTAGAAGGAGTGGGATCATGATTAAATCGATGTATCCATATTTCGTATTAAACGGAAATGGTAGAGAAGCAGTGGAATTTTATAAGAACGCACTCAATGCTGAAGTAATTAGTGTTCAGCTTTTTGGTGATATGCCCCAAGATTCTGAAAAGCCATTGCCAGAAGAGGCGAAAAATCGTGTGTTAAATGCACAACTGAAAGTTGGAAACATAGACTTGATGCTTTCAGACAATTTTCCGGGAATGCCATATTCGGTAGGGACTAATGTGACTACTGCTATCATTTTGGAGGATCCGGAGGACACAAAAAGAGTATTTGCGGCCTTAGAAGAGGGCGGTAAGGTAAAGATGCCGCTTCAGGAAACATTTTGGAGCCCTTTATATGGGCAAGTGGAGGATAAATACGGATTTGAATGGCAAGTGTCCACAGAAGGGAAGCTTACAAACAGCTAATATCAATAAAAAGACATCAGCCTAAATAGCGTTTAGCTGATGTCTTCATGTTATTATGTTAATCCTTAGCTGTCCAATTCCCGTCATTATCCTTGTGGTATTTATTTTTTACTGCGCTCCATGCCACTTTAAAAGCAGTTTCTTCTTTATGATATTCATCCAAGGCAGAATTAAATGCTTCTTTAAAAATTTCCTGAGCGTGATGTGGCAAGTTATCCTGTACCGATTCAGGCAAATCCTTCACATTTTTATATGGCATCTATTGCTCCTCCTTTACCCTTTAATTAATGATTCGGCACTATCTACATATACTTCCGTGCCTGTTAGGTGGGAAGCTTCATCAGAAGCTAAAAACAGGAATAGGTTTGCTACTTCCTCTGATTTTCCAGCCTCTTGCTTTAAAGGTATCCCGTTTTCCGGAATATCAAATGGGAAGTTTATTTCATTCACGATCTCTGACTCCTGCAGAGATTCAAAAATATTGGTATCGATAGTACCAGGGCAAATAGAATTGACTCGTATTTTGTGTTGTGCCAGCTCAATTGCTGCCATTTTTGCAAATGCTGCAATTGCTGCTTTAGAGGAACTGTAAGCAGAGAATCCTTCTTGGGCAAAACGGCGATTCCCACTAACAGAGCTGGTAATGGTGATTGTACCACCATTATCTTTCAAATAGGGAATAGCTTGTTTGACGGTTTCGAATGTTCCAATTACATTATTTTGAATGGTAGCAGCCCAATCCTTTGTTGAAAACTGCTCAATAGGAGATACTGTTCCGACAATACCTGCATTAGCAAAAAGAGTAGTTATTGTACCCCATTTTTTAGCTGTTTGTGCCATTGCATCAGCTACTTGTTTTTCATTAGTTATATCTGCTTGACAAAATATCGCTTCTCCACCTAATTCAGTAATTTCTTTTATGACAGCTTTGCCTCTTTCTGCATTTCTATCAATAATAGTAATTTTTGCCCCTTCTTGTGCTAAGCGAATGGCAGAGGCTTTTCCAATTCCGGAAGCACCGCCTGTTATGACAGCTATTTTATTCTCCATTCGGTTCATTTTTCTGTCACTCCTATACGTTACTAGTTTTTTGTTATTATCTTTTTCCACTTACCCTTTTCATAGAGGAATATGCATGAAAAAACCCCTTCTCTAAATTAGAGAAGGGGTTTTTTTCTTATGATAGGCGGTTACTGTAATCCTCAAACTTAAATTGTCTTACGACTTTAATTCCTTCTTCGTCATTGTATGACACAATAGAAGGGAGATTTACACCATTAAACATATGATTTTTCACCATTGTATAATGAGCCATATCGCAGAACACAATTTTATCACCAGGCTTTAATGGCTCTTTAAAGGAGTAGTCACCGATGACATCTCCTGAAAGGCAAGTCATTCCACCAAGTCTGTATGTGTATTCATGTTCACCAGGCATTCCAGCACCGATGATATTAGGTCTGTATGGCATCTCAAGAACATCAGGCATATGGCATGTAGCTGAAGTATCAAGAATAGCCAAATCCATTCCATTTTTCATAACGTCAAGAACAGTACTCACAAGATAGCCGGTATTTAAAGCAATTGCTTCACCAGGCTCAAGATAAACTTCGACATCATATTTTTCTTTTAAGTAAAGTATGCATTCAATTAATGTTTCGATATCATAATCTGGTCTTGTAATATGATGACCACCGCCAAGATTCAGCCACTTGACCTTTTTAATATGTTCGCCAAACTTCTCGTCAACTACTTTAAGTGTTCTCTTTAAAGTGTCGGAGTTTTGCTCACACATTGTATGGAAGTGAAGGCCATCAATTTCATCAAGACGATCAGCATCGAAATTATCCAGTGTAACACCGAATCTTGAATACGGAGCACATGGGTTATAGAGTTCTGTTTCAATCTCAGAGTACTCTGGATTAATACGAATTCCGACATCAATTTTCTTGTCAGCATTTTTTACTTTATCTTTAAAACGGTCCCATTGTGCAAAGGAATTGAAAACAATATGGTCCGTGTAGATCATCAGTTCATCGAACTCGCTGTCCATATATGCTGGTGCATAAGAATGAACCTCTTTTCCCATCTTTTCAAAACCTAATCTAGCTTCAAACAAAGAGCTTGAAGTTACTCCTGTAAGGTACTTTGAAACAAGTGGAAATACAGAGTGCATCGAAAATCCTTTTAATGCAAGGAGAATCTTAGCACCAGTTTTTTCTTGAACATAGTTCAATGTCTCCAAGTTTTTCTTAAGAAGACGCTCGTCCACTACATAACTAGGAGATGGTACTTTATCAAATTCAATGTTTTTCATTTCTTTCCTCTCAATCTATAAGAGTTGGAGAGAAGTTCTCCTGCCATGGCAATCCGTGTTTGTTCAATGCATCCATGAATGGATCTGGATCGAATTCTTCCACATTGTATACGCCTGGCTTTTTCCATTGTCCTTTAATGATAAGCATTGCACCGATCATTGCTGGAACACCTGTTGTATAAGAAATTGCTTGTGAGCCAACCTCTCTGTAGCATTCTTGGTGGTCACATACATTGTATACATAGTAAGTTTTTGGCTTACCGTCTTTAATTCCTTGGATGATACAGCCAATGTTAGTTTTTCCTTTCGTTCTAGGTCCAAGAGAAGCAGGATCTGGAAGCAATTCTTTCAAGAACTGCAAAGGAATGATTTCTTTGCCTTCATAGTTAATAGGCTCGATAGATGTCATGCCGACATTTTCAAGAACTTTAAGGTGGTTCAAGTAGTTGTCAGAGAAGGTCATCCAGAAACGGATTCTTTTCACGCCTTTAATGTTAACAGCTAAAGATTCTAATTCTTCATGATATAGAAGATAGATGTTTTTTGGTCCAACTTCTGCCAAATCATATTCTCTCTTCTCAGAAAGTGGTGCAGTCTCTACCCACTCACCGTTTTCGAAATAACGGCCATTTGCTGTAATTTCACGAATATTAATTTCTGGGTTGAAGTTTGTAGCGAATGGATACCCGTGATCACCGCCATTAGCATCAACGATATCAATATAGTGAATCTCATCAAAATGATGCTTTTGTGCATAAGCAGTAAATACACCAGTTACTCCTGGATCAAATCCGCTGCCTAAAAGTGCAGTTAAGCCAGCTTCTTCAAATTTTTGTTTATAATCCCATTGCCATTTATATTCGAACTTAGCAGTTTCTGGTGGCTCATAGTTAGCTGTATCCAGGTAGTGAACTCCAGTTGCAAGACATGCATCCATGATTGTTAAGTCTTGGTATGGCAATGCCACGTTAATTACTACATCTGGCTTGAAGCTATTGATTAATTCAATTACTTCTTCTGTCTTATCTGCATCGACTTGAGCAATAGAAACCTTCGTTTTGCCACCGTCTAATTTATTTTTAAGCGCTTCACATTTTGAAAGTGTTCTGCTTGCAATACAAATTTCTTCAAATACATCAGGTACTTGGCAGCATTTATGTGCAACAACACTTGCCACACCGCCAGCACCAATAATTAATGCCTTACCCAAAATGAAAAACCTCCTTTAACTAACTATATTGAAAAAATTCAATAAGCATGATTATACAGAATGTACGACAAATAATCCATAAAATCCGACAAAATATAAATATTTTTTACACTTATTATGTTGGAAATTTTTGATATTGATTAGTGTGTGATTAATAGGGATGGATATACTTGTAGAAACATAAAAAGACGCAAAAAAAGACATTTGCATGGAATGCTTTATAAGCAACCAAACAAATGCCTTTGAAATTATGTATATTGGTGGAGACTATCGGGATCGAACCGACGACCTCTTGCATGCCATGCAAGCGCTCTCCCAGCTGAGCTAAGCCCCCATATTTGATGTTAATTTATATTATACATGCAAATAGCAAGAATGCAATAAATAAAACAAATAAGATAAAGGGCTAAAGAAGAGGAGGACAAACCATCATCTTTAGCCTAGGAACGGTTAGTTCAAGCTTTCTATCTCAATTTCCCTAACGCCACTAATACCTGAGATATCTTTATAAAATTCAGTCAGCTCTCTTTTTTGATCAACAATCAGGATCAAGTTAATAGAATGTTCACCTGTTTCTAAGTCTTTTATGCGTAAGTTTTTAATCCCAGCCTTCAATTGGCGGATAGAATCAATGATTGTTGTAACATCCTCTTTTTCTGTTGCCTTGAGCTTTACTTTAATTTCTTTTTCACGTAACTGTCTAGGACCAATAAGACTCATAATGAAAGGAACAAACTTTACACTCACTAATAGTAGAGTAACGCCTGCGAGTGCTTCTAAATAATACCCTGCACCCACTGCAATGCCAATACCGCCGGCCCCCCAGATAAGAGCCGCGGTTGTTAGACCTGATATACTGTCATTTCCTCGACGAAGAATAACGCCAGCACCTAAAAACCCAATACCAGATACTATTTGAGCAGGGAGGCGAAGGGGATCCATTGTTATGTTTACATGGTCACTTCCAGGAAACTTGTAGGCAGATTCTATTGAAACAATTGTCAACAGGCAGCTGACAATGCTGATAACAAGACTTGTTTTCAAGCCGACAGGTTTTCTTTTTATTTCTCTTTCTAATCCGATTATTAAGCCAAGTCCTGTAGATATTCCTAATTTTATTAAGAAGTCGATGTCGATAAGCATAATACCTCCTGTGAAAGTCTTTCTTAAATAAATATGTAATGGAAAGTTCTTTTATTTATGTTTTTGCTTCGTTATGTATTTTTAGGTAGTAGGCATAATTGGATGTATTACTATTAGATTAATCGGTCCATTAGGTAGCCTATATATAACCAATAATAAGGATTTAGAAACATGGAATGAAGGAAAGGATTTTCTATATCTTCATATAGTAAGGTTGGAATTGCAATCGATAGTTGCATTTTATTTATTAGTATTTCTTATTAATATAAATAAAATCTTATTACTTTCTTTGTTACAGTATTTGTTAGGAAATGAAGCTTGAGAAAGAAAAATTGATTAGTTTAATAAAAAAACAAAAAAAGCTATTGCTTAATAAATTTCTACATGGTATATTATATCTCGTCCTCAACAAAAGAGTTTAAACGAAATAAAAAACTTTGAAAAGTTGTTGACACTAACTAATTGATATGGTAAATTGATAAAGTCGCTTCTGAAACAAGCGGTAACAATTAGAAAAATTGCTCTTTGAAAACTGAACAAACAAACGTCAACAATAATCGTTTTTATAACTTTCGTTATAGAAACAAAACAAGTAACAAAAGCTAGAGTTTAGCAATGAGCTAATCTTACTCTTTATCGGAGAGTTTGATCCTGGCTCAGGACGAACGCTGGCGGCGTGCCTAATACATGCAAGTCGAGCGGACTTAAAAAGCTTGCTTTTTAAGTTAGCGGCGGACGGGTGA
>NZ_RZTZ01000039.1 GCF_004005475.1 Niallia taxi | reverse complement strand
AATTCATAGTGAGACCTCCGAGTAGATATTTTGTCCCTTTTAGCTGGCCAGCTGAGGACACATTTATCTTATCAAGAGGTCTTTTTTCTTTCAAATCCCATTTTCACTTATTACAGGAATGCTGCCCGTTAGTGTTAAAGTAAAGGGGTAGTAATCCTTCATGGATTATACCCCTTTATTTCAATGAGACTCCAATTTCTTACAACTTCTTTCTAAATAAAACCCTATCTTGATTTGGTCCGTCATAGTCCTTATACACAGTAACACCATCTATAATTGCATCTCCTTGTTCAATTTCAAACCCCATCTTAGTATGATAGGAAATTGAAACTTTATTAACAGGAGAAGTTACACATCTGACCGCATTACCACCTTTTTGTTTAACTACATAAAAAAATTCATTGTAGAGTGTTTTTCCTACTTTGAGTTTTCTATATTCTGGATGTACTCCAACAAAATGAATATACGCCTCTTCAGACTTTGATTGTGATAAAAAACCAATTAGAAACCCTATTATTATTCCATCTTTTTCAGCAATAAAACTTGTATCTGTAAAATGGTCAAAAAAGAGCTTCGGTAACTTGTCAGCCATTTGTCTTCCGCCCCACCATTGGTTTATTAATGGTAAAATTGCATAATAGTCTGAACTTTTTACTGTACGGATTTCCATTAATAATCCCCCTATCCTTATATGTTATATTCACAATCCCACTCATTTACCAATTTTAACACATTTTTTATTCAGCCTTCTTCAGCTAACCTGCCCCGATAGTGCTATAAGAATGGATTTATTTATTACAGGAATGCTGCCCTGTTTATTCAATAAGTCTATTCAAACATTGATATTCCCGGGTCTTTTCCGTAACAATGAACTAGCATGGCGTGTAATTGACCTCTATGATGATAAACGTGTGCTAAGATCTCTAGCAACCATTCATATCTTGTGTAAGTAACACCCCAATAAGAAGTAATCTCTTCTTGCAGTTCTTCTTCTGAATAGGAAAAATAAGCTTGTTCAAGTGCTTTAAAATTACTAATTAAACCGTTTTTAATATCTGTTAAATTCTTATATGAAACACTTAAATAAAAATTCTTCATTTCATCTTGTGTAGCACCATTAGCAATATGCAGATCCGCTCTACAAATAATCGCAATATGTTCTAATAGCTCCCCAATTGAATGTTTTTCTAATGAGGGTCTTTTTTGCAGGTCCTGTTCGTCCAATTGGTTTATTATTTCATATATCTTTTTTATAGCTATATTGATTTGGTTAAAAGCACTTTTACAGTATGTATTCATTTTCGTTTCTCACCTTATAATATTTTAATTATACTTTGTATTAATAATTCGCAGGTGAAACAATATATCCTTTACCTTATTGAACAAAACTGCCCCGTTTGTGACACAAGAAGGCTTCTCTTCAGTTATTATAGGAATGCTGCCATTATAGTTACATAAAAACATTCCGTTCGACAGTTAGTGTACACTAGTAAATTACCTCTTTTTTTTCGCTTACTCCATTAGATATGAATATATGTAATAATTACGGTCTAATTTTTTGTGAAAATCTCAACAAATAACCATCTGGATCTTGAACTAAAAATTCTTTTTGTATAAATTCACTATAGGTACTTATCATAACTTCTCTAAAAAGCAGAATATTATTTTTTTTAATTCTTTGTAGAATCTCCTCTATATTTTCTACTTCAATTTGAAAATTAATGCCTCGTCCATATGGATAATTAAGCTCACCAGTTTGCCAAAATCCATTATATTGCTCAATCATCATCTGGGCTCCATTTAGTGAAATAAAAGCAAACTTATCTTCTTTGCGTTCATACTCGAGATTAAAACCCAATACATCTAGATAAAATCCCTTTGATTGTTGAATATCATTAACTGATAATTCTGGTATTAATTTATTGAAATTCATATAATTGCTCCTTTTTACTTCTACATTTATAAAATTTATATAAGTGTATTTTAGTTCAAGTGTTTGCTGTTTTTATACATTTTTATAATAATCAGAGTATGCAACTTTTAAATTATTTCGTAACTCTTTATTTTCTTCCTCAAGTTTTTTTATTCTTCGTCTCAAGGAATCTATTACTGCGTCTTTATTATTATCATTTAAATTTAATTTTGCTTGCTGTTTGTTATAGGCAAGGGGAGTGGTTGATCTTAAGGTACTGATTTGTTCTCTTATGTCCTTATTATTGTATAATGTTGCCTTACTGACTCCTGCCTCAATCGCAACGCTATTAAAGTTTATAGCATTATTTGACTTCATCAGCTTATTAATAGCTTGTTTAACCTTTTCGGTTGTCAATGCTTTCCTCTTCGAATGGATCTCTTTAAGATGTTCTTTTCGGTCATATCTAGGCATTAAAAACACCTTGCTTTCGTTTTACTCTATCCAATCGACTGAACACAATGTTACCTGATTTAATAGTATTGTAAATGTTTAATAATCTGTCTAGGTTTTTTTTGTTCTTTTGTGCAATTTCATCTCTACCATATTCTTTCGCAACAGAAATCATTCTCTTTGTAGATTCAATATGAATATCATACTTGGCTATATCCATTTCAGAAAGACCAACCGCTAAGTCTTTACAAGGGCTACCACCATTACATGTCAAACAAGGAGGTTCTTCCGCATAGGGACAATCACCTTCTAGTCGGGCTCTACAAGAACCATATGGGTTATCAATTGCTGTTAGTTTGTGATCTCTCCATAGCCACTCCAAAACATCTTCAGGAACTTCTTCAGACTCTTTTACATTGACCATGGTTCCATCCAAATCAAAACTAAACACGCCTTGATTTATCGCATTCTCGAACGCTTCTCTTTTTGTTCCATCTAATAAGCGTGCATATCTCATTGTCATTTCAGGAGAAGCATGGGCCATAAGCTCCTGTACGGTCAAAATATCAGTTCCGTTATTTAACAATTTAATGGCGTACGTGTGTCTAAATTGATGATTTGTAAAATGAAACAACTTCCCACTTTCATCAACAATATTCACCTTTAAAGCTAATGCGTTAAGTTGTTCAGCGACCCAATGCTGATAGTAGGGCTTTCCTTTCCTTGCACCCACATAACGAACAAAGATATAGCGTTTTGGATTATTATCATTGTTGCTTTTTTGTTTAGACCTATCAATCAGAACAGCGATTATATTGGCCAAGTGATCATCAATGGGTATTGAGTGACCCTTAACATATGTTTTTTCAATATCGGTTACAATTTGATATTTGTCATTTAATTTAACTAAACAATCATGTGTTAATCCAAGGGTATCTGATATTCTTAATCCTGTCTTGAATGCAATCCATGTAATTGGCTGAACATCTGGATGAAGGTCACTGATATTGTTAAATAATTGCTCCAATACAAATTCAGGAATATAATCTACTTGATCATATGCTTTCTTTCTTTCGGTAGGTTTATCTTCGGGATAAATTAATGATGATACACTTTTTTTAGGTGCAAAGTCATACTCATACATTTGACTATCCCTTAAAAATTTTGAAACACAATTGAGTGCTTCTTTTTTGTATTTTTCAGGATTTGCTCTTTTATGGGTGAAGTTTTTAGTATAATTATTTAGGTATTCAATGTACTGAAGAATATGATTCCGATTTAGCTTGTGAAAATTATTCCAATCCGATTCTAATGAGGTAATAAGATTGATAAATCCTGGTATATATCGGGAATATAACTGTGCTGCAGCTGTTGTAAAATTATGTCCACTTAAAAGCCTTTGTTTAGTGTAACGTTTAAATCCATCTTTCAAATGTGGATTCTTAATGGATGAAAAATAAATATAATAGTTTGCTTTTGATTCATTATATGGAATACCAAAATCCCGATATAAGTTCCTCATATCCCATCTTTCTTTCTCCCATTCAATTCGATCATCAAGATAAGTTATTAAGGCCTTTAATATCAGGTTAAAAAAGGCTGCGGGTTGAGTTTTAGTTTCGTAAGTAAATCCATTATCCTTGTTAGTATTTATTTTGTGAGTCCTTACGCCAATAGATTGTAAGTAGTTGATCCATTTTATATTTGTCTTAATTGGATCCAACTCCAACAATGATTCAACCTTCGGATAGGTTTTATTAATAAAATCAGTAAAACGTCTTAGACATGTAGACTGATGTCCAAACGCAGTGTTTAATCTCCACTCATCATTAAATATCTTTTTATAAAAGATATATTTAACTTCAGTTGATAAACTACTACACATAAAAGAGAAGGAAAGATTACGGCATGTACTTGTTTTTATAACACGTGCATACTCTTCACTGAAATTAGAGATTTTACAAAATATATCGAGCTTCCAGTCATTTTCTTTAAGAAAGTATGGATTTTCAATATTGTTTATTATAAAAGAGCCATCCTCTTTAAATTCCTTTTGGGAATAGGAACTTAGTTCCTCTATGTATTTTAATAAATGGCCATTAACAGTTGTTTTGTTTACACTAACAAACTTACTCACTACGATTCCTCCTGTTTACTATTTACTATACGAAAAGCTGGTTGAGCTTTTTCCCATTCAGCCCGAATATGCTCATCACTAGGATGAAGGTAAAGGTCAATTGTTGTTTGAATTTGCGAGTGACCTAGTCTTTCCTGTACTTGTTTAATATCTTTTGTTTGCTGATAAAAAAGAGTGGCGTGCGTGTGCCTAAGTAGATGGGGGTGAACGTCAATCCCGGTTTTCTTTTTCAATCTTCTGAATAATGAATTCACATCTTGATAAGTAAGAGCTTGTCCAATTCGTTCTCCACTGATTTTCACAAACACAAAATTGGATTTTATCTCTAAATCATCGACAATGTCGTATAAATAATCATCATATAAATCCATTAATTCCTGAGACACATGAACAGACCGTTCACCTGATTTTAATTTAGCCCCATTGATTAGTTCACCACGATCTTTTAAGCAGATCCTATGTCCATTTTTATGGTGAAATTTGAAATCCTCTAAGTACAAGGAAAGAGCTTCCCCGATTCTAAATCCAGTTTCAAATAATAGCTTAATTAACAGTTTATCTCGAATATTAGTGGTAGCTTTATATATTTGGTCAACCTCTTCTTTTGTTAGTACCTTTAATTTTTGTTTAGGAATCTTTAACTTTAGAATGTTTTTCTTTATACTTTTACCTTTATTAACGTGATAAAGAAAATCTTTATATTTAGAGTGACCAAAGGAAAAGCTCTCACGTTTAATCCGTTCTATTACGTTGCTATGTAATTGTTCCGTTCTATATAGGTAATCGTAAAAATTTGTGATAACGGTTAATGTTAGGTTTATTGTCTTTTCTGTCTTATTGGAGTGTTTTTCTATTGGCGTTACCTTTATTGAATGGTAAGGGTTCTTTAACCAAGTAATAAATTCACCTAAAAGATTAATAGATATGTCATGTAAGGATAGGGATGATTCTCTGAGGAAAGAAAAATAGTGCTTCAAAGCATAGCAGTATGTCTTTTGGGTGTAAATACTTCTACCTACGGAATCTAAATACTTTAAGTACCTAATTGCCTCAATTACCGGCATTCCATCTCCATCTATTAGTATGTATCTCTTTTTATCTTCATCTAACAAGACTTCTTGAACTCTCATCGTAACTACACCTCCTACCATATATTATACATATTAAACTATATAGAATTAGTATTGTTTACTTTGATAATATGTGAAAAAAATAAAAAAATTGAAACATACTGTACTAAGTAGTCTACTATTATTATAGTATATTTAACTGAAACTCCGTATTTTTCTGCAGTCTCTAAAACTTTTTTATTTTTCAATAATTCACCATGTGCAATTGGTGAATAGGCCTCAACAAGAATGCCGTGTTCTTGAGTATATTGGATTAACTCGGTTGGTGTATTGCTTATATGATCTAGTATTTGATTTACCATGGGTTTAACTGTACAGTCACTAAGAATATTGTTAAGATCCTCTTTTTGAAACTTAGATACACCTATGGCACGAATCTTTCCTGCTTTGTATGCTTCCTCAAGTGCTCTCCATGCTGCACGATTTCCTTCGAAGTACCGATCTTTGTTGCCAAAATCCCTCCATGGTTGTGGGCCGTGAATAATCATCATATCAATATAATCAAGTCTTATCGTTTTCAACGTTTGGTCAATCGATGAAACAGCTTTTTCATATGACTTTATTTCTGCAGCAAGTTTTGAAGTTATAAACAAATCTTCCTTATTCTGACCACAAGCTCTAATTCCATCTCCCACTCCACTTTCATTTGCATACGCCTGTGCTGTATCAATATGGCGATACCCAGTTTTCACAGCATCTACCACTGCCTGTACTACATTGTCATTCTTTATCCTCCATGTTCCTAGACGCAATTTAGGAATCTCAATACCATTAGATAGATAATAATTTTCTTTTAAAATCATCTATATTAACTCCATTTATTAGTTAATTACATACAAATCCCTCTTTGATTTTTTTATTATGAGTTTAATTTATTTCTTTGTTAAATGCTTAATGAGAAACAACAGATTCTTCTCTATGCTTTTCGGTTGCACTTGAAGATTTAAACATATTATTTCTTACTATGATAACAGCAAAGCTAATAACTACAGGACTCCTACTAAAACGACGTATGGTGTGCCTAGTGTGGAAATGAATAATCCACCTGCAGCTGAGCCAACTGTTGTTCCAACATTACATGCCGATATAAATAAACCATTTGCGAAATCAGGAGCTTCTGGAGCTGAAGAAGTAATCAAATATTGATTAATATTAGACATAATTCCTCCAGCTAATATTCCCCATAGAAGCCATATCGTAAGGGATTTAAAGTTTCCCATACTCTTGAGGGGCTGAAGGAACTCTTCGATTTCCTGGAAGAAGTTAAAGGTAAAACTGGTATTCAGCCACCTGTAGTATTAGAGTCAACAGGA
>NZ_RZTZ01000038.1 GCF_004005475.1 Niallia taxi | reverse complement strand
ATCATTGTCCCAACCAGCCTGAAACATGTTTATACAAGTAGGGGGTGAACAGTTTAGCTGACGGGATTTATTCCCACGGGGGCGCCGTTCTACCCCGACTACCGTAATCATAAAACTAAAAAAAAAATGGTCAACCAGAAAAATCTGGCTAACCATATATTACGAACGGGGGCGTTAGTAAAAAAGATGTTTCAATACAAGAGTTTTTTTAGTGTAAATTATCGCTTAAATTAAATGAAAAATAACTCCTAAATTGACACCATTGGTCAAGAACAAACACATCATAGGAATCGCTCATAGCCTGAATTAAAATTTGCCGTTGTATCCAACATTTACTATAGAAGAAAGACATGATATGGAGGGATTGTTTAGTGTTATTAAAAAAGATGTTGGAGTAGAAAACTCTTTCACCTGTAGAACAACCAAAAAATATTATATTTTGTGATTTTGATGAAACTTACTTTCCTCATAAGATTGATAAAGAGAAGCAGCAGGATATTTATGAGCTAGAAGATTATTTAGAACAAAAAGTACAAGCGGAGACATGCTAATCTGCTGGGTTACTGGGAGTAGCATAGAATCTATTCTCGATAAGATGAAAAGAGGTAAATTCAGATACTTTCCACATTTTATAGCAAGCAATCTTAGGAAAGAAATAACGTATTTCTCTGAACATAATTTTGGTGAGCAAGATACTAATTGGAATAGCCGTATAAATCAAGATTTAGCAAAGAGAAGATGGATCGAATGGTTAAACATCTACGAGAGAATCATAATATCTTTTTAAATGCACAAACTCTATTAGGTATTTCTCGTTATAAGCATAATTATTTTTACCAAGAGAAAGATGAAAAAAATGATAAAAATAACTTGTTAGCTATTGAATTAATTTGTAAGCAATATGGGGGTTCTGTAAATATAAATCGTTGCAATCCTCTAGCTGGTGATCCCGAGGATAGCTATGATGTAGATTTTATTCCTATAGGTACTGGTAAAGATGAAATCGTGAGTATGTTAGAAAAATTCAAGTTAGATCCAGAAAATGCGATTGCATTTGGAGATAGCGGTAATGATATTAAAATGTTACAAGCAATGGAAAATGGATATTTACTAAAAAATGCAACGCATGGATAAAAAAAGAGATTTCCGGTTCAGATAGGGTTGAGAGTATTTATTAGTAATCTTACTGCTTATAATACCGAATTAAACCTCTAAAAACCCCATCATTATTTTGAGGTTTTTAGAGTGTTTTCCTGTAGTTAGGTAGAATAGAATTGGCAATAAAAGAGAAGTTAATTTCTCTTATAAATGGCGGAGAAAAAAACTTTTAAATTATAGATTTATATCCTTTGACCTGTCTGTCGTTCAACTAATCGATGTGGCACAATGACTTGTTTAGCTTCCTGACCGGGATTTTTTATTAGATTCAATAGACAGTCTGCAGCATGATAACCCAGATTAAAAATATCAATATCTACTGTCGTCAATGGAGGTCTAGTAAATTCACTCAACATTAAATTATTAAAACTAACAAGGGAGAGGTCCTTAGGTATGGAGTACCCCATTTTATCAATTGTGCCCATAATGCTAAAGGATAATAAATCATCCTTTACAATAAGAGCTGTTGGCGGCGACTGCAAGGACATCAACCTTGAGATTTCTTTTATTCCCCCATCATTAAGGAGTTCTTCTTTCAAAATATATTCTTCTTGATATGATATGTTAGCATCTTGTAATGCTTTTTTATATCCAAGTTTCCGGTCCATCGAAACAACTGAATCTAAACTTCCGCAGACATAGGCAATTCGTTTATGCCCAAGTTGGATAAGGTAATCTGTCACATCTTTACCTGCTTGAACATTATCGTTATCGACATGAGTAATTTGGTTGACATTATTATATGGCTTACCTATAACTGAGAATGGAAACTTCTCTTCTTGGAGAAAAGACATAATTTTATCATCGATACTTGAATACAGGATAATGACACCATCTACTCTGCCACCATGTAACATCCGCTCAACACCTTCCAGGCTCTCCTGCTCACTTTGTCCTGTTGACATATAAATAGCAAAATCTTCTTCATGTGCCTTCGTACTGATTCCTCTTATTACTTCAGGAAAGAAAGGATTCTGAAAGACTTTATCTACTGAACTTGGCATGACAAGGCCGATTGACTGTGTGCTACGGTTTGCGAGGCTTCTAGCATTATAATTTGGATGGTAGCCTAAAGACTCCATTGCTTCTCTTACTCGGTTCTTCGTTTTTTCACTTATACGTGGATTGTTTGCGATGACTCTTGAAACTGTAGATGGAGCGACTTTTGCAAGCTTAGCTACATCTTTAATAGTTACTGACATAAATTTTCACTCCAAATCTCCTAGTACATACATTGTATAGAATTATTTGTGTTAGGTTTTTATTAAGGTTAATCAATTTTTAGGATTTGGCTGCTTAATGGTGATAATTTTGGTATTTTCAGTTCATTTTCTTATATTATAGCTTATTTACCCAATAGGAAGTTCCAGTAAAATCTTAACGAATAAAAATGTTTGTTCATAGTTACATTTTGAATAGCAATAAATTAGCATAAATAACAAGTAATAAAAAAAGAGGTAGCATTATAAAGTTTTTGCGCAAACGGTTGCATAAGTAAATAAGTTATGTTAATCTCGTTATTAGTAAGAGAGGGGTCTTTATAATGAAGAAAAATAAATGGTGGAAAGAAGCAGTTGCTTATCAAATTTATCCGCGCAGTTTCATGGACTCAAATGGTGATGGAATTGGTGATATTCAAGGAATCATATCAAAACTGGATTATTTAAAAAATCTAGGGATAGATATTATTTGGGTTTGCCCGATTTATAAGTCGCCAAATGATGATAACGGTTACGATATTAGTGACTATAAAGATATCTTAAGTGAATTTGGGTCTATGACAGATTTCGATCAATTATTAGATGAGGTCCATGCAAGAGGTATGAAACTGATTATGGATCTTGTTATTAATCATACTTCTGATGAACATCCTTGGTTTATTGAAGCTCGTTCTTCAAAAGAAAATGAATACCGAGATTATTATATATGGCATTCAGGTATAGATGGTGAAGAACCGAATAACTGGGAATCTATCTTTGGAGGATCAGCATGGCAGTATGATGAAAAGACGGAGGAATACTATCTTCATGTATTTTCTAAAAAACAGCCTGATTTAAACTGGGAAAATCCAAGTGTCCGCAAAGAATTATATGAAATGATTAATTGGTGGTTAATTAAAGGAATTGATGGTTTCCGTGTCGATGCCATTTCTCATATTAAAAAGGTTGCAGGATTCCCTAACATGCCTAATCCAGATAATAAACGTTATGTACCGTCATTTGATGGGCATATGAACCGCCCGGGAATTAATACTTTCCTTGACGAATTAAAACGGGAAACCTTTGATAATTATGATATCGTGACTGTAGGTGAAGCTAACGGTGTATCTGTCGAAGAAGCAGATTTATGGGTAGGTGAAGAAAATGGGAAATTTAATATGGTTTTCCAATTTCAACATTTAGAGCTTTGGAATAAAAGTGGAAATAATGGTTTAGATATTCATGCTTTGAAAAACACCCTTACAAAATGGCAAAAAGGCCTGGAGGATAATGGGTGGAATGCCTTGTTTTTTGAAAATCATGATCAGCCGCGTTCTGTTTCCACTTGGGGAAATGATAAGGAGTATTGGGCTGAATCTGCTAAATGTTTGGCAACGCTGTATTTCTTAATGCAAGGAACACCATTTGTATATCAAGGTCAAGAAATTGGGATGACTAATGTTCAATTTCCAGCTATTGAGGATTACAATGATGTTGCAATTAAAAACTTATATAAATTGGAAAAAGAAAATGGGAAACCACATGAAGAGATAATGGATATTATTTGGAAAACAGGTCGCGATAATTCAAGAACACCAATGCAATGGAGCGATGATTTAAATGCAGGGTTTACTACAGGGAAACCATGGATGAAAGTAAATCAGAACTTTAGGAATATAAATGTTGACCTGGCGTTAGAAAACCCAAACTCTATCTATCATTATTATAAAAAACTTATAGACTTTCGAAAAGCAAATAAGGTTCTTGTTTATGGTTCTTATGATTTGATATTAGAAGAACACAATCAAATTTATGCATATACTCGAACATTAAATAACGAAAAAATGCTTATTATAACAAACCTGTTTCCACAGATTACAAAATTTGTCTTACCTGCAGATCTTAAAGTTGAATCAACAAAGTTGTTAATTAGTAATTACGAGGTTGACAATCGTGATGAAATACAAGAAATCACATTAAGCCCTTATGAAGCTAGGGTATATCGTTTAAACTAAAATGAATAAAGCATGCACATTTGTGCAAACGTTTGCCTAAAAAATAAATTTAATTGCTAGTAGGAGGATGTCAGAAAATGAAAATACTTTCATTTGATTTTTGGCAGAAATTTGGTAAGGCGTTACTTGTTGTTGTCGCAGTTATGCCGGCAGCAGGTATTATGATTTCGCTTGGGAAATTGGTTAGTATGACTGGTGGGGATTTGACAGTTATCCAAACAATAGCACGAGTTATGGAGGACATTGGCTGGGGAATCATTGGGAATCTTCATGTGCTGTTTGCCGTAGCTATTGGTGGTTCTTGGGCGAAGGAACGTGCGGGTGGTGCTTTTGCAGCATTAATTGCTTTCATTCTAGTGAACCGAATTACTGGTAATATTTTTGGTGTAAATAGTGAGATGCTAGCTGATCCAAAAGCAACTGTTCAATCTTTATTTGGTAGTGAATTAATTGTTAAAGATTATTTTACATCGATTCTTGGCGCACCGGCGTTAAACATGGGGGTTTTTGTAGGTATTATCTCGGGTTTCTTAGGTGCTACTCTATTTAATAAATTTTATAATTATGATAAGTTACCACAATCACTTGCATTCTTTAATGGAAAACGGTTTGTTCCATTTGTAGTAATTGTTGGTTCAGTTGTAACCGCTCTTGTTTTATCAATTGTATGGCCATTTATTCAAGGTTTATTGAATGATTTTGGTCGTTGGATTGCAACTTCTCGAGATACAGCACCTGTTATTGCTCCATTTATTTATGGTGCATTAGAACGTTTACTATTACCATTTGGTCTACATCATATGTTAACTGTTCCAATGAACTATACGGAGCTTGGAGGAACATATCAAATCTTAACAGGTTCTAGCGTTGGACAAACAGTAGCCGGACAAGATCCTCTATGGCTAGCGTGGATTGCTGACTTAAATAATTTTCTTGCGGCTGGTGATGTAGAAAGTTATAAACAGTTATTAAATGAGATAACACCTGCACGTTTTAAAGTAGGACAGATGATACTTTCATGTGCTGCTTTGATAGGTATTGCATTGGCGATGTATCGCAATGTAGATAAGGATAAGCAAAAAAAATATAAATCTATGTTCTTGTCAGCTGGATTGGCTGTATTTTTAACTGGTGTCACTGAACCAATCGAGTTTATGTTCATGTTTGCTGCTCCAATTTTGTATATAGCATATGCAATTATGACTGGTTTAGCTTTTGCAATTGTTGATATTATTGATATAAGGGTTCATGCCTTTGGAGTAATAGAACTATTAACGCGTTCACCAATGATTATTAAAGCAGGCTTATGGTTAGATTTAGTGAATTTTGTAATCGCTTGTGCAGTATTTTTCGGATTAAACTTCTTCGTAGCTTCGTTTTTGATTAAAAAATTCAATTTCCCAACTCCTGGACGTGCTGGCAATTATATCGAGGAGGAAAATGGGGAGTCGAATCAAGATGGGAAAACTGCCAACACAAATGATAATTCACTTGCAACGACGATTATTGGGTTATTAGGCGGCAGAGATAATATTGAAGATGTTGATGCTTGTATGACCAGATTGCGTGTAACGGTAAAGGATACAAATGCCGTTTCTACAGAACAGCGATGGAAGCAAAATGGCGCGTTAGGCTTAATAGTAAAAGATAAAGGGGTACAAGCAATTTATGGTCCTAAAGCAGATGTCTTAAAATCAGACATTCAAGACCGCTTAGGAATGTAAGATTATGAAACTATTAACTTTAAACTGCCACTCTTGGCTAGAAGAAAATCAGCTGGATAAAATAAAATACCTTGCTAAAACACTTAAAGAAAAATCGTATGACGTCATTGCTCTTCAAGAGGTGAGTCAATCGATTAGCGAAATAATTATAAAGGAAAATATTAAAAAAGATAATTATGCACTTATTTTACTAGATGAACTTTATAAGCTTGGGGTAACAGAATATCATTTAGTTTGGGATTTTTCTCATATCGGATTTGATGTATATGAGGAAGGACTAGCTATTCTTACAAAGCATCCAATTATAGAAAAATGCTCATTTTTTGTAACAAATAGCAGGGATACAAATTACTGGAAAACAAGAAAGATTGTCGGTGCAAAAATATCCTACGATAATCAACCTATCTCTTTTTATTCTTGTCATCTAGGCTGGTGGCATGATGAAGAAGAGCCATTTAAAAATCAAGTTGATTTTCTTTTGAATTGTATTCCAAAGGAAGATAGGTTCTACTTAATGGGGGATTTTAATAATAATGCATCTATTAAAGATGGAGGCTATGATTATTTAATAAACCAAGGTCTTTACGATACGTACCACCTTGCTGAAGAAAAAGATAATGGCATTACTGTTCAAGGTAATATAGATGGATGGGACAAAAATAAACATGATCTTCGAATTGATTTAATACTAACAGGACAACTAGAACCGATTAATTATTCAGGTGTTATTTTTAATGGAAAAACAAAAAGGATTATTTCGGACCATTTTGGAGTCGAAATAGAAGTGGATAACCATAAACAAAGCGGCTGATTGAAAGTCATTGGTTTGAATAGAACAATTGTAAAGCTATACTGTTTCAAAGTGTGAGCGATATAGCTTCTCCGTTGTTTGCCTTGAATGTCTAATTTCTCTAATGTTTTGTGGTATTGCTTAGATGTGAGACCTTATTTAAAGAAGGTGTTTAAATCGTATCAAAAATGGGGCTTTTAATTGAATAAGAATACATTGAAGAATTGCTTTCCTTTTCATAGGGAAAGCGATTCTTAATTTTCCTTACTAATACAGAACCGTAACTATTATGGTCATTTTGATTTATAGGAGGCAGTATTCCTATTTTTTTAGTTTGACTTAATGGTGTGGTTCATTAGAAATAATAATTTCATTTCAAGTAAGATCTATACAATTATTACTAATTAGGTTGGCCTGAAGTTCTTCTATTACAATCGTGGTAGCATTCCTATAATAAGTGTATAGATCTATCTTGTGTCACAAACGTGGCAGCATTCCTGTAATAATTGAAGAGAAACCTACTTGTGTTACAAACAGGGCAGCATTCCTGTAATAAGTGAAAATGGGATTTGAAAGAAAAAAGACCTCTTGATAAGATAAATGTGTCCTCAGCTGGCCAGCTAAAAGGGACAAAATATCTACTCGGAGGTCTCACT
>NZ_RZTZ01000037.1 GCF_004005475.1 Niallia taxi | reverse complement strand
AAATCTATTCATTTAATTATGGATAGATTTAAAAGGTCACTTATAGGTTATTACAACTATTACTGCATTACAGACAATACGCAAACTGTGAACGGTTTTAAAGAGAAGATTGAAGAACTCCTATATAAATGGCTAAATAGAAGAACTCAGAGGAAATCCTTTACCTGGGATAAATTTAGACTCTTTTTACAGAAGTTTCCACTTCCAACTCCAAGAATTAAAGTAAACATTTATGAATTAAGAAAAGAGATTAGCTATATTCTGTAATAGATAATTAGGAGGAGCCGTGTGCGTTAATTGCGCAAGCACGGTTCTGTGAGGGGGGTGAGTACAATTTACCGTAAGGTAGAAAGGCTCTCTTCTACTCGACTACTTTAAGTGAAAGAATTCACAAAAGGTAGGAGGCACATATTTCTTCACAACTTTATGGGGATATATGGAGGATTTGCAAAAAGGTGCGCCCTAACTGAGTGCACCTTTTGTTTTTATGAATTGTATATTTCTCTATTTAAATTCACAATATCCCTATGTGAAAATTCAACTTCCTTTTTTTCTGCAAGGAGTTCTGCAAATCTTTCCATCACCTTGTCCCTTAGTAATGGTGCGTTTTCTTTATTTGCCTTTTTCAACGCTTTCGTGAGTTCATCTTTTGTTAGCTCTGTGCAGTATGCGGGAGTTCCTGGCTGTTGTCTCCAAGAGTCACTTAAAGAACCACTATCTACTGCGTCGAAGCCTAGCTCGTTTACTACGTCCATGACTACTTGTTTTTGTGTTTGGTCATTACCAGCAACTGCCATCGCAATTCGTCCAATAGTTTCTTCGGATGTTCCTTCATTTTCTAAAGTATAGGCTAATATGTTGTTGAAAGCTTTAATGATAGGTCGGACTAATTGATTGGAAACCCAAACACTTTCAACCATCCCGTTCTCGATTTCTTCAATTTTGCCGTCTCTATAAGGGTAATAATTTGAAGTATCTACAATGATCACTTCCTCCCCGACTTGATCGATAATGTTCTTAATACTTGGAAGTGCTTTTAGAGGGAGAGAAATAATAAGAACTTCAATATTTGTAATTGCATCCTCTACATGAACGGGTGTTCCATCAAACTCTTTTCCTTCTAAACGTTCAATTCCTCGTGCATCTGCAATTTTGACATTATGCCCATTCTTAACTAATTTTTTAGAAATAATTGACCCAATTGGTCCCGCACCTATAATTCCAAATCTCATTTTTGTTCCTCCAAAAGAATTTGTAATAAAAGAATTAATCTGCATAAAGTTACACAATAATATGGTTTATCAAACTTAAACATATATTCATTAAATATTAAAAACGTATTGAGTATTTTTGTTACATATACTAGAATAAAACCATTTCTCTTCTTGATGAAGTAGGCAATAAATATTGACTTAGTACATTTTTTTGTACTTAGTATATGGCATCGCCTATACCCAGACGTTGGAAATATTAATAACATGTGAAAAATGTATTAGCCATCAAGTAATAAACTCTAGCATTGAATATAAATGCTTGCTGACAAGGAGGAGGTTTAACCATTGTTAGACTCGTCTTTTTTGTTAAAGGGTTAGTTTGAGACAAGTAGATTGCCGTCCGCTAATTTAGACTATTTAGTAAATTATCTAACGTTTTATGATTATACTTCCATAAATAGTAGTAGCAACGATACTGAGAATAGTAGAAGATAATATGGAATATGTGAAAAGGCAATACCATATAAGGTATTGCCTTTTTACATTTGAGTTGGATTAGTGAGTAACATGATGAGGGAAACAATTAGAAGTATAATACTTTAATTAGAAAAGATTTGCCTCCATTTGCTTTAGCAACCTTCTTAAAAGCATTCTCTCGTCCAAAGTAATATCTGATAATAGCCTATCTTGTTGTTTTCTCCATTTTTCATTTACAGGGGCTTCAAGGTTTCTGCCGGCGTCGGTAAGAAATATCCTGGTAATTCGTTTATCGGTGCAATCTTTTCTTCGTATAATTAGTCCTTTCTTCTCAAGAGCTTTAACCATATTAGTAACTGTGGGAGCCTCACAATTTAATTTGTTACAAAGTTCAACTTGAGTTAAGCCATCTTCTCTCCATAGTTTACATAAAAGGTTATCTTGTCCAACGTGTAAGTTAAGATCATGTAGTAAATGATTGTAATTTCTTCTTGTCTGTGACGAAATTTTGTCTAAAAGCTCTCTTATTTCATCATTTAACATATAAAAACTCCCCGTCTAAAATTATTAGTGACCTAACTATAACTTGGAGTGTATATTAAGTCAATTTAGGGGTCAAAACCCAATTACTCGTTATCGTTTGTACTTTTTGCCTGTTCACCATACTCTTTACCAAAAGCCTCCATCATATCTAGAACAGGAATTAATTTCATGCCTTTTTCTGTAAGTGAATACTCTACTTTAGGAGGAACTACAGGAAAGACTTCACGTGCAATGACACCATCGTTTTCTAATTCTCTTAGTTGCTTAGTGAGGGAACCTTGTGATAGATCCCCTAGAAAATTCTTGATGTCGGAATAACGGCGTGTAGTTCCTTTTAAGTACCAAAGAATAAAATACTTCCATCGTCCATATAAAATATTCTGAGTAAATGCTATCGCGTACATATCTTCTTTTTCATCTATAAACTTTCGTTGAAAACCATCTTTACACACCTTCAATTTATTTCACTCCTATCTAAAAGTACAAAAATATGTACTATATCCATTTATATTGCCCTCTTTTCAACTACTCATAATGACTTTATGATTGTCTATATAAACCAAAGCAAATAAGTATTAGTTAATTACGAAAGATTAACATCTTATTTCTTTTTTTGGTTTTATAGTTAGCAGGCTAACTAATTATAACATAGAAAGGAGGTTTAGATTAGTGGATATAGGAAATTCAGGACTAAAATTATCGATTTTAGACTTTGTTCATATTTTTAAAGAAAGTAATGCTAGAGAAAGTCTTCAAAATACAACGGATATGGTTCAATTAGCGGACCGTTTAGGATTCAATAGATATTGGTTCACTGAGCACCACAATACACCTACTATGATGAGTACCTCACCTGATATGTTAAGTATGCATGCAGCTGCACATACCAAAAACATTCGTGTAGGTTCTGGTGGGGTAATGTTACCAAATCATAGTCCTTTGAAAGTGGTGGAGAACTTCACACTTTTAGAAGGATTATATCCAGGTCGCGTTGATCTTGGAATTGGTAGGGCTTCTGGAACTGATGGTTGGACTATGTGGGCTTTACTGAGGTCTAAGGAATTATTAGGAGTAAATGATTTTCCCGAGCAATTAGACAACTTACTTTCCTTTTTTAATCGTAACTTCAAGATTACTCATCCTTTTAGTAATATAAATCCACCAGGGGACAAATCGATGGTTCCTGATATGTATATGTTGGGTTCTAGCGATGGTGGATTACAGGTTGCACTTGAAAAAGGCTTAGGATTTGTATTTGCAAGACATCTGGCACCACAATTAGCTGTTCCGATGTTAAGAAGTTACAAATCTAACTTTAAGCCTTCCTCTTATTTAAGTGAACCCAAAAGTATGTTGGCGACCATTGTTATCACAGCCGAAACGGAGGAAGAAGCTAAGTATATTGCTGGACCGGTAGAATTACTTTGGGCCCGGATGAGTACAGGTTCAAAAAATTTTACATTTCCTACTCCGGAGGAAGCCAAAAATCACAAATATACACTGGAAGAAGAAAGAGCCAAAGAAAGAAATAAAGAACGCTTTATTATTGGTAGTGTAGCAAACGTCGCTGACCAACTTACAAAGACTGCAAAGGCTTGTTTAGTTGATGAAATTATGATTGCTGATTTCTATCCTGACCAAGAAAGTCGAAAAAGAGGTCATGAATTATTGGCAAAAGAACTAGGGGTAATGAAAAAAATAAATGAACTTGGTAAGGAAGAAGGAGAATTCAATAGTAATGAAAAGAAAACTTAAACTTGGGGGCATCATCGATGGCGTTGGTTGGAGCTACTTTGGTTGGCGACATCCTGATATACCTGCAAATGCCAGTGAGAATATTAATTACTATGTTGAAAAAGCCCTTCAACTGGAGAAAGCAAAATTTGATACGATTTTTTTAGCTGATGTTAGTCATATTGGACCTGGTATGATACCACATTATCTTAGCATGTTTGAAGGGATATCTATTTTATCTGCATTGAGTATGGTAACGCACTCTATAGGATTAACTGCTACAATAGCTACTTCATATGCTGATCCATTTACAGTAGCTAGACAGATAGCTTCGCTGGATAAGATTAGTAACGGTCGAGCAGGATGGAATGCTATCACATCTAATCCAGGAGGTTTAGCAAATTATAGCCGTACTCATTTAAGAAAATCAGACCTTTATCCACTAAAAGAAGAATTTTTAGAAATTGTGGAAGGTCTTTGGGATTCGTATGAAGATGCTACATTTATACGTGATAAAAAAAGTGGAGTATTTTTTGACCCAAGTAAAATGCACTCATTAAATTATGCAGGCAATTACTTTTCAGTAGAGGGACCTTTAAATATTAGTCGTTCTAGACAAGGCAGACCAGTAATCTCTCAAGCTGGGACATCCTCAGCTTTTATGGATGTAGCTGCTAAGCATGCTGAAGTCATCATGGTGCCTGGAGATAATTTTGATTATCTAAAGGGATTTACTGTTGAGCTGAAAAGAAGAGTGGAAAATCAAGGGCGTTCACCAAATGACCTACTGATAATGCCTTCTCATAGCCCAATAGTTGGTAAAACAGAAAAAGAAGCACTAGAAAAATTGAGAGAAATAGAGTCATTAATGCCTATTGGTCATAGACTACCAAGGCCTCAATTGTTGGGATCGGCGGAGCATGTGGCAGAGAAAATAGAACATTGGTATAGAGCAGGGGTAATGGATATCTTACTAATTAGACAAGATTACCCAGCGGGATTTGAGGACTTTATTAAGTTAGTTGTCCCAATATTACAAGAAAAAGGTATATTCAAAAAGGAATATGAAGCTAACACACTCCGAGGAAACTTAGAGCTACCTTACCCTGAGAATAGCTATAAAGAATAACAAAAATTAAACCAGACAACAGAAGGAGAATTTAACAACATGAAAAGTAACCGAATTACAAATCTACTAGGTATAAAATATCCCGTTATTTCAGCTGCAATGACATGGGTCACTTCAGCAGAGTTTGTTGCAGCAGTATCAAATGCAGGTGGAATGGGTGTATTGGGGCCAAATGCAGGTCAAAAAGAAAAAGCGAGTAGCGCAGAAGATATGGCAGACCGATTAACAAAAGAAATTCGTATAGTGAAAGAATTGACGAACAAACCATTTGCAGTCAATTATATTTTTCCAATGGGTGGTGCTTCAGAAGATCCATTTACTAATGCTGTTTTTGAAGTATTGGTTAAAGAGAATGTAAAGAATGTTATAGCAATTGGACATGGGGTCGTAGAACGTGAACTGAAACGACTTAAAGAACATAACATCAATGTCATTTACAGAGATTTAAGTCCTACTGTAGAAAAACTTGTAGAAGCAGAAAAAACAGGTGTAGATGCACTTATTGTTACGGGTTATGAAGCTGGTGGCCATATGAGTGATTTTAAAATTAGTACTCTTTCTCTTGTACCACAAGTAACATCACTTGTAAAAATCCCCGTAATTGCTGCTGGAGGGATTATAGATGGTCGTGGAGCGAAAGCTGCTTTTTCCATGGGAGCAGAAGGTGTATACATGGGTACTAGATTTATTGCGACTTTCGAAAATCCGGCAAGTATAGAAACAAAAAAGGCAATTGTTAATGTAAAGAGCGAGGAGTTTATTGAATTTAAATCAGGTGCGGGGCATTTGAGAACAATACCGACAGAAGCTGGTAAAAAGGCTCTAGAATTAATCAATCAAGGCAAACCTCAAGAAGCATATAAATACTATGGAGAAGGATTCAAAATAGGGATGCTAGACGGAGACCTTGTAAATGGTACCGTAAGTGTATCTGAGTCGGCTGGAGGTATTAAGCAAATTCTTACATGCCAAGAAATAATAGAAGAAATCGTTCAATCAATAGGATGAAGTTTTTAATAAAATTTTAATGGAATTTAGGAGGAAAAGGGAAATGGGAAGATTAGATAATAAAGTAGCAATTATTACAGGGGCTGGTGCCGGTCAAGGGGAGGCAGAAGCATATTTATTTGCTAAAGAAGGAGCAAAGGTTATTGCAACGGACATTCAGTATGAAAGTGTACAAGCTGTTGTGGAACGTATAAATGAGAAATACCCAGGAAGTGCTACTGCTTTGAAGCAAGACGTGTCATCAGAGGAGGACTGGGAAAAGGTTGTAAAGACAAGTATCGAACTTTATGGGAAAGTTGATATTTTAGTTAATAATGCAGGAATTGCAGCTATTAAGCCTTTTAATGAAACTACAGTTGAATATTGGACTTTAGCACAAAATATCAATGCATGGAGTCAGTTTGTAGGAATTAAAACAATTGTACCTTATATGAAAGAAAACAGGGGTGGTTCAATTGTAAATATTGGTTCAATGGCAAGTGAGCGCCATTCAGCTGGTGGCTTCAATGCTTATACAGCAAGTAAAGGTGCCATTAAATCTTTAACTCGTGCAGCTGCAGTAGAGTTTGCCCCTGATCAAATTCGAATTAATTTAATTCAACCAGGACCGATACTAACTAATATTGTTTCAAATACATTGAGTGAAAAACAAATTGAAGAAAGAGCGCAAGAAATCCCAATAAAAAGATTAGGGGTTTCCGAAGAAATAGCTAATGTGGCATTATTTTTAGCAAGTGACGATGCTTCTTATATAACAGGTGCTGATCATATAGTTGATGGCGGTTTATCTGTTAAGTAACAGCACTAAATAAATGAGAACACCATTAAATGGTGAAACTTTATTACCAAGTTAAATTTAGACATATCCAAAAGATAGAAAAGATTTTTATTTTTTAAATGGCTCAGGAGGATTTAAAAATGAATAATAGAATATGCGAAATATTAAATATAGAAAAACCGATTATTCAGGGACCAATGTCTTGGATCACAAATGCAGAATTTGTTGCAGCAGTAAGTAATGCTGGTGGACTAGGATTTCTAGGACCGAATGCCGGTCAGGCTGATGTAACTAGTTCCCCCGAAGTAACTGCCGAAAGAATGAGAACTGAAATACAAAAAACAAAGGATTTAACGAATAAACCATTTGGGTCGACCTTAATTGTAAGTGGTGATTTAACTTACACATGGCCAATTCTAGAAGTAGTTATAGAGGAAAAGGTTCCAGTTGTCCTTATAAATGGTATATTAGATGAGAAAATTTTTAAGCCACTGAAAGAAAACAATATTAAGATTGTTTTTAGACCAGCTACTCCTACTATTGAGAATGCAAAAGCCGCTGAAGAATTTGGTGTGGATGTTTATGTAGCAACTGGATTTGATGAAGGTGGTACCGTTCCAGAACGAGTAATTGGCACATTTTCGATTATTCCAATGATTGTCGATGCTATAAATATTCCTGTTATGGCAGCTGGGGGGATCGGGGATGTCAGAGGTGTACGTGCATCATTTGCTTTAGGCGCTGAAGGTGTGTTTGCTGGTAGTGTCTTTATTCCAACAAAAGAAAATCCAGCAGCAGAAAACGTGAAACAAATGATTGTTGATGCTACAGCAGAAGATTTACTAATGTTCCGTACATTACCAGCTTACTATCGGTCTTTACCTACTAATTTATCGAAAAAGCTAGTAGAAATGGATGAAAATGGTGCCAGTCGTGAAGATATAGCAAAAGCAATGGGAGGATCAGGTGGTATACGTATCGGTATGCTTGAGGGTAACAAAGTGGATGGCTATATTACTGTCGGCACAGGAATTACCCCAATTAAAGAAATCAGAACTGTAAAGGCAGTGATTGATGACTTAATGCAAGATTTTAATTAAAATTGCTATACTAACAACTGTTAATCGGATTAATCAGAATCAAATGAAAGAGACATTTGACTGTAATGTATAATTCTGTTGTTGCTAAGAAGAGACGAGATTAAAGTAGCAGCAACTATTTTAGAAAACGGTAAGATTGATGTTCAGTATGAGCATCCAGTTCCATCATAAAAATCACCAGATTAGGCTGTTTTTATGATGGAGAAACGAAGTAGTGGACTTCTCTCGGTCACTATTTGAGTGAGAATTTCCAAAGAGATGATGTACATGCAATTCAACTTAATAAGAGAGCTGTTAAAACTAAATAATATGTGAAGAAATACACTTAAGTTACCGGGGGCTTTCCTTATATAAAAGGGAAGCCTTTTTCTTATGTCGCTATCATGACAGCATTCCTGTAATAAATGAAATTTTCAATATTGTTTTGGTCATATAATTGAAAACCATGAAAAATAAAGGAATCAGCTGCTATCAGGTGGCTGATTTTTATGTAGAGCGTAACTTATAATAAAAGATCTAAAAAAGGTGGGATTGTGAAGAAATGTACTTAAAGAAAACCAGCTAAATAGTTTGTCAACATTTTTCAATAAAAAGATAAATAATCTCGTGGTATACTAAAAATGCACATGCCAAATAACCTTCCGCTATATTTTAATTGGAAGGTTTTGTTGTATTTAGTTAGATATAGTTATTAATCTATATCTTGGAAAGTTGTTCGTTTTT
>NZ_RZTZ01000036.1 GCF_004005475.1 Niallia taxi | reverse complement strand
CTGCATTCGAAAAAAATTGTTGGCTATTCTTTTTCTCGTTTTATGACTTCGGAATTAGTGATCGAAGCACTTCAAAACGCCTGTTTTTCTCAAAAGCACCGAAAGGGCTTAATTCTTCATACCGATCTTGGCTCACAATATACCAGCAGTGAGTTTACTCAGCATGTCCAAAAATACGGTATCAGGCAGTCTTTCAGTCAGAAGGGCTGTCCTTATGACAATGCCTGTATAGAGTCATTTCACGCTATATTAAAGAAAGAAGAAGTCTATCATACCCAGTACACAGACTACCGGGCAGCGAAGCTGGCCATGTTTCAGTTCATAGAGGGCTGGTACAACAGAAACAGAATTCACAGCAGCATCGGCTATCAAACACCTCAAGCTATGGAGGATCAGATTAGAAGAACCGCTTAAATACTTAACTTTTTTGTGTCCAAATTATTGACTCAAATCCACTTCTTTTGATAAACCTTCTAAGGATATCCGCTCATTTATAAAATAAATAACATTCATACATTACCTCCGTAAACATTGTTATTCCAATGATTGACAGAGTTTGTATGAAATATTCTTTTATTGGAATGTAAAGAAATTTTCACTAATGAGTATACAAGGATTTGTATTTTTTATTAAATAGTTAACTCCTACTATATAGGAGACTTTTCCTGTTGGAGGACACATGTTAGCTTTTACCCTGGATTTTTCTTGACCAGGTGCACAAGTGCTCCCTCAAATATCCAAAGACAGCTGAAAATGAAGATCGTTTTGTCCCCATTTTAGCCAATCTTGGGCATGCACCTAACCCATTAACGACTATGGGGGTTTCAAATACTGGTTCCTCGAAAGCGTGTATGCTTGGGGGCCTTGCATAAAAGACAATTTCGGCTAGACTTTGATGAGTTTTGGTGATGCTTATGTAAAAATCCCGCTATATCCTGTTTGCTGATAGTATCCAATACAAATTTTGCGATTTATGCTTGTAAAGATAAATTAGGAATAACTTTGTGTTGTAAAGATAGTTAAGGATTGTAAAGGGAGAGTAATCCAAATCCGCAGGTAAACCGGAAATATGTCTCACTCTTCTTCATAGTATGTATGTCTTGAGCTAATTTAAGATGGTATCCGCTCAGCACAATCCAACTCCTCTTCTTCTAAAGACTAACTCAAAAACAAAGAACATATATTCTATCACACTATAAATTCTACTTAAACGTACATAATTGAATTATGTGCGATTAGTTGGTAATAAAAGGGATACTATAAACGTGATAAGTTCCTATATTAAAACTTAGTTATGAACATAGAGTGTTGATAATGGCCTATTAAAAGAAATTAGATGAGCAGTTGTTCATTAAAAAAATCTACTTTCGTCTGAGAACGCATGTGAATAGAATTAAATTACTATAGATGTAGTGGTATTAAGGCTTTTGACGTTTTTGAAGGAAGCTGTTTAAGTGTATTTTAACCTAAAATATTTGTTATAAATTAATGATGAATGTATTCCTTGTTTAGAAGCTGGGAATAGTAACTAATAGAATACTGATTTATTTGTCTATATATATGTTTAATATATTAATCATAATAAACTACAATGTTTTAATAAATATAAAGAAAATTGATGAATTTAAATAACTAAAAAGTGTAAATATATATTTATAAATACTAATATGTCCAAAGTTTCCTAGGCAAATCTAGTTAATTCAGCAAAGGACTAAAACCAAAAGTAAAGAAAATAACCCTATCAATTAGGGTGAAATGAGAATCAAAGAGGGAGGTTGATTATTAAAATGCGTTGGACTTCGGAATTAGTTATAGAAGAATTTAAAGGGTATATGCATAAAGGATTAGATATTACTGACAAGGGGCTTAGGAATAACTATCCAACTTTACGATTTCAAATACAAAAGAGATTTGGTAGTTACAGAAGCTTTTTAACCAGCCAGGGGATCAATTATGACGATATTAAACTTTATAATACTTGGACAAAAGAGAAAATTATTAAAGTGTTTTGTAAGTTACAAAAGGCTGGTGAGGAATTACATGTAAATAACTTAAAAGAAAAGCATAGCCAATTGTTAGGTGCAATTGATAGAAAATATGGTAGCTATGAAGCTTTCTTACAGGAAATTGACGTAGATTATTCCCTAATTAAAAAGTATCAAAATTGGGATAAACAAACGGTAACTGAGGAGTTTGAAAAATATACGTCTAACAATGAGGATTTACGAGAGTCTAAACTACAAAAAAATAACAGTGCATTATATAAGCAAATAAGGAATCACTTTGGTAACTATAAAAAATTCTTATCTATAATGGGATATGAATATAGTGATATTCGGGGGAAAATTGATTGGACAGAACAAAGAATTGACGATGAATTTGAAGAATATCTTAATGAAAATAAAGATTTAAAAGCTTCTAAAATGAATAGAAAACACAATACCTTATATAATGCGATAAAGAGGAGATTTGGGGAATATGGAAAGTATTTAGAGTGCAAGGGATTTGATTATGACGAAGTCAGAGGAACTGTAGATTGGACAGATGAGAAGGTAAAAAGTAAATATTTCAAACTTGTAAAAGAATCTGAAGGAATATTAAGTTTTACCGGGATTTCTATGAAAAACAACAAGTTATATCAGCAAATAAGAAAACGATTCAAAAACTATAAAAGCTTCCTCGAAAGTATCGGATTAGCGGAAGTAGAAATATACAAGATCTTAAAATTTGAACAAGAGATGGGACTATCATTTGAGAGATTAGTTAAAAAAATGTTTGATTGCTTAGGATATGACTATGAATATCAGTATAGAGACATCGAAGGGATACGTCCTGACTTTTATAATCGTGAAAGCAGTGAAATTTTAGATGTAAAGTTATCCTTCTATACAGGTTTTAAAAGTTATACTCCACAAAAGTACTTAAATCACTGTAATAAATTAACTCTAATCTACTTGAGAGGAGAACCATTTGAACACAATATTAAAAATCTATCCCTTGTTCCTATTGATAACTACTATGGTATATTAGAACAGAGTGGATTTCAAGACTTAATAGAGGAATTTGACCATCTAAAAAAACTGTTAGATTAAATCAACAATAACTAAATTTAACTTTCTTTATTTTTTCATGTCCTTTAGCTCTCCCTCTCTGCAAATAAAATGGTTATTAGAAACCCAGTATAAACACAAGTTAATATTATTCATTCAATTATGGGTAGCGGTAAGACTAGCTGGGTTATTCAGTATATAAAAGAGGCACCAGTTCCCAAAAATCCAATTGCATTACACCTTTTAAAACAGAAGTGGAACGAGTACTTTCTTCTGTTATAGGTATTTTAAGCAACTAGAAGGCGATAACAACGGTGAAACTAAGCTAGAGGATATTAAACACCTATTGCTGACGGAGAACTCACAGAAATTTTTATCTTATTACTTACATTAAGACATTAAAAACCTTACTTAGGAGTAAGATTTTTTTATGAAATGTTCATCGAGAATAGATTCCCAATTTTCAACTGAATAATAATAAATGTTAGCTTTTACCATTAATAAAGAATTTGATGAAAAGGATGATACAGTTATTTATCCTAAGCCACATCCTGAAATTGTTGCTGTGCTAAAAGAAAATATAAATGCATTAGAAATGTATAAACATCACTTGCCAGAGAGTTTATAGTTGTTTTACTTTAGGGGATTCCATAAATATTAAGCGGGTCCTTTTTTATATAACTAAAAGTGGCAGCATTCCTGTAATAACTGAAAATGTGGTTTGATTGAAAAAAGACCTCTTGATAAGATAAATGTGTCCTGAACTGGCCAGCTAAAAGGGACAAAATATCTACTCAAAGGTCTCACTATGAATTATAACCAAAATCATAAAGTAGCTCAAATCACACCTAAAACCTTAGTAATTGGTATTGATATTGCCAAACATCATCATGTAGCTAGAGCTCAGGATTATCGTGGAATGGAGCCAACAGGCCATTATTGGCTTAATTTAGCTCATATTCTAAAGGAGGAACAGATTAAGTTCGTAACGGTCAACCAATTACACGTCAAGCACAGTAAGGAGTTAGATGATAACTCTCCAACAAAAAATGATGTAAAAGACGCAAAAGTCATTGCACAACTAGTCAAAGATGGTAGATACACCGAACCAACAATACCACAAGGAGTTTTTGCGGAACTGCTTGTGGCTAAGAAATTACGTGATTTATTAAATGTAGACTTACAAATTGTGCAAGGACAGGTACACAACTGGATTGATCGATACTTTCCAGAGTTCTTTACCGTTTTTAAAAGTTGGGATGGGAAGGCAGCTCTTCATTTATTAAAGCTTGAAGCATTACCGGAAGAATTGGTTAGATATACAGAGGAAGAATTACTAGAATACCTTAGGCAAGCAGTGAAACGTAGTATAGGGATTAAGAAGATTCAAGCTTTTAAAGAAGCCGCCAATCGCTCGATTGGCATTCGACAGGGTGCTATGATGGCTAAAATGGAATTAAGAACGTTAATCCAAAAGAAACTCATTCAAGCCAAGTTTGAAGAGCTTGACCAAACTCTGGATACACTGCTTCAATATATTCCAGGCGTTAATCAAATGTTAGAGATAACAGGAATTGGACGCGATACAGTGGCGGGTTTCTTCGCTGAAGTAGGCGATTTGAGTGAATACAATCACTCTCGTCGAATAACCAAACGTGGTCGAAAAAAATTACGAGCATTGTTATTCCGAGCATCTATGATTCTAGTCCAAGAACAATGCCTTTAAAGCCCTACATCTTTACTACACAACGAGACCTGACAATCCGTTGAAAAAGATGCAGTCTTTAATTGCTTTGTGTAATAAGCTCACCCGTATACTTTCTCTATTGGTAAGAAACAGTTTGTATTTCAAGAGGAGAAGATGTTGAAGAACATCCTTCATATGCATGCATTTATCCAAGAAACCAATTACAGCTTAATCACTATAAAACTAACTTTTAATAAATAGATTTGGAAACTTGGGAGGGTAGACCCCACCGAGGTTGCAATTTTTAACATAGTTATAGCAAACTATAACTATAATATCTTTAAGGGGGCCACTAGCTTTGAGTGAAAAGCAACCAACCAATCCAAATTTAAAGCAAACCATTGCCTATGTGAATGGAAAGACACCAAAGATTGATAGAGTTGCCATGTTGGCTGCTGTTACAATAACAGCTACTAGTTTAGCAGCATTTCCGGTGTTAGGAGCAACTGCCTCTACTGCAGCAACCTTGTTAGGCAAAACTTTACCGGAACAAATAAAAAAATTACTTCAATTAGCGACGAATGACAAAGAACAAGCTGCGATGAATGTACAGGAACGTTGTCGATTTGTCGATGTTCTTTTGGCTAAACTGGCAGTCTTTCATGTGACAGAAAAGCAACTAACCGGCACGGATAAACTATTTGCTCAATGGAAAATTGCAAACAAAAGTGCAGATGACCGAAAAGAGATAGAAGAACAGGATTACAAACGGGAAAAGGCTGTAATGGAGGACTATCAAGATAATCGATTTAACAAAGAAGTTTATTGGGATCAATTAATTGAAGACATAATCACCATCATGGAAATAGAAATGGATGATGTGCCAACCTTCACAACAACCATGCAAAATGAAATCAGGAATACCTATGAGGCTTTTAAAAACCAGGTCATATTGGAATCGGAATTCTATTCTGTCTATTCTAGTGGTGATACTGAAAACAAATTAAATGATCTCCTTCAGTTCATGAAGTCTTACGGGCACTTGTACAAAACGATCGATGAAATGGAACAGTCATTAAGGGATAAGACTGAACCAGCTATTAGTTTAAAGTTTTTCAATTATAAAGAAAAAAGTTTTGAAGAGTCCTTCTTGGAACTACTGTCACAGGATGTTATCTATGTGAAAGGAAAGACGCGTGAAGAAGTTGTATTATATATATTATACATTTTAAAATATGTAGAAAAACAGCGTGCCCAACAAACATATATAATTGATTCTATCGATAATTGGAATGCACTTAAAGTCAAATGTCAGGGCAAGATTCTCATTCCTAATTTTAGTGCAGCAGAAGTAGATATTATCCCCAATAATACGAATATCATCGCATATAGCGAAGAGGATTATGTGGGGAATAGGTCTCCAATAGAGTTAAAAAAAAGGATAATACGGAACATGCGGGAGCAGTTGCAGGAAGAAATAAACGATGTAAGAAGAGCGAATGAGATTATTGAGAAATCCAGTGGGCTTTTCACTACTTTTAAAAGAATTGTGTTTAAAGGAAAAATGGGTTTACCTAAATGGCAGGCACATGACGTGGATGTTTTGATTCCTGCCTTATTGGTTGGGAGTTGGACGGACTCAAAGGATGATCTTGCTGTAGTTTGTCGATTAGCAAGAGTGGATGACAAGGAGTATATGTCTAAGCTAGCAGCTGTGATTGGTGGGGAAGATCCATATTTATTGAAATACACGAATTTTGGTAAAACAATATACAAGCTAGCAAATGTGGAAGAAGCGTGGGAAATTCTAATTAAACATATAACAGCTGAACATATGAACACGTTTAGACAACTAGTACAAGACCTGTTACTAGATGTTCCTCCAAAATTTGATTTACCAATAGAAGACCATTTTCAAGCAAGTATATTTAATAAAAGACCAAAACATTCAGATACGATTAAAAAAGGAATAATCAGGACCTTGATTATGATTGCTAATATGAACGGTATCGATAATAACTTCAACGTTCTTTCTACGCAATCGTGGGTAGATGATCTGTTGGAAGAAGTGTTTAACAATATCACAACCGAGAAAAAATGGTTTGCTATTTCGGAAGCATTATCGGACATTGCAGAAGCCTCTCCAGAAGTATTTCTTTCCGTTCTAGAAAGAGAAGTGGAAAAGCAAGACTCACAAATTTGGCAGCTTTTCGAACAAACTAGTGATGGGTTTGGAGCAAGGAACTATTATACACATGTTCTATGGGGATTGGAGAAATTATTGTGCTTAGAAGATTTTGTTCCACGTGCTGTACGTGTCTTAGCAAAGTTATCCGAGCGGGAAATTAACTATCCAATAACAAACAGTCCTTTTGAGACATTAAGTCGTGCCTTACTAGCTTGGTACCATGATATTAATATTTCCATAAATGAAAAGATTAAGCTGACAAATCATATTGTTAGAACTAGTACGATCGGTTGGGAGCTACTGGCTAAGTTGGTACCTGATCGATCACCAGGGCATACTGCTATGAGTATGTCTAGACCACACTACAGAAACTATAACCAGAAGTATGAATTAAAATACCAAAGTGAAATCGGACATACGTACAAATCCTATATGCAGTTTGCTATCCGTGAAGCGACAGGAAATTTAAAGAGATGGGCCGTTATTTTTGAAAAATGCTTTTTCTTTGAGTTAGGTTTAGAAAAAGAAGTCATACATGGTGTGCAACAAGCTATTGATAATTCAGGATCTGATCAGGATAAGTACTTACTGAAAGAAACAGTTCGTGATCTAATTCATAAGCATCGTTATTTTATCGATGCTGAATGGAGTCTTGATGAGACGTACGTTGACATAATCGAACGTGAGATCTTTGAAAAGATCGTATTTCAACAAGCCAGTTTTGACTACCTTTACCTTTTTAAAACGGATCAACTGACAGACTTACATCCTGAGCCATATAAAAAAGATAAAGATTTTAATGATGATTTTCAAAAACAGCAGAGACAGTTAAAGCAAGAACGGATACAAGCAATAAAGAGACTGATGCAAGATCCTGATTTTAGCTTATCCTTATTTCTCTATAACCTTGATGATCCGACAGCAATGATGGGAATAAGAGCAATTGGATCGATCATGGCAGCTGATATTCATGATTACCAAATAGACTTAGCATTTGTAGAGGAGGTAATCGTATCAGGGAAAATAGAGGTCCTTATCGCATATATGTCTACCATCTATGAAGCGAAGGGATTCCATGCAGTGAAGGATTTGCTGGGGAAAATAGAGGTGAATACTGAAATAACAGTTAGTCTGTTAAGTGTGGCTAGGGTGAATGATGAATTCTTGGAATACTTATCCTCTTTCCATCAACAAGGAATAGAACAGTATTGGAAAGCATTCACGTACCATAGAGAAATAAAGGAAAAAACAACTCGGGATTTTGTATTCAATAAACTATTGACCTATCAAAATTTTCATAATGTCTTTCAAATGCTTCATCGAGCATTTAAGGAGGATGTCGAGAAGCATATCCTTGCATTAGAGCATCTTATGTATAACCCTGGCAGTGACTATCAAATTGCGCATTACGATATACATTATATTGTTCAATCGTTTAAGAAAATATATGAAGAGGATAAATTGAATGAGTCATTGTATACACGAGTTTGTGCGTTGGAGTGGGGGTATTTCAACGTATTAGTTAATAAAATCCACCCAAAATATTTGAAAAGAGAATTACAAATGAATCCAAGCTTCCTTGCACAATTAGTCTCTTCTGCTTACAAAGCTTCCGATCAAGAAGAAGTACCCGCTGACCGCAGTGAGGCAGAGAAAAGTCTTGGTAGACAAGCATGGAATATTTTATTTCAATTAGAATTTTGCCCATGCCTTGAAGATCATGGAAATTTAAACGTACATGAACTAACGAGCTATACGGAAGAATACCTTAAACAAATTGACTCTAAAAAACGAGGAAATATAGGCAGACAAACACTCGGAAAGTCATTTGCGTATTCCCCAAAAGGAGAGGATGATATCTTTCCAATGGAAGCAGTACGGGAAGTCTTTGAGTTGCATTATTCGGAAGACTTGAAGCGAGGATTTTACCTAGGCAAAATTAATCAAAGAGGTGCTTACTTTGGTACAGAAGGTAAGGCAGAGCAAGAACTTGCGCTCCAATATGAGAATTACGCGAGAGCATTAAGAATAGAATATCCAAAACTGTCCCAAACACTAAAGGAAATTTCTGACGAGTATCGATCGGAGGCAATGGGGCAGAGAGAATTGGCCAGTTATGATTTGTAGTAAAAATTAACAAGATTACAACCCCTCTTTCGGCAAAGTTTTTACTTTATATCGGGTGGTGAAAGGCACCCATCTTATTAAGATGATTTAATCTAAAGGTCCAGTTATCTGTTTGTAAATTATTTAAGGTAGAGCAGATAAGAAAATAGCCAGATCATATTTTAGAATAAACTTATGTAATTAAAGGCTAGTATTAGAGGTATTTACTATATAGGTGTCTATTTAAACAAAGAATAGTTAACAAAAGAATGTAATGCTGCGCAATACAACGATACTAACAATACACAACCAATTAAGAGACGATTACTCCAAAAGTAGTCGTCTCTTTCCTATTTAAAGGATAAAATCTAAGAAAATACAAAGCTGTTCATACTAAATTGGTATGTTTGGTGTATTAATAGGTAATCCTTAGTTACTAATAAGAACTAAGGGAGAGAAAATTATTATGAATCTAGGAAAGCAAGTATTATCAGATTTAGTAGCTGCTTTAAAATATTTGTATCCTAATATTGAAGTTGAAATTACAAAGAATAAATTATCTAACGTTCTTCAGAGTCTTATATTCAAAAAGTTGAGTTAGGTGAGGTACATCCTGAACTTGAGGATAAAATACAATTGTTCATCTCGGCAAAAAAACTAGTAGGTTTAAGTTCTATTACTTTAGACAACTACCTCATGGAATTAAGTATGTTTGCTAATCTTGTAAAAAAGAAGGCCGAGGACATCGCTACAGCAGATGTTCAAATGTACCTAAGTACGCTTTGTAATGCAAATACACAAAGAACTGATGAGTCACTCCGTTTATACTAATAATTCTAGGTTAATCCTTATAGTCGTGAAAAAGTGGAAATTATAGGATTTGAGCTTTCTCAGTTAGTGAACGTTCGACAAGAAAGGGACGTAACCCTCAAACTGTAGGAAATTGAAATTGCAGCAAGTAAAAGCACCTACCTATACAGCAGGAAAAAAATTACAAGATGATGTAAAAGAATAGGAACTTAATTTGGCAGGGGATCAATCCTCTGCCTATTTTTATTAGCTTTTAATTCTTTTGTATAACCAGGTGTTTTGTTCCTTGTTCCAAGAAGAAAGGAAAGTGAAACCAAGAGGATAATATAATAGAATCAATGATTTTAGAGGAAGTTAAGAGTTTAAATGTCAGCGTCAAATAAGCCGTACAATGATTTGGAAATATTACATATACTTCAAAAACACTTCCTTTAAGAAGGGAAAAAGAGGGGAAATAAAATGAACGTTAATCTACTGGCACTGCATATCTTTGTTATTATTCTGTCTAATTGGTATTGCTGGCATTAACAGATTTTAATTAGGTAAAATTGGAACAGGAATTATTTATCTTTTTACATTTGGTCTTTTTGGTATAGGAATTATCTATGACATTTTCACAATACCAAATCAAGTAAAAATGACTAACCTATTAGCTAATGGAGGATTCCAAGCTAATCAACAAAATGTTATTGTAAATGTTAATTCCGTTCAACCAACTCTAGAAAAAACAGAATAAATTTAGAAAGCCCTTCTCAAATGGTCTTACCCCTGTCAAGTAGACAGCCATAAAAAAGACTATGCAGCCAGTGTGACTCGGTATTCAACCGGAGCACACTGGTTGAGTCGTTTTTGGAATCTTTTATAGTTATATTCGTACATATAAT
>NZ_RZTZ01000035.1 GCF_004005475.1 Niallia taxi | reverse complement strand
AAACCAATGTGACCAAAACTTTCCAAATAGTGAAATTGGAAGGTTATTTGGTATGCATAAATTTAGTATAACATGAAAGATTTAAAGATTTTATTGAAAGATATTGACAAACTATTAGCTGGTTTAGCTTAAGTGGAATTGTTCACATTTTATGTGTTAAACAGTATAAAGAAATAAAAGCTGCCAATTGGCAGCTATAGTTAAGTAGCGTAAATACTTTGAGATTTAAGAAATGAAATCAGCTTTTGGTTAGTATTTTCTGCCGAGTTTCCAATCCAAATTAAATGTCCCCATGAATCCACTAAATGTAACTCTGAATTGCCTATTTTTTCGAGAGCAGTCTGTGGATGTTCAAGTGGAATAAAACCGTCATTTTCACTATGCATAATAAGAGTTGGACTTTTGATAGACTCTAAATCTGAATCCTTCATTTCTTTAGATTGTTTTAGATCAATAAGGAAACCATGGCCAGAACGTTGACGAGCATTCATCTTCGTAAATTCTAACACATCACTAACTTCAGATTTCATTTTAAGCTCTTTTTTGTCAAGAGAACTAAATTGTGGAGCCATCATTTTAAACATAGCGTTCGGGAATAAATGGCTCAGTTTACTCAGTAGTCTCCATGTTAACCCTTCAATTGAAGGACGAAAAATGATATGGGCAGCTTTATACTCCAAGTCTTTATTTGTCAACCACTCCTTAGAGACTGCACTCTCTAAGATAAGACTTTTTACTCTTTCTGGATACAAAGACGCAAAACGTATTCCAGTTGGACCTCCAGCTGAAATTGCTATAACATGGACTTGATTTATTTGTAGATGTTTCAGTAAATCCCCATAATGTTCACAGGCCTTTGTTAAACTTTCCCCTACTTCTTTAGATGTACTTCCATATCCCGCTCTTGAAGGTGTTATTATGGAGTAACCATTATTTAGTAGTGATTTATATCCAAATTCTTCATTACAATTTGAGTGTCCACCGTGAAATATTAAAATTGGCTCTCCTTTACCGACCAATGAATATTCAATTGTTATTCCTTCTCTAGAATATTTTTTAATTGTTCGCTCCATACTATCAACTCCCATAGTGATATTAAAAGTTTCCTAACTAAATGTTTGGCGAAATCTAAAAATTCATTATTTAGATAGTGGATTGAGGATTAATTTAAGTTAAGCTATAGTGTATGTACTGGCAGTAAGTGACTTTGTATGTTCTTCTTCAAAATGAATTTTCGATACATTTCATTAAAGATTAAGAAACCTGATGTTTCTAAACTAGTAAGTAATGGGTTTGAGTCAATAATTAAGTCAGGTTTACTTTTTAAACTTATATATCGATGTATTTAAAGTGGTAAATTACGACGTTTAAACACTACAACAGCTGCTGAATAAGTAAAAAATCCAATTCCGAATAGAATAATCGAAGGAATGAATATCTCAGCATCACCGCTTGCTATTTCACTAGGATTGTATAATGAAAATGGTGTTAGGTTCCTCAACCATTCAAAATTCAAGCTAATTTTCCCTGCCATATCTAACCCAAAAAAAATAAAGGTTAAAGCACCAGCTATACCAAGCGATTTTTTCTCATCGTTACATAAAGATGAAATCAAAAAAGAATATCCGCCAACCACATAAAATAATAAAAATCCAACAAAGTTTATCTGGAAAAATGAATTAAATTCAAGCGAGTATTGTTTATCAATTAATGTTTCAGCAGCAACGATACCACCTAAGAATGTTAATAATACAATGAGTAGTAATCCACCAATCAATACTAATGCTTGAGTTAACGCTATTTGACTACGAGTAACTTTGGTAGAGAGTAAATAAGCCATAGACCCTTTATCAACAAGATGTGACAACAGTTGAGTTGCGGTAATTACACAAAAAACACTTAAGATAATTGGGAAAAACAGACTGAAATATTCAGCAGAAATAAATCCACCATAACTAATTAGCGAATCAAGTCCAAGTGCTTTCTTCATAGTTTCAGGAATTATATTTATTAAATCATTTATTGCCTCGGTATTATCTGCAAACATGGGATATAAAGATGTCATTAAAACTATATACAGTGCCGAACCGAACCCAAAACTAAGAAAGCTTTTCATATTAAGTTTTACCATATGATTGAATAAAGAAATATTCATTCTACAGGCTCCTTCGTGTATCATAGTAGTTCATAAAAACATCTTCTAAGCTTTGACTAACACTACTTATATTTTTAACATTATATTTAGACAATTCTTCTATTAGTTCATTGTAATCACCTTGGATTATTATGCGAACCACGTTGTCATTTGTGTTTTCAATGATTAAGTTAGATGCTTGGATTTTTTCCACATCATGTTTATTTGCAAGAGTAATATCATAAATTTTTCTTTGCATGAATTGCAAATCATGGATATTTTTAACTGTCACAATCCGGCCATCCTTTATAATTGCAGCTCTTTCACAAGTCCTTTCTATTTCTGAAAAACTGTGGGAAGAAATTAGAAATGTTTTTCCTTTTGCTTTTTCCTCCAATACAAGATCGATAAAAACCCTCTGCATTAATGGATCTAATCCTGACGTAGGTTCGTCTAATATATATACTTCAGGATTGTGCATGAATGTAACAACAATTCCTATCTTCTGTTTCATCCCTTTTGACATTTTACGAATCGGAGTTTTAGGCTCAAACTGAAGTCGTTCAATTAGTTCATTACGCCTTTTCTTATCCTTAAGGCCTTGCATACCTGCCATTAAATCAATAAATTCTATTCCATTCATTCCATCCATAAAAGAAATTTCTCCTGGTAAATAACCTATTTTTTCTCTTGCTTTCTCTTGTTGTTCCCAAGTGTTAAACCCTTGAATTAAAGCAATTCCTTTTTGCGGCTTCATGTAACCCATCAAATGACGAATCGTTGTGGATTTTCCTGCACCATTCGGTCCTAGAAATCCGAACACTTCTCCTTTTCCTACCTCGAAGGTTAAATCAAATATTCCCCTCCCGTTTGAAAATTGTTGGGTTAACCCTTGAAGTTGTATCATATAGCATCTCCCCTATAAATAAATTTAATAATGGATAGTATTAAATGAAATATGATAACGTTTTTGAAAATAAGTCTCAAAACTAAACTGTTTATATTTAGCTAACAGAACAAAGAATACTTTGAGAAGTATTTTAAATATACAAATTTAAAATAAAACCTGCCCTTTTTAAAGTCTATTAATGTACGACTTACCAGGTTTTTTAACATTGGAAATGCTCTGGGGACGATGACGTGTTTAGTCACTATCGCTATTATCAAAGTAATTGTGATTAACATTTAGTATGAAAAAGTAAACTACTGCAGAACTGAAAATAAATATTAGAAACTTTTTTATCTTTTTAGGTTCCATCAATAACTCCTCATTATAGAAAAATTGCATATTATTATTCATAGAAACTGGTATGGTATAGATTGATAAAATTAATCCGACAACTGCAAATATTCCGTATAGATGTAATACTGTTCTAATTGTTATACTTTTCTTTTTATATAAATCAGCATCTTGGGATATTTGGGTATTTGTGTTCAAACTGCATCCCCCTTTTTTTATTGTATAAGTAACTATACGACTTAACACAATAAAGGTTGCTTATTATTTCAATTCAAATGTCCTTTTAATGATTAATCCTTATACAACATACATATTTATTCTCATAAACAGGATTTATCGGTAGTTGATTATTTGCCAAACAACATCCTAAACAGCCACAACCAATTGGATAATTATTCTTTAAAATAGATTAATTCCATAAATATAAAAATTCCCTTCTTAAGCTAAACGCACTCAATAAACACTTACCATAACGTTCTGAGTTTGTGATTTTTTCACTTACGCTATCCTGCCATGTTTCTTCTCTAAGTTAGATTTTTATTGATTAAAGAAATGCTGCCACGTTTATTACGCAAGAAAAGGCTCTTCCTTTTAATTAAAGAAAAGCCACAATATATGCTTAAATTGTGTAAAAGAATGCACTATAGAGGAACTTAGAAGTCTTAAGGCCTATTGGTATATTTATCATTTTCTAATTATTACACTATCTTGCCACTTTTGATAAGAATACATAATGAGAGACATAACAGTCATTATTAAAAAAGACTCAAAACCATTCATATCTTGACGTTTAAATAAATGGAGTTTTCCATAAAAAGGTGTCACTACAAAACTTTGAAGCAGATCAAATAGCAAATTTACAATAAAATATAACCAAAACCTTGCGAAGGTAAAATGAAAAATCGTCTACACTTACTATTAATTAAAGTCTGTAAGTCTCCATTACACTCTTTTCAACAATTGGCTGAACAATGATTGTACCTAAAGAAATCATAATAATTGTTTGTGCTATTGTCATTTGTAAAATAGTTTTTCTTCCAAATAATCTTAATAATAAAATACCCATGCTTATTAAGATGGCAGACTTCCATATAAATAACATCTCCATCTATTATCCTAATATAATAAAATTCTCTGAAAGAGAAGAACTTCGATGTAGATGATGTACATTTCCTCATTTTTTAAAATTTTATACTACATTATAGGTTATTGAATTGTACTTAACAGTTTTAATGTCATGATATATTATACAATTTTGTTTATATTGGTTAATTTTGAAACCTAAGGTTAACTTGTGAATTAATTTTTTTGGTCAAAGATTTTGTTTATTAAATTTCAGAATAAACTTGTACCCTCTCTTTTAAACGAATATATTGTTTTTCATTAGTGTCTGTAAAAGCCTCATCTCGACTTGATTTGTGGTCCTGATAATGCAAAAAACTTTTTGAATTGTAAAGCTGTAAAATCAATCTAATTCCATCTATACTATTATAAAAATGCCATCTACCAGAAACCTTTGTTTTTAATATTTCTCCCCCAAACAAATCATTTACAACTAAAGCTGTAACGGCGTATTGTCCTTTTGCTGGATTTTTTTAAGTCCAATGGTTGCTTGTATCCATTGACCACGATTTAAATAAGAGGATTTTTCATTTTTTTCTTCATAACATTTCATTTTTATACTTTCTAATATAAAATGCAATTAATATTATACATAGAATTTCTATCTAAATTTCAGAATATCTGCTCTTTTAACAGCTACTTCTAAAGAACTTGACATCTCAAATTTTTAGCACAATATTTTTTTATGTTACAATAATGCCCATGGAGGTGTGCAAATGGGTGATTTAAAAATGTTTTCGTCCCAGTTTGATAGGTTTATAAATAATTTTAAGCACTTTAATTGGATCGATCTAGCAATAGCGCTATTAATATTTGTTATATTTTTAGGGTTTAGGAAGTTATTCACTAAGTATATTTATAAAATTATACTATCTCTTGTTTCAAAATTACCAATTGAAACAGTATCAAAAGTATTCGTGGCTTTTGAAAAGCCTTTTAGATGGTTTTGGGTGATTATTGGTACTTATTTATCATTAAGTTATTTGCCATTTACAAATACTTCAACGAATTTTTTCGGACAAATCTATCAATCTTTTCTGGTCATATTAATAGGATGGGGGTTCTTTAACTACTTTACAGACGAATCGAATCCTTTTGAGAAACTTGTTTCCAAAACAAAGATTGATTCGGACAGTATGCTAATACCTTTCTTAGCACGTATTATTCGTATGATTATTGTTATTTTTACAGCCGTTAGTATTCTAGGAATCTGGGATATTCAAATTGGTGCTTTTGTGGCAGGTCTTGGGGTAGCAGGTCTTGCTTTCTCATTAGCTGCTCAAGATACAGTAGCGAACTTTTTTGGAGGCGTTGTTATTATTACAGAGAAACCTTTTTCAAAAGGTGATTGGATAAAAACTCCTTCTGTTGAAGGAACTGTTGTGGATATTACATTCCGTAGTACGCAAATACGAACATTTGCAGATACGGTAGTGACGGTTCCGAATTCAAAGCTATCCAATGAACCTATCACCAACTTATCAAGAATGGGAAAACGACAAATTAATTTCGAACTAGGCTTATCCTATAATACAACCAATGAACAGATGAAAGCAGCATTAATTGATTTAGAAGAGCTGTTAAGAAACCACCCAGGTGTTCATCCTGATCTCATTCTTGTTAAGTTTACTGATTTCCGCGATTTTAGTTTAGGTGTTTTACTTTACTTTTTCACCAAAACAACCATGTATGATGAATACTTAAATGTAAAACAAGATATAAATTTGCGTATTATCGAGGTATTAGAAAGGCATGGTATTGAAATTGCTTTCCCTACTCAACAGATTTATGTAGCAGAGCATATTAAAGAAAATAAATCATTTTCTTCTGAAAATCACTAATATAAAAAACAGTTCTATCGGTGAAGTGCACCCCAATTGTTAGACAAAGGTCTAACAATTGGAGGTGTCTTTTTTATGGGCAAATTTTTGATAGAAGAAAAAATAGTGCCGTTTTGGAATATATAGATTGTGATGATGGCGTAAATATAATAGCGAGAAAAATTGGGGTTAACTATGCTCTTTTCCAAGATTAGATTAAACAATATAAGCTACATGGAGAAAAAGTCTTTGAAAAACACTATACAAACTACTTGTAACCACTAAAATAAAGTGAACAGTTTTTGCTCACTTCCAATGAACACTTTTCACCTAATAAATTCATTCCTGTAAAACTGGGTTTATCAGTTTGTAGGAGGAGCAAAATGGAGGAAAAGTTAATGATATATTTAGAGATTTCTTAAATTGCTAAAAGATTAAAGATTACCCGAACTACTGTGTATAAATATTTGGAAATGACTTTCGAAGAAGCTGTAAATGAAGTTGATATTGGGGAACGAAAAAAGATATTGGATCCCTATCGGGATTGGATTGTCAATTGGCTGAAGGAATATCCCTCCCTCAGTGGAGCTCAGATTTTTGATTGGCTACAGGAAAGGTTTCCAAATATTAAAATCGGAGAATGCACAGTGCGACGCTATGTAAATGAAGTAAGAGAACTGTATCAAATCGAAAAGAAAGAGGAATCACGTGAATATGAGTCTGTCGATGAATTTCGATGAATTACCACCAGGAAAACAGCTGCAGGTGGATTGGGGACAATCCGTTCAAAAGGATATGAATGGAATGGAAGTACGCCTCTATTTCATTGCATTCTTATTAGCACATTCCCGACATAAATATATGTGCTGGTTCAACAGACCCTTCACCACCGAGGAAACCATGCGATGTCATGAACTAGCTTTTCACTATTATGGTGGTGTCCCTGAAGAAGTTGTATATGATCAGGACAAATTGATTGCAGTAAGTGAGAATGCAGGAGATCTAATCTTGACTAAAGGATTCCAAAAATATATTCAGCAAAGAAAGTTTCGAGGTGCATAATACAACTAAAAAGAGACCTTACGAAGTGTTTCTCCTGGAAAAGCAACACTTGCGAAAGATCTCTAACCCGCTTTCTTATGAAAGCAACTATACTGAAATTATACAAGGAATGTCCGTAAGGACAATACGGTGCACTTAAATCTTACCTTCTAAAGAGGCAATATTAGAAGGAGCTAATCCACTTGCAGTCTGTACTGCCATCTCTCTTACCTCTATTGTTGCTTATTTTTAAAAGATCCCCTTTTATCTACTGACATACCTGTAACAATCGAAGTTTTGGATAATTCGTTTCTTTCCCACAACCTGATAAAAGGGGTATAAAACTTAGCAGTATAAACCATTTTAACCACTTCATAAAATTTATCTCCTATATAATTTGCTTTGCCTATTTTATCTTGTGACTTATAAGTAAAAATTATCCAAGGAATACAGTGAGAAATTATGAATTAAATGAGTTAATAATAAAATATAAAATAATTTCTAATATTAATGTCCATCTATAAAACAACAAAACTAAGTGAACGTCCTTTTATTTTTTCTCCGAATATTTTCAGATTAAATAAATTTTTTAAAAAAATATTTTTATTTGACAGCAAGCAACTTAACGCTAGTAATCAGAAGGGCTCATGTCAGTTTTTCAACCTCACCCTTTACAGAAATAATTGCAAAAGAACAACAAATTTATTTGACAGATATAGTTTTTTTCGAGATAATCGGAAGCATAAAATTTTTGGAGGGGTTGCGTGAATATAATTGAAAAGCTAATTACAGGTGGAAACACATTACTTTGGGGATATGTGCTTATTGCTGTTTTGTTATTATTAGGTATTTATTTCACCATTGGTTCAAAATTTGCACAAGTTAGGTATCTTAGGGAAATGTTCCGACTATTGAGAGTGAAAGAGAAAAATCCAGAAAACACCAGTAAAAAACAAATATCTTCTCTACAAGCATTTTTCGTAGGGGCAGGTACTCGAATTGGTACAGGCAATCTTGCAGGAGTAGCTATTGCCTTAGCAATTGGAGGACCTGGAGCAGTATTTTGGATGTGGATGGTTGCCATCCTAGGGAGTGCAAGTTCATTTGTTGAAAACACATTAGCTCAAATTTATAAAGCAAAAGATAACGGACAATTTAAAGGCGGTCCTGCCTACTATATGAAAAAACAGCTAAATAAAAAATGGATGAGTTTCATTTTTGCTGTAATGATGATCCTGTCATATGGTACCACCTTTAATGCCGTTCAAAGTAATACTATAGCCGTTGCTTTAGAAAATTCGTTTGGTATCAGCCCAGTTATTGCTGGCATTGCACTAGTAATTCTTACTAGCTTAGTTGTATTCGGCGGTATAAAAAGAATTGCTGATATTTCTTCTATTATTGTCCCTTTTATGGCCTTTGGCTATATTCTTCTCGCTGTCTTTGTAGTAATTACAAATATTACAGAGATACCACAAGTTTTATCATTAATCTTTAAAAGTGCCTTTGGAATGGAGCAAGTCGTTGGTGGAGGTATAGCGGCAGCTATTATGAACGGAGTAAAAAGAGGACTTTTCTCCAATGGAGCTGGAATTGGAGGAGATCCAATTGCCGCTGCTACAGCATCTGTCTCTCATCCAGCTAAACAAGGTTTTATTCAAGCTTTAGGTGTATTTTTTGATACTTTGCTTGTTTGTTCTGCTACAGCTTTTATCATTCTTACATCAGATGCCTATGGGTCCGGACTAACTGGTATTGAATTATCACAAGCAGCAATGGTTGAACACTTTGGAACATGGGGAGGCATCTTTTTAGGAATAGCGATTTTTCTATTCGCCTTCACCTCCATTATTGGCTGTTATTATTATGGGGAAGCAAACTTGCCGTTTATCAGTAAAAGCAAAACCTTTTTAAACTTCTATCGTATACTGGCACTCGGAATGGTTATGTTTGGTGCAGTAGCTAACCTGCAAATCGTTTGGGATTTAGCAGACCTTACAATGGCAATTATGGCACTAGTTAATCTGGTTGCAATCGCTATTCTCGGTCCTATTGCTTTTAAAGCGCTGGACCATTATATGAAACAGCGCAGACTGGGGAAAGAGCCCGTTTTTTATCGGGATGATATTAAGGGTTTAAAGGGTGTAGAAGCTTGGCCAATTAGAAAGAAAAAAACAATGAATAATGTGGTTTAATTCGTTCCATAGAAACAAGTAGTTAGAAAAATCAAACGAATATTCCGGTTATATGCGCACAAAAAATGATCTCTATAAATGATTAGAGATCATTATTTATATCAACGTGGTATTAACAGTTATTTTACTGTGAAAAATACATAATCGGCGTTGGACATATATCAGAATTTTTTTACTAGTAAGTGTACTCATTCCATTAATCCCCTTTTAAACCAAAAAACAAATCGTTTAACTATATATAGAATAATAATATTGCTAATTACACCTATAAAAAAGTTCCAATTTCTATATTCAATTAAAGAGCTGAAAGTACTAATAGCATATGTAAAAATAGAAATTAAGATGGAAAAAATTATTATTTTTACTATTATAATTCTTTCTCTATTTAAATTTGATATAGATCGGATAAATAATACTGCGAATGTAGGATAAACAATATAGTGAAGAGTAAAGCTCATTTTTGTTGCTTTACTAAATTCTCTCCATGGGAATTCTAAGAATCCCATCATTAATTGAAAATATTCATATATCCAGGCTATTGTTGATGTAAATAAAAAAGTAACTAGGTACATTCTTATGTTTTTTTGGGGAATGAAAATGACTAATATTAGAAATGAAACTAACCAAGAAATACTTAAAATGATTGGTTCAATTTTCATGTTCTCTCACCACAATAAGTCCTTTCTTGCACCACCTGTAAAACAAATCGTTAATGAATAAAGAGATGATAACTGTTATAAAAGTCCAATACCACTTCCATTCATGATACGTTACTAAGGTTGTGGTTCTTTCTAATACCACTTCAAACATAGTAAAAAAACCTGAAACCCCTACATAATAAAGAAGAACCAAATACCAATATTTTCTTTTTGGAAAGTATAAGCTAAACATGATTGCTACAATTGGAAAGAAGAAGAACTCAAAAGAGAAACTAGTTTTATTATAATTATTTGCATCAGGAAGTAACTGAGTAGGATATTCAATCCAACCCATTTCAACAGCAATTAAGCCTGCTGGCCAAGTAATAACTTGAAGAAATAAAAATAATATCCAGGCATCTCTTTTTTTATTTTTTGGAATGAATTTGATTAAGACTAATAGACAAACAATTGAAAATATAACAAGGAACCATCTCTCAAAAATCATCATATTATCCCCTTTTTACCTGTATTACCTTATATTATGTGTATAAATAGATATTTTAGTCATATAGGCGGATATAGGAAATAACTATTTATATATTTTATGGACAACTAACAAAAATATGTAACGTAACTAAGTTGTAACAAATTATCTTGTACATCATACTCTTCCATAAAGAAGAGAACGATAGGGTCTCCAGAGTTTCCGTATCATAACGATGTATAACGTGCCAAGGTCTCTGACTCCAGAGAGGTTTTATTCTTCTTGCCTTGAACAAAGGATAAAATGTTGCTTTCTGCACGAAGGTAAGGCAGCAGCCCTCTCGGTTAACAAACGGTTATGGAGCTCAATCCCTTCAACCATATGGCTTTCGGCCCTCTGTCGGGTAGAAAACTAGCGCGCGCAATCAAATATTATTCACGTTTGCGTTGCCGACTAATTCCATTCTTATTTTTGTCCGTTTATCTTTCCAAATCATTTTTAGAAATGTTAAGTTCTTCTAAATCCTCTCTAAAAATTAGAACTATTATCTTTAAAGATTTCTTTTTATTATAAAGTCCAGTTTAGAAGATCAGTTCCTCTTCCAATAGATAGGAAGTTGGATTTTAAATAGAATATTCTCATAATGTTTTCCCTACACTATTCGACATTTTTTCACATCTTTTTCGTGCTATTTTACTCTTCCATATAATGAATATTTAAATTATAGAAAATTCAAATAAGAAAAACTCGTTTATTTTTACATAAAGCTTTATATGTACAAAAATAAAGGAGTTATTTTAATTGTTTAGGGCTGTAAATATTTATGTGATTTAAGCAGCAAGGTTTACTACGGCTGCTTAATTTACATTCAAAGCTTTTTTAATATCTTCTTTCAATAATGACCATATCCCTAGCATTCCTCATCATTATGTGATTTACTCTTTATTCTCTCCATTTTTGCATAGCTACTACTCTTATAACAAAACAGCATCAGAAGAAATTTGGAAGGAACCACCGTCTATCTTGTCTAAAATTTCTGTTACATTACTTGTGTACACAACAGCTAAATGAATTTGTTTCATTTTCTCTTCCTTTAAAATTATCATTGCAATATGCGGTTAAGTATATCTCATATATTTCATAAAACAAATGTTACTTTCAAACTCCCATATTAGAATGGAGTCATCTTTCAACTAAAAAACTGTATCCATCCTCTTTTCTTCTGCTGCAACTATTGAAAACTCACTTGCCAAAAGAGGCATGATTAACCTAATGTCCTTTAGTAGCTTTTACGCTTTTCAGCAACCTTAAATATTATATCCACGTTCTTTTTTCTATAAAAAAAACTCTAGAACTATTTATATTACTGGATTTCACTCAGGTAAGTCACCAATTTTATGTTCTCTCAGACGAAATTAGAATTTTTTCATGACTAATCATCCATTTAACTTCCTTTAAATCGCTTCTAGAAGCATTGTTTAAATACAATAAATAAGTAACATTCTTAATTAAATAACCTAAATATTTCCATCTAACCGCGTATAAATCATATTATATGCGATTGGAAAGAAACTTATAGTATAATAGAGTTAAAATAGATTAAAATGATTACATTTTATAGGTCTAATAAAAGAAGCGTTCTTTTATCAGAAATCTGAATTATATGGGAGGATGCCCTTGAAAAGCCAAAACGAGGAAAAAATGAATATAGAAGAAAAACTTCTTTCTACCTATGAAGATGAATTAGATATATTTCGGGCATATCTAGAAGACTTAGGATACTCTCCCTTAACAATCCGGGTATACTTGCACGATACCAAATTGTTTCTAACTCATCTATATGAACAGAATTCAGACATGGTTGGTTTAAATACTGTATCAAAACAAGATATTGCGGGATATTTAAGAAAGCAGCATCGTAATGCTGCAAAGTCCACTCGGAACCGTCGTTTGATGACTCTACGTACTCTTTATAAATCTTTAATAAAATCGGAATTACTTATTTCTAACCCTGCGCAAGATGTGGATATGGCAAGACAAGAAAAAGGAAGGCTTCCAACTTACCTCAATGACGAAGAACTGAGGCTATTCTTTTCAACTATACCTCCTAACGATTACTATATCCGTAACAAATGTATGTTGATGTTAATGGGCTTGGCTGGATTGCGAGTAGTTGAAGTTCATAATCTAAACATTTCAGATATTATCAGGGATAGAGAAGATCCAGGCATTGAGGTGTCCGGAAAAGGAAACAAGGCACGGTATATTCCCCTTCCTAAACCTTTGTTTGAATTATTATTACAGTATGAGCGAAGTCTTCGCCCGATGCCAAAACCAACTCATGCTAATGCGTTCTTCCTTTCTAAAAGAGGAACCCGAATTTCGAGGAGAAGAATACAGGAGGTAACTGAAGATGCTTTTGAACAACTAAAGAAGTTGCCTGGCTATCAGTATTTACAACAGAAGAAATTATCAGCTCATAAATTAAGGCACACTTTCGGAACTGGAATGGTGCGAGAAGGAACGGACCTAGTGACAATTCAACAACTCATGGGTCATACAAATTTAAATACGACACAAATATATACTCATGTCAGCAACGAACAAAAACAGAAAGCGATGCGTAACAAAGACGTGTCTCGTTATTTTTCATAAAATAAACAAATTCTAAACAGCTCGATTTTTCATCGGGCTGTTTTATCAAGTGATTTCACTCTTAAATTGTCATGTTTTCCTATAGATAAAAATACAGTTTATCACTTATATACCAAGGGTTTAAGTACAATCCAAACCCAAAAATTAGAATTCCCAGAGGGAATTAACTTTTATACTATGTATAATTGGACACCTAATTTTGTTTAAATTGGATTCTCCGACGTCATTTTCGACTAGTTATATTAGTTTCTCTTATGTTATTTTGCTTTAAGGCAACCCATTAACTAAATTAATTCTCTTCAATAATTTTCTCACTCCTGACATTATGTAACGATTTAAGCCATACTTCTAAATCCTTCTTTTTTTCGACAATAAAATGTTTCTTTCATGATTTCTATTTAAAATTGAACCTTGCAGTAAGTATTTTTATTTCTAATTACTTTTATTAATTTTTTATAATTCTATGGATGTGTAAAATTTAATTGTTTCGTTCTTATTACACTATAGCCCCCGATCGTAATATATGGTTAGCCAGATTTTTCTGGTTGACCTTTTTTTTTTAGTTTTATGATTACGGTAGTCGGGGTAGAACGGCGCCCCCGTGGGAATAAATCCCGTCAGCTAAACTGTTCACCCCCTACTTGTATAAACATGTTTCAGGCTGGTTGGGACAATGAT
>NZ_RZTZ01000034.1 GCF_004005475.1 Niallia taxi | reverse complement strand
CTCATAAAAACATAATAGTCTGGTGGCGATAGCGAGAAGGTCACACCCGTTCCCATACCGAACACGGAAGTTAAGCTTCTCAGCGCCGATGGTAGTTGGGGGCTCTCCCCCTGTGAGAGTAGGACGTTGCCAGGCACGGACAAAAGCATCTAGTACATTACTAGATGCTTTTTTGTAATGCTTTGGAGAAAATCTGAAATTCAACTACATTTTTTTTGCTAAAAAGTTATAAATGAGTTGAGGCCCTTTTTTGGCTGCGATTGATAAAAAAGACTCAATATACGGATAATCCTGATTTGGCATTGTCTTGAGAAGCTCACTCCACCATTCTATTTCGTATCTGGCAATCATGCTTAAATTATATAATAATAAGTAATGCACTAAGATTTCAGGCAGATGGACACTCCGTTTTTCTATTGGAATATAGTGTTTATTATCCAAGACGTTGTAGTAGAAGGGTGGAACTGGTTGTAAAGGTTCAGAAAAAGCAACTTCAATACTCGTCTTACTTGTTTTAACATTCTTGACTGGGTTCCCAAGCTGTGACTCCAAATAATGCTGAAAACGGTCCTTACTCATAAAATAGCTGTCTAAAATCTTAGATGGAATAATTGCCTCTGTATTTGAAAAGGAAACTGGTAGGAAGGAAGGACTGCCTGTGAATATATGGAATAAATCACTAAGTTCAGGTATCTGCTGTAAGAGTTCTCCCATTTTGAATTTCTCTCCCTCAATCGAAGGGAGCTGAAACATATTTTCAGACATACAGGCAAACAGACCATTCTTTTGAATTTTGATTTCGTCCTTAAAAAATAAATATTGCTGTTTTTTTCTTTTTCTTGTAGATACACCATGTGCCAGTACGGAGGTACTGCTTGGGTAAGATGGATCTATTGTAAGGAGACAAGCTTTAATTAAGTGAACAAATCCATAAAATAGCAAAACAGGCTGTATATTAATTGGTGAATTAACTGCTTGCTGATAATAGAGCTTGCCGTGCTCTAGAAAATAAATAAATGGATAACAGTTTTGATAGCTCTTTGTTTCGATTTCATTTGTATGAAGTAATTTATAACTTTTTTTTAGAAATAGTTGGGAGTATTCTGCAGAAAAAAAACAGCTAAATGAATCCCAGCCCTTGTAGGAACTGTACATATGTATTGCCTCCTGAATTTTTTGAAAAATGAAACTTATTAAACTGACCTTGACAGTATTTTGTCCAATTGATAACCTACTAATAATATTTTTTTACTAATTGGAGGCGTTAAAATGTGGGAAAGTAAGTTTGCTAAAGAAGGTTTAACCTTTGATGATGTTTTATTGATACCAGCTAAATCAGAAGTATTACCAAGAGATGTCAGTTTAAAAGTGGAACTGGCACCAAATTTAAAATTAAACATTCCGTTGATTAGTGCTGGAATGGATACTGTTACAGAGGCAGAAATGGCTATATCTATTGCAAGACAAGGTGGAATGGGTATTATCCATAAAAATATGTCAATTGAGCAGCAAGCTGAGCAGGTAGATAAAGTTAAACGCTCAGAGAGTGGTGTTATTACTGATCCATTCTTCTTAACTCCAGATCATCAAGTATTTGATGCAGAACATTTAATGGGAAAATACCGAATTTCAGGTGTTCCTATTGTTAACAACAATGATGATCAAAAATTAGTTGGTATCTTAACAAATAGAGATTTACGCTTCATTGAAGACTTTTCCATTAAAATTAGCGATGTAATGACTAAGGAAGACTTAGTAACGGCTCCAGTTGGTACAACATTGGACGAAGCAGAGAAGATTCTGCAAAAACATAAAATTGAAAAATTGCCTCTTATCAATGAGGATGGAGTATTAAAAGGCCTTATTACAATTAAAGATATTGAAAAGGTAATTGAGTTTCCTAATTCTGCAAAGGATGCACAGGGCAGACTGCTTGTTGGTGCGGCTGTTGGTGTTACAGCTGATGCTATTAAAAGAGTTGAGCTACTAGTTAAGTCCCAAGTAGATGCTATCGTAATTGATACAGCACATGGCCATTCCAAGGGTGTTTTAGACGGCATAAGAGATATTAGAAATGCTTTCCCTGAATTAACTATTATCGCTGGAAATGTGGCAACTGCTGAAGGTACAAAGGCACTTATAGAAGCAGGAGCAGATGTTGTAAAGGTAGGCATTGGTCCAGGATCAATCTGTACAACAAGGGTTGTTGCTGGTGTTGGTGTTCCACAAATCACTGCAGTATATGATTGTGCTACAGAAGCTAGAAAGCATGGCAAAGCCATTATTGCTGACGGAGGAATCAAATACTCTGGAGATATCGTTAAAGCATTAGCAGCAGGTGGACACGCAGTAATGCTTGGAAGTCTTCTTGCAGGTGTATCTGAAAGTCCTGGAGAAACGGAAATATTCCAAGGTAGACGCTTTAAAGTATATAGAGGAATGGGATCTGTGTCTGCTATGGAAAAAGGTTCAAAAGACCGTTACTTCCAAGAGGATAACAAAAAGTTCGTTCCAGAAGGCATTGAAGGCCGTCTGCCATATAAAGGACCACTTTCTGATACTATCTATCAATTGGTAGGTGGAATACGTTCAGGTATGGGATATTGTGGTTCTAAGGACCTTCAAGCTTTGAGAGAGCATTCACAATTTGTAAAAATGACTGGTGCTGGATTAAGAGAAAGCCATCCACATGATGTTCAAATTACAAAAGAAGCTCCAAACTACTCTATTTCATAATATTAGTTTTGCAATTGTTACGGAATATTACAATAGATGGTGAACTCTATCACCGTCTATTTTTTTTGTTTTTTTTATGGTAAACTGTACAAGGGAAATTCTTAATTAAAAAAATAATTTAAAGTTTAATAGATAATCTTAAGTGTGGAGGTTTTATTAGTGAAACAAATGAGAAAGTGGACCTTGTACTTACTTATGACAGTGCTTGTTATAAGTGCAGTGGCAGCAGGTCTACCGCAACAAGCAAATGCAGCTGAGAATGACGATTTGGGATTGGACGCTGGGGCAGCAATACTAGTAGATGCTGCTACTGGTGAGATATTGTATGAGAAAAATGCCGATAAACTAATGGGCGTGGCATCCATGTCAAAAATGATGACAGAATATAATGTCCTTGAAGCAATCAAAGAAGGAAAAATTAGCTGGGACCAAAAGGTTAAAATAAACAATTATATTCATCGTTTATCCGGTGCTCCTGGTTTGTCTAATATTGGTTTGACTGAAGGCGAAGAATATACAGTAAAAGAGCTATATCAAGCAATGGGGATATTCTCAGGGAATGCTGCGACTGTCGCATTGGCTGAACTTCTAGCTGGAACAGAAAAAAATTATATTAATGTTATGAACGAAAAGGCAGAAGAGTTAGGACTTAAAGATTACAAGTTTGTTAACTCCTCTGGTTTAAATAACACGGACCTTTTGGGCAATTATCCTGCCGGCAGCGAAACAGATGAAAATGAAATGTCTGCTAAAGCTGTTGCAAAACTTGCTTATCATTTACTAAATGATTATCCGGAAGTACTTGAGACATCTAGCATGCCGAAACTTAAATTCCGTGATAATAGAACATACGCTAACTTTAACTGGCTGTTACCTTCACTGGTATTTGGCTATGAGGGAGCAGATGGTCTTAAAACAGGTTCTACTGATTATGCAGGCTACAATGTAACGGCAACTGCAAAACGCGGTGATCAACGAATTATTGCTGTTATTATGAAAAGTGAAACTAAAAACAGTCGCTTCACAGAGGCAACTAAGCTGTTAGATTATGGTTTTAATAACTTTAGTACAGAAGAAGTTCTTCCTGCTGGTTATACAGTAAAAGGAAATGAATCGTTAAAAGTAACAAAGGGTAAAGAAGACACGGTAAAAATTCAAACAAGTGATGCTGTTAATTTAATGATCAAAAAAACAGATAAAGAAAATTATGTGGCAAAGCTTGTACTGGATGATAAAAAGGTGAACAGTAATGGTGAAATAGCTGCTCCAGTCAAAAAAGGTGATAAGGTAGGAAAGGTCACTTTAGAGACAAAGGATGGCAAAGCAGTTCAGTTCTTAACTAGTGACGGAGAAAAGAAAGCTAGTGTAGATGTTGTAGCTGCAGAAACGGTTGAAAAGGCAAACTGGTTCGTATTAGCTATGCGTGGCGTAGGTTCCTTCTTTGCAAACATTTGGGATAGTGTTTCATCTACAGTAAAAGGCTGGTTTTAATAAAAAAAGATTCCTGTGTTAACAGGAATCTTTTTTTTATTTCTTATTTCCGAAAGTAAAGGTAAGTTGAAATCATAGGCTTAGCTTCACAAAGCGCGTATATGAGGCTGCTCCTACCACTAATAATGAATAATTAGTTCTATGGTGGAGCTCGCCATAAAGAACTAAATTGTATATAGTGGTTGAACTTTGTTCATAATTATAGTACGATGAAAAAAACTTTTATATGGTATCTACAATGATAGGAAACAGTAGCAGGATAATTTATTCTCAAGAGAGCCGATGGTTGGTGTGAATCGGTGAATATAGCCTGTGAATCCATCCTAGAGTTAAAACAAGGAAAGCCAGGGAATTTGGCAAGTAATTGTTTTCGGTTTAAAAAACCGTTATGTTTTTTTAAGGTGGAAAGCACATGCTTTCAACTAGGGTGGCAACGCGGGTAACTCTCGTCCCTTTTTTGGGGACGGGAGTTTTTTGTGTTCTGCTATGAAAATTTCAATAAGTAGTGTACCTATAGATGAAAATGTAAGGAGGAAAAAAGATGCTTGATATTAAATTTGTACGCGCAAACTTTGATTTTGTGAAAGAGCAGCTACAGCATCGTGGTGAAGATTTATCTGAATTGGAGCATTTTGAAGAGCTTGATACAAGAAGACGAGAATTGATTGTGGAAACAGAACAATTAAAAAGCAGAAGAAATGAAGTTTCCCAAGAAGTTGCCACATTAAAACGTGAGAAAAAGGATGCAGAAGCTTTAATCCTTGAAATGCGTGAAGTTGGCGAAAAAATCAAGGGCTTTGACGATGAACTGCGCCAAGTAGAAGAAAGACTGAACACAATTATGCTAGGTATACCAAATCTTCCTCATGAAAGTGTTCCTGTTGGTGATACAGAAGATGATAATGTGGAAATTAGAAAATGGGGAGAAGTTAGAGAGTTTGATTTCGAGCCAAAAGCACATTGGGATGTAGCAACAGATTTGGATTTACTTGATTTCGAAAGAGCGGCGAAGGTAACTGGAAGTCGTTTTGTATTTTATAAAGGGCTTGGTGCTAGACTAGAAAGAGCTTTGTTTAACTTTATGCTTGATCTTCATACAGAAGAGCATGGTTATAAGGAAATAATACCTCCATTCTTAGTTAATAGAGCAAGTTTAACAGGAACTGGGCAGCTTCCTAAATTTGAAGAGGATGCTTTCTTAATCGAGAAAGAGGATTACTTCTTAATCCCTACATCAGAAGTACCTGTTACAAACCTGCACCGTGATGAAATATTAGATGGTGATCAGCTTCCTATCAAATATGCAGCATTTAGTGCTAACTTCCGTTCAGAGGCAGGTTCAGCTGGAAGGGATACAAGAGGACTAATTAGACAACATCAATTTAACAAAGTAGAACTGGTTAAGTTTGTTAAACCTGAGGATTCTTATGAAGAGTTGGAAACATTGACTGGAAATGCAGAGAAAGTCTTGCAGCTTCTAGGCTTGCCATATCGTGTTCTAAGCATGTGCACAGGTGATTTAGGTTTCACAGCTGCAAAAAAATACGATGTAGAAGTCTGGATACCAAGCTATGGATCTTACAGAGAAATATCTTCTTGCAGTAACTTCGAAGCATTCCAAGCAAGAAGAGCAAACATCCGCTTCAGACGAGAAGCAAAGGGCAAGCCAGAACATGTTCATACACTTAATGGCTCTGGACTAGCGATTGGCCGTACAGTTGCAGCAATACTTGAGAACTATCAGCAAGAGGATGGCAGTGTACTTATTCCAGAAGCATTGCGCCCATATATGGGAAATAGAGAGGTTATAAAGTAATTAGTTAGTATATGATAATATATAGAAGGAGCTGTTGCTTCTTCTATATATTAAAATAAAGATTTTGTTGACATAGATAATCCAATGTGTTATATTATTCTTTGTCTGATGGAGGAATACCCAAGTCCGGCTGAAGGGATCGGTCTTGAAAACCGACAGGCGGGTCAAACCGCGCAGGGGTTCGAATCCCCTTTCCTCCTCCATGATTATTTTTTCTAACATTGCGCATAAATATTGGAGATATAAGGTCTGCTGTTTACAGCAGGCCTTTTTTTTGGTCCTTTTTATACAAAAAAAGAAGAGGAGCTGTCTCCTCTTCTTTATCTTTTTGCAAGATTTTTTTGTTCTAAAATAACAGCTACTTTTTCAAGTATTGGTTCAATTGCAGAAGTTCCCTCTGTAGCATCATAGTCATTAATATTAAGGCGCAGTACAGGACATGAAGAGAAGGAATCTATCCACTTTTCATAACGACCGTGCATTTCCTGCCAATACTCGACAGGTGTCTCTTTCTCCATTGTACGTCCTCTTTTATCAATTCTCGCAAGGATATCATCCAATGAGCCTTCTAAATAAATTAATAAATCAGGATGAGGGAAGTACGGAGTCATAACCATAGCATCGAATAAGCTTGTATATGTTTCGTAGTCTGTTTCAGACATCGTGCCTTTTTCATAATGCATTCTTGCGAATATGCCTGTATCTTCGTATATAGAACGATCCTGTATGAAGCCTCCTCCATATTCAAAGATTTTTTTCTGTTCTTTGAATCTCTCTGCAAGGAAATATACTTGCAGATGGAAGCTCCATCTGCTGAAATCATGGTAAAATTTATCTAAATATGGGTTTGTATCAACCTTTTCAAAGGATGTGCGAAATTGCAGTGCATCAGCTAGTGCGTTAGTTAATGTCGACTTGCCGACACCGACTGTTCCGGCAATCGTGATGACTGAATTGCTTGGTATATTATATTTCTTGCGTAGATTCATGATTATATGCTCCTAATGTTAATGTTTGCTTAATTTTATCAATGATAGTATCAAGGTCTTTTTTGTTTTTGACAAAGTCTAAAGCATCGCCGTTGAATGAAAGTACCTGGACGTTCGGGTACTGCTTTTGATACTTTTCCATCACTTCCTGATAGTCTGCTGACAATTGCTCTAAATATAAAGGACTGATGTTTTTTTCAATATCTCTGTCTCTTTTTTGGATGCGCTCCATTAGAGTATCAAGACTAGCATGAAGGTAGATAATGATGTTCGGTGCAGGTAATCCATCTGTCAGTACATCATAGATTCGGATATATTTAGATAGCTCTTTCTCTTGCAAGGTTCTTTTTGCGAAAATTAAATTCTTTAGTATATGATAATCAGCTACGACAGGAATATTCTTGTCTAAAAAGTCCGATTGTATATCATTAAGTTGTTTATATCGATTGCATAAAAAAAACATTTCCGTTTGGAAGCTCCATTCATCAATGTTTTCGTAAAATTTTCCTAAAAAAGGGTTTTCCTCAACGATTTCCTTTAATAGGTGATACTGAAAATGGTCAGAAATCAGCTTCGCTAACGAAGTTTTTCCAACACCAATAGGACCTTCTACTGTAATAAAAGGGATATTGTTCAATGCTTGTCCCCCCAATTTATATATTAAAAAAATAAAAAAGACATATGAAGTCATTTTAACATATGAGAAGCAGTTGTGGACATAAACTATGGTTAATTAAAGCTGCATGATATTTCCTGAGAAATGTAAAAAGGTAATGCTCCTCTGTGGAACTTAATTATAAAAAAAGCTGCCCTTTTTTAAAAGGCAACTAGTTGACAGCTATTTGGCATAAGCAATAGTTTTATCTTTTTGTGACATTGAAATTAGCTGATATTAAAAGCCAGTTTTGTGGGAAGGCCAAGCCTAGCTTCCAGTAGCTTACACCCCTAATATTAAGCTCTTTGACAAGGTCAAACTTTGCCTGAATGGATCTAGCATCCTCAAACCAAACTTCATGCTGGCGTCCTTGGGCATCTGTATAGTTGAAATGTGGCGCTTGAGCATTCGTGTCATAAAGTATGGCCACGTTATTATCTGCTGCAAGCTGGATTGCACTCTGGGGGCTTACTGCCCTTGCGACAGATCCTTGAACGAAGGGAAGTGTCCAGTCATATCCATAAAGATTTTGTCCCATCATTATTTTGTTTGATGGCATTTCTGTAATTGCATACTCAAGAACTTTACGCACTGGACCGATAGGTGAAACTGCCATCGCTGGTCCACCGCTATAGCCCCACTCATATGTCATGATTACGACAAAGTCTACAATTTCTCCGTGTGCGCGATAGTCATGGGCTTCATACCATTTTCCCTTTTGGCCTGCGCTTGTCTTCGGGGCTAAGGCTGTGGAAAGGAGCCAGCCCTCTTGAGAGAAGCGTGCTTTTGCTTTACGTAAAAATGCGTTATAAGCTTCCCTGTCTGCTGGTCTTAAATATTCAAAATCAAAGTGGATGTCTCTAAATCCGTATTTCTTCGCAGTCGATACGATATTATTTAAAAAGGTATTTTGGATTGCTTGATCATTTAATAGGATTCTTCCTAGCTCATCACTGAACTGATCATTCTCTTGATTTGTGATTACCATCATCAATACATTATTATTATTTGCTGCAATAGTAGGGAAATTGCCAAGCAGAGGCTCTTTCAGTTGTCCATTTCTAAGTGCTTGGAAGCTGAATGGGGCAAGATAGGTTAAGTATGGAGCTGCTTCTCTTGCAGAAGCCTCAAGCGCAGGAGCTACTGTAGTACCTCGCGGCTCAACATAAGCATTGAATTCTCCTGCTCTTTTCGGTTGCTGTGGTATATATAAGCGGGTTCCTGCCGCTAATGGGCTGTTTGGTGATATACGGTTAACACTAGCTAACTGTTGATACGATATTCCAAATCTTCTTGAGATAGAAAATAGGCTGTCCCCTGGCTGAACCCAATAGAACCGTCCAACAATTGGGATGACAAGTGCCTGGCCGATGACTAGCCTATTAGGATTAGGTAATTCATTTGCCTCAACGATGTTTGTTACAGTAGTTCCATAAGCTTGAGCAATGCCTGTCAATGACTGGTTTGCCTGCACAACATGTATCTGCATGGGAAATCCCCTCCTGCTGTTAAAATTCCTTATTGCAGTCTATGTGTTAATCGGGGATGACATGATACTATTTTTATCATACTTAAATATTTTTGCATCCATGACATTCCTCATCATGGTCATGGCATATTTATTATCCTGCTCATCTACTGAGGCAATGCAATTCTCCGGAACAATCAATGAGTATTCTCTCATATAAGCATCATTAGCTGTGAAGAGCACACAAATATTACCGGCAATACCTGTTAGGATGAGCTCATCCACCTTTAGCTGATGAAGCAGAGTGTTAAGGGCAGTTCCGTAAAAGGCAGAATGCTTTGGTTTTATTAAGAAGTAATCTTGCTCTTTTGGAGTAAGAAGGGTAAAAATAGTATCGTTGTATTCATTAGAGCAATATTCAATGATTTTGTCTAAATCTGCTTTCCATAAGCTATAATGATCATTGATATAAATTACAGGGATCTTAGATTCGTGGCAATAATTTTTCAATGTGGATATATTTTTTGCGATTAATGAAGCTTTTTCAGCTAAAATGGATCCATGTTCAAATTGAAAGTCATTAATCATGTCGATTATTAAGAGTGCTTTAGATGAATTATTCATATGTAACCCCTTTTTTAAAATAATAACAAATGTGTCTTTAGTTTAAGTAACTTAAGAAAATAAATTACACTTTTTAATAAAAACAATAGTGAGCACAGGGTGATAAATAAATGAATGTAGAAAAAGATGATAATTATTTTATGAGAATTGCTATAGATGAAGCAAAAAGAGCAGGTAATCTGGGAGAGGTTCCCATAGGGGCTGTTGTTGTGCTAGATGGGGAAGTGATCTCGAAGGCACATAACTTGCGTGAAGCAGAGCAGAGAGCCATTGCCCATGCTGAGCTTTTGGCAATAGATTTAGCCTGTAAAGAAACAGGAAGCTGGAGATTGGATAACGCTGTGCTGTACGTTACGCTAGAGCCTTGTGCAATGTGCTCTGGTGCAATTCTTCTTTCTCGAGTTAAAAGGGTAGTATACGGCGCAAGTGATCCTAAGGGAGGTTGTGCGGGTACCTTCATGAATCTTCTTCAGGATGACCGATTCAATCATCAGTGTGAGCTAGTACCTGGAGTACTTGAAAAGGAAACCGGCGAACTTTTAACAAACTTCTTCCGAGAACTTCGTAAAAGAAAGAAAGCGGAGAAGCAAAAAGGAGCCGAAAATGATATTACAAAAATTAACAGCTTATAATTATTGCTTTTTTGGTTGAATATAAGTATACTTAGTTTGTGTCCAAGATGACACATTAAAATTGGTATCAAGTTTGTCGTGCTAAGCGGGGAGGTAGCGGTGCCCTGTACTCGCAATCCGCTCTAGCGAGGCTGAACTCCTTTCTGAGGCTAGTATCCTGTAGGGTCTGCCTTAAGCAAGTGGTGTTGACGTCCGGGTCCTGCGCAATGGGAATCCATGAACTATGTCAGGTCCGGAAGGAAGCAGCATTAAGTGGACACCCCCATGTGCCGCAGGGTTGCCTGGACTGAGCTAACTGCTTAAGTAACGCTTATGGGTGCTAGTCGACGAAAGGTGCACGGCAGTTTAACTTTATAATAATAAAGACTCATTCTTTTGATAAAGAGTGAGTCTTTTTAGTTATTACAAGCCATACTACTTTTTAGTATAAAAGTTTGTACCACTGTTTTAATGTAAAAATACATATAGATAAGATATAATAATAAGAGCGGAAAGAAAGGGGGGCAAGCATGAATTACCAAGCATTATATCGAGTTTGGAGACCGCAGCAATTTATTGATGTAGTAGGTCAGGAACATATAACAAAAACACTCCAGAATGCCCTTCTTCAGCAAAAAACAACGCATGCATATTTGTTTTCAGGCCCAAGAGGAACAGGTAAAACAAGTGCTGCGAAGATTCTAGCAAAAGCGGTAAACTGTGAAAGAGCTCCAATCAGCGAGCCATGCAACGAGTGTGCTGCATGTAAAGGAATTACAGACGGTTCCATTCCTGATGTGATAGAGATAGATGCTGCTTCCAATAATGGAGTGGAAGAAATAAGGGATATAAGAGACAAAGTGAAATATGCCCCGAGCTCTGTCCCATACAAGGTTTATATAATAGATGAAGTGCATATGCTTTCTATTGGAGCATTCAATGCATTATTAAAAACATTAGAGGAACCACCTAAGCATGTAATCTTCATTTTGGCCACTACTGAGCCGCATAAAATACCATTAACGATTATCTCCAGATGTCAACGCTTTGACTTTAGAAGAATTACAGCTCAATCGATTGTAAAGAGAATGAGGCTTATTATAGATGAATCTGGTATATCATGTGACGATAAGGCTCTTCAGATGATAGCTCGCGCGGCCGATGGAGGAATGCGGGATGCCTTGAGTCTATTGGACCAAGCCATCTCTTACAGTCAAGATAGTGTTACTGTAGAAGATGCATTAACTGTTACAGGTGCTGTTTCACAAGGGTTTTTAAATGAACTGGCGAAAGCAATTTATGAAAAAGATACAGTTAAGGGACTTCAATCATTGGATGAATTGCTGTTTTCAGGAAAGGATCCTTCCAGGTTTATTGAAGACTTTATTTTCTTCTATCGAGATATGCTGTTATATAAAACTGCACCTAATTTGGAAGAGTCATTGGAAAGGGTCATGCTTGATGACGAATTCAGGGACTTAGCTGATCTTTATGGACAGGAACAAATATATGAACTTATCAGCTTGTTGAACAAAACACAGCAGGATATGCGGTGGACAAATCATCCCAGAATTTTTCTAGAGGTAGCCATCGTTAAGTTATGCCAAATGGCAGTTACATCAAATGAGGCAAGTGCTGGCGCCCCATCAAGTAGTGAAATACAAGGACTTATTTCTAAAATAAACAATTTGGAAGAAGAACTAGCAAGAATTAGACAGTCAGGTGTAAGTAGCTCGCCAGAGGAGGCTGCTCCTCAGAAAAAGGTGAGGTCAAACCGAAAGGGATTCCAGGCACCTACCGGGAAAATCAATGAAATACTCAAAGCTGCAACGAAACAAGAGCTTCAAAATATAAAGAGCAATTGGGGAAATATGCTCGGACAACTCGTTAAAAATCAGATGAGATCACAAGCGGCTCTCTTGAATGAAGCGGAACCAGTTGCTGCTTCGACGGATTCAATTGTTATTAAATTTAAATATGAAATCCACTGTCAAATGGCATTGGATAATGTTAAATTTATAGAGACAATTACGTCATCTCTTCAACAGCTTTTGGGAAGAAGGTATAAATTAGTAGGAGTCCCTGAAGAGCAGTGGTTAAAAATAAGGGAAGAATTCTTGAATAGCTCCCATCATTCAGGTGCGGGTGAAGAAGATGGTGAAAACCAAGTGGAAGACCCGATTGTTGCTGAAGCCAAAAAATTATTTGGTGAAGAATTGCTTGAAGTGAAGGACTGATTGTTGAACGGAAATAGAAATTTGCATATTATATAAAATATGTAAATGAAATAAATAATTATAATTTAATGGAGGTATTCTTATGCGCGGAATGGGTAATATGCAAAACATGATGAAACAAATGCAAAAAATGCAAAAGAAAATGGCGGAAGCTCAAGAGGAGCTTGGAGACAAAAGAATTGAAGGTTCTGCTGGTGGCGGAATGGTAACAGTAGTCGTAACGGGACATAAAGAAATAGTGGATGTAGTGATAAAGGAAGAGGTTGTAGATCCGGAAGACGTAGAAATGCTCCAAGATCTTGTGCTTGCAGCTACAAATGATGCATTGAAGAAAGCGGATGAGTTAACAAACTCAACAATGGGGCAATTTACTAAAGGACTTAACCTTCCTGGAATGTTCTAAGGAGGAGTTCCATGCATTATCCTGAACCAATATCGAAGCTGATAGACAGCTTTATGAAATTGCCAGGAATCGGCCCGAAAACGGCTGCTCGACTGGCGTTTTTTGTATTGAATATGAAAGAAGACACTGTATTAGACTTTGCGAAAGCACTCGTCAATGCAAAAAGAAACCTTACTTATTGTTCTGTATGCGGTCATATAACAGATCAAGATCCATGCTATATTTGTGAGGATACAAGAAGAAACCGTCAAATAATCTGTGTAGTGCAAGACCCGAAAGATGTTATTGCAATGGAAAAAATGAAGGAATTTGATGGCTTATACCATGTTTTGCATGGTGCAATTTCCCCGATGGATGGTATAGGTCCTGAGGATATCAATGTACCTTCCCTGATCAAGCGTCTTCAGGAAAGTGATGTGGAAGAGGTAATAATGGCTACCAATCCCAATATCGAGGGAGAAGCTACAGCTATGTACATTTCCCGGTTACTAAAGCCATCAGGAATTAAAATAACAAGAATAGCACATGGTTTGCCAGTTGGTGGTGACCTAGAATATGCAGATGAGGTTACTTTATCTAAAGCGCTAGAGGGCAGAAGAGAAGTATAATCAGATGGGAGGACAATAGATGCTTTTTCGCCGCAAAGGAAAGCTAAGAAAAGAATTTGATGATAAATTATTATCTCAATTCCATGGCATGAAAAAACATTGGCTAAGTGAAAAATCAATACTAGAAAAAAGCTTCGATCCATCTGATGAGGTCATCTGTGCTGCGAAGTTAACAGAAGCAAAGTATTTTTTTCTATTTAAAGAAGCGAAAGAAAGAAATATCAGGCTGTTGAAATAATCAATAATTCTCCCTAGTTCTTTTTTGTAGAAGATGGACATACTCTATTAATACAAAGAGGAACTAGGGAGGTTTTGTTTATGAGCCCAATCGTCATTATTTCTATTGTCAGTGGGTTAATTATTCTTCTACTGATAATAGGAACTCCCATCAAACCATTGCGTTTTGTTGGACAAGGATTAATAAAAATAGTAATAGGTGCACTTTTTCTCTTCTTCCTGAATGCAATTGGAACAAAGTATGGCATACATGTACCAATCAATATTGCGACCTCTACCGTATCAGGAATTTTAGGGATTCCAGGAGTTGTCGCACTTGTAGCAATACAGCATTATGTATTATAAAGTGTTTTACGAAGCGGGCAACCAATGATATTGGATGTCTGTTTTTTTATTGGAATAAGGGAGAGGAATATCCTATTATTTAATTTGATTAATTTCATAAAAAAAGATTGACTATTAATTAAGTTGTTGATAATATTATTTAAGTCGCAACAAGTTAACAAGTATTTCTTAAATATTAAAATTTGGTGTTGACATTATTAATGACAGATGATAATATGTAAAAGTTGCTTCTGATAGCAACATATTGCTCTTTGAAAACTGAACAAACAAACGTCAACAATAATCGTTTTTATAACTTCGTTATAGAAACAAAACAAGTAACAAAAGCTAGAGTTTAGCAATGAGCTAATCTTACTCTTTATCGGAGAGT
>NZ_RZTZ01000033.1 GCF_004005475.1 Niallia taxi | reverse complement strand
GATTTATTACAATTACTATAGATATCAGTGGAACTTAAAAAAGATGACCCCTGTTCAATACAGAGATCATCTTCTTAAAACTGCCTAGGCTTTTTTTAAATGTCCTTTACAAAGGGTACACTTTATTTTTATACAAAATTCTCCCGGGCTTTTATCCCTCCGTGTATACAGTACAGCAATACCGTACGCTACCTCTCGGACCAGACGTTTTACAAACCGGAACCCTAGGCGGCATCTTTGTTCTATGACAAGAACCAATATTAATTGTTAGTTATGAGTATAAAGACAAAAATCAAGACGTCAATTAAGTTGTCAGATTATTTAACATATTATTTAACATATTATTTTGGAATTTAGAAAGTATAAATAAAAAGATAACGCTCTCATTATGATGCGCAGAGCATTTTTAACTAAAATTATTTCCGTTAAGAAAAGATCAGCAACATGACAAATGCCTTAAGGGTAATTTTCGGAACTTTTCTACTATTCATTCGTATTAAGTTTTAGAGAAGGAATAAAAATACAGTTTTAAACTACACAAGTATGGAGGGATATAGATGGTTGAATGGGTTCAAAGTGCAGATGGAATGTGGCAATATTTTGCCTTATTTATTATTTCGTTATTACCATTTCTAGATGTTTTTTATATAATTCCAGTTGGTATTCTTTTTGATATGTCACCAGTAGCAGTTGGAACTATTGCCTTTTTAGGTAATTTTTTAATGGTGTTAGTTTTCGCGATATTTTTTAGACAAATAGCTGAATGGCGTAGGAAAAGAAAAGCGAAAAAAGGAATAACAGAGCCATCCAAACGAGAAACACGAGCCAAACAAATTTGGGAAAAGTACGGTTTGCCTGTGTTTGCTTTGTTATCACCTTCTATCCTTGGCACAGACCTTGCTGCATTAATGGCACTTATATTTGGTTCTTCTAGAAAGAAGGTTGTCACTTGGCTTGGTGTTAGTTTAGTTATTTGGTCTGTTGTTATGACAGTCGGCTCTGTTTATGGCTTGCAGTATATAAAATGGTAAGAATAAAAAGAAGCACTTTAACTCGAAGGATGGAGAGAAATTGTGAGGAATAAGTTAAGGAAATCAGCAACCGATAAGGCGTTAGCCGGAGTTTGCGGCGGTATCGCAGAATACTTTGGGATATCTTCGTTTGCAGTGAGATTAATATTTATTGTTACTTTACCCTCAAATATCATTGTATATCTCATTCTTGCTAACGCGATGGCAGATAGTCCCCGCTCATTATAAGCAAAAGAAGAATTAGTAGCCTGTAATTATATTAAATATATATTGAATTCTTAAGGGAATAGTGAAATAATTTTATTAGTAAAAAACTGGTTTGTGAGAGATGGTTGAAATAATTGCTACTAAAAATGCGTCTTCATTTTCAAAGATACAGCTGCTATAAAATAGGTTAAAGTAGGATTATTTAAAAGGGAAGGTATTATATGAGAATAATTCATTTGCTACTTGCCATTGTAATAATAGTTATAGGCAGTGTTTTTAGCAGTATCACTTTTAATGACGAATTAACTAATACGATCATTATAAGAACAATTGGAGTTATTGTACTTATTGGCGGTGCTTACTATCTTAAGAAAAAGGTAGTAATACGAAAAAAGCCAGTAATAATATTAAAGGACAGAGACAATGAAGGTTAATATTAGATTCTATGAAATAACAGACGCTCACATGAAGCTACAGCTGGAATTAAACAATAAAGAGCATTTCGAAAGATGGTCACCAATTAAACCAAGTGAAGCGTTTTATACTTTAGACGGCCAGACAAATTGGATTGAAAAAAGTATAGAAAAAGCAAAAAATGATGAAAGATATGATTTTGGTATTTTCCTAGAAGCAGAATTAATTGGTGCAATCAACTTTTTCTTTGTCGAAAGAGGCCCGAAGCAAACATGCATGGTAGGATATCAGTTAGACTCCAAGCATAATGGAAAAGGCTATATGCAGCAGGCTTTAACGGAAGGTTTGAAAATTATCTTTACAGAAATGAATTTTCATCGAGTAATCGCAGGTGTTAGTCCGCAAAATCCTGGTTCGATTAGAGTGTTGGAAAAGGCAGGATTTGTGAAAGAAGGCTTAGAGCGGAAGAGTCTATTGATAGATGGAGAATGGCGTGATCATATCCTTATGGCAATACTAGAAGAGGACTTTACCCAGCATTTACAGAGGGTTTCTAAACTGTTCTTTCAATAATATAGAAAATGGCTGTCCATTAGCGGATAAGCCGTTTTTTTTTGCTTTTGAGTAATTCATGTTTTTAAACAAGACAAGCAACCCTTTAAGCAGACAATAATTTTAAATTTACTGTTTTACTTAAAGGGGGAAATTATTCTAAGTTTCTTCTTTAAACAAATATTTTATTTTCGTTTCTTGCCTGCTTTAGCTGCTTCTGTATTAGGAACAGATTGTGGAGAATGGTGCTCTGCACTTCCTCCATTTGAAGGCCCATATGTATGAGCATCATCTGTGACTTTTGCTCCTTCTAAGAAATCATCTTTTGTTTTCATCTCTTTCACCTCCATTATTGTTAGTATGTGATTTCATATTTATATTATTAGTTGGATTTGGATGGAGCAGGTAAAAATAAAGTAAAAGACCCCACTCTATAGAGCAGGGTCATATCATAAAGGTTTTAATTGTTTATCATGACTTCAAAAAGAAGTGGTGTTTTATCTCCATTCTGTAATCGTATCAACAGGCAGACGATAAGATTGGAAGCCTTCATTTGCAGCTTTACCAATTGTTAGAAGCATAATTGGAATATAACGATCCTTTTCTAAACCAAAGCTTTCGGCAATTTGGTCTTTTTCATAACCGCCGATTGGATTTGTATCATAACCATATGCACGAGCAACTAGCATAAGCTGCATGGAAACAAGACCAGCATCAAGCATGATAGTATCCTTCATTACATCCTCAGACATATTTGCATAATAAGGTGTAAATGCGTTTATTTGAGCATCCTTAACTTCTTGAGGCATATAGCCAAGCTCAACAGCATTGCTGTAGATTTCTTCAGCGTAATCAAAGTTTTTCTTGTCTCCGAAAACAGCAATTACTGCAGACGAGCTTAGTACTTTCTCTTTATTAAATCTAGATAGAGGAGCTAGCTTTTCTTTACCTTCTTCCGTATCAATCACTACAAAGCGCCAAGGCTGCATATTAATGGAGGACGGAGCTTTGGAAGCTTTCTCTAGAATCTCGATCATTTCCTCACGGCTGATTTTTACTGTTGGATCATATACTTTAATGGAACGACGACCATATACAATTTCGTTGAAGTCATTTGTTTTTTGGAATTTACTCATAATATAATAATTCTCCTTTAAAATTAGTTGATGTATCAATAGTTGACTTATCAATAATTGATATATCAAATAATATTATAATTCTGCCTCGATTGCAATCAAAAAGTATTGGAAAAATGTAATTTGCATTTTTTAAAAGTAAAAACCGAAGTTAAAAAGACAAAATTAGCAAAAAAGAAGAACAGTGTCTATGGTAAGGGTGGTAGGAAGAAATAATTTTATAATATTTGGATAGTTTTAAATAATTGTAATAGAAATATAGTTTTTTCTATTATAAACTGTTATAGCAGTACTATTTAGTAATAATAATTCTATTGATAAACAGAAAAGGAAGAAACAATATGAAATTATTTAAACGAATGATTTTAAAACGTCCTGCTGAAAAACGGCTTATCTATTTTTATACAATTGTCTCTATGGATGAGCAGGTTTGGTTGCTGCGCGATGAAAATGGGGACTTGTTAACGTTAGAAGAAGAGGACGATTTTGAATTTTCATTGCCTGTTTGGCCTAGGAGAAGCTTTGCGGAGATGGAGGCGGAAGTGATAGGCGAGAAGTATGAGGCATTCAATATTCCATTGAATGAGTTTTTGGATGATTTACTTGTTGAAATAGAAAAGGATAATGGCGTGGCCGCCATATTTCCAAGTGAAAAAGGAGCAATCCTGCAAACTCGTGATGAGATAAAAGAAATGCTTCGTAATATATAAAGAGTTTTCACTTTTTCTCGTGAAACAAAAGTAGCATGATTGGTAAGAAGGGGCTAATTCATCCATTAGTCCCTTTTTTGTTTTCTAAGATTATTAGCCCATTTATTAAAATGGTACTTGAATCGATGTAAAGTTTATTATACATTGTGTATAAGAAACTTTACCTTATGTCAAACTAAATATACAAAGGGTGTTGATGGATGACCTATCAAGAAAAGAAAAGTATTGTATCAATAGTCAGTGCTGTAATCATTTTTGTTTCATTTTCTTTTTGGATGTACCCACAATATCCATTAGGGGGTGTGCTAGAAGATCAAATTCTTCCCTTTTGGGGCAGATTCGTTCTGCTTTTGACACTAGTTTCCATTATTGCACATATCATTATCAGCATTATTTTTAACATCCTATTTAGTGTAACAACTAAAGAAAAGCAGCCATCATTTGAAGATGAGCTCGACAAGTTAATTGCGCTTAAAGCAAATCGAAATTCCTTCTTTATTTTTATCCTCGGTTTTCTTTCATCAATGACAGCATTAGTAATTTCACAACCATTGCAAGTAATGTTTATCATCCTAATTATTTCAGGTTTCCTTGCTGATGTAACGGGATCAGTTACAAAATTTTATCATTACCGGAAAGGAGTTTAATATGGGAAAGCATCTTGTCGGCAATCATATTAGAAGATTGCGATTTAACCATAATGAAATGACACAGCAGCAATTGGCTGACAAGGCAGGCGTGACAAGACAAACTATTGTGGCACTCGAAAAAGGTAACTACTCCCCATCCTTAGAACTAGCCTTTCGTATTTCCCATGCTTTTAATATGCCATTAGAAGAAGTTTTCTTTTACGAAAAAGACAATTAAAAATTTTTAGTTGTGCGGTTTCCACGTTTTTGAATTTATCAAAGAGAAGGGGATTTTTATGAATTCAAACAAAAAAGCTGCTAGATTAGTCGGAATTCTGTTTATACTTGCTGCCGTTACAGCAGTCATAGGGCTATTACTATATGATCCGATTCTAAATGAATCAGATTATCTTACTGCAGGTGCTGAACATTCAAGACAGGTAGTATTAGGGGCGGTTTTGGAATTAATACTTGTTGTATCAGCAGTTGGCACTGCAACTACGATGTATCCGATCTTGAAAAAGTATGATGGTACTATTGCACTTTGGCATGTTTGCTTCCGGTTTCTCGAGGCTGTTCTTATTATAATCGGGATAATCAGCGTTCTGGCATTACTAACATTAAGCCAGGAATATATAGCCGGTGGCGCGCAAAATTCTTCTGTCTTTGAAGCAAATGGAACCGTACTGAAAGCGATACATGAATGGACATTTTTACTTGGTCCGAATTTCATGCTTGGCATCAACACAATGATGTATAGTTTTATCTTTTATAAATCGAAGCTCGTACCGCGGTTTATCCCTATTATAGGAATGACAGGTGCAGCTCTCGTATTTACTTGTTCTATTTTAGTAATGTTTGATGTGATTGAACAAGTTTCAGTCTGGGGTGCTTTATTAGCTATGCCTGTAGCAGCTAATGAAATGATTCTAGCAGTATGGCTTATCGCAAAAGGCTTTAATGATACTCCGCTTTTAAAAATAATAAAAGAGAAACAAAATGTGAGTAGTTAATATTATCAGCTTAATCGACGATTGCTCATTTAGCTAAAAAAGCCTGTGGTTTTCATTTCATCCAGCAGGCTTTTTGGTGTTTGCATAATACTCTTCATTTTGATGAAGAAAAAGCAATGCAGGAATTTCGTTGAATAATTTCCGTATTCACGAGGGTTTGTGTCCCGCCGAAATTATTGCTAGAAATGGATTGAACAAGCTTTTCCACTGCTGTTTTTGCCAGCACATCTTTTCTGACTTGAACAGTTGTTAATTCAGGGCTAATAATGTTTGCTTCATATATATTGTCAAAGCCTAAGACAGAAACCTGTTCAGGTACTTTAATGCCAAGCTCATGCAGTGTTTTAATTGTACTTATCGCCATATAATCATTTTCGCAAAAAAACGCTGACGGAAGACTCTTAAGGCTTGCAATTGATTTTTTTAATGATTCTTGAGATAAAACCTGCATCGGTGCAACCTCAAAAACGTACGATCCATTCAAGCTAAGTCCATTTTTGTCCAATGAATGCAGGAATCCTGCCTCTCTTTTTGAAAAATTGTATATACGTTCATTTGATTTAATAAAGCCAATTTTTCGATGGCCTAGCTTGTACAAAAACTCACCAGCTTGAAATCCGCCTAGAAAATTATTTATTGACACAAAGCTCATATTAGAAGCTTCGAATAAAGTATCCAACACAACAATGTTAGGGTGTATGGACTCTACTTCTTCCATCTTCTCTAGCGGCAGGTCTGTTCCTAACAGAAGAATACCTGCTGATTCTTGGTCTGCCTCCAATTGTGATAGGTTACTTTCTAGTTCATGTATATTTATGGAAGAAATGGCTAATGTATATCCATTTTCCCTCACAATATCAGTCAAATAATTAAGCAGTTCTCTAAAGAAAGGCTGGGAATCGTATTGGTCTGTAATTACATCTGTATTTTTACAAGCGACAAAGCGAATAATATGGTTCTTCTTTAAAGGGCTATCATATCTTTTTTTTACAGTTCTAGGTGTATAGCCGTGAATAGCTGCTGTTTTTAAGATATGCTCCTTTGTTTGTTCACTGATGCCAGGTTTATTATTAAATGCCAAAGAAACAGCTGATTTAGAAACACCGGCTAATTTTGCGATATCATCGATTTTCAATCGTATTCCTCCTATATATACTTTCGTTCCTTAATTATACCACCACTATTCTATTTAGTTTAGTATAGTTTAGTAAAACAATGGGAGGAAAATACAGATTGCTTTTAAATAATTGAAGTGTTTTGCACTAACTAACGAGCATTCATATAAGACTTTTTTATTTATTAAGATGATAAAATTTTTGGAATTGAGTGAGTATTAAGAGGGTGTATGTGATAAATCTTTATGATTTTGGTAGCCTGCTTCTTTCAATTCTTTATTCCTTTTATTAGGAATTATTTTTTGTACAAGTGCTTTTTAGAGAGGTATTATAAGAATGATTTGAAAAAACGCTTACAACGCGATATGGTGTTAACAGGTTAACAAGTAGTTTTAGGTTTAGTAATTTTAGGAGATGAATGTATGGAAAGTGTTGTATTGAAAGAATTTTGTGCAGAAAACCTGACCAACATTCCTGCTGCAATTAAAGCGGGAGCAAAAAGGATTGAGCTTTGTGACAACTTAGCAGTAGGGGGGACAACTCCATCTTATGGGGTAATTAAAAAAGCGGTGGAGATATCACATAACGCCGGTGTTACGGTTATGACTATGATCAGACCAAGAGGTGGAGGCTTTGAATATAGTCATGCAGAGGCAGAGATAATGGAAAATGATATTGAAATCTGTATGCAGCTTGGCTCAGATGGAGTCGTATTTGGCTGCTTGAAGAATGGGTGGATTGATGAAGAATTGACTTCTCAGTTGATAAGTAAATCAGAAGATATGGAAATCACTTTTCATATGGCATTCGATGAATTGTCAGAAGAAGCTCAGTTTAAAGCAATTGATTGGCTTGCTGAAAAGAGGGTTAGCAGAATTTTGACACATGGTGGCAGTTCAGACCAGAGCATAGAAGCTAACTTCCCACATCTAAAGAAGCTAATTGAATATGCAGGTGACCGGATTATTATTTTACCAGGTGCTGGTGTTAATTATCAAAATTTAGAAGGGCTATTAGATGCTTTGCAGGTGAAAGAAGCACATGGAACAAAAATAGTAAAGCTATGATGAGTATATATAAAAGTATCCCCCTTCCACAATAATGGAAGGGGAATACTTTTACTTATCTTCTTTAATAACGAATAACACACCTATTAAAATCAGGATAGAACCTATCCAAAACATGAAGCCGATTTTTTTTGGTCGCACTTATTGTGTTAACACCATTTGTTTTACCGCGTTTACCTGAATTGAATATGATGCAACTGACTCATCCGACAATTTGGGGTGGACTATTATATTTAGGTGTTATCTCAACAGCAGGCGGCTTTCTTCTCTGGAACCGTGGATTACAAATGCTTAATGCCTCAAGCGGTGGAATTTATTTTTTCTTTCAGCCAGTAGTGGGAACATTGCTTGGTTGGCTGTTATTAGATAATAGAATAGGTTGTTACTACAATTTGCGAGTAATTGCTTGGAATGCGTTTCACTAGAACAGACATAAGTGCCCATGTTAAGGCAGCAATAACAAGAGAAACCCCGCCAAGTGTGCTGGACAAATTGATATCCCCTATGCCAACAATAAGAATAACACCTATTGTGGCTAGGCATACAGAGATTCCTTTTTTAATATTTAAGCTTTCCTTAAGAATGAGGCGGGCAAAAATAACCATAAATGCAGGTGTTGAAGCTGTGATGATTGCCCCCATTTGCGCTGTTGACAGCATCGTCCCTGTTTCTTGTGCAACAATAGAAATGGCATTGCCAATAATCCCAATGGCAACGATAATCCAAATAAAACGCTTTTCAATTCGCCATTTTTGTTTTGTCACAAATCCTATGAGGAGAAGTGTCAAGATTGCAATTAAATAGCGCAACCACACAAGCTCAAGTGGGGGAATAACCGCCACCACAACCTTCACGACAACATACATGCCACCCCAAATACTAGAAGCAAGAATTAAATATAAGGAACCTAATAAGGTGTTTTTCATTTTTTATACCCTCCGATTTTTTGTTTAAGGTCAAAGTTGCCCCTATCGGAGAGACTCAGTCATTTCCCTCCATTAGAAGCTGAAGGGTACTGCTGGTACGTCATTTTCAAATAAGAGAGTCCAATACATGTTTTTCTCACCTCATATCACTTCGTGTATTACTTATATCCTATCGCATTTTTACTAGATTTTCACAGAGGAAAACCTTGAAAGATATTGATAAACTCCATCTTCATCACAAGTGAATTCTGTTACATCATTAACAATTTTTTTGATTGGCTCTGCAGCGTTTTTCATTGCTACGGCATAATCAACAAACTCAAACATTGGCAGATCATTATAACTATCCCCAATTGCTAATATGTCTTCTTCCAATATCCCGAAATGAGCCAGCATCTGCTTAATGCCAGTTGCTTTATTTACATTTGCGAACATCAATTCCACATTATGGCTTGAAGAAGTTGACGTAGTAAAGTCAGTTTCTTGCTTTAGCTCGTTAAGTATATCTTTCCATTCATTAATATGCTCTTTTGTTCTTGCAAAGAAATAAAACTTCGAAAACATATTTCCCTCAATAGAATCCTTCCAAGCGATCTCTTCTTTAATCGCTTGTTTACGTGATAGCCATTCATTAATTTCTACACCTTCTGGCTGTGGATCTCTAACCTCATGTTCCACATAATCTTTATCCTGATTTAATGTGATACGTGCTGAATCGTATGGAAATAGCTCGTAATATATTTTATTTTGTCTTGCCTTTTCAATAACTGTTTCAACTAATACGCGAGAAAGGGAATGCTGAAACACAGGCTTATCCCCGATATATCCTGCCATTCCATTTGATGTAATAAAACCATCTACTTGGAAGCCTTCCGGAACTAATTCGGCTATCTCATCGAATGCTCTTCCTGTCGCAATAAATACAAAGATTCCTTGTTCCCGTAAATTATCAATAATTTCTTTCGTTTTCAAGCTGACTTTATTAAAAGAAGTTAAAATTGTACCATCCATATCTAAAAAAATTGCTTTAGGTTTAAAAGACAAGGTTATTCCTCCTATATTGCACTGTTTATTTGTGAGCATTTTTAGTAAGTCTCCATATTATAACGACTATTTACAGTTAATTGTAAACCATTTTGCCTATATACTTCGTTATTTTTTTGTAAAAAAAGCTTCGCGCTCATTTGTAATCCATTTTTCTAAATCATCTGAACTGCGCCTCACAAGACGATTAACTAATACATCATGCCATACATAATCCTCTAAAAGGTAAATATGAACAGGGTCATCTGTATAAAAAGCAATACTTCGCTCCTCAAAGGATGGTCCGTACAGCATTTCTCTTGAATCAATAGATAAGATGAACCAATGCTCAGTAGAGGAAGTTTCTGTAAAAGGAGTAATTCGGTGGCTCTCTAAATTATTTAGCGGGTTTTCCACATGTATGGTTATCCCTTTTAAGGTAACTTTATTGGAAGCTTCTGCAAGATCATCCTGTAGCTCACGGTATAAATCATCCCAGATGGAAATAATAATATGCTTTTCAGCTTTTTTAATTAATGTTTTACAATAGCTAATAATTGTTTGATAGTCCTTTAATGTTATTACCCGATTATCTGGTTCATTGGCAGATGTTTCAAGCTCCCTCAATGAGTCGTTTAAAACATCATAGGTATTTTCCCATTCTGATTGTGCTTTTTGAAGAAAAATTTCTACAGGTAGTGGGGAATATCGAGCAGCATCATTTATTTCCTCTTTTAAGACAATCCCTTTTTCGACAAGCGTATTTAAAACATCATAAATCCTAGCTCTTGGAATGCCTGAAGCCTTGCTGACTTGATAAGCAGTAGCTGGTCCTAATTTTACAAGCGCAACATAAGATTTAGCTTCATATTCATTAAAGCCTAGTTTTTTGAGCTGTTGTACAATATCGCTCACAATTTTTGTCCTCCAATTATTCCTGTACTATAGTTTAACGATACAATAACTATTTACATTTATCAAATGATTAGTTACTATTTGGATAGTGACTAGCGAAGGAAGTGTTCAATCTTGTTTGATATTGACCTATCATTATTAATAATTTTAATTATTTTTGGATTTTTAGCCGCATTTATTGATTCGGTAGTAGGTGGCGGCGGGCTGATTGCTTTGCCGGCTTTATTATTTACAGGAATGAATCCAGCTGCAGCAGTTGCTACAAATAAATTAGCTTCTACAATCGGCTCGTTAACTAGTACATATATGTTCTATCGTTCTGGTAAACTTGACTTAAAATCAGTATATAAATTATTTCCGCTTACCTTTATTGGTTCCATGCTGGGAGCTTGGTGTGTTCACTTAATGGATCCGGAAATGCTGAAACCATTGATGCTTATCATGCTTGCGGCAGTAGCGATTTATACTATCTTTAAGAAAGATTGGGGTAGTATTTCATCACCAAAAACCTTATCCCCTCGCCACTATATCATGTTTTTAGCTGCTATTTTCGCCATTGGCTTTTATGATGGGTTTCTTGGTCCAGGTACAGGATCATTTCTAATGTTTGCGTTTTTATTGATTGGATTTGATTTTTTAAAGGCTGCAGGTAATGCTAAATTCTTAAACTTTGGCAGCAATATTGCTGGTTTATTGATGTTTATTTTCCTAGGACAAGTAAACTATACATATGGATTAATTATGGGAGTTGCCCAACTGGGTGGTGCGATTTGTGGTTCGAGATTTGCTATCAAAAAGGGAAGCAGTTTTGTACGAGTATTGTTTATTGCGGTAACCTGCTTATTATTAGTAAAAAATATTTATGATTATATCCAATAAATTTCAAATGCTTTTATGCCATTTTACACTACATATTTTGAGATTAAGGCTGCCATAGGGCTGCCTTTTTTCATTTTGAATAGTAGATGAAAAAAATCATACAAGGTTAAATGGATATGTGTGGTCTCACCTGTATATTTGTGTTTTAAAATAGTAGAGCGATTTATTAATAGAAAAATTAGTTGAATCAATCAAAAACAAAATAGGTGACTAAATAAAGGATAGTAGCTTATTCAGTATTTCCGTTTTTCCATAGTATGTAAAGATGTTAAATCTTTGTATAGGAAAGGAGAGAAAAATGAGTTTACTGAATTTAATTAGTAATGGCGGTTTTGAAACAGGAAATTTAAATGGCTGGATTACTTCCTCGAATGCAACCACGACAAATCAATTTTCGAATTCAGGCACATACTCAGCATTGCTTCCACAAGGAACAGAAACCTCTTATATTGGTCAGTTTGTTCCTGCTAGTCCAGGAGATGCACTTGAATTGAATTTATCATTAGCAAGACCAGGATCACTTCCTGCACCTGCAGTGTTAATTCAAATTTTCTTCTTTAATGCAAGCTTTCAGCAGTTAGGGACAGGCTTATCAACATTTATTCCAGCAAACAGGCTGCCAAATGCTCAGAATAGCACATGGCAATCAATTAATTTAACAACGGTAGTAGCGCCTCCGGGAACAACTCAAGCATATTTGCTTATCAATTTAATACCTTTACAGGGTGGATCAGGTGTTTTAGTTGATGATGTGTCGTTGTTGACTGCTATTGGGATTGTTGGTCCAACTGGGCCGGCAGGTCCGGTGGGGCCGACAGGAGCAGCAGGTCCAACGGGAGCACCAGGTCCAGCAGGAGCAGCCGGTCCGACAGGAGCACCAGGTCCAGCGGGAGTAGCGGGCCCAACAGGAGCACCAGGTCCAGCGGGAGTGGCCGGTCCAACAGGGGCAACAGGTCCAGCGGGAGTAGCCGGTCCAACAGGAGCGACAGGCCCAACAGGAGCAACGGGTCCAGCAGGAGTGGCAGGCCCAACAGGAGCAACGGGACCAGCAGGAGCAGCCGGTCCAACGGGAGCAACCGGTCCAGCGGGAGTAGCGGGCCCAACAGGAGCAACCGGTCCAGCGGGAGCAGCAGGCCCAACCGGAGCAACAGGACCAGCGGGAGCAGCAGGCCCAACAGGAGCAACAGGCCCAGCGGGAGTAGCCGGTCCAACCGGAGCAACGGGTCCAGCAGGAGCAGCAGGCCCAGCGGGAGTAGCGGGTCCAACGGGAGCAACCGGCCCAACGGGAGCGACAGGCTCAGCGGGAGTGGCAGGCCCAACGGGAGCAACCGGTCCAGCGGGAGTGGCAGGCCCAACCGGAGCAACCGGTCCAGCAGGAGCAGCCGGTCCAACCGGAGCAACGGGTCCAGCAGGAGCAGCAGGCCCAACGGGAGTAGCTGGTCCAACGGGAGCAACGGGTCCAGCAGGAGCAGCAGGCCCAACGGGAGTAGCTGGTCCAACGGGAGCAACGGGTCCAGCAGGAGCAGCCGGCCCAACGGGAGCAACAGGTCCAGCCGGAGTAGCGGGTCCAACAGGAGCAACAGGTCCAGCGGGAGTGGCAGGCCCAACAGGAGCAACAGGTCCAGCGGGAGTGGCAGGCCCAACAGGAGCAACAGGTCCATCAGGAGAAGCAGGCCCAACTGGGGCAACAGGTCCAACGGGAGCGACAGGAGCAACAGGAGTAGCTGGTCCAACAGGTGCGACAGGCCCAGCGGGAGCAACCGGCCCAGCGGGAGTGGCAGGACCAACAGGCCCAACCGGAGCAGCCGGCCCAACGGGAGCAACAGGTCCAGCGGGAGTAGCGGGCCCAACAGGAGCGACAGGTCCAGCGGGAGTAGAGGGACCAACAGGAGCAACCGGTCCAGCAGGAGCAGCCGGCCCAACGGGAGCAACCGGTCCAGCAGGAGTGGCAGGACCAACCGGAGCGACAGGTCCAGCCGGAGCAGCAGGTCCAACAGGAGCAACAGGTCCAGCGGGAGTAGCGGGTCCAACGGGAGCAACAGGTCCAGCAGGAGTAGCGGGTCCAACCGGAGCGACTGGGGCAACCGGTCCAGCCGGAGTAGCAGGTCCGACAGGAGCAACCGGTCCAGCCGGAGTAGCAGGTCCGACAGGAGCAACCGGTCCAGCGGGAGTGGCCGGCCCAACGGGAGCGACAGGCCCAGCAGGAGCAGCCGGTCCAACGGGAGCAACCGGCCCAGCGGGAGTGGCCGGCCCAACCGGAGCAACCGGTCCAGCCGGAGCAGCCGGCCCAACGGGAGCAACAGGTCCAGCCGGAGTAGCGGGTCCAACAGGAGCAACAGGTCCAGCGGGAGTGGCAGGCCCAACAGGAGCAACAGGTCCAGCGGGAGCAGCCGGTCCAACAGGAGCGACAGGCCCAGTCGGAGCAGCCGGTCCGACAGGAGCAACGGGTCCAGCGGGAGTAGCGGGCCCAACAGGAGCAACAGGTCCAGCGGGAGTAGCGGGCCCAACAGGAGCAACAGGTCCAGCGGGAGTAGCGGGCCCAACAGGAGCGACAGGTCCAGCGGGAGTAGCCGGTCCAACAGGAGCGACAGGTCCAGCGGGAGCAGCAGGTCCAACAGGAGCAACAGGTCCAGCGGGAGTTGCGGGCCCAACAGGAGCGACAGGTCCAGCGGGAGCAGCCGGCCCAACGGGAGCAACAGGTCCAGCAGGAGTGGCAGGACCAACAGGCCCAACGGGAGCAACAGGTCCAGCGGGAGTAGCGGGTCCAACGGGAGCAACCGGCCCAGCGGGAGTGGCAGGCCCAACAGGAGCAACGGGTCCAGCAGGAGCAGTAGGCCCAACAGGAGCGACGGGTCCAGCCGGAGCAGCAGGTCCAACAGGAGCAACAGGTCCAGCGGGAGTAGCGGGTCCAACGGGAGCAACAGGTCCAGCAGGAGTAGCGGGTCCAACAGGAGCGACTGGGGCAACCGGTCCAGCCGGAGTAGCAGGTCCGACAGGAGCAACCGGTCCAGCGGGAGCAGCGGGTCCAACCGGAGCGACAGGTCCAGCCGGAGCAGCAGGTCCAACAGGAGCAACAGGTCCAGCGGGAGTAGCGGGTCCAACGGGAGCAACAGGTCCAGCAGGAGTAGCGGGTCCAACCGGAGCGACTGGGG
>NZ_RZTZ01000032.1 GCF_004005475.1 Niallia taxi | reverse complement strand
CTCGATTGCTTAATACATAGAAAGAATAGATTGGATTAGTTGGAACGCCGTATGATTCGAAAGTTTCACGTACGGTGTGAACAGGGGGAAAAGGGAGCGATAACTTCAAACTCTTACCTATCTGTATGAATAAGAAATTCAATGAGATTATGTATCCAAAAAAGAAATCTAGAGCTATAATAAACACACATGCAAGCAAAGAGAAGATAATCAACATAGTAAGGTGAAAGACAAATGATGTTACCAGATCTATATTCAAAGTTAGCTATAGCACCTTTATATATACTTGTATTAATAATGGCTATTCTTTATTTGTTATTAAATTATAAAGAAAAAGGTTTCTTTGTATTTATGTTTAAAATCTATGCAGTATTTATTATTGTCAATTATGTAATAGCATTGTATTTTCGTTTTCTAGTTAAATAAACTGTTTTAATGACCACCTGTATGGTGGTTTTTTCTTTTTACAAGTGAGGAGTTTCATGTAATTTGAGCATAAGAAAATATGGCAGCATTCCAGTAAAAAAGAAAAGTTCAGGTTATGGAAGAATTGTGGCAGGGTAGTGAAATAACGATAGAGAATTAAATTGGAATATACCTAAAGGGATTCTAAAGGGGGATGATGTAGTTGGGGCTTAAAGAGTTAATTGATTTCCTTAATAAATTAGAATTAAGTAATATATTTTACAAGCTAAATAAGGTTAGAGATGATGCTATTATGGTTGAAATTGCAGTGCCAGGTCAACGTTGGGAAGTGGAGTTTATGGAAGATGGTACTGTAGAAATTGAAAAGTTCATTAGCGATGGAGACTTTTATGATGGTAAGGAAATAGAAACCCTGATAAAAGATTTTAGTGACTAGTTCAAAACGTCATATCACTAAACCAGCTAATAGTTTGTCAATATTTTTCATTAAAAACTAAAAATATTTCATGTTATACTAAAAAAGGGTATACCAAATAACCTTCCTATTTCTCATAATTGGAAGGTTTTACGTTATTTAGTTAGATATAGGTTCTATGCTATATCTTGGAAAGTTGTTTTACTTTTTAACAGGGCAAAAACCCAATGTAAGAGCTTATTCACACAAGCAATAACAGCTACCTTAAAAGGCTTTCCTTCTTCGCGTTTTTTATCATAATATTTTCGCATTTTTTGGTTGCGAGGGATGATTTCATCCGTGGTTTTCTTTTTACGACAATCACGAATGGCACAACGAACTGCCATATACAAGGCATGACGAAGTCTACTTGATCCTCTTTTTGTAATACGGTTTTGGGTAGCTCTAAATTTACCGGATTCAAATACACTCGGATCTACACCAGCGAAAGCTACAAGCTTTTTAGGATGGTTAAATCGATCTATCTCACCGATTTCGGAAATAATCGTGGCAGCGATTTTTTCTCCAATACCAGGGATGGATTTGATAATATTATACTCTTCAATATCTTTAGCGAGAGCGTCTATCTCTGACTCTAATCTTGATAGATGCTCTTTGTATTGAAGAATAATGTTAATGTAAATACCTAAGCTTAATATATGACTCTGGTAGACGGTCTTTTCAAAGGGGTTACGAATTGCCGCCTCTTTTAGTTTTATAGCTTTCTCATTTGCCCACCTAATGGAGCGACTTTTACATAATTCCTTAATCTTTCTCGAAATTGTTTCATCATCCGCCTTAAGTATGTCTTCAGATGACGGAAATTCTTTTAGTATTAAGAGTGAAACGACAGAATACAAATCTCCAAAAACCCCTCGATATTCAGGAAATACTTGATCAAGTACAGCTTGAAATTGGAGCTTAGTTTGAATCATAACACCTGTGATATTTTCGTGTTGTCGCGTAAGATTCCGAAGATTTAATAGCTGTATCCCTCGTTTTTTATATGGCTCTAATTCCTCTTTGTAATACAGCTCGCAGAGATGAAAAGCATCAACTGCATCTGTCTTTACTTTTCTTAGACTTGTACTTTTTGCCTTGTAAGAAATTAATGGATTAATAATAATAAGTAAATATCCACGTTCTTCTAGATATTGAACAACTGGCGTCTGATAATGCCCAGTTGCTTCTAGAATCACACAAGGTCTTTGACCTGTTTCTTGCTGCACCTGTTCTAAAAACTCAATAAGTGAACCAAGCCCCTCAAGTGTATGTGATACTTTAAAGCTCTTACGAAAAGGTTTGCCTTTATCTAAAAAAGCTTGAACTTGACTTTCCCCCTTTGAAATATCCAGACCAACGACTGGATTCATCCTCCATCATCTCCTAATCTTTTATTTGCCGGTACCCCTTATCTTTCTTGCAGTGTCACAGCTTCGCTTGTTATACGAGATCTATGTCCCAACCAGCCTCAATCATGTTTCTACAAGTAGGGGGCAAACTGTTTAGCAGACGGGATCTCTGTCCCACTGGCAGTTACGTTTTACCCCGGCTACAGTTATAATAAGCCCATATAAAAAATGGTCAACTAGAAATATTTTCATTTCTGGTTAACCTTATAATACGAACGTGGCAGTTTAGCATTCCTGTAGAGCGTTATTTTTCAACTTTGAAAAAAAAAGGGCTCCTCAGTAAGATATGAGTATAGAAACCACTCTAAAACTCAACCTTAGGAGGAACCCTACTATGAATTTTAAAATGCAAGACAAACAAAATCAACTAATTGAAAGAATTTCTGTTAAACATTTAATCATTGGTGTAGATATCGCTCAACAGCTGCACGTTGCTAGGGCAGTTAATTTCCGTGGAATTATTGTAGGAAACCCTCTGGCATTCGAGAACAATGAAGAGGGATTTATAAAGCTATTAAACTGGATTTTTGAGCTTAAAAGAATACATAAACTTGAGTACTCTATAGTGGGGATGGAACCAACGGGACATTACTGGATCAATCTTTCAAAGTGGTTATTGAACCAAGACATAGAAGTAGTAACAGTTAATCCCATTCTGGTCAAACGAAATAAAGAGAATCGAGATAATACCCAATCAAAGAGTGATAAAAAAGATGCTTTGGTAATAGCTGATATGGTAAAGAACGGATACTACTCCTTTGTAAGAAATAATTCTGAGTCATTTGAGAAACTAAGGGTTCTCATATCGAACCGTGATGTGGTGGTTAAACGACTTGTGAGTGCTATTAATCAATTAAACAGATGGGTGGACATTGTTTTTCCTGAATTAAGACAAGTATTCAAGGATATTACTGCTAAAGGGGCAATAGCTACACTAAGACTTTTTCCTTCCCCAACAGAACTGTGTTCTAAGTCAACGGAAGAAATTATGACTGGATGGAGATCACTTATGAAGCGTCAGCCTGGCTTAAAGAAAGCTAATTTACTGCTTCATGTAGCCAATAAATCTGTTGGAACAAGACAAGCGTTAGAAGCCTATAAATTTCATTTGGAACAGTTACTTGAGGAGTATGACCTTACGGTACAACAACTCGAAAGAGTTGAAGTGGTAATTAAGAACGAATTATCTAACATTCCTTTCGCTAAAAAATTACTAATGATTAAGGGAATTAGTGAAATTTCCTTGGCAGGCATCCTTGGCGAGGCTGGGGATTTAAGTGGTTTTTCACATGGGAATTCCCTACTAAGGCATGCAGGCCTACATCTCGCAGAAGCTAGCTCAGGGAAATGGAAAGGACAAATCGTTATTTCTAAACGTGGAAGATCTAGGCTAAGACGTTTCCTGTATTTAGCCACAATGAGTTTAGGAATGAATAACACTGAATTTAAAGCTATCCATTTAAAAAACGTTAAAGAGAAGAAGATGAAAAAGATGAAATCCATTATGAAATTAGTCGGTAAATTGGCAAGGGTATTTGTAGGAATAGCACGTAATAACGAAGCATATTGTGCCAAGAAGGTTCAACCATATTTAGATTTGGTTGCTTAATTAATTATAGGGTTCTCGAAGAGAACATATAACCATCGAGTGTTGTCTTATTCGTAGGATTTCAAATATGTACGGAGTACCAGGTTTCTTCAACTAAAGGGCATTATGACCCATCAGGTTAGCATAACTGGCCTCCACCCCTTGGATAGGCATAACGAAGGAATGAGAGGGCAATTGACCCGTTGAGACATGGGAGGGAAAGCCTCCAGGGGCGGCGTGGAGAAGTGTATTATATGGTAAAATATGGAGTGTTAGCTACCTCCTTTATTTATCCATGCCTTCACGAAGCCAAAAATAATCTGAACTCATTAACATGGTATATTATCCGATTAAAAGGGTTTGAAATCCTGCGAATAAGTGAGCATTCGAGAGATATCCGTATCAATCTGAGGGAGTTGAAGAAGAAATACTTTATTTAATTGGAGGAATAGAAGGTTTTTTATAATAAATAAAGAAATTATTCAAAGTTAGTTTGAGTGTAGTTTAAAAAAGTATCCGTAAGTATAATGGAGGAAAAAATGAAAAAGGTAATAAACATGATTAATCCCAGTTCGATAGTGGCTGGCGTGTCATTAGTTGAATTAAAAAAAACAGAAAAAGCACTTGGAGCTATTTTCCCAGATGAATACAAGGAGCTTTTTTTAGAAACAAATGGAGCGAAGATTGGCGATTGGACTTTGTTTCCTATTCAAACTAATGAAACGGCGCCCTTATCAATTGATATAGTAAAACAAAATCAGAACAGGGCCAAGAATCTACCAGAAGATATGATTTGTATTGGTGAAGAATTGAGTGGTGAAAAACTTTGCTATCGAATTAGGAAAAGATTTATGCAGGAACAAATTTATACTTGGAATGACAAAACTGGGTTAGATAAATATGCTTCTTTATCACTAAGTGAATTTATTGATTGGCAGGTGCCGAAAGTAAATACAGATAAGCCTAGTATACTTGGCTCTTTTATGGTTGAGAGCGAAAAGCTAATTGTTACGGATCCGTACTATAAAGTTGATGAAGATGCTGAGTTGCAAATCATACTCTCAAATGTGAAAAATGGTAGTTGGACAGCTTCTGTATCTTATACTCCAGATGAAGTTGTTAAAAACTTGTTTGTATACTATGGTGAAAAAAAACCAAGTGGAAAATGGCATATTTGCGATAAGGTTGGAGTTGACTCTTCACAAGCAGGAGTGTTTGATATTGAAAAATTTGGTATATATGAATCCATCCAGTTTGAGGACGGAGGAGTTGCTCCAGAATTACAAGGAAGAGTTGTTTTAGGTGGTGCGATTTCAATGTCTGGTTATGGAGACGGGGTGTATGAGGTGAAAGTAAAATATAACATCTCAAAGAAGGTTGTTGGAGTGATGGTTAACTTTGTAAATGAGGAATAATGCTATTCTCCAACAATTACTTGAAAGTTGTTTCAGATAAGGGTACGAATTTTTGAGGAAAAATCTTTTTTTCATCTATAAAAATAAAAAAAAGAGAAGGTATAATATGCATTTAACTTTAGGGGATATATTTGCTGTACCACTTCCAAATAAATTCTTTGCAGCAATTAAGATTATTAACATTGTTGAAAAGGATATTTTAGTTAAGACAACTCCTTATATAGACACTTTTTTACCTAGTATAACTAATCCAATTTTAAAAGAAACATTACGAAATAATAGGTTTTTTTATAATAATACTCCTGCTATTAAGTGGGTAAATGGGGAATTTCCAAAAGAGTTTGTTTTTATAGGTAATATACCTTTAACAGATCAAGAGAGAAACTGGAGATCTAGTACTTTCAGCGAAACATGGAGTTATGTGGGTTATGATGTTTACGATGAATGGAGATATATTCATGATAGGGAAGCACTGGAAAAGGAGATAGAAGAACAGGAGCAAAAAGATATGATTATTGATGAAGATAATAAAAAACATAAAGATGTTAAGCTTATGAATAATTCTGATTTTTGGAAGCTTATGTCTTTAATTCATAGTACTAGACAGATAAAAGAAGGAATCCAACTCCTAATAACAGAATTGGCTAAACTTAAGGTGAAAGAAATCAAATTATTCGAGGAGACATTATCTTTTAAATTATATCTTCTTGATACAAAAGAGCATGCATGTAATATTGGTGAACATTCTTTCCGGGAAGAGAAACCAAATACATTCTCCGTAGACTTATTTCTTTATGCTAGGTGTGCTGCTGTTAGCAAAGGAGAAAAAATATATAATGAAATATTAGATATTCCTAAATTAATGCCGAAGAATGAGTTTCTTGAAGAGCTCTTAGATGTAGCAAGTGAAGCGTATGAAGAAAAGAAAGGTAAGGAATTTATATTTAATACTACTTATGATAAAGAAACCTTTTCTAATAAAGAAGGGTGGTCTTAAGGGAGTTCTAGTAAATATATTGCTGCCTTATTGGCAACTTAATTTTTTAACAGGCTTTTTATTATATATAAAAAGTTTAAAAGGGTGGATTCATGAAAATACACTTAGACAATCGTGGCAGCATTCCTGTTATAAATGAACTGTTAACAGAAATTTTGTGATCGAAAGGAAATTCAAGATGCAAAAAAAGCCAATTCGCATGACTTACATAAAACGAAACCAGAGTAAATATTATTCATAATACAATCTAGAAAATTAAGTAAGGATGAGCTGCTATGACTAGTGGGATAAAATTAATTGGTAATAGTGTTTACATAACAGATCAAAATACAGAGGGAAGTATAAAATATATTAATGAAAATAAAATTGATACTATCTATATCAGTCTCCAATATTACACAAAAGATAATCTTGATTTTCTATCTGAGTGTGTAAACATAAAGAAAATAGGAATAGATGTGTATTATTTATCCAACATAAAAGGATTATATAGTCTTCAATCTTTAAAAGAATTATCAATAATTGAAAATGATAATAATATAAAAATTGATTTATCATACTTTCCTAAATTAGAGATATTGAGACTCGATTGGGGTTCATCTGTATCCGGTTTATCAAATTTAGAAAATCTAAACCTTCTTCAATTAATTAAATATAAACCGAAGAGTAAAGATTTAGGTGAATTGATTAAGTTAAAAAAATTAGAATCCTTAATTTTAACTCATGGTAATTTGACTTCATTGAATGGTATTCAAAAATTTAATAATTTAAAGGAAATCCAGTTAAACTACATAAGAAACCTAATAGATATTTCACATCTAAAAACCCTTCCTTTATTGAGTGATCTAGAAATAGAAAACTGTAAGAAAATTAGTAATATACCCATCGTGAGTAATATATCAAGTATAGAACGGCTTGCATTGTTAAACTGTGGAGAGTTGGAATCCCTGGTTTTCATTGAATCAATGGAAAATCTAAAGAACTTGGTATTCAGTGGTACTAATATAAAAGATGGGAATTTAAGTTACTGTAAAAACATTGATTATGTTTATTTTTTTGATAAAAAGCATTACTCCTTGAAATTGAAGGACATAATTAATAATTCTTAATAGATGCTTAAAGTACATCTTACTTATGAGGGAAATAAAGACGTAGAGGCGGTTTGTGTATTTTCTCTAACAAAATTTTTTTGTAGATACAGCACAATATTCTATAAAAAGTTAAATTTGTGAAAAAATCCACTTAAACAAACAGGGCATTAAGTTAGTAATGCTTCTTTATTGATCTGGTACTAAACCAGCTAATAGTTTGTCAATATTTTTCATTAAAAACTAAAAATATTTCATGTTATACTAAAAAAGGGTATACCAAATAACCTTCCTATTTCTCATAATTGGAAGGTTTTACGTTATTTAGTTAGATATAGGTTCTATGCTATATCTTGGAAAGTTGTTTTACTTTTTAACAGGGCAAAAACCCAATGTAAGAGCTTATTCACACAAGCAATAACAGCTACCTTAAAAGGCTTTCCTTCTTCGCGTTTTTTATCATAATATTTTCGCATTTTTTGGTTGCGAGGGATGATTTCATCCGTGGTTTTCTTTTTACGACAATCACGAATGGCACAACGAACTGCCATATACAAGGCATGACGAAGTCTACTTGATCCTCTTTTTGTAATACGGTTTTGGGTAGCTCTAAATTTACCGGATTCAAATACACTCGGATCTACACCAGCGAAAGCTACAAGCTTTTTAGGATGGTTAAATCGATCTATCTCACCGATTTCGGAAATAATCGTGGCAGCGATTTTTTCTCCAATACCAGGGATGGATTTGATAATATTATACTCTTCAATATCTTTAGCGAGAGCGTCTATCTCTGACTCTAATCTTGATAGATGCTCTTTGTATTGAAGAATAATGTTAATGTAAATACCTAAGCTTAATATATGACTCTGGTAGACGGTCTTTTCAAAGGGGTTACGAATTGCCGCCTCTTTTAGTTTTATAGCTTTCTCATTTGCCCACCTAATGGAGCGACTTTTACATAATTCCTTAATCTTTCTCGAAATTGTTTCATCATCCGCCTTAAGTATGTCTTCAGATGACGGAAATTCTTTTAGTATTAAGAGTGAAACGACAGAATACAAATCTCCAAAAACCCCTCGATATTCAGGAAATACTTGATCAAGTACAGCTTGAAATTGGAGCTTAGTTTGAATCATAACACCTGTGATATTTTCGTGTTGTCGCGTAAGATTCCGAAGATTTAATAGCTGTATCCCTCGTTTTTTATATGGCTCTAATTCCTCTTTGTAATACAGCTCGCAGAGATGAAAAGCATCAACTGCATCTGTCTTTACTTTTCTTAGACTTGTACTTTTTGCCTTGTAAGAAATTAATGGATTAATAATAATAAGTAAATATCCACGTTCTTCTAGATATTGAACAACTGGCGTCTGATAATGCCCAGTTGCTTCTAGAATCACACAAGGTCTTTGACCTGTTTCTTGCTGCACCTGTTCTAAAAACTCAATAAGTGAACCAAGCCCCTCAAGTGTATGTGATACTTTAAAGCTCTTACGAAAAGGTTTGCCTTTATCTAAAAAAGCTTGAACTTGACTTTCCCCCTTTGAAATATCCAGACCAACGACTGGATTCATCCTCCATCATCTCCTAATCTTTTATTTGCCGGTACCCCTTATCTTTCTTGCAGTGTCACAGCTTCGCTTGTTATACGAGATCTATGTCCCAACCAGCCTCAATCATGTTTCTACAAGTAGGGGGCAAACTGTTTAGCAGACGGGATCTCTGTCCCACTGGCAGTTACGTTTTACCCCGGCTACAGTTATAATAAGCCCATATAAAAAATGGTCAACTAGAAATATTTTCATTTCTGGTTAACCTTATAATACGAAATGGCAGTTTAGCGAAATAAGAATCTTTTAGCATTCTTTGTTCGTAGTATTAATTGATGGAAATAAAATCAGGGAGGATGATCTTGTCAATATCATATGAAGCTATAACTGTAATCCTTATTGTACTTATTTTTTCTTCAATTTTGTCAATAGTTTTCAAGAACAAAGAAAAGAAAGATAAAGGATCTGTATTTTTTTACTATAAATTGAGTTATAGAAGGAAATTCATTCGCACCCTCTGGACATTTCCAGTAGTGGTTATCTCACTTGTTGTTATATACATATTTGCAGGTCTGAATAGTAACGAAACCCTAATTATCTCAATTTCCTTCTTAATTATTTTCTTGATACAGCTCTTTTATAACTATCTTAAATGGAAGAAATATGAATAGTAATAGTAATTTAAGGTAATTTAAGGGATTTAAGAAATGTTGCACTTGCCTTAAATATAAGTGCCCTTTTCTTATGTTGCTAAAAGGGCAGTATAGTGGTGCGAAATGTTCCTAATTAAATGGAGGATGGTTACATTACTCCGGTAAAGGTTAGGCAGTTCCTTTCGGAACTGAAGGGTTATATCGAAGAATCAAATGATGAGGTAACGCTCGGAAGGGTTCTCTCTTAGTCGAATAGCACTTGATTTAGTAAGAATGATAGTGTTATAAGCTCGGTGAAAAGGCGTGAGAAATTACCGTAACAGTTCGGCTGACGAAAACTTACTCGATGGAGTGGTGTAATTCATGGTGCTTGAGTTGAATGAATATGGTGAGAATGCGAAGAAAAACTAAAAGAAAAAGGTTAAGCTGACAAACTTCTGAATGTACGGGTCTATACCTGCAATACATAGAAATGTGTATATCATCAAATTGTGAGGTTAGCTGTGGGTGAGTAAGACTCACTAATATGAAAATCCATGATACGTTACAGGCGTATGAACGCTAACAGGCTTAAAGGAAGCACCTAAGTTCATTCTATAATAGATATAATTCAACGTTGTAAGCTGATAACGTGGAGGACTTACTTCTATTGAAACGTTGATAAGGAAAACAATAATGAAACTAGTTACTGTATAACTTATCTTCATATCAGTGAAAGTGGTGGCACAGTACCTATGAAGTGTCTAATTCACACGGAGGGATAGCCACTAGACTAATAAAGATTTATTCAACCAAGTAAGGCAGTTCTTTATCGATTAATAAGGTTCTCGTGAGACTAAAAGAGGTTTAACTCCGAAAGGAGTACCGACTTATTGAAACGGAAGAAACTGAGACACAGTGAATATTATAGTATGCAAGATTGTTTTGACACACTATACGCTCAAAGTGTCGTTGGTCATCACTTCTATGACTTAACAGAATTAATGAGTTCTCCAGATAATATACGACTTGCCTATCGAAACATTAAGAGAAACACAGGTAGCAAAACTGCTGGAACTGACAAATTAACGATTAATGATATTCAGCATTTAGCAGTAGAAGATGTAATAGCAACAGTCCAATCCATGTTTAAATGGTACGAACCGCAAACGGTAAGAAGAGTTTACATACCAAAAGGAAATGGGAAAACTAGACCTTTGGGAATTCCAACGATTTGGGATAGAATCTTTCAGCAGTGCATTTTACAAATCTTAGAGCCAATTTGCGAAGCAAAATTCCATAAACACAGTTATGGGTTCAGACCAAATCGCAGCACTCATCATGCCAAAGCCAGACTTGAGTTCCTAATTAACCAGTCTGGGCTACATCATTGTGTTGATGTAGATATTAAAGGCTTCTTTGATAATGTTAATCATAGTAAGCTTTTAAAACAAATGTGGTCAATAGGCATAAGAGATAAATCACTTCTTTCTATAATATCTAGGCTACTTAAAGCAGAAATTGATGGAGAAGGTGTTCCTACAAAAGGTACCCCGCAGGGGGGGATTCTGTCACCTTTACTATCCAACATTGTGTTAAACGAATTAGATTGGTGGGTTAGTGACCAATGGGAAACGTTTAAAAGCAGATATACCTACGCCACTAATGGTAGTAAATATCAGCCACTGAAGAAAACAGCTTTAAAAGAGTGTTTTATCATCCGGTATGCGGATGATTTTAAGGTAATGTGCAGAACTAGGTCACAGGCAATAAAAATGAATTACGCATTGAAGGATTTCTTGAGAAAAAGACTTCAGTTGGAAACAAGTGAGGAAAAATCGAAGGTTATTAATCTAAAGAAAAACTCTTCCGAGTTTCTAGGCTTTACATTTAAAGCGGTAAGGAAAGGGAAAACTAGGTTTGGCTATGTAGCAAGGTCTAATATGTCTAAAAAGGCTAAAGTAAATGCCTTTCTAAAGATAAAGGAAGCTATAAAAGTAATTAAGAGAAAGCCTTGCATTCAGACAGTTTGGAACTTTAATACTGTCGTCATGGGTATCCAAAATTATTACTCAGTCGCTACAAACATTTCTATCAATCTAAATGAGTTAAACGCTCATCTGCGCAGAACGTTATATAATCAGTTAAGGAACATTAGAACCGAGGCAAGTTTCCATGAGATGACTAAAACCTTACAGAAAAGATACAAGGGATATCAGACAAAACTGTATAGAATACAAAAAATGGTGTTTGTCCCCATCCATGCGCAACGGTGGAAAAAGACACTTGGATTCTCGCAAGTGATATGTAACTTTACTGCCGAAGGTAGAGAGAAAATTCACAATAGCCTAAAGGCTATTGATAAAAATATGCTTTCTTACATCATGAGAAATTACATTTCAAGTAGATCCATTGAATATAACGACAATCGAATCAGTAAGTTTATTGCCCAATATGGTAAATGTGCAATTTTAGGTGAAGGGTTAGGTATTCATGAATGGCATTGTCATCACATAAACCCCTATCATCTTTCAAAGGATGATAGTTATTCAAACTTAGTTGTTATTCATAAAACAATTCATCAATTGATACACCTAAAAGATAAAGCGAAAATAGAAGCTCTTTTACAATCTCTAAAGCTTACAAGTAAGCAAAAAGAAAAAGTAAATAAACTACGATTAAGATGTCAAAATGAAATAATCTAACTTTGGAAAACAGCACTCGTCTGCTTATTACATAGAAAGAATAGATTGGATTAGTTGGAACGCCGTATGATTCGAAAGTTTCACGTACGGTGTGAACAGGGGGAAAAGGGAGCGATAACTTCAAACTCTTACCTATCTGTATTAAGTACATTTATTAACAAACTATAATAAAATGTAGTTTTAACTTTAATATGACACTTTACGTATCAATAATGGTATCTTTTTATTTCTTTCCGGTGGAAAAAAATAAGATATTAAAAATAAAATTTATATAAATGAAAGACCTTTAGAAAATATATAAATTCTCATGTATTTAGAGATCGAAAGTTGATAAAAACAACTATCGATCTCTATTTTATTCCATTAAATATCTATATAAACTGGACTTACTTATGCCAGTTTCTTTAGTTATTTCTGAAATTGTAAAGTTATTGCTATGGTACATGTTTATAGCACGTTCTACCATATACGATGGTTTTCTTGGTCTACCTGTTAATGTCCCTTTTGCTTTGGCTTCCATTATTCCCTTTTTAGTATGTTCACTGATTATATCACTTTGAAGAAAGACTACACTTTTCAGAAAATTCTCTAGATATTTTCCAGTATCTTTACTTGTATCGATATTCTCTTGGGTAAATAGAATATAAGCTTCTTTTCTTTGTATCTGTAATAATAAGTTAGCCAGATCTTTTGTTGAATCTGCAATAGAAAAGAACTTAGTTGTGATAACTTTATCATTTTTCTTTATTTTTTGAAGCATTTTATTGCGTTCTACTTTATTTGTGGGAAGCGAGTGTTATTCGTAATATATAATTTCGCAGTCGAAATTAGCCAACTCTTCTCTCTGTATTCTGCATTCTTTATCATCTTCGTAAGGTCTCATATATCCATATAACATGATTTTTTTCCTCCCGAAAAAAACGATTACATTAAAACTAACATATATTCTCTTTTAAAAAAAGACCAAAATGGTTCCTTTTTGGTCTTTTTGGTGTTAGACTGTTTTCGAGATATTGATAATAGCTTTTTATCTAATTTATATAAAAAAAATTGAATTGGAGGTTTAAATTAGTGGAAAAGATTAAAAAAGAATGGTTTTCAAATGTAAAAGGAGATATTTTAGCGGGAATTGTTGTTGCCTTAGCTTTAATTCCAGAAGCAATTGCATTTTCTATTATTGCTGGAGTAGACCCTATGGTAGGTCTATATGCTTCATTCTGTATAGCTGTCATTATTGCCTTTGTTGGAGGAAGACCAGGGATGATTTCAGCAGCTACAGGTGCAATGGCCCTATTGATGGTTCCATTAGTAAAAGAACATGGTTTAAATTATCTGTTGGCAGCTACCATCCTAACAGGTATTATTCAAGTTTTGTTTGGAGTATTTAAAATTGCAAAATTAATGAAGTTCATTCCAAGAGCTGTAATGATAGGATTTGTAAATTCCTTAGCAATTTTAATATTCTTAGCTCAGGTGCCTCACTTTATTGGTATTTCATCAATGACCTATATCTTTGTAGGTATTACTTTAGTAATTGTGTATGTTTTACCTAGATTTATAAAATCTATTCCTGCACCGTTAATAGCTATTGTAGTTCTTACATCAGTTGCTATCTATTCTAATTTTGATTTAAGGACTGTCGGGGATTTAGGGGCTATAACACAATCTCTACCAGCGTTTTTAATTCCTAATGTTCCATTTAATTTTGAAACGTTACAAATAATATTTCCTTACTCCATTGCCTTGGCAATTGTAGGTTTATTAGAATCCTTGTTAACATCTTCCATTGTAGATGATATGACAGATACAGAAAGCAATAAGAACCGAGAAGCAAGAGGGCAAGGAATTGCAAATGTTGTTACTGGTTTCTTTGGTGGTATGGCTGGTTGCGCTATGATTGGTCAATCTGTTATAAACGTTAAGTCAGGTGGAAGAGGGCGACTATCCACATTAATAGCTGGTTTATTTTTAATGTTTTTAATTATTGTTCTTGGTGGTGTAGTTGTTCTAATTCCTATGGCTGTACTAGTGGGGATTATGATAATGGTCTCGATTGGAACTTTTGATTGGAATTCTTTTTCATACTTAAAGAACGCACCTAGAACCGATGCAATTGTTATGTTAGTTACTGTTGTCATTGTTGTAGCGACACATGACCTTTCCATTGGAGTTATAGCCGGTGTAATTCTAAGTGCTATATTCTTTGTGGCAAAAATTTCAAAAATAAAGTTAACGAAACAAGAAACAATGCAAAATATTACTTTTTTTGTGGAAGGACAACTATTCTTTGCATCTGTGGAAGGATTTTTAGATGGATTTGATGTTAGTGTTCAACATAAGAATATAATAATTAACTTTTCAAATGCACATATATGGGACGATTCAGCAGTTGGAGCTATCGATAAAGTTGTAATTAAATACCGTGAAAATAATAATAATGTCTCTATTAAGAATTTAAATGCGGCGAGTAAAAAAATCTTAGATAAACTAGCTGTTTTTAATAACCCTAATGGAAAACTATCAGCCCATTAATATTATAATACGAGGTGACTGAACATGTATAACAATATTTTATTAGCAGTTGATGGATCAGAACATTCTAGAAGAGCAGCAAAAGAGGCAGTTAAGATAGCATCTATTAGTAAGGAAAGCACGGTAAAGATTGTTTATGTAGTTGATTTTTCAAAAGCTAGAACAGAAGTCCTTCATGCTCACAATGGTGAGGAATTAGAGGTAGCAAGAAAAAAAAGATTAATACCTATTGAAGAAATTTTAGAGTCTAACAAAATAAAATTCTCGATACAATTATTACATGGAGAACCAGGCCCAACCATTGTGGAGTATGCTAATAAAGGAAGTTATGACATCGTGATAATTGGCAGTAGAGGATTAAACTCACTTCAAGAAATGGTGTTGGGAAGTGTAAGCCATAAGGTTGTAAAAAGGGTAGTATGTCCAGTGTTAATTGTAAAATAAGTTATTAAAAGTTCCGACCATATTTGCAGTCGTTTTTTTATAATTAGCGAAGTTTGTGAAGAAATGTACTTAAAGAAACGGGGGCTTTAGCAAAAAAGATACAAAAGTAAAATGAGCATGGAGATATATACTCCAGCTCATTTTACTTTTGTATTTTAATCAACCTTTACCTTTAACATAGCCTTTAATTATTAAATACTCATATAACAATAATGAGCCCACTTGGTTAAGAGAATATCAAGAAAAGCCCAACTATTGATATTATCCCCTTTAGGTAGACAGTGTAAAAAGCCCACAAGAATAATTGTGGATGGTACACTCTACTTGGAGGGGATTTTATTATGGCAAAAAAAGGGCAAACATTTCAATCATACTCTTCAGA
>NZ_RZTZ01000031.1 GCF_004005475.1 Niallia taxi | reverse complement strand
AATTCATAGTGAGACCTCCGAGTAGATATTTTGTCCCTTTTAGCTGGCCAGCTGAGGACACATTTATCTTATCAAGAGGTCTTTTTTCTTTCAAATCCCATTTTCACTTATTACAGGAATGCTGCCCTGTTTGTGACATTAAAAAGGTTCTCTCCATCTACTTCAAGATTACACCCCGTTAGCCTTTATAAGAAACATTGATATTACTCAATTGTTTATTCAGATCCCAATTTGTTGGCTTTTCTTCCTCCCTCAACCATTCCATGCCATTCTGTATCCACTCATTACGATAAGTCTCAAAGGAATATCCTAATTCATCATCATCATAACCTGGGTGAAACCCACAACAGCCACAAATTAGGCTTATATCAGGTAACCCATCTTTGTTATATAAAGGACCTCTTAACCTGGCAAAACCACAAACAGAACATACATAAAATTTTTTCTTTTTTAAAAACATAATCAAACACCTTCTAAATAAATTCATTTTATTTAATATATTAACAAATTAGCCTTAACCTTATATCACTAATCAGCATGTTTATTCCATAAGCCAAGTTTTCATTTGTTACAGGAATGCTGCCACGTTTGTGCATTCTTAATTTTGAAACAGTTCTTCCTTCTCTTCTCTAGACATTCCAGTGAAAAACTTTTTATGTAGTCTTAGTTCCTTTATTTTTTGGGGAAATACCTTCTCTAACCAAGTTAATGCCACAGGGGTATGTTCAGGAAATGCATTTACTTTTTCCAGAAACCATTCATATTCACTAATAATATTATCATTGAGTTGATTTATATCTTTCTTTCTAGAAGAGTAATCTAATACCGCTAGCTCATGTGCGGTTATATAACCATCAATTTTCTTAACAACACCAATTTCAGATGGTAACCGATCCTCATTTAAGGAAACAAAGAAATGAATATCTTTCGGTAAACGAAACAGTCCATTTTTTGTATCTTTATCATTGGCCTTGTAAAGCCAATCCCCTTTATTTGCATAACAATTAAAATCGGAATCATTAATGGATACAACCATCTTCTCGTATTTTTTCATAAGAACCTCCAAGGACAATAATTTTATTAATATTCAACTACCTTACCAAAAACTCCTCTTGAACAACCCTCCCTCTTTTCTTCCATAAGCTATTTTTTCATTTAATACAGGAATACTGGCATTATAATTACAGAAGAGAAATAAGAAACAAGGCATTAATCCTCCAAGAAGAAATAATGCCCTATTTGAAACAAGAAGTATTTTAAGTGACTACGTATTTCTTTTGAAACTCCTTAAACTGTTTTTCGTACTTTTGTAGCTTTTTTATATCATTAGTTGAATTCAAGAATGGCTTTCTCTTTCCAATAACCATAATGTCTTTTTCATCTGTTGGGACATCCTTCAGTTTAACGTAAGGATGAAAATATTCACATTTAGTTTTAGGTAGCTTAACTGACAGCATTGCAAACTCCTCGGTAGAGAACTGATTCGATAAGTTGAGTTCCATTAAACCCTTTAAATGCGATATAGGCTCTAAAGAATTATCTTTTACTTTTAAGTTTGATAACCCCAAAACTTTAAGGTTCTGAAGCTGCTTGATAGGTTCCAGTGTGTCGATATTTAAAGTTGTCCAAATTCCTCCAGCCAAATTTAATTCTTGTAAGAAATAACACGATTCGAGTCGGTCAATATGATTCAATCGTTTAAAATCCTCAATGGAAAGGTGTTTTAAATTAGGATTTTTAGACATATCCCATAATTTATTTGCTTTAGGATTCCAACAAAGATACAACTGTTCTAAGTCTTTAAGCCGTTCTATAGATGATAGATCTTCAACTCGCATTTCATATATGTATAATGTTTTAGGATTGATGGAGTTAATAATTAAGTCAAATTCTTTTTGATTAAAAGAATATATCCAAACTATCTCAATCTCAGCGAAGTTACTCAAATACTCAAGGTGTTGAGTATTTCCTTTTAATGCAATTTCTTTTGGAGCTTCTATAATGTCTTTCAAGTCCTTAATAAATTTTGGTTGTTTCCCAGTAGGAAATAGTAGCATTTCGATCCCCCATTAAGAAATAAATAATGAGCATTTTTTTGACACTCAACAATAGGCATACGTAGGTTTTAATTTTAGCATAACTCACTTCATTTTCTTCTTAAGCTAACATTCCAGTTTATCCCATAATGAGAGTTTTCACTTGTTACAGGAATGCTGCCCTTTTTAGCGACATAAGAAAAAGACTTCCCATTTATATAAGGAAAGCCCCCTATTGTTTAATTACAACTTTTCACAAACTAGTCCCTTTTGTACTTCATATAGATATAATATCTTTTGTTTGTCCATAACCAATAGTACTATTTCCTCCAATTTGGACCGCAATAAAAAGAACTTTAGATAAATCCAGTTCTTTTTATTTGGCGGTATCCAACAGCGTCTTTATTAATTTTTAGAAGTTAAACTAGGTATTAAAATTTTATAATTGTTCTTCCTAAATGCTGTCCATTTTTAATTTTTTCAATTGTTTGTGGTATTTCGCTTAGTGTAATTTCATCTATTAGTGTAGTTTTAGAAATATTCCATTCGTCTGCGATTTTCCCCCAAATATACCCACGGTTATTAATTGGTACATTTACTGAATCAATCCCTAAAAGGTTAATTCCTCTAAGTATAAACGGCAACACAGTTGATGTTAATTTTATCCCACCTGCATTACCACACATACTCATACTTCCACCATAAGAGATTTGAGGAATTAATACAGAAGCAACCTCCCCACCAACAGTATCTAAAACAAAGTCAAACTTTTGTTTATTAAGGGGCTTATTTTGTTCTCCTAACTCACTTGCAAAAATGACATTAGTTGCACCTAACGATTTCGCTACATCTGTTTGACTCTCTTTTCGAATCAATGCTGAGATATTCTTGTAACCAATTTTAGATAATATTTGAATAGCAATACTACCTACTCCCCCAGTTGAACCAGTAACTAATATTTTTGGATTATTATTTTTATCCATACCTTTCTCTTCTAATGCAAAGATGGATAGGGCAGCAGTAAATCCTGCTGTTCCAAAGATCATTGCATCTTTAAGAGTTAAATTTTCTGGTAAAGGAACAATCCAATCTGCTGGAACTCTTGCATATTCTGCAAATCCTCCTGTATGGCTCATCCCCATATCAAAACCTGTAACAATAACTTTCTGTCCTTCTGTAAAACGATTATCCGATGTATGAACAATAGTTCCACTTAAGTCAATTCCAGGAATCATTGGATACTTCCGAATGACACCTCCATTTTTTTGAACTGCCAACATATCCTTATAGTTTATTGACGAATATGTCACCTTAATAAGAACTTCACCGTCAGAAAGACTATCAAGATCAATATTCTCTAAACCAAATATGACTTGCTCTTGTTTTTCTTTTACAACAACTGCTTTGAATGTATTCAAAATCAACTTCTCCTTTTTGAATCAAAATATTTTTGTAACAAAAGTATTTCTTAACAAAAACTAACATGATATTATAGTTATTGTCAAATGGAGGAGATAAAATGGAATTAAAAAATTGTATGAATTTCTTACTTAGTGTAAGTCAGAATAAAGTTTTTAAATATTTTAGCAAGCTTTTGGAGGAATACGGTGTAACACCAGCTCAGTATGGTGTGCTTAATTGTTTATGGAAAGAAGGGCGATTATCTCCTAAAAAAATTGGAGAAATGGTATTTTTAGAAGCACCTACCGTATCTGGGATTTTAGATAAAATGCAAAAAGCTGATTTGATAGAACGTTCGGTAGATCCCAATAATCGTAGGAATGTTTTAGTAACGGCTACACCAAAATCTTACGGTATGAAGGAAAATATTGAATCTGCAACCAGCAACTTGAATACTATGGTGCTTCAAGACTTGTCAGAAAACGAACAAAATGTATTAAAAAAGGCGTTAGAAACCATTATAAAATCCGACTTTTAATTATCCATAATGAAAACCTCTTACCAAGGATATAAAATACCGTCTATCTTTCTTGACGGTATTTTTTGTGAACATGACTTTTTTAATTTGACTATACTGCCACTTTTCTACTATAAGCAAGGTTTCACTTATTACAGAAATGCTCTCTCAATAAACAAACACTTGTCTCTTAAATACTCAGTTTTTCTCCATATTGCTATCTAACTTGTCTCACAGAGTCTACGCTCCTACATTCCTTCGTTCAACCTTTCCATAAGGTGGATGTCTAAGGTATTCAAGTAATTCTTCTGTATATCTAACCAATTCTTCCGGTAATGCTTCAAGGTTTAATAAATGAAGAGCTGCCTTGCCTTCCCAACTTTTAAAAACGGTAAAAAACTCTGGAAAGTATCGATCAATCCAGTTGTGTACCTGTCCCTGCACAATTTGTAAGTCTACATTTAATAAATCGCGTAATTTTTTAGCCACACGCAGTTCCGCGAAAACTTCTTGTGGTATCGTTGGTTCGGCGTATCTACCATCTTTGACTAGTTGTGCAATGACTTTTGCGTCTTTTACATCGTTTTTAGTTGGAGAGTTATCGTCTAGCTCCTTACTGTGCTTGAAGTGTAAAGGATTGACCGTGACGAACTTAATCTGTTCCTCCTTTAGAATATGAGCTACACAATAAATTTTCGCACAAAAAACCCTCACTATAGAATGAGGGTCTTATTGTTTTATTAATAGGTTGTTGATTGAACGTGTTTTATTGCTTTATGCAGACTTGAATAAGTGATAATATGTTCCATATTTATACCTAATTGAACCATTGTTTGAGCAATTTCTGGACGTAATCCTGAGAGTATTGCTTGTACTCCAACCAAATTTAAGGCCTCTATAACATTAATTAGATGATTCGCTACCATAGTGTCAATAATTGGGACTCCAGATAGATCAATAAAAATATGGGATAAATGTAATTCAACTGCGGAGTTCAGAGCTTTTTCCATTAACTCTTGAGATCTTTTAGTATCTATATCTCCTACTAATGGGAGGACTCCCATTTTTTCAGTAATTTGAATAACTGGTATGGATAACTCCATCGCAGTTATCTCGGCAGCACTAATACGAGCGTAATTTATTTTAGAGTAATTTAAGCTAAGTAAGTGTACAGCTTGATCAACAATAGAATCGAATTTCGATATTATTTCGTAGAAATCAGAGATAGATACATTATTTCTGATAGATTCTGTTTTTATTATATCACCTATTGAATTACGATAGAATCTAACTTCTTCAATACCCGTTTCAAGGGATAGATTTAATTCAATCAATAAGTTTACCCCTTTATTTCCCCAAAGAGTTAAGTGGTTATAGGGACTTTCTAAGTCAATAGATATGGAATTGATAAAGATATCAATAAGCTCCTCTCTCCAAGTTTGAAGTTCTTTGTTAACTTCCTTTGAATAGAGGTTGTAATCTAAATCACTTTTTTGTTTAATCAATAATTCTTTATTCCTTTTAACAACAACACCAATATCTTGCATTAAAATTTCTAATGTATGCATCCTTTTCTCGCCTCATTTTTTTATTTTAGATACAAATATCATTTAATTATAACAAAAAACCTCTTAGAATAAGCCAAGGAATTATTACGCAAAAAATTTCCAAACGCTATATTCTATACATAGTTAGATAGGGATAATTATGCTAATATCAAAATATATATAGGGGTTGAATTCATGTTTAAGTTTGTTTAATCGTACAAAATCAGTAAATAATTCAGGAACAGAGTCTCAAGAAGACGAAACCATCTACACAATGATGCCTACACCAGGGACTATTATTGGAGAAGCAACAGAAGAAGAAATGGAAACAGCAGCTGAGCCTGAAATTCGTTATACTGTGTTTATGAGACGACAAGATATGAAGGTTGTTTCGATAGAACAAACTACAAAGTTGGCTAAGAATATACAGAATTTCGAAACAGATTCAAGTAAATTTTGAAGAAAACTTTCCAAAAGGTTGTTAATTCCATACGAATGGCCATATTTATATAGGTGACACTGACGTGCAATTAGAAACAGACGATGAAAATTTATATTTCTATTAAAAAGACGTTATACGGCTTTTTTTAGGGACATTGTTTTTTTTTCTTTGCTGTAACAACTGTTTTAATAAAACTTAACTACCACAGTATGTATTATTATTAATTCCATTGAAAAAAGAATAATTCTGAGCATGTGGGGAAAGTTAAAATAGGTTTGATTGGATTTATTCCTTTCCACGTTAAACCCTCACTATCTAAGTGAGGGTTTCGTTTTTTACAAATACTATATAGCTAAACTGCCCCGATTGTGACATAAGAGTGGTTATTACAGGAATGCTGCCCCTAAAGTTTAAGTGCATTCCTTCACAAAATTTAGTAATAGGACTTTTTTAAAAGGAATTTTGCACGATTCTGAAGACACAAAGAAACAAGCGCATTAATCGTACTTGGATTAATATCCTTAAGTATTTAAGAGAATTAAATTAAAAGAATATATTCGATTTAAACTGCTTACATTAAAAATAATCTTTCCTGCCCCATAGAATATTTAAAAATAGCTAGCTTTTTAAGATCTATAAACTAAATCATACGGAAAAATATAGAAAAAAGGTGATGATAATACTCGACTCTTCGCCGTTAATTATCTTACCGTTTCATTTACAGTTTATGCTATGACTGAAAAAAAAGGTCCAACTAGCGGAATTATTATTAAGATGGAAGTATCCAAGCAGCCATGGCAATACACATACTATTAAAAATCATATTATACCCTTTTTTATTATTAAATCCCCTTACAACTCAGACTTATTCATCTATTCGGTAAAAATTCTTATTTAGGTAAAAATAGTCTTAACAAATCCTTATTGATCTATCTTGGTCTGTTTATCACATAAGCAAGACTCTTTCAGGAAAATATAATTATTAAATTATGATTTATATATGGAGTGATTTTATTGAACGAACAAGAAATTCTTCTCTCTATTTTTGAATATAAAGAGAGAATTAGCGAACTACGCGTTGATCACTGGATGAAATATTCTAATTGGAAGACTTGGTATTTTTGGTTTAATATCATGTCAATTTTAATTCCCCTATCTATTCTTTACTTTAAAATAGATAGAAACCGTTTATTTGAATTCTGTTTTTTCGGGTTAATAGTTCATGTTACTTGGTCCAATATTGACAGCTTATTATCCCAAAACAATTACTTAATTCATCCCCATGGATTCACACATTTTCTTCCTATGGGTATTACTGTTACTGCTGTCTTACTACCTGTTTGTTTTATGCTTTTATATCAATATTGTTCTAATAAAGGTAAAAATTTTTATCTTTATTCAATAATACTCTCTGCTTTATTTGCTTATGCTTTTGGTTACTTATCAAAGAAAGTAGAACTGCTAATAATGTATAAGGGAATGAAGTTAACTTACCTTTTTCTAATTGATATTGCAGTTGCATACATAGCTTATTGGGTAACCAAATTATTCATTATAATTAAAAATCAAACGTCAAAAAAATAAAGCTGTACAGATCGTATACAAAATTCAACTCTTTAAGTATTAGTACACCAAATTTTCAATGAAGCAAACTTAGTGAGGAATCTTATTTGTTTAAAAAACGGTAGCTAGAAAGTACTAGCTACTGTTTTTCTTAATTGGCTAATTAGATGGAATTGTAGAATGTTTCAAAAAAGTGTAAACTTCATTTGTGTATACAATTATTATTGGAGGAATCATTGTGAGAATAATAAAGCCAGAAGGTACAAATATGATGGGGAAAATATTAAAATTTAATCCTGCTCAAGTATTGTCTATTGGATTTCTAATACTCATTTTTGTTGGTGCGCTTCTGCTTATGTTACCAATATCAACGAATGATGGTCATGAACTTTCTTTTATCGATGCTATATTTGAAGCAACTTCTGCCGTTTGTGTTACTGGCTTAGTTGTAGTTGATACCGGCACCACTTTTACAGTCTTTGGGCAATGTGTACTCTTATTCTTAATCCAAACTGGTGGTTTAGGATTTATGACCATTGGTGTTATCATTGCAATATTCCTTGGCAAGAACATTGGTTTAAAGGGAAGATTGATGATTCAAGAATCGTTAAATCAACTTTCACTAGAAGGTATGGTAAGACTTGTAAAGTTTATTATCTTTTTCACCTTCCTATTTGAAGCAATTGGCGCCTTGTTCTTAGCCATTCGCTGGACTACTGACTTTGGTTTCCCCACTTCTATCTATTATGGTATATTTCACTCCATCTCAGCTTTTAATAATGCAGGGTTTGACATAATGGGAGACTATCGAAGTATCACCGGTTATGCCGGAGACTTTACTGTGGTTTTTATTCTAACTTCATTATTACTTATTGGAGGACTTGGCTACACAGTTATCTTAGATATTTGGAGAAAAAAGTTTTCAGGAAAGCTTTCTTTACATACAAAATTAGTCTTATGGATTACTGCCTTCCTTATCATTCTTCCAACTATTCTTTTATTTGTATTAGAATTTAAAAATCCTGGTACAATAGGGCCGTTATCTTTGAAGGATAAAATTTTAGGTGCATACTTTCATGCAGTAGTCCCAAGAACTGCTGGATTTAACAGTTTAAATATGTCTGAATTAACACTGAGCACTCAATTTGTTACGATGATTTTAATGTTTATTGGTGGAGGTTCAGGTGGGACAGCTGGAGGAATTAAAGTGACAACCTTTATCATAATCCTTCTCGCCGTCTGGAACTTAATTCGGGGAAATGATGATATAAACATAATGGAAAGACGTATTCCCAAAGAATTGGTATACAGAGCATTCGCCATAACAGTATATTCATTAGGGATTGTTTCACTTATTTCGTTTATTTTAACCCTTACAGAAGATGCACCATTAAATGTAATCCTATTTGAAGTCATTTCGGCTTTTGCAACGGTAGGTATGTCGTTAGGAATAACCCCTGACTTAAGTCCAGTTGGAAAAGTTGTTATTTCCCTTCTTATGTTTATTGGACGGGTTGGACCACTTACAATAGCCTTTGCGCTAGCAAAAAAACATAACAAATTGCCATATAAATATGCAGAAGAAAAAATTATGATTGGTTAATTTTTATACTTTAACTCTAGCATACTCCTCCTAATTTGGAGGAGTATTTATTTACTTTGTAAAAATAAGTACTTATACTAACTCTCCCTCAATAAACAAACATTTATCTCTTAAATACGCAGTTTAACGCAGTAAACAAGCGTTAATCCTTCTTATATGGAAAATATGATATAATAAAAAAAACGTCTAATCCCATATATACCAAGGGTTTAGACATTTTTATTGTTAAGAAAATATAAGCGTTTATGTTAATTTAGCGCACACTTGGTCTATGATTCTATTTCTATATCATAACCCTAACATAATAATAAATTGGTGATTAACAATTGCCTTTTTAAGTTACCCTTAAACAATCTATTCATGCATCTATTTGTACAATGTGAATCGGCTACCTAAGTTGGACAGAATTTATAAGGGCTAGTACACTAAACATACTAACCCAAAGGAGCTTGGTACAATGCCGCGCCAACGTAGAACTTTTACAGCCGAATTTAAACTTCAATTAGTAAAGCTATATGAAAATGGAAAGTCCCGTGCGGATATCTGCCGAGAGTATGAAATCACACCATCCGCATTAGATCGTTGGATTAAAAATCATCAAGAAACTGGATCCTTTTCTGCGAAAGATAATCGTACAGAGGAAGAGAATGAGTTAATGAGATTGCGCAAAGAAAACCAACGCTTAATGATGGAGAATGACATTTTAAAGCAAGCTGCGCTGATCATGGGACGAAAATAAATGTGATTCGAAATAACACACACAAATATTCAGTATCAGCCATGTGTAACGTCCTCCATATACCCAAAAGTAGTTACTACTATCAAGCCAATTTGCGCGAAAAAGAAGCCCCTGAAAGAGAAGAAGTGGAGCTTTCCAGTGAAATTCAACGCATTTTTAAGGGAAGTAGATGTAACAATGGTACCCGCAAACTCAAAGTAGAGTTAAAGAAGCAAAACTGGATCGTTTCTCGTCGTCGAATCGGTCGGATTATGAAACAACTAGGCTTGGTATCGAATTATACGGTGGCACAATACAAGCCATATAAACAATCCAGTAAGGAAGCTCCTACCCGAAACGAGTTAAAACGTCCATTTAACCAAGAAGAAGCATTAACAGTAGTTGTAAGTGATTTAACATACGTCCGTGTTGAGAAAAAATGGCATTACGTATGCTTATTTGTCGATCTTTTCAACCGAGAAATTATCGGCTATAGTGCTGGTCCAAATAAGACAGCTGACCTGGTATATAAAGCATTGGCAAGCATGAAAGGTAACTTGCATACCATTCAAATGTTTCATACAGACCGAGGAAAAGAGTTTGATAATAAACTACTTTCCGAGGCTTTAGAAACATTTGGGATTCAAAGATCTTTGAGTACAAAGGGATATCCATACGATAACGCCGTCGCCGAAGCCATGTTCAAAGTCTTCAAAACGGAATTCGCAAATGGAGCCCATTTTACTTCTCTTGAACAGCTAAAACTGGAATTAAATGATTATGTTCATTGGTTTAACCATATTCGAATTCATGGAACACTCGGTTACTTAACGCCAGTAGAATTCAAGAAACAGGCCTTATAAAAGTTGTCCAGTTTGGTGTTGACATTCCAATGTACTTGCTTTGGTAATGAGACATAACAGAATATAAACGAGTCGATTGATTTTCCCCCCTCAACTCTTAGGGTGATTAGATCAAATATAATCACCCCTTATTGCGTTAAAGCCCCCGTTTGTTTAAGTGAATATTTTCACAAACTTATATATAAATAAGAAGTTCCTCAATTAGGAACTTCCACCCTTAATTTCTTTATAACGTTCATCTGACCATTCAAAATTACTTATAGAAAAAGTGTTATAATTATATTCCTTTAATAATTGTTGTGCTTCAATCGTAAAACAATAACCAACAGCTATCCTTTTTATTTCACTGTCCTGATTTATTCTTTTCAACGCTCTTCTAACATCACTCAATAGAATTATTTCTTCTGGAAAAATTAATCCTGTAACAATTTCATTAGAGTTTGGAATTATTCCCTTATATATTGGTGAAACCATTTTTTTTATTTGATTGTATGTCTTATTTTTTAATATTAAAGGCTTTGTAATATCTCTTACCCCCTTACTAACAATTCTTTTTATCCGATGTTTTACTTCATAAATTCCTTCTCTCACTCTCCTTCCACATTAGTACCATAGCAATAAAGAAGCATTGATTCTTACTGGATTAACGCCCTCGTTAGCACAATAAGATTAAATTCTATTTTTAAATAAATCCTTAATATAAGCGATTGTTTCATCAGAGTTGCTATTATATTTCTCAACCGATTTTATACATTCGTTAATAAAATCAATTTCTCCTAACTGCTTACCGTACTTATTAATAACAAATATTTTATTATCCTTAATTCCGAACCAATTATTATTACCATAGTCCTGGCCTATTACAAAGTATCTATTCGTTATTTTCTTAGGAGCATGGGACTTATTTACTTGAATTATGTCGTGGTAAAAAAAGGCTTTTTCCTTTTGAGTAAAACCTTTCCATAACCCTAATGGCAGTCCAAAAAAGGCTAAATATCCACTTTCTAATGAAAAACCATTGCTCACTTTAATTAGTTCCTTATAGATAGTTGGAAACTTAATATTGTGCTCTTTTTCGGTTTGTAAGATTAATTCATCTGTTACTGGTGAAAAAAATGAGTGAGCAACATTGTCGGGAAATACAATTTTCTTATCCTCTTTCAACTCTTGTGAAAGATAGATAATAGTTAACCCACTCTGTTTAAACTGCTCGATTGGTCCATTATAATTTAACGCTTTTTCAATTATTTTTTTCATATTATTTTTCCCTCTATTTATCTTCTTTTAATTACTAATTCGGTATTTATAAATAGGTTCCTTCTTTCATTAACCTGTCACTTTAACGCCATAAGATCTAAGAAAAAACTTTCCTTTTTTAAGTAAAGCCCCCAAGGTCTAAGTACATTTCTTCACAAAGTGGTGGAAATACTTTTTCAATTTACTGATTCTATAGCATTAGGAAAAATTATCTTTAAAGCTTCTCTATTCAATCCATTTTTACCAGTCCAAAAGCAAACTGGATATGTCCAATCATTTTTATAATGATTGGGCTCCTCCCTTTCAACAAATGGAATAAACTTATTAATAAAACCTGGATATTCTTTATTTGATAATATAGAACAATAACCTAATATTTGTAGTAATACCTCCCTTTCCTCTTTATTTGATTTAATAATTTTAGTAAGTGCTTTTTCCAAATCTCTTATTTTTCCTTCAGGAGGGAGTTCATTTATAGCAATTAATATCTTATTCAAGATTTCATAATCTTCTGAGGTAGGTACCAGTTTTTCTGAATTTGTGTATTGATTCAAATCAAAGGCTATATATAAAGGGTCTAAGTGACGTATTCCACCCCATTTAAACCTTTCAAAGTTAAGTATATTTAAATCTTGTCTTTCTTGGGTTTTACTACTATATGATCCACAATAAATACAATAACTTTCCGCCCCTGTAAATGTGTGTTTTAATAGATGCTTACCGACTATGTAAGACCCTAAAGCAGATCGAAGGTCAAGTCTTCTTGTAGATAAACTTGCAATGAATTGTTCAATAATTTCCTTTAAATCTAATATATTTACTAATTCATTAACATTATGGATAATTTCATCATGGGATAGTTCTATTGGTTCGAACATAATCCTTGCTTCTTTGGCGTAGTCTAATTCCTTTATACTAAGTTGGGTATTTGTCCATCCAGTGGTAGACCAATAACGCTTAAAGAGTATTTTAACTGCTTTCTTATCAACCATATTTAAATTTAAACCCCTATCTTGTTTGATTAAGTATTTGAACTGCATAAAAAGACGATGAAGTTAATTATATCTGCATCAGTATATATAACAAAATATACCTTTAACACATTGTCTTAAGGTGTATATTAATTGCTAATAAATATAATATTTCAATGCAAATTGTTAGGAATCCTTCTGCAACATAAAGAAAAAGCCTTCCCTTTTATTAAGGAAAGCTAAAATTAAATTATCCCTGACGTAATATCTTTTGAAACATTCTCGGTTGATGTTTTTCAAAACCTTTTATCAATTCTTTTCCAAAAACAGTGAGGGTTCTTTCCCAAGGGTGTCCCAATAATCCCCATTCAAAATTCTTATGAATAAAAAAGTAATAATCACCGTTTGGAAAGATGGGTACTGTCCATTCATCAAACTCACTTTTTGAAAACTCTAAACGGGGGTTTATCCAATAACCTGGATGCTGCCAATCTAACGCATACATATATTCATTCTTCTGTGTTAGTTCTTGAAATACTAGCAATGACTTATCCTCTAGATCAGAATACATCTCATTAAAAGTATCTATATCTCCAGACCAATTTATGTATGAGGATACATCATAAGTTATAAATGGCTTGGGAACATCAAAAGATGGGAAGTTTGATATGCTTGGTTCAAAATTAAAGTCATCATATATCCTATCCCATACCTCTTTATATTCTAATGTAGATAATTCAACCCAATTTTCCATTTGTCTAGCCACCTTTACGATGCTTTTATTGAATATTATTATATCATTGCTTGTTGAACTAACCTCCCTCAATAAACAAACACTTATCTCTTAAATACGCAGTTTTTCTCCATATTGCTATCTAACTTGTTTAACTTTATAGATTTGGTTAGTGTGAAAAGATCATAAATAAGCATCTTATAAAGAAAATGAGCACAAGAAACTAGCCAACCTTCGGTTCATTTCAAAAAGTTGGATAAATAGGTATGTACGCACCAATGGATGTCCACATCTCTTACGGGGGTCTACCCTCCCAAGTCTCACAGAGTCTACGCTCCTACATTTGTTTTTTGCAAGCAAAAAGTGCAGAAAAATGCAGCGAAATTTACATAGGCTTGCAGCTAGTGTTTACATTAAATTCCATCTTGTGTTTTGATTGAAGAAAGTGCATTTTTCAACCGGTAACTTTCCCCGGTGAACGCAATGATATGGGCGTGATGCACTAATCTATCCACCAGGGCAGAAGTTAAACGATTATCCCCAAAAACTCGATTCCATTGACCAAATTCCAGATTAGAGGTTACAATCACACTCTTATGCTCATAACAGTCCGCAATAATGTGAAACAATAATTCTGATCCTTGCTTTTGAAAAGGGACGTATCCCAATTCATCTAGTATAAGCAAATCGCACTTCTCAATCTGGCGTTTTATCTTGTGTAAAGAACCTCCTTTCATCGCTTCCTCTAATTGGCCGACTAAATCAGCTACTCGGAAGAAACGGACCTCATACCCCATTTCACAAGCCTTTACTCCCAAAGCCATTCCCAAGTGCGTTTTTCCCGTGCCAGGCGTTCCCATAAGCAGTAGGTTCTGTTTTTCCTTTATAAAGCGGAGGTCACAGATTGCCTCTTTCGAGGTTGTCGCTGGCAAGTGCTGCTGCTCGGACCACTCATAGTCCCTAAGCCATTTAAGTTCCCTAAATTTGGCCTTTTTTATCAGCCTGGCGACTTTGGTGGTCTGCCTTGAATTGACTTCAATTGATAGAACATCACGAAGAAATTGCTCTTTACTTTCAAAAGGGACTTCCTCGAATTCCTGGATAATATGGGCAAGGTGGAGTGTCTTACAAATAGCCTTTAAATCAGCCATCAGGAAACACACCCTTCCAAGGAAGGACATAGAACCTTGTCATAAGTATGCAAATCGGTTTCATAATTAAGCAATATCTCCGGCGTGTGCACTTCGTTTAATTTCTCTGGATAAGTAGCTTCTTTGGCTTCCAGGATATACCCCAGTTCATGCGGAGCTCTTTCAAACCGTTCCTCCAATTCCAAGGCCGAATCAATATCATTTAGCGAATGCTTTTCTAATAATTTCTTTATCCCCTTCACCCGGGATCTGGTTTCCTCTGATCGTATCGTCAGATACGTTTGGACCTTCTCCGGCAAATACTTGAAAAAGCGTGAATACCTCACGGATCGTGGCTTCTTTTCCCAATCTATTAATATATCATTCCAGGGAATCACGCTTGTCGTATTCATATAAGGCCGGTCTTCTTGGTAAACAATTTCCCCGTCATTTGTAAAACAGGTGAATCGATCCCATTCCATTTTGAGAACTAATGCTTGTTTCATTCTCGCTTTGTGGATAACAAATTTATCACCGTCTACTTCAATTTCCCCGTATTTATTAACTGTTGCTGATTTCACTGAGTAAATCGAAAGATCCGTTAAAGGCAAGGCCTTCAAATGCTTTTTATCCTCTTCCCACAGCTCATCAATCAACACATTTTTTTCATAGTGGAGACGTTGCCTATCCTTTTCCATTTCCTCCTTCATCCAGTCCGCTAATTGGGGAAAACTCTCCATTATCGGAGCTGTTGTAAATAGATTATTCCTCGTATAGCCAACCTTCTTTTCCACATTGCCTTTTTCATGCCCGCTTGATGGGTTACATGCCTGCACTTCAAAGCCGTAATGGCATTTGAACCTTAAAAATGCGTCAGTGTAGGTCCGTTTACCCCCTTTGCCAATTGAAATAACTGCCGCTGCCAGGTTGTCTATACGTAAATAGGTTGGCACGCCTCCAGCCTGGTGAAACAACTGCTTTAGCCCTTCAAGGAAACATTCGGTATTTTCGCCGGGAAGAGGGTAACCAAATCCTGTATTACTTTGTGGAAAACTCAGGATTAGGGCTTTGATATCTTTATATGCTCCATCTTTTACGACAGTCATATTTCCAAAGTCCACCTGTGCTTCACCCGGAGGGTGTTCTAAACGCTCATGTCTTTCAATCTTGGCAGCTTTGAGTTGGGGCTTTCGATTCTGGATATATTCACATACGGTCCGATAGGACCCTTTGAAACCAAGGTTATCTCTAAGATCTTCATAGATTTTCTTGCTGGTTCTCCGTTCTTTTCTCTTGAGTTTCATGTCCTCCTCTAGCCAATCATCAACAATTTCTCCGAATCCTTCCTCGTACATCATTCCTCTTCTGGTGAACTTAAGGGTTTCTTCAAAACTTTCTCCATCAGCGTACTTCTTCACAGTCCTCCAATTACAACCAGTTTTTCTTGCAATTTCATTTATTGATAAGTCTTCTTCTTCTCTTAAATGTTTGATATAATCAACTTCAGGCATTGCTAGCATCCTTTCATGTCCTCCCACTGTTGTGATCTCTCAATCCATACAGTAGGGGATATTTTAGGGGCTGGCAAGCCTATTTTTTATGCAGTTAGATTCTGCACAAATTCCTCGCAAACCTCTGTACTTTTATTTTGCAATAAACACTCCTACATTCCTTCGTTCAACCTTTCCATAAGGTGGATGTCGGTCATGCTGCCCTACAGGATCATTGTCCTTACGATAGTTCCGTTGCCGACTAATCCCATGCTGATTTTGTCTGTTCATCTGTTC
>NZ_RZTZ01000030.1 GCF_004005475.1 Niallia taxi | reverse complement strand
TTTATTACAATTACTATAGATATCAGTGGAACTTAAAAAAGATGACCCCTGTTCAATACAGAGATCATCTTCTTAAAACTGCCTAGGCTTTTTTTAAATGTCCTTTACAAAGGGTACACTTTAAAATCTAAAGGTCTTTTTTTATATTGTGTGTTTAATTAGATGGAGAAGTTGCATGGATACCCAACAAATAAATCAAAAGTAAATAACAATATATTAGTTGCAAATTACAAATTATTTTATATAATAATTTATAGAGGTGGATAATTTGGAAAATATTAGAGAACTATTTCAGATATTAACAAGACGGTTTGGAATGTTAAATAAAAATTGTTGCACTGCTGGAGGAATTGAAATCTCACTTATTCAAAGTCAAATACTTTATGAGATTGATATTCAACATAATCCTTCTATTCAGCAAATTGCAGATACTCTTGGAACAGACATTACGACATTTAGCCGCCAAATACAATCTTTAGTAAAAATGAATCTAGTTAAAAAAACACCTGATTCTGAAGACAGAAGGATAAGTATCCTTTCTCTAACCACAGAAGGGAAGTTTATTGCAACTACTATTAATCATCAAATAAGTTCCTATTTAGATGAGGTTTTTTCAAATATGAATGAGTTTGAAAGGGAAACTGTTATCCGTTCACTTATATTGCTTAATGAGTCTATGGCCAAATCAAGTATGTGCTGCAGGGATATCATGGAATAATTCCACTGGATATATATTTGCAAATTACAAACAATAAGAGGAGGCACTATGGGTAAAATTTATGATGCCATTGTAGTTGGTGGGGGGCAGGCTGGATTAGCTGCTGGATATTATTTAAAAAAGAATAAACTTCAATATTTAATTTTAGATTCAAGTAACCAAGCTAGGGGATCATGGCCAGATTATTATGACAGTCTCAAATTATTTTCACCTGCTTCTTTCGCATCACTGCCAGGATTGAAGTTTCCAAAACACGCAAATGAATATCCATCTAGATTTGAAGTAATAAAATACTTAGAAGACTATATTCAGTTTTTTCAATTTCCTATAGAAGGAAATCAGCAGGTTGTATCTGTTAAGAAAGAAGATGAGATTTTTACACTAATTACGGAAAAAGGTAATAGGTTTCAATCCAAAACAATTATTAATGCTACAGGCTCTTTCCGAAACCCATATATACCAGATATAAAAGGAATAGAGTTATTTAAAGGGCGTACATTTCACTCTTCTGAATACCGTAATCCAACTAGTTTTATTAATAAAAGAAATATCGTCGTAGGAAGCGGCAATTCTGCTGTTCAAATTGCAATTGAACTTTCCGAAATTAGTATCACATCTTTAGCTGTAAGAAATAAAGTTAATCTACTAAAACAAAAAGTTTTAGGGTTGGATCTTCACTATTGGATTAGAATTACAGGGTTTGATAATTTTCCATTTTGGAGATTTAGAAAAAGTGTTCCACAATCAAATTCAGTTATCGATTTGGGGAATTATAAGGAAAAAATTAAAGAAGGAAATCCAGATCAAAAGCGAATGTTTACTTCTTTTTATAGTGATGGAGTAGTTTGGGCAGATGGAAGTAAAGAGCCCGTGGACGCAATTATATTTGCAACCGGATATAAAAATTATTTGCCTCATTTAGCTGATATTGGTGCAACTGATATAAATGGGAATCCAATTCATCAAGCTGGTGTCAGTACATCCGTGAAGGGATTATATTATGTGGGACTAGATGGGCAACGAACATTTGCCTCTGCAACTTTAAGAGGAGTGGGACCTGATTCGAAGTTTGTAGTTCAAAAGCTATTACGCTTTTTAAAAAATTGAATCGATTTGTTATAGCAGCAAAAAGCTGCTTTTTTTTTGAAAGAATTGATAGTTGCTTTAATTTAATGAAGTGAGTGTTTAATTTTAATTCCTTATATTGCAAAGAAGAAAAGTTTTGCGAAGAAGTAAAAACCTGGATTCATTCTAAAATCTCCTCCTTTGAATTCTTTGCCAGTAACCCCTATATCCCTAATGCAGTATCACAGCTTCGCTTGTTATACGAGATCAAGTCTCAACCAGCCTCAAACATGTTTCTACAAGTAGGGGGTGAACGGTTTAGTTGACGGGATCTAGTCCCACGGGGGCGGACGTTCTACCCTGGCTACGATTATCATATATCGATATAAAAAAAGGTCAACCAGAAATATAAAATGTACCCTATGGAGTAGACACTTAAAAAGGTCTACCTAGGGGGTACTTTTATGTATAATAAGAAAATCTATAGGAAATTGGAGAACACTTAGGATGTCTAAAATACATTTTACTGAGAAAGAAATTGACTTACTTACTATTAATCCATATGTTAAATCTGTGAGTTCAAAAAGTATTACATATACAGATGAGTTTAAAAGAATTTTTATAGCGGAAAGTAAAAAAGGAAAGTTACCAAGATTAATTTTTGAGGAAAATGGCTTTGATATAGATATTATTGGGATAGTCAGAGTACAAAGGGCAGCTTCAAGATGGCGCACTGCTTTTAGGGAATCCTGGAGTAAAAGGACTTAGGGATACGCGTAGTGATAATTCAGGGAGACCATCTAAAAAGGAGCTTTCTCTAAAACAAAAGAATGCTAGATTAGAGGCACAAATTCAGTTGTTACGAGCTGAAAACGAATTATTAAAAAAGTTAGATTTGATAGAAAGGGGGCTAAAGATAAACGAGTAAAAGTTTCAGCTGACCAGAAATTTCTTTTAATACGTTCTGTAATAGAAAAATATAATCTAAAAAATATGGTAAGTTATTTATGTAAAATTACAGGTGTTACTCGCTCAGGTTTTTATAATTACTTTTCTTCAAAATCTCAATAAAGAAGGATGTATAAAGAAGAACGTGATTTGATACTCAAAGAAAATATTCTAAAGGCTTTTTGTTTTAAACGACGCCAAAAAGGTGCACGTCAAATTAAAATGACTTTAGAGGGGCAATTTCAAATTATTTATAATTTAAAAAGGATCCGAAGAATAATGAAAAAGTACAAAATTGTATGTACTATCAGAAAAGCTAACCCCTATAAGAAAATGTTGAAAGCTACTAAAGAGCACCCTATTTTCCCCAATTTATTAAACCGAAGGTTTAAACAAGGAATTCCCGGAAAAATTCTACTTACTGATATTACATATTTATATTACGGTAATGGACAGAAGGCTTATTTATCAACGATTATAGATAGTTCAACTAATGAAATACTTGCCTATAATGTTTCAAATACAATGACAATAGATTTATCAATAGATACATTAGTAATGTTAATTAAGAATAAACAGGTGAAATTTGCGGAGGGAGCTTATATACACTCTGATCAAGGAGCACATTATACAAGTCCAACTTTTCAAGAAATACGTTAGAAAACTAGGACTTGGACAGTCTATGTCAAGAAGAGGAAACTGTTGGGATAATGCCCCTCAAGAATCTTTCTTTGGTCACTTAAAAGATGAAGCTAGTATAAAGCCATGTACTACATTAGAGGAACTTAAAAAGGAAATTAAAAACTATATGATTTACTATAACGACTTCAGGTACCAATGGAACTTAAAGAAGATGACTCCTGTACAGTACAGAAATCACCTTCTCTATTCAGCCTGACCTTTTTTCATTATGTCCTTTACAAAGGGTACAATTTAATATTTTCTGGCTGACCTTATAATACGAAAGGGGGCGTTTGTTCATAAGAGGGCTTCCTAAACTAGTATTATAATGTCACATTTTAAACTACCTTTAGATAAGGCTCCAAGTCAAATAGTTTTATAATTGCGAATTAAATAAGTTTGTGAAATACTAATAGTGTCCTATTTAGAGGACTGATTTTAAGGAGGTACATATTATGAATAAAACAGAACTTATTAATGCAGTAGCTGAAAGCTCAGAACTATCAAAAAAAGACTCAACTAGAGTAGTTGACTCCGTAATGGAAACAATCACAACATCATTGAAAAATGGTGAAAAAGTAGAAATTTTAGGATTTGGTGCTTTCTCCGTTAGCGAACGTGCAGCTAGAAAGGGTCGTAACCCGCAAACTGGTGAAGAAATAGAAATTGCAGCAAGTAAAGCACCTACTTTCAAAGCTGGAAAAAACTTAAAAGATGCTGTTAAATCATAAGAGCTATGTATGGCAGAGGTTTTAAACTCTGCCTATTTTTTTATATGTTGTTAGATTTTTTAAAACCAAGTGTTGGGTTGCGGTTCCAAGCACTAATTACTATGAATTCAAAAAGGAAATAAAATACTAAAAAGAGATTATTTGACGTTTAACAGACAAGAGAAGAACGGATTAGCAATGAATATATAAAAAATCAAGTCTGCGTTAAATAACAATTAACGCTTAATAAAATAAGTAAAGCGACCGTCGAAACCAATGGTATATATGGGATTATACGGCTTTTTCTTTGCGAAAATTCAATCTAATAAGGATTAACGCTTGTTTTAGGAGTTAACGCACATTTACTGCGTGAAACTGTATATTTTAGTGATAAGTATTGTTGAAGGAGTATTACAAAATAAATGTGAGAAACTTTACTATGTTATAACCAGGGCAGCATTCCTGTAATAAAGAAAAGAGCCTTGCTTCAATCGTGGCAGTTTAGCAGAAAAAGAAATTTCAGTTTTATAGCTATTAGGTGACGATGTGAGTAGAATGGTCAAATTAAATTATACTAAAGGAAAAATTTATATTATATTTAGCGTTTTGGCATATAATGGATACACTTGTTGAAAGTTTAAGTAATCATACTGAAACTATTATAAAAAAATTAAAGGAAATTCAAAATACAATTTTTCCCCTAATATTGATTTATTAGATTTTGTAGTTTTTATGAATCAAACTTCATTTGACATTAGGATGTTTTCTATGGATAGGGAAAATAATGAATTATTTAAAGAATCAGAGGATTCGTCGCTATTTGCTGGTAGCCAAGGAATTATCTCAGATGTGGAATTTAGACACATACTAGATGAACAGTTTGATGAATTTTACAGCTTTTATGAGGAAAATGAAGAAGAGTTATGGCCAAAGGAAGAAAAAGCTATTACAGAATGGTTTCTAAATTGTTGAAAAGCTGGTGAAACAGTTGTTTTAAAACTACCTTCTTATTTTGTTTTCCATGACGGCTTCTGACTCATTCGATTTAATCTCCTGGAAATGGATAGATGAAAATGAGAAATACTCATGATTAAGCTCTAGATATTATATCCTTTTAAAGCAAAAGCCTACTTAGAGTAGGCTTCTTTTGTTTACCACTCAAATATGATAGTTAGTGGAGAACTTTTTCTAATGTAACAAACAGGGAATTTAGTGTAATAAGAAATAAAGTATTATTAAGAGAATTAGGATGCTATTCGAAAGTGTGTGAGTTAGAATTATGGGATATAGCTACATTGAATTTCTGAAAGATCTAAAGATGGGTCGAGAAATTCATTTTAGTTATAAGGAAGAAAATTACTACATAGGAGAACTGAATTTTTGGAGATTTAACGATGAAGCTAGCGAAATAGAAGGAGAAGATTCTAACGATTTACTTTGTGAAGATATGGATTATCATGCAAATTTTAAGTGTGATATTCATGATGATCCCTTTGAATGTCCAGATAAAGTAATCATATATGATAAACAAGACAATGATTACGGATTGGTAATTCATGATGGGGGTTCTTCTAGTATAAGCATAAATTTTTGTCCGTGGTGTAGTACAAAATTATAGTTTTTATGTTTATTAACAAAGCTGCCTAAAGGCGGTTTTGTTGTTTTTATTTCTAAGGAAGCATTTTTAAATGAAAAAACTAACTTAGGGGTACGGAAACGATTCGCAGATTGAGGGGCCACTCTAGAAAATAATGGAATTACCAGCCAGACCTATCAAATGATAGGTTTTATTTTATCCTAAAAATATGATTGTCAAAAAATTTAAACAAAGAAGGGATATAAATTGCCAAGTATTCAAGATACCATTTACCCGAGATTTAAGAGTAACCTAACGGAAAAGGACTTGGAAGAAGTATATTCCCCAAAAATGAATGAAATAGAATGGACAGAGGCTAAATCTAAAGGAACCTTACAGCAATTAGCTTTACTCGTTTTAATCAAAACCGTACAAAAGCTTGGATTTTTTGTTCAAGTTGTCGATGTTCCAGAAGCGATTGTCATACATATTGCGAGAAAAGCATACCAGCCTTTACCTGCCAAAGAAGAGTGGAAAATCTATAGTGAAAAGAGAACAGCCAAACGACATTTTCGTTTTGTTCGGGATTATCTTCAGCTTCGACCGTTTGATTATGAAGCCCAACAAAATTTGATTGATACAATGAGCAAACTGGCATTTACCAAGGATGACCCGCCGACCTAGTCAATGCTGCAATTGAAGAATTAGTACGTCAACGATATGAATTGCCCGTTTTAATACCTTAAAAGATGCAGCCAATGACGTTCGAAACAAATCCTATCGTGCCATCTATCATCAGATTGACCATGCACTAATGATGAACAAAAAAAGAATATAGATCAGCTTTTTCAGATACCCGAAGGCACTACTTATAGTCCTTGGAATGAACTGAATGAGGACGCGAAAAGAGCCACTTTATCACACCTCAACGATTTAATTGTACGTCGGAATTGGTTAATAAACCAGCACATTCCAACCGATTTACTTGAAGACGTTTCTTACATCAAAGTGAAACAAATGGCAGCTGAAGCTAAAACGTTGGGTGCCTCTCGTATGATGGAAATTGAATCTAAAAAAAGATATGCGCTCACGCTTTCCTTTGTATCTATGCAATTGTCAAAAATATTAGATGATATTGGAGAAATGCTTATTAAAAGAATGATGAGCATCCATAAAAAAGGCCGTCAACATTTAAAGGATCATAAAGAAAAGACGCAAAAACGCACGGATTCATTAATATCAACCCTCCATGAATTACTGCTTGCTTACCAAACAGAAGGGAATCCTGAAGAAAGAATTCTGGCCATGCAAAAGGTACTTCAAGAACATGAAGCGCAAGTATTACAAGATTGCGAAAACCATTTAGCTTTTAGCGGAGACAATTACTTTTTATTCCTATGGCGATTCTATAAAAGTCACCGTGCTACATTGTTTAAAATTCTTAAATCCATTCGACTCCGTTCAACTACACAAGACAAAGAACTGGAAGAGGCGATTTCTTTTCTCCTTACTCATCAATATACGAAAAAGGAATACATACCAGCCGTTCACATCGAAAAAAAAGGAAAGAGGATTGGGAAATTACGCCTTTATTAGACTTGTCCTGGGTTCCAGATTCCTAGTGGCGTTGGATCAGTCCTAAAAAGAAGAAAGAAAAAATGCCTGATGAAATCAATCGTCGCCACTTTGAAGTATGTGTCCTGTCGCAGATAATGTTAGAACTTAAAGCCGGCGACTTATATATTGAAGGAAGCGAAAAAAATGCAGATTATCGAAAGCAACTCATTTCATGGGAGGACTATGAAGAAAATTTAGCTAATTTTTGCAAGCACGTGAACTTGCCTATTTCTGGTACCGATTTCGTTAAAAAGACACAGCAAGAATTTAAACAAGTCACAAGCCAGACAGACCAATCTTTTCCTCATAATGAACAGGTACGGATTGAAAACAGCGAAGTGGTGATTGGAAAGTTAAAGAAGAAAAAAGTTCCCCCAGGCTTAAAGAAACTGGAAGAATATATAGCTGAAAGTTTGGAGCCGATTAATGTCCTGGATATGTTGGCTAATACTGAATACTGGTTAAATTGGACACGTTTTTTTGGCCCCATTTCAGGACATGAGGAATGCCGTTGAACGATACATAACCAATGCCTTTTGCTATGGATGTAATTTAGGACCCACTCAAACAGCTCGATCAGGTAGTCTAGACAGAAAACAAATTGCATGGATTAATCAACGTCATGTAACTATTGAAAACTTAGACAAAGCGATTCAATATATCATTAATGCCTATAACCAATTAAGATCTTCCAAAATATTGGGGTGATGGAAAGAGGGCCTCAGCCGACGGAACCAAATGGGATTTATATGAGCAAAATCTTCTATCCGAAAACCATATTCGTTATGGAGGATATGGCGGGATTGGCTATTATCATGTTTCCGATACCTATATTGCTTTATTCAGTAATTTTATTCCTTGTGGAGTATGGGAAGGTATCCATATTTTAGACATTTTGATTAATGATAAAGCCGAAATTCAACCTGAAATTCTCCATTCAGATACTCAAGGGCAGAGTACTACAGTCTTTGGGCTTTCTTCTTTATTAGGAATTCAGCTGATGCCTAGGATACGTAATTGGAAAGATTTAAAATTATACCGTCCCTGTAAAGAAGAGGTGTATGAGCATATTGATGAACTTTTTTCAGCAGAAATCGATTGGGAGCTCATTGAGACTCATTACCCAGACATGATTAGAGTTGCTATGTCCATCCAGTCAGGTAAAATTACTCCATCTACCATTCTCAATAAATTAGGAACATACAGCAAAAAGAATAAGCTGTATCAGGCGTTTCGTGAGCTTGGAAGAGTGATACGAACGATGTTTTTATTAAAATATATGGCTGACGAGGAACTGAGAGGAACTATTCAAGCAGCTACCAATAAAAGTGAAGCCTTTAATGGGTTTACCAAGTGGATCTTCTTTGGTGGTGAAGGGATTATCGCTGAAAATGACCGTGAAAAACAGCGCAAGGTTATTAAATATAACCACCTAGTGGCCAATTGCCTCATCTTTTATAATGTGTTCTCTTTATCTCGTATTCTCCATGACTACATGCAAGAAGGAAATGATTATGATGAAGAGTTGATTTCCTATTTAAGCCCTTATATGTTACGGCACATGTCAATCGGTTCGGCAAATATCGAATTGATCTAAACCGTAAACCACCCAAACTTCCATTTGAAGTGCCTGTTACAAGAGAAAAAAGGATGTCCTTAACATAATGAAGGAGTGTTCTAAATGTTAGGTATTGATAAGATTCGATGGATGATGAACCGAAGAGATTCAAGATGGTAGGAAAAAGACTCATGATGGGAGATTTATAACAAGCTTCGTGATGATATATACGATACGATGATTTTTTAAACACCTGCTCAACTCAAGAGTTAGAGACTATTGAATGGGAACTTCATGATTTAATGAACGATTTTAGTGATGAAAATGGAGAAGGTGAATTCATTGACTTTCTTGAAGAGTTAGGAGAAAGAAATTCAGACAGTTTGTTAGAATCAGTTAGAGAGTTCAAAGTCAATAAAAAAGAAGATGCTACTGATTAACAAAAATGTATTTTTTATTCTAACGGATTCTTCAAATTCAAATATATATTTGAATATTGACTTTTATTCTTATAAGCATTAATCTATGATATATAACATTCAAACATATATATGAATGTTATAAAAACCTTACAAATGCTGTTAAATCATCATTTTCCTTGTGTTTTTTTATATTGATTGTTCATTTATTCAAACAAATTTTTTCTTGTATTCGAGGTGATAAATAGTGTATTGGATTATTCTTATTGTAGTTGCAGTAGATCAGCTTGCAAAATACTCGGTACGGAATACTATGGATTATGGCCAATCCATTCCTTTAATTGATAAGGTTTTTTATTTAACATCTCATCGCAATTCCGGTGCTGCTTGGGGAATATTTTCTGGTCAAACAGGCTTCTTAATTGCCATTGCATTCATAGCTATAATAGGCTTTCTCGTGTATTCTCGGAAAGTTACAGATAAGTTAACTCGTATAGCGTTTGGTTTATTTATCGGAGGTGCTTTGGGTAATGTAATAGACAGGTTGATCTTTAGGGAAGTCACAGATATGTTCGATTTCAGATTAATTAATTACCCAATTTTTAATACGGCTGACATATTTTTAGTTAGTGGGGCTATATTACTTATTATTAGTACTTACAGAGAGGCTAAACTAGAATAAAAAAAGTCCTAAAGTAAGAATATTGGGGATATCGGATATATTTTTACGTGAAATTGCTATTGGGTGTTTTTATAATGGAAAATTCGTAAGGAGCAAAACTATACTTTCCATGTTAAAATAAACATCACAATATGTGGTACAGACAACATTCACCATTTATCTTTACTTAGAAGGGGTCCTGCCGGCAAAACGCATTTATACATTAATATATTTTTTGGTAGTTAAAACCCTGATTTTTCTACGCTAAGAAGAAAAATCAGGGTTATTTTTTATCCTAATGGATGTAGGAGATAATTAGTGTTGAAAGACAATATAAATAGCATGAAATTTTCGTTTTAATCAAATAATCATTTGACTATTTGTTTGTGTTGGTATAGAATAATAAAACATAATATAATAATCAAATAAACATTTGAATATTGAGGGGTGGAAATTTGACTAAAGATGTATGTGAGGTCACGTGTATCGATGAGGAGAAAGTGGTTAGAACTAAAAACAAGCTTATTGAACAAAATCCTTTAGAAGTAGCTAAAGTATTTAAGGCCCTGTCAGATGATACAAGGATTAAAATTGCTTATGCTCTGTCCTTAGAGGACGAATTATGTGTTTGCGATGTAGCGAACATTGTGGGATCTACGACTGCTACAGCATCCCATCATTTAAGATTGCTGAAAAATATTGGTCTAGCTAAATATCGCAAAGAAGGCAAGCTAGTCTTTTATTCATTAGATGATGAACATGTAAAGCAGCTAATACTAGTAGCCTTTACGCATCATAAGGAGGTAGTTGAAGTTGAGTGAATCAGCAAAACAATTAGAACAGGATAAAACCGTATACCGTGTAGATGGGTTTTCATGTGCAAATTGTGCAGGGAAGTTTGAGAAAAATGTTAAAAAACTTCCTGGAGTACAGGAAGCTAAAGTTAATTTTGGGGCTTCCAAAATTGATGTTTACGGAAATGCAACGATTGAAGAATTGGAGAAAGCCGGAGCGTTTGAAAATCTTAAAGTGGCCCCTGAAAAACCAAGAAGGCAAGCACAAGTGGTTATCGAGAACAAGAATGTATACCGAGTTGAAGGTTTTTCTTGCGCAAACTGCGCAGGGAAGTTTGAGAAAAATGTAAAACAACTTCCTGGAGTACAGGAAGCTAAAGTTAATTTTGGGGCTTCCAAAATTGATGTTTACGGAAATGCAACGATTGAAGAATTGGAGAAAGCCGGAGCGTTTGAAAATCTTAAAGTGGCCCCTGAAAAACCAAGAAGGCAAGCACAAGTGGTTATCGAGAACAAGAATGTATACCGAGTTGAAGGTTTTTCTTGCGCAAACTGCGCAGGGAAGTTTGAGAAAAATGTAAAACAACTTCCTGGAGTAGAGGAAGCTAAAGTTAATTTTGGGGCTTCCAAAATTGATGTTTACGGAAATGCAACGATTGAAGAATTAGAAAAAGCCGGTGCATTTGAGAATCTTAAAATAGCCCCTGAAAAATCTGTCCGACAAGCTTCACAAGAGGTTAAGAAAGAAGAAAAAGTGCCATTCTATAAAAAGTACAGTACCTTACTCTATGCTTCCTTATTGATTGTCTTTGGTTACCTTTCCTCGTTTGTGAATGGGGATGAGAACATTGTTACTACAATATTATTTGTAGCGTCCATGTTGATAGGAGGATTATCGCTCTTTAAAGTCGGTTTGCAAAACTTAGTTCGCTTTGAATTTGACATGAAAACCCTAATGACAGTGGCTGTTATAGGTGGTGCCATTATTGGAGAATGGGCAGAAGTTTCCATTGTTGTTATTCTCTTTGCAATCAGTGAAGCTCTTGAGCGATTCTCTATGGATAAAGCAAGACAATCGATTCGTTCATTAATGGACATCGCGCCAAAAGAAGCACTCGTTAGACGGAATGGACAAGAAATGATGATCCATGTCGATGATATTACCGTTGGGGATATCATGATCGTAAAACCTGGTCAAAAGATTGCCATGGATGGTGTAGTCGTAAGTGGCTATTCTGCCGTCAATCAAGCAGCTATTACAGGTGAGTCAGTGCCGGTTGAGAAAACGGTTGATGATGAAGTATTTGCTGGTACGCTAAATGAAGAAGGTTTACTCGAGGTGAAAATAACTAAACTGGTTGAAGATACAACCATTTCTAAAATTATTCACCTTGTAGAGGAGGCACAGGGAGAACGCGCTCCATCTCAAGCCTTTGTTGAGAAATTCGCGAAATATTATACGCCAATTATTATGATCATTGCAGCATTAGTTGCTGTAATCCCTCCTATATTCTTTGGTGGCAGTTGGGAAACATGGATTTATCAAGGCTTAGCTGTTCTTGTCGTTGGTTGCCCTTGCGCGTTAGTCATTTCTACTCCGATTTCCATTGTTTCAGCGATTGGGAATGCAGCGAAAAAAGGTGTCCTGATAAAAGGCGGAGTTTATTTAGAAGAAATGGGTTCTTTAAAGGCCATTGCATTCGATAAAACGGGTACGTTAACAAAAGGTGTCCCAGTTGTAACTGATTTTAATGTGTTGAACAAGCATGTAAATGAAAAAGAATTACTATCCATCATTACTGCGTTAGAGTATCGTTCTCAGCATCCTCTTGCATCGGCCATTATGAAAAAAGCAGAAGAGGAGAACATTACTTATTCAGACGTACTGGTAGAGGATTTCTCTTCTATTACAGGTAAGGGTATAAAAGGTATTGTAAATGGGAATACTTATTATATTGGAAGTCCAAAACTCTTTAAAGAATTAGCAACTACTAATTTCGATAAGAACTTAGAGAAAAATGTAACGACTCTTCAAAACCAAGGTAAAACTGCTATGGTAGTTGGAACTGAAAAAGAAATGCTTGCTGTTATTGCGGTAGCTGATGAAGTACGTGAATCAAGTAAGGAAGTCATTCAAAAGCTACATCAACTTGGCATCAAAAAAACAATTATGCTTACAGGTGATAACAAAGGTACTGCGAATGCAATAGGCGGCCATGTGGGAGTATCAGATATTCAGGCAGAATTGATGCCACAGGATAAATTAGACTATATTAAACAATTAAGATCCCAGTACGGTAACGTAGCAATGGTTGGAGATGGTGTCAATGATGCCCCTGCGTTGGCAGCTTCTACTGTTGGGATAGCTATGGGTGGAGCTGGTACAGATACAGCACTGGAAACAGCAGACGTTGCATTAATGGGAGACGATTTAAGAAAACTTCCATTCACTGTGAAACTTAGTCGAAAAGCGCTAAATATAATCAAGGCTAACATTACCTTTGCAATCGCTATTAAATTAATTGCCTTATTATTGGTCATCCCAGGTTGGTTAACGCTTTGGATTGCTATTCTTTCAGATATGGGGGCAACTCTACTGGTAGCACTAAATGGTATGCGACTCATGAAAGTGAAAGAATAAAGGAAAAGGGCTTTCCAGACTGATTGGAAAGCCCTTTTCTAAAAATAATTGCATTTATTATAAATTCTAAATCCATTCTAATTAAAAATGAAAAGATTGGGTATAAGTAAAACATCAGTTTTTATATTACATACAGGTCTACATATGGAACAAAAGCAATTTCATTCTTAATTAAAAATAATTCTTTTAATTCATTAGGAAAACAGGAGGAAACTGAAATGACTGCTGAAGTAAAAAAGGATCTGGATTTGTTAGTTATAGGCGCAGGCTCAGGAGGTTATGTGGCAGCCATACGCGCTGCTCAGTTGGGGAAAAAAGTGGTTTTGGTGGATAAAGCAGAATTAGGAGGGGTTTGCCTTAACCGTGGGTGTATACCTTCAAAGGCTCTTATTAGTGCTTCTGAACGAGTAAAGCACATAAAACATGCAAACTCAATGGGAATAAAGGTTTCTGGGGAAGTTGAAGTAGATATGACGGAAGTGGTGAAGTGGAAGGACGGTATAGTGAATAAACTAACGAATGGGGTCCGGACCTTACTGAAAGGAAATGGTGTGGAGGTCATCAGTGGAGAAGCTTATCTCAATAAATCCCATACTGTTAAAATCAGAATGGGTAACGAAGAACAAATGTATTCTTATAAAGATTTAATCCTTGCGATAGGGTCTTTGCCCTTCGAATTAAAAAATATGCCATTTGATAAAAAAAGAATCATCTCTTCAACGGAGGCATTGATGTTGCAGGAAGTACCAAAGCATTTAGTTGTGGTAGGTGGTGGTTATATCGGTTTGGAATTGGGTACTGCTTATGCTAAGTTCGGGGCAAAAGTGACCATCCTAGAAGGATCGGATACAATTCTTCCAGGTACAGACCCGTTGCTTACAAATGTAGTAAAACGGCATTTAAAGGAACTTGGTATCACAGTTATAACGAATGCTTTAGTCCAAAGCGGAGAAAATACAGGTGATGAAGTAAACGTTCATGTTCAGGTGAATGGAGAAGAAGAGATTATTAAAGGTGATTATTGCTTAGTTTCTATAGGAAGAAAACCGAACACAGGAAAAATTGGCTTGGAAAATATCGGAGTAGAATTAGACAAACGCGGGTTTATTAAGATAAATGACAAATGTCAAACAAATGTTGAGCATGTTTATGCAATAGGGGACTGTGCTGGTGGATACCTCCTTGCCCATAAAGCTAGTTATGAAGGAAAGATAGCTGCAGAAGTGATTAGCGGGCTAAAAAGTGTGATTGATTTTCAAGCCATGCCTTTTGTTATTTTCAGTGATCCTGAAGTAGCCTATACAGGTTTAACGGAGAAAGAAGCGAAAGAACAAGGATTCGAAACGGTTTCTAGTCGCTTTCCATTCCAAGCGAATGGCAGAGCATTATCTATTTCGGATGCAGATGGCTTTGTACAGGTTGTAGCTGAAAAGACTACGAAAAGGGTGTTAGGCGTACAGATGGTAGGGCCGGAAGTATCATCGCTTATTGCTGAAGCCGTTTTAGCGATTGAGTCTGGGGCAACAGCCGAAGATCTTAGTCTTACCATACATGCTCATCCTACATTGCCAGAGCCTTTAATGGAGGCTGCTGAAGGTGTTATGGGACATGCCATTCACATGCTGAATAAAAAACAATAATGTGAATGTAGGCGTACCTGCACTTTTCATAAGTGCAGGTTGAATTTTAAACTTAATGAAGTGGGGGGAATCAATGGACATATTGTTCTACGTTTAAGCTGCGGCTTTCGCTAATGTCTTGGATGGTCTTGTGATCTTCCTTTAAAAAATTGGTCTAGGAGAGGCTTAAATGGCTTAATGGCCATGAGCGCTGGAATGGCGATTGCTTCAATCGTATTTGCAAGCTTAAAAAGCAAGAAGAAGTCAATCGGAGAATCTTTCTTATTGGCTATATCAACGATATTGGATGCGTTTGCTGCCTTGTCTTGCACACAATTTTTCAAGGTAGATAGCAATATCCTTGCTATAGCTCTTTCCATTACATCAGGCATATTTCTATACATAGCTACGGTTGAGTTGTTACCTGTTGTAAGTGAGACTGAAGATCGACCAATTATTCTTTTCTTTTCTTTTTTGTTGGAATTTTACTGTATTTTGCTTCTCACTTGATATTGGATCAGTTATCTTTTCATGTACACTAATCAAAGGCAATATTTTGTTCAATATTAAAAACGAAAATGGGTAATTTGTTTAAGATTTAATATATTGGGTAAACTTTTAATAATATTCAAACGTATATACTAATATTTAAATGAAATGCTAGTGGAGTTGATAAAAATGGCTTTAACCTTTATATCTGCAATTGGGGCATTCATAGTAACCAATATTGATGACATTTTTGTTTTAATGCTGCTGTTTTCTCAGGCAAAGACACACGCTAAAACGAGTGACGGTAGAAAGGTTAATATGAAAACAAAAAATAATCTAATCAACCCTAGAGAAATAGTCATTGGTCAATATTTAGGTTTTTCCTTGTTAGTTTTGATCAGTCTTTTAGGGACTTTTGGCGTTATGCTAATTCCTAAGCAATGGGTTGGTTTGCTTGGTTTAATTCCAATCTTTTTAGGGATTAAGTTATTTATAAAGGGCGAAGATGAAGATGAAGGTGCTATCTTATCTAGTTTGAACTCAGGAAAATTTAATAAACTCTTTATGAGTATTGCCTTCATCACATTTGCTAATGGTGGGGATAATATTGGGATCTATGTACCTTATTTTTCAACCTTAAATATAAGTGAATTGGTTGTTACAGTTATTATCTTCCTCTTAATGGTTGCTATCTGGTGTTTCTTAGGTTATCGTTTAGCAGCTTTCAGACATGTATCTGAAATTCTAGAGAAATATGGAAGATGGATTATCCCCATTGTATTTGTTGGATTAGGTATATATATAATGGTAGAGAACGAAACTTTTAATTCCCTTTGGAATTTGTTCAATTAATGTAGATGTCAAACATAAAGTCCCTATGGATGCTCCAAAGGGACTTTTGTCTTAGAAAACGGTACCTTAATAAGATATTAGCTAGCCATCTTACGACATACATCTGCACATTTGAAACAAGCTTCTGCACATTCTTTACAATGAGCATGATCGTGTTTTTTACACTCGTTTCCACATGCTTCACATATCTCAGCACATAGTTGACAAATTTGATGAGCAAATTGACTATTTCGAGACATTGCTCCAGCAGCAAAGGCACACATATCGGCACATTCTCGATCTAACCGAATGCAATCCGCCATATGGTGGCTATCTCCCTCTTTGAGACAAGCGTCATAACAATGATTACATACCTTCATACAAGCTAAACATTCATCAATACAGGCTTGAAATTGTTCCTGTGACATTACTATCCCTCCTTTTTTGATTCAATTATATTTTTACCTTACACATATCTTTTATTCATAATTTCTCCTCCGTAATTAATAAATTTTAAACTAACGGTGTCTTTTATCATAGATATTGGAGTTAGTATAGTTTCATGGACACAATTTAATTAAGTCCTTACAATTATTTTGAGAGGATGTGTCCGAATTGGAACGTAAACCTGCAGGCAAAAAATATAACGATGATTTTAAGAAAACGATTGTGGATTTGTATCATTCCGGCAGCCCGGTTAAAGAATTAAGCAGCGAATATGG
>NZ_RZTZ01000002.1 GCF_004005475.1 Niallia taxi | reverse complement strand
TATATTCATTACTACAATAACATTAGAATCAAAACCAAATTAAAAGGTAAGAGCCCGATCCAGTATCGGACTCTTACCCAGACAGCAGCTTAACAAAAATACTGTCCAACTTTTTGGGGTCACTTCATCGCCTGCGGGGTCTCAGCCTTTCCTCTATTTCCCGCAGGAGTCGAGTGACCTCCGCTCCATTCCACTAAGTTTTCTAATCAGTGTATTAAAACTAAAAAACACAAAAAAAACCGAACTATTTAAACATTGATTGATTAAGTAGTTCGGTTTTTATACAGATTCACTTACTTATGTACCAGCCTCTTAATAGACTCATGAAGGTAGCAATCAATCTTCTGTCTCTTCTTCCTCTTCCACGTATATATCATGCTCGCCAAGATAAATCGGTCCATTCGCATGGTCAATTCTGATTGGCCACTCATACGGAACAGCTAACCTTCTTGCAATATCTCTCCAAAAAGCAGTTGTCTCTGCTTCAAATTCTTGAAAATCCTTTAATAGCTCTTTATAAGATGTACCATCAAATTGTATGTTCATGTCTTGCAAGCGAACGAAGGCCATATGCTTAATTTCTAGCTCTGCTGCTTTTTCCATTTCTGCTTCTGTTGCCTCACCGATAATTGTTCCAGGTGGAGGTAAAATAGTATAAATATTATCTACTTCTACTTCTGTTCCTTGTGTGGGAATCATTTTGTTTTGATTGAACATTATTTCAGCTCCTAGTAGAATATTTAGCAAAACAGATTATTGCTTTTCTTATCGATATACACATTCAACACAAAGGCATGCTATTCCTTCTAGCTCTTACAATTCTTCACTAATTACATCACTTGATGATTGAAGAAATAAGAAAATAATAAAAAATGGCGTGCTTTATCGAAATGAATATACTCTTTATAAAAATAGGGATAATGATCAATAGGAGGTTCCAAAAATGAATATTGTTTAAAATCAGCTAGAAAGGAAGCTTATTATTATGGAAAAGACATAATTAAAGCAACTGGAAATTCCGAAGTGGGGTACATACTTGCGTGGTAGATGGCGTGAATGTTTTGCAAGCCATCTTTCCTTTAAAGAACAACAGGAGATTTGGATGAATGATTTTCTGTGGCATTTATGCTCTTGGGAAAAGGTAAAATGTCTTAAGCAAGATGATGCAGTATCAGCATTTCTTCAGCAAGACAAGCATAAATGTACAATATTTTATCAGTTTATTGATGATGCTTACCTATATGAGCATGCAGACACACTTACAATAAAGGACCTACCTTATATAGAAGATGATATGTATTATAATGACATGTATGTAATGGATTGGAATAACGAATGGACTATTATCATGACACATGAAACAAACTGTGGTCCATATTTTATTCAACGTAAATAAATGAAAAACACTTTTCGGCCATTGAATTGGCAAGTGTTTTTCATTATTTTTTCTCTATCAATCTTCCAATCTACCAAACTAAATCAAGCAGCTCATCCACTTCCTTCATTTTTTTAACAGCTGGTGCTTTAATAAGATTACCTTTAACCATAACCATTGAAATATCCGCCAATGCTTTTAGATTGTCTAACGGATTTTGGTCTAGCACGATTAAATCTGCTTGTTTTCCAAGCTCTATTGTCCCTGTTAGGTCATCGATTCCTAAAATTTCTGCATTTACTTTTGTAACTTTTTCAATCAGTTGGATTGGGTTCAGGTTTGTTTGTCTCATAAGGTGGTCTAATTCCCGCCAAATATCATAGTGGGTCACAAATGGCATGGCTGCATCTGTTCCGATCCCCATTTTAATATCATATTTTACCGCCTGCTGTACTCCTTTCAGCATGGAATCATAGACAAGTCGGGAGTTTTCCTTCACTGTTTCACTCACCTTTGTAAGACTTCTGTCTAATTTTGCACTAGGATAACCTGCCTGCAGGGTAGGTATTAATGCCGTGTAGCCCTTTAATGCGTTAGGATTTTTTTTATATAATGTGATAATTTCTTCATCCATCTCTGCACCATGTTCAATCGTATCTACTCCACCTCGAAGAGCAATTCTTACTCCCTCTGTGCTTTCTACATGTGCTGCAACAAGCATGCCGAGTTTATGTGCTTCCTTACAAATGGCAGCAACCTCTTCCTCTGTCATCTGTAAACGGCCAGCTTCACCAACCATTTTTGCATCAGTAACCCCGCCAGTGACACAAATTTTGATTAAGTCTACTCCGTTTTTGACATTTATTCTGACATTTTTGCGTGCTTCCCAAGGAGAGTCACCGACTAAAGCCAAATAAGGTGCCCCGTGTCCGCCTGTCACACTCAGAAAATATCCCGATACAAGCAGATTTGGTCCAACAAACTCGTTTGCCTTTATTTCATCCCTTAACTGCACATCCTGATAAAAAAATTCTCCAACACTGCGCATCGTTGTTACACCAGCGTGAAGTGCAGTTATGGCGTTTTTTTTCATTCGTTTCTTTAATACACTTCTGCCAATTTTCGTATCCAAGATATGATGATACGCAAAATTCAGCACTCCTTCCCTTACAGACAATGAAAAAGGTTTACCGTCCGCAAAAAGATGGACATGGGCATTGATAAGGCCCGGCATTACATATTTCCCTGAAATATCCACCGTTTCATAATTACTTGGCACTGAAAGATCGTTTGATTTTCCGATATCCAGAATTAGCCCTTGTTCATTAATTAAAATAGTCATATTTGTATCCGCTTTTTTTCGCATATCCCCATATATCACCTGGCAATTCTTTAATGCGTAACCTGTCTTCATGAAAAATTGTCCTCCTTACATATAATAATGAATAAACAATTCATTTTTGATGGTAAAAAAAAGCGATAGCACCTTTATACAATTTGGACGTATATCGGTGAATCACTTGCTATTGATTTAAGCTTTTCACTCCATGCAGTCGGTAAATACTAAGCATCTCAAAAATTCGTTTTCTGCTTTCTACGCTCATCTCACGCTTTAGTAAATCCAATATCATATCGACGAAGCTATTAGCAAGAATGTTTAATAAAATCATATTTTCTTCCTTGTTAATATCGGATTTTTGGTAGGTGTCCTTCATGTACGGCTTTTTTGTTGCGATCATTAAATCTATTAGTTCGTTTTTGGCATTGCTGTAAATAGTACCATGACTTTTTTCAAAAATAATGACAATTTGCATATGATATTCTGTTAATAGATGGATTTGTTCTTGATAAATTGCAGCCTCTTTTTCATTCGTATCGTCCAAAAAGTTCTGATTTACGATATGTATGCTTTCCACTAATATTTTTTGCAAATAATCTACTAAAGACGCTGGAATTACTGTATAAAACAGCTCATTTTTGTTTTTAAAATACGTATATATATTGCCAACTGAAATATTAATTTCTTCTGCAATATCACTCATTTTCGCCTTTGAAAATCCTTTTTCAAAAAAAACTTTCAATGCCGCAGCTTCCATTTGTTTTTTTACTTCCTCTTTTTTTGCTTGAATAATAAACACCTCTTAATAATGAATTAATAATTCATTATTAATTTAGTATAATCCTATGCTCCTGTCAAATGAAAGGTTTTTATTACGATTATAGTCTATTTATTTGTGTAATTTTAACATTTTGAAGGTACTTTACCCCATAGGATGAAACCAAATGCATCCAGTGACCATATATCCTGTCATTATCACAATGACGGCCACTAGATGTGTGTGAAATAGAGGTTATAACAGATGGAGCTTAATTGATTATTGATTAATTAGACTAACATGGAAAAATCAGGACTAAATAATAATAAAATAACTAACAGCCAGGCTAACTGTACAAATAAATACTTACTAAAAATACAAGCAAACCATTTATTTATATAGCCAATTTAGTCAACCAATCAGCTTCCACATAAAGAACTATTACTATATATTTAATGCTTTAATTCCTGCAAGATAAGCATTTAACGCCAGCTCTAAGCTTATATCCAGCTTTAATGGCAAACCAAATTCCCCGTTTTGTTCGAGTGAAGCGAAACCATGCAGAATACTTCTTAATCCCCTGACAGCATGCAGGGTTTCTTCCTCGCCAAGCTTGTATTCGTTCATCACCTGAAGGACGATTTGAATACTTCTGCTTTGAATTGCTTCGAGCTCCTCATCTGCTGCACGAGGTGCACGAAGCATTGCCTCATATAGCCCAGGGTGACTGCGGACAAAGCTTACATACGTCTTGCCGAGATGATGAACAGCAGCATCTTGCGAGCGGCCAATGGCAGCTTCAGCTAATTGGTCATTCAGCTGCCGATAGCCGTATTTTGCCATTTCAATTTTTAATACTTGTAATCCTTTTACATGATTATATAGGGACGGTGATTTAACTTGCAGCGTTTTAGCTAATGTAGCTAAAGTAACTGCTTCAAGACCATTTGTATCAGCGAGTTTTGTAGCAGTTTTTAAAATCGTTTGTAAATCGAGTCCAGGTCTCGGCGACATATCGGAACTTCCTTTCGAGCTTCTCTTTATTTTTGACTGCGTTCTATTGCCTTTTTCATAAGACCAGCTGGGTCTGTAATCATCTTACCATGGCCGACAGCAAGGACATAAGGAGATAATTCCAGCAGTTTGTTTGCACTGTTTAAAGCAAGCTCCTTATTCCATGTCGCAAATGCGGGAAATGGAAATAGCGGATTTAGTTGACCCGCAACAGCTACTCCTCCTCGTGTTTGCAAGGCGTCGCCTGTAATTATTGCTCTGCTGCTTTTATCGAAAAAGGATAATGAACCTGGAGTGTGTCCAGGAGTCGAAATGGTCAGCAAAGCTCCTATTTCATCGCCGTCCTCTAACAATATATCCGGCTTCGTTATTATCTTTTTAGGTACTCCCCCGCGAATAGGAGTATCAGGCTCCCCTGATTCAAGTCCAGTATCCCCTTTTAGAAGGCGAGAATCTCGTCTAGAAATATAGACAGGAGCATGTGGTAATGCTTCCTTTAGTGCGTCCAATGATCCAACATGGTCATCATGGGCATGTGTCAGCACAATCCGAGTAATAGGTTTATTTACTTTCTTAGCAGCTGCAAGAATATGTTTACTGCTGTACGGTAAAGCACAATCAATCAAGGTCAAGCCTTCCTTTTCTTCAACAAAATAACAATTAACAGGAAAGAACCGGGGCATAAAGGAAAGTTGATAAACATTACCAATTTTTGTTATTTTCATCATTTTGCTCCTCTCATCGTTAAAACTAATATAATTAATATGATAACTAATACCATTAGTTATCGCAACTGTTTTTCCTATCTTTTACATACATATTAAAAGTGTTTTGAATATAAGTAGTTAGGTTCAGGATACAGCTAACCAATTTTAATAAACAATAAGGCTAATAGTTCGGATGTTTTTATATGGTGTTTATTGTTTGCATACAATAGTTGAAAATCTCAGTGGAATGGAGCCGTGGCCACTCGTCTCCTGCTTAGAAATAGAGGAAAGGCTAAAGACTCCGAAGGGGGGAAGCGAAGGAGTCTCAAGCTTTCGCCGCGGAAAACGAGTGGGGTAAGCGCAATGAAACGAACTACTTTTAAAGCTATATTGTATGTATACTTTCAAGCCCTACTCTTTCAATTGTGAGATGAAATTATTTATTACTCACGTTTATTTCGTTATATTTCTTGCCTCATATCGTTTTGTTGTTTAAACACTTGCTACAAGTACACTTGAGCCTTTCATTCATTCTTATGTTCTTCTCGCCAATGACAAAATCACCATTATTCATTGGCTCCAAAAGAAGTCCAACTCAAAAATCTATTTATTAGCTTTACGGATTGCTTTTATAACAGAAAAAATGCACCATCCTAAATAAACGCAGGCTGTAAGGCCCCATGTCAAAAATATCCCCAGTCCCAACCCAATATTAGCATCTTCGTAATCATTTATCCTATCATCTATAACGACATAAATCATAGGTGCAGCACAAATGATGTAGCCTAAAAAGAGCAGGCTTTTACGTTCTATTGTTTGTTTTTTGGAATTTTTTGAAAGAAACATAAATGGAATCAATAAAATAACTAAGGTAAGAAAAACAATCGCAATCATACATTTCCTCCATCCTATTTTATTAATATTATTTTACGCCATTGGTTTATCACTAATAAACAAAATAATCGTCAAAAGGAAATATTCTCTTCAAACAAATAAAACTGGCAGACAGTATATCCACCAGTTTTATTTTCTAAAAATTGCAGAGGATAATCCTAAACGGATACCTTCTTGCTTGCTGCTATTAAGCTTTTGATTTCATCTAATTCATTGCTATGAAACAGCTCGACAATTTTGCTGCCGACAATAACGCCATCACAATGCTTAGTCATTTCCTTAACATGCTCAGGTGTGGAGATGCCGAAGCCTGCCAATACAGGAATGGGACTTACTTCTTTCACCTTATGCAAATGTTCACCTAATTGCGATTGGAATACTGTGCGCGAGCCAGTTATTCCTGTTACAGTAACCGCATATAAAAAACCGTTTCCTTTTTTGGCAATCTCCGCAATTCTATCAATTGAACTAGTCAATGTGACGAGGCGAATAATTTCGACTTGATGCTTTTGGGCAGAGGACAGTAGTAATCCCTCTTCTTCAATCGGCATATCAGGGACAATTAATCCGTTTACGCCAGATTTCTCACATGATGCAAAAAATGCCTCGATGCCATAAGCCAAAATTGGATTTAAATAGGTCATAAAAACAATCGGAATTGTTGTCGTCTCACGAAAGGAGGCTAAAGTATCAAATACTTTTTTTAATGTTGTTCCTGCTTGAAGTGCACGAATTCCGGCAGCTTGGATGATTGGTCCATCTGCAACAGGGTCGGAAAATGGGATGCCAAGCTCAATTGCTGTTGCTCCGGCATTTTCAAGAAATTTAATTTTTTCCTCTAATGTTTCCAAGCCACCGTCGCCTGCCATAATATATGGAACAAAGGCTTTGTCGCCATTTCTTTTCACTTCGTCAAAACGTTCAGCAATTGTCGTCATTACTAGTCACTCCCATTCTTTCCATTACTGTATTAACATCCTTATCTCCTCTACCTGATAGACAAACAACAATCGCTTCTGACTCTTTCATTTTTGGAGCATGCTTTAAGCAATAGGCGATTGCATGAGAGCTTTCTAATGCAGGAATAATTCCTTCAAGACGACATAGCAGCTGCAATGCTTCAAAAGCTTCATCATCTGTAACTGATTCATAGTTCACTCTGCCAATATCGTTTAAATAGCTGTGCTCTGGACCAACTCCAGGATAATCAAGGCCAGCGGAAATGCTATGTGCCTCTTGAATTTGTCCATCTTCATCCTGTAACAGGTACATATAGGAGCCATGCAATACGCCCGGTTTCCCTTTTGTTAATGATGCAGCATGTTTATCTGTATGCAGACCGTGTCCTGATGCTTCGACGCCATAAAGAGCTACTTCCTCGTCCTTAATGAATGGATAGAACATTCCCATTGCATTGCTGCCGCCGCCGATACAAGCAATGACTGCTTCTGGTAATCTTCCTTCCTTTTCAAGGAACTGTGCCTTCGTCTCTGTTCCGATCACACTTTGGAAATCGCGAACCATCATTGGAAATGGATGTGGTCCCATAACAGAACCAAGAATATAGTGTGTATCCATCACATTTGTCACCCAGTAGCGTAATGCCTCATTACATGCATCCTTCAAGGTAGCACTTCCTGAGGTAACACTTTCCACCTTTGCACCAAGCATTTCCATTCGGAATACGTTCAGCTTTTGCCTTCTGATATCCTCTTCGCCCATAAAGATCGTGCATTCTAATCCAAGTAATGCACAAGCTGTCGCTGTAGCAACTCCGTGCTGACCAGCTCCAGTTTCGGCAACTACCTTTGTTTTGCCCATTCTTTTTGCCAGTAGGGCCTGGCCAATTGCGTTGTTGATTTTATGTGCACCTGTGTGATTTAAATCTTCTCTTTTCAAGTAAATTTTCGCACCGTTTAAATGCTTCGTTAGTCTTTTTGCATAATAAAGCGGTGTTTCTCTGCCAACATAGTCCTTCAATAAATAGTCTAATTCCTCTTGAAAGGCTGGGTCCTTTTTTGCCTCGATATAGGCATTTTCTAGCTCAACTACTGCTGTCATCAATGTTTCTGGAACATATCTTCCCCCGTAGATTCCGAAATGTCCTGTTTTGTCTGGAAATGAATAGTTTACTGTCATGATGTGCTGCCTCCTTATTTAGTATGTAGGAATCGCTTCTCCTAAAAATGACTCGATCTTCCGTAAATCCTTTTTCCCGTCTGTTTCGACACCACTTGATACATCAAGCATAAATGGGTTAACCATATTGCTTGCTGAACGAACATTTTCCTTGTTTAAGCCACCTGCAAGAATGACTTTTTTTCCCTTAAAGTCATAATCCTTCACGATATTCCAGTCAAATACTTTGCCATTTCCGCCAAAGTAACGTTCACGCGCACTATCTAACAGAATATAATCGGACTGGAAATCGGCGATTGCTGCTAAGTCTTCTGCTCCTTTTATGCTAAACGCCTTAATCACTGGTAGTTGGAAGGATGCTGCGAATTCACTTGATTCATCTCCGTGCAGCTGAATTACATTGATGCCTGAAATTCGGACGATTTCTTCGATTCTTTCCTTTGTTTCATTTACAAACACACCAACCTTCCAAACATCTTCAGGAAGCTTGTCGATAATGGCTCTGGCATTTTTAGGATCAATTTTCCGCTTGCTGTCTGCAAACACAAATCCGATTGCCTTTGCACCGTTTTGTACGGCACAAAGCGCTTCTTCTTCTGCTCTTATTCCGCATATTTTAACATTCATGTTTTCACTTCCTCACAGCTTAACTTTCATGCTCGTTAATGTTTCCCGTAAATTAGATGCTTTCATAAACGTTTCTCCAACAAGAATAGCATTCGCCCCTGCTGCAACAACTCTGTCAATATCTGCTTGTGTCGCAATCCCGCTTTCGCTGACTAAATACTTGCCTGCTGCTTTAATCGCTGGGGCAAGTCGTTCGGTCACTTCCAAGGAAACGTTAAAGGTTTTTAAGTCTCTGTTGTTGACGCCAATTAAGCTGCAGTCTGTTTGCAGAGCTCTCTCAAGCTCCTCTTCATTATGGACTTCCATCAGCACCTCCAAGTCCTTTGCTACAGCATACTCATACAGCGAGTGGAGCTTATCATCATCAAGGGCTGCTACAATTAACAGCACAAGACTTGCACCATGATGCTTTGCAAAGTCAATTTGAATTTCGTCAATGATGAAATCTTTACACAAAACGGGAATCGATACAGCACTGCTGACTCTTTCTAAATCCTCATAGCTGCCCTTAAAGAAAGGTCCGTCTGTCAAAACAGACATCCCGTCTGCACCATACTGAGCATATTTTAAGCCTTGGTCTTTTGGATCAAGTCCGATATTAATATCCCCTTTTGAAGGTGAGGCTCGTTTGAATTCAGCAATAATAGCCAGCTGATCTGCATTTGCTAATTTTTCAATAAAAGATTTTTTTGGAATTAAGGGGCTGTTTTGCAGTACCGCTTGTTGTTGTTTTAAATCTTCTACTACATCTGCCTTTTTTGCGATGATTTTATCTAAAATAGTTGCCATCTCATATCCCTGCTTTCTCATACAATGAACTGTTTGCTACTAACTGCTCTAGTTTAGATAAAGCTGCGCCACTTTCAATGCTGTTTCTGGCAAGCTCTATCCCACCTTCAATATTGTCTGCTTTCCCTGCTGCATAAATGCCGATACCTGCATTTAATAGCACAGTATCCTTATAGGCCCCTTTTTCTCCCTTTAATACATTCAATAAGATGTCTGCGTTTTCCTTTGCATCGCCGCCACGAATCGCTTCATTGCTGTAAACAGACAGGTTAACCTCTTCTGGGTGGAGATTTATTTTTCTGATGTTGCCGTCTTCTAAGATGACCAGTTCATTGTCTCCTTGAAGGGACGCTTCATCCATGCCGCCAGCGCCATTTAAAACAACCGCTCTTTTTCGTCCTAATCGCTTTAAGCTTTCAGCGAACAGCTCTGTAAAGTCTCTTCGATAAATACCAAGCACCTGTGTTTCTAATTCAATCGGGTTTGTAAGTGGACCAATTAAATTAAAGATAGTTGGAATACCGAGCTCTCTTCTTACCTTCATGATTCTGCCCATTTTCGGCTGGACATGCTGTGCGAACAAGAAGGTAATCCCGATTTCCTTCAGCTGCTGCTCATTTTGCTCTGGAGTTACATTTAAATGTATTCCTAAGTGTTCCAGTACATCTGCGCTTCCCGTTTTACTTGAAACACTTCTGTTGCCATGCTTCGCAACTGGAATGCCTGCACCTGCTAGGACGAAAGCAGATGTGGAGCTGATGTTAAAGCTGTGTGAACCATCTCCGCCAGTTCCGCAATTGTCAATACAGCCAGCAACATGACTGAATTTCAGAGTTTGCTCCCTTACAGCTTTCACTAAACCGACAATTTCATCAACACTTTCTCCTTTAAGCTTCAACGCTGTTATAAAGGCAGCAAGTTCACTGTCTGTAACACTATTGGTGAAAAATGTTCTGGATACCTCAAGCATTTCTGCTTCTGTCAGCGACTCTCGATTCATTACCCTTTGTAAATAATGCTTCATTTCAATACACCCTTTCTTGTTTCTTTAATAAAGTTCGCTAGCAGCTGCTTTCCTGTATCTGTTCCTATTGATTCAGGATGAAACTGAAATCCGTAAAGTGGATGGTGTTTATGTTTTATTGCCATGATTTCTTGATCATCATTGGACACAGCCAAAATTTCAAAATCACTTGGTAGTGTGTCTTTATTTATAACAAGGGAATGATAGCGCATCACTTCAATCGGCTCTGCAAGCTCTGTAAAAATGGTGTTTGTATGAACATTAGTTAAGTAAGAGGTTTTTCCATGCATGATATTGTCTGCTTTTTTCACCTCTGCACCGAATGCATAGCCAATTCCTTGATGGCCAAGGCAAATTCCTAAAATCGGAAATTCCTGATACAAATTCTTAATCACTTCTATTAAAATGCCTGCATTTTCTGGACGGCCAGGACCTGGAGAAAGGACGATACTCCTTGGAGCCATTGCCCTTATGTCTTCTATTGTTAGCTCGTCATTTCGTACGACTTTTACTTCTTCGCCTAATTCTCCTAAATATTGATACAGGTTATACGTAAATGAATCATAATTATCAATTAATAAAATCATGAAAGTCCCTCCAAGAATACTTTTAGTTTATGAATGGTTTCGTCATATTCTTTTTCAGGCACTGAATCATGTACGATACCTGCACCTGCTTGTATATAGGCTTTATTATCCTTAATAACCATCGTCCTGATAGCGAGAGCAAAATCCATATTTCCATTTTGCGAGAAATAACCGACTGCTCCGGAATAAATTCCCCTTTTGACTCCTTCAAGCTCATTGATGATTTGCATTGCTCTAATTTTTGGAGCTCCTGAGACCGTTCCTGCCGGAAGACATGATACAAGGGCATCAACACTTGACTGACCAGCCTTGATTTGCCCGCTAACCTCTGACACGATATGCATGACATGCTTGTATTTTTCGACCTTCATGTATTTATCAATATTAATGCTTCCAAACTGGCTGACCTTTCCGACATCATTTCTGGCAAGGTCGACTAGCATTTTATGTTCAGCCAATTCCTTCTCATCCTGAAGCAAGTCTGCTTCAAGTGCTTGATCCTCTTCAAGGCTTTTTCCGCGCGGTCTTGTTCCGGCAATCGGATTTGTGATAACCGTTCCATCAGTCGCTTTAATTAAGCTTTCTGGCGAGCTTCCAACAATTGCGTAATCTACAAAATCAAGATAATACATGTATGGTGATTGGTTTTTCACACGCAGCTTTCTATAGTAGGAAAAGCTTGAGCCTTTAAAGTCTGCTGACATCCGTTGGGATGGGACGACTTGGAATATGTCACCTTCTGTGATGTATTCCTTAGCCTTTTTAACCTTTTCGACAAATTCATCTTTTGTAACGGACGCTTTAAAGGTGGATATGTGAACATCTTCTGTCACTTCTGTGTACGATGCTTCAATTTCCTGCTTTCTTTTTTCAAGCCTTGCTTTAAGACTTGCTTCTGTTGTTGACTCACAAAGAGGAGACGCCACTAAGTATACTGATTGTTCTAAATGGTCAAAAATCACAAAATCTTCAAAAAACATTAAATGCACGTCAGGCAGCTGCAGTTCATCCCTTGCTTCTGGTCCAATATTTTCGTATTGCCTAATATTATCATAGCCAACATATCCGACCGCTCCAGCATTGATTGGAAGTCCAAATGGCAAATCGATATCTTTAATTGGAAGCAGTTTTTTTACAAGCTCTAATGCTTTTTCCTCAAGAAGTTCTGTACTGCCTGCTTTTACAAGTGTTGTTTTAGCTCCATTGCCAATCAACTCAAACACAGGGTCACTGCCAATAATAGAATATCTTCCAGATGCTTCATGTTTCAAAGAGCTTTCCAGAAGAAATTTCTTTGCCCCTTTTAATTTTTGGTAAATGCTGATTGGTGTTAACGTATCACCTTCCAATTTTTCAATGATCACCATTTGGCTCCCTGTCGTTTTCATTTCGTCTCCTCCATATCATTAGGCGTTTGTTTGCAATAAAAAAGTCCCCTACTATGACTGCAATTAAGCAATGCATAGTAGAGGACGATTAAAAAAACCGCGGTACCACCTCAGTTAGAGTGTAAACACTCTCTCTTTTCGAATACAATAATATTCTATCCTTTTAACGGTGGAAACCGGCGAGCCCTACTAAAGTTTCAGACCAGCACTCTTAAGTCCATTCAGCTAATCCTCTGGATCGGTTTTCACCAGCCACCGACTCTCTACACCAGACATATTAGCTTACTACTCTTAATCATTGATTTTATTATGAAAATGTTTATTAAAAAAGAACACAAAAAGGGCTTCTCTCCTATAAAAAAGGACGAGAAACCCGTGGTGCCACCTTCATTAGCTTAATTAATAAGCTCACTCTAAGAAATAATGCACTCAAAAATCGTTGGCGCATATTTCGGTCTCTTATAACGATGAGACATTTCGCTAAAGCCTACTGCCTTTAAAAAGATTTCGGTTTAGAAGCTCAGAAGTCCATTCGCTATTGTGTAACACTGATTCACACCAACCATCAGCTCTCTTAAGTTTCCAGCAATAGATACTACTCTTCGTCATCGCTTATATTTATGTTATATCCATCATAAAAGACATGAACCAGATTGTCAAGAAAGAATTTTTATTTTTGCAATGCCTTTTGGAAGCGGCTTGTCCAATCCTCTGCTAAATCCTCAAGCTTCAGCATTCTTTCCACCTCTGCTTTATTCTTACGGTCAAGCAGCATTACTTTTGTTGCCTCCCAAACAGAAATATCCTCTTGTTTACGCTCAAGCAGCACGATCTGGGACGAAGATTCAATTTTCCCTTCCTTTAACACCTTCATGAAATAACCAGTGTAGCAAGTCTCGACAATTCGACTCAAAAAAGTAGGGACATGATTGAATTTAGAGATTGTATTACACGGAATTCTCCCTTGTGTTACTTGAACAATTGCATCTCCAATTGAAAAAACATCGCCAATATATGTATCTTTTTCTAACCAGCCAGTACCACAAATATTTTCTCCAAACACAGGCGGTTCCAGCTTTACATTAAATTGCTTTTCCCAAGCAGCATAATGCTCATAAGGATAAAAGCATACTGCTCTTTCTTTGCCGCCATGAAAATCTTCATTTGCGACGCCATCCCCTGTAAAACTGTCAAATGTTAAAAAACATTCGTCCACAATTGTTTTGCCAATGCTTGAGGAAACTTGCTTGCCGTTCCAATCAAAGGTTTTTGGCTTACCAACGCTTAATGTGATAATTTCTCCCTTCATTTTGTCCTCCTTATGCTTATTTATCCTTTTATTATACCGTTATTTAGCACAATCCGAATAGGATGAAATTTTAATTATTTCCTAAAAATCTCAGTGTAATTGCTAATGTTCACGTACATATTATTATTAGTCAGCACTATTTAAATCAAGGAGAATTTAAATGGATCACATAAATGAGGAAAAAGGCTTTTTCAGTTTTAGTGATGAACAGGACAAAAAGGAGAAAACAAAAAAAGGCACTGCAGATAAAAGCAAAAAAATAAAAGTAACAAAAATGTCTATTTTCTCTATTTCTTCAATCCCCTTAGTGATGACACTTGGCAATAGTATGCTAATACCTGTGCTGCCGAACATTGAGCGTCAGCTTGGCATATCATCCTTTAAGGTGAGTATGATCATTACCGTATACAGTATTTTAGCGATATTGCTGATTCCTGTAGCTGGATATCTGTCAGACCATATTGGCAGAAAAAAAGTCATTATCCCAAGCTTAATCATCGCCGGAATTGGTGGTGTGATATGTGGATTTGCTGCATGGAAAATACAGAACTCTTATTGGATTATCCTTGCAGGCAGGGCATTGCAAGGAATAGGGGCAGCAGGTGCATTTCCAATTGTATTGCCTTTAGTTGGGGATATGTTCAAAAAAGAAGAAGAAGTCAGCAGTACATTAGGTATTATTGAAACGGCCAACACACTTGGTAAGGTGCTTAGCCCAGTTCTTGGGGCGGTAATTGCCGGGATTGTTTGGTTCATGCCGTTTTGGGCCATTCCCGTCTTTTGCCTTATTTCCATTCTGCTTATCATCATCTTTGTTAAGGTACCTGGTGGACCTAGTGAACCGCCCCCATTCAGGGTATTTATTCAACATACAAGAAAAGTGATGAAAAAAGAGAAAAAATGGCTATATGCTATTTTTTTCATTGGTGTCATTATCATGTTTGTCCTTTTTGCCGAGCAGTTTTACCTATCAGACATATTAGAAAAAAAATATCATATCAAAAACATAAAAAAAGGAATGTACTTGGCTATTCCACTTGGAGCCTTATGCCTGACCTCCTTTATAACAGGTAAAAAGATTAAAGAGGACCAAAACTTAATGAAATGGATTACCTTTACAGGGATTGTATTGATCATCATTGGGACGATTGCGCTGAGCTTTGGTGATAACCTATGGTATATCATTGGCGTACTAACCATATCTGGTATTGGTATCGGAGCAAGCCTTCCACCACTGGATGCCCTTATAACCGAAGGTATTGAAAAGGAAGAAAGAGGCACCATTACTAGTCTATATAGCTCCATGAGATTCATTGGAGTAGCCGCAGGACCGCCAATAATGGCCGTATTAAGCAAGGAAATCCCAAGCTTCCAATTTTATATACTGGCAGCAGTTGCTGCCATTGCAGCATTAGCTGTTCTATTCCGTATAAAAGCAAAAGGAAATGCCCATTAAAACTGGCACTCCTTTTGCTTTAATAGTGTTACAATACGAACAAAAAGAGGATCTGCATCATGTCTGCAGACCCTCTTTCCTTATAGTATTTATTTCTTTTCTGCAACAGGCTTTTTCAAAATACCTAGTAAAACTGCTGCTACAACTGCGCCGATTACTACTGCAAGCAAGTAAAGCAACCAGTTGCCATCCACAAGACCGAATACGAAAATACCGCCGTGTGGTGCTCTTAAACCGATATGGAAGAACATGGACAATCCGCCTGTGATAGCTGCACCGATTGCAACAGATGGAATAACACGAAGTGGATCTGCTGCCGCAAATGGAATCGCACCTTCTGTAATAAAGGAAAGACCCATAATGTAGTTTGTAGTACCAGCATCTTTTTCTTGCTTTGTAAATTTATTTCTGAATAGTGTTGTTGCTAATGCGATTGCAAGCGGTGGCACCATACCACCTGCCATGATAGCTGCCATCGGCTCAAATACACCGTTAGCGATTAAACCTGTACCGAAAACATAAGCTGATTTATTAATTGGACCACCCATGTCGATTGCCATCATAGCACCAAGGATAATACCAAGCACTACTGCGTTTGCTGTGCCAAGACCTGACAACCAGTTTGTAATACCTGTATTAAGTGCTCCAACTGGACCAATTACAACATAATTCATGATTAAACCTGTAACTAAAATACCTAGTAACGGGAATAGAAGAATTGTTTTAATACCTTCTAATGATCTTGGTAATCCTGAAAGTGCTTTTTTAATCCCAATAACAACGTAACCTGCAAGGAAACCGGCGATCAAGCCGCCTAAGAAGCCTGCTCCGCCATTTGCTGCCATAAGACCTGCAACCATACCTGGTGCAAATCCTGGACGATCGGCAATACTCATTGCGATAAATCCAGCAAGAACTGGTACTAGTAAGGAGAATGCGTTGTCTCCACCGATTAGCTTCAAGACTGCTGCAAATGCATTGTAACTTGGGTCATCTGGATTAGATGAATTATAACCGAACATAAAGCTGATAGCGATTAGGATACCACCGCCGACAACAAATGGAAGCATGTTAGAAACACCGTTCATTAAGTGCTTATAAATACCTGCTCCGCCTTTTTTGCTGCTTTCCTCATCAGCATTTGCACCACTTCCACCTTGGTATACAGGTGCTTCCTGTTTAAGAGCTTTGTCAATTAGCTCAGCTGGTCTTCTAATTCCGTCAGCAACAGGTGTTTCAATGACGTGCTTTCCTTTAAAGCGCTCCATTTGAACTTTTGTATCTGCTGCAACAATAACGGCTGTAGCGTTCTCAATTTCCTCAGCTGTTAATACGTTTTTTGCTCCGCCTGATCCATTTGTTTCCACTTTAATGTCGACACCTAGCTCGGCTGCTTTAGATTTCAATGAATCTGCTGCCATATACGTATGAGCAATTCCTGTTGGGCATGCTGTTACAGCAACAATGAAATTCTTTTTATCTGCAATATTTTGCTCTTCTTCTTCCTCTTCCTCGTCATAGCTATCAATGATGTTAACAACATCCTGTTCTGTCGCTGCAGCTAATAGCTTTGCTCTAACTTCTTCCTTCAATAGGATTGTGGAAAGTCTTGATAATGCTTCAAGATGCGTATTATTTGCACCATCTGGAGCTGCAATCATAAAGAATAAATGCGCTGGCTGACCGTCAAGTGATTCGTAGTCAAGTCCATCTACAGACCGGCCAAAAGCGATAGCTGGGTTTTTAACTGCACTAGTTTTCGCATGAGGAATCGCAATTCCTTCACCAATTCCAGTTGTGCTTTGCTCTTCTCTTTTTAAAATGGCAGCTTTATATTCCTCTTTATTAGCAAGTTTTCCTGCTGCATCCAATTTTGCTACTAATTGATCAATCGCTTCGATTTTCTGTGTTCCTTCTATATTCAAAAGGATTGTATCGCGCGTCAGCAATTCTGTAATTCTCATCTGTAACGCCCCTTTTTCTATTTTTTTTATGACGGTGCTTATGCTTCTTACTTGTCACATAAGCACCTATTTACTGTTACTTCAAAACAACCTGCGGGAGCAGGCTTTCCACTTTCTCTTTCGTGCAAAGGCCGATAGAGAATGCTGTGGCACTGCCAGAAGCAATGCTGTATCTAAATGCTTCCTTCAAGTCTTGTGTCTCCTTATATTTTGCAAGGAAACCAGCTACCATGCTATCCCCTGCTCCGACAGAGCTTTTCACTTCTCCTTTTGGAACAGTGCTTATGATCGTTTCATGCTGATTAATAAACACAGCACCATCACCTGCAAGGGAAACAATCACGTTTTGGGCACCAAGCTCAAGCAGTTTTTTTCCGTATGGTATTACATCTTCCGCACTTGTAATCGTAGTATCAAATAAATCTCCAAGCTCATGGTGATTTGGCTTAATTAAAAACGGATTGTATGGAAGAACCTTTTGCAGTAGCTCCCCTTCAGCATCAACCACAAAGGAAACCTTGTTTTCCGAACAAATTTTCACTAGCTCTTCATATGTGTTAGCTGGAAGTGTTGATGGGATGCTTCCTGCCAACACTAATAGATCTTCTGAATTCAGCTTGCTGATTTTCTCTTTCAGCTCAGCTAGTTTCTCTGCAGATATAGTAGGTCCTGCTGCGTTTAGCTCCGTTTCATCTGCAGCTTTTACCTTTACATTGATTCTTGTATCTTCTTCTACTTGAACGAAATCTGTATGGATTGCTTCTTGCTTCAGCTGATTCTTGATATAGTCGCCAGTGAATCCACCAACAAATCCAAGTGCCTTGCTTTCCACGCCCATCCTTTGCAGAACTTTGGAAACATTAATGCCTTTTCCGCCTGCAAACTTGCTTGTATGCTCTGTTCTGTTCAATTCTCCTAAATTCACTTCACTAAGTTCTATGATATAGTCAACAGAAGGGTTTAATGTCAACGTATAAATCATGATGTCACAACCTTTATACTAGTTTTTTTGCTGTACATATTTAAAGTCTCTCCATCATTTTCATTAGTAATAATGGAAGCTTCGTGAATATCAGCAATCTTTGAAAAATATACTTCTGAGAACTTACTATCATCAGCCAGGAAAAAGGCTTCTCTTGATAGGTCAATTGCCTTACTTTTGACCATTGCTTCCTCTTGGTCAGGAGTCGTATACCCAAATTCAGGGTGAACACCGTTAGCTCCCATGAAGCATTTATCGAAGCGATATTGGCTTAGGCTCAGAAGTGCACCCCTTCCAACAAGTGCATTCGTTCTTTCCTTAACATATCCGCCTATCAGGTAGGTTTGAATATTTGAAGCAATAAGCTCCTTCATATGCATTAGACCGTTTGTAACGACAACGATATTTTTATCTTTTAAGAACGGAATCATTTCCGTTACAGTGGAACCAGCATCTAAATAGATACTCTCCCCTTCTTCGACAAGATTCGCAGCGAAAGCAGCGATTATTTTCTTCTCTTGAAGGTTTTTGGCTGATTTCTCATCCATGCTTGGTTCATTCATTTTCCCTTGGAGCCGGGCTGCTCCCCCGTGAACCCTTTTTAGGAATCCCTCTTGCTCCAATTGAGTCAAGTCTCTTCTGATTGTGCTTTCGGAAGTTTCCGTTGCATCAACTAAATCCTGTATTTTAACAATGTTTTGTTGTTTTAATAAGTGCAAAATTAGTGAATGTCTTTCAGGTGTTAACAACTTCCCACTACCTTTCTTTTTATATCTTGGGTTTGTTGTCGATAGGTTAATAATACTGTAACCGATTTCAGATTTCAAGCATTTTCTTTCAAAAACAATCAAAAAAAATCATAACTTGATAGTTTTTGATTGTTTTATCAACTTTTTAAAAATTTGCATTTTTTCGCCTATTCCATCAAAACGTGTCGAAACACGCAATACAGATTGCACCACTCGACATTTTCTCCTATAATTAATAACAGAATTCAACAAATTTCTCAAAAAAGGACCACTCTATGAACAAACTTTCTCATTATTACTTGGAATTTATAAAAATCCTTGCGACAATCGTCATTCTTTTCGCTTTATTTGGGACAATAAACGATGTAATCATTCAGCTGATTAGCGGAACATCCTTTCCCGATGCGTCCATGTTCCAAGGTAAGAGTTACTTGCTTTTACTTTTCATCGCCCAATTCATCGGTTTTGCGATTATCACACTAGTTTTATATGTAAATATTATCTCTACCATTGGCTTCGGCCTAAAGAAGGAGCGACGAAAATTCCCTAAATCATGGGTTAACAAGCTGTTAACGATTGCGCTCATACTCATATTTGCATTTTATATTGTGCTTTTGTTTTCCTAAATAAATGCTTGTCTTAGTATTTTATTAACAAATAATTGCATGATTGAATTGATTATGATAGTATAAAAAACAATATATAGATGGTTATTTTAAAAACATATCTATATATTGTGATAATCCTTCTCAATAATTAATTACTTACCGCTTCAAAGGAAGCGGCTTTTTTCTTGAATAGACAAAAAGGGACAGATGTTTTTTCTAAACAAATTCTGTCCCTTTTTTATTTATATACTCTTCCTTCGTTATGGCATAATAAAGACTTGTGACATCCATTCCACCAAAAACCTTCAGCTTTTCCTGCTTTGTTAACTTATAAGAAAAGCCGCATTTTTCCTGAACTCGTTTCGATCTTTCGTTGAAATCAAAATGTCCGCACCAAATGATATCTGCATCCAAATTTAAAAAAGCATGCTCTAAAATAAGCTCGACTGCTTCTGGAGCAATTCCACGACCCCAATAGGAAGGATGTAGCGCAAATCCAATTTCCATCTCTTTCATTAAGGAATTTTTGTTGTAATCTGATTTATGATGATGAAGGCCAATGCTGCCAATCACCTTATTTTCCCCAAGCAGATATATCGCAAAGCTTTCCTTTTTGATTAAAAACATCTGGATGATTTTCTTGCTTTCATCCACCGATTTATGAGGCATCCAGCCTGCGTTTGGACCGACTTCCTCCTTGCTGGCATATTCAAAAAGATCGTCGGCATCCTCCAGACTCCAGCTTCTTAACAGTAATCTGTCGCTTTTCGGCATTGCTTCCAACTCTTTTCTAAAATTAGTTTGTCTGCTTATCTTCTTGCAAGCCTTTCATAAATATCCTGCAATGTAACACAGCCTAGCTCCTGCGCTTTTTTTAAGTACCGCGTCCAAAGCAAAGCCGTCAACCTTGCATCCCCAAGAGCATGATGCCGATTTTCTGCAGGTATATCGTTTAAGCTGCACCAATCCTCCAAGCTGACGATTGATTTGTGCGGCTCGACAATTTTGAAAAGAAAAGCAGTATCAACAATCCGATGCTTGAACGGTGTTTTAAATTGCTTCCAGCAGGCGGATTGCATAAAGTTCTTTTCATGGGAGGAATGGTGGGCAACAAGTGTATCATTTTTCGCAAACTCAAAAAAGCTAATAAGTGCCTCAGATAACAATGGCGCCTTTTCCGTATCTTCTTTATATATTCCTGTTAACGTGGAGATTTCTTCTGAAATAGGCCCATTATGTTGCACCAATGTGTAAAATACCTCCTCTGTAATCACACATCCCTTTACCTTAACAGCACCTATCGAGATAATTTGATCTCCCTTATCTGGAAAAAAACCAGTCGTTTCAATATCGAAAACCACCGTTTCCATATTCTCAAGTGTTAGCTGTGAGGCAAGCTCAACCTTGACATCCTTCTGCAGCTGCCTCATAAATGCAAGCTGCTGTGAGTTCATTAATCCTGTTCCTTGATTAACATTCGCATTCATTTTGCCATATAAATCTCTCATATATTGAAAAAAAGACTCTACTCCCACATTAACACCCTTTTTCAATTAGCCTTTTCACTTGCTGGTACAGCTTTATGCCTTTTCTGAGCAAATGCTTTACTTCCATTCGTTCATCCTTTGTTAGCTTATTAATATTCAGGAAGTGGACATCCCTATAATCAGCAGCATCCTTAAAGGAGGACATTCGAATACAAAGGATACGCCGGAAACAGCTGTCATATTCCTTCATCAAAGCCTCATATTTCCCCAGCTCCCTTAACATCCCAATTCTTTCTAAAGTAGAAGTTGCAGTAATTCCTTCCTTTATAGAAAGGAGCCTTATCGAATTAACATAAGGCAAGTACATCGTGTTTTTAAAATGAAGCGAGCCTCTATGCGCGCCTGTGCGCTCCACAAAAAATTGACCAAAAATACCAACGCCTTTTTTTATGCGCATGACATTATTTAAAAAACGCGTTAATAAAGATGGATACTTGTGGCGATATTGATGAATTAACTCTCTGAGTTCATGAACGAGCACCTCATTGCCAATAAGGCCTCTGCTGTCATAAAAAATCTGTAAATAACGAATAGATTCCCAATTTTCTCTTTCCATCCATTTTTCAATTTGCTGTTTCCAGCCAATATAGGATTTGCACCATACTGGGTTACTGCTCATCACATTGCCTTCACAATAAGGATAACCAACTGTGTTCAACCCATCACTCACATCAGACCCAAGTGCAAGAAAGTATTCTTGAACGACAGGATCATCGATAGCGAAAATTACACCATGATCTTGATCACTTATAATTCCCTGCTCTTTTCTACCAGCACTTCCTGTCACGAACCAAACGAACTCACATGGTGGATCGCCATGCTTTTGTTTAAATTCAGCAAACACGACAGAAAATACTTGCTTCATAATAAAATCATGTTTGTCGTTTAAGGATTCATTTGTAAAATCGTGTAATTGACCGAAGTTTTCTTTTTCTGTTTTTAACTCTAATAATTTTCCATTATATGAGCACATTCACGCACTTCCTTGCACATATATAGTTATTTATATATTATCATATTCTTCTTTTCAGAAGGCAGAAGCCTCACTTATAAAAAGTGAGGCTTCCATTACCATCTTTGTTTATACGCTTTTTGTTTCATCCTTTGGCAGGAACACCTCTGGATATCCGTATGTTCCATGCTCACTGATGTCAAGACCCATGATTTCTTCCTCTTCTGTCACGCGAAGACCGCTTACCTTTTTGATGACATAAAGGATAACGAAACTGACCACGAATGCGAACAATGCACATGTTACAACACCTAACGCCTGAACTCCCAACTGGTGGAATCCTCCGCCGTAGAAAAGACCCGGCTGACCAACAGTAGCCAATTCTTTTGTTGCGAACAAGCCGTTAGATAATGTTCCCCAAACACCTGCAGTACCATGAACAGACAAAGCGAAAATCGGATCATCAATTTTTCTGTTTTCAAAGAAGCGAACACTATAGAATACAAGAATCCCAGCAACTAATCCGATTACAACCGCTCCCCATGTATCAACAAATGCACAGGATGCTGTAATAGCAACAAGCCCAGCTAATGCCCCGTTTAGCATTGTAGTAATATCTGATTTCCCTAGAACAACCCAAGAGATCAATAGCGCAGAAACCGCACCTGCAGCTGCAGCTAAGTTAGTGTTTAATGCAACAAAGCCGAAGAATCCATCTGCTACAGAAACTGTGCTTCCTGCGTTAAATCCAAACCAGCCGACCCAAAGAATAAGAACACTTAATGCTGTATACACTTGGTTATGACCAAAGATTGGATTAGCAGATCCATCTGCATTGTATTTTCCGATACGAGGCTTAAGTAAAATTGTTGCAGCAAATGCTGCCATCGCACCTGTTAAATGCACAACCGTTGATCCTGCGAAATCCTGCTTCCCATGCTCAGCAAGCCAGCCGCCGCCCCAGATCCAATGGGCAATTACCGGATATACAATCGCAGAGAACAGAACGGAGAAAATCAAGTAAACTGATAATTTAGCTCTTTCTGCAAACCCACCAAGTGCTATTGTTAACGAAATTCCTGCAAATGCGAGCTGGAATACAAAAAATACAGTTGTTTGTACGGAGGCATCTGCAATTTGAGCACCTGAATAGAAGAAGTCTGACATACCAACGAAGAAGTTAGCATCTCCCCCAAAAATAAACCCATAGCCGACTGCCCAGAAAACGAGTGATGATATTCCAAAAGTAAAAATCGTTTTACCAGCAATGTGACCAGCGTTTTTCATTCTTGTGGACCCTGCTTCCAATAAGATAAATCCGCCAAGCATAAAAATAACTAAAATTGCACCAACCATCGTCCACAAGCTGTTCATTAAAAACTCTAAGTTATCCATTTAGCCATTTCCCCCTTTTGTGTAGTATTACTAACACTAAGTGTCATATAATCTAACACTTGATAAACCTTATTTTACCTATATTAAAAATTCTGTCAATACGATTTATAAATTTAATTTTCAAAAAACTTAAATTATTTGTAAGCACCCGCTAATTTCCTTAATAAATAGCGATTTACTAACAATATGTATGCAGCTGATTTCTTATTCAATTGTTTATAATTTTAATGTAAGACAATAAGTTAAGCCGCCAAAATTTAAGTAAACGTTAACAAATCTAACATAAAAAAAGCTGACCAAGTTTTGGCCAGCTTTTTCTTCTTTTTATTAGCAAATAAATGTTGCACCAACAATTATTAATAGTATGAACAATACAACGATCAATGCGAAGCCGCCACCATATCCGCCGCCACATCCGCCGCCGTATCCATATCCACCATGACCATATCCGTAACCGTACATAGAACATCTCCCTTTCTGATTTTCGTTTTAGCAGCTATTTCTTTAGGTTTGCTGCCTTTTACAAAATCATCATATGCTCAATCAGGCTAATTGGTTGGGTGTTTGCCTTATTTTTTTGCTGAAAACCCATTTTTTTTAAGCTTCTATATTTAAAGCATTAAGAAGGCTTTGCGTATTAGCATACGGCTGATTTGCTCCACTTATTTCGGAAATTACAGCAACACCATCTCCACCTGCATGAAATACTGGTGCTGCATTAGCTGCTGTTATTCCCCCGATACCAACAATTGGAATTGTAACATCTTGTCTCCTAACATCTGTTATTAAAGCAGTTCCTCTGACCTCTTTCGCATCTTTTTTTGTATTTGTGTGATAAATTGGTCCTATCCCAACATAATCAGCACCGGCACGTACTGCCAATTCTACTTCTTCAAGGCTGTGAGCGGAAACGCCGAGTATTTTAGCTCCGATTTTTGCACGGACTGCTTCTGCCGTCTCATCGTCCTGACCGATATGAACACCATCTGCATCAAGCTCCAGAGCTAAATCAATATCATCATTTACAATAAATGGAACACTGAACTCCTTACAAAGCTGCTGAAGTCTTTTGCCAAGCTCCATTTTTTCTTTACCGCTTAAAGCGTTTTCCCCTTTTTCCCTGTACTGAAAAATAGTAATACCGCCCTTTAACGCTTGTGTCAGCACCTCTTCAGGAGACAGCTTACTGTTATTGCTGCCCATAATAAAGTATAGCTTTAATAATTGTTTGATTTTCTCTGCTGAGTATCTTTCCAATTTACTTACCTCTGCTTTCTTTTGATGTTCCATGTTCAGCATATGCCCAATGATTTGTCGGTCCATGACCTTTGCCAATGTTTAAATCATACTTTATTGCCAAATACACAAATCTTTTGGCGATTTCGAATGACTTATGTACAGACATGCCTTTTGCTAATGCTGCTGCCATTGCAGCAGCAAAGGTACAGCCAGTTCCGTGTGTGTTTTTTGTATTTAATCTTTTCGATTCAAGGGTAAAAAAGTCATTTCCATCATAGAGCAAATCTACTAAATCATTGCCTTCTCCATGACCACCCTTCATAATAACATGCTTTACCCCAAAACTATGGAGGGTTCTTGCTGCTTCCTTTTTTTCCTCCATCGTATGAATAGAAAAGCCTGTCAGCTCCTCAGCCTCTGGAATATTTGGCGTAATGACTGTTGCTAAAGGGATAAGTTGGTGTTTTAATGCAGCAATAGCTTCCCTTTGCAACAGACTTGCGCCGCCTTTTGCGATCATGACAGGGTCGACTACGACATTATCCCATTTATACTTAGTAATTTTTGCGGCAACAAGCTCAATAATATTACTATCAAAGAGCATCCCAGTCTTAACTGCATCTGTGCCAATATCTGTTGCGACTGCATCAATCTGTTTTTCAATCGCATCAAGCGGGATTGGATAGACTGCTTCGACTCCTAACGTATTTTGGGCAGTCACTGCTGTAATTGCCGACATACCGTAAACACCCAGCTCCTGAAACGTCTTCAAATCTGCCTGTATTCCTGCACCGCCACCGCTGTCAGAACCTGCTATCGTCAATGCTATATTGCGCTTCATGTCACTCACCTTGTGGTCCTTCGATTTTTTTGTATTGGTTTATATCCTCTTCACTTATGCTGTTAAGCTCGTCCAAGAAGGCAGCTTGAAAGCTTCCCGGCCCAATTGCCGGATTGCTTTTGACTACTTTTTCAGCAGCAATGCCATAAGCCGCAAGACCTGCAACGCTTGCGCGCACAATATCGTCCTCCACGGCAATAAATGCAGCTAAACACGAAGACAATAGACAGCCTGCTCCTGTTACCTTTGTCATGATAGGATGGCCATTCCCAACATAATAAAGCTCCTGTCCGTCTGTCACTACGTCTCTTTCCCCTGTAATACACACTGGCACACCAATTTTTTTGGCAGCATGAACAGCAATGACTGCATGATCTTCTAATGAAGAAACAGAATCAACTCCTTTGATTTCCGCTTCCATTCCTGCCACATTCGAAACTTCTGCCGCATTTCCCCTTAATAGACTGATTTTCACATCATTTAGGATACGCTGAATACTTTCTGTACGAAAGCTTGTGGCACCAGCGCCGACTGGATCAAGGATGACAGGTGTGTTGGCTGCATTTGCTGCTTTTCCTGCAATAATCATGCTTTCTACATTATCAGCTGTTAATGTGCCGATATTTAATACAAGAGCATCTGCAACTGTGGCCATTTCTCCAACCTCTTCTTTTGCATAAGCCATCACAGGTGATGCTCCGATTGCAAGCAAACCATTTGCTGTAAAATTCGTAACCACAACATTTGTGATATTGTGGATGAGCGGTGCTTTTTCTCTCATCCTTGTAAGAAGTCCTGCCACATCTTTTCGATTATTTACGTTTGTCATGTTTAGTCCCTGCTTTCCATTTTGATAGTATTCAATAAAAAAAAGCCTATGTTTAGTAAAACTCCTCCCATACAGTCGTCTAACCTTAAGGAGGTTTTTTTAGCAAACAAGGCTTAAAAAAGAAAAAACACTTTCGCCTAAGCAAAGTGTCGATATAATATGTACACCTCCCTACGCTGGCATTACCCAACAGGTTCATACGGTCGATGACTCTAGCCACCCTCTCAGCCTGATTCCACAAGCTCCCGAAAAAATATTTAATTACTATTATCTTATAAGAAAGAAATTGAATTTGCAAGATTGCTAGACTAGAACATATATAAATACTCGTCTTTCGGCGGATCTGCTGTCTTCACGCTGTCCACTTGAATTGCCGGCATCACTTGCCCATCCATTTCTTGTTTAATAACGGTCCCTCTGATTTCATACCAGCCATTTGTTTTAGCAGCATGCAAGTCCCCGTTTAGCATATACCCGTAAACAGATAAATCCACAATGCAATGTGTCATTACATATCTAGCAATAACTGCCTCGTTTTCAGAGAAGCCTTCCTCCCTATATATAAACCCCTTAATGACGATTGATGCTCCCTCCACATCCTCAAGCTTATTGTTCAGTACGTCCATTACCTGGAAATAATTATTGTCTCCTACCTCTATTTGCTTTTTATCATTAACGACAGCTTGTACCTCCCCATCTGTTTGCGGACCACTTGCAAGCTCTGTTGTTTTTCCATCATGGGCAGTTAACTTGGACAACGCTTCATCATGAAGAGAGTAATCATTTATCGAAAAAAACAACACAAGCGGTGCTAAAAAGAAGCAATAGGTTAGCGCAAGCTTCCACGGGGGCACATTTTCATCACATACATCACAGTCACAATCAGCGCCTTTTAAATTGCTGTTTAACAGCCGAAAGAAACCCAGCAAAAACAATGCTCCCATCGATATAAGCAAATATGGCTCCATCTTTGGCGCAACAAAGGCAGTAATCATATTTTTCGCATAAAGCTTAAAAATCAAAAGACTAAAACCGATCATGATAATTCCTTGCATTTCATTCGAAAGCTGCCACAACGGACTCCACCGCAACCTCATATAACTTTCCTCCTTTATGACAGTCTACTTAAACATTAGCATCTCCCTTTTATCACAGCAGTATATTCAGTCGGCAATTATAGGAAATACCCTGCGAGAATGGACAAGGTAAAGACAATTGCCGAGACAACGATTATAAAAACAAGTACAAATTTAAATCGAAAGGATGCGAGCATAACAAGCGTGTTTTTGAAATCCAGAATCGGTCCAAAAACAAGGAAGCCTAAAATTGCTTCTGGCTGGAAGGTTTTTGCGAAAGATACTGCCACAAATGCATCTGCTTCTGAGCATAATGACAGAATATAAGCTAAAGCCATCATAACAGCCGTTCCCTTAAACGGATTCTCCCCTGCAAGCCCATATAATGCATCCTGGAAGTAGACTTGTGCAACTGCTGCAAAAAGCGCGCCAATGATGAAATACTTAGCGACAGCAAAAAATTCAAAGCTAGTATGATGAAGTATTCCTTTCCATTTGGAATCACCTTTATTTTCATTAATAGGAACATTTCCGACTAAATCTTCTTTATGCATTTTTAAAACGTTCTTTTTGGAGAAGTAATGATGCATGATAAAGCCGACGATAACAGCAGCCAAAACACAAATGATAAATCTACCGTATACAATCGGCATATTTAATCTGAATGCGTAAAAGGTGCTGCCGAATACAATAAAATTTAAAATCGGTGCACACATCAGCAATACGACTCCGACATGAACAGGAACACCTTTTTGAATGAGCCTGCGGACCACAGGGATAATTGCACATTCACACACAGGCGTGATAACAGCAACAAGAACCCCCACAAATATAGCGGCGATTGGATTTTTCGGAATAACTCTTGCAATCATTGCTTCTGATACATAAATATTGATAACAGACGAAGCAATGGCTCCAAGCAAGAGAAAAGGCAGTGCCTCAAGAAAAATCGCAAGAAAAACGATAAAAATAGATTGAACATCCTCTGACAGCAATTGCTCCATAAACGGAAGGGCTGAAACATCTCCGAAGAAAAATAAATACATCAAAAATAGGAATAATGCAAATACGATAACATCTTTTATACTAGTAGGTATGGACATATCTATCTCCTTTTAATAATTGTTCACAGCTTGTCTCTCTATCTTTTACTCTATGCGAAGTAGTCTTCCATTATGTCTACCTTTCCTTCTAATAAAAAAGTCTGCAGAATTATTCCTGCAGACATGCCCTGTTTATATATGTAACTCTTCTTTTTGTAGGTTGTCGCCAATAAGCACAATTTCACCTGCATAATGTGGACTTTTGTCTAGCTTTTGCCATTCCATTAGCCCTGAAGCATACTGAAAATGATACCATTCTTTGTCTTCTTTAATTTTTACAATTCCTTTTGCTCTAAACAGCTTATCCTCATACTGTTCTAGCATTGTTAATATATCCTGCTTTGATGCCACTTGGTTAAAATGAAGCTTAACTGCTTTAATGTGATGGTGATGGTGGTGGTGATGATGTCCTCCCTCTTCCTCTTGAGGTAAAGGGATGGTGGTATCATTTCCGTCTAAATAAAGTGTGATGCCATCTCCGTAAGCTGTATGAATAATCGGTGCTTGTTTATTATATTTTCGGATTATTTTCTCTGCTTTTTCAATCGCTGCTTTTTCTGTTAGTTGATCCATTTTATTTAAAATAAGCAGGCTCCCTCTTTCAATCTGCTCTTTCTGAAGCTGCCTTACTTCCTTCGAGCTAGAAAAGATGCTCGTATATTCGCTGACACGAAGACCATCCACCACACATATACTTTCCTTTAGCCGAAAATGTTCCTTAAAACGCTCCTCTTGAAAGGTGTCGATTATTTCCGAAGGATTAGCTACACCTGTTCCTTCTAAAAGCACTATATCTATTTTTTGATTATGCGCTAAAGCGGCAACCTCATCTAGAGTTGTGCGCAAATCATCTTTGACAGAGCAGCATACACAGCCGTTTAACAGCTCAAATAGTGACTCATCTTCAAATAAATGCTGCTCCAAATTGGCATTCCCTAATTCATTAAGGATAATCGCGTATTTTTTGTTCATCGTCTTAAAATATTGCATGCATTTCAACAGGGTGCTCGTCTTACCGCTGCCTAAAAAACCGTTAATTAAATAGACATCTGTTTTCATAAACTCCTCCTATAAGCACAAATCTTTTTCAAAATGTATGCAAGGCACCGTTTAATTAGAACAGGCGGTTTTATCTTCATACAAAAAAAGCCCGATGACCAACATGGGCTTTTCCTCTATTGATTATTATACTAAAGCCTTTACATTTCTTTTAAGCTCGCAATATCTACTTCTGTTCTTTCTTCTATACCGCCAACTAAATGCACAACGGCCGTCTGATCTTCCTCTTTAATCTCATCAATCCAGATGGATACTCCGTTGTATTGGACTTCGATTTCTGCAGGAGAAGATAAGATCTGTTTCGCTCTATTGATGTCCACTTTTTCCACCTACTTTCTTCATCAGAGATTGCCTGCTTAGCTAATTTTATGAACAAAAGGTCCATTTGGTTCCAAAAATGGTCAAATGCTCCTTTAACATTATGTGAGTTTTTTATTTTTTCTATTCATTTGATTTCATTCATTAATTTCATTATAAACTGTGCCGTCTGTATCCGTAATTAAGATTTCCGGCTCAACTTTATTTACGCCAATCACGATATAAGGATTCTTTTCAGGTGAATTATTATAATTAGTGCGGATTTTTATTTCTGTACGTCCATTATTATTTTCCACATCCACTAATTCTATCGTGTTCCCACTCATGTCCTCGCCAAGTGTAAGAAAAATCCCTTTGCTTCCTTCAAGGATATTAAACAGCTTATAACCTCTTATAGATGTATCTCCCTCGATATTATGCAAATATGGTAGTAGACCTTGATCTTCTACGCTCGCTTTGTCTACAACCCAATAGTCAATTTTATTAAAATACGTGTATGCTGAAAAGACAACGGTGTATAACAACACAATGAAACAAGCCGTTTTTTTCCAAAAGGTATTCTTTCCGACGATAAAAAAAATAATCGCCATGAATATTACTCCAATGCTTATTATCCCAAAAGGCATTCCTGCAAATCCACCGATTATTATGACAGAAGTAAGTAAAAGTAGAATTCCTCCCCCTAAAACAATCATACTTCTTTTAAAATTCGCGATACTTTTTCCATACACATATGTAAGCGAATATATGATAATCCCAATAATTAATCCGATTAATACTAAAGTTGAAACCATATTTCTCCTCCTATATATAAAGAATTTTCTAATTACATATTACACTTCAAAAGTAATATAACTCAATAACAAAATCCAAAATTTGGGCATTTTGTAATAATAAAGATAACAAACATATAAAGTTAAAAATTTTAGCATAACTTGGAATAAATCATATACTTTTTTCCTAGTTTTTATGATAAAATCTTTTTTGGAAAAGAGAGAAAATTAGGGGGAAGTACAATGAAAAAACTTTTCAAAAAGATATCATTTTTTATCGTATTAGCATTAGCAGTAAACCTTTTATTCCAAACTGGATTTACCAAAACAGCTAATGCCGCGACTTCTTATACTTATTACATAAAGTCGACTGCGAATTTATACAGCAGTACAAAAAGCAATGCAAAAAAGATAAAGTCTATCCCAGTAAACACAAAACTGACAACAGCCAGCGCCAAAAAAGATAAAATGTATAAAGTGAAATTTGACGGCAAAACAGGCTATGTATATGCTTCTAAGCTTTCCACAAAGCTAACGAACGTCACACTGTATACAAAAGACAATGCTAATCTATATGACAACACATCTAAAAAACAAAAAAAGCTGATATCTGTCCCAGTAAACGCTAAGCTGACAACACAATCAGTAATCGGCAGTAAAATGTATAAGGTATCGTACGAAGGAAAAACTGGCTATATTTATGCATCTAAGCTTGCAACCAAAAAAGTAAGCAAGGTACCATTTGGAAAAACGGTTCGTATTGGCAATTTCACAGTGAAGATAGACAAGCCAATCAATGAATACGGGGAAAGCTATTTATTCGATGGAAATAACAGCTATATCGCATTGCCTCTAACTATTACCAATTATGGAGCAAGGGACTATGTTGGCTGGGTGACAGAAGGATATGTTAACAACAAATATTATGATGTATTTGATAATTGGTACTTCGCAGTTGATTATGAGGATGAAGAACTGGATGGGTCTGAGATGCTTTCTAAAGGAAAAAACTTAAAAGGTTATATCACATTAAAAATGTCTAAAGGCAAAAACTTAGAGTTTGTATATACAGACGGTTACGATAACTTCATTACCTTCTATGGTAAAAATTAATACAAGAGGCTTGGATATAAGTATGTAAGTCTCCTTCAAAACCAAACTACTTAACGTTATTTATTAATAGTTTGGTTTTTATGTATACGATTTAAAAACAATAATTAAAAAACTTAGTGGTATGGAGCGGAAGCCACTCAACTACTAAGGGAAATAGAGGAAATGCTGAGACCCCGAGGCTCAGCTTCCTCCCCGTAGAAAGCGGGAACGAGCGCGAAAAAGAACGAACTAATTTTAAATCCATTCTCTATTTATTAACCCCTGCTCCAGTCTTTCAAAGTTAGATAAAATTATTTATTCTTCGTGTTAAGATTGGGGGTTTTTTGGGTTCCTCTTTTTTTGGATACATTTACCTTCCCACAATATGTTTCACTTCTCTCCAAACAGTGTAAATACAAACTAAGAAAACAAACTATACTAAAGGAGGAATAGTCATGACAGCATTACAGAAAACAGCATTAGTTCTTACTATTATCGGAGCAATTAACTGGGGGTTAATCGGATTCTTCCAATGGGATCTAGTTGCAGCAATTTTCGGCGGACAAGATGCAGCATTATCTAGAATTGTTTACGGCGTAGTTGGTATTGCAGGATTAATTAATATCGGTATGTTATTTATGTCTCCGAAGGAACGAACTTCTGATCAGCATGTAAGAACAAACCACTAAAAAAAAGCTGGCGCTGCCAGCTTTTTTTTTGTTTATTCCATATCATTAGCTATCAAGGTTAATTTGTCCGCAGATACAGCTACTTCTTTGAAATCAATGCCCATTTCATTTATTACATGAAGGAACGAAGCTAGCTCCTCATCTATTCGATTATTTTGCACTTTTGTTTCACGCATCGCATCAAAAATATGCTGGAAGTGCTCTGCAGTTTCCTGCATATTTTCATTGCCTTTTGTAATATCATCCATAATTTTATCTAGGGAAGCAGTTAGTTTTTCTGTTTGGCCATTTGTATTCTGGATTAGTGCTGCTACATTTGCGACAGATTTTTTCGTATCATCGGAAAGCTTCCTCACCTCGCCGGCAACAACGGCAAACCCTAAGCCATGTTCCCCTGCTTTTGCTGCTTCGATTGCAGCATTCAATGATAGAAGATTCGTTTGGTCGGCAATTCCTTTGACAATATTGATGATTTCAGCCATTTGGTTTGTGATAGAAAGCAAAGCATGGACATCCTTTGAAATGTCATTTACCTTTTGATTGATGTATATCATATTGTCTGCTTGGCTGTTAATTTGTTCTTTTCCTTGTAAAGCCTTGCTTTCTGCAAGGCTCGCAAGGTCTGCACCTTTTTTGGCGAATACAATAATATCATTTGACTGGGTAATAAGACTCTGAAACGATTGATTCGTTTCCTCTGAAATGGATGCCAGGTTTTGAGAGGCTTCTGTAACACTGTGACGGATAAGGCTTTTATCCTTTTCCACTGCTTCCTTTATCCGTGCTGATTCGGCATCATAAGCCTCTAACACGAGCTGTTGTTCTAAATTTAGTATTTTTGATACAGCTCTTATCATCGGAATATGTGTCTCTTTATTAGGAAAGTGTTCCTCTATTATTGCTAGTAGCGACAAAAGCAAATCCTGAAAAGCACACATATACCATTTAGTCTGTAAGCCAATCCTTACATGAACATGGGCAATCCGAATACGCTTTTCAATAAACTGTGAATTTACTTCGCCTGCAAACATTTCACATATATGTGTCCGTAAAGTTTTTTTCAAGCGTTCAATCGAGCTGTTATCATTAATAATCCTCAACAGAGACGGCTCATTTTCCAGATTTTTATAAAACCTATCTACAATTGCATCTATATGCTGCAGCACAAATGGATGCATTCTTTTTATTTGGATTAAATCCTCTGGCGTTAAACCAATCATTTGGACCTGTTTATAAACCTCGCTATGTGTATCAATGTTTAACTCTACATCCCTTAAAGTGAACTGGGCATCTATACCCTGCTTTTCTCTCTTTTTTGTAAAAATCATTTCCCCCACCCCAACTTTTATCCTATATCAAACTAAGAATACCATATGATTTCCAGTTTTAATACATCCCTTCCTAAACATCTAATAGGTATAAATAACTATTTTGCATCCAAAGAAAAAACACTCAGAAAAATGACTTAATGCACTCTTATTAATGCAAATTCATTTACTTGTTTGCTAGAACAAAATAAGATGGAGGAAAGTAACTACATATAAAGGAGAATATTGAGATGAGATCGCTACCAATTTTCCATATCGATGCATTTACTGCTAAATCGTTTGGAGGTAATCCTGCAGGTGTTGTACCAATAGCAGACAGTTTGACTGAAAGTGAGATGCAGAAAATTGCGAATGAATTAAATCTGTCTGAAACAGCCTTTTTACTGCAATCAGATGATGATACTGCAGATTATAAAATAAGATATTTCACACCAACAGAGGAGGTAGATTTTTGTGGGCATGCAACAATTGCTGCTGCATGGCTGATGGGGACAAAATACGACTGGATTAATAAGTCTGATACCATTTGCTTCAGCTCTAATATAGGTGTCATTCCCGTAAAGTGGTCGCTTAAAGCTGGCATTCTTGAATCTGTTTCAATGACTCAAGTAAGCCCAAGAGTCGAAAGCATTTCTTTAGATACAAAAACGATTTCAGAACTAGTAGGAATTAATATAGAAGATATTGATGATAGATTTCCTATTAAGAAGAGCAATACAGGCATTTGGCATTTACTTATTCCTGTGAAAACAAGGGCAGCTATAGATAATGCTATCCCAAAAAAGTCAGGTTAGGCAACATGAATAAGGAGCATGGGATTGCAACAACCCACTTGTTTACCTTTGAAGGAGCTGACGAATTTGATTTATATACAAGAGATTTTTGTCCGGCTATCGGCATTGATGAAGATCCAGTGACAGGTTCAGCTAACGGCGCTTTAGCAGGCTATTTATATGTAGAACACTTCCTTGAAGCAAATAAAACACATACACTCACCATTTCTCAAGGGCAAACAATGAACAGACCCGGAACGGTTTATGTAACGGTTAAGCCACATGGACAAAGCCCGATTATTGAGGTGGCGGGAGCCGCTTCTATTACAATTGAAGGCAAATTATTCTAACTAAAAACAACTTCTTAGCGTTTTTAAGAAGTTGTTTTTGTATTACTATTCTTAATATGACAAGTCGCTTTTGAATAAAATTGATATTGCCCTCTGCCGTTATTTTTAGCAGCATACAATGCGATATCTGCCTTATTCAATAATGCTTCAATATCTGTATCATCTGTTGGGTACAAGGAAACACCCATTGAAGAGGTTGTTAGCAACATATGCTCATCATCTATTTTCCAAGGCTCTTTCAGACTCTCGCATAATCTGGATATGATTTTCACTGCTTCTTCTTTACTGTTAAGCGCCTCAATCGTGATGATAAATTCATCTCCACCTACTCTTGCGATTTTATCTGTCTCACGTAAATTATTTTCTATCCTTTTCACATAAAGTGCTAACAGCCTGTCACCGATTTCATGTCCGTATGTGTCATTAATTTGTTTAAAAAAATCAAGATCAAGGTATGCAATTGCTAGCAATTTTTCGTTTTCCTCTGCATCCTTTATTAAATTAGGCAGACTCTCCATTAAAGACCGTCTATTAGGTATTTTTGTTAAGTAATCTTGGTAAGCCATTTTTTCCAGACGGTGTTCATACTGTTTCCGTTCAGAAATTTCTCTTGCAGCTAAAATGATATACTCTAAAACACCGGATTGCTTTTTCACACAAGAGCAGTTTGCTTCAAACCATCGATATTGTTTATTTGCATCGATTAGTCTTAATTCAAATTTATGTTCAAGTGTTTTCCTTATTGACACCTTATCAAGCCGCTCTTGTATGTCACTTACATCATTTGGATGAACTTGAGTTAAGATGTTTTCTCGTTTTAGCAATTCAGGGGTTATACCCAATATTTTTTCATAAGATGGCGAGGCATACTGAATGAAACCATCACTGTTAACAAGCAGGATAATATCCTTCATGTTTTCAGTAATCACTCTAAATTTCCGCTCCCGTTGATATAGTAATTCCTCTGATTTTTTACGGTCTGTTATGTTGCGGGAAACGATAATTAAATGGCTTCTGTTTCCCTCATCATCAAATACAGGGGTCTTTATAACCTCCCAAGTATGTTCGACACCATGTTGATCAAATAAGGATTTTTCCATCTTAAAGGAGCTGCCATAATACCACGCTTCTTCATCTGATTGATAATTATCAATAAACTTTTCTTCCAATTCTGGAATCAATTCAGCAAGCTCCAGATCTGTTTTGCCTTGATACGAAATAGAAGCTAAACAATATGTATCAATGACTTTTTTATTCGCCAAAATCCATTTGCCTGAACCGTCCTTTAAGACAATAAATTCCTCAATCATATCAATAAGCAGGCGAAGCTCGCCCTCATGATGCTTCAAAAAAGAAAGGCGCTGAGTAAAGTCCATAGGATTAACCCTTTCTATTTCCGTATTAACTAGTTCTTTAGTACTGTGTATCATTTATTATATGAGCGATGAAACCGGATAGCAATGATTATATCCTATGTAAATTAATCCAATTCTATATAAAGTTAAAGGATGGTTTTGTTTCATCTACTTTCTGCTTCTTGCAGCTCATTTATGGTTACGAACCTGTACCCCATATCTGTTAATGCCGATAATATCCCTTCAGTCGTTTTATATTCATTCCCTGTCTTATCATACATTGGGTGAAGCAATATAATGGAGCCTGGGCTTATATTTTCCTTAACATAATTCACTTTATCTTTTGGTTCCTCGTAATAACTGTCAGGCTCAAGATTCCATGTAATTGTTTCTCTGTCATTTTTGTTTAAATAATAAGGCAAACCTACTAGTTTTTTACCATTAGGCGGACGAAAGTCTATTTCTCCTTCAAAGCCTGCCTCCCGTATTAACGCATCCGTGGTTTCTATTTCTTCTTTAATAAAGCTAAGAGATTTAAAAACCATGCGATTATGTGAATAGGTATGATTGCCGATTTGATGCCCTGCGGCTACTATCTTTTCTGCAGCTGGTAAATTCCCTTTCAGTTCTCTTCCTATTAGAAAAAAGGTTGCCTTGGCATTATATTTGTCCAAAAGCGGCAGCAGGTCATCCACATTTCCTGTCGGTCCGTCATCAAATGTCAAAGCTACCAGCTTTTCCTTTGTTTCTACATGATTTACTATCGTGCCAACTAATTGATAGGTGCGTGAGTTCATCCATTTATAGACACTAAATAAAAATAAGAAAGCAACTGACACAATTATTATCGTCCAAATTAACCGCCTCTTGTTCAAGTTCCTCACTCCACATTTAAACTTTCAATCAATAAATAATTTAATTTAAGAAATTATCTATTGATAGACATTATATATCTATTCTTGAAGAAGTCTGTAAACCCTTTCTATACATTAATTTTTTCCAGCTCTTCCTCAGCCAAAAGGTTTGGACATATTCCCTTTTGATTTGTAATGAATACAGTATTAGTGCATACAGTGAGGTGAGAATAATTAATAGTCTGTTTGATAAGGATACTTTAGAACAAAACAGTCCTGATGGATGGCAGAAGGAAGCCTTTGAAGCGTTTAAAGTAAAAATGACAGATAAAGAAAAGCCTTTTCCGTGCATACCTGCGGTGATTGGATTTACCACAAATGAATTAAGATACGGATTTCTCGGTGATCCCAGACTAGATAAAAGCAGCTTTGATTTCGCTGCTCTGCTGAAGGCCTACACAGAAGCATCTCGGTCCTTTGGAAAATACACCTCCCTAATTGTCTTTTATGAAACACCTGCAGACTTGCAGCATATTAGTGTGGAACAATATGAAGAGATTTTTTGGGAGCAGCTAGGTAAACTAGCAAGCCTTGATGACATGGAATGGCCAAAACATATCCCTAAGGATCCTGACCATTCTTTATGGGAATTTTGCTTTTTTGGTGAACAATACTTCATGTATTGTGCCACACCTGCACATATAAATCGGCAAAGCAGAAATTCACATAATATGATGCTTGCTATAACCCCAAGATGGGTGCTGCAGGAATTTAATCAAAAACCTACAGTAGCTGGGCGAATCAAAACTAAAATTCGAAAAAGACTTGGGAATTATGACTCAATCGACATTCATCCTGCATTGAATAGTTATGGAGATTTAGATAATCAAGAATGGAAGCAATATTTTCTCCGTGATGATGATACAATCCCAATAAAATGTCCCTATCATCGTGTTTTGAAAGCATTGGGCCTTTATGACGTAAAAAAGGAATAAGGCCATTTTCTCTTTGAAGGTGGTCTTTTTATGTATGTTCTTTTAAAAGATAGTTTTTTTTATTACCAGGTACTTCTAATAATTACTCCTAAATTGGAAGCTAACATGTCTTTCAAAAAGAAAAAACAAGCGTCTAAATGATGCTTGTCAAAGATTTTGTATTTTATCATTTATGATACATGTGAGTCATTCATGTCTATAGACTCATTAGTTGAGTTATAGGCTCTTTCTTCATGGAGACTAATGTCTAATCCCATTAATTCTTCTTCTGCTGTAACACGTAAAGGCACGAATAATTTCACTGTTTTTAGGATAAGAAATGTGCCAACAACACCAAGAACTAGTGCTGTTGCCACACCTGTAACTTGGTGGAGAATCAGGCTAGGATTCCCGTAAAGCAAGCCATCATTGCCTGCTGCATTTACACTTGTTGTCGCAAAAATCCCTGTTGCAATTGATCCCCAAATCCCTGCTAAACCATGCACACCAAACGCATCTAATGTATCGTCATATCGGAATTTTTCTTTAATAAAGTTAATTCCATAATAGCTAACTGGTGCAGCAAGTAAACCGATAATGATGGCAGATAGAACGGTTACAAACCCTGCTGCTGGTGTAATTCCAACTAGACCAGCAATTGCTCCTGTGGCTGTGCCAACTAAGGTTGGCCGCTTGCGCACTTTCCATTCAATAAGAAGCCAACTCAACCCACCAGCAGCGGCCGCGACTTGGGTATTTGCAAAGGCAAGTGCCGTTACCTCATTAGCCCCTAGTGCACTGCCTGCATTAAAGCCGAACCAGCCAAACCATAATGTTGCAGCACCAATTAGAAATAGTACGATATTATGTGGATTGTTTTTCTTCTTCAAATGTTCATATCTAGGTCCTATGATAATAGCGGCAGTAAGAGCACTGACACCAGATAGGATATGAACAACAGTGCCTCCAGCAAAGTCAAGTTCGCCAAGCTGAGCTAACCAACCGCCTCCCCAAACCCAATGAGCCATCGGTGCATAAATAAAGGTAATCCATAAAACACTGAAGAGAATCCATGCAGGGAAAGAGATCCTCCCAGCAATCCCCCCAGAAATAATCGCAACGGTAATAGCTGCAAAGGCACATTGGAAGATAGCAAACGTATAATGCGGAATCGTATAAGTGCCAAATGCGGATTCTCCACCAACCCCATTAAATCCTAGATATTCCAAGCCACCGATAAGTCCGCCATTATCTGTTCCGAAGCTTAACGTATAACCCCATAGCACCCACACTAATGTGATAACTAACAGGCTAACAAAGCTGTGCATCATTGTGGAAACAACATTGCGATCACTCACAAGTCCTCCATAAAAGAGAGCTAATCCTGGAACATGCATAAAGATAACAATCGCTGTTGCAACAAGCATCCAGGTTGTATCACCTGAATCGATTACCGTTTCTGTTGTTGCTGCTAATGTATTAATTGGTACAAGAATAATTAGGAAAAAAAGCAGGATGAATAGTTTTTTGGACAACACCAATTCCCCCTTTATTTAATTAGATTTAATGCTGATGCTGATGATTCATTTCGGGAACATCATCTGCAGCCTTTGCATTTGCTTCCATTATTACAGCAATGCCAAGTACGGAAATAGAGAGAATCATACTTACAAAAATGGGAGTTAATTTTGTTTTTTGCAACTCATCCTGTTTAACAGCCTCTTTATTAATGGTAAATAGTAAGGATAATATCGATAATAAATAGATGATATCCATTGCCACAATAATAAAGGTTTGCCTGTTTGCTGGGGTCATATCCCCAAGCATAGCTCCCATCATCGCTCCCATAAAGCTTGCAGACAATGTTTCGATCATTCCATTAATACCAAAATGCTTTCCTGTAAAATAGCTACAAACACTGCTGATGATTATGGACAAGATAGTGGTATACGCTAATTCGCCTGGAATTAACATAGAAAGCATGAGACCAATCATCGTACTGCTTACCATCCCTACGCTCATGGAAATACACTTTCCTGTAGAGGCACTGACAAGTTGTTTTTTGGAGGCTGTGTATCTACTAAAAAGGATCGTGTAAGCAACGATTAATGCCGAGCTAATAATAAGCAACATGTCTTCACCTCATTTGTTATAATGCGGGAGTTGGTTAAAAGCCAAGCTCCCGTTTTTGTTAATGGCAAGTGGAAGCATTATTTGTACTGCAGGAAGCTTTTGCTTTTGGCCGTGGTAAATCAAGTGCTGGGTTACGGTCAAAAAATCCGTTTGGTTTTAATTGAAAGCTTTGATACGCTGTTGGCATAACTGGCCAGTCCTCTGGTCTCGTTATATGGTGGTGTCCCATTGTATACCAGACAACAATGTCCTCGTTCTCAATGTTTCGGTCAGCCTTAACATAATGCTCTAAGCTATCTCCACCCTTTGATTGATTCGGGTATTTTCCAGATGCATACATTTGGTCCCGATCGTATTTTGTAACATGAAGATGATTCTTAATAAAGCCTGCCCGTTTAATGACACTAGCTTCATCTGTTGCGAACGGGAAACAATTTTCACCTGTGACAAGCTTATAACCAACTTGCTGACCCAAGTAGTTCTTCGAATTCGGATTGACGATTTTCCATGTTTTTTGGGTAGCCAAATCAATATTACTGACTGATTCTGTTTCTGTTTTAAAGGCATTTGCTATTGTATAAAAGGCATTATTATTAGGATTTTTGGGACCTTCCTTTTCTGCGACTGTGTACGATTCAACGAGAGAGTTCTTCACACCATCCAAAATTGGATCAATTCGAAAATTAAAGAAATGCTGGTGATATGGTGCATTCACTTGTGGTGCAACCTCTGTTCCATATTTAGGGATTTCGCCAGCATCAAGTGCACCGACATTTAAAATACCAGTCAATTTGACTTCACACTCAATCGTTCCATCAGGATAGAACGACCAGAAAAATCCGTAATCATAATTCGCAACTGTTGCAAAAAAAGAAAGAACTAAGCGACGAGAACGCCTAACCTCGACACTGTTTGTTCGCCAATCCGTATGCTTCCATGCGACCCCATAATCCTCTTCATGCAAGCAAACAGCATTTTTCACGATAAATGGATCGCCTTTGCTATTTGACATCACTGCATCAAAATACTTAATAAAGCCGACACAGTCACACCCTAGCTCTAATGAATTGGCGAGCTGACCAATGCCATATTCCCCTGCATCAAATGCATTTTGCCAATTGTGTGCCGGGTTTGTATCACTGTAAGGTACCACCATTTCAGATAAGGCCGCACGGAAAAGTATTGGACGAACCTTCCCTTTATCCTCATATCCGACAGTATGAAGAACAAGCCCTTCTCTTGGAGTAAATCCAAATCGAATATTCCATTTTTGCCACTTAATATGGTGTCCATCAATATCAAAACTTGGCCCATCAGGCTGGATGATATCCAATGCTTTTACGTCTTGACGAGTATTAATAGCATAGCTCTTAGCCTCTTCAGGAGTATAAGCACCATCTGTTGGCGAAATTGGTTTCACCCCGTAGTCTTCGATGCGAATAATCTCCATTTTATTTACATCAACGACAGGAATTAGACCTGTAATCGGAAAAGCATAGCCATTCTCTCCTTCAGCCGGCCTAACCCATGCTAATGCACGAACAAGACGCTTCCCTTCATCTTCCGGGATATTAAAGTAACCAGACGACCACGGATCAATCATGACTAAGCTTGGATCAGTAATACCCCGTTTCATAAGAGCTGCTTGGTAATCCGCATCATTTCTCACTAATTCTTCGACTGCTTCAAATTCATCAAGAATAAAACCTGGTCGAACATCAGGTATATTTTCAAAGGAATTTACTTGCTCCTTTGTCAACGAAACTACAGCTTCGTACGTTTCATTTATTTCTGGCTCTAGTAAAATAATGAAAACTTCCCTTTCAAACAAATCACCTTCTTGAAAAGACAACACCACATCTTTTTCAGGTTCATTTAAAACCACTTGTGCAAACCGTACAGACTCAGTTAAATTTTTTGTTTCTTTCAAAATAGCTACTGCCTTTGTAATTTCCTCTGCTGTTAACGGCTCTAACGGATGTGTTGCTGCCTTTACTTTCACTTCAGATGCTTTCATTAAATTTCCTCCCATATTTGCTGAATTTTAATGGATGTGGTTGAGCTTAACTTAACTACATGTTTAGAATAGCTAGTTTTTTTATGAATTTATTGTAAAAAACGAACTATGATTATTTTTATATGTTAGGTTTTCTGACAAGAAACTGTATTTAATATGATTATGTTGTTATTATTTTCCGTATATTCAAATTATTCAATCAACTACTTGTAATGATGTTAAATCATATCCATTTTCAATGAAGAAAGGAGTCCTGGAATTGGAAACATTAGTAAATCGTAAATATTTTCCTTCTCAACCAGAAATTAAGCAAAATACGCATCTTTATCAAGAGCTTAAACCTGCTGGTGGATGGTATAGCCAAAACATTGCCCTGTTTTATCAATTCACTACAAATGCAGATACCCATACGTTTTTATCACTTATTCCAGATGGATGTTTTGATATTCTATTTTGCTGTGATACTGCCAATCCCTCAGCATACCTTTGGACTAGCCCTTTCTATCGTACGAAGCAACCAGAATTTCGAAAGAACTGCCAGTACTTCGGCATTCGTTTTTTCCCGGAACAAAGTATTTTCCGTTTAAATGAAGCGATGATTCTCCTGCTCGCTCAACAAATTCCGTTAACTGACGTTATGAATGATGTCGAGCCATTAATAGAATTAATCATGTCTGGTAAAACCTTTAGCGAAAGAATAAAATTATTTGGAGATTATCTGCAACAACGTCAGATGGAGGTAACAAAAGATCAAAGCATGGTTCGTTTTGCAATTGATCAAATTTATTTGTCTCGTGGCACAATTAATATACATGACTTATCAACTGCAGTTGGCTTTTCAGAACAGCATATACGCAGGAAGTTTGAAGCCTATATCGGCTTTTCTCCTAAGCAATTTTGCCAAATCGTCCGCTTCCAAAATACACTTGATATGTACTTAGACAGCCGTGAGGAAAACTTGCTGAATATTATCTATGAGAACGGCTACTACGACCAAGCACACTTCATTAAAGGCTTTAAAAAATTTATCCAGTTAACACCTAAACAATATAAAAAGATTTTTTCGGATATATGACATGGTCATAAAGCCCCCCTTTTTTAGAGTTCCAATGTCTGACAACAGAATGGTTTTTTAAGATAAGCGACAGTTATGTTGTTTTTTTACAATCCTTTTTTCACAAGATTACTATAATTAAGACATCAAGCATATTATAGGAGGAAAAAATGAGTCAACTACGCGAAAAGAAGTTTAATTGTGAAAAGGAACTTACACTTTCCATCATTAGCGGCAAATGGAAAATACCAATTCTTTGGCACTTAGGAAAGCAAGGGACCAAACGTTTTGGCGAGCTAAAAAAATTAATTCCTGCAATAACTCATCGAATGCTTGTAAATCAATTAAGAGAACTAGAAGAAGCTTCTATCATTCATCGTGAAGTTTATCCAGTTGTTCCTCCTAAAGTAGAATATTCCCTTACTAAACTTGGAGAAAGCGTTATGCCGATATTAGAGGAAATGCAAGAATGGGGAAGGAACTATAAGAGAGTGAATCTTGATAATCAGTTGCCATACTTGAATGGGGTTCAGTAATACACTAATTAGGCTTGGCTGTAGGGGGAATGGGCGTAACATAGTCTAGTAAAAGATTTTACAAATGTCATTCTATTCATAGAAATAGGCTCAAAACATCATTCTTCCAATGACCTTTTGAGCCTCCTCTCCGTAATATACATAAAACCACTTTCTACAACAGAAATAACCACATCCATCTTTCGAATTTTCACCTTTAAAATAATCACTCTGCTTTGCAGAATTATTACATTGAAAAAATTTAACATGTACTAATTTCCAACTTAGAATATTATACTTCATTAAAGTATGAAATGATTGAACATTCATTCTTTTTCGTCTACCCTTATACATATGGAAACACTTACTTAACCCCGTGCTCAAAGTCTGCAAAGAAAACGCTTTCGGATTATTTATACAAAAGCCGAAATCATCTTCTTTAGAAGTAATCTACTTACTAGATAAATGTATCCGAAAGGAGCTAATGGAAAATGCAAACTGTACAAAAAAGCCAAGCATCGCTTGTTTTATGGATTGTGGCGTTTTTTTGGTTCGCTCAATACGTATATGTCCCTTATCAAACTACCTATCTACTTTTAGCACATATTTCTAGTAATTTAGTTGGTGCTATTATTGGTGCATATGGTATTTCCCAGCTGCTGCTTCGATTGCCTGTAGGGGTACTTGCTGATCTTAGCAGCAATCATAAATTTTTTATTATTTTGGGTGCCTTTTTAGCTGGTGCTGCTTCCTTCATTCGAATTTTGTTACCTGATGAAGTTGGCTTCTTAGTAGCAAATATATTATCAGGGACTGCCAGTGCCACCTGGATCTCCTTTATGATATTGTATATGAGCTTTTTTAAAAAGGCAGATCAAACTCGCGCAACCAGTAAAATTATTATGGCGAATAACACAGGGATGTTACTCGGCTTTGTCACTAGCACCTTTTTGTATGATATTGTCGGCATGATGGTTATCTGTGCCTTCAGTTTAGGAGCTGGACTTATAGCCTGTCTCCTTTCCTTTTTCCTTCAGACAACAAAACCGGAAAAACGACCTAACATACGTGTAATTGAGTTATTACAGGTTATTAAGGATAAAAACCTTTTGCTTTATTCCTGTTTAGCATTAGTACAGCAGGGTGTGCAAATGTCTACAACCATGTCCTTTACAAACCAAATCATTAAGGAACTTGGCGCTACAAATATGGAAATTGGGTTTTCCTCCATCATCTATATGCTCTCTGCCGTTTTCTTTGCCAAGCTTGCTTCAACTAAATTCCTTGAGTTACTTACAAAAAAACAGTGGATTTATTCTAGTTTTTTATTACTAGGTATCTACTGTCTATTAGTTCCACAATCTAGTTCCATTTTGATTGTTTGTCTTTTACAACTAATTCCAGGTGTGGGTACTGGTATATTGTTTTCACTCATAACTTCCGAGGCACTCCAATCGGTTCCAATGCAAAAGCGCTCTACAGCGATGGGCTTTTTCCAGGCTGTCTATGCCGTTGGTATGACTGCCTTTCCCATTATAAGTGGCAGTATTTATGAGCATTTATCTATGAAGGCAGCATTTATATTTCTGGCTGGAACTTGTTTTACTGCCTTTTTCATCTCTTTGGTTTCCGCTCGAAAAGAAAAAAGAATATTACGTAAGAGAAATGTGTCGTAGCTAAGTAAATAGAGGATTATAGAATACGGGCGCGCTTAGAAGGATAGAAGCGGTTCATCCTATCGAAAACCGCTTCTTTGTTTAACAAGTTATTATGTAAATTCACTTTTTTATTACAGATATTTTGGTTTCTTAAAATGTTCTCATACCTCTATTTAAAAGGAACATCACTCTGTCCTTCACTTAAAAATCCCTTCAATGCCAAAATAGCATAGCTTTCATCCTTACCATTAGCAACTATTATTATTTTGTCCTCTTCTAAAACATTTAAATTCATAATATCCATTAAATTAATTCCACAAGTAACTCCATTATGAATAATATGGATTTCACACTCAAACGAAGCAGCAATAACAAAAAATTTCACCGTGTTTCTTGCTTGTAGTCCTCTTTTAAGCTTTACACTAACCTGACTTTTCAGCATAATTTGCACCTCAAACAACCATTCCATTATTTCTCGCAAATTATCAAATTCAACAGGTTCCTCCTAAAAAGAAAAGAGATTGTATTGGCCCTAACTATTTCTGTTTAAACCACTTATTAAAAAACTTTAATAAGTAGATCTTATTCATTTAACAACTTCTTATAATAATAGCTTTGTCTAGTAATCTAGTTTGGACTATTTACTTTAAGGAAAAACCTAGCTTGTTTGTAATGATAAACAGCTTTTGAATAACAAAATGGCTGGCCATTTACAAGATGATAAATAATTTCTTTACACAGCATGGGATCCCCTGCATTTAAGCCGAAAAAACTGGCTTCTTCCGCATTCAGTTTATCTACATTGACATAAATATCTGGAAACCCCATTTTTATTCCGAGAACGTCCTTGATATACTCCCAAATCGGCTTAAGAGCTATTTCTTCGTCCAGATTGGATATTATCTTCTGGCTTAAAAAAACTTGCTCCAAACATGTTACTTGCTTATCCAGATAATAAACATACTTTACAGAATACACCTTTGCGGTTTTTTCCAATCTAAGAGCATTTGTAACTTCAGGTAATGCATTTATTCGTTTCATTTCCATTATTTCCAACAAATCATAACGGTTATCACTAGCATCTTCCAGAAGCTCATTTACTCCCAAAAGATTATAATATTCCTTTCTACCTTCACCTCTTACAAAAATCCCGCTTCCTCGCACCATATAAATGATTCCTTTATCCTCCAATACCTTAAGCGCTTTTATGATGGTGCTTTTACTAACCTTAAAATGACTAATTAACGTTTCTATGACCGGAAGCTTGTCTTTTTGTTGTAAATTTTCCGTTATATGTCTTGCTATTTCCAAGGCGATTTTTTGATATTTTAACATAGGTAATCCTCACTCTTAAAAACGATTGAAATGGTTATTGTTTTGTAATGGGAAAATTATTTTTTAATATCTGGCTTCTTTGCTCTTAAGCTTGCTTCCTCAGCTAAATCCTCTTGCGTTATTTTTCTGTCCTTATAGTAATATTCCCTATCATGTTCATTAATTGTACGAATTACTCTGCAAGGATTCCCAACAGCAACTGAGTTAGCCGGAATATCCTTTGTCACTACACTGCCAGCTCCAATAACACTGTTTTCGCCAATGGTTACTCCTGGACATATCGTACTTCCAGCTCCAATCCAGCAATTATCTTCAATTTTGACTGGATCAGCATACATATACTCTCTGTAATTAGGATTGATTGGATGACCAACAGTAGCAATAGTTATGGCAGGGCCAAACAAAACGTTTTTTCCAATGATAATTTTCGTGTCGTCAACAAAATTACAGTTAAAGTTAATATAAGTACCGTCACCAATTTCAATATTTGTACCATAGCAAAAATAAAATGGTGGTTCTATCCACGCATTTGTTTTTTTAGCAAAAATTTCTTCCATAAGTTGAACTCGCTTATCAATAGCCTCTGGTCCTGTAGCATTAAATTCCTGCATTCTTCTTTTTGCTTGCATCCTATCTTCAGGTAATCCCTCACAATTGTCGGTAAATAACTTCCCTGAATGAATTCTGTCTCTCATTGTCATTTACTATGTCTCCTTTTATGCTTCAATAGTTATCCTATTAAAAATTGTATCTGTTTATTTCTCTCTCTTCTATCAAAATCTCCTATCTTTCTTTCAAAATCGTATATTATTTAACTGTTCTCGTCCGCATCTATAAAAAAAGTGCTATAGCTGATTTTTCACGAAATAGAATCAGGATTAACAATAGTAATTTGCTTGCGATAGTCCTGAGGCCCGTAGCCCATTTTCTTCCGAAATGTATACGAAAAATAGCTGCCACTTTGAAACCCACATGCAATTGCTATTTCACTGATTGATCTATTTGTTTCTTTCAGCATTTCACAGCTTTTTTGAATTCGATAGCCGATTAAATAATTATTGGGGGTTTGTTCTATATATTTATTGAACAAATTACAGCAAATACTTCTACAAACATTACCGGCTAATGCGATGTCATCAAGTGTTATTTTATCCTCATAATGCTCATGTATGAAATTAGTCATTTTCCATACTGTCTCCCAAGAATTGTCATCGAGATAATTCTTGGGAGTTTGTTGGATATGAACACCGATATTTGCACACAGTGACATGACTTGTGCCATTAATCGAAGCGGATTTTGGTTTTGTTGCATTTCTTGGTATATGTCATTTAATGAATTCAGTGCTTCCCGTTGCCATGAAACACTTTCAGTTAATAATAAGTAATCTTCCGTATTTGAACCGAACTTTTCCTCAAGATAAACCTTTCCTGCTTGAGTATGCTCACCAAGCAAGGCTGGATGAATAACAACCACAATAAAATGGCAATCATTCATAGTATTGGAATAACCATAATGTATCCGTTTACTATTCACAAAGATTCCGTCCCCTTTTTCCACACACACCGTTCGGCCATTCACAAAATATTCCATCGAACCATCTAGCACGACGATAAACTCTAAATCTGAATGCCAATGACTAGGGGCTGCATATTTATCAAAATAAAACAGCCTTCCTTTTCGAGCATATAACGGAAAACCTGGTATATTATAATTTAATCGTTCTGATGCATCTGAAAAAATCTCTAATGCCGAATTCATGTATATCCTCCCAAATTATACGATTTTGATAATATTAAACCCGATTTTGATGGATAATGCAAGATTAATTGTTATAAAATTAGGATTAGGAAAGAAATTCAAACAGAGTGAAGTATACGATATTGTATAAAATTATAGTATCTAACGATAAAAATAAGGGGAGGATCCCAATATGAATGATATTAAAGTAATTATTATGGATGTAGATGGTACGTTAACGAATAATGAAAAAGTAATTACTGCTAAAACAAAAGAGGTGTTAGTAAAGGCGCAAAAAGCTGGGGCCATTTTAGTTCTAGCATCTGGAAGACCAACATCTGGATTAAGGGATATTGCAAAAGAATTAGAAATGGAGAAGCATCATGGACTTTTAGTTTCTTTTAACGGTTCTAAAGTAGTGGATTGTGAAACAAATGAAGTCTTATTTAATGAAACGATGAGTGTGGACGAAGGGCAAGAAGTGCTTGAGCATATGAAAAAGTTTGAAGTTATTCCAATGATTGATAAAGATAACTATATGTTTGTCAATGATGTGTTTAACAATGAAATAGATTATAATGGAAATTCTATTAATATCATAAAATATGAGTCTCGCGGTGGTAAATTTAATTTATGTGAAATAGAAGATTTGGCTGCGTTTGCTGACTATCCACTAAATAAAATCCTAACTGCAGGATCTCCTGATTATCTTCAGCAGCATTATAAAGAAATGATGGAGCCTTTTAAAGAGAAATTAAATTGTGTGTTTACGGCACCCTTTTACTTTGAATTTACAGCTCAAGGAATAGATAAAGCAAAAGCATTGGATACAGTCCTTATCCCTAGAGGTTACAAAAGGGAGGAAATGATTGCCTTTGGAGATGGACATAATGACGCAACAATGGTCGAATATGCTGGTATTGGTGTAGCTATGGCTAACGCGGTAGACGATTTAAAAGCTGTTGCGGATGAAGTGACTCGCTCAAATGAAGAAGACGGAATTGCATATACATTAAGTAAATATTTTAACTAACTGCCTATTACTTTACCTACTTATCATATAAATGCAAAGAGGATGGGACAAAACAAAATTAACCTATCTAAACACAAATAATATTATATCTAACTTTGAGACAATGTAGCATGAAAATATAAAATAGAGTATGGCTTTAAAAATTAGTTCGTTTCATTGCTCTGCGGCCACTCACTTTCCGCGGGGAGGAAGATGAGCCTCCTCGTCTTCGCCTGCGGGGTCTCATCTTTTCCTCTATATCCCGCAGGAGTCGAGTAGCCTCCGCTCCATTCCACTAAGATTTTTAATTATTGTTTTTCAAAGAAACCAAACTATTAATCAATCACATTAAATATTTTTTAATTAGACTTATATACTTATGTTCCATATGACAATTATGTTGTTCAAACGTAAAATAGGCATATAAATTAAGTCTTTTTATTGCAGTATCTAGGCATAAAAAAAAACCACTTTCTCTTGGAAAGTGACCTTTTCTTGATGATCCGAGAGGGATTCGAACCCCCGACCCCATCCCTGTCAAGGATGTATTCTCCCGCTGAACTATCGGATCATATTTTATGTAATATATTCGCTTACTTGATGTACTTATAATAACGGATGCTTGTCTTAGCGTCAAGGAAATTTTTTCGTTTTGTAAAGGTTTCGTAAAAAAAGGAAAAAGACAGCCATTTAGCTGTCTTTTTCACTTCTTATTGAATGACTTTTTTGCGGAATTGATAGATTACAATTAGCAAAATGAACCAAACTGGTGTTACAAACAATGCAACTCTAGTATCCTCTGCAAATCCTAAAACAACTAGGATGAATGCCAAAAACGCTAAAATAATGTAGTTGGCAGCCGGATAAAGCGGCATTTTAAATGGGTTGTTTTTCGCCAATTCTGGTTTTTGTTTTTTATATTTCAAATGGCAAATAACAATTATTGCCCATATGAATAGGAAGCACACAGTTGAAATACTTGTAATGAGTGTAAATACATCCTCTGGCATAATATAATTCAGCACAACTGCAATTAATATAACGACTAAGGAGAAATACAGCGCATTTGCTGGTACACTTCTTTTCGTCAATTTTGTCATTGGCGCTGGTGCATTGTCATTTTTCGCCAATGAGAACACCATTCTGCTTGTACTAAAAATCGCACTGTTACATGCAGATGCTGCAGATGTTAACACAACAAAATTGACTACACCTGCTGCTGCAAGAATACCAACTGTCAAGAATACTTGTACAAATGGACTTTCAGCAGGATTAATGGCATTCCAAGGATAAATTCCCATGATAACAAGCAACGCGCCGATATAGAAAATTAAAATTCTTATCGGAATGCTGTTGATTGCTTTCGGCAGTACAACCTCAGGCTTTTCCGTTTCGCCTGCGGTAAGACCGACTAATTCAATTCCAACAAAGGCAAATACGACCATTTGGAAGGAAAGGATAAATCCATTCATACCATTCGGGAACATTCCCCCATGACTCCACAGGTTAGAAAAACTTGCTGTTCCTGCATCTGTTGTAATACCTTTAAATATCATGAACAAACCTACTACAATCAAAGCTAGAATAGCAATGACTTTTATTAGTGCAAACCAAAACTCCATCTCTCCGAAAAGTTTTACTGTTGCAAGGTTCATACATAAAAGGATAACCAGTAAAATTAGCCCTGGCACCCATTGCGGTACATTCGGCAACCAGTACTGTGTATACAATCCGACAGCCGTTAAATCGGCCATAGCGATTGTAATCCAGCAAAACCAGTACGTCCAGCCTGTAATAAATGCAGCCATATTGCCAAGATAATCTTGGACAAAGTCCACAAACGAATGGTATTGCATATTGGAAAGAAGCAATTCACCTAAAGCCCGCATAATTAAAAAACAAATAATGCCCGTAATCAAATAGGCAAATAATATGGATGGACCTGCAAGATGAATCGATTTTCCTGAACCAAGAAATAATCCTGTTCCGATCGCACCACCGATTGCGATCAGCTGAACATGTCTGTTCTTTAATCCTCTCGCTAACTTTTGCTCTTGCATGATTATTCTTCACACTCTCTTTCTATGATGTTAGCAATCAATCACTACTCTACTATTTTTATTAGCATGATTGTTTTTACATGAACATAAAAAATTGCGCTGATCATGTATGAAGTGCTTCTTTGTTAGAATTTTCCCACATTTCCTATTATACATAAAAGAAAAATTATAGCATATATTTTTTACGTTGCACATGGATTTTTTCTTCCAAAAAAACGCTGCGAAACAATAAAAAAGCATTTCCTCTAAAAATAGAGAAAATGCTCCTTTTCACTTGGATCTTTTGTACAGCAAATAACGGATTACCACTCCATTCCCTGCTGCAAGCAAGCCAATATAAATGAAAAGGATGACTCCTTTGCTGAATAAATCGGGTACAGCTTGATACCAAATAGCTCCACATATTACTAGAAAACATATGCTTGACAATATGGATGCAATTGCAGCAATCACTATCCCTTTCGTTTTCAGAAAGTACTTGCCGATTTTCCAAGAGAAAAATAATGCTGCAAAGAGGATCCCATAAAAAAGAAATTGAGTAAATATGAAATGACTGTCCAATTTATCACCTTCATTCTCCCTTTTATGTATCATATTTACGCACATGCTGACCTATTCCTCTATTTTTAAATGCACGTCATATACCACTTACCAGTACCAGTAATGTCTATTTATTTGCTACAATATTCTAAAGTGTTGACTTAGGATGTGGATGAATGATTTGGAAAATTCTTCTCAAGTGGATTTATGATCGCCCCTTGCAAAAGGGCGAACTTCTTGGAAATTCTTATCGAATGGAAAAATGTGTTGGTATGGGTGGCTATGGCCTAATTTACAGATGCACACATATTGATACAAATAAGCAATATGTCGCCAAGCAGCTGCGTCCAAGCAAGGCATTGAAGCAAAAGGAAAAACAACGTTTCCTGCAAGAAATCAAGTTGATTTCCTCATTAAATCATCATCAAATTCCAAGGCTATTTGATACAATTGAATCAGATAAAGAGGTCTTTTACGTAATGGAGTATATTGACGGGTTAAATATAGAGGATTTGCTTTTTTACGAAAAACAAACGTTCTCTGAAATAGATGCTTTAAAACTGATTCAAAAGCTTTTAGATGCACTTGCTTATTTGCATGATAAGCATATTTATCATCATGATATCCGGCCGCCGAATATTCTTATAAAGGAAAATAATCTTTATTTAATTGATTATGGACTCGCCAAGCTCGCTTCCGACCCAAAAGAAGCAGAAGTGCTTAAACAGGATGATTTTTTTGATATCGGGGAATGCCTTCTCTATTTGCTGTATTCCACATATACAGGTAAAAGAAAAAGGAAGGGCAGCTGGCTTACAGAGCTTGAACTAAATGAAGAAACAACAAATATTATTAAGAAACTGCTTGGTATTGATAAGGGCTATCAAGAAATCCAAAGCATTCGTTATGATGTTGATAATGCCATAAAAAAACTCTTGCTACTAATTTAAGCAAGAGTTTTTTTGTCAGCTGCTGCTGTAGCTTTTTCGTTTATAACGATGGCTGCCACCGTATCTGTCATGACTCCTTTTACCAGAACTGCTGCTACCATAATACTTGCGACTACGGCGACTGCTGCTGAACTTTCTATGCCTGTGACGATCACTGTGGCTTCCTGTAAGTTGTTGTACCTTACGGATTATTTTTTTAAACAATTGCTCACCTCCTTTGAAACGTTGCTAATTACATCATATTGTATTTACACCATAAATACATAATATTAACAATATCTTTACATTACCTTAACTTTCATGTATTACTTTGCGGAAATTTGCCCATTTTTTGTAAGCTGTGCTTCTATTTCGCGGAAGGATTCAAATGGGATAAAGTCGATATTTTTTTCTGTTAGCAAATCCTTTAAAACATCCCTTGCAAAGGTTATGTCCGCAAATGCTGCTGGGTGAGAATCCGGTTCACTGTCACCAGCAAAGTAGACTTTCTCATATTCCTCCTTTAGCTTTTGAATAACGATTGCCTTGTCAATGCCATACCGCTCTGAATACTTCCAATCTTCCTTATTAATATTCAACTGAATATTTTTGTCTTTGAATACTCCTTCATTGGAAAGAACAACAACGTTTTCCAGCTTGTACTTCTCTATAATATGCTTTATGTAATAATCTGTTCCCGCACTAAGAATGTAGAAATCGCCACCACTTTGCTGGACAGCTTTAACGAAGGGAGGCACATATTCATCAATCGGAATCCCATGCACATCACGGATTATTTGGTCCTCCTCCTGATGGATAGCTCCAAATACTGTACTTAAAAAGTCAATATCCTTGATGCTTCCGTTTTTCCACTCTTTATACAGCTCCTTGCCTTCTGGAAAATAGCGTTCAATTACAATCCAATAAAAGTCCTTTTTGGAAATGGTTCCATCAAAGTCAGATACAAATGCCCATTTTTTCATTATTTGTCGTCCTTCCTAATTCTAAATAATTGATGTTCGTACCATCTGTTTAGTTCCTATAAAACTACCTTTATAATCGAAGCTACTTATAAATTCAGCCTCTTTTCTTCTTATTAGTAAGTTTTACTAGGAAAAGATATCCTTACAAGTATTCTTTAACACGTTTACAAATTCCTTTTTAGTGAATATAAATAAAAAAAGCTATTCACTAAATTATAGTGAATAGCGGATATTCTCTCTTTTTATCTTGCTAACCAGCCACCATCAACTGCTAAAATATGTCCGTTCATATAGTCGGAGGCCTTACTTGCTAAAAATACGATTACACCCATTAAATCTGCTGGATCTGCCCAACGATTCGCGGGGATACGGGAAAGTATTTCTGCATTGCGCTTTTCATCGGCTCGAATTGGTGCGGTATTTGCTGTTTTAATATAGCCTGGAGCAATAGCATTTATCTGGATATTATATTCAGCCAGTTCATTTGCAAATGCCTTCGTAATCCCTGCAACTCCATGCTTACTCGCTGTGTATGGCGGAACAAACTTGCCGCCTTGAAATGCAAGCATGGAGGCAACATTAATGATTTTACCATTGCCTTGTTCCTTCATGATTCTCGCAACAGCTTGGCTTAAAAAATAAACAGCGTTCAAATTAATATCCATAACAGCATCCCAATCGTCCTCTTTATACTCAAGTAATGGAGCACGTCTGATTGTTCCTGCATTATTGACTAAAACATCTATCTTCCCAAAGGCTTCCTGACAGGCTGTAATTACTGCTTTTGCTTGGTTCCTGTCAGTCAAATCGGCTTGATGAAAAACAACTGTTTTGCCTTCCTTCTCAATCAGCTCTTTCGTTTCACTCCAATTATCATCATGAGTGACAATAAAGAGATCTGCACCTGCTTTAGCAAGTGCCACCGCATACCCTTGTCCTAACCCTGAATTTCCGCCAGTTACGATGGCGACCTGTCCATCTAGTTTAAAGAAATCTAAAGAAAATTGATCAAATTGTGTAGTCATCATTATATTCCTCCTTTTTTTACTAGATTCATATTATTAGCGCAAGTCTTCCATTTTCACATGATCCATATCTGTATACGTAATATTTTCCCCGCACATCCCCCAAATGAAAGTATAATTATTTGTAGCAGTCCCTGTATGGATCGACCAGCTTGGTGAAATGGCTGCTTGCTCATTACTCATAACTAAATGTCTTGTTTCAGCCGGCTGGCCCATAAAGTGGAATACGCGAGTTTCTGGTTCCATATCAAAGTACAAATATACTTCCATGCGTCTTTCATGTGTATGGCATGGCATCGTATTCCACACGCTTCCCGGTGACAGCATCGTCAAGCCCATTTGCAGCTGACAGCTTTCACACACATTCGGATGAACATATTGATAAATTCTTCGTTCGTTAAGCGTTCCAGGCTCTCCAGCTTGAAGTGGCTCAATTTTATTTATGTCAATTTTCACTGTTGGATATTTATGATGAGCAGGAGTTGAGTTGATATAAAACTTCGCCGGATTTTCTGGATTTTCTGAACGGAATATTACTTCCTTTGTTCCTTTCCCAACATACAAACCATCTCTTTTTTGCATGTCATATACTTCTCCATCTAAAATAACAGAACCATCTCCGCCAATATTGATAATTCCCAGTTCTCTGCGTTCCAAGAAATATTCAACACCTAATTCCTTATTTAAGGTAATGGTCAGTTCGTTTTGTGCTGGTGTTACTCCACCAAAAATCATTCGATCATTATGCGTATAAGTAAGGTGCACATAGCCTGGTTCAAAAATTGTCTCAACAAGGAAATGATTTCTCAGTTCATCTGTCGTATATTTTTTCATGTCCTCAGGATGGATGGCATAACGAGTAGCTAATTCTGTCATTTTAAATCGCTCCTTTATTTTCATATTATTGGTCAGCGGGAAATCCGCCCTGATCCTGCTTCTATAAATCTAGTAATTTCTTTTTTCGTGAATTGACTGCAATCTCCGTAAATCGTGTGCTTTAATGCAGAAGCTGCTGTTGCGAAAGCAACGAGTTCGGCTGGTGCTTGGTCTTCTAAAAGACCGCATAAAATTCCTGACGCAAATGCATCCCCTCCACCAACCCTATCGACAATTGGCTTAATATCATGCACTTTCGATTGATAAAGCTTGCCATCCAAATACAAGTTTCCTTGCAGCTCATTGTGGGAGGCTGAATGCACTGTGCGGAAGGTAGAAGCCATTACGGCAATGTTTGGATACATCTCATTAATTTTCTCGTAATAATAGACAAGCCTTTCCTGATTATCCCATTCACTTCTTGCCTTAGGGATACTAAGGAGATAAATAGCATCCAGTTCCCCGCATGAACAAATATCCACATGTGGCAATATTGGCTTAATTGCTGCTGCAGCCTCTTCCTGGCTCCATAATGTTGCTCTGTAGTTAAAATCAAAGCTTACTTGGACCCCAAGCCTTTTTGCCGTTTGAACAGCCTGCAAAACCAATTCTCTTAAACTTTCTGATAATGCTAGTGTAATACCGGAAATATGAAAAATGTCAGCATCCTTCAAGATTGCTTCAAAATTCAACTCATCACCTGTGATCTCAGAAAAACTGGAGTATTTTCGGTCATATGTCACATGCGGACTGCGCTCACCACTGCCAGTTTCTAAATAATAGGTTCCTAAACGTTGACCGCCTGAGAGCAGAAAGTCTGTTGATACACCGTTTCCATGAAGATGCCGACATACTCCTTTACCTAGCGGATTATCCGGTACTTTGCTGACAAAATATGTATTGTATCCGTATCCGGCAAGGGCAATGGCGACATTTGCCTCTCCGCCTCCATAATGCATGTGAAGAGTGTTTGCTGAACTGAGACGCTCGCCTTGATTAGTTGAAAGTCTCAGCATAATCTCTCCAAATGTGACAACCTTTTTCATGAAGATTTGCCTCTAGCTTCCTTTACTTTTTCTACATACTGCCTCGCATTGGCGGTAACTTGCTCAAAATTGCCCACACTAGCTGGTGCTACCAAGTTGCCGCCAACACCAACAGCTGCACAGCCGTTCCCAATCCATTCATGAATATTTTCCAGGCTTACACCACCAGTTGGCATAATGTTCACATGTGGAAGTGGTGCTTTCACAGCCTTGACATAATCAGGTCCAAAGGCGCTTCCAGGAAAGAGCTTGATTATATCGGCACCATATTCAAGCGCCTGCTTCATTTCTGTCACCGTCATACATCCAGGCATATACGGAATTTGATACAAGTTACATAGTTTAGCAGTTTCCTTGTCAAAACATGGACTGACAATAAACTGAGCACCTGCCATAATAGCAAGCCTTGCTGTATGGGCATCCAATACTGTTCCTGCTCCGATTACAACATCGTTTGAGTTTTGGTAGCTTTCTACCAGCTCTTTAATAGCCTTTTCTGCATTTTGCACTGTGAAGGTTACTTCAATTCCAGTGATTCCCCCCTCCACACATGCTTGAGATGTTTTAACGGCTTCTTCAGGTGTGTTTGCCCGGATTACCGCAACAACCCCACAATCTGTCACTTTTTTCAAAGTATTTGCTTTATTCATCTTGCACCTCCGAAAATAACGTTATATAATTTCTTATAAGGAAACTTCATTTATTATTTGGAAACACAAGTTCATTATAGCTTCTATTGAAAACGAATACAAGAAAAAACAAATTTTTGCTAAGTAAAATTAATTTCGCCATTTAAGGGAGGAAAAGGAAAATGATTAATTTAGGTATTAGAGCGCATGATTTAACTAGCCATTCACTAGGAGAATTGGCAAATGAAGCTGCCAATAAAGGATTTTCTGCTGTCCAATTAGCTCTCGCAAAATCATTCCCTTCATTGAACATACGAAACGGCAGCCTTTCCACAGGACTCGCTTCCCACATTAGCAGAGCCTTCAACCAAGCTGGCATACAAATTGCGGTGCTAGGCTGCTATATTAATATGATTCATCCTAATCCTGAAATTCGGCAGCAAGAATTAACAAGATTTAAAGAGCATGTAAGATATGCACGAGATTTCAATTGCAGTATTGTCGGAACTGAAACTGGCAATATCCTGGAAGTGATGGAATACACGGAGGAAAACTTTACCGAAGAAGCGTTTCAAAGCGTTGTAGTTAGTGTAAAAGAGCTTGTTGCTGAAGCTGAAAAGTTTGGGGTTATCGTCGGAATTGAAGGTGGCATTAACCACCCTATCCACACTCCATTTCAAATGAAGAGATTACTGGATATTGTCGACTCTAATAACATGCAAGTTATCTATGATCCTGTTAACTTCATCACACTTGATAACTATCATGACCAGGAAAAACTCTTTTTAGAATCTGCCGAGCTGTTTGGCGACAGAATTGCCATTGTCCACTTAAAAGATTTTATGATAGAAGACAACAAAATAATGACGGTTCCTGTAGGAAAAGGACAGCTTGACTATAAAAAGCTGTTTACATGCTTCAAGAAAAGGAAGCCTTTTATGTATTATTTGATGGAATCGACCACAGAACCTCATATCAAGGAAAGTGCGGATTTCATAAGAAACGTGTACAATAGTATCAACTAAAGCTGATGGAAGGGAGTGAATTTTTCCCTTTCCGCATGAAAAAGGAAGGAAGACAATGGAAAAACAACTATATGGGACTGTTTTGCTGAAAGCAGACAGAATATTAGCCTACTTGGCAGACTGTCAGGAGCCGCAAGCATTGTACACAATCGCAAAAGAAACCGAATTAACGAATTCTACTGCGTTAAAGATACTGGAAACACTAAATTACATTGGATACGTTCAAAAAGATACAGAATTAAAAAAATTCTCTCTTGGTCCGACAATTATTAAATATGCCAATAGAGCCATACAGCATCTTGATATAAAAGAGATTGCCCAGCCTCATCTTGAAGCATTACAAGCAGAAACAGGCGAAACTGTTCACCTTGGTATCCAGGATAAAACAAATATCGTGTATATTGCCAAAATTGAAAGCAAAAACCCGATTTGCCTTTATTCAAAAGTCGGCAAAAGCATTCCCATTTATTGTTCTGCAATGGGAAAAGCGGTCCTTGCTGAACGCGGTGATGACGAGGTGGAAGAATATCTTGAAAACAATAACTTGGTTAAAATGACAGAAAACACCATTACAACAAAAGCCGGCTTTCGCAAGGAAATTGCAAGCATCAGAAGCCTTGGTTATGCCAGTGATAATTGTGAACATGAAGAGGAGGTATTTTGTATCGGCGCCTCCATATCAATCAATGAAAAAAACTATGGTGCCATCAGTGTCAGTACCCCAAAATACAGAGTATCAGAGGAGTTTGAGCAAAAGGTAATTAAAGCTGTTCAAAGCTGCCAAGCAAAGATAAAAAAAGATATTATTGCTTCCTTATAAGGAAGCAATACAAAAAAACGAAAGCTCTTGCTGCTATTAGCAAGAGCTTTCGTTTCCTATTGCCGCTATTTTCTCTCGCCAAGCCTAAAGTATTCAAATGCATTGTTATAAGAAATGTCTTGCACTATTTTTCCGAGAAGCTTTTTATCATTAGGTGCTTCCCCTGATTCCACCCATGTGCCGATAAGATTACACAAAATCCGTCTGAAATAATCATGTCTTGGATAGGACAGGAAGGAGCGGGAATCTGTCAGCATACCGACGAATGTGCTAAGCAGCCCAAAATTAGAAAGGGAGTTAAGCTGTTTCTCCATGCCGTCCTTCTGATCATTAAACCACCAGGCGGTACCAAACTGAACTTTTCCTTTAATCCCTTCCTTCTGAAACGAACCTGCCAATGTTGCCAGCATGTCATTATGAACTGCATTTAAATTATAAAGAATTGTTTTCGGAAGCTTATCCTCATATTCCAGCTCATTCATAAACAAGGCAAGCTTCTCCCCAAAGTTCCAGTCACCAATAAAGTCAAAGCCAGAATCAGATCCAAGCTTTTGCAGCATTCTTGTGTTAGGATCTCTTGCTGCACCTATATGGAGCTGCATAGTCCAGCCTAGTTCTGCATATTTCCGTCCAAGTAAAAGCAGCAGCTCTGTCGTATATTGCTCCACTTCATGGTCTGACAGCAAAAGATTTGCAAGTTTTTTTGTAAATATGGCAGAAAGCTCTTTGTCTGTTGCTCTTGCAAAGGGAATGCTTGTAAAGGCATGATCAGAAATAAAGCAGCCGTTTGCATGAAAATAATCCATCCGCATCATAATTGCATCGACAAGCAGTGGAAAATTGTCTATCGAAAAGCCCACAGATTCCCCTAAATGCTCTATATATTCGTTATAGTCTTCTCTGTCAATTCTTAACAACCGATCCGGCCTAAATGTTGGGGTAACAGATGTAGAAAAAGCACTGCCAGCAATAGCTTTATGATGTTGCAACGCATCCGTTGGGTCATCTGTTGTACAAATCCACTCCACATTCGAATCTGTTAGGAGCTTTTTGACATGGAAGCCTTCGCTGTTGATTTGTCTGTTACAAATATCATAAATATCCCGCCAACTGTCGCTTGAGAGCTGTTCTTCCACACCAAAGTATTTTTTCAATTCCATCGCAGACCAATGTAGAAGCGGATTACCAATGGTATATGGCAAGGTCTTCGCCCATGCTTGGAACTTTTCCTCATCTGTCCTATTTCCTGTTATATACGCTTCCTTTATTCCGAATGTACGCATGGCACGCCATTTATAATGGTCACCAGCTAGCCATATTTCTGTTATACTCTCAAAGCCTCTATTTTCTGCGATTGCTTGCGGGTCCAAATGGCAGTGGTAATCGATAATTGGAAGATTGCTTGCATAATCATGATAAAGCAGTTTAGCAGTTTCATTGTTTAGCAAAAACGTTTCTTCATCCATAAATCGCTTCATATTTTTTCCCTACCTTTTCCCTTTATTAAGCCATTCCATTTCTGCACTTGCCAAAATAAATGGTCCTAAGCCTTTATGGTCATTTGTTACAATGGGCTCACTTATATAATAAGTGAAGGAGCCATCACGCTTTTCTGCACCCCCTAGTCCGCCGACATAGCAGATTTTATTAACATTGATATAGCCTTCCTTTGTCTCTGTTATAAATTCATCAAGGACGCCTTCATATATTTTCTCAGCAATTTCATACCATACTTCCTCTAAATAGCCTTTGCGCACACCTTTGGCAATGGCATAAAGAAACATGCAGCTACAGGAAGATTCCAGATAATTTCCTTTTCTGGTTCCTTGGTCAAGAATCTGATACCATAGTGCCGTCTCTTTATCCTGGAATTTCATAACTGCATCCAGTACATCCTTTAGCATCACTATTAATCTTTGTTTCTGTTCATTTCCGTCCAAATAGTCAAGTACATCGACAAGTGCCATCGCAAACCAGCCAACAGAGCGTCCCCAAAAATGCTGTGATAGTCCTGTTTCCTTATCAGCCCATGGCTGCTCTCTTGTTTCATCATAGGCATGATGCAATAATCCCGTTTTATCATCCCTCGTATTCTTTTCACAAAGCAGGAATTGATTGATTACGTCCTCCCAATTCTCCTCTTCGCCGTAGGTATGGATGTACTTTCCGTAAAACACAGACCCCATATACAAACCGTCAAGCCAAACTTGGTAAGGATAAATTTGTTTATGCCAAAATGAGCCTTCCATAGTGCGTGGATGTCGACGAAGCTGTTCTCTCAACAAATCAGCAGCCTTTTTATACCTTTCATCTTTTGTTTCGTTATACAGGTCAATCAAAATTTTGCCGTTATTTACATGATCAATATTAAATTCCTGTAAGCTGTACTTCGGTATATTGCCAACCCCGTCAACGAATAAATCTAGATTTCTTTTTATATAATCCAAATACTCCCTGTCACCGGTTTGTTTCCATAATAAGTACATGCCTTCAAGCACAACACCATCCTCATATTCCCACCTCATTCTCGGATTGATGTTCGGCTTTCTTTCCATCACACTTTTGGCAGCTTTTGCTCCCCAGTTGTTATACGTCTGCTTCTTTTCAAATACTTTTTCCAACTTTATCACCTCGAAAAAATTATTTATATCTCCCTAAAAATGTTCACGTTAACATTTATATGAATAATTGTAAGGGTTTACAACCGGTTTTTCAAGAATAAACTGATTATTCCTTCCATTTAGCTAAACCGTTTTTCTCACTTGGTATCCGAGCGTATTATTGCCAAAACACTCTTCATACTTAAATCCTGTAAGATATTCAACCATTTCCTTTGTTTCCTTGTCCACTTCCAGTTTTGAACCACCATTGTTAATACGTTCAATTTCTTTAATTATCATTGCATGTGTTTTGCTGTCGAGCTTCATCTTGTAGGTTACAAAGATAGCAATTAACGCCAATCCTATTACGCCGACTGCTAAAACCCAAACTATTGCATTTACAGCAGATTCAGGCTGGACTGCTTTGCCTGACACAAAACCGAACTGTTCTAAAATCCACCCTAACAGAAAAACGATAACTGCGCGTACAAGCTTTCCAGCAAACGTCATCGTTCCGGCATATATCCCTTCTCGTCTTCTCCCTGTAACGAGCTCATCAACATCTGCGAGAAAAGTATAAACTGTCCATGGAATATAATAAACTCCGCCAGTTCCAAAACCAAATATAGCAGTTATAACGATTATTAGTATCATCAAATTGGATGATCCTGTGAAGTATAAGGCTGCGTAGCCAATTACTGTCATGATAACAACGGTTAATGCCATTCTGTATGGCTTGGCAAATCCCATCTTTAAGCATATGCCAATAAAGATGGCTGTGGAAATCAGTTGGAGAATGGAATTCATGCTGTTGAGATTTGATACGACTTCTGAGCTGTGACCTAAACCAAAAATGATAAAATAGGTGAACATGGAAGCAAACAACCACTCAGCACCGAATCCAAACAAGTACATTCCTAAATGATGACGAAATGTCCTTATTTTGAAAGTAGACAGCATATCAACTACAAGCTTTTTTAAAGATTCAAAAAGATTGCCCCCACTTTCTTCATTCTTAATACTTTCAAACGGTCTTTCCCATGAGAAGAAATATAGTGCTATCATTGCGAGCATCATGATGACTCCATACACCATTCCTGTGTACAGAAATGGTGTGGCCACATCTTGTCCGTATTCTGCAATAAATCGTCCAGGAATAAATGCAGCCAAGAATCCTGCGATTTTACCAAAAATAGCCTTGTATCCGGTCAGCTTTGTCCGCATGCTGAAGCTATCTGTCATTTCGGTCGCTATCGTTTCATATGGAACCATGATTCCAGTATAGATCAGTTCAAATAAAATATAGGTTGATAGATAATACCAGTAACCAAATCCTTCAACCCAAATCATTGGATAGACAAGCATGAGGGGAATACCGAGCAAAATAAAAAACCTTCTCCTACCGAATTTTCTGCCTACTTTTGTTTTGTGAAAATTATCTGTAATAAATCCCATAATAGGATTACTTATCGCATCCACCATACTTGCAATAGAAAAGATGGAAGCAGCTTGAACAGCAGACAATCCACAAAAGGTTGTTAAAAAGTACATGAGCCAAGCGCCGCTGATTGCCAAAGCTCCACTTCCTAATAAATTGCCGCTTCCATATGCAAGTTGATGTTTCAAACCTATTTTTCTAGCCATATTTCCTTCTCTCCTAACAATGAACTAAAGATTTGCTTTCTTCTTAATGGATGATACATTAATGTTAACGTTAACAATAAACATTATAGTAGATTGCTCAATATTGAGCAATCGTTTTCAATTTATTGTCACAAAATATTTTAAAGGGGTGTGAACGTATCACACCCCTCCAGTTTACAAGGTAACACCATCTTTAAAGATAGCAATCTCTCTAAACTCATTTTTCTCATGATTGACAAGCTGACCGCTCGCAACGGCTATGATGTAATTAATAAATTCTTGCAGGACAGCTTCTTCCTCTACATTCTCAAGAAGGCTGCCTGCATTGAAATCAATCCAGTGGGATTTATCCTGATAGAGCGGTGTGTTTGTCGATACTTTAATAGTTGGTATAAAGCTGCCAAATGGAGTGCCTCTTCCTGTTGTAAATAAAACAAGCTGACAGCCTGCAGCGCCTAATGCTGATGTTGCTACAAGATCATTACCTGGAGCACTCAAAAGATTCAAGCCATCTTTGGCGAGTTTTTCCCCGTATTTCAAGACATCCACGACAGCAGCACTTCCTGCTTTTTGGGTGCAGCCAAGTGACTTATCTTCAAGTGTGGTAATTCCGCCAAGCTTGTTGCCAGGGGAAGGATTCTCATATACAGGCTGGTTATAGCGCAGGAAGTATTCTTTAAAGTCATTTATTAATGATACTGTCTTGTGAAATACCTCTTCTGTTTCTGCCCGCTCCATTAAAATTTTTTCTGCGCCAAACATTTCAGGTACTTCTGTCAACACAGTTGTCCCTCCCTGTGCGATCAGAAAATCTGAAAACCGGCCTAATAGAGGGTTTGCGGTTATGCCAGAAAAACCGTCCGAACCTCCGCACTTCAAGCCAACCTTTAATTCAGATAAAGGAACGTCCTCTCTCACATCATTTCTAGCATTTGTATAAATTTCTTTCAAAAGCGCAACTCCTGCATCTATTTCATTAGATACCGACTGAGAGGATAGAAACTTTACCCTGCTTTCATCAATACTCCCTAGTGAATCCTTAAAGTCTTCAATGATATTATTTTCACAGCCTAGTCCTAACACTAATACTCCACCCGCATTCGGATGTGTTGCCGCATTGCCAAGGATTGTTTTTGTATACTCATGGTCATCCCCAAGCTGTGAGCATCCATAGTTATGCTTAATAACTTGGATGTTTTCAAATGGTGCAATATCCCCCACTTCACGAATAAATTCCTTCACTATTAAATCAGCTATCCCGTTTACACAGCCGACTGTTGGTACGATAAACAATTCATTGCGAATACCGACATTGCCATTTTTTCTTTTGTAGCCTTTGAATGTGCGTTTCTCGTTTTGAGCAGGGATATAACTTATTTGAGGTAAATAACTGTATTCCTCGATTCCAGAAAGATTTGTTTTCGTATTTTGGGTATGCACCCAAACACCTGCTTGTATATCTGTTGTCGCATGGCCAATTGGAAATCCATATTTAATAATATTGCTGTTTTTTAGAATGGGTATAGTGGAGATTTTATGGCCTCTGGCAATATCCTCCTTCAATTCAAGCTCCTTATCATCAACTAAGAGCTTCGTACCTGCTTGCAAATTCTTCAAAGCGACAATCACATTGTCCTTTTGGTTAATCTTTATAAATTCACGCATGGTCAATCCCTCCATTAAACTTTTAATATATGAAACAAACATACCGGACCTCTACATAAGTCAAATAGTTACTAGTGAGTATTTTCTAAACATGCTTGAAGTGCCTTTCTCATGCCTGTATGCTCCATCATCATTAAATGGTTGGTAATAGTTTCAACTAAGCCAGCTAATTCGCTTAAATCTTGCTCCCATAACATTTTCTCCTGCAATACGTTTTGTACAAAAGTATGCATAGAAGACTGAGACCCATCCACAGTGCTCCATTGCTCATGGAAGAATGTAAGAATAGAATCATCATCGCGCAGCATTATTTGTTCATCACCACGTTTACCTTTATAAAAGTAAATAAGCGCACTTAAGGAAAATACCAGCTTCTGGGGAAGATGTTCTTTTCGGTTAACAAACTCCAGCAATGTCGGCAAATCCCTTGTTTTAAATTTTGAAATGGAATTTAAGGAAATATCCATAACATAATGGGTAATATACGGATTTAAGAACCGGTCCACAATTTCATCTGCATATGCTGTCAGCTCTGCTTTTGGAAGGTCAAGTGTTGGAATAATTTCGTTAAATATCAATTCCCGCACGAATTCGCCAATTTGCCCATCCAACATTGCTTCACCGACCGTTTCCTTCTTGCATAAAAAAGAAATTGGCGTCATTGCTGTATGTGCTCCATTCAAGATTCTGACCTTTCTACTCCTGAATGGTGTCATATCATCCACTATTAATGTATTTAGCCCGGCCTCTTCAACAGGAAGCTCTGCTTTCAGCCAAGCTGGACCTTCAATTACCCATAAATGATATTGTTCACCAACAACGACAAGGCGATCCTCGTACCCTAACTCCTCTGTAATTTCGCTAATGGAATCCTTGGGATATCCAGGAACAATTCTGTCCACTAAGCTCGAACAAAAAACATTGTATTCTTCCAGCCAGTTTGTAAATTCGCCTCCTAAATTCCATAAAGACGCAAATTGAAGGACGATTTTTTTCAACTCATCGCCATTTCTGTCAATCAGCTCACATGGAATAATAATAACTCCCTTCTCCTTGCTGCCATTAAAATACTGAAAGCGATGATAAAGCAGTGCTGTCAGCTTGCCTGGAAAACTGCTTTGCGGGGTATCGGTCAATTTATCATCAGGGGCAAAAGCAATTCCTGCCTCTGTCGTGTTGGAAAAGATAAAGCGAAGCTCAGGATTTTCTGCGAGCTTTATATATTCTCCATACTCTTTATATGGATCAATCCCTCTGGATACCGCCTCAATCACTGTGTGCTCACTGATAGCGCTGCCATTTTTTAAACCTTGAAGAAACAACGTATAAAGTCCGTCTTGATCATTCAGCTTACTAACCGTTCCGTTTGCACGCGGCTGTACAATCGCCACACTGCTTCTGAATCCAGCACGTTTATTCATCCTGTCCACTTGCCAGTCGACAAAGCCTCGCAAAAAGTTTCCTTCACCAAACTGGACAATTCTTTCTGGATAATTATTTCTTTTATCATTCCAAATGCTTTTTATGCTTTTAGTCAAAGGGAAACGCCTCCTTATCATTTTATGCACACGTTAACATTTTGGTGTGAACAAAACAAAACGTCTACACCATTAATATACCGTTCGTCTTCCATTCTATCAACCTTTTCCTTTAAAAATATGAGCATAATCATCCGATTATGCTCACGTTAACATTTTATTTATGGTTGCGGAATAACCGAATCACGAATAATTAATTCTGTCTTTACAAACACACTTTCACCTGTTTCATTAGAATCGTTTATAAGCTCTAACAGCTTTTTTGCACCTTTTTGGCTGATCTGTTCAATCGGTCTTTGCACAGTGGTAAGCTTCGGCATAACATATTGGCTAAAAGCACTGTTATCAAAACCAACAATCGAGATGTCTTTAGGTACATGCAAGCCGTTCGCGAAAATCGCATTAATTGCGCCAATTGCCATATCGTCATTTGAACAGAAAACAGCGCTTGGAGGGTTGTTCAAAGCTAATAGCTGCTCCATTGCATGATAGCCGCTTTCCATATCATAGCTGCCCTTCACAATATAGCGTTTGTTTATCGCTAAACTATTTTGCATTAATGCCTGCATATAGCCATTTTTCCTCTTTAAAGCTGTTTTGAAGCTTTCTTTTCCTTCAATAATGGCAATCCTTTCATGACCCTGACTTACTAAATAATTAGTTGCCTCCATCGCGCCAGATTCATCATTTGAAAGAATGTTTGTAATAGACGGATCATCTATTTCCCGATTGAGAACGACTATCGGGATGTTTTGCTGCTTCACATGCTCGATAAAAGCATCATCTTCATCGCTTTGACTCATCAATACAATTCCATCAAACCTTTGTCCATTGATGGCAGCAAAATCCTTATAATCGTCAATGCCTCTGACGAACAAATTATAATTCTCATCTATTTCCCCGTTAACCCCTTTTATTACATTCGCAAGGAAAGTTGAAGAAGTCCCGTTTGAAATGCTTGTAAAAAACAAGCCGATTGTATAAGACTTTTTCAGGACAAGGCTCTTGGCACTATAATTCGGCACATAATGCAGCTGTTCGGCCAGCTCCAGTATTTTCTTTTTTGTATCTGGCTTAATTAATGGGCTTCCATTAAGAGCCCTTGAAACAGTTGTATGGGAAACATTAGCTAATTTGGCAATATCCTTAATTGTTACACCCACTGGTATCACTCACTTTTCTTATTCTACCTATTAGTTTACTTGAATTTTTCAACAGTGGTCAAGGTTTGAATACTGCTGATTAATTTTAGGATATTAATGTATTAAACAACTAAAATAGGAACTTTTTCCCTTATATATACCTTTATAACATGTTAGCATTTAATTTGTAAGCGCTTAAAAACAAAGAGAGAGGAGTTAAAGAATGAATAAGTACATAAGATCAGCATTATTGGTTGTTTTAGGCTTCGTCTTGATTTTCTCTTACAGCACAGGTGCCAGCGCAGCAAAACAGCAAAAGAATAAAACATCTTATCAAACAGTTACGGAAGTTAAGGATTGGGGAACGGTTGTTACAAAGCTGATTGTCAATATTGACAAAAATATTACAAAAGGCAGTGTCAATAAGGATACGTTTCAAGTATATGTGAAAAGAACTGACAGCAGGCTTGCTAACCCATTGCTTGAGGAAGGCTATAATAAGGTGACAAACGCATATGTTGCCGATAAAAATGGCACGGCTGTTAAATCTGGCAAGTATGTAGTATTAGAACTAGAGAATAGTCCGACTTTAACTATCAGTGCTGCTTTAAATTATGACTTTGTAACAGGACTGAATAATTGGGTAAACTTTGACTATACCATTAAACAAGTAAAAGACATTAATTCAAAGTCAACTAAGCTAAGTGGTTTAATCATTACGAAGAACAATGGTTCACAAAACGGACTAGTCGGCGAATTTTCTTTAGGTAAGCATTCAGCTGGAGGAACTACATTATCCTATGCTGATTTCGAGCCAGCAAAAGATAAGAACAAAAACCCGCTGATTATTTGGCTGCATGGCGGTGGTGAAGGCGGAACAGATGCAACTATTCCAATTGCTGCAAATAAAGCAGTGAATTTTGCTTCTGAGGATATCCAATCTATTTTTAATGGGGCGTATGTATTAGCGCCTCAAGCTCCAACTTATTGGATGGATGGTCTAACAGGAAGAGCTGATGGAACCTCTAAATATTCAGAAGCCTTAATGTCTCTTATCGAAAAATACGTGAACAGCAACCGTGATATTGACAAAAACCGTATTTATATCGGCGGAGCATCTAATGGCGGCTATATGACGTTGTTGATGACACGTGATCATCCTGATTACTTCGCAGGCGCATTCCCTGTTTGTGAAGGGTTAAATGATAAATATATCTCAGATTCTGATATTAATAAGCTTGCGAAAACACCAACATGGTTTGTGACAGCAAAAAATGATAAAACATTGCTTCCAGAATTAAACACATTGCCAACATACGAACGTCTCCTTTCTGCAAATGCAAAGGATGTTCACTTAACATTATATAATGATGTTCATGACACATCAGGATTATACAAAAATGCGGACGGAAGTGCTTATCAATACGATGGTCACTGGTCATGGATTTATGTATTTAACAATGATCCTGTTTCCAAAATAAATGGAAAAAATACGACTATAATGGAATGGCTTGCTTCAAGAACATTACATTAAAAACCAACAAAAGCGGCTGACTATCAGCCGCTTTTGTCTATGTTACTACGAAATAACCTTATATTTTTTATCAACCTTAAATGCTAATATGCCTAAAAACTCTGAGACTGTCATCCCTTCTACTTGCCGGGAATACCACGATAATTTCACGCCCATATCTTCCCCATCATGCTGTACACCAAGTGGTTTATAGCCTTTTTTTCCTGTTGCATCACTGTAATCAAATTCAATAATCAGTTCTTTTCCAGCTGGCGTCTCTAATTTCACTTTATATCGTGGATGAGTATACTCTGGCTTATACTTTACACCTTTGATTTTTGCTTTAGTTTTCATATAGTCTCCTTTATGAAAAAAAATTTTTCCATTCCTCTTAAGATGTCAGGAATGACTGCCAACCTTCTAAAGAATAAGCTCTGGACGAAGCATTCAAACTCTCGTTTAATTACACACGTAATAGAGTAGATTCTTAAGAAAATAATCATCTGGTGCCACAGAGCCAAAGAAAATAGATGAATAAATGACAATAATAATTCACTTTTAAGCCATACCATTTATTTATATGGCGGAACTTGAATTATATACCTGCTTTTTCCTTCATTATTATGATTTAATCTTCTTATTTTTTCACGTAAAAATGATATAATCATACATAGTTTATTTTTATTGGAGGAAAAAATGATAAATGCAATTGGTATAGCAGACTTTAACTTTAAGCCGACACAAACTTCCAACTATAAGCTGCATGTGTCGAAAAAAATAAATGGGGTAAAAAATAAGTTTTCAGATAACTACGAGGTACTCTCTGTTTCTGAACCTTTTGATATAGATGGTGATATCCATGTACGCGTTTCCTGTTCCTTTGATATTCATCTCCCTGAAATAGCTTACTGCCGTTCGATAGATGACTATGTTGGTCATGTATTTCCAACATTAAAACAGCGATTAAGCTCTAAGTTAATTTCAACAAAGGTACATTCTTTGACAAGAATTCTTACACCTGATGATAAGAAATATTACTGATACTCCCTTTTTCATGTATTTGAAAAAGGTTTTTTTCATTTGTACATAGAAATAAACAAACTAATAAAGGAGTGATTTTATGAAGAAGCATATATTAACATTAAAACAAGAAAATTTACATGGCTCGTTTAGCAGGAACTATCCTCCTATTTTAACCGTCGAATCTGGAGACTCGATTGAAATGAAAACATTAGATATTGAGTGGGGTTATTCTTCATCAGAAGCAGAAGTATACGAAAAGTTCCCCTCAAATCAATCGGAACAAAAGGCTGGTCATCCCATGATTGGACCAATTGCTGTAAAAGATGCAAAGCCAGGAATGGTGCTGGAAATTAAAATAAATGATATTGTGCCAGGATGGTATGGAAGGAATTGGAGCGGCGGCTTGCCAAACTGGCAGAACATTACGCTTGGAATTGCCGAGGAAGAAAAAATTCAGCTTGACTGGAAACTGGATTCCAATCAGATGACAGGATCCACTATTATTGGTGATAAAACTTTTTCTGTGGCCCTCCAGCCTTTTATGGGAGTAATGGGAGTAGCTCCAAAGGAAGATGGTGTTCATCCTACCCCGCCTCCACGATATTGTGGTGGCAATATTGATTGCAAAGAATTGGTTAAAGGTAGCAGTCTGTTTTTACCAATATCTGTTGAAGGTGCGTTATTTTCCATTGGTGACGGTCATGCCCTCCAAGGAGATGGAGAGATCTCTGGAACAGCGATTGAATGTCCAATGGATCTTGTAGACATTACATTAATTGCCCGAGACGATATGGAATTGCAAGCCCCACTTGCCAAAACACCATCAGGATGGATTACATTCGGATTTAACGAGGACTTGAACGAAGCCGCAAAGGATGCCTTAAATGAAATGATAACCTTTATGCAAAACAACTATGATATAAGCAGAACAGAAGCAACTGCCCTATCAAGTACAGTTGTTGACCTAAGAATTACCCAAGTTGTTAATGGCGTTAAAGGCGTGCATGCAGTCTTACCTTACGGGGCTTTGAGATAGGTACAAAAAGTGTAGGACATAACTAATTCTAAAGTGGAATGAAGCGGAAGCCACTCCTTCTGCGGGAAATAGAGGAAAATCCGAGGAGACTCCGCTTCCTCTCCCCGGAAATGAAGGGAGGAAGCGGAATGAAACGAACTAATTATAAAACTAAGCTATTAATAAAAATGATTAATTTGTTCTGTTTGAATAAGGCTTACAGATTTATGTCCCCACCAATTTTTTCCCATTATGAAACTTTTGGCATCTCCCTCCGTATAACTTATATAAATAAGCGTTCATAATGATTAAACGAAGGGCAGGTCAAAAAAATATGAAACTGAAAAAGAAAAAGGAAAAAAAGGACCGTTCCGAGTTAGCTGAACTAGCCATTGAACTAGTAGAGCCTCTCTACCTGCTAACACGCTTATTAATTAGAGCTATTGCCAAGCTGCTAAACTAATTACTGTTACGTTGCTGCAAAATACAGATGATGATGTAAAGAGCATCTGTCATTATATTTCGCTCCACAATTTGCACAAGACGTCATGTCCTTATAGGCAGCAATGGAATGCTCTGTCTTACACACCCCACATAAAATTGCCTTTTCGCCAAATTTCTGTGGTGGCCATACTTTAATCGGATGATCTGCAGCCTCTTCATGGCATTTATAGCAAGGATAATATGTATTACAGCAATAAAATTTAATAGCGATAACATCAATGTCACTATGATAATGCTTACACCTTGTCTGGTCATCTACTGTAAAACCAAGTACTTTCACCATTTATGTTTCTCTCTCCTTAAAAACTATTGATCTAGATTGCTCATTTCCCCATTATACAATGGAGCATGTTACAGTACCATCAATAAAGAGAGTGAATTTTATACAAACAGCATATATCGTTGATTTACGGCGGACTGTTAGCATTTTTTTCAAGCATGGTGCTGTAGCCACATACCGTTTTCTTCACAATTAGCAGCATGCAGAAACTATAAAAAAAAAGAAACTCCTTTTCCAAAAGGAATTTCCACTTTTTTACGTTAACTGCGGCAGAATTTTTTGGATTTCCTTTTCTGCTATTCCAAGACTGGCAAGCCATAAATCGGTTAAGCCAACACCATCTATTAACTCTATATTCAGGCCCTTTGCATAAACAATGGCATCCTCCGAAAAAATGCCAGCTGTCACGACATATCCGCCGGCTGCACGTTTTTTTACAATGTTTGAATGAACAAGAGCAATTTGTTCAAAACCAATTTCATGCTCGGTTCTTACGATTTGCCCTAAAAACAAACCTTCCTTCGTTTGGTGCTCCAAATTGATTCCCAACCGATCTGCATCTGCCAGCACCCATGCAGTTCCTCCCCTTGTTTTTTCAAGTAAGCTTGCTGTAAAGGCTTCTAATGTAATGTCATCCTTCAACAAAAGGGCATTGTTTTCCAATTGCTTTCCAGTGGGAAGAAAGCGGAGATATAAGCCAAGTGCAAGGGTTTTTTTCATGTCCTGACTTGTATGTAGATGCTGCAAAATTAACCTGCCCTTATATTCATCCTGCCTTTTTGTCCAGAAAAAATGAATGAAGGCAAGCACAACAAGAATACCTGCTATTAATTCCAAAAAAAGCAAAAGCTGTCCCCTCCTTTTCTATAAGGATAGACAGAAATTATAAAGAATTATACACATGCTCTTACTTTTAATACTAGCTTACGCTCATTATTCTTTTACTAAGGGGATAGTTACGGTGAAAGTAGTTCCTTCTCCTTCTATGGAATGAAAGCAAATATTGCCATTATGCTGTTCAATTATGTTATAGCAAACCATTAAGCCTAGACCTGTCCCTTTTTCCTTTGTTGTATAAAAAGGTTCACCCAGCTTGTTTTGAATATCGATTGGGATTCCAACTCCATTGTCGATTATTTCAAACATAGCATCTCCTTCTATTTCCTTGGCATTAACTGTTATTTGCCCACTAGAAGGAACTGCTTCAATCGCATTTTTTATTATATTCATAAATACTTGCTTGATTTGGTCACCATTACATTTACAATATAGTGGTTTATTGGGTATGTTGAAATGAAGAATTACATTTTTCATGTTTGCTTGTGATTGCATAAATGTGCAAATATCATATAAAAGCTTGGACAAGTCCATCACTTTTATTTCTGTTGAGACAGGCTTTCCGAGTAGTAATAACTCACTCGCAATCGTTTCAATTCGATTTATTTCTGCATCAAGAATCGGATAAACATCTTTAATATGCAAGGAGCCTTGTTCTGCTAGCTTCATAAATCCTTTAATAGCAGTTAGTGGGTTTCTTATTTCATGAGCGATGCTTGCTGCAAGCTGGCCGGCAATCTCTAGCTTCTCGTTGCGAATCATCAAGTCATGATTTTCTTTTCGTTCTTTAATGTTTCGGGCAATATGAATAATTGTTTTTTTGTCTTCAAAAACAAAAGGAAACGACAAAACCTCGACATCGACCTTTTTCCCAGTCAAAGCAATTAACTGAATTTCACAAGTCGAAAAACGCTCTCTTTTCAGAACTCCTCCTGCCTTTGCTTTAATTTGTCCGTGAAAGGCAGGGTCAATTATCTCCCACACCACCTTATTGTGAAGCTGAGCCGAATCTGCCTCCATTAATTTTAATGCAGATTTATTTGTGTATGCGATATTTCCTCGTGACGTAATAAAAACGGCATCAGGCATTTCTTCTATTATTCTAGCATAATGTGATTGAGCTATTTTCAGAGTCGAAAGGGCATTCTTGTAATTTATTTCCCTTCTGATGGAAGGATGCAGATTTTCACTATCTTGAAAGCTCGATATGACCAGTTCATTATCTGACATAATATAATGATTGTATTTCATAATTTCCATATGGACAGATGCTGGTAATTGCATGCCATCAAACGCACAAATTCCAAAGCTGTTTGATTTTTTTATAAATTGGTTGGCAGCTGCTTCATATTTGGATAGCCTTTCCAGCAGATTTTTCTGCCCTTTAAGCAAAACGACCTTTCCCCAGTGCCTGACTGGGTTTCTAGTAGTTAAGAGAGGTGTTAATGCATATGCAAATTTGTGCATTATTTTGTCAGGATCTAGTGGTGTATTCGGTTCATAAAACTCTATATTATCCATAAAGTTAATTCTGTCCAACTGTGCTTGGGTAATCCCCTGCTCCTTAAGGCGCTCATTAAGAAGCTTGAGGACCTTGTTATCATCAATAAACAGGATTTCTTGATTTAGTTCGATACCTGCTGTTATAAAATAAAGGGCGTTTTCTATGTATTTACTAAACTCTGTGGATACATACGAGATATGCGTTCCATTTGTGATGATTGTGTTTTTACTTAAAGCCGCTTCAGGCTGTATAATATGTCTAGAAGTAATCGTTGCCATCCCAAGTCCCTACTTTCTTTCGTTGTGATCTGAGACATATTTACTTGAATTTCATATTTTTGTCACCGCTACCATTTCTCTTCTATCATACATTATTTTCTAGTAATTTTCCTAGCACAATTATCCCAAATAAATATATCCATATAAAAAAGACGCAAAATTTGCGCCTTTACTTTTTATCTTCTTCCATCAAATGCTTAAGCACGGAAAGCCTGTTAAACCAAAACTGTTCATAATAGGCAATCCATTCCTGTACCTCAGCGAGAGGCTCTGGACTTAGAGTATATATCTTTTCTCTACCTGTTTTTCTGGCAGAGACAAGTTTTGCATCTGTAAGAACTTGCAAATGTTTTACAATAGCCGTTCTGCTGACTGGGAACTGGCTTGAGATTTCCGTTATCGGCATGTCTTTCTCAGATAACAGCTTTAGTACTTTTCTTCTCGTCGGGTCAGCAATTGCTTGAAAAACATCGGATTTTCCAGCCGTAGCTGTCATTATGCTTCTACTACCTTTTTTAGCTTTTGAACAATACCGCTCCAGCCTTGATTCATTCTATCACGGATAATGGCAGACTTTTCATTTGCCTTGCCGATCAGTTCCTCTGCATTTTTCCAGCCACCATGAACGACAGTAAATTCCGTTTTTCCGTCAAGCTCTTTCAAAGAAAACGTAACAAACCAACCCTCTGTATCCCAATCAAATGACAGTTTATGTGGTGGTTCCAATTCTGTCACCTTACAAGGAGATGGTCCGAACGGTGATTGAAGATGAAATTCATAGCCAAGCTCTGCCTGAAAATCATTTGGCATAAACCATGCTGCAATCCCTTCTGCTGTGGAAACAAAGTTCCATACCTTTTCAACACTTGCGTCAATCGTAATAGTTTGAATAATGTCTTGCACTTTACCCTGGTTCTGATTGATTGTCATATGCTTTTGTTAGCTCCTTTTGATTCAGATAATATAACACCTTTTGGTTATAATTTGAATTTTATAACACCTTTTGGTTATATGTCAAGCTCCCCATTAAACTTTATCCATGTCTAATATTCTCCATTCTTACATACTGTATTCTCTTTCTACCTTGCATATACGGACATGATAATCTTCATACCACTGCGCTTTTCCTTTGTCCTGTGCATGCCTATGTACAGCATTTTCCTTCCACTGCTTTATCGCTTCAAGAGATTCCCAATACGAAACTGTTATGCCTAAGTTTGAATCACGTGCACTTTCCACTCCAATAAAGCCAGCCTGCTTTTCAGCCAACTCCTCCATTTTCTCTGCCATTTTTCCATAACCGTTATCACCGGCAGTTCTTTTTGATGTGAAAATAACTGCGTAATATTCCTTTTTGCTTTCCACCAAAATTCCCCCTTTTTATTCGTTTCCACTTTTTTTATTTCGCCAATCTGATCCATAACTCCTTGAAATTCTTTCTTCAGCCTCCTCCACTATATAAAAAAGCATAGGACTATGCTAATCCTATGCCAAAGTACTGCCTTTGCGTTGCATATAAAATTCAAGTGTCCCCATTTCTTCATTCGCCAGTTCTTCCATCTCTTCTAAATCTTGTCTTGTTACATATGGATCTTTCGAATTCCATTTTACAAATTTTATAAAGTAGTAGTTTTTAATTGGATATAGAATAACCCTTGAATGGGCAAATTTATCATAAATAAATTCCATACTTCCTTTTTTTCGATAAGAGTAGGATTTTATTTCCACCTTCCCACCTACTTTCGCTAAAATAAGACTGTTAAATTTACTATTCCCGTCTCTATTTATGCAAAAACCAACTGCTTTCAATTTTTTAATATCCTATTTTCTTTAACACTGTGCTATAATTACAAAAAATTCAACTGAATAGTTACAGCATAAGGAGATCTAATCATTATGGAAGAAAAAGGATGTTTTGACATAAAGGTGAATCACTCCTCTAAAACGATTGATATGCTGATAGAAGGAACTTTTGACCTAGCCACTGTTGCAGAATTCGTAACTGATTACCGGGACAAAGTTGCTAATCTTTCTATTGCTGATGCCAAGCAATTTAAATTAATCATTGACTGCAAAAACATGGATGTTCTCACACAGGAAATGATTCCATATATGGAAAACTCATTTCGACTTTATCAAAAATTAGGCTTTGTTAGTATGATTATCATCATTCCAAGAAGCCCTGTATTAAAAATGCAGCTAAATCGTATGGCAAAAAGAACAAGCTTTCCAAATGCTATCATTGTCGAAATATAAGATTAATAGGGAAATAGTGTCTTCCTTTATTTATAACAAGTCTTGCTGTAAAAACAAGGCTTATTAACCAAGTTTTTATAAATAGACATATTTCCCAGCTTTATCCTCCTATCATATCCCCTTCTAATGCCTCCATAAAAATGAGAAATTAGACCCATTATATCGGAACCGCCGCATATTGATTTTTCTAAATATTTCATCTAATATAGTAAAGTGCTTTTATTTGAAAAAATCTGAATTATCATTCTTTGGAGGTTTCGTCTTATGGGATTCATCGAGAAAATAAGCAGCATTGCAGGAAAAACATTTACATTATGGGTTTTGGTCTTTGCGGCAGTTGCGTATATTTTGCCAGAGCATTTTGTTTGGATTGGCAATTATATCGTGCCACTATTAGGAATAGTTATGTTCGGTATGGGCCTTACCCTTGAATTATCTGATTTTAAAGAAGTATTTACACGTCCTAAGGATGTTGCATTAGGGGTTATTGGTCACTTTGTAATTATGCCACTTCTTGCATTTTTGTTGGCAGTCGGCTTAAACCTGCCAAGTGAGATTGCTGTTGGGGTCATTTTGGTTGGCTGCTGTCCAAGTGGTACAGCATCTAATGTGATGGTTTTCCTTGCGAGAGGAAATGTCGCATTAGCCGTTGCCATAGCGTCTGTTTCTACTATTTTGGCACCAATTGTAACACCGCTTCTCATCCTTTTGTTTGCTAGCAAATGGATTCAAATCAGTGTAGGGTCTTTATTCCTTTCGATTGTACAAGTTGTTATTATTCCGCTTGTGCTTGGATTTGTTGTGAAACGCTTCTTTGGAAAACAAGCGAAAGCTGGTGCAAAGGCAATGCCTCTAGTTTCCGTTATTGCAATCGTTTTAATTGTTGCTGCAGTTGTGGCTGGAAGTGCAGACAGACTTGCAGAAACTGGTCTATTAATCTTTGGAGTTGTCATTCTTCATAATGTTCTTGGCTTTTTAATCGGGTTTTTCTTTGCACGACTATGTGGCATGGATCTTGCAAAGCAAAAGGCTGTTGCCATGGAGGTCGGCATGCAAAATTCAGGATTAGGCGTCGCCATTGCCACAGCACACTTCTCCCCACTTGCGGCCGTTCCTAGTGCTATTTTTAGTGTTTGGCATAATTTATCAGGTTCTGTTCTTGCCAATATTTTCAGCCGCATGAAGGATAAAACAAAAACAGATACGTCTGTTAATAATAAGCTGCATGTTTAATTGGATGATGGGGGTTAGGACAATACTCATATATGATCTTTAAATTAAGAATATAAATAGATGTAAGTACTAGTTCGTTTCATTTCACTACAGTCACTCGCTTTCCGCGGGGAGGAATATGAGCCTCCTCGTCTTCGCTTGCGGGGTCTAAAGCGTCCTCTATTTCCCTTAGTAGTCGAGTGCCCTCCGCTCCATTCCACTAAGATTTTTAAATATTGCATTAAGACCGAAAACTCCAAATAAAAAACCGAACTACTCGATAAAAAAATGCCAAAGTCAAAAACTCGTTTGTATATGAGCGCTTACTAAAATAGAAGCGTCAACTAGAATGTTACACTGCCCATTTATATCCACTGATAATATATGAATATTCTAAATTAATCTTTTATTTCGATTTCCATATGATATATTATATGCATAGGAAAAACACACTCACATTGTTATCAGAAGGGAAGTATAATTAATGATAATCAAGATTGACGACTTACGCGGTCCTGAAATTGCTGCATTGCTTGAGGACCATCTCCATAGTATGACACTTCACTCTCCGCCTGAGAGTATTCATGCCCTTGACTTAGAGGGACTTCGCAAGCCTGAAATAACGTTTTGGAGCGCATGGGAAAATGATGAGCTTTTAGGCTGTGGGGCATTAAAGGAATTGGATAAAAATCATGCTGAAGTGAAGTCTGTGAAAACAGCGTCTGCACACTTGCGAAAAGGGGTTGCACAACAGATTATGCTGCATATTCTCGAAGTCGCTAAAACAAGAGGCTATACACGCTTAAGTTTAGAAACTGGGTCAATGGAGGCCTTTTTGCCAGCAAGAAAATTATATGAAGCACTAGGTTTCTCTTATTGTGATCCCTTTGCAGATTACATACTGGACGAAAACAGTATGTTTATGACCAAAACATTATAATAATAGAATCGGCTAGAAAATTGTAATTAAATAGAGGCTCTAGCCGATTTTTTGTTAGAGTAGCTTCTCCTCTATTCCTACTATCTCTAGCCTTGTCCAATGTTTTTGCCAAGCTTTATTTATGACTCTATTCTCATAGATGATTCTTTTATTTGTTTTTTCATAATAGTGAGTTGGCCTAACCTTAAGAGAAACAGCATCTGTCAATCCCCATGGTGCTGCTAAAACGAGGCTGCCGTTTCCATCGAGCTTCACTCCTAATGCCGTTGCTGTTTCAGGGAAATGGGTAATTCCGTCCATGGCAGATGTATAAGGCGAAAAGCCGCTAAGCGTATGCATTCTAGCTTGATTTTTGACAGACCAAGGTAAATGGGTATGCTGCTTTAGCCTTTGCTCCAGTTGCTTTTCTTCTTCTTCCTCGATATTATTCGCATCATAGTAGATAACATCAATGTCTGGTAGTGGTGTCCTATCTGAAAATTGATGAACCTTATCCCAAATTTTCGAACGGACAAAGCCCGCACTTATCCACCAGTCAGGCAAATCAAGCTTTTGGACAATTTGCAGGATGTTCATCATCCATTCATCTTCTTTTATCCATTTCATGATTTCCTGTTCTGTTTTATCCATAAAAAACATCTCCTTGTTTTACCGATTATTCCTTCTTAATCGTATCAACCAATCCTATAATTTGTAAATTTTTAACTTCCTATAGTATAAAAAAACACCTCCACTAAGTTAGAGCAAAGTCTAATAAGCGGGGTGTATAGTTAAAGTATTGCTTCAAATTTAGCCATGGAAATGGGCTTGGAAAAATAATATCCTTGTGCCTGATCACAGCCAAGCTGAATCAGCTTTTTCACCTGTGCTTCTGTTTCAACACCTTCTGCGATTATTTCTAGCTTTAAATTTTTTGCCATGGAAATGATGGCTGACACAACCTCTATATTACCTTCAATTTGATCGATAAAGGATTTGTCAATTTTAATACAGTCGACTTGAAGCTTATGAAGATAAGAAAGGGAACTATAGCCAGTACCAAAATCATCCATGCTGATGCTTATGCCCAATTCACTTATTTTCTTTAATGTTTGATTCACTACAAGTTCATTTTTCATGACGATTCGCTCAGTAATTTCAAGTTCAATGACGCTTCCATCAATCTTAAATTTCTGTAAATGTTCAGCAATAAACGTTATAAAATCCTCTCTTAGTAAGGTTACAATCGATATATTAATAGAAATTCGTCCAATGTTTTTGCCAGCTTTATTCCACCTATGTATGTGCTTGCATACTTCTGTAAACACATATTTTTCAAGCTTAACAATCAGACCGCTTTCTTCAGCCAACGGGATAAATTCATTAGGAGGAATAAAGCCTTTTTTATTATGCTTCCACCTAATTAATGCTTCTGCACCTATAATATCCCCGCTTTCGATTTGGTATTTTGGCTGATAGTGAACAAACAGTTCTTGGTATTCCATCGCTTTACGCAAATCACTTTCCAAACCGACTTTATGATTTGCATGTAGAGACATTTCGCTATTAAATTCCTTGTACCCATTTGCACCAGCTTCCTTCATCTGATACATGGCAATATCTGCATATTTCACGAGATCGTCAACATTTGTTGTGTGCTCTGGAAATCTGCTGATACCTACACTTGCTGTCAAAATTATCTCATACCCATCAATAAGAATGGGTTGCCTGAATACTTGGTTAATAGATTGAGCGATTGACTTATACAAGGCCGTATTTTCCAAATCATCTGGAATGATTATAAGAAATTCGTCTCCGCCAAACCTTGCTACCTTTCCATTATCGAGCACTAAACTGTCTAATCTTCGCGCGATTTTCTGCAGCAAACTGTCACCAAAGGAATGGCCAAGTGTGTCATTAATGCTTTTGAAACGGTCAAAATCGAGCAGCATTAGTGTAAATGGGATATTGTTTTTGATATATTCATTCATCGTCATTTTGGCAACTCGTCTATTAGAAAGCTGGGTAAGATCATCATGAAAGGCAAGATGTTTAATTTGCTCTTCTGACTTTTTCTTTTCTGTAATATCCTCCACTAATGCAAAAACGCCGATAAATTTATCATTGGTAATAATTCGAACAGCAGTAATATAAACATCCTTTTTGCTATTATTTTTCATTGTAATTTCTGTTTCGAACTTATGAACCATTTTTTTATTATAACCAGCTAAATAAGCATCCATTTTCTTTCTGTCAATATTAGAAAAGAGCTCAAAAGCATCCTTGCCAAGCAATTCATTCTCCTCCAATTCAAGGAGTTTAGTGCCTTCGTAATTAACACTATTAATTGCTCCGTGCAAATCAATACCAATAACTGCCACAGGATTATGCTCAAATAATGCTGTATAAAAATTTGCCTTTTTACTCAAAATCGTGTCACCTAAAAAATATGGTAGCAGCATTAAGAGGAAATTGGCTCCGATTGTTAGTATAAAAGGAATGAAAATTTCATAGTCACTATACATGTATCCTAAATTAAATTTCAAAATCGATATTAAAACAATATAGGGAATATTCGCTAGCGAGATTCCTGCAAGAATAACACCAATATACTCCCATTTTTTCGAAGCTCCTTGAAATATATCATCACTTGTTATTTGAATTAAAAATCTAAATACAGAAAAGGACGAACCTAGTGTCAGCAAGAAGGTTGTCACATAAAGAATGAGATTAAATTTAATATGCTGACTGAATAGCAATGCAAAACCAAATGTATCTGATGCTATTAAACATACTGCCAAAAATAGACTCCCCCATAAATAATGGGTTTCCTTCACTGCTCTCGATTGTGAGAGGGAGAGAATGACTAAAGACCCGATAAAGCAAAACAAAAAAATGATGAGAAAGTATAATGGATAATCCTTTGACGAATACGGCAGTGGGACCAGATAAGAAATAAGAATAAATGTAATCCAAAAAGAAAAGCCTAGCAACAGAGAACCGCCGATAAGGATGGAGTTTTTGTTGTTTACATCCATCCTTAGCTTCTTGCTAATCCACAGCCCTATTGCACAGCTTATAACAGACATTATCGGAATTAAGATCATATATTGTGTATGAAAGTGATCGATGATGTGTTGAAAAAGCAATAACATGACCCCCTGAGTAGTAAAGCTTGCTTGTTTAGAAAACAAGTCTATAATAAACCAAATGAGACTTTATTCATAAGACTATACTACTATTTTAACATGAAGTTAACAAATTTAATCGTAGTTTACCTAAAAAAAACTGAACCTATTGGCAAATAGGCTCAGCTTACACATTTTATTTAGGATAGGTCATTTCTTTCGGTTGGATGTAGCTGTCGAATTCTTCTTCTGTTAACAGATCTAACGCTAATGCTGCCTGTTTTAAGGTTGAGTTATCAGCAAATGCTTTTTTGGCTATTTTTGCTGCATTTTCATAGCCTATATGTGGATTTAAGGCCGTAACAAGCATTAAGGACTCATTTAAATTTTTATCAATCTTTTCTAAATTAGGCTCGATTCCAATTGCACAGCGGTCATTAAAGGATAGGATGCTGTCAGCAAGCAGGCGGGCTGATTGCAGGAAGTTATAAGCGATTACTGGCTTAAATACATTCAGTTCGAAATTCCCCTGACTTGCAGCAAACCCAATTGCTGCATCATTCCCCATCACTTGCACTGCCACCATTGTTACTGCCTCACTTTGCGTTGGGTTTACCTTTCCAGGCATGATAGAGCTTCCTGGCTCATTTTCAGGAATATTGATTTCACCGATGCCGCATCTTGGTCCACTTGCAAGCCAGCGGACATCATTGGCAATCTTCATCATATCTGCTGCTAATCCCTTCAACGCCCCATGTGCAAACGTTATTTCATCATGACTAGTTAATGCATGAAATTTGTTTTCAGCAGAAGAAAATTGTTTATTTGTAAATTCTGTTAATTTCTGACAAACACGCTCTGAAAATTCCGGATGAGCATTTAACCCGGTTCCAACTGCTGTACCTCCAATTGCGAGCTCTCGTAAGAAAGGTAAACTTGCTGTAATCATGCTTTCTGACTTTTCAAGCATACGGTGCCAGCCGCTGATTTCCTGCCCTAATGTTAGCGGTGTCGCATCCTGTAAATGGGTACGGCCGATTTTGACAATGTCAGAAAATGCCTCCACCTTTTCCGCGAAGGTTTGCTTAAGCTTAGTAATAGCAGGTAGTACAACATCTTCTAGCTGTACAACTGCTGCAATATGTAGAGCTGTTGGATATGTATCATTGGAGCTTTGCGATTTGTTCACATCATCATTCGGATGCAGGCGGGTTTCTGTTCCCTTTTCAGCAAGCCATTTATTCCCTGCAAATGCAATTACTTCATTTACGTTCATATTTGACTGTGTGCCACTGCCTGTTTGCCAAACAACAAGAGGAAAATGCTCATTTAGACTGCCATTGAGTATTTGATCAGCACCAAAGCAAAGCGCTTCCGTTTTTTCTGTTGATAAAAGCCCGAGTTCATTATTAACAATTGCCGCGCTTTTTTTCAAAATAGCAAAAGCATGAATGATTTCAACTGGCATCTTTTCTTCACCAATAGGGAAATTTTCTTTGCTTCGCTGTGTTTGTGCACCCCAATAACTAGTAGCTGGGACTTTAATTTCTCCTATCGTATCCTTCTCCAAACGGTATTCCATTGACATTCCATCCTCTCTTAAAAAAATTGTCTGTCTACCTACTATTATAAACGGTACTGACTGAATTTTCATATTTTATCTCTTAAAGAGGCTGTTTATATTTTTTACAAAATTTGTATCCAATTAGTGACGAAAGGAAATACTTATTCTAAGAAAAGATATAATTAAAAGAGGTAATTGCATGAGAATAATCCCAGCCCTATTTTCCATCATCATGCCTGGCTTTGGTCAAATTTACAATCGAGAATTAGTGAAGGGTTTAATCTTTGTAATCTTAGAACATTTTGATAATATGCTTGGTAGAATCAATCAAGCGATAGCTCTTGATATTAATGGCTTTCACCAACAAGCAATAGAAGCAACCAATTTTGAAGTAATGCTTTTTTATCCTGGCTTTTATGTGTATGCAGTATGGGATTCGTGGTTTTATGCACGTGAGGGGGCAGACAAGACTAAAACCGCTATCCCTTTTGTTATTGCAGGCTTTTTGGGAGAAATAGCTGCATTACTTGCCCCAAAAATCCCATACCCTACACTGACTATCGGGGTGCTGATGATTGTGCCGATGTTTATCGGGATGTATGTTTTTCGGGATCAATGATAATCTTCTTACTATTGATTCTATTGACACCCTTTTGCCATTTAAAAAGCCTTATCACCCATCATAGTGAAGGACAATAAGGCTTTTGACTATCTTCTTTCTATGACAAACTCAAATTCTATGTCTTCACTTGCATTAAGCAAATGTTCTTTATGAACGGGTGCTCCCCAACTATCGTCACCACCGACGCCCATCTGCCTGCCTGCGATTGTTGCCACAGTATAATGAATGTTTGGAAGCTCATACACATGCTGAGCATTTTCAAGCTCAAATGCAGTGTATGGAGAAAAATTACATTCTAGCGGTTTGTTTACGTACGAGATATTGATGCCATGGCCTTGCTCGTTTGTTACAGATACATACCTGACTCCTGTGCGGTTCCCAGATTCCTGTGGCATTACATAGCCTGATAAGTTATCAGAAACCTTTTGGTCGAAACGGCTTAGTTTGGCACCCATTGCTCTGTCGGAATAATTCTCTTCGGGTCCAAAAGCATACCAATGGGTCTGGCTGTATTCGGCTGGCAGCTTGAAGGACAAGGCAAATATCGGCAGCTGTGGCAATTTGTCAGCACCTTTATACACTGACTTCACATGAATACTTCCATTTGCCAAAACCGTATAAACCACCTTCACTTCTATGTCTTCATGGACAGAAAAAGCATATGTGAAGGCAACACTAGTTTGACTGCTGCTTTCCTCCACCTGAATGTCCGTGCATTGCCTTGCAAGGCTTGCAGCATACCATAATCCAGAATGATAGCTTTGTGAATACCCTCTGTCATTATCTGTTGTCGCCCTCCAAAATAATGGAGCAGGAGGCATGGAAATCATTTCTTTACCTGCATAGGACAAGGATACTAGACTACCTGACTGCTTGGAAAACATAACTGTAAAGTCCTTGCCATGTACACCAATATTAACATCACCATGGACTGTTTTTATTTCTCCTATTGGTTGTGGTAGTTGTTTTTCCCCTATTTCAAAAATATATTGCCCAAATGCAATTTCATAACCTGCATCAGCCCACAGTGTTTTCTCCTGCAAAACGAATGATGCCTGAATACAGTATTCACCTGGCGCTTCTGTAAGATTGGCAGGAAACGATACTGCGACATAACTAGCGCTTTGTGGCTGAACGGAAGCAGACAATTTTTTTGTACTTATTTCATTACCATTCAAAAACAGCTTATATAATAAGTGATAGTTTTCCGTATTCGTAAACAGGCTTTCATTTTTTATTAAAACCCCGTTCTGATCTGGAACAAGTTTGAAATCCTGGTACAGAAATTTCACTTCCTGCATTTTTGGTGATAATTTACGATTTGCATAAACAATTCCATTTGTGCAAAAACCGTAATCTGTTGGCCTGTCATCAAAATCCCCGCCATATGCCAAATATTCCTTGCCAAACCGGTCCTTTTTATAGAGAGATTGATCAATATAATCCCAAATAAACCCGCCTTGGTACATTGGATATTTTTGCTCTAATTCCGTGTATTTGTACATACCACCAAGTGAATTTCCCATTGCATGCATATATTCACAGCTGATATAGGGCTTCTCTGGATTTTCCGTCAAGTATTTTTCAATATGCTCAGGCTTTGCATACATACGGCTTTCCATATCACTTGTAGCATCATATTGACGATTATGAAAAACTCCCTCATAGTGGACAAGCCTGCTTGAATCTTTGCTTCTGAAATAATTGGCAACATGTAAAATAACTTCACCAGCATATGATTCATTACCACAGGACCATATAAGAATGGATGGATGATTTTTATCACGTTCTACCATGGAAATCGCCCTGTCCATCACAATATCTTCCCACTCTGGCTTATTGCCGGGAATATTCCAGGACGGTTCAATAGCTCCCATCTTTTGCCATGAACCATGTGTTTCTAAATTCATCTCATCAATAACATAAACACCATATTCATCACATAATTCATACCATAAGCTTTGGTTTGGATAATGGGATGTGCGGACTGCATTTATATTATGCTCTTTTAATGTTTTGATGTCCCAAAGCATATCTTCCTTTGTTATCGCTCTTCCGTGCCTTGGATTAAACTCATGGCGATTAACTCCTTTAAATACAATTCGTTCCCCATTCAATCGCATCACTTTATCTTTCAGCTCAAAATGTCTAAAGCCAAGTCTTTGTGGAACAACCTCTACAAGCTTGCCAGATTCATCATAAACACTAACATATAAAGTGTATAAATGAGGATTTTCAGCGCTCCACAGCTCTGGATTTTCCACTTCCATTTGAATTGTCCAACTGCTATTTTGCTCGGTTCCAGCTGCTGAAGCTATTGTTTTTCCGTTCTTGTCCGTTAGCTCTGCAACGACTTTTGACACAGCTTTTCCTTCAAGCTTCACATCTGCTGTTAAACTACCTAATGTATACGTGCCGTTCAATTCAGGACGGACGTGAATATCTGCAACATGGATGGCTGGTACAGAATAAAGGTAGACATCGCGGAAAACCCCTGAAAATCTCCAGAAATCCTGATCCTCCAGCCAGCTTCCTGTGCTGCGCTGATACACCTCTACTGCAAGCTTATTTTCTCCATCTGTTAAATACGGGGTTAACTCGAATTCAGCAGGTGTGAAGGAGTCTTCACTATAGCCGATAAATGAGCCATTCAGCCATACAAAAAACGCAGATTCTACCCCTTGAAAGGAAATATAAAGTGGTGAAGCTTTTAAGTTTTCAGGGACTGTAAAGTATTTAACATAGCTTCCAACCGGATTATGGTCTGTCGGAATTTCCGGCGGACGGATATCATGATGGCCGTCCCAAGGATACATCGTATTCACATATTGGGGCTTCCCATATCCTTGCAGCTGAATATGGCCAGGCACAGATATATAATCCCAGCCTGAACAATCAAAATCTTGTTTATAAAATTCGCTTGGCCTTAAACTAGGATTTACTGCATAATGAAACTTCCAGTCTCCGTTTAAAGAGCTGCGGAGCTTCATCGGAGCTTGAGCTATTGCCTCTTCTTTTGTTTCATAATATAAGTGGTCTGAATGTGCTGTAAGACGATTAACAGCGAACACGCTAACATCCTCGAGCCAATTTGTTGTCGGAATAATTTTTGTCATTTTTTAAACTCCTTCCATTGCTTACTACTTCACTGATCCCATCATGCCCGCAACAAAATGCTTTTGCATAATGAAGAAAATAAATGCTGCTGGTAATGTTGCAATGACAATTGCTGTCATGATAACACCGAAATCTGGAGAGTAACTCGATCCAAGTACAGAAATTAATAAGGGAACTGTCTGGTTTTCAGGTGACTGTAGCACGACCAATGGCCATAAATAGCTGTTCCAGCTTGCCATGAAGGTTATTATTGCTGCAGCGGCATAGGTTGTTTTCATCGTTGGTACATAAATCCGGAAAAAACAACCCAATTCAGTCAAACCATCAATTCGGCCAGCCTCCAAAATATCCTTTGGAAACATCTTTGTGCTTTGACGGAAGAAAAAAATCAAAAAGGCTGTTGTTACTGTTGGCAATATAACAGCCGCCGCTGTGTCAATTCCTATATATGGTGCAGTTTGTGAAATCATGCCAAACATTCTGAATAATGGAACCATCAATGCTGCAAACGGAATCATCATCGACAATAAAAGAATATTAAAGACCATGTCCTTCATTTTGCTTCGATAAACTTCAAATCCATAGCCTGCCAGCGATGCAATGAGCAGGGAAAGCACTGTTGTAATGATTGATATTTTGCCAGAATTAATTAAAGCAGGAACAATTTCAACCGTTTCAAGCAAACTGTTTAAGTTCTCCATAAAATGACTTCCTGGTAAAAGTCGTCCCTGTGTGACGTCGACTGACTTATTTGTGGAGCTGACAATCATCCACAAAAATGGGAACACAGAAACAATGGATACAATCGTTAAAAAACCATAGCTGAATACTTTCTTAATCATTTTTATCACCTGCCACTTTAAACTGGATGATAGAGAAAATTACAATCATAATCACAATCGCATACGAGACAGTCGCTGCATAACCAAAGTCTGGAGTATATTTAAATGAAAGGTTATAAATATACTGGGAAATCGACATCGTGGCATTCCCCGGGCCGCCCTGTGTAATATTCATGACCTCATCAAACAGCTGGAGTGTACCAATTGTGGAGGTAATGGAAGTGAATAAAATAATAGGCTTAAGCATCGGAATAGTAATTTTGAAAAAGGTTTGGATACTTGATGCCCCATCCATTTTTGCAGCTTCGTAAATGGATTGGTCGACATTTTGCAATGCAGATAAATAGAAAATCATATTGTAGCCAGTCCAGCGCCAAGTTATGGCGGTGATAATGGCGATTTTTGCCCAAAAAGGATCTGTCAGCCATTGGATCGGCTCCGAAATAATGGAGAGCTTCAACAAAAATAGATTAATAATGCCGTCAAGTCCAAATAAATACTTAAAAATAACAGAATAAGCAACTAATGACGTGACACATGGAAGAAAAATAGCTGTCCGGAAAACACCTTTAAACTTTAATGTTTTATCATTTAATAAAACCGAGATGAATAAGGCAAGCAAAATCATCACTGGAACTTGAATAATGAGATAAATAACCGTATTTTTTACTGTTGTCAAAAAAGTCGGGTCCTTCAGTAAGCGTGCATAATTATCAAAGCCGACAAAAGTTAAATTTGTGCCTGTTCCTGATTGCAATGACAAAATAAATGCTTGAACCATTGGATAAAAATAAAACAAGCAAATCATTGCAGATGCAATCGTTATAAAAGACCAGCCTATTGCCGTGTTTTTTGTTCGCAGGCTTCTTGACGTTTTTACTGGCTGGAAACTCTGATTGGTTTTTGCTGGAATCACACCTCAACACTCCTTGCATCTAGTTGATAAAAATGCAGCCTTAAACGGAATTTTGAATCCAAGTAAGGCTGCATTTTTTCATCACTACTCTAGTTTATTTGATTTGCGCCTCTGCTTGTGCTTGTGCATCCTCAAGGGCTTTATCAATGTCTTTGCCTTTCAAGTAGTTTTGTGCCTCTACCACAAGTAGGTCTTCAATGGCATATGTGTGCAAACCATAATTTATTTGCGGAATTTGTTCTGTCCATTTCGCAAAATCAGCCGTTACTTGCTGTCCGCCAAAGAAATCATCTGCTTCTTGATAGGCATCCCCTTCAACAGCAGGAGAATAAGTTCCAATTGCACCTACTTCTTTATTAAGCGTTTGGTAGAAATCAACATTAGAGCCAAATGTTTTGGCAAGGAATTCAGCTGCCTTCTCTTTACCAGGAACGTTCAGAACATACCAGGAGCTTCCGCCAAGATTTGAAGAGTTAACAGAGCCTTCCACATCAGGCAAGCGCGGCAAGGAAACTACACCCCATTTTCCTGACTGTGAGCTTTCTGCTTTAACAGATGGAGTTATCCAGTTGCCTGTTGGCACTGTCGCAATATCACCACTGTTAAAGCCTGCCAAAAATTGACTCCAGTCTGAAACAGGTGTGACGATATCTGCATCTAAAAGGGCTTTATATGTTTCGAAAGCCTTTTTCAATGCTTCGTTACCAGCTAAGTTAGGTGTTACGCCATCTTCCTTCGTATACCAAGAACCAGCAGATTGAATCATCATGCGAATTAAACCAAGATCATTTGGATCTTGTGTAATCATGTTTTTGCCTGTTACTTCCTTCACCTTTTTGCCAATTTCAATATATTTATTCCAGTCGACATCCTTAATATCATCAACCGTATAGCCTGCTTCTTCTAAGTAATCTGTTCTGACATACAAACCTGCAACCCCAGTATCAAATGGCAAACCATAATTTTTTCCTTCAACACTTGTAGGAGCAATTTTATACTGAGCAAAATCATCTTGCTTAAAGCTGTCAGTCAATTCATAGAACATATCTGGATATGCTTGTAGAAAGCTTTGTGCACGATAATCTTCAATCAAAACGATGTTTGGCAAACCCTTTGTTGTGCCAGAGCTTAAAGATGTATTAAGCTTTTGAATAATGTCATCTTGAGCATTTTCAATTACTTGAATATCAAGGTCGGAATTTTCGGATGCATATGCATCAACCGCTAAATTCATTGCTTTAATATTAAAGTTAGGATCCCATGCCCATACCGTAATTTTATTTGTATCCTTTTCGTCTCCAGATGCATCCTCTGTATTGCCTCCAGAAGAACAAGCTGCCAAAAGCAGGATGCTGGCTAAAATCAATGCAAGTAGCTTTTTCATCCATTTCCCCCCAAGTACCATTCTTTTTTTGTAAGCGTTATCACTTACACTTATTATGTTAGCATCCTGCTTGGGAAAACCGTTAGGAAGATATTTTTTTGTTTTTGTATTATTTCAAGAATATGAATTCGTTTTCATTTTTGCATTTGGATTTCTTTTAGATTTTAGGATTTTTTTTGTATCGGCATGGTTATTCTGATCTTTGTTCCTTCTTTAAGCTCACTTGTAATTTCTACACCATATGGCTCCCCATAAATAAGCTTAATTCGTTCATGAACATTTGTTATCCCTATTCCAGAAAAAAGCTGCTGCTTCTTCTTTGTTTGCTGTTTTAAGCTGCATGTCGCCTCCATGCCATCGCCATTATCAACAACCTCACAGATTAAGCTGCCATCCTCCTGCCAAATCAGAATATGGATATAGCCCTCCTGCTTTTCAATAAATCCATGAAAAAAAGCATTTTCAACGAATGGCTGCAGTATCAGCTTTGGGACAAGATTATCAGCACAATCTGGTGCAATAAAGTAATTAACCTTAATCTTATTACCGTATCGTTTTTCATTAATAAAAACGTAGTTACGCAAATTAGTCATTTCTTGTTCTACTGTTATCGTCTCACTGACATTTCCAATCGTGTTTTGTAATAATGAGATTAAGGAGTTAATCATTGCATCTGTTTCAGCGATATTGCCTTGACTTGCGATAAATTTAATGGATGCTAAAGTATTATAAAGAAAGTGAGGGTTGATTTGCTGCTGCAATGCAGCAAGCTCGGCATTTCGGCGCTGTTTCTGTGACAGAACAAGCTGATCGACATATTCATGCAATTCATCGAGCATCGAATTAAAGGCAATGCCGATTTTTCGTGTTTCATATGTGCCAGAAACGGATACATATTCATCAAAATCGTATTCTGATGCACTTTCAATTTGTCTTACAAGACTAGACAGAGAGTTAGTTAGCCGTCTTGAAGCAAGCAAAACGATAAATAGTGCTACAATCACGATCCCCATCGAAATGAGCAAAATCTTTTTCTTATCTATTAAATTCCCAAACGCTGTATCTTTATCGATAATATTAAACATATACATATCAAAGAAAGGTATATATTCCATCATAATAATTTGTTCTCTTCCTAGGAAATCGCCAATTACGTAATCATTATTTTCAGTGGTTCCAATCTGCTTTTCATAATCCTTCAGCTCACTTGAGTGTTTGCCGATTTGTTCTGTGAGGCTGCTTGAAACAATCACACCAGCTTTATCGACTAAAAAAACATTATTACCTGGAGAAGTGTAGGTCGAATAAAACTTGCGAAAATCACTTTCACGTATAGATATATATGCTGCCCCATATTGCTCACCAGCACGATTCACTAATGCCTTAGAAGCAACAAGATAACTGCCTGAATCGTTGCTAGGACGCCAATCATAATGATATTGCAGCTTAAATGGAGTTTGGGCTGTTTGTTTAGCTAAACTGCTTTTATCCAGCTCTTCATCTGTAATTGGCCAAATGGACCTGTCATTTGTTGCATAGCTTAAACCGTTTTCCCCTGCTACCATTATCCCAACCTCATATGCAGCTAGATTAGGTTCAATTCGCCGAATAAGCTCACTCAGGCCGTATATGGACTGAAACCTCTCGATATTAGATTCTTTTTTCTCTGTCAGCATGTCTCTTATAGTAATGCTTTGCTGTAAATTATTAGAAGCAATTACGACAGAGTAATGATATTTCTCATAGCTATCCTTCACTTGGTCCATAACCTTGGCATTTGTAATGCTGAACTTTTCAAAAAAGAATTGTTCACTCATGCGTATTGTTGTCCATGTTATGGTAATGGAAACGATGATAATTATAATGACTGTAATTAGTGACATGGTGATGAATAGATTGCTGTGTTTAAATCGTTCCGGAATAAGTTTCATCTTTTAATCATCACTTCTCCACCCATTGTTTACGTCTAAATTGACTTGGTGATAGCCCTTTCATTTTTTTGAATACCTTACAGAAATAACTGTGATCAGAATAACCGACAATGCCACTAATCTCCGAAATTGGCTCCGTTCCTGCCGTAAGAAGCTTAGACGCCTCTTCAATCCTCACTCTGTTAAGATATTCACTAAAGCCTTCCTTCATATGTGTGGAAAAATAACTGGACAAATAGGATGGATTAAAGTGAAAGTGATTTGCTACATTTGTTAGTGTCAGCTGTTCTTGAAAATGTTCATTTAGATAGGAAATAATTCTTTTTATATTTATACTGTCTGGCTGTTCAAGCATCACATCAATCGATCTTTTCGCTTCTATCAAAAATCGCTGCAGTTGTAGCCCTACTTGATCAGCAGTTGCCGCTTCCTCGATTCCGCGCAAATACGTATATTTTTCCTGCTCCAGTTTTTTTACTTCATAATCCATATTTCCAAGTAAAATTGTAATATTAAAGATAATATTGCTGAAAAAAGACTTGTATTCATAAACATCAAGCTTGAAATTACCAGAAATATTTGCAGCATACTCTTCTACATATGATAAAGCCGTATCAAAGCGTTTACTTTTAAACTCACTTATAAACCAATCTAGGTGAAATGCTTCTAATTCAGGGATTTCCTTAGAAAGAACTTGTATTGTTAAAACAGGAATTTCTGGAAAATAAAATCTAGTATTTATTAATTTCACTAATGTATCTTTATACTACTTGCCGATTAATGTAAAGTCATCGAATGAATCTGTTAAAACAATACGCAACTCCATATGCACGCAAGTCATTTCTTCAAAAAAAGCTTGTAATTGCTCCACATCATGGCCATTAATAATGGCAATGTCCTTTTCCATAAAGCATGTAAAGCCTCTTCCTTTCAAACCACCGATTATTTCTGTTTTGAAAGTATCCATCTGTGCTTGCTCGCCCGTGGTTTGAATGGCAGCTAACCAATAAGTTCCGGCTGGAAATACGGCAGCTATTTTCTCGCCATGTTTTTCTACGTCATAGCCTGACAGCATTTTACGAATCGCCTGTTTTATATAAGAATTTCCTTCGTTCATTTCCGACAGCTTTTGCCCAGCTATTTGCTGCTTCATTTTTCTTAAAGCCGTCAGTAAGCTGTCCGAATTAAGCTTTGGTTTAAGAATATAATCGAGCACACCATTTTGAAATGTGGAACGGACGTAATCAAAATCCCCAAAACTGCTTAAGACAATCACTCCAATTTGAGGATATTTTTCCTTCAATATTCTCGTCAGCTCTTCGCCATCCATAATAGGCATGACAATGTCTGTAAGGATTATATCTGGTTTAACAACCTCAATCAGTTCAAGTGCTTCCTTCCCATGTGCAGCTTCCCCGACAATGTCAAAACCTTCCTGTTCCCAATTGATGTAATGCTTAATCCCCTGCCTTATCAATATTTCATCATCTACAATCAGCAATCGGCCTCGTTCTATTGCCATTGATATACCCCCTGCCAGTGAAAAGATGTGTTAAGTATGTGTTGGCTTTGAAGCAGATACATGTAATTTCAGTTAAAAGGAATGAATGCTCCAACCTATGTATGTACGTAAGTTGCAAAAAAACGCTTTCATGTTATTCCGTTAGGCAGCATAGCAAATTGGTTATCTGCCTCCTTCCCGCTTTTTATTAAGTATATCATGTGATTAGCGCTTTAATTTAAAAAAATGATTAACATTGACACTGAATGTATACGCTTTACTACTTATCTAACAAAAAAAAGCATGGTTCACTATTAAACCATGCTTTACAGTCTTATATCTAGGGAAATTATGCAGAGCATCAGGTGTAAGAAAAACTAATATTTCTAAAGTTCTATTAAGAGGATACTACCTCCACCTTATCTGCAATGTTGTCATCATTAAAATGAATAATAAGCCACTCAGTGTCCATTGAAATAAAACCACGTTCAGCACCGAGCAGGTAGACCAAATTATCCTTTTCTTTAAAATATGCTTCTGCTGTTTCTTTTCCTAACAGGGCAACTATGTCTTTTTTCTGTTTGCCCTCTAAAGGATGCTCCTTTAATAAATTATCTATCATAAAGGTTCTTTCTGTCTCCTGCTCCAGCCATTTTTCAGCAGTGAAAATAGCTTTATATTCATTAACTGTTAGCAGGTAAAAACAAATAATTGGAGCAATGCTATATAGAAGCACTGCTTTCCTATATTTAAATGTAGTTGTCTTTTGGCGTTTTTCCCTAAGATAATTCATAAGCAAAACAATAAGTATCGGCAAAACTAGTATTGTTATATTTACAATATTATAGGTTGATAGAGACGCTTTAATGATAATAAAACAGCCTGTATAATATAGAGCATAAAACGAAATGCCTAAAAACCGTAAAATCGCCTTCCATTCCGAATCCATTTTCCACCTCAATTTGCATATTTTTCTATATTTTAAATTACCATAATAGCGGAGGATAAGATATACTTTATCTAGTTTTCTATGAAAAAAAAGAGGCAATCGCTAGTGATTGTCTCTTTCCTCTTATAAATCATATTTTCTGATTAAATATGTCGGTGTACAGCTCCATGCATGACAATAGCTGTTGATTAAATGGCTTCCGTACGGGGAGAAGTTCTTGTCAATAGGATCATAAAGCTCCCAAGATTCACCCTCTTCCCCTCCTCTTCTATACAGGAATCTATTATTCTGCAAAGAAAAGCAGCATATCAATATGAGGAATATCATCCTCCAAGTACTCATTAGAGGTGGCTTGAAAGCCGAAGGAAGCATAAAATTTTTCTAAATGGCTTTGTGCTGAAATTTGAATGGCAGGCTCCTTTAATTCATCTCTTATAAACGCAATCGCCTTATTCAGCAATTCATATGCTAGACCATATCCTCTGTATTCTTTTTTAACAAGCACCCTGCCAATTGATGCTTTCTCATAAGAAATTCCGGCAGGCAAAACTCTGCAATACGCGGCAATTTCTCCATTCTTTTCTGCAAGAAGATGAAAGGACTGTATGTCTTTCCCATCCACCTCTAAATAAGGACAGTTTTGCTCGACAACAAACACAGCTGTTCTTTCTTGTAAAATAGTGTAGACCTCATTTGCTGTTAACTCATTAAATGCTTTTATTGTCCAATTCATTTTATTCTCCTAAACAATGTATAAAGTATTTTTTACTATTATATATTAATTTCGCATGTTCATCTAATCAAGCTGAAACAAAAAAAGAGCCTTTACGAGACTCTTGAATGACCATAAAGTAATGTGTTTATTTACTATTTCTTTTTGGAGCTGTAATAGAATCATAGATAATATATCCAATTACAAGTACAACAAAAAACACATACAAGGAACTAGGATGATTTGATTTGATGATTAAAAAGACGTCTAATACATTTTAAATTATAAATTTAACTTATTCCATTTCCCTTCCTCCTTTTTTAAAAAGAAGATTCAAGCTTCCAAAGCTTTTCACCTGCAGCATTTAATAAAGCTTTCGCTCGCTTTTCTATCTTTTCAGGTAGTTTGTCTTTTGCGAAGTATTGAAGATCCAAGCTTTCTCCATCAGTCAATTCAAGCTGGCCACTTACCCTTTTTCCGTGATACAAATGTATCACACTATATGTCTCATCACCATTTGGATAACGGAAGTAATAATCTGGCCCTGAAAAAGCAGCAATTAACGTAAACTCTTCTGCCAAAAGACCTGTTTCTTCCTTTAACTCTCGCCATGCAGTTTCTTCTAGTGTTTCTGTTAGCTCTATTGCTCCTCCCGGCAACCCCCAATCAAGTGTATCGGACCGATGCTGAAATAGAATTTCTCCCTGCTCATTCACAATAATGATGGTCGCACCGACCGTAATAATTGGGTGTCTACCAACTAATTTTCTTAAATCAGATACATAGCTCACAAGATTACCTCCTTTTCAATAAACTTCTTTCCCAAAAACTAAATTACCTTCTTTCCCTAAAAATTTCTCAAACGAAATATGTGTCAGGCTTTCCCGCTAAAGTGACTGAGCCACAAATTATCAACAGCAAAAAGTGCGATTACAGTAAAACAACCTTCTTTTACAAAAAAAAGACTATTTGCTCAGAATAGTCTTCTCATGCAAATAGCCTTTCTTTATTATTAATAAAATGTCACAATTTTTTCTAAAGGTAAACGACTTGAATTAAATGCAGGCGCTTTTGCTTTTCCTAGAGCAATAAGTGCAATTGGGAATTGATTCTCTGGTAATTCGAAACGCTTTGCAAAATCCACTTTATCAAATCCACCCATAACTAACGTGTCATATCCACGGTCTTTTGCTAATAAAAGAATTTGCATAGAGATTAATCCAGCATCATAGCTAGCAAATTGAGATAACACTTGCTGTGGAAGCTTAGAATAGGAATTATACGTATTAGTAGCATATGTCTCAGCAATAGATTGGTCCATATAGCCTAGTTCAACGTTTTGCGCATAAATTTCCTGAGCATTTTTATATGCTTCTGCATCTCCAATTACTGCGATAATAGCCGAGGATGCATCAATTGCTGCTTGGTTGTTACCAAATGGTGTTAATTCCTTTTTCTTCTCTTGATCTTGGATAACAATAAATCTCCAAGCTTGTAAATTACTAGAAGAAGGTGCACTAGAAGCAATTTCTAAAATTTCTTCCAGTTCTTTTTTGTCTATTTTAAATTCAGGGTCATATGCCCTAACTGATTTGCGACTTTTAATAACTTGTTCTAATTGTGACATTTTAATTTCACTCCTCCTAATGTATATGTAGTAATTGTATACAATAACTAACTTACCATTAGTAAGTTTATTTTGTCAAAGAAGTAGACTTTATCCTTACACTTAATTGTAAGCATGAAAAAATGAAATTTTTGAAGAAGGAATTATAGTTTGAATAGGGTTAGTGCAGGAAATGAATAGGGTGAGTCTGGCTCCCTACCGGACACACCCTACTCAGTTCTTAACTTCAGGTATTCACCTGATATATATCGGATTAGTAAAGGCGACCAGCTCTGCTGTGCCATTATCAACTGATGCATATAATTCTGATCGAATCCATTTTACTTCTGTTTCCTTTATATCAGCTTGAAGCTGTAACAGCCCAGGGCTGCCATGTAGTATTTCCCCAGTATTTGTTACTACAACCAAGACAGCATTCTTACTATCAATGCGGCTATTATATTCCCATCCCTCTGACGAAACTTGGACAATTAATGGCTGATTTTCCACTCTATCGATTGCATCACCAACACTATAAGTCATGTCCTCGTGGGTCACGATAAGTTCAAGTGGTTTTCCATATGAAATACTGATTCGCCCTGCACGGATAGACTGTAAAAAAGCAGTTCTGAACGTATCTTTTTCTGCACTGCCTTGAGACATTTGTACATAAGTTAATGCAGGTAAAGGATTTATTTCTTCATTATGATGCCAATCCCTTCCTGCAGTTGCTGTTATTCTATAGCCTTTATTTAACAGTTCTGTCCAATATAAAAAGGCCCGCTGATTATATGCTTTCGACCCTGGTCTTGTAGAATTCCATACTTCAATAAAATCAACCATATTAATGGATTCAAGAGGGAATTCCCAGTGACAGCCAGTGCCGATTGGATTACCGATCCGAAACGGGTGGGCTATTCCAACCAAGGCGTCATGGTGCCGAATGTTTTTAATACCTTTTTCAATATCTAATGGTCCAATTAGTCGCCAATCCGTGTAGGTTGGCGAATCATATCCTATCGTTAGTAGGTGTCCGTAAAATGTCGTCCATTCCAAACCATACAGAATATGCAGACCTGTTTGATCTTCTGCTTGCTCCATTTCCTCAAAAGGGCTGATAGTATTATGATCTGTCATAACGACTGCTTTAAGGCCCATTTCCTTAGCAGCTTCTACCATTTCCAACAGCGACTGTTTCCCATCACTATGAAATGTATGTGTATGCAGTTCAGATGGCACCCACCTAACAGGACCTACTAGAGAGGGATATGCTGGAATACTTGAGTCATTATCTTTTATTTGTTTATTTAGCGGCCTATCTCGCCATGGTATAACCGTTTCGATTCCCAAATGGTGCCTTTTATATATACGAAGCTTATATGTACAGCTCTCTGTTACCAATGCATGAATGCTTACGGTAACAGACCATAGCCCGGCAGGATTTCTTTTATTAAGGAATCCTGGGGTTGAATTAAACGCACTAATCATATGATGTTGGATAGGTGAATGATAATGACGCGCCCCTCTAAAGCCATCATCATCATCAATGGATATTGTTAGCAGGTTTCTAATGATTTCATTTTGCGAAAGCTTTGCTTCATAATAGGTAGAAGCTTCTTCACTTAATCGTTTATTTTCATTTATATCTGATTGATGTGGTGGGTCAAAAGAAAAATCCACATAAATTACGTCCGTATCTTCCGGCACAAAAAAGCTGTGTTGGATATGTGATTGTGTACTTTTATTCGTTATTGTTGAATTGATTTCAAATAATATATGATTCTCTTTTTCTCTCATCTTGTTGTTTTACACCATCCTTACATCTCTTTTCGCCAAATAGTCATTTCCGATTCTATTCTGTCTAAATTTTCGTCAAAGGCTTTTTCTATATATTTTCTCATGTCATTATTTTCATCGTAAGCGAATACCTGCACATTTCTCACGTTGACTTGAGGCAGTTTATCATTAATAAGAGCAATCTTTATTTCCACTATATCTTCCATTGATTTCCCTTCAGGCAGACAAATAGCTGTTCCAAAGTGATTGTAGGGACCAGTATAGGCTGCTGAGAATTCGCCTAACTTTTTATTATGTAAAGAACTCGAGTACCACTCGTTGTCACCTTTAGTCCGGCAAAGAAAATCCACACTTGGGCTGCCAAGCTCCATTCCCCATACTGAGGATTGAATATAAATATACTGATTCACATTTTCGATTTTATTATAAGGCAAGGGAGAATTCTTCAACTGTCTCTCCGCTTCCCATTTCATGACATGATTGATATAAGGAAAACGCACCATCACTGTTTCTCGAGCCTCGTTTTCTATTTTCCATTCGTAGCTTGGAATAAAGGAGAAATGGTAGGAACTTGTAATTTCATCTGTAAAGTTCCCATTGCAGGTAGCTGTTTGAAGAATAATCTGGTTATCATTTACTTGATATGATTTCACCTGATGCTCAGCCCCTTGATATTCAACATATTCTACTTCATTCTGTTCATTCAAATAAATGCTTGCCATATATTCAATATCTAATAAACGCCCCCACTTTGACATTAACAGAACCGCAGGTGTCCCCTCATCTTCATGACTAAAAACCATATGATATTCAATTACCGCCCCTTTTTCCCATTTATCAAAAAAATAAATCATTTCTAAAGGAGTGTCCGTAAACAAATTATCAAATTGGCTGTACACTGCACGTCCGTAAAGCTTAGGAGCATATTGAACAGCAAGTGTTTCTCGATCAGTTAAAGCTAATTTTTCTAGCGTACAGCTTTCAAGCTGAGCAAAAGCTTCCCTGTTTCGAGGTGATTCACAAAGCCATTCCATTTCGTATGTTCCAGACTCCATTAAGCCAAGAAGACGCTTATATGTGAAGCTATTGCTTCCATAAAATAATATAATATCTTGATGATGCACTTGATTCACATACAATCTCAGCATTAGTGATTCATTATTTTCCTCCTGCCAAGAGGTAGATGCCAACGCCCTAAGATTCACAGCATAATAGCCTTTTTCCTCAATAATAAAGCTAGATTGATACCGCTCTAAATGCTTTAATTTTGCAGGGTTTAATACCGTCATCCTAACCATCTCCCTAATTTAAAATTAGAACATATCCTTCTTTGACTTTTTCATATTATTTTGAATATATACATAGCCTACAATGGAGCATAATACAAACATAAAAACAGCAAGTGCGCTTGATTGGCCGATCTCATTGTATACGGAGAAATGCTGCTGCATGGATACACCTAGCATTTGCGGCGCATTCCGATCGATAAGAAAGGGTGCTGTAAAGCTGCCAATTAAGCCCATAAACAGAAACGTTAAAGCAACAAGCATTGTCTTATAGGAAAGAGGAAGTATGAAATGAATAAACAGCCTGAGCCTTGATGCCCCCGTATCTTTTGCACTTTCAATGACAGACCGAGGAATGGCTTGTAGAGCCGATAATAACAGCATGGTTGTAAAGGGAATATTAAACCACACATTAATCATTAATAGGCCTTTCATATCATAAATAATGGAGGGCATATTGTTTTCACCAATGATTCTTGCAACCCAGCCATTATCCCGATAAAAATTCAAAAATCCATATATGGCGATAACGCCCGGAATAAACAATGGAATAAAATACAGCTTGTTGATTATTTTAGAAAAAATACTGTTACTAAAGTTAAGATAAATAGCTAATAGATAGCTTAATCCTAAAGTTAAAAAACAAGAAATGAACGTAATTACTAAAGTATGTTGAATGCTTTGCAAGATTAATGGCTCTGTAAAAATATATTGATAGTTCTCAAGTGAAAAGGCATCCTCTTCATTTTGAAAGCTCTCCATTATCGCAAGGGCGACTGGATAGATCACCAAAACAAGCAACGTTAGGAAAGAGGGCATAACAAGCCCTATTCCTAACACTGCTAATTTTGTTTTTTTCTGAATGACAAAACTCTCTTTTAAGGCAACTACCCTACTCATTGACTCGCTACCTCTTTTTGCCAGACTTTCATTAATTCACTTGCTAGATCGCCCCCGTTAAAAGTACGGTAACCGCCACTGACTGCTTCAAATTTCTTTTGATCCTCTGCTGGCAATAGGTCCCATTTAATACCTGGATAGCCGTACATTGTATCTATAACCAGTTTCTGCACATCTTGAGTAAGAACATAATCCAGGAACGTTTCAGAGGCTTCCTTACGTTCATCATTACCATTATCCACAGCCATTAAATAAGCTGGTCCACCAGTAAAAGCTGGATCGATTTGTGTTAATTTAGTAGTATCCGGCAATAATTTTGAATTTATTTGTTCTAAAGCCATATCAGACCAAGCTGGAATCATATCAACCTCACCATTAGCAAGCAGGTCAACCGTTCCTTGATTCTTTTTCGGATATACTCCTGATTTATAAAGGTTTGGTGCCATGTCCTTTAGTATTTGAATTCCTTTGTCCCAGCTTTTCATAATACTTTCATCCTGAACATTCATAGCATTATCATCGAGTTCGTTATAAACAGTTGAGAGAACAAATGAGCTTCCTGCTCCACCTGTATTTGGATCATTGTAAGCAAAGCGACCTGGATTTTTTTCTATCCAAGCATTCAATTCTGCTGCCGTTGTCGGAACATCCTTTACTTTGTCTGAATTGTACGCGAGCACAACTGATGATGCACGATAAGGAACTGCTAGATTTTGTGTACCCTCTAGGTTTTCTGCTTGAACATTCTCTAGATTTTTAATAGAATCTGTTGAAAGTTCATAAAACAACCCGCCCTCCTCTTCGCTGCGGATAATATCTGCAAGTGCTCCTTCATAAATATCAATCTCAGAATCTTTATTTGCTTTTTTAGCTGCAACAATTCGATCAATTGTAGCCTGTCCACCTGTCCCAGACGGAACAAATACGAAATTCACATCAATATCCTTATGTGCTTCTTCAAATTTAGGAATAACCGTTTCCCAGAAAGTCTCAACATTTTGAGAGCCTGAACTGTATAGAGATATTTTAGTTACATCTTCCCCTCCACTTGCCGCACTGTTTGTCTCGCTAGAATTACACGCAACTAATGAAAAGGTACTGACAGCTAATATTGTTCCTGTTAACATTCTTTTTAATGATTTAGACTTTTTCATATACTTCAATCTCCTCTTTAGTTAGATTTGGTATTTTTGAATAACCATTAGTATGTATGTCCTGTTCATCTGTAAAGGTTTGAATGGTTGCGAACGTTATGCGGATATTTTGGTGCATTTTAAATTGACTTATTTCACTGCGATCAATAAACATTTTTATAATCCCAAACTCTGTTTTCAAGCTGACCTCTGCGTAATGACCTAACATCATCACTTTTTCAATCATTGCCTCAAGGCCATTTTCGACTTCACTTGCAAGCACAACATCCTCTGGTCTAACAGCAACAGTCACCGATTTGTTATATCGATTCATATTAGGAAAGTTAAGTGAACCAATATGAATTTTGTTTCCTTCCGCATAACCTGTTAGGAAGTTCATCTTTCCAATAAATTGAGCAACAAACAGGGATGCAGGATAATTATAAATATTTTGCGGAGAATCAATTTGCTCCACTTCACCTTTGTTCATAACAACAATTCGATCAGAGATGGCTAATGCTTCTTCTTGATCATGTGTCACAAATAGCATGGTAAGCTGCTGTTTTGCTTGAATCTCTCGCAGTTCTTCCCGTAATTCGTGTCTTAATTTTGCATCAAGAGCAGAAAACGGTTCATCCAACAACAGTACTTTCGGTTCAAGAAGCAAGGCGCGTGCCAAGGCAACCCTTTGTTGTTGACCTCCAGATAATTCACTTGGAAACTTCTTTTCATAGCCTTGTAGTTGAACTAGATTTAGTGCCCATTTCACTTTATCGATAATAGGAGCTTTCTTCATTTTCTTAAGCTTTAAGCTAAATGCTAGATTATTAAATACAGTCATATGCGGCCACAAATTATAGCTTTGGAAAACCATTGCACTTGGCCTCTTTTCAGGAGGAAGGTGGTTCACCTCATTCCCATCGATTATGATGGATCCATCATTGGGCTCGATAAATCCGCCAACACTGCGAAGGACAGTAGATTTCCCACAGCCTGAAGGCCCAAGCAACGTAACCATTTCTCCATGTTGAATATCTAAGGAAAAGCTTTTAACACCTTCTCCTGTAGGATAAATTTTACTTAAATTAGTTATTGATAAGCTAATTGACACGCTAGATTACCTTCCTTTCTGTACGTTTGATTGCAAGCGTTATTTAAGACGCATTCCGTTAGCAAATGAATCTGCCCCAACAAATTTTCTAGCGGCAAATAGCAAAATGATCGTTGGAAGTGTCAATATCACCGAAAACACTGCACCTGCTGTACTTGGATAGTCCGCTATGATGGAATACATGATAACTGGCATCGTTTTATAGTCTGGTATTCCTACTAATAAGGTTCCTTGTGCTTCATCTAAGGAAGATAGGAAGGTAAAAACAGACGCCACAATAATCCCCGGCTTAGCCATCGGCAAAGTGATATACCAGAATACCTTTAACGGAGATGCCCCAGCATCGCGAGCAGATTCCTCTTGTGAACGATGAACATTCTCAAATGCAGCAGAAGGAATCCAGGTCATGAGCATAAGCGTATTAATTAGATGTATTAATATAATCCCAATGAATGTATTCATAAGGTTGTATTGATAAAATAAAACGGCGATTGCAACATATAATCCCATTTTCGGAAAAGCATTAGTCAGCAAGAAGGAGAAAAGAAAAAACCTTCTTAATGGAAAACTGATGCGTGCAAACGCATATGCTGCAGGAATACAAATAATAAGGGAAATCAAGGTAACAATCGCTGCAATAAGAAAAGATAACCACATTGATCTTACGATTGACTCATCTGCTAAGACGAAGCTCCACCATTCCAATGACCAAGACTTTGGCAAAGCATCAGGATATTGCCACTCACCAGAAAACGCTAGTAACAGTAAATTTAATAAGGGCCCAAAAAAGAATAGCAGGAAAATCGCAAGTAGAATGAATTCGACTATTTTCCCCTTACCAAGTGTTTTAAAATACCACAATATCTCTTCTCCTCTCCTGTTCAGGTAATGATTTTTCCAAATAAGAAGTCTATACCTCTTAGCTTTAATTTAACAAATGATTATTAATAATCTTTCATCCATTTGTTGTTTTCTTGTAAATATTCATAACTTTCTTTTATATTCCGTTTAGTTGTCTAGACTTCTTTTAAAAAACAAAAAACCAATCCATTAAAAAAATAGATTGGTTTTCCAACTCTTTGAGCCTATTAATTCTTATCTTGTTCTATTTACAGTGAATGTAAAAACGTCATTCCTAAAATAATCTAATGAATATAGAACGGGGCGGTTTTGATGATCGTAATGAAGTTGCTTTAATAATAAAACAGTCGTTTCTGGATGAATAAGCAGCTTATGACAATTACGATCTGTATGAAGGGGAACAACAATTTCCGTTGTAGCTCTAGCGATATCAATATTGCATTCTTTTTTTAAGTAATCGAATAGAGAGCCGATTGAGCCTTGATTAATCATTTTTTTCTTAACAAGTGATTCCGCTATGACATTCTGAGAAAACACAACAGGTTCATCATTCGCCGTTCGGATTCTTTCATGAATGATTACCTCTTCGTCCTCCTTGAGCTGTAATAAATTTCTCCATTCCTCTGTAGGCTTATCCAGCTTTATTTTCTCTCGTTTTTCCCCATCCTCTAAGCCGGCATACTTTATCATGGATGTGACACTCATCAGCTGCTCTAAGCTATTCGGTGTCTTAGGCAATGGGTTAACAACAAATGTCCCTACCCCATGCTTAACATAAACCTTTCCATTTTCTTCAAGAAGGCGAATGGCGGAACGTACGGTTTCTCGGCTGACTTTAAATTCTGCTGCAAGTACTATTTCAGAAGGCAACCTGATACCTGACTTTAGTTTGCCTGAATGCATGTCTGCCTCAATTTTTTCCTTTATTAACATGTAAAGAGGTTTCACTATATTCCTCCCTCTAGTTCTAGTTAGATACTTCGATATATTATGTAAGGCACGTCTCTAATACAGGTTTTATTATATGTGTTAATCGTTAACGTAGGCAATAATATAGTAGACATGTGAATCATAATTTAAAAAATATACATAAAAATTACAATTTTAATATATTTTGCTTCTCAAAATCCTCGATTGCTTATGCCTTTATTCTTACAATGCCACCCAGTAACAGCGTCTTTATCCCTACTTTAATAAAAGGAAAAGCTGGAATTTTCCAATGCTATTTACTTTACTTATTTCCTTCGATGTTGTATCCTCTTAAGGTAGCAAAAACAATCATACATGTCTCTGTAGCTCAGTAGGATAGAGCGGCAGCCTCCTAAGCTGTGTGTCGTGGGTTCGATTCCCTCCAGGGACGTCATAAAGAAAAGCTGGCTTAATAAGCCAGCTTTTTTCCTATGCTCTTCCATTTAATACGGAAGGACTTTCATAATGGAATTGGTGTGTACCGCTTCCTATATCCACTCGTTTTTCCCCATGCAGTATAACTGTTGCGGTCGTATTTGGCGGTATCTTCACTTCCAGCTTTATGAAGTCGTTGTTTCTTTCCCAAGCAGATGACAGGATTCCATATCCTGTTTTCAAAACCGCTTTAGCACTACTCAATCCGACATTCACATTTGGCTCGATAATACTATGTTTATAGCCTGGTGAGCTATGCTTGATGCCACCGGGCTCACGGTAAAGCCAATCGCCAATACACCCGAAGGCATAATGGTTAAAGGACATATGCCCAACTGTTCCGTCTTTTTTAATAGCTGACCATGATTCCCAAATGGTCGTCGCACCCCTTTCTACTTCGTAAAGCCAAGAAGGACAATCCGTCTGGAAGAGGATGCGATAAGCAATATCTTCATATCCTTCCGCACAGAGCACATCCATTAAATATGGAACAGATAAAAAGCCTGTATCTAATTTATGGTCATTGTCTTTAATTAATTGTGCTAATTGTGCTGCAACCAGCGGACGTTTTTCACTTGAAACCATGTTCATTTGCAGTGCCAAAATATAAATCCCTTGAAAGTGAGCGCTAATTCTGCCATTTGATTCTATATACTCCTTCTCAAAGGCTTTGCGTATACGTTTATTTAAAGTGTAGTAAGTCTGGCTAATTTCCTTGTCTCCAAGAAGTTCTGCTATTTTAGCGAAAAGCAAGGCAGAATTCGCGTAAAAACAAGTTGCCACAAGCTCTTTTGTAAGAATAGCACTGTCCATCGGTCCTGTATTTTCATTCGCGCTTTCCACTATGCTTGGAATAAGCCAGTCACCAAAATGAAAGCCTGTATTCCATAAATACTTTTGTCTTTCCAATACAACCGGGTCCGTTTCTGTCATCGAATCTGGTATTTCTGTTTCTGCCTTTTCTTGAACATATGCCAGCCATTTTGCCATTGCCTCATAGTTTTGTTCCAGCACACGTACATCACCATAGCGCTCATACAGCACCCATGGAACGATAATAATCGCATCCCCCCAGCCTGCGCTGGAAAGCTGCCCCATGCTTGAGCATTCCTTTACATAGTATTTACCAGTCGGTACAAAGTTGGCAATCTGACCATCTGGAAACTGTTCTTCTCTAACATCGCCTAGCCAGCGTTCCAGAAATGTATATACGTCCATGTTAAAAGCAGCTGTTGGTGCAAAAACCTGCAAATCACCTGTCCAGCCAGCTCTTTCTCTTTGCGGACAATCTGTCGGAATGCTCAGCATATTTGTTTTCTGGCTCCACTGAATATTTTGCTGCAGCTTGTTCAAGCGTTGGTCCGAACATTGGAAATGGCCAGTTGTCTCCATATCACTGTACAGGACGATTGCTCGCACAGCGTCTTTTTGTATTGCTGCCTTAAGACCTGTGATTCTTACATAGCGGAAGCCATGAAAAACAAATCTCGGCTCATATACCTCCGAACCTTTCCCTTTTGCAATAAATATATCTGTCTGGTCCTTATTTCGGCCGATAATGTTCATAAAGAACTTTCCGTCTTTATCCAGCACCTCACTATGCTGAAGTGTGATTATGTCCCCATTCCTCGCTTCGATTGCAATCCGAATGCGTCCGGCAATGATTTGCCCAAAATCAATAATTTGGGCACCATCCGTTTCACAATGAACGGATAGCGGCAAAATCTCCTCCATTGCACGCACATTTGGTCCAAATTGTGCAATCAGATTATCGAGGGGATAGTCTACCTGTTTCACATTCTTCCAATTTTGATCATTAAATTCAAAACAGCTCCAATCCTGCTGTTCTAAGCGGGCATCGTATTTTTCTCCAATAAATAAATCAGCATACTCCCATGGACCTGTACTTGAAACAAACTGCTCATCTGAAACAATTCGTTCTGTCGTTCCGTCCTGATATTCTACCTCCAGCTGCAGGAGCAAGCCAAGTTTGTTCCCGAATTGGCAGCTGTGCCCTGTCAGCTGAATGCGGCCAATATACCAGCCGTCTGCAATAACTGCTCCGATTGCATTATTTCCAGCAGCAAGCAAATCTGTCACATCGTATGTTTGGTATTGAAGACGGACATTATAAGCCGTAAAGTCTGGTGCGAATTCATTATTCCCGACACGACTGCCATTCAGCTCCAATTGGTAAACACCATGGCTTGTTACATACAGCCGTGCCTTTTTTATGTCACCTGTTATCGTGAATTTTCTTCTTAAAAGCTGTGGTGGCCGAAGGTCCTTTGCTTTTTCTTCCAAGCTTTTATCCTTCAGTCCCACTGAAAACATTTCCTGCACTGTAATAAAAGGCTCCTCGACTGCTTCCTTCTGTTCCGGTTCAATCCAACAAGCCTGCCAGTCGTCTTTACCAAGCAGTCCCATTTCCCATGATGCTTTACTCCAATCAGAAATCTGTCCTTTATTATCCCAAATCCTCACTTTCCAGAAATAACATTTCCTTGCTTTAAGACTTGGTCCTTTATATGGAATCCACACAGATTGATCACTGTCTGTTTTTCCTGTATTCCAAACCTCCTCTCCATCCTCATCTGCCACGATAAGATGATAGGCAGACTGCAGCACATTATTCTGCTCCGTGTTAATCATCCAGCTAAAGCGCGGAGATGAAATATCAATGCCGAGAGGATTAGTTTGATTTTCCACCTTTAAATTTTTTACAAATATACTTTTATCCATTGATAACACCCTTTTCTACTGATTCTTTTTTGTTTTTGTCCTTTGTACGATAGAAAAATATGAATATCGTAAACAATAAGGCACATACTGCTGGAATAATCGCAGCTGTAACGAGAATTCCTTCTAAGCTTCTAGCTGTTGGTGTCATGCCTGACTTGTAACCAAATGCAGCTAAAACAAATCCGGCGAGCCCTCCTGCAATCGACGATCCTACCTTTTGGATAAAGTTATATAGTGCGTAATACACGCCTTCCATGTGTAAGCCATTCTTTTGTAGCTGGTAGGCTATCGCATCTGGGAGAGAACCCCATGCAGCAAATAAAGCAACAGAAGTTAACGCGGATGCAGCAATATTCAAAACTAATACAAGCGGAATTATATGGACTGGTGCGACATAGATGGACAAAAAGTTAAGAAGCGTTAACAGACCTGCTGCAATATAAAACTTTTTCATCCCGATGCGGCGGACAATTGCCGGCAGGAGGAAGGTGATTGCCAATCCTGCGATCCCGCCCGCTGCTGAGACGACACTAAAAAGATTTGCATTGCCAACATTGTAAATAAAATAGTAAATGCCCGCAGCACCACGGATTCCAAGACTTATTTGCATCATTAAAAAGGATGCAGAAAGAATAATAAACGGTTTATTTGTGAGCACTGTTTTCCAGGCAAGCTTAAAGGGAATATTTTCATTTAGCTCACTCGTTGTTACTTGCTCTTTAGTACCTTTAAAACATAGGAATAGTAGCAGGATTGCCATTACACCAGTAACAGCTCCCATAAAGAAATAGCCTGATCTTTCAGAAGGAAACATAGCAACAACAGGAACTGTTATACTGCCAGCAAGTGCTGCAGCTAGTCCGGAAAAAAGCATCAGATACTTCGTTAAATGAGCCCTTTCTTCTGGATTATCTGTCATTACTGTGTTAAGGGCTGCATGCGGAATACTGACAACACTGTAAAGAATGCTGATAAGGAAATAAAGACTGAAAGCGTAAAAAACCTTTCCACCCTCCCCTATCTCTGGTGCGAAAAATAAAAACGCCGCTGTTACCCCATATGGAACGGCTCCAAAAAGCAAATAGGGCCGCAATTTCCCCCATTTAGAATTTGTTTTGTCAACCATAAAGCCGAATGGCAAATCAAATGCTGCATCAATAAACCGAACAATTAACAGAATCGATCCTGCTGTTGCAGCAGAGATGCCCAATACATCTGTATAAAAGTACAATAAATACATCGAAACAAAAATATAAACAAAGTCTTTACCAAATGCACCTGCGCCAAAAGCCAGCTTCTCCCTGAGTAAAATGCTAGAATATCCTTTGCTCGCCATTTTCCCCACTCCTTTTCCTCTTATCATTGAACCGTCCACAAAAAAAGACTGACTATTTCATAAAACGCTTGCTTAATTGTTGTAAGCGGTGTCATAATCATTTTATATAATTATCTGTTATATTTTTATGTCAAATGAACGGCTATTCTATAACAATTAGTAACCTATTAGAGATAAGGGTATGGTGAGGCTATGTTGGTGAAGGACTTAAAAAAAAAGCTGCTTGCTGAAAATGAAATTGAAGCAATAGCTTTATCATCAGGAGTATATAACCTGAAGGAAATATTATCGACTATTAATCGGATTTCACCAGTAACAGGCCTGGATTCTGTCCTGTCAGCAGACTTGTTAATGAAAAAACACGAGAAAATAACCTTTATGAAGCATCCTCGTTATGTAGACATAGAAGTACATAAACACGATTATTTAGAGATCAGCTATGCGTATTTTGGCAGCTTTACACAGTGGATAGATGGAGAGACAGTTGAAATGCAGGAGGGTGACTTAACAATCTTAGATACAGATGTGATGCATACAATTAAAAAGGCAGACAAGGACACAATCATTATCAACATCCTCTTACGCAAAACTTACTTTAATCACGATATTCTCGCCCGCTTAACAGAAAATGATTTAATATCAAAATTTGTTATTGACACCATTTACAAGCCGAAAATGAAGGGCCGATACCTTTACTTCCCGTCTTCTGGAAATAAAAAAGTCCGCCAATATATCAATGAAGGACTATTTGAGTTTTATAAACCCGATATAGCCAGCCAGGAAGTTATAAGCTGTAATATTGTTCTCCTCTTTACAGAGCTGATGAGAATATCCAAAAAACAAAGTCATGCGGTGGCTAAGGATGAAAGCTGGAATCTAGTAATCTTAGAAATCCTTCAATATATTGAAGAGCATTATTTAACAACAAGCTTAAAAGAAGTTGCCTCCATATTTCATTTTCATCCAAATTATTTGAGCAGGCTGTTGAAGGAGAATATTGGCAAAACCTTTAGTGAAATGGTTCAAGAGCTTCGACTTCGCCAAGCAAAGCTTCTACTAGAAAATACACAAATGAAGATAAACAGAATTGCAGATGAAACTGGGTATACTAATTTTAACCATTTTTATAAAAAATTTAAGGAATATTATAAATGTACTCCCGCTGATTACCGTAAAGGACTGCTTGAACAAAAAGACAAGAAGAAATGAGTTTATAGGAAGCTATTAAGATTATCTTCGAAAAGCCATAACAGTTCTTTGACAATATTCTTTCTATTTTCTATAGTAAAGTAGGACTATCCTCACATTTGAAGGAAAGGAAACTTACAATGGATACTAAATTGAATTCTCGTGACAAAATATTGCAAACAGCTTCTCGTCTTTTTCAGCTGCAAGGCTATCATGCAACAGGTATGAATCAAATCATAAGTGAAAGCGGATTGCCGAAAGGGTCTATCTATCATCATTTTCCCCAAGGCAAAGAGCTTCTCGCCATTGAGGCTGTCCATTTTACAAGCAGCTTTATTGAAAGAAAGCTGCTTACAATAATGGAGGAAATATCAGACCCGGTTGAAGCAATCCAAGCATTTATAAAGGATACATCAAGCCAGTTTGATTCCCCTGAAAGCATTGAAGGAATCCCTGTCGGCCTGCTTGCAAGCGAAACAGCACTTATTAGTGAACCATTACGCCTTGCTTGTATACAAGCATTTTCAAAATGGGAGAAAATCATTGCGGATAAATTAATCCAAAATGGGGAGAAGGATGAGCATGCATTAAAAATGGGGATGCTGATTAATTCTATGATTGGCGGAGGAATTATGCAGTCCATCACTCGTAAGGATAAAGCCCCACTTATCGTTGTAATGGAAACAATTCCACAAATTTTAAAAACAAAGGGGTAGTAATTTTTATCCCTTTGTATTATTATTCTAGACAGACCGGTCTAGTCAATATGTAAAGGAGCGAATAAAATGAAAACGTTTAAAGACTGCTTACCAACGGAAAAAACACCCTATTTACTGCGTAGTGGAGATGGAGAACACCTGCTGTTCGGCAGACAAGTCGCAACAATTATGGCTAATGCCGCAAGTACCGATAATATTTTCGGTATGGTGCTGATTACAGGCGGAAAAGACGATTCATTTCCTTCCCATCTTCATGAAAAAACACATGAAGGAATTCTAGTTCTTAGTGGAAAATTGGAAGTTTCTCTTGGTGGTGAGAGTTATTTGCTTACAGAAGGAGACTATGCCCATATTCCTGCTGGTACGGTACATAGCTACAAAATGCTAGCCCACAGAACAAGATTTATCTCTTATACTTCAAATGGTGAAGTGACAAACCTTTATCGCATTATCGGTAGTCCCTATTCAAATGCTGAATATCCCCCACATATTAATAAAGACATTTCTGCTGCCTTGCTGGCAGAAGCTGAGTCAAAAACAGACTTCGAATTAAGCAGGCAAAAACCAACTGCTGAACGGATATTGCCAAATAAAACGAGGCTTCCTGATACACTTAGCCCCTATGTTATCCTTTCAGGTGAAGGTGACCGTTTATTGACAGGTGACCAGCTCCACCGTATTATTGCATCACAAAAAAATACAGAAGGCCAATTTATCATCGTTGCTTCAGATGGACCTAAAGGCGACAAAATTGTAGAGCATTATCATGAACAGCATACAGAGACCTTTTTCTGTCTGGAGGGCAAAATGACGATGTGGGCAATGGGCGAGGAAATCGAAATGCATCCTGGAGATTTTCTGCATGTTCCTGCAGGCACCGTTCATTCCTATCGCCTTGACTCCCACTATACGAAGATGGTCGGTCTGCTTGCCTCCGGATTATTTGAACCTTTCTTCCGCATTCTAGGTGATCCTTATGAGCATTGTATGTTCCCAAGTCAACCAATGCCCTTACGTTTTGACAGGATTATAGAAAACTTGGAAATGCTAGATTTGAAGGTCGTAAGCAAAAACTAGCAACCTATAAGTTTATAAAGGAGAGAAAAAATGGCTGGCGATTTAAAACTGGAAAAGAAAAACAGTGACCGTTTAGTGGCGGTACTTACTTTTGCTCTAGTAATAAGTGTTATGAATTCAACTATGTTCAATATGGCAATCCCTTCTATCACAAAGGAATTCAAGCTCTTGCCAACAGAAGCAGGCTGGATTATAACTGCCTATATTATCATTTATGCGATTGGATCTGTTCTCTATGGGAAGCTAGCAGATAAATTTATGCTAAAAACCTTGCTGACTATCGGCTTATGCACTTTTGCTGCTGGAAGTATCTTGGGGTTTGCTGCAAACAGCTTTCCCCTGCTGCTTGCAGGCAGATGTCTGCAAGCAGCAGGAGCATCTGTTATGCCGACTGTTGCAATGATCATTCCTGCCCGCTTCTTCCCTAAGGAAACAAGAGGGCGTGTATTAGGTTTAACATCAGCAGGGATGGCATTAGGAACAGCGATTGGCCCAATCGTGGCAGGAGGTGTCACCAGCTTCTTTAACTGGCATTATCTTTTTGTTATTTCCCTGCTTTCGCTTATTACATTGCCATTTTTCCGCAAATATCTAAATGAACAACAACGGCAGAAAAAAGGGAAAACGGATCTACTTGGAGCGGCATGTTTGGCTTGTGCTCTTGCTTTCCTTCTGTTAGCAATCACATTAAGTGCATTAAGCTATGCTGCTTTATTTGCTTTATGCTTTGTTTTATTCATTTGGAGGATAATGAAAGGAAAAAATCCATTTATACCGATTTCCTTGTTCCAAAACAAACAGTTTTCATTAGGAATTGCCATTTCCGGCATTTGTTCAGGAATTGGCTTTGGAATTCCATATTTGACGCCTCTATTACTGCAAGAGGTTAATGGATTATCGCCTCTTTTAAGTGGTTTATACATGTTCCCAAGTGCATTAATAGCGGCATTATTAGGGATTAGCGGTGGAAGACTTGCAGATAGGAAGGGGAATCGTTCTCTTACCCTCCTAGCTTTGATAGGTTTCTTTATCGGCTTTAGCGTTTTGTCTATTTTTGCAGGATATTCACCATATATGACAATGTTTATCCTTATTTTTGCATGTATCGGGCAAACATTTATGCAGATTTCCATGGCAAACACTGTTTCAAATACTTTGCCTAAGACGGATGTAGGTGTCGGAATGGGAATAATGATGATGATTAATTTTATTTCCGGGGCAGTGTTTACAACGATGATGAGTGCATCCCTTGAGAAGGAAAATCTTAGCATCCAGTTGAATCCACTCCTGCTGACACAGAATGGAATTAGCTACAGCAATATATATACAGTACTAAGTATTCTTGTTGTTATCATCACTTTAACCTATCATTTTCGTTTGAAGGAAAATAGTGCTGAATATGCAAAGTAGGAAGGCTTCCGCCTTCCTACTTTGCATGACTATATTATCTGCTGACAAGCCGTTGGACATGGATTGCCAAATACAGCTTTTCATTATTTGTAATGCTATAGTCGAATTGCTTCATAATATATTCACTGATTTTCTCTGTACATTCAAAGCTTCCTGGATGCTTTTGTCTAAAGGCATCATACAAAAATGGATCGTCATCCTGCAAATACGTTTTGCTGTACAATCTTTGACCAAAAAACTTCAAATGAGTGAGAAACCGAAAATAATTCAATGATTCTTCATCAAACTCCATTTTATAATGATATTTAACGATATTAAGAATGTCTTGCATGACCTTTGTGATGTTCGCAACATCTGGCATCTCTTCACTAAGACCAGCATTCACGATATGCATCGCAATGAATCCCGCTTCATCCTCAGGTAATTCGACACCGAATTTCTCCTTCAGCATACGCAATGCTTCTTTGCCGATTGTATATTCATCTTTGTAAAACCTTTTAATTTCCCATAATAATGCATTGTTGATTATATGTCCTTGTTGAATTCTTTCCACAGCAAAGTGGACATGATCTGTTAAAGAAATATAAAAACTGTCGGTGAAGGTTCTACCAAGTCTGCTTTTTGCAAGCTTGATGATTTCTTCGGTCACTTCCATATATTCAAGGGGAACTTCATATAGAAGGGTTTTAAATTTCTGTGAAATATCTTTGTTTTTCAGCTCAAAAATCTTTTCAATTTTCTCTTCGTCCACAATATCTCCTGGCTTTTTTTGCCATGCAAGACCTTTTCCGATGATGATGAGCTCTTCCTGGTTGTCATCCAATACGCTAATGACATTATTATTAAATACTTTGGCTATTCTCATGTAACCACCTATTCGTTTATTATCGTTCTATTACTTATAATATAATGGAAAATAGGAATCTAAAAGGATTATTTTTCGAAAATTCAAAAGAAGGAAAGCAACTGACTCGCTTTCCTAAAGGTGTTTTCTTTATAAATTTTCTCCATTTGTCGAAATAACCTCTTTATACCAATCGAAGCTTTTTTTGCGTGAACGCTCTAATGATCCATTTCCTTCATTATCCTTGTCCACATAAATATAGCCATAGCGCTTTTTCATTTCTCCAGTTGATGCACTCACAAGGTCAATCGGGCCCCAGCTCGTGTAACCGAGCACTTCAACACCTTCATCAATCGCTTGAGATAGCTCCTGTAAATGCTTGTTTAAGTAGTCGATGCGATGATCGTCCGTTACAGCTCCATCCTCTTCAGGAATATCAATGGCACCCAGTCCATTTTCAACAACAAACAACGGCTTTTGATAACGGTCATATAATTGGTTTGCTGTAATGCGGAACCCTTTAGGATCAATTGTCCAGCCCCACTCTGACTTTTCTAAAAATGGATTTTCAATCGAACCGAACACATTTCCAGATGTCGTCTTATTGATTTCCGGATCTGTGCTTGTCGTTCTGCTCGCATAATAGCTGAAGCCAATATAATCTACCGTATTATTCTGCAGAATTTCCTCATCCGTTGCTTCCATCTCAATTGTAATATTATGGTCTTTAATGAATTTCTTTGCATAGCCAGGATACTTTCCGCGAGATTGAATATCAATGAAAAAGAAAGAATCGCGATCCTTTTCCATTGCATCGAGAACATCATCAGGATTACAGCTATATGGATAGGTTTGTCCAGCTGCAAGCATACAGCCAATTTTAGCATCAGGGCTGATTTCATGGCATGCTTTAACAGCTAGTGCACTTGCAACAAGCTGGTGATGTGCTGCCTGGTATTTCACCTGCTTCTTATCTTCCCCTTCTTCAAATACAAGACCAGCTCCAACAAACGGAAGGTGAAGAAGCATGTTAATCTCATTAAATGTCATCCAATACTTTACTTTATCTTTATAACGGTTGAAAAGAGTTGTCGCATATTTCTCAAAGAATCCTACAAGCTTACGGCTTCGCCAGCTTCCATAGTTTTTAACAAGATTTACTGGCACATCGAAATGGGCGATTGTAACAACAGGCTCAATTCCATATTTCAGCAGCTCATCAAATAAATTATCATAGAATTTCAGTCCTGCTTCATTTGGTTCTGCATCATCCCCATTTGGAAAAATTCTTGCCCAAGAAATCGATAGACGCAACGCCTTGAAGCCCATCTCCGCAAATAATGCAATATCCTCTTTATAGCGGTTATAAAAATCAATCGCTTCATGTGATGGATAGAATTCTCCTTCTAATGGTTCGTATGAGGATAAATTCCCCATCATAATGTCCCATCTTTTTTGACCTGTCGGCAGAAGATCAACTGTTGTTAAACCCTTTCCGTCAGCAAGATATGCACCTTCTGCTTGGTTTGCAGCGATTGCGCCGCCCCATAAGAATCCTTTTTGAAATGCCATTTTCTTTTCCTCCTTTATATTCATTGCAATAGATAAGGAGCTTATGCTCCTTATCTTCTACCTCACTATTATTTTACATCTAATTTGAACAGCTCATCTACTGTAGTGACTTGCTTTTTATTAGTCAACTCCATGCTGTAATCCTTATAGTTTGTTACAACAACAGGTGTTGTTAACAACTTACCTGCTTTACGAATTTCTTCGATGTCAAACTCAATAAGCAATTGGCCTTTTTCCACGTATTCACCTTGGACTGTATATGCTTTAAAGTATTTTCCTTCAAATTGTACAGTATCCATCCCAATATGAATTAAAATATCTGCACCAGAATCAGTCGTAATACCAATGGCATGATTTGTTGGGAATAATGCTGATACTGTTCCAGAAACTGGAGCATAAAGCTTCCCTTCTGTTGGTTCAATTGCAAGGCCATGTCCTAATGCACCTGTTGAAAATGCTGCATCTTCTACTTCTGATAATGCTTTCACTTCACCATTTAATGGACTAATGATAACCTCATGCTGTACTGCTGTTGTTGCAGCTACTTCATTTGAAGCAGATTTTACTTCTGCATTAGTACTTGCAGCTTTTTCTTTGCCAATTCCGCCAAACAAGTACGTTAAGATGAAAGCAACAATGAATGCTACAACGATTGCAATTAGTGCCCCCCATAAATCCATGCCAAGACCATCAGGACTAATGTATGTTGGAATTCCAAAAATTCCAAGACCGCCAATAATGTAACCCTTTACATTAGCAAGACCTAAAATAGCTCCACCTGCTGCTGCACCGATACAGCTGATGATAAATGGTTTCTTTAATGGTAAGGTAATTCCGTAAATAGCCGGCTCTGTTACACCGAAGATACCGGAAATGAATGCTGGTATACTCAATGATTTCAACTTTTTATCTTTTGTTTTAATTAAGATTGCAAGAACTGCACCAATTTGGGCGAATGATGCGGCAAATACTGTTGCAAGAATTGTATCGAAGCCCATTGTCGCCACATTGTTGATCGCAATTGGCACTAAGCCCCAATGAAGACCGAAAATAACGATTACTTGCCATAGACCGCCAAGCAAAATCCCTGCAATTAATGGACTTAAGTTATAAAGGAATAATGAACCTGCACCGATCAAGCTGCTTGCCCATGTTGCAATCGGGCCAATGACCATAAATGTAATTGGAATAACAATTAATAATGTTAATAATGGCACTACAAATGTTTTAACAACATCTGGAATAAAGCTACGAAGCCATTTTTCTACTTTTGCTGCAAAGAACGTAGAAAGAATAATTGGTATAACGGATGATGAATAAGACATTAAAATAACGGGAATTCCTAAAAACGTAACATAAATTGGTGATTCAAACATTGTACCTGCAAATACTGTGTACAGCGGGTCTCCTGTTGTTAAGGTCGAAAGGGTCGGGTATACTAATGCTGCTCCGATCGCCATTCCGATGAACGGTGTACCACCGAACTTTTTGATTGCTGTATATCCTAAGAAGATTGGCAAGAAATAAAATAGTGCATCACCGGCAGCATTTAAGATTTGGTAGGTGCCAGATGTATTTTCCAGCCAGCCAAGTGCAACAAATAATGCATTAAAGCCTTTGATCATACCTGATGCGGCTAACACACCAAGGACTGGTGTAAAAATGCTAGAAATCATATCAATAAAGCGGCTGAAAAGGGAACCTTTTGGTCCTTCATCTTCCTCCACTTGCTCCTGACCTTGAAAGCCACCAACTGTAACTACAGCTTTGTATACATCAGGTACATGGTTTCCGATAACGACTTGATATTGTCCGCCGCTTTTCATGACTGTAACAACATCATCCATGTTTTTTAATACCTCTGTATTTGCTTTTCCTTCATCCTTTAGCTTAAAGCGAAGGCGTGTAATACAATGGACCACATTGGAAACGTTTTCTTTTCCACCTACATTAGCAATAATGTCTTTTGCCAGCTGCTCATATTTCATTTTTGACCCTTCCTTCTTTTCTCTATTTTTGGTTTTTGCCAAATAAAAAACCTGAGCCCACTAAATCACACTATAAAAGCGTGTTCTAGTCAGTTCAGGTTATGCCCACTTAAGGTAACATTCCATCAAGGAACTTATTAAGTTGTTATTTGATAGGTTTAATTTATCATGAGAACGATTTCATGTCAACGCTTTCAATAAAATATTTTTTATCTATTACAGATTAATTGATTTAAGCATGTAACCATGATTCAAGCCTGTCTATTTTATAAATTATCGGTAGTTTATACTGCTTTTTTGATTCTCTATGGAAAAATGACCAGCTTTTGTATATTTCAGGTGATTTTCCGCATTATATAAACGGATGAAATTTCTGTATAGTTTACCATGCCTTTAAGCAAATTAATTAAAAAGATAATAGGTGAAGAAAATGTTAGTTGATATCACAGTGGAATTATGTGTCGGGTTTTTTACACTTCTGTTAATGCTGAAAATACTAGGTAAGATTCAATTTTCGCAAATTACCCCCTTTGACTTTATAACTGGAATGGTATTAGGGAATTTCGTAGGAGATTCTATTTTTGATGAGCGTACAGGTGTGCTTGATATCGTATACAGCATTTTACTTTGGGGTCTACTTATCTACCTTGTTGAGTTACTGACACAAAAATCATTTATACTGCGCAGCTTCTTTGAAGGAAAACCATCCATGCTTGTGAATAAAGGAGAAATTGACTTTAAAGCGTTAAAAAAAAATCATATTGATTTAAGTCAGCTTCAGCATCTTTTAAGAAAACAAGGCTATTTTTCTTTATTTGACGCAGAGTATGTCATTTTGGAACAGGATGGTAATATTAGTGTTGCGCCAAAGCATTCATACGGTGCTCCTACTAATGAAGATTTACAGATACCAGAAAAAAAAGTACGGCTTGCATATGCATTAGTGCTTGATGGTAAAGTGAATAAACAAAATTTAAAAACACTCCAATTTAACGAAGGCTGGCTGAAGAAACAGTTATCTCAACAGCAAATTTCAGATTATAAAGATGTCCTTTATGCTGAATGGCAGGAAGATAAAGGACTACAAGTGGCAACATATAATAAATCTCCAAATCAGTGACAACATAAATATGGAAGGAAGGTAAATGACAAAATGAAAAATCTGCTATTTTTACTTGTAGGTTTAATGATTTTCGCAAATGGACATTATATTTATGCCAAAACGGAAACAAAAGCAGAAAGAGTCGATGGTTACTTTACAACGGAGGATATTCTTTTCTCTATATTTGAGCCAAAATTAAACAAAATCGTTCAGGACCAATATGGGAAGGAAATGATTGTAAATCCAATAAAGGTAGAAGATGTTGCCATTATGCAGAAGCAAACAGGCAAAGACAGTTACAATGGCTGGTATGAAGTAAAGCTGTCCATTCTTGTCGGAGAGCCTGATGGCGAAACATTTACGGATACAGTAGTCCTCGAAATTGACGCACCGAATATTGGCGGCACTGCACCTCGGTTAAAAAGCGAAAAAGTAAATGGACTTGAAATCAAGCTTGTAAAATATTATAAAGGAAGCTAACAGGCTGTCAATCGGCAGTCTGTTTTTACTTCCTTTTAACGCCTTTTCGAGCAGCTTGGAATACCTTGTTCCACCCTTAATTCTATTCTGTTTAAAAGTGTTGCAGTAATTTCACTTCATCCGTGCTCCAATTCTTTATTGCTCATCTCAATCACCTGCCTCTTCTTACTTCCAACGAAAAACCCTTGCTATGTTTGCTTATCAAAACATCAATAGTCAAAAATAGGAACAATAGCTAGTTATTTAATTCCTTTTTGTCTCTAAATTGAAATTCTCCATTTTATTATTGAGACTAATAAAAGGCGAATATTAAGTACTATAAGAACAGTAATAAAGTTGGACAATCATTTAAGTATTTTTTTAGGTAGGAGGATGAAAATGAATATAGAACAAATTGATTATTTGTTGGAAGTGGCGAAGGAAAGGTCTATCAGGAAAGCAGCAGATAATCTGCATATAACGCCTTCTGCAATCAGCCAATCCATCCTGCAAATAGAACTAAATTTAGGGGTCACTATTTTTCAGCGCTCCAACAAAGGGACTAATCCAACACCTGAAGGAAAAATTGTCCTGAAACGCGCATTCGAGCTGCAGTGTAAGTATAAAGAGCTATATGACGAAGTGCAAAGAATGGAAAATGGACAGCAATGCTTGCCTTTAAGAATTGCCTTTTCTCCAACATTCGGAAATGTAGGCTATCTTGCTCTTATGTCCCTAAAGGAGAAATATAAGGATTTGAAGGTTGAAATACAAGAGGGTATGCATGAGGATATCGTCTCAAAGATCACAAAAAATGATGGGTCACTCGACCTATCCTTAATTGTTGAGAACAGAAATCTGTTAGAAAATAGCAGTTCCATCCATATTGAGCCATTTTATCAAAGCTATGTCTGTATTGCATTAAGTAAGCATTCTCCTTTATCTACTAGAAAATTTCTGACGAAGGAAGATTTAGTAAATGAAAGTATTGCCGTCCTGGAAACATCCACACATAAAGAGCTTGTGAAAAAAACAGGCTTGGAAACCAACCCTGTTTTTGTTACCTCCAATAATAGTGCACTAATAAGAAATGTTGTTAAGGATGGCCATGCCATCTGTGCACTCGATGATTTTTCCCTTATTAATCACCAAGATTATGCATCAGGAGATATTATTGTATTGCCCTTTAAAAGTCCCGATTATTTGTATCGGGAAATATGGGCTGTCTATCCGAAATCAGTGGCAAACAATGAGGTTATGCAAAGCTACCTATCTATCATAAAAAAATTAATTAATCAAAGATCACCAATAGAGGCATTCGTTTAATAGTCAGAGGGACCTCCCCTAAAGGGAGACACCCCTCTAATTATTATCCACTTATTTTCTGAACGGGAGTATCTTTATGCCCCGCCCCAAATGAATTCTTTTTTACCGTCAAAAACGTGATGGAAAAGGCTGTTCCAATTGCGATAATGATACCTGCAATTGCATACGGAAAATACGGTCCGACATATGCAACAAGACTTACAATACTTGAAAGAATATACCCGTATATTCTCACCCCCATGACAGCAAAGAATGTCGCAGCAATCGTACTGCCGATTGTACACGCAATAAATGCCTTTTTGTTCCTGATTAAAACTCCAAATAAAGCAGGTTCCGTTATGCCAAGTATGGCTGAAATGGTTGCAGATAGTATCACTGACTTTTCTGTTTTACTATTCGCTTTGAAAAACATTGCAAAGGTCGCACCAGCAATCGCCATATTTGTCATGAACATCATTGGCATCAGCATGTCGTATCCTTTATCCGCAAAATTTTGCAAGGCTATCGGTGTGATAGCATGGTGAACACCAAAAACGATTTCAATCGGTCTCGCCCCACCCATGACAACACCTGCCAAAATCGGAGACACATTAAACAAAAATTCAACCATATATGCCAGGCCCCTCCCAACATAGCTGCCTAAAGGACCTGTTACAATAAGTGTAACTGGAATAACAAGGAATAAAGTCAATGTTGGCGTAAATACGGTTCTCAATACACTTGGCATCCATTTATCTACCCATCTATGTATATAGCTTAATGCCCACACAGATAAAATAATGGGAATAACAGTACCTGAGTAATTAATAACAGGTATCGGCAGCCCTAGAAAATAATACTTGGTTATTTCTCCAAGCTTCGCCGCATCAAGCAACGTCGGGTACATCAGCCCTCCTGCTACTGCTATCGCTAAGTATTGATTTGTTTTAAAGATTTTTGCTGCAGATGCTGCTAAGAAGAATGGCAGAAAATAAAAGACTCCACTAGCAATTAAATCTAAGATAACAACCGTTTCACTTTCCTTTGACAAAATGTTTAAAGCTATTAAACCAGCCAAAACCCCTTTTATCATTCCCGCTCCTGCAATGGCAGGCACAATTGGTCCAAACACACCTGAAACTACATCCAATAATCTGCCAAACATTCCTTTACTGCTCTTTTCCTCTATTGTGCTAATTGTATTTTCATCTACCTCTAATTCTTCCATTAAAGCATTATAATAGACTTGCACATTTGTACCAATAATCACTTGATATTGATCATTTTGCAGCTGTTCTCCAATAACTCCGTTAACTTGCTTAACACTTTCATGATCAATTTTTGCTTGATCGACTAAATCAAACCGTAATCTTGTCATGCAATGCCATGCCTTCTTAATATTATCTTTCCCGCCAACATTTTCTATGATTCTTTTAACAGCTTCTTTTTCCTTCATCCTAAAGCATCCTCTCATTATCAAGTAAATGCAGATTAACATTAATTATAGAACCTTGATTTGACAAGGTCATAATAGCATAGCACCGCTTACTATGAAAGCGGTTAAAAAAGCACCCATTATTATGGAGACCGTTGCTGCAGCTGGCTTTCACCATCTATTTGATAATATATTGGTACGGTAAATTAATGTATATGAAGTACTTCCCTGACCAAATTGACTCGTTGTTTTTCCATATGCTTTAATGGAGTCATTATAAGGCTTTGATTTGACGAAAAAAGCGAGAGAAAAGGAGATTAAGAGTTGGAACCAACAATAATTACTGACATAAAATCATTTGTAACAAATCCGCATCGGCATAATCTTGTCGTTGTTAAAGTAGAAACGAATAATGGTGTTTACGGTTACGGATGTGCCACATTTCAACAACGACCATTAGCTGTTCAAACAATAATCGAAGAGTATTTAAAACCGCTGCTCATAAATCGTGATGCAAATCATATAGAAGACATTTGGCAAGTAATGATGGTTAATTCTTATTGGAGAAACGGTCCTGTTATCAATAATGCTATTGCTGGCATTGACATGGCATTATGGGACATAAAAGCAAAATTAGCTGGCATGCCTCTTTATCAACTGCTTGGCGGAAAATCCAAAAATGCTATTGCTGCATATACACATGCTGATGGATTAACAATCGAACAGCTTTTCGAGGATGTGGATCGGCTGCTGGCAAAAGGTTATCGACATATCCGCTGTCAACTGGGAAAATACGGCGGGAAAAACCCGAACATGCATCTCGCCAGAAAGGACGCTGGCGGTGAATATTTTGATCAGCATAATTATCGGCAGGACGTTATCACAATGTTTCAGGCACTCAGGGATAAATATGGGTATTCTATCCATTTCCTGCATGATGTTCACGAAAGACTTTTTCCTAATGAAGCATTGCAGCTAGCGAAGGATTTGGAACCATTTAAACCATACTTTTTAGAGGATATTCTTCCTCCAGACCAAAATGAATGGCTTGTTTCCTTAAGAAATCAATGCAGCACCCCGATTGCTACAGGAGAATTATTTAATAATCCCGTAGAATGGAGAAATCTGATTGTTAATCGTCAAATTGATTTTATTCGCTGTCATGTTTCACAAATAGGTGGAATTACACCAGCCTTAAAGCTAGCAGCGCTTTGTGAGAATTTTGGTGTTCGTCTTGCATGGCATGGCCCATCTGATATGACACCAATTGGTGTTGCCGTCAATACGCACTTAAATATCCATCTTCATAATGCAGCCATTCAGGAAATTCAAGAACCAGATGAAACAACAAAAAAAATGTTTCCTGGTAATGTGAAGGTACAGGATGGGTATATTTATCCAATTGAAGAAATCGGCATTGGTGTAGATTTTGACGAAGAAATGGCAGCTGCCTATCCTGTTATTTACCGTAAACACGAGTGGACAGAGTCCCGCCTGCCGAACGGCGCAATCCACACACCATAACAAGCGCTCCTATACCTTTGCATGCTACAATGAACCGAGGAGAGATAATAATTTTCGAGGTATAAATAATGAAAAAAAGAGATTTTATCGCAGAGGATATACTCAGTAAAATTTATCAGAATAAGTACAAAGCTGGAGAAAAGCTCCCGACAGAAAGGGAGCTTTCTGATCTGTATACTGTTTCAAGGTATACGATTAGAGAAGCGTTAAAGAAGCTTGTCAACATTGGGTGTATTAAAGTCATTCAGGGCTCGGGAATTTTTGTGTCTGAAACTAGATATAAAAGTCCTTTAATTTATAATTCACTTACGGAAAAAAAATTCAAGGATATCCATTCAAAAATTATTTACTTAAAAAAAATCCAGCCAAATCAAGAGCTCGAAAAGATTTTTGATTTACATATGGTTCCAAATAAGAAATTATGGGAGTTTAAACGGATAAGAATTGTCGACTTTCAAAAGATGCAGATTGAAACATCCGTACTTCCCTGTTCTTATTTTCCAGATCTGAACGAAGAAGAAATAAAAAAATCTGTCCATGATTATGTACAGCAATGCGGGCTAATCATCTCCCATTTCATCACAACATACCGTGCTATTAACATCTCTAAAGAGGATGCAGACCTGCTTAATTGTAAAAAAGGGAGTGCAGCCATGAAAATTATTAATAGAGGTATATTAGAAAATGGCAAGGTGTTTGAATATAGTGAAATGATTAATTTAGATTATTCCGTCTCCTATTTTACACCCTTCAATCGGCACAAGCATGAGTACAGAAAAAAATAACCTGAATGACTTAAGACCAGTGATTTCCACTGGTCTTAAAACTTTTAGACAAACCTTTTGTTTATCTTTTTTTGTATAATTTTTATTTACCTAATTCTATAAATGCTGTCTCACAAGCTTATTCATCGCATCAATTTTTGCAGTGACTTTTCCTGCATAACTATAATCACCATAGCAATAAGGATAGCGGAAATTTAATTTATCGTTATTGCATGTATACAAATCAGGCGATTTCTCTACCATAAGCTCAGAATAGGATTTAGCTGTTTCCTCACTATGGTTTGTATCACTATTAACAATAAAATCGATATAGCCTGGACCCATATTATAGCTTTGAATAATTGTTTCAAGGTCTACATCATTTGCTTCACCATATTTGTACATTTCGGAAAAATGATACACTCCTTGTTTAATGCTTTCTGCGGGGTCACCGATTTCATTTCGCGCTAAACCAGCAGATTCAGATGATTGCATTGGATCACTGCCTTTCCCATGGCTTTCCTGATCCATAATGGCAAGCAAAACAGGTGCAAACTCATCTGCATCCAGTTCATTTTTTTCCAATTCATCCTTGATCTCTGGCAAATAATTGGCTAATCTTGTTTCAGCTGTTTGTTTAATAGATTTAGCGGTAATTAAATAACCACCGTATAAAACAATAACGATTAAGATTAGGAATGGCAGTTTTTTCAATTTTCTTCTTCTTTTTTTCAATTTAACCCCTCATTAAAGCAATTTAAATGTTTACATGTTTTTCTCTATCCATTATACAAGAAACAGGTGAGAATTTCTTTCCTTAACCTAAACACTGTCCATTTTTTTTGCAAATGTTTTTCCTAATAAAAAATAGCTGCCTTTTTAGCAGCTGTGTGCAGATTTATTGCTCCGTTCAGTACCGTTTTACCTTTATAAATTTATATACCCCTCTCACCAATAAGACTCACAATAAAAAAATCATCAGTTGCCAAAAACCAGTAATATATGACATTATTATCCTCCATTGTATCATTAACAATATATTAACATATATTTCCTTATTAACATATCTTTTAGAAACATCATTATCTTCTAACAATTGTTTGCAAAACTTTTTATCCTAGGTTATTTATGGTATATTTTAACTAATATTTCTAGTTAGGAGGATTATTTATGGCTGATATGAAAGACTTCCGCAATGCTGATTACGAAATCTCACAGCAATTTATCAATCGCTGGTCTCCCCGTTCATTTTTGGAGAAGGATATACCTGAGGAGGTGCTATTAAGTATATTTGAAGCTGCAAGATGGGCTCCCTCTGCATCCAATATTCAGCCTTGGAGATTTATTATTGCCCGCACGCAAGAAGATTTAGAGAAGTTCCATTCCTTTATTGTACCTGGAAATCTGACATGGGCTAAGCATGCACCTGCAATAGCAGTTATTATTTCGGAAGCATTAACACAACGCGGTCCCAATGCTTGGCATGCATTTGATGCTGGTACTGCATGGAGTCACCTTGCTCTTGAAGCACATAATAAAGGCTTGGTCACACATGCGATGGGCGGATTTGATAAGGAGCTTGCTCGTCAAGTGTTAAACATTCCAGAGCAATATGAACTACACGCTGTTGTTGCAATAGGTTATCAAGGGGAAAAAGAAGCGCTCCCTGATAATTTGCAAGAGCGCGAAAAGCCAAGCAACAGACGTGCATTAAGTGAGTCACTATTTGAAGGTTCATTTGGTAAAGGTGCACTTTAATCTATTTTGAAAAAGGGAAGATGCGATACATCTTCCCTTTTTTCATTAACTATTACGTTTACTCTGACTCTGGTATTTCCGTAATAATTTCTGCTATATTATCATCTTGACTGTCTTTATTAACCTCAAGACCATGCAGAATCATGTAGCCATCTTCATATTTAAAGACAGGCTTGTATACATCTCCCCAATTGACTAATGTTTCTTCTATAAGCGATCTTAAGGAAGTAGCCGTTTCATCTTTTTCATTTGTGTTATTTTTTTCATGTCTGCGATGATAAAGCATAAGCTGATCTATCCAATAAAAACGATAAGACATAATCAACAGAAGCAGTATTCTAATGTCTTCCACATATCTGCCTCCATAAGGATCATCCGTCGGCCAGCCTCCTACCTCTCGTACAGCAGCGGTTCTGTAGCATCTCGGCCAAATAGATGTATTTGCCAATAAAAAAGCATATGGATTATCATAATGCCTGCCTTTTTTTATTCGCGATAAATAAACTTGTCCATTTTCATCTTCAAAACTAATATTAATATTGCCGCTAATTACCGCAACATCCTCTGGCTGCTTTAACGCTTCTTCAGCTAAACTTTGCAATGTGTCAGGATAAAGCCAGTCATCTGGATCAAGCTGAACAAAAAAGGGTGTTTCAATATGCTGAAGTCCCGTATTCAAGCTGACCGATTGCCCCTTGTTTTCGTCATGTCGTACATATGTTATTCTTGGATCAACAAGATATTTTTTTGCTAACTCTGTACTCTCATCTGTCGAGCCGTCATCTACTAAAACAATTTTCCAGGAGAAATAATTTTGTGCGTATATACTGCTAATAGCATCAATAATATATTTGCCAGGATTGTAAAACGGGATTAGGACTGTAATAAGATTATCCAAGCTATTTTCCCTCCATTTCATAACTACTTTTATATACTATGAGAGAGGGTTTGAAATGGTATGTTCAAACATCTTCCTTATACACTTTTTCAGCTCTTGCGTATTAATAAATTGTGCACATTGCTTAAGGATTTCCGACAAAAAAAGCCCTGTACACTTTGTATAGGACTGACTTATCTATTTCTATTCATTTTTAATTACTCGCTATAATAAGTATAATTGCCATTTCCATCGAAAGGAAATATAGACTTACTTCCAAAATCACTTTGCATCAAAATGAGCACTATTAAAGCTAAAAGATAAAAAACGGCAATCGATTTATTATTTTCCTGCATTTCCTTCTTTTTAGCCCTGTATTTCGCTTGGATAAGTCTTTTTTTACCATTCATCAGACAAGCTCCTTTTAAAAGTGATCCATTATAACGGTACATCGGACAACAGGACCATTTGATAAGCAGCAAAAAAAACAGGGAAGAGCAGATTGCTCTTCCCTGTAGCTTTTTAAACTAAATTCCATTTTATAATTAACCCGAGATGTGTAAGTCCGCCACCAAATCCGTATAAAAGTAAATGGTCTCCATTTTTGATTTTTTGTTCATCGAGCCCTATCTGGATTGCTAATGGTATGGAGCTTGAAGAGGTGTTTCCATATGGAACCATGCTTGTTAAGGCATTTTCAATTGGTACACCAGATTTATCACAAATGGATTCAATCATCCGTAAATTTGCACTGTGAGGAACGAACCAATCCAGCTGTTCTTTTTTCATATTTGCTTTTTTCAATAAAGTATCCATGGAGGCTGGAATTGTTCTTGTCGCCCATTTATATACCTCACGGCCGTTTTGAACCATTTTCCCACTGTTGTTTAAAGGTTCTCCGTTCATCTTTTCCGAAAGTGCCGTTCGATAAATATGAATGCCTCCTTCTCCATTTGTGCCCATATGGGATGCGAGGAAGCTTGGATTTTCTTCATCATATTCAACAAGAAATGCTCCAGCACCGTCACCAAACAGAATACATGTCGTCCTGTCCGTATAGTCTGTCACCTTGGACAAAGTTTCTGTCGCAACAACAAGAATTTTCTTATGCATTCCTGATGTAATCATACTATTCGCTAAATGCAAACCATATGTGAATCCGGCACACGCTGCACTTAAATCAATTGCACCTGTCTGCTCGATTTTAAAATGCGATTGTATCTGTGCTGCTACACTTGGAAAACCATAATCAGCAGTAGTTGTTGCAACGATAATAAAGTCAACATCATGCAGTGATTGGTTGCTGTTTGCAGCTAAGTTTTCAATTGCCTTAATCGCCAAGGTGGAAGCAAACTCTTCTTCTCCTGCAATTCGTCTTTCCTTTATGCCAGTTCTTTGGATGATCCATTCATCACTTGTATCCACCATTTTCGCAAGATCGTTATTTGTCAGTCTCTTTTCAGGGACATATGTTCCAATTGCTGAAATCCTTGCTTTTGAAGTCATTACCGTTCGCTCCTTTTTATACTTAAAACCAGTTATTATATTCTACTATTAGTATCAGGTACTAATTTTATATTATTACGAATGAACTTTATTTGTCAACAGCGGTGTATTGACTTTCAATTCCTCCTCTTTTCACAGAAAACCTTTTATATAAAATGATTGGAGGAAGGTATTCGCGACAATGAATAGAAAAAACAGGCTGTTAACATAAAAAAACGTTCCTTTATTAGGAACGTTTCATCGTTATTAACCTTGTTGAGCATATTTTTTCTGTGATTTAGCAAAGGTTTGCTCAATCTCTTCCAGTGAACGACCTTTCGTTTCAGGTACATATCGTTTGATGAAAAATAAGCTTATTAATCCCAATCCAACGAAGATGAAGAAAGTAGTTGCCAATCCAAATGCATCAAATAATACAGGGAATAGTAATCCTACAAGGAAATTCATCATAAACAGACAGAAAATAGAAATACCCATTGCTAACCCACGAAGATGAAGTGGATAAATTTCTGACTGCATCAACCAAGTTACTGGTGAGACAGCACCTTGCTGAAATGCTAAGAATAAAACAGTTAAGCTCAAGATAATATACGGAAGTACGGAAGAACCCTCCATTGTCATCGAAATAATACCAATAAGCAGGAGTGAAGTGCTTGTCCCAACCATACCAATAAACAGCATTGGTCTTCTGCCTACCTTGTCAAGCAGGGCTATACCAACGAATGTTGCAGCAACAGAGATAACTCCATTGGCAATATTACCGATTAAGGCCGCTTCTGTTGAAAAGCCTGCATCCTTCAATATTTCTGTTCCATAATACATGATAGAGTTAACTCCTGTTAACTGCTGGATCATCGCAATTCCTATTCCTATAAGTATAATTCTGCGAACATGAGGGAGCTTCAAATCTCTAAAAGTTGCTTTTTTTACTTTCCCTTCATTAACAATCGTATTCTCAATTTCTTCTAGTTCTTTTCGTGCTTGCATGCGTTCCCTAATCTTTTCAAGTACTTGTAAAGCTCCTTTTATGTTGCCTTTAGAAGCTAGCCAGCGTGGACTTTCGGGAACAATCAGCATTCCAAGCCATAATAAAACTGCTGGAAGAGTCGCAATAACGAGCATATATCTCCAAATATTGCCCATATCGCCAAATGAGTTCGCTAAAACGGCATTGAATATGTATGCAAGCAGTTGTCCTGTGACAATCATTAATTCATTCTGAGTAACAAGTCTTCCCCTTTTTTCTGCAGGAGCCATCTCCGCTAAAAATGCAGGTACTGTTACAGATGTTGCTCCGACTGCAAGACCTAAAATAAATCTGCTTAAAACCATAATCTCCATATTTGGAGCAATCGAACAACCGATTGTTGCGATAAGAAAAATAAATGCAACACTTATGATTGTTTTGCGTCTTCCTTTCCTGTCAGACAGCCTGCCTCCAAAAATGGCCCCGAATGCTGCCCCGAACAGAAGGGAGCTCGTAACAAGCCCTTGCGTAAAAGGAGATAAGTTAAGCTGATCCTCTCTTGACATATATGGCAGTGCTCCATTTACTACACCCGTATCATAACCATATAAAAGACCACCGAATGTAGAAATAAATGTAATCAATTTTAAATATGTTTTTTGTGAAAACCTCTGCTTTTTCTGCCCTTCATTTGAGCTTGCTGCGGATGTTTTTACAAAAGCAGGTTCCTCACTAGTCTTCATTTAATTCCTCACCCTTTTTTATGTAAATATAGATTCGCAGCTTCCTTTGCTGTTAAGGAAGTGTGTACGAGTTATTTACCTTCTTGAGGGAGTGTTTAAACATATATTAATAAAGGCAGTTATTATTGTTTCCGGAATTTCCTTAGAAATATAAGCAAGTTGGTAGTGGGATAAAAGAATGTAAGCCAATGTTGAAACAAAACAATTTCGCCGGTTATCCATAAATAATTCAGTTTGATAATGGAGGCGACTCGACGCCTGTGGGAGATGAGTACCCGCAGGCGAAGACAAGGAAGCCCCACACCTTTCTGCGAATAGAGCGAGTCTATGTGCGTAATGGAATGAACTTAATTTTCATTCCATACTAATAATATAATTACATGGCCCAATGTCTGAATGCAGAAATTATTTTGTCTCAGTCCCATGCTTATTCCTGATTTTCACCAACGATAAATGTAGACTTTTTGTCCATTTTCAAGCCAATAATACATAAAACAATAACAATAATAAATGCTATAAGAGCCATAAGCGGTATAGTAATAAAGCCTAATAAATGAAAATAATCCGTTGTGCATGACACCCTGCCGCATGAGCCTAGCTCTGGCGGAAACAGCATAATGTAATTGTGATAGACAGAAATAACAAAGCCGATGCTTGCTAACGTTAAAAAGCTCCAAATTTGATTATAATCTTTTCTTATAATGGCTAAGCCGACAATAATCGGTAATGGGTACATAAATATTCGCTGAAGCCAGCATAGTTTACATGGCTCAAATTTCATAATTTCAGAAAAAAACAAGCTTCCAAACGTGGCAATTGTTGAGACAACCCATATTGCCATTAACAGTTTCTCTTTATTTTTTGTTTCCACATTAATTACCTCCCTTATAGCTAAACGAACACTTAATGATAATAATATTTTAGTCAGAGCTTGTCCCTAAGAATCGATTCTCATTACCAAGTTCCCTGTTCATCCCTCACTATTATAGATGATTAAGGAGGTATTGACTATAAGTCCCTATCTCCTTAATCGTCAGCTCAATCTGCTTGGGCAATTACTTCCAAGCTGCCATCCTCTGCATGGTGAATGATATTAGTGATTTTGTAAAAACTTTTATCAATTTTAATTGTCTCGCCAATGGATGGTGCTATCTGAAAGATAATTTGTTTAGACTGCCAGCCTTTTCCTTTATCCTGATACAGCGTGTTTAATCTTACCAAAAGCATCACCTCCAATAACATGCGCCTCTCCATAGCATATAACCATGTTTTTATGTTTATGACATTCCCTATGTTCAAATATAATGTGTACTTGCATATAAAAAAACAGGACAATAAATTCCTGTCCTGTTTTCTAATGATACATCATTTCCTCCTTTAACAAATGCTTAAAAAACTTTCTAAACTTTTTTGCAAGTATGTACGGTGCCTAATTTTGAGTCTCCAAGAACATCGCACATTAACAGCCCTAAGTTTCCATTAGAAGTAAAAAAAAACAGACCCTCAATATTTATCGTATCAACAATTCTTCAAACAATCTAACATTCGCCCTATACACCTGACTAATTTCTTTAAACCCATACCTATATACATTAAAACGTGGAACAATAACCAATGATTTTCAATAAAATAACTTTAACTAAATATCATATGAGGGAAGGATTTTTATGGGGGCTATTAATGGGAAAGCTTTTATGGAAAGAATGGATAACTTGAATCCAGAAATTTGGCTGGACGGCAGAAAAGTCACGCAAAAGCTGTCAACACATCCAGCATTTAAAGGAATACTAAAGGAAAAAGCTGCACTATATGACTTGCAGACAAGCTTAGATTTGAAGCAGCTAATGACATTTCCTTCCCCGGATACAGGCGAACATATTGGAATGTCCTATTTGCAGCCAAAAACAAAGGAAGATTTATATAAGCGCCGTAAAATGATGGAATGTTGGGCAAAAGCAAGCTTCGGGATGATGGGCAGAAGTCCTGATTATTTAAATACAGCGGTAATGAGTTTGGCTTCATCAGCAAGTCTGCTTGCAGGCAAGGAAAATTGTTTCCCTGAAAACATTGTACGCCTTTATAAAGAAGCTAGAGAGCGTGACTTGACTTTTACCCATACTTTTATTACCCCACAGGTGAATCGGTCACAAATATTTTTAGAAGATGCAAAAGAACCTATCTCTGCTAAAGTCATCGCTCGTACCTCTGAAGGATTAGTTATAAAGGGAGCGCGTCTTTTGGCAACACAGGGTGGCATAACAGACGAGGTGCTTGTTTTTGGTGCACCAAAGTATGATAAAAATGAGGCATTCGCCTTCAGTATTCCTTCTAATACACCTGGACTTAAGTTTATTGGCAGAGAGTCATTTGCAGGCGGGAAATCTCAAATCGATCATCCATTAAGCTCTCGATACGAGGAAATGGATTGTATCCTTGTATTTAACGATGTATTGGTTCCATGGAGCCGTGTATTTTATTATGACAATTTAGATGCAGCAAACGAATTTTTAAACAACAGCTCCTTCCATCATTTCGCATTACATCAAGTTTTAATTAGGCAAATCGTCAAAACGGAATTTTTATTGGGAATTGCCGAATTAATCATTGATACAATTGATATAAGAGAATACACTCATATACAAGAAAAAATGGCGGAAATCATCATTACACTTGAAACGATGAAAGCGTTATTAGACAAATCTGAGAACGATGCAAGTTACGATAATTGGGGGGGCCTAGTACCCAGCATTACTCCCCTTCAGGTTTCCAGCAATATTTTTTCAAAAAATTACCCTAGATTTGTTGAAATCATTCAATTACTTGGGGCGAGCGGACTCGTTACATTACCGACAGAAGCAGCCTTTCAATCTGAGATTAGAAAGGATTTACTTCAGTATTTGCAGGGTGCAAATAAACAGGCAGTTGACCGCAATAAAATTTTTCGTTTAGGCTGGGATTTAACGATGAGTGCTTTTGGCTCGAGACAAACACAGTATGAAAGATTTTTCTTTGGCGATCCAGTAAGATCTGCTAGCAGCTTGTACCGAAATTATGCTTTGGATGAGCATGTACGCTCTGTAAGTAACTTCTTACAATTAGGAAATTCAGAAGATGACAATCCGACAAATCAACAGCCAATCTAACTCCATTTTTTAATGTTGATCTAAAGGAATTTTCAACATTGGAGATATTATTAGGATGGTCGTTAGACAATAGCTTTAAACGGATATGGTTGATTTCTTGTACATATTAAATTAAGTTCTCGGGAAAACTTAATTTGAATCATATACAAGGAGGCAAATCACCATGAAAAAAGTGAAGCATATGCTTGCAGTTGCTGCTCTAATGACAATCATGACAGGTTGTGGCAATGATGACGATAATAATAACACAGCCATGAATGATGATAATAATAATACTGCAAACAATTTAAGAGATAATAGTGTTGGCTATAAAACAGATGAGCGTAAAAAAGCCAACCTAGATGTCGCAGACAAAGCAGCAGATAAAGTAAAAGATATGAAAGAAGTCAAGCGTGCTGTCGTGATGAAAACAGACGAAAATGCCTTTGTTGCTGTCCAGCTTGAAGGCAATCAAGAAAACGGTGTAACAAATAAGCTAGAGGATAAAATTGCCGATCGTGTGAAAGATACAGATAAGGACATCGATAACGTGTACGTATCCTCTAACCCCGATTTTTTTGATCGATTTTCAAATTATGCTAATGACATTGAAGATGGAAAACCAATCAGCGGTTTATATGACGAATTTGTCGAAACAATCAGAAGAGTTTTCCCTAATTCACGCTAACAAAAGAAAGATGCCCATCCAGTAGGATGGGCATCTCTTTATATTAATAAGGATAGTAAGGGTAGGCTGGATATGTGTATGGGTACGGGTATCCCCCATATGGATACCCATATCCATATGGTCCACCGATAAGTGATCCAGCAGCAAGACCTCCAAGAAGTCCTGCAGCGAAAGGAAAGCCAAATCCATACGGACGGTATCCCCACGGTCTTCTACCATAGCCAAAATGGCCAAAACCAAAAGGCCTTCCAAATGGTCTTCTTAAATCAGTACTGTTAATTGGATAATTTGCAGCTATCTCATTCATCTCTATATTACCTCCTCCTGTAATCCTTAATACGATATTCACCCAGCCCTTATTTTGTCTAGGTGAATTCACTAATTGAGGAGGAAAAATAAAAAGGACATGTTTTTTTTTCGATAGATTGTCTTTACATGTTGCTTGGTGCAAACAAGGAAGACATTTTTTCTCGATCATAATCCAGTAACCAATGATTATAATTCTTATAAATCGCGTGCAGGCTGCGTTTACCTGCAGCGATAATATCACACCCACGATCATCATACAGGTGATAAATTATCTGCTTCGTGTCATTTATCAAGTAAATGTTATAGCCAATCCGCCTATCTCCTCTTAGAATAGTTTGCGAATCACCCATATCTTCATGGCATATTGCCTTAAGCAAGGAAGCATATCTTATTTCGGACTTGTTACAAATAAGACTAAACCGATGGGTAACTCCATCTTCCTCCTCCAATTCAGGAAGTGTTTGGTGAGATAATTGATATAATTTTTGTTTACTTTTTATGAATTTAGAATATACATTCAGTGGACGCTTCTGCAGATACTTGTTGCTTTTGAAAGTATGGACATCTGTCACAAAAATAATGTTATCGTCGATTGCAAACACCTCATTGAATAATGTGGTGGAACGTTCATAAGCTTGGCTCATACCACCCTTTTCATTCCATTTGATTGGATCTGCGATTTCAAATCTTAATCCATAATTCCAGCTGTAAAATAACGGTGGTTTCAATTCTAAATCTTTAAAATAGCTTTGTAAAAATGCATTAACCTGGTTAGTCAAAACAGCTTCTCCTTCGCTAAATAAATAAAAATATTTTTTGATTCGATAAACAAATGTTTATAACTAAGTGAAAAAATCATGGAATTTGCCGATATAACAAATATAGTGCATTTGTGGGGGAATAGCTATGGATAGAAAATACTTAAATGTCATGGAAGAAATCGTCGAGTCTCTCGTAACCTATTTATTGCTCAGTCCCGATTTTCAGCTTTTTTGTAAATGTGAAAAATGTAAAATGGATATAATTGCATACAGCTTAAATAATCTGCCACACCATTATGTTACAACAGATAAAGGCAGAGAGCATGTTTTTGAGCAATTAAACACAGACGAAAACCGTAAATGGATTAACAAACGAATCATCAGTGCGATTTATCTTGTTGGAAATTATCCAAAACATTTGGACGAACATTGATGGCTCATACTTATATTACGACCTATAAAAGAAAAACCAGGCAATCGCCTGGTTTTTCTTCATTTCTTTAGTTAGTTGCAGGCTTTGTTGTTGCATTGCTTTGTTTTTCAAGCTCTTTCACTGCACTTTCGCTTGTATCAGCACGTTTAACAAAGAAGGCAAGAATCAATGCAATAATATTAATTACAAGTGTTACGTAAAAGGAATATTGAATACCTTCTAACAATGCTTTCTGCGTAATCAGCGCTGCAGAGGATTGTGTGATTGTTGCAGGGTCTACACCTGCCATCATGCTTTCTGCGTTGTTTTTTGTCACAGTATTCATGATGGTAACTAATATTGCTGTCCCGATGGAACCTGATACCTGCTGTGCTGTATTATTAACAGCTGTTCCATGTGGATTCAGACGTGTAGGAAGCTGATTTAAACCATTTGTCATAATTGGCATCATTACCATCGACATTCCGAACATACGAAGTGTATACACAAGTATGATATACGTATGTGTTGAATCAAGCTGCAGATGTGCCAGCATATATGTGGACAATCCTGTGATAGCAAGGCCAATGACTGCTAAAACACGAGGTCCAAACTTATCAAACAGTCTTCCAGTAATTGGTGACATTATTCCCATAATAATTGCACCAGGAAGCATCATTAACCCTGAATCAAGTGGTGAAATCCCCCTTACGTTCTGCACGTATGCTGGAGTTAATATCATCCCTGAGAACATGGCAACAGCATTAACGATGGCAATGACGGAGCCAAGCGCAAACATTGGATATTTATATACACGCAGGTCAAGCAGCGGCTCTTCCATTTTTAATTGGCGGATAATGAATGCAGCTAAAGCTAGTGCACCGGCAATTAATGTTGTTAGCACAATTGGATCTGTCCAGCCGTCAGAGCTTGCAGAACTAAATCCATAAAGCAAACCGCCAAATCCGATAGTTGATAACACAATTGAAATATAATCAAGTGTTGCATTTTTGTTTTGATTCATAACGTTTTTCAGCTTCCATACTGCAAGCAGCAAGCTAATAACAGCTAGTGGAAGAATCATTTCAAAAAGAAGTCTCCAATCGTAATACTCTACGATATAACCAGATAATGTTGGTCCGATTGCAGGAGCCGTAATCATAACTAATCCGAAGATACCCATTGCAGCTCCACGTTTTTCACGGGAGAAACTGATTAACATAATATTCATAAGTAAAGGACCCATTACAGAAGATCCTGCAGCTTGGATCATACGTCCAGCAAGCAATGTGCCGAAGTTAGGCGCAAATGCTGCCAACGCCGTACCTGCCGTAAAGATAGCCATTGATGTAATAAATAGGCTTCTGTTTGAAAAACGGGTCAAAAGAAAGGCTGAAGCAGGAATCAATATACCACTCACAAGCATATAGCCTGTTGACAACCACTGTACTGTTGAATAATCGTCAATTTTTAAATCTACCATAATGGATGGCAGCGCAACGTTTAAAAGGGAGTTATTCAAAAATGAAACGAAGGCTCCCACAAAAAGTATAGCAATCATCAAATAGGGGGGTTTTTTTTGTTGTAAACTTGAATCCATCTAATTTATCTCCTCACTGTTTTTAACTAATCATGTTATTTACCTTTAGTTTGCTTTACTCGCAGCTACTTTATGTTGTTCGCCTTAACACTCTGTCTTGCAAAATCCTCTTTTTAGCAGCTTCATTTGCATCAAATAGCTGTTTTCTGCTTCTTTTGCGGTAAGATCCTTCACAAACATTTGCACTAAATTATGAAAGGTAACAGCAGTCATTACCCTTACCATGTGATGTAATTCACTTTCATCCTCTATATTCAGCATGCTTTTATCAATTGATTTAGAAATGTTCTCAAAATGACTTTTTTGGTTTTCTTCATATACATTATTGGCTAAAGTATTCTCCAATTTATAGTTCATATTCAAGAAAGCATTTTTAAAAAAATTTGCTTGGTCTTTATCTTTATGAGTACTTACCATAAATCTAAAGGACTCAATAAACGTTTTAAACAAGTCACCATTGTTTTCCTGTAATATCAACAGAAATTTTCCGGTATTTTTTTTAGAGGTTTCGCTCAATAAATAGAAATACAAATCCTCTTTATCATCAAAATATTGATAAAAGCTACCTCTTGGAATACCTGCACTTTTAATAATATTTGCAATGGAAGCTTCATGGAGCGGCACTCTTGAAAACTCCTCTTTAGCAGCAAGTATTAGTGTATCCTGCTTATCCTGAGCTAAGTGAAAAAAAGTTTGTTTTGGCATAACATAACCCTACTCTCTTCATATGACACTGTGTCATATCTAGTAACAAAATTTATTATATGTGACACAGTGTCATATGTCAACATAAAAACATGACAATGTGTCATTTTCGTGATTGCTAATTTTTAGGGGCATTTTTCTTACATGATGTTTCACCCTTTATATGGAAAAGTAAATGAACAAACAAAGAGCTAGGAGAAATCCTTTTAAAGAATGACCTCCTAGCTCCATATGTGGTAACACATTATCTGTTCTTTTGCTTGTCAATTTCTTCTTTTAAACGACCTTCAGGGGCAAAATCCTTTTCCCAATTTGGCGGCTTAATGATCTTTCCATCTTCTTCCCTGAATCTCGGTTTTCCATCTTCAAATAGCTTGCCCATATTTGCCTCTTGGACAATATTGAATAAATTGAACGGTTCAACTCCGGCAATAACAAAGCTGCCTTGATTGAAATATTCCACATCTGTTAATGCATCCATTTGTGCCACAAGCACATCATCGACAGGTTTTTTCTCTGTCATCATTTTATCTGCTGCTTTATGGAGTCCTTTAAGAAATTGCTGGAATAATTCCTGGAATTTCTCTTCCTCACCTGCTGCAGTAGCGTAAAGGAATTCCACAAGCTCTTCTCCTGTCCAAACAGCTCTGTTAACAGCAGTTTTTTCCGCAATCGGCTTTGGACTTTCTCCTACTTGGTGGCCAAATGCCTGATGAAAATCCTTTACCATCTTATACATTATGTTTAAATCTTTATTTTGTTCGTTAGCCATACCGTACTCCCTTTATCAATAGTCTACCATGAGTATTTTACCATTATTGTTCCCAATATGGGACTTACATTCTGTTTTTTTTTGAAATCCCCAAAAAAATCACGCGATTTTCTTTTATATAACAACGTTTTAGACCAAGCAGCTGTAAACATAATAATCAAGTGAAAAAACACTAATTTACTAGCATTTAAACCCCTGTTATAATACTAGAGGAAAGAGGTGTTGAATCAGTGGATATATTCAGTATTAAAGAATTATCAGAGGTTATACGTCATGTCGAAATTGAAGGTCAAGGAGGTATCTTTACAGAAGAAACCGGAAAACTGCCAAAGGATTATCCAAAAGAATTTCTGAGTCGAATTGTTAACTATATATCCGACCGAGTATTAATCGAAAAGATTGATGCTTTAACCGAGGATGAAGCACTTCATATGTTTGTTAAGTCTGTTTATATTGTGCGAATCAAACATTTTGAAAGTACAAATTATATTGAGGAAAATGCAATCATAGAAAAAGTTTTTGAAGATTATATAATGGAACCTTCCGCGCTGAAATAATTGCGCTCACTTTAGATACTATTTTCAGGCTGTTTAGCATTTTCTGCAAAAACAGCCTGAGATCATATATTTCACATAAACGCTTAATGCTGTTCCTTATTGCGGTTAATATTGTTTGTGATAAATTCCACAATAGTTTTCTTCGTAATTAATTTTTCATACTTCTTTTGCGCCATTAAATTATTTTTCCAGTCAGAATGCTTTCTTTTCGTTTTCAGCTCATAAGTATTCATAGCTTCCACACCCTTTTCGTTCATTCTAACGTGTTTATACCCTCCTGCCGCTAACTATAAACGCCTAATCCCGATATTTTTGATCTTTTTTTGAAATAATAATATTTACCTGTTCCTTTTTCAACTAGTAGAGTACAATAATAAACATTAAACAAGCGAAGAATAGAGGAGAAACATGGATATTAGGCAGCTTATGTATTTTGTTGAAGTGGTTAAACAAAAGAGCATGACAAGAGCATCAGAAAAATTGCATATTTCACAGCCTGCTTTAAGCAAGGGGATCAAAAGCTTAGAAGAAGAGATTGGAATGACACTCATTAACCGCTCCAATAAAACCCATGAATTAACAGATGCCGGTCAGATTGTGTACGAATATGCACAAAAAATTATGGCGCAAATGGATGAGATGGCAACTACTCTTCATGACATGACAAATCTTGCAAGAGGAAGCATTACAATAGGCATTCCGCCAATGATTGGGAGTTTATTCTTTCCTAAAGTAATTGCTGCATTTCATAAAGCCTATCCAAATATTCATATCAATATAAAAGAATATGGAGCTGCTAAAGTTGTTAAGAGTGTGGAAGAAGGCGAGTTTGAAATTGGTATCGCTGTATTGCCGCTAACCGATGAATCTTCCTTTAACGTTTTTCATCTTGTAAGTGAAGAAATCAAACTAATTGTAAATGAACAGCATAAGCTTGCAGATCGAAACCAAGTCCATATGAAGGAGCTGAAAGAGGAGGAATTTATTTTTTATAGCGAAGAGTTTGCACTGTATGAAATGATGAAAAGAGGCTTTATTAATGAAGGATTTGAGCCAAACATTATTTTCAAAAGCTCACAATGGGACTTTATGATTGAAATAGTGGCAGCAAACCTAGGAATCTCCATGCTCCCAGAATCAATATGCAGCAGAACTACGAACAATCAAGTACGATTTATGGATTTAAAGCCAGTAACAAACTGGCAATTGGCTGTCATAACAAAAAAAGACCGCTATCTTTCTGTCGCCGGAAGAAGGTTTATAGACTTTATTCTTCAGCAGTAGCTGCCCTTCTGCCCTTCTTCCCTCCCCCTTCCTCCTTTTGTCATCTCACGGCCTCATCATAACTTATAGTTATATTAATTATAATTATTATGTATTTTACGAATACCAACAATCATCGTATTATATCCATATAGTTAATCTTTTGAAATATGTACTTTCATTGATTGACATTAGGAAGGTGATTGTATTGAAACTAATCATAATAATTGGGCAAATTGCTTTTATACATCTTTTTCTTTTTCTAGGAATGGGAATAAAAATGGTTGTGTCAGTTCCACTGCCGGCATCCATGATTGGTCTCATTTTTTTATTTATAGGATTGCAGCTTGGCTGGATTAAATTAAAATGGGTGGAGCAAGGAGCTGCCTGGCTGTTAGCAGAGCTACTGCTGTTTTTTATTCCTTCAGCAGTTGGAATCGTTAATTATGAAGAGATTTTTAACATGAAAGGCGTCGAAACAGTACTTCTCATTGCTGTCAGTACCTTTATAGTCATGGGTGCGACAGGTTTTACAGCCGAAAAAATCTATAATAGAAAGAGAAGTTTTCATAAATGAATATTTTACTGTTTACAGCGTTAACCTATTTATTATACAGGCTGACAAAGTGGAGCTATAAAAAGTGGAAAAATCCCTTATTGCACCCACTCCTGCTGGCACCATTAATGTTGATACTTGTTATCAGCTGCCTGCATATACCTGCTGGCAACTATACAGATGCTTCCAGATTTTTAACTCATCTGCTTGGTCCTGCAACAATAGCATTTGCAGTGCCAATTTATAAACATAAGCATTTGCTGAAGAAATACTTTGGTGTCATGCTTATAAGCGTCACAACTGGAACGGTTGTTGCTATTGTTTCTTCTTATTTCTTTTCTATGTTCATTCACTTAAGACCTGATTTTATGATCAGTATCCTGCCGCGTTCGATTACGACTCCAATTGCAATAGAAGTTTCACAGGAAATCGGCGGGCTGCCGCCATTAACAACAGTATTTGTTATTCTGACAGGAATCATTGGAGGAATTATCGGCCCATATGCGATTAAATTTTTGTCATTGAAATCACCGATAGCCAGAGGCTTAGCGTTAGGTATGGGTGCACATGGTGTAGGAACAACAAAAGCAATGGAATTTGGAGAACAGGAAGCAACCTTTTCAACACTTGCGATGATATTAGCTGCGTGGATTACGGTTATTTGGGGTAGCTCTCTCATCCCATTATTAATGAATATAACGAGTTAAAAAAAAACTAAAATCCAAAAGGATTTTAGTTTTTTATTTTGAATAAATGCTATTATTATTGACGACTTGTAATTCTCTAGTCGTTTGTGCCATATCACTGCCGCAAATTGGGCATTTCGGTGTTTCACTGCTTTTAAAATTGTCTCGTATCCAGCACTTACATGTTTCAGATACACAATCCCAAATTACTACTTCTTCTTTTACAACTTCCTCGTTATTCTTCCGGCCAAAACCCATTGCCAAATGAAACACCTCCATGAAGCTTTTGTTTGTTTCGGCTCTGGATACAATGCCAGAGTACGTTCGAGCCGATAAAAATAAAAAATCACTTGTAAACGTAAGAAATCTACAGACTAGACCTTAAAAAACAAGTGACAAAACATATCTATCTTTTAACCTATCTTATTATTATAGCACATTTATAAAAAAAAGTCAAATATTTAATATTTCATAGTAACATATTTCATTTCAAATGAAAAGCATTAGCTATCCTGAAAGCAATATGATATTATTTTCGAGTGTGCAATAAATTCACCGATACTTTCAAATACTAGCAAGTATTAACATAGGAGGCTAACACAAATGAATATAACAGAATACACAGTTGAAAAGCTTCAAGATCCTACAGGTATTTTATCAGGAGACCGTTATGAATTTATCTTACAGCTTGAAGAAGAGGAAGATGATGAGCTGTTTGAGGACGGAGCAGTTGAGCTGAAGGTATTATTTTTCGTTGATGAGAAGGAAATGAAGGTTTTAAATTATCATTTCCATAACAGCAGTCAGGATAAGTACTTAGACTTTGCTTTAGAGGATGAAGAGCTCCAAGAGATTCACAGCTTTTGCAGCAGCCACTATGCATCAGAAGAGGCTTAATCTACATAAAAAGGAGCAGGCTAATCCTGCTCCTTTTTCTCTGCTTATACTTCCACAGACTTTCCGTCTTCAACAATATGATGCATTAAATGTGCAAGGTAATGAATTGGACCAAATTCTTGTTCATCCGCTTCTTCCTCTTCATCCTCATCAATTTGCAGATCATTCAAATGCAATGCAATAAACTGATAAAAATCCTTTAACTCAAATGAATAGCAAGCTGATGGAGATTCATTCTCCTCTTCATATTGAAGGACTAAATAAGATTCTTTGCCACTTTCATCCACTGCATCAAAATAGATGAAAAAGCCGATATTTGTATCAAGCTCAAACAGCTGTCTAGTTCCACCGCTTGTGACACGATTGAAGTCCTCTTCGCTTAATTTTTGGACTGTAATATTTTCCATACCGTCTTCTTTATGAAATTCAACAGTATATTCCTTCATATATAAGCACCTCTTTCTTAATCAGCCTTAATTGTAACAGACTTTGTCCATTTCGCAAAAAACATTAACCTAAAAAATGAACAATGCGAAAAAGAACCCTGTACATACAGGGTTCTTTGAGATAAGCATATTAAAGTTTTGTTACGTTAACAGCTTGTGGGCCACGTGCGCCATCTTCAATATCAAAGTTAACTTCTTGGCCTTCATCTAATGTTTTGAAACCGTCTGTTTGAATTGCAGAAAAATGTACGAATACATCATCTCCACCTTCTACTTCGATAAATCCAAAACCTTTTTCTGAGTTAAACCATTTTACTTTACCTGTTGCCATTTTATTGCCTCCTAGATTTAAATAACCAGGATATACATTTATATCCTTCATTTGTACATTTTAACCATTATGACGAGAAATTAAACATAATCCAGAAAATATTTTTTATTAGTCTCTATTTCTATTTCTGTTTCTGCTTCTTCTTTCTCCGCCGCCGCCGTTGCCGCCGCCACGGTTGCGATCATATCCACGTCCGCCTCTGTCACCACTACGACGACGTCCGCCGCCGCCAGAACGGTCACCTTTTGGCTTTTTAGAACGAAGCGGTTCAACAGCAGTTAATCTAACTGGCGTTGCATCCGGCTCTTTTGTAAGAAGCTTTAATGCACTTGCAAGCAATGTAACAGAATCCGTTTCTTCCAGTAAAGTTTCCGCAATACGCTTATATTCTGCGAATTGGTTCTCTTCAACCGTTTTTTGGATTTTGTTGATTGTTGCCTGTTGGTTTCCTGCCAATACATCAGTAGTTGATGGAATTGGGTTTTTAACCATTTTTTTCTTCGTTACATTTTCAATGATGCGAAGGTGATCTACTTCTCTTGGAGATACAAATGTTACTGCATAACCTTTTTTACCAGCACGGCCAGTACGACCAATACGGTGAACATAGCTTTCTGGATCTTGTGGAATATCAAAGTTGTAAACATGTGTTACACCGCTAATATCTAATCCGCGGGCAGCTACATCTGTTGCTACCATGATATCAATTGTTTGCTCCTTGAAGCGACGGATTACTTGATCCCTTTTACCTTGAGGAATATCACCATGGATTCCTTCTGCAGAATATCCACGTTTGATTAATCCTTCCACTACTTCATCAACACGTTTTTTCGTTCTTCCGAATACAATCGCAAGATCTGGTGATTGGATATCAAGAAGACTGCATAGTACATCAAATTTTTGGCGTTCTTGCAGCTCAATAAAGTGTTGTTCAATATTTGTAACCGTCATTTCTTTTGCTTTAACCTTAACAAGCTCTGGCTCCACCATGAAGCGCTCTGCCAATGATTGAATTCTTTTTGGCATTGTTGCTGAGAAAAGTAAAGTTTGACGTGTTTTTGGTGTTTCACTCAAGATTCTTTCGATATCTTCGATGAAGCCCATATTTAGCATTTCATCTGCTTCGTCCAAAACGATCATTTTTGTATCTTGAAGACGAATTGTTTTTCTTTCAATATGGTCGATAAGACGTCCAGGAGTTGCCGCGATAATTTCCGGCTTTTTCTTTAGTCCGCGAATTTGGCGGTTAATATCTTGTCCACCATAGATTGGCAATGTACGGATACCTTTTACTGCACCGATACGGTTAAGTTCTTCTGCAACCTGTACAGCCAATTCTCTAGTTGGAGCGATAACAAGACCTTGAACAGCTTTACCAACTTCGATTTTTTCCAAAAGAGGGACACCGAATGCTGTTGTTTTACCTGTTCCTGTTTGTGCCTGTCCAATCATATCTTTACCTGCAAGACCAATCGGAATCGCCTGTGCTTGAATTGGTGTTGGCTCTTCAAAACCCATATTGGATAATGCTTTTTCTAAACTGCTGCTTAAATTAAAATCTGAAAAAGTCGTCAATACTTTTTCCTCCTTCGTTATTGCTCATTGCCTTAAATACTTTTAAAGAATGTTGGTCGTCCACATTGGATTCCCTAGCCTATTTTACCCAAATTGGTAGGCATTTAAATAATCTAATCTTGAGAAATATTGGAGCAAGAGCTTTGTATAATTATGATAAATATATACTCTCCACTTCCATTCACTTTTTTTCATGTTCCAAAACATTCTGGAAAAAGTATTAGGGGATTTAAATTCCTGATGAAAATGATTGGTCCTGTGGAGCGATAGCGTACTACACTAAAAAAAGGTGATGCATTAAGGAAAGGCATCACCTTTAATCTAAAAATTATTAAGCTTTGTTTACGTTAGAAGCTTGAGGTCCACGGTTACCTTCAACGATTTCGAAAGTTACTTCTTGGCCTTCTTCTAAAGTTTTGAAACCTTCTGATTGGATAGCGGAGAAGTGAACGAATACGTCTTGTCCTTCAGTAGACTCGATGAAACCGAAACCTTTTTCTGCATTAAACCATTTTACTTTACCTGTGTTCATTGTAAAACCTCCAAAATTGTGTTACACCTTTAAGAACTTATATAAATCTTAGGAATCAGTGAAGCATCGCTACCTTTTCGGACATAGGCTGTATTTGCAACCATGACCAACAATCCTTAAAAAACATATACCGAACTTACAAGCGTTATATACATCATATCTTCAATATGGACTTTTGTCAATTAACTTTTTTTATTTTCCTTCTGCTGAATCAACTGTATGCTTCAAAAGCATACTGATTGTAACGGGACCTACACCGCCTGGAACGGGAGTTATTGCTGATGCATTTGCAAGACAAGCCTCGTAATCAACATCTCCAACATTACCTTTATTGTAGCCCGCATCAAGTATAACAGCTCCTGGTTTAATCCAGTCACCTTGAATAAAGTTAGGCTTACCTACTGCTGCAACAACAATATCAGCCTGTTTGACATGCTCAGCCAGGTTTTTAGTGCGAGAATGACATGTTGTTACGGTTGCATCTTCATTTAAAAGCAATGCTGATACTGGCTTACCAAGGATAGGGCTTCTGCCAACTACGACTGCATGCTTTCCGCTTGCGTCAATCCCATAATGCTCCATTATTTTCAGTATAGCAGCAGGTGTACAGGATGGGTACTTTCCGAAGCCCAAGGCTGTTTGTCCATAGCCTAGGCTTGTTACACCATCAACGTCCTTATCTATAGCAATTGTTTCAAATGCCTTTCTTTCATCAATATGGTCAGGTACAGGATGCTGAAGCAAAATTCCATGTACGTTACTATCTTCATTTAAAGATTGGATGGTCTCAAGCAGCTGTTCTGTTGTTGTCTCTTTGTCTAAATGGATTTTTTTGCTGTCAATTCCAAGCTTAGCACACGCATTTCCTTTCATGCGTACATAAGTAGCGGAAGATGGATCTTCACCAACAAGGATCGTTGCAAGACATGGTGTGATTCCTTTCGTCTTTAGTGCATCGATTCTGCTTTTCAATTCTTCCTTTACAGCATTTGCTACTACATTTCCATCTAATATTACTTTCTCAGACATGTATATCCCTCCAGGTATTGTGTTAGAAAGGTTTATCACCTTTTGCCCAGACGACCGGCTATACACCTTTTCACAGCTCCCATATGGTTCATTCCATTATTGTCGTCAGTCACTGCGAAACGAATCTATTTACTAGGTTATAATAACATAGCTCTCATTTTATGAAAACAAGTTTTGACATGAAAAAAGGCATCTCCTGTTAATTTAGGAGATGCCCAGTGGTGAGTGCTAGCAATAGATCTTTGCTCATTATTATATGAAGAAAGTAGACCTATGTAAAATCTTGCACTTTTATTGGCATATATTTAAGGAATGCACTACTATTAGTGCCATTGCCTAAAACAATGAAAGCCCTACCTCTCTTTCATCCTTACGGCTCCGAGGCCGTGCCAGTGTGAATTTAGGTTCTATCAGTTAGAACGGCGGCAAAAATAACATTAACTGAGAATAATTTTTTGGAAGGGTTTAATCCGCATATGGAAGATTATTTTAATGTGATTTTTGGAGAAGATTGTTAAAGTGGTGTTTATTCTATATTTCAACTGTTCCTGGTTGGTTTGCATCTACATAACTTTACACAAAATCTTTTACTTTTATTGTACTAATCCGTTCTTGCCTCAAATACATACAAGATATAGAATACCCTATTATTTACATTTTGTCAACCGTACTGAATATTAGTAATAATATCCATAATCTAGCTGTAAACAACAACCCAACATAAGATTAGTAATAGAGTATGTTCCTAAGATGAGTTCGTTCCATTGTGCTCAACAATACTTACTATCCGCGGGGAGGAATGGTGCCTCCTCGGTTTAACCTGTGGGGTCTAAAGCGTCCTCTATTTCTAAGCAGGAGCCGATTGGCCTCCGCTCCATTTCACTAGGGTTTTCAATTATTATAATCGAAAAAAACCGAACTATTAACGTTAAAATAGTTCAGTTTTTTCTAGAATTCCTTAAGTTAAACCCTCTTTTTTAATTACATTATATTATTTAAAAGCTCGGCTGATTGTAAATCTGCTGGTATTGTTGCGTGTTGAATTTCTTTTTCGAGTTGTTGCTTGTGAAATTGTTGTTCTGCTTGATCCCATTCGTAATAGTTTGCCATATATGCTAGAACAGATTCTTTATGTTTTAATGCTTCTGTTATGTCAAATAAGAGCATCCCCGTTCTACGAAGCAGAACGTCGACTGGTGTCATCGCGAGTTCGCGCTGCATGGCATAATGGATTTTCGCCCATAGCAGGACAGGTAAGTTAAACTGTTGTGCCACTGCTTGCTTTTCCTTCACCATGCTGTAAATGTCTGGTGCGTTGCTTCCGTACATTTTCGCAATTGTCGCAGCGTCTTCTCTTGTCAAACCAGCATTTATACCTTCTGGAATGATCTTTTCCATATAGCTTTCAAAGTTGGCTGAACCACCAACTTTTCCTCCTGATATCGGCAAATGCTTTGTTTGACAGCCGCTAAAGCTCTTACCCTTTTCTGTTAATTTCTTACTGACAAGCTCAAGGACGGTTTCGGCCATTTTACGATACCCCGTCAACTTACCTCCTGCAATTGTCACTAGACCAGAATCTGATACCCAAATCTCATCCTTTCTTGAGATTTCTGATGGATCCTTTCCATCCTCCAAAATTAATGGTCTAACCCCAGCCCAGCTTGATTCTACATCATTTTCTGTAATAGTAACTGCTGGGAACATATATTTTATCGCGTTAAGAATATATGTGCGATCCTCCACTGTCATCGCAGGATTCACTGGATCTTCCTTATAGAAGGTATCTGTTGTGCCAACATACGCCTTACCGTTCCTTGGAATAGCAAATACCATTCTGCCATCTGGTGTATCAAAGTAAATGGCTTGTTTTAACGGGAAAACAGATTGGTCAATGACGATATGCACACCTTTTGTAAGCTGCAATGTTTTCCCTTTTTTACTGCCATCCTTTTCTCTAATCGTGTCCACCCATGGTCCTGCTGCATTAACAACTATATCAGCAAAAACCGAATAGGTTTCTCCTGTTAACATATCCGTTACATTTACTCCATTAACTTTTCCTTCGTTGTCATAAATCAGATTTTCCACTTTCGTATAGTTTAATGGAGTTGCCCCTTTTTCGATCGCTTCCTTCATTACTTCAATCGTTAATCTGCTGTCATCTGTACGGTATTCCACATAATAACCGCCGCCTTTTAGCCCTTCTTTTTTAATAAGAGGCTCTTTTGCAAGCGTCTGATCTTTTGTGAACATTTTTCTTCTTTCCCTTTTCTTGACACCTGCAAGGAAATCATAAACTCGCAAGCCAATACTTGTTGTGAATTTTCCAAATGTGCCGCCAGTATGAAAAGGAAGAAGCATCCATTCTGGAGTTGTAACATGTGGACCATTTTCGTAAACGACCGCTCTTTCCTTACCAACCTCTGCTACCATTTTCACTTCAAACTGTTTTAAATAGCGAAGTCCTCCATGGACAAGCTTTGTTGATCTGCTTGATGTGCCTGCAGAGAAATCCTGCATTTCCACTAATGCTGTTTTCATCCCTCTTGTTGATGCATCAAGCGCAATCCCAGCACCAGTTATCCCTCCACCAATGACTAGCACATCAAATTTGTTTTCCTGAAGCTGTTTTTTTAAGAAGTTACGATTCGTTTTCATTTGGATGTCCTCCTAAGAATAATGCCCAACAAAAAAGAGACCACAAAGAATCATTACCAATACGCGATAACGACTTTGTGGTCTCTCCAAATCTCCGGACATTTTATTAACTTGTGTTTATTATAACATAATTATATATATATTCATAGTATTTAGAATTGTATTATCCAAGCTTAATTTTTGAATGCCATTGTTGCTTGAACCGCTTTCTTCCAACCTGAATAAAGCACTTCTCGTTGTTCTTCTTCCATTGCTGGTTCAAATGACTTATCTAATCTCCACTGCTCAGCAATTTCAGCCTGATCCTTCCAGAAGCCTACTGCAAGCCCTGCTAAATACGCGGCACCAAGAGCAGTTGTTTCATTGATGACAGGTCTTTGTACAGGAACATCTAAAATATCTCCTTGGAATTGCATTAAGAAGTTGTTTTTTACCGCTCCGCCATCAGCTCTTAAGGTTTTGACACTAATGTTGGCATCAGCTTCCATCGCAGACAAGACATCTCTTGTTTGATAGGCAAGGGATTCCAGTGTTGCTCTGACAAAATGCTCTTTTGTCGTACCTCTTGTGACACCAAACATCGCACCGCGTACATCACTGTCCCAATATGGTGTGCCAAGACCAACAAATGCAGGAACTAAATAGACACCGTCAGTTGAATCTACTTTTGTAGCATATGCTTCACTGTCTTTTGCATCCTTCAGCATTCTGAGGCCATCACGAAGCCATTGAATAGCAGAACCGGCAACAAAGATGCTTCCTTCAAGCGCATATTCGACCTTTCCATTTAATCCCCATGCAATTGTTGTTAACAAACCATGATTAGAGCGGACTGCTTTTTCCCCTGTATTCATAAGCATAAAGCAGCCTGTTCCGTACGTATTTTTTGCCATTCCTTCTTCAAAGCAAGCCTGGCCGAACAATGCTGCTTGCTGATCTCCAGCTACACCTGCAATAGGTATATTCTTGCCGAAGAAGTGGTAGTCAATTGTATGTGCATACACTTCAGAAGAAGGTTTAACCTCTGGAAGCATAGATTTAGGTACAGTCAAAATTTCAAGCAGCTCATCATCCCACTTTAAATCATAAATATTGAACATTAAAGTACGAGAAGCGTTCGTATAATCCGTCACATGCGCTTTTCCGCCTGAAAGCTTCCAAATCAGCCATGTATCAATTGTACCGAACAACAATTGACCATTTTCCGCTTTTTCTCTTGCACCATCCACATTATCAAGAATCCATTTCACTTTTGTACCTGCAAAATACGCATCTATCAGCAAACCAGTTTTGTCTCTAAATAATTGGTTATGACCTTGTGCCTTTAGATCTTCACAAATATCATTTGTTTGTCTTGATTGCCAAACAATTGCATTATAGACTGGAACACCTGTCTCTTTATCCCAAACGACTGCTGTTTCACGTTGGTTCGTAATCCCAATACCTTCAATTTGGTCTGCCTTTATATCTGATTCCGATAAAACGGTTGCAATAACTGAAAGAATGGAACCCCAAATCTCACTTGCATTATGCTCTACCCAGCCTGGCTTTGGAAAAATTTGCGTAAATTCTTTTTGTGCCGAGTGTACAATTTCCCCTTTTTTATTGAAAATAATCGCTCTTGAGCTAGTAGTCCCTTGGTCTAATGACAAAATATATTTTTCCATCGTAATACCCCCTATTTGATTATGAAACTAGTCTACCATATTATTTCCTTCTATTATTAAGCTGCATTTTTCATTTTAATAGAATTATTGCTTTTTGTAGCAAAAAACGCAAACCCTAATATCACTATGCTAACGATGACTACTGGCCAAAAATAGCTGGAGATTGTTCCTTTATAGAAATATTGATAAAACACTGCTGCCAATCCTCCACCTAATACTGGTCCAACCACTGGAATCCATGCATATTTCCAATTAGAATCCCCTTTACCTACGATTGGAAGCAATGCATGAGCAATACGCGGCCCTAAATCCCTTGCAGGGTTTATAGCATAGCCCGTTGTACCTCCAAGAGACATACCGATCACTACTATTAGTAGACCGACTGCCATCGGGTTCAAGCCATCTGTAAAGGTTGTCGCACCAATGAAAAGCAAGCCTAGCACAAGCATAAAAGTACCAATTAATTCTCCAAGCAGATTGGAAAAAGTATGTGGAATAGCTGGCCCTGTTGCAAATACGCCCAACTTAGCTCCTTTATCGTCAGTCGCCTTCCAATGCGGTAAATAATGTAAGTATACAATAACTGCTCCAATAAACGCACCAAGCATTTGAGCTATGATATATTCAGGCACTTGATTCCATGCAAAATCGCCAGTTATAGCAAGCGCGATTGTTACTGCAGGATTAAGATGTGCTCCACTGATGCTGCCAACGGCAAATACTCCCATCGTAACAGCTAAGCCCCAAGCAATAGTAATAACAATCCACCCGCTATTATTAGAAAACGTTTTCTTTAAATTGCTTCCAGCAACTACTCCTCCCCCAAAAACGATTAAAATCATTGTACCAATAAGTTCACCTAAAAATGCAGACATCCAAACTCCCCCTTCTCTAAAAAAACAATAAGTTTATAAAACAGCAAAAAAGGAGAGCACAACAGAAAAATATCACAATAAATGTGAAAATCTGTGTGCATCTCCTTATCTCCAACACGTTTTATTAACTTGTAGATACATCATATCCTACCATGAAAACGCTGTCAACACGTTTGCAAGATTTTCTCTAGAAAAATAGTGAAAACTTTTTTTATTTGTCCCATAATGCTTTTCTTGATGTTGTAATACCCGCTGCTCCAGCCTTAATCGCATTTTCAACATCTGCTTCCGTACGAATCAATCCGCCAGCCAATATCGGAACATCTAGCCGCTCCTTTATTTCTTCAATCATCCAAGGCATTGTACCTGGCAGGAGCTCAATATAATCAGGTTTTGTTCGCTGTACCAGTTTAATGCTTTTTTCAATAGCATGACTGTCAAGAAGGAAGACACGTTGAATAGCGATTACATTCTTTTGTTTCGCTTTTAATATAACAGATGATTTTGTTGATATTAGTCCATATGGCTTAAATTCCTGACAAACATATTCTGTCGCATAATCGTCACTTTTCAACCCCTGTATTAAATCGACATGATAAATCATTTTTTTACCGGCATTTTTGGCAAGCTTACTTATGTTCTTCAGCTGTGATATATGTATTTCTAAAAAAACGCCAACCTCGTAACTGCTTTCCAAAAAAGCTTCAAATTCCTTTAAGTTGGATGATGCAGGTATTATTTTCTGTTCCATCATAGTTACCTCTACCCTGTTTTATTATCTATTTATTTTTTCTTTCTTCATAATAGCGGAAAACTAAGATACACACTAGTAAAAACGCAGAGCCTACAGCATATCCCCCAACAATATCTGTTGGATAATGTACACCTAAATAAATTCGGCTTGTCCCAATCATTAATATTAAAAAGCAAGCGATCAGAACAGTCGCTACTTTTTTTCCATTAGTCTTCCAAATATGAAGAAGTACATATGCAGCACTGCCATAAAAAATTAGCGATCCCATACTATGACCACTAGGAAAGCTATACCCATGCTCTGTAATTAAAGGGAGTATATCCGGTCTTTCTCGTTTAAAAATCCACTTTAGGAACTTATTTAATAATCCGCCAATCCCAGGAACACAAATAAGGAAAATAGCCAGAGAATATTTCTTGTACAAGCAAAGAAGCACTGCACCAACAGCAATGGCAATGGCTATAAATTTAATAGAGCCAAAATCTGTCAAAATCGAGGTCCATCTAGTTGTGGCATCTGTTTGATAGGACTGGACAAACTCAATGATATTTTTATCAAAAGCGATTATTTCTGCACCTCTAATTTGATAGCTGACAAATAAAAAAACGAGTATAAACAAAAAAACGATCGTAAGTATTGTACTGACATATTTGAGCGTCAGCTTTTTTTCACTTTTATTCAATAAAGTATACCCCCCTTTCATTAGGTTATCTCCCCATTATAGACAACTGTAGACGAATTTTCCAAAAAGACCTTTTTATTAATAAAACCAGTAAGCAAAGGGGGAAATCCCCCTTTGCTGTTTTATGCTTCTTTTGCAACTTTTTTTCTTGTTTTTGTTTTTTTCGGTTTCTCTTCTGCTGCCTGTTCTGGCTTCGTATTGTCGATAGATGCCTGTAATGCTGCCATTAGATCCATGACGTTTGTTGTCTGAACCTTTTCTTGGCTTGTTACAACATCCTTGCCCATTTTCTTTGCTTCGATTAATTCAAGTAATGCTGTTCGATATTCATCCGTATATTTGGAAGGATCAAATGCAGTGGTTAACTGATCTATCAGCAGAATGGCCGTCTCTAGCTCCTTTTTGGCGATAGTGGCTTCTGCCGGAACATTCGGTACATCCTCTGTTTTACGGACTTCATCAGGAAAATGGATTGTTTCCATAACTAATGTATTGTCATATACTCTAATTACCGCTAATTGCTCTTTTGAACGGATAATAATTTTGGCAATACCGACCTTTCCTGATTCAATTAATGCCTCTCTTAATAAAGCATATGCTTTATTGCCTCCATCACCTGAAGACATAAAATAGCACTTATCATAATAAATTGGATCAATTTCATCCATTTTAACAAAATCAATTATTTCTACTGCTTTATCTTCATTTTCTTTTTGCAGCTTTTCCAAATCTTCCTTATCAAGGACAACATATTTGCCTTTCGCATATTCATATGCCTTAACTATATCTTCTGGTGCAACTTCTTTTTCACATGCAGAGCATTTTTTTTCATATTTAATAGGTGCATGACATTCTTTATGAAGAGTGCGCAGCTTTATATCTTTATCTTCTGTTGCTGTATGCAGCTTAATTGGGATGTTAACTAAACCGAAGCTAATGCTTCCTTTCCACATTGTGTGCATTCGTATTTCTCCAATCATGTTTTTTCACTGACTTTTTTAGGTGGTACTTATTAATAAAATGGCTTTTGAGCGCACCTTTCATGCAATGAAATCTTGGAAATGAATGATTCGACTGCATAGGAGAAACACTAAAAGCAAATAAGCATTGTTAGGAGTACATCCATGAAATATACTGCTTCCTTTACGATTACAGAGTATAACCTTAAGAATAAGCTGTTTTCGGTAGGTGTTGCGGATAATGGCATCATCAAAAATGTTGGACAGTTTAGTGAAGGCATGACAAAAGAAGAAAATACTGCCTTACTAAGCATTGTGCAAAAAAATGCGCGGACAGAGGATAAAGTGATCTTGGTTGAACCAGGTATTTGTGTGGAGCTTGAATTTGCTTCATTTCAGAACGAAAAAATTATTCAACCTGTATTTGTACAATTTCTTTTCCAAAAAAGCTGGCAGGAGTGCACTTATGAACAGCTACTGCAAAACATCGGACTTGATAAATTGTCTATCACCAATCCAGACAAACCATTATTTCCTGCCAACAATATACGCAAAATAGATTTCATCAACTATCTAACATTGGCAGAAGAGAAAATACTGCCTTTTTTACAAAATCGGTTACTGACAGTTATCCGGTTCCCGCATGGATTGTTCGGTGAATCTTTTTATCAAAAGCAGTGTCCTGATTATGCACCAGCATTTGTTGAAACAAGCTGGAAGGAAGATATTAATTATATTATCTGCAACAATAAACAAACCCTGTTCTGGCTAGGCAATCAGCTTGCGTTCGAGTTTCACATACCATTTGAGACCGTCCTGTCTGACGGTATGCCTTCTGAAATAGTATTTGATTTGGACCCACCATCAAGAGATCATTTCTTTATGGCCATTAAAGCTGCACAAATACTCAAGCAGGTTCTTGATGGATTAAAGCTTATTTCTTTTATAAAAATATCTGGAAATAAAGGGATTCAAGTATATATTCCACTTCCAGAAAAAACGTACACGTATGAGGAAGCTAGAATTTTCACTGAATTTATTGCAAACTATATGATAACAATCGAACCAGAATTATTTACGATTGAGCGTTTGAAAAAAAACCGCCATAACCGGCTTTACATCGATTATATCCAGCATAGCGAAGGAAAAACGATCATTGCTCCCTATTCAGTTAGAGGAAATGAAGGTGGATATGTCGCTTGCCCGATATTTTGGGAGGAACTCACCAATAATTTATCGCCAAAAGCCTTTACAATGAAGTCTGTGTCAGAACGACTGAAAAACGGGGAAGATCCCTTCCAATCTTATTTCGCAACGAAGGAAAAGCAATCATTAAAAGAAGTGCTTCCTTTTATCCAGTCAAACCATACATGAATAAAAAAGAATCCCTGCACTATTGATGGGATTCTTTTTAACATAACAAAAGATCAAACTGGTTCATTGAAGGGATAAACCATTTCCTTTGTAACTCCTAAATTGCCAAAAAAATGATCCATAATAAAATGATTTATTTCTCTTAACTCAGCACTTGTTGGAAAGGATGATATGATGATTTTCGGAATATGCTCGATACGTGCATCTGAAGGATTCAATTCTCCTGCAGAAATAAGCAAATCAAACTCCTCATACATATACAGCAGATGAACGCTTGAAGGATCGAGACAGGTTATTTCCAGCTTGCTGTAAAAATGATAGTTCAAAATTTCGCGGATGTAATCCTTCTCACTGTATGTTCTGCACATTACAGCCACCTGGATTTTGTGGTTATTCCATCTTCTGATTATAGCTGCCTGAGTAATGGCGAAAATTTCGAGTATATCAAGCTTTTTTAACAAAAGAGAGTAATGTGTAAAGCACTCTTTTGCAATTTGTGCTATTGCCTGATAAAGCTGGTTCCCCTCAAAAAAATCTAAATATTGCAGAGCTGAATTTTTCACCGTTTCTGTTTCAAATTCTGTCTCAACAGAAATTCGTTTTAGTGACTGATAAAAGTGGAACAAAAATATATCGTCTTGGGATATAGGTAAACCGATATACTTATCAAGCTTTTTAAGAAAGACAGACATAGGATAGCCTCTTTCACTTTTCATTGATTTATGAATATACTGCAAGTGCTTTGTTCTATTTAACGGTCTTTCCTCACTCATAATAAAAATCGCGATATACAGAATTTCCTGCAGTTGAATTTCTCTGCGCGGACATTTGACCATAAAAGGCAAAAGCCTTTTAGTCAATTCAAAATACTTGCTTCCTTCATGTGTCTTTAACACAGAATCTGGATAAGAAATATAATGGCCCATTGATGCACGATGGTTCGCTATAAACAAAATAATCGTCAAGCGATAGAGCGCACCTGTTCGATAAGACATAGAAAACCGCGCAAACATTTTTACCAAATGCTCTTGGAATCTTCCAGCATCAAGCTCTTCTTTGACAAGATTCGTTTCAAAGGACATAAAATCTAAATACTGCATAATGAAGCGTCTAATTTTCCTTTCATCACCTTCAAGCCGAAATGGACTAGCGGTTAATGTAACCTCTGCCTCCTTAACTACCTCCTGCAATTTCTCCAAGTGCCTGTACGCTGTTGACCTGCTTATATGCACTTCTTGACAAATTTGAGAAACATCAACCCCATCATTTAGAAGGATGATTTTCAATGTATGCAAATACGTGTTTTTTTCTCTTATTTGACCCAAAAGACCTTCAAGTGTCCCATTTTCCGGTTTAATGAGTCTGACACCATATGCTTCGTTCTTCTCGAACACCCAATCTTCCGGTAAAACACTTTCAAGAAATTCTAAATCTCTCCAAATGGTTGTTTTGGAAAAGCCTGTCTTATCTGAAAGTACCGCTAAACTATTCCACCTTTCCTCACTTAGCAGTTGAAAAATTATATCAGAATACCGCTTATAAAATCGATTCATCCTTATCACCTTTTTGCCGAGATTTGCTTTTTACTGTCTTGATATGATGAAAATAATGCAAAACGTACCACCAGCAATATTTTCTCGGTAAAATTGCTGGTTAGTTATTCAAAATTTTACCCATCCGTATTTAATCGCTTTAACAACAGCTCTTGTTCTGCATTCTGTATCTGACTTTTTTAAAATACTGCTAATATGGTTTTTTACTGTTTTATCACTGATATGCAGCTCATCTGCAATTTCAAAATTGCTTTTCCCTTTTACAAGCGATTGGAGAACTACCTGCTCCCGTGTTGTAAAAATACTAGCACGACCAAATTTATGTTTTTTTGTTCGATCTGATAGCTTACGATATTCTTTGAGAATTTCAGTTGAAATGTACGGATCCATATAAATTCTGTTAGAAAGGAGATTCCTCACTGCTTCCTTCAACCAATCCTCTATTCTTTCAATGGAAACAAACCCCATTACTCCTGCACATAAAGACGCCGTTAACTCTATGTCTTGTTCATTTGAAAACACCATGATAATTTTCGCTTCTGAAACTTCCTCAATAAGCTCTTTCGCAGCTTCCACCCCATTAACATTCGGCATTTTGCTGCACATGATGTATATATCTGGATTGTGGGCTCTCATGATTGGCAGTACAAATCTCCCATCTTGCCCCTCTGCAACAATACGATAGGATTCTTCCATCCTAAGGCTTTGTCTCATTTTATCTCTTGCAAGTGGATCCTTATCTAAAAGTGCAATTTTAGCCATAGATTATTGTCTCCTCTTTAAATTCTTCCGTGTTAGTATTTGCAAGCTAATGAGGACATTCCTATTTATCCTCAAAGGATTTGTAACAAAAAACTTCATAGGTAAAAATGCTTGGTTTTTTAAGGATTATTTACTCACTAGAAATATAGGAACAAAGGATTTAAGTGCAAATAATAACAATTTACATTTTACAACAAGGAATTAACTGATTCGTCTCAACATTGAAACGGAGCTTTTCAAATTAAAGCATTAACAAGGTTCCCGTCGTAACTATAATTTTAAAAGGAGATTCAACTTCCAATTGAATAGGATTTATAAATCGTAAAATATTAAAATAGTAATCTAAATAATATTTCTCCAAAAATTAAACAGACCGTTTCGAAAATGAGAAACAAAATATGTAAATAAGTGGTACCCTAAATTCAGATAGATTTTTCATACTAATAAAAGGGAGAAATGATAAATGAACAAACATATTCAGGAGCTAGTATGCAGTTTATTTAAACACTGCAGAAGTACCTTGGGCCATTCATTGCGAGTCGCAGACGAGCTGGATAAATTCAGCTCCTATATCGACATTAAGCCGTCTGCTGAAATCTATTACATGGGAGCAGTTCATGATATTGGAAAGCTTAAAATCAGCAGCAGCTTGCTGAACAAAACAGGTAAGCTTACCATTTCGGAAAAGCATGAGCTTAACATGCATGCAATTTATGGAAAACAAATATTACAGGAGAAAAAGGTGTTTTCAGAGGAGTTTATGAATATCATTTTATATCATCATGAGAATCAAGACGGCAGTGGCTACTATGGCTTAAAAGGCCAAGAGATCCCTCTATTTTCTAGAATGCTTCGTATTATTGATAGTTATGATGCAATGCTTTACGGGAGAGCTTATCAATCCCCAATTAATGAAGAGCAAATTAAATTAGAAATAGAAGCATTAAAAACCACTATCTTTGATGCAGAGCTAGTCTGTTCGTTTTTACACTATATCGAAGCAAAAAAACAACGCATGTTAGTCGAAAAACTTCAATTGTCTCGATAAAAGCGTTGCAAAGCAATAACTGTGATGCAACGCCCACATCTTTACTCTTCCTTTTCCAGTCTGCATTCAAGCGGGTCTGCAGTTACGAAAGCTTCTATGATCGGATGCCTTAATGTCTGGTCCTCAATCCATTCAAGAAAGCTGACCTTTACAGTCAAAATAGGCTTTAACCAAACCATGGCAGATTTACCATCATTAATATTTGTAAAAGGACAGTTTTCCATTTGCAATGTAACAAGAATTTTTGTAAGCTCCACCCAATCCTTGTTAGTCAATTTACCGTTACCAACGCTTCCGATGTAAATCAAATTAGTTTCTTGATCATATAAGCCTAGATGAAGGGAATTTGCGACACCGTTTTTATAGGTGACACCACCAATGACGGCAATCAGGTCATGCTGTTTTTTCCTTTTTAACCAGCGTTTATCCTTGGCACCAAGTGTATAGGAACTTGTCAAATCCTTAAAAACTACTCCTTCTAAGTCATTGCTGAGGCAAGCCTGCAGCAGCCCTTCTTTGTCACTGAAGCTTTCAACAAGCTGTACATGCTCATTTGGTTTCACCAATGCTTTTAGAAGCTCCATTCTTTCTGCTAAAGGCTTGTCTGTCACCCAATTACCGTTTAAATAAAGAATGTCAAATACCATATAGGTTATAGGTACCCGATCCATCATCCCGCCATTGCGTTCGATATTTTTCAAGCGATCTCTTTTCATCACATCATAGAAGGATGGCTTCCCATTCTTTAAGGCAATTACTTCACCGTCTAATATGAAAGAGTCTGCCTCTAAATAGGTGGAGGCATGAAGCAACTCTGGGTATTGCTTCGTCCGTTCATTCAATTTACGATTATAGAGCTTGGTATTGTCGCCATCGTGGTATGTCAGAATTCTTGTCCCATCCCACTTTACTTGTGCTACCCAGTTGTCTCCAATGGGTACGGACTCTGTTACTACTGGTTCAAAAGGGACGATTGGTTTCATTGTTTCCCATTCCTTTTTTTCTTTAACATGCCTCTAATACAGCTTTTTATCCCAATAAAAATGGAGCTGCTTAATGAAAAGCAGCTCCTTAATTTTAAAAAGTTTTCGCTAAATCCTTTGCTCTCGCAATTCCTTTATCTTTAATTTCCTGTGCTTTATCTGGCATTGCTGCTTGGCCTTCAATAAATAGACCTTCTAAAGCAGGAATACCAAAGAAGTGCACGAGGATTGCATTCAAATAACGATGTCCCATTTCCAATTCAGCCGCAGGACCTTCTGAATAAATGCCACCACGTGCTTGAATATGGAGAGCTTTCTTGTCTGTCAGCAAACCAACAGAACCTTTATCTGTATATTTGAAGGTTTTGCCTGCAACAGCAACAGAGTCAATATATGCCTTTAAAACAGGTGGAAAGGAGAAGTTCCACATCGGTGTAACGAAGACATACTTGTCCCCACCGACAAATTGATCACTCAATTCACCAAGTCTGCTCACTTTTGACTTCTCATCATTTGAAAGCTCATCAAATCCTTTACCTGATTGCAGCTTGCCCCATCCGCTGAAAACATCATTGTCAATATGCGGAATCCCTTCCTTATACAGGTCAATATGGACAATTTCATCATTTGGATTTTGCTCTTTATATGAATCAATGAACGCTTGTCCAGCAGCCATGCTAAAGGATTGAGAATGATCGTTTGGATGTGCCGTAATATATAATAATTTTGCCATTTTGTACTTCCTTTCCATTACAAGACTAGGCTCTTATTTTTTGAAGGAAAGAAGGAAATCATACAAACATAACTTTTAAATATTCTTCCATATCGAAAAAGTAATAAAAAAAGCCTGAAAGGGTAGTCCTTTCAGGCAAAAAAATACTTATACAAGCTTTTCGTTAATATAGGCTTGAGCTGCATCCTGCAGCTTGCTGTAATGAATAGCTTCTTGCTCCTCCATCGCTTTTTCAAGGAGCACAAAATCAGCAGGCTTTTCAAGGTCTGTTTCCACAAATGCTTCGTATACATATGTTGCATTACCAATTAGGTCAATACGATAGTTCCCATCATTTTCATGCACATAACAGCGTACTTTTCCACCATTGTTATAAACCTCAATGTAATCACCTGACTTATTGAAGCCATTTAAAATAGATACTAGTGATGATGCAGACATCGCAGTACCGCATGCATTTGTAAATCCAACACCACGCTCGTACGTTCTGACATAGATGCTTCCTTTGTCCAATATAGACACAAAGCTCACATTAACTCCATCAGGGAAAAGCTCATTAGGTCCATTTACATAGCTGCTAATTTCCTCTTGAACCGAGGATTCGATGGTTGCTTTGTCGACAATTGTAATAAGATGTGGATTCGGGACAGCTAAGGCAGTAAATTCCAGATTAGGATGAAGGCTTTCAATCTTTTCATTTAACAGAGTTTCTTTGCCAACATGTAAAGGTAAGTCCTTTGTCTGGAAAGAAACTGGTGATATTTCCACCAAATATGTCGGTATGTTTGGAAAGATATCTGCTTCATTTTTCACTTCCAAGTTAGCTTTCATTGTTTCAATTACTGCTTCCTCAACATTAAGCAGCTCGCATACATAACGTGCCACACAACGTATTCCATTACCGCACATCGATGCTTCAGATCCATCTGCATTAAACACTCTCATACGAGCATCTGCCTGCTTGCTAGGCATTACAAATAAAATTCCATCTGCCCCTAATTCCGTACTGCGATTACAAAAAGCGATTGCCAAATTTGCACGTTCTTCCTCTGTAAAAGTGTAGCTGTTTGAAATTTCATCTATTATTAAAAAGTCGTTCCCGCTTCCATGACATTTTGTAAGTTTAATTTTCATATGTAACCCTCCAACATTAGCTTTATCTCATTGTACTTCTCTTTTTACTATTTTTGCAATTGTAACATTTTTCTTAGCCGAAAAATTCAAAAAAAAAATAAGCCTGCATTCGAGGTTTTAGAATGCAGGCTTATTTTTTATTGTATTTTATCTTTCATGAGATTTTTTGCCCAGTTCAGTGATTCTGCATAAACCTTAAATAATTCCTTCTCTTCTATGTTCAGCTTTCTGCAGCCTTTACTGATTAGTACCCAATCTGCTTTTTCAACAGCAAGTACAAGATCAAGGACATCTCTTTGTGTATTATTTTTGCCTGACAGTGCATCCATGATTGCACCGTCAAGTGGAACCTGTGTTAAAATATCCTGCATATCAAGGTTTAAGATCGTATCCATTAACGAAAACATTCCTGTCAAAAAATGTCCAGAGGTATTTGTTTTGCCTGGAATTAGATTTGCAACAGACTCACACATTCTGGCCCTGATTAGACAATTGGACATTACTTCATATGATATGCCGTTATTCCAGTCCCTTTCCCTTACTGCCAGCACGTACAACCATTTCTGAAGCTCCATTAAGCCAATAAGCACGATCGCTTGCCTAATGCTCGTCACCTTATGCTTTAGGCCGAATCCTAAAGTATTAATTAATTTAAGGAGCTTGTACGACAATGAAATATCCTGTTCAATCAGATTGGTAATCATATCAATATCCGGGTCAGTGGAGCGAATATGCTTGGAAATACCATAATAAGTATGGATATATGCAGGAACATCATGTGTAGACATAATTGCAGGCTTTGAGAAGAAATAACCTTGAAAATAATGATAACCAGAATTTCTAGCTTTTTCATATTCTTCTCTTGTTTCAAGCTTTTCGGCAACCATCTCCTTGCCAAGCTGTTTTGCAAGCGCCTCTATTTCTAGTCTCTCTTCCTCATTCGTATTCATAAAATCCACTTTAATAATATCTGATGCTAGCAATAATTCATAAGCATATGGATTACTGTTATCAAAAATGTAATCATCAAGCGCAACTCTATAGCCTAATGACTTTAATTCTTTGCATATGTCAATTATTTTTCTGCTTGGTTCGACAGTCTCCAAAATTTCTATTACGATATCTCGTGGTTGAAAATATGTAGGCAGCCCTAAATCCAGAAGATTTTCTGTAAAATTAATAAAACAAGGCTTTCCATCAGATAGTTTTTCAATCCCAATATTTAAAAAACTGTTGATAATTACATCTGCTGTCGCATGATCACCGTCGATGTTCGGAAACATGTTGACTTCATTATTGCGATACAGCAACTCATAGCCGTACACTTCTTCCATTCTATTGAACAGCGGCTGCCTGGCCACAAAAACTTCCATTGAAATACCTCCGAACTTCTTTCTACTCATTTCAAAATATTTAGTTTTATTCTAATAAACGATGTCTCCAAAGGCTGTCGAACGATGGAGTTTTTACAAAAAGTGACTATCTACTCTATTATAATGGGTAATTTAACTCATTCCAAAACTATGGAGCAAATTTTTCCCGATATTTCAATATAAAACTGGCTGCCATAAAAGGAAACTCTATGGAAGCCAGTTTTCATCAATGTGTATATTGAAGGACAAAATTTATTAAGAACAAGGAAGAAATGAAGTATAAAGGCAAAGATACTTCTTTAGCTTTTCCTAGTGCTATCTTTAATATCGGATACAATATAAATCCGATAGCCATACCGTCCGCAATACTATATGTGAAAGGAATCATCGCAATAATAAAAATGCTCGGAAAACTTTCACTCATATCCTTTAAATCAAGATGGCGAATATTTTGCAGCATCAGCCCACCAATTATGATTAAAATCGGGGCGATGGCACTATTCGGGATCATCTTTATAACAGGAATGAAGAATGCGGAACAAATGAACAACAATGCTGTCGTAATGGACGTAAGTCCTGTTTTTCCACCTGCTGTCATGCTTGCAGTACTTTCCACTGTCGCAACAGTTGGACTGCTTCCAAATACACCTGAAAGCAACACGGAAATGGAATTTGCCTGAAAAGCTCGTTTGAAACGCTCTGGCTTTCCAACATATTGAACATGACTTGATACAAGACCAATATTCTCAAATACAAGCACCATGGATAAAGAGAAAACAGCAATCCAAAAAGGAATGGAAATAATATTCTCAAAGGACATAGAACCGAAAACATTCCAATAATCCTTTAACTGTACAGACTCTCCTGTACTTCCTGGTTCAATCAAGCCGAACATCCAAGAAATCAATGTTCCAACTAAAATCGTAATCAGGAAGTTTCCTTTTACATTTCTCAAAAACAAGATAATGCTTATGATTAATGTAATAACGGTTGCCAATACATGCAAATCACTGAAAGAGCCTAACGCAATGATAGAATTGCTGCCCTTTTCGACAATTCCGCCTTTTTCCAATCCAATCAGCATTAGAAATAGACCGAGTCCAACTGTCAGTGATTCCTTAAGAGAATTTGGTATCGACCTGCTTACGATTGCCGCTAGCTTAGTAAAGGCAATCAGCATAAACAATAGTCCAGAAACAAAAACAACGGCAAGTGCTTCTTGCCAGCTTAATCCCATGGACTGGACAATTGTGTACGAGAACAGCGCATTAATCCCCATTCCTGGAACAAGCAATATTGGCACATTCCCTAGAAACCCCATTAAGAAACAGCCAACGACTGATGTTAAAATGGTTGCGATTATTGCTGCTTCAAGTGGAATTCCAGCCTCTGACAAAATCAGCGAATTAACAGCGACAATATAGACGACTGTAAAAAAGCCAATCAGCCCTGCAAAAAATTCCCCTTTGAAAGTAGCTTCGCTTTCCTTCAGCTTAAAGAATTCTGATATATAGTTTTTCATTTAGTAAACCTGTGTATTTTTAGCCCTCTCCCTACCCGCATCACCTTAAAAATAAGTTTAAGACACATAAATCTTTAGTCCTAATTTGTTTTATTTTATTAAGGGAGCCACAATTGAATATGATAGCAGATTTCCATTACTTTGCCAACTTTTTTAAATGAAAATTGGCCAAATCCTGTCCCGTAAAAATGGAGGATTTGACCAATTTTTTTTTGAGATTAAACTATTTCCTTGTAAAGGTTTGCCATTTCAATTGCATTAACTGCCGCTTCCCAGCCTTTGTTTCCGGCTTTTGTGCCAGCGCGCTCGATTGCCTGTTCAATCGATTCTGTCGTAAGAACTCCAAAAATAATTGGAACTCCTGTTGATAAAGACGTGCTTGCCACCCCTTTTGCCACCTCATTGCTAACAAAATCAAAATGCGGTGTTGCTCCACGAATAACTGTTCCTAATGTGATTATTACATCATACTTCTTTGTTTCTGCTAATTTTTTGGCTGCTAGTGGAATTTCAAAAACACCTGGTACCCACGCAACATTAACATTTTCTGCTTCTACTCCATGGCGTTTTAGAGCGTCCTCTGCACCAGATAAAAGTCTTGTTGTGATGAATTCGTTAAATCTTGAAACGATAATGCCAACCTTTAGCCCACTTCCGATTAAATTACCTTCAAATATTTTTGTCATTTTACTGTCTCCTTTGCTTCTTCTCTTTTTTGTCTATATTCTATTAGTGCTTTTATCGTAACCAATTTCAGTCCGAACTTTTGTGAAATTACTTTTAAATCATCCACTCTGGCCATCGTTCCATCTTCTTTTAAAATCTCGCAAATGATTCCAGATGGAGAGTAACCTGCTAATTTTGCTAAATCAACCGCAGCTTCTGTATGTCCATTTCTGGAAAGGACACCGCCTTTATGCGCAATTAGTGGGAAAATATGGCCTGGTCTTGTAAAATCCTCCGCTTTAGCACCTTGGGCCACCATTTTTTCGATTGTTAATGCTCGTTCAAAAGCACTTATTCCTGTTGATGTTTGTTTATGATCAACACTCACTGTGAAAGCTGTCCCACGAGGATCACTACTATTATCTACCATTGGTGGCAGTTTGAGCTTGCCGGCAAGCTCTGCTTCAATGGGAACACAAATAAGTCCCCTGCCCTCTTTTGCCATAAAGTTGATCATTTCAGGTGTTACTAAGTCGGAAATCCCCACTAGATCGCCTTCGTTTTCCCTATCTTCATCATCTACTACGATTATCAGCTTGCCTGCCTTTAAATCATCTAATGCCTCTTCAATCGTATGAAACATAAAATACTCCCCCTTCCTATTTACCTATAGAATCCGTTTAATAAAAGCCATTGTCCTTTAAGAAGGATGGTGTTATTTTGCTTGACTGGTTCTTGTCTGCCTCCCTATTCATGAAGGAATAAAAATACTTCGCCATCATATCAAATTCAAGATTTACGATATCCCCAACCTGTTTTTTACCAACAATGGACTCTAACGTTGTATGCGGGATAATACTTACACAAATGGAGCGGCTTTTTGTCTCAAAAATGGTCAGGCTCGTTCCATCTATGGCAATCGATCCTTTTTCCAATACTAGATGAGTGCCAGCCTCCGGTATTTCGATTTCAAGACTGATGCTATTCTCAATTGGTTTTCTACTTAAAATGGTCCCAACGCCATCAATATGACCTGTTACAAAATGACCTCCAAACCTGCCATTTGCCGCCATTGCTCTTTCCAAATTTACAAGTGAACCATTTGTAAGCCGAGAAAGTGAAGTATCTTTAAACGTTTCAGGCATCACATCTGCAGAAAATTCATTTTGCTTAAAGCTTGTTACGGTAAGACAAACCCCATTAACCGAAATGCTGTCCCCAAGCCTCATATCATCCATAATGGTTTTCGCTTGGATGGCAAGCACTAATGTTTTGCCTGTTTTTGAAATATTTTTGACTATACCTGTTTCCTCGACAATTCCAGTAAACAAAAAATCTCCTCCTCCCTCTTTTGTTTATCTTAAATAGCTGCCTTCACACCTAAGTGGGGTGATTAAAGCATGTTTCATTATTTATAAGTTAGAGGATAATTTAGTATGTGCTGCTGTATGTAAAAACAGTTTTTGTTCATTTTGACCAACCCTTTAAGAATTCATGCAATAAATTCATTAAATGCCCTTTAAGCTAGCACTGAAAAATAAAAAATCCCGTATAAATTAAATTTATACGGGAGATTGCATAACAAATAAAGACGCGTTTTTGTTTAAGTGTTCACTAAATAAAGCTACACCTGTTTCAACAATGGACACAATTAGCCCATAGTCAAAAAAGCGAACCTAAGTTAGCGATACTCACACCAAACACACTGAATCCACATAATGAATCAGCAGCTTTTGTTATTCCTTCTCCCATCCAGACTATACTGTCGGCTTTGGTTTCTCACCAAATCCACCGCCTTAAAAAATTTTTTAAGCCGGGTCACGGGCTTAGAGCAAACGAACGCTCATCACCGCCGGTTGGGAATTTCACCCTACCCCGAAGGCGACCACATAATGTGGTCCTTTACTATTTAATTGTTGCCAGTTTACACTACTTAATATTAGAATGCAACTACTCTGTTTATACATAAACATCAAAAAAACAAAAACTTGAGCAGAAAAATTATCTTAGTATTACATTTTTCCAGTGATTTTTGAAACTAATTTTCGATACTATCGTATTACTATACAATATGAACAAAACATCTAATCAGAAATGGAGCAGCTTTTATGACAGAAAATAAAGCCTTTTTATTGAATGAGCTAGAGGAAGTAAAAGCATGGGAAAAGGACCAAAGCGGATTATGGTTTTGGGAGAAGCTCAGCAGACTTCCCTTTAAATTAATAGACAAATTAACACCAGCCTTCATCCAAAATAAAATTGGGCAGCTTTTAGATGAAATGGGAAACTATATTCAGAGTGGCGGCAAACTGTTAAGTGATATATCTTCCTCAAAAAAATATTATAAGCATCTTAATGTACAGCATTTTGACGAAGTTAAGGACTTGCCGTTAATTGAGATGAAATCTGCAGTCGAGAAACTGAAAAAAAGCCGCAAAAACATTGCAACCATCCAAGGAGCTAGTACAGGAATTGGCGGTTTCTTGACATTAGGAATCGATATTCCCATCCTGCTTTCGATGCAAATTAAAATATTGCAGGATATTGCCATCTGTTACGGCTATAACCCAAATGAAAAAAAAGAACGTATTTTTATTATTAAATGTTTGCAATATGTTTCAGCAGACGTATTAGGGAAAAACACTATATTGGATCAGCTATCCCACTTCGACCAAGAAGCAGATAAAGTACAAAGAGAGGTTCTGCTTGAAATGCAAGGCTGGAAGGAGGTTGTCTTCGCCTATCGCGATACTTTTGGCTGGAAAAAGCTATTTCAGATGGTGCCAGTATTCGGAGTTGTCTTTGGTGCTTTCTCCAACCGGTCGATGATTCATGATATTGCCGAGACAGGTGAAATGTTTTATCGAAAACGTAAAGTATTAGAAAGGCTCCACAATCACCAACATTAAGTGGGTACAGATTCTATTTATAAAAAAAACGGATCAATGTGCATGATCCGTTTCTTTTGAATTAGTATGATATTTAAGGGGCAGGCGCATAATAAATGTTGTGCCATGCCCTTTTTTACTTTCTACTTGAATGGTACCGCCCATTTCTTTAATGCAATTAAAAACAAACATCATGCCAAGTCCAGTTCCATTTTTTCCTTTTGTAGAATAATACGGCTCCCCAAGTCTGGCTATCTCTTCTTTGCTCATTCCTATTCCTGTATCAATGAAACGGATGATAATATCGTTTTTTGCTTTTTCTGTTTTAATTGCCAGTACTCCATGGGCATGCTCTTCCATTGCCTCTATTGCGTTTTTGCATATGTTAATAAGACATTGGTTAAAGTATTGCTGATTAGCTATAATATGGATACTGCTTATACTAAGCTCCAAACGCACAGAGTTCTTATTTGCAAGGGGCCGAAGCACCTTAACAACTTGATTAATCTCCTCTTGAACATCCAATTCTTTCACAGCACTGCATGGTTTTGGGTTAGCAAATGTCAAATAGTCTTCTATTACCTTTACTGCCCGGTCAAGCTCACTTATTGAAATTTCCAAATAATTCTTTTGATTATTAGTAAGAGATGTTTCTTGAAGCAGCTGCATAAATCCCTTTACTGATGTTAGTGGATTACGTACCTCATGGGAGATAGATGCTGCCAGCTGACTGACCGTTTCCATCTTTTGAGATTGCATTATTTTATGCTGCACTGTCCAAAGCTTTTGAATTGTTTCCACAACATAAACTATTAAGGCTAATACAGATGATAGGAGCAATGCGTATAGGATCGCCAGCTTAATTGGGACATTAATTCCCGCTATCCAATTAACCATTAACAGAGTAAGTGAGGTAGAAATGGTTCCTCCAAAAAAACTATATATAATTTTTTTCCGAATAGACAACAGCAGAAACCGCTTTCTCACAACCAAAATAACTATCAAATGAATGGGGGAAATAATAAGTGTGGTTATTACACCTATACCATCAAAAAAGCTTCTATACAGGATATTGACTAATGCTAAAATAATCGCTGCAATTGGCCCTCCATATAAAGAGCCGAAAATTTGGGCCAAAAGCCGCAAATCAAACAGCGTACCATTCCCCACCTTAATCGGAAAACTCATGCAGGCAATGATTGCAGCTGAGGAAGTTAAAATAAGTAAGTACTTCTTATTTTCAATTCTGCCATTTTGAAACACAAACAGCAGCGGTATAAAACAACAAAACAAAAATAGGAAGAAACCGTTTACTAGTAAGTCGTCAAGCATGATGCATTCACCTATTCTATCCTTTTCTTTTACTTTCTTTTACTTTCTTTTACTTTCATTTTATATGAAGGCATTTTATTGCACAATGCGTTTTTTAGCTGCTATTTAATAAGCTGCTTTAATTTCTCTTCTGTTTCTGTACCGTCAACTGGTGTATAAATGCTGCATCTTAAATCATTCGCACCATGAACCTGCAGAGATGACAAATTGTAGAGCATTTTTCCAGCTTTTGAATGTCGAAATTCAATCATAACTTCTGGTGCAGAGCTAACCTCACTTTCCTTCCACATCTTTTGGAAATCAGGATACTTATCACCCATTTGTTGAATAAAGTGGGAATACCAATCATCTGCCATATACTGGCCTAAATAAGTGCGGAAAATGGATAGAAAACCTTGGACGAAATGCTCCCAGTTAACAGCTAGAGCCTTTAATTCCTTTCTGGCAAACAAAAGCTCAATCAAGTTCCGATTCTCTAAAGGCAGCAGGTTGAAGTTCAGAAATACTTGTGCTGCAGCTTCGTTCCAGCCAACGATAAAGCATCTTCTATCTGTAATAATTGTCGGACAGTATTTAAGCTCCTTTAGAATTTTTTCTAAAGAAGGTGTAATTAATTCTCCCTCCTCTATAGTAATTTCTGTGTTATGCGTTTCCTCCAAGGCAAGTCCAAATACATATTTTTTTTCGTCCTTACTCAATCTTAAAGCGTCTGAAACTGCTTCTAATACGGAAATCGACACTTTAATATCTCTCCCTTGCTCAAGCCATGTGTACCATGTTGTGCTGACCCCTGCTAGCTGTGCCACCTCTTCTCTGCGAAGCCCAAGTGTCCGCCTTCTCCCTCCAGTAGGTAGTCCAACCATCTGCGGCTGCAGCTTTGACCGTTTCGTTTTCAAAAACTCTGACAGTGCCCGAAGTCTTATCTCATCGTTCATAATCATTTCGTCTCCTCATTAAGATAGTAGTATTTATAATAGGATAAACTACAACTTGTAATAGGATAAGTAAACGATAAAATAGATAAAAAAACAAGCTTTTGGAGGAATGAAAAATGAAAAGAGTCGTTGTCACAGGAATGGGTGTTATCTCCCCACTAGGAAATGATGTGAACCAATTTTGGGAAAATCTCTCTAGTGGAAAATCGGGTATAAGCAAAATTGAACAATTTGATGTTTCTGATTTAAAAACGAAAATTGCTGGAAGTGTTATAAATTTAGATGCTGAAGGAAGATGGGGCACAAAGGAAGCAAAAAAACTAGATCGCTTTGCACAGTTTGCATTAGCAGCTGCAGAAGAAGCGTTAGCTGCTTCACAATTGAACCTAGACAAGGTTGATAAGGAAAGGATGGGCGTTTATGTCGGTTCAGGAATCGGCGGCCTGAATACTCTTATTGATAATGTGAATATATTAAAGGACAGAGGTCCAAATAGGGTCAGTCCAAATTTAGTGCCGATGATGATTTCAAATGCAGCTGCAGCACAGATAAGTATAAGGCTTGGTGCTTTAGGTCCTTCCCTTTCGCCTGTAACTGCCTGTTCCATTGGAAATACATCTATTGGGGAAGCATTTAACGCGATTCGAAATGAGGATGCTGACATCATGTTTGCTGGCGGCGCTGAAGCCGCAATTTCACGATTATCTGTGGCTAGCTTTGCAAACGCAAGAGCATTATCATCAAGAAATGACGAGCCTGAGCTTGCAAGTCGTCCCTTTGATGAAGATCGGGATGGATTTGTTATGAGTGAAGGTTCTGGAATATTAGTGCTAGAATCTTTAGAGCATGCATTAAGTCGCAATGCGCCAATTATTTGTGAAGTAATCGGCTATGGTGCAAGCTCTGATGCCTATCATATGGTTGCTTCTCATCCAGAGGGAATTGGAGCATATTCAGCAATGAAAAATGCGTTGCGCAAAGCAAGCATTACAACTAGTGACGTGGATGTAATCAGTGCACATGCAACAAGCACGAAGGTTGGCGACATGTCAGAAACACTCGCAATCAAGAAGCTGTTTGGTGCAGATGCCCATCGCATTCCAGTAACTGCGAATAAATCAATGCTAGGGCATATGCTAGGTGCAGCAGGTGGAGCAGAAGCCATTGCCCTCGCCAAAACTCTTCAGCACCAGCTTATACCCCCAACCATCAATTTGCAAAACCCAGACGCAGATTGTGACTTGGATTATGTTGCAAACAGAGCTAGAGAAAAAGTGATGTCCATCGGTCTTTCCAATTCATTCGGATTTGGCGGCCATAATTCAGCTATCGTGCTAAAAAAATACGAATAACGCATTTGAAATTAGTAGGCTGGCAAATTTGCCAGCCTTTTTTCTTTAATGGTCCTTATAAGCAAATATTTTTGCCAAAATTGCATAAATATGAATTATATCTTTATCTGCTGCAGAATGATGGATAGAAACAACTGGATGGTTGGGGTCTAAAAAACGCTTTTGCCAACCCTTTGGCATCCAGCCTTTTTTTACATCGGCCAGTATTAAGCCGCTTTCTTTTTCAAGGCAATAATCAGTAAATGCAAGGGACCTTTTTAAAACAAGCTGCTTATCATCATACACATAGATAGTTTGCACAGCCTTGTCTGTTTTCTTTTCATCCATTTTACTAATAAGCTGATTTTTTCTATTCCGAATCTCTATCGAATGTTTTCGCATCGTAAATTGATATTGAAGCATATCTTCCCCGTTATAGAAACCATATTTTTTTGACCATAATCCGTCTAAAAATGGTGGCAAATACCACCTGAACAAAGCAAATTTTTCATCTCTAATTTCTCCAAGTGCGATGCCCTCGCCGTCAAATATAAGCATTCTTAAGGATGGGGCTGGCAAAAAAGACAAAAGAACTGTCCGAGATTGAAGGAGAGACTTCACCTTTGTCTCTTCGAAAGTATTTGCAAGCCTCTCACATCGCCGTTTCTGAAGCAAGTACGAGGCAAATGCTGTTATACTGTATAAACAAAAGGGTATGATTAACAAAAGAAAGAGACGATTCAGCTTAATACTTAAAAACATGACCAGAAAAAAGATGACTGGAAGGCAGCTGATAAGGCTTGCGTTAAGATAAGCAGTTGCTGATTGTCTGTAGTATTTTTCAATATTCATCACGAACATGGCTCCTTACTGATTTTTTAAACATAATCTAGTATTCTATATTCTATTAACAGCCATTATCATCTATGATTGATTGGAGTGATATTTTTTGAAAAAAGTAAAATTAGCTATCCTCACATTTACTGTGGTGATGATAGCATGCACATCCTTTTACTATATAAAAATGAAAAGAACCTCCTCTACCACACCACCAGACGGAATACCTTACATCATTATCCTTGGGGCTAAAGTGGAAGGCGAAACATTATCAAAGGTGCTAAAAAACCGGGCTGATGCAGCCCTCTCTTATTGGAATAATAATAAACAGTCTAAAATTATTGTATCTGGCGGCAAAGGGGAGGGCGAAAGTATATCAGAGGCTGCTGCACTCAAAAACTATCTTCTTGAAAAAAAAGTTCCAGAAGAGATGATACTTATGGAAGATACCTCTACTTCCACAATTGAAAACCTGCAAAATAGTAAAGACTTATATGACATAAAGGAAGCCATTATCGCAACAAGCGATTTCCACCTATACAGAGCAATCACTATCGCTGAAAAAATTGGGATACGCGCCTATCCTCTTGCAGCTAAAACACCGAACTCAGTGAAAGTCTCGTTAACTTTGCGAGAATTTTTGGCTATAGGAAAAATGAAGGTTCTTGGATATTAATAGCTTTTGTAGTTGGACATAAACCAACTCCCAATTGGTATACAATTGGGAGTTGGTATCTTTACATATATTCATGCTCTTTCATTTGTACAAGTGCCGCTTTTGCATCACGATAGCCTTGCATATACAAATTTTCGAGCTTTAGAGGATTTCTTTCCATTCGTCCGACAATCAATTTTTCCTGTGGTCTTATGACAAGTATGTTTCCATTCCGTTCTTCTTGTTCAATATATTCAAGCGTTTCATTATAATATTTATATCTTGCTTGCATAGCTTGTTGCAATCCGGCAAATTGAGGATACTTGCGTTTCACGAAAAAGGAAAACCGCGATTTTGATTTACGATAACCATAATTCCTTGTCAAAATGACAACATTTTTTGTGAAACCATCCTCTACCGCCTTCTTAAGGGGGATAGGATCAGCAATGCCACCGTCCATCAGCTTTTTACCTTTAAAATCTACAATCGGTGCCAAAAATGGCAAAGAACTCGATGCTTCTAATGCCTTCAGCAACTCCTCTTTATAATCCTGCTTACCAAAAAAGACACTTTCACCTGTTTGGATATCCGTTGTCCCTATCTTAAATTCTGCTTCATTTTCGTAAAAGGCATTATAATCAAATGGGACCATCTTATTTGGGATTTGATTGTAAATGAAATCCATCCCAAAAAACTGCCCTGTTTGCCGAAAGTTTCGCCAAGACATATAGCGGGGATCTGTAACAAAATCCAAACTAACTCTTTTATTCCTCCCAGCTTGCTTTGAAAGATAAGATGCTCCATAACTGGCTCCTGCCGAAACACCAATCACATATGGGAAATACACCTCATGTTCTAAAAAGCACTCAAGGGCACCTGCAGTATACACACCTCGCATGCCGCCTCCCTCTAGCACTAATCCTACCTTTTCTTTCATTTTCAATCCTTCTTTCTTTTCCCTTCATTCCAATCTATCATAACGATTATTACGATAAAAGACAAAAAAAGACTCTGTTCCTTATGAACGAGTCTTTTTGCACTTAGTACTATCTTATAATCCGGATAATGAATGGAATTCGGTATTCAACACCCTCGTATGCTCTAATTGCAGCAATAAGCGTAAATACAAATGCTGCAATTCCGACAAGTGGCATTAAAACAAAACCGATAAGCACAAATACCAGCAACCAGCTTATGGCTCCGTATATAGCATAAGATATAAGGAAATTAAAATATTCTTTGCCATGATACTTAACAAATGGTGAATCGCTCTTTATTAAATAAACGACTAATGGGCCGATAAATGCTGTAAAAAAGCTTAATACATAAATGAGCATTGCAAATAGTCTTTCATCTTGGTGTACTTCTTTATGATAAGTCATTATGTCCTCCCTCTATAGGTTTTAAATTATTTGTCTTTATTATATACGAGCATATTGTTAATATGTTTCAGTTTTTTTTGCTCTTTTTTCGCTTTAAGTGAAATTTAAGGCATATAGTTTACAGTTCCTTTTATAAATATCTAGGTAAAACTCAGATTAATTTCTTATTTCAATTTTGTCCATTAGTCATGTATACTTATGATTGACTATTCTTTATAGAAAATACAAATAATTACATTACGCGGGAGAGATGTAAGTGTCAGAATTAGTACATACAATTTTTGAATTTTTATCATCCTTAGGCTATATGGGTATAGCATTGGGGTTGATGGTCGAAGTAATTCCAAGTGAAATCGTGCTAAGCTATGGAGGGTATTTAATCCATACCGGCCATATAAATTTTTTCGGCGCCCTACTTGCTGGTGTCATCGGCGGGACAATTGCCCAGCTATTTTTATATTGGATTGCTCTTTACGGCGGTAGACCTTTTATTGACAAATATGGAAAGTACATTTTAATCAAAAGCTCTCATGTGGATGCTTCCGAAAAATGGTTTCTTAAGTACGGGACAGGCATGATTTTCCTTGCCCGATTTATTCCTGTAGTAAGACATGCTATTTCCATTCCGGCTGGACTTGCAAGAATGCCGATTGGGCAGTTTACTTTATATACAACTGCAGCCATCATTCCATGGACAGTTCTGTTTTTATTGCTGGGAATGAGACTTGGCGATCATTGGGAGAATATCGAGACATATGCTAAGCCATATATCACACCTATTATCATTGCAGCAGTCTTATTGCTCGGTGCGTATATACTTCTTCAAATCCGCAAAAAAAATAAATAAATACTTTACAATAACCTTACATTTACCTATAGGAATTTTAAAATTTTTTTTGTACAATATAAGCAGTACGAAATTATTGCAGGAAAACAATAAATAAAATATAGGGAAGGCAAATGGTGCGCCACCTTTACGGTTCTAGTGGGTTCGATTCCCACCCCGAAATTTTTTACAAGTTACAAGTTGATAAAAAATTTCGAGGGCGGAGCGGTATTTGTCATTCTGTTGTTTTCTGCCCTCATGTATAAGGAGGGTATTTTTTATGCTGAAAAAACGTGAATTGGAAGATTGTGCTGTTCTTTATGAATTAATGAAGCATCCAGATGTGTTTCCATTTGTTCGCCAAAAGGCAGCATCTTATGAAGAATATTTGTTTGTCACAAAACAAACAATTGAAGCGGAAGAAAAAGGAGAACTGATTTCTCGCACCATTCTTGATGAATGGCATAACCCGATTGGAACGATCAATCTGTATGATATACAAGACGGAATCGGCTTTTTAGGAACCTGGATTGGCAAGCCATATCACGGAAAAGGATACAATAAAATTGCCAAGGAACTGTTTTTTTCGGAAACCTTCTTTGAATTGAATATTAACAGTATCTTGATGCGTATAAGAGAGCATAATCTTCGTTCTATTAAAGCAGCAGAAAAGCTCCCTTATGCCGTCCATGCCAATGAAACCAGAAAAACAATCGTAGAAAAGCTCAAGGAAGAAACCGGAGTCAGCTACGAATTATTTGAAGTTCCAAAGGATGTTTTCACTCTATACACAATGCGCTCAACCATAGACCAGACAGATGGTCTTATGGAGGCTTAATACGAAAGCTTGAAGCATATATGCTTCAGGCTTTTTTCATGCAGGCATACTTATTTACTCCTTCTAATATAGTACAGATAGGACAACTTTATTAGAAGGAGTGTATTATTTATGAGTGATTTTTTAGACACCAACATTTGGGCCAGCCTGCTGCTGTCAATACTGGTTATTGTAACAAGCCTATTACTACGAAAGTGGTTTACAGGCCATTTGTTTGCATTGGTCCTCTCCTATACCCAATCGAAAAAGATTCATGCAGCAAGCACTGTCCTTGTCGCCTTTGAAAAACCGATGCGCTGGGTGTTTGTAGTTATAGGCATGCAGTTAGCCTTCCAGTTTCTCCCCTTTCAAACCGTATCTGCAGCATGGGAATCAAGCCTTGTCCGCTCATGCTTTATCGCATTATTAACATGGGGTTTGTTTAATTTGTGCAATGTAACAACACTGCTATTTCCAAAGCTGATGACAAAGCTGGATATTAATGTTGATAAAATCATTATCCCCTTTTTGACAAAAATGCTGAAAACTCTAGTCTTCCTGTTCGGATTCAGCATTATTGCCCAGGAATGGGGCTTTAATATAAACGGCTTTATCGCTGGACTTGGTCTAGGTGGTCTTGCATTTGCCCTTGCAGCAAAGGAAACGGTCAGCAACCTTTTTGGAGGTATTGTGTTAATTACAGAAAAGCCGTTTACGATCGGTGACTGGATTAAGACTCCAAGTGTAGAAGGCACGATTGAAGATATTACCTTCCGCAGTACAAAGGTGCGGACGTTCGCTCAAGCCCTCGTCACTGTGCCAAATTCGACTCTTGCCAACGAACCGATTATCAATTGGTCTAAAATGGGGAAACGGCAAGTCTCCTTTTACTTAAAGCTAGATATTCTTACAAAAACAGAAAAATTACATATGACTATTTCAGACATAAAAGCATTGCTGCAGCATCATCAGGATGTACATCCTGAAACCATTCTCGTTTCTTTTGAGTCAATGAGTGATACTAGTGCTGACATATTAATTTATTTCTTTACAAAGGCAACTGATTATCTCGGCTATTTACAAACAAAAGAGGACATTAATTTTCAAATTATTAGTATTCTGGAAAAGAGAAATGTATTATTTTCCGTTCCAAAAAGTGCTGTTTATTTAGAAAGTGCTGAACAGGAGCACAACAAAGAGCCAATGAAGCGCCTCATGTCCCACGGGTAATTTTATAAGCAAAAAATCTGTATTTGCCATATTTTCCTTTTATCTGTGATATAATCGTAACGTTATTGAACATAAGAGAGGAAAAAGAATGAAACAAACCTTTACAACAAAGCAAAAACTAAAACAGATGCTAGTTATATTACTGCCTGTTCTCGTTACACAGGTAGGTATGTTTGGTCTCACCTTCTTTGATACAACCATGTCTGGTCATTACAGCCCTACAGATTTAGCTGGGGTTGCTGTTGGCAGCTCCTTATGGACACCGATTTATACTGGATTAAGCGGTATACTACTTGCTGTCCCTCCAATTGTCGCACAGCTGGTTGGAAGAAAAGAAGAATCCAAGGTAAGCTTTTCTGTTATTCAAGCTATCTATTTAAGTTTATCCATGGCAGTTTTATTAATTGTTTTTGGTTTTATTTTTTTGAAGCCAATCCTTCAATTAATGGGACTTGAGGCAGATGTCCAAGACATTGCCTTCCGTTATTTGGCCGCACTTAGCACAGGTATTATACCAATCTTTTTATATTTTGTATTGCGGTCCTTTATTGATGCACTTGGGCAAACACAAGTGACGATGTTTATCACCCTTTCTGCATTACCTGTTAATATTGTACTGAATTATTTATTGATTAATGGCATTTGGATTTTTCCTGAGTTAGGCGGCGTTGGAACAGGATATGCTACAAGTATTACATACTGGTATATGCTGCTGACTGCTCTTCATATTGTTTATCATAATCAACCATTTGCTGGATTTAAGCTGCTCAATAAAATACACCGTATTTCATGGGAAAAATGGAAAGAGATCCTGAAGATAGGTGTACCCATCGGCTTTTCGATCTTTTTTGAGACAAGCATTTTCAGTGCAGTTACACTATTAATGAGTAATTATGATACGAATACGATTGCTGCCCATCAATCTGCCATAAACTTTGCTTCCCTCCTTTATATGGTTCCTCTTAGCATTTCAACTGCTTTGACGATTCTAGTTGGATTTGAAGTTGGTGCAAACAGGCTGAAGGATGCCAAACAATACAGCTGGATGGGAGTATTTACTGCCGTCATTATTGCATTCGTGAGCGGCATCATTCTGCTTGCATTCCGCCAACAAATAGCAGGAATTTATACGAATGATGCAGAAGTACTTAAGCTTACAACTGGCTTCCTTATATACGCAATTTTCTTCCAGCTGTCAGATGCCATCCAGGCACCAGTTCAAGGAGCATTACGCGGTTATAAAGATGTTAACATTACTTTAATTATGACGCTAATCAGCTATTGGGTAATCGGTCTGCCTTCAGGCTATCTGCTTGCTAATTACACAAGCTTTGGCCCATTCGGTTATTGGATTGGCTTAATCATTGGTTTAGCTACTGGTGCAGCCTTCTTATCTAGCAGACTGTATTCTCTCCAAAAGAAGCATATTACCTTATCAACAAAATAGTAAAAGGGAGGATCAATTATGGATCCTCCCTTTTTTAACTTATTTCTTTTTCCATCTTCTCTTCTGTCATTTTTCCAATGAAGGCTTCTACCATTTTTCCATCCCACTGTGTTTCTTTGCCTTCATGCAAAATGGACAGCGCTTTTGAAAAAGGCATGCCCTTTCTATATGGCCTGTCAGACGTCATTGCATCAAAGGCATCAGCAACAGCAAGAATTCTGCCAAAGTAAGGAATCCCTTCCCCTTGCAGTCCATCGGGATAGCCATTGCCATCATATCTTTCATGATGGGACCTGACACCTTCTATAATTCTCGCCATTTCTTCCTGGGGCTGTACCTGCTTTAAGATATTTTCTCCAATAACTGGATGTGCTTTAATGTAAGAAAATTCTTCCTCTGTCAGTTTCCCTTCCTTCAATAGGACATTATCCGGAACACCGATCTTGCCGATATCATGTAAAATAGCTGTTTTATATAATAATTCCATCTCTTCCTTTGACAGCTTTAAATTTTCTCCTATTAGCTTTGAATAACCTGCAACCCTTGTGGAGTGACCTGCCGTGTATGGATCACGGGCATCAAGCGTGGCACTCAATACCATCATAAAGCTGTCAAGCAGTTCCTTATTAACCCTTTCACGCTGAATGATTGAATCATTCATCTTGTGGAAACCTTTAAATAGCTCAGCAAATTCATCTGTATAAACTGCGCTGTTTGGCTGGGTGAATTGACTTGTACCAACCTTTTTCATAAGATTTTTCAGCTGATAGATAGGTGTTATTATATCTCTAGACAGAAATCTTGCAGAAAGGACGGAATAAACTAGTGTAATAAACAATATGACAATTGCCCAATTCCAATAAGGTAATTCTGTAAGATTGCCATTATCAATCAACTTAACTCTTGTTGAAAGCAGAATGATTACTAAAGGTAATACACTTATGCTGACAACAGTAAGTAAGAATTTTCTGTGAATGGATATAAACACCTTCTCTTCAATAACCAAGTTTTTTGGCATTAAAGATTTAATATAAATAGTGATTCCCTTCATCGTCCGTATAGTAAGGAAAAATTCAATAAATGCATGCAATATGGCAACAATAATCGCCGCAACTGTCGCATATACAATGTACACGAACGGCAGTTCAAGCTTGCCTGATGTAATATAATAAATGGAACAAATAATTGCCGGAACAGACATTCCAAGTAAGTGGGGGATTAGAATTCTTCTAACCGAAAACAACGGGAAGCTTTTAGAACGGTGATATGCCTCAACTAGGCTATTTACATCCCGCTTACCAAGTTTAAGCACATTTCGTAACGGGTTTAAATCCTTATAAAAAAAGGCACCTTCTGCGCAAACCATGCATATAAAGGAAAGAATCATAATAAATCCGAGAATTTTCATGTCATCGCTGCTAATTTTCAAGCTGGTGTACATAAAGGCACCGCCTACCCCAAATACGGCCAGAAATGAACCAATTATATAATTGTAAAACAGACTGTTTAACAGCTTTTTGTAAGTTTCCAAAAAAATGCACCTAATTTTCCTAAAATGTACTTTTATATTAACATCATTAGGTTAAAATAACTAGTTCCTTCTACTCATAATAAAAAGGAAAATAAATACATGCCTAACTAACACGATTTGGGTGCACTTGAATATGATATAAAAAATTCAGCAACTAATGAAAGAAAGGATGAATTTCCAATGTTCCCATGGAATTTATTCCCTTTTAATAAAGACACAAAAAACAAAATGAACCAAATGAGACCTGGAGATATCCAAAATTATGTTCAAGATATGATGAATAAAATGATGCCAGAATCCCTTCAAAAAATGAACAGTGATGATATGTTTAAAAATATGTCCCAAATGGCAAACAACCAACAAGGGACAAACCAGCAAAAGTTTGATTACGTTGTGTTTGAAACACATCACCATGTTTATATACGCATTCCGATTAAAGAAGAAATTTGGCTGGAAAGAGTTAAGGTTTACTACACATCAAGCCAATTAGTTATTCAGAACATTCCAGAATTCGAAAGCAAGCATACTATCAATCTTCCTTCTCTCGTTCGTAAAAAAGGCTCAACCGCTAATTATAAGGAAGGCGTTTTAGAAATTATGATCCAGAAAAATGATCATAATCAATATTCAGAAATTGAAGTGACAGAATTGCAATAGCTAAAAGGAAGGATTTGAAAACAATGTCTTTCGAAAACCTCGAAAAAATTTTTCAATTTCATGAAAATCCAACAAATGAAAAGCTTTGGAATAATCTCTTTCAAGATGCAAGCCAGCAGGCTTTTTTCAGTAATGCGAATAGCATAAAAAGCAATAATCAATTTCCGCCCTGTGATTTTTATGTAAAAGATGGGCAATACTTCATTGAATTAGAACTTCCTGGCATCACGCCAGAAAACATTGGGATAAAATGTGTAGGTAATGAACTCCATATAGCTGGACAATACAAAACACTGCATGAGGAATACGCTTATTATTTGAAGGAAAGACAAAACAGGGGCTTTCACAAAGTAATTACATTGCCAAATACTATAATAAAAGAAGACATTTCCTGTGAGCTGAAATACGGAATACTATCCGTAAAAATCCCTCGGCCATAAAAAAATCAACTCGGGCTGAACGAGTTGATTTTTTTTATTACTTAAAGGTTTTATCAAAGCAGTAGAATGGGCGTTCCTTTCCGGGGAAATGCAGCTCTCCAACCTTGTTAAAGCCGTTTTTCAAGAAAAGATTCTGTGCCTTTTCATTTATGGCATAAGTGTCAGTTTTTAAATAAAATGTATCATTTTCTCTTGCGAAAACTTCGGCAAAAGATAAAAGCTTGCTTGCAATGCCTCCGCCGCGAATTTCCGGATCGACCATAAGTCGGTGAATAACATAATAGTTATTATCCGGTAATGTCCATTCTATTAGGTCATAATTCTTCCCGCCAATGCGGTCAATGGCAATGGACCCAACTACTTTATCATCCATGAATGCTACGAACAAAGCACTATTTTCAATATCTGCCTTAAAATCCTTTTCAGCAGGATATTTATCCGACCATTGGTCATTACCCTCTTCATTCATTATCTTTACTGTTTTTGCTGCTATTTTCATGATTTTCTCTAAGTCATTTATCGTTGCTTGTCTAATTTCCACGCTGAATTCTCCTATAATAGTATTTCTTTATTATTTCCTATTTTTCATGATTTTATTTTCTTCCTTTTCTTTAGTAAATCATTTGAAAAACTATTATATAAATTTCTCACCAAAAAAACCACTAAAGTATATGCTAATAGGTAAAAATAACAATATTCAAAACCGCGGAAATTTTCGTATAAAAAAAGACCAAAGGAAATGATACCTTTGGTCAAAATCTTGTTTCTGTTTTCTTCAGAGATAACATAGTAAAGCACGGTGCCTTTTTTACTTCCCAATAAATTGCTGTGTCCAGTAATTTCCGTTTGCTACATAGCCTACACCGATATGCGTAAACTTATCGCTTAGTATATTGGCACGGTGTCCTTCGCTGTTCATCCATGCTTTTACAACTTGTTCTGGTGTTGTTTGGCCTTTAGCGATATTTTCACCTGCTGCTTTATAGGAAATTCCAAATTGCTTCATCATATCAAAAGGACTTCCGTAAGTTGGGCTTGTATGGTCAAAATAATTATTTTTACTCATATCCTCTGATTTAGCTCTCGCAACCTTGCTTAAATTTGTATCAAGTGTCAGTGCAGGAAGACCATTTTTTGCTCTTTCTGCATTTGTTAATTCAACAACTTGCTTTTCAAACGCACTGACAGAGGAAGTTACTTGTGTTGTTGTTGTTGTTTGCTGTGGTTTAGAAGTTGTATTAGTTTGTTGCTTAGCAGTGTTTGTAGTAGTAGTAGTCTTTTCTGCAGTGTTTGTTTTTGCTGTTGTTTTCGCTGGAGCTTTCGTGCTTTCTGTCTGTTTATTTGCTGCAGTAGCTGAATTAGCTTCCAATGAACTTAATAATTTGTTAACGTCCACACGACCAGAAAATTGTTTTATTAATGCATTTATTTGATCTTCATTTAAATTGTAAGATTGATAGACTACTTTTGTAGATTCTTGAGCAGTGTTAGATGCTGCATTTGCTTTTTGCATTAATGGACTAGACATTAATAGAGCTGCTGCTGCTGCTGTTGATAAAATCACTTTTTTGTTCATTTGATTATATCCTCCTTGAATATAAAGCTTGTTTTCGTGCTTGCTTACAGACAAATCATAACATACGATTTTTGTCATATTTAAGGATGATTCTTCCAATAATCACCTTCTTCTTTCATAACTGTTCTGATTATCAATCTATCAAGCTATCAATCACTTCTCTCACAGTGCCTCCTCCTATATTTACTAATTTATCGGCAAATCATTTAAAATCCCTTAATTATCCATATAAGTAATATAATTCAGCTTTTTTACTATTGACAGCATGGAAGCAGCCTTGTTTTTATAACATTTATGACAATAACTTGTCGTACATATCATCAGCGCAATAATTGTAACTATCTCAATAAATGCCTTGTAAACTTGGCTTTTAGCAGGTATATATTCGGACAAAGGATGGAATAGTAATAACAGAATGCATTCTTAAAAGAAGGGAGTTTGGTCATGAGTACACCGTATGCTTGTCCGAACTGCAGAACAAATCGGAGTCGCTTTAATATCATTCAGCAAGTGCCTCAATCAGTAAAATTAGACCCACAAACAGGGGACATAGTAGAAGAATACACAGCAGAAAATCTTTCTCCCTTTCATATGGGATATAAAGGACCTGATTATCGTATCCAATGTGCTGCTTGTGGTTTAATTGATGAAGAACGGACTTTCGCCAAATTTGGAGAGATGAAATAATGAAAAAGGAATGCATTTAGCATTCCAAAAGTTGCTTAAAAAAAGGCTGGGACATAAGTATGTGAACCAGCGTAAAGACCGAACTACTTAATCAACTATGGATTAAGTAGTTCGGTCTTTTGTTTTTAGTTTAAATACAAAAAATTAGAAATTTTAGTGGAATGGAGCGGAGGCCACTCGACTACTAAGGGAAATAGAGGAAAGGCTTAGACCCCGCAGGCGAAGACGAGGAGGCTAAGCTTCCTCCCCGCGGAAAGCGCGAGGACGAGCGCGCAATAAAACGAACTAACTTTAACTCAACATTCTATTTAGACACAACCTTCATTTTTCAAATTTAGTTGCAATTCTATTATTCGTGTTTAGAAAGCTATCTTTTGTTTTGTCCCAGCCTCTTTTTTAACTCATAATGGCATTAACCCATCGTCAGTTAGGACCTTCCATGGATCAAGCGGTGAGCTTCTAACAAGCGTTAGTGTCTTACTCTCACTTTTTCTCTTTTCGTTTTGGATATACAGCTGCCACTCTATTGTTATGTGTATAGAGGTTTTGGATAGATAATCCTTTGCTTCCACTTCTTCTACCCTTAACAGCTTAACATTTTCAACATTCGCCAAAGCCTTTTTCCAATCAATCTTTTTGGAGCTTAAATGGTTAAGGATTGTATTATCCTGTTCTTTCATTCCAGCTACAAACGATTGTACTGTCTCATTTGGATTTTGTTTATCCAGCTCCTGTTTCAGAATGCCTGCTGCTTTATATACCATCAATTTATGGGAAAGATCCATATTATCCGTCTTATGTGTAGTGCTTCCTAAGAAATGCACACAAAAATGGCCCGGAAATTTATTAGCTAATGATCCTGCTCCATGTGGCATACCATGCATAGATGCGGCGAGAATATATTGATCCTGTAAAACAAATATCGCCCGTCGCTTCCAGCTCCATTTGCCATTATAAATTCCCTTCATAATCTCGGTATCCGCGGTGGTTAAAGGCTGGACATCTGCATGCTGAGAACCTGCCCGCCGCTGGACTTGAAATACTTTGCCTGTTTCGACATCATAGATAGAAAACTTGCTGTAGCGAGGAATAATTACATCTGCATCCTTCCATTCAAGCAGTTGGATACCATATTTAGGTGAAATGCTTTCCATTGGTGCGGCATTTGCCGTTGATATACAAAACAAGCTAACCAAAAGTGCAAAACAAGGAATAAACTTTCGCTTCTTGAACAAGATTATCCTCCTCTTTCCTTTAACTAAAGAAAGTTTGCCCTTTTTACGAAGGTTCCATTCTGGATATAGCTGGAAACCCTGACTGTTAAAGCATATCCAACTTGTCCTTCATTTCCTTCCAGTTTACATCTTCACCGATAAACACTAAATTTAACGGCATTTTCATGTCTTCTCTCATCATTAAAGGCATTCCATAAGAATATTGGAAAAGGTCAGGATACTTATTTTGATGGAATTGTATATATCCTTTAATACGGTAAATGGTATCAGGCAATTCTTTTAAGAATGCCTCAAATTTCTCGGCCGAAATAGTATGCTGAAATGGATAAACAAAAGAACTTAGCTGTAATGTTTGAATCGTTGTTTTAACAGTATCATTTGCAAACTGCATTACCATGCCCTTTAACCTTTGAAAAGGCAGCTTTGAATAGCTTGTTAATAACGTAAAGGCCTGTGGATTTATACTTTGAAGCTCAAATGTAATCCTTGCTTTTTCTTCCTCTGTCAGTTGGTCCTGTTTATTAATTAACAGCATATTCCCGTGCCGAACCTGTTCAATTAGCAGCTGCTGCACGCTTGGACTCATTTTCTTACGATCAAGCCAAAGCTTGCCATCAACTACGGTAATAATCCCTTTCATGCATAGCCTATCTGCGAAATATGGAGAAAGGATACTATCCATCGTTTCAACCGGATGTGCCGCTCCAGTTGTCTCTAAGTAGATTACATCAGGTTTTTCCTCAATCAGCAAGGATTGGAGCTGGCCTTCCAGCTTATCCTGGATGGTGCAGCAAACACAGCCTCCTAACAGCTCCTTTAATGGGATATCTTCATCGACTTCGTTTGAATCAATTGAGATATCTCCAAATTCATTCATGAGAACTGCCACTTTTCTTCCTTCTGCTTTTTCATGTAAAAGCAATTCTTTTAACAAAGTTGTTTTACCGCTGCCTAAAAACCCTGACAATATATACACTTCTGTTTTTTTCATCTTTATCCCCCTAATCCTTTCTTTTCATAAAGCAGACATGGAAAAAGGAGGGCAAATAGAGTGCCGCTCCTTCCATTTGTTACTTTTTCAATTTTTCTTGCAGTATTTCAATCGCTTTATTCATTTGTGTATCGTTTTTTTGAATCTTTTCACTAAGTTTTTCCATAAGCTTTGTTGTCGTATCTCCAGTGATAACACCGTCAACCTTTAACTTTTCCTTCTCTTGGAATTCCTTAGTTGCTTCTTCTGTGCTCTCATCGAAATAGCCGTTTGCGTTGTCGACCTTATATCCAAGGGCATTCAGCATTTCTTGCGCTGTTTTCACTTCATTGGAATTTGAATCAAGCTTAAGCTTTGTATCTGGGTTAATAACTGTCAGCTTCGCATAGCTTGGAAGCTCCACCTTATACGTTGGCTCAATCCCTTTTTCATGAATCCAGCTGCCATTCGGTGTCAGCCATTTATCTGTTGTAAACTTGATGTTACTTCCATCAGATAGTTCTATTGCACTTTGAACTGTTCCTTTACCAAAGGATTTCACACCAACTAATGGAACGTCTGCAGATTGATTAACTGCCCCAGCAAGTATTTCAGAGGCTGAAGCACTACCTTCATCAATCAATACGACTAATGGTAATGTATTGGAATTTTCATTGTCTGATGCGACTTGTTCGATTTTTCCATTTTTATGCTCGACTTGGAAAATCACCTTTCCGTCTGGAACAAACAAATTGGCAATTGCTTGTACTTGCGTTAATAATCCGCCTGGATTTTGTCTCAAGTCAAGTACAATCCCTTTCATTCCTTTTTCCTTGAACTCATTCAGTTTATCTGTAAGCTCTTGAGCTGTATCTGCGGAGAAGCTCGTGATTTGTATTTCAGCAATACCGTCCTTACGTAATTCCCCGTAAACTGTATCAATTGGAATTGTATCTCTGACAATATCAATTTTTAAAGTATCTTCCACTCCAGGTCTTTCAATCTCAAGGCTGACTGTTGTTCCTTTTTTACCTCTGATAAGTAGGACTGCTTCAGATGAACTCATCCCTTGTAAGGTCTTGTCATCAACACTCAAAATTTTATCATTTGGCTTGATTCCTGCTTTTTCTGCTGGTGAGCCTTTAATTGGTGATACAACAATGATACTGTCATCCTTTTCCTGAATCTCTGCTCCGATTCCTTCAAAGGAAGAGGATATACTTTCATTAAAACTTGTTGCTTCCTCTTGGTTCATATAATCGGAATATGGATCATCTAGTGCTGTAAACATGCCGTCAATCGCTCCATTGACGAGGTCTTCTGTTTCTACATCCTGATAATATTTATCCTTAATAGTATCATATGCTGAATAGAGCTTTGAAAATTCGCTTCGATCTGTGCCTACTGTTACGGCCGGCTCCTCACCAAATGCCAGAGCAACCGTTGTAATACCGGCTGCCAATATAACAGTAAAGAAGATAAGCATAACAAAGTGAAATTTCTTAATGCGGATAAAGCTGGAATCTTTATCGCTTGCTTCTTTTTCCTTTTCTTCATTTACATTGTTTTCATTCTCCAAATAATTCACCACTTTCATTTGCCCTTTAGGCACCGCGATACATGCCTTTTATACTCAACAGTATCAAAAAAATTGGTTTAAATCATGACATAATTATGAATAAATTTTGAACAAATAATTTTATTTATTACTTAGATTTTTCTAACTTGGTCAAAATATTCTTCTAATGTCCAACCGTTTTCATATATATCGTTTGCAGATTTTTCGCCGACATAGCGGAAATGCCATGGCTCAAATTTATATTTTGTAATATCCTCTTTTCCTTTCGGATAACGCAGAATATACCCATAAAGATGTGCATTATCTTTCAGCCATTTGCCTTCCTTCGTAGCCTCGAAGTCCTCTGTAAGCAGGAAATCAACACTTTTAGCAGATATATCCATGGCTAAACCTGTCTGGTGCTCGCTGTTACCAGGATATGCAACTGCTTCCTCCGCTTTCTTCTGTCCAACCTTTTCAATCTCTGCATCATACAGAACGGTCTGACGGTCATAAGAACGATAGCCTGATACTGCATAAAGGATAACACCGTCCTTTTTGGCAGCATTAAACATATCAGCTAAAGAATTAGCAGCTTCCTTTCTCATATAGCTTTTCTCTATATCTTGATTACCAAAGGAAAACTGAACTTCTGGCCTGATAAGATCCTCTGGTGCGTATCCATCTGGCAAACCAAAGCTTTTGTTAACTAATGACACTGTATTTGTTGGATTTTGGATAATGTTCCTGCCATCCACAACCTTAATATCATTGAAAAAAGCAGCTTCTAAAGTCCATGGAAGCTCTTCTGTACTATCATCAGTATCTTGATCGTTTGTTTGTTCTGAATTGTTATTATTCACGGCTGTTTCTTCCGATTCCTTTTCTTTGTTTAAGAAAGGGATATGATCTGTAATGCCATCCAATTTACTGCATCCTGTCAAAAGGAAAGTAAGCATCAGCAGCAGCAATAGTTTTTTCATTCTACACCCCATATTACACTTTGTTCCAGGTTACTAGTTACGCTTATGTTACTTTATTGCTGCTTCAAGTGATACTTCAATCATTTCATTAAAAGTTGTCTGTCTTTCTTCAGCAGTTGTTTCTTCACCAGTCAGTACATGATCGCTCACAGTAAGTACAGACAATGCTTTACGATTGAATTTTGCTGCTAGTGTATATAGTGCTGCTGATTCCATCTCAATAGCAAGAATCTGATATTTCGCCCATTTTTCCAGTTCAGAGTTATCATTATAGAAGCTATCTGCTGTAAATACGTTTCCAACCTTTAAGGAAAGCCCCTTCTCAATGCCTGCATCATACGCTTTTTTAAGCAGGTCAAAATTAGCTGTCGGTGCATAATCAACCCCGCCGAACGTTAGGCGATTCATTTGCGAATCAGTTGATGCACTCATAGCAAGGATAACGTCACGCACCTTTACATCCTGTTGGATTGCTCCGCAAGTACCAACTCTTATTAGGTTTTGGACATTATAGCTATTCATTAATTCATTAACATAAATGGCAATGGATGGTGCTCCCATGCCTGTCCCTTGTACAGAGATTCTTTTGCCTTTATATGTACCAGTATATCCAAACATGTTTCGGACTTCGTTATAGCAAACCGCATTTTCTAAAAAGGTTTCTGCAATATATTTTGCTCTCAAAGGATCTCCAGGCAGAAGAACCGTTTCAGCGATTTCATTTTCTTTTGCTCCAATATGTACACTCATTTTTTTGTACCTCCAAATTTTAAGAACATTCTTTTAAATAATAATAGGAATCATTTCCATACCTTAAACAATCACTATTTGTACTATATCATATTCTAGTTTTAGGTTAAATACAATTAATTGCAGGATAACAAATCTTTAATCGGCAATACTAACTTTAGGTTTTCCATAGGTTTTGGAAAACATGCTTATCAATGATAATATTCTAAAAACAGACACGTAAGGAGACATATAATATTATGGGAAAAAAGCATCGCAATCGAATTAACTCTCCTAAAAAGAATAATCATATACCAAAAGAGGCTATAATAGCCGAACAAGAAGCACATGGTAAGGAAATGTCTGCAAGAGAAAGAAAGAACTAAGGTAAATAAAAAGCGTGTGCCAAAAGGGTACACGCTTGAAGGTTTTTAGGCATATTTATTAATCAATTGGTAAAGTGTATTCTTTAGTCCTGGCAACTCATGTTTGTGAATGCTTAATGATACATAGCTTTCATCCATATCAAGAGCTTCTGCGAATAATCCAGAAAGTCCACGCGCTTTCCTGTCAATTTGCAGCATAACTTCCATTACATTTTCACCAGTTGACAAAATCACAAGCTCCACTTCATCCAGCTTCCCTCGAAAGTCTCCTGCATATGGGATGAATTCAAATTCCTGTACAAATGGCAGTCTCAGTTGATGCCGCCGGCCTGCCTCCTTGCAAACACCACTTTTCATTTTAAAGCCTAATTCTTGAAATGCACGAAACACTTCATCAGCAAGCGGAGATGGAATAATATTAATCGGATCTACATCGCTCGGATCAATGGCTTGCTTAATATCAAGACCTGTTGAAATCCATACTTTTGTTTTGCCTATGGAATAAGGAATATCATATGGAAGAGTACCAGAAAATGGAATTACCTTCTTTTCCTTAATATTTATCGTGAAGGCGCCTGCTGCCAAAAATTCACCTATCAGAGCGGTGCGTGTTTCTTTTTTATCATCATGTTCCACTTCATATTCTGTATACAGTCTTACATAAATCGCTTCAATATTCTGCTCCACATTACCGCCAACAATATTTATTTCTCCCTCTAGCCTTTCACCCGGCATATAATCCCTCTTATCCAGCACTGCATCAATTTTAGCAGCACCTACCCCAACACTTGCCAACGCCTTTTTAAATATAGACATTCCTTTTCCTCCTGTTACCCCAATTTTAATTTATTAATTTGATTTACGCGTAAATAACAAAAAGGTTTCAAGATTACTAATCATTTTCTCCATAAAAAAAATGGCAAGAGTATTCTCCTGCCATATGCATTGCTACTTCTTTATATAATTAACTGTCTTTTACAAACTTACATTGCAAGCTAGTCATCCAATTCTTCATCAATAATGCATTTTTCAAGCAAATATTCAAACGTGATGTCAGCCAATTCATCCATCTCTTCTTCAGTGGGAACGTATCCCCTTTTTAATAGCTCACGAAAGAAAAACTCAGCAATTTCCTCCGTATCTATTATTACATCAATCTCTTTCAAGCATATCGCCCCCTTTAGTAAGAATATATGTGACAATGCATAAAAAATGCAAGGCATTTGTACAAATTATGTGATAAATTAAAATATTTTTCAAGTAAAAAGAGACATGTTTAGATGGTCATGCTCATATTCATTACTAATAACAAGAAAACATTACTATAATCCGAGATTTCAGGGGGAAAATTATCATGAAAAAGTTGCAGCATTTAGTCGCAGTAGTGAAAGAAGATGTTAATGAGGATAATAGTAATATCTTAAGAATATTTGACAAATGGCTTCAAGTTTTGTTTTCTCTATTAGTGTTTGGATGTATTCCATATTTTCTCTATTTAATCTTGTAATTCCATTATTATAATGCAGACTTATCATCCTTGCTGCTCAGCTGCTTCAGCTTTCGTATTGTTAGCCTCATCGCCTGTTCATACTCAGTGTCATGAAATAACTCATGTAGTATATGATAATCATTGTAAATATCAAGTAAACCATTGATTAATTCCTGTTTTTCCTTCGTGCTTTCCAGCAGCTCTTTTTCCGTTTTTCGGTAAGAGCTATTTGGTTTTTGCAGATTAACAGGTTTCTTCTTTTTATCCATTATATACAAAAGTCCTAATTTCTGAATGAAACTATCGGCATTTTCTGCGTCTGCTACTAATGTCAGCTCCTCTTCACCAGCTTCAAGCCAATCTCCATCACTTACCCTAGACAACTCGTAAATGATGTCTTCCCATGCATCTGACTTGTAACGCCATATTTCCGTTCGGAAGCCCATAATTTTAAAGAGGTTAGAGCCATAGCCTTTCACTTTGACGAGATCACCTATAAAGTAGCGATATTCAATGTCTATTTTTTCTGTATCCATCAGTTCTCCTTCAAATTCGGAAAGCATTTGCAGGCTGGATTCTAAGTACAGGCCCTCGCTTTTATTAACCTCATAGACATGCATGTCATCAAGCCACTTTACGTCCGTGATTTTTCCGACAGTACCGTATATGGTGATGACAACCGTATCACCAATTTTAAATTTCGGTTTTTTTCGATTTCCCATAGTTAAAAGTCCTCTCTAAACAGATTGTGCGATTATTTTGGCCACTTGTGTGGCGATACACCCCCACAGTCATGCTTAAAGACTTGAACGTTTACGGCGGGGGATTAAATGAAACAACACAGCCTTTCATCAATCAACATCTCATCTTCATCCTTTTTTTGTTCTCTGTTATCTTTTCTTGAAATAATATATGCATCTCACTTGCTAATCGACAATGCTCCACCCTATTTCCACGCGTTTTTTTTAAAATAAACATGTCAGTTAGAATTGGATGTTTTTGTTTAATCCAATATATGTAGCTGACAAACTATTTTAGAATACTCATTATGTAAAAGCCGCTTACAAGGTCCTAAACAAAAAAAGCATTTTGCAGTAACCACTGCAAAATGCTAATAGCGTGTTTCCTTCTCTTCTTGAAATAAATAGGTCTCCCATGCTTCATCAAAGATTCTCATACTGTCTAAATAATGGCCATTAAGCTCCAAATAATTGCTCACTTCATCATAGTCAAAGCTGTTTTTAGGAAAACTGTGATCTAAATAAGCATGATTTGCAAATATGCTGATAGCGTCCTTTGGCTCGGGATGTCGGAATTTCATTAAAAAATGGTAAAAAGATTTTGTCATCGTGCATCTTCCTTATCCGAAATGATATAACGTATACTATACATAACATGAAATAATGGTGCAAGCATTATTCACCAATAAAAGATAATTAGTATTCTATAAAGCTATAAAGTATTATTCTTTATGTTTAATGAAGATTCTTTAGGATATAATAAACCATGCAAAAAATCAGAAGGGACGTACAGTTAATCCTATGAAAAACAAAACCTATACTCTTTTAATCAGCTCCGTAATTGGATTAGCTTTCGTTTTATTGTATTGCCTCTATCAACCAAATCAAACAAGCTCCACATCCAAAAATGCATTTGACAAAATCAGATCAAGTGAGCCAATATCTTATTTAATAATTGGAGACAGTATCGGTAGAGGGTCTGGTGCGAGCAAGGATCAAACAAAATGGTTTTACTTGTTAGAGCAGTCCGTGTTTGAACAGCATGGCACACCAATGCAGAGAAATATGCTTGTACAAAGCGGGGCTACAGCTTTTGAAGGCTTATATAAATTCAGAAATTCCTCCCTTCAGAATATTGATCTTGTTTTTATCGTATTCGGTGAAAATGATCGTAAATATATGAATAAGGAAGTATTCTACACCTTTTACAGCCAGCTACTTCTGCAAGTAAAGGAGAAATACCCGACTGCAGAAATTATTACACTAACAGAAAGCAGCTTAGACAATGAAAACTTTGCCGATACAATTGCGGAAGTATCAAAGGAGTTAAATGCGTTAAATCTCGATATGAGAATTCCGTTTAATGAATCGGGTAAGAGCATGAAACGTTTAACAAAAGATCTAGTCCATCCAAATGACGATGGCTATCAGCTCTATAGCGATTATATTTATCAGTATTTAGAAACAAGAATACAAAAAGGGAATAAAAGCACCGATATTCCAAAAAATGAATTTGCTGCAAAGGCAATCAACATGGAAACAAAAAACGAGTATCAATTTAAAGACAGTTCCTTTATTAAAAGGGACGGCTATTATACTTCTGATGAAAAAGGAGCTAGCATTGACTTTACCTTTACAGGCACGTATCTTGGGGCAAATATGATAAGAAGTCCTTTAGGAGGCTTGGTGGATGTTTATATTGATGACGAGTTTGTCACAAGCATTTCGACATGGTGGCCCTTCAAAAAGCCTCGGTCCCTTTATATTGCCGGCGGGCTTTCTGACAGCAAGCACACCGTGTCGTTTCGTATGAAGGGTAAATCTTCGTCACATAATACTTCCGGTTTTCACAGGGTACAGATCTCATCGATTATCGTGCAAGATAACTAAAAAAAGGCAATCCTAGATAGAAGGATTGCCTTTTGTCTTATCATCAATCTTCATCAAACAAAACTTTATACTTGCCATAGCCTTCTGCTTCTAGGTCTTCTTTTCTAACGAAACGAAGTGATGCAGAATTCATGCAATATCGTAATCCTGTTGGATGTGGTCCATCGTTGAAGACGTGGCCAAGATGGGAATCGGTTTCCTTTGTTCTTACCTCTGTTCTCACCATGAAATGGCTTGTATCTGTATTTTCTACAAGATCCTCTTCTGAGATTGGTTTTGTGAAGCTAGGCCAACCGCAGCCTGCATCATATTTGTCGTTTGAGCTGAACAATGGTTTACCTGAAATGACATCTACATAAATGCCGTCCGCAAATTCGTTCCAATACTCATTATGAAACGGCGGTTCTGTTCCGTTGTTTTGTGTAACTTCATATTGAATTGGTGTTAGTTTTTCTTTCAATTCATTTTTATTCATGCTTATCCCCCCAGTTATTCTTAATAAACGCGGCTCTGCCTGACCCTACATGATAGGCATTATAATGCAGGGAATTTTTCTTATAATAATCTTGATGATATTCTTCCGCATCATAAAAAGCAGTTGCTGGAATAATCTTTGTCGCAATCGGCTTATTGAATTTGCCGCTTTCTCCTAAAGCTTTTTTTGATTCCTCTGCTAATTTTTTCTGTTCTTCATTATGATAGAATATCGCAGTTTGATAAGACAAGCCTCTGTCAAAAAACTGGCCGCCTGGATCTGTCGGATCGATTTGCTGCCAATAGAGTTCAAGGAGCTTTTCGTAAGGAAACAGGGAAGGATCGTACGTAATCTGGACTGCCTCATAATGACCTGTTGTCTCAGAACAGACCTCCTTATAAGTAGGATTCTCCTTATGTCCACCTGTATAGCCTGAAACGACTGAAATAATTCCAGGCTGTTGATCAAAAGGCTTAACCATACACCAGAAACAGCCCCCGGCAAATGTTGCTTTTTCGTATTGTTTTTCCATACGATGCACCTCTATTCCTTTCATATTTCATATCTTTTTATATTCCCCAATGGGGGTGTAGTAACACATCTTTTATTTAGCTTAAACAAATTCGCTAAAATATGCAAAAAGACGGCTCAAAAATGTTAGCATTCAAAAAAATATAAAGGGAGTGCATAGATTGCACTCCCTTACTCTGCTTATTTATGCTTTGCTTTTATCGCTTTGTGAATACTTTTCCACTTCTTCTTTTCATCTGCCTGTGCTTTTTTGCTTTGCCTTCTTTCCAAATAGGCGAGCTCTCTGTTCATCTTGAAATAGCTGTTGAGACGTGCCTCTTCCAATCTTCCGTCCTCTACCGCCTGCTTAACAGCACAACCTGCTTCACCTAGATGGCTGCAGTCTCTGAATCGGCATTCTGTTGCAAGCTGCTCGACATCTGTAAAGCTTTCTGATATGCCTGAATTACTGTTCCAAAGCTGAAGCTCTCTCATTCCTGGTGTATCAATCAGAACACAGCCATTAGGCAGCACAACCATTTCTCGATATGTCGTTGTATGGCGCCCCTTATCATCGTCCTCTCTAATGTTTTGTACTAACTGCTTTTCATAACCAAGTAAATAATTAGTCAACGTTGACTTTCCAACACCTGAGGAGCCTAATAATGCAATTGTTTTTTGCGGAAGCAAATAATCATTTAAGGAGTCAAGTCCCTGTTTTTCATGAACACTTATGGCGATTACTGGAACACCAAATGCAATGGATTCCACACTGGCAATTTTGTCTGCCACCTTGTCAGCAAGCTCCGATTTCGTTAGCAGGATCACTGGATTCGCTCCGCTTTCCCATGTCAGCGTCAAGTATCTTTCTATTCTGCGTAAATTCAAATCCTCATTTAGGGAATTGACAAGAAAAATAGTATCGACATTTGCGGCGACAATTTGCTCCTCTGTTGTCATTCCTGCTGCTTTCCTGGAAAACTTACTTTTCCGTGGAAGAACGGAATTGATGGTCCCTTTCCCTTCGCCTTCGCGAGGCAATACAGCCACCCAATCGCCTACAGCAGGATAATCATCTCTGCCAACAGCATCAAAGGACAGTTTTCCTGAAACCTCACACAATAATTCTCCAATTTCCGTATATACTCGATAAAGTCTCTTATGTTCTAAAGCAACCCGCCCTGCAATGAGACCTGCCTTGTTTAATTGTGCTAAAGCATTGTTTATATTTTCATTAAACCCAATTTTATTCAAATCCATTTGTATATCCTCCGTTTTTAAGCATAATAAAAAACCATAAGCGACGTACAGCCCATGGTTTTCTCATGCATTAAATATGCAGGATAAAAGATACATACTAATGGAGCAAGTATGCAGTGGGCTGTACGATGAATACAATTGCCTTATTTACACAGATTGTTGTTTTCATCGTCATCACCCTTTCCGTTGTAGTTAATATCTATTATATTCCATCCTTTCTAATTTGTACATAAAATTTACCTTTTTAAGATTATTTTTAAATAGGCACTGTATCTAAATGCATGCATAAACTGTTATCATCTTTTAGGAAACAGGAGTGAAAACCATGCAAAAACAAGGGGACAGCTATTCCTTCCAGGAAGCCGGAATGTACAATATGCTAAGTGATTATTATAAATATACTAATCCAGACCTCCATATCTATTATTATCAAAAGCATCTCGAGGTTCTTAGAAAAGCTTTGCCGCAAAACTCCATAACTACAGATTTAGACAGGCAAACAGAGTACGGAAAACTAAGGTTCATCCATACTGCTGCACAAAAGCCCGTTGTTGATATTTATATCAATGGAGTAAAGCTGTTTAAAGAGGTTGCCTTTAAATCGGTTACAAATGAAATGACATTGCCAGTCGGCCGCTATCAGGTTGATATATATGAAACAGGCGCAATGGTTGATTCCCTTTGCAGCCAAAAAATTCTTGTTGAGAGCAATATTTTTCATACCATTACATTTTTAGAATCAGCAAACAATTACTTAAAGCTTTATACCTTCCAAGAAGACCCATTTGTTCATCCATCTGAAACAAAGCTGCGCATCATTCATCTCCATCCCAAAATGTCTGCATTAAATATTGCCGTTCAAAAGGGCGATGTCGTTTTCCCCAATTTACATTTGAAGGCGGCCACTTCCTATCTCGGGCTTTACCCTATGACTGTCTACTTAGAAGCAAAGGATGCGGAAACAAACGGCAAACTCGCAAGCTTTCCTCCGCTCCCATTAAAAGAAAACAAAGCTTATTCAGCCCTTATTCTAGAGGGTACCTCAGCGGATGTAAGTGCCGAAATACTACTGATTTCCATATAAAAAAGGCAGAAATTTCATTCTGCCCTTTTTTTAAGTATTTACATTTATTCCGTAACAGGAAGGAGCAGATTAAACTGAATACGATCATTTTCAAGATCAAATTCCTTTACTTCCGCACTCATGCCGTCCCCAATTTTCATATTTGTTAGATGTACATCAATTGTCTCATCGTCTGGATTTATATTAACCCAAGTTGGCAGCTTATATTGATTTTCAATAAATTTCATAACATAAGACACTGGTAAGGACAGCTGCCCAATACTTATTGATTTTTGCTTTAATGTGATATCTCCATTTTCAAGCGGGATTGGTTCAAATGTCAGTTTCATTTCAATATCACTGTTAAAGATCGGTAAATAACCGAAAAGCTCTACTTCATCTGATAAGTTAACCTCATAATGGACAGGTCCATTTAAGCCTTCCTTCTCCAAGTAGCTGTTGATGAGCAACGTCAAGTCTTCCTTATTCGTTGTGACCTGAAATGGGATAACCTCCTCATTTCCTGCATCCGCACTGTCCGAAGTTGACCTGTCAGCAGGTAAAAATATCAGCAGGACAAGTGCAAGCAGTATAACAATATTGATGCCTGCTAATAGTAAAAATGCTGCTTTCCATTTTTTCTTAAACAAACTCATTCTCCTCTGTCTTCTCTATTCATGCGCTTTGTCGCCAAAATTTCCCCAATGGCATTTTCTTTAACTTTCGTGTATATTTCATCAGCAATCAACTTATAGCCCTTATCATTCGGGTGAAAATAGTCCGTATACAATAAGTTTTCCGTAGTATCGGAAAAGATTTGTTCAATTGGGACAAAATACGTATTGTCATAAAGGGTAAGTATGTTTTCCCCAGTCCTATTCCATTCTGTCACAATATCATTCATCTCATCCACATCTGCAAACCACTTTGTGAAAGGATTATATACCCCAACAAGAACAATCGCTGCCTGTTGATTGTCTTTGCGAATTTCTCTCAGAACATTATAAAGATTTGTTTCGAAGGTTTTCATCTGTGGTGTAAAATCATCAAGCTGCAAATTCGAGATATGGTCCCTAACAACCTTCATTATATCATTTCCACCGATTGTTAATATAACCATATCAGCATCACTAATGGACTGCTTCACTTCGGCAGATTTAATTTTTTTCAAAAGCTGGTCCGTCCTGTTGCCTTTAACACCATAATTGTTAATGGTTACGGTTCCTATTCCCTGTTCTTGTTGAAATAATTTCTGTAAATAAGGGACATAGCCTCCTGTACCAGTACTGTCACCGACCCCTTGTGTTAAGGAATCACCTGCAGCGACAACATTTAATTCCTCCGAAACAAAGCTCTCAGGGACTTCCTGCTTCATGGCCAAAACAGTTTCTTTTCCATTGTTTTTTTGAAAAGAGGTATTGTTGCCACAAGAAGAAAGCAATAAAAGCGTAATAATAGAAATTATTAAGGTAAATGGTCTCATTTATATACACCTACCTTTATTCCATTTTTAATCATTATAACATATCGACAGTTGAATATTTTTTACATTTTTATCCTTCTACAGATTCAGGAAAACTATACGAGAATCTTTTCTACTCGTCCTTGTTTTATTTAAAAAAGACCTATTCATTAGGCCCTTATAGCAATCTAAACAAATGCAATAATGTTATAAGCATGTAATAGTGCTGATAAAGTTTTTTCCTTATTTAATAAAGTGGGATAAATACTTTAAATGTTGTTCCCTTGCCTTTTTTACTTTCCACTTCTATTTTGCCTTTCATCTGTTCAATCATTTGGTAGCTGACCATTAATCCCATGCCTGTGCCTTTTTCCTTTAAGGAATAAAAGGCGGTGCCAAGTCTGCTTAATTCTTCCTCTGTCATCCCAATACCAGTGTCCGTTATTTCAAATATTCCATACCCTTCTTTTGTGTATAGATAAACACTTAATACTCCGCCTTGCTGCATGGATTCAATCCCATTTTTAACGATATTGATTAATACCTGCTTTAGTTCACTCCTGTTTGCACGTAAAAATACTTGCTGGATATCCCGTTCAAATGTAATACTTTTCGACATCATGGCATAGGAGTACATAAGATCAATCACCTTTATTATCATATCTTGACCATCAATTTTTTCTGTTTGCTCAATTCCAGGCTTAGCCAAGGATAAATAATCGTTGATAATTGTCTCAGCCCGATTCATTTCTTCAATCATCAGCTTAATGTACATTCGCTCTTCTTCGCTTATATGCTCCTTTGCCAAGAATATTTGCAGAAAACCTTTTACAACCGTCATGGGATTTCTAATTTCATGTGCAACAGATGCTGCAAGTTGACCGATTGCATTCATTTTTTCTGCACGCTGCAGCTCCCGATGGATTTTCGTGTAGTTCATAATATTATCCATTTCATTCAGTGCCTCTTCCACAGAATTCAATTCGATATCACGAGATAAAGTACCCAATTCTTTGGAGGTTTTAGACAGTCTTGTAAAAAGCATAGCGAGTTTTCTAACCATCTCGTTAAGGCTCTCACTTATCATTCTAATATCAGAAGCACCATGGCTGGTAAGCTCTACCTCTAAATTGCCACTGCTGATCTCCTGCAGTCCCCAAATAACCTCCTTTAATGGAAGGAGGTATTTACTTATTGTTATTTTCGTATAGAAAAACAAAAGGAATGCAGTCACAACAAATATAGTAATGATAGCAGCAAGTAGCTTGTGAATATGATGGAACAGATTATCTGCAGCTATATCCATACCAATTCCACCGACAATATTGTCATCCTCATCAGTTAAAGGTATGAAGGCAGTATAAAAATAGCTGCTGTTTTCCTTATAAAAGCCAAGGAAATCAGCACTGTTGTTTGAAACGCCTTTTCTCCCAATTTGATAATATATTTTCTGTAAAGCCGTACTGCTTACAGTTGAATATGTGCCGTCCTGATGAATTACAGACCACTCCTGGCATGCAGAGGATTCATCATATAAGCAAATATATGTATTAGTTACCGTTTCTTGCTGTATTGTTAGCAAGGATGTAAGCATTTCCTTATCTTGATTACTTATCGTGCTGCTTTCTTCAGCATTCGTTAGCTGATATCCTGCAGTCTTTAACAGACTGTCAGCACGATAAGTCAAGTCTTCCTTCCATTCGTAGGAAAAAATAGCAAATATGGCTATAGCAGCACACGCTAAAAGAAATAAAGGCATACAGAAAGAGAATAATTGAATTTTATTTAATAGAGGAATTTGCTTCATTTTTTTTATCATCATATCCACCAAATCCTTTTTATTCCTTTTCTAGAAATATAACTAAAAGAATTCGACAGATTCACACTAATTCCCTCTTATTTCGCTAACTTTTTTTCAAGGCGGGTTGACGTTTAACTACGTCTATAACACTAAACATTGCCTTTTATTTTTTCGAGCTGCTCCTGATATAAATTCCTTAAAATATATGTTTTGTATAATTCAAGCTTCCTTTGTTCTTGTGGATGTCTGCTTATTCCCAATTCTTTCAGACGGCTAACATACCAGCCCTTCGAACCAAAATACGCCATTTAATAACTCCCCCTTTATCGCTTCCCCACTACAATATATGTTCTAAAAGCATGTCACAGTCCTATGAAACAACAAAAAAGAGATTGATATAGTATCAATCTCTCAGTCTGTCGACAAACTTTTTTTCTGCGTTTGATGACGATTTTTTTAACTTGATAATTTCCGAAAGCCTTCTGCGGAGAAAAGCTCCATCTATATGAACGTTTCTGGAGAATTTCACCTGTGAGGTGCTAAAACATCAAAATTCAAAGTATGAATACTTCACTTAACTGGCGCTTGACTTTAGCTTTAAGTAATTGCCAGCATTTCCTTTTTCTGCAAAACTTAAAAATTTTCAGTCTATTCAGCGTAGTAACTGAATCCCAATGCTCCAGGTCCTGTGTGTGTACTTATAACTGGTGTAGTAAAATCTATTTCGATTTTATTAAATCCGGAAACCTTCTCAATTGCTTCCTGAAGCATTTTGGCATAGTCGAGACTGTCTGCATGTGTAATACCAACTCTTTTGATGGTTTTTCCTAAGCAATCCTCTGCAAACGCATTTGCCAAATACTTAACAGCTTGCGCTCTGCTTCGCACTTTTGTGACAGGGTTGTATACTCCCTCTTCTAATGAGGCGATCGGCTTTATGTTCAAGAGTGAACCGATAAAGGCTTTGCCTTTGCCTATTCTTCCACCTTTTATCAGGTTTTCAAGTGTATCCACCACAACATATAGCTTCGTATGCTTCCTAATATGCTGAATTTTTTCGATGATCTCGTCTTTGTTTTTGCCATTTTGTGCACATATTGCTGCTTCTATAACCTGGAAGGATAAGGCTTTGGAAATAAACTCAGAATCGAATACAGTAACATCTGCCTCTGTAATTGATGCAGCACTGCGAGCAGAATCAACTGTTCCGCTCATTCCGCCAGTCATATGAATAGAAATTATCTCATATCCCTGTTCACTAAGCTTATTGTAGGTTTCCAAAAACAAGCCTACTGGTGGTTGAGATGTTTTCGGAAGATTGCCTGCTTCCTTCATTTTTTGAATAAATTCTGCTGGTTCTATATCTACTCTATCTAAAAAAGTTTCCCCATTAATTGTTATGGATAAAGGAATCACTTCAATTTCATATTTTTCAATCAATTCATCTGCCAAATCTACGGTGGAGTCAGTAACAATTTTAATTCTTTTCATTTTACACTTCCCTTTTAAAAATCTAATCAATTGTAAAGCGTTTTCTTAAACATAAATTATACAACAATAGTCCTATAGTTAGCAAGTAATATCCTAATCTGACAACCTTTCTATATAGAAAGTAGTTTAGATTGTGCGCTTTACATTCGTCTGTAAAAAATTACAAACCTGCAAATAAATAACCCCGACTATTAAACGAAAATTTGTTAGAAATTCGCATAATAACCGGGGTTATTTAAGTGGTTCCTTATGTTTCATATCGTCCAGTTGTTTTTAAACAAGCAAATTAAATAAATTTGAATCTTTATTAAGCTCTGTATAAGCAAAGCCCTTGATGTCCATTCTCTCAATAAGCCCTTTATAGTCTTCCCTATGCTTAAGCTCCAGTCCGACTAACGCTGGTCCATTTTCCTTATTGTTTTTCTTGATGTATTCAAACCTTGTTATATCATCATCAGGGCCTAACACCTCATCAAGGAATTCCCTTAGTGCTCCTGCTCTTTGCGGGAAATTGACGATAAAGTGATAAAGCAGTCCTTCATATAATAAGGATCTTTCTTTAATATCCTGCATTCTGTCGATATCATTATTGCCTCCGCTGATAACAACAACGACATTTTTCCCTTTAATCTTGTCCCTATATAAATCCAATGCAGCAACAGGGAGAGCACCTGCTGGCTCTGCAACGATAGCGTGCTCATTATAAAGAGAGAGAATAGATGTGCATACCTTTCCTTCTGGAACGAGCAGAATATCCTCGAGCAGCTGTTTACACACATCATAGCTTTTTTCGCCAACACGCTTGACGGCAGCACCGTCAACAAATTTATCAATTTTACTTAGGGTCACGACTTGGCGCTGCAAGATAGCCTCCTTCATCGAAGGAGCACCTGCTGGCTCAACGCCGATCATTTTCGTTCCAGGAGACACACCTTTAATATAAGTGCTTAATCCTGCCATTAGTCCGCCCCCGCCAATGCTTGCAAACACATAATCGACAGGCTCATCGATGTCATTCATAATCTCAATGCCTACTGTTCCTTGACCTGCAATTACATGCTCATCATTAAACGGATGGATAAATGCACGCTCTTCCCCAGTGGCACATTTGATTGCTTCTTCGTACGAGTCGTCAAACGTGTCTCCTACTAGAACAACCTCGACATAATTTTTACCGAACATTTTTACTTGTGTTACTTTTTGCTTCGGTGTTGTTGCAGGCATAAAAATCTTCCCATGCACACCTAAATACCGGCATGAATAGGCAACTCCCTGCGCATGATTCCCTGCACTTGCACATACTACTCCATTTTTCATTTTTTCTTTTTCCTGCATAACCATAGAATAAAAGGCTCCTCTTAATTTAAAGGAACGAACATGCTGTAAATCTTCTCTTTTGATATAGATATTACAATCATATTTCTCTGACAACCTATGATTCTTTTGTAAAGGAGTATGGGCCACTATGTCTTTAATTCGCTGGTATGCAATTAGAATATCCTCCAGCTGCACCATTTTTCTCATTACATTTTGTTCCATATCCACACCCTCATTTCCACCATTAATTTGTACATTATAACATGTCAGAGAGGTAAAACCATAAAATAATTCTAAATTTTTTGTTTTTTCACATTAAATAGTCAAAAAGGTATCAGAATGCTGATTGCTCCATTTTTATGATCATTTATAATACATACGGAAAAGCACTAATACCAATATGTAAGTGTCTGAATTTTCATCTATGTTGATAATATGCGAACTGCTTACCAGGCTGCTGCGCTTTATGGTTCCTACAACTTTATCATTACAGTGCAATACAGCCTCCCCTTTTATTGTTTTTGAGGTGACAAGCAATTCTTCCATACCGAATGTAGCTTTGATACATTCTTTTAATTGGACTGCGTTTTTTTATCGAAAGTCAGTTGCTGCTTCACCAAAATACTCGCCATCTTTATAAATAACCCATTTATCATTGTTGGAAAAAATTTTATCCCTCTTCCACTCTACTTTGTAGTTATGGTCGTCTATAGTTAGGTAAAAGGAATAATACATTGGCGATTTGCCCTCCAATAGGCTATCTATAAGCCAATGCCAGCCTTTAACATAATAGCGTTTGTAAACGCCTTTTTTTTCCTTCCCTTTAAAAAGAGGCTTCGGTGTGTGCAGCAATTTTTGCAGCACATAAAAGGACCAGTTGTCGTCATATTTCGGGGAATAAGCTTGTTCCTTTTTGGCTAAATAGCTTGCGGTAATATACATCAAGACAGAAGTAATGGGAAATAAAGAAGCCAAAACAATGGATGATGCATCAAATTCTCCATAAACAAGATAACGTATAAATGTTCCAATTAAGATAAGCAAAAATATAAAATTCAAGTGTATCAAATGTCCAGCCTCCTTATAAAGGATATACGTTTCTAGACCTATTTTTGTTTCATTTCTTTGTCCTCGTTTGTTTTTCCATCGTTGTTCCTTTAGAATAAAGAAGAGGTGATGGAATGAATTTTTCTGTAAAAGAAGAAATAGCCAACAGCATAACACATGGAATCGGCTTTTTGTTAAGCATTCCAGCACTTGTTTTTTTAATTCTGTATGCAGCTGAAACAGATAATCCGTGGAGAATCGTCAGCTTTACGATATTTGGAGCCACTATGGTAATCCTGTATTTATGCTCGACTCTTCTGCACAGTACAACATATGAAAAGCTGAAGGATTTCTTTGAAATTCTCGATCATTCTGCCATCTATTTGCTTATCGCAGGTACGTACACGCCCTTTTTACTTGTAGCAATCAGAGGGCCGCTTGGCTGGACATTATTCGGAATTGTTTGGGGACTTGCCGTTGCAGGGATAGTATTTAAATGCTATTTTGTGAAAAAGTTTATTGTTGCTTCCACAATCCTATACGTAATTATGGGCTGGCTGATTGTTTCAGCAATCGTTCCTTTATTCCATGCTATCGGAACAGAAGGAGCCATTCTGCTCATTATTGGCGGTTTGTTTTATACAATCGGCAGCATATTTTATGTGCTTCAGAAAACCCCTTACTTCCATGCAATCTGGCATGTATTTGTGTTAGCTGGAAGCTCGTTCATGTATTTTTGCATCCTATTTTATGTATAAAAAAAACCAAATCAACTTTGATTTGGTTTTTTCTTTGTTATTTATTCTTTTCATATACTAGGAAGCGGTAATCATAGTCATTCTTTTCATCTCTAATGCCCTTATTTTCACTTATGACATGCCACTCGTTCCAGTCAATTTCAGGGAAATAAGTGTCTGCCTCAAATTCGCCGCTAATTTCCGTAATGTAAAGTCTGTCAGTAATTTCGATTGTTTCTTTAAAAATTTCAGACCCGCCGATGATAAAAATCTCCTCATCCTTTTCCGCCTGCCATTTTTTAAAATCATCGATAGAATACAGAACTGTACAGCCTTCACAAGTATAATTTTTGTCTCTCGTTAAAATCACATTTTCCCTGTTAGGCAAATTTCGTCCAATCGAATCTCTCGTTTTACGCCCCATTACGATTGGGTGACCTGTTGTCACCTTCTTGAAATACTTTAAGTCTTCGGGTAAATGCCAAGGCAATTGGTTATTTACTCCGATTGCCTGCTTATCGTCCATCGCTACAATTAAAGAAATCATACACTTACTACTCCTTTAATATGTGGATGTGCTTCATAGTTCACAATTTCGAAATCTTCATATTTGAACGAGAAAATGTCCTTAACCTCTTTATTCAGCACGAGCTGTGGCAGTGGCTTCGGTTCTCTTGTTAGCTGCAGCTCCACTTGCTCTATGTGATTATTATAAATATGAACATCACCAAATGTATGGATAAACTCCCCTACTTCAAGATCACATACTTGAGCAATCATATAGGTTAGTAAAGCGTATGAGGAGATATTAAAAGGTACTCCTAAGAATACATCTGCAGAACGCTGGTACAATTGGCAAGACAATTTTCCGTCTGCTACATAAAACTGAAACAGACAATGACAAGGTGGCAATGCCATATCAGGTATATCACCGACATTCCATGCACTAACAATCATTCTGCGCGAATCTGGGTTGTTTTTAATTGTGTGAATCAATTCAGCTATCTGATCTATCGTGCTACCATCCCTTGATGTCCATGATCTCCATTGATGGCCGTATACTGGTCCCAGGTTGCCTTCTTCATCTGCCCATTCATTCCAAATGCGAACATTATTATCTTGTAAGTACTTGATATTTGTATCCCCATTTAAGAACCATAATAGCTCATGAATAATCGAACGCAAGTGGAGCTTTTTCGTCGTGATCAATGGAAAACCTTCTGCTAAATCAAAACGCATTTGATAGCCGAAAGTACTAACAGTGCCAGTTCCTGTACGATCTTCTTTTTTCGTTCCTGTTGTCAAGACATGTCTGCATAGATCTAAATATTGCTTCATTTATTCAACATCCTTTTCCTGCTAAATTTGCTTATTTAATGCTGGCAATCTGTTTATATGTTAAAGGTGCCAACAGTTTTAATGATTCTTTATAAGAACCGCCTAAATAATACATGGCAAAGGTTTCCGCAAAGTATTCCTCAGGATAGTTCAAAAAATACGGTCTTTGTGGAAAAAGCCTGGCTTTCTCTTTATTCCAAGCCGAAATAAATTGTTCCTTTTTACTATAATAATTCAGTACCTTATAGTCAATGGAATGAGCGAGTTCATGTAGCTCCAGGTTAACTGAACCGTGTCCGCTCCCTTTATTACTTGAGCCAATCTTGACAAGCACCGTTTGTCCGCCACCGATTCCTGGTACATCATCCCACGTTTTTGTCGTGCGATACCCTCTTGGTATTATTCCAGCAAATTGCTTTGCTGTCGGATTATCGGTTAGCTTTCCAGTAAATAGCTTTATTTTAATTCCCTTTTCTTCTATTTTAGATAAAAGAGATAATGGCAGCCTATTAAGACGCTTCCCAATTACTGCTGCTTCCATTTGATCAAATGCTCCTTTTGGAAGCAAAATAATAGATTGCAGGTTTTCCTGTTCTTCTGCTGTAAGAGTATCCTTTAATATCGATTGGACAGGATAATCTTTCAGCATGATTCCGTCTGTCTCCTGCTGGGAATTCCCCATCAGTAGCGAGACAATGCCAATCATAAAAAATGGCATAATCTTTTTTAAATGCTTCATCCTTACTCTCTCCATCTTTGCTCTCCGATGTATTACTAGTATGTTTGATGAGGAGGAGATTAATAATATAATAGATTATAGCATATAATGATAGTTTAATTGCGCCAGAAAAAATATTGGCAATACCTTCAAAAAAAGCCCTTCAAAAAAGAAACAAGAAAGGCTTCTTTTCTGAAAGGCTGCTTAGCTTGCTGTTTATTTCATACACTCTGTCTTTGTGACAGCCAGGAGTTATACGTCCAATCCGTAGTTGCGGCATAGTGCTGCAAGTCCGCCAGAGAATCCGCTGCCAATAGCATTAAACTTCCAATCGCCATTATGCTTGTACAATTCACAAATGACAACAGCTGTCTCCACAGAAAAATCTTCGCCTAAATCATATCGAAGTATTTCTACATTTGTTTCTTCATTCACGACACGAACAAACGCATTAGAAACTTGACCAAAATTTTGACTTCTAGAATCTGCGTCATGAATCGTCACAGCGATGCCGACTTTATGTACATGTGCTGGAATTTTAGAAAAGTCGATGACGATTTGTTCATCATCCCCATCGCCTTCACCTGTCCGGTTATCGCCTGTATGCTCCACACCGCCGCTCGGATGTGCAAGGTTGTTGTAGAAAATGAAATCTACATCATTTATCACTTTACCGTTTGCATCTGCCAGAAATGCTGATGCATCCAAGTCAAAATCAACACCGCCGTCATAGCGATTTGTGTCCCATCCTAATCCGATTATCGCTCTCGTTAAGCCTGGATTTGTTTTCGTCAGGTCAATTCTTTGTCCTTTTGATAGATTGATGCTCATTCTTTTCTCCTCCTTTTAATCACTTGCTGATATTAAGAATAAGATTTTACTACTTCACCAAGACTGCCGGCAGATGTTCCAGAACCAATTGCGCCAAACTTCCACTCTTGACCGTTTCTGTAAAGTTCACCAACAATTAAGCTAGTCATGCCATTATAGTTATCTGTCAGATTGTAGTGAAGCAGTGTCTCATTAGAGCTTGGATTAACTATGCGGATAAATGCGTTTTGAATCATTCCGAAATGCTGTTTTCTTTTCACCGCATCATAAATATTAACAACGAAAACAAGCTTATGTACTGCTGCAGGAACACGGCTTAATTCCACAAAAATTTGCTCATCATCCCCTGCACCGTCTCCAGTCAAGTTGTCGCCAGTATGCTGAATGCTTCCATCTCTGCTTTTCAAGTTGCCAAAGTAAATAACATCACTGTTCCCTTTTACTTTGCCGTTCTCATCAAGCATTAATACTGATGCATCACAGTCAACATTTGCTCCGCCAGAACCGCCGCCAAATAAAGAACCAAACAGTCCGCCGCCTTTATTTTGCTGAACTGGATCCCAACCAAGACCTACCATAATCTTTGATAAACCAGGATTGCCCTTCGTCAAATCCACTCTTTGTCCTTTTTGCAGATTGATTGCCATATTATCCACTCCTATGTATTATGTATTTTTTTAGGTCAGGGCAGCAGTACTGCCCTGATTGTTAGCCTTTTAATTTCATTTGCTTGAAATTACTGTGAAGCTGCTCCAGTTTTTTCGTACCTTCTTCGCGGAGCCTCTTATTTTCTTCTTCAATCGATTTTGTTTCCTGCATACCCTTCATAATGATATTCCAGGATTCCTCGATTGTTTCAATTTTAATGCTTGGCGCACCTGCCATTCTTGCAATATCCACACTTTGCTGTGAAATATTTTGTGCATTGCGGACAAGCATCTCATTTGTGCGACGGTCAAGCTCGCTCATGCTGTCTGCTACTAGCTTCTGTCTTTTTGCTGCAACAGCTTGAATCAATCCGTTTTTAAAAATAGGAATTGTCGTAACAAAAGCAGAGTTAATCTTTCCGATTAATTTCGTATTTCCGCGCTGCAGCAGTCTTATTTGCGGTGCTGTCTGCAATGCGACCATTTTGGCCATTTCCAAATCATACACACGCTGATCGATCAATTCAATCGCATTTCGTAATGTATCAAGCTGCATCGAAGCAAGCTGATCTCCTTGGATTGCTTTTGCCTCAATTGGAGGAAGCACCTCTTGTTTTAGCTGATCTGATTTCATTGCGCCTGCAACAGCATATTTCTCAAGCGTCAAATAATATTGATAGTTTTGCTCATACATATTGTCGAGCATGTTTGTCGAATCAACCATCTCCGTTTGGTATTTGGAAATTTCCACATAAACCTTATCAATCTCCGATCCCATTGACTGGTACTTACCAAAAAGCTTCTCCATGATTTTTTCGCTTTTTTTGAACAGCTTTCCAAACAGTCCCTTTGAGGATTGCTCAAAGTCTTTTTTATCGAACTTATCCATAATCCTGCCAAGCTGTTTCAGCAGTTCTCCTGAGTCTTCGACTTTTGTTGTTCTCATGTTGCTGAGAATTTGATCGGAGAATTTAGAAATCTGAACAGCAGGCTCTTTTCCGAACTCTAGTATTTGAATTTGGTCTCTTTCATCTATAGATTTTGCCAGCTGCTGTACTTCTGGTTCATTTCTTAAGGCAAGCTTGATTTCAGAAACCTTATTTTCCGTTAACACATCTATAACTTGGTGTTCATTGCTTGAAGAATTAGATGATTGCATATTCACTGCTAATCTCCCCTTCTATTTTTTTTAAAACCATTCAGTATCATTTTCTTAAAGAACGACTCTTCCTTATATTCCAGTTCAAACACAACATCCTCGAGCCAGTGGGAGTCATAGGAGCCTTCTGTAATAAACGGCTCCATATCCATATGGCCTGGCGGATTATAAAGAATAATATCCACTCCGAATGCATTTAATAACAGCAAAATCGCTGCATCCTCTCTCGTAAAAATGCCGTTTTGCTCTGTCTTATACAAAATGATGCTTGGAACATCCTGCGAATAGTCAAATTTCTGCAGCAGCTTCAAGATGTCAGCAGGTATGATCAGTCCTTGTGTAAACAGGAAAATAGCTGCTTCTTCTGAAGTTTCATTCGGTAATGACTGAAGACGAGGCTTATGGCAAATAGATCGAATGCTTGATGCGATTCCTTTTTGCAATCCTATTGGCAAACGGCCATAGCTCCAATAGTTCGATCCCATCATTTTATCTATGTCCAATTTCCCATCTTTGCCAAGAGCATTTCGATAATGAAAACGATAATCGCTGACGATTGCTCTTGTAAAAGGAAAATTCTTTATTAATAGGGCATGTTCCACATTTACAAGGGTATGCATCCTATCCCAGTATTCCTTCCTATTGCTGCTTACACCAAATACTTTAGCAAAAATAGTAGGAATTTTCACTTCTCCATTACTTACTTCAAAATTCGGGCGTATCATCGCTTTTTCTTTTTCCAATAAAAACAGCTCGTCATATGTCGTCTTGAGCGTGACGGACATTGGTGTGTAATCCCTCAGCTGCCATGGTTTATAAAGGCCAGAGCCTTCATGATTTAAAATGCTCTCAATTTCTTTTGACGCTCTGTAAGCAACCGTTGCTGTTCTTCTCCGTTTTTCCGTCGGAAATTCCTCCGCCTCTTTCTCCTGCGGATATCTATGGATAAAAACAGGCTGCACGTCACCTGCAATTTGCTCGAATACATCGTCACCATTTGGACTTGCAATCACCAAATCACAGCCGATTTGCGACAAATATGTTAAAAAGTAAGCTTGGCTTTTATTGCCAGTCCCATACCACAAGTATTGCGGAAGTCTATCACTGCCACCGCATGCCTCAAGACTTGGCTGAAGGTGGTTGATAGACCATTTAATAACATCAACAAGCACTCTGCGTAGCTCGCTGCTCTTTAAGCCAGTTGGTTCTGTTTCGGCAAAGCGCTCGACAAGCTTTATCATGCTTTCCCTTAATTTTCGGTGTATGGATGGACTCGGTGATTTCAAAATCAGGTTTTCCCCGTCCAAAAAGGCTACAAACCGATTAACAGAAAGATTTTGTTCATGAAGTACATTCAGTACTTTTTGAATTGCTTGGAAATGCTTGTTATCCAAAACACGGTTCAAGTGATTATTGCTAATCAGTTCTAAGTTATTATCTTCTGAATGAACCCAATCATAAAGCTGATTATAATATTCATCTTCATCCATTGGTACACCTAGAAGCTTTACAAATACTTGCCCAAAGGTAATGGTTCCGTTTTCTTCCTTATAAAAAGGCCGGCTATTCAGCGGCTGTTGCATAGTTGTATACCAGTTTTCCATCGATACAGGAAGTATCTGCCCATTCAGTGTGTGTAAATTAACATTCATTTTTCCCACTTCCCTAAACGAACTGCTCTTTTTTAAATAATCATTTCGCGTAAAGCTTTATATGTATCATAGCACAGTATATTAATATTGCTAAATATTTACCCTATATAAATTAGTACGATTATTTGTCCAAAAAGTTTCATTTTTCTACAATTAAACTTTGCTTTCCCCTTAATAAGGTCAAGCTTTTGCCTGCTGCTAATCTAAAGTCAAAAGTTAATAGCCTTTATGTAAAAACTATCTATCTTTCACCATTTTTTGCAAAATGCATACAATACAGTAATTTAGGCTAAGTAGGTGTTAATTATGAGATTACTATTTCGAAAAATGTCTTATCATCAAATGGAAGATGACATGAAACAAATGGAGAAAGTACTTTGCTCCAAGTCTTTTTTGTACATTGACCTCTTTCTTATCGGTATCATGATCAGTTTCGCTGTTTCCATTAGCTTTCATTCCCTGTTAGTCGGCGCAGTCGCCTTCTTCGTTTTCTATACAGTTTTCTCTACCATTTATTATTTACTTTCCAAATGGCTCAAAGACTCTCCTGCAGAGGAGTAGAACTTCTCTTTATAAGCTGGTGAACAGACTTAATAATCTCTTCACCAGCATTTGCTCCTTGAAATTTCGTGAATGTAAATGTATTTGCGCTCATCAGCTCTGAAGCCATTTCCCCATGCCTTGGCATGAATGGATATGTACAAACATCCAATAAAGGGACATCAAGCAGGGAATCTCCTGCACCTGCTATTTGTGTTATGCCCTCTCGCTTTTGAATAAACTTTACTGCTTTTCCCTTACAAACAGGTGATGGCATGAAGTACAGCTTTCTTCCCTGCAATGACAGCTTCCAGCCATTTTCGGCAGCAATATCACCTATCTGTTTTTTTGTATCTGAGGTTATTTGCTCCTCTAATATAAAATAAAAGAATAGATCATCTGCGATTTTCAGTTTGCCAGGAAGCTTATATCCTTGCAGAAGTTTCATTAAATCCTCTTTTTGGCTACACTCTTCTGCAAGCTTGCTTTGTACTGTTTCTGTCCATTCAGAAAGTACTTCCCCTTTATAATGGATATTCGCCCCATTTGAAGTCACACTATATGTCACTGGTATTTCCTCTGCGAAAATATAGATGCGGTTATATTGCTCATATGTCCTTGTCGTAACAGGCACAAAAAGAGCTTCACTAGCAAGTTCCTTAAGAAGGTTAAGTGCTGTTCCCTTCATATAAGAGACATTTTCTCCATTCCTTTTTTCAACAGGGACCATTTCTTTATTAAGCGGTGTACCCATTTCAGAAAGGGCACGTTGTGAATAAATTAACGTTCTGTCCAAATCGGATGCGAACATTATCACTTCGCTTCACCCACTTTTTTAATGAGACCACAGCATGTATAACTCATATTTGGATATGGGATTATTTCTACGTTCCGTTCCTTCGCCAGCATGATGATATGACGTACATAAGGGCTATCAGGATCCTTCATTAAGATTTTCCATGGCACACGTCTTAAAAGTACCCTTGTTGTTTCGCCTACCCCTGGCTTAACGTAATTGGCTGTTTCAATGCCAAATTCTTCCTTTATCTCTAAAACTTCCTTCATTCCTTTGAAGGAAACTGCTTCTGCCTTTTTGATTTCTGCAATCGCTTGTTCTAATTCATGTTCGTTAATATGCGTAAATTGCGAGGCGATTTGTTCTAAATATTGTTCTGAAACGTCATATTCTTCTAATTCTTGATAATACTTGGCGCCATGAAAATCATTTGTTCCTATATACGCATCATTAAGGACTGTTCTGCTGACAAGGCCTGAAACAGTCGAATTAAGGCACGCGCTTGGAATAAGAAAGTCTTCTCTAGTGCCAAACAAATCCGTACAATAGCCAGGATCTGCAACAACAGCAAGACTATCATCAAGCTTTACGCCATACTTCTCTTCAAAGTCTTGCACAGACTTTGTCAGTTCAATGGAAATGGCTCCTTTACCTGTCCAGCCGTCTACAAATTGAATATTGCAGCCAGGATGAGATTTCAGGATGTAGTTAAGCGCATTTTCGTCTATTCCTCTATCCCTGATAATAGAGATGCTGTAATGAGGAATATTTTCACGATATTTAAATTGTATGTATCGCTTCATCAAAATACCGATTGGTGTGCCTGCTCTTGCAAGGGAGACGAGGACTGTGTTTTGCCCTTTTCTTCTGTATATTTGCTCTGCAACGACTGCCGTGCAAAAGGCTACCTTTGTCTTGTATTCTGCAAGAGTTTCCCAAAAAACCTGCAAATAATGTTCTGGCGGATTGTATTCAAACGGCAATGTCTCACTATAATGCTGACCACCTTGAATGCGTTTTTCCCGCTCTTCTGTATTCCCCTCTAAACGGACGTCACTTAAGTCCTTTAATAGAAAAACGACATCCTCCTGCTTATACGATCCAAACCTTCTCTGACCAGCTTTCTGTATCATCTCACTTACCTCCCGCTGCATACACGATGTTTATTTTTCTAACTCCCGTACCCGCAAGCTTCTCAATTAGAGGCTGGAGCTTGGCTTCGTCTAGTTTCCTCTCAAAAAATATAAATATATCATCATATGGATATTCCGTTAAATTATATAAATAGTGGTCAATACTAGTATCCTCCGGATTAAGGAAGTGAATGGCTGTTTTTGCGCCATAAAAATGTTCATTATATGGATAAATAGGGCTTCTCGTACTTGATTGATAGTAGACTCCATCTCCCATCAGAGACGCAATCTTCATTGGAATATACATAAACTCGCCAGTTCCTATGGAAAGTGTTTGATTGCCAATGCGCTTTTGCGTAAGGAAGGAGGCCGCTTCCTTCACCCAACCTATTTCACTTGAGTTAAGACCAAATCTGCCTGTATTCTCTAAATACGGATTTTGATTGCGTTCGCCAAGCATCGTTCTTGAGGAAAAAGGAAGCAAATTATCCTTCGTAAATTCGTTTAAGCTAATATATTCTGTTTCCACTTTATTTGTTGATATGCCTGTTGCTTCCTGTTCGTCACAGATATTTTGCAGCACACCGTCTAATTGGAAAACACCCTTTAATAAGCTGACACAACGGACAGTAATACCAAGCTCTTGTTGTAGGCTTTTAAGCTTTGCTTCATTTTCCTTTGAACGCCAATCAAGGATAGAGACAACTGTATATTCTGTGCGCGGATATTTCGCCTGTATATCTCGAATAATATTAATGGCCGTATTACCTGTTGTCAGTTCATCATCAACGAGAATAACCTCACGCTGTGTATCAAGCATGGTGGCATCAATATAGCAGCGATGTGAGGTAGCGTGGGAATGCTCCTCCTCAAATGAGATGATGGAGTCCATGCCATCCACTACTTCTCTCGTTGTATGAAAAAAGGACGCATGGGAAAATGCCCTATAAAAACTATGGCCAAGCGCTGTTGCTGTTTCAGCAAAGCCGATGATAATTGGGTTTGCTATTTCCTTGGCAATAATCGGTTCATCGCGAAAGCTGGCAATGTTGTCATAATAGGCTTCCAGCAATATCTCTTTATTAGAAGATACAGCTCCAGTCTTTAATTCTTCATATCTGGCAGCAAGCGCAAAGCCAGTCCACAATCCTAATTGTGGTTTAATAGGAATATGTTTTCCTAGTAGCTTGCTGACGAATAAAAAGGATCTTTTTTTATTAATTCTCGCCGCCATTTGAAACAGCTCTTGTACCTCCAGTTCAAATGGATTTTCCGTTATTTCGATATGCATTTTTAATTCATTTAGGATTGGTAACGAAATTTTCTTGTTTGAGTAAGTCAATGTATGTAAATTCTTCATGGAACACCCCATAAACTCTAGATTTTAGCATGATTTTCTGTGCCCAATAAAAATGTGGCTTTATTTCGTTCATCTTATTGGAAAAGGAGCTTTTCATAACCCCAATATCGCCATTATTGCTTGCAATGATATTTGCAGCATCTAAGTATTCCTCATAGCTGACCACGTTTAGTGCTTGAACAGGCTTAATATGGGATGGGTGGATGATTGTTTTTCCAGTTAGACCGTTAGTAATATCCATTAGCACTTCCCTTATCAAGCCGTCCATATGTCTGTCTATTAGCTGTGTCCTCATCTGCATGCCAGCCTTGCCGTATCTTTTCCGAAACGGCGTTTCCCGCAGCTGTGGAATCAGCATTCTTTCTTTTGAAGAGAAATATTCCCATACAGGTCCTGACACGACATAAGGGCTATCTGCACGCAAAAACACATTAATGATATCTGTGATGCAGTCACGGATAATGGCCACATCATATACGGTCGTATCTGTATTCCGTCTAATCCCATATAAACCACAAAAATCAGTCGCACCAATCCGGACATTTAAAATAAGATGCTTATATGTATCGAGCACTGCCTTAATCGACAACAATTCTTCTAGTCTAGTTTCTTTTTCTATGATTCTTTTCGTCTCCAAGATTGGCATTGCATATAGCAAATTCCCTATGCTATTATATGCCTCCAATTCCTTCAAAATAATACTTCCTACTGCAGCATCAAATTTAGGAATAACAATTCCTGTTAATAAGTGGATGCATTCGTGGAGAGAATCCATCAGCCTCAAAAACTGCTCAACAGAACGGATGCGAATAAAAATCATCGGCATCTCAGCTTTTAATAAAATGCCTTGCTCGATGCTTGTCTTGATGTTGATAAGCTCTTCTTTTAATTTCTCTTCAGCAAGCTCCACTTCATGATCACCAATAGAGTCCTCCAGGCATATAACCATAGATGTTAATCCAGAATGCTTCTTTATGAGAAGGTCATGATATATATTCGGTCTTGTTGCAGGCATATACAGGGTGGAAGCAAGTGCATAGGATAAAATTTCCTTATCCGAATTAATAGATAACTCTTCAGGTTTTTTATAAAAAAGCTTTTCTCGTTGCTTATCATTTAAATCAGCAAATAATTTCATTTTCACTAACTCCATTCAACTATAATACCTATATATTCAGATTATTCCGATAATATTTTTATATAAATAGTACGTACTTATTTTAATATAATATAGTTCTTCTTGCATTAATATATTTCTTTTTATAGGGAATTTTGTAATCAATTGGATTGATTTATCCTTGCTATAAGGAGGAGATTAAGTTGGAAAGGAAATAAAAGAAGGGAAGACATAATGTCTTTATCCCTTCTTTAAGTTTAACTATCTTATGCTTCGCCTTGCTCTGCTTTTTTCTTGTTGCGGTTATGAACAACAAATGTCGCTGCAAAAGCGATAACTAATATGCCGAAGAATACGTAGTGATGTACATGAACACCAACAACACCTAAAAGCATTTTCACTGAAATAATCAGAATCAAAATGTATGCTGTGCCTTCCAATTCTGGTACACGATCAATCAGCTTCAAGAATACACCTGCAACACCGCGCATCATCAAGACTCCAAGCATACCGCCGACAAGCAGTACCCAAACCTGGTTGCTGACACCGAATGCCGCAAGAACACTGTCTACAGAAAAAGCAATATCCATCATTTCAACTGCGATAACTGTACCCCAGAATGTTCCGAAAAGACGAATTAAAAGACCATTTTGGTTAATACCATGTGATTCTTCTTCGCCTTCTCCTTCTAATGCATCCTTCTCCTTGCGTTTATCAATGAAGTATTTGATTGCCAAATATGCCAAGTACGCTGCACCAAGCACTTTAACCCACCATAATTTAATAAGGAATACACCGATTCCGATTGCAATGAAACGGAAGATGTATGCGCCAAGCAAACCATAGAAAAGTGCTTTTTTTCGTTTTTCCGGCGGAAGATGCTTTACCATAACAGCAAGCACAAGTGCGTTGTCTGCTGATAATAACCCTTCAAGAATAACAAGTGTTCCAATATATCCCCAGCTTACAGGGTCTGTTAGTACCTGACCCCACATTTCCCAATTGAAAAACTGAGAGTATGTATGGATAATGCTTTCAATAATTCCCATTCGTGTATGTTCCTCCTAATTGATTGCTCTTCTTTATTCATGATTAAACAATCATGCTGCTTTTTCTTTTTTTCAGCCTGCAATCAAATGGAAAATGCAACCGAAAAGAGTTTCCCCTTTATCTAAAATCAGCCTACTTGTAGTCCGAAATCAGTCGCTAACGCTGCTAAGCCGCCTTGATAGCCGCTGCCAGTAGCGCTAAATTTCCATTCGCCGTTGTGACGGTATAATTCTCCGACAACTAATGCAGTTTCGATAGAGAAGTCTTCTCCTAAGTCATAACGGATAAGCTCTTCATTATTTTGTTCATTTAGGATGCGCACATATGAATTAGAAACTTGTCCGAAGTTTTGGTTTCTTGCGTCACCTTCATGAATAGTAATAGTAAAGGCAATTTTTTGCACACTTGCAGGCACACCTTGCAAATCAATAATTACAGATTCATCATCGCCGTCGCCATCACCAGTACGGTTATCTCCTGAGTGAACGACAGATCCGTTACCGCCAGTTGTGTTATTGTAGAAGACAAAGTCAGCGTCAGAAGCTACTTTTCCATTTTCCGCTAACAAAAATACAGATGTATCTAAGTCGAAATCGTTTCCGCCATCGTATTTATTCACGTCCCATCCTAAACCAACAACCACTTTTGTCAATCCAGGGTTTCCTTTTGTCAAATCCACTTTTTGTCCTTTTGATAAACTAATTGCCATGATTAATTCCTCCATTTTTTTCTCATTTTTATTATCTACGTTTCTACTGCTCCAAGGGTTTCACATTTTATTATAATTTATTGGGAAAGTTTTTATTAGCTCATCCATCTTGGCGGCATATTCTTATCCCAATAGATGTTGCCTAGTGCATAATGATTTTGGAAGTTATCCTGAAACGTGTGATAATGAAAATTGAACCAATAGCCTTCTTGTGGGGGGCGATCCCTTCTCACATGAAAGCGAATCACATCCTGATCGTCTTTCAAAATGTGAAAAATCCGTTCGCTCGTCCCTGGGCTTGGCATTTCAGTTATGGTAAGCTGGCTCAAATCTTCATCAGGGAAGCTGCTTGTCACATCGTTTATCGCTTTTTCTATATTCGGCAAAATTGCCAGTTTAAATTCATCTTCAATGACTGGTTTAATTTTGCTTCCGAATTTCGTATAGCTTTGCACCTCAGCTTCTTCCATCAGCTTGCCCACGACCTTTTCTCTATCCGATCGTTCATCAAGAACTGCGACAGGCTCAAGCGACAATTCTGTCGATATTGGGAGCTGTCTCTCATCTGCAGGCTTCTTTTCGTCCCCATTTCCAGAATTGTATAAGGAGGAAGGGGAAGGAGTAATCAGTCCAAATGTTAAAATTGACACAAAGACAACAAGACTTTTTCGAATCCAATTAGGCATTGTAAACACCTCACTTTCAAGGTCCTGCTTATCCATGTAAAGAATATTCTATCTCTTTAAAATGGTTCTTTCTTAATAATATACAGTACTATTCAAGTATATAATAAAGTTCAATTATTCAGCTACTATTTATACTGCATTTATATAAAAATAATAGCTGACTTTCCTTAATTTTTCCTATAATTCAATAATGCCATAGTGAAATTTTGCTGTTTTTCGGTCGATGCGCTTAAAATTAAAATCTTCAAACCTGCTGCTTTTATAGTGATCCTTTAGGACAACTCTTTCCTTTGCAACACGTCGTGCTTCTTTTATCATCGCACTCGTCCAATCCTCATAAACAGCGAGACTCTTCAATGGCTTTATTCCATCTGAATCGATTTGCTCCTCAAACATCGGATCGAAATAAACACAATCCACGCTATTATCCTGCCGTTTCCTTAATTCATCTAGGGCATGACCAGCTGTAACCTTTATTCTTCTCATCGCCCTGTCAATATCCTCTTCATCTGCCTGCCAGCTTGAAAGCCCTTCTTTGACGATAAAGGCAATGACCGGGCTTGCCTCCAAGCCTTCAACGATACCACTCTCGCCAACTGCGAAGCTTGCGACAATGCTGTCAGATGCGAGTCCAAGCGTACAGTCTAGAAAGGATTTTCCTGCTGATAGATTGCATGCCTCAATAAATGGATCATACTCTTTTTTCTGGAGTCTTTTCACACGGAACATAGCAGAGCTGGGATGGAAGAAAAAAGGCTCCTCTCCATTTACGGCAAACAGCTCATATCTTTCTTTGCCTGCTACTAATACATCCTCTTTATAAAAAGATAACAGGGATCGAACTGTCTTTTTATTTCTGTCCACATATTTACATCCTAAAAGGTATGCCGCGTCTTTCGCCTGCTGCTTCATCACTTCATTTGTTCTTCCTGCTGTTGTAACAATCATTATGAATCACCTTTCATACAGAACCTAAGTTAGCGTTAAAAAAAGGAGGGCAGTGTATACATGCCCTCCTTTTTACATCTTTTATTACTGTAATTAACAGTTTTGCTCAAAAGCAGACATTAAATTTTCCATGATCGCTTCCATTGAATTGCCTTCGATATCATAACGAGGAATGAAATGAACGACTTGGTTGTCTTTAATTAAAGCCATAGAAGGAGATGATGGCTCGATATCTCCAAAAAATTCTCTCATTCTAGCCGTTGCTTCTTTGTCTTGTCCTGCGAATACTGTTACAAGATGATCAGGTTTTTTCTCCGCCTGCAAAACAGCCTGTGTTGCAGCAGGTCTTGCAAGTCCTGCTGCACATCCGCATACAGAATTAACAACAACTAATGAAGTCCCTTCACTTTTGCTAATAAACTCTTCTACTGCCTCTTCAGAAGTCAACTCCTCAAAACCTGCATTAACTAGCTCTGCTCGCATTGGCTTAACCATTTGCTTCATATATTCTTCGTATGCCATTGACATAATTGTTTCCTCCTTTAATTTGTGCATGTGAATATAGCATACAACACTGAAATTGTTCATGCAACGAAATGAGACTCTGCTAACGCCACGTTTTTTCTTTATTCAGCCTTCTCACACCAAGGAGGCGGCAAATCCGAATAGCTGGACGAATTAGCAGAAGGACACTTCCGCAAATATACATAACAGCGCCTAACACCTTCCACCCAAGCAGCATGTTAAAAATGGTTCCTAATAAGAATAATAGACCTATCAGAATATCATTAATTGTATAAACCAGCTGATATTTATCCTTAAGAATAATCGCTAAAGAACCGAAAGAAATATGGAGATTATTGTCTTCATCTATATGTTTTTTCAATCTTTATACACCCCGTCATAATTAGATTACTGAAATTATTCCTTTTAGCGGGGTTTATAAACCATTCTAAACAAATAAGAAAAATTTTCTAAGTCAATCCTGCTTACGTGCTTCTGTCATCTGTTTCCAAACAGAGCCCTTAGCCTCTTCTCCTAGCTCAACTCTTTCAATTGCCATTTTAATTTGCAGGCTTACCTCAAATTCCGGGTCTTCCTCATGCGCTTTTAATGCTTCAAGCGCCCTTTCATCCCCTACTTCATATAAGAACATTGCTGCACGCCATCTAACTAGCTTGCTTTTATCGTCAAGTGCCTTAATCATTTCGTCCATTGCCTCAGCAAAGCCTAAATCAGAGAGGCAATCACCTGCAGTTCGTCTTACTGTCACCGTCTTATCCTTTAAGGCAATGTATAAGGACGGCAAGACCGCAGGGTCCTCTATCATCCCTAAATATACGGTTGCCAGTCTGCGAATCGATGGTTTATCATCAGCAAGAGCCTTCGTTAAAACAGGGATATCCTCTACGGTTGGATCTTCACTTTGCTCTAGCTTTTGATACCTTACTTTCCAATCTTCATGATCCAAGTCTTCAAGTGTCAGCTTTATTTTTTCCCTTTTCATTACGTTTGCTTCTGCTGTCTCTGGATTTTTCGCCGCTTCACTAAGAGCGTCAATTCTGCTTTGTGGATAGGCAGCCATTAATTCCTCTTGCACAGCTTGTCCTATTTCATCAAATTCACCGTATCTGACGCCAAACTCTTGCCACTTTCTGCTGGCAACAACATTATCATTCGGCATTCTAACCTCAGCTACAGCCTGCATAAATTGGTCTGGTAAACCGTAACGCTTTTCTTCTGCTCCATCAGTTAGCTTTATTTGCATTGGAATTCCTTTATACATTTGCACTAGCACTTTAATTTCTCCAAAGTGATCATTTATTTCCTGACCATTTTCTGTGCTGTCTGCCTCTTCACCAAATGCATGGCGTACTTTAGAAAGAAGTTCCTTCCAGTCATATTTTGCATTTCGTTCAACGGCTAGAAAATCAGCTACATGATATACCCCTCTAATTCCCTCAATTGACAAAATATCCTGAATCACTTGTGGTGCATGTTCTGCATTTGCTTTTTTATAGTTATTGCCTTTTCCCATTGGCAGCTCTTCATTCAAATTGATTTTCATCGTATTTGGACTAGGAGTTGGTTCAATCGCCAAAATTTTCATCTTGCATCCCCCTCAAATCTACTATATTAATGGTTAACCTTCTGCAATTTCAGAAAGATAGCTCCAACGCTCAATTAAATGTTCCAATTTTTCATTTTGTTCTGCTTGTTCCTTCAGGAGAGCATTCGCCTTCTCAAAGTCGCTTCCTATGCTTTCCATTTCCTTCTCTATTTCTTCAAGACGGTTTTCACATGCCTCAATATCACTATCAATCGTTTCCCATTCTCTTTGTTCATTATAGCTTAGTTTTGCTTTCTTCTGCTTTGGCTGCTCCTGTTGCTTCGGCTTTTCCTTCACTGCCTTTTCAGCCTGCTCTTTTTGCTTTTCAGCCTGCAAATATTCTGTGTAATTGCCATAATAGCTTCCAATATACCCATTTCCTTGCAGGATTAGAAGCTCATGTGCGACTTTATCAAGGAAATAGCGGTCATGGGATACAGTGATGACAACACCCTTAAATTCATCCAAATAATCCTCTAAAACCATCAAGGTTTGTGTATCCAGATCATTTGTCGGCTCATCGAGAAGCAGAACATTTGGTTCGCCCATCAATATTTTCAGCAAATACAGTCTTCTTCTTTCGCCACCAGAAAGCTTACCGATGATTGTCCCATGTGTGTGTGGCGGAAACAAGAATCTTTCCAGCATTTGTGCTGCAGAAATTGTTTTTCCATCCGTTGTTTCAATGATTTCAGCTGTTTCCTTTAAATACTCAATCATTCGCTTACTTAGGTCCATCTCTTCATTTTCCTGCGTATAATAAGCGATTTTTACGGTTTGGCCGATAATATAATCGCCTGTATCTAACGGAATCTTGCCTGCAAGAATATTCAACAGGGTTGATTTACCTGTACCGTTATGGCCGATAATCCCAATTCTGTCGCCTGGCTTTACAAGCAAATTAAAATCATTTAATATCATTTTATTTCCAAACGATTTAGTAGCAGAAACAAGCTCAAAAACCTGTTTACCCAATCTGCTGCCTTTTAAGGAAATATCGAGCTTTCCTTTTTCAGAAACGGACGAAAGCTTGTCATCCAGCTCTTCAAAGCGCTGAATTCTTGCCTTTTGTTTTGTGGAACGAGCTTTAGCACCCCTGCGAATCCATTCTAGCTCTCTTCTGAACAAATTTTTCTGTTTGTCGATTGTAGCTGCTTCGTTCTCTTCCCTAATTGCTTTTGCTTGGAGGAATTCAGCATAATTTCCTTTATAGCTGTAAAGATTGCCACCTTCAAGTTCAAACATCCGGTTTGTAACCCTATCTAAGAAATAGCGGTCATGTGTAACTAACAGCAGTGCCCCGTTAAATTTCCCTAAATAATCCTCCAACCACTTAACTGCTTCAAAGTCAAGATGGTTTGTAGGCTCATCTAGTATAAGCAAATCTGGTTCCTGGATAAGAACCTGTGCAAGGGAGACACGCTTTTTCTGACCACCTGACAGCTCCCCGATTTTCTTGTCGTAAAAATTGACATCCAGCTTTGTTAATACGGTCTTTGTGTTCGTGTGAACATCCCAGCCATTATGTGCATCCATTCTTTTTTGAACGTCAAACAGTTCACTATGAAGCTTATTGTTTTCCGGGTCTGTTTCGAGCTTAAGCAAAATTTCCTCATAGTTTCGGACTATCTTCCAAACAGGAGCGTCTCCTGTATAGACATAATCTAACACGGTCATATCTGGATCAATGTCAGGGCTTTGGGAGGAATAAGCTATCCGATAATCCTTTGGAGCAATAATTTCTCCATCGTCAGGCAAATCAATTCCTGCAACGATTTTCAAAAGCGATGATTTTCCTGTACCATTAATACCGATTAGCCCTACTCTTTCTTTTTCACTTATCGCAAAAGATATGGAATGAAATAATTCTTTTTCCCCATATGTTTTTGTTAAATTCTCAACTGAAATACTCTTCATAATTACCATTCCATTCCTTATAGAATTCTTTCAAATAATCCTCCATCAGCTTGTGCCGTTTTTCCGCAATAATCTTTGCCGAATCGGTATGAAGCAACCCTTTTAGTTTAAGAAGCTTTTCATAAAAGTGCTGAATGGAGCTAGAATCGCCGCTGCGATATTCCTCTTCTGTCATGCTTTTGCGAATATTTGCTGCTGGATTATAAATAGGACTCCCCGACTTCCCGCCATAAGCAAAGGTTCTCGCAATACCAATTGCTCCAATTGCATCTAGTCTGTCTGCATCCTGAACAATTTGTGCTTCTTTCGTTCGAGCCTTTTCATTGTTTCCGCCATTAAAGGAGACTGTCGCTATTGCAGAAAGAATTTCCTTTTTTTCGTTATTAATAATAGGAAGGCTTTCTACGAACTGCTCAAGCAAGCGCTGACCTTCCTCCTTAGATTTGTTCAATTTTGCATCTGCCACATCATGGAGTAATGCAGCCAGCTCTATAATAAATGAATTACCATCGTTTTCTTGTTTACATAGGAAAAGCGCCGTATTCCTGACTCTATCAATATGATGCCAGTCATGACCCGACACATCACCTTTCAACTTGTTCTTCACAAATTCTTCTGTTAATTGAATGATATTCATTGTATTTAGTTCTCCAATCTATATCCTACCGAAATATTGTAACATGAAAGAAAAAAATCAACTACAAAACCGTTTGTTATAGTAGGAACTAAGTAATAGCCTAACACTTTGTAAAAAAGGTAGGGGTATGGACATTTAGCCCACAATATCGATGAATGTTTTTGTTGGTTAACAACGTGCATGCTCCATTTGTTTTGTTTGAATCATATAAATTGGGATGTGGAGGCGGTATGAGGACTAATACTAAAGCTGCTAAGAGCCTTAATGGGGAATCATGTATTACATTGAAAAAAAACTGCCGACAGCTTTATTAATAAGCGTAGACGGCAGTCTTGTTCCCGTTGCATACCTCTTAAAGAAATTTCTTGATTTTCGGAAAAACCTTAAGTGCCGTATTATAAAAGAGAATTCGATATACGGGCCAAATGGTGCTAGTGGCCAATCTGTACCAAATAAAAGCTTGTCATAGGAATTTGAATACACAAGTGCATGTCTTAAATGCTGAAGAAATATCCCTTGCTGCGCCTGTTCTAGCTCCTTTCTAGCACCAACCACCAATCCAGATAAATCTGCATATACATTGCGGTTCTTATACAATATTTCCGCACCTGTCAATGTCCATGGATCCCCAAAATGAGCCATCATAAAACGAATTTTGCGATATTTAACAGCAACTTCATCGATTGCAAGAGGATGGGAATATTTTAATAATCCCCTTTCTGAGTATGTGTCGCCAGTATGAAACACGACGGGCAGGTCGTATTTTTCGGCAAGCTCATATACTGGGTCATAAACTTGATCATAGGCATAGAACGGATAATACCCTAAGTATATCTTTATACCAACAACATTATCCTTTTGTATTTCCCGTTCTAGCTCGGCTATTGCAGCTGTCCCTAGCTTGTATGGATTGATGCCTGCACAATAAACGATTGTTCTCGGCAGTGTATCTCCAAGATCAAGACCCATCGGAGTATTCGCTTCATAATCTGGAAACCCCATTTTAGGGGTTTCTGTCACTCCCATTCCAATGGCCAGTACAATATTGGCAGCCTCCATCTCAGCTTGGACCCCAGCTAGGCTATAATCTACTTTAGAGAGCAATTGCGCTGTTTCCTTAAATGATTGAATGTTAGAAAGATGAATGTGTGCATCAATAATTTTTTTCATTCGGTCTCCTTTATTCTTTAATTTTTTTTAGATCAATCCTCTGTCAGCCTAAACTGAAGCTTCCGAACTGTTTCTAGCTGGTGAAAAGGAACACTATCTTCATCAAAATAAAGAAAGCTTGGCTGCATATGGACATATCCATTCTTCTCTCTTTCACATGTATTCGTCGAAACAAGCTGAATGACTTCTTTGTTCGTATAATATTGAACTTTACTGTTTACATCTGTAAGCAGGTGCAGCTTATCATTAGATGCTGACTGTGTAATATAAAAATCATCTTTTAGGATTATTTCCTGCTCCTCCCTGCCAACAGTATAAATAAGATTATGATTTTTTTTCTGATGCAAATGCAGGACACAGCTCTCTTTCCCTGTCTTTAAAAAAAGATTATGATGCCATTCCTCTTCTGTCATCAGTTTACCTGCCGTATTTCGTATTTGGACAAAAATAGCGAGGATTGGGATATTGGGCATTGTGACATAAAATTGAGAGTAGGAAAGTCCTTTCCACTTTGAATGGTGGATAATATCCGTATCGAGCCTAATGCCAGACCATACATTAGCAAAGTTGTCTTTAATTTGCACAAACTCCGCTTCTGTTTTTTCCTTTAATAACGAATGAACACTCAAATCAGGTGGACCTGCTTTTATCCCGCCTGCCCAAGGGTTCCACCAGCTTTTCGGGATCAGATTTGGGAATGCTTGGTCAAGCCATTCTGTCTGCTGAGCTTTTAACGAAAATAGCCCTGGATAATAATGCGGCGCTGCTCGGAAATTTATAATTCCGTTATCAATACTATATATTTCGTATCCTTCTGCTGTTATTCTGTTCTGTAAAATCTCTCCATATGGTCGAAAAAGGACGGTATCAAAATAAGACTGCCTTTTGTCTGTCGTAATTTTTGTCTGCACTTTATTAACAGTCTTCCATTCCGTTACTTCATCTGGTAGTGCTATCTTCTTGTTAACAGGCAAAGTCTTTTTAAATGTTGATGTACCATTTACAAATAGTTCCCCTTCGCCATCAGCTTGATTATTTCGATAGCTTGAAAACAATACAGATAAAGACTCGCTTTCATCGATAACAGGATTGTTCTCATTTATAGCCAGATTTATTTCCCCTTTAAGCGCTTTATGAGAAGACTGCGTTCCTTTTGCAGCTTGTTCTAAATCTCTCCAGCTTGTATATGCACCAATAGACATATAAATTGGTGGAAAGCTGCAGCTATTACATCCCTCCAAGCCTTCCATTGACTCAAGATGCATTTTCCAGCCTTCCATTGTCATTTTATTCCCTTCTGTCCAATACACCCCAATTGGAGTTACCTCATCATTAGAGAAATACCAGTTTTCGCTAATATCCTTTGATGCAATATCACCTGGCTCCACTGCATCTGCCTCATTAAACACTACAACATCATCTCTTAGCGGAAAGTACAGCTCTGACCAATCATGATAAAAGGTTTCCTGTAAATGAACACTTGCAGTAGATGATTGCCTATTTTCCAGCGTTACCCATCTTTTGACAATCCCTTCCGCATAAAGCTGTATACGGAGTGCTATCTGAATGTTCGGATGAGCAGTAGATTGGAAATAAAGTGCTAGAATGATAGATGTCTTTTCAAGTGTAGTTTCCGTTTTAACCGGTTTATTTTTTGATAATTCATTAGAGAATGGTTTGCCCAGCATTGGTGCAAACATGACAAAAGGTAATTCTCCTATGCGATTGGTGCCAAATTTCATGACATTATCTGCTTTAAAAACCCTTATGTGGTATGTTCCATTATAAATATAATAGGAGTTTTTGTTTTCACCGAAAAATCTCTCGCCAGCTCCTTTCAAACCAGCAGAAATTGTTTTCTTGATAATCTTCTCCTCGTCATTCTCCAGCTTTACACGACAAATAATGTCTTCTTGAAAAAAACCTAATGACAAAACTGTCGCAGGTATAGATACATATCCTTTTCCTTTCCTCTCTAACCATATGCGGCAGGAAGGGTTATGGAAGGATAAGTACTTATTGTTAGGAAGCTCTAATTCTATCAATGCAGGCACAGATAGATTGTTTTCTAGCTCAAGATCAACAGTTGTCTCAAAACCTTCTTGAAGCACATTGGGAATTGCCTTTGTGTCAATGGTGATTGGTGTTTTTGGATTAACCCCTAATTTAAACGTTGTCATCAAGCCATTGACACTCACATTAACAGAAATAGTTGGAAATGTTTTTCCCTTTTCAGGCTCAGGTCCAGCTTGTAAATAAAAGGCATTTGTTGTGGTTACTTCCTTTTCAACAGAATATATATGGTTAAAATCACATACTACTCTTTCATTCGAGCAGGAAGAAACCTCAACAGAGAGTTGCTTGCCAGATTTATTTTTAACATAGCATTTTACTTCATGGTTCTCGCCTTCTAATAATTCATGGTCCTTTAATGACAGCTTAATAATAAAGTCATCTGTTTCTACTCTGCTTAACCCTCTGCCAGTCCGTTCAAAGCTTGCTGTTAAATTCGTGTCTGAATTTGCCCATTCATAATCATAATAAGTAAAGCCATTCTCTTGCCTGCCATCTGGCTTTAATTCCAAAGTACGCAGCATATCCTTATACCAATCTACTTTGCCTATGTAAGGGGCAAGCAGGCTGTCATTTAATACAGAAGGGATAAAATTCATCAAATGTGTGTTGCTGTCCTCCTCTTCCCAAAAGAATCCGCACCGTTTATAAAGTGGAACAGCCTTTGTATTCCCTGCCCATGTGTATAAATCAAGCCGTGGCCATTTTTTTGCAACAACTGCCTTTAAGGCATGGAGCAGCAGTAATTTACCAACCTTTTTTCCATAATAGTCTGGGCGAACATTTAACAATGGAATATACAGTGAATCGATATCTTCCTTATACACAGATAATCCGCAATAACCGACAACTTGATTATTATCCATTGCTAAAAATGTATGAAGATTATCAGAGCTTCGATGCTTTTCGATGATTTGCTCCTCTGTTTTAACACCGCCTCCCCATGCATCCTTGCTGTCATTCCACATCTTCGCAATACTGCTTGCAAACTTATCCTCATACTCTACAATCTGTATGCTCGAAATAGTATTTTCCATCATCACAACGAATCAGCATCCTTTTCTCGCAATATTGTTCTTACATGACATCCCTTTCTATCCTACTTACACAAATCGCTTTTTAAACCTATAATCTATCCTAATATGCATGGAAATTATTGTAAAGTTTATAATTAAATTTTCAGAAACTAATAATCAACAAAACTAGACAAACCTCGCTAAAGGAGAAAATTTTTCTATATCGAACTAGTATTAAAGTCGATTCGTTTTTGTTTTTGGTCTTTTTAATCTATCAAAACAGAAGGGTGATGAAGTGTGATGTTGGAACAAGAAAAGGAAATAATCGCTGCCAAAGAGGAACTTTTATTAAGTGTAAAGGAAGCAGCTGTACAAATTGAAGAAACACCTGGAGTTGTGCGCAACTGGCTCAGGGAATTGAAAGGTGTTATTCCAACTATCGTCGGAGAGCATGGCTATCGCTACTTTGACAGCAATGCGATGGAAGTATTGGAAAAGGTAAAGAGAATGCGTAATGACGACAAATTATCACTAAGAGAAATTGAAGAAACATTAAACCATTCTCAGCAAGCTCCGATTGTGCTACAAACAGATGTAACAACAGAAAAGATTTTAGAAGAATTAACAGCAACAAAAGAACAGCTTCAACTGCAAATTAACTTTAATTCTGTTCTAGTTGAGCAATTGAAGAAGCAGCAAGAGGAAATGGACCGCCAACAAGAATTCATTGAAGCACAAAAAGAGCAAATTTCCGCCTTAGCTCTTGCTGCAGATAGACCTTTTGAGCATACTTATGGTGCCAGAAAAACGAAAGAGGAACAAAAGGAAAAGGAAAAGGAAGTGCCAGTAAGAAGAGGATCGTTTTTCCGCTTATTTTCTTTCCGTTAACACCAAAATAGGATGATGGAATTTGTATAGACGCTTATCACCTCTATATAAATTCCATCATCCCTTCTTTTTTTTACTCTATTGCTAAAAACGCTCCAATCGCACCGCAAAACTGTCCATCCTGCAGAAAAACCTGTTTTGCAGGGAACAAATAATCAAATGAAGTAATTATCTTTTGCAGTGGTTTATTACCATAAACAGCACCTCCTGCATAGACAATCTTATCCACTTGATGAATGGTACTTGCTTGTTGTGTTAACAGAACAATCGTTTCTGCCACCATTTGAAATAAAGACGAAATTCCATCCTCTTGACTTCCATTAGCCTCTTGTCCTTTGCCAAAATTACTGGCAGTAAGGTTGCCATTAACTCCAATATCTTCTTTGTCATATAAGTCTTTAACAAGCAGATCAAGCTTGTTATGCTTGCCTTTTGCTGCAAGGTCTGTGATCGCGGAAAAATTCTGTTCGTTTGTCAGCATGGAAGACAAGCCTATAATCGTTCCACCCCCGATACCACTTCCTAAAATCCGTTTATAGCTAGTTTTTTTTATGTGAAACCAGGAAGTGCCTGTTCCCATATTGACAAGGAGAAATTCCTCTTCACTGTTTGGGTTCTCCTTTTCGTGAAGCCATTTAGCGCCATTACTCACTGCATCAAACTCAGAAACAATTTGTACGGCAGGAAAATACATGGATTGCAAATAGGCGGCTTGACTACCTGTTAAAGCTATCCGCTCCCACTTAAACAGCTTAAGCCAGCCCATCGCTGCATCCATTTCTGTGTTTGCATACTTTCTAAAATGAATTCTGCCCTTCTCTTCATACGCCAACTTTATCATCGTTCCACCTGCATCAATCCCAATTACAGCCAAGTTCCTCACCTCCATTGAAAAAAAGGAAGAACAGATTGCTCTATTCTTCCTTTTGAATTATTATAATAATTTTTCAATATCCTCTTTCATCTCTAAAGGAGATGCATTTGGAGAATAACGCTTCACAACCTTGCCTGAGCGGTCTACTAAAAACTTGGTAAAATTCCATTTGATTGCCTTAAGACCCATTGCGCCAGGAGCTTCTTCGCTTAAATGCTTATATAAAGGTGCAGCGTTTTTTCCATTCACATCAATTTTAGCGAACATCGGAAATGATACTCCGTAGTTCATTTCACAAAATGACAGAATCTCGTCCTCGCTGCCTGGCTCTTGATTCATAAACTGATTGCACGGAAATCCAAGCACTTCAAGTCCCATTTCCTTATATTCCTCAAAAACGGATTGAAGCTCCTTAAATTGAGGCGTAAATCCGCATTTGCTCGCAGTATTAACGATAACTAGAACTTTACCTTCGTATTGGTTCAGTGACATTTCCTCGCCATTGATTTTCTTAACTTCAAAATCATAAACAGTCATCCTTCTCATTCCCTTCTTCCTAAATCGACCAGCAGCTTCTGTCTTTTTAAGCCTGCCAAAGTAGCGAGCATATAATCTGTCATTTCGGCTAAATCGTCTATGTGGCCTTCTGTAACCAATCTGCTGAAAACGATTGTAATATGATTAGTTACTATATTATCAGAACCGAAGGGCTGATAACGAATTTCCTGCTTGATGATTTGCTCTGTTCCCCATATTTTTCGAAGCAGGTCCTGCAGCAATTCTATAATCTCTTGTTTGTTTTCGTGCCTTACTACAATGGTTAACTTCACATTAGCACCAACTAAATCGAGCTTATCTTCTAGTTCTAGAAGCTCAGAAGCTAAGTTTTCTAAAGAGGCGTACAGTGAAAATATCAATTGGGCATTTTTTTGGTCGCTCAAAGCGAAGGCTAGATGGAATTCACGAGACATAGTACTCATGTTAAGCATATCTTTTCTATCTAAGATATTAATAACTCCTTCTAGGTCTTTATCATAGAGGAGGCCTTCGATTACTGTTTTTAAGTTGTCGTATGCCGTTGGATCAAACATATAAATTCTCCTTTTAAAAAAGCGCAAATAGTTATATTTGCGCTACTTTGTTCATTACCTTAAAACAGACCGATTGCTTTTCCTTGTTCATTTACGTCCATTTTCAGTGCTGCAGGCTGCTTTGGCAGTCCTGGCATTGTCATTACATCTCCTGTCAAGGCAACAAGGAAGCCTGCACCAATGCTTGGCTTCAGCTCTCTTACTGTGATGGAGAACTCCTGTGGACGTCCAAGTAGTGATGGATCATCTGAAAGGGAGTATTGGGTTTTGGCCATACAGATAGGGAGGTTGCCCCAGCCAAAGCCTTGAAAATCCTTCATCTGCTTTTTCGCCTTTGTGCTAAATTCTACATTGCTTGCACCGTAAATTGTTGTAGCAATTGTGCGAATCTTTTCCTCAATGGATGCATCAAGACTATAAATATGCTGAAACTCATTTTTGTCTTGCTCGATGATTTCCAGCACCTTCCTAGCAAGCTCGAGTCCACCAGTTGAGCCCTTTTCCCAAACCTCTGTCAGTGCCACTGGAATACCTTCCGCATGGCAAAGCTCCTTAAGCACTTCGATTTCCTTCATACTGTCTGTATAAAACCGGTTGATGGCAACTACAAATGGCAGACCAAAGCTTTTAATACTGTCAACATGCTTTTGCAAATTCGCAAATCCTTTTTTCAGCGCGTCAATATTTTCTTCTGCCAATTCAGACTTGGCTACGCCGCCATGCATTTTCAATGCTCTGATTGTAGCAACGATTACGACAATTTCTGGATTGATTTGTTCATTTCTAGCTTTGATATTTAAGAATTTCTCAGCACCAAGATCTGCTCCGAAGCCTGCTTCTGTCACAACATAATCTGCTAGCTTGCTTGCAGCTGCAGTTGCAATTACACTATTGCACCCGTGCGCAATATTTGCAAAAGGGCCGCCGTGAATGATTGCTGGTGTATGCTCAAGCGTCTGCACAAGATTCGGCTTCACAGCATCCTTCAACAGAAGTGTTAAAGCACCTTCAACACCAAGATCACCAACTGTTACAGGCTGCTTTTCTATGTTATAAGCGATAACCATCTTAGACAGCCTTACCTTTAAATCATTTAAGTCATGTGCCAGGCACAAAACAGCCATAATTTCTGAGGCAACCGTAATATCAAAACCATCTTCGCGCGGAACACCTTGTAACGGACCACCAAGACCGATTACTACTTTTCTTAAAGCTCGATCATTCAAATCAAGGGCTCTTTTCCAAACAATACGCCTTTGATCAATTTTCAGTTCATTTCCTTGGTGAATATGGTTGTCCATTAGTGCTGCTAGTGCATTGTTTGCAGTTGTGATAGCGTGAAGGTCACCTGTGAAATGAAGATTAATATCTTCCATCGGCATAACCTGTGCATAGCCACCGCCAGCTGCACCACCTTTAATGCCCATTGTTGGTCCAAGTGAAGGCTCTCTCATCGCAATGGCTGTTTTTTTATCCAGCTTTTGTAAAGCATCGCCAAGACCAACTGTAACCGTTGATTTTCCTTCTCCTGCTGGTGTCGGATTGATTGCTGTCACAAGGATAATTTTCCCTGATTTATTTGCGCTTATTTGCTCCAGCTTTTCAGATGAAATTTTCGCTTTATATTTTCCGTATAACTCAAGATCATCGATTGTTAATCCAAGTTTTTTTGCTATGTCCAATACAGGTTCCATACTTGCCTGTTGTGCAATTTCAATATCCGTTTTCATCAATGTAAGCACCCTTTCAAATAAATTGTTCTTATCAAATTCATGGCAAACTAATAGAGAGCTTTTAATCTATTTTTATGTATACTGTCCTTAACTATTTTACAGATTAACGAATAAAAATAAAAGGAAATTCATAAAATGTTCGCCTTTCTCTTGAAAAGGAACGTCAAATAAAAAATAGATAATCTTAAAAATGCTGAAAAAAAACTATTTTCACACATTTCCTGCAATTGTATTGCGGCAAACCGAAAGGAAACTTATAATAGGCTATATGTTTAAAACAACCAACAATTAAATTACTGGAATACTACGATAGCTTTGCTTGTTGTCCTATTAAATATTCCAGTGCAAGTAAAATCCATACTAACTCACAACATGCAGAAATAAGGAAAAAACAGGAGGCGAACCATTATGCCTATTAAAATTCCACAGCTGCTGCCAGCAAGGGAAATTCTCGAAGAAGAAAATATTTTTATAATGGACGAAACAAGAGCAAAGGCTCAAGATATCAGGCCATTAAATATATTGATTCTTAATTTAATGCCAGAAAAAGAAAAAACGGAAGTTCAAGTGCTAAGACTTCTTGGGAACACGTCACTCCAAGTTAACATCTCACTCGTTCGGACTGCATCCTATCACTCCAAAAACACAAGTCCGTATCACTTAGAGCAATTCTACACAGATTTCCAAGCTATTAAAGGAAATAAGTATGATGGCATGATTATTACAGGAGCTCCTGTTGAATTAATGAGCTTTGAGGAAGTCCAATATTGGCAAGAGCTTACTGAAATTATGGAGTGGACTAAAACAAATGTAACCTCCACGTTACATATTTGTTGGGGCGCACAGGCCGCCTTGTATCATCACTTTGGTATAAAAAAATACGAGCTTGACCAAAAATGCTATGGAATTTATTCTCATGAAGTTCTTAGGCCGTCTGAAAAATTACTGCGCGGCTTTGATGACAGCTTTGTGGCACCTCATTCAAGGCATACGAATGTCACAACACGAGAAATTAATGATCATCCAGAGCTGCAGCTTTTAGCAGCATCAGATGAAGCTGGTGCTCTTATTATTAGTGGAAACAACGGAAAACAAATAATGATAACTGGCCATTTGGAATATGATTCATCCACACTTGCAGAGGAATTTAAACGCGATAAAGAAAAGGGACTAGATATTCATCTTCCTCTTCACTATTTTCCGAATAATGATCCAAGCAGAAAACCACTCAATATGTGGCGTTCTCATGCACATCTGCTGTTTTCAAACTGGCTGAATTATTATGTTTATCAAGAAACTCCGTACGAATGGAAATGAAAGGCAAGTAAAGTATAAAAAAAGGGATATTTCTTTCAATGTGTATGCATTCCGTACACAGTTTGAAAGAATATCCCTTTTTTTAGAACAATCATTATCCATTATTATCCCCGCTAAAATAAACCTCTTCAAATGGCTGGATAACCACAAAGCCTTCGCCGCTGAATTTCATTTGAATCGATTCACCACTGCCTCTTCCGAAGAATGTTTTCAAGGATACGTCTGTTACAAATTCTGGCTGCAGGCTTCCTGACCATGCCACTGTTGCATTCGGATCAGTGAAAACTGGTCTTGATGGCGTTACTCTCAAAGTAAGCGGCTCATAATGAGAGGTAATGGCAATCATACCTCTACCTGACAAATGAATGTTGAAAAGTCCCCCTGAGAGCATGCCAGCGACCTTCCTCATCAGCTTAATATCCCAAGACACAGAAGGCTCAAATGCCAGCAGATCATTGCCATTAACAAAAATGGAATCATCATACAGGTTTAAAATGGAGATTTTTTTTCCTTGATCTGCAAGATACAGCTTGCCCTCCCCCTCTGCCTTCATAAGGGAGGCACCTTCACCTGTCAGTGCTTTTTTGAACATCTTCCCTATTCCATGCTCCAAAATACCTTCTCTTGTAAACTTAATGTTTCCCATATACGAAACCATACTTCCAGATTTCGCCCAAATTTTGCTCTCTAAATTCACTTCAAGCATGCGCTGTGTTTCCAATTCAAACAGGCCTTCCCCTTTATCCTGCTGTTCTGTTTGGTTTACAAAATCCTGCAAGGTATATCTGTTCATATGTAAGATCCCTCTCTTTTTTAAGCTTCCTTCCATAAATACGTATGGTAGATAAAAAAGTTTCATGATTAATTTGTTTCTTTTCGTGCATACTAAGCGATGATTTTTATTTTTTAGAGAAAGGATAGATAATATGGAAACAATCGTTGCTGTGGAAAGAAATCATGCAGGTGAAATAATAAGCTTTAAAACTTCTGACGATAGAATTATCTCTTACCGAAAAGCGGTGATGGAAGCAGCAGAAGGCTCACTCAGCGGGATTAAGCTGTCAGAGACAAGCATAGAAGAAGGCTCCTTTACGACAATAGAGGATACATTTGAGGAATTTCCAATCATTTAAATAAACATACATAGGAAAAGAGGGGCTAGACATAGAGACACGCTTTTTTGCCATGGAGCAAATAAAATATGTCTCTCGCCATTTTTTAATCCAGGTCCTCGTTTTTTTGCTGGATTTCTTTTAGCTCCTCGATTCTTTTTGAATCTTCCTGAAAATATTGGACTAAATCTCCAACACGATCGATTGCATCCCAGCTTAAATGATGTTCAATTCCTTCTACATCTTCGTAAATATTTTCCTCTTTCACGCCGATTATACGCAGAAGGTCTTCAAGTAACTCATGACGGAAAACTAATCTTTGTCCTATTTTTTTACCTTTTGGGGTCAAAATCAGCCCTCTATATTTTTCATATACAAGATATTCATCCTTATCCAGCTTTTGAACCATCTTTGTAACAGAGGAGGGGTGTACAGACAAGGCTTCTGCAATATCTGATACTCTTGCATATCCTTTATCTTCTATCAGTTTGTAAATTTGTTCAATATAGTCTTCCATGCTGGGTGTTGGCATATATGACCCTCCTAATTTTGCATATACTCTCAAACACTTGCCATGTTTAGCTAAACAGAGCTGTATTCGTTCGATTTAACCGTTGCTCCCCTTTACGTTAAAGCTTTTTTCGCAAAACGCAGGTAGGCGGAGCAGCGGCATATCCTTTAAGCATTTTACTATATAAAAATTGTTGAAACAAGCATTGTTAGTGATGCCACTGTTTTTTGAACAGACATATGCTACTTTTTGCTAGCGAAATCCATTTGCCAGCTAAAATAATCATTATCTGTATTTTTCACATATTTTAAAATAGCATCAAATTTATTTCCTTTTTTGCTTGTTAGTCCCTTAACCTCAGCAGACCCGTTTTTTAGGATTGCCTTTACCATCGTTTTGGTTGGTTTTTTCTTAAGTGCTGCTAAAAACTTATCATTTTTCCAAATCACAAATTTACAGCCCTGTTTCCAGTTGCTGCAGCCAAATCCCTTTTGCCCCTCTATCACTTGATGACCGCATACTGGGCATTTACCTAAATTCTCTATTTTCCTTTTTGTATAGGAAACCTCTTGTATGGTCACATCTTGCTCATGCTTGATTTTTTCAACAGAGTTCTTTGTAAATTCGCTAATAAGCTGCAAAAAGGCTTGTTTAGAGTAGTTACCTTTCTCTATGTCATAAAGAGATTTTTCTAGCCTGCCCGTGAAATCCAAGTTAAACAATTCCTTAATTGGGAATGTTTCAACGAGTGTTTTTCCTAAATCTGTGCAAATCAAGCTTTTGCCTTTTGCTTCAATATAGCCGATATCCTTTAGCTTCTTAATTGTGTCTGCACGGGTAGCAGGTGTGCCGATGCTAAAGCCGCTTAATATGGACATAACGTCCTCTTCTGTATCACTAAGTGCATCGATGTTTTTGCCGCAAGTTTCCATGAGACGCAATAGTGTTTTTTCTGTATGCTCCTTCGGGGCCTGTGTCGTATGGGTGGTTGTTTCGATTTTTTTGACGTCCACTTCCTCCCCAATGCCCACATACGGCAGAAGAACATCCTTTGTCTTAATGTTTTCTGCTTTCTTCCAGCCTTCGACAAGCTGCACTTTTCCTTTTGTATGAAACGCACCAGGCAGACTCGTATCTTTAATTTCTGTTACAATTCTAGTTTCCTCATATTCAGCTACAGGCATAAACTGCATCAGCAGTCTAGTTTTAATTGCCTCATAGACTTGTTCCTCATCGTTCGTCAGCCTTTTCGGAATAAGATAGGTCGGAATAATGGCACTATGGCTTTCTACTTTTTTATTATCAAAAACTCTTTTGGATGCATAAAATTTTATGTCATCTTTATAAGGTAAGTTTGCAGATATGGCACTAACGACCTTAGCGGTTTTACCTATTAAGCTTTCCTCAAGCGCCATGCTTGCCGTTCTTGGATACGTAATATATTTTTTTTCATACAGACCTTGTGCAACCTTCAAAACCTTATCAGCCGTCCAGCCTTTATATTTGCTCGTAATATAGCCTTGAAGATTCGATAAATTAAACAGTAACGGAGGATACTCCTTCTTTTTCTGGACTGTTTTGTCTGCTACAATTCCTTTTTTGCCGGCAATTTGCTTTTGCAGCTGGTCAAGCTCTTCCTTCGTTTTAAACTTGTCTTCTTTACCGACTGTATAAATACCCGTATATTTGCCTTCTGTGCTTGAGAAGGTCCCTTGTAGCTTAAAATAATCCTCTGGTACAAAGTCTCGTATCTCCTTGTCCCGATCATAAATTATCTTTAAGGTCGGCAGCAATACACGGCCGATATTAAGTGCTTTCCCTTTGCCCTTTTGGTATTTTAATGTAGTTACAGATGTAAGGTTAATCCCTATCAGCCAATCTGCCCACTGTCTGCTGACACCAGCATCTTGTAATGGACGCATTTCACTGTTTGCCCGAATTTGCTCAAGACCGTTTAATACTTCATCTGGTGTCCACTCATTCAAGAGCAGACGATATACTTCCTTATCTGTCCGCAAATTATAAATAATACTGTCACCAATGATTTGTCCTTCTCGATCATAGTCACACGCAGATATAATCGCAGTAACGTCCTGTCTTCTCATGAGCTGTTGAATTGTTCGCAGCTGTTTTTGTGCTCCCTTATCAGGTTTTTCCCGATTGCGCGGATCACTTTTCACCTTATATTTAAAGCTTTCCGGTATAAATGGAAAGTTATCCATTTTCCATGTCGCCATTTTTTCGTCGTAATCCTTCGCATCGTTTAACTGCAGCAAATGGCCGAATGCCCATGTTATGATATAGCCATTTCCTTCGAAATAGCCGTCTTGCTTGTTTTTTATTTTTAATGCATCTGCAATATTTTTTGATACAGATGGTTTTTCAGCCAATATCAATTTCATGTTATCACCTTTTTTATTTGCTTTGTCCAAAAATTGGGGCTTCCCGTTTGCGATAAGCAAACAAAAGATTCTATTAAACATCCAATTCATGTATGTTTAATAGAATCTTCCCTTAACCATTATATCAATTATACGCTACCTTCAGTGACTTTTTCACCTTCAAATACTGTTCAAGCTCTTTAAGCACGTAATAAAGCTGTGCTTGTTCGGCAAACAAATCCCAATCCTGCGGCAAATCCTGCGTCCTTATTTCTTCCTCCAGCCTTTCCAGTTTGCTTAAAAAAAGCTGTGCTGTGTTTCCTGGATGGACGCAAAGGCTCAGCTCCTCCAAAAAATCAGCGATGGAATGCCGTTGCTCTGACAGGCTGCTCACAGTCGTTACCTTCGCGAAAAGTCCTTCTATTATTTCAAGCTGTTTTTCTCTTATAGTAAAATACTTATAATAATAGTTTTCTTTCCTTGTAAAATGGTTTTCTACGTCTCTGTATGCAAGCGATTTTGCGATTTGTACTTCCTTCGCTGTTTGCGTGAGCTTTTGTTTATAATCAAATGCTATTTCATTCGTGCGTAAGAATTCAACCATCCCTTGCAGCATTTCCTGGAAATCCTTTTCTATCTTCTTCTGATAGGTCTTCATTTCCTTATCAAGGCTAGGCATATAGCTGTTTACTAGAAGTGCTGCTCCTATTCCAATGACAATAAGCGCAAACTCATTTTCTATCACGGCCATATTAATATTTCCTGCCGAGTAAATATGAAGAATGATGACAGTACTAGTCACAACACCTTCATTTACTTTCAATAGAACAGTCGCCGGAATAAACAGCAAAAGCAGCAATCCAATCGCATAAGGCTTATAGCCAATCAGTTCAAAAAACACATAGGAAAAAGGAATAGCAAGCATACATGCCACAAATCTAGCGAATGCGCTGTGCAGCGATTTTCTTTTTGAGTTTTGCACACATAATATCGTGATGATTGCAGAGGATACGAAGAAATCCAGATTGCAAAGCTGGGCAACAGTAATCCCTAAGCTTACTGCAACAGCAGTTTTGAAGGTACGGTAGCCTATTTTATATTTTTTTAATAAGCTTATGATCATGCTTAATCACAACCTGTAACTAACAGATCATCCTGTAAAGAAACTAACTTCGCATTAATTGAAATTTCATCTCCAGTATTCACAAACAATGATACGACAGAACCGCTGAATGGAACTTCTACTTCCTTCAAATCTCCGTTAGCTGTCTGAATTGTCAGGATTGTTTCCCACTCATAAAAATAGGCATTTTCCTTAATGAAAATATCCTTCACTATTCCTGCAAATGGGCTCAATATCACTTGGTCTTCTTTAGAAATTTCATAATACGGACTTTGACTGTTCTTTACAATCGTTTCAATCATTTTTTAAAATCTTCCCTTTTAAATTTTTTGCTCCATTTGGTTTGATGGACGAGCATCTAATCCAGATTAAATAACAGCTTTTATCATGTTAATAAAAACACATTTTCATCTACATTTCAATGGTTTCCATCATTATTCCCACATGTTTTTTTATGGTAAGCCTTTCATTGTAACCAAACAAAAAAAACCAGCTCTTAGCTAGTTTCAACAAGTGACAAAAAAGAACAGAATACTATAAAATTATAGAGCAGTTCAGGCCCAAAAAAGGATGGATGCACATAATAGTGTTTCTCTAAAGTTTTTTTGCTCCATCTTTCAAAGTTGAAATATCTCCCTGCTAATGTAAAAAAAAAATTGTCTTCACCCGAAGCTAGCTTTCAAGCATCATATTTCTTGATAGCTTTCTCGGATTGAACATACCATTTATCTCTTTCTACAATATTAGCAACAGTTAAAATTAACGAAGGTATTTTCTCAACCAAAAATACAATCAAACCGATATTCTTGTTCATAATGACAAAGGATTCGCCATGGGAAAATGTAGTAAGTTCCTTGCCAAGTTGGAGAATGCTCCTAACTATCGCCTGCTTGCTTTCATCATCCAACGTAATATTTGGCGAAAAACGCAAAATCCAGTTAGCATTTTCAATCGAAAACCGATACATACTAATCACCTTCTTTGATTGTCTTCGTCAAAAAACAACTAGCAAAAAGCACACATCTGTGATACTAACTGTACTACTTACAAAAATGCATTATACTTGTCATTAAATTGTTATGTGCAGGACAATAAAATTATGTGTGATAAATTGTTTCATACACTCTCCTACCATAATACTTGCTAAATCCTAAACCAAATGTGTATCCGTTTTCTTTTATTTCGTTTTTTATAATACTTTTTATGAAAAAACTCTATGAAACCTTGACTCTATTGGGTTATTCATGTATATTATAGACATCATTTAACAAAATTCTGAAAATATGGTTTTCTATAATATTTTGTTCTATGAGAATATTTATTTTTCAGCACTAATGTGTCTTGAAAGGCTTAGGAGGAAACTTAACATGCAAAACGGTAAAGTAAAATGGTTCAACAATGAAAAAGGCTTTGGATTCATCGAAGTTGAAGGCGGAGACGATGTATTCGTTCACTTCACAGCTATTCAAGGTGACGGTTTCAAATCACTAGAAGAAGGTCAAGAAGTTTCTTTCGAAATCGTTGAAGGAAATCGCGGACCTCAAGCTGCTAACGTTACAAAACTATAATAAAAAAACGAAAAGCAACAATATCCAAGAGCTGGCTTATGTCAGCTCTTTTTATCTTCCTCTTTAACCTTCCCCGCAAGCATATCACCGTATTTTTTTATTTCCAGTCCAACCGTGCATTCTGATATACAAAACCGATGTGCATGCCTTTTTCCTTTGTCTGTTTTGTTATGTTCATACAAAAAACAGCCTTTACAATAATCATTCATCAGGTTTTCTGCACGCTGCAGCCATTTCTTTCTATCGCTCACAAAGCAATCTCTCCTCTTTTTACATCGTAAACAAAATACTTCATACATCTTTATATAATCTGCATTTTACTGTAAATTCTTTTTTCAGCAAGGGCCTGTGTTGCCAATTTATCTGCTTCTTTATTTTCATTTCGACCAATAGGTGTATAAATAGCATTGATCTTCAAATCAGAAAGCTTTTTTTCAATCCGATCAAGCCATTTATTAAGCGCCTCCTCATAACATGGCCATTCACCAGATAATTGATTCAGTACAACTTGGGAATCACCCTTAAATTCACAGGTTACTCCTTTGACTTCCAATTCCTCTAATAAATTCAATGCATGGTAAAGGGCTGCATATTCAGCTTCATTATTTGTTTCCATCTCATGAAATAATTCATTTGCCCGAATCCTGTATTTCTTTTTGCCCTGATTAAAATAAAGAATTACCCCTAGCCCTGCAGTATTGGTTTCTTTCCGATATCCGCCATCAAAGAAAATCGTAAAATCATGCGGCTCCTCTTCCACTTCTGCATGAAGCTTAATCAGCTCCTTTAAATTCCATTCTGTCCCGTTTTCATCATAAAAAGTCAGATCAATGCCGTGCTTGTTCTTCTCTAACTCTTCACCGATTACAATAGCCGTAGATTGAACCATCCAATCAGATGTAAAAAACACTTCTTCCTTTTTTACGCGGTATCTATATTCAAGCTTATATTTCATATGAAAGCATCCTTCCTTCATTTAAATACTGTTCCATAGGGTAAGTAAAGGGTATAATAAAATGGCTTCCCAATATGAATCCATATAAGATAATGTTATGTAGTTTGGCTCCTTTTTATAGCTAAAAAAGCTTGCCATTACCTGAATAATCATACCAGAAACTTTGGAGGTTTAAAAATGATAGAAGTCTACATCGATGGTGCAAGTGCTGGAAATCCCGGCCCAAGCGGTGCCGGCATTTTCATTAAAGGGCATGGAAGTGCCGAAAAATATTCTATCCCACTTGGCAGCATGGGCAACCATGAGGCCGAGTATTATGCCTTAATTCACGGCTTGAAAATCTGTTTAGAAAAAAACTACAAATCAGTTAGTTTTCGGACAGACTCTAAAACAGTCGACAGCGCTGTGGATAAACGATTTGCCAAAAACAAAACGTTCGCACCACTTCTAGAAGAGGCACTGCTTTTAGCAGATAAACTCGACCTGTTCTTTATTAAATGGATTCCAAGCGGCGAAAATAAAACGGCTGATGAACTGGCAAGAATCGCCATACGCAAAAATAAACCGGAAGGAAAAAGCCGTGATTTCTAAAAACAAACAGGCAAACATACTATTGCTTGCCGTTGCACTTATTTGGGGCTCCACCTTTGTTCTTGTCCAAAATGCTATTTTATTTCTGGAGCCGCTCCAGTTTAATGGGATTCGTTTTTTAATTGCCTTTTTGTTTTTGTTGCTTTGGCTTCTTTTGTTTCATCGTCATCTCCTGAAGGAACTCAAAACGTCAACTGTTGTCGCAGGAGCTGTGCTTGGTTTTTGTTTATTTATAGGATACGCCTTTCAAACAATCGGGCTGCTATATACTACTTCTTCCAAGGCTGGCTTTATAACAGGACTAAGCGTAGTGCTAGTTCCGTTGTTTTTATTTTTGTTTTTCAAACAAAAGCTCTCTGTCAATAGTACGATAGGCATTGCTTTTGCCACAGCTGGACTCTATGCCATAACAGTCGGATCAACCATGTCACTGAATGCCGGAGATGGGTTTGTCCTTATATGCGCTGTAGGCTTTGCGATGCAGATTGTTTTAACAAGCACATACAGCAGCAAGCATTCTGCCCTTCTGCTGACAATTATGCAAATTTTCACAGTATCTGTGCTTTCCTTTATTGGAAGCTTTCTTTTTGAGGAATGGAACGGATTAAACGTATTTAGGCTTGTTCAAGCAGATGTATTGCTTGCATTGGTCGTCACTTCTATTTTTGCTACGGCACTTGCCTTTGTTATTCAGACATCCCTGCAAAAATATACAAGTGCTGCAACTGTTGCGTTGATTTTTTCGACTGAGCCCGTATTTGCAGCCGTCACTGCTTATTTTTTTGCAGGGGAAAGGTTAACAGTAAGTGCATTTGTTGGTTGTTTACTAATTTTATTTGGCATGATTGCAACAGAATTACCGCAGCAAAAGTTCAGGCCCTTATTGAAGCAAAAAACATAATAAAAAAATCCCCCATTAAAGGGGGAATAACTGTTCTTCTTTTAAGTATCGTAATGCTTCCTTCCTCGTTTTCACCTGAGCCTTAACAAACCGCTCAAGCAAGGACATATAGAAGCTGCCATCGAAATGCTTCTGTATCTTTAGCGTACACTCGATAGCTGTATTAATTAACTCATCTGCTGCATTTGTATAAGCTTTTCCGAAGTAAATAAAGCCAACCGCATCTTCCCCGAATGAAAAGCCTTTGCTTTCTAGAAACAGCAAATACTCTTCTAATGTCTTCAATTTCCGTCCATTCCTCCCAAAATCTTCTTATTTCCATGTTACTTTATTCTTCGACATTTTTCTATCATTTTTTAGAAGTACATGACCTAAAGTTCCCATAGCTATCCCAAGTATAGCGCCTCCAACTACTTCTTGAGGCTGATGGCCAAGCATCTCTTTTAAACGCTTTGGCTGCTTTTCCTCAAAGGGTACCTTTTCATCCGTTTTCAGCTTTTCCATTAAGTCACCTAAATCATTTACCTTCAGTGTCAATTCACCAGTTTGACGCCTAATTCCTTGAGCATCATACATGACAATCAAGCCGTATACTAAGGACAAAGCAAAGTCAATTGTAGGTACTCCTCGCCTTAAAGCGATGAATGTTGTTAAAGAAGAGACCCCTGCAGAATGGGAGCTCGGCATTCCTCCCGTTTGTAAAAAAAGACGGTTATCCCATTTTTTTGTTTTCACATAGTGGATTGGTATTTTCAAAAATTGTGCCAATCCGATGCTAGTCAAAGCAACGTAAACTCCCTTATTCATATCATCACCTCAAGTTTTAGTTTTCATGTTTTATGTTTAGATTATTCTAGCATGCAAATACTACAAAAGATTATTTATTACCAAATGGTCGAATATTGCAGCAGGAGGTGTTAATAATGAGCAAGGATCGAAACAAGGGCACAGCTGCAAGCGGCGTAAATCCGCAAGGCTTTGGAGGCGGAGATCAGACTCCAGCACCGAAAAGCAAGCTTGAAAATGCGGCAAAAAAGAAAAACACAAAATAAAAAAAGTCCAGGAACATTCGTTCCTGGACCATTTTTTATGCAAGTGCCTCGTTTTTATGTTGAACAAGCGTGTCAAAATGCTTGAATTCAAGCTCTCTAAATTTAGCAATTGCTTTGTCTGGAGTAATTCGGTAAATGCTTTCCTCCAATAAACAGTCCACTGGCACATCACATTTTATTTCTGCCAATTTTCTGCTGAGGTGTAGCATGTCCAAATCTGCTTCAATTTTAGCACGCTGACCTTTTGTCAATGACACAAGGTTTTCTAGTATTCCTTCAATATGCAAGTGATTCTGAAGTAATTTCAAAGCTGTTTTTTCGCCAATGCCCTTCACTCCTGGATAATTATCACTCGTATCACCCATAAGTGCTTTCAAGTCAATCATTTGCTTAGGTTCAATTCCTTTTTCTTCAAGGAAGCTGTTTGGAGTGTGAACCAAATAATTGCCGTATCCTTTTTTAACGAGAGCTACGCTGATATGATCATCAAGGAGCTGAAGAATATCTTGATCACCTGTTAATATAGTTACATGAGCTGAACCCTTCATTTTTTTAGCAATTGTTCCGATGCAATCATCTGCTTCAAAACCGACTACACCTATATTAGGGATATCAAAGCTTTCCACTACTTCCTTTACTATATCAAACTGTGGCATTAATTCTACCGGCGCCTCTGATCTGTTTGCTTTATAGTCAGGATACATTTCAGTTCGGAAGGTTTTGCTTCCCATATCCCAGCAAACAGCAACATGTGATGGGTTAAAATGGTCAATTGCCGTAAAGAAATGTTTCACAAATCCATGTATCGCATTCGTCGGGATACCCTTCGAATTTATCATAAATTGTCCTGTAACAGCTGTTGCAAAATAAGCCCTGAACAAAAGGGCCATTCCATCAACAAGCAGGAGGGATGGCTGTTTTTCTGTGTTCAAATAAATCGCTCCTTCACATTAATCTATTCTATTATAACAGAAAAACAGCCATTAAGAAGCTAGTGCGTTTTTCCATTGACATTCCTGTTTGCTTAATCATTCTTTTATCGTGCAAACCTTGTTGTCATCATATGAAATCCAATCACTGAAAGACCCTGGATAAAGCTTAACGTTCTGAAATCCAGCTGCTTTTAATGCTAGAAAATTAGGAGTCGCAGTCACACCAGAGCCGCAATAAACGATATATTGCTTGTTAGGATCCAGCTCACTAAAGCGCTCCTTTTGTTCCTCGGCATCTTTAAATCTTCCATTTACAAGTCCATTTGTCCACACCTTATTTATTGCTCCAGGAATATGGCCGCTTTTTTTATCAATTGGCTCTACCTCCCCTGTGAACCTTTTGTACTCCCTTGAATCTATTAATACAACACCATTATTATTTGCTTGGACGATCGCTTCAACTTCTTCATAGGAGGCTGCAATAGCTGAATTGACCTTATAATTAAATGATGTTTCTTCATAAGCTGGTCGTTCTGTCGTTATTGGATAATCTTGCTCGAGCCATGCTTTCATCCCGCCATTTAGGATGTAGACATTTTCATGCCCCATATAGCTAATAAGCCACCAAAGTCTTCCAGCAAACGCTCCTTCTCCACTGTCATATGCAACGACAGTTGTATTATTTCCAATGCCAGCTTTCTCTAGCTTCTCTTTAAGGACATCAAGATCAGGCAAAGGATGCCTTCCTCCATGCTGTTTCACAGGTGCTGACATATCCTTTTCCAAATCAAAATAAACACTTCCAGGGATATGACCTGCCTCAAATTGTTTTCGGCCTGCAACAGGTCTTGCCAGCTCAAACCTGCAATCAATGACCCTAACATCCTTTTCAGCCAAGTTATCGCGGAGCCAATCTGCTTCCACTGTGAATTTCATCCGTCCTTTTCCTCCCTTTTAACCAATTACATTGTTAGATACTGTCTGCATATGTCCATACATTACTTTCTTTTATTGTACGAAGAGCTTCCTTCATTTTTTGGCGAATCTCCTCATTTTGGAACAACTCTATCTTGCCGCTGTAATACTCTTGCATTTGTGCTTGCAATATTTGCAGCATTTCTCGCTTTTCCTTCTCTAACGTATCATCGTAAAATGCAAACAATCGGGATTTTTCCTCCTCAAAAAATGGAAAACTCTCCGTTTCCATTACTGCTTTTATTTCCTCGGCAAGGTATTTTCTGTCTCCTTTTTCAAAAAAAGCCTTCGGATTTTTATAATAAGACAATGCCTTTTTAAACAATCCTCTTTCCAATGTTCTGAATGGAGCTTGATGGGTAATACCCCCGCTCAGCTTTACAGAATCATCAAGCTGTACAATAATTTCCTTATTTACTTGGCGGATACTTTTTAATGACAATTCATAAAGCTCTTTTCTTTGCGCATAATAATAATTTTCGCATCTTAAGTTAACTGCCCTCAGCTCTTGCTCCACCTCATAGCTAAGCTGAAAAAGGAAGTCGTCTAATGCTTTTTCTCCCTCTTGCTTCCGGTTCTCTCCCTTTAGAAGTCCAGGATGGAAGGATTCCTTCAGCCAATCATTGAATTGCAGGAATATCCGCTGCTTTAAATAATGAACCTGTTCGTCTATCTCTGCTTTTATTTTCTTATTTAAATAAGTATGCTTTTGCTGGGCGAGGAGCGAATTAAGCCCCTGCTCCTCTCTTTCCCATGCGTCTATTTGTTCCTTTTGCTTTGCATGCTCGAGTTCCGCTGAATTAATGAAATCCTCAAGCATTTGAATGCTAGCAGCGCAATCCGTCTCTGCTGCTTTCAGCATAAATGGAAGCCATTCATCCTCAATAAACTGCAGCAAACTCCCTTTAAAAGCATCCATCTGTCCTTTATATGGCTCTTTTTCACTAAATAAGCTTGAAACAGGATAGATACGCGGATTCCTGATACCATAGTGCTCAAGCTGGTCATATAGATAATTGAAGACAAGGTCTAGTTCCTCTTGATCCTTTGCTAGGTCAATGGCATTCATAATAAAAAACATCTTATCCTTTTCAAAGGAATCCTTCATTCTTCCTAATTGAAGCAGAAATGAGCGGTCCGCTTTCGCAAAAGCATGATTATAATAGGATAAATACAGAATAGAATCAGCGGCCTTCATGTATTCAAAGCTAAGTTCACTATGCCTTGTATTTATCGAATCTCCGCCAGGCGTATCAACTAAAACGATGCCTTTTCTTGTCAGGCTGCAATCAAAATAAACATCGATTTTTGCGATAAAACACGAAACTGTTTCCACTGATACATACTGGTTCAGTTCCTCCATGCTTGCAGTCGAGACTGCTCCAAGCATATCCTTGTGGGAAGAAAATCCTTCTAAAAACGCTTCTAAATAACGAAAGTGGCTGGCTGAGGAAGGAGCACTGTCATTTTTTATTCGTTCAATGACAAGCTGTGCAGACTCAAGTGAATCTGCGTTTTCATGAAATACTTGCAAATAATCCTGCAGCTCTCCTAACATGTCCTCTTTTGTTTTCCAGACAATCACCATTTTTCCATGCTCATTTTCCTTATCAACAGGCAGAATACGATTAATTGCTGCCGTCATAGGATTAGGGGATACAGGAAGCAGTGGATGACCTAACAGTGCGTTCGCAAAAGAAGATTTACCTGCACTGAAAGCACCGAATAAACAGATTGTATATTGCTTATTACGGATTGTCTCTGTGCGCCGCTGTAGATTGCGCCAAACCTCTTTAAACCCTTTTAAGTCCTGCAATTGATCTGATATAAAATCAAGCTGTGCCAGCATTTCCTCTTGGTTTACCAGCATTTGCTCTGGTTTGCTGCGGACTTGAGTTTCTTTTTTCCTTTGAACCTGCTTTACCTGTTTAAGAGGATTTACTTCTTGAATAACGGGCACAGCCTCATCATCAATCAGCTCCAAGTAATTGTCAGCCATATTCTCACGTCTATTTTCGATAAGCTGCATAAGCGTTTCCTGCCATTTAAGCCAGTTTTTCGTTAATTGTTCTTTTTTTTCTTTCGCTTTAAGCAAGGTTTCAAGACGGCGCTGGTCTTCTAAAATTATGTGCTCTTCCTGTTTAGCGTGACTATTTTGCTCACTAGATAAAATTGAAAAAAGCTTATTTGCTTCTTTTTTCACTGAGCTTTTTATGTAATCTTCGACTTCTTCACAATAACGGAGCAAATAGGTTTCTGACATTTGTGCATTAGGATTAACAAGCTCCTCTAAAGCTGGTTTGTCTAGCTTAAATAATGGAGTTGTTAAATATTCCTCTTTAAATGCAGCTGTATTAACCCCCATTTTCCCAGAGACTGTTTCTAAATATTTGGTTAAAGGTCCCAGCAGCTGTAATTGGACGGCTTCTGCCAAAACGCCATGGAAATTCTCTAACCTTTTTTCTTGCTCGGCTTTTATCTTTTGTTTACTGGAGAACAATCCGAGCTTAAATTTTTTGTCTTTAGAGTTTAAATACGTTTCCGCAAGCTCCCTGTTTGCATACGGCATAATATAAGCGTCTTTAATGATAGCTAGAAAGCCTGCTTCCAATTCTGCCTGCTGCACTTTAGTTTGCTGTAGTGCCTCAAGCTTCTTTTCAAGTGCATGGAAGTCACTCTCTAAAAGGTTAAGCTTTTCTGCTGTTACATTAGCAAGCGGTTCACCTGCTTCTGCTAATTCCTTTTCCAATTTCAATTCCATTACCTTGCTGTGATCGGTTTTTATCTTTATAAAGGATTGATCTGCAGATGCTTCCATTAATGAGCCCTTGTGCGCCATTTTTTCGGCAATGTACTGTTTTAATGCGTCTATCTGATTTTTGCTGCTGTCCATTGCTTTTATTGATGTGTAAAAAATCTGTTCAGGCACTGCACCACTTGAAACAAACGCCTGCTCTACACTATCCTTAAATGCTTGGAACGGAATTTCTGCTTCGCGATGCTTATCAATCTGATTAATGATCAGAACAAAGCTTTTGCCGCTGTCGACAAGTTGTTTTGTAAATTCAATATTAATTTCAGATTGAACATGGTTATATTCCACTACATAAAACAATACATCAGACAAATGAATACTTGATTCTGCTGCAAGCATATGAGCTTTATCTATACTATCTATTCCAGGTGTATCAACGAACATAATATTAGTCGGCAATTCGATATCGCTTACATTTACAGCTACTTCCTTTATCAAATCTTTGTCTATTAGCTCGGCATCCACTAATTTCAAATCCGTACAGTTTGGAAATAACAGCGTAGGTTTAGCTGTGAAATAGACTTTGACAGCATCATCGCCCCGTGTAACCTTTATTTTATGTGCTGTTGTCGGGATTGGGCTGCTTGGCAGCAAGGGTTTGCCAATAAGCTCATTGATTAAGCTGGACTTACCAGCAGAATAATGACCACAAAAGGTAAAGACAAAATCGTCCTTGTAAATTTTGTTGATTAAGTCCTTCACCTTTTCGGCTGCAGCAAAATCCTTTTGTTTGTTTAAAAAATGATGAAATTCTGTTAGGTGGTTTAGCTGAAAAATGGTTGTCGGAAGCATGACTAACTCCTTTAATCTTATTATGTAGATTAGTTCCATTTTAACCATTTTCAACATTAGAATAAAGAAAATATTTTGAATTTTAAACGCAGATGATAAAAAAGAGGTATTACCAGAATAAATTATGAGGGAAAAGTGAAATAATAAGAATATGAATATCCTTCATTAATGTATTTATTTTGTATTTGCAGTAGGTGAGACGTTTTTCAACACATATTTCATAACGGACAAGCAAGTAATTGCAGCAGCAGCAATAAAGACCATAACCATGCTTTGCACACCTCTTTCCTTAATGAGAGTAATTTTCAATTTCAGTTACATTGTACCATCAATGATAATCATTTTCAATATAGGCAAAAAAAAATTCCTCTCATAAAAGGAGGAATGAAATGTTTTGAAGGATGTTGCTGTGCTTCTTCATTATAAAAGGATTTAATTAAAATTTCATTGTAAATAGTAACCAGTAGTAAAAAACATAGTAGTTTAAACCTAATCGCTCATCAGTAAAGATAGGTATATTATACTATAATTTTTGTCGTTTTTTTGAATTTTCCTTATCCAAATTTTTTATAAACTATGTTAAGATGATGATAACTACAGTATGGGGGAATGAATTTTGACAATCACAAGAAGCGCAACAGAAATATTAAACGGGACTATTGATTCAGTTAAGAATGTAATCCCCTTTGAACTAACAATTGATAAACCAACTTTAGTAACGGCACCTTATCAGCAGAAATCTTTAGGTGTGCTAATTGGTCTGACAGGTGACTTCCGCGGTAGAGTCATTATAGATGGAAATCAAGAGGTTTTCGGTAAAATCGGTGAAGCAATGTTTGGAATGGCTCTTGAAGGAGAAATGCTTGATTCTTTCTCTGGAGAGCTTGGTAACATGATCGCAGGTAACCTGACTACTTTTGTATCAAAAAATGGAATTGCAATGGATATAACCCCTCCGACGGTTTTGGTGGGAGAGACAAAAATGTATGGCTTTGACAAGGCTTTAAGCCTTAAAGTAACATTAGCTGACACAGGCACGCTTTATATAATTTTAATGCTTGAAGTATAGAAAATTAGCTGACAAAGAGATGGCAAAATCGTCATACTCTTTGTTATTGCTATTTACTCATTTTCCTTTTGGCTTTGCACTTCTATCTTTATCTTATTCTCAACCTTCGTTCCACAATTAGAACAGATTGTGCTTTCCTTATAAAGAATGAGACAGTGTTTGCAATAATAATGTTCCATCGATTATCACATCCAGTTTATTAATTCTATAATAGTATATTCCTGTACTGCGCTTTTCGTGACAATTGCGCCTCATTTCTTACGAAAAGCAGAAAAGAGCAAGGACTTCCTTGCTCTTTTTGTCTGGAATTTTAAATTAAAGTTGATACACCTTGCTGTACTTTTCATACAGGTAATCAATTAAGTATTGTGCGTTAAGGCCTTCTCCTGTCACATCTGATAATATTTCAAGCGGTTTTTTTGTTTTTCCGTATTGATGGACTTTTTCATTGAACCATTGTTTAATTGGCAATAACTCACCCTTTTCAAGGAGCTCATCAAAGTTAGGCAAGTCCTTTAATAGGGTTTGTTTAAACTGAGCTGCATACATATAGCCTAGCGCATAGGACGGGAAATAACCAAAGCTGCCCCCTGCCCAATGGACATCCTGAAGAACTCCTTCTCCATCATTACTTGGTTCAATTCCTAAATAAGATTTATATTTTTCATTCCATATTTTCGGAAGGTCTTTAACCTTTATATCGCCATTAAATAAGCCTTTCTCCATTTCGTAGCGAATAATAATATGCAATGGATATGTTAATTCATCTGCTTCAATTCGGATAAGTGATGGTTTAGATTCATTAATTGCCTTGTAATAATCCTCTACCTCTACATTATCAAACTGCCCGTCTGCATATTCCTTTAATAAAGCGTAATTCTTCTTCCAGAAGGAGGCGTTCCTTCCAACAAAGTTTTCATAAAATAATGACTGTGACTCATGTATCCCCATTGACGTTCCCGTAGCCAGCGGTGTGCCGACAAGTTCCTCCGAGATATTTTGCTCATACAAAGCATGGCCAACCTCATGAACGGTACCGAATACTGCCACACGGAAATCAGATTCCACATACTTTGTGGTAATCCGCACATCGCCTGGGTTAATGCCTGTTGCAAATGGATGCACAGTTTCATCAAGCCTGCCTGCATCAAAATCATAGCCAATTTGCTTTAAAAGCTCCAAGCTAAATGCATGCTGTTTTTCTTTTGGGAAGTGCTTAAATAAAAAGTCTGTGTCTATCTTTTGTGATGAATCAGCAATTTGCTGAACAAGTGGAACAATCTTCCCTCTTAATTCATCAAATACTTGATCGATAATTTGGACTGTAACACCTGGTTCATACATATCTAAAAGAACATCATAAGGTGTTTTGTCATAGCCCCAATACCCGATGAATCGTTTTGTTGTTTCAACTAATTTTTCCAAATATGGCTCAAATATAGAAAAATCAGATTTTTCTTTCGCTTCTTCCCACACACTTTCTGCTTTTGATTGAAGCATCACATATTCTTTATATTCATTCGGCGGAATTTTTTTATTACGTTCAAACTCTTTTTTCATTTCTTCGACTGTTTTTATCGTTACAAACGATAATTCTTTTTGAATACTTTCATCAGATAATTCTGTCAAATAACTTTCCAGCTCTGGTGAAACAGACATGTTGAACGCCTCTGCCGATAATGTGCCCACAACTTCTGTACGCTGATCAACTGCTTTTTTTGGTGCTCCTGTTCGTAAATCCCAATATATTAGTGCTAATGCTTCATTATATGCCCCGATTTTTTTAACATATGCTAAAAAATTCTGCTCTATTTCTTTTATGTTGCTCAAATAATTTCTCCTCCTTAAATCAAAATAGTAAGATATGAAAACTATCTTACCATATTTTTCTACTATGTAAATATAAAACGCTGTAGCTGAAAAAATAAACTATCTCGTTTTTTACTATATGCAATCGTTAATCCGAACACTTCTACAAACAATTCAGTTTGCTATTTATTAGACGAATACTTTTTAATAGAGGACTGCTTATTTTAGTTTTTGTTAAAAAATTTTGACTGAGGCGCATTTTTATTCTCAAGAATTCAAAAAGACATCTTATATCTGAGAGTTATCTGCTTAAAGCATAAAAAACCCCAATCGAATTAAAATCGATTGGGGTTACCAGCACTCGGACGAAGTCCAAATGAGAACTCTTTTTGCTCCTATTAAACGGCAGCTGGCTCTACTGGCAATGCTGCTGTCACTGCTTCTTTAACAGCTTGTTTTTCTTCTTTGTCCATTAAGATGTGAATGCTGCCGCTGTCTTCTGTAGTACGGATTAGACGTCCGATACCTTGTCTTAAGCGGAGTATCATGTAAGGCAAATCTACTTCTGTAAATGGATCTGTTGTGTTTTCACGTTTTGATTTATAAACAGGATCGTTTGGCGGGAACGGCAAGGAGAAGATAAAGACATTTTCTAGTGATCTTCCTGGTACGTCTAAGCCTTCCCATAGGTTAACAGCGCATAATATGGACTCTTCTTCATTTTGGAATTTGGAAACTAGGCCGCTAATTTCTGCTTCCCCTTCAAAATAAACAGGAATGTTGAAATCCTTTGGCAATGCTGCTTTAAACCTGGCTAAGTCTTCTTTACTGTTGAACAGTACAAGTGATCTTCCGCCAGCATCGACAAGCTGCTTTAGTACATATTCCGTTTTCTGCTCATTATCTCCTTGATTATATTCTCTCATAATTACTTTCATATTTTCTTCGTAATCAAATGGAGATTCGACAGAGAAAGATAGGAAGTCTTTCGCTCCTAAGCTGTTTGCCATATATTCAAATGACTTGTTGTTAGATAATGTTGCAGAAGAGAAGATAATCGGTTTTTTCTGGCTGAATACATCCTCCTTCATAATATCTTGTACAAGTCTTGGCATAATGACAAGGGTGCGCTCCCCGTCGTGCTCCTCAAACCAAGTAATACCATTCATTTCTCTTAAGAATAAACGAAGGGAATGAGATATTTGCTCTAAGTACTCTTCCACTACTTTTAAATCATACTCATTAATGACGTACATCTCACTTTCGAAGACTAATTCTTCTTCTAAGTCTGAGATAAGTCCTGCAAGTCTTTTGCCTTCCTTCATGACAGTATCTGTTTTTTTAATTTCCTGCTTGTCCGAGCCTTCTGTTTCAAACGATGCATTTGTTAATGCAGCGAAAAACTGTTCATTTTGATAGATAGTATCTTCAATAATATTTAATGTTTTTTCTCTAACGTCATTTGCAAGGAGTTTAGTCAAAAGGTTTTCTAGGTTTTGTTCTGTTAGTCTGTAAGTCAATGCTTTTTGGGCTGCATATTCTAACAAGTGGCCTTCATCAAACACTACACAAGCACTATCTGGAAGCAATGGCAATTGACCTTCCCTTTTTCTTGATTCCTTTGTCCAAATATGCTCCATATAAAAATCATGTGAGCAAATAATCAAGTCCTTAGCATTGCGGTAGTAGTCTCTGTGCAAGGTTTGTCCACAACGGTGACGCTTATCGCATGTAAAGCAATCCTGCATCGAATCCCAAGCTACACCAGCCCAATCTTCATCCGTTAAGTCAGAATAATCCTTCCTGTCGCCATATGGTGCAAATGACTGCAGGGAACCACTGCCATGAACGAAATCAGGCAATGTATCATAAATGGTATTATACGTATCCTCAAAAGTGATTTTTTGATCAAGCTTATTTAAGCAAAGATACTGGTTTCTCGATTTAGCAAGGCGTACGTCAATTTTTAATCCTAAAGCTTGTTCCAGCTTCGCAATATCGCCTTCTTTTTTGACAAGCTGTTCAATCAATGTTTCATCAGAGCATGCTATAATGGCAGGCTTATTCACATATCTTGCATAGCAAATGCTGTAAAGTAAATATACAAATGTTTTACCTGTACCGACTCCTGCTTCTGCAAAAATCGTCTTTTTCTCTTTAAACGCTTTTTCGAGCTGGTATGCCATGAACACTTGTTCATCACGAAGCTCATACCCTGCGTCCGGAAGAATGTCGTAGAACACATCCCCAATCCATTCTCCTAATTTATCGTAAAATGATTCTGTTTTCGAAACCTCAAATGGCATGCTGTTTTGCATGATACCCCTCCGCAAAAATGAAATAAGAGGCCTGCCTGCAAGTAAATTCACTAATTTCTAACAGGAGGATGCCTCCATTAACTATAATGTGTGACATGATTAAAATAGGCAATTAATTTGTACTATTCAAGCGAAAAGAGGGCCGCCAATTTTGGCACAGCACCCTCTTACATGTATTGCCATTTTAATCGAAAAAGTTTTAAAAAAGAAAAGACAGCATCAGGCTTTCTACTTGATGCTGTTTGATATGGAAAAGTTCATTGCTTGCATAACTGTCTGCTGTGCATCTATATATGGCTGAAGCATATCTTCTCCGATATCTTCGTTTTTGATAATATCTAATGACTGGTTAATCGCATTCAATATTTTTTGATAATCAATTGTATTGTCCATCATCGTTTTCCCTCCACCAACGGCATATAGATTTATATATACACAAATGATGGAGAAAATATACGCACTACATCTGTTGCTTTTTACAATTAATCCCGTTTTCTTCTGCCCCAGTATTGATAATAATCTGTCTTAATGAAGCCATTGAAGAGCTTGCGTTTTTTTGTTGCTTTTTTGCCGTAGTGCTCTTCAAATTCCTCATCTGCTGTCAGCATATAGATAGACCATGTTTCAAGCGGTTCAAACGCTTGTCCCATTTCCTGGTACATTTTTTGCACAGAAGGCTTGTCCCCTAATCGTTCGCCGTATGGCGGATTTCCAACTATTACGCCGTTTTCCTTCATTGTCGTAAAGTCTCTTACTTGCATTTGCTTAAATGTTACAAGCTCGCCAAGACCTGCTTCGAAAGCATTCTCTCCTGCTATTTTAACCATTCTATGATCAATATCAGTTCCTGTTATGTCAAGAGGCTGATCATAATTAGCTAAGTCTTCTGCTTCCATTCTGACTTCATCCCAAATTTTTTCGCTCATCCAATCCCATTCTTCTGAGATGAACTCACGATTAAAGCCGGGAGCGATATTTTGGCCGATTAAGGCTGCTTCAATTGCAATCGTGCCAGAACCACAGAAAGGGTCAGCAAAAGGACGGTCTGGTGTCCAGTTTGTGAGCTGAATCAGGGCTGCTGCAAGTGTTTCCTTAATTGGCGCTTCCCCTTGTCCAACACGGTATCCGCGACGATGAAGGCCATGGCCTGATGTATCAATCGTTAATGTTGCTACATCCTTTAACATACTGATTTCTATTTTATACATTGCGCCATTCTCTTCTAGCCAGCCTGTTTTATTGAAATGCGTGCTCAATTTGTTAACAATCGCTTTTTTAACAATTGCCTGACAGTCTGAAACACTGAAAAGCTTAGATTTTACTGATTTTCCCGCTACAGGAAACTGAGCATTAACTGGTAAGTAGTCCTGCCAGTTCAATGCCTTTGTTTTTTCAAATAATTCATCAAAGGTTGTTGCTTTAAATTCGCCCACAATGATTTTTACGCGGTCAGCAGTTCGAAGCCACATATTGCATCTTGCAATTGCTTTTTCGTCCCCTTTAAAGTGAACCTTGCCGTTATCAACCGTGCATTCATAGCCAAGATCTCTTACTTCCTTTGCTACAATTGCTTCTAGCCCCATTGCTGCTGTTGCAACCAATGAATATTTTTTCATGACTTCACCTATTTCCTAAAAAATAACTAATTATGTATTTCCTATTATGTCCATTTGGCATGTGCCAATATCATTTATCTTCAAATAAAAAGATGACTTTATGCTTACCTGATTTAGTCAGTGCAAACATCGAGTCACCTTGTGCTATTTTTCATGTTTAGTGTATCAACATTAACGCTTTATAAGCCATGTTCTGTTCCTTTGTACTGTAACGACCTTTAAAGGCCTCGTATAAAGGCGGTAACCATCTATCTACAGATTATAAAATCTGTCCTTCTCCTCGTTCAGTTCCTCAGAGAAAGTTCCCCTACCAAAATTTGGGTTTCTCGCTCGCGGGGTTTACCTCGTTCCACCCTGGTCATTTCTGAACAGGCTCCGTCACTGTGGCACTTTCAAGGTATTCATGCCATATCCAAAGGACTTAGGCATTTTCCCTGCCGTCAGCAATATTTGCTGCCCTAGCTTATTTTTTGGCTAGGCACGAACACTACAGGCATCTCAGCCTGTGCGAGCATGGACTTTCCTCTACAAACAAAGTTTGCAGCGATTACCAAAGCGTTGTTATTGATTACAAAGGTTATTATAGTATGTCCACACAATAATAGCAATAGCAGATTTTGGATGACAGACTTTACTCAATCGTAAAGCTTGCTGCCAAAAACATGCTTCTCCAAATTAGACAGCCTTTTTAAAATATCAAAATTAGTTGTCCCAGCCGTGGTTGTTGGTGCCTGCGGCCTTTTGGAGCTGTCTTCTACTTGTCTTTTCAAGCGCATATTCTCCTGCTGCAGCTCCTCAATTTCTTGGTGCAATGTTTCATAATCTTTAATAATTAAATCTAAAAATTGATCTACTTCTTCTGGCTTATATCCTCGCATGGCCGTTTTGAATTCCTTCTCGAGAATATCCTTAGCCGTTAATTTAATCTTATCTGATAGCATCATATTCCGCTCACCTCAGTCAATTGCCGTATTTAATTAATTTTTTCAAACATTTACCGATTTGTCAATTTTTCTAGAAGAAGTCATTGTTATATTGTTCTTCTTCAACAATTGCTTGCAGGTCATAAAAACTGATTAACCGGATGTCATAATTATTTCTTTCCTTATATTGTGCTGCAAGATCGTATAAATATTTAGGACTCCCTGTTTTTTCTGTATCGTAAAACATCAGCAACACATCACTTTTCTGCAACAAAAACACATTTTTCATTCGCAGCTGGTTCGGACCTTCATAATCCTTTTTTGATACAGAATCGACAAAGTCTGCCTGCATCAAAATCTCTTCATACCATTCTTTATTTTCTTCCTTCCAGCCTTGCTCTTGGTTTAAAAATGGAGTTACAACTCCAAGCTTTAATTCTGAATGACCATTTATCTGCATATCATATACAACCTCAGCTGCCCAGAGCTCTGTACCTAGCTGGCCGCTTATCAGCACCCATTCAAGCCCCTCTTCAAGCAACTGCTCCAGTTCTTTTCGTATCGCTTTTTTTATGTATTCGACTGCAGGATCATTTTTTTTAAACAAGCCAATTTCAAATGGCTTATAGCCTGAAATAGCTGCTACCTTCATGAATTGTCCATTCCCTTGCCTATAAACTTCTTATTTTTCAGCACTTATTTAACCTTAATTAATCTATTTCTGTTCCTTATAAAAAATAACCACATTTTTACATTTTTTTGTAAATAAGACTTAGTTATTTCTCCATATGAATCATTATAAGCATTTTCGGCCAAAAGAGAAATTTTTTTCCTCGAGTTCATATTAAATGGCTGCCGAGTGAAAATTGGCAGCCATGAAGGTTTTAGTAAGTTTTATCTTCTAGGAAAACCACCTGGGAATCCACCCTGGAATCCACCTGGGAAACCGCCTGGAGCTCCTCCAGGAAAAGCTGTTCCAGTAGCTGTAAATGGAACGCCACCAGTTTGTGCAGGTTGTTGTGGCACCGGGAATGGAACTGGTGCTGGCCCCATATTTGCTTGCGTGTTTGTCACCACATTTTGTACAGATTGTGTTTGTGGGAAGAAATGTTGGTGCTCATAATTCACGTGGTTTACTGTAGTAGTATGAGTTGGGTGAATATGAGGAACAATATTATTTTGGAACGTGTGGTTCACGCAACATTTAGTTGGGTGACAGATTGCTGGTAATACATTAGGTCTGCAATGCATTTTAAAATCTCCTCTCCGTTTTGTATAATTATCTTACAGTAACAACTTATGTCGGGAGAGGTTATCTTGTACTAATACAAACACCTAAATTTTAAGTTTAATTTATTATTCATAATAAAGCGTATAGATTTTCTTTTAATGATGAAAATAAAATGGCAGTCAGGCAAACAACGACAAAAAACATGAACATTACGACTTTATACAACATGCACACTCCAATAACTTGTAAAATATTGTTTGAAATGAAGGGATTTATCAGTTCTATCTTATTTTAATAGGAAAGGTTTATTAAGACAACAAGGTAAATAGTGGCTTTTTAATTTCCTCGCTTAGGTTAATATACCTATTTTCCTCTGCAAACGCAGCTCCCTTTTGTGAATATCTGTTAATAAGCGGGGCTTTTCAGCATATTCTGTTCCCTCTATCAGCATAAACGCTCTTTTTGTATAGGCTAATGCTTTTTCTAAATCCTTCACTTTATGTTCCAGGAGTTTTGCTGCTTCAATATAGGACTCAAATACTATCTTGCTGTCTACCTTGCCCTCAGCTTCCATAATATCCTCCCATAGTAATGTTGCTTCCGTATATTTCTTTTCCCTTTTGTATTGCTTTGCCAAGATGAATTTTGCCAGTATATTTTCTTCACTGCTTCCATCTATGATAGCTGACAGACTTTCAACAGCTTGTGCGTTTTCTCCTAAAGAAGCATACCATCTGCCGACCTCGTATGTTTCTCTAGCCGACATATTGACATCCTTGTTTAATAATTGAAAGCTGATATGCGTGTAAAGGGTGATGAGGGAGAGAATATCTATCTCATTATGCTTCAATATCCCAAGCATGCCTTCTGGGTCTTTTCTTTCCACGAAATCAAAATATATCATTGGCGCAAGAAAACCAGGAATATCATCCTGTCTTTCCACACCAAGGACATCCTTTTCAACAATGGATAGCTTTGTTCGCTCTAGCTTATGCTTCCACATTCTTCGTGAAGCATGATATAAATCGAAATGGCCGAATTCAGGAAGCTTCGGCACATGCTCCTTCACGAACACATGCCTTGTCTTAACTTGCGGCCAGTCAAAGGCTTTGCCATTATAGGTAACAAGTGTTGTATAATCCACATTCTCCAAAAAGCTTTTAAACAGTGGCACCTCTGCACCGGGATTTGGCAAAATATGCTGCTTCAGCACAATCTCTGCACCCTTTACAACTGCATACCCAAGGATAAAGATACTATTGCCTGCTCCTCCGCCTAAACCAGTCGTCTCCGTGTCAAAAAAGAACAGGTCTTCTGCCTTGTGTCCTTTAGAGGACAGCGGATGACGATAATCAGACTGATTCCATGCATGTACACTTGTCAAAAAATCTTGAAAGGCATAGTTGCCATGTTCAAAGGAAATTGGATATCTGACCTCACGTATAAGGCAGTATTTATCATCCACCCAATAAGGAGTGACATTCTCACTTGCCCATACATCCAAAAAAGGAATTTCTACTCCTGTTAGCTCAGGCTTAGAAACTCGTGGCTCCTGACTGCTTGTGCCAGTATTTAAATGTGGTTTTAAACGCTGCAATTTATTTTTAATAGACATGGCTTCTCCTATAATAAGTTCCTATTAAACCTAAAATATTAATCTTTTAATTTATCATATTAAAACATATCAAGTATTCTAATGCTTTTTGCCTTTGCCGCAATTCCTTCTATTTCGGTTCCGATACATGCAGGGCAGCCATCGTCGCACGGGCATTTTTGGATGAGATTTTTCGCTGCGGCCTTCACATGTTCAAACCGCTTATAAACATCTTCTGCCAGTCCAATTCCACCTGGATAGTGATCGTACAAGAAGATTGTCGGCAGTCCTGTATGATTTGCTTTAATTTGTGAAACAACATGTATATCATTACGATCACACATTACATGTACTGGTACTACATGCTGAAGAACATTGGAAATTCCCAGGAGCAGCTGTTCTAAAGTCTTTTCCCCAATACTTTCATCTATCTCTTTAAGTTCAAGCCAGGCAGCACTTGTATGAAGCTCTTCTTCTGGCAGATGAATCGGACCAGATCCGATGTTTTCAAATGTTGACAGCTTGATTTTTTTAAAGATGGAAGGAAGAATATTAATGGAGACGTCTCCATAATGAATAGCTGTTTTTTGCCTGTTTTCACTTTTATCTATTTCCAAAACTTTCAGCTGTACTGCGAGATTTGCATCTGTGTAGTATTCAACATCCACCTCGCGGACGTACGCCTTCTTATGGTCCCAATCAAGCTTTTCCACTTGAAACTGAGTACCTTCATGCAAGTAAATAGCCTCATCATGTAATAAGGTCATCGCACTAAATCTGTCCATCTCACCGATAATTTTATGGTTTGCTGTATCGGATTGATCAATAATTACTACATTCTCCTGTGAAGCAGAGCGCAAGCTGATATTGCCCGCAGGAAAAGACTGATTAGCCCAGTAAAACGTATTGCCATTTTGGTGAATTACTTTTTCCTCTACTAAATATTCAAGAATATCTTGAACATCGAGCGGACCAAATTCTTCCTTTTCTTTAAATGGCAGCTCATATGCCGCGCATTTTAAATGATCAACTAAAATGATCAAATTCTCTGGGTTGATTCTTGCTGATTCTGGTGTTTTGTCAAAAAAATAGTCTGGATTTTGAACAATATACTGATCAATTGGTGTAGAGCTTGCCACCATTAATATAAGTGCTTCTCCATGCCTTCTGCCAGCGCGTCCTGCCTGTTGCCATGTACTTGCAACACTGCCAGGGTATCCTGTCATCACACACACCTGCAATTGTCCGATATCGACACCAAGCTCCAGAGCATTTGTGCTCACTACCCCTAAAATATCGCCATCACGCAGTCCCTTTTCAATTTCTCGGCGCTGTTTCGGAAGATATCCCCCGCGGTAGCCTCTAATCGACTTCGGTCCAATTTTATCTTTGACGAGTTCCTGGATGTGGCTCAAAATTATTTCGACTCTCACCCTGCTCCGCGCAAAAACAATTGTCTGGATTTTGTTTTTTAAAAAATTTTTAGCAAGCTGATTTACTTCCACCGTTGCGCTTTTGCGGATATTAAGCGGTTTATTTACAATTGGCGGGTTATAAAAAACAAAATGCTTTCTGCCTCTTGGTGCCCCGTTATCGTCAATGAGACGCATTGGATTTCCTGTCAGCTGTTCTGCCAATTCTTTTGGGTTTGCAATGGTTGCAGAGGTGCAAATAAAGATTGGCTCACTGCCATAAAACTTGCAAATCCGCTTCAGTCTCCGAATAACATTAGCCACATGGCTACCAAAAACGCCCCGATATGTATGCAGTTCATCTATAACGACATACTTTAGATTCTCAAATAAGCTGACCCACTTCGTGTGATGCGGCAATATGGCTGAATGAAGCATATCAGGATTTGTAATGACAATATGTCCGGCTTTCCTGACAACCTGACGAATTGTTGGTGACGTATCACCATCATACGTGTAGCTTTTAATGTCAATGCCCATCTCATTGATGATTTCATTCAACTCACTTTTTTGATCTTGTGCCAACGCCTTTGTTGGGAAAATATAAAGGGCGCGATTTGCGTCATTTTCAGCAATGGACTGAAGAACAGGCAAGTTATAGCATAATGTTTTGCCTGAAGCAGTAGGGGTTACTGCAACAATATTTTCACCCTTTTGCAATGTTTCGTAAGCTGAATATTGGTGGCTGTATAATTCGCCAATTCCTCGTTTTTGTAATGCAAGCTTAATTCTATTGTCGACACTTTCTGGCATTGGCCTGGTTTTTGCTTCCTGTGGCTCCATCTCATGCCAGTTGATGATATTTTCATTTTTTCTTAATTCTTCAATAAGTTCAGAAAGTGATTTTTTTCTTATCATGCTTATCCATTCACCTCTTGTACCTAATATACCGAATAAACGTTTGGTTTTCCAGCATATAAATGAAAAGAAAAAGGACCTGTTTTCAACAAGCCCTTTTCTCCAATATTTCAGATCTGAAATTATGTTGGCACACAAGCACTTTAAGCTTTTTCGCCTTTAAACCGATTGTATATCCTTCCAGCAATTACCTTGGACTTTTTAGCTCTCCATAAATTCTGCCAGTATAGAAAGAAGGCCGTCTGGGTTTTCAATCATGCCCATATGTCCTGCATCAATGTCTTTCACCACTACAAATGGTGCTGAGGAGTTTACTGCCCTGTCTTTAGGAACAATCTTATCAAACTGTCCCTGCACAAGAAGAAATGGGATTTCCTGATTATCGATTACTGTATTACGATCCGGGCGCTTTCTCATAGCTGCCAATGTTTCCATTGCAGCAAGGGGATCTGTGTTATATCCGATCTCCTTCACGTCTTCGACATCTGCGGGATTTGCAGCCATATAGTTATCTGCAAACAAATTAGGGATAAGACCATCAATAAATGCTTGTATTCCTAAATCCTGAATCTTTTCAATTGCTTTTAGCCTGCCTGCTTTCCCTTCATCACTATCTGGGTAAGCTGTCGAGTGAATAAGACCATATCCTTTCAGGCTTTCTGGAAATAGCTCCGCAAATGCCAATGTGACATATCCGCCAAGCGAGTGGCCAAAAAGATACACAGAATGTAATCCAAGCCTGTCTAAGAGGACTTTCACGTCTCTTGCTAGATCCTCCATTTCAAATGCTGCTCCATCAAAGGTTGAACGACCATGGCCACGCAAATCAACTGCAATTATATGATATGTATGAGACAATGGTTCGATTATTTTTTTCCAGTAATCAGAACTTCCACAAAATCCGTGAATAAGAACAACTGTGTTTGCATGGCTTTTTCCTTTTTCTACATATGCCAGCTCCCGATTATCTATTGTTACTATTTCCATAACTATTAACTCCTTATATGCTTTGTTTTTAATTTTATTTTAGCTATTTGTCGATTATTTTAAAATAGGTAATTCTCCAGTTTATTTTAACCAATTTTATCGGATAAGCACCCACCTTTCATACGTGCATAAACTAAATCAAAAATGCTTAACAAAAAGGAGGATGTCGCAAGATGTCGCAATTTCCAACAGACCCTAGAAAAAACGATTCTGCCAGACAGGAGAACTTTGGATTTTTCAAAAGATCCATGAACCAATTTTTTCAGGAAAAGCCTGTAAAGAACTTCCTGCAATCAATGGATGAGTTCTTCAGCAATCCTTTTCCGAATGTGTCCTTCCCTGTTTCTGTTAAGGAAACAGAGAACGAACATGTCATCACAGCAGAGCTGCCAGGAGTAAACAAAGAACAAATACACATAGATATAATGGATAACCGTATCACAATTAGTGTTACCCATTTAGAGATTGTTCAAGAGGAAAATAATAAGCAGCAAATCATTCATAAAAGCCAAACATACAAGCAAAGTGCAAGAACAATAGCTCTCCCCTATCCTGTCGACGAAAAGAAAGTAAAAGCAGTTTATCAAAATGGACTGTTGACAATCACTGTCAAAAAACAAAAAGGGAAAAAAATTAGTATCCATTCATAATATAAAAATCTAGTCGTGAGTAAAGAAAGGATAATTGACACATACTAAAGGATGTTCCACAAAGGTTCATTCCTTTTTGGACATTCCTTTTTCTTTAAATCTTGCTAAGAGGTGATTTGATGAGCTACAAAGATAATTTGGATTCTCATTCTGAGCTTTTTCATCACAATTGGACTAGACCTAAACGTTCCAAGTCTCAAGTAAATGGACATACGGAAGTTTCTAGGAATAATCTTATTTTGCGAAGCAATGCAAAAGCCCATCGCTGGTAAGAGAAAAGAAAAGGCAAAAAACTTGCTGCTTTTGGCAGCAAGTTTTTTTATGATCATTCCCGCCTGCTACACTTTGAATATTCCTCCTACCCCCTTGACCACACCTGTAACCTGATTCATCGCATTCATCATCATTCCTGCTGTATCAAGCATTTTATTGAAGTCAAATGTGCCATCCTGTGTTTTGAATGAATTCATTAACCCTTTCATATTGCCTTGTTTTTTGGGGATAAATGATTGCTTCGGATAAGGATTCATATATTGCTGCTGCATGTTTTGCATCATTGGTTGATGTTGATATACCTCTTCTTGCTGTTGCAGCGGATTTTGAAACACATTTTGATTGTTCGGCTTATAGGCATTTTGCGGGTGGAAATAATGTTGATTTTGCTCATAACCAGAATAAGCTTGCTGCTGCTGATAATACGGTTGATTGTTTTCATTGCCGTACATTTGTGCGGCATGATTCTGATTCATCATCCCGTTCCAGCCTTGATTCATATTCATGTATGGATTGAATGCGCGGCCATGCTGCTGAAAGTGAATGTTTTGGGGGTATGAAGCATGGCCGTTCATGTAGGCATGCTCGTAATATGGTGCATGCATATTTATATTTTGGTTCATAGAAAACCCCTCCTGTTCATACTCCCTTTTTATCTTATGAAAAATGTGCCCAATGGTGCCTACTTGGTATTGTAACAACATCAAAAAAAATAATGCTTCCTTAGCAAGGTACAAGAGTACCATCATTGCCAGAAACATTATGCTGATCTTTATAGTCTGTCTAAAACAGTCTGTAATATAAATTGTACTGACTTGGCTGAATCCATAAATCTTTTTCTACTTGTTTCCTTATAAAAGGCCTGAATTGAAATTACTTCCAAATGATCAGACGCTGTGCTAATTTGACTTGGGTGAAGATAAAGCGGCTTTTCCGTTTTCACCCACAATTCTGCTATTTCCTTCCACTCTGCATTCAGTTCTGCTACTTTGTTTGCATATGGCCTAACTACCTCGTAAAAGTCCTTGCTTTCCTGGCTTGCTTTAACTTTTTGGAAGACGTCAACCAAATAATCAGCACAAGCATGTAATTCTTCTGTTAATTCTCTCAAACGTTGACTATTTATCATAACTGCACTCCATTACCCGTAACACATGTTTTCCCTCTATTTTATTGCTTTTATGATCCTAGTTCAAGTTTTAAAGATACTGGCCTTTTTAAGATTGCTGTTACATACTCTTTTTCCTCTTGCGTATTAAAGCATCTGCTTTCTAAAGCTGTAAGCTCTCTTTCCAAATGATCAAGTGTTCTTTCATGCAAAATAATATCCTTCTTAACTGATTCGTTTCTGTTTCTTAATAAAACATCGAGCTCTTCCACGTCCTCTTGAATTCCTTGCAGCATTTTCAGCAATTCCTCTTTATTATAAACAGACATTTAATCCCCTCCAAGCTCCGTTTTGTGTATACTGAATTCTCCTTTTTCCTTTTAAGTCCTGCACGCATGACAAAACTAGAAGTGATTCGTCAAAGAAAGCAAGAATTCACCAATCCCCCTTCATTGATTCGACATTTACCTTTTCTTCCAATATAAAATAATTGTTTCTAGCTTTATAAGCTTATGCAGCTGTTCTTGTTTATTTTTATACCAATCTGTAATTAAAATAGCTTCTTTAAATGGACGTGCGTGTTTTTTCCACTTTGCCTTCACTTTCGTTGTCTTGCTCCAATCTACACTAGTAAATGGCTTTTGTGTCATGACAGGATAGCTCATTCGCAGCATCGGTGTGTTATTACGGTGTTTAGGGTATACGTATTTTTCATAATCCGCCCTTGATCCAGTGTGAACAACCTTTAAAGCAAACTCTAAAAAGATGGGATGCAGATTCTTTTGAAAGAGAATTGTATACAGTTCTTTGCCAAGCTCTATCCTGCGGTCCAGTGAACGGAAGGAAGAAACACTTCTTCCGTATATGTCGCCATTTAATGTTGGAAAAAACACAGAGCTAAAGCGAAGCAGGTCTTGAAACCTGTAAGCCAATGTATGAAAAACCTCTTTTTGGAACAGCTTATTTTTTATTATTGGGTTCTCGATCACATTTTGTTCGTTAATGATAAGACTATAGACAAGCCTCTCCTTATTTTTATAGAGCCAAAAGTGCAGCCATTCCTTTTCCATAAAGGAGGAAACAGAAAAATATTGCAGTAAATGAAACATTGGCACATTCTTTTTCGTCGAATACTCATAGAGGAGCAGCTGTGGGTATGCATCCTGGAAAATCATCCAGTTTGCCCGTTCGTATGTGGCAAATAAATTGAGTCTAGTTTGCTCGTTTAAGGATAAAGGAAACCAAGTGCCAGCCAAGTCACACATATTCCAGCCTGCATTACGTGACACTAGGCTCGCAAGGAAGGACCAGTGGATTTCTTTGTTCATGGTATAATACTCGAGATAACAATTTGTTCTTGATATATTATCCAAGTTATTTTTTTCTGTTAAATAGCGTATGTCTTTTATAAGTTGCTTCTCTTCAACTGATAAGAAATGCTCATTTATACCTATCACAAAAGACACCTTCTTTTTCGGAAATTATGTTATATTGTTTGTTGTTATCACGAAGTTATTCTTTAAGGTTAGAAGCTGCGAGGTGAAAAGGTGAAACTGCATTATCCAAACGGAAAAAAATACATCCCTGCTGTAAAATCAATTAGCCCATCTGTAAAAAAACAAAGCTACAGCAATCGGGGCATGACACTAGAAGAGGACATTAACATAACCAACCAATACTATTTGGAACTTGGTAAAGCAGTCATCCATAAAAAGCCGACTCCTGTCCAAATTGTTAAAGTAGATTACCCAAAAAGGAGTGCCGCTGTTATAAAAGAGGCATACTTTAAACAGGCGTCTACAACGGATTATAATGGGGTATATAAAGGCAAATACATTGATTTTGAAGCTAAGGAAACAAAGCACGGGACATCCTTCCCGCTTAATAACTTCCATGATCATCAAATTAAGCATATGCGTTCAGTTTGCGATCAAAATGGAATCTGTTTTGTTATTATTCGATTTTCCACAACAGATGAGATATTCTATTTAGAGGCGGAAAAGCTCTTCCTGTTTTGGGATAGAATGATAGAGGGAGGAAGAAAGTCTATAACAAAGGATGAGCTCAAGCAAAGCGCCCATCCGATAGCACTTGGCTTTCAGGCGAGGATTGACTATATTAGAGTAATAGATTATCTTTATAGCTTCAATTAAGTGATTTCTTTGCTTTTGTTTTTGGAAAAGAAAGGTAGGAACTAGTATGACAGATAAATACCAAACGCGAGAGGAGCGCCGTAAGCAGCTCCAATCAGAGAATAATAAAAAGCCGAAGGAAAAAAAGCCAAAGGGCAAAAAGAAAGGCGCGAAGCAGATTTTCAAACGAATTTTCCTCGTGCTAATCAGCCTTGGTATCATCGGGATTATTGCAGGGGCAATTACCTTTGCGGTGATGGTCAAGGATGCTCCTGAGCTTAATGAGAGCGTCTTAAAGGACTCTATTTCCTCGACTATTTATGACAAGGATGATAAACCAATTGAAAAGATCGGAGCCGTTAACAGGGATTATGTTAAGTATGAAGATATTCCCGACCTTGTTAAGGATGCGTTTATCGCTACAGAGGACTCACGATTCTTTAAGCATCATGGTATTGATCCGATCCGTTTAGGCGGTGCGGTTATTGCTAACTTTACAAATGGCTTTGGATCAGAAGGAGCAAGTACAATCACACAGCAGGTTGTGAAAAACTTCTTCTTTAACCAGCCGCAAAAAACGCTGTCTCGTAAAGCACAGGAAGCTTGGCTTGCTATCCAGCTTGAGCGTAAGTATACGAAGCAGGAAATATTCGAAATGTATGTAAACAAAATTTTCATGTCAGAAAACATGAGCGGTGTTAAAACAGCTGCAAAGGTTTACTTTGATAAGGACTTGGATGAGCTAACATTGCCAGAAGCGGCAATGCTTGCAGGTATGCCACAGGCACCTAACGCATATAATCCATTTAAAAACCCGGATAGAGCAGAAAAGCGCCGTAATATTGTTTTGTCCTTAATGAACCAGCATGGATATATTAATGATTCCGAAATGAAGGAAGCACAAGCTGCCTCATTAACAGATTCACTTGTAGCAGAAGATAAAAGAGAAACTTCTGACATGAAATATGATCCATTTATTAAGCAAGTCATTTCCGAAATCGAAGATAAATATCCAGATGTCAATGTGTATACAGATGGTTTGGAAATTCATACAACATTGGATACAAAGGCACAGGATTATGTTGATAAAGTCATGTATGAAGGCAATATCGTCGAATTCCCTGATGAGGACTTCCAAGCGGGTATCAGCTTGCTTGATACGAAAACAGGCGGAATTCTCGCACTTGGCGGTGACCGTGATCCTGATGTGAAGCTCGGCTTCAACTACGCAACAGAAAACCCGCGTCAGCCAGGTTCAACAATTAAACCAATCCTTGACTATGGTCCTGCAATTGAGTATTTAAAATGGGGCACATACGAAACGGTTGAGGATAAGCCGACAACGTATAATGATACAGCTAAAACGCCTATCAATAACTTTGATAACAAGTTCCTTGGTTCTATGTCTATTCGTGAGGCATTAGCACGATCCAGAAATATTCCAGCATTGGAAGCATTCCGTGCAGCTGGGGCCGATAACGCGCAGCAATTCGCAAGCAACTTAGGTATTACACTTAATGAAATGTACGAATCATATTCTATCGGTGGACTTGGTGGTAAAGATGAAGGAATTACTAGCCTTCAGCTTGCCGGTGCGTATAGTGCGTTTGGTAATGAAGGAGTATACAATACACCTCACTCTGTCCGCTACTTTACATTAAATGATGGCACAAAAATTAATATGGAGCCTGAATCAGAAGTGGCAATGCAGGATTATACAGCATTTATGATTACAGACATGCTGAAAAGTGTTGTTAACTCAGCATATGGTACAGGATCAACTGCAAACGTTCCTGGCTTGCCTATGGCAGGAAAAACAGGTACGACAAACTATTCTACTGATGAAATGCAAAAATACAATATTCCAGCAGGTGCTTCACCTGATGCCTGGTTTGCGGGATATACAACGAATTACACAATGGCAGTTTGGACCGGTTATGAAAAAAGGCAAAACTATTTACGTTCAAACACGGTCAGCAACGACCAAAGAATTGCCCAGCTGCTCTTTAAAAACATCATGCAATACATTTCGCAAGATGTGGAAACAGCCGATTTCAAAATGCCTGACAGTGTAGAAAAGGTCAGCATTGAAAAAGGCACATATCCGGCAAGACTTGCAAGCAGCTACACACCTAGCAGCCAAATCTTGACTGAATATGCGGTCAAGGGCAATATGGTTCAAAAGGTTTCGGAGAAGTACAATAAACTAGATCCGGCCAAAAACGCTAAAGCTTCTTATGATAAAGATAATGATGCCGTAAATCTGTCATGGAGCTATGGGGATACAAGTGATGTGAAATTTGATGTGAGTGTTAGTATCAATGGTGGTGCTGCAGAGCAGCTGACAACCACATCTGATACGAGTCTCAAGATCGCTAAACCTGATCCTGACAGTACTTACACCTTTACGATTACAGCTAAGAGCAGCAGCATGACAAGTGACGCTGTTTCCGCATCAGTTAAGGTTCCTGCGAAGCTTGAGGAACAGCCTGCAACAGATGAAAATGAAACGGTCGACGATGACACAACGACAGATGATCAAAATACAGGCACTGAAGAGGATAAAAAGAACAATAATAACGGTAATGGTAATGGTGACAACAACGGTAATAACGGCAACGGCAATGGTAACAACAACGGAAACAACGGTAATGGTAATGGCAACAATAAAGATGATGAAGAAGCAGATGAACCTGATGAAAATGAAGATGAGCCAGATGAAAATGAGGCTGATGAATCGACACAGACAGAAGATTCTGCTGACCAAACTCAACAAAGCACAACAACACCATAAAAAAAATCGTTCTCCCTTATAGGGGAACGATTTTTTTATTTACGTTTAATCATTTTTATGGCAAACTGTTTTTCCAGCTCTTTAAATAACTCATCCAGCTGGCGATAGGAATGATAGCCGCCTGGTCTTGATAGGATGTATAAAAGCCTCTCCAGACCGTTAAACGGCTTTATCTTAAGTTCTCGTGCGAATATACCATCTTTGATGTTAACAGGCATATCATTGGACCAATACAAGCATTCTAAAAACAACCGGATCCCTTTTTCCATAAGAACAACCGTACTCTTTTTATCCCTGCTTTTAACGGCTTCCTCCACTTCTGAGCTTATCCCTTTCCACAAGATAAAAACAGCAGAAACACATTCTTTTACATTTTCTCCTTGCCAAGGGAGCATTGTTTGATGACCATGATAAAAGGCTGCATCATGCATAAATGGACGCTCTGCCTGAAAGGTCTCAGCACAAATCACCTCTATTTTTTCGTCTTCTGACTGAAGGGATTGATGCTTCAACTCATTAGGTATATCAAGGAGAATCGGGTTCGTCATACAAGAACACCGGCTTTTTTCATTCGCTTTTTGCCTTCTCTGCACTCTGTTAGAAGTGGGCATACCTCACATTGCGGGTTTTGAGCTTTACAATGATATCTTCCAAAAAATATCATTCGATGATGTGTAACAGACCATTCCTCTTCTGGCACTTTTTTCATTAATGCTTTCTCCACCTCAAGCACAGAATCCTTCCAACGACAAAAGCCTAATCGTTTGCTAACTCTTTCCACATGGGTGTCAACAGCAATCGCCGGAATATTATAGGCAACAGATACAACAACATTAGCTGTTTTTCTGCCAACTCCGGGAAGATTAATCAATTCATCTCTATCCTTTGGAACCTCGCCATTGTATGTTTCTAAAAGCATTTGACACAGCTTTTGAATATTCTTTGCCTTATTTCGATATAAACCAATAGAACGAATATCATCTTGCAATTCTTCTAATGGCACACTTAAATAGTCCTCTGGTGTTTTATATTTTTGAAATAGGTCTTTTGTTACTTTATTTACTAAAACGTCAGTGCACTGGGCGGATAAAGCAACCGCGATTACTAGTTCAAATGGGTTTGCATGCACAAGCTCACAATGTGCTTCAGGAAACATTTCACCCATTACATCAAGACAATGTCTAATCTGATCTTTTTTCAGCATTTTCTTCAGCCCTTTTTGCTAGTTTTCCCAAAGAAGCAGCTCTTTGGCTATATATAATCACTATTCGTTTTCCTTATAAAAAAGCAGAGACTGCCGTTCCCTTCTCCTTATACCACATTAGGAAAAGAGAGTTCCAACAGCCTCCTTTTGCTTTTTTATTGCTCCAGCCAATTATAAAATTGAACGGATTTTGTTTTTGGTGCCTCTGGCTCTTGCTCCTTATTACTTGATTGATAGGAACGGAATTTCTTTCCATGGTTCTGCGCCTGTTGGAGTGTTTTAATTCCATTCTTTTTCCATTCAAATAATATCCTGTCAATATAGCGAAAGTTCAGCTTTCCAGAGATAACTGCCTCTTTTAAGGCCGCTTTAATGATGACCGTATCATGATGGTCATCGTCAAGCCACATACCTAATGTCTCTATTTCAAATGGAGACAGCGGTCTGCCAAATTCCTGTTCAAAGCATGTATATAAATCCGTTTCTTTCTTATGGTCGACTTCCACTTCTTCTTTTTTGTCTGCCGCTATATATTGATCAATTAATTTTTCCCATAGTGGCTCAATAGAATATCGTTCAAAGCGGATGCCAAACTCATTAACACCGTCAATGATCGTAATATAGCCTCGACGAATAAGCTGACTTAACATTTCATGGCATTCAACTGAGTCTATCGACATATTTGCGGCAATTTCGGAAGGGGTAGGAAATTCCTTGCCTTTGTCCAAAAAAGCCAGAACCTGAAGCAAAAGAACTAGTTCCTTTTCATTAAGTTTAAGTGTGTGATAATGGGTTAGAAGTGTGGTTGGAATATGGATGTTTCCTTCTTGAAGCCATTTTAACATTACTGATTTATTCATTTTAACACCTCTAATCTAGTATACCAAATTCATTAGATTGCTTGTATCATGGATTCACAGGCAATTGAAGGAAATATTTTGGATGCTGCTTCCTAATAACAGACAAAAAGGAAAGGGAGAATGCATATATCTTAAAGATTCAATAGATGCATTCTGCCCTTATCTGTTTTTTATATTATGGATACAAACGGTTCAGCAATCTTGGGAATGGAATTGTTTCTCTAACATGCTCCACACCGCTAATCCAAGCAACTGTTCTTTCCAAGCCTAATCCAAAGCCTGAATGTGGAACAGAGCCATATTTACGAAGCTCTAAGTACCATTTATATGTTTCTGCATCCAATTGATGCTCCTGTACACGCTGTTCAAGCAAGTCCATGTCGTGAATACGTTCTGAACCGCCGATAATTTCTCCATAGCCTTCTGGTGCAATCAAGTCAGCACACAAAACAACATCATCCCTGTTCGGGTCTGGCTGCATATAGAATGGCTTTAATGAAGTTGGGTAATGTGTGATGAACACAGGCTTATCGTATGTTTCTGCAATTGCTGTTTCATGTGGAGCCCCAAAATCATCTCCCCATTGAATATCATCAAAGCCTTTTTCATGAAGCAAGCTAATAGCATCATCATAGCTGATACGCGGGAATGGTGCTTTAATTTGCTCAAGCTTTGACAAATCTCTTCCTAATGTTTTTAATTCAAGCTGGCAGTTTGCTAAAACGGATTGAACAATAAAGGAAACATACTCTTCTTGAACGACAAGATTATCCTCAAATTCATAGAAAGCCATTTCCGGTTCAATCATCCAGAACTCAATCAAGTGACGGCGAGTTTTCGATTTTTCCGCACGGAATGTCGGACCAAAGGAGAAAACCTTTCCTAGTGCCATTGCAGCAGCTTCCATATAAAGCTGTCCGCTTTGAGACAAGTAAGCATCCTCATCAAAATACTTCGTTGCAAATAGCTCTGTTGTTCCTTCAGGTGCACTGCCTGTTAAAATTGGCGGATCCACCTTCGCAAAACCATTTTCATTAAAGAACTGATATGTCGCACGGATGATTTCATTTCTAATCTTCATAACCGCATGCTGGCGTTTAGAACGAAGCCACAAATGACGGTTATCCATCAAAAATTCTGTTCCGTGCTCTTTTGGTGTGATTGGATAGTCGACAGATGCATGGATCACTTCAACTCCAGATACAAGAAGCTCGTATCCGAATGGCGAACGCTCGTCCGTTTGTACCTTTCCAGTCACATAAACGGAAGATTCCTGTGTTACAGATTTAGCTGCTTGGAAAACTTCTTCTGGTACATCACTTTTTACGACTACACCTTGTACAAATCCAGTACCGTCACGCAGCTGTAAAAACGCGATTTTTCCACTTGAACGTTTATTGGCAATCCAAGCGCCGATTTTTACTTCTTTATCAACATGTTTAGGTAATTCAGCTATAGTTGATTTAATCACAATATACTCCTCCAAAACCGATAAAATCAAAATTTTATATGTAATAGCAAAGCCTTTAGGCAGACCTTTTGTAAAAGAAAAAAGTAAATAATCCATTCTTTCCCTTTAAGGCAGTATTGCTAAAAAAGCAATATTTTTTGCAGATATAAAGTCTTTTTTCTACATAATTTTACTTGCTATCTATCATTACATTATACCCTTCTTAAGTTTCACAATCAACATAATCGCTAACAGGAGCGCATTTTGAGAAAATTCTGTTCTTAAATAAAAAAACGGCAAGACTCAGCTTGCCGTTTTTTCGTATTATACTGTTTCTTTTGCTGCTTTGCTTTCGACAAAATGATGGATTCTGTCGACCGCTTTTTCAAGCAGCTCCAAGCTTGTTGCATAAGATAAGCGAATATAATTGTCCGCACCGAAACCAGAGCCAGGAATAACAGCTACAAGCGCTTCTTCCAGCAGGGCACTTACAAATTCATCTGTATCTGTGTAGCCTGTCAATTTCACAGCCTTCTCCACATTCGGGAATAAATAGAAAGCTCCTTTTGGCTTAAGGCAAGTAACACCAGGAATATCATTTAATTTCTGATGAATGATATCCAGTCTTTGACTGAATGCGTCCTTCATTTCCTCAACAGAATCCTGTGGTCCCTCATATGCCTCAATTGTTGCATACTGGGAAGGTGTTGTCGGGTTGGAAGTGCTATGGCTTGCAAGGTTCGTCATTGCAGATATAATTGCTTTGTTTCCTGCAGCATAGCCGATACGCCAACCTGTCATGCTGTGTGATTTAGACACACCGTTTATAACGATTGTAGCTTCTTTTAACTCTGGTGAAAGAGAAGCAATGGAAACATGCTCGTTTTCACCATAGACTAACTTTTCATATATTTCATCTGAAATGATCAGAACATTATGCTCAAGACAAATTTCTCCAAGTGCAAGCAATTCTTCTTTCGTATAAATCATACCTGTCGGATTGCTTGGTGAATTAATGATAACTGCTTTTGTTTTTGCAGTAATTGCTGATTTTAGTTGGTCAGGCGTAATTTTGAACTCATTCTCTTCTAGCCCATCCACATATACTGGCACACCATCAGCAAGCTTTACTTGCTCCGGATAGCTCACCCAGTAAGGAATAGGAATGATGACTTCATCTCCCTCATCCAACAGCACTTGGAATAAAGTATACAAACCGTGCTTAGCACCATTTGTAACAATGATTTGATTAGGTTCATAGGCAAGACCCTGATCTCTTTGAAGCTTATTGATAATCGCCTTTTTCAATAGTGGCAGACCTGCTGCCGGCGTATACTTAGTATGACCTTCATTCATGCTTTTTACAGCAGCATCAATGATATTTTGAGGAGTATTAAAATCTGGTTCGCCTGCCCCCAGACCGATTACATCATGCCCCTCTTCTTTCAAGGATTTTGCTTTTGCTGTAATCGCAAGAGTTGTTGATGGTGTTAAAGCATTTACTCTTTTTGCTAATTGAACATTCATTGTTTTTCTCCTCCAAATATCCATTCTCCGAAAAATTAGACTTATTCCAGCGAGACTCTGACAAGGAAGCAGAGTCGGTCAGGATGATTAAATTATAGATGCTTGAGTTAGCATCTGTCTAAATATTTTCAATATTTCTAAGTAATTCTCCTGTTTCAAAGTCAAAATAAAAATAATTTATCAAATCATCATCGGTATGTGCGTATACTTCCCAAACCGGAATACCCTCAAGCATGCCTAGTCGGACAGTATCAATTTTTTTTAGTTCCCTCTCCGATGATATTTTATTAATAACCGCTTGTTTTGTCAGCCCATCTTTTTTGTTTTCAACAGTAATGCCATGGGTCTTCTCTTCAATCCAAACAATTACATCTTCTTTATCCTTGTTTTTCCCCTCTACAACATAGTAGCTATCATTACCGTTATAAAGCGAAAATTTATCAATACTCACAACCCCAGCTTCTTCTTTTGCGATTTTTTCTGCGGTCTCCTCTGCCTTTGATACAGGCTTATATGCTGTTACATATGTATAGACGACAATGCCCAGTATAATCACGACAAGCCCAGCACAAGACCAAATCCACTTTTTCATTTCATCACTTCTTTATATATGTTTTTTTTAGTTACTAAGGATTAGATGATAACCTCTTAACTAATCCTTAGTTCGTCTATTATTTTAACACAAGACGAAAAGCATTAAATCCATTCCTTAATAAAAAATTCAATATCATCGAGTTTCTTTCTAATCAACGGCACATGTGGAATTGATTTCAAAAACGTCTCCCCATAAGTTGTTGTCAATATCCTTCTATCAAGTATCACGATGAACCCTTTATCTGTTTCAGTCCGAATCAGTCTGCCGAAGCCTTGCTTGAATCGAAGTACTGCTTCTGGCAAGCTGTTTTCAAGAAACGGATTGCCTCCCAAAGTTTTGATACGTTCGTTTTTGGCTTCATTCAAAGGCTCATCAGGTGAAGAAAATGGCAGCCTAACAATAATTAAACACGTCAAATCTTCTCCCGGAATGTCAATACCCTCCCAAAAGCTGTTCGTTCCAAGAAGGATGGCTTTATCGTAGCGCTGAAAATTTCTAGTCAGCCTCATCCTGCTTCCAGTCGTGATGCCTTGAGCAAGAATAGCATAATCAAGAAGGCTTCCTTTTTCTTTTATAAGCTCATATGTTTTCTTCAGCATTTCATTGGATGTGAACAAAATCAACATACGTCCGCTCGTGGCCTGAGCGATTGTCACAATATGTCCTGTTACCGCCTCTATATACTCACCAAGCGGCACATTATTAATCTCCGGCACTTCATCTGGCACTATCAGTCTGACCTGCTTATCATATTGAAACGGAGAAGGAATCTGTTTTTCTACATGGTTTGTTTCAGCAAGCCCTAATGCCTTTACATAATAATCAAAGCTGTTATTTACAGTTAATGTTGCAGACGCGAACACAACACTTTTCTTTTTTGCGAACAAATGCGTTAAAAGCAGCTCTGAAACGGAATGGGGCTGAGCATAAAGAACTGCTTGATGGGGAAAGCTTTTCCAATCAACCTCAAGCCATGTTATATTTTCTTCCTCTCGAAGAAAAATCTGGCGCAGTGTCAGCATGTATTTATCCCATTCCTCAAGGATTCCTTTTATTCTATCCGCTGCCAACACTTGATTCATGGGAAGTGCGGATATATCGGTTTTTCCATAAAAGGCTTCAAGTGATTGTAAAAGCGCGTTTTTGCAGTCCTTCAGTAAAAAAATAAATCGCTCTGCGACAATTTCCATTTGATTCCATTGAATAGACCCGTCTCTTTTAATTCGAATGCTTGCTTTATTTGAAGACTTATTTGCAGTCCTTTTAACATATCTTAATATTGTTCTAAACAGCTCATCAAGCTCCAATAAGAGATCTGCTAGCAGTCTGTTTAGCTTGTTTTTTTCATCATGAACCTCATCAAAATTGGAGAGCAGTTTATAAAGCAGCTGTTTCTGCTCGTATGTTCCAATAGCTTGGAAGCTAAGCTTTGCGCCGACATAGGAAAACTGGTGCCCAAAATGCTTTATGGCATTTTTCTCAAAATGATGTCCTTCATCAATAATCGCATATTCATAATTAGGCAGAAGACCCTTGTCTGCTGTAAGATTATTAAGCATTAAAGCATGATTAGTGATGATAATATCAGCCTTTTGTGCCGCATTTCTTGTACGTCGGTAAAAATCCTTTGGCACCCATTCTTTAGAAAAAGGCAAGGAAAAGTTGCCGTTATTTTTTATTTTATGCCAAAACTTAAGGCCCCCGCTCGACAGATTCAATTCATCCTTATCACCTGTCTGCGTTTCTGTCAGCCAGATTAAAATTTGCATTTTCGTTAAAACGATATCATAGTTATCATCCTGTTCCTTAAGAGAAACCTCAAACTTATCTAAGCTGATATAGTGGTTTCTTCCCTTCAGCACAGTGGACATGATAGGAAATGGAATAATGCTCTCAAGGATTGGTAAATCCTTGTGAGTAAGCTGTTCCTGCAGCTGTGTTGTGAAGGTGCTGACGACAATCTGCTTCTTTTCCTTTTTGGCAAAATAGGCAGCTCCAAGCAAATAAGCCAATGATTTGCCAATACCCGTTCCAGCCTCGATTAGCCCATGAATGTTTCCATTAAAACACTTGAGCACGTCTTGAATCATCTCCTGCTGACCAGCTCTTGTAACATAGTTCGGCAACACTTGCCTCATTCTATCCTCAATGTCTTTTTCGTTAAACTCTATGTAATCCTGCAGATTCTTTTTTGCAGCTTTTCCCGTGTCTTCCAGTTTAAGCGCCAATCCTCTGTATATCTCCAGCCCTTCACGCATAAAAGAATTCGTTTTCTGCTGTTTGATGGCTATTTGATCCAGAAGCTGGTCCAAATCGCTTTTTAATGCACCGCTCAAGCTTTCTAATTGCCTAATTGTTTGCAAAGGCAGTTCTTCTAATTTATTTAGCATAATAAGCAACAGCTCTGCTGTTACATACGCATCACTATCAGCCTGATGTGGACGGTCATGCTCGATGTTTTCCTGAATTGCCAAATCTGTCAGCTTGTAGCTGTCCGCAGTAGGAAACAAAATTCTAGCCATTTCCACCGTGTCAATTATCGGTCCATAAAACCCTTCAAAACCGGCCTGCTCCAATTCATCTGACAAGAATGACAGATCAAACATTACATTATGTGCAACAAAGTAGGCATCCTTAAGTAAGGACTGCACCTTTTCTGCAATTTCATCAAATAATGGCGCCGACTCCACCATCTCATCATTTATGCCAGTCAGTTCCTCTATAAAGGGAGAAATTGGCTGCAGAGGATTCAACAGGGAGGAATACTCCTCTACTATTTTCCCATCCTCAATCACGACTGCCGCGAACTGAATGATGCGATCTCCTTTTTTTGGTGAATTCCCGTTTGTTTCCAAATCGACCACCACATATTTATTCCCCATTACATCCACCTCTAACTTTCAGTCATTCAAACGGTATCATAAAATAGAGAAAAGGAAAAGAAATTACTGCATATTTATTGTCCAATAATACCTTTAAAAGTGTTCTTCAACCGAATTGCTCTGCCTGCATTTCCACTGAAATGCTAAAACTTGCAGCAAAAAGGCTTTTTGTTCCTCTTCTCACGCATTAATAGCTTTTACAAATGCGCAGAATTATAACAAAAAGCCTGTTCATTTTAACTTTACAGAATTGTCTTTTCTGGTTCCTGGCTCAGCAGTTCTGCAATCCGATTGTTTTCTCCCATAATGGCAACCTTTGGTTTATGAAGTTGTGCTTCTTCATTCGTCATAACTGCATAGGAAATGATGATAACTGTATCACCAACCTGCACTAGTCTTGCCGCTGCACCATTTAGACAGATTGTTCCACTGCCCCTTTTTCCTGGAATAATATATGTTTCCAGGCGAGCGCCGTTATTATTGTTAACAATCTGTACCTTTTCATTTGGAAGCATATCCACTGCATCCAAAATGTCCTCATCAATTGTAATACTGCCAACATAATTCAAATTTGCTTCTGTCACTTTTGCTCGATGGATTTTCCCATTCATCATTGTTCGGAACATGTGCTTGCTCCTTTTCCAATAACCATTTCATGTAAATCAAAAATGATATTATCAATTAATCTGGCGTTAGTAAAGCGGACAGCAACTGCAATTATAAGCGTGCCTTCCCAATGGATCGGTTCTTGTAGCTCAGGATATGTCAAAATTTCCAGATAATCAACTTTACCGCTCGTAATTGTCTCCAACCTTTTTCTTAACGAATCCGTAATAGCCCTGATATCATGATTACCCTTTATCAGTTCTTCTCTTGCCATGGATAGTGTTTGATAGAGAATGCCTGCTTCTTGCCTTTCCTCAGGGGATAGCTTCACATTTCTTGAGCTCTTCGCAAGTCCATCCTCTTCCCTGACCGTTTGAACGGCATGAAGGGTAATTGGAAAATGAAAATCCTTTATTAATCCATCAACAACAGCAACTTGCTGTGCATCTTTTTTTCCAAAGTAAACATTATCGGGCTGAACTAGATGGAACAGCTTTGTTAGTACTGTGGCAACACCGTCAAAATGGCCTGGTCTTGTTCTGCCACATAATACATCTGCTCTTTTCTGAACATGCACTGTGACAGAAGGTGTGCTTGGATACATTTCTTCTGTTGATGGCATAAACAAATAGTCGACACCCTCATTCTTTGCTGTAAGCTTATCCTGCTCTATATCTCTTGGATAGGATTCCAAGTCTTCATTTGGACCAAATTGAAGCGGATTGACAAACACACTTAAAATCAGAATATCATTTTCTTTTCTTGCTTCCTTTAATAAAGCACGATGACCTTCATGTAAGTATCCCATCGTTGGTACGAAGCCGATTGTTTTTTGCTGCTTCAAGCTTAATGTCAATTCCTGCAGTTCTGCCTTCGTTGTGATAATTTTCATCGTTTCCCTCCATATAAACCATCCAATACACTTTCATTCATCGTGTAGCTGTGCTTTACTTCCGGAAATGTGCCCGTTTTTACTTCTTGCACATAATTTATAAGGGCCTGTGCAATCGGCTCATCTATATTAGTGTATTGCTTAACAAATTTCGCAACCCTATCGACACCATATGTGAGCATGTCATGATAGACAAGAACCTGACCGTCTGTGTCGGAACCTGCTCCAATGCCAATAGTAGGAATATTAATCGCCTTTGCTGCTTCCCTTGCAAGCTGCATGGGAATACATTCTAAAACAACCGAAAATGCTCCTGCTTCTTCACATTTCTTCACATTTTCGAGCAACTCTAGTGCGTCTTCCCTGCTTTTCCCTTGTACTTTATAGCCCCCTAATACACCGACAGACTGGGGCGTTAAGCCAAGATGTGCCATCACTGGAATTCCTGCATTTGTTAGCAATCGAATTTTATCAAAAACATCATTTGCGCCTTCCAGTTTAACAGCATTTGCTCCTGTTTCCTGAATAAGCCTTGCTGCATTTAGTAAAGTGTCTCTATCTGAAAGATGATAGCTCATGAAAGGCATGTCAATGACGATGAAGCTATTCTTCGCTCCGCGTCTGACCGCTTTTCCATGATGAATCATATCCTCCATCGTCACATTAATAGTAGACTCATAGCCGAGCACTACCATTCCAAGAGAGTCACCGACAAGCAGCATATCAGCACCTGCAAGTTCTGCTTGTTTGGCAGACGGATAATCATAAGCGGTCACCATACTAATTTTCTCTGCATTTTTCATCTTGATGAAATCACTTGTTGTTTTCAATTCTTTTTCCTCCTTTGATCGGAAGAGGGGAATCGTAAAAAAAAGCAAAAAAATCCCTCTAAAAAAATAGAAGGATACTGTTACTTGTTTATTGTTTATCCCTCTGTCCTTGTCCTTATTTGTTTGGATCTAGGCAGATACATCCTTATCATATCTTACTTTATTGCATGCATTTTTGGTGCGGTTCTTATGATACCGCCCAGCAATAGCATTATAGCAGACAACTAAATGTCTTACTACTAAAAACATTAAGATTCAATCAGTATGTCCGCTGAATAGATGTGATGGACTTTGCCATTATCATCTTCTAGAAGCAGGACTCCTTCATCTGTTATCCCTTTAGCAATCCCCGTAAAGCTGCCATTCAAGGTCGTCGCCTTTACTCGTTTGCCGATACTGACTGCATAGCTTTCCCAAAGAAGCTTTATCGGATAAAATCCGTTTTCTAAGTACAGGCTGTACAGCTTCTCAAGCTCAAGCAGTATGCTTTGGACAATTGTTGCCCTGTCCCATTCCTTCCCTGTTTCAATGAACAGCGACGAAGCTGTGTTACGGAGCTCTTCTGGATAATCCTCTAATTCAAGATTAACATTAATGCCAATTCCAATAATCAAGGAATGTATGCGGTCACTGTCAGCTTGAAGCTCTGTTAAAATCCCACTGATTTTCTTTCCATTCAGGAGCAAATCATTCGGCCATTTTATACCAGGCTCACACCCAGTTGCCTGCTCTATTCCCTTAACTGCAGCGACAGCCATCAATAGTGTCAGCTGGGGCGTTTGCATAATCGGAATGCGAGGGCGCAAAATAATGCTCATCCATATACCCTTATATTTTGGGGAATGCCAAGATCGCTCTAATCTCCCTCTTCCGCCAAGCTGTTCCTCTGCAATGACAATCGTACCTTCCGCAGCTCCATCATAAGCGAGTCTTTGGGCAATTCGTTGGGTGGAATCGACTGTTTCCTCGTAATGGATACTTCTTCCTAATTGTTTTGTTTCTAAACCTAATCTAATTTCATCTGGTATTATTTTATGAGGTACCTCAACAATTCGATAGCCCTTTTTCCTTACTGCTTCGAGCACAAAACCATCCTTGCGCAATTCCTCTATATGTTTCCATATAGCTGTTCTTGAACACCTTAGAACCTCGGCTAGCTCTTGGCCAGATATATATTCATTCGGCCTGTCAGCGAAGGCCTGTAACAGCTTTGTTCTTAAATCATTTCCCACTGCTTAAGCCACTCCTTTATAGCCTGTTTATCATTTGTAAGCTTCTTTTCCACAACAGCATTTTCAATAGCAGCAATCGTTTCTTTCATCCATGGACCAGCAGGCTTTATGCTCCACTCTAAAAGGTCACGTCCTGTTACCTGCAGCTCGTCCCTTCCTTTAATCGGAAGTGCTGCAAAGCCATCCCTTACACTGACAATATCCTGCTGTTTTGCCGTTATAACGCTAAATACCTTTTCTGCGCTTATTGCAATATTTAAGCCAGAATGATATAAATACAAGCGTGTCCAGCACCCTTTATTCTTTCGTTCCAACACGCTTTTGATAATATGTTGGACTGTTTTAATCCGCTTTACAGGAAGCTTCCATTTACGCAGAAAAGCATCTGCTTCTTTTGCTGAAACATTACAAGCAATCAAAAGGGCAGACCACATTTCTTCTATATTTAAGTTCTCCAAAGAAAAGGATGCCATATGCATCAACCCGTCTCTATGGGATGTCAGCATTGGCAGATGTTCGAAAATTTTCAATTGAACCATCAGCAAAATTGCTTCATCCCTTGCTTTTCCAAGCAATAATTTTTCAAATTCTGCTGTTATTCTTTCCACTGCAATCTTTTCTAGGAGATGTCTATTGCCCTCAATGGCAATTCTCGTTTTGTCTTCTAGCTTAAATCCGAGTGTGCTGACAAATCGAATCGCACGCATCATACGTAGTGCATCTTCTGTAAACCGCTCATCAGCAGATCCTACCGTTTCAATCATTTTATTCGCAAGAGCTGTTTTTCCGTCAAAATAATCAATGATTGTACCATTTTTATCCATGGCTAAGCTGTTCATCGTAAAGTCTCTTCTTTGCAAATCTTCACGAAGATTGCGGACGAATTCTACATCCTTTGGTCGCCTGAAATCTTCATATTCGCTTTCCGTTCGAAAGGTAGTTACTTCATATGTCTCATTCTCATGTATGACCATAACCGTACCATGCTCTATCCCGATATCAACGGTTGTGTGAAAGATATTCTTCACTTCAGCTGGGGTTGCAGATGTCGCTATATCAATATCATGAATAGGTTTTTTCAGCAAATAGTCTCTTACCGCACCGCCGACAAAATAGGCAGTAAAGCCTGCATTTTCTATTGCCTCAATTATCGGGGTGGCAGAAAGAAATGGCTGTTTCATATGTATTCTCCTGAGAGAATTAATTCCTCATATATCTTCTCATACTGACTGACAATCGTTTCACCACGGAAATGATCTCTCACTCTTATCACTGAGTTAGCAGCAAACTGTCTATGCTTTTGCTCGTCAAGGAGAAGGGCTGCTGACTTTTCCGCTATTTCATCGATATTGCCAAGCTCGCAAATCACACCTGTTTCACCATCAACAATTACCTCAGGAATACCTCCAACATTTGTGCCGACACAAGGTACACCACAAGCCATCGCTTCAAGTGCAACAAGACCAAAGCTTTCCTTTTCTGATAGAAGCAGCATCAAATCACTTATACTGTATAGCTCCTCCAGGTTTTCCTGCTTTCCTAAAAAGCGAACCTGCCCTTTTAAGCCGAGCTCGTCAACAAGCTTGCATACATTTGACATTTCAGGACCATCCCCAACTAACAGAAGTGTTGCAGACATCTTTTCAGCTATACCTTTAAATGCCTTCACAACATCTGTAACACGCTTTACCGGACGGAAATTAGAGACATGAATGATGACTTTATCGTCTGGATGGATGGCAAATTCCTTTTTTAAATGAGAGGAATCCACCTTGCGATATACACGTTCATCAATAAAGTTATAGACTGTTTTAATGTCTTTTTTCGGACCAATTACATCATATGATTGGTTCACAAGAGATTCCGACACTGCTGTCACAACATCCGACTTCTCAATGCCAAAACGAATGCTGTCTGCAAGTGATGAATCATAGCCTAAAACAGTGATATCTGTTCCATGCAGTGTAGTCACAATCTTAACATCTCTTCCGCTCATTTGCTTTGCCAAAATGGCACAAACAGCATGCGGAATCGCATAGTGAACATGCAGGAGATCGAGCTCCTCTCTGTTTATCACTTCAGCCATTTTACTGCTTAAGGCAATATCATATGGCGGGTATTGAAAAACAGAATATTGACTGACTTCTACTTGATGAAAAAATATGTTATGGTACATTTTGTTCAGACGGAAAGGCATACTTGATGAAATAAAATGTATTTCATGTCCTTTTTCAGCAAGCAGCTTTCCTAATTCTGTCGCGACGACGCCAGATCCCCCAACAGTCGGGTAACAAGTTATTCCTATCTTCAGCTTTTTCATAAACTACCACCCAATAAATCATTATGTATAACTATAGGCTTCTTTGTTTTAAAGCCTTCCGCATAGAATGTTCCGACTTCTTTCCCAAAAAGTCGTTCCCTCGCTTCAACGGTTTCAATATAGCCGTTGACAAGCGGTGTATCCACACTACCTGCTGTTTTTATAAATTGACTTGCATAACAGTTTAAGCTTTGTTTTTTTGCTTCCATATATTCGCTAACATCAATCACAAAATCAGGCTTATGGAACCCATTTATCATATAAAAATACAGACTGCTTACACGATGGGCCTCCGTGTCTTTTACCATAAAGTTGCGAACACCTGCCGAAAATACTGCCTCTTCAATTAGTTTCGAACTGTTACCATGATCAGGATGGCGATCCTCCCAATATGGAGCGAAAACGATTTTCGGCTTAACTGTTCTTATAACCTCCACAATGCTTGCAATATTATCGTCTACATTCCAAAGGCCTCTGTCTTTGATGTCGAGAGTAAAACGCGCCTTAATGCCAAGTAGCTTTGCGGCGGCGAGCGCCTCTTTCTGTCTGATTTCAACTGTCCCATTGGAGGAAAGCTCACTATGTGTTAAATCACATATAACAATGTTTTTGCCTGCTGCTGCATATTTGGCAAGGGTTGCACCCATGCCGATCTCTACATCGTCAGCATGGGCGCCAATTGCCAATATATCTACATCTTGTATATTAAATCTCTGTAACTCTGTCTGTATTTCCATGTACAATGTTTCTCCAATCTATATCCCCTTGTTCCAGACCTCTTATCAGCACTTCTCCTGTTCCCATATTTGTAGCCAATGGAACAGAGTAAACATCACATAAGCGGAGAAGTGCCGTTACATCTGGCTCATGAGGCTGTGCAGTTAACGGATCGCGAAAGAAAAAGACCATGTCCATATTATTGTTGGCAATATATGCACCTATTTCCTGGTCTCCTCCTAATGGCCCTGAACAAAAGCGATGTACATCCAATCCAGTTGCCTCTTGTATCTTTGTACCAGTAGTACCTGTCGCAAACAAGGAATGCTTTTCAAAAATCTTTTTATAAGCAACAACAAAACGAATCATATCATCTTTCTTCTTATCATGAGCTATTAATGCAATATTCATTAATTACACCTCTACTCCATTATATTTTCAAGACCATATATAAGCACATTTGCCTTTAGCACTTCATCAACAGCAAACCTAACACCAGACATAAACGAGGTACGGTTGTAGGAATCATGCTTCAATGTAAGTGTTTCACCGTCAGCACCGAACATTACCTGCTGATGGGCAATTAATCCTGGAAGTCTGACAGAGTGAATGCGCATTCCGTCAAAGTCTGCTCCTCTAGCACCTTGTATTGTTTCCTTCTCCTCTGGATGCCCTTGTTTCTTCGGCTTTCTTACTTCTGCAATTAATTCGGCCGTTTTAACAGCAGTTCCACTTGGTGCATCCAGCTTGCGGTCATGATGCAACTCGATAATTTCCACATCATCAAAATATTTAGCGGCAAGCTTAGAAAATTTCATCATCAGAACAGCGCCTAATGCGAAATTCGGTGCAATAATGCAGCCTCGATCCATCTCTTCGCATAACGCCTCAAGCTCTGCTAGGTTTTCATTCGTAAAGCCTGTTGTCCCAACGACCGGTCTAACTCCATATTGAAGAGCCGTTTTAGCATGGAACATCCCAAACTCTGGAGTAGTCAAATCAATCAATACATCTGGTTTAACTTCCTGCAGACATTTTTCGATATCTGTATAGATTGGTACATCATAAGCAGGTGATGTGAAATCATCTAGCTCATTTAATCTTTTCCCCTCATGCTTATAATCCAAAACGCCAACTAACTCGAAATGATCAGTACGTCCTGTCAGGTAAACCGCTTCCTTGCCCATTCTTCCTCTAGGTCCTGCAATGACAATTCTTACTTTTTCCACTATTCGTACGCTCCTTTATTGCTATTCTTCTATGTATTTTGTATTTATTATAAATAATCGTACTTAAGAACCTACTAGTCCTTTTTAGTCCAGCGGTCTTTATCTCTCGTGTTAAATTTATGCATCACTTTATTATGAGATTCTTCGAGATTGATGTTTAAGCTGTTTGCCAAGCAAATTAACACAAATAACATGTCACCAAGCTCGTCAGCAATTTCCTTTTCATTTTCAGAAGCTTTTTTTGGCTTTTCTCCATAATAATGATTTATTTCACGGGCCAGCTCTCCAAGCTCTTCAGTGAGCCTTGCCATCATGGCCAATGGGCTGAAATAGCCTTCTTTAAATTGTCCGATATAGTCATCCACTTCTTTTTGAAGCTCTTGCATTGTTTTCAAACCTTTTCACCTCAAAGCTGCATTATTCTTCCTATTCCCCTTCATGTTAGCTAACATTTTCTTTTTTTACAAATGTTTTTGATTATTATTTACGGGAAAAATACCTTTTATATGAAGCTATCAGCAATCGGGCTTTTTAGCAATAGGAGATTGCTCATATAACACCTATTCGATATAATGGATAGGCTCCAACATAAATGGTCCATACTAAGGCTATATTAATGACAGCTATACATAGAAAGCAGGCGAAAAGATGTTTAAGACGTTAAAGCTCAAAAATATTTTCTTCATTATGCTCGGTTCGGCTATCTTTTCTTTTGGAATTGTACATTTTAATATGCAAAATAACTTGGCAGAGGGTGGCTTCACAGGAATCACGCTCCTTTTGTACGCAAGATTCAACTGGGATCCTTCCATCACAAATTTAATTCTAAATGTCCCGCTGTTTTTTATCGGCTGGAAACTGCTTGGCAGAAATGTTCTCATCTACACGATTATTGGCACAATTAGTGTGTCTGTATTTTTATGGTTTTTCCAGCTGCCGCAAATTGAACTGCATATTCCACTCCGGGAGGATTTAACACTTGCATCCTTGTTTGCTGGAACCTTTATTGGGATTGGTCTTGGCATAATCTTTCGTTTCGGCGGTACAACAGGCGGAGTCGATATTATTGCAAGACTTGTTAATAAATACTTCCATTGGAGTATTGGAAAAACGATGTTTCTGTTCGACGCATGTGTTATCACGCTGTCCTTGCTGACATACTTGAGTTATCGAGAGGCAATGTATACACTTGTTGCTGTTTTTGTTGGCACAAGGCTGATTGACTTCATGCAAGAAGGTGCTTATGCAGCAAGAGGAGCCATCATCATTTCTGATAAAAATCCAGATATTGCGGATAAAATTATGAAGGAAATGGATCGCGGTGTGACAGTGCTAAAAGGACACGGGTCATTTACGAAGCAAGATAAAGAAGTCCTTTACTGTGTTGTTGCAAAAACAGAGATTGTCCGACTGAAATCCATTATCACAAGCGTTGACCCACATGCATTTGTATCTGTCACCGTTGTTCATGATGTATTGGGTGAAGGCTTTACTTTAGATGAATACAAACGGCCGATTGAGCATTAAAAGAAGGAGGATTACCATCCCCCTTCTTTTTTTATGTTCGTTGATGAATTTCTCTAACCTTTGCATCGCTTGGAAGTAATACCGTAAGTATTCCTAAAATAGGAAGCACACTGCAAAATACCATGATTGTCTGCAGACTGTATAAATCGCCAATTACTCCAAAAATAACAGCTCCTAATGCTCCCATCCCAAACGCTAGGCCGACAATTAGTCCTGATACAAGTCCAATCATACCTGGAAGCAGCTCTTGAGCATAGACGACGGTTACACTAAAGCTTGATTGGAGAATAAAGCCGATAAGCACAAGTAGCGGTGCAATGAGCCATTGAGGAACATGTGGCAGCATTAATGCAAACGGAGCTGCGCCAATTAAGGAAAAAAGCAGAATCGTGCGTTTGCCAAATCTGTCTGCCAGCGGTCCGCCAAAGAATGTGCCTACAACACCTGCAAGCATAAATAAGAAAACATATATTTGTGCATGCTTAATGCTGCTGTGAAATTTCTCAATCATATAAAAATGGAAAAAGTTATTAATCCCAGCACCATACCAGCTCCTTGCAAACACTAAAAAGATTAATAAGCAAATGGCTAGGATGATTTCCTTGTTCAGCATGCGTTTCTCTGTTGGTGCTTGTGTCTTTTTTGCTGCCGGTACTTTGACAAGAAGCTCTTGTTTATACCAGTTTGACACGAAAAACAATACAAACATACCTGCTGCTGCAAGCAGTGTGAACCAGATTGTTCCAAATTGGCCTGTTCCTATAAAGATAAAGGCTGTAAATAAAGGGGCAAGTGATTGGCCGCCATTGCCTCCGACCTGATATATGCTTTGTGCCAAGCCTCGTTTGCTTCCTGCTGCCATGTAGGCTACTCTTGACCCTTCCGGATGGAAAATAGCTGACCCAAATCCGATAAACAGGACAGAAACTAGCACGCTTATGAAATTAGGTGCCAGTGCTAGGCCAAGCATGCCAAGCAAACTTGAAAACATTGCGATCGGCAAAAAATAAGGAAGCGGCTTTTTGTCTGCCAGCACGCCAAAAACTGGCTGCATGATAGAGGAGGTGATGTTGAGTGTAAAGGCAATCCAACCGATTTCTGTATAATTCAAGTTCATCGTAGGCCCAATAATCGGGAACAATGCCGGTACTACTGATTGCATGCAATCATTGATAAAATGACCTAGGCTTATCGCAAACAGAATACGATAGACCGTTATCGGTTGGTTAGTAGGTAATGCTCGTTCAGCCTGCAAATTAACCCTTCTTTCTTTTCTTTATGTAATAAGAACACTAAATATAAAATCAGCTATAATTATACAACTACCTTTCGCTTATGGAAATAAATACTGAAAAAAAAAGTCTATGGATATTATTCCATAGACTAGTCGTTTCTTTGCATTCCTGTATAAATCATAATTAGTCGCAGCAATTCGAGTATGGCTACTGCTGCTGCAGCAACATAGGTAAGGGCTGCTGCATTTAGGACTTTTTTCGTTTCTTTTTCCTCATCATTACGAATTATTCCTAATGCGACTACTTCATCCATTGCTCGATTTGATGCGTTAAACTCGACTGGAAGTGTTACAAATTGGAACAGTACGGCTGCTGCCATAAAAATAATTCCTAATAAAACAAAATTACTTGCACCTAGCAGCATTCCAATTAATATAAGTATCCACGAAAAATTGCTGCCGATATTGGCAACCGGAACCAATGCATGCCGGAAACGGAGGAAAGCATATTCTTGCTGGTCTTGAATGGCATGGCCAACTTCATGTGCCGCGATTGCACAAGCGGCAACAGAATGCCCATGATAGTTATTTGTAGACAAACGAACTACCTTTGACCGTGGGTCGTAGTGGTCAGACAGAACGCCTCTCGTTTCTTCAATAGATACATCATATAATCCGTTGGAATCCAAAATTCTTCTGGCGACTTCTCTTCCAGTCATATTAGAAGAAGCAGCTACTTTCGAATATTTCTTGTATGCCCCACTTACCCTCATTTGTGCCCATAGAGGAATGATGAGTATGATGATGAAGTATATAATAAACATGCTTTTCCCCCATATCTTTTAGTTAGTAGTTATTATTTTAAGCAGGGAGAAACTTAGAGTCAAATGTTATGGCCTTTTATGTCTTCTTCTCTTTTCTTCCTTATCTCCTAAATATTTTCTCCAACCTACATAGGATAATGTAAGGATAATGATGCTTCCAGTTGAAATAATTACCCACCAAAGGGACGGATCTGCTTCATCTTCATACACTTGATTAAATACGTCCTCAAGCTCTGCTTCTAACTCGTCCAGCTCTTTTGTCTCAGCTTTTGTGAAGACTTGAAGGCGGTATGTATCGAGGAAATCCACAAGTGTATTTAATTTTTGAAATTGCGCTGTTGTCACATCCAGCTTCAAGCTTGGGTTTATAATTTGGTAAAGCGTCAGGAAGGAATTTAATTTCGCTTCATATTCCACTTTGTTTTGGTTTATGGCAGCATCCTTCATTTCCCTGTAGGATGCCATCACTTGCTCTTCCATTTGCGTCCACAGAGGCTGCTGGCCGCTTGAAACTGCATCAACTGCTAATCTGAACTTGATCGCAGAGTTAATCCGCTCGTTCGTATCAGCAGACGGGCTTGTGATTACCTCAACTGCTTCATCACGGGCACCTGTGAGGATTTGGAGCTCATCCATTGTAAATGTCCGCTTTTGCTGCTTCACTATACTGAATTGGTTAGAAAAATAATCAAGGATTTTTTTTGCATCATCGTATCTTTCTGATTTTACCAACTGCAGTGCTTCATCTGATAATGTATCTAACTCGTCTATAGGCGAATCTTGGTCTGCATAAACAGATATAGAAATAGGCTTAAGCAGGATTAATAACATTAATAACACAACCAATTTAGCCTTCTTCATACTTGTCCCTCCCCGATATACTATTAAAAATGTATGTCAGGACGGACAAGGATAGACTAAAAAATTTTGGATTTGACTTGCTTGTTTAAGAAATCGTTAACGTGTTTTTTCTTTTAGCTGCATAAAAACAAATAGCAATGCTTAAAATGCTCAGCCAAAATGTGAAATAACCGATTTGGTCCATAGACTCGTTGAGAATGCTGTAATTTGGCATCATATCAAATACATAATCAATAACATCATTATGTAATGTCCATATAGCTGCAATGCTAACATGCACCCATTTTATTCGGTAATATGGTATGTATAAAAGCCCTTGTATGGCCATCGCACCGTGAGAAACAATTAACATAAGCGATTCTATCTCTACAGTGCCTGTCTTAGCAAAAACGAGGAAATTCATAACAACTGCCCAAACACCATATTTGAATAGTGTAAGGAGTGCTAATGCCTCAAATAAAGGCGTGTTCCGTTTGAAGAGAAATGCGATTAAAACGATCACAAAAAACAGGCTTGCGGTAGGACTGTCTGGGACAAATAATAAGAAAATGTCCGGCGTTTCCGCCAATTGAAATCTATACCAGTAATAGCCATAGATTGTCCCAAGTAAGTTTACGATAAGCAGCAGCCAAATAAATGACCGATTTCCTAATATAAACCGTAACCAATTCATGCAGGCAGCCACCTCCTTTATATTATTATTTTCTTTTATAATAGCATAAAAAGTTTCCATTTGTTTTTGGTCTTTTTATATAGGACAGAACAAAAAAGCAGTCTGGCAAACGATATATCGCTTAGCCAGACTGCTTTAATTGTATTTGTTTTTAGCTCTCAGTGCTTTGTAATTGCTTCAGACGATCCGTCAGCTCCCGAAATGCATGTTCGTCTCCATTATCAAGCGCCTCGTCTATTAGCTCCAGCAGCTTTTCCTTTTGGAACTTTTCTATGCTGGCAACAAGAAATTGCTCTGCAATGAATCGGTCTTTTTCACTAATATGCAAATTTTTTGGCATGAAAGGATTTTCCACAAGCACGGCAGCATACTGATGCGCCTTATTGGAACCATAAAAATTCAGTTGGATATAGATGTCTTCATCTCTGTTTAAGCGAATATCATGAAAGGACTTTTCCGCATCTGTCGTCATGACATTTTCCTTATAAAAGCGAAACGGGACTTCATCAACACAATGTGTGGACATGACCAATCCCCTTGGGCACTTTTCTGCATTTTCAACAAAATGCACCTTTTCCATAAGCTGATCATGACTCATCAAATAATTTAAAATCCAAACACATTCTCTTCTTTTTAATTGATAGTGATTCAGAAACCAACGAATGAAGTCTTTTTTTTCGTTGACAGATACAGGGGTTTTCATGTTTGTTTCCCTCCTCTGCTTGCAACCATTTTTTTGTATTAACACCATAATCTTTCTTGCTGCAAAAGGCTAAATGTTTACTGGCCGCTAGTTAAACGCTGAACGATTTCGATAAATTCTTCATTGCTCGGATCTTTTTCTAAAAGGCTATTAAACACTTCTGCAGCTTCCTGTCTTTTTCCTTCTTCCAAAAGAAAATATCCGTAATCGTATAAAAAGTCTGGGAGTTCTTTAAAGAAAGTATATGCTTCTTGGTATTTGTTTAATGCCACTGAATAATTTTCATTTCCTTGATAGGCTTTTGCAGCATCCCATAATAATTGCGGCTCCTCTATATCTTGAGAATCCATTAGTTCTATTAGCTCGATAATATCCTCGAAGCGTTCCTGTGTCAAAAACAATTTGTTTAACAGCAACACCGCTTCAGCAAATTCTGGGTCGATTGCCAATGCTTCTCTAAAATGCTTTTCGGCTCCTTCCTCTATGCCGTTTTTCAGCGCCAGTTTTCCGCCAAGCAAAAACAGTTCTTTATTGAACTCATCATGCTTTAAGCCTTCAAGTACTGTTTCATATGCTTCTTGCAGCATTTCCTCTTGCTCATAGCTTCTAGCAAGATATAGGTATAGAGATTGGAAGGATGGATCTAATGTTTTTACTTCCTCAAAACGATTGATGGCAATAGTCAGCTGTCCTGCTTGCAATGCTGTCAAGCCTAAGTTAAACACTGTATTGATCTCCACTTTTTCTTCAATCGCAAGCTCGTAAAATTGGATTGCTTCCTCGAAGGCTCCACCTGCACTTAAATTGTCGGCAATTCTTCCGTTAACATTAACACCGGCAACTGTTGACTGCTCTGCGGCAACGACTTTGTATGCTTTAATGGCATCTGTAATCCTGCCTTGCTCAGAATAGAGCTCTCCTAATGCAAAATCAATGATAACTTCATTTGGAAGGAGTTTTTTTGCTTGAAGAAGCTTTTGCTCACTCACCTCATAAAGCCCGTCCATTTGATATAAATCTGCTAATAGAAGAAGGCTTTGTGGATAGCTAGCATCTTCCGGGTTAATTTTTTCCAGCTGTGAAATGGCCTCTTCCTCATTGCCAATTTCCATCTCTGCTTCTGCAAGCATAACCAAAAGCTCTCCTTCTTCTGGGTATGCCTCCAATAAAATTTGGAATAATGCTTTAGCTTCCTCAAGAAAACCAAGCTGGAACAATTCCTCCCCTAACACGAATCGTTCTTCATTCGAGCCTTGATTAAGTATTTCCTCATAATATGATAAAGCTTTTGCTTGTTGACCATTCTCTAATAATGATAGTATTTCGTTTACTTTTTCCATCTTGTATCCTTTCTAAACTCCTCCTGCGCTAAAGAAGGAAGGTACTTTTATTTCCATCTGCTCCCCAAATCCCGGATGATAGAACACTTTCTCGCCAGCTCTTATACATTTGCCTTTATGGTAAGTGACAAGGATTCTATTATAATGATAATGAAATAATTCCTTTTCATCAATATTTATGATTGTACGGCTTTTCTCATAAAGATTATAGGTCACTTCTCCGCTTTGATAAATATTGCCTTTAAAAGGGTAAATGCCCATTTTAATGAGTGCCTCATATGGAATGATATCACATTCCGCTAATTCTTTTTTGACAGAAGGTATATTAGTATCACGCATAATTGCTGCCCATGCTATTTGTGCTTTTTTTCGTTCTTCCTCATCACTCATTAAAAATTCAGGGATAAGTGGACAATTAAATGGAAAGATTGCTTCCTTAATCCAGCCCCATGGCACCTTATATAAATCATTCGAATTATTTATTTCAATGATTATAGCAGGAATCTTTTCTTTTTTACAGGTTCTGATAAGACTTGTTGTAAGGATTTTCAGAGGGATTTTAATACATATAACATAATCGACTGCACAATTCAACAGCCTGTTTTTTGTCTTATTCAGCTCGCCTAAAAGCTCCCTTTCCTTTTTGACATTACATGCTGTAACGAACATTGTACAGCCTTTTTTTATAAGGTTTTCTTGAATATAGTCTCGTTGCTGCTTCGGATCCAGCAATTCCTTCACATGATTGTCGTAAACTATAGGTGTTGGAGTCATAATATATGGACTTCCATCCATTCTCATAATTCCCTTCCAAAAGGTTTCCTTTAACGCATCAATACGATTTTGGTCTACGAGCATAGAAGTTTTCTTTAAAGCCTGTTTCTTTAAAATGTTTATATTTTCAATAATATAGGCCATTTTTTCACCACCAAGCTTTTTTAAGACAAGCTATGATGAATTTATTTGTTTTATGCCTAATTTGGTGAATGTTATCTCGTTTTCTGCTTAATACGTAATAAACCCCATTCGAAAATGGGGTTTATTTGCACTTAGAGTTTTTCACTCTGTTTAGTGCTGGTTTATTGTTTTGTCAAACTTTCCATATGTTCAAAGAAGGAAGGATAGGAAACAGCAATAGCTTCCGCATTCTCAAGAATAACAGCACCATCTGTAACTAACGATGCAACTGCAAGCATCATGCCAATGCGATGATCTCCATGGCTGTCTACTACAGCACCTTTAAGTGGCGCACCACCATGGATAATCATGCCATCCTCTGTTGCTTCAATATTTGCGCCTAGCTTTTTTAATTCATTAACAACCGTATCAATACGATTCGTTTCCTTCACTTTCAATTCTTCCGCATCTTTAATGATGGTCGTTCCTTCTGCTTGTGTTGCCAGCAGTGCGATAATCGGAATTTCATCAATCAACCGTGGAATGATTTCCCCATCAATTGTAGTGCCTTTTAAAGTAGATGCCTCAATGCGAAGATCCCCTGTCGGCTCAAACTCATCATTAGAGTCCAAAATGGATACATTTGCACCCATATTCGTGAGAACATCCATAATACCAGTTCTGGTCGGATTTAGGCCAACATTCTTTAATATTACAGAGCTATCAGGAACAATGCTTGCTGCAACAAGGAAGAATGCCGCAGAGGAAATGTCTCCAGGTACATGAATATCTGCCGCTGTTAAACGCTGGCCGCCTGTAATATGAATACTTTTCCCATCAACATTAATATTGCCACCGAATCTTTTGATCATTCTTTCCGTATGATCTCTCGTGGATACCGGCTCTATGACAGTTGTTGTTCCTTCTGCCTGCAGTCCTGCAAATAGAATAGAAGACTTCACCTGTGCACTTGCAACAGGAAGCTTATAAGAGATTGCCTTTAACGAATTTCCACGAATGGATATAGGTGTAAATTCACCATTGCTTCTTCCATCGATTTTCGCACCCATCTCTCTTAAAGGACCTACAACTCTTGTCATCGGTCTTTTAGCAATAGAGCTATCACCTGCTAATGTGCTGTGAAAATCTCTGCCTGCAAGAATACCTGACATAAGTCGGATGGTTGTGCCTGAATTGCCGACATCCAGCAATTCCATTGGTTCTTGAAGACCATCAAGTCCTTTACCCTCAATAATAACCTTCTCATTGTCATGCTGAATGCTGACGCCGAGCTTTTGGAAGCAAGAGATTGTACTTAAACAATCCTCGCCCATTAAGAAATTAGTTACTGTCGTTTTACCCTCTGCAATTGCGCCGAACATGACAGAGCGGTGGGAAATAGATTTATCGCCCGGTATTGCAATTTCGCCTGTCAATGGTCCTGATGCACGCTTCAACTGTTTTCGATCCATTTTTATCACCTAATCCATACAAGTCTTTATCCGATTGAGGTTTCGTAAGTGGAATACGCAGCAATACAAGCTTGCGCCCTTTTTCGATCCTCTTCCGTCTGAAAGCTGATTACAAGTACACCATATATCTCTTCTCTTGTTTCAATGATACGGATATTGGTAATACTTATATTTTCCTTCGCCAGAAATCCTGTAACCTCTGAAATGATTCCTGGATAGTCAGGTACATCTACATATAAATCATAAAATGCCGGAATTGCACCTTTTTGATTTTGCGGAAGTTCATCTCTGACATTTTTCGCTACTTGAAAATAATCAAATATCTCATCAGCCTCTTCTGTCTTGATCAGTGTTTTGACCTTCTCCATTTCCTTCGTCCATTTGTCGAGAAGCTCAAGAAGAACTGTTTTATTATGCAATAATATGTCACGCCACATCGCTGGACTGCTTGAAGCAATTCTCGTTATATCTCTAAAACCACCTGCTGCAAGCCTTGTAACAAGCTCGTTTGATTTTGCAACATCGTCTGCTTGGTGGACAAGAGATGCTGCAACAATATGTGGCAAATGACTGATTACTCCTGTCAACAAATCATGTTCTTCAGGAGATACTACTAAAAACTTCGCTCTTGTACCAGATAACCAGTTCATTAATAATTGCACAGAATTCTTATCAACCGTTTCCTCTGGTGTCAGCAAATAAAAGGCATTTTCAAACAAAAGTGCTTTGGAGGCAGACACACCGCTTTTGTGTGAGCCTGCCATTGGATGGCCTCCAATAAAGGTAATGCCTTTTTCTTGAAGAAGACGTGATTTTTCGACGACTTTTCCTTTTGTGCTTCCAACATCAGTCACAAGAACATCGTTTTTCAATGGCATCTGCGCCAATTTTTCAATCATCATTTCCGCTTGTCTGACTGGTGTTGCGATAATGATTAAATCAGCCTCTTCTGCCCCATCCTCCAGTGTATCTACACAATCATCAATGACGCCAAGCATTTTACCAAGCTTTTTATTTTTTTCGGCTATATCAAACCCAATGATCGTACAATGCGGATGATTGTTTTTTATGGATAGTGCTAATGATCCTCCAATAAGTCCCAATCCGATAACGAAGACGCGACCATTCATCCTATCACCGCCTTCTCTTTTCGCTAAAATTATATGGCTGCTGCTTTCTCTTGCAAGAACGTGGTAAGAACATTAAGCAGACCTTCGTTCTCTTCTTTTGAACCAATGGTAATGCGGACAGATGTCGGGAAACCTAGCGGCACACCAGAACGCACGATATATCCATGTTTCATTAAGTATTGAAATACTTCATTTCCATCCACTTTAAAATCAATTAAAATGAAATTTGTTTGAGAAGGAAAATATGTTAACCCGTGTTCCTCACAGAAAGAATACAGCTGTGTAAGGCCTTCGCGGTTTTTAATAGAACAGCTTTTCACAAAGTCCTGATCCGAAATGGCAGCTTGTGTAGCAATTTGCCCTAAAGTATTAACATTAAAAGGCTCACGAATCGGTTCTAATGTTTGGATTAAGCTTTCTGAAGCAACTCCATATCCAACACGGAACGCTGCAAGACCATAGATTTTTGAGAATGTTCTTAACACAATCAAGTTATGGAACTGTTTAACTAGCTCTAATGCATCATAGTAATCTTCTGCTACCACATATTCATAGTAAGCTTCGTCTAAAACGACAAGCACATCCTCTGGAACCTGCTTCAAAAATTCGACTAATGACGACTCTGAATTGTAAGTTCCAGTTGGGTTATTAGGACTGCATACCCAAACGACGCTTGTATTTTCATCCATTACTTCGAGCATTGCAGGCAGGTTATGTTCACCCTTTTCAGTCAATGGAACTTCTCTTACTTCTGCTCCATCCACTATTGCATTATGCTTGTATTGACCAAATGTATGGCTTGCCATAACTGTATTTCTACCTGGTGCCAACAATGCCCTTGAAATCATGAGAATAAGATCATCAGAGCCATTTCCCAACACAAGCTCACTAGGAGACACTTGAAGGAACTCAGCTAGTGCATGGCGCAGGTTTGTTGCATAGCCATCTGGATATAAAGCAAAAGAACCATCTACTTTTTTTAGTTCCTCTGTAACATGCGGTGAGCTGCCGAAAGGATTTTCATTCGAAGCAAGCTTAACAATTTTTTCTAGATTAAATTCACGTTTCACTTCATCAATCGTTCTACCAGGCTGATATGCATGAAGCCCTAATAACTGCTCTTTCCATTTCATCAACATTCACCTCTATAATGTATTAATTCTCTTGCTTAAGATCTGGTCTTAATTGGATCGCTCTTTCTAAATATATATGATTAATATCCTTTTGAGCCGTATTCGTATTAACATGTATCATAATGCGGATGCACTTTTGCAATGAATTCGGCACATCAATTTCCTTCATGCACATGACAGGAACATAAGTCCATCCCTCTTGAAGGCGAATCACTTTGGCAGGAAAGGCAGAAGTTAAGTCATCTGTTACAGAAACGAATACAGACGCAACATCGTCCGCTATGATTGCATTCTTTCCTATCATTTCCTTTACAAGCCTCTCTGCTGCATCCAAAATCACCGTTTCTTCATCTACTTCAACCGTGATTGCTCCCCTTACTCCTCTAATCATGCTCTATTCTCCCTTGAAAATATGTAGTTCTTCCATCAATTCTTGTTCATCCATTTTAACGATAACCGGATTGCCAATGGCATCAAGCAGGACAAAGTGGATTGTTCCACTTACAGATTTCTTATCCTGTTTCATTCTATCAATCAGGGCATCTACCTTTAAATGTGCTGGAACCTTTGTCTCATATCCCAATGATTGCAGCCAAGCTTCAAGGTTGTTGATGGAGAAATCAAGCTGAAGCTTCTTTTTGCTTAGGCGCAATGCAAACAACATGCCGATAACAACTGCTTCACCATGCGACATATTCCCATAGCCCATTTCCGCTTCAATCGCATGGCCGAGTGTATGGCCAAAGTTAAGAAATGCACGGACATTTGCTTCCTTTTCATCCTTGGCAACGATTTTGCTTTTGACAAGAATCCCCTTTTCCAATAGCACTGCCCATGTCTTTTCTGGTACTTTCTCGAGCTCATCAATCTCATTTAGCAATGATTCATAAAAGTCTTTATCACTTATCAAGGCATGCTTTATTACTTCACCGAATCCGCTTCGGAGCTCAAGCGCAGGCAATGTACGAAGAAAACTAGTCTCGTAAAATACCGCCTCTGGCTGATAAAAAGCACCAATCATGTTTTTGCCGAGCGGATGGTTGATGGCTACTTTCCCGCCAACTGCACTATCATGTGCAAGAATGGTTGTTGGCACCTGAATAAACGGAATGCCACGCATATAGGAGGATGCGACAAAACCGGCAAGGTCACCGACAGCCCCTCCGCCTAAAGCGATGATTAGTGATTTTCTATCCAGCTTTTCTTCAAGTGCAAAGCTTTGGCAGCTGTAAAACACATCAAATGTTTTTGCGTGTTCTCCTGCAGGAACGATATGGGAAACAACAGGAAATCCTGTTATCTCCCGCTGCAGTGCTTGTAAATGGAGCGCTGCAACTGTCTCGTCTGTTATAATAAGCACCTTTGTGCATTCAGGTAAATGGGTTTGTATAAATCCATTTAATTGTGTGACTGTGTTATCGCCGATAAAAACAGGATACGATTTAGAGCCTGCATCAACTTGAACTGTCTTCATTAAAATTCCCTCGCATATTGACGATGCTTTTCCACATTTTCAAGCAAGCCTTCAAAACGGTCAGAATAAAACTGATCAACGATTGCACTTGCCAATTCCCATGCAACAGCACTTTCTGCAACAACTGCTGCTGCTGGAACAGCACAGCTGTCTGAGCGCTCAATGCTTGCTGCAAAAGGTTCCTTTGTTTCAATATCAACACTGTTTAATGGCTTGTAAAGCGTCGGAATCGGCTTCATAACACCCTTAACAATAACAGGCATACCTGTTGTCATTCCGCCTTCAAAGCCGCCTAAGCGATTCGTTTTGCGGGTGTAGCCATGAATGCTGTCCCAAATGATTTCATCATGTACTTCGCTTCCAGGCTTGCTTGCCGCTTCAAAGCCGATACCAATTTCGACTCCTTTGAATGCATTAATACTCATAATCGCACCTGCAAGCTTCGCATCAAGCTTTCTGTCATAATGAACATAGCTGCCAACACCAACAGGCATGCCTTCTGCGATAACCTCTACGATTCCACCGATGGAATCTCCATTTGTCTTCGCATCATCAATAGCTTGCATCATTTTTTTCTCTGCAACAGGATCTAAGCATCTGACAGGAGACTGCTCCGTTAGCTCAATGATTTTATCAATGGAAGGATATTCTTGTATGTCCGCTTTCACTCCGCCTATTTCCAAGACATGTGAAGCAATCTTGATTCCTAATAAGGACAATAATTTCTTTGCTGCAGCACCTGCGGCAACCCTAACTGTCGTTTCTCTTGCTGAAGATCTTTCTAGTACGTTGCGCATGTCGCGGTGTCCATACTTAATGGCACCGTTCAAGTCAGCATGACCTGGTCTTGGACGGGAAATCTTCCGTTTAATTTCACTTGATTCCTCTTCATCAATCGGTCCTTGACCCATGACTTTTGTCCAGTGCTTCCAGTCGTTATTTTCAACAATAAGCGACACTGGTGAGCCAAGTGTCTGGCCGTGTCGAATTCCGCCACCGATTTCAGCAGTATCTGTTTCAATCTGCATTCTTCTGCCTCGGCCATGCCCTTTTTGTCTTCTAGCAAGCTGTTCGTTAATGTCCTCAGCAGTTAATGGCATACCTGCTGGCAGACCTTCTATAATTGTAATTAGTTTTGGACCATGTGATTCCCCTGAAGTTAAATATCTCATATCAAAATCCTTTCTCCCTTCAACGCTTTAAAGGAAATATGTTTCAATATATCATACGTTTGCGAATATGGATAGTAAAAAATCCTTGAAAGCTATAAAAAACTTAAATTTTACATCTTTTTATAGAAAAAAGTATCCTCTGTTTCTAATCCGTACTTGCCAGGATTAAAAATTTGCTCTGTACTGCCAACAAAAAATATTCCGCCTGGTCTTAAAGCATTCGCAAACTTTTGATATAAAATATCCTTTGCTTCTTCTGTAAAATATATCATAACATTGCGGCAGACTATTAAATCAAAAGGCCCTTGGAATGGATCTGACAATAGGTTCTGCTGCTTAAAGGTAACAGGCCTTTTTATTTCATCACTAATTTTAAACATACTCCCCGACTGACTAAAATGCTTTTGCTTTTGTACTGCTGGAACCTCATTTAATGAACGCTCCACATAAAGACCTACCTTTGCTCTTTCAATAGCATTTATGTCGATATCAGTTGCTTTTATCTGAAAGTTGGACGGACGCAGATGGTTTGACAGAATCATGGAAAGCGTATAAGGCTCCTCGCCCGTTGAACAAGCAGCACTCCAAACCTTTAGATTAGCACTGGTTTTTATCAGGTTTGGCAATATTTTATTTTCCAGTATTTCCCACCTTCTGAAATTACGGTAAAATTCTGACACATTAATCGTCATGCGGTCCAGCAATTCCTCAAGAAGCTCCTTATTTTTGCCGATTGCCATCGAGTATTCCTTAAAGGAACGATATCCTCTTTTTTCGTAAAGGGACGTCAATCTTCTTTTCATTTGTGCTTCCTTATACAAAGATAAATCGATGCCTGATACTTGATGAAAATTTTTGATGAACTCTTGGTAGTCTTTTTCCATAGTTAAACCTCGCATCCTGCTGCTATTAATTTTCTTTTTATTAGTATAAACGATATTTCTTGAAAATGGGGTAATAATTTAGGTGTGTTTATGATTGAAAGGCAAATATCGCCTATTACGCGTATTCCTATTATTTGGATTGTGCCCACATTCATACTTGTTAGAAATTAAAAAAACTGTCCTTTAAAGCTAGCCTCACAATTGTTAATGTGAAGCTTTTCGCCTTAAAGGACAGTTATTACTGGATTAATAGACCCATGTATTGCTTAACTTATTATACTCTACTAATTCTTCTTCCTTAAAAAATAAACCGATTTCTCTAGCAGCGCTATCCACACTATCAGAGCCATGAATGACGTTTTTTCTCATTACTACACCAAAGTCTCCTCGAATTGTGCCAGGGGCCGCATCCAACGGATTCGTTTTGCCCATCATGGCCCTCGCCTTTGTCACTACATCTTCACCAGACCATACCATTGCGAATACTGGTCCTGATGTAATAAAATCAACGAGCTCCATAAAAAATGGCTTGTCCACATGCTCTTGGTAATGCTGCTTGGCAAGGTCTTGCGACACAACCATTAATTTTGCACCAACAAGCTGGAATCCTTTACTTTCAAAGCGCTCCACAATCTTGCCGATTAAATTTCTTTGCACTCCATCCGGTTTGACCATCAAAAACGTCTTCTCCATTTGATTCACTCCTATGTATGAATGTAAAAAGAAAAACTAGTATTTATGAAAACGATATCATACATAGAAGTACTTTGCAAAGCTTAACTTAGAACTTTCTTTTACCTAAATATTTTGCAATATTAATAAGTGCTGTTTTACTTCTTCCCTTTGGCAGGTCTGCAATTGCATCCAATGCTTTTTGCAGGTAAGCATTACTTATTTTCATCGAACGGTCAATAGCATCTGTACTCTTAATCAGCTCAATAATTTCTAAAAGCTCTTCCCGATCCATCTCTTCGTGTACGGTGGACACCCTTTTACGAATACCTTCATCTTCCATTGCATACAGAACAGGCAATGTGATATTGCCTTGCAGTAAATCACCGCCAGCAGGCTTTCCGAGCTCTTCTTCTGTACCAACAAAATCTAGAATATCATCAATAATTTGATAGGACATCCCAACGTAATATCCAAACTTATGTAGTTTTTTCTGATGCTTTTCTTCCACATCAGAAGCAATTGCACCTACTAAAGAACTAGCTGAAATGAGGAGGGCCGTTTTTCTTTTTATACGGCGGAAATAATCTCTGACATTCTGTTCAAAGTAATATTTGTCCTTAATCTGCTGAATTTCTCCTATGCAAACCTCCACTATCGTATCAGCCAGCACCTTATGCGCAGCAGGCTTCTTTAGCTCACTCATAATTTCAAGTGATTTAGCAAAGATATAGTCGCCTGTATACATGGCAACTTTATTATCCCATTTTGCTTTAATCGTCGGCTGGCCCCTGCGCAGGTCTGAGTCATCAATAACATCGTCATGCACAAGGGAAGCCATGTGAATGAGCTCTAGAGCAACAGCTGCTTTTTTAATGACATGGATATCATATTGGCCGATTTGGCCTGCAAGCAGGACAAAAATTGGTCTAATCCGCTTGCCGCCTGCCTTGAGAAGATGTAGTGACGAATCTCTTAAAATGGAAGTGTTGGCGTTCACTGTTTCTTCAAGTGTTTTTTCAATTATCTCCAAATCCGAATTCAAAAATGAATACATCATTTTTAATTTCACTAAACTTCACCCGTCTTTAACTGCTGCATAAAAATAGATACAGACATTATTTTTCTTTAAAGCCAATATGCACAGCAGCTACACCACCGCTGTATGGTTTAAACGTCACATTTGACAAGCCTGCCTTTTCAAAAAGAGAAGCAAGTTCCTTCATGCCGGGAAAATCCCGTGCCGATTCCTGAAGCCATGAGTATTCCTTAAAGCTTTTGGCAAAAAGCTTTCCGAACATCGGCATGATGAAGCGGAAATATAAGTAATAGCCTTGCTTAAAAACAGGCATTGTAGGCTGCGATGTTTCCAGACAGACAACCTTGCCTCCTGGTTTCACTACTCTTTTCATTTCCTTAAGAACTTGCAAATAGTCTGGCACATTTCGCAAACCAAACCCGATTGTCACAAAATCAAAGCTGTCATCTGGAAATGGAAGTTCCATCGCATTCCCATGAATCAGCTCAATATTGCTGTAGCCCTTGGTTTTTTCTTTCCCAATGCTCAGCATATTCTCGCTGAAATCAAGCCCTTTGACTTCACCAGTCGGCCCAACAGCATCTGCAAGACTGATTGTCCAGTCGGCAGTACCACAGCAAACATCCAAAGCTTTAGCACCTTTTGTGACATTCATCTTTTTCATTGTGTCTTTGCGCCAAATTTTATGCTGTTGAAAGCTTATCACTGTATTCATCTTGTCATAATTGCCATATATTTTTTCGAATACATGGTGCACTTTTTCTTCCTTTGATTGGTGCTCCCGCATTGCCTCTTACCCTTCTTCCACATACATTTGTTGTTTTATTTTATCCAATATTGCTGTTGTCCTTGCTGTAATGCTGTCCTCGACATTTTTAGAGCTCGTTAGTGCTTCTGTGAGCATGTCAGTTGCCTCTTGAATAAACGGATCAAACAAAAGATATTTATTTTCCTCTGCGAGACGGGCGAGCTCTTCACTATGCTTAGTCAGCCTGTTGAATAAAAATGAATTACCAGTCAAATTATATGTATTCCTGTCTTGCAGCATTCTGTTTAGAAATAGAAAGGACATCGCAAAGTTTTTCCAATTATCCAAGCGGAAACGGTCGATCAATTTTTCCAGGATGGAAAATTCCACTGCTACAATTGCCTCTCTCATTTCAGACAGTCCAGCAAACGCCTGCTGATAAATGATCATTTTATTCTCATTCACTTCTTTAATCGCTTCAGCGAATACTTTTATCATTTCATAATCTTCCAGGTCTGCCAGCAGCTTGTAATACTGGCCACTGTAAAAGTCACCTGCCAATATTGTCAACTGCCTGTTCTTTTCTATTCCTTTATGAACGCTGTCATTTGTTACAAGTTCATGGGTATCAAGGGCAATTTGAATAAGCATCTTCGTTGTGGCATAAGTGATGACCTGACTGTCGTTTAAGTCAGCCTGCTTTAACAGAAATACGGTTAACAAAAGCTTGTCTTCATCAATTACCGGGTTGTCTATATGCTTAAAAAGATAAGGATGAGCAATCTTTTGCAAAACCTCTTCCCGCACCATTTCCACCATTTCTTGAAATAACATCATAATATCACCCTTGTTCCCCCAAAATTTCTCTTTGTATCTTTTTTAACAAAATCGTCATTATATTTGTATAAAGTCTAGATTATTATAGCATAAACACCTGACAACACCACTTAAAAAGGCCTATACGTCGTGTCTTATTTTATTAATGCAAGCACTTCTGCACGTGCTTCTGCATTTTCTGCGTATCTTCCGCGCACCGCGGTAGTAACCGTCTTCGCACCAGGCTTGTTTACTCCTCGCATTGTCATGCACATATGCTCTGCTTCAATGACAACCATAACGCCATGAGGGTCAAGCATTTCTATAATGGCATCAGCCACAGTTGATGTAATGCGTTCTTGAAGCTGTGGACGTTTTGCTACAGCCTCGACTGCTCTTGCTAATTTACTCAAGCCCGTTACTTTGCCGTTTCTAGGAATATATGCCACATGAGCCACTCCATAAAACGGAACGAGATGGTGTTCACACATGCTGTACAGCGGAATGTCTTTTACAAGCACAAGCTCCTCATGTTCTTCACCGAAAATCGTATGGAAATATTCTCTCGGATCCTCATTTAATCCCGAGAATATGTCACTATACATTTTGGCAACTCTTTTCGGGGTATCCAGCAATCCTTCTCTTTCAGGATCTTCCCCTATCGCTTCCAAAATTTGTTTTACCGCATCTTCTATCTTGGCCAAATCAACATTCGACATTCTTTTTTTCCTCCTAAAGCTATCAATCCAATTTCCTTTAACCATATTAGCATATAAAAACAACTAACACCACGAATGGCTGCTAATTCTTTTATCATCCATTTACATCCAGCGCTTAACTGTAAATCCTATAGTAAAGCCAGCTGCTACTTATGCCATTCTGTAAAAAAAAGCAAAAAAACCGCGAGTAATTCGCGGTTTTTAGAGAAATAATATGCAATGTATGTAGATTACTTCACTGCGTCTTTAAGTGCTTTACCTGGTTTAAAAGCAGGAACTTTGCTTGCTGCAATTTCGATTTCTTCACCAGTTTGAGGGTTACGTCCTTTACGTGCTGCACGCTCACGAACCTCAAAGTTACCAAAACCGATAAGTTGTACTTTATCACCATCTTTTAAAGCATTCAAGATTGTATCAAAAACAGCATCAACTGCTTTAGTAGCGTCTTTTTTTGATAATTCGCTTGCTTCTGCAACCGCGTTAATCAATTCTGTCTTGTTCATGCCTTTCACCTCCTCCCAAATGTTTCAAATAAATCCTAAAAAATCGTTTCATATCATTATTTGTAAACAATTTATCGGAATTTTATACGTCATTAAGAATATTTTCTCCTCGTTCACACCATTGTTTAAAAATGATGCTACTTCTAACATGACAAGCATTAATAAGAAACATCATAATGCTTTAATCGCTGTAATGACGCTGATTCCTTTAAAAGATTATCATAATCGTTTGAGCTTATCAAGAAATTTTATATAATGATAGCAATCTTTTCAGTAATTGATATAAAAGTGTAATAAGGAAACCACAATTTTACAGTCAGCCAAAACCTCTAGAAACAATGGCCCCCTGCGTAATTCAAGATGTATCTCAAAGCTGATTATTATAAAATAAAAAAAAAGAAACTCCCAATAGAGAGTTTCCTACAAAATGATAGCAATAAGTCCTCCGGAGCCTTCATTGATGATGCGCTCTAGTGTTTCTTTCAGTTTGTATCGAGCATTTTCTGGCATTAGAGAAAGCTTTGCCTGAATCCCTTCTCTTACAATGGAGCTAAGACTTCTGCCGAAAATATCTGAATTCCAAATTGATAGTGGATCATCCTCAAAATCCTGCATCAAGTATCTGACAAGTTCTTCACTCTGTTTTTCAGAACCGATTATTGGTGCAAATTCGGATTCTACATCTACTTTTATCATGTGGATGGATGGAGCAACAGCCTTAAGTCTTACACCAAATCTAGAGCCTTGGCGAATGATTTCTGGCTCATCTAGGCTCATATCAACAAGAGATGGTGCGGCGATACCGTAGCCTGTTTGCTTCACCATTTTCAATGCATCAGAAATTTGATCATATTCCGTTTTTGCGTGAGCAAAATCCTGCATTAGCTCAAGCAAATGGTCTTTCCCTCTGATTTCCACCCCAACGATTTCCTTGAGGATTTCATCATATAATTCATCTGGTGCGAACAAATCAATTTCCGCCACACCTTGCCCCATCTCAATTCCAGCAAGACCAGCCTTATCAATAAATTCAAAATCACTGAATTGCTGTACAACACGATCTACATCTCGCAGTCTCTTAATATCTTTAACTGTTTCCTTAACTGCCTCTTGATAATTGTCACGAAGCCAGTGATTTTCTCTGAGAACCATAACCCAGCTCGGCAAGTTTACGTTAACTTCCAATACTGGAAACTCAAACAATGCTTCTCTCATTACATTAAGAACGTCTGACTCTCTCATGCTTTCAACACTCATTGCAATGACTGGAATATCATATTTTTCAGACAGCTCATTGCGAAGTTTTTCTGTGTTAGGATGAAAAGGCTGAGCACTATTGATAATCATAATAAAAGGCTTACCAACCTCTTTCAGCTCTTCGATAACCCTATTTTCTGCCTCTAAGTAATTACTTCTTGGTATATCCCCAATCGTCCCATCTGTTGTAATGACGACACCGATTGTGCTGTGCTCTTGAATAACCTTTCTTGTACCAATTTCAGCCGCCTCATGAAATGGAATCGGCTCTTCATACCATGGAGTATTAATCATTCGAGGTCCATTTTCATCCTCATACCCTTGTGCACCTGGAACTGTGTAGCCGACACAATCAACCAATCGGATATTTACATCCAATCCTTCGTCTACAGTAACGGATGCTGCTTGGTTTGGAACAAATTTTGGCTCAGTCGTCATGATTGTTTTGCCTGCAGCGCTCTGAGGTAACTCATCCTTCGTCCTTGCACGATCTCCTTCATTATCCATATTAGGAATCACGACCAATTCCATAAATTTCTTTATGAAAGTAGACTTGCCTGTACGAACAGCACCTACTACACCTAAGTAAATATCACCGCCAGTTCTCTCGGCAATATCCTTAAAAATATTAACCTTTTCCAAATGATCCCCTCCTGAACTCTCCCTAGTGTAGAGATTAACAAAAATCCATATAATACATTTAGACATTATATATTTATGATGTTGTCCTATCTCATTATGACTACTTTTAAAAATTCCCCCTTTTTTTTTGCTAGGCAATGTAAATCAACAGCTCTAATTTCTTTTAAACCATTCTCATAACTAGCACAAACACAGGAAAATAGCGGACTTTATCGCAAACCTTAAAAGAAATGCTACGAGTGATGTTTTCTTTTAGGGTTTTATTCACGCCAAAAAAAATAACCCTTCTAAATCATGTATACACATGAAAAAAAAGGGTTATGACAATTTTTGAAAATATTATTTTATTTCGCTTGTATACACCAGTTAAATAGCCAATTTTTCTTCTCAAAAAAAATCAAAGTAAAAGCAGGGGAACCTTTACTTTGATTTAATGACTATATTGCCCATCACCTGTTCATTCCACCAGGTTGCTTCAAGGCATTGTATGCATAAATATATATTTCGTATCATGAAAATGCCTAAAGTAATGGAACATTTTCTAAAAAACAGAAACAAAAAAGTTAGGAATGTGATGATTATTCCGTATACTGGGAAGCAAGAATATTCACAAGATCTTCCATCTCATGCGTTTTGTCTCTTGTCATTAATCCTTCAACGACATCCCTTGCATTCTTCCCGTTAAACAGCACATCGTATAAGGCATTTGTTATCGGCATCTCAATTCCGTATTTTACAGAAAGCTGATGTCCTGCTTTCGTCGTTCTGATGCCTTCTACGACCATCCCCATGTTCTCAAGGACCTCTTCTAGCGGGCAGCCTTTTCCGAGCAGATTTCCGGCTCTCCAGTTGCGTGAATGGACGCTTGTACATGTCACGATTAAATCACCAATCCCAGTTAAGCCTGAGAACGTCAATGGATTAGCACCCATTTTCGTTCCTAATCTTGCCATTTCAGCAAGCCCTCTTGTGATAAGTGCCGCTTTTGCATTATCTCCAAACCCTAATCCATCTGTTATACCAGCACAAACAGCGATGATATTTTTCAACGCTCCGCCAATCTCAACTCCGACTATATCTGGATTTGTGTAAACTCTGAATTTAGAATTAATGAATAAATCTTGAACCTTTTCTGCTTCTTCCATATTTTTTGAAGATACGGTAACTGTTGTCAAATGGCGCAAGCTCACTTCTTCTGCATGGCTTGGTCCTGACAACACGACAATACTTTTCAATAGTTGCTCCGGTATTTCTTCTTCCATAATTTCAGATATACGAAGAAGCGTGCCTGGCTCGATGCCTTTACTAACATGAATAAATGTTTTCGGCTCATCCAAATAAGGAATCATTTGCTGCATCACTTCACGCATCGCTTTTGTCGGCACAGACATGACGATAAAATGGACATCCTGCAATGCTTCTTGCATGGAAGTAAATCCAATAATGTTTTCTGAAAGCTTAATTTCCGGAAGATATCTTTTGTTAATATGATTTTTATTTATTTCTTCAATATCCTGCTCGTTTTTTCCCCAAAGATGCACAGTGTGTCCATTGTCAGCAAGTACAAGTGCAAGTGCTGTTCCCCAGCTTCCAGCTCCGATCATTGCGACTTTTGTTTGATTACCCATTAGATCCACCTCTATTATTTTCTTTCACGCGCAAAAATTCTTATTGGTGTTCCTTCAAAGCCGAAAGCATCTCGTATACGGTTCTGTAAGAAACGCTCATAAGAGAAATGCATTAGCTCAGGATCATTAACAAACACAACAAATGTTGGCGGTCCGACTGCAACTTGAGTCGTGTAGTATATTTTCAAACGTTTTCCTTTATCAGTTGGTGTTGGATTCATCGCAACGGCATCCATAACTACATCATTTAATACACTTGTCTCTACCCTTAATGTATGGTTTTGACTCGCAACATTAATCATCGGAATTAATGTATGAATACGTTTTTTCGTCTTAGCAGACAAGAACACAATCGGTGCATAATCCAAGAATAGGAAATGTTCTCTAATATTTTGTTCAAATGTTTTCATTGTCTTTTCGTCTTTTTCGACAGCATCCCATTTATTTACGACAATGATGACAGCTCTGCCAGCTTCATGAGCGTAGCCTGCGATTTTTTTGTCTTGCTCGATAATGCCTTCTTCTCCATCAATAACAACTAAAACAACGTCTGATCTTTCAATCGCTCTTAATGCACGCAGCACACTGTATTTCTCTGTGCTTTCATACACTTTCCCTTTTTTTCTCATACCAGCAGTATCAATGATTACGTACTTTTCACCGTTTACAGTTACTTGAGAGTCAATCGCATCCCTTGTTGTACCAGCAATATTGCTGACAATTACCCTGTCTTCTCCAAGCATGGCGTTTACTAGTGAGGATTTCCCAACGTTCGGGCGTCCGATAAGGGAGAACTTAATAACATCATCATCATATTCTTGTCCATTTCCTTTCGGGAAATGATTAGCTGCTTCATCCAGAAGGTCCCCAAGACCTAAGCCATGTGATCCTGAAATTGGCATTGGCTCGCCAAATCCTAATGAGTAGAAATCATAAATTTGCTCACGCATCTCTGGATTATCAATTTTATTAACCGCAAGAACAACAGGTTTCTTTGCACGATACAGGATTTTTGCAACCTCTTCATCAGCGGCTGTTACTCCCTCACGGCCATTTGTGATGAAAATGATAACATCTGCCTCGTCAATCGCAATCTCTGCCTGTGCTCTAATTTGATCAAGAAACGGCTCATCACCAATGTCGATTCCGCCAGTATCGATTAGATTGAAATCATGATTCAGCCAGTCTGCTGAGCTGTATATTCTATCTCTTGTTACTCCAGGAATATCTTCTACAATGGAGATTCTTTCTCCAACAATTCTATTGAAAATAGTAGACTTACCTACGTTAGGCCTTCCTACTATTGCTATTACAGGTTTCGCCATTCTTACTTACACCCTTCCATACTTCAAATAGTCTTTTTGCTTTATGTTCACAAAATACTATGTATATTTGTTATTCCAAGCTGCTAATTTACTGCCATGTGTTTTTGTCTATCATAAGGAAATAAAGATTGTTTAAATGCCACCTTTTTAATACTAACTAAAAACAATTAGGGGATTACCTATTTTTTGAGGCAGTCCCCTAACTAATATATCTTAACAGAGTGGCCTTGTACAGGCAAGAGCTAGAAATTTGTTTATTGTAGGGGGAGATGGCCTATACATAGTTTTGCTAATACCCTGATAAGTCAATGCTTGACGATAATAAATACGTCCTCACTAATTTTATGGGCTATTCCGTCAAGAATCGCCTCCAGGTTTGTTGCAACTGCTTCCATTTCATTAACATCACTGCAATAAAAGACGCCTGTTCCTGGGGCTACTTTGTCCGGTTTTGTTGTAATAGCTGCTAATATATACTTTTCAATTGTCACCGTGCTTCTTCCTCCCGTCGCAGCCTTTTGCTCGGCATACGGATGGCATTTTCAAGGGTTGGGACAGCGCCAATTATTTCAAGCGCTTTTTGCTTTTCGTTGTTTTGCGGCAAAATAAACACAGCAACCCTTCCATCCTCTAAGTCTCTTTTCGCCAAGGGGACCAATGCAGGTGTTCCTGAATCCCTGTATACTCCTAAAGCTGTTGAAACATCATACAAAATTGCCTGTCTTTGGCCGAGATTAGCAATGGTTGTTCGCGCATTGAAATTCTTTGGTGTCAGGATAAAGCCCATACCATATTTCAATACTTCCTCCTGCCGTGCCGGTATCCCGATATTCATGATATAAATATTATCAACATAAAGGCCCGGTCCATCGAATCTCGGCTCCACATAATCAATTGTTACAATGTCACGAAGCTTTCCACCTGACATCAGCTTCCGGCTAATAAAAAAGGAGATAATGGCAGCGACTAAGCCTCCCCAGATGTGAAAGGTTATATATCCAAAGGTGCAAAGTAAGCTTGCAAACATTACAAGATAGTTTCTGCTTTCAAAGGCAATCGCAATTCCTTCAATATATGTCTTTCCCCGAGGCACCATTTCATAGCTATCTAGCTCTGTTAGTGTGTTCCGCTCCATATTGCGAACATCGCGAAATTGTGAGGCTGCAACAGTTAAAAAGGTCACTGCGGTGAAATCCTTGTCTAATATCGAGGGGATGGCGACTGTACCTAGACCAGCCGCAATAAACCCTAGGGCAATATGTATAATCTTCCCATGTAAATACGTTGGATACTGTCGGTAATCTGTACGAAGCATAAACATACGGAGGGCAGTGCCGATCACAAGTCCAAACATGATTGGATATGTAAATGTATTCATCATAGTTTTTGCTTCTCCTTTTCAAGTAAGTAAATATGCTGTTCCCATCTTGCAAGAAAGACTTTCGTCATGTGAAGTACTGCCAAACTGCTAATCCCTGTAAGCAGACTGTCAAAATAGGCAGGTGACCCAATTCCAACATCCATACGATAATAATGCAGCAAGCTGCCATACACTACTTCACCAAATGAACTTCCTAATACAATCATTATGACTTGGCAAAATACAGACTTATGTAATAAAAGGGCTAATAGGACAAGCGTTGCAGCTAGCAGCAAACCTTTGTCAGCAATCAGCCACACTGGATCAAGAATGCTCAATAGCTGGAAAGAAACATATGCAAGCATTGTCATAAACGAAGTTAACACGGAAAAGAGCTGCAGAGATAGCTTCAGTCTTGAGGCAAATATAAATGCTGCTACTAATTGGATTATCAACAAGACGGATACTTCCACACCGCCTATAAAAAAATGATAAGGAAATAAAATCATTGCAATTAATAATATGGATGCGTAAAATAGCCTATTTCGATTATCCTTGTCCATCAAAAAGGTCGACATTATCCAAAGCATCCACGCGAACCAATAAAACAAATTACCTTCCATCATCTGTTCACACTCCTACTTTTTCCATTATGTCAATTTAATATGTACTTTAAACTAAGAAAAAAGCAGGCAAGCAAAATCTCAAGGAAATTATCTGAATAAAGTGCGGTATTATTTATCATTCTATTGTTAGGGGGTGTGTTTAAGTGGGTAAAGATCGACAAGAAAAAAAATTGAAAAAAAGTCATCGTGTAGAATCTGACAGAGATCAGGCCATCCATTATAATGGGGCGACAAGATTGCAAAGCCCTGCGGAAGGCCGCGCATTAAATGATAATAAATACAGTGAATAAGTTCTCATAAAAAAAGAGCGGTCCCTTCTCATAACGGAGAAGGAACTGCTCTTTTCAAGACAGCTCTATACTATTATTGTTGCTTTAATTTTTTCAATTGCTCCCCAATCATATCTCCCAGCTGGAAGCCTTTTGATTCTTCTGGAAGCTCATATACTTCATCTTCTTCCTGCTCTTTTTCAGTCAAGTCTTTGATGTTTAATGAAAGACGTTGCTCCTCTTCATTTACATCGAGTACTTTCACTTGAACAGTTTGACCTTCTTTAAGAACTTCATGCGGTGTACCGATGTGTTTATGAGCAATTTGTGAAATATGGACAAGTCCTTCAACACCTGGGAATACTTCAACAAATGCACCATATGACACAATGCGTTTAACTGTTCCTTCTAAAATACTGCCTTTTTCCGCTTTTTCAGCAATATTTGCCCACGGTCCTGGCAAAGTATCCTTAATAGACAAGGAAATGCGATCATTATTGCGGTCAACGCTCAGGATTTTCACATTCACTTCTTGACCTTCCTGAACAACATCAGAAGGTTTTGTGATATGCTCATGTGACAGTTGAGAGATGTGAACCAACCCGTCAATTCCGCCTAAATCAACAAACGCACCAAAATCAGTTATTCTTTGAACAACACCTTGAAGTGTTTGCCCTTCCTGCAATGATTCAAGCACATTTTGTTTTTGTTTGCTCTTTTGCTCTTCAACTACAGCCTTATGAGAAAGAATCAAACGATTTTTATCCTTTTCCAATTCGACAATTTTAAAGGAGATGGTTTTGCCTTTGTAGTCAGAAAAGTCTTCCACATAATGAGCTTCCACAAGGGAAGCAGGGACAAAACCGCGTACGCCTAAATCAACAACAAGACCGCCCTTAACGACATCTTTCACTTCTGCATCAAAGATTTCGCCAGAATTAAATCTCTCTTCTAAGCTTTCCCAAGCTTTTTCTGCATCAACTTTTCTTTTTGACAGAACAAGAGCATCCTCTTCTACTTTAATTACTTGAAGGTCAAGCTCTTCACCTTCTGATACAACATCTTCAGCCTTTTCAATATGAAGGCTTGATAATTCGCTGATTGGAATAATTCCATCCAGTTTGCTGTCAGTAATCGCGACAATAACTTGCTTCTCTTCGACTTTTGTTACCTTACCGGAAACTCGGTCTCCAACTGTGTAATTATGAACGACAATATCATTTAATTCTTCAGACATATGTACTCCTCCTTCAACTTTTCTATTGGAATTTTATGCAGCAGGTTGCTTATCCCATATAGCTTTCATAAAAAATTAATAGAATAATAAAAATTTATTTCTTCTATCTAACTTCTTATAAATGCGATTATTTGTCAAGTAAGAAACACTAGCGTGCATTATCAGCTAATCAGAGGACATCAGTTAGTAATTTTGTCCTCTGTTAATCCCATAATTTCACCTACAACATCCTCAATGGACAAAGAAGTAGTGTCAATTTCAATGGCATCATCTGCTTTTTTAAGCGGAGCAACTTCACGTTCAGAATCCAGCTTATCTCTTGCAGCTATTTCTGATTTCAATTGCTCTAAATCTGATTCAAAGCCTTTATTCAAATTCTCATTGTGGCGTCTAACTGCTCTTTCCTCGACAGAAGCAAGCAAAAATACCTTCACTTCTGCTGTAGGGATAACATGTGTTCCAATGTCTCTACCATCCATTACCACGCCGCCGCCAGTTGCAAACCCCTGTTGTCTGCGAACCATTTCTTCCCGCACTTCTTTATGCTTAGCAGCAATAGACACCGAGTTAGTTACATTGCTTCTGCGAATATCTTCTGTGACATCCACACTGTCCAAGAAGATTTTTTGCCCTTTTTCGCCGGGAAACAGCTCAATTGTTGTACTTGAAAGCATGTCTACTAATGCTGCCTCATCCTCTAAGCTTATTTCATTGTTTATAGCCTTAAGGGTTAGTGCTCTGTACATCGCCCCAGTATCGATATATATATAACCGAGCTGTTCTGCCACAATTTTCGCTACAGTGCTTTTTCCGGCTGCTGCCGGTCCATCTATTGCAATGCTGATTTTCTTATCCATATTTCCTCCTAGAAACCTTATCCATTCTTCGTATTCAACGTTAATTATTGAATTTACTTAGAACAAATTATTATTCGCAAGTTTATTTTATCATATTTTATGTTTTTATTTGTTGATTAAACCTATTAAAATCCATACTATTTTTTTGTGGATTCATATGATTTAAAAAAACCTTTCAAATCCCAGATCGAAAGGTTTTTCCTGCATTATTTCTGATTAAGTCCAATTGTTTCCAGTATAGAGGTATAATTCGACTCCGTTACCCCTTCATATTGGGCAAGAGTTTGCAATCCTGGTAGTATGTTTGCAGATATAAGTACTTGTCCAGCTAGCAAAAAAAACAATTGAATGGCAATTAGCTTAATCAATAACCGTTCAAGGCGCTTCATATTCCGATACCTCCACTTGTATTTGCTTATTTTACTTAATATTAGTATCGGAATATGAGGAACAGTTTATTCAGAGTTCCAAGCCTTTCTTACGGAATGAGAGTTGACGATCAAAGCAAAAACGCAAGAATAGCTGTCTATCAGCAGGACTTACTTCAAGAAACTCAAGCGGTGCTTTGTTGTGTGTTTCATTATGATGAAAAATACTTTTAACATGTGCTTTTACTTTCGGATAGTAATATTCGCCATTTTGCATCGGTAGAACAAAGTACGGCTCAACAATTGTTTCTGGCTTCATATTTGAATTCTTTGGAACAAGAATTGCAGCACCACCTGCACTTATGTCTGTTGTAATGGTAGCAAACGGTTTTAGTTCATTATCAATGGAAGTAATCGCAACATCCACACTCGTTTCCACCCTTACATACTCTCTCCTTTGGATCTTAATCCACTGGTCTTTCGGTGGATAATGCAGAAGTAACATCGGAATATTCCCTTGCTTTTGGCGCCCTATTATTTCGGAATCGAACATATAAACTGTCCCATGGCTTGTCACGAAGCTGACCTTCAGTTGTGTGCCATTAAGCAGGAATACGGCTTTTTTTGTTTTGGAATTAATAGGATAATCTATAAAAATTTCGTTATCGTTCATTTCAACTAAACGGCATTTATATTGTTCTGGAGTTTCACTATGAGCTGGTTCTAAAATTAAAGTATCTCCAATGTTTATCACTGTACCACGCCTTCTTGTGCAATTTAATAGTAATTCTTTTTACCTATATTATCGCAGAAAATTGCTGGATATCAATAGTCACCTTCAAAATAACAGCAAAAAAGGCAGCAGGAAATAGTACTTTCCTACTGCTTTCTTGATTAAACAACTTCATCATATAATGGTTCAGCATTTTTGAGTTTTTCCACTTTTTCTTCTGTGCCTGTTTCTGCATTAATATAAATGCGATACGTATCATCATCCAATGTCCCGATAAATTCATAGCAAAGCACTTCTTGATTCAAATCATTAAGTATGACTGCTAACCCATCCTGCATTATTTTTACGTTTTTACTGATTTTATCTTGTGCCTCAGCTTTTGAAATAACAGGATCTGGAATATCCCGTTTCTTATGCTGTTTTAAGTAATCTTCTGCAGCAAAGCCTACAATATTACCGTTATCAAGCGCGACCTTTATCTTAATGCTGTCAGGATAAATTTTCACGCCATTTTCCTCTGTTACGAAGGTAAAGACACCGATGTTATCATATTGCATACTTTCAAACAATGCCAAATCTTTAAAATCATGCTTTTTCAAAAAATCAACGGCTTTGTTGCCGGCATCATTTAAGCTAATTTTTTGTTTATTCACTTCTCGAGAAACGATGGACCAAATAGGGTAACCACCCTTTTTCGTTATATCCATATTCGCTTCTACTCCTGAGTCTTTTTCTTTTAGTGCAACACTGTAGAAGCCGTACCCTGCACCTTCTCCATTTTCAGTGATGTTCACTTCCAAGTCGCCTTTAAAATCTGCATAATTCTCCGCAATTTTCTGTGCTTCCTTTTTCGTTATCGTCTTTCCTTCCAAATTACTGAAGTTTTCGTCCTTTTTCTCCATATTAACATTTGTTACGCCAAAGCTAGTTTCCTGATAACCATCGACTTTTTCTTCCACTGTTTTTAATCCGTCAATAATAGTATTATCACCTTGCTTATTTGTGGCCAAGGCCATTTCTACATCCATCCAGCGCAGATTGTTTTCAAGTACTAAATGCTGCACGTTGCGCAATTCATCTTGAATATCTTTTGCATCACCATATAGCTTTTTCAATGATTTGTATTCCTTATCTGTCAGTGGATCATCATCAAGATTTCTTACGGCAGTACGGTAGCTGAAGTCTCCAATATTCGCCAAAAATTCCTCTGTTTTGTTAAATGGCAATAATGTGAGCGGAAGCTGGCCAACATCACTATGAGCGTTTGACGTGATTCTCCACACCTCTGCTAATGCTGGTGAAAGTGATTCCTGTGAATTCATGGCAAGTGTTGTGCCAATTTGGTCATGCAAAAGGTCTATTTGATATGATAAATCATGAAAAGCTCGTTGATAACTGTTTTCCGCATTCATTAAAACTGCGTTTTTTTCTTTATGCTCTTGATAGCCCCAAAAAGCTGCACCAGCAACCCCAATTGTCAATACGCCTATCATAATCCCTCTAAGCATTTAACGTTCACCCCTTTTATTTACAGAATATGTGCTTGCCTATTTGCTTGATTTGCGGCCTTGACCAAATCCAGCCACTTGTTGCTGTATCTGGATTAAAATAGTAAATAGCATTTCCTGTAGGGTCCCATCCATTGATTGCGTCAAGCACTGCTTTTTTTGCCGTTTCATTTGGTGTCAGCCAAATTTGTCCATCAGCAACTGCTGTAAATGCCCTCGGTTCAAAAATAACCCCTGACACTGTATTTGGGAAGGAAGCACTGCTTACACGGTTTAAAATAACGGAAGCTACTGCTACTTGACCAATATAAGGTTCACCTCTTGATTCACCGTAAACGGCATTTGCCATCAGCTGAATATCATTTTGAGAGAATCCGTTAGGTACATTCGCCGCTGTCGGTGTTTGCTTCTTCACAACTTCGCCGCCATTATTTTGGGCAGATTTCGTTGGAGTTGAGTTTGCATTATTATTAGTTGTGTTTTTTGTTGTTGTATTATTATTATTGTTTGCTTTATTTGCTCCAGCATTGTTCGTTTTTGACTGATTTGCGGATTTTTGATTGCTGCTGCTCGGAGCCTTGTTTGTGTTAGCGTTAGAATTTTTACTAGGTGCCGTATTTCCTTTATTTGCATTGCCGGCAGCCTTATTATTCGTATTTTTATTAGCAGAAGGTGTTTTTTGTTTGTTCAAGTCCACTCCGCCATAATGGCTGAACTTCTTCCCGCTGTTAATTTGCTCTTTCACAAATTGTTCATTATACTTTGATGCTTTTGCCAGTTTTAGTTTCGTTTGCCAGCCTGCCATTCCGTCAATCGGCAACCCAAATTCATATTGGAAATTTCTTAATGCCCAATATGTTTTCCAGCCGAAGACTCCATCAATTTTGCCATTATAAAATCCTATATATTGGAGCCTTGCTTGCAATTCGATGACATCATCTCCAACAGCACCTTGCTGAACCACTTGATTTGTGAATGCTTCCGCTTTATGCTCCACATCCGCTAATGGTGCTAGAATGATACAGGCGGAAATTACGGCAGAAATTTTCGTTAAGAACTTTTTATTCATGCGTGTTTACCCCCAGATGTAAATACTATTTGTCATTGACTCTATTTTTTGTAGCGATTGGTTTTTTATGCAAAAAAAAAGAAAATGAACAGAATTCATTTTCTTTTTTACCTATATTTTCTCCATACACAATTGTGCTGGTTCTTAAATTTTATAATTTGCATTCATATATTTGTTCACATGTTCTCTGCTCAGTTCTCTAGCGATTTTAACTTTTCGTAAGCCAAGCCACCATAGGAACAGCATGAATGGAGTGATGAACAAAAGCCAGTTCTTTTGCATTGTTAGGATATAATCATAAATACCATGGAGAATAAAGGGAATGACCAACGAAAAGAAAATCCACTTGCCTTTTGGCATCGTAAATTTCCCTTTTCCAATATAATACCCCATGATAACACCGAAAAGAGCATGACTTGATACAGGAAGCAATGCTCTTCCTAAAGCATATTCCACACCATTAGCTACAAGGTAAAGAATATTTTCGACTGTCGCAAAGCCTAACGAGATAGATACACCATAAATAATACCGTCATATGGCTCATCAAATTCTATATGCTGATAGGCTGTAAAAAACAAGATAAACCATTTGAAAAATTCCTCTAACAAACTTGTTGTGATAAAGGAGTTTAACAAATGGGAAGGCACAGCTTCCTCGACCCGAAGAACGTATTGGATAAACATTATCGGAAAAACCAGCAACGCCCCTGTTATAAATGCCCTTAAAACTAATCCGATTGGTTCTGATTCATATTGATCCTTTAAATAAAAATAACTTAAAAGTGCCAGCCCTGGCGCTATACCAGCGGATAGTATGGCTAACATTCGCTCTTTTCCTCTCCCTTGTTAGCAATAGGCGGTTATGCTCTGTTCGCTATCGCTTTGGCTATTTGATCTCCGTGGAACTTGCCGTTTTCGATGAATATTTCATTTGCATTATTGCCTGCTGCAATTACTCCAGCAATAAAAATCCCCTCAACATTCGTTTCCATTGTTTCTGGATTAAAAACTGGTCTGCCCGTTTCTGTCTCCATTTCAACACCCATGAGCTTAATAAATTGATGATCCGGGTGATACCCAGTCATGGCAAAAACAAAATCATTGGCAATTTCAACAGTGTCCCCATGCTTCGTATATACTAAAGTTTTTTCTTTAATTTCCACGACCTCTGCAGCAAACTCCATTTTAATGACATCATTTCTTACAAGCGCTTCAAACTCCGGCAGAATCCATGGCTTAATACTGCTTGAGTATTCTGTGCCGCGATACAAAACCGTTACCCTCGCTCCCGCCTTCACTAATTCAATCGCAGCATCAACACTTGAGTTTTTTCCACCAATAACAGTGACATCATGATTAAAATATGGGTGTGCTTCCTTAAAATAATGGCTGACCTTTGGCAAATCTTCACCAGGGACATTCATATAATTAGGATGATCATAATAACCTGTCGCAACGATTACATAATTTGCGCGGTATTCATCCTTTGAGGTTTTTATTGTAAAGTAATCGGCTTCCTTCTTTACATTGATTACTTCTTCATAGGCATTTATCCGCAAATCTTTTCGTTTCGCTACTTCCCTATAGTAAACAAGTGCTTGGTTACGATTTGGTTTATACTGTTCTGTCAGAAAAGCAATTCCGCCGATTTCAAGCTTCTCGCTTGTGCTGAAAAAAGTCTGGTGTGTTGGATACCCATGGATTGCATTAACTACATTCCCCTTCTCGATGATAAGGGGTTTGATGTTTACTTGCTCTAAAGCGATTGCAGCAGCCAATCCACAAGGTCCTGCACCGATAATAATCGCTTGTTCTTCTTTCATGTTAACCTCTCCTTACATTCTTTACAGCTTATATACACATATTTATCATACTTTTATGTAGTATGCTTTTAATAAAAAAATCTCCTATTTATAGCATAGGAGATTTTTGGTTATTATACAATAGTTTGTTATCCTAACTTAAATCCAACCACGGAATCTTGATGCTTCCGCCATTTTCCTTACCCCGACCATATAAGCGGCCAATCTCATATCCACCCTGCGAATTTGAGCCGTATCATAAATATTCTCAAAAGACTTGCTCATTACTTTTTCAAGCTTTTCTTCTACTTCTTCCTCTGTCCAGTAAAAACCTTGGTTGTTTTGCACCCATTCGAAATAAGATACAGTTACACCGCCGGCAGAAGCCAAGACATCTGGCACAAGAAGGATACCTTTATCTGTTAAGATTGTTGTTGCTTCTAAAGTTGTTGGTCCATTTGCTGCCTCAACAACAATACTCGCTTTTATATTATGAGCATTTTTTTCGGTAATTTGATTTTCAATTGCAGCAGGAACTAAAATATCACAATCCAACTCCAACAGCTCTTGGTTTGTAATGGTATTATTAAATAAATTAGTTACTGTTCCAAAACTGTCCCTTCTGTCAAGAAGATAATCAATATCCAATCCATTCGGATCATGTAATGCGCCGTATGCATCCGAAATACCAATTACTTTTGCCCCAGCATCATGCATGAATTTTGCCAAGAAGCTACCTGCATTCCCAAAGCCTTGGACAACAACTCTTGCACCCACAATATCAATGCCTTTTCTCTTAGCCGCTTCACGTATACAGATGGTTACCCCTTTAGCGGTTGCCGTTTCTCTTCCATGTGAACCGCCTAAAACGAGAGGTTTTCCTGTAATAAAGCCAGGAGAGTTAAATTCATCAATCCTGCTATACTCGTCCATCATCCAAGCCATTATTTGTGAATTTGTAAATACATCAGGTGCTGGAATGTCTTTTGTTGGGCCAACTATTTGACTAATTGCTCTTACATAACCTCTGCTAAGCCTTTCTAGTTCACGGAAGGACATGTCTCGTGGATCACAGACAATTCCGCCTTTACCGCCACCATATGGTAGGTCAACAATTCCACATTTTAAACTCATCCAGATAGAAAGGGCTTTCACCTCTGTTTCTGTAACTTGCGGGTGAAATCTAATTCCTCCCTTTGTTGGGCCAACTGCATCATTATGCTGTGCCCGGTAGCCAGTGAATATCTTTACACTGCCATCGTCCATCCTTACAGGTATCTTCACTGTCATCATGCGAATCGGTTCCTTCAGTAGTTCATACACCTCATCAGAATAACCTAGCTTATTCAATGCCTTATGAATGATCGTTTGTGTTGATTTTAATACATCGTGTTGCTCTTCAACAATCTTCTTTTCATTAGACTTTTTGGCTACCATTTAATGAATCCTCCTAAAAAACTGCAAAGTTAATTTAAATTTATCATTTTTACGGTCAAATTTCTCATTAAAGACTAGCATTACTATTCGTCTACATACAAATACATGCTTAATATAGTATGTACTTTTTTGGAGCATTTTTTAGAGAAAATTACTGCTGCTATTTTTTTTATAAATGATTGTCTCTGTCTTTTTGCATAAAGTATAGGTTAACCGCAAACACGGTAAATCTATGCATGTACAACAGAGTCAATTGTACAAAATGCCTTTGCCACTATGGAAAGATGTTTTATAGTATGCTCTCCTTTATAATATATTCAAAAGATACAACTTTGTCCCTATCTTCCACACTTTTTATGGCACATTCTATTTTCCTGTTCTTAAAGAGATTTGCTTGACACAGCTATAAAGAATTAAGATATAATTCTTTATCATTATCTTATCATTTTTCCTCGAATTTACCAACGATGAAGTTAACTGTTTTCAATTTTTTTGCAGGACATTTTTTGAGCATTTTCGTTCTTTTTCCATAAAAAAACTCTTCCAAGGCGAAAAGCGACCAAGAAAGAGTAAAAATAGAAATCTTAAGAATATATAAATTTATCTACTAACGATATCATCATTCATTTGAAATATTGGTTCAACATTTCAATCGCATCGTTTTTTAATATAGTACGTCCATATTCTTCTATAATATAGATGCTTTTAATGCTTGCTTCACCAAATTCACCGAGGATTGCTGCTGCTTGTGCTTCCTTCGCTGCAGCAATGTCAGGAAAATACAGATAGTATTTATTTTCAATACTAAACAATGTGCCCCCAGAGAAACAGGCGTTTTGCAGAACCTTTGCTGCTTGAATGGCATTTTCCAGCTCCGTAAACTCATATAATATGTCAACAGTCTCTTCAACAGTAACCTGCATTTCCAAAAAACCTTCTGCCAGTAGCTCTTCGTCTTGGGACTCTTCCTCGTTCATTGTTAAGATCATAACCATCCCTTGTGCCTTCATGGAAAAAATCTCGACTGCGACAGAACCATGTATTTCAAGGTCAAACATATCATTGGCTTCTTCGAGCATTTCATGAAAAAAATATTGCCATTTTATCGAGTCTTTCCATATATCATCTTTCGTCAGTCCACGTTCATACAGATCATCAAATGTCAGGTAGATCTTAATTCTGTTATGATTCAATCGTTCTAAGCGCATGACAATGCCTCCTGCTCTATCTGAAAAAACTCTTACTGTAACGTATGAAAAAAGCAGGAAAACGGTGATTTGTCTGCATCATTTAGATTCGTTTATCTTTTGTATGCTGAATTTTAATGATGTGGGTTTCTGGCTTCGCACCAAGTCTTAATGGTATCGAGGTAGTTCCATACCCATTGCTCACAAGGATAGTCGTATTTCCAATTACTTTAGTAGCACCAATTTCATATGGTCCAAAGCCAAAAATTCGTATTTGTCCCCCATGTGTATGACCGCTAAGCACTAATGTTACTTTGTGGTCATCATTCAGGTCTTCCATCACTTTCGGATTATGGCTAATCAAAATCTTAAATTCTGCTTTTTTTATATCTTGAAGGGCTGAGTCAAGGTCATCTAATTCTAAGGAACGATCCTCTGTCCCTGCTAAATGCCATTTTTCCCCTTTATTAGAGGTGAAAGAAACAGATCTATTATCAAGGACTGTTACATCTTCACTTCTAAACAGCTCCTTTAATTCGTCTACATCTGCTTCGTAATCATTATTCCCCCACACAAAATAAAGGGGACCTATTTCCTTCAGCTTACGAAGATTTTTACGGACAGTGTCAAAGCTCACCCCTTTTTCAAGCAAATCTCCGCCAATAATAACAAACTTTGCAATCCCCTTTGCCTCTTCTACAATGGACGAAGAAACTTCTCTTCTATGTATATCCGAAATAAAAAACAACGAAATCTCCTTGAAAGACCTTGGAAAATTAGGAAAGTAAAACATTTCGTATTTAATGTGATCCTCCAATGCATTCTTATGCATCTTAATTACTAATGCAATTCCTGCAAGGATTATCAGGATGACTGCCACTATAACATTAATAATTGCCAACATCCAATCCCCCCTTTACACTTTTTCATCTTATCCTTTTGTTATTGTATAATGTGCATCTTTTTTTTACCAACAAATCGAAAGCATGATTTAGCATTTTCTTCATATTATTTTAAAGATAATAAAAAAAGGAGGGCTTTTTTCATGAGTCAATTTTACAGAAAATACCACCCCTATATAAGCCCAAATGATCCTTGCCCGCCAATAAAAACTAAAGTATATTCTACACCGCCCAATTTATTTATGGGCTTTCAACCACCACATTTACCACAATTTTCACCGATGGAGGCATTAAGAGCAGGAACATTATGGAAGGCGTTTTACGATCCTTATTATGGTCCACATGAAAAAAAGGCAGGTGACACTTAATGAAACAGCTGCCGAAAGAATATCACCAGCTGCTCGAACAGCTTCAAGCTGTAGATTTCGTATTGGTAGAATTAACGCTTTATCTTGATACACATCCTAACGACCAGGATGCTATCAATCAATTCAATCACTATGTGGGAGAAAGAGCAAAATTCAAGGAGCTGTACGAAAGTAAATATGGGCCACTTCTCCAGTTTGGGAACAGCTATTCAGGCTCTCCATGGGACTGGAAAGATGGACCTTGGCCTTGGCAAGTTTAACAGTATAAAGGAGGCATTGATATGTGGCTATATGAAAAGAAATTGCAGTACCCTGTTAAGGTAAGCACCTGCAATCCAATGCTTGCAAAATTTTTAATTGAACAATACGGCGGAGCAGATGGAGAGCTAGCGGCAGCACTTCGCTATTTGAATCAGCGGTACACAATACCTGATAAAGTAATCGGACTTTTAACAGATATCGGTACGGAGGAGTTTGCCCATTTGGAAATGATTGCGACAATGATTTATAAGCTCACAAAAGATGCTACTATAGACCAATTAAAAGCAGCAGGACTTGACGGTCATTATGTTACTCATGAAAAGGCGTTATTTTACCATGATGCTTCAGGCAATCCTTGGACTGCTACATATATTCAAGCAAAAGGTGATCCAATTGCCGATTTATATGAGGATATTGCAGCAGAAGAAAAGGCTCGTGCCACCTATCAATGGATTATTAATATGAGTGATGATCCAGATTTAAATGACAGCCTCCGTTTTTTGCGGGAGCGGGAAATTATTCATTCACAACGCTTTAGGGAAGCAGTTGAAATTATTAAGGATGACAGGGACAGAAAAAAGGTTTTTTGAATGCGCAAAAAGAGACTAATGCTTGTTTAGTCTCTTTTTTATTTCGTTTCATGAAAAAGGTTTATATCATATTCTTTTTTCATCATATAAAAAACATGATGGCGACTTTTCCATTCCTCTTCCTTCTTCCACAGGTCCTTCGCTTTATCAATAATTTCACAGCGCAATTCGTGATATTCCTTCTCTGCCTTGTCCTTTTTTTGTTTAAGAACATTCATAAAGCCAAAGGATCCAACAATTAGACAAAGCGCATATAGATTGAAAGTTTTCGCAATAAATATCGAAAACATTATCGCAAAGGAATGGGAAAACGGGACAGCAATATGCTTATAAAGCCAGTATGCATAAAAAAATCCAACTATTATTGTCAGCCACATAACAAACAAATGTCTTGTTTTGATCATATCAAATTTCCTTTTTTTCTCCACAAGTTTTTGCAGCATTTCTCTTGTTGTTTCATCCGTATTGCTGTCAAGCTTCATAATAGATAATTCCATGTTACAAGCCTCCTTCCCTTAAACTATATGAAGGGGAAGGACTAGTTAGAAGCATTATTGCTGAGGAATTTTCAGCACCTGTCCTACCATAACATTATCACTTGCTAATTGGTTTGCCTGTTTAATGATATCAACCCCTGATTTAGAATTATAATAATTCATCGCAATCCGGTATAATGTTTCATTCGCAGCAACTGTATGGTAAATATACGTTGTTTCAGCTTCAGCTTGTGCTTTTTTCTCGGCTTCTGCTGCTGCCTTTCTCTCAGCCTCTGCTTGTGCCTTTTTCTCGGCTTCTGCTGCTGCCTTCTTCTCGGCTTCTGCTTTAGCTTTTTGCTCTGCTTCCTTTTCAGCTTCTTCTTTAGCCTTTTGCTCTGCTTCCTTTTCGGCTTCTGCTTTAGCCTTTTGCTCTGCTTCCTTCTCTGCTTCCGCTTTAGCCTTTTGCTTTGCCTCCTCCGCTGCTTTTTGCTCTTTGTCGGTCGACTTTTGTTCCTCTGTATCAGCCGCTTGCTTTGAGCTGTTTTCAGCAGAGTCATCTGTTTTTTCTTTATCTTCAACTGTCGCTGATTTTTTTTCCTTTTGTTCGACACCTATTTGCTCAAACTGTGTCGATGAGCCGCTAACAGGAACAATTGCATCCCCAGTGTGACGAGTCATTATTTCATGAATTCCGAGTAAAATAACTGGAAGGGCAATAAACGAAAAAGCTAGAACAGTGATAGCTGTTGACTTTTGATTTTTCTTTTTCTTTTTCTTTTTTTTCTGTTTATGATGCACCGACCTGCGAGGCGGCAGTTCTTCTTTTTCTTTTTTTTCGGTTGGAATTACCTCTTGTTTCTCCACTCGAGTTATCCGCTGTTTTTGCCGATCCGCCTGCACTCTATAAGGATCTTCTCTTGTCATGAACATCCCTTCTTTCTAAACAAATTTCTTTTTATATAAAAATCTACTCAAAAACCTTGTATCTGATCAGCAGGCCAAGAGCAAAATCAATCGTAAAATGCATAATAATCGTTGCTAAAAGACTTCCTGTCCATAAATATACACAACCGATAATTAAACTTATAAAAATAATGTTTATAAAAAGAAACCAATTAAATAAATAACGATAGTGAACAACTGCAAAGATTATACTTGCTGCTAATAACCCGAGATTGGTTTGGATAACGCCTCGAAATAAAATTTCCTCACTTACACTAACAACCGCCGCAATTACGGCGATATGCAGAGGGTGTCTTTGACGAAATATCCGCTTATTTAACCCACCATCATCATGATATTTACCAGGAATATATTTCATAAATATCATATCCATGAAAACGACTGCAGCACCTACACTAAGTCCTGCTAATACATATGTCCATTTAAAGGCTAGCAAGGAACCAAAATCGTCCATCCGAAATACAAATATGCCTAATCCTGCTGAAAGGATAATTAAAATAATTTGGGTAATATATAAGTGCTTAACAAGCTCTTTGTCTGTCAACTGATTCAATACATGAAAGTATTTTTCCTTATTCATAAGCAGGTCCACTTTTCATATTTAAAATAAAGGCAAGCTGCTTTTTCCAGCTGTCCACCTCATTGTTTCTTTCATTGTTTGTTTTTTCCTTTGAATAGAAGCTAGCTATACTGAATCCACAATTGTCACAGCACACGGGGTTCATTCTAATCTCAGCCTCCTCGAAATACCCTGTTAGAAAGGCACGTCGGCATGAATTTAAATGGACCCATGATAACATATGTTGTATACTTTGTTTTTTTATCGCAAGCCTGCTTACACAATATTGGGCAAAATCTTCAAGCTTATCGACAATCTCCTTGACCAATTTCCCTTCTAGCTGAACATTTGCCGCAAGTATTCTCCATTGTGTTTCAGAAAATTGCCCCAACATCAAGGTTCGTTCTTTTTTGGACCATTCTTCGTATGTGGAGTATTGCAGAAGAGACCTTTTTAATTGCTTTAACTGCAGCTCATTTGGCAGCTCTGTTTCAATAAGCTGGTATGCAAGCATTTCATCACCAGGCACGTATAAAAGAATGGAGATGCTTTCCTTCCGATCCCTTCCAGCCCTTCCGATTTCCTGCAAAAACGATTCGACCTGTGTCGGAAAATGGTAATGGATGACAAAGCGGATATTATCCTTATTTATCCCCATACCGAAGGCGCTCGTTGCACAAACAATATCAAGCTGGCCATTTAAAAACTGCTGCTGAATCAGTATTCTGTCTTCCTGTGACATACCGCCATGATAGGCATTAATCCGCTTGCCGCTTTTCCGCTTCAATTCAGCGGCCATTTGCTCTGCCAGCTTTTTACTTGAAAAATAAATAATGCCCGGACCTTGCAAATCGACAGTTAATTCCTCCAGCCTTTTCTTTTTCTCTACTCCTCCTGCAAGCATTTCCACTTTTAAGGCAATATTGGGTCTATCAACACTGTAGATCACTTCCTTCACATCTACTAATGATAAAGATGCCTTAATATCATCCCTTATACTAGGAGTAGCAGTTGCCGTTAAAGCCAATGTTAAAGGATTACCCAATTGATTCCGCACATTACCTAAGTTTTGATATTCAGGCCTAAAATCATATCCCCACTGCGAAATACAATGTGCTTCATCTATAACAAATAAGCCTATTTCCAGTTTTTTTAATATATTCAATATAAATTCAGAGCTAATCATTTCTGGGGAAATAAAAACAAATTTATATTGGCGTATTTGCTTAAATACTTCATTTCGCTCTTGCCATGTCAAAAAGGAATTAATAGCAACAACGCTTTTTTCTCCGTTCATCTTCATTTGCTCTACTTGATCCTGCATTAATGACAGTAAAGGAGAAATAATGATGACAGTTCCCTTCAGTAATTTTCCTGGCAACTGATAAACCAATGATTTACCAGTACCTGTCGGAAGCATGGCTAATGTATGCTTATGTTCTAAAAGGGCAGTTATTGCTTCCTTTTGTCCTGGCCTAAAGGAAGATAAAGAAAAAAATTCATATAGCTTACTTTCTAAATTCACTTCATGCCACCTCCTAATTTGGCAAGGACAATCCTGATTTCAAAATATGTCGCATCTGGAAGCTGTTGTTTAATTTGTTTTAATGACTTAGATGCAATGTCTTTCGCAATTTTTGTAATTTCTTCAACTTTGCTTTTACTTACATATTCCTCTATGGAAAAATCAGGAATATTCAAAACAAGTTCTGCGATATGATCTTCAATCGTACTCATTTTCAAACGGCGAATGTTACTGATTTCTTCAAGACTATAGCCTTGAAGAATCAATTTATAGGTGGCTTTAGTTGAATTCGTCAGGATAAAGTCTGAATCATCATCTAGTATCATTTTCCGCAATATTGGAAACTTGCCTTCTTGAGCTAAAATCTTCTGGAGCATAAAATGCAGCAATGATAAAAAAGACATATCATAATAGCTTAGATCTATCCCAAAATCTGCTGCGGCTTGTTCTGGCGTCAGCCCAATATGGTCTGCTCCTGTCAGCCTGCATATAAGATATTCAGGATAAATGTCCTCATCTTCCAAGCATTTTGCCAATTCTTGAAAAAGATGTTCATTTAGCTTTTGCCTTTCAGTAGAAAAATCCTGCAATGTTTGCTTCATCCAAGCTTGAACAGCCATATTTCGTTGAACTGGCATATACCGATTATTGCCTTTTGCTAAATGTGATGCAACTTGGATAGAGAGCGAAAGCCGCTCCCAGAATCCAACAGTGATTCGATGATATTTCCAGCCATTTAAATGGGCGGGAATAGGGTATTCTATAAGTAATTCCTTTAAAGATTCCTCTTTTTTAGGATGGATAACAAAGCTTTGCGCTGACTCACCAGCATGTATCCATGCTTTTTTATTCAAAGAGAGGATAATGCTGTCGAAATTTGCTCTCGACAAACTCGGAAATGTTTGAAATATGGCTTTTAGCTTAAATATATGTATATCCTGAATTGTTTGGGCTGATTTTTTGCCGTTTAGGATGTGAAGAACAGAATAGACGGTTCTCTCTCCCTTTATTCTTTGTAAACAATATAACACGATTACCTCGATAAAGGTCATATACGTAAACTCCTTTTAAAAATAAATCGATGGTCCATGTCGAATTATGTACTTTCTTGCTTTTATTTTACCATGAAAACAACACAGAGAGGTAAACTTGGTGACAATATGAAGGAGGTTACTGGAGGATTTGCATAATTACAATACTTTATTCCTTTATATTGGTCTTTTTTATTGAAAAGTTATACATTCAGTTTTACAATAAGGAATGGATAGTAAAGATGTAGCGTTTTTTATATATGCATATTACTTAACAAAGAATACTGGAGGTTTTTACGACTCATGGCAAAATATACGATTGTTGATAAAGATACATGCATTGCTTGTGGTGCATGTGGAGCTGCAGCTCCTGATATCTATGATTATGATGATGAAGGTTTGGCATTCGTGATGCTTGATGATAACGAAGGTACAGTAGAGGTTCCTGAAGTGTTACTTGACGATATGCTTGATGCATTTGAAGGCTGCCCTACAGATTCCATTAAAGTAGCTGACGAACCGTTCGAAGGCGACGCATTAAAATACGAATAAAAAAAAGCAAAAAGAGATTTTTTCTCTTTTTGCTTTTTTATTTATGCAACTCTTCGATATTGTGCCTGCTTGGTAATCCACACTTTCATTTTCGCATATATGATCATAAATAATCCTGATACAATAATGCCTTTTACCAGGTTAAACGGCAAAATAAGTGAGATTATATAGCCGCGCATTTCGGCAGAGGACATTGGGTCAATTGCCATTAGCTTCATATAAACCGGAAGCAGTACAAAATAATTGAATACACTCAGAGCAACACTCATTACAAGTACACTTGAGATTAATCCCACGACCATACCCTGTTTTGATTTAAATTTATTATAAATAAAGTATGCAGGAAGGATAAAGGCAGTACCAGCAATAAAATTCGCTATATGGCCTACAGGAATCCCTGTTTCACTGCTCATTACAAAATAGTCTAGAATGTTTTTAATTAGTTCCACTAATATCCCAGCAACCGGACCGAGTATCAACGCCGTAATCAATGCCGGTAAATCACTGAAATCCAATTTTAAAAAGGTCGGAAATACCGGTAGCGGGAATTGGACAAGCATAAGCACAAAGGAAAGGCTGCTCATCATCCCAATTAATACAAATTTTCTTACATTCATCTTTTTTCTATTCATTTCTACTCTCTCCCTTTAGGATCCATCAGCCTAAGAAGAGAGATTCAGCAATTTTGTTAATGCATGCCAAATAAAAACCTCAAGCAATCTAAGCTTGAGGGAGCATTTAAAGGCACACTTAACAAACGTTCTAACTATTATTTTTCGAACGATTGATTGCAGAACCTCCATCTTCTCCCATCCAGACTTTACTGTCGGTTTTGGATTTACACCAAATCAGCCTAACGAATAGGCTCGCGGACTTAGAACTATGTTCCTCACCGCCGGTCGGGAATTTCACCCTGCCCCGAAGATAGATCAATATTTTTTTTACTTCTTCATTATACATAAGAAATACTACTTTGAAAAGAACAATGCTTACCACATATTGCGATAAGTTTACTAAGATAAAAAAACAAGCGTAATATACAGATATAATGGACTAAAATAAGCAAAAAACTTTATGTATATACTTACTCATAGTAGGTAGTAAAAGGTGCACCAATATTTCTTACCTTTCCCTGCTGCTCCTCATTGAACTGCTGAATACTTATGCTTTTAGGAGCTTGGAGCGCAGGAAGCTCTCCAAGAATTTTGCTTATTTCATTTTCTTTTATGTAGTAAATTGCTTTTTTATATGGAACTTGCCCCAACTCAGGATCATAGTCAACCGGTTCTTCTACAGTAATTTCCAATGTTTCTGGTTTTGCCTTTTCGATTTTTGTTGCTTTTTCTTTTTCTTCCGCTTCGCTTTTTTTCTCATTTTCAGCTTTTGTCGTCATATCCTTTTCCACTTGTTTTCTTTTGGCTTCAGCAGCTTCCTGTCTTGCTGGCTTTGCTGCAGCCTCGACTGTCTGTCCCACTTCGGCATCTCCTAATGCGAGTATTGGATTAATGGCATTCTCCTTTGTTACCGTCCATTCTTTCTCGTGAATTTCAAAGTGCAAATGGACTCCAGAAGACCTTCCTGTATTGCCCATTTTCCCGATTATATCTCCCATTTCCACTTTTTGTTTTTCCACAACTAGTCGTTCATTTAAATGAGCGTAGACTGTTTCTAACCCATTTTCGTGCTTTATGAAAATCACATTTCCATAGCTTTGGGAATAATAGGATTTTACAACTAATCCTTTGTCTACAGCATAAACAGAAGCTCCTAAGTCTCCTGCAATGTCAATTCCCTTATGATCGCCATTTCTCGTATTAAAGGTATCTGAAATCATCCCTTCACTTGGCCAAGTCCATCCTTTTGTTCGTTCAGACAGTGAAGGTGATTGTGCCTCTGAAGCTTTGCCGCCTAAAAACAACAAGCTGACAAACAGAAGCATTATTGCAGCTATGAGCAGCCGTCTGATAAAGTCTCCCATCGTATCCTCCTTTTCCCGTAATCCGGGTCAATGCCAAACTTTTCGTCTATGCATTTTAGTTGATTTAAGAAGATTTGCTTACCTAATTTACTATTAAATTCGAAAGTTTCTCTTTCACCATATGAGTACATGTTTAGTCTTAGAACTGACATAGTCATCCTGCTCAGAAAGTAGCAACCATTTACATACGAGTATTTTCCTACTTTTCTTTAGGCAAATTCAAATGTTAGTATGGATTAAGTTCCCTAAAACCATGCACCTTTTTTTCTCTTGGTTAACAGCTGTACAAAAAAAAGCCCCAGCAATTTTGCTAGAGCTTTAATTAATTATTTATTCAGCTATTTCCTTTTTATTTGCCGCGACAGGAACGCTAATATCTTCATCCATTGTGAATTTCCCTATTTGTTCAAGCTTGGCATTTTCAAATTTAACCGTTTTAAACTCAAAATCCTTCGCTGTAAGCAAAATCGTTTCAATTGCTCTTACTGTATGTTTATCTTCGGCAAGGGTGCTGTCATTTGAAAAATGCAGCACTAATTCATTTTCTTCCGTATTCTTAATAATTTTATCAAAGGAGATATTTTCTGGAATAGACGCAGACAGCCCATATTCTGGAATATCCTTGCTCATATTACTAATTGCTGTCTCAATATCATGATATGGCGCTTCCCACGGAACATAAAGGGCAGTATCATTATCTTTTGAATCAGATAAGAGGAAATATCCTCTGTTTTCAAGTGGTTGATAATCCATTTCGGTTAATTCACGGTTGCCGACAACTACTCCGTTTTGTCCATTCTGTTTGAACTCCATTTTTTTTGCACCGATAGATTCTAGCTGCTGATACACAATAGAGTTCAGGAAGTTATCAGAACCGAAAGAACCAAGTGAGGTAATATCATCCGAGAAGTCAATAATGACCGTTTTATTTTCTGTGTCATAATCGACCTTTCCGTTGAAAGGATAATAATTTTCAAGTCCCCAAGCATTTTCATTTATGACATCCATGTACTTTTTATATAAGTCAAATTTCGATAGGTTTTCAGGATTATCCACTAATATGCTGACAGGTACTGCTACCTGGACATTTTTATCCGGAATTGGGTATGTGAGCAGTTCCTTGTTCCCGACATCCTCCTGATAGACAGCTTCCGTTATTAAAGGGTTACTCGTCTGCTGTTTTTGTATTTCATCAGCCTGCCCCTTCATCTGATAAGACGATGAGTTTTCTAAATCTCTGTCTTCGCTAATCGCTATATATTCACTTTTTTCCATTTTAGAAGAATCACTTAAAGAATAATTGCTGTTATTTGGACGGAAAAAGCTTTCACCTATAACGATGCAAAGCAGAAGGGCAAACACGGAGGCCATCGCCGGCATTAGCCAAGGACGGCGGGGCCTGTATTTTGTTTTGCCTGCCTCTATTCTTTGATAGATGACTTTTGGATCTCGTTCATCCTTAATAGAGGGAAATTGCCCTAAGAGGCTTTTCAGCTGCTCATCGCTCCAATTGTTTTTTTTCATTGTATTCCTCCTCTCTGCTCCATTCCTCCATATGCTTCTTTAATGCTTTCAGAGCACGATGCTGGGTTGTTTTCACCTTGCTCTCTGTCCAGCCGAGAGTTTCTGCTGTTTCAATGATGGAGCGCTCTTGGATATAACGAAGGATAATGACCATTTTTTGGTCAAGTGTACATACCTTCAACACTTTATATAGGTGTTGGACTTCTTCAGACAGTATGGCCAATTCCTCTGGCAACGAGTCATCTGCTTTGATTTGCTGCTTTGACCAATCAAACTTCTCCATAATTCTGTCTTTCCAGTTTTTATGCTTGCGGAAATGGTCGATCGCAACATTTCGCGCAATACTAAAAAGCCACGTCTTTTCTGCACTTTTCCCTTCAAAACGATCGTAAGATTTTAAGACGCGTATATAAACCTCCTGCATCAAATCCTCTGCTGTTTCTTTATGGCTGACCATATAAAATAAAAATTGAAAAACGTCATGATGATATTTTTTATACAGTTCATCAAAAACGGAGTCCATCAGTTTCTCCTCCCCGTTTATAAAATTAGTCGTAATTAATTTTCTAATCGTTACGGTTTTTTTTATATTTATATTATTTTTTATGTATTTCCCCATTGTTTTTAGGAATTTCCCCATTGTTTTTAGGAATTTCCCCAAAACAAAAAGGAAGGAATCCATCCTTCCTTATGTTCTATTATATTAAATTGTTTCTTGTGAATCAAGAAGAATCGGCAACATCTCTAAATTTATTCAACATTTCGTGGCAAAAAGATAAAAAATGTCGTTCCTTGCCCGTATTTGCTCGTCACAGAAATATGGCCATTATGTGCCTCAATGATATTTTTGGCAATTGCTAAGCCTAACCCAGTGCCTGAGCTGCCTCTCGTCCTTGCCTTATCTGCTTTATAAAACCGTTCGAATATATAAGGCAGATCCTCTTCCTTAATTCCTACACCACTATCTTGTATATCCAAATAAATCCCGACATCGTCCGACTTTGCTTTTAATGTAACTTTACCGTTTTCTTGCGTATGCCTGATACAATTATCAAGAATATTTGTGACAACCTGCTCCATTTTATCAACATCCATGGTAAATGGCTTCATATCCTCTTGAATATCCATCGTCATGTCGATATTTTTTTCTTTTGCAACCGCATTAAATTTCCTGGAAACTCGATGGAAGAAGGAGGTCATTTCAACAGATTCAAGCATCAGCTCTAGATGCCCTGCCTCCATCCTCGCCAAATCAAGCAGCTCATTGACAAGGCGGCCCATTCTAAGTGATTCATCATAAATAATCTGGGCCATTTCTTGTTTTTCTTCCTCCGACTGAGCAATATTATCTACAATTGCTTCACTATAGCCCTGAAGCATGCTGATAGGTGTTCGCAATTCATGGGACACATTTGCGATAAAATCATTTCTCAGCTTGTCCAGCTTCCTCTCCTCTGTCATATCCCTTATAACAGCAATCGCCCCTCTTATTTGGTCTTGATTATAAAGAGGACTTACAATGATAACCCATGATTTATGAGACAGCTTCATTTCAGCAATTTGCTCTTCTCCTGTGCCGATGGCCATCTGAAAAAGCTCCTTTACCTCATCTGGAACTTGCTCTTGTAATGGCTCACTGCTTCCTTGTTCATAATGCCAGTATTGAAGAAATCTTTCAGCAGGAGGATTTGTTATTAGCAAGCTGCCATTTTTATTAAAGGTCAGCACACCATCTGCCATGCCACTTAATATATTGCCAAGCTGTTCCTTTTCCTGGCTTAATGCATTCACATTGAAGTTAAGCCGTTTTGCCATTTGGTTAAAGGCAATGGAAAGTTCCCCAATTTCATCCTGAGACCATATCGGAACAGTTGTTTCAAAATTCCCCCTTGCAAGCTCCATCGCAGCCTCTCTCATTTTGCGGAGAGGAGCCGTAATCCTTGTAAGTAAAAAGAACGCAAAAATGGTTGTAAGAATGATGGCAACAACTGCTGCTAACACGATAAATTTTGTTGTCGAGTTTTTTGTATCATTAAGGACAGACAAATTTTGAAAAACATAAATGGCGCCAACAGCTTTATGATCCTTTAAGATTGGGACGGCGCTGATGGTAACCTCGATTTCGTCATTCGTCCCGCTATCCCTTAGTTTAATCGTCTTAATAGTCTGCTTATTTGTCGTAATTGCAGTCTTTAAATCCTGGCGAGCTAGTGCAGACTCTAGGGTCTCCTTGCTATACTCACTATCAGGAGAAATGGCGGTGTTACCTTCTGTCACAATGGCAGCTGCAGCAGATTCATCCAAAAGCTCCCAGACGATATCCATCCCGATATCTGGATGCTGTTCGAGAATGCTTGACGCTTTAACTGCATTGCTAGTAAGCTCTTTTTTCGATAATTCCATATGATATTGCTCAAAATATTCTAGGAGCATAACAGTAAGGATGATTAATACAACAGTAATCAGCAGTAAAAAAGTAAACCAAAGCTTAAATACAACACTTCTCCAAAACATCATCCATTGCTAACCTCAAACTTGTAACCTACACCCCAAACTGTAACAATCATCCGGGCAGCATCCTCTGATACTTTATTAAGCTTTTCTCTTAAACGCTTAACATGTGTGTCAACTGTTCGCAAATCACCGAAAAAGTCATAATGCCATACTTCCTTCAAAAGCAGCTCCCTGTCATATACTTTATCAGGAGACCTTGCAAGAAAATACAATAGCTCATACTCTTTCGGGGTCAAGCTGACCTCCCTGCCATTTGCCAATACACGGTGTGCATCATTGTCAATAGTTAATGCCGGAAATACTATCATGTCTTTTGCGACAGGTTCACTTTGGACAAAAGCTGCTGGAGACGATCTTCTTAAAAGAGCCTTCACCCTCAAAATAACTTCCCTTGGGCTAAAGGGTTTAACGATATAATCATCTGTACCTGCTTCAAAGCCTTGAACTCTATTAATTTCTTCTCCTTTAGCTGTAAGCATAATGACAGGTGTCGCTTTTTTCTCCCGCAGCTCCTTGCAAACCTCCATCCCATCCTTACCAGGCATCATCAAATCGAGTAAAATAATATCATAATCAACAGAAAGAGCTTTTTTTAATGCAGTTTCGCCGTCAGCTGCTTCTTCTACAATAAAATCCTCCCTTTCGAGATACATTTTCAAAAGCCTTCTAATTCTCTCCTCATCGTCTACAACAAGAATTTTTATTTCCTTTTCCATTTGAATATCCTCCTAACAACACTTCTATCCTATTTAATGGAAGCATGCATTTGTCCATGTTCCGTTATGCGCAGACTGTTTTTTAAAATAAACAAAATCCCAAAGACGGTTATGTATCAATGGGATTAGGAACAAAAACTATATGGTCATTATATCATTTTAATGTTGCAGATATTGTAATCATCCACATTGTTCTGTGAACGTTTTATGAAATTTTATTTGTTATCTCTTCTTATTTGCTTCTGTGCGAAGCAGCTTTACTTCATGTGCCGTCAGTTCTCGTGCATCCCCTGGAGTTAAGCCATTCAAATTCAAGAATGAGTATCTTTCCCTTTTCAGTTTTAAGACAGGTGTTCCAATTGCTTCAAACATCCGACGTACTTGGCGGTTTCTGCCTTCGTGAATCTTCAGCTCAACAATAGATGTTCCTTTTTTCTTATCTACTGATAATACTTTAGCTTTTGCAGGTGCCGTTTTACCGTCTTCAAGCATCACACCTTTTTCCAATAGCTTAATTTTTTCTCGCATTGGAATGCCTTTGATTTTCGCCACATATACCTTTTCCACTTCGCCTTTAGGATGCATCATCGTGTTGGCAAATTCGCCGTCATTTGTCATCAAAATAATCCCGGATGTATCATAATCAAGACGGCCAATTGGATATATCCTAGCCGGTATTTCAGAAAAGTAGTCTGTTACAACCTTTCTGCCTTTATCATCATTCACGCTCGAAATGACGCCGCGCGGCTTGTACAGAATAAAGTAAACAGGTTCTTCTCTTTCAATCGGAACTCCATTCACTTCGATTTTATCATTTGAACCAACCTTCACGCCTAATTCCTTGACAACTTTTCCATTTACAGTAACTCTTCCATCTTGTATTAATTCTTCTGCTTTTCTTCGTGATGCTATCCCAGCATGAGCAATTACCTTTTGCAGTCTTTCCATCTATGTTTCACCTCATTAAATTCATCAAACAGGACAATAACGTTATATTTTTCTGTTATCTTATGAATTATGACATAAGTTTGCCCATTTTCAAAGGAAAGTTCTATAAAAACCAGGAAGAATATCATCATTTTGCCGAAAATAAAAAAAAACTCCGAGAAAATCGGAGAATTATCTTCCAAACATTAATGTCACTACGACGACGGCTGCAACAAATCCAACAAGGTCTGCAAGTAAGCCTACCTTAAGTGCATCGCCCATTTTTTTTATGCCAACAGCACCAAAGTAAACGGTCAGTACATAAAAGGTTGTATCTGTACTTCCTTGTATAGTCGCTGCCAATCTGCCAATATAAGAATCAGCACCATATGTGGCAATTAAGTCGCTTGTCATCCCTAAGGCTGCATTTCCAGAAATAGGACGAATAAATGCTAGAGGAGCGACCTCTGATGGAACTCCAAAAAAATCCAAGGCAGGCTTTAAAAAGCCCATAAAAAACTCCAATGCTCCTGACGCCCGAAATACAGAAATGGCCACAAGCATCCCGACTAAAAAGGGAATAATAGAAAAAGCCATTGAAATTCCCTCTTTACCACCTTCTACAAAGCTTTCATATGTCGGAACACGCTTGTACGTCCCATAAAGGAGAATAAAGCAAATTAAAGAAGGAATCATCCAAACGGATAAAAGTGATATAATTTGCATCATGAATTCATCCTCTTTTCATTCTTCGATAATAAAAATAACGATCGATTAATATACCGCTTATTGCTGAAAAGATGGTTGCAATTAATGTTGGCCCAACAATATCTGTTGGAGAAGCTGCATTGTAATTAATGCGAATGGCAATAACAGTCGTTGGAATTAAGGTAATGCTGGAGGTATTCAACGCCAAAAAAGTAATCATGCTGTTGCTTGCATTATTTTTGCCGCCATTTAACTTTTTCAGTTCCTCCATCGCCTTAATTCCTAAAGGGGTAGCTGCATTGCCTAAGCCAAAAATATTAGCGATCATATTGGACAGGATATACCCCATTGCAGGATGATCCTTCGGCACCTCTGGGAATAGCTTTGTCACAAAAGGACGGAACAAATTGGTAAGCTTTTTTAACAGACCAGCCTGTTCGGCAATCTTCATCATACCAAGCCAAAAGACAAGGACACTTATCAATCCAATACAAATAGTGACCGCTTCTTTCGCACCAGAAAACACCGCTTTATTCACTTCGTCAATTGTGCCGTTAAAAATTGCAAACACAATTCCAATCACAGTAAGCAGCACCCAGATGATATTAACCATCCTTCTCTACTCCCATAACTGCTAAAAACATACTTTTAAAATGATCAAAAAAGCTTTTATTTTTTTTCACCTTGGTATGTTCATAATAAATAGCAGTACTATCAACTAGCTTGTCATCTAAATAAATTTCCGCATTTCCAACAATATCAGGAACATTTTGCTCCTGCTTTTTCCAATCACCCTTAACCTTTGACAGCTTGTATTTAACCTCGAGCCCCTCTTCCTCTTTAGCGGTGATTGGATATGCTATATCCTCTTTAACATAAAGCTTGTTTTTATAAAAGGAGTCTTTCGTTTTCACCTTGCCCTTTTCTAACACTAATGCCATTTTATATTCCTTAAACGCTGATTCATACATATTAATATGGTCATCCCAGTCATCAGGATCATTTAAGGTAACGGCAATCAGCTCTACCCCATCCTTTTCAGCTGTTGATACGAGCGTTCTTTTCGCTAATTTTGTGAAGCCTGTTTTCCCTCCGGTTGTGTACTCATAAAGACCTGTAAGCAGCTTGTTTTTATTTTTCCAAACACGGTCCCAGTCCCCATCAGGATCTTCTGAACGGTATTTTTCCGTTCCCGCTATTTTTTTGTACATGTCATTTTCCATTGCATACCTTGTTAACAATGCCATGTCATATGCTGTGGAATAATGGTTTTCATGATCATCCAATCCATGCGGATTTTCGAAGTTTGTATCCTTCATCCCAATTTCTTCTGCTTTTTGCTTCATTAAATAAACGAATCCATCTAAACTCCCGCCCACATATTCGGCAATTGCTGTAGCTGCATCATTTCCAGAGCGCAGCATTAACCCGTATACCAAATCTTCCAGCGGAATTTTATCGCCCGCCTTTAAATAAATGGAGGAGCCTTCCGTTCTGACCGCATTCTCACTTATTGTCACCATATCATTCATTTTTCCCGACTCAATAGCAAGAATGGCTGTCATGATTTTGGTTATGCTGGCAATTCTTCTTTGAGTGTGCGCATCCTTTTCGTAAATAACTCGTCCTGATTCCTGCTCCATCAAGATGGCACTGTTAGCACTGACATAGATTTTTGCACTTGCGTTTTGTGGAAGCGTCAGCAATAGCAATACAGCGATGCAAGATAGGATTAGATTCTTTGATTTCATATAACACTACCTCGTCTCCTTATATGGTTTGTACATACTTATGCAGGACAAGCGGGCTTATGACAAAATGAGTAAACTTTAACAGTATGACATGCAGTCTGCTAAAAAAAGCGAGGCTGGGACAAAACAAAAGATAATCTTTCTAAACAAGAATAAAAATGAAGCACTTGCCTAAATAGAATATGGGTTTAAAATTAGTTCGGTTCATTGCGCGCTCGTCCTCGCCTGCGGGGTCTAAAGCGTCCTCTATTTCCCGCAGGAGTCAAGTGTCCTCCGCTCCATTCCACTAAGATTTCAATCATTGTATTAAAATTAAAAAACACAATAAACCGAACCATTTAATCGTTGGGTTGATTAAATAGTTCGGTTTTTAAACAGATTCACATACTTATGTCCCAGCGTCGTTTATGGCTAAAATTAATACGGTCGCCATTTTAAATCACTCGCTTTAAGGAATCTTTCCTCTACATCCTTCCAATTGACGATTTTCCACCAATTACTGATATAATCTGCCCGATTATTTTTATACTGCAAATAATACGCATGCTCCCATACATCAAGAGCAAGCAAGGGAATCGTATCCCATTGTGTCAGCAGCATATGCCTTTCAGATTGAAGTATTTCTAAATGGCGCGCTCGCGGTGACCACACTAAAATTGCCCAGCCAACACCTTCAACTGCTTTTGCAGCTTCCGTAAAATGGTGCTTGAAAGCATCATAGCTGCCAAAATAGTCTTTAATCGCTTCAAGCAGCATTCCCTTTGGTTCACCGCCCCCATTCGGACTCATATTATTCCAAAAAATTGTATGCAAATAATGTCCTGATCCGTGGAAAGCAAGCTCTCTGGACCAATGCTTCACAAGCTCAAACTTCCGGTCCTTCCTTGCTTGGACGAGCATATTTTCTGCTTTATTCAACCCATCCACATAGGATTGGTGATGTTTTGTATGATGAAGCCTCATAATCTCCTCGTTTATGTAAGGCTCTAATGCATTATATGCATATGGGAGAGAAGGCAATCTGTGACCGCCTGCAGGTACAGTCGGCTCATTGACAAATATTGTCCCTAATTGCTGTCTTTGTTTAAAGTAGCCTTCCATTTCATCCTGCAGCTCTTCCGCTTTATGCTGGATTTTGATCAATTCTTCTGTATCTATCGGCTTGCGCTGGACGGTTTCCATTAAGGATGTAAACTTATCAAGGCTTTTCCAAATTTCATCACTTCTTTGAATATTCTCTGTTTCTAAAAAGTCCTTCAATTCCTTATTCCAGACTAACACATCTTTTACATATTCATTGTAGCTGCTCATTGGTTAAAAAAACCCCTTTTCACTCAGTTTATACACAATATGAAAGAGAGAGAGGGAACATGTTTAAAATATGAAAAAACAGCCAAATCTGCAATGCAAAAAAAAGACTGTACTAGAAGCATAGCCCTCCTAGTACAGTCTAACCGCTAATCCTCCAATTGCTGGAATGATTCAAAAAATAAATCAGCTTCTTCTTGTTTGAATTCCTCTTCTTTTTCTGCAAGTACTGGAAGTTCATCTAGGTCCTTGAGTCCAAAATGATCTAAAAACTCCTTCGTTGTGCCATACAATATGGCTCTACCTGCTCCTTCTGCCCTGCCAACTTCTTTAATCAGCGCTTTAGCGGAAAGGGTATGCAATGGTCTTTCTGTTTTTACACCGCGAATTTCTTCTATTTCCGCTCTTGTTATCGGCTGTTTATAAGCAATAATCGCAAGTGTTTCTAAAGCAGCCTGTGATAAGGTGGATGCATGGGGAGATTCAACAAGCTTTTTCAAATACACAGAGTGTTCCTTTTTTGTAGCAAGCTGGAACGTGCCCGCTATTTCTACAATTGAAATCCCCCTATCTTGATCCTTTCCGTAATCCTCCATTAATTCCCTTGTTATCTGTTCTGCTTCAAATTGCTCTACATTCAGGACATGTGCCAACTGCTTGACTGTAAGACCTTCATCCCCTGCAGCAAATAACAGACTCTCAATAATACCTTTCCAATTTGTAACCATCAAAATCCTTCCTCTTCCTTTCCAACCACAAATATATCTGCAAAATTATGTTCTTGTTCAACAAATAACGTCTGACGCTTCATCAATTCCAACACCGCAAGAAAAGTCACGACAATATGGGTTTTATCATGTACAGGAAAAAGCTCTTCAAAATGGATTCTGCCTCGTTTGCTTTTAATGAAATGAAGGATTTCCTCCATTCTGCTTTCTATCGGAATTTCCTGTCTCGTTATTTTCGTTGCTAGCGGCGCCTGCAGTTTTTTTCTGCGCATCAGCTTTTGAAAGGCTGCCAGCATATCATATAAAGAAACATCCAGCTCACTTTTTGCTGATTCTTCTGCAGCTTGGGCATAATCGGACAAATCACTAGGAGGTTTTGTGAAAATCAAGCCTCTTTCCAGCTCCATTTCCTTTAAATCACCAGCTGCTTCCTTATATTTGCGATATTCTACAAGCCTTTCAATTAAGTCCTCTCTTGTGTCTTCCTCATGCTCGTAAACAAGATCATTGTCAAGCAGCTCTTCATCATATTTAGGCAGCAGCATTTTACTTTTTATGGCTAGAAGCGTTGCGGCCATAACTAAAAATTCACTGGCAATATCAAGCTGAAGCACAGACATTGCATGAATATATTCTAAATATTGCTCTGTAATTTCTGCGACGTTTATATCGTATATATCAATTTCTAATTTATTTATTAAATGCAGTAACAAGTCCAACGGACCTTCAAAGCTATCAATTTTTACATTATATTGCATTATATCTCACCAAAATCCTAATAAAATAACATCAAAGTCTTTCCTATGCTAGTATAAGTATAGATGATTCGACAAAGTTATCCAATAATAAATTATACCAAGTGATTAAATAAGGGGATTAGAAGACTTTTATGTCTTCCTTTAGACACAGTATAATAATTATTAGCTAATTCGTTTGGAAAGGAGCAAGTGTTGGTGTATCCACATGAATATATTGAGTATTTGGGGCATTTCCATGGAGATCAGGATTTTTTTGAGTGCCACGAGATTCTAGAGGAATATTGGAAGGAGGTCGACCCGGGCAATAAAGACTCTATTTGGGTTGCCTTTATCCTTTTAGCTGTATCCTGCTATCACCATCGTCGAGGAAACTTTCGTGGTGCCGACAAAACATTAGAGAAAGCAACCAGCATGTTTCACCGCGGTGACTGGAACTGGCATGACTTCGGACTTGATAAGGCATTATTGCTCGAAAGAATGGATCAAAGACAGCTAGATATTAGGAATCAACTTGCTTATATCCCTTTCATTCTGCCAATCAATGCTAAGTCCTTAGAGCTGGAATGTGTGAAATGGTGTCAATCTGTTGGAATGGAGTGGCAGTCCTCTCATATTCCATTAGATGATATAATCCATCGTCATTTGACACGAGACAGAACAGAAGTAATAAATGAAAGAACCGCTGCCATCGAGGAACGGAAAAACCGCATTGATTAGTGTAACAGCAAAAAACCCCTAACCACTTTTCTGGTTAGGGGCTTATTTATTACGAATTAAGATTTTCCTCCATATTCATACATTTAGAAAGAAACCCTACAGTCAATTCGTTTGCTTCTATTTTTTTGTTGGTATATTGTGACTTAATTGCTTGCACCATTGCTTTTCCAACACCTTGATGCCTATGCGAAGGATTAACGGATATATGCTGAATGCTGATACTCGTCTCATCCTCAAAAATGATACCGATCAGACCGATAATGTCCTCTTCTTCCTTCCATAAAAAAAGCTGCCAATTTTCATTAGCCTCGTATTGTTTAATCGTTTGCTGGAGCACCTTTAAATCTTTTTCAGCTGGCATAAAAGAAAGCAGGCCCATTGCAATTTTCTCAAAAGACTTTTTATAACGAATAATCATTTGTATCCCTCATTATTATTAAAGCATATTTACCTGTAAGTTTTCCCATAATGGATTGTTTCCAAACAATATTCTATTCTAAATATGAAGAAACCGGCACTAGTATGAAAAAATCGCCTTATAGCATAATTTATCTTACTTTGGCGAAACCTGTTATAGATACTATCATACATAAATTATGGATAATCTTCAATGAAAATATTATAAGGATAAAGTAACATTAGAAATTCTGTGTCCTTTTCCCTATTGATTGGAAATATTCCATATAGCATCTCTCACTATAATAGTATGCTAAAACAATTCATTCAGCTACTATTTTTATTTCACATCTTTTCGATTATAATAGCTAAGGAAAATCTCACCAAATAGGCGTTTATAAGGGGATAAGGAAACTTTTTTATTGATCGACACGTCTATATGCATAGAACTACATTAGGAGGAACACAGATGAACAGAAAAAAATGGGCTGTGCTAGTCTTATCACTTTTGCTTCTGCTCCCTATTCGCGCATTTGCAGATGCAGCTACTGGCGATATGATTATTACGTTAGGAGCAAACCTGACAGAGGAACAGAAAAAATTGCTGTTAACCGAAATGAAGGCCCCTGATGACGCGGAAATCATTACTGTCACAAATGAAGAAGAACATAAATATTTAGGAAGCTACATATCGAAACGATTAATTGGCACAAAAGCCATTTCTTCCTCTGCAATAACCATTGCAGATGCTGGAAGCGGAATAAATGTAGAAACGAAAAACATTAATTGGGTTACAGATGAAATGTACATCAATGCGCTTATTACAGCAGGTGTTAAAGATGCAGACATTTATGTGACAGCACCAATTCAGGTTTCAGGAACAGCGGCACTCACTGGAATTATTAAAGCATACGAGGTGTCCACAGACACTAAAATACCTGAAGAAGTAAAGCAGGCTGCCAACGAGGAAATGGTGGAAACTGCTAATCTTGGGGAAGAAATCGGTACAGATAAAGCTTCCGCTTTAATGGCAAAAATCAAAGAAAAGATAGCCGAAAACAAGCCGTCAACTGATGCAGAGCTTCAAAAAATTATTGATGATGCTGCAAACGACTTAAACATTACTTTAACAGATGCCCAAAAGCAAACATTAATGGATTTCTTCAATAAACTAAAAGATTTGGATATCAATTGGAATCAAGTTGGCGATCAGCTGCAGGACGCAAAGGATAAATTCAATGCTTTTATTGAAAGCGAGGAAGGGCAAGGCTTTCTTGCAAAAGTGAAGGAATTTTTCGCAAGTATTGTAGATGCTATTAAATCATTTTTCTCTTAATACACAAATAAAGGAAGTGCTAAAAAGCACTTCCTTTATTTTATTTTTTCAACGTTGCTTTTTCCTTAAGCGGCAAATCAAGACGCACGATGTCCTCATATGTCTCTCTTTTCACAACAAGGACTGCTTCTTTATTTTCAACAAACACTACTGGAGGTTTTGGGATGCGATTATAATTATTCGCCATCGAATATCCGTATGCCCCTGTACAAAATACTGCTAAAATATCTTGATCATTTGCTTTTGGCAATGGCAGGTTCCAAATAAGCATATCTCCGGACTCACAGCATTTACCTGCAATAGACACGGTTTCTTCTGCTTCCATCAAAGGTTTATTCGCCAACACTGCTTCATATTTAGCATCATAAAGTGCAGGTCTAATATTATCTGTCATTCCGCCATCAATCGCTAAATACTGGCGAACGTCCGGAACTTCTTTTCTAGATCCGATTTTATAAAGCGTTGTCCCAGCATCTCCAACAAGAGAGCGGCCAGGTTCAATCCAAATTTCAGGCATATTCATGCCGAACTGCTTCATATTCTTCTCAACCTCTGTAATAATCTCTTCGACATACTCTGAAGGCTGAATAGGCTGATCTTCATTTGTGTATCTGATACCGAATCCTCCGCCAAGGTTGAGAACCTTTGTTTCATAGCCATGGGCCTGTTTCCATTGATGAAGCGTTTCAATTATCTTTTTGGCAGCAAGAACAAAACCTGTTGTTTCAAAGATTTGCGAGCCGATATGACAATGCAGCCCTAACAGCTCTAGATTTGGAGAATCCATTGCTTTAAGCAAGGCTTCCTCTGCTTGTCCATTTTGCAGACCAAATCCAAATTTAGAATCCTCTTGTCCTGTCAGGATGTAGTCATGTGTATGTGCTTCAATTCCAGGTGTTACACGAAGTAGAATTGCCATCTTGCTGTTTTTCTGTTCGCAAAGCTCTTGCAACAGAGTCAGCTCATAAAAATTATCTACTACAATACAGCCAATATTATGCTCTATTGCCATCAATAGCTCTTCTTTGCTTTTATTATTGCCATGGAAGTGAATTCTCTCCATAGGGAATCCTGCGGCAATTGCCGTATAAAGCTCTCCGCCGGATACTACATCAAGAGACAGCCCCTCTTCATTGGCAAGCTGAACCATCGCAATGGTTGAAAATGCTTTACTTGCATAAGCAACTTGTGCAGGGATTCCGCGTTTTGCAAATGTATCCTTAAACCCTCTCGCTCTTTCTCTAATAAGCGCAACATCATATACATATACTGGTGTTCCGAATTCTTCGACTATTTTTACTGTATCAACGCCGCCAATCTCCAAATGCCCAGCTTCGTTCACACTAGAAGTTCCATAATAATGCATATATCCCCCTCGATTCTCCCTAAGATAGATACTAAAGGCTAAGATGAAAATAAGAAACAAGCAGACAGTTCACCTTTCGAACTGTCTGCTTTAACGTCCAATTTATTTAACAGCCTACTTGATTAAACAAATGTATCATAAATATACCCAATTCTCAATCCTCTTTTTATTGGGATTTTATTTGTTCCGATCTTGTGCATGAGCATGGCTCGGTCTCAATTTACTTCCTGGAACCGTTCTGCGAATTAGGATATTAGCAAGTGCCTTCGGATAAAACGGGATGAATGGCCATAAATACGGAACATTCAATGTACGCAAGCTTGCTAAGAACAGAACATACAGCGTACAGCCGACAACAAATCCTGGCGTATGGAATATCGCAACTAAGATTAAAAGTATAAATCGCACAAGCTTGTTAGCAATCCCTAATTCATAACTTGGTGTCGCAAAATTCCCGATTGCTGCAACAGACACATAAAGGATAACTTCTGGTACGAACAAGCCGACATCAATTGCGATTTGGCCGATCATAACGGCCGCGATTAACCCCATTGCTGTTGACAGTGGTGTCGGTGTATGAATGGCGGCTATCCTCAGGAATTCCAATCCTAAATCAGCAATAAATAACTGAACGATGATTGGCAAGTGGGTACGTTCTGTCGGTCCGATAAAAGCAAGTTTTTCCGGCAGAAGTGACGGCTCAAGTGTTACAAGAAACCATAATGGCAAGAAAAACAAGGATGCGATAACACCCAAAAAACGGACCCACCGTACAAATGTCCCAACCATCGGAGCTTGTCTGTATTCCTCTGCATGCTGCAAATGATGAAAAAAGGTAGCAGGTGTAATAATAACACTCGGTGATGTATCCACGTAAATAACTACATGCCCCTCAAGCAAATGATTGGCAGTAACGTCAGCTCTTTCTGTGTATCGAACGAGCGGATATGGATTATAACCTTGCTTTAGCAAAAATTCCTCAATTGTCTTATCTGCCATTGATATACCATCAACGTCAATGTTCTCTAATTCCTTTTTAATAATGTCTACAAGGTCAGGGTCAGCAATGTCCCTAATATAGCCTATCGCCACATCTGTTTTTGAGCGTTCGCCGACCTTCAAGATTTCAAACCTCAGCCGCTCATCACGGATTCTTCTTCTTGTGATGGCTGTATTGATAATAATATTTTCAACAAAGCCATCCCTTGAGCCTCTGATTACTTTTTCTGTATCTGGTTCTTGCGGGGTTCTGCCAGGATAGCTCCGCACATCAATGGCAAGTCCTTGATTATAGCCTTCCATTACTGCGACAATAAGCCCTGATAACACCTGATCAACTAGTTCGTCCATTTTTTCAAGCGGCTGCACTTGATGATGAACAAGCTGGTTTTCAATAATTTTGAAGAAATCTTCTGATTGATGAACCCGTTCCTCATCATTTAAAAATAACAGCTGTTCTAAAAGATTAGAAATGATCACACTATCAACTAACCCGTTAACATAGTAAACATTTACTTCATGATGGAGTACAGAGATTTTCCTTACTCCAAGGTCAAAGCTTACGCCTAAACCAACCCGATCCTGCATGTACTTCTCAACATCTGTTAGCTTTTTAAATATGGTCGTCATTTCTTTTGTTTCCTTGCTCTTTTTTTCCTTATCCTTTGTTTCATTGCTCATTAAAACCACTTCTTTCTAAAATATATTCCACTGCTTTTCGTGTAATAGGTGCACCTTTTTCATAGGAATCACGTTTTCCCATCTTGCCGATATCACCAATACCTACAATCAATGGCAAATGGAGACTATCAAGGCTGTAAACTGTATCGCCGCTCATTCTTCCTATCTCATATTCCGGAATCCCTAGTTTATCAACCCCGTATGGAGTTAGGTTGCCATCCTGGTCAATTGCTACATCAATTCTTGTCCATTCTTCTCTTCTTGTCCTGCTAGCAACAGCAATTACCCCAAGCACCTCAACATCCTTATGTGCTGCTATGTATTTTAACGCTGTCTCACCGGCCCCTTCTCCAACAAACCCGCTGTCATCAAACATTACTAATACAGGATCTTGCTTTGCTTTTTTTATTAAGCTCAAAATTTCAGGACCGCTATGGCTTGATGGATTGCCAAATGACGTGGATATACAGCGGCCCCCAACTTCCTTGGCCACCATTTCCACAGCTCTTTTGGCATATTCGTCTCCATCTGTTATCAAAATGACTTTTCTTTTTGTACCCATCTGCATTTTCCTTTCTTTTTAGCATCTTGCCTGTCCTACGGTGCAAAATACATCCAATGAAACAGAGAGCCGAAGATTTTGCCAAATACCAGCGCCATCATCAAAACGAGAAGCCGATCATCCATGCCCACCCTTTTTGCTAAAAGCGGAAAAACATTCAATACTTCTGTTAGCGCAGCAGCTATCATGCCAATATAAATGCCTCCTGCAAGACCCATCACAATGAGGATGAATGACGAAATGGAAAAGGAAGGTTCTCTTAAAAATAAAAACGTACCGCAAACTGCACCACAGACAACGGACCACTCATAGGAGTGAATCTTACTGCCTGTTTTTGTTAGTTGGGTGAGTCTCGGTATGATGCCAAATACGGTCAAAAAGGCAACATAACCAGCTCCGACTGTAATACCCCAAGCCGCCCCGATAAAAAGCACAACAAGTATCTTAATGATCATCTAGTTTTTTCATGCTTTCTTTATTCTCATGCATGATTACATATTGATCCAAAGCTTGCTGATAGGAGAAAACCTCTACTTCCAGGGGACTTGGCTCTTCGTTAAAACGCTTTTTAAATACATGATTAAAGAAGATAATCATCCCCAGGCCTAAACCTAAGCTATAGGGAATTTGAAATATAAGAGGCTTTTCCACCTCTTTTCCTGTAATGATTTTATACAGCTTTTGATGAACTGCTTGCATACTAACATCTTCATGAAAGTTCATAATAGTCAGAGCAGATCCAATAAAAAGAAGCAGCCAAACTAGCAAAAAAAGCGGTATTGATGCTTCCTTTTTTTTGAGGATGACTTCAATGATGGTTTGTGCAGGGCCGATAATCTGTATCTCCAAGTCTTGGTTGATGCTGCGGATTGCTTTTATAATTCTTGTACTGTCAATGACAATGATATTTCGATCACCCTCTGAAATACGGTAAATGACCATTGCTTCCAATTGTTCCATTAGAGCATCAGCAGCAATCACTTGTGCTAAATCTCGCAGCAGCACATCCTCATTCAATCTTTTTTCGATACGATTTCTCATCCGAATATAAACCGTCTCAGCCATTCATGTTCACATCCTAACATCTAATGTTTTTGTGATGATGGTAGTATTTGCATGAAAGTGGTAATTTATTAGCGGGAAGATAATTGGTAATATTTCCATAAAAAAAAGCAGATGGATATTAAATATCCATCTGCTCTTTCATTTGTAATAATATCTTTTTCTCAAGCCGCGATACTTGTACTTGTGAAATTCCCAGCCTTGTCGCAACCTCTGATTGTGTCTGGTCTTTATAATATCGGAGGTACACAATTAGCCTTTCTCGTTCATCAAGCTCCCTAATCGCTTCTTGCAAGGCGATTTTATCAAACCATTTCCCCTCATTGCCATCATCAATCTGGTCAAGAAGGGTTATAGGATCGCCATCGTTTTCATATACTGTTTCATGAATAGAGGAAGGTGTTCTTGCAGCCTCTTGTGCTAACACTATATCCTCTGGCGGAATATCAAGATGCTCTGAGATCTCTCCGACAGTCGGTGTCCGTCCATACTGTTTGGAGAGCTCATCTTTTGCTTTCCTGATTTTATTGCTCAATTCCTTTAAGGAGCGGCTCACCTTGACTGTGCCGTCATCACGAATAAAGCGTTGAATTTCGCCGATAATCATCGGTACTGCATACGTCGAGAATTTCACATCATAGCTTAAATCGAATTTATCGACCGATTTAAGCAACCCGATACTGCCGATTTGAAACAGGTCATCAGGATCATAACCTCTGTTCAAAAATCTTTGCACGACGGACCATACAAGGCGCATATTTTTCTGGACTATTGTATCTCTAGCTGACTGATCGCCATCTTGGCTTCTTTTAATAAGCTCCTTCACTTCATGGTCTTTTAAATACGTTTCTTTCTCCTTTTTTACCTCCACATCCATAAGCGATTCTCCTTAATTGCTTAGCATTTTGCTCTTTATTAAATGCTTGCGCAGGCGGATCTCAGTTCCATTTTCAGGGCTAGAATGCACGTCAATTTCGTCCATAAAATTTTCCATGATGGTGAATCCCATTCCGGATCTTTCTAATTCAGGCTTTGTCGTAAATAACGGCTGTCTTGCTTCTTCCACATCCATAATTCCTCTACCATCATCACGGATAGTCAAATCAATGAAGGAATCCTCCATAATGACAGAAATATAAACTATTCCATCAGGATCATTTTCATATCCATGTATAATACAGTTTGTGACTGCTTCAGAAACGACCGTTTTAATTTCCGTCAGTTCATCCATTGTCGGATCAAGCTGTGTAATAAACGCAGCGACAGTTACCCTTGCGAAGGATTCATTTTGGCTTTGTGCGCTGAATTGCAAATGCATTTCATTTCTCATTTATGCAACCCCCAATCTTTCAAGTGCAAATTGTTCATTTGTTTCCAGCTTCATTATTTTAAACATGCCAGACATATCAAACAACCTTTGTACACTCGGGGAGATTGCACAAATCACCATTTCTCCGCCTAGCTGCTTTATTTGTTTATATCTGCCTAAGATAACTCCTAAGCCTGAACTATCCATAAATGATAAATGCTCTAAGTTTAAAACAATATGGCGAATATTTTTGCTCTCTATCGCTTCTGTCGCTTTTGTGCGTAGCTCTTCCGCGTAGTGATGATCTAATTCTCCTGCTAAACGAATACAAAGAACATTGTTTTTTGTTTCCAGCTCAATATTAAGACTCACTATCCATAGCCTCCTCTATTTGGTTTAGTGAGTCAATTCTACCTTGAATCCATCATTTCCTTCAAGCAAGACAAAACTAGTGTTGATTCGCTAAAAAAACAGGAATGGTGACATTTTTTATTCTGTTTTCGTGAACATTCCTGCCGTTCGTTTAAAGAGCGTCCACCAGCCAGCTTCCTTAATTTCTGTTTGGGAAACAAGCGGACTTTCTACAATTACCTTCCCATCCTTGATGAACTGAACCTTACCAATTTCCTGGCCTTTTAAGATTGGAGCCTTAAGATTTTTGGACATCGTTATTTTTTTCTCCACGTCATCCACCTTTTCTCCTTTTTTCGTTAACAGGGAGATTGGTTCACTTGTAACTGCCGCAGCTTGTTTTTGTTCCCCTTTACTAACCTTAATCTTGCCGATCATTTCATTGCGCTTGTAAACAGGGTGTGTCTCATACTGACTAAATGCATAATCAAGCATTTTCGTTACTTGTGCATTACGCTCTTTTGATGTTGGCGCACCAAAAACAACAGCAATTACACGCATTCCATTCTTTTCAGCAGTTGCTGTTAAGCAGTATTTCGCTTCCTTTGTAAAGCCCGTTTTCAGGCCGTCCACACCTGGATAAAATTTAACAAGACGGTTTGTATTCACAAGCCAAAATTTCTTATCTGAATTTTCCCTAAGGTAAGCTTCATATGTACCTGTGAATTTCGTGATATCTTCATATTTCAATAATTCCTTTGCCATAATGGCCATATCATGTGCTGTACTGAAATGGTCATCAACAGGAAGGCCTGTAACATTCTTGAATGCAGTATTCTTCAATCCCAAACTAGTTGCTTTTTTGTTCATCATTTCTACAAAAGCTTCCTCTGACCCAGCAAGTCGCTCTGCCACTGCAACTGCTGCATCATTGCCAGAACCAATTGCTATACCTTTAAGCATTTCCTCTGTTGTCATTTCTTCACCGGGCTCAAGGAAGATTTGTGATCCGCCCATTGATGCAGCATGTTCACTTGTTCTAATCTTCTCGTCAATCTTGAGTTTGCCTTGATCAAGTGCTTCCATAATTAATAACATTGTCATGATTTTTGTCATGCTGGCAGGCGGAAGCTCTTCATTGCTGTTTTTCTCATAAAGCACTGTACCCGTATCTCTGTCAATCAGGATAGCTGATTTAACATTGTCCACCAGTTCACTGCTTTTTTCTGCAGCAAGTGTGCTTGGTGCAAGCACAGAAGCAAATAGTAACATGCTTAAAAAGATTGTTGCGATGCGTTTCATCTCATGACCCTCCATTCTATATACTGTCCCATTTTTTCCAATCGTTGTTTTTTTATACAGACATTTACTATAATTTTTCTAAAAAAAAAGGACTATTTGACATGGATGAGGCTTCCTTGACACAACAAGGCATTTGAGCTATTTTTAAACTGTTGAATAATTAGTTCGGCTTTTGAAATAAGCTATAAATATTGGCTGTTTTTTTAATTAAAGGAGGAGAAACGTTGATCCATATAAAAACGAAGGAGCAAATCGAAAAGATGAAAAAAGCCGGGGAAATCCTTGCTGATTGTCATAAGGAAATCCGCAAATTGATAAAACCTGGCGTTACTACACTTGAGATTGATAGATTTGCAGAAGAATATATTACCAAAAGAGGGGCAACTCCTGAGCAGAAGGGCTATCATGGCTATCCTTTTGCGACATGTGCTTCAGTCAATGATGTTATTTGCCATGGCTTTCCAAACAAAACCTCTTTGAAAAACGGGGATATTGTAACAATAGATATGGTCGTCAATTTAGATGGATGGCTGGCTGATTCTGCGTGGTCATATGCAGTTGGAACCATTTCAGATGAAGCGCAAAATTTGTTGAAAACAACGGAAGAGGCATTATATAAAGGGATTGAGCAAGCGGTTGTCGGCAACAGAGTCGGAGATATTTCCCATGCTGTTCAAAGCTATGCGGAATCAAAGGGCTATTCTGTCGTACGTGATTTTGTTGGTCATGCAATCGGCAGAAATATGCATGAAGAACCGCAAATTCCTCATTATGGTCCGCCAAACTTAGGAAGAAGATTAAAAGAGGGTATGGTTATTACGATTGAGCCAATGCTTAATACAGGCATGTATCATGCAAAGGTCGATTTAGACGGATGGACAGCACGAACAGTAGACGGCAGCCTATCTGCACAGTATGAACATACTTTAGCCATTACTGCTAATGGACCAGTCATATTAACAGAGCAATAAACAAAACATAAGGAAGCTGGGACATAAGTATGTGAACCAGCGTAAAGACCGAACTACTTAATCAACTATGGATTAAGTAGTTCGGTCTTTTGTTTTTAGTTTAAATACAATAAATTAGAAATTTTAGTGGAATGGAGCGGAGGCCACTCGACTACTAAGGGAAATAGAGGAAAGGCTTAGCTTCCTCCCCGCGGAAAGCGCGAGGACGAGCGCGCAATGAAACGAACTAACTTTAACTCAACATTCTATTTAGACACAACCTTCATTTTTCAAATTTAGTTGTAATTCTATTATTCGTGTTTAGAAAGCTTATCTTTTGTTTTGTCCCAGCCTCCTCTTTTTATGTCATTCATGTACAAGCTCTTTCACTTGATTCGGAGGCATAACATTTGCGGGGATTCCAGGGACATACGGTTTGGCTGCTGCCAATTTAGTAAACTCTTCTTTAGCTTCCTTTATTATCGATTGATCCTGCAACAAATCATACAGCGTTAATGCCATTGTTTTGGCGGCCAAATGCATGCCTTTAAACCCGATGGAACTTCCATAGGAAGCAGTTGCTTGCCAGGAGTGTGCTTGCACACCGACTGGTGCACAGGTTGTTGTCACTTGGCCAACAGGTGTAATCCAGCTGACATCACCAACGTCTGTTGAGCCGCCGACAGATACTTCCTTCATTTTCGGATCGTTAATACTTACAGTTGGAAGAAGTTCATCTGTATAGGCAGCGATTCGTTTTTGGGAACCTTCTACAATTTTCGGATCAATGGAAGCAATAATCTCCTTAGCAAACTGCTTTTCTTCTTCTGTAAAGTAGATCGGGTTTTCCTCCATATTCGCTTTCATCACTTCATTTAATCTGTCATTCGGCAATGTTTCATAGGCAAAGGCTAGTATTTCTGAGCTTACAGCTGTTTCTGTCATCAAAGCAGCGCCATCCGCACACTTCTTTACCCTTTCAAGCAGCTCATCGACCTGTTCCTTTGTAGCAGCACGGATATAATACCAAACAGTGCTTGTATCTGGAACAATATTCGGAGCAAGCCCTCCATTTGTGATAACATAATGAATTCTTGAACCATCTAATATATGTTCACGTAAATAATTAGAACCGATATTCATTATTTCGACGGCATCCAATGCGCTTCTTCCCGCATGAGGTGCGCCAGCAGCATGTGCAGCAATGCCTGTAAAGTGAAACTTAATAGAAACCATCGCCTGCATGCTGAAGTTAGAAGTCATATTAGCTGTACCAGGATGCCAGGTTAAGGCACAATCCAGGTCATTAAACAAACCGCTTCTAGCCATGAAGGTCTTTCCTGACAGCACTTCTTCGGCAGGACAGCCATAGTAGCGGATTGTGCCTGCAAGATTTTCAGCAGCCATTTTGTCCTTTAACGCCATCACTGCTGCGACACCTGCTGTTCCTAAAAGATTGTGACCACAGCCATGGCCTGGCCCGTTTTCGACGATTTCAGCACGAATTGGTGAAACCTTTTGAGAAAGGCCTGGCAATGCATCATATTCTCCCAAAATACCAATAACAGGCTTACCAGTCCCATACTCTGCCACAAACGCGGTACTTGATCCACCCGCATTTTCTTTAACCGAAAAGCCGGCATTATTATAACAAAACGATTAGATGGATGTCTAATTAGTTTACAAACAAGAAGATCGAGTTTTCCTCGACCTTCTTGTTTCACAAAATCAGCCAGTAATTACTTCATAAATCAATTCTGGAGCATCGACTTTTTTGTCTATGACTTTAATATGTTCATACAATCTCTGCTTCACATCATCAATATTTTCTGTATTACTGTAAATGGTTACAAGTGATTCGCCTGCCTCCACCTTGTCACCGATCTTTTTGTTAAGTACCAATCCAACAGATAAATCAATTTCCGATTCCTTCGTCGCTCTACCGGCACCGAGAATCATTGCTGCTGTACCAATACTGTCAGCAGTGATTTCTGCCACGTAGCCCGACACTTTTGCAGGAAGCTCCAGCTTGAACGGGGCCTGCGGGAGACGTTCAGGATGATCAACAACACTTGCATCGCCGCCTTGAGATTCCAAGAAGAGCTTGAATGTTTCCAAAGCCTTGCCACTCTTGATTGCTTCTTCCAACAATTCTCTTGCTGCTTCGATACTATCAGCCTTTTCTGCCAAATATACCATTTGAGATCCAAGAGTAAGACACAGCTCTGATAAATCTTTTGGCCCTTGACCTTTTAATGTATCAATCGCTTCCTTTACTTCTAGTGCATTGCCAATTGCATATCCAAGTGGCTGGCTCATGTCTGAAATAATCGCCATCGTTTTACGGCCGACATTATTACCGATTCTTACCATCGCTTCTGCAAGCTCTCTTGAATCATCCAATGACTTCATGAATGCTCCTGCACCCGTTTTTACATCAAGACAAATCGCATCAGCACCTGCAGCGATTTTTTTGCTCATAATACTGCTTGCGATAAGCGGGATACTGTTTACAGTTGCCGTAACATCCCTTAAAGCGTACAATTTCTTGTCTGCAGGAGTTAAGTTGCCGCTTTGACCAATTACAGCAACCTTATTTTTATTTACTAGTTTAATAAATTCCTCTTTATCGATTTCAACATGGAAGCCTTTAACAGCTTCTAGTTTATCGATTGTTCCGCCAGTATGACCAAGTCCGCGTCCACTCATTTTTGCGACTGGAACGCCGACAGCTGCCACTAATGGACCAAGAACAAGTGTAGTCGTGTCGCCAACGCCGCCTGTAGAATGCTTGTCAACTTTGATTCCTTCAATTGCTGACAGGTCGATGACATCGCCAGAATGAACCATTGCCATTGTTAAATCAGCTCGTTCCTTTTCTGTCATGCCTTGGAAAAACACTGCCATTGTGAATGCACTGATTTGGTAGTCAGGTATTGTACCATCCGTATAGCCATTAATAATGAAAGAAATTTCCTCTTCCGTCAATTCGCGTCCATCACGTTTTTTCTCAATTAAATCAACCATGCGCATTTTCATAGTGAGAATCCCCTTATCTACTATTTGCCGATTTCTTTGACTAATTCTTTAACATATTTCAGGAAGTCTGCTTTTACCTTTTCCGTTGTTTCAATTACTTCTTCATGGTTAAGAGGCTGATCAAGAATGCCTGCTGCCATGTTTGAGATGCAGGAAATTCCAAGTACTTTAAGACCAGCATGTCTTGCTACAATTACTTCTGGAACCGTTGACATACCAACAGCATCTCCACCTAAAACTCTTAGCATTCTAACCTCTGCAGGTGTTTCATAGGAAGGACCTGTATTACCGACATAAACACCCTCTTGCACCTTTAAGCCAATATTGGCAGCGATGTCTTTTGCAGCTGCACGTAAATTCTTGCAGTATGCTTCAGACATATCTGGGAATCTTACACCTAATGCAGAATCATTTGGTCCGATTAACGGATTTGTTCCCATATTGTTTATATGATCAGAAATCAACATTAAGTCCCCAGGAGCAAATGCTTCATTCACACCACCTGCCGCATTTGTTACGATAAGGTTTTCAACACCTAGTTCTTTCATCACACGAATAGGGAATGTTACCTTTTCGAAAGTATAGCCTTCATAATAGTGGAATCTTCCTTGCATTGCGACAACTTCAACACCGCCAATTGTTCCAAAGACAAGCTGGCCTGCATGGCCTTCCACTGTAGATACTGGGAATTCAGGAATTTGCTCATAAGGAATTTTGACAGCATTTTCAATTTCCTCTGCCAAAACACCAAGTCCTGACCCTAGAATAAGCCCAAGCTTCGGTACTGCTGCATATTTTTCTTTTAAAAAGTCTGCTGATTGTTTAATTTTAGTATAATCCATGTTCACTGCTCCTTATATTAAATCCTTCAAGAAACTTTTGCCGTGCTTAGGTAAAGTAACTTGGAAATTATCTGCTATTGTTGCACCGATATCCGCAAATGTTTCTCTTAACGGAAGCTCACGGCCAGCACTGATTGCTTTATTATATACTAACAAAGGCACATATTCTCTTGTGTGGTCTGTGCCAGGAGCAACGGGGTCATTGCCATGGTCTGCCGTAATAATAAGCAAATCATCTTCATTTAAGAGCGGCAATACCTCTGTCAGCCTTGCATCATATTCCTCTAGTGCCTTTCCATAACCGATTGGGTCACGTCTGTGTCCATAAAGGGCATCAAAATCAACAAGATTTAAGAAGCTTACGCCTGTAAAGTCCATATGTAATGTTTCTAGAAGCTTATCCATTCCGTCCATATTGGATACTGTTCGTAGTGATTGGGTTACACCCTCCCCATCATATATATCCGAGATTTTTCCGATAGCAATACTGTCTAGCCCATTGTCCTTTAACTCATTCATCACTGTTCTATCGAAAGGCTTAAGTGCATAGTCATGACGGTTTGCAGTCCTTTTGAAATTACCTGGCTCACCCAAAAACGGTCTTGCAATAATTCTGCCGACCATATATTTCTCATCAAGAGTCAATTCTCTTGCGAGTTCACAAATTTCATAAAGCTCTTTTAATGGTACTACCTCTTCATGTGCAGCAATCTGCAGAACCGAATCAGCAGATGTATAGACGATTAAATCGCCTGATTTCATATGCTCTTCTCCAAGCTCATCTAGAATCTCCGTACCACTTGCAGGCTTGTTGCCGATAATTTTTCGGCCTGTTTTTGCTTCTAGTTCTTGCAGAAGCTCATCCGGAAATCCTTCTGGAAAAACACGGAACGGTGTATCAATACGCAAGCCCATGATTTCCCAGTGGCCTGTCATTGTATCCTTCCCGTTTGATGCTTCCTGCATTTTTGTATAATGTGCCAAAGGCTTGTCTGCCTTTTCAATTCCTTTAATTACCTCGATATTGCTCAAACCTAATTTTCCCATATTCGGCATTTGTAGGCCATTCATTTTTTCTGCTATATGACCAAGGGTATGTGCACCTAAATCGCCAAATTTTTCAGCATCTGGTGCTTCACCAATTCCGACTGAATCCATCACAATCAGGAATACCCTTTTAAATGGATATTTGGACATTTTTTTACCTCCTAATATAAATTAATCATCCTATTTTACCCTTTAGTATGTATCTTTAACCAAAAAAATTATAGCACATTGTCAGAAGTCTGACATCTATTTCCTATAATTATTTTAGGGCCAGCCTTTCACCATACGAATGTCGGTGGTGAAAGGGCTGACCCTATGCTCTTGGATGATATTGACTGTAAACATCTTTTAATCTAGTTTTTGTAACATGTGTATAAATTTGTGTTGTTGAGATATCAGCATGTCCTAGCATCTCTTGAACCGCCCGCAAATCTGCCCCATTCTCCAATAGATGGGTAGCAAATGAATGCCTTAAAGTATGTGGAGTGATTTCCTTTTTGATAGCTGCTTCTTTTCCAAGACGTTTAAGGATTTTCCAGAATCCTTGCCGGGAAAGTCTTCTGCCATGATGGTTAAGAAAGAGCGCATCTGATTTTTCTTTTTTATTCGAAAAATCTGCTCTTCCTTCTTCCAGATAAACGGTTATCGCCTTTGTTGCAGCACCGCCAATCGGAATAATTCTCTCTTTATTCCCTTTGCCGATACAGCGTACAAATCCCATCATCAAATGAACATCGTCCATGTTCAATTGAATCAATTCACTTACACGAATTCCTGTCGCATACAAAAGCTCAAGCATTGCCTTGTCCCTTTTTCCGAAATGATCGAGCTTTTTAGGAAATTCAAGCAATGCCTCCACCTCTTGCATGGATAGCACTTTAGGCAATGACCGCTCTCCTTGCGGGGTTTCAATATGTACAGTCGGATCCTCTTCTGTCACCCTGTCACGGAAAAGAAACTGATGAAATGCTCGGATGGAAGCTATATGTCTGGCGATTGTTTTGGAAGACTTCCCATTATCCTTCAAAAACCCCAAAAATCGAACGATATGTGCGCGTTGAATATCAGTCAGGCCAATTTGTTCTATGTCTCTTATATACTTGCAATAGGATTTCAAATCCCTTTCATAAGAAACTAGTGTATTTTTCGCCAAACCCTTTTCCACTAATAAATAATGCATAAAGTCCTTTAGCTGTTGTTCCATTTATCATTACTCCCCATTTAAGAAAAAAAGAAATATTCGTTCTTTCCAGGAAAACTCTTCAGCCTCCCCATCACCGCTCACTTTCACAGCAGCTCCAGACGGTTCATCATAGCGATGAAAATCCTGATATTCTTCATTAAACCATATAAGTGCATAATAAAAAAGAATCGTACATCCAACAAAAAGCAAAAATACCTTTGCTGTCCGAAAGACAACTTTAGACCATTGCAGCATAAATTTTCCTCCAAACTAGTTTCTTATTAAAAGCTATGCCAGTTTACGAAGAAAATATACCTATAATAGAGCCTATTCTATGAAACAAATCAAAAAACCTTCTCCATATGAAAAAGGTTTCTCATTCTTTTTTTAATCTGCACTTTTTTCATTGCAGCGATGACATATTCCATGAAAGGTTAAACGGTGATCTTTTATTTTAAAATTCCAGTCACGTTCAACTACTTTTTCAACATCTCCTAATAAATCCTCTTGAATCTCGTCAACAGCACCACATTCTATGCATACTAAATGATGATGAAAGTGAGCTGCACCTTCTTGTCGTAAATCATATCTAGAAACACCATCACCGAAATTTATTTTATCAACGATTTTCAGCTCAGTCAGGAGTTCTAAAGTCCGGTAAACTGTCGCTAATCCAATTTCGGGCGATTTTTCTTTTACAAGGAGGTAAACATCTTCTGCACTTAAGTGGTCTTCTTCATTCTCTAGCAAAACCCTCACTGTTGCTTCTCTCTGAGGAGTCAATTTATAGCTCGAAGAATGCAACAGCTTTTTTATTCTATCTATTCTACTTTCCATTCCGAAAGTCCCTCCCTAGCCACTGTCCATATCATTATAACAGAAGAAGGATTAGAATCCTAATAAAAATTATTATAAATAAGAATCAATAATTATTTGTTATTTAAAATCATTATAATCTATTACTTTATAAACTAAAGCCGCCTATAAAGGAGCCGACCATATTAACAATGGATTTCATTAAGCCAGGAGAAATATATGCTTCAACACCTGCAGCTATCACTAAAGAAACAATTGCCCCAACCAACAATACCATGTATCGCCCGAATAACGGAAGCATTGGTTCTCCCATTTTTTTTATAAATTGCTGTCTGATCATCTTGAAAGAGAATGAAACAGCTAATGTTGCAGATATGATGAACACAGGAATGATAATGATATTTTGCGGCAATACAGAAACAAAAGAAAGTAAAAAGCCATTCCAGCCCATTTGATTCACTAAAAATCCGACTGTAAACCCGACAACCATTCCTTTTATAAATAATAAAATGAGAATAACAGGCAACCCAATAATCGAAATGCCTAAAAGCCACATTAAGCCGATGAATTTACTGTTATGAGAAAAGCTCTGAATAAACAAGTCTTTGCTGTCTGCAACCTTGCCGTTGGAAATTTGGCTGAAAAATTGTGATAAATAATAGAAAAGATCTTCTTTTTGGCTTAATGTCAGGCTGTTAACCACAATTGCACCGAATATGACACCCATTAAAAACAACACTGCAATAAATAAATAGATGGAGGAATGTTCTCGAAAATGATTTGCTAGAATGTTCTGGTACTTATTTTTTTTCATTGCTATCTCTCCTCTGTGCCAATCTGTTATTTCATTCTATGAAACAAGTGCACAGCATATGACTAGTAACTCTAGTATTTTTCTACCAATTATATTTAGCATATAGAATTCAGTTTTTGTGCTAAACCGGAAAGGAAGAGATAATACTTTCTAAACAGAAAAACAAAAAACCAAACTATTAATCAATAATGATAAAATAGTTTGGTTTTGAATTAGAGTTACAAACTGTTTTCTGTTTTATTTATTTTCTTCCTTTATATAAACACTTCCGTAACGGCCTCCGCCTCCTACTGTGAGGGACAGGTTGCCTTCTCTTGCTGCTTTGATATAGTCTGCTATTTTGACTGGGACTATTTCGGCCAGCTTTTCATATGGTGCAGCATGTATGATTTGCATTTCTGTTGAGAAATAGGTAAGCAGCTTCTCCAGTGTTTTGTTTCCTAAACCTGGGATGAATTCAAGTGGTACTTGGTGAATATAGGGTGGCCGCTCTGGTTTCGTACTGTTTGTTGAAAGCTCCTGAATCCTTGCAGCAACTCCTTTTTTCACGATTTTATGACCACAGCTGCTACAAGCAGCTTCTTCTTCTCCTAGTGGCTTATGACATTTCAAGCAAACAGTTTCATGATATTTGCCTAACAACGGGTCCATCCCATAATTCGCCACAATGCTCCTGCCATCCATCCCCTTTAATGCCTTTTCCAGCTCTTGAAAGGATGCTTCCTTCAGCTCTAAAATTTGATATTCACGGCCGAGTTTCGCCAGTGAATGGGCATCTGAATTTGTTACATAAGGATAAGCATGAAGCTCCTTTATATTATCGGCCATTTCTGTATTTGAGCTTAAACCTAGCTCGACTGCATCAATGAGTGACGGATCGAAAACCTCTGAAAGAGATTGCTTCACACCGCTTCCATACATACTTTTAAACGGCGTGAAGATATGAGCAGGAATAAACAGGCCGCCAAGCTCCTTTACCTTTCGCTGCAGCTCAATTCCTGTCACATATATGCGTTGTGAACTTAATTGAATATTCTTCATTTTGCCAGACAGCCATAAGGAAAATCCCTTCATTGCGTTCAATGTCGGCAAGTAGCAGAGCACATGGATCGGTCCACTGCATGTATCATCATATATCTCTAACTCAGAGCCAGGAATAATCGTGATACCATCCATTTCCAGACCGCCGCCATTCTTTTGCGTCATTCTGCCTTCTGCTATGTATGTATCCATTTCCATTAATACTTCAGGTGAATGACAATCAATAATCCCAATCATATCAAGTCCCTTTTGAAAACTCGCATACTCAATGATGTTCAAAAGGGTCAAGTTCCGAGATCCGGTTATTTTAACGGCTTTACCGCTTGCTGTTCTGCCAATATGAATATGCAGGTCTGTAAATATTTGTTTCATCCCTATCACCTTATTTTCCAAGAAGCTGCCAGTATTGAACAGCATACATTGTTTTTGCATCAAGAATTTTTTGCTCCTTCATTAAATCAAGCGCTTCTTCTAATGAGATTTCCATAAGATTCACAAACTCATCCTCATCAAGTCCTGCTGCATCCTCCTTTTTATATAGTCCTTTTGCTAAGTAGATATGAACTAGTTCATCTGCAAAGCCTGGCGATGTATAAAAGGAGGTAATATGCTCCAAGTCCTTACAGCCATAGCCAGTTTCTTCCTCAAGCTCCCTGCTTGCACAAACGGCAGGATCCTCGTCCTTTTCCAGCTTACCTGCCGGAATCTCAATAATCGCTTTTTCAAAGGCTTTTCTGTATTGTTCCACTACAACAAGCTTATCATCCTCTGTTATGGCAATAACAGCTACCGCACCAGGATGCTTAATGATTTCCCGTGTCGATGTGTTCCCATTCGGAAGCAGCACCTCATCGACTTGCAGAGAAATAATTCTTCCTTTAAAGATTTCCTTTGTGCTGATTGTTTTTTCTTCTAAATTTTCCATCTGTGTTTCACTCCTGTTCTATTTTCTAAACCCATTTTCATATATTTCATTATACTTATTTCCCCTTCCAAAAGGGAAGGAAACGGAGGCAATCCTTGAAGATTTCTAAACAACAAAACGCAATTATCCTGACAGGCAAGGCTTGGCAGGTGCGGCATATGCTTAAAAATTATCAAAAAGACTATAAGTTTGTAAAAGACTGGATAGATGCAGATACACCGCAAAGAAAAAAAGAAGACAAAAAATAGGGCACATCCTTTGTCTTCTGCGTCTTCTTTTCGATAAAATAAAGAGGCAAGCTTAACATGAGAGAGGTGTTTATGATGAAAAAGAACCGTTTAGGACAATCTGATTTATATATTTCTGCACTTGGTCTTGGATGCATGAGCTTAGGAACAGACGAAAAAACGGCTTTCCCTGTGCTGGAGGCAGCAATGGAAGCTGGTATTAATTATTTTGACACAGCTGATTTGTATGACCTCGGACAAAATGAGCAATTACTCGGCAAATTCTTTAAGCAAAATCGTGAGGATATCATCATTGCCAGTAAAGCGGGCAATAAATGGCAGGAAGGTAAAGAAGGCTGGACTTGGGATGCCAGCAAATCTTACATAAAGGAAGCTGCCAAAAACAGCCTCAAGCGTCTTGGCACTGATTACATTGATTTATATCAGCTCCATGGTGGAACATTGGATGACCCTATCGATGAAACGATTGAAGCGTTTGAGGAATTGAAGGAAGAAGGCTATATCCGTTATTACGGCATTTCCTCCATTCGTCCAAATGTCATCAGGGAATATGTAAAGCGTTCTAATATTGTATCTGTTATGATGCAATACAGTGTATTGGACAGGCGTCCAGAGGAAGAAGCATTGCCGCTGCTTCATGAAAATGGCATCAGTGTTGTTGCACGGGGACCTGTCGCAAAAGGGTTGCTTAGTGACAATTTTGCGAGAAAGCTTTCTTCAAAGGGCTATATGGAATACACGGAAGAAGAACTTCGCTCAACATTAGAGTCATTAAAGGAAAAATTCGCTGGCAAGCATTCCTTGCTGGAAGCGGCAGTACAATATAATCTTGCTAATCCTGCAGTTGCCTCTGTTATTGCTGGTGCAAGCAGTGTTTTGCAGCTGCAAGAAAATGCTAAAGCTGTTAACAGTGCTGCACTTACTCCAGATGAACTAAAAATCATTCAGGAGGCTTCAAAGGCATCCATTTATAAAGATCATAGATAATAATAAAAGCAGCAGGGTCATCCTGCTGCTTTTATTTGAATTCTTTCCAGTTCATCGGAGTATCGTTCAGAAGCTCTTCAAAGCTTTTGTTTTTTTCTTTTTGGCGGCGTTCTTCTTTTTTTCTTGCTTCTTCTGCTTTTAGTCTTTCTTCCTCTTCCGCCTTAAGTTCCTGCTTCTTATCCTTTAATTGCTTTGCAAGCTGCTCATTTAGCATATCTCCTAGTGTTACTGGCTTATCGCTGGTTTCTTTTTTTGTCTGTCTGTTTTGTTTCTTTTTCATGTAAATCTCCCCTACTATTTATTCACCGATTCGTATCGTCTCTTCCAGACTAACTTTAACATTGCCTTTAATTGCTCTTGTAATCATGCAGGATGCCTCCGCTTTCTCAGCAAGCCTTGCTGCAAGCGCCACGTCCTTTTGTGTCGCTTCATCATTTAATATAATTGTTGGACGATGGATAATCTCTTTATAAGTAAAGACACCGTTTGTCACATCTACAATCGCTTCCGATTCTAGGTTTAAGCTTTTTTTGTTCAAATTGCTTCTTTCCATCATAGCAGCCAACGTGATAATGAAACAAGTTGCTGCCGCACCTAAAAGCATTTCATCCGGATTTGTCCCGACACCTGGCCCATCCATTTCCTGCGGGATAGAAATTTGCGTTTTTAAGTTCCCGCTTTCAATTGTACCGATATCATTGCGAAGCCCTGGCCAGTTTGCCTTTAAATGAAAATGATGCTCTGCCATTAATGATCAACCTTTCTGTTTGCACTTGCTTGTATCATACCATATTTTTTGGTTCCCGTTCATTTCCGCGCTTCTGTCCACTAACAGGCTCTATTTCCGGGAAAAACGGTGTGTCACGTAATGAAACAAGCCGTATACTGTTACTATTCTTGCTATTTTTCAGTGAGATACCTTTCCCCAGCTCCATATGTATATGCTCTTCTGATTAAATCTGCCAAATTACGGGTATCCTTATTTTTGTATATATGTATCGGTAGCCTAAAAAGGTTGTATTTTCTACTATTGCCTGCTTTGTTTCTTTAGAAAATAATGGTAAACTCATAGTAGTTTTTTGAAATGAAATTATTTTGTTCGGGGGAATGAATGTGAAAAAATTTTTTCGCTATTTCTTTTCATTCTTGATATTTTTTACATCCATCGGTGTTTACTGCACAAATAGGTTGATGTATATGAAGAAAAAAGAGGACGAATTTATCTTTAACAGAGAAAAGGCCGCTGGAAGGCTTGATCCTGTGACATTGGAGACACTAAAAAAAAGGGAAATAAATATTCCGTCTCCATATGGCTATATGTTAAAAGCAATTGCTACAGAGCCATATCCTAATAAGCGCTATATTATTATTGCTCATGGAGTAACTGAAAATAAACTAAATTCCATCAAATATATGAACATGTTTTTAGAAAGAGGATTTAATGTCATTATCTATGATCATCGCAGACATGGCGAGTCTGGCGGTAAAACAACAAGCTTTGGTCATTTCGAGAAATTTGACTTAAAGGCCGTTGTTGATTGGTTAAAGGCGGATAAAGGCGAAGATATACTATTAGGAATTCACGGAGAATCAATGGGTGCTGCTACGATGATTTTGTATGCTGGCATGGTCGAGGATGGAGCTGATTTCTATATTGCTGATTGTCCCTTCTCTGACTTTGGTGAACAATTGAACCATTTAGTCAAAGCAGAAATGAAGGTGCCGGGTAATCTTTTCTTGCCAATTGCTGATTTGGTCCTGCGGGCAAGACAGCGATATTCCATCCGCCAAGTTTCCCCCATTGCTGTAATTGATAAAATTGAGAAGCCGATGCTATTTATCCATAGTGAAAAGGACACCTTTATATTGCCTGAAATGACACAAAAGCTGTTCGAAAAGAAAAAGGGACCGAAGAAGCTATTTCTTGCATTAAACGGGTTCCATGCTCAAAGCTATAATGAAAATAAGCAAGAATACGAGCAAGTAATTGATGACTTTTTGCAGGAGTACGTTATGAAATAATGGGCAGATGCTTTATTAGAGAGTGAAATTGTTTAAAACTCTGAAACTTTTGCAAACAGAATTATCATATTGGAACGAAAAAGGCTGTGCAAGGTTCCTTGCACAGCCTTTTTTCTTACTGCCAATGTTCGTTTATATATTCATCTCTGCCAGACTTTTCTCTGTCCTCTTTATAATGCTGCTTGTTTTTCTTATGATAGTCCTGGTGATATTCCTCAGCAGGATAAAAAGTTACAGCAGGCTCAATTTCGGTAACAATCGGCTTTTTGAAACGGCCACTTTCCTCAATTGCCTTTTTTGACTCCTTTGCCAGCTGCTTTTGCTTTTCATTATGATAATAAATCGCCGTACGATATTGAGAGCCTCTATCATGAAATTGCCCGCCGCTGTCTGTTGGATCAATTTGCTGCCAATATAGTTCTAGCAGTCTTTCGTATGGAAATAACTCTGGATCAAAGGTGATTTCTACCACTTCCGCATGTCCAGTAGTTCCTGTTTTTACTTGCTCATATGTAGGATTTTCGATATGTCCTCCCGTATAGCCTGACACAATACCGCCAATTCCAGGAAGCTCGTCAAAAGGTGTTACCATACACCAAAAGCATCCGCCTGCAAATGTCGCTTTTTCCATGTTGTCTCCCTCTTTCTATCCCATAATGCTTCTATTATAGAAGCTTTTCCCTTACAGATTGAAACTAGTATATAATAAAATCTAGTAGGATACTACCATTTAACACTAAAAAGAACGGCTGTGCTAATGGATATTACTTCAAACAGACCTGCATGAAATTATAAGATACATCCTATGATTTATAAACAGAGTCCCCCAGAGTGATTATTTTTTATCAAGCATACCGCCCATTACCCGATCTGCTATGCGCGGAAATAAACTGTACAGAATACTCCCTGCATTCATCCACCCTGGCAGGTTTAGCTCTCTTTTTGGCCTTAAAAGCATTGCGGTAATACGGTCTGCTACGTAATCTGTTGTAAGCATAAATTTCTGTACGTTCTTTACATAGTTGCCGGACTTATCTGCTATTTCAAAGAAATTGGTATCAATTGGCCCAGGATTAACAGCACTTACATTTATAGCAGTTTTCGCTACCTCCATCCGGAGACTATTTGTAAAGCCTAAAACAGCATGCTTTGTGGCAGAATAACCAGACGATTTTGCTGTGGCAAGCTTGCCGGCTTGTGAAGCGATATTAATAATATGCCCCTTGTTTTCCTGCAGCATAGACGGTAGAACCTCTTTTGTACACGAAATAAGACCGAGCACATTTACTGCAAACATTCTTTCCATATCCTGCATATTTGTTTCATGCAAATACTCAAAAATGCCAAAGCCAGCATTGTTAACGAGAATATCGACAAATCCTACCTTTATATATATTTCTGTAAAAACCTCATGAACCATCGTCAAATCACTGACATCCAACACAAAATAAAGGGGCTCTGCTGCTGTCTCTTTCTGTATTCTCGCCGCAATTTCCTTCAGCTTGTCTTCTGATCTTGCAATAAGGATTGGTCTAGCACCGAGCCTTGCTGCATTCTCAGCCAGCCTTTCTCCGATTCCGGAGGACGCACCTGTAATGATAATATTCTTGCCTTGTAAGTCTCTCATCGCTTCACCTCTTCATTTACTTGCTATTCTTTATAAGCTGGAATCTCATACTCTTTAAAGTCCTCCGCTACAGATGAAGCTGGAAAGATTGCTTGTGCCTCCTCTAGCAATGTTTCTGTTGTATCGTATCTCGCACTGATATGTGTAAGAATCAAGAATTTCACGCCTGCTTCCTTTGCGTTTGTCGCGGCTTGTCCTGCTGTTGAATGATAATACTCGCCCGCTATTGCCGCTTCTTTTTCTGAAAATGTAGCTTCATGCACTAAAACATCTGCAGCCTTTGCCAGCTCTACAGCAGCACTACAGCTTCTAGTGTCACCGAGAATAGTAACTATTCTACCTTTTATACTAGGACCAACAAAGTCCTTCCCGTTAATGATGGTGCCATTTTCAAGGGTTACTTCCTTGCCTGCTTTAATTTCTCTGAAGAGTGGTCCTGGCTTAACTCCCATTTCCGCCAATTTTTCTGTCAAGAGAGCGCCTGGCCGATCCTTTTCGACAATTCGATAACCAAAGCTTTGCACACCATGCTCTAGCATTTTCGCTTCGACATAAAACTGATCTTCGTCCAAAATAATGCCCTCGTTAACTTCGACTATATTCAGTTCATATTTCAAATAAGTTTGACTGACCTTCAAGCTGACAGCAATATAGTCTGCAATGCCTTTTGGACCATAAACAGTCAGTGGAGATTCTCCGCCTTGAAAGGATCTGCTAGCCAAAAAGCCTGGCAAACCGTATATATGATCACCATGGAGGTGAGTAATAAACACCTTTTCCACTCTTCGCGGCTTAATATTTGTATGTAAAATTTGATGCTGTGTCGCTTCGCCACAATCAAATAACCAAATGCTCCCTTTTTCCTCAAGCAGCTTTAACGCGATGCTTGTCACATTCCTCGCTTTTGCTGGTATTCCAGCACCAGTGCCTAAAAATGTTAATTGCATAAAAACCAATCACTTCTTTCTCTTTTTCTCTTGTTTACCTATATAAGAGGTTAGGTATGCTAACATTGTATAATTTGCACAAAATAACCGTTGATACTAGCAGTATAATGCAAAAAATGACCTAATCCAAATATATTAAAACTTTTTCCTAGTAAGTTTCCCTATTATCATGTAATATCTAAAAAGATAACATATTTTTTAGGTATCGATATGGCGGCTGCCTACTTATTAAAATTTTCAAATATTCAAACATAATATTTGCTAAAATGATTTTAGTCAGCTAAAATTCTATACCAGTAAGATGCTTACCATAGAAAAAACATGGCAAGATCAACACCATTGGAGATAAAAGCATTGAGATCCATACATATATATAGAAAAGAGGTCCATGTACGTGAATCAAAATCAACATTCTACTGCGTTAATCATGATTTTTGGGGCAACTGGAGATTTGGCAAACAGAAAGCTGTTTCCTTCCCTTTACCGTTTGTATCAAAAAGGCAAGCTTTCCCGCTTTGCTGTAGTCGGTGTAGGAAGAAGAACGTTAACGGATGAGCAGTTCAAACAAAATGTACAGAACTCTGTCGCTGAAGCGATTGATGGAAGCAAGGATTTAGAAGCATTTGCTTCTCACTTCTGCTACCATTCACATGATGTTACTGATTCCAGTTCATATGCTGCTTTGAAAAACATCGCGGACGACCTGGACAACAAATACAGTTTAGGCGGAAACCGTGTGTTCTATCTGGCAATGGCACCTGAATTCTTTGGCCCGATTGCTATCCATCTTAAACAGGATGGTCTTACAGATGTTTCAGGCTTTAAACGCCTTATCATCGAAAAGCCATTTGGCCATGACCTAGAATCAGCAAAAGAGCTGAATGAACAAATCCGGACAGCATTTGCTGAAAATGAAGTATACCGAATTGACCATTATTTAGGTAAAGCAATGGTACAAAATATTGAAACGATCCGTTTCTCTAATGCCATTTTCGAAAACCTATGGAATAACCGCTATATCAGCAATATTCAAGTTACTTCAAGTGAAGTTTTGGGTGTTGAAGAACGAGGCAGATACTATGAAACTAGCGGAGCACTTCGTGATATGGTGCAAAACCATATCCTGCAAATGGTTGCGTTGCTTGCAATGGAGCCGCCTATTCGTCTAACACCTGATGAAATCCGTTCTGAGAAGGTTAAAGTATTCCGTGCGATGCGCCCTGTTGAAGGGGAAGACGTAAAGAACTACTTTGTCAGAGGCCAGTATGGAAAAGGACTTGTCGAAGACCAAGAAGTACCAGGTTACAGGGAAGAACAAATGGTTAATCCAGCATCACAAACAGAAACATTTGTAGCCGGAAAAGTCATGATTGATAACTTCCGTTGGGCTGGAGTGCCTTTTTATATCCGTACAGGAAAACGCCTTGAATCAAAATCTACCAAAATAGTTGTTCAGTTCAAGGACATTCCAATGAACCTTTACGACAAGAAAGATCAAGCACTTACTCCAAACTTGCTTGTTATTCATATTCAGCCAGAAGAAGGCATTACCTTGCATTTAAATGCTAAAAAAGCTGGTCAAAATATGGAAGCTACACCAATTAAATTAAGCTATGCAAACACAGGCATTGCAAGCATCAATACACCTGAAGCATATGAAAAGCTGATTGATGACAGCATTCATGGCGATGCAACTAACTTTACCCACTGGGACGAGGTAGCTCTTTCTTGGAGCTATGTTGATAAAATCTCACAAGCATGGTCAAGCACAACTGCTGAAAACTTCCCTAACTATGCTGCTGGCAGCATGGGACCGAAGGAATCAGACGAACTGCTTGAAAAAGACGGCTTCTTCTGGTGGCCACTTAGCCAGTTTGAAGTAGATGTTTGCTGATTATAATTATAACAATATCAAAAACGTGAAATCCTCGATTTCACGTTTTTATGTACTTATCAAAATGATGGGAGTTTCGAAGCTTTATGGGAAAAACTAAAATAGTCTTGCAGTTCTTACTCATGTTTCTTCTATATAATTTAATTATTTTATATATTGGCTGGAATATCTTCACATGGCTCAAGGTATTGCTGCCGAGTGTATATGTTCCTGTTTTGACAGCTATTCTGCTAATTGTCGCTTATTCGTATTTTGCCGGCCATCTCATTCGGTCCATTCCCCTATTCCGAATTGTCGGTTCCTACTGGCTCGGTTTTCTTCAATATGCTGTCCTTATCCTGCCATTAGCTGACTTGATAGCATACATTATTTCAAGATATACAGATGCTGATAAAACAATTGCTATGATCGGGATTGCCACCTTTATAATATTTGCCTATTTACTGATTGCCGGGAGTTATAATGCATACTCCCCTGTTATCAAACAATATGAGCTTATGATACCTAAAACAGCAGCAAAACCAAGCAAGCTGAGAATAGCAATGGCATCAGATATGCATTTCGGCACACTTTCAGGCAATGCTCATTTAAACCGTCTTGTTGAGCGAATCAATGGGCTGACACCAGATATTATTCTTTTTCCAGGAGATATTATTGACGATGACCCTATTCCTTTCCTCCGTAAAAAAATGGGCGATAAAATGATGGAATTAACTGCTCCGTTAGGAATTTATGGCGTGCTAGGAAACCATGAATATTATGGCAATAAAATACCGGAATTTTTGGAGGAAATGGATCGTGTCGGTGTAAAGATATTAATGGATGAGACAGAAGTAATAGATGACCGGTTTATCCTGATTGGCAGAAAGGATAAGACAGATACAAAGCGCTTGCCTATCAAGGAACTGGTGAAACAAAAACCTGCCGATTTTCCTGTTATTATGATGGATCACCAGCCTGCAGAGTTAGTGCAAGCAATGGAGGAGGGCATCGATTTATCCTTATCTGGCCATACACATAGAGGTCAAATGGCACCAAATCATTTCATTACTAGAAGGGTATTTGAACTCGATTGGGGCTATAAACAAAAGGAGCAGCTTCATGCAATTGTATCATCTGGGTTTGGCTTTTGGGGACCTCCGATTCGATTAGGAAGCCGTTCGGAAATTGTATGTATTGATATTGACTTTGTATAAAAGCAAGCAAACAAAAAAACACCATATAGGTGTTTTTTTGTTTAGCTTATTATTTCATCCAGTTAGTGTGGAATACGCCTTCTTTATCAGTGCGTTGGTATGTGTGTGCACCGAAATAGTCACGTTGTGCTTGAAGAAGATTTGCTGGAAGTGTTTCTGTACGATAGCTGTCAAAGTAAGCTAGTGCAGCAGCAAAGCTTGGTACAGGAATACCGTTTAATACAGCACCTGAAATTACTTCGCGAAGAGCAGATTGGTATTGCTCTGTGATATCGCTGAAGTAAGGATCAAGCAATAGGTTTTTCAATTCTGGGTCACGGTCATAAGCATCTTTGATTTTTTGTAGGAATTGTGCACGGATAATGCAGCCTCCACGGAAAATCATCGCAATCTCACCGTAGTTAAGATCCCAGTTATACTCTTCAGATGCAGCTCTCATTTGCGCGAAACCTTGCGCATAAGAAACAATCTTGCTCAAGTATAGCGCTTTGCGAACAGACTCAATGTATGCTGCTTTATCGCCAGTAAATGCTTTGATTTCTGGTCCAGACAATACTTTGCTAGCTTTTGTACGCTCATCTTTCATTGCAGAAATGAAACGTGCAAATACTGATTCAGTAATCATTGGAAGCGGAACACCTAAGTCTAATGCACTTTGGCTTGTCCATTTACCAGTACCTTTTTGGCCTGCAGTGTCAAGGATCAAGTCTACTAGTGGCTTACCAGTTTCTTCATCCACTTTAGTGAAGATATCTGCAGTGATTTCGATCAAGTAGCTGTCAAGCTCGCCTTTGTTCCAGTCAGCAAACACTTCATGCAATTCTTGAGCTTCAAGGCCAAGAACATGCTTCATGATGAAGTATGCTTCACAGATTAATTGCATATCTCCATATTCAATTCCGTTATGAACCATTTTTACATAGTGGCCAGCACCGTCTGGACCGATGTATGTTGTACATGGCTCATCGTTCACTTTAGCGGAGATATCTTGGAAGATAGGAGCTACAAGCTCATAAGCTTCTTTTTGTCCACCAGGCATGATAGATGGCCCTTTAAGAGCTCCCTCTTCTCCGCCGGATACACCTGTACCGATAAAGTGGATTCCAAGCTCACTTAATTCTTTGTTGCGTCGTTGTGTATCTACGAAGAAAGTGTTTCCTCCATCAATAACAATGTCGCCTTTATCAAGCAATGGCTTTAATTGTTCGATTGTAGCATCAGTTGCTGGGCCTGCTTTAACCATAAGCATGATTTTGCGAGGCACTTCCAATGATTGCACAAACTCTTCCATTGTGTATGTTCCGAAAATGTTCTTGCCTTCTGTTTCTTGCAGCATTTCTTCCGTTTTTTCTTTAGAACGGTTGAATACTGAAACAGTATAGCCTCTGCTCTCGATGTTCATAGCAAGGTTTTTACCCATTACTGCTAAACCAATAACCCCAAATTGCTGTTTTGTCATCTTTTAACGTCCCTTCTAAACTATGTATCCTTAGCTTTATAGTTGAATTCACTTTACTTTAGCAAGATTCTACTATTTATACAACTATTCTAGCTCATTCCCAACAAACTTTCATCGAAATTCTGAAAAAAATTTTCTCAAAAAGCAAATTATCTTAAAAACTACTTTCCTTGAAGGAAATCTTTGTTAAAACTTGTTTGAGTACCAACATCTTCATCAGATTTTGATATACCATTTCGCTCAGAGGCAGGTTCAATAATCTTCGTGCCATACTTCTCCTTCAGCTGTTCAATCGTTTTCCATAACGGTTCCTTTTCCGCTTCCTTCTCAAATGAAAACAAGTCTAGCTGTTTGGCAACATAGTTGTTTTCTACTAAGTCTGTCGCAGTAATACCAAGCAGTCTAACAGGATTCCCATCCCAGCCCTGCAGAAATAATTCCTTACTGACCTCTATTAAATCACTTTCTGACTTAAGTGGATTATTCAGCTTTTTGCTTTTTGAAAAGTTCTTTCTGTTACTATAGCGGATTGTAATGCTTATCCCCTTTGTGTGGACTTTCTTGCGCTTCATGCGCGTTGCGACTTTGTGTGCCAGCTCAGCTATTGTCAGAAATAGCTCCTGCTGGTTTGACGTATCCTTAGTAAGTGTCGTCGAGTTACCGATACTTTTAAATTCATTTGCACTTTGCGGATCGACATGTCTGTTATCAAAACCGTTTGCTCGATCCTTAAGCCGTGGCCCATTGATACCAAGCAATCCCTTCAGCTGGATAGAATCAGCCTCTGCAAGGGCCTTAATTGTCTCAATCCCTTGGCTCCTGAGCTTTTCGCCTGTCTTCTTACCAATACCGTGCATTTCCTCCACCGCAAGCGGCCAAAGCACAGAAGGAACATCTCTTTTCCGCAAAACCGTAATTCCCATTGGTTTCTTAAAATCAGACGCCATTTTTGCGAGAAATTTATTAGGAGCAATCCCAATACTGCATGGTAAATCGAGTCTGTCGTATATTCTTTTTTGAATGGTTTCCGCTATTTCTAACGGTGTTCCAAGTTTATAACTCTCTGTAATATCGAGATAACCCTCATCAATTGAAACAGGCTCAACTAAGTCAGTAAACTCACGCAAAATATCAAACATGGCAACAGAAGCTGTTCGATATCTGTCAAACTGCGGCTTCTTAATAATCATATTGGGACACAGTTTTTTCGCTTCCCATAAAGGCATCGTTGTTTTCACGCCAAATTTTCTGGCCTCATAGCTGCAAGTGATGATAATCCCTTTTCGTTCCTCCACATTTCCAGCGATAGCAAGTGGTTTTCCTTTTAATTCAGGGTCATATGCCATTTCTACTGATGCATAAAAACTGTTCATATCAACATGCAATATTACTCTGCCTTTTTTCGGATAGAACTCCTTCATAGCACCCACCAATCCTCATCTATTACACAGGCTGTTTATTCATATAATCCTTGATATCCTTAATGCCTGCAAGTGAATCAAGTAAAATTTTCGGATCAATCATCATGATTAAGCGATCCTCTAAGTTTAAAACACCAGTAAAATAACTTGTCTTTTGGTAAACAGTTAGGCCTGCTTGCTTGACCATTTCGGCTTTCACATCAATTATTTCTTTCGCTGCATGAACAAGGACAGCAAATGATAGCTCCTCCTGTCTAATGACAATAAGTCTGTTATGCTCTGATGATGTTGATGTTTTGTTATACAGGATATTTTCCAGATCAATCACTGGAATAAGCTCATCTCTCACCTTCGTAATACCAATTACATATGATGGCAGCTGGGCAACACTAGTTATATTTTCCTCTTTTTCAATGGATATAACATCCTGAATGGAAATAGCGTATTCTCCAGCTCCTACTTGAAATATAACGGCTTTATCTATAGCTTCTATCATTCGTTTTTCTCCCGCTTTCTCTATAAACTTTTATGTAAAATCAATAATTTCGAAATCTACCTAGTATTATTATACTAATTTTCATTGATTTCCTCTATAAAAAAGCCTAATTCCTGCTTAAGCAAACGGGCAAGAAATTATCCTCCAATATTTCGCCTATTATTTCTGAATAGTAATACAAATAAAAAAGCACTTCCCCATAAATGGGGAAGTGCTTCTGCTCTATTATTTACTTGCTGCAACTTCCTCAATGATTGCTACAACCATTTCCGCCAATTTATTCAATTCTTCAATCGGCATTCTTTCATTTGTTGTATGTATTTCCTCATAGCCAACAGCAAGGTTCACTGTAGGAATACCAAAACCACAAATGACATTAGCGTCACTTCCGCCACCGCTTTGCTGTAACTCACAGCTTCTGCCAATTTTCGCTGCAGCTTTACGAGCAACCTCAACAACATGGTCGCCTTCACCGAACTTAAAGCCTGGATACATCACTTCAACATCGACAATCGCCTGGCCGCCCATTTCTTTAGCAGCAGACTCAAAGGCATTCTTCATTTTTTCCACTTGAGCTTCCATTTTCTCACCAATCAAAGAACGGGCTTCTGCTAATATTTCCACATGGTCACAAACGATGTTTGTTTGCTGTCCGCCTTCAAATCGTCCAATATTCGCTGTTGTCTCACTGTCTATTCTGCCAAGCGGCATCTTAGAAATCGCTTTTGATGCAATGGTAATAGCGGAAATACCCTTTTCAGGCGCTACACCGGCGTGCGCTGTTTTTCCAAGAATTGTTGCTTTCACCTTTGCTTGTGTTGGTGCAGCAACGACAATATTCCCAACGCTTCCATCACTGTCTAATGCATAGCCGTATTTAGCCTTTACCAATGATGGATCAAGAGCTTTTGCACCAACCAAACCTGACTCTTCCCCAACTGTTATAACAAACTGAATCGTGCCATGCGGGATAGACTGCTCTTTCAAAACAGTGATAACCTCCAGCATAACTGCAAGACCTGCTTTATCGTCAGCACCCAAAATAGTCGTGCCGTCTGTTACAACATACCCATCCTTAATGGAAGGCTTAATACCAACACCTGGCACTACTGTATCCATATGGGATGTGAAATAAATCGGATCTGCTCCCTCAACAGTACCTGGAAGGGTACAAATCAAGTTCCCCGCACCATGCCCAGTTACAGCTGTCGTATCATCTTCAAATACGTCTAATCCAAGTGCCTCGAATTTACTTTTAAGCAATGCACAAATTTCTTTTTCATATTTTGTTTCAGAATCAACCTGTACAAGCTCCAAAAATTGGTTCAATAAACGTTCATTATTAATCATATTTCGTTCCTCCAAATAAGTACTCACTTTATTAGTATACACCTAAAGTAGCAAATGTTTGAAATATAATCTCTAAGTTTGTTGGAAATTTCTTTATAGTTGTTACTTTATGCTTTTCCTAGTAAAATAAAAGGACATAGAGAGAGTAATTGGAGGAATTTATGAGAAATAAAAAATTTCAGAAATTCGTTGTCTACTTAATGATTTTCATCATGTTATTATCAACCTTGCTGATTGGTATAGGTATGTTATTCTAAAAAAAAGCTGGTTTTAGCGCTATTAGGCTAAAATCAGCTTTTTTATTATCTAACTCATTCATGATTAATTGCTCCGTATTCAATTGCTAGAGCTTCTGAACCTTGTTTCGAATCAGTAATTAATACTTTTGTTCCAAGTGGTACTGTTTGATAAATGGATTCAATTACCTCATTTTGCATTCTCACGCAGCCTTCTGACACATAATGACCAATGGAAGCAGGATTATTTGTCCCGTGAATTCCATATGTTCTTCCATCTGTTCCTTCCGCATCAAATCCAATCCATCTCGTGCCAAGTGGATTTTTTGAGTCTCCGCCCATAATATTCTTCTTCCGGTAATAAGGATTCTCCGCTTTTACTGTGACGGTGAACAAGCCTTCTGGGGTAAGCTCCTCCCTTTTTCCTGTTGCGACACTAATAACGGTCTGCACCCGATTATCATCAATTAGCGTCAATTCGTTTGTACTTTTATTGATGATAAGGAATGGATCTCCAGGCAGGGGATTATCTCCAAGAGGCCATAGCGGGGATAATCCCAGCAGCATAAATGCCAATAATTTTAGCATGACACTCACCCTTTTTAGTTTATAGTGTGTGCCCGCATCTTGTTTTTATACCAGTTTTTGTAAGATGGAAAAAAGCTGTCTTGAATCAAGACAGCTTTTAGGATTAAAGCATTTTTTCCAGAAATTCTTTTGCTCTTGCGCTTTTTGGATTGGAGAAAAACTCAGCAGGTGGTGCATCTTCAACAACTGATCCTTCGTCAAGGAACAGCACTCTGCTTGCAGCCTCTCTTGCAAAGCCCATTTCATGTGTCACAATCAACATTGTAATACCTGTATTCGCAAGAGACTTCATTACTTCCAGAACTTCTTTAACCATTTCAGGGTCAAGTGCTGAAGTTGGTTCATCGAACAAAATCACCTCAGGGTTCATTGCAAGTGCTCTGGCAATAGCTACCCTTTGTTTTTGCCCGCCTGAAAGACGACTAGGATATTCATTGGCTTTTTCAGCAAGGCCAACTTTTGTAAGCAATTCCATCCCAAGCTTTTCAGCATCTGATTTGCTGATGCCTTTTACCTTAATTGGTGCATACGTAACGTTTTGCAAAACAGTCTTATGTGGGAAAAGATGAAAATGCTGAAACACCATACCGACATTTTCTCTCATTTTTTTAATGTTAGCCTTCTTAGCAGTAACTTCCACATTATCAATGAAAATTTTACCCTCAGTAGGCACCTCTAATAAATTCAAGCAGCGCAGGAAAGTGGATTTACCAGAACCAGATGGTCCAATAATTGTCACAACCTCGCCTTTTTTTATTTCTGTTGAGATTCCTTTTAAGACATGTAAGGAACCGAATGATTTATGCAATTGTTGAACATTAATCACTTCTTCTCATTCTCCTTTCAAGAACCTTCGCAAGCAATGTCAGCACCATTACCATTACATAATAAATTACCCCTGCCAACAATAATGGTTCGAAGTAGGAAAATTTGTCTCCACCCATTATATAAGCTCGTCTCATAATATCCGTAACACCAATAACAGTAACAATCGCTGATTCTTTTGTCAGAGATACTGCTTCGTTTATAAGTGCTGGAAAGATGTTTTTCAGTGCTTGTGGAAGGATTAAATCAAACATAGCTTGTCTGTTGTTAACTCCAAGAGCAAGTGCCGCTTCTTTCTGACCTTTATCAACAGCAAGAATACCTGCACGGATAATTTCAGAAATATATGCTGCGGAGTTTAATCCAAATGACAGAATGGCAGCAGCTGCCGGTTCAATTTGCACACCAGTAATTTGCGGTGTACCGTAATAAATAATCATTAATTGAAGAACTAACGGTGTTCCTCTGAAAATAGATGTATACGCATCAGCAATCCAGCTTAATACTGGAAATTTGCTTATTTTTAAAATAGATAGAACAATCCCTAATACAAAGCCCAAAATCCCGGCAACAAACACAATTTTTAATGTAACAGTAATTCCTTTTAATAGAAAAGGAAGGGATGGAATAAACTGTTGAAAATCCAATTCCATTCTATGACTCAATCCTTTCAAAAAATAAGAAAACGTTAAAGAGTGCCTCTTTAAACGTTTTTCTTATTTAAGCTATTTATTTATATTAGTTACCAAACCATTTAACAATTAACTTATCTAATTCGCCGTTTTCTTTCATTTTATTCAATTCAGTATTGAACTCTTTTGTCATTGAGCTGTCTTTCGGGAACGCGATTGCAGAACCTGCATCATCATTTGCCTCTGTAGCAGTGAATGAGCTTAAAGAATCATCCTTTTTCAAGTATCCTTGTGCTACCACATCTTCAATGATTGCAGCATCGAATCTGCCAGCTTTAATTTCTTCAACCAATTGTGGGATACGGTCGCGGTTTTCCACTTTCACATCCACGTTTTTTGCGATTTCTTTCGCAGCATCTTCTTGGATCGATGCAAGCTGTACGCCGATTGTTTTACCTTTTAAATCTTCTACACTGTTAATATTGCTGTCTTTTTTCGTGATTACTAAATCTTGTGCCGTATAGTAAATATCACTGAAATCAACATTTTCTTTTCTTTCAGGAGTTGGTGACATTCCTGACATTACCAAGTCTACTTGACCTGCTTGGATTGCCGGAATCAAGCCGCTGAAATCAAAATCTTTCACTTTAATTGTATAGCCTAGTTTTTCACCAAGTGCATTTGCTAAATCAATATCAAATCCGATGATTTCCTCACTTTTCGCTGAATCGATGTATTCAAACGGAGGATAGTCTGCAGATGTTCCCATAATAAGCTCTTTCTTGTCAGATCCCTCACTGTCTGAGCTAGTACCACAACCTGCTAGAATTGCTATCATTAAAAGCATAAGTGCCATTAGTTTCTTCATTAAAGTTTTCCCCCTATAATCATAATGATGTATTTTTCGCGATGATTTTCTGTTCTCATGAGATTTATATTCATACAACTATATGAATTTTAACACAAACTTATAATTATTCAATACACTTTATACAAATTCATTAAAAAAATAAATTTCTGATAGATAGAATAGAACTATTTTTCTGAAAAAGTTTCCAAAGAAAAAAACAGAGGATTTCTCCTCTGCTTTTTTTGTCCTATTGTTCCCGAACTTATACTTCGTCACAATATTCTTCAAATGCATGCTGCAGCTTGCCAACTACTTCCATTGGATCATGTCCTTCGATTTCATGGCGCTCTACCATTTTTACGATTTGCCCATCCTTTAATAAGGCGAAGGATGGCGAGGATGGCGGATATCCTGTGAAGTAGGATCTTGCTTTTTCTGTTGCTTCCTTATCCTGACCTGCGAATACTGTCACTAAATGATCTGGTTTCTTTTTATAATGCAACGAATATCCTGCAGCTGGACGGGCAATGCCTCCTGCACATCCGCAAACAGAATTGACCAACACTAATGTTGTTCCTTTTTTAGCGAATGCCTCATCCACTGATTCAGGTGTAGTTAGCTCTGTATAACCTGCTTCTTCCATGTCTTGGCGTGCTTGGCGAACAACATCGTTCATGAATAAATTGAAATCGATATTCATTATTTTGCCCCCTCTGATATATTTGTTTAGAACATAATTGTCCAAATCACTCATCATATCTTATTATTATCAATTGACATGTAACTTTCAATTAATAAGATTACATCCCATTAATAGATTGGCGTTGATTCTTTTGTTGTGTTTTCAATTCTTTCCTTCAGGCGCTGCATAAATCTTCCGCACACCAACCCGTCAAGTACGCGGTGGTCAAGTGACATGCATAGATTTACCATATCACTAATCGCAATCATGCCGTCCTTGATAACAGGTCTTTTGACAATGGATTCTACTTGTAAAATGGCTGCTTGCGGATGATTGATAATCCCCATTGACTGAACAGAGCCGAATGAGCCAGTATTATTGACAGTAAAGGTGCCGCCTTCCATTTCGTGAAGCTGCAATGTACCTTTTCTTGCTTTAGCGGCAAGCTCTGTAATCTCTCTGGCAATTCCTTTTACCGACTTTTCATCTGCATTTTTAATCACTGGCACGTATAAAGCATCTTCTGTTGCAACAGCGATGGAGATATTAATATCCTTTTTGCGGATAATTTTATCGCCAGCCCATGTTGAGTTGATTTCCGGGAATTCCTTCAATGTTTGGGCAACTGCCTTAACGAAGAACGCAAAATAGGTAAGATTATAGCCTTCGTCCTTTTTGAAGGAATCCTTCACTTCATTGCGGTAATTCACTAGCTTCGTTGCATCCACTTCAATCATTGTCCATGCATGCGGTATATCATGCTTGCTCTTTTTCATATTAGCCGCAATAGCCTTGCGGATACCAGTCACCGGAATCTCCACATCACCAGGAGAGGCCTGTATTTGCACGACTGGCTCCATTTGCTGGGTAGGCGCTTGAGTTACGACAGGCTCTGTTTGCGGTTCCTTTTTCACGACTGGTGCTGTTATTGTAGGAACTTGTAAATCCTGCTGTGGCTTCTGTCCTCCGCTAATAGCAGCTTGGACGTCCTTCCTTGTAATTCTTCCACCCATTCCCGTGCCTTTTATCTGGCTCAGGTCAAGACCCGCCTCTTGTGACAGACGAAGCACAGCTGGAGAATATCTGGCTTTATTAGAAACAGAATTCTCCTCCTTGCTGCTTCTCTCAGCGTTTTGCTTGCTTGCAGTTACTACTGTAACTTCCTCTTCTCCTTCGACATCAAGGATACAGATGACTTCACCAACCTGCAGTGTGTCTCCTTCACCTGCAATCAGCTCCTTTACACTACCAGTAAAGGATGATGGTATTTCTGCATTTACTTTATCTGTCATTACCTCAGCCAATGGTTCATACTTCTTGACAGTGTCACCGACAGAAACCAGCCATTTGCTGATTGTTCCCTCTGTTACACTTTCACCAAGCTTTGGCATTGTTATTTTTTCACTGGACATAGTATCCCTCCTTATCCTTAGCCGATTAAAATTCTGCCAGCTTACGCATTGCATTTTCGACTTTTTCTGGGCTGATAATGAAGTGTTTTTCCATTGTTGGCGCATAAGGCATTGCTGGGACATCTGGACCTGCAAGCCTCATAATCGGCGCATCTAAGTCAAATAGGCAATTTTCAGCAATAATCGCTGCAACTTCACTAATGATACTTCCTTCTTTGTTGTCCTCAGTAATTAGAAGTACCTTTCCTGTTTTGGAAGCAGCCTCAATAATTGCTTCTTGGTCAAGCGGATAAACAGTGCGTAAATCCAATACATGTGCAGAAATCCCGTCTTCAGCAAGCTTTTCTGCTGCCTGTAATGCAAAATGCACACATAATCCGTATGTAATGACAGTGATATCCTCGCCTTCGCGCTTCACATCTGCCTTACCGATCGGCAGCACATAATCGTCTTCCGGCACTTCGCCTTTAATCAAACGATAGGCACGTTTATGCTCAAAGAACAATACAGGATCTGGGTCGCGGACAGCTGCTTTTAATAGTCCCTTTACATCATAAGGTGTAGAAGGCATAACAATTTTCAAACCAGGCGTGTTCGCAAACATCGCTTCCACTGATTGAGAATGATAAAGAGCTCCATGGATACCTCCGCCGTATGGTGCACGAATAACGATAGGACAAGTCCAGTCATTGTTCGAGCGATAGCGGATTTTTGCCGCCTCTGAGACTATTTGGTTAACTGCAGGCATAATGAAATCAGCAAACTGCATTTCAGCAATCGGCTTCATTCCATACATTGCCGCACCAATTCCAACACCTGCAATCGCAGACTCTGCCAGTGGTGCATCAATGACTCTTGCTTCACCAAACTGCTCATATAATCCGGTTGTTGCCTTAAATACGCCGCCTTTAACGCCAACATCCTCACCTAATATAAATACCTTATCGTCTCTTTCCATCTCTTCTCTGATGGCCATAGTAACTGCATCAATATATGAAATAACTGCCATTATTTCTTTCCCCCTTAATTCCCGTACACATAATTCATCGCATCTTCAGGTTTTGCATATGGAGCTTTTTCTGCATATTCTGTTGCATCATCAATAATTTGCATCATGTCAGCATTAAGCTCTTTATCCATATCTTCTGTCAGAACGCCTGTATCTAATAAATATTGCTTGAATGTAATCACAGGGTCCTTCGCTTTTGCTTCTGCCACTTCTTCACGACCTCTGTATGCTCTATCATCATCATCAGAAGAGTGAGGCGTTAAGCGGTATGATACTGTCTCAATCAAAGTTGGTCCTTCGCCTCTTCTTGCTCTGTCAACAGCTTCTTTTGTGACACGGTATACTTCAATCGGATCGTTACCATCGACTGTATAACCAGGCATGCCGTAGCCGATTGCTCTGTCAGAAACATTTTCACAAGCCAATTGCTTTTCGATTGGAACAGAAATAGCATATTTATTATTTTCGCAAACGAAAATGACTGGGAGTTTATGCACTCCAGCAAAGTTGGCTCCTTCATGGAAATCACCTTGATTGGAAGATCCTTCTCCAAAGCTCACATATGTAACAAAGTCTTTTTTCTCGATTTTTCCTGCCAACGCAATTCCAACAGCATGCGGAACCTGTGTTGTTACAGGTGAAGAGCCAGTCACGATCCGGTTTTTCTTTTGTCCGAAATGTCCTGGCATTTGTCTGCCGCCTGAGTTCGGGTCCTCTGCCTTCGCAAACCCTTGTAGCATAATTTCCTTAGGTGTTTGTCCGAATGCAAGCACAACTCCTAAATCACGATAATACGGCAACGAATAATCTTTCGCTCTATCAAAAGCAAATGCTGTACCTACTTGAGCTGCTTCTTGCCCTTGGCATGAAACAACAAAAGGAATTTTACCTGAACGATTTAACAGCCACATCCTTTCATCAATGCGGCGTGCCAGCAGCATATATCTATACATTTCAAGTACTTGCTCATCCGTTAAACCTGCCTGTAAATGGCGTTTTTCTACCATTTTAATACCTCCTACATTTCCTTGTCTTACTTTATTATCTCCTACTATTTGCATCATCCGTGTATCTCCTTTCCATCGACTGCTAGTGCAGCCTCTCCGATTGCTTCTGACAATGTCGGGTGAGGATGTATGGTTGCTCCAATTTCCCACGGAGCCGCATCAAGCACCATCGCAAGTGCCGCTTCTGAAATCATATCTGTAGCATGTGGACCAATAATATGAACACCCAATATGTCATCTGTTTTGCGGTCTGCGATTATTTTGACAAAGCCTTCTTGTTCGCCATGCACTAATGCCTTACCGATTGCTTGGAAGGAAAACTTTCCTTTTTTAATAGCAAAGCCCTTAGCAATAGCCTCTTCCTCAGAATAGCCAATGCTTGCTACCTCCGGATGTGTATAAATACATTTAGCGATTTTTTGGTAATCGAGACGCTCTGGTGTCAATCCTGCAATATGCTCGACAGCCTTTAATCCTTCGTGGGAAGCAACATGGGCAAGCTGCAGACCACCGATTACATCACCAATCGCGTAAATATGAGATTCTTTTGTCTGGAAATGGTCATTAACTTCTATTTTATTATTGTTCACAATAATATCTGTATTCTCTAACCCAATGCCTTCTACATTACCAATTCTGCCAACCGACACAAGCAGCTTTTCAGCAGCAAAAAATACCTTTTCGCCCTTGATTTCGGCTTGGATGGAAACTTGCTCTTTTTTCTCTAATGTCTCAGACAGTACTTTAGCACCTGTAACGACCTTAACACCCTTCTTTTCCAGCTGTTTTTTCAGCTCTAAGCTGATTTCTTTATCTTCGGTAGGAACAATGGTGTTACTATATTCAATCACCGTAACATCGACATCAAAATCAGCAAGCATGGAAGCCCATTCCACTCCAATAACACCGCCGCCAACAATTAGAATGGATTTAGGAAGCTCCTCCATTTTCAATGCTTCCTCAGAACTAAGAACATACTTTCCATCAACGTCTAGTCCTGGCAGTGTATTTGGTCTTGAGCCCGTGGAAACTATAACGTTTTTTGGAAGCAGCATTTCATTTTCTTCTCCATTATTCATCTCCACCGAGATGGTTCCTGGTATTGGTGAGAAGATCGATGGACCGAGGATTCTTCCATTTCCTTCATAAACGTCTATTTTGCCTTTTTTCATTAAATATTGCACACCACTATGAAGCTTTTGGACAATCCCAGCCTTTCTCGCTTGAACTTTTCCGAAGTCAAGACTCACATCGCTCGTAAGTACGCCAAAGTCCTCCGCCTTTTTTGCAGTGGCATAAACTTCTGCACTTCGCAATAATGCTTTGCTTGGAATACAGCCATTATGCAGGCATGTTCCGCCAAGCTTGCTTTTTTCCACAATGGCTGTTTTAAGACCTAATTGGGAGGCGCGGATTGCGGCAACATAGCCGCCAGTACCTCCGCCTAAAATAACTAAATCATATTCATTAGCCATATAATTCACTCTCCTGTTTTCCAACTTTATGTGTATATTCTTTTGCTTGCTCTTCACCGCGAAGTACACGTAAACAGCCGTTCGCAAGTGATTGCATGTCATTTTCACCTGGATATGTAAACACATCTGCAATCCAATTTGTTCTTTTCACAATTTCATCAACGAGTAAATGGCTGTATGCCATTACCCCTGTTAATATAATCGCGTCAATTTGGCCTGACAGGACCGTGCTCGCACTCCCGATTTCCTTCGCTACTTGATACGCTAACGCACGGAAAATGAGTTCATCCTGCTCGCTCCCATCCTTCACGCCTTCCTCTAATTGGCTGAGATTCTTCTTATTTAAATAGCCTGAAATCCCTGCATGGTACAGCAATTGCTCTTTCATTTCCTTATAGCTGTACTTCCCTGAATAGCAAAGGTCGATTAAATCTCCGTGTGGGAGGCTGCCTGCTCTTTCAGGACTGAAAGGACCTTCTCCATTCAATCCATTATTTACGTCAATGACCCTGCCTTGCTTATGCGCTCCTATCGTAATCCCATCGCCAAGATGCGCCACAATAAAATGACAGTCCTCGTAGCGCTTGCCAAGCTCCATGGCAGCTCTTCTTCCGCATGCTTTATGATTCAGTGCATGAAATACACTTTTTCTTGAAATAAGCGGATAGCCCGATATCCTCGCAACATCATCCAGTTCATCAACGACAACAGGGTCAACAATAAATGCCGGGATATTCAATCCACTAGCAATGTCTGCAGCAATAATTCCTCCTAAATTGGAGGCGTGCTCTCCTCGTTCACCAGCTCTCAGGTCTTCTAGCATTTCGTTGTTAACCATGTATGTACCGCCTTTTATCGGCTTTAACAGCCCGCCTCTTCCGGCAACAGCATTAATCTTGGATAGGTTAATGCCTTCTGACAAAAGAAAATCAAGAATTTTCTTGGTCCTGTCTGGTGCTTGAAGCGAGACAGCAGAATAACCTTTTGTATCCTCCTGTATGATAGATTGTTCAAAGATGGGTACTTCATTCTCATATAATGCAATGGCCGTTGCATCTGCTTTCGGGTTTATGATTAATATGCGATATTTTTTCTTCATCTTTGACAATCCTCCCTTTTTATAAGCAGCTAGTTCAATTGATATTTTTCCAATTTATAATATAAATTCCGTACAGATAAGCCTAATTTTTTTGCAGTGAGTGTCTTATTACCATCAAGCGCCGCCATTGTCTTTTTTATAATGACCTTTTCATATTCTTCAACCAGCTCAGAAAGAGGCTTATCTCCAGTTTCAGGATTACTTTCTTCTTGGTTGTTCGTAGCATTTGCAAAAAAAGCAAGATGACTAACACTTAATGTAGTGGTCCCTCTATCTAATTTTGCAAGTGAATGCTCTAAACTTGCCCGCAATTCTTTGAAATTATTATTGTAAGGAAAATTTTGCAGCACTTCCATTGCCGCTGGGTCAATGGACGTTATACAGCTTCCATATTCCTCATTGCCAATCTGAATCCACTCTTCCACAAGTGGAGCGATGTCTTCTTTTCTTTCTTTTAATGCTGGTATATGGATGCTTGTTTGCAACAGGTCATAATAAAGCTCTTTCTGGAAGGCACCTTCTATCATAGCTGTTTCTACATTTACATCAGAGGAAACAATCAAACGGTAGACAGCGGCATTTTCCTGACTGTTAAGCACAATTTGATGCAGCTGCATTTGTTGGGTCAAGGGTAGTGCTGTAATATTTTTAAAATATACGGTTCCTTGCGGATGAATGGAAATATCCTTACTACTCATCCTGCCCAAATAGTCTGCAAGCTTTTCCTCATCCTTCAAACAATCAACAACAGTAAATGCTTGATATTTTCTTTTTCCGTCATTATGAATGGCATTTGCAAGCATCTTCTTGCCAGTTCCTGCAGCCCCTCTCAAAAAAACGGGATAATCCATATCTGCAGCAATTTTCCCTTGCTGGACCGCCATTTTCATTCTCGCAGAGTTTATCGTAAAATCCTTGAATCGGCTTTGCGTTTCCAGTGCGCGAATGATTCTTCTTGATTGCTCTAGTTTTTTCCTTAGCTCCGCTTGCTCCAAATTGTGGTCAATGAACAGTATACAGCCCTTTAGCACACCATCTATCAAGTTAGGAAGACATTTAACGCTGCCTTCTATTGATTCGCCCCTAATTTTCTCTTCGACCATTCGTCTTGTTTGAAGTGTCTTCTTACACACCTCTTCTAGCTTCTGTTTCCAAACAGCTTCTGCTGCACTGTCTTTTTGCAGCGTGAGCAAAAATTTCTCGTGTGCAGGATTTTGCAAAATAGTAAATCCGTGCTCATTCAAAATCACAAAAGCCTGTGATGTATTTTGCAAAACTGTCTGCATTCCTTCTTGTATGTATTCATCGATCTGCCAGTTGGTTTCTGCAGAAGCTCCGTCCTGTTGAATGATAGCGGCTGCTCCGAGCAGTTCCCCAGCATTATCTAAAAGTGGAAAACGAGATACGTGAACAGACAGCTTGTCATTTAGACGAAACAATTTTCTTATTTCCGCCTTTTTTGTTTGCAGAACTCTCATCAGTTCACTTTTTGGAAATACGTCAAGTATATGTGCATGCATAGATAATTCCCGGTTGTGCTGACTTTGGGCAACAACTTTAGCCTGTTGGTTATAGCAAACGATTTTTCCGTGTTTATCAATCAGGATGACAGCTTCTTTTAATTCCTGAAAGATGGATTGCTCTATTGATTGATAAGACAGATCCATTGCAAAACCTCACTTTTTGCATCATCATATTTTCTACCGTGCAATTTATTTCATATCTATACTATAAACACTTTTGCAAATCCATGCAAATTTTTTCTTAATATTTATTTATTCAGACAACTACTCCTTATAGAACGCTTACATTAATAAAAATAAAAAGAACCTGCAACTTTTTACAGGTTCGCACTTCTATTAGCGGGCTTCGAGTATATTCCTGGCTTCTACCGGTTCATCTGTAATGATTGCTGAAATGCCTGCTTGAATGAATTCTTTCATCTTTTTAGGATCGTTCACTGTATATGGTCTAACATGGATGCCATTTGCTTCAGCCTGCTTCACCATAGAAAGAGTAATCCTTTTATAATTAGGATGAATTCCTTTTGCTTTAATGGCCCCAGCGTAAATCCACGGCTGATATATCCTATCAGACATAAGTACCGCTGTCTCTATGTCAGGCGCAATCCGGTAGCTGTGAACCATACTATAGTGATTAAAGGATGAAAAAATAATTCTGTCACTTAACCCAAATTCTCTTATAAGTGCGATTGTTTTCTCTTCCAGCCCTTCATAAGGGACATTATTATTTTTAAATTCAATATTGCATAATAAGTTGTTGCTTTGCATCCATTCAAACACCTCTTTTAATGAGGGTATTTGCACATTACTTTCTGTGAATTTATAGGAAGCTTGTAATTTTCTTAAATCAGAATAATTATAGTCTACTACATATCCAGTTCCATTTGTCGTACGATCCACTGTTTCATCATGAATAACGACTATCTCGCCGTCCTTTGTCAGTTGAACATCCAATTCTATCCCGTTTGCTAAAGTCCCTTCTGCCTCTATAAACGCTCTCATTGTATTTTCAGGAAAACGCGCAGAATAACCTCTATGGGCGAATATCAATGTCATGGGTACACACTCCTAAACTAGAATAATATAGACTCAAATTGTAGTAAAAAAGACTCTAACAGAAGTTAGAGTCTTTTTTTGTTGAAGTTAATTAAGCTTTAGTAACGTTAGCAGCTTGTGGGCCACGTTGTCCTTCTTCTATGTCAAAAGAAACTTCTTGTCCTTCATCCAAAGTTTTGAAACCTTCAGATTGAATTGCACTGAAATGTACGAATACATCTTGTCCTTCTGAAGTTTCGATGAAACCAAATCCTTTTTCAGCGTTGAACCATTTTACTTTACCTGTAGCCATTTTTGTTTCCTCCTAAGTGTTTCACACACTATGTATTACTATCCTTGCTCTACATAATAATAAAGAATGTTTTCCTAACTATATACTTCGAACAAAAATAAGTCTCCTTTATAGTAACAGGTTAAACATCCGAAAGCAAACTTTTCCACCAAAGTTTACAAAAAGCTTAAAAAAATTTACATTTTTAATCAAATTAGCTATAAAAAATCGATAACAAGAGGCTAAGATAAAATAAAATTCACCTATCTCAATACGAATAATAATTTCATCTAATAAATATAGGACCGTTTGTTTATAAATAATATAACCCTTGAAACTATGTTCGGTTCATAGCGCGCACGTCCTCGAGGAGTCCGCAGGGAGAGCCTCCTCGAGGGCGTGCGCGGTCTAAATCGTCTCTATTTCCCCCACTGGAGTCGAGTGGCCTCCGCTCCCTTTCAGTAAGGTTGTTCTATTATTGGTTTAAACAAAGCATAGTAAATAAAAAAGAGGCTGGGACAAAACAAAAGATAAGCTTTCTAAACACGAATAATTGAAATTACAACTAAATTTAAAAAATGAAGGTTGTGTCTAAATAGAATTTTGAGTTAAAGTTAGTTCGTTTCATTGCGCTGCACCCACTCGCTTTCCGCGGGGAGGAAGCTTAGCCTCCTCGTCTTCGCCTGCGGGGTCTAAGCCTTTCCTCTATTTCCCGCAGGAGTCGAGTGGCCTCCGCTCCATTCCACTAAAATTTCTAATTTTTTGTATTTAAACTAGAAACAAAAAACCGAACTATTTAATCAATAGTTGATTAAGTAGTTCGGTCTTTACGCTGGTTCACTTACTTATGTCCTAGCCTCTTCGACTTAGAGCTTTTACACTAATGTCCCTGCCACTTTTGTTTATCGTTACATTAATAAAGACAAGAAGATTGGTAGTGTAATTAAGGACAGGATAGCACTCAGGACAAAGGAGGATGCTGTTTCAGCTTCCAATGTCTCAAATCTAGTTGCAATCATGGCAGCAACTGCTGATCCTGGGAAAGCAACCAATAGGATTGCATTTGTCATATCTGTTTTAGATAATCCCATCATAAGAGCAATCAGAACCATCGCTAGTGGATGAATGATCGCTTTAATGAAAGCAATACCGATGGCAATTTTACTAAACTTAATATTACGGATACCGATTGTTACACCAATTGCAAACAAAGCAGCACCTGAAGTGATGGAACCAATTTCGTCTAAGCTGTCTGCCAATATGTCTGGAGAATGGAAACCGCAAAGAATTAAAACGACACCAAGCAACGGTACACATGCAAGTGGTTCAGACAATCCATGCAGGATAGAAGAAATCGTTACTTTCCATAAGCTTTGTCCCTTTTCCTTCGCATTGGCACTTGACTGGCCAATTGTACCGATAATACTAGCCAAAGGATCAAGAAGCGCATTAACTACTACACCAGTAATCGCAATAGGAATTGCAACTGCATCTGCACCAAAGATGCTTCCTAGTACAGGGATACCCATAAATGCAAATGATGGCTGCGTAGAATTTAACGAAAACATAGATGCAGGAGTTGTAGATGTTTTAAATACAAAACGTGAAATCAGTAAAAGAACAACATAGAAGCCGATAATTCCAATGAACATCGTTACAAAGAACGGCCATTTATCAATTAAAGTTTGTTTGGAAGTTGTTGTAATTCCAACAAATAAATGTGCAGGCAACGCAAACTTAGTAACAAGTGTGTTCAGACCTTTAGATGATGCTGCATCAAACTTCTTAAAATATCCTGCCAAGTATCCTAAAATAATGACAAAGAAAATTGGTATTAATATAATAAATATTTGACCTATACCCATAATTCAAATCCCCCAAATTATAGCGTGTTTATAATACGCTCATTAAACTATTACTTTACCTATTAGTTAAGTAGGTTTTTATTCCTTCAAAAAATAAGTGAGACTGCTCTAAAAGGCAATAAGCCCGACTTTTAATCCATTATCTATGATTAAAAGCCGCCTTTTTAAAGCCTTATTTCTTGAAAACTTTATCCTTATAGTACTTCGATATCTTTATATACTGGATACCACATAGCATCCTTCACTGCTTCCTCTACATTTGCAGGTACGTTTTGTGCGACACCGTCTGCAATCGCTGCTTTAGCAACAGCAACCGCTACTTCATAGGACACTTCACGAAGCTGAGAAATGCTTGGAAGCAAGGAAGCTCCTTCTTTATTTGTATCGCAAAGCTTCGCAACTGCATCAGCAGAAGCAATAAACATGCTGTCTGTGATTAATTTTGATTTAACTACAATAGAACCAAGACCAAGACCTGGGAATACGAAAGCATTATTGGATTGACCAATTTCGTAGCTTATACCTTTATATTCAACAGGTTCAAATGGGCTTCCAGTTGCGATTAGCGCTTTACCGTCTGTCCATTCAATCAAATCTGCAGGAACTGCTTCTGCAAGATGAGTTGGATTGGACATTGGCATAATAATTGGACGCTCCACATGTTTAGCCATTTCTTTCACAATTGCTTCTGTGAATGCACCAGCAACACCTGAAGTACCAATTAAAATAGTTGGCTTCACATGTTTAACTGTTTCCATCAATGTAATGATGCCATTTTCTCTTTCCCAGTCAGCAACTTCAGCTTCAGTGCGTACATATGGTTTTTGGAAGCTTAAAATTCCATCCATTCCATCTGTTAAAAGTCCTCTGTGATCTACAGCCCAGAATCTTGCACAGGCTTCTTCCTCTGTCAAACCTTCAAGAACCATCGTATCTTTCATTTGGTCTGCGTTTCCAATACCTGCAGCTCCTGGTCCAAATACTAATATGCGTTGGTCCTTCAATGATTCATTTTTGATTTTGAGACCAGAAAGTATACCTGCCAAAGTAACAGCACCTGTACCTTGAATATCATCATTGAATGTTAAAACTTTATCTTTATATTTTTCAATAATATGACGCGCATTTACATTACCGAAATCCTCCCAGTGCAGCAATGCATTCGGGAACATTTCAAGGGATTTTTCGATATATGCATCAATGAATTGATTATATTTTTCACCGCGAATTCTTTCATGACGGTTACCGATATATAATGGGTCGTTAATTAGTTTTTCATTATTTGTACCTGCATCAAGCACTACTGGTAATACACGTTTAGGATGGATACCAGCTGCAGCCGTATAAACAGCTAATTTTCCGATTGCAATATTGATACCGCCAACACCCCAGTCACCAATACCTAAAATGCTCTCAGAGTCAGTTGCTACGATTAAATCGATATCGTCTGATGAAGCACCTGTATTTGCAAGAGCTTGCTCAATACCGTCTAAATCATTAATAGATAGGTAAACTCCACCTGGACGATGGTATTCATGGCTGTATTCTTGGATAGATTGACCAACAGTTGGTGTGTAAACGATTGGCAGCATTTCACTTAAATGATCTGTCAAAAGTCTGTAATATAAAACGACATTACGATTAAACAAATCATTTAATGAATTGTTTTTCTCTAAATTAGTCGACTTTGATGTGAATTGCTCATACGCTCTTTGCACTTGCTCTTCAAGAGTCAACACAGCCGGAGGCAAGATACCGTTTAAGGCAAGCTCCTCTCTTTCTTTTTCTGTAAAGGCAACTCCTTTGTTCAGCAATGGATTTGCTAAAACATCTTTACCTTTTAATGCTGTATGAATGGAACCGTCTTTTTCTAAGAAAATAACTTTGCTCATCTTCTATTCCTTCTTCCTTCAACTTGGTTACTTAAAGTTAACTGGTTAATTTACGTTACAGATATTACTCCCCTATTTTTTCTTCGTCAACGGTCTCTGCCACAGAATTGTCACAAACCAATTTAATGAAACCGCTTTATATGATATTATGTAAGTAAGGGTGATTTTTTTAATTATTTAACTATGTTATTTATAATATATTGGTTATCATTAATAACTAAAAAAATGAGGATGAATGAAATGAGCGAAGAAAAGACTCCGCGCAATTTAAGCGAAAAGGTGGAGAAGCTGTACCAATTCATCAGCAAGAAATGGACTGGCCTTATTATCCATGCACTGATGGATGAGCCGAAGCGATTCAGCGAAATTCACAGCTTTATTCCAGATCTCAGCAAACGTATGCTTAATGAACGAATTAAGGACCTAGAGCATCACGGCATCGTCATTCGCAATGTTATTACAGAAAGACCGATACGCACCGAATATTCCTTAACAAAAAAAGGCCATGAACTAGGCAAAGCATTGGATGTAGTAGAATTATGGGCAAAAAAATGGATGTGATTCTGTCCAGCTTGAAAGACCGTTTCAAACAACGGTCTCTTTTTTTACTTTTTTTACTTACATAAGTATTTTCCGGCTGAATATTACGTTGTTTTGTCAAAATAAAAACCTCCTTGCTAATGAAAGCAAAGAGGTTTCTCGATCTTATTTTAGGAAGCGTAAATGCTTAAAATCGCATAAAAAACGGAAAGTGACTTTAAGAGCTTGTCCTATCCATTTTAAACATTCTATTTATGAATGGGACAAAGATCTACTATATGTATAGTTATAATTGCTTTACTAACAAGAGCCATTGTTCGCCTTACATATACTTATTTAATTTACTGTGGTATGCTTGTCCATAAGCACTTTAAATAATTTTAGTAAATTTCTTGTTTCTCTACTATTACTTGTGGTAGGTGTTAATCCCGATAAAGGAGATCATTATGAGAACTAAAGCTAAAATTATAGGGACAAAGTACAAGCCTGACTACGTACGTCCTAGATATGTTGTTAAAATGGAAACACAAGACGGCAAGTTTTTAATTATTGATTTTGATTACACCGAAACATCTAAATTGAAAAGCTATACGCCCCGCAGCGTAAATTATGATGGGGAAGATTATGGCTCCAAGTTATCTTGGTACACAAAAGCAGAGGAAAGTATGACTGTACAGAAGTTCTTAGCAATTATTGCCGTAAAAATGGATAAAAAATATTTACCTGCATTAAGTAAATGATATTAATACGGTTACTGCAATTAACGGCTATTAAAGCCGTTTTTTTTATGGGATGGAAAGATAGTACATATACCCAATGCTTGGTATATTATCAACTACCAATATATTGCTTACTATTATAATCCGAATAAAGAAAAAAGCACTTCCTGTTTATTAAGTTCATTACAAACTCAATAACCAGGAAGTGCTTTTACAAATAATCCTAATCAAAACAAAACTTAGTTATAAACAAATCCGCTTCTTTAAGAAGCCTTATGTTCCAATCTCAGCTTATCTGCCACAATCGCGATAAATTCTGAGTTCGTCGGTTTTGCTTTAGACATGCTGACAGTGTAGCCGAACAATGTGGAGATGGAATCGATGTTTCCTCTGCTCCATTATTCGGAAATACTTATATAAATCTCTTTTAAAAAGGAAAATGTTCGTGTTTTAGAAAATAAATTTTTTCATCTCATATGTATTTGTAGGGTTATAATAAAACATTTATTACATTTATTATATTACAATTTAGATAATATTGAAAGTCATTGTATAGGAAAATCGTGTCTTTTAAACTTTACTATTTTTACTCTGATTATGGAATCAGTATAGGTATAAGAAAGGTCTGTTTTTAATTTGAAATTTTAGTGATATTAGCCTTACTATTAAATCAAAAAAGACACTCAGTTAAGTGTCTTAGATTTATTTTATTTTTATAGAATTCACAATGTTCAAGATATTAAATTCACAATCCAACATGACAATCCATTCAAAGTATAAACAAATTCAGGTTAGAATTTTGACTTATCACTTTTATTGATTTACCTTTAAAGGATTACTTTTTGAGAATGCAGATTTTTCATACACATTCAGGATAAGTATAGGCTAAAGTTTCAATTGTTCTTTTTTCTATCCTTGTACAGTTTAAAAGCTTAGGGTCAAATACCATCAAATTATACCCATTTGTACTTAATGTACTTTCAAATACTATACCATGATAGCCTGCTGCTTCAGTTTCATTAAGGCTTTTTATATAATCTACTATAAATTGTGTAGGCAAATAATCTAATTTACTATCCCCACTACGAACTGGTTTAGATATCGCTTTAATCATTTCATTAAATATATCTAAGTTTATTGCATACATTGTAGGGTCAGTAAATCTAAATACATCTATGTTTTTCAGTAATCTAAAATCAACAACCTTTAGTTCTTGCCTGATTGGAAATTTACCTATAAAAACCGTATCACTAATACTTGGACGAATCTCACTAATTACAGTTCCTCTATCGTTGGCTAAATATAAATGACTAATTCCTTCAGAATTAGCCCTTCCCGCTGTTGCGTATAAAGGTGGAGGTGCGCCCATCTCTTCAATATCTAATTCTTCATTATTTGAAATTCTTCCCCTATAAAAAGTCTCATCTTCAACACTAGTTGTAAGTCTTTTTAAATATTCATTCATTACCTCATAATTGATATGATTCGAGTGAAATCTATTTTCATGCTTAATATAGTGTACAAATTCCTTCCAAGAATATCCTTTTAATACTGACTTCTTCTCAAGATAACTACTATTCATCCATTCTATAATGCCAACTTGGTTATTTAAAAACTGAAGCTTATCTGGATGGTTTTTTTCTAGAAGAGAAGCTAAAAACAGATGTATTTTACTTCCATCAAAATTGTTGAAAATATTCCAATTTCTTTCAAATTCATCTTTTATACTAATAAGTTTGTATTGTGAGAAACCATCTGCAATTAAATCTGTTCCCAATTTAAAAATGCCTAAAATATCATTGAACAAATCATCCAAGCCACTATCTTTATATAGACTATATACATAAACATTACTGCTATTACAAAAATGGCAATCTCCTAGATTGCCTAGACTTTTTATAATACTTTTTATTTCAGTCGACATGAAGCATCTGACACAACAATTCACTTATTGCACCTCCTAGTCTAGTAATCTACCGATTAATTCCAAGTGATGCATGATAGATAACTTCTTGAGAGTTGGTAAACCTGGATAAGTACCATCTTCAGAATGCTTAACAAAACATTGCATAGCTAAAGTATTCATTCTATCATCCGAGATAAATTGTTGATACCACTCAATCATCTTTTCTAAAGCTTCTGAAAATTTTCCAGCTGGGTCACTCGTATCATCGTTAGAGTCTGAAACAAAATGCATTACTTCCAGAGCATTTTCCGAATTTGGGTAAACAATATGAATTGCTACTGCATACGGAGCAAAACCACTTTCGCTATACTCTTCTCCAACAACAGAAAAATCTGAAAATCCAATATAACCTTCATCTCTGAAAAAAAGATGTTCCTCTGAAAAAAACTCATTTTCTTGTTCCAAGTAGTCAGCGTTTCTAGAAAGTTTATTAAATTTATCGTCGAATCCGACTAATTGGTGACCATTCAGTTGCCTTCTAAAAGAATTATCCAAAGGAATTATATTGTAACATGGCTTTATATCTGTAAAAATCTCTTTATATATAGGAACGGACTTTCTTTCACTTTGAATAATCGCTATCTCTTCTAAATTCACATTAAATTCTTGTTCCAATTCCTTTAATTGACTAGCTGACCCCTTATTTAAATAATGCCCAATTATTATTGAATCACTTAACATTAATTCTTTATATTGCTGATAAACACTAGGTAATTCAATTTCACCTTTAAATGAGCCTACTTTAGGGTTTGATACAATAATTAAATTTCGTTGCTTCTCCTCAAATACTTTAACTGTGGAAACTAATGTAGAACTTAATTTTATTGGCTCTATAATTGGTATAATTTTAGAACTTAAAAGTTCTTTAGTCTGTAGTTCTCTAAGAGCCAATAAATCATATTGTCTTCCTCTAATAATCGGAAAATACATTTCTTCTCCTCCTAATGTATATTCAATCTTTCAGATATCTTAAGTAGCTCTTCAAACTTAAAATTACTCGTATAGACTAGCCATCTAATTTGCATAGGTAATTTCTTTAAAATAACCATACCTTCTGAATTAACATCAATCCTCAGTCTTAACTGATTAATTACTAGCCTTTGTGCTTCCTTTATATTAATCGTCTTGAACCAATCAAGTGATGTTTTAAAGTAATGCACAGGTTTAACATCGGGTAAGCGTCCGAATTTCAACAAAAGAATTTGTTCATACTCTTTTTTTCTCAATAACTTAAATAGTATTTCATGTTCTAGCTTACAATCATTTTGAATAGCTTCTTTCCTTACACTTAAGCTAACTTTGTCTGTTAAAACGATAATCCCAACTTCTGGATTTGATTCTTTTACTACTTTGTAGACTGGATAATAATTTTTTTCAGAAGTAACAACATATACTTCGCTAAACGCTTTCGAGTAATCCTCTAATTGATAAGCTAATCTATCAAGATTATCTAGGTCAGTTTTAATTTCATAAACTTTCCCTATATTGTGATTAATTAAGACAAAATCCGCCTTTGACTTACCAACATTTACTTCACTAAAAGCAGAAGTAGTTCTTAAGCTATACTTTCCAAGTACTAACTTATTGAATAAAGTATTCTTAAAGAAAAACTCGTTTCGATACCCTTTGGACAGAATTTCATAATTTTTATTTAACTCTAGATTAAATCCTTTTGCATTAAATACATCTGAAAATAAAGCATCTATCAAAAACTTCTTGCTAAAAAACCTATTTAAATAAATATAATTCATACAAAATCACACTTTCCTAACTACTTTACGCATACAGTTTACCATTTTCAACAACGTAGCAAAAGTGTATGTATGTTTAATATTAATCAAGGTTATTATCACTTAATAGCATAGTAATATTTCCACTTCTATCTAACGCTTACTCTTGGTAATATTATCACATATTTAACCAATAAATTACAATACGAATGATTAAAATGCTAGGTAGTCTCTTTATTAAAGTATTCGTTAATCTAAAATAAACAATTTATTATGCACTCCAATCTTAATTCCCTGCATCTTTTATACAAACTTTACAATTATCCTCCTATACTGCTCAATACAAAGTTACTCGATACTCTACTAATGCCAGTATTGCAATATTTCTTACTATTTTGTCTCAAATACCTTATTGTTTCTATAATTTAATAATTCTAGTGCATGATTATACTTAGCCATTTGTAATTTCTTGATTTCTCTTTTAGTTCCACATGATATTCTTAGTTCATCCATATTTTTATTCCAAATAGTTTGCTTCCAACCTCCAGATAATAATATAGGGTTTCATAAATAAACCTACCTCCAAAAAGAAGATAGGTTTTTAATAATATCAAACTTGTTATTGAACCCTAATAATCCAAATTAGGTATTCTCGTATCTACTAGCTTTAAACAATAATTTCTTCCGTTCCCTAAATTACTTTCTTTAGTAAATTATTCCTTAAATAAATGTGTAAACTTACTTGTGCAACCTTATGATTTAGATGAACTTATGAAAGAATAATTACACATATTTATTCCTATTTATACTTCACATAATTTATTTAATACCATTAACACCAATATATGGCTCAGACAGTAAATTAAACTTAGCAATTTTTTTTTGTAATAACTCAATCAAATCTACTTCGCCAGATAAAACAACTCTTAAATCATAACCATCCATTAAGAATATAGATTTATCTGGACTTTGTTTCATTAATGGAACTACTTTAGTAGACCATCCATTTATAGAGATAAATAACCCCATTGTCTGTTTTCCAGAACGTGCAACCTTACCATATAATGAATCTAATTGACTCATATCTGTAAGTTGTTTTGTCCATTTCATTTCAACTATGTAATGCCAACCGTCAAGTTTAAATGCTCCGTCAATCTGTTCCCCCCCATTATTTCTCCTGAAACTTTCTAGTAGAGCAATATCATATAGCTGAAATAACATATTTATTAATTGCTCTAGCAAATATCCTTTCTTTTGTGCATTATTTTCCATCCTAGCCATTTCATCGAACATTAATAATAATAACTTAGATTGCTTTTGTATCTCTAATTTCTGGTCGAGCCTTGCTATTCTTTTTAATTCTTCAATCCTTAACTTCTCCCGCTTTTTTTCTTCTTCAAATAATTGTGCTTCTTTGGCCTCCATTATTTCTATTGTATTTAGAACTTCCCTAGCCTTTTGAACAGTTCCTCTAGCAGTATATTCATTTTCAGCTAAATGAAATTTATTCCAACTAGCAGCAATTTCAATAACAGTTTTAACAAACTTCTGCTCTTCTACTGTAATATCGAATTCTTCTAATAACATCACACCAATTTCTCTTTTCGTACAAAGCCTTCCATCTGCGTTTCTAAAAGTTTTTAACCTTACAAATTGTTCCTTTTTTATTCCTGCAGGTTTTAATATCTGTTCATACATTTGATTCTTTATAAATACTAAATTAGCAATAATTTCAATAGCAAGTTTTCTAATATTTTCATTTAATTGCATATATACACCTTGCTTTCAAATTTATATTCATATCCCTAATATTTTAGCATATTAAATATTTTAATGATGAATATACATCTCCTTTTATAATCATTTTACTTATAGACTTAATAGAATTTTTTCTGTGCAAATGCAATAACATACCAAATGCAAAATTAAAGTGCAAGGTGTAGCAAAGAAACATTACAGAAAGTTGCAAGCAGAAATACATAGTTATTGCCACGACTACATGGAGAAGTGGACATGTTAGCCTTTCTTGGCACAGCCAGATAAATTGTTATATATGGCCTTTGAGGCTCTTATACTTGCCCGTAAAGGTTACATGTCAAATCATTTATAGGTCTGCACTTTTCATTGCACTAGTTTGTATTTAAATCTTGCAAACTTATGTATTATATTTTTGCAAAACACCCCAAGTGAATATGTGGAAAACTTCCCATATCAGTCGTTAGGAGTCCCTTAGCTTATTTTATATTCCTTAACCTTCCTTTCGATAAAATGTAGCCTTGGTTATAAACGATTACTTTCACTGCAGTAATATCTGCAAAAACCCATTTCTGATAAGTACAGAAAAAATAATACCATTTAGAAATAAAAAATGACTAAGGAGAATGGAAGTTTCAACCCCTCTGCCAATTACTAATAATACAAAGGAAAAGCTTGTCAAAACAATGACACTTCAAGATAGTAATAATATTACCATCTTAAAGGACGAGATAATGTTTTACTCATTAGAACGGATAAATAAAAGATAGATTTTATTAACTTTCTAAAGATATAATTATGAACAAAAGAAAACTTTTAAAGAACAAAAAGCATCCGAAATAAATCGAATGCTATTATTGGAGTTCAATTCTGAGATACTCCAAAAGATATACTAATCAGTAATAATTTTAGGGTTATAGATGATGAATAGAGAATACAATCAAATAATTTAGTATGCAGATTCATATATATAGTCCCTGACATTATTAAATACAATATGAATCAATTGAAATGAATAGAAACACCTAGAAAAATTTGTGCATAAACTCTTGTGCTGAGTGCTTATCGTTTCTATTGTAAACAAAATAAAAATCCTTATTTGCATTTTCATCCAAGACTACATTTAAATCAAATTGTACATTTATGTTATTTTGTTTTAAATACATATTTAAATATACTATTTCCGCGAAAAACCAATTATAAGACTCGTTAACAAAAGCACAAGTAAGATTACAATTATCTCCATCAAAATACTTGAAATCACAATTAGCTTCAGCGATATAATTTTTCCCCTCCTCAAAGAACCCCTTTAAAGCCCCTCCAGTAAGTCCATCATCTTCTAAATTTAATTTACACATTTGCCCACATCTATTTTTTAATCTTTCACTCTCAATTTTTCCTGTTGGTAAGTAATTGTGAATAATTGATAATTGAACAATAACTGGTTCTTTGATATCTTCATTACGAATAGTTTTAATCTCTAAACTATTTACGCTTAAGTGCTTAATCCAATGGAATATAGATATATCATCCATCCTTTTAAAATTTCTTTCGAGAATTTCTTGTCTCACTCTTTCTCTAGATACGTCAGATAAATCTGCCAGTCTTAATAAAAGTGATAATAACTTTAACCTTATAGGATGATTACCATCATGTAGTACCTCATTAATTTTGCTAACATTGCTTTTTAATTCACCATGGGCGGCACTGATAATTCCAATATCTCTTCTTTCAGCAACTGTTAAAGGTAATGTTGGATAATCTGATACCAACTCTCTCTCTGACACATTTGGGTGTTCCTTTCTTACAATACCTTCCCTTATTTTTTCTACTTCAGTATGAATGTCATAAATATAAGGTAGTTTTAGATGATTTCCGTCAATACCTTTTTCTTTTGAAAAAGGGTTATTAATTATTTTCCCTATATTAGATATTAAATTGGTTACATCTGGTTTTGTGTAGTCTACTAGTCTTTTACTGTCTGGAGAACTTAGCATTCCTAAATCATGAAGGAAACATGCTGCAAATAATCTAAAAGCCTCTTTTGAATTTAAGTATATCGAGAAATCAGACCTCATAAATATCTCGTGAATATTAGAAATTAAATACCTAGCATGTTCATGATTATGTAGAGTATAAAAGTTACATTCTTTCGCCCCATTTTTCCAGCTATTTTCTACAAAAACACTTATTAAAAATAGATTATCCAGAGATTTGAAATCTTTAATATAATGGTTTAAAGTTTTTTCCAATTGAAATTGTTCGAAACTTAATTCAATATTATTTCCTTCACCATTTATTGCTTCCAATATAAAACTAACAAATTCTTGAATATTGAATCGGTTGTGGAATAACTTTCTTAATATCCTATATTGCCATATATTAATTTTTTTGGATTTATTGAAAATATTTATCCCACTTTGCAAATCAATTTCAAATAGCACCTCAAATAATTTAATAAACGATTCTCTCCAAATTTTATTTGACGGTTCATAGTAAAAAATATCATTTTTATAGAGTGGATTTCCAAAAAGAGTAAAAGTATTGTTCTCTTTGTTAAAATATATATATTCTGGGTTAATAACACTGCAAGGAATTCGTTGACTAGAAAATTTAAATTGATAATCTAACCATGAAGCTAAGTTAGTCAGTACTGATTTTACAAAGAATTCATTTAAAGTCATTTCACAAAGAGATATTCCGCAGTTTTCAAACTTACAACCCCATTGTCCATTTTTATTCTGGATAAATTTTTTGTAATTTATTTTTTTGAAGTCTTCAGTTTTCAAATAATTATCTTCAAGGTCAAAAGAGATACTAGAGTGAAATAGCATACTATCCTGTATGTATATCCTTTTTTCACTATTGTACTTACTGTATATACTATTAAGTTCCGAATTAATATTTAAACTATATAGCAAATTTTGTAATTCGAAGTCTTCAAAACCTTTTAAATACTCATTGTAAGGTTTTAAATATTTTATCCAGTCTGGATGTAAATTAGTTAAAATAGCCTTTAACATAGTTGAAGAACTACATAGAACATGTAACTCTAATTGTTCTGAAATTTTTTCCTCAGAATACTTTAATTCCTCAGGAGGCCATCTATACATATATGAAAAAATTATATATTTAACATAATTTATCTCAAGTAAATCCTCATTGCAAAGTAAACCATTCAAGGTTTCTATAAATTCGTGTTTTTGCTTTAACGTAGATGCGCTTAAGAATAGTGCATGCCACATAGCGGTAAAGTTAGAACTCAAATTTTCCATTTTCATAAATCTTATTAAATTAACATCCCATTCCTCATCATCATCTTCAAGTAATTTAATAATCCTATAATCGACAAAGTTACCGATTTTATCCTCTATTTTTTTTTCTTCAAACTTGTAGAGTTCATTTAATTCTCTTAATAATAGGCTTAAACGTTCTCTCATCTGTTTTTTATCTTTTGAAGAAAGTATTACTTCATCCCTAATCGCTCTATCTAAATTAGATGCTCTCCCCATTATTTTTGTCTCATTTTTTTTATGTTCATCAACTTGATATATCGCTGATTTATTCTCATTTAATTTTAAGTTTCTTTTACCCATAAATACTGATAATTCTTTAAAAATCGCATTAGCTTCTTCCATAGTTCCGCAATATACTCTTATATCATCCACATAACTAAATGCAGCCACGTTAGAATACTTACTTTTGATACTGTCTAAATACCTTCTAATGTAAAATAAAGCAAAAATCGGGGAATAAAGTGTACCTTGTGGGAGTCCATCCAATTCTTTTTCTTCCCCATCTTCAGATATGCAACTAAGTTTTAGAATTTTATTTAACCACATTACAAAGTCATTATCAGTTTTTTCTAAAGACAACACCCTAGTAATCTCTTCTATTAGAAGTTGTTTATTTATATTTGGATAAAAATTTTCAATATCTGCTTCGACTACAAACCTATACTTTTCATTTTCAGAACAATTAATTTCTTCATTTACAAATTTTGAGTACCCATATTTCCAATATTGATACATGTTATCTGAAGTAGAACTGTTTAGTTTATAACCAAAATTTGAAATAGGTAGCATATATCGAATTTCCTCAGCCAATACGTTAATAACAGACTGAGTAATCACAGCATCAAAAAAATTAATTTTCACTATTGGTCGAATCATCCATTGATTATCTAACTTTTTCTTTGGCTTATTTAATAATTCTAAAGGTTTAAGAGTATAGTTTTTTTCACCAATCAAAATTGACTTTATTTCATCATAGACATGTGGAATTGATTTTTCAAAAAGGTCTATTTCATGTACATTATGTAGCTCTTTATTCATAAAGTTATTCTTTGCTCTTAAATAAGCCAAGTGTATATTCCTATAATCTAACACTCTATTCATTAGATTACTTAATATGTTATTTTCCTTGTCGACTATAGTTTGCATAAACTTCCTCCAATTAGAATTGTAAGATAATTAAATATTGATTTTATAATTTTAATTATACAAGACTTGGTGTAGAGAAATTATTATTTTAAGGAAATTATCTAATCTAAAGTGTGGGGATGAACTAACTATTGAATTTTCCCGATTAACCTTCTCAATAAAATGTGGAAAATATGCCCCCCATATCTTAAACTAATGAACAATGTCCCCTGATACTATTATTATTGCTTTGCTTCTAGTTCATTCTTTCTGTTAATCAATGTTCTCTTCTTTATTCCAGTCATTGCCTCAACTTCTTTGTATGTATGAGTCTTGAGCAATCCAATTGCATGTATTATTTGTTGTTTGGAATGCTTTCTTGGTCTACCTTCTCTAAAATCATCTCGTTGCTTAGCTAATGCTTTACCTTCTTGAGTTCGTTCTACAATCATATCTCTTTCAAACTCAGCGAAGGAACTTAGTATATTGAAAATCAACCTGCCAGTTGGTGTATCTTCTACAAGTCCCATATTAAGAATGTGTACCTTCACCCCTCTTGCAAATAGAGCATTGACAGTTTGAATACCTTCAACTGCTGACCTAGCAAATCTATCTAGCTTTGTTATAGTCAATGTGTCTCCTTCGTGTAACGCCTTAAGCAACTTGTTAAACTCTGGTCTATCAGTTTTAGTACCTGTAAACTTCTCTTTATAAATGACTTCACATCCTTCCGCTTGCAACGCTTGGATTTGACCCTCTAGGTCTTGAGCTATTGTTGAGACTCTCGCATATCCATATTTCATTGTTATATCCTCACTTTTACCACCTATTTATTGCACTAAGTTATTGCACCTTATAAAGCTGATTATAGCAAGGTCACCAAAAAGGTGCAATAACTTTCAAGTATTTGCACTTCAAGAAAATACATAAAGAGTAATGATATCAATTATATGCATGGTAAAAGAGTTCTATATTGAATATAATCACTCGCTGTTAGTAGGTGTTGTGGTTTACTATTTTTGGATTACGATGTATTTGGTGATTTGTCTCGGACAACCTCATTGTTTTTCTAACTCTTCTACTCATTTAGCAATCATTAACATAGCTATTATTGGCATCGTATCGGATAATTCTAGAAGGCTTATTTGTGAGTAAGGGTGTTTATATTTAATTAAACTCACTTTGACATACCTAATTTACACAATACTACAAATTCAATTAAACATGCAGTTGCTCTACCAGCCACTCTGAATGTCATTAATCGTTATTCACTGGCCATAGACTTTTGAATAATCTGTCCAAACAGGATACAACGATACCTTCTTTCTTTTTAACTAGGGTTTCATTTGATTTAAATTCTCACCAAGCCTTATCCAACTTAACCATACATTCCAATGTCTCGAACTCCAAGTTATCATTTACCCTCTTGGTATTTACAACAGTTATAATTAAATCTTTCCTTATAAAAAATACATGAAACTAGCATCATTGCCATTCTTACCTTACCCATAAACTATCTTTAGAAAAAAGATGTATATTTATCTAAAAATAAACACTGAACAGATTTCAAGTTCAGTGTTTTTAATACTATATCAAACTATTTATTTTCGGTATTGGTAGTATCTAGGCTAGCTACCTCTTCAATATCATTTTTCCAGATAAAATCGTTTGTAACAAGGTGGTCATCAAAAAAATTAGTGTTTATAAGTATCTCTTTAAATTTTTCGCCTTTCTGCGAATAAACAACATTGTAGAATACCATTAATAACTCAAATGATGATAATTGAGCTCTTAGGATACCCCTATACTTACGTTTCTCAATTTCATTAGTTTTATCATCTACATCAAAAGTCTCACTTTGAATAAACTTAACTATTCTATATAAATTTCTATAGTAATGTCCAACTGCATTCTCATTCCTTTTATATACTTCTTCATAAGCTAGTTTTTTTAAGTCTTTCATGGGTTGATTATGGAAATTAGTTTTAAATTTATCAATATAAACATTTGAAAATTTATCTTTTGCACTATTAAAATCTATTTCCTCAATTATTTCGCTATAAGCTATATAATCTCCATATATATTTTGAGAATAGTAAACTAAGTGTTGTTCTTTTCTTCTATTCCATTCTGTATTTTGACCATTATCTACCGTTTCATAAAACTCTTCTAGTTCAGTCATATCTGCAATCCCATTTTCATCGTACATGGGAAGAAAATGTTGTTCAAATTCATCTATATATTCACTTAATTGATTGTTTAGGTAGAATTGTTTTATTAGACCATCTAAAATCTCAATATCACCTTCAAGGGCTTCTTCTTTTAATTTTCCACAGTACTCTCTATAAATCTTTCCATCATATGTATTAATTAAATCATCATAAAAATATTCAATAGCAGCTCTTCCAGAAAATTCTTCAATTTGTATTTCCTTCAGAATATTATGATGTAAATTTACCATGTTGAAAAAGGTCGTTTCAAACTGTTGTTTTTTCATCGTTTCATTAGTAATTTGGGTTTCTTTCCTTGCTTCTTCAGCTTGCTTCACCGATGCTTCTGTTTGCTTAACCAATTCCACGATGCTTTGTTGACTAATTTTTATTTCTTTTCGTTGCATAATAATCGTTGCTAATAACAGGACAACACTAGAAGCTGTTAAAAACGCCACTGTTGTGCCACCTATAAAATCTCCTACCGCTCCTATATCTGTTAAATTATCATACTTGTCTAATCTGGAATCATAATAATTTTTTACAGCAAAAGGCATTATACTTGCTGTAACCAACAAAGCAAAACCTAAAATGGTAAACACCAAAATGCCAATATCTGATATTTTGTTCCTTAAATTAGTTTTTAAAACCAGTAATACTATCAATATAACTAACACAACTAAAAGCATAATCAAACTTGTCTCCACCAATCTAGATTTACTTTTCTTAATAAATAAACTTAATTACGTTTATCTATTGTAACAACAATTAATTCTTTCTACTAACAAAATTTTACTCTATTTAAAATAACAATGAGTACTAAAAACAAATATTAGAGCATGAAGGGAATTCTAATGAATAGTACTTTCTCTAAGAGTGTTAAAATCAAGGTAACTACTTTTTCCCAACTACCAAGAAAATAGGTATCTCAAAAGATTTTTACTATTATCCATCCCTAAAGTAAGTCACCAGTATGCCTAATTTTGAATCACTATCAAACAATTATTGAATGCCTCTGTACATATGAGGTTGGTTATAATTTTGTAGCAAAATTAGAGGAAATGATTATTACTGTTAATGAAATCACAGCTTTATTAGCAGTAATTTGGTTAAAAATCTAAATCCTATATTATTGAAACATCTACTTTTTCACAAAGAATAACACTGAGGAAATACCTCAGTGTTTTTGACTTTCTAGACGTTTAACAACATCATCTATTTCTGATTCAATTATTTTGAAAGCATAGCGAATAGCATATTTATAATTGAATCCACTACTACCTCCGGTATGAATAATAAATTTCCCTTTTGTATTATTGATATCAAAGTCATGCTTAATCTTTGCTTTACATACCATCATCGTAATCTGAATAGCTTTATCTGAGTATCCCTTCTGCTGAAGACGTTCAATACCCTCTACTATGATTTTTGTTGAATTAATATTCTTTTCATGTAATCTAATAATATTATCTCTAAAATATTCAAATGGTGTATTCAAAATTATCTAATCTCTCCTCTTAATCTCAATTCTTTTCTTCGTCGTTCATGGTGTTTCAATTTAACTAATCATTGTACTATTTATAGACTACTATCCGTTATATGTGATTAGTCAGTGTTATGGTGTTTTTTTATTAATTCCCTCAAATGCTATTCTCTCTGAAATTAGGATGACTTTTATCTATTTATATCTTATAATGTCATTAACTAATTAGTTTGGTATTTTCTTTAACTTGTACTGGACGGCAATCCTTTACAAGTTTTTTTCTGATTATTTTTGGAAAGCTTGACTTACTCAAATATTCTTCTGTTATGCCCATCTCTTCTTTTAACTTTTTATTAGATAGAATTATCTCCAAGTCATAGGTATCCACCATCTCGGCAATACAACGTTTGAATTGCTTTGTTTTGAATTCTTGTTGTCCCTTAAAATATAATTTCACCGTATTCAATATTTCTTTTTCAGTTGTCCAACCTTTACTTTGCAGTAATTTAAGTGTGGTAAACTGTATATTCGATACTACTTCCTCGTTCAGTTCTTGTATTTCCTTTCCTTTGTCCTGAGGAAAAACCCTGTCCGCATCTTCTCTACCAAAGGTTCTCATAATTCCCTCATAGGATATAGTTCTACCTGTACAACCTTTTTCCAACCAAACCCTGCACATTTTATCAATTTGGTGGAAGAACTCATAAGTATACATCGGCAACTCGTATGTGTTGCTCCTATATTGGAAATGTCTTTCTCTTTTATTTCTATTCTGGATTTTCAATAGCTTTTCTGGCAACTCCGTTTCATCTAATTTCCTTGTTACTTTGAAAAGACTAAAGAAATTCATTCTTGTTCCAGTGGCACTTGTGCTTCTACCGAAGTGTTGTGCTAAGGTTCTTACGCTGTGATAAAACACAATTCTGGGGTCTGTATCATTAGTAATGAATTCTTTTGCTAAGTCTAACAAAATATAAAAGTCCTGAAGATGCCCATACTTAATGAATGCCTTGTAGAAGTGTGGATGAATTTCTTCAAGTTCATCAGACCTCAATAACTCTTTATACATATCTATTGATTCCTTAAATTCTTTGACTGTTTCACTCTCATATATCTCTATCATATAAATTTCTATCAATAATAATTTCGCCTCTACAACAGAGCACTTTAACAGCCGCTGTACCACATGAAGGATTGTTCCAGTGAATGGCTTACTTGATGAATGGCACTTATAAAGCCAATGACCATTTTTTCTATGAGATTGATAGATTGAAGCACTCGGACTAGCCTCGTCATGAAAGATATCAATGAAGGTTCCTTCTGTTCTAATTCCCAAGAATGCTCTTAAATCTTGTTTCTTGAGGTAATCTAGCACCTCGTTATTTGATAATGTTACTGGGTCAATATTTAGCTGTTCTCGAAGTTCCATAATGTTTCTTTTACTTATCAAATCAACATTATTAGTATATATATTACTATAGGAAGCTTTAGGGTTCAGGTTCGGGTGCACCCTTGTGACGGACATATCTAGATTACTCTTTATGTCCTGCAAAAGGGTTGTGTTTAAGCCAGCGAAGCTGGCTACCTTTAACCGATTATTGAAATTAAAAGAGATTGCTTCTCTGCCACCAAAGAATAGTCTACTACCATCTCTACATGCTTGGTCGGCAGTTGGGTATCTCTCAAGCAAATTACCTATTATAAACTCATAATCCTTATATTGAGTTAAAGGGTTGTCCAAGACAAAAACTATCCGAAACTTATGATGACTCATTTTATGACTTAACGTTGTATAAAGGAACGCAGCATTTTGTTTAAAGAATTCATCATTTTTTGCCTCGTCTAATGTAAGTCCTTTATCAAAATCTAATGCTATTACTTGCTGAGATTCCCAATTTGCCTTTGACCTTTTGATGCTGCCGCCTGTTGATTTAAAGGTTGCAGGAATGAATGTTTTTCCTTTTGTAACCTCCTCTGCCAGCTTTAATGCATCAATCTCCACAGGAGTACACTGAATAATGCGGTTATTAATCAAACCAATTTCTCTTCCGCAAGGCTTGAATGAATACTCAACTGTATCTAGTATTATCTTCATCCAACCCCTCCTCCACTAAACATATATAGTTTAGTCAGTTGTTCTAATTTATTCATAATTTTTTCCCTTCTGCTCATTCATACCTATGAGACTTTTATAATATTATTTGCTGGCATGTTTATCCCCCCCTTCCAATTCGATATTTTTAGGTTCTCGGTAGCATTCAATAGGTTTCAAATCCTTTATATCGCAAAACCTTCTAACCAGCTAGGTGCTAACTTAATATTAAGTTTAAGATTACCGTAACCAACAAGGTTATCCTCAATAACAACTTTAGCGTTATAGAATAGTCCCTCAAAGAGTTCGCCTAAATTTTGAATTTCCCTACTTATTAAACTATTTATTTTTTCATTATATTTTCCACAAACCAAATCTTGTAATAAATTAACTAACTTTTCTTTTTCTAAATTTGAATACGATTCAAAATCGGTCAGCTTATGAGTATAAAACTTTAACAATTCATCCGAAACTGCAAAGATTAATTCTTCTTTAGTACATCCATTAATTTGTAAATGTCTTAATTCTTTCTTGGTTCCAGCCATAATGTTTTTCAAAATTATTTCCTCCAAATCGATTATTTTATTCTCGTTGTTTAAGGAATGGCTACTTTAACTTTCACTCAATGATATTTTCATTAAATTACCTTATCGACATCCCTTTCATCTAAGGAAATCTGGAATTTTCTCTATAGGAAAATGAATTATAATCCTTATCTTATAGGTTTTTTTTAATGTATCCTGATATGATTTAAGAGCTATAATCTTATCAACTGAATTAAATGTAGCATATTCATACTACAATGTAAATAAATTAATTTAATATGTGATATATTTAATTTTCATAACACGCTTAACTAATGATTTGTAGCATGATATAATTTACATACATTGCATTTTATTTTATTTTATTTATCGGAGGAACTTACAATGAGTATTAATAACTTTGGAAGAGACATTAAAGCGTTAAGAACTAACAGGAAAATTGGTTCTAGAGAGTTATCACGCTTAATTGGAAAGGCTGAAACATATATATCCCAACTAGAAAGAGGATTAATTAAGAAGCCAGATTATGACACTGCCTATGACATAGTGAAACACTTAGGGTGGGATGAGAATAAAATTGAAGGAATTTTAGACAAATTGTACCAAATCAAATCCACTGAAAGGATTGCAGCAGAGGCAGCGGTTGCAAATCAAAATGAAGCTAGAGCGGCTGCAATTGAAGAAATGTGGCTTCAGAGGCAAGTAGACATTGATTCTGACCCAGTATATCTGGAAAAAAACAGATTAACACCTGACATGATAAATTTTGAAAGTGAATGGATGCAGGAATTAATTGATAAACTCGAAGAACAAAATGAAGAAATTAAAATGGAACTTTCATTTAATATTGAAAAAAATGCAAAGACTTTTGAATCAGTTTTAAATAATCTACATTCTTTGTTAACATCAATGAGGAAAGATAGAAAAAACTTCAACTTTTTTGTTGACTTATTTAAGAATGATTTGAGTATTCTCAGCGAGGAGAGTAAAGACAGGATATTAATAACAATTAAAGAAGAAGTGAAAAAAGCTTAAACATTCAAACAAAAGATGCAGATAACATCCTTCCAATATTTAATAAGAGAGCAGCCTTTAGGCATCTCTCTTATTAAAAGCCAAGCCAAATAAATACCTATAGTATCGACTTAAATTGTATTTCTATATATTTTCGAGCTACAAATATAAACAAAAGATATAGGATATAAAAATTAATACCACTCGTCCACAAAATGGAAAATCCTCGAAAGAACTGTACTCGCTTCCTTGCTTAATTAGGTATTTTACTTTATATCATTATTCTCATTCTTTTTTTCTTTTGCGAAGCCTCTATAAAAGTTACCCGTTATAAAATCCTTGGAAATTATTTTATCTTCATAGATTCTACATAATGCTTTCATAGATAATACTTCGTTTATTTCATCCTCTATCATTTCCTTAGTAAACATCTCACAGTAGCCTTTGTCAATTAACCACACCATTGACTGCGAAATATACTGTATGAAATATAACTTATCTTCATCACTTAACTCGTCTTCCTTTGTAACATTATATATGGTCATTATTGTTTGAATAATATCACTCAAAATTTCACGCTTCATGTGATACAATTCAAAATGATTAAACTGATAAGGATAATGATACTTCATGATATCACTTTCTAGAGGTGTATATGATTGATTCAAGTTATGCACCTTATCAGCCAATACACTAAGATGTAATTCCAATCGAATTAAATCATATTCGTTACTTTTCCTTTTCATGTATTGCCCTAGCATATCTGTTTCCAATAACATAGCAACTTTTAATAACTCTTCGCTTATTTTTTGAATCTCTTTTTTATTAATTTTGGGTAATGAGCCAATCCCCGTTGGGCAAAATATCTTTTCCAAAAAATTAGAGTTTATTTCACTACTTTGATTAAAACTGAACTGTTTATTCAATTTCTTTGGTTTATTCAATTCTCTTCACTCCAGTATACCGATTATTTCGATAAAAATATTAAAAACTATTTTTCTATCAGTTTCTTCAACTTCTTTCTTCTTCTAATCACTCTCCAATGGTTACTGATTTGTACATAATTAACTTTCCATATTTTCACCACAGTATCTTTAACAACTTTTATTCTTCTATCATGTATTGCAAATATTTTAATATCATTCAAATCTTCTACAAGGTCTGCCAGCCAAATTTTCTTATTCAAACTCATTTGCGCTACATGAAAGGAAGCTAAGCGCTTATTATATATCTGCCTGTATTCCGATAAGACGGATAATTGCATATAGTACTCAGGATAATTGGGAACCTTATCATAATATGAGCGATTTATTTCAGAAATAATAGCAGATGGTCTGAATTTTTCTTGGTAACTTAATTTATGGGCAACGTTTAATTTCCTAGGTATGACTTGAGTTCGAAGTTGCAACTCCCTAATTGAATCTTCTATATTTATCAGTATATTATTAAATATCTTCTTCCTATTTTTCTTCATTTGATGTTTAACACTATCTGAATCAAAGACTATCAACCCCTTTTTCAAATTGTAATACTCAAGAAATGAAATTAATTCACAAATCGCTAGATATTCTGCAATATTATTATTAGATTCATCTACTACTATCCTTCTACGAATAACACTACTATCTTCAAATATAACAACGAAACCAAGATATGCTTTTTTGTTTTTTATTGATGCATCTGTGTAAGAAATAAACATAAACATATATCACCTCGAAATTTAAAACTAGGATTATTATATAACCAAAAATACTTTATGTATATAATTAACTTATATGTAAATATTAAACAAAACCATTGCAAAATCCACCTATATCAACTTATATTAATTTCATCGCTTAAATTCACCATTAAACAAAACTATTGCAATATAAATTGTTACACTTTCTTATATAAAAACTTAAAAATTACTTGAATTTTTCAAGGTAAATAAAAAAAGAGCAGTCATAGACTGTTCCTTTTATGGTATTCTGTAAACTCTCTTCAATATAAAGGGATTATTATTCTAACACCCTAGTTATAGTTCATAATGAAGGACAGCATTTATCTTATCTATTCTAAAAAATTTATCTTTTTTTGCAAACTCTGTTGTTCCCACATAAGTTTTAAAGACTAGAAAACCAAAAATATATCTTGTGTCACCTCCATCCCAATCATTAATAAAGTAGAGTTTACCGTATTTCGTAATTATGCATTCTGCCACTTATAAAACATGAGATAATTTGATTGATAAAAAAAGAAGCAGCCAACCCGCTTCCCTAACTTATCAAATATCAATATTATTTTTACGATTATACTTTGAAATCTAAAAACCCTAAAGTTCCCCATTTATTTCGCATCATAAGTGTTCATCCAATGCTTTTTTTCCAAGTTTATATCATCAATATGTAAATAAAAATTAATGCTTAACTCCCCATTTAGATAATGGGCTATGTTGTTGATACTTCTTACCGATTTCCTCTCTCGTTAAGTCCATATATGCTTGTTCCGTTACTGTGACAGAACTATGACCCAAAATGCGGCTAAGTGTATAGAAATCCCCGCCATTCAACAAATAATGCCGTGCAAAGTTATTCCGTATTTGATGTGGATGTATTTTAAGACCTATTTGCTCCCCTGCTTGTTTAAGTTGCTTTTCAAAGGATTGGATTGATAGTAATGTATTTCTCGTTGTTGGAAAAAGCAATTGTGTTTCTGTATACCTATCCTTAAATGTCAAATAGTGCTTTAGTTCTCTTGCCATTACCTGAGAAAAGTATACGTACCTTTCCTTTCTTCCTTTTGTTTTGGTAACTAAAATCATTCGATGTTTAAAATCGATTGATTCAACTTCTAGTGCTAAACATTCACCAATCCTCATACCTGTATCTTGAAGAATCATGGTAATAACTTTATTTCTATATCCATGAAACTTTGTGTAATCAAACTGTGACAGCAAATGGTTAAATTCTTCTTGGTTTATTCCTGCTTTTTGTCTTCTCTCCGTTTTAATTTGCTTTATATTTAAGACTGGATTCCTGTGTAGTTCACCTTCTTGCTGTAACCAATTGAAAAACACTTTTATATTTCTTACATAGTTATTAATCGTTACATTAGAAACTGTTTTCTTAAAGTCCCGTCTATTCTGAGGATGATTCATTGTTTTAGAAAATTCTCTGTTAACAACAGTATACTTACCTCGCTCTTGCAAATAAGCGACGTATTGACGTATATGACCTGCCTTAACTCGTTGAACATCCTCAATATCATGTTCTCCTTTTAAATACGCTAGGAATAGCCTTAATGACTGCTCATACGATGATAAAGTTTTTGGTGATAGGTTCTTACTTTGACAGGCTAATAAAAAATCCTCTAGATAAAATTCTAACTCAGTTAACTTCACTCTTTACACTCCCCATCTCCAACAAATACAAAACCCAATAAATCAAATGATTTATTGGGTGAGATGGTAAAAATTTATAGGCTTTAATCCGAACAGAAAGTTTAATTACAAAGAATTGGTTGGCTTAGCAAAAACTAATAACCCAATCATACCATGCTATCAGGAAGCCTTATGCTCCAATCTCAGCTTATCTGCCACAATCGCGATAAATTCTGAGTTCGTTGGTTTTGCTTTGGACATGCTGACAGTGTAGCCGAACAATGTGGAGATGGAATCGATGTTGCCTCTGCTCCAAGCGACTTCAATAGCATGACGAATTGCCCGCTCTACACGGCTTGCTGTTGTATTGTATTTTTTAGCGATGTCAGGGTAAAGTACTTTTGTGATGGATCCTAACAATTCGATATCGTTGTATACCATGGAGATTGCTTCCCTTAAATAAAGGTATCCTTTAATATGTGCTGGTACGCCGATTTCGTGGATAATGCTTGTGATGCTTGCATCAAGGTTTCTTGGTTTCTGCTCTTGTTGTGATCTGTAAGAAGTGGATGTTGGGCTTTTGCGAACAAAACTATTCGACTTGCCGCTTACTTGACGGATATGGCTTGCTAAATAATCCATATCAAATGGTTTTAGTATAAAGTAGGATGCGCCAAGATCAACAGCTTTTTTCGTAACATCCTCTTGTCCGAAGGCTGTGAGCATAATAACGTTTGGCATCGAAGGAATATTCAGCTGCTTCATTCTTTCCAAAACCGCCAGACCGTCCAAATGAGGCATAATGATATCCAAAAGCATTACATCAGGCTGAATGTCTTCCAATAATTCCAAACATTCCTGTCCGTTATGAGCAATACCGACAACTTCCATATCCTCTTGAGAATTTATGTACTCCTCAAGCAATCCAACAAGCTCTCTATTGTCATCGACGACACATACTTGTATTTTCTTCAATGATAGTTTCCTCCTCAATATCCATATCTCTCTATTTATTCTTTTATTCTAAATGACAATTTCGACAAAGTAACTAAAATTCCTTTGATTTTATAAAAAAATATAGAAAAACTCGTTTTTTCTCATGAATTCTCTCATTTTCGACCTCATTCGCCATTTTACTTCCCTGAATGAACATTTGTCGAAAAATCTTTATAGACTTATTATACACCCTATATATGGTAATAATAAAGAATTAATTAATAAACACGCTATATTTTAAAGAATATAAATGAAAACAGCATATTTCAGATTTTTATAACTAAAAAAAGATGGCGATTTTATGAATACGCTCTTGTTGCTGATAGGAAATTTAAGTTATTATATAAGGTGGACTTTCACATATTGTACTTTTAGAAATGGTTTTAAAGAAAGGATTTTTTTTATGGAAAATGTTGCAAAGAACGATCAGCCTACACATAAAGTATTGTGGCAGCTGACGAGACCACACACGTTAACTGCTTCTTTTGTTCCCGTTTTTATAGGGACAGTTTTAGCATTACAATATGAACAGATTCATACTGGCTTGTTTTTAGCCATGCTATTTGCTTGCTTGTTCATTCAAATAGCTACAAATTTGTTCAATGAATACTATGACTTCATTAGGGGATTAGATACAGCTGATTCAGTAGGAATTGGTGGAGCTATCGTAAGGCATGGTATGAAGCCAAAAACAGTGATGAATTTGGCGATTGCCTTATATACTGCTTCCCTCTTACTTGGTGTATATATCTGCATGAGCACAAGCTGGTGGATTGCTCTTGTTGGGGTGTTAGGAATGGCTATTGGCTATCTTTACACAGGTGGGCCGCTACCTATTGCATATACACCATTTGGTGAATTATTTTCAGGGATTTGCATGGGAACGATCTTCATTTTGATTTCCTTCTATATTCAAACAGGTTTTGTTAATGAACAAAGCATTTTAATTTCAGTGCCAATTGCAATCTTAATCGGATGCATCAACTTATCTAACAATATAAGAGATATTGAGGAAGATACACTTGGCGGCCGAAAAACAATTGCCATTTTAATGGGATTTGAAAAAGCTGTTCAGCTTCTTGCTGTATTGTTTATCATCTCTTATGTTTGGATTCTTGGCCTTGTAATATTTGGTATCAGCAGTCCGTGGTTATTAATTGTGTTTCTTAGCATTAAAAAACCGATTCAAGCAATTAAAGGCTTTAAAGGAAGCCGCAGTGAAACTCCAATTGCGATGAAATCAACGGCACAAACGAATACATTTTTTGGGTTGTTTTTAGGAATCGGCATTTTGCTTGATTTTATCTTCTCAAACCTATAAGTAAAAGCGCACCGTAATGGTGCGCTTTTACTTATTTAGGAAGCTTTTTGCTTTCCTTTTTCATATATGTCAATTCCTGCTTCATTCAGCATCCATTCAATATGGACACCATAACCGCTTGTCGGGTCATTTACGAACACATGGGTAACGGCACCAATTAACTTGCCATCTTGAATGATTGGGCTTCCGCTCATCCCTTGAACAATACCACCGGTTTTCTTGAGTAGCTCTTTGTCTGTAACCTTGATTACCATTCCTTTTGTTGCTGGGAACTTTTGCGGTACAGAGCTGACCACTTCGATATCAAATAGCTTCACTACATCATTATCAACAACAGTTAGAATTTGGGCTGGTCCCTCTTTCACCTGATCTGATAATGTGATTGGCATAGCCTTATCCATAATTCCATTTGTCATTCCTCTATTCAGTTCACCGAAAATTCCAAATGGGCTGTTTGTGGTAATATTACCGATTACTTCTTTGTCAGAGGAGAAGCGTGCCAGCTTTTCACCTGGGTTGCCATTTTCACCTTTTTCAATGCTAGTGACAGTTGAACGTAAAATTTCACCGTCATCCACAACAATTGGTTTTTTTGTATCCATATCGGAAATAACATGACCTAAAGCGCCATATTTTTTTGATTCAGGATGATAGAACGTCATCGTTCCAATGCCAGCTGCTGAATCTCTAATATATAAGCCTAATTTAAATGTGTTGGAACCTTTTTCCTTTAAAGGTTCTAATTTAGTTTTAATTGTGTCTTTTTCACGCAATATTGTTAAGTTAAGCGGCTCTCCTGTTTCTCCTGCACTTTGGACAAATGGTGCCACATCCGCCATCTTTTCAATTTTTTTGCCATTGATTTCTGTAATCATATCTCCTACTTTAATGCCAGCTTTTTCACCTGGTGATGCCTTGCCTTCCACTGTATTCACCTGATGATGTCCAACAATCAGTACGCCAACTGAATTTAGCTTCACCCCGATAGATTGTCCTCCAGGGATAACTTTAAAGTCTTTTAAAACATTCACATCAACCTTTTTAATCGGAAAGCCTGCCAGCTCTAAAACCATCTCGTTTTTACCATTCTCTTCACCATGCAGCGAATACTCCCCTTCATCTTGACTTAGGGCAACGACTGAGTTATCCTCCGTAACCATGCTTGATGCGGGTATGGATGAACTGTTTAACACTATATTCTGGCCTTCAAAGATAGTGACGCTTTTTGGGATATGAAGATATTCTTGAAAGGGTTTGTTAAAGCTTATAGAAATTAATGAAACAAGGAGAATTCCACCAATTATTTTTCTTAGGAAATCCATTTTCAAATCATTCACTCTCCTCGCTTCTAATCACCAAATTCTTGGCTTATATATAAGTTTGCCTGCATGGTGGTCATTTATTACTGTAAAAACTATAAAAAACCTGCACACTTTGGTTAGTAATAGCAATTTTGTAAAACGTGCATAACGAATTAAGCAAAATGCAATTTATCTTATTAGGTATAATCTCATACAAATTTTTTTCTTATTAAAAATAAAAACCCCTGTTAAACAGGGGTTTCCTTGTTCTATCTTTTATTCTTGACCTTTTGGGCCAATTTTAACAGCTCTTTTGCATGTTTTTTTGTTAAATCCGTAATTTCAGTTCCGGAAATCATTCTCGCAATTTCCTTTATTTTATCCTGTGTTTCCAATGGAGTAACTGTTGTAGATGTCCGTCCATCATGAATTGCTTTTGCAATGTAAAGATGTGTATCAGACATTGCCGCTACTTGAGGCATATGGGAAATACAAAGCACTTGAGAGCCAGCTGAGACACTCGAAATTTTTTCTGCAATTGCCTGTGCGACTCTGCCGCTTACGCCTGTATCCACCTCATCAAAAATGATGGAGGTGACACCTTGATGCTTCGAGAAAATACTTTTTAACGCGAGCATCATCCTCGACAGCTCTCCACCTGAGACTATTTTAGACAACGGCTTAAGCGGTTCGCCTGGATTTGTAGATATATAAAATTCCACATTATCCATCCCAGCTTTGGAGATATTATCCTCGTCTGAGTTAAATCTTACCTCAAAGATGGTTTTCTCCATATAAAGCTCTTTCAACTCTTGATGAATATCGTCTGTTAATCGAATAGCTGCTTTTTTGCGAAGGGAGCTAAGTTCATTTGCTTCAACAAGCAAATCCTTTTTAATGCTTAATAATTCTTTTTCGAGCATATCAATATGTGTTTCTTTATTTTGAAGCGTTTCTAGCTCTTCCTCAATTTTAGCTGCATATTCTAGTATTTCATCAACAGATTTTCCATATTTTCGCTTAAGTGAATTAATTTCATTCAACCTTGCTTCAATACTATTAAGCCGTTCAGGATCATATTCGAGATAATCAAGGCTGTTTCTCAATCTGCTTGCAACATCCTCAAGAATATAAAAGCTGTTAGACACAGACTCGGAAATATCTGCATATTCCGGGTCAAGACTTGCAGCTTCTTCCATATGCCCCATCACTTCACCAAGCCAGTCGAGCCCTTTTTGCTCACCCTTTAAAGCTGTGTATCCTGTTTGGATGCTTTCAAAAATTCTTTCAAAGTTGCCGAGCCGCTTTCTTTCCTCCAGCAATTCGTCATCTTCATTTTTCTGTAAGTTTGCATTGATGATTTCCTGGTGCTGAAATGTTAGTAAATCAAGACGATGTGCCATTTGCTGTTCATTTTCAGTCAAGTTCATCAGTTTTTTTTGTGTTTGGGTATACGTACGATATAAACCTTCATATTCCTTAAACACAGGTGCAAGCTCGGAAGCTGCATACGTATCAAGAAGCATGAGATGCTTTGTTTCATCCATCAATTCCTGATGCTCATGCTGACCATGTATATCAATAAGACTTGAGCCTATCTCTCTTAATGTGGAGATAGTAATAAGCTTCCCGTTAATGCGGCAGACACTTTTACCGGAAACGGAAATATCTCTTCTAAGGATAATCGTACCTTCTTCAATATCTATACCAAATTCCTGCATTTTCAAAAAGCAAGGATGTCCATTTTCAATATAAAACAGCCCTTCAATTTCTGCCTTTTCCTCTCCATGACGAACAAATTCCGCCGAGCCTCTTCCGCCAACAAGCAGGTTAATCGCATCAATTATAATTGATTTCCCAGCACCTGTTTCCCCTGTCAGAACTGTTAATCCTTTGCGGAAAGAGACGGCAAGTGATTCAATTATGGCAAAGTTTTTGATAGATAATTCATTAAGCAAAATATGTCACCTCTTTTACAGCATATCAAGAAAACGATCTGTAATTGTTTGGCCATCCTCTGCCGTGCGACAAATAATTAGACATGTGTCATCACCGCAAATAGTTCCTAGTATTTCATCCCAATCTAAATTATCAATTAATGCGCCAATAGCTTGGGCATTTCCTGGCAATGATTTTAATACAAGTAAATTGCCAGCAGAATCAATTTTTACAAATGCATCCATTAGTGTTCTTTTTAATTTCTGCAGCGGGTTGAAACGCTGATCTGCTGGAAGGCTGTATTTATATCGTCCGTCCTGAAGAGGTACCTTTACGAGATGCAACTCCTTAATATCTCTGGAAACCGTTGCTTGTGTTACATTATATCCAGCATTTTTCAGCTCATCGACAAGGTCGTCCTGTGTTTCTATTTCATTATTGGAGATAATATCCCTAATTTTAATATGCCTTTGTCCTTTATTCATTGCTATCATTCCTTTAATGGACATTTTGTCCACTGGTTTTTTTAGATTTATAAAGCAAGCTCGATGTCTACCCTTTTAATAAGCCCATAAAAGGCTGTATTCCTATATTTCGACAAAAAACTGCTATATCCTTGTAATTTCATTGTATCTTTATTCTATAATTTGTATGTATTCTTTTGCAATCCAAAAAGGAATAAGTTGAACTTATTCCTTTGGAAGAGTCCTTATTAACTTATTGCTTTGCTTTCTTCAATTCCTCATGTGCACTTTCAACAACCGCATTTACATCAACTAAAGTGTCTTCGCCGCCAAGTTCTGACCAGTGAAGATGAAGAAGAAATTCAATATTGCCATCTCCGCCTGTTATCGGTGAGAAGGAAAGGTTTTTGATTTGATAGCCTTCTTCTTTGGAAAATGCAATGATTCTTTCCAGAACATCTGCATGGACCTTCTTATCCCTGACAATTCCTTTTTTACCAACTTGCTCTCTGCCTGCTTCAAATTGCGGCTTCACTAATGCAATAATATCACTGCCTGAAGCAAGTAAGGTTTTTAATACAGGAAGAATCAGCTTTAAGGAAATGAACGACACATCTATCGAGGCAAAGTTTGGCATTTCTCCTTCCAAATCTGCAGGAGTTACATACCGGAAATTCGTGCGTTCCATTACAATAACTCTTTCATCCTGTCTTAACTTCCAAGCCAGCTGATTATAACCAACATCTAATGCATAAGACAATTTCGCACCGTTTTGCAAGGCACAATCTGTAAAACCGCCTGTTGAAGCGCCAATGTCCAGCAATACTTTGTCTTTTGCAGTTAGATCAAACACCTCAAGTGCTTTTTCTAGCTTCAAGCCACCGCGGCTTACATATTTAAGTGTTTTTCCTTTTACTGTGAGCTTGGATTCCACGGCGATTTTTTCTCCTGGTTTATCCAATCTCTCTTCGTCGCAATAGACGATTCCAGCCATAATCGCTCTTTTTGCTTTTTCTCTCGTTTCAAATAATCCTTGCTCCACCAATAAAACATCTATGCGTTCTTTCTTCATTTATTATCTAAGCCCTTTTTTGTTTTTTTCTCGCAATCGAGTTAATTCTTTTAACTGCTTCTTCTGTTGTTAAATGAATTTCTGCTAATAAGGAATCTACATCACCATGCTCAACAAACTGATCAGGAATTCCCATTCTGTCAATCACAGTGGACCCAAAGCCAGCTTCTTGTGCATATTCAAGCACATAGCTTCCAAATCCACCTTGAAGAACTGCCTCTTCTATCGTTAATATTGGCATTTGCTGCTTGAACAATTCTGTAAGCATCGCTTCATCTAATGGTTTAATAAATCTTGCATTTATTACCTTCACAGATATTCCTTGCTTTTCTAAAATTTCCGCCGCACTCATCGCCATACCAATTGTCGTTCCGAAGGTCAAAATTGCTGCATCGCTACCCTCTCTAAGAACTTCCCATGACCCAATTGGAATACACTTTAATTCCTCATCCATAGGGACACCAAGTCCATTACCACGTGGGAAACGCATTGCAATCGGACCTGCATCATATGAAATTGCCGTATTTACCATATGCTGCCCTTCGTTTTCATCCTTAGGCATCATTAGCACTAAATTCGGCATATGACGCAAGAATGAAATATCATATACACCTTGATGTGTTTCACCATCTGCTCCAACAAGACCTGCACGGTCAATCCCAATAAAGACATTTAGGTTTTGCCTGCACACATCGTGAAGCATTTGATCATACGCTCTTTGTAGGAATGTGGAATAAATCGCCAAAAATGGTTTCATTTTTTGTGTGGCAAGTCCTGCTGCCAAAGTAACAGCATGCTGTTCAGCAATCCCAACGTCGAGCATTCTGTTTGGAAACTCTGCTGCAAAGCTTTCCAGTTTAGAGCCTACAGGCATTGCTGGAGTTATAGCAACAATTCTTTCATCCTTCCGCGCAAGCTTCAGCACAGTATCGCTGACAAGCTTGCTCCAAGCAGGAGCAGTATTAACAGGCTTCACAATAGCACCTGTTTCAATTTTATAAGGTCCTGTTCCATGCCATGTTCCAACTTTATCCTCTTCAGCAGGAGAATAACCCTTACCTTTTTTCGTTATAACATGCAAAAGAACTGGTCCTTCTGTTTTTTTAGCATAATTTAAATGCTCGATTAAATCTTCATAGTTATGGCCGTCCACCGGGCCTAAATAAGTAAATCCAAGCTCTTCAAAAAACACACCGGAAACAAGCAGATATTTTAAGCTATCCTTGATTCTTTCTGCTGTTGCTGCCATCTTTCCGCCAACTGCTGGAATTTTCTTCAACAGCATTTCGAGCTCATCTTTTACCCATTGGTATTTACCGGCCGTTCTTAACCTGCCGAGTACATGATGTAATGCACCAACATTTGGTGCGATACTCATTTCATTGTCATTAAGAATGACAATCATGTTTGTTTTTTCATCACCAATATGGTTCAAGGCCTCTAAAGCCATTCCGCCAGTCAGTGCACCATCTCCGATAATTGGCACAACAAAAGAATCTTCCTTCTTTAAATCTCTCGCGACAGCCATTCCCATTGCTGCTGACAAGGAAGTGGAGCTATGGCCAGTTTCCCATACATCATGCTCACTCTCATTCATTTTTGGGAAACCAGACATGCCTTTATACTGTCTTAATGTATCGAAATCCTTTGCTCTACCAGTCAAAATTTTGTGGACATAAGCTTGGTGCCCAACATCCCAAATAAATTTATCCTTCGGACTGTCAAAGCACTTATGCAAAGCAATTGTCAATTCGACAACACCAAGATTCGGGCCGATATGTCCGCCTTTCGTCGACAGTGTATTTATTAAAAACGTACGAACATCTTCACTCAACTTCTCGAGTTCTTCCATTGATAAGTCTTTTAGAAAGGCTGGATTCTTTATTGACAATAAATCCATCGTTAACAACTCTCTTTCATTCAATTTAAACCTTATATTATGAACTTGTGCTTATTTTTACTTTTCACGTAATTAGTTTATTGTTATGTATGCTTAGCATAATCTTTTTTTCTTATTACTAGCTATACATGTTAAATATGTATTATACCATTCAACCATCCTTAATAGGAAGTAATTCTATATAGGTCTTACTATGTGGTTAAAGAATAGGTTACTGCAATTAATCTTTTTAAACCGTTTTCGCGTCAAAAGTACATATATGCTTATTTTAACATAAAGCTCCTAAAAATAACCGCTAACACTAAGTGATAACGGCCATATATCAGCATATTCTTCATGTATAAGGTTAAATCGTCTTGTATAAAGCGGTTTCTTCCTCACTATATACCCTTATTCTTCCTGCATTAAACAACGTCAGCTGTTGCGATTCCCGACTAAATCTGTCATTTCCTCTAAAAGCCCTGTTTTAAGTGAAAGCTGATTAAGTTTTTCTTTAGCAGCACTTATGTGGTATGTCAGCTCTTTTTTAGCACCATCCATCGTTAAAAGAGCAGGGTATGTACTCTTATGATTATGCACATCACTGCCAAGCGGTTTGCCAATCAGTTCTTCATCGCCTTCCACATCCAAAATATCATCTCTTATTTGGAAAGCAAGACCTAAGTGATAGGCAAAGCTTGTCAAAAGCTCCATCTGCTCCTTATCCGCACCTGCAAGGACTGCGCCTATCAGGATGCTTGCTTCAAGCATTTTCCCGGTTTTGTGGACGTGGATATATTCAAGGTCTTCTTTAGAAAGATTTTTTCCTTCGCCCTCTATATCTCCAACCTGTCCGCCAACCATTCCTTCTGCACCTGCAGCTTTAGCGATTATTTCGAGCACTTTTATCTTTGTTTCCGCATCAAATTTCATTGCGGTTACTAGCTGAAAGGCATATGTTAAAAGAGCATCACCAGCTAATATGGCAATTGCTTCACCGTAAACCTTATGATTTGTTGGAATGCCTCTTCGCAAATCATCATCATCCATGCTTGGTAAATCATCGTGAATCAATGAATATGTATGAATCATTTCAATTGCTGCTGCAGGAAGCAGACCCGTTTCCGGATCTTTTCCGAATGCAGACATCGTCGCAAAGGTGAGCAGTGGACGAATTCTTTTCCCTCCAGCAGAAAGCGAATAATGCATAGAGTCTAGGATGATTTCTGGTGCTGCAAGCTGTGATACGCTATTTTTCAGTTCCTGTTCTACAAGTTTTTTATATTTTTCCGTAAAAGCTGTTAAAGAGAGACCAGACAATCGCTTATTCCTCCTCGTTTATGGAGAAAGCTTCTTTTTGCCCATTGTCTAAAACAATTTCTGCAAGCTGCTCTTCCACATTTTTTAATTTATCATGACAAAACTTAGACAGTTCCATGCCTCTTTTGTATGTATTGATTGCTTCTTCTAGAGGAACATCTCCCTCTTCAAGCTTTTCTACGATTTTCTCTAGCTCTTCCATCGCTTCTTCAAAAGACAATCCATTTTTAGCCATCGTTCTTTCACTCCTTAATAGATGTTACTCGTGCCTCCACTGTTCCATCAGATAGACGCAGTTCAATTTGTTCATCCTTTTTTACCTGATTGATGCTGGAAATCAATTTCCCTTCAGGAGAATAAGCCAGGTTATAGCCTCTTTCCATAATTTTCAGCGGGCTTAACGCATCCATTTTCCCAATAATCGATTGGAACATATGTAATTTTTTCTGGTGTATTAGATTCATGTTTCGTACGAGGTTTTTTTCCAAATTAACTCTGTCTTTTTCTGCATTATGCAGCAGCTCTTGCGGATGACTTCTGCTAAGACGTCTCGTGATTAACTCGTGCTTTTCTTCTTTAAGCAAAAACAGTTTATTTATATTGCGCTGTAATAATTCATTTTGCCTGTCCAATTGCTCCATTTTTTGGTCAAGCAGCAATTTCGGATAGCGAAAAGCGTAGGATTTTTCCATTTTTCCGAGCCTGTGCTTTTCCTTATCGACTCTTTCCTTTGTTGCCCGAATTAATCTTGCTTTTCTTGTCAGCACCCTTTCCATAAGCTCCTCCATATGTGGGGCTGCCATTTCGGCTGCTCCTGTTGGTGTCGGGGCTCTTAGGTCTGCTACAAAGTCAGCAATTGTAAAGTCTGTTTCATGGCCAACCGCGGAAATAATAGGGATAGAAGAGGCAAAAATCGCATTTGCTACCGTTTCCTCATTGAATGCCCATAGTTCTTCAATGGATCCTCCACCTCTACCGACAATCAGTACATCGATATGGGGCGTTTCCATGCTGTTAGCCTTGTCGATAGCTTTCACGATAGATGGTGCTGCTGCTTCCCCTTGCACAAGGGCGGGAAAAATGATAATTTTGGCAATTGGATATCGCCTTTTGATGGTGATAAGTATGTCCCTGATGGCTGCACCTGTTGGAGATGTGATAATCCCAATCGTATCAGGATATTTAGGGATAGGTTTTTTATGGGCAGCAGAAAACAGTCCATCTGCCTCCAATTTCTTCTTAAGCTGCTCATAAGCAAAGTACAGGTCGCCGATACCGTCTGGCCTCATTTCTTGAACATACATTTGATATTGGCCGCTTTGCTCATACACAGTAACGGAAGCCTTCACAAGGACCTTCATGCCGTTTTCCGGCTTGAATTTCATTCCTTGGGCACTTCTGGCAAACATGACAGCAAGGATTCTTGCCTTATCGTCCTTTAAGGTGAAGTACATATGCCCACTGCTATGCTGTTTGAAATTTGATATTTCTCCCTTAACATGGACATGCTGCAAATGGGGGTCGGCGTCGAATTTTCTTTTTATGTATTTCGTTAAAGCTTGTATTGTTAAATACCTATTTTCCATTTTAAACGCTCCCTTACAGGATAAAAGGGAATGGCAGTGTTCTGCTTTCCCTTTTTGTTTTACGCGTATCTCTATTTGTCAACGATTCTTTCTATTTCCCGCTTCATAAGCTTTACAAACTGTTTTTGATTTTAGAAAGCAGTCCATTAACAAACTTGCTGGACTTGTCGTCACCATATGCTTTTGCAATTTCTACCGCTTCATCAATGACAACATTTGCCGGCACTTCTTCTGAACCATATACTAGTTCATAAACAGCAATTCTTAAAAGATTTCTGTCAACATTGGCAATTCTGTCGATTGTCCAATTTTCCAAATGCTTGCTTATATTCTCATCAATTGATACTTGGTGGTCTAGCACTCCATTAACAAGTGCAGACAGATATACATCTGGTTTTTCGCCATCAAGTGCATGGATGATCGCTTCATTCTTGTCTATTTCACTTAGGTCAATTTGAAATAACGCTTGGAGCGCCTTTTCCCTTGCCGTTCTTCTTTTCATTTCCTTTATGCTCCTTTAAACACTTGCATGATTAAAACATGCTTGTCCATTATTCTTTTCAAGAATCCATGTTTTGGACTCTTTATTCTTATGTCATACGGCCATTTCCATATTACCATCTTAACATGCTAAAAAGATAATAGCATATATAGACAGAAACTTCTATTCGCCTTTCCACTTTTGGAGACTTTTCGCACTAAAAAAGCTGCCAAGAGCCATTGCAGCTTTTTCTACACATAGCTTGGAACGCTATATGTAGAAAAAGTTAAGCATATCCTCAAAGCAGCTTATTTATTTACATCTCTTGCTGTGTTTCTGTGTCTTGTTTAGCATTCTCAAACTGAACGCCAACCACATGTATATTAATTTCTTCTGCCACTAACGCTGTCATATTGAGCAGTGTTTGGCGAATATTATCTTGTATTTGCTGTGCGACTTGCGGGATGGAAATGCCAAAGTTCATTACACAGTAGACATCCACCTTTATGCCATCTTCAGCGAGCTCCACTTTAACTCCTTTGTTGTGCAGCTTTTTACCCAGCTTTTCCACAACTCCAGAAGCAAAGTTTCCTCTCATTTGGGCTACACCCTCCACTTCAGATGCTGCAATCCCAGCGATTACTTCGATGACTTCAGGAGCAATTTCCACTTTCCCCAAGCCAGTGTATTCCTGGTTCATATCTAAAATAGTTGATTCGCTCATTTTGGTTCCTCCCTTTAATCTTCAGATTTCATCAAATCATACATCTCTAAAAACTTTGTGTTGAAGTTTCCTTCCACAAATTTTTCATGATTAAGGAGTTTCAAGTGAAACGGAATTGTTGTATGCACGCCTTCAATAACGAATTCACTAAGTGCGCGCTTCATACGTGCGATTGCTTCATTTCTTGTCGCGCCATATGTAATCACCTTCGCGATCATACTGTCATAGTATGGCGGGATTGTGTAGCCTGGATATGCTGCTGAATCAACACGAACACCTAAACCGCCTGGCGGAAGATACATATTGATTTTTCCAGCTGATGGCATGAAGTTCTTCGCAGGATTTTCAGCATTGATACGGCATTCAATCGCCCATCCATTAAATTCAACATCCTTTTGTGTTACAGCCAATGGTTTTCCAGATGCTACTAGTATTTGCTCTTTTATTAAATCAATACCTGTGACCATTTCTGTAACAGGGTGCTCTACTTGAATACGCGTGTTCATTTCCATGAAGTAGAACTGTTGATTTTGGTAATCGTAAATAAATTCAACCGTGCCTGCACCGCTGTATTTCACAGCTTCTGCTGCCTTAACTGCAGCTGCACCCATTCTTTCACGAATTTCCTCTGTCAATACTGGAGAAGGCGTCTCTTCCAAAAGCTTTTGCAATCTTCTTTGGATAGAACAGTCTCTTTCACCTAAATGAATTACTTGGCCGTAGTTATCTGCAAGTACTTGCAGTTCAACATGACGGAAATCTTCAATGAACTTCTCTAAATAAACACCAGCATTACCGAAAGCTGTTAAAGCTTCCTGTTGAGTGATATTAATTCCATTGATAAGCTCTTCTTCTGTTCTCGCAACACGGATACCTTTACCGCCTCCGCCTGCAGTTGCTTTAATGATAACAGGATAGCCAATTTCCTCTGCAAGACTGATGCCTTCCTCAACATCTTTAATGATGCCTTGAGATCCTGGCACAATCGGAACACCAGCTTCGCGCATTGTTTCTCTCGCAACGTCTTTTGTTCCCATTTTATTAATAGCTTCTGGACTTGGTCCCACGAAGGTAATGTTGCAATCACGGCAAAGCTCTGCGAAGTCGGCATTTTCTGCCAAGAATCCATATCCAGGATGGATTGCATCACTGCCAGTCAGCATTGCTGCACTGATAATATTTGTAAAGTTCAAGTAGCTTTCCTTAGAGGAAGTCGGCCCGATGCAAATAGCTTCATCTGCGAGCTGAACATGAAGGGCTTCTCTGTCCGCCTCTGAAAATACTGCTACCGTTTCAATATTCATTTCACGGCACGCTCTGATAATCCGTACCGCTATTTCTCCTCTGTTTGCGATTAATAGCTTCTTAATCATATGTTAAACCCTCTCTTTACAGAGCCTTCACTAAAAATAAAGGTTCACCGTATTCTACTAGCTCGCCGTCTTTAACAAGAATTTCAACAATCTCCCCTTCAACCTCTGCAGTGATTTCGTTGAATAGCTTCATTGCCTCTACAATACATACTACTGTATCTTTTGACACTTTATCTCCAACAGACACATATGCAGGTGCATCAGGTGTTGCAGATTGATAGAAAGTTCCTACCATCGGCGAAGTTACTTTATGTAAGTTCTCATTTGAGCTTACCGCAGGAGCTTGAGCCACTTCTTCTTGGACTACTGGTGCTGCTTGCGGCTGAACTGCTTGAACTTGCTGTGCAGGTGCACTTACAGCTGCGATTGCTTGAACTTCAGGACGATTTTTTTTGATTTCTACTTTTGCTCCTTCATTTTCATATACGAAGTCGCTAATGTTTGAATCGTTGATAAGGTTAATCAGATCCTTGATTTCTTCTATTTTTAACATGCTTTTGCACTCCTTCATTACAATTCTTTATGACTAGATACTAATATCATACGATAAGACCTTCTAATAGTTCAACCACTTCTATCATTCAGTATCATTTTTCTTGCAGATTTTTATTCCTTCTGCTAAATTATCATACCATTTTCTGCAGAAAATAACTATTCACATCCTTTTTTCTTCTGACAAATCTAAAAAAAGGCAAAAAGGAAAGCTGTCTTTCCTTTTTGCCTTTTATCTTATTTTGGATCGATTTTTACTGCAACAAAGGCATTTGGCTGATTTAAGTTTTCTCTAACTAATTGGACGATATCATTAGCTGCTTCAGCAGATAGCTCACCAGCTTTTACAGTCACATTCACTTTTCCATCAACAGCACGGACAAGAACATCATCATAATTTTCCGCTTTAATAAGTGTTTCCATCATTTTTTCATTATCAGACAGCTTTTGCAGCTCCTCAATTTTGTCTTGAGCCGCGCTTTTTTCCTCAGCTGTCTTTGCTTCTGACATTGTTTCAGTCAGCTGCTCTTCTTCCTTACTGCGCTGTTCATCCAACTGTAATCTCATTTCTTCAAATACTTCATCTGAGGCGATTGTTGATACAGAGCTACCATCTTCTGCCGCTTGCTCTCCTTTAGCATTTTCAGTAGCTTTTTCCTTTGCCGTATTTTCCTTCGCTGCATCTTCTGTTGCCGCAAATTCATTTGTCTGTTCTGGTGAAGTTGTGTAATACACTGTCAATACAACCACTAAGCTTAACATTGTCAATAACCATACCGTTTGCTTTTTTAATAACATTTATGAATCCCCCTTAATTTTGTTTTGCTTGAACAGATACCCGGTGGCTTGGGACATCTAATGCCCTTGTAACTGCCTCGACTATCATGCTTTTCACTTTTATATTTTCAGCTCCTTTTGCAATGACAAGAACACCTCTAATTGTCGGCTTCTTCGTTTCCACCACAATCGGAACTTGCTTATCTCCATTTGGCACTGTTACCAAACTCTCTTCTGAGGAGTTCTCTTCAACAGTTCGTTTTCCACCCTGAGGATCCTCTTCTTGTGTTGTCTGGCTTGAATTGGTCTTATTCTTCTCATACACCTTCGTCTCAGAGCCATCAATATTGACATAAACAACTGCGTCCTTCACGCCAGCCATTGCGTTGATCGCCTCTTTTATCTGTTCTGTGTAGAGTTTTTCGTAATCAGTAATGTCTGTTGACTTTCCGGATTTTTGACCAAATACCTCTTCTGCCTGGTCTGTGCTTGCTGTCTCGTTTTGACTGAATGCCGAGACATCTGCGTTACCATCTTTAAAGAACATATTGCTTAAAAGCATTATGGCAGCCCCGAACAATACAACAATAATTAAATACTGGGCCTTCCCCTGCTTTTTGTTGTTGTTGCCAGACAGCATTTTTTTCAGAAAAGTGATCGGCCCCTGTGAATTGTCCTTGTCCTTGGTCTTATCCTTATCCTTGTCATTGTCTTTTTCCATGTCTGCACTACTCCCCTCCTTTAGCTAGTATGGCGATGTCACCTTCTGGCACATCCCATTTACCTGATAGAAATGAAACAATATTAGCTGTATCCACTTGTTCTTTGTCACTGCTTTCTGGAAGGGGTTGCTGTGTATCAATGGATACAGGACTGACTGCTTCCACTGCCCCTTGTGACTCCTCATCCGCCTCCTTCAGGACTAGGACAAGTCTGTCTAAATTGTCTGGAAAGCTTTCTTTTGATTGATCATTTAACGATAGTTTAATGGAATCTATTTCGACACCGTAATCTGCTATCAACTCCTTGTTGGCATCCTCCTTCAGTTGGACAGCCATTTTTTCTAATGTATATTCATCAAGTGATGCTTGTATTTCTTTTTTTTGCGATTCTATCGAATTTTCTATATTTTTTTCTTCTGGAAGATTGGTAGTAGCCGCCTCAAGCACTTTTTCAAAATCACCTGAAACAAGCTTAAACACTGGTGTCAGGATAACGGTGATCAGCAAAAGACCACAAACGAGCTTTGCGTATTTTTGAAACGTAGAATTCGGCAGCAGCATATCAATTACTGTAGCCAGCAAAACAAATAGAATGATATTAGTAACCCATTCTGTTATATAGCTCATATTAATCACCTACCTTATTTCATCATCATCGTCACATTGCTTGCGGCGATGATAACGGTAAGACTTAAAAAGAACATGAGGGAAACGATAGCCAAGGCTGCAAAAACATATAGGACGCTTTTGCTGATAATGTCTAAACAGTTGATGACAGGGCCGCCTCCAAGCGGCTGAAGCAAAGCTGCCGCAAATTTATAAATAATCGAGATTACTAAAATTTTTAATGCCGGAAAAGCAACAATTATTAAAAGAATGGCAACACCGGCAATCCCGACCGTGTTTTTCAGCAAAAGTGAGGCACTAATAACGGTATCAGCTGTATCTGTGAACATCCTGCCTATTACTGGGATAAAATTTCCTGCTACGAATTTAGCTGTACGCAATGTAATTCCATCTGTAACAGCAGTCGATATACCTTGGACAGATAAGACACCTAAGAAAATTGTCAAAAAAATGCCAAGGATGCCAATGCTGATATTGCGAAGCAAATTACCTAGCTGTGTCACCTTATACTGACTTGATAAACTGCTGACAATATGCAGCAATGTGGACAAAAACAATAATGGTAATACGACGTAGGAAATCAGCATCCCGCTTGTATTCATTAGGAACAGAATAACGGGATGGAAAAACGCTGCCGATATCGCACCTCCTGATGCTGCCATCAATGCAAGGAGCAGCGGCACAAGCGCCAAAATGAAGCTTGTCATGGTGGTGATCGCCTCATTGGCATAGGTAATCGCGACGTGAAAGCTGTTCAGTGCTAAAATAATCAAAACCATAAACACAATGGAATAGGCTACCTTACTAATGGAGCTGTTTTCAAAGGAGTTTTGCAGCATCTGTAGCAGCATGCTGAAAACAGTCAAGAGAATGAGCGATCCGAGCAGCTTGCCATTCACGACAATTTCATGAAAGATAAACTTCGTTAAGCCAGAAAAAAACATACTGAAGTCAAAATCCTTCTCACCTTTGATAAAGTCATAGAGACTTCCCTTCTGAATCTCTGGCAGATAGCCTCCATACTCACTCGTAATGCTTTCCCAAAAGCCTTTCAGCTCTGTTAAATCAAGACTGTCTATTTGGGATTGAACGACCTCTTCCGGGCTAAATGCCTGACTAGTTGCTGCTTCTTCTGTATCTTCTTGAGGAGATTCTGCTTGTACAACTGGATTAATGAATAAAAAGAATGTGAATAGGAATAATAGTACAATTTTTAGTTTCGTTTTCATTAGTTCACCTCAAGATTAAACATCTTACATTAATTCGGAATCATATTAATGATTGTTTCTACAAGGACTGTTAGGATTGGCACAGCCATTGCCAGGATTAAAATTTTCCCTGCCAATTCAATTTTGGATGCTATTGCACCTTGTCCAGCATCCTTTGTTATTTGAACAGCAAATTCAGCAATATAAGCAATTCCGATAATCTTTAAGATTGTTTCTACATAAACGGTATTCACTTTCGCATTAAGAGCGATTCTTTCCACCATTTCAATGATGGAAGCAATTTGATCAACGAGAAAAAGAAAAATGACACACCCGACAAAAACAACAAGCAAAAAGGCGATATTGGGTTTTTGCTCTTTTATGATTAAGGCTAAAAAGGTCGAAATAAGGGCAATTCCGACTATTTGAAGAATCTCAATGATCGTATCCCCCTTTATCCCTGAAATAAGAAAACCGACTTGATTTTTTGGAATAAGTCATCTACGATGTTGGCGACCATAAATAAAATATAGATAAAGCCAAATAATGTTACCCACTGTGCATACTCTTTTTTTCCAACCTGGTCTAGTATCGTGTGCAAAAATGCTACAACAATGCCGACACCAGCTATCTTGAAGATAATATCCACCTCTAAACCCATTATGTCTCCTCCTAAACCTACATCAATAAAATGACAATCAATAGCCCTGAAAGCACGCCTAAGCTTTTAAACATTTTTTCATATCTCAATTGATGGTCTCTTGCCTCTTGCTCTTCTCTTTCAATATGCGTTAATGTCAGCATAATCTGTTTTTGCTGGGAAGCCCTGTCATGTCTGCCGAGTGTTTCACCGAACTGCTTCATAATTTCCAATTCAGGCTTTTTCATTGCCGTCCTTTTCCAAATGTCATCAAGACAGGTTGTCCAAGCATCCCTTACCGTTGTTTCTTCTGTCATAAGCTTTTGCGAAAAATTTTCAAAAAAAGTGCTTAAGGGCTGATGGAGCTGCTCCGATAAACGTCTGGCCGCTTCATGCAGTGGTGTATGACCGTACATAATTTCTGCTTCTAAAGACTGCAGAGCCGATTTCAATTGCCTAAGCTGCTTCGGTCTTTCACTAAATGATTTTGCTATTTCTATTCCGCCAAGGCTTGTGGTGGCTAAAATGATGATTGCACCAATTATCTTCATCATTTACATCACCTTCATTTCCCTTAAAATCTGTCCATGACCATTTCTAATAGCACTAACAGTCCCAGGACCATTTGCCCTATTCAGCTCTACATATCTTTCAAAGATTCCCGATTCCATAATCGGTTTAAGTGTTGGTCTGTTTTTAATTTCCTCAAAGGAAGTGCCATGTGTAGTCATAATCAGCTGAATACCTGCATTTACAGCTTCTAATATCGCCTCTCCATCCTCCTTGCGGCCAACCTCATCGACAACAAGGACATTGGGACTCATAGAACGGATCATCATCATCATTCCTTCTGCCTTTGGACAGGAATCAAGAACATCTACCCGTGTTCCAAATGTCATTTGAGGAATGCCATCCAAGCAGCCTGCTATTTCAGACCTTTCGTCGACAATACCGACCTTAAGGGCTGGGATTTTGTGCTTTGCATTTCCTGATGAAGCAATTCTCGCTAAATCTCGTAATATCGTTGTTTTTCCTGTTTGCGGCGGCCCAATAATCATCGTATGCAGCCATTTTGCCCCGTTATAGAGAAACGGAGCGAATGGTTCTGCAGAGCCAATTTTCTCCTTTGCTATTCGCACATTAAAGGAAGCAATATCCCTAATCGCCTTGACTGAACTTTCCTCTAAGATAACTTTACCTGCAAGACCAACGCGGTGGCCGCCTTCGACGGTGATATAGCCCCTCTTCAGCTCTTCATCCATTGTATAAACAGAGTAATGACTGAGTTTATTAAGAAACTGAACGGCATCCTCCTTCGTCATTTCCATATCGATAAATCGAACACCGTCATGAAGAGATATTTCCAATGGCCTCCCAATACGGATTCTGATTTCTTCTATTCGCTCTCTTTCAACAGGAGAGAGTGTGAGTAGTTGATCAGCTATTTTTTTGGGCAAAAATGAATAGAATGTGTTCACAGCGCTTTTCTCCTTTTTTAAGGTTGTCCAACTAACAAAATTCACTGGCTTACAATGCGACTTATTAAAATGTATGCACGAAGAACAATATTATGACTGCCTGTTCTCGTTCTTAAGGAGTTTTATAAATACGACTAAAAAGCTGGCAGATTCCAAAAGCTATAAGAAACATTTACTTAAAAAGGAGTCTTTTAGAATGAAAACAAAATTAGTTCGCTCTATCTGTCTGCTTCTCGCTATTTGTATGGCTTTTGGAGGCTTGCCTTATGCTGCTAAAGCAGCAAACGGACCGAAAAATGTCATTCTTCTGATTGGAGACGGAATGGGTCTTGGCCAAATGGAAATTGCGAGTCTATTTGAGCATGGAAAAGAAGGCAGGTTATTTTTGCAGACACTGCCCTACACCGCCCTTGTCAAAACGTACTCTGCAAATAATAATGTGACGGATTCTGCAGCAGGAGGAACTGCCATCGCTATTGGTAAAAAAACAAACAATGGCATGATTGGCATGACAAAGGATGGCAAGGACTCTCCAAGTATCCTTGATGTATTTAAGGCTAATGGAAACAAGACGGCAATTGTTTCGACTAATAGTGTGACAGATGCCACTCCAGCAAGCTTTACAGCAAGCGTTAAGGATAGATGGGCAGATCAGGAGGAAATTGCGAGACAGCAATTAAAAAACAATGTTGACGTCATAATGGGCGGCGGAGCGATGTACTTCGGGAAAAACAGGGAGTTAATAGAAGAATACAAAAATCGCGGATATACGTTTGTCACATCAGACAACGAGCTTGCCTCATCAAATGGTGACAAAATACTAGGCCTTTTCGCGAGCAAGCACCTTTCCTTTAAACAAGATCGAAAGGAGCTAAAAAGCACGGAGCCAACATTGACAGAAATGGCTGGAAAAACGATCGATACACTTGCAAAAGGTAATAATGGATTCTTTGCAGTTATAGAAGGGGCAAGAATTGATCACGCAGCCCACTCAACTGATATTCCGAGCATATGGAAAGAAACAATTGAATTTGATGAAGCTGTCAAATACTGTGTGGAATGGGCGCAAAAACGGAAGGACACTTTAGTGATTGTTGTAGCAGATCATGAAACAATGGGGATTTCAGTAACGGAGCCGATGGACATAAAGGCATTAAAAAACATTCAAATAACACCAGAATTAATGGCACAAAAATTAACGAGGGCTGCAAATACAAAAGATTATACAACAGAAAGTATTATGGAGCTGTTTCAAAAATACGCAAATATCAAGCTAACAAACGAAGAGCTGGCCCAATTTAAGGAAAGAATAAAAAAGCAGGATGGAAGTATTTATCCGGAGCAAAAGGTCGGCAGAGAAATAGGAAGAATCATTGCCAGCCATTATCATGCTGGCATACTTGATGGCACTACACAGCAGTTTAGCAGAACAACGGGAGGTCATACAGGTAATATGATTGCTTTATTTGCTTTTGGAAAAGGTGCAGAAAGGTTCCATGGAGTCATTGATAATACAGATATTTCAAAGATTATTGCTAATATGAAAGGCTATGACTTTGGAAATTAGGCATATACAAAAGGTACAGCAACCTTAGGCTGTGCCTTTTTTCTTTTTATAAATTATGTGTCCAAGCTTCCCTCCTCTTATGTGCATAACATATCTTGGAGGTGATTTCCATGTTTAGGCGACCAACATCTGTTACCAATCTCAGCAACCCTTTCCGAACTACTGGTTCTAACAAGCACTTTGGAGTTGACTTTGCGAAGTCTGGCACAAACCCGATTGTAGCTGCAGCAGATGGGACTGTTTCTCGCTCCTATGTCTCCTCAAGCTATGGGGAGTGCATCATGATTGTCCATCAGGTTGGTGGGCAGGTTTGGGAAACTGTTTATGCTCACATGCGTTCTGGTTCAAGAAGGGTTTCTGTTGGTGAAAGAGTCAAAGCTGGACAAACTATTGGTGTCATGGGCAACACTGGCCAATCAACAGGACAGCATCTGCATTTTGAACTTCATCGCGGAAGATGGAATAGCGCTAAATCAAATGCAGTCAATCCAATTCCTTATTTAGATGAAACCCAAAACCAGCAAAGCACTCCAAGCACACCTGCTAAATCTTATACGATTGCAGCCGGTGATACACTGTCAGCAATAAGCCAGCGATACGGTGTTTCGGTTTCTGCTATTGCTGAAGCGAATAATATTCAAAATGTTAACCAAATTTATGCAGGTCAAAGGCTTATCATACCTGAAAGCTAACTGCATAAGTATGTTGATTTCCACAAAAAAAAAGAAGAGAACAATGTTCTCTTCTTTTTTGCCGCATTTGCCGCTTAGGTGTATGGAGTTTCAAAACCTGCTCCACCAGGTGGGTGTTCGCAAAAGATTTCTTCATATGTCCTAATGAGCTAATCATAAGGCATGCTGATCCTTCTTTAATATAGAACTCCCTAATTAACGATAAAGGTTGAAACTTCATACGATAACGTACAACGCAGCGATTATATTTATATAATACAGCATCCATTCATGAAACGCAAATGGTAAAAACCGTAAACTAAAATTACGCGCGAGATACATAGCTCGCTTCAGCTGTATTGATAATCAATTTGTCACCTTGGTTGATGAAGAAAGGAACTTGCACAGAAAGGCCAGTTTCTAAAATCGCAGGCTTCGTACCGCCAGAAGCAGTGTCACCTTTAATACCAGGCTCTGTTTCTGTTACTTCAAGCACTACTGTATTTGGAAGCTCAACACCAAGTGTTTCTGTTTGGTACATCATGATATAAACTTCCATATTCTCTTTCAAGAACTTCAATTCGTATTCAATTGCATCTGCAGAAAGCTCAATTTGGTCATAAGATTCTTGGTCCATGAACACATGTTGGTCACCGCTTGCATACAAGTATTGCATTTTACGGTTATCAATTTGTGCTTTCGCAACTTTTTCGCCTGCTCTGAACGTTTTTTCTTGAACTGCTCCTGTACGAAGGTTTTTTAACTTAGAACGTACGAATGCAGCGCCTTTTCCTGGTTTAACATGTTGGAAATCCAATACACGCCAAATTCCGTTATCCACTTCAATTGTTAAACCTGTTTTAAAATCGTTTACTGAAATCATAAATGATCCTCCTGTTAATCCTATAAAATAATCAATTCTTTTGGTGAATGGGTTAAAGCTTCATTATGATCATCTGTTATGATAGTATCATCCTCAATGCGAACCCCGCCCAGACCTGGAATATAGATGCCTGGTTCAACCGTTACAACCATGCCTGACTCAAGAACTGTCTCCGATTTAGAAGAAAGCCCTGGTCCTTCATGGACCTCTAAACCGATTCCATGACCTGTAGAGTGGCCGAAATATTCACCATATCCATGTGCACTTATGTAATCGCGCGTCAATGCATCAGCCTGAATACCAGTAAGTCCCGGTTTTATTCCTGCCATTCCTTTTAACTGAGCTTGGAGGACAATATCATATATTTCCTTTAGCTTTTCGTCTGGTTTGCCAACGGCAACTGTTCTTGTCATATCAGACACATATCCTTTATAATATGCCCCGAAATCCATTGTCACAAAGTCGCCAGCTTCGATTAACTTTTCTGATGCCACACCATGCGGCAATGCAGATCTAGTTCCAGAAGCAACAATCGTGTCAAAGGACGATGATACCGCACCTGCTTTTCTCATAAAAAACTCTAATTCATTCGATACTTCCAGTTCAGTCTTCCCAACCTTAATGAACTCAAGGATATGGGCAAAAGCGGCATCTGCGATCTCCGCTGCTTCCTTTAATATCTTAATCTCTTCCCTACTCTTAATCAAGCGTAACTTTTCCACAAGACCAGAAACAGGAACTAGTTCGCCTTTGAATACAGCTTCATACAGTCTGTATTCCGTAAAAGTCAAATAATCCTGTTCAAAACCAAGCTTCTTGATTCCTAGTTTTTCAGCCTGCTCTGCTACTTCCTTTTGAATCGGACCGCTGTGCTTTACAATGTCAAAACCAACACATTGACTTGCAGCCTGTTCTGTATAGCGGAAGTCTGTAATGAATTTAGCTCCCTCTCCACTGATTAACACCACACCAGCAGAACCTGTAAAGTTACTGATATAGCGGCGGTTATAATTGCTGGCGATAACAATGCCATCCACACCAGCAGTTGCTAAAGCTTCCCGTAATTTCGTTAATTTCTCCATTAAGGTTCTCTCCCCGATACTAATTATTTACTAAAATTTTATTCCACTAAAAAGATAGAATTATGTAAAAGCTTCTGAACATTGGCAATGCTAAAAAAAGAATGCTCATGTAGAACATTCTATCATAGATTAATTATCCTTCACTACCCGAAATGTTCGCCTCACGTTTGTTTTCTTTTTGTTCCTTCATTCTAATCTCACTTTCTTCATAGGAAATCGTATAGCCAACAAATACCCCCCAAAGGACATAAAGGCATATAGAAGTGATTATCGTATTTAAACTAAGCTGCATAAATGGCTTGATGCTCGGAAAAATAGGATTTAAGATGATGAATACAACGCCAAATACCATTATTCCAAAACCGGCGCCAATATAAAAGGACTTAAATCTTCTAAGTAAAAGATAATACCCAAATGCTGCCATTAATGAAAAGAATCCGATTGCCCCAATACTAATAAGAGTTCCAAGCCAGCCAGTTTTCCAGCTTCCGATTGCCCACGGCTCCAATATGACATTCGGTCTTATTTCCGTCATATTGAAATAAAAAGCGAGAAATCCCATGAAGGACCAAAATATCCCCCCAAATAGCCCTGTCCATATAACAAGTGTAATGAAATGCATAGATGGCTCTTTTGCTATTCCACTTTGATTTTCCGCTTCTTTTTCCTTTGTCATTTCCGTATGCCTCCCGCTATGAATATTTTATCTTTCTTCTCTGTTAACAAGACCTATAAATTACTTAAAATTCATTAGGCTAGTTGTTTCTCTAAATTTTTAGTAATATGTAAATAGGGGAATTATAGTGATGGAACAACATATCCATCCAACAGAGAGAAAACAATTAATCATTTGCTTTTCCACCCTAATTTAACCTGAGGTTGGTGTAAATATTCATGTCAAATGAGCAAAAACCAGTATTCGGAGGACAGGCAGTAGTGGAGGGCGTCATGTTTGGCGGCAAAAATCATTACGTGACTGCAATAAGACGGAAGGATCAATCCATTGATTATTTTCATTTGCCGAGAAAACACAATCCGAAGTTGACTAAACTAAAAAAAATCCCCTTTATAAGAGGGATTGTCGCTATTATTGAATCGAGCGGGAATGGGACAAAGCATTTAAACTTCTCAACAGACCGCTATGATGTCGACCCAAGTGAAGACATCCAGCTGGAAGAAAAAGAACCCTCCAAAATGACGATGATTTTAGGAGTTGCAGCAATCGGTATCCTTTCCTTCTTGTTTGGTAAATTCATCTTCACATTAGTGCCTGCCTTTTTAGCGGAATTTTTTAAGCCTGTTATCAGCGGACATGTTGCTCAAATATTACTTGAAAGCTTCTTTAAGCTGCTTCTTTTACTTGGTTATATTTACTTTGTTTCACTGACTCCTCTTATTAAACGCGTATTTCAATATCACGGAGCTGAGCATAAGGTTATAAATGCATTTGAAAATGGCAAAGACATTACGGTAGAAAATGTGCAAGCACAGTCAAGACTCCATTATCGTTGTGGAAGCAGCTTTATATTGTTCACTGTATTTGTTGGTCTGTTTCTGTATTTACTTTTCCCAACAGACTCCTTTATAGAACGGATATTAAGCAGGATTGCGTTAATTCCAGTTGTCCTTGGTATTTCGTTTGAAGTACTTCAATTAACCAATAAACTGCGCAATATTCCTGTATTGAAATATTTAGGCTTGCCAGGTCTTTGGCTGCAGCTTTTAACAACAAAAGAGCCGACTGACGATCAGGTGGAAGTAGCCATCTATTCCTTTAAAGAATTAAAGCGCAGAGAAGAAGAATCGGAAAAAGCCATTCTTGCAGCGGATTAACACCGTTAAAATCAGGGGATATAAACGAACATAAGGCTTTAAAAAAAATCTTTTGTCTAGCGCTTCATTAAAGCAACAAATTTAAATGATGTGAATAAACTTTTTTTAATAGAAGTTTAAAAGTTGTAAAAAATGCTCATCATGCTTTTAGGGAGGTGGCTTTTCTTGAAGAATCGAGTTCCTTTTCTTGTTATTGGGATTGTCTGCTTATTAGCTTTAATAGGATTAGTATCATCAGTCGTTTCCAATCCTGTTGGGTTTATGCAAAACATACTTTCATTAGTTGTTATTGGACTACTCATCTGGTTTATTGTTAGACGATTTTACAAAGCTAGCCCTGAAAGAAAAGAGCAAAAGGCTTTTGTTAAAGCGGCAAAAAGATCAAAGAAAAGACAACAGCACACAAAAGGAAAACTATTGCCTAAACAAGGTGCTCAAGCAAAAACAGCAACCTTCAAGGGCAAAAAAAGAAGCGCAAGCAGTGCACACTTGACTGTTATCGAAGGAAAAAAGAGCAAAAAGAAAAACCGGGCAACCTTTTGACCTGTTTTAAAGTAGGCAAATCCCTGCATCTTTTTGCCTAATATACATGCTTCTAATTTCAAAATAAGCCAAGTGCCGAAAAAAAATCGACCCTACTCCAATGGGCAGGCTCGATTTTTTTTTTTTATTAGTACGTCCATGTTCGCAGGAATTTCTTCGCATAATCCCTTCCAAACTGGATTATTTCTCCTTGCTTTTCTTTCGTTAAAGTGAACTCTGTCGACATGACTCCTTCTGACGGGATAAATATAATATTTTTTTCATGCTTTCTCGAAATATATCTGGAATCATGTGCATCCTTCATTGTCTCAAACATCGCTCCAAACAAATGAAAGGCGTTCTTAATCATATGTTTCGGGTGTTCTGACTGCTTATGGCTAAGCCTTATCCCAATCACTGGTCTTATCTTCTTAACATTCTCTTTATCAAACAGCCACATCGGAAAATTACTGAGAACTCCTCCATCCACAATAATGCTTTTGTTTTGCTTTGTGCCAAGGGCTACAGGTTCAAAAAAGAACGGCAAACTGCAGCTCATTCTAATTGCTTTTGCTACAGAGAAACTAGCTGGGTCTATCCCATATTTAGGCAGATCATCTGGAAGCACTAGCATGACTCCATTTGTAATATCAGAAGCAATTACTCTTAAGGAATCTTTCGGCAGGTCTGAAAATGTCCTGATTCCCTTATCTGCTAGCTTTTCCTCCAGCCATTTCTCTAAGGCAATGCCTTTATATAATCCAAGTCGCCAATACAAAAACAGCCATTTCGCAAAAGGAAAAGGAATGAGAAGCTTTCTTTCATCCAATAATGTGGACAAGTTAAGCTGCTCGAGCATCCCGGCTATTTCTTTACCAGTATACTTAGCCGCCACAAAAGCAGCTACAATGGAACCGGCACTTGTCCCTGCTACTCTTTCAAATGTAAAACCCTTTTCCTCCAACACTTCATATGCCCCTATTAAGGCAAGACCTTTTATGCCTCCTCCTGAAAAAACGCCATCTATGTGCATAATGCCTTCTCCCCTTTTATTGCAGCATTGATACACTTTAATCTTCAAATCAGAAAATTAGTACAGCAGGCAAGCCATTTATTTAATAAATCCACATCACACCATTGATTTTTATACAGTCGGGACGTTCATCCAATCGCAGGTAGACTACTGCACATATATTATGATGAACAGATTAGAAAATGCAGGAGGTAAGCATCATGAATCATAATGTGCGAAGACCAATTGGATTTGGCAGACCTGGTTTTGGTTATGGAAGACCTGGATTCGGAGGTGCAGGATTTGGGCTAGGTGTACTTGGCGGACTTGCAACAGGAGCACTTCTCGGTCCTGCAATATACGGTGGATATGGCTATCCTCCATATGGAGGCTTTGGTTATCCGTACGGTGGATATTATTATTAATGAAATGGGGCGCATAAACTAAGTTTATGCGCCCTTCAATATATATACTTTATGTGAAATAAGCAACCTCTGCTTCAGGGAAAAACTGTGCTACATATCCTCTGATTGTATTCTCCAAATCTTTCGCCTCGTCATCTTGATACACGTATTTTCCAATACCGTATCTGCCCCATTTATATTTTCTTTTTTCCTCATTCATCTCAAGCTTTGTCTTCGGGTACCTTTTTGCTATTACTCTTTTAGCTGGTTTTGTAAAGCGGTGCTGAATCAATTCAAATGTCAGATTAGAAAGATTAACTCCTTGCAGGCTGTCTGACAGCCTTTGGAATAATTCGAAGTATCCTTCCTTCCAATCTTCATGCAAGTAGATTGGTGCAACAATAAAGCCGAGCGGATAGCCTGCATTAGCAACCTTCCTTGCCGCTTCAAGCCGTTCATCAAAGGTAGAAGTTCCAGGCTCGAAATTTTTAATAACATAGCGAGAATTGACACTGAATCGGAATCGAGTATGCCCATTATGCTCTGCATCAAGCAAATGATCGACATGATGGTATTTAGTCACAAACCGGAGACGACCCTTGTCAGATTTCCCGAAATATTCGATTGTCTTTTTTAAGGAATGGGTTAAATGATCAAGACCGACAATATCGGACGTACAGGCTGCTTCAAATCTTGTTATTTGTTCGCCTCTTTCATCCATGTATTTCTGTGCCTGGTCGAAGATTTCTTCCAAATTGACGTACGTTCGTATATACGGCTTACTTCCTAGCGTAGTCTGTAAATAACAGTAGTGGCAATGTCCCATACAGCCAGTTGCTAAAGGAATCGCATATTCTGCAGAAGGTTTGGAGGTATCAAACTTCAACGTTTTTCTTATGCCGACCACAAGAGTAGATTTTGCAACCCTGTATTGCTGGAGCTCTGTGTCACCAGGAATTCCTCTGACCTGATTGTGTGAGGTCGTTTCTCTTATTTCCACACCCATTTTCTCAAATTTTTCTTTTAATTCACGTCCGAGCGGATAGTCCAATGCTTTCGGCTCTATATAAACTAATTGTGGTACAAATGGCTTCATGTCGGCAAATCGCCCTCTCTTTTATTTTTCTGACTATAATCTATAATGTTTGCCAAAATATAAAAAAGAGGACAGGGAATTTCCCCCATCCAGTACGCTTTATTATCTTCTGAAATTCCATTCATCATTTTCATATCTTTCTTTTGCAAGCTTTTCTACATATGCAAGCTGCTCTTGGGTTAGCTCATATTCCTGCAGTTCAATATTAAGACCACGTTCAAATCCCTCTTTAAAGGCTTTTTTCGCCATGTCAATCGTGATCTGCTTATCTGTTATTGCATTGATTGCAACAGCTTTTTCCTTGAAAGCAGCCTGCATTTTTTCCTTAATTCTGTCATTTGAATATTTGAAAAGACGAAACAGCTTGTCTTCATCTAAATCCAACAGAATGGACCCATGCTGCAAAATAACTCCCTTTTGCCTTGTTTGAGCACTTCCGGCTACTTTTCTGCCTTCGACAACTAGTTCATACCAGCTTGGTGCATCAAAACATACAGCAGACCGCGGGTTTTTAAGTGACGCTTTTTGCTCCTCTGTTTTCGGCACAGAAAAATAAGCATCAAGACCAAGCAAATGAAAACCTTGCAGAATGCCTTCTGAAATGACTCGATAAGCTTCGGTCACTGTTTTCGGCATATCAGGATGCTCCTCTGAGACAATGACACTATATGTCAATTCATGCTCATGCAGCACTCCCCTTCCGCCTGTTGGTCTTCTGACAAAGCCTAGGTTCAATTCCTTCACAGCATCCATGTCAATTTCTTTTTCTACTTTTTGGAAATATCCAATCGATAATGTCGCTGGATTCCAGCCATAAAAACGAATGACTGGCGGAAAATCCCCTGTCGAATGCCAATCTAAAAGTGCCTCATCCAATGCCATGTTAAAAGAAGGGGAACTGTTTCCAGTATCAATAAATCTCCATGTTTCTTTCGTCATCGTGAACCCTCTTTACGTTAAAATATGTATATATACTCGTGAATAAGTCTAACAAAAACGAACAAGCTTGAAAAGGAACAAGCATATAAAAAAACTTGCCAGCATTCCCTATAAACTATTGCTTTACTACTATAAGGTTTCACTTATATAATAGAAGTAGAGCATCATGTATTCGAAAGGAGAAATGAAGATTGCAAGCAGTTTATACTCTATTAATCGCGATAGCCATTTTTGCTATCTATTCTATAATCGTATATCTCTATCAACGCAAGATAGTTAAGACGATTTCAGAAGAGGAGTTCCGTCAAGGATACAGAAAAGCCCAGCTGATTGATGTTAGGGAACCAAATGAATTCAGTGCTGGTCACGTTCTCGGAGCTAGAAATATTCCTCTTTCCCAATTAAAAATGCGCAAAGGGGAAATCCGTTCAGACAAGCCTGTCTACTTATATTGCCAAAATGGCATGAGAAGCGGAAGAGCGGCTCAATTTTTACACCGCAAAGGCTACAGACAGCTGTCACAACTTCAAGGCGGTTTCAAAAAATGGTCTGGAAAAGTGAAAACAAAAAATTCATAAATGAACGAAAGGACACTTTAATGAGTGTCCTTTTTTATTAATTACAGGATTAATAAAAATAGGCGTCCTGCATTATGCAAGAAAATCCTTCATTCATTTAATCGGTTGTTTTTGATTTCAGCATACTTAATACGACTCTAAATGTAAAATACGAAAAACCTGACAATCCAATTATCCCAATTAAAATTAATAAGGCTATTTGTTCTGAGAATAGCATTCCTATAACAAACAAAATAAAACAAGTTATAGCTCCGATAAGATTAAAGATTACATTATTACCTTTCAATTGTGAAATTCCCCTTCTATTCAAAAATTTATACGGTCTTAAAGATTGATAAGTTTCACATGTATGAAATAAAAAACATCTATATTAGTGGTTTCTGATATAAAAACACCATTAATGAACCCATTGCTAAGGCAATGGGCTCATCTGTTTATTATGCTTTTATATAGCGAAGAACTGGCTTTCTTGCAGCGAGCGTTTCGTCCAGACGACCGATTACTGTAGTATGTGGAGCCTCTTGCACGATTTCTGGTGTTTCCTCTGCCTCCTTCGCTATTTGAATCATGGCATCAATAAATTGGTCGAGCGTTTCCTTCGACTCTGTTTCCGTTGGCTCTATCATGATGCACTCTTCTACATTAAGCGGGAAGTAGATTGTCGGTGGATGATAGCCAAAGTCTAGCAGCCTTTTTGCAATATCCAATGTGCGCACACCTAATTTCTTTTGACGTCTGCCGCTTAATACAAATTCATGCTTACAATGTCTATCAAAAGGTAAATCATAATATTCCGCTAATCTTCTCATCATATAATTCGCGTTAAGAACAGCATTTTCCGTCACTGCCCTCAAGCCATCTGGACCCATTGAACGAATATACGTGTATGCACGCACATTAATTCCAAAGTTTCCGTAGTACGGTTTCACCCTGCCTATCGATAACGGGCGGTCATAATCAAATACATATTCCTCTCCAACCTTCGTTATAACCGGCTTTGGAAGATACGGGATTAAATCGGTCTTAACTCCAACTGGACCTGAACCAGGACCACCCCCTCCATGCGGGCCGGTAAATGTTTTATGGAGGTTTAAATGGACAACATCAAAGCCCATATCGCCAGGTCTTGCTTTGGAAAGAACGGCATTTAGATTGGCACCGTCATAATATAATTTCCCGCCAGCATCATGGACAATTTTAGCCATTTCCAAAATATTCTCTTCAAAAAGACCAAGTGTGTTCGGGTTTGTCAGCATTAACGCAGCTGTATCCTCCCCCACCACTCTGCGCAAATCTTCTAAATCCACAAGACCATTCTCATCTGACTTGACTGTAATCGTTTCAAATCCTGCTACCGTTGCAGAAGCTGGATTTGTACCATGTGCAGAGTCTGGAACAATAACCTTTGACCTGTTAACATCTCCATTCGCTTCATGGAAGGCACGGATCATCATTAATCCAGTCCATTCTCCATGTGCACCTGCAGCAGGCTGCAGCGTTACTTCATCCATTCCTGTAATTTCTATTAAATGCTGCTGAAGGTCATACATCAACTCCAAAGCTCCCTGTACAGAGCTTTCGTCCTGCAATGGATGTATATGGGCAAAACCGCTAAATCTAGCCACATTTTCATTTATTTTTGGATTATATTTCATCGTACAGGAACCGAGTGGATAAAAACCTGAATCTAAACCATGATTTCTCTTGGACAATGCTGTGTAATGACGCATAATGTCCAATTCAGATACCTCTGGAAGCTTAGCGGGTTCAGATCGGATATAATCAGCAGGAATAAGCTCACTCACATCAAGCTCTGGAATATCCATTTCAGGCAGACTGTAGCCAATTCGTCCAGGTGTGCTGTTTTCAAAAATGAGCGGTTGATGTTTATGCATGATAATCCTCCAATTCTTTGACAAGTTCGTCTATTTCTTCTTTTGTGCGCAGCTCTGTCACCGCAACGAGCATACAGTTATCATATCCTTTATAATCTCTGCCGAGGTCATAGCCACCTATAATTCCTTTTTTCAACAATGCCTTATTAATGGAAGAAACCGGTGACTTGCAGTCTACTATAAATTCGTTAAAGGATGGACCCTCAAAGCGTATGTCAAAACCAGCTGCTTTGAATTTCAGCTTAGCGTAATATGCCTTTTGAATATTCGCCAAAGCCATTTCCTTCACACCATTTTTGCCTAATGCAGTCATTGCTACAGATGCAGCTAATGCATTTAATGCTTGGTTGGAGCAAATATTAGAAGTCGCTTTATCACGTCTGATATGCTGCTCCCGTGCCTGAAGGGTTAAAACAAATCCAACTGCACCATTTTCATCAACCGTCTGTCCTACTAGTCTGCCTGGTACCTTTCTCATTAGCTTAGAGGTAACAGCGAAATAGCCACAATGCGGTCCGCCAAATGCAGCTGGTATACCGAAAGGCTGAGCATCCCCAACAACAATATCTGCTTTAAATGCGCCTGGTGGAGTTAAAGCACCAAGAGCAAGCGGATTGCTTGAAACAACAAACATTGCCTTATGAGCATGAATAATTTCCTCCAGCTCCTTGAGCGGTTCGATTCTGCCAAAGAAATTAGGATATTGCACCATAACAGCAGCAACGTCGTCACCCATATACTGCTTCAACGCTTCTGTATCAGTAACACCATCCTTATGCGGCACCTCGATTACTTCAATGTATTGACCCTTTGCGTATGTTTTCACTACTTCCTTTGCCTCAGGGTGGACACAGCAAGACATGAGAATTTTTTTTCTTTTTGTTACACCTGCACTTAAGCTGCCTGCCTCAGCTAAAGATGTTGCACCATCATACATGGAGGAATTGGCAACATCCATGCCTGTTAATTCACAAATCATTGTCTGAAATTCAAAAATTGCCTGTAGTTCTCCTTGAGAGATTTCTGGCTGATATGGAGTGTAAGCTGTGTAGAACTCTGATCTTGAAATGACATGATCAACAATTACTGGTGCGTAATGATCATATACACCTGCACCTAAAAAGGAAACATTGGATTTACTGTCTGCATTTTTCAAAGCAAGCTTGCTTAATTCCTTTAAGAGTGCAGATTCGCTTTTTGCGTTCTTAATATTGTATTCCCCTTTAAAACGAACACTTTCTGGAATATCAGAAAACAGCTCTTCTACAGACGCTGCTCCAATCGCTTTAAGCATGGCATTTCTGTCTTCTTCAGTCATTGGCAAATAGCGGTGTTTCATCGTTTTTCCTCCTGTCATGTTCAAGCTTTATTCCTTTTATAAAATGGAGTAGCTGTTACTTTCGCTTTTACAAGCTTCCCTCTAATTTCCACTTCTACCTCTTTGCCTGCTTCAGCAAAAGAACTCGTAATCAAGGCCAACCCGATTGCTTTGTTTAAAGTAGGTGACTGCGTGCCTGTTGTCACTTCCCCTATCACTTGGCCATTGTTATAAACTTTATAGCCATGGCGTGGAATTCCTCTGTCGATCATTTCAATTCCAACAAGCTTCCTTTGCAAACCAGATTCCTTTTGCTTTAATAAAGCCGCTTTCCCGATAAAGTCTGCTTCCTTGTTCAATTTAACAGCAAACCCAATGCCAGCCTCCAATGGTGAAATATCCTTTGTCAGCTCTTGACCATATAATGCTAGAGTTGCTTCAAATCTTAAAGTATCTCTTGAGCCAAGACCGCATGGAAGCACACCGGAATCCTTGCCAACGTGTAATATTTCCTTCCAAAGGTGCACAGCATCATTACTGCTGCAATAAATCTCAAAGCCATCCTCTCCTGTATATCCTGTTCTCGATAAAAGGACATCCTTACCTGCTATGGCTGTATACCGGAATTGGAAATAACCAATATCCCCTATATTTTCAGCAGCAAGTTTTGTTAGCGTCTCTTCTGCCAGTGGGCCTTGCAAAGCCAATTGAGCATAGTCACCAGAAAGATTTGAAAGCTCCACTTCTCCTTCCACATGGCTTGCTAGCCATGCAAAATCCTTTTCCATATTGGATGCATTCACAACCAATAAATAATGATCCTCACCGAGCTTATATGTAAGTAGGTCATCAACCGTTCCGCCATTTTCATAGCACATTGCTGAATATTGTGCTTTGCCAGCCTGTATTTTAGAAACATCGTTTGTCAGCATTTTTTGGAGAAAGTCCAAACTATTTTTGCCTTTCACCTCAATCTCTCCCATATGGGAAACATCGAATAATCCAGCCTTCGTACGAACCGCTTCATGCTCTTCCTTTATGCTCGAAAACTGAACAGGCAGCGCCCATCCCCCAAAATCAATTGTTTTGCCACCGTACTCCTTGTATAAATCATACAAAGGGGTTTGTTTTAATTCATTCATCCCTTCATCCCCATTTCCAAATGAATTTGTTAAAAGCATATAGAACATTTCTGACTACGCTAAATGATTATCCAAGGAAGGCATGTGTACTTATAAAAAAAGAGTACGCAAAAAAGGACAGAACCTCCCCTTTATCCTTGGATAAAGAAAGGTCTCTGTCCTTGCACCTGAAAGTTTGCCGAATGAATCGGGTGTCCCCTTTGGTGGCTGGCAGAAGTATGCGCAAAATTACTTCAGCTGATTTCAGATTAGTATCGAAATCCCAGCACTCTCCAGAGCTGCGTCAAAATAGAGTTCTTTTGCCTGAGAGATTCACAAAATTTTGCTTGCTCCTTCGGCGCTACATACGTAGTCTCTCCCCTATTTATCATCCGCTATATTTATATGTAATTTATAAAATATACGGTAATGTGCCAGTTTCTTGTTGGCTTTTTGAAGCATTTCTTCTTGTAAATGGATAGATTGCTGCATTATGGCCATACTAATATGTAACTATGAAAAAATCTTTATGTGCTTTATGCCAAATAAAGACGATTATTTATATATATTATTACTAATTTCGTTCATGTTTTGCATATAAAAAATTAAAAATCACTACAAAACAGAAAACGTTTTACACCTTCATCCTAACATTTGCAATCCTATCAAGGCAATAACTTTTTTATGATTTTTAAATATTTTTCAATAATTCAGCCAACTTGCTTGGCTTTATCTTTTTCCTTAACAAACAAGAAAGGATGCAAGCATAATGACAATCCAAATCAACTTTGATCAATTATGGAATGAAGAATTGCCGAAACGTATGAATGATGATGGACCATGGGCAAATTGGGAACTGTACCAATTAGCATTAGAAGTAGAGCAGCATACCATCATTCCTGAATTCGAAGGCTTGCAGGCACCGAAACACCTGTCTGATTTAACCCCATTGCCACATCAGCTTGAGGTTGCGAAAAAGGTGATTGAGGATATGAACGGAAAGGCAATTTTGGCTGATGAAGTAGGACTTGGAAAAACTATTGAAGCAGGGCTTATTTTAAAGGAATACATGATTCGTGGTTTGGTGAAAAAGGTATTGATTCTTGTTCCAGCTTCCCTTGTTACGCAATGGGCAATAGAGCTAAATACTAAGTTTTTTATCCCTGCAGTATCACAACGGAAAAGCTATGTTTGGGAGCAATGTGATATTGTCGTATCTTCTATTGATACAGCTAAAAGAGCTCCACACCGGGAAATAATTAATAGCCTCGACTACGACCTTGTCATTATAGATGAAGCACATAAATTAAAAAATAATAAGACAAAAAACTATGAATTTGTCCAAAATCTAAAAAAGAAATTCTGTCTATTACTTACGGCTACCCCTATTCAAAACAGGGTAAGTGAAATCTTCAACCTCGTTTCCTTATTGAAGCCTGGACATTTAGGGAGTGAGACAGCCTTCTATGAAAAATATAAAAAGGATTCCCGTTCTGTTAATGATGATGAGCATTTAAAAGAGCTTGTAAATAAAGTAATGATTCGAAACAGAAGAAGTGATACTGGCATCGAATGGACGAAACGGGTTGTTGAGGCTGTCACAATCGAATTTACAGAGGAGGAAAGAGCTCTTTATGACACGATAGAGTCGCTTAAAGGCTATGAGGCAGATGACAATGCCGCTCGAACAAGGAGTCCTTTTTCTATGATTACCTTACAAAGGGAAGCTTGCAGCAGCAGAGAATCCGTCTATTATACTATACAAAACATGATGAAAAAAACCGAAAATCCTTCTCAGGAATTTCAGGATACGATCAATCTGTTAACAAGCAAAATCAATGCTATTACAAAAAATTCCAAGGCCGAAAAAGCCCTTGAAATCATAAAAAGGGCAGATGATAAAGTAATTATCTTTACAGAGTACAGAGCGACACAATTATATCTTCAATGGTATTTAAAACAGCATGGTATTACTTCTGTACCGTTTAGAGGCGGGTTCAAACGCGGCAAAAAGGACTGGATGCGGGATTTATTCCAAAACCATGCGCAAGTTTTGATAGCAACAGAGGCTGGCGGTGAAGGAATAAACCTGCAATTTTGCAACCATATTATTAACTTCGATCTTCCGTGGAATCCAATGCGGCTTGAACAACGAATCGGCCGGATTCACAGACTTGGACAAAAAAAGGATGTTATGATTTATAATTTCGCCATTAAAGATACTGTAGAAGATCATATTCTTAAATTGCTCTATGAAAAAATTCACTTGTTTGAAAAAGTTATCGGAGACTTAGACGATATTCTGACAAAGCTTGATTTCGGCAATATGGATGATTATATGAACGATATTTTTGTTAATTCCAACTCAGAAGGCGAAATGAGAATCAAAATGGATAACCTGACTAGCATGATTGAATTTGCCCAAAATCTCAAGGATGGTGATAGTTATGAAGCAGCAGGAAATTCATCAATTTCTTAAACGTTTTTTTCTCGCTAATGATTGTGAGCTTGTTGAAGACCAACAAGGCTATATGATTGTGCAATTAACCATTGATTTAGATAAAGAGCTGATGAATCGCCCCTTTTATTGGCATTACTTAGAAAAAACTGGCGGGGTTCCCAATCCTGCCAGACTTACATTAATTACAGATCCTAATCATGCACCAAAGGATTTAAAGGGAGAGTTAATTCATTTTGGTTCACCTAGATTGCATCAACTATTTGCATGCGCCAAAAAGCTGTCTGGTTATATTCGTTTATATGAAAATATTCCAGGCCAAATGAGTAAACATGTAGCCTTGAAGCCTTGGCTTTCCATGAATGTGAAGATTTCCTATCAATGTGACCGCAAACGAGATGTTTTCCGGTCGATTGGATTACAGCTTATCAATGGTCAGCTTGTTGATAATTTTCATGAAACAGTCCAGAAGTTTAATCTTTCTGCTAAAATACCGGACTACTGCTTTACACTTTCCCCACTGATCATGCCCAAAAGTGGGATGATTCGGATTGAAAACACAATTAGACAAGCTGTTTTGCAGGAAGATCATCAATGGGCTGCAGATGCAAGGGAAAGATGGGCGAAGGACTTAAATTTGCTGGAGCATTTTTATGAGGATGCGGAGGAGGAGCTTATTGAGAGCCTTGAAATGGAAAGACTTGCATTAAAAGAGCAATATGAGCCGAAAGTCAATGTTTCCATTATAAATGGCGGGCTATTCTATCTAGCTTCCGAGGCAATGTAATAAAGGATGAATCCTGTTTAGGATTCATCCTTTTCTTGTCAGTATTTCTTCTTGAAGAAATAGGCAAATACATATGGAAGAATGCCGAACCATCTAAGCATGAAGGGCTCTTTATTTACCCGTCTTTCTTGCTTTATTTTTTTTCGTTCTTCCCTCGGCTGATCCATGTATTGCACAAATGTTTGCGTTAAATATTTTACATAATCATTTGTTTTCATAAATCACCTACATCGTCCTTTTAGAAGTTAGTGTATCCGGTAACTGCTTCTTTTATACGTTACTTCGCCTCGACCCACTTTGTCATTTTGTTTTCAAGCCTGTCAAAATAACTGTAACCAACCGTTTCAACATTTTTTGTGTGGAGGCGGTATTCTACCTTTAATATAGTATCTGTCGTTTGTTCAACCGAATAATCGACCGCACCCTTTACTAATTGAAGTGTTCCCTGTTTCGCATATTCGCCCATTTGTAGCTCCTTCTCGACAGCCTTTACTGAACTCATAAAATAATATTCCTGAACAAGAAGCTCCTTCGAATTGTGATACATTCTTTTTTCGGTCAAATACAGACTGATTATCACCAAAAAACAGCTGAGGACAAGCAGGAAAATAGATAAGGTTACAGGATAGATAAACCCTTTTTGACACTTCCTCATTTCAGTCCAGCCTCATTCAGGCTCAAAAAGGAACGGGCTGCTGCATTTCTTTTATACCACGAAGTATCTGTCACTAGTATTCTCACACCACTCTCTATTGCTTCAAATTCTACCTTCTCTACCTCCTGAAGACATACCTCATGTCCAGCGCCGTTCACTCTCCGCCTTATTTTGTTTTCATATTTCTCATACTGAACATTTTCTCCTTCTACCGTTAAATTCAGCTTTTGTTCTGATACGCGCACAGTTGTAGCCAAACGAACCTCTTTTTTGAGTTGATGAATAAAAACGTCCCACTCAAGACTACGAAGACTGTGGGAAACAGAACTGCCGTCTGTAATAAGTTTTACGGTAAGAGGAAAAAAGGCGCATATTATTAAAAATAACGACAAGGCAACAAGCATTTCTGCCAAAATAAAGCCTGTCTCCCCCTTATATGTTTTCACAAACCTGGGTTGTTTTTTCCGATACCCCCTCATACTCTATACACGCCTCCTTCCCTTCATCCCACCTGAATCTGAACATGATGTTACCTTCCTTTATAATATGGCTCTCCATAAAGACATCCTCTGCCTTCCATTTCAATAAGCTTTCATATAAAAGCTGATGTGCCAGCAGATCATGTTCGATTGCCTTCATTTGCATATGCAGCTGCATATAAGCCGGTACAAAAAGGAAGGCAATAACCAGCCATGTGCTAAAGGCAAGAAAAAACTCAGGCAAAATAATCCCCTTACTGTTCTTTAACATACGACCTCCCTCTTCCAATTTGAATCGTGAAAATGTATTTATTTTCTCCAATACTTATTCGGTATGAAGCAAACTTAGATACATTCCCGCTTGGCGTTATAGTAAAATTTATTGGAGTTGAATCTTCATTTATTGTAATGCTCTCATGATAATGCCTGTCCACAATCATTCCAGTTTTCAAATCAGCACGAAAATAATATCTTTTCTCCATCGGATTAAATTGAGCATAGATAATTTTTTGATGGGATAATGCATAATTTTGAGCATATAACAAATCTGTCTGCAACTGAGTAAAAAAGGTTCTTTCCTGGAGCAGCTCGTATTGTGGTCTTAACAGCATCGGAATGACCGCCAGGATAACAAGTAGAATGGATAAAGCTGTTAGCATCTCTAGCAAGGTGAAACCAGACTCGGTTAATTTTTGTTTCATTGCTGCACATTTACCGAGCCATTATTTATCGATAACGCCTTTCCATTAGGGCAAGTCGTCTGACCTTCTTTTAAGTAGCCTTCTGCAACTAAATCCTCCGTAGAGTCAGGATAGCTGCTGTTGTCGATATAATAGGCTTGAACCTCTGCTTCCACCATCTTGATAAACGCCTCACAGCCTGTCGAATTGATTTTTGAATTATGCCTCGTGATATTTGGTAATGTTACAATTAATAAAATGGAGATAATTAACAAAACAATCATCATCTCTATTAAAGTAAACCCATTTTCGTTTTTCATTTTTTCTCCTTTCATAAACCATTCAATAGTTGGAACATCGGGAGCAAAACGGCCAAATAAATTGATATAACCAAGATGCCGATAACGGCATATATAACTGGCTGTATTTTCCTCATGAGACGATTTACCATGTCCTGCAAGCTATCCATACAAAATTGGCTGAGAAAATGTAATTCCTGATCCAGCTTGCCGTTTTCTTGTCCATGCTGCAAAATCCTGCAAAATTCCTTTTCTAAAAAAGTAAGGCATAAAAATGCCTGCTCCATCCTCTCTCCCTTTTTCAAATGATCTATGACTTTCTCACCAGCAAGTGCCAGGGGAGCATTCTCTTTGGCTTCCTGAAAGAACTTGAGAGATTCGAAGATGGAAAATCCACCTTGCAGCAAATGGCTCAGCTGCAAGGAAAAAATATAGGTGTAATAAAGAGAAAAGCCCTTGCCAATGACTGGAATAGCCGCCATAAGCCGCAGCCTTTCCAAAGAATCTTTTTTGCGGAAAATTCGAAGGTAATAGTAGAGTAATGACAGGAGAAAGGTACCAATTAACAGCAATACAAAAGGCATTGCTCTGCCTGCACCTATTATGAAGGACATAAATAAATTTGTTTCTACACTCATTGATAAAAATAAGGAGGAAAACTGGGGCAATAAAACTTGATGGACAAAATAGAACAAAATGATGGTGAAAAGGACTAGAAAGAGGGGGTAATAAAGAATTTTTTTAAGTTGTTGCAGCGTTCGCAGCCGGTTTTGCATAATGTTGCTGGCATCAAGAAATGCCTTCGCAAATCCACCGTGTTTTTCAGCGAAATAAACATAACTAATCGTCTGCTGATTGAATTTTAGTCTTGCCAGATTATCGCAAAAGGAGTTCCCTCCTTTCAATGACCCAAGAACCGACATAATATCCTCCTGTTTATCAGCAGGGAGATAATGAACACTTGAGCGGACACCTTCCGAAAGGGAATAGCCCTGTGTTAACAGCTCGCCAATACATTTTAAAAACAGCGATTGTTCGCGTAAACTCCAGCTGTCCTTCTTAATCTTCATAAATCCAGCGAGCATACTCAGTCTCCTTTACATAGCCTAATGCAATCCCCTTGCCGATTGCCTCCTTTAATGCAGGTTTGGGCTGCAAGTTTTGAACATAGGTTTCAGCAAGAAGCGATTGGATAAGCTTTCCTGTCATTATTTCAAATACACTTGCCCTTTTACTGCGATGCTGGTCGCTGAAGCAAAAAGGCGGACAATCAGTGCTGCAATACGGACAGACTAGCTCCACTAATCTTTGCGCTGTGACAGCTATAAGGGTTTGCTGTATGTCTACCCTACTGATGCCGAATTCCATCAATCTGTAAATAGCCCCCTTTGCATCCCTTGTATGCATGGTGGCAAGAACAAGATGCCCTGTCAGCGATGCCCTTACAGCTATCCGGGCAGTATCTGCATCCCTTATTTCTCCGACCATAATAATGTCGGGATCATGGCGTAAAATAGCCCTCAGGCCAGAAGCATACGTAATTCCGGCTTTTTCATTTACTTGCACTTGCAGAACATTATCCTGTGGTTTTTCAATGGGGTCCTCAAGACTTATGACCTTTCGCTTGTAAAGATGGGAATTGCTGTTTAGAAGGGAGTATAATGTGGAGGTTTTGCCTGATCCAGTCGGTCCTGTAAATAGCACAAGGCCATGTGCATATTTCAGCAGTGACAGCAGTTTTTTTGAAGTGTTTGGAAATAAAGAAATTTTGTCGATTGGAATGGTGCTGTTGTCAGCAAGTAAACGAATAACAAGACTTTCATGTGGAGTTGCAGGTAATGTGGAGAGTCTCAGGCTAATGTCCTGACCATTTAGCTTGGTGCTGATAGCTCCGCTTTGCGGCCGTCGTCTTTCACCAATATCCATTGATGCAGTAAATTTAAAGTGTGAAATTAGTCTGTCACATTGAGCTTGAGGCAATGTCATTCTGTGATATAAGGAGTGAGAAATGCGAAATTGCAAGTGGGATTCTTTCTTTTTGGGGACAATATGAATATCTGTTGCATTCGCTTCAACAGCCTCCCTTATGAGTCGGTTTGCTAAAGCTTCAATGGAGATCAATAAAAATTGCACATCCTTTCCTTTTTGGTTATATGTAAATTTCGACAATATTTGCTAAATACCTTTTTAATTTTCCCATTTTTTCATTCTTTTTTTCCTTTTTTCAATGCATTACGTTGTCCACATTGACCATTCTATAAAGAGGAGGTGGTTTTCGAATGGATAGACGCGATCCAGTTGAGTTTTCAGGAAAAGTTTTGGATAAAAGAAACACCCTTACCGCACCAAAAGCTAATGAAGCTTCCTACCCTGAACGACCAAAGCATGTAAAGATACACAAAGAGGATAAATAATACAGCGGGCTGCTGATGAATCAGCAGCTCTTTTATATAGGCATATGTCTATTTTGCCAAGAAAGAGCCTATTTAGAAAACAGGACATCCACTAAGGGCATACGATACATTATGTTTTAAAAAGTGGAGGTGCACAGAAATGGGAGAAGCAGGTTTTGGATTCGGCGGAGGTTTCGCGTTGCTTGTTGTGTTGTTCATTCTTTTGATCATCATCGGTACTTCTTATGTTTATTAAAAAATGACGGGTATAAAGAAATAACAATATATCCATAATATAAATACAAAGGGAATATTTTGGGCTATAGCCAAGCGGTAAGGCAACGGACTTTGACTCCGTCACTCGTTGGTTCGAATCCAGCTAGCCCAGTCTGGTACAAAAAGCGTAGCTTTTTGTACCTTTTTTTGTCCTTGGCAAAAAGGTTAACAATATGAAAATTGTACAAATGCTGTAAAAGTGACTATTTTGTGAAAAATTATTTTCTAAGATGTGAACTTTTTAAAAACAAATAGTTAGTACGGTGGATATGGTGATTTACTATATTATAATGAACAAAAATACTGAAATTCCAGGAGGTAAATACTTATGGAACATACATTAAAAATCACAAATGTATTATCAGATCCAACTCGATTTTATATTTATCAGTATATTACTAACTGTCATCGTGATGTGACTGTTCAGGAAATAGCCGACAAATTCTCTATTCACCCTAATGTAGCAAGACTCCATCTTTCCAAGCTCGAGGATGTGCGTATGCTGTATGCTGAAACAAAGAAAACTGGCAGAGGTGGCCGGCCAAGCAAATTATACCGCCTGTCAGCAGAGGTTATCCAATTAAGCTTTCCTTTTCGGAACTACCAGCTTTTAAGCAGCATTTTGCTTCAATCATTAGAGAAGCTTGGTCCAGAAGGCAGCAAAGCACTTTATGAAACCGGATACTCCTTCGGCAAGGAAATGATGGGGCAGGAGCTTCACCGCTTATCAAGCAGTATCGATGAATTATCTAACAAAGATAAAATCCAACTATTAAAGCATGCAGCCATATTGGCAGGATTGAAGCCTGAACTTGAATGGGATGAAGAGGAATCTAGCATCTATTTCGAAGTATTTAACTGCCCCTTCAAGGAAACAGCAAAGCTGAATAAAGATAAGGTGTGCATGATGCATCAACAGTTTTTTATTGGCATGTTTGAAGCTGTGTTCCCAGATGTCCGCTTATCAGAACGGCAAAATATGCTTTCAGGCTGTCAACAATGTGCGTATAAAGCACATGTATGTGAACCTTCTCACATAATGAACTGAAAATGAAAAAGACAAGCGGATAGGCATCCCTTTCCGCTTGTCTTTTTAAAATCCATTAATGTAAGGATTATGATCCATTTCGTGACCAATTGTTGTGCTTTTACCATGCCCTGATAAAATCACTGTTTCTTCCGGCAATGATATCAGCTTGTCATTAATGCTGTTAAGCAATGTACGCTGATTTCCTCCTGCGAGATCTGTTCTGCCTATGCTTTCAAAAAACAATGCATCACCTGAAAAAGCTACACCTTCTTCTGCGAAATAAAATGTCACACTACCAGGCGAATGACCAGGAGTTTCCAAAACAGCAAAAGTAAAGCTGCCTATCGTCATTGCAGGATTTTCGTCCAAATAATGGTCTGCAGGCTCACAAACAACAGGATTTGGCAGTCTAAAGGCAGAGCTACCATTGAACTTCGGATCTGTAAGCCAATTATCTTCTTTACTATGTATAAAAACAGGAATTCCAAATTCGTTACGAACTGTTTCTACAGCACCTATATGATCGAAATGAGCATGTGTAAGCAGAATGGCAATTGGCTGCACACCCATTTCCCCAATCGTTTTAATGACTTTCGCGCCATTATCGCCTGGGTCAACAATCAAGCATTCCTTTTGTTCATTCCAAATTACATAGCAATTTGTTTGTATTGGTCCTAATGGCATCTGTTTATATTGAATCATTTATGTCACCACATTCCTTTTATTAATCTTGCAGATGGCTTAGAACTCTGTCGACTTTTTCTTCCATCTTTCTTTTTACATCACGTCTGTCGTCTATTCGGATATTTGTTGCGACACGAACCAAGCCTTTAGAAAATGGTACCTCGTGCATCGCTTGGATTACTTCAAACAAGACAGGCAATTCTCCTTCTATTATTGTATTCATTGGTGTCAGCTGAAATCTAATTGCCCCTTTTTCCTCGTATGATTTTAACACCTTCTGTATATCTGCTACATACGCACTGACACTTGGTGATTCTGTTCCGATAGGTATCACTGTTACATCTACTATTGCCATTCAAAAAAAACTCCTTTTGTCACTTAGTTTGTATTCTTAATAATGTCATAATTTATAACGAATCTCAAGCATCTACTATATAAACATTAAAACAGGGGAATGATTTCCCCTGTTTCAAGATTTATAATATTTTCCATATAAAATCCATATAAAGACCATTTTCCATCAGGTGAAATGCTGATTGGCTCGTTCTCCAAGTCTTTTTTTATCACGTTCTCTGTTTCCCCGCTTGACATATCAATGGTAACAAAAGTATACGCTCCCGTATATGTCGTTGCATCTCCTGACTCTTCGGGATAAAAGGTGTACATCTTATCGCCAGCAATATCATAGTATGGGATAAGCCAATCCGAAAAATTAGACAACCGCGGCAGAGAAATCTCTGATGTTGCTTTCAGCTTATTATAAAAGGTGTAGTGAGCCTTTTGCATATTTTCTGGATCATCTGAGATGGTGAAGACGGAAGAGCCTTTACTTCCGATAGAGTAGGCGTCGCTTTCTAATACCGATTGTTCACCAGTATAAATATTTTTACTTGTTACTGGTGAAGATATAGACGCCGTATCCTCCTGCCAGCCTAAATAAGCGAAGGTTTCTTTGTCTGTCCAAACAATAAACGGATTATCTAGACTTACTTCTTCCAATGTTCCTTTTTGAATGGACAGCAGATGAGAACTGCTGGCCCACTCCTTTGTAAAGGAAGAAACTAACAGCTTATCTTCATCAAAAGGATTCCAGACAAATTCTGCTTCATAGCTTTTAAGTTGTTTAGAAAAAAGCTGTTCTCCCTCATTGTTTAAAATTACTATCGTTCCTTGATAATTTTCTTCATTTGTAAAAACAAGCAGCTTCGAATAATCAGGACTAATTTTCAAGGCAGATATTTCATTCTCACTTGTATACAAAAGTGTATGCTTGCCTGAATAAATATCATATTTAAAAACATAATAACTATCGCCCTTGCTTATATAGCAAATTGTACGGTCATCAAGCCATCCAGACACTTCCAAAAGTTCCCCATTTTCAGCTTGCATTGGCAGTGCCAACGCTTGTATTTTTTCTTTTTTTTGATTGTCTTTCTCATCCTCTTTACTCGTTGTTTCCTTCTGTTTATGGGAGCATCCAGATAAAACAAGTGTGAAAATGAGCAAGAGAAGAAATAATCCATGCACATTTCTCTTTGAAAGGCATACCATCCTTTTCACACCCTTTTATTATGTTTTCTAGCAGTTCACTATCTTGAATATTAACATAAAAAGTGTGAACATATTCGACCATTTCTTATAATTTCCGCTTATTTTATGAAGTAGATTTTACAAATACAAGGATGCCAAAAATATTCCAAGCACGTCTTTATAAATATCATCGAATTGTGATAATGGAAGCGGGTTAATCCCCTTCCCCAATTCAAGGGTAAAGCCTGGTTGCCGAAATTCCTGAATGAACCAGTCCTTATAGCCAGCATGACTATCGACATTTTGGACTGCTTTATAGCCACTTAGCCTGGCAAACTCATTTGCAAGCATTGCTGATTCTGACGGTTCGAAATTTTCATATCCCCAATAGAATTCCTTCCCCTGTGTATGGAAAGCAATCATTCTGTTAAACTTTCGTTCTTCTGCCAGCTTTGCCATGATTTTCGCTTCAGGCTCTGAAAGAGGAGCCTCCCCAGGATAATCACGTGGAGCAGGGCTTTTCGGTTCCTTTCTTTCCTTCTCTATTTCCCAAAACGCAGGGAATTGGTTATTCAAATCCACTCCGTTTATATTTGCCTTCCATCCTGTAAAGTCCATGCTGCCTTCGTTTATTCTAACTACTTTATCGCGGACACGCTCATCGGGTCCGTTAAGAACCAAATCGACTCCATCAGGGTTAACCATTGGTACAATCGAGATATCTACATGTTGATATATAGGAAATGTTTCTAAATTATTGATTTTACCACCATTTGTAACAGCCAACAGATAATCATTAACATACGACATCAAGATTGCCGAAGTAATCCATTCATTTGCATGGAAGCTTCCATTCATATGTACTTTTCTGCTTCCACGGCCAATTCTAATTTCATATATATCGTTTTCAAGAACACTTTTCCCTAAGATGTTTATTTGAATAAAAGGAAAATGCTCCTTTAGCTTTTCTAAGTCGTTTCTTAATGCTTGTGAATCGTACTTCTTTCTTGCATCCACCGATTTTTGCATGACTCTTTTTGGAGCAATTACTGCTGTTCCAGCATGCATATCCTTCATGCTTAAAGCTTGATTTAGTAAAAGCAAACTATCTACTGAAATATTTCTGTTTCCTGCTATTTTCCATAATGCATCTCCATCCTGTAAATGGAGCGTTTCTGCTTCAAACCCGGGGATTTTTATGCAATCTCCTTTTTTAAGGCTTTCTGGATTGCAAGCTGAATTGCTGTCAATAAGCAGCTGGATTGGTATCATAAACAGCCTGCTGTAATACGATAGAGTGTCACCATTCCTTGCCACAACCTCCATAAATATACACTCCTTTCATCTGTATATACTTATGACGGGAGAATGAAAACGATTCTTTTTCTTATCATTCAATTATCAACAAAAACCTAATTTATTCCAATTGTATCATATACCTCCTCTTGAGCATAAAAAAAGGTTATATCACAACAAGAATTATGACTATAAAAATCATTAGCTTCTAAATTAATTGAACTTATTTTTAAATCCCCTTCCTTTCACTGAAGAAACGCATCAACACTTAACTCATCTTCACCTGCGGGGTCAAGGAGATGAGCGTCCGCCACAGTAGTTTGCTCTGAAAAAAAACAGCAAAAAACCCCAAACCATTACGAGAACCATTTGTTACATCGCATAATAGTTTGAGGTTATCAAAATTCAACTGAATATTTTATTTTTTTGCAAGCAAGGCTGCTCCAATAACACCTGCAGCGTTCCCCAATGTAGCAACATCGATTACAGTTGACTGTGCAACAGCACTGAAGGAGTACTTTTTGAAGTACTCGTTAACAGGCTTTAACAAAACATCTCCTGCTTTTGAAACACCGCCGCCAAGCACTATTTTCTCTGGGTTTAATGTGTTAGCAATATTAGCAAGGACCAGACCTAAATGAAGCGCTACAAAAGAAACAACATCATTTGCTAGCACATCTCCAGCATTTGCTTGATCAAATACATCCTTTGCAGAAAGGCTGCCATTGTCTTGGAGAATTTTCTGCAAACTGCTGTTAGGATTTTCTGCAAGCTTTTCTTTTGCAATTCGAACAATTCCTGTTGCTGAAGAAATAGTTTCCAAACAGCCTGATTTTCCACAGTTGCAAGGTGCGCCATTTTCCACTATTGATGTAATATGACCGATCTCACCAGCAGCACCTTTTGCTCCTTGTACAATCTTTCCATCAACAATAATACCGCCGCCAACTCCTGTGCCTAATGTTACGCAGACAAGATTCTTATAGCCTTCACCAGCACCCTTCCACATTTCACCAAGAGCAGCACAGTTTGCATCATTATCAAGGATGACAGGCAAGTCGAGATCTCTTTCTAAGCTTTCCTTTAGTGGAAAATTATCTGGCCAGCCCAAATTAACCGTATTATAAATGACGCCTGTTTCATAATCAAATGGACCAGGAGCTCCCATTCCGACGCCTAGCACATCTTCCTTGTTGTGCTTCCATTCCGTTAGTTTCTCATTAATAGACTTTGCGATATCACCAGTGATATTTGCACCTTCATTTGAATTATCAGTAGGAATTTCCCAGTTATCAATCATACTACCATCTATTGTTAAGAAAGCAATTTTTACTGTCGTACCGCCTAAGTCGATTCCAACCACCCATTTTTCCTGCATTTGCATTCTCCCCAATCTATTTCTATTTCTGCTTCTCTTTTAATTTCTGTATTTCTTGATTTAATAGTAAAACAGCCATCTCAAAATCTTGTTTTTCAATTATTTCTGTATGAGAGAGATCATTTAATTCTGCCTTCATAAGCTCCAAATCACCTAATCTGTCTCCTACATATATGATCGTTCCGAACCTTTTCAAAAATTGTTGCACATCGTAAATCGTTTTCATTTTGCGCCCTAAAACCTTCCCTGGTTACGGGAATTCCTTCCTCATTAAATCGTTTTCATTTTTTAGTATAATTGAAAAGTCGTTTTTACTCAAGAACGAGATATTGCTCTAGTCAGCACTGCTCCAATAAATAAACGTAAAAAAACAATGAATTTCTGCCTCTTTCTCTTCATATATTGTAACAAATGAAAAAGGTTGTCCTTTACGTTTATCCAATGGGAAAAGTGGTGTTTATTTTGAAGAAGGATTATATTGTTTTAACCATATCATTAGTTATTATTATTAGTTCTGTTTATTTTTTTCAGCAAAATCAAATTGCTAAAGAAAGCATAACTTATTTCCCAATTGATACAAGTGTTTCTTTTCCAACTGCAGCAACTAATTTGGAGCTTGGGAAACAAAGATATGACGAATACAGCGTTCTTTGGGAAACGAAGAGCAATGTTAATAAAAAAGCTTACTTAAGGCAAAACATGGGACTGCTCTATGCAAACGGACGTTTGCTAAACACAATGGGTGCTTGGAAGCAAAATACGATGGAGCTGAAAGAGGATAAAACGGTTGTAGAAAGAGAAAGCAGACTGTTTCAAGCTATCGCCTTCCATTATGCCGAAATCCATGATGAAAAGGATCGTATCTTTAGCTCTCAGAAGCTTTCCTCCAACCATATGTATGTAGTTAACTCTAAGTTTGATAAAGGTGCATTCAGTTTTGCCACACCTCAATCAGAGGCACAAAAGGAATGGAAAGGATTACTAGATAAAGAAACAGAGGATGTTATTAATTATCATGTAAAGGATGCGCTAAAGCATTTTTCTGTTAATTCAGCGGATTATCCTAATAAAATTTTACTAACAGACCTTGCTGCCTATAATGACAAACCATTTCCAGGATTTACACAGGCTCAGACGGCGACAATTATCGGACAATTGACAGAAGGTCTATACAAAAATTATTTCCTGGGAATAACAAAAGAGGATGGCACTGTCACAAAACCGATTGGAAGCACTATTCCTGTCATTTTACTGGCGAAGGATCATCTGTTAGTGGTCTTCACAACAGCAGAAAATGAGCCTGTTATTTTAAGACAGCAAATCTCTGCTGGATGATGAAGCATATTCATTTTTATATGGTAAACATAAAATACCCCCAATCTATCTTTGATTGGGGGTATTTTTTTACTTATTGGTACACAGTAGGCTTAGAAAATACATTGCCCATCATTTTATTGCGCAAGCCTGGAAAATTCATAACAATCTTTATTAAATATTGTCTGACAATCGGGCTTTTCAATACAGTGTTCAAAATGCGGTATCTTCTAGTTAATAGCATGTAACCACCTATACCAATCAATACAATGGATAAAATTCTAGACATTTTCATCCCTCCTACTGATTAGTTTGGGATAAGCAGCTTTTTTTTATCCAAACTTTTTCAAAATTACAAGACAAAAAAGGAAGCAAAAAGTGCTGCAATTACACCTGAAAGGATATTGACTGCATCATTATTTAATACAGTAAATCCTTTTATCTTCTTCGCTTTTCTGCCATGATGTATTCGTTTTTCCACTTTTGCGCCGCAAACTGTACATTGATACTCAGCTTGTACAAAGGCACCTAAGATTGTATCTATCAAATTGCCGATAAAGCCAAAGACAAAAATCAACAAAAATTCACCAATACTTATTGGAAACAGCAAATACGCACATAATCCAATCAGCAACGACCCCAAAATTCCGGCAAATGTGCCCGTAATACTCATGGCACCAGAAGTTCCTGCCTCTTCCTTTTTAAAGGTTCTGATAGAGAATGGTTTATTCCTGCTTAATGGTCCAATTTCCGATGCCCAAGTGTCTGAGTTTGCTGCAGCAAGCAAAACGGCAAACAGAACGATTAGTCCGTGTTCCCCGTTCCAGCCATAAAGCAAACTAACAATTGCTGCTGCTCCACCATTTGCTATCACCTGCATATAGTCTCTTGTGGAGCCCTTTTCATGCATATCCTCCATCTTGGCTTTTTTGTCTTTTTTAAACTTAGACAGCAAACTAGACGTAAGAAAAAAGACACCAAGTAAAATAAAGCCTTGATAGTGGAAGCCAAATTGGATGCCTATTCCGACAAAAAAGGCTGCTATACTGCCGCTTTTGCTTAAATATCCCTCTTTCCAGGCAAAAAAGACAGCAAGCAGGATAATGATGATACTAATCATTTGCTCCCACAACCATTGAACCATTATTTGTTATGATATGCTGGACTGGAATGTCATGGCTTTCAATCGGTAAAGACTTCTCCAATTGGCTTTCCATCGCAAGCGATATGGTCGTGCCATGGAAACTCTTCAGAAAACGGTCATAGTATCCGCCTCCGAATCCAATTCGATAGCCATCCTTCGAATAAGCAACCCCAGGGACAAGCAGCAGCTCAATTTCATTTGCATCTGTTAATTTAGTCTCTGCTTCCATTGGTTCATAGAGTCCACTATAAACAGACTCTAGCTGATCAAAGCGTTCGAGTATACGAAATTCCATCGTGCGTGTTTTTGGCAGGCATTTCGGAACACTTACCTTTTTGCCTTGTGCCCAAGCAGCTCTGATAATTTGATATGTGTCAACTTCCGGAAATCTTGAAATGGTCACCCCAACATGACTAGCCTTTTGAAAAAGAGGATGGTTATATAGATTTCGGGCTATTTCATAAGAAAGCTGCTCATATGCTGGCTTAGGGATGGACCGAAGCTCTGCAAGGACTCTGCTTCTAATTTCCTGTTTACTTTCTGTCATAGCAAATTCCCTCTCCTTTTACCATTTATTATTATATGTATTGTTTTTTATATACAAAAAAAAACAGAAGGGTTACCCCCTCTGTCTTATTTTGTTTCGCGGTGTGTTGTAGTGCGTTTTTCTCTTGAGCAATATTTCTTAAGCTCAAGACGGTCTGGATTATTTCGTTTATTTTTTTTAGAAATGTAGTTACGATCTCCACATTCTGTGCAAGCTAACGTAATGTTGACACGCATGGTTATTTCCCTCCAAACTATTGCTATACTAGTTCGTGCATACGACTTTTATATGATAACATTATTTTTTATGAAATGCTAGTACTGTTTTTCAATAGAATATGATTTAAGTCCATAATCACTTCTTTATTGTTACCATATATTGTCCATGTCCTACCCACATTGGAGGTTTGGGGAGCTAGTTTCATATGAAGAGAACAAATACTGACATATCCGCCCTTGCCCATCGGCAAATATTTGAGGCTGCCATTTTCTTGATTCTTCCATATTAAATCTGTATGGACATTCCAAATTGGCTGAATCGTTCTCTGCTCCAGGCTTGTTCCATTAAACTCTCCGTTTACAAGCATTAGCTGATCCTCAACAGAATGAAAAATGACGTTATCTGTCGGTGAAACAAAAGCAAGATGATTCGGATCAGACTTGGAGAAATGACTGAGAAGCAACACCTTTACCTCAATATTCTCTTTTGAATGATTCCTCACATAAATTTCATTATATTGAACCTTCGAATGCTTTTGAACACTTTTAACATGTACCGAAACTGAGTATTCTGGCAGTATTTTTTCATAACCGTTCTGGAGCCAGCAAATTTTGCCGTTAATCCATAATCCAGGAGTGTTGACCAACTTGCTTCTTGTCATTTCTTTGTTGACATTCTGAAAATCAGACTGTAAAGAAATCTCCGTTTTCATCCTACTCACCTTTTTTTCATTAAGTTTTTTATTCCTTTAAAGAGGCTTTTTCAGCCATTCTCAAATTTAAGATTGTTTCTTCAAAAACCCTTGATGTTTCATCACCGACTCTGCTCCAGCCAAAAAGCTTCTCCACAAGGATTCTCCCATTTCTGCCAATTTCCTCAGCCAAAAGCGGATCTTCCAATAAAGAATGTAATTGCTCTAGCATGCTTCCTGTATTGCCTGGCTCCATCAGCATGCCTGTCTTTCCATGCTCCACAATTCCCTTCAGTCCACCAGTATTAGAAACGATTGTTGGTTTCTCAAACAGCAATGATTCTAATGCTACGATTCCGAAAGGTTCATAATAACTTGGGATAATAACTATATCTGCAGCTTGAAAGAAGCCGTTCTTTTTGTCTTCTGGTAAATAACCAATTAAGTGAACTTTATGTTCTAAGCCATGTAATGACACATATTGTTTATATTCGTTGAACATCGGTCCTGCACCGGCAAGGACAAATTGAAGGTCATCTCTTTTAAGCATTGTTACTGCTTCAAGCAATGTTTCAAAGCCTTTCTCCTTCACCATTCTCCCGATTGCAAAGACTGTTTTCTTGCTTGGATCCAACCCTAGTTCTTCTGCTGGATTTTGCAGTGGCTTTTTATCCAGCTTTACTCCATTTGGAATGACGTGGAGCTTGCTTCCACTTATAGAAAATAGAGAGGATACTTCTGTTTTCATATATTCGCTGCATACAATCACTGTATCAGATGCTGTTAGAAGCTGTCGTTCCTTCTCATGAATGAACCTCTGCATTTCTGTAAAGATCCCGCCGTTTCTGCCATGCTCTGTTGCATGCATGGTTGTTACTAACGGTATGCCAAGTTCATCTTTTAAGGTAACGGCAGCTGCACCTACTAACCAGTCATGGCCTTGTATTAATTCAAAGGAATGAGAAGCAGCCAATTCCATTGCTTTTTCCCAAATACTTAAATTTAAGCCACCAATCCAAGTGAGGAAGCTTTTTTCCCTATGATGCATAGGCTTCACTCTATACACAAACAGCGATTCATGCACGGATTCATCTGCTGGATTTTTATTCATATCCTGTGCTGTAATAACATGGACTTCATATTGTCTCGCTAATGTTTCTGCCAACCCAGCTACATGTGTACCAAGTCCTCCAATAATATTAGGCGGATATTCCCAAGAAAGAAGGAGAATCTTTTTCTTGCTTCCTTTTTTCATTAGCGGTAAGCTCGTTTTTGGTAAAGCAGAAGGAAATACGAGAAATACTGACTGTTTTCTTTCCCTGTCTTGCAACCAGTTGTTATCGATATCGCCTTTTAAAAAGGAACTAAGCTTGTCTGCTGCATCGTAAAATCCCTGCAAAAACGTATCCTGATAATCTTTTTGGGATATTACAGCATGGGCCATCAGCCATTCTTTTTCAAGCTGCTTCACTACTCTTTCCGCCTCATTTGGAAGCTTCAGCTCTCGCCATGCTTCTATTTCTTTTTCAAGAAAAGACAGCTTTGCATAGTTCTTACCGTCTTTTAGTAACCTTGAAGTTTTTTCTTGGTCAAAAGCAGAGGAGCTAATATGAACCTTCTCTAGGCTATCGCTAAATTGACGAATATAAGTTTCAGGTGATAATGGCATCAACGTTTCATTCTCACCAAAAACCTCTCCTATTTCAGCACTGAGCTCATTTACTTCTGATAAGCTTAAGGCAATAGCATTCATGGTATCTTGTGTTTTTGTTATGTCCTTCAAACAGCTAATCTTCTCTATTACTGTTTCTCCAAGCTCTGCCCATTGTCTTAAAGGAATCAGACATAAATCATGTGGTGACTTCACCGGCATGCCTTCAACTACAGGAAGTGGGTCAGTCAACGCAAGCGTGCTATGGTGTACGAAGCTAAAAAGAATGCCTGACTTCTTAAGATGCAAATCAATTCCTGGTGTATATGTGCCATTAGGGAGCCAAAAACCGCCATTACGGCTATGTAAATGATCCTCTATGAGTGAAAGGCCTGTTTCCATTTGGAGCTTCACACCGTTTTTCGTCGAAAGAGCTGTCATGGAGGTATAGGATGCTGTAGTTGCTAGTATCTCTAGCTTGTGGGCAGAAATCAGCTTTTTTAAGCCTGTTGTGATTTTACGGTCTATTCTTAGCCAATAGGAATACTCCTCTTCCCATTGCCATTTATTCTTTTCCAAATATTCAGTTATTTCTTCTTGGTAGCCTTCTGTTTCTGTTAGTTCTATATAGACAGGAGGTAGCACAAAGGAAACACTGTATGGCAATACCTTCTTTTCCATGCTCTTCAAGAAAGTAAGCAAAGCGATGGATGCTTTGTAAAATGCTTGTTTGTCTTCTTTTTTGTTGGAATAATAATTCATGACAGGAAGGTCTGCATGAACGATTAATTGAAAATACGATACGTTCATTGCTTTTTCACACTCTCCTTTGCCTCTGTCTCATAATAACTGTATGTGCTGACATGCTCTATCCAATTTGGTAAGGGTGATTTCCCTTCACTCCAGTCTATAACATCCTTTGTATTCTCACCTGACTGGGATATACTCGTCCTTGGTGTATGAAGGGGATTAGACTTTAATAACGGCATGAAAGATCTACTGCCATCCTGTATGCCGACTTCAAAGCAATAGCTTCTGTTTGGCTGTAATCCTTCAAAAACAAGCTGATTCTTATCATGGTCTAATTGAATTTCTAATGTTGTATGAGCATTACTTCCATCGAAATAAATGCTAGTAATATCGTAGATGCGCATTTTTAATGACAAATCATCATTAAGGAATCCGCAGTACGAGGAAATAAGCTGCCATTTAGCTGCTGGGATACTCCAGAAAATAAATGCTTTATTTTCTCCTGCGACCCATGCCTCCATGCCGTTACTCTTTTTTAATGTTTGAATGCTTGTCCATAAAAAAGGTGGTATAGTAGGACTTGCTTCTGCATACTCTTTAGGAAGTGAGCTTTCCTTTTCCTCAGACTTCTCTACTTCTTTCGTATATTTTGTCCACTGGTATTGAACCTTCCCAAGACTCATATCCAGTTCTTTCGCAATTTTGCGGAATGACATGCCTTCCTTCCTTAAATGAATAATCTGTTCTAACAATGGAATCAGCACCTTTCATTTCATACTATTTTAAAGTTTATGTTTGAACGTATTGTATCGGTCGAATTTGGAGGCTACTAGTCGATTTACTGATTCTTGCTTCTTCCTATATGGTATCACCGAATGATAGAACCTACAATAAACGGAATTTGTCGTATCATGCTAATGATTCTCCCTGTTAAGATGAAGGGTGATAAAAATTTTTGCATGTTGAATAAAAAACAGCAATTCGACAATGACTATTAATAAAATTAGTTTGTATCCGACATTTTTTGCTGCCCCTATTCCCATTTTTCCTATGACCAGACTAGCATTGTTTTCTATATTTCTGTTAGGAAATGTGCAAAGGTAGTGGTAGAATGAAAAAGTCTTGTATTTTACAAACTATTTAGCAGAGGTGTCTCATTTTGTTCATATTAATGTATAGTCTATTAGGGATAGCTGTACTTCTTTTCATCGTGTCGTTGTTTATGAAGGATCCCTATAAAAAGCTGCAAGAGGATATTGACCAGCTTTCCATCCAACAAGTGCAAGAAATATATAAAATTAAAAAGAAACTGAAGGTACTTGAAGAAGAGCTGCTTATTGATGAGGTGGATATGAATCCTGCAATCCCTGTTGCCGACAGACAGCCCGTTGCAGACAATTCAGCCAATCCAATTCATGCCATCATTAAAAATCAAGTTTGGTCCCTTGCCTCTCAAGGTGTATCAATTGAAAAAATCGCTTCCCAATCATCCTTATCCACTGCTCAAGTGCAGCAAATTATTACTGAGGGTGTGAAGAAAGGATTTGCGGAATGAATAAACGTAGCTTACGTTCCTTTGCATTCGGGCTGTTTGCAGCATCTAGCATCATTGGTGCATATACTGTTTACAGTGGTTCTAGCACTGCAGAGAAAACAGACAAACAGATTACAACAGAGCAAGCAGAAAAAGTACTTTCAGCTGCAGGCTATACTGCTATTGCAAAAGACGAGTATGACGAGCTTATAGCTGCCAAAGATAAGGCAGAAAGGGATGCACAACAGGCAAAAGCAGATGCAGAAAAAAAAGCAGCGGAGCAAAAGGAAACAGAAACAGACAAGGCTGATTCAAACCAGCCAGTATCCTATAAGCTGAAAATCAAAAGCGGCATGAATCCTGCCGAAATTGCGGAGACATTGGCAAAGCAAAAAATCATTAAAGACAAAGACGAGTTTGAAGCTTTTTTAATTGATAACGACTACCATACAAAGGTACAAGTTGGTACATTCCGCATATATAGTGACATGAGCTTCAGAGAAATCGCCGAAAAAATTACAAAATGACGAAAAAAGGGCTGTCCGTTCGGACAGCCCTTTTCTTTACGTTACAGGATAATACTATTATTTCTCATCCTTTTGACGCTCTTTTTTCAAGTCAAAATAAGCATCTAATACTTGTTCACCTATTTTTAAGTTTGCTTTATTATCGACAGAGCCGTTATATGCCCATGGGACAAGGACTGCCATTGCCACTTCCGGATTATCTGAAGGTGCATAGCTAACCAAGCTCAGGTTCATAACTTCCTGCAATGTTTTGTAATTGCTTTTTTGCGGACCATCATAGAAGGCCTCTGCTGTACCTGTTTTAGCAGAAGGAGAGTATGACTTGCCGCTTAAATACGTATAGGCTGTTCCCTTCGGACTTTGAGCAACCATCTTAAAGCCTGTTTGTACACGTTCAATCCATTCAGACTTCGCATCAACTGTGTTTAACACCTTCGGCTCAATGGAATCAACAATCGCACCAAGCTCGCCTTCCTCTGAGACAGGGCTGCGTATTTCCTTCACAATATGCGGCTCCATTCTGTTTCCGCCATTGGCGATTGTCGAGATGTATTGAGCAAGCTGCATATTTGTGTACGTATCATACTGACCGATCGCGATATCTAGTAACTTACCAGGGACATTAGTTTCTGTTCCTTTAAAGCCTGTCTGTTCATTCGGAAGATCGATGCCTGTCCGAATTCCTAAGCCGTATTGGGCATACGCATTTCTCATTTTTGTAAAGTCCTCTGCGTCTACAGACAATGGCTGACCGTAAACATAATGTGCACCAGCTATTTTCATGACAGTTTGGAACATATATACGTTTGAGGAACGCATTAATGCTGTTAAGTCATTGATTGGTCCCATATCTGTCCATGATTTCTTCCTTGTATCACCTATCATTACCGGTGTATCATTAATAACTGTTCCAGGGCTAATAGCTCCATATTTATAGCCTGTTAATACGGTTGCACCCTTAACAACAGAACCAACGTTGTAGGATGTCGTCAAATTACCAAGTGCATCATCCTGCACTTCTGTTTTCCCATTTTGTGTAACAAGTCTTTTTCCTGCCATTGTCAGGACATCACCTGTATTCGGATTCATCAGAACAACATAAGCACGATCAAGAAATTTAGTCCCAGACATTTGCTTCGCAGCTTTAAGCTGTTTTTCTATAATGTCTTCCACCTTTTGCTGCAGCTCCATATCTATTGCAAGCACGAGGTCATTTCCACGCTTACCTTCTGTAATCACTTCTGTCGTTTCTTTCCCGTCACTATCTGTTTGCGTGCGGACTTTTTCCTTTTGACCTTTTAGGACGTCCTCATATTCAAGCTCCAGATAACTTTTTCCGACACGGTCATTTCGGCTGTAGCCTTTTGACAGATAATAGGATAAGGATTCGGCTGGAAGACCTTCCTCTGATGAGCTGACACTGCCAAGAACAGAACGAAGTGTGTTGCCAAATGCATAAGATCTGTCCCAATCTGTTGTTGTGTCAACACCTTTTAAGGAAGTAAGGTTTTCACTTACAACCGCCATTTCCTTGTCTGTCACATCATTATTTTTAACAATATGCGGTGTCATTTTATAGCCACTTGCAAACTCGCGGTATATAGCCAAAACTTCAAGATCATCTTTGGATATAGATTTCAATTCATCCTCTGTAATTCGATCCAGCTGCAATTTATATACTTCTGAATTATACTCATCCGAATCTGTATATTTTTCCGCAAGCGCGGTTTTTTCTTTATCTGTTACCAAGGCTTCCGCTTCATCAGGATGCTTCATAATCCAATAATCCTGTTTATCACGCTCGGTAACCTTTTTTGTATCTTTCGTAATATATTTTGCCAGCGTTTCGGCAGTCTTCAGCATTTCATCTGATTTGACGCCAGTGTTTGTGTACGTTATTGCATTTTTTGCACTATTATCGACAATTACTTTTCCTGTCGAATCATAGATTTTCCCGCGGGGCACAGATGTATCAACCGTAACATCCTCTGTTCTTTCCAATTTCCTTTTATACTCATCTCCATAAACAATCTGCACAAATCCAAGCCTTAAAATCAGGGCAGAAAAGAGCAAAAAGACTGCAAAAAAGATAAGGTTAAGGCGAATCGGTAACGTCCTTTTCTTCTTCTTGTTTCCCAATGTAATACCACACTTCCTTCAATCATTCTAACTCTATTGTAATGGAATTTCGTTAATATTTCTATTAATAACCTGCTGGGATATACTGCAAAAGTCGAAAAATGCAATCATTGCCTTTCTATATTGTGGAATTTTGGCGAAAATTACACAAAAAAACAGGAAATTGCTAAGCAATTCCTGTTAATCCTTTTTCATCTCAAAGTATTTATCCATGACCCTTTTTCCAATTGTTAAGTTAGGTGATGGACCATTGGCCGTCGTATACACCCATGGAACCATGACTGCCATTGCGACTTCTGGATTTTCGTATGGTGCATAAGAAACAAGGCTGACATTCATGACTTGTGGTGGCTCCTTATAATTATCACGCTCTGGACCATCATAAAAAGCCTGAGCTGTTCCTGTTTTGCCTGCAGGTGTATAGGAGGCTCCAGCGAAGACACTGCCTGTTCCACCTGGCTGCATAACCATTCGGAAGCCTTTTTGTACTTGATTCATCCACTCTTCCTTCATATCAAGCTTGTTTAACACAACTGGCTTAATTTCCTGCTCTAGCACACCATATTTCTCTGTGTTCTTAGATGAGCTTCTGATTTCCTTAACAATATGAGGTTGGATTCGGTAACCTCCATTGGCAATTGTGGAAACATATTGTGCAAGCTGCATATTTGTATATGTATCGTATTGGCCAATTGATAGAAACATCAGGTTACCCGGCTGATTAGGATTCACTTCTCCTTTAAATCCGGTCATCTCATTTGGTAAATCTATATTTGTTCGCACACCAAGGCCCATTTCCCCGAAGGAATTACGAATAGTTGTATATGCTTGGGGATTGACATCAAGAGGCTGCCCTGCTACGTAATGACCTTTTCCAATCGCAATAGCTGTTTTAGCCATATAAACGTTGGAAGAACGTTGGAGTGCCTGCAAATCATTTATTGTGTTCATCACAGTCCATGATTTGAAATCAGGTGATTTCTTTACCCTCATCACCTCATCAAGCATTGTCGAATACGGGTGAATTACACCCTCTTTGTATCCAGTAAGCACCATTGCTCCCTTGACTGCAGAACCGACATTATAGGAGGTTGTAATATTGCCTAATGCGAAATCCTGTACCTCCTGCTTGCCTGTTTTATCATCCTTGGCAAGCTGCTTCCCTGCCATTGTTAATACTTCCCCTGTATGTGGGTCCATTAACACGACAAATGCTCTGTCTAAAAACTGTGTACCTGCATAGCCTGCTTTAGTCTTCTTTAATTCTTCTTCAATTATTTTTTCGACCTCGAGCTGGAGGTTCATGTCAATGGACAAGTATAGATCGCTGCCTGCCTTCCCCGGTGAAACAGTATTTGATGAGACAATTTGGTCTTTTTTATCTCTTACATACTCGACTATTTGTTTTTTTCCGCGCAAAACATCCTCATATTGTTTTTCAATATAGCTCAAGCCAACACGGTCATTCATGTTATAGCCTTTTGCAAGATATTCTTCCTTTTGCTCTGCTGGTATTCCTTTTTGTGTGGAGCTGACTTTACCTAGCACCGTTTTAAGTGTATCTCCATATTGATATGTTCGATCCCAGTCTTTAGCAGTATCAACACCAGGCATGGAGGAAAGATTTTCACTGACTTTCGCAAGCTCTTCATCTGTTACTCCATCATTCTTGATGATAAGCGGAGCATAATAATAGCCGCTGCTCATAAGTCTGTAAATGGCCAATGTTTCTAAATCATGTGCTGTTAAGCTTTTAACTTCTTCATTTGTTACCCTTTCGCGAAGAAGCTCATTAAATTTCTTCTGATATTCTTTGCTGCCGTACTTTTCTTTTAATGCCCCATCTTCCTCAGCAGTTACTTTTTTTGCTGCTTGTTTCGGATGCAGAAGTAGCCAATAATCCTGTTTGTCTATGTCTGTGATTTTTTTTAACTCCTTGTCTGAATCCATGTCAATTAAGTCAGCAAGCTTTCCAGCTGTTTCCTTCAGCTGATTCGGTTTGTACTTCCAGTTCGTAAACAGAATAGCATTTTTGCCTTTGTTGCTTACGATACTGTTTCCATTCCTATCATAAATTTCTCCTCTTGGAACAGTCGTGCTGATCACAATATCCTCTGTTTTATCTACTACACGTTTATATTCGTCTCCATATACAATCTGCACAAAGCCTAACCGAAAAATCAATGCTGAAAAAAGCAAAAAAATCGCCAAAAACAATAGATTTAACCGTAAGGAAAGCTGAAATTTCCTCTTTCTCTTTTTTTCCCCCATATATATACCTCTCTTTTTAAATATCACTCTCCTCTATTTTAAAGTAAAATTATGGTTCTTTCTATCAATATTTAACAGAATTCACAATTTTAACATAGTCTTCTTATTAACTGGAATTTACTTGTTCTCTTTATTCCCAGGATATAGTTTTTAGACCAAAACAAAAAGTCGGCAAACTTATAATTACCAGTTTGCCGACTGCTTAAAGGTCGATAAAAGAATGTGTAGTCATTTTTCGCTACTCTTGTCCATGAAGAGGCGGTGCAGGAGAAAGCTTTATTTTTCGTGCAAAGAAATAAATAACAGAATGGCCACAGCCCAGAATAAATAGCATAACGGGAATTGACTTCTCAGGATTAAATATCATCACACCTGTAATAAATACTAACACAGACACTAACCGTCCAAAATTCAAGTACAATTCGCGGACGACAATATATTCAATTCTCATTTCTCCAGCATTCCAGCCTCTTCCTATCACATCATAAGTCAGGCTCGTATACGGAACTAATATTAATGGATAGGCGATAGCAATGATTCCCGAATAAATAAGAAGTCGAATGTAGGAAAAATCAAAGACAATAATGAAAATGGATAAGAATAACAGAATTCCCCCTACTAATATTGACTTACTGCGCCTTTCATTTTTAATACTTCTTGAAACGATATAGTAAGCCAAAAAGGAAATTCCTGAATTTATGAGCCCAAATGTCCCTAAAGCCATTTCACTCCCTGTTGCGATAAAAACAAATACAGTAATGACGAAGGCATATGTTCCTTCGCGCATTCCTTGAAAAAAATGTGCATTCGTAATTAATTTCCAATTCAAATTGTTTTTTCGTTCCTCAATAATCCGCTTCAATAAATACTGACCGCTTGCAGGTCGCCTTTTCTGAAAGAAGCTCAGTACTACCGCTAGCGAGAACAAACCGAGTGAGATGCCGAATATTATCGTATAACCAGTCGTTTTCGTTAATGTTGAAATGATGTAACCTGCCAACATTGGGCCAACCATGCCTGCGACAGACCCAAGAATGCCAAGAAAGCCATTAAAAAAGTCTCTTGTATCTGGTTCGGTCACTTCAAATGTCAGTACATTGAAAGCAAGCCAATAAAAGCCATTCCCAATGCCTAGCAAGCATCCTAACAGAAGTAAAAAGGTGGACGCATTATCGCCAATGAACAGCACGGTCAAATAAAAGATCGCAAGGAAAATAACACCGATTCTGAAAACAATAACCCTGTCGATTTTTTTTGCCCAACGCCCTGCCAATGTAAAGGTAATAAGCTGAAAGACAATAATAGCCATATTATACAAGCCTAAATCCTTAAATTCTCCGGATTGTTTCCATAGAAAAATATTTACGAATGTGTTGGAAAGAGCTACGCTAAGCGAATAGAGCCCCCCGATTGTCAGCAATAATCCTAATTCCTTTGTGTACTTAATATCGCCTATCAATTTCCCTAATTTCATGATAAAAACTCCCCTTTGTCTCGCTAGTTTTTATCAAAGAGGGATGGCTTATGCAACATTTTAAAAAGACATAAAAAAACTTGCCGACTTATAAGCCGACAAGCTTTCCATGTAAACATTATTTTGCTGAAGCGTATCTTTTAGAAACTTCATCCCAGTTAATTACATTAAAGAATGCATTAATGTATTCTGGACGGCGGTTTTGGTAGTTTAAGTAGTAAGCATGCTCCCAAACATCCAAGCCTAGGATTGGTGTTTTACCTTCCATAAGTGGGCTGTCTTGGTTTGGTGTGCTAGTTACTTCAATTTCGCCATTGTTAACGACAAGCCATGCCCAACCAGAACCGAAGCGAGTTGTAGCAGCTTTAGCGAATTCTTCTTTGAAGTTTTCATAGCTTCCGAATTTGCTGTCGATAGCTGAAGCTAGGTCGCCTGAAGGCTGTCCGCCACCATTTGGAGAAATTACTTCCCAGAATAATGAATGGTTAGCATGACCGCCGCCATTGTTACGTACAGCCGTACGTGCTGCTTCTGGAACTGCATCAAGATTAGACACAATTTCTTCCACTGTTTTAGAAAGCAATTCTGCATTTCCTTCTAAAGCATTGTTTAGGTTTGTTACATATGTGTTATGGTGTTTTGTGTGGTGAATATTCATTGTTTCTTTGTCGATATGCGGTTCTAATGCATCATAAGCGTATGGTAATTGTGGTAATGAGAAAGACATTTGTTATTCCTCCTATGTATAGGTAAATTTTTTGCTTCCCCTACAATTATTATCACTATTTTGACAATAATTATGGGAGAAGTTTTATCTATTAAAACAGTACCAAATTAAGCCATTCCTTTCAAATAATTTGCCTTATTTAGAAGGATTATTTTTTATTTGGAAGGCTTGCCTTAAAATTAGCTCTGCATACTTCGGTTAGTATCTTTATGATTATTTTTTTTATACCAACTTGCTTACAATTATAAACATCATTTCCTAACAAGAAAGTAGTTACCGTTTTAAAAGTTTCGTTAAATAGACACATTAACGGTTATTCGTTGGTATATAAAGGATTCATGAAAACAGCGCTTAATAAACAACCTAAAATTTCACATTTACAGTTTGACAAGATATTCACAATATTTTTTAATCGAACTTAAGACACAAATAAGGGAGTGCTAACTATGAAGGAAGGAACATTATCACTTTACAGTCTGCTGCTACAGCATTTTTTTTCGTTAAAAAATATTCAGGTTTATCAAAAAGGAAGCTTACTTTTTCAAGAAGGTGACCTTGTCAATAATATATATATCCTTTTGGATGGAAAAATGTCAGTAGGAAGAATTCATGAAAACGGCAAGGAATTTATTATGAAGATTCTTACACAGGAGGATTTAATTCTTGAATATCAGCTATTCAAGCGTGCCCCAAAGTATTATCACTTCGCTAAGCCCATCACAGATTGCGAGCTGCTTGTTATTGACAGGGCTGAATTCGAGGACTGTGCTTTAAACGACAAAGCGCTGCTAGCCTCGCTCACTTCCTATTTAAGCACTGGCTATTTGAAAGCAAACATTAAATGTCAGGATTTAATCATGAATGGAAAAAAAGGTGGATTGTATAGCATTCTTATCAGATTATGCCATTCTTTCGGAAAGAAAACTTGTGATGGTATTCTTATTGATTTTCCCCTTACACATCAAGAATTAGCAAACTTAACGTACGGCACGCGCGAAGTTATTCAGCGTTTAATGAAGGATTTAAGAGATGACGGAATCATCTCTATATCCTCCCAAAAGATTACTGTAAAAGATCTTAGCTTTTTGAAAAGGGCTGTCGACTGCCAAAGCTGTCCCATTGAAGTGTGCGGACTTAACTAAAATGCTCACACTAACATAGCCTTCTTCCTTCTATTAATTAAATGGCAACAAGGAAGTAGACAATCATAATTGTTTGAATGAGTCCTTTTGCTGCAACGCTTCCTAAAAAACCGACTAGTGAACCGACACCTGCCTTAAGGGCTGCTTTCCAATGCGATTTATTAACGAGTAACTCTGCGATCACCGCTCCTACAAATGGACCAATTAATATACCTGCAACTGGAATGAGAAACGGGCCTGCTAAGAGACCTATCGTACTCCCCCATATACCTGCTTTGGACCCGCCGTATTTCTTAACACTGATTAAGTTTGTCATATAGTCAGCGATAAATAATAAGATGACGAACACTCCTTGAACGATCCAGAACAACAATGAAAATTCCTGGAAGGTAAAGAACAGTCCATAAAGCAAAAAACCTCCAATAATAAATATAACGCTTGGAATAATTGGGTATACCAATCCTATATACGCTACAATAAATAGTGCTACAATTATTACCCAGTAGATGATATCCATCGTTCGCCTCCTCAAAATGATTTACATGAAAAGAAGTAATGTTTCCATTCTTATCATATGTTTAACATAGTTTTTTTCGTGAATCAACGGCTTATACTTGTATATGCATTTAGGCAAAGATAAAATAAGGAGTGAATCTTTATAAGGGTGTGTCAATTGAATGAATATTTTTAAGCAATTTTATCGGAGCCTCTATTCACCAAAAGATATAGCAAGCTTCCGAACTCAAGGGATTTGGAAAACAATCGCATACTTGCTCATCCTGTCTATTGTTACCTCCATTCCTACCATCTATTATTTGAACAAGGGCATGAATGACGGAATACATACATTGGCTTCCACAATGGAAGAGGATGTCCCAGATTTCCGAATCGAAGACAATTCTCTTCATTCAGAATTAAAGGAGCCTAAAGTAATCAATAAAGAGGATTTAACAATTATCATTGATTCAACAGGGACCTACAATGAAAAGAATATTAGCTCCTCTGGCAATACTGTTGCACTCCTTCAAAAAGAGTTTGTAATTGTAACAGCAGGGCAGGCACAGTCGTTTGAATATTCCTATTTTGGAAATATAACTGCCACTAAAAGCGACCTGACGGATCTTGCCCAATACTTCGATTCTATAATACCAATGCTAACAGCCATAATGGCCGTCGTCTTTTTTATTTTCCTAGCTGCTTCAAAAGTAATTGAAGCCTTTATTCTTGCTATTTTTGGCACCTTCTTCGCAAGGATTTTAGGGAAAGGTATAACCTATAAGGAGACTTGGAAAATCACAGTTTACAGTATGACAATTCCGACTCTGTTCTTCTTTATTATGGACAGCCTAGAAACGAACGTACCGAATGGCAGCCTTCTCAGCTGGTTCATTACGATATTTATCGTTTTCCTATCCATAAAAGAAATAGAAACAAAAACACCAATAAAAGAATAATTACTAGACTTATACCCAAATTCAACTTGCTCTAATAATACGGAGCAAGTTTTTTTTGTATCAAAATCTACTATTTACAAGAAATGATAGAAGAAAGAAAGCCTAAGTGATAGAACTTTTCTTAAGATTTAGGCGCAGGGTCGAAACTTCTTTATGTGTAGTAAATTCACGGAATGAAGGGTCAGTCCCTGACATATCAGCACATTGTTCCCCTTTTCGAAAAGAATTATATAGCAATGTAAATGAATCCTCTTAAAAAGTTAACTGCTTGGAAAAAATGATAGAAAAAAGGTTCTACCATTTTTTCTTTATGCATATTCTTTACTATAAACCATTACAGGAGGAACTCGATATGAAAAGGCTCTTCACTATTTTTATTTGTCTATTGACAATCTACGTTATCTACTATGATTTAAATCACGGTACATTAAATGTAAAAGAAGAGCCTTCCATCGAGGTTCAAGCTGCTTCCTCTGATTCTGCTAACACAGGATATTTCGAGCATGAGGTAAAAGCAGGAGAAACGGTATTGACGATTATGGAGAAAGAGACAACCAAAACTCTCCCTGTCAGCATTGATACACTAATTGAAGACTTCAAGCAATTAAATAAAGGAGTTTCTCCAGAGGATATCCAAGTAGGAAAATCATATACTTTTCCTGATTACAGTAATCACCAATAAAAAGTCCGATTGCAATTTTCCAGTTGTTAAAATCAGCAAGTTTCTTGTCAATATAAGTATTTCATTGTTACAATAGGAATGTACTTTTGAATTTATTTGAGAATCAAGTTATTTTTAGGTTCTCCAATTATTAAAGGAGCGAATCACCATTGAGTGAAATTATACATCGTACTAAAACCCGACCAATAAAAGTTGGCAATTTGACAATTGGCGGAAACAATGAAGTTGTTATCCAAAGTATGACCACAACGAAAACACATGATGTGGAAGCTACAGTTGCAGAAATTAATCGACTTGAAGAAGCTGGATGCCAAATTGTCCGTGTTGCTTGTCCTGATGAGCGTGCAGCAAATGCAATTGCAGAAATAAAAAAGAGAATTAACATCCCGCTTGTTGTTGATATTCATTTTGATTATCGCCTTGCATTAAAAGCAATTGAGGGTGGCGCTGACAAAATCAGAATTAACCCTGGTAATATCGGAAAAAGGGAAAAGGTTGAAGCAGTTGTTAAAGCTGCAAAAGCAAAAGGGATTCCAATTCGTATTGGAGTAAACGCCGGGTCTCTTGAGAAAAGAATTCTTGAGAAATACGGATACCCAACAGCAGACGGTATGGTAGAAAGTGCTCTGCATCATATTAAAATATTAGAAGACCTTGACTTCCATAACATTATCGTTTCGATGAAGGCTTCTGATGTTAACCTTGCAATTGAAGCATATGAAAAGGCTGCAAAAGCTTTTGATTATCCACTTCACCTTGGGATTACTGAATCAGGTACCTTGTTTGCAGGAACTGTAAAAAGCGCAGCAGGATTAGGTGCTATTCTTAGCAAAGGAATCGGAAACACGGTTCGTATTTCCTTAAGTGCAGACCCTGTTGAAGAAGTAAAGGTTGCCCGTGAGCTACTTAAATCATTCGGATTATCTGCAAATGCAGCTACATTGATTTCTTGTCCGACATGCGGACGGATTGAGATTGACCTAATTTCCATTGCAAATGAAGTAGAAGAATATATTTCTACAATTAAAGCACCTATTAAAGTAGCCGTGCTAGGCTGTGCTGTTAACGGTCCTGGTGAGGCGAGAGAGGCTGATATCGGCATTGCTGGAGCTAGAGGCGAAGGCTTGCTATTCCGCAAAGGAAAAATCGTCCGTAAGGTGCCAGAGGAAACAATGGTAGAGGAATTGAAAAAAGAAATTGACGCTATTGCCGAAGAGTATTTTGCTAAAAAAGCGGCGGAGGAAGCGGAAGAACAACAAAAGAAGCAGGATTTACTTTCACAATAATTTACGAAATAAACCCCAATCGATTTTGATTGGGGTTTTTACTACAAAACAACCCCTTAGCAATTCGCTAAGGGGTTGTTTTTTTTTACAGTGATTCGCCGTTTGTTTCAATTACTTCTTTATACCAATGGAAGCTCTTCTTCTTAATACGGTTATTAGTACCTTTACCCTCACTGTCTCTGTCAACGTAAATATAGCCGTAGCGTTTTCTAAGTTCAGCTGTAGATGCGCTCACAAGGTCGATTGGTCCCCAGGAAGTATAGCCGATTAGTTCGACTCCATCCTCAATTGCTTCTCGCACCTCTTCAAGATGGCTTTGCAGATAGTCAATACGATAATCATCTTCCACAGTTCCATCCGTGCTTAGTGTATCGACTGCGCCTAGTCCATTCTCGACAATAAACAGCGGTTTTTGATATCTGTCATGAAGCTGATTTAAGACAATTCGCAATCCCTTAGGGTCAATTTGCCAACCCCATTCAGATGATGCCAAATACGGGTTTTTAACACCTTCTAGCAGGTTTCCGCTCGTTTTCTGATGCTCTGGATCTGTGCTGGCAACAAACGACATATAATAGCTGAAGCCGATATAATCGACTGTGCCGTCTTTAAGGAGCTGCTCATCGCCTTCCTCCATAACAATTTCAATATTATTGTCACGGAAAAAGCGCTTCATGTATCCAGGATAGCTGCCTCTTGCCTGAACATCAGAGAAGAATAAAGTCTGACGGTCTTGCTGCATTGCTGCAAACATATCCTCAGGCTTAGATGTATATGGATATGTTACCATGGAAGCAATCATACAACCGATCTGAGAGCCAGGAATAATCTCATGTCCTGCTTTAACAGCAAGTGCACTTGCAATAAACTGGTGATGTGCGCCTTGATATTGAGCATTCTTTTGATTTTCTCCTTCTTCAAACAACAGTCCGCCACCTGTAAATGGTGCATGAAGAATAACGTTGATTTCATTGAATGTCATCCAGTATTTCACTTTATCTTTATAACGTGTGAAAACCGTTCTTGCAAAGTGTTCATAAAACTCAACAACTTTACGGTTTTTCCAGCCGCCATAGTTTTTCACTAAAGCCAAAGGCATTTCATAATGTGAGATTGTTACTACAGGCTCGATATTGTATTTCTTCAGTTCATCAAATAAATTATCATAAAACGCTAAGCCTTTTTCATTTGGCTCTGTTTCATCGCCATTTGGGAATATTCTCGTCCAAGCAATCGATAGACGGAAAGCTTTAAAGCCCATTTCCGCAAAAAGGGCGATATCTTCTTTATATTTATGATAAAAATCGATGCCATCATGATATAAATTGTAAGCAGTCATTGATTCATCTGGCGGGCTCATAATTCCATACGGAGAGACGTCTGCTGTAGACAATCCTTTTCCGTCTGCTTTATATGCACCCTCAAGCTGGTTAGCAGCTACTGCACCGCCCCATAAGAAACCTTCTGGAAATCTTTTTCCCATTTTATTCACCTCTTCGTTGTATTAAGAAGGGACCATATTTAGGTCCCTTTTTCTTACTTAAACTACAGTCAAGTCAAGCACTGCATCATTAGAGCTTGTTTGGCCACTCTTAAGTGGTGTTACATCTTTATACTCCATTGTGTTTGTAATAACAACAGGCGTGATTGTGTCAAAGCCTGCTTTCTTTAATGCATCAATATCAAAGGAAGTGATTTTGTCTCCGACTTTGACAGCATCTCCTTCTTTCATATGTGCTGTAAAGTGCTCACCGTCAAGCTGAACTGTATCTAATCCGACATGGATAAGGATCTCTGCTCCTTTATCACTTGTAATACCGATAGCATGCTTTGTTTTGAAAAGCGTTGTAATTACACCATTTACTGGAGAAAGAACTTCCCCTTTTTCTGGGATGATAGCAATCCCTTTCCCCATAATTTCTTGAGCGAATGTTGGATCATTCACTTCGCTTAATGAAACTGCTTTTCCTACGATTGGGCTTAAAATCTGTTCTGAGACAATACTTGCTTCTTTCGTTGCAGCAGCTTCTGCTTCTGCATCTTGAGTCTGCTCTTCTGAATTCTCTGCTGGAACATCTTCAAAACCAATTAGATATGCCGCAACTGCTGCTGCAACAAACGCGATTGCCATACCGATAAGAGCGTTTACAAAGTTAAGTCCTGGTCCAATGAATGATGTAACCCCTGGAATACCTGCACTACCACCCATGATATATGCTGCAACTTTTGTGATTCCTAAATATGCACCACCGACTGCACCACCAATAAGTGCCGCGATAAATGGCTTTTTAAGACGAACGTTAACACCATACATAGCTGGTTCTGTTACACCCATTAATCCTGTTACACTGACAGAATAAGAAAGTGATTTGAATTTTTTGTTTTTCGTTTTCATTGCAACTGCAAAGGCAGCTCCAGCTTGCCCCATATTCGCTAGGAACATTGCCGGCATTAAATAGTCAAAACCGTTAACTGTAACATTGTTAATCATGATTGGCACTAATGCGTAGTGCATTCCAGTCATGATGATAAGCGAGAATGAACCTGCAAGAAGGATCATCGCAAATAGTCCTGCATTATCAAATAAGAAGTTGATTCCTCCAGATAGATATTCACCTAGAATGGCTCCAAGCGGTCCAACTGTAATCAATGTAACCGGAACAACAACTAATAATGTAACACTTGGTACTACGATAAGTTTTAAAGATGCATGTGTAACTTTATCAATCCATCTTTCCACATAAGAAGCAATCCAAATTGCTAACAGAATTGGAATAACTGTTGATGAATAAGTAGCAATTGTTACAGGCAGCCCGATAAAGGAAATTGGTTCACCTGCAGTGAATAATGCTGTTAAATCAGGATGCAGTATTGCTGCACCAATTGCTGCGGCAACGAACATATTGCTTCCAAATTTTCGTGCAGCACTTACAGCTAATATAATTGGCAAGAAGTAAAACGCACCGTCACCAACTGCTGTTAATATGATGTATGTTTGACTTGTATTAGAAAGCCAACCTAAAGCTACAAGAATTGCTAATATACCTTTGATCATACCTGCTCCAGCAATTGCTGGAAGTATTGGAGTAAACACACCTGAAATGACATCAAATACAGCACTTATCGGATTTTTCTTTTGACCAGAAGATCCGCCGCTCGTTTTTTCTCCACTTAATTTACTGTTATCAATAATTCCTTTATAAACCTTCGGAACATCATTTCCAATAATAATTTGGAATTGGCTTCCGCTAATATTTGTACCCATAACACCTTCAAGCGCCTCTATTTGAGGACGGTTTGCTTTGCTGTTGTCTTTTAAGTTAAAGCGCAATCTTGTCATACAGTGAATGACATTATCTACGTTCTCTTCACCGCCAACTTGTTGCAAAATATCCTTTGATAATTTATTATAATCCATGATAGTACCTCCTATTTTTAGGGGAAAATATTATTTTTTGCATGAGCTGTATGTGGGTGGCCGCCCATTTACAGCTTTTTTATTTACCTTTTTGTTTCTGCTTTTTACATCCCTCCAGCTTTAACTCCATAAAAAAAACCTAAACTGCGCCCTGGAATAAGGATATACTATCCCCATTGATCAAGAACGTAGTTTAGGTTTTGCCTGCTTATCAGTAACAATCCTAAAGCGGTTTCATTAAGTTTTATAAGCTAAATTTAACACGCTCTAAAATCATTGTCAACGCTTTCTATAAAAAATATTATAATTTTTTTCATATAAAAAAACCGGCAGCTTCCTTTTAAAGCTGCCGGCATGTTACTGCTATAGGGTTTCCTTAGAAGAACGGTGCTATAAATATGCCAATGATGATGGACAATGCTCCAAGCGCAATCGCCCAAGATCCAAGCGTAACTGCACCGCGTCTGCGTGCTACAAATCCTACAACAATCCCGACGATACCTAATATGATTGGCATCACAAACAGGGAGATAATCGAGATAATCAGTGCTGTAATACCGATTCCTCTTCCATTGCTTTGTGTATGCTCCCTACGATCTGTGGTGGCCATTCTGGCTTCTTCATTCGTCGTTTCCACTCTCTGACGAATCGGGACACTTGTGTTAAAAGGCATTGGATTGACAATCTCTGCAGATGTCTCTTCCATATAATCAGTTGTACGTGAATCGTCTTGCTCTCTATCGATGCGATTCTTTTCTTCATTGCTATTGTAGTCTGCCATGATCATTCCCTCGCTTTCTATAATAGGAGCATTTATTATAATGGCCAAAACAGCAAGTATTATAAGTGTAAAAGCTTGGCAGCAATTTTTTGGGGAGTTATGACTTTCTCCTTGTCCGTATCTTTGTTAAGCTTAAGGAAAGGATTTTATAGAAACCTTCGTGAAAACCACATAAAAAGGAGTACATATGAAAAAATTACGATTTGGGATTGATATTGACGGCACTGTCACTAGTCCAGATACCTTCGTTCCCTATTTAAATGAAAGCTTTCAGTTAAATATTACGCTTGATGATATTAAGGAATACGATTTATACCCTCTTGTTTCTGTTTCACATGAGGAATTTGACAAATGGTTTATTGATAATGAGCCGCGAATTTATACTGCTTCCCCTCTTGCAGAAGGGGCTAATATTGTTTTAAGCAGCTGGGCAGGTAAGCATGAGCTGTATTTTATCAGTGCCAGAGGCAAGCATCTGCTTGATGTTACGAAGGAATGGTTTGTTCATAACGGTATTTCCTATGATCATATAGAATTAATTGGTACACATCATAAAATAGCTGCTGTTAAACAATACGAGGTCGATATCTTTTTTGAGGATAAGCATGATAATGCAGTAATGATACATAAGGAATGTGGCATTCCTGTCTTATTATTTGATACACCTTACAACAGAGACCCGATACCTGAAGGAGTCATCCGAGTGACAAGCTGGCAGGAAGCCTCTGATTGGGTTGAAAATTGGATGAAAACAAAATAATTACAAAAAAAATCTACTGTTCTGTACAGTAGATTTTTTATTGGACACATTCCGGACATCTTCCGTAAATTTCAAATTTATGGCCAGACACGTCGTATCCTTTTAGATTGTCTGTCAGTTCTGCCATTGGGCATGTAATAATTTCCTTCGTTTTTCCGCATTCTAAACAAATAAAATGGTGATGATGGTGATGGTGAGAGCAAGTAAAGCGAAAATGCTTTTCACCATTTAATTCTGTCATCTCAAAAATATTTAGATCAACAAAAAGGGATAGGTTGCGGTATATGGTGTCGAAGCTTAAGCCAGGATAATCATTTTTCAGAGCATCAAGTACATCTTTAGCTGTTATATATTTATTTTTTGCCGCAAACAGCTCTAACATATCTTCTCTTTTCCCTGTATGCTTATAGCCCTCTTCCTTCAGTATGTCCAACGCTTGTGCAACATTCAACTGTGACACCTCCCAATTTCTGGAATATATATAGTAATCGTTACGATTTAATTAATACTTTATCTAAAATAGTATACAAGAATGCCCTATAATTGTAAAGTTACCGCCTCTTTAGATAAATCAATTTAATTTTTTTCAAATTTTCATGACACATTTTCGCCTAACATTCATATGTTAGAATGGGGAGTGATGACATGAAAATTTTTGAAAATATAATAAACCACAAAATCCATACGATTACACCTACAGAACTGCTGAAATACAGCAAACAGTTTAAAATACCTATTTCAGACACAGAATCAGAAAAACTCGCACAACACTTGAACAGCAAAAAGGTCAATATCTTTAATCCAACTGAAAGAGCTCAACTAATTAGAGAGCTTGCCACCATTACAAGTCCAGCCACTGCAAAGGAAGTTAATAACTTGTTCAACCTGTTCGCAAAACAATAGTCTTAATCAAAAGCCTCTTTTTTCTATCCAGAGAAAAGGGGCTTTTGTCTTTTCAAAAAAGGATAATGTCTATACCCATAAAACAGGCACGACCAAGTCATGCAGCGTTAGTTAACTTCACCCATTTAACAAAAACCTGTAAAAAACCCACTATCCTCTAAAAAAATGATAACCGTTCTGCTTGTCATAATTTCTTGTATTTCTCATCTTTTTTTCATCTGGCTATGCTAAAGTTTGTCCTTGGACAAGAATTACTTGTCTTATTTTTTGGAAGTTAAAAGGAGCAATAATATGAATATGGAATCATTACTGCAATTAAACACCATTTTTATAAGCATTGTTATAGAAGCTCTGCCATTTATTCTTATTGGTGTTATCTTCTCCGGTATTATTCAAGTTTTTATTTCAGAAGAAATGATTGCGAAGCTTATGCCAAAAAATACTATCTTGGCTATACTAGTCGCCTCTCTTTTAGGCGCTATCATTCCTGCGTGCGAATGTGGGATTATCCCCATAACAAGAAGGCTTATTCTTAAAGGTGTGTCCGTTCCTGCTGCGGTTGCATTTATGATCACTGGACCAATCATTAATCCAATCGTTCTCTTTTCGACCTATATTGCATTTGGAAACAGCTGGAGCATGGTCCTACACCGTGGTTTATTGGCTATACTTGCTTCCATTATCATTGGCATCTTCCTCCAATTTATTGTGAAGGATTCACCATTAAAATCAACAGACAGCCATGCTGCTCATTATCATTCCTTTTCAGAAAAAATTTCTGCCATGCTGAAACACTCCATTGATGAGTTTTTTTCTGTCGGAAAATATTTAGTAGCAGGATCACTTATAGCTGCACTTGTACAAACAACCATTAAAACATCAACACTTGTTTCCATTGGGAATGGTACTGTCTCCTCCCATGTAGTGATGATGGGGCTTGCATATGTTTTAAGCCTTTGCTCACAAGCAGATGCTTTTATTGCGGCAAGCTTTCGAGGCAGCTTCTCAACAAGCTCGATTCTCGCTTTCCTGCTCTTTGGACCGATGCTTGATATTAAAAACACAATGATGCTGTTAAGTACATTTAAAGCAAAATTTGTTGCTGTGTTATGTACAGCAATTACCGTTACTGTGCTAGTTTTGACATTAGTTTTTTAAGGAGGCATGTAAATGTTTCGGATTTTTGTATTAATCGGGTTCACATACCTTTTTTTCCATCTGCATGCTTCTGGTGATATTTCTAAATATATCAATATGAAGTACTCGTATATATCTGAATCTGCAATTTATATCTTTATTCTGTTTACGTTGATTTCCCTTTATTTTTATATAAAAGGAGACAAGCATGAACATGAGCACGGACATAATTGTGGCGTGGATTGCGGACATGATCATGCCCACGAGGAAAATAGTTGGTGGAAAAGAGGGTTTGCTTTTCTTATTATGCTTACGCCTGTTTTGACAGGACTGTTTTTGCCTGTTGCCACACTTGATTCAAATATCGTAGAAAAAAAAGGGCTGTTTTTCCCAGTTTATGACGAAGGGGACGAATACAGCCAGCACCAGTTTCTTCAACCTGATACAAGCAGCTATTACGGCAAGGAAGGCTATTCTGAGGTGATGGATAAGGGCCTAAAAAAATTAAACAAAGAAGACTCCATCACTTTAGAGGGCGATACCTTTTTGAATGACCTTGAAACAGTCTATAATTATCCAGGTGAGTTCATGGGGGAAGAAATGACATTGACAGGCTTCGCCTATAAGGATAATGAGCTGGCACCTAACCAAGCATTTCTGCTCCGTTTTGGGATTATTCATTGTATTGCCGATTCAGGGGTATACGGTATCATGCTTGATTTACCAGACGACTTAAAAACCAGCAATGACGAATGGCTACAAATAACCGGAACCATCGATTCGATGTATTATCAACCATTCAAAAAGACAATACCTGTCTTGAAAGTAACAAAATGGGAAAAGGTTTCAGAGCCTAATGATCCATATGTGTATCGACAAAATTAACAAAAAGCAAAGACCACATTTGTAGTCTTTGCTTTTTGTTATTAATGTCAGAAATATCAGTATTTTATGTTATAATAAAATAAGAAGGAAATATTTAGGGGGGATTTAATGAAATATGGTAAGTTTCTCATTCTTACATTTGCAGTTATCCTTGTTGAATTTGGTATTTCTTTGCTTCTTGTACAAAAATATAATCTCCTGTTACTCGATTCCATCTTTTATGTTGGCTTAGTCTTTTCTTTACTGTTTATCTTCTTTTCAAGCACTGGAGGACTTTTCACTAACTATAGTGAAATGAGAACAGCAACAAGCACTCTAGGATTTAAAAACAGCTATAAATTAAAAAGGACCTTAGGCAGACTTTCCATTAATTGCTTCAACGTCGGCTCCTTTTTATTTTTTCTCATTGGACTTGCAGCAGCCTTTTCCCTTTGATTCACTCTGCTAGATAAAATAAGAAGGACCTTTTCCGCTTGTGGGAAATGGTCCTTCTTATTTTATCCTTTTAGAATTTCATCTAATAAGTTTTCATTGAATGTTTTGCTTTTTAGCATTTCAATTTCATGCATATATGGAGCTTTTTTGTTATTCTTATCTTCCCCGACAAATGGTGTCTCAAGGATTTTCGGAATATCTACTAGCTGTGGATGATGAACGATTTTGCTTAATGCATCAAAACCAATATGACCAAAGCCAATGTTTTCATGACGGTCCTTTTTCATCCCTACAGCATTTTTGCTGTCATTGATATGAAGCACTTTCAGCTTATCCAAGCCGATAATGCGGTCGAACTCATCAAGAACTCCATCAAAATCCTCGACAATATTATAACCAGCATCATGTGTATGGCATGTGTCAAAGCAGACAGACAGCTTGTCACTATGTGTGACACCATCCATGATCATCGCTAGTTCCTCGAAAGTCTTTCCGCATTCTGATCCTTTTCCAGCCATTGTTTCAAGTGCGATTTGCAAATTCTCATTGCCTGTCAGCACTTCATTTAGACCTTCAATAATCCTCTTAATACCGATTTCCTCACCAGCGCCAACATGGGCACCTGGGTGTAGGACGATTTGTTTGGCACCAAGTGCTTCTGTTCGTTCAATTTCCGATCTTAAGAAATTAACACCGAGCTCGAATGTTGCAGGGTTTGTTGTATTGGCAACATTGATGATATATGGAGCATGAACGATGATATCTGCAATCCCGTTCTCCTGCATATGACGAAGCCCTGCTTCAATATTCAAGTCCTCTATTTTCTTGCGTCTGGTATTTTGGGGAGCACCTGTATAGATCATGAAAGTGTTAGCTCCGTAAGACAATGCCTCTTCACTTGCTGCAAGAAGCATTTTTTTGCCGCTCATGGAAACATGTGAACCTATTTTCACCATAATTTCTCTCTCCCTTCCCATTTAATTAATTATTTGTTTCGGCTTTTCAGACGTCTTTCACGCTTCTTGATGCTTTCCACTTGACGCTGCATTTTTTTCTTATAGCCTGGTTTTACTTTGTTCGGCTTCTTCACAAGTGATTTTGCTTTCGCATCAATTTCATCTGCTGAGCGTTGACGTTTTTTACGGCGGTTTCTATCTTCTATCTCGACCCATTCACCGTTTTTCAAATCGATGTTTTTAAATTCAATGCCAAGCTTTTCAAGCTGATTCAGCTTATCCTCATCCGCTTGTTCGTAAATCGTCAATGCGATACCTGAAGAACCAGCTCTTGCTGTTCTTCCAACACGGTGAACATAAAAATCTAAATCAGATGGCAGCTCATAGTTGATGACATGGCTGATTCCTTTAATGTCAATTCCTCTTGCAGCTAAATCAGTTGCAATAATGTATTGATATTCAAGATCTAAGATTTGCTTCATGACCTTTTTACGTTCGCGAGGTGTTAAGCCTCCATGGAGTCTAGCAACCTTAAGCCCTTTTCGGGAAAGACCTGTTGCTACCTCGTCACACATTTGCTTCGTATTCGTGAACACGATTGCCAAAAATGGGTTAAAAGTAGTTAACGCCTCATATACTGTCGCTACCTTGTCTCTATGCCTTGAAGGAAGAAGTACATGTTCAATTTTTGCTGCAGTTAGCTGTTTTGGCTCGACATGAACATACTTTGGATTTTCCAAATATTTCTTCAAGAATGGCTTTAGCTTTTCCGGAATTGTTGCAGAGAAAACAAAGATGCTCAAATTCTTCGGCATTCTTGCAGCAATTTGGTCCACATCTTCTATGAAGCCCATATCAAGCATTAAGTCTGCTTCATCGACGATTAGCATGGATGCTGTATGGACAAACAAGGCTTGCTCTTTCACAAGATCATTGATTCTACCAGGTGTTCCTACAACAATATGGGGCTGGCTTTTCAGCTTTTCAATCGCGCGCTGTTTATCCGTTCCTCCGATGAACAAACGGGAAGTAATAGCCTCTGGTGCGTGTTTTGTGATTTTAAGAATTTCCTGATGAATCTGTGTTGCAAGCTCCCTTGTTGGTGCAGTGATAACAGCTTGCACAGTGCTTTCCTGTGAAACAATTTTTTGGACAATTGGCAGTACGTAGGAATGGGTTTTACCTGTTCCTGTTTGAGATTGTCCAATCGCACTTTCGCCTTTTAAAATTAACGGAATTACCTTTTGCTGTATTTCAGTTGGTTCATAAAAGCCAAGCTCATCGACTGCGTTCAGGATGAACGGCTGTAATTCGTATTTATTGAATTTTGTTTTACTCATTTTTAAAACTCCTTTATGTTCAGGCAAGATAAAATTGCCGTGGCTTCACTAGTCCATCATATTATTATAATAAAAATCTCATAAAAACACCACTAAATCTAAGGAATAATGCCGAAAGCTGCCGAAATAACTAAAAAACTTCCTTTCTTTTCCCTACTTATCATCATTCTTTTTATTTTTCCTTATTTGCTATTTTTTATATCGCTTTAAATAAATCATATTTCTTTTTTGCTCTCCTCCGCTAAATCCTAAACAAGTGACAACTATATTGCATACACTAGTAGCGAGTGTGAATGTCAGGTAAATACAGAAAGGAGGCAGCAGCATGCCACCAAGATCGCGTATGCCGCAGCCAAGAGGCATGGGGGGAAGAATGATGCCGCAAGGCCCTGCTCCATATCCTTATCAAAGACAGATGATGGGAAGAAGCGGTGGAGCACCTGCCAGAAATGGAGGCGGAGGCATACTTTCCAAATTGCTTGGAGGGGGAAAAGGCGGAGACACAAATAGTGCGCAAAGAGGTTTAGGTGCCACATTCGGTGCAGGGACAAGAAATGCCGCAGCTGCAGGCGGAGGCGGAATCTTAAAAACATTGACAAATCCTGCTTCCATCAACGGTTTTCTTGCAAATTCACAAAAGTTTCTTTCTACAGCAAGCCAAGTTGGTCCGATGATAAGCCAGTATGGACCAATGGTGAGAAATATCCCGGCAATGTGGAAGCTCTACAAAGGCTTGAGTTCCTCTAGCAGTGATACAACGGAGAATGAAGCAAAGACAAAGACAAAGACTATCAATAGGACCGAAAACACAAAAACAGTTGGAGAAACAGCTGTATCAAGCAATGGCGGTGCCGTACCAACTGAAATTCCTGAGGCAACACCTGAAAGCGGTCCGCAAGAAGGCGGAGTCTCTGTTCCGAGAATGTATATTTAATCCTTTACAGACCCATGCCTTGGGTCTTTTTATTTTTTGTACTTTCTTCCAATCTCAATATTTTTGTCTTATTTTAATAAGTTTTATATAATAGAATATGATAAGATATCTTTTGAGTCCTTATAACTTATTCGTAATATTTTCGGATAAAGAGGTTTCTAGTGGGAGGATTACAATGAAAGTAATAAAAATTGCACCGCGCGGCTATTGCTATGGAGTAGTTGATGCCATGGTTATCGCACGTAATGCGGCTTTAGATAAAACATTACCACGTCCAATTTACATCCTTGGAATGATTGTTCACAATAAACATGTAACAGATGCCTTTGAAGAGGATGGTATTATTACATTAGACGGGAAAAACCGCAAGGACATCATTGAGAAGGTTGAAACAGGGACTGTCATTTTCACTGCACATGGTGTGTCACCAGAAATTAGAGAAATCGCCAAACAAAAAGGCCTTGTCACACTTGATGCAACTTGCCCAGATGTGACTAAAACACATGATTTAATTCGCGAAAAAGAAAAAGAAGGCTATTATATCATCTACATTGGAAAAAAAGGACATCCAGAACCAGAAGGTGCTGTTGGTGTTGCTCCACATGCGGTGAGCCTTGTTGAAACAGTACAGGATATTGAAAACCTTACGATAACAAACGAAAAAATCCTTGTAACAAATCAGACGACAATGAGCCAATGGGATGTCGCAGACTTAATGGACAGCATTAATTCAAAGTTCCCTCATGCAGAGTTCCATAAGGAAATCTGCCTTGCAACTCAAGTAAGGCAAGAAGCAGTTGCACAGCAGGCAGGCGAGGCAGATGTTCTTATTGTTGTTGGAGATCCAATGAGCAATAACTCCAACCGCCTTGCACAAGTGTCTGAGGAAATTGCCAGCACTCCAGCCTATCGTATTGCAGATGTTTCCGAGCTGAAATTGGAATGGCTTGAAAATGCTCAATCTGTTGCTGTTACAGCAGGTGCTTCAACACCAACACCAATCACAAAAGAAGTGATTGCCTTTTTAGAACAATATGAACCAGAAAATGAAGAAACATGGACTAGAGAAAAGAAGGTCCCATTAAACAAAATTCTTCCAAAAGTGAAGAAAAAATAATAAAAAGCGATGAAGAACCGCTGTTCTTCATCGCTTTTTATTTTATACAAACTGAAATGGGTCTGTATGAAGGCTAGATGGGAAAATATTAACCTTATAACCTCTTTCTTCACACATCGCTACGAGCTTGTATGCGACTCCCTTTTTCATAACCTTCTCGACATTATGTCCAGGGTCAACAATACTCAAGCCGAGTTCATTTGCGTCAATAGCAACATGGTAATACATATCACCTGTTACATATACATCCGCTCCTTTTCTAATTGCATGAGAAAAGTATTTATTGCCATCTCCGCCTAATACAGCAACCTTTTTAATCTTCTTCTTCATGTCTCCCACTACTCTAACAGCAGGGACATCAAGCCGCTTTTTGACATGTTCAGCAAACTCAGCTAAAGTCATCTCGTCTATTTTGCCGATTCTGCCAAGACCAAGCTGCTCACCCTTTTGTGCGACATCATAAATATCAAATGCAGGCTCCTCGTACGGAAGTGCTTTTTTAAGTTCCTTTAGTACGGTTTTTTCCAAGTTTTGAGGGTAAATAGTCTCAACCCTCATTTCATCGACTACCTCCAGCTTGCCTGGCTCCCCAATGAATGGATTAGAATCCTCTCCTGGTTTAAATTCCCCTTTACCTAATGCTGTGAAGCTGCAATGACTGTATTTCCCGATTGCTCCAGCTCCTGCATTGCCGAGTGCTTCCTTAACAGCTTCTGCGTGAACCACAGGAACATATGCTACTAGTTTTTTTAACTTTTCTTCATATGTAGGCACCAAAACCTCGCAATCTCTTAAACCCAATGCATCACTTAACAGGTCATTTACACCACCATTTGCCACATCTAAATTTGTATGTGCAGCATATACAGCAATATCATGCTTGATTAGCTTTTGCATAAGTCTTCCTGCAGGATTATCGGCTGTTATCTTTGTTAGGGGACGAAAAATCGGTGGATGGTGAGCAATAATCAAATCCGTTTTTAAAGATATCGCTTCATCAACTACTTTTTCAGTAACATCTAAAGCAATCATGACATTGTGAACAGGTCTGCTCAAATCGCCCACTTGAAGGCCTATTTTGTCCCCTTCCATTGCATAAGCCTTTGGTGAAAACTGCTCAAACAGCGATATAATTTCAAACCCATTAATTGCTTTCATTTCCGAGTACCTCCTGTACAAGTGCAATTTTCCATGATAGCTCCTGTCGTTTAGCAGCAGTTTCCTCTGTTTCATTAGCCGTTTCCAAGCGGCCAATGATTCTTTCCCAGTTTGCTTTTTCCATGCTCCACTTCTTTTGGAAGGCTTGATTTCTTTCTTTGCTTAAATAGGGACCAAGTAGAAGCTCTGCATCGATATGAGAAGAATAAGGTTTTTTCCCTTCGCCTCTTTCAGCAACAAGCACTTCATATATCTTATCGTCCTCTTCGATAATTTCTTCTGTCACTAAGGACCAGTCATTCTCCATAAGCCAAATCCTGATTGAATAGGCGCTAACATTGGGTTGAAGAACAAGTCGTTTAACAGAACGGAGCTTGTCCTTTCCATCATCCAAAATTGCCGCTATTAAAGAGCCTCCCATTCCAGCGATTGTGATGCAGTCTACTTCTCCATCATTAATGACTTCCAATCCATTTCCTTTCCTAACTGAAATAACATCTGAGAGGCCTTCATTTACGACCTGCTTCTGTGCAGATAGAAACGGCCCATCAACTACCTCTCCTGCAATTGCAAAGGAAGCTTTCTGTTTTTTCAGCATATAGCATGGCAAATAAGCATGGTCTGAGCCGATATCTGCGAATTTTGCTCCTGCCGGTATGTATTTTGCCACTGTTTCAAGACGATTAGATAATCTGTCTGTATTCATCCCTAACACCACATTTCATTGCTTTTTCTTGTACAAAGTTATTCTATTACCTATTTGTAACATAATTAATTTCAGAATTCCATAAGAACCACTATTTACCTTTTTATAATTCTTGCATTGGTAATCACGCTCTTTAAACACATTGTCGTTTTAGCGAAAAGACATAAAAACGAGGAGCACTATCATCAGAAAACCAATATAGGAGGATATCGAAAAATAAATGAGCTTAAATTTTCGTCCTACCCAAAACCAAATGATACAATTTATCGCTAAAATAATATATAAGAATATTATTTGTTCAGGAAAATATTCAAGTACAGCTTTAACACTGAACAGCAGGACAATAAAAGCCGCTACTGTTACGGGAATATCGTTTCCAAGACCCTTCACCTGATAATAGTAAATGCCTGCTGCAGAAATTATCAGAAAAATTAGTGAAATAGCCATTTGCAAAATGAAAGACAATTCAGTAAAATATAAGAAACCTACTGTAATTGGAATAAACAATAAAAAGATTGCACTGGAAATATAATGTTTTTGTTTTTGTTTTTCTTTTTGCTTTGGCAGCTCTTCCTCTTCTATTCTGTTGCCTTCTGTATAAAGGGTGAGCAAATAATCGCAGTAATGTTCCGGAAGCATTTTATTTTGTTTCCAATAAAGTATTTCTTGGATAATCACTGTTTTTCTATTATCCTCCATGAGCAGCACATCCATCCTTAATGTTAATACGGTTAAAAAAAAAGAAACAGTCACTCCTATTGTAAGAAGTAAACTATTTCTTGGCAATCATTACTTGAATTTAAACTTGCTCGCTTATTCTAAGAAATCTTTCAGTCTTTTGCTGCGGCTAGGATGTCTAAGCTTTCTAAGTGCTTTAGCTTCAATTTGGCGAATACGTTCACGCGTAACCCCAAATACTTTTCCGACTTCTTCAAGTGTTCTTGTACGTCCATCATCCAAACCAAAACGAAGTCTTAAGACATTTTCTTCACGGTCTGTTAATGTATCAAGAACATCTTCAAGCTGTTCTTTAAGAAGCTCATATGCTGCATGCTCTGATGGAGATGTTGCATCTTGGTCTTCAATGAAATCACCTAAATGAGAATCATCTTCTTCCCCGATCGGTGTTTCCAAGGAAACAGGCTCTTGTGCAATCTTTAAGATTTCTCTTACTTTATCTGGTGTAAGATCCATATCTTCTCCAATTTCTTCTGGAGTCGGTTCGCGGCCTAAGTCCTGAAGCAACTGACGCTGAACACGAATCAATTTGTTAATTGTTTCGACCATATGGACTGGAATACGAATTGTGCGGGCTTGGTCCGCAATTGCTCTTGTAATTGCCTGGCGAATCCACCATGTCGCATACGTACTGAATTTAAATCCTTTTTCGTAGTCGAATTTTTCAACTGCTTTGATTAGGCCCATATTACCTTCCTGAATCAAATCAAGGAACATCATTCCGCGGCCGACATAACGCTTCGCGATACTTACTACAAGTCTTAAGTTTGCTTCTGCAAGGCGTCGTTTTGCTTCTTCATCGCCTTCCATGATGCGCTTTGCCAATACAATTTCTTCTTTTGCGGAAAGTAGGTCTACACGACCAATTTCCTTTAAGTACATACGTACAGGGTCATTTATTTTAACGCCAGGAGGCACACTTAAATCATTAAGATCGAACTCTTCCTCGCCTTTTGCAAGCTCTTGAACATTCGGTGGCTCATCCTCGCCATCTCCAACAAGCTCTATTCCTTGATCACCTAATACTTCATAGAACTCATCCATTTGATGGGAGTCTAATTCAAAACTGGCTAATTTTTCTGCAATATCATCATATGCAAGCACCCCAGTTTTCTTTCCAACTTCTGTTAATTGTTCCTTTACCTGATCAAGGGTCAATTCCGTTTCAACCTCTTTTGAACGGGCTGACTTTTCAGCCATATGTCCCCCTCCTTCCAAAAAATCAAGACAATCAAATTTATTTTAATGATTTTACTAACAACATGACTTCCATTCCTATTTCTGCTGCCTTTAGAAAATCATTTTGTCGCTCTGCTTCTTTTTGCAATGCTTTCTTTTCATTAATTTCCAGCATTTTTTCGTAATTCAACAGCTGCTTTAAATAATCGGTAAGCTCTTGATCGCTGACCTCCTCATTTACTTCCATCATGTCAATGTCTGCCACAATCCGCTGCAGTTCACCGTCACGGATGAAATTAAGGAAGGCGCTTGAATCCGAACTTTGTCCTGTTTCATAAAAAGCCAACAAATAAGTGAAAATCGCTTGATGTTCATCAATATTGAATGTCCTGTCCTGTAAAGCTTCCCGGACCTTCAATACAATATCCTCACTTTTTAGCATATGGGCAATCAGCCTTCGTTCGGCAGTATGGTATGCCGGCAATAAGTGGTTGGATCTTTTTCTTACACTATATTGCTTAACTGGCGCATTAATGCTTTTATTTGGCTTATTTATTGTTTGCCTGCCGGCAAGCTCTTCCTCCTGCATTTTTAATGCATCGAGAGAGATGGAAAATTCCGATGACAGCTGCCTTAAATAAAGGTCTTTTTCGACTGCATTCCCAAGCTGAGCTATTTCTCCCAATACTTGTTCTATATAGCTAAGCTTATCTCCTTCATTTTGCAGATTTTTTCCTCTGCGATGATATATGAGCTTAAAGCTCATAAACGGAACGCTCGCCTGCATGATTTCATGCTGCAGTTTTTCTTCCCCATATTTGTTAAGGTAATCATCCGGATCCAGACCATCTGGAAGCATGGCAACCTTAACGGTACAATTGGCACCAGCAAGCATTTTTCCTGCACGGTAGGCTGCTTCGATTCCTGCTGAGTCTGAATCATAGCAAATGGTTATCGTTCGGGAATTTCGCTTTAAAATAGCAAGATGCTCATCCGTTAGGGATGTTCCCATCGTCCCGACACTGTTTTCCACACCTGCACGGTTAGCAGCAATCACATCAGCAAATCCCTCAAACAGGACAGAATGCTGTGTTTTTCTTATGCTTGGCCTCGCCATATGAAAATTATATAGGGTACTGCTTTTATTAAAAATTGGTGTCTCCGGACTGTTTAAATATTTGGGAGTTGAGTCCCCTAGTGTACGTCCGGAAAATGCAATTGGATTGCCATTACGATCATAAATAGGAAACATTATCCGATCGCGGAAGCGGTCAAAATATTTATCCCCTTTTTCACTTTTAATAATTAAACCGGCTTTTTCCATTAATGAAGCGTCATATTTCTTTAGATATTTCACCGCAAAATCCCACTGATTCGGTGCATAGCCAATTTGAAACTTCTCAATGACCTCTCTTGTAAAGCCCCTGTCAAGCAAATACTGTAAAGCATGCTCAGCATCCGTTGTATTTACAAGAATATGATGGTAAAATTTAGTTAACTGATCGTGAGCATCCAGCATTTGCTGGAAGTCTTTAGAAATGGCAGGCTTATTGCCTGACTCCTGCAATTCTACACCGAGATCAACATTCGCTCTTTCTGCCAGATGGAAAGCTGCTTCCTGAAAGGAATAGCCTTGTAAGTCCATTAGAAAGGTAAATACATTTCCTCCTGCGTGACAGCCAAAGCAATGAAATATCTGCTTTTCAGGTGAAACGGAAAATGAGGGGGTTTTTTCGCCATGAAATGGACACAATCCCAAATAATTGCGTCCTTGCTTTGTTAGTGCAACATGCTCCCCAATGACATCAACTATGTCAATTGCCTGTTTGACCTCGTTTACTTTCTCATCAGGAATGCGCTCAACCATTTTCAACACATCTCCCTACTACTAACATTCCTATACATAAGACATTCGACACAATCAGCTTATTCTCCTGCAACTTTCGACAAAACGATTCCGAAACTTTTTTTGAATTTCTGCCGATCCTTTTCTTCAAATGGCTTAGGTCCTTTTCCGTATATGCCTCTTCTTCTTGCTTTAGCAGAAAGATAGCGCATATCCAGAGCTGTCCCAATATCTTTTTCCTCAAGGATAATCCCTCTTGGAGTAAGAACATAAACTCTTTTGGGCAGCAGTGTTGCTGCCAGTCCAATATCCTGTGTTACTACTACATCATTTGCCTTTACGGCATTCATAATAAACATATCTACTGCTTCCTTGCTACTGTCAACATACTTCCAGTTTGTTCCGTCTTCATGCCGTTTCATGTGAGCATAGGAAGCGATAAAAATTACCTCAATAGATCTGCTTTTAGCCATTTCGACAATTTCTTCTTTCACAGGACAAGAATCAGCGTCAACATATATGATGCATTTATCCAATGTACTACTAATTCTACATCACTCCATATATTCCTTCTTTCATGAATACTTTTTCATGGAAAGAGTCGTTGTCGAAAATTATTTTTTTCTTCCTCTTGACTTCTCACAGTAAATAGTTTATTCCTTATGAGCCAACTCTAAACCTATTTACAATACTTTTTTATCACAATTTTCTATTATAGTACATAATTTAGCTTAATACCATAAGTTTTCCGAAAAAAACAACAGTATTTTTCGAGAAAAGGTTAGGAATTTGCATTAAAAAAATAATCCAGCTTTTATTAACTGCAGAGCACGATTCTTCTGCGGTTTTTTTATTTTAAAAATGATTGTTTTTAGCGCGGTAATATAAATTAAAAATAATATTTGCTGTCTCTTCAACAGCTTTATTTGTCACATCAATGACAGGGCATTTTATTTTGTCCACAATATTTTCGAAATAAGCCATTTCCTGCTCAATACGTTCAATTTGCGCATAGCTTGCACTATCGCTTAACCCTAAGGAAATTAATCTCTCCTTACGAATATTATTCAGCTTTTTAGGGCTGATCTTTAAACCAAAGCATTTATGTGCTGGAACCTCAAATAATTCCTTCGGAGGGTCTACTTCAGGGACAATCGGCACATTAGCAACCTTCACCCGCTTATGGGCAAGAAACTGTGATAGAGGTGTCTTAGAGGTTCTGGATACACCAAGCAAAATAATGTCTGCCTTTTCCAAGCCTCTTGGGTCCCTTCCATCGTCATATTTAACGGCAAACTCAATTGCTTCCACTTTCTTGAAATAGTCTTCATCCAGCTTTCTGACTAGACCTGGTTCAAAAAGCGGAGTTTTGCCCCATAGCATTTGAAACTGGTCGATGATTGGTCCAATGATATCTGCAGCATATACTCCTTCTTCAACAGCAAGCTCCTGCATGTATTTCCGCATTTCCGGCTTTACAAGTGTATATGCAATCATTCCGTGCTCTTGTTTGGCCTGACGAATCACATCACGGATATTTGACTTATCCTCCACAAAAGGAAACCTTTTTATGGATACATTCACATTATGACCGGAAAACTGACTTATTGCGGCTTTTGTTACGAGTTCTGCTGTCTCTCCGACAGAATCGGATACTACATAAATGATTTGCCTTTCAGTCATGAAAACTTCCTCCTTCTATTTATTCATTGGATAAGTTCACAAGTGCTTTCGTTATATTTGTCTTTGTCACTCGTCCGATTACTTTAAAACCATCTTGCTCCTCTTTTACAACAGGCAGAGAATCTATTTCTCTCTCTATCAGCTTTTTGCCGACATCAACTAGCTTGTCGTCCAAGTAACAATACGTGATGTTCGGCATTCTTGTCATGATAATGGTAACAGGCAATGACGACAATTCCTGCTTGCCAATACTTGCCCTTAGCATGTCCTTTCTTGAAACAACACCTGCAAGAGCATTATTAGCATCAACGATAAAGATTGTTCCGACATCTTCTGTAAACATCGTAACAATTGCATCATATACAGATGTTGTATCACTTGCTACAACAGGACAGGAATAATAATCCTTCACATACAGGTTACCAATTCTTTCTGATTGCTCTGACGTTTTGCCAGTATAAAAATAGCCGACACGAGGCCTTGCATCGAGAAATCCAGCCATTGTCAAGATGGCAAGATCAGGACGTAATGTTGCTCTCGTTAAATGTAAGTTTTCAGCAATATGCTCTCCCGTTATTGGACCATTCGCTTTTACGATTTCCACGATTTGCTGTTGGCGTTTATTCAGTTTTATCGTTCATTCACCACCTTCGCAAAGTAAAGCGTCTTTCTGACGGCTTCTGGGAAGTCATTTAAAAATAAAGTAGGTGGAGAAATCTCCACCACACTTTTTTTATTTCACCATTATTTCAGATACATTAGCAAAGCCTTTTATTATATCTGCCAGCTCTGTCATTTGATTTAATCTATTTTCTTTTAAGGACGGGTTATCTGACATTACCATTGTGTTGTCAAAATACGAGGCAATGGATGATTCAAGAGAGAGCAGCAAAGTGAAGTATACATCTTCCTCTGTATCCTTTGTCAGTTTCTCCTTCACTGATTGCACTGCTCGGAACAAGCTGCCTTCCTCGTCATTCTCAAACAAGGAAGAATTAACAGAGCCTTTAACTTCTGCTTTTTTGGAAATATTAATGACACGTGCCAATGCTTCAATACCATTTTTGAAGTTAGCATCATCTTTATGGCTATCAAGCACCTTAGCCTTTTTAAGCAGGCTTGCAGGACTGCCAAGTGTATCACCAAGGACTGCATCAATTAAATCGTAACGAATGCCTTCTGCTTGAAGGATATGCTTAATACGAGCCTTAAAGAAATCGATAATATTTTTATGCAGTTCTTCTTCAGACGTTTTTGCAAAGCCTTTTACATTATGCATTGCAAGTGAGACAAGCTCCTCTAAAGATAAATCCCACTCTTTATCCATCAATGTCTGTACAACACCTGTAGCCTGTCTGCGCAGCGCATAAGGGTCTTGTGAACCAGTTGGAATTAAGCCAATAGCAAAGAAGGAAACGATTGTATCCAATTTTTCTGCAAGAGCAAGTGCTGCACCTTCATTGCTTGAGGCAGTGTTATCGTCTGCGTGTCTCGGCATATAGTGTTCGTTAATTGCCTTAGCAACAGCAGGAGCTTCCCCTTTTTGAAGGGCATATTTTTCACCCATAAGCCCTTGTAGCTCTGGAAATTCATAAACCATGTTTGTAACAAGGTCAAATTTTGAGATTTGGGCAGCACGATCTGCGTTTTTCTTTTCATCTGCTGAGAAGTTAAGCGTATCAGCAATGTTATTTGTTAGCCCTTGTACTCTTGCAACTTTTTCTGAAAGTGTGCCTATTTCTTCATGATATACGATGGATTGTAACTTCGCCAAAAGCTTGTCAATATCCTGCTTTTGATCTTCTTTATAGAAGAACGCAGCATCTGCAAGACGAGCTCTTAATACTTTTTCATTCCCTTTTGCAACCTTTTCTAAATGGTTATGGTCACCATTGCGAACTGTAATAAAGTAAGGAAGCAATGTATTATCCTTTGATTTAACAGGGAAGTAGCGCTGATGCTCCTTCATGCTTGTAATCAACACTTCTGTTGGAAGCTCTAAAAAGGCTTCTTCAAACTTACCGAAAAGAGCTGTCGGATATTCAACTAGATTATTAACTTCTTCCAACAAATCTGCATCAATTGGGATAATCCAATCATTTTCTTCAGCAATTTTTTTAATTTGCGAGAGAATAGCTTCTTTACGTTCTTCAGGGTTTGCAATGACAAACTGACTTAGCAATGCTTCTTTATAATTGCTTGGCTGTGTAAAGCTGATTTCTCCTCCAAGGAAACGGTGACCAAGCGATTTACGGTCTGTTTCCACACCTGTAATCGAAAATGGAACGACTGTATCCCCAAATAATGCAACAATCCATTTAATTGGACGAATATAACGAAGGTCATTATTTGCCCAACGCATATTTTTTGGGAACGTCAAGCTTAAAATGATGTCTTTTAATGCAGGCAGCAAATCAATTGTTGCTTGGCCTTTAATGAATTTTTTTACATGTGCATATTCCACACCATTGATTTCCTTGAAATAAATATCTTCAACCGTCGCACCTTGACCTCTAGTAAAGCCTGCAGCTGCCTTCGACCATTCCCCTTTTTCATCAAGAGCAATCTTTTTAGCAGGGCCTTTTGCTTCTTCCTCAATATCCTTTTGTGCTTCATCTGCTTGAGAAACGAGAATTGCAAGGCGTCTTGGTGTAGAGAATGCTTCAATTGCATCAAATTGCAATTGTTTTTCATTCAGCCATGCTTCCACCTTTTCTTTTAAGCTGTTCATGCTGCTTGTGACAAAACGGGCAGGCATTTCTTCTAAACCGATCTCTAGCAATAAATCTTTTTTACTCATGCTAATCAAACCTCCTTGCCTTTTAAAATAGGGAATCCTAATTTCTCACGCTCTTCATAAAATGTTTTAGCAACTTTACGTGCAAGCGTCCGGCATCTTCCAATATAGCCTGTGCGCTCTGTAACAGAAATGGCACCTCTTGCGTCAAGAAGGTTGAAGACATGAGAGCATTTTAATACATAGTCATATGCCGGATGCACAAGTCCTTCATCCATTTGGCGATGCGCTTCTTTTTCGTATACGCTAAACAAGTGGAAAAGCATATCCACATCTGACGTTTCAAATGTATATTTACTATGCTCAAATTCTGGTTGGTAGAAGATGTCTCTGATTGTAAAGCCGTCTGTCCACTCTAGATCAAATACATTTTCTTTATCTTGAATATAAGAAGCCAATCTTTCAATACCATACGTGATTTCAACAGAAACAGGCTTACACTCTAAACCGCCGACCTGTTGGAAGTATGTGAATTGAGTGATTTCCATCCCGTCAAGCCAAACTTCCCAGCCTAACCCAGCACATCCTAGTGATGGGTTTTCCCAGTTATCCTCAACAAAACGGATATCATGCTCAAGCGGGTTAATACCAAGCGCTTTAAGAGAGTCCAAATACAATTCTTGAATATTATCTGGTGATGGCTTCATGATAACCTGGAATTGGTGATGCTGATACAAACGGTTAGGATTCTCCCCGTAACGTCCATCAGCAGGTCTTCTGGATGGCTCAACATAAGCCACATTCCAAGGCTCAGGGCCGATTGCTCTTAAGAAGGTATAAGGGCTCATTGTTCCAGCCCCTTTTTCTACATCATATGCCTGCATTAAAATACAACCATAATCTGACCAATGCTTTTGCAGTGTTAAAATCATGTTTTGAATATTCATGTCAGCTCTAGCCTCCAAATAGTTTTTTTCTCAATAGATAGAAGCGAAAGAATTTATGTATTACATTTATTTCGCTGTATTTTAAACAGCAAAAAACTCCCGCCCCTATGCCAATGATTGACATAGGGACGAGAGTTAACCCGCGGTTCCACCCTATTTGCCGCAAACAAATTGCAGCCACTTTCATGTGAGTGTTGCTCCACGAACGCCTTCCTTAAAGCTCATGCACCTAGCTTTCACTATCCTAGGCTCGCTGGATCAAGAGTTGTTTAAGTACTACTTTCTTTTCAACGCAACTGTTTATTTACAAAAAATATTAACGAAAATAATTCCAATTGTCAACCTTCGTCTTTGTTCTTATTTATATTTGGGCTGTTTTTCATAAAGTCACTGCCAAAGCTTTTCATGGACTGAAGGAATTTTTTTGATTTCAAGTATAAGCCTGAATATTCGTCATAATAAGCTGAAATAATAGTATTCAGCTCTTCCTTTGTAGCTTCCTTGACAGAGATGTTACCTAGTCTGCCCAAATCAAAATAATAAAAAACCCGCAGCAGCTTAACAGCTGCCTGAGATATTTTATAATGGTACGGATCATGCTCCAAGCAGCGATGACAGATAAGGCCACCCTCTCGAATGGAAAAGGAAAACTGCCCGTCAGTAGCACCGCAAATTGTGCATTTATCTAAAACCGGATACATGCCAAGGACGTTAAGCATTTTCATTTCATAAATGTTTGTCAATATTTGTGCATCATAACCTTCATTCATGTAATTCATTGTTTGGTGCAACAACTCAAAATGAAAAGGGTTTGGCTTTTTATCCTCTGTACAGCGATCTGTCAGTTCAGCAACATAACTCGCATACGCTGTCAGCATAATATCCTCTTTAATTGCTCGGAAGCTTGTTATCATCTCACCTTGCTGCATAAGACCAAGTCCGGTTGAACGCTGTACTAAATAATAAGCATATGTAAAAGGCTGGGTAACAGCAGAAAGCCTGCTGTTTGTCTTTTTTGCTCCCCTTGCCATTACACCAACCTTGCCCCATTCGCGGGTAAATAATGTTGTAATCTTGTTTGTCTCTCCATAATCTGTCGTTCTAATGACGATGCCTTCACATTTTTCTAGCATCACCCTCACCATCCCTATCTATGGGACAGGACTATGAGATGGGATAATCAATATCTGCTAGCTCTTCATTCTGAGTATTCGGTATTTCATGGTTAGCCTTTTCTATTTCCTTAAAAAGTAGATAAGTGTCTATGTTACCTGTCTGCGAAAAAACCTTCCAGGTATAGTCTAACATGATAAACCCCCACCTTTTTTTGATTTTAATACTAGCTTAATTAATACCTTGACCTTATCATAGCCTGTCTTTGGTAAAAACATGAGACGAAAATATTGCTAATTTTATTCCCGCATAATTTTAGAACCAGGTTAAACGAGTATTAATACTCGTCTTCTCTAAAACCAAAGTCTCTCAGCTGAGTCATCTTGTTTCTCCAGTCTTTTTGGACCTTAACCCAAAGCTCTAAAAACACTTTATTGCCGAGCAGATTCTCGATATCTGTTCTTGCCCTTTTGCCGACTTCCTTGAGCATTCCGCCCTGCTTACCAATGATAATGCCCTTTTGGGAATCTCTTTCCACAACAATTGTTGCCATTACATGGACAACATCATTTTGTTTCTTTTCCATTTTTTCAATAACAACAGCTAAAGAATGCGGAATTTCCTCCCTTGTCAAATGCAGAGCCTTTTCCCTGATTAATTCTGAAACGATGAATCTTTCTGGGTGGTCTGTTACTTGATCTGCCGGGTAAAATTGTGGACCTTCTGGCATATATTTTTTTATTTGCGTCAGTAATGTTTCCACATTGTTTCCTTCTAAAGCAGAGATTGGAATTATTTCTTTGAAAGGATACTTCTCCTTATAAGAATCAATTACGGAAAACAGCTTATCCGGATGAATTGTATCAATTTTATTTACGACTAAGAAAATAGGCGTTTTAATATTCTCAAACTTCTCAAGAATAAACTCTTCCCCTTTACCGAATCCTTCTTCTGCATTTACCATAAATAAAATGAGATCGACTTCCTTCAAAGTGTTTTGCGCCACTTTCATCATGAAATCGCCAAGTCTGTGCTTAGGCTTATGAATACCTGGTGTATCAATAAAAATCAGCTGTGAATCATCTGTTGTTAGTACACCTTGCACTTTATTTCTAGTTGTTTGCGGTTTATCGCTCATGATTGCAATCTTTTGTCCGATAACACGGTTTAAAAATGTCGATTTTCCAACGTTTGGTCTCCCGATGATCGAAATAAATCCTGATTTATGCTCATTATTGCTAGTATTATTTATGTTCATTTAATGCCTCCGATGAAAATGCTCCTGGCAGTAATTCTGCCACCGTTGTTTTTTGAACGTCACCGTTCAGATTTGTTAATATAACTTCCATGTCACTTGGACATAGCTCGGAAATAACTTGCCTGCATGCTCCGCATGGTGAAACAGGTCCATTTGTGTCTGCAACTACTGCTAGACTAACAAATTTTGTATCTCCCTCTGAAACTGCTTTAAATAATGCTGTTCTCTCTGCACAATTTGTCACACTGTACGCAGCATTTTCTATATTGCATCCATGATAAACCTTTCCTGTTTCAGAAAGCAAGGCTGCTCCTACCTGAAATTTAGAATACGGAACATATGCCTTTTCTCTTGCTGCTTTAGCTTCCTGTATCAGCGCTTCTGTTTTCATAAAATCGTCTCCGTTTCGATTTATTACACTTCTTGTATGCTGTCCTTTTAGGCAAGGCGTGTTGTTCATTATTTTATAAAAAGAATAGAACGTTTTCAAATCAGCAGTTTCACTTTTTTCTGCCGATGCACTATGAATAGCTAAACCTGCATCTATAAAAATTATATACTAACTTCTTTCTTGATGAAAGTTAATTAGCTATACTCGCTTATCTTTGTAAAAGCAAAAACAGCAGGCGGATATCTATCCGCCTGCTCTAATAAATATATAGATCCAATAATTTTGGCAAAATAATAATAATACCGATTAATAGGGCAATGATAGCAGAGAACAACACAGCCCCTGCAGCAATGTCCTTTGCTTGTTTAGCCAATGGATGATACTCCTTAGTTACGAGATCCACAACCCGCTCAAGTGCCGTATTCATTAATTCCATACTGATAACAAGGCCGATAGCGATAAAAATAAACATCCATTCATGTAAAGAAATGTGGCAAAAAAAGCCTAATATTACCACAATGGCCATCAAACAAAAATGGATCCGCAAGTTCCTTTCTTTCATAAAAGCAGAACAGATACCTAAAAAGGCAAGGCGAAAGGACGACAGCTGACTATTCTTTTTAATTCGCTTATCTTTGTAATCCGAATTCATCAAGAATTTCCTTTTGAAGAGTAAACATAACTTCCTCTTCCTCTTTTGTTAGATGGTCGTAACCTAGCAAGTGCAGAAAACCATGGACTGCTAAAAAGCCAAGCTCTCGCATATAGCCGTGACCATATTCCTCTGCCTGCTCTTTTGCTCTATCAATGGAAATAATGATATCTCCAAGCACACGTGGCATATCTGCCCCAATAAGCTCTGTTTCCCCTTCTCCAAGCTCCTCCATTGCAAAGGAAATAACATCTGTTGCTTGATCTTTATTGCGGTACTCTTTATTGATTTCCTGTATGCGGGCATTATCAACAAACGTAACCGAAAGCTCAATATCGCCAGACAATTTTTGATTCTGGGCAGCTAATATTAGTAATTCCTCGACTTTAGCCTGATCAGCCTCCGCCACTTTTTCTGTTTCATCAATAAAATCTATTTCCAAATTCATTTTCATTCATCCTTTACTTCTTCATATCAGGGTATTCAATTCTTGAATGAAATATCCCTTTTAGTGTTTCACAAAGTGTATTTCTTACTTGATCCAATTCCTTTAATGTAAGGTCACAATCATCAAGCTGACCGTCTTGAAGGCGATCGGCAATAATGTTTTTTATAAGCCCTTCAATCTGGTCTGGTGTAGGAGAACTAAGACTCCTAACTGCTGCTTCCACACTATCAGCGATTCCAATGATAGCAGCCTCACGAGACTGTGCTTTTGGACCTGGGTACCGGAATTCATTTTCGGCTACATCTGGATTTTTTTCCTTTGCCTTATAATAGAAAAACTTCAGCAAGGTTGTGCCATGGTGCTGCTCCGCAATGTCAATAAGCTCTTTTGGCATTTTACTGCTTTTTAGCAGCTGAGCCCCATCTGTTGCATGTGCAATAATGATATTTTTACTTGCCTGCGGGGGTAGGCGATCATGAGGATTGCCCATATTCAGCTGGTTTTCAATAAAGAACTGCGGTCTTTTTGTTTTTCCAATATCATGATAATAACATCCGACCCTAGCAAGTAAACCATTTGCACCAATTGCTTCACATGCCGCCTCGGCAAGGTTTGCAACCATAACACTATGATGATACGTGCCAGGGGCTTCAGTCAATATTTTTCGCAATAATGGATGATTTGGGTTAGAAAGCTCGATTAGCTTCATCGTTGACAGAATATTAAAGCCGGTCTCAAAGAAAGGCAATATTCCAATTGTCAAAACAGCTGACACAATTCCCGACAGAATCGCACTTAATAGATAAAATCCATATTCCGTTGCTTCCAATTGACCATTTTGCATATAAAGCATACCCAAAATAGTAATGATATTTATTAACGAAACAAGCAGGCCGGCTTGCAAAATACTTGAGCGCTGGTTATGCTTTTTCAAGAAAAGAACGCCAGCAATCCCCCCTGCTAATATATATATTCCCATCCCTACATGAAATGCTCCTGCAGTGCCTTCATTGAACATAATCATCCCACTAACAGAAAGGGCGATAGTGACAAAAATCGCCAGCTTTTCTTCAATAAGGATTTTTATTAGCATCGCAGCCATCGCTGCAGGAAAAAAGTATCCAACTTCAATTATATCCTCTTGCTGAAACAGGCTGAGGGCTTTCATAATTAGAATAGAAATAATAAAAATAATGGAAAACATCATAGCAGTGCCTTTATTCCGCTTGTTTCCACGTTCGTATGCTGTAATATAAAAGTAAAATAAGCAAACAATAGACAAAACAATTAATCCAAGACCGATAAACGGCTTACTCGTATGATCTGTGTCCAGCAGCCCCACTAATCCAAGCTGGCGGTACACTTCCCTGCTGATAAGCTGACCTTCCTCCACAATAATTTGACCTTGAAGGATTTTTACAGGCTCCACACTGTCGACAGCTTGCTGCCTGAGCTCCTCCGTGCCTGTCGGGTCATAAAATTCATTTTGGATGATAGCAAATCGCCCTAAGTCGATGATAGAGCTTTTAATATCACTGTTAATGCCACTGCTGTTTCTTAATTCATCCTCGACCCGTTTCTTCGCATTTTCTACTTCATCTGCCGGGATTTTGCTGCTCATTACAGAATTAATAGCGGTGACCGTTATATCTTCAGCAATTTCAAGCTCCGCTTCTGAGGAAGCAAGCAATTCCTTTAATGTACTATCCATAATTTCATTTGTGACATTGGCTGTTAGTCTTTCTTTAAGAAGAGAAAGTTTTTTATCAGGCGTAATTTCAGTTGCAGCAGATGGTTTACTGTCTGCTCCATCATCCTCTGCCGGCTTCTCTGCTTCATTGTTAACCTCTGTCACAGAATCAAAAATAGAAGTGATTAAATCTACACGATTTTGAGCTATTTCTTTATTAACTACGTACACATCTTGTACTTGATTTTTGTTTTCTTCTTTTTTCTTTTCCGTGCTTTCTGTATCTTCAACTGTTATAGGTGACCGGATTGTTTCATTTGCAACGGTAAATACATCGACATTAAGCTTTTCTGGTTTAACATTGCTGTACATAGAGAAAAACAATATCGCCCCAATAAACAGAAACAGCAAAATTCGAACCGCTGTTTTATTTAAATATCGGTTCTTGTTTTGGATGATATTTTGAAGAAATCCCATTGTAACCTCCTATCGATAAACAAGAGCACTATCCATTATGTATGAATTTTCCAAAACTCAAAAGTTTGATATTTATGTAAAATAATATCAGTTTTTTGTGATGTTTTCACCTTTTTTCTCGATATGAGCTCTACTATTCACTTTCACTAGGCAAATAAGGGCTTTTTTCTACAAAAATTGAGCTCAATAACCATTCTGACCTCAATTTAGCTGAAACAAACTTCACACAAAAAAAAGAAAAAAGACAAACCATGCTTATCAACTTAAGATGGTTTGCCCCTTTTTATCAGCTTTCAATTACGTCATATGCTTTTATAATTTTTCCTACTAGCGGGTGCCTTACAACATCCGTCTCCGATAAGTAGCTGAAGGAAATACCGGAAACATTTTTGAGGATATGCTCTGCTGCAACCAGCCCAGACTTTACACCCTTAGGTAGGTCTATTTGTGTTCTGTCACCTGTAATCACCATTTTAGAGCCGTATCCAAGCCTTGTTAAAAACATTTTCATTTGTGCTTGAGTCGTGTTTTGCGCTTCGTCAAGGATAACAAATGCATCGTCCAAGGTACGTCCGCGCATATAAGCAAGTGGTGCGATTTCAATCGTATTTCTTTCAATCAAACGCTGCGTATGCTCCATCCCAAGAACATCGTGGAGGGCATCATATAGCGGGCGAAGATAAGGGTCTACCTTTTCCTTTAGATCACCAGGCAAAAAGCCGAGGCTTTCTCCAGCTTCGACAGCCGGCCTTGTCAAGATAATCCTGTTTACCTTACCACTTTTCAATGCACTAACTGCCATTACAACAGCTAAATATGTTTTACCAGTTCCTGCTGGTCCAATTCCAAAAATCAAATCATTTTTTTTAATGGAACGGATATATTCGCTTTGGCCGATTGTCTTGACCCTAATGGACTTTCCTTTGATTGTCTTGGCAATCTCTTCATCATAAAGCGCCCCAAAATACTCTAAGGTTCCTTTTCTGGCCATTTCAATCGCATAGCTGACATCACGCTGGCTTACAGAAATTCCTTTCCTTATCACCTGCAAAATTTTTTCAACAATTTCCCCTACCAGTTCAATACTGTCTGGATTTGTGGAGGAAACATGCAAAGTTTCGCCTCTTGTTACGATTTGGCAATCAAGCTCTTTTTCTAAAATTTCAAGATTGCGGTCTCCGTTTCCAAGCAAAGCTACTGCCTCTTCTGGGCCATTTAATTTTACATTCATTGTCTTCAAATCTTCTGTCATTCCAAGTCTCCTTGAGTTATAGGTTGTACTTCTGCAATATTTTCAATTGTTGTAAAATCTATATTTAGTATTACTTTACCATTCTTTACCGATTGTCGCAAAATTTTTTCTTTTTTAATTTTGCCATCTTCCCCGATTTTTTGTTGAATATCCTTCCGCGCTTTTTCCTTACCAGCTTTAATGGCTTCCTCCTCCGTATAACTTCTCGTCACTTCTTCTTTTTCCCTGTATGTTTTGTTTGTAATCTTTAGTGGTAATTCCCATTTAAGAAACTTTACCTTTTTTTCGTTTTCCTCTTTTTCGTATTCCTTATACTCTACCTTTCCAAATCCCCAAACTGGAATTTCGTAGCCAAAAAGCTTCAAATAATGCTTTTGCTTTTCATTGCCATTAAACACTTGAAAAGTACTATCTAAAGGAATTGTAACTTTGGAGTTATACCATGTTTCTCCCCATATTTCTCCTCTGGCTGAAACAATTTTTGTGTTATTATCTTTCCCATATACTCCTGTTACTAATAGCTGTCCTTTTTTTACCACATCATGGATAGTAAAGACTTGATCGCCTTCCTCAATGAAATAGTCCACGATTGTCGCTTTTTTAGCTGCAATTAAATTTTGCGGCTTTTCCTCTTCCATTTTTTCTGGCTCATTTTTCTCCACTACTTGAAAATGATAAGTTGTCCCTTTTAATTCCACACCGATCCACGTAATCGCGTCAATATTATTGGTCAGTCCTGCTTGTATCTCGTCCAATTCTTTTGAAAAGAATTGAAACTCACCGATTTTTATATCCATCTTATCTAGCTGCTTGCGTATCTGATACTCTGTTGCCGGATTAGCACCCTTTATTTCAATCCCCCACACCATGTTGGAAAGGGTTAGAACTAGTCCAAAAAACAAAAATATCCCTATCGCAAACCCGCTGTTTTTCAAGATTCTTTTATAAAGAAAGGGAGCTCCAGCACCACGCTGAAACTCTATTTTTATTCCGCTTCCTCTTACGACCTCTCTAAACTTATTTATGCTTTTAAGTCCCATCTGGAAGGTAATAGAATGTGGCCCATGCTTTTTGACACTCCACACAGCTACCTTTTTTCTTAGTAGATTATTCAAGAAACGCTCTAAGCCCTTTCCCGTCGCTTTAACTGTAACAATGCCAGTAAAAAATTCTATCCAATGATTTTTCATAGCTTCCTCCCATATTATTCGTTTATGTACATCACCTGATCAATTTTCCCCTCCAGCAATATCTCTTCTGGCAGTATCGTCTTGATGACAAATCCCTTACCTTTTATTAAAAGCTGGCCCTGTTTCAAGAGCAGCCGTAGTTCCTTGTCTGAGAAAGTCAGCAGCCCACGGTGGTTCTCAATATATATATGGATTTGGCCAATCATTGTGATCCTGGGTAAGTCCATCATGACATCTTGAGGAAGCTCTAAGTTTTTAATCATCCAGCTCCGTAACGTATTTCCCCATTTTTTAGCCATAAAAAAAGAACCCCCTTTCATCTCATATGTATGAGACAAAAGGGGGTTCTAGCACCTATTTTTCAGGAAAAATTCAGCATGAATGCTGAATTTCCCCTTACTGTTTAATACCTTGCTTTTTACGTGTAGCCGGATGCGGACGCTTTGCTCTTGGAGCACCGATTATCTCGGCAAATATGACCGCCTCAGCCAAGGAATGACCTTCAAGCAGTCCTTTATCGCCTAATAAAGGCTCCGCCTTCTGTTCGGCCTTTACATGCCTTACAGAAGCTGCCTCCATCCGCTTTAGCTTCTGCTTGAGGGCATCCCGTTCTTTTTTTAGTGCCTCTAGTTCATTAAGCTCATTAACCTTTGTGGACACTGTTTCTTTTTTCACAGGCGCTTCAAAGGCCTGCTCCATTTTTCTTATTACCTGCTTGGTGAAATCCGGTTTAACAGGCGTTGGCTTCTTCTGACCTTTTTTGTTGTTTTCCTCCTGCGCTTTTTTTTGGAACAAGGAAAACAGGAAGCCTACTACTATTACAATGATTGAAATATATTCCAAGAGAGACTGCTCCCTTCACTTGCCTTACTTTTTACTATCCTCATCTTTATTGTCGCTATTAAGCTTGCCGATGGATCCTCTCATTTCTGTATCAGCTGTAATGTTCTGCAAATTCATATAATCCATTACACCAATATTTCCAGAACGAAGTGCATCAGACATCGCCATAGGTACCTCAGCCTCTGCTTCAACAACTTTCGCACGCATTTCTTGGACTTTCGCTTTCATCTCTTGTTCTTGAGCAACAGCCATTGCCCGGCGTTCCTCTGCTTTTGCCTGAGCAATCTTCTTGTCTGCCTCTGCCTGTTCTGTCTGTAGTTCTGCACCAATGTTCTTACCTATATCAACGTCTGCAATATCGATGGACAAGATTTCAAATGCAGTACCTGCATCCAATCCCTTTGACAGAACTGTCTGGGAGATCATATCTGGATTTTCGAGAACCTTTTTATGGTTGGTTGACGAACCAATAGTGGAGACAATCCCTTCACCAACACGGGCTACAACCGTCTCTTCTCCGGCTCCCCCAACAAGGCGTTCAATATTAGCACGAACTGTTATTCTTGCTTTTGCTTTTACTTCAATACCATCCATTGCCACACCAGCAATAAACGGTGTTTCAATTACTTTCGGGTTAACGCTCATTTGTACTGCTTCAAGAACGTCACGGCCAGCCAAGTCAATGGCAGCACAGCGTTCAAAGGACAATTCAATATTCGCTCTGTGTGCAGCAATTAATGCATTAACAACTCTGTCGACATTACCCCCAGCCAAGTAGTGACTTTCCAGCTGATTAATCGTGGCATTTATACCAGCTTTATGTGCCTTAATCAGTGGATTGACAACACGACTTGGGATAACCCTTCTCAATCTCATACCAACCAATGTGAAAATGCTGATTTTAACGCCTGCTGCTAATGCGGAAATCCACAGCATGACAGGTACGAATGTCAGGAGGATCCCAAGTAGAATAACCCCTATAATTATGACTGCAATCCAAAAGATTGCCGTTGCGCTCAATACTTCCATTATTTATCCTCCTTATGCAGATCAATGTCTGTCAATTCTCTTACAACAATTCTTGAACCTTCTGCTTTTACGATACTGACTTTAACATCCTTGCCAACAAAATTACCTTCACTGACCACATCAATCCGTTCGTCTCCAATTAGGACCGTTCCTGAAGGGCGTAATGCCGTCATCGTAACCCCGGTCTTTCCAACAAGGTCATTTCTTGTTTTATTGGAAACATATCCTTCTTCCGTACTAGTAGAGTCTCTCAGCACAATTTTTTTGAAGAATTTCATTTTTCTACCAAACACCTTTACTAAAAGAATAGTGGCGATAATCGATACGGCTACCGCAATAAGAACACTTAGGGCAATATGATAAACATTGCCACCAGCGAGAAAGACGCTGCCGATAATTGCAGCTATGCCCAAAATCCCGGCTATCCCGCCGACTATAAAAAATTCAAGGAAAACAAGGACTATTCCTGCTACAAACAGGATAATGGATTCATACCCTGCCAGCCCTGATACAAGATGACCATAAAAGAACAAAAGCAGAGAGGAAATTCCAACAAAGCCCGCAATCCCAAACCCTGGCGAAAACAGTTCGAAGATTAATCCAAGAGCTCCTATCGTTAGAAGAATAGGAATGATAATTGGATTTGTCACAAACCGAGCCACCTTATCAGCGAAGCTTTCATCCATTCTTTCTACTGTTGCATCCTCCATACCAAGAGTTTTGAGCAAATCATCTAAACTACTGACTGTGCCGTTTGAATATTCAACCTCAAGACTTTCAGCGGCGGTCAACGTAAGAAACTTATCCTCATCATCGCCAAGCTCTGGAATGGCAATTGATTTATCTGCCATCGCCATGGCATAGAGGGGATCTTTTCCGCTTTTTTCGGCCGCCCCTCTCATCGCAGACAGCCAATAGGACTGGGCTTTTTCGCCGGCAGTATTACCCTGACTGTCTATGACACCTGCTGCTCCAAACCTGCCTCTTCCATCCATATAGATTTCATCTGTGTTCAAAGCAAGGAAGGAACCTGCCGAGATGGCATCCTGATTAATGTAAGTGACTGTCTTCAACCTTGTGCCGGAAATTATTTTCCCAATCGAAACTGCCGCATCTACCGATCCACCAGGTGTGTCCATTTCAAAGATGATAACATCTGCCTGTTTCTCTTCGGCGGTTTCTACGGCTCTGTTTATAAATTCACTCAAGCCCATTTCCACTGTATCCTTTATTGGCACGATATAGACTAATTGCTGGTCGTTAGCATAACTGACTGCAGGAAAAAAGGATAACAAAATACTGAAAAGAAAAGGCAATAACAATATTTTTTTCCTAATCAATTTTCTCCTCCTTTCCTGTTCGTTTGGTTATAGTACATATACGAATCGAGTTTGAAAAGGTTTCATTTATTTTAATATTATTAACATGTTTTTTAAAAAATAAAATGTTAAAAGGCTGCAGTCTAGGACTGCAGCCTTTAAAACATAATCAATTTATGAAAGGTGTTGTTGTACAAGTTTATTTACTAGTGAACCATCTGCTTTACCTTTAACCTTTGGCATTAAAGCAGCCATCACTTTTCCCATATCTTTCTTTGAAGAAGCACCAGTTTCTGCAATTACCGAAGTAACGATAGCTGATAACTCCTCTTCTGAAAGCTGGTCAGGCATATATATTTCAACATGCTTTAACTCCGCACGTACTTTGTCAACAAGATCTTGGCGACCTGCTTTTTCAAACTCATGGAGGGAGTCCTTGCGTTGTTTCACTTCGCGAGAAAGGACAGTTAACTCATCCTCTTCAGAAAGATCTCCGCCAATCTTAATGCTTTCATTTTGAATGGCAGCTTTTAACATTCTGATATTAGTGAGTTTATCTTTATCTTTGTTTTTCATCGCTTGCTTCATATCATTGTTTAAGCGTTCGAGAAGACTCAATTAATACACCCTCTCTTAGAACTTACGTTTTCTTGCTGCTTCTGATTTCTTCTTACGTTTAACACTAGGCTTTTCATAGAATTCGCGCTTTCTAGCTTCCTGCAAAGTACCAGTTTTTGATACTGAACGTTTGAAGCGACGAAGAGCATCTTCAAGCGATTCGTTTTTACGAACGACGGTTTTAGACATTCTCTTTCCCTCCCTCCGAAACACAACACACTAACATCTCATGGATACCATGTACCTTGACATTATAATATATCAAGGAAGCAAGGTCAACTGTATTTAGCCCTGTACTGAAAATTGTTTTGATTTTTTTTGTGATTTCTAAACAAGTATCCCTCATTGTCCATCCTCACACTTATATATTACCACAAAATACAACTTTAAATCTTGTATATCTCTATCATTTTTCATTTTTAGCATGTCCTATCCTCTTTTTTCATATATTTTTTTGAAGGAGTGAACATATATGCTGTATATTGGACTTTTTATTTTGTTAATCCTGCTGTTTATTTATGGTATGACAATGCTTCGAACAGGCCTTTTCAATCTGTCCTCCCATTCATTTAAAGCCTTGCTGGAAAAACTGACGAACAAGCCTTGGAAGGGGATGATTGCTGCCATTGTCATAACAGCAGTCCTGCAAAGCAGCTCTGCTGTTATGGTGCTGACAATCGGCTTAATTGCAGCACGAGTACTGACATTTCCCCAGTCAATCGGAATTATTCTTGGAACAAATATCGGGACAACCTTTACAACAGAGTTCATCACCTATGATATAAGTGACTATCTGCTTCCGTTAGCAGCTGCTGGCGCACTTGGCATCCTTATAAACAAATATAAGCTAAGAAGTATTGGCTTTGTATTACTTGGCATATCGATTGTATTTACAGCAATGAAAGGATTTAAATACTTTGCCGGGATTATTCAGGAAAACCCTCTTATGCAGACCTTCCTCGCCCATTTGTCTAATCATATTTTTTGGGCATTATCACTCGGTATCCTGATTACAGCGTTAATTCAATCAAGCACCGCGACAATTGGCATTATCATGGGTTTTTTGACTGCAGATATGCTGTCAATCGAGGCTGGTATCGCCATTATGCTCGGCTCTAATATTGGCACATGCATTACATCCTATCTCGCTTCAATTGGGGCAGACAAAGAGGCCAAGCTATGTGCCTACGCCCATATATGGCTCAATATTGGCGGTGCGGTGCTGTTCTATCCCTTCATCGGCCAATTGAAGGATGCTGTAGAATTTATGACAAGCGCCAAAGACGTACAGCTTGCACATGCGAGCCTCTTATTTAATGTTCTTTCCTCCATTATTGTCCTTCCATTCGCAGAACAGTTTGGCAGGTGGATTATGAGGCTTCATAAATAAAAAAAAAGATGGCTACCTGTCTTAGGCAGCCATCTTTTTTATTTAATAGTCACTATTGCTTGTAAGTCCGTTGACAATTGCAACACCAGAGCTTGCACCAATACGAGTAGCTCCTGCTTCAATCATCTTTTCTGTATCTTCACTGCTTCTTACTCCGCCAGAAGCTTTAACGCCAATTTCTGGACCGACTGTCTTTCTCATAAGCGCAATATCTTCTACCGTTGCGCCTCCTGTTGAAAAGCCAGTAGATGTTTTCACGAAGTCTGTACCTGCTTCAACTGCCAAGACACATGCTTTTTCTTTCTCTTCATCTGTAAGCAAACTAGTTTCAATAATTACCTTTGTAAGTGCTTTGCCTTTTGCTGCATCAACTACTGCTTTAATATCTTCCTTCACAAGATCAAAATTCTTGTCTTTTAATGCACCGATGTTGATAACCATATCGACTTCTGTCGCACCATTTTCGATCGCATTAGCTGTTTCAAAAGCCTTCGTAGCTGAAGTAGTCGCACCTAATGGGAATCCAATAACCGTGCAAACTTTCACTTCAGTACCTGCTAAAAGCTCACTTGCATATTGCACCCATGTTGGGTTTACACATACAGAAGCAAAGCTATATTCTTTTGCTTCCTCACATAATGTTTTAACCTGTTCTTTTGTTGCATCTGCTTTCAATAATGTGTGATCAATCATTTTTGCAATTTGGCTGCTCATATTTAATGGCTCCTTTTAACAATAGTATGTATAGATCTTGGTCTTACAAAGGGATACGGAAAAGCATCAATTCTGATGCTTTTCCATTAAAAACTGCCTGCTATTCTATTATACAATAGCTTTTTCTGTTTCTGTATATTCTTCCAAAGCACGTACAAATTGACCTTCGTTAACAGGATATCCTGCTTTTGTAATTTTCACTTTTACAATTTGGCCAACCATGCTTTCTGTTGCCGGGAATACGACTTTTAGATAGTTATCTGTATAGCCAACATACAAGTCTTCACCGCCAGATTCCTTATACTTCTCTTCCGGAATCACTTCGACAACTTCCCCTTCATAATTAGAGGCATATTCCTTTGCAAGCTGGTCAGATAAAGCGATAAGGCGATGTACACGCTCATTCTTTACGTCTTCGTCGATCTGGTCGTCCATTCTTGCAGCTGGCGTTCCTGTTCTCTTTGAATATGGGAAAACATGAAGTTCAGAGAATTTATGTTCTTTTATGAAGTTGTATGTTTCCATAAACTCTTCCTCTGTCTCACCTGGGAACCCGACAATAACATCAGAAGTAACAGCAAGTCCTGGAAGTGCTTCTTTTAAGCGGGTAATTCTTTCAGCAAAGAATTCCATCGTATACTTTCTTCTCATCCTTTTCAATACAGTATCTGAACCGGATTGAATCGGGATATGAAGATGGTTAACAATTATTTTCGAATCATTTAATACTTCAATTACTTCGTCTGTAATTTGGCTCGCCTCAATGGAAGAAATACGAAGTCTTTTCAGTCCTTTTACTTGAGATTCCAAATCGCGAAGAAGTCTGGCAAGATTATAATCTTTCATGTCCTCCCCGTATCCGCCTGTATGGATACCTGTAAGAACGATTTCCTTATAACCCGCTTGAACTAGCTGTTGCGCTTGTCTGATTACTTCTTTCGGATCTCTTGACCGCATTAAACCTCGAGCCCATGGAATAATACAGAATGTGCAGAAGTTGTTACAGCCTTCTTGGATTTTCAAGGAAGCTCTCGTTCTGTCAGTAAATGCTGGAACGTCTAATTCCTCGTACACTCTGTTTTTCATGATATTACCAACTGCATTAATTGGCTGACGTTCTTCTTTAAATTGTGTGATATAATCAAGCATTTTCACACGATCCTGTGTTCCTACTACAATGTCGACACCAGGTATTGCCATAATCTCAGCTGGTGATGTTTGCGCATAACACCCAGTAACACAAATAACAGCATCGGGATTTTTTCGGACAGCTCTTCTTATAACCTGACGGCTCTTTTTATCCCCTGTATTTGTAACTGTACATGTATTGATGACATAAACATCTGACATGTTTTCATACTCTACTCTATCGTATCCTTGCTCTTTAAATAATTGCCATATAGCTTCTGTTTCATAATGATTTACTTTACAACCTAATGTGTGAAAAGCAACTGTTGGCATATTGTTCACCTCATCTATTCAATAGTTCAAAATGATAGGAAACAGCAGAAAGTAAGTATAATGGTGCTGTTTCCGTTCTTAATATTCTTGGTCCGAGTCCACATGCTATAAAGCCGTTTTCCATCAAGAGCTCAACCTCTGAATCAGTTAGGCCGCCTTCAGGTCCGAATACTGCAAGCAGCGTTTGTCCCTTATTCAAGGAAGAAAGTGCCTTTGCAAGATTAGCGGTTTCCCCTAGCTTAGCCTCTTCTTCGTATGCGACGATTTTAACGTCATATTCTGCAGCTTTTTTAATAAGCTCCTTCACTGAAACTGGTGTGGAAACATTCGGTAAAACAGCGCGATGCGACTGCTCTGCCGCTTCCTTGGCAATTTTATTCCAGCGGCTGATCTTTTTATCGGACTTTTTTGCGTCCCATTTTACAATCGAGCGAGATGCAATAAAAGGGATAAACTCATGCGCACCTAGTTCTGTGCCTTTTTGGATAATCCATTCCAGCTTATCCCCTTTTGGCAGGCCGCTTACTATTGTTACAGTGACAGGTAGCTCCATGTCTCCCTCTACCCATTGTACCACTTTTGCTTCGATTTCGTTTTCGGTAATATTTTCAATAGAACAGCGAGCAGTTTGCTGATTAGAATTGACACAATATATTTCATCGCCAAGCTTCATGCGCATAACTCTTGTAATATGATGAAAGTCATCTTCTTTTATAAGGAATGTGTCCTCTATATTTTCCGCGAAATAACGTTGCACTGCTTAAAACCTGCCTTTACATAAAATCAAGGAATTCCTGCTTTGGAAAGAAAAAGCCTTATAAGCATACTAAAAGAAGTTTGCAGTATTACGAACAAACTTCTTTTTAGGTTTACTTTCCTTTTTTCGCTGTGATGCTAATCCAATCTTCCATTTGGACTGTTTCAACAATTTCAAGTCCTGAAGCAAGGATGGCAGCCTTTACTTCTTCTTTTTTCTGAAGAATGATACCTGAAGCAATAAAATAGCCATCCTCTTTTAACAAACGGTAAACATCATCTGTGAAGCGGACAATTACCTCTGCAAGAATGTTAGCAACAATCACATCAGACTCTTGCGTTATTCCATCAAGTAAATTATTTTGCTGAACTGTAGCTGTTTCATGCACCTTGTTTAGCTTCAGATTTAACTTAGCTGATTGAACAGCAACCTCATCCAAATCAAGGGCAAGCACTGATTTTGCTTGGAGCATGGAGGCTGCAATGCTTAGCACGCCAGAACCTGTACCAACATCAATAACTGTATCCCCTTTTTTCACTATTCTTTCCAAAGCTTGGATACATAATACTGTTGTTGGATGTGTTCCTGTCCCAAACGCCATCCCAGGATCCAGTTCAATAATTAATTCATCACTGTTCACTGGTGTATATTCTTCCCAAGTCGGTACAATGGTGAACTTCTCAGAAATCTTGACAGGATGATAATATTTCTTCCATGCCGTAGCCCACTCTTCTTCATTCACTTCCATAATTGTCACTTTATTTAACCCAATATCGATATTAAATAAAATCAAATTATTGATTGCTTCTTTAATTTCCTCTACCGTTTCACCTAAAAAGCTATTGATAGGCAGATATGCTTTAACCAAAACTCCCTCTTGTGGGTAATCGTCAGGATTGAGTTGGTAGATTTCGCCAAAACGGTCTTCTCTTTCTTTTATCAATTCGAAGGGATCCTCAATTACCACCCCGCTAGCACCTGCTTCGTGCAAAATGTTCGAAATAGGTTCAATCGCTTCATTTGTTGTATGAATTGTGATTTCAGACCATTTCATTTTCTACCAACTCCAATCAATCTTTATTCACCCTTAAAGGCTCTTTTTACTTTTGAGAAAAAGCTTTCTTCCTCTTCCCCTTGAGGGGCATTTCCAGTTAGCTCTGCAAATTCCTGCAGCATTTGCTTTTGTTTATCTGACAGCTTAGTCGGTGTAATTAAGCGTACAATGACATGCTGGTCACCGATACCGTAGCCACGTACATTGGAGATACCTTTTCCTTTCAGACGGAATTTCGTTCCTGTCTGTGTTCCTGCAGGCACCTTAAGTTTAACCTTGCCATGCAATGTCGGCACTTCCACTTCATCACCTAGTGCAGCCTGCACAAAGGTAATAGGCATTTCACAGTAAACATCCTCACCGTCACGCTCGAAGAATTCATGTGTTCTTACATGGAATACGACATATAAATCCCCAGCAGGACCGCCATTAACACCAGGCTCCCCTTGGCCGCTGACGCGCAATTGTTGCCCATCATCAATACCAGCAGGAATTTTCACTTTAATTTTACGGCGTTTCTTCACTTTACCTGTGCCGCCGCATGTTCCACATTTATGTTTAATTTCTTTCCCAGTACCATTACAGTGCTGACAAGTTCTTCTGTTGACAATTTTCCCAAATGGCGTGTTTTGCTCTACATTTAATTGGCCTGTTCCGCTACAATGCTTACACGTAACAGGTTTCGTTCCAGGCTTTGCACCTGAGCCGCTGCATGTTTCACAAGTTTCTTCACGAGGAATTTCAATCTCTGTTTCTTTTCCAAATGCCGCTTCCTCAAAGGAAAGTGTCATTGTATATTGCAGATCTGCTCCTTGTCTTGGCGCATTTGGATCACGTCTGCGTCCACCGCCGCCACCGCCAAAGAAACTGCTGAATATATCTTCAAAGCCAAAGCCACCGAAATCACCAGCTCCACCACCAAAGCCTTGGTTAGGATCTGTGTGGCCAAATTGGTCATATTGGGCACGTTTTTGTTCATCACTGAGCACTTCGTATGCTTCTTTTACTTCTTTGAACTTTTCGTCTGCATCAGCTTCTTTATTGATATCAGGATGATACATTTTTGACAGTTTTCGATATGCCTTTTTTATTTCATCCTTGGAAGCTGTTTTCGCAACGCCAAGGACTTCATAGTAATCTCGCTTATCCATTTATAATTGCCACTCCCCGATTCTTTTCACATAGATGATATTGTAACATTTTGCATTTCTAATGTACAATAGTTTATTCTTAACGACTTAGAAAAAACCTGCTCTTTTTTTATAAAATACGAACGTTTTTTAGCCATTATAAAGAAAAGCCAAAGCCAAGGATTACCTGACTTTGACTTTTTTGTTTTGCATGTGCTTATTTGTCGTCTTTTACTTCTTCAAACTCTGCATCTACTGCATCATCATCTTTGCCAGCTGATTGCCCTTCAGCACCTTGTGCTGCTTGAGCTTGTTTAGCTGCTTCTTCATAAAGCTTGGCAGAAAGATTTTGAACGATTTCTTGTAGCGCATCTTTTTTCGCACGAATTTCTTCTAATTCGTTTTTCTCGATTGCTTCTTTAAGCGCATCTTTTGCTTCATTAGCTTTTGCTACTTCGCCTTCATCCACTTTGCCTTCCAAATCTTTTAGTGTTTTTTCTGTAGTGAACACTAATTGATCTGCTTCATTGCGCAATTCAACTTCCTCTTTGCGCTTTTTATCAGCTTCCGCGTTTTCTTCTGCTTCTCTAACCATTTTGTCGATCTCTTCGTCAGATAAACCTGTTGAAGATTTAATTGTGATTGTTTGCTCTTTATTTGTACCCAAATCTTTTGCACGTACATTCACAATACCGTTTTTATCGATATCAAAGCTTACTTCGATTTGTGGAACTCCACGTGGTGCTGGCGGAATATCTGCCAATTGGAATCTGCCTAAAGTTTTGTTGTCAGCAGCCATTTGACGTTCCCCTTGAAGCACATGGATGTCAACAGCCGTTTGGCTGTCAGCAGCAGTTGAGAACACTTGAGACTTAGATGTTGGGATTGTTGTGTTACGGTCAATAAGCTTTGTGAACACGCCGCCCATTGTTTCAATTCCCAATGATAATGGTGTTACGTCAAGAAGAACAACGTCTTTAACGTCACCAGTGATAACTCCACCTTGGATAGCTGCACCCATTGCAACTACTTCGTCAGGGTTAACACCTTTATGAGGCTCTTTACCTGTTTCTTTTTTGATCGCTTCTTGTACAGCAGGTATACGAGTAGAACCACCAACAAGAATTACTTTATCAATTTCAGAAGCACTTAAACCAGCATCTTTTAATGCTTGGCGTGTAGGTCCCATTGTACGTTCAACTAAATCAGCAGAAATTTCTTCAAATTTAGCACGAGATAGCGTTACTTCTAAGTGAAGTGGGCCAGCTTCGCCTGCAGTGATAAACGGAAGCGAAATTTGTGTAGAAGCTACACCAGACAAGTCTTTTTTCGCTTTTTCAGCAGCGTCTTTAAGACGTTGAAGAGCCATTTTATCCTTGCTTAAGTCAATACCGTTTTCTTTTTTGAATTGATCTACTAAGTAATCAATGATTACTTGGTCGAAGTCGTCTCCACCAAGACGGTTGTCACCAGCAGTTGATTTAACTTCGAATACACCATCACCCAATTCAAGGATGGAAACGTCGAAAGTACCGCCTCCTAGGTCATATACTAGAATTGTTTGATCTTCTTCTGTTTTATCAAGTCCATATGCAAGAGCTGCTGCAGTTGGCTCATTGATGATACGTTCTACTTCAAGACCAGCAATTTTACCTGCATCCTTAGTAGCTTGACGTTCTGCATCATTGAAATAAGCAGGAACTGTAATAACAGCTTTTGTTACTGTTTCGCCAAGATATTCTTCTGCATAACCTTTCAAATATTGAAGGATAATAGCAGAAACCTCTTGAGGAGAGTAGTTTTTGCCTTCAACCTCAACTTTGTAGTCTGTACCCATATGACGTTTGATAGACATGATTGTGTTTGGGTTTGTAATAGATTGGCGTTTTGCCACTTCCCCAACTTGACGCTCTCCATTTTTAAATGCAACTACAGATGGAGCTGTGCGGTTACCTTCTGGATTTGGAATAACTTTTGGTTCTCCGCCTTCCAATACAGCAACACATGAGTTTGTTGTACCTAAATCGATTCCAATAATTTTACTCATGGAAAAATTCCCTCCAATTTTTAAATATGTAGACCTTACTGACTAACCTTTACCATGGCTGGTCTGATAACTCTGTCTTTTAATTTGTAGCCTTTTTGGAACTCTTCTACTACAATATTAGGTTCTGTACCTTCCACTTCTACCTGCATTACTGCTTGATGTAGATGTGGATCAAATTCAGTTCCAACAGACTCGATTACTTGAACACCCTCTTTTTCAAGTGCATCCAACAATCCTCTGTATACCATTTCCATACCAGTATATAAGCTTTTTGCTTGTTCTTCTGTCGCTTCGACCTTCATAGCTCTTTCAAAGTTATCGATTGCTGGTAGCAAATCCATAACGATGCTTTGTGCTCTATATGTTTGCGCCGCTTCTAAATCAAGCTTTGCCCTGCGGCGGGAATTGTCAAAATCTGCTTGAAGACGCAAATAGCGATTTGATTCACTTTCAATTTTTGCCTCAAGTTCAGCAATTTTAGCATTTGCTGCCTGAAGATCCTTATCAAGTGAGTCCGCCCCTTGTTCAGCTTCAGCAGTCGTTTCCTCTTGCTTCACTTCTTCAAAGACCGCTTCTGTCTTTTCTTCAGCTGCGACTTCCTCTTGTAGTTCTTCATTCATCGTTGTTTTATCTTCTGCCAACATATTCACCTCCCTTAAATGAATTATTTGTCATAAATAGTCTTCACAGTGAACTATTATACATAATCAGCTTATATAATGCTTCCAGAAACTATCATTTTTTTTAAAAATCTTGTCCCTGCCAACATTCAAAACTAACTTTGTTTTTAAGGGACAACTATTTATTAACTATATCCTTTGATGTTAATTTTGATACAGCCTTGTCAACACTTTTGTCAAATCATGTGACATCAGGTTTAGCAGGCTGACAACTCTGGAGTATTCCATCCTCGTAGGTCCCAATATCGCAATGGAGCCAAGCTGTTTTTTTCCTAATGAATAGGAAGCAGAAATGACGCTGCAGTTTTCCATCGCCGAAACATTGTTTTCCGTACCGATTTTAATGCTGATATCTGTTGAATTATTACGAATCAAATCATGGATGCCCTCTTCTTTTTCAATCATGGTCAACAAATCTCGAATCTTATTGACATCATGAAATTCAGGCTGGCTTAGCATATTTGTTTTGCCACCAAAGAAAAGCTTCTCATGTGTATCGATTTTAACAGCATCATAGATAGAATTCAAAAATAAATCATAATGATTAATATGAAGTTTTAATAAGGAAGCAACTTCCTTATATATTTTGTTGTGCAGCTTCTCTATTGAGACTCCCGCAAGCCTTTCATTAAGGATATTCACAAGCTTTTCAATGTCATTTGCATCTGTAGATTCCGGCAAATGGAACATTTTATTTTCAACATGTCCTGTATCTGTCACGATAATGGCTATCGCTGTTTGAGCATTTAATGGGACGATTTGAATTTTTTTCAGCTTGTTTTCCTTAACAGCAGGACCCAACACAATTGTCGTATAGTTTGTTAACTCTGAGAGTATTTTCGCTGACCTTTGGACCATATTTTCCAATTCGTAAATCTTTTCAGCAAACACGGAATTCAGTGTCAACACATCTTCTTTTCGAAGCTTTTGCGGCAATAATAAGTGATCTACATAAAAACGATAGCCCTTTTCACTCGGAATTCGTCCAGATGAAGAATGAGTCTTTTCTAAATAACCAGATTCCTCCAAATCAGCCATTTCATTTCTGATAGTGGCAGAGCTAAAGGATATTTCCGGCTTTTTCGACAGGCTTCTAGAACCAACCGGCTGAGCAGATGCTATAAAATCATCAACAATCACTTGTAGTATCAATAATTGACGATCTGTTAACACATTCATCACCTCTGTTAGCACTCATTAGCACCGAGTGCTAATTCTATTTATAAATTATCAAATACAAGGGGACTATGTCAATATTTTGGTTCTTATTTCATAAAGAAATTCTTTCCTTTATTTTGTCTGAACAAAAACGAGGTGTTAAAGTATCCCAATGAATGATTGGAACACTTCGTTTCCAAGGAAACGTCCGTTGTAAGTAAGCTTTAAGTTCCCATCATCCATGGAAATTAACCCTCTTTCCAACAGCCCCTTCAGTTCATCTGCAAATAGTGTCTCGATGTCTTGATTATATTTTTCTTTAAAGGAATTTAAGCTAACCCCACTGTTTTTTCTTAAACCTAAAAACAGCTCTTCTTCCATTTGTTCAGTTCGAGTTACCTTATGATTATCAAGTAGCGGCAGATTTCCTTCAGCCAGAGGCTCCATGTATTTCTTCAATGGGCCAAAATTAGAACGGCGATATCCGTTAACATAACCATGGGCTCCTGCGCCGAAGCCATAGTATTCTGCGTTGTTCCAATAGGTAATATTATGAATGCTTTCATAACCTTCCTTGGCAAAATTGCTTATTTCATATTGTTTGTAGCCATGTTTCTCCATTTCCTCCATAAGCAAGCGGTACATCGTTGCTTCAGCATCTTCACCTGGTGTTAAAAGCTTGCCCTTACGAAGAAGATTATAAAATACCGTTTTCGGCTCGATAATCAGCGAGTATCCAGAAAAATGCTGAATATCTAATGTGAAGGCCTGCTTTAATGTTGCCGCAAAGTCTTCCACTGTTTGTCCTGGCAGACTGTACATTAAGTCGATGCTAATATTGTCAAATCCGATTTTGTTTGCAGCTTCAACAGAAGAAAAAACATCCTTTGCGCGATGCGTTCTTCCGATTCGTTGCAGCAATTCATCATTAAAGGATTGCACACCAAAGCTTAAACGATTGACTCCACCATCATATAGTGCCTTCAGTTTATCTGGAGCCAAATCTCCAGGGTTCGCCTCAAATGTATATTCGGCATTTTTATCTAAAACAAGATTTTCACTAATAATTGCACATAATCGCTCCAACTGCTTAGCATTTAAGCTTGTCGGCGTTCCTCCTCCGACAAAAACGGTGGAAAGTGCATGTTGGTTATTAGCTGCTGTCAGCTTGATTTCCTTTTCTAATGCGTCCAAATATTCGTCCACAGGCTGACCCTTAAGAAATACTTTATTAAAATCACAGTAATGACATATATGTTCACAAAATGGTATATGGATATATGCTGCTTTAATCAATATGTCACGGTCCTTTCTTTTTGCAAATAAATAAGAAAAGAGGTTAGCGCTGCTTTTATTTCAGCAGCCTAACCCCGTTTTGTTAAAATCATGAATTTTTCGTATTGTTATCATCCATGCGCAATACGGCCATAAATGCCTCTTGCGGCACTTCTACAGATCCGACTTGCTTCATTCGTTTTTTACCTTCTTTTTGCTTCTCTAGCAATTTACGCTTACGGGATATGTCACCGCCATAACACTTCGCCAATACGTTTTTACGCATCGCCTTGATTGTTGAACGTGCGACGATTTTCTGACCGACAGCAGCTTGAATAGGCACTTCAAACTGTTGACGCGGGATTAGTTCCTTCAGCTTTTCAACGATGAGTTTTCCTCTTTCATACGCAAAATCCTTATGGACGATAAAGCTTAACGCATCGACCTTTTCTGCGTTCAGAAGGATATCCATTTTCACGAGCGTAGACGTTTTGTAGCCAATAAGCTCATAGTCAAACGATGCGTACCCTCTTGTATTAGATTTCAGCTGATCGAAGAAGTCATAAACGATTTCAGACAGCGGAATTTCATAAACAATTTTGACACGAGTTTCATCCATATATTGCATATCAATAAACACGCCGCGTTTCAATTGGCAAAGCTCCATGATTGCCCCAACATATTCGTTCGGAGCCATCATTGTCGCCTTCACATAAGGCTCTTCAATATGGTCAATTTTTTGTGGGTCAGGCATTGCTGATGGGTTGTCCACCTTTAATTCTGTTCCATCTGTCATAATTACATCATAAATAACACTTGGAGCTGTTGTAATTAAGTCAATTTTAAATTCTCGTTCAATTCTTTCCTGGATGATTTCCATGTGAAGCAGTCCTAAGAAACCACAACGGAAACCAAAGCCTAATGCCTGAGAAGTTTCCGGCTCGAATTGAAGAGCAGAATCATTAAGCTCAAGCTTTTCCAACGCTTCACGAAGGTCATTAAATTTCGAGCTATCAATTGGATATAAGCCGCAATATACCATTGGATTTAGCTTACGGTACCCTGGCAGTGCTTCGACTGCGCCGTTTTTCGCGCTTGTTATCGTGTCCCCGACTCTTGTATCGCCGACATTTTTGATTGCAGCTGTAAGGTAACCAACATCACCAACAGACAGCTGATCTGTACTGACAGCCTTTGGCGTGAATACGCCGACCTCAATTACTTCAAACTCTTTGCCTGTTGCCATCATTTTGATTTTATCGCCTGCTTTAACTGTACCTTCGACAACACGAATATATGTGACTACACCTCTGTAAGCATCATAAAGGCTGTCAAAAATAAGTGCTTTCAACGGCGCTTCCGGATCTCCTTGTGGAGCAGGAACCTTTTCTACCACTTGTTCTAAAATATCTTCAATTCCAATGCCGGCCTTTGCAGAAGCAAGAACCGCCTCAGAAGCATCCAAACCAATGACCTCTTCAATTTCGTTACGAACACGTTCTGGATCAGCACTCGGTAAGTCAATTTTATTAATAACCGGAACTATTTCCAAGTCATTATCAATTGCCAAATACACATTCGCAAGTGTTTGCGCTTCAATACCTTGAGCCGCATCCACAACAAGCACAGCCCCTTCACAAGCGGCCAGACTTCGGGAAACTTCATATGTAAAATCGACATGTCCCGGTGTATCAATCAAGTGCAGTGTATAAATTTCGCCGTCTTTTGCTTTATATTTAAGCTGAACGGAATTCAGCTTGATTGTAATCCCACGTTCTCTTTCAAGATCCATTGAGTCTAAAAGCTGGTCTTTCATTTCGCGCGCTGTCAACGCATTTGTCTTTTCTAATATTCTATCTGCTAATGTAGATTTTCCATGATCAATATGAGCGATGATGGAAAAATTACGGATTTTTGATTGTCTATTAAGCATTTCTTCTCTGTTCATCTAGTTCACTCCTACAATAATCGCACATATACACTATTTCTGATTATAGCAGTGTGATGGATAAGATTCAATGAAATTATCGGAAAGAATAAGCACCGCTTTCCTTTTATCCAAAGAGAGGTAAACCTAATCACGGCTGGTTACCTGTATCTTTATCCTTGTTTATGACACCGCTGACCAAATCAACACCCTTTTGGGCAAGAGAGGAGACGCCATCAGCGACACCCTTCCCTATCCCGGAAAGTAGATTAAAGGTTTTCATTTCCTCCATCTGCTCTTTCTTTTTTTGTAAATCATGGCTTGTAACATCACTGCCTAATATGGAGGCTTCCAACCCGCCTTGCTCATTATTAATTGCTAAAGCACTGCTGAAGTTTTCGTCTTCATAGCCCTTCATCTTTAAAATACCTCCATTTGCCTGCTGCATTCCGAATAACACACAAGCAAACATCAAGAAGGCAATACCTAGTGCCTTCAAGGTAAACATCTTCATCTGTTAAGCACCTCCTTACTTGTTCATTTTTTTAGTTACCGTTCACACTCTCTGCTTTCCAATAATACTCACTAAAAGCATCTGCCAAAGCCTTTGACGTTCTGTTCAGCTCTGCAAACGTATTGTCAACACCGCCAATTTCAACTAATATACTGTTTTCTGACAAGTCCTGATTAAATTTCCCATTCGTATACGCCCCTTTTTTCAAGATAACTCCTCTTGATAGGGACTTGTATTTGTTCTTTAGGATGCCATGCAATTCTTCTGCAAGCTGCTGATTCTTTTCGAAGTTTTTGTTATTTCCGCCAATCACAAAGGCAATTTTCGCATAGTCCTTGCCATCAATCGTAGTCGTTGTGTTTTTTCGTCTTTGAGAATCACGATGAATATCAATAAAGTAACTTAAGTCTCTATTATCAGACATTGCTGCTGCTACCACTTCTCTTGAACCTTGATAGGATTGGGTGTAGCTCCATCCTTTTTTATTGAGCAGATTTTGAATATCCTTCTTTTCTACGGTTGTGCCAATCCCCTTCATTTCCAGCTCCTCTTTCATGACATCTCCTAAGTTTGTGATGTTTATTTTCGAGTGTTGAGCAAGATTTGGGTCCTTTACACCTTTAAGATAAGGTAGGAAGGATTCTCGATTATGGGAAAAATACAAATAGACAATTTTTTTATCGCCTGTTGTGGGAGCGGCTGCGGTTTGTTTTTTCTCTTTTTCTTCCAGTCTTTTTATTTCATCCGTACGCTGCAGTGCCGCTTCTTTTCCAGCCTCGATAAACGGCTGTGGAGGTGCTGATTCTAGAGGCAAATTCGTATAGTTTGTTCCATCACCCGCTACGAGTATTTCACTGTCATATAAAGAAAAGGCAGGAAGCTCTCTTCCAAGCAAGCTTCTTGGATCGTCTAAATTAATATTCGTTGCTAGCTTTATAAACAATTGACTTATATCTAAATCCTTCTGTTCTTCTGATAGAGCAGACAAAAAGTAATGATTTTCAGAACCGAGCAGAGAGTAAAAGAAGCTCCCTTCTATCTCGCTAGGTGATTCTTTCAAGATGGTTGCACCCATGTCTATTTCCTGCTTTACGGCCGAAACAGCTATCACTAAAATAAAAATAACAATAAACAGCATAAAAAATACGGGCAGGATATTCATTACATTGGCATTCAATATGTAAACGTCTGTTTTTTTTCGTAATGGTTTCATGTTCACCTCTCCTAGCAAGTCTATTAATTACTATGTAAATGCTAGGAGAGATAGAACTATTATTTTTTTTCAAAATGCTAGATTCTTTTTCTGACGGTGTATAAATTAATGTGTATTAAATCCGACGTTTTCCTGATTAATAGCAGTATGCAGTGATGCATTCAGACCATTAGCGAGCAGGTTGGACATATCCTCAATGAAAACATCCACTTCCTTTGGAGTGACCATTAAGTTGTGGCCAATTGGAGAAAGCACTTCAAAAATAAGCTTGCGCTTTTCTTCCTCTGGCAGTGTGCCGATAATGCCTAAAAATGTTTTTCGATGATGCTCTTCTGGTAAATCCTCTTCTGTCAGCACTCTTTTTTCTCCAAAGCTTAAACCGGCGGGAGCTAGAGCCCTAGAAGGCCTGTCTCCTTCCTTCAATTCTTTTCCAAAATGCTTCAAAATATAATCGATCGTATCACTTGTAATCGACACAGCATCAACAACTGTCGGAACACCTATTGCAATGACAGGTCTGCCTAATGTTTCCTTACTTAACTCTTTTCGTTTATTGCCAACACCAGAACCTGGATGAATACCTGTATCAGAAATTTGGATCGTAGAATTAACTCTATCAATGCTTCTTGATGCTAGTGCATCAATTACAATGACAAAATCCGGGTTTGTTTTTTCCACAACGCCTTTAATAATGTCACTCGTCTCAATTCCTGTCAGTCCCATAACTCCTGGTGATAACGCACTGACTGGTCTGTAGCCTTTATCCACATTCTGGGGCTGCAATTCAAACAAATGTCTTGTCACAAGAATGTTTTCACAAACTTGCGGGCCAAGCGCATCTGGAGTTACATTCCAGTTACCTAAACCTACTACAAGGCAGGAGGCATCTGCAGAAATATTATTAGATGCTAGGAATTGAGAGAATTCCTTGGCAAATAGTTTTTCAACCTCCGCCTGCAGCTTACTGTCCTGCTGGCGAATGCCCATGACTTCCAATGTTAAATACTTGCCTTTTTTCTTGCCGATAAGTTCTTCACCTTTATCTGTTACTTCGACATAAGATACTTTTATACCATTCTCTTCTTTTTCCTTTATGATTACCCCATCAAGTTGAGATTGGTTCGGTTCTGTTTGAATATGTGCTCTTTGGCTAAGTGCCAATTCATTTGCTTCAATTGCCAAATCAGTTCTGACGGCATACATGCTTAAATCAAGCTGTTCACTCATCCTACATTCCCCTCCCACGAATAATTGATATATTCTATCTTTTCCTTGCTGAGACAAAAAAATTCACCGCATAGAAAGAGTTTAATCAGCTTTTTCTTATGTTTAAATAAAAAAATGCGTGTTAACGGGGCAAATTAAGAGGAGAGTATTGCATTATTACAAACGGTTTGATAAAATATCATTTGTTCTTTAAGTTTTTTAGGAATGTAAAAATCGAGTTTATATATGATTCTCGATGCTTCTTTTTAGGAGGTGAACGTAAATGCCAAACATTAAATCTGCTATTAAACGCGTAAAAACTAGCAACGCTCGTAACGCTCAAAACACTACAGTTAAATCAGCAATGCGTACTGCTGTTAAAAAAGCAGAAGCTGCTATCGCTTCTGAAGATACTAATGCTGCGAACGAAAGCTTTGTAGTAGCTGCTAGCAACTTAGACAAGGCTGCTTCAAAAGGTCTTATCCATAAAAATGCTGCTGCTCGTAAGAAATCTCGTCTAGCTAAGAGAAAAAACGCGATCAATGCATAATTAATTAAAATAGGCTATCATTCATTTGGTGGCCTTTTTAATTGGTACATAAAAAAAACGCTGCCAAAGGGCAGCGTTTTTTTCTATGCGTTTCTATTAGCTTGTCCTAATTTAAAAAGAATCATTTCAATGATCATTGTCTTGTTCATTCCGCTTGTCTTCATCTGGTAGTCAGCCTCAGCGAACATGCTGATACACCTTGTTAGCTCCTCATCTGTAAAGCGATTTGCCTGACCGGCTGCAAGCTTCACCCGAAACGGATGGACCTTTAAAACAGACGCGATTTGCTGCTGTCCATAGCCTGTTTTCGAGAGTGCCTTCACTTGATAAATAAGACGAAATTGGTTTGTGATGATTGCGAGCATTTTTAATGGCTCTTCATTTTGCTTTAATAGATCGTAATAAATCCTTAATGCCTCATCAATTCTTTTGTTAATTATTTTCTCAACAAGAGCGAAAATGTTCTGTTCCAGCGACTTAGCGGCCAGCTCCTCGACAATTTCCTTCGTAATGAGTTTTGAATCCTGTACATAAAGCGCCATTTTGTCCACTTCACTTGTCAGAAGAAACAGGTTTGTTCCAGCAATACTAAGAAGGGAATCGAGAGCATCGTTGTCTAATTCTACTTTATTGTAGGAGGCTCTTTGCTTCATCCAATTTTTTAATTCTTGTTCATTTAATTTCTTTGCTTCGAGAATTTCCGCAGTCTTTTTCATTTCCTTTGTGATTTTTTTCCGTTCATCCAGCTTTTCGTAGCTTCCCGTAAAGACAATTATCGTATAGGGAGAAGGCTCGTTTAAGTATGCTTCTAGCCTCTTTACATCATGTTCCACCTTTGATTTTGTTTTCTCACTTGTCAGGAAAAATGGATTTTGCAGGACGACAACCTTTCTATCACCAAAAAACGGAATCGTTTCGGCATCCTCAATTGCCAGCTCTATACTGACCTCCTCCAAATCATACGTGGATAGGTTAAAGTCCTCTTCTTCTGGATTTAATGCGGTTTGAATTAAAAGCTGCTTTGTTTCATTTATTAAAAAAGACTCTTGTCCATACATCAAATAAACGGGCGCAAATTCCTGTCTTTTTATTTTTTTCCAAATTTCTTGCATCATAACATTATTCTCTCCGTTCATATCCCTCTAAGTAAGGGGAGCAAGGCAGCTAGCCAAGCAACTATTTTTCGTCTATCTTATATCGTAAAGAAGCATTTCCATTTTGACAAGTGATAAAAACTAGAAAGCGGGCAACCATTTTATAGAAAAGCTCCAGCCCTCTTTGAAAAACGTTGGTGGTGGCTTTTCAAAGAAGGCATTTACATTTCTCTATTAGGTAACCCGCTTTCAATCTATAATGAACGTAGCATATTAAGGCCTAGGATACTTAATATGCTACGGTACACTGTTATTAGTGTTTTCACACAAACACTCGTGAAAACTAAAAACCAAACCAGGATATCCGCAGATTATTCAAGTAATTTAAGTATGATATTTCAAAAAGGAATTCTCTATTATGCGGATGAATTTTCCCTGTGGTTTTGATATAGTTTATGGCATCTGCAAAAAAAAGGTGCCTTTTTTTTGTGAATATTTAAAAGAAATGGTTCCATTCACGTCTGTTCTCCACACTGTTATGTTTTTTGCATGCAATCTTTCAAGCACCCCTTTATTTGGGTGCCCGTAAATGTTGTTTTTGCCTGCTGAAATGATGGCAACGGTTGGATCTACTGCCTGAATAAAGTCATCTGTTGTGGAGGTTTTACTTCCGTGATGAGCAACCTTCAGTATATCAGCCTTTAAATCTGTTTTTTTATTTAGCAGCATTTCTTCCCCTATCTCCTCAATATCACCTGGAAACAGCCAAGTCAAGCCTCCGAGTCTGGCTGAAATGACAAGTGATCCATCATTTTCACCACTGCTATAATCAGCATCTGCTATTGGGGCAAGAATCTGAAAACCTACATCTCGGCTCGTCCAGCGGTTTCCTGCTTCTACAAACAGGACAGGAATACCTTTCTTTTTTGCAAGCTCACATATTTCCCCTCATCCGTTAGTTTCAACTTGGTTTTAGCCATAAGAATTTGCTTTACTTGAAGATTATTGATAACTGCCACACTGCCGCCAACATGATCCAAATCCCCATGTGTAAGAATTAGTTTTTCAATTTTTGAAATTCCTTTACTTTTTAAGTAAGGAACTAGCGTGTCTTCACCAACCTCGTATCGATCGTCTCTTTTCGTCCATTCCTCTTCTTGAAAGGTAACTGTGCCTCCTGTATCAATAAGATATGTTCCTTGGTTAAATGGCTCGTGAATCAATACACTGTCCCCTTGCCCGACATTAATAAAAGCAACTTCTCCGTACGGGCTCCATATATTTCCTGCATGCTGAAAAAGAAGGAGGCTTAACGGGATAAGAAATAACCTTTTTCTCTTATCAGGAAATGCCTCATACAAGTAGAAAAATAACGGAATAAGCAGAATATACAGAAGCAGCTCCAGCTTGTCTGGTTTTCCAAAAATCATTGTAACATGCGGAAGTTTTGCAGCTGTTAAAGCAAGCCAGTCAGACAACAAGCAAAGTTTATCAAGTGGATAAAGAAGCAGTGGGGTCATATTTACAAAAAGCATCGATAGAAGGAACACTAATATACAGTATGGAAGAAGCACAGAATAAAAGGGGATATATACAAGGTTTGCAAGAAGGGATAATACAGGCAACTCATGGAAATAACTCAACAGGAAAGGCAATACAGACAATTCACAAAAATAGGCAGTGAGTACATATATTTTCCATGATTTTTTTTCTGTTTGCTCAAAGATAGTGGTGCTAAGCAATAAAAACAGACTGACAACAAAGGACAGCTGAAAGCCAATGTCATAGACAATTCTCGGATTTATAAACAAATAAATAACAAAAGCGATGCTCAATAAATCAATCGAGGAGTAATCTGTTCGCTGCCACCTTTTTTGGATAAGGACTAGCATGGCTGTCGAAACAGCTCTGATGACAGAGGGACTTAATCCTGTCAGGATGGTGTAAGCAGGCAAAAAAACCAATAATATTGTAATGCCCCTTTGTCTCGTCACACCTATTCGCAGTAAGCCGTAATAGGACATCCCTATTAAAAGGATAACATGTGACCCAGAAATGGCTAACAAATGAACTATCCCTATTTTTTGGTATGCCGACTGAATATCACCACCCATATAATCTCTGTCTCCAAACAATAACGCAATCGCAACTGGAGCAGTTTGTTCGGTAAATACAGTGTTAATCCAGCTGCTGCCTTTCTCTCTTAGCATTAGAATGAAGTATAGTGGATGAAAATTTGATTTTTCGCACGAGGAAAAGCCTTTTCTATCTACTTCCAGCAGCCAATGGATCGACTTTCCTGTCAAATAGCCTTTGTAATCAAACATACCTTCATTGGCAGCTGCTGCAGGCTTTATCAGTTTTCCTGTAATTGTACATATTTGTCCAAGAAAGGGCTGTTTGAGAATATGCTGTTTTTCTGAAGGTGTACGTAATTTATATTGAAGTAAAAGTTTTTCACCTGTTGCAGTGCCTTCGGCAGTGACTGTCCACTTGTTTCCATCTATTTTCGGTACTTCCTGTATGGTCAAAGAAAAGGTTGATTGAGTTTCATTCAAACCGGTAACATTGGTTTTTTGATCTATTTGGACTCTATAAAAAAAGACTGCAAAAAGGAATAACAGCAATAAAACAGCTGGATATGACCATCTTTTCACAGTAATGAGCCAACTGGCCAGCATGATAAAAATTGCCGCAAAAGGGAGAAACAAAGTTAAGGCAGAGAGGGTTGCCAGAAGCGAAGCTATAGCAAAATAGAGGAGGTTATTATATTGTCTGCTCATGTTAATTAGAGAGAAACTTCTTCCTTATACTGAAGAAGTTTCTGTAGGGATAATGGAAAACAGCTCTTCTGCTTGCTTTTCTAATTCCTCTATCCCCTCCATGTCCTCCCTGCTATCTTTCAGCTGACTTAACAACGTCTCAACAAATAGCTTCTTTTCCGTTTTATTATTATCGAAAATAACCTGTTGTTTTTCTACCTTTTCAACATGTACCTTGGCCTGTTCAAAAAGCTCAATCGCATATGGATGGTTTTTATAATCATGTTCATAATATACTGTCTTAATACCGGCCTGTACAATCGCCTTACAGCATTGCAGGCATGGAAAATGAGTCACATAAATATCTGCAGATGCTGTTGCCACACCAAACTTAGCACATTGCAGGATGGCATTCATTTCTGCATGAATCGTGCGGACACAATGATGATCAATTACGTAACAGCCTTCATCCATACAGTGTACCCCACCAGCTATACTGCCATTGTAGCCTCCTGCTATGATTCTTTTATCCCTGACAATTGTTGCACCGACAGCAAGTCTAGTACATGTACTTCTCAATGCAAGTAATTCACTTTGTGCCATAAAATATTCATTCCAAGATAATCTTTCCATTATTTTCAGCCACTCCTAAAAAATGATCTTAAAAAACTATCCTTAGTTTATATGCAAGAAATCTCTACGTCAATTTGACATTAAAAACGCTACTTTACTGTGATGAGCTCCTTTAACTTTTCAAAGGTTTTTTCGCCAATCCCGCTTATTTCCTTTAATTCAGCCGCGTCCTTAAACCCGCCATTTTGTTCTCTGTATTCCATTATCGCAGATGCTTTAGCTTCACCTATTCCAGGCAATGTAAGCAATTGACTGCTGTCAGCTTCATTAATGTTTACAAGGGCTGCATCCCCATTCTGTCCTGCACCACCATTAACACTTTTCGACTCCTCACCCAGCTTTGGAATATAAACAATCATCTCATCTTCCACTCTTTCTGCGAGATTGATCGCATTTTCGTCAGCTTCGTTTGTGAATCCATTCGCCCTTTCAATTATATCCATGACCCGTTCTCCTTGTTTTGCTTCATACAAGCCGGGAGCCTTAACAGCTCCTTTCACATCGACATAGATATCTGGCTCTTGTATTGCTTGTGCTTTCTCCATGCCAGCAGCATCAGTCAGCTCTCCCAGCTCTATTCCTGCTTCAGCCTCATTCGCTTTAGAAACAAAGTGATACCCAATAAATACAGCAAATGCCGTGCAAAGCAATATAATAAGTCTTTTTTCTGAAAGCCATTTCATGTCAGTATTCTTCCTTTCTAGGTATAATCCATGTTAAACACTCATATCGTTATATGAGAAACCGCTCATTATAGGGGGGAAATAAACCGTGAAAATAGGAATGATTGGAACAGGCAATATGGGGAAAATTCTTATAGAGGCATTGCTTGAAAGTAAGGCTATTTCTCCTGCTGACTTACTAATCCAAAATCGTACGCTGGCAAAAGCAATTCAAATTAAGGAGATATATCCGGCAGTTACTGTTTTAAAAACAGCCAAGAAAGTTGCGCAAAATGCTGATCTTATTTTTTTGTGTGTAAAGCCGCATGATGTCTTTAGTGTAGCTTCTGACATCGCTCCATATCTTTCGGCAGACAAATGTGTTGTGTCCATTACAAGCCCCATTAATACAGAGCAGCTAGAGAATGCCGTGTCATGCTCTGTCGCTCGAATTATCCCGAGCATCACAAATAGAGCACTATGCGGGGTAGCATTATTTTCTTATGGAAGCAACTGTACACAAGAATGGAAGCAAGCACTAAGTACACTGTTTAATAATTTCTCTACACCGACTGAGATTGCTGATAACATTACAAGAGTGGCGTCAGATATCGTCAGCTGCGGACCTGCATTTTTCAGCTATTTGACACAGCGCTTTATTGATGGTGCTGTTGAGGAAACGGAAATTGATGCCGACACGGCCACTAAGCTGGCAAGTGAGATGCTGATAGGGCTAGGGCAGCTGTTAGAAAAGGGTTATTACACATTACCGACACTGCAAGAAAAGGTTAGTGTAAAAGGCGGGGTCACAGGAGAAGGCATTAACGTATTGGAAAAGAACATTGGTGATACATTCAATCAACTGTTTCAAGCAACACAGCATAAATTTGAAGAGGATTTACAGTTAGTCAAAAATTCCCTAGTTATACATAAAAACATTTAGGGATTTCTGCTATTATACCATTCGCGATGTAAAAGAAAATTCCTGCTTATTAAGTTTGTTTTTTCTAGTTCTAACAAGCTTTTCCACAAAAATTGTACATAAAAAACACACCTCAAAAAAGGTGTGTTTCTTTAGTTATTTCTTGCAGTAAAAAAAGATTCTCTCTGCGTCCTCTTTTATTTCGCCATTCTGAAAATCCGCGGTAACTTTCTGAATAGAAAAACCGGCGGATTTAAGCCAACTGCTGTATTGCTCTATTGAAAAGGTTCGTTGAAAATGCAATTCATCATAACGGTTATATTGCTGTGTAGACTCATCCAAATGGAAGAACGATAAATCATGCTCGACACTGTTAGGATGTTCTCCTTCATAGCAGAGCCAAATAAGACTGACATCTTCATCATTCAGTGCATACGTCTGATTATGGAAAAGATGGTTCATCTTATATAAGGAATGAACGTCAAACATAAATAATCCGCCATCATCTAAGTGCTCATATACGCCCTTAAATGTGTTCACAACCTGTTCTTCTGTCTGCAGGTAATTTAATGAATCACAAAAGATACCGATGAAATCAAATAATGGTAAATCCTCAAGCTCTGACATGTCCTGCTCCATAAAAAACACAGAAAGATTATGTTCTGCCGCTTTGTTTTGAGCAACACTCAGCATATCAGAAGAAATATCTGCACCTGTTACAGCAAACCCCTTTTGAGCCAGCCTAACGGACAGCTCACCAGTACCACAGGCTAAATCAAGGAGATTGTCGCCCTTTATGTTGTACTCCTGCTTCGCTGCTAATAGGAGCTCCACCCACTTATCATATGGAACATCATCCATCAATCTGTCATATAGATAAGCGAATTGCTGGTAACTCATTGCTCAATCACACTTTGGATATTTTCAACTGGTGCATCTCCCCAAAGTCTTTCCAAATTGTAATATGTTCTTTCATCACGGTGGAAGACGTGCACAACGATGTCTCCAAGGTCAACAAGAATCCATTTCGCTTCTTGGTATCCTTCCAAACGCTTGACTGTTACACCGATTTCTCCACATTTATCTTTAATCTCACTCGCAATTGCCTGCACCTGTTTATCAGAATTACCGTGGCAAATCACGAAATAATCTGAGACTAAAGAGATTCCTTTCATGTTTAATGCTACTATATTTTCTGCTCGTTTATCATCTGCTGCTTTAACTGCAGTCAAAAGCAAATTACGTTCTTCCATTTATTCTACCTCCGTTTTCATTACAAAGCTGTTGTACATTTCAAATGTCGCAGGAAAGACCGATTGGTTGCGGCTCATTAAAAATGATATTGTATTTTTAACTGATTTTATAAAAGCATCATCCAAACTGATCATCGCTAATTCTCTAACCTCATCGACTCCAGGGAAGGTTCTTCCTGGCTCGATATAATCTGCTAAATAGATGATTTTTTCCAGTTTGCTCATTCCAGGTTTTCCAGAAGTATGATACTTAATGGCATTAAGCACTGCCTGATCTTTTATGCCTGCTTCCTTTTCAACTAAATATGCCCCAACAGGAGCATGCCAAAGTTCAGAATGAAAGGCTAACAATGTTTTATCCATTTTTTGATCAATAATGATTTGCTTCATTTCTTCTTTCGGACGAAATTTTGCATAGTCATGAAAAATGGCTGCCAATTCCGCTTTTTCCGTATCTTCATCATATCGCTTCGCTAGTTCAATGGCTGTTCCCATGACACCAATCGTGTGAACATACCGCTGTTCTGTCAATTGTTCTTTTACGATGAGAAGCGCTTGTTCACGATTCATATAATCTCTTCTCCTTAATATATCGTTCCACTTCTTCTTTAACTAGAAACGATATAGTTTCTCCCTTTATAAGCTTGCCTCTTATCAGCTTTGAGGATATGTTAATATCCGGTACTTCGACAAATTGTACGGGATAGCTTGTATCAATGCTATAGTTTGGCCTATTAACGCTTATAAAATGGACCAGTTGAAGCAATTCATCAATCATGTACCATTTTGGTAAGTACTCGACCATATCGGCACCAATGATGAAATGAAATTCAAATTCAGGATGCATTTCTTTTAAGATAGTCATCGTATCAAAAGTATAGGATTTGCCTTCCCTGTCAAGCTCAATCGTCTGGACATGAAACCCTTCCTTATCCTTAATTGCTAGACGCAGCATCGCTAAACGATCTTCATTGGATGCGCTCCCTGATTTTATTTTATGCGGAGGCTCCTGATTTGGCATAAACCAAATCTCGTCCAAATTTTCATGATGCATGACCTCATTCGCAATAATTAGATGACCGATATGAGGAGGATCAAATGTTCCTCCCAATATTCCAATCTTTTTTCTCAAAGATATCGCCTCTTCTAACGATTATGATTATGATGGCAAGTTAATGCTTTTGTTCTCTTTTGATTCCTTGTAAAGAACAATTGTTGAACCAATTAACTGTACAAGCTCTGCCTTAGTTCCTTCAGCAAGCTCTCTTGCCACAACACTTTTGTCCTCTTCACAGTTTTGAAGCACACTTACTTTTAAAAGCTCTCTTACTTCAAGTGCCTCGCCAATTTGCTTAATCATGTTTTCATTCACTCCGCCTTTTCCAACTTGGAAAATCGGATTCAAATGGTGTGCCATTGCACGCAAGTATCTTTTTTGTTTACCCTTTAGCATTTAGTTGCCTCCTAGTTGTTTCCTTACATTTTTTCTCATTCTATCTGTGTCCGGCATCAGGCCAAGCCACTTTTCAAACGCTAATGCCCCTTGATATACAAACATCTCAATTCCATTTTGAACAATTGCTCCACGGCTTTTGCCTTCTTGCAGGATTTTTGGCTCGAGCGGATTATAGATAATATCGCTTATAAGGGCATTTTCTTTAATATTCGTTACATCTAACGGAGAGTCGTCAATTTCAGGTGACATTCCGATAGATGTTGTCTGGATGATTAAGTCATATTCTCCGAGCTGCTGTTCTGCTGCTTCAGCAGACAGTATCGCGGTTTGAACTGGATAAGGACAGGCTGCCTTTAATTGCTCCGCTCTCACTTTTGTACGGTTGACTATATCAATCGTTTCGACACCATGATGAGCTAAAGTGAAATAAATGGCTCTAGCAGCACCGCCAGCACCAATCATTAACGTTTTTTTATCCTTTAATTCAGGCATCACCTTAAGGATGCCTGCCAGATAACCGGCCCCATCTGTATTATAGCCAATCCATTTTCCATTTTCATTCACAACAGTGTTAACAGCACCAATCTCTTTGCAAAGAGGATCAAGTTCATCCAAAAAAGGGAGGATGTCTGTTTTATGAGGAACGGTTACGTTAAATCCGGCCAAACCGTCTTTTTTCAAAAGTTCCAGTCCCGTTTCTAGCATTCCCTTTTCAATATGAACCCTATCATATCGAGCGTCGATTTGATAGTGCTGAAACAAATCATTATGCATATATGGTGACATAGAATGTTTAATTGGATCCCCAATAACCGCAAACCTTTTCATATCCACTCTCCCTGTTTATTCTCTCTCTTTAGATTAGCGACTTTCTGATCATTGCATGAACACCTTGTGGAACATACACAGAAACTTTAATATTTGGCTCATTTACTGTAATCCAGCCAAGTCCTGAAAAAACAATATCTGTTTTCGGTTCTTTTATCGTGAACTCATGCTTAATCAGCTTAGGAAAATGCTCCATTTCATCTCGCTTTGGAGGTGTCAGCATTTCCCCGGCATGCTTTTCATAAAGTGCATCAGCATTTTCCGTTTTAGTGCGGTGGATATCCAGTTCATTAGAGAAATAGCAAACGAATGAATGGCGGTCACCGCTAGTAAAATCAAAGCGTGCTAAACCTCCAAAGAACAATGTTTGTCCTTCATTCAGCTGAAACACTCTCGATTTTATTTCTTTTTTCGGAGTAATAACCTTTAAATCTCTCTTATCAACAAAGTGAGCCATTTGATGGTGGTTAATAATTCCTGGTGTATCTACTAACGCCTTACCGTCTGATAATGGGATTTCTATTATATCAAGCGTAGTTCCTGGAAAATGAGATGTAGTAATGATATTTTCCTCTCCAGAAACCTCTTTAAGGACAGAGTTGATGAATGTCGATTTCCCTACATTCGTACATCCAACTACATAGACATCTTTTCCTTCGCGGTGATACTCAATAGCCTCAAGCACTTCTTTAATGCTTTGACCCTTTTGTGCACTTACTAAAAAGACATCAGCAGGTCTTAAGCCAAGATCCTTGGCTTCTTTTTTCATCCAATTGATTACTTTTTGCTTGTTAACTGACTTTGGAAGCAAGTCAACCTTATTTCCTATCAACAACACTTTGTTTTTGCCTGTAAAGCGATGCAGCCCAGGAAGCCAGCTGCCATTAAAATCAAATATATCAACAATCTTTACAATAAGACTGTCACTTCTGCCGATTTCATTCAGTATCTTTAAGAAATCATCATCTGTCAATGATACATCCTGTACTTCATTATAATGCTTCAAGCGGAAGCAGCGCTGGCAAATTACCGTCTCCTTCTCTAAAGAAGAAGCAGGTGCATAACCAAGCTCCTCTTTATTTTCAGTCTGAATGGCAACTCCGCATCCAAAGCAATGTATTCTTTCTGTCACTTATTAATCCTCCCAAGTCAATTTTCCTTTTTTCCGGAACCAATTTAATATTCTTCTTTCAATTTTTCTGTTCAACCGTGTCGCAAATCCATCTGTTTGAGCTACAGGCACAACGAGGATTGTGTGAAATCCGCTGCGGTTTCCGCCGAGAACATCTGTAAGCAGCTGATCTCCAATTACGACTGCTTCCGTTTTTGAGAGCTCCATTTCCTTAAGCGCTCTGCGAAAAGCTCTGCCCATTGGTTTTCTTGCTGCAAAGATAAATGGGATGTTTAAAGGATCAGAAAAGGATTTTACTCTTCCTTCCTTATTATTTGAAACGATTGTAACTTTTATATTGTTTTTCTTCATATCTTCGAACCATTCCAATATCTGTGGCGTTGCCAACGGACGGTCCCATTCAACAAGTGTATTGTCAAGATCCGTTATAATGCCCTTAACTCCTTTTTCCTTCAGAAGCTCTGGCGTAATTTGGAATATATTTTTAACAAACTGATCAGGCAAAAAATTATTTAACAATGATGGACACCTCTTTTATCTACTAGTTGATCAGAAGAATTTTAATTATATGTTCATTCCAGTTTGTATGTACGTCACACTATATTAATTTATATCCGCAAAACAAATTTAATGAAAGTAATATTATACCTTTTTCTACCCGCGAAAAGAAGTTAATGACTACTTTTTTTTATATTCTAAAAATATTTTTCGACAAAAAACGCAAATTTCTACATATGTGGATAACCTTATACACATTATACCCTTTGTTATAATAAACATCTTTATACTTACAAACAACTTAACCACAGGTTATCCACGGGAGATTGTGGATAAGAGAACAGTTGTTCTAAATGTTTATTTTTGTTAAAGTTAGGTTACTAGATAATATATTCACTAACGGTTAACAAAGTTTACAAAAAATGGATTGGAGGTGGGTTCTGACATGCGCAAACTGTCAGATGAATTGTTGATTGAGTCATATCATAAAGCTAGGGAGCTTGATTTAAGCCCCGAATTTATACGTCTCATTGAAACAGAAATTCACCGACGTTCCTTAAGTATTAAAATGAAAGTATCCTCTTAAAACCCGCTGATGAGCGGGTTTTTTTTCATCCATATAATTATTAGTCCATGAATTCTCCAATTAACTCTCCCATTTTAACATGATAAGGTGCTTTAATGTTTTCTTTCATTTTTAGAGCATCCTTTTCAAAAAGAAGAACGACAGTTGATCCGAAGGAAAAATAAGCAATTTCCTCTCCCGCACTTACTGTTTCGTTACCGTGGCTTAAAATAATAGAATTGATGAACATGGCACCTACCTTAACAACTGCTACATGCTGTCCACTTGCTGTTCTTACCTCAGAAATCGTCCGATAGTTTTTGGAAAGCGGGCTTTTTCCATACTTTAAGCCATATTTATTTACTGGATAGGATTTTCCACCAAGTGTCCACTGCTTCATTATTTCTCCGGCAATTGGACTATGAATGCGATGGTAATCCTTTGGACTTAAATAGAAAATCAAGTATGTACCACCATCATATTGCCCTAATGTATCCTGAGTTCCCAGCATCTCCTCAATAGAGTAAGTTTTCCCTTTCACAATTATCGTTTTGTCTTTTTTTATTGTGCCGATATCTTCTATAACAGCATCAACAGGACTGATAACACCATTGCTTATATGCTGTATTTCTCTTGCTCCAGATTTTAGCTTTCTGACAAAAAAATCATGCAGGCTTGCAAAATTGTCCGTCTTTTTTTCTGCTTCCTCTAAATTAATTTCATACACCTTGGAAAAGGAGGGAATAATCTTAGTACTGAAATTTGAGTTAGCGAATTTTTTTATTAGTAAAGAACTCCACTTGCTGTTAGTCAGTTCTATCAAAAAACGGTAAAAAAATTGTTTCAACTAATAATCCTCCAGTAAATTGTAAATTTTTCTTTACGAACAATCATATATTACATTAAAATTATATATTATTATATAACAAAAAAGTTTGTATGAAGAAATTTCATACGGGGAGTGAATGGGATGTTTCTACATGAAGTGCTAGAACAAACCGCTAAAAAGCTAAAAGCTCAAATTGCCAACTTCCTTACACTGACCAATTTAGGCCTTGGCGGATTTTCCATTATTTATAGCCTTAAGGGCCATATTCAGCTCAGCCTTTTATTAATTTTTATTGCTGCACTTGCTGATAGGTTGGACGGGATGGCAGCACGCAAGTTCAACATTGAATCAGAGTTAGGCAAACAACTGGACTCTATGAGCGACATTATATCCTTCGGGGTGGCTCCGGCCCTGTTGCTATACCAGGCCGTTTTATTTGAATTCAATACAGTAGGTTCCTTCTTTACCGTCTTATATATTTGCTGCGGGGCGTTTCGTCTGGCGAGATTTAACATTACAGAAAACAGCGGATTTTTCACAGGCCTTCCTATTACTGCAGCAGGATGTATTATTACTTTCTGCAGTCTTGGAGCCAGCTTTATTGCGCCACACATGTACTTGTTTCTTCTTTTAATCCTATCTGTCTTGATGATAGGCAATTTCAAATGGAAAAAAATATAAGAAAATGGATGCCCACAAGGCATCCATTTCTTCGTTTCATTACTTTGTTAAAGCTAAAAACTCTTCCACATCCTCTATACATACCTTAATGGCACTTTCCCAGAATGCGTCATCTGTCAAATCCACATCAAGATGCTTTTTCGCCAGCTCTTCAACAGTCATGCTGGCAGTGTCTTTTAAGAGGGCAATATATTTTTCTTCATAGCCTTTGCCTTCTTGAATGGCCTTTGCATAAATGCCAAGAGAAAATAAGTATCCGAATGTATATGGAAAATTATAAAAAGGCACACCAGTTATATAAAAATGCAGCTTTGATCCCCAGAAGGACGGATGATATTCTTCTAAAGCATCTCCAAAAGCCTCTTTTTGTGCCGTAACCATCAGCTCATTTAATCTCTCTTTACTAACAAGACCTTTGCGTCTTTCCTCATAGAAGCTTGTTTCAAAAATAAAACGAGCATGGATATTCATCAACAGAGCAACAGAACGCTGAATTTTATCCTCTAACAAAACGAGTTTCTCTTCCTCAGAGGAAGCGTTTTTCACTGCAGCGTCTGAAACAATCATCTCTGCAAGTGTAGAAGCTGTTTCAGCGACATTCATTGCATAATTGCGGTTAAGTGTATGCATGTCTTTCATTGCATAAGTATGGAAGCCGTGACCAAGCTCATGTGCTAATGTCGATACATTGGACGGCGTTCCTGAATATGTCATAAAAATTCTTGATTGCGCACTTTCAGGAAAATAAGTGTGAAAGCCGCCTGGTCTTTTTCCTTGTCTGTCTTCTGCCTCAATCCAATTGTTTTCAAATGCCGTTTTAGCAAAGGACGTCATTTCCTCCCCGAATTTCGCAAAATGATCGAGAATGAATTCTGCTCCCTCCTGGTAGGTCATTTTTGTTTCTGTTTTGCCAATTGGCGCATCAACATCAAACCAGCTCAGCTTTTCTAAACCAAGCAATTTTGCTTTTCTGTTCAAGAACTCAACAAGCGGCTTTTTATTATTGCTGATTACCCGCCACATTGCTGTAAGTGTCTTTTCGTCCATTCTATTATATTCGAGCGGCTCTTTCAGCACATTATCCCAATTTCTCATCTCATATGTATTTAAACGAAATCCAGCAAGATGGTTTAACGTCTTAGATAATAATGCACCCTTTTCGTTCCATGCCTTTTCCCATTCCGCAAAAACCTTTTGACGAACTTCACGATTTGGATGTGAGAACTTATTGGCTGCTTGCCCAACAGACAAATAGCTCACATGACCATTTTCCTCAAACGGAATTTGCATGCTGCCGACAACTGTATCGTACATTTGGCCCCAACCATGATACCCGTCAACGCTCAGCTTGTTGATCAGCATTTCCTCTTTTTCAGACAGCCTTTGAACTGCATTAGTTCGTCTTTCTGTCAGAACAAAGGATAATTCATGAAGCTTTTCATCCTCAAGTAGCAGCTTCCATTGGTCATTTTCATATTGAGATAGTTTCCCATCAAAGATCGTCAGCCCGTTCTGAAAGCTTGCACTCAATTCGGTTACTTTCCCTCTTAGAGCATCTGCATCCTTATCATGCATGTTTTGTGCCTGTAGACAGCTGACAAACGCACCTGCCTGACGAATTTTTTGCACGGTACCTTCAAACATATTGATTAAATTTCGCACTGTTTTCCGATCAGTGATGCCGTCTGAAGGAGCATACTCCTTTACTGTTTTCGTAAACTCTTCAATTTTTACACCTGTCTCCTCTAGATGCTTGGTGAATTCGGGTGAACTGCTTCCTCCAGGGAAAAAAACCTCTAAATCCCAAACATCTGCATACATTTTGTTAGTCAAAATGATACCCCTCCTTTTTTTGTTCTTATATCATTATAGTTTTATTATGTAAAAATTTCTATTTATCAAAATAAAACAAAATAAAAAGGATGAAAGAATAATAATCTGCTTATTTCTCCTAAAAAAAATCATTTGCCATAGTGACAGGCAAATGATTACGATAAATGTTAATAATAAAAACAGTTGCTAAATGCCCAAATACCCCAAAACAGGATGATAATGATGAAAAGTACAATCAATAAAGCATACCACGCTCCATAGCCTTGCTGTTGTCCATAGCCGTAGCCATAACCTTGCGGATATCCTCCTGCTAAATAAGGATTACCTGGCACCGATTGGTATGGATTACCAAATGCCGTCATAACAAAACCTCCCCTCCCTATTAACCTATTCTGCAAATGCCGAAGTTGGTTAGGCAGGGGTCCTGCTTATAGGTAGTTTTCTTTTTATGCCTTTTACTAACAAGAATCAAAAGAACCCGACCTATATTCTCATGAATGTTAGGATTCTGATAATACGATTGTAGAGTAACCTTCTTCTTTAGCCCTGTCTTCCATTGCTTCTGCATTTGCACGGTTTGCAAATGCGCCGATTTGGACTTTATAGAGGTTATCTCTTAACAGCACTGCTGCATCAAAACCATCACGCCTTGCTTGTGCTGCAAGGCTGTCTGCATTTGTTTTATTTCTAAAAGCACCTATTTGCACTTTATAAAGTGTATCATCTTCAGTTGTTTCTTTTCTTTTCAAATTGAAAGCATCTGCTATGCCTTCTGCATGTCCTCTAGCTAATGTGGAAAGGAAAGAAGCGTTTTTTAGTTTATTTGCATCAGATGCATTATCAATAAACCCGTTTTCAGTTAAAATAGCTGGCATATTCGTTTCTCTTACAACATGGAAGTTCGCCTGTTTTTTACCACGGTCGCCCCAATTAGTAAGATTGATTACTCGATTATGAACCGCTGTTTGATAGGTTGTTGTTGGTGCTCCTGTTCCAGTGTAGACAAAGCTTTCAAACCCTGTACCACCACCTGCATTAACGTGGATTGATACAAAATAGTCTGCTCCCCAGCTGTTTGCAGCATTTGACCTTTGTGAAAGGCTTACTGTTTCATCAGAGGTTCTGCTCATCCTAACTGTTACACCTTCATATTCACTGACAAGCATATCTCTGACCATTGTCCCAATGCGTAATGTAATATCCTTTTCTCGAATTCCATTCCCGACTGCTCCTGAATCAGTGCCGCCATGGCCTGGATCAATAAATATTTTTGCCATTATTTTCACCACCTTGCTACTATTATAGTAAGATGGTTGATAATCGCTTGTACGAATATCTCAATTTAAAGATATTTATTGTTCTAATAGTTGTTCTTTTTCTTGTCCATCCGAATAATAGACTGCTTCCATTATATTCTCATCACTTCCTTTATAATACAAGGATTTTCTCTGTATGGTGCTGCCATCTTCCGAAAAACTGATAAAGATGATTTTCTCTACTATATCATCAGTAATGCTGCTAATATCAACAGCGTCAGATTGGTCTGAAAAGCTGTAATTGGCAGCCGTACATATGTCAAAGCGCCACACATCAGTGCCGCTCATCGCGTCAGTCATTTCCTTATGCATCGTTCCAAGCACTGCATCCACTTCATCTTTATCCTTTAGGTTTTTTATTGCCGATTTCCATTCTGAATCACTTCGTTCACATGTTTTGTCATCGTTTGCTCCTGCTCGGTCATATTCCTGATGTGAAGGCCAAACAAGAGCAGTAACGAACACGGATAAAAAAAGCAGCTGTTTCAATAGCATTTGACTTTCATCCTCCTACCTGCTTATCATGCATATTCACTCTATATCGTTATATATATTTCAATTAGATTACTAATATTATATTTTATTTACAAAGCGCGAACTTTTTTTATTATGAGCGAAGCCATAAATGAGGGCATGTACTTTTTTATGAATATGTTCCTTCTAAGCATAAAATGATAATATTTTCCTTTTTACCATTCTATCCTACTATTCCTTTAAGATTGCCGAATATGTAGGCTGGACATGCATATTATGTATGGAAGGAGGAGAGAGCATGAAGAAACGCCTTGCTTTACTAATCGTGATTGTTTTGCTTGCATTCATTGCCTATGTGGAAACACCAACTGCGAAAATTAATGAAGACTATGTTTATTATTATGGTGAAACAACAGAAAGCGAGCCGGCAAGCACATCTGAGGAAGTGTACGGAGCGCCAGAATTAGAATATAAATTGGAAGATACGACGGTTGAGGACGGATTCGTATTGGAGACTTACAGAGAGTATGAAATATACAAAAATCGTGCAGGCGAAGTTGTCAAAAATGTTCCTACCTCTAATCGGGAATATTTACGATACAAACAATAATAAAAATTGCTGTTATGACAAAGAGGGCTGCACAGCACAGCCCTTTTCCTTTTTGAAGCTAATCCTGCCCCTTTTTACGCTTTTCCTTTTCTGCTCTGTAAAATTCGTGAAACATTTTCATCAGCGCTCTTTTTTCAATGCGAGAAACATAGCTTCTTGAGATGCCAAGTTCCTTTGCGATTTCTCTTTGGGTCTTCTCTTTTTTCAAATCAAGCCCAAACCTGCCGACAATAACTTCCTTTTCCCTTTCATCTAATACATCGATATATTCCTTCACCTTTTCCAGCTCCATATTTAACTGAATCGTATTGACTACATCCTCTGATTCTGACTTCAGCACATCAATTAAGCTTATTTCATTGCCCTCTTTATCCTGACCGATTGGGTCATGAAGGGAGACATCTTTTTTGGTTTTTTTCAATGCTCTTAAATGCATAAGTATTTCATTCTCAATACATCTTGCTGCATATGTGGCAAGCTTCGTCCCTTTACCTTCTGAGAAGCTTTCTATTCCCTTAATCAAACCAATTGTTCCGATAGATATTAAATCCTCCGAGTCCTCACCAGTGTTTTCAAACTTCTTCACAATATGTGCAACAAGCCGTAAGTTATGTTCTATCAGCATATTTCGCGCATGCGAATCTCCTTCTGCCATCAGCCTTAAATACTTTTTTTCGTCTGATGCAGATAAAGGCTGGGGAAACGCATTATTTTTTACATAAGAAACAAGAAACAACAGTTCTTTTACTAAAAGCCCGAGTGAATAAAAAATCCCAGACATTGTTCCACCTCCACTTTAGCCTATACTTTATTACTATGTGAAGGTGTAGGATGTCTTGCATGTCCTTTCTCGAATAATAATTGGAAAATATCCTTTAATTACGTTTACAGTTAAAATTCATTGGGTATAGGGGACACGCGGTTAAAAGAGGGGAAAAAGGAATAACGGTATTCTCTTTAACGAAAAAAGACATATTAAGAAAGGTTTCCACTTCCCTTGTATGTAAAATAGGAATAAAATGGGCTTATGCCACATCATTAGCAATAATTGGACAATTTTTCGATAGGAGAGGTACAGATGGACACAAAATATTTAGACCTGCTAACAGAAAAATACACTAGTGAAGAAAAGGTTGTAACCGAGATAATAAACTTGGATGCCATTTTAAACCTGCCGAAAGGAACGGAGCATTTTGTTAGTGATTTGCACGGGGAATTTCATGCCTTTCAGCACGTTTTAAGAAATGGATCTGGGAATGTTAAGGAAAAAATCAAAGAGCTGTTTCATGAGGAGCTTTCAAAAAAAGAAATGGACGAGTTTGCAACACTTGTTTATTATCCGGAAGAAAAGCTGCAGCTTGTGATTAACACATTCGAGAATAACCAATTATTGTATAAATGGTATGCGAATACAATTGAGAAAATGATCCGGTTAGTTTCCTACGCTTCCTCCAAATATACTCGCTCTAAGGTGCGTAAGGAACTGCCTAAACAATTTGTCTACATTATTGAAGAGCTGCTGTATAAAAAGGACGAGCTAGACAACAAAAAAGATTACTATTCAAAAATCCTGCAAAGAATCATTTCCCTTGGTCAAGCGAGTAAGCTTATAACAGGGTTGGCTTATACGATTCAAAGACTTGTCGTGGATCATTTGCATGTAGTCGGCGATATTTATGACAGGGGACCCCATCCTGATAAAATTATGGAAACATTGATGGACTACCATTCCGTCGACATTCAATGGGGAAATCATGATGTATTGTGGATTGGTGCATACGCTGGCTCTAAGGTATGCCTTGCAAATATCATCCGTATTTGCGCCCGCTACGATAATCTGGATATCATTGAGGATGCATATGGCATTAATTTACGGCCATTGCTAAATTTAGCAGAGAAATATTATGATGATAATCCTGCTTTTCGCCCTAAGCTAAATGCTAAAAGAGAGGAAATTGGTGAAGAGAATATCCTGCAAATCACTAAAATCCATCAAGCAATCAGCATGATTCAATTTAAGCTTGAACAGCCTATTATTAAAAGAAGACCTGATTTTAAGATGGAGCATCGCCTGATTCTCGATAAAATTGATTTTGATTCTAATACTATTCTTTTGCATGGAAACACCTATCAGCTTGAAAATACCTGCTTCGCAACGCTTGATCCAAATGATCCAGCGAAGCTTTTGCCTGAGGAGGAGCAAGTATTGGAAAAGCTGCTGTTCTCTATTCAGCATTCAGAGAAGCTGGCAAGACATATGACCTTCTTAATGAAAAAAGGCAATCTTTACTTAAAATACAATGGCAATTTACTTATCCATGGATGTATTCCATTAAATGAGGATGGCAGCATGAAAACAATGGAGCTGAACGGCAAGAGCTACAGCGGGAAGAAGCTGCTTGACGTATTTGAGCAATATTTACGCGAGAGTTTTTCTCATCCAGAAATATCAGATGACCTTGCAACAGATATGATTTGGTATTTATGGACTGGAGAGAACTCCTCCCTATTTGGCAAAAAGGACATGACTACATTTGAACGTTATTTTATTAAGGACAAAGCAGTACATAAGGAGCAAAAAAATCCGTATTATAAATTGCGGGAAGAAGAAGAAACCTGCAGATCCATACTACAGGAATTTGATATGAATCCTGATCATGGTCATATTATCAACGGACACACGCCAGTAGAAGAAATTAATGGAGAAAATCCGATTAAGGCGAACGGCAAGATGATAGTTATTGACGGTGGCTTCTCAAAGGCTTATCAGTCGAAAACTGGCATTGCAGGGTATACGCTTCTCTTTAACTCATACGGAATGCAGCTCGTTGCCCATAAACGCTTTATAAGCAAAGAGGATGTTCTTCAAACAGGAACAGATGTCTTATCTGTCAAAAGAGTTGTTGATCGTGAACTGCAACGAAAAAGAGTAATGGAAACAAACATAGGCGAAAAATTGCTAGAGCAAAGAGATGATTTGCAGCATCTTCTTGAATACAAATATAAAGTGAGATAATTAGGAGCTCATGCATCAAAAGATGCATGAGCTTTTTTCATCACCGAGACATTGTCTTTCCCATTCTCTCCACCCACCATTAGCATTCAACTGATTCAGAATATATACATATGCATAGCATTCTCACTAGCCTTTCATTACGTTAGGTGGAATCCTTCTCCACCCACAGGATTGATTGACGTCTTTGCAAAATGATTATCATGATTCTTCACACCTTTCTTTTTATTTTTTTCTGGCAGCTTACAGAAAACGCTGATGTGTAATTTGTCTGTTTTTATGTTCATCCATTAATTTTTCAATTCTTTGCTGATGTAAATATTCTTTTGTGCTGATTTCTCGTTTACGGATAATAACTGTAAAGAACAGTAGATTCAGTGTCATATTCCTCACCCCCTTTATCTTCAAAATGCTCTCTTCTTAAAACGTATTTCTTGTAAAGTCTCCTAAGCTTACTTGCTTTTGTTTGCTTTCTTCGATTATTTGCTTCATAAGCTCATCATGCATAAATTGCTCATAAGTTTGTTGTTTCCTCTTAATCGTTATGGTCATAAAAAGAATATTAAGTGTCATCATATCACCTCCTCTCATCACTTATTACCACTTATTAACTAAAATGGGATATTTTAATTAAAAAGGCACAAAAAAACCACAGGTCGAAAGCACCTGCGGCATATCACTTCTAAATGAAGGCATATAAAAACCGCAGGACACGACTCACCTGCGGTTGAATAGGTAATTTTAGAAAAACTAGAATTTCCATTCCTCAGCGGTTGAATTCGTGCATAATCCATATAATGTTGTCATATTGCTCACTGCTTGCATTAATACGTTTTTCATAACATTCAACCTCCTTTAGAATTAGTTTTTACATTGGCAATTATATCCTCCATTTCCAATTTTGTAAACCACTTTTTCTAAAAATAGAGATTTTACTTATTTTTTTCGGAAAAGTGGTTTACCTCTATTAAGAAAAGGGCATAAAAAAAGAAGATGAATTTCTCATCCTCTTTACTTATCAATCTATTCATTTACATATCGTCATCTGTCATGTCGCTGATCATTTTTCTGAACTTCTTCACTTTTGCAAAGAAGAAAATGGATGCTGATAAAGTAAGTGCTGATGTTATTGTCATTGCTTCATCATGCCATTTAACTTGATGCACAGCTGGAATAATGACTCCTAAATAAAAAAAGACTCCAACAGCCAACAAAACAATCGCAAATCGTTTGTAATCCGCCAATTTCCCCGACAAATCCTTCAACGTCTTTTCCAAGCTATCCCTGCTTTCTACTTTTCTATAACTCTACTTTAACATAAGCTTAGCTAACTTTTCTTTAGCAATTGATAGCATGTCAGGAAAATTATAGGATTTTTTTCGGACGGAAAATCCCTTTAGACAACTTTGTTACTTAAATAAGTGTTGAGCCATCAAATAAAGCTGCTGCTACTCTCGCTTTTTGTAGCCAGGAAGCTTTGCCTCCTAAGGTCTTATGCGGGGGCTTTAGCCTTTCTTCAACTTACAGCAAATATTTAATCCTTCCACTGAGGTTATTTCACTGCATAGACTCATACCCATTAAATAAAGAGGCTGGGACAAAACAAAAGATAAGCTTTCTAAACACGAATAATAGAATTACAATTAAATTTGAAAAATGAAGGTTGTGTCTAAATAGAATGTTGAGTTAAAGTTAGTTCGTTTCATTGCGCTGCACTAAAATTTCTAATTTTTTGTATTTAAACTATAAACAAAAACCGGACTATTCAATCAATAATTGATTAAGTAGTTCGGTCTTTACGCTGGTTTACATACTTATGTCCCAGCCTCTTAGCTAGTTTATCTTAAAGCCTGTTCCAAGTCCTCCAACAAATCCTCTATATCCTCAAGTCCAACGGAAATGCGGACAAGTCCATCGGTAATACCGAGCTCTGCTCTTCTTTCCTTCGGTATGGATGCATGTGTCATTTTTGCTGGAACAGATATTAAGCTTTCGACTGCGCCAAGGCTTTCTGCTAAAGTAAAATACTTCACTTGCTTGAGAAGCTTATCTGCATTTGCTTCACTGCCGACATCAAAACTGATCATGCCGCCGAATCCAAGTGCTTGTTTTTTACTGATTTCATGATTTGGATGTGATTCAAGCCCTGGATAATAAACCTTTGATACAGCTGGGTGCTTTTCTAAAAAAGCAACAATCTCTTTTGCGCTTTTTTCGTGCTCCTCCATTCTGATTCCTAATGTCTTAATTCCGCGAATCAACAACCAAGAATCTTGTGGTCCAAGCACTCCTCCTGTTGAGTTTTGGATAAAGTGCAGATCTTCGCCTAATTTTTCATTTGTTACGGCTACAAGCCCTGATACTACATCACTATGTCCGCCTAAATATTTTGTGGCACTATGCAGAACAATATCAGCTCCAAGTGTTAATGGAGTTTGCCAGTATGGTGTTGAGAACGTATTGTCCACAATCGTTAATAGGCCTAGTTCCTTCGCTGCAAAGGAAGCTGCTGAAATATCTGTGATTTTCAACAGCGGGTTTGTCGGCGTTTCAATATAAAGAGCAACTGTATTTTCTTGAACTGCTTCTTTTATATTGTCGATATTGCTTGTGTCTATAAAGGTTGCTTCGATTCCAAATTTATTTAGCACCTTTGTTATAACACGGAATGTTCCTCCGTATACATCATCTGTTATTAACAGGTGATCACCTTGTTTAAACAGCATGATAACAGCTGTAATGGCTGCCATTCCAGAGCTAAAGGCAAATCCTCTCGTTCCATGCTCTAAATCCTTTATAAGCTCTTCTAGCGCGTGACGAGTAGGGTTTCCTGTTCGGGAATATTCAAAGCCTTGATGATTTCCAATTCCATTCTGCTTATAAGTACTAACCTGATATATTGGGACGTTGACGGCACCTGTATGTGGGTCTCCTGGTATTCCTCCATGGATAAGTCTCGTTTTACGTTTCATTTATATTCCTCCTTCAAAGATCCTCTTGCTTATATACCGGTCGCTGCTGTCTGGAAACACAACAACAATATTTGTTCCTGGCGTAGCAGCCTTTGCCTCCAATAAGGCAGCATGCAAGGCTGCACCTGAGGAACTGCCCACTAGCAACCCTTCTTTTTTAGCCGCAGCCTTTACCTTTTGAAAGGCATCAGCATCACTTACTGTATGAATTGCATCAAAATACGAAGTGTCCATATAGGTAGGCAGAAATTCCATTCCAATGCCTTCTGTTTTATGTGACCCAGCAATTCCGCCATTCAGGATAGATCCTTCTGGCTCTACGATAACTGTTTTTATTGTGCTTTTTTTATCTTTTAAGTATCTGGCTGTTCCCATAAAGGTACCACCAGTGCCAGCACCAGCAACAAAGATATCTATATCTCCATCAAGCTGCTCCCAAATTTCCGGTCCTAGTGTTTTGTAATAAGTATCTGGATTTGCTGGATTTTCAAATTGACCTGGCAGGAACGAGCCTGGAATGCTTTTTTGCAGCTCTTTTGCCTTTGCAATCGCCCCAGCCATGCCCATATGCGTTGGCGTATGGATAATTTCCGCACCTAAAGCCTTCATAATTTGCTGTTTCTCGATGCTGAACTTTTCCGGCACACACACAATTACGTTTATATCTTGATTTAATGCAGCAAGAGCTAAACCTATTCCTGTGTTTCCTGCAGTTGGTTCAATGATTGTTCCACCTTTTGTCAGCTTTCCACTCTCAATGGCATCCTTGACTAATTCAAGCCCAAGTCTGTCTTTAATGCTTCCGCCCGGGTTATAAAACTCTAGCTTCGCAAATATACGAACATGATTCGGCAAAGGAAAATGGGTTATCTCAACCATTGGCGTATTGCCAATAAGTTGATGTACATTGTTGTAAACTCTCATCAATCATTTCCCTCCTTCTATATATCATTGCCTGTTTTGCACTTAATTTCGTTTGCAAAATATACCGATTGCTCTATTACTAATATTCCCATTCGAATAGTCAGATTTAATCGGTAAAAAAGGGGGGAAGTCTTTAACAAGTCTTCCCGCACCTGTTTACTTCATTTTCTTCACAATTCCAACTACTAAGTTTGCTGAATGCACTGCTGCCTTCTCCAAGTATTGATCAAAGGACAGATGCGACTCTTTGCCGGCAATATCAGACAAGGAACGGATAATCACAAATGGTATTTCATGCTTAAATGCAACCTGTGCTATTGCAGCTGCTTCCATTTCAACTGCTTGAAGCCCAGTAAATTTTGATTTAATAAAGTCAGCCCTCTCAGGATCGTTAATAAAGGAATCTCCTGTTGTGATAAGGCCTCTCACAACTGCATATTCGCCAACTTCCTTAGCACTTTCCTCGGCTATTTGAATTAAACTATTGTCTGCTGCAAAGCTTGCAGGCATTTGTGGCACTTGACCATATTCATAGCCGAAGATAGTTGCATCTACATCATGATGTCTCACTTCACTAGAGATTACAACATCTCCAACATTCAAATCAGGATTTAAACCACCTGCTGAACCTGTATTAATAAGATAATCCGGTTTATAAGCCTGCATTAGGATTGTTGTGCTCATTGCAGCATTGACCTTGCCGATGCCTGAACGAAGCAGAACTACTTCCTTGTCAGCCAAATTACCTTCAATAAACTGAAAACCAGCGATTGTCTGCTCCTTTTTATTTTCCATCTGTTCCCTTAGTATAGAAACTTCTTCTTCCATTGCTCCGATGATTGCTATTTTCAATGTATTTCCCTCTTTCTTACTGCAATTTTATTCCTTCCATGATCCAGACAAACTCATTTAAGCGAGTAAATGTGGCAGTGAAGCCATTTTCCTCTAACATCCCCTTAAGCTTCGGGATGGTGGAATAGTATTCACGTGCTAAGTCTGCTGCAAGGTTATGAAATCCGCTTTGTGAAGCGGCTGCTTTTGCTTTTTCATATTCTTCTTCGGAACGAAACATTGTATCCGCAAAAACTATTTTACCAGATGACGACAGTAAATTACTATAAAGAGTAATGGCTTCTGCCTTTTCTTTATCTGTTAAATGATGAAAAGCATACGTGCTGACAAAAACATCTGGTTTTTTCTCTACAGTAAAGGAAAGAAAGTCACCGTCCTTCACAACTGCTTTCCCTTTTAGCTTTTCATCCGCTAATTTCCGCATTGCCGGGGAAGGTTCTATACCTGTCACAGACAACCCTAGCTCTAACAGCTTTACAGTAAGATTACCTGTTCCTGGTCCAAATTCAACAACTTCGCCGAAGGCTTTATTTGCAACACTATCTAATATTTGGTCATAGCCGCGAAACACTTCTTTGTACTCGATATCTTTTGTTAAGCTGCTATCGTACGTGTCCGCCCATTTTTCAAAGATTTCAATGAATTCCTTTCCCATTTCTCATTCCCCTTCCATAGCAAACAATTCCCATAAACATACTATGATTTGGACAAGAGTCATGTTCATCATTTACTAAAGACTCCACTCTACTTTCTGGTAAATTGCATTTATCACCAGTCTCCTTGTTTTACACTATTTATGCTAAAATACATACAGAGATCCCTAGAAAGGAAGTAACCTATGAATTTTCAGCTTGATATTATACAAGACAAAGTAGAATTTTTTGAAGGAGAAAGCCTAAAAACGATTGAAAAAAGAATTTCTGAGCAAATCGAAATAAACAAAGGTATTTTGCTTTCCGTGCATTCTGTTAATCATCAGACAACACTTCAAGAAAACGGCAGACCGTACCACACAGTTATGGTGCATTTTAAAATAAAAAAATAAGAACAAAAGGATGGCGGCATATGAATAATCATATGCCGCTTCTATGCTTCTATTGATTAACGGATATTTAAATCTTTAATTTCTTCTACCTTTGTTGGCTTCCAGCCGCTGCCGTCTACCCATTCAATATATACCCGATATTTTTGGCTTTTATCTTTTGTGGATACAGTGCCAATCGATTTATTAGGATCGTGATTGTTGTTACCTAAAAACCAGACAGTCATATTACTTTCATCAATTCCTGTTCCATATGCCAATGCTTTAACCTGCTCATTCCAATCAACGCCTTCAGAGTAGGTAGCAGTATGTTCACCAGTTTGCGCTGTGCCAACAGACTCCCATGAAGAATTTTCGATTGTTTTAATAACGTTCGAATCACTGCCTCCATCTGTGATGACTTCATCCCCGTCTTTTTGCTCTGTAGAATCTTCCTCTGCGTCGTCCGTGTTAGAAGCTTTGTCATCGTCTGTTTGGGCAGCAGTATCCCCACTCGCAGCAGTCTCTTCCGTTTTAGCTGTGTTTGTGTTATTTTGCTTTTCTGCATTGTTGTCATCTTTTGTCTTGAAAATAGAATATGAGACAAAAACAATTAATGCTATGACAAGAATGATCAAGCCATTAAGAATAATATTCGTCTTTTTCCTCTTTGATCGATTTTCCGATCTGCTTCGAACATTATTATTAGTGTCTGTGCTCAAAACTGTTTCTCCTCCCTATATCCAAACATTTGTATTATGTTTCTTTATTATCGCCATTATTTTTTTCACCAATTAAGGCTGTACATATTCTATCATGACTTTTGCTGAGTGAAAAGGAAAATGGGTATTTTACTACTCCTGCTTGTTCTCATTATGATCATGCTCATATACCATTTTAACCATATCTGCAAACAGCGGATTGACTCCTCCTTCGTCAGCAAATACTTCAAGATTAACGGTAACAAGGGCATACTTCGGATTATCATACGGAAAATAACCTGCAAACCATTTATTGTGAAGCTGCTCTTTTCCTTTGTATATGCCTGTTTCTGCCGTTCCGGATTTCCCAGCCACTTCATAAGGCAGGTCTTGAAACCATCTGCCAGTGCCTTCTTTATTCTCGACAACTTCTCTTAAAAGCTTTTGAAGGCGCTCTGCTGTATATGGTTTAATCGTGTCTCCAGCCAGTTTTTTTTGATCAAATGTAAGCAATGTGCTGCCATTTTTATATTCTATTTCTGATGCAACTCTAACTGCCTGTTTTTCCCCGCCTCTGGCAATTGTCGCCATCATGTTCGCAACAGCGAGAGGGGTAACTCTCACTTCGTTTTGACCGATGCCTGTCAATGCAACATAATTTTTATCCTTTCTTGCCTCCTCTGACAAAAACACTCGACCCTTTTCCTCATCCTGTATTTGCTTAAAATCGCTCGAATGAAAAATAGATCCTTGCCAGCCAACAGAAGCCGTTAAAGAAAGCTTGTTGGCATAATCCTCTAGCATATGCTCATCCATGTTTTGCAGATCCTTTGCAATCGTCGCAAATGTATTATTACAGCTGACAGCAAAGCTATCTGTAAAGTTAAGCATGCCATGCTGATATACTGGATCAGGATCTCCATTTATCTTTTGACTGCAGTTGTAAACAGCATCATTATTATCCAATTTATTATCAATTGCCGCTGCAGCAACAACAGTCTTAAATACAGAGCCGACAATTTGCTGTTTTAGCATAAAGTTATTAATTCCTTCTGTTTCATAAGGACTGCTTGAGTTTATATTTGGACGTGATACCATGGCAGCGACAGTATTTGTCTCTATATCTAAAAGCACGAGTCCGCCCTTTTTAATTCCATGCTTGTCCGCCAATTGCTCTGCATTTTCTTGTAGCTCTTTATCTATGGTTGTTTTAATATTCACTGGATAAAAAGGATTTCCCGGCTCCACATATTTTACATTTACGCCGAATAAGGGACCGCCTGTTGCATCTACATGATAGACAAGCTTTGATTCTCCATCTGGAAGGAGAAATTCATCAAAGCTTTTTTCTAATCCAGTCAGACCCATTAATGTATCATAGGAAAGCTTTTTATCAGGATATCTGGCGGCAAGCTGTTCTTCATTTTGTCCTGTTATCCCTAAGAGCTGCTCTGCTAAATCGTTTTGGACCCTGTATTTTTTATTTACGGCAAACACACCAGGAATTTTAAGACTATTAATATTCGTCATTTGTTCGGAAGACAATTCAACAGGTTTGCTTCCCCCAAGCACAACCGGCTCTTTTGCCTCTGCAATTGTTTTCGTTAAAGTATATTCTGTTGTGCCAATAATATCCGCAATTTTTTTGCTATCCCATTCCATGTTTTTTAAGAACGGAAATAGAATCAGAACTGTTTTTGTTTGTTGTGTAAGCGACTCCCCATCTCTGTCTAAAAAACCGCCTCTGCCGTTATCCAATACCATTTCTTGTGATCGTTGCTTGACACTTGCTTCAACTAGGTTAATATTATGCTTTGTAAAATGCTCTGTTTCGATAAGCTGAATTTGAACTAGTCTTGCCAGAAGTACGGCAAGCATGCATATAAAAAACACTCCGATAAAAATTGCCCTGTTTCTCCACATAAATAAACACCTCATCAAAAGTGTTGACGAGGTGTTAGAATTTCAAACAATCTGTTTGAATTTGTTATTTAATTGTAACGATTTCTACGTTCATTTCTCCGCCTGGTGTTTGAACAACCACTTTATCGCCGACCTTTTTGCCAATAAGGCTTTTTGCAATCGGTGAATCATTGGAGATTTTTCCTTCAAACGGGTCTGCTTCAGCACTACCAACGATAGTGTAAGTTTCTTCGTCACCATCTGGAAGCTCGATGAAAGTAACAGAGCTGCCTAGTGAAACAGTGTCACGGTCAAGCTCATCCTCAGAAATGATTTTTGCATTGCGAATCATGTTTTCAAGCGTTGTGATACGCCCTTCCACAAAAGCTTGTTCTTCCTTCGCTGAATCATACTCTGAATTCTCTGATAAGTCTCCAAAGCTACGAGCTATTTTTATACGTTCCACTACTTCTTTACGTTTTACCGTCTTTAATTGTTCAAGTTCTTGTTCTAACTTCTCTTTACCAGCCAATGTCATTGGAAATTCTTTTTCGATAGCCAAAAATGTTCACTCCTTAAAGTATCCAGCACAATCTATATAAGTTGATTGTTGGTTTATGATATGTATTAAATATTGCAGATGGTAATCTTTAGCTTAATTACTAATAGGATGAGTTTAATACGTAATCCGAAAAAAAGAAAGCATTTTCTTTTAGAAAAAGAATAATTATTCCCTAAAATGAATTATTTTAGGGAAATAATTCTTTTAAAAATCCTATTACAAAAGGGTTTAAAAGGCTATATCCAAGTTTTTGAATACTAGCTGCTTTTTATTCTTTTTTTCCAGTTTATTCTTTGAATTTATAACAAAGACTTCTGTTCAAGGATTGTCTGTATTTTCGTTACCATTAAATCAATAGCAACATGATTTTGCCCGCCTTCAGGGATGATGATATCTGCATAGCGTTTTGTCGGTTCAATGAATTGATTATGCATTGGTCTGACAACATTAACATACTGATCAATAACAGAGTCCATTGTTCTGCCTCTGTCTTGAATATCTCTTACTAGTCTTCTAATAATGCGTAAATCAGCATCCGTATCAACGTACAGCTTCATATCCATTAAATTACGCAGTCTTTCATCCTCTAGGATCAAAATACCTTCGACAATAATAACATCTCTTGGTTCGACAACAATCGTCTCATCTGATCTAGTATGCATTGCATAATTATAGACAGGCTTTTCGATTTTTTCATATTGAAGCAATGTTTGAATATGTTTAATCAATAAGTCTGTATCAAATGCAAGCGGGTGGTCATAGTTTGTTGCTAGTCTTTCTTCGAATGGAAGATGTGATTGATCCTTATAATAATAATCCTGTTCTATCATCAGAATGGAATGTCCTTGAAAATGCTCAAATATAGCCTTGGTCACGCTTGTTTTTCCTGATCCGGAGCCACCTGCGACACCAATTACAACTGGTTTGCGCTGCATGCTTTAGAGCTCCTTTCTCATCATGTTATTTGGAAATACAGGGTGATCCACTTTAAATTTAACAATTTGCAGCGGATGGCGAGCTGCTTCAAGCACATTGCCTTTTTCATCCCATATTGTCTCAACAACTGTCGTAAAATTAGATATTTCTGGACCGAAGAACTCCACTTCCTGTCCTGGTTTAAAGAAGTTACGCTGCTGTAGCGTCACTATCTTTTCTTCCTTATCATAGTCAAGGACAAGACCGGCGAAATCAAAGCTTGTCTTTTTGCTATGATTACCAAACATTTGCTCTTTATACCCTGGCTGTCCTTCAAAGAAGGCTGGAGCTGTCTCTCTGTTTGCACATTTATCAAGTTCCTTCAACCATTCTGGGTCAATCACGAAATTATCTGGGTCTGCACAGTATGCATCAATTACTTTACGGTACACGCTGACAACAGTTGCCACGTAATGAATGGATTTCATACGTCCTTCAACCTTCAAGCTGTCAATGCCTATTTCAATCATGCGAGGAATCGATTCAATCAGCTTTAAATCTTTCGGACTCATCGCAAAAGGTGCGTCTTCTTCAGAGAATAGCGGGTTTTCTTGTTCGCCCTCAAGTCTGTATAAATCATAATCCCAGCGGCATGATTGGCAGCAGCCGCCTCTGTTGGAATCCCTTGCAGTCATATGGTTGCTTAATGTACATCTTCCAGAATAAGCGATACACATTGCGCCATGTATAAATGTCTCAATTTCAATATCAACTTTTTCTTTCATTTCCTGAATTTCCTCAGCACTGGTTTCACGGGCAAGAACAACTCGTTCTAAGCCTTCCTCTTTCCAATACTGTACTGCTTTCCAGTTTGAAAGAGATTGCTGTGTGCTTAAATGAACCTCTATTTCAGGTGCAACTCTGCGGCATGTTTCAATAATCAATGGATCAGCCACGATAATACCATGAATTCCTGCTTCCTTTAGACCAAGCAGGTAATCTTCAAGTCCATCGATATTTTCATTATGAGCAAAAATATTTGTTGTTACATAAATTTTTGCATTATAGCCCTTTGCAAATTCCACTCCCTCTTTCATTTCTTCAAAAGTGAAATTTCCAGCATTTGAGCGGAGTCCGTATTCCTGTCCCCCGATAAAAACCGCATCAGCCCCATAAGCAACAGCTATCTTCAGCTTTTCAAGATTACCTGCAGGCGCTAAAAGCTCCGGTTTTTTGACAATGATTCTTTTACCGTCTCGTATTTCAGAGATAGGTGTTTTCACTGCTGTCATCGTCTAAACTCCTCCTAATCGTTAATACACTGTTTCCTTAAAGAAAAATCCTGTGTCCAATTGTCTGTTTGCCGGCTGTATTTGTTCAATTTCTGCTAAAAGGCTGTCCTTCTCTTCCTCATATTGGTTTGGGTCATTTATATACATCATGATGGCACGATGATAAATGCTTGTCACCTTTTGAATATAAGCAGAGTCTTTTAAAATTCCATCAATCTTGAAGGAGTCAATTCCTGCATCCATTAATTCCTGAAGCTCATCCACGATACAAATATCATTAGGACTCATAATATGTGTTCCATTTTCGTCTTCAAAAATAGGATATTTGTTTTCTCTTTCTTTATCATGAAGGAAATAGTCTTTATCGCGCTGTCTATCAGCCATTTCTTCGTCTTTTCCTTGATGTTGGAAGTAATGTCCTAACAGAGTTCGTTTTGATTGGAACATCGTTGTCATTCCATGCACCTGCACTTCTATTTCAACTTCTGCATTTTCCTTTATTTCAATGACAGCATCCATGCTTAATTCCCTTGCTAGCACTGCACGCTTAGCGCCTTTTCTGCCCCAGTAATTACATGTATACCAGTTAGTTCCAGTAGTTTCCGTATTCCAATGCAATTTAATGTCAGGAGCAACTTCACGAGCCACCATTAGCAAAGCCGGGTCACCAAATATAATGGCGTCTGCCTTTACATCCTTTAAGAATGCAATATAGTCATAAAGCTCATCAATCTTGTCATTGTGAAAAACTCCGTTGATTGCCACATAAACCTTTTTATCCTTTGAGTGTGCAAGCTCAACCGCTTTTTTTAGATCATCGCGTTTAAATTCACCTGCTAAACGCAATCCAAATTTCTGTTCACCGACCACAAAGGCATCTGCTCCGCAATTGATCAGTGGGATAATGTCTTCAACTGTAATTGGTGTAACAAGCAATTCAGGTTTTTTCATCTTTTATCCCCTCTTTTTACTAATCGCTAACCCGTCACCAACAGGCATTATTGCTGTATGGTAATCTGGATGTTCCATTAGCCAAATATTAAATTCTTTTATCTTTCGGATAAGCTGTCTTAAATTCCGGCTCTCGATTTTCTCTTCGGCAACAAGCCCATGGAATAATATATTATCCGTAAATATTACACCGTTAGGAGAAAGCATTTTCGAATATATATCAAAGAATTTCCGATATTGGCTTTTGGCAGCGTCAATAAATAATACATCAAAAGGGCCATGCTCTCTCACTAAATGCTCTACTTCTAATGCATCACCTTTTATTAAGAAAACTTGTGAGCTCATGTTCATTGTTTCTACATTTTCTAATGCCTTATTGTGACGTTGCTCATCCCGCTCAACCGAAACTACCTTGCATTCAGGCAAAGCTTCAGCCATCCGCAGTGCAGAGTAGCCAATTGCTGTCCCGATTTCAAGGATTTTTTTCGGTTGGTGCATCCTTAGCAGCTGAAGTAATGTTTCTATTCCCACAAGCTCCATAATCGGCACATCATGCTCAACTGCATACTGTTCAATCTCTTTAAAGGCTTCACTTCTATCTGGAATTAAATTCTCGATATATTTCAGCACTTGCTCTTCATTCTGCAACAGAATTCACCTCTATTTACATTTGCCAGACGATAATTAATAGTTTTTTTGTTTACCTGTTTTTTCGGGGGAAAGTTCCCCCTCCACCTGAAAAATGTTAGCTTCTTTTATAAAGAACCTAACTTTTGTATATATGCCAAATTAGTTATTGCCATAATAAGTACCTGTTCAAAAACACTTGTACTATTTTAACATAAAATGCGGGGGAAAGCTAATTAATACTGCTTCCCCCACCACTTTATTTATTGGTAATATACTTAGCCTTTAAGGAATTATGTTCTTCTAAAGTACTAGAAAAATAAACAGTGCCATCACCAGCTGCTAAGAAATACAGATAATCCGTTTTCGCAGGATGAAGAGCAGCTTCCATTGACATGGTTCCAGCATTAGAAATCGGACCTGGTGTAAGTCCCTTATTCTTATAAGTGTTGTATGGTGAATCCACTTCTAAATCCTTATATGTGACTCTTTCCTTATGCTTACCTTGTGCGTACAGCACAGTCGGATCTGTTTGCAATGGCATATCTTCCTTGATGCGGTTATAAAATACGCTTGCAATCTTATCTCGATCTGCCTTCTCTGTTGCTTCTTCCTCAATAAGTGAGGACATCGTCAGAAATTGGTGTACGGTTAAATCTTCCCGTTCGATATCCTGTCTGTACTTATCAACAACACTTTGGGTTTTGTCGAGCATCACAGATACAATTTCTTCAAGGCTTGGAGATTCTTTATAAAAGGCATATGTCGCAGGGAAAAGATACCCTTCTAATGGATATTTAATATCCTTCGCCCATACCTCTGTCGTAAGAATTGTTGGGTACTTGTCCATCAATGACTGAATAAATTTCTCATCATTAAGACTTTTAAACACTTTATCTTTCGGTTGTTTTGTTTTGTCCGCTATGACGGCGGCAATTTCATCAAGCTGTCTGCCTTCAGGTATCGTCATCGTGAAAATTGGCTCTTGCATAATTTTACCTGTCTTTAAGCTGTCAATGATTTCTTGTATTGTCATGGAAGGATTCATATGATATTCTCCTGCCATGAATTCGGACTCATTTTTAAACTTCACATAATATTTAAACACCCTGGCATTTTTGACAAGTCCGTTGTCCTGTAACGTCTGAGCGATATACGTTACACTGGAGCCAATAGGTATATCGACAACAATTTCTTTTTTGCTGTCAGCATCGACAGGCTTCAAACTCGACTTAATGTAAAAATAGCTTGTAAGTGATACTGCAACTATTAAAACCGCCAGTACAAGGATGGTCATGCCGACAATTTTTCTTATTGTTTTTGCTTCATTTCGCCTTTCAGCGATTTTTTCAAAAAACATTTCCTTCTTATCTTTTCTATCATTATTCCCCTCTGTTGTTGACAATTATATTTCCCTCCTAAAATCCGGGTATGTATTATCTATCTACACCATATCTCGACTAATTATACTATATTCTAACAAAGAAAGTGCAAAAAATAGCGAAACGCGGCATTTTTGTTATCCAAGAATAGTGTATGGCAATAATACTCCGTGCATTACAGGAAGGATAAATTTGTAACAATGCAGCTTAGCTTAGCTGTGTAAGCAGATATGACTTAAATTTCAGTTCGTTTCAGTACACGCGTGTCCTTGTGCTTTCCGTAGGGAGGTATGGTGCCTCCGCTTTATTCCTCTAAGTTTTATACTAATTGTTTTTTAGCCAAAAACACCAATTACTCTATTTTTAAAGGGTAAAACAAAGGGGACAGCTATTCGCTGTCCCCTAACGTTTCTCTTATTCTTCTTCCTCTTCTTTAGCAAGGAAAGTGTTAAGCATTTCCTCTACTAAATCCCACTCTTCATCTGTTTCGATTGGTGAAAGCTCACCATCGCCAGTTTCTTCATTTGGAATGAAAGATGATGCATGAATATCGATTTCGTCATCTTCACTGTCATCTTCACCAATTGGGTAATAAAGGACATATGATTTACCGAATTCATCTGATTCAAATGTGAACAAAATTTCGCATAATTGTTCGTTTCCTTGCTCGTCTACTACTGTAATTGTATTTGTTTCTCCGTGTTCCATTATTTCCACCTCATCATTTCTGGCTATCCATATAGCCTTGTAATATCATAGATGCTGCCATCTTATCAATTACTTTTTTCCTTTTTTTTCTGCTTACATCTGCTTCAAGCAGCACTCTTTCAGCAGCCATCGTTGTCAGCCGCTCATCCCAAAACACAACTGGAAGACCGAATCTTTCCTCAAGAAGCTTACCATAATGCTGACTCGCTTCTCCGCGAAAGCCAATACTGCCATTCATGTTTTTTGGGAGGCCAACCACTATTTTACTTACATCATGCTCAACAATCAATACTCCTAAACGGTCTAATCCGAATTCTTCTTTCTCTTCGTCGATTTTTACCGTTTCAATGCCTTGGGCTGTCCAGCCCAAGGCATCACTAATGGCAACGCCTACCGTTTTTGAGCCTACATCCAAGCCCATTGTCCGCATTTTTGTTAATCCTCTCGTTGCTGTTTTAAATAGAATTTGACAAGCTCTTCTATGATCTCATCTCGCTCTAGTTTGCGCATAATATTTCGTGCATCCATATGGCGCGGTATATATGCAGGGTCTCCTGAAAGTAGATAGCCGACAATTTGGTTAATTGGGTTATAGCCTTTTTCTTGAAGAGCATCATACACTTGATTTAATACTTCTTTTACGTCATGTTCATATGGTTCTTCAGGAAAATTGAATCTCATTGTTTTGTCAAATGAGCTCATATACAACACCTCTATTTTCAGACAGATTCTGTTAATTGATACCTACATTTTACACTACTTGCCCATATTATCAAATGGATTTGATATATTCTTCAACATGATTTAATGCTTCTTGCAGTTTGGATGGGTCTTTACCGCCAGCTTGAGCCATATCTGGACGGCCACCACCGCCACCGCCACAGCGAGTTGCCACTTCTTTGATGATTTTACCAGCATGATAGCCTTTATCCATCAAGTCTTTTGTAACTGCTGCAATTAAGTTGACTTTATCATCATTTGCACTACCAAGAACAATGATGCCAGACTCTAGCTTTTGCTTCAAGTCATCTGCCATTGTGCGCAGATTGTTCATGTCAACACCTTTAATATTTGCTGTAAGTACGTTGATGCCATCAACATCCTTCACTTGGTCAACTAAATTGCCTGCTTCAATATTGCTTAGTTTCGCAGCAAGAGACTCGTTTTCACGCTGCAACTGTTTTAGTTCTGCTTGAATCGTATCAATTCTTGTTCCCACATCTTTTGGATTCGTTTTAAGCTTGCCTGCTGCATCTTTAAGAATATTAAGCTGCTCAGTCAGCTGCTGATATGCTGCTTGTCCTGTAACTGCTTCAATCCTTCTTGTGCCTGCACCAATACCAGCTTCTGTAACAATCTTAAATAGGCCGATTGTAGAAGTATTATCAACATGGATACCACCGCAAAGCTCAAGGCTGAAATCGCCCACTTGAACAACACGAACAATTTTCCCATACTTTTCGCCAAACAACGCCATTGCACCCATTGCTTTCGCTTCTTCGATATCTTTATAGTCGATTTGAACAGGAATGCTGTCCCAAATTTTTTCATTAACGATTTTTTCAATTTTCTCCAGCTCTTCTGCTGTAATTTGACCGAAATGTGAGAAGTCAAAACGTAAACGATCTGTCTGTACAAGAGAACCCGCTTGGTTAACATGCGTTCCAAGGACATCCTTCAGTGCTTGGTGAAGCAAATGTGTTGCCGTATGGTTTTTAATTATTTTCGAACGGTTGCTTCTGTCAACAGCAGCTTCCACTTGATCATTAACTGTTACCACACCTGATTGAACAACACCTCGATGCAGGTTTTGCCCGTTTGGCGCTTTTTGTACATCTTGAACTAGGATCACAACTGAATCTGATGAAACTGCTCCTGCATCTGCGATTTGACCGCCGCTTTCTGCATAAAAAGGTGTCTTGTCCAAAATAAACTGGATTTCCTGTCCTTCTTCTGCTTTGTCTACGATTTCACCATCAACTAAAAGCGCAGCAACTGTTGCTGTTGTAGACAATGATTGGTAGCCGACAAATTCACTTTCCACTTTTATTTCACCAAGAACACTTGATTGAACTTGCATGCTTCCAACATCTTGGCGTGCTTTGCGAGCTCTTTCACGCTGGCTTTCCATTTCCTTCTCAAAGCCCTCATGGTCAATTTTCATGCCTTGCTCTTCTGCATATTCCTCCGTTAATTCAACTGGGAAGCCATAAGTGTCATATAGGCGGAATACGTCTTCACCAGAAATAATTAGATTTCCTGACGCTTTTTCCTTTTCCATTACCTCACCAAGAATAGACAAGCCTTCGTTTAGCGTTTCATGGAAACGTTCTTCCTCACTCTTCATAACTTTTTGAATAAACTCTGATTTTTCCTTAACTGTTGGATAATAATCAAACATGATTTCTCCCACAACAGGAACAAGCTCAAACATAAACGGACGGTTAATGTTGATTTTTTTCGCGTAACGAACAGCTCTGCGCAGCAAACGTCTTAGAACATACCCTCTTCCTTCATTGGACGGTAATGCCCCGTCACCTACCGCAAATGCTACTGTACGAATATGGTCAGCGATTACTTTAAACGCTTCATCTGTATCCTTAGCAGCACCATATTTCACGTCAGCAATTTGTTCTGTTGCTGCAATAATTGGTGTGAACAGGTCTGTGTCAAAATTAGTAGGAACATTTTGCACAACAGAAGCCATACGCTCAAGTCCCATTCCTGTATCAATGTTTTTCTTCGGAAGCGGAGTGTATGTGCCGTCTGGATTGTGGTTGAATTCAGAGAATACAAGGTTCCATACTTCTAAGTAACGGTCATTTTCGCCGCCTGGATATAATTCAGGATCATTTAAATCATTGCCGTATTCTGGTCCGCGGTCATAGAAAATCTCTGTGTTTGGTCCACTTGGTCCTTCACCGATATCCCAGAAGTTCCCTTCAAGACGAATAATGCGGCTTTCTGGAATTCCAATTTTGTCACGCCATAATACGTAAGCCTCTTCATCCTCTGGGTGAACGGTAACAGATAGTTTCTCTTTATCAAAACCAATCCATTTTTCGTCCGTCAAAAACTCCCAAGCCCAGTCAATAGCTTCCTCTTTGAAATAATCTCCAATGGAGAAGTTACCTAGCATTTCAAAGAATGTTTGGTGTCTTGCTGTTTTTCCGACATTTTCAATATCGTTTGTACGAATTGATTTTTGTGCATTTGTGATTCTTGGATTTTCCGGAATAACACGACCGTCAAAATATTTCTTCAATGTTGCAACACCGCTGTTAATCCAAAGCAAAGATGGATCCTCATGGGGAACTAATGATGCACTTGGCTCAACATTATGGCCTTTTTCCTGGAAAAAATCGAGAAACTTTCTTCTGATTTCTGCTCCTGTTAATACTTTCATAATTAGGTTTTGCCTCCTTCTATGTATGACCTCTCATATATGGGAGAAGTAAGTTTTTCAGCATAAAAAAAACTCCCATCCCTGGACAGGGACGAAAGTATGCTCGTGGTACCACCCTGATTTATGGCAGCATAATGCCGCCATCTCTCAATATCCTTAACGCGGATGAACGGCAGGTATTAGCTGCATTCAAGAACTAGCTTTCAATTATCCTTCACTTGGATTCCTCTCAGCCATGGGAATTCCTCTCTGCAGCATTTGCTTAAAGTGGGCTATAATCTACTTGATTCTATCGTCATTTTACCAATATGTTCTTCTCTCGAATTATACTGATTTTTCGTTGCTATTGTCAACATGCATTCACTTCAAAGCGTCTAGTTTATTGCTTTTGCCAAAATGAACACGCAAATGAATAATTGCTACTTTCAAAATAGACAAAAGGGGAACAGCTATGACCATTCCGACTATTCCACCAATCTCTCCGCCAAGCAATAAAGCAAACATAATAAAAAGAGGATGCATATGCAGGCTTTTCCCAACAATGAAGGGCGATAGAACATTACCCTCTAAAAACTGGAGCACAACAATGATAATGATGACAATAAGGAGCATTTTGACAGACATTGTACTGGCAATAATCACTGCAGGAACGGCTCCAATGATTGGTCCAAAGTACGGGATAACATTTGTAATACCAATAACAATTCCTAACACAAGTGGATATTTCATGCCGAAGAAATAAAAGGAGATAGACGAAATACTGCCAATGATTAAGCAAACGAGCAGCTGTCCCCTTATGTAGCTTCCTAATGAAAGGTTCACATCCTTCAAAAACAGTACACTGCTTTCCCGCCATTTGCTTGGAGTCAATTGCCATGCTGCCTTTTTTACTGCTTCGAAATCCTTCAGCATATAAAAAGTAATGAATGGAATCAGCATGAAAATAACAAAGGAATTCACAAAGTTCATTGCACCCTTTAAAAGCTTTGTCAGCAACCCGTCCATTTTCACTTCAAACGATTCTATTCCATTATCTACTTTAGTCTGCATGTTATCTGGCCACGCTTCTGTTCTTTCCTGAATGAAGTCAACCCAGCTTCTATACTGATTGGCAAGCTCTGGAGCACTATCTGTCAACTCTCTCATTTGAATAATGAAAATCGGTATACACTTGTAAAGACCGTACCCGACACCTCCAAAAAAGAGGATGTATATTAACGCTACCGCAAGACCGCGGTGCAGGCCTTTTTCATGGATTTTTTCAACAACTGGATGAAGCAAATACGTAATAAATGCACCAAGAATAAAGGGGAGAACCACCTTCATTACGAGCTGCACAATCGGAGTCCAAATAGGAGATAATTTAAAGAATATAAACAATACGATAAATAGTAATAGTGTAAAAGCTAACCGATAATACCATTTGACCCTTATTTCCATACAAAACCCCTCCACCCATAATTTGTGTGAAAAGGTGATTATTTATACGAAACAGAGGAGGCGAAATTACGCCTCCTCTGTTCATACATTATTATTTTGTCAGCTATATCTGCGATTATCTTCCTCAAACAAATCATCTAAGGAGCTAAGGCTTCCATCCTCTTCCACCTGATGTGTATGAATGATACCTTTTACTAATGAAAGCTCAATAAAACAGCTCCAGCAATAATACTGGCTGATTCCAATTTTTCCGATATCTTTGCTTTGGCAATTAGGACAGATTAACATCTGAAAACACCTCAAAAATTTAAGTTTACGACATCATCACAAAACGAACGGAAGATAATGTCACTGGTGTTTCCATTCTGTCCAACTTACACAATAAATAAACATCATTTTATTAAGTTTTATAGGAGTCGGCTAATTTTTTACAAAAAAACAGATGTCATCCTTGGCCATTAAGGATGACATCTTTAGGTTATGCTACAAAAACAGAACAATGTATAACAAACTTTTCCTCTATTATTTCGTGTCTGTTTGCTCCATAAAATCATAAGGAGATATATTTTCCATGCCGATAAGCGGGTCAATTTCTGTAATTCGCTCACTGTAGAAAAGCGAAACCTCAGCATCTTCCTCACCTGTAGTTATATCCGCTGAAAAAATCTCTTTCAGTTTTTCCTGCAAGGAGGTCTGCCTGTTTAACTCATCATTGCGGCCAACGCCAATTTCCATCGCGTCCACTTCGCCAAGCAAAATCAAAAATTGTTTACTTCTTGTAATGCCTGTATAGATCAGATTTCTGCGCAGCATTCTATAGTAGCTTTTAACAATCGGCATTATTACAATCGGAAATTCGCTTCCTTGTGACTTATGAACAGAACAGCAGTAAGCATGGGTTATTTGGTTTAAATCCTGCCTTGTGTACGTTGCTTCAATTCCATCAAAGGAAACGATAACCATGTCCTGTTTTTCCGTATTTTCCTTCGCATAAAAAATCGAGACGATTTCTCCCATGTCCCCATTATAAACATTGTTTTCAGGCTGATTGACTAGCTGAAGCACTTTATCACCAATCCGGTATTTAACGTCTCCGAATTTCAGTTCCTTCCTTGTTCCGTCTGGATTCGGATTCAATATTTCCTGAAGAATCACATTGAGACGGTCAATTCCAGCAGGTCCTCTGTACATGGGAGCAAGAACTTGAATATCCATTGGCGCATAACCCTTATTCTTTGCATTAAGGACGACCTTTTCAATTGCTTGAGCTATTTGTCCTGAAGAACACTTAATAAAGGATCTGTCCTTTTGCTGCTGCATTAAATTAGCAGGAAGTCTGCCGGTTTTTATTTCATGAGCAAGTTCAATGATAGAGGAGCCTTCACTTTGTCTGTATATATCTGAAAGTCGAACGGTCGGAATGCAGGCTGATGCAAGCAAGTCCTTTAGAACTTGTCCCGGTCCTACGGACGGAAGCTGGTCTTCATCTCCAACAAGGATTACTTGTATATTAGAGGGCAATGCTTTAAACAGCTGAAAGGCGAGCCAAATGTCTACCATTGAGGTTTCATCAACAATGATTATCTTTCCATCAAGAGGATTTTCCTCATCCTTATCAAAGCCCCCACTGCCATTCCAGCCTAAAAGACGGTGAATCGTAACAGCAGGGAGACCTGTCGACTCTGCCATCCGTTTAGCAGCTCTTCCTGTCGGCGCCGCTAGGATGAATGGAAAAGGCTCCTCCTTTTTATACTCTTTCGGATCAAGACTGCAGCCATGCAGCTCACCGTAAAGCTCTACAATCCCTTTAATAACAGTTGTTTTCCCTGTCCCTGGTCCACCAGTCAGCATAAGCATTGGCGACATGAGAGCAGTCTGAATTGCTTCTCTTTGCGAGGGAGCATATTGAACGCCAAGCCTGTCCTCTAAATTTCCTAAAGCAAGCAAAAATTCAGATTCCGGAAATTGGTCTTCATATTCCTTTTGCTCCATAATCCTTTTGATATGGCGAACAACGCCTTTTTCCGAATAATAGAGTGATGGCAGGAAAATTTTCTTATCCTCGACAATGATTTTCTTTTCTTCCTCCAGCAAAACAATCTGATTGGCAATGGCGGAAAACTCAATCTGCTCTTGCTTATTTTCCTCCAAAAGATCCTTAACCCTGTTTAGCACATATTCTGCTTCTAGATAAACATGACCTTCCTGGCTGCTACCAAGCTCCAATACATATAAACAGCCTGCTTTAATTCTGTCAGGATGGCCCCCGACAAGCCCGATTTGTGACCCTAAATCATCTGCTCTGCCAAAACCAATCCCTTCCACATCCTCGACCAATTTATATGGATTAGACTGGATAATTTCCAGCGTATTGTCCTTATATGTCTGATAAATCTTCATGGAAAGCTGTGGCCCAAAGCCATATTGGTTTAATGAAATCATCGCTTGCTCCAGCCCTTGGTTTTGCATAAGCGTATCATAAAGTGCTTTTGCCTTGTCCGGAGGAAGTTTTGGAACAGAGTCTAACAGGGATGGTTCATTTAAGATTTTTGCAATGGCATTTTCTCCTAAAGACTCGACAATATTTTCTGCTGTTTTTTGGCCGATTCCTTTAAACAGCTCACTGGACAAATAAGTAATAACACCTTGTTTAGTCTGTGGCATCTCTTTACGAAAAGAGGAAACCTGGAACTGCAGTCCAAATCGAGGATGGTCTTTAAATTCACCAAAGAATGTGTATGTATCATTCTCATGCATCTTTGGCAAATACCCAGTGACAACCGCTTCCTTATCTTCATAATTATCATTTGTTTCATCCACCCTTATTCTAAGCACAGTATAAAGGTTTTCTTCATTATGAAATATTGTAACAAGATGACGTCCTTTCACGTATTTGCCTTGTTCTGCGAACAGATCCAGTGAATTTTGCTCTTCCAATTATTCTCCCCCCTTCCTTGAATTTTCGTAATTTTTTAGCCTCCGATGATTTGCTTACCCATTAGTGCAAGCTGGTGATCAGGCTGGATTTCTAAGGCTTTATTAAACATCTCCAAGGCCTTTTCTTCCTGTTCCTTAAACCCGTATGCAACACCGAGATTGTAATAGGCATCAGCATGCTCTGGGTCCAGCTCAATACAGCTTAAAAACTTTTCTGTCGCTTCGTCTAAATATTGACCTTGTGCAAGACATAAGCCAAGCTGGAACAAAGCCTCTGCATCTTCACCGTTCAATTCAACAGCACGCTGCAAAAATGGGATGGCAAGCACCGGTTTTTCCATCCCGATATAAACCATGCCAAGCATGAAATAATTATCGCTTGATTCAAGTCCTTTTGCTAATGCTTCCTCAAACATTGCTTTAGCTGACTCAAGCTCGTCTTGTTCAAAATAAACAGTTCCTGCACTATAGTAAGCAGCAGCCATTTCAGGATCTATTTCCATTGCTTTTTTGTAAAATGTTATCGCTCTATCTAAATCGCCTAATGCGGACAGCACATTGCCAAAATTCACATAGGATACAGCATTGCCCGGATCTTTCTCGATTTCTTCCATGAAGATTTTTGCTGCTTCTTCCCATTTACCCTCTTGCATATATTTAATACCTAATTGATTTGTCTCCACAATTAACACACTCCGTTTCTTCACTAAAAGTATAGCATATTTTGGCCCTATGGAAATCTTCCAATTCACCAGCCTCACTCTTTCTAAAAAAAAGAGAAACTAACTCAACGCACCACCTCTTAACGAAAGTTGTGCGTTATTTAGTTTCTCTGTTTCTTTAGCCTACATATGTCAACTGTTCGTTGTTACGGAACACTTTGTCAATTGTTCCTCCGCCAAGGCATTCCTCTCCTTGATAGAAGACAACAGCTTGTCCTGGAGTAACCGCACGAATTGGCTCATGGAAGGTTACTTTCACTTTTGAACCGTCTAATATTTCGACTGTCACTTTATTATCTGGTTGGCGATAACGGAATTTAGCTGTACATTCAAATGTTTTTGAAGTTTCATCTGTTGAAACCCAGCTTACATTGTCAGCGATAATGCTGTCTGAATAGAGCATTTCGTGATGGAAGCCTTGGCCAACATATAATACATTTCTTGCTAAGTCCTTGCCAATAACAAACCATGGGTCTCCGCTTCCACCGATACCTAATCCATGTCTTTGCCCGATTGTATAGTACATTAACCCATCATGTTTGCCGACAACCTTGCCATCAAATGTTTCCATATTGCCTTTTTGTGCAGGCAAATATCCACTTAAAAATTCTTTGAAGTTACGTTCACCAATAAAGCAAATACCTGTACTGTCCTTTTTCGTTGCAGTTGCCAGGTTCGCTGCAGCAGCAAGCTCACGTACCTTTGACTTTTCCATACCGCCAATTGGGAACATTACCTTACTTAACTGCTCTTCTGTTAATTGGTTAAGAAAATAAGTTTGGTCCTTATTATCGTCCTTACCTCTTAACATGCGAACTTTACCGTCCTCGCGCACAACTTGTGCATAATGACCTGTAGCCAAATAGTCTGCGCCAAGATTCATGGCATGCTCTAAAAATGCCTTAAACTTAATTTCTTTGTTGCACATTACATCAGGATTTGGTGTTCTGCCAGCCTTATATTCATCAAGGAAATAAGTGAAAACTTTATCCCAATACTGCTTTTCGAAGTTAACGGCATAATACGGAATGCCCAACTGATTGCAGACACGAATAACATCTTCATAATCCTCTGTCGCTGTACAAACACCGAATTCGTCCGTATCGTCCCAGTTCTTCATAAATATTCCGATAACGTCATAGCCTTGCTCTTTAAGAAGCAATGCAGCAACAGAGGAATCAACTCCTCCTGACATGCCGACAACTACGCGTGTATCTTTTGGTGCTTTTTCCATTTCATTCCCCCCAGTATTTCTAAGTCCATCTATCTAAGAAGAGTACAGTTCAAATAAACGGATTTATTTGGCTGTCAACCTTTGCACGATTTTTGACAGCTCGCTTCCGACATGCTTGATCTGTTCTTCTGTATTGTATAACCCGAAGCTAAATCGAATAGAGTTTTTCGTCCTTTCCGAATTCTCCCCATACATGCTCACAAGCACATGAGAAGGATCGATGGAGCCTGCTGTACAAGCAGAACCGCTTGATGCGGCAATTCCAGCCAAGTCAAGATTGACGAGCAAGGCCTCTACATTTGTTCCAGGAAAGCTTAAGTTTAAAACATGTGGCAGTGTATTTTCAACTAATCCGTTTTGCTGGAACTCAATTTTGTGTTCCTTCAAGATTTGAACGAGTATATTTTTATATGCTTCGTACTTTTGCCTTTTTTCCAGTCTCTCAGAAATAGCAATCTCTGCTGCGAGCTGGAAGGCTGCTAATGCTGGAACATTTTCCGTTCCAGCTCTACGTTTTCTTTCCTGTTCACCGCCAAATAAACGCGGTGAAAGCTGGATGCCGTTCTCTAAATAGAGAAAGCCAATCCCTTTTGGTCCGTTGATTTTGTGCGAGGAGACGGACAACAGATTAATATGCTGCTTCTTCACATCAATATCCTCTACACCATATGCTTGGACTGCATCTGTATGGAAAAGTGCTTGATGGTTTACTAGCAACTCCCCTATTTCTGTGATAGGCTGGATTGCTCCGACCTCATTGTTTCCATACATAATTGTTACAAGAATAGTATCGTCTCTTAATTCCCTTTTCAACACATCAAGATCAATAACACCAAATTCATTAACTGGTAGATATGTGACATCAAAGCCCTTCTTCTCCAGCTCCTGACAGGCAATTAGTACGGCATGATGCTCAATTTCAGTTGTAATAATATGCTTGCCCTTATGCTGGTAGCTGTCTGCTACACCGAATATTGCATGATTGTCTGCTTCGGTCCCGCCGCTTGTAATAATAATTTCCGTTTCTTGTGCCCCGATGCTCGCAGCAAGACTGTTTCTCGCATTATCAATAATTTTTCGGGCTTGTCGTCCGAATGTATGGATACTTGAAGGGTTACCATAAGCTTGCTGCATTACTTCATGCATTTTTTCAATAACTTTTGGATGCATCGGCGATGTTGCCGCATGATCCACATATATATGTTCCAACATCTTCACCTACTGAAATTTATTATTCTAAAAATCCAACTACCTTATAGTAATAGGATAGTCAAATACTTGCCAACTATTTGCTTTTAGCTTTTAGCACCACTTAAATATAGAACATGTAGGATTCAGAATCGCCTTCTTCTTTATGGTTCGCCAAATCCTCTATTGTAGTAGAATCAAGCACGTCCTTGACCGCATCACGGATTTTCATCCAAAGAGCTTTTTTGGCAGGCTCCTCATCCTCGATTCCTTCAACAGGGCTAATTGGCCCTTCTAATGTACGAATGATATCTCCGGCAGTGATGTTTTTTGGATCATCGCCAAGCACATACCCTCCATATGCTCCTCTAATGCTGCGAACATAGCCTGCGTTTCGAAGCGGCGCGACAAGCTGCTCTAAATAATGTTCAGACAAATCATTCGTTTGGGCAATTGACTTCAAAGAAATTGGGCCTTCTCCATGCTTTTTTGCTAATTCCATCATAATTGTTAAGCCGTAACGGCCCTTTGTTGAGATTTTCATATATCTGCACTCCTATTATTTACAATTTTTTTATTTAATTGATGTGATTTTTGAACTTTCGCCAACAGCATATCTGTCCAGCTTTGGCATTGCGGGATACTAATGCCAGCTATTTTTCCAATGATAATGGCATAAACCACTGTGCCCCAAAAAACAGGTCCGCCCATCAGCCATCCTGAAAAAAGCACAATTGCCTCCATAATAAATCTTGTCGTGGAAATACTCATCCCAAGCCTTTGTGATAAAACAAGCATTAGACTGTCCCTCGGACCTGCTCCGAGTTTAGCGGAAATATATAAGCCCATGCCATACGCCATAATGACTAAGCCTAGTAAAAACATTACACCTCTACCAAATAGTGCTTCTGGTGTCTTCATAAACGGCATAAGCAAAAACAAATCAATAAAAAGCCCCACTAGCAGCATATTAAGAAATGCGCCGGCTTTCGGGATTGTTTTAGACAGAACAGCACTGACAAAAAGGACAAAAAAGCCGACTATTATCGTCCAGCTTCCGATCGTTAACCCAAGTTGGTAAAATAAGCCGATGTTTAGTACATCCCATGGTGCAGATCCTAAATCTGCTTTAATTAAAAGGACAATTCCAAATGACATAATAAGCAGGCCGACAATAAATATTACCGTTCGCCATGTGAGCTTTCTTGCTTTCAATAAGGCACCCATATTATTATCCACCTTTACATATTTACGTTAATCCGCAGCAATTCGAACATTCATTATAACATATTTTTGTCTGTATGCCGCTTGCATCACAAGTTAGATACTTTCCATTATAATTATGTTATATCCTATCTATTCAATAGGATATCATATTTCTGCATTTTTTTTTGATAATCCATGCCTTTATGTGCATTTCTTTTAAAATTATTTCTCTTGTATGGCAAAAAGGCAGCCTCCATTTGTAAGCTGCCAATTGTATTATTCTATATCTCCATTCAGCCTTAATACGCTTAATGCCATTATTTTTACCCCATTCACTAAGCTGTCCAGCTCAAATGACATATTAGGGTGATGGAGCCCTGGCTTAAGGTCTGTTCCTAGTCCAATCATTGTCGCTTTAAGATGCTTCATGCTTTTCGGATAAAAATGAAAATCCTCTCCACCTGGTGTGACTGGAGGAGAAACTAACCCTTTTTCTCCAAGCACTTCTTTTATGCTTGCTGACACTACTTCTTCCATCAGCGCATTATTACTTGCAGCAGGCATTTCTGACAGAAGCTCAAGCTCCACCTTTGCACCATTCGCTTCTCCTGCATGATAAATACTTCTCTTTAATTGATCGATAAGCTGATCCATTGCTTCATTCGTTTGCGCACGCACATCAATACCAAACTCTGCATAATCAGGGATAATATTAAAGCTTTTCCCTCCACCTTGAACAAACGTCATTTTTGCAGATGCAGGTATGATTGGATTTAGCGGAATAGAACGTATTGCCATATTGATGGAAGTTAGACTGTCAATAACATTTATCCCCAAATGATAACGTGCAGCATGTGCCTGCAATCCGTAAATTCGCCCTTTAAAGGAAGCAGCTGCTCCGTGATAAATGGCAGGTGATGCTTCATTAAACCTCATTTCTTGAATTGGTCGCAGATGAAGTCCCAATAAATAATCAACATCATCCAAAAGGTTTTTATGTACGAATGAAAGTGCTCCAGCTCCTTTTTCCTCTGCCGGCTGGAAGAAGCTTTTAATCATTCCCTTTGGCTCAACGCCTAATTCCTTTAAGCACTTAAGGGTAAAAAGCACGATTGTCATATGTGCATCATGTCCGCAGGAATGGTTCGCTTTCCATGTACCGTTCACATTTTGCCATAATGCATCCATATCTGTACGCACACCAATTGTCGGACCTTTGCCATTTCCCCATAAACCGACTGCTCCTGTCTGGTCAGAAAATGTCTTATACGGTATGTCGAGTGCATCAAGCTGCTTACAAATAAATGTAGTTGTTTCCTTCTCCTCCCAGCTGATTTCTGCATGCTCATGCAAATAATGATACATTTTTTTCATTTCTGCTGCTTTTTTGTCAACCCATTCATGTACTTTCTCTTTCAACTATTTATCCTCCGTCTCCTTGTTCGATGCTGCATGTACCGAATATTCTGTATTTTAAACGTGCACAATCTTCTAAAAGAAAAGATTGTGTTATTTCCTGCTAACCTAAAAGTATTATATGTCATTAGTATATATCTTTTTTCCAATCATGTACTTTTTAATTACTTGCTCGTTTAATTCATAACCGATTCCGGCACTTGTCGGAACAGCTATTTTTCCTGGGGCAGACATTTGTACCTCAGGCTGGATAATATCCTCCTGCCAATAACGGTCTGATGCCGATGTATCACCGGCAATCGTAAAGTTTGAAAGAGAGGTTATGGCAATATTATGCGCTCTGCCGACACCTGCTTCAAGCATCCCGCCACACCAGACAGGGATATTGTTTTTTTGGCATAAATCATGAATTTTTTTTGCTTCTGTCAAACCACCGACACGGCCAATTTTTAAATTGATGATTCTGCAGCTATCAAGCTCAATCGCTTTACGAGCATCTTCTGCTGAACAGATGCTTTCATCCAAACAGATGGGTGTGTCCAGCTGTTTTTGCAAGACTGCGTGGTCAAGCATATCATCAAATGCCAAGGGCTGTTCGATCATCAATAGCTTTAAGGGATCCAATTTCTTTAAATGGTCCAAATCCTCGAGAGAATAAGCCGAGTTCGCATCCGCCATAAGCGGAATATTAATCCCGAATTTTTCTCTGATTTTAGTCAATGGCTCCAAATCATAGCCTGGCTTAATCTTAACTTTGATTTTTTTATAGCCCTCTGATAAGTACCCTTCTATTTTGAGAAGAAGATCATCGATTGACTTTTGGATACCGATGCTCACACCAACATCAATACTCTCTCTTGTTCCCCCAAGAGCATGTGCAAGTGATATTTTTCTTTTTTTGCTATAAAGGTCCCAAACCGCACCTTCTAATGCGGCTTTTGCCATATTATTTCTTCTGATTGGCGAAAAAATGGCAGAAACATCGTCCGGATGATTTATCTTATTTTTAAAAAGGAGCGGAATTAAAAATTCCTCCATCATATAGGCGGAAGTCCCCGTAGTTTCTTCTGTATACCCTGGATTAGGCATAGCAACAGACTCTCCATAGCCAATATGCTCGCCACTGAACATTTTTATTAGATAGAAATCCTTTTCTGTCAGTCTGCCGAAGCTTGTCTCAAACGGATGAAGCAAAGGCATCTTTAAGTGAAGAAGCTCTATTTTGTCCATCTTCAATACTGCTGCACTTCCCTTATTGTTTTTTCCCGCTATCTGTCCGGAATCCTGCTAACCGTTCATAAATAGCCTTAAGCTTTTTCTCTTCTCCTGCCTCTGTCGGCTCATAATACTTTGTTCCCTTTAGCTTATCTGGTAAATAGTCCTGATTAACCCAGCCGCCGAACGTACCGATTGGATAATCATGGGGATATACATATCCTACATGTCCTAGCACCTTACTCCCGGCATAATGACCGTCACGAAGATGCATCGGGATATCCCCGACATTGCCGCTTCTTACATCAGCTATTGCTGCATCAAGTGCTTTGTATGCGGCATTTGATTTAGAGGACAAGCACATTTCCACAACAGCAACAGATAATGGAATTCTTGCTTCAGGAAGGCCAAGCCGTTCGCTGGCTGTAACAGCAGCAAGGACATTATTGCCGACAGACGTTTTGGCTAGTCCAATATCCTCGTAGGCGATAACAAGCAGTCTTCTGTTGACTGCCACAAGATCACCAGTTTCGAGCAAATGGGCCAAATAATAAAGAGCAGCATCAACATCGCTGCCACGAATGCTTTTTTGCAGGCTTGACAGTAAATTGTAGAAATGGGAGCCCTTCTTATCTCCATACACACCGACTTTTTCAATCATCGACTCAACCATCTCGTCTTTTATAATAAATTTGCCATCTTTCTTGTCAGAAGAGTAGACGATTGATTCTAAAAGGGTGAGAGATTTTCTTGCGTCCCCATTTGTCCCTTGTGCAATTTTTTTAATTTGTTCATCCGTAATCTCAATAGCAAAACTGCCAAGGCCGCGTTCTTCCTTGATTGCTCGTGTGAGCAGCTCCTCAATATCTGAATCTGTCAATCTTTTTAGCTGCTTGATCTGGCCACATCGGCTTCTGATCGCGGGATTCACATCGTGATAAGGGTTTTCTGTTGTTGCCCCAATCAAAACGATATCTCCTCTTTCCACATGTGGAAGCAAATAATCCTGCTGGGCTTTATTAAAACGATGAATCTCATCAAGAAAAAGCAGCACCTTGCCTGTCAGCCTTGCTTCGTCCACAACTGCTTCCACATCTTTTTTGCCTGCAGTCGTTGCATTTAAAGCAATAAAGGGCAAGCTTGTTGTACCCGCAATCGCAAAGGCAATGGAGGTTTTTCCTATACCAGGCTCACCATATAAAAGCATGGATGGTACATAGCCGTTTTTAATCATTTTATATAAGCTTGTTTGGTTACCGATTATATCCTGTTGCCCGACAACCTCATCAATTGTCGTTGGTCTCATTCGATATGCTAATGGTTCTCCATTCACTGTACTCACACCTTTTGTCGCACTTCTTTATTAACTATTATATCGCAATCTCATGCGGAAACGAAAAGTTTAGACTTTAAAACAAAAAAGCGGAATGGCATCAGCCATCCGCTCTTAGACTACTTATGCAGCTACATCTCTTTTCTTGAACACTAAAAATGCAAGAAGATGGAAAATCAAAAAATACACGCAAAGCATAATAATGGAGAATGTCATCGTCATTCCTTGAACTATTGGTGCACCTTCAAAATATTGGCTTAGATCTGTATTGGCAAATAAGATGTACTTTGCCCATTCAAACTTTGTTGCAAGCATAAATGTGACCGTGCTGCCCATAAACATAAGAAAAATCGAGATTCCAACAGCAAGGGAGCTGTTTCGGAAGACACTTGAAATCATAAATGCCATTGTTGTTATCATTAATAAACTAATAGAGTTGAGTCCGTATGATATTAACAAATGCACAATCATGTTTTGTTCTGTAACAGCTCCATCATGATAATTCAAATAAGGAGTATGAGTGTCAGGGAAACCGAATAATATTCCTCCAAGTAGTATAGAAAAAACAAACAAAATGAAAAGCAGGCAAATACCAAACAGCAATACTGTCAAATATTTAGACAATAATATTTTTGCTCTGCTTATCGGGCGGATAAGCAGCAGCTTCACCGTCCCCCATGTAAACTCATTTGCGACAATTCCTGCAGCAATGATAATGGTAAACAAGCCTGCAAAGGAAATAAGCTCTGTAGTATCTGACACAAAGTCCCATGCCGAATAATCTACATTCGTTGAGATATTATGCTCTATCCTGTATTTGTTAATAGCAATCTGTTGTCTAGTGTAGTCAATGGAAGTTGGGTCAACTGTTCCATCATCAAGCTGTTTTTGATATTCCTTGGTCTCAAGCTCGAGGCCCTGCTTCCAATTTTCATTATCAGGGACTGACAAGCCATACTCCTGATATTTAGTTATAGCACCGATCGCTATTGAACTCAGCAGCAATAATACGACCATTACATGTGTGGCAGTGCGCTTCCATATTTTCATCCATTCATTCTGAAGCAGCTGCAGCATTATAACTCCCCCTTCTCATTGGTCACTTCTAAGAATCTATCTTCGAGTGTTTTCGATATCTCTCTTATTCCAAATATAGAAATATCATGGCTCGCAAGTAGTTTGACCAGTTCAGGAACTTGCTCTTTTTTAACCGGTACCTCCAGGCAAGAATCACTTTTTGTAAGGTTTATACCTGGCAAATGCTCGGTGATTAAATTGATCGCATCATCCAAACGGTCCAGTTCCAGCTCATACAGCTTTTCTGCATTGCTGACAAAATCCTTCACAAGCTGAACATCCACAAGCTTGCCTTGCTGGATAATACCGATTCTGTCACACATCATTTCCATTTCTGATAACAGATGACTGGAAACAATAACAGCCATTCCTCTGTCTCTTGCAAGCATTCTTAAATGATCACGAATCTCTCTTATTCCTGCAGGATCAAGGCCGTTCGTCGGCTCATCAAGGATAAGGACTTTAGGGTCATGCAATAAGCTTTGGGCAAGCCCTAGCCTTTGTCTCATACCAAGTGAATACGTTTTGACCTTGTCATTGATTCTGTCGGTAAGGCCAACAAGCTCGACAACCTCTGCTATCTTTGCTTTACTAACTCCTTTTATCATCCGCCCATAGTGCACCAAATTATCATAGCCAGACAGAAATTTATACATTTCCGGATTCTCCACGATTGCACCAACATGCTGAACTGCCTTTTCGAAATCTTTTTTGACACTATTGCCACAAATAAAAATATCTCCGTCAGACATGCTGATAAGTCCTACAATCATACGGATTGTTGTCGTTTTCCCTGCACCATTTGGGCCAAGAAAGCCAAACACTTCTCCCTCTTCGACATTGAAGCTTAAACGGTCGATGATTTTCCTGCCTTTAATGATTTTTGAAACATCTTTCAGTTCTACAACACTTGCCATACTAGCTCCCCTCTCTATAACTGCTTAATATTTTCTCTCATCCACTCAACAACAGAAAGTCCATATTGTTCTCTAAGTGTTTCCACATGAAAATGTGCTGCGAAATGACCTTGATTTATGACAACCACATCATCCAAAAGCGGTTCAATCTCGGCAATCTCATGTGTGGCAATGATGACAGTTTGTCTGTCAAAATCAATATAATGAAGCAAGCCCTTTACAATTGACTCTCTAACCATCGGATCTAACCCTGAAAATGGTTCATCAAGCAATAACACAGGCACCTTCCTGCTTAAGCTGATAACAAGCTTTAATCTTCCTCTGTTTCCTTTAGACAGCTCTTTGATTTTTTTATCTTTATCGAGCGCCATATAGCTTATAAGTTCATAAGCTGTTTCCATATTTAAATCCTGAAATTGCGAGGCGGAAAACTCAAGCATATCTAATACAGTAAAACCTTCGTAAAACATATCTAATTCGGTTAAATAAGAAACGTCAGCAGCGATTTTCCGATTCGCTTTTTTGCCGTTGACACTTACACTTCCTGAGGTTGGCTGGACAAGTCCTGCAATCATTTTCAGGGTAGTTGATTTCCCACTCCCATTAGCTCCGACCAGTCCGTATATCTTGCCTTGTTCGAAGGTGAAATCAATGTCTTGTAAGGCTGTTTCTTTCCCGTATTTTTTGGTGACTTTTTGAAATAAAATCAAGACTTTCCCTCCTTTCTTCTGTTCAAATGCTGCGTCAGTTCTGCTATCAGTTCTTCCTCAGACATGCCAAGCTCCTTCATATTCGCAATAAACCTGTCGACAATATCAAACTGCAGTTTTTTCTTCACTTCCTCCAGCACTTCCCTTTTATCCGTGATGAATGTCCCCTGTCCTCTTTTCGTTTCCACAATATGCATCCTCTCCAACTCACTGTAGGTTCTTTGGATTGTATTTGGATTTACTCCTGACTCAATGGCCATTTCTCTAACAGAAGGAAGCTTTTGCCCCTCTTTCAGCTCCTGTCTTGCAATTTGCTGCATGATTTTATCAACAATTTGCATATATATTGGCCTTGATGCTTTAAAGTCATCAGACATTCACCTTACACCTCCACTTTCTTGTCTAAAGCCCAAGAAGAAAGCCAGAAGAGCAGAATTGCTGTCAAACAATAGCCAGCAAGAACAAATATGGATATATCCATCATTTCAAAGCTGGCTTGGAAGGAATTTGCCCCTGTTTCCATATGAAATACGTTTCCTATATTCAACATCCATTTGTCTTTTAAAGCTTGAACAAAACTAATTTTCCCGAATAACCCAGTTAACATTTCCCATAAATACCAGATTGCAATAAGAACAAGCCAGCGGAGTTTTTTTAAAGCTTGAACTCTCGCGATACTATGATAAACAGTCCAATAAAATAGGACCCAAATGCTGATATAAAACGATAGCACCCAAATTGCAACAGCAATCATGACAATATCACCAGTAGAGAACATCTCGTTGAACTCTGCTAACGAAGCAATACTGATAATCGTAATAATCGTGATGAGGATAGTCGAGCACACAGACAGCAAGGAACAGGCTGTCAGCTTTGACAGCAATAATTTCGCACTGCTTTGCGGATTATGAAGCCATAATTGTGTTTTCCCTTCCATATTAAGAGATGTCAACAGCGATCCAGGTAAATAAATAACATGTGCAATGATTAAAGCAAACGAAATCACTCCAACAAGCATGCGGGTATCGTAATAGTTGGAAAATAGCCAACCTGCAGCAAAAGCTATGACCATAAAAATCATAATCGTGTAAAAATAGCCGATAGAAATCTTTATATCCTTTCTCAATAAGCCCTTAAAAGCGTTCATATATATCTCCCCGAATAAATGTATTAGTGTACTATCAAAATAGTACACTAATACATTTCCATAAGCAATAGGTAATTTGTCAATTTAAGCCAGCTATTTAACATACAAAAACCCAGGCTGCTCCCAGCCTGGGCTTTTCACTTATTAGTCGTTAACACGTACTATTTTAATATCGCCTAACAATTCTTTTACAACGTGACTTGCCATAATCAAGCCAGCAACAGAAGGGACAAATGCATTCGAAGATGGAGGCATTTTTGCCTTACGAATTGGTGCATTATCTTTGCCGACCACTTTACGAACATCCTCCCTAATAACAATCGGGCTCTCATCAGAGAATACCACTTTAATTCCTTTGCGTATGCCTTCTTTTCGCAAACGAAGACGAACTACTTTAGCAATTGGATCTGTATGCGTCTTGCTGATGTCAGCAATCTGGAAACGAGTTGGGTCCATTTTATTTGCTGCACCCATGCTGGAAATGATGGGAATATTTCTTGTTAAGCATTCCTTCATCAAATGAATTTTATAGGAAATTGTATCAGACGCATCAACAACATAGTCTAAACCGTATGCAAAAATTTCTTCATACGTTTCTTCCGTATAAAACATTTTCAACGCAATCACTTCGCACTCTGGATTAATATCAGCAATACGTTCCTTCATTATATCTACTTTCGGGCGTCCTACAGTTGATAATAGTGCAATTACTTGGCGATTGACATTCGTGATATCAACATCATCCTTATCAATCAAAATCAATTTGCCGACACCGGAACGAGCTAAAGCCTCCGCAGAAAAGGAGCCTACTCCCCCTATGCCCAGTACTGCAACAGTGCTGTTTTTTAACTTTTCTAATCCCTCAGTGCCAATTGCTAATTCATTTCTTGAAAATTGGTGCAACATCTATTTCTTCAACTCCATTATTAGATTTACCGTCAAACAGGAATTGGCAATTCCTTTATATCTATTTATGATTTCTAGTATTATCTACTCTTAAACCCTTTTGTACTATAACATAAAATGTAGACAGGTTCTAGCCCTAGACCGATTTGAGTATAAAGGAAAAAGAGGCTGAGACCAAACAAAAGATAAGCTTTCTAAACACGAATAATAGAATTACAACTAAATTTGAAAAATGAAGGTTGTGTCTAAATAGAATGCTGAGTTAAAGTTAGTTCGTTTCATTGCGCGCTCGTCCTTGCGCTTTCCGCGGGGAGGAATGGAGCCTCCTCGTCTTCGCCTGTGGGGTCTAAAGCGTCCTCTATTTCCCTTAGTAGTCGAGTGGCCTCCGCTCCATTCCACTAAAATTTTCTAATTTTTTGTATTTAAACTAAAAACAAAAAACCGAACTATCTAATCAATAGTTGATTAAGTAGTTCGGTCTTTACGCTGATTCACATACTTATGACCCAGCCTCTTTTCAATCAGTCGTTTTGTTTCGGTGCTTTAAGGGCAAGATGCAAATCATCAAGCTGGCTTTGAGAAACTTCGCCAGGTGCATCTGTAAGTAAGCAGCTTGCGCTTGCTGTTTTCGGGAATGCAATTGTGTCACGAAGATTCGTTCTGCCAGACAGCAGCATGATAAGTCTGTCTAAGCCAATTGCGATTCCGCCATGTGGTGGTGTCCCGTATTCAAATGCTTCTAACAAGAAGCCAAATTGCTCATAAGCCTCTTCTTTTGAGAAGCCTAGCATACTGAACATTTTTTCTTGGATATCCTTTTCGAAAATACGAAGTGATCCACCACCAAGCTCATAACCATTCAATACGATATCATATGCTTGTGCTTTGACAGCCTTAGGATTAGAATCAAGCAGTTCGATATCCTCTCTTTTTGGCATTGTGAATGGATGGTGTGCCGCATAGAAACGATTTTCTTCTTCATCATATTCGAACAACGGCCAATCTGTCACCCATAGGAAATTGAACTTGTCTGGGTCAATTAGGTTCAGTTCTTTCGCCAATTTTTGACGAAGTGCACCTAATGAATCTGCGACAACATTTGCTTTATCTGCTACAAACAGCAATAAATCTCCACTTTCAATGGAAAGTGCTGCTTCAAATGCTTTTTGCTCTTCCTCAGAAATGAATTTAGAGATAGGTCCTTTCAAACCGTCTTCCTCTGCCTTCAACCAAGCTAATCCTTTTGCACCATAAACCTTCACGAAATCTGTTAAAGCGTCGATGTCCTTACGAGAGTATTTATCACTCGCTTGTTTTACATTGATTGCTTTCACTTGGCCGCCTGATTCAACAGCTGCTGCAAAAACCTTAAAGCTAGAGTCTTTCACGATTTCAGAAAGGTCTGTTAGCTCCATGTCAAATCTTGTGTCAGGCTTATCAGAACCGTATCTTGCCATTGCTTCATCGTAAGGCATTCTTGGGAATGGTGCAGGAACATCGATTCCTTTTACTTCACGCATAATTGTTACCATCATATTTTCCATCATATTCATGATGTCTTCCTGACTCACAAAGCTAGTTTCAATGTCCAGCTGTGTGAATTCTGGCTGACGATCTGCACGTAAATCCTCATCACGGAAGCAGCGAGCAATTTGGTAGTAGCGCTCAATTCCGCCAACCATCAACAGCTGCTTGAAAAGCTGCGGCGATTGCGGTAATGCGTAGAATTCATTTGGATGCACACGGCTTGGCACAAGATAATCTCTTGCTCCCTCTGGAGTACTCTTCGTCAGAATTGGTGTTTCAATGTCCAAGAATCCTTCGCTATCTAAAAAGTCTCTCATGATTTTTGTTACTTGATGACGCATTTTCAATGTTTCAAACATAACTGGTCTTCTGAAATCCAAGTAGCGATACTTTAAGCGAACTTCCTCTGCCACATCTGTTTTGTCAGAAATAGTGAATGGAGGTGTTTTTGCTTCATTAAGAATCGAAATCTCATCAACTACGATTTCTACTTTTCCTGTTGACAGGTTTTCATTAATAGTTCCTTCCTGCCTTGCAACAACAGTTCCTTTAATATCTAAAACAAACTCGTTTCTTACTTTTTCTGCAACCTCAAGCGCTTCTTTATTTATTTCAGGGTTAAACACAATTTGCACGACGCCCGTACGGTCACGTAAATCAATGAAAATCAATCCACCTAAATCACGTCTTTTTTGAACCCAGCCCTTTAAACTAACTTTTTCGCCAATAGCCTTTTCTGGTACTTCACCACAATAATACGTTCTACCAAACATATTTATCCTCCTTTAAGTTTCCCTTATCTATTAATAGCTCTGAAAATCCTTTAAAGCCGCCGCTAAATGATCCAGATTTACTTGTTTTTGTTCACCAGTCTCCTGGCTCTTCACATTGATTTTGTTTTCTTTCAGCTCATCTTCCCCTAATATTGCGACAAACTTAGCTTGCAAGCGATCTGCTGCTTTAAATTGCCCTTTTACTTTTCTGTCCAAGTAATCTCTTTCTGCAGAAAATCCTGCTTTGCGCAATTCATTTAGAAGCCCGACTGTATAATCCTTCGCTTCCTCACCTAATGCAACAAGATAGCAATCAATTTTCTTTTCGATTGGCAATTCAATTCCTTCTGCCTGTAATGCAGCAAGTAATCTTTCTAAGCTCATCGCAAAGCCGATACCAGGTGCTTCCGGACCGCCAAGCTCTTCTGTTAGCCCATTGTAGCGACCGCCTCCGCATAATGTCGTAATCGCTCCAAATCCTTCTGCTTCACTCATAATTTCAAATGCAGTGTGGTTATAGTAATCTAGTCCTCTGACAAGATTAGAATCCACTTCATAAGGAATATTCAAGGCAGTTAAATAAGCTTGTACTTTTTCAAAGTATTGCTTGGAATCCTCATTTAAATATTCAAGAATGGATGGAGCCGACTTCATTAACGGATGATCATGGTCTTTTTTACAATCAAGGATTCTCATCGGGTTCTTTTCAAGACGACTTTGGCAATCCTTACAGAATTCACCGATGCTTGGGCTAAAGTGGCCCATCAGCGCTTCTCTGTGTGCAAGCCTGCTTTCCTTGTCTCCAAGGCTGTTAACAACAAGCTTCAATTTTGACAGCCCAAGTGATTCATAAACGGAATAGGCTAGTGCCATTACTTCCGCATCGATCGCTGGATCTTTACTACCGATTGCTTCTACTCCAAACTGAACGAATTGGCGGAATCTGCCTGCCTGTGGGCGTTCATAACGGAACATTTGCCCTAAATAGAAAAGCTTAACTGGCTGTGATGGCAAACCAAACATTTTATTTTCTACAAATGAGCGGACTACAGAAGCTGTTCCTTCTGGTCTTAAAGTCAGGCTTCTTTCGCCTCTGTCCTCAAATGTGTACATTTCCTTTGTCACAATATCTGTTGTATCTCCAACACTGCGCAAAAACAGCTCAGTATGTTCAAAGATTGGTGTTCTTATTTCGTTATACTGAAAACGATCGCAAAGATCTTTAATACGATTTTCGATATATTGCCATTTTTCTACTGTGCCTGGCAGAATATCTTGCGTACCTCTTGGAATATTTATTTGCATGGTTTTACCCTCCTGTTATAGCCTATGTATAGGATTATCGGGGCACACTCTAGGAAAAAAACAAACAAAAAAATCCCGCCCCTTGTATATCAAAACATATACAAGGGACGAGATTTGTATCCCGTGGTGCCACCCTAATTGAAGAAATACATTGCAATAAAGAAATGCATCTTCCACTTTGCAGTTAACGCCTGCTAACGTTTCATACCTAATAATGTCTATTAAAAACATGTTCAGAAGAAAACCTACGGAGTGTTCATTCATTAAGTCAGCATGCAGAAATGCTCCCAGCCTGTGGCATTTCCTCTCTTTCCATGTGAATCCTAACTACTTTTCTCCCTCATTGGCTTTTTTTATTTATCCCTTATTATTTAATTAATAATAATAAGAGTTCAATTGATTGTCAATAGTCAATTACTGTGCACTTTCTTAATATCTGCCAACCTGCTTCTTCAGTTTTTTTGCATCTCCCACAGATAAGCCAAATTCAGAAGCAAGCTCAACAGCAGTAGAATATGCTTCCTTTTCAATAAAATCATGAAAATCAATACCGAGTAATTTCGAGTTAACATCATGCGTTTTTAGGCTTTTTTCACCAAATCTCATCGTTTTCACCCTTTTTCTTCGTAATTTCTATTATTATCCCCATGAGTAAAAAAAATTTTCATTATATGTTATATTTATTGTCTAAAATTGAAAAGAAAAAGAGAAAAGTTATCAAAGGAGATTGTCACCTTACAGAGAAATGTATTAAAATGCAAATGAAATAGCTCTTTAAATTGGAAAGGAGGAATAAGCTTCCAGATGATAAAGAAACGACAGTGGATTATTCCCATTTTGCTGCTTATGCTCCTGCCTGCATTAGAAGCTCATGCAGAAAGCAGTCAAACCGTTCAATCGGCGACAGTCCTTAATATAAGAGAAGGCCCAAGTCTTGAAGACGCGATTAAAGGAAAAATGGAAAGAGGCACAAACTACAAGGTCGTAACAGACAATGGAGATTGGTTAAAGATTGATATGGGAAATGGGCAAGTTGGCTGGGTGGCAGCCTATTTAGTCACTAAATCTGATGGTTCTAATGATATGGACGAGCAGGCTGTATCCAATGTAAGTGAAGGCAGTAGCGGAACGATAACAGAGGGTGGTATTAGACTTCGTAAAGGACCAGGCACTGATTATCAGGTTATTACGACACTTAATAAGGATATGACTGTTACAATCCTTTCAAATGAAGGGAATTGGACAAAGATACAGTCACAATCAGGAACAGGCTGGGTAAACAGTGAATATATTTCATCAGCAACAACTCAAGCCCCAACAGAGATCTCACAAGATGACACAACAGCTGTTGTTAGTGAGAACGATATTAACGTTCGGGACACGGCTTCCTTGAATGGAGAAGTCATCGGAAAATTGGCAGAAGGTACTGTCATACATATAGTTGCAGAGAATGGGGATTGGGTTAAAATCCAATTTTCAGGCAATACTGGCTGGGTTTATAAAAGTTTGCTTCAGGATGAAAGCAAGGCTGAAAGCACCTCGACCTCGAAACAAACAATTGATACGTCTGTCACCATTCTGCACGATGGGACAAACATTCGCAGTGATGCATCTGTTAATGCCTCTGTGCTGTTTGTTGCAGCAAAAGGGGAATCCTATCAGGCAACAGAAGAGGTAGGAGATTGGTATAAGATTGAGCTAGATAGCGGCGACACAGGCTATGTAGCTAACTGGATTGTGCAGGAATCTGGCAGTGGACAAGCATCCACCACCAAACAAAAAAGGAATCGTGATGAAACTGGTGACTTAAAAGGGAAAACAATTGTCATTGATCCAGGTCATGGCGGTAAAGACAGCGGAACAATTGGAGCTATTGGCACACTGGAAAAAACACTGACAATTCGCACTGCCAACCTTCTTGCAGACAAGTTACGGGCTGCAGGGAGTAATGTGATTATCACAAGACAAAACGATATTTTCATTACACTGCAGGAGAGAGTTAATATCAGCAATCTTAACAATGCAGATGCATTTATCAGCATCCATTATGACAGCATTAAAGACAGCAGTGTCAGAGGGATGACCAGCTATTATTACAGCTCTTCCCAAAAGGAACTTGCTAATGTGCTGCATGAAAGTATTATCGAATCAACAGAATTAAAAGACCGTGGTGTAAGGCAAAACAATTACTTTGTATTAAGGGAAAATAATCAGCCAGCAACACTTCTTGAGCTTGGCTATTTAAGCAACAAACAAGAGGAGCAGCTTGTATCCTCCCAAAAATATCAAGAAACAGTTTCTGCAGCCATTTATGAAGGTCTTGAAAACTATTTCCAATAAAAAAAATCCGTTCCTCATTGGAACGGATTTTTTTTATTGATTCTCAAGGATAAGGGTTACAGGTCCATCATTAATCAAGGAAACATCCATCATTGCCCCAAAAATGCCTGTTTCGACGTGCAAACCCTTCTGACCGAGCAATACATTAAATTGATCGTATAAATCTTTTGCATAATCCGGTTTGGCAGCATTCATAAAGTTTGGCCGTCTCCCTTTCCGGGTATCTCCATACAGGGTAAACTGGGAAACGGACAGAATGGAGCCTTCGACATCTTGAATACTATGATTCATTTTTCCGTCTGCATCCTCAAAAATGCGCAGATGGGCAATCTTATCTGCAAGCTTGGCAGCATCCTCCTGTGTGTCATCATGAGTGATACCAACAAGCAGCATATAGCCCTTCTGGATTTGTCCTACCGTTTTCCCTTCCACTTCCACTTTTGCTTCTTTCACTCTTTGCAAAACAATACGCACGGTTTTTCTCCTTAATTCATAATTCTACGGACAGAATAGACATCAGGTATTTGTTTAATTCTTTCTACCACTTTATGCAGGTGGTTCACGTTAAGAATTAGAATTGACATCGTGATGGTAGCCATCTTATTGCGGTCCGACTTGCCTGATACAGCAGAGATATTTGTTTGCGATTCATTGACAGCTTGAAGCACTTCATTTAGAAGTCCTCTTCGGTCATATCCGCTTATCTCAATTTCCACATTATATTCCTTACGGTCATTTAAAGCTGTTTCCCACTCAACAGGAATTAATCTCGCCTTAGCATCCTCTGTATCAATATTCGTACAGTCAGAGCGGTGAACAGAAACACCTCGCCCTTTTGTGATAAATCCGACGATTTCATCACCTGGGACAGGATTACAGCAACGTGACAGCCTGATTAACAGGTTGTCAATTCCGGTAACACGAACACCTGAAGCACGTTTTTTCGTGCTTGGGAATGATTTAAGCTCAGCAACAGCGTTCGAAATAGTTGCCGATTGCTCTGCATCCCGTTTCCTGCGCCATTTTTCCGTTAGGCGATTCGCTACTTGAAGTGCGGTAATACCGTTGTATCCAACAGCGGCATACATATCCTCTTCCCCAACAAAATTGAACTTTTCAAGCACTGTTTTAATATTTTCAGGTGTAAGGATTTCCTTCAGATCGAATTCCATATTGCGGATTTCTTTCTCGACAAGCTCCTTGCCCTTTTCCACATTTTCTTCTTTACGCTGCTTTTTGAAGAACTGTCTGATTTTATTTTTTGCTTGTGAGGTCTGAGCGATCTTGATCCAGTCTTGGCTAGGTCCGTAGGAATGCTTGCTCGTATGGATTTCGACTATATCACCAGTCTTCAACTTGTAATCAAGCGTAACCATCTTTCCATTAACCTTCGCACCAATTGTTTTATTGCCGATTTCGGAGTGAATCCGGTAGGCGAAATCAATTGGAACAGAGCCTGAAGGCAGTTCAAATACATCGCCTTTTGGTGTGAACACAAATACCATGTCAGAGAACAAATCGATTTTCAGACTTTCCATAAATTCCTCTGCATTAATACTGTCTTCTTGGAAATCAAGTATTTCCCTGAACCATGACAGCTTTTCTTCAAAGGAGGAGCCTTCATCGACTGTTTTTCCTTCTTTATACGCCCAGTGAGCCGCAATCCCGAACTCTGCTATGCGGTGCATCTCTGTTGTGCGTATTTGAACTTCAAGTGGGTCCCCTTTCGGACCGATAACTGTTGTATGCAAGGATTGGTACATATTCGCCTTAGGCATAGCTATATAGTCTTTGAAACGGCCTGGCATAGGCTTCCAGCGTGTATGAATGATTCCAAGTACTGCATAACAGTCCTTAATGCTGTTAACGACAATACGTACTGCCAGTAAATCATATATCTCATTAAATTGCTTATTCTGCAGCACCATTTTTCGATAGATGCTGTAAATATGCTTTGGTCTGCCCGAGATATCTGACTGGATCTTCACTTCACCAGTGCCTTCACGTATTTCGGAAACAACTTCTTCCAAATATTGTTCACGTTCTGCACGCTTCTTTTTCATTAAGTTAACAATTCGATAATATTGCTGTGGATTCATATAACGCAGAGCTGTATCTTCCAGCTCCCATTTAATTGTAGATATCCCTAGTCTGTGGGCTAAAGGTGCGAAAATTTCAAGCGTTTCATTTGAAATGCGGCGCTGCTTTTCAGCAGGTAGATGCTTTAATGTGCGCATGTTATGAAGCCTGTCCGCAAGCTTGATTAGGATGACCCTAATATCCTGCGCCATTGCTACAAACATTTTTCGATGATTTTCTGCTTGCTGTTCTTCGTGGGATTTGTATTTGATCTTCCCTAGTTTTGTAACGCCGTCAACGAGCATGGCCACTTCATTGCTAAAGCTATCACTAATATCATCTAATGTGATATCTGTATCTTCAACAACATCATGGAGAAAACCTGCAGCTACTGTAGCCGGATCCATTTGCAAATCAGCAAGAATTCCAGCCACTTGAATAGGATGGATGATATATGGCTCACCAGATTTTCTATATTGTTCACGATGAGAGTTTTGGGCAAATTCATAGGCTTTTTGTATGAACTCCGTATGCTCTTCGTTTAAATATCCTCTTGTCTTATCGATGACTTGTTCGGCGGTTAACACTTGATCATTCGCCATGTAATCACCTTTCATATTCCGAGTGTATTCTTAGAATTTATCATAATTCCGACTATTTATCTATCCCGCTATATGTTTTTCCTTATATTGCATCATGCAATTTATATATAGAATTAAAACAATTTTAGAATGATTATTTCTATTATTAAAAAAAAGCGCAAGAATGTAAAGAGAATCCATGTAATTTTTTTGCAAAAAGAGAGAATTTTTGTCGAAAGCAGTCGAATCACGCTATGTACTCTTTTCCCAAAAGAAACAGAAACAAAAAAAGAGCGCATTTTCAGCGCTCTTTGTCATTCATCAATATTCCATTAATGTTAAAATATCGTAGCCGTCAAGGTTCTTGCGTCCTTCCAGGTAAGACAATTCAATCAAGAAGGCAATTCCCGCTACAACACCGCCAAGTTCTTCTACAAGCTTAATTGTAGCATCAATTGTTCCTCCTGTTGCTAGCAAATCATCTGTAATAAGCACTCTTTGACCTGGTTTAATTGCATCCTTATGGATTGTCAAAACATCCTTGCCGTATTCTAGACCGTAAGAAACTTTGATTGTTTCTCTTGGCAGCTTTCCTTCCTTACGAACTGGTGCAAAGCCCACGCCTAAAGAATAAGCGACAGGACAGCCGATAATAAAGCCGCGTGCTTCTGGTCCGACAACAATATCGATTTCCTTTTCTTTCGCATACTCTACAATCTGGTTTGTTGCGTATCTATATGCTTCACCATTATCCATAAGTGTAGTGATATCTTTGAAACGAATGCCTGGTTTTGGCCAATCTTCCACAATTGTTACGTACTGTTTTAAATCCATTCTTGCACTTCCTCCTCATTCTTAACGGATTTCTGAAGAATAAGATCAAACCAATTCTTTAATTGCTCATAAGACGAGTATATTAATTCATTTTCGAGCGAAAATTGTGCTTGTTTCTGTTGAAAAGAAGGAGACTCTGTTAAATCCCTTCTATTGCTATTCTTATTCAGCGAAATAAACCCATCCTTCATTGTAACAAAATTCAGCTCAAAAAACACCTTTGACATAAAAACAATTGTTTCTTTACTCCAACCTTGCCGTTTTGCCAGCTCTCCACCATATCTTTTAAGGTCAAAACCATTTTGTTTGGCAAGAAAGGAATAATACCATTTAAAATGATCTCTTGTCGGCATTGTGCTGAAAAAGTCGCTATCCTGCTTATAAAAGCTTGCATAAATCCGCTCTGGAGCGGAGCTTGATAATAATTGCTGTACAATCTCTTTATTGCTCGGAAAGTCTGCCAATACTAGTATGCGATTATCTGTTTGAAAGGATGCTGCGTCATCCAGATTTTCAATTATTTTATAATCCTTGATTAGCTTTACCAATTCCTCCGTTACGGACTCTTTATTAAAGAAAATCCATGTCGCACTATCTGCTGGAATGGCCGCTTCAAGCTTCTCCATATTACGAATTCCTCGATAATCAAAAAGCTGCCAATGGTTTACAGCAATATCCTGAATGAATAACTGCGGTTTTTTAATATTATTCCATTCGTTAATGGAAAGCTGTCCTAATACAGAAAGCTTTGCACTTGGTGATATATGGTCATATAGTTCACCGATTCCAAAGCCTATGCCATCCAAGTTACTTTCTTCCTGGACAAATTGCAGCTTAAGATGATTTTGGTTTGCCCCTATTTTTCTTATTGTGCCAATTTCAACATGCTCAATTACAACACGCGGCTTGGCATTATCAACCCCAAATGGCGCAAGCAGCTGCATTTCTTCAATGGCACTTAAATGCGCCTCCTTTAAGTCAATTTTCATATCAACCGCTGTGAGTGGAATTAAATCTTCCGGCTTAAGCTGTTCAAATGCAAGACTATTGAGACGTTCTCTGAGCTCCTCTACATCCTCACTCGCTAATGTCATACCCGCAGCCATTGGATGTCCTCCGAAGTGAGGCAGAAGCTCTCTGCACGTTGATAGATTCTGATACAAATCAAAACCGGCAATACTGCGGGCAGATCCTTTTGCAATTCCTTTTTCCTGGTCAAAACCAAGCACGATTGTCGGCCTGTAGTACTTCTCTACAAGTCTTGAAGCAACGATACCAACTACACCAGGATTCCAGCCCTCTTTTCCAACGATAAGCACCCTGTTATCTTTAAGCGGATATAAGGATTCTACCTGTTCCATCGCTTCTTCTGTAATTTGGTTAACAATTGCTTGTCTTTCCTTATTTGTCGCTTCCATTTCTTCAGCAAGAGATGCGGCCATGTCAGGGTCATCTGTTAACAGCAGCTCAACTGCAGGATCTGCACTGTCTAATCTGCCGACTGCATTAATGCGCGGTGCAATCATAAAGCCGATTGTTTCTTCATCTATCCCACTTGCTTCTGTATTCATCTGCTTCAGCAATGCCTTCAAGCCAGTATTGGTTGTTTGCTTCAACTTCTTAATTCCAAGCTTAGCAATAGCTCTGTTTTCCCCTGTCAGAGAAACCAGATCGGCAATCGTCCCAATAGCAGCAAATTGCAGAAGCTGTTCAGGAAGCTCTCCGTACAGTGCATGAGCAACCTTTAAAGCAACACCGACACCTGCAAGCTCATGAAACGGATAATCACTTCCCTCAAGTCTTGGATGAATAATGGCCATTGCATCAGGCAGCACAGGGCCTGGTTCATGGTGATCTGTTACGATATAATCAATTCCTAGCTCTTTAGCAACATCTGCTTCCTTCACTGCTGCTATGCCGGTATCCACTGTTATAATCAGTTTAATACCAATACTTGCCGCATACCGGAATGCCCCTTCATTAGGACCATAGCCTTCTGTGAAACGGTTGGGGATATAAAATTGCACATCTGCTCCCATATCCTGCAACGTTTTCATCATGACCGTAGTGCTTGTTACACCATCCGCATCGTAATCACCAAAGATGAGAATTGGTTCTCTTTTTTCGATTGCTTCCTTTATTCGTTTGACTGCTATATCCATCCCCTTCATTAGGAATGGGTCATGAAAATTGTCTATGCTGTATAAAAAGTTCTCCGCTTTTTCGCGGTTATCATATCCTCTGTTTACTAGTAAACTTGCTACAAGAGGTGTGATTTTCAACTGGTCTGCAAGTATTGCAGCATCTTTCTTATCTTTGTCTTCTACAATCCATCTAGTTTTTGAATGCAGCATCATATCACCTCAATCTATCATTATACAAGTTAGAGGTGTTCCTTTCAATGTTTGATAGTGGAAGAATGAGGCGCTCCCATTACTAAATAACACAGAAAAAGCTTACGCGTAAAAGGCATAAGCTTTTTAACATAATGATTATTTGGATGGTATAGAAATTGGATCAACCGATTCTGTGCTGCCAGGTTCAAATTGTTCGAGCTCCTGAACTCGTAATTGCAAGGCTTCTTTTTCCTTAACGGCAGCCTTCCACTTTCTTTGCAGTGAATAAATTCTAATTAAGCCGGCAGAGCCAATCATTAAGCCGCCAAGTAAAACAGAAATCAGGATAACAAGGATAAGCGGCCATTGTCCTTTTCCGAATAAATAGTTGACCGTAACGGAATCGACATTAATAACGGCAAATACTGCCACAATAACGGCAAAAATAATTCCAAATAATAAATTCCACTGTATTTTCATAAATACCTCCAAAAAAATAGTTCTTCTAGCTAACTTTCCCTTAATAACAATTCTTCAAAACATGTTTTTTTAAAGAGTAAAAACCACAAAAAAAACAGGACCTCTTAAAAGGTCCTGTTTATTCATTATACTTGTGGCTCATCTGAGTTTTTTCGTTTTTCTTTCACAGTAATCAGAACGCCTTTTTTCTTAAGCTCTTTCTTCTTCCATACATACCATAATTGAGAGGCGATGAAGATAGAAGAATATGCTCCGCCAATTAAACCAATCAATAATGCTAATGAGAAGTTTCTGATAGACTCGCTTCCGAAAATCAGCAGGGCAATTACACAGATAACAACTGTAACAACCGTATTGATTGAGCGTGTGAACGTTTGGCGAATACTTGTGTTAATAATATCCTTGATTTCCTGTGCTGTTTTGATTCTTTTCTTCTTCACAAGGTTTTCACGGATACGGTCAAATGTAACAATCGTGTCATTGATAGAATAACCGACAATTGTCAGCACTGCCGCGATAAAGGTAATATCCACTTCAAGACGTGTGAAGCTGAAGATTACAATAATAAAGAATGCATCATGAAGCAATGCAATGATGGCAGCCATTGCCATATATATTTCAAAGCGTATCGTTACATAAAGAATGATACCTAATGATGCCAAGATGATGGCAATAAAAGCGTTTTTCGCTAATTCTTTTCCGACTGTAGGCGAAACAGTGCTGATATTCGGATCGGTACCGTATTTATCATGCATAGCCGTTTTTAATTCAGCCACTTTCTTTTGGCTCAAATCACCTTTTATGCGGATTGCCGCTTTTTCATTATTATCTCCTGAAAGGGTAATATCCTCAGCCTGTATATTTAGTGCATCCAAATCAGCTTGCACCGCTGCAGTCGTTAGGGCTTTATCTGAGGTAATTTCAACCCTTGAACCTGCTGAGAAGTCGATACCAAGATTAAGTCTGAATACAGCAATTACGATGATACCAGCAACAACGAGCACACTTGAAACAGTAAAGAAAATATTTTTGTATTTTACAAAGTCAATACGATCAAACTTTGTCGGCAATGTAAGTGTGTCATAGTTTTCGCCAATATGTTTAATATCCTTTTTATTTACACCAAACCATGACGGCTTTTTATTGAAAGCTTTGCTGTTAACGATAAGTCCAAGTAACAATCTTGTTCCGTAAACAGCCGTGATAAAGCTCACAAGGATGCTGACAATCAGCAATGTCGCAAATCCTCTGACAGAGCTTGTACCATATGCGAACAAAATGATAGAAGCAAGAATGGTTGTCAGGTTAGCGTCAATAATAGTTGAAATCGAGTTTTTGTTACCTGCTTGGAATGCCGATTTCAGGGTTTTTCCAACTTTAAGCTCATCCTTAATCCGTTCATATGTGATAATATTCGCATCTACCGCCATCCCTACACCGAGTATAATCGCGGCGATTCCCGGCAGTGTCAGCACCCCGTTCATCAAGTCAAGAACGAGCAGGTTCAAATACACAAACACAGAAAGAGTAATAACCGCAATAAGACCTGGTAAACGATAGTAGAACAGCATGAATAAGAAGACAAGTCCAACACCGACAATACCTGCAAATACTGTATCTTTCAGTGCTTCATCACCAAACTGTGCTCCAACACTTGTAGAGTATACTTCCGTTAATTTAACAGGAAGTGCCCCTGCGTTCAGCAAGTCAGCTAATGTTTTAGCTTCCTGTACTGTGAAGTTTCCTGTAATCGAAACCGTATCTGTATTTAATACATTGCTAACCATCGGGTTAGATAAGAATTTTGGATCAGCTTTTGCAGCTTCAGCTGCATAGGAATCGCCATCTTCATAATCAAGCCAAATGACGAGCGGATTTCCAAGCACTTTTGTTGTTACATCTTTAAACTTTTCTGCACTTTTAAGCTTAAGAGTAACACTCGGCTTTCCGTTTTGATCAAAAGCCTGGTCAGCTCCGCCTTCGACTAAATCAGAACCGTCCATCAGCTCTTTATCATTAATATCACGGAATGACAGGTTTGCTTCTGTTGATAAAAGCTCCCTTGCCTTATTTTGGTCCGTTACACCTGCAAGCTGGACGCGGACGCGGTCCTTCCCTTCGATTTGGATAATTGGTTCACTTACACCAAGAACGTTAATCCTTTTATCGAGTGCTTTAGCCGTACTGTTGAGAATGTCCTCATTGATCTTCTGGCTTTTGTCAATTGGTGCCACTTCATAAAGAACCTCAAACCCCCCTTGGAGATCGAGGCCAAGTTTAATATCCTTTAAAATATTATTTGTTGTTCCTCCCATTAACCCTGCAAAAACGACTACAATTAATAGGAAGGCAACTATTCTGCTCCGCTTTACCATTATGTATTTTTCCTCCTTGGTTCTTAAAGGTGCATGTTAAAGCATTCGAGACACACCCTTGACAAGCTTAAGCCATCCTTACAGCTCTAGCAGGACGGCAAGCAATATTCTAAAAATCATTTTTGCATACAAATAGATAGAGATAGTGAAATATTCTTCTTCTATAATAAAACATTATGAAACAGTTTATGATTGCTGTCAATTTGTTCTAAAAATTATCCATTGTCTTCACAAAAACTTCACAATTAGCAGGTAGGAATCTACTTAAGCAGCTCCTTTTTCTCCTCTTCTGTTAGCGTTGCAAAATAGTCATCTGCCTTATAAGCTTCCAATGTCGCAAAATTCATAAAGTCTACAACCTTAACATTCATTACATCCTGGACGATTTCTGCAATCCTGTAATCGCTTGACGGCTTCTTCCACTTCTTCTTTGTTAAGAAGAACCATAATTCACCCTCATCTATCGTGTCATAGCCTAACAGATGGAACTCCTCCAGCTTGCTCTTTAGCGCTGGCTTTACTTGATGGCGAAAATGATCATATAAATGCTCTGATGGCATCTTTTATAACAGCTCCTTTAACATGATGGTCCTTTATCTCGTATCATAAACACCTTTTTACCATTAACGTAATGGCAGCGTTCCCCCTTATTTATAAGCCTGCTCTTTTCTGAAATTCATTTATATACTTGTCATGCTTTGTCCACATGGATGCATATAGTTAATTGTATAGCATTATTCGTTATTTGAGAAGGCAGGGAAATAGAATGTCTAAGTTTTTACAAGGCACCATTATACTGCTAGCAGCAGGGCTCATCACAAGAGTATTAGGTTTCATCAATCGCATCGTCATTGCCCGGTTTATCGGGGAGGATGGAGTCGGGCTTTACATGATGGTATATCCCACATTAATTTTAGTCGTGACCATCACACAGCTTGGACTGCCTGTAGCCATTTCAAAAAATGTAGCAGAAGCATATGCGGAAGGAAACCATCGCAAAGTCAAATCAATTCTTGTCGTAGCTTTGTCGACAACACTTGGACTAGCATTGGTTTTTACACCACTCTTATATTTGCTTGCTCCATTTTTGGCAGAAACATTATTTAATGACAGCAGAACATTAATACCGATGATGGCAATTGCACCAATCATTCCTATCATTGCTGTCTCATCTGTATTAAGAGGTTATTTTCAAGGTAAGCAAACAATGAAGCCTGCAGCTGTTTCGCAGGTGATTGAACAAGTTATCCGCATTACTCTTATTGCAGTCCTTACAAAGGCTTTTTTGCCGATGGGAATTGAATACGCAGCAGCAGGAGCGATGCTTGCAGGTGTTATTGGCGAATTGGCTTCCCTGCTCTACTTGCTAACTTCCTTCAAATGGAAAAAGGGTTTTTCTCTTCGGAACAAGTTTTTGCAGTATATGATGAAGGGAAAAAACACATTTCAAGAGCTTATGGAAATTGCCTTGCCGACAACAGGCAGCAGGATGATCGGAAGTGTGGCATGGTTTCTAGAGCCTATCGTTGTAGCGCAAAGTCTGGCATTAGCCGGTCTGACTGCAATTAATGCAACAAAGCAGTATGGGGTGTTAACAGGATTCGCTTTGCCATTGCTTATGCTTCCTTCGTTTTTTACACAATCCCTTTCCACCTCACTAGTACCTGCTATAAGTGAAGCAAATGCGAGCGGACAGAAGCATAAAATCGACTATTTACTGCAACAGGCATTAAGATTTACCTTTATGACAGGGGGACTAGCTGTCATTGTGATTTATGTATTAGCTGAACCGTTAATGACAGTAATGTATGGCAGCACGAAAGGAACAACCTTCATCTTGTTAATGGCACCCTTTTTTATCTTAAATTACTACCAAGGCCCTCTTCAAGCAGCCCTGCAAGCATTAAATTTAGCAAGAGCTGCTATGATTAACAGCTTTATTGGCGCTGCTGTGAAAACAGGTGTAATCCTGCTCCTTGCAAGCAGACCAGAATTTGGAATTTATGGTGTGGCAATTGCGCTAATTGTTGGGTTTGTGCTTGTAACAATGCTTCATTTCGCAACAATCGCCAAATCAATTGGCTTTTCTATCTATGTTAAAGACTATGCCAAAATGATTGCCGTCATATTTGTTGTCGGCTACACGGGAACTGTTTTAGCAAAATGGGCATGGACAGACAGCCTAGTATTAATGGTATCTACTGATACGATTATTATCAGTCTGTTGTATTTAATTTTGCTTTTTGTATTTAAGCTCCTCAAAAAAGAAGACATTAGACGAATCCCCTGGATAGGACCAATATTAACAGGAAAATGAGGCTAGAGTGATGCTCTACCTCATTTTTTGTCTATATAATCAATATAAAACTTACCATCCTGAAAGCTGCAAAAGGAGATGCTCTCAAGCTTCGTATGCCCTTGTTTTCTTAACTCCTGCCTCAACCACGCTTCCGTTTTTTCCACTTCCTCCAGGCTTGTCTTCTGGATGACGCCATCAATAATTAACGGAATTGTAAATCCTGATTTACTTGGTTCCTTTTCAAACACAGACAGCTTACCTGATGTTTCTAATATCGCAAATTCAACATCTGCAACATTGCGCACATCCTTTTCCCGAAGCTGCAGCAGTAAATCGTCCATATTGTATCGCTGGCTTTTCATGGCCTTTTCGTCGATTTTACCTTTGTTAATAATGATGGTAGGCTTTCCATCAATTAAATCACGGACGCTTTTACTTTTTAGGGACAGGGCTGCCAGACCTATTTGAATTAGCAGCAGGATAAATATCGGCAAAATGGTCGGAACAAGCTCTGTTTTAATATCTTCAATCGCTGCAACGGCAATTTCTGCAATCATTATATATACGACAAGATCAAGTATGCTTAATTCCCCAATCTCCCGTTTGCCCATCATCCGAAAAACGAGGACGATGATAGCGTAAAGCAATAAGGTCCTCAGCAAAATGATGATATATTCCTCCATTAACGTCCCTCCCAAACAACATTTTTTTACGATAATATAACTATTTTAGTTTCCTCCTCTAAAATGTTTTTATTCGGATATTCACAAATTCTTGATTCTATTTAGGCAGGTTGGCGAATATGCTTGTACTAGTATGAAACTATTCATGATCTACTAAAGAAAATGGATGAAAGGAGAGGTTTAAGATCGAAGAAAGCAAAAACGTCGGCAGTGCCGTATTATACGGCCTGATTGCGATCTTTACCCTATTTATTACAAGCAGTATCGTCTTTTCCATGTTGCTTAGATTCACCTCCCTCCAGGAAGGATCCTTGCAGTACATAATTACCGCCGTTTCCTTTATCGCACTGTTTGCAGGAGGGTTTATCTCTGGTGGAAAAGGTAAGCAGAAGGGCTGGTTTCTTGGTGGATTAACTGGTCTGATTTACTTCGTAATTGTGTTCTTGTTCAGCTTTTTAGGATTGGATCAGCTATTCACTTTCGAGCAATTCATTTATCACGTATGCTATACTCTGATTGCCATGATGGGCGGTATTTTAGGGGTTAACTTATCAAAATCTTAATTTCGCAAACAAAAAAGCTGGCAGCAAATTTTTGCTACCAGCTTTTTTTAATTATGCCTTATCCAGAACAGTGCTGGAAGAAGATTCAACAACTTCACGAACAGCATTGCGGTCAAAAGTCAGACGGCTGCCGTCTGGCGACTTAAGAACGATAGTGCCTTCGTCGATTGCATCGACAGTAGCGTGAAGTCCGCCAATCGTGACAATCTTGTCCCCTTTTTTCAGATCACTCTGCATTTGCCTAACCGATTTTTGACGCTTTTGCTGCGGACGGATAAGCAAAAAGTAAAACAGAACAAACATTAAAATAAATGGTAATAACCCCATAATGTTTTGCATATATTTCCCCTCCTTTCAAAATCCTCTATTTAAAAGTTTTTAGCATTTGGCTTATTAAAACCGTAGCGCTCAAAAAACTCTTCTTTGAAGTCCCCCAATCGATCTTCGCGAATCGCTTGTCTGACATTCTCCATTAAGTTTAACAGAAAATAGAGATTATGGTAAGATGTAAGTCTAATTCCGAACGTTTCGTCACATTTAATTAAATGACGGATGTATGCACGGCTGTAGTTTTTACATGTATAGCAATCACAATCCGGATCAAGCGGTCCGAAATCTCTTGCATATTTCGCGTTTTTCACAACAAGTCTGCCTTCGCTCGTCATGCATGTACCATTGCGGGCAATTCGTGTCGGAAGCACACAGTCAAACATATCAATCCCTCTGATAGCACCATCTATTAAAGAATCCGGTGAACCTACTCCCATTAAATAACGAGGCTTATTATCAGGCATTAATGGTGTTGTAAACTCGAGCACTCTGTTCATGACATCTTTCGGTTCTCCAACAGAAAGCCCTCCGACTGCATAGCCTGGGAAGTCCAATGAAACAAGATCTCGTGCACTTTGCTTACGAAGTTCTTCGTATTCTCCACCTTGAATAATACCAAACAAACCTTGATCCTCTGGTCTGCCATGTGCTTTAAGACAGCGCTCAGCCCATCTGGACGTACGCTCAACAGATGCTTTCATATAGTCATATTCTGCAGGGTACGGCGGACATTCATCAAATGCCATCATGATGTCTGAACCAAGTGCATTTTGAATTTCCATCGCTTTCTCAGGAGAGAGGAACAGCTTATCCCCATTCAAGTGATTTCTAAAATGGACACCCTCTTCTTGAATTTTGCGGAAATCGCTCAATGAGAAGACTTGGAAGCCGCCTGAATCTGTTAAAATAGCCTTATCCCAGTTCATGAACTTATGCAGGCCGCCTGCTTCTTTCACAATTTCATGTCCTGGACGAAGCCATAAATGATACGTGTTGCTCAAAATGATATTGGCACCCATTGTTTTTAAATCCTCTGGAGCCATCGTTTTTACTGTCGCCAATGTTCCAACAGGCATGAACGCAGGTGTTTCAAAGGAACCATGCGGAGTATGTACGATACCCAGCCGTGCTCCTGTTTGTTTACATGTCTTAATTAATTCGTAACGTATTGCAGTCAATGTATAATCTCCTTTATTAAAAAAATGCAATCGCCTTATAAAAGGTATTATCTGATAAACATAGCATCTCCAAAGCTAAAGAAACGGTAACGTTCTTTCACGGCAGTTTCATAGGCATGAAGAATGTTCTCTCTGCTTGAAAGGGCACTTACAAGCATAATAAGTGTTGATTTCGGCAAATGGAAATTCGTTATCATTCCATCAATCCCTTTAAATTCATAGCCAGGATAAATAAATATGCTCGTCCAGCCGTTACTTTCCACAAACTTGCCGTCATTCGCACTAGCAATTGTCTCTAATGTGCGAGTCGATGTAGTGCCGACAGATAAAATACGACCGCCTTCTTCTCTCACCTTATTCAATAACTTGGCAGTGCCAGTAGTAAGCTGATAAAATTCAGCATGCATCTCATGCTTATCAATATCCTCCACATTTACTGGGCGGAAAGTGCCAAGGCCAACATGTAATGTGATAAAGGCAATATGAACTCCTTTTGCTTTTAATTCCTCAAGCAGCTCCTCTGTAAAATGAAGACCAGCAGTCGGAGCAGCAGCAGAGCCTCTTTCCTTTGCATAAACGGTTTGATATCTGTCCTGATCATCCAATGTTTCCTTTATGTATGGCGGCAGAGGCATTTCGCCAAGCTCATCGAGGATTTCATAAAAAATTCCGTCATACAAAAATTCCAGAATTCTCCCCCCATGCTCTAGCTCTTCTTTACATACTGCCTTCAGTTTACCAGCTCCAAAGGAAATAATGGCTCCCTTCTTCACACGCTTTGCAGGCTTTACCAATGTTTCCCATTGCTCGCCTTCTTGCTGCTTAAGCAGGAGCACCTCAATATGTGCACCAGTATCTTCTTTTTCACCATGCAATCTTGCAGGAAGAACTCTCGTATCATTAAGAACAAGGCAGTCGCCTGGGTTTATGTATTCAATAATATCCTTGAATGTACGGTGCTCCAAGCTGCCTGTTTCCTTATCCACTACCATAAGTCTGCTGCTTGTTCTGTCCTTTAAAGGAACTTGGGCAATCAACTCTTCAGGCAGATGAAAATCAAATAAATCTACTTTCACTTTAATTCACCTTATCTCTCTTTTAAGAACTTATATACTCTAGTTGGAAGCATAACAGGGCAATTTGCCCTCCTATGCATTCTTACATCTCTTTTTCTATATTTAAATGCTCGTAGCCTAAATCAGTGACAATCCTTCCACGCGGTGTTCTCTGCAAAAATCCAATCTGCAGTAAATATGGCTCATATACATCTTCAATCGTATGTGCCTCCTCACCAATTGTTGCAGCAATTGTCTCTAATCCGACAGGCCCGCCTCTAAATTTATGAATCATGCCTATTAATAATTTATGGTCAATATGGTCTAAACCTAAACGGTCAACTTGCAAAAGTTCCAAAGAATCATGTGCGAGTTTATCCGTGATGCTACCATTCCCTTTAACTTGAGCAAAATCCCTTACCCTTCTCAGCAAACGGTTCGCAATCCTTGGTGTCCCTCTTGATCTTCTGGCAATTTCCAAAGCTGCGCCGTCCTCGATATCGACGTTTAGCACTTGGGCTGTGCGGACAACAATATTTGTTAACTGATTCTCATTATAATACTCCAGCCTGCTCAAGACACCGAATCGATCTCTAAGTGGTGCAGACACAGATCCTGCTCTTGTTGTCGCTCCAACTAATGTAAATGGCGGCAGGTCAAGACGGACAGACCTTGCACTTGGACCTTTGCCAATCACAATATCTAAGCAATAGTCCTCCATTGCAGGATAAAGTACTTCCTCAATGGAACGGGGAAGTCTGTGAATCTCATCAATGAAAAGAACATCTCCAGGCTCCAATGCAGTGAGGATGGCGGCCAAATCACCTGGCCTTTCAATTGCCGGCCCGGCAGTCGTCCTGATATTTACGCCCATTTCATTTGCAATAATCGTCGCCAAGGTTGTTTTCCCTAATCCTGGAGGTCCATACAACAGGACATGGTCAAGGGCTTCTTCCCTAAATTTTGCCGCTTCTATGAACACTTCCAGATTATCTTTCACTTTATCCTGGCCGATATACTCTTTTAATCGAAGGGGACGCAAACTCTGCTCGAAGGAAACTTCCAATGAGTCGGCTTCTCCAGATACGATGCGGTCATCCAACATAATCCACTCCTCTCCTTAAAAGATACCTAATTAAATTTTGAGAAGCAGTTTTAACGCAAGCTTAATATACTCGTCTGTCGTAAGCTGTTCCTTCTTCAGCTGGGGAACGACCTTTTTAACCTCTCTATCCGAGTAACCGAGTGCGGTTAATGCTAGAATTGCTTCATCCAATTGTGTGGCACCAGCTTTTTTCTGCTCCACTTCATCCACATTGAATAAATCAGGAAAGAAATCTGGCATAATGTCTGACAGTTTTCCTTTCAAGTCGAGTATCATTTGCCTTGCTGTCTTTTTGCCGACGCCAGGGAACTTCACTAAAAATGCTTCATCCTCATTTTCTATTGCAGAAATCACTTGATCCGGCTCACCTGAAGCCAAAATAGCAAGTGCTCCCTTCGGCCCTATTCCCGATACATTGAGCAGCTTTGTAAATAATGTCTTTTCATCCTGTGAGCGAAAACCGTATAAGCTTATCATATCTTCTCTTACATAATGATACGTATAAACAATAATATTCTGCTTTGCCATAGACGAAAAAGAGAAAGGATTCGGTGTTTTTATCTGATAACCGATATCATTATTTTCGACCACTATGTATTCAGGTCCGATATATTCAATTTTCCCTTTAATATATTCGTACAAATCCTGTTCGCTCCCTTATAAAAGCTATAAAGACTATTTTAGCATATATTAAAGAAAAACTACCATATAAGATATTTTCTAAAAATTAAGAAAAAATAAACATAATAAAAAACCATTTACTGCTACAAATGGTTTTTTAATAAGAATATTTGGGCTCAGGCAATCGAAAATTCGCTTTTCTTTTCAATTGCCTAAAAAAGTGACTAGAGGTATCAGTTCGCTAGATTATTGGTATCGAGACTTTTAAATGTCTCGAGAACTTCGACATAACGATTCTTGTTTTTGATTGGAATACCGTTTTGCAAACTTTTTTGCTGCGTGGATTCCAGCTTCTCTAAGTCTATTTGGAAAAAGGATTGGATAATGTTCGACTTATTCGGTTTACCGTTGTAAACACCTAGAACGCCTTCATCTGAGACTCCGAAATAGCCATTTGCTTTAAGTAATGGTGAAATATCATCCATTTCCTGCTTAAAAACAAATTGGTGACTATCCATATTCACCAGTTGCCAGTTCTCATATTTGGACCAGAAATCTTCCATCGACCATATCGTTTCCTCTATACACTCTTCACTTATATCTCCATCTAAATATACTCTTTGCAGCAAAACAGCGAACTTCTTCGGAGATTGTGCATTGGCTACATTCTCCCTAGCCGGATACGCAGATAATAGAATGATAAGAAGAATAGAGAACAATAAAAGGAATCTGGTTTTCATTATGAATCACCTCTTCAGCTTACTAGAAAAACTTAAATTCCCTATTAGTCTCACCAGAATATCTAAAATCATGCTCACAAAATTCCAAAATAGATAAACAAACTATTAAGAATGCTTTTTTAATCTAAATTGCTGCATTGCCTTTTCAAGCCCCTCACGCAATGATATATCTGCTTTCCAACCCAATATTTCCTTTGCCTTTGCAACAGAAACTGAACAAGAGGAAGCAAGCTCGCCTTGTGAATCCTTAAAAATCGGATGCAGATTTCCAGCTGAATCTCCTATCATTTCTGCTGCTTCTTGTAAACTGTACATACTTTGTGAAGCAATATTAATTATTTCATTATCCCCCTTTGTCAAGGAAGCAAGAATAGCATCCACGGCATCATCAATATAAACAAAGTTTCGAAGCTGTTTTCCATCACCATAAATAACAGGAGCCTGTCCATCTATTGCCTTTTCCAAATTATCTGCAATGAATCCTTCTGTTTGAATGCCATATATATCTGCAAATCTCAAGATCGTAAAAGGTAAAGAATATAGCTTATGATAGTGCATGACATACTTCTCTTCCATCTTTTTCGATAAGCCTTCAAAAAGAGCTGGATCTAAAAAGTTGTCTTCAACAGCCTCTTCGGTTTCATTTCCGTAAACAGAAATGGCACTTGGAAAAATCACCTTTTTTACTTTAGCTTCCACACAAGCCTCTAGCACATTTATCGTTGTTGCAATATTTACTTCTGACTGATCAAATGAATCTTTCATAGCATTAGAAGTAATAAGCTCATGTTTCAGATGCAATACAATATCTATCTTTTCCTGTGTGAAAATGGAAGTAAGCTCTCTCTTGTCTAGATCCGTTTTATAATAGCTAGCCATTCCATTTAGATTTGTATCCAAATCCCATTCACGATTATCTGCCAGCACTACCTTCATTCCACTCGCTGTAAGCTTTTCCATTACCTTAACTGCCATGCTATTACTGGCTCCCCCAGTCACAAGTACCTTCACCATTTTCCCCTCCATTATGTATGCTTCACACGTTCTCTATAACGAATATTTACTTCATTATAAAGCAATATCATCTTTATGGAAAGGAAAATCTTTGTATTTTTTTCATTATATCGAACAAACCATACGCACACAGTGTTTATATTCGTTGTTTTTGTTTTTAATTAAGAACATTTCAAAGCGTTAATTATCAATATATATGGATAGAACAATGCATTTTCAACAGACAGATTTGTGTTGCCTATTTCCATTTCCACTAAGGTTTATAATCATAAATAGATCCAAAATCAAAAAAAGAACCCAAACTATTACGCGAATTCTCACTAAAATCCTGCATAATAATTTGGGTCTTGCTTATACTTCCATACTTTGTTTCAATTTTTTTATAAATTATTGGAACGGTTAGCTTTACTTATAATGTCCCGCTTATTTATATCAATTGTTTTTTCTGGAAGACGTTTTCGGATTCCTTTATTAATACTGTCTATATTAAGGAAAATCCCTTTATCTGTTACAATAGATGCTTCTTTCCCATTTATATAGCTATCAATTTCCTTCCGTACAGCAGATCTTGTGTTCTTACTTGTTGCTCTGTTATCCACTTCCAATGCAACTAACACATTGTCTTCATATACTAATGTACGCACATCTTTCACGTTATTTACTTTTAAAACGGCCTTATTAATCTTATCTGCCAGCTCTGTATCATAAACATCTACTCGATTTCCGATATTTTCAGTACGGGCATTTAGATTATTGCTTGTATCAGCACGGTTTTGTTTGCCCTCACTTCCGAATGTATGGTCGAGTGCCTCCGTTAGCGGTCCATCATTATCTTGATTTCCTAATACCCTTGCATTTCCTGTGCTTTCTTGTTCATGGCGCTCATTTGAATAATAGCCGAGTGGCATAGATTCAGCTTTACCGTCATTGTCCAGGTCTTGATTTGTATTACCGCAGCCTGCCAACAGCATGAAAGTTAGCGTTAATGGAGCTGCTGCCTTATTCCACTTCATCAATGCAAACTCCCCTTTATCTTTCGTTTTGAGCAAATATGCTCTACATTATTTTTTTCAAAAGGGAAGCCTTTCATGCTAAGAAAGTATAGGCATACATGTTAACAATCTCTAATCGGTTAATTTCATCATTTTATAGACAAATTTTCTCCTTTTAGAAAATTGTTGCTCTGTCAGCTCCACAACATGCTCTCTAGCTAAGTCATTTTCCATCTTATTCTGCCTAATAAGCCGATTCCATTCACGCAGTATATCTGTCGGAAAGGCTAATCCAATTAAAAAAGACCTTTCGTGTAGAAATGGCTGTAGCAAATTCATTTTTTGAAGCTGAGAATGGGACCAACCAATAACCGGTAAAATACGATTGGCAAATTGCAAATAATCCATACTTCTTGGGCCAATACTAATAAGGTCGAAATCAATTAAATATAAATGTCCATTTAAACCACGGATAAAATTATGATGTGCAACATCTCCATGCAAGATTACCTTTTTTTCATTCGCCATATTAGCTTTTTCTTTTTCTAATTGGTAAAGTGTCCAGTCCATCCAGCTGGTCAATTCCTGCAACAAATTTTTTTTTATAAATGGAGCTGCAACAGGTAAATTTGCCTTAAACTGCTTACTTCTTTCCGTCCACTTCTCATAAATATCAAAATGAGGCAAAACATATTGATAGGCATCAACGAGCTTTTCTGTGCATTCGTAATATTGCCCTAATAAGACTAAGGCCTCCTGTCTGCTTTCCTTTTCTCCGTAAGAGAAAGGTTTAAGGCTTCCAGGTATGTACTCGATGCATCCATAGATGCAATTATCTATAATAATTGGGTCCTGATCAAAGGAAAAAAAGCGATACGTTGCTTGAAACCCCTCATAATGAAGGGAATTCGTAAATGCCTCTTGAATTTTTAATTTTTTATAGCTTGGAAACTCCTTTAATATTAGCCAATTATAGTCTGTTATAACTAGATAAACTTGCTTACGGATTCGCTTTAGCTCTTTAACTGGGTATGGCAGCTTCGTTTGTAATAAAGAGAGGAGACGATAGACTGAATTATCGTCTCCTCTGTTGTTAAATTTCATAGTCACTGCTTTCGTCTAGATAACGAGGCATTCCAAATGGTGTCACTTCATTAATTCCATATGGGTGCACTAATGGAGGCTGCCCGTTTCCATGGAATGGAGGTGCAAAAATTGGAGCATTTCCTCCTGGACCCATAATTGGCGCAGCATGAAAGTCGCGTGTTCCAGGACTGCCGCCCATCATTCCATCAAACGGCATTCCTTGCATTCCACCCATGTCATCCATCGGGAATTGCATTGGCACATTTCCTGCTGCCCCTTGTGGATATGGAGGCTCCTGCATATAAGGCATTCCACCACCTCCAGGATATCCTGGACCGCCAGTCATAGGCATACCGCCCATTTCTGGATTAAAGCCTTCCTGCATTCCCATTGCCCCCGGACCGAATGGTTCTCCTCCTGGATAGGTGAATGGCGCTTGGCCTCCCATTCCTGGGTCAAAGCCTTGCTGCATTCCCATTGCTCCTGGATTGCCTCCGAATGGCATCTGGCCTCCCATTCCTGGATTAAAGCCTTGTTGCATTCCCATTGCTCCCGGATTGCCTCCAAATGGCATTTGGCCTCCCATTCCTGGGTTAAAGCCTTCCTGCATTCCCATTGCTCCCGGATTGCCTCCGAATGGCATTTGGCCTCCCATTCCCGGGTCAAAGCCTTGCTGCATTCCCATTGCTCCCGGATTGCCTCCGAATGGCATTTGGCCTCCCATTCCCGGGTCAAAGCCTTGCTGCATTCCCATTGCTCCTGGATTGCCTCCGAATGGCATTTGGCCTCCCATTCCCGGGTCAAAGCCTTGCTGCATTCCCATTGCTCCTGGATTGCCTCCAAACGCCATCTGACCTCCCATTCCTGGGTCGAAGCCTTGCTGCATTCCCATTGGTGCAGAATGAGTATGACTTGGAAATGGCACAGCAGGTCCTCCACAACCACAATCTTCTTTGAATGGAAGCTGCGGCATTTGCATTTGTGCTGGAGCAGTATAGGCTGCAGGTGCAACATTTGTGTAATCAGATGATTCGTTCATATCATAAGAAGTATGCATTGGCATATGACCATAATTCTGGAACGGCTGCTGCTGAACAGGCATCTCCATATGACCATGCATCGGGCTTACTTGTGCATGCTGGAATGGCTGTGTGCTAGGAGTAAATGGAGTATTGTACGATGAGGAAGATTCTTCCCATTTATGCTTTACTCCATGCCCATGTGCAGGCATAACCATTGGTGCCTGATATGTGTGATCCATCGGATATGTTTCCATTGGCACACCTTCTGGAATGCATACGCCTGGCGGGAAGCCTGAGCCTGGCATCATCGGTGATACCTCATAACAATATGGTTGATACGGAATAATCGGTGGACAAACCTCTTGCTTTGGCTCTTCCTTTACAATTGGAGCGATATTAACAGGCTTTTCTGCTACTGGCTTTTGCGGTACAGGCTTTTCTGCTACTGGCTTTTGTGGCACTGGCTTTTCTTTAACATCTATATCTACATTTGTCATGTTCATGGAATAGTAATTGTGGATATCAATTTCAGGAATGATTGGTTTAGGCATTTTTGGAGTATGTGGTTTTTCTTTTTTCGGCATTTCCTTCTTAGGCATCTCTTTTTTTGGCTGCTCTTTTACGATCGGTTTTTCTTTGATGATTGGTTGCTCTTTATAAATTGGTTGTTCTTTTTTAATTCCTGCTATTGGCGCTTCTTTTTTTATACTGCCGCCAGCAGTAGGAACTTTAACTTTCATACCGGGCATAATCATATCTGGATTACTTAGCTGGGAATTTAACATCTTTAACTCTTCGAAATTAACGCCGTATTTTTTGGCGATTTCCCAAAGAGTATCCCCCTTTTGTACGATATGGATTTTCACTATAGATTCCCTCCTATGCATATGTCCATATAGTCTATGTTGTTGTAGAAAAAGTGTTATCGTTCTTCAAAAAAATTTATGCTGTTTTCACAAGATTTATGTACTGCTCGCTAAATGTTCTTATATAGTAACTTACTTTTATCTGTATGGACTCACCATTAAAATCGAAATTATTGGCGACTAAAGCGATTAGTTTGGTAAAATAGGACAAGGTATGAAAACAGGATAAAAAAGCTCTAACCATATATGAGATCAGGGCATCCTTGAATGGATTGTTAAGGAGGAGTTTTATGGAAGAAAAAAAAATGCTCGGAGAAGAAAGAAGGAGCTATATATTATCCTTGCTGAAAGAGAATAGCCGACCATATACAGGCAGTGAGCTATCAAAGCTTACAAATGTCAGCAGGCAGATAATTGTTGGCGACATTACCCTGCTTAAGGCGAAAAATGAGCCGATTATTGCCACAAGTCAAGGATATTTATATTTGCAGCAATCAAAGCCTGAGCTTTTTGAAAAAATAATCGCCTGTAACCATGCTCCAGAAAAAACAGAGGAAGAGCTTCTTTTAATTGTCGATTACGGAGTAACTGTCAAGGATGTAAAAATTGAACATCCTGTTTACGGTGACTTGACGGCATCTATTCTTGTGTCCAATCGTAAAGAAGTACAGCAGTTTATGAAAAAAATCCAAAGTACCAATGCAGTTTATTTATCACAACTAACATCAGGCATTCATTTACATACATTAACTGCAAATTCCCAATCTGCCCTGACAGAAGCAGAAGCTGCTCTAAGAAACGCCGGGTTTTTGATAGGATTGGATGACTGAGTGTTGCTTTTTTAACAGACTTATACAAAAAAGGTGCCTAATATTAATTAGGCGCCTTTTTTTATTTCGCATCCGTATAAAAAGGATATGATCCCAGCAGTTTTACTTCACAACCAATTGCTTCAAGCTCTGACATCGCACCTGGAATTAATACATCATCAAGCTCACGATCTATATCGATAATGAAGAAATAATTGCCAAGACCAGTTTTTGTTGGTCGTGATTCTATTTTAACGAGGTTAAGCTTCCTCCACGCAAATGCGGACAACACTTGATGAAGTGCTCCAGATTCATCAGCAGGAAGTGTAACCATTAAGCTCGTTTTGTGACCAACAAGCTTGCATTCATTCGGCTGATAGGCAATGTTATTTTTGGAAATGATAATAAAACGCGTATGGTTATTATCAAAATCATGAATATTCCTTTTAACAATTTCTAAACCATATTCATTAGCCGTTAGTTCATTTCCAATAGAAGCCGCCTTAAGCTCTGGATTTTCCTTTATAAATTGAGCAGCTCTTGCTGTGGAAGTGGTATTTTCACATCTAATTCCATTCCATTCAGTATGAAGGAATCGGTGACATTGAGCAATAGCATGGGAATGGCTGTATACCGTTTCTGCTTCTTTCCAGCTATCTTTAAAATTTGGATGCACCATCAAATGTTGTTTGATTGGAACAGTTATCTCCCCTTTAATTGGCAGGTCCACCTCATGAATTAAATAATCTAGTGTAATGTTAACAGAACCCTCTAATGTATTCTCAACAGGAACAAGCGCAGCCTCCACTTCCCCTTGCATGACAGCATCCATGCAATTGGGAATAGTCATAAACGGAAGCTTCTCCGCATCTGGAAACAATTTATTTACTGCAATATTTGTAAATGTTGCTTTCGGTCCTAGATACCCTACTTTCACTTTCCTTCTCCTCCAACTAAAACGCTATTTATGTATAATTCTGAATTCTCTTCTAAAAGAAAAGGGAGCACATTATGCTCCTGAGCTTAAAACTTCTACTTTCTCTACAAACTCAAGCATGCGCAGCCTTTCAAGTAATGCATCAATAGAGATTTCCATTTCTGCTGTATTTAAGGAAAGGGTTACGTTCGCCCGTCCCTGCAATGGAATGGTTTGGTGAATGGTCAAAACATTGCAGCCACCTGATGCTACGACATTCAGCAATTTAGAAAGCGTACCAGACCTGTCCTCAATATAAAAGAATAAAGTAATCAGGCGCTCCTTTACAACAGTATGAAATGGAAAAATCGTATCTCTGTATTTATAAAAAGCACTTCTGCTTAAATCAACCTTTTGAACCGCATCAAAAACAGACTCTGCTTTTCCTCGTTCCAGCAATTCCTTTGCTTCCAATGTTTTTTTCATTGCCTCTGAAAGAACATCCTCACGGACTAGAAAAAAACGCTGGTCCAATTTATTCTGTTTCATTCGCTCACCCTCTTTTTAAGCTAAAGTGAAACTTCCATGGGAAAACCCCATGAAAGTTTAGCAAATTTAGTTTATGGCTTAGACTTGCCATAAAAGGAGAGAGAAACATCCTTTAAGCAAGATTAATCAATGAACTCAAATTCATATTCCATTAATTTTACGATGTCCCCATCTTTTGCACCACGTTGTCTTAACTCTTCATCTATTCCCATACCCCTCATTTGACGAGCAAATCTTTTCACAGACTCATCTCTTGAGAAGTCAGTCATCTTGAACAGCTTTTCAATTCCTTCACCTGTCAGAACAAAGCTTCCGTCAGAGTCTCTTGAGATAAAGAATTGACGCTCATCCGCTTCATGCTTGTAAAGCACACGGTGAACTCCAGCCTCTTCTTGCACTTCCTCAAGCGGGAACTCAGGTGTTGTTTCCAATTTATCTGCTATGGCAAACAACAAATCTCTTAAGCCTGTTCTTGTTATCGCAGACACAGGGAAAATAGGATAATCTTCTTCCAGCTTTTCTTTGAAGACCTTCAAGTTCTCCTCTGCATCTGGCATGTCCATTTTATTAGCAACAATGATTTGCGGTCTTTCAAGAAGGCGCATATTGTACTCTTGTAGCTCCTTATTGATCGTAATATAATCTTCGAAAGGATCTCTGCCTTCGATTGCAGCCATATCAATAACATGGACGATAACTCTTGTACGTTCAATATGGCGTAGGAACTGATGACCTAATCCGACACCAGAGTGCGCACCTTCAATTAGTCCTGGCAAATCTGCCATTACAAAGCTTCTGCTATCCTCTGTTTCTACCATTCCTAAGTTTGGAACGATTGTCGTGAAATGATAATCAGCAATTTTAGGCTTCGCTGCAGACACAACAGAAAGAAGCGTTGATTTACCTACACTTGGGAAACCAACAAGGCCGACATCTGCCAATACTTTAAGCTCTAATGTCACTTCGCGCTCTTGGCCTGGCTCACCGTTTTCAGAAAGTTCTGGAGCAGGATTCGATGGGCTAGCAAAACGGGAATTTCCACGTCCGCCGCGACCAGCTTTAGCGATTACTGCCTGCTGACCATGCTGTGTTAAATCTGCAATCGTTTCTCCTGTTACCGCATCTGTCACAACAGTGCCCGGAGGAACTTTGACAATCATGTCCTTCGCATTCCTACCGTGCTGGTTCTTAGACATGCCGTGCTCTCCGCGCGGTGCCTTAAAGTGGCGCTTGTAGCGGAAATCCATTAATGTCCGTAAGCCTTCTTCTACTTCAAAGACTACATCTGCTCCGTTACCGCCATCTCCGCCAGCTGGTCCGCCTTTTGGAACATATTTCTCTCTGCGAAAGGCAACCATTCCATTGCCGCCGTCGCCGCCTTTCACGTAAATCTTGACCTGATCAACAAACATATTACAACTTCCTCCTAAAATAGGCTTCTTCCTCGCCTATGAATCGAAATACAATTAATTGTTATCCTTATGCTGCTTTATTAGTAGCTCGACCGTTAATTCCTCATCAGAGATATCACTTTTTTCCACAAGAAAACCATCTTTCAGCTTCTCCTGCAGGAAATCGATAAGCAGCTTTTTCTCTTCTATTATTCCGCTAAAATCAAAAAACAATCGAGTTTCCGTTAATTGTGGCTCGATTGACACGGAAAGATTATTATCATGGTATTTTTTGATGCTTTTATCCAATACGGAAAAAAATCGGCTCGTCCAGTCAGTCAGTGCAAAGTCTTCTATACAATGACACTTTTGTTCATTAAGCACTTCATATTCCAAACGAAATGAATAGCTTTCCCAATTGGACGTCAAAATTTTAGCCGCAAACGCAGGAAGCTCCAAATTAGAAAGCCTTGCCTCCTGCTGTGCTTCCAAAATGATGTCATCAATGATTTCCTCAACGCGCTCTGTTTTGTTTAATGCCATATTCCCTTTGATAAGTTGGATTTTATTTAGCCAATCATGGCGTACATGTCTTAAAAATTCAATTGTATCCCGGTCTCTGTTCATTATCGTACTCCTACACGGTTATTTAGTGTCAGAAGACTTCTCGTATGTAAGTATAACAAAAAATGAAACGACACGTAAAAATATAGCAAAAAAATGCAAATCTTTTCTTTCAGCACTTAGACAGAAAGCATACATGCTGTCTGTCTAAGTGCTGAAAAACTAAATAAAATAAAAGACTGACTCCAAAAGAGCCAGCCTTTTCATAAGAAACTTATGCTTCTTGTGCTACTGGGTATACGCTAACTTGTTTGCGATCACGGCCTAGACGCTCAAATTTAACGATTCCGTCAACTTTTGCGAATAGTGTATCATCGCCACCACGACCAACGTTAACTCCTGGATAGATTTTTGTACCGCGTTGACGGTAAAGAATGCTTCCACCAGTTACTAATTGACCATCTGCACGTTTAGCTCCTAAACGTTTAGAAATGGAGTCACGTCCGTTCTTTGTAGAACCTACCCCTTTTTTCGATGCAAAAAACTGAAGATCTAATCTTAACATTCGTTCCACCTCCTATTTAATTATACTTGATTGCAACATGCTTGCCATAGTCCCGTTCAATCGTCTCCAAGGAAACGACCATCCCCTCTAAAAGAAGTTGAATTCTTTCACGAGTTTCAGCAGGAAGATTTGCAGGTATGCCACAGCTCAAAAATCCGCCATCTTTGCCTTGCTCTATATCAGGTGTGATGCCTGTAATGGATATAACTGCGTTAATCGCTCCGATGGAGACAGCTGAAACACCAGCACAGACAATATCATTCCCATGATTAGCAAACAAGGCATGACCGCTTATTGTAAATGATTCAATAACGCCTGAATCTGTTTTGTTAATCGTTATGTCGATCATACAAACACCTTACGCGTTGATTTTTTCAATAACAACTTTTGTGTACGGTTGACGATGACCTTGCTTTTTATGATAGTTTTTCTTCGCTTTGTATTTGAAAACGATGATTTTCTTTTGACGGCCTTGTTTTTCAACTTTAGCTGTAACAGTAGCTCCTTCAACAACTGGGCTTCCTACTTTTACATTTTCTCCGCCAACGAAAAGAACGCGGTCGAAAGTAACTGTCTCGCCAGCTTCACTGTTTAATTTCTCAATGTAGATAGCTTGACCTTCTTCAACTTTGATTTGCTTTCCGCCTGTTTCAATAATTGCGTACATTAAAATGCACCTCCTTGTTATACTAAGACTCGCCAATCACAGGCGCTTTGTTAACCAAAGACTTATGTAACCTGTTCTGTGCGGTTGTAGTAGCGGGTGCTACAAACAACATTAAAATACTAACACGATTTCAGGATACTGTCAATCAATCGTTTTGGTTTCTCTTAGCTATTATTTTTTTGGCCAATATACTTAATATGATAGTCGGGAATCGCAAAGTCCCTTTCGTGCAAGGTGATTTGCATGCCAAGTATTTCTTCGAGCCGCTTTAAATGCTGCTTATCTTTTCCTGAGAAAACCTTGATTACCTCACGCTGTGCCTCTACTTCTATTAAATCGTGGTCACTTCTTTCATATTCCCATAGTTCCCGCTCTAGCTTAAAAGCCATACTTTCAGCGCTCATTACAGCACCAGTGCCGTCACAAACTGGGCATTTTGTTTTAACAGCTTGTGAGAGCGGCACGACCGTTTTTTTGCGGGTGATTTGGAGAATACCGAGTGCAGTAAAGCCAATAACCTTTGTTTGCCTGCTGTCCTTTTGCAGCTCTTTTTTCATAATTTCTTCGATTTTTCTTTCATGCTCCTTTGGCATGTCGATAAAATCAATTAAGATAATTCCCGATAAATCTCTTACTTTAAGCTGTCTGGCCGCTTCAAGTGCTGCATACCGATTCGTATCAAAAGCAGTTTGCTCCAAATTATGCTTGCCTTCATACTTACCTGTATTCACATCAATAATGGTCGCTGCTTCCGTTTCATCAATAATCAGATACGCTCCCTTTTCAAGCCAAACGATTCTTTTTAAGGCATCCTCAATGTCCTTTTCAACAGCAAAGAAGGAAAAAAGATTTTTGTTATCAGCATAATAGTGAAAGGTTAGCTTAGGAAAGACACTGCTCCAGCCTTTAGCTTCCTCCTGTGTATCAACAAAAACCTCACCTGATTCCATCTTTTCCAAAATGCGAAACAGCTCTCGTTCGTAATCATTATTTGCTAAAAGCAATGCTGGTTTTTTTGCAGTGGCAGCTTGTCTTAATAATTCGGTATACTTCTGCCGCAATTCGTCTACTTCTGCTGTAAGTTCTGCTTCACTTGCATTTGCAGCGCTTGTCCGAAAGATAAGTCCTTCTGATTGAGCTGTGAGTTTTTTTCCGACGGAGCGCAATTGCTGTTGTAGTTTTTGGTCAGCCAGCTTTTTGGAGACAGCAATATACCTCCCGTAAGGCATATACACAAGATTATCCTTCTGGAGCTCGACAATCCCTGTCAGCTTAGGACCCTTTGTCCCTGTTGCATCCTTGACAACCTGGACAAGTACCTTTTCCCCTTGTTTTATATATGTCGATATACTTCTGTTTTTCTTTTCATTAAAGGAGCTGTCATCAGCCGAATAGGAAGCTAGCTTATCCTTTGGCAAATAGCAGTTTTTGACTTCGCCGATATCAACAAAAGCAGCATTCATACCAGGTGCCACCTTTGTAACAATTCCTACATATATATTGCCAACAGCAGACTTCTGCTGGGGCTGCTCGATATACAGTCTTTCTAATTTATTATTGAAGAGATAAGCAAACCGCTTCTCTCTGGATTTCATATTTACTAACATCTTTTCCAAACACATTCATCCTTTTTGTTCCATGATTCTTCTATTGTACCTGATTTTTAATCAGGAAAGAAAGACAGCATAAAGAGATGTCTGGAATCCTGACATCTCACCCACTCACCGGTACAGTAAATCACTAATTTTAGCGGTCACAAGCTTTTCTGCGAAATAAGCGTGAAGCACTTCATTCTCATCTAAGGAGTGGTTCACTTTTCCCTTTTTCAATACGATTGGATGCTTGCAGCCACGATGAAATCGTTCTAAAACATGAAACAAAAGCTCCTCTTCTTTGACCTCTATCGGCATTAGCTTTCTGAGTTCATTTGTTTTTCCATAATATCTCTCCAGTAAAAATCGGAGAAATATATAGCGCCTTTGCTTCCACTCATAAAACAGCGAGAACCACAAAAACAGCAAAATAATCCATGCATTAAGATTTGTTGGCATATATAAAAGGATTGCACCTAAAAACAAAAGGGTAACAGTTAAGGACAAAAGCAGTGTTATTTTATGGGCAGCCGGAAAGGACTTCTTTAAAGATAAAAATAAAAACAAAACCTTCCCCCCATCCAGCGGCCAAATAGGGAGTAAATTAAAACAAAAAATCATCAAATTAAATTCTAAAAAAGAATGAAAAAGGTATTCCGACATCACCCCTTGTTCATAAGCGATATAGCCTAATGCAACCATCCATATATGCTGAAGCGGTCCTGCAATCGTTACAATTGCTTCCTCTTTTAACGGTCTATTGCCATGCTCATCCATTTCTGCCACACCGCCGAAAGGAAGCAAGGCAATTCGTTTAATTCTCCATGAAAAGTGAGCTGCAGCGAGCGCATGCCCTAATTCATGCACAAGAATGATAAGCAAAAGCAAGCATAATTCATAAAAATGGGCGGTTATGACGCCTATGCCAATAACAGCCCATAAGAATGGATGAATATAAATTGATTGAAATACACGTAGGTACTTATTCAAACTCGATCACCTGAATGGGATCGATAAAATCATCATCTTTTTTAATAGCAAAGTAGAATAAGCCAAGTGTATCATTTGTTCCATAGCCGGAAGCTAAACCGACCTTTGTGCCTTTTTTGACAGCTTCGTAAATTCTTACATCAACCTCTTCCAGATTGCCATACCAAGATTCGCTTTTATCACTATGCTGTATCACCACGGTGTTTCCAAACCCCTCTTTCTCCCCTATAAATGTAACCGTCCCTTCGTTCAATGCCTGCACTGTCGTATCAATGCCTGTTTCAATTGCCACCCGCTGTCCTGTATCAGCAAAATCTTCTAAAATTTTTCCAGAAGCAGATAGGGCATATTGCTGTAATGGGTTGTCATCTGCAGGCTCTTCCTCACCAGCCTTTGTTGGTAAGAAGGCAAGCGGCTTGCCAAACTGATCCTCATACCAATTAGACACAAAGGCAAAATTGAATTCTTGATTCATTGCTTGTCTTATTGATGTTTCTGCTTTTTGGAGGGTAGGGGATTGATTTCTCACGATAATTGCCACTGCTAAAAACAAAACGGCTGCACCTAGTATTTTTAATAGGAATAAATCCTTGCGGAATAGTGGATGAAAATCATCCTTATTGTCATTTTCATAATGGAAGGTATTGTGGTCGTTAGATTCTTCTTCATCATTCCAAAGAATCCTTCTCTCCACATTTTTCTGCATTCTTTCTCGTTCTCTTTTTCTTTTTTCAATTCTTCTCCTGATTTCATCTGCACGTGAACTCAAAAGTCTCTCCTCCCCAATACCTTGTCCTAATAGTCTTATTCTATGAATCATTCAAAACAAGTATGACAACAGCCTGCAAAATTTATGTGCTTTCCTTATTCTCCTGTTTATATTGGCAATTTCATCACTACTTTTGCTATTATTAAAGTAATACTGTTTATGGAAAATATTTGTCCTTTTGGGAAAGGGCAATTAACATAATCGTTAAAACAAAAAGGAGGTCTTTATGGAAAATTGGATTACAAACACGATGGAGGAATTCGGTTATATCGGAATATTACTATTGATAACAATAGAAAATATCTTTCCTCCCATCCCATCAGAAATCATCCTAACATTCGGCGGTTTCATGACAACCTATACTGATATGACTGTTTTTGGTGTTGTTGCTGTTTCGACAGTAGGTTCTGTTTTGGGTGCAGTTATCCTTTATTGGATCGGAACACTTTTAAATATGGAAAAGATAGAGAGTATAGTAGATAGATGGGGACATATTATTAGATTGACTAAAGAAGATGTACATAAAGCAAACGGCTGGTTTGACAAATACGGTTACTGGACTGTTTTTTTCTGTCGTTTTATTCCGCTTATTAGAAGTTTAATTTCTCTGCCTGCTGGAATGGCAAAAATGAACTTCGGTATCTTCCTTGTATTAACAACACTTGGTACGCTTATTTGGAACTATGTGCTGATTCGTATCGGCGCTGCTGTTGGTTCATCATGGGAATCAATCGTTGAATATATGGATATTTATTCTAATATTATTTATGTAGTCATTGCACTTGCTATCATTGTTTTCCTTTTCTTGTATATTCGTAAACGCCTTATAAAATCATAATAAAAGGATTGTCCCTCTGTTCTGCGGAGGGGCTGTAAAAATAGCTAATTTCTATCAGGAGGAACTAATGGAAGCATTCGCAGAATATTTAGAGAAGATTGATAACCCGCTGCACCGGGAACGGACAGAAGAGGTTTTAAGCTGGGTTGCAGAAAACTATCCAAATCTAGTGGCAAAAATAGCATGGAAGCAGCCAATGTTTACAGATCACGAAACATTTATTATCGGCTTTAGCATTGCTAAACACCATTTAGCAGTTGCTCCTGAAAAAGTCGTCATTGAACGTTTTTCCAATGATATTAAAGAGTCAGGCTATGATCACACAAAAGAATTAGTGCGCATTAAGTGGGAAAAACCAGTCGATTTTTCTCTGTTGGCAAAAATGATTGAATTTAATATTGCCGATAAAGCAGACTGTACTACTTTCTGGCGGAAATAAAAAAACTGCCGACAACCTATCCAGTTGTCGGCAATGCAAAGCAGCTTATGAATATAAGCTGCTTTTTTATTTCGCTCCGAAGAACATTTTTATACGGGCAAACATACCTTTTGATTCCTCTTCTAAATGTTGAAGCGGAACTGTTTCGCCTAGAATTCTTCTGGCAATGTTTCGGTATGCAAGTGATGATTTGCTGTTTGGATTAAGCGCAATTGGTTCACCGCTGTTAGAAGCCTTTATTACTTCATCATCATCTGCCACGATTCCAAGCAAGCCGATGGATAGATGGGATGTTACTTCATCAATATCAAGCATGTCGCCGTTTTTCATCATATGATTTCTAATACGGTTAATAACTAACATCGGAGATTCGATATGATCTTCTTTTTCAAGAAGGCCAATAACTCTGTCGGCGTCCCTGACAGATGATACTTCAGGTGTAGTTACAACAATAGCTTTATCTGCACCAGCAACAGCATTTTTATAGCCTTGTTCGATTCCTGCCGGGCAATCAATAATAATATAATCGTAATCCTGTTTTAGCTTAAGAACAAGCTCCTTCATCTGCTTCGGATGCACTGCTGTTTTATCACTTGTTTGTGCAGCAGGCAGCAAATACAATAAATCATCAAATCGTTTATCCTTAACAAGCGCTTGATGAATTTTGCATCTTTCCTCCACAACATCCACCAAATCATAAATAATTCTATTTTCAAGTCCCATAACCACATCAAGGTTACGCAGACCTATATCTGTATCTATTAAACAAACTTTTTTCCCTTGCAATGCAAGAGCAGTTCCGATATTAGCGCTCGTGGTGGTTTTCCCGACACCACCCTTTCCAGACGTTACAACGATAGCCTCACCCATTATTTTGTCCCCCTTCCAATTTTGTCAAATTCGGTCTTAGATGTGTTAACACTTGTAATCTATCAATCATAATTTCACTGTTATCCACATATGCGCATTCCATATCCCGCTTGTCTTTTTCTGGATACTCATCAGGCGCTCTCGTTATTAATGTATTGATGCGAAGCTGTGTCGGCCTCATAACAGATGCAGCGACAATCGCCTTCTCATTTCCATTCACACCTGCATGCGCCACACCTTTTAAGCTTCCCATTATATAAATATTGCCTCCTGCGACTACCTTACCACCAGGATTGACATCACCAATCAGCAATAAGTCGCCTGGAACCTCCAATACCTGACCAGAACGAACGATACTAGCAACGGATACAATCTCGTTTTCCTGCGCAATTTGTTCCGCTTCTGACTTTGTAATAATATTGCTGTTTATATCTTGGACAGAGAGATTCTTTTTTGATTGAATCGCCTCGACAAGCTCTTCTTTCTGATTCTCTGTTATGTATCTATTGCCAAGCTCAACATTAACCGTAATGTTCTGTTTCTCCCCGTGCATGCTTGAGCTTTCACGGAGCTTTTCTTCAAGCTCCCTCATCATGTCTTCATAGGAACAGTTATCATGGAGATGAAGGCTTAAGCCACTTTTTGTCCCCTTAATGGTTACTAACTGCTTTCTTTTCATTTCAAGATGTTCACCTCTGCTAGAAAAAGGAATAATCCTTATCTGTCTATCTAAAAAAAGTCTTGTTCCTGCTATATATTCGACAAAAGTAAATAAAAATCCTCTTTAAAACAAAGCAAAGAATTGAAAAATGATGACAATACTAGAAAAATCCCTTCCCATAAAGCAAAAAAAACACTTTATGGAAAAGGGTTATTTCATTAACATTCGCATGCAGTTCTCAATCCTTGCCTTCCCCAGCATACTTTTCAAAAATACGCTTATAAGGGTATGCAGCAATTAAAAGAAAAATCGCGTTCAATATCAATGTTGGGACAAGACGTAGTTGGAGAAAATAAATAAATTCCATGCTTGTCAAATGAATAAGAAAGTTAATTTCATACACGATCATTTCTAAAATAGTAATACCTAGTAACGATATGACGGAAACCACCAGCAAATTTGCGTGCAGCACCTTCATTATTTTACTGCATATGTAGATAGTGAAGGGAAACACAAAGAAATATATCCCAAGCACTTCTGTATACACAACGTCAACGAGCAAGCCAAAAACAAAGGCATAAATAATAGCAGCATTACGATTTGCATAAATGGAGAAAAAGAAAATGGTAATAATCAAAAAGTGCGGCACTAAAATATGATTCGAAAACAAATCTCCAGGCAGCAATTCTACAAAAATGCTTTCGAGAATAAACATGAAAGCAATCAGACAGCCGATAAGAAACTTTCTCATTCGTCGTCCTCGCTGCTTTCTCTTTTTACAATAAGAACATGCTCTATATCATAAAAATCTGCTGCTGGCTCAATATAAGCTTTTTTCGCTAAGCCATATTCATCTGATTCTACCTTGACTACTTTACCAATAGCCAAATCTGGCGGGAAAACTCCTCCTAAGCCTGATGTTGAGACAATTTGTCCCTTCTTCACCTCAAGGCCGTCAGGAACTTCCTCCCATGTCATAATTAGGTTTTTTGATTCCTTATCATAATCTTCAATTAGGCCGAAAACAGACGTCTTTTTGTTTTTTTCTTTATTGTTTTCATCCTTTTGAATATAAGCGGATATCCTGTTTGTTGGATCTTCTGAACTCAATAGCTGGACAGTTGATGTTCCTGTGCTAACGGATTTAACCTTTCCGATTAGCCCAGCTGATGTGATAACTGCCATGTCTTTTTCCACACCATCGTTTTTGCCTCTGTTGATTGTAATCAATTCATTCCATTGATTAGGGTCTCTGCTGACAATCGTTGCCTTCAGCAGCTTCTTATCATTTAAAGAAGGATACTCATCAACAATTTTCTGCAGCTCTTCATTATCCTTCTGTAAGCCTTGAACCTGTGCTTTCAAAAGTCCGTATTCTTCAATTTTGGCTTTTAATTCTTTATTTTCTTGATATGTATCTTGCAAGTCTTTTACATTATCAATGACACCTGCCACATAATGGACAGGCCTTGAAACTAGGGTTTGCACCCAGCCGGTAGTGTCCTTGATGAACTGCTCCGGCCAGGTAAGCTTGGAACGGCTTAAGGAAAACCCTATCAATGCCACGAGAATAATAATGCTAACAAGCAAAATAATTAATCGTTTATTCATGAAAAACTGTGGCATGACAAAACACCTCTAAAGGAATTATCGTGAATCTTTTGCTTTATTTTTAAACAGGTGGATATGGTCAAGGGCTTTCCCAGTTCCAGTTGCCACACAGTCTAAAGGATCCTCTGCAATTACGACAGGCATTTTTGTCTCTTCACTGATAATCTTATCTAAATTGCGAAGAAGTGCACCGCCTCCCGTAAGAACGATACCTCTGTCCATGATATCTGCAGCAAGCTCAGGAGGAGTTTTCTCCAATGTAACCTTCACTGCATCTACGATAGCCGCAACTGTATCTTTCAAAGCGATTGCTATTTCTTCCGCCGTGATTTTGATTGTTTTTGGAAGACCTGTTAACAAGTCTCTACCGCGAATATCCATGTTTTCTATTTCACCAGGGCTTCCAGCACTGCCGATTTCGACTTTGATGCTTTCAGAAGTTCTTTCCCCGATCATCAGGTTATACGTCTTGCGAATATAGTTTACGATTGCATCATCCATTTCATCACCAGCGATGCGGATTGATTGGCTTGTAACAATACCGCCTAATGAAATGATTGCCACTTCGGTTGTACCCCCACCAATGTCAACAACCATGCTACCTGTTGGTTCCCATACAGGAAGGTTAGCTCCAATTGCCGCAGCGAACGGCTCTTCAATAGTGTACGCATCACGGGCACCAGCCTGGCGTGTTGCGTCAATTACAGCTCTTTCTTCAACTGCTGTGATACCTGAAGGCACACAAACCATTACATAAGGCTTACCAGAGAAATAGCCTTTGTTCTTCGTAGCTTGCTTAATGTAATACTTCATCATAGTAGCTGTTGTTTCGTAATCAGCAATAACCCCATCCTTCATTGGTCGAAGTGCAACGACATTTCCAGGTGTTCTACCGATCATGTTTTTCGCATCATTACCAACTGCAACAATGCTTTTTGTATCTGTCTGCAGGGCAACAACAGATGGTTCTCTTACGACAATGCCCTTCCCTTTCACATAAACTAGTGTGTTTGCTGTTCCTAAATCAATTCCAAGGTCTCTTGTTCCAATTCCAAACATAATGTATCTCCCTTTCTGAAACTAAGTGCTAATTTTTAAGCAGGTAGATTTTCTCCTTGTTATCATAATCATATATTTTTTGTCATATTCAGACATATTTAGGCAAAAAAATCATAAACATTATTATATCTTAAATATGGATAAAAGAACAGTATCATATATATCCTTTCTCCTTTAAACTTACAAATTTATTTTCCCCAATAATGATATGATCGAGTAAATCTATCCCGATGATCTTGCCGCTTTCTGCCAGCCTTTTTGTTACTTCCACATCCTCCCTGCTTGGCGAGGGATCACCAGAAGGATGGTTGTGCAGGCAGATAACTGAAGCTGCTGAACGCTTTATCGCTTCCTTATATACTTCCCTCGGATGAACGATACTAGCATTCAAGCTGCCAATAAAAATTGTCTGCTTATGCATGACGATATTTTTTGTATTGAGGTACAAGCAGATAAAATGCTCCTGTGACAGGAATCTCATTTCATCCATTAAGTATTTGGCCGCATCCTCAGGAGAACGAATTGCATACCTGTCCTTAAAGGCAAGCCTTGTAACACGTCCGCCAAGCTCTAATGCTGCCAAAAGCTGTAGTCCTTTCGCCGTTCCAATACCCTTGATTGCCTTTAGCTCATCCAATGTTGCATCCTTCAAGGTTCTCAGCCCATTGAAGTGATGAAGCAGTCTGTTTGCAACAGCCAAAGCCGATTCATCTTTTGAACCTGTTTGGATGAGAATGGCAATCAGCTCCTGATTGGTTAAGCTTTCAGCACCCATTTGCATGAAACGTTCTCTAGGACGCTCCTCTTTCGGAAAATCCTTAATTAAAATAGAGTCCATGCTTATATTATCCTCCTATCACCTATTCTATGAAGAATGGAGATGGGGGAGTTAACCTATTTAATGAGGCATGTTAAATCCAAGAGCCCGTAATTCACGGATAGTCCTGGATATCGGCAGTCCAACCACCGTAAAATAATCTCCTTTGATTTCTTTCACCAAAAGTCTGCCAACTCCTTGAATGCCATAGGCACCAGCCTTATCAAACGGTTCCCCGGTGTCGAGATATGCGTTTATTTCTTCATCTGTCAATTCCCAGAATAGAACATTAGTTTTTTCATAAAAAACGGTATGTTTTCCATCTGCCGCGATGGATACACCTGTGTAAACAGCATGCCAAACCCCGGACAGTCCCTTTAATGATTGAAATGCTTCTTCTCGGGAAGCGGGTTTCCCAAGGACATTTCCGTTATGGTATACAATCGTATCTGCACCTAAACAATAGCTTTTGGGATTCGCCTTTAGTACGGCATCTGCCTTTCTTCGGGCCAACTCCATCACTATCTCTTCAGGTGCAAGGGACTTATCAAAACTTTCATCCGCATCACTACTGGAAACTTCAAAAGATATATGAAGATCTTCAAGGAGCGCTTTTCGTCGAGGAGAAGATGAGGCTAATATGAGGTTTTTTTCCTTAAACATAATTCCACCAACCTAACATTTCATAATGGGAGATACAAACTTATCCTATCAAAGAATACAACCAGTTACAATTTTGATTGATAATTTTTTAACAAATAGTAAATGAAATGTAATAGTATGTAATTTGTAGAAATATATCGAAAATTCCCTTTTACTTCTCCTTATTTAATCTGACGTAAACACCATGTATTTAGTTTCAAAATGTTACAAAATCCTCAATAAAAATAAAAAAATAAGGAAGCGAAACGCTTCCTTTATTATTTCCCAGGTAATATAAAGTTTATGAGCCAATTTCGACATAGTTTGCCAAAAAAGCTAAAAGTGCCTTTTGAACCGCTTCTTGCTTGGCTGCACCACCGTCTTGGGAAAGTGCTGCAGCGCCAGAGACCCCTGCTGCAAGATTTTCTGCTGCCTTCTTAACTGCTCCGTCTTTAAAGTCGCTTATTTTTAATTTATCTAGCGCATTTTGCTGCTCTTCTAGTTTTTTCACCGTATCGTCTGAAATGGAACCGTCAGCATATGCACTCGTTAATGCATTGCTTGCGGCACTGTATACTGCTGGTGCTGCATCTAGAAACTGCTTTTCTGCCTCACTGACCTTTCCTGCATCCCCGCCAGCAAAGATCATTTCCTTTGCATACGGGGAAGAAGCTACTCCGTCTGCTTCTTTATCTGTTTTCATGTTTTTTGCACTGTCCAATTCAGCAGCTACACCTAAGTAGATTGCTGTTTTCCCGTCTACTGGCACTTTTTGCGCAATTATTCCTTTTTCTGAAAGCTTGTTAAATTCGCTATCTGCAGACGCCTTTGTCGTATAGACACCATACTGAACAACAAACGTACTAATTTCCCCTTTTGTAGCAGCAACAGTCCCAGCAGCAGCTTGTTTATCGCTGTCTGTCCCCGAGGATTGTGTTGGTGCTGCAGAATTATTGACGGCATTTGCTGTTTTATCTGTATCAACCATTTTCAGCAGCACAAAACCGAAGCCTGTCCCTAATACAACCGCAAAAAACACAGCAAAAAAAATCGATGCAACCATTCCCTTTGATAGATTTCTTTTGCTGCCTTTCTGTATTTTTTTTGGAAGCTTGCTTTGCTTCTTGTTTGGAGCTTGCTGCAATTGAAATTCCTTTATGTCATCGGACTCATCTTCATTTGGAAGAATCCAGTCAAAGCTTTCATCTTCAATCGCTTCACTTCCTGCCGCAACCTCCTCAACAGATTTTTCAGGCAGAGGATTTGCAGCCTTACTTTCTTCACTATCCTTTCGTTCAGCAGACTGCCTATTCGTTTCCTTATTTTGGAATGGACGGTCATTTCCGTTGATTTTAATAGTAATCGTTTTGCGGTTCTCCGGCTTTTCTGTCACTCGTCCTACCTCCATTTACTAGTTTTGTTCATCCTATCATACTAGCAAAAAAAAATAACAAGACTTTTGTCGTCTTGTTATAGAATGATTTCGTCAAATTCAGTTTTAATTAGACAGTATTAGACTTGTTTTTAAATCCTTATACTGAATCGCTTGTTCTTCGCCTTCATTCGTGCAAAGATTTCGTTTTTCTCCTTTTATGCAAACAGCAATCGTCTCATTACTGTAAATTGTCACATAGCTGTCATCAGATGGAGGCAATATGTTATCTGTATCAGGATCATTGAACTTACTCATATAGCCATTATCAACAAGCTCCTTATAAGTAATGCGCTCATTGGCACCATTTCCGCTTGTTGTTGCCTCTTTAATATAGAAATCGGCCGCTTCCTTCATATTCCATGCATTCGCAACAAAGGACTTGTCTCTCATGTCATGAATCACCTTAATGACAGAAGGAACAGCAATTGCGGCAATAATACCTATGATGACAATGACTGCAAGCAGCTCGACAAGGGTTAAGCCTTTATCATTCCATCTAGAAATTAATCTCTTACTTGTCATTTTCCTCTGTAGACACCCCTGCAAATGGGTTCTTCCTGTCTGCTGAAGCTGGACTTTCCATTGACGGCAAGTCATTGATCAAGTCTTCCAGCTCTGGATAATAGTAAATGGATAAAGTCATCTCGAACTCAATTTTCTGATCGTTATCTTCTACTTCCATGACTTCCTTCGTTCCAGTGATTTTCAACGAATCAATATCCATAATCCGTTTAGAGGACTGAAGCTGCTCTAACAGTTTCTCCAGGTCGAAATAGGTGTTTGCCTCTCCTAAAATATTGATTGTTGTTTTTTTGATGCCGTTTGGCAACGTTGTTTCAGCGTCTGCTGCCTTTTTGTCACTTGCTTCATTGTCAGACTTATTGGCATCATCAATCGCTTTATCAGCTGTTGTCAAATCTTCCTCCGTAACTGTTTCATCCGAGTCTGTGCCATTCAGCTTTATTTCGATTAAATTTGTGTCTGAAATAATTTCTGCTTTTTCTATTTGCAAAAGGGCTTGTTCAAGCAATCGTTTAACAGGCACCTGCTGCTGGAGCTGAACAGTGCTGGTTTTTGTGCTTTCTTTTGCCGCTTTAATTTTCGAATCAAGAATGGAAACCTGCTGTTTTACAAGCTGCAGCTCTGTTTCCTTCGTATTTACCTTTGTAGCAAGTGGCTGCAAGTACGCATAATACGTATAAGCACCTGCACCTAATATAATTACTGCACTTAGCAGGAACAGGAATAGCGATCTATTTTCGCTAAATCTCATGGGGAATCCTCCCCTTCATCTGTCTTTTCTGCAGCTTTTATTCCTGCAGCATTAAACACTATTTCATAAGTAGCAAAATATCTTGGCTCAATATCGCCTTCCTTAAGGCGTTCTATGGCCTCGTCTATTTGATCACTCACTTTGCCTTCTAAAATATCTGTCGATTTGCTGTCAACTAGAACAGCTTCATCAATCCAGCTATATTGCAGGAGAGAGTTTAAATAGTATGCTGCAGCACTTTTTGTGTCGAACTGGACGTTAAGCGTGACTTTTTGCTTTTCACTCACTTCCAGCTCTTGAATGAAGCCTCTATCAGGTAGAATTGCCGTAAGCTGTTTTAGTATAAAGACATTATCGACCTTTTGCTCCTCCGCCCAAGTAATGGCCGTTTTCAAGTCCTTTGCAGAGTCGGACTCTTCATAATTTTTTAAGCTTGCTTGTGAAGATTCTGCAATTTTATTGTTAAGAACAAGGCTTTCCTCGACTGAATCCAACTTTTTCTTGTCATTGGTGTACTGCCAAAAAAATAAGCCTGCAAGCAATGCTGCAAGTCCAGCTGCTGCGAGGACCCATACGAGCATGGCCGATTTCTTCGGCTCTTTTTTAGGAAGGAGGTTAATTTCTACTAGCATGGTTACACCTCTTTTAATCCTAAACCAATGTTGACATGAATACTTGTTGGTATAGGCTCATCATTCAAACTCGGGCCGAACCCCTTCATCTGCTCTGCATTATCAAACCTTTCCTTTAATTGGTCTATAATGCCAGAAAGCCAAGGGTGGTCTCCTGTAATCACCATTTTTTTTACTTGCTTATCTCCCTTGTTGAGAGTATAGCGGTAGAAGCTCATTACTTTTTCCAGCTCTTTATATATCTCATCTAATCCATTCCAAACATCCATATTATCACCAGTGTAAACGAGACCTGGGTCGTTACTTGCCTGTACCCATTTTTCATTGTCTGCTTCAATGTTTAAGTGGCGCATGAAAAGTGGATGATGATCTTCGAAAATACTGACATTAACTGTTTTTAAGTCGACTTCGATAATCATAACTCCATCATTTTCTGGCGTCTTGTTTGTATGGTGATAGTAGCGATAAAGAGCCAGCGCGGAAATATCAGCAACCGCAGGCTTTAGCTTCACTTCATCAAGAATCTCAGCTAAATCAGCGATATTATTTTCCGGGGCCGCAAATAAGATAATTTGTTTTTTATTTTTGTCTTTTTCCTTTAACAAATGATAATCAAAAACAGGATTCTCAAATGGCAAATGAATGGATGTCCCTAATTCCATATATAAGTAGCCTTTAATTTCATCAGGTGTTACATCTTCTGGAATCGCAATCTTCCGAATAACGACAGATGAATCAGGAACAAGGAAGCGGACTTGTTTTTTGGCAATTTTCCATTCTTGTATGCACTCTTCCATTATCATCGAAAAGGTCTCCACATCCTGGATCACGCCATCATGAATCAAACCTGCCGGCAAAAAGCGCTCGCCCCAGGTTTGAACAGCAGTTTCATGCCCGTTCTTTAACTCTGCATAGCGGATGACATGATCTTTTACTGTTAAATTGACAAATTTACTTTTTCCTAGATTAAATCGAATAGCCATATCCCTGCTCCTTAAAGAAATACATTCATATACCAATTAATTAGGTCATTACCATAAAAGTAGCTGACAAGCGCGCCGATCACAATAAATGGTCCGAACGGAATTGGCTTGCTTTTTTTCACCTTGCCTGTATACATGCCGATAAGGCCGCCTGCTGTGCCAAACAAGGTGGAAAGGAAGAAAGTAAGCAGGACCAGCTTAACGCCAAGGACGAGCCCAATCACAGCAAACAGCTTAATATCTCCGCCACCCATGCCGCCTTTGCTAACGACAGCAATCACATATAAAAGGACAAAGCCGACAGCTGCTCCCAATAAGCTATCCCACCATGGGTCAAGCTGAATAAACACTCTTTCTGCCAAAAGCAAGGTACCGAAAAATAACAGCACCTTATCTGGAATAATCATATAGGTTATATCGGAAACAGTGATGATCATCAATAAAGAGATGAACGTCCACGCTACAAAAAGCTCTGCTTCCCAGCCAAGAAAAATAGGGCATAAAACAAAAAGAACACCTGTCAAAAGCTCAAATATAGGATATAAGGGGGAAATCGATGCCTTGCAGCATCTGCATTTCCCCCTTACCAACATATAGCTTAAAACAGGTATTAATTCTAGCGGTGTTAATGTATGCCCGCAATTGGAACAATGCGATCTTGGCCTAACAATTGATTTCTTCAATGGAACCCTGAGCCCAACGACGTTGTAAAAGGAGCCTAGTGTTATTCCGTATAGGAAGATTAGTAGGTAGATCAAAGTTTTTTACCTCGATTATTCATCAATTGTGGTTGTTTTACCATCTTTTTTAGCAGAGTTTATCCCAGTCAGTGTTGCATCTGTAAATGTAACTGTTACATTACCTTTTTTACCAGTACCAGAGAATTCAAGCCCTGCATCAGTAACAATAACTTTGTACGCACTTTCTCCAGTGAATGTAGTTACATTTTCAACATAATCAGCGAGATCAGCTGGGCTTAATTCATTATCAGTACTGCCTGTCTCAATGTCATTAGAAGAAACATAAGTCTGTGCACCATTCAAAATTTGTACAGCGTCAGCTTTAATCGCGTCAAAACGAGATTTCTCAATAATATTCGCAATGCTAGGAATAGCGATCGCAGCGATGATACCAAGGATAACGATAACTGCTAATAGCTCGATAAGCGTTAGACCCTTTTCATTTTTAATATGTTTTTTTAATAATTGACCCATTATATTTGTCTCCTCTTAGAAAGGTATTTTTTGTTTGGTTGTGTACAACCTATTGCTATTATACTAGATAAGCAGATTTATGCATATAGTTATTTTAAGGAAAAAGTCCTATTTTTTTTATTGGACGTGGTTGAATATTTCGAACATAGGTACCATGATGGATGTAACAATAGTTCCAACGATGCCTGCAAGCAGGACAATCATAATTGGCTCGATCAAGGACTTCAGTCTGTCTGTTGCGCTTTCGACTTCTCTTTCATAGAAATCGGCAACCTTTGAAAGCATTGCATCAAGAGAACCTGTTTCTTCACCGATTGCAATCATTTGTGTTACTAGTGGCGGGAAGACCCAGTGTGCCTTCATTGGCGTTGTCAGTGATTGACCTTGCTCCAATGCGCTTCTTGACTTTATAAGCACCTTTGACATTACTTCATTTTCTATAACACTTTCGACAATCGCAATAGCCTGCAGTATCGGCACAGAGCTTGAAAACAGGGAGCTTAGTGTTCGTGTCATCCTTGCCAGTGCTGCCTTTTGCAAAATTTTCCCGAATACTGGTATACGTAAAAGGAAATAATCCAAATAGTATTTTGATGCTTTATTATTTCGAACGACAAGTATGCCGACGACAAAGGCAATCATTAATAAAACAATCAGCCACCAGTATACCTGCATAAATTCACTTGCATTTAAGACGAATTGGGTGATTGCAGGCAATTCACCGCCAAAATCCTTAAACATATCCACAAATGTCGGCACAATGCTTACTAGCAGGAAGATAACAACGACAATGGCGATGATGGCTATAGCAATCGGATACGTTAACGCTGACACAATCTTTTGCTTTGTAAAATGCTGTCTTTCGTAGTGGACGGCAAGTCTTTCTAATGTTTCGTCCATGCTTCCACTTGCTTCTCCTGCTCGGATCATGTTGACAAACATGCTTGAAAACACTTTACGGTGCTTGCTCGCTGCTTGTGACAAAGGATTTCCGTCACGCAAATCCTGCTCAACTGCAAGCAATGCTTTTCGAAGCCCTTTGCTTTCTGTTTGCTGCGCCAAAATGGAAGTCGATTCAACAACAGAAATACCGGCTTTCAATAATGTCGCAAATTGGCGTAAATATATAACAAAGTCTTGCAGCTTCACAGGACTGCCAAGGGTTAGCTCCTTTGTGAGCAATGTCTCTGGAATTTCGTTCATTTCCATGACTCTTATTCCTTTTTCCTTCAGCTGCAGCATCGCCTCACGTTTGGACTGTGCCGTAACGATGCCAGTCTTCTTGCCTTTACGGTCTCTTCCTTCATATTTATAACGAGCCATTGCTTTGCTCCTCCTGTAAATATGGCAGTGCTGCTTCTCTTAATATCGCACCTTTTTGGACAAGCTCCTTCACATTGCTTTCTAATGTGTGCATGCCCGCGGCTCTTGATGTCTGCATGATATTCAGGATTTGGTGAATCTTTTCATTGCGAATCAGGTTGGCGACAGCTGCATTATTAATGAGAATCTCTGTTGCAGACACCCTACCTGATTTATCAGGTGTTGGAAACAGCCGTTGTGACACAATACTGACAAGAACAGATGCTAGCTGGATACGAATTTGATCCTGCTGGGAAGGCGGAAATACATCAATAATCCGGTTAATTGTTGCCGGAGCACTTGATGTATGAAGAGTACCAAGCACTAAATGGCCTGTTTCCGCTGCCGTTATTGCCGTTTGAATGGTTTCTAAGTCACGCATCTCACCAACAAGAATAACGTCCGGATCCTGTCTTAAGGATGCGCGCAAACCATTTGCGAAGTTGTTCGTGTCAAACCCGACTTCTCGCTGGTCAATGATGCATTTTCCATGCTTATGCAAATACTCAATTGGGTCTTCTAATGTGATAATATGCTTTCTCATTGTATCGTTCATATAAGCAATCATCGCTGCAAGTGTTGTTGATTTACCGCTGCCCGTCGGTCCTGTTACTAATATGAGTCCTTGCGGCTTTTCGCTGATTTTCTTCAAAATCTGCGGAAGCTGCAAATCATCCAAGTTCGGAATTGATGTCGGCACAACCCTAATCGCCAGAGCAACGCAGGCTCTCTGTTTATATGTGTTGACACGAAATCTGGAAACGCCCGTTAAGCTATAGGAAAAATCAAGCTCGCCTTTTTCCTTAAACGCCTCCCATAAATCCTCTGGAATCATCTCTTTTGCCATTTTCTCTGTATCTGCAGGGGTTAGGCTTTCTTTACCATATCTTCTTAGCTCTCCGTTTATCCGCATGACAGGAGGAACGCCGACCGTCAAATGGATGTCTGAAGCTTTCAGCTCGAAGCCGACCCGAAGCAAATGGTCGATATTGTTATACACGTTAGTCCCTCCTAGTCAGGGATAGCTACACGAAGCACTTCTTCCGTTGTAGTAATTCCTTGTTTTACTTTTAATAATCCATCATCAATCAGGAAAATCGTTTTCGCTTTAATCGCAAGCTCACGAAGCTTTATAAAGGACTCTCCATTCATGATGACACTTTTCATGTCATCATTTATAACTAGCACCTCATGGATGGCAACACGGCCTTTATAGCCTGTCATATTGCAGGATGCACAGCCTCGGCCTCTTGCAACCTTATCAATAGTTAATCCCCGTTTTGCGAAGATTTCCTTTTCTCTTATTGACGCCGGATGAACCTCACCACAGTCTCTGCATACCTTTCTTACAAGCCGCTGTGCCACAATGCCACTTAGCGAGGATGCGACCAAAAACGGCTCCACTCCCATGTCCAGCAAGCGAGTAATTGAGCCTAAAGAATCATTTGTATGAAGGGTGCTTAAGACAAGATGTCCTGTCAGTGAAGCTCTTACAGAAACTTCTGCTGTTTCTTTATCCCGTATTTCCCCAACCATGATGACATTCGGGTCCTGTCTAAGAATTGCGCGCAGACCTGCTGCGAATGTCATGCCGACATTGCTGTTAACCTGTATTTGGTTAATGCCCTCCAACTGATATTCAACAGGATCCTCGACCGTAATAATATTGACTTCCTCACTGTTTAAGCGATTAAGCGCCGCATACAATGTCGATGATTTACCTGAACCAGTTGGTCCTGTTATTAACACAATTCCAGTCGGCTTTTCGATCATTTCTACAAAACGCCCAAAATTAACTTTATTAAAACCAAGCTTGTTTAAGTCATTCAATGCACTTCCTAAATCAAGAAGACGCATAACAACCTTTTCTCCATAAACTGTTGGCAATGTCGATACACGCAAATCAATTGGATGGAAGTCTAAATTGATTTTGATTCTGCCATCTTGAGGAATTCGGTGTTCGGTTATATCCAAATTGGCCATTATTTTAAGTCTTGCAATCAATACACTTTGCATATGCTTTGGAAGCACTCGTTCGACACGAAGCACCCCATCAACACGATAGCGGATAACAACCTTTGTTTCCTGTGGATCTATATGAATATCACTTGCTTTTAATGTTGCTGCATTCGTTAAAATTTGATTTACAAGTCTTACGATTGGTGAATCCTGCTCCATCATCCCATCTGTTTGGCTTTCACCAATTTCATTCGGATCTGACAGCAATTCCTCGAAGCCTTCATCCATATCGTAGTATTTATTTATCGCCCGCAAAATATCGTCCTTTGAGGCGATCGCAGTTTCTATTTGAAAGCCAGTGGACAGACGCAAATCATCGATTGTATAGAAGTCCATCGGATCAGCCATTGCTACATACAGCTTTTCTCCATCCTTTTTCAGAGGGATAATCAGCTGTCTTTTCGCTGTTTCCTTTGAAACAATCGTAAATAATTTAGGGTCAAAAGGATAACGGTACAAGCTTACGTGTGGAATGCCTAACTGTAATTCCAATACTTCAATTAGCTGCTGCTCTGTGATGAATCCCTTTTGAAGCAAACTGTCACCAAGCCTTTGATCTGGATGCTTGTCTGTAAGTGCCTGCTGAAGCTGTTCCTCTGTCAGCAAACCAGCCTCCACTAACAAGTCTCCAAGTCGTTTTCGAATTTGTTTCATCCTAAATCCCTCCCTATAAATTATTTTGTAGTTCCGCTGTCCGCAGTTTCTTCCGTAGTATTTGTTGCAGTTGCCGCCTTGTCAGCCTCTGTGCTGTCAGTCGTCTTGTCTTTGCTAGCTTCTGTGTCTGACGTGCTTTCATCTGTTTCTGTTGCTCCTGAGTCAGCATCTGTCGTTGTATTACTATCTGACTCTTCTTCTGTACTGTTTTCATCAGAATCAATTGTCACGTCCTGCTCAACAAGGAGACTATGTGCAATCGCCTTATTAACTGGTGCATAAAAATCTTCACTAATTAGTTCCTTTTTGACAATTTCCCCATTTTCATTCTTAGACTCTCGATATACCTTTATATAAAGTCCGTCGGCTCCCTCTTCTACAACCCTTGTTTCATTCAAACTTAAGCTTGGGTCAAACTGAAGGACTGTTTTTGGCGTAAATGTCTCTTTGTCAGATAAAAGCACTTTATAGTTATACAAGAAATTCGCACCATTTAAGCTTACATACAGCTTGCTATTAACCATTTCAAATGAAAGTGTATATGTCTCTTCATTTGGATTATAAAAACGATAATCCATGTTTTGATTTTTATTCACTTTTGCTTCATAGCCTAGCTCAGCAAAAGCTGGCAGGGCATTGCTTAAATATCTTTCTGAAATGGTGAAGTTCGTTGGCAGAATCGTAGTGTGAACCGCAGTAGCCACCATACTCAGCACCTTATCAGAATAGGCCTCTCCATTGTTTTCCTTCATCCACTCGAGCAAGGAAATTGTTGTTTGCGGTTTTATCGTTAATGTAGGAAACTGCTTGACCCATTTTTTTACACTGTTTTTCTGGTCATCAGTGTCTACGGTAGCCTCCGATAATTTGGCAGCTTTTTCGTCCTTGCTTATTCTGTATTCATTTAAGTCTATTAATTGATTGCCAGATTGCAAGCTTGCCGCCATTCCTACTAAACTATCGTTTAAACGAGACAAATAAAAAGCATTATCACTTGTCAGTTCAGCAGATACAGATGTAAGGAAACTCTCCATCTCTTGCAAGTCAAGGGAGACGATTACATTATTGTCAGCCCCTTGTTTGATGGAGGCAACAGAATCCTTTAATTGAAAGACAAACTGACTTAAATCAAAGTCCACGGTCTTTTCCTTGTATTTCAATTGAATCGTCGTGTTTTTCTCCCATTCTGACTGCTTTTCACTTAAAGCACTTACGGCTTCCTTTTGGTTGATCCCAGAAACATCGATGCCAGCAATTGTTGTATGCTCTTCATATCCGTCATTACTCTGAAAAAGATTACTGTAAGCCTTTGTCCCGAACTGGGAAAAACTAAAAATAAAGGAAGTGGCGAACAAAATTGCGGCAAATAGCTTTGCAGCTTGGATGTTTTTCATGCAGTGTTTGCTCCTTTGTTATTAAGCTTCCACATTCATTGAAAGTTCAATTACTACGCTTGGTCCTGCTAGTTGAGCATTTTCAATATCCTCTAAAGACAGAACAGTTCCTTTAGCAAGTAATAATTGGCCTTCATTTGTGTATATATCATTAACTACTTTCTTGTTAAGCAATAGCTCTACTTGTTTTTCCTTTAATGCTTGAAGACGCTCTGCCTCTTCCATATCCTTTAGGGAGGAAGCGGAAATCTCTTCTATTAATTCCTCTGCTTCTACAACTGTTTCTTGTGTGAATGCTTCTTCTTTAGGAGCAGACTCTTTAAGGCTCGCAGATGCTTCCTCTTTCACAACAATGATGTCTTTACCATATGTCATAACTAGCTCAGCATCGATCAAAACTTCCTCATTTTTGACATCTGCTAGCAATCCTTTAATTTCACCGCCGTTGTCGTCATCCACCAAAAATTCGGTCACCTTGCCGATAAGCTCCCCTTTTCTAGTGATAACATTCGCACCAATTATTCCGATTTGTTTATTCACTAGCTCACTAGCAATAGGAATTTCATTTAAGTCCATAATGGCATGAGCACTTTCTATCGTTACTGCATACTCACCGACACCAACTACCTTTTTAAAAGGAATAGCATCAACACTCTCTTGCCATTCTTCCTGTTCAATTGTCAAGAAATCGACAGATCCTTTTTCCGGGTTAACAATAAGAGAATGAACCCTTCCTTCTTGCTGTCCGTTTGAAATGCTGATAATTGGCAATCCTTTAATTTGTGCACTGTTTTTCATAAAATATCCTCACCTTATTCACATAATTATTTATTTAAGTAGTTCTTTTCCATAAAGTTAAGCTGTTCTAAGATGATTGGCTCTCGTTCGTATTTCGTTTGCAATTGAGCAAAAAATGACTCCAGCTTAGAGTGCTCGTTTTGTTGTACGAAATGTTCAATCAATAAATTAGATATTGTAAAGTATTCATGTAATGGCAATGTATCAGTTAGGCATTTCACCAAGATGGATTCGTACTCTTCCTTATCAAGCTTATTCTTCATCAGCTTCAACTGCATAAGCGTATTGTTAATCACTTGATGTGATATAGGATTAGGCGAAGCTGTCGCTTCCTCTGTTACACTGTCTAATTCATTAACTTCAAGATGCTCATTGCTTGCTTCTTCTGTGTTGTCTTCTAAAATTTCATCCATTAATTCAATCATTGGCTCTGCTGATTTGACTTGCTCTGGCACGATGTCATCTGCCAGAGCTTCCACTTCTTCCAGCTCCAAATACTCTATATCCTCCACAAGGTTCGCTGCTTCCTGTTCTTGGATCTTGTCAGCAACAGTCCAAGCTTCGTCGACAAGCTTTTCCTCTTCACTGTTGTCTGCTTGTTCATCATCCTCAAGACTTACTGCTGCTTCCTCGATATCTTCCAGTAAAGATATATCGTATTCAGCAAGCCCTGCCTCCAGCTCTTGCTGCTTGCTCTGTTGCAGGTTCAAGTCGTCTGTCTCTTCCGAAGACATCAGCCTTTCAAGCTCTTCCATATATGAATAGCTTTCTGCCTGTTTATCTTGGTCAGATGTACTTTCTGTTTGTATTGGGAGAATATCTATTTCGGAAATCTCCTCTTGCTCATTTTTTTGCTCTAGTATTATTTCGTCCACTTCTGCAATATTATTAACATCTTCTTTAGCAGAAAAATCGGATTTCATAAATTCTTCCTCAACAGAAATAGCAGGAATGATTTCCTCTTGCTCCTCTAACGCATTACTTTGCACAGCAATTATTGGCTCCACTTCAGCTTCTTCTACTAAAAAGGAGTCATTGTTACTTTCCATTTCCCAGCGATTTTTCTGCGGAACTGCTTGTTCTGCTGTTGCCAGCTCCCAATCCATTTCGTCTTCCCATTCTTCTTCGTCATTTTCGGCCTCAAACATCATCTCTGAGGATTTCTTAATGAAAAGATAAGTAAATATAATTAAAAATAACAACATAAAAAGCACTGTTTGCCACCATTCGAAAACTTTTTGTGTCAACAAGCCACAAACAGATGTAAACAGCGCTGCGCCAATAATCCACCATTTTCCTTTTTTCGTAAACCCTAATGGCAGAAAATACACAATCGGCACAATTAATATTAGGGAAAAAAGGGCTAGAACATATGATATCATGGCAAACCTCCTTAGACCAATATCCTAAATCCTAAAAAATCTACAGTTTTTTCTATTTTTCCAATACTTTAGCACTCTTTTTCGACTTTTTTAGTCATTTTGCGACTAATAAATATTGTATAATAAGATTAGTAATTTTGAAAGCAGGGGAATATATGAAATTTTTTAAGATATTATCTAGTTCAAAAGGATTAACTTTAATTGAGGTACTTGTTTCCCTTACAATATTGAGCATTATTTTATTAGGTATAATGAACTTTTTTAATCAAGCCTATTCCTATACAAATTCTAATCAAAAAAAGACTGCAGCAGTAAACGTCGCCAGAAATGCTTTAACGTTTATGGAACAGTCTACAGGAACGAATTCATTTATAGCGATAAGAGAACGGTTAGAGAAAAATGAAAAATCCTCTGGAACTTTACAAATATGCAATAACGAATACAAGCTAATATGGAAGGGCGATGCTACACCTACAGACTGCAGCCCGGTAACGATTAATAATATTCCCTATCATGTTTCTATTGTTCCAACGCTGGACAAAAAGTATACAGACTATTTCATCCCTTTAACGGTTAAAGTTGATTGGAAAGTCAATAAGCGAGAATATACAACTTCTGTTGAGGGGGCAATTAAAAGTGAAGATCTTAGATGAAAAAGGGCTTACCTTGATGGAGGTACTTGCGGTTCTTGCCATAACAGCAATCGTATTGCCAGTTATTTATGGAGTTTTCCATACCGGAATAAATCTTTTTAATAAAATCCAAATTGAAGGTCAGATTCGTGATGATGCAGACTATGCCGTGTCAATGATGATGAATTCCTTTAACAGCACCCCTTTTGATTATGTACAAATGCAGGGAAAAAGTGTTCAACTCGTTGATTCCGAACAGACTGCAATTACGGAAAATCAAAAGGATAACTCTACTTTCTATTCTTACAGCAAAGCGAAAACAGACAAAACCACAACAAGATCAATTGAGTTTGTCCCAACTACAGTGGATGGTAAAACCATTACTTCTGTTTCCATTGATGGCAAAGCATTGGAAAGCAACGGAGATTTCAGCAATTCGGAGATAAAGCTGCAATGCAGCGAAACAGATAAAACAAATAGTGACACATGCCTTCATGGCGTCATATATGTCGACTTTGTTATCAATAACGAAAAACTTAACAAGCCACTAACACTAAAAAGCCAGTTTGGCTTTTAAGGAGAAATAATATGAACAAACTAAATGAACAAGGTAATGCGTTGCTTACTGTTCTGCTTGTGTCGATTGTATTTACAACGATTGGTCTCGCCATTGTCGCTTCTTCAATCAGTGGAGCAAAGCGAGTCGAAACGAGGGAATCAGATATCACCATTACCTTTGAGAGCAAAAAGGTACTAGATGAAATTACATCTTCCATTGCCACAAGACTCAACACACTAAATTTAAATATGGCGAAAAATTCAGATGGCACATACCGTGTAAATTCCTCCTTTCAAGGAGAACTGCAAAACAATGTGCTCATCCCAAGCCTGAATGATATTGTTGAAAATCCAGATTATAATGCTTCGATTCAATGTTTAAGTATTGAAGATATAAGCAACAACGAAGTCGTTTACTTACAGCCAAATACTGCAGAAACAGCATGTGGCGCATCAACCAAGGAGAAAAATACAAGCTCCTATTCCATTAATCGAAATTACGACTATACAAGAGTGTTGGAAATTGTACTTGTAACAAACAACCCAAATGAAAAGGAAGGGGATGTCACTCGTACTTTAAAGAAAAAAATCATTTTATCGCCATTGCCAAGCTTTCTGAAATATGCTGCTGGATCTGCTTCAGAGGATAAGAATAGCGGACTTTTCCTGAATGGTTCCTCTAATATAAATGGAAATGCTTTTGCCAACTATTTAACCATTTCAAAGGATGCTAATTATCAGGATCGTGCAGGTAAATCGAGGACAGTTGCTTCTCTCCCGCCTTCTGTAAACGGAGACTTCTATAGCACTGGGGCAGCCATTCTTGAGAAGTTAAAGGAAGATAATTTTTATAAGAAAGACGTACCTGATTTAAAGCATGACAGTCAATTCATTAACATTGAGTATGATCAAACACTGAGAGACCGTATTAATACGATGCTTAGCAATAATGCTTTAACAACAACTGTTTTAACAACGACTGATGTTACTAATCTGTCAGCGGTTCTCAAGAATGAAATCAGCAGTAAAGTAACCTCGAAGACTGCACAAACCGATATTGTCAAAACAGATACACAACAGGTTCCACAATCGGTAGTAGGAGATTCGTTAGAGAGATTAGAAAATGGATTCACGATTGACAGTAAAACCGGTCCTGTCACATTTACAGACAATGTGCAAATTAATGGAGATGTTGTTATAAATAGCAGCAACTATCCAATCACATTTGAGAAGGACTTAATCGTTAACGGTAATCTGTATATTGTCAGCAATAAGAATATCTCCCTTCAATCCGTTAAAACAGCAGGAGATCTTCATCTCATTAACTTCGGCGGCAATGTTACTGGTTGGGCCGACTTGGTCGCTGCAGGCAAGGTTGTCATTGAATCAGATGCAGACACAACCACAAGCTTGGCATCGAATGGAGTTAAGCTGAATGGTGATATTTTCGCAGGTAAAACACTCAGCATCAGACCATTGAATACCAATATGGATCTGAACAGCAATATCATTAGCCTTGATGACTTTACTGTCAAGGGCGATGAGAAAGGTGAAGCAGATGGAGAAAATGACATCGTCCGTTTTAATTCTGTCGTTTACTCTAACGCAGAAAGCTTTATTTCGAACGTTAATATTATTGGATTGCCATACACAAACAAATCGAACAAGTCAGAAGAAGGCCAGCTGATTTTATTATCTAAAGACAGACTGACAATAACACGGATGAATGAATTCAATAATTATTCCGACATGAACGAACCAAGCTATCCGTACTTGCCGATAGAAGAAAAGAACATCCAGCCATTAAAAGCATTCTTCTATACAGAAAAGGATGCTGAATTATATGGTGTAGGTTCACTTTTTTATATTAAGGGCGGGATTTTCGCGAAAAATTCACTGGAGATCAATGCTATTAGAGCAAATAGAGCGTTTAAAAGCATTGAAAATGTTCCCCTTTCTGGTGAAAATTACATGTCTAGATTTATTGTTGATTATGACCAGGACGTATTGTTAAAGGGTATTGATGCACTGCCGATCGTTGACCGCTTGCAGATTATACCAGATGATTTTGTTATACAATAAGCCTTTGAAGATGTCTTAACAAGACATCTTTTTTTTATCCAAAAAAAAGAGGCTGGGACAAAACAAAAGATAAGCTTTCTAAACACGAATAATAGAATTACAACTAAATTTTAAAAATGAAGGTTGTGTCTAAATAGATTTTTGAGTTAAAGTTAGTTCGTTCCATTGCGCGCTCGGCCTCGCGCTTTCCGCGGGGAGGAATGGAGCCTCCTCGTCTTCGCCTGCGGGGTCTCATCCTTTCCTCTATTTCCCTTAGTAGTCGAGTGGCCTCCGCTCCATTCCACTAAAATTTCTAATTTTTTGTATTTAAACTAAAAACAAAAAACCGAACTATTTAATCAATAGTTCGGTTTTTACGCTGGTTCACATACTTATGTCCCAGCCTCTTTCCTATTACCATTTACCATCTGTGCCGTTTCCAGACCCGCCATTATTGCCGTCATCAGTATCTTTTTCTTTAACAACTTCAATTAATGTGGTTGCACTTGGCGTTTTCTTATCTCTTTGTTCCTCTGCTGTTGCTGTCACATTTGAATAGCCGACATCCTTACCTACCAGGTAATACTCTCCGCCTTTTTCAATGACATCCACTTTATCTGATTTATCAGCCACAACACTAATGATATCCTTATCTGTCGCATCGCTTGGATTAAATATCAAATTATCTGTTACTGGCAGCTCTTCGCCAACCTCTACCTGGTAGGCTGGTTTCGTGAATTTAATCTCATCAAGCGCGATATAAGGATCTGTGACTGAAACTGGTATTCTTACCTCAAGGTTAGAACCGTCCCTTGTTTTGACAATAAGCTCTGTTTTACCTTGCTTCTCGCCATATATGCTGTACTTTCCATTAAGAATACTAGCTATCGATGTATCTCCAATACTAATATCTAAGTCTTTGTTTGTCGCATTATCTGGTTTGATGGCAACAGTGAAATCTACTGTGCTTCCCTTTGTAATATTTATCGGATTTGGCGTTACCTCAATTGATTGAATCTTATGCTCAATCGTAATAGTTTTGGTAATTTCCTTGCTGTTAGCAAATCCGCCTTCTGCCTTCACATAAATCTTATTTTCACCTATTTTGTCTATTGTAATAGCTTTATTTGGATCAAATTTAACCCAGCCTGTTGAATCCTTGCCATTATCAATTTTATAGGAATAAACAACATCATCACCGGCTACTTTTTGGATAAGCTTCGCTTCCACTGCTTCTGAAGCTTTGGCTCCACTAGCATATTTTGTGCCTGTTGATGTTCCTGTCAAATCATAATCTGGTGTGAAGTATAAATATGATTTACTGTCATCATTATAAGTGATTTCAATTGCTTGATTGTTTGTGCCTGCTTTATAAACCATATCTTTTACTGGTAAAGTTTGCAGACCGTAATCTTCCTTGAAATCTTGTGTGCTTGCTTTTTTCGTATTTGTCGCTTGGTCTCTTTTTTCAATGGTTCCTGCTGCATCACCTGTGTAGACATTCGCTGTGTTTTCCTTTAGCTGAACCTTCAAGTTTATCATATCTTTGGCAGCTGGAATGGTTGTTTTACTGCCATATGAAAAACGGGAATCTGTATAGTTCAAGGTTGCAAGCGGCATCGTCATATTGGTGACCGCCCAATCTACCTTCAGCTGCATGGAAGCCGTAATTTCTGATGGTGAGAAGCTGCCTTTTGCGTAATTGGACACATCACTTAGTGTCATGATCGCGTAATTCTGCCCGTTTCTTGTTTCTTGCTTCACATTATCTTTAGGGACGATGCTGACACCAGCAGGCAATGGCTGTTCAATGACTAAATCCTTTAACTTTCCGGTAACCGTGCTATTCACAAGGTTCGTTGGTTTTAAGGAATAATTGACATTGAAATAATTCGTCTTATCATTTGCATTACTAGTTTTGATTAAACTGGTTAAGTCATTAACGACTTTTGATAATGTCATACTTGACTGGAAGCCTGCAGGTGCATCATCTTTTACTGTAATCGTCGCAGAAGTTGTTTTTTGCTGCATTTTCCCGTCTAGATCTGTATATTCAAGCGTTATATTATCAAAGGTATATGTCCCCTTTTCACTAAATGTCAAAGGCAGGGACACATCGATCGGTTCATTAACACTTTGATTGATCGGGAAAAGAATATCCTTTTTAATGACAACATTACCCGAGCTGTCCAATGTAGCATTTGCATTATCTGCTAGCTTAACTGTATTGGCATATTTAGAAATATTGATTTTAACTGTAGTTGTTATCGTTGGTGTCGAAACCTTTTGGGAAATGTCTTCAAAGATTTTCGCAATGGTATCTGTTGAAGCTTGCTGTGCTGTTACACCCGTTTTTTCCGATAGGTTTCTTAAATAGCTCATATCTACTTCACTATTTGTCCCAAATCCGATGGAATACAGCTTAATATTATTAGCAGCAAGTGCATCGACCTGTTCATTTACTTGTGATTTAATTGCTGCTTGTACTGTGTTTAAGCTGTTAGAAACAACATCTCCGTTAGAACGAACGGCAGTTGCTGTATTGTTTGTGTAAATAGTGTATGTGACTGTATCCTGTACTTTTTTGTCATAGCAAAAATATTTATATTGGCATACTCTGTCCGTAAATGTTTCTACGTTTTTAGAAGACGTTGGTTCTCCATCCGTCATAAAAATGATGTACTTCTTGGAAGTGCTATTCCCTGTCGTTAACATACTCATCGCCTTTTGGATGGATTGCGTATAGTTTGTTCCGCCGACAGCAGTTAGGTCCTTAGCCTTGCTGTTGATTGTCTGCAGGTTTGTTTTTACATTATCTGTAGTTGGGGTAGCCACTACAGGGAATGTAACAACCTCATCTGTTTCAACATCTGAAGAAAAAGGGATAAGAGCAAATCGATCATTTTTATTCGGATCCTGACTGAAATAAGCCGCTGCTTCCGACATAGCATTTTTTGCACTTAAAAATTTATACGGGTTTCTTCCAAGCTCATCCATGGAACCTGATTTATCGAAAATAAAAGCAACATCAATTGGAGAACGGTTCGCATTTGTCGCTTTTCCTTCTGGAGATAAACGTATATCCAAGCTGCCTTGTGCCGAGCTGTTTGCCGGTTTAACAATTACACTCTGTGACGGTGTCATTGTGAAGTTAACTGTTGGAGCTGATGATGCCGCATTTGCATTTAAAGGAATTAACAGCAATGACAGCATTGATAATATAAAAAACTTGCTGAAGCGTGACGCTCTCCTCATTTTTTTCACTCCGTTCTTGCTTCTAATAATCTATTAAAATAGTACCTTTATTATATCAGGGACTTTTTTACTAGGGTAGTCTTTTCTACAGGAATATTTACTGGCTGTTAATCAGTATATTCCTTTGTGTTATCGGTCCTTCCTCCCAATCCTTTAATAGGCCGGATAGAATTCTGTAAAAAACACAAAAAAAAGAACAACTATATTAATTAATAGAAGTTCTATTTCATATAACAAGCGACTCGGTTTCGGCCTGCTCGTTTTGCTCCAACATAAAGCGCTCTGTCTGCATGTCTGATTAATGCCATCGCTTCATCAGCTTGCTCAGGAGCACTTGCAAGCCCTAATGATGCTGTTAGGTTAACTTGCAATTCGCTTTCGTTTTCATTCATATTTTGTTTGATTGCGAAAGATCGAGTTTCAATCATTTTCCTTAAAAACTCGGCAATTTCTTGTGCTTCCTCCATTGTCGTATCTTCAAGAAGAATCACGAATTCCTCGCCCCCATATCTGGCTACAACGCCATGCTTGCCAATTAATCTCGCTACCCTGTCTGCAAATTCAATTAATATTTCATTGCCTGCCTGATGGCCATAAGTGTCATTAATAGATTTAAAATGATCAATATCAAGCATGATGACAGTTAAACCTTTAATGAGGTTTTGATTCATCTCCGCAAATTTAGTTGTTAAATGCTGCTCAAAGTAGCGGTAATTATAAAGCTTTGTCAGTGCACAGCGCTCACTGTTTTCCTTTGTTTTCTCGAAGTATCGTGCATTATCAAGCGCAACTGCAAATTGAGTGCATAGCAAATCTAATATCATCAGCTTCATACGGGCAAACGCCTTTTTCTGTGCGCTTCCTAACAGGAGAATGCCGATAACTGATTTGTTTTTAATGATTGGCATGCACAAAACACTTTCAATATAATCTGGCATAAACCCTTTGTTCAGTTCTTCCCAGTCCTCCCGTTTATGGAAGACAGCCGGCTTTTTAGCTGCGAGGACTCTGCCAATAATCCCTTCATTTTCCTTAAACACATCAGAGAAAATCGGAAGCCGCTTCTGTTTTTCCACTCTTGCAATTGATTCTAGTTCATTTTTGCTGTTGACCTGGTCTACATAGACGACATCAACCTTAATCAGCTCAAATATATTATCAATAAATAGATTAATCGTTTCCTTCACAAACAAAGTTTGAGACAATTGATGACCAATTTCAGCTATCTTCTTTAAGTAGCTGTTAATTGTTTGGCTAGAGTGATACTGTCTCAACACAACAGATAGACATATAAATGGAATTCCAATAAGAATAAGTGCCATTAAGCCAATATCCAAATACATAATGTACAATGCAAAGCCGACAGGATAGGTGATAAGTGTCGTAAAAAACTCCCACATACTGTCTTTCGTAAAGAAGCTTGTTTTCCTCTTATATACTAGTCTGTCAATACAATAAAGGATAAACGCATTTAATATAAAATAAATGAGTGGGTAAAAAAGAATAAGCAGAAAGGTATCAATATGAAACAGAAGATCTGTTCCATGACTCCCGCCGAGACTATAATATAAAACACCGCTCAGAAATGACACAAGTAAAAACATCGCAGAGTTCATCGGCAATCGAAATAGGGACTTTTTATCAAGACGCATTTGCAGCATCAAGGTTAGCAGAGCTATTTGCACAAGCACCATCTCGACAAATAAACCGAATATTAAAAAAACAGAAATGGTTGCCCACTGCAGGAAAAAAACAGGGACGCCATTGATGATCATCGGCATGCTCGCAACAATGGCCATGAAAATTAAAAACGCTAGCAAATCATCATACTCCCCTGCTATGTCTGGTGGAAAAAGATGATAGGTCAGCCATAGCCCTACAGGGATAAGCATAATCCAAATTGCCCATATTATTTTTTTAGTAGATGATTTAACCAAGTGTTTCACCTAATTTCTCCTCTATAAAAGATGCATGTAGCTCATGCTGCTAATTTATTTCCTATTACGAAATTTCAAACTTTTTGCCTATTAATATTATACTATATTTTTTTTGCGTAATAATATATAAAAATTTGTAAAAAATTCTGTTACTTTTCTCCTAAATTTTGTTCCTTAAAGAATGCAAGTACATTTGATAAGAAATATAGGGAGCCTGTTATTACAAGCATTTCGCTTTCGTTCATTGCTTCTAGCTTGTCTGTAATTGCTTTTTTCCAATCATTCGTAAACGATTTATTCGGATGATGACTGTCGGTATACAAAGCCTCTCCCGTTGCTGCCCTCGGGAAATCAAAGCTTGTGAATGTTATGTCAGCTGCCGCTTTATCAAGCTGCCCTATCATTTTATCCGTTTTCTTGTCAGACAATGCAGCAAATAGAATGCTTTTCTTCTTGTCTTTATATCTTGACTCTAGAACTTCAACCAGTGCCTCTATCCCTTCCTGGTTATGCGCTCCGTCAACAAGCACATACGGATGCTTTGATAAGACATCCAGTCTGCCCGTCCACCTTGCATGAAGCAATCCTTTTTGAATATGTTCTTCACTTAAACACAGCTCTTCTTTTAGCAGCAATGCTGCCATGACAGCTAAGGATGCATTCTCTACCTGGTGCTCCCCAAGCATGCCAATCTGTAAATTAGTAAGTTTAGTTGCCGCTGTTTTAAATGTAAAGCTTTCTCCATCTTCATTTGATTGATAGTTCTCCAATTCAAAATGCTTTCCTAATAAATAATATGGAGCATTTTCCTCCTGAGCCCTTCTCACAATTACATCCTTAGCTTCCTCTTGCTTTACTGCTGCAATAATTGGAGTATTTTCCTTGATGATACCTGCTTTTTCAAAAGCTATTTCACCATATGTTTCTCCTAAAATGGCAGTATGGTCAAGACCAATGCTTGTGATAATAGATAGTAAGGGATTGATGATATTAGTTGAATCAAAGCGTCCGCCAAGGCCGACTTCGTATAAGACTATATCTGGTGTTTGGACATTAGCGAAATAATAAAAAGACATGGCAGTAATAATTTCGAATTCTGTCGGTCCTCCTAATTCCTCCTTGTCCATTTCCTCTACAATCGGGAACAGGATATTAGCGAGCTTTGTGATTTCTTCATCTGCTATTGGAACACCATTAATGCTGATTCTTTCATTAAATTGCTCAATATAAGGAGATGTAAAGGTTCCTACCATTAAACCAGCACTTTCCAATATACTTCTTAAATAGGTAACAGTTGATCCTTTCCCATTTGTACCGCCGATATGAATTGTCTTGATTTTTTTCTCCGGAAAACCAAGCTTCTCCATCATAATATGCATTCTTGTCAATCCAGGCTTGATGCCAAGGCGCAGTCTGCCATGTATCCACTGCAATGCCTCTTCATACGTCTGAAACATTTCATACACCTCTTTTTGATTTATCGTTAAATAGGGAAGACGAACCCTCAGGAAGTAAAGGGTTCGTCTAGTTTTAGGGTAATTATGCATCGCCCTTTAATTCTTTGATTCGTGCTTCAACAGTTGCTTTCTTTTGCAGATAGTCCTGTTCTTTTGCTTTTTCTTCCGTAATTACTTTTTCTGGAGCCTTTTTCACAAAGCCTTCATTGCTCAATTTCTTTTGAACTCTGTCTACTTCTTTCGTCCATTTATCAAGCTCTTTTGTGAGACGGGCGATTTCTTCTTCCATATTGATAAGTCCTTCAAGTGGAAGAATGATTTCTACACCAGTAATAACAGAAGTCATTGCCTTATCAGGGATTACAATATCTGTTGCAATCTCTAATTCTTCTGGGTTACAGAAGCGTTCAATATAGGCTTTATTTTCTGCCAATGTTGCTTTAATCGTATCATCCTGTGACTTAAGAAGAATGTTAATTTTCTTGCTCATCGGTGTGTTTACTTCTGCACGGCTGTTTCTTACAGAACGAATGATTTCTACAAGCAGCTTCATATCATTAGCAGCCTTGTTATCAGTAAAGCTAGTATTAACCTCCGGCCATGCTGCTGTTGTGATTGATTCACCTTTATGCGGCAGGTTTTGCCAGATTTCTTCTGTGATGAATGGCATGAATGGATGCAGCAATCTCATTGTATTGTCCAATACATAAGCAAGTATAGAACGTGTTGTCAGCTTTGCAGCTTCGTCCTCTCCGTATAGAGGCAGCTTCGCCATTTCAATATACCAGTCACAGAAATCATCCCAAATGAAGTTATAAAGGATTCGGCCAACTTCACCAAACTCATAACGGTCAGACAGGCGTGTTACTGTTTCAATTGTTTCATTCAAACGTGTCAGGATCCATTTATCTGCAACAGATTTCTCACCAGACAAGTCGATTTCTTCAAAAGTCAATCCGTTCATATTCATAAGTGCGAATCGAGATGCGTTCCAAATTTTATTAGCGAAGTTCCAAGTGGACTCAACCTTTTCCATGCTGAAGCGTAAATCTTGACCTGGAGAGCTTCCAGTAGACAAGAAGTAGCGCAAGGAGTCAGCACCGTATTGTGCGATAACATCCATCGGATCAACACCGTTGCCTAATGATTTACTCATTTTTCTGCCTTGCTCGTCACGAACAAGTCCATGAATCAATACATCATTAAATGGTCTTTGCCCAGTGAATTCCAAGCCTTGGAATATCATGCGAGAAACCCAGAAGAAAATAATATCATAGCCTGTTACAAGTGCTGCTGTTGGATAATAACGTTTAAAGTCAACAGCTTCTGTATCTGGCCAATCCAATGTAGAGAACGGCCATAAAGCTGAACTGAACCATGTATCTAATACATCTGTATCTTGCTCCCAATTTTCGATATCGCTAGGAGCCTCGTGGTTTACATATACTTCGCCTGTTTCTTTATGATACCAAGCTGGTATGCGATGTCCCCACCAAAGCTGACGAGAAATACACCAGTCACGGATGTTTTCCATCCAGTGCAAATACGTATTTTCAAAGCGGTTTGGAACGAATTGAACCTTCTCTTCTTCGTTATTTTGCAATTCAATTGCTGCATCTGCCAATGGCTGCATTTTAACGAACCATTGTGTGGAAAGATATGGCTCTACAACTGCACCGCTGCGCTCTGAATGTCCAACAGAATGCATATGCTCTTCAATTTTGAATAGAACGCCTGCATCTTGAAGGTCTTTGACAATTTGCTTGCGGCATTCGAAGCGGTCCATGCCTTCATACTTGCCAGCACGCTCATTCATTGTTCCGTCTTCGTTCATAACAAGAATGCGTTCAAGATTATGACGGTTACCTACCTCAAAGTCGTTCGGGTCATGTGCAGGTGTCATTTTAACTGCACCAGAACCAAAGTCCATTTCTACATAGTCATCTGCTACAATCGGTATTTCTCTTCCAACGATTGGCAGGATAACTGTTTTTCCGATTAAGTGCTGATATCTTTCATCCTTAGGATTTACAGCAACACCAGAATCTCCAAGCATTGTTTCTGGACGAGTCGTAGCAACCTCAATATAGCCAGAACCATCTGCAAGCGGATATTTCATATGATAGAAAGCACCTTGAACGTCCTTGTAAATAACCTCGATATCAGAAAGAGCTGTTTTTGTAGCAGGATCCCAGTTGATGATATATTCACCGCGATAGATTAATCCTTTGTTATACAGGGAAACAAACACTTCGCGAACTGCCTTTGACAGCCCTTCATCAAGGGTGAATCGCTCTCTTGAATAGTCTAGCCCAAGTCCAAGCTTTGACCATTGCTCACGAATATGGCTAGCATATTCTTCCTTCCATTTCCAAGTCTCTTCAACAAATTTTTCTCTTCCTAAGTCATATCTGCTAATATTGTTGGCACGGAGCTTTTCTTCTACCTTTGCTTGTGTAGCGATTCCTGCATGGTCCATTCCTGGCAGCCAAAGAACATCATAGCCTTGCATCCTTTTCATTCTTGTCAATATATCTTGCAGGGTAGTATCCCATGCATGGCCTAAGTGAAGCTTTCCTGTTACGTTCGGCGGAGGAATAACGATCGTATAAGGCTGTTTTTCCTCATCTGACTTCGCTTCAAAAAATTTACCTTGCAGCCACCAATCATAGCGTCCTTTTTCAATGGATTGGGGATCATATTTCGTTGGCATTGATAGTTCATTTGTTTCCATATCCATAAACCTCCTAAAAGAAATTATTTAAATTCTTGAATTTTTTTGGCAAATAAAAAACTCCCTTCGTCATAAAAGGACGAAGGGAGTTTTTCGCGGTACCACCTTTTTTCCAATATAAAAATATTGGCTCTTTCAAAGATGATATCGGATACTGTCCGTCTTTCACTAATGAGCTAAACCGTTCGCAAAAGAAGCTCGAGGGCTACCTTCCAATATAGTTGAATGGAAATCTTTCAGCAGGTGATTTCCTCTCTAAAAAACAACTAAGCATTGTACTACTCCCTGTCATTGCCTTTTTTATTTATTTATATAGATAATACCGAATAAAAGTTATTTTCGTCAATAAGGTTAACCTTATTTTTTTCAATTTATACATTTGCCCAGCAAAACGAAGCCCCTTTTTTTGTTGGAGCAAGAAAGTATAGCTATTAAACAGTACTTAATAGGCTCAAGCCACCATATATTTAGGATAAGGATTGAAAGGAGGTTTATTCTTATGAAGAAAAAATTCAATCCATACACATATCCCCCTTGGCTTAAAGGGGTTCGCAATGCATGTGCGCGGTTTATCCTTCCATTTTGCATTTTCCAAGGAGTCCGGACAATGCTATTGCCTACCACTTTCGATGTACTCTTTTTATCTCTGTTAATTGTTTTGGCCTTGTCCATTTACTTGGAAATAATTTAAGACCCAAGATCTTATGAATCTTGGGTCTCTTTTTGCGCCTCCTGCTGTGCCTTTTTTTCCCGTTCCATTTCGTCAATCCGCATGACGATATATTCGGTATTCTTCAGGAGCCAATATTGTTTTAACAAGCTTTGCGCATATTTGCGCTCGTTCTTTTTCTTATTGCTTTTATGATATTTCTCACATATCCGAATCACAGGACCAGGATGTGCCAGATAGCTTAAAAAAAGCAGCATCTCATCTGATCTAAGCGGATAATAATTGAAGTAAGTATAAATCCATTCTAAGCAATCGTTATTCTGCTTCGGAGCTGTCTTTAAGGATCTGGCGATAAACGGGAGCAGGTCATGGCTTGGGGAGCCAAACTTGGCATTCTCAAAATTGGTGAAATACCCATACCCTTTCTCATCATATAAAAAATGCTCTGGTGAGATCTTTCCATGGATGATGGAAACCCTTGCCTTCTCATCATCCTTCGTTTCTTCATACCATTCCTTCAGCTTTGTTTCAGAATATTTCAGCGCTTGCCTAACATCATGGTAATACATACAAAACATCCATTGGAACGGGGACATATATTCGGTGTTTTCACACTCCTCAATATAGCCATCCAGAAACTCCTGTTCCTTTTCTAGTTCCAAGAGTGTATTTTCATAATGCTCTTCTCTGTCTTCCTTTTCAACCTTTACTTCTTTAGATGAAAGTATATGCAGCCTTGCCAATTCCCTGAACATCTGCTGATGCTTTTTGAAATAGCTTTCCCTGTCTTCATTTGGAAGCCATGGCATCAAATAATACAGCTTATGATCATGCAAGACTGCATACCTTCCATCGACCGTTGGATATATCGGCACAATTCGATTATATCCCTTTTGGTATAATGTTCGGACATGACGGATAAAGTCAGAGCCTTTATGTGGATCTATCGATTTAAGGGCAAATGTGCCCTTATTGCAGTAAATCTTTACAATCCTGCCGAACTCCTCCACAAAATTAGGCTCGACTCCATACGGTTCTAAAATGGGGGTATACTTTTTAATCGTGTTTTTTTCACTCATATGCGCCCACACTTTCTTATGACGAAAAAGAGATTTGCTTCATCTCCAGCATGATGATAACGGGGCTTCGCTTTACCCTTTTTCAAGCACTTTTGCAAAACTTATTTTTCTGCCAATTTAATAGGAATATATAATACTTGCCCTTCTGCGACATCCTGATTGACTTCCAAATGGTTTTCCTTCAACAGTGTGTGAACATTGACATTATAGCGTTCACTTAACTTCTCAATCGTATCTCCCTGCTGAACGATGCAGACCTTTACCTTTGTATGTGTTTCTTCTTCTTTTCGGGCAAAAAATTCAGTGAACGTTAATGATTTCTTTTTAGCAAAAATGCCTTTTTTCTTCTTCGTCCCTTTGTCATCGTCAGAAGAAGATTCGTCTTTTTCTGCATACTCTGCTGTTGATTCATCAAGCTTTAGCTCAGAGGATTCAGGGACTGGCTTATCAAAAACCTCCTCTGCTGGGTAGGTTTCTTCCTCTGCTCTGAATAAGGAAACCTTCAATTCCTGCCTAGTGTCCGCAACAGGTGCAGCCTGAAATGGGGGTGGCTCCTCCTGTACATCTGCTTCTGTAAATAGTGGCACCTGTGAAATGTCATCATCTTCCCAGTCATCTTCTTTTTCAGGAGGTGCTTTACGCACTTCTAATTCAAATGGCTCATACTCTTGTAACCCTGAATCAGCAGAGACTCGCTCTTCTTCTTCCATCAATGGACTAATCCTTTGAAACGGCGGCACCTCAATTTCAACAAGTTCAGGCTCATCTTCTGCTGCTTCTCTGTATGACGCTGCCTCTATTTCTTCCTCTGGATCTCCAAAAGACACTTCCTCAGTGCTGGAACTAGCAGTGATCTCTATCTCTTCCTCTTCTTCTGGCTGCCTTTGCCCATAACCTCGAGATAACGCCTCAAGCTCATCTTCCTGTTCAACAAACTCATATACTGGTTGTGAAGCATTAGGCTGTTCCTCTGCAATGTCTGCTTCTTCATCCCTCACTGGATAAAATGCAGCCCATTCTTCATCATTCTCTTCTTCAACAGTATCATGCTCGTCAGTTGTTAAGCCTGCAATTGATAATTCAGCAGTAAGATTCAAGCAGCTTCTTTCTGGAAATACATAATCAAATGTTTCAATTTCCACCTCGATATCATCGACGCTTTGGACGCGTGAGAACGGAATGGTAATATCAATAGGGAAATGATGTAAAAACTCATAAACCCCTTCTTCCCTTTCCAAAACAGAATGAACTAATTTCGGAGCCTTAAATACCTCTTCTTCTTCAGACTGGAGGTTTTGTGTGCGATTGTATTCACCTGTCAATTCTAATGATCCTTGAATGGTAATATACTGATCGTTTTCTTGGATGGTAATATTCGGGTCCAGTGAAATGGAAAGCAGATCATCTACTTCCTGTCCTTTTTGAAACCAGACTGACTCTTCCAATGAAAACCGTAAAATAGACGAATTTTCTTGAGACAAAGCGACTCCTCCCTTCATTCCTTTTACGTTTAATCACTATGTCAATTACAATTTATGAACTTCATTTCCCTTTTATGAATACTTCTTTACTGTTAAAGTTTAAGAATTTAGAAAAACAGCAAAAACAAAAAAAAAATCCAAAGCCTTTATCAGGTACTTTGGATTTTTTTCATAGTCATTTTAATTTTGAAAATGCGATTTCTGCTGCTTTAATTGTATGTGCAATATCCTCATCACTTAAAGCTGTAGATAAGAACAAGCCTTCAAATTGGGATGGAGGCAGGAACACACCTTGCTCAAGCATTTCATTATAAAATGCAGCGAAATAGTCTAAGTTAGATGTTTTTGCACTGTCATAATCAACAACCTCTTCATTTGTGAAGAAGAAGCCAATCATAGAGCCTGCTCTGTTAACTGTAAATGGAATTTCATATTTTTCTGCCGCTGCTTTCAAGCCTGCTTCTAGCTTATCTGCTTTTTGAATAAATTGTTGATAGCTATCAGTTGTCAACTGGGACAATGTCTGGAAGCCTGCTGTCATCGCTAACGGATTTCCTGATAATGTTCCTGCTTGATAGATTGGTCCACTTGGAGCAACTTGATTCATTATCTCTGCTTTTCCGCCATATGCGCCGACAGGAAGTCCTCCGCCAATAACCTTTCCAAGACAAGTAAGATCAGGAGTAATACCGAAATAGCCTTGTGCACAGCCATAATCAACGCGGAAGCCTGTCATAACCTCATCAAAGATCAGTAATGCTCCGTATTGTTCTGTAATCTCACGCAGCCCTTGCAGGAAGCCATCTCTAGGCGGTACAACCCCCATATTGCCTGCAACTGGCTCAACGATAATACCAGCAATATCATCTCCAAAGCTTTCGAAGGCATATTTAATGCTTTCAAGGTCATTGTACGCTACCGTGATCGTGTTGGCAGCAACTCCTTCTGGAACGCCTGGGCTATCTGGCAAGCCAAGTGTTGCAACACCTGAACCTGCTTTTATCAAGAGAGAATCACCATGGCCGTGGTAGCAGCCTTCAAACTTAATAATTTTATTTCTGCCTGTATAGCCTCTTGCAAGCCTGATTGCACTCATTGTAGCTTCTGTTCCAGAGGATACCATACGAATAATCTCAATGCTTGGCACTCTTTCTTTTACAAGCTTGGCCAGTTCATTTTCTATTAGAGTCGGTGCACCAAAGCTTGTCCCTTGTTCTGCGACCTTTTTAATTGCTTCCACAACTTGATCATTGGCATGTCCTAAAATAAGGGGACCCCATGAAAGTACATAATCAATGTATTCATTGCCATCAATATCGTAAATTTTAGAGCCTTTTCCTGATTCCATAAACACAGGATTCCGCTTTACCGATTTAAAAGCGCGAACAGGACTGTTAACCCCGCCTGGCATTAATTCGACTGCTTCCTTAAATGCTTTTTCTGACTTTTCATATGAACGCATGCTATCCCTCTTTTCTTATTGTTCTTTCAACCAGCGTGCAACATCTTTTGCAAAGTAAGTCATGATTAAATCTGCTCCGGCACGTTTCATGCTGACCATCATTTCCATTACAATACGCTCTTCATCAATCCAGCCGTTTTGTGCAGCAGCTTTTACCATGCTGTATTCTCCGCTCACATTGTAAATAACGATTGGCATCTTCAAGGTATTTTTCATATCACGAACAATATCCAAATACGGCATACCAGGTTTGACAATCATAAAGTCTGCCCCTTCTTCCGCATCTGATTCTGCTTCTCGTAATGCTTCGAGACGGTTTGCAGGGTCCATTTGATATGCTTTACGGTCTCCAAATTGCGGGGTGCTGTCCGCTGCTTCACGGAATGGTCCATAAAATGCGGAAGAATACTTCACTCCGTATGACATAATTGGTGTATCTATGTAGCCTGCTTCATCAAGACCCTTGCGGATAGCAGCTACAAAACCGTCCATCATATTAGATGGAGCAATGATATCTGCACCAGCTTCTGCTTGACTTACAGCTGTTTTAACAAGCAATTCCAATGATTCGTCATTTAATACACGACCTTCTTCCACGATACCGCAATGTCCATGGCTTGTATATTCGCAAAGGCATGTATCAGCAATAATGACAATCTCCGGATAATTCTTTTTGATGAAGCGAATTCCTTCTTGGACAATGCCGTGATCATGAAATGCCTGTGTACCGCATTCATCCTTTTCTAAAGGAATGCCGAATAATAGGACTGATTTAATGCCAAGGCTTTGTACTTCATCCATTTCTTCCTTCAAACGGTCAATGGACAGATTATAAATTCCAGGCATTGATGAGATTTCCCGTTTAATGTTCTCACCCTCTGCAATGAAAATAGGATAAATCAAATCGTCCACATGCACATGAGTTTCCCTTACCAATGCTCTCATGCTTGCAGATTGACGCAGTCTACGGTGACGTTTAAATTGTAATGACATTTCGTTCTCCCCTATTCTTGTAAAAATTCAACTAATCGATCAAGCATACTGTCTACTGTAAAATTGTCGGGATAAATATCAACATTTATACCATAATCGTTTAGCTTTTCCTTCGTTATTGGGCCAATACATCCAATTGTACAGGTCTTAACTGATTGTTGAAGCGCATATGTATGGACCACATCCATAAAATATTCCACTGTAGATGAGCTTGTAAACAGGAGCACATCCAATTTCTGCTCTCTTAAGACCTTGACTAGCAGTGATTCGCTCTTTTCAGGAAAATATGTTTCATAGATAATTGCTTCTTCTGCGGCAATTCCAGCTTCCCTTAAGGAGCTGTATAATACATTTCTCGCCAAGCTTCCCTTCACAATAAGTACTTCCTCCTGTTTTGCCACTTGCTGCGAAAATTCTTCTGCAAACGTTTCGGCAACAAAGGAGGATGGAATGAATGCTGCTTTATAGCCATAGTGTGCCAATGTTTCAGCAGTTTTGTCCCCAATGACAGCTATTTTAAGATGTTCTGGAGCTTTAAACTCCCAAGCTTGAAAAAAAGCATTCACTCCGTTACTGCTCGTAAACACAAGCCAAGCAAATCCGCCTCCGAGAAGCTTCTCCTTGGTTTTTTCAGTCAAAGGCAGGCTGCGAAAGGCAAGCAGCGGAATTTCGACAGGTGTTCCTCCTAAAAGCTTAACCCTGTCAGAAAGGGCTGCTGCTTGGTTCCTCGCCCGCGGTATCAGAATGCTTTTTCCTTGCAATGGGTTATGCATCAATAATGTTCTCATCTTTCAGGCTGTCTATCAATTTCTTTGCTCCCCGCTCTGTGAGCAGTTCTGCGGCCTGTTCACCAAGCTCTACTGGGTTAGTGCCTGTTAGTACCTCTTTATATACTGTTTTGCCATCAGGAGAGGTTACAAGAGCTGTCAACGTAAGCTCCTTATCGCCCACCATTTGGGCAAAGCCTGCAATCGGAACTTGGCAGCCGCCATCCATTTTGTTTAAGAAGGCTCTTTCTGCATAAACGGTCTTCGTCGTTTCCTCTGATGACAGCTTGCTCAATAGCTCAAGCACTTCCTTATCATCTTCTCTGCACTCAATGGATAATGCACCTTGACCAACTGCCGGCAAACAAGTTTCAGGGTCAAGAAATTCTGTGACAACATCGCTTGTCCAGCCCATTCTTGCAAGTCCTGCCGCAGCGAGAATAATGGCATCATAATCTTCTGTTTCTAGCTTCTTCAATCTTGTATCGATATTGCCGCGAATCCATTTTATTTCCAAATCTGGTCTTACTGCTAATAGCTGTGCACCGCGTCTGAGACTGCTTGTCCCAATAACAGCACCTTCCTTCAAGTCCTTCAATGGGATATGACCTTTGCTGATTAGCGCATCACGGTGGTCCTCCCTTTGCGGAATACAACCGATGATTAAACCTGGTGGGAGTACAGCAGGCATGTCCTTCATGCTGTGTACCGCAATATCAATTTCTTTATCAAGCATTGCTTGTTCAATTTCCTTAACAAATAGTCCTTTTCCGCCGACCTTCGATAATGTCACATCTAACACAACATCACCTTTTGTAACCATTTCCTTAATTTCAAATTCATAGGATGGGTCTAATTTTTTCAATTGATTAATAACCCATGTTGTTTGTGTAATAGCTAACTTGCTTCGTCTTGAACCGACAATAATTTTTCGCATCCGTATGCCTCCAGCTTAAACTTTTAGCCGCATTTCACCGGCTTTATGTAGCATTTATTTATAGTGAAACGTTGAAAAATTCCCTGCCAAAAAGAAATTAATCAACAGTATTAAGAAACATGCAATATTGAAGTAAGCAATGCCTTTCCCTACTAGTTTATGCGTTACTCTTGCATATAAACAGCATCCGTAAATAAAAAGGACAAGAAAGGATCCCAGTATTTTTGGGTCATACCAGACAAAACCTGGCGCCTGAACACTAGCCCATTGAATGCCGAGAATGAGAGCTATCAGCAATAAAGGAACGCTGAACACGTTAAAAAGGTAAGCTATATTCTCCAATTTTGTTAAATCAGGAATCCGCCTCAGTCGTTTTCCCCATATTTTCTTTTTCAACAGATTAAATTGAACACAGTACAAAAGAGAAAAAATAAACGACAGCGAAAAACCTCCGTATGCAAGCAATGCTGCCGTAATATGAATGAGGAGCAGCTCTGAAATTACTTGTGTGGCAATCTCCGTCCCCTCTCGGATTGGCGCAAATGTATGTATGGCCATAATGATAAAACCGAGCACATTTGTAAAAAAGACAATAAAATCAATTTTCAAAAGCTTGTTGATTAAAAGCGAGAAGGAAACAAGCACCCATGTATAAAAGTACAGCCCCTCCATGATTGTAAGCACAGGAAACCGCTTCGTATCCACCATATAAATAAGCAGGAAGGCGGTTTGCAAGAGCCATACAAATGAAAGTAACCAGAAAGCTGCTCTATTGGCTTTCTGGTTATTATGCATAAAATCAAAAAAGTATAAGAGCACAGATATTGCATAAAGAATAATCGTAAATTCATGAAGTCTAGTTAAATAAGCATCTGTCATATATGTTTCCCCTTTAACAGTTAAAACCTTGAGAAAAATGTTACTTCATATACTATAATGCCAAAACTCTTTTAAACAATCTAGCTTTAAGGTCAATAATTAGCCCTGAAAGTTGGGCTGTAAAGAAGACACTACTTTTTTCTCTTCCTTCACAACTGTTGTTTGAGTTTGGACATCCTGCTCCAAGTTGAATATTTTCACGAATAGCTCCATTGCCTGTTCGCGATTATCTGAAGAAGCAAGCTCTTTTGCATGAAGAATCGGATCCTTCAGCATTTGGTTAATGATGCTTTTCGTATGTTTGTTCAAGACTTTTTTATCACGGTCACTTAAATGCGGCAGCTTTCGTTCGATGCTTTTCATCGTTTCGCCTTGAATTGCTAACGCTTTGTCGCGAAGTGCTGAAATGACTGGTACGATTCCTAACAAATGAAGCCATTCGTTAAATTCGACAATTTCCTGTTCGATCATGAGCATAATTTTCGCTGCTTCTCTTTGGCGCTCTTGAAGGTTTGCTTCGACTATGCCTTCTAAATCGTCAATATCATATAAGAATACACTATCTAATTCTGCAAGTGCAGGATCTAAATCACGTGGTACAGCAATGTCAACCATAAATAACGGTTTTCCCTTGCGAATCTTTTCCACTGTATTCATCATGCTTTTCGTGATTACAAACGAACTAGCACCTGTTGAGCTGATTAGAATGTCAGCATCAATTAATGCGCATTGCAGCTCGCTCAAGGATTTCGCCTGACCTTCAAAACGCTCTGCCAAGCTTTGTGCCTTTTCAAATGTCCGGTTTATTACCGTTACATTTTTCGCCCCATTGCTGTACAGATTTTGAATAGCAAGCTCGCCCATCTTCCCTGCACCTAATATCAGCACATTCTTATTGTCTAATGTACCGAATATTTTTTTTGCTAATTCTACAGCAGCATAGCTGACAGAAACGGCATTTGCTCCAATGTCTGTTTCTGTATGTGCTTTTTTAGCTAGTGTAACAGCCTGTTTAAATAGCTGATTAAATACTGTTCCTGAAGACTCAATGGCTTGTGCCTCTAGGAAACTTGCACGAACCTGCCCAAGAATTTGAGTTTCTCCTACGACCATAGAATTTAAACCACATGCAACTTGAAAAAGATGGTTCATTGCTCCATCCTGTTCGTAAATAAATATATATGGACTAAATTCTGCTTGGTCAATCTCAAACCATTCAGATAAGAACTCTTTTATATAGTAACGACCAGTATGCAATTGGTCGACAACAGCATAAATTTCTGTACGATTACAAGTAGAAATGATGATATTTTCCAGAATGCTTTTTTTCTTTTGCAATTGACTCATTGCTTCCCCGAGTGCAGAAGAGTCAAATGTTAAACGTTCTCTAATTTCTACTGGGGCCGTTTTATAATTTAGTCCAACGACAACTATATGCATAAGTAATTGATACCCCCAAAGATTTCAATGAAAATCCGATTCTTTATTTATAATTATTCTAAACATGTATTTATTATAACAAAAAACAAACGATAATGTGCAACAAATATGACTATAATTGTGAACAAATTGTGAATTGATATGTTAACATATAGTATTATTGGCAAAGTCAGTTTTATACTATCTTTACTTACTAGTAATAGTGTATACATACATGCCAAAATTATCTATGAAAACAGCTGTTTTTTTGGAATTTATTTCGTTAAATGTACTGTCCTAATAGCATATGCAATGCTATCCACTCAAGTACATTAACAAAGATATCATTTGGATTCAAGTTTGTATTACTGGAAACGGAGGAAATATGAAATCTCATAAGTTATTTACTGGTGTTGCACTAGTTGGGTTTGGAATTTACTTTTTGCTTAAAGTGCTGAAGGTAACTCCTTTTGAGTCTTTTTATTCCTGGCCTACCTTGCTTATAATCGTTGGATTAGCGTTTCTGTTTCAAGGGTTTTTAGGCAAGGATTATAGCTCGATATTGCCTGGGGTGATTTTGACTGGGTTCGGCCTTCATTTTCAACTTGTCAATAAACTAGCCATTTGGCCAAATGATACAGGAACTTTTCTGCTGATTATCGCCTTAGGATTTATTCTTTTCCACCAAAAGGCAGGATCTGGGCTGATGAATGGTGTACTGTTTCTGCTTTTGGCAGGTTTTCTGCTATTTTATGAAGATATTATAGACTCGATTACTTTCATTCAAGTAGGGCAGGAAACACTTAAGTTTCTTACACCACTGTTGTTTTTGCTTATTGGCGGGTATTTTTTGCTTTCTAAGCGGAAATGAAAAATCTGCTTAAAGTAGGTTTTATATATGGAAGTAATCCGACACTTAAAAGCTAGAGGATATTGATTATTGAATACAGGGATGAGACTCCTGCAGACTAGCTGTAGGAGTCTCATCCTTTTATACTTCTATAATAATCGGTAAAATCATCGGTTTACGTTTTGTTTGATGAAATATATACTGCCCTGCCGCTTTTCTGACTTCTTGCTTAATTGCACCCCACTGATTTCTGCCTCTTGCATCAACAGTGGAGACCGCTTCTTTAATGACACTGTTTACGGAGCGAATAAGGTCTTCAGCGTCTCGAACGTAAACAAAGCCTCTTGAGATGGTATCTGGTTCTGCTATTAGTTTCTTTTCCTGCTTACTCATTGTCAGGACAATGACAAGCATTCCATCCTCTGAAAGCTGTTTACGGTCTCTCAATACAATTTCACCGACATCTCCTATTCCGATTCCGTCGATGTAGGTATTGCCTGCATGAACCTTTCTTGTGAATCTAGCCTTTTCCGATTGAATGTCGACAACATCGCCATTACCGATAATAAAAGTATTGCCTGTTTCTACACCGACTGCTTCGGCTAGATTGCGGTGCTGATTGAGCATTCTGTACTCACCGTGGATCGGAATAAAATATTTCGGCTTCATTAATGTGAGCATCAATTTTAAATCCTCTTGATAGCCATGTCCAGATACATGCATGCCTGACGTAGTGCCGGATCCGTAAATTACCTTCGCACCGATTGCAAAGAAATTATCAACAACACGAGAAACATATCGCTCATTTCCTGGTATTGGGCCAGCTGCAAAAATAACAGTATCACCTCGCAGAACTTCAACTCCTCGAAAATTTCCAGTCGATAATCTGGCAAGGGCTGCTAATGGTTCGCCTTGGCTGCCTGTACAAAGTATCGCTACCTTTTCAGGAGGAAAAAGCTCAATTTCGCCCTGATCAATAAGCAAGCCCTCAGGTACCTGTAAATACCCCCGCTCCATTGCTACCTCCACCACATTAAGCATACTCCTGCCAAGAAGCGCCAGCTTGCGATTCGTCTCCATTGCTGCATCGACTACTTGCTGTACCCTGTTAATATTCGAGGCAAATGTTGATAAAATCACTTTCCTGTCTGCTTTTTGAAACGCTTCAAGGATATGGCGCCCTACTAACTGCTCAGAAGGGGAAAGACCAGGCCGTTCTGCATTTGTGCTTTCAGATATAAGCAGCAGCACACCTTTTGACCCAATTTGTGCCATTTTATGAATATCGGAGTTTTCCTTATTAGCAGGTGTTAAATCAAATTTGAAATCTCCTGTATGCACAATATTTCCTTGTGGAGTACGGAACACAATACCTATGCAATCAGGAATACTGTGATTCACCTTAAAAAACTCGGCTTTAATCTCACCGAATTGCAATTGTGAAGTATTGTTAATTTCAATCATTTCCGTATCCCGAACAAGTCCGTGCTCCTTCAGCTTTAGCTCTATTAACCCAAGTGTAAACCTAGTTCCATAGACAGGAACATTCAATTGTTTAAGGAGATATGGAATACCGCCGATATGATCCTCATGTCCATGTGTGACAATTAGTCCCTTTACCTTGTCTTTATTCTCCACTAAATAACTGATATCAGGGATAATTAAATCAATTCCATGCAGACTTTCATCAGGAAATTTATTACCGCAGTCAATCGCCAAGATTGTATCATCATATTCTATTACATACATGTTTTTTCCTATTTCATTTAATCCACCAAGTGCAAATATAGATATCGGATTTCCATTCGTCACAAGAAACTTCCTCCTACTGCATGTTTTACTGTTAGCTTACCCGGAAAAAAGCCCTATTATTGCTGTCTTTTCTCTATAAACAAAAAAAAGCTGAATCACAGTTGATTCAGCTTTTTTTTGTTTAGTTTTTCGCAAGATACTGCAGCAAAGACCAAACCTTGTCTTTTCCCTCACCTGTTTCGCTTGAGAAAAGAATAAGGTGATCATCCTTACTAAGATCTAATGTTTCCCTTGTTACTTTCAAATGCTTTTGCCATTGCGATTTTGAAATCTTGTCCGCCTTTGTGGCAATAATAATTGCCGGAATGCCATAATGCTTTAAAAATTCATACATCATGACATCGTCCTTAGTAGGGGCATGCCGTAAATCTGTAATCAAGACGACAGCTTTAAGCTGTTCTCTTGATGTAAAATACGTTTCAATCATTCTACCCCATGCTTCTCGCTCTTTTTTTGATACCTTTGCGTATCCGTAACCAGGAACATCTACGAAATGCAGGATTTCATTGATTAAATAAAAATTCAATGTCTGCGTTTTACCTGGCTTGGAGGAAATGCGGGCAAGAGCCTTTCTTCCGAGCATCTTATTGATGAACGAAGACTTCCCAACATTTGATCTTCCTGCTAACGCGAATTCCGGTATATCCGTATCCGGATATTGATGCGGCTTTACTGCACTTATCACTATTTCTGCACTATTTACTTTCAAGAATTTACACTTCCGTTCAGAGCATGTTTTAATACTTCGTCCACATGAGAAACAAGAATAAAGTTCAGTTCCTCGCGAACACTTTCTGGTATATCATCTAAATCTTTTTCATTATCCTTTGGTGCAATAATGGTCGTCAAGCCTGCACGATGTGCACTCAGTGATTTTTCCTTCAAACCCCCGATAGGGAGAACCCTGCCGCGCAAAGTTACTTCCCCTGTCATGCCAACTTCTCTTTTAATCGGCTTGCCAGACAATGCAGATACAAGTGCTGTTACCATTGTAATACCTGCTGAAGGACCATCCTTTGGAACTGCTCCTTCTGGTACATGAATGTGAATATCAAATTTTTCATGGAATTTCGGATCAATTCCAAGCTCCTCCGATTTGGAGCGGATATAACTGAAAGCAGCCTGTGCTGATTCCTTCATTACATCTCCCAATTTCCCTGTTAATACAAGCTTCCCTTTTCCTGGTGCCAACGCTACTTCAATTTGCAATGTATCGCCGCCAACAGTTGTGTAAGCAAGCCCTGTTGCAACACCGACCTGATCCTCCAATTCAGCCTGACCGTATCGGAAAATCGGCTTACCAAGGAATTCCTCCACATTTTTGCTTGTCAGAATTATTTTTTTCTTTTCTTCTGATACAATCATTTTTGCGGTTTTGCGGCAAATCGTCGCAATTTGACGTTCCAAGCTTCTTACTCCAGCTTCACGTGTATAGTGGCGAACAATTTGTTGGATGGCATCCTCTCTTATTTGCAGCTGCCCTTTAGTCAAACCATGGTCTTTAATTTGCTTAAGCAATAAATGATCCTTAGCAATATGGATTTTCTCCAGCTCTGTATATCCAGATATAGAGATAATCTCCATCCGATCACGAAGCGGTCCCGGAATTGTTGCCAAGTTATTTGCTGTTGCAATAAACATAACATTGGAAAGATCATATGTTTCTTCAATATAATGATCACTGAAGTTGCTATTTTGTTCTGGGTCCAAAACCTCAAGCATTGCGGAAGATGGATCACCTCTGAAATCATTGGACATTTTGTCGATTTCATCCAATAGGAATACAGGGTTGATAGTACCTGCCTTTTTCATTCCTTGAATGATGCGACCAGGCATTGCTCCTACATATGTTCTTCTATGTCCTCTTATTTCGGATTCATCTCTGACTCCGCCAAGGGAAATACGCACAAAGTTACGGTTAAGTGACTTGGCAATAGAACGAGCTAAGCTTGTTTTACCTACGCCTGGAGGTCCAGCAAGACAAAGGATTGGTCCTTTAAGCGAATTAGTTAAGCTTTGCACTGCTAAATACTCTAACACGCGCTCCTTGACCTTTTCAAGACCATAATGATCCTGATCCAATATTTTTTCAGCCTTTTTGATGTTCAAGTCATCTTCAGTTGCATTGCTCCATGGCAATGCAAGCAGCCAATCAATATAATTACGAATAACAGAGCTCTCTGCAGAAGTGGAAGGAATCTTCTCGTAACGATCCAGTTCCTTTAAGGCAGTGGCTTTAACATGCTCCGGCATCCCTGCCTGTTCAATTTTTTCGGCAAGCGTGCTTACTTCACCGCTTTTACCGTCTTTATCACCAAGCTCTTTTTGGATTGCTTTCATTTGTTCACGCAAGTAATATTCCTTCTGCGTTCTTTCCATGGACTTCTTCACACGCTGCCCAATCTTCTTCTCTAGGCTTAAGACTTCCTTTTCATTATGAATGATGTCAATCACTTGATTCATACGTTGCTTGTTATCTAATGTTTCCAGTATTTTCTGTTTTTCCTTTAGCTTTATTGGCAGATGTGATGCAATAATATCCGCCATGCGCCCTGGTTCTTCCATATCAGAAACTGTAGCATACGTTTCATTAGAGATTTTTTTGGAAATCTTTATGTATTGCTCAAAATACTGAAGCATTGTTCTCATTAACGCTTCATCTTCTACATCCTTTGAAGTATCCTCTTCCATTATTTCTAGTGTAGCGGCATAATACCCGTCTTCTTCTGTCAATTCAATAAATTTGGCTCTTTTCAGCCCTTCCACCAATACGCGGATCGTGCCGTTTGGAAGCTTCAGCATCTGCTTAACTTTAGTCAAAGTCCCGATTTTGTACAATTCTTCCTCAGCAGGATCATCAATATCAATATCTTTTTGCATTGTTAGAAAAATCAGATGGTCATCAACCATTGCTTTTTCAAGTGCCTGCACCGATTTTTCTCTACCAACATCCAAGTGTAATACCATTGTTGGATAAACAAGTAATCCTCGAAGCGGCAGGAGGGGTACTAGTGTATTCTTTTTTTCCTCCATGACGTTGCACCTCCAGCATCGCATTTCATACTTTGTACAATTCTATCCTATTTAGGAAAAAGTGTCTATTAACTAGGGTTATTATAGAGAAAAAGGAATTAGAACTAATTGACTCCCTATTTTATTCACTTTAAATTGCAAGCATCTATACGATGTTCTTTTATTCTTATTAAAACCATTTATTTAACGAGTGGTGTTGCTTATAAGCTTTCTTTTATCCCATAATGTTATTATTTTAACAAATGGCCTGTATTATGTCCTCTTTCTGCAAAAGAATTAACATCCAGTTCTAGCCTACATTATAAATCATCTTTGCCATCTTATAAATGAATTGACATTCAAGCAATACCTTTTCTTTTTCATAATGAAAAAAGCTCTACAGCAGATGCTGGCATTTATATGCCAGCATCTGCAAGCAGGGCTTGCTTCTTTGTTTTTATACGCTTTCTTTTTTAGATATATCAATCGAAGCTGGTATCGCTTCCCCTTCCTTCAACAAAGCAAGCTCTAATACTTGCTGGAAGGATGACACTGGAATAATCGTAATTCCTGTGATTTCTTTCAAAACAGACTGCATATTTTCCTCTGGGATAATCACTTTCTCTACTCCTGCTTTTTGAGCAGCTTTCACCTTTGCAAACACACCGCCGACAGGTTTTACCTTACCATGAATACTTATTTCACCAGTCATGGCTACCTTCCTGTCAATCGGTTGATTGTAAATGGCTGAATAAATGCCTGAAGCCATGGAGATACCGGCAGATGGTCCATCAATTGGTACACCGCCAGGAAAATTAACATGGATGTCAAACTGATCTGCTGGAACACCCATAGACCGAAGCACTGTAATGACATTTTCGATTGAACCCTTTGCCATACTTTTTCTTCTTATTGACTTTCCTTGGCCTCCAATGCTTTCTTCTTCCACAATTCCCGTAATATTAATAGAGCCTTTATCCTTTTCAGCTGGAATGGCCGTAACTTCAATTTCAAGAAGTGCGCCCATATTCGGACCTTGCACTGCAAGTCCATTCACAATTCCTACGTGCGATTCATCATTGATTTTCCGTTCCATTCTTGGAGAGAGCTGGCTTGAATGAATAACCCATTCTAGTTCATCATTTTTTATATATGTACGATCTTCGCTTATGGCCAGCCCAGCTGATATTTGTACGATGTTGACAGCTTCGCGCCCGTTGCGTGCATATTCAGCAAGCGTGTTTAAGCTTTGTTCACTGATATCCAAACGCACCTTATCGGCAGCCTTTTTCCCTATTTTCACTACTTCATCTGCTGTTAATTCCCGGAAAAAGACTTCCATGCATCTAGAACGAATGGCTGGCGGAATCTCGTTTGGCGTCCGAGTTGTAGCACCAATCAGCCTAAAATCTGCTGGCAGTCCGTTCTGGAAAATGTCGTGGATATGTGTTGGAATTTGCGTGTTTTCCTCATTGTAATAAGCACTTTCGAGAAATACCTTCCTATCCTCCAAAACCTTGAGCAGCTTGTTCATTTGCGTTGGGTGAAGCTCCCCAATTTCATCAATAAAAAGTACTCCTCCGTGTGCATTTGTGACAGCGCCTTGTTTAGGCTGTGGAATACCCGCTTGTCCCATTGCACCGGCACCTTGGTAAATTGGATCATGAACAGAACCAATAAGAGGATCTGCAATACCCCTTTCATCAAATCTCGCTGTTGTTGCATCAAGCTCAACAAAAACGGAAGTTTTTTTGAAGGGTGATTTTGAATTTCGTTTGGATTCTTCCAATACTAGTCTCGCTGCAGCTGTCTTTCCAACTCCAGGCGGCCCGTATATGATGACGTGCTGAGGATTAGGACCACAAAGGGCTGCCTTTAATGCCTTTATGCCGTCCTCTTGTCCAACTATATCTTCAAAGCTTGTTGGCCTGACCTTTTCAGATAACGGTGCAGTCAAAGAGATCGAACGCATTTTTCTCAGTTGATCCATTTCCTTTTTTGATTCCCGATCAATTGATACTTTCTGTGTTCTTTGACTTTTTAAAAGGTTCCAAAAATACAGGCCAATTATGATGCCAAAGAATAGTTGTACAAATAAAGCAATCTCTGTCCAACTCATATTATTACCTCCTGAATTAAATCTTGCTGATAGAAAGTAGTATCTCCTTCCTAGAGTTGGAATAAACAATATTTCATGGAAAAATCATGGAATGTTTTAGGATTTTGTATTTACCTTTAGCAAAAGGTATGTGTTATAAGACAAAAACAAAGGGCTGGAATCAATATGATTCCAGCCCTAATTATTAAAGCTAACTGTTGTTATGCAGATGTTTTCGTTTCTTTATCGACAACTGTTCCATCTTCTAAAACAAGCTTTGGAGCAGCGTTATCCGCGACTGTTTCTTTAGTGATAATGCATTTAACGATATCTTCACGTGAAGGAAGATCGAACATTACATCAAGCATAATGCCTTCAATGATGGAACGAAGTCCACGAGCACCTGTTTTTCTTTCAATTGCTTTTTTAGCAATTTCCTTTAAGGCATCGTCTTCAAATTCCAATTCAACATTATCAAGCTCAAGCATTTTTTTGTACTGTTTCGCTAAAGCATTTTTTGGCTTTGTCAAAATTTCAACAAGCGCTTCTTCATCAAGCTGTCCTAAGCTTGAAATAACTGGAAGACGACCGATGAATTCCGGGATAAGTCCAAAACGCAGCAAGTCTTCTGGAAGGACCTTTGAAAGCAAGTCTTTATCTTCGACTTCTTCTACTTTTGTTTCTCCGCCAAATCCAATTACCTTTTGACCAAGACGTCTTTTGATAATCGGTTCAATTCCGTCAAAAGCACCGCCGCAAATGAAAAGAATATTAGTTGTATCAATTTGGATAAATTCTTGATGCGGGTGTTTTCTTCCTCCTTGAGGCGGAACACTTGCAACAGTTCCTTCAAGGATTTTCAGCAATGCTTGCTGCACACCTTCACCAGATACATCTCTCGTGATAGACGGGTTTTCTGATTTACGTGCCACTTTATCGATTTCATCGATATAAATGATACCTTTTTCCGCTTTTTCCACATCATAGTCAGCAGATTGAATTAACTTCAAGAGAATGTTCTCTACATCCTCACCAACATAACCTGCTTCAGTTAATGAAGTAGCATCAGCAATTGCAAAAGGAACATTCAGGATTCTAGCAAGTGTTTGTGCCAATAGCGTTTTACCGCTTCCTGTTGGTCCAATCATGGCAATATTACTCTTTGATAATTCTACATCATCGATTTTACTGTTTGAGTTGATGCGTTTATAGTGATTATAAACGGCTACAGACAAGGATTTTTTTGCTTGCTCCTGTCCGATAACATACTCATCAAGTATATCGCGGATTTCTGCCGGCTTTGGTACATCCTTGAACTCCACTTCTTCTTCTGTGCCAAGCTCCTCTTCGACTATCTCTGTACATAATTCAATACATTCATCACATATGTACACGCCAGGTCCTGCAACAAGCTTGCGGACTTGATCTTGAGTTTTACCACAGAAGGAGCATTTTAATTGACCTTTTTCATCATTAAATTTAAACATATGTTCACCCCTTAAGTACTCTTATATATATGTTTTACCGCACGGATTAAAAAGTTAATCATCTATTTATCTTTTTTTTACAACAGTTATGTATTGCATTGTACCATATTGATGTTTGTACAGGAAATGATACAACTTGGATGAACCTTTCCAAATAATCCTATCGCGGTAAAACGTAAGTGCTTCTATTAAGCATAACCAGTTTTGCCTGCTTTAAGTCTGGTTACACCACTCTTTTTATATGTATGAATTCCTGTACAAGAAAAAAAGGGAAATCAAGCTCTCTTTAAATCTTATTATATGTTGGTAATCGCTAATATAAAACTAAGGCACGATACTTCGCGCCTTAGTTATTTTGCTTACTTCTATTATGCAACAGTTTTGCTGTTTTCTACAAGGAAATCGATTGCTTTTCTGATTTTAAGATCCATTTGTAGGTTTTCAACGCCACCAAGTGCTTGTTTAATAGCATCTGTGCCCATGTTGTACATTTCTGCCATTTTGTCTAGCTCAGCTGTTACTTCTTCTTCAGAAACTGTAATGTTTTCTGCATTTACAATTGCTTCAAGAGTCAAGTTAACGCGAACACGTTGTGCTGCATCTTCTTGCATTTGCTCTTTAAGAGCTGCTTCATCTTGACCAGAGAATTGGAAGTAAAGCTCAAGGTTCATACCTTGCATTTGCAAACGTTGTTCGAATTCGTTCATCATGCGATCGATTTCTGTGTCAACCATTGCAGATGGAACATCGATTGTAGCGTTAGCAGCAGCTTTTTCTACTACTGTGTCACGAACAGCATGTTCTGCTTGGTGCTTTCTGTCTGCTTCTAGACGAGTTTTGATTTTTTCTTTAAGTTCTGCCAATGTTTCTGCTTCAGCATCAACATCTTTAGCAAACTCATCATCTAATTCAGGAAGTTCTTTGCCTTTGATTTCTTGAACAGTAACTTTGAATGTAGCAGGCTTTCCAGCTAGCTCAGCAGCATGGTATTCCTCTGGGAATGATACTTCTACTTCTTTGCTTTCTCCAGAAGCAAGACCAACTAATTGCTCTTCGAATCCTGGAATAAATTGACCTGAACCAAGTTCTAGAGAGAAGTTTTCAGCAGTTCCGCCTTCAAAAGCAACTCCATCTTGGAAACCTTCGAAGTCGATAACAACTGTATCGCCTAATTCAGCTTTTCCTTCTTCTTTAACAACAAGTTCAGCTTGTTTTTCTTGCAATGCTTTAATTTCTGCATCTACATCTTCGTCTGTAACGTTTGTGTCAACAGCTTCTACTTCAAGACCTTTGTAATCGCCTAAAGTAACTTCTGGTTTAACCGTTACAGTTGCTTTAAAGATAACAGGTTTTCCTTTTTCGATTTGCTCTACATCGATTTCTGGACGATCAACTGGCTCGATGCCTGCTTCGTCGATTGCGTTAGCATAAGCTTCTGGCAATAGAATATCGATTGCATCTTGGTATAAAGATTCGATACCAAAGCGTTGTTCGAACATTCCACGAGGAATTTTCCCTTTACGGAATCCAGGAATATTAACTTGCTTAACTACTTTTTTGAATGCAAGGTCTAAACCTTCGTTTAACTTTTCAGCATCCAATTCAATTGTAAGAACACCACGGTTCCCTTCTAATGCTTCCCATTTTGCTGACATAACTATATTTCCCTCCAACAATCTATTCTACTTTTCAATACTTCTAACAGTTGTTTAGATAGTACTTTTATTTTAATAGAGAATATTGATACGGACATCCCCAATAACGGCAGATGTCAGCTCTATATAACTAAAAGCAGGTATCTACTAATGTTATACACGCTCGCATTTTACGAATGCAACCATTACATTATATCATACGTTCAAGTTGTTTCAACATCCAAGCTACATATTAGGATAAGAAATTTCCTCTAAACTAGCAATTATCGCCTTTGCTGTCTCTATTTCGCTAGCAGAAACGTGATAAAGCTCGCTTATATCCTCACCCATTTCATCATGCATGCCATAGTAATCCTGCACGATAGAATGGTAGGCAGCTGCCCAACTACCGCTGCTCTTCCCGTCCAATGTGAATGGATAAAGAAGAAAGAAATGGCGTTCCAGCAGGGCTACAATATTCTCGAGCAAAACAGGATTCTGATGCTCCAGCTTTTCTTTCAGGATTGCTATAATTTCAACCGTTTGCTCCTGAAGTCGTACATCCTCTAAGGTTTTGGGAACGACGCTCATCTCCCTGTCCATTTTCCTTACGAGTACTTGCTGTTCATACTCTTGCTCTTTTAAAATATTTAAAAGCATTGACTGGAAAAACGGGTTTGCCTGAGGATTTCCTATGTATTCCTTTACTTCGTCTATGTATTGCCGCACATTTGCCTTTTCTAGTTTTGCAGCAAGCAGCAGCATTTCATTTTGATCTTGGATGGAAGCCAAATCAAGACCGCTTTCGCCAAAGTCTTCAACAGCATACTCCTCTTCCATTGTGCCACTTAATGCAGCCATTTTCCTGCTGAAATCAAGCAGCTTGGAAAAATGCTCTATTTTCCCTGCCGGAATATGCTTGTCCTCAAGGAGTACTTCGATCGTTGTCGCAATCTCCTCATATTCATGGAGCTGAACAAGAATCATCATATATAAATCTAAAACTTGAAGATAATCTCCTTGACCTTCCTCTAGCATGCTTTTTGCCATTTTCTTTGATTCCTGTAGCATGCCTAGCTCATAATAGCTTAGGACGAGCCCTGTTTTAATCTCACTGTTATCAGGGTTAATTTCTATTGCCTTCTCAAAGCAGGAAACAGCCTCTTGAAAGTTTTTGTTCTGGACGGCCTCCAAGCCCCTTTCTAAGTATCTTTGGTCTAGATCAGGGAAAAGGATGATATTGCCCTTTTTGGTCAAATCCCGTTTTTTCATGTCATAACACCCTAATTATTCTATTTTTTGCTAGTTTAGCACGGTTGGTGTTTTCATTGCAACATTGCTAAATATTTCTAAAAAGAAAAAGGAGCTTTCTTCCGTATCATGCTTTGTGGTCCAGCTTTCCCCTGCACATTACAAGCATTTCACGGTTCGAAAACCCTCTTCTTTGTTATTTTACTAATTCAAATGTATTGATATTATTTTCATATTCTTTAATACTATCCGCATATTGCAGGGTAATTTGGATTTCATCCCATCCATTCACAAGCATCTTTTTCCAGTATGGATGGATTGTAAAGTTTACTGAGAAGCCACTTTCATCCTCTACCTTTTCTTCCTCTAAATCAATATGAAGTTTATAAGGCTGCACTTTAGCTGCCTTTAACAAATATTCAACATCACTAGTTTCTAGAACAATCGGAAGCATGCCATTTTTCAAGCAGTTTTGATAAAAGATATCAGCGAAGGATGGTGCAATAACAGCTTGAAATCCATAATCATTTAGTGCCCAAGGAGCATGCTCTCTTGATGAACCACAGCCAAAGTTCTTGTTTGCAATCAAAATATTCGCACCTTGATTTTCTGGGAAATTCAATTCGAACTCCGGATTAAGCTCACCATTCTCTTTATATCGCCAATCATAAAATGCAAAGCGTCCAAATCCTGTTTTTTCAATTCTTTTCAAAAATTGTTTAGGGATGATCTGATCTGTGTCCACATTTACACGATCCATCGCCACAGCCTTTCCGGCCAATTTCTTAAAACCGCCCATGGGACGTCCCCTCCTTTTCCTTATACAAGTTCTGCTACATTTCCTTTTCGTATATCAACAAAGTGACCATTAAGCGCCGCAGCTGCTGCCATTGCCGGGCTGACTAAGTGTGTTCTTGCACCTGCCCCTTGTCGGCCTTCAAAGTTACGGTTTGAAGTGGATGCACAATGTTCTCCGCTTGGAACAACATCATTATTCATACTCAGGCACATGCTGCAGCCCGCATCTCTCCACTCGAAGCCTGCTTCTGTAAATAATTTATCAAGACCTTCTTGTTCTGCTTTCTTTTTCACCTGCTGGGAACCTGGAACAACTAATGCACGGACACCTGGATGCACCTTTTGCCCGCTAATAACACTTGCAGCCTGGCGCAAATCTTCTATTCTTGAATTTGTACAAGAGCCGATAAAGACATGCTGAATGGCGATATCTTTAATTTGCTGTCCTTCTTTAAGCCCCATATATTGCAAAGCACTCTTTAAGGCACGACGATCTGTTTCGTCCGCAAAATCATTTTCAGTCGGAATACTGTCATCTACCTTGGCTGTCATTGATGGATTTGTTCCCCAGCTGACCATTGGTGCAATGTCATTGCCGTCTATTTCGATCACTTTATCATAGACAGCGTCCTCATCTGATACGATTTCTCCCCATGCTTTAACTGCTTCCTCAAAGTTTTCAGGAGCATATTTTCTGCCGCGCATATAGCTGAAAGTCGTTTCATCTGGACACACAAGCCCTGCTCTAGCGCCACCTTCAATGGACATATTGCAGATTGTCATTCGTTCTTCCATGCTCAATTGTTTGATAACGTCACCAGTATATTCAATAACATGTCCTGTTCCGAAATTGACACCATACTTGGAAAGAACATACAAGATAACATCCTTAGCGTTAACACCCATTGCTAAATTACCGTTCACTTCTATTTTCAAGGTTTTGGGTTTTGTTTGCCACAAAGTCTGTGTTGCTAATACATGCTCAACCTCACTAGTTCCGATTCCAAACGCCAATGCACCAAAAGCACCATGCGTCGATGTATGGCTGTCACCGCAAACGATTGTTTTTCCCGGCTGTGTTAATCCCAATTCCGGACCAATGACATGGACAATTCCTTGTTCTGGACTCTCCAAATTTGCCAATGGAACATTAAACTCGAGACAGTTTTTTTCTAATGTAGTCATCTGATTTAAAGCTACTTCATCATCCACTTGAAAGCGATTGATTGTTGGAACATTATGATCCATTGTTGCAAAGGTACGATCAGGGCGGCGGACTTTGCGGTTTTTCATTCTTAGCCCAGAGAATGCTTGTGGGGATGTCACTTCATGCACTAAATGAAGATCAATGTACAGGAGATCCGGCTTTCCCTCTTCGCGATGAACAATATGCTTTTCCCAGATTTTTTCAATAATGGATTTGCCCATTATGGCCCTCCCCTTCCTTTTGTCTTTTTTCTTCTATATATTATTTATCCTGTTTATCTGTCCAATTTTCTTTCGTTTTCTCTCTATTTATCGTGCTTCTACTGTTTCAAGCGCCGCCATCATTTCGGCTTTAACCTGCTCAACCATTTGTGAAGTAGTAAGCAATGTAGTATCTGCAGACAGGATATCCTTTGTTCGATAGCCTTTATTTAAAACTGCATCAACTGCATTTTCTATTAATTGTGCTTCCTGTTCCATTTCAAAGGATATACGAAGCATCATTGCTGCAGACAGGATAGTCGCCAGCGGATTGGCAATATTTTGTCCAGCAATATCTGGAGCTGAACCGTGTATTGGTTCATAAAGCGATGGACCTGCTTCAGAAATACTTGCTGATGCGAGCATTCCAAGCGATCCTGTCAACACACTTGCCTCATCACTTAAGATATCACCAAACATGTTTTCTGTGACAACTACATCAAACTGTCTTGGATTGCTGATAAGCTGCATTGCCGCATTATCAACAAGCATATGCTCTAGTTTAACATCCGGATATTGCACCGCCATCTCAGTAGCACATTCTCTCCACAGTCTGCTTGATTCCAATACATTTGCCTTATCGACAGAAGTTACTTTCTTCGATCTAGTTTTGGCGATTTCGAATGCTTTTTTCAAAACGAGGTTGATTTCTTCTTTTGTATACAGAAGTGTATCAACAGCTCCAGCCTTTCCGCCAATTGTCGTTCTTTCACTAGGTGTGCCGAAGTAAATGCCGCCTGTCAGCTCTCTAACCATCATTAAATCAACATTTTCGATAACTTCTTGGCGCAGCGGAGACGCAGGTGCCAAGCTTGGAAAATATTTAGTTGGCCTTAAATTTGCAAAAAGGTTAAGCTCCTTCCTGATGCGAAGCAGCCCCTGTTCAGGTCTTGATGAAACAGGAAGAGCATCCCATTTCGGCCCGCCAACTGCGCCAAGCATAATCGCGTCACTCGATTTGCATAATGCAATCGTTTTGTCTGATAAAGGTGTTCCTTCCTCATCAAAAGCAGATCCGCCAATATTTGCATAATTATATTCAAAAGAGTGGTCAAATTTCGCTTCAATTACCTGCAATACATCGATTGCACCTTTAATGATTTCTGGACCGATGCCATCTCCAGGCAATACGGCAATTTTTTTCTCCATTTACTAATGACCTCCATGCTCATCTGTAAGCCTGCGATTGCTTATTTTTAGAGAACGGCCCAGGATTTAACTCCTGCACCGTCCTTTTTACTGCTTATAAGATAGTAGTTTATTTATAAAAGGTCTTATTTTTGGCCACTGCCTACAACTTCTTTTTTCCTTGAGCTTTTTACAAATGGCATCATAGAACGAAGCTCTTTGCCGACTGTTTCGATTAAATGCTCACTTTCTCTTGCATTGATTGCATTAAAGACAGGTCTGTTCGCTTGGTTTTCCAAAATCCAGCCTTTTGCGAACTTGCCTTCTTGAATATCTGTTAATACTGCTTTCATTTCCTTCTTCACATCTTCTGTTACGATTCTTGGTCCTGTTACAAAATCGCCCCATTGTGCAGTATCAGAGATAGAGTATCTCATGCCAGCCATTCCATCTTCATACATTAAGTCAACGATTAATTTCAGCTCGTGCAAACACTCGAAATATGCCAATTCAGGCTGGTAACCAGCTTCCACCAATGTTTCAAAGCCAGCTTTTACAAGTGCAGTCAAGCCACCACATAATACTGCCTGCTCACCGAACAAATCTGTTTCTGTTTCTTCTTTAAACGTTGTTTCCAAAGCTCCTGCACGCAATGCGCCGATTGCTTTTGCGTATGCTAATGCAAGCTCTCTTGCTTCTCCCGTAACATCTTGGTAGATTGCAAATAATGCAGGCACGCCAGCTTCTTGTTCAAACGTTCTTCTTACTAAGTGGCCAGGACCTTTTGGAGCTACTAACAATACGTCACTTGAGCTTGGTGGTACGATTTGGCTGAAGTGAATATTGAAGCCGTGCGCAAACATTAATGCTTGGCTAGTTAGGTTCGGCTTGATTTCTTCATTATAAACCTTTGTTTGCTGCTCATCCGGAAGCAAAATCATCACTACATCAGCTTTAGCTGTCGCTTCTCCAACTGAATAAACATCAAAGCCGTCTTCCGCTGCTTTATCCCATGATTTTCCTTGTCTTAAACCAATGATTACATTTACTCCGCTGTCCTTCATATTTAGTGCATGTGCATGGCCTTGTGATCCGTATCCAATTACAGCAACCGTTTTTCCTTCAAAGTATCCTAAGCTTGCATCTCCGTTATAGTACATTTTCGCCATTTTAAATTTCTCCCTTTTTAGTAGATTTGTTTTTATATAAATTTAATTAAACAATAGAGTAATGGTTTCTTTGACTAGAGTTTTTCTGAGACCCACGCGGGAATGCGGTGGTGCCAGTTCTCGCAATCTCTTTGATTCCGTATGGTCTTATCAGCTCAATGAATGCTTCTATCTTAGATGCTTCACCAGTAATCTGAATGACTAAGCTTTCTTTGCTCACATCAATTACAGATGCTCGGAAAGGCTCAATTAAGGAGTACAGCTCATTTCTAGTGGCTGGTGTTGCCAGTACCTTAATTAAGGCAAGCTCCCTTTCCACAATTGCCTGGTCAGTAATATCCACAACCTTTAAAATGTCGACCTGTTTATTGAGCTGCTTTGTCACCTGCTCGATGACATTCTCACTCTCTACATGAACAACACATGTAATTCTGGATATACCTTCTTGCTCCGTATGACCAACCGAAATGCTTTCAATATTATAGTTTCTTTTTGAAAACAAATTGGTAATCCGGTTTAATACACCAGATTTATTCATGACTGTTAAACTGATTATTCTTTTCATGGTTTCATCCCCACCATTTCATGTAAACCTTTGCCTGGTGCAATCATCGGATAAACATTTTCATTAGGATCAATACGGAAGTCTAGGACAACTGGCTCCCTGTTATGAAGGACTTCATCCAATATTTTGTCTGCATCCTCAATATTAGAAATTTGATAGCCTTTAATGCCATATGCCTCTGCAAGCTTGACAAAGGACGGCTGCACAGATTCCTTACTGTGAGAGAAGCGTGACTCGTAAAAGAATTCCTGCCATTGCCTTACCATTCCTAATGCTTGGTTATTGAAAATGATGATTTTAATCGGCAAGTTCAACTCCCTGATAAGAGCTAATTCTTGGCTGCACATTTGGAAACCGCCATCACCGCTAATGGAAAGAACGGTTGCATCCTTGTCGGCAATTTGTGCACCGATGCTTGATGGTAAGCCGAACCCCATCGTTCCTAATCCACCTGAAGTTACCCATTTATTAGGATCCTTAAAGCGGTAGTATTGTGCTGCCCACATTTGATGCTGTCCAACGTCTGTTGTTACAATTGCTTCCCCATTTGTTTTTGTATGAAGAAGCTCAAGAATTTGCTGCGGCTTCAGCTTGTCGGAATCTTCATCATAATAATAAGGGTATTCGTTTTTCCAATTTTCAATCTTTTTTAACCATTCGTCATGCTCGGAACGTTTTCCATTTTGATTGATTAACTCTGTCAACGCTTCTTTCGCATCTGCTACGACTGGAATTTTGGTCGGAATAATCTTGCCAATCTCAGCTGGATCGATATCAATATGTGCCTTAATTGCATTTGGAGCAAAATGCTGCAAATTACCTGTTAAGCGGTCATCAAATCTTGCACCAACATTTACAAGTAAATCACACTCATACAATGCCATATTAGCCGCGTAACAGCCATGCATTCCGCCCATTCCGACAAACAAGCTGTTATCCTCCGAAAGACCACCTAAGCCAAGCAATGTATGCACAACAGGAATCTGCTGCTGTTCTGCATATTCCTTCAACTCAGTTGACGCCTTTGAGAAAATAACCCCTGCTCCTGCCAGAATTACTGGTTTTTTAGCAGCACTGACAGCCTCTGTCAGCTTACGGATTTGCAAATAATTTGGCTTTGTAGTGGGCTGATAGCCCGGCAAGTCCACTTCTTGCTCTTGAGGCACCTCTGTCACAGTTGCAGCAATATCCTTAGGCACGTCAATCAATACTGGCCCTGGTCTTCCGCTTGTTGCAATAAAGAAAGCTTCCTTTACAATTCTTGGAATGTCTTCCAAGCTTCTGATTTGACAATTATATTTCGTGATTGGTGTTGTAATACCAAGAATATCTGCCTCTTGAAATGCATCTGTCCCAATAACGCCTGTCGCTACCTGTCCAGTGAAAACAACGAGCGGCAAGGAATCCATCATCGCGTCCGCAAGTCCTGTCACGATATTTGTGGCACCAGGGCCTGATGTGGCAATAACTACTCCTGGTTTTCCAGATATGCGGGCATAGCCTTCAGCAGCATGTATTCCGCCCTGTTCATGTCTCGGAAGGACATGGAATATTTTTGAATCGTATATTTTATCGTAAATAGGAAGAACCGCGCCTCCCGGATAGCCAAAAATATACTCCACATTTTCCTGCTCTAAAGCTTGCAGTAAAAGATCTGCCCCTGTTAATGGCTTTGTTTGAGCCTTCGTCTCTTCAAAGGCGGTTTTCTGTATCATCAATATAACCTCCTTATTAAGGTGATTTAATTTTTACAATGATTTCGCCAGCAGCACCAGTAATTAAATGGATTTATATCATAAAAAAAGCCTTCACACCCCCAATGTTTACTTAACTAAGTAGACAAAAGGGGTGAAAAGGCTTTTTTTAGCTTTTCCACGGTACCACCCTCATTCATACAATAAAACATGTATGCACTCAATGAACAGTTCGTTCCTTTTTTGGTAACGAGTGGCGTGTCACTCGGTTAGCTCTACTGCACAAATGTGTTTCAAGCCAACACTCAGAGGTGAGTTCATTCTTGATCGGCTTCACCGGTTCTCAGCAACCACCGGCTCTCTGTGGAATCCCAAATCAAGAACTACTTATCCTCATCATCGTATTTTTCATTATCTTTTATTTAGGTAATAAGCTTACTTAACAACGGTATTTCAAATGGTTTCAATAGCTTTCTAAGCTGTGTTTTTTATTTTCTGTTTTGCTTTTGTTGAGGTTATCTTACGCCGATTTGAAACAAGAGTCAACACCCTTTTTAAGAATTGTTCGATAATTCAAACAAAAACAAAGTGATGGTAACCGCTTACAATATTGATAAATAAATAACGCCTGTACTTTGTAAAAATCTAAAAATTTTTTTTAACAGGTCCCTTGAATTTTTACTCCTAATTTTTCACAGTACGAGCAAGTACAATACTTCATGGATAATTCATTATAATACGATAATGTGAACTCCGTATACGAAGTTGTCAGATTTCCTGACAACCTTTTTTAAAAAAACCGCTCCCTCTAAGGAAAGCGGTTCCATTTTTAGATTTACTTAACCAGCTGTTGGTGCAATGTCATGAATCCATGATAATTTAATTTGGAGGATATTCTCTTTCTCATCCTTCAGGTTTAATGTTTGCTCGTGAAGGTTCAACAACTCTACACTGCCCTTGCATGTTTGTAAAAGTCCATTTTTATAGTAATTAATGACTAATTTCCGGTTTCTAGCTAACTCTTTTAAAATCATCTTTTCCTTCTCCTTTACATAGTCTCCTATCTGTTTCATCTATATTTCACTGCAATTGTTTATAGTTAGAATTTACTATATGTATAGTATACACTATAATCAGTAAGCGTTTCCAACATTTTTGTGTACAATTTGTGAACTTTTTTACAAAACCGATAGGGCTGATATCTTCAATATAACCATTTACCGATTTCTTAACCGTTTACACTAACCTTTTTTCCTATTTTTTGTCGTTACTATCTAAAATTACTTATTAGAAAAACTGACAAACGATGTTTTAAGAGATTTCATCATATAAGGATAGTGTATATTTACATACAGTTCACCTTTGAGAACCAAAACATTTATTATATCGATATAATATTTCAGCCGATTGAAGAAATTTTATCATTTTTTTGCTGATAACTGGTTTTTTCACTTTATAATAAAGAAAAAGCTGCAGGAGGTAATATATGGATCCACTAACAGTAATTGAATACAAATACAATGAAAAAATAACACCAGAACAGCTTTCCCAGGTATTTCTTGCATCAAAACTTATTCGTCCCACAGATGACTATCCGCGGCTACAGAAAATGATTAATCATGCTGATATACTTTTTACGGCATGGAATGGGGTTCAATTAGTAGGGGTAGCAAGGGCAGTAACGGATTTTAGCTACTGCTGCTATCTATCTGATTTAGCAGTCGATAAAAGCTATCAAAAGGAAGGCATCGGCAAAACTTTACTCCAGCTATTAAAAGAGCGTATCGGAGAGGAAGTCGCCCTTATTCTCCTCGCGGCTCCTGATGCGATGTCATATTATCCTCATGTTGGTTTTGAAAATATCGACAATGGCTTTCGCATCGCAAGAAAAAAATGACGGCCAAGCATTTTTTTTAGGCGTTTTTTCTGTCTGTGCCTGCAAAGGATACAGCGAGGATAGAATCCAGCTTAAATATTCTTGGCTGTTTTCTCTGCAGGCAATATGCCTTAATATAGCTTCCCTTCAACTCCCGCACAAGAATAGTCCTCTTCGAGAAACATTCATTTCCGCTCAAATAAATGATTTCGATTGCCCGATTTTCCTTGAGTGCTCTTTCTAACTGACGATTCATCTAATATTTCACTCCTTTCTTGCATATATTATATACGAACAAACGTTCCAAATCAACCTTGATTAAGAACGTTTGTTCTGATATATTAAAAGAACAAAAGGAGATGGATGTTATGATTAAAGAAAGTAAATTAAAATGGACTGCAATGGTATTTCCGCAACAGCCAAAACAAGGGGTAAAAGAGACAAAAGCAGAATCACCTAAAGCTTTCTCCACTGATACTGACATGCTTATACATGAAGCGATGGAATACAACTGGTCACTTGAATACAGAATTAAGGTTGAGGAATCGATTTATTCGCTATATGGAACGACTATTTTCATCGATTATGTCAAAAAAGAGCTTCGGATAAAGGGGATGGAGCACTCTATTCACTTTGTGCCATTCCAAAATCTTATTTCAGCAAAAAAAGCGGAATAGGAGCGTTCGAGAGATGCACGCTATTTTAGAGTCCGACCGCAAAATCATCAGTCAATCCGTGTATCTAGCACTTGTATTAGCAGTACTCGAATATGACCGCAAAAAGATTGAAGATACATCCTTCAAAATCAAAAATGTCTATGTAAATCTCATTGAACATACCATGCAGAAAGTTCAATCAGACTTAAAGAAAATCAAGAAAGATATGCAAAGGAACCAGCTTCATGTACAGCGTGGCCATAATGACGGCATTTCTACAGAGTATAACTTTTATTATAAAGGAGCACATGAGCCTCACCGTTTTGACAATACAAGCTTGAAAAGCAATACTCAAAAGCTGCTCATTTACTATTTAATGCGCAACACAGAGTAAGTAGCTTTCCATTGTAACTGGTGGATCTAGGGGTTACATGCACGTTAAGCCTTGAGCTTGTTTATGCAGCCCCTTTAAACATCCAGCCTTAATAGTTGCCCTCCCATTCCTCTTTTAATACTGCGTAATAATATTCATCCCACCAACTGTCTCCTGCAGGTATGCATTTTTTAAAAAAGCCTTCTCTTCTCATTCCAATTTTCTCCATCACTCTGTAAGAAGGAACATTTTCAGGCTGACATGTGGCGATAATCCGATGGAGCTTCATACTTTCAAACCCATAGGCTAAAACAGCATTTGCCGCTTCGGTTGCATAGCCTTGATTAAAAAAATCAGGATGAAACACCCACCCAATTTCATATGTATGCACTCCAAAATATTTAAAAAACGCTATATGGCCTATTAGCTCCTTTTCCTCTGCTAGCATCACAGCAAAATATTCCGCATTTTCGCCTTGATTATCACGTATAAATTGCTGTGTTTGCTCCTCTGTCATTACACCTTCTGGGATGTAATGCATGACATCACTGTTTGAAGTATAGCTATATACTTTTGGCCAATCACTTTTGTTGAATTCACGAATCAACAGCCTTGATGTCCTTATTTCCATAACAGTTCCCACCCATTCTCTAAAAATATGAAAAAGCTTCTCGTTTTATATTTCCTTCTTTTTTTGTTAATTCCTGTTATATATTTACATTTAACTAAAAAATAGTAAACTAGGTCATCACTCTGCATGAAAAGTGATGATTTATTATTGAATAGACCAAGCATACAGGCACATAAGCTTAATAGGAAGGATGTGATCTATTTGGCAAAAAAGACCGAAAAGACATTTCTTGTTGTGGTAGTTGAGGGTACTGTTATCAAGCGAATAATGCTTCTTGATATACTAGTCGGTTCTGGTATTTATTATACTTTGCAATGGATTTGTTCGAGTATCGTCATCAGTATGCTTGGCAGTGTAGTTGGTACAGAAGGGATTAAAAAAGTTCAAAAGCAGGTGAAAGGTTCTAACATTAAGTTTGTACGCACATTAAAAACAGCAAAGTAAGAAAAAAAGAAAACCCTCATCAATACTCCTCGTTTCATGAGCTCCTTTTTTTACATAAGACAAGTTCCTTATATTTATAAATTTCATAATGTAAGCTATAACAACCGCTAGGAGCTGAATAACTTGAATCATTATTATGGTTTATATCAACAGCGTGCAAAGGAGCTCGCTGCACAGATCGAAAAGGCAATAGATGGTGAGTTTGCTGCAATCCACTGCTATAAAAAACTGGAAACATTAGCACCGACAAAACGAGAAAGACAAATTATCAGCGAAATACGTAAGGATGAAATCAACCATTATAATGTGTTCTCCTCGATTTACACCCAGCTAACAGGCCAAAAACATTCAGCAGTCATTACAGAAACTTGCCCTAATAACTATCATTCAGGTATTGATTTTGCTTTTCATGACGAGCAGGAGACCGTAGATTTTTATTTAACAATCGCTGACAGCACAAGCAATGACTTTATTAAAGAATCATTTAAAAGAGCAGCGATGGATGAACAAAATCATGCGGTATGGTTTTTATATTTTTTGAAGACGCAAAGATAAAAAAGCACCCATCGGATGCTTTTTTTTCGTTTAATATGAACCTGTCATACATAAACTGGTGAATAGGAAAAATGAGATTCTAACATCACTAGGTGTTCCATTCAGAAGATACCTTCTTCCCTTTAGGACTTGTCATACTCTAGCGTTAAAAATAAAACTACCCTTTTCTCTCTTCTGTTGAATAATGTTTTCTCAAATAATCCTTAATAGCAGAAACAAGATAAACAATTCCTAAAAGAAAAATAAAAAAGACAATAAAATTATAGCCTGCTACAGGATAAAAGCCGTCAAAGCTGTTAAAAGATACTAATAAAAAGCCTACTGAGATGTAGATAGCTGCTGTTATATGTTTCATATGATTATTCTCCTTTTTGTGGTAATTTGATGTTACCATGTTTTAGGAGGTTGGAAAAGTATTTCTAGACAGGGAAAGCAGCTATGTTTGCTTTGATGAGTGCAATGTCTTGGCAAATATAAAAAAAAGCCCTACTCCGAAGAGTAAGGCATTTAACAGTGTTGTGCAAAAAACTGTTACTATTTTATTGTAACCATTTATCTTTTTGTTTATACACTTTAAAAATAATACGCAATCACAAAACGATAGATAAGTCTAAAGAGGCTGAGACAAGTCAAAATATAGTTTTTAGTTTGTGTTCCCACTAATTACAAATACCTCTCTTCTCAAAGTTCGTTTATTTCTCGCCTCTTTCATAACCTGTGTGTTCACAAAAGTCCATAAGATTTATATTGATCAATCATTAATCCTCTTCATGTATAAAAGATGTGTAAATAATATTTTTATTCTTTATTCGTTATTCGTTGAAAACATAAAAAAAAGCACTCACAAGCATTGATTAAATCAACATTTGCAAGTGCTTTTTATGGGACGTCCCAGGAGAGATTCGAACTCCCGACCGTACGCTTAGAAGGCGTATGCTCTATCCGGCTGAGCTACTGGGACATGTTTTTGTTTTTTTAACGTCCTCATCAGGACAATATTTATTATATGTTCTAGGCAATATAAAGTCAACATCTTTTTCAAACTTTTTTTCTTGAAGAGAAAATTAAGTTATTTTCTCTTCAAGAAAGTTATTAAATAGGAAACTCTGCTGTCAATTCTGGAAGCAGTCCTTTGTCAAAATCGTACACTTCTGTTTTTAATGTTTTGTCTTCTACGGATAGAATGACATATGTTTTTTCCATTCTTCCTCTTGGCAAACGCAGGCTGCCTGGGTTGATGAATAATACATCTTCGATCATTTCCATACCAAGATAATGGCTGTGTCCGAAGCAGGCAATTTGGGCGCCGACTTCTTTTGCCCTGTATAACAGTCTGCTGACAGATGATTTGACGCCATATAGATGGCCATGCACCATCAGGAGTTTTTTTCCGTTCACTTCTTGAATTGTTTCTTCTGGATATTTTGCGTAATAATCGCAGTTTCCTTGAACTACGACATACCCAGAGATGGCTTTGTCATCGATAGGGAGCTCAGAGTCTCCACAATGAAGGAACAGTTCTGCTTCTTCTTTATGCCTTTCCTTCAACACCTGCAGCTCATTGACAAGGCCATGGCTATCACTGACGATTAGAACCTTCATTGTTCAACACTCTCCTTACAGAACTTGCGGAAGCTGTTCCTTTAATTTTTTAAGTGCATTCGCTCTGTGACTGATACTGTTTTTCTTCTCTGGCGGCAATTCTGCCATTGCCTTGTCCTCTTCCACTACAAAGAAAATCGGATCATAACCGAAGCCGTATTCTCCTCTTCTCTCCTCTAATATTACACCTTCACAAGTGCCTGTAAACGTCTGTGTCCCGCTTGCAGGATTGGCGATTGCTAATGTGCAGCAAAAGCGTGCTGTTCGTTTTTCCACAGGAACTCCTTTTAATTCTTCAAGCACTTTATCCATATTTGCCTGATCATCCTTCTGTTCTCCTGCATATCGTGCAGAATAGACGCCAGGTCTGCCTTCAAGTGCATCAACCATTAAGCCGGAATCATCAGAAATAACAACCTTTCCTAACAGCTTTGCCACTGTTTCAGCCTTTAAAACTGCATTTTCTTCGAAGGTTGTGCCTGTTTCTTCCACATCCTCAATTTCCGGGTAATCAAGCAATGTTTTGACAGCGTAGCCAAGCGGCTCAAACATCTCTACAAACTCTTTCGCTTTTCCTCGGTTTTTCGTTGCGATAATAATTTCTTTCATTTTGCTCCCACTTCCTGCTGCGTGCATTTTTAATTATGTAGACATATTTACTTCTTCTTACATTTTACTATCAAAAAATTGGACAGTCCAATCATATATAAAATGTCTTCCTTTACACACAAAAAAGGCTGCATAGTGCAGCCTTTTGTCTATTAGAAGCTTCCAGTATTAACTTTTTCAGGACGTGATACTGGCTCAGTAAGGCTTTTGCCTTCCTCATTCACAAGGTCCTGTTCGCCATTCACTGTGATGGCAACACTCTCAATACCTTCCTGCTCTGTCAAAGAAAGCACAAGAGAGTTTAACAGATCATCAGAAACGGTTTTTTCCTCTCCGTCTGCACTATTATAGATCGACTCATTGAAGTTTAATGTAACCTTTCCATCTGCCACAACAGGATCGTCCAACAGCTTCACGTCTTGCTCCATGAAGGTTGCCAAGGCAGACCCAGTTCCTGGTCCTTCTGCAAGCTCGCCAACTGCTGCAGCAATATTATTATCCTTCGCGTTGCTGACACGTTTTGTTACTGGAACATAATAATATTCGCCAGCCTCTCCGCCCACATAATAAACAGTTAGCGGTTTAGTGTTAGTAATATCAGCAACATCCTTTGTATCTAAGTTAATACCCATTTCTCTTGTTAAGGCGCTTTGGATAGGCGTTTTATTGACAGGCATTTGTGCAAGCTCCTTGCCATTAACCTGCAGCTTAACGGAATCAATGGAATCAAACTGTGTTAATGTCCATGTGACTGATTGCATGATTTTAGACTCATCGCTCGCATCATAATCGTTGAACTCCTTCGAGAAATCGACTGTAGCTACTTTATCCTTAATATTGACAGAAACCTCTGTACCTGCAGGCAAGACTCCTTGGAAGCCGTTCGGCAGCATTTCTGTGACAGGACCATCCTTCACTAAATACTCAAGGCTTTCTTTTGCAACACTGTTTGTTTTCGGGATATTTAATGTTTGCGGAACAACAAATCCATCTTTATCCACTAAATATAACTCAATTGGCATGGAACCTGCTGTCTCTTCCCCAGCCTTTGCAGCTGTTTCCTCTGCCGCATTATCACTATATGTAGTTGTTTGCGGTGGGTCGACATTTTCTTTGCCATTTTCTCCTCCAAATAAACCACAGCCAGATAGCATAACAGTTGATACGAGTGCAGCAGACAAAATGGTAAGCTTTTTATTCTTAGACATCATTAATCACTCCTAAGACAGTTTGTACTAATATATATACGAGCTATTTCCAAAATTAGACCGAGCTCTCCAAAAATATTTTTTTAATTAGTAAATCCATAGAAAAAAGACTAAGCAATTTATGCTTAGTCTTTTATATCAGCTTAATTGTCTCGACCGCTTCCACTTTTTCATGGAGCCAATCTGAAGCAATCCTTGCGAAAATATCGCTTGAGCCTGTTGTATAAAACTCGTGCTCATTACTATCATCTGGCAAGGCAAGCTGATTACTATGCGCAAGTATGGTGCTTACTTCCCGAGCTGTTTCTGCTCCAGAGCTGATCACCTTAACCTTGTCCCCCATTTCCTCTCGGATAACCTTTTCCAAAAGAGGGTAATGTGTACATCCCAGTATAAGTGTATCAATACCAATTCCTTTTAATGGAGCAAGAGTTTGTTTTACGATGCGTTTTGCGACAGGCCCATCGTATTCTCCACTCTCCACAAGAGGAACAAATTTTGGACATGCTAGACTTTCTGTACGCACCTTTTTGTTTATCTGCTTCAGCGCCTTTTCGTATGCTTTACTTTTAACTGTTCCGATTGTTCCAATCATGCCAATATAGTTGTTTCTTGTCACTTTAATCGCCGTTCTTGCCCCAGGGACAATCACACCGATGACTGGAATAGATAGCTGCTCCCTTATCTCTTCGAGGGCGACAGCAGTTGCTGTGTTGCAAGCAATGACAAGCATCTTAATATTTTTCCGCAGCAAAAACCGCGTCAATTCCCATGTAAATGCTTTTACTTCTTCCCCAGATCTTGGTCCATACGGACATCTTGCCGTATCTCCCAAATAAATGATTTTTTCGTTAGGCAGCTGTCTCATAATTTCTTTTGCAACAGTTAATCCGCCAACACCTGAATCAATAACACCAATTGGTCTTTCCAAACTTACCGCCTCATTTTTCCCGCATTTCTTGATGCAATCTAATGAAGTTGTCTTTTAAATGTGCAACTTCTTCCAGTGAGTAATTACCCAAAACTTCCTGTAAATACATTTGTCTTTTTTTGATTACTTCATCAATCAGCCTTTTGCCTTCATCTAATAAATGAATACGTACAACACGACGGTCATTAGGGTCCTTTACTCGCTGAACCAATTCGTTCTTTTCCATTCTGTCCACCAAATCAGTTGTCGTACTAAAGGCTAGATACATTTTATTCGATAATTCACCGATTGTCATGTCTCCATCTTCAAAAAGCCATTGCAATGCAACAAATTGAGGCGGTGTAATTGTATAATTGCTTAAAATTTCCCGGCCCTTCTGTTTGATGATGCCAGAAATGTATCTCATATCTTTCTCAATGATTGCTATCATATCTGAATACTCTTTTGAGTTTTTTTCTTCTACATTCATTGCTACATCTCCTATTATCTGTCCAATTTATCTATCATCCACATTACTTAATAATAATTATAGTCTAGATTGAGCAAATCGTAAACGTATAGGCTAAAATGCCTTTTCTGGAAGCTTCCAACTAAAAAAAGACAGCACTATCTGCTGTCACTCAGTCTAAAAATCTGCCGTATATTCAACTTATTTAATATAGAAAAAGGTGACTTTAAAAGCCATAGTCCTCCCTCCCATAGACAGGATTCTGAAAGCTTTTTTAAAGTCACCTTTCGGAAATTATAGCTCTAGTTCTCCCATTCTTAGGAGTTCTACAACAGCCTGTGAACGCCCCTTTACGCCCAGCTTTTGCATCGCATTAGAAATATGGTTGCGAACTGTTTTTTCGCTGATGAACAAATCACTCGCGATTTCCTTGGTCGTTTTGTCTTGAACCAAGAGTTCAAATACTTCTCTTTCCCTTTTTGTTAATAATGGCTTGTGAGTAAATTCATTCTCCTTCAAGTAGTGTAACCCTCCTTGCCTTTGCCAGCTATGAACTATGGGATGGGTATATATTATAGTCTGAATATATTATGTGAGAAAAAGCGTTGTAGTGACTGTATTTCCTGAAAATGGACTGCGTTTTTTTCTAGAAATGGCTGCTTCATTTTTACTGTGTATCCCTTTCCATTGCAGGTAAGGCATTACTTTTCTTATTTGTAGATTTGCTCAGTAGTAGCCATATGGATAGAATGGCTGCTGCGTGCTGTATGGATTATTTCGGCCATAATGATAGTCAGAAGTAGATTGTTGCCTTTGCTGCTTATGCAAACATTCATCTGTAGGTCCTATCACAATGGTTTCATTTTTCAGCGGAGCAAGGGTTTTTTTCAGTTGGTCGGGGTCAAGACAATACGTGTGTGCGAGCACTTCGACTGGTGTTTTAGCAAGAATATCAGAACCAAATATATACTCAGGGTACGGGGCATCAAAGATGGCAAGCAAATGGGTTTTATCTTCCGAGGCTATTTCCCAGTGCCACCAGCCTTGAGGGATGTTGGCCACTTGGCCTGGCCTTATGGGAATATTGGATACTTTGTTTGTGAAAGGATTAATCAAGGAAACGACTGCAGACCCAGAGATGCAGTAAACAAGCTCTGCCGCGTTTTGATGATAATGTGGTTCGACTACCCTTCCGTTGCTTAAATAAATATCTAATAAAGAAACCTCACCGAGAGTGTTTAAGACATCCCTGCCTAATCGGTTGATATAGTTATCAGCATTGCGAGTATTTAGACGGTTTTTATTCACGTCTGAAAAATAGCTGACATCTGGTTTCGTATAGTCCATATAGGAAGTTGGCATCGCATACAGTCCCCATTTCTTTATAAAGTACTACAACGTATTGTATGAGAATCGGCTAAAAGCGTGACACTTACCCTAAACACAATTTTATGTATAAGGAAAAGGATGCCAAAAGCGGCATCCTTATACTTAAAATATCTTATTTAATGTAAGCAGAATCCTATCAAAATTAGGCTTAACGATGAAATCCTTTGCGCCGTATGAAAGGGCAGCAATGACATTCCTGCTTTGTCCCATTGCCGAACAGATAACAACTCTGGCACATGGGTCAAATTCCATAATTCTCTGCAATGCTGTCATACCGTCCATACATTCCATCGTTAAATCAAGGAGTAGTATGTCCGGCTTAAGCTCTTTGTAAATAGTCACAGCCTCACATCCATCAGAGGCTTCCCCTATGACTTTGAATTTGCTGTTTTTTAATAAATTTTTTATGTAAATTCTCATAAATAAAGAGTCGTCTGCTATAACAACCCTGACTTCCAATATAACCACTCCTAGTTCTAACTTTGGCAAACTTAAAGGAAAGGAGTAATTTATTAATCAAGACAAGCTTTTGTCTCGGCAACCCGGCTGCCATTGCTTTCACATTAGGCCCGTGGCTTTGCGTCTTTTACTTTCGTAAAATTTGCCAATAATATTAGAATAACATAGTACTTTTAAACTATATATTGTTTTTTATAAGGAAATCAGAAAGAATACAAAGTACCACTAATAATAATCAATCAATAAATAGCAGAAACACTATAATATTTCTTCACACACAAAAAAAATCAGAATATAGTTAGACTATATCCCAGTTTTTTTCTGCTATGCAGATTGACAAAACCTATACAAAGTAATACTTATTTTTTATGCGTCCCTTTCTTGTCGTCATCTTTGCTATCCTTTTTCTCATGCTTCTTGTCATCTTTTTTACCTTCTTTTTTATCATCATGCTTTTTGTCGTCTTTTTTACCTTCTTTTTTACCATCATGCTTCTCGTCGTCTTTTTTACCTTCTTTTTTACCATCATGCTTCTTGTCGTCTTTTTTACCTTCTTTTTTACCATCATGCTTCTTGTCGTCTTTTTTACCTTCTTTTTTACCATCATGCTTCTTGTCGTCTTTTTTACCTTCTTTTTTACCATCATGCTTTTTGTTGTCGTCTTTTTTACCTTCTTTGTTATCATCATGCTTTTTGTTGTCGTCTTTTTGATCGTCTTTTTTATCATCATGCTTTTCGTCGTCTTTTTGATCGTCTTTTTGATCGTCATGCTTTTCGTCGTCTTTTTGATCGTCTTTTTTATCATCATGCTTTTTGTTGTCGTCTTTTATATCGTCCTTTTTATCATCATGCTTTTTGTCGTCTTTTTGGTCGTCTGCTTTAACCAAAAGAGCGTCCTTGTTTTCTTCTTGACTATCCAATTTTTTATTAATGTTAATCTCTAATGAAATAGTTATTCCTTCTTTCCATTTCTTTAAACTATCACAAAAAGTCTTTTTAATGTCCCCCACAAAGTTCACCGCTTTCCTTTTTTTGTTACATTTTATGGATTCGTCATTCTTTTTGTTCGGAATTTTCCTTTCATACATGAAAATATACGTTTGTCCAACACCAGGAAAATTATCTAAAGAAAAACTATTGATACACGCACTAAAAAAACGCATTTACATAAATAGGCAGGTAACATAGTACGTTGTCTTCCCCCGACACATATACATACAAGGAAAACATAACTAGGAGGTTATTTGGAGATGAATAAAGAAGTATTACAGACATTAGTAGGTAAAACAATTAAAGTGGATAGAGGAGGTCCTGAATCCCGCGTCGGGAAATTACTAGCGGTTAGCGAAGACCATTTCACTATTCTTACTGAAGCAGATGGTGTCGTTTATTATTTAACACACCACATTAAAAGTTTGACAGAAAACACAAAAAAAGGCCTTCCATTTGAACTTGAAATACCTGAAGTATTTGAATTTGTAACTGCTCCAACGCTTTTTGAAGTAATGGAAAGCTTAAAATACAATTGGGTTAAGATCAATCGCGGTGGTAAGGAGTCCGTCGAAGGCGTATTGGACGACATTAATTTAGAGCATATTACAATTGTTCATCATGAAGAAATTATCAGAATCGCCACTTTCCACATCCACAATATCAGCTATGGACTTAAAATTGAAAAGCCGCAGAAAGAGGAATCTGAGAAACAAGAAGAAAAGAAGGATGATAAGAAGGAAGAAAAAACAGAAGAAAAGAGCAGTGAAAAATAATCATTATGATTAGTCGCTTCTTTTTTAGAAGAAGCGACTATCATTTAGGAGGTGGTTCTTTTGGGAGAATTCACTTTTTCCAATGCACTTGATAGACTAAAAAGATTCAAGATAAGGCTTTTCCTAGACAAAGACCAATATGTGGAAGGCACATTACTCGATGTCAAAGAAGATCATTTGATGCTTGAAATGAATGGGAAAATCTATTATTTTGCATTAGACCAGATTCATGCTATTACAAAGAATGCTAAAGACAATAATCCATTATCCTTAGAATTTCCACTTGAGACAAAAAAAGATTTGAATGCTTTATTAGAGGAGTTGAGATACAGCTGGGTGACAATTACCTGTAATTCCAATCAGGTTTTTAAAGGAATGCTAAGTAAAGTTACCGAGGACTTCTTGATTTTAATTAATAAGGAAGAACAAATGTATATCCTTAAAACCTCGATAATAAATATCTTTAATGGCCTGCATGAAAATGATCATTCCGATTCTAAGCAGGAGCAATCGTCTAATAATGAAGATAATTCCTCTGATTCTAAAGCAAATTTAGAAGAAATTACGGAAAGCAGCGAATTGATTAAGGAATCTGCTACAGGTTCTGACACAGAAACAAGAGATAATGCTGACTATAAGGACAGTATGGAACCAGCTAAAAGCGAGGTCTACGATTTTAGCATGAACCCTCTTGTAGAAACGATCCCTGATTCTGACACGAACCCTCTTGTAGATACAATCTCTGATTCTGACACGAACCCTCTTGTAGAAACGATCTCTGATTCTGACACGAACCCTTTTGTAGAAACAATCTCTGATTCTGACACGAACCCTCTTGTAGATACTGTCTCTGATTCTGACATAGACCCTCTTGTAGATACTGTCTCTGATTCTAAAGCAGAAACAATAACTGATGATTCTATGATGGGGATAATGAAAAATACTATAGTCACAGGAGATCCAGGTGCGGTCATAAAGAACTCAGACCATATTAAAAGTGAAGTTCGTGAAACAAACAATGTTTTTGCCGATATACCAGCAAGCAAGGGTAAGAAGCAAGATGATACTCTCCATGACTTTTTGACAGATGTTTTAACACAAAAATACAAAGGAAGTGCTGATACTTTGGATAAATCTCCTAAAGCCGAAAGTGATCAAGTTTCTCCGAAAAAAGAAGTGAAACAAAAGGAGAACAATAACCTAAGTGATAGTGTCTTTAAGCACCCCCTTAATCCCTTAGGATCCTCTTTAAGAAGCAAAAAAAAGCAACCGGAACTAGATAAAATGGAAACGGAAAATCCAGAAGTGCCATTAAACAATGAAATTAATACAAAAACAGAAATAAAAACACAGATTATTGATGCAAAAGACCAGAAACTTGCACTTGAGAAACAATATTTTTCCTTAATGAAACATGCAGAATATATGTACAAGAAAATCAGGGAAGAACGTCTAAGAAAAACAAAGAAATGATTAGTGTATTTTAATTACTTGCTTTTTTAAGGAAGTGAAAAGATGGATAGCTTTAAAAAATTGAAAAATGAGTATGTAAAGGTTGAAATATCAGGAAAAACTGTGTTTTCTGGAATTCTTTTGGACAATGGCCTGGATATTATCGTGATTTACGATGGAGAAAAGTACCTTTATATTCCACTTAACCATGTTCATACTATAAAGAAATCGCTAAAAGGAGAAACAGAATTCACCATTGATACATCTAATGGAGATTTGCCATTTCAGGATGATAATGAAAACATTTCCTATCGTAAAATTTTAAATAATGCAAAGGGACAATTTATAGAATTATTCGTTACTGGCAATAAGTCTATTCATGGCTATATCACTAATATTTTAAATGACTATATTGTTTTTTATTCTCCAGTTTTTAAAACTATTCTTATTTCCATGCATCATATCAAATGGCTTATTCCATACACTTCTAATTTAACACCATACACATTGAATAATGCGAATCTTCCCATTGTCCCCTCCAATATACCTTTAGCCCGCACTTTTGAAGAGCAATTAAAAAAATATACTGACCAATTACTTGTATTTGATCTCGGAGATTCGCCTGACAAGATTGGATTAGTAAAAAATATTTCCAATAATATTATAGAGATAATTACAGCTGAGGGAACTCCTGTTTATTGGAAGCTAACCCATATAAAATCAGTTCACCTGCCATAATATACAAATAAAAAACATCTCAAGGAAGATGTTTTTCTTTTGCATTTCGTCCTCCTTTTTGCAACATTAAGGATAGGAAAAGGAGATAGCTGTCTTTATCAGCCATCTCCTTTTTATTAAACACTGTCACTGCCAAAAAAGCTTTTGAATGCTTCAAAGGTAGTATCTCTGTTCAGTGCTGCAATTGATGTTGTCAATGGTATGCCTTTCGGACATGATTGAACACAGTTTTGCGAGTTACCGCAATTCGCAAGACCGCCATCTCCCATAATTTCCTCAAGTCTGTCAGACTTGTTCATTGCTCCTGTTGGATGAGCATTAAAGAGTCGTACTTGAGATAATGGGGCTGGTCCCATAAAGTCTGATTTGCTGTTAACATTAGGACAAGCTTCTAGGCAGACGCCGCATGTCATGCATTTAGATAATTCGTATGCCCATTGTCTTTTCTTCTCAGGCATTCTTGGTCCTGGTCCAAGGTCATAAGTTCCATCGATTGGTATCCAAGCCTTTACCTTTTTCAAGCTGTCAAACATACGAGTTCTGTCAACCTGCAGGTCTCTGACAACTGGGAATGTGCGCATTGGCTCCAAGCGGATTGGCTGCTCCAGCTGATCTACTAACGCTGTGCATGACTGTCTTGGCTTGCCATTAATGACCATTGAGCAAGCACCGCATACTTCCTCCAAGCAGTTCATATCCCAAGAGATAGGAGTTGTTTTTTCGCCTTTGCTGTTAACCGGGTTTCTTCGTATTTCCATTAAGGCAGAAATGACATTCATATTTGGTCTATAAGGCAATTTAAACTCTTCTGCATATGGTGCTGTATCAGGATCATCTTGCCTTGTAATCAGAAATGTAACCGTACTTGCTTCCCCCATCTTATTTCACTCCTTCTTTTTGTTTCGAATAATCCCGCTTTCTAGGCTTGATAAGTGATGTATCAACCTCATCATAATGGAAGCTTGGCGCTTCCTTCTCTGATACGAACTTGGCCATAGTTGTTTTTAAGAAGTCTTCATCATTTCTGTCTGGAAAATCAGGCTTATAATGAGCACCGCGGCTTTCATTACGATTATATGCTCCAATTGTTATAACCCTTGCCAGTTGCAGCATATTTTGAAGCTGACGAGTAAAGACCGCTCCTTGGTTGCTCCATTTCGCCGTATCATTAATATTGATGTTTTGATAGCGTTCCAGTAATTCTTGGATTTTGTTGTCCGTTTCCTGAAGTTTGTCATTATAGCGAACAACTGTGACATTATCTGTCATCCATTCTCCTAATTCTTTATGCAATACATAAGCATTTTCTGTTCCATCAAGCTTCATGATGTCAGTCCATTTTCCTTGCTCTTCCTGTATTGCCTTATCAAACAGAACGGATGATAGGTCATCAGCGCTTTTGCTTAAACCATTGATGTACTTAACTGCATTCGGACCAACAACCATCCCGCCATAAATAGCAGACAGCAAGCTGTTTGCTCCTAGACGGTTTGCACCATGCTGTGAATAATCACATTCTCCAGCTGCAAACAAGCCAGGAATATTTGTCATTTGATCATAATCGACCCATAATCCACCCATAGAATAATGAACGGCAGGGAAAATCTTCATCGGCACTTTACGTGGGTCGTCTCCCATGAACTTTTCATAAATTTCTATAATACCGCCTAGTTTAATGTCTAGCTCCTTTGGATTCTTATGGGACAAGTCCAAATACACCATGTTTTCGCCATTAATACCAAGCTTTTGATCTACACACACATGGAAAATTTCCCTTGTTGCAATATCCCTTGGCACTAGATTGCCGTAGGCAGGGTATTTTTCTTCAAGGAAGTACCATGGTTTCCCATCTTTATATGTCCAAACCCTTCCACCTTCACCACGAGCTGATTCACTCATTAAGCGCAGCTTGTCATCACCAGGAATAGCTGTCGGGTGAATTTGAATAAACTCACCATTTGCATAATAAGCGCCCTGCTGATAAGCAATTGCGGCAGCTGAACCTGTATTAATAACAGAGTTCGTCGATTTTCCAAAGATAATACCAGGCCCGCCTGTTGCCATGATGACAGCATCACCAGGAAAGGCTTTGATTTCCATTGTTTTCAAATCCTGTGCTTTAATACCGCGGCAAACACCGTCATCATCAAGAACTGCCCCAAGAAATTCCCAGCCTTCATACTTGACAACTAGTCCATCTACCTCGTATCTGCGCACCTGTTCATCTAATGCATACAAAAGCTGCTGGCCTGTTGTTGCTCCAGCAAATGCTGTTCGGTGGTATTGCGTTCCTCCAAAGCGTCGAAAATCCAGCAAACCTTCTGGTGTTCTGTTGAACATAACGCCCATACGGTCAAGCAAATGGATAATTCCAGGTGCAGCTTCTGCCATTGCTTTAACTGGCGGCTGGTTTGCTAAGAAATCTCCGCCATATACTGTGTCATCAAAATGCTCCCAAGGAGAATCTCCTTCTCCTTTCGTGTTTACCGCACCATTTATGCCGCCTTGTGCACAAACAGAATGGGAACGCTTAACAGGCACAAGGGAAAACAATTCAACAGGTGTCCCAGTTTCCGCTACTTTAATTGTGGCCATTAGTCCTGCTAAACCGCCGCCTACAATGATTACTTTCCCTTTACTCATTTATTCCACTCCCTTAATCTATTGCTCTATTAATCTAAAACTTTATACAAAAGCTAAAAGTGCCCTAACGCCAATTGTTGTTAAAACAATAAATATTCCAATCGTAACGTATGTACTGATTCTTTGAGATTTAGGTGTAACAGTAATACCCCAGCTGACACAGAATGACCATAAACCATTAGAGAAATGGAAGATAGTAGAGACAATACCAACTAAATAGAAGGCAAACATCCAAGGATTCCCTAAGATTTCCTCCATCATGTTATAATTGACCTCTTTCCCCATTTGAGCCGCTACCCGTGTTTCCCAAACATGCCATACAATGAATATCAATGTCACAATTCCAGTGATCCTTTGGATATAAAACATCCAATTTCGGAAATACCCATAGTTTTTTGTATTGTTCTTGGCTGTAATAGCAATATAAATACCGTATACAGCATGATAAATGATTGGTAAAAAAATCACGAAAATTTCCAAAAAGTAACGAAATGGCAATTGCTCCATAAAGCCTGCTGCCTTATTAAATGATTCCGGTCCCTTTGTAGCAAAGTGGTTAACAACCAAGTGCTGTATCAAAAATACACCTACTGGTATGACCCCCAGTAAAGAATGTAATCTTCTGAACAGAAACTCTCGATTTTTTGCCATACTTTTCCCCCCCAAATGATGAAATAGTTCTTTTTACTCATAAAAGCGATTACAAGATAGAAAACTTACAATTCTGTGACAATTTCATTGTACCCCCAATAAAAATCTCGGTCAAGAAAACGGATACATTTATTCTAGATTTATTTATCCTTTTTTATTATATGATTTTGCTCTTGGAAAAATTTCTACTTTATTTTCTAGCATAGAAACAAGTGCGTACAGGAAAAATAAAAGAAGCTAATAGACCAGATGCCAGAAGGACCTGAGCTTTTTTCCACTTAAATTTTTCTAAGAAACGAAAAGCTATCTATCATGTGTTATTTTGCCATACAGAACTAATAAAATAGACCTGATTTTCCTGTTATTATTCCCTTATTGCTATGTTTTTTTCCGGATTTTACAGTATACTATTAAAGCGATATATTTTTTGTCGAAATTACGAAGCATATACAGAATTTATTAACATATATTTATAGAATTGTAGAAAGAGGAGAGAGACAATTGAGCGAGATTACAACGGAAGAACAAATAACGAAAGTGGAGGAAGACTCTCTTACAGTACCTGCATACGGATACGAATTGCTGCGTGAAATTCTAATACCTGACTTGCTTGGGAGAGACACTCCTGACATCTTATATTGGGCCGGCAAAAGAATTGCCCGAACATTTCCACTGGAACACTTGGAAGAGGCAGCTGCTTACTTTGAAAAAGCAGGCTGGGGTCATCTCGAAATTGTTAAAGCAAATAAAAACGAAATGGAATATGCTCTCTCAAGCCCTTTAATTGAGAAAAGGCTTAAGGAAAAAGGGAAATGCACGTTTCAGCTCGAAGCAGGCTATTTAGCACAGCAGCATGAACAAATACGAGAAGTAGTTGCAGAAGCGTTTGAAGATCCAAAACGCCGCGGTAAAAAAATCACGATTACAGTCCGCTGGGATAGTAAAGACCCTGCATAATAAAAACCGATAGTACGATACAGACTTCTGCGTGAATTCTTCATTGAATTTCACGCTTTTTTATTGGGACGCTATTTTTCTAACAATTACATTCACCTGCAATTTTCTTAATACTTGTTGTGCAGCGATATATCCCATGTAAAATAAAGATAAAATCACTTGTGACTTAGAGGAGGTCCGAAAATGTCTAACAAAAAGTGGTTTGTCGTTGCACTTCTGTATGAATCTGTTCATAATGGGGAGCCAAAACAAGTAGACGAGAATTATGACAACTCAACTGAAACGTATGAGGAAAGCCATCTATTAGTTAAGGCAGAATCATCTGAAGATGCTACTTTGCTTGGTAAAAAACTAGGACAAGAAGCGGAACACGATTATAAAAATCAGTATGAGGAAACAGTATGCTGGAAGCTAGTAAAGGTTCTTGATGTTTTTGAATTAATGGATGAGGAATTAAAAACGGGAACCGAGGTATATTCTCGCTATATTTTGGCTCCAAGGGAAAGTGGAACACAGGATATATGAAAGAAGTTCTTCCAAGAATAATATAAAAAACGCTGTTGTACATTCAACAGCGTTTTTTATATGTGAATTTAAGTATAATCCTATCATTTAGAAATCTTATTCTGTTATGTTATTAAGCATTTATCACAGGCAGGTTGCTCAAGTCAAATGCATCATGAAGTGTTTCAACAGCCTTCACCATATTGCCTTTTTCAATAACTGTAGAAACTTTGATTTCTGATGTGCTTACCATTTTAATAACTATGTCTTGTTCTGCTAGAACTTTAAACATGTCTGCTGCTACACCTGGGTTTGAAATCATGCCAGAACCAACGATTGAAACTTTCGCAAGACCTTGCTCTGAAGCGACTTTATCGTAGCCTAGTACTGCCTTATTTTCCTCAAGCACTTTAACTGTTTCATTCAAATCACTGTCTTTAATAGAGAAAGACAGATTTGTTGCTTGGCTTTCTGTCAAGCTTTGGATGATAATATCGACATTGATGTGATTGGATGCCAATGTTGAGAAGATTGTTGAAAGACTTGTTAATGAGTTTTTCAAGCCAAACACCGTTACACTCGTAATATTATCTTCAAATGCTACTCCGCGCACTACTAAATTTTGTTCCATTGATACTTCCTCCTCGATGATAGTTCCTTCTTCTTGTTCCATGCTTGAACGAACGACAAGCGGCATTTGGTAGTTTTTCGCATATTCTACTGCACGTGGATGAAGCACCCCTGCACCCAAGTTTGCCAACTCAAGCATTTCGTCATATGAAATGGAAAGCAGCTTACGTGCTTCTTTCACATAGCGTGGATCTGTTGTATATACACCAGTAACATCTGTATAAATATCACATTTATCTGCTTTAAGTGCTGCAGCAAGTGCAACCGCTGTTGTATCAGAGCCGCCGCGGCCAAGTGTTGTGATGTCTCCACCTTCTGTAATTCCTTGGAAGCCTGCGACAATAACAACCTTTCCATCCATCAAATGCTCTTCGATTCTTTCAGTTTTTATATTTAAAATGCGGGCATTTCCATGTACCGCTTCTGTTTCCATTCCTGCTTGCCAGCCTGTGAATGAAATTGCCTCAACATTTTTTTCGTTTAAAGCCATCGCCAGTAAGCTAATTGTGATTTGTTCGCCTGTTGTCAAAAGCACGTCCATTTCACGTTTGCTCGGCGTATCTGTTATTTCACCAGCAAGCTTCACTAATGAGTCTGTTGTTTTTCCCATTGCCGAAACGACAACAACGACATCATTTCCACGATTTTTTTCTTCGATTACTCTTTCCGCAACATGCTTGATTCTTTCAGCACTGCCTACAGATGTTCCGCCAAATTTTTGTACTACTAATCCCACAGCTATTCCCCTTTTCCTCTTAGAAGTTTTGTTCTATTGCCTTATTTCTTAAAAGAAACAACAAAAAAGGCAATGAGAACATCTCATTGCCGTGCAGGTAAATACATACTAAATGTGCACAAACAGCGAGATAGCTCTCCAAAACAGTTCCTTGTTTTGACAGTCTTACATTTATTCAATGCAAAACCAGCAAAGGAATGATGAGTTATCCCTTCACTTCGGCGATTTTCCCTTTCATAATTCTTCACGGAAGCTCATTCTTCTCCGAATTATTACTATTGAAGCTCGCACCTCTACCTTCACTTATTAAGTTATAAGTTGCCATCATTATAGCATACCGTTTTTAAGTTAACAATAATGTTTTTTGTTTTTTTGCATAAAAATACAATCAGTCTTTTAATTTTTCTATAAGCTCCTCGGCAACAGCAGCAGGAATTCCAATGGCTGTGAATTCAGCAATGGATGCCTCCTTCATTTTTTTGACAGACCCAAACGTTTTCAACAGCAGCTTGCGTCGCTTTTCTCCAATACCTGAAATATCATCAAGCATAGATTGGAAAGCATTTTTTGAACGGATTTGGCGGTGAAAGCTGATTGCAAAACGGTGGACTTCATCCTGAATGCGTTGGAGCAAATAAAATTCCTGACTATTTCTTTCCAGTGGTATGATTTCGAGCGGATTGCCGTAAAGAAGCTGGGAAGTTCTATGCTTATCATCTTTAGCCAAGCCTGCAACTGGAATGTCGAGTGCCAGCTCATCAAGGAGAATTTCTCTTACTGCTTCAATATGACCTTTTCCTCCATCAACTAAAATTAAATCTGGCATTGGCAGCCCATCTTTTAATACACGCTGATATCTTCTTCGGACAACCTCGCGCATTGATTCATAATCATCTGGTCCTTGAACAGTCTTAATCTTATATTTTCGATAATCCTTTTTCGCAGGTTTTCCATCTACGAAAGCAATCATCGCAGAAACGGGATTTGTCCCTTGAATATTACTGTTATCAAATGCTTCAATACGATGTGGTGTATAAATTCCCATCTGCCTGCCTAAATTTTCGACTGCCTTTATTGTGCGGTCCTCATCCCTATCAATTAGAGCAAATTTCTCATGCAGGGCGTTTTTAGCATTTTTATTTGCTAAGAGAACAAGATCCTTTTTTTGTCCTCTCTGCGGTTTGATAACCTTCACATCAAGCAGTTCCTCCACTAATTCTCCTTGAACAGAATCTGGGATAAGAATTTCCTTCGGCTTGAAATGATTAGCCTTAGAATAAAACTGTCCGAAGTATGTGAGCATTTCCTCTTCCGGCTCTTGATAAATGGGGAACATGCTTACATCACGCTCAATCAGCTTTCCTTGTCTGATGAAAAAGACTTGAACACACATCCAGCCTTTGTCTACTGCATATCCAAATACATCTCTATCAACAAGATCTGTCATCATCATTTTCTGTTTTTCCATTGTAGCTTCAATATTAGCAATCTGATCTCTGAATTCCTTTGCTCGTTCGAAATCAAGCTCCTCTGCTGCTGCTGTCATTTTTTCTGTGAGCTCTTTTTTTATGTCTTTATACCCGCCATTAAGGAACTTCGTAATCTCATCGACCATTCTTCGATATTCTTCCTTCGGCACTTCATTTACACATGGTGCAAGACATTGTCCTAAATGATAATAAAGACATACCCTATCAGGCAGTGTCGTGCACTTGCGCAGCGGATAAATGCGGTCTAACAGCTTTTTCGTTTCATTCGCTGCCTGTACATTCGGATATGGTCCAAAGTACTTGCCTTTATCCTTTTTTACATTGCGTGTCGTAATTAATCGTGGATGTCTTTCCGCAGTCAGCTTAATAAAAGGGTAGGTCTTATCATCCTTAAGCATAATATTGTATTTTGGGTCATGCTTTTTAATTAAGTTAATTTCAAGGATAAGTGCCTCTATATTAGAGGAGGTGATAATATATTCAAAGTCTTCAATTTCATTGACTAGCCTTAAGGTTTTCCCGTCATGAGAGCCAGTGAAATACGAGCGGACGCGGTTTTTTAGCACCTTTGCTTTTCCTACATAAATGATCGTTCCTTGTCTGTCCTTCATTAAATAGCATCCTGGCTGATAAGGCAAAAGCATCAGTTTGTTTTTTATCGTATCGTTCATTGCAGTCCCTCCCTGAACGCACCTGTTAATACAGAACATAAGTACTATTATATATGATAGGGCAGAAGCTTGAATTCGGCAACTATGAGCGTTTGTAATTTGAAGGAAGGGAATGAGGATTTTTCCAAAAGGAGTGCTGAATTCAAAAAAAAAGAACCCCAAGGAAGGTCCCAGGGGTTGTTTTTGCATTAAACGTGTTTTGCCAATAGTTCAGAAAGAGCTTCTTTAGGTTGGAAGCCGACAACTTTATCGACAACTTCTCCGTCTTTGAATACCAACAATGTTGGGATGCTCATTACGCCGAATTTAGAAGCAGATTCTTGGTTTTCGTCAACATCGATTTTTACGATTTTAACTTTATCGCCAATTTCTGTATCCAATTCTTCTAATACTGGTGCAATCATTTTACATGGTCCGCACCAAGGTGCCCAAAAGTCTGCAAGGACTACGCCTGAACCTGTTTCTTCTGAAAAGTTTTGATCTGTTGCATGTGATATAGCCATTTATATGCCTCCTAAGTAGTGTTATACCTGATAATAAACCAAAGTATACCACCGTTTGCATGATGATGCTAATAATTTGTTTCGTCCATCATTTTTCCCATCTGCTTCAGCATCTATTCAGACCTTTTAACCAGCGCTTGCATCTCTATAATAAATCTAGCTCTTTCTTCAATAAGGGCAGAACTTCAAAAACATCCCCAATAATTCCGTAATCCGCGTTTTGAAAAATCGGTGCTTCCGCATCGTTATTAATAGCAATAATCATTTCAGCAGCTGTTACACCAACAAGATGCTGGATGGCTCCAGATATTCCACACGCAATATACATCTTTGGTGCAACCGTCTCTCCTGTTTGCCCAATTTGATTAGCGGCATCACAAACTCCAATTTCAACAGCTCCGCGGGACACTCCAACTGTTCCTTTTAAAGTTTTTGCAAGCTCCTGAACAAGGCTGTAGCCTTTCTCATTTTGCACGCCTCTTCCTGCAGCTGCAATTACTTTAGCATTTGCCAGTTCTTCCTTTCCAGTATGTTTTTTCTCAAGCCTGACTAAGGAAAAGGAAGGTTGCTTAACAGTCGGATGGATTGTTTCTAATTTCCCCTTTTTCTCTTGAAGCCTGTTATTTGCTTTCCAAGCCTTTTGCTTTATGCTGAGAATGCAAGGTGTGTTTGTTTCTACCTTTTCTAGGACATTGCCAGAAAGAATTTGCCTAGTGACTAATAATGCGTTTGTTTTTTCTACTTCCACTATATTGGACACAAGAGGAAGGTTGATTTTTTCTGATAAAGCTGCAGCAAGATTTTTACCTAAATCTGTTTGGCCAAACAGCAGGAAGGAAGGCTGCTCCGCTTCAACTGTTTGCTGGATTAATGGAAGCAAGCTTTCTGACTCTAATCGTGATAGGCGGCTGTTTTTCATATACAGGACTCTGTCTGCATCTTGATATAAAAGGTTTTCAGCCAATTCCTCTTCTTCCTCATCCCCAAAAACGAGGACAATGATTTCGCCAGTACCTGAAATTTCCTTAGCTGCTTCTATACATTCCAATGTGACAGGATGAAGTTTTTCCCGTCTTTTTTCTGCGATAATAACAATTTTCCCATCCATTATACTTCCCCTCCCGTCACTCTTGTATATGCTCTTTCATCAGTTTGGCCAATTCACTCACCTGTTCGGGCAGCTCACCTTGCAGTATGATCCTTTTTCTGTCAGCAACCGGAAAATGAAAGCTATGTGACTGGATATCAGTCTGTTCTAATGAAGCGGTTCTTTTTTCTAATGGCTTTTGTTTAGCCTTCATAATGTTTGCGAGTTTTGGCAATCGCGGTTTATGCAGTCCTTGTGGAATTGTTAGCAAAACAGGGAACGAGCCTTTGTATGTCTCTAAATCACCGTTGCTTTCCTTTGTGACAAATACAGCCCCTTTATCTAATTCGATTCTTTCTGCCTTTGTTATGATAGGCAGCTCTAAAATGGCTGCGACTCTTGGTCCCACTTGTCCAGACCCTCCATTAGTGGAGAAATCGCCTGCTAGGATTAGGTCAAATGATAGGTCCTTTATGTTCTGGGCAATGATTTTGGCAATGGAAGACGGCTCCAAGCTTCCTTCTGTCTGTATAAGAAGTGCGCTATCTGCCCCCATTGCAAGTGCTCTTCTAAGATGCTTCTCTGCATCCTGATGATGTACTGCTATAATGGTAATACTTCCTCCATAAGTCTCTTTCAGCAGTAATGCCTCTTCAAGTGCAGCCTCATCTGGTGGATTAATTGCTTCTTTTATGTTTTTGTCCAAAATCTGCCCGTTTTCAATCGTGATTGGCTGATTTGCCTCCACAACGATGGAAAGCAAGACGATGATGTTCATCCCCACTATCTCCCTTCTTCTGTTCCATTCTCTTTCAATTCTCTTCTTAAAATTTTGCCAATTGCCGATTTTGGCAATTCTTTACGGAACTCATATATTCGCGGTACTTTAAATGAGGCAATTCGCTCCCTCATATATTTATTCAGCTCATCTTCAGATGTTTGTGCTCCTTCTTTTAATACAATAAAAGCCTTCACTGTTTCCCCGCGATAGGAATCCTTCACCCCAACAACTGCCGCTTCCTGAACTGCAGGGTGCTCGTATAATACCTCTTCCACTTCGCGTGGATAGATGTTAAAGCCACTTGCGATAATCGTGTCCTTTTTCCGGTCCACAATATAGAAATAGCCTCGTTCATCCATGTAACACAGGTCGCCCGTATATAGCCAGCCATCCTTTAAAACAAGCTCTGTTTCGTCTGGATTATTCCAATAGCCTTTCATTACTTGTGGCCCCTTCACTGCCAATTCACCAATTTCACCATGAGGCAGCTCTTCCCCTGTTTCTGGAGAGAACACAGCAGCATCTGTACCAGGCCATGGCACTCCGATGCTTCCTTTGACAATTTCATGATCCCAGACAAAATTAACATGTGTTACTGGTGATGCTTCCGTTAGCCCATACCCTTCGACAAGCTTCCCACCAGTCTTTTCTTCAAAGCGGTCAATAATCTCCTTAGGTAGTGGAGCAGAACCGCTTATTGCGGCATCAATAGAGGATAAATCATATTTATTGATGTCCGGATGGTTTAAGAGGCCAATATAGATTGTCGGTGCCCCTGGAAAAACAGTTGGCTTTTGTTTTTCAATTGTCTTTAAAGCAGTAGTGGCATCAAATTTCGGCAGTAAAATCATCTGATAAATTTCCATTACAGAAAGGACGAGAACTGTCATCATGCCATAAACATGAAAGAGAGGCATAATTGCTAGCAGCTTTTCCTTGCCTTTTTCGAGCTTATACAGCCATTGACGGCACATAGACGTATTTGCAACAAGGTTTTGGTGTGTCAGCATAACACCCTTTGGAAATCCTGTTGTACCCCCAGTGTACTGAATGATTGCTAAGTCTTCTTCAAAGTCGATGCTGACCTCTTTTAAGTCTGCTGTTGGCAAACTCCAAATATTTTTCAATAAATGGGTATTTCCTTCGTGCTTAACAGAAGGGATATAACCATACTCTTTCTTTTGGATAAATGGGTAAAATAGATTTTTAGGGAATGGAAGAAATTCACTGATGGAGGTAACAAGAATTTGCTCTACACTTGTCATTTCTTGTACACTTTTCACGCGGTTATATAGGATATCGAGGGTAATAATTGCCTTTGCGCCTGAGTCGTTGAGAATGAATTCTATTTCTCTTTCTTTATAAAGTGGGTTAACTGGTACTACAATGGCGCCTGCAAGCATAATAGCATAAAAGCTAATGACCGTTTGCGGGATATTGGGAAGCATGACTGCAACCCTGTCTCCTTTTGTGATTCCTATTTCTTGCAGATATGCTGCGAGATTACTCGCTTTTTCAAATGTTTGTTTAAAGGTTAATTCCTTCCCCATAAAGTGAATGGCTTTATGCTTTGGATATTCCTTTGCTGCGTTACGTAAAAGCTGTGGCAAGGTTTCTGCTTTATAATAGACATTCTTGGCTGTTTCACCTGGATAAAGCGCCAGCCATGGTTTTTCCGTTTCCAAACCGACTCCTCCTAACATATTATAAATTGTACTAGCTTATTATATGGCGGGGAGATACCAATGGATATTTAAAATAAGCCCAAAATAAAAAAGGGCAGTTTCCTTTTATAAAAAAGAAGACCTGTTCCAATATGGAACAAGTCTTTATTTTGTGTGCTTAGGATATTCCTGCACCTATAATATAAGATAAGCCGATGGAAATAATCATGGAAATAAGGCCAACCGCCCTGTTGTCATTTTTGATTTCCTCATCAATTTTGAATTTTGGTGTTAAAAACTCAAAGATGAAATAGCCGATTAGCAATAGGAAAAAACCGAATATTCCCCAAGCAATCATTGTCAGCAATGAGTCATTTTGCATGATGGAATGTCTGAACACGTTTGCTATCCCGAATATTTTTCCGCCTGTGGCCATCGCAACAGCAACATTCCCTTTTTTTATTTCTTCCCAGTTATTGTATTTTGTCACCAGTTCAAACACGGCTAAAAACACAACAATGCTAAGGATGACAACACTATAATCGCCAGCGGTGTTCACATATTCATTACTCCAAAAGGAATTCATCTGGCATCTCCTCTCCTATTTCTAAAAACTCTTATCTAAGCTCAACAACCGTAACGCCGCTGCCGCCTTCTCCTGCCTCACCGAAACGAATACTTTTGACAGAACGGTGGTTTTTCAGGTATTCCTGCACACCTGTCCTTAATGCACCTGTTCCCTTACCATGTATGATAGAGACTCTTGGATAGCCTGCAAGCAAACTGTCATCAATGTATTTTTCCACACGTGCCAACGCATTTTCATATCTTTCCCCGCGAAGATCCAGCTCAAGGCTTACATGGAAGTCTTTACCTCTGATTGTTGCCAGCGGTTTTGTTTCCACCACTTTAGGTGCTTTAATAAATTCCAAGTCACGCTCTTTCACTTTCATCTTCATAATGCCGATTTGAACTTGCCACTCTTTAGCAGAAACCCTTTCAATGAGCTGACCCTTTTGATCGAATGTCAGCACCTTAACTTCATCGCCAGGCTGGAATTCATGACTCGTTTTTGCTGCTTCTTTTCGTTTGATAGCAGTCTTTGGAGCAGCATCCTCAAGACGTTTTCTAGCATCAATCAGTTCATGCTCTTTAATTTCTGCCCGTTTTTCCAGCTGCATCTTCCGCAAATCAGAAATAACCGTTTCTGCTTCTGCTCGCGCATTTTCAACGATATCCGCTGCTTTTTTCTTCGCCTTTTCTTCAAGCGCTTCTTTTTTCTCATAATACTCCATAACCTGCTTTTGCAAGTCACGGTGCAGCATGTCTGCCTGTTTCAGCAATTCTGCCGCTTCTTTATGCTCGATTTCCGCTGCTCTGCGACTTTCTTCGAGAGATGCAATCATATTTTCGATTTTGTTAGTTTCATCACTCACATGAGATCTGGCTGTATCGATAACATCCTCTTTTAAGCCAAGGCGCTTCGAAATTTCAAAGGCATTGCTTCGGCCAGGAACACCGATTAACAGCCTGTAGGTCGGGCTTAATGTCTCTACATCAAATTCAACACTAGCATTCACAACCCCTTCCCTGTTATAGCCATAAGCCTTCAGTTCTGGATAATGGGTAGTCGCTATTACTCTTGCACCCTGTTTGTTCACTTCGTCTAGAATGGAAATGGCAAGTGCTGCCCCTTCCTGTGGATCTGTTCCTGCACCAAGCTCATCAAACAGCACAAGACTATTGCTGTTTACATCTTCTAAGATACTCACAATATTAACCATATGGGAGGAGAAAGTACTTAATGATTGCTCGATGGACTGCTCATCGCCAATATCTGCATAAACTGCCTCAAACACACCCATTTCGGATTCATCAAGTGCTGGTATTTGCAAGCCCGCTTGTGCCATTAATGTGCAAAGCCCAACTGTTTTCAGTGTTACTGTTTTACCACCTGTGTTCGGTCCTGTAATAACAATAGCGGAATACGAATCACCTAAGGCAACATCATTTGCTACAACCTGATCGAGTGGAATTAACGGATGTCTTGCTTTAAAAAGATTAATTCTTCTTTCATTATTTATCTTTGGTTTCGTGCCTTTAATCCGTTGACCGTATTTTGCTTTTGCAAACATAAAGTCAATATCCTTCAGTATTTCTACAATGGACAGAAGTTCTTCACGATGCTCTGCTACAAGCACTGTCAGCTGTGCCAAAATCCTGTCTATTTCCTGTTGTTCCTTTACACGAATTCCTGAAAGCTCATTATTCAAGGTTACAACAGATTGGGGCTCTATAAACAATGTTTGGCCAGAGGCACTTTGATCGTGGATTATTCCTCCATAATGACCTCTGTATTCTTGTTTTACTGGAATAACATAACGGTCATTCCGGATAGTAATGATAGTATCTGACAGCATCTTAGCAGCACTAGATGAACGTATCATACTTTCCAGCTTTTCTCTGACCTTTGATTCATTCCTTCTTAGCTGATTGCGAAGGGCACGCAGTGCTTCACTAGCGCTATCCATTACGCTTCCTTGTTCATCAATTGCCATCTTAATTTCTTCTTCAACCTCTGCAAGGACTATAATTTGCTCAGCAAGCCCAAACAAAATCGGAATTGGCTCATCGTGATGAAATTCCTCTGTGAATCTTTTTATTTGCCTGCTCACATGAACGGTGCTTGCTATTTGATTTAATTCAATAGGGCTAAGCATCCCCCCAATGGTTGAGCGTTTAACATGTGGACGGATATCATGGATGCCGCTTAACGGGATATTCCCTCTCATTCGGACTACCTTTGCTGCTTCATCTGTTTCTTCCTGCCATTGCACGACTTCTTCATAATTTGTGGAAGGCATTAACTCAGTTGCCTTCGCCATTCCTAGTGAGGAAGAGACATGCTCTAGCAGCTGACTTATAATCTTATCAAATTCTAATGTCTTTAAAGCTCTTTCTTGCATGGAGTTTTCTCCTTTACCTTTTTTAGCAATGCCATAGTTATGATCTTTTATCTTTAAAACTTATTGATGGCGATTCTTTAAAAAATCCAATAGCTTATCTGTTTCCCATGTATTTATCACAGTATCTCTTTTTATCCAGCCTTTTTTTGCTGTTGACACACCAATCCCCATATAGGCAAGCTCCTTCGTATGATGGGCATCTGTATTAATGACGAGATGAACTCCCTCATCTTGCGCCATTTTGACATATTCTGCATTTAAATCAAGGCGGTTCGGATTGCTGTTAAGCTCAAGCACTGTATTTGTCTCTTTAGCCAGCTTAATTAAATCCTCCATATCGACCTCGTAGCCGTCCCTTTTGCCGATTTTCCTGCCTGTCGGATGTGCAATAATATCGACATTCTTATTACGAAGAGCCGTCCCCAAACGTTCCATTATTTTCTTTTTAGGCTGTGAAAAGGCCGAATGGATGGATGCAATAACAATATCCATTTGCTCAAGAAGCTCGTCGTCATAGTCGAGTGAACCGTCTGGCAAAATATCCATTTCAACACCTGCAAGAATGGTAATATCATCATATTTCTCATTAAGTGCTTTAATTTTATCTAGCTGCTCTTTCAAACGCTCAGGGGATAAGCCGTTTGCTACCTTCAAATAAAAAGAGTGATCGGTGATTGCCATATATTTGTAGCCGCGCTGTCTATTTGCTTCAATCATTTCTTCGATTGAAAATGCACCATCACTCCAAGTTGTATGCATATGTAGGTCACCTTTGATGTCTTCAAGAGAAACAATTTGCAAGTCTTCTTTGTAATCCTCGACTTCTTTTCCGTCCTCCCGCATTTCTGGAGGAATGAAAGGCAAACCGAAATAGTTGTAAAATTCTGCTTCTGTCGAGAATGTTTCCACTTCCCCTGTCTCCGTATCCTCCACACCATACTCACTGATTTTTTTGCCCCGCTCCTTGGCGAGCTGTCTCATCCTTACATTATGATCCTTGCTTCCTGTAAAATGATGAAGTGTTGTAGCAAATTCCTCTGGCTTCACAAGACGGAAATCAATAGATACATCAAACTCTAATTCAAGAACAATACTTACCTTCGTTTTGCCTGCACCTATGACTTCCTTTATTCCGTTTAATGCCAGCAAGCTATCCTTCACCTCAGACGGTGAATTTGTGGCAATAATAAAGTCTAAATCCTTGATAGTCTCCCGCATTCTTCTTATGCTTCCCGCACGAGAAAACCTTTCGATTTCCGCCATTTTTTCCAGCTCAGATTCAATCGAAAATGCTACCCTGAGCATATAGGCAAGCGGCAAGCGATCTGGTCTTGAACCAAAGCTGTCGAGTGCTTCTAGTATCTTGTCTTCTGTTTTTTTGCCGAAGCCACTAAGTGCTTGCACTTTCTTGTTTTGGCAAGCAAGCTTTAAGTCCTCTGCATTTTCAATTCCTAATTCCTTGTAGAGCTTCGCAATTTTTTTGCCGCCAAGACCTGGGAGCTGCAATAAAGGAATTAAGCCTTTTGGTACTTCTTCCTTCAGCTCCTTTAAAACAGAGGACTCTCCTGTTGCGATAAATTCCTCTATCACTCCAGCCGTTCCTTTGCCTATACCAGGCAATGCAGTATAGTCCTCTATTTCCTCAAGTGTATGTTCATTTGTCTCTAACGCTTGAGCTGCTTTTCTAAATGCACTTATTTTAAAGGAATTTTCTCCTTTTAATTCCATATATATCGCAATTTGTTCTAATTGCCGTACTACATCTTTTTTTGTTGTCATTATAATCACCTACATAATCCTGTTATTGATTAGTATGTTTCCCCTAATTTTGTCAAACAATAATATCATAACATGTTCTGCTGCTTTTCTATAATATGTTGATGCTTAAATGACAACAGAAAAACTCCCCCAGCCTCATTTTGCCGGAAGAGTTTAACTGCCCATTAGGAGCCAACATATTCGAACCATATTTCTTTAATCTTTTCCGAGAAATACGGGGTGTTCTCGATAATGCCTGCTGCAATAAAGGAAGTGTTTAAATGTGTCTGAATAAATTCGACAGGCAGCAGTGCGGCAATATACAGCAAAATAAACAGCACTAAATATGTCTCAACAAAGCCTAATACTGCACCAGCCCAAGTATTAAGCTGTTTAAGAATAGGAAGACTCGCAACAAAATCCACCATGCTTCCGATAATTTGCCAAATTATTTTCACAGCAAAAAAAATCACCGCAAAGGCGATTGCGCGATAAAATACCTCTTCTAAATTCATGCTGCCAAAAAGTCCTTGAACGAAACTGTTCTCACTTGTATTCGTATAAGGTATCCACAAATTTAATTTCTTTGAGAATGGTATATAATATTTCGTTGCCACAATAAAAGCAACGATAAATCCTGTCAAATGAATGATTTGCAGGATAAAGCCTCGTTTCAGTCCTCTCAATAGACCAAAAATCAGCAGAATAATGACGATTATATCTAACATGAACTTTATTCAGCCCTTTTCTCTATTTAATTCATTCTCCAGTTCTTCCACGCGATCTATTAATTTAATATAGTCATTTACAATATTCACAGCTGTCAACACTGCTAATTTATTCAAATCAAGGGAAGTATTCTTCCCATTTATCTCGCGCATTTTTTTGTCTACGATAGAGGCAACCAATCGAACATGATTAGAAGATTCTTGGCCAACTATTACATATTCCGTTCCATATATTTTCACATTCGTACGGTTTTTTTGTACATCTGACACTATATTGCCTCCAATTCTTAAGAATCCTATTCTATATCATACCATGAAGTGACTTTAGGTGGGAAGTCATTGCATATTAAATGGGGCAAGTTTTACAGCTTCTCCCTATTAAAGCGCACAAAAAAACTGGCCGTAATGGCCAGCTTCTTTGTTAACGAACTAACTTTTAAAAGAGAAGTTTGTTTTCCTATAAAAGATTAACCTCTTAATACTGCTCCTGCTTTTTCTTTAACAGCTTCTAGCACTTTGTCATGTGATTTTGTAATCATTTCATCTGTTAGAGTCTGTTCTGGATCGAAGTATTTCAGAGAGTATGCAATTGATTTTTTGCCCTCTTCCATTTTGTCGCCTTCGTACAGGTCAAATACTTGCACTTCTTTCAACAAGGAGCCGCCTGCTTCAACGATGATGTTCTGAATGTCGCCAGCTAGAATTGTTGCATCGACAACAAGTGCAATATCTCTTGTTACACTTGGGAATCTTGGAATTGTTGTATATTGCAGCTCGTTTACTTCTGTTGCCAGCAGTTTGCTTAAGTCTAATTCAAAGACATATGTTTCCTTCAAATCAAGCTCATTTTGAACTTGTGGATGCACTTGGCCTGCGAAGCCGATTGATACACCGTTGAACAGAATTTCAGCTGTTCTTCCAGGGTGCATTCCATCCATTGTTCCGCGCGTAAACTCGATTGACTTAGCTACTCCAAGCTTTTGGAAAAGTCCTTCAAGCACCCCTTTTAAAACGAAGAAATCGACTGGCTTTTTCTCGCCTTGCCAAACATGAGATACCCAAGAACCAGTAATTGCTCCGGCAACATGCTCTCTTTCTTCTGGAAGCTGATTTTGTTCCGTTTCTAAGAACACAACTCCTGTTTCGTACACGGCAAGACTGTCATTTTGACGTGCTGCGTTATACTTAACTACCTCAAGTAGCTGTGGAATAATGCTTTGTCTTAACAATGCTCTCTCTTCACTCATCGGCATTGCCAAACGAACTGGATTTCTTTTTTCTAGTGCAAACTGCTGCACCTTCTTGTCGCTTGTTAATGCATATGTGATAGCTTGATACAAGCCAGCACCTTCTAGGTATTTGCGAACAGAACGACGCTTCTTCTGATACTCTGTTAATGCTCCAGGGATAGAAGCACCAATTGGCAGAGTTGTTGGGATATCATCATAGCCAAAAAGTCTTGCCACTTCTTCTGTTAAGTCTTCTGGAATAGTAATATCATTTCTTCTCGTCGGAACTGTCACTGTAAAGCTGCCGTTTTCCAAAGACGTTTCAAATTGCAGTCTTTTGAAAATATCAGTAACTTCATTTTCTGTTAAAGAAGTTCCTAATACATTGTTCAGCTTCTCTAGCGTGATGGATACAACCTTTGGCTCAGCTTTAAGTGCATCAACTGCTGCCTCACCTTCCAACACATCACCTCCAGCATAAAGCTGTAGCAGTTGTGCTGCTCTTTCTGCAGCTTGACGGACACGATTCGGATCAATCCCTTTTTCGTATCTTGCACTTGCTTCACTTCTTAACCCTAATGTTTTGGAAGATTTACGGATAACTCCAGCTTCAAAATACGCAGATTCAAGAAGAACTGTCGTTGTATCATTTTGAACCTCTGAGTTGGCTCCACCCATAACACCAGCTACAGCCACACCAGTTTCACCGTTTGTAATTAACAGATTATCTTCAGATAATGTTCTTTTCGCGTCATCCAATGTAGTAATTGTTTCGCCAGCTTTTGCTCTTCTCACAAGAATTTCCTTTGAGCCAAGTCGATCATAGTCAAATGCATGAAGAGGCTGACCGTATTCAAGAAGAATATAGTTCGTGATATCAACAACATTATTATGTGGACGGATACCAGCAGCCATCAGTCTTCCTTGCATCCATAATGGCGATGGAGCAACTTTAACGTTTTTAATAATTTTAGCAGTGTATAATGGAGCATCTTCACTGTTTTCCACTTTAACACTAACATAATCAGCTGCTTTTTCTGCTGCTTTCGGATAATCAACTGCAGGAAGCTTTACATCCTTGCTTAACACTGCTGCAACTTCATAGGCAACTCCAATCATGCTTAAGCAATCAGAACGGTTTGGTGTCAGCCCTAATTCAAGGACCGCATCATCACGCTGTAAATACTCAAGTGCGTCTCTTCCTACTTCCACATCACTTGGGAACACGAAAATACCCTCTGAGAAATCCTTTGCAACTAGCTTCGATTCAATGCCAAGCTCCGTAAGGGAACAAATCATTCCATTTGATTCCTCACCGCGCAGCTTTGCCTTTTTAATTTTGAAGTTGCCTGGCAGGACTGCTCCAACTTTAGCGACAGCCACTTTTTGACCAGCATCAACATTCGGTGCGCCGCAGACGATTTGTACTGGCTCACCATCACCGACATCCACTAAGCATTTATTTAATTTATCTGCATTCGGATGCTGCTCACGCTCTAGCACATGTCCGATGACGATATTTTTCATGCCTTCATTCAATACTTCAACACCTTCAACCTCAATACCGCTTCTTGTGATGCGATCAGCTAATTCTTCTGGTGTTATATCATTTAAATCTATATATTCCTGCAACCATTTATAAGAAACTAACATTTGCTTTCTCCTCCAACCTTAATATTCTGGCACTGAAAATTGTTTTAAGAAACGGATATCATTTGTATAGAAATGGCGAATGTCGTCCACTCCATACTTCAGCATAGCGATACGTTCTGCACCGATTCCAAAGGCAAAACCAGAATATTTCTTCGAGTCAAACCCTGCCATCTCCAGTACATTTGGATGAACCATCCCTGCTCCAAGCACTTCAATCCAGCCAGTGCCTTTACATACACTGCAGCCTGCTCCCTTACAAATACTGCAAGAAATATCCACTTCTACAGAAGGCTCTGTGAATGGGAAGAAGCTTGGACGCAGACGGATTTCTCTGTCATTTCCGAACATTTTTTTCGCGAAAACTTCAAGTGTACCTTTAAGATCGCTCATACGAATATTTTCATCAATAACAAGTCCTTCAATTTGCATAAATTGATGGGAATGTGTCGCATCATCATTATCACGGCGATACACTTTTCCTGGACATATAATTTTAACAGGGCCTTTTCCTTTATGCTTCTCCATTGTACGTGCTTGAACTGGTGAAGTATGTGTTCTTAAAAGCAGTTCTTCTGTGATATAGAAGGAATCCTGCATATCTCTTGCTGGGTGGTTTTTCGGCAGATTCAATGCTTCGAAATTATAATAATCGACTTCTACCTCTGGACCTTCTTCTACCGTATAGCCCATTCCAATAAATAAATCCTCTACTTCCTCAATCACTCTTGTTAAGGAATGGTGATTCCCAACCGCAACTGGACGCCCTGGAAGTGTAATATCGATTGTTTCAGAAGCGATTTTCTTTTGAACCTCTGCTTCTTCCAGCATCGTTTGCTTCTCTTCAATATGGCTTGTAATCTCATCACGAATGACATTGACTAAAGCACCCATTTTCGGACGTTCTTCTGCTGATAATTTACCCATTCCCTTTAATACTTCTGTAATGGGACCTTTTTTGCCAAGATAAGCTACTCTTATGTCATTTAACTCTTTTACGCTTTCACTGGCTGCTATTGCTTTTAAAGCTTCTTCTTGCAGTTCCTTTAATTTCGCTTCCAATGTTCGTTTCCTCCTTGTAATTTTGCATGAATTGCACAAGCTTAAATTCGCTTTACTTTGAATTAGAACATAAAAAAACCCCATCCCTATAAAAGGGACGAGGTTTATGTATTCGCGGTACCACCCTAATTAACCTGAATTTCAGCATTCAAGTTCACTTCATTTGGATAACGGCATAAATGCCGGAACATCTTTACAATTTCCATAAAGAAATTGGTCCCGATGCCAACTCAGGAGGTGAACTTCATTCATGCTGCCAGATAAAAATGCTTTCAGTCAAGGCATTTTCTCCCTTTATCAGCAGGGCTATAAACTACTTTTCTCCATCAACGTTTATTCATCATGCAATTTGCCACTATTATAGTATATTTTAAAGCGCATTTCAAACCCATTTTGTAATTAGGCCACACTCAAACGAAATGATACATTAAAATTCCTGCAGCTACGGCCACATTCAATGATTCACTTTTACCATGAATCGGAATATATAAATTTTTATCAGTTGCCAAAAGCACTTCTTTACTTACACCGTTTCCTTCATTACCAACAATTAAACAAAAGGATTCTGCTGCGGGTACTTCTCGGTAATTAACGCCATTTTCCAAGCTTGTCCCATAAACAGAAACTCCCTTTTCCTTCAAGCCTTCTATGAATTCCGGCAGGTTCTGCTTAATGATAGGCAGGTGAAAATGGCTTCCTTGTCCAGAACGGACTACTTTTGGATTATATATATCGACAGTGCCATCCCCAACGATTACTGCGTCAATTCCTGCAGCATCTGCTGTGCGGATTATTGTCCCAAGATTCCCCGGATCCTGCACCTGATCAAGGGCAATAAAGGACTTACCTGTTAATAATGCTTGCTCATCTCTATATTGCTCACACAGCGCTACAATTCCTTGCGGTGTTTCTGTGTCAGTCAGCTGTAAAATAATTTCTTTTGTTACAATTGTAACGGAAATATCTCCATAATCCCATGCTGGCATTTCTATTTCCTCAGAAATAATTAAATGCTTTATCGCATTTGCTTTAAGCGCCTCTTCCACTAAATGAAATCCTTCAACAAGAAATGTTCCTGTTTTGTCTCTTTCCTTTTTGGTCAGGCATTTTTTCCACTCTTTAACTTGAGGGTTTTTGGCAGAAAGTATATGTTTCAAATTGCATGTCTCCTCACTTAAACTAACCATTGCTTCCTATTTTTTTATTATAGCGTAAAGAATATACATAATAAACGGCAAATGAGAAATGATATAGTGTGGGCTTTCTTATAATAGAAAAAAGGAGTGCTATCCATGAGTTTAAACTTACGAAACGCGATTATCCATAATGTTTCAGGTAATTCACAAGATGAGCTAAAAGCAACAATTGTTGACGCTATCCAAAATGGCGAAGAGAAAATGCTACCAGGTCTTGGTGTGCTGTTTGAAGTAATCTGGCAAAATTCTTCTGATCAAGATAAAACAGAAATGCTGCAGACACTTGAGACTGGATTAAAATAAATTTGGGGGATTTAATTTTCCCAGACTTAAAAAAAAGATCAACTGATCCGTAAAAGCTTCTTGGCTATAGGGTGCAACACAGCCAAGACAGAATTTCTTCACTTAAAACTTATTCATATCACCGTATAGGAGGAGAATATATTCCTCCTATTTTTTTTGTCCCCAAAAATTTATTACTTATTTATGAAACTTATTTATTAGTCATTCGTATTTCCATACTAGCATTCATTTGTAATGTTATAATCTTGGTATATCAGGGTATAATTCTAATAGTTTTTTGTGCTATACTACGTTACATATATTTTTACATAGATGCAATGTAATAATTAAAGAAAAAAGGTGAAGATAACTTGACGAAAAAGAAGTTTCATTATTGGCTTTTGCAAGTATTATTGATTGTAGCAATCATATATGTTTGCACAAAAATATCGTTTTTATTCCAGCCTGTAGCTGTATTGTTCACTACTTTGTTTTTCCCCATTATCATCACAGGCTTTTTGTATTTCCTGCTCAACCCGATCGTAAATTTCTTGCAAAAATATAAAGTGCCGAAAACATTAGCCATTATTATTATTTATGTAGTAGTAATAGGATTAATTATTTTAGCTGTCGGCAGTGTCATTCCGCTAATTAGCAAGCAGATCACTGAGCTTTTCAGTAATATTCCAAACTATGCGGATCAAGCTATTAAATTCTTTAATACTCTAAATGATACGAAGCAATACAAATGGCTCCTTAATCAGGAATATGTCACAATGGGCGACATTACCGAAAAGCTGAATGACTATGCTCAAACAATTCCAAGCAGCATAACAAACAGCATTAGTGCCATCATCAGTACGATGACAAATATTACGATAACGATTGTTACTGTTCCTTTCTTGCTCTTTTACAGCTTCAAGGACGGCAGTAAGTTTCCTTCCGCCTTATCGAAGTTTTTCCCTGTTTCTTACCGCAAGGAAGCTACAAAAATTCTAAAAGATACTGGTGACACTTTAGCTGCTTATATTCAAGGACAAGTAATGGTTGCCCTGTTTGTAGGTACACTTGCTTTAATTGGTTACTGGATCATTGGTCTTGACTATGCTTTAGTAATGGCATTGATTGTTGCTGTAACTAACATTATCCCATATGTTGGACCATTAATCGGCGGAGCGCCTGCTGTTATTATCGCATTATTTACTTCACCAACACAGGCTCTTTTAGTCATTCTCGTCATTACGATTGCTCAGCAAATCGAAGGTAATATCCTTTCACCACTTATTTTAGGTAAAAGGCTAGATACCCATCCTGCTACCATTATTGTTCTGTTGCTTGTTGCAGGAAACCTTGCAGGCATACTTGGAATGATTTTGGCAGTACCAACCTACGCTGTAGCAAAAACAATTGTCTTAAACATCAATCGATTCTTAAAGGCACGAAAAGCGGCGATATTAAACAATACTCCGCCCCCACCACCGCCAATCGATTTAAGTTAATTTAAAACGGTTTGTCCAGTAATCGGGCAAACCGTTTTTGGTTTCTGCCTATCATTTAAAAAGTTTATTTTTTAGTTCATGATTAACTGCTTTGTGCATATCACTAATATACCTTTAATCATTTTTTACTTATTAAAAGGAGTGTTCTTAGGTGATTGGCTTTTTAATTATTATATGCGAAATTGCTTTTTGGATATTTGTACTATTGGGGTTGTTTTGCCGGTATATGTGGAAGAAAAAAAAACTAAGTGCAGCTTTTCTTCTCGCCACACCAATTATCGATTTACTTTTTAATCGCTTTTACGATTATAGACATCAATAAGGGCAGTGAAATCACGGTATTCCATGGGCTGGCTGCTGTATATATCGGTGTCACCATTGCCTTCGGACACAGTATGATTAAATGGATGGATGCCCATTTCAGCTTCCGGTTTGCAGGTGGAGAAAAGCCTGTAAAAAAATACGGACGGGCGCATGCAATACAAGAGATGGTTGGTTGGCTGCGCCATCTTGTTGCTTTTGCAATAGGTGCCTGTTTGCTTTATTTGATGACATTATTTATTCCTAAAGAAGATATAAAAACCTTACTTCCACTTATTCAGGTATGGACAATTGTCCTTGGTATCGACTTTCTAATCAGTTTCAGCTATTGTCTTTGGCCGAAGAAAAAACCATCTAGTGTTACTAAATAAAAAAAGAGACCAGTTTATTTTCCCTGGTCTCTTTTCTAATTATTTGAATGTAAGTTCTTTCACTGTCTCACTGTCGAGCTTTTTAATAACCTCGATAATAAGCTTAACAGCATTTTCGTAATCATCACGATGAAGCATTGCTGCATGTGAATGGATATAGCGCGTTGCAATTGTTATAGACAATGCCGGCACACCATTATGTGTTAAGTGAATGGCACCTGAATCAGTACCTCCGCCAGGCACACTATCAAATTGATAAGGTATATTTTGAGCATCTGCAGTGTCTGTCACTAAGTCTCTTAAGCCTTTATGAGAAACCATGCTAGCATCATACAAAATAATTTGAGGACCTTTACCCATTTTACTCAATGCTTCTTTTTCTGTTACGCCAGGTGTATCTCCAGCGATACCAACATCCACGCCGAATGCAATGTCAGGCTGAATTTTCTGCGCTGCCGTTCTTGCACCACGCAAGCCGACCTCTTCCTGAACTGTTCCGACACCATAAACAGTATTAGGATGCTCACTGTCCTTTAAGCCTTTTAGTACATCAATGGCAATAGCACAGCCAATACGGTTATCCCATGCCTTAGCAAGCAGCATCTTTTCGTTGTTCATAACAGTGAACTCAAAATATGGTACGACCATATCTCCTGGCTTAACTCCCCATTCATGTGCCTCTTCTTTAGAAGCAGCACCGATATCAATAAACATATCTTTAATTTCAACCGGCTTTTTACGGGCTTCTGGAGACAGAATATGCGGTGGTTTTGAACCGATTACACCAGTGATATCTCCTTTGCTTGTTACAATCGTCACACGCTGTGCCAGCATTACTTGTGACCACCAGCCTCCTACTGTCTGAAAGTATAGGAACCCTTTATCATCAATCCTTGTGATCATAAAGCCTACTTCATCCAAGTGGCCTGCCACCATGATTTTCGGACCGTCTTCTTTACCTGTCTTTTTGGCAATAAGACTCCCTAAATTATCTGTGGTCACTTCATCCGCATATGCTGATATGTATTTTTTCATTACTTCTCTTGGTTCTCTTTCATTGCCTGGTATGCCTTTAGCGTCTGTCAGATCTTTAAGCATTGATAATGTTTCATCTAGCTTCATTATACTTCGACTCCCTTAATATTAATCATTCAAATCATTCTTATTATACTAATAAATTAAAAATCTTCCTAGTATTATGCTGAGATAGTGATGTAATCATTAATATTATGCTTTAAATTCGCTGTTTTAAAAGTCTCTTTCGTATTTTAAAAAATATTTTCTAAAATTTGAAACCTTATTTGTTTTTACACGTATAGAATTAGCTAAAGTTTTATTTAAAAAATTTGGAGGCTTTATATATGATGTTGCTCTTGCGTTTGCTGTTATTGGCTCTTATCATCTTTATTGTTTATCGTATCATTTCATTTGCTGCTAGCCCTGTACGAAGGCTTGAATTTGCTAAAAGAGGCAATAGGTTTTATTTGATTGACGACCGAAAAAATGTCAGAATGAATCTCCTTGTCACTTATAAAGGATTTTTATTTGAAGGGGAAAAATATGTACACCCTGTTGACAATAAAACGGTAAGCAGGATTTTATTATGGCCGACTGAACCTTATGACACGAAGCTAATGGAAGCTGATGTCCGTTTTTTGGAGGAATCATTAAAAGCTGTTTATCCTAATTCAAAAATAGACTGGAAAAAATCCTAATAAAAATTAAAAAGCTAAACGGAGTGTTTAGCTTTTTTTTCTTGCTTATTCTCTTTAAAAAACTCATGCCATTTAATAATGGTCATTTTCTCTCGCAAAATATACACTAATACAGCTAATGCAAATAAAATAACAATAATCATCGTCGGTGAAAACTGGCTGATAAACTGCCCAAAAATAGTATAAAAAAAGGCAAGCGGGATATTTGTGGCAAAAGAGGATTTTAAATAATTTTTAAAAGTTTTTGTCCGCTCCAGAAGGCAAAAGTTTAAGAGATGATAATGAATAAAAGGGATTAGCCTCAAAACAGCTACTTGACCTGTTGTAAGATTGCGGTATTCACCGAACCACCTTTTCTTTAAGACACTTAGCTTTTGATGCGTTTTGGGCATTCGGTGAATGACAATATAGAAAAACAGACAGTTTATTGTCAGACCTATGACCGAATAAATGGTTCCGAATGTTACACCAAAAAGGACTCCACCGGCTATACAAACTAGCATTGGCGGGATGAACAACACTTGCCTTAAGGTATGAAAGAGAATAAACGCTATCGGTGCAAGTACCCCGCCTATTTCTACCATAACAAAAAGCATGGATAATTGATCTTCCATTCTATCACCTTCAGTTTGTGAGAATCATGCTGTTACTTAAGTGTATAGCCAAACCTTCGAATTTATGCTAATTCATTTAATATATATAGGAGTACTATCGTCTCCACTATTGCTAGCATTGGAAGACCAAGTTTAAAGGCTGTATGCTTCGTCTTATGACGAAATTGCTTCATTCCGAGTGTCATGCCTAAAGCTCCGAACAAAAAGGCAACAGTCCATAATTGTTTTTCGCTGATCCGATAAGCATGCCGTCTAGCCCGATCCTTATCTATTTTCATAACAAAATATCCGGACAGATTAATAAGAAGCCAATATATACAAATGATTTGGATAGTCATTTTCTTCCTCCTAATCTTTTCTTTATAAACAAAAAGAAGGCATGATATATGCCTTCTTGTTTTAAGCTTAAAAAGCTTATTTAATGTTTTGTTTTGCTACTGTTGCTAATTCAGCAAATGCTTTTTCGTCGCTTACAGCAAGCTCAGCAAGCATTTTGCGGTTTACTTCGATACCAGCAACTTTCAAACCGTGCATTAAACGGCTGTAAGAAAGACCGTTGATGCGTGCAGCTGCGTTGATACGAGTAATCCAAAGTTTGCGGAAGTCGCGTTTTTTCTGACGACGATCGCGGTATGCATACATTAGGGATTTCATAACCTGTTGGTTAGCAACTTTGTATAATGTATGTTTTGAACCGAAATAACCTTTAGCTAATTTAAGAACTTTTTTACGACGTTTGCGTGTAACTGTACCGCCTTTAACACGTGGCATATTATTTCCCTCCTATTTGGAAAAATTACTTAATGTTTACTAATAAATTACGGATGCGTTTGTAATCTCCTGAAGATACAATAGCACCTTTACGAAGCTTACGTTTTTGTTTTGTAGATTTGTTAGCGAATAAATGGCTTGTGTAAGCATGTGAACGTTTTAGTTTACCAGAGCCAGTCTTTTTGAAACGCTTAGCTGCTCCACGGTGAGTTTTCATTTTTGGCATTTCGTATTCCTCCTCGTTTACTTGTCGTTTTTAGGCGCTAAAGTCATAAACATGCTTCGGCCGTCCATTTTCGGGTGTGATTCCACTGTGGCAACTTCTGTACAAGCTTCTGCAAATCGAACTAGTACACGTTGACCAATTTCTTTATGTGTAATGGCACGTCCTTTAAAACGGATGGATGCCTTAACTTTATCGCCCTTTTCCAAGAACTTGATTGCATTGCGAAGCTTTGTATTAAAGTCATGCTCATCAATTGTCGGACTAAGGCGAACCTCTTTGATATTAATGATTTTTTGATTTTTACGTGCTTCTTTATCTTTCTTTTGCTGTTCAAACTTATATTTACCGTAGTCCATGATACGAGCTACTGGTGGTTTGGCATTTGGAGCAACAAGAACTACATCAAGATTTACACGTGTTGCAATTTCAAGAGCTTCAAATTTCGTTTTAATGCCAAGTTGTTCACCGTTTTGGTCAATAAGACGAACTTCTCTAGCACGAATACCTTCATTTAAAATCATATCTTTGCTAATAGTTAAACACCTCCAAGGTTAATTGACGAATACAACGTTCGGGTCAAGAACTTAACAAGAAAAGCTTCGCGATTCTTTTTCGTGCTAAGTACCAATTGACACTTGACTCCCCAGTTGAAATCGCATATTTGGACTTGCATCCAAAATAAAAAGTGTGGACGATTCAAAAATCACCCACACTTACGATAACCATAGTAAGACCTAAATTGTTTACGTAATACCTGTTAACTACTTGGAATCCGTGTCAATCAGGTGAGAAGCGGGTGCTTCTTCTTTTCCTCAAACTTTATATTCAATTTACCTTAGTAACTATATCACAGTCGAAATGGATAAGTCAACGAAAGAATTATCACAACGAAAAAAATTTTATCAAAATTCTTACGTTATTGCAATACTTTTTGCATAATTTCCTGTTTTTTCGGTCTAACTCCGTATTTTGGAAAAGTTTTTTATCTCTTTACTTCCGCCAAAAGACCTTGAAGAAAAGCATCGAAAGGAATTGTTTCAGACTTTTGCTCTCCGTATTTACGCACATTGACAGCATTCTCTTCCACTTCTTTATCACCTACAACAAGCATGTAAGGGATTTTTTGCATTTGTGCTTCCCTGATTTTGTAGCCTATTTTCTCGTCACGCTCATCAAGCTCCACACGGAACCCTTGATTTTGAAGCTGCTCTTGTACTTTTTTCGCATAATCAAAATGAACAGATGGCGATACTGGAATCACTTGAACTTGAACAGGTGCAAGCCATGTAGGGAACGCTCCTTTATATTCTTCAATCAAGAAGGCAATGAATCTTTCCATTGTTGATACAACACCTCTGTGGATAACAACAGGGCGATGTTGCTTGCCGTCTTCGCCAACATATGTCAGATCAAAGCGCTCTGGCAATAAGAAGTCAAGCTGCACAGTTGAAAGTGTCTCATCCTTGCCTAAAGCAGTTTTAACTTGAACATCAAGCTTTGGACCATAGAATGCTGCTTCTCCTTCTGCTTCGTAATAATCTAAGCCAAGGTCATCCATTGCTTCTTTCAGCATGCTTTGTGCTTTGTTCCACATATTATCATCATCGAAATATTTCTCTGTGTCTTGTGGATCACGGTAAGACAAACGGAAAGAATAATCTGTCAGGTTAAAGTCCTTGTATACATCAAGCACAAGGTTAACAACACGTTTGAACTCATCCTTAATTTGATCAGGACGAACGAAAATATGAGCGTCATTTAAAGTCATCCCGCGAACACGCTGAAGTCCAGATAGGGCACCAGACATCTCGTAGCGGTGCATTGTTCCAAGCTCTGCAATACGTATTGGAAGCTCTCTGTAGCTGTGGATGTCATTTTTGTACACAACCATATGGTGTGGACAGTTCATTGGACGAAGAACAAGCTGCTCATTGTCCATGTCCATTACAGGGAACATATCCTCTTGATAATGATCCCAGTGACCAGAAGTCTTGTAAAGATCAACACTACCCATGATTGGTGTGTATACATGCTGATAGCCTAATCTTTCTTCTTTATCAACAATATATCTTTCCAAAATTCGTCTGACTGTTGCACCTTTTGGCAACCACAATGGAAGACCTTGTCCGACTTTTTGAGAAGTCATAAACAAATCAAGCTCTTTACCGATTTTACGGTGATCTCTTTCCTTTGCTTCTTCCAATAAGCGAAGATGCTCATTAAGATCTGCTTTTTTGAAGAAGGCAGTTCCATAAATACGCTGCAGCATTTTATTGTCACTATTACCTCTCCAGTATGCTCCTGCAATATTCAATAGCTTGAATTCCTTTAATTTACCTGTAGAAGGCACATGCACACCGCGGCAAAGGTCAATAAACTCGCCTTGCTCATATAATGTTACTGTCTCGTCAGCCGGAATGGCTTCAATCAGTTCTAGCTTGTATTCATCATCCATCTCAGTAAAGAGCTTAACCGCATCATCACGGCTTACTTCTTTACGAACGATTTCCAAGTTTTCATTGATGATTTTTGCCATTTCCTTTTCAATTAAAGGCAGATCCTCTGGAGTAAGTGATTTCTCCAAGTCAATATCATAGTAAAAACCGCCTTCAATTACAGGACCTACTCCAAGCTTTACATTTCCATGCAGCCTTTTAATTGCTTGTGCCATCAAGTGAGCAGTACTGTGGCGAAGAATTTCCAGCGCCTCTTCTCTTTCAGGTGTAATGATCTCAAAAGAAGCATCTTTATCAATAGGTCTTCTTAAGTCAAATAGTTCACCATTCACTTTACCTGCAAGGGCTTTTTTCTTTAATCCAGGACTAATTGATCCGGCAATTTCTTCTGTAGTTGTACCTGCAGAAAACTCCTTAACCGCTCCATCTGGAAATGTAATTTTTATCATTTCTGACATAACTATTTCCTCCTTCAAATGCTTGTTTATCTCTTCATGCTAAAGGACCAAAACACAAAAAAACCCGTCCCTGTAGAAAGGGACGAGTTTATATGAAATAATCACGTGGTTCCACCCTAATTCCCGCTTTTCCCTTTCAAAGGTCCAAACGGCTTTAGAAAAACAGATAACGGCTGCCTCCGTTAACCAATAGTAAGGGGCTGCCCTGTTCCTGGCTAAAGTTTAAAGGTGGTAAGCATTTCTCATCGTGTTAGGAAGCTCCCAGCATGTGCTTCCCTCTCTTAAAACCGTACAAGAAAACTATTGTCCTTATCATAACATGTATTCGATATAGGTATTTTATGTACGTTATTATATGCTTTATGGACATTAAATGCAAGTAGCCATTCATAATTTTAAAAAGGAATTAAAAAGTATGTGGTGTCCCATGGAAAAACGCATCTTTCTCCATAATATTAACCCGTTCTTCGAAAATATTCATGATTGTGCGAACGATTGGCTGTTCTCGGTCTTCTGTGTACAAATAAATATTTTTCGGGGCAAGAGAGAGCAGCGGCCCAATCGAAAATGGATCAATATAAACAGATTGGTATGTGAACATCTTTCTGTCCAGTATTTTCATTAAGTCCTGCTGGGACAATTCCCTGTACTCCGAGTCATAAAACTGAATTTCTAAATCTACAAGCACATGGATCGCCTGGATTTTCGGGCTGCGATTTTCCAGGAAGTCCCGTAAAGTATGAATAAACACTTGATATTCCTGCTCCATTTTATATTCATCAATGGCAATTTCGACATAGCTGTTCAGCTTTTGGGTATAATCCTGCAGTCTGAATGTAACAAAGCTGTCGAAGGAAAAGGAGAAATTGTCCTTTAACAGGTCACCAAGCGCCTTATCCAGACATTCATGCAAATGGATTTTGCCAAGAAGGCTTGCAAGGTCTCTTCTTTCCTTCTCAAGCAGGCTGTGCAATATTTCAAGTATAAGTCGCTGCTCTGCTTCATCTGCATAATAATACCTGTCAACCAATACTTGCCTTGCCCATTCCTCTGATTTGTAATGAAGAATGAACTCTGCTAATACCATTTTCAATGTTTGCATAAACAAACTGTTTTGCCCAGTTTCCCAACTGAACTTTAAGCGAAACTCATGCTCTTCTTGAATGGAGCTAATAGCCCAGTCTGTATTTTTATATTTAAGATTGATCAGTCTAAGCAATTTTTCTCCATCGCCTTTTTTCTGAAAAATGACTTCAATCAATCGTAACCCCCCTTTATGAAAAAAATCCTTGTTAGAATGTATATGGGGATACACAAAAAAATAGAAGTCACGACGGGAATCTTCGCAAATAAAAAGACAGCCACTAATAATAGGGCTGCCTTGAAAGCGTCATTTTCTTTTATTTTCACCTTTTACATGAATTGGATCTGCCAGATATCTAATTCTTTCCATTACCCGCATCGCCTTCATTTTTTCCTCTTCACCACGCTGAGAGTATGTCAAATGGTATTCTAACCCACCAAAATCAAAGTTGGAGCTGAATAATGTCGGTAAATTTTCCAGCATTCTGAATTGAAGAATTGGTCCTAGAACTTCATCCCTTATCCAGCTTGACATGGTTTCAGCACCAATATCATCAAGCATAAGAACAGGCTCTCTTTTAATACTTTCAATCTTGTCATTTAATGTATTGTCGGCAATAGAGCTTTTCATTTCCCTGAATAATTCCGGCACATATACAATCATCGAGGAAACCTGCATTTGCGATAGCTCATTAGCAATTGCTCCAAGCAAATATGATTTTCCCACACCAAATTCACCAAAGAAATACAACCCCTTTTGCCTTTGACCCGGTTCGTATTGCTTGACGAAATTTATGGCTGCTCTCACCGCTTGCGCACGTTCTTGGCCAATGTCCAAAGTGTTGAAGGAAGCCTTCAGGATATCCTTCGGTACATGCAGACTCCGAATAAGTTTTTCCTTTTTCTTTTGGCTGTCATCCATTATTTTGCGAGGGCAAACATCATATTGAATGTCAATTGCTCCCCTGTTAATTACCAATTTAGGATGATACCCCTGCATCATGTTGATGCACTGACCTAGGCTCGGACATTTTTGGCATTCTTTACTTTGGTTTGCGTATTCATACAGCTTCATCATGCCTGTTTCCAGCATACGCGGTGTGATTGCTTCCTCATTTTCCTGCAGGAAGGTTTTCACATCAGAATGGTTTAGCACCTGTTCCTTCATCGCCTTATACCGCTCTTGAAATCCGCCGTTTGCTCCAAGCTTGCGAAGTGTATCGTTAATGCTTTCCATACTACTCACCACCTATTTTCTTAAGTTTTTTATTTCCTCTTCTAATTCTTTAAGGAAGTCGTTATTCACATCGTCGGTATTTGCCTCGTCTATGTTATTTTCATCTGTATTGGATGGCTTGTCCTGTCCAAACCACTCTGGAATCTTTTCCTTACGGATGACTTTTTTCGAACCTTTATTAGAGCTTGTCGTATTTTTGCCATTTGCCCAATCAAGATACTGCTGATGTTCCTTTTTAGCTAAATCCATAGCGTCCTTGACTGTTTGAATCCTTTTTCTTACCCATTGTCCTGCTATTTTCTCCACATAGCCCTTCGTCAGCTTCATATCTGTCTTAAGCATAACATATTGAATTAATACATTAATAACACCAGAAGGCAGTTTCTGTGCAAACATGACTTCTTCTATTATTTGGAGGTCAGCCTTTGACGGTTCTGCTCCTCCTCCTATATCCCTTAAAAGCTGCCTTGGCGAAGTAGTATCTAAATAATTAAGAAGCTCCTCTTCCTTTGTTTTCGGTGCCTCAATTTGGGACTGAAGCTGTAGCGGCTGTGTCCTGTCCACTAGTAACGGCAGCTTGCCGGCATTTTGGAATTGATACCAATCTCTTGCCGCTATTCGCAGCTCCTCTAAATCAATTTCATCGTTAGGATTTATCGCACTCATCACAATATTTTTCATTTCAATCGGATTGATTCCATACAAGAAGGATAATGTCTGAATTGCTTCTTTCACTTTGGTTGTCAACGCCTTTTTAGACAGGAATGAATCGTTCAGCCCCGCAAGAAGCAGATCAAAATCAAAATTGGCATTTTCAATCTTCATGTTCGTCTGGTCTTTTTTCCCAATCAGCACAGCATCCTGTTCAAGTGCTTCTCCGCCTTCCCACTCATAGGTGGAGCGGACGACACTAGAATGATCTGACATAAACACATCCTGAAACGCCTTCGTAACTTGCCTAAACTCTTTCTCGTCTGCTTTACGCTCTTCTGCAAAGAATTTTTTCAGCCTATTATATTGTGCTTTTCCTATTTTTCTGTAAAGGTAAACATTCAGTATGCCATCAAGAAAAAACTGCTCTGGTGTCAATGGCGGCTGTAATTCATAGATGAACGAGCGGTTTTCCCCTTCTTTTTTCATAAACGTTTTAAGCAGACCGATGCCCTCAAGCTTACACCGTGCATGATAAATTTCTTTTAAGCCGCAATCCATAAAATTCATCAGGCTGTGATGTGAATGGTCAGCAGACCATAGTCTGTTTTCCTCCACCTCACCCCATAACGTCATATATAATCCAAGACAGGCGGATCCGATAAGGGGCTGATACAAAAAGGTAATTACCTTGCGATCATACTCACTTATCAGTCCGTTTGTCGATACTTGATATCTATCTATTGGAAGCAAGTCCTGCCAATGCTGTGACATAAACTAAGTCACTCCTTTGCTATTATTGCTCGACTTAGCTGTAATGCATGATTTTTTTAGCGAATATACAAGTCAAAAAAGAGCCAAAGAATCCTTCAGCTCCTTTTATCATGTGTGGAATGCATCTGCATTCACTAATAACAGCGCGAAATCACCGCTGTCTTACCCCTTTTTAATCAGCTCTTTCAGTTCTTCTATAAAAACATTTATATCTTTAAATTGACGATAAACAGACGCAAAGCGGACATACGCCACCTCGTCTACTTTCGCCAATCGATCCATGACCATTTCACCGATATCTTCACTATTAATCTCCGAAACGGCGTTGCTTCTAAGCTCCTTTTCGATTTCTGCCGTTATCTCCTCAAGCTGCTTTAAGGCAACTGGTCTTTTTTCACAAGCCCTAATTAGGCCGCGCAGGATTTTATCACGACTGAATTCTTCACGGGTACCTTCCTTTTTCACAACGATCAACGGTATTTCTTCTACTTTTTCGAAAGTAGTAAAGCGGTAACCGCACTCCTCGCATTCTCTTCTCCTGCGAATAGAGCGGCTGTCATCAACAGGTCGTGAATCAAGAACACGGTTATTATTATGTTGACATGAAGGACATCTCATCTATATCAGCTCCGAATTCATTGTTCGCAATGTATTGATTCCCATTAATAATATCTTATAGAAAAGTGCTAGTTTGTACAAGTGATAGAATGAATTAATTCACTTATGTACGCCTTATTATGTCCATTTCTTGATGAAAAAAAGGAAAAACAAAAAAATTTCTCCTAAAAAACTGCCCCATCGAATCGATGAGACAGCACGCTTTAAATTACCTTCCAGTCTTGAAGAATCTTAAGCGCCTGGTCTTGAGAGTTTTCGACCGTTCCATTATTGTCGATTATTCTGTCTGCCAGCGCTTTTTTCTCCTGCAAAGGCATTTGTGCTTCGATTCTTAATTTTGCTTGCTCAAAAGACAATTTGTTCCTATCGATCAGACGGCTTATTTGAGTCTCTGTATCCACATAGACAAGGATTGTCTTGTCGACAGTGCTGTCCAGCTTGTTTTCAAATAGTAACGGGATATCCAAAATGACTGCCATATGCCCTTCTGCAATGGCTTCATTTTGCTTTTTGTTCATCCTGTTTCTCACCTCTGGATGAACAATGCCATTCAGCACAGCTCTTTGCTTTTCATCACGAAACACTATTTCGCCAAGCTTAGCGCGATTCAGGCTTCCATCCTCTAGCAAAATCTTCGTGCCAAAATGCTCCACGATTTTGCTGTAACCAGGCTCCCCTTTCTCAACAGCCAAACGCGCTTCCACGTCTGCATCTATAATCGGTAAGCTGAGAGATCTCAAATAATTGGAAATGGTGCTTTTCCCGCTTGCAATGCCGCCTGTTAAGCCTATAATTAAAGTCATTTGCTTTTTCCTGCCTTTGTTCAATGGTTTCTTTATAGCAATGTTTAGAGCTTAAATATACCTATGATAATTAAGATGATTCCTGGAATAAACGAAAATTTCTCCATATAGCTTTTTTTAGAAAGGAGCGCGCCTCCAACCATGCCTAACGATACAAAGGACGTGCTCATAATAATGACTGCAATCGTCAGAAAGAGCGGGGAGTACCCAAGCATGGAAGCCCCGATTCCTGCCCCAAACGCATCTAATGAAAGGGCGAATCCAAGGACGATTGCTTCCACTCCTGTAATCGTTCCAGAATTGTCAAAATCCGCTGACATTGGTTTCTTTAAAATATTAATAACAATTCCTAGCGATTTTATTTCAAAGTTCACCAAATTTTTTTCTTTTGTGATAATCTCTCTTTCTTTATCCGGCTGAAAAAATTGATACAATATCCATAATCCTAAAATAATGAGAATACCGCCGCCAATACTTTCGGCAAATTCAGAAGAGAATACTTGTGCAATCACATGCCCCACCAGCATGGAAACTAAAAGTGTCAAACCTGAGCAGCAGGCGATGATGAAAATCGATTTAAATGGGATTTTCATCTTTCGCAAGCCGTAAGTGAATCCGACACTAAAATTATCAATGCTGACAGCCAAGGCTAAGAGGAAAAGAGAAAGTATTTGTGACATCGTAAAAAAGCTCCTTCCTAACGGATAGTAATATACTATATGGAAGGAGCCCATCCAATGTTAATGCAATATATAAAGCTTATTTCTGACAGCGTGGACAAAATACAGTCCCTCTGCCTCCAACAATAATTCTTTCTAATTCGGTGCCGCAGTTTTTACACGCTTCACCTTTTCGTCCATACACGAATAATTCAAGCTGGAACATTCCGATTTGCCCTTGTGTATTAACATAAGAGCGTATAGTGCTTCCACCTTTTTCAACAGCCTCTGAAAGTGTCGCAATAATTTCCCTATATAGTGTGTCAGCTTCAGTGTCATTAATCGTATTGGCAATTCTTTCTGGATGAATACCGCTGCGAAACAATGCTTCGTCTACATAAATATTACCTAATCCAACGACAATCTTTTGATCCAGCAAAGCGGTTTTAATACTTCTTGTCGTTTTCGACAGTCTTTCCTTAAAGTTTCCAATTGTAAAGGATGAATCAAAAGGCTCTGGTCCAAGCTGGGAAAGGGGCAGTGTTAGATGCTCCTCCCCTTTTTTGAACAGATGCATCGTTCCAAATTTCCGGACATCCTTATAGCGCAGCTCTGACCCGTCTTCAAAATAAAAAATCACATGTGTATGTTTATCGACAGGATCATCCTTTGAAAATAAGCCATATCTTCCTTCCATCCGCAAATGGGAAACGATTGTAAAATCGGTCGTTTCAATAAGAAGAAACTTACCTCTCCGCTTAATATCTTCTATTCTTTGACCAACAAGAGCATCGGAAAATTCTTCGACATTTTCAGGTCTTTTTATCATTTTCGCCCACGAAACAACTACTTCTTTAATGACCTTTTTATGTGTGAGCTCTTTAAGAGTACGTCTGACCGTTTCTACTTCTGGTAATTCAGGCACTTTATTTCCTCTTTTCTATTACTTAGCATCAAACCATGTATCACCATACGAATAATCTACCTTCAGCGGTACACTTAATTCTACGGCGTTTTCCATAACATCAGGCACAATTTCCTTCAGCTTTTCAATTTCATCTTTTGGAGCTTCAAAAATTAATTCATCATGCACTTGCAGAAGAAGCTTCGCTTTTAAGCCTTCCGCTTCAAGGCGGTTCGCCATTTCAATCATTGCTTTTTTAATGATGTCTGCTGCACTTCCTTGTATCGGTGTGTTCATTGCTGTCCGTTCAGCGAAGCTGCGCAAGTTAAAGTTTCTGCTTGTTATATCAGGCAAATATCTTCTTCTATGAAGCAATGTGGATACATAGCCTTGCTGTTTAGCATCTGCCACAATTTCTTCCATATATGTCTTAACACCAGGATAGCTTTCCAAATATCTTTCAATAAATTTCCCAGCTTCCTTCCTCGTTATATTCAAGCTTTGGGATAAGCCGTAATCGCTTATACCGTATACAATCCCGAAATTGACCGCTTTAGCATGTCTTCTCATATTGGAAGTAACTTCATCTGCTTCGACATGGAAGACAGACATAGCCGTTTCCGTATGAATGTCATGATCTTCTCTGAATGCTTCAATCAACTTTTCATCGTTTGCAATATGTGCAAGCACACGAAGCTCAATTTGACTGTAGTCTGCCGCGAATATGATCCAATCCTTTTCAGAAGGAACAAAGGCCTGTCTAATTTTCCTACCTTCCTCTAATCTGATTGGAATGTTTTGCAGGTTAGGATCAATGGAGCTCAAACGTCCTGTTTGTGTCAGCACCTGATTAAAGCGTGTATGAATCTTGCCATTGTGAACTACTTTTTGAAGTCCTTCAATATAAGTAGATTGAAGCTTGCCTAGCTGTCTGAATTCAAGAATCTCCTTAATAACATCATGAGAGCTTGCCAGCGTTTCTAATACATCGGCAGAAGTGGAATAACCAGTCTTCGTCTTTTTGACTACAGGCAGTCCAAGCTTCTCAAACAAAATAACGCCTAGTTGCTTAGGTGAATTAATGTTAAATGTTTCTCCAGCCAAATCGTAAATGCGATTTTCGATACTTTTCAGCCTGTCATTGATTTCTGCACCCATTTTTTGAAGTCGTTCTACATCAACCTGAACTCCTGTTGATTCCATATCTGCAAGCACAAGACTAAGTGGCATTTCAAGCTGATGGAACAGCTCCTCTTGTCCATTTGCTTTAAGCTCTTCCTCCATTTTTTCCTGAATAGCGACAAGTGCAAACGTTTTGCGAACAAGATGATCTGCTAGCATCTCCTCTGCTGGCACCTTGCGTTTTGCTCCTTTTCCATAAAACACTTCATCTGCCTGAATGTTCGTAAAGCCGTATTTTTTTGCAACAGATGCTACGTCGTCAATCGATGCAGATGGATCTGCAAGATATGCGGCAATCAAACAATCAAATGTGATTCCCTTCAAATGGATTCCTTTATGACGGAGGGCTACCTCAGACCTTTTCGCATCATATACAGTCTTCTGCTTTGTTTCATCCTCTGCCCATTCCTTAAATGCTGCTGATTCAAGTGCTGCTTCAATCGGCAGATAAAATGCGCCTTTTTCATTAACTAACGAGATCCCGATTATAGGAGCATAATGATAATTGTCCTCCAGCACTTCAACATAAAGGGTATTTTCGTCTGCAAAAATCTCCTTCGTAATTTCCTTCACTGGCTCGTATTCAATTGCTTCAAGCTCTTCCTCTTCTTCAACAGGTGCATCTCCCAGCTTGTCCAAAAGAGAATTAAAGCCAAGCTCTTTGAAAAACGGGCGCAGCTTTTCTTCGTTCATACCTGGAAATTCGAGTTCACCCAAGCCGACAGTTAGCGGTGCCTCTCTTGTGATGGTGGCAAGCTCCTTGCTCATTAACGCTTGGTCCTTAAATTCTTCAAGCTTTTCTTTTAGTTTCTTTCCACTTACCTTATCGATGGATACCAACAGGTTTTCAAGTGTTTCAAATTCCTTTAAAAGCTTAATGGCCGTTTTTTCTCCGACTCCCGGAACTCCTGGAATATTATCAGATGAATCTCCCATCAGTCCTTTCATGTCGATGATTCGATCCGGAGTCAAGCCGTATTTCTCTTGGATATGCTCCGGTGTATATGATTCGATATCTGTAATTCCTTTTCTTGTAATGTAAACAGTCGTTTTATCCGAGCTTAGCTGTGTCAAGTCCTTGTCTCCTGAAATGACAATAACCTCATACCCATCTTTTTCTCCTTGCAGAGAAAGTGTACCGATAATATCATCCGCTTCATAGTTTTCAAGCTCATAATGTTTAATTCCATATGATTGCAAGAGTTCTCTTATATATGGGAATTGTTCTGACAATTCAGGCGGTGTCTTTTGACGGCCTCCCTTATACTCACTGAATGTTTTATGGCGGAATGTTGTTTTGCCTGCATCAAAAGCAACGAGCAAATGTGTCGGCTTTTCATCTTCCAATATTTTCATAAGCATCATTGTAAATCCATAAACAGCATTTGTATGTACACCTTTGTCATTGTTCAGCAGCGGCAAGGCAAAAAATGCCCTATATGCGATGCTGTTCCCATCAATTAGGATCAGTTTTTTCTTCAAATTTTGTTTCCTCCATTCATAATTTCCCTCTATATCAGCCTTGTGGCTTTAACAGCAAAATAAGTAGTACTATTATGGTCTAATCCTTTATATTTTACCATGAGTAATTATAGAATGTAAGAAATTGCCCTTGTTTAAGAGCCGGAAGAAAAAGGATTTGTAACACCAAAAAAACAAAAGATCGATGAGATAAAACATCATTTATCATCCCTAAAACGAATCTTATATAGTTAATTTCTTTTTTTGTGGTGTTTTCTAAAATAATCTTAGTGGAATGAAGCGGAGACCACTCGACTACTAAGAGAAATAGAGGACGAGGGCGCAATGAAATGGACTAATTTTACTTAACAATAATCTCTATCTTTTCTTATATAAATGTAAGAAGCCGAAAGCGGGGTGGCTTTCGGCTTCACTCTTAACCTAATGGATAAGGGGGGTCTTCTCTTGTATTGTAGCAAACCCTTGTAAACGCTTTGCAAACCCTATGTAAAAGTAATGTAAACTTGTACAATTAATACGGGAATCTTTTATGCAATAAAACGGTAAAAATGGTTCCTTTTCCTACCTCGCTGTCTACCTTTATAACTCCTTTATGGAGTTCCACAAGATGCTTCACGATAGCGAGTCCAAGTCCAGTTCCACCAGAATTCCTGCTTCGCGCTTTATCCACCCTGTAAAAACGTTCAAAAATCCTCGGAATTTCTCCTGTTTCAATCCCTATACCAGTATCTGCTACTGAAACGGAAATGTTTTTCTCCTTTTCCTCAACAGAAACCGTAACTGTGCCTCCGTTTGCTGTGTAAGAAATGGCGTTTGAAATTAAATTCATGAACACCTGAATAAGTCGGGCTCTGTCCCCTTCCATCCAAACCTCATTACTAAGCCGTTCAAATTCAAGCTGTATTCCTTTAGCCTCTGCTTTGTTTGAAAGGAGTTTGCGGACCTCTTCTAAAATATCCACAATATTAATAGGCTCCTTCACCAAGGAAAAATTGTGCTGCTCCAGCTTTGTCAAATCAAGCAAATCCTGGATGAGCGATTGAAGCCTGTCACTTTCTTTTAAGATAATTTGTAGAAACTCTACCAGTGCCTCTTTATTATCCATGGCTCCATCTAGCAGCGTTTCCGAAAATCCTTTAATAGAGGTAATTGGCGTTTTCAACTCATGGGACACATTTGCAACAAAGTCCTTCCTGATTTGTTCGAGTTTCTTTAGCTCTGTAATATCATGAAATACAAGCAAAATCCCCATCCACATATCATTTGTACCGATAATCGGCACACCATACACTTGAAAACTTTTTTTCTCAAAGTGGATATTAAGCTGCAATTGCTTAACGACCTTATGCTCTGTCATGAAAATTTCCTCGACCAAATCAGATATTTCCCTATGCTCAATAACGTGATAATACAGCTTATACAAATATTCGGATGAATTAACCATAAATAAATCCTTGTAAGCTCTATTTACAAGATTAATATAGCCTCTACTGTCTATTAACAGTAATCCGCTGCCAATGTTCTCGATAAGCGTACCAAGACGGTCCTGTTGGATTTCTTGTGCTTTGACCATCTCCTGCAGGTTTTTCGCCAGCTTATTTAAGGAGGAACTCAGAATTCCTGTTTCATCCATATTATCTTCATATGTACGTGCATGATAATTTCCTTTGGCGAGATCAACAGCCACCTTTGCTGCTGATTCAATTGGTCTCATATAACGGAATACTAGTGTCAAGCCGATGACAAAAATCAACACAAAAGCGATAAGCAATGCAGCAAGGACATATGTATTCATCTTTTGATAGGCGTCTTCTTGTGAAGATAAATCAATACCTAAAAACAAATAGCCTTGCTTCTCACCATTAAAAGCTAACTCTTTCCAGTAATAATGGAAATCTGTATCTCCGCCTGTGTACTCGTTCTGTGGCTGGCTCGACATTTTGCTGACAACAGTACTCAGGCTCTTCAAAAATTCTTCATGTGATTTATCGCCCTCATCCATGAAAATATTTCCTTTTGCATCAGTTATCGTTATTTGTAAATCAAGCAGCTCGCTATATTCCTTAATCTCATTTGCATCTATATCATCCATGCTGTCAAGTTTAGCCATCTTTGCTGCAAGCAAGGTGCTTTCCCTCTCCAGCCTGATGTTAGATGAGTTTATGTAAGAAGACTTATTAAGCTGATAAATAAACAGACCAAGCACCAAAAAAACAATGGCGACGATCAAAAGCAAACTGGCAAGCAGCCTGGATTTAAAAGTTATCATTTATTTTGGTTCCTCTAGCTTATATCCTAGTCCACGGATTGTTTTAATATAAATTGGTTTCTTCGTGTTATGCTCCATCTTTTCGCGTAAATGGCTTATATGAACATCTACTATTCTTGTATCTCCAACAAAATCATAGTTCCAAACAGCACTTAAGAGCTGATCTCTAGTAAGCACACGACCTTTGTTTCTAGCCAAATAAAGAAGCAGTTCAAACTCTTTTGGAGTCAGTTCGAGTAGCTCTTCCTTAAAATATGCTTCATAGTGATTAGGCATGACTTTAAGATCCCCGATTTTTAATGTGTCTTTCTCTTCTTTTTCTTGCTCAGAGGATTCCGACTGTAGCTGAGATCTTCTCAAAACAGCTTTAATACGGGCAATAACTTCCCTTGGGCTGAATGGTTTTGTCATATAATCGTCGGCACCTAGCTCTAACCCAAGCACCTTGTCAAACTCATCGTCCTTTGCTGTCAGCATAAGAATCGGCGTAAATATTCTTTGCTGCCTTAAATTCTTGCAAACATCCATTCCATCCATTTTCGGAAGCATCAAATCAAGAAGGATGACGTCAGGATTCGACGTTACGGCTAAGTTTAGCCCTTCTTCTCCATCCATTGCCGTAATTACATCATAGCCCGCCTGCTGCAGGTTATATTTTAGCAGTGTTACGATAGACTGCTCATCATCAACTACAAGAACTTTCTTCTTCATATAGTGCCTCCAAGTTTAAAAGTTTCCCCTAAGTCCCCCAAATATTACATGTCTATTATAGTATAAATCAGCAAGTGATGAACAACAAGCTAAGCTTATCCTATCCATCCTCCTTTCTACATATATCATAATCATTTGTGCTATTTATACGAAAAAAGACCCATCAATAATGATGGGTCATGGTTTCAAAACATTATGTAAGAACTTTTAATACATTTTTCACTGAAGACACCGATTTGTCTAATGCTGTTTTTTCTTCCTCCGTTAATTCAAGCTCAATCACTTGTTCAATCCCATTACCACCGAGAATTGTCGGAACACCAAGGTAAATATCCGAATAGCCATATTCTCCATCAAGATAAGCAACCGTCGGCAATACTCTTCTTTGGTTTTTAATAATCGCTTCACACATATCCGCAAGTGAAGCAGCAGGTGCATAATAAGCGCTTCCATTTCCAAGAAGATTAACAATTTCAGCTCCGCCATTCCTTGTTCTTTCAATAATTTCTTCTAAGCGGTGCTTCGGTATTAATGTCTCAAGCGGTATACCTCCAGCATAGGAGTAGCGGATTAAAGGCACCATATCATCCCCATGTCCACCGAGAACAAAACCGGTAATATCCTTAACAGAAAGGTTTAATTCCATTGCCACAAAGCTTCTAAATCGAGCAGTATCCAGCACACCTGATTGACCAATTACTCTTGTTTTTGCAAAGCCTGATTCCTTGAACACAGTGTAGGTCATCGCATCGACTGGGTTTGAAAGAACAATAATAATGCAATCCGGAGAGTATTTGACCACTTCTTTTGTGACCGATTTCATGATACTTTGATTTGTCTGAACTAAATCATCTCTACTCATTCCTGGCTTTCTTGCAATTCCTGCAGTGATTACAACAATATCAGATCCTTCTGTATCCTTATAATCAGATGTGCCTTTAATATTAGCATCAAATCCTTGAACTGGGCTTGCCTCAAACATATCTAGTGCTTTACCTTTTGTTGGATTCTCCATCTGCGGAATATCAACCAGCACAATATCACAAAGCTCCTTTTGTGCTAACAGGAATGCTGTCGTAGCTCCAGTAAACCCGCTGCCAATAATGGAAATCTTTTTACGTAAACTCATTTGCTATTCCTCCTTTTTCCAATAAAAGAGGGAAGAGGCCCCTCACACTCTTCCCTCAAATAGACTAAGCCGCACAATTTCAACGAGTATTCCTTGCTTAGGAACACCAGTCAAACTCATACAAATAAGCAATCTTTAGTCCATATTTTTAATTAATTCATCACCGAATTCAGAGCATTTCACTTCTGTAGCTCCGTCCATTAAACGAGCGAAATCGTAAGTTACCACTTTTGAAGCGATAGTCTTTTCAACAGAAGAAACGATTAACTGAGCTGCTTCATTCCAGCCTAAATGCTCAAGCAATAAAACACCTGACAACAGAACGGAAGAAGGATTCACTTTATCCTGACCAGCATATTTCGGTGCAGTACCATGTGTAGCTTCGAAAATAGCGTGTCCTGTTTCATAGTTAATATTCGCTCCTGGAGCAATTCCAATTCCGCCTACTTGAGCAGCAAGTGCATCGGAAATATAGTCTCCATTCAAGTTCATTGTAGCAACTACATCAAACTCTGTTGGACGAGTTAGGATTTGTTGCAGGAAGATATCAGCAATGGAATCTTTCACAATGATTTTTCCAGCAGCTTCAGCTTCTGCCTGTGCTTTATTTGCAGCATCAGAGCCTTGCTCTTCTTTAATGCGGTCATATTGTGCCCATGTGAACACCTTGTCCCCAAATTCCTTCTCAGCTAATTCATAGCCCCAGTTTTTGAAGGCACCTTCAGTGAATTTCATGATATTGCCTTTATGTACAAGAGTCACAGACTTTCTGCCTTCTTTAATGGCATAGTTGATTGCTGCTCGCACTAAACGGCTTGTTCCTTCTTCAGAAACAGGTTTGATTCCTAATCCAGAAGTTTCAGGGAATCTGATTTTGTTAACACCCATCTCATCTTGAAGGAATTTCAATAATTTCGCCACGCCTTCAGAGCCTTTTTCATACTCGATTCCTGCATAAATATCTTCTGTATTTTCACGGAAGATAACCATGTCAGTATCCTGTGGACGTTTAATAGGAGAAGGAACGCCTTCAAACCATCTAACAGGACGTAAACATACATATAGATCAAGCTCTTGACGAAGCGCAACGTTCAATGAACGAATACCGCCGCCGACAGGAGTTGTCAATGGACCTTTTATAGCAATCAAGTATTCTCTTATTTCTTCCAATGTCTCAGATGGCAGCCATTCGCCTATTTCGTTGAATGCCTTTTCTCCAGCTAAAACTTCTTTCCACACAATCTTACGCTCGCCGCTGTATGCTTTTTCCACGGCAGCATCAAGCACTCTTGAAGCTGAAGCCCAGATGTCAGGACCGATTCCGTCACCTTCGATAAATGGTACGATTGGATTAGCTGGTACATTTAATACACCATCAACTACTGAAATTTTTTCGCCTTTCATATGTATCCCTCCGTTAAAAAAGTATTTCCTGCAAAAGGTACTTTCCTCCTTTTGCAGAAATGGCTAAAGTAAGTTCTCGAGCATATTGGCTTCGTCTTAGAAGGGCGCTTTGGCAAAAGTATGCCGGGGTCATCCCACCAAACCCTCCAAAAGGAGAGTTGGACTCTGCTTGTTCTATGCTAGATTTAGTATATCATAGACGCTTAAACTTAGCGTTCATGAACAGGAATGTAAACCGCTCTTTCAGGTCCTGTATAATCAGCTCTAGGTCTGATTAAGCGATTGTTTTCGTATTGCTCCAAAATATGGGCAAGCCAGCCGGAAACCCTGCTCACTGCAAAGATTGGTGTGAACAAATCATGATCGATCTCCAAGCTGTGATAAACAGAAGCAGAAAAGAAATCCACATTAGGAACAAGATTCTTCTTCTCCTTTAACAGCTCTTCAATTCTTATGCTCATATCATAAAGCTCTGATTGTCCAGTCAATTCTGTCAGCTTGCTTGCCATTTCCTTCAAATGCTTAGCACGCGGGTCACCCTTACGGTATACACGGTGACCGAAGCCCATGATTTTTTCTTTCTTTTCCATTTTTTTGAAAATATACGCATCAACATTATCGACACCGCCGATTTCTGTCAGCATTTTCATAACAGCTTCGTTAGCACCGCCGTGCAATGGTCCCTTTAATGCACCTATTGCAGATGTAATGCCTGAATAAACATCAGACAATGTTGCCACACATACCCTTGCTGTAAAGGTGGAGGCGTTCAGCTCATGGTCTGCATGAAGCACTAATGCTTTATTAAATGCCTCTACCGCAATGCTCTCAGGTTCTTCCCCTGTCAGCATATATAAAAAATTAGCTGCAAAGCTTAAATCTTTTCTAGGTGCAATCGGATCAAGCCCTTTTCTTAATCTAGAAAAGGCTGTAACGATAGTAGGGATTTTGGCTTGTAATCGCAATGCCTTTTGGTAGTTTGAGCTTTCATCCATAAAGTCAGCATCCTTGTCATACACACCAAGAAGGGATACTACTGAACGAAGAACAGCCATTGGATGCACGTTATTAAGCGGCATTAGCTTCAGCTGTTCAAGCAGCGGAGCAGGCAGCTCTGCATTGTCTGCTAATTCTTGCTTTAACTCATTCAATTCTGCTTCTGTCGGCAACCTTCTGTTCCACAGCAAAAAAACTACTTCTTCAAAACTGGAGTTTTCTGCCAACACATCAATATCATAACCAACATAGGATAATGAATCATCAATGATAGAGCTAATAGAAGAAGTTGTTGCAATTATTCCTTCAAGACCTCTTGTTACTGCCATAAACTATCTCTCCTTTTCTCCTTACTTCTCTCCAATACATCACAATAAGTTAAATACCCATATTATTCATGAATGTAGTTACGAATATATTTAAAAATTTTTAAATGAATCTTGCCTCTACATTGAATTTTTTGATTATTCCGAATGAAGTTGATTAAGCTTGTTTGGAGCCATTTAATAAAGTTTTAGTGCCGGCCGCAAGACTGCCGTGAAAAAAGTTCACTATTTTGTAAGATTAACTGATTATGTACCTAAAAATCAATAAAAAATTATAGCGCAGATTTTTAAGACCAGATATTGAGGGACTTTTTTTAACATTTTCAATTGTAAGCTACTTGCTATTTTGTCATATTAAGGATTTGTAAATGCTTACATTTTTCATCAAAAAAAATAAGTGGTTCCATTTCGAAAATACGGGTTTTCCGTAACTACATTTTTATTATACCTAAAAATTATCAAAATGTCTCATATTTTACACCTATAAACTATCAATATAGTAAAAAATATTACATAGTTACTGTCTCGCTTGTAAAATATATTCTTTTCACAGCACTTATATTCCGGAATTTTCATGAAATAGCTTATAGAACAAATGGACAGGAGTAACCTTTTGTTCATAAAAAAATGAATATGGTGCAATAATATTGCATCCAAAAGGGGCACAGCTTCCATGAGACTGTGCCTAATTCTTCTGATTACTTTCCGATAGCCGCCCCATCACTTCTTGGGTCGACTCCACCATACAGATATCCCTGATCATCAATAAGGATTGCATTAGCATGACCCATAATTCCGTCATATGCTTCTACCCTGTTAACAATGTGACCGGCCTTTTGCAGCTTTTCTAATACATCTGTTGGTATGCGACTTTCTATTTTCAGTTCCTCTGTCTTTTCCCCCCATGTTCTGCCCCATACAAACCTTGGTCCACTAATTGCCTCTTGAGGATTCATGCCATAATCAAGCATTCTCGTAATCATGACAGTTTGCGTTTGCGGCTGTCCCTCTCCTCCTTGTGTCCCATATAATACATATGGTTTATCGTTTTTGAAAGCCATTGCAGGCATCAATGTATGAAAAGTTCTTTTTTGTGGTTCCAATGCATTAATATGTTGTTCATCTAAAGAAAAGAAGGAGCCTCTATTTTGCATAGTTATTCCTGTTTCTCCAGCAACAATTCCAGAACCAAACTCGAAATAAAGGCTTTGAATGAAGGAAACTGCATTGCCTTCACTATCTACAACTGCAGCATGTGCTGTATCGCTGCCGACAGGCTGTGTTGATAAATGACTTGTTTCTTCAAATGATATGGATGCTGCAAGTTTCCTCGCATATTCCTTGCTTAAGAGCCTTTCCAAAGGGATATTATGCCAATTCGGATCTGTTAAGTGCTTATTTCGGTCTTGGAAGCTCACTTTTATTGCCTCCACCAATAAGTGATAATACTGATAAGAACCATGAGGTATTGTTGATAAATCGTAATTTTCCAAAATATTAAGGATCATCAAGCCAACAAATCCTTGTGAATTAGGAGGTACTTGGAATATAGAATAGTCTCGATAAGTGCTCGAAAGCGGGTCCCCCCACTCTCCCTGATGGCTTGCAAAATCTGCTTCTGTCAAAAGGCTTCCTTTTTCCTGCAGACTTGAAATGATTTTTTTTGCCAGATCGCCTTTATAGAAATCATCTCTTCCCTTTTCCGCCAACTGGGATAATGTGTGTCCCAGATTCGTTTGTACAAACTTTTGAAATGCAGGCGGAATTTCCCCGCCCTGTAAGAAGATAGCTGCTGTATCTTTATCTTTCTTAAGCAGCTCCACATTCTTTACTGTATTTTCGTATTGGTCATTAGATAATGGGAAGCCGTGCTTTGCATATTCAATCGCAGGCGCGAGTACTTCTTGAAGCGACATACTTCCAAATTCATTCAATATGGCATCCCAGCTATCCACCATACCCGGCACTGTTATTACACTTTCTATGCCTCTAAAAGGGATTGAATCCCTTCCTTTATATTTATCCCTAGTCACAACAGCACCGGATTTGCCGCTTCCATTATAGGAGCGAATTTTCTTTTCCTTTGCTCCATAAGCAAGCCAGAAGGAATCTCCGCCAAGCCCTGTCATATGAGGATAAACAACAGCAAGGCAGGCGCTGACTGCAACAGCTGCATCAAAGGCGTTTCCGCCCTTCTCCAATATCCTTTCTCCAGCCTGAGATGCTAAATAATGTGGACTTACAACCATTGTTTTTGTACCAACAATTACTTTATTCAAACTAGCTTCTCCTCCCTTTTTAAGCTGACAGGCTGAACGGAATTGGAACTAGCTTGATTTTTATCAGTCGTGAATAAAAACAACAAAGCACCGATTATTAACAGTCCTCCTGCTAAATAAAACCCAAATTCAAGGCTTCCTGTTTTATCAGCAAAATACCCTGTAATATATGGTGCGAAAATGGATGAAAGCATTCCGCTGAAGTTAAAGAATCCATACACTCTTGAATACATGGACTGTGGAGTTATGTCAGCCATATAGGAAATCAAAACTGGATCTAACGCCAATTTTCCAAGTAAACCGTACAAGCATAAGCCGACAATTAAAAATGAATAATTTTCTGTATACGGGATGATAAATTGACATAATGCACCTGCTAAAGCAAGGCCGATAATAAGCGGTTTTCTGCTTTTGATTCGATCAGATAAGAAACCGAAAAGAATTGCTCCAGGGATAGAAGCCCATGGTACTAAAGAAGAAATAATTCCTGTTTGTGATGCTTCAATATCTCTAGCTGTTTGTAAATAATAGGGAAGCCATGTAAGCATTCCAAAAAATCCATATAAAGAGCAGAAAATCAAAATATAAACGAAAATATGGTTTTTTGTGAAGATTTTTTTCAACTCCACTTTTTCCGTTGTCTGAACATTCTGTTTTTTCTCTTTATGCGAGTTGTCACGGACAAAAATAGCAATCAAGATACCAACGATAATCGTTGGTATTGCAAATACATAAAAGGGAAATTGCCATCCTTTATTCAATGTATAAGTAAAATAGCTTGATGACATGAACCCTAGCGAAATACCAAATGCCATACCGCTATTAATGATGGCAGAAACAAGTCCTCGATACTTTTTCGGTGTAATTGTGGAGGAAATACCATATTGGGACCCGTAATAGGTGCCTTCTCCTAATCCAGTCAGAGCGCGCATCATTAAAAATATCCCGAACGTTGCAGATGCACCGCTCAAATATGTTCCGATACCAAAAACGATAAAGCCGATAACAAGAACTTTCACACGGCCAAATTTGTCTGCCAAAATTCCTGTCGGGATTTGCATGAATGCATATGCAGCAAAGAAAACAGTTGACATTAGACCTAGCTGTGTTTGATTTAAACTCCATTCCTCCCCGATGCTTCCCATAACAGGCGATAAAATATTCCTGTCAGCATACATAAATACCCAGCCTAAAAAGAATAAAAAGATAGTGAGTGCAGGACGTGTTTTTTTCATATACAAGTCTCCTTTAACTAAAATGTTGACATAATAGTACCATGTTAAAAGCAAAAGGAAATGTATTCTGTCAGATTTTCTGACATGGTTTTTTCGTTTTGAAAACAATTATCTTTATATAATTTCAAATTGTAATTATTATATAACTTTTAATTTCGAAACGAATATTGATAGCATTTTCACGAAAGATTTTCTTACAATATGTAGAAGAACTCGAAATTCAATAATAAAAAGGACAAAGCATGTAATTTTGGAATAAAAAAAAGGGAATCAGCACTGATTCCCAGAAGTTATTTAAACCATTCCATTGCACGCATCGCCATATAAGCAATACCAGCACCTATTAGAGGACCAACCGCAACTCCTTTAAACAAAGAGACTGCCAATATTGTCCCTAACACAAGTGCAGTAGTGATTTGCGGATCTGATGACAATAAATTAACGCCGCCTTTTGCCAGCAATGCAACTGCTATACCTGATAATAGGGCGATCCATGCAAAAGGTGATTTAAAAGCCGCTGACAAGTCCCGAAATCCGATTTCTCCTGTTGCAATTGGTGCAAGCACGGCAATCGTAATGATGGTCACTCCCCAATTAATACCCTTCGACTGGATGAAGGAGAAGGATTTGGCATCAAGCCCAATCACCTTCAAAAATAATAAGGCTCCAACTGCAATTAGCAGGGAAGTATTCTTTGCAATAAGAGCTATAAGAATTAATAAATACAAAAATAGGTATGATTGACTGAACATAGTTAATTACTCCTTTTCGAAAACTAAATGACCATTAATTGACCCATCCTTTTCTTTTCCTCTATAATCAATGATATAGCATGGATGAGCCATAGTGAGCTTACATTTTTTATATGGTTATTTTTGATTTGTATACATATGAATAACAAAGATTAAACAAACTAATATGTATTTTTAAGCGAGAATGGGAGGACAATTGGTTGAACATGACTTTGATTCACCGTTCACTTCGTCTGCTGTTTGTCATTGCAGTGACGATACTAGTATTTGTTGGATTTTTTTATTTATCAAAAATAACCTATCCATTTATTATAGGCTTTTTGATTGCATTTCTTATGAACCCGCTTGTTAACTTTCTACAATTCAAGTGCAAATTACCTAGAGCCTTTGCAGTAATCTTAAGCATTATTATTATTTTATCTTTATTTGCAGGACTTATCACCTTGCTGGTTGCAGAAATTGTAACAGGTGCCGCTTATTTAGCGAATGTGGTACCAGAGCATATTAATGTACTCATTGAATACATCGAAGACTTTTTCACAGCGCAAATTATTCCGTTATATAACCAACTTGCCAGCACATTTAATAATTTAGGGACAAACCAGCAAAATACGATTATTACTAATATTAAAAATGTTGGTGAACAGATTGGATCAAGTGTCGGTACGTTTATCCAATCCTTCTTTCAGAATATCCCGATTATCTTATCTTGGTTTCCGAATGCTGCTACTGTGATTATTTTCTCTTTATTGGCAACATTTTTTATAAGCAAGGATTGGAACCGTCTAATACGGAAGTTAACGAACCTGCTGCCTCCCCGCTTGAGTAAAAGCGGAAAATCAGTGTTTGTCGATTTAAAAAGGGCCTTGCTCGGCTTTTTAAAAGCACAGCTCACATTAGTATCCATTACAACTGTTATCATTCTTATCGGGTTAATCATCCTCCGTGTTGATTATGCCATTACGATAGCGTTAGTCACTGGAATAGTTGATATAATTCCGTATTTAGGTACAGGACTCGTATTTGTTCCTTGGATTATTTACGAAGTGATTACTGGGCAAATGCCTCAAGCTATTGGACTAACTGTATTGTACATAGTAGTTCTTGTCCAAAGGCAAATTATGGAGCCGAAAATATTGTCATCCAGCATCGGACTTGATCCCCTCGCAACCTTAGTTGCGCTATTTGTCGGCTTTAAGCTAATTGGATTTCTAGGATTAATTGTCGGTCCAGTAACACTTGTAATTATCAGCACGTTAAATAAAGCTGGTGTTTTCGCTGATCTATGGAGCTTCATTAAAGGAGCAGAAAAATAACAGAACAAAACAGCGGCCATGGATTTTCCATGCCGCTGTTTTGTTCTGTCTATTGATGGATAATAATCCTGTTCTTTTGCAGCAGCTTTTTCTGCATATAATGAAGCAACAGCTTTTTGCAAAGCTTTCTAGTTGGCGGAAGCAGCAGCAAAGCACCAACAATATCAGACAGAAATCCTGGCAGCAGCATAAAAATCCCGCCAATTAATACGCAAAAGCCATTCAAAATGGCGTCACCAGGCAGACTTCCAAGACTGAGCTGTTCCTGAACATTTCTGATTGCTTTAACGCCTTCCTTCTTCAAAATAAAAGCTCCAAGCAAGCTAGTTACTACAACTAATATTAACGTCTCCGGAATGCCAATTAACTTTCCTGATAACAGGAATGCAGCTAGTTCGACAAGCGGCAGAATCAATAATGCAATAAAGAGATTACGCAAATGACGCTCCTCCTTTAATACTTCTTTCCTCCATTATAGCTTTTTCCTTGCAAATAGAAAAATATTAGCAGCATGCATTTATTCCCAGAAAAAAAACACCGAAAAGCACATCCTTGCTTTCTAAAAAACAAGGTGAGCTTTTCGGCGTTTACTCAAATATTAAAGTACGCTTGCATGTCCGCTGTAGATTGTTCCAATGCGAGAATCAACTGTGATTTCTTGACCGTCAGTGAAGATTTCTGTTGCATTTTCCACTCCAACAATAACAGGTATACCAAGGTTAAGTCCAACAACAGCAGCATGGCTTGTCAAACCGCCCTCTTCTGTTATTAACGCACTGCATTTTTCAAGTGCAGGCACCATGTCACGATCTGTTCCTGTAGTAACCAAAACAGAACCTTGTGTTACTTTATCAAGAGCATCCTTTGCATTGTTAGCAATGATTGCTTTACCATAAGCTGTTTTACGGCCGATTCCTTGACCTTTTGCCAAAATATCACCAACAACATGGATTTTCATGATATTTGTTGTTCCTGTTTCACCTACAGGCAAGCCAGCAGTAATAACAACAGTATCACCATGTGTAACGATTGAGCTGTTTACACTTTCTTGAATTGCAACATCAAGCATTTCATCTGTAGACTCACTTCTTGTGCTTAAACGAGGATATACACCCCAAACTAAAGCAAGCTGTCTCAAAATATGTGCATCATATGTTACAGCTACAATTGGAGCTTCCGGACGATATTTAGAGATCATTCTTGCTGTTTGACCGCTTGCTGTTGGTGTGATAACTGCTTTTACATCAAGGTTCAATGCAGTGTGAGCAACTGATTGTCCGATTGAATCAGTGATATTAGGTTCAACATCTCTGCTTCTCTTCGAAAGAATTTCTTTATAGTTAAGTGCAGTTTCTGCTCTTGAAGCAATGTTGTTCATTGTTTGAACAGCTTCAATTGGGTATGTTCCAGCAGCAGTTTCACCAGAAAGCATGATAGCATCTGTGCCATCGAAAATTGCATTTGCAACGTCACTTGCTTCTGCTCTTGTTGGGCGTGGGTTGCGTTGCATGCTGTCAAGCATTTGTGTCGCAGTGATAACTGGTTTTCCTAGAATATTACATTTTTTAATTAAGGACTTTTGTACCAATGGAACTTCTTCAGCAGGAATTTCTACACCTAAGTCACCACGAGCTACCATTAAGCCATCAGAAACTTCCAAGATTTCATCGATATTGTCGACACCTTCTTGGTTTTCGATTTTAGGAATGATATGAATATGTGAAGCGTTATTGTCTGTAAGCAATTGCTTAATTTCAAGAACGTCAGACGCACGGCGTACGAAAGATGCTGCAATAAAGTCAATGCCTTGTTCCACACCAAAAAGAATGTCGTTAGTATCTTTTTCAGTGATTCCTGGTAGCTTAACAGATACGCCTGGCACGTTAACACCTTTTTTGTTTTTAAGTGTGCCTGTATTTAAGATTTTTGTATGTATTTCTCCAGCTGCTTTGTCAATGCTTGTTACTTCAAGTCCGATTAGACCGTCATCTAAAAGAATTTTGCTTCCTACTTCCACATCATCGATAAGTCCTTCGTAAGTGATGGAAAACTTATCAGCATTACCTTCTACTTCTGTCATAGACACAATAATGTTATTTCCAGCTACAAGCTCAACTGCTCCGTCCTTCATGTTGTTTGTACGAATTTCCGGGCCTTTAGTATCAAGTAGAATAGCAACGTTTTTACCTGTGATTTCAGATGCCTCACGAATGTTTTTGATACGTGCGCCATGCTCATCAAAATCACCATGTGAGAAGTTTAATCTTGCTACGTTCATACCAGCTTCCATAAGTTGTGTAAGCTTTTCAACACTTTCACTAGCAGGACCGATTGTACATACTATTTTTGTCTTACGCATTATATATGCCTCCGTTAAAATAATTTTTTTACTGATTAGTACTTTGTATTCATGGCAGAGACTCCAAGTAGAATAAATCTAATTCGAGTCTCCTTTTCTATCATCAGATGGATAGTTCTTTTGATAGGCGATATAAGTTCTTGTCAATTGTATGTTTGCGTGATAAAGCCTCAATTATATCATAATCCACCAATTGGTTCTTTTCGATACCGACTGCTCGTCCGCCTTTTCCTTCGACAAGAAGCTCAACAGCATAAGCCCCTAGTCTGCTTGCAAGCACACGGTCTGCTGCAGTTGGAGATCCTCCGCGCTGCATATGTCCCAATACAGATACGCGAGTATCAAAGCCAGTGTGCTCTTCGATTTGTCTGCCGATTTCTACGCCTGAGCATACACCTTCAGCAACAATGATGATACTGTGTTTTTTGCCACGCTCGCTACCTTTTTTCAGTCGGTCCACTACTTCATCAATATGGAAGCCTTCTTCAGGAATTAGGATTGTTTCCGCACCGCCAGCTAAACCTGACCAAAGCGCGATGTCACCAGCGTTTCTTCCCATTACTTCCACAATGAATGTGCGTTCATGAGATGTTGCTGTGTCACGGATTTTATCAATTGCATCAATAACTGTGTTCAAAGCAGTGTCAAAGCCGATTGTCAGCTCTGTTCCTGGAATATCATTGTCAATAGTTCCCGGCACGCCGACACATGGATACCCTTGCTCTGTAAGCGCCTTCGCCCCCATGTAGGAACCATCTCCGCCAATAACTACAAGACCGTCGATACCATGCTTCTTAAGCTGTTCGATCCCTTTTTGCTGACCTTCTTTTGTTTTAAACTCTTCACAGCGCGCAGAAAATAAGAAAGTTCCCCCACGATGGATGATATCACCAACAGAACCAACTTCTAATTTCTTGAAGTTTCCACTGATAAGACCTGCATATCCGCCAATAACTCCGTATACTTCCAAATTGTGATAAATCGCTTTACGCACAACCGCTCTTACTGCTGCATTCATTCCTGGCGCATCACCGCCGCTAGTTAGTACCCCAATTCTTTTCACCATTACAATCACCTCATACAATTTAATCTACTTCTATGTAGATAAAAACATACATATACTAAATTATATAACATCATTCTGCAATATCTGTCACAAATATTACAAATAAAAAGATAAACATTCCGAAAAAAAGATAATTTTCAAGGTACCTTTTCCTAATTATGATAATTTAGCTTTCATTCTAATTACATTTGACTATAACAATTCTAACATATCACGAAGGCTCATCTATCTCAACTTTATATAAAAAAAAAATAAAAGACGCAATTGTCAGCAAGTTTTTTCACTCACCCTTTTATCTTTTCCCGAATAAAGAAGCTTAAACCATTCTGCATGCTATTTTAACATATCTTCCAGTGCTTTTTTTACTTCCCTTTTGCATTTTCTCATTTTCCGCTAATAAATGCTACAATTCATACAAATTTTTATGTTTTTTTCATTACAAAAGAAAAGAGCTTAAATAAGAAAGCTCATGCCCCCCATTTAAGCTCCCGTATTGGCTCACTCAGAAATATGTTCTCCAATTGCTTTAAACTTATTGTAGCGATGTTCAACAAGTTCTGCTTCTGTCATTGCTTTTAATTCCTTAAGGGAAGCAAACAGCACTGTTTCAATTTCTTTTGCTTGTGCCTCAACATCATGATGTGCTCCGCCTCTTACCTCTGGAATGATTGTATCGACAATACCCATTTCCTTTAAATCAGGAGCTGTGATTTTCATTCTTTCGGCAGCTTGCTTCGCCTGGTTTGAATCCTTCCACAAGATACTAGCAGCACCTTCCGGAGATATTACCGAATAAGTGGAGTTTTCTAGCATATGCATATAATTTCCGACACCTAATGCTAAAGCACCGCCACTGCCGCCTTCTCCAATTACGATACATACAACAGGTACTTTCAAGGAAGCCATCTCAAACAGGTTTTTTGCGATTGCTTCGCTTTGGCCTCGCTCTTCAGCAGCCTTACCTGGATAAGCTCCTTTCGTATCAATAAAGCATACGATTGGTCTTCTGAATTTATCTGCCTGCTTCACAAGCCTTAAAGCTTTTCTATATCCTTCAGGATGTGGCATCCCAAAGTTTCTGCGAATATTTTCCTTCGTATCCTTCCCTCTTTGGTGACCAATTACCGTAACTGGCAAACCTTTAAATTTGGCAATACCTGAAACAATTGCAGCATCATCGCCAAAAGTCCTGTCACCGTGGAGCTCCATGAAATCTGTGAAAAGATAAGGAATATAGTCAAGAGTTGTCGGCCTGCTTGGATGCCTTGCAATCTGCACCCTGTCCCAAGGCTTCATGTTCTCATAAACCTCTTTTTCCAATTTTTCCAATCGTTTTTCCAGCTTTTCGATTTCAGTGGAAAGATCTACATTTGCTTTTTTGGAGAAATCTTCTAATTCTTTAATCTTGTTTTTTAATTCAACTACTGGCTTGTCAAATTCTAGTTCTACCATTCTGAATCACCGCCTGCCTGATGCATTTCTAAAACTAAATGGAGCTTTTCTTTCATTTCCAGTCTCGGTATGACGGCATCGAGCTGTCCATGCTTTAATAGAAATTCAGATGTTTGGAAATCCTCTGGAAGCTTTTCTCCAATTGTCTGTTCGATAATTCTTCTTCCAGCAAATCCGATAAGCGCGCCAGGCTCAGCAAAGTTAAAGTCACCTAACGAAGCAAAACTCGCGGAAACTCCTCCGGTAGTCGGATGTGTCATCACTGTAATATAAAGTCCACCATTGTCGCTGAACTTCTTCAATGCTGTACTCGTTTTAGCCATTTGCATCAAACTAAGGACACCTTCTTGCATCCTTGCACCACCTGAAGCAGTGAAAATAATAAATGGCAATGAAAGCTCATCAGCCTTTTCAATTGCTAACGTAATCTTCTCGCCAACAACGGAACCCATACTTCCCATGCGGAAAGAAGAATCCATCACTGCGATTACTACTTTAATACCGTTTATTTCACCTGTTCCAGTTACGACCGCTTCATTCATATTTGTCTTCTTTTGGTCGCCTGCAATCTTATCTTCATAGCCTGGAAAATTCAGTGGATTTCCAGTTTTCATGTCTTGGTTCATTTCTGTGAATGTATCTTCATCCAGCAAAGAGCTTAAACGCTCATAACCTGTCATTGGCAAATGAAAGCCACAGTTTAAACAAACTTTAAGATTTTTTTGCAATTCTTTCGTATACATAATTTTTTTGCAGTTGCTGCATTTTGTCATGACACCTTCAGGAACATCAGTTTTAGATGATTCAGAAGGGATTGTTGCATATTTCTTTTTTTTCGGTTTCGAAAATATTTCCTTTATCATCAATGTGGAAGCCTCCCCATTTTTCTGCGTTGTGTGACTACCCAAATTCTAAGGGTGCACATCTTAGTAAAAAAGAGCATAGACATGTTCCTGCTTTTTATTTAATGTTCACGATAAAAAAAGTCAGGATATTAAAAGTAAAAGTATGATTCCATTATGTTTGCTTCTTTTTCCTATAATTCATGATTAAATCTTGTTCATTTTTGCTTTTTATATTATCTAATAGCAGCAAATAATCTTCTTTTGACCAATATACATTGGGAAAACCAAGAGAGAAATAATAATCCTTTAGTATGGTCCATAAGCGAAACAGCAAGTAGTTATCAGCTATTTGGACAATCCTGAAAAAAAAATCACTTTCACTGACCATATCAGAGTAAACCCACTCTGCAATTTCCGCCAGCTCCTTCTCTGTCATTTTTTCCATTGCGATCTGCAAACAATTCAATTGTATAAAGTCTTTTGTTTCTAAAACATCCAATTTCGCCTTTTCATCCTGCAATACAAAGGTGCTGATTAACTGTACAAGACTATGTCCTTGAAAATCCCGAAGAAAAGTACCTTCCCCTTTTTTCGTTTCAATTAGCCCTAAAAGCTCCAACGCCCGCAGTGCTTCTCTCACAGATGATCTTCCTGCATTAAGCCTTTCGGAAAGGGAGCGTTCAGAGGGAAGTCTGTCTCCTGGTTTTAAGCCATCCTTTTCAATCATTTCCCTTAAATGATTGACTATGTCCAAGTAAAGCTTGGAGCTGTTGGAAGAAGACTCATTCACCGTTCATCATCACCTGCTTCTTGTTAGCATGTCCTTAAATCTCTGGCCAGCTTTCATTCCGCCCTTAAAAAACCTGCCTTTTTTTGAAAGAAAGCAAGAGCTAAAAGTGGTCAGACCAGTTGACTTATTAAACAATATAACAACTTTAAGAAGATGTAAAGTTAATCAGACAAGATTGCACTATTAGTCCCAAGCAATTCTTCAAAGCTGCGGATGCATTCTTTTGTCGGATTAATGAGATATTCGTCGTTTAGTTGAATCGTTTTTCCTGATTGCACATAATGAATGATGACAGGCACTGCCCCCTTATATTGGTTAATGATGTCCAATAGTCTACCTTTTATTTCGTCTGTATCTTTTTCCTGGACAATCTTAATAAATAATTTATGATTATTCCTATTGAGTGATTGGACTTTTTCGGAAACTTTTTCTGCCTCTTGAATAACAAACTGCTTATTTCCGTTTCTTTCGTCAACCCTTCCTTCCATAAATAAAATTTTTTCATTTTGCAGAAGATGTTGTATTTTTTTATAAACTGCTGGAAATGCCACTGCCTCTAATTCTCCGCTTTCATCATTTAAAGTAAGAAAAGCCATTGGCTCCCCTTTTTTAGTGCGAATAGCCTTCCAGTCTGTTATATAGGTAATAGTCCGATACTTCCCACCTTGATTCATCTCAGCAAGCTCCTTGCACTGCAAGGACTTCTTGTATTTTTCATATATGGAGACTGGATGGTCAGAAAGATAAAGTCCGAGAACTTTTTTCTCCAATGAAAGCTTATCTTCTGCATCCATCTGATCTACCTGGACATATTTCGGTTTGAAGAAAAAGCCCTCCTCACCAAAAAGGTCATCCTGCTCCATTCCATCTGGATGTACAAGCTGTGCATGCTGCAGGGCAACATCAATGGTCGCAAGCAATGTAGCCCTATCCTCCCCAAACTCATCCAAACAGCCTGCATGAATGAATGCCTCTATGATTTTTCTGTTGACAATTTTCGGGGAGGTTCGCAGACAAAAATCAAAAAGATCATCAAACTTTTTCTGCCTTCTTGCCCGAAAAACTTCTTTTAGGACGGAAGCTCCGATCCCTTTAATAGCAGCAAGGCTGTATAAAATATTGCTTCCTTCTGCAGTAAAAGCGAAATGGCTTCTATTAATGGACGGAGGCAGCACCTTTATATTCATTTGTTTCAGTTCTTGAATATACTGCATCATTTTCCCTTCATTGCCAACTGCTGATGTAAGCAAGGACGACATGAAAAAGAGCGGATAATTTGCTTTCAAATAGGCAAGCTGATAGGCAATCATACTGTATGCAACTGCATGGCTTCTGTTAAATCCGTAATCAGCAAATCTGACTATCAGTTCATATATTTCATTCGCAACGCTTTCTGCATAGCCTTTTGCCAAAGCACCCTTCACAAAATGAACCTTTTCAGCTGCCAAAACATCTCGCTGCTTTTTGCTTACTGCTCTTCTTAACAAATCTGCTTCACCTAGTGTGAACCCAGCCATTTTCGAGGCTATTTGCATAATTTGCTCCTGATAAACGATTACTCCATATGTTTTCTCTAGAATCAGCTGTAGGTCTGGATGGTAATAATCAATTTTCTCGTTGCCATGTTTACGGTTAATATACAGTGGAATATTCTCCATCGGACCAGGACGGTACAAGGCATTGACCGCGACGATATCTTCGAATTCTGTCGGTTTTAGTCTTTTTAGGACGCTTCTCATTCCATCTGATTCCAGCTGAAATATCCCGGTTGTTTCACCTTTGCCCAATAACTCAAAAACAGCAGCATCATTTAAAGGCACTTCTTTAATAGAAATCTGTCTTTTCGTCTGACGTTGAATGGTATCGAGTATGGTTTGAAGCAAAGAGAGATTTCTCAGGCCGAGGAAATCCATCTTCAACAATCCTAGCTCTTCCAGATGTTCCATACTGTACTGTGTTAAATAAACGTCCTCGCTGCCTTGTTGTATCGGAACGATTTGTACTAATGGCTCCTCACTTAAAACAACACCTGCTGCATGTGTTGATGCATGACGTGGCAAGCCTTCAATTTTGCTCGCTGTCTCGAAAATCTGTTTATTTTTTGGCGATTCTGCCACAAACACCTGTAGCTGCTTTGATTCTTTTAAGCTTTGTTCCAATGTGATTCCAAGCTTGGAGGGCACTGCCTTTGAAAGCTGCTCCAGCTCTTTTATTGTTAAACCAAAAACCCTGCCAACATCTCTTAATGCAGCTTTAGCTGCTAAAGTTCCAAATGTAATGATTTGGGCTACGTGCAGTTCTCCGTATTTATTTTTGACATATTCTATAACCTGTTCCCGCTTGTCATCTGGAAAATCAATATCAATATCAGGCATGGTAATCCGTTCCGGATTTAAGAAGCGCTCAAACAAAAGGTCATATTTAATTGGATCGACATCTGTAATAAACAATGCATATGCAACCATCGAACCAGCTGCACTTCCCCTGCCCGGACCTGTAAGAATTCCATTATCTCGTGCATACTTCATGAAATCCCAAACGATCAGAAAGTAATCACTATATTCCATCCTGTTTATTACATTCAATTCATAACGAAGCCGTTCCATATGTATTTCCGATGGATTTCCATACCTTTGCAGCAGTCCTTGTTCACAAAGGCGCAATAAATATTCCGCTGCTGTTTCACCAGCAGGAAGTGGGTATTTCGGTAATGCTGCAACCTTTTCTCCTGGTTGGAATTCGCATGCAGAAGCAATCGCCCAAGTATTCTCCAGTACCTCTGGTTCGTCGCTGAACAATTCCACCATTTCCTGCTTGCTTTTCAAATAACGCTCGTCTGACTCCCATTCATCTGGCTCTATATTTGCTAAAGTGATGCCATTTTTTATCGCTGCCAAGCATTTGTGTGCGAACCTGTCTTCCTTGTTTGTGTACTGCACAGCATTTGTTGCTACAAGCTTTGTTTCTGTTTGTGCAGCCAACTGCTTCAGCTTTTCATTTAAAGCTGCTTCAGCTATGATTCCGTGTTTTTGGAGCGACAAGAAAAAATGCCCTTGAGCAAAAATTCCTTTAAATAATAAAGTTGTTTCCTTTGCATGCTCTATGTCCTCTGTGAGCAATGCCTGCTCTATTTCTCCAGTATATCCTGGAGTAAAAGCAAAAAGGCCATCAGCATAATGCTTTAACCATTTAATTGGAATACCTTGTTTATTTTTCGTTTGGATAGCACTCGATAATTTTAAGAGATTTTGGAATCCGCGCCCATTTTTCGCTAGCAGGACTAGCGGAAAGGCCGACTCTACATGCTTTTCACTAATTACATCGACAGTAAGACCAATAATCGGTTTGATGTTATGCGCTATACATTCCTTATAGAAGGCTGCTGTTCCATACATAACATTACGATCAGTCAAGGCAAGTGCACTAAAGCCTCTACTTTTTGCAGAGGTAACAAGCTGTTTAACAGAAGCCGTACTAGACAGCAAGCTGTATGCACTCGATACTTGCAAATGAACATAAGACATATTTATCACCACTCTTTTACAAAAGCTTTCTTAAGCTATTCTTATTACTGCTGCAATCTTTTATTTGTTCGACTACAGCAACTTATTATCCTTTTATTATAGTTGTATTGTATAAAAAAAGAAAATATGTTCTTATCTCCCCTTCTCCATCTCCCATTATTCGGTCATGCACCTTCGACTTTTAGTTTTTTCATGTTTTACTTGGACTGGCAATCATAATTGCTTCTGTTTGTCCATATGTATAACTAAGAGAATAATAGGGACTGTGAGGTTGACTTAAATGAACCAAGAACCGTTTTTTCCAGCATTTATAGAAAGTTACTTTATTGCACTTGGGGTAGTACTTGGAGGGGCATTACTTGGAGGATTGGCTGCATTCATGACAGGCAAGCCTCTTTTGACAGAAATAACAAAATTATCGGATATGATTAGGATATGGGCAATTGTCACAGCAATCGGCGGCACATTTGACGCTATTCATACGATTGAAAAAGGTATTTATGATGCTGGAACTAAGGATCTTTTCAAGCAAATTCTTTTAATCGTTTCCGCATTCGGCGGCGCCCATACAGGTGCGACAATACTAAGATGGATTACACAGGAGTATATTTAATATGCGAATTCCACCATTTTATAAGAATGTTTCCCTTCAACGCTTTTTCGCTGGAATGGTGATAGGAGGCTTTATAAGCTGGTGCGTCTTTTTGTTTATGTTTGGTGTTTGGCAGGAAAGATACAGCACAGAAATAAAAAACCAAAAAAGCACCATTCATAACCTAGAAAAAGATAAAGAAATTTGGCAGCAGGAATTTTCTGAGTTGAATAAAAAAGCCGAGGAAAAACTTACTATACAAGGAATAGTTGTAAAGATAAACAGCAAGGACAAGGAAAAATACAATATTAAACCATTTAACGCTTTAGAAATGGAAGGTGCTATAAAAGAAGATCTTAGAACAATTGTTGCAAAGGATATGGAGCTTGTTTATAAAAGCAGGGCTCTTTTAAAGAAATCAATTGAAAACAAAGTGGTTGAATCAGATCAAAAACGATACAGATTTAAGGTCTCTGAGCTAATCATTTACACGACAGTCTATGTGGAGCTTAGTGTCACATTTGCAGACTAGCAAATAGCCGAAAAATCCCAAGAAGCCAGTAACTTCTTGGGATTTTCTTTGTTTTCCTTATTGGTTACAAAGCTCTTCTAAATCACGAATAACTTCCTCTGCGACATCCCAGCTAAAAATGCTCGCACCAGATGCCAATGGATGGCCACCACCGTTATACTTTTTAGCAAGCACATTAATGATTGGCCCTTTAGAGCGAAATCTGACTCTGATTTGGTCTTCTTCCTCAATAAAGAATACCCAAGCCTTTATCCCCTTCACATTTCCCAAATCTCCGACAAGCAAGGATGCTTGAGATGGAATCGCATGGAAGCTGCTCAATACCTCTTTATCAAGCTTCATGTAGGCTGCTCCGCTTGGCAGCATCGTAAAATTCTGCAGCACGTACCCACTCAGCTTCACGATATTTGGATCAAGCTCATACATTTGGTTGTACATGTCAGGTCTTGTGAAGTTATAGGTAATCAATTCCCCTGCATAATTGAATGTCTTTTCTGTTGTGCTTGGATACAAGAATCTGCCGGTATCTCCTACAATTCCGGCATACAAAAGCCTTGCTCCTTCATCATTTAATTGCAGTCCCTGGTCTCTACCAAACAAGAAAAATTCATAGATCATTTCACTGACAGAGCTTGCAGATGTGTCCACCCACACAATATCTCCATAAGGGTCATCGTTTGGATGATGATCGATTTTGATAAACATTTTCCCTTTCGTATACCTGGAGTCACAAACACGCGCCTGATTTGCCGTGTCACACACAATTACTAATGCATCATTATACGTGCTGTCCTCAATTGTATCGAGCCTGCGCATGAAATGAAGGGATTCCTCTTCTTTTCCAACTGTATACACTTTTTTAGCAGGAAAAGAGGTTTTAATGATTTCAGCAAGCCCTCCTTGCGAACCATATGCATCAGGATCTGGGCGGACATGTCTGTGTAGGATAATCGTATCAAACTGTTTGATAGCGTCTAATATACTTTGCTTCATTGTCTTTTCTCTCCTTTTAATGTCTGTCAATCAATTGGCACATCATCATCGCTTTACCTACAAGCACACCTTGGTTAAACACCTCTACATCCACTTTTCCAAACTTTCGGCCGACCTCTAAGATTTTTGGCACTATCTCGATTGTACTGTCAATCTGCACTGGTTTAATGAAATAAATAGTTATATTCTCAACAACTAAATCGCCTTTCTTATGCCCTCTCAGTGCCCTGTTTGCAGCCTCTGTTACAATGGTTGTAAAAACTCCATATGAAATAGTTCCTAAGTGATTGGTCATTTGTGGACTCACTTCACAAGTAAAGGAATTTTCTGTCTTCAGCTTCCCTTTTGTAACATTCATTTGCTTTGTAATAATATCATCGATTGTTTCCCCAATTTGCGGCTGTCTTTGATTCATCTGCAGTGCTTTTAATACATCCTGTCTGCTGATAATCCCATGCAGACGATTCGCTTCATCAACAACAGGAAGAAGCTCTATTCCTTCCCAAACCATAATATGAGAGCAAGAAGCAACACTTGTTTTGCCGCCAACTGTAACAGGGGTTTTTGTCATGATTTTTTCAACGGGAATATCCTTTTGCTTTCCGATTATATCCTTCGATGTAACCATACCCTGTACCTTCATATTGGCATCGACAACCGGAAATCTGCCATGCAGCGTCTCTTCATTATACTTCTGCCACATTGATACAGGATCATCTGTTTTGAGATAAATAGTCTCTTCAAGTGGAGTTAGAACGTCCTCAACAAGAACAATCTCTTTTTTTATTAATTGATCATAAATTGCTCTATTAATCATCGTCGCCACTGTAAAGGAATCATAGCTTGTCAAGATGATCGGCAGCTGTAGCTCGTCAGCAAGCCGCTTTACTTGATCTTCTGTATCAAATCCACCTGTAATTAATACAGCAGCCCCTGCTCTTAGCACATGCTCCTGGGCTTTTATGCGGTTACCAATAATCATCAGGTTACCTGCACCAGTATAGCGCATCATTGCATCAAGCTTCATCGCTCCGATTACAAAACGGTTGAGTGTTTTATGAAGCCCGTCCCTTCCTCCGAGAACTTGACCATCGACGATATTAACTACCTCTGCAAATGTCAGCTTTTCAATATTCTCTTTCTTTTTTCTTTCAATTCTAATTGTTCCTACTCTTTCAATCGTGCTAACATATCCTTTATTCTCAGCTTCTTTTATTGCACGATAGGCTGTCCCTTCACTTACGCTCAGCGCCTTTGCTATTTGCCTGACCGAAATTTTTTCTCCGACAGGAAGCTCATCAATATAGGTAAGAATTTGTTCATGTTTTGTCGCCACTGTTCACCCTCCTTTAAACTTGAGTTTTTATGTAAATGTCTTACTATTGTTCATTTCAATATTTTTTCGAAAAATATGTTTTAACAAATTTTCTCTTACCTATTATTATAGAATGTCCAATCCTTCGATTCAATCCATTATATATATAACAGTATAAATTTTATTAAAAAAATTATTAGTACAGTTTTAGCTGATAAATCATTTTACACTTATTTCACAATGTAAATTCAAACAAGCTGTTAATTTGTTATAAACAAAAATTCCAACTGTAATAATATTTGGATAAAAAAAAGCTTACCAAACCCCTTCATTTTTATCCACCATTTGGCAATTCCAAACGCCGTTAGGGATGTAGGGTTGGCAAGCTTTTGTTTTATTATTGATAGTAACGAATCTTTCTTTTTTTCTGTAGCTGCTGCAGCGTTTTTTTGCTTCCTTGTTTCCCTTTAGGAGCATATAGCAATGCAGTTAAATTTCCTGCCAGTACAAATATAGCAAAGGCTAGCCAAGTGATGGAAAAGACACCTGATATTCCAGCATCATATGGAGCAAGTCGTGGCACTCCATAATATAGAAGGACTCCACATAATAAAATACAAAGTAAATAACGATTCTTCTTCATTTTCTGCCTCCTCATTTCTCACTTATATTCATTCTATGCGGACAAGTTTAAAAAATGTTGATTTTTCTAATTAACAATAATTATTTCGAGCTACTAAAGGTTTACAAGCAATGGAGTTGTTGATAATCTTATTAGTGATATTTAATAGTAAATGCTTGTATATAAAGGAGGAATAATTCCTTGGAAAGACAATTAAAGGAAATTTCAACATGGATGGAACAGGAAGCGATTGATTTTGCTTTCTTGACATCAACAGATAATATTTTTTATTTAAGCGGATTTTACAGTGACCCGCATGAACGTCTATTAGCTCTTATTCTTTTTCCGAAGGAAGAGCCTATCCTTGTCTGTCCAGCAATGGAGCAAAATGATGCAAGAAATGCTGGCTGGCAATATGACATCATCGGCTACAGCGATACCGATAATCCTTGGGAAGCAATTCAAGAAAAGGTAGCAAAAAAAGCTTCAGCAAAAAGGATTGCCGTTGAAAAGGAGCATATGAACGTTCAGCGTTATGAAGCTTTAAAGCAATATTTCCCAGCAGTTGTTGACTTCCTTCCTGCAGAGGAAAAGCTCAATGAAGTAAGAATGGTGAAATCAGAGCAAGAGCTTGCAAAAATCCGTGAAGCTTGTAAATGGGCAGATTACGCGATTGAGGTTGGCTGCAGTGAGATTGCAGAAGGCAAAACAGAAATGGAAGTTTTGGCTGCAATTGAATATGAACTGAAGAAAAAAGGCATTGGCAAAATGTCCTTTTCAACAATGGTGCTAACAGGTAAAAACGGAGCATCTCCACATGGAAACCCAGGCAGTACGAAGATCAAAAAAGGAGATTTAGTTCTGTTTGATTTAGGGGTTGTCGTTGACGGATATTGTTCAGATATAACAAGAACGGTAGCATATTGCGATATTAATGATGACCAAAAAAATATATATGACACTGTATTAAAGGCACAGCTTGCGGCTCTTGATGCATCAAAGCCTGGAGCAAAATGCATGGATATAGATCTTGCAGCACGCAATGTCATTAAAGATGCAGGGTTTGGAGAATACTTCCCGCATCGTCTTGGACATGGACTTGGCATCAGTGTTCATGAGTATCCATCCCTAACTTCAACAAATCCGCTTGTTCTTAAGACTGGCATGGTTTACACAATTGAGCCGGGTATTTATGTACCAAATGTTGCTGGAGTAAGAATTGAAGATGATGTTTATGTTACAGAAGATGGTGTTGAAATCTTGACGAAGTTTCCAAAGGAGCTTCAAGTCATTTCATAATAGAGAGGCTGACTCAAATGACCGTATGAAAACGGAGTTTGAGTCAGTTTTTTTGTCTATTTTTCCTCTTGACTGCGGATGATTAAGTTGTCAATGGCGCCGTCATTATAAGCTTCCATCACTTGTGCCGTTACTTCCAAATGGCCGTTTTCATCATAATCAAGGTTTGTGTTTCCCTTTGTGTCCCTCATGATGGCTGTCCCCTCCTGTTCCTGAAATGCCTTTTTATTGTTGCATTTTAACGTTAATGTTATGCAGGCAGTGGGTATATAATTAAGAGAGAGAGTAAAAGGAGGCTGTTAATATGGGGTTGGCGTATAAGAAGATCATTGTTGCCGTCGACGGTTCAGAGCAAGGGGAAAAGGCATTTGAAAAGGCTGTTTCTATTGCAGTGGAAAACGATGCTGAGCTTATTTTAGCACATGTTATTGACACTCGTTCTTTCGCTACAGTTGCAGCATTTGATCAGTCCGTTGCTTCCAAGGCAGATGAGTTTGCTAAGGAATTAATGGATAAGTATACAAGAAGGGCTGAGCGAGCCGGATTGTCGGATGTGGAAAAGGCTATTGAATTCGGTTCACCAAGAGCTGTTATTCCAAGGGAAATCGCTGAAAAATATAATGCAGACTTGATTATCTGTGGTGCTACCGGATTAAATACGGTCGAACGTTTTATTATCGGAAGCGTTTCCGAAGGTATTGCCCGTAATGCACCTTGTGATGTCTTAATTGTAAGGAACGGAATATAAAAAAGGAGGCATTCCAAATTGGATGCCTCTTTTCGTTATGCCTTTACTAGCGGTTCCAGGCATTTTTTTGCTTTTTGAATAGCTTGTTCCACTTGCAGGAATCCTGTTCCACCAGCACTGTTTCTTCTTTGAACGGCAGTTCGCGGATTTAGTACTTCATATATGTCCCCTTCAAACAGCGTGCTTGCTGCTTGAAGTTCTTCAAGCGGCAAATCAGCCAAGAAACACTGTTTTTGTACACAATGCAATACTAATTTCCCAACAACCTCATGTGCTTCTCTAAATGGCATGCCTTTATCTGATAAATAATCAGCAAGCTCTGTTGCATTTGAAAAGTCATTTTTTGTTGCTTGCTCCATTGTATCTGTCTGCACCTTCATTGTTTGCACCATGCCAGCAAAAATCTTTAAGGAACCTACAACTGTTTTTACTGTATCAAACATACCTTCTTTATCTTCCTGCATATCCTTGTTGTATGCAAGCGGAAGTCCTTTTAATACAGTTAACAGACCCATAAGGTTTCCGTATACTCTACCTGTTTTCCCCCTAATCAACTCAGCCATATCAGGATTTTTCTTTTGTGGCATAATGCTGCTGCCTGTCGAGAAGCTGTCATCCAATTCTATGAATTTGAACTCCTGACTTGACCAAAGAATGATTTCTTCACTGAATCTAGAAAGATGCATCATCAAGATGCTGCTTGTTGATAAAAATTCCAAGATAAAATCACGATCACTAACGGCATCCATACTGTTCTCATAGATACTGCCAAATTCCAGCAGCTCTGCCGTTTTGTAACGGTCTATCGGAAAAGTTGTACCAGCTAAAGCACCTGCCCCAAGTGGAGATACATTAACACGGCTTAAGTTTTCCTTATATCTAGCCTTGTCTCTTTCAAACATCCAGAAATAAGCCATTAAATGATGAGCGAAGGAAATTGGCTGCGCTCTTTGCAAATGTGTATATCCCGGCATGATTGTCTCGATGTTAGCTTCAGCCTTTTCAAGCAATGCTCCTTGAAGCTCCTCTAACAAAGAAATAATGCTTTGCACTTGCTTGCGCAAATATAAATGCATATCTGTTGCAACCTGGTCGTTACGGCTTCTTCCTGTGTGAAGCTTCCCGCCAACAGGACCAATCAGTTCCGTAAGCTGACTTTCAAGATTTAAATGAATATCCTCCAGTTTCACAGAGAATTCCAGCTCTTCCTTTTCTGCCTTTTCTTTCAAAATAAGCAATCCAGCCTTGATTTTTTCCGCTTCCTCTAAAGTGAGGATTCCTGTTTCAGAAAGCATTGCCACATGGGCAATGCTTCCGTCAATATCTTCAAGGACAAGCTCTTGATCAAAGGAGATGGATGCACCGAATTCGTCTACCCATTCTTCTGCAGATTTTGTAAATCTGCCTCCCCATAATTTCTTCACACTGTCACCTTCTTGTTGTTTTCCACAATGCTTTGCACCTTTGTTGGCAGACCCCAAAGCTTAATGAAGCCAACTGCAGCTGCATGATCGAACTCATCATCAGAAGTGTATGTTGCCAGCTTTTCATCGTATAAGGAGTTCGGAGATTTTCTTCCTTCTACAATAGAGTGACCTTTAAACAGCTTCACACGAACAGTTCCTGTTACGTTCTTTTGTGTTTCTTGCAAGAATGCTTGCAGAGCTTTAGTCAATGGAGAGAACCATAGGCCTTCATAAATAACCTCAGTGATTTTCTTCTCAATAACTGGTTTGAAGTGAGCCACTTCTTTAACAAGTGTAATATCCTCAAGCTCTTTATGAGCCTTAATTAATGTAATTGCACCAGGGCATTCGTAAACCTCACGAGATTTAATACCAACAAGGCGGTTTTCAACATGGTCAATACGTCCAACACCATGTTTACCTGCTAATTTATTCAACTCAAGAATTAGATCAGACAATTTGTATGAAATACCGTCAATGCTTACCGGTACACCTTCTTTAAAGTCAATTTCAATAACATCCGGTGTATCTGGCGCATCCTCTAAGCTAACTGTTAAATCATAAGCTTCTTCTGGTGGTGCTGCCCATGGATCTTCCAAAATACCGCACTCATTGCTGCGTCCCCATAAGTTTTGGTCAATAGAGAATGGGCTGTCTAAGTTGATCGGAATCGGAATATTTTTTTCTTTTGCATATTCAATCTCTTCCTCACGAGACCAGCCCCATTCACGCACTGGCGCCAACACTTTTAGGTTCGGGTTAAGGGCTTGGATAGAAACCTCGAAACGTACTTGGTCATTTCCTTTCCCTGTACATCCGTGTGCTACTGCAACTGCATTTTCCTTTTCTGCTACTTCTACAAGTTTTTTAGCAATCAACGGTCTTGAAAGAGCAGACACAAGAGGATACTTACCTTCATATAAAGTGTGTGCCTGCATTGCCACTAAAGCAAACTCCTGTGCAAACTCTTCTTTCGCATCAATAACATATGATTGTACCGCTCCAACAGATAAAGCTTTTTCTTGAACGAATTTCAAGTCCTTGCCTTCCCCTACGTCAAGACAGCAAGCAACAACATCATACCCTTGATCCTGAAGCCATTTGATTGCTACCGATGTATCTAAACCACCTGAATATGCTAAAACAATTTTTGGATTCGCCATGAGCGTTTTTCCTCCTATATATACGAATATTTATTCATTTATTTATATTTTTATTCAAAAACTATATTAATCACTTTAACAACTTTCTTTTAGAATATCAAGCATTAATTCTATAAAAATACAAAAAAATTTATATTTATAACATCAGCCTTACACCTGTTCCACATAAGCAGTTGCCCTATCTTTCGTCCGCTTTCAGTTCAGAAGAGTTAGAATTTTCAACCTAATAAAAAACGACTCAAAAAAAAGGAGGTTCCCCTCCCTTTTATGCAAAATCTTATTCAGAAGTTCCGGTTACTTATGAAGCTCGCTCACAATATGAGTCAGCTCAGGGAGCACCAGCTTTTTCATCCCTAGCTTTACAGCACCTGTCGAACCAGGCATGGCAAATACAACACGCCCGCCAAGCGTTCCAGCAATCGCTCTAGACAGCATTGCTGCAGGGCCAATATCCTCTGTGTAGCTTAGCATTCTAAACAGCTCTCCGAACCCGCTAATTTCCTTCGTTAATAATGGTTTGACTGCTTCAATTGTAACATCCCTTTCGGAAATACCTGTTCCGCCATTTAATATAATCGCTTCTACTGAGGCTGCGTCTGTCAGTTCTCGTTGGATTTCTGTTTTCTCATCCTTAATAATGACATAATTCACTACCTGATGACCTGCAGATTCAAGCAGATTGATTATCATTTTCCCGCTTTTGTCATCTGCTTCTGTTCTTGTGTCACTTATAGTAATCACTTTACATGCGATATGGGTATATTTTTTGTTCGTATGTTCGGTAATGCTCAAAGTCTTTTTCCTCCCTAATTGGTCCTGCCCTGGAGCTTTTCATATAAGTAACGTCTTTGATAATACTTATAGGAAAATTCAGTTATTTTTTTCGTATATTGATAGTTTGCTCCTGCACCGATCAGCATACTGACAAACGGCATTTTTTTGTATGTTTTTTTGCCAAAAAGAAAAATAAAAAACATCTTCATTGTCTGCTGCAGCATGACCTCTACCGTCTCATTGCTGGCAACATTTTCTATGCCCTCATAAAAGTAATTACTCGGCCTTTCCATTTCTTCCATCAGCTCTGCCCATGCCCTTCCTTGAAGTCTTTTTGGCAGACATGCGCCGTGGAGCACCTTTAATGCTGTCATTATTTCTGTCGGCGTATTGCCTGGTGAACCAAAAAGGGCAGAGGTTTGCTGACAAAAACGTATATTAATTACCATTAATGCCAAAAAGTCAGTTGCAGCTGCAGCGATACCTCCTGTTCCAGCAATACCTCCTTGAAAACACGCATAAAGACGATTTTTTGCCATTTGCTGCTGGCCAATAAAATGGAGCTGATCAATTGTCAGTTTTTTCATATCAGTTATGTCAGTGATATTTTCATTAAATATTCTTGCTGTTGAGAGCATTCGTTCATTGGAGTATTCATGTAGGCTGGAGCTTAGAAGCATTGTATATGCATGAAACAAGGAACTATCGACGATGGAATAAAGTTCATCCCACTTACTTTCTTCTAAAAATGACATGCTTTTTCTCACATACTTCTCATATAAGCTTTCCAAATCGGTCTTATCATACGAAAAAAGTACTCTCTCCCACTCGGACAATTCCTTAAGCACTTCTTCTTCCCTATAAGTCAGCATAAATTGACTCCTTTCTATGTACAAGCCCTATTAAATGTATTCTCACTGTTTAGTATACCATTTGAATTAGCCTAAACTAAAAAAAGACAATCCTTTGCATTGCAAAGAATTGTCTTTTTATTAGTAGTGGTTACACGCTTGCGATTCTTGTTACGTCGCGTGCAATCATTACTTCTTCGTTAGTCGGAATGACCATAACTTTTACTGGAGAATGAGGGTAGTTGATGAATGATTCTTCACCAGAGATCTTATTAAGTGACTGATCCCAATATACTCCCATGAACTCAAGTCCTTGAAGTACTCTTGCACGAACCACTTCACTGTTTTCTCCGATACCAGCTGTGAAGATGATTGCATCTACACCGTTCATTCCAGAAGCGTATGAACCGATATACTTATGAATATGCTCAGCAAAAACAGTTAACGCCAATTCTGCACGCTCGTTGCCAGCTTGAGCTTGTTCTGTAATATCGCGAAGGTCACTTGAGAATCCTGAAATACCAAGCAATCCGCTCTTTTTGTTCAATACTTGCAATACTTCATCTGCAGATTGATCTGTTTTTTCCATAATATATGGAATTAAGGCAGGGTCAATGTTTCCTGAACGTGTACCCATTGTTACACCAGCAAGTGGTGTGAAGCCCATTGAAGTATCGATTGATTTACCGCCTTCAATTGCAGCGATACTTGCACCATTTCCTAAGTGACAAGAAATCAGGCGAAGCTGGTCAATTGGACGACCAAGCATTTCTGCAGCACGTTGTGAAACATATTTATGACTTGTTCCATGGAAACCGTATTTACGAATGCCGTATTTTTCATAATACTCATACGGAAGGCTGTATAGATATGAGCTTTCAGGCATTGTTTGATGGAAAGCAGTATCAAAAACAGCAACAGCTGGCACTTCAGGAAGAACGTTTTGGAATGCACGAATTCCTGTTAAGTTAGCAGGGTTGTGAAGTGGTGCTAACTCTGACAAATTGTCAATTTTCTCTAATACTTCATCTGTAATTAATGCTGAGTCAGCAAACTCTTCTCCACCGTGAACAACGCGGTGACCAATACCTTGAATTTCGTCTAATGACTTGATGATTCCAAGCTCAGTTAACTTATTCAATAGGATTGTTACTGCTACTTCGTGATCAGGAATTTCTGTTACTTCTTTGATTTTTTCACCATTAAATGAAATATTGAAGACAGCTTCATTTAATCCGATACGTTCAACAAGACCTTTAGTGATTACTTCTTCACTTGGCATTTCAAAAAGTTGGAACTTTAGTGAAGAACTACCTGCATTGATCGCAATAATTTTTGCCATAAAGTATTTTACTCCCCTTTTATATAACAACATTTTATTGTGCTAATCTGACATTGAACAGCTTTATATATAAACTATACTGGACAAATATCTCTCAATTTCTCATTTAAACATTGTATCAGGAACATTTCAAGTTATATTGATACAGTTCTTCGTTTTTTTCTTGTTTTTTTGTTTTTTTCATGATTTCGCCACAAAAACAAGAAAAAGCTTTTATATAATAGCGTCAGACTGTGTTAGTACAAATGCTGTTTTTAGTAGAACAGGTATTGATGTACTTTTGGCGTCACTTTTTTGTTCCATACATTTACTGCTTGTTTTCCTGTAGCCATTGGTCAACTTGACCAAGAATTTTTTCCATCGCCTGCATATTCGAGAAACTTGGAATGCTGGCAAGGAGCACCTGCTTCGGTGCTTTTATAGTATCCCCTTTTTTCTGCAATATCAAAATGCTTTTTCCTGCCTGTTTATTTTTAAATAATGTCAATGGCAGCTGCATGATTGCTTGAATATGGACTGCTTCTTTCAAATAAGCGTGAAGTTTCGGAGCCTGTTCACTTTCAAACAAGCCATTTGGAACCATAAAGAACCCAAATCCGCCTGGTTTTAAATGATTTATGGATTGTTCAATAAAAAGATGATGTGCATAGGAATGACCAGTTTCTGCCTTAAGCTCATATTCACTTGCACCAACATCATTTGGATAATAACCGACAGGTAAATCACTGATAACAATATCCACTGGGTCAATAAACAGCTTGTCAAGACTGTCTTGGTTGAAGAATTCAATTGGCTGCTCCTGAAGATTAGCATTAATAAAGGCAAGCTGGAGAAGCAAATCATCGATATCGACTCCAATTGCTTCCGCTTTTTTTTCTCCCTGCTGGTTGATCACAGAAGTCAAAAGATTTCCTGTACCTACAGCAAGGTCTAATAAACGCATTTCTTTTTTTGTATAAAATTTCTGAACAAGATAACCAATAAACATTCCGATTGAGTCTGGAGTCATTTGATGGTTTGGCTGTGTATTTTCCTTCATACCCTTTAGAATAGACAATTGAAAACCTTTGCGAATATTTTCTTTGCTAAATTTATCTAAAGAAACCGATTCATAGCTTTTCATCAGCCTTTTCTTTGTAAGTTCACTCAATTCATCCTGCAGAATTGCTTCCTGGAATATATTTTCTCCTGTTTCTGCTAATGCCTCTAAATAGGTGCATTGCAATTCCTCTTGCAGCAGAGATGCTGTTTCATTAAATACGGTAAATAATTGTTCAACAGGACTAATTGTCATGTCCCTCACCTGTCTTTCCAGTAAATTTCAATATCTTTATAATTCGCACAGAAAAAGCCTCGAAACCTTTTCGAGACTTTCTATGTAATTTCCCGATGACTTTTTTTCCTTATTTTGCCGCTTTTGCCGCTTCGATAGCTGCTTCATAATTTGGATGACTGCTTGCCTCTGCCACATACTCTACATATGTAACAGTATCACTTGAATCCACGACAAACGTAGCTCTCGCAAGCAAACGTAGCTCTTCCATTGCAACACCATATGCTTTGCCAAAAGAAAGATCCTTATGGTCTGAGACAGTAATTACATTGTCTATTCCGGCACTAGCGCACCATCTTCTTTGAGCAAAAGGAAGGTCTGCACTTACTGTGATTACTTCCACATTTTCCAGTTTTGCTGCTTCTTCATTAAAGCGTCTTGTTTGCGCATCGCAAACACCTGTATCAATGGATGGGATGACACTGAACAAGCGCACCTTTCCTTTAGAGCTGTCTAACGTGATCTCAGACATGTCATTTGCAAGCACATGGAATTCAGGAGCCTTGTCTCCTACCTTTACTTCATTGCCAAGTAAAGTGACCGGCTTGTTTTTAAATGTTATTGCAGGCATTACGCTCAATCCTTCCCGTTTTATAAATATGTATATTGTTTATCATATCGGATATATGGTCCTATTTGCAAAGAAAATGTCTGTTAAAAAAATAATAGTCTGAAACACTAGCCTGACGAACCGCCTAGCTGTGTTTCAGACTCTATTTATATTTATTAAAATTCAATATCTTCCTTTTTGCTGGATTGCTGTTGTTGACTTGAAGATTGCTGCTGCTGGCTGTCTCCGTTTTTAGAGAACATTTGCTGGATTTTGTCTACAGCTTGTGGAGCAAAATCCAAAAGCTTTTCATATAAGTGCGTGCTTTCATCAAGATGAACCATTTTGACACCTTGTCCGTTAACAATTAGGAAAGCAATTGGTGTAATGGAAACACCGCCACCGCTACCGCCACCAAATGGATGCTTACTAACACTATTATCACCCAAAGAGTGATCTTCCAGTGTGAATTCACTTCCACCTGCAGCGAAACCGAAGCCTACCTTGGAAACAGTCAATATAACACTGCCATCCGGAGTTTCAACAGGATCACCGATAATCGTATTGACATCGATCATTTCCTTTAAGTTTTCCATTGCAGTTGTCATTAAGCCTTGTATTGGATGATCTGACATGTTTATTCCTCCATTTGCATTATGCATTATTATTTTTGGATGGCAGACGCTTCATTATTTGTTTTTAAATGAGGCAGACCGCCTTTCCAATATTTAACCAGTTTAATTCCTGCAATCATAGCATGCCCTAGGCGAAAACGAATCATACACTTAAATAAAGTTTCTGAGACATTGCGCTGAAATTGTGGATAGATATGTATATGAGGCATGTTTTGCATTTTCATATAATTACTTACGATGCCGATAATGGCCCCTTTAACTGCCCAGACTGCCCCTGCGATAGCACCTGTATGTGCTGCATCTCCAAGACCGACAATGGAACTCCATTCAATGTCTTTTATTTGAAATTTCGAGAGTAGATAACGAATAATCCGATGAAAGCCAACAATATGATGCAGCATTTCTTTTGTATTGGATAAGGTATTTAATAATTCCTGTGCCGTAAATTGCTTTGTCTTCTTATCACCTTTTTGTTTTGGCCCATCCTCGCCAACCTTAACCTTCGTTTCTTCCTTCACGACAAGTGAAGGTGAATTATCATCCACTTTAATCAGCGGGAATTTCTTCTTTATTCTTATAAGGCCAAACAATAGTCTAATTTCAATAGAAAGATCATCATTATCTTTTGCATGGTAGTATCGTATTTTCACGGTGATTTTCATGAATAAAAGCAGTAATAGCAAAAGCAGCAGGCATAAAGCAATGATGCCGATAATGAATAACACTCTCAAAATGTGCACATCCTTTCAAACCTTACTATTATTGGTTAAAGACAAAAAAAATAAACCTGCCATCCTGACAGGTTTTTCATAAGATTATCTTCTTCGTTTTTCATGTACAACAGCCGTATCTGCGAACAAGTCATGCAAGCCTTGCTTTTTCGGCTGAAAGGCTACGACAGCATAAAGAATCCAAATGCTTGCAGATATGAACCTGCCGATCCACTCTCGAAAAATAACAGTATCCCACGTCAATTTCTCATTTTTCAAGGGTATTACCTTTAATCCAAAAATCATTTTCCCTAACGTCTGTTTAAAGTATTTTGTCATTAAAACAAAGTACAAGTAAAAAACAATGGCTGTAAGTATGTTAATCATCGAGAACAAGCCCGTGTTTTCAGTGGGAAGATCGAACAAACGAAATACTGGATAAATAATAATACGATGTATGCTTGTAATAATAATAATATCGACTATATATGCCCAAAATCTCATCCAAAAACCAGCATAATGGTTAAAATCACAAGCTTTAGGCGATTCATCACTATGTTGATGAAGGGAATCGACTTCTGTGTTTGTGATATCCATACTCATAATTCCGGCCTCCTATTCTGCATACAAATACATAAGCCGAGGCGAATTTGCATTTGTTGCTATCTTTAGTATATTGGCCATTTCTTTTTCTTCTCCGCTCAGCAGACTTTTTGCGGTCATTCCAAACATGGAAGCAAATCCTCCAGAATCACTATAGCTTACAACCATAGCATCCTTCCAGTTATTATCTGTTTTCATTGAGTTAATAACATCATCAAGGTAACCGAAATCATCAATCAAGTTTAAAGCCTTTGCTTGTCTGCCATCATATATTCTGCCATCTGCGATTTTTCGAACTTCGTTTTCCTTCAGGCCTCTTCCGTCAGCTATTACCTTCACAAAGCCATCATAGGAATTGTCAATCATCGTCTGCAGAATATCCCTTTCTTCATCTGTCATTTCCCTTGTGGAGCTCATAATATCCTTGTATGGGCCGCTTTTAATTGTTACAAATTCAACACCGTACTTTTCTGCTAGCCCCTCAAAATTATAGCCGGACATGATAACTCCCAATGAACCTGTTAATGTTTCAGGACTCGCAAAGATTTTATCAGCAGGTGCTGAAATATAATAGCCTCCAGAAGCTGCCATTGATCCCATTGACACGTACACAGGCTTTTTCGCCTCTTCTTGAATTTCGACTATTTTATCATGTATTTCCGCACTTTCCACAACCCCGCCGCCAGGACTGTTCACTTTAAGAATAATTCCCTTGACGCTTGAATCGTTTTTCACTTTATCCAGTTTTTTCATAAATGCCTTATGATTGTATCCTGCTGAGGAAAGAATCGATTGTGTGTCACCAGTATCCTGAATTGTTCCATCCACTTCAAGAACGGCTATTTTATTAAACTCATTCCCGTCCTCCAGCGTATCCTCTGTAAACTCTTCATTGCCGCTTGCCATTAAGTCGGAAAAGAGACTGTTGAAATCAGTCGTTAATGCTGTTGACACTAGACTTGTAGCAACGGAAAACGCAAATATAAATGCGGCTATTCCAAGGGCGGCCCATCTTTTTTTATTCATTTTTTATGTATCCCTCCTTTAATCCTCTCTTTTTTACGTATAAAACTTCTAAATGTTTCATCTTTTTCCTTTTTTATCATCTACTAAGATTCATTTGTGTATCCTTGCAATTAGGCCTCAGCACTACCTTTTCGTTTTGCATGATTAGATGGTGAAAACAGCTTTGTTTTTGACAATGAATAAAGTGTTAATGCACTCCAAATGAATACGAAGGATAATAGATGTGTCGTGGTGAATGGCTCATCATAAACAAATACACCTAAAATTAATGTTAAGGTAGGTGTCATATACTGAATGAAGCCAAGCATCGACAGCGGTATCCTTTGGGCTCCTTTAGCGAAAAAGAGGAGCGGTACTGCTGTCAACACACCAGATATCATCAGCAGCACATCCATTCCCGAAGATCCTGCTAGAAATGCATGATCTCCCTTTACAAATAAATAAACCATGTAAAGGAGGGCGATTGGTGTGATGAACATTGTTTCTAATGTGAGTCCTATTTCGGAATCGATGGAAATCAGTTTTTTCGCCAAACCATACAAACCAAAGGTAAATGCTAAAGATAATGCGATCCATGGAAAGCTTCCATGGGAAATCGTCAATATTAGTACGCCGATAGCTGCTAATCCGACTGAGACATACTGAGCTTTCGTTAACTTTTCCTTTAATACAAACATACCGAGCATAACGCTGACCAATGGATTAATATAATAGCCTAGACTTGTTTCAATAATTTGATTGGCATTCACTGCCCAAATATAAATAAACCAGTTGCAGCTGACTAGTACAGAGGCAATAAACAGCATAAAACCTTGTTTTTTATTTTTTTTAAAGCTGTACAGCACTTCCCCCAGCTTCTTCCACTTTCTCGTTATAGTCACAAGTAAAAGCATAAATACAAAAGACCAAAGCACGCGATTTGCCAGAATTTCATCGGCACCAACACCTTGTAGATTCTTCCAATAGATAGGAAACAATCCCCAAATCAAGTATGCAAATGCTGCATACAGTATTCCTGTTTTCGTTTGATTATCCTTCATCATTTATCTCTTCTTTCTATTTTCGAAATATTTCATATTATAATTCTATTCGTGATATTTCACAACCCGAACTTTTTAAAAAAAGAAAGAGATTAGGCTGTTCCCTAATCTCTAATTTTCTTTATTTTTCATAAACGACTTCACTTGCAATAATTGTTTTTGATACTTTTACGTTCTGAATATCACGATGATTTATCGCAAACAGGTCTTGATCAAGCACAGTAAAGTCAGCGAGATATCCTTTTTCTATGATGCCCCTGTCCTTTTCATGACATATAGCATAGGCACTCCCTTTTGTATATAAGCTCACTGCCTCATATACAGATAAAGCTTGCTCTGGCATATATCCATCGCCGCTTATATCCTCATGATTTGTTCTTAATACGGCTGAATAGATGCCTGCAAGAGGATCTGCAGACTCAATCGGTGCATCTGAACCACCGGCGCAATGAAGCCCTTCTGCAAGTAATGTTTTCCATGCATAGCAATATTGCATATTATCCTTTCCAAGTCGATCATACACCCATGGAAAATCAGAAGTAACAAAGCTTGGTTGAATATCTAGTATGAGAGGAAGCCCCTTTAAGCGCTCTATCAGGTCTTTCCGGAGCATTGTTGCATGGATGAGCCTGTCTCTGCCATATCCCTTTAATGGATGCTTTTCAATTGCCTTAAGAACCATGTCAAAGGCCTCATCACCAATAGCATGCACCGCTACAGGCATGTTGTTGTCTCTTGCCTGCTTCACAAGCTCATCCAACTGGGTTTGTGTAAAGATGCAGACACCGTGTGTTGATGGATCATCGGCATATGGTCTGCTTAATAGTGCTGTACGTCCGCCAAAGGCTCCATCCGCAAATATTTTCATAGCACCAAGCTCCACCCAATCTCCCCCTGATAGGTAGGCAGTTTGAGGTGCTGCTGCTATAGTTTCAGCAAATACTCTGTGATGAATTAGCAGATGTGCCCGAAACATTAGACCTTCCTCTTCAATTACCTGCTTGAAGGCCCGATGTGTTCCTTCATAGCCGTGATAATAAAACAAATCCTCAGTATGGGCACCAGTTAAACCAAGCCTGTAGGCATCCTTTATGCCTTTTCGCAAAGCATTTTTTACATATTCATCGCTTTTTTCTGGGATGGCATTTGTAATAAGCTCTTGTGCCTTGTCCTTTAACACACCTGTAAGTGCTCCCGTATCGTCTTTTTCAATCACGCCGCCAAACGGCTCTTCTGTATCGCTTGTTACGTTTGCCTGCTCTAAAGCCTTTGTATTAACTGCAATGGCATGCTTGCAGATTCTGTCCAAAATAATTGGATTATGTGGTACTGCGTTATCCAATTCTTCTTTTGTAAATGGTGTTTTATCGTCCCAAAGATTTTCATTCCAGCCTCCGCCAAAAATCCATTCCCCTTTTGCTGTTTTTCCTGCAGACTTCTTAATAAGAGATAACGCTTCTTGCTTGGAGGTGCATGCAGACAGATCTAACCGAATCAGTCTTTCTCCATGACCGATTAAGTGCATATGGCTGTCAACAAAGCCTGGCAGCATAACTCCGCCCTTTAAATGAACACGGTCAGTCAGCTCCTGTCCATATTTCATTTCCAGTTCCTTTACACTTCCGTAATCAATGATGTATGAGCCATTTGTATAAACAGCTTCAACCGTGTCTCCCTCTTGTCTCATTGTGTATATCGTTCCACCATAAAATAACGTTCCCATTTTTCCCTCCTAAATAAATAAGCAGCAATGTATATATTTCGCATACATGCTGCTTATTCCTTCCAACTTTATATAGGTAATTGTTCAAAAACCGATAGATGATAATAATCCAGTTTATCCATAGTTAGAACAAGTTAACCTTTGTTTTTCAGCTCATTATCTCTAAGCTCCACTCTTCTTGTTTTTCCTGAAGCTGTTTTAGGAAGCTCATTAATAAATTCAATTTTACGCGGGTACTTATACGGAGCAGTTGAATTTTTGACATGTGTTTGCAATTCTTTGACTAAGCCTTCTGTCCCTTCCACTCCGTCACGCAGCACGATAAATGCTTTAACTACATTTCCTCTGATAGGATCAGGACTTGCGACAACAGCACATTCCTTAACGGACGGATGCTTAACAAGAGCATCTTCTACCTCAAACGGGCCGATTGTATAGCCAGAGCTGATAATAATATCATCACTTCTGCCTTCAAACCAGAAATAGCCGTCTTCATCCTTTTTCGCTCTGTCACCTGTAACGTAGTAGTCACCTCTGAACTGCTGTTTAGTTCGTTCAGGCTCTTTAAAGTATTCCTTGAAAAGGGCCGGTGTGTCTTTATGCACAGCGATATCTCCGACTTCTCCTACTGCACAAGGATTTCCATCCTCATCGACTATTTCGACAATATTGCCTGGTGTCGGCTTGCCCATTGATCCAGGTCTGAGCGACACTCCTTTTGTAATACCAAGCAGCAACGTATTTTCTGTTTGTCCATACCCATCTCGAACATCCAAATTGAAATGCTCCTTGAATACGTCAATTACTTCCCTGTTAAGCGGTTCTCCTGCTGACACAGCACTTCTTAAGCTTGGAAGCTTGAAATTACCTATATCCTCTACTTTTGCCATTAGGCGATATTCTGTAGGAGTACAGCACAACACATTGATTTCATAGTTTTCAAGCAGCTGCAAGTATTTGTGAGCGTCGAACCTGCCATGATAAACAAAGCCTACTGCTCCAGAACCAAGTACAGAAAGAAGCGGGCTCCATACCCATTTCTGCCACCCAGGTCCTGCAGTTGCCCACACTAAGTCTCCTTCTTCAATACAAAGCCAGTTTGGTGCAGCAGTTCTAAGATGTGCATATGCCCATGCATGTGTATGTACAACACCTTTTGGGTTTCCAGTTGTGCCTGAAGTATACGAGATAAAGGCTGTATCTGACTTGTTTGTTTGTGTCAATTCCAGTTCATCTGAGGAATGGTCTGCTGCTTTATCTAAATACTCCCAGCCATCAGCCTCCTTACCAATAACGAATCTTTTCAGATTACTTACCTCTTCCACCTTGTTAAGCTCGTCCAAATATGGATAATAGCTGATAACACCCTTTACCTCACCGTGTGTAATCCTATACTGCAAATCCTTTGCTCGCAGCATTTCAGAGCTCGGCAAAATCGTCAAGCCTAATTTTAGTGCAGCTATGTATACTTGGTATGCTTCAATTAGCCTTGGTACAATGACTAAAACAACATCTCCTTTTTTAAGACCTGCAGCTTTAAAGACATTTCCCACTTTATTTGCTTGCTGCAAAAGGTGGCTGTATGTAATTTCCTGCTTATCTCCATTTTCATTTTCCCAGCGCAATGCAAGTCTATCTTTGTTTTGCGCAAACTTCTCGATCTCGGAAACAAAGTTGTATATTTCCGGAGCCAATAATTCTTCTCGACTCATGTCATTTCCCCCTAGTAATTAGGCTATAAAAAATTCTTATGTCATTATACTACTAACTCTCTGATTTTTAAAATATTTCATTTTCAAAGCTAATTGCGCAAAAAAAAGAGATGAGGCAATCGCCTCATCTCTTAGCCATATTATTTATTATTTTTGGTATCCGCCAAATTGCTGTTCAGCCATTTGAACTAGACGTTTTGTGATTTCACCACCAACAGAACCGTTAGCGCGAGCAGTTGTTTCTGCACCTAAGTTAACGCCAAATTCTGAAGCGATTTCGTATTTCATTTGTTCAAGAGCTTGTTCAGCTCCTGGTACTACTAAGTTGTTGCTGCTGTTGTTGTTTGCCATGTGTATCACCTCCTTGTTGATAATAGAATGTGTAATACACATGGACTTCATTCACTTTAATTTTTGGTAATTGTTCACAATAAATTCATAAACACTTTATTTTAAATCCTATTATTAAAATAAACTGTCCATTAAGCTGTTGTTTTCTTGTTTACCAGTTAATATGATTGTTTCTACTTTATCGACAGCCTCTTTAATCATTGGCTCAAAATCAACAAAGCTCTCGTAAAACTCAACCTTTTCTTTCTTCGGTTTTGTTTTTGGAGAAGCAGGTACAAATACTGTACAGCAATCTTCATACGGTCTAATGGAAATATCATATGTTCCAATTTGCTTCGCAATATCTACAATATCTCCCTTGTCAGATGTAACTAACGGGCGAATAATAGGTGTACTTGTGACAGCATTAATTGCGTACATGCTTTCAAGAGTCTGGCTTGCAACCTGACCGACACTTTCCCCTGTAATGATTGCTAGTGCTTCTTGTCTTCTTCTGATTTCATCCGTTATGCGCAGCATTAATCTCCTTGTTGCAGTCATCGTATAATTTTCTGGAATCTGTTTATGAATTAACTGCTGAATTTCTGTAAAGGGCACGATGTGCAGAACAAACCGGCCATTCATAGAGGCCAGAACATTACCGATGTCCACTACCTTTTGCTTTGCTCTTTCACTAGTAAATGGAGGACTGAAGAAGTGTACTCCCTCCAATTCAAGCCCCCTCTTCATGGACAAGTAACCTGCTACAGGACTGTCCAGCCCGCCTGACAGCATAAGTACCGCTTTCCCGCTTGCACCTGTCGGCAATCCGCCTGCACCAGCAAAGTTTTCGCTCGATAGATAAACAGCTTCACTTCTTACTTCAACCTGCAGTGTAATATCTGGATTTTTGACATCTACCTTAATACCAGGGATATTCTTTAGAATATGAGAACCAAAAAAGTGATTCAGTTCATTTGTATCAAGAGAAAACGTTTTGTCCGATCTGCGGGCACTCACTTTAAACGTATTTCCATCCTTATAGATAGAAGTGACAAGCTCTAATGCTGCATCTTTCAGTACTTCTAAATCTCTTTCCACCTTAATAGCAGGACTAAAGGACTGAATTCCAAAAATGTTTTTCAAAGAATGAACGACAGCATCTGCTTCATTCCCATTTAGAACAACATACATACGATCCCGCTGTCCGTCTATTTTGATTCCTGAAAAGCTGCTTAATGCATCTGCAATAGAATTTCTTAATTTATCAACGAATTTCTTTCTATTTTTTCCTTTAGTAGAAAGCTCACCATAACGTATTAATATACGATCATACTTCATTTATTCATAACCCCTCTTAGCCAATGGATAGTTTCCTTTAATACAGTCATTGCTTCTTCCAGCTCTTTTTTATTATTTTCATAAGCTAAACTAATTCGAAAAGAGCTTTCTGCAATATGCTCAGGCACACCCATTGCCAATAATGTTTTACTTACTGTGTTTGTCTTAGATGAACACGCACTTGTTGTCGAAATAAAGATACCTTTTTCTTCAAGTGCATGAATAAGTACCTCAGCCTTAATCCCTTCTGCCGAAAAGTTAATAATATGCGGTACACTGTGAACCGGAGAATGGACCATTGTTCCGTCCATGCCTTCCAATTGTTTACGGATAAACTTATTAAGCTCCTGTATTTTACTAAAATGCATTTTGTAGTTTTCCATTTGCATTCTTAAAGCTTTAGCTGTAGACACAGCTCCTGCCACATTTTCAGTCCCGCTGCGCATATTACGCTCTTGTCCTCCTCCAGCAAGCAAGGGTGATAAGAGCAGGCCTTCTTTTGCATACAAAATGCCATTACCCTTTAAGCCATGAAATTTATGGGCAGACATTGTATATAAATCTATATGATGATCCTTAAATGAAAGTGGAGTTTTCCCAATAGCTTGTACACCGTCGACATGAAAAAGAATCTTTGGATAATGGTTTAAAAGCTCCCCAATTTCGGCAATGTTCTGGATTGCTCCTGTTTCATTATTGACATGCATGATCGATACTAGGATAGTATCATTTTGTATATGTTTTTTTATATCATCGACAGCTACAAAGCCTTGTTCATCAACTGGAAGATAGGTAATAGTGAAACCATCCTGCTCAAGCTGCTCCATCACCCTTTTTATTGAATCATGCTCAATCCTTGTCGTGATAATATGTTTTCCTCTTGTCTTATAAAGGCTTGAAACTCCTTTTAAAGCCATATTGTTTCCTTCTGTCCCGCCAGAAGTGAAGTATATTTCACTCGGTTTAACCTCTAAGAGTGCGGCAATCTGTGCCCTTGCTTGCATTAAAAGCTTTTCTGCCTCCATCCCCAACCGATGGATGGAAGAGGGATTACCAAAGTAGTTTGCTGCAACTGCTGTATATGATTCAATCACTTCTGGAAACGGCTTTGTTGTAGCACTATTATCTAAATATATCATAAGCCCCTCCTAAATAAGAACTCCAGCACTTTATGGTATCATAGTAAGCATTATTTGAAAATATAGTTGAGCTATGCCTCTACTTAAAATTGGTTTGAGCAATCTGCAAAAAAAAGATAGCCTTGCAAGGCTATCTTTTCATTACTTCAATTCCTTTTCTCTCAAATCAGCAACCCATGCTTCCATCCTTTGGATGCTGCCAGGTTCGATTTCTTCCACAGCTGCTGCCGCATGCTCTAATGCTTCTTTATATCTGTATTTACGGAATAGCATTTCTGCTTCTGCAAGAGAATTTTCCACTTGCGGGTATTTGCGACGGTATCTGTTTCCGTATTGAATAACCTTTTCTGCCAGCAGCACTGTTTCAACTAGCTCCTCTGTAGCATGCACAAGCGCTATTGTTACTTGCTCTGCATGATCAGCCAAATGCTGAACTGTCGGCATGTCTAGCGGTGCTTCCTGCAGTACGACCTTTAATTTCGCGATTGCTGCCTGTGTCTCTTCTGCCAGTTCGTTATATTCAGAAGTAACACCTGGCAAGTTACTGTTAGCAACCATTCTCATCGCATTTGCCATTTGTTTGGAGAGTTCTGTCATCTTTTCTTGTGCAATAACTTCATCTTTTCGTAAAGCATGGAGCTTATCAAACAGCTCTTCTTGTTCCTGTGATGCACTCTCCAGCTGTTGTTTGAGACTTTTTAGTTCTTCACTCAAAATAGTATGTGCAGCAGACTCTGTTAAAAGCTTATGCTCAAGCACTTCATATTGCTTATATAACAGCTTCAAACGTTTATCGAGCTTAAATTGCAGCTCCAGATCCTCATCATTCAAATTATAGCTTCGTTGCAGCAAGGAAACCTCCTCTTGAAGACGAGTATTTCCAGCCTTAATTTCATCCAAAATTGCTTTTACAGGATCTAAATTCTTATTCCAATAGTTCCTTGCCATTACTTCTTTTTCAAGCAAGTCATATAAAAGATCCAATTTCTCCTGTATTTCTGCTATGATAGCCTGAACTTGCTCTATCTTGCCATCATTAAGCAACTCCTTGCTTTGTTCTAGCTCTTCTTCAATTTCAGCCACTTCTGCTTCAAGCTGAATATGTTCAAGAATAAATCCTTGTTCGAGCATATCTGCATAGCCTTCCTTCAGATTGTTAAGCTGTTCAGGAAGCTTCGTTTGACACTCAATCAGCAATGGAGGAATATGCTCAATTAAATAGCGGATATTTTCTGTAAGCTTTTCAATCGCATGAATAATTTCTCTAGCTTCCAGATAATCACCGTTATCTGTTTTTTCCTCGTATTCTTTTAACTTAACAGCAGTTTCCTGCAGCATCTCTTCAATTTTACTTTCTGTATCCCCGAAAGTATGTCTGTGAGCGAGCAATGTTTTTTTGCTTTCCCGATAAGATTCTTTCAAAGCATCTATTTCAGTTCTGTTTTTTTCCTCACTGCCGATTAAATTGTTAAGCTCCTCAAGCATTGTCTCAATGCTGCGCTCCATTGATTCCAATTTAACGCGAATACCTTTTTGCAGTTCTTTTGCTTTTCCAAACTTATATTTATCTATAGATTCTTCCGTATCAAACAAAAGCTCTTCAAGCTCAGGCAGTTGATCTGCCACAATTCCATCCCAATCAGCACGCCATTTTTCAAAAAGCTCTTCCGTTTGCCCAATCATGTTAAGCTTCTTTACCTTAGAAAGCTCAGTTAATACCGGCCGATTCATAATATCGATTTTCCAGCTTTCAAGCTCATCTACAATCCCGTAATATTTTCTTCTAATAAAATATCCTGCTGCAAATAGGCAGATCAAAATGCCTACTAATCCGATTATGTAATTCATTTGAAGCCCCCTGTTCCTACACCGACCAAATTTATTTCAACATACATACAATATGTAAAGGTTATATATTTGTATTTATGATACCATGTAAACGACAATTTTTGACTAATATTTTATTTTTTTTTAAGAAAAATTGTTATTATCCTATCCACTGTTTTCTTACGTGAATGTACGTAAGACAAACATTATTGCTTCTGGCAAACCTATTTAGACAATATTACCCTCTTTCAAAGCTAATTGTTGCGGTAATTATATCTATACATACAAAAAGGATGTCCGTAATTTAAACGAGAAAATGTATAATGAGTTAAAAGCATAATGAAGGAGGAAACTCATGTATAAAAGAGATGGTCATATACATACTCCCTTTTGTCCACATGGTACAAAAGATGGATTAAAGGAATATATAAAAAGGGCAATAGACTTAGGATTTGGGGAAATAACCTTCACAGAGCATGCACCATTACCGCAAGGGTTTGAAGATACTGCTCCTACAAAGGACAGCAGTATGACTACAGAACAGCTGTTATCCTATTTTGATGAGGTCCAAGCGGTAAAGGATCTTTTTCAAAGCGAACTGAAAATCAACCTCGGTCTTGAGATTGATTATATTGAGGGTTATGAAGATGGAACAAAAGAGTTTTTACAAAAGTGGGGACATCTCTTGGATGATAGTGTTTTGAGTGTGCATTTTTTAAAAAACCCTTTAGAAAAGTATGATTGCCTTGACTATAGCTCAGATTTATTCGGAGAAATGGTCAGTCTCTATGGAAATGTTGACCGCATTTATGAATGCTATTTTCAAACAGTTTCAAAATCAATTTCTGCCGATTTAGGACCATACAAACCGACAAGAATCGGTCATATGACACTCGTTCATAAGTTCCAAAAACAATATCAGCCTACTCTGGATTTTTCTAATAAAATCCGGGAGTTACTTCACCAAGTCAAAAATGCAGGGTATGAGCTGGATTATAATGCAGCTGGATTATATAAGCCTTTATGTGTGGAAACATATCCACCACAGTGGGCTGTGGAGGAAGCATTGAGCTTACAAATTCCACTTGTATATGGTTCAGATGCCCATCAAGCTAAGGATATGGGGCAAGGGCTGCATGTACTAGTTAGAAACCGTTAAGCTGTATGAACTGCAAAGCACTTCATCAATCCATCTATTTATTTCTATTAAATATTTTTTTATAAAGTATGCTTCATTTAAATAAATATGGAGTACCTCTTGGATATAAGAAGCATTGAGAAAAGGCATAGTTAGAAAGCTTTTTAATTGAATCATACTGTACTGGACAGATTGTTTGGCAAATTCCTTCTTTTCTATGCCTTCTTCCAAGATGCTTAAAAGATAATATCGCTCCTTTACATAGTAAGTAGACATGATTTCTCTCACAACCTGGGAATCGATGGAAACTTCTCGAAGCACAAATCTTGTCAGTTGCAGGTTCTGCCACTGAAATTCAATAATTTCTCTCACAACATGCTTCAGTTTTTCCGACATGCTGTTAAAATCACGATGGCTAGCTGCCTCCAATACCTCCATATAATTTTCGAAATAAGTAGTAAAGCAGTGCTCCAGCAAACCATGCTTGCCATTAAAATAATAAGAGATATTAGCTATATTAACTTTTGCATGTCCGGCAATATCCCTAATGGAAGTCCCATCATAACCATTCCTGTTAAATAACGTAATTGCGGATTCGACAATTGCTTCCTTTGAATTTCTTTTCATCTTAAGAATCGCCTCGTTTCTCTTGCTATTCATGATAAAATATGTTTGAATAATAATTATTTTTGTGCAGCATAAAACGATGAAAGAAAAGACTCTATATACTTTTCTTGATAATATTGGCCAATCCTTTAAAAGAAAGTCGACAAAACTTTCATAGGTTCGCTCTTAAACTGCTAAAATAATGACAATAATTGAAGGAAGTTAGGTGATTTGCTTGTTTAACGTCGAAACTTACAACGGCAATCGGGAACAGCAATATGAATTGGTGGTTAAACAGTTGAAGGCTCTTCTTGAAGGCGAATCAAATACAATAGCAAACTTATCAAATGCAGCGGCTCTTTTAAATCAATTTTTGGACCGTGTGAATTGGGTAGGTTTTTATTTGACAGAAGGAACTGAGCTAGTTCTTGGTCCGTTCCAAGGTTTGCCAGCATGTGTGCGCATTCCTTTCGGAAGAGGAGTTTGCGGTACATCTGCAAAAAACAAAGAGACAGTATTAGTAGAGGATGTTCATCAATTCCCAGGTCATATCGCATGTGATGCAGCCTCACAATCAGAAATAGTTGTGCCATTAGTAAAGGAAGACGGCACATTACTAGGTGTTCTTGATATTGATTCACCTGAAAAAGCACGCTTTGATGAAACAGATAGGAAATATCTAGAAATCTTTGTTTCCGCATTGATGGAATATGTAAAATAATCCTAGAACATACAAAAACACCTCGAAATATTTCGAGGTGTTTTTATTCATTTCAAATATAAAGCTTTCAGCTAGTCCGAAAGGCATCTTGCACAACAACTCGATCCTTTCCAGTCTCTTTCGCAATATACAATGCTTTGTCTGCCCGCTTAAAGATGGAATGGTAATTTTCTTCATTATTTCTCATCCAGTAAGACACACCACAGGAAATGGTTACAGGTGGTGCAGAGCTTTCCCGAACTTTTTCAACAAGCCTTTCAGCAATGAAAACACCGACTTGGAGAGGAACTCTTGGCAAATAGATTGCAAGCTCCTCACCACCCCATCTTGCGCCTATATCTGTCGCTCTTATGTTTTCCATAATAATATTGGCTACCTGAATGATAATCTCGTCACCGACTTGATGTCCATACGTATCATTCACTGCCTTGAAATTATCAATATCAATTAAGATAAAGGTGCCCTCTGCATCCTCCACAAGCGATCTTACCAGCTTTTCATCTAGGAAGCTTCTCGAATAGAGTTTTGTCAGATGGTCTGTAACCACCATCTTCTCTAATTCCTCTCTTAGCATGGAATTTGTCAGGGCCAATGTAGAGTGATGAATAAGAGATTGCAGCAATTTAAAGGTATCAAAAGAAAAATGATACGGCAATTGATGCATGACAATCGCAAAACCTTTCAAAACACCCGTCTGCATCATCGGGACAGCCATGATCGATTTGTAAACAGCATCCTCCTCAGAAGGCATACTGAAATCGCCTAAAAACAACGAATCCTTTTCTTGTTTGATTTTTTCTTTAAAATAATGGATATACGTCTCAGCAGCTTTTGTACGAAAGAAATCAGTGCTGCCATTTAATACAGTCAATGAGTTTGTCTCAGAGGAAAATAGAATGAAGCCGACCTCCTCTGCCTCAAAGCTAATCGAAATGCGGTTTGACATATATGTCATCATTTCCGTAAGCCTTAAATTCGAGTTTAATCGATGGGAAGCCTCATTAATGAGCTGTAAATCAGACACTAGCTTTTTTGATTGCTGATAAAGCTGGGCATTTTCCAAAGCACCCCCAGCTGTATTTGCCAGCAGGGTAATGAATTCCACTTCTTTTTTTGGAAATTTAACCGAATTCTCAGCGATAACTTGCAATACACCATAAACACCTTGCTTTCCTTTTAAAGGAGCATACAAGATGGAATTTCTACTTTCCTTCACATACTCAAACTGTATTTCTCCCGTTACATAGGCTTCCATTGCAGCAAGGTTTTCACTGTCGTATTCTAAATCCTTGATTGGCAAATCACCATGCGTGTTATTATCATGGGACAACAAAAGATAATAGCCGAGAGATGGATAAATATCCTTTAATGTATTGATAATTGCCCGCAATACTCCTTCTGTATCCATAGAAGAGTGGAATTTTTCGGTAACTTTAAAGAGCTTTTTATATCTTTTCTCTTCCGCAACAATTTCGAGCAAATCCTGGACCTTAATTAAATAAAAGCTAAACTCCTCACTGATAAGCTTATATAGGCAATCAGTGCCGATTTGATTACTTTCTTGCACAGATCCATCTAATTGGACAACAAAAAAATTATAAAAACCATCTTTGTTTTTCAATGGGATCAGCAAATCATAATGTTCTAATGTATGAATGCCGATTGGCTTTCTAGAAACTTCCTTACTTAACAGCTTATTTTTCATTTCCGCTGTATAAGGAAGAATAGCTGCTGTCGAAAAAGGATTTGTTGATGCTTCTGCAGCCCATTCATCGTTCCACTCATTTGCACTGTAATAGGTAACCTCAGAGGCATGCAAGAAGTTTTTAATAATATACAGCATTTCCCGCAAAATTAACTCATAATTAAAACTTTTGCTATCTATATCAAAGAGATCGAAGAACCGACTTTTTAGATTTACTATTGATTGGTGGTCGAGCTTATCCATCTATTATCACCTATTCATCTAACTATTCATTCTATTTTCCCATGTTATCATTAAGATATTGCTTATATACCTTGAAAAGCCATCTTACAAACGTGATAAGGAGAAAAGACTCATGTCTTTCGCAACACGTAATATAAAAAACAGATACTTTCACCTAAGTCGAAAGTAGGATTTTTTACGCATGAATTATCTGACAATTATTATAGTAAATTAAAACAATTATATCACATGGCGCTGGAATAAGAATACAGCAGTTAAAAATTTTCCTTATTACGAACAGGTAAATTTCTACTAGGATAGAATTTCGTAATCTTTACTTGCTTTTTCATTGGTAAAATCATATAATACTCTTTGTGTAAAATATTGCAGCATATGCAAATCACTTTCTTGTTTTAGTTTGTTCCTCAAAACACGTTTTGATGGTGTATTGTGTAACCCTTAGCTGCTAGGGCGAAGGTACATGAAGACAAAATAAACATAAAGGCTAGTTGCATCTGTTTTTATTTTACCAAAATAAAAACATGAAGGAGGAGTCATCAATGGCTCGTTATACAGGTCCAAGTTGGAAACTTTCTCGTCGTCTTGGGATTTCTTTAAGCGGTACTGGCAAAGAGTTAGATAAACGCCCTTACGCTCCAGGACAACATGGTCCAAACCAACGCAAAAAATTATCAGAATACGGTTTACAATTACAGGAAAAGCAAAAATTACGTCATATGTATGGTGTAAATGAGCGTCAATTCCGTAATTTATTCGATATTGCTGGCAAAATGAAAGGTAAACACGGTGAAAACTTCATGGCGCTTCTAGAATCTCGCCTTGATAACGTTGTTTATCGTTTAGGTCTTGCTCGCACACGTCGTCAAGCACGTCAGCTTGTTAACCACGGTCACGTTATCGTTGATGGTGGACGCGTAGATATCCCATCATACCGTCTAAAAGCAGGTCAAACAATCACATTGCGTGAAAAATCACGTAACCTTGATATTGTTAAAGAAGCAGTTGAAGTGAACAACTTCGTACCTGATTTCTTGACTTTCGATGCTGATAAATTAGAAGGTACATTCACTCGTTTACCAGAACGTTCTGAATTGCCAGCTGAAATTAACGAAGCTCTTATCGTTGAGTTCTACTCTCGTTAATAGATTTGTTAATACAGCATTACCAAACCCTAGAAACCGCGTTGTATCAACGCCTTCTGGGGTTTTTTTATTTAGTTTGCTTTGTAAAACAACTTATTATCCAGTATTTATTTAAGACTGATATCTATCATACGTGGGAGAAATATCGCTTTTTATGCCAATAATTACTTTTCTTCAGTGCTTGACACAGAAATCCCATCCCAACTAAACAATGTAAGTGAACACTTATTATTTTTAAACACCCAACTATTGTAATGTAGTCAAAACGCGGAAACTAAATTTTTGGTATAGTTGTGTGAAGAGGAACTGATTATTTGTGTTAAAATAGCCTAACTTTATTATATAAAAGCAGCCATGATACAATTTAAATGTAGTCAGCGGAAACTGATTACAGGGTTCGGTTTGTGCAATAATGTATACTTAGTAATACACAGTAGTGATTCTACCAAAGAATCAAGGAAGACCTTTGACACAAGGACTCCTTCAACATATTCCCTCTAACCTCATAAAAAAAGACAAGCTGAACAAAACAGCATCATGACAGTGATAATATAAACATTTATAATTCGTTTGTAAAAATACAAGTTTATTCCTCGTGAATCTGGCTATAAGTCTTATATGGAGCAAAGGTGTTTTAGCGATTCCCGACTTCTCACCGTTTTCCTTTGCTCCGCTTCCATAAAAAAAAGACCCCCCTCAGGTCTTCTGCATTTCTATTTTATTAAGCCTATCGCAATAGTCTCTATTAATGTCCTTACAGAAGCATCTCTTTTTTTGATGGCTTTCATCATCGTTACAAGCTTCCTTATCTCATCCTTTGACTGATCTTCTATTAGTCGCTCAATGAGCTCTGTACTTTTTATTCTCATAGCTCCACCTTTAGCAGGCACTTTAAAATCACTTTCCCATCTTAAAGTATTTCTTACATAATCCTTGTCTAAATCATATAATGTCATTAATTTATCGCTGTTATTTCTAATAAGTGCTTGCAATGTCCATCTTCCTTCTATTTTTATTTTCAGTATTGCCGATTTCTATGGTGCATTGTTTCATTTTGGAACAACAATTGTATATTCATTAAGTGATCCAATCTTTTACTAAGCAAAATGGTTTCTTCAGAAGTGAAGCCTTTCATCATTCCTGTTGAAATCATATTTTTCCTGAGTTTTTCGATTTGTTCATTCAAATGAATGTTCATATGTAGTTTGCCCCTTTAGTAATTTTCACAGATATATATTTTACCAAGGGTAAACGGATACAACATAGACTAAGATTTCTTCATTTATCGACACCATACTACAAATTTTACTAAAATTTCTTCCTTAAGTTTAGTTAATTCTGCATAATTAGTAGTAAAGAACCATGAACAATAGCTATTTTTAGTTCTTTAATACTATATTCAGTGTTTTTAACATACAAAAAAAGGCTTGAATTCATACTTCTCAAGCCTTCTTTTTGTATTAATGCTTTTTCTTATCAGTGTTTTTCTTTGTCTGCAGCATTCTCCGTCAAACCATCAACCGTGCCTTCCATATAAGTATCAGATGTTTGTTCATGTGTTTCGGCGAGTCCTTTTGAAACACTCTCTGTACTTTTATAATCATCTGAATTATAGATTTTTCCTGCGATTGGAGTACCGTTTGTTTTTGCCATTCCTTTTTCCTCCTAAAGCCGCTTTCGGCATGTATTTTATCATACAACACATATTTTGCATGGATTTGACAAATACATGCAGGAAATTATCCTGTTACAAAAAATTACCATCGATTACAAAAATAAGGCTTTATATGCCTGGAAAGCAAAATAGAGTCCAAAGCCAATCATGGAGATTGATGATAAAATGGAAATAATATAAAGCATATTAGAATGAAGTAGTCTTCTCGCAATTCCTGAAATAAGTGCCATTGTAAAATCCCATAATAATATCCCTGAGATAATAGCTAGGCTGCATAAAACAAAGGTTTTATTAGAAAAGCTTTCAGCCGATTTTGCCATGACAGAACCATAAATACCAAGCCAGAACAGTATCGTTAATGGATTAGATATCGACATTAAAAAGCCAGAGAAAAAGGACTTAAACAGTGAATTGTCCTGTTTTTTCCGTTCTAAAACATTAATTTTTGCCGAATTAATTAAGCTTTCAATCCCCGTATAGGTAAGTACGAAAAAACCGAACAAATACAAAAAGGTTTTCATGAATGGTGTATTAATGAAATGGCTGATTCCAAAGTACACCATCATCATATATATAACATCTGCAATCAATGCTCCAATTCCAAAAATCCACGCATGAAAGAAGCCGTTCCTAATCCCCTTGTCCAATTGTGCTGCATTAACAGGACCAACAGGTGCAGCTAACGAAACACCCAATAATATATATGGAATAAAAGTAACCATAAATCCCTCCGCATATGTATGTTTGCTTCTAGTCTATTCAGCGGAGGGGACTTGTACGACAAAAATTTAATCCTTAAAGATAATCCATCTTTTCCAAAAAACAAGGCTTCTTGGACAAAAAGTCCAAGAAGCCTTGTTGTAGCTATTAGTATTGAATTAAGAAATACTTTTTCTTTCCTCTTCTTATAACAGTAAACTGGTTTTCAATGCGGTCCTCTTCTCCAAGAACATAATCCAGCTCTTGCTTACGTTCACCATTAATGTACACAGCACCATTAGTAATGTCCTCGCGAGCCTGTCTTTTAGATGAGACAATGTTTGCTGCTACTAACAGATCAACTAGTACAGCGTCACCCTCTTCATGCTTGTATGTCGGAACATCCTTGAAGCCTTGCTTAATCTCAGAGGCAGTCAGATTTTTAATTTCTCCGCTGAAAAGTGCTTCTGTTATTTTCAAAGCCTGTTCTAATGCTGCTTCCCCGTGAATCATTTTTGTCATCTCTTCCCCAAGGGCTTTTTGCGCTTTTCGTAGATGAGCCTCTTCTTGCATAGATGCTTCTAATGCTTCAATTGTTTCTTTTGATAAGAACGTAAAGAATTTTAAGTATTTGATTACATCCGCATCTGCAGTGTTAATCCAGAACTGGTAGAATTCATATGGTGTTGTTTTTTCTGGGTCAAGCCAAATCGCGCCGCTTTCTGTTTTACCGAACTTTGTTCCATCTGCTTTTGTAACAAGTGGAATTGTCAGTCCATATGCTTTTGCGCCTTCTGCACTGTTTTTACGGATAAGCTCTAGACCTGTTGTAATATTTCCCCATTGGTCACTTCCGCCGATTTGCAGCTTACAGTTATGGTTATCGTATAGATGCAAGAAGTCCAGTGCCTGAAGAATTGTATACGTAAATTCTGTGAATGAAATACCTGTTTCTAATCGTGAAGAGATTGTATCTTTAGCCAGCATATAATTGATGCCGATATGCTTGCCGTAATCTCGTAGAAATGTAACGATATCCATCTTTCCAGCCCAGTCATAGTTATTAACCATTTCTGCACCATTTTCACCGTCGAAATCAAAGATTTTCTCTAGCTGCTTTTGCAAGCATTTGACATTATGTCCGATTGCATCTAATGTTTGCAGATTTCTTTCTTCGCTTTTTCCGCTAGGATCTCCAATCAAACCAGTTGCTCCACCGACAAGCACGATTGGTGTATGTCCAGCATTTTGAAAACGTCTTAATGTTAAGAACGGCAGTAAATGACCAATATGCATGCTGTCTGCAGTCGGGTCCACACCACAGTATAAGCTGATTTTCGTATTTGCTAAGACGTCCTGTAGGCCTTCTTCATCTGTCTGCTGGTAAACAATACCTCTCCAATGTAAATCTTCTAATAAATTCACCATAATTCCTCCATTCGTAATTCCTTTGCAACTGATTCTTTCTTGCTAGCTTCAATCTTTTTTAAGCAATAAAAAAGCCCCTGCATATACATGCAGGGACGCAAATAAGCGCGGTACCACCCTAATTGAGAGACAAAGCTCTCCACTTAAAAAAGATAACGGTTAACAACCGTCTGCTGCTACTTGCCATTTATGGCTTTCCCAACAGAAGCTTCAGGAGGTAATTCATTCTTTTATTTATGCCATTTCACACCAGCCAATGGCTCTCTTAATATAGTGATAAAAGAACTACTTATTCCCTTCAACGCAATAACGAATCAATATTAGTTTGAGTTATTTTTACCATAAAAGAGCTAAGCATGTCAAATGCTTTTGCGAAAAAGGTTGGAAATTATCGAACATTGCTCATATAGCCCATAGCTTTATGCTATAATGTATGTGATTTTAGGGGGAATGATACCATATGAATGAAAGGCCGAAGTGGAAAAACTATCTCCATGGTTTCCTAAGCTTCTTTACCAATAAAAAAACCGTCAAAAGAGCTCGAATCACTTACGAAGTCTCTTGGAATATTATTCTGATATTCATTATCTTATTAATTGTCGGCGGTGCTTTTGCTGGAGGAATCGGCGCAGGCTATTTTGCATCCCTTGTAAAGGAAGAACCAATAAGATCATACAAGACAATGCAAAAGGACATCTACAATTATGAAGAAACGTCCGAGCTGTATTTTGCCGATAATGTGTATTTAGGAAAACTGCCGACAGATTTAGAAAGAGAAGAAGTAAAAATCAAGGATGTCTCGCCACATTTAGTAGATGCGATTGTTTCGACAGAGGATGAGAACTTCTATAAACATGATGGTGTAGTTCCTAAAGCGATTATGAGAGCATTATTCCAGGAGGTTTCCAACAGCTCCACACAGTCTGGGGGAAGCACCTTAACACAGCAGTTAATTAAAAACCAGATTTTGACGAATGAAGTGTCCTTTGAAAGAAAAGCAAAGGAAATTCTGCTTGCATTAAGGCTTGAAAAATTCTTCTCAAAAGAAGAGATTCTGGAAGCATATTTAAATGTGTCGACATTTGGCAGAAACTCATCTGGAAGAAATATTGCCGGTGTTCAAGCAGCTGCACAAGGAATTTTTGGCGTGGAGGCGAAGGATCTTACATTGCCACAATCAGCCTTTATTGCTGGTCTGCCACAAAGTCCGTTTGGCTATACTCCATTCACACAGGATGGCACGGTCAAAGAAAATCTGGAGCCTGGCTTGGAAAGAATGAAAACTGTTCTTGCTAGAATGTACAATCAGCACAAAATCTCAAAAGAAGATTATGACAAAGCAGCAGCATATGATATAACAAAGGATTTTGCGAGCCCTGTTGTAAGCCCAATTGAAAAATACCCTTGGGTTACCTATGAAATAGAAAATAGAGCGACACAAATTATTGCTGAAATGCTTGCAAAAGAAGATGGCTATAATGCGAAGGATTTAGAAGAGGATGAGGTTCTTTATGATCAGTACACAGAACTTGCAGATCGCCAAATCCATCAAAACGGCTATGAAATTCACAGCACCATTAATAAAAAGATTTATGATAAATTTACAGAAGTAGTAGATAAATACCCGTATTTTGGTCCTGATAAACCGCAAACTGTCACAGACAGTGAAACCGGTGAAAAGAAAACCATTATGGAGCCTGTAGAAACAGGTGCAATCCTGATTGACAATAAATCTGGTGCTATTATCAGCTTTGTCGGCGGAAGAGACTATGGCAGAGAAGCAACAAACCATAGTACAAGCCCTAGACCGAACGGCTCAACAATGAAGCCGCTGTTAGTTTATGGTCCTGCCATTGAATTGGGAACACTATCTCCCGGAACAGTCCTCCCAGATGTTCCGCTTGCACTTGACCCTGCAAGACCTGGTACTGTTTGGCCTAATAACTACGACTTCCAGTTTCACGGTCTTGTAACAGCAAGGGTTGCTATGGCTAAATCATATAACGTTCCTGCGGTAAAAGCTTATGCGCAGATTCTGCCGCAAAAGCCTGCTAATTACCTCGAAAAAATGGGCTTCACCACGTTAACAGAAGGTGATTATGCAAACAGATCAACATCTATCGGTGGACTGACAAACGGAGTTTCAGTTGAGGAAAATACAAACGCATTTGCTACTTTTGCAAATGGCGGAAACTTTGTTGATGCCTATATGATTGATAAAATTGTCGATAAAGACGGCAAAGTCATCTACAAGCATAAAACAGAAAAAGTGAAGGTATTCAGCCCGCAAACATCTTATTTGACTATTGATATGATGCGGGATGTTATTAATCAAGGAACAGCAACAGCCGTTAAAAGCCGTTTGAAGTTCAGCTCTGACTGGGCTGGAAAAACCGGTACGACACAGGACTTTAAAGACTCTTGGTTTGTTGCGACAAATCCGAATGTCTCCTTTGGAGTTTGGACTGGCTATGATACACCTAAATCACTCGTAAGCTCTGGTACAATGAGCTACAGCATGCGTAACAACTATTTATGGGCAGATTTAATGAATGCTGCCTACGATGTCGATTCGAAGCTTGTTGACCCGTCTGAAAGCTTTACAATGCCAGGTGGGATTGTAAGAAGGTCTGTTTGCTCGCTTTCCGGATTGCTTGCCTCTGAAGGCTGTTCAAAAGCAGGACTTGTGACAACAGATTTATTTAAATCAAGCTCTGTACCTAATAAGACAGATGACAGCATCGTTACAGGAAAATATGTGCAAATTGGCAACACAAAGTACATGGCATTAGACTCCACTCCAAGCGAATTTTCTGAAACAGGAGTCATATTAAATCCTGATTATATTGAAAAGCTGTTTGGTATTAAAGTATCTGATCCAAGTGACTTAATCCGTAATAATACAGCATTAAAAAATGTCGTTGTTCCGTCCAATAAAATAACGGATAACGGCAAGGCACCAAATGCTCCTAAAGTCAGCAATAGCGGAAGCACCATCGCTTGGTCTAAATCAGGGGAAAAAGATGTTATCGGCTACCGTGTCTATCAAAACGGTAAAAAGGTTGCAAGCATTAAGGCGAGTGACACTCTCTCCTTTAAAGCAGGCAGCGGATCCTATGTCGTCAAAGCAGTAGATATCGCCGGAAAAGAATCCTCCAACTCCAATAAGATTGAAGTAGCTAGCAAACAAAGCAGCAAGGCAAAAGAGGACGATAAAAAAGCGAACAAAGCAACTGCTAAAAAAACAGAGGAAGACAATAAAGCGGAAGCATCCAAGGAAAAAAAGCAAGAGAACAATGATTCAGATAATAAAAAAGAAGACTCTAGTGCAGATAATAAAGAAGAAAAAACCGATAATACTTGATGCACAGCACAAAAAGACGTTCCGTTAAAACGGAACGTCTTTTTTATTTTAATACGGTGATATACTTCGTAGATACATATCCTGTCTTCGAACCATATTTCACCTTATACCATGAGCCTTGCTGTGCAACAATGACAACTGTCTGCTTTTTCTTTAGTCTTGTGATAACCTTTGATGCTGTTGTTGCCTTTTCTCTCATATTAAGCACTGTTGCTTTAACACTGCCCTTTTTCTCTTTAGCAGGCTTTTGAATCGAAACCTTTTGTTTAATCGTCTTCTTATATCCATCTAAATTTTCAGCTGTCATTTCAGCTGTATATGTGCCGTTTGCCACCTTGCTTATATTCCAGTCAAAGTTAAGCACACCGGATTTTACTGCTTTATTTTTTGCCAGTGTTGAAATAATCTTCCCTTTTGAATCTTTAATGGCAATTGTCATTTTTCCAGATTTATTAATTTTCATTGATAGCTTACTCCTATTTTTCTTATAATCTGAGCTTGCTTTAAAGGCTGAGATAACAGGAGCAGCTGTATCTTTTTTGGCAGGTATAGCGATTTTAACAGGTGCTTCTGTGTCTTTTTTTTCCTGCGTAGGAGTAACAGGTGCTTCTGTGTCCTTTTTGTCCTGAGAAGGAGTAACAGATGCTTCTGTGTCCTTTTTCACAGTTGTATTTTCTTGTGAAGAGCTTACTATCCCACTATATTCCTTTATAAGAGCGGCTTTTGGAAAATAGAATTGTAAAATTTGTTGATAGCTCTGTCCAGCATCTGCTCTGTTTCTAGCACCGTACTGGCTAAGACCTACACCGTGCCCGTTTCCTCTTCCTTGTATATAGATGCTTCCATTTTCTACTTTAGAAACATCCACTAAATAGCTTGGCATTTTATCAATGCCGACCATTGCTCGAATTCTTGATGCCGCCGTGTCATTAAGCACAAGTGTTTTCTTTTCAACAGCCTTTTCATTTGTCTTCACTAGATAGTCTATATTCACAGTTCCTTTTGAAACTCTTCCTCCCGAGGTTAAAGCAGATACGTTCAGCTCAAGCTTAGAGATTCTTATAATTTTCACTGTGTTAACATCGTCAATATAGCCTTCATTTTTCAACCATGTTTTCATATTTTTTAACACTTGATTATTTGCATCTGCTTCCTTCTGAGTAACCCACCATGTACTCGCGTCATTTAAATCAAGCGTTTCTGGAAGCTGCTGCTGTTTCAGCTGAATAGCCCAAGGAAATTTATCCTTAGTCGCAGGATTAAAATCAAAGGCATCCTCCACAACGGCAAAATAAGGCAAGGCTGTTCCTCCCCAAACACTGCTGTTAACTTCTGTCTTGCCTCCATTGCTTGCAGAAAACACTGCATCTATTAAGCTATTATTATATTTCAGAACCATTCCTGCCGTTTCCTGTATGGCGTTATCACTGCGTGGATGAATTCCGATAATCCCGCCATATACTTGTTTCGCAATTGTATCAACCATATTGGCATCATTTTTATGCTTTAACGCATATGTTCTTGCGGCAACTGTTTGTGCTTTAAGTGCCTCCATGCTCCATAGTGCCGGCATTTCTTGAGGAACAACTCCTCTTAAATATGTTTCCACATCCACTTTATTGATTGGACGAATATATATATTATTTGTTTTTGTATCTTTTTCCATTACAAATTGAAAAGAACCATAATAACCACGGTCATTAATGGCAAGATTTCCATCTGTGTGTGCTGGTGTTGCATTTATACTAGTTTCGTTTTCCATTAAAACCTGTCCACTTTTTGTTGCCAGCTTTAATCTACTGTTAACTATGCTCATTACAGCCTCAGTACCTTTGCTAACCTTAGTACCATTTGTAAGGGTGTAATCTCCATTAAATACAACCGTAATAGAAGACTTATTGCCAAGATAATTGACAAGCTTCACTTCTATCATTGGAATGGAATCAGCCTTCATTTGCTGAGGAATTGCACAAAGAATAACTACAAAAATGAGCATAATTGACACCAGTTTTATCATATGTTTCCCCCTAGAAGTCATTCTATTTATCTATAAAATTTGTAATACAACTGTCATACTAATTTATTTTATAGACCAATAGACTTAAATACTAGGTGTAATTTAATGGGAAAAAACGCTGAAAAAAAAACAAAAAAAAGATGGCTGTTATTAAGCCATCTTTGTTGTTATTTTGTTGATTGTCTTGCTTCAATTCGATGTGGCAATACTACAATTCCGTCTTCCACTGTTTCTTTGTTCATGTATTTTGTCAGCAATCTCATTGCTACAGCACCGATATCGTAAAGAGGCTGTACAATTGTTGTCAGCTGTGGTCTTACCATCAATGTTAGTTTTGTGTTGTCTGAACTGATGATTTCAAAGTCCTCAGGAACTTTAAAGCCTTTATCCTCTGCACTGTGAATGACACCAATTGCCATTTCATCTGAACCTACAAAGATAGCTGTCGGCTTTTCATCTAATTCCATCAGCTTGTCAAAAGATTCCATTCCAGACTCATACGTGTAGTCACCTTCAATAACAAGCTCTTCCTTGAAAGTAATTCCAGAATCTGCCAATGCTCGCTTATAGCCTTCAAGCTTATGATCGCTGTTAATAGGCTCTTCTAATGATCCAAGTACAAGCGCAATGACTTTATGACCCTTTTCTACAAAAGATTTTACAGCATCATATGTTGCTTGTGCATAATCAATGTTTACAGAAGATATTTTTTTGCTTGATTCAACGCTTGCAGCCAGAACGATTGGCACAGGAGATTTTTCAAATTCCTGAACATGCTCTTCTGTAATGTTGCCGCCCATGAATACAATACCATCCACTTGTTTTCCAAGCATTGTATTAAGCAGGTGAAGCTCTTTATCTTTATTTTGATCCGAATTGCTCAAGATAATGTTATATTTGTACATTGTAGCAATATCTTCAATTCCTCTTGCAAGCTCTGCATAAAAAGTGCTTGAAATATCAGGAATAACAACACCAACTGTTGTTGTCTTTTTGCTGGCCAAACCGCGGGCTACTGCATTAGGTCTGTATCCTAAGCGATCAATTACCTCAAGTACTTTTTTCCTTGTTGCAGGTTTCACATTCGGGTTTCCGTTCACCACACGGGAAACAGTTGCCATGGATACACTGGCTTCCCTTGCGACATCATATATTGTAATATTCATGTTTTACACTCCTTCTAACGTACATTCTCTATATTTATTTTACGGCAAGTAGCTAGAACCTAAACATTTTTGTTTCATTTTAGCTAATCTTGTCTAATTATGTATTTAATCATACGATAACGTTGCAAATGCCGCAATGACAAGCTTTCATTTTTTTTCAAAAAAACCGTTTTTTTTAATTACTTAAGCATTGCTCTACAAACAGAGCGTTTTCATTTCTAAATATTCTAACATATCGTGATGCAAATTACCCGTAATAACCTGGATACACGATACTACTCTTTTTATGGACATATTTGCTTAATCATATACATAATAGCATTTAAACAAAAAAACAGATGGAATAATTCCATCTGTTTCCTGTTATGCTCTTACATATGGTGATTCAAGAATTGATTTATAAAACTCATCGAATTGAGGGATATCCATTTGCTGTGCTGAATCTGATAATGCTACAGCAGGATCTGGATGTACTTCTGCCATAACACCGTCTGCCCCAATTGCAAGTGCTGCTTTTGCACAAGGCAGCAGCAAGTCTTTTCTGCCTGTTGAATGCGTTACATCAACAAATACAGGAAGATGAGTTTCTTGTTTTAAAATTGGGACTGCAGAAATATCAAGGGTATTTCTTGTCGCACGTTCGTATGTGCGGATACCGCGCTCACAAAGTATGATTTGGTCATTACCTTGGGAAATAATATATTCTGCTGCATTAATAAATTCTTCAATTGTTGCTGCTAAGCCTCTTTTTAGCAATATTGGCTTTTTCACACTTCCTGCTGCTTTCAGCAGTTCAAAGTTTTGCATGTTTCTTGCGCCAATCTGAATAACGTCAATGTAATCCAACGCCTCTTCAATATGCTGTGGGCTAACGATTTCACTGATTACACGAAGATCGTACTCATCTGCAACTCGCTTAAGTATTTTTAGCCCTTCCACACCAAGCCCTTGGAAATCGTATGGAGAAGTTCTTGGTTTGAATGCTCCTCCGCGAAGCAATGTTAAACCTTTTGCCTTTACGCTCTCAGCAACCTTTGCAACCTGTTCATATGATTCCACTGAACATGGACCGAAAACAAATTTAGGAGCACCATCACCGATTTTTGTGCCTCTAATATCAACAATTGTATCTTCCGGTTTCTTCTTGCGGGAAACAAGAAGTGCTTTACTGTCATCTTCCTGCTGCAGCTGCAAGCCTGCTTTGAAAATTTGCTTGAATAAATGAGCAATTGTTGCATTATCAAATGGCCCATCGTTTTTTGCTAAAATGTCATCAAGCATTTTACGCTCCCTTACCGGGTCATAGCGATGTGCTCCATGCGTAACCTTTGTTTGTGCTATTTTTTGAACAAGATTAGCTCTTTCATTAATCTTTTCTAAGATTTCTAAGTTTAACTCGTCAATTCTGTCACGAAGCATTTCTAATTCTTTATTGCTCACTTTCTCCATCATCCCTTCAATCAACAAACCAAACTATTTTCACTTTACTAAAAGCCTGTTTGGTCAATTGTGTATTAGTCTTTATACCAACTTAAAAATATGTTACATTTCTCTTAATTGGGTTAATTATAAAACAACTTTATTCCAATGTCACGAGTTTTCTTTATTAATTAAACGCTTTTAAGCACTAAAGTGTTTTATTCTTTATTTTTATGAAATTTCTAGTAAATCATTACTATTTAAACAAAAGAAGGTGTATTTTTTGCAAAATAAAGATAAATTATTTGCATTAGATATTGGTACTCGTTCTGTAGTGGGCATCATTATGGAAGTGCTAGATAATAATTATCATGTTGCAGACATTCTTTCCATTGAGCATAAAGAAAGAGCCATGCTTGATGGACAAATTCATGATGTGCTTGCAGTAGCCAAAATCATTCAAGAAATAAAATCAAAAATGGAAGAAAGGCATGGTCCTCTTCGAAAAGTAAGTGTTGCTGCTGCAGGCAGAGCATTAAAAACGGAAAAGGCTGCTTACGCTGTTGAGATAGAGGGCAAGCCGATGATGACAAATCAGGATATTTTACATATGGAGCTTGCTGCTGTGCAACAAGCCCAAAGTATTGTAGCGGAGAAAAACAGCCGGGAAAACAGTCAATTTTATTACTGTGTTGGTTATTCTGTCCTTCGTTATACACTTGATGAGCAAGAAATGGGAAGCTTAATTGACCAGCAAGGCAGTATCGCTAAAGTTGAAATAATCGCTACTTTTCTGCCAAAGGTTGTTGTTGAATCATTGATTGCCGCTTTGCATAGGGCGGACTTGGAAATGGAAGCATTGACACTCGAGCCGATTGCTGCCATCAACGTATTAATTCCCCCATCTATGAGAAGATTGAATGTCGCTCTTGTCGATATTGGAGCAGGCACATCTGATATTGCCATCACAGATCAGGGAACCGTTATTGCATATGGAATGGTACCTGTTGCTGGGGATGAAATTACGGAAGCAATCAGTGACCAATATTTATTAGATTTCCCGCTCGCAGAGGAAGCAAAAAAACAACTGTCAGAGCTGGAGCAAATAACAGTTACTGATATTCTTGGCTTTTCAACAGAGTTAAGCAGGGCAGAAGTTGTTGAACAAATTTCACCTGCCCTTGATAAACTGGCAGATGCTATTTGCAGGGAGATTTTATTGTTAAATAACCACCAGTCACCGAAGGCTGTCATGCTTGTAGGCGGAGGCAGCCAAACACCTGCCCTTCAACAAAAAATCGCAGACATGCTGAACTTGCCTGCAAACCGTGTTGCAATCAGAGGAATTGATGCCATTAGCAATATTACCTTTAAGGACCCTTCCATTAAAGGGCCAGAGCTTGTTACACCAGCAGGAATAGCTATTGCAGCCGAGAAATCTCCTGTGCAGTATAAGACTGTATATGTAAACGAACAGCCTATCAGACTATTTGAGGTCAATAAACTGACAATTGGCGACTGTCTGCTTGCCTCAGGCTTATCCCTTTCCAAATTATACGGCAAGCCAGGGATGGCAAAAATCATTTCATTAAATGGACAGAAAATAACCATTCCTGGTTCACATGGGGAAGGTCCTGTGATAAAACGGGAAGGCAAAATCTGCTCATTAGATGATCTTGTCGAAAACGGACAAAGCCTGCAAGTCTTTAAAGGGAAGGATGGAGAGCCAACACAAGTTCAAATAAAAAGCTTAATAGATTTAGACAATGGAAGAGTTGTTCGTATTAATGGAAAGGAATACACCATTCAGCCTAAACTATTATGTAATGGCAAAGCAGCTTCACATGAAGCCTGGATTGAGGATCGCGATGAAATCAATGTCTTGACTGTCAAAACACTTCAGGAGCTCCTTGAAACGCTGGAGTTAAACGACTATTTGGAGGAGCTGCGCCCATATCAAATTAAAATAAACGATAAGGATACAATCATACCTGCTTTTTCTGGAAAGATTTTTCGTAATGGACTTCCTTCTAGATTAACTCACAGCTTTGAAAGCGCCGATGAAATTCTCATCGAAAAAAGAGTAATTCCAACAGTGACCGAGCTGGCGGAAAGAAGACAGATGCTATTATACCAAGTCCTCCCTGTCACCTTTAACGGCAAAAAGCTCACACTTACTAAACAGCTTGCCCAGGTGACAAGAAATGGGCATGCTTTAAAACTGGATGACAAGGTTCCACCATATGAAAAAATTCAAATTGAGCAAAAACCATTTGAAGGATTTCTGTTCCAGGATTTATTTGCTTATGTGCAAATTGACATTCCAAAGGATAAGCAAGGCAGCTTTGAGCTTTTGAAAAATGGAGAAGCTGCAACCTTTTTAACTCCTATTAACAAAGGGGATGAGCTTTCCATTGAATGGAAGGTTCCTGCAACATAAAAAAGGATGGCATATTGGAGAAAACCAATATGCCATCCTTTTTCTTATGCTTTAATGCTTGCTTCTTTAAGGGAATTAACGGTAATTCCACCATGTGATGCATTCCACACGACAGAACGATCAGAAAACAGCAGTGCTTGCGGCGACTCATGTCTTATATTAAATGTTTCCGCGATATAGTTAGAAAGTGGTCGTGCATCTTGAACAGCCAAATAATAAGTATCCACTTCTGAATTTGAATCCGCATATTGCTTGTATTCGTCAAATGCTGCTGCACTTATCGGACATGTCAGGCTATGCTTTACGATGAATGCTGTTTTATTGTTGCTCAAAATTTCTTCAAACTGCTCAACTGTTTCAATCTTTTTCATAATATCCCTCCGGTTTTATCATCACATAAAAAGGCAGCCCCATAATTGGGGCGTCCTATTATTATTGGTTATATTTGCTTTCTGTTTCATCAAAAGCTTTTTTCGTTTCTTCCAGCTTTCTTTGAATCTCATCGTACTCATGTTGAAAAGGATCATTTTCAGCTCCAGCGGCAACAGCATTTTCTGTTTGCTGTTCATCCTTACCTAAGCCTTTCACCTTGCCCATTAAATCGTTTGAATGCTTGGAAACAGTGCTGCCTATGCTGCCAGTCTTATCTTTAGCAATGCTGATATATTCTGTGCCTTTGTCCTTCACTGTTCCAGAAAGCTCAATTCCTTTTTCCTTCAGGATACCGGCTTGCTGATTAAGATCCTGAATCAGTTCTTTACCAGGCTTTGGAGCGAGGAAAAGGGCTGTTGCAGCTCCAACAATTCCTCCTACAATTGCACCAATTAAAAAGTCTTTTCCACCTGAACTTTCATTTTCAACGACTGTTGTTTCGTATTCTCTTGTCATCATTATCCCTCCTAAAAAGTTTAATGTGCTTTTACTTTTACCTTTATGCCGTTCTCTGCTGCTCTTCTAGCTTTCCATTGATCTCTAATATTAAAGAACATCTTGCTGTACTGAAGCACTTGGGCAATCTTGTCCTGATTGTGCACAAGCTTTTGCTCCACATTTTGATTGATGTTTTGAATAGAATCATTGAATCCTCTTACTGAAGTGCCAATGCCCTTCACTGCATCAACCACACCATTAAGGCTTTCTGATTTTTGCTGAATATCCTCAGCAAGCTCATTTGTTTTATGCAGCAAGATAGTCGTTTCCTTTGTAACCCCATCAAGCTGTCTTTCAAGACCAACTAATGTCTTTGAGACACTATCAAGAGTGATATGTAACGATTTCAATGTTCTGGCAACATACACAACCAAAATAGTGAAAGCAATGGCAATTAATGCAACACTACAATATAAAATGATAATCATTTACAGCTACACCTCCGCTTTTTCATTGTTTTTCCCAATTTGGCTAATGCCTAAACCTTTCTTCTATTATAGTTGGAAAAACATCCAGAAACAAATAAAACAGGTAAATTCATCCTATAACTTTCGTGTCAAAACGCATCAATAGTTTGGTTAAATTTACACAATATTATTTAAGAAAAATATTTTTTGGGGTACAATAAAATGGTTGACCATACAAGACAATTCAACAATTTCTACATATGGCGAAGTGTCAAAATCTTTTAAAAATACAGGAGGCATTATATGAAAGACCCACGTATAGAGCTGTTAGCTAAAAATTTAATTAATTATTCGATCAGATTGCAAAAGGGTGAAAAAGTCCTAATTGAAAACTTTGGTTTGCAAAAGGAGCTTGTCAAAGCACTTGTAAAAGAAGCATATGCAGTAGGCGGATACCCTTTTGTGTCCTTAAAGGATAATGATGTAAACAGAGCATTGCTTTTAGGCGCACAAGAGGAGCAATATGAGATGCTGGCTAGCTTTGAAGCAAATGTGATGAGCCAGATGGATGCTTATATCGGGCTTCGTGCGGGAGATAATATTAATGAGCATGCTGATGTGCCTGCAGAAAAAATGAAAATTGAGGGTGCTACTGTCGGCAAAAAAGTTCATCGTGAGATCCGCGTTCCAAAAACTAGATGGGTTGTGCTTCGCTACCCAAGCCCATCAATGGCACAGCTTGCTAAAATGAGCACAGACGGATTTGAGGACTTTTACTTTAATGTATGCAACCTTGATTATGGCAAAATGGATAAAGCGATGGACAATCTCGTTGACTTGATGAATAAAACAGACGAAGTTAAAATCACTGGTCCTGGAACAGATCTAACTTTCTCTATAAAGGATATACCTGCAATAAAATGCTCAGGACAAATGAACATTCCTGATGGAGAAGTTTATACAGCTCCCGTGCGCAATTCTGTTAATGGAACACTTACTTATAATACACCATCTCCATACCAAGGCTTTACATTTGAGCAGGTTAAGCTGACATTCAAGGATGGAAAAATTATTGAAGCTACTTCCAATGATACAGAACGCTTGAACGCAATTCTTGATACGGATGATGGAGCAAGATTTATCGGCGAATTTGCCATTGGTGTAAATCCATATATCCTTCACCCAATGCAGGATATTTTGTTTGATGAAAAAATTGACGGAAGCTTCCATTTCACTCCAGGACAATGCTATGATGATGCATTTAATGACAACCATTCCAATATCCATTGGGATATGGTCAACATCCAAAGACCTGATTACGGCGGAGGAGAAATTTCCTTTGACGGTGTACTAATTAGAAAAGACGGAAGATTTGTGATACCTGAGTTGGAAGCACTGAATCCTGAAAATCTAAAATAATAGATAAAAAAAAGATGCTGATTTACTCAGCATCTTTTTTACTTTATACTAATGATTTTTCATAAGCATCCTGGAACTTCTGAACATCGCCAGCGCCCATAAACAGGATAACTGCCTTTTCATGAGCTTTTAATGCTTCAATACTTTCTTCTGAAATGATTTTGCTGCCTGGTACCTTTTCTGCCAAATCTTCAATGCTCAGCTTGCCATGGTTCTCACGAGCTGAACCGAAAATTTCACAAAGATAAGCAGAATCTGCAAGGTTTAAACTGTCTGCAAATTCATTCAAGAAGGTTTGTGTTCTAGAGAAGGTATGCGGTTGGAAAACAGCCACTACTTCTCTGTCTGGATACTTCTGTCTTGCAGCTTCAATTGTCGCCTTAATCTCTGTTGGATGATGCGCATAGTCATCAATGATTACTTGCTCACCAATGCGCTTCTCAGAGAATCTGCGCTTAACACCCTCAAATGACATAAGTCTTTCTTGCACAATACTTGCATCTAAATCTTCATAATGACTTAGGGCAATGACAGATAATGCATTTAAGATATTATGGTTTCCGAAAGTCGGAATCGAGAATGTATTGTAGTAAGTATTTCTTACATATACTTCAAACGTTGTACCTTCTGTAGTCTTCACAACATTTCTTGCCTGGAAGTCATTTTCATCATCAAAACCATAAAAAACTACAGGCACTTTTGCTTGAATTTTCTGGAGCTGTTCATCATCACCACAAGCAAAGATTCCTTTGTTTACTTGCCAAGCCATTTCTTGGAATGCAGAAAAGACATCATCGACATTAGCAAAATAATCAGGATGATCAAAATCAATGTTTGTCATGATCGCATAATCAGGGAAGTACGATAAGAAATGTCGTCTGTACTCACATGCTTCAAATGCAAAGTACTCTGCATTTTCTGTTCCTCTTCCTGTTCCATCTCCGATTAAATAGGCTGTCGGCTTTGCACCTTTCATAACATGCGCAAGCAAGCCTGTTGTTGATGTTTTTCCGTGTGCACCTGTTACTGCAACGCTTGTGAACTGCTTCATAAAATCGCCTAAAAAACGGTGGTAGCGGACAACTGGAAGACCTAATGCATTAGCTTCCACAACCTCTTCATGCGTATCAGGGAAAGCATTTCCCACAATAATATTCATCCCAGGCTGAATGTTTTCCTTTGAGAAAGGAAGAATTTTAATTCCTGACTGTTCTAAAGCCACCTGTGTAAAAAATCTCTTTTCTACATCCGATCCTTGAACTTGTAAACCCATATCATGCAGGATTTGTGCAAGTGCACTCATCCCTGACCCTTTAATACCTACGAAGTGGTAAATAGTCATATAAAAGAACCTCCAACTATCGTATATCTTTTACACAGTATATGAAATGAACCTATAATTTGCTCATAGCATAAATTTCTCCACTATGGACCCCGTTTATAAATATTTTTCTCCTAAAGACCTTTTAGAAGAGGAAAATATCCAAACGGGGTAGATTTAACTTTTTTTTCCTTTTTTACTCGCATTTATTCATTATACCATCTTTTAATAAGAAAAACTATGTATCAATCATATTCCCTATGGAAAGGAATTATATTAGTGATACATGCAGTTTCCCAAAAATTAATGCTGCTCTGTGTCATGGAGCTGTAAAAACTCCACTTCTGTTATAAGTACATCCCTAGGCTTTGTGCCTTTTGCCTCTGAAATATACCCCTGCTTTTCCATCATGTCAATTAGTCGTGCTGCTCGATTATAGCCGATTTTAAAGTTTCTTTGAAGACTTGATGTAGATGCGCCGCCTTGTTCAATGATAAACTCGCACGCTTCATAGAAAAGCTCATCTTCATCTTCTGACATTTGCACCTTTTTCAATAGCTCTTCTTGTTCAAATAAATAATCTGGCTTTCTTTCTCTTCTTACATGTGCAACGACTTGGTCAATTTCTTCATCTGAAACAAATGTTCCTTGTAGACGAACTGGCTTTGATGTCCCATTCTCTAAGAAAAGCATATCCCCTTTTCCAAGGAGCTTTTCTGCACCACTTATATCAATAACTGTTCTTGAGTCAATTTGAGATGATACAGAAAATGCTATCCGTGTCGGTACATTTGCTTTTATAAGCCCTGTAATAACGTCTACAGACGGTCTCTGTGTGGCAATAAGCAAATGAATGCCGCAAGCCCTTGCCTTTTGAGCAATCCTGCTGATGGCTTCCTCTACATCTGCAGGGGCCATCATCATTAAATCGGCAAGCTCATCAATAATAATAACAATATACGGCAGCTTTTGTGCGTATTGCTGGTTTTGTTCAGCAAGCTGATTAAATTTCGTTATATCCCTTACACCTGCATGTGCAAGCAGTTCATAACGCCGCTCCATCTCCTCAACAGCCCATTTTAATGCAGCTGTAGCTGTTTTCACATCTGTAATAACAGGACTAGCCAAATGAGGAATATAATTATATGGCGCAAGCTCTACCATTTTTGGATCAATGAGTAACAGCTTCAGGTCTTCTGGCTTTGCCTTATACAGAAGACTTACAAGCATCGTATTGATACAAACACTTTTACCAGATCCTGTTGCTCCTGCAATTAGCCCATGCGGCATTTTGCGCAAATCAGTGACAATCGGCTTGCCGGAAATATCAAGTCCTAAAGCAACCGTCAATGGGGAAGCAGAATCTTTAAATTCTTCACTATTAAGGATTTCACTCAGCAAAACAGGTCTGCTCGTACGATTAGGAACCTCGATTCCGATTGTATGCTTCCCAGGAATTGGCGCCTCAATCCGAATGTCTTTAGCAGCTAGGCTCAATTTCAAATCATCGGATAGATTAGTGATTTTGCTGACCTTAACACCAGGCTCAGGCTGTACTTCATACCTTGTAACAGATGGCCCTTGCGTAACATTCACCACTTTTGCATGAACATTGAAGTTTTTAAAAGTATGGTTCAAAAGCTCCGTCTGTTCTTCTATCCAGCCATCATGCTCTGTATTATAAATCGGCGGGCTCAAAAGTTCATCCTCCGGGAAAACATAATACGGCAGCTCTTCGACAACTGGTTCTGACACCACTGCCTGTTCCTCTTGCATTCGAACGACTGGCTCTGACATCACTGCCTGTTCCTCTTGTACTCGGACAACTGGCTCTGACATCACTGCCTGTTCCTCTTGCACTCGAACGACTGGCTCTGTCATCACTGCCTGTTCCTCTTGCACTCGAACGACTGGCTCTGACACCACTGCCTGTTCCTCTTGCACTCGAACGACTGGCTCTGACATCACTGCCTGTTCCTCTTGCACTCGAACGACTGGCTCTGACATCACTGCCTGTTCCTCTTGCACTCGAACGACTGGCTCTGTCACTGCTGCCCGTTCCTCTTGCACTCGAACGACTGGCTCTGTCACCACTGCCTGTTCCTCTTGTACTCGAACGACTGGCTCTGTCACCACTGCCTGTTCCTCTTGTACTCGGACAACTGGCTCTGACACCACTGCCTGTTCCTCTTGCACTCGAACGACTGGCTCTGACATCACTGCCTGTTCCTCTTGTACTCGAACGACTGGCTCTGTCACCACTGCCTGTTCCTCTTGTACTCGAACGACTGGCTCTGTCACCACTGCCTGTTCCTCTTGTACTCGGACGACTGGCTCTGTCACCACTGCTTGTTCCTTTTGCACTTGAACAACTGGCTCTGAAACGGCTACTTGTTCCTCTTGTACTCGGTAAACTGCTTCAGACGCTGCTGCACTTTCAGTTATTGATTGAACAGCTTGCTCTTGTTTCTTTATTTGCTGTTCTTTTCTTTTCGTTTCCAGGAATTTCCTATCCGTATTTAACATTAACACATTAAAAGGTAAAGCTCTTTTCTTTACAGGAGCATTCTGTGGTTCCTTAATTTCTTCCACATCCTTTTGCTCCTGTTTTACAACGGACGTGTCCATTGCCGTTACTTCTGTTTTTTCAATAGAAGGTTGCTCCTCTGTCCATTCAGATGATACTTCCGAATGGCTTGACTGTTCCACTTCCATTTGTATATTTTCATTCCCAGCAAAATCTACCTTCTCATCTATACTATTTGCTGTTTCTTCCAATTTAAGCATTACTGCAGACTCATCGATAAGTGGAAGCTCTTCAAACTGCAGGCTGCTCTCTGCTTTAGTTGAATAACGCTCCTCCAGCTCCACAGCCTCTGCTGCCTCGTTATACTGCTTCTCTTCCTGTGGTAAAATCACATCTACTTTCGCTGTGGTCTGTTCCTCTTCTTGAAGAAGCGGTTCCTCCTCCAGCGCCACTAACTCTGCTGGCTCGATATACAGCTTCTCTTTCTGTGGCAGAATCACATCTACTTTCGCTGTGGTCTGTTCCTCTTCTTGAAGAAGCGATTCCTCCTCCAGCTCCACTAACTCTGCTGGCTCGACATACAGCTTCTCTTCCTGTGGCAGAATCATATCTACTTTCGCTGTGGTTCGTTCCTCTTCTTGAAGAAGCGGTTCCTTCTCCAGCTCCACTACCTCTGCTGGCTCGACATACAGCTTCTCTTCCTGTGGCAGAATCACATCTACTTTCGCTGTGGTTCGTTCCTCTTCTTGAAGAAGCGGTTCCTTCTCCAGTTCATAAACGACCGTCGATGCAGCGTTCATTACTTCTTCTGCCTCTTTTGGCTGTTTTATTTCTTCTACTATTAAGCTAGCAATTGGTTCATTTTGAATTAAAGAATTCAACTCTTCCGTTTCTTCCATTATGAAAGCCGGCTGCAGTTCTTCCTCACTTGAATGTACTGCCGGAATTGAATTTTGAACTGTTGCTTTGTTTAGTTGTGAAGCTTCTGTATTTATGGCTATTTCTTTAGGTGTTTGCTCTATATCCCTTGCATTAGAAATATTGGGCTCCAGTTTGATTTCTGCGGCACCGCTTTTTTCAGAGGAATTGCTTGCTTTTGACTCTTCCTTCTGCAGCTCTGCCCATAAAGCGGCTTGTTCAGCTTGTTCTGCTGCTTCTTTCCTTCTCATGACAGAAGTAAGGAAATCACTGCTGTCAATTTTCGTGCGTTCTACTTCCACTTTTGGTTTTTCTTCGACTTTCGGCCTATTATTATATCCATAAATAGGAGACGGGATTTCTGTCGGTTTAAAAGGCATTTTTGACTGGTAGCTCTTCGGATTTGGAGTGCTTTCTTCAGGTAGTTCCCGCGGCTTCAGCCTGCTATGTATGGCTTGAGAGCTTGTTCTTCTGTTGTTAGAAATCTCCTGCCTGTTCCTTCTATCTGATGGAACCTCCTGCATGCCTTTATTTACTGACACATTCTGTCTTCTTTCATTCGGACGCTCTTGTCTGCCTGTATTAGTCGGCGCGGGTTGCTTACTGTTTAGAGACTGCTCTTGCCTCCCAGTAAAGGTAGCCGCATTTTGCCTTTTTTCAACAGTATGTACTTGTTGTTCTGTATAGCCCTGTCCACTTTGCCTTCCTGCTTGAGCAGGCTCTTGTCTTTCCGTTGCTTGAGCATTCTGCCATCGTTCAGCTTGATGGTCCTGTCTGCTTTGTCTGCCAGGAATGCCTATTTCTTCGTCTGAAATGACGGGAAAACGAAATTTCCCTTTAGGATATTTGTAAATGATTTTTGAATCTTCTTCTTTTCTCCACTCATTATTCCAATCATTTCGAATAAGTGGATCTTCTTGTTTTTCTGCAGCTTCAAATGGCTCCATCTCTTCGTGGTCCTCTTTAATAAACTGCTTTATTACTTTTTTGAACCAACTCACTGTAAATCACTCTTTCCATCTTTCTCTCTATTATTTTAACAGTTTATTGATAAAATCGAGATAAAAATCGATATATTCCCTGTACTATTCTATTATATTTTACTATTTTTCAATTGCAAGGAGGCAAAACCTGCTAAAAAAGCTAACATTCCCCAATATACTACCATACGAAAAAGGGCAGACGCCGAATCAGCAGGACCATTTGTCTATACTGATTCTCGTACACTACCCTTATTTTAAATAACGAATATTACATCCTGTTTTCATTCAGACAATAATCTCGATTCAAACATATTAAGTTTTGCAAACAAGCATGAAGAATTTACTGCTCTTTTTTCTTGTTTTTCCCTAAAATAAACACAGGTTCTAGACTGCCATCTTCATAAAGGAAGGACAGTGCGGTAATTGGAACCCTGCCGCTCGCAAAGAAGCTCATTGTCATTTGCGCCAAAACGTCATAGCCTGTCTCATTTTCTATATCAGCAATAATTAACACATCTTGATGCGGTACAGCAACAGCCATAGTCCCCTTAACTGTCTCACTCATTTCCTTCAGGAAGGAATCGTTAAGAATACGGCTTGCATCATATCCGTCATTCGTATTCAAGAAATAAAATGTGTTGCCTGCAACCTGATCTGTTTTAAGACTCGTCTGTAAAGAACGAGCATTAAAGAGAGCCACTTCCTTAATTCGGCTATGCTCCCAGTTTTCCTTTTGCATGATTTTTTCATCTATGAGACGGTAAGTATTTCCCATATCTAATGCATAATAAATTCTTGTTTCTGCTGTATGTTCATCCACTACAAATGGTATTTCTTCATTAGTTTGCAACGGAAATGAGGTAGAGCGAATAACAGGATAAATATTTTTTTCTTTCCCTTCAAGGGCTGGGTCTTCTACCAATGCAGTTAAGCCATTCTCAATGTAATAAACGACTTCATCTACAGCTTTTTCCTTTTCTAGCTCCCATTTCGCGATAATTCCTGGTAAGGAAATTGTCACCCCTTTGCCAGTATCCTTGCTTTCTATACGAAGTTGATCCTTTTTAGAATCAAACGTAAACACTCTTCCCTCAGCTTTAAGCCTGTCCTGTAAGAGGTTCTTCATTTTTTTGCTGTCCATCTTCATTAACGCTGTTTCCCCCTTTTAGAGTGGGTAATAATAATTGCTTTTCCTATTATAATAGCAGTTGACTGTCTTTTCAAAGAATCTGGAATTCTGCCTACAAAAAAAAGCAGCGTTCAACAGAGACACGCTGCTTCATGCATTTTCTTCTTCCATCACAATGATTCAATAAAGTTCTCGATTTCTTCTTGTGTTTTACGGTCTTTGCTGACAAAGCGGCCAAGTTCCTTACCACCTTCAAAGGCAACAAAGCTTGGAATACCAAACACATCTAATTCGATGCATGTATCAATGAATTTATCACGATCAATGTGGATAAAAGTATACTCGCTGTATTTCTGTTCTACTTCTGGCATAAACGGCTCTATAAACCGGCAATCTCCGCACCAATTAGCAGAAAATAAAAACACATGCTTATTACTGCTATTTTTTAACTCGTTAAACTCCTCTTGTGACTGTAAATCTCTCATTGTTAAATCCCCCAATCGCTTACATTTATTATTTGATACTAACAAAATATCTGCAGTATCACTACTTTTATGCTCGCTTCTTATTATTGACTTGTCTTTAATTCATATTCATATTGGCCAACTAACGACTCCATGACATGTGCGAACATTTTTTGCCTCGTTATTTTGCCATTTGTGAAAACGCCTATCGCCCCCTCATTATGACGGACATTCTTTTTGTTTGCATAACGATCCATAACAGGACCTAGCTCTTCTCCAGCAAGCAGTGCATCAGCCACATCTGCAGGTAAAGGAATGCTTGCGCCTGCGCCAATATATGTACGTCCACACCTAAGGACAAGAGCTCCCCAGTTACAAATAAGCAGGCCATGCTCCGTTTGCTTTACGCCACCTTCAAGACCGATACCGATATCTCCTTTTCCTGCAGCTAAAGCATTTTTGGCGCGGTTAATTGCACCAGTTATCGTTTCTTCATCAGAAAATGGCTGAGCACTTACACCTGATGAAACATCAAGCTCCAAAAATTCCACATCCGGCATTGAGCTGAAGCCTTCCTTTACCGCTCCTGCCTTTGCCGGATTTTTTGTTCCAATACATATAATCATGTTAGACACTCCTATCTGCTTCCCTTTTCTTCCCATTTTCCAATGGAAAAAGAGACAGTGAAATCTGTCTCTTTGGTTATCTATTACACATTTGCTTTAATGGAATCCACCATCGTTTTATCTGTTGCTTTCACAAGCTTCACAACAAGCTCTTTTGCTGCTGCATAGTCATCTACATGAATGATAGATGCGCTAGTATGAATATATCTGGAGCAAATACCGATGACAGCACTTGGCACACCCTCGTTTGAAGTATGCACTCGCCCTGCATCTGTTCCGCCTGGTGAGATGAAGTACTGATAAGCAATATTATTGCTCTCCGCCGTATCAAGGATAAATTCTCTCATTCCTCTATGTGTCACCATTGTACGATCATATATACGAAGCAAAGCACCTTTTCCTAATTGGCCAAATTGATTTTTGTCACCAGAAGTATCATTAGCAGGGCTTGCGTCCAATGCATAAAATATGTCAGGCTGAATCATATTGGCTGCCGTTTGTGCTCCGCGCAGTCCAACCTCTTCTTGTACTGTCGCACCAGAATATAAGGTATTAGGCAGCTGTTCCCCTTGAAGCTCCTTCAGCAGCTCAATAGCAAGCCCACATCCATAGCGGTTATCCCACGCCTTCGCCATAATCTTCTTTTTATTTGCCATTGGAGTAAATGGGCAAATCGGAACAATTGGCTGTCCTGGCTTGATGCCGATTGACACAGCATCTGCTTTATCATCAGCACCAATATCAATAAGCATGTTTTTGATATCCATCGGTTTGCTACGTTGTGCGTCATCAAGCAAATGTGGAGGAATGGAAGCAATTACCCCGATTATCGGACCATTATCTGTCATCACTTGCACTCGTTGGGCAAGCAGCACTTGACTCCACCAGCCTCCAATTGGCTGAAAACGAATCATCCCGTTTTCTGTAATAGAAGTTACCATAAAACCAACTTCGTCCATATGTCCAGCAACCATTACCTTTGGCCCTTCTCCTGTACCCTTTTTCACACCAAAAATACTGCCAAGATTGTCTTGGACTATTTCATCACTGTATTTTTCAAGCTCTGTGCGCATAAAGTTTCTTACTTCATGCTCATTTCCTGCAATACCTCGTAATTCTGTCAATGTACGGAATAAATCCATTGTTTGCTCGTTCATTGTAATGCTCCTCTTTTTTTAAAAATTATGTATTTATTTATTTTATCGAAATATTAATATTATCGCTACCAATATACATAACAATTGCAATATTCTTCTTTATTGTTCAATCGTGAAATTATGGCGTTTTTTTGTTTTATTTCACTTATCTCTGCTATTTTGGCTATAATAATAAACAGATTAGAAAGGAGCAAAGATATGAACTGGAAAACGTTATTGGCAGGAGCGGCAGTAGGTTTTGCAACAAGCTATGCAACAAAGGAAATAATTTCAAGAAACTATTCCATCTCCAGTGACCGTGTTCTTAAATTGGTTAAAGCTGCATTTAAAGAGCAAGGACCAATTTCGGGCAGCTGGATTAATATGCAAAAGGAACCATATGAAACAGCAAATTCCACACACCTGATTTATCGCGGGGGCATCACAAGACTGAATGAGGGAATAAATCAATCCTATGAATTTCTGGCAGATAGCAAGACAGGTGATCTGCTCGATATTTATGAAATCTAATTATACATAGTCCATTGCTAAAGATACTAGCAATGGATATTTTAATCCCGTTTCACTGCTTCCTTTATTTCGCCTTTAGCGTTCCATTTTACACCACGATAGACTGCATCATGATAAAATGTGAACCAAGCATCGTTTTCAATCCCCCAGTTAATCCATTTCTGTTTTTCTTCAATAGATGTCATTGGGTAATCATCGTATGCTGTCACCCACAGCACATTATGATGTGCATGAGTTGGCAGCAAATCCGCCAGATGAATAGCAATATCTCCACCATCTTCTATGATAAGAATAGAGTGTCCGTTACTATGTCCTCCCGTGTGAACAAGCTTAATTGGACCCATACTCCACTTTTGTTCAAAGGTTTTCACTTGGCTTTCAATTGGTCTCCAGTTTTGTTCCCAATATGTATTGCGCGAGCGTATATTCGGATTCTTCATTTCTGTCCATTCTTGATTTGACGTAATAATTTCTGCATTTGGGAATATGGATACAAGCTCGCCAGCTTCTAGCTTGGACAGTCCGCTAGCATGATCGAAATGCAAATGTGTCATCAGCACATAATCAATATCCTGAGGAGAAACTCCGAGTTTGCGTAGATTTTCTTCTAGTGAGGATTCTTCATCCACACCATAATTACGCTTTTGTTTTTCAGTCAATTTGCCATTTCCGATTCCTGCATCAACAAGAATTCGCTTTCCAGCATATTCAAAAAATATCGGGTCACTTGGCAGATTAACTTGGTTTAGCTCATTGGACTCATATTTTTTTGACCATAACGGCTTTGGCACAACCCCAAATATGGCTCCGCCATCCATTTTAGTATTGCCGCCATTTAACCATGTCAACGTAATTTCCCCTATTTTTAAACTGTTCATGCAAGCATACCTCCTAAGAATTGTCGTTAATTAAAATTATATTCGATTTTACTAAGAAGTATAAGAATATAGCATCAAAAAAAGAGACTAGCCCTTGGCATAGTCTCTTTTAAATCATGATTTAAATTGTGTTTCACTACGGAAAATTCTGCTTCCGCGTGAGGAAAACTTCTCTTCATACTCTGTCATAATATTTCCTTCATAATCACTATTATGAAGGTCAAGGCTGACAAATTTCAGCAGCATTCCATACTCAGAAAAGCTTCGCAGCGAGTATTCAAACAAGCCTTGATTATCTGTTTTGAAGTGAATTTCACCATTTGGGATAAGCACTTCCTCATAGGATTTTAGGAAGGTCTTGAACGTAAGCCTTCTCTTTTCATGTCTTGTTTTTGGCCATGGATCAGAAAAATTCAAATAGACGCGCTCAACTTCCCCTTTTAGGAAATAGTCAGTCAGCTTTGATGCATCCAAATTCATTAGCTTTAAATTTGGGACTTCTGCTTCAATTACCCTGTCTAATGCTGCAACAATAACACTTTCTTGCAATTCAATTCCGATGTAGTTAATATGCGGATTTGCTTTCGCCATTTCTGTAATAAATCTGCCTTTACCTGTACCTACTTCTATATGAATGGGTCCTTTACCGCTGAACGCTTGATCCCATTTTCCTTTCCACTCTTCAGGATGCTGGACAGCATATTGAGGATATGCTAGCAGCTTGTCCTTCGCCCATGGTTTATGTCTTAATCGCATTGGTGACACTCCTTCTTAACATATATCCTTTACATATATCCATCAAACAATAACATTCTTAAGGCTATCATGCAATACTCTTTTCTTTTTGCAAACTTGCCCCAATTATAACAAATTAGACAGGGTAATTTTTCAAATGCAAATAAAGTATAAAGAAAAAAAAGAATTCACAACCTATTAGTGAATTCCTTTACTGGTATTTGACCCAAAAATCTTATTTTTAAAGAAACCTAAAAGAAAGGGTGCAACTAGATGCCACTTACACATGAACACCAATTAGGTTTATTAACGGACATTTTAAGCAACCATCAAGAAGACTGCTGTGGTTCTGTGTCTGAATGTGAACAACTTGAACGTCTTGTGACTTCCTTAAAGGTCAACGGCAATATTGACCAAAATATTCTTCCTATTCTGGAGGAAATAAGCCAGTACAGCCAGAGAGGGATTCACACAAGCAATTTAAACAATCACATTGAGTCCTCTCAAGAGCAGCTGTCCCAATGGGTTGACGGCATTAATGGCTTTTCAGGCTAAATAATTAATCCAAGTCATTTAGGAACTGTATCCACTTTTCCATCTCATGATAACGGGATTTCTTTTTATACCATTGGATAGAATTAAGGGTTTGGGCAACCACATACCACTTCATGCGAAGCATGAGGCTGTCTGTCAGTTCAAACCCATACTTTTCAAGCCATTCTGTCCATTCTGATTTTGGGATATACCAGTGAAGAAGCATTCCTAAATCGATTGCTGGATCTGCAATCATCGCACCATCCCAATCGATTAAATACAACTGGTTGTCTTCTGAAAGCAGCCAGTTGTTATGATTAACATCACAGTGACACACAACTTCTTCTTCGCTCTTTATAAATGGAATATTTTCTTCTAAAAAGGCAATAGACTTCGTAATTGTTTCGTTACTAGTCAGCTCTTCATCCAATTCTGCTTTAATGACTGCAAGAATCATATTCGGCATCAGTGTTGTTTTCCCAAGCCTTTTCAGCATTTCCAATAATGGTTTAGATGTATGAATCTTTTTCAGCAGCATAACAACCCTGTCATCTGTCATATCAGATTGGCTGAACTCTCTGCCGATAAGCCACTGCTGTGCAGTAAATACATCCCCATTCTCAAATCTTTTTGTCCAAACAAGTTTTGGGACAATTCCTTCTGCAGACAAAACGGCTAAAAACGGAGAAGAGTTTCTCTTCAAAAATAGCTTCTGGCCATTGTTTTGAGCGAAAAAAGCTTCTCCTGTTTCCCCGCCTGCAGGGGTTATTTCCCAATCTTGTCCTAATAAATGTTCCAACATTGTTCACCTACTATATATATTGCTCCATGATTTTAGGATGAGTCATTCTTGTTTGAACTTTTTGTATCCCTATTTTTTGTAGGATGAACAAACAGATTGATTCGTTCTAACTATTATTCTTAGCGTTTTTACGCGATAAATGGAATATTAATCATCATATAAATTGCCATAATAAACAGAAAAGGACATAGTACAAAAATAATACTATGCTTATAAAAAAACAATGTATCTTAAATAATGTTTTGTTATAAAAAAAGAGAGCTATTACAATCAGGAACTGACAACAATAGCTATCACATTAAATATTATCTCTTATTTGGTTTTTTAGTCAAGTGTATCTGCAATATAATATTATTTTTCAAAAATTTACTTGCAGGCTGTTCAGCCTGCAGCTTTTTTCTTACCAATAATTGTTATGCTAGTGTGATAAATATCTACATTTTCTTCTACATCTGGAAAATCATGCAGATATACTTTATCTTTCATTAAGAGCAGCTTCCATTCACCTTCTGGAAGATCTATTTTCTGATGCTCAATGTCTGCATTAATGAGGATGTGCAAAGTTTCCCAGTCTCCATAACTGCCGACTTCACTTAAAGTATATTCAACAAATAAAGGAGAATGAAACTTAATGCTTGCATGTTTTCTTATTAGGTCTGCACTTTGCAAACGGAGTGCAGCCAAAGATTTTCGCAGTTGAATTAAATCTTTTATAAATTGGACATTGTCAAGGAATGCATCTCTTCTGTCCCAATCAAGCCTGTTAATTTCATCAGGTGATTTGTAGCTATTTTCCACACCATATTTCGTTCGGAAGAACTCCTGACCGCTATGCAGGAATGGAACCCCCTGACTGAGTAAAACAAGTGCAGTAGCAAGCACATGCTTTTTACGTTTATGAGCATCCTCTATATCTGGAAAGCACGCTTCGATTTTATCCCAGAGTGTATAGTTATCATGTGATTCCACATAATTTATCGTCTGAATTGGCTCCATAAACATTCCAGCCTTATCATCCGTTAAGCCAATGCTGCCTGTTAACAGATCTTGCACATTTGGCATGCTACCATTCCCTAAAGCAAATCCACTGTTTTTCAAGTCAAATGTGCTTCCTTTCATTTGGTCACGAAACTGATCATTGAATTGCCCAATCCGCGGCAGCTTTTCTTGGTTGCTAATAATCGCCTTTTCTTCATCTGGAAGCGGCGTTTGTAAATTCCATCCCTCTCCAAATACAAGGATATCTTTGTCCGTATTATCGCAAATTTCACGAACACCTCGCATTGTCACAACATCCAATATTCCCATTAAATCGAAGCGGAATCCATCCACCTGATATTCGTCTAGCCAAAACCGAACCGAATCATGAATATATCTCCGAACCATTAAGCGTTCTGACGCAATATCATTGCCAACACCTGTGCCATTGGCAGGCATCCCGTTGCCATCATAGCGAAAAAAGTATCCTGGGAGGATTTTCTCAAATGGAGAATCTTCTTTTTTGTACACATGATTGTAGACGACATCCATAATAACTCTTATCCCTTGCTCTTGGACAGCATGGATAAGCTGCTTCAATTCCATAATCCTCGCATATGGATTTGTCGGATCAGTTGAATAGCTGCCTTCTGGCACATTGAAATGGGAAGGATTATACCCCCAGTTATATCTTTTAAAGACGTTTAGCTCGTCAACTTCCTCAAAGTCATGGACAGGTAATAACTCGAGATGTGTTACTCCCAGCTCCTTCACATAGGAAAGCCCTGTACTTTCACCTGTGCTTGTTTTCGTACCAAGCTGAGCAGCCCCTTGATATGTTCCCTTCTTATCAGCACCGCTGTTTGGATGTATCGTAAAGTCGCGGATATGTGTTTCATAAATGATGCTATCAACAGGAGAAGGCAGGTCAGGAAGGATGGGCTTCACTGTTTTTGTCTTCCCTAAATCAACAATGACGCCTTTTTCACCGTTGACGCTCACAGCAACCGCATATGGGTCAACCGCCTCTCTCCATTCCAAATTAATAAGAACTAAATATGTGTAGTGAAAACCATCTACATTTTGTTCTAGTTCTGTTGTCCAAACTCCCTTGTCTTGTCTGCTCATCGGTATTTCACTGCGTGTATGATCGTGGGGATTTTGCAAGACTAGCTTCACTTGTTGGGCAGTAGGCGCCCATAAGTAAAAACTGCTCTTTTCCGTACTGTATTGAATGCCAAGCGGACCTTCATAAAAGTAACGCTCATCAAATTCTTTTGTCCTTATTACCGCACCAATTTGCAAATCAGTACTGCCATTGTGATTATCAATGATTTTATAGCTTTTGCCTGCATCTAACTTCACGGAGGAAATACAAGTGTATTTAGCATACTGCTGTACCGTTTCCTTCGCCTTGATTGTTAAACTAATAGAACCTTCATCTCCCTGAACTGTAAAAGCATTAGCTTCACCGCCATGATACATATATGGAAGCAGTATGGTTATAACAGAAAGCTCATCTAAGTAAGCATAATAATCTCTCTTTATGGACAGCATGAATTCCCCACTCCTTCTTCTGTTTCAATTATTAATCAAGACTCCTCATCTCCTGTAGAATCCCAATCATATCTTCTTACAGAGGTTGTCAAACAATATTGCAAAAGACTTTCGGCCCCTTTTAACTGGATCGCCTTAATCGGTGATTGGTTGTTTCTCATCATCTGGAACCATTCATCATAGTTTCTTTTCTCGATGATTTTCAAATCGTAAGGTATTGTTGGATAATCGATATAGCCATTTCTTGTTAAAATGGCTTTTTGAATAGGCAATGTTACATCATGTCTGTCAAAAATACCTCGAATTATTTTTTCTGTTCGGTTCAGTGCAATAACCGGGCTTAAAATCTTTTTTTCTTTGCTATTGTATTTCTTTACCCAAAATTTTTCATTTGAACCAACAAAGACAGCGGAATCTTCTGCTTCCAATACAGTAATACACCAAACTGCAGTTGGCGTTACAAGGATTGTCTCTACCTCAATTGGCGCGTTTTTCAACAAGAAAACTGGTTTATAAAGGACCAGATACGTGTCTGGAAATCGCTGCAAAAAATATTTCAGCAAATCATCATAATAAAATGCTTTCTTAACAGTTGACTTTTCTGTCAGCGTCGAGCTCGCCCATTTCATTTGAAATTGGAAAAGCTGATTCAAAAACTGCAGCTTCAACTGCTCTAAGCTTTTCGGTTCATTATATTCATTTGCTTTATAATCAAAGGAAAATAGTTGCTCCTCCTTGTCTTCCTCTTCTTCTTTAACGATAGCCGGAAAAAGCAGAAGGCTTTCTTCATCCTTTGTTTTTCGATTCATCATCCCTCTGATTTTAAGAAAGATAGATTCCTTTTCTTCTGGTAGATATTCTGTCAAATCTGGATTTTCATAAAATATTTGCATATCTTTTGAGTCAAACGCACTTTTGACTCCTTCCCATTTTTGCTTCTTCAGACGGACAAAGCGAGACGGATATAGTAGTATATTTTGCTGATAGCGTGATATGTAGTCTTTTAGCTTAATTAATTGTGCCAAAGCTTTTCCCCCTAAAAACACCTGTACTTATAATTTTTTTGTATATATTGCTTCATATTTAGGTTCTTTATCTAAATGTGTTTGAAATAATGAAAATTGACTTACATCAAATGAAACCATCTCTTCCACAAATGGAGATTCTAAAGCAAGCCTGTCTGCTTGAAAACTCTCTTGTCCAGCCCATTTCCTCGCAAGGGTAATATGCGGATGGAATGGCCTTTTTTCTAATGTAAAGCCAGCTTGCTTGCAATACGCATACACATTCTCTTGCAGCTTGAATAGAGATGGATTCTCGTCCACTCCAAGCCAGAAAATCCGCGGACTTGCTTCGTTTCCAAATACACCTACTTTATCGATATTTAAAGTAAATTTCTCTGTATTATTCAAAGCATTATCCAAAATTTCCGTAAGCTCACTTCTCTGTTCCTCTGGCGCATTACCTAAAAACGCTAACGTTAAATGATAATCTTGTGGATGCACCCATTTTTTAAAGGGGAATGCTGCTTGAAGCATTGCTTTTTTATCTTCTATCTGTTGTCTGGCAGCTTCCGGCAAGCCAATTGCTAAAAAATAATGTGTGTTCATTGTCATTAAGAGCATCCTTTTAAAAGTAAATTATTTTTTTTATGGGCAATTATAGCTATAATACTATTAAATATTTGTAAAAAGTCCTTTTAGAAAAGAAATATATTGTTATTATATATCCTTTTCACTTGATTTTAATCTTATTGCTCAGGAAACATAAGGTTTAAAAACTTTTACCTTATCAGCAATCACCATCTATCGGCAATTTTATTCATTTCTAGAAAAAAGAAAGTAGGAAATAACAATGAAAATATATCAATCTGTAACTGAACTTATTGGAGACACACCATTAGTCCGACTTAACCGCATTTCAGAAAGTAATGGTGCTGCTATTTACGCAAAACTGGAATATTTCAACCCTAGCCGAAGTGTGAAGGACAGAGCTGCTTTTAGCATGATTGAGGCTGCCGAAAGAGAAGGCAAGCTTGTGCCTGGGGCGACGATAATCGAGCCGACAAGCGGGAACACTGGTATTGGCTTGGCGATGAATGCAGCTGCTAAGGGATATCGAGCAATTCTTGTTATGCCAGACACAATGACAAAAGAAAGAATCAACATCTTAAAAGCATACGGAGCTGAGGTTGTCCTGACACCAGGAGACGAAAAAATGCCTGGCAGTATCAGAAAAGCAATAGAACTGCAAAAACAGATTCCAAACTCCTTTGTACCAATGCAATTTAGCAACAATCATAATCCTGAAGCACACCGAAAAACGACAGCTCCAGAAATAATCGCTGCAATGACAGAGCTCAATAAACCTTTGGCTGCATTTGTGGCAACAGCAGGAACTGGCGGTACAATTACCGGAACTGGTGAAGTTTTGAAGGCAGCATTTCCTGACATACGAGTGCATGTTGCAGAGCCTGCCGGATCTCCTGTTCTTTCTGGAGGAGCGCCTGGCAAGCATAAGCTTGTTGGAACAAGTCCTGGATTTATTCCAGATATCTTAAACCAAGACGTATATGATAAAATTCACTTAGTCAAAGATGAAGAGGCATATGAATTCACAAGAAGATTGGCCCTTGAAGAAGGAATATTAGCAGGTCCATCTTCAGGTGCAGCTTGCTATGCTGCTGTCCAAGTTGCAAAGGAACTGTCACCAGATGATGTTGTTGTCTTTATCGTTTGCGACACTGGTGAAAGATATTTATCTAGTGATGTGTTTGCATTTGATTAACAAACAATCCCTCCGCTGCTGCGGGAGGGATTGTTTTGTTTGTATGCAGTTTATGCTAATTGGTTGCATTCCCGTTCAATTGCGTCCTGGAATAGCTGCTGCAGCTTTCTTGCTACAGGACCAATTTCTCCGCTTCCAACTGGCACATTGTTAATGGAAATGATCGGCATTACTTCTGCCGTTGTGCTTGATAAAAATACCTCATCAGCATCTATTAGGTCTTCAATTGTAAATGCTGCTTCTACCACCTCTATGTCATTTCCCTGACATAGCTCAATTATCTTCTGTCTTGTAATACCATTTAAGATAAACTGATTAGCCTCATGTGTTTTTACGGCATTATCTTTAATAATCCAAATATTAGAAGAGCTGCCCTCCGTTACAGTCAAGTCCCGATATTGAATGCTTTCATAGCAGTCAGCTTCTGTCGCTTTTTGCTTTGCAATCACATTTCCAAGCAGGTTCAAGCTTTTGATATCACATCTTGACCAGCGAATATCCTCAACAGTTATAGCTGTAACGCCATTATCAAGCTGCTCAGTTGGCCTTGCTACTTCTTTCGTATAGGCAATATACGTTGGAGGAGTATCCTCTGCAGGAAATGCATGGTTCCTCGAATTTACGCCTCTTGTGACCTGCATATAAACTATACCAGTTTCCAGATTATTCTTTTCAATAAGCTGCTCAAGCAGACCTTTAAACTCTTCAACAGAATAACCAATTTGTATGCTTAATTTGTCTCCACTGCCAAGCAGACGTTCAAGATGCTCATTTGCAGTAAACAGCTGTCCATTATATACCCTTATTACTTCATATATGCCGTCACCGAACTGGTAGCCTCTATCTTCAATATCTACCTTTGCTTCAGATCTGTCTATAAACGCTCCATTCATCCATACAATACTCATTTTCTCTCCCCCTTATATATTGTTCTAATTTTTATTTAGCAAGCTCATAAATTGCTTGGGCATAAATCGCAATAGCCTTCAGCAAGTCCTCAATATACATATACTCATCCTTTTTATGAGCAATATCCTCTCTTCCTGGGAACAGTGGTCCGAATGCAACGCCATTTTCAAGTGACCTTGCATATGTTCCTCCCCCAATAGAAATTAACTTAGCTTCCTCACCAGTCTGTTCAAGATACACTTTACTCAATGTTTTAATCAGTTCAGAGTTCTTATCAACATGATGTGGCTTCGAATTAGTAAAATGATCGATGGAAAAGCCTTTTTCGGCAAGCAGTTCATCTAAAACAGCTTTTGTTTCCTCGATTTTATTTGTTACAGGATAGCGGCATGTTAAACCTAATTTCCCGCCGTTTTGCTGATCATAATGAAGAATGCCAACATTTAATGTCAAATCTCCAGTTATATCATCATTATAAGCTATCCCCAGCTTATGTCCTCTCGAATCATCCTCAAAATAGCTCTTCACAAATTGGAAGTAAGCTGCTGCAGTTTCATCAAGGTCTAATTCAGCTAAAAAGGAAGCAAGCTTCAATCCTGCATTAACACCATTTTTCGGCTCTAATCCATGTGCAGACACTCCCTCCATTTCCAGAACGAGATTACCTGCGTCAACTATGTATCGGCCTTTTGCCTTTTCCTTGCTTAAATACTCTTGGAAACGTTGAATCACTTCTGTTTGGTCAACACCGACATGAAGCCTTGCTTCGGCAAAATCCGGGACCATATTGTATCTTCTGCCAGAAGAGAACGCAACCATTTCCACCTTACCTGATTTGCCTTGCTCTTTTTTGTCCAGTGATTGGACTATATCAAAATCTGAAATGCCCTTCTCGGCATAAATAATGGGAAAGTCTGCATCTGGAGCAAAGCCCATTGTAGGCATTTTTTCTTCTTCAAAATAAGTTGTTACACATCGCCAATCACTTTCTTCATCCGTGCCAATAATCATTCTGACTTCCTTCGTAATCGGCAGATCAAGTTCTTTTATTATTTTCATTGCATAGTAAGCAGCCATTGTTGGACCCTTATCATCCAAGGCTCCTCTTGCATATATTTTCCCGTCACGGATCTCCGCACTGTAAGGATCGCTTGTCCAGCCGTCCCCCTCCGGCACGACATCCACATGGCAAAGGATACCGATGCTTTCATCTCCTGAGCCAAATGTAACATGACCGGCTACGTTCTTGACATTCTTCTCTGCAAATCCGTCTTTTTTGCCAAGCTCCAGCATATACGTCAAAGCTTCCTTAACCCCTTTACCGAACGGAGCATCCTTTGTAGCATTTTCTTCATCCAATACACTTTTTATTTGCAGCAATCCTTGTAAGTCATGAATGAAGTCCTCTTTACGAATATGCACTTCTTTTAACCAATCTAATGCTTTCACTAACCCTTGCCTCCTTAACATATTGAACCAATATGCTTTTGCTCGTTATAAGGATGGATTTCTTATTGCTTTTGAAATTACATCCTATTGTATCAAGTTGCATAAAAATATTTTACCATAATCTCTCTACTTCTTATCAATAAAAGACAAGTACTAGTTAAAGAAATGCTGGTCCCTTCTTATTTTGTACATTTCCATCTCTTTTCCACACAATCAGGAAAAAATTTTATGATTTAAGAATCTTCCTGTAAAATAGGAAAAAAGCAAGGAAAGGAATGAGGACATGGGATATATCGAGGAATTGCGGCAAAAGGTTGGCAAAATGCCACTTATACTCGTTGGAGCGGTTGTCATCATTGCTGACAACAACAACAAGGTCCTTTTGCAGGAAAGAACCCATCCACATAAAGTATGGGGACTCCCTGGCGGTCTGATGGAATTGGCAGAAAGCACGGTGGAGACGGCAAAACGCGAGGTTTTTGAAGAGACAGGCTTAAGCGTTGAAGAGCTCGAGCTGTTAAACATTTATTCTGGCCAAGAATTCTACACGGTTGCAGCAAACGGTGATCCGTTTTATTCGGTTACAGCCGCCTATTATACAAAGCAGTATAGTGGGCAAATCCAAGTAAACAAGGATGAGGGCTTTACACTTGCGTTCTTTAGCAAGGACAATCTTCCTGAGAAAATGGTCGGCAGCCACAGGAAATTTTTGCAGGACTATTTCGCATTATCTGAGAATAAAACATAAGCGGCTGGATAATCCAGCCGCTTACCTTTTATTGATATAGATAACTTTCTAGCAGACTAATTGTTTCTTCATCTCCATAACTCTCTGCATAGTCAAAAGCTGTGTAGCCATATGCGTCCTGTAATGTAACATCGGCTCCGTTAAACAGTAAAAGTTTTAAAAGTTCAGGATTTGATCCTCCATCAATAGCAGACATAAGTGGTGTATATCCTTCATCATCCTGTGAATTCGGGTCTGCCCCGCTTTCAAGTAAGGTACTGACTGTCTCTATATCATTATTGTATGCTGCTTCATGAAGCTCTGTATATCCTCCATAATAAAGATCATCAGCATCTCCATATCCCGCTGGCAGTTCTGATTCTAGATACGGAATAATGTTTGATTTCTCAATAAAAGCTGTAATTCCGGCAATAACAGCGATAATTAATCCAATGGAAACAAGGCAAGCCGCTGCAAATAAACCAATACCTATCCATAGCCCCTTCTTGGATTCCTTCAAGGGCTGTACACCCTCCGCATTGTAAAAAGACTCAATTGCATAAATCCTTTTTGGCAAATGAGGATGTGTCGATAGCTTTTCATTAAACCATACAAAGAAGCCGCTTTCCTTCTCAAGTTGCTCCATATATGCTTCTTTATTAACTTTTCTATAAAGTGTCGTGCCAATCCCGAGCATTGTGAGTGCATTTTTTGCTGCATCAAAGGATTGTACATAATAGGCTGCTGTTCTGTCGCAAGTGTATTCACATGCTCGCATATACGCATTTCCCAGGAAAGGAATATACAGTGCCGGCAATAGGAAAAATCCAAAATGGACATGTTTTCGTTTTAAATGAGTAAACTCATGTGCCAGGATGAACATTACTTCCTTTTCTGCTTCTTTATCAACCATTTCAAAAATACTGGAATATAACACGACCATGTTCCTGCGTACATACTTAGTCGCAAATGCATTAAGCATCCCTTCTGATTCCAATATGTAAATATCCGGGAGCTTGCTTAAGCCAAGGTCCTTGGCAATGCCAATCGCCTGTGCATATAGCTCTGGAAATTGTTTTTCGCTTAGTTTAACGCCATTTCTTCTAATACCTCCCATGGAAAGTGCATGAAGAAACAGCATGATTGCTGTAAATACCGCAAAAAGAATAATGCCAATAACCGAAAAAAGCAACAAGATTAACGTTCCAACGCTGACCAGCAATACGAGTACAAAATAAATATTCTCTCTTGGATGGACAAGCTGTTCTTTTCTTATGTTATCCAAATGACTAATCCTCCATCATGTTTATTTACTAGATTATAATGGTAATAAAAGTACAAATAAACAATTTTATTCCTTTTCAATAAAATTATTATCATAAAATTATCAGTTTGTACCATATGATAAACTAAGCAAGTTAATCAGGAGGTGGTATATTTATACATTAATAATCAAATATTTTGTAAATTTAATTAAATAATGTAGAATTAAAAAGTAAATAGGGATACAATATTTATATGAGTTCATTATTGTTCACTATTAGCCATTTGAAAAGGAGTTGTCTGTAAAAAAGAAAATTACATACGCTTGAAGAACAAATCTTCAAATAAGCTGTCGGTCGTAGGAATTTGCCAAAGGTTTGAAAAAAGGATAGGGAGTGGTTTATTGAAACCTTCAACTAACCGGATGTTAAACCGTATCAAATCCGTCTACATGTTTATTAGTAAGCGTGGAACAGTAACAACACAAGAGCTAGTGGAGGAATTTGGTATTACTCCTCGAACGATTCAAAGGGATTTGAATGTGTTAGCTTATAACGACTTGGTTAAAAGCCCTAGTCGTGGAAAATGGACAACAACCAGAAAAAAAGTGAAAATGACTTCTTAAGCTTCAAACAAGCAGATTAATTATTGAGAAATATACTAATCTAAAATCGTGTATTCATAAAAAAACGCCAAAACAAGTGTTTGGCGTTTTTTTATGTTGCAGCTGCTATTCATTTACTTCATATTGTAGAAGCATGTCTATTTCTTCTGTTGTAAGCTCCCTGTACTCTCCTAATTCCAATGTTTCGTCGAGTTCCAGTGGTCCCATGGACATACGTTTTAAGTACATGACTTTTTTGCCGACACTCTCAAACATCCTTTTTACTTGATGGAATTTGCCTTCTGAAATAGTCAGCTCAATATCTGACGTTTCTCCAGACTTCAAGATGACAAGATCACCTGGCTTTGTTACATAGCCATCATCAAGCATTACTCCCTTTTTAAAGGACTCGATATCTTCTTCTGTTACGACCCCTTTAATGACAGCAAAATACGTTTTCGGCACATGCTTTTTCGGTGAAAGCAGACGGTGGGACAGCTTTCCGTCATTTGTCAGCAGCAATAGTCCCTCCGTATCCTTATCCAGCCTTCCAACAGGAAATGGATTAAAGACAGCATCCTCAATCTCAAGCAGATCAACGACTGTCTCCTCTCGCGTATCCTCTGTGGCTGAAATGACACCTGGCGGCTTGTTCATCATTAAATAAATGAACTCCTTGTATTCCACCACGTCTCCATGTAATGTAATAACATCATTTTCTGGATCAACCTGCTGCTTCGCATCCTTGATAACCTCATCATTGACCTTAACAGCCTTGCTTTTCAACAGTGACTTTACGTCTTTTCTACTGCCAAATCCTAAATTGGCAAGCAGTTTATCAATTCTCATTTTTTTCATTCTTCTTGCCATCCGTTTCTTTAATCTTTTACCTTATATTAAAATGGCAGCCTCAGCTTCCTTTTGATAGATGCTGCCCGTTCTCCTAATAATAGGTACACAAGCTTGGAGCGATATGCTAAATAGATATAAAGCAAACCGCCGGCTAACCCAACAATTCCGACCATAAGCAGGGATGAAATAACTGATTCTGGCTTTAAAAACAAACCAAGCAGTTTATACACTATTTCTGCCCCAACATACATTAGAAACGTGAAGCCGATTATAAGCACACTTCTTCGCAGCACGAGCCTAAACGGATATTGTGCAAATACCTTAATAACAAAGATATTAATGATGATAGCAGCACTGTAACCTAATGCTGTTGCCAATATAGCTCCATTCGCTTCCCATCTTTCAATTAGCGGCATGTTTAAGCTCAGCTTGACTAATAATCCCACTAAAAGACTTAAAACAGTAAATCGCTGCTCGTTTATCCCTTGAAGAATCGCAGCAGTAACGGCATACAGAGAGAAAAGAATCGCAACTGGTGCATATAACCGCAGTACCTCTGTTCCTAAAGCCAAATCTGTTGTCCCGTAAAACAGACGGTAAACCGGCTCAGCCAACACCGATAATCCTATTGTTGCCGGCAATGTAATAAATAATAATATTTGAAATGCCTGATTTAAATTATGATTAACAGACTTTTGATCTCCACTAACAAATGCTCTTGTTATCATCGGTACGAGTGTCATCGAAAAAGCTGTTGCCAACGACACAGGTATGATGACAATTTTATGTGTCTGATAATTAAATGCATTTAATTGTGTTTCTGAAACAGCACTTAACCCGACAACAGCCATAGCACGGTTAAAGGTTATCGTATCGATAAATTGAAAGAGCGGATTCGCTATTCCGACGAAAACGAATGGTGCTGCCGAAATGAGTATCTCTTTGTACATGGAACCTAATGATATATCTGTAATTTGTTGTTTATCTTCGTCAAGCATAGAGTTAAAATGTTTTTTTCTTTTAACCCAATAATAGATAAGAACGGCAAGACCGCCTATCGCACCGACAAATGCAGCAAATGTCGATATGCTAACTGCAGTAACAATATCGCCTTTGAAAATGTACAAAACGGCAGCTGCTCCAGCAAGCATGAAAATAATCCGCACAATCTGCTCTACAACCTGAGATACAGCAGACGGCCCCATAGATTCATGTCCTTGAAAGAAGCCGCGAATCAAGCTCATGACAGGAACGACGATAACAGCAAAACTAACTGCCCTAATAACAGTCGTAACATCCTTGACACTCGAGTCTAAATCATCCTCAGGAATATTAATTTCTGCAAGAAATGGTGCAAGGAAATACATGGCAAGGAAGCAGACAACCCCCGTACAGGTCATGACAAGCAAACCTGACTTAAAAAGCCGCCTGCTAACCCCATACTCTCCCATGGCGTTATATTTGGATATAAATTTGCTGACAGCAAGAGGTATCCCTGCTGTTGCAATACTGATGACAATCGTATAAGCTACATATGAATATTGATAAAGGATAGTTCCTTCTTTTCCGACAATCATATTAAACGGGATAACATAGAACAATCCCAGTGCTTTTGATATCATAGTTCCGAGTGTTAGAATAAACGTACCTCTCAACAATTTTGACGACATATAATCCCTTCCTTAAACGAAGCTGCAATGTAACATAACAAATTATTTTAACACGAAATGAATGAAGATACTAAGTGTAATACTGAGCAATTTTTTTAAAACACTATTAGTAGTTTACCTTTTCTTGGCTAGAAACGCTACTTTAGCTTGCAAATAAAGAAAATAGACTATCTAACAAGCTCTATTATAGGAAAAAAGAAAGTAGGTTCACTAATGCAATATGATGTAATAGTAATAGGGGGCGGACCGTCTGGATTAATGGCAGCAATCGGTGCTGCCGATTCTCATGCGAAAGTCCTGTTAATTGATAAAGGAGAAAAGCTAGGACGTAAGCTTGCTATTTCTGGTGGCGGCAGATGCAATGTTACAAATCGCCTGCCAGTCGAGGAAATAATTAAGCATATACCAGGAAACGGCCGGTTCCTGTACAGCGGTTTTTCTATTTTTAATAATGAAGATATTATTGCGTTTTTTGAGAATTTAGGAATTGCCTTAAAGGAAGAGGATCATGGCAGAATGTTCCCAGTTTCTAATAAGGCACAGTCCGTTGTGGATGCCTTATTACAGGAGCTTGGCAGGCTGAAGGTCGAAATTCGTACAAATACTCCTGTTAAGAATGTTGTATATAATCAAGACGGCACGAAAACGATTCAACTGCAAAATGGCAAAGAGGCAGTGTGCAAATCACTTATCATTGCTGTTGGCGGTAAATCTGTTCCCCATACTGGTTCAACTGGTGATGGCTATGCTTGGGCACAAAGTGCTGGGCACACCATTACTGAGCTGTTTCCAACAGAGGTTCCTGTCACTTCCAGCGAAAAATTCATTAAAGACAAAACCTTACAAGGCTTGTCTTTAAGAGCCGTTGCTCTTAGTGTATTGAACCAAAAAGGAAAACCGATTATCACACATAAGATGGACATGATCTTCACTCACTTAGGAATCAGCGGTCCTGCTGTTTTACGCTGTAGCCAGTTTGTCGTGAAGGAGCTGAAGAAAACGAAATTAGCGGAGGTGCCTGTTTCAATTGATTCATTCCCTGATAAAAAGGAAGAACCACTGTTTCAGGAAATTAGCAAACTCGTTAAGGACGAGCCAAAAAAAGCAGTTAAAAATATCTTAAAAGGCTTTCTAACAGAACGCTATCTACTATTTTTGCTTGAGCTGGCAGATATTGACCCTTCTGCACAAGGAGCGACAATTTCGCAGGATAAGCTGAAAAAATTCGCAGCTCTATGTAAAGGTTTTACTTTTAATGTAAACGGAACATTACCTTTGGAGAAAGCATTTGTTACTGGCGGTGGTGTCTCAATCAAGGAAATCTCACCGAAAACAATGGAATCAAAGCTAATGCCTGGACTCTTCTTCTGTGGGGAAATATTGGACATCCATGGATATACAGGAGGGTATAACATTACAAGTGCGTTTGTGACAGGAAGACTTGCTGGTGTTAATGCCGCATTAGAAGCCAAGAATACGTATTACTAAAAAAAAGCTGAACGACTATACAAAAGGTCGTTCAGCTTTTATAAATAATCATGGAGGAGAAGCAATATATTTGTTCCTCATCGTCCTCTTGTAATGCAGCAATATTATACTTTATATCCACAAGCTTCTTTTCATCTATTTTTTCCAAAAACTTATTCATTTCCATTTCCAAGTCTTTTTCATGCTCTTGGTCAAATAATTTCACTTTAATCATCTAGACAACTCTCCTTATATGACAGAATATTCTATTAAAAGAGTAGCCATTTTCACAGTATTTTAGACATTTTAAAGGAGAAAGAAAAAAAACAGGTGGACAAAACATCACCAATCTAACCACGAAATGATTCCAACTAACTTTGAAACAATGGTGCATGGAATTATCTAATAGAGTAGCCTTGAAATTAGTTCATTTCATAACGCACGCATCTTCGCCTGCGGGGTTATTTCCCTAAGTAGTTGAGTGCCTCTGCTCCATTCCATAAGATTTTTTAGTATCGTTTTAAAACGATACTAAAAAAACCAAACTATTAATCCGTAACGATTAAGTAGTTCGGTTTTGAATTAGACTTAACACTTATGTCTCAGACTCCATTAATTACACTGTTTTGCCGTTCCAGTTAAGCATTCCACCAACCATATTAACAACTTTAAAGCCTTTGTCTTCAAGGAAATAGCAAACATTCTCACTTCTTTTTCCAGAGCGGCATATAAAAATATATTCTTTATCCTGTGAGAAATAGTCTAGGTTTTCAGGAATATCATTCATGCGAATATGTTTAGCGCCTGGAATCATTCCTTCTGCTACTTCTTCATCCTCACGGACATCAACAAGCTCCAGCTTTTCCCCTTTGTTTAGCTTGTCTTCTAATTCTGCTGTTGTAATTATCTTAATATCTTCCACTTATTGTTTCCTCCATTCAACCGTTACTTATCTTGTTAACTCTACTCATTGTAATATAGAACAATTAAAAAAAAGATGCAAATCACTTGCCCAATATTTTTATGGACAAAAAAAAGTCCAGCCGTATTATTTGGCTGAACTTTTTTTTATTAATTCGCTACGATATTAACCAATTTTCCAGGTACAGCAATGATCTTTCTAACTGTTTTCCCGTCAATTTGCTCTTTCACTTGACTGTCCTCCATTGCGATCTGCTCAAGTGCATCTTTATTCGCATCTGCTGGAACCATCAATTTTGTTTTTACTTTACCGTTGATTTGGATAACGATTTCGATTTCATCGTCTACCATTTTTGCCTCATCATATGCAGGCCATGCTTCATATGCGATTGTGCCTGCAGAGCTACCAAGCTTTTCCCAAAGCTCTTCTGCAATATGTGGGCAAATTGGAGAAAGAAGCTTCACAAAACCTTCAATATAAGCTTTTGGTAGCACATCTGCTTTATAGCACTCATTAATGAACACCATCATTTGTGAAATTGCTGTATTAAAGCGCAAGCCTTCAAAGTCTTCTGTAACCTTCTTCACCGTTTGGTGGTAGATTTTGTCTAATCCTTTTGCTTCCTCGATATCTTGAACCTTGCCGGAAATTTCTCCATTATCGTCTACAAGCAATCGCCAAATACGATCAAGGAATCTTCTTGAACCATCTAGTCCATTTGTTGACCAAGCGATAGCAGCATCAAGTGGTCCCATGAACATTTCATACAAGCGAAGTGTGTCTGCACCATGGCTTGCCACGATTTCATCTGGATTAACAACATTACCTTTAGATTTACTCATTTTTTCATTGTTTTCACCAAGTATCATTCCTTGGTTAAACAGCTTTTGGAAAGGCTCTTTCGTTGGAACAACACCTAAATCAAACAATACCTTATGCCAGAAGCGTGCATACAATAAATGCAATACTGCGTGCTCAACTCCACCGATATACATATCAACTGGAAGCCATTCTTTTAGCTTTTCAGGGTCTGCAATAGCTTCACTGTTATTCGGATCGATATAACGGATATAATACCAGCTGCTGCCTGCCCATTGCGGCATTGTGTTTGTTTCACGTCTGCCTTTTTTACCTGTTACTGGATCCACAACATTAACCCACTCAGAAATGTTTGCCAATGGTGATTCACCAGTGCCTGATGGTTTAATTTCTGCAGTATCAGGCAATGTCAGCGGCAATTCTTCCACAGGAACACCTGTCATTGTACCATCTTCCCAATGGATAATTGGAATCGGTTCACCCCAGTATCTTTGACGGCTGAATAACCAGTCACGAAGTCTGTAGGTTACTTTCTTTGTACCGATGCCCTTCTCTTCAAGCCACGCAATCATCTTCGTGATTGCTGCTTCTTTTTGCATCCCATCAAGGAATTCAGAGTTAACATGAGCTCCATCACCAGTATAAGCTTCTTCCTGTACATTTCCGCCAGCCACAACTTCCTTAATTGGCAACCCGAAAGTTTTTGCAAACTCGAAGTCTCTCTCATCATGTGCAGGAACTGCCATAATGCTTCCTGTTCCATAGCTGACAAGCACATAGTCCGCAATCCAAATCGGCATTTTTTCGCCATTCACTGGGTTAACAGCATAAGCTCCTGTGAATACACCTGTTTTTTCTTTAGCAAGATCTGTTCTTTCCAAATCGCTCTTACTCTTAATTTTCTCTAAATATGCTTCAACTGCTTCCTTTTGTTCTGCTGTCGTGATTTTGTCAACTAAAGCATGCTCTGGTGCAAGAACAGCATATGTTGCCCCAAACAGTGTATCAGGTCTTGTTGTGAAAACAGTGAATGTTTCTTCGTGATTGTCAATTTGGAACGTCACTTCCGCGCCTTCAGAACGTCCAATCCAGTTTCTCTGCATTTCTTTAATGCTTTCAGGCCAATCCACATCATCTAAATCTTCCAGCAAACGATCAGCGTAAGCAGTAATTTTTAGAATCCATTGTCTCATTGGGCGTCTTTCAACTGGATGTCCGCCCCTTTCACTTTTTCCGTCGATTACTTCTTCATTAGCAAGCACTGTGCCTAATGCAGGACACCAGTTAACTGCCACTTCATCCACATACGCTAAGCCTTTTTCAAAAAGCTGAAGGAAGATCCATTGTGTCCATTTATAATAGTCAGGATCTGTTGTATTAATTTCTCTGTCCCAGTCATAAGAGAAGCCTAATGAATTGATTTGACGTCTGAATGTTTCAATGTTTTTTTCTGTAAACAATGCTGGATGATTACCTGTATCCAATGCATATTGTTCTGCAGGCAAACCGAATGCATCCCATCCCATCGGATGCAGGACATTAAAGTCCTGCATTCTTTTCATACGAGAAAGAATGTCTGTAGCTGTATATCCTTCTGGATGTCCTACATGAAGACCAGCTCCAGATGGATATGGAAACATATCAAGTGCGTAAAACTTCTTTTTCCCTTTATCTTCACTTGTTTTGAATGTTTTATTTTGTTGCCAATACTTTTGCCATTTCTGTTCTATGTTTTGATGACTAAAGCTCATCTTAATTTCCTCCTATTTAATTTCTATTCGCAGGGCTGTTTTCATCAGAAAACAAAAAATCCCCTCATCCCAATAGGGACGAGAGGAATATATGTATATCTCCCGCGGTACCACCCACAATTAGTGAATAAATCACTCGCTTCATTCATCCCTTAACGCGGTGTACGGCAAGCATTACTGTTAGTTCACACTTGCAACTCAAAGGCGAGTTCAAGATTTTTTTTGACTGGCTTGCACCATCCGCCAGCTCTCTTCAACAAAAAATTATCTTTACTATTCCTTTTCCTAGCTGTTGCCCTATATGTTGTTTATTGTATGTTATTTTCTTCATGGATGCAAGCAGTTATTAAGCATGAACTTTCCTGTTAAAAGCAGCATATGCTTACGAAAGAAATATGGTCACACTCGATTTGCTTCAAGCTGTGCTATCCATTTAAGCAATTTTCTGTCTTGTCTTTTTCCAGCAATAATCGAAAGACCAACTGGCACACCATTCACCTCTGCAAGTGGTATGTTAACTTGCGGTAATCCTGTTAACCCTGCAATACAGCAAAGCTGGAATGTTCTGCTTCTGCGTACCTCCAGCTCTTCGACAGGCAGGTTAAGCAATGGGGCCGTACCAGGAGCCGTAGGTAAAATCAACACACCGTCATCTTTAAGCAGTTTTTCCACTTTTTCCGTTATCATACTTCTTTTCTGTAAATATGGAGAAATATCGCTATCTGTCAGTGTACTCGCCCACTTAAAACGCTCTGCAATACCAGGACCAAACGTAGGGTTATATGTCTGAATCCATTCGCCATGCTCCTGCCATATTTCCCTGCCCTGAAGCATACGGAAGGTTTCAGCCCATTCAGCCAAGCCTTCTTCTGCCAAAATGGTTGTGGATTGTTCCATAGAATCCGTATCCCACTTATGCAGTTCTGTTAACAATGCCTCTTTTGCTTCTATGTCTATTAATTTCCAAGCATCCTCTGCCGTAATCATACGTGTGAACGATCCAGTCTCTTCCGCTTCTATTAATACCCTCCCAACCTTCCATAACGTACTGGCATCCCTTGCCATCCAGCCGACAGTATCAAAGCTTTTCGAAAGTGGAATAACATCATCTATCTGGACAATATCATGTGTTGGTCTTATGCCATAAATTCCACAATAGGAAGAGGGAATTCGAACAGACCCACCTGTGTCTGTTCCAATCGCAAAATCTGCTAGCCCTGCTGCAACAGCAACTGCTGATCCACAGGAGGAACCTCCAGGTATTCGCTTAGGATCCTTTGGATTAACAGGTGTCCCGTAATGAAAGTTTTCTCCATTTAAGCTGTACATAAGTTCATCTGTTATTGTCGTTCCTTCTAGTCTTGCACCTGCATGAAGCAAGCTAGTAAGCGCTGGTGCTGTTTCTTTTGCCGCATGATGCGTTTTTAGCCAATCTGGATTACCTGCTGTAGACCTGTGACCTTGAATGGCAAAAACATCCTTTACTGCGAAGCTAAGACCAGATAATTCCCCTGTATTCACTGGCTCAAGCACAACCTGTTTATCTGCGTATGCTCCAAAATCTTTCTCCAAACTCCTCACCCTTCCGTTAATTAAAGCTGTAATTGTTTGACGATATAATCCTTAATTGCCCACTTTTGATTTCTATAATGGATATTGCTTAAACAAGCATTTGTTAAATACGTATTTTCTCCATGTCTTATTAAACAAATATCAGTCATTTCTTCTATCAACACAAGATGTTATTTCTACTGTAGTTGAAGAAGTGTGATTTTTCAATAAATTCAATTAATAAATATTATATCTTCTGCTCGTAAGCGCTTTAATTTACAGAAAATAATCAATTTTCCGCCTTCATAATGTTGAAGCTATTTCTATTGCAGGACAACACAATCCGAATTAAACTTATTTCTGGTAGCAAATCAACTTAAAAAAGGAGCACCAATATGCCTAGAGCACTCTGGCTTTTAGTAATTGGAATGGCAGTCAATGTAACTGGCTCTTCCTTGCTTTGGCCTTTAAACAGTATATATATTCATGACCACCTTGGAAAATCGCTTACCGTTGCCGGTTTTATCTTAATGCTTAATTCTGGCGCAAGTGTAATCGGAAATTTAATAGGTGGTGCGCTTTATGATAAATTAGGAGGCTATCTTTCGATACTCCTTGGAATTTCCTTAACAGCTCTTGCCTTGTTAGGCTTGACCATTTGGAATGCCTGGGGAGCTTACTGCTTCTTCTTTACATTGTCTGGCTTTGGATCTGGAATTATTTACCCCAGCATGTATGCTATGGCTGGAAATGTTTGGCCAGAAGGTGGCAGAAAAGCATTCAACAGCATTTATGTTGCCCAAAACGCCGGTGTGGCATTAGGTTCAGCAATCGGTGGGGTTATCGCATCCTATTCATTTACTTGGATATTTATTTCGAACACATTTATGTATGTGGTATTTTTCTTTATTGCTTTAGTTAGCTATAAAAATATTCAAGTTCAGCCAAGTATGCCAAATACTGCTGAGAACAGAATGAAACAAAAAGGCTTGCAACGAAACACTAAACTTTATGCACTTGCCATACTTGGGTTCGGCTATTTGCTTTGCTGGATTTGTTATGTTCAATGGCAGGCCACTATTTCAACACATACGCAAGAGCTGAATATCCCGCTGGCACAATACAGTCTGCTTTGGGCAGTAAACGGTGGACTCATCGTGTTTGGTCAGCCGCTTATCAGCCTGTTTACGAAGAAAATATGCTCTTCCGTTAAAATGCAGATGCTGATTGGCATGGTCATTTTCATCGTTTCCTTCCTTATTGTTGGGCAAGCAGAAATGTTCGCTGGTTTCCTTGCAGCAATGATCATCCTGACAATCGGAGAAATGCTTGTATGGCCAGCAGTGCCAACAATTGCCGATAAACTGGCTCCAAAGGGCAAGGAAGGTTTCTTCCAGGGCATCATCAACAGTACGGCAACAGGCGGCAGAATGATAGGTCCATTATTAGGAGGCTATCTTGTCGATGTAAATGGAATAGGATTACTTGTGCCAGTATTAGTATTTTTACTGCTGCTTGGCATGATTGCTTCGTATTTCTATGATGTTCCATTAAAAGCCGGCAAAGTGAAAGTGGCAAAATCATAAAAAAACAGGGCGAACCGGGGTACAATCCCGATTCGCCCTATTTTTTGTAACTGTACATCCTTAAGGAAGATGGAGCGCCATTTGGTTCTGCTTATCCTGAATAAGAAGTCTCATTCTGTAAAGCTGATCCCTTTGCTGAGCATTAGCACTATGGTCCATCGTTTCCAAATCATTAAATACATTTTCTAGCTGATATTGTGCATCTGTATATTCTTCAATATTATAATGCTGTTGCATCTGAGAAATTTTATACTGCTCCTCTGCAAAGCCAATTGCAGCATTACATCTTTCCAAAAGCTCATCTATAGAATCACGAGTTGCCAAATTTATAGCCCTCCCAACAAGTCCTGCTATTTTGAAGCAATTTGCTTCCTAGATATTATCTGTAGCGGTTAGGCTTCTTATGACTTCCTTTTCTTTACTGAATAATTGTTTTAAAAAACTACCATTGAATTTTGTTTGGATAAGAAGAGGATACATGTTAAAATTTTGGTTATGCGTGTGGAGTATTGCATGAGAGGGAGGTTAAACGTTTGAATCAGCAAAACCCATTTGCCTATGCAGCTGATAATAAAAGGTATCATACATGGAATTATCATTTGCGTGGCGAGTTCGGACATAAAGTATTTAAAATTGCCTTGGATGGCGGCTTTGATTGCCCTAACAGGGATGGCACAGTGGCACATGGAGGCTGCACCTTCTGCAGTGCTGCAGGCAGCGGTGACTTTGCCGGCAATCGTGTCGATTCATTAGAAAAGCAATTTCATGAAATAAAGGATAAAATGCATGAAAAATGGAAAGATGGCAAATATATGGCTTATTTCCAAGCATATACGAATACACATGCACCTGTTGATGTATTAAGAGAAAAATACGAGACTGTTTTGAAGCAGGATAATGTTGTTGGGCTTTCCATCGCGACACGTCCAGACTGTCTTCCTGACGATGTTGTTGAATATTTGGCAGAATTGAATGAGCGCACATACCTTTGGGTGGAGCTTGGCTTGCAGACAGTTCATGAAAAAACGGCTAATATAATTAACAGGGCACATGACTACCAAACATATGTAGACGGTGTTAACAAGCTGAGAAAACATAATATTCGCGTTTGCACACATATCATCAATGGGCTTCCCCTTGAAACAAATGAAATGATGATGGAAACGGCAAAAGAAGTGAGCAAATTAGATGTCCAAGGAATTAAAATTCATTTGCTGCATTTACTAAAAGGCACACCAATGGTTAAACAATATGAAAAAGGACTGCTTCAATTTCTTTCCTTTGATGAATATATTCAACTTGTTTGTGACCAATTAGAAATATTACCGCCTGAAATGATTATCCACCGCATTACTGGCGATGGACCGATTGATTTGATGGTTGGACCAATGTGGAGTGTTAACAAATGGGAAGTACTAAACAGCATTGATGCAGAATTGAAAAGACGAAACAGCTGGCAAGGAAAGTTTTATCAGCCGTCTGACAAGGTGCTTGTATGAAATTAGAACGTATATTACCATTCGCAAGGACTTTACTGGACAGGTCTGTTGCAATAGGTGACATTGCCATTGATGCAACAATGGGAAACGGACATGACACTGTCTATCTTGCAAACCTTGTTGGGAATGAAGGAAAGGTTTACAGTTTTGACATTCAAGACGAAGCAATGCTTGCTACAAAAAAGCGACTTGCAGAGCAGTCTCTTTCCGACAGAGTCATCCTTACGAAGATAGGCCATGAGCATGTTGGAAGCATCATCCCTAAAGACCTTCACGGCCACGTCAAGGGAGCTATTTTCAATTTAGGCTATTTACCTGGCGGAGATAAAACAATAGTTACAAATGCAGCCACAACAATTTCTGCAGTGGAACAAATCTTTGAAATGCTTGCACCAGAAGGAATAATTATCCTCGTTATTTATCACGGACATGCGGAAGGTGCAGCAGAAAAAGATGAGCTGCTGCAATTTGTGGAGAATTTCAACCAGGAAAAGGCACATGTTCTTCAATACCAGTTTATTAACCAGAAAAACAATCCACCATTTGTTATAGCTTTAGAGAAACGATAAGCGAAAAAAGGCAGGATATCAGCAAAAAGCTGATATCCTGCCTTTTTATTTCTCTTCATTCAAGGATGGATGTAGCAGACAATACATATAGCAATCATAAACATGCTGATTTTGAACCATATATTTTGCTAATATGCCTTCTTTATGGAAACCGGACCTTTCCAGCAATTTTTGGGAGGACTTATTTTCTGGGTAACAAATTGCAGAGATACGGTTTAATTTCAGCTCAGAAAAACCAAAGGAAATAACCTCAGAAACTGCTTCTTGCCCATAGCCCTTTTTCCAAAAATCCGGATGAAGCTCATACCCAATCTCTGCCCGTCTATGTTTTTGGTGCCATGCATGAAACCCGATTGTTCCAACAAATGCACCACTGTTTTTTTCTTGTATTCCCCAACGAATGCCTCTTTGCATGCTGTAATTCATATTAAAAATCGCAAGCAAGGATCGGGCTTCCTCATATGCCTTGAAAGGCTCCTGTCCATAATGCACCGTAACATCCTCACGGCTTAAAATCGAATAGATTGCTTTAATATCTTTTTCTTCTATCTCTCTTAATAGCAATCGCTCTGTTTCAAGTACAGGAAACATCTGCCACTCTCCTTGATGATGTCATTATTTTGACATTGTTCGTGCAATTCCTGCTGGCATCATTTTTTGAAACTTGCGGTAGGCACGTCCATTAATATAGAAGAAATAGCCTACTGGTCCAGAGGTTTTAATGATTTCCCGTGCCAGTTTGCGAATGTTCTGCTGTTTATATACTTTTTCATCTGATAAGTATACGCCTAGCAGTCCTCTGTTTATGAGCTTATGAAATCTTTGGTGAGGCAGATTCTTCGTATGCTTGTCAGCTTCGACCACAAAATGCTTCAAGCGACTGAAAAGCTCTGTTTCATCCTTGTAATAGAAGCAGAAATTTAAATCGCCGCCTTGCCTGTCTTCTTCCTGATCGATAAAATAATCCAACAGGATATGAAGTCCTTGTATATATGGAAAATAACCATCACGGATATTAGAGGAATAAGAAGGCTCGAAATCCTTTCTAAGGGCATATGAAACTAAACAAAAAATACCTAGCGTAGAGCCGGAGCAAGCCGAAAATTCATACCACTCCATTTCAGGGATTGCATGCTTGTTATCATTAAACCATGACTGCAGTCTCGGGATGCGTTCCTCCACAGAAACATGTTTATGTATTTGCAAATCGCAATAATAACGGCAAAGCTCTAGCAAATGGTCTTTAATATGCTCATAATTATCTAATTCAGCTAATGTGTCCCGACAGGTTTTCGCTAAATCATATAAATAGCCGCCATCATCTTGGTCTTCCCTGTATCGATAATAGTTGGATGCTTCTGCTCCTACTGTCAGTGCATGTTCCATCGACTCATGCAATGCAGAGAAATCCTGCGGATCTAACGAAGTGCTTCGATCACAAAGATTGTCAAGATAATCACTGATTGTTTGGTATGCCACGATAAATTTAATGGCTACCTTGTACTCATGCCTTGAAATAAGGGCCATGATGGAGCCGCCTTCACAGTGGAAAGTTTTGTCTTTTATACTGGCCAACGCTTGTTTACGCAGTTCAGGATTCGGAATTTGTGTTGCTCTGTTTGTCCAATAATTCAGTTCTTTGTGTACAACAGGAAAAACCTTCAAGTACACCTTGGACATTAATGTTAATGGCATATTCGGTACAGACATTATTAAAACCTCACTTATACAATATAGCCTATAGATTTCAGCTGACTACGAATGAAATCCAACGCATAGTCAAACACTTCATCTCTTTCTGGTTCATTAAAAATTTCATGGAAGCACTGCGGCCATTCTTTATATCTCTTTTCAGATAATGGTACCATATTGAACCAGTTTTTTACCATTTTTTTATCGACGACGGAATCGTCTCCGCCTTGCATAACAAGAAGCGGCAAATCCTGCATTTTGTTTGCATTTGCAAAGGCTGCAGCCATAGAAATTATGAGTTCTCTATACCATCTTACAGACACTTTTGTGATATACAACGTATCATTACTGTCTATTTCCCTAATTTCTGCATTTCTAGTCGCCATATCAATTGTCAATCCTGTGTTCATGCGCAGTCTAGGCGCAACCTTGTTCAGGAGAATGGAAATAGCACTTAGCAGCTTCGGTGGATATTTCTTTAATCCCAAGCACGGTGATGATAAAATGACTCCGGCAATCTTTAGCTTTTCCTGCTGCAACAAACGAATGGAGGCTAAACCTCCTAAGCTGTGTGCAACTAGAAACACCGGTAAATCAAATTGATATGCTGCTTGAATCCAGTCTTTAATTTCTATCGTATATTCGCTGAATGAGTCGATATGTCCCCTGCTTGACCTTGTCGTCATGCCTTGGCCTGGGAGATCTCCCATGACGACATGAAAACCAGATAAGCGAAACATTTCAATAAGCCATCCATACCGGCGATGATGCTCCATGGCACCATGGACAATAACTATGACTGCTTTAGCTTCTCCTTCTGCTTCCCATTTCCACATAAAAAAACTCCCCCATTCGACTTATCACAGTATTGCTTCTTCTATTATGTAACACGTAAATACACTTTGACAAATTTTTAAATTAAACTTTAAACTTTATTCCCGATAATTTAAGGGAAATTAAAGGTTGCAGCAGTACTCTATATTTGATAGAAACACTATTTAATACAATAAATTGGTTTTTATATTATGCACTATCGGGAAAAGAAATATTAAAAAATAAACAGGAAGCGCCTCCTTGGACGAAAAAATATTTTTAATTCAAGAAAGTTCATTTCTTACTATTTATTTTCGCAAAAATTAACCGATAAATACTTATATAAGAAATAGGTGATGAAAATGAATACAAACGAAATAATACTCTATTCTGTTCTTGCTCTATTTTTCGTATTATTCCTTGTAGTTCAAAAAAGGCTTACTAAAATCATAAAAGCGCTCCTCTTTTCCTTAATTGCCATATTAGCTGGTATCAGCTTTTATGTATTAAATTTAGACGATTCTAAGAATTTCGCCTTCGCAAAAGAGCGGGTTGAAGAAGTAGCAAAGAAAACAAAAGAAAATATAGAAAAATTGAGTTCAGAAATAACGACTAAAGAATCTGTATTATTGGAGGCAACTGCTATTAATCAGCTGCCAGAGCTTCCTAGAGGCTGTGAAGTGACAGCTCTTGCCATGCTTTTGCAATATGCAGGAGTAAATGTAGATAAAATGACACTTGCAGAAGAGGTTACTAAAAATACTACAGCATATGAAGTTGTTAACGGCACTATTTATTATGGCAATCCTAATGATGGATTTGTCGGAGATATGTACTCCCTTGAAGGTCCGGGTCTAGGTGTTTATCACAAGCCAATTGCAGAGCTAGCGGAAAAGTATCTTCCAGGAGCAATCGTTGATTTCTCCGGTTCTGATTTCGATTCTGTAAAAGAGCAGCTTTCAGATGGCCGTCCAGTTTGGGTTATTACTACTTCCAAATTCAAGGAGCTTTCTGATGATAACTTCCGTACATGGGTAACTCCAAGCGGCACAATTGATGTCACTTACTCCGAGCATTCTGTCCTGATTACTGGCTATGACAAAGATTATGTTTACTTTAATGATCCATTGACAGGTGAACAAAACAAAAAAGCACCCATCGATGATTTTATCGCATCGTGGGTGCAGATGGGAAGCCAGGCAATTACTTACAGCAACTAACTTCCCTAATCCATTAATTAAACAAGTGTTTTCTCTTTCAAATATTCCTTTTCGAAGGAATATTTTTTTTCGATATAAACACTATGCCAAACCATAAACATTAATACAGTCCAGATTTTACGGCTATTGTCCGCTTTGCCTTGACAATGGTCTTCCAAAAGCTGCAAGACAACTGATTTGTTTAGTAAATGGTCTGTATCGCTTTCCTTAATAATTGTTTTTGCCCATTCGTTCATCTCATCCTTCAGCCAGTGACGAATTGGCACAGGGAAGCCTAGTTTCTTGCGTGTTAATACATGCTCAGGCACAAAGCTTTCCGCTGCTTTTCTTAAAATGTATTTGGTTGTTCCATTTGCAGTTTTCAAGCTTGAAGGTATTTTAGACGCAACATCAAATACAGCCTTATCTAAGAATGGCACGCGTAATTCAAGAGAGTGAGCCATTGTCATTTTATCTGCTTTTAGCAAGATGTCCCCTCTCATCCAAGTATGAATGTCAATGAACTGCATGCGGTCAACCGGATCATACCCTTTGCTTTCTTCATAAAGAGGTTTTGTAATATCTTTATAGTCGATATTTTTGTTATAGATAGACAGCAATTGCGATTTTTCACTTTCCGTGAACATTTTCGCATTTCCGATATATCTTTGCTCCATCGGTGTCACACCGCGTTCAATAAAGCTTTTTCCTTTAACACCTTCAGGAAGAATAGCTGCAATGGCACGCAACAAAGACTTACCGATTTTCGGGATTTTATTAAACACTTCTAGTGACTGTGGTTCACGGTAAATATTGTATCCGCCAAACAGCTCATCTGCTCCTTCTCCAGAAAGAACAACTGTTACATGTTTTCTAGCTTCCTGTGCAACAAAGTATAAAGGCACACAAGCTGGATCTGCAAGCGGATCATCCATATGCCACATAATTCTTGGAATTTCATTCATATATTCCTGTGGTGTAATGATGCGGCTGATGTTTTCTAAGCCAAGCTTATCTGCTGTTTCCTTCGCAACATCAATTTCACTGAAACCATTGTGCTCAAATCCGACAGAAAATGTTTTAATTCCAGGATGGAATTCTTTCGCAATACTTGCAATAATGGATGAATCAATTCCGCCTGAAAGGAAAGAACCAACCGGAACATCACTTCGCATATGCATTTTTACACTGTCAAACATCACGTCTTTTATTTCTTTAACGAAATCTGACTCTGATTTATTCACAGGCTTGAAAGATGCTCTCCAATAGCATTTGATATCCATTGGTTCACCAAGCTTCTTCGTGAAGTAATGACCTGGCTCCAGCTTGTTAATGCCCTCTGACATCGTACTAGTCTCTGGCACGAACTGATAAGTCATATAATGCTGTAGAGACTCATAGTTTAATACATCGCTTTCTAATGCCATAGCAATACTCTTTTTCTCAGATGCAAAATAAGTCTTTTCGCCATTATCATAATAGAAGAAAGGCTTAATTCCAAATGGGTCACGAGCACCATATAATGTTTTTTCCTGCTTGTCCCAAATAACAAATGCAAACATGCCGCGAAGCTTTTCAACAGCCTTTTCTTTTTCATGGCTGTATAGCGCAATGATAACTTCTGTATCTGAGTTAGTTTGGAAAGTTAGACCTGCCTTCACAAGCTCTTCTCTAATTTCAAGGTAGTTATAAACTTCCCCGTTAAAAATAATCCAATAGCGTTCATTTTCATATGTTAACGGCTGATGCCCTGATTCAATATCGATAATACTCAATCTTCTGAAGCCAAATTGAATATGCTCATCATAAAAATATCCTTCATCATCTGGTCCACGATGTGTAATAATTCTATTCATATTCGCAAATTGTTCTTTTTGCGCCTCTTGGAAGTTTTGCTCTTTTTCGTGTATACAACCTACAAAACCACACATATTGCTCACCTACTCCATTCTTCTCCTGCATAAAGGAGACAAAAATTACTGTTAGTATAAAGTTTTACTTTTATTCTTTAAATGTAATCCAAGCTATTTTAAAACATCGTTATGTTCTATTAGCAAATATTGACTATCATTTATATTTCACATTAATACATTATAGACGAAACTCTTGATAATTTTAAGAGCTAAAAACAAGTAAAATTTTCTACTGACTAATTAGACGAAAAAAGAAAGAAGGAGTTACACTTTATTTTCGTGCAACTCCTTCTTTTATTTACCAGCTACAGCTGTTTTTAATACATCTGATTTATCTGTACGTTCCCAAGGCAAATCAAGATCATTACGGCCGAAATGTCCGTATGCCGCCGTTTGTTTATAAATTGGGCGACGCAAGTCTAGCATCTTAATGATTCCTGCTGGGCGAAGATCAAAGTTTTCTCGAACCGCTTCTACCAGTACATCTTCCGATACAGTACCTGTTTTAAATGTGTCAATCGAAATAGAAACTGGTTGAGCAACACCGATTGCATATGCAAGCTGTACTTCAACCTTGTCAGCTAATCCTGCTGCAACGATGTTTTTCGCTACATAGCGTGCTGCATAAGCTGCCGAACGGTCCACTTTTGTTGGATCCTTACCAGAGAAAGCTCCACCGCCATGTCGTGCATATCCTCCGTATGTATCTACGATGATTTTTCTGCCTGTCAATCCTGCGTCACCTTGTGGTCCGCCAATAACAAAACGGCCTGTCGGATTAATGAAGTATTTTGTGTTTTCATCAATTAATTCTGCTGGAACAACTGGTTTAATAACATATTCTTTTATATTACGCTGAATTTGCTCCAAAGTTACTTCAGGGTGATGCTGTGTACTGATTACAATTGTATCAATTCTTACAGGCTTGTCATTTTCATCATATTCAACCGTAACTTGTGTTTTACCGTCTGGACGCAAATAAGGCAGGATTTCCTCTTTGCGCACTTCTGCCAATCTTCTTGAAAGCTTATGAGCCAAAGAGATTGGAAGAGGCATAAGTTCTTTTGTTTCATTGCAAGCAAAACCAAACATTAGACCTTGGTCTCCTGCGCCAATCGCTTCAATTTCTTCATCAGACATTGTACCTTCACGTGCTTCTAAAGCTTGATCAACACCTAAAGCAATATCTGCTGACTGCTCATCAATAGAAGTAAGCACTGCGCTCGTTTGTGCATCGAAACCGTATTTGGCACGAGTATAGCCAATTTCCTTAACTGTTTCTCTTACAATTTTCGGTATATCCACATATGTAGATGTAGTTATTTCTCCTGCAACTAAAACTAACCCTGTAGTCACAGATGTTTCTGCTGCAACACGGGCATTTGCATCTTTTGCTAGAATAGCGTCTAAAATCGCATCTGAAATTTGGTCACAGATTTTATCCGGATGACCTTCCGTTACCGATTCAGAAGTAAACAAGCGACGTTTTGATGACATCTGATTTCCTCCTTATTATAAGGCAAGCATAGTAAGAATGGTCTTTTCTATAGATTGCCCTCTAAATTGATACGGTACTCATTCCCTAGATAGTATGAAGTAAACACGGCGTTTTTATCCGAGAAGGGTAAGCCTTTGGCAAAAAACTTCTTTGTTCAAAAAACACACATGAAAATATACATTTTTTAAAAGATAATGGACCAAATTGCACACAAAAAACCTTTTCAATAGTGAAAAGGCTTCAAGCAAAATTGATTCGCACCTTTCACTCTTATCGTTCAAGGATATTTCCTTGCTTCAGGTTAGCACCTTTCCTAAGAGAACATGTCTGCCCCATCCATCTTTAATGAATGTTTCAGCCTATTTTCTTCACATAGTAGGTTGCTGGGTTTCATAGGGCCAGTCCCTCCACCAGCTCAGGATAAGAGAGTATCCGTTCAAGACTTCATAATATCTCAATCTTTTCATTAATGTCAATATATTTGTCCTTAATTAGTTGAATTTAATGCAATTAACTGGTAGGTAATTTTCGTCTTTCCTTCCGCCCATTCCAGTTTTTCAATGGAAGCAGTTCCAATCAATTCACCTTCGATTGTTTTTTTCACTTCTAAAGGAATATGCATAGGATATAATCGGTATGCTTCTTTCTCCAGCATAAACCAATTTTCCTCCAAGCGTATCTCTTTCCCTTTCGTAACGATCATTGTGTTTAATTCTAAGGGCATTCCCATATACTTTCCCTCCCTTTTTCTCATCTCTTTTATTTTACCAGCTTTTCAGCCTGTTTTTTCATCCAAGCGCATAAATTTTCTACTACCATTCGATTGACTTTTGGAGGAAAATAGTGAGTAAACTCAGGAAAATACCAAGTCTCAGCAGTTTTCCCTGACTTTTTCAGTCCTTCCTCCAGCCTTATGCTATGTTCAATCGAAACATTCTTATCCTGTATCCCATGAATAATTAAAGTAGGTGCATGAATCTTGTCCAAGTAATGAAGGGGCGTTCGTTCTTGAAAGCGCTCCGGGTATTTTGCTGGTGTACCGCCAATAACTCTTTTCATCATTCTTCGCAGATCCTTGCGCTCTTCATATGTCAGCACCATATCCGAAACACCACCCCATGTAACAATAGAAGCAACAGGACAATATATGCCGACAAATAAAGCCATAACACCGCCTCTAGAAAAACCGAAGACATGCACTCGCTCAACGCCAGGATAATATTTTAGAAGCTCGAATCCAGCAATAGCATCCTCTCTATCCTCACCCGCAAAATCTTCATTTCCGTCACCACCTTGATTTCCCCTGTAAAATGGCGCAAATACTATAAAGCCCTCTGCTGCAAATTGAACGATTCTTCCAGGTCTGACCTTACCGACATTTTTAATTCCGCCCCGTAAATATAGAAACCCATCTGTTATGTCCTGCTGTTTTGGGACAGCAAGTAAACCTTTCACTTTTAAGCCATTTACAGCATATGTGACTATATATAAATCGATGGAAGGGTTTGGGGAAGGAAATCTAGTTTGCTCCAAAATTTCTCCATTCAAGATAATCCCTCCTGCTTCGTTTTTTTATCTAATACCCCAAATTTTCTCCTGATAATTGCTTTTCCATTCTTTTAATACAGTAATCAAGGACTTTATCCTTCATGATAAAGCTATAGGAGTCCTGAAAACGTGCATCTAGTATGTTTCCTTCCAAAAGATAAGGCCCATCTGTTTCCAAATAGTTATCCCTTTCTAGAATGTCACCAATAGTAGCGAAAAAAACCGCTTTGACAAATGTTGATTCTTTTTCACAGACTTCATATTCACCAATCCACTCTATCTGGTCAATAATTCCTCCAGTTTCTTCCATCACTTCACGTCCAGCTGCTTCTATTAATGTTTCTCCAGCTTCAACCTTGCCGCCTGGAAATTCAATGCCTCTTGTCTTATGCTTTGTCAGTAGCCATTTTCCATGCCAAGTACAAATTACAAGCACATGTTTTGCTCGAAGGGAAAATGCTTCTTCCTCAAATGACAAATTCACCATCAATCCATTAATGTCATAAAATGTTTTCATCAATTGCCTCGCATTCACCAGTCTATTTTATTTTTGGTATGGAATATCTTTCAAATGATAGGGTATGTAACCATTATAAAGAAAAGGGATATAATAATGAAACTGAAAGCTGTAATTAAGATGTGGCGAAAATAGACATTCTCCGATATTATAGTAAGTATAATAAGTAAAGCGTTTACATTTTAACAGATAAAGTTATACCATTGGAGGGAATGGAATATGAAATTGGTCGATGAGTTATATAACTTATACAAAAATAAGCTGACAGGCGATGAAGAAGATATTGATATGCTCGCATTTGCCTTTTTAGAGGAGATGTCCAGAGATGACCTTCTTCATATTATTCAGGAATTAAATGAACAGGAACTATATGATTTGATGGGATTATACTTAATTGAAAGCCTTAAAGGAAAATTTGCCAGAGACGATTATCGTCAGCAGGGACAGACGCTGTTTACACAAAGGAATTTGCATTAACACTTATTGGCACAAAAAAGACAAGTTCCAGGAAGGAGCTTGTCTTTTTGCGTTTAATTATACTTGTGTTTTTGCTTGCTGATGCTTTTGAAAAAATGTGAGAATACGCTTATAAACAGCAATTTCATTTTCTTTTTTTGAGAATCCATGCCCTTCATCTTCCAAAAGCATATACTCTACCTCTCTGCCAAGCTGTCTTAAGGCTTCTACTATCTGGTCTGATTCTTCTTTAACCACCCTTGGGTCATTAGCTCCTTGTATAACTAGCATCGGTCTTGTCATTCCATCTAAATAGGTGATTGGTGAGTATTCAATAAGCTTTTCTTTATCCTGAACCGGGTTTCCGACCCATTTGTCCATAACAGGCTTCCAGTCCTCAGGGACAGATTTAATGAAGGAAAATAAATCGGAAGGTCCAAATATATCAACGACAGCTTTAAAATAATCAGCATGCCTACCGTGCAGCAGCAAAGCCATATAACCACCATAACTGCCGCCCATTAGCAGTATCTCGCCTTTTTCTCCATACCCATTTTCATAAAAGAAAGACCATAGCCAAATGACCCTCTGAAGTTAGGTGCAAAAATACTATAGCCATTATTTAAGAAAAACTGGAAGGCTGCACGAAATGATTTCCGTTCAGAGGCTTGCGGCCCTCCATGTGGCCAGAAAATGATTTCACCATTTGCTTGCTCCGCATTTGCTTTAAAAAACAGTGCTTCGATTTCTAATCCATCAAAGGAAGTATAGTTCACCACTTCCGGCTCAATCAATTCAGATTCTGAAACTCCAGGTACTTGATAATTCGTGAGCTGCACCCAGCCCTCATCAGTCCGTTTGTAAATGTTTTGCGGCTTAGTTGCACTTCTTCCAAGCAAGTATACTGCGCCTGATTTTCCGACAGTTATTTTTTCAATGACACTGCAGGGTGTTTCCTCAACAGTCCATGACTCCTTCCGTAAATCATAGCAATAAAGACCATCTTCAACCCCTTTATTACTAACAGCATAAAGCAGTTTCTGCTCTTTATCATATACAAGTGAGCCAAAGCCTTCCTTGTTTAATTCTTTCACTTTATTAAATTGATTAGTATCAAGATTAAAGGAGGCAAGATAGGTAAAATCAGCTTCGTAATCTGTCAGCAAATAGATAAGCCTATCTGTTACAAATACTGCATCACTGACGGTATGCTGCAGTTCTGCATTCGGAGTCAGCAATTTCATTTCTTCCTTATCCTTTGCATACATGAGAGTATATGTATTAGACAAATGCTTAAAGTATAACTGAACTGTTTCATCAGAACTTATCCCAAAGAAGTATGTAGTTGCCTCTTTCCCCTCTGAAATTAAAGAATCCTCACCAGTTTCAAGGTCGTGGCAATAGGCGTTTAAATAGGTGGGATTGCCATTGGAGGAGCTATAAAACAATTTTTTCCCATCTTCTGATAAAATGGGGAAGAAGTTACGTGTGCCTTCATTATAAACAACAGCCTTTAAGCTTCCTCCATGTGGTGGAAGTGCATAAAATTGTGTATTCTCATCACCATCATTATCAAATCCGGCAATGATAAATCGGCCCTTTTTATCGAAAACAAGTTCTTGGCAGCTTTGATTATTAAATGTTAAAGGAACCGGAAAAGTACTTGGTAATTGCAGCGACCATAAATTATATTTCCCGCTCAAATTAGTGCTGAACACAAGTTGGTTTTCATCAGGACTAACCGCGAAATCATCAATTGCATACGATCTTAAGAACTGTTCTACATCTGGCTTAGAGAAATCCATTCTTATCTCACTCCGTATCCTTATATATTTGTTCACTACTGATTATTACACAACTATAATTCTGATTATTCTAAATATAATAGCTGATATTTTTCAAAAAAAATACGACAGCCCATAAAGGCTAAAGTTTTATTTTCGAAAATTTTTATTGCTTTATTATTACTACTTTTGCCAAATGCTTGTATCGTTTAATATTGGCTTTTGGAGGGAAGATTATATAGGAACAAAATAGTTTCCACTGCGTTCGTTATCACCTATAATGAAACAGAATCTTCTACTTACCTCTATTTTTTTCCTTTGTCGCTTCCTTTAGATAAGACAAATGGGTTATTCATTTAAAAGACAAAAGGTTGAAAGGGATTGTTCTATGCACGTATACACCATTTTACTTAGTACGATTATCTTACTTAATATTATCTTCGCTTTCCTTGTTATTTTCTTTGAAAGAAAAGATCCTATTGCTACATGGGCTTGGCTCATGGTTTTGACCTTTATCCCTATTCTCGGATTTATCTTATATCTTCTTATTGGCCAAAACTTGCGAAATCGAAAGATGTTTCAATGGGATGAAAGAAAGAAGCTTGGAATCGAACAAGTACTTGCGTCTCAATTATTGCAAATTAGCTCTAATCAATTGCGGACGACAAATAATGTAATCAAAAAAAACCAAGATCTTATTTATATGAATTTGTTCAATAATGATGCAGTCTTAACGGAAAATAACGCTGTCGATATTTTTACAGACGGGAAAGAAAAGTTTGATCAATTGCTGCTTGACATAAAGGCTGCGAAGAAATCAATCCATCTCCAATATTATATTTTTAAAAATGACGGTATTGGCTCAAAATTAATAACTGCGTTAACAGAGAAGGCAAAAGAAGGTCTTGAGGTTAGGCTTTTGTATGATGAGCTCGGCTCTAGAACCTTACGAAAGCGAGCTTTTAAGGAATTAACAGCAGCAGGCGGAAAGGTTGCCGTTTTCTTCCCAAGTAAATTTCATTTGATTAATTTACGTATGAATTACCGTAATCACCGCAAGCTTGCGATTATTGACGGACAAACTGGCTATATCGGCGGCTTTAATGTTGGAGATGAATATTTGGGGCTTAATCCGAAATTCGGCTACTGGCGAGACACACATTTACGGATTGTCGGTACTGCCATTTATGCTATCCAGACAAGATTTATCCTGGATTGGAATCAGGCTGCGCCACACCATGAAATTCATTACTCACCAGACTATTTCCCTGGCAAACTTGACGAAATTGTCGGCAATATAGGAATGCAGATCGTTTCCAGTGGTCCTAATTCAGAATGGGAGCAAATTAAAAATGGCTATATTAAAATGATTACTGCCGCCAAGGAATCTGTTTTCATTCAAACACCTTATTTCATCCCAGATACAAGCTTGCTGGACACTTTACGGATTGCCGCACTATCTGGTGTTGATGTCAAAATCATGATTCCTAACAAGCCTGACCATATGTTTGTATACTGGGCCACTTACTCTTATATTGGCGAAATGCTAAAGGCAGGAGCTAAGGTGTATATTTATGAAAATGGCTTTATACATGCAAAAACATTGCTTGTGGACAGTAAAATCAGCTCTGTCGGCACTGCTAATATCGACATGAGAAGCTTTCGTCTTAACTTCGAGGTAAACGCATTTATATATAGTGAGGAAATATCCACAACACTCACAAACGGCTTCCTCGAAGACATGAAATTATGTACTCCCCTGACATTGGACAGCTATTCAAAAAGATCATTATGGATTAAATTTAAGGAATCATTCTCTAGATTATTAAGTCCTTTGTTATAAAAAAAGAGATGCTGAATTTTTCAGCATCTCTTTTTTTTATGGGAAAACTTGCTTCAAGTCTTCCTTGCTTTGTTTTAGCCAAAATTGCATTAGCTTTTTTGCACCTTCTAAGTCATGAAGTTTTGCTTGACCGCATTGTGTTTCATTCGCAGCAGGAATTTCTGTAATTTCTATTGCTGTTTTCATCGTAGCTTCAAGCAAATCAATAATTTCTTCCACAGTCGGCTCACCACTAACAACTAAATAATAGCCAGTTTGGCAGCCCATTGGCGAAATATCAATAATATCAAAGTGATCATATTTTTCAACATGTGCACGAAGATTAAAGGCAAGCAAATGCTCTAATGTGTGAATAACATCAGGCTTCATTGCCTGTTTATTTGGCTGGCAAAAACGAATATCGTATTTATTAACAACTCCGTCGCTTCCTACCTTGTGGACACCACAGTGTCTTACATAAGGAGCTTTCACGGCATTATGATCTAATTCAAAGCTTTCAACTGAAGGCATTTAAGTCATCCCCTTTTTTTTCGTTACTTCATTATAACGTAAAACCCGAGTATTTTCATCAACTTAATTATATTATATTTTTCCAGCACAATAATGTTCTTATCTTGAAGTGCTGACATTTTCATCTCAAATGCCATCATGCTATACTGTCTTCATTAAGCATTAAATTAGGAGTGCTATACATGATAAGCAAACTTTTCATCTTAATCATTCGTTTTTATCAAAAGGCAATTTCACCGCTAACCCCGCCTTCGTGCCGCTTTTATCCTACCTGTTCCTCCTATGGATTAGAGGCTATCAAAAAGCATGGCGCTTGGAAGGGTGGTTTTTTAACAATACGGCGTATTTCCAAATGCCATCCATTTCATCCAGGCGGGGTTGATCCAGTCCCAGAGGAGTGGCCGCATAAAAAGAATCATTCCCCTAATTAAGCCTTATAGCCATCGACAACAAGGTCGAGCTTGCCTGTTTTAGGGTCAATTACTAAGCCATGAACAGGAACCTTTGGTGGAAGAAGGGGATGATTCTTCACCATTTTCACACTATGTGACACACTTTCTTCAACAGAACTAAAGCCTGTCAGCCATTTGTCTAAGTCCATGCCAGAGTTCTCTAACGTGCTGATAGTATCCTCCGAAATTCCTCTATCCTTCATTTTATCCAGCATAGAGTCATAATTTAATGCACTCATTCCACAATCATGATGTCCGATAATCATCACTTCATCTGCCTTTAATTCATAAACAGCCACTAGAATGCTTCGCATGATACTTCCGAAAGGATGCACTACCATTGCGCCAGCATTTTTTACCAGCTTTACATCACCATTAGAAAGATTTAAAGCATGTGGCAATAGCTCAAGAAGTCTTGTGTCCATACAAGTTAAAATAACCATCTTTTTATTAGGGAATTTCGTCGTTATATAACGCTCATATTTGTTTTCTGCTACAAATTCTTCGTTAAAAGTTAAAATATCATTTAATAATGTCATTCTCTTATCTCCTATCTTTCTGGTCTATGTTTTATTAATGCCTCTATATTATATAGTAAAAAAAAAATCTTTTGAAGACCACCTCCAATAACAACTCAATTCCTGTATACAGGTAAGCTTACATAATTCCGCCAATTCCTGAAAATACTAACAGCAGTAAATGCAATATAGAAGGAAAGGATAGATATTAATGGATCATCTAGTTACTGCTCGAAGTATGTTCGGGATGACGATGGGATTTCACATCATATTCGCGACAATTGGTGTCGGTTTGCCTTTAATGATGTTAGTAGCAGAAATTCTTTATCAAAGAAAGAAGGACCTTGACTATGTCATTATGGCAAAAAGATGGACAAAGACATTCGGGATTCTGCTAGGTGTCGGCATCCCTACAGGAACAATTGCAGGTCTACAGCTTTCCCTTTTATGGCCAGGTTTTATGAAAGTAATTGGGGAAGTAATGGCCTTACCGTTTCAAATTGAAATCTACGCTTTTTTCATAGAAGCATTATTTATGTCCATCTATGTATATGCTGCCGAAAGGATTCCACCATGGGCAAGAATCATCAGTCTTATTCTTGTTGCGATCGGCGCCTTAGCTTCGGCTATTCTGATTACAAATGTTCATGCATTTGAAGGTACTCCACAAGGATTTAATATGAATAACGGGGAAATAACAGACGTAGATCCATGGAAGGCATTCTTTAATCCTACTTTCTTTGTTTCAGCAGGACATGTCGCAATGAGTGCGTACACTACAGGAGCTTTTGTTGTCGCAGCTGTTTCCGCAGTGAAGATGATGAAGCAGCCGTTTGGCTCGCGAATTTTTCAGTTCCATCAAAAGGCATTAGTATTAAGCCTTGCAGTTGGTGCTGTATTTTCCTTACTTACTGCGTTAAATGGGCATGAATCTGCACAAAAGCTGTACGAATATCAACCAGAAAAGCTGGCAGCTGCAGAAGGTCTTTTTGAAACACAATCCCATGCTCCACTTGCTATTGGGGGCTTCACTGACAAGGAGAACAAGGAAATTGTCGGTGCTATTGAAATACCTTGGGCGCTTAGTTTCTTGGCAGGTAACAGCTTCGATACAGTAGTAACAGGCTTAAACGATTTCCCTGAGGATTATTGGCCGCCGCTTTATATACATACGCTATTTAATGCGATGGTTGGAATAGGCTCGTTTTTAATTTTGCTTTCCTTCGCTTCCTTAGCATGGAAATACCTGTTGAAAAAGGAACGGTTCCCCAAGTTTTTAATGTGGATATTTGTGGCATCAGGACCACTTGCTATTTTAAGTATTGAATGCGGTTGGATTTTTGCATGTACAGGACGGCAGCCTTGGACGATTTATCGGAAGCTATCAACAGCAGACTCTGTTACGACCTCTGGTAACCTTCCATTACTGTTTTTCTCTTTTATGATTGTTTATATCATTCTTGGGGTAACCGTTTCGTTAGTGCTCATCTATTACTTCCGTAAAAACACGGTACTGAAAGACTTAAATGCTGCAAAGGAAAAAGAGATCCCACTGTTTGGATCTAACAGTTAAGGAGTGGTGACAACATGACAGATTCATTACTTGCGATTACAGTACTGTGGGGTTTCGTTTTTATCTATGCAATAATGGCAACAATGGACTTTGGCGCAGGCTTTTGGTCGATGATTTACATTAATAGAGATAAGACAAGAGCAACCAATATCGCTAACCGTTATCTTTCACCAACATGGGAAGTGACAAATACCTTTGTTGTTGCGATTGTTGTCGCAGTCTACAGCTTATTTCCAAAGGCTGCCTATACGTTAGGAACGGTTCTGCTTATACCAGGAAGTCTGATTCTGCTGCTATTAGCAATCAGAAGTGCCTTTCTTGTCTTTTCAAATATTGTGGAAGAATACCGCAAGCCCCTTACGTATATTTCTGGTATAACCGGGATGTTGATTCCCGGGATTTTGCTTAGTGTCCTTCCAGTCACACATGGAGGATTTGTTGATTTTGCTGATGGTAAGCAGAGCCTTGATTTAGTCGGCCTGTTTTCTAGCCCAAATGAATATGCCTTCTTTGGCTTTGCCTTGAGCAGCACACTTTTTTTGTCTTCCTTGCTGCTGGCAGACTATTCAAATGTTTCGAAAGAGCCTGAGGCCTACCGGCTTTACAGAAGGGATGCAATTATTCTCGGTCCTATTTCCTTACTGATGGCAGTATTTATCATGATTACTTTAAAACAGGATGCAAATTGGATTTATGTAAAAATGATGGATGATTTATATTTGCTTCTCCTCTCTCTTTTCTTTTTTCTGCTTGGAGGCGCAGGTCTTTTTCTTCCATCTAGAAAAAACAAGGATATCAAGGGGGTGCCGCGGCTCGCTATTGTTTCCATTACGATTCAATATTTAATAGCAAGCTATGTTTACGGTAAAGCTCATCTCCCATATATCGTTTATCCTGAGGTAACGATTACATCGTCCTTCACAAGCCCTAGTTCATTTCATGCAATATTCGCAACTTATATCGCTGCCTTTATTATCCTGTTTCCTGGCTTCTACTTTTTCTGGAAGCTATTTATGCACGATAAGAAATATTTACAAGCAACTAAAAAATAGGCAGACATTCACACTAGTATAAATCTTAAGTGCCTGCTCCATACTAGTTATAGGAAAAGGATTACCCGATTCCTGTAAAGCAAAAGCCAAATAAGGAGCGTGTTTCTATTGGCAAAAGATGTACTTTGTGAAGTAAGAAACTGTAGTTTTTGGGAAAGTGGAAATTTATGTGGAGCAGATCAAATTTATGTAGTAAGTCATGTTGGTGAATATGCTGATAACAGTCGCGAAACGGACTGCAAAACATTTCAGCCGGCTGAGTAAAGGAAGAAAGAGAGGCAAAAGCCTCTCTTTCTTTTCGTTTTTAGTTCGATGCAGATTCCTTTATCGGTCTGTCAGGGGCAACCAGGTTTTCATCAGGATGCTGACCATGTATGATAATTTCTCGTATCATTTTTGCCCCAAACATACTGTACACTGTTCCGTTCCCACCATATCCGAGACAATAAAAAATATCCTCTTTGCTTGGATGTCTCCCAATAAATGGTCTGCCATCAACAGATTCACCAAAGGTTGCTCCGTAAGCATAATCAACTTCTATTTCGTAATCAGGGTAATGCTCCTTAATCCTTGCAAGTAACTTCTCCCCGTATTTTTGAATAATTGCTGGATCTGACGGAGCTTCCATTGGATCCTCATCAAGTCCGCCTGCCACTATTCTGCCATCGTATGTAGTTCTCATATAGAAATAGGGCCGTTTCGTTTCCCAAATCAGACTCTTGTCTTCCCAGCCAGGATAGGATTCTATCGGTGTAGTCGCAATCACAAAGGAACGATTCAGTTCTGCGCCGAGCTTGTTTGTATGAAGTGCTGCCTCATATCCAGTCGAATAAATGACCTTTTTCGCTCGTATGGTCGCTCCCTTATCTGATGTAAAATGCCAATAGCCATCACTAAATCCAAGCTCTTTCATTTCTGTCTGTTCAAACACTTGAACATTTTCTTGGGAAGCTGCCTCTTTCATTAGCTGCATAACAAACTTTTGAGGATTAACCTCTGCATCTCCATCTGTTAAGATGGCAGCAGGTTTAGAAAATCCAAACCGTTCCTTAATATCCTTTTCGTGCAAATATTCTACAGGAAAGCCATGTTTTTTTAACATATTATATTCTGTTTGCAGCTTGGCTGCGTCTTGCTGCGTACTTGCATAATACAAGCTTTTTCTTGACTTAAACTGAACATCCTCTTTAAGAGAGCCCGCTATGCCTTTAAGATCCTCCATCGCCTCAAAACAGAGACGGTAAAATCTCACTGCCTCTTCCTCACCGATTGACTGTGCAAATTCATGAAGCATCATGTCATTGGAATATTGAAGAAGCCCTGTATTTGCCGAGGAGCTTCCATGCGCAATTTTTCGTTTATCTGCAACAACAATATTTAAATCTTCATGTGAAAGGATATAAGCAGAAATCGCACCAGACATCCCGCCGCCTACAATAAGCACATCACATACGATATCCTCTGCAAGAGAAGGATAGGATGGAATGTATTGCAGTGTATTCGGCCAGTACAAATTTCCATGATACAAGTTTGGCTCCATATTTTTGCCCCCTAATTAATTTTAGTTCGGCTACTTAATCCATTCTCGTAATGTTCTTCTCACGATTTTTTTAGAGGCGTTCCTAGGAAGTGCTTCAATAAAGCGGATTTCCTTTGGCAGCTTATAGGAAGCCAGTTTTCTTTTACATACCTCCAAAATTTGTGCTGCAGGAATTTCCGTTCCTTCCTCACATACGACAAAAGCGATTGGAACTTGTCCCCACTTTCGGTCATCCATTCCAACTACACCCGCTTCTTTGATACCTGTAATAGAGGATAAGACAGATTCTATTTCTGCTGGATAAATATTTTCTCCCCCAGATATAATTAAATCAGAGCGCCGATCGAGAACATACAGAAAGCCTTCTGAATCTTTATACCCAATATCCCCAGTGTGAAACCAGCCATCAACAGAGTGAGGTCCTTTGTTTAAATATCCCTTTGACACATTAGGTCCAAATACGACTATCTCCCCAGCTTCATTTGCTCCTAACTCTTTCCCTTTTTCATCGAGGATTTTTAGCTGGGCAGGAAATAATGGTTTGCCTGCAGAGCCAATCTTTCTTGCGGCATCCTCAGGAGGTAATGTAACGATTTGGGATGAGGTTTCTGTCATGCCATAGGAATAATAAACAGGTATTCCCTTATTCATACAGCTCGATATTAAATCAATAGAAGCAGGGCCGCCTCCAAGGAGCATATAGCGGAAATAGTCAGGAAACGCTCCCATTGCAGCCTTTTCGATTCGTTGAAGCATTGCCGTGACAACAGACATAATTGTTATTTTTTCCTGCACCAAATCAGTAAGCACTCTTTTTTCATCAAATGATTCATGAAGGATAACCTTCATTCCATACATAAGACTTCGCATTAAGATGGAATAGCCGCTAATATGAAAGATTGGAACTGTACAAAGCCAAACATCCTTGTCTGTTAATCCAGCATTTAAAACATTTCCGACAGCACTCCACCAATGATTTCCATATGTTTGTATGACTCCTTTTGGAAATCCGGTTGTTCCAGACGTATACATAATTGTACATGTGTCATTTATATGAACTGTTTCCTGCACGACAGGCTTCTGAAAAGGTTTTGTATCCAACTCTTTCTTGAAGATGACTTTTAAGGAGGAAGAGTTACGAAGCACATCTTCAGCCGTTAACTGAAAATCATCATCTGCGATAAGAAACAGAGAATTGGAGTCTTTTATTTGATACAGCAGTTCATTTGCTGTGAGTCGATTATTCAAGAGTACTGCTCTTGCACCGAGCAGATGAAGAGATAGAAGAGTAATTACTGTGCGGAGATCGTTTTTCACTAAAAAAGCGACATAGTCCCCTTTTGTGATTCCTTCTGCAGCCAATACCCCTGCTGTATAGTATGCTTTTTCATATAGCTCCTGAAAGGTTAAACGATTTTTATTGAATACAATTGCTTCTTTATTAGGAGTTAAGGAAGCACGGTTTTTCAGGAAATTAGGAAGTATTTCTTCCATATATTTCTCCCCTTTAACATTACTAATTATTAATTGGAAGACAATTCTTCCAAACTTTTTAAAAAAATGAAAGAAAGGTGACTCCCAACTATCTTCCATTCCAATCCTTCTAACTGGAATGGAAGATAGATGCCAGGAGTCACCCTTTTTATTTTATCCCTTAACCATTAAGGGAAACGTGGGAATTGACCAAAATCTGGCTTGCGTTTTTCCTTAAAGGAATCGCGTCCTTCTTTTGCCTCATCCGTTGTATAGTATAAAAGCGTAGCATCTCCGGCAAATTGCTGGATCCCTGCAAGACCATCTGTATCAGCATTAAATGCTGCCTTCAAGAAACGTAAAGCAGTTGGACTCTTCTCAAGAATTTCCTCACACCATTTGATTGTTTCTTCTTCAACTTGCTCTAAAGGAACAACCGTGTTTACAAGTCCCATGTCCAGCGCTTCCTGTGCATTGTATTGTCTGCATAAGAACCAAATTTCTTTTGCTTTCTTATGACCGACAATGCGTGCTAAATAGCCAGAACCGTAACCTGCGTCAAAGCTGCCTACATTTGGTCCTGTTTGACCAAATACAGCATTATCTGCAGCGATCGTTAAGTCACATACTACATGAAGTACATGACCGCCGCCAATCGCATATCCTTTAACCATTGCGATTACCGGTTTTGGAATAACACGGATTAATCTTTGTAGGTCAAGAACATTCAAACGAGGAATTTGATCTTCCCCGACGTAACCACCATGTCCTCTTACTTTTTGGTCTCCGCCTGAGCAGAATGCTTTCTCACCAGCACCAGTTAAGATAATTACCCCAACACTGCTGTCATCTCTTGCTCTTGCAAAAGCATCAATTAATTCATTTACCGTTTTTGGTGTAAAAGCATTATGTACATGCGGCCTGTTGATTGTTATTTTTGCAATGCCGTTGTATGTTTCATAAATTATTTCATCATAATTGCGCACAGCAACCCATTCTACTGCCATTTTTATTGCCTCCCTTTATATTTTGCCGAATTTAATCTCTTGTTCAACTGCTATTCGACAAAAACTCACTTACTATTGTACCAAAAATTTTCGGTTTCTCCACATGAATTGCATGGCCAGCATCCTTTACATTAATCCATTCCATACAATTACCCTTTTCTTGCATCTCTGCTGCCAGCTGACAGAACTTTTTATCTAGATCTCCAGTTATCAGCAATGTCCGGCATTTAAGTGTCTCAAGCCTGTCCCACCAGGAAACTTGAGAGCCTGTTCCCATCTGCTCCAAACTATTAGCAAGTCCAATTGCATTATTTGAAAGTCTTTGGCTTCTTATTTGTTCCTTAACAGCCGAACTTAAACGGGACTGTGTGGCAAACAGCGGGATATTTTCCCATCTATTCACAAATTTAAGAAGACCACTCGTTAAAATATAATCTCCTAATTGCTTATCCTGTATGCGTCTTTCTTTTCTTTCCTCTTCCGTTTTAAAACCAGGGCTCGCACTCTCCAGTATCAAATTCGATACCATATCAGGATATATAATTGCAAATGAAAGCGCAAGCCGCCCACCCATTGAGTATCCTATAAGATCAACGGAGTTTATTTTCAACGATTCCAGCACTTTTTTCATGACATATGCTGCGTGTTCTATATGATAATGCTGCTTCTCTGCAGGTGAGGCAGTTTTGCCATGTCCAATTATATCCATGACAATAATCTGCCGGTCTTTTGCCAAAATCGGAATAAAAGGTGCCCACGTACTTGAGTCTCCAGTAAAGCCATGTAACAGCATAAGCGGAGGTCCTGTACCGTAAACTTCGACATGGTAAGAAATATGATCGACCACTATATTCATTTTTTGTCATCTCTCAAAAAATGTTGTATTTCCTGGGAAACATTCGTCATGATTTGACGATGTTCTTTTAAGTTTTCATCTCTATTTGTCTTTATTTCGAATAATCTAATGCCAAACTCTTCACCTGAAGCACATAAAGACTTAAGATGATCCCAATCCTCGACAGCATGGTATTTCCCGCCATACATCCTGATGATATGTTCAAAATGAATATCTAATGGTGTGCCAAACAATAATTCGAAATGCTTAGGATGCTGGGCTTGCGGTAAAAAGGAGAAAATTCCTCCACCATTATTGTTAATAAGAATAATCGTAATTGGCACATTATATTGTTTTGCTGCGATAAGACCATTCATATCATGGAAGAACGTCAAATCTCCAAGTACTAAATATAATGGTTGTTGTTTTGCCGCACCAACCCCAAGAGCTGTTGACACTGTTCCATCAATGCCATTTGCTCCTCTGTTCGCATAAATAGAAATGTTTTTCCTTTGTTTATGAAAAAAAGTATCTAAATCACGAATAGGCATACTGTTGCCGACAAATAACACCGAATTATCAGGTAGCAGCTCAGCTAATAAGTGAAATAATTTCGCTTCACTTAATTCACTTATATTTGCTACCTGACTGAGTGCTTGTTTTGTTTTTTCATTGATGTCCTTCCATAGCTTCCCATCATTGTGCTTGTTTTTCTTGGCATATTCCGCAAGCTTCCTACAAAATAATGTTTCATCACAATAAACCATTTCAGCAGTCAGCTGATTAGGATCGCGAAAACCAGCACCACCGTCAACAACTATTTGCAGGGCTTCCGATTGCTTCATATATAAAGTAAGAGGTTTACTTACAGGCATGCTCCCAAAACGAATGATAACCTCAGGAGCTAATGCTTGCTTTACAGCATCGTTCCGTAAAAACACATCATATGTATCGACAATCAGATTGTCCGGATCGTCAATAGAACGAAGCTGTGATAGAGGATCTGCTAGTATCGGAAAATTGAGCTCTTTTGCCAAATCCAAAATCGCTGCAGAAAAATTCTCGTTGTCTATTTCACCGCAAACAATAATTCCTTTACGCATACCTTCTAGCCTTTGGGCAAGTCCTTTTATATATTCATCTGCCACAGTTAAAGTTCCATTAATAATTTCCACATGGCGGCTTTCGTTCTCATACTTTTCTATATGATCAAAATCAGGAATCAGCGGTTCACGAAACGGCATATTTAAATGCACTGGCCCTTTTGGTTCCTTCATGGCTGATGCAACTGCTCTTGAACTAACTGTTTTTACATAACGAAGCATTTCAGGAGCTGCATCAGGCGGAGACATTTCCATAAACCATTTCACCTGGTTTCCATAAAGGTTTACCTGGTCAATCGCTTGTGGTGCACCTACATCCCTTAATTCATGGGGTCTGTCCGCTGTCAGGACAATCAGTGGAATTCTCGAAATCTTTGCCTCGACAATAGCAGGAAAATAATTGGCTGCAGCAGTACCTGAAGTGCACACTAACACAGTCGGTTCCTTAAGAGCCTTTGCCATACCTAAAGCAAAAAAGGCGGCAGAGCGCTCGTCTACATGAACATGTACATTCATTTGACTATGCTCAGCCATTAACAAAGCAATCGGTGTTGAACGAGAACCGGGACTTATAACAGCATTTTTTATCCCGTTTCGAACTAGCTCATTTACGAATGATTGTAAATAAGCGGTTAAGTTTTCTTGATGGTTCATCCTAATTGACCTCCTAGCGCAGAAAGCATCGGCTTGAATTTAATTGCCGTTTCCTTAAATTCCATTTCTGCATCTGAATCTTTAACGACACCACAGCCTGCAAACAATGAGGCTTCGTTTTTTTGAATAAGGGCTGAACGAATGCTCACAGCAAATTCCCCATTGCCTCGGTAATCAAGCCAGCCAATTGGTGCCCCGTATAGACCTCTGTCTAACATTTCAGCCTCGCGAATTTTTTCTATTGCCAGTGCTTGCGGGTATCCTCCTAATGCAGGTGTAGGATGCAATAATTCGATTAGAGATAAGACAGAGGCTGATTTAAGCAACGTTCCTGTAACGGGAGTATATAAGTGCTGAATATCCCTCATTTTCAAAAGACGCGGCTCATCCGGAATCTCAAATGTGCTGCACACCTTTTCCATTGCAGATCTTATCATTTGTACGACATAATCATGCTCCACTCTGTTTTTCGGATCATTCATTAGTTCCTGTCCTAAAGACTCATCGTCTTCTTCATTCATTCCCCGAGCAATAGACCCGGCCAAGCATACGGAAAAGACTTGTTTTCCTGCTTTTTTGACAAGTCTTTCTGGTGAAGCTCCGATAAAACAATCTTTACCTGATTCTAATGCAAATACATAGCTATTTTTTTGCCTGTTCAACAAATTTTCCAGGACAGCTTCTGTCGTAATATCTTGTTCAAAAACTAATCTGCTTTCTCTTGCCAATACAACCTTTTTTAAGGATTGTCCTAGGTCCTGGACAACCTCTGACACCATCCTTTTCCACTGGTCGCCATTGATTTCTTTACTGTCCAACAATTTATTAGAGTGGGTATTAACTGTAGATGTATCTTCGTTTTTTTCAAGCTTCTCGAAACATGCTTGGATAACTTCTACCAAATCGTTCCTATCTCCATATTGATTGACTGTAACGTACTGCTCTCCATCTATTTCACTGAACATGATAGCAGGCAAATAGAAATGGGCATCTTTAAAATTATCCCAAAGATTTGTTCTTGTCTTTTTAGGATCAAAGGAGAAGCCGCCAAATAACATGGGACCGACGCCTGCCGTCTGGAATGGGTTATTAATTTCACTGCCATCGAGAAGCTCTTGCCATTCCTTTTCTACCTCTTCATATATCTGCTCCATTCCATTAGATTGAAGCATTTTACAAATCCCAATGCCGGCAAACACCGAGGCTCCATCAGGACTTTTCCAAAAAAATCGTTTTCCTTTATATTGATCATTCTGGGCAAAAATTGTTAAAAAATCTTGTTTTTGCTCCAGCTTTATCACCTTACTTCTTAAAATAGAAGTGGAAGTATTTAATTCACTGCCTTCTAACAGAAGTCCTTTACTTTCTTTCATTACCTTGTAAATCCCCCTATAAGATCTGCTATGCAATCTTTTCGCATTGCGTGATCTTGAACTGAACTGCGATAATATTTCGTTCATATGCTCACAAATGTTCAATTTAACTTATTTTAAGATACACCTCTATTTCGTGTTATGTCAATGATCTAGTCCCATATTGTCCTAATCCCTATTTCGTAAATTGGATTTCTGCTAATGTCTCTTAGTGTTTACGGAAATTGGTATTTTTACTTATCACTCCATGTTTTAAGTAGGAGATAGGCGGGAACTGTACAGTATGGACAATAGATGCTTTTTACACTCGACTATTTAAAGGATGTGACTAAAATGCTTACAAAAGAACAAATATCCACATTGCAAAAGCAATTAGAGGAACAAAAAGAGCAATTGACTAATAGATTAAATAGCAAAGAAGAAGAAACGATGCAAGATTCTGTCGGTGAATTATCGACCTACGATAATCATCCTGCTGATTTGGGCACAGAGTTATTCGAACGAGGAAGAGATCTAGCGTTAGAAGAGCATGACCAAGCCGAATTGGACAAGATTAATGCTGCGCTTCAAGCAATAGAAGACGGAAGCTATGGAGTCTGTAAGGTTTCGGGAAAAGAAATTCCTTATGAAAGATTAGAAGCCATTCCGACTGCTACTACTTTGAAGGAATACAGCGATCGCGAAAATGACCAAGACCGTCCTGTAGAAGAAGAGATACTGGAGCCTGCTCACGGCAATGTTTTTACACATAGCGATAATGCAGAAATCCGAGACTATGAAGATAGTTTTCAAGAGGTTGCCAACTATGGTACGTCTGAAACACCTTCCGATTTAAGAGGAGATTATAAAGATTACAATAGTCTATATACTGATAATAATCCAAATGACGGATTCCCAGAGGAATATGAATCTTTTTCTGCAAACGATGCAACCGTACAAGAAAAAGGGATTTATCGTACAGATAAAGAGAAGGAATATGAAAATACGCTTGAAGATTCAGACGTTGATGCTCCATTTGGCGACATTCCTTACAAAAATAGAGACAGCTATACAGACGATGATAACAAAAAATAAAAACAGCGATTGTCTGACGAAAGTCTGACAATCGCATCAGTGCGTTTCTCTTAATGTACTAACCCTTTAATATTCCATATTTCCTCTGCATATTCCTTAATCGTACGGTCACTGGAGAAATGACCAGCTTTTGCAATATTGACAGTACACTTTTCAAGCCATTTTTGTTTGTCCTGATAAGCTTTGTCGACAGCCTCCTGAACACTTGCATAAGAATGGAAATCCTTCAGCAGGAAATACTGATCATTTTCTGTCAGCAACGAATCAACAATCGGTTCAAATTCATTAATATTTGTCGAAAAGAAGCCATTTTTCAATTGATCGATAACTTGATGAATTCGTTTATCATGATGATAATATTCGGCTGATTTATATCCACCATTTTTATACAATTCAAGCACTTGGTCTGGATTCATGCCGAATATGAAAATATTTTCATCTCCGACTAAATCTCGCATCTCAATATTAGCTCCATCTAGAGTTCCAACAGTCAATGCACCATTTATCATAAACTTCATATTGCCTGTTCCAGAGGCCTCTTTACTTGCCGTTGAAATCTGTTCACTTACATCTGCTGCCGGGAAAATGTGCTCTGCAAGAGAAACACGGTAATTCTCCAAAAATACTACTTTTAATTTATCTTCAATCGTTTTATCTTGATTAATTTTTTCCGCTACAGCATTAATCAGCTTAATAATCTTTTTTGCATAATAGTAACCAGGCGATGCCTTGGCTCCAAAAACAAATGTCCTAGGAGTTATAGGTAAGGATGGATTTTCTTTAAGGCGGTTATATAGGTGTATGATATGCAGGACATTCAACAATTGCCGCTTGTATGCATGCAGCCTCTTTACTTGGATATCGAAGATAGAATGAGGATCAACAATGATACCATTACTGTCCTTGATGATAGTCGCTAGCTTTTGTTTATTTTCCTGTTTAACTGTGGAAAGCTGTTCAAGGAACGATGAATCTTGCTTATAAGCTAATAGCTTTTCGAGATTTGAAGGTGTCTCAATCCACTCTGTCCCGATTGTATTGCTAATAAGACTTGTAAGCTTTGGATTTGACTTTATCAGCCAGCGTCTATGTGTAATTCCATTTGTCTTGTTATTAAATTTCTCTGGGAAAATTTGATAAAACTCTGCCATTTCTCGCTTTTTCAAAATCTCTGTATGGATTTCTGCTACACCATTTACACTATGGCTCCCTACTAATGCTAGATGAGCCATCTTAACCATGCCATGTGCAATGATCGCCATATTTTCAATTCGGTTAAAATCACCTGGATATATATCCCACAGCTGTTGGCAAAAGCGTTCATTTATCTCATTTATAATCATATAAATCCTTGGCAATAACGGCTGAAAAATCGAAATCGGCCATTTCTCTAATGCCTCAGACAAGGTTGTATGATTTGTATAAGATATTGCACCTGTTGTTATGGTCCAAGCATCATTCCAGCTTAATCCTTCTTTATCAATTAAGATTCTCATAAGCTCAGGGATTGCTAAAACGGGATGTGTATCATTCACATGAATGCTGACATGCTCATGGAAATCCTTTATGTCTTTATATTGCTGCTTATAGTCCTTTATAATGGACTGAAGGCTTGAAGAAACTAAAAAATACTGCTGTTTTAAACGTAATATTTTTCCTTCATCATGTGCATCATCCGGGTACAGGAATTCTGAGATTGCTTCTGTTTCCCTTTTGTATTTCATGATGTCCGCTACATCCTTTGCAAGGAGAGAGGCAGGCTCCGCATTCCACAATCTGAGCGTGTTAACCGTACTGCTGTTATATCCGATTACAGGTATATCATGAGGAACAGCAGTTACAGTTTCAGCATTCAAATGCCGAAACTGTAACTTGCCATCTTTGTCATAGGAATCTACATGCCCCCAGAAGGAAATATCAACAGCTAAGTCCTCCTTACGTACTTCCCACACTTGCCCGTGCCTTAACCATTGCTCCGGCAGTTCTAGCTGATATCCGTCAACAATTTTCTGTTCAAATAAGCCATGCTTATAACGGATTCCAAAACCATGACCTGGGAGATTTAAAGTAGCCAATGAATCAAGGAAACAAGCCGCAAGTCTTCCAAGTCCTCCATTGCCAAGACCTGCATCACATTCAATCTCTTCAATATCAGAAAGGTCTATTCCTAAATCTGCAAACCCTTCCTCTACTACCTTATCAATTCCTAGGTTAATTAAATTATGGTGCAGTAATCTTCCCAATAAAAATTCTATTGATAAATAATACACTTGTTTTCCTTTGTTTCTTCGGTAAAGTTCATTTGTATTAATCCAATCTCCGCTTACATACTCCCTGATCATATGTCCTAATGTTTGGAAGTGATCGCTGTTAGTGCAATCTTCAAACGGTTTGCCGTAAGTCATCTCAAGCTTTTGTAAAAAGTAGGTTTTAAAATTTTCCTTGTTAGAAAACATGTGTTTCACTCCTTGAGATAAGCTCAGCATATAATTGGTTATATTTAAATGCTGACTGTGCCCAGCTATTATCCATTGTCATTGCATTCTTAACAATAGTGCTCCATACGTCTTTATCTTGATAGATTTGTAACGCTCTTCGGATAGTATAGAGCATGTCGTGAGCATTGAAATTAGTGAAACTAAAACCATTTCCGCTATTCGTAGATTCATTGTATGAAAACACTGTGTCATTTAATCCCCCAGTCTCTCTGACAATAGGGATATTCCCGTATTGCAATGCAATTAACTGGCCAAGCCCGCATGGTTCAAACTTGGAAGGCATCAGGAAAAGATCTGCTCCTGCATATAATTTATGTGCCAAGTTTTCATCAAAACCAATATACGCTTTGCACTTATCGGGATATTTGAACTCCATTTCTCTAAAGAAATTTTCGAATTCAGGATCACCTGTGCCTAGCACAAGAAACTGCACATCCTCCTCCATAATTTCATGGAAGACATGGCGGACTAGCTCAAGTCCTTTTTGACTTGTCAGCCTTGTTATCATGGAAATGACCGGAATAGATTCATCTTCCTTTAACCCAAACATCTTTTGGATATGAAGTTTATTTGCGACCTTTCCATTAATATTTGTATTCGAGTATTTTTGAATAATGACATCATCTGTTGCAGGATTATATACTTCCTCGTCTATCCCATTGATGATTCCAGTTAAGTCGCTTTGCCTTAACTCCAGAAGCTGATTAAGCTTCTCCCCGTAATAATCTGTTTGTATTTCATTCATATATGTTGGGCTAACAGTCGTTACCTTGTCAGAAGCAACCAATGCTGCTTTCATGAAATTAACGTTCCCATAAAACTCTAACTGATCTGTCGTAAAATGATCGTCATTTATATTAAGCAAATCGCCAAGAGCCCCTCTTGGCATAATTCCTTGGAATTGAAGATTATGTATAGTGAATACTGTCTTGATTTGACTATATTCCCTTCTCCACTTATAGTCTACATTCAGCATAAATGGAATCATGGCAGTATGCCAATCATGACAGTGAATAATATCTGGGTAGTAAGATAAATAAGAAAGGCTTTCCAGCACTGCTCTGTTAAAGAAAGAAAACCTTTCTCCATCATCAAAATAACCGTATAAACCCTGTCTATTAAAGTAGTACTCATTATCAATAAAATAAAAAGTAATGCCATCCTGCTGCAATTTTTCAATGCCGCAATACTGGTTTCTCCAGCCAACCTGTACACGGAAGTCCATCACCTTCTCCAAATCGCCTAAATACTTCTCAGGAATATCTTTGTATTTTGGCATGATGACAGTAACCTCTGTTCCTTGCTTCACAAGCTCTTTCGGAAGAGAACCAGCTACATCTGCTAGTCCTCCTGATTTAATAAATGGTACACATTCTGATACTGCAAACATTACTTTCACGAATTCATCAACGCTCCCTGCACTGTCCCTTTTCTAACGACAAATGGTGTATTTTTACTTCCAGTCATTACCGTGTCATTTCCTACCGTAACATCTTTATCTAAAATTACATTTTCTAATACACAATTATCACCTATAGAGCATTTTTGCATAATAATGCAATTTTTGAGGCGAGATCCTTTGCCAATTTTAACAGCTCTTGAAATGATACTGTTTTCAATGTCTCCTTCAATAATGCAGCCATTTGCAATCATGGAGTTTTTTACTTCTCCTGTGCTTGTATAACGAGTCGGTGGTTCATCCTTTACCTTCGTAAAAATTGGCCGCTCCTTAATAAATAGCTGTTTCCATGTTTCTGCATTCAATATGTCCCTGCTTACTTCAAAATAGTTAGAAATAGAAGATATTTTTTCTGCATAGCCATTGTATTCATAATGGCATATTTTGTATTCATGATTATGATCAAGCATAACGTCCTTCATGCATGTATAACCAGTGATATCTCGTGTCAAAATTAAGTCTATTAATAATGACTTTTTGATAAGGTAGACTTCCAATGAAGCACCGTTATTCGTGATTTCTGTTATATCACATCCTGATGTCAAATGCCGAATAAGGACGGGGTTAAAGTCCATGTTAAAAACGGTGAAGCAATTTGCTACTAAAGCATATTCTTGTTTGCTGCGGTAGAAATAATCCATATTTGCGGCAAATTGATTGAAAGAACCTATCCCTTCGCTATCTCCATCCGTAATAGAAGCCGGAAAGAAAAACAATCCATCTCTTTTTCTATCCAAATCCCAATTCTTCCCTGAACCAAGATGATCCATTAAGGATCTGTATTGGTACTTAGGAAAAATTGCTACACTTCCTATCCCGGAATTCACCATATTAGAAAGGACGAAGTCGATGAGCCTGTATCTTCCGCCTATCGGCAAGGCAGCAAGCGTCCTGTGCGAAATCAATTCTTCTAAATCATGATGATATGTTGTTGCATCAATTACCCCTAGCATTGTTTTTAACACTGAAAACCCCTCCCTATTCTCTGTTTGTCAGGATACAAATGCATTAACCATTTCTTCTGTTACTAGTACAACATCATCATTACCGTCTCTTGGCTTAATGACCATTCCATCAGGTATCTCAATCTCAGATGGAACAATAGCCTTTTCAATATAAGTATTTTCGCCAATCCGAGCATCAGGCATTATGACAGAACTTCGGACAATCGAGCCTGTACCCACGTTTACTCCTTGAAACACGATTGACTTTTCAATATTTCCATTAATCGTGCAGCCTTCGTTTATTAAAGACTCTTTCACAATTGCATCACTCGAAATATATTGGGGTGGATGATTAGGATTAACTGTGTATATTCTCCAGTTATAGTCTGAGATGTTCAATTCACTTGAATCATCCAATAAGTCCATATTAGCCTCCCATAAACTTTGTACTGTACCAACATCCTTCCAATAGCCCTTGAATGGGTAAGCGACAACCTTTCTTTGCTTTTCAATAAGCATTGGGATGATATCTTTTCCAAAGTCATGGGTAGAATTGCCGTTTTCATCGTCTTCTTCCAGCAATTCCTTTAACACTTTCCATTTAAATATGTAGATGCCCATTGATGCGAGATTGTTTTTTGGCTTTTTTGGCTTCTCTTCAAATTCAATAATATCCATTTGATCATTCGTGTTCATAATACCGAATCTACTAGCTTCATGCCACGGAACTTCAATAACAGAAATAGAGGCATCTGCTTGTTTTTGAATATGATAGTCTAGCATTGATTCATAATTCATTTTATAAATATGATCACCAGAAAGAATAAGCACATATTCAGGATCATACTGAGAAAGATAATTTTGGTTTTGGTAAATAGCACTTGCAGTTCCTGTATACCATTTCACTTCTGAAGATTCACTGTATGGAGGTAATACGGTGACGCCTCCATTTACCCTATCTAAATCCCATGCACTGCCTATCCCTATATAAGAATTCAGGACAAGGGGCTGATATTGAGTCAGCACACCAACGGTTTCAATTCCTGAATTAGAGCAATTGCTCAAAGTAAAATCAATGATTCGATATTTGCCACCAAATGGAATGGCTGGCTTAGCCAGATTTGTTGTCAAAGAATAAAGTCTACTTCCCTTTCCTCCCGCTAATAGCATTGCGACGCACCGTTTCTTTCCCATTCTCTTTTCTCCCCTTCCGATGTTGGACTGGCCGTAAGATAATGATGCTATAAGCTGGAATCGTCACTGGAATGGAATATGGCCTCCCATGGAACGAGTTCTCTTTGGCCTTTATAATTTTTTTGTTTATATAATTGGCTCCGCCGAACCGTTCATCATCGCTGTTTAATATTTCTCGATAGCTTCCGGCCTTCGGTACGCCGATTAGATATTCTTCATACGTATGATAAGTAAAGTTGCAGATTACTATTAGGAAATCTTCTTCCTTTTCTCCTTGCCTGATAAAGGAGAAAATCGATTGTTCGTGGTTATTGGCATCAATCCATTCATACCCTTCCTGGAGATGATCCAATTCATATAGAGGTTTAGAGCGTTTATACAGTTTTAATGCTTCTTTAAAAAAGACATTTGCCTTTTGGTGCATGTCATAATCCATTAACATCCAATCAAGCTGCTCTTTATCCTTCCATTCAGAAAACTGGGCAAGCTCTGCCCCCATAAATAATAGCTTCTTTCCTGGATGTGTCATCATATATCCAATAAGAAGTCTAAACTGTGCAAACTTTTGCCAGTAATCACCTGGCATTTTATCTAGAAGAGATTTTTTGCCGTGAACAACCTCATCATGGGATAATGGGAGCACAAAATTTTCTGAAAAGGCGTAATGCAATGAAAAAGTAATTTTATTATGTTCATGCCTTCTTTGAGATGATTCTGTTTCCATATAGGAAAGCAGGTCATTCATCCATCCCATATTCCATTTATAATGGAAGCCTATGCCTCCATAATGGACAGGTGCTGTTACTTGAGGCAAATCACTGGAATCCTCTGCAAACATCAAAACAGTAGGGTCATATTGGCTTACTGTTGTGTTTAGCTTTTGTAAAAAATCAATTCCATATGGGTTCACTGTATTATCAGTAGAATTCGGCCAGTAAATGATTTTAGAAACGGCATCTACTCTAAACCCATCAATATGAAAATAATCCATCCAGAAAATTGCATTCGATATTAAAAAGCTGTGCACTTCCATTCTTCCCAGGTCAAAGTTAGCTGTTCCCCATACAATATTTTCTCTGTCCGTAGCATTTGGATAGTCAAATTGACTCGAGCCATCAAATTGATATAAACCATGAGCATCCTTGCAAAAATGACCTGGTGCCCAGTCCAAGATTACTCCAAGACCATTTTGATGACATTGATCCACAAAATACATAAAATCCTTTGGCTCTCCAAACCTGCTTGTTGCAGAATAATAGCCAGTTCCTTGGTAACCCCAAGAGATATCTAACGGATGCTCCACGATCGGCAATATCTCTATATGAGTAAAGCCAAGATCCAATACATAAGGAATAAGCTCCATTGCTAATTCTCTGTAAGTATACAGCGAGCCGTCCTCTTTTAGTTTCCAAGAACCTAAATGTACTTCATAAATGGATACAGGCTCTTTCAAAAATTGTTTTCTTTTCTTTTTTTGAATCCATTTTGCATCATTCCAAGCGTAACCCTCCAATGAATAAACGATCGAAGCTGTATTTGGCCTTACTTCCGAATAAAAGGCATATGGATCAGCTTTGAGCTGTTTCCTGCCATCTTGACCGGTAATTTCATATTTGTATATAGCACCAGTAAGATCCTCAGAAATACTTATTAGCCATATTCCTTCTTTATTTATTTTTTGAAGGTCAAATCCCTCACCGTTCCAATTGTTAAAATCTCCTACTAGTCGGACTGTCTGAGCATTCGGTGCCCACACACAGAAAACAGTGCATAATCTACCGTTTTCTTCCTTTACATGAGATCCAAACAAATGATAGCTTTCAAATAGATTACCTTCATGAAATAAATGCTGCTGAAATTCAGTTGGGAATACTGTCTCCACAATCATCCTACTTTCTTTGACTATTGATTTAATTCGACTGTAAAAATAATAATTTGTACAAACCATTTTCCCTTTTTTGCTAGTTTTAAAACTACATCACTCCTACGGGAAAATAATTTGCTTAAGAATAAAATAGTTCAATTAAATGTAATATTCTATTAGTGTTGTTATAAACCCTTTTCTGTTTTTTTAAAATTTTATGACATTAAATAACTTTTTATGTTTAGTCATGCAAAAAACGCTGATGTTTTTTATAACATAGTTTATGTTCATTTTAGAAAGGATATAAAGGTAAGAAAGAAGGAGGGATTTCCTAATGAGTAAAAGTGAAGAAGAATATCTATTGGAACAAAACCAGAAAGATCCAAATCCATACTTTGATGCACCGGACAAAAAAATTCTAGCTACCGATATTTTTAGGGGTCCAAACACAGGTATGTTCTCTGATTTCGACTTAAATAATCCTGGTCAAAAATTAATGACGGACAGAGATAAATTAGAAGAGGACATAAAAAAGGGCAAGTTCTAAATAGCTTGCCCTACCTTACTAATATAACTAGACTATAAATGATTAAAGTCTAGTATTTTAAGTTATCCACAGGTGAAAATAAAAGAAAGCAATAGAAAGAGCTGTTGGCAACTTAACCAACAGCTCTTTCTATTTTTTGTATGACCCATACGGGATTCGAACCCGTGTTACCGCCGTGAAAGGGCGGTGTCTTAACCGCTTGACCAATGGGCCGAATGGCGGAGAAGGAGGGATTTGAACCCTCGCGCCGCTTACGCGACCTACACCCTTAGCAGGGGCGCCTCTTCAGCCTCTTGAGTACTTCCCCAAAAAAAATGGCTCCGCAGGTAGGATTCGAACCTACGACCGCTCGGTTAACAGCCGAGTGCTCTACCACTGAGCTACTGCGGAACAATATATGGTGGGCCTAAATGGACTCGAACCATCGACCTCACGCTTATCAGGCGTGCGCTCTAACCAGCTGAGCTATAGGCCCATATAATGGAGCGGGTGATGAGAATCGAACTCACGACATCAGCTTGGAAGGCTGAGGTTTTACCATTAAACTACACCCGCGTTATTAAATTATTAAAATATGGGGCGACTGATGGGAATCGAACCCACGAATGTCGGAGCCACAATCCGATGCGTTAACCACTTCGCCACAACCGCCATGGATGTTTTTTATTAACGCCGATGGCATTAATGGTGGCTCAGGACGGAATCGAACCGCCGACACAAGGATTTTCAGTCCTTTGCTCTACCGACTGAGCTACTGAGCCTTAATATTTTTTAAATTATAATGGCGGTCCGGACGGGACTCGAACCCGCGACCTCCTGCGTGACAGGCAGGCATTCTAACCAGCTGAACTACCGGACCATTATTGCGGGGACAGGATTTGAACCTGCGACCTTCGGGTTATGAGCCCGACGAGCTACCAGACTGCTCCACCCCGCGACGATAAAACTTTATTTAAAATGGAGGAGGAAAGGGGATTCGAACCCCTGCGCGGTTTGACCCGCCTGTCGGTTTTCAAGACCGATCCCTTCAGCCGGACTTGGGTATTCCTCCTCGATATCATGGTGGACCTTGTAGGACTCGAACCTACGACCGGACGGTTATGAGCCGTCTGCTCTAACCAACTGAGCTAAAGGTCCAAACAAGTTCCAAAAGAATATGGTAGCGGCAGAGGGGATCGAACCCCCGACCTCACGGGTATGAACCGTACGCTCTAGCCAGCTGAGCTACGCCGCCATTATTCAAATAGATATTAACAAATAATTGGTGGAGCCTAGCGGGATCGAACCGCTGACCTCCTGCGTGCAAGGCAGGCGCTCTCCCAGCTGAGCTAAGGCCCCAATATAAGTGTTTCATGGTCGGGAAGACAGGATTCGAACCTGCGACCCCTTGGTCCCAAACCAAGTGCTCTACCAAGCTGAGCTACTTCCCGTATATATGGCGCGCCCGAAAGGAGTCGAACCCATAACCTTCTGATCCGTAGTCAGACGCTCTATCCAATTGAGCTACGGGCGCTAATTTCTTTAAAAAACAATGGTGCCGAGGACCGGAATCGAACCGGTACGGTAGTCACCTACCGCAGGATTTTAAGTCCTGTGCGTCTGCCAGTTCCGCCACCCCGGCATTGTTTTCATATTTGGAGCGGAAGACGGGATTCGAACCCGCGACCCCCACCTTGGCAAGGTGATGTTCTACCACTGAACTACTTCCGCTCGATATCAAATTAAATGGTGCGGGTGAAGGGAGTCGAACCCCCACGCCTTGCGGCGCTAGATCCTAAGTCTAGTGCGTCTGCCAATTCCGCCACACCCGCATTATGGTGAGTCATGCAGGATTCGAACCTGCGA
>NZ_RZTZ01000029.1 GCF_004005475.1 Niallia taxi | reverse complement strand
TTTGATGAACACTACTCTCAACAAAGGCAACAAGTCCAGGACAATGAAGATAAAAAGATAGAAATCATTAAAAGTATGCAAGGACAAACAGAAGAAGAAAGAAAAGCTGGAAGAGAAAGAATTGCACAAATTGATCTAACTAACGATGAAGTAATGTTGGAGAATACAGCAAAAACGCGAGATGAGTACCTTACTATACAGAAGAATCTTAGCGCTGAAGCTAGTATTATTTCCGCAGAAAAAGCTGCAAACTACGTTGCTGATTCAAAAGAGACAACTGATAAAGTTATTGAACAAGCAAATAAAAAAGCTGACGAGGAAATAGCAGCAATAACATATGACCGTGACGTAACTGGTAGCATTTCAAAAGAAGCTGCTGACACCTTAATTGCAGATGCAGAGCGTCGAAGAGATAAAACAGTATCGACTGCTCAAGATGAGCATACTTCTGTAATAAAAGCTGCTCAAGAACAAGCGGGAGAGCATGTAGATGCAGTCAATTGGGAAACAGGAGAAGTATTAGGCGATTGGGATACTATGTATAATGGTGTGCTTAGTGCTTGGAACTGGATTTTAGATTTATTCGGTAAAGATCCGATTCCCAAGAGAGGTTCGGTATCTGAAAATAACCGTCAAAAGCTACAAAGGCAGGATGCAGAATTAAAAGCTACTTATGCAATAGGTACGCCTTCAACCGGACATCCAGGCGGACCAGCAATTGTTGGTGAGGAAGGAAGAGAACTGGCTTTTGTTCCAGGAAAAGGAGTTACACTTCTAGGGACAAAAGGTCCTGAATACCATTCAAATTTACCAATTGGTACTGCTGTTCTTCCGAATAAGCAAACTGAACAAATGCTAAAAAGCTATGGTTTTCCTGGGTATGCAAATGGAATTGGAGATTACTTTGATTTGTTCCTTGATGGTGCTGGAGCAGTTTGGGATTTCGCAAAAGATAAATTTAGTTTGAAAGACAGTATATTTCCTGATTGGTTAAATAAACAAACTGGCAATCCATTATCAATGATTGGAGACCTTGCTAAGAATTCGATTAAAGATACATGGGACAATTGGTTTGGAGATATGGGAAGTTCTTCAGGTGGTGGAGCTGGAGTCCAGCAATGGGCAGGTATTGCTACTAAAGCCTTGATGCTTACTAAACAATATAGCCAGACTAATTTAGATAGGTTGCTTTATCAGATGCAAACTGAGTCAGGTGGTAATGCTAAAGCAATAAACCTTTGGGATATCAATGCTAAAAGAGGAACTCCATCAAAAGGTTTGATGCAGGTTATTGACCCTACATTTAAAGCTTATGCAATGCCAGGATATAACTCAGATATTTATGATCCTATGTCCAACATACTTGCATCAATTAGGTATGCAGTTTCAAGATATGGCAGCTTAGAAAAGGCATATCGAGGTGTTGGATATGAGACTGGTGGTTTAATCAACACTGCTGGAATGTATCAGCTAGCTGAAGGTGGATGGCCTGAATTCGTCATTCCAACAGATCCAAGCAGAAGAACAGATGCTATGAAGCTATTAGCCTTGGCAGGTAAACAAATACAAGGAAACAAACGTCCAGGGCAATTACCGACAGTAAATAGCAGCAATAATGATTCTGGAATGATGAAACAACTTTTAGATGCTACAATGCAACACTTAGATGCCACATTGAAACAAAACATTATCTTGCAGCAACTATTACAAAAAGACAACAACACTTATATAAGCGGAAGAGAAGTTACCGATATTGTAAGTAAACAGATGGCAACCAATTTCACTATGATGAATTACCAGCTAGGTAAATAATTAAAATCCGACAGTGCCCACTTATACACCCTGCAATTTCAGGTGTCAAAGTGGGCACTTTTTTAATAATGTTTCACATTGGACTAAAGGGTAATTACAAATCAAAAAAATCATCACTTTTTACTCGAGGATCTACTTCACGTAGAGCGTTTAAAATCTTTCGGATAGTAGCTACATTAGGTGCAGCACTAGAATCTCCAGAAGTCAGTTTATTTATTGTATTTTTGTTCAAACCCGATTTGTTTGCTAGCCAGGTCTGAGTTATTCCTCGTTTGTCTAACCACTTTCCTAATTTACTTCTTTTTTTACCTATCCCGAACATGCTAATCATCCTCCAACTCTAATATGATGTTCCAGTAATGTCCCACTTTCCTAAAAAAAATACTTAATTTTATACAAAAAATAGGAAACGTGGACAAGCAGCATCGCATAGGCTATTAACACGAAAGCAAAACAGTTGTAAAACAGTAGAAAAACAATTTAAACGGAATTAACTAATGTTTTAATTTGATTTTTTAAAAGATTATCAACTGTTTAACCTAAGTCCACTTGTACAAGAAGAAATGAAGTTTTTAAAAGAAAACTCACACTTGTTAAAAGAGAGAAGCAAACGAAGAAGGAAGGAAGAGCGCGAGGGGGAAACCAAAATAAAAATGCCGCGCAACGATCGATAGATAGCACAACACTACAGAGTGTATAAGTGCGCCATTGGAGAGTGAGACCCCAGGTCGGCACTGTGGTCTCATGTTTGGTCGAGACCCTAGGTTGCACCTGACTGTTAAATCGAAAGGGTGTTGAGATAAAACCAGCAACCACAAGGATTAGAATGCGTTCAAAAATCCATACTTCATACTTTTAGGAGGCGTTATTTTGATACTTTCAAAACACAAAAAGGAGACTATTTCATTTAGGGAATTTATGAGCCCGCCAGCCCAACCTAAAGAACAATCTCCACTAACAAATATATACTCATTTTTCCCACCTATAACTATTGCATCCTTTTTTCCATTATCCGACCCCACATTTCTAATATTCATTGCAGCTGGATGTACTGTAACTTTAATCGCAATAACTGAATCCATACTTTCTTATTCCGATATCGCTTTAGTTCTAAATAACATCACTAAATTAGCGTTACCTATGATCGGTTTTGGAGCTATATTTTGGCTTCTAACGAGTCTTTGAGGTGAAACGATGTTAAGTGTGGTTAGAAATTTTTGGTGGCACCAGAAGGCGAAAATGGAGCTTAGAAAAGCATTTGAGAACGCAGGATTATATATTCCTTTAGAAAATAACAAAAGATTTCCCAAAATACACAAAATCCTTGCAGACGAAGAACAACAAACCGTTACATTTATCTTTACTCTTTTGAATGGAATGGATCCTAAAGAAGTGACGAAAAAGGAATTTGTCTTCAAACAGCATTTCGGCAACAATATTGAAATAGATGGAGACCATAAGAGATTCTCTTTAATCGTTTATTTACAGGCAATTCAAGCAGAGCTTACCTATAAATACAACGACATATCACCCGTTATATCAGGGATGAAAGTACCTATTGTATGTGGTAAAGACCGTAACGGTAACTGGATAGCATTCGACGCAAAAACAGAACCAAACACACTTATATCTGGTGAACCTGGAAGTGGTAAAAGTACTCAGTTGAGATCTGTTATAACAACCCTTATACAATATAAAACTCCTGAGGAATTACACCTTTACTTAGGTGATTTAAAGATGTCAGAGTTTCATTTATTCAAAGGTATCGCACATGTTCAAAGTATATGTATTTTCCCGAAAGAATTAACTGATATGCTGACACACGTATACTCAGAAATGCTGAAGCGAAGCCAGTTACTCAATGAAGAAGGCGTTATGCACATTGACGATTTACCACCTGATAAAAGAGTACCGTATATAGTCTTAGCTATAGATGAAATCGTTATGGTCATGGATAACAAAGATATAAAAAGCATGCTAATTCAAATTGATTCATTAGGACGCGCACTAGGGATTTATAACATTTTGTCATTACAACGACCATCACATGACATATTAGATACGAAAATCCGTTCTTTGCTAACTGTTCGAATGGGATTTAGAACAACTGACCTTGCAAATTCGAGGATTATCGGAACTCCAGGAAGTGAAAAAATTTCTAGGGATACTCCAGGAAGATTTTTATTAAAGAGAGACGAACTAACCGAAATTCAAGCACCATATTTGGCTGAAAAGGCAGCTGAAAAAATTTTAAAGACCTATAAGTCCAGCAGTTGGAAAAATCGATTTTCAGGGCATTCAAAGGCTTCTAAGGAAAATGAGGAAGAATTCAGTGAAAATGACATATTTAATGGGGGATTGAAATGACACTAACATCTAGGGATAGAGCCATCATTAAGGATTTAAATCGTTTTAGGGTAATGGATAGAGACTCTATTGCAGAACTACATTTCAAAGGCTTAAAGAACCCTAAATATGCAGCAAATAACGTTCTTTTGAGGTTATTACGAGAAGGACACATACAACGATCTACAGCCTTTGTTCCTTACGTTTATTTTGGTCCAGAAGTGAACATGAAAAAGAACAGTGCGAAGATAGGTCATTTCCTTGCTATCTTGAACGTTTATAAAGAAATATTAAGCCAGGAAGAAATCGATATGTTTTTAGTCGAACCGAAGTATGGAAATAAAGGTACTGCAGAGCCAGATATATTCTGTATAATCCGTAAAACTCCATTCTTTATTGAAGTCCAAAAGACTGTATACAGCGAAAAGCAAATGCAGGATAAGCTTAACCGTTATACAGCGTTATATGATAGCAAAGTAATTGAACAAGAAGCCTGGCAAACTGCTGATATAAAGGTATTTCCACACGTTTTGATACTATCTGATCAGCGTTACGGTGTAGATTCATCGTTATTACCTTTTAAAGTAATGCAATCTCAGACATTTAGCCGATTCATTACTTCTTTAAGGGGGAACAATCAGCGCAATTTTGCGTCGGTTAAGTCTAATTTAAAACTTAAAATTACATGAAATCCCTTTGGATAAATGGATATTTTCACGCGTTTACTTTCGTTTCTTTTCGCTTATTTTCGTTTCTTCCATGATGGAAGGTATGTTATACTACTTATAACACGTATAATCATACGTGTTACTGCGTTATCAAACGCGGTAGTGGAATATCCTGTATGGTAATGTATTATCCTTTATTTTAAAGGTGATAATAAAAAAAAAGACCATGGCGGCAACCAAGGTCTAAAGCACAAGGATTGTATTAGCAATCTTTAAAAGTGAAATTTTTTCGGTAAAAGAAGTAATCTACCCTTGTTTTGGTCGACATAGTAGATTACTTCTTTTTTGTGCCATTAATTTGCAAAAACAATCCGATCAGTAATACCATAAACGTTGCTGTTGGCAAATCCATAATCTCACCCCCAATCTTTGGAGGATTTGATTGCCAACCGTTCCTGTGCTTTCCTGTATTGTATCACAATTGTATATCTTAGGTATAAGGTTTTCCGTATATAAATTAGTACGTTTATCTGTCCAAAAAAACATTTATCTCTTAAATAAGCGACCAAAGAAACTTTTCTTATTCTCTTCCTGAGCAGCTGCTATTGAAAGCAATGCTTTTTTTACTTCTTGATTTTCCCTCAATGATTCCATAAGCTTTTGATCCCTTTGTTCCAATCGCTCATCTATGTATTTTTGTTGTTGATCCATCTTTTTAGCCAATTCTAACAGCAAATTATTTTGCTGATTTATTATCTCTTTTAGCTCTTTTATATCGTCGTCATAACGCCTATTTTCAGTGTTTTTCTCTGTAATGGATAGCGACACGTTAGATTGATTAAACCACGCCACTACTGCATTTGCAGACTGTTCAAGCGTCATATCAGGACTAGATTTGAACTGCATTAATTTCTTAAAAGCTATAACGTCTCTATTGTAATACCATCGTTGACCTTTCTCATTCACATCGAAGTGATATCCTGCGTCCTTCAGTAATAAAGCATACTTCCTCAATGTCGATTCCTTTATATCAAGTAATGTTGCCACTTCACTAGGACTCATAATGATGTGCTCATCTTTTATATCATCTGTCATAACGTTACCTCCCAGTTGTAACGGTGTTATAACTTATAATTCTATTGGAAAAACTGAAATCCTGCTACATAAAGTGCCCAATCGTTCCTGATTCGTAGTAAAAAAAGTTTTAAGGGGGCCAGAAAAACCGCGCCTAATCAGAATTATGCGCGGTTTTTTTATGTAAAAAGTGAATTTATGTATATATAAGGACTATTTGTTGTAGTTTTCAGGGGTAAATTCGATGAGTTCAGAAAGCTTTATGTCTAGTTTGTTGCAAATTTCAATCAATGTACCTAATTTAACTGATTCTAAATTTTCATTATGCCATAGTTTATTGAGTGCATTTCTACTTAATCCAGTAATTGTTATCAGATCACTTATACTGTTAATTCTTCTTTTAGCCATAATTAAACGAATATTATTTTCCAATTCCACGTCTAAATACCTCACTTTAACCATAAATTAACTATATTTTACTTTTTAAAGCAAAATTATACAATAATTTATTGACATATTTATCTTAAAAATATAAAATTTGTTATTATAGAGATAATAATTAACTCTATAAGGTTAAAAATAAGGAGGCTTACATATGTTAGAAACCGTAAAAGAAATTGCTCAAGAATTAAATTGGAACGTAGAATCTTTGTACACTAAAATTTCTACACTGACTGACATTGAGGTCAAATTATATCAACTTAGAGATGACATGGAAGATGTCCAAAGAAAAGGAGATGAAAAAGCATATTATCAGGAACATTTTAGAGAAATAAGGATTTTATCTGAACTGATGAATTATTGCATGAAGGATTTGAATAAGGTTTTTGAAAACACAGATAGATTGCAGGAAAATCTTCACCAGAAAGTAGTAAACCCCGTCGCTGGGAACGACAGGGCTCGGTGTTAAAAACAATGTTAAGTAAGATTGTAACACATAATTACTATTTTTAAAAAGGGGGATTTTATTCCCCTGTTAACTGCGTAAAATTTTAAAATTAACAGGTGGTGACTACAATACAAAAACTTCAGGTATCCATAACCATTCCAGTCCCAGAAGATATGATCTTAATTAATAAAGTAGAGTTTGAAGAAATGAAAGCCGATGAGTTGAAAGGTGTTTATTGGACTATGAAAGATCTGGAGAAAAGAACCACTCGTAAAAGTGAGTGGATTAAAGAAAACATTCTTTATCCAAGTAAGTTCCGTAAAATGCTCGATGCAGATAACGGTGGGTTTGTATTCTATCCTAAATCTAAAGGGCAAACGTGGGTGTTTCAAGCGAGTAAAATGTCTGAGTTTCTCGATAAACAATTCACAAAAATATTTAGTCTATAGAGAAGCCTGGCTACATAATTTTTTATTTTCTTGAACAAATAGTTTAATAGTATTACAATTAGAACTAATTAAATGACCGGAAATGAAAAGAGCCTAAGCGCGTTATAGTAGTGTTGGTAGCACTCTATAACCGTCCGTCGTGCCTTACCCACGACAAACACTTGCTCAGACCCTTGATATAACTATTTTATGCCCTTATTTTAAGGTATAAAACTTGTTTTTTCAAGAGGTAACTATTGTCTATTTTTGTAGAGCGCTGTTTGTCGTACTGTTTTTATACGACTTGCAGCGTTCTTTTTGTTTCCCAAAAGGGAGAAGTAGACATGCAAATAGCAAACGAAACTGTGTATCAAAGTTTATCAAGCTTTGAATCACTAGAACAATTAAACGAAGCAGTTCGCAAATACAAAGACCAAATATCTGAAATGAATTTACGACAAGACGTAAAACGTAATCTTCTTTTAGTCCTCGAGTATATAAAACGTCATTCTTGCCGTTTCTTTGGTGTCTCCTGGAAAGGAAAGCGAAAAATAGCATCTGAGTTAGGACTAAGCGACAGAACCGTTATACGGCTTTGTCAACGCTTAGAATCTCTAGGTTTTATTCAGCAACATGAGATGAAAAGAGCTAGTGATATGCAGCAAACGAGCAATGCTATTGTTATTGCGCCAGCTGCTTGTACTGAAAATGTCAGACAAGCTACTGAAGAAATGTCAGACCATAAAAACAATATCTCTTTAAAACAAAAACATAATATTAATCATTTAAATGTTAATCGTTCTCCATACATAAAATTTGTTCCTAAGTCTCTACAACACTACCAATCTTTTTTTGGTAAACAAGTTAAAGATCTGTATGGTCGTGTATGGCTTGCTGCTAAAAAGTTAGGGATTAAAGCAGAACAAGATATTATGCAAGAAGTCGGTTTTAAGGCTATGGAACAAGTAAAGCAATACATTAAAGACGGAAAACAATTATCTGGGGAAGAAAAGTGTAAATTAGCTTATGCAATCTCTTATAAGCAATTAGAGCAACGTTTTGGAAAAGGTGGGGAATACCTGGATTGGAATTATGAAGCCGAACGTTTATTTAAACTTATCCGTAATTAAAAAAGATGACAACACAATTAGCGTTATCATCCATAAAAAAAGCCAGAAGATCTCCCAATCTTCAAATAAAGAATCTATGTTTATTTTACCATAAATCCTAATAAAGGAGCCTTTTCATGAAGACATTTCGTGTAAAAAAAGACAAGCAAGAAGTCATTCTTGAGTATGATGATGATACTTCAAGATATGATGCTATGTTAGTACTGATTAACGAGTTTGGTCGTTACTTGCAGGACCATGGCAAAGGCGAAGAACTCCAGTATTATCTAGAGGAATTGGCATGCAGATATGAGTCAGAAAAAGAGTTAGAAGAATTGAATAAAACAAACTAACCGAAGGAAGGTATCTGGATATGAACATAGCTAAACAAAAAGAAATTGTTGCTCTTGAGAATGAACAAAAAGAATTGATGAATAAATACTCTCAACAAAAAGGTCAATTAATACAAGCTAGACGAGAAGCTATGATAAATACTGGGATGAATGAACTAAGAACATACTTAGAACAAATTGGTTTTGTGTTTACCAAAGAGACTATCGATTATAAAGCTGAATCAGATGGAGTAATAATTAAAATCAGGAAGATAAATGATTCTATAGATGTGTGGATGCCAAATAACGAACATTATTACATTAAAATAGATGTGAATTCTCCCCAAGAATCATTCACAAAACAATCTGGACTTAGTCAAAGCCAAGAAATAGAAGCGATAAAAGAAATAATCGATAACATAAAATCAGCCTTTTCTCGTATTGATCAAGTAACATTTGAATATAAAGTGAAAAAAGGCAGAACTGATTCATCGTGGAATCCTAGTGATCATGTAACTACTAATCACCCTGAATTTCACACGGTTTTAGCCGAAATGTTTAGCTGATAGTTATCTGCTACCATTGTCGGTAATTGTCGAATTATAAGGATTGTCCAATTATTTCCTTTCTCTGATAATTAAGGGGAAGGAGGTGAACTATATGTTAGTAAAGTTTTGTAGAGAAGATGGTGGAGATGAAATTCATGTTCAACATACTGAAGATATTGCAGGTTTAATTGAAGCTTCTAAAGGTGGGAAACTAATCTTCGGCCATGACTTTTATGAATATGATAATCATATCTTAAACACATGGACTGATGATGATGGTAAGCTTAATCAAGAAGTTATAATTTATCTTGCAGATTACGGAACAGATTTAAGCCGATTTGTTAAGGTTGAGGCGGTTATACAAGAAACAATCGAAACTAAATTCGTTACTTTAGAAACAGCTAATTTAATGTTAAATGCTGATATTGTAACAATAGGTGATGTTTCAGTTGACGTAAGAGAAAGTGAAGTTACATCAAAAGGTATAGTTAAATTCCATGGTAATAAAGTAGAGATTTAAATAACTTTTGAGCATCCTTTCGAGGGTGCTTTTATAATTCGAAAAAAGAGAAAAGGAGGTATTAGAATGGATTACTTATCAAGAGAAGCAGTGATGTTTTATGGTGTATTAGCAACATTAGCTGTTGCACTCTGGAATTTAAAAAATTCTAAAGGGGATAGATATATAGATAGCATTAATGCCGAGAGAGTGAAATGGATAAATACAGTTCGAGATTTATTTAGTGAATTTGATAAAACAGCTTACCTTATGGGACAAAATATTCTAATGGGTAAAAGTAGTGAAAATGAAATTTTAAAGAAAGAATTAATCTTTTTGTCTAATCAAATGGAACTATTCCTAAATCCAACTGAGGTAATATCTAAAGCAGTTATTGATAAGAAAAATTCAGTTGTATTAGCTTTAATGGCATTTAACCCAACTATTGATGGGAGAGAACAAGGTTTATTTTTGTTCGATTTACGCTATTTGCAACAAGTCATTTTAAAATCGGAGTGGAAAAGGGTAAAGAAGGAAACACAAAAAGGTAAAGAAGTTAGTAAACAAGAAATTAGGGATATTTATATAGAAATTGCTACGGCCATTGATATTGAATCTTATAATGTATTGCTTAAAGTTCCTTTTGAAGAAGAAAGCTCCCAGGAAGATTAGAGGGAGCTTTTTTATATTAAGTATTTTAAGATGTTTTTCTAGCCCTGTATCGTTGGCTTTTTGCTGTTAACTTACAAGTATTCGAACAATATTTTTTATCTTTTCTTTGTGGTATAAACGGTGTGTTACATACAGGACATATTTTCTTTTCATTTTCAGAAAACAAGATGTAAAATTGAAGATAGATGGTATCGATTAAATATTCTGTTTGAAGAACTGGTCTAATTTTGAAGATAGATTGGTTCTCTTTTTTTTCATGTGACATTGAACCCCATGTTAAATTTGCACCTTTTAAGAAGTCCTCGATTTGAGTAAATAAGAAAAACATACAATGTTCTTGTATTTGTTCAAACTCATCCCGTTCTTTATCTAATTTCATAGGAAGAATTTTTTTATAATCAAATTCCTCACGATCCATTCCTATATAGGGAATGGATTTTTTCATTTCCGCCAAGTCGGTAAACCACTGTGCTGGTTGAAACAAGGAATCCTCCGGAAAAAATGTGATTTTGTAGTTAGTATCTGTTTTCTTTTCAATTTCAATATTTTTTAGCACCGTACCTTTTTCTTTATTAGCAATAGCTTTATAGAAATTCCAAAGTTTATAGAACTTTGCACATTCATCCCAAAATATTTCTACTGTATCTCTTTCCATATCTCCATATAACGGGCCCCACTTTAAGAGCCATTCTTTGATGTTTTTTTCTAAATTTGCTCCATTTAGTATCTTCTCTATCATCTGAATAAACTCAGGAATTAAATTATCAAACTCGAATGGATTATAAAAACTGTTTGAACCACTAGGTATTCCAGACAGTATTCTTTTCCCTTCATATTCAAAAATCTTTAATTTTTCTTTATCATTCCAACGCATTATGTGAGCTTGACAATCCATGGGAAAAACAAACGTATCGTGCATACCTTTTTGCATACCTCCTTTGCATACCCTTTTTAATACCTTATAAATACAGTTTATATCTTATAAAATGAGATTACAACAACGACAACAACAATTTTTTTACGAGTTTCAGGGGGTATTCAATTGTCTAAAAAAAATCTCGATATACGTAAAGCAATAAAAGAATCCGGTCTACCTCATTGGTTGATTGCAGAACATATCGGTATTACAGATTCCACATTTTCTAAATGGTTGCGAAAAGAGTTATCAGATGAGACCAAGGAAAGGATTTTCGGAATTATACAAAGGCTAGAAAGTGAGGCTCAAAAAAATAATTAAGCAGGTGAGGTGAATATGCAAGGTTGGATAAAAGTTCATAGGAAGTTATTAAATAGCGAAGTTTTTCGCAATGAAAAGTTATTAAAAGTGTTTATGTATTGCCTTTTGAAAGCTAGTCACTCGGACTTCCAACAAGTTATTGGAAGACAAGCAGTACCTGTTAATCCTGGACAATTTGTCTTTGGAAGAAAGAAAGCAGCACAAGAATTAGAGATGCATGAATCGACTGTTCGCGACTACATAAATTTACTAAAAAAGCAGGAGATTATCGACATCAAATCCACCAACAAATATAGCGTGATAACCGTTGTTAACTGGGGACTTTATCAATCAGAAAATGAAAACCCCGACAACAAAAATGCCAACAAAAAGACAACAGAAAGACAGCAAAAAGACACATACAAGAATGTAAAGAATGATAAAGAAGAAAATATTATTGCCGAAATCAAAGATTTGCGGCAGCAATATTCTCCTGAAGTACAAGCTCTTATTGATCAATACTGGAATGCGATTAAGAAAACAAGGAAGACCAATCAGATAAGTTACAGTGTCATCGCTAAAACTATGAAGCTATGGAACAAGTTTGAAAAAGTCATTGTCCATTACGCATTAAAAAAACATCTCGCTGCTTATGATGATGAAGATCATAACGAAAAATACACGCTTGGTATTATGCGGAATACCACAACGGACCAGGCTACAGATTTATTAACTAAAAAAGAATCTAAATTCAAGAGACCAGAACCACAAAATAACCTAACTCAATTTGATTTAGATAATCTTTATTAACTTGGAGGATATGAATGAACAAATATGAATTGGCAATTGAAATCGAGCAATATTTCTTAGGGTCAATTCTTTTGGATGGAAGTCTGATGGAGGAAACAAATTTAACTCCTGAGCATTTCATTGAGGCCCCAAATAGAGAACTCTTTAGAACAATGCAAGAACTTAGGAAAGCTGGGGAAGAAGTCAATCTAATAAACCTAACTCGATTAGGAACAAGTAAAACAAAGGTATTCGGCGGCAGGAAGAAATTAAGTCAATTAGCTGCTGCAGTTCCTTCAGTTAGTGCCTTTAAAAAATACGAAAAAAGTATTATCGAATTTCATTCAGTTCAGTCAGCTATAAAATTTGCAAATGACTTTCTTAGGGATACTCAAGACAGTAACAAGATTCAGCAGCTGTCTTCATTTATACAAAACATAAACAAGCTAGAAGGCGATACGGTAGCAGAATCACTGGACTTTAAGCAGAAATTGACTAAAAGAATGCAGGAACACTCCAAAACCCCACAAAAGGGGATGAGTGGTACTGATACAGGATTTCTAAACTTAAATCGAATTACAGATGGTTGGCAAAGTGGAGATTTAATTATCTTAGGAGCTAGACCATCAATGGGCAAAACCGCCTTCGCTTTAAACAGCGCTCTTGAAGGTTCTAAGAAGAGTGAAGTATACGCCACTATATTTAGTATCGAAATGAAAGAAGAAGCCATTATCGACCGTTTAATCGCTACTGAAGGCAATATAAACGTAATGAAAATGAGAAATCCTAATCGCCATTTCAATGATAAAGATTGGGAGAACTATACGAAAGCTACTGGTACATTAGCCAAATTAAACATTGATATCCGACCAGAAGAAAACAATGTTCCAAATATGCGCGCAGTGGTTAGAAGAAATATTAAAAATCATCCTGATAAGAAACACGTTGTTGTTATTGATTTCCTAACCCTAATAAAGTCGGTGGAAAAAAAGCAATCCAGGCATAGTGAAGTGGAAGACATTGTCCTTGATTTAAAACAAATGGCCAAAGATTTAAACGTACCAGTCATTGTAATTGCTCAACTTAGTCGTGATGTTGAAAGAAGAGATAACAAACGTCCTGTTTTATCAGACTTAAGGGAGTCAGGCTCCATTGAACAAACAGCAGATTTAGTTATCTTCCTTTACCGAGATGAGTACTACAACCCAGATACAAAGACACCAGGAGTCACAGAGTTACTTATAGCAAAGAACAGGAACGGAAAGGTTGGAACGTTGAATATGCGGTTTGCGAAGGAGACGAATACATTCTATGAGTATATCGATGACACCAAATCAAACACTCGAAAACTTATATGAAGAAGCTATCATCCAAGACCAGCCTTATGTTCTTTTGCTAATAGATCTACTGGTACAAGAAAAGAAAGTACTGAAGATGACTGACCATATCGAAGCATTAACTTACTACACACAAGAGAAGTGGAGAGATTATGTGAATCAACATTTGATTGAGTACAAGAAAAAACGAGGTGAATTGTTTTGAGTAACTATCCAGTATTAGAAGCTTTCGAGAGAAATGAACGTGGCGATTTAAGTGTTTATTGTACCTTTTGCAAGGTGTTTCACCACCATAGCAGCGATGATGGCCATAAGTCAGCACATTGTACAAATGATGAGAGTCCATATCTTAAGACTGGTTACATCATCAAGAAAACATTCAAAAGGATATCCAATGGTTGAGATTCATAAAGAATTACCGGATTGGTTAGACACATCTTAGTTTCACCCCCCCATTTAAAGGGTTACTAAAAAATTCTCTCTTGGATACCGGTAGGAGGCCCTAACTGTCTAAAAATATTCAGGATAGCACTCTCGTATTAGGGGGAGGGGGGGCTAGGTCATGATGAAGCTTTAAGACATTGGTTTTAACAAGGTTTTAGTTTTAAAAACACCTTAAAAAAATGCGGAAAAGGCAAATGGAAAAATAAAAAAATGGAGGTTTATTAATGGAATTAATAGACGTAAATCAATATTTTGCGGAATCAAGAAAAGCTATCCAAGTAACAATTGAAAAAGAAAGGTCTTTATACAAGGAACTAACAAGGAAAGATAAGCTTGACTTATTGAGAAAACGTAAAAAGGAAACTAACTCTATAGAAGAATATGAAAAAATTGAAGAATTGGAGAAACAGTTAGAGAAAGAAATCAAATTTGGTAAGCAGCCGGTTCTATTGGTACCAGATGAATACAAAGAAGTGATTAAAAAAAATGTTGCGGTTGAAGAAAAGGAATTAAATAAAAAATTACTGGAATTAAGAAACGATTTAAAAAAACAGGTACCTTACTTAAAAGATGTTTTATTACCGTTATTACTCAACATTCACGAAATCGATAAATTAAAATGCGTACCAACCCAAATTGATGCTATTTTGAGGTCTACTTTTAATGATCAACAAGGATTTCTCACAGCAGAATACCTTGTTAATAACATAAGTAGAAAACGCAAAAGTAAATTGGTAGAAGAAACGCAAGAAGTTATTGGTTTAATCGAGACTATAGTAACAAAAGGGGAGTTGAAATAATATGTTTGAATTTGAAAAACAAATAATGAAAGCTGAAGGGAAATTCCCTATGGTTACCTATCCATATAAGGTGAAGCCAATTACTGATGAAGCAAAATTTAGTTTTGCTAAATTTAAAAATATACCTCATCATTTTCTGTCAGACAGCGAGAGAAAAAGATTTATAAAAGAGAACTTGAATGTTGAACGGAGTCCCTTTATTGGTGAAGTTAACATTTATGAGGATGTTAATGGAGAAAAACTAAGGTTTGAAATTGAACATTATGTAATAAGAACCTTAGCTATGAATGATGTTCCAGGAGTTGATTACAAAGATCCATTTGGAACTTTTAGGCGAGTTAACTTTTCAAATCTAGAATATAGAAAGGATTTCATTATTGAAATTGGAGAAAAGATTATCCAACAACAAAAACAAGAAAAACTAACATTTGCTGATATTAAGGCATTGTAGTTTTAAATTATAAGAATGCAAGGGATAGGTGATAAATCTATCCCTTTTATTAAATAAATTGGGGTGAGGATATGGAAAGAATAGAGGGCATGTCGATAGGCATTGGCCTAGATACAACTGAATTAAATCGAGGACTTACCGGATTAAAAGACAGGCTACGCACGGTAAACAGTGAAATGAAAGCCAACCTTTCTGCTTTTGACAGAGGAGATCGTTCTGTCGCTTCATTTGAAACCAAACTTAATGGTCTAAATCGTAAAATGCAAATCCAGGAGGAAATCGCAAAGGCAGCACGACAAGAATATGAAAAAATGGTTCAAGAACACGGAGAAGGTTCTAAACAAGCTGAAAAGGCAGCTAGATCTTATAACAATGAAGTAGCTGCTTTAAATAATCTTAGAAGAAATATCAGTAATACTGAGCGTTCTCTTACTGAGTTAAGAGAGGAACAAAGACGGGCGGAGTCAGGATGGACTCAACTGGGTCAAGCTATGGATAGAGCTGGAGAAACTGCAACTGATATTGGTAAAAAGATGGGGAGTACCGGCCTATCTCTAACTGTTGGTTTAACCACACCATTACTTGCAGCAGCTGAAGCAGCAGGAGAAGTCGCATACGAGTTTGATAAGGCTTCTGGTGTCATACAGGCAGAACTAGGATTGTCTAAAGAACAAGCAAAGGAATTGCATGGGGTTGCTAAAGACCTTTGGGAAGATGGATTTGGAGATAGTATCGAGGGAGTTTCCACTAGAATAGCTGGTGTTACCAAAAGTTTAGGTGAATTGAGTGAGGTTGATCTTTCTTATGTTAATGCAGGCTTAGAACTGTTTGAAAGTCGCGGTTGGGGAGACCAACAAGAAGCCCTAAGAGCTGTGAAGGTAATGATGGAACAGTTCGGTATGTCTGCAACTGAAGCGATGGATTACTTAACAAAGGGCTTCCAAGATAACCTGAATTTTAGCGGGGAATTTCTTGATAGTGTTTCTGAGTACTCCACTTATTTTTCCGAATTTGGAATGACAGCTGATGATATGTTCGCCAAGTTTAAAGCTGGAGCAGAAGGTGGGGCTTTCCAACTAGATAAAGTCGGCGATGCCATGAAAGAATTCTCTTTGCGTGCTAAAGACGGTTCTAAGTCCAGTACAGAAGCATACAAGGCTCTTGGGTTAAATGCTAAGGAAATGACAAAGCAATTTAATAATGGTGGCGAAGATGCCCAAAAAGCCTTTGGTAAAGTTATTAAAGCCCTTAAGAAAACAAAAGATGAAGGCGATAGGAACGCAGCATCTGTAGGGCTTTTTGGAACACAGTTCGAAGATCTTGGTGAGAAAGCATTTAATGCCATGTTAGATGCGAGTAAAGGGCTGAAAAATGTTGAAGGTGCAACTAAAAAGGCAAGTGATGCTCTTCGAGATAATTTAGGTACTCGTGCAACAAAGGTTTGGCGAGACTTTGTGGAAGACATGGAACCTGTTGGCGAAGTTCTTCTTGATGTTGCTGAAGATGTATTACCTAAAGTAGCAACTTCAATAGGGAGTGTAACGGGTGCTTTTGCAGATATGTCGCCAGAAACCCAAAAAACAATACTTGCCATTGCAGGGGTAGGAGCTGCAGCAGGTCCCGTTTTAATGGGTGTAGGTGCTTTGACAACAGGAATTGGGTCTCTAGCTAAAACCGTAGGTCCACTTATCCCTTTGCTTGGTTCAGGAGCAGGATTAACAGGGGTATTAGGAGCATTAACAGGACCCGTAGGATTAACTACTATAGGCCTAGTGGGATTAGGGGCTGGATTTATTGCTCTAGATAAAGAAATGGATAAACCAATTATCAAGAGTGATATTTTTGCGGGGAAGGTCTCCGAATCCACTCAGAAGATATTAAGTGAATACGACAAATTAAAAGAAGACTCAAATACCTTATTAATGCAAATGGCAACTGGAAACGAAGAAGTAACCGATGAACACATTGCTAATGTTGTTACGAAATATCAAGAAATGAGCAAAATGATTCTTGAACAACTGGATACAAGGCATCAAGAGGAACGAGCTAAGCTAATTGAACAACTAAATCAAAATGAAACGATGAGTAAAGAAGAAAAAGCAAAAACACTTGCCGAATTTGATGAACACTACTCTCAACAAAGGCAACAAGTCCAGGACAATGAAGATAAAAAGATAGAAATCATTAAAAGTATGCAAGGACAAACAGAAGAAGAAAGAAAAGCTGGAAGAGA
>NZ_RZTZ01000028.1 GCF_004005475.1 Niallia taxi | reverse complement strand
TATATTCATTACTACAATAACATTAGAATCAAAACCAAATTAAAAGGTAAGAGCCCGATCCAGTATCGGACTCTTACCCAGACAGCAGCTTAACAAAAATACTGTCCAACTTTTTGGGGTCACTTCAGAAGACGAGGAGGCTCAGCTTCCTCCCCGCGGAAAGCGAGTGACTGCAGCGCAATGAAACGAACTAATTAAACCCACTTTCTATTTAGTCACGTGATTCATTTTTAAAATTTAGATGTAATCTTATTATTCGTGTTTAGAAAGGTTATCTATTGTTTTGTCCCCGCCTCATTTATACTTCTTAAAGCATTACGCTCATTTGCAACGGAGACTACTGCTTGCATAAAGGCTTTCACATCATCAATAGTTGTTGCTCTCCCAAAAGAAATACGTACGAATTCCTTCGCTTCCTCGTCCGATAATCCTAAAGCCTTCATCGTTTTCGAAGGAGCCTGCTGTCCTGTTTGACAAGCACTTCCTGTTGAAATAGCAAAGCCTCTGCGATTACATTCAAGCATTGTCCACTGTCCTTCCATTCCCAATATTCGCATGCCAACAACGGCTGGAAGCTGGTTACCGCACTGAAAAACAGTTAAGTAATCGGTAGAGCTGGCCAATTCCATTACGATTTCTCGTAATGCTTGATAATGAGCATAATCAACTGCCAACCTTTTCACAGCTTTTTGGGCAGCAACACACATTGCGGCGATACCGGCAATATTCACCGTTCCCGCCCGGAAGCCATTTTCATGTGTTGTACCAGGAAGAAAGCAGGTCCATGGGATGGCAGGAGAAATATAAGTTAAACCGACTCCCTTAGGACCGTAGAATTTATGGCTTGATATGGAGAGGGAATCGACTTTGGCAGAAATCGCGGCAATATCCAGCTTTCCAAAGCTTTGCACCATATCACTATGAAAATAAATACCTCTTTCCTTTAATATTGTGCCGATTTTTTCAATAGGCTGAATGGCGCCGATCTCAGAATTAACATGTTGAATCGATACAAGCACAGTTTCCGGTTTTATACACGCTTCAAGCATCTGTTCATCAATAATTCCGTTTGCACCAAGCGGCAAAAAGGTTACCGCATACCCATCCGCTGCTAATCTTTTCATCGTTCCATGGATAGATGAATGCTCACTTGCTGTTGTAATAATATGCTTGTCAGCTCTTTTATTGGCAGAGAGGAGTGCAGTTATCGCAAGGAAATTACTTTCAGTTCCGCCGCTTGTAAAATATATGCCGCTTTTTTCCACTCCAAGCAATCGTGCCATTTCTCCTCGACAGCCTTCCAGTAAATCGCTTGCTTTTCCTCCAATATCGTGAAGACTGCTGCTATTCCCATAATAGTCCGTTGAAACCTCCAGGTACATCTTGCCAGCATCAGAATCAAGCGGACATGTTGCTGCGTAATCTAAATAAATCATTTTGCACATCCTTTCTAAAAGCAAAAACTAGGAATCTAAAAAAATACTTGTCATTAGTTTAAATCTATGTAAATATAAGTGTCAAGACACCTGTAAAAACAGGAGGAGAATAATGAAAACAGATGTATTGATAATTGGCAGTGGTATCGCCAGTTTACAGCTGGCACGTAAGCTTTCATCTCATTTAAATGTGATGGTTCTCACAAAGATGAGTCTTGTAACGAGTAATTCTTATTTGGCTCAAGGTGGCATTGCAGCAAGCATCAGTTCTAAAGACAGCTATGAACAGCATGCCCTTGACACACTAGAAGCAGGCCGATTTCATAACCACATTGCTACTGTTAAGAATATCACTAAAATGGCTCCTGTCCTCTTACATGATTTGGCAGCAGCAGGATGTGCATTTGATGAAGAGAAAAACGGCAACTGGAGGCTTGGCATGGAAGGAGCACATTCAGAAAATCGCATTGTCCATAGCGGCGGTGATGAGACAGGAAAAAAAGTGATAGAGTTCCTTGTAGCCACAATGCCTGCTCATGTAACAATCAAAGAAGACGTGTTTGTATATGAGCTGATCCTTTCAGATAAAGGCAGCTGTATTGGTGCAAAAGCTATTATGGCAGACGGTACTAAAAATCGCATTATAGCCAATCATACAATTATCGCCACAGGAGGATGCGGGCAAATATATGAATATACTTCAAACGCAGCAACAATCACTGGTGATGGCATCGCGCTTGCTTATTTGGCGGGAGCAAACATCATTAACATGGAATTTATTCAATTTCATCCTACCTTGCTGTATGTTGACGGAAAAACAGTAGGACTAGTCTCAGAGGCAGTCAGAGGTGAGGGCGGTTTTCTTGTTAATGAAAGCGGAGTTCCCATTATGGCTGATGTTCATCCATACAAGGACTTGGCACCACGTCATATCGTTGCGCAAAGAATCTACCAATATTGGAAAAAAGGCGAGTCAGTCTATTTAGATATTTCGAAGGTGGAAAACTTTGCAGACCGCTTTCCCGGTATCACAGCATTATGCAAACAGCATGGTATTAATCTCCATAACAAAAAAATTCCTGTTGCTCCAGGCTGTCATTTTTTAATGGGTGGCATTGAGACAGATCTTTGCGGGAAAACGTCTGTCGACGGATTGTATGCCATTGGCGAGGCAGCCTGCACTGGTTTGCATGGAGCAAACAGGCTTGCGAGTAACTCCTTGCTTGAGGGCTTGTATATGGGAAGCGAGCTAGCTACATACTTGAATGAAAAAGGCAACCAAAAATCAGAAGCTACCACAGAAGCAGAAACGATACATATGCATAAGAAATTCAAAAGTTTCCCAAGCATAAAGGAGCTACAACAACGAACAATGGCTTCAGTTGGAATTGTCAGGACAGAAAAAACACTGCAGGAGCATCAATTATGGTTAGAATCTTATTTGAATGGGGAAAAATGGGAAGTGCAAACAGCTTGTTCTGAAAAGGAAGCATGGCAAACGTATTTTATGGTGCTGACAGCCTATCTCGTAACAAAAGCGGCCCTAAGTCGCACAGAAAGCAGGGGTGGGCACTTTAGAAGCGATTTTCCCGAAGAAGCAGAAAGCTGGAGAAAGCAGACAGTTCTCCTAAAAATCGAAAGGAATGAGGGTGTAAGCGATGAACCAATTAAAATTGCGGCAGCAACTTGAATGTTTTTTAAACGAGGATATCGGCGATGGTGATAAAACATCAGACATCATTTTTCCAAATCATCAGGAAGGCGAAATTATCTTCCTTGCTAAATCAACAGGGATTTTTTGCGGAGAGGACATTATTAAGCTAGGCTTTTCCCTTCTCGATGGCAAAATAGATGTTCAGGTCCATTTGGAGGACGGAGAAAGAATCGAGCCCGGCCAAACGATTGCCACTGTTAGAGGCGATATAAAGAACCTGCTCAAGGGAGAACGGGTTATCTTAAATCTTATCCAGAGAATGAGCGGGATTTCCACATTAACAAGTAAAGCAGTAGAAGCATTAAACAGCAGCTATACAAAAATTTGTGATACAAGAAAAACAACACCAGGGCTGCGCATGCTCGAAAAATATGCAGTCATGGTCGGAGGCGGGTTTAATCATCGGTTTGGTTTGTACGATGCAGTGATGATTAAGGATAATCATATTTCCTTTGCTGGAGGAATAAAAGAGGCAGTTCGTGCAGTCAAACAATCAATAGGCCATATGATTAAAGTAGAGGTAGAAACAGAGTCATTCGAGCAAATGCAGGATGCTTTAGCAGCAGGGGCAGATGTTATCATGTTCGATAACATCTCACCAGAAGACATTGCTAAATGGATACCGCATGTTCCTGAAACGGTGACAACAGAAGCATCTGGCGGAATCACACTGGAAAATTTACCTGCTTATAAAGATTGTGGTGTCGATTATATTTCTTTGGGATTTATAACCCATTCAGCAACAGCATTAGATATAAGTGTGAAAGCTAGCTTTTAGATATAGGAATGAAGAGGGGGAACTTGAGCGGTGAACTTATTAGAAGGCGTTAGACAGATTCCTGTGCATTATATGACTATGGAGATCAACGAATTAGAGGAGCGGGCAAAAGCAGTAAAGAGCAGGCTTGGCGACAGATTATTCATCCTTGGCCATCATTATCAAAAGGATGAGGTTTTCCAATTTTCGGATGCGACAGGTGACAGCCTGCAGTTGGCCCAGATTGCTGCTGCAAACAGAAAAGCAGAATTTATTGTTTTTTGCGGTGTACACTTTATGGCAGAAACAGCTGATATTCTGACAACGAATGACCAGAAGGTGTATTTGCCTGACATGAGGGCAGGCTGCTCGATGGCCGATATGGCCGATATATACGAAACGAATCGGGCATGGAATGCGTTAACGCAAACCTTCGGAGAGACAATTATCCCATTAACCTATGTTAATTCAACTGCAGCCATTAAGGCATTTGTCGGTGAACACGGTGGTGCGACCGTAACATCTTCCAATGCAGAGCAACTGGTGGAATGGGCGCTTACCAAAAAGGAAAGACTTCTGTTTCTCCCAGATCAGCATTTAGGCAGAAATACCGCCTATAAGCTCGGCATCCCTCTTGAGCATATGGCTATCTGGGACCCCATTCAAAATGACTTACTGTTTGAAGGAGATTTGGAAAAGGTGACGGTGATTTTATGGAAAGGACATTGTTCTGTACATGAAAACTTCACGACCGCCAATATTGAAAATATCCGAAAAAAACATCCTGACATGAAAGTTATCGTTCATCCCGAATGCAGTCGCGAGGTTGTTGCACTTTCGGATATGGCGGGCTCCACCAATTTTATTATTACGGAGATTGAACAAGCTTTACCGGGTACTTCCTTTGCAGTGGGAACCGAAATGAATCTCGTCAACAGAATGATTCAAAATCATCCTGATAAGCATATAATCAGCTTAAATCCTTATATGTGTGCATGCTTGACCATGAATCGTATTGACCTACCTCATTTAGTGTGGTGTCTCGAATCCCTTGAGGACGGCTTTGCCAGCAATCGCATTATAGTCGAAGAGGCGATAGCAAACAAAGCGAGACACGCCCTCAACAAAATGCTGCAGCAATAATCCTTGCAATCTCATAATCTGTTTCCTTTTACATAAAAATATGAAAAGGAAACAGATTTTTTACATTTCATTTGTCATAATTTAATGACTTTTCAGTTATTACCCTATAAAATGGTATTGTTGGAATTCTATTCTAAACTAGTTTTCAATATATACAGTGGGATAATAGAAAGGAAGACGGTTATTGGCAGACAAAAATCAAAAAAATATCATCGCTTTAAATCAAGAGCTTATGAGGATTGCCAACATCGTTGCAAATAATGAAAAAGAGGCAGCATTATTAATAGAAGAAACAAAAAAGGAAGCAGTAAATGCAATAATTCCGATAAAGTCAGAGCGCAGACTGTTAAAGCTGCTCGCTAAACAAGTAGAAAAGGTGCCAAGTGCAGGGCAATATTATCAAGTGCAGAATAGTTTCCTAAATGGTCTGAGAAAAGTGGATAAACAGGGACGACTGCTGCTTATTTTGCACTATTATAAAGACTACAGTATCCAGAAAAGTGCAAGAATTATAGGTTATAGCGAAAAAGAAGCGAAGCAAATGCTGATGGATGCTTTGCTGCAGTGGACCTCTGGTCAAACAGGGGCAGACCTGCAGCAATTAAAACAGCAGCTTCATAGTATGTTGGCTTATATCGATGTGGAGGAGCCACCAGAGGTTAAGCGTCCATTCCAAATCAAGAAACTTGCACCAATCATAACCCTCTTACTGTTTTTTTTTATTGGAGGGGCAGGCAGCCAAGCATTAAAGGCTGAGGCAGAGGTTAATCCTGGCATCGATATTTTGGCACTATATAAAGAGTCAATAAAGCAGGAAGAAGCATTGGATGATGTACGCGCTGCAATTGAAACAGCAGGCTATCAGGATGTCTATTTTTCAGTCGATAGTAATGCAGAATATGCCTATTTGGATATAGAAGGGAAAGAAAACGAAGCCAAACAGGAAGAGATTATTTCATTCATAGAGGAAGAGATGCAAAAGAGGAACCTAGACTTCTTTTTGGAAACGAATTTCTATATCCCAGAAGAAAGTCCACAAATGGAAGAAGTAGAAATGGATGAGGAAACAGAAGTTTCAAATGAGATAACAGAAAAAATAGTAAATCAATTATCCGAAAAAATTATGGGTGAATTTGAGATTAATAGTGATATGTTTTATCCCCTTTGGGTTAATTGGTCTACAGTTGCTTGGAGTATTGAGATTCCTGAGGAAATTGGCAAGAAACAAGAAGCAGAGAATATAACTCAAGCTATCCTTAATGAATACAAGGACGACCGCAAATTATTTGTGGAAGAATACAGATATAAAGATCATGAACAAACCTACACTTGGGGAAATGTTATAGAATATATTAATTCTGCCTTGGCAAGCTCAGAAAATTATACATTTAAGGCACTTTTTGCAGATCCAGACGATGGTGTTATGAAGTTCGATGTTAGGCTTTACTTGTTAAAAACGGACAAGGATGCAGAAGTCATCGCAAGAGAGGTAAAAAGAAGCATCACGAGATTTTTAGAAACAAACGAAATAAAAGAAATAACGGAAGACAATCCTTACGAAATTATCGTCAGAGATAATAAGAATCAAGAAATAGATACAGATTAAAGGGATAAGGTGTATAATTCGGGAAAATCAGGGCAATAATTGTTAGATGTTAAACGTAAGCATGTATTTATGGTACAATAAAAAAAGTCAAGATTACTTGTGCTAAAAAGTTATAAAAGGCAGTTGAATGGTTTGACAGATAAGGAAAAAGTTATTGTATTAATCGGTCCGACAGCTGTTGGCAAAACAAAGCTGAGCATTGAATTAGCGGAAAAATTCAATGGAGAAATTATCAGCGGGGATTCGATGCAAATCTACAGAGGGATGGATATTGGGACAGCTAAAATCACAAACGATGAAATGGAAGGAATACCGCACCATTTAATTGATATTGTTGATCCAGATGAGGCCTTTTCTGTAGCTGAATTTCAAACATTAGTCCGCAGCAAAATCAAGGATATTACAAATCGCGGCAAAGTGCCGTTTATTGTCGGTGGCACTGGCCTTTATATTCAATCCGTGCTGTATGATTATCAATTCCAGGAAGCACCAACAGCAGATCCAGACTACAGGGCATCACTAGAAGCTCTCGCCGATGAAAAAGGCACATTAGAGATTCATAATATGCTTGAGCAAATCGATCCTATAACAGCCGCAAGCATTCATCACCATAATGTTCGCAGGGTTATTCGGGCACTGGAAGTTTTCCATGTGACAGGAAAACGAATGTCAGAGCTCCAAGAGAACCAAAGTGAGGAAATGCTGTATGACGCAGCCATCATTGGCTTGACGATGGATCGGGATTTATTATATGAAAGAATAAACCTCCGTGTCGACAAGATGATGGAGGAAGGACTTCTCCCTGAGGTGAAGCATTTCTTTGATGCTGGCTTAAAGGATTGCCAATCCATTCAAGCAATCGGCTACAAGGAAATTTATAAATATTTTGAAGACAGATCTTCATTAGAGGACGCTGTTTTAGAGTTAAAGCAAAACTCAAGAAGATATGCGAAAAGGCAATTAACTTGGTTTCGCAATAAAATGAGTGTAAAATGGTTTGATATGACAGATAGTGTCAAATCTAATGACATTTCTAAAAAAATAAAGGAAATTTCGCGTTATTTAGAAGGAATGCTTAAGAATTAATCGAATACATAATAGCAGAGAGAAAAGAGGAGGATTTTCATGAAGCAATCAGTTAATATCCAAGACCAATTTTTAAATCAACTACGCAAAGATGGTACTAGTGTCACAGTATTCCTATTAAACGGATTCCAAATTCGCGGACTTATAAAAGGTTTCGACAATTTTACAGTATTATTTGAATCAGAAGGCAAGCAGCAATTAGTTTACAAGCATGCGATTTCCACTTTTGCTCCGCAAAAGAATGTTCAAATTGATTTAGAAGGCACACAAGCATAATCAAAAACTCCAGGCAGACGGCCTGGAGTTTTTTTGCGCCTTTTTTTGATATGTATGTAAAATTAAAATTTTCACTAATGAATGAAGCTGTTATTGAATATACATTATTTATGGAGTGAAAAGAAACAGGCAAACATGCCTTATGCCATATTCGGCATATCCACGTTAGGAGGTGTGGCTTTTGGAGCATCCGATCCGGATGAAGAATAATGGACAGATTAGTGTTGTTATCAACTCGCAGAAAAAGAAGGTTCTTCCAAAAGAACTGCCAGAAGCTGAATCAATCCCGAAAAAAATGACAAGTGAACATAGCGCACTTAAAGAAATAGAGGAAGAGCTTAGCAGTCTTGTAGGCATGGATGAAATGAAGAAAATGATTAAGGAAATATATGCCTGGATATATGTAAACAAAAAAAGGGAGGAGCATGGCTTAAAGGCTGGCAAACAGGCTCTACATATGATGTTCAAGGGGAATCCCGGCACAGGCAAAACGACGGTTGCCCGCTTAATCGGCAAGTTATTTCAAAAGATGAATGTTTTGTCAAAGGGACATTTAATTGAAGCAGAACGGGCTGATTTAGTTGGTGAATATATTGGTCACACAGCCCAAAAGACAAGAGACTTAGTAAAAAAAGCGCTTGGTGGCATCCTGTTCATTGATGAAGCTTACTCATTAGGCAGGGGCGGGGAAAAGGATTTCGGCAAGGAAGCGATTGATACACTTGTAAAGCATATGGAGGATAAACAGCATGAGTTTATTCTTATACTAGCAGGCTATTCAAGGGAAATGGATTTCTTTTTATCCTTAAATCCTGGACTACATTCACGCTTTCCACTAGTCATCGATTTTCCTGATTACTCGACAGACCAGTTGATGGAAATTGGCAAAAGGATGCTTATTGAGCGGGAGTATACATTAAGTCATGAAGCAGAGAAATCGCTAAAAACACATTTGACCTATGTCCGTACAGGGCAAAATATGCGCAGTTTTTCAAACGGCAGGTATATTCGCAATGTTTTAGAGAAGTCCATTCGTGCACAGAGCATGCGCTTGCTTATGCAAGGTAATTATGACAAACACGAGTTAATGACATTAAGAAGCAATGACCTCATTTATGAAAGCACGTCAAAGCCAAATGAGGAAATACCAACAATGAACAATGGCTTTTAACAGCTTATAATAGGCAGGAACACTAATTTTTCTGTGTTCCTGTTTTTTTGTAAAAGACAAGTTTTTGTATTTTTCCGTATGTTTTAATAGGAATTGTTAGGACGGGAAAAAATACTGTTTTTCTCACATGGAATATGCTACTGTAAAGGAACGCGAGTCGCAAGTAGCGTGATTATTAATAGAAAATAATCACATACTATTATTGTAGAAATAGTGAAGAAAGCGTTATTTTTGCTATAATATAGACAAAGAGTAGAAAGAGGGTTTTCTTTTGAATGAAACAAAAGAATCAACAGAGAAAGTAATCCTTGTTGGCTGTCAAACGACAGATGACACTGCAAGATTTGAATACTCCATGGAAGAGCTCGCAAGTCTAACGGAAACAGCACACGGTCAAGTGGTTGCTTCCATCACACAAAATCGAGACAGGATTCATCCTTCAACATACATAGGTAAAGGGAAAGTGGAAGAATTAGAAGTGCTGGCAGAGGAAATGGACGCAGATATAATCATTTTCAATGATGAGCTGTCCCCAAGCCAAGTTCGCAATCTTTCCAAAAATATCGAAGCACGTATCATAGACAGAACACAATTGATTTTGGATATCTTTGCAGGAAGAGCACGCTCAAAGGAAGGGAAGCTGCAGGTTGAGCTGGCACAGCTGCAATATTTGCTGCCAAGGCTTGGTGGACAAGGTCTTCAGCTTTCCAGACTAGGTGCTGGTATCGGGACAAGAGGTCCTGGTGAAACAAAGCTGGAATCAGACAGACGTCATATCCGCCGCAGAATCGATGATATTAAAAGCCAATTGAATGTGATCGTTGAACACCGTGACAGATACAGAGAAAGAAGAAAGCGCAACAGAACTTTCCAAATTGCGCTTGTAGGTTATACAAACGCTGGTAAATCCACGCTGTTTAACCGCGTGGCAGAAGCAGATTCCTTTGAGGAAAACATCTTGTTTGCGACACTTGATCCAATGACAAGAAAGGTCATTTTGCCGAGTGGATTCAGTGCGCTTATTACGGATACAGTTGGGTTCATCCAAGACTTGCCAACAACGCTCGTTGCTGCGTTTCGCTCCACATTAGAGGAAGTGCGTGAAGCAGATTTGCTATTACATGTTGTCGATATGGCAAACGAGGAATATTACCAGCATGAGGAAACAGTGCATAAATTGCTTGCAGACCTGGAAATTCCGGCAATTCCGCAAATTACTGTTTATAACAAGCGCGACCTTGTGCACGCAGACTTTGTGCCGTCCTCAAAGCTGGACAGTATCGAAATAAGTGCCTTAAACGCAGATGACAGAATGAAACTAAAGCAAAAAATTGAAGACACGATGATTGAGAATATGGAATATTATGAGGTTGTCGTTCCAGCAAGCAATGGTAAGCTGCTGGCACAGCTGAAAAATGAAAGTATACTTAGAAGCCTTGTATTCGAAGAGGAAGAACAGCAGTATACGTGCAAAGGCTATTGTTTACATGACACAAGCCTTTCCGGACAGCTGCAGGCTTATAAAGCAACACGATAGGAGAACAGTATGTACGATCAATTAACATTTGGTGATAAACTCCGAGTTCTTGTCGGAGAGGTAGAAGAACAAGTGAAGGAAGTTCATAAAAGAATCGACGAACGAATTGACGAAAATCAATTTCGTGTTCTGAAAAGCTTCCAAAACAATAAGGTGAGCGAATCTCATTTCATTCCAACAACAGGCTACGGCTATGATGATTTAGGAAGAGATACACTTGAACGAATTTATGCAGAAGTGTTCGGCGGAGAGGCAGGACTTGTGCGCCCGCAAATCATTTCAGGGACACACGCAATCAGCATTGCGTTATTTGGAGTGCTGCGTCCAGGAGATGAGCTACTGTATATTACAGGAAAACCATACGATACATTAGAAGAAATCGTCGGGATTAGAGGGAATGGCACAGGCTCCTTAAAGGAATTCGGCATTTCTTATAATAGTGTCGCCCTAAAAGAGGACGGACGTCCTGATTTCGAAAAAATCGCTTCAAGCATTAAGAGCAATACAAAAATGATTGGCATCCAGCGCTCAAAGGGTTATGCAACAAGACCTTCCTTTACCATTGCAGAAATCAAGGAAATGATTGATTTCGTCAAGGAATTGAAAAGCGATGTTGTTGTATTTGTGGACAATTGCTACGGAGAATTCGTAGAGGACCTTGAGCCATGTCATGTTGGGGCAGATTTAATGGCAGGATCTCTTATAAAAAACCCAGGCGGCGGTATTGCTAAAACTGGCGGTTATATTGTTGGGAAAGAAAAGTACGTGGAAGCATGCTCCTATCGGATGACATCCCCAGGCATTGGAGCGGAGGCTGGAGCATCCCTTTACAGTCTGCAGGAAATGTACCAAGGATTTTTCCTTGCACCACATGTTGTCGGGCAAAGCTTAAAGGGTGCTGTGTTTACTGCAGCTATGCTTGAAAAGCTTGGGATGAATTCATCGCCGAAATGGAATGTGCCGCGTACAGACTTGATTCAATCGGTGCAATTTGATGATAAAGAAAAGATGGTCGCATTCTGCCAGGCTGTGCAGTACGCATCACCAGTCAATTCACATGTCACACCATATCCTAATTATATGCCAGGCTATGAAGATGATGTCATTATGGCAGCAGGAACGTTTATTCAAGGTGCAAGCATTGAGCTTACTGCCGACGGTCCGATCAGACCGCCATATGTTGCTTACGTACAGGGCGGATTAACGTATTCTCATGTAAAAATCGCTGTATGTATGGCAGTTGACAGACTATTGGAACAAAAGCTGATTACGTTAGCATAAAAAAATTGCATCCAGAGGTTAGAAATTGTAACATTTGTTGACAATAAATCTATCCAAAACTATAATGAAGTTGGGTAAATACAATCAATCTAAAGGAGCCGAATCGCTATGTCTGGTAGTCAAATTCGTCGGTCGATGCCTCTATTCCCAATTAGTATTGTCATGCAGTTAACAGAGCTGTCCGCTCGACAAATTCGCTACTATGAAGAGCACGAACTAATTGCTCCAGCAAGAACGGATGGCAACAGGCGACTGTTTTCCTTAACTGATATTGACAAACTATTGGAAATTAAGGATCTAATCGATCAAGGTGTTAACCTCGCTGGGATTAAACAAATATTCTCAGTGAAGGAAAAGCAAGTTATAACAGAGGATGTAAAGAAAGAAGCAGAAAAGGCTCGCAGAGAGCTTACAGATGAAGACTTGCGTAAACTTTTGCGCAAGGAGCTGTTGAATGCAGGACGTTTTAACAATAATGGCCGCAATTCAATGGGACAGGGAGGATCTCAATTTTTTCAGAGATAGATATTAAAGGGACTTAAGAGGAGGAAATAGCCGTGGCAAAGAACTATTCAAAAGAGGATATCAAACGTTTTGCAGAAGAAAGTAATGTAAAATTCATTCGACTTCAATTTACGGATATTTTAGGAACAATCAAGAATGTTGAGATTCCAATCAGTCAGCTTGATAAAGCCCTAGACAACAAAATGATGTTTGATGGCTCTTCCATCGAAGGATTTGTAAGAATCGAAGAATCTGATATGTACCTATATCCAGATTTGAACACATGGGTTGTTTTCCCATGGACAGCAGAAAAAGGCAAGGTTGCACGACTTATCTGTGATATTTACAATCCAGATGGCACACCATTTGAAGGAGATCCGCGTAATAACCTACGTCGTGTTCTTAAAGAAATGGAAGCTCTCGGCTTTACTGATTTCAACTTAGGACCTGAACCAGAATTCTTCCTGTTCAAATTGGACGAAAAGGGGCAACCATCTCTTGAATTGAACGATAACGGAGGCTACTTCGACCTAGCGCCAACAGACCTTGGCGAAAACTGCCGCCGCGACATCGTGTTAGAGCTAGAAGAAATGGGCTTTGAAATTGAAGCATCTCACCATGAAGTAGCTCCAGGACAGCACGAAATCGATTTCAAATATGCGGATGCAGTCACAGCTTGTGACCAAATCCAAACATTTAAATTAGTCGTAAAAACAATCGCACGCAAACACGGACTGCACGCAACATTCATGCCAAAGCCACTATTCGGCGTTAACGGTTCTGGAATGCACTGTAACCTTTCCCTATTTAAGAACGGTCAAAACGCATTCTACGATCAAAACACAGAGCTTGAAATGAGCGAAACAGCACTACAATTCATCGCTGGTATCGTTAAGCATGCAACAAGCTTCACAGCAATCACTAACCCGACTGTAAACTCTTACAAGCGCTTAGTGCCAGGCTACGAAGCACCATGTTATGTAGCATGGTCTGCTCGCAACCGTTCACCATTAATGCGTATTCCAGCATCACGCGGACTAAGCACACGCGTTGAAGTACGCAGCGTGGACCCAGCAGCTAACCCATACCTAGCAATGGCAGCATTGCTAGCAGCAGGCCTTGACGGAATCAAAAACGAATTGACTCCGCCAGCACCAGTAGACCGCAACATTTACATCATGAGCAAAGAAGAACGCCTAGCAGAAGGCATCGTTGATTTGCCATCAACACTTGCAGACGCATTAACAGAACTAAAGCAAGATCAAACAATGATTGACGCTTTAGGAGAGCATATTTTCGTACACTTTGTAGAAGCTAAAGAGATTGAGTGGGATATGTTCCGCACACAAGTGCATCCATGGGAGAGAGATCAATACATGGAAATGTACTAAGAGGTTAGAACGTTGATATAAGTGGGTTTTGAATAATTAATTCATGGGTGCGAAGGTTTAGGATTGGGTATGGTGATGACTGTACCCATGAAACGCCCATGAATTATTTTTAACCCAGGACATCACCCATATGATTTTTATATTTTTCTAGTGTGTCCTTCTCAATTTTTTCCATATATGAGAATATAAATCAACAGTGACTTGGTAGTTTTTATGACCAAGTCTTTTTGTACATAGTAATATTGCAATTTATTGATACAATATCTTAAGTCATATTATTAATTATTGAAAAGGAAGTAACAAGTTGTTTATTTTTGAACTATTAAAAGAATATAAGAAGCAATTTGGATTTAAAAATGTATTTCTTAGAAATATAAAAGCTAACAAATTGATAATTTTATATTTAACATTCAGTCTATTTTTCCCTATAATAATTGTCTCTTTACTTTATATGAATTTATATATTTGGATGGGTGTAACAGCATTGCTGTATTTTTTAATTTTATTTTTTGGGGGAGTTCAACATAAAGCTAAAATGGTTAAATCAATCCCAGAAAATTCAATTGGATTGGATTTGATTCCTTTTAGAAAAATGCTAAAAGATAATTGAGAAGGACACACTAGAAAAATATGAGAATCATACGGGTGAGGTTCTGTGTTAAAATGGACTTGTCATGCCAAATGATTTTTCACTAAATGTTTAAACTATATTTTTCTCAAAGAGTAGGATAAATTAAATAAGTGTAAAAGAAAATTACTTGTGCCGTATTTTTCTTGGTTTGAAACTTTTAGAATTCATATTATCCTGCTAACTGAGTATAATAGTAAATATCCATTAATAGAAGTTATTAGCCAATTATTAGCTCAACGTGGACAAGATTAGGTAGTACTTCTGGGGTGTATAAATCAGTTCCTCGTTACACTAACAAGGCGGATGCAACTGTTCGGTTTGATTTTACTGGAACAAAAATTAGAATTATACAAAGAACCAACATAGATAATAAAAAGGCTCATGTAACAATAGATGGAGTGGAGGAGACTTTTGGTCCATTTAAAAATCAATTCCAAACATTAGTATACGAAAAAACTGGTTTAGAAAACAAGAGACATACAGTAGTTATCACTTGGAGTGGTAGTGGCTATTCAAATACACCTGATGCTATTGATATAGATGAAAATGGCGAACTTCTTGACCCTTCTGAAACTCCTGAAACTCCTGAAGAACCTGACAATGTTCTTGTTGAGTCTTTAAAATTGAATAAAGAAACGTTAGAGTTAGGTAAAGGAACAAGTGAAGCATTAATTGCATCAGTATTACCAGAGTCAGCAGCAAATAAAAATATTAAATGGACAAGTAGTGATTCAGAAATAGCATCTGTTGATGATAGTGGAAATGTGATTGCAAAGAGCACAGGAAAAGTTACAATTACAGCTGAAACTACAGATGGTAGTAATTTAAAGGCAAATGCAGAAGTTACTGTAAAAGAAGAAGAAGTTGATAATAGTAAAGGAATCCTTAAATTAACTACAACTACTGGTGACTTGCATGAATATGATTTAACAAAAAAAGAAATTGAAAAATTCATATCTTGGTTAAATATAAAAGGAGAAGACAAACCATATTATGAATTTAAACTTAACGTTACAACAGGTAATATTCATTCAAGAACTGAATACATTATGTATGATGAAATTGTTAGTTTTGTAGTTGATGAATATTGATGTTGTGTCCTACTCTTTTGAGTAGGGCTCTTTTTTATGTAATAATCCATTTATCATTTAAAGCAAGGACGAGTATGATGGAATACCAAGAGGACTGTGAAGGAATTGCTTATAAAGTTAGATGAGCCAATATGCTGCTACCATTTAAGCCATGGGATAAGCAGGAAAAAGTGAACTGGTATTGTGAAGAACATTATTATCAAGACAAATCTTTTGATAATAGGAGAAAGAAGCATTTTTAGAATATTACTCTACTCCAAGTCGGAGGGGATAGCTGTCGGGAAAGTCATTGGAACTTTATAAATGATACGCAAAAAAATCCCCGCTCTTTGTAAGTGGGGATTACTATTATTATTGAAATACAAAGTCTGCTCCATGCTGTGCCTGTTCATTAGTAAATCCATCAAATACTAGTTGATCAACAAGGCCAGACTGTGAAAAACTTGTGTAATCCAGATAGCTTTGTGCTGTCAGCTCTGCCTGTTCGTTCCAATCCACTTCTGTGTCCATTATTTCCATTGCATAGTTAATTGCGTCTTGTGAATAGCCTTCAAATGATAATTGATCAGCAAGTCCTTCATGACTAAAAGAAGTGTAGTCGATATACCCTCTAGCAGCACTTAAAGCATTAGCACCTTCAACTCCAGCAGCATCAGCTTTCTTTTCTGCTGCTGCTTCTACAGCTTTCTCCTCAGCTTCTTCTTTTTCAGCTTCTTCTTTAGCTTTCTTTTCTTCTTCCTCTTTAGCTTTTTTCTTTTCGGCTTCCTCAGTTGCAGCCTTTTCTTCAGCTGCTTTCTTCTCAGCTTCTTCTTTTTCAGCTTTTTCGCTGCTATCATTAGTTGAAGCTACAACTTCACTTGTTTTTTCCTTTTCTGTTGAAGTGTCTTGATCCGAGTCTTCTTCACCACCTGATGCAATCGACCCTACGATTATAACAGTGAGTACCCAAACCCACCATTTTTTATAAAATGGTTTTTTTACTTTTTCTTTCTTAGTCAAAATATTTCTCCCTAATTTATATCTTTTCTATTTGCGAAATTAACTTTACTGCAAATGATATTTTCTTACTATAGATTCGACAAAAATAGACAAAAGTGAAATAATTTACAATTCAAAAGACCTACTCGTAGGGATAGGACTTTTATTATATTTTTTACAACGGTTTGTTGTTCTATAAACTTTTCTTTAGATATTCCTCATCTGTACTTACATTCCATACATATAGCTAAAAATGCTTTCTTACTAACATTTTTCTTGTGTAAATATATATAAAAGAAGAATATTGCAACTGGAATTAATAGGATTTATACCGCAAAAAGGATTGTAAAAATTAAATAGTTTTCCCCATCATTAAGTGAATTAACTTTATTTCCTCGACAACGGGGGCATATAAATTCATTTTAACCTATATCCAAATACCTATTCCTCCTCATATGAATATAGTTATTCGACTCTATCTTCTAATAATGGGCTAAATCCCATAATATTTGTGCGCTAGGATAGTTCTTACCTGTACACCAACTACTTATTGTATTTGCAGACTAATCGTATCATTTACAAAATATTCCCTGTCATATTTAGAACGATCAATTAGCCATCCAATATTACTTCTTAATTTTTTTATATATTTATCACTTACTATTATATTCACAATAACTGAGTACAAATATCGTATTTCTATAGGACGAAGCTATGAAGACAATGAAGACTATGAAGACTATCTCAATAAACAACAGGTAATCGAAGCCGGCTCAAACACACGTAAAGTAAAAATACAATTAGGTGACTTGAAAGAGCTCATATTAAACAATTCATTATCAATATAAGAAGCTTGTATCAAAAAAAGTTAACCGAGAAGAAGGAAATAGAATTATCTTATGAAGGCATGATAGTGGTTAGGGTTTATGAAGAGCCAATGCCAACTTTGTTGAAGATGTATGTAGGTAGAAATGCTATTTTAAATATGTACAGTAATGCTTGAATAAATATGTACAAAGTTGCTTTCATTTTACATACTAGTCTTGAGGTGACTAGCTATGTATATATCATTTAATGTCGATGTTGATTTTGA
>NZ_RZTZ01000027.1 GCF_004005475.1 Niallia taxi | reverse complement strand
TTTCCTGATTGAAAGCGCCGTATATCAATACCCGCAAAAGCGTTCAGCTGTTTAGGGTTATCGAACCGGTGAATATCACCGATTTCTGCGATAAGGCGAACGGCTGTATTAGGACCAATCCCTGGAAAGCTGAGAATGATTTTATATTCCTTACGACTTTCAGCCAGCGGTATCATATTTTTTATACACTGTTCCTTCTCACGAAGAAGTTCCTGATACCTTCTTGCATAAGATCTGAGTTGTTCGCATAAAACGTCCGTCGAAGAAACTGCTGGATAAGAGTGCTTGGCAACTTCAAATAGATCAAGCACCTTTCTTTCCGCTACTGCTAATGAAATATTTTTATTGGTGTTCTTACGAACCTTATTTTTGATTACCGTTTTTGAAAGACCTTGGAGAAACTCTGGATGGGGAAACAACTGAACCATATTTAAAAACAATTCCGATTTACTAGTAAAAATTTTCTCCAGTTCCGGGAACGTTAACTGAATCACTTTATGCATACGGCTGCGAACAATGGATAACTCATCGTCCAGTTCACTATAATATCTCGAGAGCGATTTCAATTGTTGAAGAAGATCATTGGAACCTTCTTTTTTTCTTCTGTCTATCGTAAAGTGAGTAAGCGCTAGTCGATGCGCATCACTCTTATCCGTTTTATGAATCCGCAATGAATCACATTGTAATTTCGCTTCCAATGGGTTCAAAAGACAGTATGTGTAGTAATTCTCATTCATAAAACGCTCCAACACCCTGGAATAGACACCAGTTGCTTCAAATACGATTTCAGGCTGTTCTCCATAACCTTCGGTCAAATCGTCAATCTTTTTCTTTAACTCCTCAAACTCTGTACGATAATGGTTGATTTCTCCTTCGAATACACAGTGTTTTAATGCATTGTAAATAACCATGTAACTTTTGCCCATACTGACATCAAACGCAATAACATGTTTCATTTGTCTTCTCCTAATATAGTAATATTGAAGTCTCCACTTTACACTTATTGATTCCCATTTCTTATACACGATCTCAAAGGATCCAACATACTCAAACCTGATTCAAATAAGGTAAGTGAAGCAGGCCAGTTTAAGATACGGATTCCAGATCCCAAAAAGGCTCCGGCCTGTTCTTCACTTCTACTATATAAAAAATAGTAGTCCAAACCAATCTCTCGGCCTGTACTACTAATCTTAGTATGTTTAGAATTTCTACCTCCTGTTTTAACCGAAGGTTTTCTTTCTGAATCTCGGCTAACTCTTTTGGTGTCAGCGCCTCTTTTTCTGAACCAATAGGGGTAAAGTCTTTCACCCATTTATAAATCGTTACTTCTGATACTCCATATTCGCTGCTTAATTCTTTAACCGGGCTGCCGGAATGATACAAATCCACAATCGTTTTCTTAAAATCATCGTTATATTTTTTGCCTGCAGGTTTACGTTCCAATTCGGACACATCCTCTCAAATAATTGTAAGGACTTAATTAAATTGTGTCCATGAAACTATACTAACTCCATATGTATATTATTTCAGGTAATAATGTTATATTCAATCTAGGGCAAAGGTCTCCCAAGAACTTTCCTAAACATCTTCTCTGTTTTCTCGAGGGGATGTTTTTTGAATAAAATTTCATTTAAAGCTTGTATAGTTTAATTAAAGAAATTTAATGTAATTCAACTACCTTACCTTTTTTTAACAGTGTACTAAAGAGTGAATAATAGAACAATATTTCTTTGATATAGTACTCAATTTAATTTCTTTTCAACTCCCTCAGATTGATGCGGATATCTCTCGAACGCTCACTTATTAGCAGGATTTCATAACCCTTTTAATCGGATAATATAGCCGCCGTGACTTTTACTTCCAAGCAGAACGCAGTTCGTTACCTCCCCACGCATTGGATATGCTAGTCATCCGAATCGGTCAATTGATGACAGGAGACTTTCACTCCATAAGATTCTCAGCCTTGACGGCTGCTCCATCTAACTGTCTACGCTTAAAGACTAAAGTTAACCTCAGTCCTCCAAGACTCGCTACGAGTGAATGGCTAGTTCTTACTCGGCGGGAATCCCACCCGCTATATGATACGACCTAGGCACGGCCGCACAACTTCCATGTTTCTACCATAAGCCAGCTTTTCATTTATTACAGGAATACTGCCCCTATAGCACCATAAAGAAAAGACCGTCAATATGACAGCCTTGATCTTGCAGTTATAAATTTATACATATCCTCAGTAGAAATAAAGAGCGTTTTAGTGTTGTCATTTGCTTGTAAACTCATTAATCTTTCTGAGAGCATCTTTACTTTTTCATCCAGCTAATATTTAACAATTATATAATTTTTTTCATAATTATATAACTATTTACAATATATATATAATTATGTTAATGTATACAAAAATAAATGCGATGATGAGAAGAGTAAATAACTAAATTCCACAAAGAGAGCTCCGGTAGCTGAAAAGGGGTTGGAATTTTCTTATTGAAGCAAAGCCTCTGAGTAGCACATTGAAACCTTGTTTAGAGGGGGTAGTGTGACGGATGCTCCCGTTATAGAGCTAGGGTATAAGGTAACTGAATGTACCTGATAAGATTAATATGGTGACATATTAATAAAATGGGGTGGCACCGCGATTCAAATCTCGTCCCCAAGACTTACATGTCTTGGGGGTGGGGTTTTTTTATTTGTTTTAGGGGGTTTTTATAGGATATTTTTCTATTTTGGAGGGATTTTCAGTGAATTTAAAAAAGAATTTAGAAAGTTGGCGCTACCCATCTATCTTACTTTTTAGTATTGGCGTTTCGAGTGTAGGGAGTTGGATTTATTTTATAGCTTTAAATCTTATTGTTCTTAAACTTACAGAATCAGCACTAGCTGTATCTGGTCTATATATTATAAGAGCTTTATCCACTCTCTTTACGAATATCTGGTCTGGTAGTCTTATTGATCGATTGAACAAAAAATATCTCATGATGTAACTTTAAAATAAAGTTTGATCAAAAACGTTCGACAAATCCATATTTTACGGTAAAAGAAAAGAATCCATTTTGAAAAAAGATTGATCAAAATGGATTCTTTTCTTTTTGAATGAACATTCCTTTTTATAAAAAAGTTTAATTAAAACTCACATAGAATCCTTTAATCGAAAAGGAATAAAACGGTGCAACTTTTTTGTAAACGGTATAACTTTCTTTAAAACGGTACATCTTTTTTATAAACGGTACGACTTTATTTCAAATCCACAATTGTGTAGGTATTGACGAGAATAAATCATCTTTGGAGATTCTTGAACAAAAATTAAAGTTGCCAAGGTGGAACCCTTGGACCTATTCAAATTTCTACAAAAGCTGTGCAAAAATATGGAACGGTCCAATTAATAGATGTTTATGGGGGCAACTATAATGTGTTTCCATTGGGTTGAGTTAGGAATATCAATCTGAGAATGGGACTGGCATCAGTCATACATTTTATGCCTGAATTTTTTGAAAAAATAACGAATAACGAGTTTGACCCACATACAAAGTGGCCCTTGGATAAGCAAGTCATGGTTATCAAATGTTTAATAATCGTGAGGACGACTGTATAAAAGTCGTTTTAAAACCGTTATCCTATTAGTTTAAATGGATGAATTGAAAGTTAGCATAATTGCGAACCCTAAGCGAAATGTTGAATGGACTTCCACACTGTGTATAGAAGTCTTTTTGTCTGTTATTATTTAGATTATTGGATAATTAAGCTCGTAACTTGGGTAGCAATAATATGGTGGTCTCAGTCCTATTTTTGGCATGGGCCAGGAATCCTCCATATAGACCATCCTTACTTTTTCATTTGAATGGTTTACTAGCAATAGCTTTACTTCTGGATTAAATTCATATCTCAAAATGGTAACCCCCTTCCATTAGGAATGTGTGGATTCTCCCCCATCAACATGAAGAACTTGACCAGTAACAAAACGAGAATCATCAGAAGCAAGATAGACAAAGGTTGGTGCGAGTTCAAATGGATGGGCAACTCGTTCCATTGGATTAAATGCTCCATATACAGCGACTTGGTCTGACGAGAAACTTGCTGAAATAAGTGGGGTCCAAATTCGGCCGGGGGCGACGGCATTGACTCGGATCCCTTGTTTCACGACATTTTTAGCCAAGGCACGTGTCCAACCAACTATTGCGCCTTTTGTGGCCGTATAATCAATCATTTGCTGCTCACCTACATACGTCACCACTGAAGAAGTGCCAATGATTGAGCTGCCTGGTTTTAAATGAGGAAGCGCTGCCCTTGTTGTGTAAAAATGAGAGTATATATTAACTTTGAAGGTGTCATCGAATTGCTCATCTGTAATGTCAAGCAGACTTAGTTGTTGGAATTGGATACCAACGTGGTTACAAAGAATATCGAGACGTCCAAACGTATTTACTGTTTGTTCTACAATGGAGATACACTGTTGTTTGTCTCGCAAGTCCCCAGGCATTAGAAAACAACGTTGTCCGAGTTGTTCAATCCTCGTTTTTGTTCTATTTGCATCCTCATGTTCATCTAAGTATGAAATAGCAACATCTGCGCCTTCTTTAGCAAACGCAATTGCTACTGCTGCACCAATACCACTGTCACCCCCTGTAATAAGTGCTACTTTTCCTGTTAACTTTTCACTCCCTTTATAGTTCGGGTTTTCGATAATTGGAAGGGGTACCATAAATTTTTCCACTCCGGGATGGCGCAGCTGGCGCTGTTCAGGTAAACTTATCGGAATTTCTTCGTAACGTGTGATTTTCCCATAGTTAGGGTACATGGGATAAGGTTGAGTTTTCATGTTCGCTTTAAACATTTGTTGCATTTGCTTTATTTGGTCTAATTGACGACTTTGATCCTTTTGATCCATGGAAACCTCCTATAGAAATAATTTTCTTCTATAGAATGTTTATGTTGTTCACTACAAATAAATTAAAAAAGTGTGAAAAAAGTGGTTTACTTTCAACACAGAAGCTTATTCTTCCTCAAAAGAGACACCTTTTTTCTTTATTGAACTGACCTTTAGGACAAGGAGCTTTACTCAATATTCTACCCCTTTAACGGATCAACTTATTTTTACTTAACAGTTCTTTAATCCCGGCTACCTCAAGAATAGTACCTAAAAAAATAGGTCAACCAGAAAAAACCGGCTAACCACATAATACGATTTGACCCTATTGCTGAATAACAAAAAATACGTTTTGTTGTTCCACAAATTCTTAATATCATGAAGTAATTCTGTAGAGATGTTCAGTTTCCATTAACCAATCTCGGCGAGCAACGAGAGTTCTAAATGTGATAAAGTCGCTCTTTTTGCATCCTCTTTCAATTGATTCCATGGACTGTTTGTAGAACCTTCTGATACCTCGAAAAGTTGATTCACGCTCTCTTTTTGATTTTCATTAAGTAAGTTATGATAAATCATACGATAAGACCTTTTTCGAACATCATTGGCTGCATCTTTTAAAGTATTGTAGATGGGAAGTTCATATTTTTGATGTATTAGCTCTTCAATTGCTACATTGACTAGGTCAGCAGGTTCGTCTTTACTGTATGCGAGTTTATTCATTGTATCTATCAATTACTTTTTGACCTTCTTGGCTAAATGGTCGAATAAAAAGACTTCTATACAAAGTATGAAGTCTTTTTGGAAAGAGAAGAGGATTACGGTTTTAAAACGACTTTTATACATTCATCCTCACGATTATTAAAAATTCGATAACCATGACTTGCTTCTTCAAGGGACATCTTGTGTGTGATAATATCTCTTGGGTCAAATTCGTTATTTGTTATTTTTTTAAACAATTCTGGCATAAAATGAATGACTGGAGCCTGTCCCATTTTAAGATTAATATTTCTAATCCAAAATGCACCTAATGGAAATAGATTATAGTTACCCCCGTAAACACCAGTCATTTGCACTGTCCCATACTTTCGGACAGCTTTAGTAGAAATTTGAATAGGTCCAAGGGTTCCGCCCTGCAGTTTGAATTTTTGTTCCAGAAACTCTAAGGGTGATTTCTTTCCGTCCATACCTACACAATCGATGACGACATCTGCCCCACCATGTGTGATCTCTTTTAAATGTTCGCCCATATCAGGGTATTTTGTGAACTCAAATACCTCAACATTGTTCATCTTTTTCGCATGATTGATCCGGTAATCCAAGTAATCAACTGCTATTACACGCTTTGCACCTTCCATCCAGGCAAATTTTTGTACCATCAACCCAACAGGTCCGCATCCAAGAACAATAACTGTATCGCCTGATTTTACACCTGCATTTTTTACACTCCAATAAGCTGTTGGCAGAACATCCGATAAAAAGAGCAGTGACTCATCCTCCAATTCGCATGACTCCGGGATAACAAAGGGAGTGAAGTTTCCAAAAGGGACTTTTAAATATTCAGCCTGACCACCCGGATGGTTACCGAACTTCTCAGTATAACCCAAGTATCCGCCAGAATCATAATGAGGGTTTGAGTTATCACATTGGCTTTCCATTTCATGTTGGCAATAAAAGCAATGTCCACATGAAACATTAAAGGGAACGACAACACGGTCTCCCTTTTTTACTTTTGTGACTTCAGGTCCAACTTCTTCCACAATACCCATTGGTTCGTGGCCAATAATATATCCTGGGGGTAATGGCATGTTACCTTGATATAAATGCAAATCAGATCCGCAAATAGCAGTAGAAGTAATCTTAACTATAATATCGTCTTTTTTTTCTAATTTTGCATCCTCTACTTGATTAACCTGTACATGATTTGGTCCTTGATAAGTTACAGCCTTCATAAATGCAGGGCCCTCCTATTTCTAATACTGTTAACACTCTTAACTATTGTCAACAAAGAAAGTAAATAATATACTTTGTCACTCTTAGCGTAATTGTTTTATGTAAGTTAAAGAAGTCGCACCGTTTTGATTACGAAGTATTGGTGATAGCTCTCGAATTAGTTATTGTAAGTGTATATAGCGTGAATTAATTCGGGGAAATATTTGGATTATTCTTTGAGGGAAGAGGTATTTCATTTATTCCTTTACTCAAATCTTCACTGCTATTCTAACTTATTTAATAGAATTTCAGCCTTATGCTTAACCCCTTTAGAACTGTGTTTAGCTTTCATCACTGTAACCCTACTCTCCTCAATACTTTTCAGCGACTTACTTGTCCACGTACCACTATCATTCACAAGGTTTACTAACAATCTATCATAAATCGATTTCCAATCATTTATTGCAAGTGATGATAAAATTAGCATTGATAAAGAGCGATCTTCTCGCTCAACTTCAATAATATTGAATTTCTTCCCACTTATCATATATACTTCTGCAATCACATAACGTCGTTTCGTGATATTATCACTCAATTTCGTAAATCTGCGGTCTCCAATTCCCTCTGGTAACACATCTATAAATGCTCGTATCGCACTTACTTCTGGATATTGCTCCATTATTCTAAGGACATTAATGAAATCTTGCAATTCACCTTGTACTTGAATTTCAGATAACATTTGATGTTCTATTCCTCTTGCTAGTTTTTGACCTCCAGTGTCTGCTGTAGATCGAATTGAATCATTGCTGCCATAGTATTTCTTAGTATTTTCATCTTCTTTCGTTCGCTGCTTTGAGGAACTACTTTTAATTCGTTTGATTTTGGGTACCGATGTATATTCATGTTTCAACTGATTCATTTGTACAAGATCAAAGTCCTCTGTAGAACCATCTAATTGTTCATCTAATGTAAAGCCCTCTTCATCACCCTGTCTATTTAGAGAACGATAAGTGTATTTCTTTGCCTCATTGGATTTCTCTTGATTTTGTATTTCTGGATGCGAAATCGAAATATGTTGGTACGGAATATCTTTATTTTTCACATTAACAATTTGTAATACTGTACACGTGTTATTCTTCTCCTTTACACGAGCTGTTATTGTAATCGGTTGTGTAAAGTTCCATTCGAACTTCAAAGTCTTTTCCTGCAACCAAGTAAATGCTATATTTTCATAGGCTTGTCGTAGGTCTCGATTCGTTAGCAACCACACCAATTGATAAATGAACGTTGTCTTTGTGTATTTCAATTCATATTGTGATGAAAAGCTAAGATGGATTTTATTAGGTTCATATGTTTCTGTGAAGAACTGAGGAAATGAATTCGATTCAAACAAGCGATATAAAAGGAAGCCGTTCGGAGCTAAAATGCTACGCAATACTTCAATGACTGGTAAAATCACATTCTTTCCATCAAAAGAGAACACGAAACTACGGGAAGTTGCAGGATCACTGCTTCCTTGAATAGACCAAGGGCGTTCGTGAAATTTAACTTTATTAGGATAAATAGTCATATCGATTTCTTGTACACTTTCAGAAACTTGACTAGCCGTTATGATGCCATCAGTATAATAATGTTGGATTGCTAAGCATGGTAATGTACCCCAATCCATTAATATACCTTCTGTACGACCTTGTGAGCGAAAATAAGCTTTGATTATCATTTTATGATCATATCGAAATGGCTCACCAATCCATATTAGTTGTGCTTTTTCACCTTTAGCAAAAGGCCAAGCTAGTTTAACCTGTTGTTTGCTCATAACTTTTCACTTCCTGTTTTGTTCGTAAATACTCTTCCAAATACGGTTTTATTTCGTGAAAATGATGTGACTTAACAGCGCCAATACGCTGTACTTTCCATAATACAACTGGTTCTTGCTCCAGCAACATACGATCAATAATTTTACAGCATCGTCGAATCTGAAACTGTTGTATAGATTCCGTAATTTTATTTAGATATTTTTCAGTTTGTGGCAGCTTATCAAGATGTTTCTCCAAATTTGATAAGATTCCTAGACGTTCCCAATTATCGAAATCGTGATACGTACGGGCTTTTCCAGTTCAATTAATTCTTTGTAAAGCTGTTTAATTTTAGAAAGATATTCTCGATCACGTACGTCCCAATTGACAATTGATTTTGGCTTTTCCTTCGCCTGAATTATAGGTAACTGTTCAAACAGCCATTCTTTATCATTTCGATATAAGTAAATATATTCTTTCGGTAAACATTGACGAATTTGTGTTCTCGAGTAACTTGGGTATTGCTGCATTCCTTTTAATAATTGCTTTCGATACATATGTAACATCGGTGGAAAAACTTTATCAGGTAATTTCTCTATTTTCTCAACTGAGGCAAGATGTCCTTTAACTGTTTTCGAATCCACGCCAAGCATTCTAGCTAATGCTCTTATACTGTAGGTTCCATCAACTGCTAATTCATGTAATTTAGCCTTCCAGACATCTCCATACGCTTTTGTACGTCCAATACGATATTTATCTTCAGATAATCTATCAGGACCCTTTCTAGCGTAAATAAAGCCACAAGAGCATTCAAACGTGCCAATGGGTGCATTTGATTTAAAATCCCTTGTAACATTTACTTCATGAATCACAAATTCCTTATAATGATTAGCTGCTTTATTTAAACAGGGCCATGGGCCACTACCGAAAGGACCTGTATCAGCTTCAATTTGTAAAAAGGACTCCAAATCTTGTTCTAAGAAATAAAGAATAAGCAAATGACGGAAAGGATGTACATGACGTTTTAGATTGCGTGTAATGACCTTCAGCCAATTGTATTCATCATTTACATTGATTGCTGATTCGTACTCATCTAAAAAGCCTTTTGGGAACTTTGATTGAAATGCTTTGTATAGCTCCTTTTGCCGAATTCGATTAGACGTTGTTATTAAATTACGCTCCCGTAAAAGAACACGATATTTAAGATTAATAGATTCTCTTGAAAATTGATGTATTGGAACTTGCAGCAGTTGATAAGCCATCTTTGCTAAAGCAATTTGAATGGCTATAAACTCTTTTAGTTCAACTTCTTGAATCATTGATAAGTTCATTAGCTTTTTATCAAATCGAATAAACTCAATTCGACTTTGCTTTGAAAAATCGATAGGATACTTCATTAATTTCAGTTCATGATGTGCACAGAAATCAATCCCTTGTAGCTGGTGCTCACGATGAAAATAGGGTTCTCCATGTTGCTCAATATCATTAGTTGCACACTCTGGGCAATAAAAGAGTCCATTCTTTCTGCAAATGCTTCCTGCAACTATGCCAAGTCTTGTATAAAGTCCTTTTCCATCTACTTGAACATCTTGTAGAAGTTCTTTCTGGCGTTGCTTGGAAAGAAACGAAGCATAGTAAGGGTAGATCGTATGCTTAGCTAATAAGCTTTCAACAGAATAGTTGGAGCCTAATTGCTCAGCTAATATAGAAAAATGACTACCAATCTCTACACTCGGTATTACAGAACGACTTTGAAACACTTCTTCCAATGTATCTTTGTAATCAATATTTCCACTGTAAAAGTGATATCGCGCAATCGCCGAATATATCAATTCATCTGGATATGGATCCGTAAAGAATGGCAGCATTTGATTCCCTCCTAGTAGAATTCCTTCAAAGGATTTTTAATGTATCCATTTGCTTTCAATAATTCATGAGGATGTTGCTTTTTGTCCAATGCTCGCTTTCTTAGCGTTAGTAATGGTAAAACCTCTGCATTTTTCACTTTTGGCTTATCTTTTTGTTCCTTCTTTTGTTGATTTAATGCAATCGCCTGCTGAATTACATCTGATTTAAGCTGGTGAAAATCAATATCAAGTGGATTTTCACCGACTATTTTTTGTACGAGTTTTTTAATGTTGTTATCTTTCAAACTATCAAAAATACCTAGGGCTGCCACTTCGACACTTAAAGTTTCTATAGTGTCTTGGCGTTTATACTGGATTGTATTTTGGCGTTCCCTAAACGCTTCTTGAATACGCCCTGTAACTTCTGTATTTCGCTTATGATTCAGCATTATTTCATCAAGGTTGATCATGATATCTTCATATTTCGTCATTTCAGCCAAATTGTTCTTCTGAATAGCGGTCATCATCGGTTGAATCATTTGCATATCGTCTTTGGCAGTCTTTTTTAATACTTTTGGTGTAATAATTTCATTCGGATTATCCTCATCAAACAATGCTCTTTCTTGTGCTAGAATAAATAAGTTTACAGCAACAGAAGTTATCCCTTGGCATTCATAATAAAATGCCTTTTTCGTTTCCTCTGTAAGCTTGGATTGGGTTTTTAAGCACTGTAATTCCCAAAGCGTTTCTAGGAAGAACTCCCATTCTTCACTATCTTCCGCCATACGATCCCAAATAACTGCTTCACTTGCAGCACGTCTTGCCTGTCTGAAGTTTCCTTTGAATAGTTTTTGCGCTTTAGAAGTACCGATTAAGACTGTTGGAATACCAACTGTATTGGACAACGTTACAAAAAAATTAAGCATTTCTTCCTGATCGTTTTTAGAATGTAATAAGTGCTGGATTTCATCAATTACTAGAACACCGATACCATACATGCTTGCCAGTGATGTCATATGCAACAGCATTGTCGATGTCACCCGGTTTAGGTACCCGAATTTTTCAAGATATCGTGTTTCTAGTAAATCATCAATCGCTTTAAAGAAGCTTTTACAAAGGGTAGATAAGCTTCCGTCATAAGGACAGTCAATTTTGAGCCATACAATTTGGGTTCGATTAAACGGTTGTCCCTTATATTCTTCATGCTTGATAACCTGTGGATACATAAGCAAAAGACGTTCAATTGCTGTTGTTTTACCAATTCCAGAAATACCGATAATGGATAAGCTATCGGCAGTTGAACGAATATAATTTAGTCGTTCATCTATATATTTGTGAGCCGTTTCCTCTTCCTCACGCAATTCATGCAACACACGAACACGTTCTAGAAATGTTCTATCTAATGGGTTACGCGCTAAATAACCTCGCCGAATCAATGTAGACAATCGACGTTCTACCTCGAAATGAATCGGTAACGGCTGGATAAAATTTTTCACACGTTTTAAGACGTGGTAACGAATATTCGTTTCACTTAACTTATCTTGATCACTAATTCGTGGGGTCACCATAAATCGCTCTAGCACATCATCCTCATTGAATATAGGTGGAAGAGCTTCGATGAAGGGATTATTGGTATATTCACTTAAAAGTTGCTCCTTATAGACACCTTTCTCAAAATCTCCTTTTAAGACAACCATGTCATTTGTCTTTCCCAAATTCCTCATCTCGCTTCTTCTTTAGTTTTTCCATAAGACGTGAGCTTGATTTCTTAGGTGGTGTTTCATCAATCTTCTCTTTTGTAACGAAGTCGATTACTTCAGCTGCTTCACTAACTTTATTAGGTGATAAATCAAACTTTTCAGTTTCACGGTTTAACTGTTTTTCAACATCCTTGTTATCACGAATAGCAGCTATTTTAGCTTTCTTACTTGTTGGTTGATTAAAAGATTGTTTTTTGTTCTTCACAGCTTTTTTAATAATTTCTTCCAATGCAGCATCAGTATTTACTGTGAGCTGAATTTGATTTGTTCGTTCCATTTCTTCTAGTTCATTCCGAAGTTGTTGTTGGAAGACAATTACTTCTAAGAAGTCACCTTTATATTGCTGACTAGGTTCTAATAAAATACATGTTTCAAAATCCATTCCGTTATCGTGAGGAATATAGATTTTTTCAATATGTCGTGGATCATAAACGATTTCTAAACTTCTATTTTTCAACTTCAAATACCATTGCTCTTCAATCGCTTGGCGAGAACCATATAGAAGGTTTTTAAACTTGATTCCAGCTCTTGAAACTGTCGCTTTTCCTCTTGGAAGCACGTTCAAACGAAGTACATTTCTATCAACTTTTCTTAGTCTTCCTTTACGATTTTGAATGCCCCAATTCCATAAGTTAATTGGCGTTGGCACTAGTCCATCAGCTACCATTTCTTTTTCAACAGGATATTTATCAATGACCTTTTGGTTATGATACAGCGCCATTGTAATAATTAGAGATGTAAATTCCTTTAAATTCAGAGTAGCATTTAAGCGATAATCCTGATCTCCTCGTTCTCGATATTCCTTTTGAATTGCTCCGGGAGCTTTTTGCTTTACCTTCCCATTAAACGTACGGAATTTCCTTTCAACAATCCCTTTCAAATCCCCACGATAAGCTGTAGTATTCTCAATTTTAAGATTAAGATTATTAATTAAATTCTCTACCGAATACCCTTCAAACTCACCTCGGTCAGCAATAATAATTTCAGGTAAATGATGTGTTGGCCATTGCTCAGGAGTAATATCAATTCCATATTGCTTACAAAATTCTACTTTATCTGCGATCATATTATCTAAAGCCATCATTGCACCAATCCATGATGGACCTTCTAGTCCAACATAAAGACCTGTAATAATACGTGAATACACATCAAGTACTGCATAAATAACTGGTCGCCCAATTACTTTATTTACATCAAGCGAACTAACCAAGTAAATATCCGCAATGGTAGCATCAACTTGAAATCTAGTACCTGGACCATTTGTTTCCGATTTAGAGTCACTTAAAATAGGGCGATATTTCAATTCATATTCTTTTGTACTTTTACGGAACTGAATATCTTTTTTTGGGTCTTCAAGTTTTTTAAACCAATAGTAAAATTGATGATATGAGGGAATTCGAGTGGCATCCCAAATACGGTACTTCATCTCACCATTTTCCTTATAGCGATCAGAATAGAAGTCACGCAGAATGAAATTATAAACATCTTTCAACGAATAGTTATTTGAAGCTCGGTAATACTTGTTAATGGCGTTTCAAATTGAACTTTTACTTCATCCGTAATATTAATACCTGTTTGATATTCATTACTGATACTCACCTTTCGTGGGCGACCTACCTTAGCTTTATTTAAAGTTTTTGTTTTACCTTTTCCTCCCGAATTCGAGTAATCAGGGAGCATTGCATTTTTCGTCATACCTCGCTGCCAATAACGGCTAAGTAGCTTTTTTATTTTCGTAGAACTTGTTCCACTTTCATCTGCAATTTCTTTTATTTTCTTTTCACGACCACCTTTTTGAAGCAATGCTTCCATGTGTTCTAAACAATAATGTTGAATTATCGGCCAACCCTCATCTCTTTTCTGAATTCGAAGGTCGGATAATTCACTATCTATTATTACTTTTGCAAATGGATCGCTAATCAGAAGTAATTCACCTTGCTGGATTTCCTCTATTAGATTCGAATATAATTCCTTTTTCGGCATGGAACTAATTGCATCAATATCAACAATAAACACATGAAACTCTTCCATCTCAATGATACGAATCCGTTTAGAATCTACTGTATATTGAAGTACTTGATTAATATAAATCATCCATATTTCACCTTCTTCAAGTTGCTTTCATCAATATACTTAATTTCAATCGACTGCTCTAAATCCAATGGCTTTTGCAAATCAATGACAATAATTTTTCTAGCAAGTAAGTGATAAAAAAGCGTAACACCACTACCAATTGGCAGGTGTGTATCTATATCGAATTCATTTGTAATTGTTCTTATGCTTGCCGAACTATCTAGCAATCTACTTAGTAATGACATAACCAAGTCTTCAATGTTTTTCGCATTCAATTCTTGAAACACATCATAGCTACAAATATCATAATAATCGTGAATATAGCTAATGTTTCTCGCAATTATTTTATTGATTTCTTCTTCTGTTACAATACCCCAATCAATTCCTTTACGCTTCCAATATTCTCTTTCAATTTCGAACTTCTCAAGTACATTCTCTTTTAATAACTCATCTTTCATTTTAATTGTACGTGCGACTTCATGAATCCCTTGCCCTTTATTAATTGTCAATAAAAAATCCGTTGTCATTACAATAGGCTCTCCGTTTTTCGGATTTCTAGGATGCTTTATTCCAAGTTCATCTGCTATCAAAAGCGTTTCTTCTTGAGGTAATAAAGGAAACTGCTCTCTTATATCTGTAATAACATCAGAAAATTCAGTCAAGTAAAAGTAGTTTCGCTCTAAGTCTGATAAAAATTCGTGCTGTCTACTAGTTTTAATGCCTTTTAACCTCGTTGACCGACCTAATGAGGAAACATCTTGAATCTTTAGCCATGGCCGGTAGTCTGTACCTGTTCCTGTACCACGACCTTCTTTGATCCATTTTTCCACTGTAGATGTTCTTTTTCTTTTGGACATAAAAACACCCCTTTAGACAATCATATCCAAAGGGGTAAAACGGTGCAACTTTTTTATAAACGGTTAATCTTTTTTTAAAACGGTCAAACTTTTTTATAAACAGTTAAACTTTATTTTAAATCTACACATGATTACATTGGATATTATTCAAGGTATATTTATTGTATCGCTACCTTTCTTCACCTCTTTAGGTTGGATTTATGGAATAGTCTTTATCATTACCATAGGTAGTTCAATGTACCACTCCACTTCGATAACCTATATCACAAAATTAATACCTATTAGACAGAGAAAACGTTTTAATTCTCTTCGTAGTTTACTTGATTCCGGAGCATTTTTGACCGGACCAGCAATAGCAGGAGTAATGTTTACACTAGGTTCGCCAAATATGGCTATCTATATAAATGCAGGAGCCTTACTATTATCCGCTCTCATTACAATGGGTATGCCAAATGTTGAACCCAACGTAAAATTAGAAAAAGAGATAGAGAAGGAGCCAACAAAAATATCCTTCGAGGTATTAAAGGAGGATTGGAAACTAGTTATTAGATTTAGTCGTCAGTATGTATATATTATGGTCGTCTACCTTTTATTTAGTATGATGATAGTGTTGATGACAGCTACAGATTCTTTAGAAGCAGCTTTCGCTACTAAAGTATTGTCTTTAACGGAAGGTGAATATGGTGTTCTAGTAAGTATTGCTGGAGCAGGTGTGTTAGTTGGTTCTTTATTAAATACTATAATAGTCGAAAAGATACCGACATCTTGGCTTATTGGGTTAGGCTCTATTATTACGGCAGGTGGATATGTTCTATTATCAACGTCTTATACTTTTTTCATAGCCGCAGTAGGATTTTTTGTTTTATCCTTTGCTACTGCCTTTGCAAATACAGGATTTTATACCTTTTATCAAAACAATATACCTGTTGATGAAATGGGGAGAATTGTAAGTCTATATGGATTTATAGAAGCTTTTCTTATAATTGTCTTCACTGTCATTTTTGGTATCTCTGCAGAGTTAATTTCAATACGATTCATTGTAGCGTTAGGTGCCTTTATGATGTTAATAGTATCCATAGCCTTATTAATATGTAATGTTCAACCATCTAAATCTAAACACTATACTCATTCAGAACTCAAGGATTCACTTTAATCAATAAATTTTTGTTAGAATTAAGTGTTACAAGTTATAAAAGAATAGAAAGTTTCATTAAAGATCCATTAAGCAATCTTTCTTGCTTTACTACGATACTAGTCTATTAACACAAAAACAAGATGCACTCACATTTAAAGTGCATCTTGTTCTTACTTATTTCTATGCAAGTATTTACTTCTTTTCCAACAATGCTTCTAGACATGAAATAAATTAAGCTAGCGCTTAAAACTAATCCCTGTTTTATGGTATCTATATCGACATGTAGTACGTCAAAATATTCTAACGATAAAAGGACTAATATAAAAATGGTAATAAAGGCAAATTTTCTTTTCATTTTTTCACATCTCCTAATATAAACGATGCTAATATTCTATTTATTGTACCTTCGTTGCCTCCGTTATGACTAATTACTTTACCAAGTGTTTCTTATTAAACGAATTATCAGTCTTGGGATTAACATTAAGATATTCCAAACCACCTCAAATATAAACTCCAATTAATCAGTCTTGTTTACTATTCTGATTTGAAATAATAATTTAATTCCATAACTAGTTCTTCTTTTATTTACAATTTTCTTTTTCCGCTAACCTCCCTCAATAAACAAACACTTATCTCTTAAATACGCAGTTTTTCTCCATATTGCTATCTAACTTGTTTAACTTTATAGATTTGGTTAGTGTGAAAAGATCATAAATAAGCATCTTATAAAGAAAATGAGCACAAGAAACTAGCCAACCTTCGGTTCATTTCAAAAAGTTGGATAAATAGGTATGTACGCACCAATGGATGTCCACATATCTTACGGGGGTCTACCCTACCAAGTCTCACAGAGTCTACGCTCCTACATTCCTTCGTTCAACCTTTCCATAAGGTGGATGTTGGTCATGCTGCCACACAGGATCTAAGTCCTTACGTTAGTTGCGTTGCCAACTAATCCCATGCTGATTTTGTCTGTTTATCTTTTCAAATCTATTTGTTAATAGTTAGTTTAATAGTGATTAAGCTGCTATTGGTTCTTGGATAAATGCATGCATATGGGGGATGTCCTTCAACATCTTCTCCTCTTGAAATACAAACTGTTTCTTACCAATAGAGAAGAGTATACGGATGAACTTATTACACAAAGCAATTAAAGACTGCATCTTTTTCAACGGATTATCAGGTCTCGTTGTGTAATAATGATGTAGGGCTTTAAAGGCTTTATTCTTGGCTACTAGAATCATAGATGCCCGAAACAGTAGTGCCCTTAATTTCTTTCGACCACGTTTCGTAATCCTGGTTCTCCCTTTATGCTTTCCTGATGTATTTTCTTTTAAGCTGAGTCCTGCCAGTTTAGTTATCTGACGAGGATGATTGTATTCACTCAAATCGCCTACTTCAGCGAAAAAACCCGCCACTGTATCGCGTCCAATTCCTGTTATTTCTAACATTTGATCAACGCCTGGAATATCTTGAAGCAGTGTATCCAGAGTTTGGTCAAGCTCTTCGAACTTGGCTTGAATGAGTTCATACTTTTGAATTAACGTTCTTAATTCCATTTTAGCCATCATGGCGCCCTGACGAATGCCAATCGAGCGATTGGCGGCTTCTTTTAAGGCACGAATCTTCTTTATTCCTATACTTCTTTTCACTGCTTGCCTTAGATAATCCAGTAATTCTTCATCTGTATATTCGCCTATTTCGTAAGGTAAAGCATCGAGTTTTAATAAATGAAGAGCTGCCTTCCCTTCCCAACTTTTAAAAACGGTAAAAAACTCTGGAAAGTATCGATCAATCCAGTTGTGTACCTGTCCCTGCACAATTTGTAAGTCTACATTTAATAAATCGCGTAATTTTTTAGCCACACGCAGTTCCGCGAAAACTCCTTGTGGTATAGTTGGTTCGGCGTATCTACCATCTTTGACTAGTTGTGCAATGACTTTTGCGTCTTTTACATCATTTTTAGTAGGAGAGTTATCGTCTAGCTCCTTACTATGCTTGACGTGTAAAGGATTAACCGTTATGTTCCTCCTTTAGAATATGAGCTAAATTAAGCCAATAATGGCCTGTAGGCTCCATCCCAGTAATGACAGATTCCATTTCCCATGACTCTTTTATTTGATTAATCCAATTAATAAATGTCCTAAATCCTTCTTGAGTATTATCAAAAAAGCAAGTAGATCCAAGCTCCATTCCACGATAATCCTGTGCTCTAGCTACATGATGATGTTTCGCGATATCAATTCCAATTACTAAAGTCTTAGGTGTAATTTGAGCTATTTTATGATTTTGGTTATAATTCATAGTGAGACCTCCGAGTAGATGTTTTGTCCTTTTAGCGCGCCAGCTTTGGACATATTTATCTTATCAAGAGGTCTTTTTTCATTCAAATCGCATTTTCACTTATTACAGGAATGCTCCCTCAATAAACAAACACTTATCTCTTAAATACGCAGTTTTTCTCCATATTGCTATCTAACTTGTTTAACTTTATAGATTTGGTTAGTGTGAAAAGATCATAAATAAGCATCTTATAAAGAAAAT
>NZ_RZTZ01000026.1 GCF_004005475.1 Niallia taxi | reverse complement strand
TGATTTATTACAATTACTATAGATATCAGTGGAACTTAAAAAAGATGACCCCTGTTCAATACAGAGATCATCTTCTTAAAACTGCCTAGGCTTTTTTTAAATGTCCTTTACAAAGGGTACACTTTATTATTTAAATGGGCGTTTTTTGTTTTAATGCATTTATATTATGAACACGTTATCCGCAGATGGGCCAACGACACAAGGAGGGATGGAATATGGATCTAAGTGGTGTATATAATTTGTTACAAACAGAATTTAAAGTGATTCAAAAGGAAAAAGAAAGCATTTGTGTTGTGCCGGTAAGTGGCGAAAGCTATCCTGAAACTACTGTCAAGTTAACATTCAATAAAGTAAGTAATCATTATGAGCTATATGAAATTGTTAGAGGAAAGGAATACAGTGTAGGTGCATTTTCAGATCAATATAACTCTGTATTGGCATTATACATCTTTTCGAAAAGTAAATTTGAAGTTAGAAAATATGATGCAAATGTTCAAAAGGTGATTGAGGATGCAGACTCTTTAAGTTATGTGGAAAAGATTTTCAAAACCCAATTAAATGAAAAATATTATTCATTACTAGAAATTAAGCCAAATAAAGTGATATTAGAAAAAGGCGTAAATAATAGATATAACGTTTTATTCTTGGGGAAAAATGACGCTAAGATTTATATAGAGGAATCTCGAAAATTAAATAGTGCCGCGATTGTACTTTACCATTTTTCTTTTAAATTAGGCCAGTTTTATGAGCTTATTACTAAAATTGATATGAAAACAGATCCTGATTTTCTAGAGACATTGAAAGAATTATATCTTATAGGTTGAAGTGTATAAATATTTAGGACCAATCCAATTTATAAAGAGTTCTTTTATCTCTTCTTAGGAAAAAATATCAATCGATTTACCTATTTAATAGTAAAGTTACATAAAGTACCATAAATAGTATAATTACATTATTTTCTTATGAAATGCCTTTTTTTATGATAATTTGTATTAAAAAATACAAATATTGGGTATAAATCATTGGAACAAACGTATCAACAGAGTAATAATACTACATACATATATGTTTTAACTGGAGGTTTTTGATGAATAAGGCATTGGTTATTTTATCAACACTGGCAGTTTTATTAGGGGGTTGCGGAGTGAATAAAGAGGAAGCTAACCAAACACAAGCAGGAGAAGAACAAAAAGCTCCGAAGGAAATGGATGCAAAGGACTTGCCACAGGTAACGGCCTTCCAAGATGAAGCAACAAGAGAATATATGGTGTCAACCAAAGAAGTAGAGCCTGGATACTATTTACTAGAATCCAAGACCAAAAGATTTAGAATGTTATTTCCTGATAACGGAAAAGTTATCTTGAGTAGGTCTAGTTACATTAGTGAGAATGAAGAAAGTATTGGTTTTAACAGTTATGATGAAGACAATAACATTTTATTTGATGGAAAAGTTACTTATTATAAAGGACATAGCTTCGTTCAAGATACTAAGGTCATGCTAGAAATCATTAGTGGAAAGAATGACTATACGGGAGAATACCACAATGAAGAGAATAATAACAACAATATTTATATAGCATCTAAGAAATATACCTTTGACAATATAGACAGAAAATATAACTTTACTTATGGCTATTTTGGTTTCGTTAAATTTGAGGAAGAAGATGAAGGAATTGAGTTTTCATTCAGCTACAGCTGTAAAGATGATGATAAAGCATGCAATTTAGAAGAAGGGGAAACAAAAAATTTAGCCGAAAAAATCATCGAATCTATTTCATTTTTAAGTAACGGCAAGGAATAATCCTATGAATAATACAGATTTGTTTTCGGATGAAAAAGTGAAATTACGTTTAATCCAATTAGAATATGATTACAAGGATGATTTTAATGTATCTACTGAGCAGGAATTAGAGGAAGTAAAGAAAAAATTCGAAGTAGATGTCAGAAGAATTTTTCTGGAGGAAACACAGCGAGAACTGCCAAAAAATATAGAAATATATTCATCTAATGAATTAATTAAACAGAATAAGGATTTGGATACGAATATTACAAGTTCTGGATATGACGGAACAGCAATTTATATAGAAGATAAGAGTAATGAGATAAATCAGCTCCATATTATTTCACAAGGAAGTCAAGAAAAAGAAGACTGGATATATAATGGTTTTGGTTTATTTCTTGGTATAGATGATAGTCAGTATGAAGCAGCAAAGCATTTCACGATTGAAGCAAAAGAAAAAACCAATGATGTTAAAAACTTAAAAACCTATGCCATGGGACACTCCTTGGCAAATAACAATCAAATTATGCTGCAATTAATAGATGGTGAGTTTGATGGAGTTTATGGAGTAAATGGTGCTCAGGTAAGTATAGATCATCTTTTAAATACAGATGAAGTTCTCTATCGAAATATGAGTTTGACCTTTAATAAATACGATAGCTTAGACTCTGTTCCAGCAGAAGAATTAAAAGCGGAAATCATAAAGTATTATGAAAATAAAGGAGTTACTGCACAAATAACACAGCGAATTTCCTGGGATGATCCCTTATATGGGGTCAGTGGAAAAGGTGACTTTATAACCTTTGGTGAAATTCAAATGACAGACACCAATTTACAGGTAGAAGGTATTAGGAATATCATAGACTCCATTCAAGATGAGGATGTAAGAAATGTTAAACATTATCTTCAAAAATATACAGATGCATATCAGCAAGGCGGCCTCTATGGATTTGTAAAGGCTTCAACTGGCATTGATATAGATTTAATTGAATCAGTCATGAATGCAGATGGATTTTTAGCAAAAGCGGGAGTAATTATTAATAACAAGGATGATTTAATAGCCATGGTGGGTAAAGTGTCCAATAATCTCCCAGCATTCTTAAATGTGTTTCATCAAATTATGGATGGTAGTGACATGTTTATTGATGGTCTTGCTAAGAATGGCTACCTCGATAAAGATTCACAAGCAAAGGTGAAAACAGAACTCCAGCAAGTAGATCAGCATGTAAGTAATATTGAGGAACAGTTTAATCAACTGATGCAACATCTGGAAGACAAAGAGTATAAAAAGGCTTATGATACCATCGTGGTTATTTGGAGTGAATATCAAGCTATTAGAGATTCATTAGTTGTTTTACAAGAGGAGTTAGAGGGACCATTAGAAGCGATAGCAGAAGGACACAGCATTCTCCCTCTTTTAAACGCTTTATCAGCCCTTGAGGGGATAAGTTACAGCAATGGTGACATTTGCTATACAGGACAAAGTAGTTCTGGAGAAGAAATTAAATGGAATATCTCATCTGCCGTAAGAATTTATCAACAAGGCATGAAAATAGTGGAAGATATAGAAGAGTCTATTCGAACCTATGAACGAATTTATAAAAATGAAATTGAAGATGATTTCCAGACTAAAAAACAAAGATTGATATATGAGATTCATCATATAGAGGCTAATCCTTCTGACTATCTATGGGACTTTCAATTTCTTCTCCCCAATCTAGGCAACTTGGGAAGCAAGATAGAGAGAATAGATGTTCAGGAATCATTTTATACGGCTCCATTACCAGAAAATAGCAGCATTGTGATGGAACTAAGAAAACAAGCAACAGAGAAGAGGCACTTCATTGAAGAAATTAGGGATAGTATTGAGTCACTCTTTGAAAAAGAAGAGTTAATTTCTCAGCTGTTTGATTTTAAAGGATGAAGGGGGCATGATTAAATGTCAGATTTTTCTTCCATAACGGAAAAAGTACATACTACCTATCGTTTTCTTTCAGAAGATGAAATGAATGGTAAATCCTCCAATTTAAATAAGCCATTGGAAGACGTATTGGAGGATATAAATAGATTAGGCAATTTATTAAAGGAAGAACTAGACAACCAGAATGGAGCTATTTCCAAAAAGATAGAGGGAGAATGGAATAATAAGGAAAAGAAGATTAAAACATCTATTTCTCATATGAAAGAAGAAAACATTTCCCATGTTCAAACATACAGGAATATCACAGAAGAATTAAGAACACAGGAGATCACACTTTACTATAAAAGGATGATACCTAGTTTTTAAATGAGTTTTTTCAAAAATCGACTGCTCCTAGGTATACTCTTCAGGTAAACAATTATGTACGGAGCAATTGAATAATTTGTTGCACTGTTTAATGGCGAGACGGTTGAAGTAACAGCATACCAAGATCTTAGGTGATAAATATGTCTAAAAATGAGTTCCTAAAAAAACTTAAGGCGGATAACTTAAATATTGGAGAAAATATAATTGTCCTTGATTATATAACGGATGAACCACTTGTGATGGGATGCACACAAGTGAATGAGGTTTGGAAAATATACGAAACGAAACAGCGAGGAGGTCACTTTATTATAAAAGAACTAACTGACGATTATGAAGCATTTGACTATTTTTATCAATTGTTATTAAGTAGGGATAATTATTTAACACAAAAATCATTTTGAGAATACCAAAATTATAGGTAAGACCTTCCTGCTAAAGGCTCTTGTTACTAAAAAACGGATTTTGATAAAACTTTGATATTTGGTTTTTAAGAATATATAAGAAACGGGGCTGTCCTATAAGGAAAGCTCCTTTTCCAGGTAAACAGATTCTGATTTTCTAGAAACTTTGAAGAAATTATATCTTTTAGGTTGAAGTTTACAGATATATAGGAGAAATCCAATTTCTAAAGAGGTTATATATACCTGGAGGTTTTTGATGAATAAGACACTGGTTATTTTATTAACTCTTACAGTTTTATTAGGTGGTTGCGGAGTGAAAAAAGAGGAAGCTAACCAAACACAAGCGGGAGAAGAACAAAAAGCTCCGAAGGAAATGGATGCAGAGGACTTACCACAGGTAACAGCCTTCCAAGATGAGGCAACAAGAGAATATATGGTGTCAACCAAAGAAGTAGAGCCTGGATACTATTTACTAGAATCTAAATCTAAGAAAATTAGAATGTTATTTCCAGAAGAAGGAAAGTATTCAGATTTATTATCTAGTTATAGCAAAAACGAAGAAAACATTGGTTTTGATGAATATGAAAAAGAGGCAAATACTTTGATGAATGGTCAAATTACCTATTACCAAGGACAAAGTTTTCTACAGAAAACCGATACAATGCTTGAAATCATCAGTGGAAAAAATAAATACTCAGAAGAATATCAGAAAGAAAATACTAAAGATACAGAAACATATATAGGGTATAAAAAAAGTACTTTTGATAATTTGGACAGAAAATATAATTACTCCTATAGATACTTCGGCTTTGTTAAACCAAATCAAAGTTTAGATGAGGGAGTGGAATATTCCTTTATCTTTACATGTAAGGACGATAATCAATCCTGTTCTTTAGATGAAAAAAATGCACGTGATAAAGTAAAAAAAATGATATCTTCCATCCAATTCATCAGTAATAAAGAGGAATAGGAAAATGAATAATGTGGATATTTTTGCAACTGGTAAGGTTAAGCTGTGATTAATCCTATTGGAGTACGCTTATAAAAATGATTTTAATGTTACAATCCATCTGAATTAGAAAAGGTGAAGTAAAGATTTGAAGCAGAGGTTAAACGTATTTACATGGAAGAGACACACCAGGGACTACCGAGGAACATAGAATTATACTCTTCCAATGAACTGATCAAGCTAAACAAAGACTTATATTCTAATAAATTATAAGGGGTGTACCAACCAAGGTGCACCCCTATTTTATATTAAAACGATAAAAAAACGACATATTACGACAAGTAAAGTTATGTTAGTGTATTAAAATGTAGTTAGTAATCAAAATTACCTAATCCAAAAGGTATATTTTTATTACTAATTGATTCATTTAACAGATAAAAACCAACTGGCGGAGGCAAATATGGCAAGTCCGATTACTATTCTCAAAAATGAGGAACAATTATATAAAGCATCTAATATCCAAGATGCTGCTAGATTTATGGCAAACCATCTAAATATTAGTAAATTGAAATTATATGATCCAATTGAACGGGGTTATGTTTATAACATTCCTTACTATGTAGAGGAAGATGAGTATGTGTTTTTTGCCCCTGAAGCTGTGGCAGCAAAAAGACGTGTGGAAATGGAAGAAAGAGGACATAAAAATGCACGTCGTGTTTGGTTAATACCTGCGAACCCTAATGATTATGATTTAGAACTTGCTTTCCAACGTTATGACACTATTGATTGGAGACGTTCGTATAACTACGAAAATGGTGATTTATTATTTATATATGTTTCTGGACATATAAAACAAGTACGTTATAAAGCGGAAGTTGTACAAGGTTACATAGACTTAAGTGATAATACATATAAATAGCAATTTTGGGCAGATAAAGAGAAATTTGAACAGGCAAAGGAATGGGATTGGACCCGCATACGATTATTAGATGAGGTTGATACGCCTCAATTGTCATTGGAGCAATTGAGGAATCATGGCCTAAAAAGTAATATTCAAGGATCGATAAAGCTAACTGGAGAATTGCGTGATTATATTATGAACACGTTCGAAGAAGGAAAACTAAACACAGGAGAAGTTAAAGAGAAATTAGCTGAAGAAGGAATTAGTGCAAAAACGAATGTTGATGTTCCTGCTGCAGTCTGGCTTGCTACTGCTACGCTAGCTTTCGAGGCTTATCATCTTTCTACTAATCCTACTGTAGAAACGATGTATTTTAAACAGAAGGAAATACAAAATAGAGCACAAGAATATTGTGGTAAAAATGTCGAGAACGCTAGAATTTCACAATGGTATAATGCTGATCACGAAAACCATACTTATAATTTCCTTCGTCAAGGAGAAGATGCAACTAGAAGGCTTTCTTATCCCGGAGAATTTAACGGAATAAAAGAACAGCCTGAATTAGATGAAGAAAATGCTATTCAAACTACACTTGGTGTTAAAGCTATCGGAGATATAAAACGGTTTATTAAATCAGAGTACACAGCATTATTTGCGACGGAGGACACTAATAATCTTATGGACAATATCGAATGTATTTCAATTTTAGATTATTTAGAAGCTTATGGAGGACAAGCGTATGAAAGTCCTGAAAGAGTGGATGACTCTAAAAGACAACACTATTTAGATATTAAGGCTGCAGGGAGCTCAGCGGTAAAAGAATTAGATAAAATGGCTGAATTATGCGCAGGTAGATTCGGTTTAATAAAATCCAGACCTTCAAAATGGTTAACTGGTGGGAACAATAAAGTTAGGAATTATCTCTGGATGCAGCTGAAGCTAGCCGGCTATGAGAGCTCTCCAACAAGCTTATCATTATTTGCTGAAATTGTAGGCGGACAAGCACGGTTCAAATTCTCCGTGGAATTACATGAAGCACAAAGTACAAAAGAGGACTATCAAAAGCATCATCGACTACTAGATAGAGATATATCGACTGCTTCTGATAAATTGTTTTATATATTAAGTGGTAATCAATTTGAAAAAGAAATGGAAGAGTTAAGTCTTACAACCGAAGAAATAAAGCGTAGAGTGGAAGATGGTACATATAAAAAAATACAGATGGCACGTGTCATTACTAGAAAAGATATTGAAGAAGAATTGCATGATAATTCTGGTATTATAAATGGAATGATAAAGGCTGTAGAGGCATTAATGCCCTTTTATCAATTAACTCTGGATAAATCTAGTGAAGGTCCTTTCGAAATTTATAATGAGGAAAATGAGGATGAAATAACTATGGAGAATACCAATAAAAATATGATTTTATATGGGCCTCCTGGGACAGGAAAGACATACAATACTGTCACGTACGCTGTTTCTATTATAGAAAACCAGTCTCTAGAAAATATTAAAAAGGAAGATTATGCGTCTGTATTTGAGAGATATAACCGATATAAAGATCAAGGTCGAATTGCGTTTACTACTTTCCATCAATCTTATGGCTATGAAGAATTTATTGAAGGAATAAAGCCAGTAATTAGCAAGCAAGTGGAAGATGAAAAGACAGATATTCAATATGAATATGCTTCGGGTATCTTTAAAAGATTCTGTGAGAAAGCCAATAACACAATAAATCAGAGTGGAAAAAATGGCCAGAACAAAAATAAACCGTATGTGTTTATTATTGACGAAATCAACAGAGGAAATATCTCCAAAATTTTTGGGGAATTGATAACATTAATCGAACCAACTAAAAGACTTGGTGAGGAAGAGGCTACAACTGCTATTCTTCCTTATACAGGAGATGAATTCGGTGTCCCAAACAACATATACATTTTGGGAACCATGAATACTGCTGATAGGTCGATTGCCCTGATGGATACTGCCTTAAGAAGAAGATTTCAGTTTATTGAAATGATGCCAGATGAGAACGTCTTAACCAAATTAAACATTCAGGAAATAGAAGGCATTAACATACAAAAAATGTTAAAAACAATTAATGAACGAATTGAGTATTTATATGATCGTGAGCATACGATTGGTCATGCCTATTTTACATCTCTAGCAAATGACCCGACAATAGATAAGCTTGCTGAAATATTTTTAAATGCAATCATTCCATTGCTTCAAGAATATTTCTATGAGGATTACAGCAAAATTCAACTTGTTCTGGGGGATAATGCAAAGGTGGATGCTAGTATTAAATTTATTTTGGATACTGACATTAAAGTGCGAGAAGTATTTAAAGGGAACCCGGATATTGATTTACCTGAGAAGAAGTATTCTATTCAAACAGAAGCTTTTTACAAGGAAGAAAGCTACAAACTAATCTATTAAAGTGGTGAAAAACATGGACAAGCTGTTAGAGGTTCGTGAGTATGAGTCCATTACTTGCAATGAGGATTATCGTAACGATCCTCATTATAGGTATTTAAATAAAGAAACTTTCACTGAGCTTGAAAACTTTATCCTAACCTTTAGTGAGAATCAATCCGGTGACGCTTTAGACTTTTTGAAAATAGGTGTACGACGGAATGTTGGTAAGGTTATTCAAGCGAAGAACTTTGTTGGGCTTATTCAAATGAAAAACGGGTTTCAAGTTCAAATCCTTCCAAAAGTAACTGCGAGTGAAATGGAGGATACAAAGACAACATTCCTACGAATGCTGCGCAGTATGAAGGATTTTCCAAGTAAAGTATTTAATGATTCAAGTTTAAAAATGGATCGTTTGAACCTATATGAAATTTTTATTAATATGTATATCCAGGAATTGCGTAACCTAATGAAAAGAGGGTTGCGCTCTGCCTATTTACCCATAGAAGATAACTTAAACTTTTTTAAAGGAAAACTGATTGTTCAAGAGCAAATAAAGAATAACTATGCTCATAAAGAACGTTTTTTTGTACGATACGATGAATTTGAGGTAAATCGACCTGAGAACAGATTAATTAAATCGACATTGTTAAAATTACAGAAGCTATCAAGTAGTTCAGCTAATATAAAAGAAATAAGGAAACTACTTACAGCATTCGAAATGGTCAAACCCTCTACAAATTTCACAAAAGATTTTTCACGTGTTGTAATAGACCGAAATACAAAGGATTACGAAATCCTAATGAGTTGGTCGAGGGTTTTTCTACTGAATCAAAGCTTTACCACTTTTTCTGGTAACACAACAGCACGAGCATTACTGTTTCCAATGGAAAAAGTTTTCGAATCATATGTAGCACAACATTTAAAACGAGTTTTAGCAGACCTACCATGGGAAGTATCAACCCAAGATAAAGGGCATTATTTATTTAATCACCCAAAACAATTTGCTTTACGACCAGACATTGTTATCACAAGAGATGATCAGAGCACGATTATCCTTGATACTAAGTGGAAGTCCCTAACCAATCAACCACGCCAAAATTATGGAATTTCACAGGCAGATATGTATCAAATGTATGCCTACTCTAAAAAATATCAAACACCAGAAATCTGGCTGCTTTATCCTATGAATGAAGAGATGAAGGATGCTGAAATAAGCTTTGAGTCCTTTTATCAGGATTTGGGTTTAGAGAATAAGATTCGATTGTTTTTTGTGGATGTTACTAATATTGATGAGAGTCTTGGAGTATTGCGTGGCAAGTTAATTCAAGGAATAGCAGTTAAGGAGCAAATGACCTGATGGTTTGGTTATTTGCTTTTTATCTGTTGAAAGTACTACTATACTTCTACAAAAAAATATAAATAATCAAATTTAATTGTAGAAATAATAGCAATGGACTACAGTCATTTCTATTCTCCTGTAAGCTTCCAAAAAAACACAAAAAACTTCCTATAAAAATCACTAAAACTAAATAAAAATCTCGTCCTCAAGACTGTTAGTCTTGAGAATGAGATTTTAAATCGCGGTGCCACCCCATTTTATTAGTATGTCGGCACAGTATCCACTTTTTGTGAATAGTCATGTGAATATAACTATATAATTGAAATGAAGGAGTATTTAAAAATTAAACTGCTTCATTACGGCATCTTTTAGTTCTTTTATACGGTGTTTACTTACTGGTATGGTAGTACTAGAATCATATAGAACTATATTAAATGAATTCATAAATTCATCTTTTTGAATTTTTTTTACTTTATTTAAGCTAACTAGATAGGATTTATGAATACGATAAAAACCATGTTTTAATAATTTCATTTCATGTGCTTCCAGTTTCTCATTACTTTCTATTCTTTCTCCGTTTGCAAGGTGGATCGTTGTTTTATTTAAGGTTTTACTAATAAATAGAATGTCATCTTTCTTAATTAACGAGAATCCTGTTGATGTCTTAACCCCAATTCGAAGATTATTTTGGCCGCCTGTATAATTGATCCTGCTTAATGTCTGAAACAATCTGAATACGTCTACTGGTTTAACAATATAATCTAATGGATAAAAATCATAGGCTTCTAAAGCAAACGATTTGTGATTACTAATAAAAATGATTTTAATGTTTCCATAATACTGATTAATATGTTCTGCTAATTTGAATCCTGACTGTGATGCAATTTCTATATCTAATAATGCAATATCTACGTTATTTTCACTCAAAAAAAGGGGGAGTAAATCACCATTTGTACAGGTGTATACCAAATTATAAGGAGAATCTTTAAAAATGTCCTTATATACATCCAATTGAATAGGATCATCATCTATGGCTAAAATGTTTAATTTGGTCATCTTAAATTGTCCCTCTTTCATTTTTCTTTACTTGGAAGGATAGATACATACATACATAAGAAATACTGTGATAAGTTACTTTTAATTTAATTTGAAAGTCGAAAATAAATTCATCAAAAAAATAATATATATCTATCTTTCTTTGAATATTAGTTTAGTTTTCATTAGTCTATCAGGTAATAGTCAATAATTACTAATTAGAATTGCTTCTTGGTTAAGTAAGTATACTGATTGTGCGGTTGAAATAAAACATGCTGCTATTTTTTATTTACTTTTCTGTGGGTATTATGACAAACATACTTAATGTTCGATTATTTAATTCTGGATATAAGTAACCGTTGTACTGTTCTAAGGTCATCATAATATTGTTTAGACCAAGACCATTTTTATCCTTCTCCTTGGTAGTAAAGCCATCCTGAAATATGTTCATTAAATCAAATGAATCTTGATTAATTTCATTTATAACCTCTACCACTAAATGTTGATCTTTAGAGAATTTAATTGTTACCTCTTTGTAGTTTGTTTCTATTAATCTGACAGATTCAAATGCATTAGTAATTAAGTTACCTATAATGTTATTAAATTCATAAACTTGCATAGGGATTCCTTCGAATGTATCCTCTACAATAATTTTAAAATGAACTCCATCCTTTTTAAATATTTGTTTGTATTGAATAAGTAAACCGGCTGTCGAAATATAATGTAATGGAAGTGTTTCGGAAGTGGTTTGAAACTCTTCTGTAAGTTCACCAAGGTACATTTTTAATTCATCTATTCTATTCAGATGGACTAGTGAATTAATTGTGTTAACCTGAAATATAAAATCGTGCCTTTGGGCTTGAATACCTCTTAAGTAAAACTTTGCGCTTTTTTCTTGTTCATTTACCATTATTTTTTCTGTTTCTACTGTCTTTTGAAAAATTATGTACCTTGTAAGATAAATAAAGGCAATAATGGAAGTGAGTATTAAATAAACGGAGGAAATGGTTACTCCATCTTGAATGATTTCAACGACAATTAGCAAGGATAAAACAACAAATACTGGAGAAGTCCACCAAAGTTTTGAGTTATTAGCAAAATAAACGTCATGGTTAGGAATAAGACTCAACTTTAATGACTTCATGAATAAAAACAATAAAGATAAAAGTACAGCGTTAATTAATGCAGTGATAAAGCGTATTTGATTATACGATAATGACTCCACATAAAGTAAATTCAAAATAATAATACCCACATATTCCACAATAAGCAGAAGGATCACACTTAAAAGCAGTGATAATAATGAAAAAGTAAACTTTACATTATAAAATTTTGTACAAAGAAAAGCTAAAATCATAACTGCTATAGATAACTTTAATAAGGGGTTTCCTAGTGATAGTGCTAAAAGTATAGCTGTACCAAAACTTATTAACAAAAAATAAATTAATCCCTTTTTTTTAAAATGCAATTTATTCAATAGCTGTAGTGTTAATAAAAGAAATGGTATTGTTGCAAAAAGGGCTCCAATAAAATCGATGAAAATCATGGTTCTTTTCTCCTGTTATTATGATTTGACAAGATGAAATAAGTACTAATGCAATATTACTGAATTGCAGATAATAACTGATAATCTATAGAGAATAATTATTTTTTATTAAAACGACACCTGTTACATGTTAAAAATGTCCTTTTAGATAATATATTATCCCTTTAACAATTTTTGGATATTAAATTATTGTAATTACTTTATAATAAAATAATTCAAATATAAGGTAGGTGGATTTTTTATAAAATAACGAAATATGTAATCAGTAAATAAAATTATGGGAGGACTTCTGTAATATTGAAATCTTATCTGTATACCAAATAACAATGTAACATCACCATTAAAATAAATCAATTTTTTACATTAGAGAGATTATTTACCAAAGTAATAAAGTTAATTTAACGAAAAATATAAATCAAACTTTAAAGTTAAAAAAAATAGACTACATCATGAATTTTTTTCCTCACAACATTAAGATTTATTATGACTTGGTACAGTGCTTAAAATAGTACCGAATAATACACTGTAGTATAGACCAAATAAAAACGCTGGTGATAATAATGAATGCTCAGTTTAAAAAAGGTGTACTTGAATTAATAGTTTTATTAATAGTAAACAAAGAGGATGAATATGGATATTCACTAGTAAAAAAGATATCTAATAAGATAATTATTTCAGAAGGTACTGTTTATCCAATATTAAGAAGGTTAGTAAAGGAAAAACATCTAACGACATATAATAAGGAATCTAACGAAGGACCATTTAGAAAATATTACAGAATTACAAAGTATGGGATAAGTCAACTTGAAACTTTAAAATATGAATGGAAAGAATTTTTCCTAATAATTAACTGTTTTATTGAGGAGAATGATAAGCTTGAACAAAAATGAATTTTTAAAATTACTTAAGAATAGTTTGAAGTTTATGTCTGAACAAGAAAAAGTTGACATAGTAAGTGAATATAATATGCATTTTGAAGAGGGAAGGCTTGAAGAAAAAAGTGATAAGGAAATAGCGGAAGAATTAGGGCAACCAGAAGAAATTGCTAAAGAATTAAATGCTGTTTATGCAGTTAATAGAGTTGAAGAAAATCGTAGCATTAAAAGTTTATTTACAGCAATGTTGTCAATTATGGGTTTAAGCATAATGAATTTTGTATTCATTATAGTAGGTTTTTTTGTGATGCTAATACTATTACCATTTTTTCTAGCTTATATCATTGGTGTTCCTGTAATGATTTTATCACCAATAATATTAGTAATAATGGGATTTATTAATGGGTTTAGTACAATTGGGGTTGGCGAAATAATTGAATCTTTAAAAGGGCTTATTTTCGGGGCTATTTTAGCATTCGCAGGTTATCTTTTAGGGGAATTATTGCTAAAAATATTGATTAAATACTTGAGATGGAATATGTCAATTGCGAGGGAGAAGAAATTATAATGAGACGGATTTCATATTTTTTCTTAGTTTTATTAATATTAAGTGGATGTTCACAGAAAGAAAATATAGAAGACACTGAAGATGAAATTCTTTCTACTCAGGATGTAGAAATTCCTAGTACTATTTTTACCTCTGAAAAACGAAATGAGAAAATAGATGAAGAAGAATCAAAATTAAGCATAAAAACATATCTAGATAGCTATGAAGAGTTAACTAATGCTAGTACACCATTTTTAGATATTCTCTATGATGGAGATGATAGTTTAAATGAAAATGAATTAGAGAAGTTTGATAAAATCACCAAACTTACTAAAGAAAATGATGAGAATTTTTCTAGCTTTATGTTAAAAAATACCTTACCTGAAGAATATCAAGCAGAGACTAAGAGAATTAGTCGATACATTACAGCTTCAAATGAAATTCTTTATGGACTAGATGAAACGCTTAGTAATATTACAGATGATCTAAATGAGGGGAAAATTCCTAAGATAAATATAGGGGCGATAAAAAGTAATACTAAAGTAGTGAATGGAAGAGAACAGAAAAAGATTGAGGACTTTCTAGATAAAAAAGGTATTAAAACAAAAGCATTTGGAAGAGAAATATAAATAATAACTAGATAAAAGAATTTTTTAAGGTATATAGCTTTAACATAGGTTTTTGAAATATATATTCAGTTAATTTCATTAAATGACTTAGTGGGCATAAGACGGGTACTCACCGATTTTATGCCTTTTTAGTTTTTCATTATACATAAAGATAACAGAACTTTGTTTATAGTTGTTCAGAACCCACTGAAGTGCATAAAAGTATAAATCTATTTCTAAACTTAAATCTCACAGAGGCTATAGAAAAAACATAGCTTTCTCTCATCTTCTAATATGAAAAATGGAAATAAAGCTGTTTTTACGCTCACTTTAGAGATGATAAATTGCCAATTGGATAGACCAGATTATGAAATTTTATTTCTACATGATTTCTATTTGCCCTTCAAATCCTCTAACGCCTGCTGCATGAGGACACTTTACATTAAATTCCCCAGTCGAAAACCTTTCTTTTATTTGTAAGCTGCCAGGTAAACCATATTAAGTGCAATCTAGATTAATTATAGGTCCTTTTCCACTTAATAGTATCTCAATACTGAAAGTGATTACGTCATAAACTTACTTATTAAAAAGAAAGTTTGATTTGATAGATTTTTAAGATAATCCATACCTGGGTTCAAATTACTTTAACATACATTCATTTCGATTTTTTATAAAAAAGTAAAAAGATACCATGCTGAACAAACAAATAATAATTTCCACTGTCCTTTAGTGGGAAGCATAACAGCATGTGTAGGGAGTTCATTGTATTGAGGAACTTATAAACCCTTTATATACACTGACCCTCTTTCTCTAGTAGATGTTTATTTGCTGCCCACAAAAACATAGTATTGTGCATTGAATTCTATTATACATAAGATACTACTTTATAAACAAAATATTGAACCTTCTTTAATTTGGTAGTATTTTGGTAATATACCAATTAAAGGAATGTGGAAATGAATACAAATAATGAAAATAAAGCATGTAATACTGGATTACTAAAAATAAAACAAAATAAAAATAAATTTATAAGTAATGCCTCACTAATAAAAGGTATGAATAATCCATTGGTTTGTACTGCAGCACATTGTGTTTTTGATTGGTATAAGCAATTAAATGCAAATGAAGTAACCTTTATAACTAATGATAACAAAGAATATGAGATTGAAGAAATCTACATTAGTAGTGAATGGGTTAATAATGGAGTAGTAGATTATGATACTGCTTTTATGACATTGAGAGAACCCACATTAAAAACGGATTATATGGCAAAACCGATTTTTAATAATGTTTCAAAGAACCAAAAGGTTCTAATTCCTTACATTATAAAAAATTTATTTGGAAAGAAAAAAGTACAAATGGTAGAAAACATTAGTTTTGAAGATCATATACACAATTCATCTCTATTAGGTTTAGAAGGCAAATTAGAAGTGGGAAGTTCGGGGAGCCCTTGGTTAATTAAAAAGGAAAATGAGTACTTTCAATTTTCTAACACTAGTTTATCGTTTAATAGTGTTCAGAATATTGTTTGGGGACCCTATTGGGGTGAACAAATAGAAAACTTATTTTTACAAGCAAATAAACAAGATAGTAACTTAGATAATATAAAAACATTCAAACTATAAATTTTAATCATCGAAGGGAGGTGTTATAAATGTCTAGAGCAGATGTTTTATCATTACAAAGTTTAAAAAACTATAAAAAAAGTGACGAACCGATTGGTTCAAATGTTAGTGTGAATTGTAAGAAACACAGTAGTTTAAGTATTTTCTTTTGTGTTAGTCCTAGATAATTATTATAAATTAAGCACAAATTAATTAGGTTAATTTGTGCTTAAATCGAGGTGTTCATATGGATCACAGATATATAAAGTACATAAATAAAGGTTATTACTATAATGTTGCAAGTGAAGTCGATCAAGGATTATTTAAATTAGAAAGTTTACCAGATAATTATGCATTAATTGCTGGTGAACATTGGACAAATGTATTGGCGAAAAATGGAGAACAATTACCCTACCAGGGTTGGAAAATTCATATTAGTACGACTATGAAAGAAGCACAAAAGACTTTAAATATTGTCTCTAAACTAATGATAGAAAGAGATATTTCATTTAAATACGTTAAAAGTAATACAGAGCTATTGCTGAAAGATTCAAAGTATGGAGATAGAGGTTCGTCAGGGAAGTTTATAACTATATATCCTAAGAATACTGATCAATTTATTGAATTATTAAGTTTGCTAGAGAAGAATTTATCCCAATTAAAACCAGGGCCCTATATTCTAAATGATAAAAGATGGTATCATTCTAATGTTTATTTCAGATATGGAGCTTTTATACCTAGAACTACATGGATAGATGGGAAAAAAGTCGATGCAATTGAAAATTTACAAGGCGAACTTATAGAAGATAAAAGGGTTCCTTATTATTATCTTCCTGACTTTGTAGAAGAACCACTAGAAATTATTAAGATGGATAAAGTACTAGATCAGTCCGATACTACCTCTCCCCTAGATGCTTATGATATAAAAGAAGCTTTGCATTTTAGTAATGGAGGCGGAGTATATATCTGTGAAAATAAAAGTAATATGAAGGTTATTCTAAAAGAAGGAAGACCTCATGCTGCAGTAGATGCACAAGGAAGAGATGCATTTTCTAGGATAGAGAATGAAAGTGCGACACTAGATAAATTAGAAAAGACAAAATACCCTGTTAAAAAGATAAGTTCCTTTTGTGCTTGGGAACATTATTTTATAGAAGAGGAGTATATAGAAGGTGATTCACTGTCAGAGTGGATTGTTAAGAACTATCCTTTTAGCAGTACTCAAAAAAATGAGTCGTATACTAGCTCGTGTATAAATATTATCAATCAACTTATTGAGGCGATAGAAGAAATACATATAAATAATGTGGGAATGGGTGACTTACAACCTGCAAATGTCATCATAACTCCAAATGAACAAGTTCGATTAATAGATTTTGAAACAGCGAGTACTACAAATGATTCTCTTTCTGGATTAATGACTCCTGGTTTCATAGGAAATCAAGAAATGAATAAAGAACAAAGTGATTGGTTTGCGTTATTAAGGATAGCAAAACAATTATTTTTACCAATTGGTAACGTGCAAGATATATCTTGGAATATGGAGGCTATTCATAGTAGTTGGATTGAAGTTGAATTTGGAATAAAAGCAAAAGAAATTATAGAAAAGGTAGAATCTATATGCAAATTTCATCAATCAAGGCCAATGGATGAGTTACTGAGTACAAATGGTTTTCTAAAACAAGAGTTTAATTTATCAGATTTGAAAACTAAACTACGAAATGCAATCATTAAAGACACAAAAAATGAAGATAGACTATTACCAGGAGACATTAGGCAATTTGAAATGGAATCAGGAATGACGAATGTTTTGACTGGTGGTTTTGGTATTGCAATGGCATTACATAGAACAGGTGGGATAGATCAAAAAGTAAAGGATTGGCTTGATAAACAAGATATTAAAGACCTTGTTCAATTAGAAGATGGTTTATTTACCGGTAAGATGGGAGTAGCAACAGTTTTATGGGAACTTGGGTATGTTGAAAAGGCAAAATCTCTATTCGATTCTGTGAACAATTTTGAACAAATGGAAGATGTATCTATTGTTTCAGGATTAAGTGGAATCGGTTTAGCATACTTAGGATTTAGTTATGAAGTAGATGATCCTAAGTACCTAGATAATTGTCTTCATATCGGAGAGCTATTAGCAGAAAAACTCAACTCTAATGTGCCGATCATAACTTTTGATTATGATGTTGTTGATAAAGGAATTATGACCAGTTGGTCGGGTGTTTCTTTGTATTTTTCTGCACTGTATAAAAAAACAAGAGACGAGAAATGGTTATTATTATCAGAACAAGCATTAGAAAAGGAACTAAAATTAGGTTTATTTGATAGTGATGGTTTATATCAGATTGATGATGACTATAGGATATTACCGTATCTTGCTAGCGGTGGAAGTGGCTTAGCTATCCCTATTGTAGAATTCGAACTAACTTCAGAAATGCAGAAATGGAAGAAAGAAATTGATGGTATTAGTAAAATACCAAAAAGTAAATGTTTTTTTAATGCAGGATTATTTCAGGGTACTACTGGAATTTTAGCTATTGCAAATCTAATAGAATTATATACTCAAGAAAATAATTTGGTAAAATCCGCCTTATTCACACTTAATTTACACTTATTAGAGAAAGATGACTGTATATTTGTTCCTGGTGATTCATGTTTTAGACTTTCGGGTGATATTATGTCGGGTTCTTCAGGTTTATTGTTAACAGTACATGATATTTTAGAAAACAGAAACTATTCATGGTTACCTTTACTCAATTTAGATAAGCTATTTAATTCTTCAAACTTTAATGGGGAATTGTCAAATAAAAGGCCTGAGTTATCCATCTTAGGTGGGTAGGTTAATTTTAAAAATGTAAAATTTAACTATATTTGTTAAATTTAGCATTTATATAATTTGTATATTTATAGATTTAATTGTTGTAAGACTAAGACAATGGTTTTTTAGGAGGTGATGAAAAATGAAAAATGTTCTCGGTTTGCAAAAATTGGATAAGAGAGAACGAAAAGAGAACCCATTAAAATCAAGCGTAAGTCTTGGTTGTTCTCCTTCCAGTAATACTAGCTGGTTCTTTTGTTAATTGTTAATCCTTAATTAGTATTACAAACTGATTTTCCATTTAAAAAGAACTAAATAAAAACCATAGAAAGAAGGTATTAAGAATGAATAAAGTATTATCTTTACAAAAAGAAACTATATCAAAAGATGTGCAATTAAAAGCGAAATCATCTGGAAGTATTGTATGTAAAAAAAGCAGCAATGCAAGCTGGTTTTTCTGTTAAGAGGATTCAAAAAAACATTAGAAAGAAGGAATTATAAATGAATAAAGTACTATCTCTACAAAAAGAAACTATATCAAAAGATGTGCAATTAAAAGCAAAATCGTCTGGAAGCATTGTATGTAAAAAAAGCAGCAATGCAAGCTGGTTTTTCTGTTAAGAGAATTCAAAAAAATACATTAGAAAGAGGGAATTATAAATGAATAAGGTACTATCATTACAAAAAGAAACTATCTCAAAAGATGTACAATTAAAAGCAAAATCGTCTGGAAGCATTGTATGTAAAAAAAGCAGCAACGCAAGCTGGTTTTTCTGCTAAGCGAATTCAAAAAAATACATTAGAAAGAGGGAATTAAAAATGAATAAAGTACTATCATTACAAAAAGAAACTATCTCAAAAGATGTGCAATTAAAAGCGAAATCGTCTGGAAGCATTGTATGTAAAAAGAGTAGTAATGCAAGCTGGTTTTTCTGTTAAGAGAATTCAAAAAACATTAGAAAGAAGGAATTATAAATGAATAAAGTACTATCTCTACAAAAAGAAACTATCTCAAAAGATGTGCAATTAAAAGCAAAATCGTCTGGAAGCATTGTATGTAAAAAGAGTAGTAATGCAAGCTGGTTTTTCTGTTAAGAAAACTAAATGATTATTTCTGTAAAAGACAATAAGGTTTGATTTATCAAACTTTATTGTCTTAATTTAATGAGGTGAATCTATTGAATGCATATAATGTGCTTCTACTAGCAATTAATGATAAAAAGAAAAAAATACTCCTAATTACAATAATATTCGTATCAATTCTATTTACAGTTGCCGCTCTAGTATTTCCACTTTTTGTGAAAGACACTATTGAAAAATTTTCAGTTAATGATTTAAGCTTTTGGATGGTTGGAAGTTTGGTCTTATTCTTAATAATAAAGTCCATAATTGAAGCAATAAATCAGTACATAATATCTAAATTTGGTAATATGGTAATCCGTGATTTGCAAAAAGATACATACAATAAGATTATCTATTTTAAGGTTGATTTTTTTGATGATTACCATAGCGGAGAGTTGTCTAGTAGGATAGTTAATGATACAGAAATTATTAAGGATTTAATAACGCACCACATCCCAAAACTAGTTACGGGAGTAATTATGATACTAGGTGCATTAGTATTAACAATCATATTGGATTGGAAACTTACAATTGTTATCCTAATGATTGCTCCATTTATATTTGGTATCATATTCCCGCTTATGAGAAAGGTGGAGAATACTGGGGATAGACAACAGAAAGAAATATCTGTTTTTATTTCAAAAACTCAAGAGACCTTTAAAAATATTAAAATGGTAAAAGCTTCTACGGCAGAAAAACATGAAAGATCTTTAATGTATAAGTGTATTAATAGACTATACTCTGCTAACTTATATGAAAGTAAAATTTTCGCACTGGTTGCTCCTTTAGTGAACTTTTTACTTATCCTAGGTTTATTAATAGTGGTTGGTTATGGAGCTTATAGAATATCCGTTGGTACTTTATCTATTAGTACATTAATTGCATTTGTCATTTATGCCTTTCAAATGATGACCCCAATGAGTTCAATTAGTGGGTTTATAGGAGAGTATCATAAAGCGAATGGTGCTATTAAGAGCTTGAATAACATATTGAGTAATAATGAAGTTGAATATACTGGTAATACAAAATTTGGATTTCAAAAAGAATTAGCTTTTAACGAAGTTAATTTTGGATACAAAAATAATCAAATTCTAAGTGATATTGGTTTTACGATAAAACGAGGAGAATCTTTAACTATTGTTGGTCCTTCAGGATCTGGAAAAACAACTATAATTAACCTATTGGAGAAGTTTTATCATCCCTCGAGTGGATCTATAACAATAGATAATATCAATATCAATCAATTGGATACTTATGAACTAAGAAAAAACATCGGTATAGTAAGTCAAGGTTCCACCTTAATTAGCGGTACTATATTAGATAATCTGCTTTACGGCCTTGAAGGAGAGAATGTGGAAAATTCTAAAATAAGACAGGCTTTAAAATATGCAAATTTAGAAGAGTTTGTTAATAGACAAGAAAACAACCTTAATACACACATAGGGGAGAGCGGTGACAAATTATCAGGAGGAGAAAAGCAAAGATTGAATATAGCTAGGCTATTTTTAAAAAATCCGGATATAATTTTGTTAGACGAACCTACATCTAATTTAGATATAGAATCTAGAAATTTAGTGTTAGATTCAATAAAGGAACTTACAAAAGACAAGACAGTAATTAAAGTAACTCATAATTTAGAAGAAGTTAAACCAGGTGACAATATATTATTTATTGAAGATGGAAAAATTGTTGGCAAAGGCTCACATGAAAGAGTTAGTGAAGTTAATCAAAGGTATAAACAATTTATATCTTCAGCTATGTAATTGTAGCTAACGGTTATAAATTTTGACAGTAAGTAGTTCAGTAAGATATAAGTTAGGATATTCCATATTATAATATTAGACGGAACTCTGAATCGTGAGTTCCGTCTTTTGGTTAAATAAGAAGTAATTATTTATCTAGTAAAAAGGAACTTATCTAAGAGCCTAATTTTATTACTGATCGATGAAAGGAGAATTCTGTTGAAAATGTAGATTTAAAAAATTGAAAGTTTTTTTTAAGAAGGTAATCGAAAAAAGGAAGAGTATTGATAGATTTTATGAAATAGCTAAATAAAAAGGGCTATTTAAAAATTCATTTAAACTGAGGTAATTATATTGAAAAAAATAATAAAACCAGCAAGTTACAAGCAACCTGCTGGAAGGGTACAATTACATCTTATGATTCTATAATATGTTCTTTTAAGTATTTTACCAATTCCTTAGTGCCTGTATATCCTAAATTTTGATAATCTAAAAATTCAGCGACAATTACAGTTGTATTAGACCCAACCTTTTCCTTTGATACATAAATAGTTTTGTTACTAGCTTCTAATACCAATCTTTTAAATTTAATTTCCGGACAGATATTTTGAAATAATATTAATTTGGTTTGTACATCGCCAAAGGATAATAAAATCGGAATTTTAAATTTACTCAATATATTTTTAAAAAGGTCTATTCGTTTTAATACCCATTCATTGTATTGGTATTCAGATTGCCCTTTAAATTGAAACGCTTGTAAGTATTCTTTTCCGTTAATATTCTTATAAGGAAATTGGTTGTCTCTTTCATTTCGTCTTGGTAGTGGGCGCCAGTCAAATAGTGCACTTTTTAAACCGACTTTATTTGAATTTAGACCACCATTCGAAATGAACTTCCTTACATTTTCAAGTTTAGCTATATCACCTTTTTGAATCAATACAACTTGAATAATATTAATTTTTACTTTCAGTACATAACCATTCGTGAGAATGGTGGATTTGAGTCAATAATTTGGACACAAAAAAGTTAAGTATTTAAGCGGTTCTTCTAATCTGATCCTCCATAGCTTGAGGTGTTTGATAGCCGATGCTGCTGTGAATTCTGTTTCTGTTGTACCAGCCCTCTATGAACTGAAACATGGCCAGCTTCGCTGCCCGGTAGTCTGTGTACTGGGTATGATAGACTTCTTCTTTCTTTAATATAGCGTGAAATGACTCTATACAGGCATTGTCATAAGGACAGCCCTTCTGACTGAAAGACTGCCTGATACCGTATTTTTGGACATGCTGAGTAAACTCACTGCTGGTATATTGTGAGCCAAGATCGGTATGAAGAATTAAGCCCTTTCGGTGCTTTTGAGAAAAACAGGCGTTTTGAAGTGCTTCGATCACTAATTCCGAAGTCATAAAACGAGAAAAAGAATAGCCAACAATTTTTTTCGAATGCAGATCCAATACAGAGGCCAGATAGCACCAGCCGTCTTTTACCGTAGGAATATACGTA
>NZ_RZTZ01000025.1 GCF_004005475.1 Niallia taxi | reverse complement strand
AGAAAGGCTGTCCTTATGACAATGCCTGTATAGAGTCATTTCACGCCATATTAAAGAAAGAAGAAGTCTATCATACCCAGTACACAGACTACCGGGCAGCGAAGCTGGCCATGTTTCAGTTTATAGAGGGCTGGTACAACAGAAACAGAATTCACAGCAGCATCGGCTATCAAACACCTCAAGCTATGGAGGATCAGATTAGAAGAACCGCTTAATACTTAACTTTTTTGTGTCCAAATTATTGACTCAAATCCATTATAATGATTTTTGACGATATTGAAAAAAATTTAATTTTGGTGATGAAGAAGAAATTGGATTCCCTTCAGGATTGGATAGTCAATTGGCTAAAGTAATACCCCTCCCTTAGTGGAGCGCGGATTTCGGTACATGTTGACCAATTTCAAACTCATTAATACCATCCATAAAATCGATAAGCTAGAAGATTAATATCTTATATTATTAGAATATTAAGCCTTTACATTCTTAATTAAATAAAAATCCCCCCAGTTAATATCATATTAAAAGTATTGAATCATTCTATTTTGTTAACTAATTAGTCAAATTTACCATTTATTTATTAGAGTTAGACTTCCGATAACATAATTAGAAGGTTATAATGTATTTTTTTCCTTTCCATTTAATTTTGACATGCCGGCACATGCTCAAAAAATATAGATAGTATGGATTCAAGGAAAAATACAAAAGTGAATTAAATTTTAAATTAGAGGTGTTATCAACATGAAGTTTTTTCAAAATCGAAAGGTTTCACATAAGATATTTATACTTATCGCTCTATGTAGTCTATTCCTATTAACTGTAGGCATTTATGGAGTTGTTGGTTTGAAGCAAGCGTCAAAGAATACAAATGAAATGTACAAAGAAAGATTAATTCCAAACGCATGGATTGGTAATATGTTAATAAATACTACAAAAAACGATTCTTATGTACTCGAGTTATTAAATACTACCAGCCAAGAAGAGAATAATAAAATTATGGATGCTCTAAAGGATTCTTTGGAAGAGATTGATATGTATAAAGACAAAATTGCTAACTTAGAACTTTCTGAGGAAGAACAATCTGAATTTAATGCATATAATGCGGCTATTCCAGAGTTCAGAGAAGCACGCAACAAGGTAATTGAATTAGGAATGGAAAATAAAAATGAAGAAGCTTATCAATTATATGCTGAGGAAGTAATGGCAAAAAAAGAACTAATTGTAGAGAAACTGAGTACCTTGAGACAAATTAATTTAAAAACAGCCGAAAATATTTCTGAAGAGATTGAAAAAGAAGCTCAACACGCATTGTACACATTTATTGTTATTATGGTATCCGCAATCACAATAACAATTTTAATTGGCATTTATATTTCCAGGATGATCACTAGTCCAATAAAAATACTAGAGGCTTTAATGGAAAAAGGTAAAAATGGCGATTTCACTGAATTATCGAAATATGATTCGAAGGATGAAGTTGGCTCATTGTCATCTAGCTTTAACGGAATGTCTGATGGTATTAGAGAAGTAATTAAAACTATTAATGAAACATCTCAGCAACTAGCTGCCTCTTCTGAAGAGTTAAGTGCAAGTGCAGAAGAAAACACAAGAGCAAGCGAACATATCTCGGAAACTATCCAGCAATTAGCAGCGAGTTCTGAAGACCAAATGAAACAAATAGAAGCAAGTTCACATGGAATAAGTAATATTACCCATGGAACAGTGAATATTACACAAAACGCTGAAAAAGTCGTGGAAACAGCGGAATTAGCTTCTAAGATATCAGCTAAAGGTGCAGACAGTATGATTGAAGCCACCAAACAGATGAATTCAATCAATAAAAATGTAATAAGTCTTGCAAGATCTGTGAGCTCATTGGAATCCCGTGCGAACGAAATTGGAGATATTACAAAAGTTATTACAGACATTTCTTCACAAACCAATTTATTGGCTTTAAATGCTGCTATAGAAGCAGCCAGAGCAGGCGAACAAGGAAAAGGATTCGCAGTAGTAGCGGAAGAAGTGAGAAAATTAGCGGAGCAATCCTCACAATCTGCAGAACAAATTTCTACACTTATATCACAAATTCAAGAAGATACAAAAACTACTTCTGCTTCTATGGATACAGCAACAATAGATGTACAGACAGGAATAGCTATCGTAAACGAAGCGGGGAAATCTTTCAAACATGTAGAGAAATCTGTTCATGAATTGGTACTATTAATTGAAGAAGTGTTTGGTTCTTTAAAACAATTAAAAGAAAATACAAACCTAATTAACGATTCTGTACAGGAAGTAAATTACATGGTAGGAGATGCAGCTTCAAAAACTGGTAATATCTCAGCGGCTACAGAAGAGCAGGTGGCATCGATGGAAGAAATATCAGCGTCTGCAACTACTCTTGCGAATTTAGCAACAGAACTACAATCAATGATTCAAAAATTTAAAATCTAATATTTGAGGTAGGACATAAATTAGCTTCATCTAAATGCAAAAGTGAATTTGAGCAACCAAATGTACTTTCTTTAGGGCCACTTTCATTTTTAAACAAGATTTGTCTAGGGAGTTATCTAATATCAATAGAAATTTTTTATATTAGATAACTTCTAATATAATATAGTTGCTTTTACTCCCACATTTATAGACCATTAATAGTGATTGACAAAGTCTTATAGACTCCTATAACTTAATTCCTCTCTAGTCTGTTAAAGAAACGGCAACCTCCCTTATCATTTTTTCCTTTTTTAGTTTTACATTCTTTGATTCTTAGGAACCAGATGCTACTTACTGCTTGGTTCTACAAATGTGTAGGAACATAACTGACAGTAATCTTTTTACTACGACGGTCTTATTTTTTCTAACATTAAAACAGATGTACCAGTGTCATGTTCTGGTATACCTTATAGAAGGTTTTCGAATAAGTAACACAGCTCCAGTTATATACTTACTATATAGCATTAAACCATGTACATTATTAATACAGCAACTGTCCAATAAATAAATTATTATTGTTAAAAAGGAAATTATATGGGGAATTTAAGCAAGTTATGACTTTTATAGCTAGTTGAACAGATACTACTTGTAACATAAAATTATTTTAAAATGTACCGATTTTTTCTTAATCCAGCTCTTTTTATCTCTGCATTAAAAGAAACATGTATTTTTGCTTTTGCATACCCATCATCCCATGTATCTTTATATTTTTTAAAGTGCTTATAATCCTGTTCTCTAAGAAACTCTCCTAAACCAAAAACATCTGCGTTCAATTCCTCTTTTGTTCTTTGCACAAATTCTTTTATTTCTTTTTCCATCTTTTTATTAATCGATTCTTCGAATTCTTTATAGGCATATGGATTACTTAGATTTTGATAACATTCAGTTCCGTCTAAATTACCTTCTGTTTTAATTTTAATATGAAAATTAGGAGTACCATTTATCTCTTTAGCAATAACATTAGTCTTAGAATTTGTAATATAATACCCAATTTTTCCTTTTCCATTATTACAACTAGATGTTATTTCAGTAGTTTTTATTTTATTTTGTACAAATAACATATCACGCACTTCATACAAAGATGTATAACCCGCAAGTTTTCCAAGCTTAATAACCCCCATGGAATCAATTACTATTTCACTTTCTGGGTCGATGCTCTTCATATTTTCTGTATTCCCTCCCTTTTTAGGATCACCAACTAATTTTACAGCTGGCAATACTGGTGCTTGTCCATATGAGTTAGTAATTCGGGTATAATCATTTAAATTAACATCAGGAGCTCCTCCCCAATCTTTTTGCATAGTATTGACTTGAGTGAATAGTTTTAATGATGGACTTTTTTTATACATGTTGTTCACTTTCAAGATGTCACCAGCATTTGAACCTCTTGCAATGACAATAGCAAAGTCACCCCTTATTTCTCTATTTCGATCAAAAAAGTCCATGAATTCTAACAACCCCTCCCTTACTATTTCTTCACTCAGTACCAACACCCTTGTATGAGAATAGATAGGACGAGTAGCATTTATAATATTAAACTTTTGGGTTAGCTCTCCAATATTATTCCCTTCAATCGAAGAAACTGTTGACGGGGCTAATCCTACCGCGGTTTGATAACTCATTTCTCTTGCTTCTGTAGTCTCAATTGTTAACCTATATTTGAACGACTCGCCTTTATCTACAGCCATACCTGTAACAATTGAAACATTTGATAGCTCAGTTCGGTCCCAACACCCAGTTAAAAGAAAAAGCAAACCCAAATATACAATGAATTTAAACCACTTCATAACACAAACTCCCTACAATTAAATACTTAACTCTTCTTATTTTACGAGTTTATAGTCTGTTTTATCCTCATAACATGCTATAAATAACCTTACTAAAAACTTAATATTTCTGGTGAAATAAAAATAAATGCTTGTTATGTACTTAAAAAAATATACTTACTTAAATGAAGATGACACAGATAGGAGAAAAAGTTATTAATCATCAATTGATAATGCACATATTCCCAAATTAAGCTATAGATTCCCAACCTATATTAAAATTCATGAGATGCTTCTCCATAACCGAACTAATCTCACTCCTAATTTTTTAAAGAAATAAAAATTTTATGAAAAGCAATTAACAAGACGATAATCCTTTGTAAGGGAAGAGATTATAAGCATGCACAAAAATACACACGGGCAGGTTTTACGGGTTTTTTAATTAGAATTTCATTTGGCAGATATAATAACTTTCGAGATAATCGGAAGCATAAATTTTTGGGAGGGGTTGCATGTATTTTTTGAAAAATTAATATCTGGAGGGAACACATTACTTTGGGGTTATGTGCTTATAGCAGTCTTGTTAAAATTAGATGTTTATTTCACCAATAGTTCGAGATTTGCACAAGCCAGATATCTTAAGGAGATGTTCAGATTACTGAAGATTAAAGAAAAAGCACCAGAAAACACCAATAGATAATGGACGTTTCAAAGGCGGACCTGCCTACTATATGAAAAACAGCTTAGTAGAAAATGGTTGAGTGTCAACATTGCTGGTATGATGATTCTGTCATATGGTACCACCTTTAATGCAGTTCCAGTTCAAAGTAATACCATTACTGTTGCTTTAGAAAATTCTTTTGGAGTTATTCTTTTTATTTCTGGTACTATTTTAGTTCTTCTTACTAGCTTAGTAGTTTTTGGCGGTATAAAAAGAATTGCTGATATTTCTTCTGTTAATGCTCTTTTTATGGCTTTTGGCTATATTCTTCTCGCTGTCTTTGTAGTGATTACTGTGATTACTAACATTACAGAGATTTCACATGTTTTGTCATTAATTTTTAAGAGTGCCTTTGGTATCGAGTAAGTAGTTGGCGGTGGTATTACTGCAGCTATTATTAACGAAGTAAAAAGAGGACTTTTCTTCAATGGAGCTGGAATAGGCGGCGATCCAATTCCTGCTGCAACAGCATCCGTTTCTCATCCAGCCAAACAAGGATTTATTCAAGGGTTAGGTGTGTTTTTCGATACATTACTAGTATGTTCTGCGACAGCTTTTATTATCCTCACCTCTGAAGCATATGGTTCAGGATTAACTGGAATAGAATTATCACTAGCAGCTATGGTGGATCATTCCGGTTCATGGGGTGGGGCATTCTTAGGCATAGCAATATTCTTGTGGCGTAGGATCATTTGCTGTTCAATTTGCCAAATGGAAAGGAGCATATACTTTCCAACACTCCTATACGTAGTACAATTTATCTTATATAACTTAACATAAAGATCAAATAAAAAATAATTCTCATTTAAGGAATACAGCATTAGTTTTTGCAGAACTAATTCCCATGATAAATCTAATTACGTTAAAACAAAGTGGGAATTTTGGTTGAATAGACCAATATGTTCCCTATTTGTTTGACTTAAAATAAATATTAAAAAGCATTAATACATAGTGGGTTAACCTAATTTACCCTCTTTCTCTTTTATCTTTAACTTATTTATAAGTGGTGTAATAGTTAGACCTTGAATTAGTAAAGAAAAAAGTACAACACTAAAGGTAAGAATTAAAATTTCTTCCCTTTCTTCAAATGTTCTTGGCAAACTAAGTGCAAGTGCAATAGATAAACTCCCCTTTAGTCCTCCCCAGTTAAGTATTGCCTTATATTTTTCTGAAAATCCTTTAATAACAGACAGGCTTATATATAATGCAATAGTTCTTGATAAAAGCACTATCACTATAGCTAATATGATATAACCCCACTTATGGGTAAAATTAATATTTTTTATTTCCAGTCCAATCATTAAAAAAATCAAACTATTAGCAAAAAACGTTATTGTATCAAAAAAAGAATCAATATTTACCTTAGTTTTATTAGACATACCTACTTTTGCGCCGTAGTTACCAAAAATCAAACCAGCAACTACAACTGCTATAACACCTGATACTCGGAAATGCTCTGCTATAAAATAACTACCAAATATCATAACAATTGAAAAAGCAATCTCTAATGGAAAATCATCATAAGCTCTGATTATTTGGGAGAAAATAAAACCAGCAATACCCCCAATAATAATGCCACCTATACTAAATTTTAAAAAAAGTAGTATACCTTCTGTTAAACCCATCCATCCCATTTCCAGGTAAGATAGCAGGTATAAAGAAGAAATTTGAAATAACACTACTGCTACTCCATCATTAAAAAGAGACTCACCTTCAATTATAGTAACTAATTTTTTTGGCACTCCAAGAGTTTTAAAAATGGAGATAACACTAATAGGATCTGTTGCACTCATTAAAGAAGCAAAAGTAAATGCTACAACAACAGATAATCCAATTAGGTAATTGACCCCTATACCAATGAGGAGAAAAGAAAGCAATGTCCCTCCTAATGCTAATGCCAGAACTGCTCCTTTTTCTCTTCTTAGTTGAGAAAAAGATAATTTTAAAGAAGCATCGCCTAAAAGGATAGGCAAAAATAAAGAAATAATAATGATCTGGAAAACCTCAGATTGAACAATAAAACGTTCAGCTTCCTCTAGAAAAGGAATTTCTGTTAATCCTAATATAAGACCAATTAAAACAAGTGATATGGAGTAAGGTCTATTTACTAATTTAGTAAGAGCAATTACGGTTAATGATATTGTAAGTAAAATTAATATCTGAATAAAAATTTCATTGAATTCATGCATCTATATTTGTCTCCTATCTAATGAAGAAATTTCTTTTAAATATACTTCCCCCCTATTACATAAATAAATCCTAATATAAAGTTCGCAAATTAGTTTCTTAACTCTCCACAAAATTATCCATAAAATAACAATCAAACTCAACAAGTTTTCCTTCATTATTTCTTTATTAATAAATTAGTTAGATAATAGCGTTCTCATTCTACAAATAATATTCAAATAATTTGGGACTCTCTCCAAATAAAAAAAGAGCATTAGTATTAATTAGATTCCTCCTGGAGTTAGTATAGTTTTATGGACACGACTTAGTTAAGTCCTTACAATGTAATTCATGGAAGGATGTGTCCGTATGGAACGTAATAACACAGGCAAAAAATATAATGAAGATTTCAAAAAAACAGTTGTGGATTAATATCATTCCGGTACCTCTGTGAAAGAATTAAGCAACGAATATGGCGTTTCTGAAGTGACTATTTATAAATGGATGAAGGATTTTACTCCTATTGGAACGGGGGAAGAATCCCTCACTCCTAAAGAGTTGGCTGCCATTCAAAAGGAGAACCTTCGGTTAAAACAAGAGATTGAAATTCTAAAAAAGGCTATGGCCATATTCGCGAAAAAATAACCGATACAGAGCTTACCGATTTTATGGAGGTACACAAAAAACATTACTCGGTTCAAATGATGTGTGATGTTCTCGCTGTTCCGAGAAGTACCTATTACCATTCTTTACAGAAAACAGAGTCCACCCGTGAACGTGAAAATCATGCGATAACCAAGAAAATAATACAGATCCATCAAGAGAGTAAAGAACGATATGGAGCTCCGAAAATACATCGAACACTTCTAACAAGTGGGCTCTCTGTGAGTTTAAAACGTGTACAGCGACTCATGACAAAAGCAAAAATCCGTTCGATAACCAAGAAAAAATACCGTCCGTACTCTAGCCGAGAAAAAGTGATGGAACGCAAGAACCTATTAAATAGAGATTTTTCGACCACCACTATCAATGAGAAATGGGTCGCAGATATCACCTACATTCACACGGTAAGAGACAGATGGTGTTACCTGGCTTCCGTAATGGATTTACATTCCAAGAAAATTGTAGGTTTTTCGTTTTCACGTTCCATGACAACAGACTTAGTAATGACCGCTTTAGGAAACGCTTACTCTACTCAAAAGCCAGCTAAAGGTTTACTTCTACACACAGATTTAGGTTCACAATACACTAGCTCAGCATTTATGCAATACGTTCAATCTCGTGGTATTATTCAATCATTTAGCCAAAAAGGTTGTCCTTATGATAATGCCTGTATCGAGTCCTTTCACGCTATTTTAAAGAAAGAAGAAGTAAATCATGTACAATATCAAGACAACCAGACAGCCAAACTAGCGATGTTTCAATTTATTGAAGGTTGGTACAACAGAAAAAGAATACATAGTAGTTTGGATTACAATACTCCTCAGACAGTGGAAAATCAAAGGAAGCAATCAGCGTAGTACTTAACTTTTTTGTGTCTAAAATATTGACTCAAATCCAACAGGAGGTAGAAATCCTAAACATACTAAGATTAGTAGTACAGGCCGAGAGATTGGTTTGGACTACTATTTTTTATATAGTAGAAGTGAAGAACAGGCCGGAGCCTTTTTGGGATCTGGAATCCGTATCTTAAACTGGCCTGCTTCACTTACCTTATTTGAATCAGGTTTGAGTATGTTGGATCCTTAAAAAATAAATATGATACCGCTGGCTGAAAGTCGTAAGGAATATAAAATTACCGGTTCGATAACCCTAAACAGCTGAACGCTTTTCCTGAGTTTTTGGCAATTAGATCAAAAGGAGAAAAGAGAGTTTTCCCTAATTAAAACAGTACAAACTTGGAGGAAATAATCCGTATAAATAACGAATTGGAACAAACTTTTCAAAATACCAATGAGACTTTTCAATCTAGAGAATACGTTAGAGTTAAACGAATTTTATAAACCATTACACATGTATCACTACTAAGTTTTTTTAAAAATACAAAAAAGCCTGTCATTAGGGCATAGTTTTCCCCTAGTGACAGGCTCCTCCAAATTTCTTAAAATATTAACTAACTTTTAAAATGCTAATTAATTCCAGTTTCTTTTTTTATGCATTATTTTATCTTAAAAACCAATGCCATTCAAGCATTAATGTTCTTTCCCTCTTTGTCACTCTAATTTATACTGTTATATTTACTATAATATCAGTAATAAATGGGTTTGTATAAAAGATAGAAACGATCATTTTAATTAGTCCAATACCAGTATTACTCTCTTTCATAATAAAGGTAATCAAAAAGAAAGAAGGAAATCTTGCTCAATACAATTAATATAACTATCTTTTTTGGGATGAATTATTATGTAGATCTTTGTAAAAGGATATTCCCATTAATATTATGACAACTGCAAAAGGAAGCGCAGCAATAATTAGCATGTTTTGCAACCCCTGTGTTCCCCCAAAATAGACAACAATAGCTGCTATCGTAGATTGGATTAGTCCCCAAACTATCTTTATCGAATTTTCAGGATGAAGATTACCATTTGTGCTCAACATACTAAGTACATAGGTTGCTGAATCAGCTGATGTAATAAAGAATATCGCTATAACAATTAGCGTCAATATAGACATCGCCGTACTAAATGGGTATTCATTCAACATACCAAATGTAGATAGGTCCACTTTTAGGCTAGATATTTTAGCAATCCCCATCTGTTCTATATGCAGAGCGGATACTCCAAAAACAGCAAAGAAAATAAAACAAACAATTGTAGGAAGAAGCAGCACACCAAATAAAAATTCTTTTATTGTCCTTCCCCTTGAAATCCTAGCTATAAAAATACCAACAAAAGGTGCCCACGCTATCCACCAGGCCCAATAGAAAATAGTCCAATTATTTATCCAATTCCGATTTCCTTCATTTAAAGGCGCTAACCTTAAGCTCATCCTAAAGAAATCAGAAATATAAGATCCAAGAGTATGAGTAAACATATTCAGAATATACATAGAAGGTCCTATAATAAATAAGATTATGAGTAGAATAACTGCTAATCCCATATTTATATTACTCAAATGCTTAATACCTTTACCAACTCCTGACCACGCAGACCAGATGAACAAAATGGTGGAAACTCCTAAAACAATTAATTGAATGGAAAAATTATTAGGTGATCCAAATAAAAAAGATAAGCCACCCGTTATCTGGGCAGAACCAAATCCTAATGTAGCAGCAACTCCGATGACAGTTGCAAAAACAGCCAATACATCTATACCCTTTCCCAGAACACCTTTCATAAGCTTGTCTCCTAAAATAGGAATTAAGGTTGCGCTGATTAAACCAGGGGCGTTTCGGTTAAATTTAAAATAGGCAAGAACTAAACCAACTATTCCATAAACAGCCCAAGCATGTATTCCCCAATGAAAGAATGAATACTTTAAGGCTTCTTTAATAGCTTCGTCTGTTCCTTCCTCAGCCATAGGACTATTAGTTAAAGCATGGGAAATTGGTTCAGCCGTTGACCAAAAGACCAACCCCATCCCCATTCCTGCACTAAACAACATCGCGAACCAAGAAGCACGACTAAATTCAGGTTGTTCATTTTGATTTCCTAGCTTTACATTGCCAAAACGAGAAAACATTAGAAAAAAACAAAATAATAAAATACAAAGAACTAAAATTAGATAAAACCAACCAAAGTCTTCTAATATATTATTTGTTAAAGTTAATGAAACTAAATTTAAATGATTAGGGTTTAATGATCCCCATACGACTAATACTAAAGATATCAATAAAGATATCCAAAAAACACTTGTTGCTTTCTTCATACTTCAACTCTTAAATTATAAAAACCAAATACCTTTAACTTTACAAGAAAAATGACGACTATAAAGCCATTTCATAACTTCCATTACTTTTGATACACATATAAGAGAATTCTCTATATTTCCTTGAGAACCGTTGGAGCTAAATAAGTGGTAACTGCTTATATACAAATGGTAGCACTTATTTACACTCTTGCAGTTAGAACCTCTATAATCCTCACTTTGTCTCTAACCCTATCCCCATCTAGCAATACATTCGTTGCCAATAATTTTGCCTAAGTAACTTTTCCAACAGAAAAATTCAAATTTAATAAATAGCTGAAACTAAAATATGGTGGATAAGATAAAATCTGTACTGTATGAGCGCTCCAATACTATACCGCACGCTTATGCGCCGATAAAATGCCGACATTTAAAGTATCAGTCATTTATGAATAGTCTTATTACTATAAACTCCCATCATTGTTTTTCGCTTATAGGTAAAGAGTTGAATAAGAACACGACGCTGATAAACATCAGTATTTGAATCGGTGCATTAAAAGAGGAATAACATTATTACTTTTATAAAAGATGGTTTTCTAATTTCTTCAACAATCAATAATCAATAATCAATAATCAATAATCAATAATCAATAATCACCACTAAGATAAAATATAATTTGGAAATTTAAATCTGTAACCCAAACGATATAAGCGATATTTTATGGGAATATTTATATGTTATCTTATAATACAACCCATGGTAAATTGTTGTATTTATTAAATGTTTACGATTAGAGGGGATATTCCGTAGTCTGGGGATGTAAGGTGGTATATACATTAAAAAGCTATAAAATCGTCCCATTTACTCGCTAATACCAAATGTATAAACGCTAACTGATAAATATTAAAAGGCCAACAATTATACCTGTTTATTTAGTTACCCAGCATCCAAATATTTAAACCTTTAAGCACCATAATTATATCGAAATCACAATATATAACAGTTAATATGGAGATTAGATGATGTTCTAAATATTAAAGATGTAAAAAAATGAACGAATACTCTGTATTACGTTCTTCCTTACTGGAGGTTAAATGAGAAGGAAAATTAAGTCATTTGGTTGTACAAGAAAATGGAGACTATTAAAAATTAACTCTGCTCAATTTATAACTATTGGATTCTTAATATTAATCTTTAGGTTTTCTAGTAAAATATATTCTCTAATATTACGCTCTTTATACAAGGCAATAAAAAAGTCTTCTCAATGAGAAGACTTTGAACAAATCAGTAATCTTGATGATACTGGATTAAGTTTAAGGGTACTTAATAGCAATAACAGAGCCAAATAAATTAAATCCAGCTACAAATAAAAATAAATAGGCAGATAGTTTCCGCTTTTCTTTATACTCACTAATACCCATTACTAAAAACATTAAGCCTAATAACAAATACATAAAAGGCATAATCTCCATACTGTCTGTCAATAAACCATAAACCGCTAAAATAGCTGCCATAATACCAAATACAACTCTAGATCTTTTTAACAAATAGTACCTCCAATTAAAAATATTAAACCCCTTTTATCATATATCTTACGAATATTAAAAGAAAAAGTTCCCTAATAAAAAACTAATTCATTAACTCTTTTGTACTACTATAAAAAATAAAGTGGCTTTTTTTAATTTTTCTTTTATTTTTAACTATCTAATAAGTAGAGAAATGGTTAGACCTTGTCTGAGTCGAGAAAAAAGCACCACACTAAAGGTGAGGATTAATATTTCCTCCCATCTTTCAAATGTGGAATGTCAACACCAAACTGGACTACTTTTATTAGGCCTGTCTCTTGAATTCTACTGGCGTTAAGTAACCGAGTGTTCTATGAATTCAATTATGGTTAAACCAATGAACATAATCATTCCATTCCAGTTTTAGCTGTTCTAGAGAAGTAAAGTGGGCTCCATTTGCGAATTCCGTTTTGAGGACTTTGAACTTGGCATCGGCGGTATCGTATGGAAATCCCTTTGTACTTAAAGATCTTCAAATAAATGTATTATCAAACTCTTTTCCTTGGTCTGTATGAAACATTTGAATGTTATGTAAATTGCCTTTAATGCTTGCTGATGCTTTATTTCCAGTTCATAACTAAAATTCCTATAACCCATAAAAAAATATGGACCAATATTTCTTTTTTTGTTTGTGGTAAGGAATTCAATTAAGAAACATAATTTTAATAGATAGTATGTAGAATATGCGAAAGAAGACAGTTTCACTCACTTGCTCATAAAAATACCATTATCCTCCTATATATTTGATTTCAATAAAGAGAAAAAAACAAAAAAACATTTTGAAGCACTATTGTAAAAGCCCAAATAATTTAAATGTGTAATTATAAAATATTGTAATTACAGAGACTAGGCCTATCAATTTATTTTCCTTTCTAAGAATGTACTTAATCGTTATAAAAAAATTACAATGAAACCAGTTTGTATTGCCTAATTTTATGGATTGGGTTATGGAGATACATAGCAACAATATCAAAAGTATTATTACCAAAACTCATTTAAATATTTTATTATGTTTCTGAGTGTTTGTATTTTTTATCTCTTGAAAAATATTTGGTTCTTTATATTCATTATTATCCTGGTTGCTATTTTCATTTTGGTTCCCATTTATTCCACCTATCAACTTAGTAAATTCGCCATAAGTTAGAGGTTTAGCCTCTTTTTTTAATTCGTATCCTAATTGACCATTAGGTTCAATTGTCGCAATTTGAATATCACTAATATTTGAAATACCCTTAGTTCTAATTCTCATTTCCAATTGATCTACAGTCATACGCAATTTTTTTAAAATTTGATAATCTATTTGTCCATTTTCGATGACAATTTTTGATTTTCCTGTAATGATGTAACTGCTAGACTAAAGTGAACAGTTTTTGCTAGATAAAAATGAACACTTTTTCATCAATAATTATCTCAGTTACGCTATGATGATATTTTCAACATAGTGTTAGCTGGAGGAATGGAAAGGTGGAAAAACTAGCATTGTACATAGAAGTAAATCAACTTAGGAAAAGAGGATTTAAGATAGCAGCTATCTCCAAGAAATTGGGAATATCGAGAAATACAGTATATAAATATTTGGATATGTCATTTGATGAAGCAACTGATTGGGTCTCAACATTGAAGACTAGAAGTAAAAAGTTAGATCCCTATCGGGATATAATTCTAGTCTGGCTAAAAGAGCATCCTGATCTTTCTTCAGCACAAATTGAAGACTGGTTGAAAGAAAAAATCCCAGCAATCGAAGTTGGTAGCAGTACACTCAGAAGTTATGTCAGTGAATTGAGGGATAGTTACCATATACCAAAAGTGATTCGTATCCGTGATCATGAAGCCGTAGATGAACTCCCAATGGGGATGCAGGTGCAGGTGGACTGGGGAGAAATGAAAGTTAAAACCTCGCTGAACAAAGAAGTAAAACTATACTTTATCTCGTTTGTTCTTTCGCATTCTAGGTATAAATATGTTGAATGGCAAGATAGACCGTTTACAACAAGAGACACTATCCGATGCCATGAAAGTGCCTTTCAGTACTTTGGAGGAATGCCAGAAGAAATCGTATATGATCAAGACCACTTAATTACAGTGAATGAAAATGCTGGGGATATCATCCTTACAGGGGACTTTCAGGCATATAAACAGGAACGGAGTTTCAGGGTTTACCTATGTCGGAAATCAGACCCTCAAAGTAAAGGGAAAATTGAAAATGTAGTCAAGTTTATCAAAGGCAACTTTGCCAAGAACAGAGTATTCTTTAACTTGGAAAGCTGGAATGAGAAATGTCTTGCCTGGTTAGATAGGACAGGTAATCAAAATGTACATAATACTACAAAAAAAAGACCGGCAGAAGTACACGCCCTGGAAAAGCAACACTTAAGCCCAGTCTCATCTCTACTCTCTTTGGAGAGCGACCTAAGTAACAGTATAACAAGGTCTGTCCATAAGGACAATGTAATTAAATACAAATCTAACCGATACTCCCTACCGTTAGGAACCTACCGGCCCAAGGGAAACAATACAGTTTATGTGGAAGTAAAAGAAAGCGAGCTGGTTATAAGAGCAACTCCGCAAGGAGATATTCTTGCCCGTCATCGCTTAGGCCTTGGAAAAGGAGAATTAATCAAGAACCGAAACCATGGAAGAGATCGGTCAAAAGGGATCGAAGCTTTCAAAGAAACAGTAATAAGGCAATTGTCCAATTCTGAACAAGCAAACCAATTCATCCAAGAGGTTGGTGCCAGATATCCAAGATACATGAGAGACCAACTTCAAGTTATTCAACATACGATTAACCAATACAGACCTTTCATTGATCAGGCCCTTACCCACTGCGTTAGAGACCATCTTTGGAGTGCAAATGATCTTCGTGATGTCACTCAACACCTTCATAGATTAACAGAAAACGAATTATTCCCATCCCCTTCATTTCAAGAAATGAAGATGACTTCCACCGAATTAAAAGGCACTGCACAAACAAGGGATCTAACGACTTATATAGAGATTATGGGAGGACTCAAATAATGACAGGAACTGTGCAGCATCTACAAGAAAACCTCCGCCATCTTCGGATGGCGGAAACAGCAAATGAGTTACCTACATTACTTCGCAATGCAGAAAAACACTCGTGGACATATCTTGAATTTGTACAAGAAATACTATCATTTGAATTGAAACGCCGGGAGGAAAAAAACAGGGAAAAGAGGTTGAAAGTGGCCAAGTTTCCTTATTATAAAACACTCGATGAATTTAAGATTGCCGAACAGCAATCTTTGAGCACCCGTCAAATCGAGCAGCTTAAAGAGTTGACTTGGCTTGAACAGCAATACAATATGATCCTTCTAGGTCCACCTGGAGTTGGCAAAACCCATATTGCGATTGGACTAGGACTGGAAGCAATAGAAAACGGATATAGAGTCTCTTTTTACACCATGGGAGAACTAATAAATATTCTTAAATCCCAAGAGTATCTCCGTAAATCCCAACTCCAACTTAAAGCTATAAAAGAAGCAGACCTAATCATCATTGATGACCTAATGTATATGGCGATGGATCAACGGGAGGCCAACTTATTCTTTCACCTAATTAATGACCTATATGAACGAAGTTCAATCATCCTTACATCTAATAAAGGACCTGAACAATGGGGAGAATTGATGGGAGATAAAGGAATAACAACGGCCATTTTGGACCGGTTGCTTCATAAAGTTGAAGTCATTCACTTAAATGGAGAGAGTTATAGAATTAAAAATAGAAGAACAATTTTTGAAGCAAAAAGTGTTCAAACTTAATGAGCAAAAACTGTTCAAAACTACTTGACGGTTACAAATGAACTTTTCAATACCATTTACCTTGATTTGTAGAAACTCTAAAACTAATATTGCAATAATAAATACCGCTGCCCCACCAATTGCTTTTAATACACTTTTTTAACGATTGGCTGTACAATTATCGTACCTAATGAAATCATAATAATTGTCTGAGCTAAAGTCATTTGCGAAATAGATTTTCTTCCGGATAACCTTAGTAATAAGATACCAGTAAGTATAAGAATGGCAGATTTCCAAATGAATGAAAATTCCATTTTCACATCCCCCTAATTAAATGTATAAGCTGTTTAAGTGATTAGTATCAAGTTCTATAAAGATTAATTTTAATATTCTACAGAGATGAAAATTTTATACTACATTTTAGAACATGGTAAATAAATTATGAAAAGTACTATTTTAGCGATATTTACTTTTTAAATAGCAAATCATTCCCCTACTTACTTAACGCGCCCATTATATCTCCTATATACTTTGTCGCTGAGGTTATTACCTAGATTATGATCAAGTGTCCGTGACCTTTCTGATAAGTATAGATGCTCCATTTTTAGTTGAATATCTCAAGAAGTAAGAAGGCATAAATAGACTTCTTAACCCTTTAGCCTGCGCATAGGAAAAATAGGTATGATGTACTTAGTATCTTCAAACAATAATTATAGAGAAAAGAGTTAGGAGTTATACATATATGAAGAAGGTTTCTACCGTATTTTACGTTTCAGTAGCAATTTTGCTTTTACTTGTCATAATTGGGGTGGTTGCTCCCAGCTTCTTGGAAAACATGACAAGCATTGTCCAAGTATTTATTACAGATGCATTTGGGTGGTATTATTTAATAATTGTTGCCTTTTTTCTAATTGTTTGCATCTATTTACTAGTAAGTCCAGTTGGACGAATTAAATTGGGGAAACAGGAAGACAAACCTGAATTTTCTCGAATTTCATGGCTCGCAATGTTATTTAGTGCAGGTATGGGAATCGGCCTTGTATTTTATGGAACAGCAGAACCGCTTAGCCATTATGCCATCAGTTCACCTACCGGAGAGTTAGCTACAAACCAAGGGATGAAGGATTCCATGAGGTATACCTTTTTCCATTGGGGGATTCATGCCTGGGCAATTTATGGGCTTGTTGCTCTCAGTTTAGCTTATTTTACGTTCCGTAAAGGAGAGTCTTCATTAATCAGTTCGACTTTAAAGCCAATCATCGGCTCTAAAGCAGAAGGTGGATTCGGTAAAGCTATAGATACTATCGCAGTTATTGCTACGGTCTTAGGTGTTGCTACTACACTTGGATTTGGAGCTGTACAAATCAATGGTGGATTATCCTTCGTTTATGGTGTTCCTTCTACCTTCCTCAGTCAGTTCATTATAATATTGATTGTTACAGTACTGTTCATGCTCTCAGCCCTATCAGGATTAGGAAAAGGTATAAAGATTTTGAGTAATGCAAATATGATTCTTGCAGGTTTGTTATTTGCTTTAGTATTCTTTTTAGGTTCTACATTGTTTACATTAAATTTATTTACCGATACTCTCGGTTCTTATTTCCAGGAAATTGTAAAGTTGAGTTTTAGAATAGCTCCACTTAATGAAGAAAATCGTACTTGGATCAATAATTGGACAATTTTCTATTGGGCTTGGTGGATTGCATGGTCCCCGTTTGTTGGCGTCTTTATAGCCAGGATTTCTAGAGGAAGAACCATTAGGGAATTCGTTGGTTATGTGTTATTTATTCCCGCTGTAATAGGATTTCTTTGGTTTTCTGTATTTGGAGGGAATGCCATGTTATTAGAGCAACATGGCGCAGTAATTTCAAAATTAGCAACAGAAGAGGTCTTATTTGGAGTCTTGGAACATTATCCATTCGGTAAAATTCTATCCATACTGGCAATGCTTCTTATAAGCACGTTTTTTATTACTTCTGCAGACTCAGGCACATTTGTTTTAGGCATGATGACAACAAATGGTTCCCAAAATCCGAGTAACCGTTTGAAAGTAATTTGGGGGATCATGTTAACTGTTATGGCGCTTGTACTGCTGTACTCAGGAGGACTTCAAGCCCTGCAAAATACTATGATTATTGCTGCATTACCATTTTCAGCAATAATCGCTTTAATGGCCATCAGTTTATTAAAAGCTGTAAACAAAGAAGCAAAGATGTATCTCAATCACGTCCAGGCCCTTTCCCTAAATTGGAAAGGGTCTTTTTTGAATCGTTAGATTACCATTATTTTAAGTACAAATTCGCTAAATATAGAGTCCTCCCAACACCAACTCTGGAATGAACAAAAGGATGGGAATAGTCACATCGAACAGGTAATTTTATAGGTTCACAACACAACTAAAAAAAGACCGGTCGAAGTGTTTTCCTTGACGGCCACAAAAGAGCCAATCATTTCATGAGAGATTGGTGTAGTAACTGGTATCGTAGCTTAATGTCCTTTAATCATATTACTTTCATCCCTATAGGTAGGTTGCATAAATCAATTCACAGCTTTGCTATCTTCGATTGGCTAATCTCAACTATTTTTGCCCATGTACCTGTATACATATTCTTCTTGATCGTTTGACCTTAAAATCGGATAAATGATCTTTAGCACTATATTTCTTTCTTCATAAAATTTTTCTTCTATTCTCCAAGAACCAGTGTTCCTCTCAACAAACTATGGTTCTAATTTAGATGCCAGTGGGAACTTATTCCTACTATATTGAGGAATTTAAAATTGGCTATAACATAAAACTCTATTTAACTTTTTTTTATGAAACATCTTACGCAATTTATCTTAATAAGATGTTCACCTGTTTCTCCACTCTTTCATTAAGATGAAATAAAAAATACCTGTAGGCAAACTCTTTGTAAAATGTTCGCCTACAGGTAACAAAAATCCATAATGGTAGTATTTAGAAATTTATTCCACCTTAATTTAATCAATACTCTATAGATTATTTGATTAAATTCCAAATTCCTTTCTTAATTTATTTTCATAGTTCTCATTAATATATCTTCTAATAAATTCATTCCTTTTTATTACATCTTCTTCTTTTCTAAACATTCCTACCTTTTTTAATCTCTCGCTGTCAGGTTTTGTAGTCCACAATTTAATTGCTTCATTTTCTAGTGCTGATTCTACTCTTCTTCTTACTACCATTTCTTTAAACCTTGTCTCTTTTTGTTCTTCTGGTGATGGTAATTTTGGGATCTGCTCAATTATCAAATCATAATGGTTCTTTATTTCTTCAATTTGTGAAACAGCCATTTGATTAAATGTCTTTCTTAATTCTTCACTTAATTGTGTTTTTAATAATTCAAAATCACCATCAAAAGAAGCAGGACCTACATCATTATTAGGAAATCCTCTTAGACTAAAATGATTGCCTAAATCATCATAGATTGCAGCCAAAGACCATTTTTCTTCTCTGCGCTTTCTTATAAAGATAGCAATTTCAAGGTCTAATTCATCATATACTTTTTCCTTAGTATCTTCAGTACGAGCAACATAATGAATCCTTTTACTCTCCAATGCCTTAAACCAACCATCTATTGTATTGATATGGATTGTTTCGTTTCCAACCGATAATTTTATTTGTTCTGTAAAATCGCTTATTTTCCAATAATTCATAAACGCACCCCTCCTTGGTGTTATGTAAACTAGTACATTCAATATCTTATGATTTGTATAGTCTAAATATAGATTACTCTCCACATTTAAACCCTATTTCACCTTAATCAATTAGATTAAACAGCAATCTTTGTTACTACAATATATCGGTTGATCTACACATGTACACCACAAAGAATTCGCAATGCTAATATGGATCACATATATTGAACAACTTTATCCTTAGTATCTTCAGTACGCCAATCTAATGAATTCATTTACTCTCTAATGACTTGAATCAACTATCTATTATATCGATATGTGTTGTTTCGTTTTCAACCGATGATTTTATTTACTTTGGTAAAACACATATCCTTCAATAATTCATAAATTAACCCTCCTGATTATTATGTAAACTAGATAGCTTAATATCATTTTGATATTTTTAATCCATATGTACTCCACTCTACACATATAAACCATATTACGTCTTTATCAAACTAATTATCGATATTCACCAACACAAAACAACTTAACAATATTCGGTTGATCTATACATGTTGACCACAAACAATATGTATTGTAACTATAAAACACATATACTGAACAACTTTTCTTATAGTTTCTTCTAAAAAAGTTACCTAATAAGCCCAATTATTTTCATATGATAATTTTATTCGTTATACAAATCCTCAATTCCTTCACTAATTATTAAATTCACCCCTAAATATTATTATGTAAACTAGAAAAACTGATTCCTTGTTGTCTTGTTTTAGCCCACAAGTAGTCTACTCTACACACATGATCTACATTTCCTGCAAAAATAAATTATTCAAACAGCAATACCAACTTCAACAAGTTATTAACATCTTAGATTTGACACCACATACTCATCACATAATATATGTAACTCAACTATAGAATACATACATTACACAACTAAAAAATCATTATACGCTACACGTGTTAAACGTAACACATGTAGTCGATATCTATTAAAATGTAGTTCACTGATATTCCACACTCGCTCCATATGTGGTTATATAGTTGTAGAGTATTTATATACCACATAACACAAGTGCTCCACATTTTTTCTAAAGTTTTTATAAATGTGATTTATATATGGACTATTTAAACTTATTTTACTAGATTCCTACATTTTTTCACAATGAAAAGTTTAACCAAAAAAAACCCCATCTTTATGACGGGGGATTAATCATCATCATCATCAAAGTCCAAGAAGTTTTTCTGAATAAAACTACTTGTAGTTGAATTCACTTTAAAGTTATTTTTTTGTTCTTGAACCTTTTCAATAGGTTTTTTTTCAGCCTGGGGAACATCTTCACCAAATGAAAAAGGGGATCCGGGCTTATTTACTACATGATATATTAATTGGCTCAAGAGAGTTTTTGTATAACATGAATTTATCCAATTTATTTGATCTGTAGTTAAATCAGGTGGAAGGGGAATACTTACTGTTTTTTCTCCGTTTTCCTCCAAGGATTCCTCAATGGCTTTTACAAAGAGAGGTGCAATTTCTCTGCTGAAATTTCTCCCTAACGTATTTTTGCGTTTGTTTAAATGCTCAATGACTGAATTTGGAGTGTTTTGTGGTAGACGAAAAGATATTGTTTTACCAGTTTCATAAAAATCCACCGTTTATCACTCACTTGTTGCAGCTGCTTCGTCCATAGATATACCTTTGCTGTCTGCATACATCATTAAAATTTTAAAGTAAGCTCTCGCTATCATCCATACACTTTCATCAGGTGATACAAAGCGAAGGGGGTAATTTTTATCAGATTGATTTATATCTGTTAAATACGGTTTTAAAACCACTGAACCTCCACCAATTTGATAAGCTAAACGAATGTCCGGAACATTTCTCCATAATTCTTTAATTAATTTGTATTCTTCTTTTGCTAAGACTGATAATTCATCATCAACAATTGTCTTTATCGATACTCTATTTCCATCTACCCAAATATGATATTGCTCTTCTGGATCATTATTCGTAATTATTTCAACTAATGAACGGCGACTTTTAATAGTGTATTTATGAGTTGAATAAACCCTTCTAATTATATTATCAAGGTATGTAGATACTCCTTTTTTAATACCATCACTATATTCGTTATCAACCTCAGCATCTTTTGTAATTATTGCTGAATCTGTTGATAATCCTCCAATATCATTAATTAATATAGTTTTACCTAAAAGCTCCTCGTTTTTCGTAGAACCATTATCATTTGTAGTTAAATCTACATATGCTGCGAAGCCTTCAGTATTAACTAATACTTGTTCGAATTTAATGAGTACTGTTTTATTTTCAAAATTTGGTGTTTTTAAAAACTTAACTTCATGTTGCGCTGTTTTAAGCTTCTTTCTAAAATCTTTTGCTTTACCTTTTTTTGTTTCGTCTAATGGTAATCCAGTTGAAAGGTAGTATGTAGCCTCAATTACACCTTCCTCTTCTTTGAAATTAGATATAGCATCATAAGCTAAAGTCGTTAACAAAAGAATAATAGGTTGATCGCTTTCCGATTTATCTTGCTCTGGTGTTAATTCATCATTATTTGGAAATTTCGAAGCTAACTTCCCTACAGCAAAAGAACCATTCTTCTGTTTTAAAGCTGATGAGGTAATTTCAACATGAAGAGCATTTAGAATATCCTTTTCCATTTCTACTATTTCACGGTCTTTTAAATCTGCAATTACATTCGGTATGTATATTTTATTTTCTAAATTCCCTAGATAACCTTTTACCGAATCGTTTCCAATATCAATTGAAACAAACCTTGTCATTATATGACCTCCTATTTTAGCTAATAAATGCTTAATATAATTGTATGCAAATCGCATACTCCTGTCAAAGTTTTTTATCGAACGCATACATTTTGCATACAAACAGCTATTCTTTGATTGCATACAATAAGCATGCGCCGAAGATTACTTTATTTAACTTGCATACAATAAGCATGCATTATAACAATTTAGCTTTAGATGGTAATAATCACTATATATTATCTAATGTTTGAGTACAAGTGGCTTAATTGTAGTCTCAATGTAATTAATAACATCAAGATATTAAATAAATTGTGGAATAACCTTATTCAATATATAGAGTATAGTTCTTGTGCACTATCCTTTTAAATAAGAAGTAAAAAGGCTATATCAGATGGCTTTCACAAACAGTTATTGATATGGTGCTCATTATTAATTGAAGGAGAATGTCATCAATTAATAAATTTAGATCAGGTAAGTTTTTTACTATTGGAATATTTTTTACAAAGTAATATCTTTACTTTATAAAAATATTTGTAACCAATATAGACCCAATGTCTGTAGTAAACTTATATGGGGTCTAATAGATGTTGTAGAATTAAGATAAGTCATAACTTTGAATAAGGACACGCATAATAAAATTTAGAAGGGGAAAAGCATGACCAAACTTCCTCCTTTAAAAACCTATTTAATACTTATTTTTTTTAATATTGTTTGCTGTACAGCAATTGAGTTCCCATGAGCCTGAACGTTTTTTATAAAATCTAAATAAATGATAGCAATTAACTGTTCTAACGTCACGCTTGTCCCATTTAAGAAAGGGGAAAGGTCATATAAAAGAATTTCTCCCCTCAATATTATTTTTTCTGCAGCTCGAATATCTAGATAAGCAAATTTTTCTTCATCTTCTTCGTTTTCCTCGAATTCCTCCATATCTTCATATTGAAAAGAGTAATGGCTTACTTGTTTAAATACTCGTTGCTCAATAAGTTTGGTAGGGAAGTATTTCTCCATACTTTGTTTTAGATATACAGCGACATCTTCATTCTTAACACCTCTTTTTATTTGTTGTAAGAAATCCATATATAACATATGAATTAAATCGCCTATGTCAAAGGAATATGACATTTCTTCTGGGTAATTGTCCCGAAGATCTTGGATAAACACCTGGCCCCTTAAATAGTCATAATAGGGGAGTTTTACATTAATATATTTTTTTGAGGAAAAGAAACTTTGAAATAATCCTTTATAAGAATTAGACATTTTTTCGTTTAAAAGACTAAGCCCGCTAAACGATTTGTTCAATATTTCCGCCTCCCTCTAACCATTTTAAAACTGACATTATGATCATATATACCGTTTTGCGTTCAGATAAGCCTTTTTGGATAGCTAAACCAAAAGGACCACCAATTTCACGCTCAAATAAATTTTCTATAAGATTAGTATGCATATATTGTTTAGAATCCTGGTAAGGCCAATCCCAGATCAGTATATGCTGATTATTTAGGCCATATTGTAGCAATAAAGTGTTTAACTTAGTTTGCTGAATTGGTTCCAAGCCTTTGTTCTTTTGAGCTCGCTGGACTTGTTTACATAGAGACTGTAATTTCATCTTTTCTATTGTTGTAACGGGAAATTTCAACTTATGTGTTTTATCGATACGTGTTTTCCTTGCCTTCTTTGTCTTATCATCATAGTTGTCTGTAATTAATTTTGGTTTCTGTTTCTCATTTATCAATCTCTGTTCTTTAAATAAAGGATTAATATACTCCATCCTATCTTCTCCTTTTCTAAAAGAGGGGATTAAACCTACACCACTTTTCCACTTTTCCACTTTAATAGATATATAGACAAGTAAGAAGGGGATTAGAACTACTTTTTCAACTAGTCTTGTATATTTCTTACTAATTTAGGTGAAACTTAATCTATAGACTTATTGGAGGTGTTTAAATTGAAGACTAAAAACAAAAAGCAAGATCCTGCAATTAAAAAATTCGTCAAAAGGTTATCGCAACAAAAAAAGGAAGATTTCAAATTGATTAGGGTGAAAATAAAATAAAGACATAGATAATAATCTTCAAGTATATTAGTTATTATCATAATAATTCGTAGAAAACATAGCCCCTTTTTTAAAGGAAGGGGATGGTGTTAATAGAGAGAAATCGATTCTTATAATTTAAGCAGATTGGTAATAAAATTGATTACACTATGATTTCAAGTCGAATGTACAGGGCTGGTGAAAGTCGTAGGATGAGTTATTTAGAATTCAGAAGTACACTCTTTTCTTGGAAATCAAAAATATGTTGTGCAATGACAATACGACAATCTAAATTTCTACATGGCGTCCATCTATTACTTTGTTAGATAATATTAGAGATGTACAAACAGACTTAAGCTGGGTGTGATTAACTGAATTTGAAATTTCGCTGAGTTCGCTTCTTAATAAATTTTCCCAAGTCAGGCCGGGCAGACATAGTGGACAGTAAGTCATGTAAAAATTACTTCCAAAAAGTATGAAATACTTTGATTTTGAAACACAGTTTATAGATTTATATATTGGTCCAACTGCTAATGAACTAGGATCTACTTGTTTGGTAATCGATAGAGGAAATGCAGCAGTTTAGTCCTCGTATTAAAGTTTGTTTTACAAAGTGCATGTATATATTACAAATATTTTCTTGTCGAAATAAAACAATTTGGTATCAGATTTGTATCCTTATTTTGAAATGCGATAGCTGAAAATCAAAAGGAAAAAAACATGAGTACATAAAATAATGCGGAAAACTAAAAATGAAAAAAATCCCAAATAATATGATGGAAAAAAGTAGTGTTGAATATAGAACCAATTTAATAAGATTTTGGAAATCATTCAGAATAATCATTTTTAATTAACTTCAAGAAAAGTTGTATGTTTACTGGTAGATATTTTTTAAAACGAAAGAATAATATGTAATTATCATGTATAGAATAATAAGAATCAGGTAATAGGGCATAATGTGTTTTAATATGGCAATTTTGTTTAAGCACTATAAAGTAAATTATTATTACAAATATATAGTAACTTTCTGATGTGTCAAGGCCGATTAAAACTTCCTCAAAATCGCCGGTTTAAAATTCCCCAGAAGGACCTTTCAGTCCTTCTGTTTTTGCGTACTCAAATGCTTCTCTTTTAGTCTGTAACTATCACCTTTCAAGTTA
>NZ_RZTZ01000024.1 GCF_004005475.1 Niallia taxi | reverse complement strand
TCCCTGTAGCCAATCCTCTCGTTTAAATAACGCTGAATAACCAAGTGTTTTTCTGATTCATTAAATTTACCCACCCAGGCACCTCCTATTGTTGAACTTAGGTGTCCAACAATGGGGGTGCACTGCATTCGCCTGCGGGGTCTCATCCTTTCCTCTATTTCCCGCAGGAGTCGAGTGACCTCCGCTCCATTCCACTAAGTTTTCTAATTAGTGTATTAAAACTAAAAAACACAAAAATCCGAACTATTTAATCGTTGGTTGATTAATTGGTTCGGTTTTTATGCAAATTCACATACTTATGTCCCAGCCTTTTATTTTTTCAATGCTTGCCAATATACCTTCCAGCAAGCCGCCAGTTTTTCTTCGGCTTTTTTTTCGGTATGATCGTATACGAGCTCCACCATGATGCTCATCAAAATACCAGTATATGCAGTCGTGAGGGTCTTTTCATCCAAGCCTGTGATGACACCCTCTTCAAGCCATTTTTGAAAGGATTGTTCAAGCATGTTCTCCTGAAGCACCTCGACCTCAACCACTTCCTCGACAATTGCAGCATATAAATGACTCGGTGGAAAGAAGCTCATTCTGAGCCAGAATTTCAAGCTCTGGTTTTCTTCGAACAGTCTTTTCACTGCCACTAAATATTCATACAAAAAAGTCTCTGGTCCAAGATTAGCAAATTCCTTGAAATACGCTTTTTTCGTCTGGATTTCAACTGCCTTTGCTTCTCTTAGCACCTCTAAAAACAAGGCATCCTTGCTGCTGAAATGGGAATAAATAGAGGATTTTTTTATGCCGACCTCATCCGCAATCATCGAAAGTGATGCTCCTTCGTAGCCTGATTGCGTGAAATGCTTGATGGCCGCTTTTTTTAAATCTTCTTTTGTCATCTTTACTCTTTTCCTCCTTTATCCGATAAGCTTTAAGCCAATTGCAGCAGCTAATATAAGTCCAATAAAAAAGAGTCTTTTTGCATCCTTCGGTTCTCCATATATAAACATTCCAAGAAAAGCGGACCCGACCGTTCCAATTCCCGTCCATACACCATAGGCCGTCCCCATCGGAATGGTATTCATGGCATATGACAGCAGGGAAAAGCTGCAGGCAAACCCGATAATTAACAAAATAATGGCATCCCATTTCTTCATGGCAGCCCGCTTCATATTAACAACACCGAACACTTCAAATAATCCTGCACCAACTAATGCTAACCATGCCATTAAGAGCCCTCCTCTGCTGAACTGCTTTCATCTGTGACGACCTTCAAGCCGATTACCCCTATAAGCAATACGATAACAAGCAACAGCTTCATAAGATGGAACGGTTCTCCGAAAAACAGCATTTCTGCAATAACTGTTCCTATTGTACCAAGACCTGTAAATACTGCATAGACTGTTCCAACTGGCAAAACCTTTGTTGCATATATTAGCACAGCAAAGCTGATTATAATAGCGAGCGCTGTACCAGCCCATTCTAAGGCAGTATCAGCATGCTTTAATCCTGACACCCAAGCAACCTCCATTAGGCCTGCGGCAAGCACCATCACCCATGTCGATTCATTGTTGTTCCTCCTTTGAAATTAACTACCGACCGTTCGTTAGTTATTATTTCATGAAAGTTATGGGAAGTCAACTATCACCACTTTGTCTAAAAATCATTATAAAGAAAGAAAGCAGCGGTTTTCAAACAAATATGTTTGAAAGCCGCTGCTTTCTAAAGTTTAAGCTAATAGGTTGGCCAGCCGCTTGAATCCCAATACAAATCATTTATGAGCATTGTTGGCATTCCATTGTTTAATGCATCATACGAATGGCGAACAATTAGATTGTTGTTTAAAATATCTGAATGGCCTGGGCCTTTCCAGCGGTCATTGCCTGTATCGAATATCGTGCCGCCGCCATTAAGCATATTGACACCGTTCTTATCTACATAAGGTCCAGTAATGGATGTAGATCTGCCAACGGCCATTTTGTATGTGCTGTTCACGCCTTGACAGCAGCTGTCAAAGGACACAAACAAATAGTAGTATCCATTGCGATAGACAATATTAGGCGCTTCAACTGCTCCATTATTATTCGGTCTTGCAGCAATGGAATACAAGCTGCCTGTTGGCTTCATTGTTGTCTTATCAAGACGTGTCAGCTTAATACCGCTCCAAAATGAACCAAAGGACAGCCATGGATTGCCATCCTTGTCAATGACAAGATCACCGTCGATTGCATTATAGTTATTGGAGGATACAGAGCGTGTGACAAGCCCATCATCGCGCCATTGGCCGGAAGTAATACTAGAGGTTGAAAGAAGACCAATCAAAGATGTATTGGAGCCGAAGGAAGAAACAGAATAGTAGAGCCAGTACCTGCCATTATAATAGCTGATATCTGGTGCCCATTGGTTTTTCTCATAATTAGGCACATAGTTGGCCCACCAGGAGGGTGCAGTTGGAAAAATTGTTGGTGCCTGATACCAGTTTGTTCCATTATCGCTTCTCAGCACCCTTATTCCATTTGGGCTTCCTGTCCCGAATGTGTACCAAGTGTTGCCTTCTTTAATAATCGAAGGGTCATGGATTTGCAGGTCCCCTGTCAAACTCCAAAAGCTGGCAGATGCTGAACTGCTGATAGATAAACAAGCCACCAGAACAAGTAATGCTATTTTCAGTTTAAAGCCCTTTCCTTTTCTTTTCATCGTTATCCCCTCATTTCTTTTTTTAAAAGACTGAAAAAACGATACCGGATCCTCCTTTCTGAAAAAATTTCAAACAATTATATATTCTCCCTCGATAAATGAAAACCCTTTCAAAACAAACAGGAATGGTAACTGTTTCAAAAAAAAGATACCCTTGCTTATCAAGGATATCTGTCCATTTAATGCTCACTCTTTTCTCTAAGCAGCTTTACGATTGCGGCCCAGTCGAGATCACTCCAGCCCTGCTCGATTCCTTCTTCATAATGCTTTTTTGCAATTTCGGCAGTTGGCAGGCTGATTTTAGCATTATGCGCTGCTTCAAGCATTAAATTAACGTCCTTCAAGCCTAATGCAAGCTTGAATCCAGCTTCTTCAAACCTTTCTTCTACCATGATTTTCCCGTAGTTTTGATAAACTGGTGAAGCGAACAATGTATTTGCAATTTCTAAAAAGGCGTCTGCCTTGATTCCATACTTTTCAACGAATACAAATGCCTCAGATAATGCCTCAAGCATGGAGACAATTAAAAAGTTATTTCCTAGCTTTACAACATTGGCTAAATGTCCTTTTTCTCCAACTACAAAAATATCTTTGCCTAGCTCATTTAGGACTGGCATAATTTTCTCCCTCGCTTGCTTTGGTCCTGCTACAAGTAATCGCAACGCAGCAGCAGCTGCTGCATCAGGTCGTCCCAATACTGGGCAAGACACGAAGGCTTGACTATTTTTCTGGTGATCTTCTTCAAGCTTTTTCGCTAATTCTACACTTAACGTACTGACTGAAACATGAATTCCGTCTTTTGGCAGTCCACTGATTATCCCTTTCTCACCATAAACTACTGCTTCTGCTGCTTTATCATCAGAAAGTATTGTAAATACGATAGTTGCTTTTTGTGCTGCATCTGCGGGGCTAACTGCCATTTCAGCACCTTTTTCCACAAGTGATTGCAGTTTACTTGCTGTTCTGTTGTAAATGACAAGCTTATGCCCGCTTTTTAATATATTTTCTGCAATTGGTAGGCCCATATTGCCAAGTCCGATCAACGCTACCTTCATTTCAACTCTCCTCAATCTCTATATTGTTTGTTATGCACTATTCGGTGATTTCAGTCATTTTTCCTGCATTCACAAAAACATTTCCTCCTTGCATACATCCGGTTGGAACGAACAAGCTATTTCTATAACACAGTTTTGGAGGACATAATATGCTTATAAAAATAAATGAACATATAGAAAATATTCAGAAGCACAGCAAAGCCTTTCAAGGGATAGATGATCTTGAACCGCTTATTAAGGAAGCCGGCAAGGCTAAATATGTTTTGCTTGGTGAAGCAACACACGGTACAGCTGAATTTTATTCTCTTCGTGCCGAAATTACCAAAAAACTGATTCAGGAACATGGCTTTTCCTTTGTGGCAGTGGAAGGCGACTGGCCGTCATGCTATGAGGTGAATAAATATGTGAAAAATGATTCAACAGCTGCAAATGCCAGAGAAGTATTGGCCCATTTTAACCGCTGGCCGACATGGATGTGGGCAAATGAAGAAATTATCCCCTTGCTTGACTGGCTGAAAAGCTTTAATAGCAATAAAGAAGCTGGCAATAAAGCTGGTTTTTACGGCTTGGATGTGTATAGTCTTTGGGAGTCAATGGAAGCAATTGTTCACTACTTACAAGAAACGAAGTCTCCTCATGTGGAAAAGGCATTAAAGGCGATTGAATGCTTTGAGCCGTATAACAGAAAGGCCCAAACATATGGGATGTCAGCGGCATTACTTGGCGAAAGCTGTCGGGAAGAAATTCTAGAGCTGCTGCAGGCTATCCAGCAGGCTAACAGCAAAAGCGGTGATTTTAACGAAGAAGAGCAGCTTAGTCTTGAGATAAATGCCTTAGTATCGAAAAACGCGGAGAATTATTATAAAACAATGATTACAGATGATCAGGAATCGTGGAATATTCGAGATCATCATATGGTCGAAGCCTTATCCCATATCAGCAGCTTCTATGGCAGTGAAGCAAAAGGAATAATATGGGAGCATAACACTCATATTGGTGATGCGAGGGCAACGACAATGGAGCAGGAAGGCTTAGTGAATGTGGGCCAAATCACCCGTGAAAAATATGGGACAGAAAATATCTTTTCCGTTGGTTTTGGGACATACAGCGGTACCGTTATTGCCGGAGACAAATGGGGAGCCCCTTATGAAAAAATGACATTACCGAAAGCAATGCGTGGCAGCTGGGAGGAAATGCTTCATCGTGCAGGGTCCCACGATAAATTTTTCATTTTTTCCCAGGAGAATAAAACGCTGTTTGAAGAGCGTGTCGGCCATCGTGCTGTTGGAGTTGTATACCATCCTGAATATGAGCAATATGGAAACTATGTTCCATCCAGCATTTCAGAAAGATATAATAGCTTTATTTATGTGGACAAATCAACTGCCCTTTCGCCACTGCCTGTTGAAGTAATAAGTGATTAGCTGTTTTTACCATAATAAAAGGGAGTAGACATATGCTACTCCCTTTTAAAACGCTGATTATTTTCTTCTTATAAATGTTAACACGATTGCGATAACAGAAATAATGATTGCTGCAATGGATAAAACGTTGCTTGTTGAAGAACCTGCAGTGTCTTCATCGCTGTCAGCTGACTCATCAGTGTCTGCATCATGATCTGAAGTATGGCCATGGCTATCTGTTGTTGCTGTAGCCTTAGTGATTTCTGTTACAGAATGAGGAAGATCCGCATCTGCATCACCAGTCCATTCTACAATGCTTCCATCTGTGTAATATTGGAATGCATCCCAAATTACTTCACCTGCATCAGCAGGATTTTGGGCAGTAAAGCTGAAAAGACGATATTCGCCTGGTTTGATTGCCGCATCATCGTTTTCTGCTTCCCATGTAACAGTCGTTACTTTATCATCATCATTCTTTTCAGTAGTTACCTTCCAGCCATCAACAGGCTGATACATTTTAAAATCTACATTGTCAGCAATCTTGATGGATACTTTATTTGTGTTAAGTTCCTTTTCAACAGGGATTTTAACCGTATACGTTTCCCATGCCTCTGTTGTGGATGTTGCCGGGTTAACAGTTACATGAGCGCTCGCTGGAAGAGCAATCAAAAATACTGCTGCAAATGTAACTAAAAATGCTGTAATTCTTTTTTTCATATGTATCATGCTTTTAACTCCTTTTCGTTCTTTTTTTCACAAGTGTTTAAAACACTATGTAAATAGGTACAACCTTCTTTATCATAACAGATGTGTTAAGCGCTTTACATTTATATTTGTGGCAAATTTGTGAACAAGTAATAATAGCCAGTTTGGCCGCTTTTTCTACTTTTAAAACATATGGTGATAAAGCATCACCTTAATCTTATCTATAAGACACAAAATAGACAAGATTATAAACTAAGAGAATTTAGGTCATTCCTATTTAACTAGCACAAAAATTTCTTATAAGGCCATGGCTATCCAATTGTAAAATACAAAATAAAGTGACTAATTCCACAATTCTTGGCCTGTCCTTACACGGCTGCCTATACTTCTCCCCAATCCCCCTCATATTGTAAAGGTAAAGGGAGGGATTTTATGTTTCATAGTACAAGATTACATGGAGGTGCTCCAGTTGTTGTTGGTGCCCCCACAGTAGGAGGAGTGCATGTTGCACCAGTAGTTGGGCATGGAGCCGCAACTTTAACTGGCTTTGTTGCTCCGTCTGCAGGCTTTAGTGCAGGAAATCCAACGATCATTTATCCATATAAGCAGTTTCCAAACTACATGAACCCAAATCAATATTATCCTAATTATCCTTACAATTCTTACAATCCTTACAATTCTTATTATCCACCGTATTATTGACTTGCTCAAATAAAAAAGCATTTCGCCAATAGGGCGAAATGCTTTTTTTATTAAACGATAGATGTTGTTTCTTGCTTCTTCGTCTTTTTCCAGCCAAGCATCATTAATACAAGGCCACCAACAGAAACGACAAGACCAGCAATGCTAAGGGCTAATTCTAACACACTCTTATTTTCCGCGCCTGTACCTGGACCATTCATGCCATTCATTGCTGGCATATTACCTTGTGCCTGACTTGGATCAAATCCAGAATCAGCAGCTGCTGCAGAATTTTCTGTGCTGTCCGTGCTTTGCGTCGTATCACTAGTTGAACTTGTTGAACTATCCGAGGAACCATTCATTTGCATGCTAGGCGCTTGTCCGTTCATTTGCCCCATTTCTGGTGCAGAGCCAGCGCTAAAGTAAGAGGTAACACCTAATATCGATTGTGCTAGTAATAAAAGCATTGCTGCAATAATTGCGATAGATTGTATTTTTTTCATTTTATCTCTCTCCTAATTCGTAATGTAGGTTCATTATGGATTAGGAAGCTTAAGTTTTTCTTAACTTCTATTAATAGATTTATTTTTCTTTGTAGCTGCCATTGGATTTAACGATACAAGCAATAAAATCTAGTTTAATCCCCTGCCAATAAAATTAGCACTCACACAATCCTGCCCAATTTCTCTCGCCCAAACGGACAGCTGACCAATATGATGGACTTCGTGAACGATGCAGTGATTGATAATTTCTGCTCTTGAGAAGGCTTCATCTTGCCATGAAACTTTGATTCTTTCAGACTGATCCTTAGAAAAATTGTCAATCAGCAACTCTCGAACCTCTGCTTTCACCTTATCTGATAAGGTCTTTATCTTTTCAAGACTATTGTACTCAAAAGCTGTAAATTCTACTGTTTCCTTTCCTGCAAGTGCGAGCAGCCAGCTGTACTCTACGTCAATAATATGTACAAGTGTTGCCAATATCCCTTGCAAGCCTCCTGTTCGCTTGGCAAGCAGCTCCTGTTCAGGAATGGACTCACACCATTTCAGCCACTCATCCCTTACTTGCCAGTTATATTCAAATAACGATTGCATGGCAATCTCCCTTCAAGTGTTTATGGTCTTTCAACAGGTATCCAAATTTCTGAATAATAATTCGCGCTGTGTGGGTTTCCTTCTCCGTATACTTCTAACTGCGGGGAGGCTACTTGCATATAGCCGCTAGTCGGGAACCATTCGCCATAAATTTTTTTCCATGTTTGCTGCATGCTGTCAGGCATTGCTCCATGTACTGCGAATATCGCCCATTTTGATGGTGGAATTGTAATGGTATCGTAGCCTTGCTGAGCTTCTTTCGTGGAGGCCGCTGCAATCCAATAATTCATATCCTTGTTTTCGCTGTTTGTGTCGGTGCATATACCAAGAATTCCCCTAATTTGGCCGTTATTCCATGCTGCTAATGCTTCTGTTGAACCATCACCATTTGCCTCACTCCAAAAACGCGGTATTTCTCGAAAATTCTCTCCTTCCTTATAAGAAAAGGATCTCTTCTTGCCAATTGCTTGAAAACCTTCCATTTCGACAATTTTCACATTCATTGGTTCTGCTCCCTTTAAAAGAATTTGTATGGAAAAAGGATTATAGATAGTCAGCTTTCCCTTTCCGTTGCGAATATCACTCGGTGTTGAGCCATGCTGTTTTCGGAAAGCTTTTGTGAATGCTTCTGGTGATTCATAGCCATATTTAAGGGCAGCGTCCAACACCCGCAGCTCTTTATTCATCAATTCCTGTCCCGCACAAGACAGACGTCTCCTCCGTATATATTCACCAACCGTTGTGTCAGTCAAAACAGAGAATGTCCGTTGAAAATGGAAAGAGGAAAGGCAAGCCTGCTTGGCAATTTCTGACGTCTCCAATTTCTCATCCAGATGTTCTTCCATATATTGGAGTGCCTTTTGCAAACCTTCAAGCCATGTCACTAGTATCACATCCTTCCTTACAGTTTAGCTGCAATTATATCCTTGCGCCTGTCATTTCTTGCTCGATTCAAACAGGTTTTTCAACTAAGCATTCTTGATTGCTTCTCTTATTTCCTTCTTCCTAATGTTGATATTGGAGAAAATAAAAACAGCCCCCATAATTTGGACTGTTGTGATGAATCTTTATCCTTATGCGCTGCCACCATCTCCGCCACATCCGCCGTCTGAGCTGAATGAGGAACCGCAGTCATGATTCGAGTGGTGGTGGTGGCTGTGACCGCCATCATGATATCCGTTTCCAGGTAAATCCCATGGTGTGTAGCTCGCGTGTGTTGATTTGGAAATTTTAGATGCTTTTGAACCCTTTGAGAAAAGTGATGCGATAAACAGTATCCCTACTAATATAATGACAATATACATAATTTTCAGCCTCCTTTTTATTATTTACGAATTAAAGTTCATTTAGTTTCACTTTTTTATAGAAATTTCACCATAAATGTAAAAAGCTGCCGATATAAATCGGCAGCTTTCGTTGTTATTCATTATTGGCTGCTTTTGCTTTTACTTTTTTTTGCTTCTGAATGAAATAAACTACGACTGTCACTGCAAGGATAATCAGTACAATGAGAATCGGGTTAATATCGGTAGACAGAAAACCAAATGGGATTAAGGATAACACAAAAAAGTACAAAAAGTTGCCTGCAGCTGTTCCGACCACAAATCCTTTTAAGGAGATGGTTGTTACTGCCGCCAATATATTTAGTATGCTTGTAGGGAAAAATGGTAAAACCCTCGCATAAAACACATACTGTCCACCTTTATTTTCAATTTTCCGAAGCGCCTCACCATGTGCTTTTTTTTGGACGAAATCCTGTAACCAATAACGGACTGCCACAAACACAATGATTGCTGCGACAATACTGGAAATCCAGCTCCACATAAAACCATAAAAAAAGCCGAAGGCATAATAATTTATTGTGATCACAAGTATTAACGGAATTACTGTAAAGCTATTTTGTATAACCATTATAATTAAGCTCAGTATGAGTGCATAAATTTCGTTATTCCGATAATAAGCTGTGAATTCCTTTAGTTCTCCATTTCTTATTGCATGAAATATTTCTAGCTGGTATAACATGAAGCTGATTAAAACAACTGTTCCAACAAAAGAAAGTAATTTCCATAATTTTTTTATAGCGATCACCTTTTTTCTTATATATATGGCAAGCCATCTTACGAATTAACCATTAACAAGCCCATTTACTTTTTATCCCCATTTCCTAACATACCTGCTAAACATGTAAAAATAAACATAGCTTTTCCTCGGTTTATTTAGGTTATAGTCGATTTCCATTACATTTTGATTAAATTTGTCAAATATACAAGAAATGGTATTTTATGAGGAGTATAATAGATTTAATCCACAAAGGAGGTTTATCTATGGCTATTTTATTAGAAACACATTTAGGCCAGAAAGATACAGAGCTTTATATAACTTATACAGAGGATGGACGAGTTATTGTTGCGATTCCGACAATCCATTGGTCTGCAGAGTTAAACATAAGCGATGATGACATGCAGAAAAATGAATACATCCAAGCATCCCTCCATTACCATATGTATGAAGGGGATATCATGAGCTTGGCTGATAAGATATTAGAGCATACTGCAAAATGCTAACATATTTTTTTCATTTACACCACCTCCTAATTTACTGACTAACAAATCCCTTTTTCCTTTGGACGAATCGTGCGACTTCTGATACTCTAGGATATGATAATTCGTTAAAGGAGTTTTGAATGTGAGCTATATTTTTAAAAGCGAAAGGCTGGGCTTCCGTTTATTGACTGCTCTGGATGCTAAAAATTGTGATTTGTTTTGGGGCAATGATGAGGTTATGGCCTATACTGGCGGAAGCATTTCAGCAGAACTACTGCCGCAAGTCATTGATTTCTATGCTCAATCACAGCAGGATTACGGCATTACTGTATATGGTGTAGAAGATATCTCGTCTGGCCAGCTCATCGGTGCTGCAGGATTTGATATAGAATCCGCTGACGAGGATATTGAGCTGGTTTTTCATTTCATGAAGGACGCTTGGGGCAAGGGCTTTGCTTCTGAAGCTGCTGTTGCCTGCATTCGATATGCAGCAGAAGTTTATCAGCCGAAAAGTATCATCGCCTCCAGCAGTGTTGAAAACAAAAAAGCATTAAATATCCTTGGTAAGATTGGGTTTGCCTATTTGGGAATTCATTATTTGGAAGACACTGCTCAAGACGAAGCCCTCTTTCAGCTTGTATTATAAAGCATATGATCATTTGCTTTCCAAACAGAAAGCAAATGAAATACTATTAAAAATTAGTTGATTATTACGAACTCTTTACTGTTTTGTAACACTGTACCTGTTTTCTTGACTGTCCATATCCACCTGCACTACAATGTGTAGTGTGAGGTGCAGCAATCATGAAGATAAATAAATTTAAAGTTCATGAAAAAGGTTTAAATCGATTTTTTGGACCGTTGGAAGCTAGAATAATGGATTTGCTCTGGGAAAAGGAAGAGCTTTCCATAAAAAGTGTGCAGACACACTTAGAAACAGACAAAGCTGTTAGCTTTAATACCGTTATGACTGTTATGAACCGCTTGGCAGATAAAGGGATACTTAACAAACGCCATGTTGGCAGAAGCTTTCTTTACTCTCCTATGTTGTCGCGGGAAGACTTTTTGAATACACAGTCTAAGGAGCTTACATATGAGCTTATGGATGAGTTTGGATCAAGTGTTGTCGTCAACCATATGCTTGATGCATTGCAAAATGTTGATGAAGGTTTAGTGGCAAAACTGGAACAAAAAATAAAAGATTGGAAAAAGGATCGATAAGAATGACGAAAAATTATGCTAATTACCTGTTGCTGATCAGCGTATTGATAAGCGGCAGTATCCTCCTTCAGATGATATGGTATATTTATTCGCTCACAAGCAATTTTGACATTCGCTTTAATCTGTTCCAAGCTTGCCAGCAGCTGTTTGAGATGTTTGGGGTTCCTTTTTTGGAATATATCCTGCTTGCATTTGTCGCCTTTACACTACTTCATTTGTTATGGTTTTGCATGATACAAATAAAGAAACTGCATAACCTTAGAACAAAGATAACTGGTCTGACATGCAGTGAGTTGAGCCGTGAATGGAATAGTCGATTTCAGACAAACCGCATCCATGTTATTCAGTGCGAACAGCCTTTTGCGATTACTGTTGGATTTACGAAGCCACAAATTGTGCTGACAACTGGTTTATGGGATATCCTATCTGATGAGGAAATGGAGTCTGTAATTTATCACGAATTTCATCACTCCTACCAGTTTGACCCGATGAAAACCTTTATGATGGAGCTTTTCGCTAAGGTGCTTTGGTTCCTGCCTATCCTTAAATGGCTGGCCCAGCAATTTTCAATCGTTCGGGAAGTGCTTGCTGATAATTACGCAATCAATAAAAGTGGACAGAGATTGCATATATCAAGTGCTTTGTTAAAAATGATTAACAGTAAACAAGTGCAGCATCCTGCAAGCTTCGTTTCGTTTGCAGACGGCTCAATTAACTACCGTATTCAAAATATGATTGAGCCTAATACGAGCAATAAAATAAAATGGCCGCTAGTTAATAGTGCTGCTTCCCTATCCATTTTTACACTGCTGAGTTTAGTTTTCTCTAAACTGCTGCATTACTAATTTTTTTTACACCATTACACTACATAATGTAGTGTAAATAATCCGCTAAATATACACACTGCATTTGTAGTGTTTTATATACACTAATTAATTAAAGGAGGAAATCATTAATGAAATTTACACATATCGGTATTGTTGTCATTCGCGTTGTTCTTGGAGTGATATTTTTTGCACATGGGTTATCTAAATTCCAGGGAGGAATAGACAATACTGCTGGATTCTTCACTAGTTTAGGCCTGCCTGGGTTCTCTGCCTATCTTGTCGCTGGAATTGAACTAATTGGTGGTGCTCTTATTATCCTTGGACTTGCAACGAGAATTATTGCCGCATTGTTTGCCGCTATTATGGTAGTAGCAATTGCGACAGTCAGCCTGCAAAATGGCTTAGTGGGCGGATTTGAATTTGATCTATCACTGCTTGCAATGTCTCTATTATTAGTTTTAAATAAAGAACAGGCATATTCTGTAGATAATGTTATACTATCAAGTAGGAAGAAAGAACAGAATGTTTAAAATGCTTGTTAAATAAAAAGGAGAAGTCATTGTGGCAAAAACGAAGAATCAGAAACAAAAAAAATCACAATCAACTGGGAACAAGCCTTCTAAATTTATTTATTGGATCATCGGTATCGTTGTCGTATGTATTGCAGGGCTTGTCATTTTAGCAAATCTTCCTGAAAAAGGGTTTGATTTCGACTATGAAAATCAACCTGTATTAGGAGAAGAATCTGCTAGTGTCAGTATCGTAGAATTCGGAGACTACCGCTGTCCTGTCTGTAAAAACTTTAATGAATCCTTTTTCCCTGTCGTAAAGGAAAACTTAATCGACACAGGTAAAGCGAAATTCTATTATATGAATTATCCGTTTATACATGCTGATTCCACTACTTCGGCACTTTTTGCCGAAACTGTTTATAGCGAACTAGGCAACGATATTTTCTGGAAGTTTCATGATTCCATTTTCGCTAATCAGCCTGATAATGAAACAGAAGAAACATATACAGAGGAATTCTTGAAAGAGCGTCTGAAGGATGCTGGAGCGACAGATGAAGACATCACAAGAGTGACAGAAGCGTTCCAAACGCAAACAGCGAAAGACTCTTTGCAAAAGGATTTAGATTATGTCAATCAATTAAACATTACCGGAACTCCAACGATTTATGTCAACGGTGTTAAATTCGAAGGCTCAAGCTATAATGAATTATTAGATATGGTAAATGAAGCAGCTGAAAAGTAATCAAATCTAGAGAGTACATACTTGTACTCTCTTTTTTATGCATTATTTATTTTTCTGCATATGCCGTCTTGCATTTGATAGACCCCTACCCCTTCCATTCTCTCTAATATTCCATTATGAAAGTAAACACCAGTTTTTTCATCAATACCATATACATTGGCGGTTGGATGCTTGGCGAAAATTGCTTGTAAATGAGGTTTTTCATCCCATTCAGAAAAATGAACAGCAAAGTAAGTATTAAAAAGCAAGCCAATGCCATTCCGTTCCACATATCGCTGCTCTTTGTTATCTTTACTAGAAATAATGCAGTTTTGCGGACTTATCAATGCGCCTGCTGAAAAGCCTGCAACTGGTACTCCCCGCACATACGCCTCTTTTATCGCTGCTCCGATAATAGTATCAGCGATATATTCTGCATAACGGCTCGTGTCTCCGCCGCAAATAATCACGCCTCCACTGTCTTTAATCGTTTTTATGACTTGCTCTTCTGTAGTACTTGGGAGCGGTAAATACCGAAACCTTTCTGCACCATATTGTTTTAGTTTGTCTGTATAGTCAGGCATATAATCAAGCCAGCCTTCCCGATCCACCAACAAGATCGCAATCATTCCCCTTTTTGTCTGTTCCACATATTGCTGCGCCATTTCAGTAGTAAATGGCGGTCCGCTCCCAAAAGCATAAAAATGACGTGCCAACTTATCTCCCCCTTATCCTCTATTCTCAAAGACTTCCTTATCATCTTGATACGAACGATTAAATGTTCCTTTAATCAGATGTCTTTGATTCAAGCCTCCTGTTCCATATGCAAATTAAAGTTCCTAACGATGCGCCTAAGCCTACTATCGCTATACTTTACACGTTAATTCTCTTATTACCTTAAGGATCTTCCAAATATACCCTTATTGTATCACAGCATTTTTCATAAATTTAAAAAAACCCTTCTCTTAACGAGAAAGGTTTCATTTGCTTAATTATTCACCTAAATCAACATTGTGGTAGACTTGGCGAACATCCTCTAAATCTTCAATAGCATCGATCATCTTTTCAAATTTCGCTTGTGATTCTTCATCAAGTGTTACATCGTTTTGAGCAAGCATTGTTAATTCTGCTACAGTAAATTCTGTAACACCAGCACTTTTGAATGCTTCTTGTACTGCATGGAATTGGTCTGGCTCTGCATACACAATAACAGAGTCGTCTTCAGCAATAATGTCACGAACATCAACATCTGCTTCCATCAATAATTCCAATACTTCTTCTTCTGATTTGCCTTCAACACCGATAACAGCTGTTGCATCAAACATATAAGCAACTGATCCACTGACACCCATGTTGCCGCCGTTTTTCCCGAATGCAGCACGAACATCTGAAGCTGTTCTGTTTACATTGTTTGTAAGTGCATCAACGATTACCATTGAACCACTTGGACCAAATCCTTCATAGCGAAGCTCATCATACGTTTCTTCTGATCCGCCCTTCGCCTTTTCAATAGCACGATCAATGATATTCTTTGGTACACTGTACGTTTTAGCGCGCTCTAAAACAACCTTTAATGCTTGGTTTGATTCTGGATCTGGCTCGCCTTGTTTTGCAGCCACATAAATCTCACGGCCAAACTTAGCGTATATACGGCTTGTGTTTGCATCCTTTGATGCTTTTTTTTCTTTAATATTATTCCATTTACGACCCATTTTGAACACTCTCTTTCTGATTTATCCATCATTATCTATTATAGATAACAACTGGCCGGCTCTTCAATGCCTGTTAACGTAATTTTATTTTGACTTTTTCTTTTAAGCAATGCTTAAGACGAATAATATTATACCGTAAATATGAAATTTGTTCATCTTTCTGGACTATGATTATTGATTTTTCATAAATTTACTAAAGTACCAGCATTCTTCATTCCTTTTAACAGTAATAAATGGTACAGTTAAGTGACAACTAAAAAGGAGCAATAGACAATTATGATTGAAGTAAAAGTATCTCCAATAAGTGATGGGGAATTCAACAGAGGTGTTTTCGCTACAGAAGATATCAAAAAAGGCGAGCTTATTCATAAAGCTCCTGTTATTTCCTATCCGAACGAACAGCACGAGCATATTGAAAAAACGCTGCTGGCTGACTATGCATTTGAATATGGCATAAATCATACTGCCATTCTGCTTGGCTATGGCATGCTGTTTAACCATGCTTATGAACCAAATGCTGTATATGATATTAATTTTGATGAACATACATTTGATTTTTACGCCTATAAGGATATTAAAGCAGGCGAAGAAATCTTAATCAACTATAATGGCGATGTGGATGATAAAGAACTGCTTTGGTTTGACAAAGAAGAATAAAAAAACAGACCTTCATTAAAGATGAAGGTCTGTTTTTTTATTAACGGCCGTCCACAATCTCTTTAAAGATTTCGTAGGAGCGGATTTGCTTTTTCTCATCATAAATATAAGAAACGGCCATGATTTCATTTACATCGTATTTTTCCTGGAAGCTTTCTAGCTGTTCCTTCACCGTATTCTTGCTGCCGATGAATGCCATGCTGGACATGGAGGTTGCCATTTCTCTTTCCATCATGCTCCAAACTGCCTCCATGCTGTCAACAGGTGGACTTAAAGGTGTGCGTGTTCCTCTAACAACATTCAAGAAAAATTGCTGCATTGTTGTTGCTTCCCTTTTTGCGTCTTCATCTGTTTCTGCGGCAATGACATTTAAGCAGACAATCATATACGGTTCAGCCAAATATTGTGATGGCTTAAATCTTCGTTTGTATATAGAGATTGCCTCTTCCATTTGCCCTGGCGCAAAATGAGCAGCAAATACATATGGAAGCCCTAATTGTGCTGCAAGATAAGCAGAGTCTGTTGAAGAACCAAGAATATAAAGCGGTATGTTCTTGTTGGCCCCAGGATATGCACGAACATAGCCCTGCTCTTCCTCTGGTCCAAAATACGTCAGCAATGCCTGCACATCTTCTGGGAAGGTATAGACAGTATCATGCTGTGCTCTTCTTAAGGCACTGGCTGTTTTCATATCTGTTCCCGGCGCTCGTCCAAGCCCCAAGTCCAGTCTGTCAGGATACAGGACAGCCATTGTTCCAAACTGCTCTGCCACAACAAGTGGTGAATGGTTTGGAAGCATAATGCCGCCAGACCCAACCTTGATTTTCTTTGTGTGCTCTAATGTATGTTTTATTAAGATAGAAGTCGCCGAGCTCACTAATGTCGGAGAGTTGTGATGCTCTGCAATCCAATAGCGTGAGTAGCCCATATCTTCTGTTGCTTGTGCTAAATTCACCATTGCATCAATGGCTTCTTTTTCTCCCTGTCCAAGGCGAATTGGTGCCAAATTTAAGACAGAGACAGGTATATTTATGTTAGACATGTCAAAAGTCCTTTCTTACAGTAGATTCTTTATTATAGTAACAATAAGTATAACTGAAACAAACTTATTTGCTCGTGGGTAAAGAATTCACCAAAAAAAATAGGGAGAAGCTGTTCTCCCTCATGGACCTTCTATGATAATTGACTGCTTTGCTTCATCCATCTTCGCAAACACTTTATGACATAAGCTATAATGCATCCAAGCAGCAGTGCTGAAAATAATGATGCCTGTAAATGGCATATAAAAAAGCACAACACTCAGCATTCCGAATACCACAAGTATAACTGCTGTTATATGAATATTCATCATGGAAAGCAGCAGAGAATTTTTTAATGCCGTTTTTGTTGGCAGTTTATAATGGGAGATCATCGGAAAAATATAAAATAAAGTGGTCAAAAAGAGGAAGCTGACCAATAAAACAGGCACCGTCATCACTATTTTCAGCAGTGATTGGTCTTGGTTCAAATAAAAATAGTTAAAAAACAGCACGGCAAGCAAGACTGCCATAATGGCACCGATTGTTATGCTCTGCCTGAAATTTTCTTTGAAATAATGAAAATAGTTGCGGACAACGCTTGTATCACCGTTGATTTTCCATTGCCTGATCACACTGTACATCGCACTGGTTGCTGGTGCAATGGTAAAAAGGGGAAGGCATGACAGCAGCCAGAAAATGTTCAGAATAAAGAGATTGGAAAGTTTGTCTATGACACTATAAAACTTACTGTCGATAATATTCACTAGCAACAGCCTCTTTCCTACATTATTTTAGATTGATTCTCCAGCAATAAATCTGTATGAAAGCTCCGTATTCTCCTTGGTTATGTAACTGCCCTTTTCAATTTTATGAACAAGGCTTTCCACCGCCTTATCGCCTATCGCCTCGACAGGATATTCTATCGTTGTTAGAGCGGGGGTAACGTACTTCAATACATCGATATTATCAAAGCCCATTATTCCTACATCAAGAGGAATACTATAGCCCTTGGTTTTCAAAAAGCGCATAACCTCTAATGCATATAAATCACAAGAACAAATAATTGCCGTCCGCTCCCTTTGCCGGAAGTTTATCTTTTCTAAGTAATCGAGATAATCGTTATGCCTAATAATCTCCGCCTCTTTCAAATCGTTAGAAGCTAGTGCTTCTAAGAAGCCTTGAAGCCTTTCTTCCTGTGTATAAATATTCGTTATTCCCTTATACTTCAATGGTGGCGATATGTAAATGAACTGCTTATAGCCCTTATCAATAATGTGGCTGACACCATTTTTCATTGCTGCCCTTTCTGGTATGCCAACATATTCCCAATCCGCGGACAGGAAGTTGAAAATGGTGATGATTGGAATGGAAAATCCGTGGAGATATTCTTCAAACTCCGTCCCTTTATTAACAGAAAAAAGAATGATTCCATCCACCTTATGATTTGCCAAATATTCAATGCATTGCTTTTCATTTTCCATATCCTTATCTGTTAAAGCAATATACAAAAAATAGCCGTATTCCCTTGCCTTGAGCTCGACTGCTGTTAAAAGCTGTGCATATGAACGGTTATAAAGATCAAACAGCACAATCCCAAGTGTCATCGTTCTTCCCTTTACTAAGCTTCTTGCTGTAAAGTCTGGACGGTATTTCAAATCCTTTGCTGCCTGCAGTACCTTTTGTTTTGTTTTTTCTTTAATGCCAGGGCGGTTGTTCAGCGCACGATCTACCGTGCCTGATGATACCCCACAATATTTTGCGATATCCTTGATTGTAACCCTCATAATGCCTCCATTAGCTGTTATTGCAAGCTTTTTTTGCCAGCATTCTGTGAGGGAATGCTGGCAAAATTGGAAACTTTGCAAATAGTTTTAGTTATATGATTCTATTATACATATAATACCATTCCATTTCTTCCTATAATAGGAATGTCCTACACACTTCTTGCTTCATTTTTCTATTGATTTCTAGCAATCACTTTTTTGGCACTTGTTCAATCGGAATAGATAATCAGCCTTTTACAGAACCAATCATAACCCCTTTTTCAAAGTATTTTTGAATGAATGGGTAAATAATCAATATCGGCAATGTGGAAACAATGATGACTCCATACTTGATCTGGTCTGCATATTTCTGTGCATACCCGCCAGCAGCGCCACCTGCACCTGCCCCTTCGGCAAATACTTGGTTTGATAAAAGAATGTCTCTTAGCACAATTTGTAATGGCTGCAGACTATAATCTCTTATATAAATCAAGCCTGTGAAGAAATCATTCCAATGACCAACTAAATAGTATAAGCCAACAACAGAAATAACTGCTTTTGATAACGGCAAGGCAATTTTTCCGAAGAATTGAAAATGTGTACACCCGTCCATTTGTGCTGCTTCAAACAACTCTTTCGGCAAGGAGCTTTCAAAAAAGGTTCTTGTAATAATTAAGTTAAAGACATTAACGGAAAATGGCAGAATGAACACCCACATATTATTGATTAAGCTTAACTCCTTCATTAACAAATATGTCGGGATAAGTCCGCCATTAAAAAACATGGTGACAACAAAGATGAACATCAAAAATCGTCTTGCCTTAAAATCCTGCCTTGAAAGCACATATGCTGCCGGCAATGTTAGCAGGAGGTTAACCAATGTTCCTAGTACGGTATAAATAATCGTGTTTTTATAGCCGACCCATATTCTTGAATCATTAAATATCTCTTTATAGCCGAACAAGCTGAAGCCTTTCGGATACAGCGTCACTTGCCCTGTTGAGACTAGGGTTGAATCACTGACAGATGCGATGATGACAAAATATAGCGGGTATGCAACCAATAAGAAGATAAATAAACATAAGATGAAAATGATGGTATCAAAAACAATGTCGCTCGTTGTTTTACCTTTTGTGCTGAAAATCTTCATGACTTCCCTCCTTCTTTTGCAGGCATAAATAATTGCCTACCATAAGCTAATATTGGAAAACCTTTTGGCTATATAGTTCATTGCGATAAGAAATACGAAGTTAATCATTGTGTTAAAAAGGCCGATGGCAGCAGAATAGCTGAACTGGTTTGAGATTATCCCGATTTTATACACATATGTCGCTATGACTTCAGAGACTGGAAGATTAAGAGGATTTTGCATTAAAAAGATTTTTTCAAAGCCGGTATTGAGGATATTCCCCATGCTTAAGATAAACAGAATAATCATCGTTGGCACAATTGCCGGGAGGTCGACATAGCGAATTGTTTGCCACCTGCTTGCACCGTCGATTTTTGCAGAATCATAGAGCTGCGGGTCTACACTTGCCAGTGCTGCCAAATAAATGATGCTGTTCCAGCCTGCATGCTGCCAAATATCTGATAGCACATAAACAGGAACAAATGCCTTTTCTGACGCCAAAAGGTTAATATCCCAGCCGAAGGAATGCATAATATGCCCAACAACGCCTGAGTTAGGGGACAATAGAACATTAAGCAAGCCAACCATAACTACTAACGAAATGAAATGTGGCAAATAAACGGTCGTTTGAATCGCTTTTTTCCATCGCTTCCAAATGACTTGATTTATGATTAATGCAAGGATGATTGGTGCAGGGAAGCCAAGTATAATGGTTGCAAGGCTGATTACTACAGTGTTTTTCATCAAGTCGGCAAACATATAGCTGTTAATGAATTCCTTAAAGTAATGAAGCCCAACCCACTCTCCGCCTGTAATTCCCTTCGTGAAGTCATACTCTCTAAATGCTAACTGCACACCATACATCGGGATATAATTAAAGATGATAATAATGACAATCGCTGGCAGGATCATAATCCATAATTGGTAATCCCGTTTCAAGCTTTGTAAAATATTTCTTTTTCTTGCAGGCTTCGTCGTCATCTCTGGGACTGTTTTTTTTGCTTGAGGATTGATTAAGGCCACAAGGCTACCTCCCTTTTAAAAGGATGCAATTTTGAGGATTATGCTCAAATTGCATCCTTCGTCATTTATGGTTACTTATTGGTTCTTTTTGTAGTCATCATAATATTTCTGCATGATTTTGATATTTTCAGGCAACCCTGTTTTTTCGGCATTCTCTAAATATGCATCCCACTCTTTATCGACTCCGCCTTTTGTAATCCATTGCGAGTATTTCGCTAAGGCAAGGTTCATTAAGTTAGTGTTATTTAAGCTAAGCTTCGAGTTGTCTTCCTTGCTGTATTTAATAAACATGCTCGGAAGAACATCATTTTCTACATCAATGGCATCTAATGCTTTTTGCAGTGGTTCTGTTTGTTTGCCGACAGACTGCATATCTGTTCCAAGCTCCAGCTTCAAATCGTCTGATACATACATTGGTCCGTTATCAGCCCATGTTGTTGTCCATTTCCATGTTCCTGGGTCCATGTTTTCATCTTTTGGCGGCAATACTTTGAAGCTTCCGTCTGCATTTTCTTCAATATTTGTTCCAATCGAGCCGAATAGCACCTGCATGCTCACCTTAGGATCGTATAATTCATTGATGAATTTTAATGCGGCTTCTTTATTTTGGGACTGTGCAGATAATGTGATCATATTGACACCATAGTTTAAGCCATTATAGTCATAATCCCATGAGACTTGAACGTCATCTCCTGCTGTCACTTGCATTGGCGCCATGGAAGCATATTGTGGTGCAAGCTCATTGCCGAATCTGTCTGTTACTTCCCAGCCAAAAGTATAGCCGACCTTCGCTGTGTCCTTATCTCCTCTGGCTAATGATTGGTATTTCGTGTAGTCCTGTGTAAATACTTCTTTATTAATCAAGCCCTCTGCATAGCATTTATGCAAAAACTCGACAAGCTCTTTATAGCGCTCATCTGTTAGGAAGTTTTTGACTTGCCCGTCCTCCACATAGTAGCCTGAACCGCTCGCATCTGTCAGTGTGATGCCGAAGCTTCCTAACAGAACAGTTGGCTGGAAGAAGCCAAAGCCGATTGTGCCCGTTGGTGAAAAGTCCATTGGAATTTCGTCATTTTTGTCTCCGTTTCCGTTTGCATCCTCATCCTTGAATGCTTTAAGAACTGTATATAGTTCATCCCAGTTTGTCGGCATTTTCAAGCCAAGATTATCAAGCCATTCTTGGTTGATGAATTGTCTTGTAGCTGTTCCAGGCCAAAATCTCTGGTATTTAGGCAGGCCGTATATCTGGCCGTCAAGCTGTGTCGCAATTGCTTTTGTTTCCGGCTTTGCATCAAACATTGCCTGGACATTTGGAAGACTTGAATCAACATCATCAGACAAATCCTCAAACAATCCTGGAAATTGCACATAATCTGCATCTGTTATGGCATTAGGGCCAATAATTAAATCAGGCACATCACCACCAGCAAGCAAAGCCCCTTTCTTTTGATCCCAATCTGCCGAAACTTCCTGCCACTTAATATCAATCCCAAGACGGTCCTCTATTTCTTTGAGCCATTCAATTTTATTAACATCCTGTGTTAATGGATGCTTTGTTATGAGTGCTGTAAGCTGCGGCTTCCCATCCTTTGTGACGGCTGCCTTTTCCTCTTTGTCTGAACAGCCTGCTAAAACAAGAGCGGCGAGTGATGCTGCCAGAAAACCATAACCTAATCTTTTCATCTTGTTTTCCCCCAATAGAAAATTTTTTCGTCACTAAAACTACCGCTTTCTTTTCGTTTTACCTCCTTTTATGAAAATAGCTTTAAAAGTTTATGTAATTGTGAACGTACACGAAAAACTCCATATGCGCTCAGCAGATACAACAAATATTGATAGCGTTTACATTATTCTAGAAAAATAAGAGTGATGAAGGCACTGTGTACGTACACGAAAAGAACTAAAAAAAGGAGAGGCAATAATTGAGTAAGGATTCTAGATGAGCATGTTTGTAGGTAAGGTTTTTTATTGTTTAAATGCAAGTTAATGATAACGCTTTCTTTTTTGTTCGTCAATAAGATCTCCTCTGCAAATTTCTACTGTTTTTGGCAAAAAGGCAGGTTTTTTTTCCTCTTTGCCCCTTTTCTATTTTTATTCCTGTCGAAGATTCGCCTGCATCAACGAATCATGCGATATTTAATTTATTAAAGGAATTAATGGAACAGCTTAAGCTAAGTAGTATACTTTAAGTCCATATAAACGTAAAAAATTTTAGCCCTCTCATTAAAGTGCTAAAACTTCGTCTCGTTCTCTAATCCTTTTATAATAAATTCAACATGGTCCTCTGCCGAGGTTTTTACTTCCTCATATCCCTTTACAATGCCATGATAATGAGAAATAAAGCCATGTAGTGATATAAAGGCAGACATAACAGCACTTGCTTTTAAAAGACTACTCGAGTGTGTCTGCATGGCCTGTGCAAACCGTTCATAGGAATGATTGGCAGCTTCACGAGATAATCCGCCCACTTCCTTTTTCCCTTGCATAAACATCATCTCATATTTGCTTTGATTGTTTAAACCGAATTCCAGGAACGCAAGCATCAGTCGTTGCTGCTTTTGTTTGTCTTGTTCCTGTCCTTCACCCAAAATTTCTTCGATACGTTTATTTAATGCTAAAAAACCCTCATCAACAATAGCATAAAAGAGCGCTGCTTTATTTTTAAAATGATAATAAATTGCCCCATGACTACACTCAAGCTCCTTAGCTATGCTGCGCACAGAAAGTTCTTGATAACCTTTTTCAATGAATAATTCCCTTGCTTTATATACAATGCTGTCTCTTGTTAATTCTTGTCTTCCTGCTTTTCTCGGTGACATAGTTAGCTCCTTTTATTGACCATAGGTAGAAATATTATAGCATGCACTTTACGTTTTACAATATGTAAAATAGATAACATCACTTCGCTGGTGTAAACCTTTTAATTGCACATCTTTTTTATTTATTTTAGTTGTTTTGGATGCATAAAATTTATTTGCGATGCTACTTTTTCTATTGTCTGCATGTTTTTTTCCGCTTTCCTAATATTACAAATAGGACTTTTTTTGAACCCTTCTTGATTACGAACGTTTGTTCTGATATATTAAATACTATAAGGAGATGATTTTCATGATACGTGACAGAGGGGCTATTAAATGGACGGCAATGATGCTGCCAGAGCATGTGCAAAGCATTAAAGACGCACTGAAGGAAGACAAAAAAATAACACAGCCCATCCTGGATGAGGATCAAATTTACGAAATGGAAATGCTCATTTTAGAAAGCCTGGAATACGGATGGGTGCTTGAGTGCGAAATGTTTAAAAACGGTGAGATTCGCCATATCAGCGGCCATGTTGTCTATATTGACAAGCTAAAGCAGGAAATTCGCATACAGGATACTAAAGACGGTCTGCATTCTATTCCTTTTCGCAGCTTAGTAAACATTCAAAAAGATTAACAAGGAGGTGCTGCATGATGTTCGACTATTCTCAATTTCCAGATCGCTCCATTCTTTGTGTAGATATGAAAAGCTTTTACGCAAGCATTATCGCCGTCTATGAAGGCTTGGACCCTCTTACATGCCATCTTGCTGTCGTCGGCAATACGGATCGAACAGGCAGTGTTGTCCTTGCAGCATCTCCCGCTATGAAGCGTGATTTTAAAATTAAAACAGGCTCCAGGCTTTTTGAGATACCAGATGATCCGAGAATTAGCATTCACAACCCGAAAATGGGCTTGTTTGTCCGTGTCTCAACGGAAATTACCAAGCTGTTCTTCCGGTATGTCCCCCCATCAGCCGTCCACACCTATTCTGTCGATGAAAGCTTTCTTGATGTTAGCGGTCTTGAGAAGGTTTGGGGCACACCAGAGGAAATTGCAGCCCAAATTCAGCGGGATATCCTTTTAGACTTCGGCTTACCATCCACAATCGGCATTGGCCCAAACATGCTGATGGCAAAGCTGTGCCTCGACTTGGCTGCAAAAAAAACGGCCAACGGCATCGCAAGCTGGTCGTATGACGATATTCCGGCAAAGCTATGGCCACTTTCTCCATTGCGGGAAATGTGGGGAATCGGTCGACAAGTGGAAAAAACACTGCACAGCATGGGGATATTTTCTGTCGGTCAGCTTGCTCGCTACGACCTGTCCCTTTTGGAGAAAAAATTCGGGATAATGGGCAACCAGCTTTATCACCATGCATGGGGAATTGACTTATCAGAAGTTGGTGCACCAATTATGCAGGGGCAAATCAGCTATGGAAAAAGCCAAATACTGCTTCGCGACTATAAGGACGAGAAGGAAATTAAATCGGTCATCCTTGAAATGTGCGAGGAGGTTGCCAAAAGAGCTAGAGCCCATCATCACGCAGGCAGAACCATCAGCTTTGGCCTCTCCTACAGCAAAGAGGAATTCGGCGGCGGCTTCCATCGGTCGAGAACGATTGAGAACCCGACAAATATTACGATGGATATTTACCGTGTCTGCCTCGAGCTGATGCGCGAGAATTATCATGGGCAAACAGTGCGACAAATCTCTCTGTCTATAGGAAAATTGGAAAGAGACGATGAGGTTCAGCTCGATTTATTCGATACAAATAGCTGGAAAAAAAGAAAAATCGGCTATGTAGTTGATGGCATCCGCAACCGTTACGGTTCCGCCTCCCTGCTTCGTGCTGTTTCGTACACTTCTGGCGGCACTGCCAGACATCGAGCCAAGCTTCTTGGCGGCCATAAAAAATAGAGGATTTGCCAATTTGCTTATCGAATAACAGGTTACAGAAGGCTCTTGAAAGGGGAATTTACATGTTTCTAAAAAAAATAACCCTCCTTAAAGATGACATACCGCAAGTAAACAGCTACCCCTTTTCCATTCCAGCCATTAAAGGCTTGCGGGAATTGGAATTGACAAATAAGGTGACGTTCTTTATTGGAGAGAACGGTTCGGGAAAGTCAACACTGCTTGAGGCTGTTGCTGATAAATGCGGTTTTCATACGGCAGGAGGCGGAAAAAATAATTATTACGACGTTCATTCTTCTCACTCTGATTTAGGCGACTATATTCGTTTATCTTGGATGCCTAAAATTACAAATGGCTTTTTTCTGCGAGCTGAATCCTTTTATCATTTTGCCACACTTCAGGATGAGCTGGAAAAAGATCCATTCACACGCACAAACTACCGGGCATACGGCGGCAAGTCTCTGCTGCAGCAATCACATGGTGAATCCTTTTTATCCCTTTTTCAGCATCGATTCAATGGGCAAGCGATTTATTTGCTGGACGAACCTGAAGCAGCCCTCTCTCCGCAAAGACAATTAACATTTATCCGTATCCTGCATGATTTAGTGGAATATGAGGACTGCCAGTTTATCATTGCCACACATTCCCCTATCCTGTTAGGCTATCCGAATGCTTCTATCTTGAACTTTGATGGTGGCACAATAGCAGAAATACAATATGAACAAACAGACAATTATCGACTCACAAAATACTTTTTGCAGCATCGGGAAAAAATGTTGAATGAATTGCTAAGAGATGATTAAAAACAAGCTAACAACAAACACACCCCTTGAGGGATATTCTTCTAGGAATAGGAAAATATAAGAATATCTTCATCAACAAGGAGTCATTTATGATTGGGATGCTAGCTGCCATTATTATTTTTAATGCTGTCACCTTTTTTATGAAAAAGCGTTTAACAGGAAACCAAATTTTGCATATGTGGATGTTTACAATAGTGTTGCAGCTCGTTTTTGATGTGTACATTGATTTGAAATACCATGCTTATTGGTATTTATCAAAAGGAATAGACTGGATGGCCATCCCACAGCTTTTTTTGTTGGTGCCGCCTGTAAATATTATTTTCTTGAATTATTATCCATTCAAAAAAAAGGTCAAAACAAAAGCTATCTATATCGGCATATGGGTATGTGCGATTGTTCTTTACGAGCTGATGACATTAATTCCAGAGCCTTGGGGCTATTTTCATTATGGCTGGTGGCGAATTTGGTACTCCATCCTGCTAGATCCATTTTTGTTTATCATTTTAATCAAATACTATAAATTTATTTGCCGTTTGGAAGCAAAAGCAGAAGAGCATGCACCAACATAAAAATGAGTCATTATTACCACATCAAAAAAAAGTATAAATTACAAAACCAAAAAACTACTAAAAAAGACCTATTTTTCACAATGAACCAACTGGCATACTTCTTGACAATTTTTTGAATAATGATATAAAATTTACTTGGGCAAATTTTACGAAAGTAAAAGACGCAAAGCCACGGGCCTAAAGCAAAAGCAATGGCAGCCGGGTTGCAGATAAAGAATGTGAGGCTTTTATTTGTTTATGGAGTTACAATTAGCTAACTCCGACGCTAAAAGCCTATAAAAAACGACACATTTCCTGTCTAATTTGCCTTAATAAATTAGAAAAGAGGAAAAGTATGTTTTATCCAACTGTTTTGAATGAAAAAACAAGTCTTCGTCATATCGTAAAAGATAGGCAATATTGCATGTGCGGGTCCAAGTATAACCCATATGCTACTCTTGAAAAACGAGATTTTAAACGCATTGAATTCAAACAGGAACACGAAATTTCATGTCCTAGCTGCAAAAGGATGTCCCATTAACACAGCGCAAAGATAATAATACAGATAACAACCAGAAAGGGAGCTGAAGGATCAGCTCCCTTTCTTCCATTTGCACAAAAAAAGCATCTTAACGGATGCCAATAACATTCATATACTCTCTAAAGCTTACTAGTAAGTCTTTTTCTTCATTATGCAATTCATAGCTTTTCATTCTAAGCTTATTTAATTCCTGGTGTAAGCTTTTATTTGCTGAATCACTTTGGAGCTGTTTCATAATTAAAATGGACTTAGCCTTCGCTTCAGATTGAGCTTTGGCTAATACTTTCATTTCATTAATAAAAGAATTCTCTTTTAGTATAGTAAACACCTCCTAAATTAGTTAATTCGACACATCCAGCTATTCCCCTTTTTTTCAATAGAAGTAAATGAAATACTTTAGTACTTTAAACCCAAAAACATTTTGTTAATACAGGAAAAATATACCTTATTCTCTTTTCAAGTAAGAGCTACAATAAAAGTAGACAAGCCTAGACATACTCAAAAATATTTTTGAGGAGGATTTCTATGATTAAATCTTTTATTTGCTATTTTCGCAGGTACCACAAATTTGATTATTACAATGACAAGTGCAAAACTTGCGGAAAGCTTAGAAAACGTCCTTAAAAGTATGGAGCCCTTATTGAGCTCTTTTTTTTTGTAAAAAATGCCCCCTCTTATATTTTGTTAATGAGGTTTAAGCAGACAAGCAGTAGGGAAATAATGGATTGTATAATGCTACAGGAGGTGTTTAGTATGTCTTCCTTAAGACTCCTTAGTGATAAATCCTTGCTATTTGCCTATAGACATGCACAGCGTTTAAATCTAGACATGGAATTTATTACAATGCTGAAACAAGAAATAACCGAGCGAAAGCTAATTCATATTGTCTTTAACAAAAACACAAAAATTCTCTTTAATCAACAGAATAAAAGGGAGAGTTAAAATATATTGTATTTGCATTTTAGCAGAATCTAGCAAAAAAATATTTTTCTAAAAGCAGAATAAAAATATTTTAATTCCTCATACTATTATTAGGACTTGTAGCTCAAAGAATAGAGCAACCAAGTTGTTCCAACAGAGAAGCAGCTTGTGTATCTTGCGGGTTCAAATCCCGCCAAGTCCTATACTATATTACCTATATTGCTTCTATTCGTAGAAGTATACTATACAAAAACGCCTTTTCTTTTGGAAAAGGCGTTTTTCGTACTATGTTTTACTAAATTCACAAGGCTTTTCTACCTTATTTTATTAAAATGGTTTGTACTTGATTTGGCTTTATACAAATGGATATGGTATTTTCTTTCATTTCTAAGGGACAAATAATATTTTCGTTTAATTGACACAGAAAGATATCCTTATATTCAGTCTTTAAGGTAAAAGAAGATACGACCTCTTTTTCAGTCGGGTTGTATATTCGTAAAATCAGCCCCTCTTCCTTTTCGGCCTTTTTTACAGTACTTAGCACATTAGCGCTAGGCTTTGTTTCTTGAAGCAAGCTAAAACAGAGTGGCGTTTTCTGGACAGACGCATTTAACTTCATCGCATTATACGGTATTTTATTATATGTTTCTATTCGTGATCTATATTCTTTGGCAAGTTGCCCTGTGTTTTGTGTGCCTTTTTTTGTAGAAACAGCAAACTCTACCTTAAGCTGCCCAATCATTTGGGAATCAGGAGTAGGAAGTTTTATTCCAGATGGCCTTCCGGGCCTGCGCACCAGATTCTCCTTCCCAAGATAGCCAACACTACGTAACAAAGTGAGTGCAATAGTATCAGACTCTGCTCCTACGATTTCATATTCACGAATACTGTTTGTGAAGGCACTCACTGTGTAATGGTCATTACATAAGCTGACGTAAGACAGCATCGGATAAATAGAGTCAGGGCGCTCATCCCAACCTTCTTCCTCCCAGGACAGGATGGCCGAATCTAATACACTTCTTTTAATAGACCCAAACTGATTATCAGAAACAGATACAGCAGCTGCAATTTTACTTGGAATGTATGTGCGTAATCGGTAATCCTTTGCGTTGTTTTTAATATTACCAGCTACATTAATGATAGGCTTATCAAAAGGGATTGTTATGTTCCAATCCACCTCTGTAATCACGCTGTTGATGTAATTTCTCCTATCCTGCAAATCTTTCGGCAAAGGAATTTCGACCTTTAAATTTATTTGCGCTCCATAACTATTTTCCGTCATTACAAACGAAGCATTAGCATTATTATGAATGTAAGGCTCCTCATTTAATACGGGAGAATAATCGTATTCGTCCCCGTCATCGCCAGACGTTTCTAGCAACAAAACATTTTCGAGTTCAATACCAATATCCTTATCAAAAATGGTTAATGTTCCATTTGTATTAACTTTTATACGATAATAGTCTGTTTCAATACAGTCTGTTTCCGTATTGGCTGCTTCCATTTCTTTCTCCTGTGGCACAATAAAAAATGCCTTGTACCCCATTGCAGGAATGGTTGCCTTAAATTGGATATGGTATTGCAAAAAGGGTTCATAATTCTCATAATGAACGAGCTGTCGGTCAACTAAACCAGGATCTAAGCTGACTTTTTCAACAAGCTCAAATGGGACTTCAAACCCGTTCTCATCTTCAAGAACAAAAGCTGTTTCCTTTGTTGTGACAACAGCATTTATCGTGTCCAATCTTTCATAGGAAAGCAGATTAAAAGCTGTTATTATATCCTCTGCTCGGTCTGTGGCAATTGCATCTGTAATCTTCCGTTTGTAAAAATCAATCAGCCTGTCAATCTTCTCCTCTGCAAGTACAAAGCGATTCATAATTTCTTGATGAACCTTATCAGAACAGCAGCAGCCGATACTGTCATGGGCATGGTTTTTGAGCACTTCCTTCCAAATTAATTCTATTAAACCATGATGGTATTCAAATCCCAATGAATAAGCAATCACTGCTAAGGGTTCTAAAATATCAACGATTTTATTTTCTACCCTCGTGTTTGCTGCTTTAATATCCATCCGGCTTGAAAAAATACTTCGATGGACGCGCATGTATTTGCCATCAAGCATTTCCCCTTGAACAATTGGCAGAAAAGGAGGCAAATCTGCAAAACTATCCATATAGCTGCTTAGCAAAAATTCTCTGTCAGGATACATTCCTCTTAATGTATCTAAACAATCGAAAATATTCCGTTGAATAGGCATTTGATCATGGCCGTTTGGCAAAATAACACTGCCATTTGTACTTCCCTTATCTAAGACAGGAAAATATTTGTCCATTCTTGTTCGAAGCGCTTCCTCCTCTTCCGGTAAATATTTGCCAATTGCATATCCTAGCGGAAGAAGCTGTACAAGTACTCTAGAGCCTTCATCACTTTCCCAATAAAACTCTGTCTTGTCTGTTCCAAGCCGTTCAGAGGCGCCTCTCCAAAAAATAAAGTGCTTAATATCAAACCCATTTAAAATTTGCGGCATTTGTGCTGATTGGCCAAAGGAATCTGGCAAATAACCGATTTTCATTACCTCTCCAAAAGCTTCACAATCCTTCCTTCCATAAAGCAAATTGCGGACAATGGATTCTCCTCCAACAATCATTTCATCTGTTTGTGTATACCACGGTCCAATTAAAAGTCTGCCAGCTTGTACAAGCTTTTTGATTCTGTCTTTGTCTTGCGGTTTTACAGCTAAATAATCCTCGAGAATAGCTGTTTGCCCATCTAATAAGAAGCTTGGATAATCTGGATTTCCCTCTAGCACCTCGAAGATTTCTGCCATATTGTTTATAAGCAGGATACGAGATTCCTCTGTCGAAAAATACCATTCTCGATCCCAGTGCATATGCGGTATAATATGTACTTTTTTCATCTTTTCCTCCAATTAACATGCCTTATTTTCTATAGCATTACTTTTTTCACTCTGAAGCTTTCTTTTTCTGCTTATAATTAAAAGCATGGTCGAAATACATGCCCCAAGACATGCAGCGCCAAGCCATATAAACGCAGCTGTCCAAATTGTTTTACCTTGCAGTAAAGCTAAGGAAAAGATGCCGGCACCAGGAACATTCAATCCAATATGACTACTTGCCACAATTGCCCCTGTAACAGCAGAACCTGCTATAAGTGACGGAATGACACGCAAAGGATCATTAATCATAAAAGGAATGGCTCCTTCTGTAATGCCTGCTAAGCCTAACAGCCATGTCTGTTTGCCGATCTCACGTTCCTGTTGGCTAAAGTGTTGTTTTCCAATAATGGTAGCTGCTGTTACGGCAAAGGCAGACACCATTTTAACGGACGCAAAGGCAGCATACGGGATAAAATTGCCGCTCGCCATTGCGCCGATACAAAATGTGTAGGCGGCTTTGTTTACAGGACCGCCTAAGTCAAAGGAAACCATTGCTCCAATAAGCGCCCCTAATATAATCGCATTAGCACCAGAAAGATTTTCAAGCCACGTGTTTAGCCCCTCATTAAGCCATGCTAACGGTTCGCCAACCAAAAAAAGCATGACGGCTCCAACTATAAGTGTTCCTGCAACTGGATACACCCAAAAGCTTACAAAGCCTGAAAGCATCCCATTTGTTTTTATTTTCCGCTTGAAAAACTTGAGGAGAAATCCTGCCAAAAACCCTCCAAGCATACCACCAAGAAAGCCGCTGCCAATTAAATTAGCTGCAATTCCTGCAGCAAAACCTGGCGCAAGTCCTGGTTTATCTGCTATTGAATAGGCCATGTAGGCAGATAAAACAGGAATCATCAGTTGGCCAAGCATACCGCCTCCTAGCTGCCTTAACAGCCATAGCCAGGAGCCTTCCTCTGCATATACATCCTGAAGACCGAAGGCTTGGGAGATTAACACGGCTGCTGCCAATGTCATGCCACCTGCCACAATGATAGGGATGATATAGGAAATACCAGTCAGGATGGAGTCTTTAATTTCCATCTTAAATGGCTTATGCTCCTCTTCAAAAATCTCCTCTGACTGCAAAACATCATTATTTATTTTTTTTGGTTGGTTTTCTGCAGCTTCTAGTGCCTGATTAATGAGGGAAGCTGCATTTCTAATCGGAGCAGCAACACTTGTTTTTACTTTAGGCAAGTGGCTGTAGCGCTGTTCCTCCTTAATAGCAACATCATTTGCAAATATTACGGCCTCTGCAAGCCGCAGCTGTGTAAATGTATGCTTATCTTCTATTCCATTCGCCCCTTGTTTTTCCACTAATACTTTAACTCCTAGCTCTTTACCTGCCTTCATTAAAGCTTCCGCAGCCATATAGGTATGGGCCATTCCTGCAGGACATGCTGTTACCGCAAGTATTGTTTTGTTTCCTGTCTCTTTTTCTATGGCACTATCCTTACTTGTATTGTCCAATTGCTTCCATAATTCTTCTGAATTTGCAGCAGTCAATAAGCGTTTTTTATAATCCTCGTCACATAAGCGCTTCATAAACTCAGATAGAATGGTTAAATGGGTGGAGCCTGCTTTTTCTTCCGGTATTGCCAGCATGATAACAAGCTTAACCTCATTATCAGGATTAACACTTTCCCAATCTGCAATATGCTTTTTAACTGTTGCAATCGCAAATGCTGCTTCTTTAACAGCTGTTGATTTTCCATGTGGGATGGCTACACCTCCATCAAGGCCAGTCGGTGACTGCTTTTCCCGCTCAAGTACAGACTGCAAATAGGCTTGCTCGGAATAAAGTTTACCTTCACTGTAAAGCTGACTCGCCAAAAACTTAATAGCCTGATGCTTTGTTTCAAAATGCTTATCTGTCGTAATTAAGCTTAAAGATGTTAAATCTCTTAAGTTCACATTAGCAACCTCCTTAAATAGTAATCGCTTTCATTTATAGTTTTATCGTAACAAAAAAACAAGAAGCTAAAACTAATCTTCTTGTTTTTACACAAAATAAACTGGAATGATAGATAGATGTGTATTTTTCACTTGAACGTTTCCCAATAATGCTCAGACAATGCCTGCAATACAATCATTAACGGTGTTTTGTCCGTAATATTATAGCCATTTTTTAATCTTCTTGGAGAAAAGCAATATAAGTTATAATCAGCTAATTTCTGTAGTGAGTTTTGTTTAAAATGGGTAAGTGAAATCGTTTGTACCCCTCTCTCCTTAGCAAACTCCGCTATTTCCAAAACAAAAGGTGTTTCACCTGACAGGCTTATTAAAAGAAGTATATCCTGTTTTGTCATACTATTTAGCATATGAAAAATTTCGTGTCTATGACTTAAATAGACAGAGCTTTTTCCGATTACTCTCAAATTTCTTACCATCATGCCGCAAAAATCAGCAGAATCACCGGCACCATAGAACAAGATGTTTTTAGCTAAGCCAAGTTTTTTCACTATTTTCTCTAGAAGCGGTCGATCAATAAGATCGTATGTTTTTTTAATAAAGGCAAGCGAATGATGCTGCTCTGATAATTCACCTGCCTGCAGTTCGTCCTTCATACTGTTTTTCAGATGAGAAAAGCTGTCATAGCCAAGCTTTTTGGAGAGCCTTGTAATCGTATTAGGTACCGTATACAACGCATTCGCAGAAGTTTGAATAGAATCAGTAGTAAAGTCCTTTTTATTCTGTAATATGTACTCAATTATTTGATCATCGGTATCGTTCAGCTTGTATTCAAACATTTGCACACGCTCTTCAAAGTTCATCCAACCATCTCCTCTCTATTCTGTTTTAAAGTATAGGTTACACTCGTTCTATACTTCGCTTCCAAATCATATGATGTGCGCCATCTCCCCAATAATCCTTTAACAAATAGTCAGGTTCGCCGAGTTTTTTCGTCCAGATTTTTTGAGCAATTGCATAGCCGCTGTCTAAACAATAGTGATGGATTTCTCTTATTTCCAATGTACGGATAATGGCGTTAAGTAGCATTGTACCAATCCCTTTATTTTGGTAATTAGGATGCACAAAAGCAGTACCAATCTCCATATAACCGGCTAATGCTCCATTTGTTTCCATGACAATAAGGGAACTTGCTGGTCCATATGCAATGCAGCCAAGTAAATTTCCACTCTGTTTGTCCACTGCAATTAAAAAATGTCTCTCTACCCCGCCGCTTGCAAAATCAGCTGAAAGATGCTCCCGCTTTTCCTTACATTCCTGCTCATAATCCTCAGTAAGCTCCACTAAACCATTTATGATAAATGTATCTTTCAGAACAAGATCAAAAAAAGCAAATAGTTCTTCCTTATCCGATATTTGCGGCCTTCTTATTTCCACAGAAAGCATATAACCCCTCCATAAACTCTATTTTTGTTCTAGTGTAATACTTTTTCAGTTATATATAAATAGAAGAAAAACAAGACCGTTTCTCTTCATAAAAATAGCTTGTATGTTTTTACAAATAATGTAATAGTAAAATTAAAAGCTGTTAGAAATGGAAATTACTGTAGGGGTTTTCGAATTGTTGATGGGAAAGCTTACTGCCCTGCATAATGCATGGACACACGGGGTAAAAGGCGGAAGTACGAATGGATAAGGTGGTAGAAAAATAATGACGACTCCATGGTATTTAAAGGAAAAGGTACTGTTTGGCATTTGCTTTTTAGTACCACCAATAGCATATATCATTATTATAGGAAATAAGAAGAAACTAGCAAGAAAACGCTACTTAGAGTATCTAACATTAGCGACAATGATGGTTAGCATATGGTTATTAAAGTTTACTCCTGCCCCTATCCGCATTACCGTCTTACTTACCATCATCTTCATACTCCTATATCGCCGCATAAAAAAGACAAAGAAGAAATAAAGGTCCGGCCTTCTTCTTTTCTTTGTCTTCTTTTCTATGTATGCTTACGGTTCAGAAATGCCCATTGCTAATAGCAGCAATAAAACAAAGCCTGTCATGAAAACAAAAAAGACCGAATTAGCCAAAATACTAAAAATAAAATGTACCCTATAGAGTAGACACTTAAAAAAAGTCTACCTATAGGGTATTTTTTTGTATAATTATGTAACACAACTAGAGAAACATGGAGACGGAGAAAATAATGAGTAAAAAGATTTT
>NZ_RZTZ01000023.1 GCF_004005475.1 Niallia taxi | reverse complement strand
ACATAATAGTCTGGTGGCGATAGCGAGAAGGTCACACCCGTTCCCATACCGAACACGGAAGTTAAGCTTCTCAGCGCCGATGGTAGTTGGGGGCTCTCCCCCTGTGAGAGTAGGACGTCGCCAGGCATATTTTATATTACCGTCGCGGGGTGGAGCAGTCTGGTAGCTCGTCGGGCTCATAACCCGAAGGTCGCAGGTTCAAATCCTGTCCCCGCAATCAAACCAGAAAATCCTTAGGGTCAAACCTAAGGATTTTTTTTTAGAAATAAAGGAAACAATGTTACATTTATTAGGAATGTTTCCTCACTATCTATATAATGAAGATAGGAAAAATAATCTTAGACAAACTAGGTGAGTTTTATGGATAAATTTATATGGAAAACAACTAATGCAGATGAGACAATGGCTTTTGCTACAAGGCTTGCTGAGCTCTTAGATAAAGGAGATGTGCTGACACTTGAAGGAGACCTAGGTGCAGGGAAAACTACCTTTACAAAAGGATTAGCAAAAGGGCTTGGGATTACAAGGACAGTTAACAGTCCGACATTCACGATTATTAAGGAGTATGTAGGAAGACTTCCTCTTTACCATATGGATGTTTACCGAGTGGAGGATGCCTTTGAAGATCTTGGGTTTGATGAATATTTTGAAGGTAATGGTGTTACAGTTGTAGAATGGGCTCACTTAATAGGGGAACAGCTGCCAGAAGAATATTTGAACATCAGTCTTCACTATAAAAATGAGACAGAAAGAGAAATTGTGCTTAACCCCTTTGGGTCAAGATATGTGCACTTATGTAAGGAGTTAATGAAATGAAAATACTAGCCATTGATACATCCAATCTTGTATTGGGCATCGCAATTATTGATCAGGATAAAGTTATTGGGGAATATATTACCAACCTGAAAAAAAATCATTCTGTCCGAGCAATGCCGGCAATTGAAATGCTAATGAAGGAATGTGATGTAAGCCCAACTGATTTGACGAAAATCGTGGTAGCGAAAGGTCCTGGTTCTTATACAGGTGTCCGGATTGGAGTTACAATAGCAAAAACACTTGCTTGGACGTTGAACATTCCGCTTGTTGGGGTGTCTAGTTTGCAGGTTCTGGCAGCAAGTGCTGGCCGGTATTTCCCAGGCAGTGTAAGTCCACTGTTTGATGCAAGAAGAGGGCAAATATATACAGGCTTATTCAAGTTTACTAATGGCAATGTGGAGCAATTGGAGAAGGATCAGCTTATCCTAGCAAAGGATTGGGTGAGCAGGTTAAGTTCGGAGCAGGAAAAGGTATTATTTACTGGTAATGACCTGTCCATTCATAAGGAATTATTTGAAACAGAATTAAAGGAAATTGCTGTGTTTGCAGATTATGCAGACTTTAATCCAAGGCCGTCTGTTTTGGCGAGGTTAGGCCAAGCTATGGAGGCAGAGGAAGTTCATCCATTCACTCCGAATTATATTCGTCTAGTAGAGGCAGAAGCAAACTGGCTTAAGGCAAATAATAAAGAGTTAAAGGAAGAGTAGATTATTATGGCAGATTATCTTTTTCGAGAAATGACCATTGGAGATATTGACAATGTCCATATAATTGAGACGCTTTCCTTTAGTACCCCATGGAGCAAGGATGCCTTTTATAATGAGTTGACTCAAAATAAATTTGCTAAGTATATAGTCATTGAAAATGGAGAGCAATTGGTTGGTTATATTGGGGCATGGATTGTCATTGACGAGGTTCATATTACGAACATTGCCATTTTGCCTGAATTCAGAGGCCAAAAGCTTGGTGAACAGCTACTCGGAACAATGATGGAACAATCAAAAAGACTTGGAGCTAAGTCAATGACATTGGAAGTAAGAGTGTCAAACACAGTTGCCCAAAACCTGTATAAGAAGCTTGGTTTCCAAAATGGGGCAATCAGAAAGAATTATTATACCGATAATCAAGAAGATGCTTTAGTAATGTGGGTGAATATATAATGAAAAAAGATATTTTAATAATGGGAATGGAAACAAGCTGTGATGAGACGGCTGTATCTATCATTAAAAATGGAACTGAAATACTATCGAATGTTGTAGCTTCTCAAATTGAGAGCCATAAAAGATTTGGCGGTGTGGTCCCTGAGATTGCCTCGAGGCATCATGTTGAACAAATAACATTGGTTATGGAAGAAGCATTAAAAACTGCTGAAGTAACCTATACAGATCTAGATGCTATAGCCGTCACAGAAGGTCCTGGACTTGTTGGTGCTTTGCTTGTTGGAGTTAATGCGGCAAAGGCAGTCAGCTTTGCACACGGTATTCCTCTAGTTGGGGTCCATCATATAGCAGGACATATTTATGCAAACCAGCTTGTGGATAATCTAGAATTTCCACTATTGGCATTAGTCGTATCTGGTGGTCATACAGAACTTGTATATATGAAGGAACACGGCCATTTTGAAGTAATTGGTGAAACAAGAGACGATGCAGCAGGAGAAGCCTATGACAAAGTGGCAAGAACTTTAAGGCTTCCTTATCCAGGGGGACCGCATATAGACAGGCTGGCGGCTGAAGGAGAAGCGTCTATAAAGCTGCCACGAGCATGGCTGGAAGGCAGCTATGATTTCAGCTTCAGCGGGTTAAAGTCGGCAGTTATCAACACTGTTCATAATGCTGAACAAAGAGGAGAAGTCATCAAGCCAGAAGATTTGGCGGCAAGCTTTCAAGAAAGTGTAATTGATGTTTTGACGACGAAAACAATTCAAGCAGTTAAGGAATATAAGGTTAAGCAAGTTGTCCTTGCCGGTGGAGTTGCTGCTAACAAGGGATTAAGAGCTGCTTTAGAAGAGAAATTCTCAAGAATTAAAGATGTTAAATTAACCATTCCACCGCTATCTTTATGCACAGATAATGCTGCAATGATTGGTGCTGCAGGTACAGTTTTCTATAAAAAAGGTCAAAGAGCACTTTTAGATTTGAATGGAAACCCTGGTTTAGATATTACTATCCACAACTAGGTATAAATCCCTGTTTATAAACAGGGATTTATTTTTCGTTTTGAATCTGTGTGTCCACATACCTGTGGATAATGTGAGTAAAAACAGAATAAATTGTGGATAGTGTGAATAATCCTGTGGAAAGCTAATATAATAGCTATTTTTATGTGGATAAAAATGTGGAAAAAAAGTACTGGGCAGATTCCCGCCCAGTACTTTTTACTTATCTGACAATTCAGTCCACTCATCCATAAGTCTGTCTATTTCACTTTTGAATTCCTCTAGTTCTTTATTCAGTTCAAAAACCTTTTCATGGTCTTGGAAAACGTCAGGCTCACATAGTTTCTCCTCATGCTCTGCTACGTGTTGCTCTAAGCCTTCAATTGTTTTCTCAATTTCTTCAATGCGGCGAATACGTTGTCGTTCTGCCTTTTTAGCTTCTTTATCCTGCTGATAGGATGTTTTTTCTGATGCTTCAACAGCTATTGCTGAACTTAAAGCATTCGTTTCCAGTGCAAGCAGCTCTTCTTGCTCTAATTTCTTTTCTACATAATAGTCATAGTCTCCAAGAAATTCAGTAGAACCCTCTGGTTGTAGCTCTACCACTTTTGTTGCAATCCGATTAATAAAGTAACGGTCATGAGAGACAAATAATAATGTGCCAGGATAATCAATCAGAGCATTTTCTAACACTTCCTTGCTGTCCAAATCAAGATGGTTTGTCGGCTCATCCAAAATAAGAACATTTGGCTTTTCCATCATAAGCTTTGCAAGAGCAAGCCGAGCTTTTTCTCCACCGCTTAATGAATTAACGATCTTCAATACATCATCACCTGAGAAAAGAAAATTGCCTAATACTGTCCTGATTTCTTTTTCAGGTCTTAGGGGGAACTCGTCCCATAACTCATTCAATACCCTTTTATTAGAATGAAGTTCTGCTTGTTCTTGATCATAATAGCCCACCATTACATTTGTTCCCCAAGCAGTAGTTCCAGCATGCTTATCAATTTTTGAGATAATCGTCTTTAATAATGTTGATTTGCCGACACCATTAGGTCCTACCAATGCAACACTATCCCCTCTGTTCAACTGGAAGGTGATGTTTCGGGAAACAGTATTGTCCTCATAACCAATAGCAAGGTCTTGGATCTTTAACACATCATTACCTGTTTGCTTCTCGATTTGAAATCCAAACGAAGCGGACTTTTCGTCTCCATCTGGCCGATCCAGCCGATCCATACGGTCAAGAGTTTTTCTTCTGCTTTGTGCTCTTTTCGTAGTGGAGGCTCTTGCCAGGTTTTTTTGAATGAATGTCTCAAGCTTTGCAATCTCTTCCTGCTGTTTTTCGTAAACCTTCATGTCCCGTTCATAGTTCTCCGCTTTTTGCTCTAAATAAGAGCTGTAATTTCCAATGAACTTCTGAATATTGGTCCGAGAAAGCTCATATATTTGGGTTACAACTTTATCTAAGAAATAGCGGTCATGGGATACGATAAGGACTGCACCATCATATCCTTGTAAATATTGCTCAAGCCATGAAAGTGTTTCTATATCCAAATGGTTTGTTGGCTCATCCAGAATTAAGATTTCAGGTGTTGTGAGTAATAGCTTTGCAAGAGCAAGCCTTGTTTTTTGGCCTCCGCTCAATGTGGAGATTTTTGTGCTGTAATCAAAGGATGCGAAATTTAAGCCGTGAAGAACAGAGCGAATATCTGCTTCATATTGATATCCCCCATTTTCCTTAAAGTTATATTGGAGTACATCATATTCCTTTAAAATCTTTTCGAACCGATCAGGCTGGCTGCTTACGGCTGGGTCTGCCATCTGCTGCTCGAGCTTTCTAAGTTCCGCTTCTTGCTGCTGAAGGCTTTTAAAAACGGTGAGCATCTCGTCCCAAATGGACAAGTTTGATTCAAGACCGGTATTTTGAGCTAAATAGCCAATTTCAACATTTTTTGGCTTGATGATCTCCCCGGAATCATAGGAAAGCTGGCCAGCAATCATTTTTAATAAAGTAGATTTTCCAGCACCATTTCTACCTACTAACGCAATTCTGTCTCTTGTTTGCACTTCTAATTTTATATTGGATAAGATTATTTCAGCTCCAAAGTATTTGGAAAGCTGATTCACTTGTAAAAGTATCATTACGAAATTCACCTCAGAATGTATGTATATCAAGTGTAACTTAAATGTAAGGGAAACCGCAATAAAGGCAATCGCAGGCTACGAAAATTCTTTAATGATACACTTTATCAGGAAAATAGTGTATTATTTGCTTAGAGGTGTTAAAAATGAAGAGTTTTACACACTTTAATGATGAGGGTAGAGCAAAAATGGTTGATATAAGTGAAAAAAGCGAAACAGCTCGTAATGCAGTAGCCCACTCAAGCATTATTGTAAATAAACATATATATGAGAGCATTAACAATAATACGATAAAAAAAGGAGATGTTTTGGCTGTAGCCCAAGTAGCAGGCATTATGGCAGCAAAGAAAACATCTGACTTAATTCCGATGTGTCATCCTATTTCCTTAAAGGGAGTCGATATTTCCTTCCATTGGGAAGAAGAACAGGATGACTACCGTCTAGTTATAGAGGTGTCGGCAAAAACGGTTGGAAGTACTGGGGTGGAAATGGAAGCATTAACTGCAGCATCCGTCACGGCTTTAACAGTTTACGATATGTGCAAAGCAATTGATAAAGGAATGATCATTGGCGAAACCTATTTGCTTGAGAAATCAGGCGGAGTTAATGGTTCATACAAAAGGAATAATAAACAGCAGGATAGATAAGATGTAATATTAAGGTAGGGGATCACAATGAGCAATGAAATAATGAAGATACCGCAAGCAACTGCAAAGCGGTTGCCTTTATATTATCGCTTCTTAAAAAATTTGCATTCATCAGGGAAACAAAGAGTTTCGTCTGCAGAACTGAGTGAAGCAGTGAAGGTAGATTCAGCTACCATCAGAAGAGACTTCTCATATTTTGGAGCATTAGGGAAAAAAGGGTATGGATATAATGTGAATTATCTGCTTTCCTTTTTCCGAAAAACACTAGATCAAGACGAACTGACGAAGGTTGCCCTGATTGGTGTAGGAAATTTAGGGGTTGCCTTTTTAAATTATAATTTCTTGAAAAACAACAATACGAAAATTGAAGTGGCATTTGATATTGCAGAAGACAAGGTTGGACAGCCTATTGGAGATGTAGATATTCATCATATGGACGACCTGGAAAAGGTTATCCTTGAGCATGATATCCAGGTTGCTATCTTAACTGTACCAGCTGCAGTTGCACAAACGATTACTGATCGGCTTGTTGATAGCTCCATCAAAGGTATTTTGAACTTTACACCAGCCCGATTGTCAGTTCCTCCAAGTGTGCGCATTCATCATATTGATTTAGCGGTTGAGCTTCAATCTCTTGTTTACTTCCTTAAGCATTATCCAACACCAGAGGTATCAGAAGAGGAATGAGCCTAAAAAAAGCAATTATAAATGCTACATTTATAATTGCTTTTTTTTATATTTATACAAGGTTTATCTCTCCTGCTTTTTGCGAGCAGCCCTTTTAATGAAATAATGGAAGGAAATAAGACGAATTCCAGTTCCTATATCAAATGTTGCCAGTATGACAAGAATATAGGAAAAGAATCCCCAGCCTCCATGGTCACGGACTGATTGAACAGCAAAATAGGTAAATAAAGCACCGAGTATTAAATATAGTATTCCAGAGAGTAATGCTGACTTCCTCATAAAAATCCTCCAATAAATTGTGAAATGTTCTCCATATTCCTTTGCCATTCCTCAATAGCATCCAGATTATACTGGATGAAAACGACTAGTGAGTTCATTGCTACATGAGCAGTTATCGGAACCCAAATTCTTTTTGTCCTAACATAAAGGAAGGCGAAGGTGAAGCCCATACTGGCATAAAGCAGAATATGCACAAATTCCATATGTGCGGCCGCAAAGACAAGGGAACTAATCAGCGCAGATAGAAAGAAGCCTAATCGATTATAGAGTACCCCGAAAATAATCTTTCGAAAGATTATCTCTTCCAAGATCGGACCGGCAACGGCAATCACAAGTATCACAAGCGGACTGTACTCAACAAAGCCCATAAGCTGCTGCGTATTTTCTGATTCTTGCTCGATACCTAAAGCCATTTCAATGGAACCGGCAATACTTTGAGCAATCAAGGAAAGAAATACACCTGCCACTGCCCATCCAATGCTTGCGGGAATGCTCGAGGCATTGTGGCGAATGGGATTTTTCATCTCATGGCGAAGCAGGATAAGGATAACTAGCAATGTCACAACAAAGCTGAAAATCAGCCAAATGACTACGGAGGCCATTCCGAGGTTTACAGTATCATACCCGAGCAGCTTCCCGATAAACATAACAATGGGAACGCCAATTAATGTCGATAATTGCATAGCAATATACGATATTACAATAATCCAATATTCTTTTTTCAAGATATCTTACTCCTTTTCGATTATTCTACTATATAGAATAAGCATATAAAGATAAGAGCTTATGTATTCTTCCCATTAAACATAATGGCAAATCGCTTTATGCAGATAATGATTAGAATAAGTAATACATACACTATTTATTCTACTAATAAGTGCTTGCTTACTCAAATAGAACACATTAAAAAGAGGAGAATTTATGAATAAAGTCGAAGAAAGAGTGTATACTTCTTAAAGGCGTGAAAACTACGAGGTTTAAATTTTTTGTAAAATCTAAGTGTTGTCTCTTGCAAATTATAAAAAGATTAATTAATATAATAATTGTGTTAGCACTCAAGAGTGATGAGTGCTAATAGTGATGAATTTACATAAAACTTGAGGAGGTTGTTTCACTTGTTAAAGCCATTAGGAGATCGAATTGTTATTGAGCTTGTTGAAACAGAAGAAAAAACTGCAAGTGGCATCGTGTTGCCTGATTCTGCTAAGGAAAAACCACAAGAAGGTAAAGTAGTAGCAGTTGGAAACGGCCGTGTTCTTGACAATGGAGAGCGTGCTGCACTCGATGTTTCTGTTGATGATGTAATTATCTTCTCAAAATATTCTGGAACTGAAGTTAAATATGAAGGGAAAGAATATTTAATCCTTCGCGAAAGCGACATTCTTGCAATCGTACAATAATAGAAAAATTAATATATACGTAATTTAAAATACTTGAGGAGGTTTTTTTAAATGGCTAAAGATATTAAATTTAGTGAAGAAGCTCGCCGCTCTATGCTTCGTGGTGTAGATGCACTTGCTGACGCAGTTAAAGTAACACTTGGACCTAAAGGACGCAATGTTGTGCTTGAAAAGAAATATGGTTCACCGCTAATCACAAACGATGGTGTTACAATCGCAAAAGAAATCGAATTAGAAGATGCTTTTGAAAACATGGGTGCAAAACTTGTAGCTGAAGTTGCAAGCAAAACAAATGATGTTGCAGGGGACGGAACAACAACTGCTACAGTATTGGCACAAGCGATGATCCGTGAAGGACTTAAAAACGTAACTGCTGGTGCAAACCCAATGGGTATCCGCAAAGGGATGGACAAAGCGATTGCAACAGCTATCGAAGAGTTGAAGGCTATCTCTAAACCAATCGAAGGCAAAGCTTCTATTGCACAAGTAGCTGCTATCTCTTCTGCTGATGAAGAAGTTGGTCAATTGATTGCAGAAGCAATGGAACGTGTTGGTAACGACGGTGTTATCACAATTGAAGAATCTAAAGGATTCACAACTGAATTAGATGTTGTAGAAGGTATGCAATTCGACCGCGGATATGTATCTCCTTACATGGTAACTGATTCAGACAAAATGGAAGCTGTTCTTGACAACCCGTACATCTTAATCACTGATAAAAAGATTTCTAACATTCAAGAAATCCTGCCAGTGCTTGAGCAAGTTGTTCAACAAGGCAAACCATTATTGATCGTAGCAGAAGATGTAGAAGGTGAAGCAAACGCTACATTAGTAGTGAACAAACTTCGCGGAACTTTCACAGCTGTTGCTGTTAAAGCACCAGGCTTCGGTGATCGCCGTAAAGCAATGCTAGAAGATATCGCTGTATTGACTGGCGGAGAAGTTATTACAGAAGATCTTGGCTTAGACCTTAAATCTGCAACAATCGAATCATTAGGCCGTGCTGCAAAAGTTGTTGTTACAAAAGAAAACACAACAATTGTAGAGGGTGCAGGAGATTCAGCAAGCATCGCATCACGCATCAACCAAATCCGCGCTCAATTAGAAGAAACTACTTCTGAGTTCGACCGTGAGAAATTACAAGAGCGTCTTGCTAAGCTTGCAGGCGGAGTTGCTGTCGTTAAAGTCGGCGCTGCAACTGAAACAGAATTGAAAGAGCGTAAATTGCGCATTGAAGATGCATTGAACTCAACTCGTGCTGCAGTGGAAGAAGGTATTGTAGCTGGTGGTGGTACTGCACTTCTAAACGTATACAATAAAGTTGCGTCTATCGAAGCAGAAGGCGACGAAGCTACTGGTATCAACATCGTTCTTCGCGCAATCGAGGAGCCAGTTCGCCAAATCGCTCACAACGCAGGTCTTGAAGGATCAGTTATCGTTGAGCGCCTTAAACACGAAGCAGTTGGAACAGGCTTCAACGCTGCTAACGGTCAATGGGTAAACATGATCGAAACAGGAATCGTTGACCCAACTAAAGTTACTCGTTCTGCACTTCAAAACGCAGGAAGCGTTGCTGCTATGTTCTTAACAACAGAAGCAGTAGTTGCTGACAAGCCAGAACCAGCTGCACCTGCAATGCCTGATATGGGCGGCATGGGTGGAATGGGCGGCATGATGTAAGGCTAAATAAGCCAAACATCTGAAAAATAGCTACTACTATTTTTCACCCTATATGAGAAAATCTTCTCACACCAACCCCACTTTCTTTTTGAAGAAAGTGGGGTTTTTTGTGTTGAAATTCCAATTTACCCCAGAATAATACTTTTTTTAATTACATAAATCAGCTTGCTTGGTTCAAGTACTATAATAAAATGGGATAAATTTATTCTGTTTTATTGAAAGCGCTTTTTAATCAAATCACTATAAAAGTTACTTTTAATAATAGCAGTTGGTTCATTCAATAATATAAGGAGAGACCTGCTTAAAGCTGATTTTGAGGCTTAATGGTATTCTCTTATTTTTACATACCTAATGATAATCATACCTGGAGGAATTTATGAAAAAGGGCAAACTTAGTTTACAAGCTATCATTATTATTTTTGTATGCATTGTGGTTGCGTTGTCACTTGGGATAACCGACTTGCTTATAAGTAAAAGTATTACTTCCAGTGTAGAAGAGACACAGAAGGAAAAAGCGCTGAATGTCGCAAGGACAATGGCCGTTTCACCATTAGTGATAAGGTCTCTTGAAGGAAAAGAGAATCAGGCGGATGTTCAGACTTTTGCTAATCAAATAAATGACAAAACGAATGTGAACTTTGTTGTTGTTATGGATATGTCCGGTATTCGGCTGTCACATCCTGAGTCCAACAAGGTAGGGAAGCACTTTCTGGGGGGAGATGAAGGACCTGTTCTTAAGGGGAAGGAGTATGTTTCCATTTCAAAGGGAACTCTCGGTAAATCTATGAGGGCATTTACCCCAATTAAAGATTCTGAGGACAAACAAATTGGGGCAGTTGCTGTTGGGATTTCTTTAAAAAGTGTTACAGAAGCTGTTGATAAAGGCCGGATGGGAATTGTGCTTGGGACGTTAATTGGACTTCTCATTGGAATAATCGGTGCCGTTGTTTTGGCAAGGTATATCAAAAAAACGCTGTTAGGACTCGAGCCGTCTGTTATTGCAAAGCTGCTTGAAGAGCGCAGTTCTATGCTTCAGTCTGTGCGCGAGGGAATTATCGCGATTGACCAGGAAGGAAAAATCACCCTTGTTAACAAGGCAGCGAGTAAGCTTTTTAAAAGGGCTGGTCTTGAAGAAGAGCCATTGGGAATGAATATTGAGGATTATTTACCGGAAACGAGGCTAACGCGCATTATCAAATCGGGTGAAACAGAGGTCGATCAAGAGCAGAACCTGCAGGGAGTTACGATACTAGTAAACCGGGTGCCCGTCGTGGTGGGAAATCAGGCGGTTGGGGCCATTGCTACCTTCCGAGATAAAACAGAGGTTCAGCATTTAGCTGAACAGCTTACAGGTGTGCGTAATTACGCAGATGCTCTTCGCGCTCAGGCCCATGAATTTATGAATAAGCTGCATGTTATTCTTGGTCTAGTCCGGACTGAACAATACGACACGCTTGCTGATTATGTAAATGAAACGGTAAATCATAGGGAAACGGAAATGAGCTTTGTGACAAAGAAGGTCCAAGATCCTGTGCTTGCTGGATTTCTGATTGGTAAGCTAAGCTTTGCGAGAGAATCAGGAGTTTCCTTTTCATTTGATTGTGCTAATATGCTCCCTAAGCCTGCCAACTCGGAAATCACTCATGAGCTGATAACGATTATTGGAAATCTATTGGATAATGCAATAGAGGCAATTGCGAACAGTATAAACAAAAAGGTCCATCTTAAACTGGATTATGCAGAGGATATTTTAACAATCGAGGTTAAAGACACAGGGATGGGCATGACACATTCACTCCAAAACAAAATACTAGATAAAGGCTTTTCAACTAAAGGAAATAATCGCGGATTTGGATTATACCTTTTGGCGCAGGCAATTGAAAGACTGGAAGGGGAACTAATTATTTCATCCAAGCCTGGAAAGGGAACGAGTTTTGCTGCTTATGTATCTTACCAAGAGGAGGAGGAAGAAAATTGATTAATGTAATGATTGTAGAAGATGACCCGATGGTAGCACAAATAAATAAACGATATCTTACCAAAATTGAAGGATTCCGGTTGGCTGCAACAGCCACCTCAGTTGATGAAGCTATACAATTACTTGATACGGAAGAAATACAGCTTATCCTTTTGGATATTTTTATGCCGGGAAAACTTGGAATAGAGCTGTTAGCACATCTTCGGAAAAATGAGCTTGAAATTGATGTTATTATTATCTCTGCTGCATCCGATCTTGAACGCATTAAGAAGGCGTTAAGATATGGGATTGTCGATTATTTAATCAAGCCTTTTGAATTTGACAGGTTTAACACGGCACTTACGACCTATTATGAACAAGCTCGGTTGATTGATAAACAAGATTCGGTAAGTCAGCAGGAGCTGGATAGCTTGCTTTTGCACAGAGATGAACATGTCATCGCAGAGGAGCTGCCAAAGGGATTAGCGAAGGATACGTTAAAGCAAGTATGGGATGCTGTTCAGAAATTAAAGGAAGAGCCTTTTTCGACTGATGACATTGTTAATATTGTTGGCATCTCAAGAGTTTCTGCCAGAAAGTATCTTAATTTTCTTAAGGACATAGGAATTCTTGATGTTAAGGTTATCTATGGAGCGGTCGGCAGACCTGTTTATCAGCATGAATATAATCAATTTAAAGAGCACTTAATAAAAAATTTTTTGTAAGCAGTTATGCAAGCTGCTTACTTTTTTTATTTACAAAAAGAATTATTAAACTTTCTTAAACTATGAAAACGGTTTATGGGGGAATATGATGGACACGTAACAAAGGGGCAATCATTGCAATCGCTTTCTGTGGCGTGCAAGGGAATTTGGATTTTCACATATTAAATGATGACAAGGGGGAGTAAATATGCAAATTCCAATTAAGAAAACGCTCGATAAAATTCCAGGTGGGATGATGGTAGTTCCACTTTTTTTAGGGGTATTAACAAACACATTTTTTCCGCAATTTTTAGAGATCGGGCATTTTACAACAGCATTATTCAGTAAAGAGGCCTCATCCACTATTTTAGCTTGTTTTATGTTTTTAATTGGCTCACAAATTAACTTCAAACTAGCACCAAAGGCTATTAAAAAAGGTGCAATATTATTATCTGGGAAATTTATAGTAGGTGCAGGGTTAGGTATTTTAATTGCTATGATTTTTGGTCCTGCTGGAATATTAGGAATATCACCACTCGCCATTCTTGCAGCATTATTAAATGCTAATGGGGGCCTTTATGCATCCCTTGCTTCATCTTATGGTGACGAAACAGATGTAGGGGCATACGCATTGTTCTCATTAAAAGATGGTCCATTTTTCACGTTAGTAGCATTAGGTGCTTCTGGTCTTGCTTCTATTCCATTTCAAGCACTTGTAGGGGTATTAATTCCAATATTAATTGGGATGATTTTAGGGAATATCGATCCTGATATGAGAAAGTTTCTTGGAAGCAGTAAGCTATTATTAATCCCATTCTTCTCCTTCCCATTAGGTGCAGGAATGAATTTGAACACGATTATCGAAGCGGGAGGTCCTGGTTTACTACTTGGATTAATAGCTTCATTTACAGGAATTGGCGCTTTCTTGCTTTTGAAATTATTTAAGGAAAATCCTATCGTTGGTTTAGCGACTGGTTCGACTGCAGGCAACGCTGTAGCAACACCGGCAGTTGTTGCGGCAGCAGATCCAACTCTTTCTGCAATAGCTCCGGCTGCAACTGCACAAGTTGCGGCAGCGTGTGTGGTCTCAGCAATAGTTTGTCCGATTATTGTCAGTTATGTATATAAAAGGTCTGAAAAGAAAAAGGCTAAAAGGGCCATTGTAAGCGCAGCATAAAAAAGTACATTTATGATGATAAATATAGACAATATTCGTAACTAAATTTACTTCAGAAAGAAGGATTTCCGAAAATGAGCGTGCCTGATAATGTAATCATTACAACATTAAAAGGAAAAGAAGTACTATCTAATCCTTTTATAAATAAGGGAACAGCATTTACTAGAGAGGAAAGGGAAGAGCTTGGACTCGACGGTTTGTTGCCGCCCCATGTACTTACACTTGATGAACAGGCAAACAGAGCCTATGAGCAATATTCTATGAGGACTACAAATCTTTTCAAAAACGGTTTGCTTTATGATTTATATAACCGCAATGTCGTCCTTTTTTACAGACTTTTGAAAGACCACTTGGCAGAAATGCTTCCGATCATCTACACACCTACTGTAGGAGAAGCGATTCAGACATACTCTCACAGCTATCATCGCCCAGGTGGGTTATATCTTTCCATTGATCACCTTGAAGGCGTTGAAAAAGGCTTCGCAAATCTAGGGGCAGCCAAAAACGACATTGACTTAATTGTTGTCACTGACTCTGAAAGTATTCTTGGGATTGGAGATCAAGGGGTAGGCGGTATAAATATTGCAATCGGTAAACTTGCTGTTTATACAGCAGCAGCTGGCATTGATCCGAGCCGTGTTTTGCCAATCGTGTTGGATGTCGGTACAAACAATCAGTCATTAATTGATGATCCTATCTATATTGGCAACAAATTCGCCCGTGTTCGTGGTGAGCGTTATGATAAATTTATTGAGTTATTTATTCAGACAGCCAGAAAATTTTTCCCAGATGTGCTTATTCATTGGGAGGATCTTGGCAATGTGAATGCTCGAAATATTTTAGAAAAATACGGGGATAAAATCCTTACTTTTAACGATGATATCCAAGGCACAGGTGCCGTCACGCTTGCGGCTATTATGTCTTCGTTAAAAACAACAGGAACATCTTTGCAGGATCAGCGTATTGTTGTTTTTGGACCTGGAGCAGCAGGGATTGGCAACGCTGATCAAATGGTAGATGCTATGGTTCTAGATGGATTGTCTGAAGCCGAGGCTTATGAACGTTTCTGGGCAGTTGACTATCGAGGGTTACTGACAGATGAAACACCTGATGTCTTGAAATTTCAAATGCCTTATGTAAGAAAAGGAGAGGAAGTGAAGGACTGGGAAAGGAACGGGGACGGTATTATTCCATTATTGGAAGTAGTAAAAAGAGTAAAGCCAACCATCCTTATCGGTACTTCAGGGCAAGCGGGCGCCTTCACAGAGGAAATAATAAAGGAAATGGCCAAGCATGTGGAGCATCCAATTATCATGCCTATGTCAAACCCAACTCATCTTGCAGAGGCAGTACCAGAGAACCTGATTAACTGGACAGAGGGCAAGGCACTAATTGCAACAGGAAGTCCGTTTGACAATGTCGAATATAACGGAGTTTCCTATGAAATAGGACAGTCCAATAACGCATTTGTATTCCCAGGTCTTGGTCTCGGAGCGATTGTTGCTAAAGCCCAAGTAATCTCAAAAGGAATGTTTGCAGCTGCAGCAAACGCTGTTGCTGAGATGTGTGAAACTTCAGAGCCAGGTTCGTCATTACTGCCGCCAATTGAGAAATTACATGATGTATCCATCTATGTTGCCGTTCAAGTTGCAAAGGCTGCACAGGAGGAAGGAATTGCGAGAGCAGACATTACGGATGTACCACAAGCTGTGGTGGATGCAGTTTGGCAGCCTGAGTATAAGGAAATTAAAAGTGTTGGAATTTGGACGCGGGTTTGAAAATTTTAACAAAGCCAACTTTTCAATAATCATTTAATTTAGTTGTTAGAGCTTCTCATAATTCTTTATGAGAAGCTTTTTTCTGTTGCTGCAATGCGTACACCTTCTATTGAGAGTTTTCCGCAATTGCCATTCTCCCATCTCTGCCAATAAGGTATAATAATGGCATGTATCAAAACGGAAAAATGGAAAGTAAAGAAGGAGGGGTGTGCTTGCAAAGCAAAAACAAAACGGTTGTGAAGTCGATGGATATTCTTAATCTTTTTCTTCATCATTCAAAGCTGAGTTTTAATGAAATAGTGCAGTATTCAGGGATTCCAAAGACATCTGTGCACCGAATGGTATTGTCACTTGAGGAAATGGGGCTGCTGGCTAAGAATGAGGAAGACAGCAAGTATTCGCTTGGTCTTTTGTTTTTACAGTTTGGTCATTTGGTGGCAGAGCGACTTGATATTAGGCAGGTGGCCTTGCCTGTAATGCATCGGCTTCATCAGGAGGTTGGCGAGGCTGTTAATTTGATAGTTCGGGATGGAAGTGAGGCTATCTATATTGAAAAGCTCGATACGAAACAGCCTGTAAGGCTGTATACGGCAATAGGGAGAAGGACACCTCTTTATGCGGGAGCCTGTTCGCGGGTCATTCTTGCATTTCTGCCTTACATGGAGCGGGAACGGTATATTGATGAAACAGAATTGAAGCAGATAGCGTCTGGGACAATTGTTGATAAAGGAAAGCTGCGTCAAGCAATAGTAGAATCTCGAGAGAATGGTTATTCTGTCAGCTATTCAGAGCTGGAGGATTATACGGCGGCGCTTGCTGCTCCGGTCTTTAACTTTAAAGGGGAAATTGTTGCCGGTATCAGCATAGCTGGCCTTGATGTTAATTATCGAGAGGACAAGCTTGAATCACTTGCTGAAAAAGTTAAGGCGGCAGCGCTGGAGGTATCGCAAAAATTAGGATTCATAAAATAAAGGAAAGGACATGGAGTAATAATCCATGTCCTTTTTGTATGTCTTAAGAGCGGAAAGCTGCAATCTCAATTCCTGACAATTCAAGAGTTTCCTTAATTTGCTGTGCGAAAGCAAGTGCTGCCGCCCCATCGCCGTGTATGCAGACAGTGTCAGCTTTGACAGGTACGTCTACTTGCTGTCTTGAAAGAACCTTTCCTTCCTTTATCATGCGAACGACTTGTCCAACTGCTTGTTTTTTGTCATGTATAAGAGCATCTGGCTCTGTTCTTGGTGTTAATGTGCCGTCAGCTTGATAAGTACGATCAGAAAAAACCTCATTTGCTGTTTGTAAGCCGATTTTTGCTCCAGCACGAACTAACTCGCTGCCTGCAAGCCCAAATAAAATCAACTCAGAATCTACTTTGTAGACAGCTTCTGCAATTGCGATTGCAAGTTTGCTGTCCTTAGCTGCCATATTGTACAAGGCACCATGTGGTTTGACGTGCTGCATTCTGGTGCCCTCTGCTTTGACAAAGCCAGCTAATGCACCAATTTGATAAATGACCATATCATGTGCTTCCTGTGGCGTAATGTTCATATTTCTACGCCCGAATCCTGCTAAATCAGGTAGACCTGGATGTGCCCCAATCTGAACATTATTTTTAAGTGCCAGCTTAACGGTTTTCTGCATTACAGATGGGTCACCTGCATGAAAGCCGCAGGCAATGTTTGCAGATGTAACGAAGCGCAGAATATCTTCATCCATTCCTAGCGAATATGCTCCAAAACTTTCTCCTAAGTCACAGTTCAAATCAATTTTATACAAAAAATCCCCTCCTTAGTATTCCGAATAAAGGAACTGTTGTTTCAAATATCGTAGCATAAAACTGTATTTATGCATATCATATAAATTTTATAAAATTAAAATTATTCCATTTAACACGAGTAAATGACCATTTAGTAGATAACGTTAGTTTGAAATAATAAATTATATTGTATTTTTATTCTTATTAGTATAATATAACAGATGAATCTAATAATTCAGAACTAGCATTCCGAATAACGGAACTGTTGGAGATGAGGAATTTAATTTTACTAAAACAGTAGATACATAGAAGGGAGTTAATATAGATGATAAAGCTAATCGGAATTCTTGTTGTAGCACTTGGCTTTGCATTTCGCTTTAATACTTTGCTTGTTGTTACGGTAGCAGGCATCACAACTGGCCTTGTGGCTGGATATTCTTTTAATGAAATCATAACGTTATTTGGACAGTTTTTTATTGATAACCGTTATATGTCCTTACCAATAATTCTTACATTGCCGGTAATCGGAATTTTAGAGCGCTACGGATTAAAGGAGCGGGCAGAATCTTTAATCAAAAAAGCGAAAAATGCAACAACAGGACGTGTGCTGTTGACATATTTATTCATCAGGGAAGGTTCTGCAGCAATTGGTCTTAACATTGGAGGACATGCACAAACAGTTCGTCCTCTTGTTGCCCCAATGGCTGAAGGAGCAGCTGCGGCACGTTACGGGGAGCTGCCGGAGAAAACAAAAAATGATATTAAGGCACATTCTGCTGCTGCTGAAAATACAGGTTGGTTTTTCGGTGAGGATATCTTTATCGCGACAGGTGCGATCTTGCTTATGAAGGGCTTCTTTGATTCAGTTGGCATTCATGTAGGTGTCTGGGATATGGCGCTTTGGGGAATTCCTACTGCAATAACTGCTTTAATTGTCAGCTGGTTCCGTTTTAACCGTCTAGATAAACGGATTGCTAGAGAAGCTGGTGGAAGCGGAAATTCAAGCAGCTTACCAAAAAAGAATGATAAAGAAGAGGGGGTTCTGTAATGCATTTAATAACACTTGATACGCTTTATTACTTATTAGGCATTATAGTAGCCTTTGTTGCTATTCGTGTAGCAGTTGATAAAACTCATCCAACTCGTGTTGGCTCTGCTATTTTCTGGGGGATATTTGCGATAACCTTCTTGTTTGGCAAGCAGATTCCGCCTCTTTACGTTGGCTATCTTGTTTTGATTATGGTAATAGTTGCTTCTATTGGAAAGGTAACAAAGTCCAAGGAAGAGGAGCCAGATCCTGTTGAAAGGGAAGGACATGCGGAGAGGCTGAAAAATAAAATTTTCATTCCTGCTATCCTGATTCCATTGTTAACGATTGTTGGCACACTTACACTTGGGAAAATTAAATTTGGTTCTGTCCAGCTTGTAAATCCTGAGAATGTTACATTGATTGCTCTTGGTCTTGCTACGATTATTGCTTTTGTAGCAGCACAGCGTATTACGAGAGCAAAGGCAGTCGTTCCTGTAAATGAAGGCAGCCGTCTATTACAAGCCGTTGGCTGGGCTGTTATCCTGCCACAGATGCTTGCGGCACTTGGAGGCATTTTCTCTAAGGCTGGAGTTGGAGATGTAGTATCAGGTATTGTAGGAGATCTATTGCCAACAAATTATGCCTTTGTAGCAGTAGCAGCCTATTGCATTGGGATGCTGTTGTTCACAATGATTATGGGTAATGCATTTGCTGCGTTTGCTGTTATAACAGGAGGAATTGGTCTGCCTCTTATTGTTCAACTGCATGGAGGGAACCCTGCAATTATGGCAGCACTCGGCATGTTTGCTGGTTATTGTGGAACGTTAATGACACCAATGGCAGCCAACTTTAACATCGTTCCAACAATGCTCTTGAATTTAAAGGACAAAAACGCAGTAATAAAGGCGCAAGTCCCAATTGCTATTCCTGTATTTATTGTTAATATGCTGTTAATGTATTTTCTAGTGTATCACTTTTAATTTAATACTAGCTAAAATGGGGAGGTAGTATGCTGTGCAGAAGATTTTACTGACAGGCTTTGATCCGTTTGGAGGAGAAGAAACGAATCCGGCATTGGAATCGGTGAAGAAGCTCAACGGGGTACATGTTGGGGAATATGTAATCGTATCAAAGGAACTTCCAACAGTGTTTAATGACTCAATTACAAGATTAAAAGAATACGTAAAGGACCTCGAACCAGCTCTTATCATTTGTGTTGGTCAAGCGGGCGGCCGTCCAGATGTCACAATTGAGCGAATTGCCATTAATGTCAATGACGCAAGGATTGCTGATAATATAGGCCAGCAGCCAATTGACACAGCTGTTGTTGAGGGTGGTCCGGCAGCTTACTGGTCAACCCTGCCTATTAAGGCGATTGTTAAAGCAATGCGGGAAAATGGCGTGCCTGCTTCTGTTTCTCAAACTGCCGGCACCTTTGTATGTAACCATATTTTCTATGGTTTGATGCACTTGCTCGCGCAAGCAGGAAACAAGATTAGGGGAGGATTTATTCATATCCCATTTCTCCCAAGTCAGGCAGCATTACATCCTAATCAGCCGAGCATGGCGCTTGAAACAATTGTTAAAGGCCTGCAAACAGCTGTTGAAACAGCGATTGCCAATGAAAAAGACATAAAGGAAGTAGGCGGCCAGACACATTAAGCTATTCTAACTTTATGTGTAATGATTAATAGGGTGGCATGAGTGTTTAATGCTCATGTCATTTTCTTTTAGGTATAAGTTTTTCTGAAAAATTATGACAAGTATAATAGATGCAACTGATATTCTGAAATACGAAGTTTAGATGGTAGGGGGATTAGATGGGACAAAATATCATTGGTAGTTTAAGACACATAAACATAAAGCCGCTTGGAGATTCAGCGATAATTGTCCAATTCGGTACGGACATTAGTCCAGAGGTGCACTTAAAGGTAAAAGCGTTTTCGGAACAGCTTGATAAAGATCCTTTTTGTGGTTTGGTTGAGTATGTTCCCGCTTTTACAAGTGTAACTGTCTTTTATCACCCATTAACTGTTTACCAAATGTACAAAGGCGAGGGAAGCAAAGAAAAGCTGTCACCATATAAAATCGTCCATTCTATCATAGAGAAAAGGCTAGAGAAATTGCAAGCACCACTAGCCAATGAACAAAGGGTAGTTGAAATCCCAGTATGCTATGACGGGGAGCTAGGTCCCGACTTGCAGGCAGTGGCAGATTACCATTCTCTGTCAACGACAGAAGTAATTGAAATCCATTCAAAAGCGGAATATCTCGTTTTTATGATTGGATTTGCACCTGGTTTTCCTTATTTGGGAGGAATGTCAGAACAGATTGCAACACCTCGTCACACATCACCAAGACTATCAATACCAGCAGGATCTGTCGGCATTGCCGGCATGCAAACAGGGGTATATCCAATTTCTACTCCAGGAGGCTGGCAAATTATTGGACGTACGCCTGTCGATCTCTTTTATCCAGATAGAAATCCTCCAAGCCTTCTCCAATCAGGTGATATTGTCAGATTCATGCCGATTTCGATTGAAGAATATAACGGGTATAAGGAGACGTTAGTATGAGTTTACGAGTGGTGCGCCCAGGTCTACTTACAAGTATTCAAGATTTGGGCAGATATGGCTATCAAAAATATGGTGTTATTGTCAGTGGGGCAATGGATTCCATTTCTCTTCGAATTGCAAATCTGCTTGTTGGCAATCAGGAAAAAGAAGCGGTTTTGGAGATGACATTAGTCGGAGCTTCCTTCATTGCAGAACATGACTTGCTTATTGCTGTTACGGGAGGAGATATGCTAGTAGCTATTGATGAAAAAACTGTGCCATTATGGCGCCCTGTATATGTGAAGAAAGGGAGTCAGCTTCGTTTCCAATCTTCCCAAACAGGCTGCAGAACTTATTTGGCTGTTGCTGGCGGTTTTGCGGTGGACGAAGTTATGGAGAGTAAAAGCACCTATTTACGGGGAGAAATAGGCGGCTATAAAGGTCGAAGATTACAAACAGGCGATATAATAAACTGTGGCATATTTGTGAGCACTCCAATTCTTGAACAGCTTAGGAATTCTTTATCTGATTCTTTTTCTGCTACTAAGTGGCATGTTAATCCAGAATCGTTTATTAATTTGAAGGAAAAGGTAATTCGCGTTATTAAAGGCGGGGAATTTGAGCTTTTTACGAAGGAGAGCCAAGAGCATTTTTTTAATGGTGAATTTCAGATCACTCCAAATTCTGACAGAATGGGTTTTCGCCTTCAGGGAGCACCTCTGCAGATGAAAGAGCCATTGGAGCTTATTTCTGAGCCTGTAACAAATGGCACCATTCAAGTTCCGAAGGATGGAAACCCAATTGTTTTACTTGCCGATCGGCAAACGACAGGAGGTTACCCGAAATTCGCCCAAGTGGTAACAGTCGACCTTCCTTTGCTTGCCCAAAAGAAGCCTGGCGAAAAAATCTGTTTTAAAGTGATTTCCTTAGAAGAGGCAGAACAGCTATATTTAAGACAAGAACAGCAACTGGAGAAACTAAAGGCAGGCCTTCAGCTAAAGTCGCTAAAAAAGGCGAGCAGTGCAATAAAGCTATAAGATTACTAAAAAAATAATAAGAGGGAGCATCAATTCTATGTGGGTAATAACGGTCTACTCTCAGGAAAACGAGACAGCACTTTTTGAGTTTAATACGGAAAAAGAGGCACGGGAGGCTTGTAAGCTAATAGTCGGATGCAAAATTCTTACAGAGGTCATTTACTTTAATGATGAAGGCTTTTCTTTAGAAACTGCATGAAGGAAGCAAAATAACTCAGTACCTTTACACTGAAATAGATATAAGTTCCTGTTTCTAGTTAAAATGTCCGATCTAATCAATAGTTTATCAAAATGGAAATTTTTGAAACAATGTAAAATGATTGCTGAAATTGATATAATAATCAATAATAAGCTATTGAATTTCGGTTATTGGGGGAGCAGGTTTGATGGGGGAAAATATAAAGCATCTAGGTAATGTATTATTACAACAAAAGCGAGAGATTGCATTGACTGTGCATAAACGCAGATTAGAAGGAGAAAGCCTGAAAACACTTCAAGAGATTCGTCATGTGGAAGAGGAGCTTCTTAGGCTGCGTGCTCATTTTATTTCTCTATTTGGACAAAGCCTGTTAAACCAAGATTTTGAAGGTTCTCTTTCGATGTTTTCAGACTGGGGAATCAACACTGGCGCGAGTCTCTCTGCACAAGGTGTGCCGTTAGATGAAGCACTGAAGGATGTGGCTTTTTATAGAAGGGCCATATGGGAAGTATTAAAGAAGGAAATGAAGGAAAAAGACTTTTCTATTGATGAGGTTTTTGAAGTAAAAGACATTATTGATCCGTTATTAGATTTTGCTTTATATAATTTTAGCCTTTCCTATGTTGATTCTTATACGAATACGCTCAACAATTCAAGGAGAGCCTTTTTGGAGCTGTCTGTTCCGGTTGTGCCTATTACAAATGATATTGCAATCCTGCCGTTGATTGGTGATATTGATACAGAAAGGGCACAGCTGCTTATGGAAGAAACATTAATAAAAACAAGGGATATGGGTATTAATCACTTAATTATCGATATTTCCGGCGTAGTTATTATTGATACGATGGTTGCAAATGAATTGTTCAAGCTAATGGATGCATTAAGACTTCTTGGTGTTGCCACTATTTTCTCCGGCGTTCGTCCAGAGATAGCTCAAACAATGGTGAATCTTGGTTTGAATACGAAGGATCTTGTTACAAAAGCAAGCTTAAGACAAGCACTTGCTCTATTAGAGAGAGAAAATATAAAATAAATGAACAAGCTGGCTAATATATGCCAGCTTGTTCATTTATTATTTGAGTGCGTCGATTGTATTTAAGTCATGGTGCAGCGATTCTGCTGGCACCTTATTTTTAGGTACTTGTCCTTTTGCAACAGGCTCCTTCACATATACAAAGTCCCCAGAACCATCCTGTGCTGATCCAGTTGCCCATAAGCCGTCAGATGACTCTGTTCCTTCAGAAAGATTCCAGAATTCATAAGCTTCAGGCTGTGATTCCATTTCCATTTCTGGCGGGAAGCTTGCTGGTACAACAACTCCGTTTTTCGCTTCTAGCTCCTCGATCGCTGCAAGCCATTGATATTGGTGATATCTGTCACGAGCCAGCATTTTTCTAAATGTAGCTCTGACACCTTCGTCTTTTGTCATATGGTAAAGTCGCGCAACCTGCAGGCGGCCTTGGCTTTCAGCATGAAGGTTTGATCGCATGTCTGCCAAAAGATTTCCGCTTGCTACGATATAAGAACCATTCCAAGGTACTCCGTTAGAGTTAGTAGGAAGGCCTCCCAAACCACTTACTAGCAAATGCTGTGGATTAACTCCGCCCATAATAGCAGCTATCGTTGGATCTTTAGCTGCTTCTGCCTGATCATCTGGTGATGCGCCATCTAGCAGCTGGCTTATAAGGGAACATAGCATTTCAACATGTCCAATTTCCTCAGTACCGATATCCATCAGCATATCCTTATATTTTTCATTCCCACGACAATTAAACCCTTGAAAAAGATATTGCATCATAACAGTCATTTCTCCGAATTGTCCACCAAGAACCTCTTGAATTTGGCGTGCCAGCATTGGATCTGGCTTGTCTACCTTTACTTCAAACTGTAATTCCTTTTGATGACGAAACACATATATCTCCTCCTTTTGGTTATAGCAGTTACGCTTATGAAGTACCCCTACTCGATTTAAAGTAAACAACATGCTAATAATTGGCAAAAAAAATGAGCCTTATCAAGGCTCATCATTTATCAATGGATTCTTCGTGACCATCGGTTTTATAGGTTTCTTCCGTAGGTTTATTTTCGGTTTTTTCTTTTTCATATTCCTTACGGATTTTTCCGCATGTTATACATTCGCCACTATAATAATAGCTGTATTTATGGTACTTGCGGATAGCGCAAATAACGGATCCAAAAAGCATATGTAACACAACTCCTTTACATATAAATTGTACAATAAAGACAATGAAGCGAAGATTAAATAAAAGTGACACAAAAAGACAGATAGATGACAGAAGGCCACTTTCTTTACTGATAGAAAACAATATGACGATATGTCTTGGAAGTCTGTTAAAAAAGAAACAACGATGTAATATCCACTTTCCTCGGTTCATAAATTTCTTTTCGTGTCTTGGTAAATACTAATAAAAATCCGCAAAAAAGAAGCAGTAAAAGGAGAAGTATTGATGAAAAGACCATTTAATATATATAAAAACTCCGACATGAGGATACCGCTTATCTATTTGATCATATCTGCATGCTGGGTTTTGTTCTCATCATATATTCTCACCTATTTCACTGGCAATTTGCGCAATTTCGCATCCTATGAAATGTTAAAGGGATGGATATTCATCTGTGTGACGAGTGTTATTCTTTATCTTTTAATAAGAAGAGAGAGAATTCGAAATGAACAATCAAACAGAAGGCGCTTAAATGCAGAATTTAAATTTAGGACATTGGTTGAAGAATCTCTTCTGGGAATTTATATCCTGCATGAAGGAAGATTTGCTTATGTTAATTCCACCTTTCTTGACCTAAGTGGCTACAGCAGCAAAGAACTGCTGCAAATGCATTTTTCTGAACTGATTTTGCCTTTGCAGGAAGGAAATGAAGTAGGTCTGTACAATAATAAGGCAGAACTGCAGCTTAAGAAAAAGGATGGAACAATGCTTGACGTTGTGGTTCTGTCCCATAAAGCAAGTGTCATACATAATGACGCACCTGCAATTATGGGTTCCATTTTAGATAATACAGAAAAGCGTAAATATCAAAGGAAGTTGGAGAGACTGGCGTTCTATGATCCACTTACAAACCTGGCAAATCGCCGGATGCTTTCCCAATCATTTGAGGAGACATTATCAAACGCTAGTGTGGAAATGGATAAGCTAGCATTGTTATTTATCGACTTAGATCATTTTAAAGGAATCAATGACAGCATTGGTCATGATATGGGGGATAAGGTGCTAAAGGGACTTGCAGAAAGAATTGTCGGGTGTATACCGGAACGAGGACTTGTTTCACGGTATGGTGGAGATGAGTTTACTGTTATGATTCCAGACATTCAATCTGAAAAAGAGGCAGAAATTATTGCCGATAATTTAATAACAACATTCAATGAGCCATTGTATATTGAAAATCAGGAATTCTATATTACGTTAAGCATTGGCATTGCCATTTTTCCTTTTCATGGGGAAGAACTGGAGACGCTTGAAAAAAATGCCGATATCGCGATGTACTTTGCCAAGGAAAAGGGACGGAACAATTCACAGCTTTTCACAAAAAGTATGAGGATATTTATGGTTGAAAGGCTCCACCTTCAGCATGAGCTAAGAAAGGCGATAGAAAATATCGATAACCATTTCTTCTTAGTCTATCAGCCTAAAATTGATGTAATGGCTAATAAGGTATTAGGTGTAGAGGCATTACTGCGCTGGAAGCATCCTGAGACTGGTTTGATTTCACCTGCACGCTTTATTCCTATTGCAGAAGAAATGGGAACGATCAATGCACTAAGCAAGTGGGTGATGAATGAAGCGAGCAGGCAGCTGAGAAGCTGGAATGATAAAGGGATTAAAATGTCAATTTGCATTAATGTGTCCCCATTATTATTTCAGCAAGCCGACTTTGTGGAGAGCACTCTTTACGCAATAGAGGAGGCAGGAGTTGAACCAAGTGATGTTCAATTGGAGATTACAGAAAGTGTTTTGACTATTTATCTAGATGAGGCAATTGATAAGCTCAATCTGCTGAAAAGCAATGGACTGACAATTGCAATTGATGATTTCGGCACAGGCTACTCCTCTTTAAGTGTATTAAGAAAAATGCCAATAGACAGGTTAAAGATTGACCAGTCCTTTATAAGAGATTTACAAAAGGATAAAGAGATTGTTGCATTAATTATTTCAATGGCAAACAAGCTTGGGATGCATGTAACCGCTGAAGGTGTGGAAACAATGGAACAGTGTAAGCAGCTTCAGGATTTACATTGCAGTGAAATGCAAGGCTATTTTTTCAGCAAACCGATTACAGCAGAAGAGATGGAAGAATACTTGAAGAGGCCGCCGATTTCGTCCTCTATTTAAGGCTCTTATTAGAGAGCCCTTTTGTTTGTTATATTGCAAGCTAAAGAAGGAAAATAGGCTTTTTTAAACGAATGGTATGGAAAAAGGGGAACCTTTTTAATTTTGACACGTAAATAGACAGGTTTGAAAATTCCAAATAATAGCGAACTCATGTACAATAAAAATTAATACTATGAACAAAATGGGCACTTAGATATAAGGAGGAATAGTAATGGGCGTAATGCTTAGCAAAGGCCAGAAGGTGGACTTAACGAAGTCTCATCCTGGTTTAAGCACGGTAACGGTTGGGTTAGGCTGGGACATCAATCAAATGGGAGCTGATTATGATTTAGATGCTTCTGCTTTTTTGCTTGGAGGCAACAGCAAGGTTCTTAGTGATCAGGATTTTATTTTTTACAATAACCCGAATGGAGCGGGCGGTTCTGTCATATACAGCGGTGACAACAGGACAGGCATCGGTCATCAAGATGATGAACAAATAAGAGTAGACCTGAACAGAGTCCCTCCTTCCATACAGCGAGTTGCCTTCACGATTACCATACATAATGCTTATGAAAAAGGGCAGAATTTTGGACATATTTCGAATGCCTATGTAAGGATTGTAAATGAAGGCAATCAAACAGAGCTAATTCGTTTTAATCTTGGCCGGGAGTACACAGTAGAGACGGCAATCGTTGCTGCTGAATTATATCGTCATAACGGTGAATGGAAGTTTAATGCAATCGGAAGCGGCTTTCAAGGCGGGCTTGCTGCATTGTGCAGGAATTTCGGAGTTACGGTCGATGATGAGCCAGCACAACAAAATTCCTTTACTGCCCAGCCACAAAGCTTCGCTCCGCCTGCTCAAAATCAACCATATTACGATAACACGAACACCTACTCAAGCTCATTTCCAGCTAGCGGGACAGGCTCTTTCGCTCCCTCCAGTCCGCCAGCACCAGCTTATGGACAAGCACCTGTTGGAGGCTATCAGCAGCAAGGGTACGGTCATAGCCAGCCACCAGCAGGAGCTTATGGTGGTGATAATATTGTCTGTCCTAGATGCAGCAGCACAAATGTGAGAACAGGTGAAAAGGGCTTTGGCTTGGGGAAAGCGGCAATTGGCGGCTTAATACTTGGTCCAATTGGTTTGCTGGGAGGATTTATCGGCAAAAACCAGCTGAAGTTCACTTGCAATAGCTGTGGAAACAATTGGTCACCATCCAATACAGACTACGCAGAGTGGGGCAGGCAGCAAAAACAGCGGGCAAAGGAGCTGTTCATGCGCTTTAAAAGTCCTGATGTTCTAGATGCAGTTGTTGCGTCGTGTGCCCTTGTCAGCATGGCAGACGGCAGGCTCGATCCTGCTGAAGAACGGAAGATGATGGAATTTATCCATCAAAGCGAGGAGCTGCGGGTATTTGATATAAACAAGGTTCAGCAGCAATTCAATCATTTTGTAAGAAGAATAGAATATGATCAAATAGTCGGCAGAGCAGAAGCCTTCAGAGCATTAGGAAAGGTTCGTTCAAAGCCGGAGGTTGCTAGACTTGTGGCAAGATACTGTATTTCCATCGGTTATGCAGACGGGCACTTCGACCAAAGGGAAAAACAAACGGTCGCAGAGATTTGTCAGGAGCTTGGCCTTAATCCAAACGAGTTCTTATCCTAAGGCATAGATAAAATTATTTAATGATTGGACGGCCATTTGAGAAGTCGTGGCTGTCCTTTCTGTCCTTTATAAGCTATTTCTGTTGCAGGGAACTTTTTTATAGGAGGAGAAGCATGACGATTACAAGAGAAACTAATAGCAAGGTAAACAGCATCATTGAAAATATAGAAAAGGTAATGATTGGTAAGCGGGATGTTGCGGAGCTAAGCTTAATCGCCTTGTTAGCACAAGGACATGTTTTGCTAGAGGATGTTCCCGGAGTAGGAAAAACAATGATGGTTCGTTCCTTAGCAAAATCAGTCGGGGCAAACTTCCGCAGAATTCAATTTACCCCCGATTTACTTCCATCTGATGTGACAGGTGTATCTATTTACAATCCGAAAGAAATGGAGTTTCAGTTTCTGCCTGGACCGATTTTAGGAAATATCATTCTGGCAGATGAAATTAACAGAACCTCACCAAAAACCCAATCCGCTTTATTAGAGGCTATGGAAGAAAGCAGTGTGACTATTGATGGTGTTACACATCAACTGAAAAAGCCGTTCTTTGTTATGGCCACTCAAAATCCAATCGAATACGAAGGGACATACCCTCTTCCAGAAGCTCAATTAGACCGTTTTCTTCTTAAAATGAAAATGGGCTACCCAACACATGAGGAAGAGATGGATGTACTTACTAGAGTGCAAACATCCGCTCCGATTGAAGAGCTTAACAGTGTTGTTACATTAGAAGAGCTTATTATGCTCCAGGCTGAAGTGAAAAAGATATACGTTGATGCCACGATAAAAAAATATATTGTGGACCTTGCAGCTGAAACTAGAACACATCCACATGTGTATTTAGGTGCCAGCCCCCGCGGTTCCATTGCATTAATGAGGGCGGTTCAAAGCTATGCATTTGTTCAAGGCAGGGATTATGTTATTCCTGATGATGTCCAATACCTTGTTAAAGCAGTCTTTTCTCATAGAATTATCTTGAAATCAGAAGCTAAATTCGATGGAATTACAGCAGAGGATATTATGGATGAGATTATGGCTACAGTACAAGTCCCGGTTAGAAGGCTCGGTTCTTGATGAAAACATTGTTAAGAAGAATGCTTAGCATTTGGAAGCTTCTCATCTTGTTTTTATTAGCAGGAGCTGCATTTGCTTATGCCATGTTTCAAGGAGGATTTGTCAGCTGGTTTTTATTTTACAGCTTTCTGCCTTTTGCCATATATGGAGCGCTGCTTGCCATGTATCCGTTAAAGGAATGGAAGGCAGTAAGGAAAATTGCGAAGCATGAATACAATGCAATGGAATCAATGACAGTCGAGGTAGAGCTGACAAGAAAATCGGTGTTTCCACTGTTCTACCTGTTAGTAGAAGATAAATTCAGTTTTGCATTGAAGGAGAAGGCTTCCGGAAAAGTATTGATTTTCCCAGGGTTCAAAAAGCGGATTGTCTTTACTTATCAAGTAGATGCTCTTCCGAGAGGCGAGCATTTGTTTAATGAGGTATCTGTTAAAACAGGAGATCCACTCGGATTGATGGAAAAAGAAGCTGCCATTGCTGTCCCTAGTCGGATTATTGTCTATCCAGTTTACGAGGAGCTTTCTTATAAGCCTTTCTCGACTCATTATGACCAAGGAGCAACGGTTTCAAAGGAGCGAGTTCAACGGGATACGACAATGGCAGTTGGGATTCGAGAATACCAGACTGGTGACAGGTTTTCTTGGATTAATTGGAAGGCAAGTGCCAAAAGAGATTCATTCATGACAAAGGAGTTTGAACAAAAGCAATCCCATGACATTCTAGTAGTGCTTGATTGTGAGAAGAGTAATGGATTTGAGACACTTGTATCCTTTACTGCCTCTTTAATAAGAGGAATTATCCGCAAAGGTGCCCAAGTAGGTTTGCTGACGGTAGAAAAGGAGCGGACAGCTTTTCCTATAAGAGGAGGGGAAGGTCAGCGAAGCCTTCTGTTTCATCATTTAGCAAAGTGTGAGGATGAGTCCCCGCTTTCTTTGGCGAACGTGCTCGATAATGAAATGTCCACACTACAGCAGCAGGCTGCGTTATTGATTACTACAACGAACTTAACGAAGCAGCTCATTGAAAAGACAAGCTATCTTGCAAATAAACGTCAGCAAGTTGTTGTATTTCTCGTCAAGGAAGCAAATGAGAGTATGACACAGCAGGAAAGAAGCTTAAAAGCTGGGGCGTCATCAAGAGGTATAATCGTCATCCCAGTGTCAAAAGGGAGATTCAAAGAGGCATTTTCGGAGGTGGCAACTAGTTGAGTTCAATTAGATTACATACAGCAATATCAAATTTAATGCTGTATGTTCTAGGTTTTTTTCTAATATGGGAATGGCTCCGGCCGATGGAGCAATTAACAAATACAGGGAATATCCTCGTGTTTATCATATTTTTGATTCTCTCACTTGCTATGGCCTATCTACGCTTTGCTCCCATTTTGAGTGGGTTAATCAAACTAGTATATATAATTTTTATTTTACAATCTTTATACTATGAAACTTCCTTTTTAACCTTTAGCTGGATTGGGCCTTTTATGGCAGAAATGATAGATAATATCGCCATATTATTTGATACGAATTGGCCTGATTTGACTAATATGTTTAAGAGCCTGCTCTTTTTTATATTGCTGTGGTTAATGTCGTACTTAATAGACTACTGGCTAATTAAGCGGAGAAGAATTTTCACGTTCTTCCTACTGACGATGGTTTATATAACCGTCCTTGATACATTTACTCCCTATAATGCATATGCAGCAATTATAAGGACTACGATTATAGGGTTTACAGCAATGGGGATGCTGACATTCTACCGGATGCGAGACAAGGAGAATATCACGGGCAGCAAATTTCTGGCATTAAAGTGGATTGCGCCACTATTATTGTTCGTTTTTGCCAGTGCGGCCATTGCATTTGCTGCACCGAAAGCAGACCCTTTATGGCCAGACCCTGTTCCATTCATCCAAACAATAGGTGACAAAGGCGGAGGGGAAGGAACAGGCACCGGGCCACATCGAGTTGGTTATGGTGTTGATGATTCAAGACTTGGAGGAGATTTTGAGCCTGACGATACAGTCGTGTTTCAAACAGAGGTTCAATCTCCTCATTATTGGAAAGTAGAGACGAAGGATAGTTACACAGGCAAGGGCTGGGTCCAATCAGAAGCAGCAATCGAAATGAATGGGCAAGACTTTCAAAGAATTGAAGGAGCAGGAGATATTCCGTTTGTCGCATTTGAAAGTGGAGACAGTGTGACAACAGAAGAAAAGGAAAGTAAGGTTCAATTTGTAGAGCCATTCGATTATTTGCTGTATCCATTAGGAGCAAAAGAAGCAATAGCAACATTTGATGCAATGATGATAGTCGAAACTGGCAATGAACGGATTTCATTCGATTATCCAGTTAATTCTTATTCAGTTAAGTATGAAGAGCCTGAGTATAGCTTAGATGCATTGACAAATGCTGATATGGAAGGATATTTACGGGGAAATCAAGAGTTTGCAGCAAGATATACGCAGCTACCAGAAAATCTTCCACAGAGGGTAATTGATTTAGCAAATGAAATTACACAGGATGAAGATAATGTTTTTGCTAAAGCAAGAGCGATTGAGAATTATTTTTCTGCCAACGGCTTTGTCTACAGCCAAAGCGATGTTGCAGTACCAGCGGATGATGAGGATTATGTGGACCAATTTCTATTTGAAACAAAAATAGGTTATTGCGATAACTATTCAACATCTATGGTTGTTATGCTCCGTGCTCTCGATATACCTGCAAGATGGGTAAAAGGGTTCACAGAAGGAGAGCTTATCCAACAGGAGAACAATATAAGTGAATATGATGTAACAAATAATAATGCCCATTCCTGGGTAGAGGCATATTTCCCTGGAACTGGCTGGGTAACCTTCGAACCAACACAAGGATTTTCAAACGAAAATACGTATGTGAATGACGTCAGAAACGAAGCCGACATAGATACCGAGGAAACAGACCAAACACAGCAGGAGGAACAGGAGCAAAGCGAAGCAGAACAAACTCCTGAGGAGGAAACAACCGCATCAGAACAGTCCGAGCAATTCTCCTTCACAAAGTGGTGGAGTGCATTGAAAGCATTTGCTGCAGAGAAGTGGCAATGGATAGCGGGCTACGCTGCCTTACTGTTAGTGATAAGCTGGTTGCTGTTCTGGAAAAGACATAAGTGGCTTCCTTATTACTATCTATGGAAATTTAAAAGAGGGAAAAACGGCACTGATTTTGAAAAAGCTTATTTAACATTACTCAAGTTGCTAAAGCTCTCAGGCTGGGGCAAACAAGAGAACATGACATTAAGAGAATATGCCAAATACATTGACCATGTGTTGGACTCAAGTGATATGGCTGTACTGACTGCTGAATACGAAGAACTACTGTATAAAGGCAAGCGTCAGGATATGGACTGGAGTGACTTAGAAGCATCATGGGAAAGGCTGATTAAAAAGACAGCAGCCTAACGAAAAAAGGAAGGGAACACATCGTAATGGATGGTGTTCCCTTCCCTTTTTATAGACTTCATTCAGCTAATTTTGGATTGACCGCAAAACTATTGTCGGTTGGAGTTAAAGACCCCTTGGAAAATAATCTGCTTAACCTTTTGCCATCCTTTATAGGAAATTCCGTGTAATCCTGAGGATGATTTAAGGATGTTTTTAAAATTCTCATTTTTGTGCCATCCTTATCAAAGGAATTCCCCCATGTCGTATCATTCACAACCATATGAATATCATTATTTTTCAAAAAACGCGCAGAGTAATATAATTCTTCTGTTACATCCACATTGTAAGATTGGATTAAGTCTGTCTTAAAGGTTTTTAGATTGGTTCTTTTTAATTCGGCACGGTCATTAAACCAAAATAATTCATCATTTTTTAAAGCGTTTTGATGTGTGTAGAAGGAACTGAATTTTAAATCAGTAGAAGTAGCTAATCTTTCTAGTGCTAACTGCCCGTTATCTACATTCCACATCATCAAATTTGTTAGAAATTTCTCCTTTATCGATTCAGCTTCACCTATTACATGAACTATATTATCTTTTAAAACGACTTGGTGAGCGATATGGACAGGGCTAACAGTTATATCGGGTAAAGGAGTCGAGGATATTAATTCAGGAGTTAACTCCTCTTCTGTAAATTTCACTAGACCTATTTTATCTTGTTTGTTTATACCGTTTGTTAACCCAAAAGGACCTGAGACACCATATAACTGATGTCCTACTGTAAACATATAAGTATATTCACCCTCCACAATTTTCTCCGTGCTTTTCTCTTTATCTTGATACGTAATGCGGGTTTGATATCCACCCATTTCATCGAATCCAATATCAAACCATGACCAAACAGCTTCATTATCGTCAACAGAGGAACCATATTGGCCAGTTCCTTCTTTCAAATCGGACGTTTTATTCGTTTTCGAAATAGAGCCAGCATTATCAACAAAATACTCGTACACATGGTCAGAAAAATATAAGCCATCCTTTGTCCAATTAATATTGGCACGATCGAGATTATAAGTATGATAAGCGTCCCAATTTCCTTGGCTGTCAATTAATAACAAAACGTTTCTGTCTGTTTTTATCTGTTCTTCATTCCACATATCTGCCGAGAAAATCATCGCATAATCCTTGCCAGACAAATCCATTTTCTCTAATTCAAAGATATCAGGAATGTTGCGATTTTCTAAAAAGGAACAAGCTGTTGAGGATAGGGATATTGATAGGACTATTCCGACAATAAAAGTGAACTTAATAAAAGTTTTCATTGACTCTAAAGTTTCTTGTAAGTCACAGTTTTGGAGGAATCTCTAATATCAGCAGGGTAGACACCAAGCCCGCCATTTTTATCTAGGTCAATATTTACTAGAATAGTTTTCTTGTTAAACATTGCTAATCATCTCCTTATAAAAATTTTATTACACTATTAATCCTATACGCTTACACAATAGAGTTCACAGAATTGTCTATATTCTCATTCGTACTAGTGAAAATGTAAAAATGATGATTAAGTTACCATCTCAAGGCGATTTCCAAATGGAGGAAAAGTATATAAAAGGTGGCTATAGCATTAGGGATAGAGCGGTTTAATGAATTGTGTGAAAATTTAATCAAAACAACAACATCTTGACCAGCAATTCGACATGTTGTTACAATGTTCTAAACTAATAAATTTCCTTCATATATCCTCGATGATATGGTTCGAGAGTCTCTACCGGGTCACCCTAAAGGATCCGACTATGAAGGCAGATGGGTCTTATTTTAATATGGTGTGTGTAAAAACCATTGTAATAGTTAAAGACTAGAATTCTGCCTTCGTTTTTATTTGAGGCCGAATTCTAGTCTTTTTTATATGAAGAAATCCTTTTTTTGCAGCTATAAAGTAGTTTTTTAAATGTTTTTTTATGTAGCAATCAATTTATAGCATGAATAAGCAAAAATTAGAAAAAATAGTAACAATGAGCTTTTTAATAGATTAATGAGGTGAATAACATGGGGAAAACAAGCATTCAAGACCAACAAATGATTGTCGTTCTTGATTTCGGCAGTCAGTACAATCAATTAATCACAAGAAGAATTAGAGAATTTGGCGTTTACAGTGAGCTTCACCCACATACAATCACAGCAGAAGAAATTAAAGCATTAAATCCAGCGGGAATTATCTTCTCTGGTGGACCGAACAGTGTTTATGATGAGAATGCATTTGGCTGTGACGAACGTATTTTTGAACTTGGTTTGCCTATCTTCGGTATTTGCTACGGCATGCAGTTGATGACAAAGCATTTCGGCGGTAAAGTTGAAAAAGCAAAGCATCGTGAATACGGTAAAGCAGAAATCAAAATTCAAAACAGCACAAAGCTTTTCTCTGATTTGCCAAGTGAGCAAATTGTGTGGATGAGCCACGGTGATCTTGTTGTCGAGCAGCCTGAAGGTTTTACAGTTGACGCAATTAACCCTTCTTGCCCAATTGCTTCTATGAGCAATGAGGAAAAAGGTCTTTATGCAGTACAATTCCATCCAGAAGTACGCCATTCCGTATACGGAAATGAACTGCTGAAAAACTTTGTTTTCGGTGTTTGTGGATGTAAAGGTGACTGGTCTATGGAAAACTTCATTGAAATCGAAATGGAGAAAATCCGTCAAACAGTTGGAGACAAAAAAGTTCTTTGCGCACTTAGCGGCGGAGTAGATTCTTCTGTAGTTGCTGTTCTTATCCATAAAGCAATCGGCGATCAATTGACATGTATCTTCGTTGACCACGGTCTATTGCGTAAAGGTGAAGCAGAAAGTGTTATGAAGACTTTCACAGAAGGCTTCCATATGAACGTAATCAAAGTGGATGCTAAAGAACGTTTCATGTCTAAACTAGAAGGTGTCAGCGATCCAGAGAAAAAACGTAAAATTATCGGTAACGAGTTCATTTACGTATTCGATGATGAAGCAAGCAAGCTAGAAGGAATCGACTTCCTTGCACAAGGAACACTTTACACAGATATTATCGAAAGTGGTACAGCAACTGCGCAAACTATCAAGTCCCACCACAATGTTGGCGGTCTGCCAGAAGATATGCAGTTCCAATTAATCGAGCCATTGAACACATTGTTTAAGGATGAAGTAAGAGCATTAGGTTCAGAGCTTGGTATAGCTGATGAAATCGTTTGGAGACAGCCATTCCCAGGTCCTGGTCTTGGTATCCGTGTATTAGGAGCAATCAGCGAAGATAAGCTGGAAATCGTTCGTGAATCTGACTATATCCTGCGTGAAGAAATTAAAAAAGCAGGCCTAGACCGCGATATTTGGCAATACTTCACAGTGCTGCCTGACATCCGCAGCGTTGGTGTAATGGGCGACGCACGCACATACGATTACACAATCGGTATCCGTGCAGTTACATCTATCGACGGTATGACATCTGACTGGGCGCGTATCCCATGGGAAGTGCTTGAAGTCATTTCAACAAGAATCGTTAACGAAGTGGATCATGTTAACCGCGTCGTTTATGATATTACAAGTAAGCCACCAGCAACAATTGAGTGGGAATAAGAGTAAAGAGCTAGAAATCCTTTGTTTAAAAGGGCTTCTAGCTCTTTTTATATTCATCTGCAACCAATCTAAATGATTTTATATTGATTTACTCGTGATTCAAGAGAAATAATTAATAATGAAGCGTGAGAGTGGCGGAGTGCGTGAGTTTTAATAGGGTGTACGTTAACGAATTTTAAATGTCTATAATATGCATTGGTGCGTGTTTATTAGTAGGTAATTCATTGTAGGAAAGAACGATTTTGACGGCATAGTTTTATCTTGTATTTCTTTCCATTGTCTTAAATGTTCTAGGGTATTTTCATCTATTGGGATTACTCGATTACTAGCAGAAGTTTTCGGTTCAGTAATATAATTTCTTCTGCATTTTTGTTGAAATAGAGATAGCTTCTTGAACAAAGTTAATTCAAAAGGGAAGCAGGTACAAGGAACTTATAATAATACTTTTACTGCTTTCTTTATGTATTATAACTAGCCATTCATGAAAGATACTTGGGTAACTACGAGAAAAAGGAAAGAATTTCTTCATCACTACATTCATAAAGCTGAAAAATTTGTTCCGTAAACTCGAGAGTAGGACGACATCTTTGGCGTTCCCAACTAGAAATTGTTTCTCTGCTGACACCGAGCGCTTTAGCAACTTCAGCTTGTGTCATCTTTTTTTCTTTCCTTTTTTGTCGAAGCCACCTCGCATATTTCATGTAATCACCTTCCTTAATTCATAATTTTAATGAAATTATAAAGTGTATGAGAGGAATTTAAAAGCGTAGTATGACGAATGGTACAATATTACCCGTGACATTTTATTGAAAACGTTTTACTTTATACTAAATGATTTGTTTATTTTTCTAACTAAGGGAGAGTATCAATATGAAAAAATTGTTAATAACCTCCTCTTTTTTTCTTCTAGGTGTTACAGCTTGTTCTAGTAATCAAGCAACTGATATAAGAGAAGATAAAGATATTAAAGTAGAGCAAAGCGAAAAATCTAATCTTAGTTTCAAAAAAAGAGAACCTAGATCAACTAGAATAGATATTACAAATAAAGATGGCTATCAAGTAAGCTCTGCCGAAGCTTCAATGGTTGATAGTTTTGAATCTGTCGAACAATTGGATCAACGTTCTGACTTAAATATTGAAGGACAAGTTATTTCTAATGAATATGTTACCTATGATGATATTCCCTTTACAATTTCAAAAGTAAAGATTATTGATATCATTGGTAAAACTGAAGAAGATTTTGTAATTGGAGATACTATAAAAGTAGTACAAACTGGCGGTTTATATGTCCAACATGATGTAGGTGGAGATGAAAAAATATTTACAACGGAAGAAGAAAAAAAGGAGTCTGAAAAAATGGAAGGAAAAACAATTGAGGTGACTCTAAATGATGCGCCAGTAATAAAAAAAAATAATACTGTTGTTCTCTTTTTAGAGAAATCTGAAGATGACCCACTAGGAAGTGATTTATATGCGGCAGTGGGAGATTACCAGGGTAAATTTATTGTTGAAAGTGATGATTATATCGAACCACAATCTTTGGAAATAAAATCAAAACACGGAAATAGTGATTTTACCATGGAAGAAATTGAGGCAGAAGTTAAAAGTTCACGATGATAAGAGACCTTTAAACATCACATGCCAATAGTTCGAATGACGAATGGGTTTCTGTAAAGGAAAAGGATAACTATAAAATCTATTCTTTGAAAAAAGAAATGTTTACAAACGTTCCCGATTGTAAATAGGGAGTGGACATTTCATTGCTAAAGCTGGGGAAGCCTAAGCTGCATGATTTTTTTCTTTTAAAACAGGAGACAAGGGGGCTATCGGAACTAACTAATTCTATTTGGTTATACCTAATTACCTACCCATTTTGAAAGTGCGTTTCTTTATAATGAAATGTATGGGGTAGCCTGTTAACAGTTATTCTTTTTAATAGGAAAAAACTATTATGCTATGTAAGTGCTTTTTAAAAAAGGAAGTACATCAAATGAATAAAAAAAAGATTATAGTTAGTTCATTGCTAATTCTCATTATTGCTTTTTCCAGTTACCTATATATAGCTCTCCATAATCCTAAACCAACTGGATATTATATGGAGGATGATGATGGAACCTTTTTCTTTAATGATAGAGAGTATTTGTATATTACTTCTAGTGTTGAAGCGGAGATTGGTGAGAAGTTAGGACTAGTTGTCTATGAATCTGACTATAAGGATAAGACGAGTAATTTTGATGTATTCAACTGGCTTTCTGTCAATGATGAAGCATTCAGGTTAAAAGAGATGACGAAAAAGACTATTTAGTTATTACTGCTTATCCAATCATGGAAAATATTACAAGTCTTTATGTTAATGCAGACCTCAAGAGCATACCTATACAACTTATGCCTAGTTTCATTTTTACGGAAGAGAATACTCTTTCTGTCCATCATAATGATTACTTTTTAGTAGGTTCGGTTAAGGATATTACTCTAATTGGTAATAAAATTGCTGAAATAGAAATGAAAAAGAAAAAAATGGATATTTTATCTAAAAATGAAAGTGAGGATGGTGAATGGATTGCCATAAAAAATAGCGACAAATACAACGTCTATTCAAAGAAAAAAGAGTTGCTAACAAGCATACCAACTAAATTATGGATGGATTTGGAATTAGAATCCTAAAATGTATCTCCAGTTATATCTACGATTAAAGTGATATTTTTAACATGTATATCAAAAACAATTGTGAATTTTTACAATATTGTGAACTTTATTGTGTAAACGACTACTTTTTGTTAGGATTGAAATGAAATAACAAATAATAATGAGAGGAGTAAAATATTATGACGAAAAGTATTGGTAAGTGGTTGTCTGTTTTAGTTTTAGGAGGAAGTTTGTTAGTTTCAACACATAGTCCAGCTTCTGCTGCTGTATTAGAAAAAAAGAATCCGGTCGGGTTTACAAAAGCTTGGGAACGATATAGTTCGGGAGATAATAATAAAGCGGCTTTAACATATGGTTACAATACAACCGCTATTAATGAGGACTATGCATGGGCAAATCACTCTTCGAAAAGTCACTATGCTAGTTTGAAAAACGGCAAAAATACTTGGTATAAAGGTCCGAGTAAGAAGGGAAAGGCAATTTCGAAGATTGAAGTGATACATAGTGGAGGCACTGTATATTATCGAAATAATTATTAGTGAGATAAATAGAATAAAGAATGCAATTTATAAGGAGGGAGGAATTGAAAAAGACAAAGTACATTATCAGTTCTTTGATGATAGGGCTTGTATTTTTGTTTATTGGGGAAGCATATTTATGGCATTTGGACGGCTTCGAAGCAGAGTACAGTTATGTCACAATGTATTTAGGTAAAGAGCAAACGCAACCTGAAATGCTGTCAGATATAGTAGAAACAGCAAAAGAGCAGAACGTGGAAGTATTTGCAATTGAGCGAAAGATAAACAGTCTGTTTTCCGAAAGCGTTACAGTTTATATGACTCCTGGGGCACAAAAAACATTGGATAAAAGGTCAAGGATAGCTTCTGGCGAATTTCAAAGTGTGTTTTTAGGTGATGTTAAAGTAGAAATACGTAATTTAGCTGAAATTCCAGATGTCAAACAAGTAGAAGTCTATTACATGATTGGGGCAGAGGAAGATATTCTTGGCTTTAAACAAAGATTAATAGATAAATATGGAGGGAAGTTTCCGCAAGCGGGTTACAAGTCCTATGATAGCTTGAACATCGCAATTGTTTGGATAATTGTTCTATTCTTTTTTCTTTTAATGACACTTTATGAAGTTGCGCAAATGAGAAAAGAAGTGGTTGTGAGAATAATATGCGGTGAAAGAATCCAGTTTATTGTTTTAAAAAATATAATATTGGATGCAAGTTTTTACGCCATGACATTTGGTTTTATAATGGCCATTTTAAGCCTATTTTCGCAAGTAAGCTATTGTTGGTTCATCTCTGTTTTCAGTATGTTAATATTCTTAACGATAAATTCGATTCTCTATTTAACACTTTATTTCTGTAAGTTTAAGCGTGACATGGGGTCGAGAAGTAATGCAAAGCATGTGTTGAAAATAGCCTATTTATATAAAGTAGTTGCCGTTTCCATTACAGCCTTGGTATTGTCAAGCAGTCTTGGCATGATATATGAAGGTATCATCTTTTATAAGCAAAAAGGTTTTTTTGAGAAGTATAAAGATTATTCATATGTGGAACTGAGTGTTGATGATTCCGATGTGACAGATAAGATGAGATTTGCTTTTTATAAAAAATATTTATCAGAAAACAGAGCAGTATCCTTAGTTAATTTATCCGTATGGAGTGATTCAGAAAGAGAGTACTTATTTGCTGATAGTGGCACAATGGATTATTTACTAGAAAATATTTCTGAACTGCGGCAGAAGAAAATAGAAAATAAAGTTTATTTTTTAATTCCTAAGCAACTAGTGCAGAGTGATATTTATGCAGAAATAAAGGAAGTGTGGGAATCTTACTATCCTCATCCATACGATTATGTTGAGTTTGTTTATCAAGACGAAATTAATATCCTTTCGATGGTGAAGTCCTCGCGCATTTCTAGCAGCATTAAAAAGAATCCCATTATTATCTTTAATAACATGAATCCAACGGTGATAAAAAAGTATTGGAATGATTATATAATTGGCACAGCCATGTATCAGGTAAAGGAAAATGAGTGGCAGGAATATGTTAAAAGCAACTCATTAGAGAATGAAGTAGCGCATAAAACAAATGCCTTTGACCATTTTAATTTCCAATGGCAAACATTTAAAAGAGGTATTCTGACTGGTGTTATCCTATCTGGAATTTTGATGCTTCTAGAAGTTATCCTAATCAAGACCATTTGTAGATATGAGTATAATGTAAATGCTGTGGAACTAACATTGAAAAAAATAAGCGGGTTCAATCTGTTTAGCAGATATAAACAGTTGTTTTTATCGACGATTGGTTTTGGGTTATTAGGAGTAGGTAGCTCTATATTATTAGATTATTTTTTAGAACTATCGGCAGCTTTTTATATGGCGTTAGGAGGATCACTGTTGATAATAGTGGAGCTTGCCTTCATGACTGTATATGTAATGAAAACTGAAAAAAGATGTATGCAGGAAATATTGAAGGGAGGTACATTATGATTGAGATTTTAAATTTGTACAAGGCTTATGGAGAGAGGATATTGTTTGCTGATTTTAATTTAAACATACAAGCAGGCGAGTTTGTAGTCTTTTCTGGAGCTAGCGGATGCGGAAAAACTACCTTGTTAAATACGATTGGTGCCTTGGAAAAAATAGAAAAGGGTCAAGTATTGGTGGATGGTGTTGATATCAGCAAACGCAAAAACCAACTCCGTTATTTTAGTAGTAAAGTAGGGTTTTTATTTCAAAATTTTGCTTTGATTGAAGATAAAACGGTTAGTGAAAATTTGAAGTTGATAAAAAGGAAAAATCAGTCAGGCGTTTCCGTCAAACAAGCATTAAGCAAAGTTGGGTTACTTCATAAATTAAACAATAAAATATATACACTTTCAGGAGGGGAACAGCAGAGGATTGCGTTAGCAAGATTGATGATAAAAAAATGTGATATCATCCTGGCTGATGAACCAACTGGATCTCTTGATAAAAGAAATGCTGAGATTGTTATGGATATTCTAGCCAGTATGAACAAAGAAGGAAAAACTGTTATTGTGGTTTCTCATGATGAAGAAATTAAAAGGAGTGGTAAGAGGATAGTTGAACTATGAATAAAAAAAGGAAGCTAATCATGATTATAATATCCACCTGTATTGTACTGTTTGCCTTGTATAATTTATCCTGGTTGTATCTCACACGAACAAAATATAATCAGTTTTCTAATGATATGCAAGAGATTATGGCTAATCGCACGTATGTAAAACAAGAGGACGGTTATTTGTATAATGTAAAATATCCCGATTACTTGTCATTTACGGGAAATTTAGGGGTTGCAACAGACGATGAGAAACATGCGTTATTAATTTGGCCATCTTTTTTCGGCAAAACAGAATATGGATTGCAGCTTGTAGATGAAAAGAATGAGATGCACTCCGTTATGATAAATATAGATAGACAGGCAATAAATGAGGAATATCGTGATTTAATTGAGCATAATAAAGAAACGATAAATATATTGTTTAATAAAGCTGCGAAAATGTGGAAGGACATCTAGCGGCTTTTTTGTTTATATAAATGATAAAGATACGTAAGCGTCTAGTTGTTTAAGCTAAAATTTTTATGTTTTTTTCCTTTACAACCATATATATCTTAAGCTAAAATTATCGAAATGTATAAGAGAACACGAACATTAACCTTCAGAAAACAAGCGAACGTTTACAAAAAGATATCCACTTAATGTTCGTATTTTTGTATTGACGAAAAGCTACTGTGCTGATAAACTAAGTTTGCAACTAAAGAAATACTCGTATAATTATGGGGGATATGGCCCAAAAGTTTCTACCGAGCTACCGTAAATAGCTTGACTACGAGGTAAGTGTATATAAAGGGATGCGTATTAGAACTCTTATTCTTTTTTATCTAATCCCTGCTATATTTCACAAACCCTAGTCAACGCTCCTACGATAATGGAGTGTTTTTTTGTTCTTATTGAATTGGAACATGAAAGGGGAAAAAAGAATGAAGAAGTTTTTCAAATTTGAGGAACTAGGAACGAACTACCGTAAGGAATTTGTCGGTGGATTCACTACTTTCCTAGCAATGGCATATATTTTGGCGGTTAATCCATTTACATTGACTTTAGGTGATGTAGCGGACCTGCCAGCAGCACTTCGTATGGATTATGGTGCTGTTTTCGTAGCAACAGCATTGGCAGCAGCTATCGGTTCACTTATTATGGGGCTGTTTGCTAATTATCCAATCGCACTTGCACCAGGTTTAGGGTTAAATGCATTTTTTGCTTATACAGTTGTTTTAACACAAGGTGAGCCTTGGGAATACGCATTAGCAGCAGTATTTATTTCAAGTTTCTTCTTCCTGCTGTTAACGATTACTGGGCTTCGTGAAAAATTAATAAATGCAATACCAGTTGAATTAAAGCTCGCAGTTGGAGCGGGTATCGGTTTATTCATTACATTTATTGGCTTGCAAAACGCTGATATTATCATCGACAATCCTGCAACATTGGTTCATATCGGTGATTTGTCACAGCCTAGCACGTTACTTGCAATCTTCGGGATTTTCGTAACGATCATTCTTATGGTTAGAAAAATTCATGGCGGTGTATTCTACGGAATGGTCATCACTGCTGTTGTCGGTATGATTTTTGGTGTTATTGATGCTCCATCAGGTGTTGTCTCTGCAGTACCAAGCTTAGAGCCGACTTTCGGTAAATTGTTCTCTGCTTTCGGAGACGGTGCTTTCTACACACAAAGCATGCTTGTTGTAATTTTGACATTCTTATTCGTAGATTTCTTTGACAATGCAGGTACATTGGTAGCTGTAGCAAACCAAGCAGGATTAATGAAAGACAATAAATTGCCAAGAGCAGGTAAAGCATTGTTTGCAGATTCTATTGCTTCTATGGTAGGTTCTATCTTCGGTACATCAACAACAACTTCTTTTGTTGAATCATCTGCCGGTGTTGCAGCAGGGGCTCGTTCAGGATTTGCATCTATTGTTACAGCAGGATTCTTCTTGCTTTCCTTGTTCTTCTTCCCATTGTTGGAGGTCGTAACATCAGCTGTCACTACACCAGCACTTGTTGTAGTCGGAATCTTGATGGTATCTTCATTAGGAAAAATTGATTGGACTAAGTTTGAAATCGCAGTGCCTTCTTTCTTAGTAGTTGTGTCAATGCCATTAACATACAGCATTGCAACAGGTATTGCTGTTGGATTCATTTTCTACCCAATCACGATGCTATTGAGCGGCCGTGGAAAAGAAATCAACCCGATTATGTACATTTTCTTTGTAATCTTTGCGCTATACTTCGTATTCCTGCAATAGGATATTAGTTTTTAAGGCTGCTATTTTTAGCAGCCTTTTGTATTTTTTCGTTGACTTACAAGTTTTACTTTAATAACATTGAATTACCTAGAAGTCTTTCGAAGTGAGGAAAAAGACATGCCGAATTTGCTAGTGAAAAAAGCGCTTAATAATAATGTGCTAATTGGTGAGCATCCTTCATATGGAGAAGTTGTACTAATTGGAAAAGGAATAGGCTTCAATCGGAAAAACGGTGATACTATTGATGCAGATGTAGTTGAGAAGCTGTTTGTACTTCGAAATGAGAAGGAACAGATGAACTACCTGAAACTACTTCCTCAAGTAGACAACGATTTGCTAGACGTTATTATCTCCTCAATTGAGCTTATTAAAAGCAAAACAAATGCAAAGCTTAATGAGCATATTCATGTTGCATTAACAGATCATATCATGTTCGCGGTTTCAAGATTGTCAAATGGACTGGTGTTGAATAATCCGTTTTTAATAGAAACGAAGGCGCTTTATCCTTATGAATACAAAATTGCCGAGGATGTGGTGAAGCTTATTGGTGAACAGACAGAGATTAATTTGCCAGTAGGTGAAATCGGTTTCATCGCTCTTCATATACACAGTGCTATGATGAATAGAAATCTCTCGGAAGTTAATCAGCATTCTCAGTTGGTGACACACTTAGTTAATTTAATTGAGGAACAGCTTGATGTGCAAATCGATAAGGATAGCATAGATTATATGAGACTTGTGCGCCATCTCCGATTTACAATTGAAAGAGTTCATCATGGGGAAAAAGTAGATGAGCCAGAAAAAATAACTTCCCTATTGAAAGCCGAATATCCACTGTGCTATAATCTCTCATGGAAGCTCATTAAGGTTATGCAACAAACATTAAGAAAACCAGTATTTGATGCAGAAGCTGTGTATTTAACAATGCATTTGCAGCGTCTTCAAAAAAAGGTTAAATAGTTATTATCTTATAAACGTGTTACTGATTCGATCAGGCATGAGTGAAAAAGATGATTGATAATAGTTTTTTAGGGAAGTCTATCCCTGAATAACTTTTTCAGTTACTTTTTTATTCATGCCTTTTTTGTTTTTATGATAACGTTTTATGGGCTAAGGAAATTAAAGGAAGTAGGGGGAACGAAATGTTTAAACAGATTTTCGGTGTTTTGCAAAAAGTCGGAAAAGCACTTATGCTTCCGGTTGCATTGTTACCAGCTGCTGGTATCTTACTTGCGCTAGGTAATGCGCTTCATAATGAAGCGTTGTTAGATATTGCTCCGTTTTTAGATAATAGTGGAGTATCTATGGTAGCATCCGTTATGGAAAATGCGGGTAATATCGTATTCAGTAACCTGCCGCTGTTGTTTGCAGTAGGTGTTGCAGTAGGATTATCTGGTGGTGAAGGTGTTGCCGGGCTTGCTGCTATTATTGGTTACTTAATCATGAACGTAACAATGGGTACTGTTAAAGGCTATACAGCTGAATCTGTTAACGGTATCGACATTGCTAACGTACTTGGTATTCCAACACTTCAAACTGGGGTGTTCGGTGGTATTATCGTAGGTATACTCGCTTCCATGCTTTACAATAAATTTTACGAAATTGAATTGCCATCATATTTAGGATTCTTTGCTGGTAAACGTTTTGTGCCGATTATTACAGCGGCATCTGCAGTTATTCTTGGTTTGTTAATGGTATTAATCTGGCCTCCAATTCAATCGGGTCTTAATGCCTTCTCACAAAACATGGTTAATGCAAACTTAACTGTTTCAGCACTTATCTTTGGTATTATTGAACGTTCATTGATTCCATTTGGTCTTCACCATATCTTCTATTCTCCATTCTGGTATGAGTTTGGACAATATACAACTGCTGCAGGTGATGTAGTACGTGGTGACCAACGTATCTTCATGGCAGAAATTAAAGACGGTGTACAAAACTTGACTGCTGGTACTTTCATGACAGGTAAATTCCCATTCATGATGTTCGGTTTACCAGCTGCAGCACTTGCGATTTATCATGAAGCTCGTCCAGAAAGAAAAGCGGTTGTCGGTGGTTTAATGGCATCAGCTGCGTTGACTTCTTTCTTAACAGGTATTACTGAGCCGTTAGAATTCTCATTCTTATTCGTGGCACCAGTTCTTTTCGGTATTCACGCAGTATTTGCAGGTCTATCATTCATGACAATGCAACTATTGAATGTTAAGGTTGGTATGACTTTCTCTGGTGGTTTGATTGACTATGTATTATTCGGATTAATCAATCCACAAACAAATGCTTGGATTATTATTCCGGTTGGTTTAGTATTTGCTGTTATCTACTACTTCGGTTTCCGTTTCGCGATTCGCAAGTTTAACTTGAAAACTCCTGGTCGTGAAGATGAAACACAAGAAGAGGAAACAACGGGTGGAGCAACTAGCGACCTTCCATACGAAGTATTAGAAGCTATGGGTGGACAAGAAAACATCGCTCACCTTGATGCGTGTATTACAAGACTTCGTGTATCAGTTAATGACATTAAAGATGTTGATAAAGATCGTTTGAAAAAACTTGGTGCTGCTGGAGTCTTAGAAGTCGGCAACAACATCCAAGCAATCTTTGGTCCTCGCTCTGAAACAATTAAAGGGCAAATGAGAGATATTATGAGTGGTAAGAGACCACGTCCAGCTGCAACGCCTTCTATGGATAAAGAAGTACAGCAGCAAATTGAAGATGTGAATCCAAATGCACTTAAAGGTGATTTTGATGGTGATGATTCAATGGTTTCACCTATTAAAGGACAACTTGTTCCAATCACAGAAGTTCCAGATCCAGTCTTTGCTGGAAAAATGATGGGTGACGGCTTCGCGATTATTCCATCTGAAGGTACTGTTGTATCTCCTGTTGATGGAAAAATCGTAAACCTGTTCCCAACTAAACATGCAATCGGCATTATGGCAGATTCAGGTCGTGAAATCCTTATCCATTTCGGTATTGATACAGTGAAATTGAAAGGGGAAGGATTCGAAACTCTAGTAGGGGAAAATGACGTTGTTAAAAAAGGTCAGCCTCTATTGAAAGTGGACCTGGATTACATTAAAGAAAACGCAACTTCAACAACAACGCCAATCATCTTTACTAATTTAGCTGAAGGTGAATCTGTACAGATTAACAAACCAGGCAATGTTGACTTGAAAGAAGAAGAAATTATTTCTATCGTGAAATAAGCTATTAGAGAACCTGACTTTATAAGTCAGGTTCTTTTTTTATATAATAGAAGAAAGTGATTTGAGTATAAATTTTTTATAAGTATATGTTGACTATTGTGGTGATAGGTGATATTATATGAAAACAGCCTAATTGAAGCGAGTTTTATTATGGAAAATAAAATATTGACTTTAATAGAAAGTGCTGTTATTATTTAAAAAGTCGCTTATAACAGTGATTTTAAATTGCTCTTTGAAAACTGAACAAACAAACGTCAACAATAATCGTTTTTATAACTTTCGTTATAGAAACAAAACAAGTAACAAAAGCTAGAGTTTAGCAATGAGCTAATCTTACTCTTTATCGGAG
>NZ_RZTZ01000022.1 GCF_004005475.1 Niallia taxi | reverse complement strand
CATAATAGTCTGGTGGCGATAGCGAGAAGGTCACACCCGTTCCCATACCGAACACGGAAGTTAAGCTTCTCAGCGCCGATGGTAGTTGGGGGCTCTCCCCCTGTGAGAGTAGGACGTCGCCAGGCACGGAAAAAAGCATCTAGTACATTACTAGATGCTTTTTTGTTTTTTAAGCTTGGCGCCTTTGCTGGGCATAATGAGCATTTTTTAACTTTTGGACATAGAATTTATATTTGATATCATTAGTTTTTGTGTTCAACATTTCATGTTCACAATCCGTACAGATAAGTGACTGGTAAAGATGGATACCAGTCATTTTTTTCTGCTCACAAAATAAACATTTCTCCACATAAGACTGGACCAACTTCTGAGATTCAATACTCAATGAATTCCACCTCCCTAAAATCATTGTAGCCAACAATTTAAACATGTATACAAAATTCAGATAACTCAAAAAGAATCACTTAGGAATAATTGAGGTCAATGCGCACATTTTATTCAAAGTTGGCGAATGGTACAATAAAGAGAAGCAAAAGGAAAAGAGGAAATATCGTGCAGGAAAAGACGCCTTTATATACTAGGTTAGAAGAATTCATCAATAATAAACCAATATCATTTCATGTTCCAGGTCATAAGAATGGTTTGCTTATGCAAAAACAAGCATTTTTCAAAAATGTGTGGAACTATGATGTAACGGAGCTTAGCGGACTAGATGACCTGCATTCAGCCAGTGGTGTTATATTAGAGGCAGAAATACTACTGTCAGAGTTATATCAAACCAAAAGAAGCTATTTCTTAGTTAATGGTTCAACAGTAGGCAACTTAGCAATGATAATGTCTACAGTGGAAGAAGGAGATCAAATATTTGTACAAAGGAATAGCCATAAATCAATTATGAATGGGATAAAGCTTGCAAAGGGTAGGCCTATTTTGTTAAATCCCAGTTATGATAGTAAGTGGAAAGTAGAAGGCACTGTTTCATGTGAAACAATTATAGAGGCAATACAGAAGTATCCGAAGGCAAAGGTACTTATACTTACTTCTCCTAATTATTATGGTATGGTTGGAGAACTAGGAAAAATAATTGAAATGGCACATAAACACAATTTGACTGTATTAGTTGATGAAGCGCACGGAGCCCATTTTATAGGCTCATCAAAATTCCCAGTTTCAGCTGTGAGGCTCGGAGCAGATATTGTTGTTCAATCTGCACATAAAACATTACCTGCCTTAACGATGGGTTCGTATCTTCATTTTAATACAAACAAGGTTTCCATGAATAAACTGCAAACATACTTAGGTATCCTTCAATCGAGCAGTCCCTCTTATGTCATTATGGCATCGCTTGATTTGGCGAGAAGCTATTTGGGTACATATAAAGAGGAGGACAGTGCATATTTAATAGCGGAAGCTGCAAAGTTTAAAGAAAGATTATCTTCCTTAAAGCAACTGGAAGTCATGGCATATAATGGACAGGCTGGTGATCCATTAAAACTGACGATTCAGAGTAGATGTGAACTGTCTGGCTTTGAACTTCAGAATAAATTGGAGGAAGCAGGGATTTATTGTGAAATGGCAGACTTACATAATGTACTTTTAGTACTTCCACTATTAAAAAATCAGATGGAATATCCATTTGAAGCTGCTTTTAAAAAAATAAAGACTGCTGTTAGTTCCTTTACCCCACGACTATTGCCAGCAGAGGAAGATAAAGGTGCACCTATAAATCTATATACCAATATAGTAGAATTAAAGTTAAACGATTTAGAGCAAATTAATCATGCTAAACAGGAAGTTAAGCTAGAGGATTCTTTGCATATGATTAATGCTGAACCTATCATTCCTTATCCACCGGGTATACCATTGCTTATGCCGGGAGAAGAGATAACAAATCTGCATATCCAAAAACTAAAAGTATTGGTTGGCAGTGGTTGCAGGTTTCAAGGGAACTCATCTATATATAAGGATAAAATAACCGTTTTTATAAAGAATTAAGGAGATTGACATGAAAAAAGGGATTTTTATTACGATGGAGGGGCCAGAGGGCGCCGGAAAAACAACCATTTTAGAAATGCTTTATGAGCATTATATAGAGAAAGGTATAAAGATAGTAAAAACAAGAGAGCCAGGGGGCATCAGAATTTCAGAGAAAATCCGCGAAATAATATTAAACCCTGATCATACTGAAATGGATGGCAGGACAGAGGCGCTATTGTATGCCGCTGCGAGAAGGCAGCATTTAGTTGAGAAGGTTATTCCGGCATTAGAGGAAGGCGCTGTAGTGCTTTCTGATCGTTTTATTGACAGTTCACTTGCTTACCAAGGTTATGCAAGAGGAATTGGCATAGAGGAAATTTGGAAGATAAATGAGTTTGCCATTGGAGAAGTAATGCCTGACTTAACACTGTATTTTGATCTTGATCCAGAAGCAGGTCTGGCGAGAATTAATAAGTCAAATAACCGTGAAATAAACAGGCTTGATTTGGAACAGTTGGATTTTCACCAACGCGTCCAAGAGGGATATTACAAAGTTATTGATAAATTCCCAGAAAGACTTCATAAAATAGAGGCGTCGCAAGGGGTAGAAGATGTCTTTGAACAGTCATTACGAGCTATTGATGCCATACTGAATAGGTAGATACAGCAGAGCTCTTATTTTTCTATTTATATATGTCTGTTTTATTATTTATTGTTATAATAGGAAAAAGCAGTAATTCTGGTAAAACTATAAATAAAGGGGTTGGATAAAATGAAATTGATTTTAACAGTAATCCAAGATAAAGACAGTGCTAAGTTATTGAATGCTCTTGTAGAGCATAACTTTAGAGCTACTAAATTGGCTAGTACCGGAGGATTTTTGAAATCAGGCAATACTACCTTTATGATAGGAACAGAAGATATTCGTGTGGAAAAAGCACTGCAAATAATAAAAGAAAACTGCCAATCACGAGATCAGCTAGTTGCACCAGTTTCACCTATGGGAGGGAACGCTGATTCGTATGTACCGTATCCAGTTGAGGTTGAGGTAGGCGGAGCAACTGTATTCGTATTGCCTGTAGAGCAGTTTAAGCAATTCTGATATGGTTGGAGCGTAAGGTTAATACCTCTAAATATAAAGGATTTTTTATGATGCTTTTATCGGAGGAAACTAATGAAAATAAATAAAGACATTCGTGTGAATACAGATGCATCGAAGCAAGAGATAAAGACTGGGCAAGTTGAAACAAAATTTCGTGAGCTTGTCACAAAACAAAATGAAAAACTACAGACAGGTCAGCTGCAGGCATTAATGAAAAATATTGATGATACTGGCACCAGATTGGGCAGATCACAGAATTTAAAAGACTTGAATAAGTTTAAGTCACTGGTCAAGCAATTTGTTAAAGAAGCAGTTGATTTTGGTATAGGATTAAAAAAAGAAAAATCATGGGATCATTTCGGGCAAGGACGTGATTTAAGTGTCGTCCAAGTTGTTGATGATAAACTAGTCGAGCTTACAGAGGAAGTAATGAGTAAGGAAAAGAACAGTTTAAACATCCTAGGGAAAATTGGAGAAATAAAGGGCTTATTAATTAATATATATACGTAAGAGAGTGATCGTGTTGATAAAAACATGGGAACAGCTTGAACAGGAGCAGCCGATTGTATTAAGAATGGTAAGAAACAGCCTTATGAAAGGCCGTTTAGCGCACGCTTATCTGTTCGAAGGAATGAGAGGAACAGGCAAAAGGGACGTAAGCCAAATACTTACAAAAAGTATTCTTTGTGAAAGGGCTATTGAAGGTTATAGGCCCTGTGAGGAATGTTCAAACTGCAAGAGGATTAATAATAACAACCATCCGGACGTACATATTGTTGAGCCGGATGGCTTGTCTATTAAGAAAAACCAAATTCAGAGCTTACAGGAAGAGTTTTCAAAAACAGGTGTCGAATCAAGACAGAAGATTTATGTAATAATACATGCAGATAAGATGACAACAAATGCTGCAAACAGTCTGCTGAAATTTCTTGAGGAACCACATGCAGATACTACAGCAATCCTTTTAACGGAACAAATACATCAGATTCTCCCAACCATTTTATCGAGGTGCCAAGTACTATCATTTACACCTCTTTCTCCATTAAAAATGCAGGAGCAGCTAAAGGCAGATGGAATGAAGGCAAGTGATGCACCAATAATTGCGCAGATTACCAATGATTATGATGAAGCGTTTCTGCTAAGTTCTGATGAATGGTTTGTACAAGCGCAAAAAATAGTGGTAAAATTGTATATGACTCTTAAAGGAAATCCTTTAGAAGCATTAGTTGCCCTTCAAAGAGAGTGGTTTGTCCATTTCAAAGAGAAAGATCAGTATGATAGGGGATTAGATTTACTGTTGCTGCTATTTAAGGATTTATTGTATATCCAGTTAGGTAAGGATGAACAAATAGTCTTTATTAATGAGCGGTCACAGTTAGAAGAGCTTGCGCTTAAAACATCATCCCAAATGCTGACAGAACAAATGACATCCATCTTTGAAGCAAAACGAAAGCTGCAGGGTAATATGAATCCACAGTTATTGATGGAACAGCTTGTATTGAAGCTGCAGGAGGGATCTTCAGTTGTATAATGTTGTAGGAATCCGCTTTAAAAAAGCTGGAAAAATATATTACTTTGATCCGAATGAGATGGATATCCAAAAAGGGGATTTCGTGATCGTAGAGACAGTGCGTGGAGTGGAATATGGGAAAGTTGTAATAGCTCCTAAGCAGGTTGACGAAAATGATGTAGTCTTGCCTCTGAAAAAGGTGCTCCGAATCGCGGATCAAAAAGATCAATTGATTGTAGAGGAAAACCGGATTGCAGCAAAAGAAGCATATGAGGTTTGCTGTGAAAAGGTAAGTCTGCATGAGTTAGATATGAAGCTAGTAGATGTAGAATATACATTTGACCGCAATAAAGTAATTTTTTATTTTACCGCAGATGGCAGAGTGGATTTTCGCGAGTTAGTAAAGGATCTAGCTGCTATATTCAGAACTAGGATAGAACTGCGTCAGATTGGTGTTCGAGATGAAGCAAAAATGCTTGGCGGCATTGGACCATGTGGAAGAATGCTCTGCTGCTCGACATTCTTAGGTGATTTTGAACCAGTATCAATCAAGATGGCTAAGGACCAGAATCTTTCCTTAAATCCAACAAAAATTTCAGGACTTTGCGGCAGGCTGATGTGCTGCCTTAAGTATGAGAATGATGAATATGAATCTGCAAAAGAACAGCTTCCAGATTTAGGAGAATGGATATCAACACCTGATGGAAGAGGAAAAGTGGTAGGATTAAATATATTAGAACGTGTACTCCAAGTGGAAATTTCTGAACAAGAACGAGTGCTTGAATATACTTTGGAAGAAATATTGCAAAAAGATACTGTTTCAGTTCAATCCACGGATTAATGAGGTGGAAGAGTGGATAAAAAAGAAATCTTTGATTCAGTAATAAATATGGAAAGCCAAATTGGTCATTTATATCAACAATTAGGTGAACTAAAGCAGCATGTAGCCGAATTGATTGAAGAAAATAATACACTAACGCTGGAAAATGAAAATTTAAGAAGGCATTTGGAAAGTCAGTCCCAAGCAAGCAAGGAGCAAAAGGAACAGACTAAAAAGAAACACCGAAAGTCCACCAAGCATATAGAAGAAAAACACATGGATATTGGAGAAGGATATGATAATCTAGCAAGGCTTTATCAAGAAGGTTTTCATATTTGTAACCTTCATTTCGGAAGCCCAAGAAAAGACGGAGATTGCTTGTTTTGTCTTTCCTTCCTTAATAAAAAATAGGGTTTGTCCTTCAAAAAAGGGCACCCTATTTTTTTAGGTATTAAATTAGAGGAGTAAGTATAGGCAGAATGATTATTATTAAGTATATTTAGGTAATATTATAGAATACATAACAAAATGGAGGTAACATATTTGGTTCAGCTAATAGGAGATGAGAGGCTTGACTACTTGTTGGCAGAAAAGCTGAAAATTATTCAAAGTCCAACTGTGTTTTCGTTTTCTTTAGATGCAGTATTATTGGCAAACTTTGCAACAGTTCCTATCGCAAAAGGAAAAATAGTGGACCTTTGCAGTGGAAATGGTGTAATTCCGTTATTTTTGAGTTTAAGAACAAGAGCTTCTATTATTGGGGTAGAAATTCAGGAGCGGTTATATGATATGGCATGCAGAAGTGTTGCCTATAATAAATTGGAAGATAATATTAAGATGGTCAATGGCGATATCAAGGATGCACCAGCACAGCTTGGTTTTGAGAAATACGATGCAGTTACTTGCAACCCGCCGTATTTCCAAACAGACTCACTTGAGGAACGAAATGAAAACGAGCACTTGGCCATTGCAAGACATGAAATAATGTGCACACTTGAAGATACTATTCGCTCAGCAAGTCAGCTAGTGAAGCAGGGTGGAAAGGTGTCATTTGTACATAGACCAGGAAGACTGCTTGATATCATTACATTAATGCGGGCATATCGAATAGAGCCAAAAAGGATTCGGTTTGTATATCCTAAAGAGGGTAAGGAAGCAAATATACTACTAGTGGAAGGCATAAAGGATGGGAAACCTGATCTGAAAGTATTACCCCCTTTATATGTTTATAAAGGCTTGAATGAGTATACAGAAGAAATGGCTAGTATTTTATATGGAAACAACTAACCACTATTTTTATGTCCTGTTATGTAAGGATAATACATATTATGCAGGCTACACAAATAATCTTGAAAAGCGCCTTAAAACGCATAATGAAGGAAAAGGGGCTAAGTATACGAGGGCGAGATTGCCCGTTCAGTTGATTTATCATGAAGTGTTTTTGGATAAGTCACATGCTTTAAAAGCAGAGTATGCCTTCAAGCAGTTGAACAGAAAAGGAAAAGAGTCTTATATGAGGAAGGAAAATGGTGTTAAACATGTGGCAGCAAAAAAGCTATAAGAATGATGGTGGGCTTCTTTACTTAATCCCAACTCCGATAGGTAATTTGGAAGATATGAGTTTTCGATCTGTTAGGATTTTAAAGGAAGCAGATATCATTGCAGCTGAGGATACGCGTAATACAAAAAAACTATGCAATCATTTTGAAATAACCACTCCCATTGTAAGCTATCACGAGCATAATAAGGAAGCAAGTGGTCGCAAGTTAATTGAGACACTACAATCCGGAAAGACTGTGGCCCTTGTCAGTGATGCTGGAATGCCAACAATTGCTGACCCAGGCTATGAGCTTGTCGTTGCAGCAGTGGAAAACAGACTGCCTGTTGTTCCATTGCCTGGAGCAAATGCAGCGTTAACTGCTTTAATTGCATCAGGATTGCCAACACATCCTTTTTACTTCTACGGATTTCTTAACAGACAAAAAAAGGAGAAGAAAAAGGAACTGGAAGCATTAAAGTATATTTCTGGAACAGTCCTATTATATGAGTCTCCCCATCGATTAAAGGAAACCTTACAGTTGATAAAGGATATTTTAGGTGATAGAAATATCTCTCTATGCAGAGAATTAACAAAGATTTATGAGGAGTTCATAAGAGGAACAATAGATGAGGTTATCGACTGGGCGAATACTGATGAGATACGAGGCGAATTTTGTATTGTTATTGAAAAGGGAGAAGCAGTTGAAGCATCAGAGGAACAATGGTGGACAAGCCTTTCCATTGTAGAGCATGTAAATCATTATATAGAAGTAGACGATTTGCAGGCGAAAGAGGCTATTAAGCGTACTGCTGTAGATCGAAGCATGCCAAAACGGGAAGTTTATCAAGAATATCATATAGATTAAAAAAGCATGGGCTTCATTAGAAGCCCATGCCTTTTTATTATTATTTAGAAAGTTCAAATGAACTTTTGATTTCGTTGATAAGTTGTTCTGCACCTTCACGGCTTAGAATTAATTTTCCATCAGCAAGTGTTAGGTTATCATCAGAAACTTCACCTGTTACTTGGCAAGTCATGTTTGGTTTATATTTTTTCAAGATGATTTTTTCATCATCCACATAAATTTCTAAAGCATCCTTTTCAGCAATACCTAATGTACGTCTTAATTCGATAGGTATTACAACACGTCCCAATTCGTCAACTTTACGAACAATTCCAGTAGATTTCATTTCCTTTTCTCCTCCCGATAAACCTTATATATATTTTTTTCGATAATATTCGACAAATTTCTTTGTTTGTATATATAATACCAGCCATTCCCATATACGTCAATTATTTTATTTTTAAAGTGAGATAATAGAAGAGAATTCCTTTGTTTATAGGTTAAATAGCATATTATATATACTTTAAATACCAGAAAAAGCTTATAAATGTAAAAATAAAATAATTATTTTTGAGAAAATAAAAGCTTGGATTCGACAAAAAACAACATTACAGATGTCGAATCATACGTTAAATATATAGAACAAAAATAGGATATTGATGAAATGGATAGGTACTTGCAGACAGTTGCAAAAACTTTGGATTTTGGGTATATTTTGAGGGGATATAAGGGCAAAATGGCAATGATTAGCTGCCTTTTTTATGATATTTCATAAAAAAACAGGAAGTCTACAAAAATACCAGAAAATTTCAGGAGCAATTATATAACTTGTAGTTTTAAGATTAGAGCAAGTATTGATACAATAAGTATTATGCATATTACATAAGCAATAATTTTAGGAGGGAAAAAGTTGAAAGAGCAAGATACTTTCTATATAACAACCCCAATATATTATCCTAGCGGAAATCTACATATTGGACACGCCTACACGACTGTTGCAGGAGATGCAATGGCAAGATATAAGCGACTTAAAGGATTTGATGTTCGTTACCTAACAGGTACAGATGAGCATGGGCAAAAAATTCAGCGTAAAGCAGAGGAAGCTGGTATCACTCCTCAAGAATATGTTGATGGGATTGTGGCTGGAATCAAGGAGCTTTGGGATTCCATGGATATTTCCTATGATGACTTTATCCGTACAACGGAAAAAAGACATACAGAAGTAGTCAGCAAGATGTTCCAAAAGCTTGTTGAACAAGGTGATATTTACTTGGATGAATACCAAGGCTGGTACTCTGTGTCTGATGAAACTTATTACACAGAGCTTCAGCTTGTAGATCCTATATATGATGAAAACGGTAAAATTATCGGCGGAAAAAGCCCTGATAGCGGTCATGCAGTGGAACTGGTAAAAGAGGAATCTTACTTTTTCAGAATGGGCAAATATGCAGACAGACTTCTTAAGTTTTATGAGGAGAATCCAGAATTTATCCAGCCGGAATCCCGTAAAAATGAAATGATTAATAACTTTATTAAACCAGGACTAGAGGATTTGGCCGTTTCTCGGACAACCTTTGACTGGGGAATTAAAGTACCTGGTGACCCTAAGCATGTTGTATATGTTTGGATTGATGCATTGTCTAACTACATTACAGCATTAGGATATGGTTCTGAAAATGACTCCCTTTATCAGAAGTTTTGGCCAGCAAATGTCCATTTAGTTGGAAAAGAGATTGTTCGTTTCCATACAATATATTGGCCAATCATGTTGATGGCACTTGATTTACCATTGCCTAAAAAGGTTTTTGCTCATGGATGGATATTGATGAAAGATGGAAAAATGTCTAAGTCAAAAGGAAATGTAGTGAATCCTGTTACATTAATCGAAAGATATGGTCTTGATGCATTGCGTTATTACTTGCTGCGTGAGGTACCATTCGGATCTGACGGCGTATTCACTCCAGAAGGCTTTGTTGAAAGAGTAAACTTTGATCTGGCAAACGATTTAGGAAACCTGTTGAACAGAACGGTTGCAATGATCAATAAGTATTTTGATGGAGTTGTACCTGAATACAAGGGATCTGAAGGAAACTTTGAAAAGTCACTTGTAGAGGCACATGAGGAAACTAAAGCATTGTATGAAAAGCATATGGATAATATGGAGTTTTCTGTAGTGCTTACTAATCTATGGCAGCTAATCAGCAGAAATAATAAATACATTGATGAAACACAGCCTTGGGTTCTAGCTAAGGAAGAAAAAACAGAAGAACTTGCAACAGTAATGGTTCATCTTGCAGAGTCATTAAGAAGAATCGGTGTTCTGTTAAAACCATTCCTGACAAAAACACCTGATAGAATCTTCCAGCAGCTGAATATTCAAGCAGAGGAGTTGAAAACTTGGTCTAGCCTTGACAAGTTTGGAGCAATCCCTTCAGGTACAAAGGTAGAAAAAGGAGAGCCTATTTTCCCAAGACTTGATATTGCTGAAGAAGTGGAATACATCAAAAAGGAAATGCAAGGACCTGCCGTAGTAGAAGAGAGCAAGGAAAAACAACCAGAAAAGCAGGAAGTTCCTGAAGCAGAAGAAATTTCAATTGATGATTTCATGAAAATTGATTTAAGGGTTGCACAGGTCCTTCAAGTTGAACCAGTAAAAAAAGCGGATAAATTGCTGAAGCTGCAGCTTGACTTAGGATATGAAAAAAGACAAGTCGTATCAGGCATTGCACAATATTATAAGCCAGAGGAGCTTGTAGGCAGACGAGTTATTTGCGTTACAAATCTTAAGCCTGTTAAGCTAAGAGGCGAATTATCACAAGGCATGATTCTTGCTGGAAGTCAGGATGGAGTTCTGTCGATTGCATCAGTAGATGAATCGCTGCCATTAGGCTCAAAAGTTAAATAATAAAAGTTGGAGAAACATAGAAATTGCATTTATTAAGCATATTTCTATGTTTTTCTGTCCAATTAAGGATAGTTAGTTAGCAATTAAGGGAATAAGAAAGAAATATGACTAATCGCGATAAGGAAAGGATTTATTATGCTATTTGATACACATACACATTTAAATGCAGACCAATTTGATGAAGATTTAGAAGAAGTAATTAACCGGGCAATGGAAGCTGGAATGGAAAAAATGGTCGTAGTTGGCTTCGATCGGCCAACAATTACAAGAGCTATGGAATTAGTGGAGCAATACGATTTTATCTATGCTAGTGTCGGTTGGCATCCTGTAGATGCTATTGATATGACAGATGAGGATTTAAATTGGATTGAATCATTGGCAAGTCACCCAAAGGTAGTTGCTATTGGAGAAATGGGTTTGGACTATCATTGGGACAAGTCTCCTAAGGATATCCAAAAGGAAGTTTTCAGAAAGCAGATCCATTTAGCGAAAAAAGTGAAGCTTCCAATTATCATTCATAATCGGGAAGCAACCGCTGATATTGTTGAGATTCTCAAATCGGAGGGAGCTTCAGAGGTTGGGGGTATTATGCATTGTTACGGAGGAAGTGTTGAGACAGCAATGGAATGCATCGACATGAATTTTTATATCTCTTTAGGGGGAACTGTCACTTTCAAAAACGCCAGAAAACCTAAGGAAGCGGCAGCAGCAATCCCACTGGATAAACTGCTAATTGAAACTGATTGCCCCTATCTTGCACCAACACCATACAGAGGCAAAAGAAATGAGCCGAGTTATGTAAAGTTTGTTGCAGAGGAAATTGCAGCGATAAAAGGTATCAGTTTTGAAGAAGTTGCTGCTAAAACTACGGAAAATGCCAAAAAACTATTCGGCATAAAATGATAAGAGATGCTGTCGAATGACCGCATAGCTTGTCCTAATATTACTTTGTTCTAAGAAGTTCTACATTGCTTCCTTTTCTCATAGAATGTTCATGTCGAGATTTCTTTCTTTCCTTTCCTGGAGTTTTTTTGCATAATAGGAGATACGTTCAAAGAATGTAGAAGGGTTGACAGCAGACACGATACTCTATATAATCACTCCGAGAGAAAAGGAGGCGTTTTTCATCGTAATCCAAAACATGAAAAGCCTGTTTTCTAAATCTTTGAGCACAAAGAAAATATTCATTCTTATTGCTAGCTTCATAGTTTTTATAAGTGGTTTAGGGTTTGTTATTTACGAATCAACGAAAAAAACTGTGGCGCTGACATTGGATGGAAAAGAGAAGATCATCGAAACGCACTCATCCACTATTCAAGATATATTTGATGAACTTGACATTGCCATAAGCTCAGAAGATGAGGTGTCTCCCCCGTTAGATGCAAATGTAGCTGACGAGATGGAGGTTGTTTGGAAGCAAGCAAAACAGGTTGAATTGAGCAAAGACGACGAGAAAAAAACGGTATGGACAACAGCAGAAACAGTTAAGGAGTTTCTCAAGGAACAAAAAATCTCTTTGAATGAGCACGATAAGGTCAATCAGAAGCAGAATAACGATATAAAGAACAATATGGAGATTGTTGTACATACTGCATTTCCACTTACACTAGTAGACGCAGGATCGAAAAAAGAACTATGGTCCACTTCGACTACGGTCGCTGACTTTTTAAAACAACAGGAGATATCACTTACGAAATTAGACCGAGTTGAGCCAGATCTAAAGGAAGTAGTGAACAAGAAGGACGTTGTAGAAATTACACGTATAGAAAAGGTCACCGATGTAGTGGAACAACCGATTAATTATGCTGTTGTGACCCAAAAGGATGATAGCCTTGAAAAGGGTGCAGAAAAGGTAATAAAAGAAGGCAAAAACGGTGTAATGTCGAAAACCTTTGAAGTTACTTTAGAAAACGGTAAAGAAGTTTCGAGAGATCTGCTTAGTGAAAAACAAGTTAAAGAAAAACAGGACAAAGTAGTGGCAGTAGGAACTATTGAAGTTACACAAGTAGCTTCCCGTGGCGAAAATGTCAGTGAGGAAGGTACAGAACTTTATGTTAATTCCACTGCATATACAGCAAGCTGCAGCGGCTGTTCTGGACATACCGCTACTGGAATTGATCTTAAGTCAAATCCTAATGCAAAAGTAATTGCAGTTGATCCAAGCGTTATCCCGTTAGGAACAAAGGTTTATGTTGAAGGCTACGGATACGCTATTGCTGGTGATACGGGCGGTGCTGTGAAAGGAAAGAAAATCGACGTCTTTTTCCCAACGAAGGCAGAAGCTTATCGCTGGGGAAATAAACAGGTAAGAATTAAGATTTTAAAGTAACCTTATTTAGGCTTCTTACTTGCATGTGTTTGTTAGTGTCTGCCAAAACCTAATACACATTGAACATCTACTATTAGCACATCTTTAACAGAGGAGTCATTCCTCTGTTTTTTTCTTTTGAAACGGATTTTGTTGAAAAGAAAAATTTGAGCTATAATAACCTTTAGAATTCATTTTAACTCTTTCTATAATATATAGACGTTTAATGTTACAAAAATGTTTCATTTTTTTTGCAAAACTTAATTTTTTTTTGGAGGCTCCATGAAACTTAAAGAAATCATTGTAGTGGAAGGAAGAGATGACACTACCGCTGTCAAAAGGGCAGTTGATGCTGATACAATTGAAACAAACGGCTCGGCTATAAGTATGGAAACAATTGAGGCAATAAAGCTTGCTAATGAAACAAGGGGAGTCATTGTACTGACAGATCCAGACTTTCCTGGCCAAAAGATACGCAATACTATAGAAAGACATGTGCCAAGCTGTAAACATGCTTTCATTTCAAAGGATAAAGCTCTGCATAAACACGGGAAAGGTGTTGGAGTGGAGCACGCCTCTGTGGAAGTAATTAGGGAGGCACTCAAGGATGCTCATCACATGGAAGAAGCCATTGTAGAGCAAATTACTAAGGAAGACTTGCTGGATGCACAGCTAGTTGGTGGTCCAGGATCTAAAGAACGAAGAGAAAAGCTCGGCAGGATTTTAAAAATAGGGTATACAAATGGCAAACAGCTTCATAAAAGGCTGATGATGTTTAACATCACCAAGCAAGACTTTGCAGCAGCAATAAATGCTATTTGGCAGGAGGAAAAAGATGTATAAAGATATAGCGACACCTGTAAGAACAAAAGCGATTTTAGAAAAATACGGTTTTTCATTCAAAAAGAGTTTAGGTCAAAACTTTTTAATTGATACAAATATCTTAAGAAATATTGTGGACCATGCAGAGTTGTCAGAGTCATCAGGTGCAATTGAAGTTGGACCAGGTATTGGAGCACTAACTGAGCAATTGGCAAAGCGGGCAAAAAAGGTAGTTGCATATGAAATTGACCAGCGTTTACTGCCGATCTTAAGTGAAACACTTGAACCGTATCCAAATGCTAAGGTAATCCATTCAGATGTATTGAAAGCAAATGTAAAGGAAATGATTGAACAGGAATTTGCAGGCATAGATGATATTATGCTTGTTGCAAACTTACCTTACTATGTAACAACACCAATCATCATGAAAATATTAGAAGAGAATCTGCCTCTGCGTGGAATTGTTGTTATGCTTCAGAAGGAAGTGGCTGACCGTATTTCAGCTAAACCAAGCACAAAGGAGTATGGCTCACTATCCATAGCCATTCAATACTACACAGTTCCAGAGGTTGTAATGATTGTCCCTAAGACAGTTTTTGTGCCACAGCCAAATGTTGATTCAGCCGTTATCAGGTTAACGATAAGACAGAAGCCGCTTGTTGAAGTTAAAAGTGAGGAATTCTTCTTCCGTGTGACTAGAGCCAGCTTTGCGCAAAGAAGAAAAACAATCCTTAACAATTTAACGAGCCAGCTTGACAATGGCAAGGAGAAAAAGGAAGCTATACTATCTGCCTTGCAAACTGCAGGAATTGAGCCTTCAAGGCGTGGAGAATCTCTCTCCATTGAAGAGTTTGCTGCACTTAGTGATGCACTGTATGAGTCCTTCTAAAAGTATATAGTATGGTAAACAGCGCCAGTATCCTTATAAGGGAGCTGGCTATTTTATTTGGCAGGTCTTTATGAAACCTTAAATTGCTCCTCACATCTTTCTAGACCTTTGCATAGGTTAATGAGAGGTAAATAAGAAACATAGCCCATTCTAAAGACAGGGGCATACTGGAGTGACGACTAGTGAGCATAAATATCATGGATATCGTCGGCAGAAAATCCTATCATTGTGATTTAGCTTTTCGAATTATTGATATAAAGGAAGAAAATGGGCGAAAAAGCGCTGTTTTATATGGAGAGGATTTCCGTCTTATCGCAGACGCTCCTTTTGAGGACTTAATTTCTATCAATAAGCCGATGCAGAGGAAGATGGCTCAGGAGATACAGTTTTTAGAGCAACAGTCATTAGAGCTATTTAGGCAGGATGTAAACCTGCTGAATAGGAAACAGGAATATTCTTCGACAGATGCATACAGCAAACCATTTAACTATTTTCAAATGCCAGGAAAGGTTTTACATTTAGATGGAGATCCGAACTATTTAAAGAAGTGCCTTGATTTATACGAGAAAATAGGGATTCCCGTAACAGGTATTCATTCTAACGAAAAGGAAATGCCGGGAAAAATCACGAAACTACTTGAGTACTATCGACCAGATATACTTGTAATAACCGGTCATGATGCCTATTCAAAGTCATTGGGCGATAAAACAGACTTAAATGCTTATCGCCACTCTAAGTACTTTGTGCAGACAGTCAGAGAGGCTCGCAAAAAAATTCCCCACTTAGATCAACTTGTTATTTTTGCTGGAGCATGTCAGTCCCATTTTGAATCACTAATCCATGCAGGAGCGAACTTTGCTAGCTCTCCTTCAAGAGTTAATATTCATGCTTTAGATCCGGTGTATATTGTGGCAAAAATAAGCTATACGCCTTTCATGGAGAGAGTTAATGTTTGGGATATACTGAGAAATACTCTGACAGGAGAAAAAGGCCTTGGGGGAATAGAAACAAAGGGAGTACTGCGTACAGGGATGCCTTATAATACAAATATACCTGAATAGACAACGGGGAATTTCACAAAATTACAATATTGTAATACAGTTTTTTCGGCATAATCCAAACAGGCTGACTCTCACAAAGAGCGGCCTATTTTTTATTCAAAAAAAAGTTTGTAAATTTAAAAAAATATTGATACATAATTATTCCAGTATGGGAAAAAATAAGATTGTTGAAAAATAGGAGAAAAATAAGAATAAAAAATATTGACAACTTCTAAAAGAGACTGTTATAATTTATATTTTTGTTTGACTCTGTTGTGTCAGTGTGATATACTTTACACAGTGAGGTGGACCGAATATGGCAAAAACATTATCAGATATAAAAAAAGCTCTTGATTCGAATTTAGGGAAGAGATTAATGCTAAAAGCTAATGGTGGTCGTCGTAAAACGATTGAACGTTCAGGTGTACTAGCTGAAACATATCCTTCTGTGTTTGTAGTAGAGTTAGATCAGGATGAAAATGCATTTGAACGGGTATCGTACAGTTATGCAGATGTTTTAACAGAAACGGTTCAAATTACCTTCTTTGAAGATACATCAGGACAAGTTGCTCTAAGCTAATATATATTATGGAGACTAGCAGTTACCAATCGGTTGCTGCTTTTTTCATGGGAAAAATCTAAAAAAACTGGAAACAGATTCAACACATGATATAAAAACAGGGTTACATACTATAACTACCGTGAATAATGAAAGGAGAGGTTTTTAAGTTGAGTAGACGACGAGGAGTTATGTCAGAAGGTTTAAAAGAAGAATTAGCAAAAGAGCTAGGGTTCTATGACGTTGTCCAGAAGGATGGATGGGGCGGAATCCGAGCAAAGGATGCCGGGAACATGGTCAAGCGGGCAATAGAAATCGCAGAACAAAGTCTTCTGAATAATCAAAAGTAGTCTTATTTTTGTGCCTTTAAGTTAAATCCCTGTTTGCTAAGTTCAGCATTAACTATCAAGGATTTATTCACGGTATCAGGTTTAACTCTGCATTCTAAAGGGATGTGGAGTTAGGTCTTTTTTTGCACCTTTTTTCTGACAGAAAAAAAACCCCTTAAATTTTCTAGGGAAAACATAAATGATATATAGTATTTTGCTTAATATGACAAATTTTATGGTAAAATCACTATAGCCATAAAACACTGTGAAATTATTTGTAAACATAAAACACAAAGCATAGGATGCTTATTTGTTTATGTTTCATACATAGAGGAATTAGGTTATTATTTCAGTCATTCTTTTTATTTCCTGTTGTGTGGTACAATAGGACGAAAAAGCGGACAATGAAAATGTTAAGTAGGTGGAAATATTGAAGCTTTTGGTGAAAGCGCCAGCTAAAATCAACTTATCGTTGGATGTATTGAATAAAAGGCCAGATGGCTATCATGAAGTAGAAATGATCATGACGACCATTGACCTTGCTGACAGAATTGAACTTATTCTGGAAGAAAAGGATATTATAAAAATAAATTCCCTTAATCGATTTGTGCCAGATGACCAAAGAAATCTTGCTTATCAAGCAGCAAATCTATTAAAGAAAAAGTTTGACGTTAAAAAGGGAGTTACAATAAAGATCGAAAAGAACATTCCAGTTGCTGCAGGTCTTGCAGGGGGAAGCAGTGATGCTGCTGCAGTGTTGAGGGGTTTGAATAAACTTTGGGACCTTCGCCTGACTCTTGATGAACTTGCTGAAATTGGAGCTGAAATTGGGTCTGATGTAAGCTTCTGTGTATATGGAGGCACAGCTCTTGCAACCGGAAGAGGAGAAATCATTAAACAGATTCCTGCTCCGCCTATATGCTGGGTCGTGTTAGCGAAGCCTTTTATAGGTGTTTCAACTGCTGATATTTATAAAAAACTGGATGTTTCTCAAATAAACCATCCTGATACAGAACAGATGATTGATTGCATACGAACAGGTGATTATGATGAAATGTGCAGAAATGTCGGTAATGTGCTCGAAGATGTTACATTAAATCTATATCCTGAGGTAGCGCAAATTAAGGATCAGATGAAAAAATTTGGTGCGGATGCAGTATTAATGAGCGGAAGCGGTCCAACTGTCTTTGGTTTAATTGAGCATGATTCAAGAATGAATCGTGTTTATAATGGATTAAGGGGTTTTTGTGATCAGGTTTTTGCAGTCCGTATGATGGGAAATCGTCATACCCTTGATTAAATCCGTATAATAATGTAAAATTAAAGGTAAAATATTCGGATTTTGGAGGATCGCCATATGAAATTTCGTCGTAGTGAACGTTTAATAGACATGACGAATTATTTACTAGAGCATCCAAGGCAATTAGTGTCCTTATCCTATTTTTCAGAGAGATATGGTTCAGCGAAATCTTCCATAAGTGAAGATTTGGCGATAATCAAGGAAACCTTTGAAGATAGAGGTATAGGTATTCTACAAACTTTGCCAGGTGCTGCAGGTGGTGTTAAATACCACGCTAAAGTTAATGAGGAAGAAGCAAAAGCCTTTATAGAGGAGCTTTGTCAGTTAATTGTAAAACCAGACAGACTCCTTCCAGGAGGATATCTGTATATGACAGATATATTAGGGGACACTGCCCTTGTTCAAAGAGTAGGGAAAATATTCGCGTCCGCTTTTGCTGATACAAATATTGATGTTGTAATGACTGTGGCAACAAAAGGTATCCCGCTTGCATATGCTGTTGCGTCTTTCTTAAATGTTCCTGTAGTTATGGTAAGAAGAGACAGCAAAGTGACAGAAGGATCAACAGTCAGCATTAACTATGTTTCTGGTTCATCAAAGCGAATCCAGACGATGGTCCTTTCGAAAAGAAGCTTAGAACAAGGCTCAAATGTACTTATTGTCGATGACTTTATGAAGGCTGGCGGCACAGTAAACGGAATGATCAGCTTACTGGATGAGTTTAATGCCACTGTTGCCGGAATTGCTGTCCTGATTGAAGCAGAGGAAGCAGAAGAAAGACTTGTCGATGATTATTTATCATTAGTGAAGCTTTCAGGTGTTGATGTAAAAGAGAAAAAGATATCTGTTGAAATTGGAAATTATTTTGATAAGAAACGATAGGGGGATAATGAAAATGAAAATTGTACAAACAAGCGGTGCACCAGCAGCAATCGGACCTTACTCTCAAGGGATTATTGTCAATAATATGTTTTACAGCTCAGGTCAAATCCCTTTGACAGCAGAAGGAGAGTTATTGCAAGGTAATGTTCAGGAACAAACACATCAAGTCTTCAAAAATCTTGCAGCTGTCTTGAAAGAAGCAAATGCTTCCTTTGAAACTGTCGTTAAGGCTACTGTCTTTATTAAAAATATGGATGATTTTGCTGCTATTAATGAAGTGTATGGACAATATTTCAATGTACATAAACCAGCGCGCTCTTGTGTGGAAGTTGCAAGATTGCCTAAAGACGTATTGGTTGAAATTGAAGTAATCGCACTTTGCAAATAGTATAAAAGTAGGAATATGTTAGTTTTTGTAGTCTTACTTAGCGTTTTTTAGCATTTTATATTAAATATTCTAAAAAAATTTGCTGATAAAGAAGGAGTTACGAAAATTCTGTTGAATTACTTAACTAGATTTTATCTTCTAGTAAAGGTGGTGAACAGAATGGAAGTAACTGACGTAAGACTACGCCGAGTCAATACGGATGGAAGAATGAGAGCCATTGCCTCTATTACTCTAGATAATGAGTTTGTTGTTCACGATATAAGAGTAATTGATGGTAATAACGGTTTATTTGTGGCAATGCCAAGCAAAAGGACACCGGATGGTGAATTTAGGGATATTGCACATCCGATTAACTCAGGTACAAGAGGTAAAATCCAGGAAGCTGTTTTAGCAGAGTACCACCGCTTAGGTGAATTAGAAGTTGAATTTGAAGAAGCCGGAGCTTCCTAAAGAATACGAGCAGCTAGAGCCTACTTCTGAAGAGTAAGGCTCTTTTTTTTTGCGCATATAATGCTTTCAAAATATATAAATATAATGAAAATTTTATAACAACCTAAATTGGTTGGTTTTAGGTAAGCGGATTCTTGGGAACCTTATAAAAAAAGAAAATAAAAAATCTGGAGGATTAAACCCTTATAACCCCTTGTTTTCCGCTTTATTTTCATATATTTGGATACAAACATTCCTTGAAATCAAACTGTATTTGAGATATATTTTTAATGGATAAAAAGGTTAAATTGGAGGCCTGTGAATGATAAATCGATACGCAGTGATCTTGGCCGCAGGACAAGGAACAAGAATGAAGTCAAAGCTATATAAAGTACTTCATCCAGTTTGCGGCAAGCCGATGGTGCAGCATGTAGTCGATCAAGTATCAAAGCTTCAAATGGAGCGTATTGTAACTGTTATAGGTCACGGTTCAGATCAGGTGAAAGCACAACTTGGAGATAAGATAAGTTATGCTAATCAAGCTGAACAGTTAGGAACGGCGCATGCGGTTATGCAGGCGAAGGATTTTCTGGAGAACAAAGATGGTGTTACGGTTGTTGTATGCGGCGATACGCCATTAATTACTTCAGAAACGTTAGAGGCTCTTAGCAGCTACCATCTAGAAACTTCTGCCAAAGCAACTGTTTTGACTGCTGTTGCAGAGGATCCGACTGGTTACGGTCGAATTGTGCGTAATAATATTGGTGAAGTTGAAAAAATCGTTGAACATAAAGATGCTTCTGAAGAAGAAAAGCAAATTGTCGAAATCAATACAGGAACGTACTGTTTTGATAACGCGGCCTTATTTGAGGCATTGAATAATGTTACTAATGAAAATGTACAAGGGGAATACTACTTACCCGATGTCATTGAAATTTTCAAAAAGCAAGGTGAAATAGTTTCTGCATATAAGACAGGTGATTTCAGTGAGACGATTGGTGTAAACGATCGAATCGCACTGGCTGAAGCAGAGAGACTTTTGAAAAAGCGTGTAAATGAAGAGCATATGCGCAATGGAGTTACAATTATTGACCCTTCTAATACTTATATTGGTACAGATGTTACGATTGGCAGCGATACGGTTATCTTGCCAGGTACAATTATTTCAGGTCAAACAACGATTGCTTCTGATTGCGTTATTGGACCAAATACGGAAATTGGTAACTGTGTTGTTGGAGAAAGCACTGAAATTAGACAATCTGCAGCATTTGATAGCAAAATAGGTGCAAATGTGAATATTGGACCTTTTGCTCACATTCGCCCTGCTTCTTTGATTGGTGATGATGTGAAGATAGGTAACTTTGTTGAAATCAAAAAGGCTGAGTTTGGTGATAGAAGTAAAGCATCTCATTTGAGCTATATCGGCGATGCGAAAGTAGGCAGTGATGTCAATATTGGTTGTGGAACGATAACAGTCAACTATGACGGAGAAAACAAATTTTTGACTACAATAGAAGATGGTGCATTCATTGGCTGTAATTCCAATCTAATCGCACCGGTTAAGGTTGGCAAAGGTGCTTACGTTGCAGCTGGCTCTACCATAACAGATGATGTTCCAGCAGAATCTTTATCTATTGCAAGGGCTCGCCAAGTTAATAAAGATGATTACATGAAAAAATCAAAGCAAGATTAAAAAGCATTGAAGAATAAGAAGAAAATAATGGCTTCTTATTCTGTTCTAAAAGAGGACAAGCTATTAGTTAGGAAAAAAGCCAGTGGAGGTTCATCATGCTAGTAAAAAATACAGATCCAAACTTAAAGGTATTTACCTTAAATTCCAACCCAGCATTGGCAGCTGAAATCGCCAAATCAATTGGAGTTGAATTAGGTAAATGCTCTGTAACACGTTTCAGTGATGGAGAAATTCAAATTAATATTGAAGAGAGCATTCGTGGCTGTGATGTTTACATCATTCAGTCAACAAGTTCTCCTGTAAATGAGCATATCATGGAACTACTTATTATGATTGATGCTTTAAAACGCGCTTCTGCTAAAACAATTAACTTAGTTATTCCTTATTACGGATATGCTCGACAAGATCGTAAAGCTCGTGCACGTGAACCAATTACTGCTAAGCTTGTGGCGAATTTGCTTGAAACTGCAGGGGCTACACGTGTTATCACGTTAGACTTGCATGCACCGCAAATTCAAGGATTCTTCGATATCCCTATCGATCATCTTATGGGTGTACCTATCTTAGGAGAATACTTCAGCAAAAGGGAATTCGACGGCGACATTGTTATCGTTTCACCAGACCATGGTGGTGTGACACGCGCTCGTAAGCTTGCAGAGCGTCTTAAAGCGCCAATTGCTATTATTGATAAGAGAAGACCGAAGCCGAATGTGGCTGAAGTCATGAATATTGTCGGGAACATCGAAGGTAAAATTGCCATCCTTATTGATGACATTATTGACACTGCTGGCACAATTACTCTTGGGGCAAATGCTCTTGCAGAAAATGGAGCGAAGGAAGTATATGCTTGCTGTACGCATCCAGTTCTTTCAGGTCCTGCAATGGAAAGAATTAAAAATTCTAAAATTAAAGAGCTTGTAGTAACAAACTCTATTGAGCTTCCAGAAGAAAAGCTAACAGAAAACGTTATTCAACTTTCTGTGGCAGACCTGCTTGGAGAAGCAATCATTAGAGTACATTCTGATCAATCAGTCAGCTATCTATTTGATTAAGAAGTATGTCGCTCCCTCTAAGGGGCGACTTATTTCTATTGGACTAAGCGCACTCCATCTAGGAAAAAGTTACCTAGTTTAAAACTTGCATGTTTAAAATAGGCGGTTTTAGGGAATTTTTTATATATAGCGATACAAAATGATGGAGGCGATTTTTTCATGACTGCAACATTACAAGCAAAAAAACGTACGGTTTCTAAGCATTCAGTATTATCGGATTTAAGAAATAACGGGAATATTCCAGCAGTTGTCTATGGAACAAAGGTAGACAGTACATCTATTTCCTTAAGTGAAGCAAGCTTTTTGAAAGTGTTAAAGGATGTTGGTCGTAACGGAGTAATATCCTTGGATGTTGACGGAGAGAAGCACAATGTCGTGCTGAACGATTACCATTCCGATCCGATTAAAAGAAGCATACTGCATATAGACTTTTTAGCAGTTGATTTATCAAAGGAAATAACTTCAACAGTCAGAGTCAATCTTACAGGAGATTCAAGCGGTGTAAAAGACGGTGGTGTATTGCAGCAAGCGTTGCATGAAGTTGAAGTAACAGCTAAGCCGAATGATATCCCTACCGCTATTGATATAGACATTAGCAGCCTTGAGGTTGGTGGAACACTTTCTGTTGCGGATATTAAAGGGTATGATAATCTGCAAATCAATCATGAGGCAGATGAAACGATTGCTTCCGTACTTCCTCCAAGACAAGAGGAAGAGATTAGCACTGGGGAACAGCAGGATGGCGGAATCCCAGAAAATGTGGAAGGCAGAGAAACTTCTGTAGACGGAACCGATTGAGTGTAGAGAGCAAACCCTTTATATTTTTAATTGATTAATTGCCCAAAAGAGGAAGGTATGCAGTAATTGTATGTAGAATATCAAATAGAAGAGATTTTTCTAAATGGATATACGCATACAGGCTGTTGTAATAAATAAAATGGAGGCTTAGCCGATTGAACAGCTATTGGCAAGCCTTCTTTTTCTGTATATAAACAAGAATAAAAGGGTGAAACAAATGAAATTGGTAGTTGGCTTGGGCAATCCAGGAAAGCAATATGAAAAAACAAGGCATAATATTGGATTCGAGGTTATAGATTATATATCTGAGGAATATGGAATTCCTTTAGATAAATCAAAATTCAAAGGACAATATGGATTAGGAATGATTAATGGAGAAAAAGTGGTTTTATTAAAGCCGCTTACATACATGAATCTATCCGGTGAATCTATTCGTCCAATTATGGACTTTTATGATATTGATACGGAAGATATTGTAGTTATATATGATGATTTAGATTTACCTGTTGGTAAAATACGCTTAAGGCAAAAGGGCAGCTCTGGCGGGCATAATGGAATTAAATCAACCATTGCCCATACAGGAACGGAAAAGTTTAACCGCATTCGTGTTGGGATTGACAGACCTCAAAACGGAATGAAGGTTACAGATTATGTTTTAGGTAAATTTACGAAAGAAGAGCAAGCGGAATTAGAGTTAATCATAAAAAAATGTTCAGATGCTTGTGCTCAATGGATGAAAGAACCATTTCTACAAGTAATGAATATATATAATATCCAGTAGGTTTTGGATGAACCATCTTTTTTGCTCCATGTTCCTTAGTATAACTTCCCTCCAAAAGGTAAATACTAGCACTAGTTCATAAAAGCTTTAAGGAGGCTTGCGCCCGTGGCCATACATTATAATTGCAGGCATTGTGGAGTAAAGTTAGGGAGCATTGATGAAAGTTCTGTGGAAACAGCTCGACTTGGTTTTGATATGTTGACAGAACAGGAAAGAGCAGAGATGATTAATTACAGCGAAGCAGGCGATATTCATATTAAAGCCATATGTGAGGATTGCCATGAATCTTTAGCAAAAAATCCAGGATATTATGAAAATGATTATTTAATTCATTAATAGGTATTTAGGCATTACGGCGAAAGAAGCTTTGGAGAGATTCCAAAGCATTTTTCCGTTTTGTTGTTTACAAAATTTTGAAGAATAAATGTAATATTTGTACTAGAGTTAGAGTAAGAACACGGTTGAAGGTAGATGAGCAGGCTAAAAAAAACAGATAAATGGGATATGGGTCAATATATGAGAGAACAGATTTGTTTTTTCATTTTTAAAGTAGGGAGGGAATCTTCTATTGTTAGGGCTTAAAAAATTATTTGATCAACAGGAAGACGTTAAAAATGTCATATCTGGTGTTAATGCAGGTTTAAGGGAACAAATTGTTTCTGGTTTGTCTAACTCTGCAAGAACGCTGTTTATGACTTCTATATATAAAAAGACAAAAAGGCCAGTAATTGTAATAGCACCTAATTTACTGCAGGCCCAAAAGCTATATGATGATATTACAAATGTAGTGGATGAGAACGAAGTGTTTTTATACCCTGCAAATGAGCTTATAGCTGCAGAGATAAGCATTTCCAGTCCAGAGTTGAGGGCACAGCGAATTGAAGTGCTGAATCATTGGACTAATGATAAAACAGCAAAAGGAATATTGATAGTTCCTGTAGCGGGGCTGCGCAAACTGCTTCCACCTAAAGATCTTTGGAAAGAGCAGCAGATCGAGCTTGAGGTTGGAAAGGATATCGATCTTGAAGTGCTTATCCAGCGTTTTGTGACGATTGGATATGTACGTACAGACATGGTTTCGGCTCCCGGTGACTTCAGTCTTCGAGGAGGGATTCTAGATATTTATCCTTTAACAGAGGAAAATCCACTTCGAATAGAGCTGTTTGACACAGAAATCGATTCTATTAGAACCTTCTCTCTAGAGGATCAGCGCTCTAAAGAGAAGCTTTCGTCCATTACAATAGGACCGGCAACAGAGGTAATTATCGGAACAGATGAACTGGAGGCCTTCGCTCAGAAGGTTGAAGCAGGTCTGGCAAAAAGCTTGAAGAAAATAAAGGATGAGAAAACCAAGACATTGCTTGCCCAGAATATAGGCTATGAGATTGAGCAGCTCAAAAATGGCCAAAAACCAGAGCAGCTTTATAAATATTTGTCTCTTCTTTATCCTGACCATACAAGTTTAATAGATTATTTACCGAAAAATGGTCTCCTGTTCGTTGAAGAAATTAGTAGAGTTCAAGAAATGAATGATACATTGGAGAAGGAAGAAGCAGATTGGTACACTAGCTTGCTTAATGATGGAGAAATCATTCATGATATGAAGCTTTCCCAAAGCGTGCAGGATTTGCTTCAAAGGTCTGTACAGCCAATTGTTTATATGTCCTTATTCCTGCGCCATGTTCCAAATACGAATCCGCAAAATATTATTAACGTAACATGCAAACAGATGCAGAGCTTCCATGGACAAATGAATGTGCTTAAATCTGAGATGGATCGTTGGAAGAAGAACAAGTACTCTGTTATTGTGCTGGCGAACAGTGAAGAACGGCTGGAAAAGCTGGAGCAAGTACTGCAGGATTATGAAATTCAAGCAGTGATTCAGAAGGATACGGATAAAATTGCAAAAGGCAAAATTCAGCTGATGGAGGGAAGCCTTCAGTCAGGATTTGAAATGCCGATAATGAAGCTAGCTGTCATTACAGAAGAAGAGCTTTTTAAGACTAGGGTCAAAAAAACCTCTGCGCGAAGACAAAAGCTGTCTAATGCGGAGAGAATAAAAAGCTATTCCGAGCTGAAAATCGGGGACTATGTTGTTCACGTTAATCACGGGATAGGGAAGTACTTAGGAATTGAAACACTGCAAATCAACGGTATTCATAAAGATTATCTGCACTTGCGCTACCAAGGCAGTGATAAGCTGTATGTTCCTGTCGACCAGATAGATTTAATACAAAAATACGTTGGGTCAGAAAGCAAAGAGCCCAAAATTTACAAGCTCGGTGGGAATGACTGGAAGAAGGTTAAGAAAAAGGTTGAATCGTCTGTTCAAGATATTGCTGATGACCTTATTAAGCTGTATGCAGAAAGAGAAGCAGCTGTCGGTTATGGCTTCTCTCCAGACGGAGAAATGCAGCGAGAGTTTGAATCATCATTTGCCTATCAAGAAACAGAGGATCAGTTGCGCTCTATCCATGAAATTAAAAAAGATATGGAAAGAGAACGCCCGATGGATAGGCTGTTATGTGGAGATGTTGGTTACGGAAAAACAGAGGTTGCCATCCGCGCAGCTTTCAAAGCTATTGCTGATGGAAAGCAAGTTGCTTTTCTTGTACCTACAACAATCCTTGCGCAGCAGCATTATGAGACATTAAGAGAAAGATTCCAGGATTATCCGATTGAGATAGGCTTACTAAGTAGATTTAGGACAAGAAAGCAGCAAACAGAAACAATGAAGGGATTAAAGGCAGGTACACTAGATATTGTTGTCGGCACACATCGAATTCTTTCAAAGGACATTATTTACAGAGATTTAGGCTTGCTTATCATTGATGAAGAACAGCGATTTGGTGTTACGCATAAGGAAAAAATTAAGCAGTTAAAAACAAATGTAGATGTTTTGACATTAACGGCTACTCCGATTCCGAGAACCTTGCATATGTCTATGCTAGGTGTGCGTGACCTGTCTGTTATTGAGACACCGCCTGAAAATCGTTTCCCTATCCAGACATATGTCATGGAATACAATGGTGGACTTGTGCGTGAAGCTATTGAGAGAGAGTTGGCAAGAAACGGGCAAATTTACTTCCTATATAATCGAGTGGAAGATATAGAGCGTAAAGCAGAGGAAATATCCATGCTTGTTCCAGATGCAAGGGTAACGTATGCACATGGGCAAATGACCGAAAATGAATTAGAATCAGTGATGCTCAGCTTTCTAGAAGGAGAGTTTGATGTTTTAGTAAGCACAACAATTATAGAGACAGGTGTAGATATACCAAATGTTAATACATTAATCGTTCAAGATGCTGACCGCATGGGACTTTCACAGCTTTATCAATTGCGTGGACGTGTTGGACGCTCTAACAGGGTAGCCTATGCTTACTTTACGTATCGTAAGGACAAAGTGTTAACAGAAGTGGCTGAAAAAAGACTGCAGGCAATCAAGGAGTTTACAGAGCTAGGATCTGGTTTCAAAATTGCGATGCGGGACTTGACGATCAGGGGAGCAGGTAATCTTCTTGGTGCACAGCAGCATGGATTTATTGATTCAGTCGGATTTGACCTATACTCTCAAATGCTCAAAGATGCCATTGAGGAACGAAAGGGAACATTCGATGAACAGCAGAGACAGACAATTGATTTAGATCTTGATATTGATGCTTATATACCAGACTTCTATATCAATGACGGTCAGCAAAAGATTGAAATGTATAAAAGGTTCAGAGGGGTTACATCCTTCGATGAACTTTCAGAGCTTCAGGAGGAAATGGTCGACAGATTTGGAGATTATCCGTCTGAGGTTGCCTATTTATTTAAGCTGACAGAAATGAAGCTATACGGCAAAGCCGCTGGAGTTGAGCTAATTAAACAATCGAAGGAAGAAGTACTTATCTTGTTGTCTGAGCAAGGCAGCAGCCAGATGGATGGCCAAAAAATATTCGAAAAAAGCTCTAAGTTTGGCCGGATGATTGGCTTAGGCATGGATGGCAAGAAATTAAAGATGGTTCTCCATGTTAAAGGAATCGAAACAGATAAGTGGCTGAACGCTTGTTATGAAATGGTGGAGGCCTTGAGTACATTCAAGAAAGAGCCACAGGAAGCAAACTGATATATGTATATGTAGTAGACAAAAACTGTTTGAGAAGGCAAAAGCCTGTATTAGACGGTTTTTGTCTTTTTTATATAAGGGAAGTTTTAACTATTTTGGACAAGGGTAAAGACAAATAGAGATAATGCTAAAAAACATATGATTGTACAAGGGTTGGATTCCCCTCGCAATTATAAGATGCCAAGATTTTGTTTCTAGAAGAAATGTACGTGGGCTTGAGTGTAATTTTAGTACGCAATGTTCCAAGTTACCTAAGATGGTAATATTCGCATCGAAGAGAAAATTTTACGTAGTTAATGCATAGAACTTTCCATATGAAAGATACTAAGTTTAAATATGGTAGCATTTCATATTTTACAGAAGAAATACTTACCAATATTAAAAAAATCATCTGATGAAAGTGAGGCAACATGAAATGAAAGCAACTGGAATTGTGCGTCGAATCGATGATTTGGGCCGTGTCGTCATCCCAAAAGAAATCAGAAGAACATTACGTATCCGTGAAGGAGATCCACTGGAAATCTTCGTAGATCGTGATGGAGAAGTAATTTTGAAGAAGTATTCTCCTATAAGTGAGTTAAGCGATTTTGCTAAGGAATACGCGGAAGCACTTTATGATAGCTTAGGAAACTCTGTTTTAATATGTGACAGAGATACCTATATTGCAGTCGCAGGCGGATCGAAAAAGGAATACTTAAACAAAAATATCAGCGATGTGATTGAAAAAGCTATGGAAGATAGAGGATCAGTACTTGTTACACAACAAGAGCAAATTGCCCTTGTTGATAACAATACAGAATCTGTTTCTGCTTATACAATCGGTCCAATTATTGCAAACGGAGATCCAATTGGTGCAGTTATCATTTTTTCTAAAGAAACTTCTCTTGGTGAGGTAGAAAAGAAAGCGGTAGAAACTGCTGCTGGTTTTTTAGCTAGACAAATGGAATCCTAAAATTTATTTACTTCAAAGCAGCCCCTAAAGGCTGCTTTTTTATTGTGCATTTTAATAAAAAAGGAAAATTGTGCTTTTTGTTATATAAAATATAGAACAAATCTGTTATAATAAATGTATAACAAAAAAACAGGAGAACTTAAATGTATATTAAATTAGACCCTCAATCAGACTTCCCTATTTATTCGCAATTAATACATCAATTAATGGAGGGGATTTTAAAAGGTGATTTAAAGGAGGGAGATATGCTTCCTTCTGTAAGGTCTTTGGCTGCTGACTTAGGTATAAATATGCATACGGTAAATAAAAGCTATCATGAGCTTGAAAAAAGAGGCATCATTCAAATTGTTCCTAAATCAGGGGCAGTTGTCAGGCTGCAGCAAGCAGAAAAGGAATCAGAACATTACACGCGACTGGTTAGAGAATTGAAACCCGTTTTACTTGAGGCGATGACATTAGGAATGGGGAAAGCTGAGATTAACAGCCTTGTTGAATTGCTCGTAAAAGAATATAAGGAGGAATAAGCATGGAGCAAGCAATGTTCATAACCATCATGGTTTTTCTAACAATAATGCAGAGTATTATCCCTGTACTAATGCGAAAATCACATGTATTTGGTGTCTATGTCCCGGATGAATATCAAAATGATCATTCTGTCCTGTTTTATAAGAAACTATATGTAGTTAGTTATGTAGCGTTATCAGGAATATTATTATTAGGTTATGCCTTATGGATGAATAAGTTGGAAATCAGTGTGTCAGTAGCTTTAGGATTGGTACTTGTTTTTTCTTTGATGATTTGGGGGTTAATCTTATATTTTTATTGTCACGGTAAGCTGCTGCAGTTAAAAAGACAAACAGGCTGGTCTTCCACTTTGAAGAAAGTGAATATAACTGACCTGGGCGCAAGAAAGCTCGATGAAATGCTGCCATGGTATATAGTAGCATTGCCTATTATTTTTACAATAGGGTTATTTATTCTTACCTTTACCCAGTACACGCATATCCCGGAAAGTATCCCAACGCATTGGGGAGCAAATGGTCAGCCAGACAGCTTTACTGAAAAAAGCTATTTTTCGGTCATTGCCAGTTTGTTACTCCTGTTTGTCTTACAAATTATGTTTATTGGCATCCATGAGGCTACAAGAAAATCGGGGATTAAGATAAGCGCTGCTAATAGTGCTGGTTCAAGGATAAGACAGCTGGGAATAAGGAAGTACAATAGTTGGTTTCTGGCTATTATTAATTTAGTAATGACTATATTATTATCCTTCCTGCAATTATCTATTATTTATCCAGGCATATTTAATCAGTCTCTTATGCTGCTTGTTCCGTTAGCATTTCTAGCATTTGTGTTAATTGGAACTCTTGCTTATGCAATGAAAATAGGAAGGCTTAATCATGAGCATGAGGTTGTTTATCCAGACAAAAAGGAAGTATCCGATTTTGACTCAGACTATCATTGGAAAGCTGGTATTTTCTATTATAATAAAAATGATCCATCATTATTTGTGGAGAAAAGGTTTGGAGTAGGCTGGACCATCAATATGGGCAGACCATTAGCGTATGTCTATATTTTGGGACCAATCATTCTGATTATTGTTCTAACTTTTTTTATGTAGTAGTTATCATTAAAGGAAAATGCGTGAAGCGTTTTCCTTTTTTTAGCATTTTGAATTTATGTGCAAGGGCAACTGGGATGAAATTATGCTATAATACAAGCGAAACAGAAGATGGAAGGGGCTAAGCTTGTGCCTAAACAATCAAACAACTGGTTCACAGGTGCTATTATACTGACTGTCGGAGCGCTTGTTGTCAAGATTTTAAGTGCGGTATACAGAATACCCTTTCAAAATATAGTCGGAGATACCGGTTTTTATATATACCAGCAAGTGTATCCCATTTATGGGGTGGCAATAGCTTTAAGTACATATGGATTTCCTGTTGTTATATCCAAGCTATATACGGAAATGAAGTCAAAAGAAGACCAGATTGGGATAGGAAGACTCATACGTTCCTCCTTTCTACTTTTATACTCATTGGGTATATGTGCGTTTTTAATATTGTTCTTTGGGGCAGAGTTTCTTTCATCTGCAATGGGTGATAGAGATTTAGCCATATTAATAAAAGTGATTTCTTTTGCATTTTTATTTACACCATTTATCGCTACATCGAGGGGAATTATCCAAGGGACAGGTAATATGGTTCCAACTGCTGTTTCTCAAGTGGCAGAACAACTTATGCGCGTGGGAACGATATTATTTTGTTCCATCTATTTCATTAGCAAAGGCTATTCCTTGTATAAGGTGGGAGCAGGAGCGATGCTTGGCTCTGTTACAGGTGGTATGCTCGCCTTTATAGTGCTGTTTTACTTTTATAGAAAGCAGCAGTCCGTACGAACGGTAACTCATGCGCGCATATGGAACCGTGATAATAAAAAGATAATAAAAAGAATTATATATGAAGGTATCACCATTTCAATAAGCAGTATGCTCCTCATTTTATTACAGCTTGCTGATTCTTTAACCATTTATTCAGAACTGATAACTGCAGGGATTCATGGAGATGAAGCAAAGGTGTTGAAGGGAATCTATGATCGAGGTCAGCCGCTTATTCAACTCGGTACGGTTATCTCTACATCCATGGCTTTAACATTAGTTCCCTTCATAACAGGAGAAATGCTGAAAAAGGAGAAGGGGCTTCTAATTGAAAAAGTCAGGTTTTCTCTAGTGGTCAGCCTTTTCTTTGGATTCGGTGCATCAGTTGGATTGTACAGCATGATTAACAAAGTAAACAGTATGCTTTTTCAAAATGAACAAGGGTCACATGTATTGGCGATTTTATGCTTTGTCATTTTGCTAAATGCAATGATTGTTACCTATACCGCAGTTCTTCAAGGATTAGGTGCCACTCTCTATCCTGCTGTCATTGTGTTGCTAGGATTTATCTTTAAATATGCTGTAAACGGACCGTTTGTTGCAGCTTATGGCACAAGTGGTGCTGCATATGCTACTAATTTGTCGCTAGCTTTGATTCTTGTATTTTTGGCTGTTAGGTTGTATAGACTGTTAAAATTGCCGCTAATAGATAAGAAACAAGTTACGGTCATCCTACTAGCAGCATTTTGTATGTACTTAACTGTTAAAGGGTATATTTATCTGACAGATAACTTTGCCTTTAAAGAAGGAAGCCGTTTGCTGTCAGCCTTTCAATCCTTAAGTGGAGTAGTGTTGGGAGGCTTTGTCTATGTCTTTCTTGTTCTTAGAGGAAATGTTTTTAAAGAGAAGGATTTGCTTACATTGCCGTTCGGAAGTAAATTGAGCTGGTTTTTACCTAAGAAAGGAAGGTAATGGAAAATGAGAAATATTAAAGTGATAGGCCTTGGTGCTGGAGATATGGAACAGCTTCCGCTAGGGGTTTATAGAAGCTTAATTAATAATAAAAACAAGATTTATGTGCGTACGAAGGATCACCCTGTTTTAACTGTATTAGAACAAGAGGGTGGCAACTTTATTTATATGGATTATATATATGAAAAGCACGACCAATTTGAGGCGGTTTACAATGAAATTGTAGCTGTTTTAATGAAGGAAGCGGAGCAAGAGGATATAGTCTATGCTGTACCAGGACATCCGCTCGTAGCAGAAAAAACAGTGCAGCTTCTAATTGAAAGAAGTGAAGAAGGTGAGGTCAACCTTGAAATTGGCGGTGGCCAAAGCTTCTTGGACAGTATTTTTCAAGCGTTAAAAATTGATCCTATCGACGGATTTCAGCTTTTGGATGGAACAGATTTACGTAAGGATGAGCTGCAGTTCACACAGCATTTAATAATTGGACAAGTGTATGACGCATTTTCCGCATCAGAGGTTAAGCTTACCTTAATGGAGAAGCTTCCATATAATTATCCTGTAACGATTGTAACTGCTGCAGGCAGTAAACAGGAGCAAATAAAAAAAATAGAGCTTCATGAGTTGGACAGAGAGATGGAGTTAAATAATTTAACCTCACTATATGTACCTCCAGCTCAAGAGGAAAGCGTGCTTTATAAGCAATTTTCAAGCTTAAGGAATATAATTGCTGCACTGCGTGCTCCAGACGGATGTCCATGGGATAGAGAGCAGACCCACGAGTCGCTGAGAAAGCATCTAATTGAAGAAGCTTATGAGCTTATTGAGGCAATCAATGAAGACGATATAGACAATATGATAGAAGAGCTTGGGGATGTATTGCTTCAGGTTATGCTTCACAGTCAAATTGGGGAAGATGAGGGCTACTTCTCTATTGATGACGTAATTGAGGGAATATCCGCTAAAATGGTGCGCAGGCATCCACATGTGTTTGGAAAGGCAAAAGCAGAAACGGTGGAAGATGTTTTAGACACATGGCAGCAAGCAAAGAATGCAGAAAAACCAGAAAAACAAGCATCAGTGCTTGATGGAGTACTGAACAGCTCGGCGAATCTTACCAGAGCTTATGATCTTCAAAAGAAAGCGGCAAAGGCGGGCTTTGACTGGCCAGATGTTTCAGGCGCTTGGGAAAAGGTAAAGGAAGAAATCAGTGAGTTTAGGGAAGAAGTAGAAAATGGAGCCAGCCCGGAAAAAATGGAAAAAGAGTTTGGTGATATTTTGTTTTCTTTCGTAAATGTAGCTAGATATTACAAAATAGATCCAGAGTTAGCGATTTTTAGCACAAACCAAAAGTTCATCAGCAGATTTCAGTATATTGAAGCAAAGCTGAAGGATATGGGCAAAGAGGTGCAGGAAGTCCCTTTAGAAATATTAGATAAATATTGGGAAGAAGCTAAACAGTTTGATAAAGACAGATAAGGAGTGTTGATAATATGCGTTTAGACAAATTTTTGAAAATCTCCCGCTTAATAAAAAGAAGAACACTAGCTAAAGAGGTTGCAGATCAAGGTAGAATTCTAATAAACGGAATTCAGGCAAAGGCCAGCAGTAATGTTAAAGTTGGCGATGAACTGCAAGTGAGGTTCGGCCAGAAAATTGTGACGGTAAAAATAGAATTACTGCAGGACTCAACGAAAAAAGAGGATGCAGCAAATATGTACAAGATTATTAAAGAAGAAACTGTTTCCTAGTTTAATCTAGGACTTATCAGGGTAAAAATGATCGAATAATGAAAGAGGCAACTTTCAAATAAGAGCTTGTTCTTTTTTCTTGTCCCTTCTCATACACTTGTACAAATGATTGTACTTTTGTGATTGTGAGGGATAAAGATGAACCAAAATTATGATTCTAATACTGCAAAAACTAGCACTGTAGAGCATGATGTCATTATGAGAGGAAGAAGGCTCCTTGATATAACAGGAGTCAAGCAAGTAGAGAGCTTTGATAATGAAGAATTTTTATTAGAAACAGTAATGGGCTTCTTATCTATTAGGGGTCAAAACCTGCAAATGAAAAACCTGGACGTGGAAAAAGGGATTGTTTCTATTAAAGGCAAGGTATTCGAGTTGTTATATGTAGATGAGCAAAGTGGAGATAAAGCTAAAGGCTTCTTTAGCAAGATATTCCGATGACATTATCCACTCAATTCATGACCATGCTGGCTATGGTTGGCATGGGTCTGTTTTTTGGAATTAGCTTAGATACGTATCAGTTCTTTCTAAAAAGGGCTGAGCGAAAACGAATTATCGTCTTTTTTCATGATCTCCTTTTCTGGATTTTGCAGGGGTTGTTGATGTTTTATGTGCTATTTTTAGTAAACCAAGGTGAAATTAGAATCTACTTGATATTGGCATTATTATTGGGTTTTGCTGCATACCAGGCCCTTTTGAAATCAATCTATCTATCCTTTTTAAAGCTGATTATTTCCGTCAGTGTCCGATTCTACCAGCTTACTGTCAAGCTAGTGGTGAATCTTATCTATAAACCTATAAAAACACTTCTTCTATTTTTGGTTTCGGTTGTTATTTTCCTTTTAAAGGGACTTATGGCACTTGTCAATGGTGTAATCAGGGTATTAAGATTTATTCTGAAGGTTATTTTATTACCTCTTAAATGGCTATTATCCTTAATATGGCTGATTTTGCCGAAAAAGGTTAAATTAAACGTCGATAAATATTCTGGGAAATTGGCAGGATATTATACCATGATAAAGAAATATGTTAAGGATTGGATAAAAAATAGAAAAAAACAGTAAGGAAGGGAGGAGCAGAGTATGAGTGTGTTAAGAAAACCGGATGTGACAAAAATACAAACAGACTATAACGTACAACAAGAAGAATTAAGCATTAGTGCAGCGAGAAAAAAGAAGCTTTTATTCCGGAGATTGGCTGCTTTCTCTATCTGTGCACTGGCAATAGGCTTTTTTATGATTTCAACACTCATATCCCAGGGCTCCGTTTTGGAAGAAAAGGCTGCTGAAAAGAAAAAGCTGAATGGAAAGATAGCTCTGTTGGAGAAAGAAGAAAAGAGTTTAAAGGAACAAATTGTTAAACTAAATGATGAAGATTATTTGGCCAAGCTTGCAAGAAAAGACTTACTTCTCTCGGAAAAAGGAGAGATAATTTTTAATATTCCTGATGGGAAAAATAAACCAAACGATAATGGAAATTAATAAGGACAACAGTTATATTGACACCCTTTTTTTTCATTTTGTATAATATAATATAAGTACGATTTTTTATATCCTTAAGGAGGCAAAACTTTTTTATGTCAATCGAAGTAGGCAGCAAGTTACAAGGAAAGGTAACAGGAATTACTAATTTTGGTGCGTTTGTAGAACTGCCAGAAGGTGCAACTGGTCTAGTTCACATTAGTGAAGTCGCAGATAATTATGTAAAAGACATTAATGATCACTTGAAGGTCGGAGACCAAGTAGAAGTGAAAGTTATTAATGTGGAGAAAGATGGCAAGATTGGCCTGTCTATTAAAAAAGCTAAAGATAGACCGGAACGACCAGAAAGATCAAATGATCGTGGAGATCGCAGAGAGTCAAGAGGCGGCTATTCAAATAATAACTCGTCAAGACCTCGCAACACGAAATCGCACCATGATAATCGTGCTCCAAAAGAGAACTTTGAATCAAAAGTGGCCCGTTTCTTAAAAGACAGTGAAGATCGGTTAGCTTCTCTTAAACGAAATACTGAGTCTAAACGCGGGGGAAGAGGCGCTAGACGAGGGTAACTTGCTGCTGAATTTTTATAAATAAAAGCAGGGTTTATCGTTTATATATTCCCATAGCTTAAGCAAGCCAATAGGGCTTGCTTTTTTGTTTTGTTTGTTCTTAAAAAATATATATATAACAAAAAAGGACGATAGAATAAATCTATCGTCCTTTATGGATAGCGGCGGAGGGGATCGAACCCCCGACCTCACGGGTATGAACCGTACGCTCTAGCCAGCTGAGCTACACCGCCATGTATTTAATGCGTCATAAGCACAAGTTATATATTACAAACTTTTATGTTAAAAGTCAACTAGTTTTTTTAGAGAGGGAATTAATTGGACGTAAAATTCATATTTTGACAAATTGACTCAGAAATAGAACAAATGTTGAAAAAGGGTAAAACAGAGAATTATCGTATTAAGGGTAGGTTAGTTATAGCAGTATAAAGGGCGGCAGCTAGTTAATAGTTAATAGAATGGGGGAAACAATCTGTTTTTATTTTAGCGAAATTTGTTCTAATTCAAGAAATTGATTGAAACAAGTCGAGAGAAACATGAAAGCTTGTCCGCTCTTTTGACAAACTTTTACTAATACAACTTTTATAATGATGTGCAACGATACCTGATAGGGAGTTGAGTAAAATGGAAAAAGTGGAAAGGGATATTATCGACGGTATTGCAGATGTAGACTTTGGCAAATCAAAAGAGGGATTTGGCGTTATTTATCATAAATTCCATACAAAAGTAGAGAACTTTTTTTTGGCCAAAGGCTATATACTTTTGGTTATTGGTTTTCTTTTAGGGAGAGCGCTGATACTTGCGACATTGACACCGTTTGTCCTCCCTTTCTTTGCAGCAGTTTACTTGACGCGGAAGGACAAAGCTCCATTAGCATTAGTTGGTCTGATTGGAGGAGCTGCAACTCTTTCCTTGAAAGAGGCCTTTGTTAGCTTCATACTTGCGTTTCTATTCCTCATAGCCTATAAACTCCTAAGCAAATGGAGGAGAAATGAGAATACATTTGTTCCGATGCTTGTGCTTTCGACTGTACTGCTAGGATCTTTGGCAGAATCTTATATTTTATTAGACACTATTACTATGTACGGAGCTATGATGGCACTTGTAGAAGCTAGTTTAGGATATATTCTCACATTGATATTTATGCAGAGCCTTCCATTGCTGACAATTAGCAAAAGGAGACAAGCCTTAAAAACAGAAGAAATTGTTTGTCTTATCATCATGCTTGCTTCTGTTATGACGGGAACAATCGGATGGTCAATATATGACTTGTCGATTGAGCATATTATGTCACGCTATCTTGTGCTTCTGTTTGCATTTATAGCAGGTGCAACAATCGGTTCTACTGTAGGAGTTGTGACAGGCTTGATATTTAGTCTGGCCAGTATTTCTAGCTTTTATCATATGAGCTTGCTTGCGTTTTCTGGTTTGCTTGGTGGTTTATTGAAGGAAGGCAGGAAGGTAGGCGTAGCACTCGGACTGTATATTTCAACTCTACTAATTGGTATGTATGGAGAAGGCGGAGGGGTATTGTCAGTATCTCTTATGGAAACCACCGTCTCTGTTTTTCTATTTATGTTAACTCCGTCTTTCTTGACGTCCCGAATAGCCAAGCATATTCCAGGTACTACAGAATTTTCTCAGGAACAGCAGCAATACATGAGGAAAATGCGTGATGTTACTGCACAAAGGGTTTCTCAATTTTCTACAGTCTTTGAGGCTCTTTCAAACAGTTTTTCTGCTAAAAGCACAACAAATGATATAGATGACTCAGACAGAGAACTCGATTATTTCTTAAGCAATGTGACAGAAAAAACATGTCAAACATGCTTTAGAAAGGAAGCTTGCTGGGCAAGAAACTTTAATACAACATATGATTATATGAAAGATATTATGACAGAAATGTCAGAGACTGACGGAAGTATTTCTTTAGGACTTTCAAGAGAATGGGAAAAGCATTGTACTAGATCAAAAAAAGTCACAGATGCCATTCATCAAGAATTGACATTATATCAGGCAAATCAAAAACTGAAAAAACAAGTACAGGAGAGCAGAAAGCTAGTTGCAGACCAATTGCTCGGAGTTTCAGAGGTTATGGGCGATTTTGCAAAGGAAATTCAGAGAGAAAGAGAAAATCATCACAAGCAAGAGGAGCTTATTCTTGAAGCGATTCAGGATTTTGGCATTCATATTGAAAATGTGGAAATTTACAGTCTTGAGCAAGGGAATGTGGATATAGATATAACCATTCCATATAATACGGGCTTTGGAGAATGTGAAAAGCTGATAGCACCAATGCTTTCAGATATCTTAAAGGAAACTATCATTGTTAATAAAGAAGAGAGTGCAGGATACGGCCAGGATTATAGCCATGCTACTTTCCGTTCTGCGAAGGCATTTGTGGTTGAGACTGGTGTAGCGCATGCTGCTAAGGATGGAGGTTTTATTTCTGGGGACAGCTATTCAACAATAGAGTTAGGGCTAGGAAAGTACGCTGTGGCAATAAGTGACGGCATGGGTAATGGCGAAAGAGCACATTTAGAAAGTGAAGAAACTTTGCAGCTGCTCCAAAAAATACTTCAGTCTGGAATAGAGGAACAGGTTGCTATTAAATCAATCAACTCTGTACTGTCCCTAAGAACAACAGATGAAATTTTCGCAACTTTAGATTTAGCCATGATTGACTTGCAAAATGCAAATGCTAAGTTTCTCAAGATTGGTTCCACACCAAGCTTTATTAAAAGAGGATCAAAGGTAATTAAAATTCAGGCAAGCAACCTGCCGATGGGGATTGTTCAGGAGTTTGATGTAGATGTAGTCAGTGAGCAGTTAAAAGCAGGAGATCTGTTAATTATGATGAGTGATGGCGTTTTTGAAGGACCGAAGCATGTCGAAAACTTTGACCTGTGGATGAAGAGAAAAATTAAAGAATTGAAGACAGATAGCCCGCAGGAAGTTGCTGACCTTATTATGGAAGAAGTGATTCGCTCACGTTCTGGTCTTATTGAAGACGATATGACAGTTCTTGTTGCGCAAATTAATCACAATATTCCGAAATGGTCTTCTATCCCAATGAGGGGATTTCATCAAAAAGCAAACTAGTTCTATAAATTAGAGGTATAAATGCTCTCCTTTCCGTCGAAAATGGGACTAATCATTGAGATGGAGGGGAGAAACAATGAAGACAGGTACATTAAAGCAAATTTTGCTCATTACAGATGGTTGCTCCAATCAAGGGAATGACCCTATTGCGATGGCTGCCTTAGCAAATGAACAAGGTATTACAGTAAATGTAATCGGTGTGATGGAAAAGGATATCATTGATGATCGCGGATTAAAGGAAATTGAGGAGATTGCTCTTTCTGGTGGTGGCGTAAGCCAAGTCGTTTATGCACAGCAGCTTGCTCAAACAGTTCAGATGGTAACAAAAAAAGCGATGACGCAAACCTTGCAGGGAGTTGTAAATAAAGAATTACAGCAAATATTAGGAAGTGCAAGCAAGGTGGAGGATTTGCCCCCGGAAAAAAGAGGAGAAGTGATGGAGGTTGTGGATGAGCTCGGCGAAACGGTTGAACTAGAAGTACTTGTTTTAGTTGATACTAGTGCAAGCATGAAGCATAAGCTCCCAACAGTTAAAGAAGCACTGATTGATTTATCTTTAAGCTTGAATGCAAGGTCAGGTGAAAACAGGTATTCTGTGTTCGTATTTCCCGGGAAAAAGAAAGATGTCGAAAAAATGCTTGATTGGACTCCACGTCTAGAATCATTAACTAGTATTTTCTCTAAGCTTACAACGGGAGGCATTACTCCTACAGGTCCTGCTTTAAAGGAAGCTATCCAATACTTTAAGCAAAAACGTTCATTAAGGAGTCTGATTAGACGTGACGATGATGAATTCTATGAAGAGTCCATTTAAGATAAATCGTGGAACGGTAATTAGAGGGAAATGGCATAAAAAGGAATATACTATTATTAAAGAGCTTGGTTTTGGCGCGAATGGCACAGTTTTTCTTGCAGATTCCAGTCTCGGAAAAGTGGCTTTAAAGCTAAGTGACAATGGCATGTCCATTATTTCAGAGGTAAATGTATTGAAATCTTTTGCTAAGGTCCAAGGTTACAGCCTTGGACCTTCTTTAATAGATGTTGATGATTGGAACACAACAAGCGGCACTATTTCTTTTTATGTCATGGAGTATATAAACGGTCCTAATCTTCTATCCTTTATCGAGAACAGGGATGATTCATGGATTAATGTGCTAATGATTCAGCTTTTAAAGGATTTGCAGGTGCTACATGAAAATAACTGGGTATTTGGTGACTTAAAGCCCGAGAACTTAATTATTAATGGGCCGCCAACAAGAATAAGATGCATTGACGTTGGCGGTACTACAATTACTGGAAGAGCAATCAAGGAATTTACAGAGTTTTATGATCGTGGCTATTGGGGACTCGGTTCAAGAAAGGCAGAACCTTCGTATGACCTGTTTGCGGTTGCTATGATTATGATAAATATCTATTATCCTAACAGATTCAACAAAGTAGAAGGAGGTCTTAAACAGCTTCAAATAATGATTCAAAAAAAACGGGAGCTAGTGCAATATGAAAACGTGCTTATAAAGGCACTGACAGGCCGTTATAGAAGTGCTGTTGAAATGAGAAAGGAATTAATACAGCTTTCAAGCGGAAACGAAACTAGGACAGCATGTAGGACAAGCACAAATACAGCAATTAGAACGAAATCCCCTGCTGTTAGTACTAGTGGAACAAAGGGAAGGGTGCAAGCTCAACAAGGAAAGAGAACGAAAAAGAAAAAAAGGACTGGCTATCTGGAATCTATTCTTTTAATCGTTGTCATATCACTATTGTATATTGTATATATTTATGGACAATTGACCTGATATAAGTCTGATGAAAGTAGGGAAAGCACTTGGTGTTACATTCTCAAAAATGTTATTCTTACATAAGCAGACTGCATACATAAAAAGGTCATAAGAAGTTACTATGCAGAATAGTGATAAATTAAGGAAGTATTTTTTATGTTAGAAGAAAAGGTAGAAGAGTATTTACGAAAAAAAGGAATAGTTCTAAGTGGGAAAAAAGTTTTGGTAGGCGTATCTGGAGGACCTGATTCCCTTGCCCTTCTCCATTTCCTATGGAGCAGGGAGTCGACTTGGAATATTAGTGTGATTGCTGCCCATGTGGATCATATGTTCAGAGGGGAGGAATCGCTGGAAGAGGCAAAATTTGTTGAAGATTTTTGCAAAGATAGGTCTATCCCTATCAAGTGGAAACAAATTAATATGCCGGCAATAATAGAGGAAACAGGAAGAAACGGTCAAATGACATCAAGAGAGTACCGTTATGCATTCTACAAGGAAGTAATGGATGAATACGAGATTCCTTTCCTTGCTCTTGGACATCATGGAGATGATCAGGTGGAAACGATTTTGATGCGCTTGACTAGAGGTAGCAGTGCCAAGGCTAGAGCTGGAATACCTTTCAGCCGTCCGTTTGGGCCAGGAAGTTTATTTAGGCCATTTTTATGTTTAGAAAAACAGGAAATAGAGGAATACTGTAATAAGTATATGCTTTTCCCTAGAAGAGATCCGAGTAATGATAAGGAAGTCTACAGCAGGAATAGATTTCGAAAGCATGTTCTTCCATTTTTGAAAAAAGAGAACCCAAATGCCACAGCGCATTTTCAACGGTTTAGCGAAGAAGCGGCCGAGGATGAGGCTTTTTTAATGGAGGCAACAAAAACCATTTGGGATCAAGTTGTAAAGAATCAGAAGGAAAATGAAATAACCATTGACATTGAAGCATTTCTCTCAATAGCTATTTCTTTACAAAGAAGATGTATTCATCTAATATTAAATTATCTCTATAAAGAGAAGATATCTTCATTATCCGCCATACATACTAACCAAATAATTACATTATTTCAAAATCCACATTCTTCCGGAAAAATTGATCTCCCAGAAGGTTTGAAGGTAGTCAAATCCTACAATTTGGCACACTTTCAATTAAACATTTCTCCAAATGCACCCTTTTATTATGAAATTTTAAAAACGGGAGAGATATTATTACCAAATGGGTATTATATTAGGGTAGAATATACTAGCAACACTCTATATGCGACTGAAGATGCTATTATAGTCGATTCTGATTTAATTACATTACCTATTGTTATAAGAACAAGGAGGAATGGAGACAGGATAAAAGTTAGAGGAATGGATGGGATGAAGAAAGTAAAGAGTATATTCATCGATGCAAAGATTCCTCTGCAAGAGAGAGACAGCTGGCCAATTGTTACAGATGGGAACGATAACATTTTATGGCTCCCAGGTTTAAAAAAATCTGTTTATTCTTTAAAGCAGGCGAATAGTGGTTATAATCTATTAATAACATATAAAAAGCAATGATCTTCTAGGGGGCACACAAGCAATGAAACATGATATTGAAAAAATATTGATTTCTGAGGGAGAATTACAAAGCAAGATTAAAGACCTTGGACAACAATTGACAGAGGACTACAAGGATAAGTTTCCTTTGGCTATTGGGGTGCTTAAAGGGGCAATGCCATTTATGGCTGACCTTTTAAAACGCATGGATACATATCTTGAAATGGATTTCATGGATGTATCAAGCTATGGAAATTCCACTGTTTCTTCAGGTGAGGTAAAAATCCTTAAGGATTTGGATACTTCTGTTGAGGGTAGAGATATCCTTATTCTTGAAGACATCATTGACAGCGGTTTGACATTGAGCTATCTTGTTGAACTATTCCGCTATCGCAAAGCAAAATCAATCAAGATTGTGACACTGCTTGATAAGCCTTCTGGAAGGAAAGTAGATTTACAAGCTGATTACATTGGTTTTATCGTCCCAGATGAATTTGTAGTTGGTTACGGTCTGGATTATGCAGAAAGATACCGCAATTTGCCTTATATCGGCGTTTTAAAACCAGAAGTTTATACTAACACTAACGAGTAAGTGGAGTAACTGGGAAGTTTCGTTTTCAAGAGGGTAATTTCTTGAATTTACACAATTTTCTATGTTACTATACAATATAGTTTGTTTACCGTGGGAGGAGGTAAGGGATGAACCGTATTTTCCGTAATACCATCTTTTATTTATTGATATTTTTAGTAATTATTGGTGTGGTAAGTTTCTTTAATGGAAATAACGAACCAACCAAGCAATTATCGTATACCGAGCTGATTGAGCACCTTGAAGCAGGTGATGTCAGTTCCATTACACAGCAACCAGAACGAGGCGTTTTAGAATTACGAGGACAGCTAGATTCTTACAGTAAGGACGAATACTTCGTATCCTATGTAACGAATAATGAAACTGTTCAAAACCGTATTGATAAAGCGGCTACAGAAGGATCAAAAATTGATGTCCTTCCTGCACAAGAAACAAGCAGCTGGGTGACATTCTTTACTTCTATTATTCCTTTTGTCATTATATTCATCTTGTTCTTCTTCTTGCTTAACCAAGCTCAAGGCGGCGGCAGCCGTGTTATGAACTTCGGTAAGAGCAAAGCGAAGCTTTATAATGAAGAGAAGAAGAAAGTCCGTTTTAAAGATGTAGCAGGAGCGGATGAAGAGAAGCAAGAGCTAGTGGAAGTTGTAGAATTCCTGAAAGATCCAAGGAAATTTGCTGAGTTAGGCGCAAGAATTCCTAAGGGTGTCCTTCTTAATGGACCTCCAGGAACAGGTAAAACATTGCTTGCAAGAGCAGTAGCAGGTGAAGCAGGCGTTCCATTCTTCTCCATCAGCGGATCTGACTTTGTAGAAATGTTTGTAGGGGTCGGTGCATCTCGTGTACGTGACCTATTTGAAACAGCGAAAAAGAATGCACCATGTATTATCTTTATAGATGAGATTGATGCTGTAGGGCGTCAGCGTGGAGCAGGTCTTGGCGGAGGCCATGACGAGCGTGAACAAACTTTGAACCAGCTATTGGTTGAAATGGACGGGTTTGGTGCAAATGAAGGGATAATCATTATCGCTGCAACTAACCGACCGGACATTCTTGACCCAGCGTTATTACGTCCAGGCCGATTTGACCGTCAGATCACTGTTGACAGACCTGATGTAACAGGCCGTGAAGCTGTATTACGTGTACATGCTCGCAATAAGCCATTAGATTCATCTGTTGACTTAAAGAGTATTGCAATGCGTACACCAGGTTTCTCAGGTGCAGACTTGGAAAACCTATTGAATGAAGCAGCACTTGTTGCTGCAAGATCAGATAAGAAAAAGATTGATATGGAAGATATGGATGAGGCGACAGATCGTGTTATCGCTGGTCCATCTAAGAAAAGCCGTGTCATCTCTAAAAAGGAAAGAAACATTGTTGCCTATCATGAAGCTGGTCATACAATCATTGGGGTTGTTCTTGATGAAGCAGATATGGTACACAAGGTTACTATCGTACCAAGGGGGCAAGCTGGAGGATATGCAGTAATGCTTCCTAAAGAAGATCGCTTCCTAATGACTAAGAAAGAGTTATTAGATAAGATTACTGGTCTGCTTGGTGGTCGTGTGGCAGAAGACATCGTCTTTGGCGAAGTCAGCACTGGTGCACATAATGACTTCCAAAGAGCAACAAATATTGCACGCAAAATGGTTACTGAATATGGAATGAGTGAAAAGCTAGGACCACTTCAGTTTGGCCAAGCGCAAGGAGGCCAAGTGTTCCTTGGTAGAGATTTGAATAATGAGCAAAACTATTCAGATGCTATTGCTTACGATATTGACCAGGAAATTCAACGCATCATTAAAGAGAGCTATGAAAGAGCGAAAACGATCTTAACTGAAAACAGGGAAAAACTAAACTTGATTGCTGAAACATTGTTAGAAATCGAAACATTGGATGCAGAGCAAATCAACAGCCTTTATAAGGATGGAGTTCTTCCAGATCGTACAAAAAAAGCTGACTCTTTCACTAATGATGATGTGAAAGTTAACATCAACATGAAAAAAGAAGATGAAGAGCCTAAACAAGATTAATCGTCAGTGATTGGGCTGTTACAAAAAGGGATGCACATGGTGCATCCCTTTTTTTTACTTTGCCTGAGGTCATTGGATTTCACTTACAAATGCTCGTATGTTATGATATTTAGTGCTGATAATCCATACATCTATTGAAGGCAGCCGCTGCTTAAATAGATGATGTTTGAAGAATACTAAAAAAGTGGTGACTGACTTTGATTTTTGTTTTTGATATTGGGAATACAAATATGGTACTTGGAGTATATGATGGCGATAAATTGACTCAACATTGGAGAATTGAGACAAACAGATTTAAAACAGAGGATGAGTATGGCATGATTATTAAGTCCCTGTTTGACCATGTTGGTTTGAAGTTCTCGGATATTGATGGGATTATCATTTCATCTGTAGTTCCTCCTATCATGTTCTCTTTAGAGAGAATGTGCCAGAAGTACTTTAATATTAAGCCTTTAGTGGTGGGTCCTGGAACGAAAACAGGATTAAACATTAAATATGATAATCCAAAAGAGGTTGGTGCTGACAGAATAGTGAATGCAGTTGCAGCTATTCATGAATACGGCAGCCCGTTAATTGTTGTAGATTTTGGTACAGCAACAACTTTTTGTTATATAAACGAACATAAGCAATATATGGGTGGAGCAATTGCACCTGGCATTAATATTGCGACAGAAGCGCTTTATTCAAAGGCTGCTAAGCTGCCAAGAATAGAGATTGCCCGACCTGATGGAGTCGTTGGTAAAAATACAGTATCGGCAATGCAATCCGGGATATTATATGGATATGTAGGACAAGTTGAGGGTATTGTAAAAAGAATGAAAGAACAGAGCAAGGAAAACCCGAAAGTAATTGCAACTGGAGGTTTAGCTAACCTTATTAGTCAAGAATCGAGTGCGATTGACATGGTAGATCCATTTTTAACATTAAAGGGGCTACAGCTTATATATAAAAAGAACAAAGAAAGCAAATAACACTATATTGCTGGGAGAAGATAATAAGAAAAGGGGTATTTTATGAGTGACTATTTAGTAAAGGCATTAGCTTTTAATGACCAAGTGCGTGCATATGCTGTAAAAAGCACAGAGACAGTTGCAGAAGCACAGCGCAGACATTACACATGGCCGACTGCATCTGCTGCGTTAGGGAGAACATTGTCTGCAACAGTAATGCTGGGAGCGATGCTAAAGGGTGATCAAAAATTAACTGTAAAAGTTGATGGTGGCGGACCTATAGGAGCGATTTTGGCTGATGGTAACGCAAAGGGTGAAGTGAGAGGTTACGTAACAAACCCACAAACACATTTTGACCTTAATGAAAACGGAAAACTAGATGTAAGAAGAGCTGTCGGGACAGAGGGAACACTTTCTGTTGTGAAGGACATTGGCATGCGTGACTACTTTACTGGCCAAGTGCCGATTGTTTCTGGTGAGCTAGGGGATGATTTCACCTACTACTTAGTAACTTCCGAGCAAGTGCCATCATCTGTTGGTGTTGGAGTGCTTGTAAATCCTGATAATTCAATTCTTGCTGCTGGGGGTTTTATCATTCAGCTTTTACCAGGCACAGATGACGAAACAATCACGAAAATTGAGCAGAGATTACAACAAATACCGCCAATTTCAAAATTAATTCAAAGAGGCCTTACTCCAGAGGAAATCCTTGAAGAGATATTCGAAAAGGATAATTTGAAGATTATTGAAACAATGCCGGTTTCCTTTACATGTACATGCTCTAAAGAACGATTTACTAATGCAATAATCAGTTTAGGTAAAGCAGAGCTAGAAGATATGATAGCAACAGATGAAAAGGCTGAAGCACACTGTCATTTCTGTAATGAAAAATACCTATTCTCTAAAGAGGAACTAGAAGAGCTACTTGAAGAAGCGAAGTGAAGATAAGAGCCAAGTGCCAAAGTGCACAGGCTCTTTTTTTCTGTGTTATCGTTAGATTTTTACAGCAAATAGTCCATTTGGGTTTTTTCAGAAAATAAGAACAAATCAATTGACAAAATAGGCATTCATTGATAAATTAATAATACAATACCAATTAATATACTCGGATTAAAGATAAGGGAGAGATTAAGAATGACTCGTATTGCTAACTCAATTGTAGATTTAATAGGTCAAACTCCTATTGTGAAATTAAACCGTTTAACAGATGAATCAAGTGCAGATGTATACCTTAAATTAGAATATATGAATCCTGGGAGCAGTGTTAAAGACCGTATTGCTCTAGCAATGATAGAAGCAGCTGAAAAGAGCGGTGACTTGAAGCCGGAAAGTACAATTATTGAACCTACTAGTGGTAACACTGGGATTGGTCTAGCAATGGTTGCTGCAGCAAAGGGTTATAAGTCAATCCTTGTAATGCCTGAAACAATGAGTTTAGAACGCCGTAACTTGCTACGAGCATACGGTGCTGAACTAGTATTGACACCAGGTCCTGAGGGCATGGGCGGTGCTATCCGCAAAGCAGAAGAATTAGCTAAGGAAAATGGTTATTTCCTTCCACAGCAGTTCAAGAACGCATCTAATCCAGAAGTTCATAGAAACACTACTGGACCAGAAATCGTTGCAGCTTTTGGTGATGATAGCGTTGATGCATTTATCGCTGGAATTGGAACTGGCGGAACAATTACGGGTGCCGGGGAAGTTCTGAAAGAAAAGTATAATGATATTAAAATATATGCAGTGGAACCAACGGATTCCCCAGTTTTATCTGGTGGAAAACCTGGTCCACACAAAATCCAAGGAATTGGAGCAGGCTTCGTTCCGGAAATCCTAAACAGCGAAGTTTATGATGATATCATCCAAGTAACAACAGAACAAGCGTTCGAGTATGCTAGAAAAGCAGGTAAAGAGGAAGGTATTCTTGGTGGAATCTCTTCTGGTGCTGCAATCTATGCTGCATTGAAGGTTGCTAAAGAGCTAGGCAAGGGTAAAAAAGTTGTAGCAGTTATTCCAAGTAACGGAGAACGTTATTTGAGCACAGCATTATATCAATTTGATGAAGAGTAATAAAAAAGAATAAAAGCGGCCTCCTTAGGCTGCTTTTTTTGTTGTCAATTTTTTTGGTTTTCCTTCAATTCATCATGTATGATGATAAAAGAGAATTCGAAGGAGCGATAGTGAAGTGAAAAAATATAAGGTTTTTAGCAGAAGTATAAGCATTTCATACGAACAGTTTTATGAACAGTTTATCCAGATGGCTCAGGAAGCGCAATATTATACCATTTTGGAAAGTGGAAGGGGTGGAAGATACAGTATTTCTGCAATGAACCCTATCGTCACAATGATTGGAAAGAATAATTCATTAGAAATAGCAGACATAGATGGTACAACGATAATTAAAGGCAATCCACTCCATTCCGTTAAAGAGAAGATGAAGGAATATGAAGTGGAGAGTAACCATGAGTCTCCTGAGTTTCAAGGAGGAGCAATTGGATTCATCAGCTATGATTATATTCGCTATATCGAAGAACTTCCAAATCTGGCAACAGATGATTTAGAAACGCCAGATGTTTTCTTCATGCTCTTTGACAATTGGTATGTTTATGATTTGCAGGAAAATAAGTTATGGTTATCTATCCTTTACACAGACGAAAATATTACTGCTGCGAAGGATGGCATAGAGGCAGCAGTGGGGAAATTTCAAGAGCGGAAAGATTCCAAGCTTCAAGCGATAACGCCTGAAAAAACGGAGGGGCAACAAGTTTCTATAAAGGATAACGAGTTCCAGCAATCGGTTAGGAAGATACAAGATTATATTGCTCAGGGTGACGTTTTTCAAGTGAACCTATCTGTTCGGCAAATGAAGCCTTTGGGCGTATCAGCCTTGGATGTGTACAATCAACTGCGCATTCTGAATCCATCACCGTATATGGGGTATTTTCACACACCAGAATTTCAGCTTGTTTCTGGATCACCTGAACTGTTAGTGAAGAAAAAGGGCAATGAGATTAGTACACGTCCAATAGCGGGGACAAGATCAAGAGGTAAGGATAATCAGGAAGATCAAAGGCTTGCAGATGAACTGATCGGCAGTGAAAAAGAACGAGCAGAGCATGTCATGCTTGTTGACCTAGAGCGAAATGACCTAGGCAAGGTAAGTGAATACGGCTCCGTTGAAGTGAATGAATTCATGGCAATAGAAAAATATTCACATGTCATGCATATTGTATCAAATGTAAGAGGAAGGCTTGCTCCTGAGTGTGATGAATATGATTTAATAGACAGTATGTTTCCAGGAGGAACGATAACGGGAGCTCCGAAAATACGAACGATGGAAATTATTGAAGAGCTGGAGCCGGTCAGGAGAGGGCCATATACTGGTTCACTTGGCTGGATTGGATTTAATAACGATGTTGAATTAAACATCATGATTAGGACAATGCTCGTAAAGGATAATAAAGCATATGTACAAGCAGGAGCTGGTATAGTTATCGATTCTGTCCCGAGTAATGAATATAAGGAATCAATGAAAAAAGCCAGAGCTTTATGGAATGCAAAAGAGCTGGCAGAGGAGAAGTAGGTGGAAAAAATGATATACATGATCGATAACTATGATTCATTTACGTATAATCTAGTGCAATATTTAGGCTCATTAGGGAAGGAACTGACCGTCAGCCGTAATGATAAGACTTCTATTGAAGAGATAAGAAGGAAACAGCCGGAGTATTTAATGATATCACCAGGGCCGTGTACACCAAATGAAGCAGGGATAAGTCTGGAGGCGATTAGTACTTTTGCTGGAGAGCTTCCTATTTTCGGAGTTTGTTTAGGTCATCAGGCGATTGCTCAAGTGTTCGGTGGCACAGTAATTCAAGCTGAAAATTTAATGCATGGAAAAACATCACTTATCCATCATGATAATAAAACAATATTCCGGGGACTACCAAATCCTTTCCCTGCAACAAGATATCATTCTCTTATTGTAGAGATGCACTCCTTGCCTGATTGTTTAGAGGTATCTGCTTGGACTGATGCAGGGGAAATTATGGGCTTACGCCATAAAGAGTTGCCTGTTGAGGCCGTCCAATTTCATCCTGAATCAATTATGACAACTGCAGGTATGGAGCTTTTGTCTAACTTTGTGGAGCTATATAAAAAAGGGGATGTATCCTGACCGTGTATATTTATATAAATGGAGAAATCCTCCCTAAGGAAAAGGCATATGTATCTGTTTTTGATCATGGGTTTATGTATGGAGTCGGATTGTTTGAGACATTTCGAACATATAACAAACATCCGTTCCTATTAGACAGCCATTTAGAGCGGTTAAATAAGGGGCTCGGACAGTTGAACATTACCCGCAGGTTTCAAAGGGAAGAAATAAATGCTATTATCCAGCGATTATTAACAGAAAACAGACTGGAGAATGCATATATTCGATTTAATGTTTCTGCAGGAATAGGAGAAATAGGACTTCAAACAACTCCCTATAATGATTCAAACGTTATAATGTATATGAAACCATTACAAACAACAGAAAAACTGACAGAGAAAAACGCGGACTGGCTGAAGATAAACAGAAATACACCTGAGGGTAGTGAAAGGCTTAAGTCACACCATTATTTAAATAATCTTTTAGCGAAAAGAGAAATTGGTGATGATGTTCTGACGGAAGGGATTTTTCTGACAAAAGAGGGCTATGTGGCTGAAGGGATAACATCTAATCTTTTTTGGATAAAAGATAAGTTCTTATATACACCAAGTTTGGAAACGGGAATATTGAACGGAATCACTAGACAATATATCCTTGCGCAAGCAAACCGGACAGGCTTAGAGGTAAGAGAGGGGCTTTATTTTCCTGATGAGCTGTTACAGGCAGATGAGGTTTTTGCCACAAACTCCATTCAGGAAATCATTCCAATCAAAAGTATTGGGTTGAACAATTATAAAGGAGCAGAAGGCCAAATGGTACAAATGCTTCATAAGGAATACAAAAAAAGCTGTTCGACATTATGGTCAATTGCTGAGCTTGGAGGTATTAGGTGAAATGAAGGAAATACATTGTGGAAAATATAGACTTCCCTTTAATGAAAAAACACTAATTATGGGGATATTGAATGTTAATCCAGATTCTTTTTCAGATGGAGGAAAGTATAATAATCTGGATAAGGCATTGAAGCATGCAGTGGAAATGGTAGAAAACGGTGCTGATATTTTAGATATTGGCGGGGAATCAACAAGACCAGGATACATCGAGATAACAGCAGAAGAAGAAATAGAGCGGGTTGTTCCTATTATTGAGTTACTCTCAAAGGAAGTGGATGTTCCTATCTCTATTGATACATATAAGGCAAGTGTAGCAAGGTCAGCTATGGCAGCAGGAGCACATATCATTAATGATATATGGGGGGCAAAACGGGAGCCGGAAATTGCTACTGTAGCAGCGGATTATGATGCGCCGATTATTCTTATGCATAATCGCAATGACCAGGACTATCAGTCATTCATAGATGATGTACTTGCTGACATGAAAGAAAGCATTAATATTTCTCTCAAGGCTGGAGTAAATAAAGATAAGATCATTCTTGACCCAGGAATAGGATTTGCTAAGAACTTAACAACTAACCTAGAAATGATGCGGAACTTGGACAAGCTTGTAGCGTTAGGTTATCCTGTTCTGCTTGGTACTTCCAAAAAATCTATGATCGGTAATGTTCTAGATTTGCCAGTATCAGAAAGAATGGAAGGAACGGGAGCTACAGTATGCTTCGGTATACAAAAGGGCTGCCAAATTATTCGAGTTCATGATGTCAAGGAAATGACAAGAATGGCTCGCATGATGGATGCTTTAATGGGAAAGGGGCAGTACAGTGGATAAGATAGCATTAAACAAGATGGAATTCTATGGCTATCATGGGGTTTTTCAAGAGGAAACAAAACTAGGGCAAAGGTTTATCATTGATTTAGAAGTAGAGGCAGATTTACAACAAGCAGGCACAACGGATAACCTGGAGTATTCCATTAATTATGGGCAGCTTTATTTTGATGTTAAGGAAATTGTAGAAGGTGAACCGCTCAAATTAATTGAAGCTGTCGCTGAAGCAATAGCTAAAAAAATGCTGAACAGCTACAATCGAATTCAAAGTGTAATGGTTCGTGTTATTAAGCCCGATCCACCTATTCCTGGTCATTATCAATCTGTTTCTGTTGAGATATTGAGGAAACGTTAATGAGTAACACTGCATATTTATCATTAGGTTCAAATATAGGTGAACGGCTACAAAACTTAAGAGAAGCTGTGCTTATGCTAGAAAAGAATGAAAGCATAGAAGTGGTAAGTGTTTCCTCCATTTATGAAACTGATCCTGTAGGGTTTGAGGAACAGGAAATGTTTTTGAATATAGCTGTACAAGTAAGGACTTCTCTCTCCCCATTTGATTTATTAGGGGCTTGCCAAGATATTGAACAAAGGCTTGGAAGGAAAAGGATATTAAGATGGGGGCCTCGAACAATAGACCTTGACATTTTATTGTTTAATCACGAAAATATAGAATCAGAGAAACTAATTATTCCACATCCAAGAATGGAGGAGCGGGCGTTTGTGTTAATTCCGCTTATAGAGATAGCTCCTTTCGTGAAGGTACCGAATAAATCAACGCATTTAAAAGAAAGTCTAGAGCTTTTGCATGATAAAGAAGGAGTAAGAGTATGGAGACATCAGAAAAATGGGGAAGACGTATTCGAGCTTTTCGAAAACTAAAAGGATATACACAAGAGAAATTGGCGAAAGAACTGCTTGTGTCTGTATCGATATTGGGAGAAATAGAAAGAGGAAACAGGGTTCCCTCTGATGAGATTATTGACTCAATCGTTAGAGTTTTAAATATAAGCAGAGAAGAGTTAGATCCAAATGTTAATAGGTAATGCAAGAAGGAGGTAATTGTTTGTTTAAGATTGGCAATGTTGAGATGAAAAACCGTGTTGTTTTAGCGCCGATGGCAGGAATATCAAACTCGGCATTTCGCTTAACAGTGAAGGAATTCGGTGCTGGCTTGGTTTGTGCAGAAATGATCAGTGATAAAGGGATTGTTTCGAAAAACCAAAAGACTATGAACATGTTATATATAGATGAACGAGAAAATCCTTTAAGCTTGCAAATATTCGGTGGTGAAAAGGATACATTAGTTGAAGCGGCTCGGTTTGTTGATAAGAATACTAATGCTGATATTATTGATATCAATATGGGCTGTCCTGTACCTAAAATTACGAAATGCGATGCAGGTGCAAAATGGCTTCTTGATCCAAATAAGATTTATGACATGGTTTCAGCTGTAGTTGAAGCGGTAGATAAGCCAGTTACAGTGAAAATGCGCATGGGCTGGGATGAAGAGCATATATATGCTGTGCGAAATGCCCAGGCAGTTGAGCGTGCCGGTGGTTCAGCAGTGTCCCTGCATGGCCGTACTCGAGTTCAGTTGTATGAAGGTCAAGCAAACTGGGACATTATTCGTGAGGTTAAGCAATCTATTAACATTCCGCTTATCGGGAATGGAGACGTGAACACGCCACAGGATGCTAAAAGAATGCTTGAAGAAACTGGTTGTGATGCAGTAATGATCGGCAGAGCTGCATTAGGTAATCCGTGGATGATTTATCAAACTGTGAACTACCTCGAAACAGGAGTGCTTTTGGAAGAGCCAACAGCACGTGAAAAAATAGATGTATGCATTCTTCATTTGGATCGTTTAATTAAATTGAAAAGTGAATATGTCGCCATTAGAGAAATGAGAAAGCATGCAGCATGGTATTTAAAGGGAATCCCTGGCAATGGGAAGGTGCGTAATGCTGTTAATGAATGTGAAACTCGTGAGCAGCTTGTTTCTGTATTAAATAGCTTAGTACCAGAAACGAAGGAAAAGGAAATACAAGTAGGATAATTACCTTATTTCTATTGCATATACCCGACTAAAAGGCTGCCGGTGAAAAAAACTGGCAGTTTTTTTTCTTTTTTAGTGTCTGTAGTTGTAACATTGTGTAGAATAATAAAGTATGTAATTAAAGTTACGGTTTCCTTATGGGTGTCATACATAAATAAAGATAGTGGAGATGATTTTAGTATGAGTCATGAAGAATTGAATTTAAATGACCAATTACAAGTAAGACGAAACAAAATGACTGATCTTCGTGATCAAGGTATAGATCCTTTCGGTAAAAGATTTGAGCGTACTCACTTATCACAGGAATTGAAAAGCCAATACGATTCTTTTACAAAGGAAGAGCTTGAGGAAAAAGGCATTCTCGTTTCTATTGCAGGAAGAGTAATGACAAAAAGAGGTAAAGGTAAAGCAGGTTTTGCTCATATTCAAGACCTTGAAGGGCAAATACAGCTTTATGTAAGAAAAGATGCTGTTGGCGAGGAACAATATGCTATCTTTAATACTGTTGACTTAGGAGACATAGTTGGTGTAGAGGGAACTCTATTCAAAACGAATGTTGGTGAACTTTCTATAAAGGTTAAGGATTTCACATTGCTGACAAAAGCATTGCGTCCACTGCCAGATAAGTTCCACGGTCTGAAAGATATTGAGCAGCGTTACCGTCAGCGCTATCTTGATTTGATTTCAAGTGAAGAAAGTAAGCATACATTCATTCTTCGCAGTAAAATCATTCAATCTATGCGCAGATATTTGGATGACAACGGTTATCTAGAAGTAGAAACACCGATGATGCATTCAATTGCAGGCGGTGCATCTGCGCGTCCGTTTATTACACATCATAATGCATTAGATATGCCTTTATATATGCGTATCGCTATTGAACTTCATCTGAAAAGACTGATTGTCGGCGGTATGGAGAAGGTTTATGAAATTGGACGTGTATTTAGAAATGAAGGGGTTTCTACAAGACATAACCCTGAGTTTACGATGATTGAACTTTATGAGGCATATGCAGACTATCGTGATATTATGAGTCTGACAGAAAACCTTGTAGCGCATATCGCTCAAGAAATACATGGAACAACTACAATACCATATGGTGAATACGAAGTTAATCTAAAACCAGAGTGGACAAGACTGCATATGGTTGATGCAATTAAACAATATACTGGTGTTGATTTCTGGCCACATATGACAGTTGAGGAAGCTAGAAAATTAGCTAAAGAAAATAATATAGAAATTAATGATAATATGACTTACGGACATATTGTCAATGAGTTCTTTGAGCAAAGAGTAGAGGAAAAGCTGATTCAGCCTACGTTTATTTATGGGCATCCGCTTGAAATCTCACCATTAGCGAAAAAGAATGATGAAGATTCACGCTTCACTGATCGTTTTGAATTGTTCATTGTAGGAAGAGAGCATGCAAATGCCTTTACTGAATTAAATGATCCAATCGATCAAAGAGAAAGATTCGAAGCTCAGGTGAAAGAGCGTGAGCAAGGAAATGATGAAGCGCATCTTATGGATGATGACTTTGTAGAGGCTCTTGAATATGGTATGCCTCCTACAGGTGGACTAGGAATCGGTATCGATAGACTAGTAATGCTTTTGACAAATGCACCATCAATCAGGGACGTACTATTATTCCCGTTAATGAGACATCGCTCATAATTGTTAAGCCCTGGAATGCACGGTCATTCCGGGGCTTTTAATTTAATGAAAACATTTAGGTTGTCTGTTGGTTTTAGACCAATTCTTCTGGGTAAAATGGAGATATAGTTATTAGAATATTTTTTCTTTAAAAAAATAGTTGCATCCTACTAAATACGGTGGTATATTTATATTCGTTGCTGAAACAAGACAGTAACGAAAATGAAAAATAAATTTAAAAAACTGTTGACTATATAAATGGCTTCTGGTAATATTAATAAAGTCGTCTGATAGCGGCAGATAATTGCTCTTTGAAAACTGAACAAACAAACGTCAACAATAATCGTTTTTATAACTTCGTTATAGAAACAAAAACAAGTAACAAAAGCTAGAGTTTAGCAATGAGCTAATCTTACTCTTTATCGGAGAGTTTGATCCTGGCTCAGGACGAACGCTGGCGGCGTGCCTAATACATGCAAGTCGAGCGGACTTAAAAAG
>NZ_RZTZ01000021.1 GCF_004005475.1 Niallia taxi | reverse complement strand
AAAGCAAGCTTTTTAAGTCCGCTCGACTTGCATGTATTAGGCACGCCGCCAGCGTTCGTCCTGAGCCAGGATCAAACTCTCCGATAAAGAGTAAGATTAGCTCATTGCTAAACTCTAGCTTTTGTTATGTTACTTGTTTTTGTTTCTATAACGAAGTTATAAAAACGATTATTGTTGACGTTTGTTTGTTCAGTTTTCAAAGAGCAATTTATGTCACTCTCTCAAGCGACTTTATCAATTTAACATAATCAAAATTTAATGTCAAATGTTTTTTTAACTATTTATTTTTGATGTTTATGTCGAAGTGACGTTTATTAATATAGCAAGTTATCACATCTTCGTCAATAACATTTTTACTATTTTTCAAATTTTTTCATCCAAGTATTTATCGTCCTTAAGAATATAGTTCAAGCAGTCTTTCGGGGAAGCAATTCTTTTGAATAAGGAAAACAGTTCCTTATACCTTTCCACCATTGATTTTTTTACAAGTATATCTATTCTTTCGTCTCCTAAATCCATTAGTATCTCTTCTAATTCCCTTTTGATCATATATTCTATTTCTTTAACTTCCCTTTGACTCAATAATAGTCCTACCATATGGCTCCTCCTTGATGTACGTATATAAAAATGGACGCATTTTGTAAACCTCCTAACCAAGACGGCTTAGAAACTCTACTAAGAAGTGACTTTGTCTCAGTATTATTGCCATCTTATATTTTTTTATGAATAAACTTTTTTGTTATTTTCATTTCTGTCTCTGCATAGGATGAACCAAGCAGTAAATTGGACGAGGTGAGATTAGTATGAACAAATTTTATGTACTGAATGGAAAAAGAGTAAAGCAATTGACATTAATTCTTGTTGTATCTTTTTTTACCGCTTGGTTTTTGTATATGGAAAATATCGTACAAGTACCAGTGTTCTCATCCAAGGATGGACCCAAAGCAGTTTACAAAGGAGAAAAAGGGATTGCATTAACATTCAACATCGGATGGGGTGATGAAAAGGCTGAACCGATATTGGATATATTAAAAAAGGAAAAGGTGACCGCAACCTTTTTCTTAGCAGGATCTTGGGCAGAGCGACATCCTGATTTAATTGCAAGAATTTCGAAGGAAGGCCATGAAATTGGTATACTTGGCTATGATTATGTGGATTATTCAGAAGTAAAGGAAGAAAAGATAAACCAAGATGTTTCCAAAGCAAAAACAGCCTTTGAAAAACTGAAGGTCGAGAATATTTCCTTATTCAGAGCCCCAACAGGGCATTTTGATCAAAATGCGTTAACTATTACAAATCGGTACAAATATACTCTTGTACATTGGAGTATTGATTCAAAAGATTGGACAAATCCGGGAACAGACCAAATTATTAAAAATGTCTCACCAGCCAAAAAGGGAGATATTGTTCTACTCCATGCGTCCGATTCTGCCAAACAAACAGCTAACGCATTGCCTGAAGTAATTGACAATCTGAAAGGAAAAAACCTTAAGTTTGTCACCGTTACAGAAATGCTGTCAAATGCTGACTCCAGCTCCAAAGAAGTAAATTAATCATCCTACAGTAAAGGCCCTTTCGTTACGAATAAGGGTCTTTTTTCTTCTACCCCCCTCTTATCGCTTCAAAACTAACGCTTCAAACAATTTCGACGAATATTTTCTAAAAATAAAAGCATGCTAATGAACAGGGATAATTCCTTTTGAAAGGAGCAGCTGCAATGTTCAAAAAATACAGCATCGTTCTGCTTTTATCGCTTTCCATTTTGAGCGGCTGTTCAGCTGGAGAAACGGCACAACAGATGGATTATGATCAGACCAAAAAAATGGTAGTAGATATTCTAAAAACCGATGACGGAAAAAAAGCGATTCGTGATGTTATTGGGGATGAAGAAATTAAGGAAAATCTCGTAATGAATGAGGATGCGGTTACGAAAACCATTGAAAAGACTTTGGTTTCTGATAAAGCATCAAAATTTTGGACAGAGAAATTTAAAGATCCGGATTTTGCAGAAACAATGGCAAAAAGCATGAAAGCAGAGAACCAAAAGCTACTGAAAGACTTGATGAAGGACCCGGATTACAGAAAAATGATGGTGGAATTATTGCAGGATCCTGCAATAGAATCCGACTTGAAAAATGTGTTAAAAAGCACAGAATACCGGGAACATTTACTTGAGGTCATGCAGGAATCCATGGATACACCAGAATTCAAGAAGAAATTTCAAGAGATGCTTGATAAAGCCGCTAAAGAGGCAGCCTCTGGAATTGAAGTACAGACAATTCAACTCTAGTCCAAAAGCTAAAGCAGGGGAATCCCCCTGCTTTTTTATACATTATCTGCTTTTTCAATAACCTTTTTGGCTATATCCATATAAATACTGCCAATTCTATCTTGCTGTGAGTAAACAGAAGGAGCAAAATCATCCTTGTCCCAATCAGGCTGGCCAAGCGGCAGTTGACCTAAAACAGATGTTTGGAGATCCTCTGCTAGCTTCTTCCCTCCGCCTTTACCGAAGACATATTCCTTTTCACCAGTCAATTTACTCTCAAAATAAGACATATTTTCAATAACACCAAGTATCTCATGTTCCGTTTTTATTGCCATTGCTCCAGCTCTGGCAGCTACAAATGCGGCTGTTGGATGCGGAGTAGTAACAATTACTTCTTTACTGGAAGGCAGCATAGTATGTACATCTAAAGCAATATCACCAGTTCCAGGAGGCAAATCTAAAATCAGGTAATCTAATTCTCCCCACTCTACCTCCTGCAGGAAGCTTGTCAGCATTTTCCCTAGCATCGGTCCTCTCCAGATAATAGGAGCATTATCCTCAACAAAGAATCCCATAGAAATTACCTGAACTCCAAATCGGTCTACAGGAATAATTCTGTCATTTACCACTTCAGGTCTTTTGGTTATTCCCATCATATCAGGAACACTAAAGCCGTATATATCTGCATCAAGAAGACCTACCTTCTTGCCAAGTCTCGCCATAGAAACTGCCAAGTTAACAGAAACAGTCGATTTACCGACTCCGCCTTTACCACTAGCTACAGCTATATATGTGGGAAGCTTCTGGCTATTGGTATCGGTCTGTTCCGCTTGTATTTCTTGAACAAGCTGACTCGGAAGCTGCGCAAACCGCATTCCAACACTTTGTACTCCATTTTGCTTTAACATACCGACTATCTGCTGCTGCAATTCAATTTGTGCGGGAGACCCAATCTCTGCAACCGCCAGCTTAATGCTGACATGAGATTTTTCTTCATCCCACCTTAAATCTTTAATCGAATTTAATTCTAATAATGACTTATGTAAAAAAGGATCTGTTATCTGTTCTATCATGCGTTCAATAGCTTCTGCGTTTAAAATGACAATCCCCTCCCCTTTAATATTAGTATAACATAGAGAATGATAACCTTTGCATTTTTAAAATTCTGATATATATTTCCCGGGAATATTACGATATTACCTAAAAAAGAACAAGGAGAATTAGCCAATGCTATTCCCCTTTAATTGCATCCTCATTTGAAAAGTATCGATTGACACCTTTATAAACAGATGCAGCTATTTTATTTTGATAATCTACATTCATTAATTTCTGCTTTTCTGCAGGATTAGAAAGAAAACCTATCTCAACAAGAGCACCCGGTTTCTCTGCATACTTCAATATATAGACACTACTTAGCGGCTTTGCTTTTCTTGTTGTGTTTTCCAGGTTGTCTATTAGTTCAGCTTGAATAAATTTTGCCGCAACCTCGTTATCCTCTAGCTGTGGAGAAAAGAAAGTTTGTGCACCGCTCCACTTTGAGGAAGGAATTGCATTTAAATGGATGCTTAAAAACAAATCAGCATCAGATGAGTTAATAATATTCAATCTTTCCTTAAGGTCAGCTACCTTCCGGTTACGATATCCTTTTACATCATCTCCTGCTAAATCCTTATCTTCTTCTCTCGTCATGATGACCAATGCACCTTGTTCTTGAAGATAATCACGAATCTTAAGGGATACATTCAGAGCAATATCTTTCTCTAACACTTCCTCATCACCTGCTCCGCCATCTGGCCCTCCATGACCAGGATCAATGACAATTATTTTCCCAGTCAAAGGCAGATTCCAAGCATCCCATGAATCATCATCCGAGAAATCAAATTGCAAAATGAAAAATAGAAGGATAAGCCCCGCTGTAAATATACTGATTTTTAATTTCTTATTCACTGTCCTAGTCAATCCCTCCTGCCTGTCCTTATCCTAAATATATGGGACGAGAGGGGGGTTTAGAACAAGCCCGAAAAAAAATCAAGCGGTGCGCGACCGCCTGATTTTAATGTAGCCTGAGCTTTCTTCTTTTATTTGCTTTATGAAATCCTTCTAACCACCATGCATCAACGAATTGTTCACATAGATAGTACAAGGATTCGTTTTTGCTGCTTTCTTCACTACCCCAGTATAAAAGAAAATGAAATAAAGTATCCTTTAAATGTTTATCTTCTTCCAAACATCTATTTTTAATCGTGGGGATATCCTCTCCCCATTCATTGAATTTGCTAAAGTTTGCACCTAATAAAAAGGCTTCTATCGCCACATCAAAGCAAGCTTCCTCCATACCTTCGTTTATGATGACACTTTTCGTCAACTGAGAAGATCCAAAGTAATGAGCAACCTTCGCCTTTAAATCCTTTATAGAAAGCTCCTTAAGCACAGACCTTTCGTATTTAATTTGTTTTTCTCTTTTTTTCAAATCGAAGTCCATAATAACTGTCACTGCTTTCACCTCTTAAAAATAGTTTCGACTAAATCCAAAGGGAAATTCAAGGAGAGATGTGATTTCCATATCCAATTAATATGGATGTTTCTATAAATGGAAAATGTATGTTGCTATTAATAAAACTAGTAAAAATAAACCATAATAAAACTGAAAAAAATCCAAAGTATGAGGTGCAGGATGATTCAATCTATAGCATATGTAAGAGAAGTTCTATCACTATACACAGACCGTTCAGATACAGGAAAAAGCATTTACGGGAAAATGAAGAATGGTTACAAATCAGAAGAAGCTTTTGTTCGAGATTTAACAGAGGAAGAGATTAACTTCCTCAATCAAGTGCTGGCAGAAGAAATTCAGCACGCAGAAAATGAACAGGATTCCGAAAGAGTCCACCATTTAAACGACATTTACGAACTATTGTTTTAAACAAAAAAGGTCAGGCAGCGCACTAGATCTTAAGTCTAGTTATGTTGCCTGACCTTCCTTCAAAACCGTTCCTTATCATCTGCATCTTCCACATAAGGTTCATGTTCATATGCAGGTAAATCCCCAAAGCTCGTCATAATGCCCTCTTCATCTAAACTGTGCTCATATCTTTTATGCTGTGGATTCGGATATACAGTGATGTTTTTCCCCTCTATATCTACTCCAACAAAGTTCTCATACTCCTCGACATACCCAACGTTTTCGTAAGAATCAATAGAAAGATCATTATAGTGATCAACAGGATCGATAAAATCAGATGGAGTTTCTGAGGTCCCAAAGCTCTCAACATCCTGCCAGGAATCCTCTGCATCATAAGCTACATTTTCATCTTGTTCATCCATATCAAACTTTCCAAACGGCGGCATGAGCACACCCTCTTCAACTGGGCGCTCATGAGAGACAACCTTATCTGGAGTATGTTCTATACAGTATAAAGCCGTGGGAAGAGCCTCCAGACGTCCAAGAGGAATCTCCTTGCCGCATTCCACACATTTTCCGTATGTTCCATTCTGGATTGCCTTTAATGCATGAACCACACCTTCATACTCAAATCTATAATGTTCATTTAGAGCAATATCTTTTTCTCTCTCATATAATTCTGTTCCTTCATCACCTGGATGATTATCATAGCTCGAAAGCTCACCTACAGAATCATGCGCGTGGCTTCTAATTAAATTCAGGTGGTCATTTATGTCATATCTCTCTTCTATGTCTTGTTTATGTTCCTCTAACAGCGATTGAAAATCATTAAGTTGTTGTTTAGTCAGCATGAGATTTGTCCTTTCATTAAATCTTTTGCCTTATTAGTATGAACGAAAAAACCAAGAACATTGAAGGAAATATGTACTTGTATACACTTTGATTAATGGGGAACGATATAAAAAGATTTAATTATTGTTTCTCAATACGAATGTCTTTTCCCCTCTTCTTATACCAATAATAAAAGTCAACAGCCGCATCATAAGGGACATCCTTTATAGAAGTATGAACGATTGGCTTAGAGCGGTTAACAATCCCCATTTTTGCTAAACCAAACCGCCTTTGCCATCTGGACTGAGCCACTTCAACCTCAATTACTTTACTTCTCTTCGTAAGGAATAAGGAAGTTTCGAGGCTTCCTGTTCTCATCTGCATATATTCATCCTTTACAATATAACTGCTGTTTAAAAAGTCCAGTAAGCGCAATATATAAACGATCAGCAATACTGCAAAGGAGACATACCATAAGTTTTGTTTAAAGATAATAAGTCCTACTAATGCTGCAAGCCACAAAATACTTGGTCTTAACATTTTTGCCACAAGCGCAGTTTTCGGTAAGCTTGTCATGTTTGGGAGGATTTTATATTCAGGTAATAGTTCATGAACAATTTCATATGCCCTATTTACCGGTAAAAATGGGTATAAAGAATTTGTTTTCAAATCCTCTTCTCCTGTTTCACCTGCACTGACCAGTTTAACCTCAGCAAGTCGCAAGATTCTTTTCAGTGGTGATTGGATTACCTCAATAGCCTGAACCTTCTCTTTTAAGATGGAAAAAGCAACCTCGTCCACCAAACCCTTTCTAATATAAATCCTTTTACTGTCAGATAAAATCTGGTATTTACCATACCTCCAATAAGTAGTGATTACACCAAATGCAATTGCAATGAATGTAAAGATAACCAACGTAATAGCAATCAGCCACCAGTATCTCATGATGGCTTTCAGCCAATCCCCCATAATGCTTGTGACTGGCAACAGGTCTTCCATATTAGAATATATCGTAAACACAACAGGTATAAGTGCAAAAAAGCTTAATGATGTGAAGGATGCCTTCAATACATCTTTTTTAGATGCAATAAAATGAATCTCTCTTTCATTCTGTGTCTCCACTATAGAATCAGGATCCTTTTCCTCCTCGGAGGCTTCTGAAATTTCTTCATCATAAACAATTGATGCAATTGTCTCCAGCCAATCTGCTTCTTGTTTAGAAACAGCTGCTAATGCAATTGATCCATTATCGCCTGACTCTCCGGTCTCCATCGTAATGGAAGAAATATTGAATAGTTTATGGATAACAGTAGTACGCTTTTGAATATTTTGGATTTTACTTAAAGAGATTACCCGTTCTGATTTCTTTATGACACCAGATGAAATATGAATAGCCTCGTCTTTTACTGTATACCGGTAGAAACACCAATTGAAGAAGTTATAAACAATTGCCAAAAGAATGAACACGGCAAATAAATACTGTGAAGCTAGCCAAAGTTTGCTGTCTGTACCAAAATGAATAACGTAAAGAAAGAAAATGATTATAAAATTGGTTTTAATCAATGAAACGAAATCCAGCAGCATTTTTACCGGATGCAGCCTTGCTGTTCTTCCTTCCATTATTCCACTTCCTTAATCTTTGCATAATGAGCTATTTGGTTCCTTAGTTCTAGTGCTTCTTCTTCTGGGATAGCCGGAATTTGATGACTGCTTCCCATCGTACCAACAGAAATAGAATACAGCTGATATTTTCTTAAAAGCGGTCCTTGCACAAGTTCAACCGACTGCACCTTTGTCATCGGGATGAGTTGATGCTGTTTTTTCCATATTCCTGATTTTAACTGGATGAATTCTTCATCCACATCATAACGCCAATATTTCTGTTTTAACGACGGTTCAATAATAATTTCCCAGATTGCTGATAATACTGTTAAACCTATAAGGCCAAGAATAATCCAGCCAATCCAGTACGTCCACTCAAAATAATCATCTAAGTAATATAAAACACCAAGCACTACAAGTATCCCAACATTTATTATGGTCTCTGATATGCGCCAAACTTTCATTGCTTTTTCGGATATTCTTTTCTTCGGTTCCTCTATTTTAGAGTACATTACTCTAGCACCTCCTACTTATAGTTTTATTACGAATTATCCGCGGATTAGTTCCAGTTTTTAATAGAAATATGCAGTTTTTGTAAAAAAATAGGTCAATTGATTCTGTTCCACTAATATTGTTAACGTATGATAGATTATGAAAGCGTTTTTAAATTAAAGACGAAAGGAGGTTAATACGGTAAAATCCATTTTGGAGCCGCTCCCCATACATAGTACAACGCCTCAAAGAATTGGAGCTGTCCATTACAAGCACTATGGCTTCCATTTCAAAAAGAAGGAGTTATGTTCATGAAAAAAAGTAATTTGCGGCTTTTACTGACCGCCACTTTAGCTTTAGTACTAACTATTCCAAGCGCTGCATTTGCAGAAAAAACAAATCAAACAAACCTCGCCAGCGCAAAACCTGCAATTCCTGATTATCAAGACGTATCTGTCCATGATCCATCCATAGTAAAGGATGGAGATACTTACTATGTTTTCGGCTCACATATTGAAGCAGCGAAATCAGATGATTTGATCAAATGGGAAACCTTCACAAATGGTTATACAACTCCAAATAACAAGTTATATGGTGACTTATCAAAAAACTTAGCAGGCTCTTTTAAATGGGCTGGAGAAGATGATTCTGACAGCAAGGGCGGTTTCGCGGTATGGGCTCCTGATGTTTTTTGGAATAAAAACTATGTCAATAAAGATGGCAGCAAAGGTGCCTACATGATTTATTATAGTGCATCATCCACTTATATACGATCTGCAATCGGCTATGCTGTTTCACAAAACATTGAAGGTCCCTATGAATATGTTGATACAATTGTCTATTCTGGCTTTACAAAAGAAAGTGCAAAAGACGCTAATAGCAATGTCGACAAAAAGTGGGTCAACACAAACATCCAAGGCTTGATTAATTCCGGAAACTTGAAAAGTGAAAATGACAACTGGTTCAATTCAGACGGCTCCTATAACAATAATCTTTATCCTAATGCTATTGATGCTAATGTGTTCACAGCTGCTGACGGCAAACTTTGGATGACATATGGCTCTTGGTCTGGCGGTATCTACCTGCTAGAGATAGATAAGAAAACCGGAAAACCAATCTATCCTGAGAAAGATGGCAAAACAAAGGACGGCAGAATGATTGACCGCTACTTCGGCACAAAAATTGCTGGCGGCTTTTACAAATCTGGAGAGGGTCCATATATAGTCTATGATAAAAATACGAAATATTATTATCTATATGTGACATATGGCTGGTTAGGTGCTGATGGCGGTTATAATATGAGGCTGTTTCGTTCAAAAACACCAGATGGTCCATATGTAGATGCAAGCGGCCAATCTGCGGTTCTATCTGGAAATGTAGACAATTCACCCTATGGAAATAAGGTTATGGGAAATTTCCTGTTTGAACGAAGAATTGGAGATCCTGGCACTGGTATCGGAGTCGGCTACGTATCACCTGGACATAACTCTGCTTTCATTGATTCTGAAACAGGTCAGCATTTCTTAGTGTTCCATTCTCGCTTCCCTCAAACAGGTGAAATGCATGAAGTGCGTGTTCATCAAATGTTTATGAACAGTGAAGGCTGGCCTATTGCGGCACCATACCGCTATAGTGGGGAAAAGCTCGAAAAAGTAAATAGGCAAGCTTTAATTGGCCAATATCAGTTCGTTAATCATGGAAAAACCTATTCAGGCGATATCACTGAATCTGTATATATCGAGCTTACTAAAAACGGAAAAATAACAGGAGATGTGACTGGTACTTGGAAAAAGACAAGTCATAATGAAGCGGAAATAAAAATCGACGACAGTACCTACAACGGTGTGTTTGTCCGCCAATGGGATGAAGTATCCAAAAGCTATGTGATGGCATTTACAGCCATGTCAAACGAAGGAGTTACAATCTGGGGCAGCAAAATGGAAGATATGACAGACAAGGAAATCGTACAGGATGTTAAAACTGACCTAAATCTTGGCGATACAGCAAACGTAGTTTCTAATATATCCTTACCGACAGAGGGGACCCGTCATACAACTATCACATGGAAAACCTCTGATTCAGATGTCATCTCAGCAACGGGTGCCATAACACGTCCAGAGGCTGGCGCTGCAAGTAAAGATGCTACGTTGACCGCTACCATTACAAAAGGCAAGTTCACAACAACTAAAAACTTTGTCATTACTGTTTTGCCATATAAGGAAAATGGTTTGGCTGCACAATACTCCTTTGAAGGAAATTTAAATGACAGCAATGCACAATTCGACAGCGGTATTATAACAGGAAATAGAATTGATAATACAGGTGGGACTATTTCCTACGCAGATGGTGTAAACGGCGGGAAAGCAGCAAAATTTAATGGTGCTTCAGGCATACGATTGCCAAACGGATTAATATCAAGCGACAGCTACAGTGTTTCCCTCTGGATTAAACCAGAACAACTGACGCAATACACTACTACTTTCTTCGGTGCAAGAGACAGTAACAACTGGATAAGTCTGCTTCCATATGGCACAGGAAACGGCAGCACAGAAGTATGGTCAGGCAGCTCGACATGGTATGATGCATCAATCGGCAGCCAAATAAAAACGGGTGAATGGACTCACCTGGCTTTTACAGTAGATAAAGATGCTATTTTCGTGTACGTTAACGGAATAGAAAAGTATAAAGGCACAGGTTTCCCAAATATATTCACGACAGCAAATGCAAGCTTCAGTCTTGGTGTAAACTGGTGGGACGCACCATTTAAAGGTTCCATGGATGAATTGAAAATTTATAATGGTTTACTTACAGCGGAAGAAGTAAGCAAGCTTGCCCAGGAAAACAAGTAAGTTTTAGAAACCCCGTATGTCCTACATATGGGGCTGCTTATTAACATATAAGATTGAAGAAAAAAAAGACTCTCAAGCAATAAGCTTGAGAGTCTTTTGAAACGTAAAATTAACGTTTTGAGAACTGAGGTGCACGACGAGCGCCTTTAAGACCGTATTTTTTACGTTCTTTCATACGAGCGTCACGAGTTAACAATCCAGCACGTTTAAGTGTTGGACGGTACTCAGGATCTACTTGAAGTAAAGCACGAGCGATACCATGACGGATAGCTCCAGCTTGACCAGTGTATCCTCCACCGCTAACGTTTACTAGGATATTGTAGCTTCCAGTAGTTTCAGTAGCTACTAATGGTTGTTTTACAACTTCACGTAAAGCTGCAAAAGGAATGTAGTTTTCAATTTCACGACCATTGATGATGATTTGACCGTCGCCTGGTACTAAACGTACACGTGCAACGGAACTTTTACGACGACCAGTACCGATATATTGAACCTGTGCCATTTTTTTTACCTCCCTTATTAATTATCCGCGAAGTTCGTAAACTTCTGGTTGTTGTGCTTGGTGCGGATGCTCGCTACCAGCGTATACATGTAATTTTTTGAACATTTGACGACCAAGAGAATTCTTTGGAAGCATGCCTTTGATAGCAAGCTCAAGCATTTTCTCAGCGTAGTTTGTACGCATTTCTAAAGCAGTTCTTTGCTTTAGTCCACCTGGATGCATTGTGTGACGGTAGTAAATTTTATCAGTCAATTTTTTACCAGTCAATTCGATTTTTGAAGCATTTAAAAGAATAACATGATCACCAGTGTCCACATGTGGTGTGAAAGTTGGTTTATGTTTTCCACGTAGGATTGATGCTACTTCACTAGCAAGACGACCTAAAGTTTTGCCTTCAGCATCAATCACGTACCATTTACGGTCAACAGTGTTTGAATTAGCCATGAACGTTGTACGCATGAGTTTCCCTCCTGAATGTTTAAGTTTTTAATTTTTTTGTTGTTTTAATGATTTACGTCTATATGTTCACACAATTAAGTTTCCGGGGCTTAATGTGGGTTTATAATACATACCATATTATGATATATGCTAGAGTGCCATATGTCAAGAAAATGTTACACCAGGTTTAGTTGTTATGAAAATTTCTTTTCATCTTGATATTTTCTACTTAATAGTAGACCTTCCATAAATACAATCCGTTTGCAGAAGCAGTCTTTCCTGCCGCTTTACGGTCTTTTTTCGCTAGAATTGCATTAATGGATTCTGGCTTTCGTTTGCCTCTGCCTACGTCCAACAGTGTTCCGATAATAATACGCACCATATTATAAAGGAAACCATTACCTTTAAAACTAAAAATAAGCATATCATCCTCTTCCACTAGTTCCATTGACGTAATAGTCCTTACCTTATCTTCCTTGTCCGTCTTCATGGAGCAAAAGCTGGTGAAGTCATGTTCTCCAATAAAATATCCAGTAGCTTCACGAATTGCCTCGATATCCAATTTATATGGATAATAATAGGCATGGTTACGCTTGAACGGATCCCTTCTTTCAGAGAGATGGATAAAATAACGGTATTCCTTGCCCGTTACATTGTATCTTGCATGGAAGTCCATATTTACTGGTTCAATGGTGGAAAATACAATATCATGGGGCAGCAGTGCATTTACTGCAAGCTCCCACTTTCCAGCAGGTATATCCAGATCTGAATCAAAATGGATGACCTGTCCTTTTGCATGGACGCCTGCATCTGTACGGCCTGACGCTTGAATCTTTATCTCACTGCCTTTATGGAGCTTTTTTAAAGCTTTTTCTATTTCTCCTTGAACAGTACGGTCTCTTGGCTGAAGCTGAAAACCACAATATTCGGTGCCATCGTAGCTGACTATCCCTTTATATCTTTGCATCACTTTTCTCCATTATGATTTAAATACAAGCAGCAAAACTGCTACAAGTACTAATAATACTATCATGATACTATCCGATTGCTTCCAAACTAGCTGACGATATTTCGTTCTGCCCTCTCCACCTTGGTAGCCTCTCGCTTCCATAGCAGTAGCCAGCTCCTCGGCTCTCTTGAAGGCATTGACAAAAAGCGGAATTAACAAAGGTACAATTGCTTTTATTCTGCTTTGAATTGGTCCACTTGAAAATTCCACCCCTCTTGCCATCTGCGCTTTCATTATCTTCTCCGTTTCATCCATGAGTGTTGGGATGAAGCGTAAAGAGATGGACATCATTAAGGCAAGTTCATGGACTGGAAAACGGATTTTCTTCAGAGGTCCCAGCAATGTCTCCAATGCATCTGTCAGTTCAATTGGTGTTGTCGTTAATGTGAGCAAGGAAGTCATGATTATAAGCAGAAAGAAGCGTAGTGAGATGAGTATCCCCATCCTTAGTCCTTCTGAATAAATTTTTATCCAACCGTATTCAAATAATAGGCTGCCGTCTTTAGTAAAAAACAAATGAAGACAGAACGTGAATAATATAAGCCAAAGTATTGGCTTTAATCCTAGATAAATATATTTAAAAGGAACCTTTGACAACATAATCATCAAGCCTACATAAGCAGCAAGTATAAAATAAGTGGCTGCATTGTTGGCCAGGAAAACAATACATATAAATAAAAATACAATTATAAGCTTTGAACGAGGATCCATTCTGTGCAGTAGTGAGTCAATCGGAACAAAACGACCTATTATCATTTTCCCCATCATTGATGATCCTCATTATTCTTTAAGTAATCCGCTAGTTCCATAATAAATGTCTCCATATTTAAATGCACTTTATCAAGTTTAAAGCCAAGCTGTGCTTCTAATTTCCTTTGAAATCTAACTATATCAGGAACATTCAATCCAATTCCCACTAAATCTTCGCTTTCCGAAAATATTTCCTCAGCAGTTCCTTCTCTATAAACTTTCCCTTTATTCATAATGACGATTTTGTCTGCATACAATGCTGCATCCTCCATACTATGTGTAACCAGTATAGTCGTCAGGTTTCGTTCCTTATGCAGTCTATAGAACATTTCCATGATTTCTTTTCGCCCTCTAGGGTCTAGACCTGCAGTTGGCTCATCTAAAACAAGCACCTCAGGCTCCATAGCCAGAACACCGGCAATTGCCACACGTCTCATTTGCCCGCCTGACAGATCGAATGGAGATTTGTTCAAATAGTCTTCAGAAAGACCTACTTCCTTTAAAGCCCGTTTAGCTCTGATTTTTGCCTCTTCCTCTTTTACTCCAAAGTTCATTGGTCCAAAGCAGATATCTTTTTCTACTGTTTCCTCGAATAACTGGCTTTCTGGAAACTGAAAAACAATTCCTACCTTTTGACGAATTGGAGCAAGGTTCTTGTTCTTACGGCCAGATTCTATTAACCTGTCACCTATTGCAACACTTCCACTAGTAGGTGTTAACAAGGCATTTAAATGCTGAAGAATTGTGGATTTTCCAGAGCCTGTATGACCAATGATAGCCATATAAGAACCTGAGGTTATATTTATGTCCACATTCTCAATTGCCAATCTTTCAAACGGAGTATTCTCTTGATAACGATAGGCTACTTTTTGAAGTGAGATGTCCATAGCTCAGTCACCAACTCTTCTTCTGTCAATGTTATTTTGTCTACCTGTATCCCCTGCGCTTCAAGACCGCTTCTGAGTCTTATGGCAAATGGGATATCAAGTCCTATTTCAATTAATTCCTTCTCTAGCTGGAATATTTCAGAGGGCTTACCCTCCTGATAAACCTTCCCTTTATTCATGATGATAATCCGGTCTGCTCTTGCTGCTTCATCAAGGTCATGGGTGATAGAGATTACAGTCATATTTTCCTGCTTCAGCTCTTTTATTAATTCAAGCACTTCCTGTCTCCCCTGAGGATCAAGCATAGACGTCGCTTCATCAAGAACAATAATGCTTGGTTTCAAAGCAATAACACCGGCAATTGCTACCCGTTGTTTTTGTCCACCTGATAGATGGTGCGGCTCTTGATCAAGAAAAGATAGCATATTTACTTTTTCTAAAGCAGCTTCCACCCGTTTATGCATTTCCTCCCTAGGAATAGCATTGTTTTCTAACCCAAAAGCCACATCATCTTTAACTGTTGTCCCTACAAACTGATTATCAGGGTTTTGAAAAACCATACCTACTCTTTTTCTCGCATCCCAAACTGTTTCTTCTGATATGACTATGTCTCCAATACGGATAGATCCTTCTTTGGTGAAATACAACCCGTTTAATAGCTTAGCAAGTGTTGATTTTCCTGAACCATTATGACCGACGATAGCTACCCATTCTCCCTCCTTTATTTGGAAGGAAACGTTATCCAGTGCTTTTGTCTGCTGATCTTCATACATAAAGGATAAGGAGTCAACTGATACCAAAACTTTATGGTCCATATAATACCCCACTCATTTTTCTTTTGCCAAAAAGAAAACTCGCCTTACGGGCGAGCTTTGAATTGGTTCTACATAAGATATAAATTTGAAGTAAATACCTATGTCCCTGAATACAGGAAATTCATATGTTGTAAATGAATCTTATGATATTCCTATTCTCGCACCCTGAATGCTTCTTTTAAAAACGAAAAAAGCCCGCACCTCCAATTCGACTTGAATTGCAGAGGTGCTAGAGCTAGACGAGACATTTGTTCTTTATTCTTTCCTAATGCTCATCGTAACACTCTGTTTTGGCTTGATAGCATATAGAATGAGACTACTAAAGAAAAAGGGTACTTGAACAAGTTTCATAGCAATATAAACTGTCCGGCACCCTATGTTCCTTAAATCTCTATTATACTAACTCGATAATTACCATTGGTGCACCGTCTCCGCGACGAGGTCCCATTTTCATGATACGTGTGTATCCACCTTGACGTTCAGTGTAACGAGCAGCGATGTCGCTGAACAATTTTTGAACAGCATCTTGGTTTTCTTCAACGTTAGCAACTTCATTACGTACGTAAGCAGCAGCTTGACGACGTGCATGAAGATCTCCACGTTTACCAAGTGTAATCATTTTTTCTACAACAGAACGAAGTTCTTTTGCACGAGCTTCAGTTGTTTCAATGCGCTCGTTGATGATTAAGTCTGTTGTTAAGTCACGTAACATAGCTTTACGCTGTGCGCTAGTGCGTCCTAACTTTCTGTAACCCATGTGTGATTCCCTCCTTTTGTTGTTATTCAAGCAGCTGGGCAATCAAAAACGGCTGTTTATCAGTCGTCTTTTCTTAGGCCTAAACCTAGTTCTTCCAGTTTATGCTTAACTTCTTCCAGAGATTTTCTACCAAGATTTCGAACTTTCATCATATCTTCTTCTGTCTTATTAGCCAATTCTTGCACTGTGTTAATTCCAGCACGTTTTAAGCAGTTATAAGAACGAACAGATAAATCAAGTTCTTCAATCGTCATCTCAAGAACTTTTTCTTTTTGATCTTCTTCTTTTTCTACCATTATCTCAGCATTTTGTGCTTCATCAGTTAAACCAACGAAGATGTTTAAATGCTCTGTCAAAATCTTTGCACCAAGTGCAATAGCATCTTGAGGACCTGTACTACCGTCAGTCCAAACGTCAAATGTTAGTTTATCATAATTAGTCAATTGACCAACACGAGTATTCTCAACTTGATAATTCACTCTAGAAACTGGAGTAAAGATAGAATCAATTGGAATTACTCCAATAGGCTGATCCTCACGTTTGTTTTGCTCAGCAGGTGTGTAACCACGACCACGCTTTGCAGTTAAACGCATGCGAAGATTTCCGTTGCTGCCCAATGTAGCGATATGAAGATCTGGATTTAAGATCTCTACATCACTATCATGAGTGATGTCCGCTGCAGTGACAACTCCTTCACCTTGCATATCAATCTCTAAAGTTTTTTCATCATCAGAGTAGATTTTAAGTGCCAGTTTTTTGATGTTCAATATGATAGATGTTACATCTTCCACGACGCCTTCAATTGTTGAGAACTCATGAAGTACCCCATCAATTTGAATGGATGTGATAGCGGCACCAGGAAGTGAGGATAATAGAATACGACGTAAGGAGTTACCCAAAGTAGTACCATATCCACGCTCAAGTGGCTCTACGACGAATTTGCCGTATTTGGCATCATCGTTGATCTCAACCGTTTCGATTTTTGGTTTTTCTATTTCGATCATCAAAATATACCCTCCTTCAAAACGTCGAAACCCCGGCTAGATTAATAACCGAAATTCCCCATGTTTACGTTCCCGCTTTGTGCACAACAACTGGGTTAATAATTCTGTACGGGCTTTTAAAAAGTTTTAATCAAATCCCAGTATAGACAAGGATAAATGATTTTATACAGAAAAATTAAACGCGGCGACGTTTAGGTGGTCGGCAGCCATTATGAGGAACTGGAGTTACGTCTCTGATAGCAGTAACTTCAAGGCCTGCAGCTTGAAGAGCACGGATTGCAGCTTCACGACCAGCACCTGGTCCTTTTACAGTTACTTCAAGAGTTTTCATGCCATGTTCCATTGATGTTTTAGCAGCAGTTTCAGCAGCCATTTGAGCAGCGAAAGGAGTAGATTTACGAGAACCTCTAAATCCTAGAGCTCCTGCACTTGACCAAGAAAGAGCATTACCATGTACATCAGTGATTGTTACGATTGTGTTATTGAATGTTGAACGAATGTGTGCAATACCAGATTCGATATTCTTTTTCACACGACGTTTACGAGTATTCGTTTTACGTGCCATTTAAAGTACCTCCTTTACGGATTATTTTTTCTTGTTAGCTACAGTCTTACGAGGACCTTTGCGTGTACGAGCGTTGTTTTTCGTGTTTTGTCCGCGAACTGGAAGACCACGGCGGTGACGAAGACCACGGTAGCAACCGATCTCCATTAGACGTTTAATGTTAAGTGAAACTTCACGACGAAGGTCACCTTCAACTTTTAATTTGTCAATGATATCACGGATTTTGTTAAGTTCATCTTCCGTTAAGTCACGAACACGAGTATCTTCAGAAACACCAGCTTCTGCTAATACTTTTTGTGCAGTAATTTTTCCGATACCAAAAATGTATGTTAAAGATATTACTACGCGTTTTTCACGTGGAATATCCACACCAGCAATACGTGCCATCTATATGCGCACCTCCTTATAATTAACCTTGTTTTTGTTTATGTTTAGGGTTTTCACAGATAACCATAACTTTCCCACGTCTGCGGATAACTTTGCATTTTTCGCAGATAGGTTTAACAGATGGTCTAACTTTCATTATCCTAACCTCCTTGATAGTACGGAGTGCAATCAGATTATTTAAAGCGGTAAGTAATTCTTCCGCGAGTCAAGTCATATGGAGATAACTCAACCGTTACTTTATCACCAGGTAAAATACGAATAAAATGCATGCGGATTTTACCAGAAACGTGAGCCAATACAGTATGACCATTTTCTAATTCTACCTTAAACATGGCGTTCGGCAAAGTTTCAGTGATTGTGCCTTCAATTTCGATTACATCGTCTTTAGCCATCGAATAAATTCTCCCTTCATTTTAAAATGCGAAATACTTAAAACTAACTATAGCAAAGTGTAGTTCATCTCTTCTGTAACACGATCGGTGTACATCAACTACTCTGAACTGCTCTATAATATACTAATTTGTCATATAACTGCAACTAATAGATTATAACATAATGTTACACCCACGTCGCTATTAATAACAAATTAATAATAAAAATTATAAACTTCCATCAGAATCGACCAATGTGACCACCAACACAGCTAATATTCGTTTATATGAACTGTTATAAAGCTATATAATATGAAATATTTCTCGCAAACAGTACGATAGAAACAAATAGCCAGTGCTAACTGCAGCCGTTTCATCGCTTATCGTAATTTCCGCAAAAAAATAAAGTCAAAGCTTCTTCAAGAGTCTAACCGTATTCTTTGCATCACATACACAATTGCTTGATGAAATGCCGTTAAGATCTTCGCATTCCGATATTAAAGAGGAATTACCGATAGCGCACACCTGGTCCAATACCTTATGTCCATAATAGAAAGAATAATAGTTACCTTCTTCACTACTAGATAAAAAAGCAATTCAAGCGGAGCTACCATGAAATCCAAAATACTCTGCACCAATTATCTTAAATTGATTATTCTTCTAACTCACATAAACATGACAAAGTTCATATTTATGCTTTACTTGTTACAGATATAACCATAGGAATTATTATACCTTTTGAAAAAAGGAAATGCATCATGTTTAGGAATAAACTCCTTAGCCATTTCATCCCAATTCTTCTATTTGATTCTCTGATTTTAGTCCATGCTAGAACAGATTAGTCTAAGCAAAAGTGTTTTATGAATTAAGGATTACTTTAAAGTACTTAGTAATTCATCCAAATCTGAAAATACTTTCGAAATATCTTGTTGGCCATTGATGTTTTTCAGATAGCCTTTTGACTCATAAAAATCAAGTAATGGTTGAGATTGTTTGATGTTAACATCCAAACGGTTTTTAACAGTAGCTTCGTTATCATCTGCACGTTGATATAACTCTCCGCCACAGCGATCACATGTTTCTGAATTAGCCGGCGGGTTGAACACTAAATGATAAGTGGCCCCACAGCTTTTACAGATACGGCGTCCTGTTAGTCTTTCCATTAATATTTCTTGATCAACTTGAACATTGATCACATAATCAAGTTTTTTTACTAAATCAGACAAAATGGATTCTAAAGCTTCAGCTTGTGGAACAGTACGAGGGAATCCGTCTAGAAGAAAACCCTTTTCACAGTCATCCTTACTAAGTCTTTCGCGAACAATACCAATTGTAACTTCATCTGGTACTAATTCACCTTTATCCATAAATGATTTTGCTTTTAGTCCAAGCTCTGTCTCATCTTTCATTGCAGCACGAAACATATCACCAGTTGAGATATGAGGGATGCCATATTTCTCGACAATCTTCTCGGCTTGTGTACCTTTGCCTGCGCCAGGGAGCCCCATTAAGACTAAATTCATGCGTATTCCCCCCTAAATAAAGTCTTGCACATATAATTCAAGGGACAAGCAGTCCCCTAAATTAATTTATTTAATAAATCCTTTATAGTGACGTTTAACTAGCTGTGATTCAAGCTGTTTCATTGTTTCCAGTGCAACACCGACAACGATGAGTAAACTAGTTCCCCCAATTTGAGCAGATTGCGGCAAGCCCGCAATATTGATAAAGAAAACTGGAAGAATAGCTATAACAGCTAAGAATAATGCTCCAACTAATGTTAAACGGTAAAGAACACGAGTCAAGTATTCTTGCGTACTCTTTCCTGGTCTAATACCTGGAATGTATCCACCTTGCTTCTTCAAGTTCTCAGAAACTTGTTCTGGGTTAACTTGAATGAAAGCATAGAAATAAGTGAAAGCAAGAATTAATACTGTATAGATAACCATTCCAATAGGATGCGTATAGTCGAATACTTTTTGTATCCATGTTGTAACAGCATTTTGTTCAAAGAATGATGCGATCGTTCTTGGTGTTACCAGGAATGAAACCGCAAAGATAACTGGGATAACCCCAGCGGAATTCACTTTAAGTGGAAGATGTGTAGATTGTCCTCCAACAGAGCTGTTTCCATTCGTCATTCTTTTCGCATATTGGATTGGAATCTTTCTAAGTGCTTGCTGGATGAAGATTACTCCTACAACAAGTGCTATCACTGCAACTACGATTAGAAGCACTGTAGCGATGCGCAAGAATAACTGATCACCAGGATTTTCAAACTGTTGTGCGTATATTTGGTTTGCTATTGATGGAATACCAGCAGCAATCCCAGCAAAGATGATAATGGAAATACCATTACCTACACCTTTTGATGTAATTAGTTCACCTAACCACATTAAGAAGGCAGTTCCAGCTGTTAACACAACAGAGATTACTAAGTAGGAACCAATCCCAGGATTAGTAATCAGAGCACCACCAGCTAGGTTGTTAAACCCATATGACATTCCAAACCCCTGAATGAAGCCTAAGACGATAGTGAAGTATCTCGTAAATTGAGTCAATTTACGTCGACCAGCATCACCTTGTTTAGACCATTCAGTGAACTTAGGAACAACATCCATCTGCAGCAAGCTGACAATGATAGATGCAGTAATATATGGCATAATCCCCATAGCGAGTATTGAAAAGTTTTTCAGTGCCCCACCACCGAATGTGTTTAATATTCCGAAGGCACTAAAAGCATCCTGTGCTTGTAAATAATCTGCATTAACATAAGGTACCGGTATGAAAGTACCGATACGGAATATAATCAACATTAATAGGGTGAATATGATTTTACGTCTTATTTCACCCACACGCATAAAATTGGAGATTGTCTGAAACATTAGATCACCTCTGTTTGACCGCCGGCAGCTTCAATAGCTTCCTTTGCAGCAGAGGAGAATTTATGTGCTTTAACAGTAAGCTTTTTCTCTACTTTGCCTTTTGCAAGAATCTTAATTCCTGCTCTTTCGTTGCTCACAACACCAGTTTCGATAAGAAGTTCTGGAGTTACTTCCGTTCCATCTTCGAAGCGGTTTAGAGCGTCAAGGTTTACAATTGCATATTCTTTACGGTTGATGTTTGTAAAACCACGTTTTGGTAAACGACGGAATAAAGGAGTTTGACCACCTTCGAATCCTGGTCTTACACCCCCACCAGAACGTGCATTTTGACCTTTATGACCTTTACCAGCAGTCTTACCAGTACCAGAACCGATACCACGACCTAAACGCTTGCGTTCTTTACGAGAACCTTCTGCAGGTTTTAATTCATGAAGTTTCATATTGGCACCTCCTTATTGAAGAAGAATGATTTTTAGTTTTCTTTAACAGATACTAAATGTGATACTTTAGTGATCATACCGCGGATAGCAGCATTATCATTTTGTTCTACTGTTTGGTTTACTTTACGTAAACCTAACGCTTTAACTGTTTCGCGTTGGTCTTGAGGACGACCAATTACGCTTTTAGTGAGGGTAATTTCCAGTTTGTTTGCCATCTAATTTCCCTCCTTATCCTAACAGTTCTTCTACTGATTTACCACGTAACTTCGCTACGTCTTCAGCACGTTTTAATTGTTTTAAACCGTCTAAAGTTGCACGAACCATGTTAATTGGTGTGTTTGTACCTAAAGATTTAGATAGGATATCAGCAACACCAGCTAACTCAAGCACTGCACGCACTGGACCACCAGCGATAACTCCAGTACCTTCAGAAGCAGGTTTTAGCAAGATTTCACCAGCACCGAAGTGTCCGATAATTTCGTGTGGAATTGTTGTACCAACCATAGGTACTGCCACAAGATTTTTCTTCGCATCTTCAACTGCTTTACGGATTGCATCTGGTACCTCTTGAGCTTTACCAGTACCAAAACCAACATTGCCATTTTTATCTCCAACAACTACAAGTGCAGAGAAACGGAAACGACGTCCACCTTTAACAACTTTCGCTACACGGTTGATAGTTACAACGCGTTCTTCAAGTTCAAGTTTGTTTGGATCAATACTACGACTACGCATCTATTTTTGTCCCTCCTTTGACTATTAAAATTCTAAGCCGTTCTCACGAGCAGCATCAGCTAAAGCTTTTACGCGACCATGATATAAATATCCACCGCGGTCAAAAACAACTGATTTAACGCCTTTTTCTACAGCACGTTTTGCAACTGCTTCACCGATCTTAACAGCAGCATCAACATTACTTGCAGATTCTAAGTTAAGCTCTTTATCTAAAGTAGAAGCACTAGCGATTGTTACACCATTAACATCATCAATAAGTTGAGCGTAAATGTGTTTGTTTGAACGGAACACATTTAGACGAGGACGAGCTTGAGTACCGCTTAATTTAGAACGCACACGTGCGTGTCTTTTTTTACGGGTTACATTCTTGTCAGCCTTCGTAATCATTCAGGTCACTCCTTTCGTTTGCCTATCTGGCATTACTTACCTGTTTTACCTTCTTTTCTACGTACGAATTCGCCTTCATAACGAATACCTTTACCTTTGTAAGGCTCTGGTGGACGAACGTCACGGATGTTAGCAGCAAGTGCTCCAACGCGCTCTTTGCTAGATCCTTTTACAATAACTTTAGTTGCAGAAGGAACTTCGATTTCAAGTCCTACTTCTGGTTCGATCTCAACTGGATGAGAGTAACCTACGTTAAGAACAAGTTTGTTTCCTTGTTTTTGCGCACGGTAACCTACACCGATAAGTTCAAGACCTCTTTCAAAACCTTTAGAAACACCTTCCACCATGTTAGCTAACAAAGCGCGAGTTGTTCCGTGCAATGCACGATGTTCCTTCGCATCTGAAGGACGAGTCACGTTAATTACGTTCTCTTCAACGTTGATTGCGATATCAGAGTTAAAAGTACGAGTTAATTCGCCTTTAGGACCTTTAACCGTTACAGTACTGTTATCAATAGTAACTGTAACGCCTGCTGGTACTTCGACTGGTTTTTTACCTACACGAGACATTTAGTTGCACCTCCATTCATTTAAACCTTTATTACCAAACGTATGCTAAAACTTCTCCGCCAACTTGTTTAGCGCGAGCTTCTTTATCAGTAATTACTCCTTGAGAAGTAGAAACTAGTGCGATTCCAAGACCGTTTAGTACACGTGGAACCTCAGTTGCTTTCGCATATACACGAAGACCAGGTTTACTAATACGTTTAAGTCCAGTAATTACACGCTCATTGCTAGAACCGTATTTAAGGAAAATGCGGATGATTCCTTGTTTGTTATCTTCAATATATTCAACATCACGGATGAAACCTTCACGCTTAAGAATTTCAGCGATTTCTTTTTTCACATTAGAAGCAGGAACCTCTAATTTTTCGTGACGTACCATATTCGCATTACGGATTCTTGTAAGCAAATCTGCAATTGGATCTGTCATAACCATTGTATTAACCTCCTTCCCATAATGGGGTTTTACCAGCTAGCTTTTTTCACACCAGGAATTTGTCCCTTATATGCTAATTCACGGAAACAAATACGGCAAAGCTTAAATTTACGGTACACAGAATGTGGACGACCACAACGTTCGCAGCGTGTATATTCTTGTACTTTATATTTAGGCGTGCGCTTTTGTTTCGCAATCATTGACTTTTTAGCCACATTTACGCCTCCCTCTAATTAAGGATTACTTTTGGAACGGCATTCCAAATTGAGTTAATAATTCACGAGCTTCTTCATCAGTGTTAGCTGTTGTAACAATAACAATATCCATACCTCTAACTTTGTTTACTTTATCGTAATCAACTTCAGGGAAGATCAATTGTTCTTTAACACCTAGAGTGTAGTTACCACGGCCGTCAAAAGATTTCTTAGAAATACCGCGGAAGTCACGAACACGTGGTAGAGAAACAGATACTAGTTTATCAAAAAACTCATACATGCGTTCTCCACGAAGTGTAACTTTCGCTCCGATTGGCATACCTTCACGTAGACGGAAGCCTGCGATAGATTTTTTTGCACGAGTAACAACTGGTTTTTGACCAGAAATTACTGTCAATTCTTCAACTGCAATGTCCAATGCTTTTGCGTTAGCAACTGCTTCACCAACACCCATGTTGATAACAATCTTCTCAAGCTTTGGAACTTGCATTACAGATTTATAATTGAACTTGCTCATAAGAGCAGGTACAGTTTCTTTTGTGTACTTTTCTTTTAGGCGGTTCATCCATAGTACCTCCCTTCTTTTTTAAACTATTTATCTAGAATTTCACCGGATTTTTTCGCTACGCGTACTTTTTTACCGTCAACAGATGTTGAACCTACACGAGTAGGTGTACCTGTTTTAGGATCGATTAGCATAACGTTGGATACATGAATAGCTGCTTCCTGGTCATTGATTCCACCTTGTGGATTCAACTGGGATGGCTTATTGTGTTTCTTAACAATGTTGATTCCTTCAACTAGCACACGGCTTTTTTTAGGGAATGCTGCAAGAACAACACCAGTTTTGCCTTTATCCTTACCAGAGATGACCATTACTTTGTCACCTTTTTTAACATGCATCTTTCGCACCTCCTTAAAGGCAATTGTATTTATGATTTATAGTACTTCTGGAGCTAATGATACAATCTTCATGAAGTTGTTATCGCGTAATTCGCGAGCAACTGGTCCAAAGATACGAGTTCCACGTGGACTCTTATCATCACGGATAATTACACATGCGTTTTCATCGAAACGAATGTAAGTACCGTCTGCGCGGCGTACACCACTCTTAGTTCTTACTACTACTGCTTTTACTACGTCACCTTTTTTAACAACGCCACCTGGTGTTGCTTGTTTCACAGTAACAACGATAATATCACCGATATTTGCAGTTTTGCGGCCAGAGCCACCAAGAACTTTAATAGTTAGTACTTCACGAGCACCAGAGTTGTCAGCAACTTTCAAACGTGATTCTTGTTGAATCATGTGTGTAACCTCCCTTCGGGATGAAGCTTATTCCGAACAATTATATAATAACTGCTTTTTCTACTACTTCTACAAGACGGAAACGTTTTGTAGCTGATAATGGACGTGTTTCCATAATACGTACAACATCGCCAATTTTAGCTGTATTTTGCTCATCGTGAGCTTTATACTTTTTAGAGTATTTCACGCGTTTGCCATATAATGGGTGCTTTTTGTAAGTTTCTACTACAACAGAAATGGTTTTATCCATTTTGTCAGAAACAACACGGCCAGTATAGACTTTGCGTTGATTGCGTTCGCTCATCTTACGAACCTCCTCTCACGTTATCGATTATTGACGCCGATTTCTCTTTCACGAATAACTGTTTTCATGCGAGCAATCGCTTTGCGCACTTCACGAATACGAGCTGTATTTTCAAGTTGTCCTGTCGCTAATTGAAAGCGAAGGTTGAAAAGCTCTTCTTTTAAAGATTTAACTTTTTGTTCAATTTCTGCAGTGGTAAGGTCACGAATTTCATTAGCTTTCATTAGTTTCACCACCAATTTCTTCACGTTTTACAAACTTACATTTAACTGGAAGTTTGTGTGATGCAAGGCGAAGTGCCTCACGAGCGATCTCTTCAGAAACACCAGCAATTTCGAACATAATTTTTCCAGGCTTAACAACTGCTACCCAACCTTCTGGAGCACCCTTACCGGAACCCATGCGGACTTCTAGAGGCTTTGCAGTGTAAGGCTTATGAGGGAAAATTTTGATCCAAACTTTACCGCCACGTTTCATGTAACGAGTCATCGCGATACGAGCAGATTCAATTTGACGGTTAGTAATCCAAGATGCTTCTAAAGATTGCAAACCATATTCACCGAAAGTTACTTCTGTGCCGCCTTTTGCTTGACCGCGCATTTTTCCACGGTGTACACGACGGTATTTAACACGTTTAGGTAGTAACATTATTATTTGCCTCCTTCCTCAGTTTTCTTCTTCGTTGGAAGGATCTCTCCACGATAGATCCAAACTTTAACGCCTAATTTACCATAAGTAGTATCTGCTTCAGCTGTAGCATAATCGATGTCAGCACGTAGAGTGTGCAAAGGAACAGTTCCTTCACTATATGACTCAGAACGAGCGATATCTGCACCACCAAGACGACCTGATACCATTGTTTTAATACCTTTAGCACCCGCACGCATTGAACGTTGGATAGCTTGTTTTTGAGCACGACGGAAAGATACACGGTTTTCTAATTGACGAGCAATGTTCTCAGCAACAAGTTTTGCATCCATGTCCGCTCTTTTAATTTCAAGAATATTGATGTGTACACGTTTACCAGTAAGTGAGTTAAGAGCTTTACGTAAAGCTTCAACTTCTGTACCACCTTTACCAATAACCATTCCTGGTTTAGCAGTGTGAACAGTAACATTCAAACGATTAGCAGCACGTTCGATTTCAACTTTAGAAACAGAAGCGTCATTTAAACGTTTTGTAATGTATTCACGTACTTTAAGGTCTTCGTGTAAAAGATCAGCATAGTCTTTGCCTGCGTACCATTTAGATTCCCAATCACGGATGATCCCGACACGCAAACCGACTGGATTTACTTTTTGACCCACTGATTACCCCTCCTTCTTTTCTGATACAACGATAGTGATGTGGCTAGTACGTTTATTGATCTGACTTGCACGACCCATAGCACGTGGACGGAAACGTTTAAGTGTTGGTCCTTCGTTAACGTATGCTTGTTCAACCACTAAGTTATTGATATCCATTTCGTAGTTATGCTCTGCATTTGCAATAGCAGATTTAAGAACTTTTTCTACGATAGGTGAAGCAGCTTTTGGAGTTAACTTCAAAATTGCTACCGCTTCGCCTACTTGCTTACCTCGAATTAAATCTACGACTAAACGAGCTTTACGAGGAGCAATACGAACTGTATTTGCAACAGCTTTAGCTTGCATATGAATGCCCTCCTCTCATTAACGTCTTGTTTTCTTATCGTCACTTGCATGACCTTTGTAAGTACGGGATGGAGCGAATTCTCCAAGTTTGTGACCTACCATGTCTTCAGTAATGTAGACAGGTACATGCTTACGACCATCATAAACTGCGATTGTTTGACCGATGAATTGTGGGAAGATAGTAGAACGACGAGACCAAGTTTTGATAACTTGTTTCTTATCAGACTCACTTAATTTTTCGATCTTTGATAGTAAATGATCATCAACAAAAGGTCCTTTTTTTAAGCTGCGACCCATGAGTGAACCTCCCTTCGTGATTGTTCTACGGTTCTAATTATGAACCGTAGTTCAACCCCGTTATTTTTTACGGCTACGTACGATAAATTTATCTGATTTGTTTTTCTTCTTGCGAGTTTTAGCACCAAGAGTTGGTTTACCCCAAGGAGACATTGGTGATTTACGTCCGATTGGAGCGCGTCCTTCACCACCACCGTGTGGATGGTCGTTAGGGTTCATTACAGAACCACGAACTGTTGGGCGTTTGCCTAACCAGCGAGAGCGTCCTGCTTTACCAATCTTAATTAATTCGTGTTGCTCGTTACCTACTTGACCGATTGAAGCGCGGCATGTAGCAAGAACTAAACGAACTTCACCAGAATTTAAACGTACAAGTACGTATTTACCTTCTTTACCAAGAACTTGTGCAGAAGTACCTGCAGAACGAACCAATTGTCCGCCTTTACCTGGTTTTAATTCGATGTTGTGGATAACAGTACCCACTGGAATGTTAACTAATGGTAGTGCATTACCTGGCTTGATATCAGCCTCAGGTCCTGACATTACTTCTAAGCCAACTTCTAGATTTTTTGGTGCAAGAATGTAGCGTTTTTCTCCGTCTACATAGTTGATTAACGCGATGTTAGCAGATCTGTTTGGATCATACTCAATTGTAGCAACGCGTCCTGGAATGCCATCTTTATCGCGTTTGAAATCGATGATACGATATTGACGCTTATGACCTCCACCTTGATGACGAACAGTTAACTTACCTTGGTTATTACGGCCGCCTTTTCTGTGTAAAGGAGCAAGCAATGATTTTTCTGGAGTACTTGTAGTGATTTCACTAAAGTCAGAAGACGTCATGTTGCGTCGACCATTAGAGGTAGGTTTGTATTTTTTAATCGCCATTTGTGTTCCCTCCTCTTCTCAGTTATATATTAAGCTTCGAAAAATTCGATTTCTTTGCTGTTAGCTGTTAATTTAACAATTGCCTTACGACGTTTGTTAGTGTAGCCTCCGAAACGGCCCATACGCTTGAACTTACCTTTGTAGTTCATGATGTTAACTTTCTCAACTTCAACGCCGAAAATTTCTTCTACAGCATCTTTAACTTGAGTTTTATTAGCTCTAACATCAACTTCAAACGTATATTTTTTCTCAGCCATTAAGTCAGTAGAACGTTCTGTGATAACGGGGCGCTTAATAGTATCGCGTGCATCCATTATGCAAGCACCTCCTCTACTTTTTCAACTGCTGCTTTCGTCATGATTAATTTATCATGATTTAATACATCTAATACTGTAACATCAGAAGCAGATACAACAGTGATTCCAGGGATGTTACGAGCAGATAATGCTACGTTTTCATCTAGGTCAGCTGTAACGATAAGTGCTTTCTTCTCTACAGATAGATTACCTAAAACAGTTTTGAATTCTTTAGTTTTTGGTGCATCGAAAGCTAGGCTTTGCAATACTAAGATGCTTTCTTCTAATACTTTAGTAGAAAGTGCAGATTTGATTGCAAGTCTACGTACCTTTTTAGGTAATTTGTAGCTATAGCTACGTGGAACTGGTCCAAACACTGTTCCACCACCACGCCATTGTGGAGATCTGATAGAACCTTGACGTGCACGTCCTGTACCTTTTTGGCGCCATGGCTTACGGCCACCACCAGCAACCTCAGAACGAATTTTAGTTTTATGTGTACCTTGACGTAAAGAAGCTCTTTGCATAACAACTGCTTCAAATAGAACGCTGTTGTTAGGCTCGATACCGAATACAGAATCCTTTAATTCGATATCTCCAGCTTGAGTACCGTCTTGGTTGAATAATGCAACTTTAGGCATTCTTGTTTCCTCCTTTCCGGTTTACTAATTATGCTTTAACCGCACTTTTTACTTTTAGTAGAGCTTTTTTAGCTCCAGGAACATTACCTTTGATCAAAAGAAGGTTACGCTCAACATCCACCTTAACGATTTCAAGGTTTTGAACAGTTACTTGCTCTCCGCCCATACGTCCTGGTAATGCTTTACCTTTGAATACACGGTTTGGAGCTACTGGGCCCATTGAACCTGGACGACGGTGGTAGCGAGAACCGTGAGACATTGGTCCGCGAGATTGTCCGTGGCGTTTGATTGAGCCTTGGAAACCTTTACCTTTAGATATTCCTGTTACATCTACGATGTCGCCTTCAGCGAAAACATCAACTTTGACTTCTTGACCAACTTCGTACTCTGCTAAGCTAACTTCTCGCAATTCACGAACGAAGCGCTTAGGAGCAGTGTTTGCTTTAGCAACGTGTCCTTTTTCAGGTTTGTTAGACAACTTTTCACGTTTATCTTCGAAACCGATTTGAACAGCTTCATAGCCGTCAGTTTCAATAGATTTCTTTTGAAGTACAACGTTTTGAGCAGCTTCAACTACTGTTACCGGGATAAGATCGCCGTTTTCAGCAAAAACTTGAGTCATACCAATTTTTCTTCCTAAGATTCCTTTGGTCATTTCAGTCACACCTCCTGGTAGTTATATATTTATTTAAATTATAATTTGATTTCGATATCTACACCTGATGGTAAATCCAAACGCATTAATGAATCTACAGTTTGTGGTGTTGGGTTAACGATGTCGATTAGACGTTTATGCGTACGCATTTCAAATTGTTCACGAGAATCTTTATATTTATGAACCGCACGTAGGATTGTGTAGATAGACTTTTCAGTTGGTAACGGAATAGGTCCAGATACAGCAGCACCAGAGCGTTTTGCAGTTTCAACAATTTTCTCAGCAGATTGATCAAGAATTCTATGATCATACGCTTTTAAACGAATACGAATTTTTTGTTTTGCCATTATTTTCCCTCCTTTTCGCCTATTTTAGAATAGACAGTTCTCCGCAAAAATTTCCCACACACTCGCCATGGCAAAGCGGCCGGGTGTGTCAGCAACCTTCTGCTTCATCGCAGTCAAAGACCAACATTGTCTATTATACATAAACATTGTAAGAAAAGCAATACCTAAATTATTTTTCTTTATACGTTTTGTACACTTTGATTATTATACAGCGACAATCAATATATTTCAACCCATTAATGAATAGTCATAAAATTACAATCTATTCTACTGTGATCATAATTAAATAATAATCATTGAATTTAAGACATATATATAGAAGGAATTAGAAATAAGTCGATTCACATAAAAACAGACCGGATTAAACCGGCCTGTTTATTAAAGGTTATTATTCAACGATTGTAGCAACTACGCCAGCGCCTACAGTACGTCCACCCTCACGGATAGAGAACTTAGTACCTTCTTCGATAGCGATAGAAGAAATCAATTCAACATCCATTTCGATGTTGTCGCCAGGCATAACCATTTCTACACCTTCAGGAAGGTTGCAGATACCAGTTACGTCAGTTGTACGGAAGTAGAACTGTGGGCGGTAGTTTGTGAAGAATGGAGTATGACGTCCACCTTCTTCTTTAGACAAAACGTAAACTTCAGCTTTGAATTTTACGTGTGGAGTAATTGTGCCTGGTTTAGCCAATACTTGACCACGTTGGATATCTTCACGAGCAACCCCACGAAGAAGTGCACCGATGTTGTCACCAGCTTCAGCATAATCAAGCAATTTACGGAACATTTCAACACCTGTTACAGTAGTTGATTTTTTCTCTTCAGCAAGACCGATAATGTCGATAACGTCACCGACTTTAACTTGTCCACGCTCAACACGTCCAGTAGCAACTGTACCACGACCTGTGATAGAGAATACGTCCTCTACAGGCATCATGAATGGTTTTTCAGTGTCACGAGCTGGAGTTGGGATGTACTCATCAACAGCAGCCATAAGCTCGTTGATTTTTTCTTCCCATTCTGCTTCGCCTTCAAGAGCTTTAAGAGCAGAACCTTTGATAACTGGAATGTCATCACCAGGGAACTCATACTCAGAAAGAAGATCGCGAACTTCCATTTCAACTAGTTCAAGAAGCTCTTCGTCATCAACCATGTCACATTTGTTCAAGAATACAACAAGGTGAGGTACACCAACTTGGCGAGACAATAGGATGTGCTCACGAGTTTGTGGCATTGGACCGTCAGTTGCAGAAACAACTAGGATACCGCCATCCATTTGAGCAGCTCCAGTGATCATGTTTTTAACATAGTCAGCATGTCCTGGGCAGTCTACGTGCGCATAGTGACGAGTAGCTGTTTCGTACTCAACGTGTGCAGTAGAGATTGTGATACCACGCTCGCGCTCTTCAGGAGCAGCGTCGATTTGGTCGTAACCTTTAGCTTCACCGCCACCTGCTTTTGCAAGTACAGTAGTGATAGCAGCTGTTAGAGTTGTTTTACCGTGGTCAACGTGACCAATAGTTCCGATATTTACATGGGGCTTTGAACGATCGTATTTAGCTTTTGCCATTAGGAAAATCCTCCTTTGATTTGTAAAAATTAAGTATTGAGCTGTGACATTAAATCACAGCTTTATTGCTTACATAGTAGTTATACTTCATTAAAAGGGTAAAATCAATCATTACCCTTTATTTTTTTTGATGATCTCTTCAGAGATTGATTTTGGTACTTCTTCGTAGTGATCAAATGTCATTGAGAACACACCACGACCTTGAGTGCTTGAACGTAAAGTTGTAGCATAACCAAACATTTCTGATAGAGGTACCATTGCACGAACAACTTGTGCGTTACCACGAGCTTCCATACCTTCTACACGTCCACGACGTGAAGTAATGTTACCCATGATATCACCCATATATTCTTCTGGAATGATAACTTCTACTTTCATGACTGGCTCAAGGATTACAGGATTACATTTTGAAGCAGCATTTTTAAGTGCCATAGAAGCGGCAATTTTAAACGCCATTTCAGATGAGTCAACATCATGGTACGAACCATCAAACAATTTAGCTTTGATGTCTACCAATGGGTAACCTGCAAGAACTCCTCTATCTAATGCATCTTCAAGACCAGCTTGAACTGGAGCGATATATTCACGTGGAACTACCCCACCAACGATTGCATTTTCAAATTCGAAGCCTTTACCTTCTTCGTTCGGAGCAAATTCGATCCAAACGTGTCCGTATTGTCCGCGTCCACCAGACTGACGTGAGAACTTACCTTCAACTGAAGCAGAAGAACGGAATGTTTCACGGTAAGCAACCTGAGGAGCACCAACATTAGCTTCAACCTTGAATTCACGACGCATACGGTCTACTAAAATATCCAAGTGAAGCTCACCCATACCAGCAATGATTACTTGTCCAGTTTCCTGGTTAGTATGTGCACGGAATGTAGGATCTTCTTCTTGTAATTTTTGTAGTGCAGTTGTCATTTTATCTTGGTCAGCTTTTGATTTTGGCTCAATAGATAATTCAATAACTGGCTCTGGGAATTCCATAGACTCTAGAATAACTAGGTTTTTGTCATCACAAAGAGTATCTCCAGTTGTTGTATCTTTTAAACCTACAGCAGCAGCGATGTCACCAGCATGTACTTCTGTAATCTCTTCACGGCTGTTAGCATGCATTTGTAGGATACGTCCTACACGCTCACGCTTACCTTTAGTAGAGTTTTGTACGTATGAACCAGAGCTCAAAGTACCAGAGTATACGCGGAAGAAAGTTAATTTACCAACATAAGGGTCAGTCATAACTTTAAACGCTAAAGCAGCAAATGGCTGATCATCACTTGATGGTCTTGTTACTTCTTCATCAGAATCAGGTATAGTACCTTTAATAGCAGGTACGTCTAATGGAGATGGCAAGTAATCAATAACTGCATCAAGCATTTTTTGAACACCTTTGTTTTTGAAGGCAGAACCACAAATTACAGGATAGAATTCAACGTTTACAGTTCCTTTACGGATTGCAGCTTTCAATTCTTCTTTAGTGATTTCTTCTCCACCAAGGTATTTTTCCATTAAGTCTTCATCAAGTTCTGCTACTGCTTCAACCAATTTTTCACGGTATTCATCAGCAAGATCTTTGTACTCTTCAGGAATTTCTCGGTCTTCGATATCAGTTCCAAGGTCATTACCATAGAACGTAGCCTTCATTTCAACTAGGTCAATGATGCCTTCGAATTGATCTTCAGCACCGATTGGTAGTTGGATTGCATGAGCATTTGCTTGTAAGCGTTCATGCAAAGTTTTTAATGAATAAAGGAAGTCTGCACCAATTTTATCCATTTTGTTAACAAATACAACACGAGGTACACCGTATGTTGTTGCTTGACGCCAAACTGTTTCAGTTTGTGGTTCAACACCAGACTGTGCATCCAATACTGCTACAGCACCATCTAATACACGTAGAGAACGTTCAACTTCAACAGTGAAGTCTACGTGCCCTGGAGTATCGATAATGTTTACACGATTACCTTTCCATTGTGCAGTTGTTGCTGCAGATGTGATCGTGATACCACGTTCTTGTTCTTGCTCCATCCAGTCCATTTGAGATGCACCTTCGTGAGTTTCACCAATTTTGTGGATACGACCAGTATAGTAAAGTACGCGCTCAGTTGTAGTCGTTTTACCGGCATCGATGTGAGCCATGATACCGATATTACGAGTATTTTCTAAGGAGAACTCTCTAGCCATTGGTATTTCTCCTTCCATAAGAAAGTATTTTTGAAATGCTAAATCCTACCAGCGGTAATGAGCAAATGCTTTGTTTGCTTCCGCCATTTTGTGTGTATCTTCACGCTTCTTAACAGATGCACCAGTGTTGTTAGCTGCATCTAGAATTTCGTTAGCCAATCTCTCTTCCATCGTTTTTTCTCCACGAAGACGAGCGTAGTTAACTAACCAACGAAGACCTAAAGTCGTACGTCTGTCTGGACGAACCTCCACTGGTACTTGATAGTTAGAACCACCAACACGACGAGCTTTAACTTCAAGTACTGGCATGATGTTCTTAAGAGCTTGATCGAATACTTCGATTGCCTCTTGTCCAGAACGTTGTGCAACGATATCAAAAGCTGAGTATAGGATAGCTTGAGATTTACCTCTCTTACCATCTATCATCATTTTGTTAATCAAACGAGATACAAGTTTAGAATTGTATATTGGATCTGGTAATACGTCTCTTTTTGCTACAGGACCTTTACGTGGCATTTGATTTCCTCCTTTCAACCGATTGTTATATTATTAGTATATTATTTTTTTGCTGGTTTTGGTCTTTTCGTACCGTATTTAGAACGACCTTGCATACGACCGTTAACTCCAGCTGTGTCAAGAGCACCACGTACGATATGGTAACGTACCCCTGGTAAGTCTTTTACACGTCCTCCACGGATAAGTACAACGCTATGTTCTTGTAGGTTGTGTCCTATTCCTGGAATGTAAGCTGTAACCTCGATACCGTTAGTCAAACGCACACGCGCATATTTACGTAACGCTGAGTTTGGTTTCTTCGGTGTCATTGTACCAACACGAGTACATACCCCGCGTTTTTGAGGTGAAGATACATCAGTTTGTGATTTTTTGAAGCTGTTATAACCTTTGTTTAACGCAGGAGACTTCGACTTCTCTTGAGCAGATTGACGAGGCTTGCGTACTAATTGGTTAATAGTTGGCATTTAATTTTCCTCCCTTCCATTTATGTTTGAAGTCCACACATCCAGGTGGTTCATATTAGGGCAAAAACAAAGTCTTCATGGTTTAGTTCCATAAAAACAGTTTTTAAATATTTATCGCAACAGTCGTCGCGCCTACTTCAATTCCACATGACTTGCCGAGCTTTATCATGGAGTCTACGAGTATGACAGGTACATTTGCTTCTTTGGCAGCTTCTACTACTTTTCCAATTAGAATTGGATCAGCATCTTCTGCTACAATCACTTCCACAACTTTCCCAGCCTTTAACGCTTTTACCGTTTGCTTTGTTCCTACTACTATTTTTTTGGCCTGTGATACTTTTTCATAAGACATAAAATGATATCCTCCAAAGCAACAGGTGAATAGGAGCACCTTTGATATAGTATCATCTATGAAAATAGATGTCAATTCTTTTCCCAAAAAAATTATAGGTTTATTACAATATACCAAGAGCAGTGCTAAAAACTATGGTTATGCCTTTAGCACATGCTTATTGGTATCATATTGATTTATCTCAATAAATTATTCTACTGAAACGGATTCTTCTGTTGTTTCATCCACTGTAATTGGCTCTGCATGACGGTATCTTGGCATACCTGTTCCAGCAGGAACTAGTTTACCAATGATAACATTTTCTTTCAATCCAAGCAGTTCATCACGTTTACCTTTAATAGCAGCATCTGTAAGAACTCTTGTAGTTTCTTGGAATGAAGCTGCAGATAGGAATGAATCAGTTTCAAGAGATGCTTTAGTTATACCTAACAATACTGGTCTTCCAGTTGCAGGTAATTTGCCTTCTCTTAGTGCTTTCGCATTTGCATCAGTAAATTGGTGGATATCCAATAGTGTTCCTGGTAGAACTTCTGTTTCACCAGCATCAACTACGCGCACTTTTCGAAGCATTTGGCGCACCATTACTTCAACGTGCTTATCCCCGATTTCAACCCCCTGCATGCGGTAAACCTTTTGCACTTCACGAAGAAGATATTCCTGTACAGCAGTAACGTTCTTCACTTTGATCAATTCTTTTGGATCTATAGAACCCTCAGTCAATTCTTGACCTTGTTCTACTACATCATCAATCTTAACCTTAAGTCTAGCAGTATAAGGCGCAGTGTATGTTCTTGTTTCAAGTTCTCCTTGAACCACGATTTCATGCTGACGGTCTCTTCCTTCGTTGATTCCGACAATTACCCCTGCCATTTCTGTAATTACAGCCTGACCTTTAGGGTTACGTGCTTCAAAAATCTCCTGAATACGAGGTAGACCCTGAGTGATATCGTCTCCAGCAACCCCACCTGTATGGAATGTACGCATCGTTAACTGTGTTCCTGGCTCTCCGATAGATTGGGCAGCGATAATACCAACTGCTTCACCAACTTCAACTTCTTGACCAGTTGCAAGGTTACGTCCGTAACATTTTTTACATACACCATGGCGAGTGTTACATGTAAACGCAGAACGAATCCACACTTCTTTAATGTCAGCTTCTACGATTTCAACAGCAAGATCTTCTGTAATAAGTTCGTTTTCTGCTACAATAACTGCTTTTGTTTCTGGGTGTTTAATTGCTCTTCTTGCATAACGTCCAATTAGACGCTCATCCAATGGCTCAATAATTTCTGTGCCTTCTTTAAGAGCTGCAACAAGCAATCCTCTGTCAGTTCCACAGTCATCATCACGTACAATGACATCCTGTGCAACGTCAACAAGACGGCGAGTCAAGTAACCAGAATCGGCTGTTTTCAGTGCTGTATCGGCAAGACCTTTACGCGCACCATGTGTAGAGATAAAGTATTCCAATACAGTTAATCCCTCACGGAAACTTGAGATGATAGGTAACTCGATGATTCTACCAGCCGGGTTGGCCATCAATCCGCGCATACCTGCAAGCTGTGTAAAGTTAGATGCGTTACCACGGGCACCGGAGTCACTCATCATGAAGATTGGGTTTCGTTTATCCAATGACTTCATCAGTTTCGCCTGGATGACATCCTTAGCAGCACTCCATATAGAGATTACTCTGTCATAACGCTCTTCTTCTGTGATTAGACCACGTCTGAATTGCTTCATAACATTATCTACTTTACCTTGTGCTTCATCAATAATTTCTTGTTTTTCTCCAAGAACTACGATATCCGCAACACCAACAGTAATACCTGCTTTTGTTGAGTGTCTAAAGCCAAGATCCTTCATTCTATCAAGCATCTTAGAAGTTTCAGTGATTTTGAATCGCTTGAACACTTCAGCGATGATATTTCCAAGTATTTTCTTCTTGAATGGCTCAATGATCGGCATAGCTTGGATAGCTGCACGTACATCTGTACCTTGCTCCACAAAGAATCTTTCTGGAGTTTTTTCTTCAAGATTAGATTTTGTTGGTTCGTTAATGTACGGGAAAGATTCAGGAAGAATTTCGTTGAATACTAATTTCCCTACAGTTGTCAATAGAAGCTGGTTGTTTTGTTCTTCTGTGAATGTTTGGTTATTCAAAGAACTTGCACGCACAGCAACACGAGTATGCAAATGAACATAACCATTTTGGTATGCCAATAATGCTTCGCTCGTATCATTGAAGATCATACCTTCACCAACAGAGTCTTCTCTTTCAAGTGTCAAGTAGTAGTTACCAAGAACCATATCCTGTGACGGCGTAACAACTGGTTTTCCATCCTTAGGGTTCAAGATGTTCTGAGCAGCGAGCATTAGCAATCTAGCTTCCGCTTGTGCTTCAGAAGACAACGGAACATGGACAGCCATTTGGTCACCATCGAAGTCAGCGTTATAAGCTGTACAAACAAGTGGGTGCAAACGGATAGCGCGACCTTCTACTAGTGTTGGTTCAAACGCTTGGATACCTAGTCTGTGCAAAGTCGGTGCACGGTTAAGCAATACTGGATGCTCTCTGATAACTTCTTCTAAGACATCCCATACTTCTGGTTGAACTCTTTCAATTTTGCGCTTAGCAGATTTAATGTTATGCGCCAAACCTTTTTCAACCAATTCTTTCATAACGAAAGGCTTAAATAGCTCTAACGCCATTTCTCTTGGAAGTCCACATTGATACATTTTCAAGTTTGGTCCAACTACGATAACTGAACGACCTGAGTAGTCAACACGTTTACCAAGCAAGTTTTGACGGAAACGACCTTGTTTCCCTTTAAGCATATGAGAAAGTGATTTAAGGGGTCTGTTCCCTGGACCTGTAACAGGACGACCACGACGACCATTGTCGATAAGCGCATCTACTGCTTCTTGAAGCATACGCTTTTCGTTTTGCACAATGATACTTGGAGCACCTAAATCCAATAGTCTTTTCAGACGATTATTACGGTTAATTACACGACGGTATAAGTCATTTAGATCTGATGTTGCAAAACGTCCACCATCCAATTGAACCATTGGTCGCAATTCTGGAGGAATGACAGGAAGAACATCTAAAATCATCCATGAAGGCTCATTCCCTGAACCACGGAATGCTTCAAGAACTTCCAATCTTTTAATCGCACGAGTACGACGTTGACCTTGTGCTGTTTTTAATTCTTCTTTTAAACCTTCTACATCTTTGTTTAAATCGATGTCAGAAAGAAGCTTTTTGATAGCTTCAGCACCCATGGATGCTTGGAACTTAACACCATATTTATCTCGGTATGCACGGTACTCTTTCTCAGAAAGAAGCTGTTTCTTTTCAAGTGCAGTATCACCTGAATCAGTTACTACATAAGAAGCGAAGTAAATAACTTCTTCTAAAGCACGTGGTGACATATCTAAAACAAGACCCATGCGGCTCGGAATGCCTTTGAAGTACCATATGTGAGATACAGGTGCTGCTAATTCGATATGACCCATACGTTCACGACGCACTTTTGCACGAGTTACTTCTACTCCGCAGCGGTCACAAACTACACCTTTATATCTTACACGCTTGTATTTCCCACAATGACATTCCCAGTCTTTTGTAGGACCAAAAATACGCTCACAGAATAAGCCGTCTTTTTCTGGTTTTAAAGTTCTATAGTTAATTGTTTCAGGTTTTTTTACCTCACCAAATGACCATGAACGGATTTTATCTGGTGAAGCTAAACCGATTTTCATGAATTCAAAATTATTTACATCCAACAAGGGTCCTACCTCCCTTTTGATCTTCAGGCTAAGCCCTACATACATTTGCTAAAAAAAGTCTAATCTAGGAAGGCTGACCCTTTTTCACTAGTGTCAGCCTTCCTCCAAAATTACGTCAAGTTACTCTTGCATGCCTACTTTTTCTGATGCAGGCTCTTGTGCATCTGGTGCTATAGTTAGAGATTCAGCTTGTTGAATATCATCATCATCTTCTGTATCTCGCATTTCTATTTCTTCTTCTGTGCTAGAAAGAATTTTAACATCCAATCCTAAGCTTTGAAGCTCCTTCATCAATACGCGGAATGATTCTGGAACACCTGGTTCTGGTACATTTTCGCCTTTAACAATTGCTTCATACGTCTTCACACGACCAACAACGTCATCTGATTTAACAGTAAGAATCTCTTGTAAAGTATAAGCTGCACCATAAGCCTCAAGTGCCCAAACCTCCATCTCACCGAAACGCTGTCCACCAAATTGAGCTTTACCACCCAATGGCTGCTGCGTAACAAGAGAGTAAGGACCAGTTGATCTAGCGTGAAGCTTATCATCAACCATGTGAGCAAGTTTAATCATGTACATGACACCAACAGATACCCTGTTATCAAATGGTTCGCCTGAACGTCCATCATAAAGTACTGTTTTAGCATCTTGTGCCATACCAGCTTCTCTAATTGTTTCCCAAACATCTTCCTCGCGTGCACCATCGAATACTGGAGAAGCTACATGGATATTCAAGCTTCTTGCAGCCATACCCAAGTGCAGTTCAAGCACCTGTCCGATGTTCATACGAGAAGGAACGCCTAGTGGGTTTAACATGATATCAACAGGTGTTCCATCAGGAAGGTAAGGCATATCTTCTTCAGGCAATATGCGGGAGATAACCCCTTTATTACCGTGGCGTCCTGCCATTTTATCGCCTTCATGAATTTTACGTTTTTGTACAATATAAACACGAACAAGCTGGTTTACACCTGGTGGAAGTTCATCGCCGTCTTCACGGTTAAACACTTTAACGTCGTGGACAATTCCGCCGCCGCCATGTGGTACACGAAGACTAGTGTCACGTACTTCACGTGCTTTTTCACCAAAGATTGCATGAAGCAGACGCTCTTCTGCTGTAAGCTCTGTTACCCCTTTAGGAGTTACTTTACCAACAAGAAGATCTCCATCCTTAACTTCAGCACCTACACGGATAATACCACGGTCATCCAAGTTGCGAAGAGCATCTTCACCAACGTTTGGAATGTCACGTGTAATTTCTTCAGGTCCTAGCTTTGTATCACGAGACTCAGATTCATATTCCTCAATATGGATGGAAGTATAAACATCGTCTTTAACTAATCGTTCACTCATGATGATGGCATCCTCATAGTTATAGCCATCCCAAGTCATGAAGGCAACAAGGACGTTTCTTCCTAGAGCTAATTCTCCCAATTCCATAGAAGGTCCATCAGCAAGGATTTCGCCCTTAGTCACTCTATTCCCAACAGCCACGATAGGTCTTTGGTTGTAGCATGTTCCTTGGTTAGAACGAATGAACTTAAGCATTCTGTATTTATCTAAATTGCCTTTTACTTCTTGGCCGTCAATAACAGTAATTCTTCTTACCCAAACTTCACGCGCTTCTACATGTTCAACAATACCTTCGTGCTTACAAATAACAGCTGCACCTGAGTCTTTACCTGATACATATTCCATACCAGTACCAACTCTTGGAGCTTCTGGCTGCATCAAAGGTACAGCTTGACGTTGCATGTTCGCTCCCATTAGGGCACGGTTCGAGTCATCGTTTTCTAAGAACGGAATACATGCTGTCGCAGCGGACACAACTTGCTTTGGAGATACATCCATATAGTCAATGCGATCGCGCTTAACAACAGTGTTTTCCCCTCTGAAACGTGACACTACTTCTTCATCAAGGAATGATCCGTCATCACCAAGACGAGAGTTCGCCTGTGCAACAACATAGTTGTCTTCCTCATCAGCAGTCAAGTAATCGATATGATTCGTTACTTGGCCTGTTTCTGCATCAACACGTCTGTAAGGTGTTTCAATGAAACCAAAACGGTTCACTTTAGCAAATGAAGACAAGGAGTTAATCAAACCAATGTTTGGTCCCTCTGGAGTTTCGATTGGACACATACGTCCATAGTGAGAGTAGTGAACGTCACGTACTTCAAATCCAGCACGTTCACGAGTCAAACCACCAGGTCCTAATGCAGACAAACGACGTTTGTGTGTCAATTCAGCAAGTGGATTCGTTTGGTCCATGAACTGAGAAAGCTGTGAGCTTCCGAAGAACTCTTTAATGGATGCAATAACAGGTCTGATGTTAATCAGTTGCTGTGGAGTGATCGTGTTTGTATCCTGGATGGACATTCTTTCACGCACTACACGCTCCATTCTTGATAAACCAATTCGGAATTGGTTTTGAAGCAATTCACCAACAGAACGAAGACGTCTGTTACCTAAATGGTCAATATCATCTGTAAGACCTACACCGTGAAGCAAGTTAAAGAAATAACTGATTGAAGAAATAATATCTGCAGGAGAGATGTTTTTAACAGCTTCCTCCACATATGCATTACTTATAACATTAATTTCTTTTTCTCCATCATCGATAGGTGCATAGATTTTAACCGATTGAACTGTTACATCATCTTCCAAAACGCCAGCATAAGGGCTAAGTGTCTTGAAACCGATGTTGTTTTCCAAATTAGGAATAATACGGTCCAATGCACGGCGATCTAAAAGTGTACCCTTCTCAGCAATAATTTCACCAGTTTCAGGGTCTACAAGCGTTTCTGCTAGACGTTGACCGAACAATCTATTTTTTATATGAAGCTTTTTGTTGATTTTATATCTACCTACATTTGCTAAGTCATATCTCTTAGGATCAAAGAATCTTGATACTAATAGACTTTTAGCATTTTCAACAGTAGGTGGCTCACCAGGACGTAATCGCTCATAGATTTCTAATAGAGCTTTTTCCGTACCTTCAGTATTGTCTTTTTCTAAAGTATTTCTCAAGTATTCATTGTCACCGATTAAATCAAGAATTTCTTGATCAGATCCAAATCCTAATGCACGCAATAATACAGTAATCGGAAGTTTGCGTGTACGGTCAATACGTACATATACAACATCCTTTGCATCCGTTTCATACTCAAGCCAAGCACCACGGTTTGGAATTACAGTAGCTGTAAAACCTTTTTTACCGTTCTTATCTAATTTACCATTATAATAAACACTCGGAGAACGCACTAACTGCGAAACGATAACACGCTCTGCGCCGTTAATTACGAACGTACCAGTCTCTGTCATAAGTGGGAAATCACCCATGAACACATCTTGGTCCTTTACTTCCCCTGTTTCTTTGTTAACAAGACGCACCTTTACACGCAATGGCGCGGAATATGTAACATCTCGCTCTTTTGATTCCTCGACAGAGTACTTTGGTTCACCTAAGCTATAGTCGATAAAATCTAATGATAAGTTGCCAGTAAAATCTTCAATTGGTGAAATATCTTGGAACATTTCACGCAATCCCTCATCTAGAAACCATTGATAGGAAGAGGTTTGGATTTCTATTAGATTTGGTAATTCTAAAACTTCACTAATTCGTGCGTAGCTTCTGCGCTGGCGGTGTCGTCCATACTGAACAAGTTGACCTGTCAACTGATTCACCCCTCAAATCAAACGTTATAGTACATCTATTAACATCTTATAAGCAGCATATAACGCTATTTATAAGACAAAAAGAAAAAGGGTTTTCAAAACAAAAAACCGCATTTTTCATATTTCAAGTATTATTTTGTTAGCTTTTCCGAAATCCACCATATTTATACAATAAATAAATAAAAATAATGGATAAAAGAAAAATAATATATTGGCATTATACAATGCTATCACAACGATTCGGACTAGTCAATCCTTTTTGCTTTTATAATAAAATATCCTTTTTGCTTTTCTACAACTTCCACTTCTTGAAATAATTGCTCTAGCTTTTCCAGAGCAGAAGGTGCACCTTGCTTTTTCTGAATTACAATCCACAACTCTCCATTATGGATAAGATGCTCAAAACTTTGTTCAAAAATATCATGGACTACCTTTTTTCCTGCACGAATTGGCGGGTTTGTTAAGATAGCAGCAAATTTATTCCCTTTTACCTGCAACAACCTGTCACTTTCATAAATTAAAACATTATCAATATGGTTGATTTCCGCATTTTCTTGCGCAAGATTCAATGCTCTTTCATTCACATCAACCATGTGTATAGTTCTGTCCTTCCCCTCTTTTGCTACAGAAAGTCCAATCGGTCCATATCCGCAGCCGACATCAAGTATGTCGCCATCCACTTCCGGATATGAAAATGCTTCTATTAATACACGCGAACCGAAGTCGACTTCTTTTTTCGAAAAAACACCGTTATCTGTTTTAAAGCGAAACCTGTTTCCTTTCAGGGTGAAATCCCAATGATTTGGATCACTGCTAACATTTTGGGAACGAGAGTAATAATGTTCAGTCATACTTGACCACCTCCATGGAGAAATTTATAGAAGAATAATACCGAGGATATTGACAAAACTTATTTTAACAGGTGTTCATTTCAAGGTCAAAAAAGCCCGCCTATGCAGCGGGCTTTTCCAAACTAACATTACTTAACTTCAACGTTAGCTCCAACTTCTTCAAGTTTAGCTTTGATTTCTTCAGCTTCTTCTTTAGTAGCTCCTTCTTTAACTGCTTTAGGAGTGTTGTCAACAAGTTCTTTCGCTTCTTTAAGACCAAGGCCTGTGATTTCACGAACAACTTTGATAACTTTGATTTTTTGATCTCCAGCAGATGCAAGAACAACATCAAATTCAGTTTGTTCAGCTGCAGCTTCTCCGCCAGCAGCACCAGCAACAGCAACAGGAGCTGCTGCAGTAACACCGAATTCTTCTTCAATAGCTTTAACTAGGTCGTTTAGTTCTAAAACAGTCATGTTTTTAACTGCTTCTAAGATTTGTTCTTTAGACATTATAAATTTCCTCCTTGTTTTGTATGTGTTTTATTAGGATACTTGATAGTAGCGTAATAGATTACGCTCCTTGTTCTTCTTTTTGATCTGCAACTGCTTTTGTAGCAAGAGCCAAGTTGCGGATTGGTGCTTGAAGCACGCTGAGAAGCATAGAAAGAAGTCCTTCGCGAGATGGTAGCTCAGCAAGAGCTTTAACATCTTCAACAGAAGCGATATTTCCTTCGATTACACCCGCTTTAATTTCAAGCGCTTCGTGTTTCTTAGCAAAGTCATTAATGATTTTTGCTGGTGCAACTACATCTTCATTACTGAATGCAATAGCGTTAGGACCAGTCAAAGCTTCATTAAGACCGCTTAGTTCAGCAACTTCAGCAGCGCGGCGTGTCATTGAGTTTTTGAAAACTTTGAATTCAACGCCAGCTTCACGAAGTTGTTTACGAAGTTCAGTTACTTCAGAAACAGTAAGACCACGGTAGTCAACAACGATTGTTGACTTACTTGCTTTCAATTTATCTGCGATATCAGATACAATTTGCTGCTTTTGTTCGATAATGCTGCTCATCTTTACACCTCCTGTAGAATTACATTCATACCGGCAAATAAAATCCTCCATATCAGGAAAAGACATGGAGGAATATACAATAGTCGTTTACACAACTGTTAAGTCTATCGTATTACCTCGGCAGGAAATTAAGCTTAATGCACCTGCTGTCTTTGGTATAAATGTTTATATTTATTTTAACAACAAGATGAAGTATATGCTATTCATCTTATTTTGTCAAATGCCAATTTTTATCAAACAGTAGAAGGATCTACTTTAACGCCAGGACCCATTGTTGAAGTAACAGAAACGTTCTTCATGTAAGTTCCTTTAGCTGCTGCTGGCTTAACTTTTTGCATTGTATCAAAAATAGTTGTGAAGTTATCAACTAGTTGAGCATCTTCGAAAGATACTTTACCGATTGGAACGTGGATGTTTCCAGCTTTATCAACACGGTATTCTACTTTACCAGCTTTAATTTCGTTAACTGCTTTTGTTACATCAAAAGTAACTGTTCCAGTTTTAGGGTTTGGCATTAAACCTTTAGGTCCTAATACGCGACCAAGTTTACCAACTTCACCCATCATGTCTGGAGTAGCAACGATAACGTCAAAATCGAACCAACCTTGTTGGATTTTAGTGATATATTCAGCATCTCCAACAAAATCTGCACCTGCAGCTTCTGCTTCTTTAAGTTTTTCACCTTTAGCAAAAACTAACACGCGTTGAGTTTTACCAGTACCGTGTGGAAGAACAACTGCTCCACGGATTTGTTGGTCAGCTTTCTTAGGATCTACTCCTAGACGGAAAGCAACTTCAACTGATGCATCAAATTTTGTAGTGCTTGTTTTTTTAACTAGTTCAATTGCTTCTGCAACTGGGTAAGCTTTAGTACGATCAACTTGTTTGATAGCCTCTAAATACTTCTTACCTTTTTTAGCCATAACATATTTCCTCCTTGAATTGTGGTTTTAGCGGAATTACCTCCCACGAATAAAGGTTGCGACGCTAACAAAAGATGTCGCAACCTTAATCAACAGAACCATATTAGATATGGTTTAGTCTTCAATAACAATACCCATGCTGCGGGCAGTACCTTCAACCATACGCATAGCTGCTTCAACGCTAGCTGCATTTAGATCAGGCATTTTTGTTTCAGCAATCTCGCGTACTTTATCACGCTTAACAGTTGCTACTTTATTACGGTTAGGTTCACCAGAACCAGACTCAATACCAGCTGCTTTTTTCAATAAAACTGCAGCAGGTGGAGTTTTTGTAATAAATGTAAATGAACGGTCTTCAAAAACCGTAATCTCAACAGGAATGATTAAACCAGCTTGTTCAGCTGTACGAGCGTTAAACTCCTTACAGAATCCCATGATGTTAACACCTGCTTGACCTAGTGCTGGTCCAACTGGTGGCGCCGGATTTGCTTTAGCTGCTGGAATTTGCAATTTAACAACCTTAATTACTTTTTTAGCCACGAGACACACCTCCTTAAAGTCCGTGATGTGGTAATAGGGGTTTTCCCCTCCCACTCAACACATATGATCTTTATATTATCATAAAGAGTTCGACAATATCTTGTCTCTTTATTTGAGACATACTGACCTTTGAAATATTAACACTTTTTCGTGCTCATTTCAAGTTTTTCAGATTAAAATTTTTCAATTTGTGTAAAATCAAGCTCCACAGGAGTATCTCTGCCGAACATATTCACTAAAACTTTCACTTTTGCTTTGTCAGTATCGATCTCTTCAACTGACCCAGTAAAGTTTGCAAACGGACCTTCGTTTACCTTCACTGTTTCACCTAATTCAAATTCAATTTCAATGCGTTGCTCGTCAACACCCATTCTCTTAAGGATGACTTGCACCTCATCAGGCATAAGTGGTGTTGGCTTTGAACCAGAACCAGCAGAACCAACAAATCCTGTTACTCCTGGCGTATTGCGGACAACATACCAAGAATCATCTGTCATGACGATTTCCACAAGCACATAGCCTGGGAAAACCTTTCTCTTAACAACTTTTGTTTTGCCGTTTCTTACATCTGTTTCTTCTTCTTCTGGCACGATTACACGGAATATCTTATCTTGCATTCCCATTGTTTCAACGCGCTTTTCCAAGTTAGTTTTAACTTTATTCTCATAACCAGAGTAAGTATGAACTACATACCAATTTTTTTCCATATTAGAGGACTGTTATGTCCGTCCCTCCTTAACGCTATTTGCTCTTCATGCCTTATGTAACCTGCTCCTATAAAAAGAGCTATCGCATAAAAAAGCTTTTTTATTATTTTCAAGCAATGAAAAAACCCGTTTCCGGGCTTTGTGTGTTTCCTATTGTGTTACCATTATACCATGAGTGGACAACAGTTATTCAAGTATTAAACGAATTAGTTCAGAAATTCCCATATCAACAAGTGCAAAGAACACAGAAAAGAATATTACTGTCGCAAGAACAGTGATTGTATAGTTAGTCAGTTCTTTTCTCTTCGGCCAACTAACCTTTTTCATTTCTCTGCCTACTTCACGGAAAAAGTTAACAGTGCGTTGCATTTCGTTACCTCCATATTTAAAAGCGGGTAGCCTGTCTTAAGCAGTAATTTGCTATTTTGTCTCTTTATGAACTGTATGTGCATTGCATGTTTGACAATATTTCTTTACTTCAAGGCGATCTGCGGTTTTGCTGCTCATTGTAGAATAGTTTCTAGAGCTGCACTTCTCACAAGCCAGTACAATCTTATTTTTCATTTAAATTACACCTACTACGTCCTTTATATCTCCCCAAACTGTAACATGGACATGAATGTATGTCAATATTAGTCAGTTATTTGCCTTTTCTTACGAATTTGCTCTTATTAAAGTGAAAACTCACGAATCTCTAAATAACGCTCAAGCTTTCTCTTTACCCTTTGAAGAGCATTATCTATCGACTTCACATGTCTGTTTAGCTCTTCGGAAATTTCCTGATAGGATTGGCCATCTAAATAGAGGGCCAGCACTTTTCTTTCCAAATCACTAAGAAGCTCCGACATTTTTACTTCAATATGGTCAAACTCTTCCTGATTGATAATCAACTCTTCTGGATCTAATATCTTTGCTCCAGAAATAACATCCATTAATGTTCGATCTGACTCTTCATCATATATAGGCTTATCAAGAGAGACGTAGGAATTTAAAGGAATATGCTTCTGTCTTGTTGCTGTCTTAATAGCAGTTATAATCTGCCTCGTAATGCATAGTTCGGCAAATGCTTTAAACGACGAGAGCTTGTCCCCTTTAAAATCTCGGATTGCCTTATATAAGCCGATCATGCCTTCTTGGACAATATCTTCTTTATCAGCACCAATTAGGAAATAGGATCTAGCTTTAGCTCTTACAAAATTACGATACTTCTGGATGAGAAAGTCTAATGCATCACTTTCTCCTTTATGAACTAATTCGACCAGTGTTTCATCTTCAAGCTCTAAATACTTCTCAACACTTTCATTGCTCTTACTCCTGTTGTCAGTACTCATACAGATCCCCCCGACCGCGCAATCATGGATAAAACCATTATACAGTAGGGTTTTTTTAAGCGTCAACAACTCATTTTTCGCCACGGCGCCATTTTTCAAATAATTCTTCCATTTCTTTCGAAAGCGGTATCTTGATTACAGGCTTTCTTTCCTTAATTCGCTTCACTTTTTTTTCAATATTTTTTTCTATCTCTGCCATTTCAATCAGAAGCTCTCTCGCTGAGATTCTTAGAGCTCCTTGTCCAAAAATAGCCCACTGTTCGGTAAAGTCAGATGTGGCAACATGGATTTGTGTTCTCCTGTTGCTGAGCTCCTTGGCAAGCTTTTCAATTCTTTCATCAGCCGTTTCATTTTCCTTTGTGAAAATGACCTCAACCTTGGAGTTCTTAAGCTTCTTTTCTGTGCCCCTAACATAATAAGCATCAAAAACAACGATAACACGATAGCCTGAGAATCCCTGGTATTCTGCCATTTTCTCTAAAAGAGCATCTCTTGCAGCAGATAAATCCTTATTTTTCAGCTTGTTGAGCTCTGGCCATGCTCCAATAATGTTATAGCCATCAACTAAGAGTATATCCATTGTTATCCCTCAAGTGGATGGCGTTTACGATAAACCTCATACATTAAGAGTGCTGCAGCTACAGATGCATTCAATGATGTAACTGCTCCTGCCATTGGTAGCTGAATTAGAAAATCGCACTTATCACGGATGAGCCTTCCCATGCCCTTTCCTTCACTTCCAATTACAAGTCCAAGCGGCATCGTCCCATCAAACTGACGATAATCCTCTTTCCCTTTAGCATCAGTTCCCGCAATCCAGACTCCTCTTTCCTTCAGTTCATCGATTGCTCTAGCCATATTTGTTACCCTAACCACAGGAATATGCTCAATGGCACCCGTTGATGCTTTAGCAACTGTTGCAGTGAGGCCAACAGCTCTCCTTCTTGGGATAATAATACCATGAGCTCCTACAGCATCCGCAGTCCTCATGATAGATCCTAAATTATGAGGATCCTCTATCTCATCCAGCAGCATGAAAAATGGTGCTTCATTCCGTTTTTCTGCAAGAGCAAACAAATCATCTATCTCAGCATATTGATATGCCGCTACTTGTGCCACAACACCTTGGTGGTTCGCATCCACTAATGTATCTAACTTTTTCTTTGGCACAAACTGGACAAGCACATTTTCACTTTTCGCCAAACCTATAACAGTTTGCATCTGTCCTTTTTGTGAACCCTCTGCAATAAGGATTTTATTTACATCCCTTTCGGATTTTAACGCTTCAATTACGGCGTTTTTCCCAACAATATAATCATTATCCACTTTTTTGTTCCTCCTACTGCTTTTCAATGATGGACAGTGCGGCTTGGATAATCTCCTCAAGCCGCTTCTCATCCTCAGTCAAATATAGATATCCAAGCACAGCTTCAAATCCTGTACTGTACCTGTATGTTTGAACATCTGTGTTCTTAGGGATACTTCCTGATTTTGCATTTCTTCCTCTTTTCATTACCGCAAATTCCTCAGGTGTAAAGAATTCATCCTCTATAAGTGCATGAACCACCTTTGCCTGCCCCTTGGCAGAAACATACTTTGTTGCTTCTCTATGCAGCTGGTTTGGTCGCACCTTCCCACTGTATAAAAGATGTCGTCGTACATATATCTCCAGAACAGCATCACCCATATAAGCAAGCGCCAAGCTGTTCAATTGTTTTTCATCAAGTTTCTTATCATAAAGGAGCATCCATTACCCTCTTTTCCAGCGAATGCCCTGTGGTGTATCTTCCAAAATGATGTTCATCGCCTTCAGTTGATCTCTAATTTGGTCTGCCAACTGGAAGTTGCGGTCCTTACGGGCTTGGTTCCGCTTCTCAATAAGTGCTTCAATCTCTTCATCAAGCAGTTCTTCCTTCACAAGAGAAAGTCCAAGAACACCAAACAGCTCTTCAAACTCTTTTATGAAAGCATTAATGACTGTAGCAGACGTAGTCTTTTCCAGCAAGTAATAGTTCGCTTGTTGTGAAAGCTCAAAAAGAACAGAAATTCCGTTAGCCGTATTAAAATCGTCATCCATGCTTGTGATAAACTGTTCATGTAAGCTGTTAATCTTATTTAACCACTCTTCATTTGTATCCGTTAAGTCAGTACTTGTAACCTTACGATGCAACAGATTGTCATAAGAAGTTCTGATTCGTTCCAATCCAGCTCTTGTATTCTCTAATACTTCTTCACTGTAATTGATTGGGTTACGGTAATGAACTGACAGCATGAAGAATCTTAATACTTGTGGATCATGAATCTTCAGAATATCGTGAACTGTAATAAAGTTACCTAAGGATTTGGACATTTTTTCATTATCTATATTAATATATCCGTTGTGCATCCAATAGTTTGCAAATGTCTTTCCGGATAATGCCTCAGATTGGGCAATTTCGTTCTCATGATGAGGGAAGGCTAAATCCTGTCCTCCTGCATGGATATCAATTGTGTCTCCTAAATACTTCTTAACCATTGCTGAGCACTCTATATGCCAGCCAGGTCTTCCTTGCCCCCATGGACTATCCCAAGAAATCTCTCCTTCTTTCGCATTCTTCCATAGCGCAAAATCAAGAAAATCCTGTTTTTTCTCTCCAACAGCTATTCTCGCACCAGACTTCAGTTCATCAATTGATTGATGAGATAATTTACCATACCCCTCAAACTTCCTTGTATGGTAATACACATCTCCCTCAGACTCATAAGCATAGCCTTTCTCTATCAGTGCCTCGATAAATTCAATAATGATGTCCATGCTTTCTGTTACACGCGGATGAGTATCTGCTTTTTTGCAGCCCAATGCAGTAACATCTTCAAAATATGCTTCAATAAAGCGGTCTGCAATTGCAGGAACCTCTTCACCTAACTCATTGGCAGCTCTGATAAGTTTATCGTCAACATCAGTGAAATTAGAAACAAAGTTAACATCATATCCTCTAAATTCTAGATATCTCCTTACTGTATCAAATACAATGGCAGGTCTTGCGTTTCCAATATGGATATAATTGTATACCGTTGGACCGCAAACGTACATTTTAACCTTACCCTCTTCTAATGGGACAAACTCTTCCTTTTCCCTTGATAATGTATTATAAATTTGAATAGACATTATCTATGTCTCCCTTCCTTTTTCAACTCATTCAATTCATTTTTTAAATGAAGCAACTCATTCTCAAGTTCCTTCATTCGCTCTGCAAACGGGTCAGGTAAATCGGAATGGTTTAAGTCTTTTTTGATCCTAATACCATCCTGCACCACTACAGTCCCAGGAATACCTACAACGGTAGAATTAGGTGGCACATCTTTCAAAACGACAGACCCGGCACCAATTTTTGCATTTTCTCCAATAATTATTGATCCTAATACCTTTGCTCCTGTTGCAATCAGAGCATTATCATTAACGGTTGGATGCCTCTTTCCTTTCTCTTTCCCTGTTCCCCCTAAGGTTACCCCTTGAAATATCGTGACATTATCGCCTATTTCACAAGTTTCCCCTATAACAACTCCCATGCCATGGTCAATGAAGAGTCTTCTTCCGATTGTTGCACCTGGATGTATTTCTATTCCAGTTAGTAAACGGCTGAATTGAGATATTGTACGGGCTAGAAAATACCATCTATGTTTATAGAAATGATGCGCAATGCGATGATGCCAAATTGCGTGTAATCCAGAGTAAGTAAGTATTACTTCAATTGAGCTTCTCGCTGCCGGATCTTGTTCAAATACTACTGATATATCTTCTTTAATGCGCTTAAACATTTTAACCCTCCCAATTCATCCTCTATTTACATGAAAGCCGACTAACTTCTATCTCAGCTTTATTTATAATAACGAACTACATAAAAAAAAGCGTCTCTGTCCCAAAAGACAGAGACGCTTTTACGCGCGGTTCCACTCTGTTTAGATTATTCCCTAGGCAATAATCTCCACTTAAACCTTGTTAACGGTTAGGTACCGCCTCTATTTACTAAACCAAAGTCCTAGGCTATTACTCTGCCTATGCTTAGTTGTTCAATACAGGACTCAGAGGGGCACTTCAAAAAAGGAGAGGCTTGAACCACTTTCAGCCGATGATGATTCTCTCTAATAAGCATCCTTTTTTTACTTTTCCTCTTCTACGTTTTTGTTATATAGACGTTTTTTCTTTACTATATTACATTTTTATCAGAATGTTAACTAATTAGTGATAATAATCTTTTTTCAATCTTAGAAGCTCCAAGCAATTCAATTGCTTTTGGCAGATCTGGACCATGAGTTTGACCAGTTGCAGCTACACGAATTGGCATAAATAAGTTCTTGCCTTTTTGGCCTGTTGCCTTTTGAACACTTTTTATAGCAGCTTTAATATTATCTGCATTCCAATCCGTTAAGTTAGCAAGCTCTTCCTTAAAGGCAGAGAGAACATCCTTCACTTGCTCACCAGCTAAAACCTCTTTTGCTTCTTCATCATACTGAATATCTTCACTGAAGAATAATGAAGACAGTCCGACAATATCAGCACCACAGCTCATTTGTTCTTGATATAAGCCAATTAGGTTATTAACCCATTGCTCTTCTTCAATGGAACGGTTCTCTTGCACAAGTCCAGCTTTAATAAGATGTGGCAATGCTAATTCAATAACTTTGTTTAAGTCGGCCTTTTTAATGTATTGGTTGTTCATCCATGCTAGCTTATTCTGGTCAAATAAAGCTGGTGACTTCGATAATCTTGCAGCATCAAAGATTTTGATGAACTCTTCCTTCGTAAATAGTTCCTCTTCACCTTCTGGAGACCAGCCTAGCAGTGTAATGAAATTGAAAAGCGCTTCTGGCAAGTAGCCAAGCTCTTCATATTGCTCGATAAATTGAATGATCGACTCATCACGTTTGCTTAATTTCTTTCTGCTTTCATTGACAATTAAAGTCATATGTCCGAAAATCGGTCTTTTCCAGTTAAGTGCATCATAAACCATTAACTGTTTTGGTGTATTTGTAATGTGGTCATCTCCTCTAAGAACATGAGAGATTTCCATTAGATGGTCATCAATAGCTACCGCAAAGTTATATGTTGGTGTGCCATCCTTTTTAACGATAACATAATCGCCAATTGTTTCTGATTCAAACGAAACGGAACCTTTAACCATATCTTCGAACTCATAAACAACATTCTCTGGAACCTTGATGCGAATGCTCGGCTGTCTGCCTTCTGCCTCTAGCTTCGCTTGTTCTTCCTTTGTCAAGTGACGGCATTTACCTGAATATTTAGGTGTCTCATTGTTGTTAACTTGTTCTTCACGCTCTGCTTCAATTTCAGCTTCTGTGCAATAGCATTTATATGCTAATCCTCGATCAAGCAATTCTGTGTAATATTTCTTATAAATATCATTTCGCTCAGATTGGCGGTATGGTCCAAATTCTCCACCAACATCTACGCTTTCATCCCAGTCAATGCCAAGCCATTTCAAGTACTTTAATTGGCTTTGCTCTCCACCTTCAATATTGCGTTTTTTATCTGTATCCTCAATTCGGATAATAAACTTCCCACCCAAATTGCGTGCATATAAATAATTAAATAATGCAGTACGTGCATTCCCTATGTGCAAATGTCCCGTTGGACTTGGGGCATAACGAACACGTATTTCGTTAGTCATGGTTCTGCCTCCTTGATTTTGTTTCAACCTATTTCTTGTTTATTCTATCATTTAGTATTTTCCATTAAAAGAGTGTTACTGTACTTTTCTCTGTAAAAGGACTACTGCTAATGAAGCAATGCCCTCTCCTCTTCCAGTAAATCCTAGTTTTTCAGTCGTCGTTGCCTTTACATTGACATTTTCCTGTTCTGTTTCTAACAGTTCAGCAATCCTTGATTGCATTGCTTTAATATGTGGAGCCATTTTAGGCTGCTGTGCCATGATGGTGCAATCAGCATTAACTAATTCATAACCTTTGGATTTCACCAGGCTCCAGACCTCTTTTAACAGAATTGCCGAATCAAAGTCCTTAAAAGCTTGATCTGTATCAGGAAAATGCTTGCCGATATCTCCTTCTCCAATTGCTCCTAAACAAGCATCTGCTATAGTATGTAAAAGTACATCTGCATCTGAGTGCCCAAGTAGACCCTTTTCGTGTGGAATTTCAATGCCGCCAATGATGAGTGGTCTTCCCTCTACTAATTGATGCACATCAAAGCCTTGTCCTATTCGTAACATATTATGTACTCCTTTTGCTGTTATATTTAGACTTTATATTTCTGAATGATTGCTTCAGCAAAATATAAATCCTCTGGTGTCGTTAATTTTATATTGTCATAGTTACCCATGACTATTTTTACATTATGCCCCAATCTTTCTACAAGACTAGCATCATCTGTACCGAGAAACTCCTCACGAATTGCTTTTTCATGAGCCTCTTTTAATAAGGAAATACGAAAAGCTTGTGGGGTTTGGATAGCCCACAAGCTAGAACGATCTACTGTCTCTTCGACTGTGTCACCTGTTACCTTTTTAACGGTATCTTTAATCGGGACTGCTAAGACAGCTGCTCCATTCGTTGCTGCAACTTCTGTCAATTCCTTCATTTGGTGAACATCAATGAATGGTCTGGCGGCATCATGGACTAATACAATAGCATCTTTAGAAATTTCTTTTACAGCATTGTATACACTATATTGTCTTTCATCTCCACCATCAACAATAGCAGCAATTTTCGTTATTTTATTCCTTTTTATTAGTGAATGCATCTCTTGTTTATCCTGGGGGCTGGTCACCAGCCAAATCTTACTGCAGTTTTCATCCTTTTCGAATACCTTTAAAGTATGAATAAAAACTGGCAGACCGTCTATTTTGAGAAACAGTTTATTTTTTCCTGCTCCCATTCTTTTCCCCTGACCCGCGGCCGGTATAATGACTTCATAAGCCATAAAACAAACTCCCATCCATTACAATGCTTTTTCTAATAATTTCGGTTTTGCAAAAATCATTCTTCCTGCAGATGTCTGTAAAACACTCGTTACAAGGACATCAATATGTTTTCCGATAAAATTGCGACCTTCCTCTACAACGATCATTGTGCCGTCATCTAAGTAGGCTACACCTTGATTATGTTCTTTACCGTCCTTAATAATAAGGATCTTCATTTCTTCACCTGGAAGCACCACTGGTTTAACAGCATTAGCTAAATCATTAATATTAAGAACAGCTACTTGCTGTAATTCACAAACTTTGTTTAAGTTAAAGTCATTTGTAACCACAACACCATTTGTTATTTTAGCCAGCTTTACAAGCTTGCTGTCCACTTCTGTAATCTCTTCAAAATCGCCTTCATATATCTCTACCTTAATTGCAAGTTCCTTTTGAATACGGTTGAGAATATCTAGTCCTCTTCTACCTCTGTTTCGTTTCAATGCATCAGATGAATCAGCTATATGCTGCAATTCTCCAAGCACAAATTGAGGTATCACAATCGTTCCTTCAAGAAAACCAGTTTGGCAGATATCAGCGATTCTTCCGTCAATAATGACACTTGTATCTAGTATTTTCAGCTTGCCCTTTTCTGTTTTTAATACTTCTTCTTCATTTGATTTTTTCTTTCTAGCCGCAAAAAGATTGGATAGCTCGTCTCTCTTTTTGAATCCTACTTGAAAACCTAAATAGCCAAAAAGTAAAGTTAAAAGAATAGGCGCGACCGTATTGATTAACGGTACTTTTATGGCGGTAAGTGCATAGCCTATCAAAAAGGCCAATATCAGTCCGAAAGCTAAACCGACACTTCCGAAAATAATATCAGTGATTGGAGCCTTTACAAGGGTTTCTTCCACCAACTTGATAAAATTAACAATATAATCTATCGCCCATAAAGTAATAAAATAAAAAATAATGGCACCAAGTATTGCCGATACGTAAGGGTTATTTATTAAATTATGATTTAGATTAACCATATTTAATAAATCAGGAATAAAGACTATTCCTAAAGTACCCCCAATAATTAAAAAACATGCCTGTACAATCCGTCTTAACAATACTTACACCTCCTCTTTCACATTATAAACAAATTCCCGAATTTGAAACCTAATATTACAGAGAATTTTTTTATTTGTAATGAAAAAGTTAATTAGCAAACTTTTTGTTCTTTTTTGGCTATTTTTAGAGTAGCATTATTGGTAATTCACTGTCAAATTATTTAAACATTACATTTTATCATACCAATAATGCAACATCAAATGTTTTTTTATGAAAGACAGTTATTCTCCTAATGCTGCCTTTAACGCCTCTCCGACAGAGCTGACACCTATTAGCTGAATACCTTCAGGGGCCTTGAGACCAGATAGGTTATTGGCAGGCAATATAACACGCTCGAATCCCAATTTAGCCGCTTCCTGAACTCTTTGTTCAATCCTAGATACTCGACGCACTTCTCCAGTTAACCCAACTTCCCCGATAATACAATCAGTTGCTCTGGTTGTCTTATCTCTAAAGCTGGATGCAATACTAACTGCAATAGCTAAGTCAATTGCTGGTTCATCAAGCTTAACCCCTCCTGCAACCTTTAAATAGGCATCTTGGTTTTGGAGAAGCATTCCTACCCTTTTCTCAAGAACAGCCATTAACAGCGGCACACGATTATGATCTATCCCTGTTGCCATACGCCTTGGATTTCCAAAGCTTGTTGGAGAAATAAGAGCTTGAATCTCAACAAGTACTGGTCTTGTTCCTTCCATAGAAGCAACAACTGTCGAACCAGCAGCACCTTGTGAGCGTTCCTCCAGGAAAATTTCCGAAGGATTTTCCACTTCCTCCAGCCCAAATTCTTTCATTTCAAATATGCCCATTTCATTTGTAGATCCGAAACGGTTTTTTACTGCTCTTAATATTCTGTATGTGTGGTGTCTTTCCCCTTCAAAATATAGAACAGTGTCTACCATATGCTCAAGCAGCCTTGGACCAGCAATAGAACCTTCCTTCGTCACATGACCAACGATAAAGATAGCAATCCCTTTCGTCTTTCCTATCCTCATTAGCTCAGCCGTACACTCCCGCACTTGAGAAACACTTCCTGGAGCAGATGTGACTTCTGGATGAAAAATTGTTTGGATAGAATCTATAACGACAAAATCAACCTTTGAATTTTCTATTGTTCTGCTGATTTCCTCTAAATTAGTCTCTGAATATACAAGAAGCTGATCAGACATTACTCCAAGCCTGTCTGCTCTTAATTTTGTTTGTTTTTGAGATTCCTCACCTGAAACATATAGGACAGATTGTTTTTTCAGTGCTAGTTGAGCGGACACCTGAAGAAGCAGCGTCGACTTTCCGATCCCGGGATCTCCTCCAATTAGGACAAGGGAACCAGGCACTACACCACCACCTAAAACGCGGTTAAGCTCTCCTAAGTCTGTTTTTATTCTAGGTTCATTAACTGTTTCAATGCTTGTAACAGGGATGGGCTTAGCAGCTAACGTCATACCTTGAGAATGAGCAAAGGCACCTTTTCTCTGTGCTGGTGCTTTTTCAACTTCCTCCACCATTGTATTCCAATTTCCACAGCCAGGACATTTACCCATCCATTTTGCAGATTCATAGCCGCATTCCTGACATAAGAATTTAGTCTTTCTTTTCGCCATTCTTGTATCTCCTTACCTTTTGTCAATCAGGTAACCTTTTAAGGCCCCTATAAAGAACAAATGGCACACGCAATAGTAAAACGTGTGCCATTTATGATATTAACTGTTATTTTTGCAAGTTTGTCAATTGCTGTGCGTCCTTCACATTTACAGTGAATTCCCCATCAGCTACATCTAAATCAATATGCTGACCATTTAAGACAGTACCTTTAAGGAGCTCTTCTGACAGACGGTCCTCAATATGCTTCTGAATAGCCCTGCGCAATGGTCTTGCTCCGTATTCAGGGTCATAACCTTCTTCAGCAATCTTCGCTTTAGCTGCATCTGTAATAGTAAGATTAATATCTTGCTCTTTAAGTCTGCTAACTAACTGGTCCGCCATTAGAGAAACGATTTCTTGAAGATGTTTCTTCTCTAAGGAATGGAATACAATAATTTCATCTATACGGTTCAAGAACTCTGGACGGAATGCTCTTTTCAGCTCTTCCATCACACGCCCTTTCATATCCTTATAGTCTTGTTCTCCGTCCTGAATATTGAAGCCTACATATTTATTTGATTTTAATGCAGATGCACCAACATTTGATGTCATAATGAGCACAGTATTTCTGAAGTCTACTGTTCGACCTTTAGAGTCAGTTAAGCGCCCATCTTCTAACACTTGCAATAGGATGTTGAAAACATCAGGGTGGGCTTTTTCTATTTCATCTAAAAGTACAACTGAATAAGGTTTTCTTCTTACTTTTTCAGTAAGCTGTCCGCCTTCCTCATAACCCACATATCCTGGAGGTGAACCTACTAGTCTAGAAGTGGAATGCTTCTCCATATACTCAGACATATCAATACGAATCATCGCATCCTCGTCTCCAAACATTGATTCAGCAAGGGCACGGGCAAGCTCTGTTTTACCAACACCTGTTGGACCTAAGAAAATGAAGGAGCCGATTGGACGTTTTGGATCCTTTAAACCTGCTCTTGCTCTTCTTACAGCTTTAGAGATTGCTTTTACTGCTTCCTCTTGACCGATTACTCTGTTATGAAGAATGCTTTCCATATTAAGAAGCTTATCAGTTTCTGTTTGTGCCAATCTTGATACAGGAATTCCAGTCCAGCTTGATACGACACTTGCAATATCTTCAACTGTCACTTCTGTATTTTCCTGACCTTGTTTCTCTTTCCAATTTTTCTTCGTTTCTTCTAGCTGTTCACGAAGTCTTTGCTCTGTATCGCGTAATGAAGCAGCCTTTTCAAATTCCTGACTTTGAACAGATGCATCCTTCTCTTTACGTACCTCTTCTAGTTTAACCTCTAATTCTTTTAAATTAGGAGGAGTTGTATAAGATCTTAATCTTACTTTCGAACCAGCTTCATCGATTAAATCAATCGCTTTATCTGGCAAGAAGCGGTCTGAAATATAACGATCTGATAATTTTACAGCTGCTTCAATTGCTTCATCAATAATGGAAACTCGGTGATGTGCTTCATATCTGTCACGCAATCCTTTAAGAATCTGAATAGACTCTTCCATTGTTGGCTCATCAACTGTGATTGGCTGAAATCGTCTTTCTAATGCTGCATCTTTTTCAATATACTTGCGGTATTCATCAAGTGTAGTTGCACCAATACATTGCAGCTCTCCTCTTGCTAATGACGGCTTTAATATGTTGGATGCATCGATAGCACCTTCTGCTCCACCTGCTCCAATTAACGTATGCAACTCGTCAATGAATAAGATGATGTTTCCTGCTTGGCGGATTTCATCCATCACCTTTTTCAAGCGATCTTCAAACTCACCTCGGTACTTTGTTCCTGCCACAACAGTACCCATATCTAAAGTCATAACCCGTTTATCTCTCAAAATCTCAGGAACTTCATTTTGAACAATTTGTTGAGCCAAGCCTTCTGCTATAGCCGTTTTACCGACACCAGGCTCCCCGATTAATACTGGATTATTCTTTGTTCTTCTGCTCAATACTTCAATAACACGTTGAATTTCCTTGCTTCTGCCGATAACCGGATCAAGGCTGCCTTCTCTTGCAATCGCAGTCAAATCTCTCGCAAGGCTATCTAGTGTTGGAGTATTTGCACTTGCAGCAGAGCTTCCTTGATGGCCACCTGATTCACTGCTTCCAAGCAGCTGGAGTACCTGCTGTCTTGCTTTATTTAGACTTACACCTACATTATTCAATACACGTGCTGCTACACCTTCTCCTTCACGGATAAGTCCAAGGAGAATATGTTCTGTTCCTACATAGGAGTGACCAAGCTTTCTTGCTTCATCCATAGATAGTTCAATTACCTTTTTTGCTCTAGGAGTATAATGAATTGTTTGAGAGCCCTCTTGCCCACGGCCAATAAGATTTTCAACTTCTTCTTGAATTTTTTCAGGTCCTAGCCCAAGAGCTTGCAATGCCTTTGCAGCAATGCCTTCTCCCTCGCGGACTAATCCAAGCAAAATATGTTCTGTTCCAATATTGTTATGTCCTAAGCGGATTGCCTCTTCTTGAGAAAGTGCTAATACCTTTTGTGCTCTTTCTGTAAAACGTCCAAACATCATAATGTCATCCTCCCAATTATATAATTACTCTGTTTCCAACAATAATCTTTCTCTTATTAAGGATGCGCGGCGAATGTCGCGATCATTTGGATTCATCTGCCCGCCTGAATAAAGCTGGAGAAAACCAGGCTGAGTCAAGATAAGCAGCTCGTTAAGTATACCTTTTGAGACATTTTTAATAAAACCCAGGTCGATTCCCAATTGAAGATCTGATAAGCATTTAGCTGCTTCTTTTGTTTCAATGATTCGGCTGTTGCAGAGGATTCCATATGATCGGAAAACTCTATCTTCTAATTGTATGTTTGAAGTTCTTGCTAATGCCTCTCTTGCAGCTCTTTCTTGCTCAATTAGCTGAAGTACTACACTTTTTAATTCTTCTACTATATCTGCTTCTGATTTGCCTAATGTAATTTGGTTGGAGATTTGAAATATATTCCCTAAAGCTTCGCTGCCCTCCCCGTAAATTCCTCTTACAACAAGCCCTAATTGACTAATGGCTGGTATAATTCTATTCATCTGCTGGGTTAAGACCATCCCTGGGAGATGCATCATGACAGAGGCCCTTAAACCTGTGCCTATATTTGTGGGACAACTCGTTAAATACCCTAATTCAAGGTGATATGCATAATCTATAGATTCTTCTAACCAATTATCTATATCGTTTGCTTTATCTAAAGCCTCCATTACTTGTAGTCCAGGTTTGATGCACTGGATTCTAATATGATCCTCTTCATTAAGCATAATACTTACTTCTTCATCGTCTGATAGAACACACGCTCCATAGACTGCTTCATTAGCAAGAAGAGGACTGATTAGATGCTTTTCAACAAGCACCCTTTTTTCAAGTTGTTGAAGTTCTTCCATCTTCAATAGCTCTAAATTTTCAACTTTTTCATTTGATTGGTCAGCAAGCTTTTCACTAACCTTATGAATCACGGATTCTGCTTCCTCATTTGAAAACAGGATTGGAAACCTTAATGTGTTTATATTCCTGGCTAATCTTATTCGAGAGGTTAGTACAATATCAGAGTCAGGTCCATCTGAACACATCCAGGATGTTTTTGCATTATTAATGAATTTTTCAAAAGACACTCCTACTCTCCCCTCTCATCAAAAGTTACCAGTTGTTTTTCTTTTTTTCTAATGTCATCTCTGACTTCAGCAGCCTTTTCAAACTCTTCCTGGATAATAAGTTCCTTTAAGTGTTCTCGTAGCTTACCAATTTCCTTTTTAATTAGAATATGGCCTCCAACTCTTGCAGGAACCTTGCCTTTATTTTCAACATTTCCGCCATGAAGTCTTTTGAATATAGGTTGTAATCTGTCCTTGAATGTATCATAGCAATTTGGACAGCCAAATCTTCCTATCTTCGTGAACTGTGGGAAAGTCATAGAGCATTCCTTGCATTGAAGATCCGCTTCTTTTTGGTAAGTATCATGCTTAATTTGCTGAAAGCTAGGCTCCATATTTAGCAAACTGGCTAAAAGGCTGTTAAATGAAAATCCAGGAGATTCATTTGCAACAAATAAGTCGCCCTTTTCTTTAGCACAATATTCACACAGATGAAACTCGATTTTATTACCATTAATGGTTTTAGAAAAATGAAGTGTTGCAGGCCTTTGCTGACATTCTGAACAGTTCATGCTTTCACCTCACAGCTAACATTCTTATTTATATTTTAATGTTGTTAACATTGCCTTTAAAAGTCTTGCTCTTAATTCATCTCTATATGGAAGGTCAAGGTACAGCACAGAGCGGTCAATTACACTCAGCATTATTTTCGCTTCTCGTTCATTAATTACCTCTTCTTCAACGAGCCGGAAAATAACGTCTTCTGCACTGCTTTGAGGTATTCGACTTTGTATTAGGGAAAGTAATTGGTCAATGAGATCAGCGGAATCATGTGATTGCACCTTCATTATTCGGATGAAGCCGCCTCCACCTCGTTTACTTTCAACCATGTATCCTTTTTCAATTGTAAATCGAGTATTGATGACATAGTTTATTTGTGATGGTACACAATCAAACCTATCGGCAACTTCACTTCTTTTAATTTCAACAAGTGATTTTCCGCTCATCTCTAACACTTGTTTTAAATAATTCTCAATTATATCCGAAATATTTCTCACCAAGCCTCCCCCTTCTGACTTTGACTATATTTGACTATAATTATACATGATAAAAAAGATTTTTAGCAAGATTGATGTTTTATTAATTTTCCCATTATTACTCAATCTCAAACCTGAAAGGGGCGAACTTTTATTAATGAACAGTAAGTTTTTACGATTAAATTATATATACTATAGTCTGATTTGAATCGATTATCAAGTGAGAGCTATAGACTCTGCAGAATTAATCTTAGAAAATGAAGGGATTTAGAGGGGAAATATCTTAGATGTATGTTTAAAATCTTTATAAATACATAAAAAGGCCTTAAAAGCTAATGCTTTTAAGGCCTTGGGTGCCTGGCGACGTCCTACTCTCACAGGGGGAGAGCCCCCAACTACCATCGGCGCTGAGAAGCTTAACTTCCGTGTTCGGTATGGGAACGGGTGTGACCTTCTCGCTATCGCCACCAGACTATTATGT
>NZ_RZTZ01000020.1 GCF_004005475.1 Niallia taxi | reverse complement strand
AGCTGCTTCTTGGCACGGCCAGTACTTCGCACATTTTCTGGACGGGATATTGATCCTTGTGTTCCTCGATAAAATCGATGAGCTCTGATTCGGTTACTTTTTCGCGAATATGGCCATAGCCTTTTTTCTTACGGTTAGTCAATGGGTTATTTATGTTTTTGTGAATAACATTTTAAAATGAAAAGGTTATTCACATAAGGTAAAGCGGGTTAGGCTGTGAAAGGGATGACAAATAAACCTAGTCGACTTCAATTTTTTACTAGGTTCGTTTGAATATGCTAATATGTTTATAAGCTATGATTTGGTGGCCAACCGGTAATCATAGCTCATATTGTGTGCAGTAAGATAGAAGAGGTTCTTCAACAGCTTATTCACACAAGCAATAGACGCAACTTTATGACATTTGTTATAAGGTTGCGTTTTTAATTTATCATAATACTCGACAAGTGTTTTTGTCCAAAACGACGGAGCCTAATCATATTTTGAATAATAAGGAAGAGTAGCTTTCGCAAATGTTTATTCCCTCGCTTGTTAATTTTGTCTTTGAAAAAGGTTTTTCCTGATTGAAAGCGCCGTATATCAATACCCGCAAAAGCGTTCAGCTGTTTAGGGTTATCGAACCGGTGAATATCACCGATTTCTGCGATAAGTCGAACGGCTGTATTAGGACCAATCCCTGGAAAGCTGAGAATGATTTTATATTCCTTACGAGTTTCAGCCAGCGGTATCATATTTTTTATACACTGTTCCTTCTCACGAAGAAGTTCCTGATACCTTCTTGCATAAGATCTGAGTTGTTCGCATAAAACGTCCGTCGAAGAAACTGCTGGATAAGAGTGCTTGGCAACTTCAAATAGATCAAGCACCTTTCTTTCCGCTACTGCTAATGAAATATTTTTATTGGTGTTCTTACGAACCTTATTTTTGATTACCGTTTTTGAAAGACCTTGGAGAAACTCTGGATGGGGAAACAACTGAACCATATTTAAAAACAATTCCGATTTACTAGTAAAAATTTTCTCCAGTTCCGGGAACGTTAACTGAATCACTTTATGCATACGGCTGCGAACAATGGATAACTCATCGTCCAGTTCACTATAATATCTCGAGAGCGATTTCAATTGTTGAAGAAGATCATTGGAATCTTCTTTTTTTCTTCTGTCTATCGTAAAGTGAGTAAGCGCTAGTCGATGCGCATCACTCTTATCCGTTTTATGAATCCGCAAGGAATCACATTGTAATTTCGCTTCCAATGGGTTCAAAAGACAGTAAGTGTAGTAATTCTCATTCATAAAACGCTCCAACACCCTGGAATAGATACCAGTTGCTTCAAACACGATTTCAGGCTGTTCTTCATAACCTTCGGTCAAATCGTCAATCTTTTTCTTTAGCTCCTCAAACTCTGTACGATAATGGTTGATTTCTCCTTCGAATACACAGTGTTTTAATGCATTATAAATAACCATGTAACTTTTGCCCATACTGACATCAAACGCAATAACATGTTTCATTTGTCTTCTCCTAATATAGTAATATTGAAGTCTCCACTTTACACTTATTGATTCCCATTTCTTATACACGATCTCAAAGGATCCAACATACTCAAACCTGATTCAAATAAGGTAAGTGAAGCAGGCCAGTTTAAGATACGGATTCCAGATCCCAAAAAGGCTTCGGCCTGTTCTTCACTTCTACTATATAAAAAAATAGTAGTCCAAACCAATCTCTCGGCCTGTACTACTAATCTTAGTATGTTTAGGATTTCTACCTCCTGTTTTAACCGAAGGTTTTCTTTCTGAATCTCGGCTAACTCTTTTGGTGTCAGCGCCTCTTTTTCTGAACCAATAGGGGTAAAGTCTTTCACCCATTTATAAATCGTTACTTCTGATACGCCATATTCGCTGCTTAATTCTTTAACCGGGCTGCAGGAATGATACAAATCCACAATCGTTTTCTTAAAATCATCGTTATATTTTTTGCCTGCAGGTTTACGTTCCAATTCGGACACATCCTCTCAAAATAATTGTAAGGACTTAATTAAATTGTGTCCATAAAACTATACTAACTCCATGTATATGAAATTTATTTTACGGATAATAAATTAATGAAAAACAAAGGAGGTGCCAATTTTTTTTTCATGTAAAAGAATTGCAGTATAGAGCAAAACCAGATAGACCAGGTCCTGTATATGCTAAAAAGTTACAAGAAGTATTAGACGGGCAATATGGAGAAATCTCTGTCATGATGCAGTATTTGTTCCAAGGTTGGAATTGTTGCGGTGAAAAAAAATACCGTGATATGTTATTAGACATAGACACAGAAGGATTGCACAGTTACTTGACAAAGCTCCTGTAGAAGAACAAGAAGCAGCAGCAAAAGATCCTATTATTGCTAGTGTAATGGGTGGAATGAATCCACAACATGCTATAGTAAATGGACTAGGAGCCAGTCCTAATGATAGTGTTGGGTATCCTTGCACAGTACGCTATACTATAGCTAGTGGCAATCTGCTTGCTGACTTTAGATCTAATTTAAATGCTGAGTCACAAGGTAGACTCCAGGTTGTCCGCTTATACGAAATGACTTCTGATCATGGAGTACGAGATATGTTATCATTTCTAATTGCTCGTGATACTATGCATCAAAATCAATGGCTAGCAGCAATCGCAGAATTAGAAGAAAAAGAAGGAAAAGTAAACCAAGATACTTGGACAGTCCATTACTATTCGAACGTAATTAATCCAAGCATCCCATTTTCATCTACAGAACTTGACAAAATCGAGCAGGAATCGGATATTAATTTCAAATTGCTGTTTTACTTGCACAAAACAACCTTTATATTGATTACTATAATGACATTATTAGTTCACTCATAGATAAAGAGTAGAATCAAGTCTATTTCAACTTACATTTATGAGCAATGAGTATTACTTTAGAAAATATAGAAACCAAACTTATGGTTTTGTTCGTCACTGGCCGCTCTTTTATATTACTCTTTAATATATTCTTTATTTGTTTTGGAACTTATTTCTAAATAATGATCAACAGTTTTTTTTCATCATGAAAAGCAAAATTTAATCCAGCTTTAAAGTTACTAGGACACTTTCAGTTAATTAAGTTTATAAGATAGAGAACCAAGTCTTCACTGCTGTTGCTAAAATTAATAGACCCATTGTGCCTTGTAACACTTTTGCATTCAATTTTTTACCCATGTAGGCACCTATAGGCGAAGCAATTAAGCTTGCCACAACCATAATAAAAGCAGGTAGTATTGGTATATTTCCTGTTGAGATTTTCCCTGAAACAGCTCCTATAGATGAAATCAATGTAATGGCCAAGGAGGATGCAATTGTCATTCTTGTCGGTATTTTTAGGACTACTAGCATAATAGGGACTAACAGAAATGCTCCTCCTGCACCTACAATCCCTGCACCAATACCCACTATGAATGCAAACAAGGATGCAAGCCATTTGTTAAACTTTACTTGATCAAAATGAACATCCTCGACCCCTCTTTTAGGAAGAAACATCATAATGACGGCAATAAGAGCTAAGATTCCATAAACAATATTAATTCCATTCTCCGGCATATGAGTAGAACTAAGTCCACCAATAAAGCTTCCAAATAAAATGCTTACTCCCATGTAAATGATTAACTTCTTATTTAGAAATCCATCCTTACGATAGGCTAAAACACCTCCGAGTGTCGCAAAAAATACTTGTATGGCTGTAATTCCTGAAACTTCATGTGCTGTAAAATGTCCTACGCCTAACATTACTGGTATATATAGCAACATGGGATAGTTGATGATAGCACCACCAATTCCTAACATCCCAGAAATAAAAGAACCAACAAATCCAATAACAAAAATTGTAGCTATAAAAGTTATATCCATTTTGTTACACCTCTTTAGAAAAAGGGAACCTTATTGGTCCCCTTTATTTTCAACCCTTTTTAATCCAGAATTTTAACACTCCATTTTCGTTTTCATGCTTTAATAAATCATGTCCTCCCGATTTAGCCCAGGCTGTTAAATCGTTTAGCGCTCCTTTATCCGTTGTATGGACTTCTAATACTTCACCTGTGTAAATATCTCCCATTGCTTTTTTTGTCTTTACAATCGGCATTGGGCACGCTAAGCCTTTAGCATCTAATACTTTATTTGAATCCATTTGTTATTCCTCCTATTTTATAATTAACGAACGGCACAACGGTTAGGTCCAATTTCCATCTCACGTTGTTTATCTAATTCCGGGTTAATTTTCCCCATATTTGTTTCACGAATTTCTTGATATGCATTTGGTTGTGGCGGCAAGTTTTCTGTTACTAAATTTCTAAACTTATTTTCATCATCGATATTCAGTCCATGATTTTTTGTAAACAATTTTCCAAGTTTTTCTGCAACACTACCATCCTCATTCAACTCGTCTATAATCATAAAGTGTGCTGGTAGAACAATTAGTTCTTCTGACAATTCTTTGTAGCGTTTATATAAAGTCTCTCTTAAATCACTGACCCAGTCTTCCGCCATACCTGCCAGATCGGGTCTTCCGATAGAATCAATGAACAAAATATCACCTGACAGCAAGTATTTATTATCCACAATAAATGAAGTAGAACCAATCGTATGTCCAGGTGAATACAAAGCCGTAATATTAATAGTTGTATTACCAAGGGTTACATCATTTCCGTTTTCTAATGGTTGGTAAGCAAAAGTCACTTCCGTTGCATCCATAGGTGGTAACCAATAGTCAGCACCAGTTTTCTCTGCAATTGTACGTCCTCCGGAAATATGGTCAGCATGAAGGTGTGTATCAAATACGTGTCTAATTTTTACTCCCATACTTACTGCAAAATCAAGATAGATATCCGTCATACGCGTTGAATCGATTACTACTGCTTCTCCTTCTGATAACACCATGTAGGATAGACATCCTTTACCTACTCGAACAAATTGATAAATTTCACCACCATCATTCAAGTCACCAATCTTAACTGGTTCTAAATGCTCACTCCATGCCTTCATTCCACCCTGTAAATAGAAAACATTTAATCCAACATCAGAAAGCATTTCTGCTACCATTACAGATGAGCCTTCCTTTGCACAAACAACTAGTACTTCTTTCTTAGTGGAGATTTCACCTATAATTTCATCCACACCATCAAGTAATTCAAAATAAGGAACATTTAAATATTCAAAGTTTTCCCCTTCAATCTTCCAATCGTTAAAATCACTCTCATTACGAACATCAAGAATAAACAACTCTTCTTTATTAAAAACTTTTTTCGTCACATCTTTTGAAGTCATTACAGAAACAGTCACCTTTATACCCCCTATGGTATTATTTTATTTAAAAAAATATATAAATTTAAAAGTTAAAGTTACATCTGCATCCTTTGCAAATTCCAAAAATGTTACTGCTCCGCCTACTTCCATTCCATCGACAAAACTTTCTTTTTCTAATCCCATAACATCCATTGTCATTTGACAGCCTATAAAATTAGCTCCCATTTCTTTTGCCATAGACACTAATTCTGGAATGGAAGGTACATTCGCTTTAATAAATCCTTCAGCAAGCTGTTCTTTACCTTCAGGCATGATTAAGTGCTTATATGCTTCCTTATGAATCAAGTCAACCCTTCAAAAGTAAAGAAAACAGATACTTCTTGATCAGTTGCTGCTGCCGCAGTTGCAATGTTAAAAACCTTATAAGCATCAAATAATCCACCATTACTTGCAATAATTGCTACTTTTTTGTTCATCGTTAATTCCCCCATTTTTTAATCATTTATACTACTTGTTTTCCCACTCCATTGACTCATACCTTGTTCAACATTAATTACATTATTAAATCCATTTTCAGTTAACTTTTGCGCAGCAAGATCGCTACGATTTCCTGTTCGACAAACTATATAAATTTCATCATTTTTGTTTAAAACATTCATTTTGTTTTCCAATTCTCCCAATGGGATAGAAATAGCGTTAGGAATATGGTTAAAAGCAAATTCTGCATTTTCTCTAACATCAATAACTACAATGTTCTTATCCACATCTATTTTCTTTTCTAGTTCTTCATTGCTAATAATATTTGGGTGTTTTTTTTCATTCGATTCTTCATTAGAAGATTTACGCAAATAATGCTTCAGCACTTCCCCTACTTCTATTGTTCCTAGATATTGATGTCCAGTGCTTTCAGCCCACGCTTTCATGTCTGCTTTAGAGCCTTTATCCGTCGCTTGAACTTCCAATACTTGCCCTGCCTCTAAGTTTTTCATTTCTGTTTTTGTTTTAACAATTGGCATCGGACATGCTAAACCTTTTGCATCTAAAATTGTATTTGCTTTTAAGTTCTCCATTTTTCAGCCTCCATTACTTATACCTGTTAGGGTATTATTAGTTTTAAAAAAATTTATTCTACTTTTCCTTCCCAAGCAAGCATTCCACCAGTCATATTAATCACATTAAATCCATAATCTTCAAGGAATTGTGTGGCACGACCACTTCTTGCACCAGAACGGCAAACGATGATATATTCAATAGTCTTATCTAATTCATGCATGCGAAACTCAACTAAACCTAATGGGATATTTATAGCACTTGGTATTTTCCCAGTGGCAACTTCATCCACCTCTCGCACATCAATAATATTTAATTTCTTTCCTTCGTTTATTAGAGCCTCTACTTCTTTTACAGTCATTTGTTTCATTAGTTAGTTCTTCTCCTTCTGTTTATTTTAAAACCAAGCACCCATGCCACCTTTGACGTTAGTTACGTTTTTAAAACCTAACCTTTTTAAGACTTTACTTGCTCGTTGACTTCTCATTCCACTTTGACAAATTACGATAACTTCTTTTTCCTTTGAAAGGTCTTTTTCTGCTAGTTGAGCTAGTTGATGGAGTGGTATATTTTTAAAACCTTTAATATGGTTTCCTTTAAACTCTCCATTTGTTCGAACATCCACAAATTGTTTGTTCTTATTATTTATTTCTTTTTTTAATTGATTAGTGGTAATATTGTTAATTCCCTTTATTGGTAAAAACCTTCTCATTATGAAAAATAGTACCAATGCAAGGACAAGATAATTTAAATATGTCATATTAAAACCTCCTTTAATCAAGAGAACTTTTACTTTTATCTAGTTAGATAAATAGATTAACATTTCCATCCTCAGCATCCGCTAAATAAGCAGCAACACCTGCATATTCTATGTTACCTAATAACTCTTCTTGTTTTAGTCCTAATAAATCCATTGTCATGGTACAAGCTACAAGTTTTACATCTTGTTCTTGAGCCATTTCAATTAATTGTGGTAAAGGCATAGCGTTATGCTTTTTCATAATATCCTTAATCAGCTTAGGACCCATTCCAGCAAAGTTCATTTTGGATAACCCCATTTTATCAGCACCTCTAGGCATCATCTTGCCAAACATTCTTTCCATAAACCCTTTTTTTACTGCAATATCTTCGTCCTTACGTAAAGCATTTAAACCCCAAAAAGTGTGAAAAATAGTTACTTCATGATCATAAGCTGCAGCACCATTAGCTATAATGTAAGCAGCCATTGCTTTATCATAATCACCACTAAATAGTACAATGGTTGTTTTTTTCTTTTCAGTCATATTGTTACCTCCAGTATTAATTTAACCCATACCCGCATGGGTATTGTAAAAAGCAAAAAATTATCCCTTTTTAATCCAAAACTTCAATACACCATTTTCTTCTTTTTGACTCAATAATTCGTGACCTACTGTTTTAGACCAGGCTGAAAGATCATTTATTGCCCCTTTATCTGTTGTATGAATTTCTAATATTTGACCAGTTTCAAGTTCAGTCATTGCCTTCTTTGTTTTTACAATTGGCATCGGACATGCTAATCCTTTTGCATCTAACAATTTGTCGATTTTCACTAGTAATCATCCTTTCTAATACTAATACCAATACCCCTATGGGTATAATAATAATTAAAAAAAGAGAAGGTGTCAACTCTTTCTTATCTGCTTTTTACAAGTAGGTTTACAGCTTCTTTTACTAATTCCTCTGTATTCTCACCATTTTTATCAGCTTCCCGAACACATTCAATTAAATTTGAACTAACAATCAATCCTATTGTTCGGTCAATTCCAGTTCTTGATGCAGATAATTGTGTAATTACTTCCTTGCAATCTTTATTCTCTTCCATCATTTTCAAAATTCCTCTTAACTGCCCTTCTATACGTTTTACTCTATTTTTTATTTGTTCATTATAATCCATTTTGTTCACCTCTTTTTATAGTAAATAATCATGTAATGATGTCACTTATAATTAGTGTTTTAATTTTTCATTTTATGTCAGGATTTTCATTTATAAAGTATCAGCAGTTGAAATATTTTCACTGACAAAATCTATAATATACCCCATGAGGTATAATGTCAATAATAAATTTTATAAAAAAGACCGCTATTAGTTTAGCGGTAAAAAGGATATAGGGCATTAAGAAGTAAGTCCATTTATCATGATACTTTTATCAATACATCTAATTAAGCGTTCTTCTATATCTTTAGCAAATAACTCCATGTCATTATCATTTAGAAGGCTTATCAGTGCTGTGGGCCTAGGCATTCCTATTTTTGTTTGTCCATTATTTATGTTAACTTTAATCCTTCGTGTTGGAAGCGGAAACTTATAAAGGCAGAGCCTAAAATTGTCCCATGTAAAGGATACCCTTTGGCTCCTTCTATTTAGCCATTTAAATAGAAAACTTTCTATTTTCTCTCTGAAGTCGTTAACAGTTTGAATCTATCCTTGATCAATTGAATGTTCTTATCTGTTCTGCTTTAACCATTCTTTAGACTATTTAAGTTTTACCTGGACTTTCTTTCTACTTGTTTTCCTTTTAAAATGAAACTTCCCTTGTTTACTTGTCCGCAATAATGAGTGAATCCAAGAAAATCAAAGGTTTCAGGTTTACCTTTCCCTATTCGTTCGGCATTATGTTCTGCAAACCTCCCGAAGGGAATAACCTTCGTTTTATCTTCCGCTATCTCCAAGTTAAATTTCTTCAATCTGGACTTTAAACTGTTCAGCTTCCCTTGTATGTTGAGAACAACATACAAAATCATCTGCGTAACTTACACTAAGTATGCTTATCCTTCACAACGCTTTCTAACCAATATCTCAAACCATAAGTAAGAACATAATGCATATATATTAGTTAAGATAGGAGCTATCACTCCACCTTGCGGTGTACCAGTGTCCGTTTTGTATTTCCTACCTTCTTCCATATAACCACCTTTACGAAATCTGTTGATTATACTCAGGAGGTTTGGGTCAGCTATCCTATGATTTAAGAACTCCATCATCCATTTGTGGTCAACATTATCAAAGAAACCTTTGATATCTACACTTACTATATAACTTACTGCTCTCTTCTCATTATAAAAGTTTAGTATTAACAACGCATCATGACATTTTTATATGGCAGAAAGCCAAATGAACAATTTAAAAAGTCATTTTCATATACTTTGGCAATACCTTTTTGAACAATTTAATCCTCGTGTTCCGGTATTACCAGTGGTCTTTTCTTGTCTGAGTTGAGCTTCGGGATATACATTCGTCTTACCGGAACTGGGCGATAACTTTTGTTTTTAAGTCTACTTACCAAGTCCTTGATGTTTTCCTTCGGACTTTCAGCGACTTGTACTTTAGTTGTACCCTTAACACCCGATGCCTTCTTGTTCGGCAACTGGTAATGACATTGAATAAGTGACTGTTCATTTAATAAATGCCCAAGAGATGTAAATTTCATTTTACTATCATACTTTGCTAATTCTGCTATCCGAATCCCTAAACGGCATTTGGTTTCCTTGCTTATTATCACTTGTACACCATACTCTTTTAGAAAAGAAGAGACCGATAGGGTATCCTTAGTTGCCGTATCATATCGATGTATAACGTGCCAAGGTCTCTGACTCCAGAGAGGGTTTATCCTTCTTGCCTTTAACAAAGGATAGAATGTTGCTTTCTGCACGCAGTTAAGGCATCAGCCCTCTCAGTATAGAAACGTTTATGGAGCTCACCCCCTTCAACCATATGGCTTTCGGCCCGCTGTCGGGTAGAAAACTAGCGCGCGCAATCAAATATGATTCACGTTTCTTGTAGCCCCCCTACGATCCCGGACGGTCGGATTTCCCGAGTCCGGTTCTGACCTTGGATTAATCACCTACCAGCCTTCCCATACAACCGTAGGATTAAATGTTGGTACACATATTCCCCCATCATTTGTAGGGTTACTTGTAAGTTAGTTTAGACATACTTTATAGCTCTGAGTCTATAATGCTTAAACATTCCAAGTGCCCAGAGGTCCTTTGCCCTATCACAGGTGTTACCTTGATAGAAGTGTAATTTCCTTACACTTAAGAAGGCATTACCCTTCCCTCATTGCTACTACGACCTCATGCGCCAATCCTAAATCATCCTACCATTTTCTATTAGCCTCTTATATGATAGGTCTTTATTGGTAAGTACCTTCCCAATTTGAAGTAGGACCTTCCCGTCGTTATCTCTGAAAATCTTTCCACAGATGCCAGAACCCATACCCCGGCTGCTCTTACGGTGCTTTTGACCGTTTCTTCCCGTAAGACATCGGTCTTCCCCCGTCAGGCAAAGGTCGACGCTAAGCAAAATATCCCTCGAACAGTTTCTTTGAGGGGCGTAGATTTCGGGATTGCAGTATTCGTTAAATCCTTCTGGCCTCTGTGTTTGCTCGCCACACAGACTGTTCCGACCTTATCCTCTCTGTGTAGAATAGGCCGCCGTGACTTTTACTTCCAAGCAGAACGCAGTTCGTTACCTCCCCACGCATTGGATATGCTAGTCATCCGAATCGGTCAATTGATGACAGGAGACTTTCACTCCATAAGATTCTCAGCCTTGACGGCTGCTCCACCTAACTGTCTACGCATAAAGACTAACGTTACCCTCAGTCCTCCTAGACTCGCTACGAACGAATGGCTAGTTCTTACTCGGCGGGAATCCCACCCGCTATATGATACGACCTATGCTCGGCCGCACAACTGCCATGTTTCTTCTATTTGCTTATTTTCATTTATTACAGGAATGCTGCCCCTTTTAGCAACATAAGAAAAGCGTACCTTATATTTAAGGAAAGCCCCCGTCACTTTAAGTGAATCATTCACATTCCCATTAAAAGACAGATAAATACAAATAAAAAAGACAAAGGACAATCTAAAATTTGAATTTCCTTTGTCTTTCTATAAATAGACTTACTTATATTCTATAGTCTGCTCTTTGATTTTCACTCAACTGAAAGTTCGGTTTCTATCACCCATTTATGATTTTTTACCACTGGTCCTCCAGTTGTTGGAATATAATTAATAATATAGACAGTTGTGGGCACTGCTAGATCAATAATTCCTTTTGCCCCCTTCATACCTTCCATATGATTTGCTTCTAAAATAACTTCCGTTCCAGGTTTCAAGGTTTTCATACCAGCATCTTTCATTTCTTCTTGGATAACCCACTTATGATTCTTCACCATAGGTCCACCAGTTGTCGGAGCGTAAGTAACAATATAGGCTGTCGTGTTATAAGCTCCTACAATAGTTGCTTTCGCACCATACATCCCCTTCATGTGGTCAGCTTTAACAACTACTTGACTTCCGACTTTATAAATTGGATTTTTTGCTACACTTAAACCTTTAGGAACTTCAGCAGAACCAGAATGTTCACCACTTATATTTTTATCTGAACTATTTTGATAACTATTGCTCCAAGCAGATAACATTGACACTAATATTAATATTAATATTACAGATACAAATTTATTAATTTTCATTATGCCCCCCTAATAATTTGTTATAAAAATGCTACATTGTTTCCAATTTTTTTAAAAATATTTATGATTTTAACTTCATTAATCATGCAATGGGTGATATAAGACTAATGCCTCTTTTTCAGCTTTTCCTACCTTAGCTCAATAACTATAAGACCGCTGATTGTGGCAGCCCACCTTCGTAGTCCTTGAGAAGTAACTTGTTTCCTTCCTACCTTAATATAAAAAGCAGTTATAAATAAAGGCTAGAAGGGTATGAAAAAAGTAACGCAAAAAAAAAGGGGGGGTTAAAGTGAATAAGTATGGAAGATTTGGAGCCATGGTATTAACGTCTACTATTATTATGCTTTGTCTTATGTACCTTAATACCTACCAGGTAAATCATATTTTTTTTAGCGAAACAAGACTCTATATGGCCATCATGATGGGAGCAGCAATGTCTATGATTATGTTAGTGTTCATGCTGAAGATGTACACCAATAAAAAAGCAAATATCAGCATTTTTATTGGGAGTGCAACAGTATTTGTTCTTTCACTTTTGCTTGTACGAAGTCAAGCTACAGTGAATGATGTTTCGTGGATGAAAGCAATGATTCCCCATCATTCAATCGCTATAATGACAAGTGAACGTGCCACCTTAAAGGATCCAAGAGTAAAAGAACTTGCAAATAATATTATTGATACTCAGAAAAGAGAAATCGAAGAAATGAAAGAACTGATCAAGGAACTTGAAGAAAAAAAGTAATTAAAGTTATAGTTCTAAAAGCCGAGGGCAAGAGACCCTCGGCCATAAGACTTTGCAGATGTATACTAGGTTTCTTAATTATTTCGGGTCAATCAACTCAAGGTATTCGCTTGTATTCCAAGGTTTTTTTAAAAAACTTTATAAAAAACCTAAATCTTTCTTCAACTATCCTCCCTCAATAAACAAACAATAAACTTACACCACAAGTGGTACTTTTATGGATGGTATGGGTCAATTTGAATATGTAGCAAATTCTATTGGAACTGGAGAAGCTCCAGAGCTAGAACAAGCTCCAGGTTATATTCATGGCACACCAAAAAATATATAAATAACTTGTAATACCCCTATAGCAGTGGGACATCAAAAAAGTTAGCAGTTTAAATATAACTTCTATTATGTTCATCTAATCTGCTTGGATTTTAAGTTAAGAAGGAGGATTTAAGCCTTAAAATCGATAATCTTTACAAACTGAAAAAATATGAAAAACTTATCGCCTAACATCAACTCACATAAAATTTAATCTCTTGAAAAGTAGCAATTATACATGCTAATAATCCAACAATACTGACGATAATCAATGAATATAATATTTTTATATCACGTATTAAAAAGAGTGCAGTAATGATTATGGTAGTATCCATGAGAAATAAAATGCCACCCACATTTAAATTTGTCCATTTTGCAAATAAAAGTGCTAGCAAATCCATGCCTCCTGGACCTTAGCATTACCCCCACCCCTATCCCAATCATGATGGATCCAAAAATAACACTACTCATAATTTGAAGATGAAATACACCGTTTAACGGACCGAATAAATCAATTATAACTCCAGAAATCATCATCCCAATTACTCCGTTTTTAAAGAACACAGGCGCTAACTTTAAGGCGAACAAATAAATTGAAATATAATAAGTATAAATGAAACTCCTGTTTTTATACCCCATATATAGTTAACCAACAAGCTTATACCAAAAACTCCTCCATTTATTAAATGAAAAGGCATGATAAATCCATTAATTCCTATACCAATCATGGTACTTCCAAATCCTAAATCCTACTACTAATAGCTTCTTTAGCAATGCCTATCATCCCTTATCTATTCATTAATCCAACTTAAATATGCAAAAGAAGCAATTAGTATGTTTTCTTAATGGAGAGTTATTATATTCATTTTTTATTTTCAATCATTTGCTAGGAATGTACGAACGTATTACGAGCTATCACATAGTTAACTAATAATAGGGATAGACAATCTCTATTTTAGACGTTATACGGCTTTTTTTTAGGGACATTGTTTTTTTTTCTTTGCTGTAACAACTGTTTTTAAAAAAACTTAACTATCACAGTATGTATTATTATTAATTCCATTGAAAAAAGAATAATTCTGAACAAGTGGGGAAAGTTATAATAGGTTTGATTGGATTTATTCCTTTCCACGTTAAACCCTCACTATCTATGTGAGGGTTTCGTTTTTGTTTTTTTGCAAATACTACATAGCTAAACTGCCCCGATTGTGACATAAGAGTGTTTATTTTCATTTATTACAGGAATGCTGCCCTTTATAGTGCCATAAGACATAAATGCAAAAGGGCATTAATCCTTATTGGATCAAAGCCCCCTTTTATTTAATTTCCATCAATGAAACAAGATCGTCAAAAGATGACCTTGTTATTTAACTTATCTATTATAATTTATCTGTTTGCTATTATCAGAAATCTTTTGGAATTTGTTCGGATTCCTTTTTCGGTTCTATAATTTTCAATGAAACTCCCCAAAATATCCAAGTCTTTCTCTCCCTGACCAAAATCAGGAATAATGGGTGTATGTTTCAGTAAGAAAATTAGATCCTCTGCTCTTTGATAGTATTCATTAGCATCGTATTCAAAAGCTTGAACTTCAGTAAAACCAGCTGATTTCAGTTCCATTATATATCTTTCTTTTAGGGTTCCGTCAACTTCTCCAAAACCTTGCCCTCGCTTAAAAGCTTCCTTTAAATTTAATTTGTCAGCTTCACATACCTGTTGCGTTAAAAAAAATCCACCATTTTTTATTACCCTGGCTATTTCCATTGAAGAAAACGGTGCGTGACAACTTGAAATAACGTCAAAAAAACCAGATGGAAATTGTAAATTATCAGAAGACATTTGGGAAAATCGAACGTTTAATACTTTTGACTTTTTGTAATTAGAATGCGCTGTTTCAATCATTCCTCTTGATAAATCAATTCCAACTAGAAAAAGCAATGAAGAAGCAATTCTTAATAAATTTTCTCCTCCACCAGTTCCAACGTCCAAAAGAATATCCGAACTTTTACATTTTTTTGTTACTTCTTCGTAAAAATCCCACTTAAGCCCTTCAGATATAACGTTTAATTTACTAAAGTCCCAGCCGTTTATTTTCCAACCTTATCATAAAATTCTAATTCATCCATTTTTGAACCTACCTTTCAAATTTAAAAGCCAAACAGTGACTCGGCTAACAATTAGAATGACTGATTATAAATATTCCAAGTTATAGTTCCGAAAAAGAGCATACTTCTCCCTTTTTAGCTGGTACGCGTTTTTTTCCAGCCCGAAAACTAGTTACTTCGAACATTATAGAAAGACATTCCACTCACCTCATTTGAAAGAATACTTCCATTATAAAACATGAAGAAAAAATTTAAGAAATCAAAATATTCTTATTGCATTAAACTGCCATTTTTCTGCCATAAGAAAGTTTCACTTATTACAGGAATGCTGTCACAGTAGGCGATGAAAAGAAGTACCTTTTTTGTCTGCTAACTTGTTATTATTAATAGATAGCATAAAAGTAATAAAAGAAAGGGAGAAACTATAATGAGACTAAATAAAGGAGATAAGATTGGCATATTTACCCCTTCTTCTCCCGCTTCTGTAACAGCAAAAAAAAGATATAAGAGAGCAAAATCTTTCTTAGAATACAAAGGATTCCAAATCGTTGAAGGTTTTTTAACAGGAAAAAGCGATTTTTATCGCTCTGGAAACCCCAAAGAGAGAGCAGAGGAACTGAATGAACTTCTACGTGACCCATCTATAAAAATGATTATGTCTATGATTGGTGGAACAAACTCTAATAGCTTGCTTCCTTATATTGATTATGAAAGTTTTAAAAAGAATCCTAAGATTGTTGTGGGGTATTCTGATGCAACAGCCATTCTACTGGCTTTGTATGCAAAAACTGGCATATCGACTTATTACGGACCAGCATTAGTACCATCTTTTGGAGAATTTGAACCACTAGTGAATGATACATATCAATTCTTTGAGAATTATTTTTGTAAGGAACAAAAACTTCCATATGAAATTCAACAGCCTTTTTATTGGTCAGATGAAATGGCAAATTGGTTAGATAAAATAAAGGAAAAAGAATTGTATACTAATGAATGGATTGGTGTAAATGGAGGGGTAGTTGAGGGACGATTAGTAGGTGGAAACAATAATGCAATGTACGGATTTATCGGGACCCAGTATTTTCCCGAGATTAAAGAAGGTGACATATTATTCCTTGAAGATACAATGAAAACTGCATCAGTAGTTGAGAAGAACTTTGCAATGCTAAAATTACACGGCATTTTTGATAAAGTTTCTGGGATTATTCTCGGAAAACACGAGCAATATGATGATATGGATACAGGTAGGAAACCCTTAGATATATTATTAGAACAACTAGATAATAGAATTCCAATACTAGCTGAGTTTGATACAAGTCATACCCATCCAATGCACCCAATATGTATTGGTAAGAAAATCAGAATGGATACGAATATAAAAAAGGTTTGGTGTACAGAAAAATGGGAGTTATCATGATTTAAAAAATTTTTTTATAACAACTTAATGTTGGTCATCAGAAGGATAGAGAGGTCTTTTATTACATTTATTTCATCTATCCTTTCTAAATACATTATCTGAATTAGTTTAATAGCATCCTTAACTCCCTCAATAAACAAACATTTAACTCTTAAATATGGTATAATAAAGAAAACGGTTAATCCCTAATGAACCAAAGGTTTTAGCCGTTTGTAATTAGAAATCTATGAGGCGTTAATATGTATTATGTGAACAAGCGTTCTGATACTTTGATTAAATAATATACTTTTGATGATCTTCATTATACTACCAGTAATACCTTCTATTTTACTTCTCGGGACTCCCACCTTCTATATGAAATGACCAGGCACTTCCACACATCTGCTATGTTTTGGTCAAATAGTGTTCAGTATATGAACTCCGACGAAAATTTTTCAATGTTTGAAAGGTATTTCTACTTTTTTATTGAATTCTGTAAATTAATTCCCATATAAAGGTGGACTGTTTATGAATTCTAATTCTCCTCTTGCTTGTAAAGTAAATAACGTTTTTATCCATGTTAGTAACATAGAAAAATCATCTGAATGGTACAGTGATTTACTTGGATTACCATTCAATAAGGACATTGTTAAATCACCTGTTTATAACATTCCTATTACTTCTGAAACTGGACTTACATTGGACGATCACACATTTGACCCAGAGTTTAAACTAAATCCCTCTGACCACGTTTTATTTAATTTTTATGTTCCTGAAATTGATAAAGCATATGAATTTGTTAAAAACAAAGGAATTACAATTGTTAAAGAAATAGAACATATTGGTGATTTTGCTTATTTTAATTTTAAAGACCTAGATGGAAACGTACTAATGATTTGTAATTGCTAATGGTCGAACAGCTATGGTTATTTATACCATAGCTTTTTTTATTTTGTACAACATTATGAGTCTATAATTTATTTCTTGTTCCACAAGTAGAGTAGAAGGAAGCTTAGCTACTTACGGGTAAATTGTACTCTCCTCCCCAAAGAACTGGCTTACGGAATTAACGCCCCCAGCTCATAAATGATGAATTAATAGTTGAAGTTGGAAGTAAAAACTTCTGTAGGAAGAATCTAAATTTTCCTCTGATCAAGGATTTCCTCTATTTATCCATTTATATAGTAGTTCTTCAATCTTCTCTTTAAAATCATTCACAGCCTGGTATTGACTACAATGCAGTAATAGTTTGTAGGAAAGAAGTGAACCTTCTTAAATCTATCCATGAATGAGTTTATAGAATTATTTTTATTAGTCTTTAACCAATCTTTATAAAATTTTTATAAAAGTATTTCCCTAATTTAGATAGAATATACTTCTTAATTAGTGTGAATACTATTTAATCGCTACATCATTAAGCTTTATTTTTGGCGTTACTTGCTAAATAAAATAAATAGAAGAATCTAAAATGTGTTAGAACTCTTCCCTGTAAGCAAGCCATCGATATAAAGCGCTCAAAACTATATTTTTTAGCTTTAAAAAAACTTAAAAATGCCTAATCAAATGTCTGGCTAACTGTAAACTATCCCATACATGAAAGAAGAAACTTAAAACACTACAAAGCTTTTTACCTGACCGACATGTAAATAACTCTATCTAATCGCTTTAGTAGCCTTACTATTAACCAAGAAATGAGCGACTAAATATATGATTATAAAAACAGGGAATGAAAAAATCGGATTCCATCCTGGATATTTAGTATACCCTAACTTTAAAAATAAAGGTTCGGCTAAAAAAGCTGTCATACCAGAATAAATGACCGATTTAATAAATGGATTTGCATCTGCTTTGATTTGTAGAAAAAACATGACTGTAACTGGCATTAATGCAAAATCCCATGGTATATAATCAGGCATTAAAGGGACTAATTTATTATAGTATCTCCATAAACCCATCGTTACACCCACATAGTCCAACCATGTTGAAATGAACATTGCCCAAAGACCACCTAACAATAACCTAGTGCTGCTCTCTTTGTTTCTAAAAATAAGCCAAACTATCCATGGAACTATAGTCATAGTTAATGAAGTCCACCAACCAAAAGAAAATAAAATATCCTCTACCCAAACTTCTTGCAAATGGGTATGAGCATCATCTAGTAATTCATATTGTTCATCAATTAATTTTCTTATATTTTCAGGGGGACTAAAATTCATAGTAATGTCGACCCTTTCGGAATAATTTTCATTCTTATTATTGACCTAAAGAATTTATTTATTCGCTTTTTAGGAGGCAACCCTCTATGATATTGCATTAACTATTAGTGAAAATGAAATTAACAGTTTCAATTCAATCTTCTTTTTACAGTCAGATTATTGAATTTCTAAGTAAATAACAACATTGGAGGAGGTTTATGCTTAAAAGAGAGATAGTTTTTTATCAATCTAACGAGTTTGGAATATCAACACCAAACTGGACAACTTTTATAAGGCCTGTCTCTTTGAATTCTACTCGCGTTAAGTAACCGAGTGTTCCATAAATTCAAATATAGTTAAACCAATGAAGATAATCATTCCATTCCAGTTTTAGTTGTTCAAGAGAAGTAAAATGGGCTCTATTTGCGAATTCCATTTTGAAGAATGCATATGCGGTATGTCCTTTAACATCTTTTCCTCCTGAAATACAAATTGCTTCTTCCCAAAAAAGAGAATCCGTATCTATTTATTACACAAAACAATTACAGACTGCATCTCATTTCAACCGATTATCAGGTCTCGTTGTGTAGTAATGATACTGGGCTTTAAATGCTTTATTCTTGGCTACTAAAAACATGGATGCTCTAACTCGAAACAGTAGTGCTCTTAGTTTCTTTCGGCCACGTTTCGTAATTTTGGTTCTCCCTCTATGCTTTACTGAAATATTTTCTTTTAAATTTAGTGCCGCCAATTTGATTATTTGAAGAAGATGATTATATTCACTCAAATTGCCAACATAAGCGAAGAAACCCTCCAATGTATCGTGTCCAATGCCTGCTGTTTTTTTCTAACATTTGTTCATTGCCTGGAATATCTTGAAGTAGTGTATCCAGGTTTGGTCAAGCTCTTAGAACACGGCTTGAATGAGTTTATTTAGCCATCATGGCACACCGTCGGATGCCAATCGTGCGATTGGCTGTTTCTTTTAAAGCTTGAATCTTCTTAATCCCTATACTGCGTTTCACTGCTTGCCTAAGGTATTTTATTAATTCTTCTTCTGTATATCTAACTATATCTAACCAATTCTTCTGGTAATGCTTCAAGCTTAATAAATGAAGAACTGCCTTCCCCTCCCAACTATGGTAAAGAACTCTGGAAAGTATCGACATTTCACTTGTGTACCTGGCCTTGCACAATTTGTACGTCCAAATTTAATAGATCACGTAATTTCTTAACCGCAGTTCCGCAAAACTCCTTGTGGTATCGATGGTTAGGCATATCTACCATCTTTGACTAGTTGTGCATTGACTTTTGCTGTTGGAGAGTTATCACCTAACTTCTTACTGTGCTTGACGTGGTAAAGGGTTGACCGTTACGAACTTAATCAGAATATGAGTTAAATTAAGCCAATAATGGCCTGTAGGCTCCATTCAAGTAATAATAGAATAGACTCCATTTCTCATGATTAATTTATTGATTAGCCCAAATAATAGAAGTACTAAATCCTTCAAGATTACTATCAAAAAAACAAGTAGAACCTAACTCTAGCTACTTGATAATGTTTGACAAATTTAATACCAATCACTAAGGTTTTAGGTATAATTTGAGCTATTTTATGAACGAGAAAAAAGACCCCAGGTAAACCTAGAATCTTTTGATCGTTTAATTATTTGTTCTTTATATAATTTTGATAATTCTTATTACCACCAGAAAGATTATAGATATCGTGAAACCCTAAGTTGCGCATAACATTTTGTGCAGCATTGCCAGTTACTCCACCATTACAGTAAGTTACTGTTGGCAAATTGGGATCAAGTTCTTTACATTTATCACGCAATTGACCTAATGGTATATTTATTGCCGTCGCCACTTTTGATACATTATATTGTTTTGGTGCACGTGTATCTATAACTTGAAATACTTCTCCCTTTTCTATTCTCTCTGTTAGTTCCTTCGGTGTAATTAGCTTATTTTTCTTTTCAATAGCATTTTGCAAAGCCATTCCAGTGTACATTACTGGATCTTTTGTTGTACTGAATGGTGGTGCGTAGGCAAGATCTAGATGGAATAAGTCTTCTGCTTTTGCCTTAAACGTCAGAGCTGTTACAAAGACATCAATTCGTTTATCGACTCCTTCTTCCCCTACTATTTGTACACCTAAAACCCTGCCAGTTTCTCTATCTGCAATTGCCTTAATGACTATTTCTTTTCCGCCAAGGTACTCTGCTCTTGCTGGTTTAATATTATAAAGTATTTCAATATCATAGCCTTCTTCTAAAGCTTCCACTTCATTCATACCTGTTTGACCAACAGCTAAATCGAATACACGTAGTATACCAGTGCCTAAAATACCTCGATGTTCTAAAGAGCCACCTGTTATTACATCTCCAGCTATTCTTCCCATTTTATTAGCTGTACTTCCCAATGGACGATAGATAGGTTTTCCTGTAATTACAGAGTAACTTTCAGCAACATCACCAACAGCGTATACATCAGGAAGGTTAGTTTGCATTTTAGTGTTAACTGCGATTGCACCCGTAGTACCAATTTCTACTCCGATATCCTTAGCCAATTGAGTGTTTGGACGAACCCCTGTTGCTAATATCACAATATCCGTTTCAATTGATTTTCCTGATTTAGTTTGTACTTCTTTCTTATTTATAGCAGTTACTTCATCATTTAAGATGAGGTTTACTCCTTTTTTCACTAAATGTTCTTCCACGCGAAAAGCCATATCCATATCAAGGTGAGCCATTACATGATTACTACGTTGAACTATTGTGACATCTAAGCCCCGATGAGTTAGTTGCTCAGCCATTTCCAAACCAATATATCCAGCTCCAATTATTGTTACTTTCTTTGGCTGATTTGTTTTCATATATTGATCAATGGCTGCTGTATTTTGCATCGTACGAACCTGGAAAACATGCTCACTTTCAATGCCATTAATATCAGGAGTTATTGGAGAAGCTCCTGTTGCAAAAACTAGTACATCGTATGTGTCTTCTTTTATTTCATTTGTATCTAAGTTCTTAACTTGAACTTTCTTCATCTTTGCATCAATGGAAGTTACTTCGTGACGAGTAAAGATATCTACGTTATAACGCTTTTTAAACCAAGCTGCACTTCTCGGGGTTAATGTTTCCAACTCATCTACTTCTCCACCTAGAAAATAAGGAATACCGCATATGGAATAAGAAATGTCGTAGTCCGCATTATATAGAGTGATTTCTGCATTTTCATCGTTCCTACGTGCTTTTGCCGCTACAGATGTTCCTGCTGCTACAGATCCGATAATAAGTACTTTCATGATTAATCCTCCAAAATTAGTATCAATATTCTTTGTGTAATTAACTATCCCTTTTCAATTATGAAAGTATAGAAAGCCACAGATATAAGCCGATTAGAGTTATCAAAAGAGTTGGAATAGTTAAGACAATACCTGTTTTAAAATAAGTCCCCCATGATATTTTTACGCCTTTTTGAGATAAAACATGAAGCCATAACAATGTTGCTAATGAACCGATTGGTGTAATCTTAGGACCTAAATCTGAACCAATAACATTCGCATAAATTAACCCTTCTTTTATTACTCCAGTAGCATTTGTATCTGCAATTGCTAAAGCATCAATAAGTACCGTTGGCATATTATTCATAATGGAAGATATAATAGCCGCGATGAATCCCATACCCAAAGTTCCTACAAACAACCCTTGATCCGCAGCTGCTTGAATAACACTTGAAAGCAGGTCAGTTAAACCAACATTACGTAATCCATAAATTACGACATACATCCCAATCGAGAAAAATACAATTGCCCATGGAGCTCCCTTTACTACTTTCTTAATAGATACCGCAGAGCTTCTTCTTGCAAATACAAGGAAAATAATAGCGATTACACCAGCGATAAGTGAAACTGGAATCGAAAAGAATTCGCTCACGAAATAGCCAACAAGCAATACAGCTAAAATCAACCAAGATAAACGAAACATTTTTAGATCTTTAATTGCATCTGTTGGTACTTTTAATTGATTTAAATCATAAACCTTTGGAATTCTTTTACGGAAGTATAAATACAACACAAGGATACTTGCTAATAAAGAAAAAATAGTAGGAACAATCATTCGGGATGCATACTCTACAAATCCTATATTAAAGAAATCAGCTGAGACTATGTTCACCAAATTACTTACTACTAAAGGTAAAGATGTAGTATCGGCAATAAAACCACTTGCAATGATAAACGGAAAAACCATTTTCTCGTCTAACTTTAACGCCCTAACCATCGCTAAAACGATTGGTGTTAAAATTAGTGCTGCACCATCATTTGCGAAAAACGCTGCAACAATAGCCCCTAAAATAGCAACGTAAACAAACATCTTTAAACCGTTACCACCAGCCGCTCTTGCCATATGTAAAGCCGCCCATTCAAAAAAACCAATTTCATCTAAGATTAATGAAATAATAATGATAGCAACAAATGCCAGTGTTGCATTCCATACAATACCCGTTACGTCAACGACATCATTGAAATCAACAACACCAACTAGAAGAGCTAATATAGCCCCGCCACATGCTGACCAACCAATTGAAAGATTTTTCGGTTGCCAGATAACTAATGTCAGTGTTAATAAAAAGATAATTATAGCTAATAAAGTATGTAGCAAAGTTGTTAACCTCCGTTAATTACATATAATTCTCAATCCATTTTTCTCTAGCCAAACAAACTTATCTCGTTCACTCGGTACATGGTTTAAAATATCTTTTGTCAGTAAGTAATATTCACTTTCTGTATTTAGGGAATAGACTACCCATTGCCCTTTTCTTTGTTCTTTCACAATCCCAATATCCCGTAACTTTCTGAGATGCTGACTGATTGCAGGTTGGGACATTTGAAAAATTTCAACAAATTCACACACACAGCATTCCTGTTCAGCTAACATGTTCACCATGGATAATCTTGTTTTATCACCTAAAAGTTTTAACAAAATTGCAGTCTCTTTTAAGTCTTGGGATTTGTCCTCTTTCATAATGATTATGACCACCTTTCTTAGTTTAATTCACCATATAATTATATGCTTATATATTAATAAAGGAAAAGGGTAAATGTCAATACTAATTACATTTACCCTTTTTTGCTTATTTATTCATATTTATATTTATTCCAATCTTAAGAGCAACAAGTGTCTGTATCGCAGCTATTAACACTTTTAGCATTTACGAAATTTACACTACAAACCCCTGTTTCAGGTAAATCTAATTCTACTTTTTCCGAAGCTTCTATATCCCCTGCCATATATGCAGCTATTGAACGTACCTGTTCATACCCCGTTGCCATTAAAAAGGTCGGTGCCCTACCATAGCTTTTAGATCCAACTATATATAGGTTCTTCTCCGGTTGTCTCAATTCTTTTTCACCATGAGGGCGGACTGTTCCACAGCTGTGAAGATTGGGATCAATTAAATCGGAAATGGCTGCTACACTTTCAGTAGCAAAATCAACTTTTGTTCGTAATTCATTTAAGAAAGAATAATTAGGTCGATTTCCTGTGTTGACGATGACTTCATCAATTGAATCAATTTCGGATTTTACACCATTTACTTCTCCATTAATCGTTATTGTTGCATTATTATTCTCTCTCAACTGCTCAATTCTAAAAGAAGTATGCACTTTGACTGTCCCTTTATCTACCATTTCATGAATTCTGCTACCTAATAATCCCCTTGCTACTAATGCATCCTTTTCTTCTCCACCATATGCATCCTCTACACGTTCTTTCCGAATAATCCATATAGCTTCTGTTTCTGGATGCTCTTCCTTTAATTTCTCTAATTCAAGCAAAGCATTAATAGCAGAGTGCCCACTTCCTACGACTGCTACTTTTTTATTTTTGTAACGGTGGATACTTTCTCCCAAGATATCAGGTAATCCATAAAAGGCTTTTTCCCTTAGATTTTTCTCGGTTTTTAGCCAAACCCCATTGGAGTTAGCTGGATTATGGTTTCCCCAAGTACCAGTAGCATCAATGACAGCTCGTGCTTCAATAGATTGAATTATACCTTTCTGCTCTGTATAAATAACAAATGGAACATTCTCTCTGTTAGCTGTCTTCATTTTATCGATATTTTTTTTAGCTATAGAAATGACTTTTGTATTTAAAGCAATTACTTCTCGTATTTCTGGAATCTTTGAGAAAGGAATTAAGTAATTATCCACGAGTTCTTTACCAGTGGGTATTTCCTCTAAATTTGGTTTTTCCCATTCATATTTCTCTAATAAAGAAGATGCTGCTTTATCGATGTTATATTTCCACTGTGAGAATAATTTTATATGTTTCCAGGTAAGAATGTTTGCTCCAACTTCTGTTCCAGCTTCTAAAATAATTACTTTTTGTTTATATTGAATCAAATGAGCTGCAGCAGCTAAACCTACAGGACCAGCACCAATGATAGCTATAGGTAAATCTAAATTCATTAAACTTTTCTCTTCAACATCATTAGTTAGTTGACAGCAGTTGGACAAAATTTTAAATTCAGACATATTTATTACACTCCTTTTATAAGTAATATTCTTGATTAAACAACAACTTTTCCATTAACATTACGTCTACAAATTTCCCCCTTAATCTCCCTTGATTTTTAAATAAACCAACCTCCCGATAATTTAACTTTCTGTAAAGACCTTGGCCTAATTTATTAATAGGAAATGTAAAGAGTACTATTTTATAAAATCCCTGTAATCTTGCCTCGTCTTCTAGTACCTGTAATAGTTTATGACCAATTCCTTTTCCTCTAAAATCCCTATGTATATATATTGAAAGTTCTCCTACCCCATAATAGGCAGTCCTAGTATTATAAGGATTTATTGATGCCCATCCTGTGATTTTCCCATCTTCATTAACAGCTATAAATACAGCATATCTGCCCTGGTGAGCAGCAAACCAATTCTCCATGTAATCCTTGTCTTTTAAATCTTCCTCAAAGGTCGCTAATCCGTCTTCTATACCTTGGTTATAGATTTCAAGAATTTCTTTTAAATCTTCTGCCGAAGCTTTCCTAAGCATTTTTTATCGCTCCTATTTTATTTGACTTAAACATTAATTGACTTTATCAAATATAATATTTAATGAAAGCCACCTATCTGGTGGCACAACTACCTAATCCATCGTTTTTATTCATTGCATCAAGCAATAAACTTAGACTTTCTAATACTTGCGAATGCTTATCTTCTTGAATATGAGTAAATATGTTTCCTAAGTATTCTAACATTTGGTTAGATATTTCTTCAGCTTTTGCTTCACCTATTTCTGTCAAAGATAAAAGGACATATCTCCGATCATTTGGATCTGGAACCCTTAATATATATTGAAGCTCCACTAGTTTATTTACTTGTCTGCTTAAAAGACCAGTATCCATTATTAGCTTTTCAGCTAAAGTCTGAAGAGAAATGTTTGGAGATTTCCCCAATTCATATACAATATGGCTTTGTGTTACTGTTATCCCACAACAGTCAGAACCATCTTTTTGAAGAAGTCCAAAGTCACGAACTAGTTGTTGTAGTAATTCTCGAATTTGTATTTTATCCTGTGTTTTCATTTTTCATCGCCTCTAACTTAGATGATAACGTCATTAATTGATGATGTCAATTATTTTTTTATTCAACTCCCTCGGATTGATACGGATATCTCTCTAATGCTCACATATTCGGAGGATTTCATAACCCTTTTAATCGGATAATATACGATGTTCATCTCTTAGATGTTTTTAAAACAAAGATGTAATTCAGTTTGTTTTACATATAATCTCCAATAATCTTTGTGCCTCTTTTATTCCTTTTCACTATTAATAGAGAGATTTTCTCCATCTATTATGATTAATTATTATCACTCGTTTAATTGCTTTATTATTTTTCCGAAAGGTCTTTTTCCTTTTCACCGTTTTTTCACCTTTTATATATATTGAGGGCTGTGAAAAAAAGTTAAAGGAGCGAGAATATGAATTTTTAAAACGAGCTTTTCTGAGTGTTAAAGCAAGGAAGGGAAAAAATCTACTGCAGATAATTGTGTTTTCTGTTATTTGCCTACTTGTGCTGACAGGCTTATCTATTCAAACAGCAGCAAAAAAATCCAGTGACTTGGCTAGAAAGCATCTTGGTGCAGATATGTGACATTACAGGTTGACATGGACATTAAGGGAGGAAATGCAATCGGAATCATCTGAAGGTGGTGGACGAGCTAAATTCACTGTCTACTCCAATTGATGTGGAAACAGCAGAGGAACTTACTTTATATGACTAAATTAAAGGCTATAATTTCTATTCCTCTACAACTGGTCTTGCATCTAGCTTTGACCCAATAGAAAACAGTACATCTACAACAACAGAAGAAGAAACAGCAACCCAAGAGGGTGCCGGCAGAATGGGAGGGATGACTCAAGGTGATGTCACACTTCAAGGTGTGACTTTTACAGATTCCTATACAGACTTTATGGACAGCACTTCTGAAATAGTCGAGGGAGAGCATCTTACAACGAAAAAGCGTGATTGTGGTAACACAAACATTGCCCAGCAATCAGATTTGTTGTTAAACTTTCAAAAGGAAAAGCTTTACTGTCACAGCCCTCCAAAAGTAAGTATCCCTGTAAGTGTAATCTGATAATAAATCTTTTTTACTAACTATCTATTTAATCGCTCCTAAGCTTTAATAGAGTAATTATATAAATTGTTACTTATAGCAGCATACTCCAAAAAAGTCATTCAACAATTTCCGACACTTAAAAAATCCTTCTGTTGGTATTAATTCACAAAATTTGGTTGTAAATGCAGCAAGAACAGCGTATTATTTTCGTTAAGTTATACGATTATCCTATAGAAAGAAGGCAAATTTATGCTTGAATTAGGGCTTAGAATATTAGATCGGTTAGGTACAAAAGAAAACATCACCTTTGGTTCTGTTTATGTTGCTTTAGGCTGCATTTATAAATTAGAAGAACAAATTCAGTATGTACGAAAATTTGCTGAAATAGATCAAGACTATGTTATGACTTTAAGAAAGTATGTGGAGAGAGAATCTAAGAGAACAGGAGATCTGGAGATTGCTAAGAGCTGGTTAAAGGCAATCCGAATAGTGGCTTTTGAGAATAATGATAATTAAAAAAACTATTCAAACCTTACAAGGATAACGGTTCAATGCCATATAGTTGGACACTCTTGGAATTACCAGAAATCAAAAGAAAGATGCTTATTTGCCTAAACTATCAAATTTCATTTGGCTAATAACTCCGTTTTAATGATTTTAAATGTAGCTTCCGCTACAGCGTTATCATATGGACAGCACTTTCATGCTTAAAGAGCGGCCAACATGGACGGCCGCTAACGTTTGGTCGATGACCTGGTTTTTAAAATCTCTACCACGGTCGGTGTGTAACAAATGGATATCCCGCAGATCACCTTGAATAGAAGAAAAAGCACATGCGATAAGGCTCGCATCTTTTGTTCAATCCTGTATTGAAATCAATATTTCGCAATTAAAGAGATGGACAAAGGTACATACTTAATGCCATTTGTTTTTGACTTTAACGAATGTTAAATCACCGACGACTACTTTTTTACTTCTTTCTTCTGAAACTTACGTATCAATGAGTTAGTCTGAGTCTACTCATTACAGGAAGTTTTCTGTGGCTTGAACTGTGCTAGTATTTAGGTGGAAAACTAGCCAGTGCTCCTCCATGATACTGGATTTTAAAGAAATCTCCTTACTTATTTTTCATTAGAAACACTAACATTAGCTTTTAAATAAAAATGTTCTCTAAAAAGGTATCTGTTATGGCAAAGGTCTTAGGGCGTTGTTTAACCAAATGTACTATCTCTTTTTCTTCGAGTTCCGCCATAACTTTATTTATTTTGTGTGGGGTTACATTTAGTACTCGAACTAATTCTGCATTTGTTAACATTCTACTTTCCCCTGCAAAAACTGTTATATCAAGTAAAATATGAAGAACATTCTTTAAAAGATTATCATTTGCCCAATTTAGTTCCCTAATATATTCCTTAATTCGTTGTGCTTTAATTAAACCTAGTTGTAGATCCTCAATTATTGCCTTTTGACCAGAACTCAATATTTCTAACATATCTATTAAGTAAAAGGTTAGTTCCCCTTTATTATGAGGATCAGAAACATTCTCTAAAGATTTGTAATATTTAGTTTTGTCAGTGTTTATTGCGTAAGATAATGTGATGGCTGAATATCTCTCTAACTTTCTAGACACGTAACTACAAACCAACAATCTTCCTGTTCTTCCATTTCCATCGTAAAACGGATGGATATATTCGTAGTAATAATGAGCAATCATATACTTGTATAAATCCGGAATTTCCGAAGTTTCTAGAAAGTGGATAATTTCGTTCAGTTTCTCAATAATTTTTGACTCTTGATCAATTCCTCTATGAGTAACCTTAGCGCCATCAGTTATGCTTACGCCCTCTTTTCTAAAATATCTACCATCAGGTTGTTTATTTATTGAAATTTCATCTGCAACTAAATCATCATAAAGTTTTCTGAAATCTTCTACTGAGTGGAATGGTTTTAACTGTTCAAGATATCTATAAGTTTTCATCATACCTAAGAAACGTTTTTTGGCAGTTGCTTTATTGTCATTGATGTGTTCTAACACATTGGATAATTCTTCTTTTGTACTTCGAATACCCTCAATTTCATTATTACTTTGGGCTTCATTAATAATTAATTTATGAAAGTAAGGCTCAACTGCAAAAGGTGGTAACTTATTAACGGCTAATTGAATAGTACAACTATTAGTTAGTATCTCTTCATACAGTTTAATCAGTTTATCTATATTAACAAAAAATAGAGTTTCCTCCTGGCTCAACATTTTTTCCTTTCTAAAAGGTCTAATACTTAGATTAGTTTTATAGGAGCCATAGCTATTTAATCTTTTTTCATATTCTAAATGATGGGTTTTACTATCTGTTTTATAAAAAATTTTAGATAATTTATCATAAACCATTAAATTCTCCCTCCTTAATTTAAAATATAACCATTTTTTTAAATTAATATTACTATAAAATGAAATAAAACTAAATAATTTTATATCATTTTACTTAGGAAGAATTATATTCCGCTAATTTACAGTAGAGGTCAAACTGTTTGCATAAAAATGCCGTTACCCCTTATAACAAGCGTTATTCCTTTTTAGAGTGATTAATTAGCAAAGAAAAACCTTCTAATCCCCTATATACCAATGGCTTGCACAAGATTGAACGTATTGCCGTAACTCCGAGCTTGTATATTGGGAACCTAAATCTGTGTGTAGAAATAAACATTTGGCTGGTTTTGAATAGAGTAAGCGTTTCCTAAAGCAGTCATTACTAAGTCTGTTGTTATGGAACGTGAAAACGAATAATCTACCATTTTCTTAGGATGAAAATAAATCCATTACGGAACCCAGGTAACTTATACCGTAAGAATACAGATGATATTCCCTTACTCCTAAAGAGCTGGCTACCATTTAAAAACAGAAGCTTCAGTAAAGCAAGAAATTGAGATTCAAAAAGCAATGGACATATGATTTTACTTTTTCATATTCCATGCCAAAGGACTTTGCAATTGAAATCACCGCTTTAAGAATCAAAACTCCATATACGTTGCTTAACTCTTTCACAGACCCACCTTAAGAATACTGTTTTCCTAATATCGCCATTATATTCTTTGCTTGTGTATATACGTTCCCATACAGACAGAATACCTTTAATTACGTTATAAGGAAGTAACTAAGGTTCTAATATATGTAATTATGCTCCTTATTAGGTATTAGGGTTGTACAGTTTAAATAATTTAGCAACTAAACATCCTTTTCCGTTTAACTAAGATTAATACACTTGTGTTTTATAATATATTCTTTCAACAAATCGGATTTAACTGTATTAATCCAGCATTTATTCACTCACCATTCAACGTATAGAAGAAGGTATCGTGACCGTAAATGTAGTACCACTACCATAATTACTTTCCACCTTTATAGTACCTTCATGACTTTCTATAATTTGAAAACAAACCATTAAACCAATTCCTGTCCCTTTTTCTTTTGTAGTATAAAAAGGTTCCCCAATCTTATTCATCAACTCTTTTGGAATACCATTACCCTGATCTATTACTTTAACTTGAATATTGTCGTCAATTTCATAAATTTTGAGAATAATTTTTCCACCACTCTCCATAGAATCAATTGCGTTTTTGATTAAATTAATAAAAACTTGCTTGATCTTTGTCTCATCGCAATTAATGTATAATTCTTTGCTCTTGACTTGATTAATAATTTGAATATTATAAAAATTGGCTTGTGATGTAAGTAAAATTATTACTCCCTCTATTAGGTGAACTATATTATGAATTTCACGTCTTTCAGTATGTGGCTTTGCAAGGGTTAATAATTCGCTCGTGATTTGCTAAATTCTTGTTATCTCATCATCTATTACACTGTAATACATACTATTTTCTTGTTCTCGATTCATCAATTGAAAAAAGCCTTTAATTGCAGTTAAGGGATTGCGAATTTCATGTGCAATACTAGCAGCAAGTTCTCCTGCTACTCTCATTTTCTCTGAACGAACAATTATTTTTTCATTTTCTTTTTCCTGACTAATATCTAGAAAGGAATGTAAAATAGATGGTTCACCTTCAAAAAGAAGCTCCACTGATTTAATAATATAATGTTTTTCCTCGCCATTATTTAGAGTGAAATTATGATTATGAACTGTATCTTTTTCTGTTAAATAGGAATATTCTTTATATTTATCAAAGAATATATGTAAATGATGTTTTTTACTGATGTTGTTACTAATAATTAACAATTGTTTTTTGGCAATGTCGTTTATCAAAAGAATTCTAGAATCTCTTCTTATAATGATAGGATTAGGCAACTGTTCAAATACCATTCAAAGCTTTTGCTCACTTTCAGTTATAGCCATATTTTTTATACTTATTAGCTCATTCTCTTGTGCTAATCTTTTATTTATACTTTTAAGATTTCTATACTGTTTTTCTATACTTTTTTGTTTTTCTATTTCTTCTTTTGAAGGAATTTGCAGATAATTTCTATCATACAGTGGAGAGGGAATATATTCACTATCTGTCATAAAATGAGTATGTGTTCTCATCAACTCGTTTTGAATGTAAGCAGAAGTAGTTTGGCCATTATAAGCACAGACAGAAATTAAGTTACTTTTTAAGATAAACTCATCACTATTAGATTCAAATATTCGAAGTCTCTCTAAAGTTGATATATGGTCTGTCAATAGGACTTGCCCCCACGTTCGTATAGTACAACCCATCTCAAAATAAGGATTTAGTAAACCAATTAGATTCCCGGTTTTCTTAAGATTAAATTGATTATCAATAATATAGGTTTCTGTACTATCAACAAATATGAGTCTTTCCAATTGAATTGAATTATAGCCCATCTTTCTAATTTTTTTAAAAACATTTTCGAATGATTCCTTCGTATCAACAAAAAGAATAACTTCATTATTTAATACTCCATCAAGAATAAAATCAACTGCATTATCTATATATTTGTCAATTTGATTAAATATATATAAAATATGAGACCCAGCTCTCATTTTTCCTTTTTCAATCATCTTGAAATCTCCCAACTGACTATTTACTTTATTAAAGACATTATTATACTTTATCAATATAGTTTACATGCAATAGATTTTAAAAATATTTCTGTATGAAATAATACATTCTATGTTTAAATACTAATTTTAGAAAATGAGCGATAACTCCAATAAGCAAGTATTAATCCTTTTTAGAATGTAATCTCATATAACAAAAAAACGTCTAAATCCATAAACGGTTAATACAAAAATTATATAATCGTTAAATAACATACCCCGGATTTATACAAATATATAGGTTATTGATTTTGAGCCTACTGTCTAAAATTAATCCAAAAAAAGAACCTAAAAGGCATATAAAAAGAGGTAGAGGATTGATCCCCTACCATATTAAACTTCTTATACTTTTATAGCATCTTTCAAATTTTTTCCTGCTTTAAAAGGTGCTTTACTTGCTGCAATTTCAATTTCCTCACTTGTTTGAGGGTTTCGTCCCTTTCTAGACACACGTTCACTGACAGAAAAAGCACTAAACCCTAAGATTTTTACTTTTTCACCATTTTTCATTCCTGTTTTGATTGTTTCCATTTCAGAGTCAACTACTTTAGTTGACTCTTTTTTTGTTAGTTCAGAGCTTTCAGCTATAGTATTAATAAGTTCATAATGAATAAGGAGTTTTATTTCATAACCCTAAGATTTATTTTAATATTCTCCACTTTCCCAACTAATTTCTTTGCTAATCCATATGGAAACTCCTTTACTATTATAAAATGGAGCTTCTTTGAATCCTTTAGTAAATCGGCTGCTGCACTATATAGCCTTAAGTATCTTTTCATTTTTATTAAATCCTTTAATCCACCATCAAGAGTGTCTATTAAAACGACTTCGCAATTTTTAGACCAGTTGACACATCTTCCGTTTCATCTGAATTAATTAAGAATCCTTTTTGAACCCATTGAGTAAAATCTGAAGTAAGCAAATGGGCATGTTTGGGAACCATATCCCCGCCATCACCATTAAAACCATGGTCTCATTATCACCTTGGTGCATAAGAAAAACTTTCCCACCTACATCGTCACCAATAGCAATATAACCCTGTGCATTTTCTTGTGTTTCCCAAGTTTCATTTCTCTCCATTATATCTTGTGTGCCATAGATTAATATTCTACCATCAACAGACAGACCATTATTATCTCTCAGTAAATCCTTATAGGAATTGGGTAATTTAACCTTCATCTTCTCCTCAACAATTGATATTTCCCTTTCACTTGCTGGAGGCATTATGGATTGTCAACATTACCTAGTATTCTCCGAACTTCTTAGTAGGCATAATTAAGCTGTACTGAATTGTCCATTAAAATTAATTTCCACTAGTCAACTTTAATTCAACTAGCATCGGCACAAAGGTACGAGGGGGAGCTAAAAAGAGGAACCTGATAAAGGAAGGAAATAATCCAATGGCACATTATTATAGAATAAATTGAATAATTATTGTATACAAATGTCTTAATAAAAGGTGGTGAAAAAAATGAGTGAAGATTCTCAAGAAGAATTTATTACCGGTGCTAAGTTGGAAGAGATAATATTAGAATTAGAACAACTTAGCTCGTTATGTGAAGAAAAGTCAAAAAGTTGTACTTTATTAGAAAGCCAACGTTTTTACGAAGGTATGGCTATTGCCTATACAACAGTTGCTATAAAGCTTAAAAGTGATTTTGACTACATTGATACAAAAGTCATTGATGAACTATATAATGCATTGGAAAAGAATTCATAGCCATCTGATAATAACAATACATCCTATGGTAATACTGTACAGATTGATAGTTGCTCTTTTTGTAATAAGAGTAAAGATGTTGTTGGGGAGTTAGCAATGGGACCTGGGTATCTATTTGCATCGAGTGTTAGAATTTGGCAAAGACGTCATTAAAGCTCAAAATAAATGTAAAGCTGTAGTTATACTTTAAAATAAAAAAGTATAGCTTTTTTTCTTTCCATTCTTAAATTTGTAAAAGTTAACATTCCACCTGTATTTTCTTTTCTGTTGGTGATACATCTATAAATTTCAAAAGATAATTTAAACAACATCTCTTCTTAAAATCTCATTAAAATGTATAGTCCTACTCCGTATCCAACTTTTCCAATTAGGAATTCATATTATCCTCAACAAAGGTCCCTATTTTTAGGTATTCTGTATGCAACACCTTCTCACTCTTCTTTTGGTAACTCCATTGATTTTCCAATTACTTCATATCCACTATTTTCAAGGTCTATTATTTTGTAGGTTCTTTAAATTATTCTACAATATTTAATTTATCCTGTTAAACCTCAAGTTAATAAGATCATTTTATTGATATTGACCCCCTTTTTTAATGTTCAATATAATACAAATTGTTTTAATCTAAGAAAAAAGAGGTCCATCAAGAGGAGTGAAAGTGGAAAAGTGGAAAAGTGGTCCTGGGTTAAGCTATTATTTTTAAGGAGAGAGGACGAAAAAGAGGAGTAATGAAACCATTAACCCAAGGTTTGCAAAAATAAAAGGATTAAAAGTAAAAATGTTTCATGCATTCGATTTCTATACTGATATATTATCAATTCCATAAAATAAGACATTACAAATAAATAAGCAACCATTAAAATTAAGCCATAAAATCAAGAATGATGTTTTCTAAAAACCAATATTCGGAAATTAAAATTTGGTTTTCCCCTCCATATTGGAGGGGGTTATTTGTATAACTATAACTTTTTGTCTCTCTTTTCCAAATACATTTTCATAAGTTGACTGAATTATAGGACTATCAAAATAAAACCGAAGTGATTTAGGATAAGATGATGAACAAAATATCCTTACTGAAGTTCCTAAGTCACATGAACAATAATACCTTGCCAAATTAGAAAACGATTACTTTAGAACTGCCGAAATTCAAAAGTCTTTAGAGTATAATAAAACTAATAGCATAAATGTATCAGCTGTTACCAAGTCTTCCTATTCAACAGCTGCTGTAACAACTGTTGGTTTGAAACCTTATATAAGATACTTCAAAGAGAAAGAAGTGCTACAAGTAGTTGACCACTTGGATAATTCAAAAAGCTAGCTAAAGTACGCGTCTAATCCCTTGACTGATGCAGTAATAGCTGTTGCTGTTATAAAAAAGAATCCTGGTGGAAAGAGTCGGCAATTCAAATTCTTCGTAAGAAAATAAGAGGTGTCAAATTAACAGTTACTCCTAACAATACAGGATCAAATTATCCAGCAGCATACAGAGGGCTATCAAGATATTAAAACGTCATAATAGAAATTATGGATGATACATGAATAAAATAAGGATTATAATAAACATTGGTGGATGGATATACATTGCAAATCTAATATTAAATAAAATTTTAGCTGAACGAGTAAGCCCCGTTTGGCTTTTTGTCGTGTTATTTTTTATTAATTTGGAGCATTAATTAAGTTCTTTGTTGATTAAAAAAATGTTGTTGTTTCTGTCTTTCTTGCTCTCGGTGTTTTACCTCAAATTTTAACTGTTCATTCCAGTCTTTACCGGATTCATTATTAGGAAGTTCATGGTCAAAATCGTACATGCTGCCATCTTTTCGCTTAATCTGAATCATGCTTAATTTTTCTATAAAGGCTTTTCCACCAGCATCATTATCTACACATAGAGAAACATTATCAGGCGCATCTCCAAGCCTTTCCTTTGCCTTTATAACGTAATTAAGTACGGTATTATATTTTAGGCCCTCCATACTTATTAACCAGGTATCTTGAATTTTTCCTTTATTTAAAGTCGCATAACTCAAAGCATCTACAGAAGACTCAAACATTTTTAAGTTTTTTGGTTCTCCATTAAGGAAGTTAAATCCATAATTGGCCGTTGAGTTTTTCTGTATAGACTTCCAAGACCCTCTTTTAAATTTATCATAGTGGACCGTTCCTTGTTCGCTGCATCCCATCACATTTCCATAATCTTTCCACAAAAAAAGAACATTATTTTTTTTGTCCTGTTTAATGGTTCCCTGATTGTAAAGATACTCCACTATAGCACTGTCAATTTTTCTTTCTTTAACAAGATAATCTCTTGCTTTATCAAACGTATCAACTTCATTTTCTGCTGAATACTCATAAGGTTCACTAATAAACTTAACGTTTTTATTATTTTGATATTCATACTCCTTATTTAATAGGCTGTTCATAGCCCCCATAAAGTTAGTTTGTTCGATTTCTTGAACAAAGTTAATCACATTACCGCCTTTTCCTCTGCTGTTCCAATAAAATGCGTTTTTTCTTCTGTCTATCACACAACTATCATGTTCTACTAGCCGGTAATAACGTTCGTTATCACTCTTTACATCGATTCCGTTTTGCTCACAATAATCTATAATATCAATTGCTTCCGCATGTTTAATTTGTTCTTTTGTAAAAGCCGGCATATAAAATTCCTCCTAATAGTTAAGATCCAATAAATGAAGTCGCGTTCTTGATCACATTTGAAATTGCTTGTACAATGTTTAAATTAAATAGGCTTTCAAAGTTGAGCGCTCTTACTTGGGCAACCAAAAGCAACGTACTTACGATAAAAATAATTCGTTCTTCAAGAAAACCTGTTTTGTAATACACAACACCCAAACCAGAATGAAAAGCTTTGTCCAAAAAGGGTAATAACCATTTAACCCCTCATTTACTAAAGCTATCTCCAACTAAATGTAAAAGGTATCCTAGGTTGAGGCCGATTATAGGGCTAAAAGGCGTAAGGCTAACCACATTATTAGGATCATTGTTACAAAAACGATAAATAGGCCCATTAGAGAATGCGTTAGGCCCCTATGACCAAAAAATCCTTTTATGAGATCAGAAATTCCCCTTGTTCGGCTTCCAATCCAGGAATACGGCTCATCTATATCTGGAAATACTGCACCAAAGGCAACGACTAAAGAAGTGGAAAGATGTGTTTTATACTGCATTTTGCTTCTCTTTTAATAAGATAAAAGAAAGAGCCACTTTTACTTAAAGCAGCTCCTTATCAATCCGAATATTATTAAGATGATTTTCTAACAGTATTTCTAGCTGATTTTGAAATTCCATGCGTTAGAACTCCTTTCAAATGAGTAGATCCGTTAGACAACAACTTATTAGTTTTGCTTCTAACTTTTATATCCATCATTTTGATAACGGACCAATATTCTAAGATGGCCTTTTCTGCTTCCTCTAAAGAATCAAAGGAATTAATACTCACAAGAAATTTTTGTCCTTTATAGTCTAAAATGCGATCCTTTTCATTTTCGTAATAATGCAGCTCATTAGCTTCTAATTCACGATGGATTAAGAAGTTATTATCACTTACTTTTTGAATTAAATAATCAGGTACATTTATTTCACGAGTTAGAATTAAAGCCTTCATATGCTTTGTTTTCATAAGATTTATTACTCCTCCTACCTTTGCATACCCATTCTTAAAGCCATTTGTGCCTTTCTGCCAGCTTCATTTTTAATATCTAATAAGTTGTGGTCTTTCCCTAGTCCTAAGCGTTCATTTACTTGTTGAAAATCCTTTAGCTTAGGGTTTTTAAGGACATTATGTTTCTGCATTTTTTCGTTAAAATCTTCTTTCGGTTCATTTTTAGAAAAAGCTAGATCTCGAATAAATTCTTTATCCAAAGAAAAATGGTCAATCGATTCCTGATTTTGAGCATTAGAAACAATATCTGATACTGTTCCTAACTTTACAGGTTTTGATTGACCATCATAAAAGTAGTATACATTTTTATTATCTATTCTCGGTTCAGGTTCCATACTTGTCATTTCACTATTTGATAAGTGAATGCTATAAAAGTTAAAGGACTGGTAATTACCATTTCTCGTTGATTTTGTCCATTCCTCATCTGTATACATTAGCATTTTCACCTCTTCAGAAAGGGACTTTCCATCATGCGTTTTAAAATATATATTATCATCTGGAATTGCTTTTCCTGTCAGTTCACATTTTACTTCTTCCTGCTTTATCTCTTGATCTGCAATCTTTGAATATTCACCATTAGTTGCATTTGCCAATTCGCTTTCTTGTACTTTTATACTGTTCAGTTCAATCCTAGTCTGTAACTTTGTTAGGGCTTTCCGGTCATTATCATCTTTATAATAAGTAGTATCAATCCTGTCATATTCTAATTTATCTCGGAAAATTTGTTCTTCGATACCAGGTATAGGGTTGATATCTTTACTATCTTCTTGCCAATCTTTAATTTGATCTTTCAACTCTTTAAATTTAGGAATGTCTTTACCACGTACCAAATCATATAAGTTAGTTGAGGTTAATTCTTCTTTCGCATCAATTTCATTCCGGTATACATTGACTTCCTGCATAACTTGGTTTATTTCATCCTGGTTTAAATGTTTTTCTACAGCTTGTGTACGTTCAACTGTTCCATTAGATAGGTTTTCATAAAAATTTTCTGACCAAGGATCAATATTTATATTTTTTCTAAGGGAAGCTTCATCTGCTATCAAAATGTTACTCATATAATGTAATTGTCTATCGTTAAATTGCGGCTTCACTTCTTGTTCATTTGCTACCTGCATTTCTTTTTCCTTTTCCTCTGAAATGACAGTATCCATAATCTCAATAAACTCTTTAGCCGTTTTATGAACACCTTCCAATGCCTTTTGTTTATCTTCAATCTTTTCTCCGTTTTGCGTCCATGTTGCGATATACGGAATAGCCTTTTCGGATGTATCCATTCCAAAATGTTTACACACAATATAGGAGGTTAATTCTGCTTGAAATTCCTTTGTAGCTCTTTCCATATTGTCATATTCTCCACCCTTAATGTGCAGCTTCGCATGAGCCAATTCATGAATAGAAGTTGCTAATGCTTGGGTTTCGGTGTTACGACTATTCATGACAATTTCTTTTCCATCTTTCCCTTGAACAAAGGCCCCTTTGGAAACTCCTAATTCTGTTACACCTAATTCAGATAGTCGCATATCTCTTATATCAATCTTTAATTCTTTAGAGACAGCTTCTATTCCTTTTCTTAAATGCTCGGTATTTCTACCTTCCTCTATTTGAAAATTAAACTGTTTATTCGGGAAGATTTTCGGTAAATCTTCAATTGGTGCATTGGTTTGGGATATATCAAATACATGACCAACTTTAAAATTAGCAATTTTTCTTGTTGGGATCTGACCGTCTTTAATCATTTTCTTTTCTTGTTGTGTGGCCTGTAAAAGTTGTTTCATTTCTCCATTAGCATCTTTAAATAGAGTAACAGGCGCATAACTTAATATTTGTATTCCCTTCTCACCATTTTGTACAGAATAGCCTTTATCCTTCCAATCTTTAAAGCTTGCAACTGCTTCAGCGCCTTCAAATTGCTGCTGGATAAGTGCTAAATTATTCGCTGAATAGGAATGAAAACGAGACATAAAGTCAGCATATTCTAAAACGTCTTCAACTGATTTTGTGTACTTTTCAATTTGCTGTAATGCTTTTTCGGAGATAGCTTGAATTTCTTGTTTTCTTTCTTCACTTGTTTTACGGTTATACTTTGGATTAGCCAACGATAACACCTCTTCTTTCATCATACTCAACAAAAAGGAATAAATTATTTTCTACTGCCTGATCAAATTGGTTCGCGTAGAATGCAATCCTTTCATCGGATACACTTACTTCTTTTCTTTTATTAAATACATAGTTAGCTAGAATCAATTTGTTTGATTCTGCATCGATTTCCTCAATCATGAATAGTTCTCCAACTGAATAATCGTTTTCCATTTCTAACATGTTCCTTTTCCTCCTAGCATTTTATTTAGTTTTTTCTCCTTTTTAAATAGATTAGAAAGCATACCTTTCACCTCCTTTAAGGAATAAAAGACTAATAACTAAAATTCATTTCTTTCCTGTTCCCGGGCAATTCTTTGTTGCACTTGTTCATGTTCTTTTTCTGCTCTGTACTTTGCATAATCATCATTTACTGCCCGTTCTAATTGGTGCATGGTTTTTCGACTTATTAAGGGCTTTTTATAGCTGCCTTTTTTATAATTTGTTTTCTCTTTATAGCTACTTTCTTGATTGGTTTTTTTTGAATAAGGATTATCTAGATAATTCCTTTTCATTACTTCAGAATCCGTTGATTGTTTTTTCATTTGAGCTAATAAGGCGTTTCCTAACCTCTTTTGAATGTCTTTCTTTTTATTCCATCCATAATCCTTGTCAGCTCTTTGAGTATCACCAAACAACTCTTTTCTATAGCTACTTTCTTCTTCTGTTTTTTCTAAGTACTCTTTGTAATGAGGGTTACTTCTCATTAAGTATTCTGTGACGTAATCAATTTTATTTCTAGTTTGATTTGTCACATGTTTGCTCCCATATTGCCAATGTTTTTTATTTGCCGGCAGCACACTATATATGTCTTTTAATATCTTTACTTGTTCGAGGTATTCCTTATCTTCTGCATACGTTTGTTTAATCTCATCAACTAGTGTATTTCTCAATTCGGAAATCCTGGAAAGTTCGGCCGTACGATCTATTAAGGCATTCGCAAAAGTGCTTTTCATATTATCAATTGTCTTTTGTTTTCGTTTGCCTTTAGGAGCTAAGTAAGAAACACCATCTTCTTCTACCGTCATTAATTCCCTTGTGTTTTGAAGCTCCACTGTGCCGTAATGAATATGAATATGTTTTGTGTTTCGATGAATAGAAGCAAACCAGTAACCGGACTCTATTTTTTCATCTTTAAACATACTATCCATCATCTTTCTACTAGCATATTGAATTTTCTTTTCATCTAATTCATTTGTTTTTGGATTGAGCAATTTCTCTTTTATTAGAAAGTCATTATCAAAACTAATGACATCTTGATAAAAAACAGACCCATTATTTTGTGCCTTCTTAATAGTGTCATGTACTTGTTCTAGATCTTTTGTAGTTAAGGTATTATCAATTGAAAAAACACCTTCTTTTATTTCTAATGAAGGTGTTTTTGCTTCACTTATTAAATTTTGATTCGGCAAGTTAGAAATAGAATATTTTATTACTTCCAATTCTTTTTCCTCATCAAGAGATAACTTCTTTTTCTTTTCTAATGCATACTGCCGACTCATATAAGAGAAATACTTACTAAAGTCTGTTTCACTTTGAAATTCATTTTTTGTTTTTAATATCGTATTGGCTTCTAATTCTTTTTCGGAAAGATCCTCTTCTTTATTTCCTAATAAGTACGCATTCCCTTGTTCCATATCATATCTACGAATGACATTTTGAATCCTGGATAATTCCTTTTCTTCTGCTTCTGTTAAACTCTTTTCACTTCCTAACAATGCTTCTTTCCTAGTCATATAATTTACATACGTAGAAAAGCTTTTTGCTGTTGGTGTTGTAAATTGAGAAGTTAATATCACACTTGGTTTTACCATCTTACCCCTTCTTTCTAGTTATATAGACCAATTAAATGCTTTAGGTTTTTCCTGCTTTATTTCCTTTTTTTCTTCTGCAATTGGTTCTGAAGTTATCATATTAGATCTTTTTACATTAGTCTTAATAGTTGTGGATCTTTGAATTTTATTTTCCACATTTCTTTTTGCATCTTGGTATATATATGTTTCATCTATATTGTTAATTGCTTTAACGCCTTGTTCATGAAATCCACCAGCAATCATTTCTGTAAGGAGATCAATATTCTTACTCATTGCATTTAATTTTCTTGTTAGAACCTCTTCTTTGCTTTCATCGTTTTGATTAGTAGATAAAAAAAGTAAAGCGTATCGAACTGCTTCTGCATAGTTCTTAATTCCAGGATTATTTTGAATTAATTCATCCATTATATCTATCGTAGTTGGAGTAAATCGAATGTACTTACCTATATATTCATTACTCATAATTTTTCCGCTCCTTCATCTAAATCAATTCCGGTTGCAAGCATATGAAAAAGACGGTTATTACTATTAATAAAGTTTTGCAAAGTCTTTTCTTGTCTACTTAAAGTGGTAACCAAATTATCGACTACATGGTCAAATTTATCTTCTTTTAATTTTGTTAAGCGTAATTCACAATCATTTTGAATTAACATTTTTATATATTCATTTCTACTAAAATTCCTTCCTAACTTTTCTGTTAACTCTTCACTTCTCTTATCAATTTCTTTTATATAAGAAGGATCAATATCCCTAATTAAAATATCCATTTAAGTACCCCTTTCTTTTAAGAACCTCTTTTTAGTAAAGAGCATAAGGAAACCTGATATCACTTTTTAAAAAAAGTGTTAAATAGGCTGTGCCTATTAGGTTTCTAATTATAATTGCTGATATCACTTTTTTTAGTAGAGATATGGTCGAGATATACCGTAGATATAGTGGCGATATACCGAAATATCTCTAGAGATATAGTTGTTTTTTTAATTGATTGCTGCTTTTTTCTCTTCTAATAGCTTCATCTTTTCGTTTAATTCATCAATATTTTGATTAGATAAATCTATTTTTTCTTCAAATTGCTGAATCTTTGTTTTATTACTATTCACATCTTTTTGTGTTGTAAATTTCTCCGATTCCGTTTGATAAGACATTTCATTTTCTAGTTTTTCAATCGTCTTATTTACTTCTTCAATAGCTAAATTATTTTTGCTAATTTCCTTTTTACTTTCTTCTATTTGCTGTTCAATCTCTTTTTGTTGATAGCTTATATACTCTATTTGATACTGCTTTTCTGTACCTATTTTCAGCTCATTGTTTTCTATTTTTCTGTTTTCATTGATATAAATTTTTACTTCACGATCATTTAAATCATCCACTTTTTCTATTTCAGGGTGAACGTATTCCGGTTTAATCGTTGTAGATAAGACAGAATAACCTTCCGGTATTCCCTTTATGATTGCTACAACATAATTATCATTTACTTTTGTTACTTCTACATCTAATTGCTTACGATCTTTTATATATTGACTGGATATTTGATACTCGATGTTAGATAAATTACTGTTTGAATTGCTTTTTTCAATAGAAAAATCCAATCGCATAAACTGCTTTTCAGGATTATATTCTTTCTTTGTTAGGGCCAATTCAACACCGTTATTTATAGGATAATCTTCATTCACTTTCGCTTCTGCATAAGAGTAATTGCCGCCAAAGATCATAGGAGAAATAAAGATGAATAAGAATGTTGCCACAAAAACTCCAAAGCACGTTAAGTATAATTGTGTTAAACTTAGCTTCAGTTTCTTTCTAAATTGAATGGCTTTTTTTCTGATTTCTAGTAGTTTTTCCTTCAAATGACTTTCTCCTTTCTTCGTTTCACAATTCGTACATTAGGATCAATATTCTCAAATTTAATGTTTCTGTATTTTGGTTTTTCATCCTGGTTATTTGCTTTTTCACGTATTAATAACCATACAACTTTGTTTCCGTAATTTAAGTCAAACCACTCTACTTTGATTTCAATTGTCTGTGTTGGTTTCGCATTATGATAAAAGACAAGATAACAATTCTCTTCTGAATAATCATGTTTTGGTGTTAATCGATCAATTGTGGTCATCAACTATATCTCCATCCTTAAAATTTTAATTAATCGGGTAATAGGTATAACTATTAACTTTTATTTGTCCTTTTTTATCTTTAATTAGTTCCATTTCTACCAAGCTATGTTCTGTTGTTTTCCCTTCTGTTCCTTGTGTTTTATAAGTCACATCTCCAATGATTTTTGTTTGATCTGTAGAAGAATCAAACCCTGAAATATATAAAATCACGTTACTTACTTTTGCGGAAAAAGTAGGATCAGAACTTAATTGAGAAGGATCATTATCTGTACTTTCTGGTGCTACTTGGTTTAATAATTCTGCTGTAGTAATTGGTGTTAACTTTTCTCTACGTTCGTTTATGGTGTTAGTGGAATAGGTTAAATAATCTGTTATAAATTCATTCGCTATTGTTTTAAAGGCTTCTTGTTGCTCTAATTCTGTTTTAGAAAGCTCTTTTCTTTCCTGTGGATCTAAGCTTTTTATTTCGTCTTGTAGGCCCTGTATTTCGCTTTGTAACACTTTTATATTGGTCTCTTTTTCTTTTAACTCTTTATTAAATTTATTCGAGGAAACAGCTTCTTTTGCATAAAGATTTTTATAGAGTACTCCATTCAGTACCAAGGATAGAATTAAAAAAAAGGCTACAATATATAGCCCTTTTCCTGATTTCTTTGCTTTATTAATGTTCATATTTCTTTTGCTCCTATCTCTTATTTAACAACTCTTCTGATGCTATCAAAGTGGGAGGACCAATAAGAATCTGTCCAATAATGATAGCCAATACCGGACCCGTTAGAGTCATACATGCGCGTTTCATCTACATAAATTCCTACATGGCTTATATGATCTGGCGTCCCATACGTCCCTTTAAAGAACACTAAATCACCAGGTTTTGCATCTTTAATGTCTATCTTTTCGGTTGCTGCCCATTGTTGAGTTGCAACGCGTGGAAGGGTAATTCCTGCTTTTCCAAAGGCATATTGAACCAAACCAGAACAATCAAAGCCCATCGAAGGCGTATATCCACCCCAAGAATATGACCAACCAATATACTTAATCGCTTCATCCATTACCGTTTTAAAAACATCGTCCCCAACGGGGATTTCTGCACTTCCTGAAGCAACATATTGGCGTACTAAATCAGCGTAATAGTAGTTACCACCATTATTATATAAGTACGTTTTTCCTTTTGCCTGTGAGACAGCATTGATATAAGAATAGGTAGCTCCTAAAGTATTTCCAAGACTAGGAGCTACTACATCTTTAGAATATTTTTCTGCAACATCGGTAGAATGTTCTTCCTTATGATTAGCTAAATAAGTCACATAATTTCCACCAAAGTTATAAGATTGAACCATTGCCCAAGGATCAGTTAAACCTAGCGCTTCCGCATTTGCTTTTATTCCTGCTAAGTATTTAACCCCTTGCTTGATGCTTGCTTTTGGATTAGTTATGCTTCCTTTACCGTTCCCTGTACTTTCGGAAGATTGCATGACATCGTTGCCTTCTCCCCCTGTTTCTACTTGAATAATAGCTAATATATAAGGTACTAAATCTTCTACTCCTTGTTCTTTTGCTTCCTTTTCCACTGTCTCTTTCCATTGTAATGTTGCTTCTGAAAGATTCATTCCAGTAGATCCACTAAAGGAACCGGACTTACTTCCTGATGTACCAGCTATTGCAGCAACTGCAGCTATTAATAGAAGAATAGCCAGAGCTATAAGCAAAAACTTTACATTGAAAAGAGCTAATATTTTCTTAACTACTCGGACTGTTTTCACAGACCCTTTAGCGGTACTAACAGCGCCTTTAACCGGACTTTGCTCCATCTTATTGACCACCTTTGAAACGTGCTAATTGGTCATGTTCTGGATCAAATGTGACGGTATAGGATTCACTGGAAGACGTTTGAATAATAGCCTGTCCGATTTTTAATTCCGGTAACATGGAATACTCGGTATCTGTTAAAGAATCCCCCAATACGTCTTTCATCCGTCCCATTACCGAGTTATCTAAGTTTAAAAATACCTTATAAGTAGTCAATTCAAAGACGGTTTTAATGATCGCTACACTCTTATCACTTGCACTTTCAGGAAGAATTTCGTTTGGTGATTGAGTCGCAAAAAACACACCAGCGCTAAATTTACGCATTTCTCTTTCAAAAGAAACAACATATTCAACGGCAAAAACATTGTTAGAATTAATAATGTTATGGCACTCATCTAATAGGACCATGAAGTAACGAAGATTTTCATACGATACTTTACCTTCTTCTAAAAAATGCTTTATTTTTCGTCCATTTTTTAATGCATGATTCCAAATTAGCGTTAATGCTGTGAATAGTTGACAGTTAAAAACAGGCTTGTCCAATTGAGAAATACCATCAATATCAAAGAAGACAATTTGCTCATTTTCAAAGTTACTTACTCGAGAATGTCCATCAAATAAAGGGCCATACTGATTCACCATCTCATCTACCATAATCTGAATCATTTCTAATGTTCGGATACGTTCAGGCGTTGGCTTGCTGTACTTTACAGATGTTTTTAAATAATGGCTAAATTCACTCATAATCGGGTATTGTTCCGGTCTTAAACCCGTTATTTTAATGGTTTCTGGTCTCATTTGATAATCAGGAGACAAAAGCCCTTTGTATACGTAAAAAGATCTTAAAAGCCCTTTAAATTCCGTTACTTCAATCTCAGTAATTTGAGGATTTAAGAAACGAATCATGTTAGCTACTTTCGAGATATGCTGCATAAAAGAGCCTAGCTCATCTACTTGATCCCCTTGTACATTCGTCATAGTCGCAAACACTTCCAATGGATTAATACCCCCATTAGAAAGATCAATAATTTTACCATTTTGCGACTTTACTAGTTCGTAATAATCTCTTGCTTTATCAAATCCACGAATAAAAGCATTTTTAGCAACAAGTCCTTCTTCTAACATTTTCATAAGTGTTGATTTACCGAATCCCATTTTTCCTAATACAAATCCATTAAATGAACGTCTTGTTTGTGTTGAATAAAATGGATCTAACAAAAAAGGCCCACCTGTGGAGGTTTGGCCTAAGTAAATTCCTCTTGGATCTTTTAAAGAAACATGGTGAAATGGGATTCCTCCCCCTACAGAAGCAGAAGGTAATGGCTTTCCTGGTCTTGTATCGTTAAACTTGGTTTGTTGTTCATAGCTAGTAAATAAAGACATCCATTCTTGCTTACTTTGGAATAAATAAATAGTTGTTTTATGATTCATTCCATTCAATTCTTTTTTGGTATCACTCATTCTTTTTTCTAATTCTTCCAGGGAAAAATCATAGAAGAAAATACGACAATGAGCTACTTTAACTACTTCTCCACCTTGGGTAATACTTTGGGCAAAGCTTCTTAAATTTTGTAGTTCATAATTGGCATCGTCTCGATCCGTAGAACGTCTTTCCGTATCTTGTCGATCTCTTAATTCACCGATAGAACGGTTGATATCCTTAATAACTTCTTCCTTGTTTGCCGTTGCCAGATCTAGGGTTGCAATAGTATTTTCGATATTCATAAGATTAACTAACCATAAAGCACTAACATCTTCCGCAAACTCATAAACATGTAAACAGCCTATATGTGCATCACCAGTGTTAATATATTTTTCTCCAAATCGTACACCGCCTTTTGGCTGTATTTTTGAGATGAAATTAAGATCATAACCCTTTTCTCTTAAACTTACTTTCTGTTTTTCTTTTAATCTCATGTTTTCATTCCCCCTAGACTTCTGTATTCATGTTATTTAAACGAATTAAAATGTTCTCTATATTGTCTCTTTCTACAAGCTGTAAATCGTACTGTTTACCGCCTAATCTTGTCATATCTCTAACGCGAAGCTCTAACTCCTTTTGACTTTTTTCGTACACGACAATAAAGAAAGTAAGCTCTGTTAGATTATCCTCGACCCACGTTACTCTTCTTAAATTGTCTACAGCCAGGCGAAGCATTACTTCGTGTCTAATCATTTCTGATTCTGGCACATTGTCAGCCATTAAAACCCTTCGATATTTGTTAATTCGACTCTTCCAAAACATTTGCTGTTTCGATGTTTCAGTAGAATAAGTCATAGAAAGGATTTTAAAAGGCTCTGTGTATACTCTGCATATACTAGTTAGTTGAGAAATCATTCTGTTTAAATCGGAATTGTTCATCGAAACTAAATCATTTGTTTTTACTCTTAAATAAGCTTGGTATTCATTCTGTTTATCTATAAGGAAGCCTTCTTTTGTCACTCTTTTATAAGGCATAATATCGATAATCGGTAAGTCATTACTTTTAAAAGAAGAAAACAAAACGTCAAGAATCGTAGTATCTTGACGTTTCTGTTTATTTTCAGCTACTTTCATCACCGTTTTTCCGTCCTTTCCTCTAAACCAAAGTCTTTAATCTCTATAGCATGGTATTTATTCCGGTCCATCTTGAATAGATAGAAGAGAATATTATAGTTGCGATCCGTGGGATGACTGGGAGTTTTCGCGCATAAGAACATCCCGAATGCAGCCGACAATATATAATAAAACATCGTCATTCCTGGTCCGAGTGGTATAACCTTTTTTACATATGTCGCGATCATGAGCATACCTACCACAATGCCTATATCCACTAAGTAAAAAGCCCATAATTTAATTTCCTGTTTGGTACTCTTTGGATTGGTATACATTCTTCTTCATTCCTTATTTTTTATTGATAAAGTCAAATCGAGAAGGTTTTATTTCTTTTCTTGATTCATAGTTATTTAATCGTTCACTGAAATTAATTGTTTCTGTTTTAGTTGAAGTAGTTTGAACATCTTGAACCACCTTTTGAGAAACCGTATCTGGTGCTCCTGAAGCAGCTCTTTGAACATCTTGAACTACCATTTGAGAAACTGTATCCGTTGCTCCTGAAGCAGCTCTCTGAACATCTTGAACTACTTTTTGTTTTACATCGGTTTTAGGCCCCATTGATCCTTGCTGTACATCCTGGACAATGGATTGTCTTGTAGATGTGTTGGTAGGACCTGAAGTTGTAACATCTTGACTGATAGTTTTACCTGAACCAGAAGGAATTTCCCCATTTGAAGTAGCTTTAACATTAGCTGCAATATCCTGGCTTTTTGATGGCATAGTAGCTTCTTGAAGCTTCATGGTAGCTAATATTTCTTCATTTGTTCGGCCTTTACCATTAGAAGCATTCATTGTTGGTGAATCACCATTATTAGATGTAGAAGCATTATTTACACTATTACCGCTAGGCGTTCCTGACGAGCCTGTATTTTGCTCTGTTTTTCCTTGTAATGTATTTGATTTATTTTCGTTTTGAGTAGCTTGTGAAGCCTCATTTTCGCTGTTTGGTTTGCTTTGAGCACCAGCTTTATTGCTACCATTCCATCTATCCTTGTTATCTTGCGCTTGTAAAGCACCACTTACAGCCCCTTCACTGAAGCTATCTTTAACCCCTTGAACACCATTAGAAACGACCTTAGTTCCCTGTTTAACGGCGCCTGAAATACCTGAACCAGTACCTTTAAGGGCATCTTCTGCCATTCCACCTAAGCCACGTTCATTCATGTAACCAAGTGCTTTTCCTGCACTATTAACACTACCTTTAAGACCGCCTAATTTCTTAGGACCATTTTGACCTTTTAAATCATCATTTACAGATTTACCATCTTCATTTGCTTCATCTGCTAATTTATCTTTTGTGCTATTGTTATCTTGTTTTTTACTTGCCATATTAGAAACTGACCCACCTGCTTTTTTTGCTAGGGATGCAGCGCCTGCAGCTACACCAAGAGCGCCTGCCATTTGTACAAATCCATCTTTTAATCCAACATCTATGCCGAAGTATTTCATAATCGTATTAGATCCTTTAATTAAGATGAATGTAGCCGAAACAATGGATACTAGATAAATAAAGATATTTACATCTGAAGATCCTAAGAAAGTTAAAAATATCGTATAAAAACGGAACATTAAACCGGTAAAACCAATAAGCATAAAGGCGTTACATATATCCATTACTACTTGTTTAGTTCGCTGTCCTGACTCTAAATCAGTCGCGAATACAAATAAGGCTACAATTCGTTTAATTCCAATTTCAATTATCGTTGTGGCAAAAATAAATATGGTGAAGAAATAAGCAAATCCTAAAGCAGTCAATCCTACAAACATTGGAAGGAATTTAGCCGGAAATCTAAAATATCCGGTATCAAAGTTATCCGAGAAGAAAGATAACCAACCATCATCAATTTCCAATGCCTGATATTCCCCTGAAGCATCTGAAGTAAGCGTGTATTTTAAAGCTTCTAATTCGTCCATATCTTCTGCTTCTATATCGCTTATTGAATCTGGTGTAATAATCTCGGCCATATCAACGCGTTTAAAAATACTAGGTTTTAAAGCATTTTTTTCCGTTCCTTCTGCATCATTTTCTATTAAGTCGAAACCATTTTCTGCAACATACACCAAGTCAGCTGTATTTTCCTTAATTAGATTCCAACTTAAACCAGAATTTTCTCCATCTTCACTTGTTTGAGTCGCATCATAGAATTGAGTAGAAACATCTTGTAAAGCATCCATTAAAGTAGGTAATCCTAAAAGTAAGAAAGATGAGATAAATATATTAACTCCTACCGATTTAAAGTTAGGAGGTTGTTTAGCTATTATGGTTTTAAATCCTATATATACTAAGGTAAGTATCATAAGGACTAACACAAGATCATTCATAATAGCCTTTGATATTCCTTGTAATCCACTATCATTTAAAAAATCTAATAAACTTAAAGTTTCAGGTATTAATCCTTCTAAAGTGGACGTTATAAAATACAATCCCTTTATCAATGCCCATCCTAAAGCATGTAACATATAGGGAAAGAAGGAACCATATTGAAGCCAGTCAGAATGTCCCTTTAAAAATTTCACAATGTCTTCCGTGTCTTCTTCCCACCACCAAGTTATTGCAAAGGCATTTATAGGAAAGAACCAAACGGCTAAACTTATACTTAAAAAGCCCAAGGCAAAGAGTAGTTTCTTTTTATGTAACTTCATTATTAGCTCCTTTCAAAACAAAAAGAGAACTAATAAATTAGTTCTCCCTTACTTCCATTAGTTCTCTTAATTTTATGATTAGCTGTTTTTCCTCTAATGACCTGGCTATTTCTTGCAGTTTGGCATTAGAAGGCAATGCACCATTTTGTCGATAAATCACGATCATTTTTTTTATGAATAAGTGATAATTATTAGGGTTTTTCACTGTTGCAATTAAACCGGTCAAATCTCTTATTACAAGCTCTTCTTCACTAACTGTTGGCTTTTTTTCTATCTCCTTAACTTCTTCCTTCTGTTTTTTCGCCTGTTGGTTAGCTTTCATGTACTTGCTTTTTGCTCCTGGATTTACAATAAAATCGGAAAAATTAACATCTAAATCACTTAATTCTAAATTAGAATGTTCAGACTCAATATCGATATCATTAAGATCCTTTGATGTATCTAACCAATGTGTTAGGAATTGCCAACGATACGGCATGTTTGTTTCTCTTGTATTGAATATAGGATAAGGTCTTACCTTTTGTCCGTTATTATCTTGTCTATGTAAAGAACGAATAACCAATGTTTCCCCTTCAATTAATTGTGATAAGCGATCAAATGTGATAATACGCTGCTGATCTGCACTTTTCGTAATTTTATTATCCATTTCCAAATGTGATTCATTAGAAGATTGATTAATTAGCGTTGTATGACCTGCTTTTTTCGATAATTCTTCAATGGTTTCTTCATTCGTAGACATAATATATATATGATTTTGGCAATTTTCTTTAATTGTGTCTGCTGCTTCTCCATATTTTCTTTTTAATTGCGTGTAAGACTGGAGCACGATATTAAACAGAATATTTCTTCCTAAACATACGGTTAGTACTTGGTCCATATCATCGATTGGCGGCATGTTGCCAAATTCATCCATTAAGAACTGAACTCTAGTAAAACATTTCTTCCCTTTTGTATCCGCGCAATTCATTGCTAGATTGGTATATAGCTGTTTAGTAAAGATAGATGCCAACGTATGGTTAGAAGAATCATAATCTGGAATAATCATAAATACAGCTGTTGGCTTGTCTGAATACTTCATAGAAAGCTTTCTTTTTACTTCAGGGAACGTATTGACACGTTCGTTTATGGTAACTTCCCTTCTTAATTCAGGAAGATGTTCGCAATTCTCTTTTTTCTGATAAACAATGTTTCCATCTTCATCTATTTCCTTTTCAAACTTCAATTCATAAATCAATTTATAGGAAGAGTGCTCATCCTTATACTTGATAAGGACCAAATCTCCCTTCTCTAACTGTTCATTAAAGTTTAACCTGTACATTCCTTGTGCTTTTACTTTTACTCGATAACTACCAAGTAATGTTTTTTCTTTATTATTTTTATGAAAAGACAAATCAATTCGTTTATTCATAAAAGAATTATCTAGTTGTCCAATTAAACTTTTTGGAAATCCAATTTGTTTTAAGTCTATGGAATTCTTAGAAGTCATTTTGGCGAATAATGGATCAATAAAAGGCTGTAATCCATCGTTTGCAGTTGCCAGGATAGAACCCCTTGTTTTATCTCCTGCAAAGCTTGTAGAGCCGTATTTTTTCTTAGCAACATGACCTTGCGGCAAGTTTGTAAAGAACTCATCTAAGGCGTTTTTTTCTACAAAATCATCTTCATTTTCCTTGTAAAACATAGTACCTAACTCATTAAGCATTTCTGCAACATTGGACATAGTAATTTTTTCAGGACAGTTGTTATTTACGCAATGCTCAACTAAAGCTAGAATTATCGCAGTTATGGCGGCTTGTGCTCCACTATTGAAAAATTTATTATCTCCAGCATTAGGATCATTATATAAGGTGAAAGTAATTGAATTTGCAATTTTAGCAGCTTCTTGTTCATTTCCTTGCAGCCAGGCTTCTTTTACTAACTCTAACGGGTTATAACTCATGGATTGCAGAGGATCTTGTAAGTTTAAAACTTGTACATCATAACCTCTCTTTTCTAATGTATCCTTCGCTCCTGCATAAAGTTCACCTTTTGGATCATTTAATATCATACTAGATTTTTCTTTTGCTCGGCTTAATATATCAATCATGGGAGTAATAATGATTTCCCCTTTACCCGAACGAGAAACCCCTAAAATACAAGTATTAACTGTATCCGTATCAATAAAATAGTTGTCTTTATAATGGGATATAGGGATACCACCTATCCCTTCAAATTCTTTTTCCTTTTCTGGAATGCCTTTGTATTGTTCTTCAATCTCAATAGTTTTCGTAAATCTGGAATCCCCTTTTTGTCCATAGGCAATTTCTTTTTCACTCTTATAATTAACTTTTGAATAAACGAAAGTTCCTAAAAGGAGATCCACGGCCAATATCATAAAATTTACTTTCCAATCCAATGGAGTACTGAAGGCATTCATTAAGTGAATATCATCCTCTATCCCTATCTGAAATATATCGAAAGTGGTTGATGATTCCTTATCCACGCTTGCTATACTCTGCATTACATTAGAAAAGCTTACTACAACGAAATTAAGGAATAAAAACGCAATAAGCGCTACTGATATAGAAACCAGCAACGTCTTTATATTTATTTTGCTGTTTTTTTCGGGAAGTTCCTCCCCATCCACTTTATAGTTATAGCTATGGGATAAGTACTTTCTTTTCTTTATAGCCATAATGCTTTCCCACCTTTTCTTGCGATGAAACAATGTTTCTTTAACTGTAAAAAAACACTACTTTTATTTGCTAAGTAATTCTGTTGCAAGTTTATTCTCTTCCCTTTGATAAAGGGATAGTGCTATGTCAGCTTTTCTCTCCTTGCTTAAATTCCTTTTTTCTTGCTTGGACATCTTTATATATAAATCTGTTACCTTTTGATCATTCTTGGAGAGAATCGCTTCATCAATTTTTCCGTATACTGTATCCCCATCAAATGCTTTATTGAACGTCATTAAGGAAGCTAAATCCTTGTTTTGAAAAAGGGTTTCTTCAATAGTTACTAGGCTATCATCATCTTTATATAGTGCCATTGCTTTATCATAATTTTTTTCTTGTAATAGCTCTTCTAAAGTTATTATTGCTTCTTGTTTTTGGACTTCAGCTGATGGTTCCTGCTCTATATTAGTACTTGTTGTTGCTTTAGCTTTTACTACATGATTACTATTTAATTCGCTTATTGCCTGCCCTAAGAACAGACCCCCACATAAGAGAAGTGCTCCTACTATACCAGTGATTAGTAATGGGTTTTTTCTTTTACGTGTATTTGCCATTACTTCAGGCTGTTCGGATTCCTTGTATACCGGTTGAGCCGGCATATTTACTTGTTTTGAATCTAACGTTTTATCAAGCAAGTCATTGTACCGATCAATCATTTTAAGGAAAAGTTCTTCGTTCATCCCGGTGTGTTGGTTCCTTTCAGGCCTATTTTGCAGTGCTTTTAGTTGCTGACGTTGAACCTCAATTCGTTCTCTTTCTAATTCTAATTCTTTTTGTTTACGTTCCTCTTCGCGTTCTTCCGCTTCTAATTTTCGTTTTCTGGATAGTTCAATGGTCCAATTAGATATTCTGTTTTGAATGTCATCTTTTAATTCTTTCAGTGAATTTTGCATCATATTCCAAGTGTCATCTACTCTGCCATCTAGTTCTTCCTCAAAGATCCGGATCATTCTTCTTTTCATTTCGGATAATTGATTAACGGAAGCATTTTTCAAATCAAACATCTTATCATCTAAGAAATCGTTCATTTTTTTTTCAAGTTGAAGTTGCATATTATCTTTATATATGCCAATTCTTGTATCTTTTTTTGTAGATAAATCATTTACAAAAGTAGACTTCTCATTTTCTTGCATTCGCTTAAAGTCTTCTAATGCCTTTTCTTGTTCCAACTCAAATTTCTCTAACTTACTAATGTATTCCTGATCTTGTTCCAATCTGAATTTCTCAAATTCTGATTCACTTTTCAGACCAATAGATTGTAACTCTTCTCCGTTTTGTTCTTTAGCTGCTTCTCTGTAATTAAGTGACATAGCCTGTTCATATGCCTGCGATAATTCCGTTTGAGCTTTATCTTTAATGGTTTCTACTTGATTTAGGAAGTAGTCTCGGATTAGCTCAAATTTTGTATCACTTAATGCATTTATAGCATAATCATAAATGACTGTATTTAATTCTGGAATAGTGCTGTCATTGAGTTTATTTAACCCCAAAAACTTAAGTAAATTTTCATTATCCAATCGTGCTTTATTTCGATCTACTACACTCTTAGTAGAAGACATATCGATAAACGTATCATAAATTGGGAAAATAACTTGTTCATGTTTTAATTTGGCATTGTTATTTTTTTTAATGCCAGGTATGGATTCAACTTCTGCGTATTCATCATAAATCACTACTTGTTCTAAATTATCAACCTGTTCCGTTTCAAAATTAGTATAATCAGATGGAATGTATCCCTGAATTTCAGCATTATTTAAAGAGAATTCTTCTTCAGTACTTTCATTAGATCCAAATTGAACAAAAGCATTTGTATTAATACTTTCAGATACGTATTCTGTTTCTTCCTCAAAATCTGCCCACAGGTTCTTTTCTTCTGTATACGATTCATTAGAAAGATCATTCATATCAGCAAAATCATCTTCATTGAATTCTTTGTTATCTGTACTTGAAGTGTAGATGTCTTCACGATTGAGATCAGCAAATCCTTCTGAAGTCACTTGTGTGCCTTCTTGTTTCTTTAATATACTAAAAAGACCTTTTTTACTTCCCTTGGCTGTACGACTCTTTTCTTTACCAGCATTTTCTCTTTCAGCTATCCGCTCTATATGATATTGTTTTTCTAAGTCGCTAATTAATTTTTGTGCATCTTCATGACCAGAAGCAATGATATCATCCTTTAAAATTTCCATTAAGTTTGGCTCTTTTCCAGTCGGAGTAATCGCTTTTTGTTCAAAGGTATATTCTATTTCATTATCAAGGTCATGAACGACAATAGTAATCTTCATCTCTTTATGAATCACTTTTTGCATTTCTTTTAATAATCTATCCGCTTCAGGAAGAGCATACCCATTCTTACTTTTAAGAGCTTTAATCGAGCGAGTAATTTTTTTATCCAATAATCTAAATGTTATTTTATACATTATATAAGCTCCTTTCGCCTACAAATTAAAAAGGGAGATTTTGAATCATCTCCCTACAAACCAACTATTATTAAAAACCTGCTGTATCTTTTATTGTGCTCCCTAATGTAGCTGCTCCAAAGAGTAAAAATGCTCCTGCAATTACATAAAACAACCATTTTTTTGCAGTTCGACTTGGTCCTTCACCAAACATAAACATAAAACCAATAATAGCTAGACAAGTAACAATCGTGACAAGGCCTATACCTTGCAGCTTACCAGTGAAATTTTCTAATGACCCTGATACACTATCAAAAATATCGTTATAAGCTAGGTTTTGAGCAGTTTCTTTTAATTTCATGTTAAAGCCTTCTTTCATTTTCTTAGATTTGCAAAGCATATATTAATAGGGAAAATTATTTCCCTATCTATAAGATTCTTCTTCTAACGTTTCTTGAATAATGAGCTGCAATGCAGCTTCTTGGATAGTTCGTTCTGTCCACTCTTTATCTTCATCTGACATTACAGCGATTTTCTTTTTAGTAATAATATCTTTCTTCCATTCATTGAAATCGATATTCCTATTTCTTAAGATCTTTTCAGCAGCTTTCTCTACTGGATTCTCTTTTTTTCTTCCTGCCATGTTTCATACCTCATTATTAAAATTTTTTTAGTCTATAAGAAGAAAACTGATTCATTATCTCCTTATATTCTCCGTAATGTTGGTTTAAATAATAAAAAGTACCGCCTAAAGCCAAGATGCCAACAATGAACATCATTATGCGAAACATATTATTTTCTAACATATTTCTTCACCTATTCCTTTAACGAACCTGGGAAACACCCGTTCCTTTAACACTTAAATGTACATCTGGTATGATAGGGAAAATTTTGATATCAAAAGTGCCCTTTACGTTGTAATCTACCGTATCGCCAAATGAAACCTTTTCATTTAATTGACCACTTTCAATAATAAAGTCACCTTGATAATATGATTGGGAGTATTCATTAAGATTAGCTACTGCTGTTTCTGTAAGACCGCCATATCTTTCTATTTGATAATTAACTTGTTGTTTGAAAGAGTTAATGTTTCCAAGATCAATACATAACATTGCGAAAGAAACGAAAGTCATCAGTAATACAATGGTTAGCATCCATTTCCAAAATTCCATTACTGCCCCCTCTAACATGTAACTTCCTCCTTTATAAATTGATAGTTGAAAGGTTAGCAATTAGCATAGCTATTGCGAAACCAAGAACAATAACGAATGATGACATTACAATTTTAGTTGGAAAGAAGATAAATCGTTTCAATTTAAATGTAATGATCTCATCAATTCCACTAATGAGTTCTTCACTAGATATTCTTCCTAATTCATCAATTACGGAAGTATCAAAAGTACTCTGTTGAAAGTCAAAGATCGTACTCATAAAAAGGACTGACATATCTGTTCCACTGGATCTATTGGCATAATCGATAAACGGTTGTATATCGTTAGGTCTACTACTCATTTCACTCATTAACCTATAAAGAGAACTTCTATCCTGCTCATCATCTAAACGCTGCATTAACTTACTGAAAATCGAATACAAGGAAACTTGTCCTTTACTTTGTTTTAAATAAGGTATTAGTAGCCTGGTAAATTGGGAGAACTGCAAATGTCTTTGGAATCTCCATGTTGTATATTTGGAACGAATATTTTTGTACTGTATTTTATAAAATAAAAAAGCCCCTACAACCATTACAAGGTAAAGCCATTGAGTAAGTAGGGTGCTAAAAAAGAGGAATATAGCCATTAAAAATAATGACTGTAGTAGTCTTTTCTTTTGAAATGCATCAATATTCCTTTTGCTATTCCCCATCTCTAATAGCATGGGATATAGATCCTTTTCAGCCAATGCTCTATAAAACTTCTTCCTTTTAGTTGTTTGTTTTATTATTCTCATAGAGATACCTCCAAAACAGAGTCATCAAAAAGGAAGAAAGAAAACTTACGAAAGAACTGTCCCATTAAAAGCATATATACTCCACAAGTGACCCAACCTATTGGTTGTCGTGCGAAGTCATTAATATACGTACTAATCCCAAAAGAATAAGAAACAGCTAAAAGGAATATGACAACAACAACTCCCAGCATCTTCACATCTGTTAGATGCCCGTTTTTCTTGTTTTGATATTCACTCTGTTTCTTTTTCATATCGTTATGGTATGTTTTGATATCTTTTAACGTATCTATATTTGTTCGTCCTTCTAGCATCGCTGTTTCTAATTGCTCTAAAAATTGAGCAAAGATAACATCATCTTGATATTTATTTTCCATTGACGTAAAAGCCTTATTAATCATGGTATTATCTGCACCAATTAACCTAGCTTGAAGTTCATTAATATCCTTTTGAAATTCCCCTTCTGCTCTGGTATTAGTTATTTCCAAAGCCATCGTCACTGTTTTACCATCATCCGTTAATATCTGCGTTATGTTGTTAATAAATTTATTTCTCTGAGCGAAGGATTGATACTGATAAACCTTTTCCACACTTTTAGGTAAAAGTACTTTCATTCCATATAAGGCACCTGTAATAGCCATAAAGATAGAAAGCCACCAATAATAAAGTAACAAGAATGTAAAACCAGCAAATAGTAAAGCTGGCATTCCAACATAGGAAACAAAATCTTTTGTTTTTAAGGGCTTTCCGTATGCCACTTTATAAGCATTTAATTCATTAACATTTAAAACACGTTTTTTTCGAGTATTTAACTTTCTCACATTTTTATTAACTTTCACTAATAAACACCTGCTTTTTTCCTCCCAGAAACTAAGAGTTGGAGAGTAAGAATACTATAATTAACTTATAATAGCTGAAAAAAATTCCCAATAATTAATGGTCTATATTTTTTGTTTGTTTTAGAAAACTAACAGGACGGGTAAATGTTTGATTTTCAGGAAATTCAAGCTTTATTCCTTTTTCAGATAATAGATCTTTTAGTTCGTTAGAAATGCTACCTGTTTTACAGGTGAAGTAACCATCTTTAAATTGTTGTTGAAATATTGTTTGGTCTTTATCTTCACTAAACTCTACCACTTCATCCAAATATCGTATAATCTGATTCTGATACTCTACTCGTTTAATATGGACTCCAAAATCAAAGTATCTTCTGATGTCTCCTTCTAATGCTTCCTCTGATACGGTATATCCCATTTTAGCCATGTTTATTAGTCTTTTAGGAATAGCTCTAGCGTTGATAGCATGTAAGGAAGTAACAATATGGTGGCCAGACAAAACGGCTTGTATCATTTCGTATGCTTCTTGACCCCGGGTTTCCGAAACTAATATCCATCTAGGATTATTACGTAATGCCGCTTTAACTAAATCCGTAATCGTTATATCTGCACTAGTCAACCAGGATAGAATATCTTTATCTGGGAACATTTCTTTTAAAAATGTTTCCGGTGTATCTTCAATTAGTACAATTTTGTGTTTAAAATCTATAAATGAAGCTAATAGTTTTTGGAACTCTGTTTTCCCTGTACCAGTTTCCCCACTAATAACAATATTTGTCCTCAGTTTTATAACACTTTCAAAGACCGCATACATAAATTCTGGAGCAAAATCAACAAAGTTATCTTCCCTTAAAGCTAGTTGGGGACGAACTACTCTAAGGCTCATTGTAGTTCCTGCTGTACTAATTTGGCCATGTACCGCATTAATACGTATATTGCCGAATTTACCATCTAAAATTGGATTTTTAGGGGTGAAGTCTTTCCCATTTGCATTTGCGAATTTTTGTATAATCCTAATGATATACTCTTCTGTTATCTCCCGGTTCCCTGTATACTTCATTTTTTTATCATTCGTTTCAATAATTAAATCTGTACCATTATAGCCAATATCCGTAACAGTCTCGTCTCTTATAATTTCTTCAATAATTCCTGTACCGACCGTTTCTTGGACGATATATTCTACAATATCTTCATTTCCTCTTACCTCATATGGATGTTCCTTCATAACAACTTGTTTTAATTCATCCCTTGCAGCAGGATCTAAGAGTCCTCTTACAATTAGTTCTGCATGGGATTGAATTAATGATTCTTGTATATTTTTTAGAATTTCTGGCTTTATCCACGGGGTTTTTACTTTTAGCCTATTCTCTATCAACCTATCGCCTCCTATTTATGATTCTGAAATAGTTACTTTAGCAGTTGCTTGATATTTCATCGTACCATCTATAATAAGTACCTTAATAGCTTTTATGGCACCATTTCCATTTTTTAAATACTCAAATTTATAGGTTGCCGCATCACTAATTTTCACATTATTATTTACAGACATTCTCTCTTCAAAGTCCTTTTCAAATTCCTGGATAGAAATATAAAGTTCTCCAGGCTTAATTCGCGAACTATTATCTGCATTATGGATAGCAGTTGTTCTTATCGTTTCCGTTAGACTCAGCACAATTGAGTCTTGCTTAAAGTTAGTTTGGTAATAAATGCCTGTTACAATTATTAATAATATCCCCATAAGCATTAACCACAGAGTAAAAGGAAGATCTCTTAGCATTTATTTGTAATCCTTTCTAATTAAGAAGAAGTCCAGCTATTCTGTTGTATACTCCTTATACTTTAACTGAATAAATTTAATAAACCTGAAGCAACCCCTGCAATATTAGGGAAAGAGCCAAGTAAATTTTCAATACCTTTATCAAGTAACTCTGGATATTTCAATTTAAGTACGGCAAAAACTGCTCCTCCAACAGAGAGTGCACCAATCATCCACCAAAAGCGATCTGTATTCGTTTCTAACATAATATTTTCCTACCTTCATCTATATTTTTTTGAATTAAAAAAGGAATGTATTTTCATACATTCCTAGGGTGAAACTTATGAACACTTTTTATAGATTCAAACTAAACGAGTTACACCTATTTATACGTTTCTTTTACTACATTTTAATCTAACGTCACTTTGTCAAGGAGCTAAATTATTTAACTATACCTAGTGTCTATATTGCAAAATTCGTATCAAGCATTTTCATTTCATTAATGATAATTATTCAATGAACCAGGATAGATCATCTTCTGTCCAACCTTTTGGCAGTCCATCTGGATAAGGATTTTCTGGATCTACTGGCTCAATAAGTATTTCATCCTTGTTAATCGTATCCGAACCAATAGTTCCATACATATAGGCATTAACAGTAATAGAATCCTGTATATGAAAAGATACTTGGTTAACTCCTATTTGTTCCAAACTGCTAAATTGAATGTCATACTCCCCTAATTTGTCTAGCCAAATTGGCACATAAAGTTTATTGCCACCGTTTTTAAGTTTATATTGAATACGAGCATCACTAGCTAGTTTCTGTCCTTCAGAGAAAACAGCACCTGTTTTTTCTTCAATGTATACTTTCGGAAGAGTTACTACCTGTTGCAGAGTATCATCATTAATTTTTATAGACTGTGTTACAGCATTTATATTGGCTTTATTATCTTTTTGTGGGTAATCTACATAAGAATCAATTAACCGATTATCAACGATATATTGGGATTTAATTAGATTTAGCAACATCTTCAAATCATTCTTATATGTGATCTGTTTGGTCAGATCTATTCCATAACCACTTTTAACTGGATCATGCTTTAAAGTAGGTAACGTTAAGGTTTCATAGTATTTTTTTATTTCTTCTCCAATTTCCCTTTCTGTCATAATTACCCCTCTATAAATAGTCGTTTCCACATCGGCAGCTTTCATATTCAATTGCTCTTCTGAAGAAGTATATCCAATTGTGCTAATTTTTTCTTTCTCTTCCTGGATAAATACATTACCCTTATCTTTTGGAAGAATTTGAGCCTCATAATTAGCTTTATCATCCACTTTTAAAGTACTGGTAGGTATTTTAAGTTCCACTGTATTCTTTAGTTCATTAACGGTAAAAGTTTCATTTACCACCTGTTTATTTGTATCCTTATTATTAATTATGATGTCTACTTTTTTAGTGTCCCACCCTTCGGAATTACCTAATAAACCAACAGCATACTGAAGCTTTACAGGTAATCCTTTATCGGATTTATCTGTATATATCTGAATCTTCTTAAATCCTAAATTAATAATTGGATGGGTGTACTCAAAATTAACCGTAATATCTTTTCCTTTTATCGTACCTTCCTGTTTATCCGTACTTTCTGGAGAGTAAGGGTAAGCAGTATTGTTCCATTTATAAGTCAAATCCATTTTAGGAATATAAGAATAAGATTCACCATCAAACATTTTATTACTGTTGGTTACAATGGTTTTACCTTCTGTTTTGTCCATATGATTTTCGGTAACATTTCTTCGATACAGTTTAGTTGTAGTGGTATTAGAATTCCTTGTTACACCATTAATCTTATTGCTTGCGGTGTTTTTCCACTCAATCACATCGTTTTCTGCCAATTTATTTAATTCATTTAAACTTACTGGAACTACTTTGATTTCTACTCTATAGGTGTTTCCATAAAAAGAGCTCTTTTCTAAAGAAGTTGATTTTGCTTGTAATAATACTGTATTACCACTATTTTTAGCATCAAATAAACTACTTACATCCTTTTGGTCCTTGTCATAAATATTAATGGACTCAATCTTTAATCCTTTAGGAACCACATCTTTTATTTGATAGTTGCTAAAGTAGAATTCTGGGTATTCATCATGTACCTGATTTATTAATTCATAGGAAAAATTCTGTTTATAGGAAGTTAAAACATTCTCTTGTTCTAATTTCATCTCACTAGTACTTGTTGTATTAATATACTTTTCTAGTGCCATAGCTTCTGTTCTCGCTAATTTTGTTCCAGTAATGGAAAAATACTGACCAGGTGAAATAAATTCTGTTTCATAAGAAGGAGTAGGCCTTGTCTTAGAAGGACTATAGTCGTACATTTTCTTCCATTCAAAAGTTAACTCGGATTGATTCGAGAAAGTAATAGTAAAACTGGCAAACTTATCATAATTAGTAGCTCCACCATTTACACTTTCAAAAATAGTATATTGTCCATTACTATGTTCGTATTTCAACCAATCATCATTTGTAACATACAAGTTATCAAATTTGTTTATTTGAGTATCAGTGAACGATACACCTTGTACAGCATCAATATCGTTAACAGTTAAATAACCATGTACCTTAATTGCTGTTCCATTTTCATGATCAATAAATTCCCATTTTTGTTTAACCGATCTGTATCCTTGCGTAATATGTCCAATATTATTCATTCGATAACCAATATTAGCAGGAGATTCTTTTAAACTATCCCAATCCAACACGGTTATCTTTAAATCCATTACTTTTCCTTCAAATAAACCCACGTTTTTATAAATAATTCCTTGCTTCCCTTTTTGTGAATCACTTTTCGGAACAAAAGCCAAATAAGCTGCTGATTCATCAGCTGCATCATTGGAGAATTTCTTAGACCACCCAGATCCGAATGTTTCTACAGTAGTCTCACTAGTAAATTCCGGATAGAATCTATATTTACTGCTAATTTCCGTATTTTGATTTACGACTGTTGCTATAGTAGAATCTTTTAAATTTTGAAGGGTTGCTGCAGAAAGTTCCTTCTCTTTCATTAGTCCAGCTGCAGCGATAAGGACTATAAAAAGGGAAAGCATAGATTTAAAGCTAAATTTCATCACAATTTTATCTTCCTTTTCCTTAATAATCTTACTCGATAAAATATAGTACTGTAAGCCTCCCCTCCTTAAAAAAAATAAAAAAGAGCTATACATGAAATGATAGCTCTTTTGATAATAGTAGTTGACTGATTAAATTATATTAAAGTGGATATATCCATCATTTTTTTCGGTTTCGTAATCGTTTCAATATTGTTAATATTGATTAATGTTTCTGTTAGACCCGTATCTAAAAAGATACTAACGAAGTCTCCTTTTTGAGTAGATAAAAGTATGTTGTAAAACTGAATAGCTTTTTCTTCATCAGCAAATTCCAAAACTTCTTTGTTACCAGAGATAAATCTTATTTCACTAGTCCAAAGACTCTTTTTCATTCAGTTCACCTTTTTTCTGTAGCTTTGCCCATTAAGTGTGTATATTTTTTTAGTATACAAATTATGTCTTTGTTTAATGCAACGATTAAGGCCTTGAGTTGCCACCTTATTAAGTAAATTGCTCCCCTTATAAATAAGGATCTTGGCAAATACACTTTGCTTCAATTATCAAACAGTGGTTTGCTGTTCTATGGTCATCGCAAAGTACTTAATTGATTCTGATTTCGGATAATCAGAAACCTTTAACATTATTTAAACTATGTTAAAAATAAAGACACCTTCTTACGTCTTATAACCTTATACCCCTGGCAACCAACCAGGTGACACTTGCAAAGGGACAAGTGCAGTACGTCAACTATATAAAGTTTTCAAGGAACAATGCAAAATAAAATCAGTTTCTTAAAACCATTATTTGCATATTAAAAATATATACATGTTATTTAAAGGCATATTATCCAATTCTTGCTTTTTTTCTATGTTTCATTGGTAATAAGGGTGTTCCATAACGTTTCCTTTTTGCTATAATCATTCCTTCTGAATCAGTACAATTCCTAATCTGATCATAGATTTTATAAAGTGGTACCATTCTTTTAGTCGCTGTATTAATAAAATTACCTTTAAAATCTACCTTAACATAGGTTGAACCGTCTGTTGTTAGTAACTGCCATGTTTTTTCTTTCACATCATATTCAGTCCACCCGACATATAACTTTTCTGCCATAATAGTTTCCTCCTTTCTTTTAATTAAATTTTATATAGAAAAAAAAGAAGGCAGTAGCCCACCTGGACTACTGCCTTCTCAAAAACAAACACCTTAATTAAGAAAATCATTTTACGAAACTCTATTTCTAAAAAAGTATAATTAATAATATTTTAAAGAAATTTGTAACACTTAATAATAATTCCAATTAATTCATGTGGCGATTGCTATTTTATAATAGAGAGGTTAACAGTAGCATCAGGTAACTAATAATTACTACAAATTGTATAAAATGTATTTATTTTACACGATATCTTCTTTCGACCTAAATATTACACGGATATTATAGAGCGGTCAATACTATTTACCTATAATAATTATGGGTATTTTTTACCATAAACGTTTTTAAATCTCCTAAGTTTAAAATTTGTAGGTGCCAAACACTATGTTTTCCTCAAAAGAAGGGAACATTTTTCTATTATTATAAATCATTCCCTGAGCACTTTTTATACTCCAAACTATTTAGTGAAATTCTGTATTCTTCACCTACTCTTTGCTTAACATTTAAGTACCAAACACTTTTCTTCTGTATTTATTTCGTCTAGAATTACAGTAAATTTATCGATATTAAATAAACATTTATATTCCAAATACTGTGAATTATTATAGGGATCTTTAAATCGTTTGTTTTTGCATATGCCCATGAGTAAATTAAACCATTCATAAAGTAGGAAAGAAAAAACCAGTCAAAATGAAGAAATGAAAAAAGCAAATTGGAGAATATTATTATTTTCTTTCTTCCCACTATATCTTGAAAAATTTCTGGAATAAATTTTCTGAATATCCATTCTTCTACAATAGGTATTATTAGAAAAGTATTTAATATCTTTAAGTAGTTACTACCTAGCTCTTTATTTATATGGGAAATATTTGATGTAGGTTCAATGGGTATAAAACCTTTAATTATAGCTAATAAACTCCCAAGAAGAAGAAGAACTGCTAATCCTTTAAAAGTTATATATAGCTTATATTTCCTTTTTGATAATTTCATGTTTAATCCCCAATATTTCACTATTTATTTATCTTTATTTCCTGGATTGTAAAAGTATTTACCAGAACATAGAATATTTATATTATTTTTATCTTATGTTGTCAAAATGATGTATTCTTCCCTAATTGATATTTATTTAAATAATAAGAAAATTGAATGCGTAGAATTACTTTTTTTTAAATTAATAAAAACCTTAACATACCTCCTCATCTTTATAATAATTGTAAATATAAAGTAGTATGAACAAACCTTACAAAAAAAAATGTATATTATTCTCTGAAAAAATGTTTAATGCAAAATTATAGTGTAAAGTGTAGCAAAGAATCATTACAGAAAGTTGCAAGCAAAAATACACAGTGATTTACCCACGATTTCACATGGAGAGGCGCTTGTGTTATAGCCTATCTTGGCAGATCCAGATACTTGTTATATCTGGCTTTTGAGGCTCTTGGACTTGGCCCTAGAGGCTCCATGTCAAATCCTTTATAGCTTTGCACTTTTCATTGCAATAGTCTGTATTATAAACTTGCAAACTTATGTATTTTATTTTTGCAAAAAACAAATGACATAAAAAAACACCCTGCTTATAGAATTAGCATGGTGTTTTTCAACAGATATTGTTAATATGATTATTTATTACTCATCATATTTTTACTTTTTTTACTAATTTCATTATAAATCTCTTCTTGTCGCAACTCCCAAATCATTGTTGCTTCTTCTTCGGAAACATATTTACTGAAGAAATTAATAGCAGGCTGTCTTAACATATATATTGGCAAATGCTCAACTCGTTTTACTTTCTTCTTAGGTACATTTTCGTTTATAAATTGACGCACTGCTTCTTCTACAGGATCAAGTAAAATTTTATCTGAACATTCCTTTTCAGTGGACAGAGCATAATCTAATTGAATTGCCTTTACAGTGTAACCAGCTTTTCTACTAATTCCCTTTCGAGCTTGGACATAATCAATATTTCTTCTAATTTGATCTTCTGGAAATTCACTAATTAACCAATTTATCTTCTCAACTGTTACTCCTAAATTAGATAACTGTGTCTGCAAATCATCAAATAATAGTAATTGTTCTTCCTCTTCCAAGTCAACGTCATCAGGAACTGCTTCCTCTATATGATGGATATTACTTCTAATGATAAATTCAATACTGGTTACTTTTCGCCCGGTTTTAATCTCATTAAACTCAAAATTAATATCGGTATTATTATTAACCTCCTTTTGAGCCACTAATAAAACCTTACTCTTTAAATGTCCATATTGCTTATACTTAGTAGGTTCTATACCTAAAAACGTCCGCAATTCCATTAACGTTAGTTTTCTTTTTCTAATTCGCTCATATTGTTTAAGAAGTTCATAAATCCTTATAGAATAAACGGAATTTAGACGAACAACATTTTCTAGTTGATAAGAGGTAAACTTGTCTTTTAATTCTAAAAAAAAGCCCTTTAACTCCGGATGGAATTGAAGTGTAATATATCCTTCATTATCCTCATATATAGATGTAATTACCCAGCTATAGTTTCTTTGTTTACCATCTTTTTTTATAGTCAGGACCTTAGTTTGAAGTCCGTTTACAATCTCTCTAAGATAAGAATAAAAACCTGTTTTTTTTGAGTTTCCTATAATCTCTATAAAATCTCTTGCTCTAAACCGATAGGTTTTTAACGTTTCATCACTAGGTTGCACTTTAGAAGCCATAACTAAAAGAATGCGTTGTTCTTGCAAAGATAATTTATATGTACTTTCAATTAACTCATTCGATTTGGTTACCCAGTTTTTCGTATTGATACTATCGAGTTCATTTCCCATCTCAATTATTGAATTATCCATACGAATACGATCCTCCAAATTCTATATGTATACTATCACTAAAAATAACATAGGGTGATAGTATTGTAAATAAAAGCATCTACAAATCTCAGGTATTCTTAATAATATCACTAATTTTGCACAGAAAATTATAAAAGTGTATTTTTAAACCTTAAACTGTCACCAATTTTGCGTATCCCAAATATATTCGGTACATTTATCGCTAAATTAGTGATGGTTAAGAACAATTTTCATTAATATATGTTAAAACCTGATTTTTATTTCTTTATACGCAAAATTAGTGATACTTCATCATAAAACTAACGCCAATTTAGTGATAGTTCCCGGTATATTCAAATTAATAAAAATCAAACACTTCAAGAATAAGTTCCTTTTATTTCATAAGCCTTTAAATTTATTTGATTTCTTTAGACATATTTCTATATTTATTTATCATTTCCTGTTCTTTTCTTTTAATTTCCTTGCCAAATTCGACATTTTTCACAAAATAAGTGATAGTTAATAATTCTTTTATCACCTTTTTCTAGTAATTTGTAAACAACTAACCTTCATAAATCCCTTTAAGAGAAATAATCTTAACTTCGTGAAGTTTTGTAAATAAATTAGTGATTTTTCATTAATTATGTATGGATACTCGCAAGATTAGTGATACTTCAAAGGTATTTTTTAATGTCTACGCTAAATTAGTGATAGTAATAACCCCATATCGGTGTTTGAACACAAAATTAGTGATACTTTAACGCCCTTTGGGATAGCTCAAACAAAATTAGTGATAATATAACGCCTTTGAGTATGACTCACGCTAAATTAGTGATACTTTAATACCATATTAATGATAGCTCACGCTAAATTAGTGATATTTGGCGCCATACTGGTAATGATTCACGCTAAATTGGTGATACTTTAACGCCATATTGGTAATGGTTTACGCTAAATTAGTGATACTTTGACGCTATATTGGTGATGGTTTACGCTAAATTAGTGATACTTTAACGCTATATCGGTGATGGTTTACGCTAAATTAGTGATACTTTAACGCTATATCGGTGATGGTTTACGCTAAATTAGTGATACTTTAACGCTATATTGGTGATGGTTTACGCTAAATTAGTGATACTTTGGCGCTATATCGGTGATGGTTTACGCTAAATTAGTGATACTTTGACGCTATATTAGTGATGGTTTACGCTAAATTAGTGATACTTTGACGCCATATCGGTGATGGTTTACGCTAAATTAGTGATACCTTACGCTATATTGGTGATGGTTTACGCTAAATTAGTGATACTTTAACTCCATGAAGCCTTGGTAATTCTATGCTTTTCGACATCATAAAACAATTAAAACAATAAAAAAATATAAAACAATATATTAAAACATTAAAACAACAATAAAAAGGTAAGTTGTTTGTATTAATTATTTTAATTTTCTCTGCCGTTTTCCTACTAATATTTTTGACTTAGTATAATCATCTGTTAAAGCCGATGTTAAAATCCTCAATATAGCCGGAATAAAATTCCCCATCTAAAATAGAACCATAGTTTGTTGAGAGGAGCTATGGTTCGTGAAGACAAGAGGGGAATTTTTTATGATTAAAGAA
>NZ_RZTZ01000001.1 GCF_004005475.1 Niallia taxi | reverse complement strand
GAGATGAGATTTCCCATAGCGTAAGCTAGTAAGATCCCTGAAAGATGATCAGGTTGATAGGTTTGAGGTGGAAGCGTGGTGACACGTGGAGCTGACAAATACTAATAGATCGAGGACTTAACTAAAACGAAAAGCGGAAAAAGCCCGTTTAATTGATAGGCTTTTGAAGCTGGACATGAAAGATTACTCAAGCTTTTTTCTTACAACATAATCTAGTTTTCAGGGAATAAAATTCTTTGAAAAACTTTTAAAAAAGTGTTGCAAAACACTAAAAGATGAGATATAATAATTCTTGTCTTGAAAAAAGTCTGGTGGCGATAGCGAGAAGGTCACACCCGTTCCCATACCGAACACGGAAGTTAAGCTTCTCAGCGCCGATGGTAGTTGGAGGTTCTCCTCCTGTGAGAGTAGGACGTCGCCAGGCATACCATTATTCCGCAGTAGCTCAGTGGTAGAGCACTCGGCTGTTAACCGAGCGGTCGTAGGTTCGAATCCTACCTGCGGAGCCATTATATGGAGAGCTGTCCGAGTGGCCGAAGGAGCACGATTGGAAATCGTGTAGGCGGGTAACCCTGTCTCAAGGGTTCAAATCCCTTGCTCTCCGCCATTTTCACTCAGTATCTCATTATTAATGGCCCATTGGTCAAGCGGTTAAGACACCGCCCTTTCACGGCGGTAACACGGGTTCGAATCCCGTATGGGTCACCAATTATTACATACCAAATATGGAGGATTAGCTCAGCTGGGAGAGCATCTGCCTTACAAGCAGAGGGTCGGCGGTTCGATCCCGTCATCCTCCACCATAAAATCATCGCGGGGTGGAGCAGTCTGGTAGCTCGTCGGGCTCATAACCCGAAGGTCGCAGGTTCAAATCCTGTCCCCGCAATCACGGTCCGGTAGTTCAGCTGGTTAGAATGCCTGCCTGTCACGCAGGAGGTCGCGGGTTCGAGTCCCGTCCGGACCGCCATTATAATTTAAAAGTATGAAGGCTCAGTAGCTCAGTCGGTAGAGCAAAGGACTGAAAATCCTTGTGTCGGCGGTTCGATTCCGTCCTGAGCCACCATTTATGTCGGAGGGGTAGCGAAGTGGCTAAACGCGGCGGACTGTAAATCCGCTCCTTAGGGTTCGGCGGTTCGAATCCGTCCCCCTCCACCATTCATTACAGGGGTATAGTTTAAAGGTAGAACAGAGGTCTCCAAAACCTCCGGTGTGGGTTCGATTCCTACTACCCCTGCCAAATAAATTTTATGGCGGATATGGCGAAGTGGTTAACGCATCGGATTGTGGCTCCGACACTCGTGGGTTCGATTCCCATTATTCGCCCCATATATATTTGTAATAAATTATGATAATGCTGAATATATAATGATATTGGGCTATAGCCAAGCGGTAAGGCAACGGACTTTGACTCCGTCACTCGTTGGTTCGAATCCAGCTAGCCCAGCCATTATGCGGAAGTAGTTCAGTGGTAGAACATCACCTTGCCAAGGTGGGGGTCGCGGGTTCGAACCCCGTCTTCCGCTCCAATATTGTCAAGGCGGCATAGCCAAGTGGTAAGGCCAAGGTCTGCAAAACCTTTATCACCGGTTCAAATCCGGTTGCCGCCTCCAAAAAATTTATTACGCCGGTGTGGCGGAATTGGCAGACGCGCACGACTCAAAATCGTGTTCCTCTGGAGTGCCGGTTCGACCCCGGCCACCGGTATCATGTATAAATTTAAGGCTCCCTACATAGTAGGGAGCTTTTTTTATGTATTAGCGTTTTGGCTTCTTTTACTTTTTAGATTGAAACAAATCATCTAGCTTATTTAGACTTCTTATTAGAAAATGGTGCGATACTTTTTTTCTTTATAAGCATGATGCCATTCCAAATTATATCCTCCTTGTAAAATTAAATAGGAGAGAAACAACACATAGTGTCTGTGAATTTATTAGACAATAAGATAGACTGAAATGTAAGGGGATACAATACAATATTGAGCAGAGGATTGTATTTGATTTATATTAAAGTGCTACTGTTATTCCAGTATTATAAACAACAAAAGGAGATTTCTACATAGAGGACAGTAAGATATATGTGAAGATAATAAGATATATTTTGGCATGTTTGATTGTCCAATCCTATTAATACTTTTACTACATAAAACGGGCGTAAAATATCTCCTGGAATGAATAATAGTTTAGGAGGAAAGAAAAATGAAAAACCTAAGGTCTATACGGTTTGGGATATTATCGATGTTCATTTTAACTGGATGTGGAAGCATAGGGAACGAATCACAGATTGAAGAGCAAGAAAAAAAGAATAATCATACTGAATCAGTTTCTCAAAAAGATACTTCAAATAGTTCTTTAGAAGAAAAAAACCTTGTAGACAATAATAAAGAAATTTCGGTAGATAATGCTACTATTATAGAAACTCAAGCATCATTCGTAGTTAAGTACGAGAATGCTAGAGAGTTAGTGGATGATTCAGAAATAGCAGTTGAGGGAGTAGTGGTATCTACTGAGAATTATGTGCACATAGATAAAGAAACTGCACAAGGCTATCCTTACACAAAACTAACCTTTAAAATTAATCAAGTGTTAAATGGTGATCCAAGCTTAGAAGGCAGTGAAATATTAATACTGGAGGAGGGAGGTTATATTACTGCAGAACAAGATGGAATGGATGAGAAATTTCCTGATTTGACTGAAGAAGAATTGAAGGAAACTTATCTCATTACACTGAATGGACATAAACCATCATCAAAAGGTGATGAAATGGTTGCCTTTTTAAATGGATACGGCAAATCTGAAACTGATTTTAAAACAAATTTTGATTATTATTCTTTTATTGGGGCATATCAAGCGAAATTTGATTATGACAAGAAAAGCAGTAAATACATGAGACCGGCTGAGAATTTTGATGTAATGTTGAAGCAGGCTAGAACAAAAGCAGATAAAAGTTTCGTTGAAGAAGAAGTAGAGGTCGAGGAAGGTATTAACGAAGAAGTAACTAAATTAGTGAACGAAGCTAGATGAAATTCAACAAATGGATGGAAATATTATAGGATATGAAATGTACTTTATTCCTTTAAACCAGCTCCTAGTAAAAAAATAGGGAACTGGTTTTTTGTGTACTCAATAAGTAAAATAGTTATATATACATACATTCAGAGAAAGAGTGGAAATAATGACTCAGGAAAAGGGCATAAAAGCAAAAGTTACTGCGGACAGAATTGGTGAATTAGGAGAATATAAGATAAATATCCAGTTAGACCAGCTGCCAAAAAGTTACTTGTATCTCAGCGATTTGCTTATCAAAAACAGCAAAGCCAAATCTGGCTATTCTCAAATTGATCATATTGTGTTTACTCCGTATGCCATTTTTGTAATAGAAACAAAAAATTACAAAGGAACGATTTACGGTGACCGCAAGCGAAAGAGTTGGAGTGTTAATGGGAAGTTTCCAATGATGAACCCATTTAATCAAAACTATGGGCATATAGAGGCTATTAAAGCTGTTTTGAGCGCTGTTAAGGGGATAACATATGTATCAATGATTTCCTTTACTAAAAGAGCCGTATTTAAAGTTAATGAGGAACTGAGACAAATGAAATCAAATGATCTTATTGTATATGATACAGAGCTTTCCAATTTTATCACAAGAAAATGTAATGTACTTAAGCTGGTTAATCCAAATCCAATATTTTCAGATCTTATCATTAAAATTATGCATAGTGCTTTAGAAAAGGCAAATGTCACATCCCCTGAATTACGAAAGCTCCATGTGGACGAGTTGAAGAGAGACGGACAGAGCAGCAACTAAATATAGAAAACATTGTAATTCGGTATCCTCAAACTCTTTGTGCAAATTACTTCAGTCTGACAGGGAAAATATTATTCCCTGTTTTTTAGTGAAATCAACTATTTAGAGGATAATCTAGCAAATATGTCCTATTTTTGGTATTTTTAGATATAAAGCACAGTTTTCATTCCATATAAATCCAAATTTTTGGTAGAATTACTATAACACTATAAAGTTATTATTAACCTAAACAGCTAGAGCTCAATACTTGTCCAATCTTCAATCACTGCTAAAAAAGAGGGGAAGGAAACAGGGATGATGATTAGAAAGGATTCACAGAAGCTGATAATCAAGTTAGCGTTTCCGCTTATTGTTTTCGCCCTTATAGTGTTGACGAAAAATTATTGGGGCAATGAGGCTGTTGCTTTTTTACAGGGAAATAAATGGAGTTTAATAATTGGATTTACGGCTATTATGTTATATATTAGCTGGTCGTTTCCAATTTTCTTCCGAGAATCCAAGCAAAACCTGAGAAGAACATGGTATTTTCTGTTTATTGTTGGCATGATTTTGCTGCTGATGGATATAGGGTTTAAGGAGAGCGAATGGAGGAGCTATGCATTGATGGCTCTTATGTTTGTTTTTGTAGACTTAGCTATATTTATCACACCGAATATAAAAAGAATCGGGGTAGCAGAAGTAGAAAGCATCAATGAAGTAGAGAGCATTAATGATGAGATGAAAAAAGTAATCATTCAGACGAAAAGCAGAAGTAAACAGTTCACGACGATTTTGGACAGTATTGCGACAGAATCATTCGGAACACAAGATTGGACGGACATAGAAGACTACCGGATAAGCCTTGAGGATTTCCTGTATGCTTATGGAGAAGTGTGCAGACAGGATATTACGGTTTTCTGCAAAGAGGATGACAGCATCTTTACTGCTGAAGTCGGGACTACTCTCGGAATTGAACTGAATGAGGATCAGCTAAACCGTTTAAATGAAGAGACAATTGTGCAATTAGACAAAAAAATAGTGCTTATTCCTTTCACGAAATTGATTCATCCTGTCATCATTTCTGTTGAATCGGAAAAGGAGCCGCTGCTGCAAATCGATTTTGACTATATTATTGATCTTGCAGTAATTCACACATGGTACAAGGAGCAGTAAAAACGGGCGCTCTTTTAAGTGGAAGATTCAAGGATATGATGATAAAATAGAAGTATAAACAAGGAAAGGAACAGATATCATGGAGGATAAAGATTACACGATGCCTGCAGTCAGAGAAGCTGGTCGGATGAGAAAAAAGAACCAATCGCCTCTTATTGTCAAAAAATCTACATCATCTCTTCCACATGTTCCTACAGCATTATATACAAGGGAATTGTTTGAAAAGAGTGATGAAGTGGTCAATCACTTAAAATACAACAAGACTGCCAGAGGAACAAATATTATTCATCTGCATGATTAAGAAACACATATTTTGCCTATACAGTAAATATACTAAGCTTATTATAATAACAGCGTGGGGGAATATGATGACATCAAAGAAAAGAAAAAGTCCCTTTTTACTGGAAAAGCCAAGCGGAAAGCTTCCAAAGATCGATTTGGAGCAGGATGTCTTATTGGAGCTTAATGCAAGGCTGAAGTTCAAATTACAGCAACTAAAGACGAAAATACTTGATTAACATATAAATATTTGAAGTGATGACAGTTTGACCTGAGACAGGTTAAGCTGTTTTTTTGTCTACTTGACTTTCCATTAAAGAAATTAAAATCCCCCTTTTGGAATAAGGGGGATTTTGCACTTATGCTAATCTGCGCTTCGCAATAAAGTAAAGGATACCGCCTCCGGCAAGAATGATACCGCCATACAATAAGAAGCTGTAATTGCTCGTTGCTGTATCTGGCAGTGTATTGCCATTGCCGTCGTTATTGTCATCATTTGCGGAAACAGTTTCAACAACCTCCACATTATCATCAGATTCGTTGCTGTTATTGTCATTACTGTTTTCGTTACCAGAGTTATCTTGGTCGTCTTGTGAAGATGTATCTTCATCAGGAAGATTTGTGTCAGTCTCCGTGTCTTCATCTGTGCCTGTGTCTGTACCTTGATCAGTATCAGTTTCATCATCAGCTATAACTGGTGCTGTAACTGTTATAATGCTTGTTGCCTGATGCTTTTTATCAGCAGTTTCCACTGTGATAGTTGCAGTACCTGGTGCTATAGCTGTGACTAAACCTGTTTCATTTACAGTGGCAATACTTGCGTCAGAGCTTGTCCATGTTAATTCCTTGCTGTCTGTCGTGTTTGCTGGTTTAACGGAAGCAGTTAAGGCTAAAGTTTTGCCGACTTCCAATGCTGTTTCTGTTTCAGTAAGTGCAATCTCTTCAATTGGGATAACCTGTTCTGTCTGATATTCATTAACAGAAACAGTGCCGCTTACCTCATTGCCGACAAGGACAAGAGGTCTGCCTGTAGGACTATCCTCTGCTTGGATAAATTCAAGCCCTTCTGGTGCCACATCTCCTGACACTGCACTAGAAAAATCTCTAGTATTCAAATAGTTAGCAAATGTTGGAGAGGAAGGATTAGAAATATTATAGGTCATGTAACCGCCGATTCTTTCAAGTCCGATAAATGCATACAGATCATTACCGATTTGCCCGACTTTAACATCTTCAGGTTCAGGTCCTTTTTTGGCGCTTCGTTTCTCAAAAACATCGTCATCATTTGACCAGTTGAATACATCTGGATATTGTGCTGCTGTAATATCCTCAAAATCGCTGCCACTGTCGTATACTAGTTCCATCGTATCTGCTTTCCAAATGGAGAATGAGCGGCCGCCAAGTGTATATATTGCGTCTGTGCCTCTGTCTGTCAGCACTTCCAGCTTGTCATAGTCTCCTGAGTCCTTCATTTCTTGAAAGGCTGCTTCTGCCTCTTCATTCGTAAAGCCTTTAAACAGGGAAGTATCTAAATTAATAGAATCTTTGACTTTTTTGAAGTCATTGATATTAACAAATTCTTCCCACTCTGTCGCGTCACCTTCATTTGCTGTAAGGAGATATTCAACACCGCCGATTTCTGTTTGTGCGATGGAGTCAGGCATATATGCACCTAAAATCGGTAATTGCTTAATTTCAATTTTGTCATTACGGGCTGCATCAAGGCCATTTCCTTTTAAGGAGTGGTCTTTGTATCCTAATGATTTAACAGATAATACCTTGCCTGTTGTTACATCAACTGCGGCAACTGCATTATTCTCTTGCAATGTTACATAAGCCTTGCTTGCATCCTTGTTTAAAGCAAGATATTCTGGCTCAAGATCACGGACAGCATCAGCTATTGTTCCTCCATTGCGGATATGTACATCCTCATCAATCACACTTGTATCATCAAATTTCACTTTATTTACAACTTTCGTATCAAAATTAACGATAGTCACAGAACCTTCTGGATCCACTCCATTTTCAAGTCCTTGTCTTGGCTCTGCTTCGTCTGCAGTCAGGATGTATTTCCCATCAGCTGAAATCTTAACCATGTCAGGCTGTACACCTGCTTCAAATGTTTCCTGAACTTCTCCATCATAGTTCATGACAACGATTCGTCCGTTTTTCGTATAATCAGCCTCTTGAACAGCTGCAGCAATAATTTTTTTATCTGTGTTAATATCTATGCTCGTTAAATCTCCGTATTGAAAGGAGTCTGAATTGACTACATCGGCTATGTTAATCGACTTTTCTTTTTGCAGGTTCTGTACTTCTGTGGAGTATAAACCTGACAGGTCTACAACATCAATTGTCTGGGCTTTTCCATTAATGACATAAAATTTCTCATTATCCTTGTTGTATTTGACGATTTCTGCAACGCCGCCATCCTCATCCGTAATGCCTGTACTGTAACTGGCAATTTTTTTCACATCTAAGCTGCTTTCAGCAAGTGTGATGGATGGGTAGGCAGAAAACAACATTAAGCCTGTTAGTGATAATGCGGAAATTCCTTTTAATTTTTTTGGTAGCTTCATTTTTCCTCTTGTTCCTCCTCTATATGTATAAATCTATAAATAGGATAACTTTCTACTATGGTGTAACTATCTGAATTATGTAATTTTTTTGTTTACATTTTGTAAATAAGGAATAACGCTGACGGGACATGGGATTTATCCATTTTCTGTTTTGGAGGGACAATAATTCTCACAATTCGTTTACATATATCCCCTTTTCTTAACAATTATTCACAAATTGTTAAAAGCAGTTTAAAAACTTTTTATTATGATGGACGAGGGTGGCATTTGAATAAGCAGAGGAGGCAAATATGATTAGTCGCAAGGGGAGAAAGACGAGTAAGAAATGGATGTTACTTGTACTCATGGTTGTATTCTTTTTTTCTACTATCTTTACAAGCAGTAGACCTTCAGTATCTTATGCAGCACAACCTTTAGATCCTCAGCAAGCTCCGTCAGCATCTGACGGGGAATCAGAAACGGCAAACAGCTCTAATGAAACAGTTGAAAAGGAGCAAACTTTACCAGCAAGTGATTCGCCAGAAGAGACAAAAGAAACACAGCCCCCAGAACAAACAGAAACAAAAGAGGAAGATAAGTCTTCTTCCACAGATTTGAAAGAAGAAACGAAAACACAGTCTCAAACAGAAGAAGAGGCAAAGCAGCCAGAACAGCCAGAACAGCCTGCAGAGGAATCTCAGCAGGAGGAGGAAAAGAAGGAGCAACAACAGGAAACGGCTGAAGAAGATTTCAGCAAGTACCCACAGCTATTGATAACAGAGATTTCACCAGATTCAAAGGGTACTGATTTATATGAGTATGTTGAGGTATATAATAATACAAATCAAACTCTCAATCTAGCAAGCTATGCATTTTATTATCAATATACAGACAAAAGTCAAGCTGATAAGCTTCTTCAATTGCCTGATACGTCTGTTGCTTCAGGGCAAACACAAGTCATCTGGTTTAATAAGGATGAGTTGGGCATCAGCGATTTTAACAAGCATTTTCAAACATCCTTAAGTGATAGTCAGGTCACTTCGTTTAAAGGCGATTTTTCAGGTTTTGCAAATGGTGGAAATAGAGCAGTTGTTATTAAAAGCCTTGCAGGAAATGAAATCATCTCAGCGAATTACATGCCTGGAGAAACAGATAATACAGGATTAACAGTTGCTTATCGCTATCCAGCTAGCGGGACAATTATGGATAAGCTGCAAATAAAGGCAGCTCCAACACCAGGTTCCATTCTGGATGATCAAGTTCCAGCTAAGCAAGTAGAGATTGATGCTCCTGTTGTCGATAATGAAGCACCGCAAATTTCACATAGCCCAATCAAAAGCAGTAAACATGCTGTATCTATTAAAATTGAAGCAACTATCACAGATAATGCAAAGATTCCATCAGCAACTCTTCATTATAAACAAGAAGGAAATGACACTTATCAATCTGTGCTTATGAGCAAGAATTCCAGCAGTAATACTGGTTTTTCTGCTGTTATTCCAGAAGAAGCTGTTGTAAAGAATATCCATTATTACTTGGAGGCGACAGACGGAAGTACAACAGCGAAAACAGAGGAATATGTGATTGAAGTAGACAAACAGGAAGATACATATAGCTCCATACCGCTTCTTGTAACAGAATTGGCTCCGAACTCGCAAGGTGGCGGAACAGACTACTATGAATATATCGAGCTTTATAATAATTCGAATCAGCCGCTGCCTTTGACTAATTACTCTTTTGCCTATCGATATACAGATGGTAGCAGGGAAGATGTTAATTTTAAAGTGCCAGACGCAGTCATTAAACCGCAAACAACCGTTGTACTTTGGTTCAATAATGGTGCAAAACCACTTGCTGATTTTAACAGTCAGTTTGGTACAAGTTTAACAGAGGACAGCCTGTTGTCTTTCACAGATGCTTTCCCTGGATTTGCTAATGGTGGCAACAGGGCAGTCGTTATTAAGGATCGAAGCGGAAATGAGCTTGTTTCTGCGTCTTACTTAGGAACAGAGAATAATAATGATGGAAAAGTTATTCAATATCAATTCCCGAAAAGCGGGACAGTGATGGCAAAGCTTGAGGTGCTTGCAGATCCTACTCCAGGCAGTCTGAAGCAAGGACAGGTGCCAACCAAACCAGCAGTGCTTCCTGAACAAACAGAAGATACAAAGGCTCCAGCCATTAGCCATAAGGCAGTGAGTAATGGGGAAGCCTTCGCAGATATTGCCGTAGAGGCAGTTGTGACTGATGATAAGGCTGATCCATTTGCGACATTGTATTACAAGTCTGAATCAACGGAAGACTATATCTCCTTGTCCATGACAGAGGACACAAAGGAAAAGGGTAAGTTTAAGGCGATTATTCCTGCAGAAGACGTTGATTCTAATCTTACTTACTATATTGAAGCAAGTGATGGAGTCAACAAAGCGGAAACCGACAAATATACAGTAGCAATCAAAAAAGCGGATGTAGATTATGCAAAGGTGCCAAAGCTATTTGTAACGGAATTGGTGCCAGACAGCTCAAATGTCAACTCTGCAGATGGTTATGAATTCATTGAAGTTTATAACAATACAAATAAACCTGTAAACTTTAAAGATTACAAGATTCAATACAGGTATGGGGCAGATCCTGCAAGTGATGTCGTCTGGCCGTCTATTCCTGAGGATGTTGTCATTCCTGCAAAAGGGACATTGGTTTTCTGGATTATTAACAGTGCCAATGGAGATAAGACAGTTGCTGACTTTAATGCTAACTACGGTACTAGTCTTGTTGAGAACAAAGACATTGTCCGCATCCAAAGTGATGGAATGGCAAACAGTGGCTTAAGAGGAGTGGCAATAGCCACAAACACACAAGAGGAACTCAATGTAGCCTACTATAATGATGTCCTTGAGGTGGATGATACTGTTGCAAACAAGGGGATATTGTACAAATATCCGCAAGATGGTTCCACAACATCTATTAAGATAAGCAGTGGTGAAAAGCAAGGAACTCCAGGAAGTGTGGAAGCAAATCAAGTACCTGGTAAGTCTGTTCAGTTGGAAGAAGATACAACACCGCCAACAATAGAAAATACGACAATACTGAAAGAAACTGGAATAGAGGATATTACTGTTTCTGCTAAAGCAAATGACAATAACGGGGTAAAAACAGTAGCTGTTTATTATCGCACAAATGGTGAACAGAAATATGAGCGTCTCCTTCTTAAAAAGGATGGCAATGATAATCTGTATACAACGACCATTTATGCTGCTAACTTTATTGCCAAAGAGTATGTTGAATATTATTTGACAGCATCTGATGGGATAAATGAAGTGAAGACAGAGAATCACAAAATCAAGATAAACAATCCAGAAAATACAGAAGAGCTGCGAATTAATGTAAAGGACGGCAGCACTGTCAGCGGCAATGTTCTGCTGAAAGGAACCTCTAATAGTCATGATGCAAAAAAAGTGAAGCTTTTCATTGATGGAAAAGAATTGTCAGAGGCAATGAATCCATCCTTAGAAACGCAAGCATATTTAGCTGTTGATATTAGCGGACTGAATATGTATTTCAAAAACGCCATCACGATGGGTGATGAAATCATCCAGCTACTGGATAAAGATAATATGTCTTATTGGAAAACCTTTACGATTCCGATTGACGCTGACAAACTGAAGCAGGGCATAAATGAAATTACCGTTCGCGCTGGCAATAAATCTTCCCCATTCCAATTGGAAGAGAGTGAAGAAAATAGGGATGATTATTCTCTGCGCAATGTCAGACTTATTCTAGCTGATGGCACTATTATCAGAGATCCCGAAAAGAGTGATCCTGCTAAGATATATGATATGGGTGACGACGGAACATACCGTCCATTTGAGCACTTTCATTTCACATTGACTAGTGAGCAGACAAGTGCTGCGGCCTATAATTGGGACAGCAAAACTGTTTCAGACGGGAAGCATACAATTAGTGCTAAGGATGGCCAGAATGAAGCATCTGTTTCAGTAATGGTTGACAATACAGCACCTGTTATTGACACAAATATGAAAAAACAAGAATACAGAGGCGCCTTTACAATCAACGCCACTGCAAGTGATGAATTAGCTGGAATGGAATCGTTCCAGGCAATGCTTGACGATGAAGTAATAGAGGTTCCATATGAGACAGCATCTTCCAAGCTTTCTCCTGGTGAGCATGTTTTAACAATCACCGCGACAGATAAGGCTGGAAATATTGCAAATAGACAGGTTTCCTTTACTGTCAATGATGAGAACCCAACTAAGCCTGAGCTTGTATCTCCTGCAGATATTGCTGACGGCATCAAAGGCAACCCGCTTTTAAAGGTAAAGGTTGCAGATCCAACTAATGACAAACTGAATGTTACTTTTTATAAGGGATTCAAGTACTCAGCGAAAAGCAGCAATGTGACTGCATACAAGCATGCAAGCGACACAGAGCCGCCTACAGAGCAAAAACCGGCTGGAGAAGCAGCTCTTACTGAAGAGGAAATAAACACCGTTTCAAGCCTTGATGGAAAGTATTTAACAACAGACTCTGATACACAATTTCCATATCATCGTTTTGATGTTGAACTAGACCCATCAGTAGGTGAAAATGACAGAGTCGAGCTTGCATGGAGCGGAAAGTCGCTTGAGGGCAGAAAGGTATCCATGTATGCATGGAGCTTTAGTGAGAACAAATGGAAAATGCTCACATATAAAATTGCTGGCAATGCTGACTTTGAATTAAAAGCAGACGCATCTGTAAAGGAATTCGCGAAGGATTCCAAAATCAGTGTAATTATCCAGGATGAAATTCCAAGCACACCGGATGATTATGATTATACGTTTGTATGGATGTCAGATACACAATACTATTCAGAGAGTTACCCGTATATTTTCAAGCGCCAGACAGAATGGATTGCAGAAATGAAGGAGCAAATGAAGATAAAATATGTATTCCATACTGGAGACCTTGTTGATGAATCAGACAAGGTACAGCAATGGCAATATGCAGATGAATATATGCAGGTGCTGGATGATAACAATATTCCATATGGAGTGCTGGCAGGAAACCATGATGTTGACCAATTGTCGAATGATTACAATGAATACTATAAATGGTTCGGTGCTGACAGATTCAGCAGCAAATCCTATTATGGCAATTCCTACAAAAACAATCGCGGACATTATGATTTAATCTCAGCTGGTGGAAACGACTTTATTATGCTGTATATGGGCTGGGGTGTCGATGATGAGGACATTGCCTGGATGAACAACGTTCTTAAGCAATATCCAAATCGCAAGGCAATTTTGAACTTCCATGAATATTTACTAGTATCAGGTAACAGAAGTCCGATTGGTGATAAGATTTACGAAGAAGTTGTTAAACCAAATAAAAATGTGCTTGCAGTGCTAAGCGGTCATTACCATGATTCAGAAACACTTATCAGTGAAGTGGACGATAATGGTGATGGAACAGCTGATAGAGAAGTGTATCAGATGCTTGGTGATTATCAAGGAGGTCCAGAAGGCGGGCAAGGCTACTTAAAGCTGCTGCACTTTGATCAGGATAATAACCGGATAATTGTTAACACATATTCACCATATCTAGACGATTATAATTTCTATGATCCTGCAGAATATCCAGGCAAGGATGAGCTTATTATCAATATGGATCTTGAAGCAGAGAAGAAACGAGTCGCAACAGATTATTTTGCCGTCAATGTTTATACAGATGATGAAATTGGCAAGCAGGAAAATATAGAAAGCGGCAAGACAGCGGAAATCGAGTGGCAAGGGCTTGAGGAAGGCAACGAATACGCTTGGTATGCTGTTGCAACAGATGATTATACAGGCAGTGCTGTATCTGATATTTGGACTTTTATAAAGGGAGCCAAAGAGGATGATACAGAAACGCCTACAGATCCATCCGACGGAGATAATGGAGAAACACCAGGAGACACAGACCCATCTGACGGAGATAATGGAGAAACGCCTGGAGACACAGACCCATCCGACGGAGATAATGGAGAAACACCAGGAGACACGGACCCGTCTGACGGAGATAACGGAGAAATACCTGGAGACACAGACCCATCCGATGGAGATAATGGAGAAACACCAGGAGACACGGATCCAACTGACGGAGATAATGAAGAAACACCAGGAGACACCGATCCAATTGATGGAGATAGTGAAGAAAATCCTGTAGCTTCTCATCCGTCAGATAATAACGGAAATATTCCAGGGCGCACAAATACAGATAATAATTCCGGGGATGACAAAAGGAATCCAAGTGGACAAAAGGGAAGCAATGTCCAACTTGTGTCAGTATCAGCTAATAATAATAGCGGTAATGATTCTGTCCTTCCAGACACTGCTACAGATTATTACAATCTTCTAATCATAGGTGCAGTACTGGCAGTAGCTGGTATATCCATATATGCAATCATTAGAAGAAGAGCTAAATTGGTTCAAAATCGTTAAAGCAGGAAGCTCTACCTTTCTCAAGCAACAAAGGAAGCCTGAACAAAGTGTTCAGGCTTCCTTTTATTTTTCGTCGATATCGTCCATAAACGGTTTGTTCACATAATAGTACATCACACCCATAAATCCAACGCCGCCAACTAGATTACCTAATGTGACAGGAATAATATTGCGGATGATGCCTGGCAATGTAATGGCAGGGTTTTGATCAAGTATAAGGGAGATGGAGAAGGTAGCCATATTAGCAATACTGTGTTCATATCCAGAAATGAAGAAGCAGAATACGAACAGAATCATTGCGAATATTTTTGCAATATCTTCCTTTAAGGACATTGGAATAAAAAAGGCAAGGCAGACTAGCCAGTTACAAAGGATTCCCCGGAAAAACAATTCACTAATTGGTGCTTCGATCTTTGTCTGGGCAGCGTGCAGCATGAATTCATTCACCTCATGTGACTTGAACAAGCCTGTTAGGTAAATGAATACAGCAAAGAAAACAGCTCCACATATGTTGCCGGCATAGCTTGTGCCCCAAACCTTAAAAACATCCCGCCAAGCAATTTTTTTTCGTAATGCCGCATATGTGTAGTAAAACGTATTGCCTGTAAATAAGTCTCCGCCTCCATACGCTATTAGGATAATGGCGGCACCAAACACGAGTGCAGCTGCAGGGTAAGCGAAGGGGGAGCCTTCCGCATAAAAGAAATTTCCTGTTTTGAATGCAACAATTACTCCAAAGCCGATAAACATGCTCGCAACAACAGCCCGCATGAAAAATCGGAATTTGCTCTGTTTGAATATTTTCCATTTTTTTAGAGCCAGTTTTTCTACCTGATATAAAGATGCGCCTTCCATCACGATTCCTCCAAGTTTAAGCTTTTCTATATGTGTTAACACTATGGAAACATTTGATAACCATATTATGAATGTTGTTACTGATATTTACAATGGATATATGTGAAAATTATCACAATATAAATAACAGTTCATAAAATGTTCAATTTTTAGGAGAGTCAGCAGTTTTCCATTATAAAAAGAATGAATAAAATATACAAAAAATATGCAAAAGTTTTCTGAAAATAAAATAAATTCAATAAAGTCATATAATTGGAAGAGCCTAAAAAACCTTGATCTAATAGTATTTATAACGGTTGGCACATTTTGTCGATATTTTCATGTTATATTTTCTTACAAGTGTATAGACTTTATATTTATTCATGCTTTACAATATAAGTAAAGATACTTGAGTAAGGGAGTGAAGAGCTGATGGCTTCTGATTATCGTATTTCCATGCTAGTTATAGATCAGCCGGGAGTCCTGGCTCGTATATCCAATCTATTTGGAGCACACGAAGTTAATATAGAAAGTATTCAAACAAAAAAATATAAAGAGACTACAAGAATCAGGATTGCAAGCAATGCAGAAGAGCAGCAAGTTCAAAATTTGATTGTCGGATTGCAAGGCTTATTGGATGTTGTGGATATTGACGCTTCAGCGATTGCCCGCTCTGCTTTCCAACAAAGGCTAATGCAGCGCACAAGCTCTATCCAAGTGATGCGAGAACAGCGGACATTAAGCAAAAAAATGTCCTTCTGGCTTGTTGCTTGCTGTTTATTCTTAACGCTATTTGGTACCAATATACCTGCTTCCCTTTACACACTCTACCGCCAAGAGTGGGGACTTTCTTCAGGAATGATTACATTAGTTTTCGCCATTTACGCATTTACTGTTATCCCAGCAATTATTGTTGCAGGCCAGCTTTCGGATCAGATTGGCAGGAAGAAGGTGTTAATACCGGGAATTCTGTTTTCCATAATCGGTACTGCGTGCTTCACGATTGCTGACGGTCTTGGCATGCTCCTGCTTGCAAGGCTGTTTCAAGGCTTGTCTGTTGGGATTTTAAATGGTGTTGCTGTTGCAGCTTTGACCGAATTAGACGAAAAAAGGGACAAAAAGAAAACAGCACTTATTTGCGCATTGGCTGTAACGCTCGGTAATGCAATTGGCCCAATTCTATCTGGCTTACTTGGCGATTTCGCACCGTTCCCATTGAGATTATCATACTATGTGCATTTACTGTTTATCCTGCCATGCTTTGCGGCATTGTTCTTCTTGAATGAAAATGTCCGTCCTGGTCTGCAGCCCGTTAAACTGAAAAAGCCGTATGTCCCAAAATCAATGCTTAAAAGCTTTATATTGGCATCCATTACATCATTTTTAGCATGGTCGATTATCAGCATGTTCATGAGCTTAATTCCTGCTAATCTATCAAGCTTTACACAAGTCCACTCATTAACTATTTCAGGAATTGTCGTTGCATTAGGGTTAATTGCCGCAGCTGCAAACCAAATATTGCTGAAGCAGTTCTCATTACGAACGATGATAACTATTGGTTATATATTGCTGACGCTTGGGCTTATACTGCTTGTTATTACACTAGCAGCAAAGTCACTGGTGCTGCTGCTCATTTCAGCAGTTCTAATCGGTGGAGGAAACGGTCCTGCCTATGCAGGCAGCCTTGCTTTGATTAATGAAAGATCACCGTCAAAAACGAAAGGGAATATTGTTTCAACCTTCTTTGTTATTACTTATTTAGGTGTCAGCCTGCCGGTTATTGGATTAGGATTCCTATCCCAAATACTAGGAGTCAGCGGTGCCGTCAACCTGTACGTCCTCATTATAGGTATAGTGATGCTTATTACAATTATGTTCGGACTCAAAGAGCGGAAGAATATATTCTAAAATGAAAACAGATTTATCTGTCTTAGCTCATCGGCATATTGGAGAGATTACATTTAGAAAATGGGAGAGTAAGAGGCACTTGGAATAGCGAGACAGGTGAGACTGAAGCAACGCCGATATTTTTCTGCGCTCGCCTGAAATCAACCACTTATTTCATATGTGTTTGTATACAAACAAGATTAGACCAGACATTCTCTGGTCTAATTTTGTTTATTTATATGTACTATTTAAAGAAAGTCTTCATACTATAGTAAAAAGTTAGTCCTCAAATGTTGAAGAACTAACATCAAACTTTAATGTTTGTAAAAAAAATGTCGAAAAGTGGTTGATTTTTTAAAAGGGCAGTTATATAATAAAAAACGTGTTAAAAATAAGTTGTTTTTTCGTAAAGAAACTTATTAAAAAATGCGGGTGTAGTTTAATGGTAAAACCTCAGCCTTCCAAGCTGATGTCGTGGGTTCGATTCCCATCACCCGCTCCATACATAGTCACAACGCAGTGTTTCGTTTCAAAGAAGAACGAAGCATTGCGTTTTTTCATTATGAGGAGATTTTCTTTCCCCTGTGGATAACTCATAAATTGATATAAACTGTGGATAACTTTGTTTCAGCAGAAAATGAACTGGATACACTGTAGATATATAAATAAGCATGCTCAAGATTTACCTGAACATGCTCGTATTTATTCTACAATTGTAAATTGTGCCTGCCCGCCGTGAATTTGGACAAACATATCCATTAAAGAAGCTACCATGCGTTCTGCTGTTTCCTTTTGTGTGGACGCTTGGAGGTAAACAAGCTGGACAGCGTCTTTCGTATCAGTTGTCACTGGTGCTCTGTCCGAATCAACAAAAGGACTTCCGAATGGGCCGGATACATCTTCACTTATAATTAAGTTTTCAAGAGAATTAGCTCTGCCGTTCAATCCCGTGTACTGCTCACCTTCTTTTCCTAGCCTGATTGTAATAGCACCATTTAATTTAGCCAGGTCATAAACGCCAATTGGCACTCCGTATTGAAGGGAAAAGAAATTATTTAAATCAATGCTGCTGTTGATTGGCTGCAGATAGTTCTGCTTGTGAACTCGTCTATACAGCGCCTCGGCAGAATGTCGGTAGCGGTTCGGATCCTTGCCGATACTCTTGAAAATTTGGCGCCATTCTTGAATCGATGGAATGTCTTGGACCTTTTTCTCCAGTAAATCGAAATAGATGGATTCCTGGAAAAGCTGTAGACGGCCTTTTACCATTTGCGGTGATTCGCCAACTTCAATATTGTTATAGAAAATTGCCCCGATTTTAAAGCCAGGTATAAGGGAAGCGAGTTCCTTTGTAATTGAAATATCCAATAATATGTACCTCCAATAAATAATGTCTATATGTTATGCTATTATTTTAGCGAAAAAACACCAAAAAACCAAAGAAGAAGAAAGGAGGGAGCAGCATGGACTACGATCAGCTGAAGCAGGATATTATTGACTACAGCAAAACAATTGGGATTGACAAAATTGGCTTTACTACGGCAAGCACCTTTGAGGAAATGCGAATCAGATTGATTAAGCAGCAAGAGCTTAACTATCAATCAGGTTTTGAGGAGAAGGATATTGAAAAAAGAGTGAATCCCTCCCTCCTTTTGGATCAACCTAAATCAATTATTTCCATTGCATTAGCATACCCTTCAAAAATGAAGGAGCGAGTTACAAGTAAAAAAGGAGCAAGGCGGGGAATATTTTGCCGTGCATCCTGGGGAACAGACTACCATGTTGTGTTGCGGGACAGGCTTTCCAAGCTGGAAAAATATATTATGGAGCGAGTTCCAGATGCACTATGTAAATCAATGGTGGATACAGGTGAGCTGGTTGACAGAGCTGTTGCCCAGCGTGCAGGGGTTGGCTGGTCAGCGAAAAACTGTGCCATCATTACACCAGAATTTGGCTCCTACGTATATTTAGGGGAGATGATTACAAATTTGCCTCTATCGCCGGATACACCGATGGAGGACCAATGCGGAGAGTGCAATAAATGTATTGATGCCTGTCCAACTGGCGCACTTATTCAAGGTGGACAGCTTGACGCACAGCGCTGCATTGCCTTTCAGACACAGACAAAGGGATTTTTGGCAGAAGAGTTCCGAGAGAAGCTCGGCAATAGAATATACGGCTGTGACACATGCCAGACTATTTGTCCGAAAAACAAAGGCATGGATTTTCATAACCATATTGAAATGGAGCCAGATCCTGAAATCGCTAAGCCGCTGCTTGTGCCGCTTTTGACGATCAGCAATAAGGAATTTAAAGAAAAGTACGGACATATATCAGGCTCCTGGAGAGGAAAGAAGCCGATCCAGCGTAATGCGATTATTGCACTTGCCCATTTCAAGGAGGAAAGTGCAGTGACTGATATCATTGGCGTAATGAAAAATGATCCAAGACCTGTTATAAGAGGGACTGCTGCATGGGCTTTAGGTAAAATTGGCGGCTCTGAATCAAAGCAGGCTTTAGTAGCAATCAGCAATTCAGAAACAGATCCAGAAGTGTTGCAGGAAATGCAGGATGCACTTGCCCATCTGTCATCTTGAGGCTAAACAAAGCTGGGAATTAAGGATAACTCTAACTTAAAACTGAACTATTTTATCGTTTATCGATTAATAGTTCAGTTTTTTTTAATTGGTTAAAAACCTTAGTGTAATGAAACAAACTAACTTTAAAGCCATTCCCAATTCATAAATCCATTGCTTCAAACTAAATATAATCTATTTCGTAATTAGATAGGTTATCAGTGTTTTGTCACATACCTTTTTTGATTTTATAGCAAGGTATGAAGCTCCTTTACATATGTATAAGCATGGAAAGGAGTGTATAAATTGAGAACTCAGTTGTTAGAGCTGTTGGAAAAAAGAATGCAGCAATGTGTGGCAGATGGCAGGGGTCCTGTTTTAGATGATAAGTTTGAAAGAAAGACAAGGCTCTTTGAAAGACGGAATTCTGCTATTGTAAATGTGAAGGCACGTGGAAATATACAGGTGATTAACAGTCAGGAAGATACAGAGGAAGTGGATTATAAAGTTCATCTTCAATATTTTATTAAGCAAAAGGATCATTTTTATGTAGAGGAAGAGATTGAAAACCGAAGAGGGATTTTTTATAAAGGGATATTAATAGAAGATAAGGAAATTCTTATCTCACCTCAAGATGATTTGATGAGAGACTTAAGTTTATTTGATGCGCAGAGCGATGAGGTGCGATATACGTATGACAGACGGAAGGCTGTTCAATATGCTGAAAAATGGTGGAATAGCTATAATCCTGCATATCACCAATTTGAGGTGGACTGCACGAACTATATTTCCCAATGCGTCCGTGCTGGAGGAGCGCCAATGAGGGGCTATCCAAACAGGGGGAACGGATGGTGGATGCAGAATAACAGCTGGAGCTACAGCTGGGCTGTCGCCAATGCCTTTCCTCGTTATCTAGAAGCTTCAAAGCAGGGTTTGCGGGCAAAAGTGGTAGGCGATGTATCACAATTGAAACTTGGTGATGTTATTTGCTATGATTTTGAGGGGGATGGCAAGTACAATCACACAACAATCGTGACTGCAAAGGATGGAAATGGGGAACCATTAGTAAACGCCCATACGTATAACAGCAGAATGAGATATTGGGCATATGAAGATTCAACAGCATATACACCAAATATTAAATACCGATTTTTCTCGATAATTGACGGTCAGTAAAGAAGAAAAAAGCAAAACCATTATTTTTTTGCCGGCAAGGTGTATAATAAACAATGAAGTAATTGATAGAGGTGACAAGATTGGCTTTACATATCGTATTATATCAACCACAAATTCCATCCAATACCGGCAATATCGCAAGAACTTGTGCTGGAACCGATACAGTGCTCCATCTTATTCGTCCATTAGGCTTTTCAACTGATGATAAGATGCTGAAACGCGCTGGTTTAGATTACTGGGAGCATGTCGATATCCGTTATTATGATTCCATTGACATTTTCTTCGAAGAAAATAAAGAAGGAGAATTCTTCTATTTGACGAAGTTTGGGACGAAGCCACATTCTTCCTTTGATTACAGTGACAAGGACAAGGATTATTATTTCATTTTCGGCAGAGAAACGACAGGCTTGCCGAAGGATATTATTGAAAACAATAAAGACAGAGCATTGCGTATTCCAATGACTGACCATATCCGTTCCTTAAATTTATCAAACACAGCGGCAATTCTTGTTTATGAAGCGCTGCGCCAGCAGGACTATCGTGATTTAAATAAAAAGTACGAATAACTTTTAAGGGATAAGCCGTATGGTTTATCCCTGTTTTTTATGGGGAGGCTAAGAGCAGATTATTATTAGCTGTGAGCCTTTTTTATTATAATGAGGATAGACGAAATTACAAAAAGATGGAGATGTATGGAATGAACAATGTAATTGAGACGATGCTGAACCATCGTTCTGTAAGAAAATTCAAGGATGAGGCATTAACTCACGAGCAAATTAAAACGATTGTCGAAGCAGCTCAAAGTGCTTCAACATCAAGCTTCATTCAAGCATATAGCATTATCGGCATTACAGATAAAGAAAAGAAAAAGAAACTGGCAGAGCTTGCTGGCAATCAAAGCTATGTTGCTGAGAATGGACATGTATTCGTATTTTGTGCAGATCTGCATCGCCATGACGTTGCAGCGGCAATGGAAGGAAAGGATGTTTCTACATCCCTTGAAAGCACAGAGAAATTTATGGTCAGCTTAATTGATGCAGCCCTAGCAGCCCAAAATGCAGCTCTTGCTGCAGAATCAATGGGACTTGGTATTTGCTATATTGGCGGAATCCGTAATCAATTGCCAGAAGTGGTTGAACTGTTAAAAACACCGGACAGAGTGCTGCCATTATTCGCTATTGTCGCAGGTTATCCAGATCAGCATACAGATATTAAGCCAAGAGTACCTTTCCATCATGTGTATCATGAAAATGAATATGAACAGGATTTGGAAACGTACAAACAAGAGCTTGAAGAATACAACAACATTATATCTGCCTACTACCAAGAAAGAACAAACAACGAAAGAAGCGATACATGGACAGCCCAGATGATAGGCATGTTAGATAAAAAAGCACGATTATATATGAAGGAATTTGTAGAAGGAAAAAAATTCGATTTAAAATAAAGGGGAAAAAAGGAATTCTTATCGCGGGAATTCCTTTTTTTTCGGGCTTTTCTTCGGTTAGCTTAATAGCACTTCAGCTTGGTTTTTAAACAAAGCTTTCTTTTTAAGCATGTTCATTCTCCTGCCTGCATAGATTATATTAATCGTCTCTGATAAAGTGACAGGGGAGGTCCATATGAGTATATTAAAAAAAATCGAGATGTATAGACAGGAAGAAGACTTGCTTAAGTGGGAAGGAACATTTGCTGAGTATTTGGAAATTTTGAAGGAAAAGCCATGGGTAGCTCAATCAGCGCATTCACGTGTATACAATATGATTAAAGACGCTGGCATTGATGAAGTAAATGGGAAAAAGGAATATAAATTTTTCTCGAATCAGCTATTTGGTTTAGAAGGGTCATTAGAAAGCTTAGTAGAAGAGTATTTCCATCCTGCGGCAAAACGTCTAGATGTCCGAAAACGTATTTTGCTGCTTATGGGGCCAGTCAGTGGCGGTAAGTCGACACTTGTAACCATGCTGAAAAGGGGATTGGAAGAGTACACATACACAGACCGAGGCGCTGTATATGCAATTAAAGGCTGCCCGATGCATGAAGACCCTCTTCATATGATTCCGCTTAATTTACGCAAGGATTTTTACGATGAATATGGCATTCGCATTGAAGGTAATTTATCACCATTAAATTTAATGAGACTCCAGGAAGAATATAATGGGAAAATTGAAGATGTCATGATTGAAAGGGTCTTCTTCTCAGAAGATAAACGTACAGGAATTGGTACATTCAGTCCATCTGACCCGAAATCTCAAGATATTGCCGATTTAACTGGAAGCATTGACTTCTCGACAATCGCTGAATACGGATCAGAATCAGATCCGCGTGCCTATCGCTTTGATGGAGAATTAAACAAGGCGAACAGAGGGATGATGGAGTTCCAGGAAATGCTCAAATGTGATGAAAAATTCCTATGGCATTTGCTTTCTTTAACACAAGAAGGAAATTTCAAAGCTGGCCGTTTCGCTCTTATTTCTGCCGATGAATTGATTGTGGCACATACGAATGAAACAGAGTATCGCTCCTTTATTTCCAACAAGAAGAACGAAGCATTGCATTCTCGTATTATTGTAATGCCTGTGCCTTATAACTTAAAGGCATCTGAGGAAGAACGAATTTACGAAAAAATGATAAGAGAAAGTGATGTTGCAGATGTGCACATTGCTCCACATACATTAAAAATTGCCGCAATATTCACAATTTTAACAAGGTTGAAGGAGCCGAAAAAAGGCGATATTGACTTAGTCAAGAAGATGCGTCTTTATGATGGTGAAAGTGTTGAAGGCTTCAGTTCGGCTGACATTAAAGAATTACAGAATGAATATGGCGATGAGGGCATGAGCGGGATTGATCCACGTTATGTAATCAACCGTATTTCATCAACTATCATCCGTAAGGACATTACGACAATTAATGCATTAGACGTGCTTCGCTCCTTAAAGGATGGCTTGGATCAGCATTCATCCATTACGAATGAATTGCGTGAAAAGTATCTGAATTGCATTTCTCTTGCCCGCAAGGAATATGATGAAATTGCGAAAAAAGAAGTGCAAAAAGCGTTCGTTTACTCTTATGAGGAATCAGCTAAAACACTTATGGATAACTATTTGGATAATGTGGAGGCGTATTGCAATAAGAATAAGCTTCGCGATCCACTTACAGGTGAGGAAATCAATCCTGATGAAAAGCTGATGCGCTCCATTGAAGAACAAATTGGCATCTCTGAAAATGCGAAAAAATCATTCCGTGAGGAGATTCTTATCCGCATTTCTGCATATGCACGAAAAGGAAAAAGATTTGATTATAACTCTCATGACCGCTTGAGAGAAGCAATTCAGAAGAAGCTATTCGCTGACTTGAAGGATGTCGTTAAGATTACGACGTCCACTAAAACACCTGATGAGCAGCAGCTCAAAAAAGTGAATGAGGTCATTGCACGCTTAATTGATGAGCATGGCTACAATTCAACATCTGCAAATGATTTGCTGCGTTATGTTGGAAGTCTATTAAATCGCTGATGACTAAAGGGAGGAACGGGCATGGATTTGTCTGTTCCTTCTTTTATCCATATAGAAAATTAATTGTCATTTGACCATATTGTTTAATTATCTAAATTATTAGTAAATTATTTGAGTACCATGCATATCATAGAGTAATCACTAATTTTTTGGATGCAGTGCCCGAATTAGTTTATGCAGGGAACCAGAAAATGGTGCTAATAAATTTTTTTAGGAGGGGTAAAAATGACAAAGCCTGAAAATAACCACCAGTTTGTAATTTCCCAAGAAGATTGGTCCCTCCATCGTAAAGGCCATGATGACCAGCAACGACACCAGGAAAAAGTACAGGAGGCAATCAAGAATAATCTGCCCGATTTGATTACAGAAGAAAACATTGTTATGTCTAATGGAAGAGAAGTAGTGAAAATCCCTATACGTTCTTTAGATGAATATAAAATTCGCTATAATTATGATAAAAATAAACATGTTGGGCAAGGAAATGGAGATAGCCAAGTTGGCGATGTTGTGGCTCGAGATGGATCTGGCGGCCAAAAGGGACCTGGCAAAGGGCAAGGTGCCGGCGACCAGGCTGGCGAAGATTACTTTGAAGCAGAAGTGTCCTTAATGGAGCTGGAGGAAGCACTCTTTAAACAATTAGAGCTGCCAAATCTTAAGCGAAAAGAACAGGATCAAATCGTAGTTGAAAATATTGAATTTAACGATATTAGAAAAACTGGGCTCATGGGTAATATTGATAAGAAGCGTACGATGATGTCAGCCTTTAAACGAAATGCGATGAACAATAAACCAGGGTTTTATCCTATTTATCCAGAGGATTTGAAGTTTAAAACTTGGAATGAAGTAACAAAGCCGGAATCGAAGGCAGTTGTTCTTGCAATGATGGATACGAGCGGTTCAATGGGACTGTGGGAAAAGTATATGGCAAGAAGCTTTTTCTTCTGGATGACAAGATTTCTCCGCACGAAATATGAAACAGTCGAAATCGAATTCATCGCCCATCATACAGAAGCAAAAGTCGTGTCAGAAGAAGACTTTTTCTCTAAAGGAGAAAGCGGGGGTACTATTTGTTCGTCTGTATACCGTAAGGCACTCGAACTGATTGATGACAAATACGATCCAAACAGGTTTAATATTTACCCATTCCATTTCTCAGATGGCGACAATCTCACATCCGACAACGCACGCTGTGTTAAGCTTGTCGAGGAGCTGATGGAAGTGTCCAATATGTTTGGGTATGGAGAGGTAAATCAATACAACCGCCACAGTACATTAATGTCCGCCTACAAAAACATCTCTAACGAAAAGTTTAGGCATTACTTGTTGAGACAGAAGGCAGATGTCTTCAACGCGATGACGAGCTTTTTCCGTAAGGAAGAGAATGGGAAGATGTATGCGTAAACTAGTAAAACACAGCTCTTTAAAGGGCTGTGTTTTTGTTTATTTCTCGTTTACCTAAGTATTAAACAACATTAGGGTACTTGGCGATTAAGCCTTCCATAGGGATATCTGCAAAGCCGACCAAATAATAATCATCATTATTATGATGCACAGTGGTTTTAATCCATTGATCCTTAATGAGGGCTTCAATGTCGTCATCTGCTGTAAAATATTCGCCATTTGGTAAAGCATATCTGCCTTGTTCATTTTTAGCTAATTCTGCATACATGATTATCAGCTCCTTATTGCTACATAGCATTAACGTTTTTATCGGTTCATAAACCTTATATTAAGGCAAATTAAAGTATAGCAGGAGCTTAGTATTATATTTTTTCAGAATGCTGCTGGTCTTCTGATTTTATATAGTGGTTTAAGGTCTTTTCGGTATATGGCATGAAGAACTGGAGAACCATTCCCCCTAAACAAACAGTAAGTAAAGTACCGATACCAATTGGTCCATTTAGTAATACTGCCAAAATCAAAAATAAAAGATAAATGAATGTTCTTGCAAAAAACATATTTGTGTTCGTTAATTCTTGGATAATTAATGTTAATCTGTCCACTGGTATTGGAGCAATATTTGTGTGTAAGTAAATAGCAGTACCAAGTCCGATAAGAACTAACCCAATCGTAAAGCATACTCCTTTACTGTACCAAAGCTCAGGTGTTAGGAAGCTGTCCATAATAAATAGCCATATATCAATAAAAATACCTGTTATAAATGCTGTTAATAGTCCTACAATTTCCGGTTTTTGTTTCGTTAATAAGGCGTTGCAGGTTATTAGGATAACAGCGAGAATTATTTCCCAGCTTCCAACAGTTAAGCCTATCCTCATGGACAAGCCAACTAAAAGTGCATCAAAAGGTGAAGTCCCAATATCTGATCGAATCGTAAAGGAAATACCAAAGGTTAAGATGGCAATTCCTAAAATATAAACAATGTATTTCACATTACTCCTCCTGATAATTGTTGCATATACAACAAAGTTGAGATATACTCACTATAAGTAATAATTGTTGTAATTGCAATAAAAATATGGGGTAGAAACGAAAAAGGAGGAACATATTTAAATGACTATTACGATAAAAAAATGCATGATAGAGGATGTTAACATGCTCCAAGAAATCAGCTATGAAACATTTAACGAGACATTTAAGGATCAGAATTCACCTGAAAATATGGCCTCCTATTTGGAAAAGGCATTTACTATAGAACAGTTAAAAACAGAACTGAAAAATCCATCTTCCCAATTCTTTTTTGTTTTTGTTCATAATGAAATCGCCGGATATTTAAAGGTCAATACAGACAATGCTCAGTCTGAAGCTATTGGGGCAGACTCACTTGAGGTGGAGAGAATATATGTAAAGAGCAAGTATCAAAAGCTTGGGCTTGGGCAACAGCTGTTTAATAAGGCAATAGACGTTTCCTATGAGCTTAATAAAAAGAAAATTTGGCTTGGTGTATGGGAAAAAAATGAAAATGCTATCGCCTTTTATAAAAGAAACGGATTTGTTCAAACTGGTGCCCATTCCTTTTATATGGGAGAGGAGGAACAAATAGACTTTATCATGACTAAAACAATTCTGTGAAAAAAAATCGGGAACTGTACTGCTCCCGATTTTCCTCTATCTATTCTTTTACACCATCTGGATAATTCCGCATATGATGCTTATCACCTAAATGATTAAAATCATCAACCGTTTTTCGTAATTCATTAACTAGTGTAAACTTTACGTCATTAATTGTTTTATAAAAGGCATGCTCTTCACAACCGTCAGGCTTAACTCCTGCAAGTGCATCTGAGGATACTATGCGACGATGTTCCTCCGTCAGCTTATTAAGTGCTTCCAGTACATGCTGCGTGTATTTGGCTACATTTTTATGTTCTGCTCTTAATTGATCTTGTAACTCTTGAATATGTTTGTCCATCCTAAACCCTCTTTTCATGTATTAAGGAACGAGCTATTTAATAATATGTTCTCAAAAAATGTTCACATATTACGTGGGAATTTTACCCTCTATTATTATTTTTTAAGCAGGAGATTCCTTTTTTTGCAAAGAATATTGTTTTAGGAACGAGTGCTTGTAAATCGAACTAGAGGGTAGTGAGGATTTTGACTTGTATAGGGTGTAATTTAGCACATAAAAAGCTTCCAGTGCATGTAGTGTTTGAAAATGATTATGTTTGCTGTATTTTAGACCATGACCCATACAATGAAGGCCATGTATTAATAGTAACAAAGAAACACTTTGAGGATATGGATGAACTGGATGCAGAAACAGCAAGCTCTTGTTTCCAAGCAGCAAGTGTAATATCAAAAGCGGTAAAGACCCTTTATAAACCAGATGGGATAACGATTTGTCAAAATGGAGGAGTTTTTAGCGAGTTATCACATTTTCATATGCATATTGTTCCAAGATATAAGCAACAGGCTTTCGCAGCTTTTTATTTAGATGATCCGTTTGTTAATGCAAATTTAAGAAATAAGCTATTAAAAACTCAAACTGACTTAAAAGCAGCTATTCAAGAGATAAATGAGCTGATATAACTGGTGGCTCTGAAAAAGGACTGTGGTGTACTTTAAAAAAGTGCGCCTGTTTTTTGTGTCTATCTTTTATGGTGTCAAATGTTAACTTCCACGCTTTTATTATTTCTATTAAAATGGACGAACTCTTGGGGAAATGCGGTTTCTTTAAAGGACAAGCATTAATATAGTATAGAGTATTAAGAATTCATGAGGGAGGAGCTAATTGATGAAATTTAAATTTGAAATTTTGTTATTTGAAAAGCATAAGCAACACAAAGGGCACCAAGAAAACAAAGGTAAAAGTATGGAAGTGGACAAGCCATTGGACGATATGGCAATAGAAGAAAATTCAACTGATAAAGGAGAAGATAGTATGATGATGCCTCCAAATGGAGAAAATCCGTGGGATAAAAAGAAAGATGACGACAAAAAACACGATGACAAGAAGCATGATGATAAAAAACACGATGACAAGAAGCATGACGATAAAAAACATGATGATAAAAAACATGACGATTATGCTAAATATATCTCTATTACAGAACAAGGCCTGTTTGCAGGGATAGCTAGAAATCAAGGTATTTACTTTACACTGCAAGCTACTGTTCCTTTCTATGGTCAACCAACGTATGGAACATACCAAGGATTAATCAAAGATAACACAGGAGTATATGCTTTAATACTTGTTGGTACAGATCTATACCGTATCAACGTCCGCGATTTTGTTACAGTTGTTTAATAAGATGTCTTCTTAATAATCTTCTAATTTAATTTCACAACCCCTCTCTATCATGTCTTCTTAATACATTTCCAATCGCAAATTTTTAAAAGCTTTTCTCAGAATGAAGCGCACCCTAATTAGTAGGCTATGTCTACTAATTAGGGTGCCTTTTTTTTAGCTTTATTGGATATGAGGATATTACTATAAATAAAAATTTAAGGTTTGCCATGCTGGATTGTCGCATTTACAGCTTCATGTTTTTAAAGCCAATATTAACTACTATTTCTTCTGACTTCAGGTGTTTGGATTGGTTACCGGATGTTGTAATGGTCGAATTCTTTGTATTCGTTTCGTTGCGGACTGCAGATTTAGATGGTGGTCCGATTTCAACTGCAGCATCAATGGGGCTTAAAATGTCCGCTATTTTGTCTGCAGCAACACCATATGAAAGCTGATATACCTCTGGTGGGGTAAGCCGCAGCATATTGGAGCCTAACGCTGTTTCAAATTGGTCATTGTTGAAAAAGAGGTGCATATGCAGTTTATCTGACAAAGCAGTTATCCAATGCCACCAGCCCATAGGGATAAATACAACTTGACCAGCTTTGGCAATATAACTGTGCAATTTATTTGTATCAGGATCAACAATAGAAATTTGTGCTTCACCTGAGACAATGACATCTAATTCCCATGAATTAGGATGCCAATGCGGCTCTCGTATATGCCCACTTGAAAGATACACATCTGCAAAAGCGCCACCAACCATTGCCGGGAGCTGGGTTGAGGTCACTTTATAAATAATATTATCAGCGTCCTTTTCAAACTCGACATTGTTTTTAGCATCAAAAAAGAGATTAGGAGTCCCACTTGTCTTCTTTATGTTTGAATTATCAGGGACAAAACCAGACGTACTCATCCTCTTTTCCTCCTGTCTTCAAAGCTTTTATGTGCATAAAAGGGTTCTGTAACGATATATGTATAATGGGCTTGGATTGTGAATGCGCCACTCAAAGAGAGAAAAACAATTTAATTGCTGAGTAAACTTCGTTATAATAAAAACGTAAAGGAGGTGCTTACATATGGATAATCATAAAGAATTATCTAGTACTTCATCCACTCATGCAAAGCCTGTTATTGGAAAGGCGATACTTTGCATGGGGCGAAATAATTAACATATCGCTTAATAAGCTTTTCTAATAATTTTGGCTTTGCTCCTTTTATTCATAAATAAATAAGGGGTGGAGCGAAATTGAAATATACAAATGCAAATAAGGTACTTCCTGAAAAGCTCATTTTGGAAATCCAGAAATATATTCAGGGAGAGACTCTATATATTCCTAAGCAGCAATCAGAATATCGGGAATGGGGAAGTTCAAGTGGAGGAAGGCAGCAGCTCGATTGCCGCAATGCCAAAATAAGAAATTCCTTTATAGAAGGCAGAAGTATTCCTCAATTAGCGGAGGAATATTATCTTTCTTTAGAAACGATAAAGAAAATAGTTTATTCACATAAAAAGCACTGATGCTTACATCAGTGCCTTTTTTATGTAAAAAACATTTCTAAGTTATTTTATCCATTTAAGCAAGACGTACCAGCATTTAGAATAAGGATAGAAATAATGAAATGGAGATACGAAATGACTAACAAGTTTATCAATAATGAACAGTTTAATTATGTGAAAAGCCAGATTGCTTTAATAAACGATAGCATGAAAAAAAATGTACCTGAAAAAGTGTTAATGGCTGTGATTGATTTAGCTAATAGCAGAATCTCTGCCCTTTTTCCAAATGCATCAATGGAACAACAAAACATGCTGGATATTTCGAAACTAAAATCAGATAAAGAATATAATCAATATATCGAGGGTCTTGCAACCTATTTATTACCCTTTCCATTAGTTACCGAGCAGCAGCTGAAAAAAATGTTTCCAAAGCAAAAAAAACTAAAGCTGCCTGATTTAGAGAGTATAGATTACAGCAAGCTTACTTATTTATGCTGGAATGATTTAAGGTCGAATAAAAAGTTTATTGTCTATGAGTTGAATGGAAAGCTCGTCGGCATTGAAGGCAGTTTAACGCCAACAAGTAAAAAAAATCTTTGCACCTTTTGTAACTGCTTCACAGAGGTATCCTATTTTTCTACTATCACCAAAGCAAAAAAGTCAAAAAATCCAGATTACTATAAAGCGATTGGTAATTTAATTTGTACAGACAGTACCGAATGCAATCAGCAAATAACTAATGTTGAGCATTTAACTGCTTTTTTGAGTGAGGCACTTGCTAAATAAAAGTAAAGAGGCATTTTACTCTGAAAAATATCATTCGAAAGACGATATTTTTTTGGATTATAATGCCTTTTTTTTTGAAAACTATTAAAAAAAAGACAGTTCCACTAACTAGTGTCTGCCTATTACAACCACATAGCAAAAAGGGTGAAGCCAACCATTATGACAAGAAAGGCGGCAAGCACATAGCCGGCATATCGGACAGGCTTTGGGAATGTACTGACATTATAATCCTGCTCTGGGAAACGATCGCCAGTTACTTGCTGTGCTGCTTTAAATTCAGAGGGCACAAATATTTCTTCCTTATTGTTTACATATTTAGTTTCATCAATTTGTGTTTCATGGATTTTGTTCATGTAATTACCTCCATTTTTAAAATATGGAAATATATGCTGTTTATATTGTGGCAGATAGTCTAAAAAAGTGCAATTATTTTCCTTGTTAGGGAGTATTAAGAAGTGATTTGGAGATGTTAATTAGCAAAAAGAAAAATGTGGGTGTTTGTAAATGAAACAGGAACAACAGCAAATGGTCGATAAGATGAGGGAAATGACGGTCAAGGGGGATAACTTTCATACAGAGTATTGGAGGCGTTTTGCTGATTTTGAGAACTGGCATTTCTGGCTTAATATTATTTTCCTCTTAGCGCCACTTATTCTTTTGCTTATATTCATTGATCGTAAAAGGATTTTCCAAATTTTATTCTTTGGCTTTGCCATTCATGCATTGATGAATTATTTAGATTCTGTTGCAGTATTGAAGGGACTTGTCTTTCATCCCTTTTCACTTACACCATTGATGAATATTAACTTATCTATTAACACATCGTTCATTCCGGTGACATTTATGCTGACATATCAATATTGCTTGAACCGGAACAAAAATGTGTATATTGGTGGTATTTTCGCAAGCATCGGAACAGGAATCGTGCTTGGTGGCTTTGCGAATGCAATTGACTATATCCAGCTTTATCACTGGATGAATGTGGGTTTTATTTTTCTGTTTGATTATCTTCAGTTTGTTATTGCTGTATTGCTAGTAAAGTTTTTTATGTATTTAGGTGAGAAAAAGGGTAGGAAAGATCAAATGATTGAATAATTCTTTATTTGTTCACATAAAAGTGAATTTTGGGGTATACATTAAAAAAGATCATTCAAGAAGGTTCATATACGTCTATAATAAAGGTATAAAAAAATCTGGTCTATTATATTAATGAATACTAATTAATCAAGTGCGTTTGGATGAAAGGAGCAAATATTGAAAAGTGAAGCAATTATATAAATGGATTTATATTGTGCTAGGAACGATATTTTTAGGAATCGGTATTCTCGGGATATTTCTGCCATTACTACCAACAACTCCGTTTTTGCTGCTAACATCATTTTTTTACACACGAAGCTCAGAAAGGCTAAATGCATATTTTCGTTCAACCAGATTTTATGAGGAATACGTTAAAGGGTTTAAAAAAGGAGAACTAACGAAAAAACAAAAAATAAAAATTTTGGCCACCTGCTATATATGCATTGGAATAAGTGCTTACTTTGCACCGCATATGTATATGCGGTTAATTCTTGCCTGCATTGCCATTGTCCAGTTAATTTCAATGTTCATTATTAAAACAAAGGCTGATGAACCGAAGGACATTATTATAAAAAAATGATTAATAGGAGCTTTGGATAAATTCCAGCTCTTTTTTGTTTGACTCAAATGGGGATGGGAATATATAGAAATATAAAAAAGATTAGGAGAGATGATTTTGGCAGTTATTACACATATTGGACTTGCAGTGGATAATTTAGATAAAGCAATTGATTGGTATGAAAATACACTTGGCTTTAAGTTAATCGCTGGACCATATTCCTTTTCTCAGGAAAAAGAAGACAGTGAAAATATGACAAATGATTTATTAGGAAAGCAAATTAAAAAAATGCGTAATGCTCATTTAACTGGCGATAACCAAGTAGGGGTTGAACTGTTTGAGTTTCAAGATCCTAAAACGAGCATGAAGCAAAGACAAATACACGAAGCTGGTTTTTTTCATATTTGTTTAGTTGTTGATAATGTGGAAGAAAAGGCAAAGGAAATAAGCAGAACCGGTGGGACAATTAGAAGTGATATTTGGAATACATGGCCAGGGAAGCCGTATCATTTAGTATACTGTGAAGATCCCTTCGGAAATATTATTGAACTTTATTCGCACAGTACGGAGCTGATGTATGGAAACAAAGAAACCTAAAAAGAGGTGGGAAAATGGGAGAAGCTTGGTCACCAGAGATTGTGGTAGAAAAGGAATTGGCAGTTCGATTAATTGGCAAGCAGGTTCCAGAAATATGGATGGAGACGATTAAGGAACTGGGGGAAGGCTTTGATAATACGATATTTTTAGTTAATGGCCAATATGTGTTTCGTTTTCCGCGCAGGCAATTAGCGGAGAATCTTTTGAGGACAGAGGCTGCTTTACTGCCATTTCTTCAACCTTTGTTACCGATAAAAATACCAGTGCCAATATTTTTTGGTGAAAAATCCAAAGAGTATAAATGGAGCTTTTTAGGATATGAATTTCTTCCAGGTGATATGCCGGCTGAATTAGATAAAAGTAATCGCTCAAAACTCATTCGGCCACTTGCAGAGTTTCTAAAATGTCTCCATCATATACCTGTTGCCAAACTAACGGATATATCTGTTCCATATGATACAATTGCCCGCCTCGATATAGAAAAGCGGAAGCCTAGAATGATCGAAAAGCTGAAATATTTGTTGGAGCTTAATGAGAGTCCGATTCTACATATGGCGATAAACTATGCACAGAAAGTTGAGCCAATCGAGGTGCCAAAAAGGGATGTACTAGTGCACGGTGATCTTCACTTAGGCAATATGCTTGTTAATCAAAACAAGGAATTAACTGCGATTATTGATTGGGGCGATGTGCATCTCGGCCATCCGGCAATCGATTTGGCGATTTGTTATAGTTTAATCTATAAAGAAGAAAGGGAAGCATTTTTCGCCATTTATGGAGAGGTGGATGCTATTTCCTTGGAGCTTGCTAAGTTTAAAGCAGTTTATACACTTGTATTGCTGCTTGCATATGCCTCAGATAAAGGGAGTAGGAAATTGTATGAGGAAGCAATAATAAGTCTTGCTATTGCACTAAGCTAAACAAGGTGCTTATTTGACTGAAATTTCATGATATTATATAATATAGCTAATAATTGAATGAACATATCCTTTGTCAAAAGGGGAGTAACTGAGACAATAAAGTCGTCAATACAGGTCAGTGAGACCTCGGCTTTGTTGGCAACATATGTTGTTTGTGAGACCTTTGCCATTTATTTGGTGAGGTCTTTTTGTTATGCCTATTTTATAGAATTTAATGAAGGGAGGGAAAAAAATGTCTACATTAAAAAAGCTTATGAAAAAGTATGTGCAAAAGGAAGGAGCTAAAATTCTGAAAGAAAAGGGGCTGCCCTTATTAAAAAAAGAATGGGAAAAGCGCAAGGGAAAAAAGTAAAGGAGTGATTTTAATGAAAAAATTATTGTTAGCTTTACCTATGCTGCTGGTAATTGCAGCAGGCTGCTCACCTGTTGAAGAGACGAAAAACACTATTACTTATGTTAATGAAGCAACAGAGTATGCCAATGAGGCAGCAACATTTGCTGAAGAGCTTCCAGCAATGGCACAAGACGCTGTTACAAATCCAGAGACAGCTGAAAAGCTGGAGAGCACATTAAAGGATTTTCAAGCGCAAATTGAAGAGTTTAATCAAGTGGAGGTACCAAAATTAATGGAAGATTTAAATGGGCAAATAAGTGCGCAAAATGAAAAAATTCAAGCTGGTGTCGAGGATGCGATTACAGCTATCGAGGAAGGTACCTTTCAGCCTGATATTCTTCAAAACAGTGAACTGCTGAATTCATTGCAGGACATTCAAGGAATATATGAAAATATCCAAAAGCTAGGGAATGAATAAAGCTTCTGGCAGTGCGGCAGTCAGTGACTGCCGTTTTTATTTTGTCTTAGCAGCATTCCTGCGATACTGGTATTGCTTCCACTGAAAGCGGATAAAGCAGCCAATACAGAAGCCGAGTATAGCAATAATGGAGGCAAGACCTACCATTATCGTAAAGGCAGTTCCAAGGATGCTCCAGCCTAATTGAAAGGAAAGGACAGCCCCTGCAAGGCAGATTACAGCAATGACTTGGTTAAATGCCTGCTGATCCCAGTCTTCCGCTATATATTCACTTCTTTTTTTTCTTAGGAAAATAGCTGCAAATTTCATGATTGGATTCCATTTAAAAAGTAAGCCAAGCAGTCCTGCAATAAGGGGGATGAGCAATACCCAGTGCAAATGAAAGAGCAGGCTAAATAAGGTAGAAAGAAATATGACCCATTGGTTTGTTCGTACAAGGGGACGAGGAATTGTTTTGAGTGTGTCTGTCATTATTACCAACCTTTCTTATGTGATTTATTATCATTGTACGCTTTGCACATAAAAAAGTTAAGTGTATTCTAACCCAAAACAAAGTCAGGTTTTTTATGGGGGATAATGAAGGTACTAAGGAAAATCTTCGTACATAGATTTATAGTTTGCTTTCTTCCTGTAAAAAGGACCAAAAACGAAATAATTGCCCGGCAACCTTTTCTGGGTTTTCCTTTAGAGCGTGATGAAGATCAGGATACCTTTGGAGGGCTACAAGAATACTGTAATCTTCTGCAGGAATTGCTAAGTGCATGTCGCTGCCGTATTGTGAAGCAGTTTCCATAACTGCAGATCTTCCTAAAAGATAATCTGTGCTTACATTAAAGTAATCTGCGAGATTTTGCAGTGTTTCCGTATCTGGCTTACGATTGCCATTTTCATATCCAGAAATAGACACTTTTGTTACGTTCATTGCATCTCCTAATATTTGCTGTGAAATATTAGCTGACTTTCTAAGAGCCTTTAGTCTTTCTGGAAAACTCATATATTTTCCTCCCGTTCTTCTAAGATGCTTCTATTATAAGTTAACTTATAGCTAACAGTAAATGTTCACAAATAAGTTAACTAATTAGTGATTAGGTTGTTGAAGTTAACCTCTGGTTTACGTATAATAGAAGGAGATAAAACGGCTATGACTGGGAAGAGGTGATAGGATGACTAGAATTAAATTGCGCTATATTAGGAAGGAGTATGGCTATACTTATCAGCAAATGGCCAGTAAGCTAGGCATCACGAAGTCCTACTATTGGCAAATTGAGAATGGGAAAAGAGGTCTATCATATGATAATGCGCTAAAAATAGCAAGCATATTTCAGAGGAATCCAGATGACATATTTCTACCAGAGAACAATCATATGAGCCGTCTAGCAAATACCGAATAGGTTAGTAAAGAATATGAAATTTAAGAGATGTTTGCCCCGCTTTTAGCGATTTTTGATAAACATTTAACATTGCTTCTATTATAACAAAAATAAAGTGCTGCAGTGAAACTGGAATGAGCAAGATCTGTATATATGTTTAGTGCAGAACTTATCTCTTTAACTTGCGGATAAGGTATCTCGCGAAATTAAAATGCTTTTCATCTGTTTCTCCTCTTTTTATTACCGTTTCTATTTAATAGAAATACCGCTGCAAATCTCATTGCCCCTTCTTATCACAATTTTCCGAATGGGATTGATTTTCTCTCTTTACTGTGTAAAAGTAGAGAATATAAATAGAGGAGGACGGTTTGTAAACATGAATAAAAAGACAATTAGTTTTATAGGCAGCGGCAAAATGGCACAGGCGATTTTCGGCGGCATGCTAAAGGCAGGATTCACAAGCCATGAGGCGTTAATTGCAAGTGCGAAAACAGCAGCTACTGCTGAAATGGTGACTAAAAAATATGAAATCAAGACAACAACAGATAATAGGGTAGCAGCATCTTACGGTGATATTGTTGTCCTTGCTGTAAAACCTTATTTGCATACAGAAGTATTAAATGAAATTAAGGAATCCTTAAAGGAGGATGCTATCATTGTAACAATTGCTGCTGGGGTTGATATTTCTTATATGCAAGAGCAATTATCAATGAGTAGTAAAATTATTAGAACAATGCCAAATACACCGTCCCTAGTAGGTGAAGGAATGACAGTAATTTGTCCGAATAAAAATATAACGGAAGAAGAATTACAGTATACTGTCGACCTTTTTTCATCTTTCGGTAAGGTTGAAGTGATGGAAGAACGTTTGATGGATGCTATACCTGCTATCAGCGGCTCCTCCCCTGCATATGCATTTCTGTTTATTGAAGCGCTGGCAGATGGTGGTGTTCGAAGCGGCATCCCGAGAGAAACCTCTTATCGGCTCGCAGCGCAAAGTTTGCTTGGTGCAGCGAAGATGGTTCTAGAAACCGGTAAGCATCCTGGCATTCTCAAGGATGAGGTTTGTACACCAGGTGGTACGACAATTGAAGCGATCGCCACATTGGAGCAATTGCAGTTTAGGGGAACAATTATGGCTGCAATGGATAACTGTACAAGAAAGAATAAAGAATTACAAAAATAAGCAGGATAGGATATACGTACTAGGTATATTCGTTTTGCTCCTTATAAACATAAAACAAAAAAGTCCATGCTGTGAGTCTTTCCTAACAGCTTGGACTTTTTTCGTGAACAAAAATAGGTCATTATTCCTTTGTATTTCTCGCATTTCAGCTTTTAAGTTCAGCATGATTTATGTATAATAAGCATTATTCAATCTCAATAACATCAATAATACTAGCTTATTTATGATAATAATAGACCTTTTGGACTGCATTGAAAAACAGCTTTTATTTGGGCACTTAAGCTGTTTGGAGCAACTAGTGCAACCGGCCGTTATTCATGAGTTTAGCTGGTTTTTTTTTATTTATGAGGGGAAAGCTAACCAGACAAAACACAGAACGGCAGAGATAGATACATTTTTAGGTAAGGGAATATGTAAATGAGGTGTGGCAAATGATTTTCGATAAATATAAAAGCATATTGATTACGAAGATGAAAAATCAGCTTACAGGCTGGTTTGATAACAATGAGCAAGCATCGATTGAAAATAGGGATGTTTATCGATTTTTGCATTCTATTAAAGGGACATCTGGAACATTGGAGCTTGATTTGCTTTACAGCATTTCCTCAGAGCTGCTTGCGAAGGTGGAAAATAGAAAAAGCCCGTGGTCCATCCAAGAGTTAAGAGACTTTTTGAACGGGCTTATGGAAATTAGCTATGAATATGAACATTTTCACGAGGAAATAGGGAAAACACCTGACTTAAGGGATGGTGATGCACCACTTATTCAAATTATTGACGATGACATTTCCCTGCTTATCTTCCTTAAGGATAAATTAGAAAGCAAAGGATGGATGGTTATTGCCAACACGACTGCAGAAAAGGCGATAGAGCAATACTATAATATGCATCCTGATTGCATCATTATTGATATTAACCTGCCTGAGCAGTCTGGCTTTGAGGTGCTTAGTGTTATCCAAAAACATACAAATAGAGCATTCATTCCGAAAATAATGTGCAGTATTAAAACAGACAGGGAATCAAGAATTGAGGCTTACAAAAAGGGTGCGGATGACTTTATTGAGAAGCCGATTGATGTCGAGGAATTCTTAATACGAGTGGAACGGCATTTAGAAAGAAAGAAAATATTCGACCAATCTGTGTTAATTGACGAATTGACCCAGGTATATAATCGTAAATTTCTTAAGGACTCTTACAGTAGGTTTATCAGTGATATGGCAAGGCTTAATTCTAACGGAACAATTGCTGTTTTAGACATTGATTATTTTAAGCGCGTCAATGATACATATGGGCATATTGTCGGTGACAAGGTGCTGATGGAATTCGCTCAGTTTTTGAAAAGAAGTATTAGAAGTACAGATACACTTTTCCGTTATGGTGGAGAAGAATTTGTGATTTTGTTCCAGAGGGCGACAGAAACAGAAATAAAAGAAGTATTGGAGCGTATGCTTGAAGAGTTTTCACAAATAGACTTTAAAGACGGTGAACAAACCTTCCGACTTACATTTTCAGCCGGAATCTATCGAATTGAGAACAAAGAAATAGGCTTGCATTCAGCAATAAAAACCGCAGATGAAGCGTTATATTTGGCGAAGGAGAGTGGCAGAGCAAGGGTGGAAACAGCCAATAAGCTCAAGATTTCAAAAGCCACAAAGCAATTGAATGTGTCGATTGTGGATGATGATGCACTTATCCGCTCCATCTTAATCAATATTTTTAGCTCCTTGGAGTTCGATAATATCAGTCTTGACGTGAAAGCCTATGAAGATGGAATGCAATTCCTTGATTCAGACAGGCTGACACAAAATGGAATTCACTTCTTAATTTTGGATGGGATTATGCCTGTTATGGACGGTCTTGAAATTCTACAAATAGTCAAGAAATCCCAGCACCGCAATAATGTTCATGTACTCATGCTGACTGGTAGAAAAAGTGAAAATGATATTGCGGAAGCATTGAAGCTTGGAGCGGATGATTACGTGACAAAGCCTTTTAGTTTGACAGAGCTGCAGGCGAGAATTGTCCGTCTCATTAAAAGGATGGTTTAACGTGGCAAAGGAAATTATTTTATTAGCGGCTGTGGCTGCAGGTTCCATTCTGATCTTGCTTGTACTCCTTGCTTATCTAGTAATTAGAAAGGTATTAGAAAACAGCAGGCGTAAACAGATAAACGAAATAAAGGAAAATATAGCACAGGATGTCTTTCTAACTCTTCAGGACAAACGTAACGAGTTTGTCTTTACTGCTGAGTCATTACTTGAAAAGAAGGCGCTTGAAGAGCTTCTTACAAAGTATACGGAAGTGCTTGAAGGTGAACAGGAGAAGGAAAGCTTAAGAGTGCTAGCAGCAGCTAACTTAACAGATTATTATCAAAAAAACGTAACTGCTCGAAAATGGAGCACGCGTATGAATACACTTTATCATATTGAAAGCTTCCAACTTGAAATGCTAAAGGATGAATTGATTCATTTGGCTGAGGCAGATTCTAAGCGATCGAAGGAGGAAAAAATCCAAATATACCGGATTCTTGCTTCTTTCCAGTATGAGGGTATCTTTTCACTTATTAATAAGCAGGAATATTTAGCAGAAAAGGATTATCGAAGTATATTGACAAGATTGGACAAAGATATCTTTGCGAGCATGCTCGAGCGGTTTGAAGAATGTGTGGGAGAGCTAAAGCTGGCAATTCTTGACATAGTGGGTGTTAGAAAGGAGCTTGAGTATATCCGATTCTTGGAGGATGTGTTCAACTCCTATGAAGGAGAGCTAAGACTAAGAGCTTTAAAGGCCATTTCTAATATTGGATTTGTTCCAAGCATAGATAATTATCTGCCACTATGTCAATCAGATGTTTGGCAGGAAAGAATGATGGCTGCAAGGCTGCTTGGGTTTGTTAAAGGGGATACCGCTTTATTGCTCTTAAAGAAGCTGCTTCATGACAGGTCATGGTGGGTTAGGTCTCAAGCAGCTGAGTCAATTATGAAATTTAAGACTGGAATGGTCGTGCTTGAAGATGTACTTCAGCATTCCACAGATCCCTTTGCAAGAGATATGGCTTGGGAATGGATCAATAAAGGTCAAATAAAAGGAGCTAATTAAGTTGGTTTTAGAATGGTGGACAAATGCTGTATTGTTTTTCGGTGGATTTATTTCCATATATATGGTTATAATTATTACTTTTTACACAGCAATTCTTATCGTATCAATGGTGCAGCTTCGCAGAGAATATCAACTTAATAGGGAGCAATCCTTTGAGGCCATAGCAGATGGGCTGTACACAAAGCCTGTATCTATCATTGTACCTGCATACAATGAAGAGGCGGGAATCATACCGAGTATTCGCTCGTTGCTTAGTGTTGATTACCCTCAGTATGAGATTATTGTCGTAAATGACGGCTCGAAGGACCAAACACTGCAAAAGGTGATTGATTATTATGAAATGGAGCAGGTTCAAAAGGTTGTCCGCAAGCAAGTGGAAACAAAGCCAATCAAGGCAATTTATCAATCAAAGCTTTTGCCAAGGCTATTCTTGATAGATAAGGATAATGGAGGGAAGGCAGATGCTTTAAATGTGGGACTGAACTTTTCTAACTATCCTTATATATGCTCCCTTGATGGCGATTCTGTTCTTGAAAGTGATGCTTTCTTGAAGGTAATGAAGCCGATTATGGACAGCAATGAGGAGGTAGTGGCTTCAGGCGGAAGCATCCGAATTGCCAATGGCTGTAAGATTAAGGACGGAAATATACTGGAGGTTGGTTTATCGAACCATCCTCTTGTTATTATGCAAATTATTGAATATTTAAGAGCATTCTTAATGGGCAGAATTGGTCTCAGCAAACATAATTTATTGTTGATAATATCCGGTGCCTTCGGCGTGTTTTCTAAACAATGGGTAATTAAGGCTGGCGGCTATCAAACAGATACGGTTGGAGAGGATATGGAGCTTGTTGTCCGTATTCACAGAATATTAAAAGAATCAAAAGTCAATAAAAGAATTGTCTATGTTCCAGATCCTGTTTGCTGGACAGAGGTTCCTGAGGATATTAAATTCTTAAGAAGACAGCGGCGCAGATGGCATAGAGGATTGTTTGAAAGTCTCTGGAATCACAGAAAGCTGACATTTAATCCGAGGTATGGAAGCATTGGGATGATTTCCTTCCCGTATTTTTGGTTGATTGAGTTTTTAGGTCCAATTGTAGAAATATTAGGGTATATATATGCTGTTATTGCGATTTTCTTTGGTGGTATTTATTTAGAATTTGCCATTTTAATATTTTTATTATCCTGCATATATGGATCGATTTTTTCGATGGCAGCAGTTTTATTGGAGGAATGGAGCCTTCGCAAGTATCCAAAGGTAACCCATTTGCTGAAGCTGTTTTTCTTTTCGCTGACAGAGTCCCTCTGGTACAGGCCATTAACCGTTTTTTGGCGCTGTGAAGGGATATTCCAGCTCATTAAAGGGGAGAAGTCTTGGGGAGACATGAGTCGTAAAGGAGTATCTAAATGAATAGAAGGACTACATGGTTGTTTTTCCTGTTAATCATACTTGGTGTTGCCATCATTTTAAGTCCCTTTTGGCTTTGGCAGTTGAAGGAGACGAAGGAACTGAATGTACTGATAATGGATAAGACCGTTCCAGATAAAACATATAGGGAGCATAATGGGCTTGTTTACATATTGAATAACCAAAAATATGTGAAGGCAAATAAAGACAAGTATTACAGTCAAAGTGATTATAAAGGCTTTAAGCCAACAGATGACAACAATTACAAGATAAGTGAGGTTCCTGACGATTTAAGTAATTATGATGTACTGTATTTGACAGATCAGTATGGTGTATATGAAGAGGAATTCTATGGAAGTAATTCGCTTGGAGAGAGATCAGATAAATTATATGGCGGGTTGGAAACAAAGGATGTTAACAAAATAGAGAATGCTCTTTTCCAATCAGATAATAAGACGTTAATTGCCGAATTCAATACATTTGCTAGTCCGACAAGTGACGAGGCAAGAGAAAAAATCACCACTCTGCTTAATGTATCGTGGAGTGGCTGGATTGGCAGGAATTTTTCCGATTTGAATGGAGATGAGGTTCCTGTTTGGGTAAGGGATAACTATAAAGAGCAAAGTGGCAAGGAATGGAGTTTCACAGGCTCTGGTATTGTTTTAATAAATAAAGATGATTATATTGTTGTTCTGAATAACAAGGATTTAACAGATACTGGTGTCGAGTTTTCAACAACGACAAAAGGCGCCTCTGTTTTGCATAAAGAGTTGAAATCCCAATATGATTACTGGTTTGACATTATTGAAGCAAACGATCAGGATGGTGTGCTTGCACAATACACACTGCCAGTATCGAAAGCAGGCAAGAAAAAACTCAAAGGCTATAATATTCCAAGCTCTTTTCCAGCGATTGTTCAAAATGCAAATGGACAATATACCTCCTATTATTTTGCTGGGGATTATGCAGATGAAGCAGAAGTACCGAGTTTGTATCAAACAGTCGGGTTTGATACGTGGAAAAAATACATCACCTATCGAAAGTCCTTTTACTGGAATACTTATGTACCGATTATGAAGAGTATTTTGAAGGATGGTCTTCATAAACCAGCAGCTAAAGAAAGCAATATAGAAACAGTGAAGGTTGGTCAAATAGAAACAAACAGCCAGACAAATGATGAATTTATTCAGATTAAAAAGGATGGGAAATGGGAAGACCTCGTAATTAAAGGTGTTAATATGGGGATTTCCAAGCCTGGAGCATTTCCCGGTGAAACATCCATATCAAAGGATGAATATTATCGTTGGTTTAAAGAAATTGGTGCAATGCATGCCAATACGATCAGGGTTTACACATTGCATCCCCCAGGCTTTTATCAAGCATTATATGAATATAACCAAAGTGCAACAGAACCGTTGTATCTTATTCACGGCACCTGGGTTAATGAAGATGTTTTGACAGAAAAGCAAGACGCTTATTCGAAAGAAGTAACAGCGGATGCGAAGGAAGAAATCAAGAACATGATTGACATCATCCATGGAAATGCGGATTTGCCGGAAAGAACAGGGCACGCTTCAGGTAAGTATGAGTATGACGTTTCTCCATATGTGCTTGGATTTATGCTTGGAACAGAGTGGGACCCTGATGTTGTCAACTATACGGATGATAAACATAAGGGTGCAAAAAACTATGTAGGCACTTACTTTAAGACAGAAAAGGCATCTCCATTTGAGGTTTGGCTTGCGAAGCTGATGGATTACTCAGCTGATTATGAAGCAAAGCAATACAAATGGCAGCATACGATGAGCTTTACCAACTGGGTGACAACAGACATGCTTGACCATCCAGCAGAGCCGAGTAAGGACGAAGACAAGGCAGTCGTTGATCCAAACCATATTATGAGAACAGATAAGTTCCATGCAGGTCTGTTTGCAGCCTATCATGTTTATCCGTATTATCCAGACTTTTTGAACTATGAAAAGAGTTATTCCACCTATAAAAACAAACAAGGTGAGCAAAGTAATTATGCAGCATATTTAAACCAGCTGCGTCAGATGCATGACATGCCAGTAATGGTGGCTGAGTTTGGTGTGCCAGCATCGCGGGGGAAAACGCATGAGAATGTTAATGGAATGAATCAAGGCTTTATTTCCGAGAAAGAGCAGGGGAATATTGACAAGAGCCTTTATCAGATGATACTCGACGAGAAATATGCAGGTGGTCTTGTCTTCACATGGCAGGATGAATGGTTTAAAAGAACATGGAACACAATGGATTATGATAATCCAAACAGACGGCCGTTCTGGTCCAATATCCAAACAAATGAGCAGCATTTCGGCCTGTTAAGCTTTGATCCTGGAAAGTATGAGCCAACCATCTATATAGATGGAAGCACAGAGGATTGGAATAAGCTAAATGTTCCGCCATTATATACTGCAGCTGACAAGGAGGAAAATACTGTTCAAGATGTAAGTGTTACTTCAGATGAGCAGCAGCTAAGCTTTAAGATTAATTATAAGGATCCGATTAACCTTAAAACAGATCATACTTATCTCCTGTTAGATACAATTGCAGATCAAGGTCAGAAAAGTACAGCACTAGAAGGAAAAGAAAAAGTGAATACAGATTTTGGTGTCGACTTTGCTGTTAAAATTGGCGAAAAGAATGATTCACATATTCTTATCGACAGCTACTATGACTCTTATTACTTCCATTATGGGCATCTTTTAAACATGATTAAGAAAGAAAGCTATGCAAGTAAAAAGAATAATGGTGTATACCATCCAATCAGACTTGCCCTTAATAAAGAGCTGGAAATTCAAGGGGAAAAGATACCGTTCAATTCGTATGAAACAGGGAAATTATTATACGGGAATGGCAATCCAACCAGTAAAGATTTTAACAGCCTTACCGATATTAGTGTTAGTGAGGATAAGCAGACAATAGAGCTCCGCATACCATGGGCTTTATTGAATATCAAAGATCCGAGTCAGAAGGAAATAATGGCCGACTTGTGGAAGAAGGGCATGGAAGGCAGCCAAGTAATCGAAGGTATACATATGGCTATCGTGATGGAAAAGGATAAAAAGATTGTGCAAACACTGCCTGAAATGGGAAGTGACAACAACATTCATTTAGAAAACACGAAGCAGTTTACTTGGGACAATTGGGAAGAACCTGCCTATCATGAACGTTTAAAAGAATCTTATTATATATTACAAGAGGCCTTCTCTAAAATAGGGAATTAGGGGAGAGAGAAAACATGAAGAGAATATTGTTGGCTGAAGATGAAGATGTTTTGAGAATGTTAATAGTAGACACACTTGAAGATGAAGATTATACCGTTGATGAAGCGCCAGATGGAGAAGAGGCCCTCCAGCTGATTGAAAAGCATGACTATGACTTAATTATATTAGATTATATGATGCCAATTATGACTGGGTTGGAAGTAATCCAAAAGGTCAGGGCTAATGATGCAAAGAAGCATTTGAAAATATTAATGCTGTCAGCAAAAAATCAAGCATCGGAACAAAATTATATATTAGAAGTCGGGGCAGATTACTTTATGGCGAAGCCCTTTAGTCCGCTTGCATTACTAGACAAAGTAGGGGATATTCTTGATGAAGATTAATTCCTATATTAGAAAAAGCATATCAAGGCAATTTATGGCCTTAATATGCTTTTTCATTCTATTGTTTATATTAGGAGGGCTTGTATTAGTTTTTTTACAGGACTCTGTTAACAATGAATTTGTTGATAACCGCAAAGAGCTTGTTGAAAAGCAGGCAACGGTAAGAGAGATTGAAACAAAGCTGAATAGCGCAATGTTTAATATCAGAGGGTATTTTGCCTATAATAACGAGAATTTAAAGGAGTCAGCATTAAGTCAGCAAGCTGATATTAGAAAGCTGATCAATGAATTAGATAAAATGGTGATATCTGAGGAGGATATTCGTTTTTCAACAGAACTTTCGTCCTTTTACCATTTTTACTTTGATGAAGCTATGCCCGAAGCAATTGCTTACTTTGAGTCTGGTGATAAGGATGCTGTTGCTTCCATTGCCAATAATGGTGCAACAGATAGAATTAATACCTTTCAACAATTGCAAACAAGTTATCTTCAATCGGTATCTAAGTCGCTGACTGATGAAGTAAGTAAGCTTACAAGTCATATTGCCATGCTGCAAGTCGCTTTTCTTGTATATATCATGATCGTTTTAGCAATAGTGTTACTTCTCGGCAGAATGATGGTAAGGAGAATTGGCAAACCATTAACTGATTTTGCACTTACAGCAAATGAAGTAGCCAAAGGGAATGAAGCAGAAATTACACTTGTTAAAAACCGGGAAGATGAATTGGCGACATTGTCGATTGCATTTGAACAGATGTATGTAAGCATTCAAGAAAAAGAACAAGATTTACTTGCCCAAAATGAAGAGCTGCAGGCACAGCAGGATGAACTGCAGGCACAGCAATTTGAATTAGAAAAGGTACTTGAGACCGTGCAGCTAAATGAAGATGCATTAATGCGCAGAAATAGGTTTATTAATGGTCTATCAAGCTCTCTTGATAAACAGGAGGTGCTTGAGAGGATCATTGTAAATATGTGTGACGTTGTTCGTGCTGACAGAGGAATTATTATAGAGGTTGAAAGCAGTGCCTTTGCAGCATACGGTATTTCAAATGAAGGAGCAGAGCAATTTACAAGACATCTTTATACGGGGATGTTTCATCGCCTTGAATTGGAAAAATCACCTTTTACAATCGTAAGGGATTTGCATCTGTCTGAAAAAGGCTACCATCTTGAAACAGGAAGAGTACATGATCTTTATGTGCCGATTTTAGCAGCTTCTGGCGATATTTCAGCGATTATGATGCTTAGCAGATTTGCCTGTGGCTTCACGGAATTGGAAATGGAAGAGTTTATTGCTTTGGCAAAACAAATTGGAATTTCATTAGATAAGATTCATTTATTCGAACAAACAGAAAAGGATAGAATCTTGAACAGGGATATTCTTAACAACGTCCAAGAAGGCATCCAATTAGTGAGCACGAAAGGTGATATTATTCATGCGAACAGCAAGTTTTATGAAATTATGTCTGATAAGGGCGAGCTAGAGATTCTTGGCGGGCAGAAGTGGCAGGAATGGACAGGACAGCTGCGAGAAAATCTGGAGGATACAGATGCATTAATTGCCTATATCAAACAGTCGATGGAGGATTCTCAAACAGATTCATTCATTTATAAATTGAGGGAAGATAAGATAGTCAAAGTATATAGTGAGCATTTATACAGAGGGGACGAAAAATTCGGGACTGTTTTCGTCTACAGAGACATCACGATGGAATATGAAGTGGACAAAATGAAGTCTGAGTTTGTCAGCACTGTTAGTCATGAGCTTCGTACACCGCTTGCAAGTATACTCGGCTTTACAGAGCTAATAATAAACCGTGATTTGAAGCCTGAAAGACAGAAAAAGTATTTGAACACAATCTATGGAGAAACAAAAAGATTAACCTCTTTAATTAATGACTTCCTTGATGTTCAACGAATGGAAGCAGGCAAACAGACATATGAGAAAAAATATATTGAATTGCTTCCAATCTTAGAAAGAGTTGTTGAAAACCAAGAGGTTAATATTACAAAACATCAGATTAATATTCATAACTCACAAAAGAACAGGTTTATCCTTGGTGACAGATCAAAAGTTGAGCAGGCGTTCACAAATATTATTAATAATGCTATCAAATATTCACCTGACGGCGGTAATATAGATATCAGCATCTATCAAGAGGCTGGATACCTGAAGGTTGCTGTGAAGGACCAAGGCTTGGGAATCCCAGAAACAGCACTTGATAAACTGTTTACAAAGTTTTATAGAATAGATAATTCAGACCGTCGTAAAATTGGCGGAACTGGTTTGGGATTAGCGATTGTGAAGGAAATCATGTTAGCACATGAAGGAGATATAACGATTAATTCCGTATATGGCAATGGCAGCACATTCATCATGAGCTTCCCGAGTGTCGAGTGGAATATGGAGACATCTACAAAGGATGTAAGTGCAGACGAAAAGGTCCGTTATAAGGTAATGGTAGTGGAAGATGACTACAGCTTGGCAGAGCTTATTATTCAAGAACTGCAGGAAAGCGACTTCCATGTCTTCTATTCAAAAAATGGCATAGAAGGACTGAAGAAGATGGAGGAGGTGCAGCCGGATGCCCTCGTTCTTGACATCATGCTAGAGGACAACAAAATGGATGGCTGGGATATTATGAAGGCAATGAAGAACTCAGAGAATATGAAAAATATCCCCATTGTTGTTTCCACTGCATTAGATGAAAAGGAAAAAGGGATAGCACTAGGCGCAAATGACTATTTAGTAAAACCATATCCGCCAAGCCAGCTTTCCCGGTCCATCCTGCAAACATTACTGAAAATGGGCAAGATTGGGCAGGTTTTAATTCCAGAAGAGCAAGAATAGTAAAAATGCTGCACTCCGTTAATTGGAGTGCAGCATTTTTATGCAGAGGCTATTTTTTTCGTAAGTAATGTTGTGAAGATGGCGACAGATATGATCGTTAAAAACGAAGCAGCTAAAACAGAGAGTCCAACGATCTTTAATCCGCCTAATAAGACGAGTCCATCTATAATAAAGATAATGATGCCTACAGGAAATCTGAAAATGTTTGCGAGCATTTGTGCAAGCATATCGGTACCGCCTGTACTCGTATCAAACCGGAGCATTATCCCAATGCCGATGCCAATGATACTCCCGCCAATAACAGAGCTTATGATAATATTAGTAGAGAATGTTTCACGCATAAAAGAAAATACATCAATCATACCAGATGAAATTAAAAAACCTAGTAATCCATAGGCTATATATCGCTTATTGTAAAACCAAATGATGATATAAATTGGTATGCTGACTAGAATCATCGACAAGCCTGTCGGGATATCATAATGGTAATGAAGGATGAGTCCTATTCCAATAAGGCCACCATCAAGAAGATGATGGGGAACTAAAAAGCCATTTACACCAATGCCGATAAGAAGACTTCCAATTAATATAGCGCTGATTTTTTCAGACATTAAACAATCACCCTAACTAAGTCCAAACTGATTAGTACATTTATATGGACAAGTTAACTAAAATAGAAGGAGAATTTGGTACAAGTTAGGAAACACTTCAAAATCACCATTGATAATTTTGGTGATGCTTGGTATTTTATAGGAAACCATTAAGACAAAAACGTATGGGAGTAAGAGGGCGAATGGGAAATATAAAAAAAATCGCAGAATTATCAGGAGTGTCTGTTACAACCGTATCTCGTGTGTTAAATAACCATCCTTATGTAAAAGAAGACAAAAGAAAAGCAGTCCTTGAGACGATAAATAAATTAAATTACAGTCAAAATTTAAATGCTGTTCACCTTTCCCGTGGCAAGACAAGCATGATTGGTGTTATGGTGCCTTATATTGCAGTTCCTTATTATGGAAACCTTTTAGAAGGCATTGGAGAGGCAGCCTTAAAGAATAATTACAGTATCAATCTTTTTCAGACTAATTATGATGAGAAAAAAGAAATGGAAGCGCTCGAGAAGTTAAAAAGCAAGCAGGTGGATGGCATGATTATCTGTTCCCACACTGCAAATATGGACATTATCCGCAAATATGCAGAAGAGCATCCAATCATTGTTTGTGAGAAGGTTGCAGAAAAAAATATTGCAGCAGTTTATATTGACCATTACAGCGCCTTTAGACAAGGTATTGATTTTCTCCATGAGAATGGATACAAAAAAATTGGCTATTGTGTTAACAGAGCGAAAAGCTTAAACAGCAAGCTAAGAGAAAAGGCTTTTTATGAAGGCTTAGCTGAGCTAGGTTTGCATGTTGCTAAAGAGTGGGTGTTTGACAGCTGTTTGACGATAGAGGATGGAAAAAGAGTCGTTAAGGAATTTTTAGAATTAGAGGATAGACCAAATGCACTGCTTGTAACGAGTGACCAGGTAGCTGCTGGTATAATGACAGAAGCGAGGCGGCACAAGCTTAATATTCCAGAGGATTTAGCATTGTTGAGCTATGATAATCATCCAATTTCAGAAGCTCTTGAGCTGACAACAATGGATCTTCCAATTGTCGAGATGGGGAGGCGTTCCTTTCAGCTTTTTCAGCAGCTTCAGGAGAAGAAGCAGGAAACTCCAATTGAGCTAAAGGCAAAGCTAGTCATCCGTTCCACTGTATGAAAAAAGAGGTCCAATAGGACCCCTTTTTTTATAGGAACAGATTCAGTATATAATATACTAATGCCGCAACAGTTGCGGAGATAGGAAGTGTAATTACCCAAGTAATCAGCATTCTTTGTGCTGTACCCCATTTAACCCCTTTTAGACGGTGTGATGCACCAACTCCAAGAATAGAGGAAGAGATAACATGTGTTGTGCTGACAGGTAGGTGAATGTATGTTGCACCGAAGATAATCATTGCACCAGTTATGTCTGCAGCAACCCCGTTTACAGGGCGGATTTTCATGATGTTTCCGCCAACTGTTTTAATGATTCTCCAGCCACCGACAGATGTTCCAAGACCCATTGCTGCCGCACAGGCAAATTGAACCCAATGAGGAATATCACTTGTTGTTAAATAGCCGTTTGCAATAAGGGCCATTGTAATAATACCCATTGCTTTTTGAGCATCGTTTGTACCATGTGTATATGATTGCAATGCCGCAGTGAAAATTTGGAAATAACGGAATCTGCGGTTTGTTTTTGTTAAGTTTAAATCTTTAAAGAAAATCTTGAACAGTGTATAAACAATGTAACCAATAACAAAAGCAATAATTGGCGAAAGGATTAAAGCTTCAATTATTTTCATGAAGCCAGCATAGTTAAGAGCTTCGAAGCCAGAAGCGGCAATAGCAGCTCCGGCAATTGAACCGATAATGGCATGAGAAGAACTGCTCGGTATCCCGAAATACCATGTCAAAAGATTCCAGAAAATAGCAGAGATTAATGCTGCCAAAATAACTGTCGAACCATTAGCCAATGTGAATGGGTCAACGATATCCTTTGTAATGGTTTTTGCCACACCTGTAAAGGTCATGGCACCAACAAAGTTCATGATTGCAGCCAAAATGATGGCATGCCTTGGCTTTAAGGCTTTAGTTGATACAGATGTAGCAATTGCGTTTGCTGTATCATGGAAGCCGTTAATGAAGTCAAATGCCAAAGCAAAAAAGACGATTAGAATTGTTACAAATAAAATCATATCCATTTTTGTTTAGGACTCCTTACGCATTCTTCATTATGATGCTTTCAAGTGTGTTGGCAACGTTTTGACAGTAATCAGCAACGTCTTCCAGGTTTTCGTAAATTTCTTTGTATTGAATAATGCGAATTGGATCTTTTTCCACTGAGAACAAATGCTTGATTGATTGGCGAAGGATGCCGTCACATTTAGATTCTGTATCTTTAATACGGATAGCGTATTCTCTGATTTTTGGCAGCTTCTTCGTAGACAGAAGTTCAACTGATTTTTGGATTTCAACTCCACAGCTTTTAATTGCTTCTGCAAAACGGTTCATGAATTCGTCAGCAGTTGTAATATTGTACATTTCGAATAATGCTGCGCTGTGCTCAAGACCATCCAAAACATCATCCATGCTCATGGATAACGCCAGAATATCTTCTCGTTCAATCGGAGTGATGAAAGCTTTATTTAATTCAGTAATTACATCATGGATGTATGTATCACCTTTTGTTTCAATTTCTTTCATGGTTTCGGAAAACGTCTTTAAATCAGTTACGTTGCTGATTTTGAAATCTGCGAAGTAGTCAGCGCCTTCCTTTAAGTTCGTTGCAATGTTATTTAAAAGTACAGCGAATTTATCTTGTTTTTTGAAAACCATTTTGTTACCCCCAAATTAATTTAGACCCCAAATTTGTCAAGCCTTACATAGTTTATAGGAAATTTGTCGATTCTTAAAGTATTTCGGCGAAAAATTTACAAAATCTTAATAATTGGTTTACTGAAACTATAAAATACCATCTTTTGCAATTTACATTCTTAAAACTGCCTTTACAATAACCTTCCCTGTTTTCACCTATTTCTATCATAAATGCAGCAGGTTTTTGCTTAATATATATGCTTTATTATTTGCTAAAAGAGTGAGTGATATGTTGGAAAATGATATGATATTAGTCATAAAAACAGAAAAATGGATAGTGGGGTGAAGGTGATGGAGAAGGTTGTTTTAATAACTGGTGCAAGCAGTGGTTTTGGTTATTTAACTGCATTGGAATTTGCTGAAAAGGGTTATAAAGTAATAGCTGCAGTCCGTAATAGGCAAAAAGGGGCAAGGCTTTTAAAGGAAGCAACAAAGCTTAAACTGCAGGATAACATTACTTTGGAGACTCTTGACGTAACCTGTGCTAAGTCTATTGCTGCATTAGCGGAAAAAGTCGAAGCAAAGGGCAGGCTTGATATTCTTGTCAACAACGCCGGCTATGCTGGTGCTGGTTTTGCCGAAGAAATACCAGTCGTCGAATATCGGGAACAGCTGGAGACTAACTTTTTCGGAGCAATTGCAGTGACACAAGCCTTCCTTCCGTTAATGAGAAACAGAAGAAGCGGAAAAATCATTATGATGAGCAGCATAAGCGGCCAGATAGGGTTTCCTGGTTTAAGTCCGTATGTTTCCTCTAAATTTGCGCTTGAAGGCTTTAGTGAGTCGCTTAGATTAGAGCTGCTGCCATTCTCTATTTATGTCACATTAGTAGAGCCAGGATCCTACAAGACAAGTATTTGGACGGACGGTAAGAGAATTACGGAAAAATCAATTCAAGAAAATTCCCCCTATGCCCCGCAAATGAAAAGCGTGGAGCAATACTTGCAAAAAAATGAACATAATTATGGAGATCCGTTAGAGGTAGCGAAAAAAATAGTCTTTATAGCTGAAGCAAAAAAGCCAAAGCTGCGCTATAAGCTCGGTAAAGGAGTGGGAATGACTATCTTCCTTAAAGCGTGTTTACCGTGGAATTGGTGGGAAAAAATTGTTCTATATAATTTAAAAAAATAATACATATAGGTAGTAACTGGATAATGCAGCAATTGATTTGCTGCAAAATTTTTATTTCGTCATTTCGCGTTCGGAGGTGTATGATGAACATCCATCATAAGTTAAAACTGCATAATGGAACAGAAATACCTATTCTCGGCCTTGGTACTTACAGCGCAGACGGAGGAAGAACAACAGCAGAAACAGTAAAAGCTGCCCTTGAGCTTGGATATCGTTCGATTGATACAGCTTCCTTCTATAATAATGAAAAAGAGGTAGGCGAAGGAATAAAAGAAAGCGCTGTCTACAGAAGTGACGTTTTTGTTACAACAAAGCTCTGGAATGATGATCACGGTTATGATAAGGCTTTAAAAGCATTTGAAGCAAGCTTACAGAGGCTTGATTTGAATTATGTTGATTTATATTTAATTCATTGGCCTGGAAAGGATAAATATGTAGAAACATGGAAGGCGCTTGAACGTCTGTATGATGAAGGACTTGTTAAGGCAATCGGTGTCAGCAACTTTAAAGAGCATCATTTAAAAACACTAATGTCAGCAAGCAATGAGAAGCCTGTTGTTAATCAGATTGAACTTCATCCTCGTCTAACATCTGAGAGCTTGAGAGAGTATTGTAAAAGAATGGACATTAAGGTGGAAGCATGGTCACCATTAGCCAACGGCAGGCTGTTGAATGAACCGACAATCAATTATATTGCCAAAAAGCACACTAGAACACCTGCACAAATCATATTAAGATGGCATATTCAAAATGATATTATTATTATTCCTAAAACATCCTCAAAAAAGCGGCTTGTAGAAAATGCAAGTATTTTTGATTTTCGGCTAAGTATGGAGGAAATGAACTTAATCGACAGTCTTAATATGAATGAACGGATTGGGCAAGATCCAGATAAATTACTATTTTAAATGTAAATATGAGTGCAAGCCATCAAAGGATGGCTTGCATTTTTTTTTGTTTTAAAAAGCAAGGTTTAAAAATAGATTCCTGTGGTAAATATAGAGTACAAGCAAATAGCAAAAGAAATTACAGATTAGCTGCAGCTTATTAACCCTTTGCTATTGCATTATTTATTTTTAACAAAAATGGAATTATAAAAGGAGTGTTTTACATGGGCTTTCTATGGTCATTAATTATAGGTGGAATTATCGGTTGGCTTGCAGGTATCATTGTAGGCAGAGACGTACCAGGTGGTATTATCGGTAACATTATCGCTGGTTTTGTAGGTGCGTGGCTTGGTTCATTAATTCTTGGAGATTGGGGTCCATCACTTGCTGACTTTGCGATCATTCCAAGTATCATTGGAGCTGTTATCTTAGTATTTGTATTAAGCTTAATCTTAAGGAAAATGCGCAAAACAGCATAATAATCTAATAAAGCGGGAGAAGGCAAATAGCCTTTCCCGCTTTTTTATTTTTCCAGTAATTCAAGCGTATTTACAGGGAATATTGCAGGACTGTCCAGAAATGGGGCAAAGACCTTTATATATTCTCCTGTTATTGGGTGTGCAAACTCCAACTTTGCTGCATGCAGTGCCTGTCTGTCGTAAGCAGCAGCTCTCCCCCCATAAAGAACATCACCTGCAAGAGGATGGCCAATTGAGCTGAAATGAACACGGATTTGATGTGTGCGGCCAGTTTCAAGACTGCAGGAAACAAGTGTCAAATCAGTTTCAGGAAAGTATTGCAGCCGTTTGTAATGAGTGACAGCAGCCTGTCCATTTTCTGAGACTCTTCTTTTTGTGGCATGATGCCTGTCCCTGCCTATTGGCTTGTTAATACTTCCTTTTTTTCCTTTCACATTGCCATGAACAAGTGCTAAATATGTTCTTTTGATTTTTCGTTCTCTTAAGCTCTGATCAAGCATATTTCCTATCAATTCGTGCTTGGCAAATAATATACAGCCCGTTGTGTTCCGATCAAGGCGATGTATATGCTTAAGCTGCCGTTCTTCTCCATTCAGCAGCAGATGAAAAGCTGCCCCATTTGTTAGGGAAGAAACATCTTCTGGTGCGTTAGGATGTGTATCAATTCCATGAGGTTTGTTAAAAATCACTAAAAAGTCATCCTCATACAATACGCTGAGCTCCATATAGGCTGCTTCGATATTATTAGGCTGAGAATCAAACATTTTTATCGATAATAAATCTCCAGTTTTTAGTGGAGTAAACCAATTTGTTATGACAGCATTATTCAGCATCATTTTTTTCTGCATCTTAAATAAATGTACTTGCTTCTTTGATGCGAGAAGAATGGTGCGGAACAGTTCATCTATTGATATTGCATTCCATTTTTCAGGAATTTCAAGTAACATCCATTCGCCCTTTCTGTCGAAATGCATGATTAAAAACCTCCGTTATTTCTCTTTTGTTAAATTTTAATAGTATTGCATAACCCATCATATCATGGTTTTAATTACCACGGAAAACTGTAGGGGGTGTATGTTATTCTATTGTTAACAATTATAATTATTATTTAGAGGGTGGTAAAATCCAATGAAGGTAGCTTATGCTTCAACGCCTGCACAGGAAGAGCAAATAAATGAACTTATTCAAACTTTTTATACGTCCATTTTTCCCGACTTTTTTTCTGATGATGAAATAAACAAGTTTTCGAACTTGAATGTTTTGCGTTTAACACAAGAGCAATCATATATGCTAAGTACATTAAAGAATTCCTATCAAGTGATTGCTGCGTTGCAGACAATTATATCGATTGTTGAGAATTCGGATGAAAGTGATGAATACGATCATTTATTCGAAAGAAATGTCGAGATATTAGATGAGTTCGAGTTATTTTTCCCTTTCCGTCTTGACAATTTCTCAAAAAAAGATAAAAGTTTGAGCATCTATTCAGAGGCTGCAAACGAGTATTTATTATAGTTTTTTTATTACAGTGAAAAGAGCCGCAGAAGATATGTGGCTCTTTTTTTTGCATATATATAAAGTTATACAACTTTAAAAAGATTAGCTTACGGGAAAATAGGGAAATGTAGAAGAAAAAGAGGAAAAAGGGAGCAGCTTAAATGACTAAACTAGATTTATCGAAGTTTGAAAAGCGTTTGATGATAAGAAATACGGAGTACAAGGATATAGATAAAATCCTGCAGCTTCAAGCGGAGTGCTTTCCAGGGATGGAGCCATGGACGAAGGCACAGCTTAAAAGCCATTTAGATTTGTTTCAGGAAGGACAATTTGTCGCAGAATATAATGGAGAAATCATCGGATCCTGTTCAAGTCTTATCATCAACTTTGATGAGTATGATGACAGACATTCCTGGGATGATGTGACAGACAAAGGTTACATAACGAATCATAATCCAGATGGATATAATTTATACGGTATTGAAGTGATGGTTGATCCGCAATATAGAAGGATGAAAATAGGGCACCGCTTATATGAAGCGAGAAAAGAACTAGTTCGCAGACTTAATTTAAAAAGCATTATTATTGGCGGCAGGATACCTAATTATTATAAATACGAAAGTGAAATGTCTGCGCGAGAATATGTCGAGGAGGTAATTCATCACCGCATTTATGATCCTGTTCTTTCCTTTCAGTTAATTAACGGGTTCACCTTAATGCGGATAAATCCGAATTATCTTCCAGACGATAGACAATCAAGTAAGTATGCAACATTGATGGAATGGAATAATGTCGAATATCTTCCTCAGTCAAAACGGTTCTTTAAAAGCAGCTATCCTGTTAGAATTTGTGTTGTTCAGTACATGATGAGGCAAATTGACAGCTTTGAAGATTTTGCTAATCAGGTTGAATATTATACGGACGTCGCATCAGATGCTTCATCTGATTTTGTTGTTTTTCCAGAAATATTTACGACACAGCTTATGTCGTTTCTAGATGAGAAAATCCCCATTAATGCAATTCGTAAGGTGACAGAATATACGGAGCAATATATGGAGCTGTTCTCAAACCTTGCGATCAGATACAATATCAACATTATCGGCGGCTCTCACTTTGTACAAGAGGATGATGAGGAAATCTACAATATCTCCTATTTATTTAGAAGAGATGGCAGCATTGAAAAGCAATATAAGCTGCATATTACGCCAAATGAACAAAAATGGTGGGGAATAAGCAGAGGAGATCAAGTTCGTGTGTTTGATACAGATTGCGGAAAGATTGCAATCCTTATTTGTTATGACATCGAATTTCCAGAGCTTGCAAGAATTGCTACAGATATGGGTGCTAAAATTATCTTTACTCCATTCTGTACGGAAGACCGTCAAGGGTATTTGCGTGTCCGCTACTGTGCACAGGCACGAGCTGTTGAAAATCAGATTTATACAGTGATTGCAGGTACTGTCGGTAATCTTCCACAAACGGAAAACATGGACATTCAATATGCTCAGTCAGCAATCTTTGCGCCGTCTGATTTTGAATTTGCAAGAGATGGAATTGTCGGGGAGACGAACCCGAATATTGAAATGGTATTGATTGGTGATGTGGATTTAGAGGTGCTTCGCAGAAAACGCCAAAATGGTACTGTTAGGCAACTAAAGGACAGAAGAACAGACCTTTACGAAATTGATTATAAACATAAGAAGTTTTAACCTGTAAAAAACCGCGGAACCCTGACCGCGGTTTTTTTGGTGGAATTCTTTATTACATTATGGTTGTGTGAATGTCAGTTTCGCATACATTGTCGTTGGCGTGGTCAATGTAGCGCAGTAATGAATACAAGTTATTTTCGATTACAGTATAATCATGTTCAAAATTGTAGGCGTGCAGGAAATGTTCTATTTTTTTTGAAAGAAAATGATCCTTCGTGCGCACCATCAGTATTAAAAGATTATCCCACTCAGAACGGTGGGTGTAGTACAGTGCACGATCATAATCAACTTTATTCAAGCTGTCCGCCTCCTTTGTTTTAAGGAGATGATTTTAGTATGCGATTGATCACGATAATATTTCATTCTAAAACTTGGCTATCCTGATTTGAAAGGCTTTTCTTATTTTACCTGTATAAAAAGCTGAATAAAAATCTTCTATTATCAAATTATAAAAAGGAAAAGGAGGCACTATGAAAAAAATAACTATAATGATGCTTTGCCTTGTATTTGTTCTCCCATTTCCAGGGAATATTCTGGCGAAGGAGTTAAGCAGGCAGGAGCAATACACATATGAAGAGTATCAGCGCGATATATGGAAAATGAAAAGCAAATACAAAAAGAAGCTAGAAGTACATACGATTGGCTATTCTGAATACGGCAGAAAGCTGTATGGAATAAAAGTAGGGACAGGGGAAAAATCCATTTTGATAAGTGGAACACATCATGGCAGGGAATGGATTACAGCACTCATGGTGATGAAAATGGTCGAGAACCAAGTAAAGGAAGAGGATCTTTACAATAGGATGGGAGATTATTCAATCTGGTTTGTTCCAATGCTTAATCCAGACGGGGTTACCATTCAGCAGGGGGAAGTGCGGAAATTTCCATTGTTTTCACGTATGGCTATAAAAAAAATGAATGAAGGTTCTAAAGACTTTACCCATTGGAAGAGCAATGGAAGGGGAGTCGATTTGAACCGTCAATACCCTGCAGGCTGGGAGGAGCTGGAAGGGGAAAGTTCAAAACCTTCCTTTAAAAACTATAAAGGAGAAAAACCGCTTGAGGCCAAAGAGGTACAAGCAATTGTCAGTTTAACAGACAAAATAAAGCCAACTTTAGCTGTAGCTTATCATTCATCAGGACAGGAAATTTTCTGGCAGTACAACAATAAGGAGAACAGTGAAAGGGACATGTCAATTGCCTCTAAACTAGCAGAAACAACAGGGTATGAGCTTGGTAAACCAGACCCAGATGCCATTGGAGCAGGATACACAGACTGGTTTATTACCACCTATCATTTGCCTGCTTTTACAATTGAAATATGTCCTACTGTTGAAGAAACCAGTCCTCCTCTTAGTACATTTGCAGAGGAATGGCAACGAAATAGGAATGTGACAGAGGTTTTGCTTCAAGAAGCAAAACAATTAGAGAATGTACATAAAAAGAACTTGGATTACAGATAATAGGAAAAAAGGTTTCAGGAGGTTAACATGAAGAATCGAGCTTTTCCTATATTAGTTGCATCCATCCTAATTATGGCATTCTTATTTCCATCCCATAATATTGCGGTTCAAAAATCAGATTATGAAAAATACGGTAGCATTGCTATTGCTGTAGTCAAAGCAGATTATCCAGATCAAGCAGTTACTGACTATAAGTATATGGGCAGAAAGAAAATCACAACAATGGAAGTGGAAGACAGCTTTCAGTTCGTTGTTAAAGAAAACAACAAAGAAAAAACAGTAGAAGTAATAATAAAGCATGATTTGGAAAACGATAAGTTCATCTCTTTGACTGTGAGTGAGCCTGAGCAGCCATAAAAAAAATCTGGGGAATCCCAGATTTTTTTAATATATATCTTTTTTAGTAAAGGTGAAAAAGGAAATGACTAATGCTGCTGCCCCCCATATTGCCAGTACTGTCAAGGAAAAGGGCAAGGACATTCCTTCAATAGGCGGAATATTTCCTTGCAGGTAGTCTGTGAGCCTCAGGTTAACCATGAACAAATACTTTGCAGACTCCCAAGAGGAAGCAATATTGCTGATAATTGTTCCTGATATTAAGAAGGCAAGCATGACTCCCATCCCAGCAGCAGTGCTTCTAATTAGGATTGACAGCATAAAGGAAAGAGTCCCGACAACGAGGGAAACAAACCAGGCTAGTCCAAATACCATCATGATATATTGCCATTGTGGTACAAGATGGACTCCGGCAGTATTGAGCTCGCCTGCTTCAACTGTAAATCCGGTAAGAATAGGAGCGGTCCAGCCTACATATCCGAAGAATAGTCCACTGATTATATAAGCGAATAATCCGAACATAAAGAGAATGAACGAAATGGACAAAACCAATGTAATGTATTTGCTGAGCAAAACCCGCCAACGGCGGACTGGCCGTGTTAAGAGCAGCTTAATGGTGCCGATACTTCGCTCAGATGAAACAAGGTCAGCAGCGACAATCATCACCATTAATGGCAGTAGCAGCTGCATCGAGTTATCCAGGAAAACACGAAGGAATGTTGGAGCACCTGGTTCTTGCGGATTGATATCATGATCAAGATAATATTGAGATTGACTGATGCGGACCTTTAGTTGGTTTCGCCATTCATCTGAAATACCGCTTGAGCCAATCCTGTTTTGAGTATCGATGATTGATTGCTGCAAGGTGGTGCGCCAGTCAACATCTCCTAAGCGTTTCTTCACGTTTTCCATTTCTCTAAACTGTGCATATGTGAACATAGCAATCATGATGCCGATAATCAATGTAACAACAAACAGCCGCTTGCTTTTAACGAGCTTAAGCATTTCATTGTAGACAAGTTTACTCAATAGACTCACCTCCTGTCAGTTCAAGGAAGAGATGCTCTAAGGAAGGTATTTGCCTGTTCATTTCCTTTACCTGTACATTTGCCTCGAATAACAGCCTGCTCCACTGACCCGCTTCTTCTTCAATAAATGGAGTAATTACTGTATCTCCATCAATTGTGACAGATGGTGAGACGCTTCTTAATATTTCCACACCAGCATCCATTGGAGTAAAACGCCAAAAGATCTTTTCCTGGGCTGTCAGCAAGGAATGAACGGTTTCTGTATGAATGATTTTCCCGCTCAATATAATGGACACCCTGTCACACAGCAATTGGATTTCACTAAGGAGATGGCTTGAAACTAAAACGCTCAATCCTTCTTCCTTTGCCAGAAAGCGAATAAACTGCCGCATTTCCCTTATGCCAGACGGGTCTAAGCCGTTTGTAGGCTCATCCAGGATTAAAACCTTAGGTCTGCTTAACAGGGCTTGACCTATTCCCAGCCTTTGTCTCATTCCGAGGGAGTATGTTTTAACCTTGTCATGAATTCTTTCCTTCAGCCCAACAAGTTTCACAATTTCTTGAATTCTTTTGTCATCAACGCCCTTTAGCATACGGGCAAAAAATTGCAGGTTTTCCCAGCCTGTTAAATAGGGATAAAGCTCTGGGTTTTCTACAATACATCCGAGTCTTTCCATCGCTTTAGAGAAATCCTTTTTAACATCATAGCCACATATTTGAATGGAACCTGATGTAGGTTTAATTAAACCGACGAGCATCCGTATTGTTGTTGTCTTTCCGGCACCGTTCGGTCCGAGAAAGCCAAACACCTCACCGCTTTTCAGATCAAAGCTGATATCTTTAATAATCTGTCTTTTACCGATTGTTTTGGTTAAATTTCTAACTGATAAGGTAGTCTCACTCAATTTTCCTCCACCTCCCATGAAATTAAGGAAGCAACTCTATCTGCCATTAATTCATACCCCTGTTTGTTAGGATGGAAGTGGTCTGAATAAAGATAAGTCTGTACATTTTGCTGGAAAATATCATATGTAGGAACAAAAATTGTCTTTGCGAAGGCAGAGCTTGTTTCAGCACTTGCATAATTCCAATCACGGACAATCTTAGATGTAGCTTCACTGTTTTCCAAATCGCTGAATGGGTTGTAAAGACCGATCAAGTAAATTGGTGCTTCCTTGTTAGTAGATCTGATGGTAGTTAATATTTCCTTCAAGTTTTGATTATAAGCTGCAGATAGATCAGCAATGGTGTTGTCGTTTATATGGGAAAGGGTTTCCCCGCCTTGGAACAAATCATTCCCGCCGATGGTAATAAAAATAATATCAGCATTTTTGGCCTGTCTTTGGATTTCCTGCTGCTTGATTTGTGCAGCAAGATCCTTAGAGGTCGCGCCTTTAACACCATAATTGGTTAGCGTAATTTTCTCATCTGTTTTCTCTGCAAGCTCGTCCTTCAGGTAGCCGATATAACCTTTTCCAGCCTGATCACCTGTTCCTCTTGTTAGTGAATCTCCTAATGCAAGAAGCTGGACGCCGCCAGAAGGTGCTTTTTCTGTAAGTGTATTAGGCGTGTTCAGTTCCTTTTTAGAGCCTTTTGCATAATCGACAAGTACCCAGCCGAGACCAAGCATCCACATCAAGCAAACGAGTGACGAAAGCAAAAGGATGTAGATGGTTGCATTCTTTTTCAAATTTTATCCCCCTTATATATTTATTTTCTTTAGTCATATTCTAACGATGCTTGTAAACGGAATCAAATAATAGCCTGTTTCAAGTGTTGACAAATATAAAGTTAAATAGACGATTTGCATGCAGGAAAGTGAAACAAAAGAAGAAGAGCTTAGGCGAAGCTCTTCTTTTGAAGGTTATTAATGGATATCTTTTTTCTTAAAGCGGCCGCCTCGGACTTCTGCGATATTAGCTACAGCAAGAAAGGCCGTCGGATCTAGTTCTTCTACAATCAATTTCAGCTTTGCTTCCTCAAGCCTGTTAATGACACAGAAAATGACCTTCTTATTATCACCAGTATAAGCACCTTCTCCCTTAAGATAAGTAACCCCTCGTCCTAATCTAGCGATAATGGTTTCGCCAATAACTTCAGCATGGTCACTGATAATCCAGGCGGATTTCGACTCATCAAGACCTGCTATTACAATATCAATAACCTTAAAGGCGATAAAGTAAGCAATAATGGAATACATTGCTCTGTCCCATGTGAAAACAAAGCCTGCTGTAATGAAAATAAAAAAGTTAAAAAACATAATGATTTCTCCGACTGAAAAGGGAAGCTTTTTGCTAAAAAGAAGTGCCAGGATCTCGGTGCCGTCTAAAGACCCTCCAAAGCGGAGAACAATTCCCACACCGACACCTAATATAATTCCCCCAAAGACGGTTGCTAAGAGCAGATCCTCCGTAAATACTGGAACATCATGAAGCAGAATGGTGGTTATGGATAATACGGTGATTCCTAACAAAGTAGAGAGGGCGAAAGTCTTTCCGATTTGTTTATAGCCAATATAGAAAAACGGAATATTAAGCAGGAAAATGAAGAAACCGAGCTTAATGGAAAACAAGTGGGAAAGGATAATGGAAATGCCGACAATTCCTCCATCAAGGATTTGGTTAGGAACGAGGAATTCCTCAATGCCAATACCCATCATGACACTTCCTAAAATGATAAAAAGCCCTCTTTTTAATAACACACTTTTTGGCAGCACTTTATGCTGAGGTTTTTGATCGCCAATAGACGTTTCGAGTTGCGGTGCTTCCATTTAGTTTCCTCCAATCTTTATGTAGAATTTTATGAATTTTAAAAATATAGAAAAGGCAATGAGTCAAGGGGATACTCAAAATAGAGGGGATATCATTATTTTACCATACGAATGTTATGTTTGGCATTGTTCTGAACTGCAAAAAGAGAAAAAAGCAAATCAACAACCTTCAATTCGGAAGTTGATTTGCATAGCTTATTTAAACCAGCCTTTTCTTTTGAAAAATAAAAACATACAAACTGCGATTGTAGCCATAATGCCTAATAAGGTGAAATAGCCATATTTCCAAGCCAGCTCAGGCATATATTGAAAGTTCATCCCATAAAGGCCAACAAGAAAACTCAAAGGCATGAAAATGGTCGTAATCACGGTTAGGATTTGCATAATGCGATTAGATTGGTGGGCATTATAAGATAGATAACTGTCCCTAATATCGGCTGTCATTTCTCTGTTTGACTCGATTACCTCTGTCAGCTTTAGCAGGTGGTCATAAATATCGGAGTAATATTCCCGCTTATTGGACACGGCTGTCAGCTTTTTCGTATTCAGCAATGTATAAAGGAGATCACGCATCGGCACAACAGTGTGGCGAACTGATAATAAGCGGTGTCTTGTTTCATAAAGGTCGTCTAGCAATACTTCCATTGATTTGTTGTCAGTGTTTTCATCGATTTCATTCAAAAAATCCTCAATTTCATAGATAATTGGGATATAGTTATCGACAAGATGGTCTAGTAATTCATACAGCACCGTAAATTGGCTCCACTTAGCTGGAGATTTATCACCTAAAAGCTTTTTAGCAACATACTGAACCTCGATGGAAGGCTTTTTATGAAAGCTGACGATATAATTATCACCAACAAAAAGATTAAGCTCTTCTTTCGCATATGTTTTCGCTTCGAGGCTATGTGTTACAAAAAAAGTGTATTCATCAAAATAGTCTATTTTAGGTCGCTGCAAATTATGGAGGCAATCTTCAATTGAAAGGGGATGGAATTGAAGGGGATTCCTTAAATAATCGACTTCCTTATCATCAGGCGCATTAAAATCAATCCAATACCATTCATATGTCCCTTTCTTCCAATCCTCCATTGTCAGACCAGTTTCAATTGTTTTGTTCTTTGTTAGTGCAATAATCTCAATCATGATTTCTCCTTGTATAAGTAAAGTATGGAAGGTCTTATTCCATATAAACAACAGTGTATGTATATCATATTCTATTCTTGACGAAAAAAGTTTTCAAGGTTATTATTTCATTAATAAGTTAGTTACAAAAAGTAAGTATTTACGGAGGGAACCAATGACTACAGAGATTAGCAGTGGGCAATTTTTGGATATTTTAAAAGCACGAAGAGCAGTGAAGGTTTATGACGAGAGCCATCAATTATCGAAGCAAGAAATTGAGGAGCTACTCGAGCTGGCAGGAAGAGCGCCGTCTGCTTGGAATCTGCAGCATTGGCATTTTGTTGTTTTTCACGGAACAGAAGCTCAGGAAAGACTTCTTCCAATCGCTTTTAATCAACAGCAAATAACACAATCATCCTGTGTTATCGCAATACTTGGTGATTTAGAAGCAGATAAAAACGCAGAAGAAGTTTTCAATCAGGATATTGAAAAAGGCAGAATAAAAGAAGAGCTTGCAGAAGTCATTAAAGGACAAATTAATGGTGCTTATACAAACGATGTATATCCTAGGGATGCGGCAAACTCCAATGCTTCCTTGGCAGCTATGCAATTGATGCTTGCAGCGAAAGGAAAAGGACTGGATACATGTGCTATCGGCGGATTTAACCGTGGAAAGTTTGTTGAGGAGTTCCAAATCTCAGAACGCTACTTGCCGCTAATGCTAATTACTGTTGGTAAAGCAGCTGCACCTGGAAGAGAAACAGATCGACTTCCATTAGAAAAGACAACAACTTGGATATAAAGATAATAGAGGCTGGGACATAAGTATGTGAACCAGCGTAAAGACCGAACTACTTAATCAACTATCGATTAAATAGTTCGGTTTTTTGTTTAAATACAAAAAAATAGAAATTTTAGTGGTATGGAGCGGTGGCCACTCGACTACTAAGGGAAATAGAGGAAAGGATGAAACCCCGCAGGCGAAGACGAGGAGGCTCCATTCCTCCCCGCGGAAAGCGCGAGGCCGAGCGCGCAATGAAACGAACTAACTTTAACTCAACATTCTATTTAGACACAACCTTCATTTTTCAAATTTAGTTGTAATTTTATTATTCGTGTGTTTAGAAAGGTTATCTTTTGTTTTGTCCCAGCCTCTTTTTATGTTTGACACTTAAGGTCCGTCCTAAAGGGATTTTTTCTATGTAAGTAATGCTTATAGTCTTTTTTTGCTATAATAGATAATAGTAAAAAGCATGTCAATGCCGTGAGGATGAATGAATATGAAGATATTAGTTATAGAGGATAATGAAAGTGTATGCTCCATGCTGGAGATGTTTTTTCTAAAGGAAAATTATGATGGAAAGTTTATACATAATGGTAAAGAAGCGCTTGATTTTTTTCTGGAGAACCAGGATTGGGATATCATCATTGTTGATTGGATGCTGCCTGGAATGGAAGGAGTCACTATCTGTAGAAAGATAAGAGAGGTCAGCTCTGTACCTATTATTATGTTGACAGCCAAAGACAGTGAGTCAGATCAAGTGTTAGGTCTCGAAATGGGTGCTGATGATTATGTAACGAAGCCTTTCAGCCCTTTGACGCTGATGGCAAGAATTAAGGCAGTTACCCGCCGTTATCAAAAGGATTCTGTTAGTAAAGTGGATTCAAACTTCCTGACAAGCGAGCATTTCAAAATCAGCAAGGAAACACGAGAAGTCATTTACAATGGCAAGGTGCTTTCCAACCTAACTCCAAAGGAATTTGATCTCTTATATTATTTAATCAGCAATCCTAAGCAGGTATTTACAAGAGAGCAGCTGTTGGACCGAGTATGGGGTTATCAATTTTATGGAGACGAAAGAACGGTAGATGTGCATATAAAAAGGCTCCGCAACAAGATTGGCACAAAGGAGCAGCCGTTTATCCATACAATCTGGGGAGTAGGCTATAAATTTGACGAAATGGTTGGAAATGGAGAATAAGCAATGAAAAAAAGGAGGGATTTGTCCCTCCTTTTTTTATACTATTTCGGCTTCAGATGTGGACACAGCAGATTGGGCAAGTTGCCTTTGACCTGCGGTTTCGGGAAGTTCTTCCACTTCACGCATCTTCATTACTTCCACATATCTGATATGATGGTCTTCCATTTCGATTATTTTAAAGCTATAGGAATCAAATGTAAGAATGTCTCCTTCTGTTGCATCATAGTTGGAAGTAAGAATCCAACCTCCCAATGTGTCAATGTCTTCATCATCCAATTCGATGGAAAGAAGGGAGTTAACTTGGGTAATCAACAGCTTTGCATCAAGGATAAAGTGATTTTCCTTTACCTTTTGAATGCTTGGAATTTCATCCATGTCAAACTCATCACGGATATCGCCGACAATCTCTTCAATAATGTCTTCAACAGTGACTAAGCCTGATGTACCGCCGTATTCATCCATCAATATCGCCATATGAATTCGTTCCTTCTGCATTTTAACAAGCAGATCATGAATTGGAATGGTTTCAATAACACGGATGACAGGGCGAATATACGAATCTAGCTTTTTGGCACTCAAGTCTTTTGAGCGAATCAATGCAGTCATGATTTCCTTGACGTTAATCATGCCAATAATATGATCCTTGTCACCATCTGTAATTGGATATCTTGTAAACTGTTCACCTTGAATGACTTCCATTAAGTTATCAAGGGAGCTTGCTTGTTCCAATGAGATGATTTCCGTGCGTGGAACCATAATTTCCTTCGCAATTCGATCATCAAAATCGAAAATTTTGTTTACATACTTAAACTCTGATTGGTTTATTTCGCCGCTTTTAAAACTTTCAGAGACAATGATGCGAAGTTCTTCCTCCGAATGAGCTAAATCATTTTCAGAAACGGGCTTAAGTCCAAACATGCGTGTAATAACTCTGGCAGATCCGTTCAAGACCCATATAAATGGGAAGAGAACCTTATAAAAAGCAATTAATGGTCTTGCTGATAATAAGGTAATTGCCTCAGCTTTATGAATAGCAAATGTTTTCGGAGCCAATTCTCCCACTACTACATGAAGAAATGTAATAATGGCAAATGATAAAGAAAAGGATATAATGGTCACAGCTGTTTCTGGAATGTGGATCAGCTGGAATAATGGAGAAAGAATTTCATGTATCGTTTCCTCCCCAAGCCAGCCGATGCCAAGTGCAGTGATAGTAATGCCTAACTGGCATGCTGATAAATATTCATCAAGATGTGTGATGATTTTTTTTGCAGCAATGGCATTTTTGTTGCCTTCCTCCACTAACTGGTCGATTTTAGAACTGCGCACTCTGATAATAGCAAACTCTGAAGCTACAAAAAATGCAGTAAAAGCAATCAAAATGGCTATTATAACCAAGTTAAATATGTCCAATAAGTTTCCCTATCCCGCGGATGCGAGTAAGGAGTCACCTCCTGATTAATACATGTATTAAGTTTTTTTATGGCTGTACGTATATAGGTCTGCTGATATTCTGATTTCTTTTAATATACCGATCTATTCCAGTTTGTTAGAATGCTGATTGTAGGTTTTAGGATATGATCAATTATAGGAAAAGAATCAGAGGTTCTTTTTAGGTTTACGATCCCATCTTACCACCTCAATCTTTCCGTTAGATGTATTAATAATTATACTTTAAGCCAAACTGGTCAGTCAAACGGTGCAATTTCTCAATTTTCAGTTTTTTGAATAGTAATGGCTCTTATATAATACTTTATGTGAGCGATGCTAAAATATGTTTAAGGTAAAGAAGACAAATGTCACGTTTAAAGGGCAGCCATATTAGAGGCTGCCGATTTTATGTAATGCTATGCCTCTTTTGTTACTTCAATAGTAGATATGTGTCCGTTTTGAAAATCAATTGCTTTAAAATAATAGCCTTCATATTCGATTGAATCACCTAGACTTATATCAGGCTTTTTATAAAGAAGCCACCCGCCAATTGTATGAACTCCGTCATTTTCTATCGAAATGCCAAGAAGGTTACTTGCTTCATTTAGAAGGAGTTTGGAATCAAACCTGTAATGGCCATCACCAATTTTTTGAATGGATGGTAATTCATCTACATCAAACTCATCCATAATGTCACCAACTATTTCTTCCAATATATCCTCAACAGTAACAAGACCAGCTGTGCCTCCAAACTCATCATGGAGAATCGCAATGGAGATTCGCTCCTTCTGCATTCTTAATAAAAGCAGTTGGATGGGAATTGTTTCCATTACATGAATAATCGGTTGTATATATTCTTTTAATGGAGTTTCTTCCAAACAATTCTGTCTTATACAATCAGTTAAAATTTGTTTTGCATGAATAAACCCGACGATAGTATCCTTATCCCCATCCTTTGTGATCGGGTATCTTGTGTAACGTTGGGAGCTGATGGAACTAATCGCATCCTTAAGTGGCATATCCTCAGACAAGACGGCCATTTCTGTCCGTGGTACCATCACTTCATTTGCATTCCTGTTATCAAATTCAAAAATTCGCTGGACATAGCGGTACTCTGTCCTGTTTATTTCCCCAGTTTGGTAGCTTTCCTTCAAAATGAGCTGAAGCTCTTCCTCTGATAGGGCATTTTCGTTTGCGTCGGTGCTTTTGACACCATATAGGCGTGCTACTAACCTTGCCGCATTATTCAATACCCATATGAAAGGGAAGGTCACCTTGTAGAATATGATCAGCGGTTTAGACAAAACCAATGTCACTTTTTCTGCATATCCGATGGCAATCGACTTCGGAAAAAGCTCACCAATCACAACATTAATATAAGTTACAATTGAAAATGCCAGCACAAATGAAATAATGTGTGCGGCTGAATCAGGAAGCTGCAGCTTTTCCACAACAGGCGCCATTAACTGTAGTACAGTTGGCTCACCTAACCAGCCAAGGCCGAGCGAGGTAATAGTTATACCAAGCTGGCATGCAGACAGGTAGCTGTCTAAATGGGTTGTAATCGTTTTGGCTGAAGCAGCGTTTTTATGTCCTGCAGCCACCAGCTGGTTGAGCCTGCTTGGTCTTACCCTAACAATGGCAAATTCAATTGCAACAAAAAAGGCTGAGAAGGCTATTAATACAAAAATAAGCAGAAGATTTGATACTATCATTGCGCTCAACACCATTCGTTATTATCTTTTCTGCTAATACTACATATACGTAATTTTGTATTAGTGTACACCAAATGAATCATTCCTAGTATGAATTAGCCTAAGGTTTATCGCATCATTAAACTATTAGCGCATTTTTGGTTTTTTTAAACATTTTTCTTTTTAAAGTTAATAGAAAAGGGGGAAAAAGGAGAATTATTTACGATGGTGCAATGCTGTCCATTCTCGTTCAAGCATGCTGTATAAATATAAATCATGGTAATGGTCATAAAGCCATTCTCCATCTCGAATAATACCCTCTTTTCTAAAATGGAGCTTTTTAGGAATTGCTTGGCTTTTGACATTGTTGATACCACACCGGATTTCAATGCGATTAAGGTTTAAGTAATAAAAAGCGTGATTTAAGACAGCGGCGACACATTTAGTCATAATTCCTTTTCCTTGCACAGATTCTCCTAAATAGTAGCCTATGCTCGCTTGCCGGCTCATCCAATCAAGCTGCTGAAGAGAAATCATGCCAACAAGTTTGTCTCTGTAAAAAATTCCTGCTTGAAAGCCATTATTGTCCGAAAGCTGCTTATGCCAATCTGGAATGATTGACTGATATTGGTAAGGAGAGATAATATGATCGATCCATGGAAGCCATTCCTTTAAATAAGTACGGTTTTGGTCAATAAGTTGAAACAGTTCATTGCTGTCCTGTAAAAGCAGCATACGAATATGGGTTTCTTGATCTACAGGTATATGCAAAATGGGAGTTCACTCCCTTCCTTAAATGATCATTTTCCCTTTAGCTTATGCGACCTTAACAGTAGGTGATATAAAAAAAGCCGCCGTTTGAACATAATGGGCGCAAATGCTTCAAAGGAAGAAAAAAAATTTAAAAACAGCTTAATATTTGTTTTTATAAGCCGATAGACTTAGTAAATAAGTAGTTGTTTTTTAATAGTAAGTTAATTTGATAACGCTTTATTATTGAGGTGTGCCTCGATAGTAAAAGTATGCTAGAAGGGAGATAGATGGTAGTGAAAAAGAGGGAAAGCTTATTGGCGAAAATGGTGGCACTTGTATTTATAGTTATCCTTGTTGGTGCAGCCGCTTCTGGTATGGCTGGATATTACGCGTTTCAGAATGGCTTAACACAGCCTCTTGCATTGATTGGAGCAGCAGTAATAATTTCAGCAGTGGTACTTTCGATAGTATTCTACATAGCGTGGAGAAGGAAATTTATGATATTAGCAAATGTAAGCGAATCCTTCATGAGGCTATCGGAGGGGAATCTGAACGTACAGGAGCTCTCTCATACTTCTAAGGATGAGGTTGGCAAGCTAGCTTTGAGTATAGAAAGCTTAAAAGGCCAGCTTGAGTATTTGCTTGGTCAAAGCAGTGATATCAGTAATTTGATTCTTGAATCGTCTGCAGAACTGTCAGCAGTTGCAGAGCAAACGTCTGCAAGCTCAGAGGAAATAAGCAGAGCAATGGGAGATATGGCTCATGGTGCTGGAGAGCAGGCGGCTGAATTAGAAGACGTAAACAAGGAAATGGGTAGATTAAATAATTCTATTAATAAAATGAATGAAAAAAATGATCAAATTAAGGATGCTGCTCAAGTTTCAGAGTCGGCAACCAAAAAAGGGCAAGAAATGATCAATCAGCTGAAAAAATCGAATGAGCTTGCAAAAAGGGCTACAGACGAAGTGAGTGTTGGAATATCGAGCCTTTATACAAAGATTCTCGATATATCCAATATTACTGTTACAATTGACCGAATTTCAGATCAAACGAACCTGCTTGCATTGAATGCCAGTATTGAAGCAGCCAGAGCAGGTGAGCATGGCAAAGGATTCTCTGTTGTAGCAAGTGAGGTCAGAAAGCTTGCAGAAGGAACAAACCTTGCGACAAAGCAAATCCAGGAAATGATTCAGTCGATTGAAAAGGAAACGGAAAAAACAGTCCAGGCATTATTTGAAACTACTACACAATCAGAGGAATTAAATAACGCGGTTAATGGCACTGAAAATGAATTCACAAACATATCCTCAGCTGTTAATGAAACGATTCATGCAGTTCAAGATCTTGGTGCAGAGCTTAAGACAGTAGTAGAGCAGAATAGTCATATTCTCCAATCTATTACAGCTATTTCGGCTGTATCTGAATCAAACGCAGCATCTGTCGAGGAAGTAGCCTCTTCAACAGACGAACAAATTACAGCAATTGCAAATGTAACAAATGCTGCCGAAGAAATGGTTAAACATGGAGAAAAGCTGCAGGATATATTGAAAAATTACAAACAGCATTAAAGAAATATGTCTGCTATTTAGCAGGCATTTTTTCTTCCCATAACAATGACACTTAAATTCACCAAGCTAAAAATTGAATTTTGTCTTTTATAGGCTTATAATAAAAATAACAGTGTAAAATTACACATAACTTATAAGGGAATGAATGCATTTTGACAAGAGAAGAGATTATTTTTAATGTATCGGAAAAAATGCGCTTAATACGGACGGAGGCAGGCTACACTCAGGACAAGATGGCTGAGGTTATTGGCCTTTCAAAAAAAACTCTCGTTCAAATTGAAAAAGGCAGATTGTATGCAGGCTGGTCAACCGTTGTGGCAGTTTGCGCTTTATTCAGAGAAACAGAAACAGTGCGTTTTCTGTTTGGGAATGAGCCGTTAGAAGTGTTAGAAACAGTAGCACGTGACGGCATGGATTACAGAAAAGAAAAAACACTTGGCGGTAAAGTATGGTGGCGTGAAGCAGATAGGAAAAACGGATTTATTCTTCAGCAGAACATCATCAGCCAGCATTTCAGAATTATTGATGAAGATCATTTCCGCATCTTTTCAAGCTTTGATGAAAAAGAGTCGATGGAGCGATTCCAGGAGTTGTCGACAGCACAGTAAATAGCCTTGCATTCATGATGGTTAATTAGTATCTAATGCAAATAAGAAAAAGCTTGAAATGGTTGCATTTCAAGCTTTTTCTTATTTAAGCTATGCCATTTTGGTTATAGGCCTTTACAAAGGAGTTTTCCTTAAGGCTCTTCCAGAAAGAGCTTGCCTGTGTTCCCTCTAATTTAATTTGAATATCCTGCTTTGAGCCTGCTGTTAAGAAAAAAGAAACAAGCTTCGGAAGGCTAGTTGTTTCCACGACGTGTTTGCTGCATAAAAGCTGACATTTCACATTGAATTTTTTTGTTGCCTCGTAAAAGGAAAGAATATCCTTTACCGTCATATTTTCATGAAGAGTTACCCTTTTCAAAAATGTCTCCATTATTATCGCTCCTTTTTTCTGCATGTTATTTTAAAGATAATCGTCCATTATTTTTTTTTGTATGTAACAATCAAGTACCCGAATGGCAGTTGCTTAAACGTTATTTAGATAAATTGTGACTTAAATACTAAAGTAATTCCGACTTAAGGAGGAATAAATATACTGAAATAGGGGGGGATTTAGTAGGTTTCCAATTATAAGCATTATTTGTCGAAATATTAGCAATTGACTTTAATATTTGAGCATGTTAATCTTCAATTATATTATATTGGAAAATTAATGAAAAGAAGGGAGGCGACTGATATGTGGAACAACAAAATGATGGATATCAACCTGGGAATTTTATATATCAGTGGCCTTTGCTTCTCTCTGGATAATTGATGCACAAAGGATAATTGCCGATTTTAAGGCTATTATGTAAATGACAAGCATCAAAAGAGACAGATCGCATGGGGCGGTCTGTCTCTTTTTTTGTGTTTGAGAAATAGAGGGAAATATATTTTGCCTCTTTTCTATATATATTACTGCAAATTTAAGGAGGAAGATGTTAATGATTGTAGGTAGCAGAAGTTTTGGAGCAAGCAGAATGGATCTGGAAAGCGGCTAGTTAAGTTTTGTGAGATGAGGGGAGAAAAATATGTTTTCGATTTTATTTAAATTAAAATGGTTTTTTAAAGAACACTGGAAAAGGTATACGATAGCCATCACTTTACTCATCCTTGTGGGGGTTATCGATATTTTGCCGCCGCAAATTCTCGGAATGTTCATTGACGAAATAAATGTAGGTTCGTTGACAAGCGTAAAGACAATGCAATATATTGCTGCGGTGGCAATAATCACAATTAGCTCATACGCAATAACCTATTTTTGGATGTATAAGCTGTTTGGTGGCGCTTTTGTGTTAGAGAGAAAGCTGCGGAGCAATTTCATGGGACATTTGCTTAAAATGACACCGACATTTTTTCAAAAGAACCGTACTGGTGATTTAATGGCAAGGGCGACAAATGACTTGAAGGCAATCAGTATTACAGCAGGATTCGGAATATTAACATTGATTGATTCTACAGCGTTTATGATTACCATTCTTATTACGATGTGTCTTTTAGTAAGCTGGAAGCTGACGCTTGCAGCGATATTGCCACTACCGATTATGGCTATCATCATGAAAATATACGGTGATCGAATTCATAAACGATTTACAGAGGCTCAGGATGCTTTTGGAGATTTAAATGATCGTGTCCTTCAGTCAATCGGTGGTGTCCGTGTTATTCGGGCATATGTATTGGAGAAGGATGATGAAAAAGAATTTCATCAAATGACAGAGGACGTTTATAACAAAAATATTCAGGTTGCGAAGATTGATTCTTTATTTGAACCGACGATTCGTATACTTGTCGGGTTAAGCTATATTATTGGCTTGGGTTACGGGTCCTATCTTGTTTTTCAGCAGCAAATAACCATTGGCCAGCTTGTTAGCTTTAACGTCTACCTTGGAATGATTGTATGGCCGATGTTTGCAATTGGTGAATTAATGAATGTCATGCAAAGAGGCAACGCTTCATTAGACAGGGTGCAGGAAACATTAGATTATAAGCCAGATGTCTTAAATCCTAGTGCAAGTAAAGAATTAGTTGTTCCTGATGTTATTTTATTTGATTCCGTACAATTCCAATATCCGTCTTCTGCCGTAACTAACCTTAATGATATTAATTTGCGGGTTAACAGAGGCGAAACTATTGGGGTTGTCGGGAAAACCGGTAGCGGTAAAACGACACTAGTAAAGCAGCTGCTGAGAGAGTACCCAAAAGGACAAGGAGAACTATCCATCAATGGAACGAGCATTGACGAAATAAATTTGCAAAAGCTTCGTAGCTGGATTGGCTATGTGCCGCAAGATCATGTTCTGTTTTCAAAATCAGTGAAAGAAAATATTCTATTTGGAAATTTGGAGAGTGCAACAGAGGAGCAGCTGGAGGAAGCAATTCGCTTAGCCTCATTTAACCAGGATATTGAGATGCTTCCAGAAGGGCTGGAAACGCTAGTTGGAGAAAAGGGTGTTGCGTTATCTGGCGGGCAAAAACAAAGAATTTCTATCGCGAGAGCTTTAATAAGAAATCCTGAAATTTTAATTTTGGACGATTCCTTATCTGCAGTTGATGCCAAAACAGAACAGAATATTATCCAAAATATTAAAAAAGAACGTACAGGTAAAACGACCATTATTACAACACATAGAATGACAGCGGTTCAGCATGCAGACCAAATCATCGTCCTAGAGGACGGGAAAATTATGGAGCGTGGGTCACATGAACAGCTGCTGCAGAAAAACGGCTGGTATAAAGAGCAGTTTGAAATTCAGCAAACGAAAACGGCACAGTCTACAGGGATTGAGGTGCAAGCATGAGCACTGGAAGAAGATTGCTTCAATATGCATTACAATTTAAAAAAATAATAATATTTGCTCTCATCATGCTGACGATAGCGGTTGTTGCAGATTTAGCTGGCCCATTTATAGCCAAAAAAATTATCGATGACCATATTATGGGGATTGAAAATAAATGGTACGAAACTACCTCAACTGCAGGAGCAGTCGAGTATGGTGGCAATTTGTACACGAAAGTTAAGCCGACAGGAGAAAGTGATACAGCAGATGCGAGAATTTTTCAAGTCGGAAGGAACTTCTTGTTTATCCAAGAAGATATCAGCTTTGATGGAGAAAGAAGCTATAAAGATGGGGTTCTGACGATTTCCTCAGGCGGTGATGTTGCCAAGTATGAAGCAGAGCGTCTCAGTATGGAGGATGTCTTTGCGTTCTTTAAACTAGAAGTACCCTCGATCATTAAACTGCTGGCCTTTTATTTCGGGCTTGTTATGATTGCTTCCGTATTTCAATATGGACAGCATCTATACTTGCAGAAATCAGCAAACAGAATAATCCAGAAGATGAGGGAGGACGTCTTTGCCCAAATTCAGCGGATGCCAATTAAATATTTCGATAACCTGCCAGCAGGCAAGGTTGTTGCAAGGGTAACAAATGATACAGAAGCAATCAGAGAGCTGTATGTGACAGTTCTTTCTAACTTCTTTTCAAGTGGTATTTATATTATTGGCATATACGTTGCATTATTTATCCTTAATGCGAAGCTTGCGGCGATCTGTCTTGTTCTTCTGCCGATCCTTTATTTATGGATGATCGGATACAGACGTTTTGCAGCAAAGTATAACCATGTTATTAGAGCTAGAATTAGTGATATTAATGGAATGGTGAATGAATCCATTCAAGGGATGAATATCATTCAGGCATTTGGCAAGGAAAAACAAACCTCTAGTGAATTTGAGACTTTAAACGAAGAGCATTTCAAGTACCAGAACAAGATGCTGAACTTGAACAGCTTGACTTCACATAATTTAGTCGCTGTACTCAGAAATCTTATTTTTGTAGCATTTATCTGGTTTGTTGCAGGACAGACATTGAGTGTATCCTCTGCCATTTCATTAGGTGTTCTTTACGCGTTTGTCGATTATATTAACCGCTTGTTTCAGCCAGTTCAGGGCATCGTCAACCAATTGGCGAATTTAGAGCAGGCACTAGTCGCAGGTGACAGAGTGTTTGAATTGCTTCGTGAGGACGGTATTGACGTAGCTAAGCCTAGCATTACGAGATATAAAGGCAATGTTGCATTTGAGCATGTTAACTTCGCTTACAAGGAGGATGAATATGTTTTAAAAGATATTTCATTTGAAGCGCAGCACGGGGATACGGTTGCACTTGTTGGGCATACCGGTTCAGGTAAAAGTTCTATTATGAATTTATTGTTCCGTTTTTATGATATTCAGTCAGGGAAAATAACGATTGATGGTATGGATATTTCCGAAATGTCGAGACAAGATTTAAGGAAGCATATGGGCATTGTTTTGCAAGACCCGTTTCTCTTTAAAGGAACGATTGCCTCTAATGTGACGCTCAACAATCCTGCCATTACAAGAGAGATGGTTGAAAAAGCATTAAAGGATGTTGGAGCAGACAGAGTTCTCAAAAATCTTGAGAAAGGCTATGATGAACCGGTTATCGAAAAGGGAAGCACGTTGTCGAGTGGACAGCGCCAGCTCATTTCCTTTGCACGTGCACTCGCCTTTGATCCTGCTATCCTTATCTTGGATGAAGCGACAAGCAGTATTGATACGGAAACAGAGCAGATTATCCAGCAGGCAATGGAGGTTCTTAAAAAGGGAAGAACGACGTTTATTATTGCTCATCGTCTTTCTACAATCCGTAATGCCGACCAAATAATCGTTCTTGATCACGGTGAAATAGTGGAAAAAGGAAATCATGAGGAATTGATGGAGCTTAAAGGCAGATATTATCAAATGTACCAGCTTCAACAAGGTTCGAAAGCAGGTTAAAGAGGAGCATAAATTGCTGAAGCCCCCATATATATGGGGGCTTCTTGCCATTTTATATTAAGTTTTGCAAATTAGAATTGAGAACCGCCAAGTTGACGTTCAGCCATTTGTACTAAGCGTTTTGTGATTTCTCCACCAACAGATCCGTTAGCGCGAGCAGTTGTTTCTGCACCTAAGTTAACACCGAACTCTGATGCGATTTCGTATTTCATTTGGTCTAGAGCTTCAGATACTCCTGGTACTAATAGGTTGTTAGATGAATTGTTGTTTGCCATTTTGTTTCCAGCTCCTTGTATAATTAGTTTTTTGGTTGGACCAGCTGGAGTTGCACCAGCAAGTAAGAGAATCTTACTATCGCTTGATATGGTCCATTGATGCGCTGCTTGTACTCTTATTATGGTTGACAGGAGCTTTTCTATGCATTTATTTTTTGATGAAATATCTTCCAATTAATTGTGTGTAGAATTATCGATCTCGAATAGTTTTTTCTGATCAAACAGAAAATAAACGGAAACTTTTTTATTAATGAGGTGTAGAAATGAATATTTGCCCTTTATGCAATGGCTTGGAACAGCTTAATAAAGTCTGTACGGATTGCGGACAGCAGGTAGAGGATAAGGGAAGAATCATGGATTATTATGATGACTACAGCGCTTATATGCCAATTGATCAAATGAAGCTAGAGAACGGCTATCCAGATTTAGAGAAGCATTTATGCCCGCATCTTGTATTATGCGAATCATGCGGGATGGAGGACTTGGTGTTTATTCAGGAATAGAAAAGGGGGATAGGACAAAAATATTTCATACTAAAAAATATAATACCAGTTAACTTTGAAACATTGGACCTTATGATTCTAATGAATTTTGGCTTTAAAATTAGTATGGTTCATTTCGCTCCATTCCACTAAGATTTTTCATTTATTGTATTTAAAATTGAAAACACAAACTAAAAAAACTGAACTATTAATCGAATTATAGACATTCGATAATATAGTTCAGTTTTAATCTAGCCTAACTACTTATGATGTCCCAGCCTCTTTCCAGTATTAGCGGATACGGCTTTCTGAATCTTTGTCAAAGAAATGGCCTTTGTTCATATCAAAACCTAATTGTACAGTAGCTCCTGCTGCTAAATTAGCTCTTGAATCAAGGCGTGCAACAAACTCTTTACCAGCAAGTGTAGAGTAGACTAAGCTTTCTGCACCAGTCAATTCAAACACATCTACTCTTGCATCAAAGCTCGTATTTTCAGAGCTGCTTAAGAATAAAAGCTCATCATGGATATCCTCTGGTCTAATTCCGAAAACAACTTCTTTGCCGATGTAGTTTTGCTCACGAAGAATTTTCAGCTTTCCTTCAGGGATAACGAATGATGCATTGCCAATCTCTAATTTATTGTCAGTGATTTTTCCTGTAAAGAAGTTCATTGCAGGTGATCCGATAAATCCGCCTACAAAAACATTTTCAGGCTTTTCATATACTTCTTTTGGAGCGCCGACCTGTTGGATTACGCCATCCTTCATAACAACAAGTCTTGAAGCCATTGTCATTGCTTCTGTTTGGTCATGTGTTACATAAATTGTAGTTGTTTGCAGTCTTTGGTGAAGCTTTGAAATTTCTGCACGCATCTGTACACGAAGCTTAGCATCAAGGTTGGAAAGCGGCTCATCCATAAGGAATACTTTTGCATCACGGACAATCGCACGGCCAAGTGCAACCCTTTGACGCTGACCACCTGATAAAGCTTTTGGTTTTCTCTTTAAATACTCTTCTAAGCCAAGGATTCTTGCTGCGTTTTTAACTCTTTCATCAATTTCAGCTTTTGGGAATTTTCGAAGCTTTAATCCAAATGCCATATTATCGTAAACAGTCATATGCGGATACAAAGCATAGTTTTGGAATACCATTGCAATATCGCGATCCTTTGGAGCGACGTCATTGACACGCTGTTCATCAATAAAGAAATCTCCTTTGGAAATATCCTCTAATCCTGCAATCATTCGAAGTGTTGTAGATTTACCACAGCCTGAAGGTCCGACAAACACGATAAATTCCTTATCTTCAATATGTAAATTAAAGTCGCGTACAGCTTCTACCTTTTCATCATATATTTTATAGATATTCTTCAATACTAATTCTGCCATCGTTCCATACCCCCTGCAATTTGATATATATAATGTAACATGATTGATAACGTTTTCACCATCGGCGGTTTGCATGAAAAATAACAGCTTGTTTTGAACAATTTGCATAAAGCGCTTTCTTTGGAATGAAAAAAGAGAGGGACATTTGTCCTCTCTTCGTTTAGAAATCCTTTGATGACAAGGGCAGAAATAATTTGACGCCCCTTTTGTTGAAGGGGAAAATAGACATGTCTGCGACAAGATGACTTATGTAGGCAAGCAAACATGTTAAATAAACACCATCCATTTGCAGTGATTGTGCAAATTGGAACGAAATATAAGCAAAATAAATGGTTCCGATAATGGAGTGGGTATAGCTTCTATGTGGGGTGAAGGAGGCAATAATAATGAAAATCGCCAAAAGTATTAGCCAGGTTTCCTGAAGAGAAATCCCGCCAAACAGGACACCAGCCCCCGTTATCGTTAGCATATGCCGTTGCTTGATCAGACAAGAAATCAGGATAATGGCAAGCCCTGCTCCTATACTGAATAAAAGCTCTGTTTCGTTTCCAGCATAAATACTGTATAAAATCATCAGCGCGCCAACCGCTTGAGCAATTGCTCGAAATACCTTATGGGATATGGTTATTTTATTACTCAGCTTACCGTCAATGTCCATATCAGGCATAAGTGCCGCAATACCGCCAATTCCAACTAAAAGAAGAGTAGTGGATGGAGCGGCATCAACATAATTGGCAACTGCAAATCCAACCCCTGCGCCAATACAAGAATGTGCTGTACCTTTCAAACTATTGATCCTCATTTCTTTCTAACATAAAAGTTATTATTCTAATGCTCTATTATATGATAGGAAGTTAGAGTTGACCAGTAAATAAATGGAAACATACGTTCTTGTCGATTGTTAACTTCTAGGCTTATTATTGCTAAAGTATAAACAAGCAAGATAGGCTGTAAAAAAGTTATGATAGTTTTTTAATGGCAGCCCTGTTCTTTCAGTGAACTTATCAAGTCGATATTGTAATGTATTGCGGTGGATAAACAGTTTTTTTGCTGTATTAGTATTATGTCCATTGTTTTCAATAAATGTTTTTATCGTGAGAAGCAATTCCTTATCTTCCTCCAGGATGGAGAACCATTTTTTAAAGGGCTCCAGTTCTTGGTCACCAAGTCTGCTTATGAGTAAGTGGGGCAGAATTGTCTCAAAAGAAAGAGTTCTGTCTCCAGGATTTATAGCCAAGCCTGCTGTGAAAAAACTTTTTTCTTGCGAGAATATTGCTGCACTTTCTGTAAGAAACGCCATAACTTTTCCTATATAAAAGGTTATTGTAAAATAAAAATCAGACTGAATAGCCTCTGCAAAAGAGGAATATTCCTCGTCTTCTAGGAAATTTCCGTTACGTTCTACGATAATTCCTCTGTTAGCACCATTCCAGATTACCATACTGCTGCTATGAGTAAACCCTTTAAATACAGTTTCAATTGCGTCTTTGTCGACATGTGGATCATTTATTTGAAATTGGATGATTCGGAAGTTTTCACACGGATTATCTGGAAGCATGCCGCCAAAATACAAATATTCGCTCCACATAGTTTCTTCACGATTTTCCTTTATTCCTTCTGGCAAATAATGATTAAATAAGGTTTTTAATAAATCGAATTGGGAAAGGTCCATTTCGCTTTTTTGAAACCCAAACCACCCGTTTTCCCCATCAATGTGAAACCAATGGTAGCTATCAAGCTGGAAATCGGAAGGAGGTGTTGTTTGCTCTACTGCACCATGAAAATAGGTTAATAATTTTTGCTTCATCATTATCCCTCCTATAAGGGTGAATTGCATTATCTTAGTAATGTGAAATCGCTACCATTAATCTTATAATAGTTGCGGAAAAACGGCAATGAAAAACACAGCCGGATATAGCTGTGTTTCACCTTAGCTGCTTATTCACTCTGAAACATGTGGGGGGTCTTCTTCTGCCAGTTCTCTTGCTTCTTCTATATTCGTGGTGCTGTCGTGTCGAAATACTTTTCCGCCAGATAAGCCTTCATTTATCATTCTGTCGATGTCTACATAAGCTTTTTCTCTGCCTTCAAAGCCAGTGTCTTCGTATTTTTTGTCCATCATTATCCCTCCTGCTGTTAGAATGTGTCAGGAAGATATATTTCATTCGGGCTGCTTAAAAGCCGGATAGCTCATAGAAAAGTTTGGCAAGCTGTCTGCAGCGGTTTGTTTCAATTTCAGGCTCATCAAACAGCATTGGTTTCGAATTTACTTCAAAAATATAATAATTACCGTTTTTATCTATGCAGGCATCGATTGAAAATTCGCCGAAAAAGCCAAACCTGTTTGTTAGCAATGCACCACAATGTTCAACAGCAAGCTGAAAAAAACGGTCATGCTCCTGATTTTGTACAAGCTCATATGGAATGATTTTTCCGCCTGCAGGCACATGTGTAGTGACATCCTGAAGAGAGGATTGCCTTATGCCAACTCCAGTCATTACATAATTGCCATCAAGAAATGTTGCAAGTATCCGAAAGTCATAGCGATGCCCATTAAAAACGTCCACATTTATTTCCTCTTGGATAATATGTTCTTTTGTAATCCATATCGGCAAATACTCATTAACTACTTCGTGTAGTGAGGAAAAATGCTGTTCTCCTTGAATACTTTGCAGGAGTAAGGTGTAATCCTTTTTTTTGCTGAGTCTGTAAATATTCTTGCCTTTAGATCCTGCTGCTGGCTTAACATAAATAGAGCCATATTTTGTTATGAAATCTGTTAATGTTTGTTCTGAGTGAAGCAATTCAGTGTCAGGAAGGCAGTTTTTTAGCATTTTATCCTGTTTAAGAAGTTGACTTAATTCGTACTTATTAATGAAGTGCGGATTAAAAAAAGGAAGGTCATTATTTTTAATAAGCTCAATGGCTGCTGCAAAAGAATAGCCTTCCTCAGTCTTGCGGAATGGAACACGATTATAGATTACATGTGGAAGAGGGGTTGTAATGGGCAACCATTTATCTTGAGAGGGGATGTACGTAAATCCATCCACTTTCATGTTTGTTAGTTGTTCGGGAGGAAAGATGACAATCATCCCCCCGAACACATCTAATTCTCTTTGCAGCTTCTCGAAAAGGGGACGATTGCCAATAAGCTTGTTTTTAGAATTATAGGAAGTTAACACACCGACAATTGGCCCAATATTATTTCCCTTTGTCATCATTTTAAATGGCAGAAGTTCAATTGGAAAAGGGGATGAGGGCAACAGCGGCTGGTTATTGCTTCCTAATGTGATACCAGAATGATTGGAATGCCATGTCTTTGCATTACCATCATAATAGATTATCATCTGTATATGTCCTCAGGCTTTTTGATGCTTTGTTCATGCAGGAAGACGGCATATTCTAATGACAATCTTCTTGTAAGCAAATCATCCTTCTTTAAGGAGCTATGCTTAAAGATGCTTCGCCCTGGTTTTGAATTTGCTTCAAACAGCCATACTCTCCCTTTACGGTCAATACCAATATCAAAGCCGATTTCGGCGATTGTACCCTCCGTATGCTTTTCCAATGATTTGCTGATTTTTAATGCTGAGCTGATCAGTTTTTCCTTAAGCAATTCATGATTCTTATCAAGATCTGTTAGCTCGTCGATTGCTTTGACAATACCGCCGCTGTTCATATGTGTAGTAGCACTGCCTGCGCCGGCAATCTTTGCAGCGATGGCCGTAACTTCCCAAATCCCTTGTTTATTCTTATTGGTATGAACACGGAAATCGACTGGTTTTTGTTCAGAGCGCATTAGATGTATGCCTTGTTGAACAAGCAAATTCGAAATGTTTTGCTTTGCGGTAATATGCTGTACGAGCTTTTCGAGTGTATCGAATTTCAACAGCCGCTTCTCACCGCTTTGTTCTTTAAAGCGCATATAGTAATTTTGATCCTTTTTATCAAAGATGACTTGGTGGATACCTTTTCCAAGGCTGCCGTTCTTCGGTTTAATGTAAATATGCCCATAGTTTCCTAGCATTCGTTCCACGATGGAAAAGGAGGTAAATGGATGGGTTTCTGGCAAAAAGTCTGCAATACTGTTCTCCTGAAGAAGTCGTTCATAAATGTCGAGCTTGTTAAAAAAACCTGGATTGTACCATGGAATCAAGTAATCCTTTTGGAGCCGCTCCTTCACCCTTTTTATTTTCGGCATATTCTCTGTGCGCCGGTTTGGGATACGGTCATATATGACATCGGGAAATGGCACCTCAAACCGTTTCCAGCCATCATGATAAAATAATCCGTTTATTGTGCCTGCATCCCAGTTAATATGCTGGGCTCCAAATAAAAAGGCAGTAACACCAGCAGTATTTTGCACGGCTAAAAGCTTGGAGAAAATGATGGAGCGGTCGCCAATGGGTTTGACCTCACCAGAACCGAACCCAGAGGTGAATATTCCAACAAGAGGGCCGAGATAGAGAATGTCTCCCTCAAAAAAAACATGTAAGACAGGAGAAACAGGTGGGATTTTTAATGTTTGCAATAAGTCTTCGCTGATCCTGACAACATTGCCGCCGAATTTTTGCAAGGCAATGGAGCATTCTACCTTTATTGTTCCAAAGGCGACTCGCTTGAGATTTGCAGGAATGGAGGCATCTGCAGGAAGCAGGATTGTATTTTCACAATCATCTATCACTTCAATAGAATAAAGTTTTTTCATTGCTGTTCCTCCTCTGTCCATCTCTCAGCATGGCTGCATAGGCTAATGGTGCTCTGTACAGCTTTCCACTTAAATCTGGATATGCTTGCAGGATGACCTTTCTGCCAGGCTTACTGTTAACGTCAAGTATCCACAGCGAGCCATTCTCTGTTATGCCAATATCGACACCTAACTCAAAAAGAGCAGGAAATGTTTGCTCCAAAATGGGAGGGAGGGTTGTCAAAATATCATCTATTTCAGTTTCAATAAAACTCTTCATTGTGTATGGAGCATTCTCCAGCCATTCTTTAAATGGTATTACGGCTGCTCCAGCGCTAAGGTTAGAAATAATTCTGCCCTCTGTACCGAGTCGGATTCCTTTTTCAACAATCTCCCATGTATTTTGTTCATTTTTTTGGAGTAAGGCTCGAATGTCAAAGGGCTGTTTTTGAGCAGTGCATAAAGGAAGATAAACTTGGCTGAAGTAGTCATTCTTTTGCAGCAGCTGTGCCAGCCAGCGGGAGAATTTTTCTTTATCGGAAAAAATATGCTCTACATGCTTTGCCTTTTTGTCTGTTCTTACATGTATACAGCTATTTTGTTCTTTTATGAAATAAATGCCGTTACCTTGTGAGCCGTTTATCGGTTTTATCATTATAGGATTAACAAAGCTAAGTTCCTCCAATAGCTCTTCAGCTGAAAGTACCGGCTTCGATTTTGGTATATAGGCATTCAGTTTGGAAGCCTTTAAGACATCGTAAAGCTTCAGCTTGTTTGGCAACCCATTGCCGATAAAGACTGTATCTTCCTTTTGCTTCAGCCACTCGACAATGTTTTTGCACTGTCTAGAATGAGCGTCATCCTGATAATAACAGCGGTCATATAAAAAGTCCGGAATAGGAAAGTCTTGTTTATACCAAGCGTTTTTATCCTTGTCAAAAACCTTGCCAGATACCTTTTCAGTAAGGGGATTATAGCTGGAAGGGACAAATTGATAAACATTAAAGCCTGTAGCCTCACCGAATTTAGCAATCTCTGTGATATAGCTTTTTTCATTTTCTAATGAAAGTGTCATAATACCGAAACTAGACATCTTGTTTTTCTCCTTTATTTATATGTGGAAAAGAAAGACTTAGACAATATTCCAGTAATGCCTTTGTAGAGGGTCTGACTTTGTTTATGGCAGAATCAAGGTTTTTTGAAGGCTTAGAATTAACTTCTATAATCCATAGATCACCATGTACGTCAATGCCCATATCAATGCCAAGCTCACCTATGTCTCCATCTATTTGAGAGGTGAGAGCAGCGGCTGTTTGCAGGGAAATGTCCTTGAATTGAACCTCAACACTTTTTCCTAAATGTTCGCCAAATAATGTTTGGAGAACTGATTTTGCAGGAATCATTTCTGCTCCTTGAAACAAGTTGGCGACAAACGAGTCAGGTTGAGCGCATCTGGCGACAATGGAGGTGATTTTCCAGTTCTGCCGAATATCCTTATGGCAAAGAATTCTAAAATCAAGGGAGCGGTTATGGTATTGCTGAAAATTAATTCCTTGCTGACAAATATAGGCGCGTTTTTGTGTGAACCGTTGCAGCCATTTCCAGAGCTTTTCAATTGTGGAAAAGAAGTGAATTTTTCCTTTTTCTTTCCCGGAAGAAATGCTCGTTTTCCAAGCATTTTCTTCTTTGCGCAATTGGATAATTTGCCGGCCTTGACTGCCGTGAATCGGTTTAATATAAAGTGTATGGTGTTTTTTTACCATTAGTTCAAGCGTTTCTTTTGAGAGCAAGTTTGTCTCTGGGACATGATTTCTTAATATATTGTCACTTTGAAGCATTTCGGATATATCATATTTAGAAAAAAATTGTGTGTTAAAAATCGGAATATTTTGCTGAGCTAAATCCTTTTTTAGCTCATTGAACTTATTGCTTGCTTCTGCCTTTCGGAGATGAAGGCGGTTATAAACAACATTAGGATATGGGAGAGATGCTTTTATCCATTTATCCTGTTGATAGGAATAGCCGTCAACATAGCCCTCCATCCAATCATCGAGGCATACAACATACAGAATTCCGCCAATGCGCGCAATCTCTTGCTGGAATTCTTGGCAAAATTGATGAATGGAGCGGAAGGAAGCACCGCTATCCAAATCAAATACAGGAGCATCAGTCAATATTGCTATTACAGGACCAAGTGTAAGTGTACGGCTCTGCTTTTCAAAAAAGCTGAGCAGTGTTAATTCCTGATTTGGAAGCATTAACGTTTGGGTCAAGCTGTCACTGAAAGAGATAACTTGTTTATCATCATGAACAGCTTCAACTAATACAGGAACTGCCATGCTGCCTAACTGGAGCATAACAGGATTATTATTTTCTATTTCCCAGAAATGGAATAAGGAAGTGCTAATACGCAGTATTGGCTCCTTGTTTGCAGGAAAGGATGAATTTTCTTTTATGAACAGCGGAAGCAAATTTATTCTCATCGCAATTCCTCATTTATAAGGTGATAGTTATTTAAAATACATAGGCTAAAGCTGATATTATCGTATGTTAAAGCAAATAATTTGTGCATGAAGGGATGGGTGAAAAGGGAAGTTATCTAAGTCGTTTCGAGTTGATAACATATAAACATAATCACGTTGTTAGAGGTACATGTTATCTTACCACTAGGAAATAAAGGGTCTTTCTGGCAATATAGAGCATAGTTTGTTATAGTGGAGACAATTGTTAAAAAGGAGTTGTTTAATATGGCAGTAAACCTTCATGATGCAGGTTATGAGCTGGAAAAAGCTATTCGTCAAAGTGATGAATATACAAACTTAAAAAAAATGTATGACTTAGTAAATGGTGATCCATCTGCAAAGGCAATGTTTGAAAACTTCCGCAACATCCAAATGCAGCTGCAGCAAAAGCAAATGTCAGGGATTGAAATTACACAAGAAGAAGTAGAACAAGCCCAAAAGACAGTGGCATTGGTGCAACAGCATGAGTCCATCTCTAAATTGATGGAAGCAGAACAACGCATGAGCATGGTAATTGCTGAGCTTAACCAAATTATCATGAAGCCGCTTGAAGAATTATACGGTGCACCACAACAATAATTTATGCAAATAGGCTGAGACATTAGTATGTAAGTCTCATTTAAAAACCGAACTATTTTTTCATTATTGATTAATAGTTTGGTTTTTTGTGTTTTTGTTCAAAAACAATAATAAAAATTCCTGTCTCATCTCATCCTCTTTTTATATGACAATTTGAGTGAATCCTTAAGGATTAGCAAGACAGCCCAGTTCACCACCGATGCAGCTTAGCGCGGCTAACACAATAGAGCTATCATTATTTCCCCTTTACTGAGAAAAAAATATAAATGATTCTACCTCAATAGTTTAGTCTAAGCTTAAAGCAAATTTTGGACAGCTCTTTCAAATGAAAAAAGTGCCCACAGCCTAAGCTTTGGGCACAATTCCAAGTATACAGTTGTTTAGCTAATAGCAGCAGACTCTTATTTAGAGCCTTGTAACTGTTGTTGAGCCATTTGTACTAAACGCTTCGTGATTTCTCCACCAACAGAACCATTGGCACGTGCAGTAGTTTCAGCACCAAGGTTTACTCCAAACTCAGTCGCAATTTCATATTTCATTTGATCCAAAGCTTGAGATACTCCAGGTACTAAAAGTTGATTAGAATTGTTAGACATTGTTGTTTCCTCCTTAAGTGAATTGGATGTTACATTCAATAGTTTGCTAAAAGTTTGCTGATATATTCGCATAGATGATTTGTAAATGTTTCCAAAAAATATTGATTGTCTTTGTTGCAGTTAGCCGGGGGAATTAAAGACCGCGGGTTCTAATGTAGGGAGTTTTTTCATACATGATATATAAAGACATTAGAAACTGAAATTGGGGGGAACAAGATGATTTATCGCTTATTGGCTTTAAATATTGATGGGACTCTTATCCAATCAAATGGGCGTCTGAGTAAATCCTCTAAAGAGGCAATAGAGTACGTCCAGCAAAAAGGCATTTATGTAACATTAGTCACATCAAGAAGCCTGCCTTCAGCACGAAAGGTTGCAAAAGCTTTAAAGCTGGAGAATTATATTGTGACACATCAAGGTGCACTTATTTCGGACAATGCGGATCAAACATTATACGTAAACAGACTGACAGAAGAGCTTACATATGAAATTGTCCGTTTCCTTGAAGGGTTTATTTGCCAAATCAGACTTGTGCATGAGAAGTTTTCCCTTGCTAACAAGTCAAGGCTTAATCATAATATGCTCGCCAAAACTGTGTTTAACTCAGGTGATCCTGTGTTCTACTCCCATCAGTTTGTCGACGTCCTCAGTGAGGTTTTGCTGGAGGAGCCAGTCAGTGCCCCTAAGATAGAAGTGTATTTCGAAGAGAAGAAGGATTGTTTAGATGCAAAAGAGGTTCTAGACAAAATGTTTGAGGAAGTCAATATTGTTCAAATGAATGATTTGCGCCTTGAAATTTTGCCTGAGGGCGTTAACAAGTTGAATGGCCTGCTTTATTTGGCTGAGCATCTTGGGATTAATCGAAGAGAAATAGTCGTTATTGGTGATAGTCTTGACGATAAGGAAATGATAGAAGCAGTCGGCCTAGGTGTTGCCATGGGCAATGCACCAAGTGAACTAAAGTTTTCGGCAGATTGGGTAACAAGGTCCAACAATCAGGACGGGGTTGCTTATATGGTGAAGGAGCATTTCCGCAAACAACAGCCGATTGAGTTTCTCCGCAAGATGAATATTATTAAATAGCATTTATTAATTTATATATAACCAAAAAAAATCCCTTGCAAATGCATAGGGATTTTTTGGTTTTATTAACAATACTTTGACCTGGCTGGTCACTTTTTGTAGACTGAAGTATAATGGCTTTTAGAATAAATAATAACTATGATAGATAAGGTGACTATAAAGATGAAATCAATTACGATAAGCGGGTTGCAAGATGACAGGTTAATCAGACCATTAGAGCATATCGGCAACTTGTTTTTTGAAGATACAAAGGTGACTTTCACTCCGGAAGATGAAGCGGAAATTATCATTTATTTTAATGTTTCTGAAGACGAAGACAGGTATTTTGTGGAAGGAAGTTTGGATGGCAGACAGCCATTCAATTGTGAAAAGGATTTAGCAAACCTTGATGAGAAGGAAAGATTTAAAGAACAAAAAAATGCGATTTCTCAAGTGTATTTAAAGGTACTGCAAGATTTGACAGGCATGATTCAAAAATGGGGGATCCTGACAGGGATTCGCCCGACAAAGCTGCTTCATAAGCATATGCAAAATAATACACCAAAAGTTGAGGCGCATCAGGCATTAAAGGAAGAGTATTTAATGTCAGACGAAAAAATCGATCTTATGCAGCGCATTATCGACAGGCAGCTTGCTGTCATTCCTGATTTATATGACTTGAAGAAGGAAGTAAGCATTTATATAGGAATTCCATTTTGTCCAACAAAATGTGCTTATTGCACATTCCCGGCATATGCAATAAACGGAAGACAAGGGTCTGTATTTTCCTTCTTAGGCGGTCTTCATTATGAAATACAGAAGACAGGGGAATGGCTTAAATCTAAAAATATTAAAATCACAACAGTTTATTATGGTGGAGGAACACCTACAAGCATAACAGCTGAGGAAATGGACATGCTTTATGAGCAAATGAATCAATCCTTCCCTGATGTGCAAAGTATAAGAGAAATAACGGTAGAAGCAGGCCGACCAGACACAATCTCGCCAGAAAAACTAGAAGTACTGAATAAGTGGAATATTGACAGAATCAGCATCAATCCACAATCGTATACTCAGCAAACATTAAAGGCCATCGGAAGACATCACACAGTTGAAGAAACAATTGATAAGTACCATCTGGCTAGACAGCATGGAATGAATAATATCAATATGGACTTAATTATCGGTCTTCCAGGAGAAGGTGTTGAAGAGTTCCAGCACAGCCTTGACCAAACAGAGGAACTGATGCCAGAATCACTGACAGTTCATACCCTTTCCTTTAAACGTGCCTCTGAAATGACACGAAACAAGGCGCGATACAAGGTTGCAGACAGAGATGAAATACAAGAGATGATGAGAATGGCTGAAGATTGGACAGAGAAGTATGAGTATGTACCATATTATCTGTATAGACAAAAGAACATTCTTGGGAATTTGGAGAATGTCGGCTACTCAAAAATCGGTCAGGAAAGCATCTATAATATTATGATGATGGAGGAGCTTCAAACGGTAATTGGCCTTGGATGTGGGGCATCAAGTAAATTTATACACCCAGTTACAGGAAAAATTACGCAGTTCTCTAATCCAAAAGATCCTAAAACGTATAATGACAGCTTTGAGGAGTATACAGACAAAAAATTGGCATTGTTAGAAGAGCATTTTTCTGCAGAAAAATCGCTGTAAAACAAATAAAAATCGCTAAGTTGAAGGAAGATAGAAAGAGCAGAGGCAACTGCTATTACTATCTTCCTTTTTGTTTGTGCACAAAGAAATGGACCGTTTATTCTATTGGAAGCGTAAGAAAAAGATTGCATTATTGTTAGAAAGCGAATAATATATAAGAGTTGTGTTAAAATGTTCGTTTTTTTGGAGGTATACATGTTTAAACTTAAAGAGAACAATACAAATGTGAAAACGGAGATAACGGCCGGCTTCACCACTTTTTTGACAATGGTCTATATCGTTATTGTAAACCCTGTTATCCTATCAAGTGCAGGAATTCCTTTTGACCAAGTGTTTATGGCAACAATTATTGCAGCAGTAATCGGTACACTTTGGATGGCTTTATTTGCTAATTATCCGATTGCAATTGCACCTGGTATGGGCTTGAATGCTTATTTTGCTTATTCAGTTGTAGGCAGTCATGGCGGTATTGATTACACTATTGCTTTATCTGCTGTTTTCGTGGCAGGAATTATCTTTTTAATTCTATCTTTAACAACATTCAGGGAAAGGCTGATTGAAGCGATTCCGGAAAACCTGAAGCATGGAATTACGGCAGGTATCGGTTTGTTTATTGCTTTTATCGGCTTAAGACAGACAGGTATCATTGTTGATAATAAAGAAAATCTAGTTGGTCTTGGCGATTTACAGTCACCAGCTGTTGTGCTTGCATTAGTTGGTCTTGCTATTACAATTATTTTATTTGCGATGAATGTCAAAGGCGCTTTATTCTTAGGCATGATTGCAACAGGTATTATTGCATTCTTTACTGGACAGCTTTCGTTTGCGGAAGGAATTGCTGGTGTTCCACATCTGCCAGAAGGATTAATTATCACAAATCCTTTTGCGGCAATCGGAGATGTGTTTCAGCATAGCTTATATGCAGTCGTGTTCTCCTTCTTACTTGTAACGATTTTTGATACGACTGGAACAATGGTCGGTGTTGCAGAGCAAGCAGGCTTAATGAAGAATAATCGTCTGCCTAAAGCAAGACAAGCACTGCTTGCAGACTCTGTTGGTACTTCCATTGGAGCAATGTTTGGAACAAGCCCGACAACAGCATTTATTGAATCAACTTCAGGAGTTGCAGCTGGAGGAAGAACAGGCTTAACAGGCGTTACTGTTTCAGCTTTATTTATACTTTCTGCATTCTTTGCACCGCTTGTTAGTGCTGTATCAGGATTATCCGCAATCACATCACCAGCACTTATCATTGTCGGAAGCTTAATGATGGGAGCTATTGCAAAAGTGCGTTGGTCTGAATTTGATGAAGCTTTCCCAGCGTTCCTTGTTATCTTAAGCATGCCGCTTACTTCAAGTATTGCAACAGGGATTGCGCTAGGATTTATTTCTCACCCGTTGTTGAAATTAGTTACAGGCAAGGGTAAATCTGTTCACCCGCTCGTTTATATATTTGCCGTATTATTTTTGTATCAGCTCGTCTTTTTATCTCATTAGAGCTTGAAAAATCCCGTGAAGTTTTTGCTTCATGGGATTTTTTTTTGTTTTGTCCAATTTTACAGTTATTTGTGAAACTTTCTGCATATCTTTTCGTATGAAAGGTGAAGGAGGAGATCGGAAATGGCATTAGAAATAAAAAATGTAACAAAAAGATTTGGTTCATTTGTTGCGGTAGATAATGTATCTTTATCAATTCCCGAAAATGAAATGTTTGGATTTCTGGGCGGAAACGGTGCAGGTAAAACGACAACCTTTCGCATGCTGCTCGGAATATTGGATATAAGTGAAGGGGCCATAACTTGGAACGGTCAGGGAATTAACTATTCGACAAGTCCAGAAATTGGCTATTTACCTGAAGAAAGGGGACTTTACCCGAAACTAAAGGTAAAGGACCAGCTTGTTTACTTAGCAAGACTGCGCGGCATGGACAAAAAGGAAGCACTAACGGAGCTGAAGTATTGGCTGGAGCGTTTTAAAGTACCTGAATATCTTGAGAAAAAAGTGGAGGAGCTTTCAAAGGGAAATCAGCAAAAAATTCAATTTATCAGTGCGGTTCTACATAAGCCGAAGCTGCTTATTTTAGATGAGCCATTCAGCGGTTTAGATCCAGTTAATGTGGAGCAGTTGAAAAGTGCTGTTATCGACTTGAAGAATTCAGGCACGACCATTGTTTTTTCTAGTCACCGGATGGAGCATGTTGAAGAGATGTGTGAGAACCTTTGTATCATGCATAAAGGAAAGCCGGTAGTACATGGCGGCTTGAAGGAAATCAAACGAAGCTTCGGGAAGAAAAATGTCACGATCCATGCTGATTTTGATTTGACTTATTTAATTAAGTTTCCTGGTGTTGTTAAGCTGAAACAGACGACAGAAGGCGCGGCACTGCAAATTGAAGGAGAGGAAATTGCAGAGAATATTCTGAAGGATATTGTTGGAAGGGGCTTCATCCGAAAATTTGCGCTTGAGGAGCCGACTTTAAATGATATCTTTATCGAAAAGGTAGGTGCTTCACTTGAATAGCTTTTGGATTATCTTATTCCATACTTACTGGACAAAGGTAAAAACGAAATCATTCATTATTACAACGATTATTACATTACTGCTTATCCTTGGCTTAACAAATCTCCAATCTATCATCGACATGTTCAATGATGAGGATGGAGCTGATAAAATTGCGGTCATCGACAAAACGAACGAACTGTATCCATCTGTTGCAGCCATGTCAGAATCGATTCAAGAAGGAATGGAACTGGAGCACTATGTAGACAGTGAGTCAGAAGCAAAGAAAAAGGTAGAGGATGATTCCTATCAAGGGTTGCTGATTCTTGACTATGATAGTGAAAATTTACCTGAAGCATCCTATTATAGTATGGATATAACGGATTCAGCTACAGCAACTAGCATAGAAACTATCGTTCAAGCAGTTAAGAGTCAGCTGGCAGCAGCACAATTGAATCTTTCTGGTGAACAGCTGGAGAAATTAAACGAACCAGTGCCATTTGAGCATTTTGCCCTTGAAAAGAATGCGAAAACAGAGGAAGAATTAAACCAGGCAAGAGGACTTGTCTATGTGCTGTTATTCCTCATTTATTTTGCAGTTATCCTATATGCTAACATGATAGCAATGGAGGTAGCGACGGAAAAATCATCACGGGTTATGGAAATTCTGATTTCCAGTGTGTCGCCGATTAAACATATGTTTGCAAAGATTCTAGGTATCGGGCTTGTGAGTATAACCCAGCTGGCGGTTCTGCTTGTAGCAGGGTATTTTTCTGTTACAAATAATGATAATATGAGCACACTTGATGGCTTTCTTGGTTTTAGCGGCATTCCTGCTGCAACCATCGTCTATGCTGTTGTATTTTTTGTTCTCGGTTATTTCTTATATGCAACGCTTGCAGCATTCCTCGGATCGCTTGTCAGCCGCATTGAGGATGTACAGCAAATGATTACTCCAATGACATTAATGGTAGTGGCAGGCTTTATGATTGCGATGTTTGGTTTGAATAACCCAGATACGACATTCATTACTATTACCTCTTATATTCCGTTCTTTACACCAATGCTGATGTTCATGCGGGCAGGTATGCTGAGCCTTCCAGTGTGGGAGCCGATTTTAGGTATGGGCGTATTGGCTGCTTCCATCATCATTCTGGCTGTCTTTGGCGGAAGAGTTTATAAAGGCGGAGTGCTGATGTACGGGAAATCTAATTCGTTCAAGGATATTAAGAAAGCACTCCAGTTAACGAAAAAGGAATAATGCTTAAAAGATTCACGATTCAATTCGTGAATCTTTTTTATTATTGAAGAAAAATTATTGCTAGTCTCGTCCATACTTGTACAATGAACCTATGAGGATGAAAGAAGGTGTTTTATGAGTATATTACAAAAGGGGGACAAAGTTGCCTTTATTGCTTGCTCTGATGGAAGAGACGAGTCGAAAGCAAGCGTCTATTCGTTTTTAGAAAAGCAGCTTGAACAGTTTGGAATTTATTCCGTTTATGCAAAAACCTTTTATGCAAAGGAAAATACTCCATTCAGCGGTACACCCAAACAGAGAGCAGCAGAGCTAATGAAGTTATATGCAGACAAAGAAATTAAAGCTATTTTCGACCTGTCAGGCGGTAACTCTGCCAATGAGGTGCTTTCCTTTATAGATAGTACTGTTATTAAGGAAAATCCGAAGCCCTTTATAGGCATTAGCGATTTGTCCGTCCTCAATAATGCATTGTTTGCTTTAACTGGTGTAGCTAATCTTCATTACCAGGCAATGAATCTTACAGGACCGGATGCCGATTTTCAAAAAGACTTATTTGCTCAAGTGTTTCTTGAAAGCTGGGCATCTCCAAATGACAGTGTAACCTTTTCCTATAGATGGATTTGCGGCGACAGTATGAGCGGATGTGTGATCGGGGGGAATGCAAGATGCTTTTTGAAGCTAACAGGCACTCGATATATGCCTGATCCGGAAGGAAAGCTTCTTTTTCTTGAAAGTCTAGGAGGAGGCCCTGCGGCTATTGCCTCGTATTTTGCTCAGCTGGATCAGCTCGGGATTTTTGAAAAATGTACTGGCATTCTGTTAGGCACGTTCACTTATATGGAGAAGAATGCTTGCAGTCCTTCAGTAGAGGAGCTTTTGCTCCAGTATACTAAAAAATACAGAACGCCAATTGCAAAAACAGAACAGTTAGGACATGGACCAGACTCTCATTGTATACCAATTGGAATGCATCTTGAATTATAGTGGATAGGAACGTGCATTCGTATTTTAATGATGGTAATATAAAATAGAAGAAAGGAGGAAGTTGTATGGAAGAGATTACATTTATACACTGCGCAGACCTTCATTTGGACAGCCCGATGCTTGGACTGAAAAATCTGCCTGCTCCTATTCGGGCACAGCTCCGCGAAAGTACTTTCGCCTCCTTCAGGAAAATAGTTGATACGGCGATTGCAAGACAAGTCGATTTCGTTCTTATCGCAGGAGATATTTATGATGGGGAAGACAGGAGTCTGCGGGCACAAATCCTTTTCAAAAAAGAGATGGAAAGACTTAAAATTCAGGAGATAGACGTATATATCATCCATGGGAATCATGACCATTTAAGTGGTAGCTGGCTGGAAGTAAGCTTTCCTGATAATGTTCATATTTTCCCTTCAGATGTGACTGTTTTCGAGCACAAAAAACGGAACACGAAAATCCATTTATACGGCTTCAGCTATGAAACAAGGCATTTATATGATAGAAGAATAAATACATACGAAAAAACAGACACTGCAGATTACCATATAGGTCTATTACATGGCAGCATGGAAGGAAACAGTGATCATAGTCCGTATGCTCCCTTTAACCTACAGGAGTTAGCTTCAAAAGGGATGAATTACTGGGCATTGGGCCATATACATAAACGAGCAGTACTGCAGGCAGACCCTCCTGTTGTGTATCCAGGAAATATTCAAGGAAGACATAAAAAGGAAACAGGAGAGAAGGGCTGTTATTATGTTAAATTGAACAACGGGGATGCTGAGCTGGAATTTATTCCAACAGCAGCATGTTTATGGAAATCTGTGCAAATAGATGCTGCAGGTGCCAAAAATGCCGATGAGCTTTTGTCGCTTTGCCATATTGCTCAAGAGAAGGAAAGAGATCAGGGCTTGCCTTCTATTTTGGCCATTTCTATTATAAATGCAGAGGGTATCGGCAGTCTTCAAGCAGGAGAATTATTGGAGATCCTTCAGGAGGATGAAATCGATGAAACAAATTTTGCATGGATTTCGAGTCTGTCTATAACAGAAAATATCAGTTGGAATAAGGCAAAGCTCGAGTCAGAATCGGCGTTTTTTACAGAGCTTTTTCAAGCTGTGAAAGAAGCTGATTCCATTGATGAGGCTGTGGCACCAATTTATCGTCATCCAGGTGTTTACCGCTATCTTTCGGACTTAACTGAACGAGAGAAAGAGGAGCTGGCAGAAGAAGCAGAACGGCTGCTGCTCACCATGCTGAATGGTGTCTCTTAGGGAGTGAAAAAATAGTGCGAATTAAAACAATTACAATTTATGGATATGGGAAGCTGGAGAATACTACCATTGATTTAGATGCAGATATCCAAGTTTTTTTTGGAGAAAATGAAGCAGGCAAGTCAACAATTATGAGCTTCATCCACAGCATTCTGTTCGGATTTCCTACAAAGGTTCAAACAGAGCTAAGATATGAACCGAAACTGCAGCATAAATATGGCGGGAAGCTAACAGTATGGTTTCCGGAGCATGGGCTGGCAACAATTGAGCGTGTTAAAGGGAAAGCAGCTGGTGATGTTACAGTCGTATTGGAGAATGGTCAAAAAGGACAAGAGCAATTGCTTGGAGAATTGCTGCAAGGTGTTGATAAAGGACTTTATCAATCTATCTTTTCCTTTAATCTTGATGGCTTGCAAAACATCCATGGTTTAAAAAGTGAGGAAATTGGCAGATTCTTATTTTCGACAGGTGTGATTGGATCAGACAGCATTTCAAAAGCAGACAATGAACTGCAGAAGGAGCTGGATTCACGCTTTAGACCTAATGGCAAGAAGCCAGTTCTGAATGAGCTGTTGCTAGATTTAAAGGATGCCCATCAGCAGCTGAAAAGTGCTGAGAGAACAAATGGTCAATATCGGGAGCTGTTGGAGAGAAGAGACCAGCTTGCTGAAGAATTGGAAGCAGCAGAAGCAGATACAGCTAGTCTTGCATCGAACATCACAAAGCTCGAAAAATGGGTGCAGGCTGCTCCAATCGCGTTAGAAATAGAAGTAACGGAAGGCAATAGGAAGAATTATGAGAATCTTGCCTTTCCGAATGCTGGGTTAGAAAGATGGGAACGTATTAAGGACAGAATGCTGACAGTGCAAAGTCAAATTCAGCATGTGCAAAACAAAATGAAGGTGTTAACAGAGAAGCAGACACAGCTTCAGCCAAATGAAAAGCTGCTGAAGGCTGCTGGAGAAATAGAAGAAGCAAGCGGTAAAATGCCTGTTTATGAAGAGCTGCAAAAGCGAAAAAATCAGCTGATAAGTCAGCTTTCCATGCTTGAAAAGGATATCAAAGTTCTTCAAGAAAAATTGCATATTCCATTAACAACAGATGATATTTCTGAAATTAATACAAGCATTTTCATGAAAGAGCAATGTGCTAATGCAGATGCAAAGCAGAAAAGCCTTAAGTCTTCACGATTGGAGCTTGATTCAAGGCTTAAGGAAGAGCAGCTACAGCTTGAAGCGCTTGAACATTCGACAGCTGAAATGGAAGCGAGGCTGCTTTCTGATGAAAACAGGAAGGAATTAGAAAGACAGCTTAAAGCAGCAGAAAATATCAGCTGGCATAAAGAAAAGGTCGCTATGCTTGCACGGGACTTGGATAATGTCCAAAATCAGCTGGAAGCAAATCGAAAAAGCCATTTTGCTGCAAATATGCAGTTCCTATTCATTTTGATTATGCTGATTGTCATTGGACTAGCAGGAGCGGCTGAAAAACTGACGTATTTAGTGCTTGCAGCTGTGATAGGTGGCGTTGCAGCTATCATTTATTACATGACAAGGATAAAATCTGCCCAAAAGGAACGATCAAATCTCCAAGGCAAGGCAAAAAGGCTGAAGCGAGAAAATGCAGCCACTAATGAGGGAACAGGCACGAGCGAAGTGTCTGACGTATTTGCGCTTAAAGAGGCACTTGAAAGGGATAATCAAGCAAGAGAAAATTATAGCTTGAATCTAGTGAAGCTGGAGCAGCAAACACGGGAATATGATAGAATTCTCCATGGATTTGAGTCATGGGAGCATCAATACAGAGAGCACCAGCAAGTTCTTAAGGAGCTTAGCATTGCTTTGAAAATCCCAGAGCAGCTTGCACGTGATTTTATTTATGATGCCTATTTGCTTTTGGATGAATGGAAAATGAAGCTAAAGGATAAATGGGCAATTTTAGAGGATATTTCAGAAATAGAGAAAGAATCAGAACAAATAGCTGCGAGAATATCCAGCTATTATGAGCAGTTTTTTTCTGCTGGAGCAGAATCACTCACCTTTATGTCCATTCAGCTGGTAAATAGTGTCAGAGACGAGAAGGAAAAGAAAATCTACTGGCAGGAGAATCAAAGGGCAATAGAGGAATATATCCAGGAGTTAAACGGTTTAGAAGGAGAGCTCTCTATCTTTTCGTCAGAGGCTGCTGAATTGCTTGCGCTTGCTGAAGTAGAAACAGAAGAGGAATACCGTAAAAAGGGCGAGCTTTATACAGAAAAACTCAGCTTGGATGCAAAGCTTTTCGCATTACAGGAAAAATTAGCTCATTTTCGTTTTTCACAAGAAGAGATAGACGTGCTATGCAGTTTGGAAAATCCAGAAGCAGAAAAGTCGCGCTTAACAGAAAAGCTTGCACAAAAAAATGACAGAATCAAGCAGATTATGAAAGATAGCGCCACAACTGGAGTTACAATTTCCGAACTGGAAAGCGGTGGAACGTATACAGAGAAATTGCATTTATTTAAACAATTGAAGGATGAGTTTCAGGAGGAAGTCAAGGAATGGGGGAAATATGCTGCCGCAAAGCATTTCCTGACAAAAACGGTCAATGCCTATAAAGATAAACAGCTGCCTGTCATGCTGCAAAAGGCAGAGGAGTATTTTGCTATTTTAACAGATGGTCAATATGTTAGGATATTGCCGAAGGAAGAAGGAATTGGATTTTTACTGGAAAGTGCGAACAATACCTTTTTCGAAGCGAAGGAACTAAGCAGAGGGACAGCTGAGCAGCTTTATGTGGCAATCAGGCTCGCACTTACTCAAACATTTTATCAGAAATATCCGTTGCCAATTATTATTGATGATAGCTTTGTTAACTTTGACAGCAAAAGGACAAAGAAGGTGCTTGAGCTCTTGAAAACATGCAGGGATAATCAGTTGCTTTTCTTTACGTGCCACAGCCATTTACTAGAACATTTTCCTAAAGGGCAAATTCATTCTCTTATGCAGCCCTCTTTAGAGAGAGACCGGTAGAAGTAATAATGTTATACTAGGAACGAATAAAGATAGATGAAAAAGGAGCGAAAGTACCTTGGATAAAAAAGGAGTCCTACACTATGACGTTGGAGATCAGTTTGATTCCCACTTACTGATAAAAAGTTCAGCAAGGGCGATGGCCAGCAATGGCAAGCCTTTCTTAACATTGATTTTCCAAGATAAAAGTGGAGAAATAGAAGCAAAGCTATGGGATGCTACAGATGCAGATGAGCAAATATATCAGCCTGAAACAATTGTAAAAATAAATGGGGATATCCAAAACTACAGAGGCAGAATGCAGCTTAGAATCCGTCAAATAAAGCTTGTTTCCCAAGAGGAGAGTGTGCGACTGTCAGATTTTATTGAAACAGCGCCACTTGAAAGTGAAGAAATGCAAGCAAAAATTAACCAATATATTTTTGATATGAAAAACCCTAACATACAGCGCATAACAAGACATCTTGTTAAAAAGCATCAGAAAGCGTTTTTTGAGTACCCGGCGGCAACGAAGAACCATCATGAGTTCGTCTCAGGCTTGGCCTACCATGTTGTCAGCATGCTTGATTTAGCCAAAGCGATTGCAGGGCTTTATCCGAGTCTTGATACAGACCTGCTGTACGGCGGCATTATCCTTCATGACCTAGGGAAAGTACAAGAGCTGTCAGGACCAATTTCAACCACGTATACTGTAGAGGGAAATCTATTGGGGCATATTACAATTATGGTAAATGAAATAGGAAAAGCAGCAGATGAGCTTGGCATCAAAGGAGAGGAAGTAATGATCCTTCAGCATTTAGTGCTATCTCATCATGGAAAAGCAGAATGGGGCAGCCCAAAAGCACCTCTTATTAAAGAAGCAGAAATTCTTCACTATATTGATAATTTGGATGCGAAGATGAATATGCTAGACAGAGCACTAGAAAGGGTAAAACCAGGTGAGTTCTCCGAAAGAATTTTCCCGTTGGAAAACAGATCCTTTTACAAGCCTTCCTTCCATAAATAATAGATTACACAACGAGGCTGGGACATAAGTATATGAATCAGTATAAAAACCGAACTATCCATTCTAATTTCGATTGGGTAGTTCGGTTTTTTTGTTTTTTTAAAAATACAATAATTAGAAATTTTAGTGGAATGGAGCGGAGGCCACTCGACTCCTGCGGGAAATAGAGGAAAGGCTGTGACCCCGCAGGCGAAGACGAGCTCAGCTTCCTCCCCGCGGAAAGCGAGTGGGTGTAGCGCAATGAAACGAACTAATTTTAACTCCATATTCTATTTTGTCACAAGCTTCATTATTTAAATATGGATGTAATTTTATTATTCGTGTTTAGAAAGGTTATCTTTTTTTGTCCCAGCCTCGTTTATATGTCTTGCTATAAAAGATGAATATCCTTTCTTTTCTAGCATATGATGTAGTAATTAAGAGAAAACAATTCGCAAGAAGGGAGCTAACACTATGTTTGAGATACCAATGTGGGTGCTGTTTGTATTGGGGGGCATTGTTGTAAGTGCATTTATGGCTGTTAAGTCTGGAAAAGAGGACAGGCAGCAAGAGCAGGAGATTATCGAAAGAGAAGGCGAAGTTTATATAAGAAGGATGGAGGAGGAAAAGCATAAGAAAATAGGCAGTGATAAAGAAAGAGTGTATGAAAATTAAAAGGGAAGCTAGAGATTATCTCTAGTTTCCCTTTTTATGTTACTTGCTTGTAGATGTACCTGTTGACCCGCTTGTAGAATCAGCAGATGTCGAATCAAGAACGGATTTCAAATCTTTATCTTCAACCTTAACATCAGCATCTTCTAATTCTTTAGCCATCGCACTGTTAATGATATCAGATGTTAGCTTGGACACTTTCAATTCATATTCCATATCATCCTTAACATCTTCGTATTTCCCTTTTTCCTTTTTGTCTGTGACTTGAATAATGTGGTAGCCATTTTCTGTCTTAACAGGATCACTTATTTGGTCTACCTTCAGCTTATAAGCAGCATCTTCAAATTCAGCAACCATCGTACCTGCTCCGAACCAGCCTAAATCTCCGCCTTTATCTTTAGTTGCTGTATCTGTTGAATATTTCTTCGCTAAATCTTCAAATTTCTCGCCATCATCCAGCTTTTTCTTCACTTCTTCAGCTGTTTTTTTATCTGCAACAAGAATATGGCGCGCTTCTATTTCTGGTTTATAATCATCGTAATATGCTTTAATTTCATCATCCGTTACCTTCACTTCTTTAACTGCGGCTTTTTCTTGAAGCATTCCTGTTTTTATCATAGAACGCAGCTCATCTTCATCCTTATAGCCGTATTGTTGGAGTGCCAATTCAAAATTGTCTCCCAGCTGTGCTTTAATGCTATCGACCCGCTCATTTAACTCATCGTCTGAAACTTTATATTTATCTTCGAGTACCTTTTCATATAGAAGGGATTGCAGTACAGTAGCACCATACTTTTCCTTCATTGCATCATAAAGTTCATCCTTAGTGATATTACCTGCATCTGATTTCACAACTGCATCAGAGCTATCATTGCTACATGCACCAAGTGCAAGGACACCAGCAGCTAGAGAGATGGATAGTAGCCATTTTTTCAAGTTAAACACTCCTAAGTTAGTTTAGTCTGTAACATCCAATGATTACTATATCATAAATTTTGAAAAGAACAAAAATCCGCTTTTTATAAAGCATAATGCTCATTAGATTTACAGTTAATAAAAAAAATTGGGTAAATATTCTGTTCCGTTTTTTGGTCCTAGACATATGATACATTGAGCTTGAAAAACAGCTTAAGAATTTGCCTAAGGCTTATTCGTGCTAGGTTGTGCAGGAGTCAGGATAAGGGGGCAGTGAATGTTTCACTGCATGAAACTGACTTTTGTTAGCGAGCAAGTCGTGCAGTCTTAACAGTTAACCAAATAATATGGTAGCAGCTTTAGAAGGAGGTGTTACTATGGGTCATGCATATGGCGGAGGATTTGCGTTAATCGTAGTACTTTTCATTCTTTTAATTATTGTTGGCGCTGCTTGGCTATAAGAGCTAAGTTAAACAGCATGAATTGAACTTAGAAAGGAGGAGTCTTCATGTCAGGTACAGGTGCATACGGCGGAGGATTTGCGTTATTAGTGGTGCTTTTCATTTTGCTTATCATCATCGGAGCAAGCTGGGTATACTAATATCCTCTAATTGAAAAAAAAGCAGCGATGAAAATCGCTGCTTTCCTTTCATTAAAGGTATCAATTGCCTTTACTAAGAAACTTATTTCCGTTTATGTTAACTAAATAATAAATCAACATAGGAAGAAATCAAAAGAATCGTGATAAGGACATTAATTGTGCGGAAAACCTTTGGTTGTTTATCTTCCGGTATTTCCTTTTGGGTACATAATGCATTTGTCATTCTATTAATATTATATAATATTAATATGGCTAGGATAATAAAAATGGAGATCATCATTGATTCCCTCCTTTAGACAGAATTGTTATATGATACTTACAATATCAAATTAAGGAATAAAAAGATAGTATTATATCCTATGATTTGTCAGTTAAATACATGCATCCTTTTCATTCCTTTATTAACGTATGTCCAATTAGTTTATTTGCATCAAGCATTAGCTGACATTACTCACCAAAATTTCAATACCGTCCTCATTTTCTTCCACATAACAAGACTTAGGTGACTTCCATAGGCTTTTAATGCGAATAAAGTCAGGTACACACATGCCAAAATGATAAGCGAAAATAATCAAGAAATAATGAACATAATGGGAAAAAAGAAAGCAGCAAATGATCAATACACTGTTAATAACAAGCATTGGCATAATTAAAGCAAAGATAAAATTAACTTTTCCAATTGGGTCGATTGCCCGTATGCAAATTAACGGGAAAATACGGCCGTGAACATCAATGGACTTTTTAATTTTTTTGCCTAAGTGTACAACCGGTAAAAAGTGAAGCAGTTTATGAACAGGATAAACGAGCAGGAATGCTGCTACAAATGTAAAAAAGTAGTTATCGTTTAAGCCGTTATGCCCAAAAAGTGCAATTGTCGGAGTATAAAGGAACAAAAAAGTAAAAACCATTGTCAAGGAAGACATAAATAGTATGCGTTGAAAGCCGTACTGTTTATGAAAATTGATTGTCTTCCAGCAATTCATATTCTAATCACCCTCCGTTAGGAGAAATTTTCTAATTTAATAAAACTCACCATGCTACTTTACGACGAAAAGGGTAAAAAATCAATAGTTGTTTTTGAATAATTTACTGGTCTGTTAAAACAAAAAAAGACAAGACAGCGTCTCATCTTTTTTTGTTTCTTTTATCCCATTTACGAGTATCGGTTTATTACTTCATAGGCGCCGGTTCTTTATGTTTAAGCTGCCCGTTTTGTTCAACAAATGTGTCTTCAATATTGCTGAAGGATTTTTCGAATATTTCCATGAAGTTTTCTCCATAAATATTCTTAACAATTGTCATCATTTCCAGCAATTCAGGAAATTTTCCATATAAGTTTTTAATCGGCAAAGCAGCAGAGTAAGCAGAACTGTTTTCTGGGTTATACTCTTCCATAATGCTTAAAAACATTTGCTCGCCTTTTTCTGTCAGACACACATATGTGTTCCGTTTATCATTTTCTTTTTTTGAGAACTGGAGCAAACCCCTTTCCTCCAGCTTTTTGGAGAAGTTAAAGGCTGTTGAGACATGCATTACCCCGAAGTTCGCCACATCTGATATGGAGGCGCCATTTAATTGATAGGCTATCCATAAAATATGATGTTCGTTAATATTAAGGTCATACGGCTTAATCCAATTCTGCCAGTCCTTTTCAATCGATTTCCATAGTGCTTTACTGAGTTGTCCTACTCTTTGAGTAAACATTAAAGCTTCCTTCATTGAGCATTCTTTTTCATTCATCCCCAAATCTATTCACCTACTTTTCTATTATCTATAATCATTATGCCAATAAAACAAAAATTAATAAAGAAAAAATAAGCGAAATTTTTAGAAATAAGCATATTTTTTGAAAGAAAACGTTTTATCGCATAAATATTTCTCATTTCAAATAAAAATTCACCCTTTTTATACATGGATTCTACACATTAACGTTCTAAAGTGGGTGACTTATTAAGTGGAGCGAACACCTTGAATTAAAGGTTTTTAGCGAGAGATTAATTACGAAATAGAATAGTTATGTCATTGAATATTTTTATACTCTAAAAATACTGATTTTAGAAATGAATAAGAAATAAGTTGTAAGAAAAATCAGAATCTTGATTTGAAATTTTTTTTCTAACATGAGTTATCGTATTTACTATATGCGTATATTTATTTTTCTGAAAAATAGTGGTTTTTATGTTAGGATATTTAACATGGATAAATGGATTTTTCGGAAGATAATAAAAAGAGAGGAAGCTGTGTTAAGTTTCCTCTCTTTTTATGTTATTGCTGCTGTTTTAAGTCGTTTTCTAATTCAGATACTGTTTTTTCAATTTCGTTTAACTCGATTTTTAGTTGTTCTTGGTGTGGTTTAATTTCTATTTTCCATTGCTCCAAGGCAACCTTTATATCGTCAACGAAAGTGCCGATGACATTTTTTCCTTCTTTGCTGGCAGTAGCAATGCTGTCTTTAATTTCAATAAGGTCTTCTTTTAAATCCTTAAACTCCTTTAAGAAGGCTTTACTATTATCCACACACACCTTTCTTGCTTCCTTGCCAGATACAGGTGTTGTGAATATAGTTGCTGCTGCTGCTGCAAGACCGCCTATGATAAATCCTGATAAAAATGTTTTTCCACTCATCTTGTTCACCTCGTCTTTTTTTCTCATTATAGCTTATTTTACTAGTGTTTTGCATATATATGGATTTATAGGTCCAAACAACAAAAGCAGATAGAGGATCTATCTGCTAAAGATACTTATTATTAAGCGTTTTGCTGAAAAGTTTTCATAAATTCAGCGAGGGCTTCCACATGTTCTAATGGCACTGCATTATAGATGGACGCTCTGCATCCACCGATAGATCGATGTCCGTTCAGTCCAACAAAACCAGCTTGTTTTGCTTCTTCCAAAAATCTTTTTGTTAATTCGTCTGATTGCAATGTGAATGTTACATTCATTTTAGAGCGGCTGTTTTTAGCTGCATGTCCGTTATAAAAACCGTTGCTGTTGTCGATGACGTTATATAAAGTTTCTGCTTTTTTATTATTAATCGTCGCAATAGCTTCAAGACCGCCTTGATTTTCTGCCCACTTAAGCACAAGGGACAATAAATAAATGGCTAAGGTTGGCGGTGTATTAAATAAGGAGTTACTGCTAGCATGTGTTTCATAGCTTAACATTGTAGGCAATGCTGGATTCTTTTTAATAAGATCCTTCTTTATAATGACGACAGTAACACCAGATGGTCCAAGATTTTTTTGGGCGCCTGCATAGATGATGTCAAAGTTTTTGACATCTATAGGTGTGCTTAAGATATCACTGGACATATCTGCAACCACTGGAACCTTAAGTCCAGTCGGGAAGGTTTGCCATTGTGTTCCATAAATAGTGTTATTGCTTGTAATATGAAGATAAGCAGCATTTTCTGGAACTTGAATATCACCTGCTTCAGGAATATACGTATAGTTATCTTCCTTACTTGAAGCAGCAATTTCTGTTTTTCCAATTTTAGCTGCTTCCTTAAGTGCCTTTTCTGCCCACACACCAGTAAGTGCGTAATAGCCAGTTTGGCCGTTATCCAAAAGGTTCATTGGCACCATTGTAAATTGCAGACTTGCACCGCCTTGGAGGAAAAGAATTTCGTAATCTTCCGGGATAGAAAGCAGGGATGCAAGCAAAGCCTTAGCCTCATTATGGACTCCTTCATAATCCTTGCTGCGATGGCTAAGCTCCATTACAGACATGCCAGTATTGTTGAAATCCATCCAGCTTTTTTGTGCCTCCTGCAATACCCATTCTGGCAGTGCTGCAGGACCAGCGTTAAAATTATATGCGCGTTTCATATTTTTTCCCCCTTGTGCTCTGTAGACGAAGTTTACCCTTATACTAACAAATTGTGATGATTTGTACAGATGAAAAAAGACAGCCATACTTGGGGTAAGGGCTGTCTTTGTTACACTAAAAAAATAATTTAAGTGCGGTTACATCATAAAACCTCTTGTAAAAATCATGAATTGCGATTTCGTGAAGCTATTATCCAATAGCTTTTTTATGTAGAAAATTTTTTTGTATTTTTCTTTACAGCTTTTCCTTAATGTCTGCAGCGATTTGGATAAGCTGCTCGTCTGAATAAGCATCAAAGTTTGTTTTCCAGACTGCCCCAAAGCCATCGCCTTTCCCGTAGCGTGGGATAAGATGCATATGGTAATGGAAAACAGATTGGCCTGCTTTTTCGCCGTTATTGTTCAGTATATTAAGGCCGACTGGTTCAAAAGCTTCCTTAATTCCATTTGCGATGGAAGGAACAACTTCAAACAGATTTTTTGCAATTTCCGGTGTCAATTCATAAATGTCCTTAACATGTGTTTTTGGAATGACTAAAGTATGGCCTTTAGTCACTTGGCTAATATCTAAAAAAGCAACAACATGCTCATTTTCAAATACTTTTTTTGCAGGAATTTCTCCTGCGACAATCTTACAGAAAATACAATCGCTCATTAAAAATTCTCCTTTTCCAATTGTTTTCTATATATTTTATCATAGCCGATAGAAAAAGCAGAGGAGATTGTTCTAACAGCTTTTATTAAACAAAAAAACAGAGACAGGATCAAGAGATCCTGCCTCGTTGAAGAGGAACTTCTTATTGCGTTCTGTTAAAGGTCATTCTCTTTGATAAACACCTCATTTAATAATGATTTGTTTTCTATGAGAAAAATCGATCATTGTTCAAACGAACCATCCCCTTAATTTAGGTCTTTATATGTTAGTTAACGTATAAAGAATAGATGACAGTCTGCGACACCACACCTCATTCCGTAATGGAAATAATAACTACTTGGATAAGCAACTACCGGTGTATTGATCTTCTGGCATACTTAACAAATAATGCAAGCTAACCATCCCCTTGTTGTGAACGAATGGAAGTTTCAGTTGGATTATTTCAGAAAATAATCTTTTGCAAACACCTCATTTTTATTATTGAATGTTTTCAACAATATTTAAGTGGTGCTCCCCTTCAATAAATAGAATGTCCGCTTTGAAGGATATATATACACAAAAAAAATAAAAGCTGTTGAAAAATTTCAATTTAGCGTTAATTGTTGATAAAATATAGATAATACAAACTTGGAGGTACGTATTCAATGGCACTTTTAGAAGTGAAGAATTTAACGGGAGGCTATACTCGGAACCCGGTTTTAAAGGATATCTCCTTTTCCATTGATTCAAATGAAATAGTCGGTTTAATTGGATTGAATGGAGCTGGGAAGAGTACGACAATCCGCCACATTATTGGGCTGATGGAACCACATAAAGGGGAAATACAAATAAATGGGAGCACCTTTGAAAAAGACAAGGATGGATACCGTAAGCAATTTACTTTTGTACCAGAAACTCCTATTTTATATGATGAACTTACATTAGAGGAACATTTAAAAATGACTGCGATGGCATACGGGATTTCAGAGGAGCAATACAAAACAAGAATGCCCAAGCTTTTGAAGGAATTTAGAATGGAAAAAAGACTTAAATGGTTTCCTGCCCATTTTTCTAAGGGGATGAAGCAAAAGGTCATGATTATGTGTGCTTTTTTAGTTCAGCCATCTCTTTACATAGTTGATGAGCCTTTCGTTGGATTAGATCCACTTGGGATTCAATCACTTTTAGATATGATGAAGAAAATGAAGGAAGAGGGAGCAGGTATTTTAATGTCGACACATATTCTCGCAACAGCAGAGAGATATTGCGACAGAATTATCATCCTTCATGAAGGAAAAATCAAATGTGCTGGGACAATGGATGAGCTGAAGAGGGAATTCCAAATGCCTGATGCAACACTTGATGATATTTACATTAGGCTTACAAAGGAAGAGAGCCATGATTGAATTCAGTGAAAAGCAGCTGTGGAGGGACAGGATAAACTCCACGGTGAAGGAATATACCCAATATTTACGATATATCCTTAATGGACATTTAGTTCTTGTGCTCGTATTTCTGCTAGGAGCTGGTGCTTATTATTATCAGGAATGGCTGAAAAGCATTCCTTCAGGGTTCCCTGTTGCTTGGATTATGGCAATATTACTTTCATTACTCGTAACGAAAAGCCCGATATATACGTTCTTAAAGGATGCTGACAGAATATTTTTGATTCCTGTAGAGACCAGGATGAAAAAGTACTTTCTTAATTGTTTGCTTTTAAGCTTTATATTTCAAGTCTACCTGCTACTTATGGGGCTTGGTTTATTAATGCCGCTTTACGCACGAGTGAATGATGGACAATTCGAATCGTTTTGGTATTTCTTCCTTTTATTAAGTATCGCTAAGGGAATAAACATACTGATACGCTGGCATGTTCAGCATTATGTTAATACTAGTCACCATATAGCAGATTCACTTATTCGATTTTGCATAAACTTTGTCATTCTTTTTTTACTGTTTTCGAATGCGTCACTGTTGTTTGTAGTAGCTGTCCTAGTTATTTTGGCGCTTCTATTCTTCTATTACAAGAAGGCGACAAACAAGCTGGGGATCAAATGGGAGTTTTTGATTGCACAGGATGAAAAGCGTATGGCAGGCTTTTACCAATTAGCAAATATGTTCACAGACGTTCCTCATTTACGAAACCGTATAAAAAGAAGAAAGCTGTTGGATATATTCGTAAATCGAATTGGCTATAGTCAGCAACTTGTTTTTTCTAATCTTTATTGGAGAACCTACTTCCGCTCAGGAGATTATTTAGGTCTTTCTGTGAGGCTTACCGTAATAGGAGGAATAGCATTATTTTTCCTTTCCTTTGGAGTGGGGCAGGTATTGCTTGCTGTTCTATTTTTATATTTGACAGGTCTTCAGCTTATGCCGCTATGGAATGCTTACCAGGACAAGCTATGGATTAATCTGTACCCATTGTCGATTGATCTTCGTAAAGTGTCCTTTAAAAAGACAATCTCTGCCGTACTTTCTGTACAAGGAATTATTTTGTCTGCTGTAATAGCAATAAAAGGAGATTGGACAATGGGACTTATGACGCTGGTTGCTAGCATCATTTTCACTTATTTATTTGTGGCCCTTTATATGAGCAAAAAACTGCAGGCTTAATGCCGGCTTTTCGAAAAACTCCCTTTTGGGAGTTTTTTTATGGTGAAAGTGATAAAGAAAGGGAACAAATAGAGGAATAATACGTATGTATAGGATAAGAGACAAATGTAAGGCATATTTAAAGGGGCGAAATACATGAAGGAAAATGAGAGCATTGCCATGATGGAGGTAAAGGACTGGAAGCGCCGAATCTTGAAGCGGCCGTCCATGCTAAATCGGGTGTCCAAAAAGGCACAGAATAAAATGAATGGCTATATTCCTGCTAAAGTCCACCAAGTTATAACAGAAGCGATTAAACAAATGATAACAGCAACACTTGCTGGCACAAATAAAATAACCAAAAGGCCTGTTAACACAAACAGATCCATTATCGAAATGGACAAAGAAATGGATAAGAAAATCGCTCAGTTCCAAAAAGCTGCAGCCGTTGAGGGTGCTGGAACTGGTGCAGGCGGAATCCTCGTCGGATTGGCAGATTTCCCATTGCTTCTCGCAATTAAAATGAAGTTTTTAATGGAGTCTGCAGCATTGTATGGCCATGATCCAGAAGAATATGAAGAGAGGGTATTTCTTCTGTATGTTTTTCAGCTTGCATTCTCCAGCGAAGGAAGAAAGCCATACTTACTCGACATTATTGAAAACTGGGAAGAAAAGAAAGCAGAGGTGCTCAAGCTCGATTGGCAGGAGCTTCAGCAAGAATACAGGGATTATATCGATTTTGTGAAGCTATTGCAGCTTGTTCCAATCATTGGTGCAGCAGTTGGTGCAGTGGCTAATTATAATCTTTTAGAACAGCTTGGGGAAACGGCAAAAAATTGCTATCGTATCAGACATTTCAATAACACTAGCGATAATCTGCTTATAGAGGGAGAAAGCCCAAAATTCCTGTAATGATGCATATTCTCATTAAACGCAGCTTTTGATAAAATAGGCATTAAAAAGCATATTAGCAGGTGGAGGAAGAAATGAGAATCAAGAACTCAAAAACAGCATTGGCGTTAGTGGTATTATCATTTGTAATTTTAATTTATACTATTTCGATTGTGAAAAATGGAAAAAACCTATTTTTTGATGAGGGTGTACAAAATGCTCTCATTAATTTGTTTCCAGACAATTCCCACGGTTTTTTCAAATTTATTTCTGAATTTGGCGACAAAATAGGCATTGGGGCAATCGCCATTGTTGTGATTGCCTGGCTTTGGATTAGAAGAAGAGACTATGCAGGAATGGCAGCATTTGTGCTTAGTGTCGGACTTGGCAATGAATTTAATAAAATTATTAAAGAAGCTGTCGCCCGCCCAAGACCATCCTTTCATGAAATTACCGATGCAGACAGCATGAGCTTCCCAAGCGGGCATGCAATGGTAGGTTTTATCCTGTATATGTTTATTGCCTATTTAATCGCAAGCGGCTTGAAAAATAAAGCACAGAGATGGATTGTTGCTGCAGTAGCATTCTTATTTGTGTTACTTATTGGCATAAGCAGAATTGTCCTTGGCGCCCATTATCCATCAGATATAATTGGCGGCTATACATTAGGACTTATCTGGCTATTCTTATGGATTACCCTTTATGAAATAGTAAAGGTAAGGCTGAACAAAAGAGGCAAAGCAGGGCAATAAGGGAAGAAAAGACGAAGAGGCTGGGACAAAAGTATGTGAATTATTGTAAAAACCGAACCATTTAATCATATCGATTTAATAGTTCGGTTTTTTAGTTTTAATACAATAATTAGAAATCTTAGTGTAGCGTAATGAAACGAACTAATTTTTACTCCAAATTCAATTTAGTCACAAGCTTTATTTTTCATTTTTTAAATATTGATGTAATTTTATTATTCGTGTTTAAAAAGGTTATCTTTAGTTTTGTCCCAGCCTCTTTTTTTAGATTATTAATATCGCTACAAATGTAGTAACAGCTAAGCCGACGACAACAGGAATAAGGTTTCGTCTGGCAAGCTCAAATGGGTCAACATTACAGATGGCTGCTGCGGGGATTAGTGCCCAAGGTACTAGAGTACCGCCCCCAACCCAAATTGCTGCAATCTGTCCAAGAGCAGTCAAAGTACTTATCCCTGTGCCAATCGCATGGGCGAATAGGCCGGCGATGGAGCCAGCAAGTGAAATTCCTGAAAAGCCGGAGCCGTCCAAGCCTGTGATAACACCGACTGCTGTTAAGGTGATGGCGCCTACTTCTTTTGTGAGTGGAACAGTTGAGGCCAGTGCGACACCAAGATCATTGACGAGTCCGTGTGAAGCCTTTGGAAGATAGTCGCCAACGATGGTGGTGAATCCAGAATCTCCAAGATAGAAGAACGCTGCAATTGGGATAACTGGACCAAACACTTTAAAGCCAAATTGGAAACCATCAATTAAGTAGCTTGTGGTTTTTTCGAGGCCTTTGTTCTTATAGCTGATAAGTGTGATAAGGATAAGGATAAAAATGGAGGTTCCGCCAACTAGTGCTGTTGCATCCCCGCCTTGAAGGTTCAATAGATACATTGCTACAACATCTAGCACAAAGAGAATGGGAATTAGAATGGCGAAAAAGCGCTTTTGATTTTTACTTAGTAAATGATTTTCCTTTTTCGGAAGGATGGAGGTGTCGGTGCTCGTTAGACCTGTTGTGTGTGTGAGCTTACCACTTTTTATATCTCTTTTAATTAAATAAAAGGCTGTTAGTGTAGTGACAACCCCCATAACAATTACAAGTGGTATGCTGGCCTGCATAACAGATTCAACGGAAATCCCTGCTGCATCTGCTGTCAGCTTCGGTGCTGCTTGAATGACATAGTCACCGGAAAGGGCAATGCCGTGACCGAAAAGGTTCATTGCCATTGCCACTGGTATAGCCATCAAAAGAAACTTTTATTTGAGTTTAAATCGTTCGATAATTACAGATGGAGATTTCCCAGGAGCCCTTTTATATTCAGAAGGTATGTCAACTGTAATAGTCTCGAACAATTCATTAATAAAACTTTTCTTTTCAAAGTCATTTGCACTTTCCCACATATCTGAAATATTATTCAAAAGGGATATTACGGATTCATAGTCTAAAGGTGAATAATCTTCTACGACATTGTTTAATTCCTCAGACAGGATTGTTTCTTTCTTTGTATCTTCTTGAGTCATTTCTAGATACTCTTCTTGCGAAATAACTTGATTACCGAGTGCCATTAACCAAGTTTTCTTTCGAGTCTTTATAGCTGCCAATTCCTTTTTTAACTCGTCAATTTTTAGCGATTGGTCTTGTTGTTCAATTGGGTGTGCCTTTAAGTCTTCTTGTGATAGTTGGAAAAACCGTTCTGGATCATCTGCTGATAGGTTTAAAAAGAACTCAGTTGTTAGTGCTTTTTCAGTGAACATCGGGAGGTCACATGTACCACTATTCTTTTTAGCAATACATATATAATGCTTGCTTCCCCGGGACTTCTTAGTGTATCCAGATAACGCACTTCCACACCGTGCGCACCGTAAGACGCCAGAAAAATGGAAGGGAGAAGTCGCCTTTTTTCCTTCTACGGTTCTTAGTTTTCTATACTGTTGAGTAAGGTTGAAAATATCTTCATCAATAATGGTTGGATGTTTAATATCTTCAGAGACAATTACATCTAATTTTGAATTGTTTCCCCATCTTAATTTACCAGTATAAACAGGATTATCTAACATCTTACCAATTGTACGGATATCCTTCTTAATCCCAAACTGATTTAGAAATAATGCAATAGTACGCATTCCTTTTCCGTTATTATAGAGTCTAAATATGTCCCTTACAAAACGTGCTTCTTCCTCCTTAATAACAAGCTCTCCATTTATATACTCATATCCGAATGGCGGTTTCCCTCCATTACGTTCACCCAACATAGCTTTTTTAGTCATATTAACCACTACACGTTCTGAAATTGTTTCGCGTTCCCATTGTGCTATAGCTGCAACTAATGTTATAAGGAAACGGCCTATAGCAGTTGTAGTATCGAATGGTTCTGTGACAGACCTAATTGCGATGTTATTTTCGTCAAAGAGTTTTAGGAGATCATCCAGGTCTCGTACAGACCGAACCAAACGATCCAGCTTATAGAAAACAACAACTTCAAATTTATGTTCTTTTGCATCGGCTATAAGCGCTTGTATGGCAGGTCTATTTAAATTTTTTGCACTTACTCCTTCTTCCACATAAGTATCGTATACAAGCCATTTCTGAGACTTAGTAAAACTTATGCAATGTTCTTTTTGAGACTCTATACTATAGCCTTCTCGGAATTGTTCGTCTTTGGAAACTCGATTATAAATTGCCGCTTTCAAAATATAACCCTCCTTGCTCCACTTAGTATTATTTAATTTATTACTAATAATTCGGTTCTCCTTTTTATTTGCATTAATCGTTCTTCACATAATTTTGGCGTTACGTTAAAAAGACTAACCATCTGACTAATTACATCAGGATCATTAAAATCAATATATGATAACATATGATGTGGTATCGCAGCGTATCTTGTAAAATGCCTTGTATCCCATTCTTGTAGCTCACGAAAAGCAGCTGGCATCATGCTCTGGATACCGTAATGCCTCAAGATATGACATAGCTCATGAAAAAACATTTCGCGCTGTTCTTCTTTAGAAACCCTAGTATCAATTATTATTCCTTGATATCTTCCAATAACTTGATAAGAAGGGGGCATAGTTTTCCTATGGATAAAGATACGATATTCTCTTGCTATATAATTTTCATCAATATCAGATGGTTTTATAATATTTAATCTAAAATAAAAATTTGTTACCCAGTCTTCCAAAGCTGTTGTTTGATAAGATTCATGATGTAAGAACATAAAATCCCCCTTCTTTATGTTTTATTATAAGAACGAATGTTCCTTTTTACAATGGAGTAAATTTAAATAGTAATAGATATTTTTTATGCTATGATAGCTGTAAAGACAAGGAGTGTTAATGTATGGATACTTTTTTAGGAACCCTGGTATTTCTTTTACCTGGTTTGATGTTATATTTTTGGTTACAATCATTTGGGATAAATCCAGTTGTAAAGCATAATCCAGCAGAGTTTTCGGCCGTTGCTGTCCTTTTATGGTTTCCTGTTTCATTATCTGCAATTTTAGTTTTTAACTTGTTTGTGACAGTAGCGAATGCAATTAGTTCTTTTGAGCCTATTTGGACAACAGAGGGTTTAAAAACTGCTTCAGGAGATTTTTTATTCTTAATCCTCTTTTTAGGAAGCAGTTTGGTTATAAGTTTTCTCTTTGGTTTAGTATGGGCTAAATGGATCCATCAGCAATTATTTATGAGGATTATCAATAAAGTCCGAAAATCAAGAGGAATCGCACCATTATCGAGGACCCCATCTGTTTGGGATGAGGTATTTCTAAATAATGATGTTCAAGTGGTTGAAATAGGGAAAATAGATAAATCTTCTGAACCTGGCTATATTGGAGAAATAAAAAAAGCGTCCCGTACTTTTGAGCCAGAACGCAATATATATTTAAATGAAATTCAATTTTTTACAGAACTTGTGGAAAAACATAGTATACCAGTTGTTAATATCTTTTTTGACACTAAGTCAGGAATGTATGTAAAAATCTTTGATGCCGAGGAAATAAAAAATGCTCAATTAAAGGATATTGAACAACTAAATAAAGGCGAAGATACTACTTCTTCTTAGTTGGTGGAATTAACCTAGCTGTATCTTTGTCTACAGAATGTTGAATTTTTTTCCAAGGATTAGATGTTGGTTTCTTAGGAATTGGGTTCGGATTTTTTTTATTTGACATAGTTATCTTCTCCTTATTTTTTTTCAGGTATAATGATTCGTGCTGATTCCTTGTCGACAGATCTTTCTTCATATGAATTAATTCTTACGTTAACTTGTCCTGTATTTTGTGTGGCTTGTGTGGATTTTTCCATAACATCACCTCCTTAAAAAGCACCTAACCACCAGAAGTGGTTTAGGTGCTTTTTTATTTTTCTTGATTTCTTTCCTTTGCAAGTTTCACAATCATTTTAAAATGCTCTTCCACAATTTTTACATCTTGAGGAGAGAGGTTTTTCCACTGTTCAATATCAAAGAAACCCATTTGTTCTATTCCGTATTCTTTTATTAACTTATTTATTTCAGATAAAGAGTCGTATTTATCATCTTTATCAGCTGATTTAACTTCAACATGATATTCATTATTTCCATCATTAACAATTAAGTCAGGTAAATAACCTGCTGATTTCATTAATTCTTCATACGAGAAATCATAAGCATTTGCCAACCTTTTTAAAGTATCAGGCGAAGGATTAATAGGTGCCTTAGTATCTCTCCTAAAACCTTTTTCTAAATCAGAGATATAGGTATGGCTTATTTCAGTAATCTTAGCTATTTCACGTAATGAGCGTTTACCCCTTAATTCTCTGAGGAGTTCACCTAATTCACTCATATAAAAACTCCTTTAGTAAATTATATATTACACATTGTAAGATAGGTTTTACATATTAAAAAGTAATTAACATAAAATAAGTTGTAAATCATAGTTGACGGATTGGTGCCTTTAGATTACAATAAGTTTTGTAAACAATAGACACCAGGTTAGGTGGTGAGAAAATGAAAAATAAAATTAAATTTCTACGTCGTAGTGAAGATTTTGATTTAACTCAAGATGAGTTAGCGACAGCTTTAAAGGTATCCAGGCAAACTATTGTTGCTATTGAAAACGGAAGAGAACCTTCTGGTTCTCTAATGTTAAAAATCGGTAAATTCTTTAATAAAGATCCAAGGGAAATTTTTTTTACTGAAGATGGTGCCTGTAGTGTACAAGTGGGTGAAGTAGATTCAGCGTAAATTATTTACTGAAAAAAAATCTCCTGAATTATTGTTTGCTAAAACATAACAGACAATCAGTAATTCATAAATTGTATTAGGAGGCGATCTTATGATAAAGGTTCCTGCAGATAAATTAGCTGCAGCAGTAAACAAACACCTTTTACCTGGAGTAATTCGTAATCTTTCTAAGGAGAATGTATTAAAAAAGGATTCCGATCAGAGAACTTCATAAAGGAGAAACTAAAACAATGAATCTAACAATTATCCAAGCAAATAATCAATTATTAGTTGAAAGTCGTGAAGTTGCAGAAATGGTTGGGAAAGAACATTCGCATCTCCTAAGAGATATCAGAAATTACCTAGAAGTATTAGGTAAATCCAATTTTGGATTGACGGAATTTTTTATTGAAACTAACTATAACGATGCACAAGGAAAGAAAAGAGTTTGTTATCTTTTAACCAAAAAAGGCTGCGACATGGTAGCGAATAAGCTCACAGGAGAAAAAGGAGTATTATTTACCGCAGCCTATGTAACAAAGTTTGAAGAAATGGAAAACCAGTTAAAACGACCATTCAAATTACCGTCTACATACAAAGAAGCATTATTGCAACTAGTGGACCAAGTCGAAAAGAATGAGCTACTGGAAACTAAGAATCTGGTACTCGAACAGCAAGTAAATGAGTTTCAACCTAAAGCATCTTACTACGATCTCGTTCTCCAAAGTAAATCGTTGCTTTCCGTATCACAAATTGCCAAGGACTACGGAATGGGAGCACCAACCCTGAACAAAAAATTGAATGAGTTAGGCATTCAGTATAAGCAAGGTGGGGTGTGGTTGCTTTATTCCAAGCTTCAAGATAAGGGATATACACAAACAACTACCCATATTATTGACGATGAGAAATCAAAAGTTCATACGAAGTGGACTCAAAAAGGAAGATTGTTCATTTACGATTTACTTAAAAATGTCGGCATCCTTCCAATGATAGAAAGAGAGTTTAATAGCAAGGATGTAATCTAATGAATTTGCAGGGCGGAGGACAAGATAAAATCCTAAGGAGGTAATTATTATGGGTTTAAATAAAGACTTACTTACAGAAGAAAAGGTAAGAAACCTTAAGCCGATTGTTGAACAAATTTTATCTAGAAAATATGGGAAAGAAATAAAATTTTTGAATTTGACAATCGGTGATATCACTATCCAATGCAACGAAAAACCCTTAAAGGAAATTTCATAATAGGAGGTGACTTAAATGTCAAACTTTCAAAAAGCTGAAATGTTACTTCAATTCGCTGGAGAAATGCTTATAAAGAATCGTCCACATGTTGCTAACTGGGCTACAAAGCAAAGTCATAAGTATTACAAATTGCAAATGCAAGAAAGTAATTAAGCCTAAAAGGCTTTCCTTTTTACCCGTATTGCACAAATTGTTGAAAGGTTTTAGTTCTACTTGAAGGAGGTGATACATAGTGGTCGGGAAAGTTACTGTTTGGTACATGACTGAAGAAGAACGGTTGGCTTATATAGCAAAGCATCCAATTGTTCCATCTGAACAGCCATCTGGTCCAGTATTTAAGAAAAATGAAGAAAAACGTAAAATATCATCGAAAAATGGTGCGAAAAGCATGAAGGAACTGTGGCAAAAAAGAAAATCCGAATAGGAGGACATTATGAAGGTAATAAAGTTTCTACAATTAACTCTAGAAAATATTAAGTCCCACCGTGATTTGACCGTTAACTTTGGAGAGGAAACACAAATCACAGGGGACAACGGGAAAGGTAAATCAACCATTCCACAATCAATTCCATTTGCATTGTACAACATGGATGCATTTGGAAGCAAGCTAGATCCGACACCAATTAATTATGATGCAGATATTACTAAAGCATCTTTACTTCTTGAAGTGGATGGAAAACAGTTGCTGCTATCACGTTCTTTGAAGAAAGGGAAGTCTCAATGCTATGTGAATGAGGTACCAACTTCTGCAACAAAATTTAGTGAATTGGTAAGTGATCTTTTTGATAAGGATTTGTTTTTATCATTATACAATCCTAATTACTTCTTCACTTTGCATTGGGAAAAGCAGCGTGCAATGTTGCTCCAATACATTTCAGCACCTTTGAAGAAAGAAGTATTAAAGCATGTGGCAGAAGAGCAGGCTAAGCATTTAGAGCCTTTGTTGAAGAAACATTCTATCGAGGATCTTAAGGAGCTTCATAAAGATAAAAAGAAAACCTTGGATAAGAAATATATTGCTGCACAAAGCAAGACTAAGACACTGCAAGAACAATTGGAACACCATGCTCCTACAGTTCCATTAGAATCCTTGAATGCAGAGCTTAAGCCATTATTAAAGCAGCGTAAAGAGCTAGATGAAATCCACGATTCCGCTAGTAGTGTTAACGGAAGAATAAATGTATTGAATAACCAGATAAATAACTTGAATAAAGAGAGAGACAGCATGAAAGATGATTGGGCTGTTTTGAAAAATGAACAGCCGGAAGGCAATTGCCGTGTCTGCAAACAACCTTTGCAGGATGAAGCACTAGAAGCTGCAAGGGATGACATAAAACAGCGGACTGACAATTTTAAATCAGCATTCAATGATGTCATTGCTCAAAGAACAAAGCTGCAGGAAGAGCTCAAAACATTGGAATACATAGATGTTTCTGAGCAAAGAGCAAAGCTTTCTGACCTACAGTCTCAAATTGAACCAATAGAAAAAGAGATTGCTAAACACGAAGAGTACGAGTATTACCTTAAACAAGTGGAGCAGGCTAAGACTGAAGAAAAAGAATGCCTAGAGTCCTTGAATGAATCCATCTTTATCCTGGACAGCATTAAAGATTACAAAGCCAAGGAAGCAGAACTACAGGGTGAAAAAGTACAAGCCCTATTCACTACATTATCTGTCCGACTCTTTAAGCAAAACAAAGGTGATGGAGAGATTAAACCAGACTTTGAAATTGAGATGGATGGTAAGCCTTATAGCAAGCTATCACTATCTGAAACAATCAGAGCTGGGCTTGAACTAAGTGACGTTCTTTCAGAGCAAAGTGAACTAATCACTCCAGTATTTATTGATAATGCTGAGTCTATAACAAGATTTAAGGAACCAATTGGACAGTTGATTACCTGCAGGGTGGTTGCTGGGCAAGAGCTTAATGTTAAGGCGGTGGGCGAATGAAGCAAGGAAAGAATCCTACCCGTAAACAGAAAGAAAATATTCGCGGAGCCGGACTCAATCCTGAAAACTGGCTAATTTATAAGAATGATGGAGAAAGAGTTTCATTGGTTCATAGAAACACAGGCACTACAAGACAAATTCTTAAAGATAACAGGAGGATAAAAAATGGCTAATAATTCAATTAAGCAATACACACCAGAAATCACAGAGGCATTCAAACCGGAGGTACTTGAAGTAATTCGTAATTCCATTGCACCAACTGCTAATGACCAGGAGTTCTTATTATTCGCTCATAAAGCTGCTTCTTATGGGTTAGATCCATTTAAGAATGAAATTTTCTTTATCAAATATGGCAACACTGCCCGTATCCAATTCGCTGCAGAAGCTTATCTTTCAAAAGCAAGAACACAAGAAGGATTCCAACCGCCGGATACTCAAATGGTACATGAAAATGATGAATTCAAAATTGCTATGAATAAAGAAACAAGAGAAATGGAAGTTGTGCAACATGAAATTGGCTTTCCGCGAGGGAAAATCATTGGTGCTTATTCCATTGCTTACCGTGATGGACATAGACCAGTAACTGTGATTATGGATATTGAAGAAATTAGCCATATGTTCACAGGGCAAAACAAGGACAACTGGAATAAATGGACTGCGGATATGTTTGGAAAGCATGTGCAGCAGCGTGCGCTTAAGAAACAGTACGGTCTTGAATTTGAAGATGAAACAATTACTCATGGAGAACCTGAAAGTAGTATTCCAGAGTACAAACCCCAGGACCGTAAAGATGTCACACCTAATCAAGAAATCATTGATGCACCAAAACAAGCAAAAAAAGAAGACAAGCCTTTAACACCTACTGAAAAGGCCCGTGCTGAAATGAATCGTAAATTTGACATCCTAGGTATTAAAGGAACAGACGCTAAGGCTGATTATATTGCTAAAAACGCTCCTGACCTTGCTGGCAAAACACCTACATTGGCACAATTAACTGGTTTCAATGAATTGTTGGATATGCACATAGAGATGCAAGCAGCTCAGGTAGCTGAAGCAGATTCATTGGATTAATCTTATGAGAGTAGATATTTTAGCATCTGGATCGAGTGGCAATGTAATTGCTATTCGGTCCAATCAATCCACCATTCTTGTTGATGTTGGAATAGCCAAAACGAAAATAGAAAAAAGGTTGCTCGAGAAAGGGATTAACCCCACATCGATTGTTGCAATCTTCATTACACATGCCCATAAGGACCATATACAGGGATTGTCACTAGCTAACAAATACAAAATCCCTGTCTATGCTGCTGAGAATGAGTGGAAGTCCGTTGCTGGAGTAGAGCAAGACTTACAAAGGACATTCAAAGCAGGTGAGGGGATAGGGTTGCAAGATTTTTACTTAGAATCCTTTAAGACACATCATGATGCTTATGAGCCTGTTGGATATGCCATTAGTGATTTTCAAGGTAATAAATGTTCTGTCTGCTTAGATACTGGTCATGTAGATAATCAAATGTTAGAGAAAATGGAGTTTTCTCAGATATATATTATTGAATCTAACCATGAGCCAAACATGGTTGAGGCATCAGATTATCCAAACAGCGTGAAAGCAAGGATACTTTCTCATATCGGTCATCTATCTAATGAGCAGACCGCTACAGCTCTTTCTAGCCTAGTTCAGGGGCTTGGAGAACAAATATACCTTACACATCTATCCAACAAGAATAACCTTCCTGCACTGGCAGAAATGACAACGATGAGGGCTCTTATGAAGAAGGGTTTTAAAGCAAATAAACATTACAAACTTGAGGTGATATAAGTGGCAGAGAAAGTAACGTTACCACTTGATGTATATAAAGCATTTGAGAATTTAAAGGCAGCATGGACAAGTATGATTTCAGAGGATGAGTTCAACACCATCTTGCTAAATATCAACAGCATCGGAAAAACCGTTGGAGATGCAGAAATATTAAGAAGATATTCTCAGAAAAACTCAACAAAGTACATCAAAGCAATTGCAAATGGATATATTGCTTCGGAAGAAAGTGATTTAGTAATTCAGGTTCATGATCGTCTTCAAAAATGGCTGGATAAATCATATGAATGTGATGAATCTGAGGACCGTATGGAATTCGCAAAAGAGTTAACAGGATATATAAAAGAACAATTAGCTACACAGTGATTGGAAGGTGAAACAGATGGCAAGACCTACAAAAGAAGGACTTGAATACTTTCCTTTGGACACTGATATTGACCAAGATGAAAAAATCATTGTAGTAGTCGCGAAGTTTGGAATGCGTGGTTTTGGAGTCATTGTTCGTCTCATGATGGAAGTATACCGAAATGGTTATTTCTATCATTGGACAGAGAAGGAACAATATGTTTTCTCCATGAAAATTGTGGAGACAGCAGAGTTTGTCAATGAGGTCGTTCAGGAATGTTTGAAGTGGGGATTCTTCGACTCAGAACTATACGATAATTATGGAATCCTTACTTCAAAGGGATTCCAAAAGAGATTTCTTCTTGCCGTCAATAGACGTAAAGGAGTGATCATTAAAACAGAATATAACTTAACAGATGAAGTTAATGTAGACAATAACCCAGTTAATGATGACATTAACGAAGAAATTGAAGACATTAACCCCACAAAAGAAAAGAAAGTAAAAGAAAGTAAAGGAAATAAAGATATTAATGTGTATCAAGAAATCCTTTCTTACTTGAATGAAAAGGCAGGTAAGAATTATAGCTATAAGTCTGCTGCAAATAAAAAGCTAATTAACGGCAGAATGAGCGAAGGACGCACAGTTGAGGACTTCAAGCGTGTAATAGATCTTAAATGCGAACAATGGCTGAAAGATGAAAAGATGTGTGAATATCTAAGACCAGCAACTCTATTCGCTCAAAAAAACTTTGAGAACTATGTAAATCAAGGCTCAATAAAAAAGCAGATGATGCCTGCAGATCCAAGAGATAAGGAGATAAAATTCTCTAAATGGATAGCGAATGGAGGTGACCCAGATGCATTCGATTGGAGTGGCTGAGCAAGAAGTAAATGAAATAAGTACGGAACAATCAGTATTAGGTGCTATTCTCATGGATTCTAACGTTCTGGATGAAGTGACGTTCCTAGAAGCCAGAGATTTCTCTGTAGCACGTCATCAGCAAATATACAAGGTAATGAGATTCCTAGAAAAAAGGAATGCTCCAGTGGATATCATGACCGTTACAGAGACCTATGTTAGGTTCGGACGGATTGAAGAAATGGGCGGTGTTACATATCTTACTAACTTAGTAGAATCTTGTCCCACTACCGCAAACGCTGAATATTATGCCAGGTCTGTTAGATCCAAAGCGCTTGAACGTAGAACCAAAAACATGGGTGAAATAATCAAGGGGCTTGATAGAAGTGATTATGACTCAGACGAAGATTATTTCTCCATGATTGAGGCGTTAGTTGCTGAGATGAGACCGCAGGACAACGTGAAGATGAGAAGCTTTTCTGAGTCGAAGGAAACTTACTTTGAGCACTTGTCCAAACATGCTTCTTATATTAAGACAGACTTCAAACACTTTGATGTCTGGGCAAAAGGATTGTGGCGTGGTTGGCTTTTTGTAAGTGCAGGAAGACCTTCAGTAGGTAAAACAGCAATGATGCTTCAACGTTTATATGGAGTGGCTAAACAGCATAAAGGAGTCGTTCTAATATTTTCCCAAGAGATGGGCGAGAACGAGTTGAAAGACAGAATGCTGGCTGCTGTAACTGGCTTAAATTATGGGAAAATCAAAAGTAAAAAACTTGATGAGAAAGAATTAGATTTGCTGAAGAATGCGTATGAAGGATTCGAATTCCTGCCAATATTCATACAGGACAAGCCATATGTGTCTATTGATGAGGTAAGAGCAATAGCGCGGCAGTTTAAAAAGAAATACGGCCAAATAGCTTGTATAGCAGTGGATTATTTACAGATTATGAACATTCCACAAAAAAAGGGAGAGACAAGAGCTCAAGCAATCGGAACTGTCACTGGTGCTGCAAAGCAAATAGCAAGGGAAATGGATTGTTGTTTCATGATGTTATCCCAAATGTCCAGGGACTTTGAAAAAGCATTAAAGCCGCAGCTGTCTCACCTAAAAGAGAGTGGATCTATCGAGCAGGACGCCGATGTTGTTGAATTCTTATGGCATGACCCAATGGATACAGAAATGGGAGGAAAGGTTATTCAACAAACCATTGCAAAAGGACGAGATACAGGTCTTAATGATTTCCGTCTTTTATTTCAAGGATGGAAGCAGCACTTTACAGAATTGCCAAGTAAGGGATAGGAGGAGACGAGTTGGCTCAAAGTGATGTGATTTTCAAAAAAGGTGAATGGGTTATCGTTGGTACCTTTCATAAATGGATTGGTTTTATAACAGCAATATCTCATTCCTTAAGGGAATATGAGGTGAATATTGTTAGAAGAGCTAGTAATCCTGACTTTATAATCAATAAAATCGGATGGATAGATTTTGAAGATGCAGAACTAATGGATAATCGATTGAGTGAAGATAACTTGCATCAGTTAATTGATATGGCTCTTGATACTAAAGATAGAGAATGGTTCTTAGAACTTCAGAGCATGCTGTCAAAAAGTGAGGGTGTAAGTTTATGAGATTTCTAGGAGTAGATCCTTCCACCAAAACAGGATTTGTTGTAATTGATGAACATGGTCAAGTTCTGAGGGAAAAAGAGATAACTGGTATTGGCTCTGTAGATCCTAAACGCATGAGAACAATGATAGTTGATTTAATGGCACATATTCAAAAAGGTGATGTTATTGCCATTGAAGGATTCGGATTTAAGTCTCAACAGGCTGTGCAAAACGGCGGCATTGGCTGGGGTATTCGGATGGCTTTAGATGCAAGGAAAATCCCTTATATAGAAGTTGCGCCGAATGCATTAAAGAAATACGTTGGCGTTACTGGATGGACAGGGGAAAAAGGTAACAAGAAGCGTTTAACCGGTCCACAAAAGAAAAAAGCTGTGAAAGAAGGCGTATATAGTCACTATGGCTATACACATAAGAGCGACAACGTTATAGATGCCTTTGTTCTATCTCAAATAGCGAAAGACGCATGGGAGTTAATAAACGAAGATTTACTTCCGTTAAATGATCGCGTTATGCCTGAATATCAAAATGAAGTACTGAACACTATTTTAAAAGGAGCGATATAACATGCAATTAACAGTTAAAGCACATTTCAATAAACAAACAAAGGACAGCAAAAAGGAGCTTATCCAGTTTTATGTGAAAGGTGAAGATGAGAAAAAGCCGGAAATCAGCCGTTTGACAAGGGAAGTGGTTGAGCTAGAGATTGACGGTGTAGATCAGAAGCTTACTTGTGAATTCAATAAGACATCGAAAGACAGTAAAAAGACCGTGCTTGAGTTTATTGTCAAAGGAGATACTTCTGCAGAACAATCCTTTAATTTCTATAAGATGGCAGGTTCTGATGTTACTTTGAAGATTGTCGAGTCTCAAATGAGTCTTGAAGATTTCCAAGCAGAGCAGCACGAAGGCTTACAGTACTCAGTTGGTAAGGATGGAACAGCTGCAATTAATGCAGACCAATTAACATTGGATGATGTCAAAGAAGAAAAAGAAGATGCATTAGATGGAGACCCTTTTGCCTCTCCTGTAAATGATGAAGACCAGCTGGATTAATAAAAGTCTCTCCTTCCTTCAGGAGGGAGAGACTAAACTAGAGATATATTTAAAATGTTGACCTGAAAAATTCATAAAAGCCAAGTTTTAATGGAACCGCCCAAATATAAATTGCAGCTAGTGCAACTAACCCTGTCAGCCCATTGTATAGTTTCTTAGGAAGCCATCTAAATAAAGCAAAATAAACGCCTCCCACTAGGACACAAGTTAACAATAGAATCAGCATTGGAAAAATAAGATAGTACATGAATTACTCCTTTATACAATTATTTAGATATATATAACTACGTCTATAGTAACGATTGGTTTCGTTTTTTTGAAAAGGATTAATCTAGGGCAAAAGAAGTTTAAAAGTTTATTGGGGGATAGGTTCTATGGAAAAATTAATTGAGTGTCCAGTTTGTGGACAAAAAGGTATAGAAAATGGTGAAAACGGATTGTTAGAACACTATACAGTCTGTCCTACAAATGAATGAGAAAGGGTGAAGGTAAATGAAATATTTTGAAGTGAACGAACCGTATTATGCATTGATTAAAGCTACTTCTAAAAAGCAAGCAATGGAGATCTATACAAAGAAGGTATCAGAAGATAACGAAGGCACTTTGAAAGAAGAAATGATGGAAGTGAAGAGGGATTATGCTTTAGTAAAATTCGATAGGTCTCCAGGTGAAGGCGGTCAGCTCATTCCTATAATTGAGATTATCGAGACATTCAACAACAATAAAGCAGATTTGCTGGTTATTGATGGCTCCTTATTATAAAAAAAGAAAAGCCAGGATTTCTCCCAGCTGAATTCGAGTAAGTCAATCATATCATAAATGGGGGGAGTCATGTTGAAACAATTGTCCTTTGTGCTTCCTGAGATAGATAGAAAAGCTACACAACAGGCTGTAGAAGAAGCCATTGAGCAGTATCGACTATGCTTATTGACAGTCCCAGAAGAAAGGCTGCCGCAGGTAACAGCAAGATTTTCATTGGAACTGCCGACATTCACAAACCAGTTCCATTCATCAACAGAAGAAATAGCCGTAGATCGTGTGGACGAAGAACGTAGAAGAATGAAATATGTAGAGTTTTTTAGGAAAGCTGTAAACCGGTTATCTCCTAGAGAAAGAGAAGCCTTGATACTTAGATATTTGGAAGAAGACGAGCGCTTTGACTATGAAGTGTATAACATCTTGGGAATGAGCGAGTCTTATTATCATCAGAAGTTCAAACCACGTATTTTTTATAAATTGGCATTGGCTTTGAAACTGGAGGTCTTTAAGCCGAAGGAGGAAGGAAATGGCGTACACTAAGGCAGAGCAGGAGACAAGCTTAGTATTCGATAATGAAACAGGTGAATGGAACGTATACTCAACTGTCCCTAAGCATATCCGTAAATTAATGACACTTGGAGAAATGAAGGTTATAGAAACAGAGAATGACAGACCAATAGCTATCCAAGGTGTTTTAAAGGAAAAACAAGTATCAATGAAAAAAGAAAGAATAATATCAGAAGAAACGAAAGAAAAACTTCGATTAAACGGATTAGCCTTGCACAGTAAAACGAACTGACTTTTTCAAAATACAAATTGATTAAAACGATTTAGAAACGAAACTATACTGTTTTTAAAACGAATGTAAGATGAGCATTAGGTTTTTTATGTGTTAAATTTATATTATAGAAAATTATCAAAGAGAAGCGTTCCTGATTATCAGGTGCGCTTTTTTATTTACTATTTTGCTTCTTCTTCACGAAAAGCAAAGGTCCTTTTGGACTTCTTCTTTTAGCGATAATTTCTTCTTTGTCATCACGCACATTTCTAATTTTATCGTACATATCGTGAATAGGAATAAAAGTTCCTTCGATAGGATGAATAGCCATTGTACCTTTAATTTTAAAACCTTTAAGTTGGAAAGTTGAAAGGTCTGTCCCTAGTTTTAAGATGTCAGTCACTGTGCATTCTCTATTGGTTTGGACGTATTGAGTCATGAAGCTTCTCCTTTCAATTAATTTATTTTAATTAATATTATTTCATTGAAAGATAACTTTATTCATGAAGGTGATGATATGAAAGTTAAAGATCATCTTAAAACAGAACAATTAAAGCAGCTTGGAAAGATGAGAAATAAGAAGAAAAAGAAAAAGAAACCGAAAGAAGGAAAAAGTAGACTGGATTAACATCATGGGAATGGATAGGGATAGATATGGTCGTGGTCGTGGTGGAGCGATAAAAAGAAAATAAGTGTCATAATCCTTTAATTAATTTATTTTAAGTTATATATTCCATGATGGAACATAAATTAGTAAAGAGAAAGAACAGCCTGGGAACTGTTCCTTCTTTTGACGAGTTAATGTTGGACTCTAACGTAAATAATTATTATTGTAATTTGCTTTGCTAAGATAACAGCACTCAAACCAATCGATACAGAAGTTAACAAAATCATTATCTTCACCGCTTTCCGTATTTTTGTAACACAATCAATTAAATATATGAATACATTTAGGCGGTTAGACCAGTGAGCATCCATTTTTTAAGATGGGTGCTACTTGTCGTTATTTGACGAAATATAAAGATTGTCCACTTATTTCCTTTTCCTCATAATTAGGAGGAGGAGGTAAGAATAAATGGATTATATAAAGCGATTATTATCTAATTTAGATGGGGTATTATTACTAACTGTTTTAGCATATGGGGTTGTATATGCTTTTAATCTTGGAGGATTTGCACAAAGAGAGATACCTAGTATGTTCATTGAACTAAACATCAATAGTTTATCTAGTGGTTTATTTTTTTTGGGTCTTTTTGTATTTATATTTAGCCCAATAACTATTCAATCTTTGGATGCAAGAGATAAACCTCATAAAATAGTACTAATTATTATTTTGTTATTAGCTATTGCATTTTTGTATTATACTCAAGAATACTTTCTTTTAGTTAACACAACTCTGGTGTTGGGAATTGTGATAATTATTTTTAGCAGAAATATATTTAAGAGAAAGTTTATGTACCTAATAACAATAGCCTTTTTTTGTCTAATTGGTTCATATGGAATGGGTTATGTAACAGCATATGTTGACCTTCATGAAGCTGAAGAACAGTATATTATAGAAAAGAATAATGAAAAGTATTTATTGTTAGGTTCTTATAACAACAATTATATTGCTACAAAAATCAATAATAAAGATAATAGTATTGAGTATAAGTACATATTAATTCCTGTGAGCTCAGATGAGTCATCAGTTTCAATCAACTTAGAAAAAATTCAATTAAAAATCAATGATTAAAGCACTCAAAAATGGGTGCTTTTTATTTTGGAGAAAATAAGTCGAGGAATTAAAACGGAAGTTGCTCACCAACATTACTGGAGGATGTTTACGGTGAGCAACGTAGGTGATAGAGATCAATCTTCATCATTATTGAATTTCTCTATAAAAATAACTTGTCCAGTTTATAAAGAATATATGCGTGATGTTTATAAATAAGAAATTAAAGAAGGGTGACTAACATGGAAAACATTTATCTCTTGAGTAAAAGATTTAATAAAATCTAATAATTAAGGTAATAAATGGTTTTACTTCCTGTTCAGGTAAAATATAATTATAGAATAATATAGAACTGGATGTGGACAGCGGGGATGAAAAGAAAATACGGATTAGTTTTTCTTATTATTATTTTAGTATTAGTGAGTAGTGTGTTAACTTGGACATTTAGTAATTACAAATTAGTGGATAAAGGGACTTGGGAACAAGCAAAGAAGTGGAATGCAAACTTACAAACAATCAAAGAAAAGGAAAAAGAAATTAGCCAACTGAAAAATCAATTAGGTACCAAAAAATCTGAAATTGATAAGAATAAAGATGAAATCGACGATTTAAATGAGCAGATTAGTGATCTAAACGAAAAGTTTGGTATACAAGAAGAACCAGTTAGTACTAACGAAACAACTAATCAAGTTAAAACTTATGAAACCACAAGTAATGAAAATGATACCTCTGACGAAACTAATATTGTAAATGAAGATGAAGAAAATTCTCAAGTCGAACCGAGTAATGAAACTCAAAGCGAGGATGATATATATGACATTACTGCAGGTTTAGTACCGATAACTGCACCATTGGATTCGATTGATGTTAATTTTTCATCTCAAGATTTATATTCGGTAGCATTAATAATTAATAATAATACTTCTTCTTCACTTAATCTTAGACGACATAACTTTAGCTTGAAAGATGTAAACGGAGAGAATATTGGTTTGATTAGCGATGATGCTCATAATGAATTTTATAAAAGAATGGAAGTTGTACCTACCTCGGGGTCTATTCCTAGTAATTCTGTATATGAAGGGTACCTATTTTTCACTGTCTCAAAAGGTGAAAAACCATATTCAATTACTTGGAATCATGATGGTGATGAAAATGAGGTCTTACTTGAGCAGTATTAAATAAGTTTTTAAGGCATTCCTTTGTGGAGTGCTTTTTATTTTATTAATAGACTCGATTGGGGCTAACAACCGAGTCAGTAAAGCGATTAAGCTCTTGAATATTGATATCTATTCTTTATAAAAGCATCATGGTATCTACCTTTTGAAGGTGCATTCAATAAACCTCTATAAACATTGTTAGGAACATTGTAGTACTTATAAGTTCCATTACGGAATTGAATGTAAAGTGTGTTAACAGAATCATCATATCCAACAGAGACCAGGTTACTTGATGCTACAGGTTGCATTATCATACTTATCACCTCCTATTAATTTATTAAATTCGACATTTAACTTTTATTTCCTTTGAAAAATTTGGAGAAAGATGGGTGAGGAATATGGGGAACAAAAACAGTATTAATGGGAAGCGAGAATCATAATGGATGGAAGCTTGAAGAACTATTGGCTCAAGTGAAACAAGAAGTATCTGAAAAGATTAATAAGATTATTAACGATCCATCACCACAAGCACAGTTGGTTGTTAGAAATAACTTGGCTATCATTGAACATCTTGGTGCAGCTGAAGCATTACAGCGTTCATCATACATTGTATTGGATGCAATGAAGGCTAATGAAGGACCTGCAGGCACACCGAGAATAGGGAATGAGAAAGGGTGATGTTATGAATTTCCAAGCTTTAGATGTATTAATGGATTGTATTCGTGAGTTCAGCCTCAGAGTCAACAGTAACTTATCAGATAAGGCTTTACCTTTTTTATCTGAAGATACTCTTGAACTAATTAACAGATACAAAGAGAATGCAAGTACTAGCGCATTTATTGAGGTCGTTCAGTATATATTTAGCGATTTATCAAAGAAAGAGAAGCAGCAACAAAAAGAAATTGGTGTGAATTTATTTAGCACACGCTTTGAAGATTTATTTGATCTTTTTATTTCGTTAGAGAAGAAGTCTCCTTTGCTTCAAATAATCTTAGATGATGAGAATGGAATACCAGAAGTTTTTTATAAAGGTGAAGAGATTAATCGTAAACGAGATATTTTATTTCATTGGGAAACAGATACCATTATTCCAGGTGGATTAACGTATGCGATTGAGCATGTTGAAGGTAGTCAAATCATTAACAGAATAGAACGTAGAGTGAAAGGTCACGCATGTGACTGAACATTTTTTGCTGATAAAAACCGAAATCCTATTATATAAAAGATTTACTTTTAGTAAGTGATATCACTTACTTTAAATAAGTTTATCAATATTTGAGATTAACTCACTAATGCTTCAAATATCTTTAAGATACTATCAACATTCGATTTCAGTTATTTTTTAGTCGTTTACAATAACTGGATTGTTTCTGCGTGCATTAACTATAGTTATTGTTAACATTAACTACGGTTTATGTATACATCATGTATGCAATAACTATGGTTTATGTATGCAATAAGTACACAAAAGAAAAGAAAAGAAAAGAAAAGAAAAGAATTAATATATATGTCTTTTAAAAGGCAAAAGACGGCATTCCTCATGGAATGTTTTTTATTTTGTAGAAAGAAGGGTGATGAATTATGACTAAAGGTTTATCAATTAATGTAACAGCAGATACAAACAATCTTTCAGCAAAGCTAAGAGTAATAGCTAAACATGCAATAGCATTGGCTGATGAGTTAGAAGCGATTGACCATGAAAGCAGGGAAGAATCTGATGAATCGGAATCAATACTATGACAAGTATAAGCGAGATCCAGAGACAAGAAGGTTCTATAAGTCTGCTGCTTGGTCTAAGGCAAGGAGGTTAGCTTTAGAACGTGACAATTACTTATGTGTTCATCATTTGAAACAGAATCGAGTTGTTGCTGCAGATATGGTACATCACATAAAAGAATTAAAGGATTATCCAGACCTAGGATTATCATTAGACAACCTAATTTCTTTATGTAACTCATGTCATGAAGCAGAGCATCCTGATCGTAGAAGCAAAAAAAACAATAATCAAAAGCGAAGAAACGTCAAAGTGATTAAGAATAAGGCGAACGAAGAGATAATATAGGCCCCCCTGGTCTTAAAGCTTTTTTAAAACCTGCCAGGGACCGGTGTGGGCCCTTCGCTTGCAACGTGGATAAAAAATCCTTATATGAGGGGGGGGCTGATATTGGCTAAATTGAGTAAAAAGAAGCAAGATGTATTAATTGATGAAGAAAAAAAACGATTGTTAGATATTTTTAAGGATATTCCCGATTCTAAAATAAAAGTAGCGATGAATTTAATTGAACGAGTCGCTTTTATGAAAGTTACACTTGAAATTTTAGAAGATGATATAAAAACTCGTGGACCGACTTATCTTTTTCAAAACGGATCGCAAAAAATGAAAGTAGAAAATCCTTCTCAAAAGTCATACAACACGATGATAAATCGTTTTACAACTGCTCATGAAAAATTGCTGAATTTATTGCCAAAAGAGAATGGTGAAATAGTTTACGTAACTAGTGAAGTTACTGAAGAAGTTGATGACTTTGAAAAATTCTAGCTTGGGTATCCTAAAAGATTCATCTCCAGTTCTTTTAACTACATGGTACGCAGAACAGGTTGTGGAAGGACATATAATTGCGAGTAAAAATGTTATGCGTGCTTGTAAAAGACACTTGAATGATTTAAAAAGAGCCAATCTAAAAGTACTTAATGAGGATTTCCCATGGGTTTTTGATGAAATTTTAGGTCATAGGCCAATACAATTCATTGAAAAATACTGTAAACCATCGAAGGGTAGTTATAAAAAACTTATCCTTCAAGCATGGCAGCACTTCACATTAGGAAGTTTATTTGGATGGGTTCATAAAGAGTCAAAGTTAAGGCGCTTCAAGGAAGGGCTTATTTTTGTTGCACGAAAAAACGGAAAAACCACGAAAATTTCAGGAACGTCCCTTTACGGGGTTAGTAAAGATGGGGAAAACGGAGCGGATATACCACTTCTTGCAAACTCAATGAAGCAAGCTAGGCTTCTTTTTGATGAAGCCAAAGCAATGATTAAAGCTTCCCCATTATTGCGGAAACATTTTAGACCATTACGAGATGCAATTTATTTCGATAAAACTTTTTCCAAAATAGAACCTCAAGCATCTGATTCTGAAAAATTGGATGGCTTAAGTACTCATATTGGTGTATTTGATGAAATTCACGAGATGAAGGATTACAAATTAATCAACGTAATTAAAAACTCACGGGGATCTCGTGAACAACCACTTCTTATCTACATCACAACAGCTGGATACCAACTAGATGGACCGCTGGTGAATTATTATGAGCAAGGTATTGATGTACTCAATGGTGTGATTGAAGATGAAAGAACGTTTTATTATCTAGCTGAACTAGATGATCAGAGTGAGTTTGATAAGCCAGAGATGTGGATTAAAGCTAATCCTAATCTTGGGGTTTCTATCAAGTTAGAAGATATGATTGAGGATTGGGAAAAGGCTAAACGAACTCCTTCCGAAAGAAATGACTTTATAACAAAACGTTTTAACATGTTCGTAAACTCTAATGAACAGTCGTTCTTAGATTATGAGGTTATAAAAAGGAATTTCGAAAAGAAAATTGATCCATCCCTATTGGAAAATAGAGCATGTATAGGTGCATTTGACTTGTCTGAATCAGAGGACTTTACCAGCGCATGCTTGGAATTCCCACTTGATACTGGGGAAGTATTTATTTTGTCTCATTCCTGGTTGCCGAGAAAAAAGGTAATTGCTAACAATGAAAAAATTGATTATGAGGATTTAAAGGACAAAGGGCTGCTTACTATTGTGGAAAATGACTATGTAAATCTTGAATTAGTGTATGAATGGTTTGTTAAACAGTCTGAAAAATACATGATTGAAAAAATTATGTACGATCCTGCCAAAGCATTTCGATTGGTAAAAGACCTAGAGGCTTATGGATTCCAAGCAGAAATTGTAAGACAAGGTCCACTAACATTAACTCCAGCTTTAAGAGACTTAGAAACCATGTTCATTGAAAGTAAAGTCATCTTTAACGGAGACAAATTATTGCGTTGGTATATCAACAATGTGAAGTTAAAGAAACATGAAAACGGCAGTTGGTTACCTCAAAAACAAAATAGATATCGTAAAATAGACGGTTTTGCAGCTTTTTTAAATTCTCATACAGAAGTCATGAAGAAACTGGTAAGTCCACAAGGGAATGGCAATATCGAATTTGTATCTGTTAGCGACTTATTAAACTAACTGAAAGGTGGTGAGAATTTGCAATGGTATAACAGAATCAAGCTTTCAGTAAAGGCAGCTGTGGTTACGTGGAAAGGGGCAGGTTACGACTTTTCTAAATGGTTTGGTCGTACATTTTGGGGTGTAGATAACGGAAGATTAGCAACAAATGAAACGATATTTAGTGTCATTAGCCGTTTGTCTAACACTTTATCTTCACTTCCAATCAAGCTTTATCAAAAATACGATGTACAAATGAATCAAGCTGCTGATGTTATTATTAACAATCCTAATCCTAATATGACCAGTTATGAAGCTTTAAATAAGATTGAGGTATCTAGAAATGAGACAGGAAACGGATACGCTATTATCGTTCGAGATATACGAATGCAACCAGAGAAGGTAATACCTATTGACTCGAGCTATGTTTCACCTTTTTTAAACACAGATGACAGTGAATTGTGGTATCAAGTACTTGGTGACAATGGTACTCATTATATCCATAACATGAACATGATTCACGTTAAACACATAACTGGTTCAAGTAGGTGGTCAGGTATTAGTCCGTTAAATGTTTTGAAAAATACATTGGAGTATGACAAAGCAGTTCAGGAATTTTCCCTTTCCGAAATGCAAAAAAAAGACAGCTTTGTCTTGGAGTATGGAGCGAATGTGGATAATGATAAAAGACAGCGGATAATTGATGATTTCAAACGATTTTATCAAGAAAATGGCGGCATTTTGTTCCAAGAACCAGGTGTTACTGTGAAAGATATTAATAGGAAATACTTTGCATCTGATACATTAGCATCTGAAAAAATTACTCGATCGCGTGTGGCTAACGTTTTCAACGTTCCAGTTTCTTTTTTGAATGATGGAGAAGGACAGGGGTTTGCAAGCAATGAACAATTAATGACTCAGTTTGTACAAATGAGTTTAACTCCAACTGTTAGGCAATATGAGCAAGAGTTTAATAGAAAATTACTTACACCAGCTGAAAGAAAGGCTGGTTTTTATTTTAAATTCAACTTAGGAGGGCTTCTAAGAGGCGATACAGCCGCGAGGACACAATTCTATCAGATGATGATTAGAAGCTCTGGAATGAAGCCTGATGAAGTGAGACAGCTAGAAGATTTGCCACCTGTTGGTGGAAAAGCATCCGAACTGTGGATTTCAGGAGATATGTACCCGTTAGAGATGGACCCAGTATTACGTAAAGGAGGTGAAAAGAGTGGGAAAGAACAAACAAACGAATAAATTTTTCAATATGAAAGCATCAGCAGATGGAAAATCGGCTGATATTTTTATTTACGGAGAAATAACCAAGTGGGCATGGGAAGAGTATGGCGAAGTTTCATCCATTTCATTTAAGAATGAACTAGATCAATTGGGAGATGGAATTGAGACAATAAAGCTTTATATAAATTCTCCTGGTGGTTCTGTTTTTGAAACAATGGCAATTATCGCAATGCTTCAACGACATCCAGCTAATGTCATATCTACCATTGATGGCGTAGGAGCATCCTGTGCATCTGTTTTACCAATGATTTCAAATAAAATCATTATGTATGCCAATTCTATGCTCATGATTCATAACGCATGGACGTATGCAAGCGGAAATGCAGAACAATTACGGAAAGCAGCAGATGATATCGAAAGAATTAATCAGTCAATGATTCAATTTTATTTAGATCGTGCTGGCGACAAGTTAGATGCTGAAACTTTAAAACAGTTACTTGATGCTGAGACTTGGTTAAGAGCAGAAGAAGCTCTTCGATATGGTCTATGTGATGAAATTATTGCAACAAACAATGCAGCTGCTTGTTTGGATGATAAATGGGCAAAAGAGTACAAAAATGTGCCAAATCAGCTTATTTCTAATCAAAATATCGCTATTTCGGCAGAAGAAATGGCATTAAGGCAACAAATTTCCAATGATTCAAAGGCGAATTCAGCATATTTAAACACAATTTTAGGAGGAATTATTTCATGAAGAAAAACATGGTATTAAAATTAAATCTACAGTTTTTTGCAGGCAGCACATTATTTGAATTAAAACAAAACATGGCAACAATTGGTCAACAATTGCAAAAGATTGAAGGCGAACTATCTGCCAAGGCAATTGATACTACATCCACAATGGACGATCTCAAGGCTTTGCAAAGCTCAAAAGCTGATTTGCAAATGCGTTTTGATGTTATCAAGCAGCAACATGATCAAATGGAAGCAGAGCAAAAGGCAAAATTTGCTGCACAGCAGAAAGCTGATAGCTTGGGCTTTGCAAATGAAAAAGACCCAAAACAAAAGGTAGTTAAAGCAAAAGCTGAATTAATTCGTGCTACTATTCGTCAACAGCCTGTTCCACTTGAAGCTAAAGCGGCACTGGGAGATCGCAATGATACTGGTGGTGAAAAACTACTTCCGACGACTATGACCAATGAACTGTTGATGGAACCATTAGTTAAGAATCCTTTACGTGAAATTTCCGTTTTCACTAATCTGATGAATCTTGAAGTGCCTAAGATTTCATTCCAACTTGATGATGACGACTTTATTGATGATACAGAAACTGCTAAAGAATTAAAAGTTACTGGTGATGTTGTTAAATTTGGGAGAAATAAATTTAAAGTATTTGCACCTGTATCTGAAACTGTTATTCGAGGGACGGATGTTAACTTAGTACAAGGTGTGGAACGTGCTCTTGAATCTGGTTTAGCAGCGAAGGAAAAGAAAGTGGCATTTACTAAAACACCTAAAGCTGGTGAAGAACATATGTCATTTTACCAAACTGGTGCAACGGCAATCAAAAGAGTATCAGGTGCTGATATTTATGAAGCTGTCGTGAATGCACTTGCAGATTTACATGAGGATTATCGTGAAAATGCGAAGATTGTTATGAATTACGCTGATTATACAAAGGTTGTTAAGTTTTTGAATAATGGTAACTCCACTTATTTTGCTGCACCACCTGAATCAGTATGGGGTAAATCTGTAAAGTTTGTTGATGCTGCTTCTGAACCAATCGTTGGTGATTTTAGTTATTCTCATTTCAACTATGATCTTGATGTTCTTTATGAGCGCGATAAAAACGTCCGCACAGGTATTGAGGATTTTGTTTTGACTGCTTATTTAGACCACCAGATTAAATTGAAATCAGCATTCCGTATTGCTGAAGTGACTACTGTTCAAGGTGCATAATGCTTACTTTACAAAGCTTTCCTGAGTTGAAGGACTCATTAAGAATTGATGGGAGTGAGGACGATGATGTTCTCATTCTTCTTTTAGATGCAGCCAAAGCATCATTGAAAGTAGCGGGAGTACCTGAAGATAAAATAACTTCAGATTACTTACCCTTATATAAACAAGCCATTATTCTCTATCTGGAAATGGACTATGAGTATGATGAGAAGAAAATCCCAAGATTGGAACGTGCTTTTAATCGTATATTGCTGCAACTAAAGGCAGGTGTTTCCTATGAGTAAAAGACAGTACAATACCAGGATTACTTTTTATGAATATGTAGCTAATGATGGACCAGAACCAGGTGAAAAGATAAAAAGTGTTCTTTATGGATGCTGGGCTGGTATTGAAGAAGTTTGGACAAAAGATTTAGTGTTGGCCAAAGCTAATGGGACCCTATCTGATCTGACAATCAAAATTAGAGATCCAAGAGGAACGTATCGTCCATCTAATAAACATTATGTGTCAATTCAATCACCTGAGTATGCTGGCCAACATTTCAACATTAAGCATGTTAGTCCTGATATTCGAAATAAGAGAGAAATTAGGATTGTAGCAGAGGTTTCCTCATGAGTGTAAGTATTTCAGGAATTAGACAACTGGAAAGAGAACTAATGAGGCGATTTGGTTCAAATAGGACACAGCAAATTGTTGATATAGCTTTATTGGCAGGAGCAAATGTTTTTGTCCAAGAGCTTAAAAGACAATTCGAGTCTTTCAAAGACACAGGTGCTTCCATATCGGAAATAACCATTTCTCAACCAACAACAGTTGGAGGAGCAAGGTCAGTAAAAGTTCATTGGCGAGGACCTAAGGGTAGATACAGAGTTATCCACTTAAACGAGTGGGGAACTGTTAATAACCCTAATCCTGAAGGAAAGGGAGCTATAGCAAGGGCTCTCCGTAATGCAGAAGAGGCTTATCGAAATGCAATTAAGCGAGAAATGAGGCGAGGTCTCTAATGGATGTCCTGGCTATTATCTTTAATGCTTTAATCGCAGATGAATTTATTGGAAAAGAAGCAGAGGATAGAATCAAGTATTATGAGTATCCAGAGAGTGGTGAAGTGGAAAAACCCTATATTATTATTGCTCCTTTGGATGTTCCTGCGCCGTCTGACTTCGCTGATGATACTTGGCTAACATTTGATTGTCTTTATCAAATCGATGTCTGGACAAAAAACAGAATAACCACTAGGCAAATTGGAGAAAGAATCCATCAAGTTCTGTGGAAGCTTGGGTTAAGACAAAATGGTGGACTATCAGAATATGATTCTGGAATTTTCCGTGATGCAAGGCGTTTTCGCGGAAAGTTATACCGAGAAGATTTCGACACAATCGCAAAGTCGATTTCACTAAATAAAGAGGAGTGAGTAATTTGGCAGAAGAGAAAGTATATAGGTCAGCTACTGGTGTAGATGAATTTTATTACGGTGAGGTTGGAGAAGGAACGGTTGCCGAATATATCGAGCGTGTAAAGTTTTTACAAACAATTAATGTGGAAATGCCGCAAGAGATTACTCGAGCACGCGGAGATAATAAAACAGCAGAAATGGCCGTTTCAAGTGGAGACATTGCAGTTACTGCAGGTTTTCATAAGGTGCCGTTACAAGATAAACAAAACTTGTTAGGTCTTGAAGTGGTTGATGGAATAACTGCTATGGGTAGCGAAGACAACCCTCCTTATGTTGCAGTCGTTTTTGCAAAAACACATGAAGATGGTTCTCGTGAATATGTAGGTTTACCAAAAGGATTGTTCACAAGACCAAATGTAACTGGAAATACAAAAGGAGAAACAACTGAGTTCTCAACTGAAGAGATTGCAGCTCAATTCATGGATAGAGTAGTTGAAGGATTTGATAAAGAGAAATCAGTTTTGTTTGCATATGATCCAGCTGGTCAAACAACAAACCGTAACGTATTATTCCAAAAGATTTTTGGTTTGCCTTATCCAACAGGAACAACAGTACCGGAGGGAGCATAAACCATGTCTAATACATTAAAAGTAGAAGAAATCAAAGAAAAGTTAACTGCTGCAGGTATCTCCTTTGATGAAAAAATGAAAAAAGAAGATCTTCTTCGATTATTAGAAGACTCGACTCAAAATGAAAACGATGCTACATCATCCGAGGAAACAGCCCCAGTAGTGGAACCTAAAAAGAAATATGTAGTCGTCCACGATTTCAAAGACCTAAAGGACGGCACTGTTTATATTAAAGGTGATATCTACCCAAGAAAAGCTGATGCAGTTGTGGACGAAGAAAGAGTCAAGGAATTGTCATCCACAAAAAACAAAATTGGACGTGTCTTAATTCAAGAGCAGGAATAACCTGCTCTTTTTAAATCACTTGAGGAGGAACAGAAGATGGCGAATCTTAAAAAGAATGCAATTGTATTAGTTAAAGAGGTTAAAGAAGGAGAAATTGTTGATGCAACTTACTATACTCCTGCATTTTTACCAATGAGTGTGGTGTATCAAGCTATTGATCTTAATCTGGAATTAACTAAAATAACTGCTAGTAATGAAAAAGAAATGGTAAATAAGATGGTTGATTTTGTGACAAACGATATCTATAAGAATCAGTTTACAAAAGAGGAATTAGAGAACGGATTGCATGCTCCAGATGCTATTCAAACTTTACAGCAACAGGTTTTCTTCATAACTCAAGGACAACAAACTGATGAAGTAAAAAAGTTGCTGGCGAAGAAGGGTTAACGGACGAGGACTTTTCAGTAGCCAAGCAAAAAGAGTATTTGGACGAACTTGTCCGAGATTTAATGAAGCAAGGTAAGGATATCAATGAAATATTAAGTATGCCATATCAGTTCATGATTGATTTAATGGCAGAACGTAATAAGCCAAAACAAACAAAATCCTTAATTGCCGCATTCGGAGGTTAAGGATTTTTACTTTTTATAAAGAAGGGAGGTAAAGCTAATGGAACAAATAACTGGCTTATCGATAGGGTTAGACTTAGATACAGTTGCGTTGAATAGAGGGCTAACTGGTTTAAGGGAGAGACTACGCACAGTAAATAGTGAAATGAGAGCTAATCTTTCTGCTTTTGACAGAGGAGATCGTTCTGTCGCTTCATTTGAAACTAAACTTAATGGTTTAAACCGTAAGTTGCAAGTCCAGGAAGAAATCACAAAGTCTGCTCGACAAGAATATGAAAAAATGGTTCAGCAACATGGAGAAGGTTCAAGAGAAGCAGAGAGGGCTGCAACGGCATACAACCGTGAAGTAGCTTCCTTAAATACTTTAAGACGAAATGTAACAAATACTCAGCGCGAACTTGCAGAATTGAGAGAAGAGCAAAGACGGGCTGAATCAGGATGGACTCAACTTAGTCAAACCATTGACAGGGCTGGAGAAACAGCAACCAATGTTGGTAAAAAGATGAGTGGTGCAGGATTGACTTTAACTGCTGGGTTAACAACACCATTACTTGGAGCAGCAGCTGCTGCAGGGGAAGTCGCATACGAGTTTGATAAGGCTTCTGGTGTCATTCAGGCAGAACTAGGATTGTCCGAAGAAAAAGCCAAGAAACTGCATGGAGTGGCCAAAGATCTATGGGAAGATGGATTCGGAGATAGCATTGAAGATGTTTCCACTAGGATAGCTGGTGTTACCAAAAGTTTAGGTGAATTAAGTGAGGTTGATCTTTCTTATGTTAATGCAGGCTTAGAACTGTTTGAAGGTCGTGGTTGGGGAGACCAACAAGAAGCACTAAGAGCTGTGAAGGTAATGATGGAACAGTTCGGTATGTCTGCAACTGAATCGATGGATTACTTAACAAAGGGCTTCCAAGATAACCTGAATTTTAGCGGGGAATTTCTTGATAGTGTTTCTGAGTACTCCACTTATTTTTCTGAATTTGGAATGACAGCTGATGATATGTTCGCCAAGTTTAAAGCTGGAGCAGAAGGTGGAGCTTTCCAACTTGATAAAGTCGGCGATGCCATGAAGGAATTTTCTTTGCGTGCTAAAGACGGTTCTAAGTCCAGTACAGAGGCTTATGAGGCTCTTGGATTAAATGCTAAGGAAATGACTAAGCAATTTAATAACGGTGGCGAGGATGCCCAGAAAGCCTTCGGTAAAGTCATTAAAGCCCTTAAGAAAACAAAAGATGAAGGCGATAGGAACGCAGCATCTGTAGGGCTTTTTGGAACACAGTTCGAAGATCTAGGTGAAAAAGCCTTCAATGCAATGTTAGATGCGAGCAAAGGTATGAAAAATGTCGAGGGTGCAACCAAAAAGGCAAGTGATGCCCTTCGAAATAATTTAGGTACTCGTGCAACAAAGGTTTGGCGTGATTTTGTGGAGGATATGGAACCTGTTGGCGATGTTCTTCTTGGTGTTGCTGAGGATGTATTACCTAAAGTAGCAACTACAATTGGGGAAGTAACTAGTGCCTTTGCGGATATGTCACCAGAAACTCAAAAAACAATACTTGCCATTGCTGGAGTAAGTGCAGCTGCAGGACCAACACTGATGGTATTAGGGAGTTTAACAACAGGTGTAGGTGCGTTATTTAAAGTTGTTAGTCCACTTATCCCCTTACTTGGTTCTGGTGCAGGGTTAACAGGAGTTTTAGGAGCGTTAACAGGTCCTGTAGGCTTAACTGCCGTAGCTTTAGTAGGATTAGGAGCTGGGTTTATAGCTCTCGATAAAGATATGGATAAGCCAATAATCAAAAGTGATATCTTTGCTGGTAAAATTTCAGAATCCACTCAAAAAGTTTTGAATCAATATGACAAATTAAAAACTGATTCAAACTCTCTATTGTGGCAAATGGCAACTGGTAATGAAGAAGTAACTGATAAACACATTGCTAATGTGGTTGCAAAGTATCAAGAAATGACAAAATTGATTCTTGAACAGTTAGATACAAGGCACCAAGAAGAACGGGCAAAATTAGTTGAACAATTAAATCAAAATAAAACATTAAGTGATGAAGATAAAGCCAGAACCCTTGCTGATTTTGATGAACATTATTCAGAGGAAAGACAACAAGTAACAGATAACGAAGCGAAGAAGTTAGAAATAATCAAAGGTATGCAAGGTCAATCTGAGGCAGAAAGACAAGCTGCTAGAGAGAGGATTGCGCAAATTGACTTAACTAATGATCAAATAATGTTGGAAAACACAGCAAAAACCAAAGATGAATACTTAACAATTCAGCAAAACCTTAAAAATGAAGCTAGTATCATTTCTGCAGAAAAGGCAGCAAAATATGTAGCAGATTCTAAAGAAACTACGGATAAAGTTGTCGAGGAAGCTAATAAAAAGGCAAATGAAGAAATAGCTGCTATAACTTATGGACGGGACATAACAGGTAGTATTTCAAAAGAAGCAGCAGATAAACTCATTGCAGACGCTGAGCGCAGGAGAGATAGTACCGTTGCTACTGCACAAGATGAACACACATCAGTAGTTAAAGCTGCTAAAGATCAAGCTGGAGAGCATGTGGACCAAGTTAACTGGGAAACTGGTGAAATACTTTCTGGTTGGGATAGTATGTATAACGGTGTTTTAAGTGCTGTGAACTGGATATTAGATTTATTTGGTAAGGAACCTATTGCTAAAAAGGGAACCGTAAAGGAAAATGGTCGTCAAAAATTACAAAGGCAAGATGCCCAACTTGAAGCCACCTATGCAGACGGTACACCAAGTTCAGGACACCCAGGTGGACCTGCAATAGTTGGTGAAGAGGGAAGAGAGTTGGCTTTTGTTCCAGGAAAAGGAGTAACACTTTTAGGTACAAGGGGACCTGAATACCACTCGAATTTACCAATTGGTACTTCTGTTCTTCCGAATAAGCAAACTGAACAAATGTTAAAAAGCTATGGTTTTCCTGGTTATGCAAATGGAATTGGAGATTACTTTGATTTGTTCCTAGATGGAGCTGGTTCTGTATGGGACTTCGCAAAAGATAAATTCAGTTTGAAAGACAGTTTGATTCCTGAGTGGTTAAATCAACACACTGGAAGTCCGCTATCAATGATTGCAGATTTTGCAAAGGATTGGATAAAGGATACTTGGGATAACTGGTTTGGAGATATGGGAAGTTCTTCAGGTGGTGGAGCTGGTGTCCAGCAATGGGCAGGTATTGCTACTAAAGCCTTGATGCTTACCAAACAATATAGCCAGACTAATTTAGACAGGTTGCTTTATCAGATGCAAACTGAGTCAGGTGGTAATGCTAAAGCAATAAACTTGTGGGATATCAACGCAAAAAGAGGAACTCCTTCAAAAGGTTTGATGCAGGTTATTGACCCTACATTTAAAGCTTATGCAATGCCAGGATACAACTCAGATATTTATGACCCTATGTCGAACATACTCGCTTCAATTAGATATGCAGTTTCAAGATATGGTAGCTTAGAAAAGGCATATCGAGGTGTTGGATATGAGACAGGTGGTTTAATCAATACTGCTGGAATGTATCAACTTGCAGAAGGTGGCTGGCCTGAATTTGTTATTCCTACGGATCCAAGCAGAAGAACAGATGCTATGAAGCTATTAGCCTTGGCAGGTAAACAAATACAAGGAAACAAACGTCCTAATCAGCTGCCTAACACAGGCGGTGGCAATACTGATTGGAGTGAAATGATTACCAGACAAGACCAGCAAATAGCTTTATTACAGAAACAAAACGATTTACTCATGAGGCTGATACTTAAACCAAGTGAGGTTATAGATAATAAAGCCCTAACCAAACAGATAAGCCGGAATGAAGCTACAGAATACAGCATGCTTAATTATCAGTTAGGAGGTGGTTGATATTGAAGAAGCAATTGTATATAGATCGCAATAACAATAGGCAGTCATTGGAGGAAGTATTAGGATGTCGGTTTTTAGAGTTGGTTGTATCCAGTCCTCAACCATCGACTAACTATCAGCAACTAAGCGGACTTGATGGCCAATTGGACGGATATACGACATATGGACCCAAAACAGCAACAGCCAATTTTTTTCTAAAGGGTACTGATCTTGAAGAATACCAGTTATTAATACGTGACGTTTGGCAGTTTTTTTATTCAAGGGAAGCTTATTACATATCCAGTTCGGATATGCTTGGTATTCGTTATCTGGTCCATCCAAAACCTATGGACTTTACACGAGTAAATACTGTAGCAGCTACTTTCTCCATCGAATTTGAGGTATTCAAGGGGTATGGCGAGTCTTGGGCCACTACTCTTAATGACTTTACTTTTGAGGAAGAAAAGTGGCAAATAGGTATGAACTTACCTTTAGCAGAAGACTTAAATTATGCTTTTGCAAACCAAAGTAATTTCGATGTGTATAATGCTTCAGACATTACAGTCAATCCTTTATTGAGACACGAATTATCAATTGCCATTAGTGGGGTAGGTTCTTCAGTCAAACTGGTAAACAAAAGCACAAATGATGTTTTCCAATACAATAAATCGATGAAGCAAGGGGATGTTCTTGTTTTAACTGGAGTATATCCTTTCCTAAACGATGAACATTGTGGAAGGGATACAAATCACGGAATCATTACCTTAGCTCCTTTAATTTATAACGAGTTTGAGCTGACGGGTTTGAGAAACAGCAAAATATCCTTTGACTTTCCTTTTCTCTATGTAAATAAGTGAGGTGACGAACAGTGAAAAGTGGAGTCTTACTTGTTAGAGATAGGGAGGGTCTTTATGAAGAAATCCTAATCGATATTGATTACAACGGATTTTCTTATGATTACGTTAAGAATACTTCCCGACAGGTTACATTCACAGTTTTTCAATCAAAGTATAATAAATTCTCCTTCGACTTATTAACTGGAGATGCAGTAATTGTCTATGACGGTCAGGAATTTATTATCAAACAATGTACACCTAAAGTAGTTGGTTCATTACAAACGAAAGATATCACGGCTGCACATATAAGTTTTACGGTGCAGGACCACTACCAGTACAACTCAAAAGAAAGTTCTGCAGAATACAGCCTGGATGATGTAATGAAACTCGCCATCGGTGGAAATGAACTAGGTTTCACCTATGAGATCATTGGAACCTTTGAAAAGAAAACAATTGAAAGCATTAGTGCAAACGATGCTTTAAGTTTAATAAATGACATAGCCTGCGGAACATTCGGGGCTATTTTTTATGCCGATAATAAGAAGCTATATCTGTTCAGTGAAGATGAATGGTACCGAGAAGTACAACAGACATTCCGTTATCAATACAACACAAAAGAAGTAAGTGTTGTAGAGGATATTACTCCTATAAAAACATTTATCAAAGCGTATGGTAAAGAAAAAGAAAACAAAGATACTAAATCTGATAAAAGCATTTCACAATCAGTGGTAAGCTTTTCATCCAAATGGACAGATGGAGTTACAGCCACAAAAGACAGTACAGCTTCTTTCGAGTTTACGGGAACAGGAGTAGATGTCTACTTTGCTAAGTCTAAATTCGGTGGTAAATATCATGTTGATGTCGATGGTGCTAATTCTAAAAGCGGAACCACCTATAGTCAAAAGAGTGGTACTTTAACTGTTACAATTCGCGGATTAGAAAATAAAAAGCACAAATGCAATATCAAATTCACTGGTACGGATTCTACAAATCCTAATACGAAGAAAATTAAACATATAGATTCCTATAACGAAGAAAATAAACAAGGCAAAATTGTCCGGAAAACTAAGACTCGGTATACACAAGAAACAGCCACTTTGGAAGTGAATGATCCAGTGGCTAATATTTATCTTGAAAATGAGGGGGATGACAGGTATGAAGCTGTTGTAACATATTTGTCTCCTGCACATAAAGAATGGGATATAAAAATGGCTCCGGCAGTATCGAGCGATACCATTAAAGACAAGGACGAACTTTTAGAGTTTGCTAAGAGTCAATTGCAAGACTATCCTGATATGTCATTGAACATTATTTACACTGGCAAAGAACTTGTGGATGTAAGAGATGTATGGTTACTGATACACGAGCCGTTAGGTATATCCAGTGATGTGAAATTAGTTAGTCTTAGATCACCGCATCCATACACAGGGCAACCACAAACGCTAACTTTTAGTAGTGCTCATAAAGACATGCTTAAAATACAGAACCAATTAAGAAAATCTGTTTCTAACTTAAGCAAACAATTATCTGGCGTTAATAGCACATTATCAGGCAACCTACCTTCTTTGCAGGAAGCATCGAGGGCTATTGCTGCTGTTTCTGGAAATATTGAATTTGACCCTGATAAAGGGCTTAAAACAACACGAAAAATCAAAACAACAACAACATCAACACCCACTACAGCTCAAACATTCTCTATAAGCGCTCTTAGTACTAGTCCGAGTTATGTGACTAGTTTTTTAAATAAGATTAAAAGCGGTGCTATGGAAACGTGGAATACTCATGGAATATTGCCAAGTATTACTGCTGCTCAGGGGGCATTGGAGAGTAACTGGGGTAGGTCCACACTAACTATTGATTGCAACAATCTATTCGGCATAAAGGCTTTCGATAATTGGACAGGTGCGAAGAAGGCTTATAGAACAGCAGAGCAAGATTCGAATGGAAATGTTTATTATGTAACAGCTTATTTTAGAGCATACGACTCCTGGGCAGACAGCCTTTTAGATCATGGCCAGTTTTTCCATGATAACAGCAGGTATGCTGCAGTAATTGGATTAACGGATTATACAGCACAAGCACAGGCAATAAAGACTGCTGGATATGCCACAGATACTGAATACGTCAGCAAGCTAACATCCATAATTGAAGCGCATGATCTAGCTTCGTGGGATGCTGCAGCAATATCTAATGAGTATGTTCCAGGTGATGAAGATTCCTTTGAAGAAACGGAAGAGGAAAGTGGTTCTGTTTATATTGGTAATGGATCCATAAGCGTTGTGGGTGAAGATGGGATTGAGTCTGATGTTATAACTCCAGATGGGGTGGACCTCAGTAAGTCATATGGTTCTGTTCCAGATGAAGTGATTGACGATATAACAGAACGCATAGATTTATCAGCGGATTATATGTATCTGACATCACCTAATGGTACAAAATTCAGGTTCAGTGTAGATGATAATGGAAATCCATCAATGATACCTGTTGATGAAAATACACAGTAAAGGAGGTCAAATCTTTGAAGTTAAATAGACTAATAGGTAAATTTCAAGGTGTTTTATTTGCCAGAAAGCAAAATGAAAACTTTGATATTATTGAACAAGCTTATGCAGAAGCAACTAAGAAAATCGATGATTTAAATACTCGTATCAATAATTTAATTTTGAGTACTGGTAGCTTAGCAGAACTAATTGATGCTCGAACTACTGCTGAAGGCGTTGCTGAATCCTTATTAAAAGTACGTTTAGATAAAGAATATAACAAATTACTTTCTAAGATTAATAAAACAATACGGGTTACCGATTTTGACGCTGACCCAACTGGTCAAACGGAAAGCACAGAAGCATTTAGGAAAGCGCTCGGTACTGGAAAAGTAAGAGTTGTTGTTCCTGCTGGCATATATGTGGTTAGAGGTTTAAAAATCCCATCCTGGGTTGAACTTGTGGGCGATGGAATGGGTTTAACAATTATCATATTGCATGAAGATACACCAGCAAGCGAATGGGTAATCACCAACCAGGATTATGTTAATGGGAACAGAAACATTTCTATTAAAGGGATGACATTAGATTGGAATAAAACAAGACAGGGCGGTGTGGGCGCCACAGGAGGACAACATTCAAGCTGTTTAGCTTTAGCCAAAGTTAAATTCGCTTGGATAAAAGAGGTAGAAGGAATAAACCCAGGCTTGCATAGCTTTGATATTACTTCTCCAACATACGACCATTTACCAGAAACTGATTATACAAAAGACGGTTGTCGTTTCGTTTGGATAGATAATTGTGTTGGTTCAGGTTATGGAGATGACGGTATTACAACCCATTACAGTGAATACATTTGGATTACCAATAATCACTTAAGTGATCCGGACGGAGACGCTCATGAAGACGGCGTTTCTAACAGTAATGGTATTGAGATTGATGATGGTTCAAAGCATATTTGGGTTATCAATAACTACACAACTGGGAATATCCGAGGTGTAGAAGTAAAGGCACATACGGAATGGCCAGCAGCTCAAGATGTTCATCTTATCGGCCATACTTCTTATCGAGATGTAAGGTGTTATGATTTCAGGCATATCGGACATCACACTGCGGAAGATCCAGATTCGACTACTGCCTATGATGTAGTTGTAACAAATTGTACAGCTATTGAACCTGTATTTAATTCACTTTATGAAGGCTTAACTCCAAGGGCCTTAGCTATTTCAGCTTATGTAAATGTTAATATTTCAGGATTTACAGCTATTGGTGACCCAACATACGATTATGGGGATAACCCAGTTATAGCAATTCAATATAAATCTAGAAACATTGGAATGCATAATTTCAATATTCGAGGATTTAAGAAAGCGAGTGCGGACATTCGCTTAATTGGCGGAGATCAAAAAACTGACAATATAAACATTAGTAATATACAAATTTATAAATCTGCCAAGGTTGGTATTGCTATTGGTTCAACAATTTATCATGTAAATCTTACAAACATAACAATGATTGGGGAAGATGGACAAATTGGTTTATCCAGTGTCAATTCACAAGACAGTATTGTTGGTGTTCATGCAGAAGGATATGCACTTGCTGCTTCTATTGCTGGTAATGACTATGTTTATTTTGTTCCTAACAATATAAAAGGCGGTACAAGGATTGCAAGCCCAAGTGGTTATGCAGCTAAAGAAACATCTGCACTAATCGGGACAACTTCTGATAGTAAAGCTACTGGAGAAAAGTCAGTAGCTTTAGCTTCTTCTAGTGTTGAAGCTGCAGGAGAAAACAGCATAGTTGCAGCAGCCTCGGGAAATTCCAAAACAGAAGGATACCGAGATTTCGTTATTGGTGCTAACAATTCACGCACTAAAGGGAAAGACGAAAACTCAAAAGGGATTTTAGCTAGTAATGCCGTTGAAAATGATAATAATTACTCTGTTGTAGGTGGGTATGGCGATAGCGAGACACCTTCAACAGCGAATATAAAGTGGTTATTAGATTCCATAACAGGTGAAGGTAAGTTTGCTGGTCCAGTAACAGGAGCTTCATCCTTTAGTGATTTTGGAGAGTACTTTGAGTCATTGGATGGAACTGCAATCCCTGCAGGAACAATTGTCACTTTAGAAAAAGGAAAGGGGAAAATCAGACCAGCCCAAAAGGGAGAAAGAATGAAAGGTGTCATTTCTAAAACTGCCGGAATCATGTTAGGACAATCTACTTACCATTGGCAAGGACGGTACTTGAGAGATGACTTTGGAGAAGTACTTCTTGAAGAAAGAATGGTAAAAATTAAAGATGATGATGGGAACATTAGAGAAGAAATGCAAATGATGCCAATTGATAATCCTGATTATCAAGAAGAGCTATCCTATAAGTCTAGAGAAGAGCGATCTGAATGGAACAAAGTTGGACTGTTAGGACAAGTTCGAATAAGAGTAGATGATACTGTAGGAGAGGAAGATCATGTTATTGCAAACGGCGGGCTAGCAACAAGAGCTGATGATCCAAACCAAGGTTATGAAGTAATGGAAATGATAATTCCATATGATGCAAACAAAGGATATGGAGTGGCCCTTTGTTTAGTTCATCCTATGTAGGAAGGTGGATTTATGGATAAAAATGCGGATTTGACATTAAATATTTCTGCTACAGCAAGCCAATATACAGCATCGAAAATTAGGTTTTCTACCCAAGATGGAGGTTCAGCTAAGCTGACCTTCTTTTTGTTTAAGGAAGGTGTAGAGTTACCTTTAAATGGAGTGACAGGAAAAATTGCAATGAGGATGGCGGATAGTAGCAAGTTTTTGGATACTGTCACCTTGACAGATAAGCAAAGGGGGATTGTTGAATATAAACTAACTCAAGAACAATTGAAGCATTTTGGGCAGGTTGTAGCAGAGTTGTATCTTAATTATGTAGATGGCCAAAAAATATCTGTTCATCGGTTTAGTTTTAGAATTGACCAAGCTTTAATAGACACGGACATTCCTGTTCTAACAGAGTATTACATCGACGACTTTGAAGGATTAAAGGCATCAATCCTTTCAATGGCAGATGAGACTATGCAAGTCATTGAGTCTGTTCAGGAAGACGTGGAACAAGCACAGATATTAGCAGAAGAAGTCATTTCACTAGTTAAACAAAATAATGCCGTAAGATATCCCGAGTATAATGAAAACAATATTTCTATTGGAAATAAATTCGCTGAAATCGAGGATAAGAAAGCTGATCAGGCTTTTGTAGATTTACAGTTTGCTAGTATTGTAAGTGGAGCACCTAAAGGAACTTACACAACCTTATCGGCTCTTCAAAAGGCTTATCCAACAGGAACCCAAGGTGTATTTTTAGTTATAGAAGGTGGACATTGGTATTATTGGAATGGTTCTGCTTGGGCAGATGGAGGTGTTTATCAGGCATCTGAGATTGGAAAAGATGCGGTCACCCCAACAAATATAGCAACCCATTTCAATATGTTTAATCAAAAACTTATACAGGATTTGTTATATATCCCGGGTTACGATACAACTACAAAACAACCCACTTTAGTGACATCGACCACCCAATTTGTTTATACAATTGAGTTACCAGTTCGTGGTAATATAGATGTCAAATTGCCAAGTAGTCTAACTGGTCAGTTTATGTTATTTCTAGACGAAATGGGATTAGTTGTATATAACCGTACTTTGAGTACAATAATTAATGAAACTGCAACGTGGTACACAAAAAACGGAACATCATTTATGACAATTAACATTGCTGCTTTAAAAGCGAGTTTTCCAACATGTGAAAGTATCATGTTTTCTTATCTAAAATCAGATATCTCTAATTTTTACTTGAATGCACATAAGGTAGTAAAGTTATCTGATTACGAGTGGTTAGATGAAACAAGGATTAATACAGATTTAATCGATGACGAGGCTGTTACGTATGAGAAGATAAAAAACGAAGTTATTACTTCAGATAAACTCAAGCAATTTAGTGTGAAACCAGATCGATTGGCGAGGTCCTTTGATTTGTTTTTCCCATCAAAGGTTGTCAGAGGAAAAGCATTGAGCGGCACTGTTTCCGATACGGATCTTACTCCAGTAGTTAATAATAATGTCAACATGGGCTATTATGAACTTTTGGTACCAGACAAAGGCATGCTCACAATCAAGGTAATGGAACCGTTTATTGGCCAATTTATTATGTATCTTGGAAGTGACGGAAAGGTTAAATATAGAAATACTTATACAGAAGTTGTTGGCCAATGGGTGAACACTCACGTTTTGCCACTACAAGACCAAAAATTCAATGCACAAACAAATGAACTAATTTTAGATTGTCAGCACATAAAGCAAAATGTGAAAGTCCAAAAAATTCTAGTTGGGGTATCTTTAAGCAACATAGATAAATTTTACATGGTGGGCGAGTACATGTTTTCTCTAAACGAATTTACTTGGTTAGAGGAAAGCAAAAGAAACAGCCTGGTATTATCTGAAAAGAATGTACTCATCGACCCTTCAAGTGATGACGTAAAGTTAAACACTAGAATACCAGGATATAACACGACGACATTACTTCCGGAATACGCATACAGCCAAACTTTATTCACTGTTAAATTAAAGGTGAAGGATTTCAAAGATTCGTTCCTAATGATGGGAAATGAAGCAGCTACGCAAGCGGTAACGTCGGCGCAAAGGGTAATGTTATATGACACGAGCGGGAAAACGGTTCGCAACAACAATTTCGCGCAATTCACAACGAATCCAGCCGTTCTAAACGTAGCTTATTTATTAAGCAAATACCCAACAGCGGAAACGATTGAAATTGCCTTTTTAGAAACGGATACAGCAAGTTGTTATCTGTATGCGAAAAAAGTAGCGGAAAATACAACGGGTTTACAGGGAATTGGATTCGAAAAGCTAAGCGGGAAATATAATTTGTTGGTATCTGATAAAATTGTCCACGGTAAACGATTAGTCGGATATGATACAACGCCTTTTAAAATCGCGACAAATGATAACGAAAACTTGTTTTACACTGTTATCGATAACCCGGGAACCGGGAAATTAAAGATTTCCTATAAACCGGAATTAGCGTCACAAATGGTGTTGCTGGCCGATAAAGACGAAAAATATTTCGCGAATTATTATTCTAGGGAAATCGAAACAAACACTTATCCGCAAATTTCATATGTGGCGGGAGACGGTTTTATCACGTTGGACCTGGATAAACTTCCGACTAAGAACGGATTAGCACCGGCGAAAATTTGCATCGCATTCACGTATGCCATTTTAGAAAATTACATTTTAGGACAAGGGATTGTCGACCTAAATAAAGTGGAATACGTTAAACCGATTGCAGCGCAAGGTATTAATAGCACGGTGGAAATTCTAACGCCTATCGAATTAGTCATAGCGCAAGATAAAGAAATTAACATTCATTTTAACAACATCGTGAGATACTTCGATACAGACAAAGCGCATGTAATGAATATTACTAATGCGAACGTTGAAACGGGTAAATTTTCAAGGTTTAATAAATCGGCAATCGGCACAACTACAAGCGAAATTAAATTATTTACAAAAGACCGCATTACGTCGGACTTAAAGAAAAATATTTCCGTTAGGGTTGTAGATAAAACAGCGGGAGCGGGAGCGGAAAAAGACGTTTTATTCATCGGTGACAGTCTGACAGATTCCGGCGTGTATCCGACTGAAATCGCCGCATTATTTGCCGATGATGTCATGCATGTTAATTTGCTAGGTACACGCGGAAGCGGATTAGGAAAACACGAAGGGCGAGCCGGTTGGAGAGCCTGGGAATATGTTAATTTGCCAAACGGAGAATATGGAACGCCGGTTACGAATGCATTCTTTAATCCAGATACGCAAACGTTTGATTTCCCGTGGTATATGGTCCAACAAGGATATACAAATGTTGATTATGTATTCATTAACCTGGGGACGAACGATATTGGCCGCGATCATCATAACAGCGACACGGATATCATCAATTCTTACAATGCGATGATTGCCAGCATTAAGGCGTTTAATCCTAACGTTAAGATATTGTTATGGTTGCCTCCTATACGCGCATTAGGTATGTTAGGTACTTCCAAACAGCATACCGATTATGCGTTAAGAGCAACAAAACTCTTAATTAACACGTTTGATAACAAAAAGAACGAAAACATTTTCTTGGTACCAGTCTATTTCAATGTGGACCCAGAAAATGATTATCCGTTCGATGTTGTTCCGTTATCAGCGAGAAATACAGATATTACAACAAAACAATGTAAGGACATGGTTCATACAGCAACAGTTGGTTACAAAAAAATGGCCGATGTGATTTACGGTTATATCAAGTATATGGCTTCACTTGAAGTGTAGGATTGGCGAGCCCCTTATGAGGGCTCTTTTTCTTTGCATTTAAGGAGGTGAGTTCAGTTGTATAGAGAGAAAAAAGGGGGATGGGAAAATGCCGACACAGGAGGTACTAACAGTGGAGGAAAGAGTTGATAATCACGAGGTAAGGATAACCCAATTGGAAAAAGATACGAGTGAATTCAGATTAAAGATTAATGAACAGCTAGGACAGGTCAAAGAGCAAGTGTTAACTGGTATGATCCGTTCTTCAGATGAGAACAAACAACTAAGAGAAGATAATCGTCAAATGATGGATAAGCTTGTTGGTATTAATGATAAGGTCCAAGAAAGAAAACACGAACTAAAAGTGTTGGACAAGCAAAACTTCTGGAAATTGGTCATTGCTATCGTGGGTAGTAGTACAGCTTTAATAACAATCATTCAAATAATTATCAGTCATTTTGCTGGTAAGTAGGAGGAAATCCAATGGATAAAGGAACAATTATTAGAACAATCGTGTTGTTTGTAGCTTTAATAAACCAATTCTTAGTGAGTTTTGGTCTTTATGAAATACCAGGTACAAGTGAAGACTGGACAATTTTCCTTACAAATGGATTTACCATTGCTACTGCTGCTATTGCATGGTTCAAAAACAACTATGTGACAGCTAAAGGTAAACGACAAAAAGAAGTTCTAAAAGCAAACAATTTAACAAATACAAAATGAGGCGCCTTCCACAGGTGCCTTTTTTATTTGGAGGTGACTGCAGTGTTAAAGAAAATCAAATGGTTTTTCAGCAAGGTAGATCCAACAGAGCAAGACGTTTTATTAAACGAAAAATATTAAGGGAGATGGATTAAATGACATTTATACCAACTTATCATGAGAGAAATCTTAAAAATTTGGCTCAACTCGGTGACAATACAAAGATGGCTGCAATCACTTGGTACGCATGGTTAATCGCTAATGAAATTGACGTTCTTATCCATGAAACAATTCGTACTTTGACAACGCAAAAAGGATACTTAGCAAGCGGCAAATCCCAAACTCTAAAATCCTATCATATAGTTGGCCAAGCATTGGATTTTGTACCTGTGGATGGCAAAGAAACTTTGTGGGATGGATACGGTAAGTCAGATATCAAAAGGGCTATCGCTAAAGCAAAGGAACTTGGATTTAAATGGGGTGGAGATTGGTCAGGGTTTATTGATAAGCCTCATTTGGAGTTCCATTATAAAGGTTATGGTACAGACACATTTAAAACAAAGGGTGCCACTATTTCTTTAGCCGTAACTGAATCAATTAAGGAAGAAGTTGCAGCTGTAAAGGATGTAGTGAAAGTTGAGACTGATGGCGATGCGAACATTAAAAAACTGCAAACCTTCCTAAATGGTTACACAAAGAAAGCAAGCTTCACTAAGCTTGTTGTGGATGGATACAAAGGGCCTAAAACAAAGACAGCTGCTATTCGAGTGTTCCAGTACTTTTCTAACGTAACAATCGATGGAGTATTCGGTAAGAAATCTAAGGCAGCTGCTCCAACAGTTAAAAAGGGAACTACTTGGAGCAAGTGGACAAGGCTTATTCAAGGAATGCTTTACTATAATGGCTTTAATCCTCAAGGGATTGATGGAGTATTCGGCAATGATACTGTAGCAGCAGTGAAGGCTTTCCAGAAGGCAAATGGTCTTGTTGCAGATGGAGTTGTTGGTCCTGCAACTTTTGCTAAATTCTTTGAATAAATAAATATAACTTGAGTAATCTAATCAAGAAGATTGCTCCTTCGCACTAAAAGCCTTACTCTTCGGAGTAGGGCTTTTTTTTATTTAGAAACAAAAAAGAGCCTAAAAGCTACCGTTGGACGCGGACTTTTAAGGCTGGAAAAGAAAGAAGATATTATTCAATAGCAGCAGGGATAAGGTGCTACTAAGAAAATAAATCTTGAACGCAACTTACACATTTATTATCGACAATAGTGTGAAAAGCTTAAGTTGATTTTTTAAAATCAAGTTTAACAAAGAAATGATAATATGTAATCAAGATGAGGAGAAGTACTGGATTTAAAAGTAAAGAATAATACCATTCCCACCATCCATAATGAAAGTAACCCCAGGGTTCGGGAAGTAAGGATATTAATTCATAAAGAAAGCATAAGAAATTCCATAAAATTAAGTTAAGTACTTTTTTAGAAAATGATTTATGGACAGGGAAATAATTAATAAATATTACATTGACAGGTGAAACTAAAAATATCATATATAATAATGAAACCCAATCAACTGCTTTAGTAAAATACCAATAACCAGTGTACTTAATATCAACAAAGGTATCAAATAAAGCTTGAAAGGCTATAGTAAACACATATATGTGAAAGGCTTCGTTTTTACTCAGTCTTTTATTTAATTTAATGGCAGCATAGTTAAATATAAGGATGGAAGATATTAATCCAATCATATTAGAACCTTCTTTTTTTTAGTAATACTTATGATATCCAATATGTGGGATTTTATGTTGAGAGAATATTTTTACTAAAAAAGAATGTCTGGTAATCAAAACAAAAGCTGACTGCGTTACTTTTCGGAGTAGGACTTTTTCTATTTCATTATATTCACCAATTTCTTTTATTTGAATAGTATACAACTGGGTATTGGTATAACTCTTGAAACACCTCGTGGCTCCACAATAGTGGAGTCATTTTTGTTCCAAATTAAAAAAATCTGCATATAATAAAAGGACTATTTTATTCTGAATTAGTTATGCCTTAATTAATGAGGAATCAAATTTGGACTCTGCAGATGCCAGCGGAGTTCTTTTTAGTTGAAACGAAAAGGATGCACCTTTATGGTACACCCTACTAATAAGGAGGTTTGTATAGTACGGATGCTCCGTATCATGACCGAGGGTTTGTGACTTCCACATCACATTAATAATTTATTCAACTTAAAGGGAATAAAGCACGGCGCTAGTCCAAGTACCAAAAATTTTAAATATACATAATATATTTAAAATCTCCATTCATCTATTAATAAATTGTACTTGCCTTACTCCTTTGGGTAGGGTTTTTTTATTTGAAGTTCTTTGCATAAAAAGTTACAGTTCGGAGTAATTTATATAACGGATAGCATTATTATCCATCATTCATGTTCGTTTTTTTGTTTTTGCCTTACTCTTTGGAGTGGGGCTTATTTTTATTTGTTTAAAAAAGTTATTTATTGTCTCCTTGAAAAAATGTAATATTATACATAATAGTAAAATATTAAGGAGAAATAAAAATGCCTAGAGAAAAAAGAGCTAAATTCATAGCGGCGAAAGTAAATATTAATCAAAATATTTTTAGTGATAATAAGGAAGAACTAATTAAATCTATACCAGATGCAATATATATAAATAAAGAATTACAAAAGAACACATGGACTTGGAAATTTACCGATGTAGTAACATTTAGTTCAGATGGGTACGAGTTTATATATGGACGTTTGACAAAATCTCGATATGAAAATGTTGATGTTGTAGATGGGGACAAGATTGTAAATTATAAAATACCAAAACCTGTTGCGAATAAGGCAAGATTCCTTTATCAAATTAAAAATGAAGTATTGATCTTTGAAGAAGGAGAAATAAATCGTTCAGAGTTTATACCTGTTTTTCAAGATTTAATATATAGGAATAATATAAAAATCGGTGAAATTATTGTCAACCTTATACCCATGAAAAATGAAATTTTAAGGGAAATACGTTCAATAGATGTATTGACTAAGATTGAGTTTGATATCATCCCTCCAAATATGATTGAAAAGAAAACTTTCAAGGGTTTAACAGATATAATTAAAGACGAGAATGCAACTAGAATGAAAACTACTTTTGAAAATGATAAAGGGTTAAATAAAGATGGAGAGTTTATCGAAGAAGGAATTGAAATGGTTTCTAATGCATATGGTGAGGTAAAAGCATATGGACATAACTTTGCTCCTAGAAGTGATAAAAAGAAGGGGAATAAAAAAATTAGAACACGTTTTTATTCACAGGATTCCGTCCATATGAGAAAATTGAACACAAGTGAGGACAAGGAATTAATACCTAAATTAAAAGATTTTGCTCTTGAAATGATTAAGCAGTTATTATAGTCAGGAGGAATAATGTGATTAGGCGGGGTGATCGAATGGACGATATTTCATTTTGGAAAATGCTTCGTGTAACTAAAGTAGGTACACTTACATGGAAGTACCCAATTTTTTATATATCAATATGTTTAGCAGTAATTTCGTATTATTACTTTTCAAAAATGGATGCACAATCCTATGCTGATATTTTTCCGTATATAAGTGATACTATTGCTTCAATTTCAGCTACATTAATGGGGATTATTCTCGCTGGTTTAGCAATTATAGTTGGACTTGCTGTAGGTGATATTCTAAACTTATTACTAAGAGGAAAAACACTGCAGAAATTATTATTTCCTTTTTGGTTAGTAACATTGCTTTGGGCAATATCAACAATAATTGCAATATCACTGAATTTTGTACCATTGTTTGTCAGTAAAAGTGTGGAGCTTTATTTGTTGAGTTTTGAAGTGTTTATTTTTACATACTCCGTCTTTGGAACTGTTGGTTTAATTGGAAGTACAATAAAAATATTTGTTTTGATTGCACAATTAGTACCCAAGGAATAACAGATATAATTTTATATCGTTAAATAAAAAATAGACCCGGGCGGATTTGCCCGGGACTTATCGTATGATCCACCAATGGGTGGTTGACCTTACTTTAGAGTAAGGTTTTTTATTCAGGATCTTTCAAGGATTTAAGTACTTTTTTTATAATTCCTCTAGTTGTGCTAATATCAACAAGAAACTCTGCTTTTTCAATCAATTCATTTTTTGATGACTTTAAATTTTTAACTTTATTATTAATATGCTCAAATCCAGATACCGTTCCGTTAGAGAGAAGTGTCCATCCTTTTATTTTACAAATAAACACTAAATGAGCGTTAAATCTCTCATCCCCATTTGATGACCTTAGTAAGAATAATTCATTTTCAATTTCATTTTTGATAGCTAAATTATCGTCATCCAGCTTTAATATTACCAACTTTGCAAGTAAGAAAGCTTTGGTTGGAGAACTTAACGACTCTATTGCATTAACAAACCACTCTTTTTTATGTAATTGATTTATATCTGTAGGTTGCATTAACCTTAAGTTAGTCCCACACTCTTGACAAAATTTTGGGTTTGAGATTAATTTAGTTCCACAGTGGGGACAAAAAAACATAACATAATCTCCTTTTATTAATGAAATTAACCTTCATTTTTCAGATGGTTAGTTTTATGACGCATTATTGGGATTTTTCTATGTATCTTTTGGCAACATTATAACAATCATCAATATGTGAATTACCTAAATATTTCATTGCCCCAAAGCTAATGCCTGCAGAAACAGCAGTACCTATAAATGGGACGTATTTTGCTACTTGTTTGACAGCAATTTTGCTTCCTATCTTTTTTAGTAATTTACCGATTACTTGTTTTGTTATCACTCTTCCAACTAATTCACTACCCGCTGATGTAATTAAAACTAATAATACTTTTTTAGTTTCAGCATCTAATTGATCAATTTGGTCATGCGATAAGCCGAATTTTCTATTTATAGCTGGAAGTAATTCAAGCATAATTCCAATATCCGCAGTTATATCTACTCCAGGTACTGGAACAGCTGCTGCTAGACCTGAAGCAGATGCTCTTTTTGTAACCATTGATTTACATTCTGCTTTTATTCTGTCTAATTCCGATAAGTTGCTTGGTAATGCCAATTCATCCATCCCCTTTTGAGTATAAAAAATAATATATTTATGTATTATCTTCCATTGATATCGGCGGATATACCTTATATTTAATGGCTGAGAAATATATTTTTTAAAGTGAAGAGAATATTCAAAAATCCTTACGTAAGTAATAAGATAATAATTTCTGTGTGTTATTCTTTAGATGTGCATTAAAAAAACGATGTGCCTCATGATATCCCTTGTAGTAAATATCATATACAGTGAAAGTCCCATCATTCTCTCCTCGAATAACCTTCATCTTTAGTTTTCTCATTTCATCATTGATTTTCTTCAAGTCCTTTTGAACCTTCAACATTGTGTGCTCGATTAAATCCACATATACTAACTTAATTTTAAACGGCGTTATTTCAGTAACCTTACGGTCGTATTCCAATACTGAAAGTACCAAGGGTAAATATATGGATTGCTCAACTAACCTTAGGTCCTCATCTAATATTTTACTCATAGCCTTACACCTTCTGCACATCTACAATTTTTTGAAATGGAATCTTATGAATTAGTTCATCCTTATCTTTAATCCTGAATTCTTTCTTTATGTAATCAATAAAGTGCGTATGGCCGATAATGGACTCGATGTATCCTTTCTTGAATAGTTTAAACTCCAGCTGCGCGTTATACTCCATTGCTTCATGTATTAGCATTTCAATTTCAGTTAACCTATCCTCATCTAAGATAGGCTGCTTTACTTTCTCCAAATCTAGAACTTCCTGTTTTACTGCTGCAACATGTTCTGGAAGCATTATTGCTGTCCATTTAATATTCCCGCGGTCCCTAATCACAACATCCATCTCCTTTTATATATTTAAAACATACCAGAACAATTGTTCGTAATCAATATTGATTTAGAACAATTGTTCGTATATAATGTATTTCAAAAGGGAGGTCTTATTGATGAATGGATTACTTAAAAGAGCTGTAGAAAGTAATGAAGTTTTAGAAATGATTTATCAAAACAATAAAGGGGAATTCAGTCAACGTAGGATTCAGGTTATTAAAGTGAATGAAGAGTCCTTTAGTGCATATTGCTTTACTCGTAAACAGCAGCGCACTTTTAAGTTAACCAGCGTTTTATCAATTGGACCAGCACGTAAAGTAAGGAGAAGTGCATAATGATGACATTAACAAAACCTAAGAAGGTTAAAAAACCCGCAAGACCAACAAGAGATGAATTTGAATTAGAGGAAATCGCCAATACCTTAACGGAAGCATTTGAGGAAAAGAATGAACTAAGACTAACTGTGTGGAAGAGAGAAGATCCAGTAAGAGGTAAAGTAGTTAAGATGGATGGTAATACGAAATTAATACATATAGAAAATTTTACTGAAACAATTAAAGTTAAATTTATGGATATTTTATATGTTCAGAAAGTTTAAAAGCCCAACTCGTTTGAGAAGGGCTTTTTGTTATGATTGGAATGTTGTTTTATCACGATTATTTTTCGTTACCATCAATATACCTGAGATTAATAAAAGTACACCTGGAACAACGTATACAGAAAACGTATAAAGTACTCCCATTACAAGCGTGAATATTCCCCACTTTTGGCTGTTCTTTTTAATTTTAAATGTTGATACCCATATTAAGATAACCAGTGGTAAAGAAAGTAGTGAGTATGTAAATAAATAATAAAAAAAGAACATGGAGGTATTATCTGTTACTGGTTCAAAACCTAAAACAAAAGCAATGATAGCTCCTATAACCCACGCAATAGTTAAAAGTATAGCTGCAACCATCGATAATGTGTATTCTGTAGCTCTATTCAATTATTATGCCTCCTTATTAACCTTTTTCCATTCATAAATATCTTCAAAATTACAGTTTAAAATATCCGCCAACATAAAGGCTTTATCTATTGGAGCTATACTGTCCATAGTTTCATATTTTCTTAACTGCCTTACCGTCACATTTATGTGATCAGCGATAAAACTCTTCCTAAGACCACTTTCTTTAATTTTACTTTCCAAATGACAGATTAACATATAATCACCCGATATAGTAATTCTATTCTATGCTTGTTTTATCCTTTATGTTCTTTAATGACAAAAAAAGCGAACTTAAAATTCATAATTACTGTCATAAAGTTATACCTAATTCCATACCATTTACTATACCAGATGAAATGCCACCCTAGTAGCTGGTCCGGGCATATGCCAGATGCCTATACATCAACGGTTAAACCCCTATATTTAAAATGCTAGATCGATGGGATAGATTCTTAAGAATCTATAAAGAGGTGGCGTGTGGAAGGAGGATATTATGATTTTTGAAGCAATCACAACTTTATTAATGGGAAGCCTTGCGCTTCAGGCTCACTTTTCAAAAAGTGGAGTAGGGAATGATTCAAAGAAATTAAATAAAATATTTGCACTGTCTGGATTAAATGTAAAAGACGGCACTCAGACATTAACTGCTCAGCAGATGAAGAAAAGAAATTATTCTTGGGGAACGGAGTATAAATATCGCATTCCTTTAGGACGGAGCTTTGAAGACTACCTTAATAAACAGCAGGTAATTGAAGCAGGCTTAAACACACGAAAGGTGAAAATACAATTAGGCGACTTGAAAGAACTTAAATTAGATAAACAAATCACTACCAATATAAGAAACTTGTATCAAAAAAAGTTAACTGAAAAGAAGGAAATAGAATTGTCTTATGATGGCATGTTAGTGATTAGAGTTTATGAAGAGCCCATGCCAACTTTGGTGAGCATGTATGAAGGTAAGAAGTGGGCTGTTCCAATCGGTGTAACAAGAGAGAAAAACGAAAGAGTTCTACATGACTTTGAAAAAATTCCGCACTTTGTATTAGGTGGTGCAACAAGGTATGGGAAATCCAATTTAATAAATGGAATTATTGTTTCTTTAATTAAGCAGCGACCAAAGCAAGTGAAACTTCACCTTGTGGATTTAAAAGGCGGAGTCGAGCTATGTGATTATGAAAACATTGAGCAAACAGTGAACATTGCCTATGAACCTGAGCAAGCACTTAAAGTCTTATCTAATGCTTATAAAGAAATGAGAAGAATGCAGCAACGTGTAAGAGCAGTTGGAAAGAAGAATGTACAGGAAGCTGGAATTCCAGAAAGGCATTTTATTATTATTGATGAAGTCGGGGAGCTAAACCCTGCAGAGGCAGTTGATAAGAAAGACATAAAAGAGAATGGTGTCCCCGTTCACAAAAGTGAAAAGACTATTAAAGAAGAATGTCAAAAATACATGAGCCAAATATCCAGGTTAGGAGCAGGCTTAGGATTCCGTTTAATACTTGCAACCCAATACCCAACAGGGGATGTCATTCCACGGCAATGTAAGCAAAACAGTGATGCCAAGTTGTGTTTCCGAGTCCAGTCTTCCACAGCTTCAAATGTTGTCCTGGATGGTCCCGGTGCGGAGCAGCTGCCACAAATAAAAGGTCGTGCCATATATCAAACTGCTGATAACAAAATTATTGTTCAAACTCCATTAACAGAAACAGATGTTATTGAATCCACCATAGAACCACACATAAGAGAGGTGAAGCCAGTTGAAGCAATTGAACAAGAGACAAGAGCAAATCCTATTATCATTGAAAAAACTGGACTTTCTTAATCGGGATCAACTACAGACCATCCACAAACTAGGAAAGGTAAGGAATACGAACCGAATACTAAAAGAGTTGTCTCCATACTTAGAAAGCTTCAGAGAAGAATACTCCACGATTTATTACTTAAATGCAGAAGGTAGAGCCTATATAAATTCTAATAAGGTTAGACGGAAAAACCCTTTTGTTAATCACACAATCATGCGAAATGATTTCTATATCTTTGCTAAGTTTCCCACGGAATGGGCTAACGAAGTTAAAGTGAGCGATGGCATCACCACTATTTATACAGATACTTGGTTTAAGGTTGGTGGGAAGTATCATTTCTTAGAAGTGGACTCTCTTCAAAAGATGAAGGAGAACAGAGTGAAAATAAAAAATTATGCTGCTTTATATAAAGCAGGCCACTTAGAAAAGCATTTTGGATATTTCCCTAAACTTATATGGTTGACTACAACAGAGTTAAGAAAGAAGCAATTAAAAGAACTGTGTAAGGATATACCTTGCGTTGTTTACACGATTGAAGACATTAAATGAGGAGTGATTAGAATGCAAACAATAGCATTTAACGATTTCGTGTCAGGTAGTTATAAAAAGGAGAAAAAGGAAGTAAAGGATAAAGTAAATGTAGGTAAGGTTGTTAGAAGGATAGGAACCTCCATTGCAATTCCTTTAGTTATGGCGAAACCAGCTTTTGCAGCGAGTAATGTGGAGGCAGTACCAGCCAGTGCAAAAGAATGGATGGGGGAACAGACTATATCCGCATTAGCTCATGCCTTAGATCCATTAGTCGATGTTCTTGTTGCGCTATCGTTTCCGATTGCATCAGTAATAATTGTGGGTGGCTGTTTCTTCTTCATGTTAGGGAATAGTGAAAAGGCTTGGTCCACAATTCAAAATGCTGGATTAGGTTATGTATTAATTCAAATTTCTCCACTAATCTTAAATGTATTAAAACAGATAGGAAATGCTGTTTAATAACTCAACAAGAGGAGGACGTAAAATGAAAAAGTCTGGAAAAATCATTGTGTTTTCAAAAGTTAAAAAAGAAAAACGTAACATTACAATCCAAGGTAAGGTAAATCCTTCCTTAGGATTAATGGTTACGCAATATTACAGTCATGGTAAAGATAGCATGATAGTTAAAGTCGAAAAGGATGGTTATGTCTTTTTCGAGGAGGTTGGTGCTGATATAACAATCCTGAGTTGTGTAGAAGCAATAGAAATGTTTAAGTTTTTTTCATTACAATAAAGAATAAGAAAAGGAAAGTGGTTTAGATTTCAAGTTAAAACATTAAATGAAATTGGCTAACATTAAATACAAAAATATACAGTCTCAATTCCGTCTGTAGATTAGTTTCTTTTGATGGCTATTGCCACTGCAATAGCAGGAAGGCCCACCCTGACAGCAACTGGCAAAAGGACCGCACCAATCAATGCAACTGCTGGTGATGGCCAGAAGAAAAAGGAAATGATCATCATTAATAAACCAATGATCCAATATGCTAAACTTGGAGACCTAATCCATTTTGCAAAAGGGGATATCATGACATCATTAATCCCGGTTTTTGTTAGGATTTTACTCATAGCAACAATGATGGAGATGACTACAATTGTTGGCAGCAATTCTGTTATTGCATAAATAAAACTATTGAATATGGTGCTGATAGAACCGCTCAATGATCCTGTGGCTGTAAGGGCCAACAAAAAAATCCCGACAATACATACGATGGTAGTGTCTCTTCTCATAATCATAAAGCCTATAATAAAGAGGATGAACAAAACGTATATCCAATGAAGTGCTGTTAGCTCTATACCCATTGCGGAAGTCTCCCTTCTAATCCGACATAAAGCTTAGGCAAATGTCTAAGACCGGATTTATTACAGATTATGAAGAAGGATAGGATTGGGTGATAATTGTGCCATAATCTTTTTTATAGGAAGGAAATGGAATTAGAAAGAAGGGGACTTAAACTTTAGCTGGAAAATAAAGTTCATTAAATAATGGAAGTTTCTTTAGAATAGTCCTTTGGTGAATATTAAATATAAAGTCATATTGGGAAATCCTAAGTGGTATCCTTGAACCCATTGTCAATATATTACGGATTTTTGTTAATCTTGGTGTCATTTCCTTGGAAATAAAACAGCTTTTTGTCGTTTTATCCCCTTGAAGCAGCGATTGCTGGGCTTTCATTGTTTATTAAAAAATCCCGTTAAAATAAAAAAAGGAGCAAGCTGCTCCTTACGAAGAAATAGTAAGCTCAAGCAAATATGCTTTACCATTAAACATAGCATGCTGAAATATTCCGCCATTGGTTGGATCTCCTGTTATAGGAGAATCTAATGTACTGTTTTTTTGTTTCCAAATAATAAAGTCTTTTCTTTCAGCCCATACTGACAGGATGATATAAGTATCTCCTTTTAATGGACGGATAAAACGATATGTGCTTATTTGTGAGTCTATTTGTTCTAATGAACGCTTGATATTTTGTTCGAACAAAGGCTTGTGTTCATCTGTGACGGGAATATGATTCATAACAGCATATTTTTTGTCGCTGAAATCACCTTTGTCAAAAACAGTTTCATATTTTCTTGGAGCAGCAAAAATGGAAGGACCTGAAGTTTCATGTAACAGCACGGCGTTTTCGTCTCCGTAAACTTGCATGGCAATCAAGGATTGCTGATCAATTTGTTTAGCATATTTCTTAACTAAAAAATCAAATGTCCCGCTTGCTAAGTAGATATTCATAGCAACCTCCTAAAAAACGTAAAGTGTTATGCGGTTTCATTTTTAAGGATACTATAGATGCAAGTTATAAGGAAATAAAAAGAAGTGACTGCTTGCCTTTTTGCAAGCAGCCTTTTTAAAAATTACTGATAAAGCTGGTTACTCTGTCCTGCAATAGGATTTTGATTCATCATATGTGCTTGCATTTGCGGATTTGCTTCTGGTACAAGCAAATACATAGACCCCATTTTTTGAACAGCCATTTCATCTGCTGGCTCTAATACATAATAGCCTTTTTTAACCATATATTGCCACATGTCATATGCATGAGAACAGCTCATCATAAATGCAGTTTGGCAAAAAGAGCGGATTTCTGGATTAGCCATCTCCATCGCATTCCAGGCGTATTCCCTGCCGGCACGCTTTAATGTCAGTAAGTAGGCAGTAGCCATTTCCCTGTCATTCATATTTTCAACAGCTGTTCTTGGTTGAACAGGAGGTGCTTGAGGTGCGACCATTTCTGTGAATTGATTGAGCTTTGCTTCTTCTTTGAGTAATGGAAGCTCAGTTGTTGCACCTTCTCTTTTGTTCAAAAATTCAACCTTCATATTATAATCCCTTATGTGCAGAGGGAAGTGTCTTTGAAGAATGGATTTGAACTCTGGGTCTTGGACATGCTGAATCATATATCCCATGTTGGTGATGCTATTGACACAGCTTAATGTCAATTCATTTAGTGCATTTGCTTCATGTGCTGCAATTCTCATTTAATAGATCCCCTTTATGCCGTTAGAATTGTATTGATGCAATACTTTTTTATAATGGCTAACTGATAAGGATATATGCACAGCGATTTTCTTTCTTGTTTGTTATAGTTAGAAAATGGGAATAAAAAAAGAGGTAAATTAGTCTATTTTGTGACAAATCAGTAGGTTTTGTATACAACGATAGTGAAAAAGTTATATATTTAGTTTATACACGCAATGAACTGTTATTTAAAAAGGAAATACGGAGTGTCTGTTATAAGGGCATTCTTTTTTATTGCTTTTTTATTTATAAATATTATAATTTAATAATGATTATAGTTAATTTGTTTTTGAATTTATGATTTATATATTACAATGGAAACATAAGCAATAGAAAGGTGGACATATTAAGAATGAGTAAGGAAATGAAAGATACATTTATTAAGGCGGCAAAAGGAGAAAAAACTGATTTTGTTCCTGTCTGGTATATGCGTCAAGCTGGACGTTCTCAACCAGAATACAGAGCGATAAAAGAAAAGTACTCTCTTTTTGAAATTACCCATCAACCAGAACTTTGTGCATACGTAACAAAGCTGCCTGTAGATCAATACAATGTCGATGCAGCAGTACTATACAAGGATATAATGACACCACTTCCTGCAATTGGGGTTGATGTTGAAATTAAGTCAGGTATAGGTCCTGTCATTGATAATCCAATTAAAACATTGGAAGATGTTTCGAAGCTTGGTGTGTTAAATCCTGAACAAGATATTGCCTATGTACTTGATACGATTAAGTTATTAACCGAAGAGCAGCTGGATGTGCCATTAATTGGATTTTCAGGGGCGCCATTTACACTTGCCAGCTATATGATAGAAGGAGGCCCTTCAAAAAACTATCATAAAACAAAAGCATTTATGTATTCACAGCCTGAGGCTTGGTCTTTATTGATGGACAAGCTGGGAAGCATGGTTATTACATATGCGAAATCCCAAATAAATGCAGGTGCAAGCGCCATTCAAATTTTTGATTCATGGGTCGGTGCATTGAATGTGGACGATTACCGACACTTCATTAAGCCTGTAATGAATAAGATTTTTACAGAATTGAAGAAAGAAAACACACCGCTTATTATGCATGGGGTCGGAGCAAGCCATCTTGCTCTTGAATGGAATGATCTGCCGTTAGATGTAGTTGGTCTCGATTGGAGACTATCCATTAAGGAAGCAAGAGAAAAAGGGATTACAAAAGCAGTACAAGGCAATCTTGATCCTGCGATACTTTTGGCACCATGGAATGTAATTGAGGCTAGAGCGAAGGAAATATTGGACCAGGGCATCAAACAGGACGGATTCATTTTCAATCTTGGCCATGGCGTATTCCCAGAGGTAGATCCTGCTGTTCTGAAAAGATTAACAAGCTTTATCCATGAATATTCTGCTGAAGCAATCAATAATCGACGATAATATTATATAGAAAAGAGTGAAGAGGAATGACTAGAAAAAAAATGGGGCTATTGGTTATGGCCTACGGAACTCCATATAAAGAAGAGGATATTGAAAGATACTACACACATATTAGACATGGCAGAAGACCAACAGATGAAATGCTGGAGGATTTGCGAAGCCGTTATGAAGCAATCGGAGGTATTTCTCCTCTTGCAAAAATTACGCAACAGCAAGCAGAAAGTCTTGAAGCACATTTAAATTCTATTCAAGAGGATATTGAATTTAAAATGTATATTGGTTTAAAGCATATTGAGCCATTTGTTGAGGATGCAGTTAAAAGTATGCATGCTGACGGAATTACAGAGGCGGTCAGCATTGTGTTGGCACCGCATTTCTCCACATTCAGCATTAAATCATACAACGGCAGAGCGAAACAAGCTGCAGAAGAGCTTGGCGGTTTAACCATTCATAGTATTGAAAGCTGGTACAATGAGCCTAAATTTATTGCATATTGGTCTAAAAAGGTGCAAGAAGCTTTCCGTAATATGCCAGAAGAAGAAAGAAACAATGCAGCCTTAATCGTTTCAGCACACAGCTTGCCAGAAAAAATCCTTCAATATGGCGATCCATATCCGGATCAATTGAAAGAAACAGCTGACTTAATTGCAAATGCCGCAGGTGTATCTAATTACTACATTGGCTGGCAAAGTGCTGGTAACACACCAGACCCATGGCTTGGACCAGATGTTCAGGACCTGACAAGAGAGCTTCATGAAAAGCATGGATATAAAGCATTCGTCTATACTCCTGTCGGTTTCGTGGCAGACCATCTAGAGGTGCTTTTTGACAATGACTATGAATGTCTTGTTGTCACTAAAGAGGTTGGTGCAGCATACTACAGACCAGAAATGCCGAACGCTCAGCCTGAATTTATTGATGCACTGGCAACAGTGGTATTGGACAGCTTGTCCGTTCACTCTAAATAAGTTAGTTATGGGAGCAGCTGCGTTTGATAAAAACGTTGGCTGCTTTCTATTGCACTAGTTTTGTGCATATGTTATATTCATATTTGAACTTTATGACCAAATTCCTCATTTGGTCATTTTTGATTAGCTGGATGATGAAATACTAATAATCTGCTTATTTTAAAAGCCTATGATAAGAGGTGAAGAGTTTTGGCTGTGGATCGAAAGAAGCTTATTTTGGAGGCTGCGGCAAAATCCTTTTCCATGTTTGGTTATAAAGCAACGACAATGGATCAGGTAGCTAAGATAGCAAATGTTGGGAAGGGAACAATTTATACGTTCTTTAAGAATAAGGAGCAGCTTTTTGATGAGATTATAACAGGGCTCATTATGGAGATGAAGTTAGAGGCAGATGCCTCCTTTGATCCTAATTCAACCTTTATGGACAATGTGCACCGCACCATTATGAGGATGCTAGAATACAGAAAAGAGCATCAGCTTACAATAAAGTTGTTTGAAGAGCAAAAGGAAATGGGAACATTGGAAGTGAAGGAAGTTATAAACCGACTTGAGAATGCCATACTCAACTATATGAAGGGGCATGTGCAGGAAGCAATTAATAAAGGAGAAATAAAGCAGTGTGATCCTGAATTGACTTCATTTATTATCTTTAAGCTGTATATTTCATTGATTTTTGATTGGGAGAAGAATCATACTCCTCTTCAGGCTGAGGAAATAGCCTTAACGGTTGAAAGATCCTTATTAGAGGGATTGTCTATAAGATAGTCCTCTTTTTTAGGAATAAAAATGACTATATGAACAAAATGGTCAGTAAAACGGAGTGGTTATGATGAAACAAAATTTATTGAAAGCAGAGCTTTCGTCCATATTTAAAAACAGGATGAAGCTCATTTCCATCCTGGCAATCATATTTATCCCGATATTATATGCAGGAATTTACCTTTGGGCGTTTTGGGATCCATATGGACACTTGGAAAAGCTGCCTGTTGCTGTCGTGAATGAGGACAGTGGTGCAGAAATGAATGGTGAAAAGTTGGAGGTCGGCAAAGACTTAGTCGACAATCTGAAAGAGAGCAAGGAGTTTGACTTCCAATTTGTAGATAGGAAGGCAGGCTATAGGGATTTAGAAAATCAAAAATATTATATGCTGATTGAGATTCCTAAGGATTTCTCCGAAAACGCGACAACCCTGCTTGATGACAATCCAAAAAAATTGGATTTAAAATATGTTTCTAACCCTGGGTTTAACTTTATCTCTTCTCAAATTGGCAATTCTGCCGTTGAAAAAATTAAAGAGGGTGTAGGTAAGGAAGTAACAGAAACATATGCGAAATCTGTGTTTGAAAATATAAGTGAAATGGCATCAGGACTTGAAGATGCAAGTACTGGGGCAAAGGATCTTAGTGATGGAACAGACAAGGTTAATAAAGGCTCACAAGAAGTTTACAAAAACTTGAAGACACTTGCTGGGAAATCAATTGAATTTACAGATGGAGTGAATGCTGCCAATTCTGGTGCGAAAGAGGTATTAACAGGTGCAGAAAGTCTTTCAAGCGGATTAGGACAGCTCCAAGATGGTCAGAAGGATCTTTCCAGTGCTGCATCACAGCTGAAAGAGGGAGATTCATCCATATTAGCTGGGATTACCTCTGCAAAAGATGGGGCGGAAAAGCTTGAGGGCAGCATCCCTGCATTGATAAACGGAACAGATAAATTACAAGCTGGTTCTGCTACACTGACATCAGGACTTCAAGAATGGAGCAGCAATTCTAAAGCCTTGGCTGATGGAGCATCACAGCTGAATGCTGGTGCTAAGCAAGTTCAAGATACGGTTAATTCAATTCTTCCAATGCTTGAAGGACTGCCTGATGATAAGAAGCAGGAATTAGAGGCAGCACTTCAAAGTCTGGTGGATGGCAGTGGCAATATTGCTGCAAACACACAGGCGCTGCAACAAGGGGCAGATCAATTGGCTCAAGGTGGCCAAAGCTTATCTGCTGGTTTAACAGATTTAAGTGCAGGCTCTAAGCAGCTTCAAGCAGGAGCTCAACAGCTTGCAGATGGCAGTGCCGAATTGGAGGCAGGCTCTAAGAAGCAGGTTGCAGGGCAAGAGCAGTTTATTGCAGGTATGAGTAAATACGAAACAGAATTTGCTAAGGCTGCAAGTGGTTCAAACGAGCTTGTAACTGGAATGAATTCACTGTTATCAGGTATGAATCAATTGTCCACAGGTTCAGCAGCGTTATCAGACGGAACAAGTAAGCTGGAAGCTGGATCGAAGGATCTTGCGGATGGAACGTCATCATTATCAGATGGCAGCAAGGAACTGTCAGAAAAGCTTGCAGATGGTGCTAATGATGCCAGCTCCATCCATTCTGATGACAAAACGTATGATATGATGGCAGCACCTATTACTGTTTCAGATGAGAAAGTATCAGAAGTGCCGAACTATGGAACTGGCTTAGCACCTTATTTCATTTCTTTAGGACTGTTTGTCGGTGCATTAATGCTTTCTATTGTATTCTCTTTTAATGAACCAGAAGGAGTTCCTAAAAACGGTCTGCGCTGGTTTTTGAGTAAATCAGTTATTCTCGCAGGTGTCGGAATTCTACAGGCATTAGTGGCATCATTTGTACTGATTGTCGTGTTGGATATGGAAGTGCAAAGCATTCCATTGTTTATTCTGTTTACAATCATTGCGAGTCTCGTATTCTTTTCGATCATTCAGTTCTTTGTTACAATTTTGGGGAATCCCGGCCGTTTTATCGTTGTTATTCTGTTGATATTCCAGTTGACAACAAGTGGCGGAACATTCCCATTGGAGTTAATTCCTGATTTCATGCAGCATGTTCATGCGCTCCTGCCAATGTCTTATTCTGTTGCAGGATTGAGATCTGTCATTTCAACGGGAGACTTTACGTTTATGTGGCATAATGCAGGGATTCTAGCATTGTATCCAATCTTCTTTATTACAGGAACAATTATCTATTTTACATTTGCTTATAGACGCCAGTTTACAGAAGCGGCGGCAGAATAAAGGATATGGTCGGGTGAAAAGCCCGACCTTTTTCTTTGAAATATTTTAAATCTACAAATTTACTGATTTTAATAACAAAAAAAGGGACAAAAAAAGTGCTAATTCGACGAATTTTAGTTATAGTATATAAGGACTAAATATTCTTTTATTAGAAGTTATGATATATTTTAATTAGAAGAATGAAAAGAGGGGTGTACATATGCTTTTTATTGATAATAAAGGCATCACAGATCCGCGCATCAACTTGGCTATTGAAGAATATGCGCTTAAAAATCTAGATATCAATGAGACATACCTATTGTTTTATATAAATGAACCATCTATCATCATCGGCAAAAACCAGAACACAATTGAGGAAATTAACACAGATTATGTCGAATCAAACGGTATTCACGTAGTTAGAAGATTGTCTGGCGGCGGTGCAGTTTATCATGATAAAGGCAATTTGAACTTCAGCTTCATAACAAAGGACGACGGTGACAGTTTTCATAACTTCCGTAAATTCACAGAGCCTGTTGTTAAGGCATTGCAAAGCATGGGTGTGAATGCAGAATTAAGCGGCCGTAATGATTTATTGGCAGAAGGCAGAAAGATTTCGGGTAATGCTCAATTCTCCACAAAAGGAAGAATGTTCAGCCATGGCACCCTTTTGTTTGATTCTGAAATGGACCATATTGTGTCTGCATTAAAGGTTAGAAAAGATAAAATTGAATCTAAAGGGATAAAATCTGTTAGAAGCAGGGTTGCCAATATTTCTGAATTCTTAAAGGTGCAAATTAGTATTGAAGAATTCAAGAGCCTAATCTTGAACTACTTGTTTGAGGGAGAAGAAAATATTCAGGAGTATGTTTTGACAGAGCAGGATTGGGAAAACATCCATGCCATTTCCAAAGAGCGTTATCAAAACTGGGATTGGAACTATGGTAAATCACCAAGATTTAATCTTCAGCATTCCCATCGTTTCCCTGTTGGACAAGTTGACGTTCGTTTTGATGTGGCAAAAGGTATTATCAAAAACTGTAAAATATACGGTGATTTCTTTGGGGTTGGTGATGTTGCCGACATCGAGACTAAACTGACTGGCTTGCGATATGACAGAAGTGAACTAGAAAAGGCGCTTGAGGAAACATCGATTAAGCATTATTTTGGTAATATAACGAAGGAAGATTTTATCCACTTAATATATTAAATGGCAAAAAAAGTACTGGGGCCGCTTCCCAGTACTTTTTTTAATGATGCTGCAAAAACTTCTTGTTCTAAATGCCGCCTCTTAGTCTTATTAATAGTAATAAGGTTGTACAAGGCAAGGAGGGGCATAATGGCAAGGAAACTAGGTTTTTATTCAGTATTATTATTCATCGTGTACGGCTTGTTTTTTTATTGGTACTTGTTTTATTTTGCGGACTCGAAGCTCCCCTTCGAATTTCAAGGAACGGCTGCAGATCCAGCTACTTTTTTGAACACCAGAGAGCTTGCTTTAAGTGATGAATATTCTAAACTAAAAAACTTTATGTTTTTTATATCGACTCCTTTGGAATGGTTAATCTATTTGTTTATCCTGCTGTTTGGTTTTTCAAAAGCATTTCGAAAATGGGGCGAGGATTCAGGTAAATATAAAATCATCCAAAAGGCGATTTATCTCTTTTGGCTTAATCTTATGGCATATATAGCAACTTTTCCATTAAGCTATATCGGTCATAAGGTATCAACGGATTATCATATTTCTACACAGAGCTTTCCTTCCTGGATGAAGGATGAATTGATTGATTTCTGGGTGAATTATGTAATAATGTTTGTGATTTTTATCGTCCTGTACTGGCTGATGAACAAAAGTAAAAAGCGTTGGTGGCTGTACGCTTGGCTGCTTTCTGTTCCGTTCACTTTGTTTTTGACATTTATTCAGCCCGTTATTATTGACCCGCTGTATAACAACTTTACTGCCTTGAGTGATAAGCAGCTGGAGGAGAAAATTCTTGCATTGGCAAAAGAATCAAACATACCCGCTGAACATGTGTTTGAGGTAAATATGTCAGATAAGACAAATGCTTTAAATGCTTATGTAACAGGAATAGGCTCCAATTCAAGAATTGTCCTTTGGGACACGACCACAAAAGAGCTAAAGGATAATGAAATATTATTTGTTATGGCTCACGAAATGGCACACTATGTTGAAAAGCATATTTACTATGGAATTGCTCTTTCGCTTGTGCTGTCATTTTTCGGATTGTATTTTATTTATAAGCTGATGAATGTTTTAGTAAGTAAGTGGGGGGATGCCCTTAAAATTTCAAGAGTGGAGGATTATCAATCATTTCCATTAATCCTGCTGTTAATCTCGATGCTGCTGTTTGCAGTAAATCCGCTAACTAATATTGTTTCGAGATATGAGGAGAAACGGGCAGATAATTATGCGGTCCAATTGACGAGTGATCCAGAAGCGGGGATTACTACCTTCCAAAAGCTTGCTAAAACAGGGCTCAGTGAGGTAAATCCACCATTTCTTGTGAAAGTGTTCCGCTATAGTCATCCTACTATGCTTGAAAGAATATCTGTACTTGAGGAAAAAAGCATTCTGCAGAAAAACAGTGAAAATTAAAAGGAGGAAAAGGGCTAAGCTCAAGTAGGAGCTTAGCCCTTTCTTAAAAAAAGAAGGCGTCTATGGGAGATTCCCATAGACACCTTCAACAGGATTAGTTATCGAAGCGCTTACATAATTGTGTATATTGTTTGCTCAGCCGAATAAATTCAGCTTCATTTCTTTCGTCTATGGCGTGATCAATTTGAGTCATTAAATTTGCTTTTTCTAGATTCCATTGGATTTCAACAAGCAGCATGTCAATGTAAAGTTCTTTCACATAAGTCTCTTGCGCTTTTTGTTTCTTCATAGCACTTAACTTAGTTAACTCAGTGTACGACTTTTCATTCATTCGACTCACCCCTGATGCCTTTTTAATATTATATGGCAGAAAAATGAAAATATCAACGATATTATTTAAAAATTTAGAAAATGGGGCGGAATTTTGAATTATTTAAGACAATTTTCAATCTGTTTACAAATCTGAAAAACAGCATGCTATATTATGAGAATACTCTATATATTTAGCAATCCAGCTTAAAGAAAGGAGTTATAAAAATGTCTGAAAAAAAGAATAATCTTGATTTATATGAAGTAAATTATCATACGCTAGCAATCCTGCCTGAATTACAAAAGAATGGTGATGTTTATTCCAAAATATATGAAGGTGCTAACGTTTATATGTGCAAATTGCCTCCAAGCAAAATTATTAAGCGAAGCTGTGAGTATTTCGGATGCACATATGAAGGGAAACGAAAAGGAACGAGAGTGCTCATGAACTATAAGCATAAGCTGCCAATTTCAATTGATTCCAAGAGCACCATATACGCATTTCCCACACACTCTCCTACAAACCATGCCTGCATGTGGTTCTTTCTTCATCATATTTCGGACAGAATAATAGAAGGAGGAGGAAAAACCACTGTCATATTCCGTAATAATCGGAGACTATCCATTAACGTTTCCTTTCATACTTTTAACAACCAAATATTAAGAACAAATTTGCTGCAGACAAAAATACGCCATAACCAGGAAGACAGCGAAAAGCCGCTTTAAAATCCAATAGGACAAGCTTTTTTAGCCGGTATGACGTCTATATAGATAGTATTCCAAAAGCTCCTGTACTCTATTGCGAAGTCTTGGGTTGAAATAATTATGATACTCTTCATAGCCATTATATAAGAATAAATACATTGTAAAGGCTTCATCTCTTTTTACCTCTTCTACCTTCATCTTATGCTTTTGCATATATTCCTTAGTTTTTCGCAGCTCCGTATGTATTGTTTTCATTGTTAGCTCTACCAGATCAATGTAAGGCTGCTTTAGCTTGAAATTGCTCTTTTTGATTGTAAGGAGATCGCGGTTTAGAACGGTTAACAGCATGGGCAGGTAAATGGCTTGCTCCATGATATATCTATCCTTCTCCGGAATGCGTGTCATAAATAATCTTCTCCTTGTAATCATAATAAGAACAAGCGTTCTATTCAAATAGTACAATATTTGCATGGTCCTTTCAAGCTGGTTTATGATTTTTATGGCTTTGCTTATTTTTCTTCAAAAATTAAATTAAATGCATTTTGTCTTGAAGGGGAATTTATTTCTAATGGCGAAATAATAAATAGCTAATAAAGGGAGGAAGAGTGTATATGGGAGAATGGGAAAAGATAACATCAGATGATTTATACAGATTGAAATCAGTCGTAGATCCACAAGTAAGTCCAGATAAAAAAGGATTCTTGTATGTGGAAACAGGAATTTCTGAAGAAAAGGATGCTTATTATTCCAATATTTTTTATCAAAGCTTAGAGGAAAGCGGTCAAACATTGCAGTGGACATTTGGAGAACATCGCAATACATCACCAAGATGGTCGCCCAATGGAGAGGAAATTGCTTTTGTATCTAATCGCAGCGGCAAAAACCAAATTTTTGTGTTAAACAAAAATGGAGGAGAAGCAAAACAGCTTACTTTTGTGCGCAATGGTGCATCAAACCCTGTTTGGTCAGCCGATGGAACGGAATTAGCATTTCAAACAAGTATTGGAAAAGATGAAAGCCTGCAAGATAAAGAAGGGAAAGAAAAGACAGAAAAAAAACCAGTTGCTTTAGCATTTGATAAAATGAAGTATAAGTCAGACAGTGCCGGCTTTTGGGATGGAAGCTACAGCCATGTTGCTGTCATCAATAAAGAAACAGGCGAGCTTAAGGAAATTACTTCAGGAGAAAATGACTATCATTTGCAAAGCTGGTCTCCTGATGGAAAATATCTTGCTATCACTGCAGACGAAAGTGAGGACAAGGATTTCAGTTTTTCTGCAGACGTATATCTGTACACATTAGAAACAAAAGAATGGAAAAAGATAACGGCAGGAAATGGCCAGTACGGCAGAGTAACATGGTCGCCTGATAGCCAAAAAATCGGAATCATCGGCAGCGGCCGCGAATATGAAAATGCGACATTGTCCAAAATATACACTTATGATTTGCAAACTGAGGCACTTCGCTGTTTAACGGAAGGCTGGGACGTCAATGTCGGCGATTTTGCAATTGGCGATTTTCAGCAGGGAACTGTGACACCAGGAATCCTCTGGGGTGAAGACAACAGAAGCTTTGTTTTCCTTGCATCAGATCACGGCAATACGATCGTTTACTTTGGCAATGAAGATGGCGAAATTTATCCGAGCTTGATTGATAATCAGCATGTGTACGGACTTTCCACAGGCGGAAGCTTGAAGCAGGCGATCGTAGCAATCAGCACACCAACAGAACCAGGTGATCTATACAGTCTGAACCTGGAAACAGGTGGGGTAGAAAAACTGACAGATGTTAATAAAGAGTTTGCAAAAACGCATATATTTGCTGCGGCAGAGCCAATTGAACTGACATCCAGAGATGGCTGGGACCTGCATGGCTGGCTAATGAAGCCTGCTGATTTTAAAGAAGGAGAAAAATATCCGCTTGTTCTTGAAATCCATGGTGGTCCACATGCGATGTATGCTAACTCGTATTTCCATGAGTTTCAGACACTTACAGCAAATGGATACGCTGTGTTGTTCATTAATCCACGGGGAAGTCACGGATATGGTCAGCACTTTGTTGATGCGGTCAGAGGTGATTATGGTGGAAAGGATTATGAAGATATCATGGATGCCGTTGATTTCGCCTTAGAAAACTTTGATTTTATTGATGAAACACGTTTGGGAGTAACAGGAGGCAGCTATGGTGGATTCATGACAAACTGGATTGTCGGCCATACAAACCGCTTTAAAGCCGCTGTCACACAGCGTTCTATTTCTAACTGGATCAGCTTCTACGGAGTAAGTGATATTGGCTATTATTTCTCTGAATGGCAAATCAAAGCTGATTTAAATGATATAGAAACACTATGGAAGCATTCTCCGCTAGCATATGCGAATAATATGGAAACACCATTGTTAATCTTGCATGGAGAAAAGGATTTCCGCTGCCCAATTGAGCAGGCAGAGCAGCTGTTTATAGCACTGAAAAAGCAGAAAAAGACAACGGAATTTGTCCGTTTCCCAGAATCTAACCACGAGCTGTCCAGAAGCGGCAAACCAACATTGCGCATATCCCGCTTGGATTATATTAATAACTGGTTTATTGAGTATTTATAAGCAAATAGAAAATTTGCTATTGTATTAAAAGGAAAATTAATATTCCCTGCTTGAAGTGAAACAAGCATCTTCAAAGGTGTTTATTCAATGTTTAACGCTTGCCATTGTCGGCAGGCGTTTTTTTTATCGTTTCCTTCTATTTATGAAGGTATTTATGTATGGTAAATAGTCGTAAATTATTTTAATATTACTGAAATGTAAATAAAAAATATGGAAATTAAATGTTTGCATATCTATTTATCTGATAAGATAATAGATAATACCTAAAAACGCAGAAAAATTTCTGACTGTTAAGAATAAGGATTATTTATTACTTTTAAAGGCAACAATTTGAAGAAGAAACTTTTGTTGATAATTAAACGTTAAATAGATATAAGAATGAAGAAAGAAAGGAAACAATAAGGGATGGAGAGATCAGAATATAGACAAACAAGGAAGAAGAAAAGAAAGTTACGAAAAGGCAGAGTCTTTTTTTTGTTTCTTGTCTTGCTAGTAATATTTGCGGCTGTGTACATATTTGTTCAGTATAACGCAGGGAAAAAAAAGGCACTGGATAATGGTGCAATCGAAAAGGTTGAATATGAGTTTAACGGGGAAAAGGACCAGTACGGCGGTACAAATGTCCTGCTCTTAGGAAGTGATGCCAGAGAAGGAGACAAGCAATCACGTACAGATACCATCATGGTAGCCCAGTTTCATCCAGACAAGGGCACCTATAAGCTAATCTCCTTAATGAGGGATATGTATGTTGATATACCGGGATATGGAAAAGACAGAATAAACACAGCTTTTACAAGAGGTGGACCAGAGCTGTTGAGACAAACTATTAAGGAAAACTTTGATGTTGATCTCCAATACTATGCTATTGTTAATTTCCAAGGGTTTGAGACACTTATTGATGAGGCGTTTCCAGATGGTGTTGAAATAGATGTGGAGAAGAAAATGTCTAAAAACATTGGGGTTACATTGGAGCCAGGGTTGCAAAAGCTGAATGGGAAGCAGCTTCTCGGATATGTGCGCTTTAGACATGACGCTATCTCTGACTTTGGAAGGGTCCAAAGACAGCAAAAGACTCTCGAGGCACTTGCCTCTCAAATTTCGGGTGTACAGACTGTCGCAAAATTGCCTAAATTGGCGGGCGTCATGATGCCTTATATTAATACGAGCATGAATACAAAAGATATACTTTATGTAGGATCTGATTTAATTCGCCATAAAAACCAAGAGGTAGAAACATTGAGAATACCGGTAGACGGTACATATCAGGATCTGAGGGTCAATGGGGCTGCCGTTCTCGGTGTAGATATAGAAACAAATAGGGCTGAAATTCAGGATTTTTTATCAAAATAAATGAGAGACTTTAGGCATAAACTCTAATAACTGGTATATAAGCCCACTTACAAGAAAGCAATAAGTCGTCCACAGAAATAAATCTGCTTGAAATGATTTGCCAAGGAGTTTTCGTTATGGATATAGCTACATTAAAAGAATGGTTTACACTAGAAAATATTATGCAATTATTAGAAAGCTATCGGGCATTTGGTCCATTACCAGGCATTTTGCTGCCATTGCTAGAATCTTTTGTTCCCTTCTTGCCACTTTTTCTGTTCATTTTGGCAAATGTAAATGCCTTTGGTTTCTGGCTTGGCTTTCTGTTTTCCTGGATAGGCACTTGCGGAGGGGCACTGCTTGTCTTCTTGCTTGTCAGAAAGTATGGCCAAAAGAGGCTTTTAAGCTTTATTCGCAATCATAAGAAAGTACAAAAGCTAATGATATGGATAGAGAGGCATGGATTTGGGCCGTTATTTATCCTGCTGTGCTTTCCCTTCACCCCTTCAGCATTAGTGAATATTGTAGCAGGACTTTCCCGGATAAAGGTGAAGCAGTACTTTCTCGCCGTTGTTGCCGGTAAACTTGTGATGATTATTACCATCAGCTTTATTGGTTATGATCTGCAGGCAATGATTACACAGCCGATTCGTACAATTCCTGTTGCCATTGCAATTTTTGTGTTATGGTTTGTAGGAAAAAGGGTCGAGGCCAGAATGAATGTTACTGCGGAAAAAGAAAGAGAACAAGGGAATTAATGTTTATACAAGGGCATGGAGGAGATAGCATTTGAAAGAAGCAATAAAAAGAGAGGGCATAGAGTGGTTGAAAGCATTTGCTATCGGAATTGTCATCTTTGTCATTATTCGGGCATTCTTCTTCTCTAATTACGTGGTGGAAGGCGAATCGATGATGCCTACCTTGCAGGACGGGGATAAATTGGTCGTCAATAAAATCGGTTATAAAGTCAGTGATTTCCATCATTTTGATGTGATCGTTTTCCATGCGAATGATAAAGAAGACTATGTTAAAAGGGTGATAGGTATTCCAGGAGATAAGGTGGAATATAAGGATGATCACCTTTATATTAATGGGGAAAAGTACGAAGAGAATTTTTTGGATGCTTACCGAAGTCAAGTGAGTGCTGGAAAGCTGACAGGCGACTTTACTCTTGAAGAAATCACAGGAGAAAAAACAGTGCCACAAGGAAAGCTGTTTGTTCTTGGAGATAATCGTTTAGGCAGCTGGGACAGCAGACATTTTGGATTTATTAACATTGATCAGGTAGTCGGAAAAGTCAGCTTACGGTACTGGCCGCTCCGTGATATTCAGTTTGATTTTTAAGAATAGGAGCTCATATGAGCTCCTATTTTTTTTTGAATGAAAGAGAGGGTTCAGTGAAAATATTGGCAAGTGCTAGGAGTATTCTTTAGTAGGGCAAACATTTGTTTCTATGATATTATAAAAAGAGAAATTAAGTGTTCGAGGAGGCAATTATGTCTGTTAGATTATTAGCTGGACGATCAGGCAGCGGCAAGACTGCCTTTTGTATAGATTCTATTCGGGAAAAGCTGTTTGCAGATCCGGAAGGTAATCCTATTATCTATTTAGTACCAGATCAGATGACATTTATGTCAGATCAAAACTTAGCAGGAAGTGAAGGACTTGGCGGCATGTTCCGTGCCCAAGTGTACAGTTTTACAAGACTTGCTTGGAGAGTATTGCAGGAAACAGGAGGCATCTCCAGACAGCATATAAACAGTGTCGGTATCAGCATGCTCATCCGCAGCATTATTGAAGAAAAGAAAGAGGAACTGTCATTATTCAAAAAGGTGGCAGATAAGAATGGTTTTATTGGCCAAGTGGAACAGCTAGTTACAGAATTCAGGAGATATTGTGTGACACCAGAGGAACTCGGTGGCAGACAACAGGGTATTGCTGAAGCAGGAAATACAGATAGAGCTCTTTTGGATAAACTGCATGATTTAGAGATTATTTACCAAAGCTTTGAGGAAAACATGCTTGGAAAATATATTGATGGAGAGGATTATTTCCGCTTACTTGCAGAGAAAATCAGCAGCTCGGAATATTTAAAAAAGGCAGAGGTCTTTATTGATGGCTTTTATAGCTTTACGCCACAGGAGTATTTAATCCTTCAGCAGCTTATTCAGACATGTAAGAATGTAACCATTACCTTTACAGTGGACGAGCCTGACAGAAACAGTTTTGCAAATGAGTTAGATCTCTTCAGAATGTCAAAGGAAACCTACGCAACAATTTACTCATTTGCAAAACAACTGGGTGTTGAAGTAGAAGAGGAATTTTTTGGTGAGATACACAGGGATTTGCACGAATCCCTTAAACATATTGAAGCGCATTTTGACAGCAGACCGGCAGTTCCTTATTCAGGAGATTCTGCTGTGCGTTTTGCTGAAAGTGTCAATCCACGAGCAGAAATTGAGGGCGTTGCTCGGGAAATCAAGAAGCTTATTCGACAGCAGGGCTACCGCTATCGCGACATCAGCCTTTTATCCCGTAATACGGGTGAATACCAAAATATCATAGAGACTATTTTTGCAGATTATGAAATTCCCTTTTTTATTGACCAGAAAAGAACGATGCATTTTCATCCGCTTGTCGAGTTAATTCGCTCTACATTGGAAATTATTGAAACAAACTGGCGGTATGAGCCTGTGTTTAGGGCGGTTAAGACAGAGCTGCTGTTTCCATTGCATATGCGTAAGAGCAATATAAGAGAAAAGGTAGATAAGCTGGAAAACTATTGCTTGGCATACGGCATAAAAGGAGATAAGTGGACAAGAAAAGAGCGCTGGAAATACAGGAGATTCCAAGGGCTTGAATGGGATCAAGGCGTTCAGACAGACAGTGAGAAGCAGATGGAGCAGGAGCTGAATGAACTTCGTCTCTCCTTAGCTGCGCCAATAATGCGGCTGGCGAACAGGTTAAAGAGGGCCAAGACAGGAAGAGCTAAGTGTGAAGCATTGTATCTTTATTTAGAAGAGCTTGAGGTTCCGGAAAAAATGGATTTATGGAAGGCCGAGCTGGAAGAGAAGGGGGAGCTTGTTAAAGCAGGCGAGCATGACCAGGCATGGAATAGTATTGTAGATTTGCTTGATCAATTTGTAGAAATTCTTGGAGAAGAGGAAATGGCAAGAAAGCAATTTGCGACCATATTGGATGCAGGACTTGATACCTTAAAGTTTTCCTTAGTTCCGCCGGCAATTGACCAGGTGTTAATTGCTGATTTAGAAAACTCTCGTCTGGGCAGGATAAAGGCAGCATTTGTAATCGGTCTGAATGAAGGGGTATTTCCTGCTAAGTTTACAGATGACGGAATATTTGCAGACAGTGACAGAGAAAGTCTTGTTGAAGCTGGCATGAAGCTTGCACCGACAAGCAAAACGAGATTGCTTGATGAAGAGTTTCTTGCATACAAGGCATTCACTTCTGCCTCTGAACGATTATATTTAACATATCCGCTGGCAAATGACGAAGGCAAGTCATTACTGCCATCCTTATATGTAAAACGGATGCGTGATCTTGTTCCTGAAGCAAAGACGCTTTACTTTATGGCAGATCCGAAGGAATTATCTGAGTTGGGTCAGCTAGGCTATGCGGTTGACTTAAAAACAAGCTTGTCCTATTTAAATGGTCAGCTCCAGCTAAAGAAAAGACATTATCCGATTTATGATTTTTGGTGGGATGTTTACAATGCCTATATAGAAAACGACCAATGGAGGGCAGCTGCTAAAAAGGTATTCTCAAGCCTGACATATCAAAACAGAACGAGCTCATTAGCAGATGAAACGAGCACAATGCTCTATGGGGAAAGCATAACAGCTAGTGTTTCAAGAATGGAATTGTTTCAGTCATGCCCGTTCTCTCATTTCGCCACACATGGACTAAAGCTGAAGGAAAGACAAGTATACAGGCTGGAGGCTCCGGCAATTGGAGATTTATTTCATGCTGCCTTAAAATACATTGCCGAAACAGTATTGCATGAAAACATGATGTGGTCTGACCTGACAAAAGAGCAGTGTGAGATGCTTGCAAAGGATGCAGTTGAAATGCTGGCACCGAAATTGCAAAATGAAATACTGCTTAGCACGAACAGGCACCATTATATTAAAAGAAAGCTTGAACAGATTATCAGCCGAGCATCCTTTATCTTAAGTGAGCATGCGAAATACAGCGGGTTTGCTCCGATTGATTTAGAGCTGGAATTTGGACCAAAAGGAAAGCTTCCGCCAATGGGCTTTTCACTAAGAAACGGTACGAAAATGGAGCTAGTGGGAAGAATTGACCGTGTGGACAAGGCAGAGCTCGATAATGAAGTATACTTGCGTGTCATTGATTATAAATCGAGCGCACATGAGCTGAACATGAACGAAGTATATTATGGTCTGTCTTTACAGATGCTGACATACCTGGATCTTATCATTTCAAACAGCAGCATCCTTGTAGAAAAGGAGGCAAATCCTGCTGGAGTATTGTACTTCCATGTTCATAATCCAGTCTTGAGCACTAAAAAAGTCTTGACTCTTGATGAAATCGAGGAGGAGTTGTTCAAAAAATTTAAGATGAATGGCTTGATGCTCGGTAAAGAGGATGTAATTAAGCTGATGGACGGCAGTCTTGAAAAAGGAGATTCTCCGATTGTGCCAGCAGGTGTTAAAACAGACGGCACATTGACGAAGCGCTCTAAGGTTGCCAGCAGGGAGGACTTTTCTTCTCTTCAGAAATTTGTTCGTCATAAATATGTGGAAACAGGTAACAAAATTATCGGCGGGAATGTGGAGATTGCTCCATATCAGCTGAAGGAAAAGTCGCCATGTACTTTTTGTTCATTTAAGTCTGTTTGCCAGTTTGATGAGGGGCTTGAATCAAACCAATATCGAAAACTGCAAACCTTCTCGAAGGAAGAAGCACTTGAATTAATTAGAAAGGAGGCAAATGCAAATGAAAATTATTGATATTCCAGAGAAACCAGTGGATGCCACGTGGACAGATGACCAATGGAAAGCGATCATGCTGAGCGGCAGCGATATTTTAGTAGCGGCAGCTGCCGGTTCAGGAAAAACAGCAGTTCTTGTAGAAAGAATGATTCGCAAAATTGTTTCAGACAACCCAATTAATGTTGATGAACTGCTTGTCGTTACATTTACAAATGCATCGGCTGCAGAGATGAAGCATCGAATAGGAGATGTGCTGGAAAAGGAAATCAATGCTAATCCGAAATCTCAGCATCTGAAGAAACAATTGGCTTTATTAAATAAAGCACATATATCAACAATCCATTCCTTTTGTCTAGAGGTTATTCGAAAATATTATTACATGATTGATCTTGACCCAGGCTTCCGAATAGCAGATGAAACAGAAGCACAATTAATGCGAGATGAATGTGTGGAAGACCTGTTTGAAGAAGAATATGGGAAGGATGAGAATCTCGCTTTCTTCGATTTGGTTGATGCTTTCACAAATGACAGAAGTGATGATGCTCTTCAAAAAATCATTCAGGAAGTGTATGACTTTTCGCGGGCAAATCCGTCTCCATCTGCTTATTTAGGGTCATTGGCACAAATGTATGACATAGAAGAGTCAGCGGCAATAGAAGAGCTTCCTTTTGCTAAAGAGCTACTTGTAAGTATAGAGCTTCAATTGGATGGTGTCAGACAGCTTTTGGAATATGGTTTGGAATTGACGAAGCGGCCGGGCGGGCCTTCGCCAAGGGCAAGTAATTTCCTTGATGATTTAAGCCTTTTGGACATTATTCAACAAGCGAAAAACGACTCATGGAAAACATTATATGAAGCAATGCAAGGCTTGAAGTTTTCTAGAGCCAAGGCTTGCAAGGGAGACGAGTACGACCCTGCTTTAATAGAAGAAGCTCAGAAGATAAGAGAAAGAGCCAAGAAAATACTGCAGGAAATGCAAAGTGAATTATTTGGCAGACTGCCTGAAGGCTTTATCAAGGATATGCGAGAAATGAAGGTCCATGTGGAAACATTGACAAGGCTTGTTGCAGCCTTCTCTGAACGGTTCCAGAAAATGAAATCGGAAAAGGGCTTAGTTGATTTTGCAGACCTTGAGCATTATTGCTTGGAAATATTACGTAATTCAGAAACAACGGAATTAGAGCCTTCTGTTGCAGCCTTATATTACCGCAAGCAGTTTAAAGAAGTACTGATCGATGAATATCAGGACGTCAATATGGTGCAGGAATCTATTCTCCAGCTTGTGACAGCAGACAGCGAATCAGCTGGCAATCTGTTTATGGTTGGCGATGTGAAGCAGTCCATTTATCGATTCCGCCTTGCAGAACCGAACTTGTTTCTAGCTAAATATAATCGCTTCCAGGAAGACGAAGATGCTGGTTATAAGATTGACCTTGCAAGGAACTTCCGCAGTAGAAGAGAAGTTTTGGATGGTACAAACTATTTATTCAAACAGATAATGGGTGTTAAAGTCGGGGAAATTGAATATGACAGGGACGCAGAACTGGCAAAGGGAGCTTCATATCCAGAGGAGACCATCTATCCGATTGAACTGGCACTCGTCAATCAGAATACTTCTGTATCAAGTGACGAAGCAGAAGGAGAAGACAGCGAATTTGATGCATTGGAATTGGAACAGTCTCAGCTGGAAGCGCGCGTGATTGCCCAAAAAATGAAGGAGCTGTTCGACCAAAAGCAGGAGGTGTATGACGCAAAAACGAAATCTTACCGACCTGTGATGTACAAGGATATGGTCATTCTTTTGCGTTCCATGACATGGGCACCTGCTATTATGGAGGAAATAAAGCAGTTTAATATCCCGACATATGCTAATTTGACAACAGGCTATTTTGAGTCGACCGAAGTGAATATCATGATGTCATTACTGAAGGTAATCGACAATCCGTATCAGGACATTCCACTAGCTGCAGTGCTTCGATCACCAATTGTCGGCTTGACGGAAGAAGAGCTGAGTCAAATCCGAATTGCCCAAAAGCAGGGGGCATTTTATGATGCTGTCAAAGCTTTTATGGGAGCAAGGACAGCAAATACAGAAGCGGTGTATGAAAGAATTGCACCATTCTTTAGTATGCTCCATGAATGGCGAACAGAAGCAAGGCGAGGAGCTTTGTCGGATTTAGTATGGAGACTGTACAGAGACACTCATTTTTATGATTTTGTTGGCGGTTTGCCTGGCGGGAATCAGCGACAGGCTAATTTAAGAGCCTTGTTTGATCGTGCTCGTCAATATGAATCCACCTCTTTCCGCGGGCTGTTCCGTTTCTTGCGTTTTATTGAAAGAATGAGAGACAGAGGAAACGACCTTGGAGCTGCAAGGGCATTGACAGAGCAAGAAGATGTTGTGCGGATTATGACAATCCACAGCAGTAAAGGGCTGGAGTTTCCCTTTGTTTTCCTTGCAGGTATTGGAAGAGAATTTAATACGATGGATCTCCGCAAGCCGTTTTTGCTTGATAAGGATCTTGGCTTTGCAACGAAGTATATTCATGCCAAAAAGCGTATTTCTTATCCTTCTTTACCACAAATAGCATTTGTGAAGAAAAAGAGAATGGAGCTTCTAGCAGAGGAAATGCGGGTACTTTATGTTGCATTGACAAGGGCTAAAGAGAAATTGGTGCTAGTCGGTTCTGTCAAAGATATTGAAAAGTCCAAGCTGAAATGGGCACAGGCGGCAGGCCACTCCAATTGGCTTCTTAATGAATTCGACAGGGCTTCTGCACGCTCTTATTTGGATTGGATAGGACCAGCACTTGTAAGACATAAAGATGCAGCAGATATTCATTTGGAAAGCTGGTTGGATAAAGGAGAGGTTTCTGTCCATCCATCATCTTGGGAAATACGGATTTTACCTAAGGAAGAGCTGCTTGCTTTTACTGCTGAGGACTTAGAGGAACAAGAAGGCTGGCTGGAAAAGGTTACAAACGGAAGAAAAGTAGAAATTTCCTCTGAATATCAGGAACAAATCCAGCGCACGCTTAATTGGAAGTATGCCTTCCCAGAAGGTACAATCTATCGTTCTAAGCAATCAGTATCAGAGCTGAAAAGACAAAGTGAAAGACTGGATGAGCAAAGCGGAACAGAGCTAGTTCAAACACGGAGAAAAACAATTTGGAACAGGCCGAAGTTTATGCAGGAGAAAAAGCTGAGTCCTGCTGAAAAAGGAACAGCAATGCATATGGTTATGCAGCATGTTCGCTTGGATGAGGATATTACCGAGGAGAATGTGCTACTGCTAGTGGATGAAATGGTAGCAAAAGAGCTTTTAACAGAAGAACAGGCAGAGGCAATTGAGGTCGGACAAATTGTGTCCTTCTTTCAGACGGAGCTTGGACTTCGTATGCGTAATGCCAAAAAGCTTGTCCGTGAGATACCATTTAATATCGCCTACCCAGCAAGCTCTGTTTATACGGATTGGCAAGGTGAGGATGAGCCAATTCTTATACAAGGAATTATCGACGTATATTTTGAAGATGAAAAAGGGACCGTGCTTCTTGATTATAAAACGGATGCCATTCAAGACCGATTTAAAGATGGTTATCAGGAAGCTAAACCAGTTTTGGAATCTCGCTACCGTGTGCAAATTGACCTGTATGCAGATTCACTTGAAAAAATTCTTAAAAAACCAATTGATGAGAAGTATTTGTTTTTCTTTGATGGTGCAAATATCTTGCAGATGTAACTGCATTTAGGAGCTGTCCGCTTTTGGACAGCTTCTTTTCTTTCAGCCGATTTGTTAATATTAATCATGAATTTTAGCACAAATGGGAAAAAGATATACATGCACTTCTCTTAAGAAAGGAAGCAGATATGGCAAAGGTAAAGAAAAAGATTGGCACATGTGAATTATGCTTAAGAGAGGACGTGGAGACAACTGCGCATCATCTGACACCAAGGGAAATGGGTGGGGCTTATTTAGGAACAGCCGATTTATGTATCCCATGCCATAAGCAAATTCATGCCCTATATACAAATGAAGAGTTGGCTGTAAGGCTGAATACTGTCGCACTGCTGCAAGATGATCCGCAAATAGCTAAGTATTTGGCATGGATAAAAAAACAGCCTTCTACAAAATTGCAGAAGGTGAAGAAATCGAAAGACAGAAGAGGGAGGAAATGATGTTTCTTCATCTTCTGTCTGCTAATTATTGGCTGAGGTCGGCTGGTCAATCAGACTAGTATCTATATAATTAGTTGCACTTAACCCGTTATTCGTAATGATAAATGCACCTGTGTTTGATGCACCTGAGCCTAAAGAAACTTTCGAATTTCCCTTTGGAGATATGAACAATGAATCGCCAAATTGAACGATTCCCTCTCCAACGTTAACAATCTGCACTGGACCTACGATGGCAGGCAAAAAAACCCCTCCTTTAAATATAATAAAGCTGTTTGGCAACTAGGTTTATTGACTTCTGTTATTGATAGAAGTTCCCGGTGATGAATGTATCTCCTCGAGGGGAATGATGTTCTTGTTCTGTAATTCTTCAGAATGATTTTCGAGCTGTCTTATATGCTTAATCCTCGTTTCAGCAAAAATGTGTCGGGTGCTGCCAACCTGCAGCAAGGATGATGCTGAAACGGCAGTAATATCTAGAGTTTTCACTTTAATAATTGGCTTTGTTTGATGGTACATGATATTGATATTTTCTGTAATTGGCGGAATCGGAATTGGTTCGGAGAAAATGGGATAATCAAAAGGTCCTTCATTGCCAAAGAAAGTCTTTCTCTCCCTCTGTACGGCAAGTGCCCTTGAAAACGCCTGATAATAAGATATGTCTCCGAATTCAACTGTAGATGAAAAGGAAGCAACATTGAGACGCAGATGGTCAACAACAGAAGTTCTTTGCAGCATACTGTCAGCCTTTCGGGATTAGCGGCACAAATGGGCCAATAATCAGTGATTCTGCAGGTGTGTCAAACGTGGACGCAAGTTGTATTGTCTGTACGTCCCCGACAATGCATACAGAAGAGCTCGATACACCGATAATTTTAATATCTCCCACTGCAAGCTCGCGATTGTATACTTGAAAGTTCATTCCTTGTTCCTCCCCTTAACATTATCTGGAATATTGCTTAAGAAAATTTGCACACCATTTTCTATTTCCTGCTTCAATGCAGCAATCACTGCTTCATTTTGCTGATTTGTATCCTCTTCATTGCCAGAAGCTGTCCGTTGCTGCAGATAAAATTGTATTCTTGTAGGAAGCTGCTTCGTTACATCCTCTTGAATGAAAGCAATGTAAGCTTCGTCCTCCTCCATACCCAGTTCTGCTTGTTTTCTCATAATCACTTCTGGAAGCTCCATTTGAATATAAGTAAGGAGAGTTTCCTCCAACTCCATCGATCTTGTCATCATTTGCTTAGGATCTATTTGCGGTGGATAAAAGGGTCCGCCAGGCTGAACAGAATTTCCTGGATTAATGGCTAGCTCTTCAATCTTCTGCAAATCAGCCGGATTCAAGCCGATGTTGAGTGTCCCATCCAATGTTTCCACTTTAAGCTGATCAAAGCTGTATTCAATACGATCTACTCGAACAGAAGGTCTGTTTTTAAGTTCAGCTACTTCTTTTGTCAGTTCAGTGACAGCTTTCTCCAAGGATACGATTCTTTTTTCTAAGTACTGCAGATAAGATTGTAACTGATCGCCATAATGGTAAAATTGTTGGGACATCATTCGTACCTCCTTAGTTATCTTAAGGTCCTGTCAATGGAACAGAGGGTGACATAACAACACTATCGTCTGCCACATTTACACCAGTAAAGGGTGCTGATTCTTCTGTGACGCTCGGTGCTGATTCAGTAAATCCGCCAGTATTATAAAGATAAGAATTCGGTTTAATAATACCGGAACTGCCAATTTGAAAAACAGATGAGTTTGTAATACCGCCAATTTTAATTGTGTGTATCGTTATTGATTGTTGAATGAAATAATTCATCATTATCACCTTTTCCAATGTCAGAAAAAATTTATGCATTCATGAAATTGCCTTGATCAATGCCATCATTATCTGTTGTGTTCGTGGCACTTCTATAATTCGTGATATTTAATCCGTCACCTGTGTTGAATGAACCAGAACCAGAAAATGTTTTTGCGTTAGAAATCGGCATTATCTTATAAACATCGCCAATATTAAAGATCGAGCTGCTCCCGATGGATATCACTTGTGCGACTCCTACAATAGCTGGCATAATCAACATCCTTTACATAAGATTCTTTACATTCTATGTGGTGTTTCTGCGGAGTGTGATACATTCGCCCAGCAAATGTAGAGCCATCTCCTTTTAACCTATTCTGCTGGAAGGTTGGCCTATGACAAATTCATCTTCATACATTTTAGGATGAAGGCTGTGAGTGAGGTTTGAATACTATTGTCTGAAAGTTTATAATTAAATAAATATTAAACTATATATCTAGGATAAGGATGGGATTTCATGAAATTTGCGACAGCTTTACATAATGCTAAACAAGTAATTGCCGTATTAAATGAGGAGAATAACAGCATTCTGCCACTCAATGATGCAGAGGAAAAGAAATCTGGAAGACGGCCATTTCCAGATGACATGATTCAATGTATTGAAATGGGCAGTGATTTTATTGAAGGCGCAAAGGAGGTAGCTATATGGGCAAAGGAAAATAGCGACTGCTTTGTTAATCTGGAGGAGGTACAGCTTATTGCCCCAATTCCAAAGCCGAAAAAAAATATTTTTTGTGTGGGGAAAAATTATGAAGAGCATGCAATAGAGATGGGCAGTAAAGATGATATACCAGAGCATGTCATGGTGTTTACGAAAGCACCGACAACTGTAATCGGACCAAAGGAAACAATACCTTTACATAGTGATGTAACAGAGCAGCTCGATTATGAGGGAGAGCTTTGCGTTGTTATCGGCAAAAAGGGCAAAGCAATTCCGCAGGACAAGGCATTAGAGTATGTGTTTGGCTATACCATTCTGAATGATATTACCGCAAGGGATTTGCAATCAAGACATAAGCAGTTTTTTATCGGGAAAAGCTTGGACGGAAGTGGACCGCTTGGACCAGTGATTGTCGAGAAATCGGCTATTCCTGATCCAAACAATTTGGACATCTCGACTAAAGTAAATGGGGAAGTTAGGCAAAGCTCCAATACAAAGCATTTTATTTTTCCTATTGAAGAAGTAATTAGCGTCTTATCGGCAGGTATGACACTTGAACCTGGGGATTTAATTGCGACAGGAACACCTGCTGGAGTAGGCAAGGGCTATAAGCCGGCAAGATTTTTGCGTGATGGTGATGTAATAGAAATAGAAGTGGAGGGAATTGGAGTGTTGCATAACACTGTTGGAAAAGATTAACGAAAACTCTACTATAAATGGAAAGAAACGTGCATCCTATTTAATAAGGAGGTGGGCAGATGTTTGGCCAAATCCACTTCATTTCATGGATGCTCACATTAGTTCTTTTTATTGCTGTTTTACTTTTAGGAAAAACGGGACAAGTAACATCAAAGAAAATAATACATATGATGACAAGGCTATTGTATCTGTTCATTATTTTTTCTGGCGTAATAATGCTATTGCGTGTAGAGACATTTACTGCCATGTATATGCTGAAGGCGCTTGTTGGAATTTGGGTTATCAGCATGATTGAAATGATATTAGTCAGGATCGAAAAGGGGAGAAGAGTAAGAATCCTCTGGGGGCAGTTAGCAATTGCTCTTGTGCTCGTCATGTATATTGGGTATGCTGCATTATGATTGGGAGGCTCTGCTTTGAAAAAAGCAGAGTCTTCTTCTGTTGTTTTAGTATTGACCACCAAAAGAAATATCTGGTAAATTAGCAATAGATTAATGGAATGGGAGAGAGACCCCATGCAATCATATTATATAAAGCTAGCTTTATTATTCTCCATGTGGTCAGGGGCACTTATAGCCGCATATAAGGACAGCAGTGTTTTTTTTATTTACTTGTTTACCTGCACACTTATGCTTATTTTATATTTTCTTCTGCCCATAATTAGCCAAAAGGTCTATATTTATATCCTTCTTCTTGGCCTGACGCAAGGCTTAATTTTTTTATGGGAGGAAACAATTCCTTTCTATCTTTACATCCTGTCTTTTTTCTATTTGCTAGAAATGATGCAGGATGTAAAGGGGAGAGCGAGTACAGTAGCTTTGATTGTGCTGAATGGCTTAAATATTTTATCAGCCTTTGTGCTTTTTGGGCTGCCAATTCTGCTTGTTATTGTTATAAATGTCTTTTTAGGATTAGTGATCTATCGACTTAGTGAGGTAAATAAAGAATATAAGCATATTAGAGAGACATATGATTCCTTGCTGAATGACTATAGGGTGCAAAAGCGGAGAGCATTTCATAACGAAAAGACGGCGAGAGCGGAAGAAAGAAGCATGATAGCAAGGGAGATGCATGATGCTGTAGGACATAAGCTAACGGCCCTTATCATGCAGGTCGAGCTGCTTCGGCCAGAGCTTCAGAACGGCTCCTATCCAATTATTAAAGAACTTGCTGCAGAATGTTTGGAGGAAACAAGAAGAGCTGTCCGTCTACTTCAGGCAGAAGACCTACAAGGGATGTCTGCACTTGTTCATCTAATTAAAAAGCTTGAAAGTGAAAATACCATTCATGTTCATTTTACAGCTAGACAAGGTGTTCTGCGCCTTCAGCTCAGTAACAGGAAAAACGCAGTCCTTTACCGGACAATCCAGGAAGGGCTGACGAATGCAATGAAATATGGAAGCAATCGAGAGGTTTTCTTAAATATTGGTGTATCTCCAATCGGGTATCTTACCTTTGAAATAAAAAATACTTACCATCATAAGCATCCGGTACATAAAGGATTCGGTCTTGAAAATATGGCGAAAAGACTTGAGGAAGAAGGCGGAAAGCTGTCAATCCTGCAGCATGACAAGCAGTTTATTTTGACAGGAAGCTTACCTGCAGAGGAGCTGAGCAAATGATCAATGTGTTGATTGCAGAAGATCAGGCAATTGTCAGAAATGGCTTGAAAATGATAATTGAACAAGATAAGGAAATAAAGGTAGTAGCAGAAGCAGCGGACGGCAAGGTAGTGCTAGAGCTTGTCAAATCGCATCACGTAGACCTTATTTTGATGGATGTCCGCATGCCTGTTATGGATGGACTTGAAGCAACAAAACGAATAAGGGCAGAGTACCCTTCTATTAAAATATTAATTTTGACTACATTTAATGATGAAGAGTATGCCATTAAAGCATTCCGAGAAGGTGCAAATGGATTTTTGCTGAAAAGTGCTGATGGCGTGTCTCTTATTAACAGCATTAAAAGCTGTCTTGCTGGGGGCATGAGCATACATGATGATGTTGCCGCAAAGGTCATGCCAAAGCTGCTGAAGGAAAACAAGCCTGTAAAGCAAACAGACCTAATCGATATCCTGACTGACAGAGAAATCGAAATTGTTCAGCACGTTGGACTTGGCAAAACGAATAAAGAGATAGCAGGCGAGCTGTTTTTATCTGTCGGAACAGTCAAGAATCAGCTTACACAAATCCTCCAAAAGCTTGATTTGCGAGATCGAACACAATTGGCCATCTTTGCAGTAAAGAATGACCTTATATAACTGGTTTTGGTCTATCCACCTTAAAAATGTTATGATGATTTAGTGTGTTTACATAAAAGATGAAATGAGGGTTTTACATGTACAGAAAATCAGAAGATTTTATTGCAGACTGGAATGCGTCTGCACATGGAACATTGCAAGTTTTAGAAGCACTTACAGATGAGAAACTTGGTCAGGCAATTGTTGAAGGCCACAGCACACTTGGCTGGTTAGGATGGCATTTATCTACAAGTCCTGCCTTTTTTGCTGGCGTTGCAGGTATTCAGGTAAAACCTGCTACAGATAAAACAGCAGAAACTATCACTGCAGCTGAAATTGTCCAAGCATACAAAACAATTGCTGCAGATATTGCTGAAGCTGCGAAATCCTTAACAGATGAAGTGCTGCTTGAAACAGTCGACACGTTCGGTAGACCAATGACAAAAGGATCTGTACTTGGAACACTAATTCAGCATCAAGTCCATCATAGAGGACAAATGACAGTTCTTTTGCGCCAGGCTGGCTTACCAGTGCCAGGTGTACTTGGACCAACAAAGGAAATGCAAACACAAGGCTGATTTAAATATTAATGGTAAAAACGTCTCTTTAGGTGGAGGCGTTTTTTTTGTGCTTAAGAAAAAGTGACTTAAGTCACTCAATAACTACCGCAATTAATGACCTTTAGGTATAGGAAAAAACTTGTAAAGATATTATGCTGTCATTAGAAAGGATGATGACGATGCTAGAAGTAATTGATTTATCCAAACAGTTTAAACAAACAAAGGTAGTCAATGCGGTCAATCTTTATTTAGAAAAGGGAGAGACGGTTGGTCTGCTTGGTCCGAATGGCGCAGGTAAATCAACGACTATTTCCATGATATCCTCCCTGCTAAAGCCAAGCAGCGGCGATGTTAGGCTGCATAATGAAAGCATTTTGAGAACACCTGAGAAGCTGCGTAAAATACTTGGCGTAGTTCCGCAAGAAATAGCCCTTTATATGGAGCTTACAGCAAGAGAGAATTTAGTTTTTTTCGGAAAGATGCACCGGATTCCCACTAAATTATTACAAACGAGAGTCGATGAAGTGTTGGATATTATTGGTTTAAAGGATAGACAGAAGGATCTTGTTAAGACATTTTCTGGAGGGATGAAAAGACGATTGAATATAGGTGTTGCCCTTATTCACTCACCTGAAATTATCATTATGGATGAGCCGACAGTCGGTATTGACCCACAATCAAGAAATCATATATTAGAGACAGTGAAACGGCTGAACGAGGAACAAGATATTACTGTTCTCTATACAAGCCACTATATGGAAGAAGTCGAGTTCTTATGTAAAAGAATCTATATCATGGATCATGGTGAAGTTATCGCTTCAGGCTCAAAAGAGGAAATAAAGAATATTCTTTCGACAGAGACAGCGATTAACATTCATATCGAAATGATAAATCATCCTTTTATTGAGAGATTAAGAGACTTACCGAATGTACAGCATCTTTCTATAAATCAAACAACGATCACGCTGATTATTCCAAGGGAAGTCCAGCTTCTGAAGGATATTTTCCGCCTTGCAGAGGAGCATCAGGTGAATGTGCTAGCAGTAAATATCGAAACACCAAGCCTAGAGGATGTATTTTTGCATCTGACAGGGCGAAAGCTTCGAGATTAGGAGGAGAGACAATGTTCTTTCATATGGTGAAAAAGGAAATTCTCATGATATGGAGAAGACCTCGAGAGCTGGTCGTCCTCCTGCTGATGCCTTTTATATTAATAACGATACTAGGAAGTGCGCTTGGAGCTATTATGGATGGCGGGGAGGATTCTAGCAGCTTGCAGGCAAAACTGTTAGTGCTGCTAAAGGATGATTCTGTGAAAGCCCAGCAAGAAAAAATATCAGAAATAAATAGTTCTTCGTTAAGTCTTGAAGAAAAACAGCTGAAAATTGCGACTGTTTCTTCCATAGATCCTGTTGCTGCTTTTATAAATGAATTGCAAGAAAATAAAGAACTAAAAAAGATTGTGACAGTCACTATCACAGATAAAGAAGCAAAAAAGGGTGAATACAGCGGAATATTAACGATTCCATCAGGCTTTACAGAGCAATTTTATTATAAATTGCTTGATGGCAAAGAGATGACAGCAGCATGGAGCTTTAAAGAGGAGGACAGCACGTCACTTTCGGCAACTGTTTTAAAAGACATTTTAGAAAGCTACCAGCAGGAGCTGTCTTATGCAAAAACGGCTGCAGACTTAAATGTTGATTTTACACAGGAATCACAGGGAAATAAACCGATTTTCGGGAGCATGGAAAGTATCACAAAGAAAAAAGAGGTTGATGCCTTTGCCTATTATGCAATAGGCATGTGTGCGATGTTTGTGTTTTATGTAGCTTCAACTGTTGCAGGCTTTGCCTTTCAACAAAAAGAGGATTATATGTACCAGCGTATTCTGTTGGCAAATGTGTCTCCATATACATTTTTCCTTGGCATATTTGTATCTGCCTTTATTCTATCCTTTATCCAATTACATTTATTATTTGGGTTGTCTGCTGTTATATATGGAGTTGTGTTCTCAAGCTTTATCCAATATTTTTTAGTAACAATCCTGTTAAATATTTTGGCAGCAAGCTTTGCAGTGTTTGCGGCAGCTGTAGCTTTTCGAACAGATTCAAGAAGTGTGCCAACACTGTTTACTAATTTATTGATTCCAATCTTAGCCTTTATTGGCGGCAGCTATTTTGATCTCAGTGCAATTGGAGGATTTATGGAAAAGCTTGGCGAGTATTCACCAGTTGGTGCTACAATCACTGCCTATATTAAGGTTTACCAAGGCTACAATATTTTAGAAATAACAGGACAGATTGAAGCGATACTCCTCTTTAGCGGTGCCTTGCTGCTGGGTGCATTTGCGTTATTAATGAGGAAAAGAGGTGCGATTGTATGAACGGCATACTTTGGGGGAAATTCAGAAGGTTTGTGCGTAAGCCGGGGGCGTTTTTGATAACAACTATAATTTGTGCAGTCTTTGCTTTTTTACTTGGATCCAGTTCCTTCACAAAGGTGGAAATACCAGTCTTTGCAAAGAACACTAGCAATGCAGAGGCAATCGTGCAGGAGCTAAATAAAAGTGACAGCTTTCAGTTTAACCTAATAGCAGAAAAAGCAGTGCTGCAGCAAATTGAAGATGGAAAATCAGATCTTGGTGCAGCCCTTGCAAATGATTCTTATACTATTTATCGTGCGGCAGATACAGAGACCACTCTCGCAGTAAATCGCTATTTAGAAAAATATTATCAAAACCGGTTTGAAAAACAACAAATTATCAACAATGCACAGGATAAAAAGGAAGCAGAGACAAAGGTGGAGGCAATGGAGAAAGAACCACTGCTGCCGATAACATTCGCTAAATCGCAGCAACAAAGCAGCTATGACCAATCTCTGCAGGCATTGTTTGGTTTCACCTTATTCTTTAGCATATATACGGTGGCAAATACTGTCGTAGAAATTCTCCGGGATAAACAAAATGGCATCTGGGACCGCTTTATCCTGTCATCAACAAGCAAGACACAGCTTTATCTTGGGCACCTTTTCTTTAGCTTTTTCTTAGGATATATGCAGATTATGCTTATTTTCCTTATTTTCAGATTCGGTACAGGGGTGGACTTCCATGGCAATTTTGCAGTAGTGTTCGGAGTTGTTATTCCTTATTTGTATGCAATTGTGGCACTTACAATTTTATTAACAGGGCTTGTCAAAACAGTAAGCCAATTCAATGCATTTATTCCTTTAGTTGCAGTTAGTTTTGCGATGCTCGGCGGAGCATACTGGCCGATGGAAATTGTTAAATCAGACTTTTTGCTTCTACTCGCAAAATTTGTTCCTGTGACATATGGAATGGAGCTGTTAAAGCGGGGGATTATTGAAGGAGCCGCACCAATGGAGCTGTTGTTTCCTGTTGGCATTTTAATGCTGATGGGGACAGTGATGCTTGGTGTTGGCATACGACTTATTGAACGAAGGCATGTATAGAATTGATTTCCCTTCCTTTTTTAGGAAGGGATTTTTTTGTATTAGTAATACCTGCTCCTAAAGGAAGGAAATAACAATGATTTGGTGAATTATTATAGATTTAGGAAAGGAGGAATGAGTGCCATGGTGAAAAAAACAGTTGGGATACTCTTATTTAATGAGGTAGAAGTCCTTGATTTCGCAGGCCCTTACGAAGTACTTTCCTTAGCGGCACCACCTGAAGAGCGTGATAATCATTTCTTCCATGTCGTGACTGTTTCAGAGACAGGAAAGCAGATACGTGCAAGAAATGGATTAACCGTTAAGCCAGACTATAGCTTTGTGGATTATCCTTACTTGGATATTGTCATCGTGCCAGGCGGATATGGAGCGGAAACAACAGAATTAACCAATCAGAATGTAATTACATGGATAAAAGAGCAAGCTGCACACACTGAACTAATAGCATCTGTCTGCACAGGTGCATTGCTGCTGGCAAAGGCAAGGCTTACTTGACAGCAAAGCTGCAACAACACATTGGATGGATGTCGATAGGCTGGAGGCGGAGTTTCCGCTTGTGTCAGTAAAACGTGGAGTAAAATTCGTTGATGAAGGCAGAATTATCACCTCTGCTGGAATATCTGCGGGCATTGACATGTCCTTTCATATTCTGACAAGGCTGTATGGCGTAAATGCTGCTGCTGACACGGCTAAAAGCATGGAGTATGAAATTAAACTTGAGGACTAATGTTTGGAAAGAAGCTAAATAGGAAGTGAAGAAATGATCAACGAAATTCAAGCAAAGGGAAATGATAATAGATGGTGGCAGCCAAATTGTGAAAAATGTTTTGGCTTATGCTGTGTTGCGTTGCCGTTTGGTAAATCATCCGAATTCGCTGAAGATAAGGAGGGCGGGAAGCCGTGTAAGAATTTGCGGGGGGATTATCGCTGTGGCATACATGACAAGCTTCGCACAAACGGCTTTAAGGGCTGTACAGTGTTCGAATGCTTTGGAGCAGGCCAAAAGGTGTCACAGTTCACCTTTAAAGGAGTAAGCTGGCAGGATAATGAAGCAGTGGCTAAGGATATGTTTAAGGTTTTCCCTATCATGCAGCAGCTGCACGAGATGCTCTATTATTTAGAGGAAGCACTGCAGCTACATGCTGCAAAAGAGATAAGACAAGAACTAGAGGCGGTATTTCAAAAGACTAGCAGATTAACTGAATTAGAACCTCAGGAATTAATGGACTTAAATATTCCTGAAACAAGGGTAATTGTCAATGCGCTGCTTGTGAAGGCAAGTGAGCTGTTGCGACAGAAAATCATAACTGAAAAAAGCGAGCGTTCAAAAGAAAGGAAGAAGAAAAAAGGCAGTGACTTAATCGGGGCAAATTTGCGCAATCAGGACTTAAGAGGAGAAAGCTTCAGGGGTGCATGGCTGATTGCAGCAGATTTAAGAAAGGCAGATTTGCGATACGTTGATTTTATCGGAGCAGATTTAAGGGATGCAGATATAAGGGGAGCAGATTTAAGAAACAGCATATTTTTGACTCAAGTCCAGTTGAATGCTGCTAAAGGTGATAAAGATACTAAAATACCATCAGCATTAATTCAACCAGCACATTGGACATACTGATTTCAAGGGATGGTAATATATTCTAATGGTAATTTAATAGTTTTAACAGGATTACTTTGGGAATATATACACTAACACTGAAAAAGGAGTGAGTCATAATGGAAAACAAATTAGAATCAAAAGTAAATGATAAGCTTCAAAACATGGATAGTGAAAAGAAGGAAGAAATTTTATCAAGCTTTGACGGATTTAAACAATATCTGGCAGACAAGGTAGAAAAAGCAGACAAACTAGGATTAGATCAAGAGCAAATTGCGAAAGCTGCACAAAAAGTCGGAGATTTTCTGGCTGCGAAAGAAGAGCCGCGCAACAGAGAGGAAAAACTGCTGCAGGAGCTTTGGAAAGCAGGAAACGAAGAGGAACAGCACAAGCTCGCTCATATGCTAGTTAAACTGGTCAGCTAATGAAAGAAACCGCCTAAAAAGGCGGTTTCTTTCATTATTATAAATAATATAGTTTGAAATTAATATCTTGATCATGATTGCCGAATTTTTTTCCGAATATAGTGGCGCCACCGACATGCTCGGCGTCTTCTTTTACCTCAATTCGAAGTGTCCATCTGTCTGTATTAGTATCAAGATCATCTACTGTGATTTGAGACATTGGATCACCATCAATATAGGTGCCATGATTCGTTATTCGAATCGTTTTAAGCAGGCCGTACTGATTGATGTTATGCGGCCACCAATCAGGTGTGAATTTACCTCTCGTATCAGCAAAATCCCCAGGGCTTCTCCAAGTTCCCAACTCAATTCCGTTTAAAGAAAAGGTAATATCTGATGGCCATACATCATTGGCAAAAGGAAACTCTGAACAAATTTCCAAGCTTATTTCAAATTGCTGTAATTTCTCATCTTTTTTCAGGAAGTTGGCAATATTATATTGTACAAATCCTTGTGTAAACCAAAGAATTTCAGCATCCATTCTTTTTGGATCCATAAAATAGCGGGGCTCGTCAACTCTGCCGATAAACTCCTTATCTGTTGCTAGTCCACAGGTCGGCTTTAAATCATAATCGGTATAATGTCCAATTGGTACCGCAGTTTCATATGCAGCAAATGAGTGAAATATCTTTTTCGGAAAATTTATCTCAATATGGTCAACCTTAAGTATTGATATTTTTTGTAATCCTGATTTTCCTGGTACTCTTTCTGTCTTAATCAAGCCTGCATCTTCAAGTTTTTTTATATGCTTTGTTACAATAGCACTGCTGATTTCCAATTCTTCGGCAATTTCTTTTATATTCATTTTATTTTTGCTGAGGAGCTGAATAATTTTAATGCGAACTTCACTGGCAAGTGCTTCATAAACAACTAATGAGGAATTGTCGATTCCTAGTTGCATGGAAATCCCTTCTTTCAATACAAATGGTTAAATTAAATATGTATTATCTTTATAAAAATAACATAAAGATTAATTACTGTAAATATATTGAGATTTATATTTAAATAATAAACAGTTTTGTTAACTTAGTAACATTTGAATCTTATTAAATTTACTTTTTTATTTATTTTTATGAAGTGAAAAACAGTGACTTTCTAAAAAAAGAGGAAATAATAGGGAAAAGGGCAAATGAATCAGCATGTTACTTATGTAAGTTTTGAACACACGCTTCTATTGGGACTAACAAGCATGAAGGAGGACGAAATGAAGATAAGAAAGGCAATCATAGAAGATGCGAGCGGGATATCTAGAGTGCACGTAGACGCTTGGAGAACGACATATAAAAATCTTATTCCTGATTCCTTTTTGGACCAATTATCTTACGAGGAAAGGGAGCAAATGTGGAAGGTAAATATACCGAATGGCAATGTGTATGTTGCAGAAAATACAACCGGCAAAATTGTTGGCTTTGCTTGTGGAGGGAAGGAAAGAAGTGGTAAGTTTGCAGGGTATGATGGCGAATTATATGCTATCTACATACTTGAGAAATATCAGGGACAAGGTATCGGAAGGAAACTGACAGAAGCAGTAAAGCATCGTTTACGTGATATTGGACTGACGAGTATGGTTATTTTAGTACTGGAAGGTAATAAAGCATACCAGTTTTATGAAGCACTTGGAGGTAAGAGGATCGGCATAATGGAAGATACAATTGCCGATAAAATGGTAAATGAGCTTGTTTATGGCTGGGCAGAAATATAATGGATTGATTAAAGGTTTAGCTAGTTACCTCATTGCAAAAGAGGCTGGGACAAAACAAAAGATAACCTTTCTAAACACGAATAATAAAATTACATCTAAATTTGAAAATGAAGCATGTGACTAAATAGAATATGGTGTTAAAATTAGTTCGTTTCATTGCGCGCTCGTCCTCGCGCTTTCCGCGGGGAAAGCTTGAGCCTCCTCGTCTTCGCCTGCGGGGTCTAAAGCGTCCTCTATTTCCCGCAGGAGTCGAGTGACCTCCGCTCCATTCCACTAAGTTTTCTAATCAATGTATTAAAACTTAAAAACACAAAAAAGCCGAACTATTTAATCACTGGTTGATTAAGCAGTTCGGTTTTTATGCAGATTCACTTACTTATGTCCCAGCCTCTTTTTTTAATTAAGAGGAAAGCTTTTCAATAATCATTCTTTTACCCGTGTTTAACGTAAATTCAAATCTGTCCGTGATTTTTTCATTATAATAAAAGTGGTGATTAACACTGCATAATCCTTCCTGATTGTCAAAGATCATCATATTCACACCATTTTTTCTTTTATCATCTCTTAAGAAGGTTAATTGGTTATAACAGTATATACAGTCATAAATTGAAAAATTCATGGAATTCAGGGTGGTGATAAACTGATAAAAGCTATCATCACTGATTTCGTCCAGCAGCCGTTCCAATGAGAATACAAGATGCTTTCTAATCCTGATTTTATCTTCATTGCACATCCCATAAACGGAGCCAGAGCTGTTTATTCTGCCTTCATCTAAAAGGATTCCCTTTCTCCATTTGTTAAAGCAGAATAATTCCACTTCTTGATGAATATATTCATCTAGCATGGTTGCTTCTTCTGTTTCATCGTCGAAAAAAATCCACTGGTCACTGATGTATTCGACAGTTCCTTGTGTAAAGGCGCGGGTTTGGTACTCAATAAGCTTTAATCTCTGCTGATTGTTCATTTCCTGTAAACCTCCCAATTACTTCCCATAATTTCTTTTTAGACATTTAAGTTCTAATTTATAACTCCATGCATTATTATTTTGTGATTTAGCTTTTTTAGATCAAAAACGATAGGGCATAAAAAAAACTGAATTATGCAGCAGGAATGTTTTAAAGATTTGTTTTATAAGGACAAATAACCATTTTTCTTATCATGCATACAATACTCCATACTGATTGCTATCTAATCACAATTCCACGAGAAAGGATGATCATCATGTGTGGAATCACAGGTTGGGTTGATTACAGAAAAGACCTGAGAAAAGAAGAAAAAACATTGTCTGTTATGGCAGAAACACTGGAAAAAAGAGGCCCAGATGACACGAATGTATGGAGCGCACTTCATGCAGGCTTTGGTCATAAACGGTTAATTGTGGTAGACCCACTTTGCGGAATCCAGCCAATGACAAAGCGTGCGCAGGAATTAGATTATACGATTTGTTATAATGGTGAGTTGTACAATACAGAGGACATACGAAAAGAATTACTAATAAAAGGATATTCATTTAACGGCCATTCTGATACAGAAGTTTTATTGGCTTCATATATGGAATGGGGAGAAGATTGCTTACAATACTTAAATGGTATTTATGCTTTTGCAGTTTGGGATGAAAAAAGAAATTCTCTGTTTGTAGCCAGAGACCGTCTTGGTGTTAAGCCGCTGTTTTATGCAGAGGTTGGCTCAAGCTTCTTATTTGCGTCAGAGATTAAGGCTATCCTTGCACATCCTCAAGTAAAGGCAGAATTAGACAGAGAGGGATTGGCAGAAGTATTTGCACTTGGGCCATCTCATACACCTGGAACAGGAATTTTTAGAGGCATTAAGGAATTAAGACCAGGGCATGCATTAAAATTCTCACATGATGGCTTAAAGATATGGCGTTATTGGAATGTAAAAAGCGAACAGCATGAAGATACGTTTGATGAAACAGTTGAAAAGGTACGATACCTATTCACGGACGCTGTCACTAGACAGCTCGTTTCAGATGTGCCGTTAAGCACCTTCCTGTCAGGAGGGGTGGATTCAAGTGCCATTACGGCGATTGCTGCAAAGGAATACGAAAAATCCGGCAAAGGACCACTTCACACGTATTCGATTGATTATGAAGGCAATGATCAGTTCTTTAAGGCAAATGAATTCCAGCCTAATTCTGATGGTGTTTATATTAAGAAAATGACTGACACCTTTGGAACGATTCATCATAACTGTATCATCACACAGGAAACGCTCGCCCAATATCTTCATGAGGCTGTTACGGTTCGTGATCTTCCGGGAATGGCAGATGTCGATTCTTCCTTGCTATGGTTCTGTCGTGAAATCAAAAAAGACTTTGTTGTAAGTCTGTCCGGTGAATGTGCTGATGAAATTTTCGGCGGATACCCATGGTTCAGAAGAGAAGCAGATCTTGCCAGAGGCGGATTTCCGTGGATGAGGTCCATTCAAGAAAGGCAAGGTCTTTTAAAGAAGGAATGGAGCAGCAAGCTGCAGCTTGAGGATTATATGTATGATAAATATAACCAGACAATTGCTGAAACACCGAAATTGGAAGGTGAAAGTGCTGAAGATGCAAAAAGGAGAGAGCTGTTTTATTTGAATCAGCTATGGTTTATGACAACTCTTTTAGAAAGAAAGGACCGGATGAGCATGGGTGCGAGCTTGGAGGTCCGGGTTCCATTTGCAGATCACAGGCTAGTAGAATATGTCTGGAACGTACCTTGGGAAATGAAAAATTATAAAAATAGGGAAAAGGGACTGCTACGAAAAGCACTTGAGGGAATTCTTCCAGATGAAGTGCTGTATCGTAAGAAAAGTCCATATCCAAAGACGCATAACCCTGTTTATACAAAAACAGTCACAGATATGCTGACAGGAATTCTGGCAGAGAAGGATTCAGCTTTATATGAATTCTTTGATTATAACCAACTAAAGGAAATCATCAATACAGGAGGAGCTGCTTTCAAGGAGCCTTGGTTCGGCCAGCTTATGACAGGTCCGCAGCTTCTTGCCCATTTAGCGCAAATTCATTATTGGTTTAAAGATTATAATATTAATATTGTCGACTAATAAATAAAGCGGGGGCAGATGCTTCCGCTTATTTTGTGATGATAGCTGCTTGCCATTGGAACGGCATTTAAGGAGCGCGTGTGTGCTTGCTGCGGACTCGTATTTGATATAAGGACCTTAATCTTATATGATTAGAAAAAAAAGGGATAAGAGGTCTATATGGAGCCATTAAAAAATATTTACGATTTGGCGTTTATTACGAAGCTGGAGGATGTGTTCACACAACATTATCCGGCATTTGATAAGGAAAGGTTTCGCACCAGTTTGCTTGAAACAGAGTGGGAGGAGTTAGCGTTAAAGGAAAGAATGCGTCAGATTACATTATCTCTTGCGCCTGTTCTGCCGCAGGATTATGGTCAAGCCATTACTATTTTAAGACAATGTGCACCAGCATTTACCGGACTTGGAGGAATAATATTCCCGGATTTTGTGGAGCAATACGGGCTGGAGGAATGGGAGCTTTCAATTGAGGCTCTTGCTTATTTCACACAATTCTCTACCTCAGAGTTTGCTGTCCGGCCGTTTCTAATCAAAGACCAGCCAAAAATGCTTGCTCAGATGGAAGTGTGGGCTAGTAGTGAAAATGAGCATATCCGCAGACTCGCAAGTGAAGGCTGTCGGCCGAGGCTGCCATGGGGCTTGTCAGTGCCTGCATTGAAAAAGGACCCTGCTCGTGTTCTTGTAATTTTAGAAAAGTTGAAGGAAGATGAATCATTATATGTGAGAAAAAGCGTCGCCAATAATCTTAATGATATTTCCAGGATTAATCCAGATTTGGCTGTGGAAATTGCCGAAAGCTGGTATGGAGAAAATCAGAAGACAAACTGGATTATCAAGCATGCTTGCAGATCACTGCTGAAAAAAGGAGATCCTCGTGTTTTGCAGATTTTCGGATTTGAGAATAATGACAATCTGACAGTTTCTAACTTTAGGATTACTCCTGAAAGGCTTTTAATAGAGGAGAGTATAGAATTCTCTTTCAGCTTAACATCAGAATTGGAAGTACCACATAAGGTGAGAGTAGAGTATGCGATAGATTATGTGAAAGCTAATGGCAAGCAAAGTCGAAAAGTATTTCATCTTTCCGAATTGGAATGGAAGGGTGTTAGGAAGAAGGTCTTTACAAAAAAACAATCCTTCAAGGATATGACAACAAGAAAGCACTACCCAGGTGTTCATCGAATAACCATTATTGTGAATGGAGCAGAAAAGGCAGCACTTGAGTTTGACCTTGTTCGCGCATAAAAAAACTGGAGTCTCTCTCCAGTTTTTTTATGCTTGGCTTTTCTATTAGACAATCTTTTCTTGTTGAATGGACTTTGGTTTTTGTTGCTGAAGCAGGAAGTAAAATACGCCTGCTAGTACTAAGACTCCACCGGCAATTTGCGAGCCTGTTAGTCTTTCATTCAAGAGAAGAACAGCAAGTATTGTTGCTCCAACTGGTTCTCCTAAAATACTCATAGAAATAGTTGTAGCATTCACATAGTTTAACAGCCAGTTATTGATAACATGACTAAGTGAAGGAACAATCGCAAGCAGCAGGAATATGCCCCATTCCTTTGGTGGGTAGCCTGTTAAAGCTTCACTTGTAATTAAATTGAAAATAGTCAACAGTATTGCAGCGAATAAAAAAACGCTGGATGTATATACCCAATGGGAAACTTTTTTTACAATGGACTGGCCAATCAGCAAATAGCCGACAACAGCTATTACGCTTAGAAAGGATAGAAGATCGCCAAGTAAGCTTGCTTTGCTTAACCCAATATCGCCCCAACCAATCATCATTGCTCCAATGATGGCAATTCCCATCGTCATAATGGCAGCTGAAGTCGTTCTCTCTTTATAAAGGAGAAATCCACCTAGCAATGAAACTAGCGGCTGAAGAGCCAAAATAATGGTCGAGCTTGCAACAGTTGTTAGCTTTAAGGAACCGAACCATAAAGCAAAATGTAGCGCTAGAAAGGCTCCGGAAAAAAGGAGTAACAGCCAGTCTTTTTTTGAAAGCTTCTTAAATTCCTTTCTGTTTATGTACACCATTGGAAGCATCAGTATTCCTGCAAGCCACATACGGTACATGCTTAATATCGTTGCTGGAGCATCTGACCATTTAACGAAAATAGCAGAAAAGGAGATTGCTATTATTGAAATTGCCAATGGGATGGCAATCGATTTAGATCCATTAGTCTGTTCCACAAAAGTCCTCCTTAGTGAGATTATAATAGTAAATGATAGTACTATTATAAGTGTTAAACAAGATATTTTTTCCAAGATAAAGAAGAAGCAGGATGAAAGGAGGAGCTTTCCTTAAATCCTGCTATACAGAAAAATGGAGGAGGATACTTTCGTATGCTCCTAGATTTACGGTTAAATCATGAGATTCAGCAGCATACTCCTGACAGGTCATAGGCATTGTTAACTTTTTTCCTTTCAGCGGGAAGGGAAGTGGGTAGCTCACATCATGATTGTTATTATTAATGACCGTCATCATTATTTCATTTTCTTCTCTGTGATAATAAGCAATACAATTCTCAAGTTCTTTCAGAAAATAGAAACTAGAGCTGCCTGAGAGCAAAGCAGTAGATTTCCGTATTTCGATTAGTTTTTTTATGTAATCCTTTAATTCTAGGTTTTGTTTTTCGCTGTCCCATTCCATGCACTTTCTGCAGCCAGGATCACTCCCGCCGTCAAGTCCGATTTCATCTCCATAATATATGCAGGGAGTCCCAGGAAAAGTAAATAAAAAGGTAAATAGCATTTTTATCTTTTCTAGCCTAAATCCAGTTTCCTGGAAGACTCTTGGTGTATCATGGCTGCCAATAATATTGAAGAGGACCTCATTCACATTGGCTGGATATGCTTGAATAATGGAAGTCATATCTTCTACGAAATCCTTCGCCTGAATCATGTCATAAGCAAAAAATTGCAGGGATTTCGAGAGAAAAGGATAATTCATAACAGAATCAAATTGCTCTCCCCGAAGCCATGGCATCGAGTCATGCCAAACCTCTCCTAATATAAAGCAATCTGGTTTTATTGCTTTAACACGAGAGCGAAACTCCCGCCAAAAGGCATGGTCAACCTCATTGGCAACATCGAGCCGCCAGCCGTCGATATCACATTCCCTAATCCAAAATTCAGCAACATTTAATAAATAATCTTTAACCGCTTTGTTCGCAGTATTTAGCTTTGGCATATCCTCATAGAAGCCGAATGTCTCATAATGGAAAGCAGAGCCTTCCTTCAAAGGAAATTGATGAACATGAAACCAGTCCTTATATGCAGATTGGTCTCCTTTTTCCAACACATCCTGAAAAGGAGGAAACAGATAGCCGCAATGGTTGAAAACAGCATCCAGCATCACACGAATACCCCTGTTATGGCATTCATGGACAAGTCGTTTTAATAGGCTGATGTCTCCGAAGTGGGGGTCAATTTGCAAATAGTCAATTGTATTATATTTATGATTGGAATTAGCGTAGAAGATTGGTGTTAAGTAAATGCCTGTAATTCCTAAATCTTGCAGATAATCTAAAGAGTTAATAATACCTTGCAAATCCCCGCCGAAATAGTTGGAAATGGCTGGTTCATCCTGCCCCCAGCCAGCAATTTCCTGCGGATTTCTGTCAGGATCGCCATTACGGAATCGTTCAGGAAATATTTGATACCAAATTGTTTCTTTCACCCAGCTTGGCGGTTTAAATAATTCTGTTTTATGGATATAAGGGAAACAAAAATAATACCCAGGGTCCTCAGGAATAAATGGAAAGAAGCCTTTTTCTGTAAAGGTAATTTGCTCATCTCCCTGTTTAATGATAAAGCCGTAGCGCAACCGTTTTTGTTTATCTTTAATGGAGGCTTGCCAATAATCATGCAGCTTGTCAGAGCCTGTTCTTTGCATGTCGAGAAAGAAAGTTTGCCATCTGTGTCCAGCAAAGTCATATTGGTCACCATATAGTAAAGTGATGGCCTGCACGTTTCCTTTTTTTGTCCGAATACGAATGTGGAAAATATCATCTTGATAAAGATAGCAATAATTATCTCCTGTCCGATGATAGATGGAGGCCAAATCAATCATTATCCTACTCTCCTTTTTCTTACAAGTTATTTGTCACCAGTGTAGCCAATTTGATGAAAACCTATAAGGAAAAGAAGACAAAAAAAACCAGGCATTTAAATCAATGCATGGTTTGATGTTTCATTATACAGCAGTGCTGCTAGAAGGAGAATTTAGGTCAATATCTTTGTTGTAAGTGTCCTTGTCTAGTTCACCTAATGCTTTACTTGCAACAACACCAGATACCATAGAACCGCTGACGTTCAAGGCAGTACGCCCCATGTCGATTAATGGTTCAACAGAGATTAATAATCCAGCTAGTGCAACAGGCATGTTAAGTGTGGACAGAACAATCAATGTAGCGAATGTTGCTCCACCACCAACACCTGCAACTCCAAATGAGCTAAGCATTACAACAAGGATCAAGGAAATAATAAAGCTTGGTGACAATGGATCAATCCCAATAGTTGGTGCGATCATAACAGCTACCATTGCAGGATAGATACCTGCACAGCCGTTTTGGCCGATTGACACACCGAATGAAGCAGAGAAGTTTGCGATTGCTTCAGAAACACCTAATTTAGATTTTTGTGCATCAATGTTCAATGGCAATGTTCCTGCACTAGTACGTGATGTAAATGCGAATGAAAGGACAGGAAGTACCTTCTTCACATATTTAGCTGGACTTAATTTCAGAGCAGCAAGAATGATTAAATGAACGATAAACATTGCAATAAGTGCCACATAAGAGGCGATAACAAACTTACCTAATTTTACGATGGCATCAAGGTTGCTGCCTGCCATTGTTTTTGCCATTAATGCAAGAATTCCATATGGAGTCAAGCGCAAGACTAATGTAACGATACGCATGATAACCGTGTAAACAGCATCAACGATTTTTTCGAAGAACGCCGCTTGCTCTGGATTTTTACGTTTAATACCAAGTAAGGCTACTCCAACAAATGCAGCAAAGATTACGACTGCGATAGTGGAAGTGGGGCGAGCTCCAGTTAAGTCTGAGAATGGATTTGCTGGCAGGAATTCAAGCACCTTTTGTGGAATTGTTGTGCTTTCCACAGTTGTTAAGGTTTCCTCAAGCTGCTGACCACGAAGCGCTTCTGCATCGCCAGACGTAATGTCGATGGCTTTTAAATCAAATCCGACTGCAGCAGCAATCCCGATTCCTGCAGAGATAGCAGTAGTTATTAATAATGTTCCGATAACTAAACCACTGATTTTTCCAATATTGCTTGCTTTTTTCAAGCGAGTGAAAGCAGAAATAATTGAAATAAAGACTAGCGGCATAACGATCATTTGCAGAAGCTTCACATATCCGCTTCCAATAAGGCTGAACCAGTCATTTGACTGAACAACCACTTCTGATGTTGGCTCATAAATTAATTGGAGAATAATTCCGAATAAAACACCAAGGCCTAGCCCTGTAAAAACACGTTTTGAGAAGGATACGTGTTTTTTTTGCATATAGTATAAAACACCAAGTAAAACTAATAAAACGACAATATTAACAACCGTTAAAAATATGTCCAAAGTAGTTTCCCCCTATTATATATGTATAATTTCATTAATCCCTATAGGTTAAATAGGAATTACAATTAGTACAATAACATGGTTATATGTAAAAGTAAATAATTATCGGAAAAAAGTTAGTTAATTTGTTTAAATGAGCAAAACAAAAAAAGCAGGGAGAGTTTCAATAAAAAAGCCGTCTGTCGAATGTTAATTCGATAGACGGCTTTTACTGAAAAATTTTTTACCCGTTAACGACATATCCTCCGTTAACATGGATAATTTGACCGCTGACGTAAGTGGAATCCTCACTTGCTAAATACACATACGCCGGTGCTAGTTCACTAGGCTGGCCAGCACGCCCGAATGGTGTGTCTGTGCCGAATTGGGAAACCTTTTCACTGTCAAAGGTTGATGGTATCAGTGGTGTCCAGATTGGACCTGGTGCAACACCGTTTACGCGAATTCCTTGTGTCGCTAAGGATTGTGATAGGGAGCGAGTAAAGGAAGTAATGGCACCCTTTGTTGAAGAATAATCAAGCAGTGTTTCATTCCCCTTATAGGCTGTGATAGATGTTGTATTAATAATGCTGTCACCAGACGTTAAGTGGGGAAGAGCAGCTTTTGTCAAAAAGAACATCGAGAAAATATTTGTTCGGAAAGTTCTTTCCAATTGTGTAGCAGTGATGTCCAGCAGGCTGTCCTGAGGGTGCTGCTCTGCCGCATTATTCACTAGAATATTCAAGGAACCGAAGGCACTGATTGTTTCGGCTACAACCTTTTGGCAAAAATCTTCTTCACCGACATCGCCCGCTAATGTAATGCATTTAACACCTTCTGCTTCCACTAATTCCTTCGTTTTGTCAGCATCGTCATGTTCATTTAAGTACACGATTGCGATATTAGCACCTTCTTTTGCATAATAGATTGCAACAGAACGGCCGATGCCGCTGTCACCACCAGTTATGATGGCTGTCTTACCTGTAAGCTTGCCTGAGCCTTTATAATTAGGGCTCACACTTGTTGGCAAAGGATTCATTTCACTTTCAATACCTGGCTGTTGGTTTTGATGCTGTGGGGGAAACGTTTGATTTTCCTGCTGATTGTTTGAACTCATATAAAACAACTCCTTTTCCATTTTGGTTATCTGTTGTCTATTTTTCCCTTATGGACAAGGATAAACATGGAAAATTCAGGAGACAAAAAAAACTGGCCAATAAATTGGCCAGGCATGTATTATCTGTAATTCACAAACTGTACGTCGATTGTAAGTTTTGCTTCTTTAACGGCTGCGATAATTTTTTGCAGATCATCACGGCTTTTTGCGGTTACACGGATTTGGTCATCCTGCTGTTGGCTTTTGATTTTCAAACCGCTGTTTTTGATAAGCGTATTGATGATTTTTGCATTGTCTCTGTCAATACCTTGTACCAGTTTTGCACGTTGGCGGACAGTACCACCAGATGCGCCTTCAATCTTGCCATAATCTAAGTTTTTAATAGGGATATTACGCTTGAACATTTTGCTGATTAGAACATCCTTAAGCTGCTCTAATTTATATTCATCGTCTGACAGAAGCACAAGCTCTTCCTTTTCTAATGTAATATTACTTTTGCTGCCTTTAAAATCATAGCGTGTTTGAATTTCCTTCATTGCGATTTGTACAGCGTTAGACACCTCTGCCAAATCTACCTTTGAAACAATGTCAAATGAGCTTTCTTTAGACATATTTAATACCTCCTGGTTAGTGATGGGGCTTTTCCCCATTTCCTTTTATGTCTGTATTATAGTAAAATAAATCAGTTGTAACAACTTTAGTGTGTAAATCAGTTTACGATAGATGAAAAAATCAAGGAGGACATTAACGTGGCGTTAAGAGATTACATAGGTCGTGTAGAAATACTGACGGTCGCAAGGGAAGCATCATTTGGATATTTTCTGACTCTAGAAGAAGAGGGAGAAGACGTTCTGCTTCATTTTAGTGAGACAGATCAGAAGTTTGAAATTGGGGATGAAATTCGTGTGTTTATTTATACAGATTCCCAAGGAAGAGCATGCTCAAGCACGAATATCCCATCCATTTCAGTAGGAGAATATGATTGGGTGAAGGTAGCGGATATAAAAGAAGGGCTTGGCTGCTTTTTTGATATTGGTTTGAAAAAGGACATGCTTCTTGGCGAGGATGATTTACCTGTTCATGAAGAGGTGTGGCCAGAGGTGGGAGATTTGCTCTATATTACATTAAGGGTAGACCGCAATAATTTGCTTTATGTAAAGCCTGCGACAGACCCTATCATTGAAAGCATTTCGACTAAAGCCACACGAGCTGACTATAACAAGAACATACATGGGCATATTTACCGGACTGCAAAGGTAGGCAGCTGGATTTATACTGCTGAAGGCTTTAAAGGCTTCATCCATGAATCAGAGCGTAAAATAGAGCCACGCCTTGGTGAAAAGGTTAATGGCCGAATCATTGATGTGAAGGAAGATGGAACAATCAATGTTTCGCTATTGCCTCGCAAAGAAGAAGCGCTCGATGAGGATTCAAAAACAGTGCTTGCCTATTTAGAACAAAGAAAAGGCCAGATGCCATATACTGATAAAAGCATGCCAGAGGAAATCCAAGAGAGATTTGGTATGAGCAAAGGCTCATTCAAGAGAGCGCTTGGAAGGTTAATGAAGGAAAATAAAGTCTACCAAGAAGATGGCTGGACTCATTTAAAGACGGAAGACGAATAAAAAGGAGCAGCCTTTGTGGCTGCTCCTTTCTTATAGGTGATCTGTTTTTTTGCTGTATTGATGTTTACCTTGTTTGCGGTTTTTTTCTCGAAGCTCATTTTTGTGCTCCAAGCGTGCATTATTATCATTTGGTTTTTTATTAGCATCAGAAGTATTTGACATTGTTTTTATACTCCTCCATTCATAAACTGTTCATCTACCTGAACATTAAATAGTATGACTGAAAGGAGCAGCTAGTATGCAAATACATCCATGCTGGATTGATTTGTTTTACTTGCTGTTTTGAAAGAACAAGGCAATTGTTCCTGCACCAGTATGGGAACCAACTGCTGCTCCTATCGAAGAAATATACACATCAATTGGATGGAACCGTTCCATAATGGCTTCTTTGAGTTCAGTTGCTGTCGCTAAATCGTCTGCATGGCTGATAGCGATTGTCTGTGTATCAAGGCTAACCCCGCGCTCCTCCATCACATCAAGCATACGGCGCAGAAGCTTCTTTTTGCCGCGGATTTTTTCCAATGGAACAAGCTTGCCGTCCTCAACATGAAGAAGTGGCTTAATTTGAAGTAAGCCTCCAACAAAAGCAGATGCTTTGGAAACACGGCCGCCCTTAGCCAAGTACTCTAAATCCTCGACTGTAAACAGATGCTCCATATGCTCACATACAAAGCGTGCTTGCTTCACTGCTTCTTCCAAGCCGTTACCAAGTTGTCTTTGCTTAACACATTCCTGAACAGCCAGGCCAGCACCTAATGATGCACATTTACTGTCGATAATGGAAAGCTGAAATTCAGGGTACTCCTCCTGTACTTGCTCATAAATCATTTGCGCCGTTTGGTATGTACCTGAAAGCTGGGAGGAAAAAGCAACGTAAATACCGCTTTCCCCATTTTGTGCCATTTCTGTGAAGACATCCTTAAACAAAGACGGCGAAACCTGGGAGGTTTTTGGTACTTCTCCTCTGCGAATCGCTTCATATACGGCACTAGGATTGATTGTTTTTAAGTCTTCATACTCTTTGTTTTCCAAATTTACCTTCAATGGAAATAGAATGACTTCATTATCGTCATAATAAGAGAGAGGCAGATCACAAGCGCTGTCCGCCATAATTTTATATGTCATATCTCTTCAACTTCTTTCTGTCTTTTTTCAATATAAGACTTTCATGCAGTGGAAATTATGGTAATATTGATTGCTGGTATGTATACCTATGTTTTGTTTTAATGGTGCATACCATTAGTTTATAAAATCTTATGCAAAAAAACAATGAATCCTAAAAGGTTAGGAGCAAATATAGTACTGGGGGATTAGTATGTATTGGACTTTAACAAAGAAGTTAGTCGTTGTAATTGTGGGGGCGCTTTTGAATGCTGTTGCCATGAACTTTTTCTTAATACCTGCTGATGTTTATGCAAGCGGGTTTGCTGGTGTGGCACAGCTTATTGCAAGTGTTACACCAATTACAACAGGAATATTGCTGTTTATACTGAATGTACCTATCGCCATTTTAGGCTGGATCAAGGTCGGGAAATCATTTACATGCTATAGCTTCCTTAGTGTTGCATTTATGTCTTTATTTCTGGAGCTTCTGCCGGTTCATTCCTATTCAGATGATATATTGCTGAATGCTGTTTTTGGCGGTGTTATTGCAGCTGTTGGTGTTGGGATTACTTTAAAGATTGGTGCTTCAACAGGAGGCATGGATATTGTTGCAATGATTCTTTCGCGAATGCAGGACAAGCCTGTTGGAACTTATTTTTTTACATTAAATAGTATTATCATCATAACTGCAGGCTATCTCTACGGATGGGAAAAAGCCTTATATACATTAGTGACGCTGTATGCTTCGACAAGGGTAATTGACGCGATACATACAAGGCATCAAAAGCTGACTGCAATGATTGTCACAAAAAAATCTGATGAATTAAAACTGGCAATTCATGAGAAGCTAGTGAGAGGAATAACAATGGTTCCAGCAAAAGGAGCCTTTTCCAATGAAGACAGGGATATGATGATGATTGTTGTTACACGCTATGAATTGTATGACTTGGAGAAGACCATTAAAGAGGTTGACCCGCAAGCATTTACTAACATCGTGCAAACAACAGAAATATTCGGCTTCTTCAGAAAAGAATAAAGGAGGTCGTCCCTACTGTGCTACGAGCCATATTTGCAGCAGCACTAGTACTAGCCTTATTTTCCTTTGGTGAGGCTAGGGCATTTGCCCAAGGCAATGACTTGCAGTTTAGTGTAACTGCAGAACCAAAAAAAGACTATGCAGAAATTACAATGACTGTTGCCAATAAATCCGAAAAGGATTTAAAGCTTGTTTTCTCTTCCTCACAAAAATATGAAATATCGATTAGACAAAAAGGTGGAAAAGAGGTTTACCGCTATTCGGCAAACAAGTCATTCTTGCAGGCATTGCAGGAATTAAAGCTAAAAGCTGGTGACACACATACATGGGTGGAAAAGTGGAATTATCGTAAAAGTAATGGTGAATTCGTTCCAAGCGGGGATTACGCTGTTAAGGCAACATTGTTAGGAAGAAAAAACAGCAAAGATCTGGTAACGGCCAAGGCGAGTTTAACGGTTCCAGAAAGGAATATGGTTAGCGATATAAAAACAAGTGGCCAAAAAGGTATGTACACAATTGAAGGTAAAGCTAATTCATCCCTTACCTACACAGTCGAGGATGGTCATGAGGAAATTATTTCTAAACAACCTGTAGTTGTCGGTGAAAAAGGGAGCTTTAAGCTGAAGCTTGTAATCAAAGAAGCAAGCTTACCAAAGAATGGCACACTTATCCTTTATTTTCAGGATGAAGATGGAAAAATAAGTGATCCTGTTATTCTTGAAAAATTCCCTTCATAAGGATACAGCCCTCAAAAGTGAGGGCTGCTTTTACTTTTATTAACGGGTTTCTAGCTGCTCAAGCTCCTTTTGCAAATCTGACAGCTGTTCTTGTTCAGCACTTGTCGTATTTGCATAGGCAGAGCTTAGTGCATTTTTGGCGATGGCAATCATTCTTTCTGAATCACGACCATCAGACATTTTTGCCAATTCTACTGCTTGTCTAGCTTCTTGAAATAATCGGTTGCCCATTTATATTCCTCCGTGAGTGTCCTTAGAGTTGCCCATCTTATAGCTTTCGGCCTCTGCATATGTCATATGATAAGGGATACGTTCATCATGCTTAGATACTGAGTCTACACCCTGTTGCACAAAGCGTTTTGATTTATTTCGTTTTCCCATAACAAGTAATCCCTCCGCAAAGTCATATTTTTAAAATGGACGAAGCACAACCATTTGCCTTTAGAGCTAAAGGCAGTGTGATCATTTTCAAAAGGAAACAGCTGCAAACTGCTTCTTTCCATAGTATTGGTCATTGGCCTGATTAAATAGGCGGTAATGTTAACCAAAAAAAAAGAGCCGAAAACGCGACTCTTTTTTTATCATAGTGCCTTTAAATCTAAATAATCGTTCAAGAAGACAGCAATGCCATCTTGTTCATTTGTCAATGTAATATGGTTCGCTCGTGATTTAAGCTCCTGCAAGCCATTGCCCATTGCAACCCCAACACCTGCATATTCAATCATCTCAAAATCATTATCCTCATCACCAAAAGCAATGATATTCTTTTGCGGGATATGATAAAAATCAGAAACCTTTTGCAAACCTATCGCTTTGCTTAGGCCTGTCCTGACAATTTCAATAATATGATAAGGGTCTCCCCAGCGGCGGTGATCAATTAAATCAGCGTGAACATCAGATAAATGCTTGCGAATGCGTACTACATCCTTTTCCTCAGCATGGATGAGCAGGCATGTTGGTGATGCTTCCAAAAATTCCATTAGATTTCCTGTTGTTGTTTTCGGATTTCCTAATGAAAAGATGTCGAGCAATTTATCATCATGATAGTGAAAATACACATCATCGATTACTTCTGCAATGATATTATGGTAGTCAAATTCACTGCATGCTTCCACAATTTCCTTTACAGTTGAAATATCTAAAGGAGAATGGTATATGCCCCATTCCTTAGAGCGGGGATGATGAATGAAAGCACCGTTAAAATTAACAATAGGTGTATCTAAATTAAGTTCTTTATAAATAGCTTCACTTGCTCGATAAGGTCTTCCAGTTGCAATCATTACAATATGACCGGCTTCTTTTGCCTTTTCAATCACTTTTTTTGTTAAAGGGGAAATTGTCTTATCGTTTTTAAGTAATGTTCCATCAAGGTCTAGAGCAATCAGATGTTTTTCTGTCATAATTTCTCCTTATCGTTTAGTAATATTATTTATAAAAAGTTGATGGTCATAACCACCAGCTTCTTAAGTAACATGCTTAGTAAATAGAAAGAGTTCATGATAAACTAAATATTGCTATTATATACATATCGTACATCAATGCAATATATGCATTTATTGTAATAGACAAGTGTTAAGGTTCTATAAAGAACTTGTATAGCTGAAAATTAAAATTAGAAGCAGGCTTACTTGCTTGCTTATCTATTATGTTAACTCAACAAAAATGAATTTACAAAAAAATATAGCTAAGGGAGGCATACAAATGATTATTATCGAAAAAATAAATATAAAAGATATACCTGTTTTGCATATTGTCGCACAAGAAAATATTGATAAGCCCCTTCCTTTTATTCAATTTATTCATGGCTTCACAAGTGCAAAGGAGCATAATCTCCATTTTGCCTATAATTTAGCAGAAAAAGGTTTTCGGGTTGTCCTGCCTGATGCCATGTATCACGGTGAAAGAGACACAGGTCTTACAGGAATGAAGCTGAATCTTCAGTTTTGGGATATTGTTCTAAAAACAATTGAAGAAATTGAGCTTATCAAAAATTATTTTGAGAGTAAGAAGCTTATTCAAATAGGCCAGATTGGCCTCGTCGGTACAAGCATGGGAGGAATTGTTACTTTAGGAGCATTAAGCCGTTACCCATGGATTAATACTGCTGTTTGTCTTATGGGAATGCCTTATTATGAGCAGTTTGCCAATTACACCATTCAGGAAGTGAAAGAACGGGGCTATGATGTGCCACTTACTGAAGCGGAAATCAATAACCTGCTGCAAAAATTAAGGGAGCTTGATTTAAGTAAACAGCCTGAAAAGCTCGATAACAGACCATTGATGTTTTGGCATGGTAAAAAGGATGAAGTGGTTCCATATAAGTATTCCCGTCAGTTTTATGAAACCATTCTGCCATTATACGAAGAAACACCAGAGAACCTATTTTATATAACAGAAGAAAATACAGGACATAAAGTAAGCAGAAAAGCGATGCTAAAAACGATAGACTGGTTTACAGAGTTTCTGCAGGCAGATAAAGCCCTATAGGTGATTTCCCTGATTTATTGATATTTCCTAATCGAATTCTTTTAATCTAGACTACATCTCTGTTATGATAAGAAGGAACAATATAGGAAATTTTAGGGTCAGGCAGATCCGTTATATAGAAGAGTTGATAAGGAGTGGATAAAATGGAAGAAGCATTAAAAGATAATATTATGGGTGCGTTAGAGCTTGTCATCGATCCAGAATTAGGTGTAGATATTGTTAATCTTGGTCTTGTATATGACCTTGAGTTGAATGATGCTGGTGTATTGACTGTAACGATGACATTGACTGCGATGGGCTGCCCGCTAGCAGGAGTTATCGTTGATCAGGTGAAAACTGCTGTTACAGACATACCTGAAGTAAAGGAAACAGAAGTGAATATCGTCTGGACTCCACATTGGACAAAGGACAGAATGTCCAGATATGCAAAAATTGCATTAGGTGTGCAATAAAAGTAAGTAAGGGAGACTTTTCTTCCTTACTTACTTTTATTTTCGGAATATTCAGCTATGTTTCAGGAGGTGAATGACAACATGAAGGACTTACTTAATAGACCGCTGAGGGATTTGCGTATAAGTGTAATTGACCGCTGTAACTTCCGGTGCAGTTATTGTATGCCTGCCGAAATATTTGGGGAGGATTATGCTTTTCTCCCAAAAGAAGAGTTGCTTTCCTTTGAAGAATTGGAGAGGCTGGCAAAGGCCTTTGTATCGCTCGGTGTCGAAAAAATCCGCCTGACAGGTGGTGAGCCTTTGCTTCGCAAAGACCTCCATCTGCTTATTGAAAGGCTTGTCCACATCGATGGTTTGCATGATATTGCCTTAACAACAAATGGCATATATCTACCACGATATGCACTTGCCCTTAAAAATGCCGGTTTAAAACGTGTTAACATAAGCTTGGATAGCTTAAATGATGAACTTTTCGGTCAGATGAACGGAAGGAATGTTCGCACGAATCCTGTCAAAAAAGGAATCGAAGCAGCTAAAAATGCCGGTCTTGGTGTAAAAATAAATATGGTAGTTAAAAAAGGGCTGAACGAGTCGGAAATTATTCCAATGGCGAAGTTTTGCCTGGAAGAAAATATTGAGCTTCGTTTCATTGAGTATATGGATGTTGGCAGCACAAATGGCTGGAAGCTGGATGAAGTTGTGTCGAAGAAGGCTATTATTGATTTATTGAAAACAGAATTTGAGTTAATGGAAGCAGAGCCTGATTATTATGGAGAAGTGGCCAAAAAATATTTATATAAAGACACGAGCACTTATGTAGGCTTTATTACATCTGTGACAGAATCCTTTTGTTCAAGCTGTACGAGATCAAGGATTTCAGCAGACGGGAAATTATACACATGTCTGTTTAATGGGAAGGGCCATGACTTAAAGCATTTTATTCGTAATGGTGTTACAGACCAGGAAGTCTTGAATTATATTAAGGGAGTTTGGCAAAAGCGCGCTGACAGATATTCTGATTTGCGGACAGAAGAAACAAGTAGAAGTAAGAGTAAAATAGAGATGTCCTATATCGGCGGGTAGAGAAGAGGGGTTGTAATGGTTGAAAAAAGAACACCGCTGGCGGTGGCAGATGCAGTACAAAAAGTAATGGAGCATAAGCTGGAAGGACAGCAGGAATTCGTTTCGATCTTTGACAGCTGTGATCGTTTCTTAAGTGAAGATTTGAAAGCAGACCATGATGTCCCAAGGTTTGACAGGTCTGCGTATGATGGATATGCAGTGAAATCAGAGGATTTGGCTGACTGTTCGAAAGAAAACCCGCTCCGTTTGAAAGTGATTGACGAAATAGGTGCAGGCTATGTTTGCAACAAAAGCGTCGGCAGGTTTGAAGCTGTTCGAATTATGACAGGAGCAATGCTGCCTCCAGACTGTGATGCAGTTGTGATGCTAGAGGATGTAATCGAAGCATCAACACTTGATGACAAACATATTACCATTAGCAAGCCTGTACTCAAAGGAGAAAACCTTTCCTTTAAAGGGGAGGATGTACAAGCAGGTGCTGTTCTTGTTAAAAAAGGGACAAAAATAAATCCCGGAATTGTAGCATTGCTCGCAACATTTGGCTATGAACAAGTACCAGTTGCAAAAAAGCCTATAATTGGAGTATTTGCAACAGGAAGTGAATTATTGGAGGTACATGAAGAGCTCGAGGAAGGTAAAATCAGAAATAGTAATGCCTATATGGTAATGGCTCAAATAAAGCAAGCTGGAGCAGAAGCAGTCTATTTTGGTAAGCTTGCAGACGTACTGGACGAAAGCTATCAAGCTATGAAAAAAGCAATGGACACGGTGGATATTTTGTTGACTACAGGCGGAGTTTCAGTGGGAGACTATGACCTGCTGCCAGATATTTACCGAAAATTAGGTGCTGAAGTATTATTTAACAAGATTGCAATGCGTCCTGGAAGTGTAACGACGGTCGCTGTGTTAGATGGAAAGCTGTTGTTTGGACTGTCAGGAAACCCGTCGGCATGCTTTGTTGGCTTTGAACTTTATGCAAGACCAATCATCCGAACGATGTTGTTTTCAGAAAAGCCACATTTAACGACAGCTTCCGCCATTCTGAAAGAGGATTTTCCAACAACAAATGCATTCACAAGATTCATTAGAAGCCGTGCTGTCCTTGCAGATGGTGTCCTTTATACAGGACCAAGCGGCACAGATAAATCAAGTATCGTCAGCAGTATTGCTAACGCCAATGCCTTAACAATCCTTCCAGGAGGCATTAATGGATTTAAAAAGGGTGAGCAGGTTCAAGTAATCCTGCTTGATGATAGTGCTAACACCTATTAATGAGCGAAAACACCTGTTTAGGTGTTTTTTTTATTTGCAAAAAAGATGGGCAAGACAACACGGTGATACATATCATTAGTAAAGAAAATAGAAAATTAATTCTTTTTTGAAAAACGGTTGATTTTATAATGCTAAGTTTTTATAATAAGAGAATCGAATATTAATATTTATAAATAAAAATGATTAAATATACAGAACTTCCTGTAGAAGGAGGAAATGATGAAAGCTGCAATTATTGGTACAACTGGATACGGGGGAGCTGAATTAATGAGGGTTTTAGCAAATCACCCTGAATTTTCTATTCACTCTGTCCATACAACAAGAGATGAAGTTCCTGTATGGAATGAATATCCCCATCTGTATAGCATCGTCGAAAATAAATTAGAAAAGGTAGATTCTGAGGCTATTGCAGCAAATTGTGATGTTGTTTTTTTTGCTACTCCATCTGGTGTATCAAGCAAGCTGATAAGCGAGTTTGCTGATAAACAAATAAAGATTGTTGATTTATCGGGGGATATGCGCCTCCGTAACTTGGATGATTATCAAACATGGTATAAGAAACAGCCTGCTCCTAAAGAGGTGGTAAACAAGTTTGTTTACGGACTTTCTGAATGGAATAAGGAAAATATTGCAACAGCAGATTGGTTATCAAACCCAGGCTGTTATCCGACTGCAACATTGCTTGGATTAGCTCCTGTTATTAAAGAAGATATTGTTAAGCCGGATAGTATCATTATCGATGCGAAATCAGGCATTTCTGGTGCAGGCAGGACACCTTCAAGGGGAACGATGCTTGCTGAAATGAATGAAAATTTGAAAATCTATAAAGTAAATGAGCATCAGCATATACCAGAAATTGAACAACAGTTAACAGACTGGAATGCTTCGATAGGACCTGTTACTTTTTCAACTCATTTGCTTCCTGTTAACAGAGGCATCATGGCGACAATATACGCTTCCTTACAAAAGGAAAGCACGATAGAGCAGGTTCACACGCTGTTTATGGATGCATATAAAGACAAACCTTTTGTACGTGTAAGACCAATAGGTAATTTCCCTTCCATTAAGGAGGTTAGTGGCTCCAATTATTGCGATATCGGCTTACAACTCGACGAAAGAACAGGAAGGCTCACAATTATAGCAACAATTGATAATTTAATGAAAGGCGCTGCAGGGCAAGCAGTACAAAATGCGAATATTATGTTTGGCATCGACGAATGTACAGGCTTGAATTTTGTGCCTATGTATCCATAAGGAGGAGTATTCATGCAGGTTGTATCAAAAGGGGAGCAAACCTTTGAAATAAAAGAAGTTCCAGATGGCAGCATTGTTTCACCATCAGGTTTTAAGGCAGCAGGTTTACACGCAGGGCTGCGCTACAATAAAAAGGATTTGGGTGCGATTGTTAGTGAGGTGCCTGCAAGCTGTGCAGCAGTTTACACGATGAGCCATTTCCAAGCAGCACCGCTAAAGGTGACACAGGCTTCCATTAAGGCAGAGAATCTCATCCAAGCAGTCGTTGTAAACAGTGCTTGTGCAAATGCCTGCACAGGAGAAAAAGGCTTACAGGACGCTTATCAAATGAGGAAATTACTGGCTGAACATCTTGAAACAAAACAGGAGTATGTAGCTGTTTCCTCAACAGGTGTAATTGGTGAGTTCCTGAAAATGGATAAGATTGAAGCAGGAATTAATCAGCTAGTGTTTGGTAATGAAAAGGCAGATGCAGACAGTTTTCAAGAGGCTATCTTAACGACAGATTTAGTGATGAAAAAATGCTGTTTCACTGCTGAAATCGGAGGAAAGACAGTTACCATTGGCGGTGCTGCAAAGGGATCAGGCATGATCCATCCGAATATGGCAACAATGCTCGGCTTTCTGACAACAGATGCGAATATTTCTTCAGATGTTTTGCAAAAGGCATTGAGCACAGTTATCCCGACATCTTTCAACCAGATTACAGTTGACGGAGATACTTCTACAAATGATACAGTCCTTGTTTTGGCTAACGGTTATGCTGAAAATGAAGAGCTGACGTTAGAGCATCCTGACTATCCTGTTTTTGTGGAATTGCTGTCTGTGGCATGTGAGAGTCTTGCAAAGCAAATAGCAAAAGATGGTGAAGGAGCTACAAAATTAATTGAAGTGAATGTGAAGGGCTGTAAAACAGAGGAAGAAGCAAGAATCATTTCAAAACAGATTGTCGGTTCGAATCTTGTTAAAACAGCTATGTATGGCTCAGATGCTAACTGGGGAAGAATCATTACCGCAATCGGGCAAACAAATACAGATGTAAATCCAGGGTCTGTCGATATTGCAATCGGTCCGATCACGATGTTGAAAAACAGTGAACCACAATTGTTTTCAGAAGATGACGCTATTGCATATTTAAATAAAGATTATATCCAAGTTCATGTTGATTTGCATAACGGAAACGAGAGTGGAACAGCATGGGGCTGCGATTTGTCCTATGATTATGTAAAAATCAATGCAAGCTATAGAACATAGGGGTGTCTTAAGAGAATGAAGACAATACTTATTAAATGCGGGGGAAGTGTGATTGACCAGCTTTCCGAAGGGTTCTTTTCCAGTATAAAAAAACTGCAGCACGACGGCTTCCATATCATTTTTGTTCACGGGGGCGGACCAGATATAAATGAAATGCTCGATTTATTATCTGTAAAGGCAGAGTTTCACAATGGTTTACGTAAAACGACGGAAGAAGCACTTGCCGTTGTCGAGATGGTTTTGTCAGGCAAAACGAACAGGAAGCTAGTTGATTTATTAAGGAAAAATGATCTTTATGCAGTTGGAATTAACGGGACGGATGATAACTGCTTGCAGGCAAGTATGATTGATGAAGAAAATCTTGGTTATGTCGGCAATGTAGAGGAAGTTAATAATAAACTTATCATACGCTTATTAGAAGAAGGCTATATCCCTGTTTTAACTCCACTGGGAATAACAGAGGATGGGATTAAGCTAAATATAAATGCAGATTATGCAGCATCAGCCGTTGCAAAGAGCTTAAAGGTTGAACAATGCTTATTTATAACAGATGTTGACGGCATTATGATAGACGGTGAGGTTGCCAGTCTAATAGGGAAAGAGGAAGTGCTGCAGTATATAGAGGAAGGGCAAATTACAGGTGGTATGGTACCGAAAGTAACTTCAGCACTTGCAGCTATCGATAGTGGATTGAACAGTGCCATGATTGTATCAGGCAAAAAGGAATTTTATTCAGCTGAAATATGGAACGGAACAAAAATTGTAGCGAATGAGAGGTTATATAAATGAGTCATTTATTTCCGACTTACTCCAAATGGGAGATTGAGCCAGCATCAGCAAAAGGAAGCTATATGTTCAGTACAGAAGGAAAAAAATATTTAGATCTTACAGCAGGAATTGGTGTTTGCAATCTTGGTCATTGCCACGACGAGGTTAAGGCAGCAGTCGAAGCACAACTCGACAAGTTTTGGCATGTTTCTAATTTATTTCCTGTAGCAATACAGGAAAAAGCAGCATCAGCCTTAGCAACTGCAAGCGGCATGGAAGCAGTATTTTTTGCTAACAGTGGTGCAGAGGCAAATGAAGGAGCGATCAAGCTTGCTAGAAAAGCAACTGGCAAAACAAAAATTATCACTTTCGAGCAGTCATTTCATGGCAGAACCTTTGCGGCAATGTCTGCAACAGGTCAAGATAAGATTAAGCAAGGATTTGGTCCAATGCTCGAAACATTTGTAAATGTGCCGTTTAATGATCTGGAAGCATTAAAAGCAGAGCTGACAGAAGATGTGGCAGCAGTCATGCTTGAAGTCGTGCAGGGAGAAGGCGGCATCCATGTTGCGAACGTAGAGTTTCTGAAAGAGACAGAAGCTTTATGTAAGAGTGTAGGAGCGCTGTTGATTATTGATGAGATACAAACTGGAATCGGCAGAACAGGTAAACCATTTGCATTTCAGCATTTTTCCTTAAATCCAGATATCATTACATCAGCTAAAGGATTAGCGAATGGGATTCCCGTTGGGGCAATTGCTGCAAAAAAAGAATTGGTAGAGTTTTTCGGTCCTGGCAGTCATGGCACAACATTTGGCGGTAATCCACTAGCGATGGCAGCAGCTTGTAAAACAATGGAGATTATTTTTGAAGAGAGCTTCTTAGACGAAGTTGGCAAGAAAAGTGAGTTTTTAATCAGTTTATTACAAGAAAAACTGAAAGCAAACACAGCTGTAAAGGAAGTCCGTGGATTAGGACTTATCATTGGAATAGAGCTTGAGCTTCCTGTAGCAAATATACTTGCTGAGTTGAGAGAAGCAGGATTAATTGTCCTGAATGCCGGAGAAAAGGTAATTCGCTTGCTGCCAAGTTTAAATATAACAACAGATGAATTAAAGGAAGCTGTAACCATAATAGAGAATAAATTGAATATTTACAGTAATATTGCAATATAAGCTGTATTTTTTTACATTCTAATGTATAATTATAAGAAATTTACGATAAATATACATGGATTATCGAGGTGTGCTAAAGATGGAAGGATATTTACATTTAAGCAATGGAAAGAAATATAAAGGCGAATTTGCTACAAAGGCAAGTGAAACACTTTGTGGAGAGATTGTCTTTTTTACAGGAATGACAGGATATCAGGAGGTTTTAACAGATCCCTCCTATAAAGATCAAATCATTGTCTTTACGTATCCCCTTATTGGGAACTATGGAATCAACAAAGAAGATTTTGAGAGCAAAAAGCCGCATGTTAAAGGTGTTATCGTCTATGAAGCAAATATGCAGGCACACCATTATCAGTCCCAATATTCTCTTGCTGAATATCTGGAAAAATGGAACATCCCTTTGTTGAGCCATGTTGATACAAGATCGATCGTGAAAAACATTCGCCAGGAAGGTTCCATGCCAGCTATCCTTTCGACTGATGAAAATGTAGCTAAGGAAGACTTCTTATTAGTTAAGGATGCAAAGGTGCCAAAGGTGTCAGAGAAGATACATCAATCCTACGGTGACGGTAAATATCATATCGTGTTAATTGATTTCGGGAAGAAGGAAAGCATGCTTGATGGACTTGTAGAAAGAGGCTGCAAAGTTACCGTTGTCCCGTACAACACAACATTTGATGAAGTAAAAGGCTTAAAGCCACATGGAATCCTGCTGTCAAATGGACCTGGAGATCCTAAGGAGCTAACAGATGTACTGCCTGCAGTAAAGCTGTTAATCCAGCATTACCCTACATTAGGAATTTGTCTTGGCCATCAGCTTGCTGCACTTGCACTCGGCGGTGACACGACAAAGCTTTCGTTTGGACATCGAGGCGCAAATCATCCAGTGTTTGATAAGCGCAATAATAAAGTAATTATGTCATCACAAAATCACAGCTATGTTGTGGAGGAGGAAAGCCTTGCGAATACTGGCTGTGAAGCGAGATTCTTTAACCTTCATGATAATTCGGTGGAAGGATTGACACATAGTGTATATCCTTTGCAGACAGTTCAGTTCCATCCGGAAGCAAATCCTGGACCATCAGAAGGACAATATATATTTGATGAATTTATAGAAAATGTTAAAGCTAACAGTGGGAGAGTATTTGCATATGCCTAAAGACAACAGTATTAAAAAAATATTAGTAATCGGTTCAGGACCAATTGTAATCGGTCAAGCGGCAGAATTTGACTATGCAGGTACACAAGCATGTATGGCGTTAAAGGAGGAGGGTTATCAGGTTATCCTAGTCAACAACAATCCGGCTACGATAATGACAGACCAGACCTTTGCAGACTCCATTTATTTCGAACCACTCACTCCAGATGTGTTGGAAATGATTATTGCCAAGGAAAAACCAGATGGCTTGCTTGCTACTTTGGGTGGGCAAACTGGTTTAAACCTTGCTTTCCAATTGAGCGAACAGGGAATTCTTGAAAAGTACAATTTGAAATTGTTAGGAAGCTCCATTGAATCAATCAAAAAGGGAGAGGACCGTGAGGCATTTCGCCAGCTTATGTATGAACTAAATGAACCTGTGCCTGAAAGCAAAGTTGTTCATTTAGTTGATGAAGCAGTTGAATTTGCAGAAGAGATTGGTTTCCCAATCATTGTGCGACCTGCCTATACATTAGGAGGAACAGGCGGAGGAATCGCTGACAGCATGGAGGAATTCACGAAGCTTGTCAGCGGCGGTCTGAAGGAAAGTGCGATTGGACAGTGTCTTGTGGAAAGAAGTATTGCCGGCTTCAAAGAGGTGGAGTATGAAGTAATGCGTGACAGCATGAATACATGTATCACGATTTGTAATATGGAAAACATCGACCCAGTCGGTATTCATACAGGGGACAGCATTGTTGTTGCTCCTTCGCAAACATTGACAGATGTGGAATATCAAATGCTTCGCTCTGCTTCGATTAAAATTATCTCTGCTTTAGGAATTATCGGCGGCTGTAATATTCAGTTTGCTCTAGATCCAAACAGCAAGAAGTATTACTTAATCGAAGTGAATCCAAGGGTCAGCAGATCATCAGCCCTTGCATCAAAGGCGACAGGCTACCCAATTGCCAGAATGGCAGCGAAATTAGCGGTTGGTTATACACTGAATGAAATTATAAATCCTGTAACAGGCGATACATTTGCAAGCTTTGAGCCAGCACTTGATTATGCGGTCGTTAAATTCCCAAAATGGCCGTTTGATAAGTTCCCAACCGTTGCAAGAAAGCTGGGTACACAGATGAAGGCAACAGGGGAAGTAATGGGAATTGACCGGAATATAGAAAGAGCACTTTTAAAAGCAATTCGTTCATTAGAAATCAAAGGTAATGATTTACGTATTCCAGGAATTGCTGCTTTGAGTACAGAGCAACTGTACGCAAAAGCAAAGGACCAGACAGACGAAAGATTTTTTGTTTTGATCGAACTGCTTCGCAGAGGGGAAACAATGGAGGCAATTCATCAATTAACGAAAATCGACTTATTCTTCCTACAGATTTTCAATAGACTTGTTGCGATGGAAAAGGATATACTCGCAGCTACGCTTGAAACAGTAGAGCAAAAATCGCTTCAGCTTTGGAAGGAAAAAGGCTTTAGTGATGAATTTTTGGCAAGTGCTTGGAGCTGTACGGAACTGGATGTGCGCAATAAGCGTAAAGATCTGGACATTTTACCTGTATACAAAATGGTAGATACATGTGCAGCAGAATTTGAGGCAAAAACAAATTATTACTACTCTACTTATTTTGGGGAAAATGAACAGACAGAAAGCAGCAAGAGAAAAGTGCTTGTTGTCGGGAGCGGACCGATTCGTATAGGTCAAGGAATTGAATTTGATTACTGTTCTGTACATGGAGTATTTGCGTTAAAACAGGAAAATATTGAAACAATCATTATAAATAATAATCCAGAAACAGTAAGCACTGACTTTGCGACAGCAGACAGACTGTATTTTGAACCGCTGACAATTGAAGATATTATGAATGTAGTAGATTCAGAGGGAATTAAAGAAGCGATTGTGCAGCTTGGCGGGCAGACTGCAATCAATGTAGCAAAGGGATTAGAAGAGCATGGTGTTAAAATACTCGGCACAAACAGTCAAACAATTGATGTGCTAGAAGACAGAGAGCTATTCTATCAAATGCTTGATGAAGAAAGCATTCCTCATATTGAAGGAGATATCGCTTTTAATGAATCAGGTTTGCTTGCTTCTGTTAATAAATTGTCATACCCAGTTTTAATTAGACCATCCTATGTCATTGGCGGAAAAGGGATGGAAAGAATTAATAATGATAATGACTTAAAGGCATATTTGCAGACAGATATTCCTTATCCAGTCCTTGTTGATCAATTTTTGGAGGCATTTGAAGCAGAACTAGACTTGGCAGCAGATGGAGAAAATATTTGTGTACCTGCAATCATGGAGCACATTGAAAAAACTGGTGTTCATTCTGGTGACAGCTTGTCTATTCTTCCAGCTCAAACCCTTTCTGATTCAGTGAAAGCGAAAATGCTGACATATGCGAAGAAGATTGTTGGGAACACAGGCTATAAAGGCCTTATGAACATCCAATATATCATTGATGGCGAAAACGTCTTTGTATTAGAAGTAAATCCAAGAGCGAGCAGAACGGTTCCGATTGTCAGCAAGGTTACTGGGGTGCAATTAGTTCAAATTGCGACAAAAATATTGCTTGGGAAATATAATTTGTCAGAAGAGGAAAAGACCTTCACAGAGGACATAGACTTTGTCTGCATTAAATATCCTGTCTATTCAAATTATGCCTTGAAGGGGCTTGATTCAAAGGTTGGTCCGGAAATGAGATCAACTGGTGAAGGAATTGCCTTGGCAAATACACTTGAAGAAGGCTTGAAGAAGGTGTTCCATCCAACCTTGAAAAAAGTCGAATCCAAACAAATTGTCATAAAATCTGACAATTTCGACATTTCCTTAAAGCAAAAAGCAGAAGCTGCTGGCCTTGTAGTAAAAACAGCAGAGGAAGCTTCCGCATTGCTGGCTGAGGAACAAACAGTTGCCTTTTATAACCCGTTAAATGGCGAAGAAGATAAGCTTCTTCGTGAAACAGCAACAAGAAATCGTATTATCACATTTACACAACAGGAAAGCTTAGAAGCATTTATTGCATCCTTTAAAGCAGATTCCATTACTGTTCAATCCATTAATGATTGGCATAAAACGTTTAGAAAGGACGTGAGCACCGTATGATAGCAGCATCTGTAGACCTTAAAGGCAAGGATTTGCTAACCCTTGCTGAATATTCTCCAGAAACTATAAGAGAGTTAGTTCAAAAAGCGAAGGAAATGAAGGAAGCTTATTTAAACGGAGAAATAATCGCACCATTAAAAGGGAAAACACTCGGAATGATTTTTGAGAAATCATCAACTAGAACAAGAGTGTCCTTTGAAACTGGAATGTTTCAGCTCGGTGGTCAGGCACTTTTCCTAAGCTCTCGTGATTTACAAATCGGAAGAGGCGAGCCTGTTTCTGATACTGCGAAAGTATTATCACAATATGTTGATGCAATTATGATCAGAACATTTGCTCACGAGACAGTTGAGGAATTAGCAGAACATGCGACAATCCCTGTTATTAATGGCTTAACAGACCTTCATCATCCATGCCAAGCGCTGGCTGATTTGCTGACAATCCTTGAAGTGAAAGGTACATTAAAAGGATTAAAGCTTGCTTATATCGGTGACGGAAATAATGTCGCACACTCCTTGTTAATAGCATGTGCAAAGGTTGGAATGGATGTAGCTGTTGCAACACCGCCAAGCTATGCACCGAATGAGGAAATTGTATCACTAGCTAAAGGCTTTGCAGATGCAAGCGGCAGCACAATCTCCATTACTAATGATCCGATTGAGGCAGTAACAAATGCAGATGTCATCTACGCAGATGTATGGACCAGCATGGGCCAAGAAGAGGAAAACGAGCAAAGACTTAAAGACTTTGCAGGATTCCAAGTCAATAAAGAACTCGTGGCACACGCTAAAGCTGATTACATGTTCCTTCATTGCCTGCCAGCACACAGAGAAGAGGAAGTAACAGCCGAAATCATTGACGGACCAAACTCCTACGTTTTCCAAGAAGCAGGAAACAGAATGCATGCTCAAAAAGCATTGCTTGTGGAATTATTGGGTTAAATTATTAATGAAGAGCCTTTTGATAGGCTCTTTTTTATTTAGTATCGCCTTAAAAACAAAAATAATCAGCCGAAAATGAGTCAATAATTTCCGTTATTAGCTTTGAAAAAAAGGAAATAATAAATAGTGCAGTTCATGGTAAGAAACAAGGCTGTGGATCTTTAAAGCTGAGGAGGGTTTATATGGGACAGAATAGACAGTTTCGACCAGGGCAAAAAGCTCCAAATAATGGTGTATATATAGAAATCGGCGAAACAGGAAGTAATGTAAATAATCCCCAAAAACTAAAGTTAAAAGCTGGAGATCGTTTCCCAGAAACATCAAACCATAACCGCCTTTGGTCATACCAAAGAAGGCCATAAGCTTGGGGTTTAGCCAAGCTTCTTTGGAAAAAAAAGATGCCATCCGATGATTCGGGTGGCTTTACATATGGGTAAGAAATATTATAATAAAGATAAAGGTCAAAAATGGTCAAAAGAGGTGACTTTTTATGAATCCAGAAATCATGACGGAAAGAGTCCAGCAGGCTTTTACCGATGCTCAGGCACTTGCGCAAACCGAAAACCATCAAGAAATAGATGATATTCATTTATTCTTGGCAATTCTAGAGCGCCCAGACAATCTTCTTTCATCTGTATTGGAAAAACTCAATAAGGATACAGCTAAGTTTAAGCAAAAGTTAGTAGAAGAGATGAACAAAAAGCCCAAAGTCTCAATCAGTGGTAATCAACAAAGTACCATATATATAACAAATATACTTCAACAATTATTGACAGAGGCAGAAAAGGAAAGGGAGCAGTGGGATGACGATTATCTTTCTGTCGAGCATATCCTGCTTGCTGCATTTTCCGTTCCTAATTCTGCAGTGGGTAAGCTGTTCAATAAAATCGGCATAAACAGTCAGGGATTCAGAATAACAATAAAAGATATAAGGGGGAGCCAAAGAGTGACTAGCAAAAATCCAGAAGCAACGTACGATGTCCTTTCTAAATATGGCAGGGATCTTGTAGCAGATGTGAAGGAAGGGAAATTAGACCCTGTTATTGGCAGGGATAACGAAATAAGACATGTAATCAGAATCCTTTCAAGGAAAACAAAAAATAATCCTGTTTTAATCGGAGAGCCGGGTGTCGGAAAGACTGCAATCGTAGAAGGGCTTGCCCAGCGAATTGTCAGGAAGGATGTTCCAGAAGGTCTTAAGGATAAGATAATCTTCTCGTTAGATATGGGTGCCCTTATTGCAGGGGCTAAGTTTAGAGGAGAGTTTGAAGAAAGGCTTAAGGCAGTATTGCAAGAGGTGAAAAACAGTGAGGGCAGGATTATCCTGTTTATTGACGAGCTTCATACGATTGTCGGTGCCGGAAAAACAGATGGAGCAATGGATGCAGGAAATATGCTGAAACCTATGCTTGCAAGAGGAGAGCTTCATTGTATTGGAGCGACAACTCTTGACGAGCACAGACAATATATTGAAAAGGATCCGGCATTAGAGCGAAGATTCCAGCAGGTATTAGTTTCGGAGCCAACTGTTGAGGATACTGTTTCCATCATTAGAGGGCTAAAGGAAAGATTCGAAATACATCATGGTGTCTCCATACAAGACAGGGCAATTATTGCTGCAGCCACATTATCTGACCGCTATATTACAGACAGGTTTTTGCCTGACAAAGCTATTGATTTAATCGATGAGGCTTGTGCGATGATTAGGACAGAAATTGACTCTATGCCAATTGAAATTGATGAACTGACCCGTAGAATTATGCAGCTTGAGATTGAAGAAGCGGCATTAAAAGGGGAAGAGGATCCACTTAGCAAGGAAAGACTGCTTGTAATAAGCAAGGAACTCTCTGATTTACGGGAAAAAGCAAATGCACTTCATGCTAAATGGCAGCTAGAGAAAGAGGGACTTAATAAGGTTCAAGCTAAAAAAGAAGAGCTGGAAAGAAAACGCAGGGAATTAGAGGATGCTGAAAATAATTATGATTTGAATAAAGCCGCAGAACTAAGACACGGCAGTATTCCTCACTTGGAGAAAGAATTGCAGCAGCTTGAAGAACAGGCAGCTACAAAGAAAAGTGAACGATTGCTGAGAGAAGAAGTAACAGAGGAGGAAATTTCTGCGATTGTAGCAAGATGGACAGGAATCCCAGTTACGAAGCTTTTGGAGAAGGAAAGAGAGAAGCTGCTTCGTCTTGAAAGTATTTTGCATGAACGAGTAGTTGGTCAAAAAGAGGCTGTTCAGCTTGTCAGTGATGCGGTATTAAGAGCAAGAGCTGGAATAAAAGATCCGAACAGGCCAATTGGTTCCTTTCTATTTCTAGGGCCAACAGGTGTTGGGAAAACAGAGCTTGCGAAAGCATTAGCATCTAGTTTGTTTGACAGTGAAGAACAAATTATTCGCATTGACATGTCTGAATACATGGAAAAACATGCTGTATCCCGTTTAATTGGAGCACCTCCAGGGTACGTTGGTTACGAAGAAGGTGGACAATTGACAGAGGCGATCAGAAGAAAACCGTATAGTGTTGTCTTGCTGGATGAAGTGGAGAAAGCACATCCAGAAGTGTTCAATATCCTTCTGCAAGTACTTGATGATGGCAGAATAACAGACTCACAAGGAAGGGTTGTTGACTTCAAAAATACGGTTATCATTATGACGTCTAATATCGGTTCACACCTGCTTCTTGAAAGCAAGGAAGCAGATGCTATACCAGAAACAATAAAAGCTGGTGTAATGGACCAGCTGAAAGGACATTTCCGTCCTGAGTTCTTGAATAGAATTGATGAAATTATCTTGTTTAAGCCACTTTCTTTAACAGAAATAAAAGAAATTGTTCTAAAGCTTATCAGCCAATTGCAAAGCAGACTTTCTGACCAGCAAATTGATATAAGCATGACAGACCGTGCTAAAGAATATATCGCGGTTAATGGCTTCGACCCAGTATTTGGGGCAAGGCCGCTCAGACGGTTCCTGCAAAGGACAGTCGAAACAGTGCTGGCTAGAGAGCTTATTGCAGAAAAGATAACAGCAAATGACCATGTAGAAATAGATGCTGGTGAAGCTGGAATTTTCATCACGAAAAAATAAGCAAATAAAAAGGGTGAAAGCTTAACGCTTTCACCCCATAATACTCACTGATAATTAGTGAGAGCCTTCCTCATGACTCGGTTCGTTTGGCAATACAGCTGCCAAAAGGAAAATGACGATAGAAAATACAGCCGCTAACACAACTCCCGTTGAGAAGCTGTAAGTTGTTCCGTTCATAGAGCTAATAACGTATGTAAGCATTTGCGCTAAAAGGAATGTCCAAAAAATCGTAATAATATACCGCATACAATCACCTCACACTAATATTCAATCTGTTCTAATAGTATCATACAGGACTAAAATAATAAATCATATATCCACTCCTTTTTTTACTTTCATGGCAAAAAGAAAGCGAATTCTAATAACTGCATCAGTTAAAACATTAAAAATTGGGCAAACTCCCTTACATTTTGTTCGATTGGTCATACATTAGTAAGAGAAATAACTAAAAAGGAGTTTTTAGATATGGAGAACCGGAACTTCCAACTGGATACCGAATGGAATATGATACATTATCCAACACAGCAGCCTAACGGTTTCGGTATCTTAATCATTGGTGATGACAGACATTTTGTTGATGCTAATAATAGTTTTTGGGTTCAAAATGAAGGCAAAAAATCAATTATCGACTCATTGAGAAATGAAGGGTATACGATTTTTTACTCTAATCTTTACGGCAAGAATTGGGGAAGTGAAAGATCTATCATGATGGCGAAACGCCTGTATGAGCATATGATTCGCTCAGAAATACTCAATCCGAAGATTCACTTGATTGCAGAAGGAATGGGAGCGTTGGTTGCAATAAAACTCATGATGGAAATGAAAGAAAATATTCGTTCCGTTGTGTTATTTAATCCAATCCTGTCCTTAAACGAGCATCTTGAGGAAGAAAAGGAACATAAATTTTTCTTTAAGAAGCTTTGCAAGGAAATTGCATCCGCCTACGACAAAAACGCTAAGTTCATACCGGATTTCATCAAGGAAATGAAAGAGCATCAGCTAGAGGAAGCGGGAACTCCATCCAAAATCATCCATATTCTCCATAATGGCAAGTCTTATTACCAATCCCAACTTTTAAAGGAAAGAACTAGAAAATGGGATCAAGAGCAACTGCCAATCTTCGTATCTTATGTTCTCCCAGAGAAAAGGAGCGCTATTCCTAGACAAATTATCCGCTTTTTCAAACAATATGAAAAAAACCTCTAAAATTTTTGCCATTAGAGGAGGCTAAAGCGAAATAAAGCTTTGGCCTCTTTTTCCTTTTACTGAACATTTGGTGTTTATCATGAACAGATGCTTAACTGCATAAGATACAATATTGAACATCGAGGAGGCTTCTCAATGGAAAATGCAGTGATTTTCGGGACATACCAATTTATAGGGTTTCATCTTTGCCGTTCCCTATTGGAAGAAGGAGAAGCGGTTTATGGAATATCTTATCCGAATGTGGAAATCAAGGATATAGAGGATAAAAGGCTGGAGATAGGACGGAATGCAAATTACCAAGAAATAAGCTGGGAAGACAAAACTGCATTCGAAAGTGGAAAAATTATATACGATTGCTATGATTTATCAAAAAGCAAACAAATTGTGGAACGTATCAAAAGTGATGTACTGCAGGAACAAACTGTACAGCAGCTAAAAAGGCATAACCAAGAACTGATCTTTCTAGGTAATATCTTAGAATTTGCAGAGCATGCAGAAAATTTATACTCCCTATTGGAACAGCAAGGTTTGCCTTACAGAGCCATTTACTTTCCGACCTTGTTTGGACCATGGCAGCCAAATGAGTTTTTGTTTGCGCAGCTCCTTGAAGGCAATGAAGAGGTAGTAATAAGCGAAAAGGAATATAGGGAGGATGCGATTTTTGTAGCAGATGCTATACTTTCTGTAAAAGAGCTGCTCGTAAAGAACAGCGAAAGATACATTTTTTTAAGAAGCGGCTTAAAGGATCAATGGCAGCAATGCCAGGAAGCGATAAGGGAGCTAGCAGTCGACATTCCGAGCTATGCGATTCCTCCATTGCTACAATCTTATGGTGTAGCCAGTACAAACAGTAACGCAGAAAACTTGGAAATGCAAAGAAGACATATTAAGATGTATAAGTAGTAGTATGATAGTTTCGTATAAAAATGAACGAAGAAAGGCTTTCAGATGAATAAATTGAAGTTAATGCTCTCCTTTTTCATTGTGCTGAGCACCTTCTTTCTTGCCTCCTGCGGACAAGCAGACAATAAGGGGCAATTGAAAAGTGTCGGTTTGCTTGTGAGTGGTACTGTTACAGACCAAGTTTGGGGCACAAAAGGGTATAAGGGTCTATTAAACATCCAATCGAAATATAATGTTGATGTATATTATAAAGAATACGTCGACTCCCTCGCGCTAACAGAAAGGGCGGTCGAAGAATTTAAACATAAGGGAGTAAATCTAATTTTTGGACATGGCAGTGAGTATGCGGAGTTTTTTGATACTTTGTCCAAAAAATATCCTGATATTCATTTTATCAGTTTTAATAGCAGTGCTAACAATGAAAACACGACAAGTGCCTCTTTTGATGGTTATACAATGGGCTTTTTTGGAGGAATGGTTGCAGGCCATATGACGAAGACTAACATAATTTCGGTGATTGCTGCCTTTGATACACAGCCTGAAATTCAAGGGTTCAAGGATGGCGCTATGTATGAAAACGAAAACGTTAAGGTGCTTTCAGATTTTGTGCAGAGTTGGGATAATCGCGAGAAGGCACTTAAGCTGCTAGATACAGCAATAGCAAATGAAGCTGATATTATTTATCCTGCAGGAGATGGGTTTAATGTTGATATTATTGAACAAGTGAAGGCAAAAGGGCTCTATGCAATCGGATATGTTTCAGATCAGTCTGATCTTGGCAAAATGACTGTTTTGACAAGTACTGTCCAGGATGTTTCTGAGATGTTTGACATTCTTGCCAGCGATTTTAATGAAGGGAAGCTGAAACCTGGCAATATTTCTTATGGTATGAAGGAAAATGTTATCACATTAGGAAAATTCAGTCCTAGCATAGATGCGGCATTTATAGAGAAAATAAATCAAGAAATTAAGCAATACAAACAGACAGGAAAGATCCCTAATAAACAATAACAAAAAGCTTGCACATAACTTTTAAGGAGATGCAAGCTTTTTTGAGCAGGAGCTTGCTTTTGAAGGTTTAATCCAGCCACTTCTTGAACATGGGCTTTACTTTTTTTATTAATGGTTTCAATTCATTAGCAGAATTCATAAAGAGGTCTATATTGCTGAAAACCAAGTCCATATCTATTTGGTCCAGATATTGCATTACTCCATCACTTGCCTCTTTGTTATCCTTAGTTCCCTCGTGACTATCTCTGCTGCGGCTTCCTAAAATCCAGGAATCTCCTCTGTTCCTTTCTCGTCGTTGCTCTATTCCTTCGGACCGTTTTTTCCTGTATACCTTTTTTCCAAGCATAAAATCAAAATAGTAATCATCCTCGGAATTTTCAATAGTTTTATTTTCTTCTAATTCGTTTTGAAAATCATCTTCCATTTCCGTTCTCTCCCTTTATTGACATATCTATAGCTGCTTTGTAATTATCTTATGTTTAATAAAGAAAAGTTGTTAAGACAGGCGCTTATAAAGTGAAAAAAAGTTGCATACTATAGGAGAAATTTGTTAAAATTAGTACCAAGTCATAATAATTGATAATAATATATAAGATGCAATTGCAGATAAAAATGCCTTTCATTTTTCATTTGGCAAGCAAATAAAGTATAATCGGACATATTAAAGGAGCTGACAGCTTTGAGTACAGGAATTATTGGCCTTGGTCGTGCACTGCCTGAAAAAATACTGACAAATTTTGATTTAGAGAAAATGGTTGATACGAATGATGAATGGATTCGTACACGTACAGGCATTGAAGAACGAAGAATTGCAGATGATAATACAAATACCTCTGATATAGCATATGAAGCAGCAAAAAAAGCGATTGAGAATGCAAACATCAGCCCAGAGGACATAGACTTGATTTTGGTGGCGACAGTTACACCAGATCAGCCGTTTCCAACAGTAGCATGTATGCTTCAAGAGCGCCTTGGCTGCGTGAAAGCTGCAGCAATGGATTTAAGTGCTGCATGTGCCGGATTTATGTACGGCATGGTTACAGCTAAACAGTTCATCGACAACGGTGCATATAAGTATGCTCTTGTTATTGGAGTGGAAAAGCTTTCAAAGATAACTAACTGGGAAGACCGCAATACAGCAGTGCTTTTTGGTGATGGTGGAGGAGCTGTTGTTTTAGGACAAGTTTCAGAAGGACGAGGTATCCTTTCATTTGAACTAGGCGCTGATGGTTCTGGCGGCAAGCATCTTTTCCAGGATGAAGAAGACTTTATCCAAATGAATGGCAGAGAGGTTTTCAAATTTGCTGTTCGTCAAATGGGTGAAAGCAGTGAGAATGTATTAGTTAAAGCTGGTCTATCAAAAGAGGATGTTGACTTCCTGATTCCGCACCAAGCAAATATTAGAATTATGGAGGCATCCAGACAGCGTCTGAATCTTCCAGAAGAAAAAATGTCAAAAACAGTCCATAAATACGGTAATACAAGTGCTGCGTCCATTCCGATCTCACTTGTGGAAGAGTATGAAGCAGGTAAAATCAAAGATGATGATGTTATCGTACTGGTAGGCTTCGGCGGCGGTTTGACATGGGGAGCAATCGCACTTCGCTGGGGTAAATAATCCTTTTAAAAATAAATATATATCCTATAAAAGAACGTTTAAACAAAGGAGATTGTAAACATGAGTAATAGAAGAGTAGTCGTTACAGGTATTGGTGCAGTAACACCGGTTGGTAATGATGCTGCAAAAACATGGGAAAATATCGTGAATGGAGTTTCTGGTGTTGGGCCGCTTACTAGAATTAATGCAGATGAATATCCTGCCAAAGTAGCTGCTGAAATCACTGACTTCAATCCAGAAGAATTCATGGATAAAAAAGACGCAAGAAAGATGGACCGCTTTACGCAATATGCTCTGGCCGCTTCGTTAATGGCTGTAAAAGATGCAGACTTGCAAATAACGGATGAGAACTCAGCACGAATTGGTGTTTGGATTGGTTCTGGAATCGGTGGAATGGAAACATTCGAAAATCAATATGAAATCTTCCAAAAGAGGGGCTACAAGCGTGTTAGTCCGTTCTTCGTGCCAATGCTTATTCCAGATATGGCAACAGGACAAGTTTCCATTACGCTTGGTGCTAGAGGGGTAAACTCTTGTACGGTAACAGCTTGTGCTACTGGTACAAACTCTATCGGAGATGCATTTAAAGTCATTCAGCGCGGTGATGCTGATGCAATGATTTCTGGAGGTGCAGAAGCGCCAATTACGAAAATGTCAGTTGCTGGGTTCTGTGCAAATACAGCACTTTCAACAAATCCAGATCCAAAAACAGCAAGCAGACCGTTTGATGCAAATCGTGACGGCTTTGTTATAGGTGAGGGTGCAGGTATTGTCGTATTGGAAGAACTAGAGCACGCTCTTGCTAGAGGAGCAAAAATCTATGCAGAAATCGTCGGTTACGGCTCAACAGGAGACGCATACCATATCACTTCACCGGCACCAGGCGGAGAAGGCGGCGCACGTGCGATGAAAATGGCGATCAATGATGCAGGCTTAAATCCAGCGGATGTTTCCTACCTTAATGCACATGGAACAAGCACAGCTTATAATGACAAATTCGAAACAATGGCAATTAAAGAAGTTTTCGGTGACCATGCCTATAAATTGCCTATCAGCTCAACAAAATCAATGACAGGACATCTATTGGGAGCTGCAGGCGGAGTGGAAGCAATTTTCAGTGTGCTGTCAATTAAAGACAGTGTCATTCCTCCAACAATCAATTACGAAACACCAGATCCAGATTGTGATTTGGACTACGTAGTTAATCAGCACAGAAAACAAGAAGTGAACGTAGCAATGAGTAATTCATTAGGCTTCGGTGGACATAACGCAACGATTATTTTCAAGAAATACCAATAAATAGCTAAAGAGTGAGAGTAGGCTGTTATCTACTTAAAGCGGCTCGGCGCATTGAACCACTGTAGTGGAATTAACACCTCTTGATTTAATAGTTAAAATATGTAAAAGGCCAACTGCTAAACCGGTTGGTCTTTTTCTTATTAATAATTATTATAAATTAAAATTGACTATAATAAAAAAATGTATATAATTAAATATATAGTATTGAATTTTTTGTTAGGGCATAAATAGTTTTAAATGCTTTATTTTTAAGTAAAGAAAGCGTTTACTTAAAAATCCAGTCTTTTCTCATTAGGATAGACGGATTTTCACTTTACCATCGCTTCGTTTAGCAAAGGAGGATTATATGTTAAGTATCGAAAATGCAGTACAGACATTAAAAGAGAAAAATATCCGCTTAACACCTCAAAGGCACGAACTAATAAATATTCTGTCAAAAGGAAACAAGCATTGGACAGTAGAAGAGTTATACCAGCTGTTGAATGAATCCATGCCTTCTGTAAGCATCACCACAGTTTATAATAATATCAATTTATTTTGTGAATTAGGATTAGTGAAGGAAATTCAGTTTGGAGAAGCTTTAAGCAAGTATGAATGGAAAAAAGAAGATCACTATCATATTGTCTGCAGTGAATGCGGAGAAATGGTAGATGTTTGGTATCCAGCACTAAAGGAGGTTGAAGTATTTGCCCAATCCATCTCAAAATTCGACATTAGTTCCCATAACCTCCAGTTCTACGGAACATGCAGCAATTGTGAACAAAAATAAACAAAAAGTCCAGCAGGATTGCCCTGTCTGCAAACAGCCGATGCAAAGGCTGAAGCATTCCATCATTTGCGGCTGTGGCTTTAAGATGATCGTGGATAAACGAAAGAAAATTATGTAACAAAAAAAAACTCTGCACAAGCTGTGCAGAGTTTTTTTTGCGGACTTTTCATAGTCATTTGTATTAACACACAAAAAATTAGAATAACATAAACTAACCATATATTCTGTTCTGTTGAAGGGAAAAGGGGGATTTTAATTGGGATAGTCAACACGAGGGAATGGCTAGACGAAAAATTTAATAAACCAGTTTCAATTTGTGAAGAGCTAAAAGGAACCTTTGAGGGAGAGCCGCCAAGAAAGGTTTATCAGCATTTAGCCAATTTTGGTATGTATAAGCCATCACGAAAAACGAAAGAAATTTATACTTCTCTTGTGAAGGAGGATGTATGGGCTAAGTGTGATAAGTTCCTTAAGAAATACCAAAAGCTATGGAATGGTCCTGATATCCCTATTTATATTTTTCCTTTTAATCAATCTAACAGAGGTAATGATAACAAATCAGGCTTGTCATTTGCTGATATGATGTATCTTTTTATTGGAGATATTGAGGACGAAAAAGAATTGGAAGCATTGTTCATTCATGAATATCATCATGTTTGCCGAATACATTATCAAAAAAAGGATGTTGACAATTATAGTCTGTTAGATTCCATTATCATTGAAGGACTTGCAGAGCATTCCGTAAAAATTCACTGTGGAGAGAAATACAATGCTGACTGGTGCCGTAAATATAAGGAAGAAGAGCTAGAGGATTACTGGAGTAAATATCTGAAAGATAACCTCGACGTTAATAAAAGTGACTACGTGCATGATGCCTTGTTGTTTGGCCTAGGGAAGTATCCAGACATGCTAGGATATTGTTATGGATTTCACCTGATTACTAAGTTTAAAAAACAAAAAAGCTTTCCTGAAAAAGCATATTTTATTTTGGAAAGTGAAAAGTTTTTAGTATGAATATAATATAAAAACGGGAGAAACCTTGTCGGTACAGGGTTTCTTTTTTTATTTGTAATGAAATTCAGAAAAAAACACGAAGGAAGAATATTAATACTAATAAATTTGTAATAGTTTTTTAACAAAACGAATAAAATGTCAAAAAAGTCTTAATACGTAAGAGGTGCAAAATGAACGATAATACTTCTGCGAAAAGCAATCATAACTTGCTGGAGGTTAAGAATCTAGAAACTTCCTTCTCTATTGATGGGAAACTGTACAATGCAGTCGATAATGTTTCCTTCCAAGTAAAGCCACGTCAAATTGTTGGCATTGTTGGAGAATCAGGCTGCGGGAAATCCGTGCTTAGCCTTTCCATCATGAAGCTCCTCCCGAAAGAAGCTGGAAAAATCCGCTCAGGCGAAATCATCTTTGATGGTGTTCATCTGGAAACAATGGAGGATAAAGAGATAAATAATATCAGAGGAAAAGAAATCTCCATGATATTTCAAGAACCAATGACCTCGTTAAACCCTGTTTTCACAATTGGCTTTCAATTGATGGAAGTTTTGCTGAACCACCATAATCTTACAAAAAGGCAAGCAAGACAAAAAAGCGTTGAATTATTAAAAAGCGTCGGGATATCAAGACCAGAAAAACTTGTCGATGAATATCCACATCAGCTTTCTGGCGGTATGCGCCAAAGGGTGATGATAGCAATTGCTATCGCTTGCCAGCCAAGACTCTTGATTGCAGACGAACCTACAACTGCACTTGATGTAACAGTCCAAGCCCAAATCCTCGACCTTATGAAAGACATCCAAGAAGAAAACGGCATGTCAGTTATCCTTATTACCCATGATTTAGGGGTTGTTGCTGAAATGTGCGATGAAGTCATTGTTATGTATGCAGGCAAAATCGTCGAAAAGACAGATGTTGATACATTGTTTTATGAACCAAAGCATCCCTATACAAAGCTACTAATGGAGGCTATCCCAAAAATGGACGAGGAAGTCGAGCTACTGAGCTCTATCAGCGGCATCGTTCCATCCTTGAAAAATATGCCAGAAGCTGGCTGTCGATTTGCAGATCGTTGCCCAAAGGCAATGCCCGAATGCAAATACATTACACCAGTTCTTGCAAGCCTTGAAGATGGACATGAAGTTTCCTGCCTTCTTTATGACCAAAGCAAGCCGAAGGAAGGGGTGAATATGTGATGACCAAGAATTCAGCAGTTAGGAACGAAGAAAACAGAGATCAAGATCAGGAAACAATCCTGCAAGTGAACGGATTAAAAACCTATTTTCCAGTTAAAGCAGGCTTCTTTGGTAAAACAGTAGCACATGTTAAAGCAGTTGACGGAGTCTCGTTTGCCATAAAAAAAGGGGAAACATTTGGGTTAGTTGGTGAATCAGGTTGCGGTAAATCCACGACAGGAAGAACGATATTACGATTCTTAAAGCCTTATGAGGGAAATATTCTTTTTGATAATAAGGATATTACTGAATTAAAGGGAAAATCATTGCGTGAAATCCGTAAAGATGTGCAAATGGTCTTTCAGGATCCATATGCTTCTCTTAACCCTATGCAGATGGTAGGGGACATAATCGCTGAGCCTCTAAAAAACTACAATAAAAATAAACCGAAAACCGAATTACAAACAGAAGTAATGGACCTGCTAACAAAAGTAGGACTACCAACTGATGCTTATTATAAGTATGCACATGAATTTTCAGGAGGACAAAGGCAAAGGATTGGGATTGCAAGAGCACTTGCGCTGAAGCCAAAGCTGATTATAGCAGATGAACCAGTTTCTGCCCTCGATGTATCTGTACAATCACAGGTGTTAAATCTATTGAAACAATTACAAGCAGAATTTAATTTAACCTTTTTATTCATCGCCCATGATTTAAGTGTCGTTAAGCATATGAGTGACCAAATTGGTGTTATGTATTTAGGGAACTTGGTTGAAATAGCAAATAAAGAGGGGATGTACACGACACCACTGCATCCATATACACAAGCCTTAATTTCAGCAATACCAGAGCCAGATCCTAGAAAAAAGAAGAGACGGATTATTTTAGAGGGCGATGTACCTAGTCCAATTAACCCACCAGCAGGGTGCCCATTTCATCCAAGATGTCCTTTTGCCAAGACTGAATGTAAAGAGATAAAGCCTGTATTAAAGGAGGTGAAACCATTACATAAAGTAGCTTGCCATCTATATTAAAAAAAGTTTTAAGGGGGAGAAACAAAGATGAAAAAGAATTGGATTGTCTTAACTGCTTTAATGTTGGTCTTATCTGCTTTTTTGGCAGCTTGCAGTGGTGATGGAGAAAAGACCACTACAAATGAAGGGACTGCATCAGGTGAACCACAGGATGGTGGAACGCTTGTGTATTCACTTGATTCATCTCCAGAGGGTTTGTTTAGCTGGTCCTTTTACGGTAATGCAACAGATGCTGAAGTAATTAGTTTCTTTGATGAAAGCTTAATAGATTATGATGAAAACCTTAAGCCGCAGCCAAATATCGCATCCTGGAAAACAGAGGATAATAAGGTGTATACATTTACCTTTAAAGAAGGCGTTAAATGGCATAACGGGGAAGAGCTAACTGTTAATGACTGGGTTTTTGCGTTAGAAACACTTGCAGATAAAGACTATGATGGACCACGATACACAAATGTTCAAACAATTGAGGGAGCACCTGCTTATCATGACGGCTCTGCCGACAGCATTTCAGGAATCAAAGTAATTGATGATTACAACATCGAAATTACATTTGATAAAGCAAGAGTTAACAACTTAGAAAACGTGTGGACATATGCAATGCCTGCAAAGGAATTTGAAGGAATTGCTGTTAAAGACATGGCCAGTTCAGAGCAAGTAAGAACAAAACCTGTTGGGTTAGGACCGTTCAAAATCAAAAATATTGTGCCAGGCGAATCAGTCGAATTTGAAAGATTTGATGACTATTTCAACGGCAAGCCTCATTTAGACGGGATTGTTTTAAAGGTAATCGATCCGTCTTTAACAATTGGTGAATTACAAAATAATACATTGGATATGACTGCATTCCACCCTAGTATTAAGGCAGATATCGAGGCATTGGATAATGTGAAAATTGAACAATATCCTGGATTGTCCTATTACTATATTGGCTTTAGATTAGGAACTTGGGATGGAAGCAAAAACGTTATGAACGAACCTAAATATCAAGATCTAAAACTTCGTCAAGCTATGTATTATGCGATGAATAGGGATGAATGGAATGAAGCCTTCTTTTATGGTGTAGGTAAGACCGTTAATACACCAGTGCCATCTAATCACTGGATTTCAGCTGACAACAGTGAATTAGAACAATATAAGTATGATCCCGAGAAAGCAAAGTCCTTGCTTGATGAAGCTGGATATAAAGATGTAGATGGCGATGGTTTCAGAGAAGATCCAAATGGAGATCCTTTTACCGTTAAGTTCTCTCATTACGCAACAAATAACCCGACATTTGAGACTCGTGCACAAGCGATAGTTCAGTATTGGGAAGAGGTTGGTTTGAAAACAGAACTTAGCATGACAGATGTAAATCTCTACTATGACCAAATTGAAAAAGCTGATAAGTCCATTGAAGTATTCTTTGGCGGCTGGTCTACTGGAACAGATCCAGATCCATCAGGCTTGTGGAGATCTGATGCTTTATGGAATTACTCAAGATGGGTAAGTGAAAAGAGCGATAAATTATTGGATGATGCTTTAGATGTTAGTATTGTCGGTACTGATCAAGACAAACGTAAAGAGCTTTATGTAGAGTGGCAGAAACAATTTATGGAGGAATTGCCTGCACTTCCTGTAGCTGAACTAGATGAAGTGATGGCACTTAATAAACGTGTTCAAGGTGTGACGTTCGATGTTTCTGGCACAAACAGACCGAACGAATGGTGGATTCAGCAATAAAACAGAATAATAGATTTTAAAATAAGGAGAAGAGAGTTACATGTTGAAATATACATTACGAAGAATATTAGGCATGATACCAATGTTGCTCCTTACTTCTGTTGTGGTATTCTCCCTGGCGAAATTAATGCCAGGGGATTCCCTCAGTGGAGAGATTGATCCTAATAACACAGATCCTCAATATATAGCTGAAATGAGAGAAAAACTCGGATACAATGACCCAGAATATGTTCAATACTTTCGCTGGGTGACAGATTTTATGAAAGGTGATTTTGGTACATCAACCCGCTATAAAATAGATGTAGCAGATCTCATTTCTGAACGGCTGTCAAATACAATTTTCTTAGGAATTACAGCTTTAATTATTACGTATATTCTTGCCTTTACTTTCGGGATGATTTCTGGAAGAAAGCCTTATACAATTCGGGACAACCTGATTGCAGGTATAAACTATATAGGACTGGCAATTCCTTCGTTTGTAGCTGGAGTCATTACTATATACATTTTTGCATTTAAGTTAAATTGGTTTCCTTCAAATGGCTCTGTAGGAATAGGATTGATAAAAGGATCATTTGAATATTACATGAGCAGGCTTCATCACGTTTTCTTGCCGGCAATTGTGCTTGGCGCATTAGCAACAGCTAGCTACACACAATTCCTTAGAAATGACATTATCGAAAATAGCAGAAAGGATTTTGTCAGAACAGCACGTGCAAAAGGAACGCATGAAAATAAAATTTATAATGTTCATATATTAAGGAATTCTATGATACCGTTAGTAACGTTTTTAGGATTTGATATCGCTGCATTAATTGGCGGTGCAGTTATTACCGAAACTATTTTTACTTACCCGGGAATTGGTCAATTGATGATCCAATCTGTAGGTACGAGAGACTATCCAGTTTTGTTAACATTGTTAATGTTATTTTCGTTTTTAACATTGCTGGGCAACCTCATAGCTGATATTTTATATGGCGTTGTAGATCCAAGGATAAGGGTAAGTTAGGAGGAAAGGGAAATGGAAGTTATTACTCCGAAAAATAATAAGAACTTAAACGTAGACATAAAAGCAAAAAGCCTTTCTCCATGGGCACTTGCTAGAAGTAAATTCATCAAGAATAAGATTGCAATGATAAGCCTGTTATTCCTTATTCTTGTGACCATTCTTTCCTTTTTAGCTCCTTATATCACTACAATAGATATAACAAAGGTAAATATAGGTCAAATGTCTTTAAAGCCTTCTGCTGACCATTGGCTTGGTACAGATAAAAGTGGTAGAGATGTGTTTACCCGCTTATTATATGGAGGCAGGATTTCTTTACTTGTAGGAATATCCTGCACTGTTACTGTTGTTTTTTTAGGCACATTAGTTGGATCTATTGCAGGGTATTATGGTGAAAAGATTGATAGTATGTTAATGCGATTCACTGACTTTATCATGGTGTTTCCGTTTTTAGTATTTGTTATCGTACTAAATGCCATTCTTCAAGGGATTGTTTCAGGATTATCGGTTTTAATCATCGTGATAAGTCTGTTGAGCTGGGGAGGGGTAGCAAGAATTGTGCGCAGTAAAATCCTCTCGGAGAAGGAAAACGAATATATTCTAGCAGCCATTTCCATCGGAGGTAAACCTAGTAAAGTCATTATTAAACATTTACTGCCGAATGTTATGTCTACCATTATAGTGCAAGCATCTATTCTCTTTGCTAGTATGATTGTTGTTGAGTCTGGATTAAGTTATTTGGGATTCGGTGTACCGCAAGAGGTGCCAAGTTGGGGTAATATGCTGTCATCTGCAAACGAACCAGATGTATTGCAGAATAAACCGTGGATATGGTTACCACCAGCAATTATGATTACACTAACAATTCTATCCATTAACTTCATCGGAGAAGGTTTAAAAGACGCCTTTAATCCAAAATCAAAACGATGATGCCTAACAGGTTTACAGTACAATCAGATAAGGCTATAAGAATAGAAGTAAAAAGGTCTTTCTCACATAGAAAGGCTTTTTTGTATGATAAATCTATAGAGAGTTTGTACATATATCAGAGAAAAGTATCATAATAATAAGCATACTATTAATGGGCGAATGTAAAGATTACATGCTTTCTAGAAAATAAACTTAAAAGAACAATGACAAAACAGGAATAAATTTACTGTACGATGCCCATACTGATTGACAAACAGTTGTTGAAGCGAGGGATAAAATATGCAATATCTTCATGATGTTTGGGTTAATTGGTTTGAAGGAGAGGAAAACGGTTATAATGTTTGCCACTTCCATGAATGGAGAAAAGAAGATGGAGTGGAGCTGCTTGATCAAGTGCCGCTTATAAAGATTGATTCGGTATTGTTTAGCTACATAGAAAATGATTTGGCAGAGCTTCCGAGACAGCTGCTTGAAGAAATTTATCAAAAAGCTTATCTTCGTAAAAACCATGAAAGAATTCAACTAGATTATTGCTTTGTTGTATCAGATGGAACAGGGATATTGGTTGTTGATACTTTAGGATATTCTATTCCAATCAGAAAAAGCAGAATGATACCAAGGCAGGAACAGCTTGCATATGAATTGCTTGAAAACCAAGAGTCTATAAACTACAACTTCCAAGGTGCAAATGAAGAGAATAAAGAATTTCATATATTGTCACCAGAGCCGCAAATGATGTATGGGCTGACAAGAAAAGAGCGTCAGTTAAAGCAATTACTGTTCATGGCCCTTGATCAGCTGCATTCATCGGAGAATGTCGCAGAGGTAAGATACTGGTATACAGAATGGAGTCCTGAAAAGTATTTTGATATTCAAAGCCTAGAATTTGAGGATGCTTGGAGTGAGCTGTTCGATTGTACGAAGTTTGGATGGTCACTAAAGCATGAGACATTTTGTGAAAACATCATTAAAGGGCAGCCTTTTTTTGAAAAGCTGTGGGAATTAGAACACGGTCCAAAGGTTAATTAATAACTTTCTTCTATTAATAAAGGAAATTCAGGCTGATAGAGCTTGATTAGCAGACAGGCTGTAGATAAACTCTCATAATGAGGATTGTCTACAGTCTTTTTATTGCTTCTTTATTAAAGTGGGCTAATTTCTGCCTTTGCAATGTGAATGTAAGTACAGATAAGGTTGTTTGCTAAAGAATTAGTTATCAACAAACAAAGGTTTACTGTATCTATCAGGAAAAAAATTAATTGTAATGGAATTACAGCATTAACGAGACAAGCGAAGACACTATAAGCTTAAGTGCAAGGCAAGTACCTAAAGAATAGAAGCTGCTAAAGCAGAAATTAATAGCCTTATGCTTTAGGGGAAGATGGAACATAAAATATAAACATCTGTTTTGTTTGTCTGCGTTATAAAAATATCAACAGGAGGATAGGAAGTTGGAAAGGATGATGAAGAAAGCTACAGGAATAGGGTGACGCTAAAGAACCTGGCAAGAACATGAAAACAATTCAATTATTTCTGCCTAGTAAACCTTGAGGACATAAAAAGAGGCTGATAGTAACCCTATCAGCCTCTTCGGTTTATCTGCGCTTACGGCCTAGGCCCATTGCATTTTCCATTTTCTTAAGCATTTTGCTTGCTACCTTATTCGCTTTTTCTGCTCCTAAGTCCAATATTTCATCAAGTTCAGGTGAGTTCATCAGCTCATTGTATTTTTCTTGAATTGGGCGGATTGCTTCGACAACTACTTCTGCAAGATCTGACTTGAAGTCGCCATAACCTTTACTCTCGTACATTTCTTCAAGAGCGGCAATTGATTTGCCGGATAGAATGGAGTATATCGATAAAAGATTCGATACTCCTGGTTTATTTTCTGTATCGAATTTAACGATGCCTTCTGAATCAGTGACAGCACTCTTAATCTTTTTGACAATCACACTTGGTTCATCCAATAGGGTGATTGTTGCTTTTTTGTTAGGGTCAGATTTGCTCATTTTCTTCGTTGGCTCTTGAAGGGACATAATTCTTGCGCCAACCTTTGGAATACGCACCTCTGGAATTGTCAAAATGTCGTTATATTTCTTATTAAATCGTTCTGCAAGATCTCGAGTCAGCTCCAAGTGCTGCTTTTGATCCTCTCCAACTGGCACTAGGTCTGTACCATACAGTAAAATGTCTGTTGCCATTAATGGCGGGTATGTGAGTAGTGCTGCAGATACTCCGTCTTTACCTGCTGATTTATCTTTAAATTGCGTCATACGCTCTAATTCGCCGATATAAGAAATACATTGCATCATCCAAGCACCCTGAGCATGTGCAGGAACCTCTGATTGAATAAATAATGTAGCCTTCTCAGGATTAATGCCGACTGCAATATATAAAGCTGCAAGGCTGCGGATGTTGTTTCTTAAAACAAGACGGTCCTGAGGAACTGTAATAGCATGCTGATCAACGATGCAGAAATAGCAGTTATAATCATCCTGCAGTTCTACAAATTGGTTAAGTGCGCCAATATAATTTCCTAAAGTGATTGTTCCGCTCGGCTGAATGCCGGAAAAGATTGTTTTCATTTGTTTTTCCTCCATTTTGTAGTGAGTACTATATAAGAAATAGGAATAGAAAAGTCCTTTAGAAACCGAAAAAGAAAAAAGAACGACAAAAAGACCACACGTCCCTATATGAAACATAGGGACGAATGGTCCGCGGTGCCACCCTAATTGCTTAAAAAAAGCCACTTTATCCTTGTTAACGAAAGGAAGTCGCTGAAATGTAATATGCCAAAAACGAATTGCGGTTCTATTTCAGTGCTCAAAAGTCCATTCCTTATAATCGGCTGTTTGTTTTCACCAGACACAAACTCTCTTTTAAAACCATCATATAAGTACTACTCTTTATCAAAGCATTTATTTAACTATATACATATAAATTATACTAATTGACGGGAAAAAGCAAGGGAGGGGTGGGGGTAAATTAAAAGTTGAAAGAATATTCGGCCGATGGGGGAAAAAGGAACAGATAACTTTTTCAGGAAAATATCGAGGTTTTTTTATTTTTTAGTTATATAGTATATTAGAATATGATTAACAGAAAAATCTATAAATTGTATTTATTTAGATTATTCTTAATTCTACAAAATTCTACAAAATTCTTGCATTCTAATAGGTCGATATATATAATTGATTTTACGAGTGGAAATTAAAAGTGATATTTCAGACTATTTAAAACAATTGGATATACTAAATCATAAGTCCTACTCATTATTATACTAGTCTAATTGTTTAGTAATGAAGAAGTTTGCATAAAGGATGGTTTACTATTTCTGAATAGCGAATCAGTAGACTTGAATTGACAGACTATTTAGGAAATATGAGTTTGTGTATTCTTGCGTTTTTTATGGGAAAGATAATTTTTGGAAACTCCACTTGTGGACAAAATATATAAGGGGGTAAAACAATGAAAAAGAGAATGCTTGTACTTCTTTCATTAGTACTTGCACTTAGTGCATTTCTTGCAGCTTGTGGCAACGGCGACAGCGGCAGCAAAGATGAGGCTTCACAAGATTTACGTCTTAACATTAGATCAGAACCATTCTCCCTAAACCCAGGTTTGGCGAATGATTCAACATCAAGTAACGTATTGCTTCAAACATTCGAAGGATTAACTCGTATTGATAAAGACGGTGAGCCTGAAGAAGCTATGGCAGAAAGCTACACAGTTTCTGACGATCAATTGACTTACACTTTCAAAATCCGTGATGATGCTAACTGGTCAAACGGTGACCCTGTAACTGCAGAAGACTTTGTGTATGCTTGGAAATGGGCACTTGACCCAAATAACCAATCACAATATGCTTACCAACTTTACTATGTAAAAGGTGCAGAAGCTGCTAACACTGGTGAAGGCAAGCTTGATGATGTAGGAGTTAAAGCTGTTGACGACAAAACTCTTGAAGTTACTTTAGTTAACCCAACTCCATACTTCACGCAACTAACTGCTTTTTACACTTACTTCCCTGTAAACAGCAAAATTGCTTCAGAAAATCCAGACTGGTATAAAGACTCTGGTGACGATTATGTTTCAAACGGACCATTCAAAATGACGGAATGGAACCACAGCGAATCCATTAAACTAGAGAAAAACGACACTTATTGGGATGCTGACACTGTTAAGCTTGCAACAGTTGAATACTCTATGATCGATGATGCTGCTACTGCTCGCAGCATGTACGAAAATGACGAGTTAGATTGGAATGGTCTTCCATTCGATACAGTTTCAACAGACGCTATTAAAGCACTTAAAGACAGCGGCGAATTGAAAACTCAAGCAACTGCTGGTACTTACTGGTACAAGTTCAATACAGAAGTTAAACCATTGAACAACGTACACATCCGTAAAGCATTGACATATGCAATTGATCGTCAATCAATTGTAGACCAAATTACACAAGGTGGACAAATTCCAGCAATGGCAGCTGTTCCTCCAACAATGTTCTCTGAAAATGAAAAAGGCTACTTCAAAGACAATGATGTAGAAACTGCAAAAGCAGAACTTCAAAAAGGTCTTGAAGAGCTAGGATATAAAGATGTATCTGAGCTTCCAACAATTACTTTATCTTACAACACAGATGAAGCACATGCTAAAATTGCACAAGCAGTTCAAGACATGTGGAAGAAAAACCTTGGAATTGACGTAACATTAGGAAACGAAGAGTGGGCTGTTTACATTGATAAACTTCACTCTGGCGATTACCAAATCGGACGTATGGGCTGGTTAGGTGACTTCAATGATGCGATCAACTTCCTAGAGCTTTACCGCGATAAAGATGGCGGTAACAATGATACAAATTGGGAAAATGCAGAATTTAAGCAATTGTTGAATGACTCTCAAAAAGAGACTGATACAGCAAAACGTCAACAAATGCTTAAAGATGCTGAAGCAATTCTAATGGATGAGCTTCCAATCGCACCAATTTACTTCTATACAAACGTTTGGGTTCAAAAAGACAACCTGAAAGATGTAGTTGTTTCAGGTCTTGGAGATGCTCAATTGAAATGGGCTCATTTCGAATAATGCAATAAGCTGTAAGTAAAAAGGTATATGAAGCTTTTGCTTCATATACCTTCCTTTCTAATTAGAGGTGATTAGAAAATATTGGAGGTTTAAATCATGATAAAGTACTTGACAAGACGTTTGCTGTTTATGTTACTTTCTTTACTGCTAATCGTAACAGCAACGTTTTTCTTCATGAGGTTGGCACCAGGTAATCCTTTCACATCAGAAAAACAACTGCCGCCAGCAATTGAAGCTAATTTAAATGAACATTATGGATTAAACGACCCATGGTATGCTCAATATGGGGAGTATCTACTACGCATTGTACAATGGGATTTCGGCCCATCATTCAAATATAAGAGCCAAACAGTCAATGACTTAATTAATGAAGGTTTCCCTGTTTCATTAGTTTTGGGCTTGGAAGCAATCTTTATCGCATTGGCAGTAGGTGTATTACTGGGTATAATTGCTGCATTGAAGCATAACAAATGGCAGGACTATACAGCAATGATTGTGGCAGTTTTCGGAATATCCGTTCCTTCCTTTATTATGGCCGCATTTTTACAATACATTTTCGCTATGAAATTAGGCTGGTTCCCAGTTGCTAGATGGGGAACATTCTCACAAAGCGTGTTGCCTGCCATTGCATTGGCAGCAGGTCCAACTGCGTTTATTGCCAGACTTACAAGATCATCAATGCTTGAAGTGTTGAGTAATGATTATATTAAGACAGCAAAAGCGAAAGGCTTAAGCCAATTTACGATTACAGTTAAACATGCTATCCGCAATGCTATTCTTCCAGTTGTATCCTACATGGGTCCACTTTCTGCAGGAATTGTAACAGGAAGCTTTGTTATCGAGAAAATTTTCGGTATTCCAGGACTTGGCTCCCATTTCGTCAAGAGTATCAGTAACCGTGATTACACTGTAATTATGGGTGTAACAGTTTTCTATAGTATTATCCTATTAGTATCTGTTCTTCTTGTCGATATATTATATGGACTAATCGATCCTCGCATTAAATTAACCGGCGGGAAGAAAGGAGAATAAGCATGCAGCAAATTTCAAAAGATAAATTCAAAGTTGTCGGAAACAGCAGTGCTGAAGCAGAAACGATTACTAGACCGAGTCTGTCATTCTGGAAAGACGTTTTTATGCGTTTCAAAAAGAACAAGCTTGCTATGTTCGGACTTGTACTGTTAATTATATTAATTTTTATGGCCTTTGTTGGTCCATTCCTAACACAGTATGATTATCGTCAAAATGATTTAATGAAAGCTAACCAGCCTCCAAGTGCTGAGCATTATTTTGGTACAGATGACCTTGGTCGTGATATGTTCGCACGTATTTGGTACGGTGCAAAAATCTCTCTTTTCATCGGGATTGCAGCAGCAATCATTGACTTGGTAATCGGAGTAATCTGGGGAGGTATCTCAGGTTATAAAGGCGGTCGTGTGGATGAAGTAATGATGAGGATTGCGGACGTTTTATACGGAATTCCATACTTGCTACTTGTTATCCTTCTGATGGTAGTGCTTGGCCAGGGATTAGGAACAATGATCCTTGCAATGAGTATCACAGGCTGGATTAACATGGCTCGTATCACTCGTGGACAAGTACTTTCTTTAAAAAATCAAGAGTATATTTTAGCTTCAAGAACATTAGGTGCAAGCGTGTCAAGAATTATGGGTAAACACTTAATTCCAAATGCTATGGGACCTATTCTTGTAACATTAACATTGACTATTCCAAATGCTATCTTTACAGAAGCATTCTTGAGCTACTTAGGATTAGGTTTAACACCTCCTTTGGCAAGCTGGGGAACAATGGCCAATGACGGAATTGCAGCGATGAGCTATTATCCATGGCGTGTATTCTTCCCAGCGATGTTCATCTGTTTAACAATCTTTGCATTTAATGTAATCGGCGACGGAATACGTGATGCACTAGATCCAAGACTACGTAAGTAAGGAGTGAGCAAAATGGAAAAATTGTTAGAAGTAAAAGATTTAAAAGTCTCATTCCATACGTATGGAGGAGAAGTTCAAGCAGTACGTGGTGTTTCTTTTGACTTATATAAAGGAGAAACATTAGCAATCGTCGGAGAATCAGGATCAGGAAAAAGTGTAACATCCCAAACATTGATGAAGCTTATTCCAATGCCTCCTGGTGAAATTAAAGGCGGACAAATTCTTTTCAAGGGACAAGATATTGTTCCGAAAACAGAAAAGGAAATGCAAGCTATCCGTGGTAAGGATATCAGTATGATTTTCCAAGATCCAATGACATCGTTGAACCCAACAATGAGAATTGGAACACAAATCATGGAAGTTATTTTAAAGCACCAAGAAATTTCGAAAGAAAAGGCGAAAGAAAGAGCAATCGAACTATTAAAGCTAGTTGGAATTCCAATGCCGGAAAAAAGGGTTAACCAATATCCTCATGAATTTTCTGGTGGTATGAGACAGCGTGCAATGATCGCAATCGCACTTGCTGCAAGGCCTTCCTTGCTGATTGCCGATGAGCCTACAACTGCACTTGACGTAACAATCCAAGCACAAATCCTTGATTTGATGAAGGAATTACAAAGTAAATTGGACACAAGTATTATCTTTATCACACATGATCTCGGCGTTGTTGCTAATGTTGCTGACCGTGTTGCAGTTATGTATGCTGGTGAAATAGTAGAGATGGGTACGGTTGATGAAATATTTTATGACCCAAGACACCCATATACATGGGGCTTACTTGCTTCTATGCCAAGCTTGGATAATGATGGGGAAACGGAATTGGCTGCCATTCCAGGCACACCGCCTGATTTGACTAACCCTCCTGTTGGTGATGCGTTTGCACCGAGAAATCCGAATGCCCTTGCGATTGATTATGAGCAAGAACCACCTGTATATCAGGTTTCAGAAACACATTTCGTGAAATCTTGGCTGCTTCATCCAGATGCTCCAGCTGTTGAGCCACCTGCATCTGTGAAGGAGAAAATCCGTCCTTTATCCACTAACTTTGATAAACCAGTACTAGTGAAGGGGGATTTGTGAAATGGCTGAGAAATTACTTGAAATAAAAGGCTTAAAACAGCATTTCAATATCGGCAGACCGAATTTAGTAAAAGCTGTAGATGGTATATCCTTTGACATTTATAAAGGAGAAACATTAGGTTTAGTTGGTGAATCTGGTTGTGGTAAGAGTACGACAGGCAGATCCATTATTCGTTTATATGAAGCAACAGATGGACAGGTTCTATTTAATGGAGAAAATGTTCATGGTAAAAAATCAATTGCAGAATTGAAGAAATTCAACCGTAAAATGCAAATGATTTTCCAAGATCCATATGCATCATTGAACCCTCGTATGACAGTAGCTGATATCATTGCAGAGGGAATCGATATTCATGGATTGGCAAAAACTAAAAAAGAGCGTATGGAGAAAGTCTACGAGCTTCTTAATACAGTTGGTCTGAATAAAGAGCACGCAAACCGCTATCCGCATGAATTTTCCGGTGGACAAAGACAGCGTATCGGGATTGCAAGAGCACTTGCAGTTGATCCTGATTTCATCATTGCTGATGAGCCGATTTCTGCGTTGGACGTTTCTATTCAAGCACAAGTAGTAAACTTGATGAAAAAGCTGCAGAAAGAAAAAGGCTTAACATACTTGTTTATTGCCCATGACCTTTCAATGGTTAAATATATCAGTGACCGTATTGGCGTTATGTATTTTGGTAAACTGGTAGAATTAGCTCCAGCTGATGAGCTGTACAATACACCAATTCATCCATATACACAATCCTTGCTGTCCGCTATTCCACTTCCAGATCCTGATACAGAGCGAACTCGCGTCAGAACAGGTTATGATCCTGCGGTTCATCAGTATAAAGAGGGCGAAGAGCTTAAAATGCGTGAAATTAAGCCAGGACATTTTGTTTATTGTTCGGAGGCAGAATATAATAAATATAAACTGCAATACAAAAGCTAACTCATAACGATCTCTCGATAAGAGATCGTTATTTTTTTTTGCGTAAAAATTGTGCATGGAATGGCAATATCATCTAACCATGAATCATCGCAATGAGGCACATAATAAAAAAAAGCCTTGTGGAGGTATTAATGATGAAATATGTCACTTTATTCGTTTTTATTATATTATGTGCTTTCATGATAACTGTAAATATTTCAGAAACAGCAAGTGCTGAGTCAGTGAACGACCAGCCAAAAAGAAGAGCGGAATTGCTCCTGAAGGACTTTCCAGCAGCAGTAACGAAAACAGCTAACACAAGTCTGACTTTTCCATACCCTGATGCAGTCAGAGGCATTTATGTCAGCGGCAGTGCTGCAGGCAGCAACAGGTTTAATGAACTAATTAAATTTCTCAAACAAAATGATTTAAATACAATGGTAATCGATTTTAAAGAGGACAGCGGCAAGCTTGTTTATAAGCCAGCAAAAGGCTCTCCACTTTCCGCAGCGGGTTCCAATAAGATAAAAAGTATTCCAGTAATGCTTAGAAAGCTTGAAAAGGAACAGATTTATCCGATTGCGAGAATTGTCGTCTTTAAGGATAGTCATTTGGCATATAAAAGGCCAGAATGGACCTTTAGAAATAAAGGGAAGGTATGGAGGAATGAAAGAAAAGAGGCCTTTATTAATCCATTTGTTAAGGAAGTATGGGACTATAATATAGCAGCAGCGGTTGAGGCAGCAAAGCTTGGTTTTCAAGAGATTCAATTCGATTATGTCCGGTTTCCTGAAGGCTTTGAAAAAAAGGGCGCTAATTTAAGTTATTCTAAAGGTGATTATGGGAAACTAAAAATAAGTGAAGGACAAAAAAGAGTCAAAGCAGTATCTGACTTTGTAAAATATGCAAAGGATAAGCTGGAGCCATATGATGTGAAGGTATCTGTCGATATTTTCGGCTATACAGCAACGCTTGAAGAGGCTCCTGGCATTGGTCAGAACTTCACCGAAATCAGTAAAAATGTTGATGTAATCTCAAGCATGATTTATCCAAGTCATTGGGGCAGTTATTTTGGAATCAGTAAGCCTGATCTAGAGCCATATCGTCTTGTAAATGCCTATATGAAATTGGAGAGAAAAAAATTAACAAGTTTAAAAAAACCTCCAATATCAAGGCCATGGATTCAGGATTTTACAGCAGCTTATTTAGGGAAGGGAAACTACCAGCCCTACGGGAAGTTGCAGGTAGAAGCACAAATAAAGGCTTTATATGCAAATGGAGTTAAAGAATTTTTACTTTGGAATGCAGGCTGCAATTACACAGACAATGTCAATTACAAAATGAAGTAATTAACAATGATGATAGGAGAGAACAATATGCATTGGTATGAAAAGCTAAATGAGTATTTTCCAATCGAAGAGATGAAATCCCAGGAGCATATGGAAGCATTATTAGAGGATTTCCCAGAGATATACCATAAGGATGAAGGAAAGCATCATGTTCTTATGTATGCAGAGGCAGATGATTTTATTTTTATTGATTATTTGTTTGTTTCAGGTGAATCAAGAGGGCAAGGACTTGGTCATAAGCTTTTAGAAAAACTCAAGCAAAAAGGGAAGCCGATTATACTCGAAGTTGAGCCGGTGAATTATAAAGATACGGATACAAAAAAACGTTTGAAATTTTATCAGCGCGAGGGCTTTCAACACGCGAAAACAATTGGCTACAAAAGAAGATCATTAGCCACAGATGAGGTTAATGTTATGGAAATATTATTTTGGTCTCCAAGTAATGACTCAGAAGAGCTAGTATATGAAGCGCTTGTTCGAACATATGAAAAAATCCATACGTATCGGGACAAACATTTTTATGGAAAGTCATATGAACCAGTTGAACAGGCAGTCCAATTTGATGAAACACAAAACCGAAAAGATATATTTGACGAAATTTGACTATATTTGAAAACTTATGGGAACCGTATGTATGTTTCTATCCTATTTTCAATAGGTGATTCTTAATTGAGAATAGATAATAGGTTTAAGAATGTGGGACAAACGGGTATAAGGGATACTAATAAGATTAAATAAGGAAATCAAAATGCGCCATAAAAAAATGAAACCTTTTTGCATCTCAATCGTCTATAATAGTAAGCAATTTAAATAGCCTGAATTTCTTAAGTGTTTTCTAAGAAATATGGGAAAAGGGCAGGTGGTTAACAGGCACAAACACCGTTATGGCGGCATACCAGTAAATATAAGCAACTTTAAAAAAAGCTCAACAAATCATATTAAAAAAAACTATACCAAATTACTTGCAATTGGTGTATAATAATTAATATAAATTACTTGATTAAATTAATTACAATTTAAGAATATAACATACTCAAGTATTTATTTTTGAATTAACTAGTAGTCTAAATACATGTCTAAATAAAGGGAGTGTGAATTTGTAAAATGGTAACATTATACACTTCACCAAGTTGTACATCCTGCAGAAAAGCAAAAGCATGGTTAGAGGAACATGAAATTGCATATAAAGAAAGAAATATATTCTCAGAACCATTGTCCATCGATGAAATTAAAGAAATTCTTCGTATGACAGAAGACGGTACAGATGAGATTATTTCTACAAGAAGTAAAACATTCCAAAAGCTGAATGTTAATCTTGAAACAATGCCTTTACAAAACTTATTCGAGTTAATTAAGGATAATCCAGGATTATTGCGTCGTCCTATTATATTGGACGAAAAAAGGCTTCAGGTTGGTTATAATGAAGATGAAATACGCCGCTTCCTTCCAAGGAAAGTTAGAACTTTCCAATTGCGTGAAGCACAGCGTTTAGTAAATTAACTTAATCAAATGATAAATGATAAATGATAATATATAGGTCTGGCTAAAAGGCTGCCCCGCATTATGCTTGGCAGTATAGTCAGACCTTTTTTCCTATATTGTGAAGGTTTATTTATAAGACGAGCCTTTCAGACAGAAAATGGTTTGAAAATAATTTCCTGAGGTAATACTACTAAATATAGCTTAAAGTGAATACGCTAATAAAAAGAAACTCCATAATCTTCGAGCAAATAAACCGAAAACTTAGGCATATATTGGTTTTTGCTGATTTCAGGATATTTTAATTCCATTTAAAGAGGTTTTGTCATAAAATATAAAGTACAAGGTACAATAGCATTTGGCCTTCTATTCTAAAATGAAAATTGGAATAAAACGAATATCTGTATGGGGGTTTAGTCCCTTCCATTATAGCTTGAAGGGAGTGTTGCAGAATGGAAATTGAACGTATTAATGATCATACAGTTAAGTTTTATATTTCGTATATTGATATAGAGGAACGCGGCTTTAAGCGAGAGGAAATTTGGTATAACCGGGAAAGAAGCGAAGAACTTTTTTGGGAAATGATGGATGAAGTTCATCAAGAAGAAGATTTTATTCTAGATGGTCCATTATGGATTCAAGTTCAAGCCTTGGATAAAGGTCTTGAAATTCTTGTCACAAGAGCCCAGCTTTCAAAGGATGGACAGAAATTCGAAATATCTATTCCGGAAGACAAGCTGAAAGATTTGCCTTTGGATGAAAGATTCGAGGATTTAATGGATCAACACTTTACTGTGAAAGATGGAGAAGACGATTTTGGAGAAAATTTAGAGTTTTTAATTGCCTTCAAAGACTTTGAAGACTTAATTTCATTAAGCAAGCTTCATGGGTTGGAAGGAATTGATACGAAGCTTTACAATTATAAGAATCAATACTTCTTGTATGTACAGTTTCTTGATGAAGAGACAGATGAAGATGAAATCGACAATGCATTAAGTATTCTCCTTGAGTATGGACAAGAAACGCAAACAACAATACATGTTATTGAAGAATATGGTAAGGTAATTATAGAAGATGAAGTATTTATGGAGTTACGAAAATACTTTCATTAAAAAAAATAAGAGCTTGTTCAAATGTAGGGCAAGGAATTCACATTATAAAGTCTATATATAGTTCATGGATATCATCTATATAGTAGAAGTTGTAATGGTGGATTTCACCTTACAGGCGAACAGGCTCTTTATTTTTCGATTTAAGCATATGATGAGTCTACATAATTGCAATGATGGCAGGTGTTCCCATGAACCATACAGCAAGGCTTGGTGTTTTTTTAGGAGCAGCAGGACTGTTTGTGTACGTTTTTAATTTTTTTATCACGATAAAAGGCGGAATCTTTGGACAGCTTAGTTTAATAATCAGTCTCTGTGTCATTTTTATAGGATTTGTCATCTTTTTTGAAAACAGACATCCTACTCAAACATTGACATGGTTAGTTGTTCTTGGAAGCTTTCCTGTTGTCGGATTTATCTTTTATTTATTATTTGGACGGAACTATCGAAAGGAACGAATATACCGAAAGAAGTACTTTCTTGATAAACAGGCATACTTGCGAATTGAAAAAGAAATCGGTTTTAGAACAGAAGAACGATTACAGGAAATGGACGTACATCAGCAGAATTTATTCCGCTTAGCAGAAAAAATCGGGAACAGTCCGATTTCATTTGGCACATCCTCTACAATCCTGACAAATGGAAATGAGACATTTTCCTGCATTTTAACGGCGCTAAAAAAGGCAAAGCATCATATTCATCTTGAATATTACATAGTCAGACATGATGATATCGGACAGCAAATTAAGGATGTACTAATCGAAAAGGCACAGCAAGGTGTGAAAGTAAGGTTTTTGTATGATGCAGTCGGATCATGGCAGCTTTCCAAGCGGTACATCCATGAAATGAGGCAAGCAGGCATTGAAATTGTCGCATTTGGTCCAGTGAGAGTCCCTGTTTTAAATAGCAAATTTAATTTCCGTAATCACCGGAAGATTATTGTGATTGATGGAAATATTGGATTTGTTGGAGGGCTAAATATTGGAGATGAATATTTGGGGAAAAATCCATCGATTGGCTTTTGGCGGGATACACATCTAATGGTAAAGGGAGAGGCTGTTCGGTCTCTGCAGCTGATATTTTTGCAGGATTGGTATTATATGACAAACAGCAGCTTTTTAACGGCTGATTATCTTACTCCTATTGCAGAGGATAACAGTCATGGCGGGGTGCAGTTAATTGCAGGCGGTCCTGATAATGAATGGAGTGTAATAAAAAGCATTTTTTTCTCGATGATGACATCTGCTACTAAATCCATCTGGATTGCCAGCCCTTATTTCATTCCCGATGAGGATATTCTGTCAGCAATCAAAATTGCGTCCTTAAGCGGCATAGATGTTCGGATTCTTGTCCCAAATAAACCAGATAAAAGAATTGTGTTTCATGCGTCCAGATCGTATTTTCCAGATTTAATGGATGCCGGAGTCCGTATATATGAATATGAAAAAGGCTTTATGCACAGCAAGCTATTAATTGTGGACAGCGAAATTGCATCAATAGGGACATGCAACATGGATATGCGCAGCTTCCACTTAAACTTTGAAGTAAGCGCCTTTTTATATAAAACAAAAAGCACGAAAAAGCTGGCAAGCATTTATTTAAAGGATTTGAAAGATGCTGTAGAGCTTGATATGGAGACTTTTAATAAAAGGCATGTTGGTTACCGAATTTTAGAATCTACCTCAAGGCTGCTTTCCCCGCTTTTATAAGGAAGGAAGCCTTAAGAGGAATTTCAAAGAGGAGTGATTTAACATTGTTTACAGCACTAAATGAAAATGGAATAATGGTGTATGCATCAGACTTTAAACCAAATCATCTGCTTGCTGAAAAGCAATCCACATGCTATTGTCCAGCATGTGGCAATAGTGTGATCTTAAAAAAAGGGGAAATGAGGCTGCCCCATTTTGCCCACCAAAAGGACAACTCTTGTGAAAGCAGCAGTGAATCAGAATCTGGCTATCATTTGCAAGGCAAGCTCCAGCTTTATGAGCGACTAAAGGATCTAGGCATGAATCCAGAGCTGGAGCCGTACTTTCCTGCCATTAAGCAAAGAGCCGACATAGGCTTCATCTGGAAAAACACCTATATTGTCCTTGAATTCCAATGCTCCTCCATTCCTATTGCCTCGATAATTAAACGCACACAGCAATATAAAAAAGCAAACTACAAGCCAGTTTGGATCCTCGGTCATAAACATATAAAGCTGCGCAAAGGATTAAGCCGTCTATCAGCTTTTCAAGCCTCCTTCCTGACTAAATATAAGGATACCTACATAATTCCAACATATTGCCCCAAGGAACAAGCCTTCCACTTTCTTCATACGCTTATCCCCATTTCAAAAGTAAATACCTTTACCTCCAGTTGTAAGCTTCCATTAAATACTGTGACACTCAAGGGAAATAGGGATAGCTTTTATGATAATTTCCCTTATAGCAATTGGAAAAGCCTTATCCGCAATCAAAAGAATCAACAGCTTCATTACCCTACAAAGGAGAATGATAGCATTTTACGAGAGCTGTATCAGTGTGGTCTGCACCCGCATTTTCTTCTGCCAACTATAGGCATCCCTCTAAAAGAAGGAATCCGATTAGCAACATCCCCGTTAATTTGGCAGTCTTATTTGTACATGGATAGTTTTTTAATGCAAGGAAAGATTATTTCCTTGCACAAAATTCACAGAGCCTTCCTTGAAAGAATAAAAAGAAGGGAAGTTCAAGTTAGAAGTCTTCCAAGTATTAAAGGAGATTATCGAGATGCGGTTAACAATTATATAAATGTGCTTTTAAAATGTAAGGAAATTGAAGAAGTTCGCCCGCATTTTTATAAAAAGGTTGAGGATGCTTATCTTTCAAAAAACAACATTGTGACAGAAGAAGATATGTTTTATAAAAGAATGCAAAAAGGCGGTTGGCTTTAATATTAGGGAAGAAAATTGAATAATGAAATCGGTAAAAGATACATATGCTAATCGTAGCAAAGCACAAAAGTTTAATTAGGAGCAGGAATTTAGTTATAATAGATAGAAAATATCGGATAGGAATTATTTTCGAAATCCGAATGAAAGATTGGAGGATTTATATGTCAAATGAATCAGCTGTAAAAAAACTGCCTTTACGTAATGAAGTTCAAGTGGAAGACACATGGAGGCTTGAAGATATCTTCCCATCGGATGATGATTGGAATAAAGAGTATGAAGAGGTTAAAACACTGTCTGAGAAGGCTGCTGACTATCAAGGAAAGCTATCCGAAAGTGCAGATGTTTTATACGAAGCACTTCAGTACCAGGATACCCTTTTAAGCCGTTTAGGAAAATTATATACATATGCACATATGCGCTATGATCAAGACACGACAAATGGTGTTTATCAAGGGCTTGATGGTCGCATTAAAAATCTATATGCACAAGCTGGAAGTGCGCTGGCATATATCGTTCCAGAGCTTCTTTCCATTGATGAAGCAGTAATTCAAGGGTTTCTTAATGAGAAGGAAGAGCTGAAATTATATGAGCAAACTTTAGAAGAAATTAACCTGCAGCGTCCGCATGTACTTACCGCAGATCAGGAAGCGCTGCTTGCACAGGCTTCAGAGGTATTGAATGCTTCAAGCAATACATTTGGTATGCTTAATAATGCAGATATTGAATTCCCAAGCATTAAAGATGAAAATGGGGAGGAAGTGGAGGTAACGCATGGCCGCTATTCCCGCTTTTTAGAAAGTGCTGACCAACGAGTACGTCATGATGCGTTTAAAGCAGTGTATGATACGTATGGGAAATTTAAGAACACATTCTCTTCTACTTTATCTGGTACAGTAAAGAACCATACTTTTAATGCAAAAGTACGTAACTATAAATCAGCGCGCCATGCTGCCCTAGCAGCAAATAATATTCCAGAGCAGGTATATGAAAACCTCGTGGAAACAGTCAACGAGTATTTGCCATTGCTGCATCGTTACGTAAAGCTGCGCAAAAAAGTACTTGGCCTTGAAAAGCTTCATATGTACGATTTGTATACACCTCTTGTTAAGGATGTAAAGATGGAAATCAGTTATGAAGAGGCGAAGGACCTAATTCTTAAAGGGCTTGCTCCATTAGGAGAAGAGTATTCGTCCATTTTGAAGGAAGGCTTTGAAAATCGCTGGGTGGATGTTCACGAGAATAAAGGAAAACGAAGCGGTGCATATTCATCTGGAGCATATGGAACAAATCCATATATCTTAATGAACTGGCAGGATAATGTTAATAATTTGTTTACATTAGCACATGAGTTTGGGCATTCTGTACACAGTTATTACACACGAAAATCACAGCCATACGCTTATGGAGATTATTCAATATTTGTCGCTGAGGTAGCCTCAACATGTAACGAGGCATTGCTGAACGACTATATGTTGAAAAGCATTACAGATGAACAGAAGCGTCTATATTTACTGAACCATTATTTAGAGGGCTTCAGAGGCACTGTTTTCCGCCAAACAATGTTTGCAGAATTCGAGCATCTTATTCATGAAAAGGCGCAAAACAATGAAGCGCTGACTGCTGATTTATTTACATCTGAATACTATAAGCTAAACCAGAAGTATTTCGGAGAGGAAGACATCATTATTGATGAGGAAATAGGTTTAGAGTGGTCGAGAATTCCTCATTTTTATTATGATTATTATGTATATCAATACGCAACAGGCTTTAGTGCAGCAACAGCTTTAAGCAGCCAAATTCTTGAAGAAGGGAAGCCTGCTGTTGACCGCTATTTGGACTTCCTGAAAGCAGGAAGCTCTGACTATCCAATTGAAGTATTGAAAAAAGCTGGAGTAGACATGACAAGCAAGGATCCAATTAGAGAAGCATGCAAAGTATTTGAACAAAAGCTGAATGAAATGGAAAGCCTGCTTTCCTAATAAATTAAGCCTTTGACAATATTGAGCTGCCCGTAAATGTTAGCCACCATTCTAACATTTACGGGTTTTTTTTATTTGTGATTATACTAATGGAAACCTTTGAACTTCTTTCGGTTGTTCAAAAAGGATAAAAAGAGGAATAGCGCAAGAAAAAGCAGCGGGGAGCTTATATATATAGGAAAGATACGCATAAGCCCAAGGATATTCAAAAAGAAAGCAAACAGAATACAAAGAAGCAGTGAGATAGGTATAATTGCCTTCATGGTATTATCTCCTTTCTATAAAAGCGTTCCTGTCCATAATGTATGTGCGCGAACAGTAAGTTATGAAAGTTTGTCTATTTTGTGAACTTATGTACAAACTTCTTGATAGTGGTATTAATAATATGTTATTATTGTGTTGTGAAATTAATCACAAACAAACTTATACCCCTTTGTTTGACCGTGAAAATTTCTCCCATCCCCTTTGTTAATAAAAAAAGGCCTTGCCTTGAGACAGCAAGCCCTTTTTTTATGTCATTTTTTTAACTTCAAAGCTTAGCCAATATACTTCCAAAACATTCCATACTTTGCAGGGATTTGTTCAACAAGCTGTTTAAGCTGCAGCTTCTTCATTTCCCTTTCCATCTCTTGAATTGACTTATTATAAACGACGGAAAGCTCTTTTGATGCCACAAGGTTAAAGCACTTTAAGAAAGACTCCAATGGAGGAGGATCTGCCTTTTCTGGAACAATTTGTAACATTTCTTCAATGATTTGGACGTATACCTCATAAGGATAGTAGCCGGTAACTTTAATTCCTTCTTCTTCTATATTTTCATTAAAGAAAACCAATGTCGGAATTTCCGACACTTCCATTTCGGAAGTAATTTTCATGTCACATTGGAAGGCTTTAGCTGCACTTGCCGAATGAATGTCCGCGACGAACTCGACAACATCGAGACCGACACTTGCAGCACAGGTTTTTAGTACATCAAATGTTGCAATATTCTGTTTCTCGAGAAAAAGCATTTCTTGCAGTTTTCTTAAAAAACGTATGCCGCATTTACGTCCTTGTAATTCTGCTGCCTTTAAAGCAATGGAAGCTAAATATGGTGAAACAATTGGGTTTTCATACCAAAGAGATCCATCGCATGACATGCCAGTTCTGGATGCCGTTTTTTCCCAAAGCTCGGCAATATTTTCATACTTCGTTTTTTTATTCATATTTAATGTTGCTAATCTGCCGCTTAAAACATGCTTTAAGGAAAAATACTGGCCATATTCGATCTGGAGCTTTTTGATAATTGGTTCTAAAGCCCAACACTCAGGACATAAGGGATCGACAAACATGTATATTTCAAGGGGTTTGCTATCAGGGCAATTGTCTTCGGCTGTTATCGGGTTGGATGTAGACAAATCTTTTTCAGTCATGTTTAATCACCTTTTATTCTCAGTTTTCCTCCGAATTGATCATGTGTTTTGCGGTCAAAGCAAGTCTTGAAAAAAGCCCTTCACGAATGGAGTCATCTAGCTCCACTTCATCCATTGCTTCACTCATGCAGGAAAGCCATGCCTTTGCACGCCTTTCTGTAATAGGAAAAGGCAGATGCCTTGCCCTAAGCATTGGATGGCCATGCTCTTCTGTATATATAGATGGCCCTCCTAAATATTGTGTAAGAAACTGTTTTTGCTTTCTTGCAGTTTCAGTTAAGTCATCTGGAAATATAGGAGCTAATTCGGGGTGATTGCCAACACGCTCATAAAAAGCATCAACAAGATGGCTAAGCGTTTTTTCCCCAATAACATCATATGGAGTAGGCATTTTATTGACCATAATTAAAACTCCTTTTTTGGATGATAAGAAAATTTAATATAAAAATCATTCTATTGCTATTTTACCAATGGTTTTTTCATTGTACAAATAAATAGCTTGTAAAACTTTATTATCATCTGTCATAGTTTATGCCTTAATTTATTTTGAGCAAATTTTTTCATAAAAAATACCCACTGTCAAAAACACCGGATATAGAGCCAAGGAAAGCAGGCCTGTATTGCAGGACCTGCCGAGTAGTATTATGCCGTATAGTGCTGTGTTACTTTCGCAACATAGTTTTGAGTTTCTTTAAAAGGAGGTATTCCTCCGTATTTGTTTACATTTCCAGGACCTGCATTATAGGCAGCCAATGCGAGGCTGACGTTACCATCATACTTCGTAAGCATTTGCTTTAAATATTTCGTACCACCCATAATGTTTTGTGCTGGATCAAAAACATTATCTATTCCTAACCCTCTTGCAGTGGAAGGCATCAATTGCATAAGACCTGATGCACCTACATAGCTTGTTGCGTTTGGATTGAAGTTCGATTCAACCTTAATGACAGAGCTAATCAGCTTTTCCGGTACGCCGTATTTAGCAGCAGCTTGTTTAATAATGTCATCAAAGTCACTTGTGGAGCTCGAGTCCGTTTTCGCCAATTTAGTCAGACTAATTGGCAGCAAGGAGCTGTTTGTACTTGTTTGCAAAGGGTTTAGACTATTGATTGTGCTTACTCCAGAATTACTACTTCCGAGCGTATTTTGAATAATACTATCTGCAATTCCTGTCCCGCTTGATGTGAAACTGCCGAGCAGCTCTTGAAATAGATTTGTGGAAGAAGAGGAACTGTTAGATGTTCCAGTTGTCATACTTTGCATTGCCTGCAGCTCAAACAAGGCTTTTAATTGATCTATTTTCATGTAGTTCCTCCATATGCTGGTAAACTGTATTATGAATTTATATCGTTCGTATATTTTTGTTCATAAAATCTTCTTACTTTATTTTTCGTTTCTCTTATTGGAATCTGAAAAGAATGAAGAAGCTCTTGGAAATAGACTTGTCCTTCTTTTCTGTCGCTTACTTCATATTCTAACTCATAATCTTCGATATTTAAATAAAAACTGTGGTCAAAAACTAGTAAACCATTTCCAGTTTCCTTTTCTGCTCGGATTGTGCTTAGTGAACCGAAATAGACAATGCTCTCAGGAGCAATTCCCATTTCTTCTAAAATAGATGCAAACTGTGGGTCATTTATTTTACCAGTTTGAATCATTTCCTCTCCAGCCTCTGCAGTTAGCTGCTTATTTGTTTCAAGCAAGCCATCATCACAAGGCTGTTTTAATGTAAGTTCATAACCTGATTGCTTTTTGCGGATGCGAAGTGCAGAGCTGCGTTCTTTAAGTTCGAAGTTCTTTGTATCAAAATAATGGTTCTCTTGCTTAAACAATTCGGTTTCCTTCACTTGGAAATGGTTAAGTAGCTCAAGGTATTCCGCTTTTGTAAGTATGTTTTTAAATTCAATTTCGATATTTTTCTCCATCATCTAATATCCTTTCACGGCGTTTTTCCCGTACTTCATTAATTATCTTCTAGTAGTTATTATCTCTTTGTTTGTTTCTGACCGCAATATTTAGGATAAATTTAAGCAATGTGGTAAAATAGTGCATAGTTGGAGGGTGAAGAAATGACAGAAAAACTACAAATACTAAATGCAGAAATAGCAGAAACAAAAGTTATCTTGAAAGTAGACGAAAGTTACCCAGTCAGCCAGCTGACACCTAAGGGACAAATTCTGGTTGATTCTGATTCTTTCGCATTTATATATATAGCAGAAAAGGAAGACGAGTATATTTATATTGTTCTTCATAAGGATATTTGGCCAAGCATTAAGGAAGGCTTAGCAGCAAATCTTAAACTTTATATTTCAAATGGCAACGACAACCTTGAGTTGATTGATTGGAAGGAAGAAATGGAATACTTAATTGATAATATTGAGGGTAACGGCAATTACGGGGAAGAAATGGAACAGGCTGTTACGTCCGTATTTTCTAAATAGTAGAAATATACTTACATAAAAGAAGGAAACCTATGAAAATGGGGTGTTATACATGCAGTGGGATCAATTTTTAGCCCCTTATAAACAAGCGGTAGATGAATTAAAAGTGAAGCTAAAGGGCATGAGACGCCAGTTTGAGCATGATGAGGAGGAGCATTCACCGATTGAATTTGTCACAGGAAGAGTGAAGCCGATAGCGAGCATTCTTGATAAGGCAAATGAAAAGGGGATACCTTTAGACAAGTTAGGAACAGAGATGCAGGACATTGCTGGTCTGCGTATGATGTGTCCGTTTGTTGACGATATTATAAGAGTAGTAGAATTACTAAGACAGCGTAATGACTTTGAAATTGTCGAGGAAAGAGACTATATCCTCCACAGAAAAGAAAGCGGCTACCGCTCCTATCATGTTGTCATAATTTATCCAGTTCAAACGATTAATGGTGAGAAGAAGATCTTAATGGAAATACAGATTCGTACGCTTGCCATGAACTTCTGGGCAACGATTGAACATTCACTTAACTATAAATACAAAGGGCAATTTCCAAAGGATATCCAAATGAGATTGCAGGGAGCAGCTGAAGCTGCCTTCCGCCTAGATAAGGAAATGTCGCTAATTCGTGGAGAAATCCAGGAAGCACAAGCTTTTTTCAATCGAAAAAAGGAGAAGAAGGACAGGAAAAAATGATTTTCCATCATTTCAAAGAGGAGCTATAAAAAATGAAATTTGCCGTAACCTCAAAAGGTGATTCAAAATCGGATAACTTGGTTCAGCTATTAAAGCAATACTTGCTTGATTTTGAGATGGAGTATGAGGAAGAAGAGCCAGATATCGTCATTTCAGTCGGTGGAGATGGAACTTTATTATATGCGTTTCACCGCTACAGCAGCCGCTTGGATAAAACGGCTTTTGTTGGTGTTCATACAGGTCATCTTGGCTTTTATGCCGACTGGACGCCAGATGAAATTGAAAAGCTAGTTATAGCAATAGCAAAAACGCCATACAGTGTTGTTGAATATCCACTGCTAGAAGTGACCGTTCAGTATCAGGATGAGGAGAAGGAAACGAGATATCTTGCTCTTAATGAGTCAACTGTTAAAAGCATTGACGGCACGTTTGTGATGGATGTGGAAATAAGAGGGGAACATTTTGAGCGCTTTAGAGGCGATGGGTTATGTGTTTCAACACCGTCAGGAAGCACAGCCTATAATAAAGCTTTAGGTGGAGCATTGCTTCATCCGTCGATAAAAGCGATACAATTGGCAGAAATGGCCTCCATAAACAATCGCGTCTTTCGAACAGTAGGCTCTCCGCTTATTATCCCTGAGCATCATACATGTGTGCTGCGTCCTGTCAATGAGCCTGATTTCCGTATTTCCATTGATCATTTGACACTGCTTCATAAGAAAGTAAAATCAATTCATTATCGGGTTGCCGAAGAGAAAATAAGATTTGCAAGATACAGATCATTTCCATTTTGGAAAAGGGTTCATGATTCATTCATTTCGGAATGATAAAAAGGAAATAGGAGTGCAAGGTGCGTGACATTTAAGTTAGACTGGATTATGGAAGAGGACAGGGAATTGCTGCTGAAGGAATTCTTAAAAGAGAAATCCATTTCAAAATCAGCGCTCACAGATATTAAATTCAAAGGTGGTAAGATAACCGTCAATGAGTTAGAGCAGAATGTCCGCTATAAAGTGAAAAAAGGCGATCGGATTTCCGTATCTTTCCCTGTCGAAAAGCCAAGTGCCGGCTTGGTTCCAGAAGAAATACCGCTTGAAATTATATATGAGGATGATGTTCTTCTCATTGTGGTTAAGCCGAGCGGCATGAACACAATTCCTTCAAGAGAGCATCCTGCAGGCAGCCTTGCAAATGCAATTTTCGGCTATTATACGAAAAGAAAAATAGCTGCAACGACACATATTGTGACAAGGCTGGACAGGGATACATCAGGCATTGTCCTCATTGCAAAGCATCGCCATATACACCATCTTTTGAGCGAACAGCAAAAGGGCGGTTTAGTGAAACGAAATTATACAGCCTTTGCTGAAGGAGTATTTACCGAAATGCACGGTACAATCGATGCTCCGATAGGCAGATGTGGAGACAGTATCATTACAAGGGAAGTGAGAGAGGACGGACAGACGGCTATAACTCACTTTCATGTCTTAAGTCAATATAAAGCATTTGCCGCAGTCGGGCTCTCCTTGGAAACGGGCAGAACACATCAAATCCGTGTTCATCTTTCTTATATCGGACATCCGCTTGTCGGCGATGATTTATATGGCGGGGCACGAAGCGACATGGGGAGACAAGCACTCCACTGTTCGCGATTAGCATTTATCCATCCGATCTCTGGCCGTGATATCGAGTTTTCCATTGACCTTCCTAAAGATATGAAAAAGCTTATTTTGTGAAAAAGGAGACCAAGGTTTTAGGCCTTGGTCTCTTTTTTTATTCAAATGTTCGAAATTTCTCTGCAACAAAGGGCATGGAAGAAGGAACGGATTGCACTGTCCATTCTGGATAGCTTAACGCAGAAAGCTTGCCTCCGAATACTGCTCCTGTATCAATGTTGTACGTATGATTAACTTTACGAACCTCTTTTACGGGTGTATGCCCATATACAATCACAGCATTTCCTGAATAAGACTTTGCCCAATCCTTGCGGACAGGTGAACCGTCAGGATTTGTTTCGCCTGTTATATCGCCATATAGGACAAATGTTTTCACCTTGTCCGAATGCTTGCCAATATACTCTTCTTTAATCCCAGCATGTGCAATGATAAGCTTCCCGTCATCGAGGACTTGGTATAAAGGTGAGGTGTCATATAGTTTCATGAATCTATTCTTAATAATCTCCCTATCCTTTTTTTTCAAATGCTTTAATTCTTCTACTGTTGTTTCCAGTCCATGTGTAATTTGAACTTTTCGCCCTAAAAAATAGCGATATAGTTTGTTACAGTGATTTCCAGGCACATAATAACCTAATTTTTTTTCAATGAGTGTGCAAACAACATTCACTACACCAAGGGAAAAAGGGCCGCGGTCTGTTAAATCACCGACAAAAGCAAGCTTCCTTTCCTCTGGATGAACGGGATAACCTGAATCCCAGCTATATCCAAGCTTTGTTGTTAATGCTCGAAGTTCTTCAAAGCAACCATGAACGTCTCCAATAATATCCAGCTTCATATTCTTCCTCCAACCATATTAAGTCCTACTTGTCGTATTCATTAGCTTTTGTAGGAAACAGAATATTATGAGGTAACATGAAAGTTTTACTTACTGATAAATGGGGAATATATAATAGCTTCTCTTATTTTCACTCCTTATTTTGTAAACAAATAATAAATTTCTGTGTGAAATTAGCGAGATGGACGACAAATCATACTAGGTTTGTTAGTATAAAGGAACCTTTTGAAAGGAGGATATTATTGAAAGAGATAATGAGCATCTATGAAGAAAAACAAATAGGATTGCTCCATTCTTTACAAAATGCAAACTTAACGAAGTTCAGAGAAGCGTTTTTAGATCTGCATCCGTATGATCAAGCTTCATTTTTTAAGGAATTGGAGAAGGAAGAGCAGGAGCTTGTCTTTCATTTTTTGGCACCAGAAGAAATCGCGGAGCTGTTTGAGCATTTAGAAATGGAGGATCGGGATTATCAGGAGCTGTTTGCCAGACTTCTGCCTTCCTATGTGGCTGATATCTTTACACATATGTCGGCAGATGATGCAGCTGATATCTTAAATGCCCTTAATAAGGAACAGGCAATCAGCTATATTGCACTTATGTCGGATGAAGCAGCAAGCAATGTGAAGGCATTGATGGATTATGAGGAAGACACTGCCGGGAGTATTATGACATTAGAGTATGTCAGCCTGTATTCCCATATGACGGTATCAGCAGCAATGAGTTTGCTGCAGATGGAAGCTCCTAATGCAGAAACGATTTATTATATTTATGTGGTTGATGAGCTGAAAGCTCTTGTTGGGGTTGTTTCCTTAAGGAATCTAATAATAAGTGACGATAATACACTTATTGCTGACATCATGAATGACAGTGTGTATTCTGTTTCTGTTAGTCAAACAAGGGAGGATGCTGCAAGGAAAATGCGGGACTACGATTTTCTTGCATTGCCTGTAGTGGACTTTCAAGAGCGGCTGCTCGGTATCATCACAATAGATGACATTGTGGATGTGCTAGAGGAAGAGGCTTCAGATGATTATTCTAAGTTTGCAGCAGTTTCTAATATGGACTATGTTGACCAGCATCCTTTTTCTGCTGCCAAAAAAAGATTGCCATGGCTGATTATTTTATTGTTCTTAGGCATGTTCACAGCAAGCTTGATTGGCAGATTTGAAGAAACATTGAGTAAGGTTTCCATCCTGGCCGTTTTTATTCCCCTTATTGCAGGGATGGCCGGAAACACAGGAACACAGGCATTAGCGGTTGCAGTGCGAGGAATTGCGACAGGTGATTTGGAGAAGGAGAGCAAGCTTAAGCTGATAATCCGTGAAGCAGGTACAGGTTTGATTACAGGCGGAGTCTGTGGGATTCTTGTAACCTTTGTCATTTATATTTGGAAAGGCAATATTTACTTAGGATTATTGGTAGGGGCATCTATATTAGGGACACTCATCGTCGCCACAATTGCTGGTTCTATAATCCCGATAGTAATGAATAAACTAAAAATTGATCCTGCTGTTGCCTCAGGTCCGTTTATCACAACATTAAATGATATTATTAGCATTTTGATTTATTTTGGAATGGCAACAATGTTTATGCGTTTTTTGACTAGTTAAGTTTTACATGATATAAAACAGTATTTTCAAGGAGGAAAAAGGAATGGAACACGGCGCATCCGTAATGTCCTTAATGATCGTCATTATCGTGGCATTGCTGACACCGATTATTTTGCACCGCCTTAAGTTAAATGTTATTCCTGTCGTGGTTGCCGAAATTATTATGGGGTTAATTATTGGAAAGAGCGGGTTTAATCTTGTAGAGCAGGATACTTGGCTTGAGACATTATCTACTTTAGGTTTTATTTTTCTCATGTTTTTAAGTGGACTGGAGATAGACTTTAAATCTTTTTCAAGCAAGAAAAAAAGAGAGACATTGTCTAATGGCAAGCTTGAGCCAAAGCCATTTTCAACGTCTATCATCATCTTTGTGGCTATTTTTGCTTTATCCCTTATTTTGAGCTATTTATTTGTGCTCGCAGGCTTTGTGGATAGTATTTTCTTAATGACTATTATCATCTCTACTATTTCTCTTGGGGTGGTCGTACCAACTTTAAAAGAAGCAAATATCATGAAAACAGCAATAGGGCAAATAATCCTGCTTGTTGCGGTTATCGCTGATCTTGCAACAATGATCTTGCTCGCAGTATTTGCCTCCATTCATGAAAGTGGCGGTAACACATGGCTTTTACTAATTCTCTTTGCAGCAGGAGTACTTTTATATTTTGCAGGCAGACGCTTCAAAAACAAAAATACGGCAGATTCTATGTCAAAAGGAACAGTTCAGATAGGCACAAGGGCTGTATTTGCTTTAATCATTTTCTTAGTAGCATTATCTGAAACAGTCGGTGCGGAAAATATTCTTGGGGCTTTTTTGGCAGGAGTGCTAGTGTCGCTCTTGTCGCCAAATGAAGAGCTTGTGCATCAATTGGATTCGTTTGGTTATGGATTTTTAATTCCAATATTTTTCGTTATGATTGGTGTAAAGATGGATTTATGGTCGCTTTTTACAGATCCAATGCTCCTTTTATTTATACCGCTTTTATTGGTGGCGTTATTAGCAAGCAAGATGGTGCCAGCCTTTTATTTAAAGAAGTGGTATGACAACAGCACTGTAGTGTCATCAGGATTTTTATTGACTTCAACATTATCTTTAGTAATTGCAGCAGCAACAATTGGAGAAAGAATGAATATTATTACCTCCCAAATGAGCGGGATATTTATTCTTGTCGCAATAATTTCATGTATTATTACACCAATCGTTTTCAAAAAGCTCTTCCCAAAGGAAACAGCAGGGGAAAAGGCAGTAAATATTTCAATCATTGGTGTGAATCAGATAACCATGCAGCTGTATCAAGAATTAAAGGCACCTTATTACAAGGTGCAGTTTTATCATAAAAAACAGGAAAAGCTTGATTTACAAATTGCTGATTCATTATTTGAAATAACAGAGCTGGATAATTATAGCGAAGAAGTGATAATGAATACGAACATAGTGGCAACAGATATTGTAGTTGTTTCTACTGGAGACAGCAGTGAAAATGAAAGAATGAGCCTTCTTTTAAAGCAAGCTGGGATTGATAGGGTTATATGCAGAATGGAAGACATGGATAAGGAAGCCTATCTGCAAAGTGAAGGGATTGAAGTATTTTCATCATTTACATCAACAAAAGCTCTGCTTAAGGCAATGATACAATCACAAAGCATTCTTGCATTGTTAGGAAATAACGAGACTTCTTTACATGAAATTACGATTAAAAATAAGGGATTTGAAGGAATGTCATTAAGAAAATTTCCTTTTACAGGAGATGTGATTTTTGTGCGTATTTTCAGGGGGGCAGATTCAGTTATACCGCATGGAGATACGGAGCTTCAGCTACATGACCATTTAATCGTAACGGGATCAGAGGAATATGTAAGGGAACTGAAGAGGAATTTAGAACGAATATAGACATACTTCATTGGAAAATAAACCAAATGACTACTGTACAGTACTTTTCTTTTTGGTGATAGTATAGTAAAATTAGTACTAGGTACTAATAACTTGTAATATATATATTAGGAGGATAAAATATGAGCTTTTCATTAAAAGGCAAAACCTATGTCGTTATGGGTGTAGCTAACAAAAGAAGCATTGCATGGGGTATTGCGACATCCCTTCATAAAGCAGGTGCACGTTTAGTGTTCACATATGCAGGGGAAAGATTGGAGAAAAGTGTACGTGACCTTGTGGCTACACTTGATACATCTGACAGCATCGTCTTGCCATGTGATGTAACAAATGACGAAGACATTGCAAAATGCTTCCAAACAATTAAGACCGATGTTGGAACAATTCATGGTATTGCCCACTGCATCGCTTTTGCAAACAAGGAAGAGCTTCAAGGAGACTACATGAATACGACAAGAGAAGGATTCTTGCTTGCCCATAACATCAGCTCTTATTCATTGACTGCTGTTGCTAAAGAAGCGAAAGGGTTAATGACAGAAGGTGGAAGCATTGTTACACTAACGTATTTAGGCGGCGAACGTGCTATCAGAAATTACAATGTAATGGGTGTGGCAAAGGCTTCTCTTGATGCAAGTGTTCGTTACTTGGCATCTGATTTAGGAAAAGAAGGAATTCGTGTTAATTCCATTTCAGCAGGACCGATCCGTACACTTTCTGCAAAAGGAATCAGTGACTTTAACTCCATTCTGAAGGAGATTGAAGACCGTTCACCGCTAAGAAGAACGACAACTCCTGACGAAGTGGGAGATACAGCTGTATTCTTGTTCAGCGATATGGCAAGAGGAATAACAGGCGAAAACATCCACGTTGATTCTGGATTCCATATTATTTCATAATTAATTCAAAAGCACTGGCCGCATAAGGTCAGTGCTTTATTTCTGTTTGAATAGTATTCCCGTCATAGGAATATCTTTTAATGAATGATAATCAGCAAAAGCATTGTGATTAACATTAATGCATGTCCCAGCATACATTAGGGTGAAGTAGGCGAGTGGAACCTTATGTGACTCTTGTATTCCTATTTGTAGTAGGAGGTGACAGTATGAGGAAGAAAACAGCAAGAAAAGAATCACCTCTCTTGTTTCAGCACACACCACCTGTTAAAGAAAACATGCAAACGATATTTTCAGCAAAAAAAGCACAAAGAGTAAAGCAAAAGCAACGAGAGGAAATAGAAAGAACAGCAATGCTTGAAAGTAAAAAAGAAAAAATCTCTGAGGACGATAGTGCAATCGGCATGATTGAAACACCAGCAGCTGTTCGAGATCAAATACATGAGTATCATGTCGAACAGGCAGAACAAGAAACTCCAGTACGACAACCAGCATTCCGCAAGCTGAAAAGCTTTAGAGACATGGACGTAGAAGAAAAGCTGTCTTATCTTTTTAACTTTCCGAAACAGCTGCCTCCAGTTGCATGTATTGTGACAGTAGCAGACGGCCAGCAATTCAGAGGATTTATAATAGGTAAAGCTGACAAGACAGTTACAGTGAAATTAATGGATGGCGAGGAAATCACACTTTACACAAAGAAAATTAACGAGGTTAAAATGGTCGGTATGTAAACATCGCTCGAACAAAAAGACGCACTGGTAAAAGTGTGTCTTTTTTTTGTGCACTTATGTAACTTTCGTCTAGCGAGGTTTATTTGTTTCGATTTGAGAAGAATTATATGAAAAGAGAGACAGTTCCTACAAACAATAATAGGCTTGAACATGCTAAAAGCGTATTTGGGGGAGTGCGGTTTGTTTTGTGGGAAATCGTAAATAACATGTCTTAAACCTTCTTAGAGTTTGGCAATATTCCTTTTATGGTAAGCAAAGCTAGGCTTCGCTATTAGTAATATAAACAACCAGCCATATAAAATGACTGGTTGAAGGGTAAAGATTTCGCTTATATTAATCACAGATGTCTAAATCAACGTCAGCAATACATTGTACTGCACAGAAGCATTTCAAGTCGACAGTAATGCAATCGCTTGTGCGACGGAATCCATCCACTTCACAGATTTTGCCAAGGTCAACGCCTTTTTGTCCTGTGATATCAAGTGTTTCTCTGCCAGAGTGAGTGTTAGTAACTGGTGCAAGCACTCTCAATACTGCACAGCAGTTATCGAAAACTTCTTCTACGCGGAAGAAGATAGATACACATGCACAGTCATCTCCTCTGAAGAAAGCATGGAAAGGTGAGCCGTCAGCTGTTTTTAATACAAATACGCGAGTATCTGCTTTACTGCGTTTTGTTGGAGAAACAAGTGAACCTAGTGGCTCAGAGAAGCAATTTGTTTCACATTCGCAGTTGTCTTCTGCACTATCTTGAATATCTTTAATGGCGCGAACCACTTCGCAAACACAGCTAGAAGTACCTAAAACATCATCTTTTTTTCCACAACCCATAATTGATTTCCTCCTTGTTTGTTTCTTTCTTTGTGATACTACACTACTAACATATTGCCGAAGGCCCTTATGGGTTACGGACAAACGCCTTTTTTCTTGAAATTTAGGCGCATGCCCAATTGTACTGCTGATATTAGACTGTCTGCTGTGGCTAATAGGCACTTAAAGATCCATTTTTTCATATTAAGGTATAAGAAGAAAAAAATTAAGGAGGACTAAATTTGAATATTGAATGGATGGAGCTGCTGCTGCTTGTTTTAGCCACATTTCGCCTAACAAGATTATTAGTGTTTGACCGCATAACAGAATTCCTTCGGCGGATTGTACTTGATGAAATAATTGAAAAAGGTGAAGAGGGAACTGATGAGATATATTATGTTCCGAAGTCCGGGAAGGTTAGGGGATTTTTTGGTGAATTAATCAGCTGTTACTGGTGTACAGGAATATGGTGTGCAGCTTTTCTTGTCCTTTTATATTACTTTCTACCGGCTATTTGTTCACCACTTGTACTTATTTTGGCGATTGCTGGTGCTGCATCTATTATAGAAGCATTTGTACAGAGAGTCGCCTATAACCATTAATTTACAGTTCTTTATCTGATAGGCTAGTTGTTTACACACACAAATTCCGTTGACATACAATATCGTAGACATATTCTGATGTCTAAATTAAAACGGGAGGTCTTGAAATGATGAAAAAAACGACAAAAAAAGAAGAAGCCACAACAGCTATACCCCGTAAAAAAAAGGTGAAAAAATCTGGCTGTGGCTGTGGGAAGAAAGTATTTACATCAAAAGGACAATAATATTTTAGAAAAGAACGGACGAGGCCGTTCTTTTTTTATTTACAAAAGTTGGGTAAATTCATTTTTGAATTTTTTTCATAAAAACCAAAAGAAACGAAGAAAATATAACAAAGCGAAACCATACATCTTTTACATAGGAAGGGACGAATATGACATATAAAAAACGTTTTTTGGGTTTGTTTATTATCATGCTTTTAGTGCTGACCGGTTGTGAGGAGTCATCCCCTTCAAGCGGGACAGCTCTATTCACAAAGGTGAATCCTGCTCCATTAACCATTACGAAGAATCCGGATCAGCTGGAGCAAATATTAGTAGAGCAAGTAAAAGATGAAGCGAGCTCCATAAAGTCAATATACGATGTGGCAGTTATCAAAGGCTCGAAGGATATTCTTGTTGCTTACAAGGTCAAGCATATGTCCAGATTTCGTATGAAAGGCATTGAAAGCGATTTGAACAAAATATTAAGTGATAAGTTTCCTGACCATACATTCACTGTATCGAGCGATTATAAGATATTTTTAGAGTCCATCAGGCTTGGAGATAAGATGAAGGATAAGGATTATAGTGAAAAGCAGGCGGACAAGCGGCTTAAGGAAATAATTAATCTTACCAATGAATTAACATAAGGAGAAGGTAATAATGGCGAAGAAAAAAAAGACACCACAGCAAAAACAGTACGAGCAGCTAGAGAAGCAATTTGAAACAAAAAGGCCAGTAGTAAAAAATTGCATAAAAGCTTTTTTTGTTGGCGGGATTATTTGTGCCCTTGGACAATTGTTTTCTTTTTTATATATTTATTTTTTCCACTTTACAGAGCAAACATCGGGAAATCCAACAAGTGCGACAATCATATTCCTGTCCATGCTGCTGACTGGTTTTGGTATTTATGATCGCCTCGGTCAATTCGCTGGAGCAGGGAGTGCAGTGCCAGTCTCAGGCTTTGGAAACAGTATTATTTCTGCGGCAATCGAGCATCGTACAGAGGGGTTTGTGTTAGGGGTAGGCGGAAATATTTTTAAATTGGCAGGTTCTGTAATTCTTTTTGGTGTTTTTTCTGCTTTTGTTGTTGCATTGATTAAAACCATTGTTTTGATGGCAAGGGGGGTTATGTAATTGTTAAAAGGGAAGCAATCATGGATTTTTGAAAACAAGCCTGTTATACAATCTACAGGTGTTTCAGGTGGACCATTTGAAGGAAATGGAAATTTGGCGAAGGACTTTGATGTTTTACATGAAGACTTATGGATGGGCAAAACATCTTATGAACAGGCCCATAGAATTCTTTTGGAAGAGGCTGCACAAACTGCTCTTCAAAAAAGCGGACGAACAGCTGAAGATATTCAATTTCTGCTTGCTGGCGATCTTATTAACCAAATTACTCCTTCCAGCTTTGCTGCCCGTGATTTAAAAATACCATATTTCGGTTTGTTTGGTGCCTGTTCCACTTCAATGGAGGGACTTGCGTTATCATCTTTTATCGTTAACTATAATGGAGCAAAAAATATTTTAACAGGGGCATCAAGCCATAACGCAGCAGTAGAGAAGCAGTTTCGCTATCCTACTGAGTATGGCGGACAGAAGCCGCCGACAGCACAATGGACAGTCACAGGAGCTGGGGTGGCACTGCTAACAGAAAATGACGGAACTTATAAAAATACGCCGTATACTACTGCGGCAACAATAGGCAAGGTAATGGATATGGGCTTAATAGATCCGTTTAATATGGGTGGTGCAATGGCGCCAGCAGCCGCTGATACTATTCAAGCTCATTTCAATGATTTAGGTGTTGATGCATCTCATTATGATTTAATCGTTACAGGAGATTTAGGCAAAATCGGCAGGGATTCAGTGATGGCTCTTCTGAAGGAAAAGGGAATTTATACGGATGAAAATAAATTTAAAGACTGTGGATTGCTTGTATATAAAAGTGATCAGCCAGTGCAATCAGGAGGAAGTGGGGCTGGGTGCTCTGCAACAGTCTTATATGGACATTTGCTGAATGAAATGAAAAAAGGGACTTATAAAAGAATATTAGTTGTTGCAACAGGAGCGTTATTGTCTCCACTGACGGTTCAGCAAGGGGAATCAATCCCATGTATTGCTCATGCCGTATCAATTGAAATATAGAGGAAGGAGGCGGAATAATGCTACCAATGTTTTTTTGGGCATTTGTAATTGGAGGCTTAATTTGTGTAATTGGTCAGCTGATGTTTGATGTGGCCAGACTGACACCAGCTCATACATTGACTACTTTAGTAGTCGCAGGAGCTATATTGGATGGTTTAGGCTTATATGAACCGTTTGCAGATTTTGCTGGGGCTGGTGCAACGATTCCGATCACAAGCTTCGGAAATGCCTTAGTGCATGGTGCTATGCAGGAGGCGGAGACTCATGGGTTAATTGGTGTTTTGACAGGTATGTTTGAAGTGACAAGCTCTGGTATTTCTGCAGCCATCGTTTTTGGCTTTATTGGTGCACTAATATTTAAACCAAAGGGTTAAGTGACGATTTCCTTACCCGTTAATTAGACAATCGTACAATTCGTCAAATGCTAGGAGCTTGCCTATACACATTATCCTTTAATCCATATGCTATTAAAGAATAAAGGAGAAGTGAGGTGAAGGTGTATGTGTTTCGGCGGATATGGATATGGTGGCGGCGGCTATAGCGGCGGCGGCGGTTATGGTTCTTCATTTGCTTTAATCGTTGTACTTTTCATTCTATTGATTATTGTTGGCGCTAGCTTCTATGCTTAATAATTAGTAAATGAACGAAAGGATAGGCTTTCTTAAGCCTATCCTTTGATTTTTTTTATTTTAATTTGTTCGATATTTTCACCTTTTGATTGAATCTACATAATATGTAAAGTAGCTCAAGAAGGAGGAAATATGATTATGAATAATAACTTCTTTAAGAATATAGAATCAAAAACTGGTGTGAACATGAAGGATATTTTTGATTTGGCTAATTCTCTGCAAAATGCAAACTTTAAAGATGAACAGACGGTAAGAGGCGTCATTCGTCGAGTATCGCAAATTGCTGGAAAACCAGTTCCAAAAGAAACAGAAGACAAAATTGTTCAATCCATTGTTAAGGATGGAAAGCAGCTTGATTTCAATACACTGTCTAAAATGATTAATAAAAAGTAAGCTGGCGGGTAACCTCTAAACGCTGAGTGTTACCCTTATATCTCATCTTTTGGCAAATCTGCAAGCTTTACAGCATTTAAGAAGCGGGAGGTTTTTGCTTTTCGTCCACGCAAATGCATTGGGATAGATACATACAGCTTCTCCATTGATCTTGTCATGGAAACATATAATAAACGCCTTTCCTCTTCTAAAGGCTGGGTATCACTGTTGCGGTATGCCTCCAACGCGTATTCATGTGGGATGGAGCCGTCGACCGTTCCCAAAATGTAGACAGTTTTATATTCAAGTCCTTTGGCACGATGAATGGTTGTTAAGGTAATCGCATTTTTTGTATCTTGGTATTGCTTTTTTAGTTCTGTATTCATGGCAATCATATGGTCTGTATAAGCAACAAATTCAGCGATCGTGCTGAATTTTTTTGCGACAACCTTTAAGTCACGGAGATCGTCAGAGCCTTTATCCCATTGATTGCCTTCATTGCCCCGTTTTTTCATGAAATCCTGAAAGCCGAGTTCCTTTTCAACATAGGCAATCGCATCAATTGGTGAAGCTGATTTCAGTTTTTGGAAAGCAGCTGGCATCTTTTTTAATTTGGACTCCTGGAAGGCAAAGCCTGTTTTAATTTTGGCAAAGCCATCTGCCAACGTGCAGTCCTCTAAAATGCTTAAAGCCTTCAAATCTTGAAGCACGCTTTTTTTCAGGAATAATGTTGGCAATAAATTGCTGACTGCATGCTGATCATCTGGATCAACAGCAAGCTTTAAATAGGCAAGCATACTCCTAACAATAAAGCGACTGTAAAAGGAACCAGAGTCCTGCTCTAGTCTAAATGGCAGACTGGAGGAAGAAAGTCGTTCAAACATTGCCCTGCTATTTGTATTTGTCCTAAATAAAATCGCAAAATCCTTTGGCTCTGCTCCAGCTTGGATTTTTTCGACTATATCTGTCACAATCATTGTTGCTTCTTCTTCTTCATCATAAGGGTAAAAGAGAAGCGGGTTGCCTCCGGAATATGTCGCTGCCATTTTTTTTGGTCGCCTATTTTTGTTTATCTTTATAACTTCATTTGCAGCGGCTACAATTTCATTTGTAGAACGATAGTTATTCTGCAAATAAATAACCTTTGCATTTGTAAAATCCTTTTCGTAATCAAGCAGGTATTTTGGGTCACTGCCTCGAAATGCATAAATAGCCTGATCATCATCACCAACGGCATAAACACTTTCTGCCTTTTGGGACATCAATTTAATCCATTCATATTGAACTTTATTTATATCCTGAAATTCGTCCAGCAGAAAATGGGAGAACCTGTTCTGATATGTTTCAAGGATCATAGGATTTTCAAGGAAAAAGTAATATCCACCAACAAGCATGTCGTCAAAGTCATATAGGCCTTTTATGTGCTTTCTTTCTTCATACTTTTTGTATAGCGGTAAGACTTTTTCTTCCCAGTCAGAAGCAGGCTTAATTTCATTCGGAAACTGGAGGGAATTCTTCCAGGCTCCTATTAATTGAAGGGCTGCATCAATTGGGAAATCTTTCATATCAATGCCAAGCTCTGTTCCAATTTCTTTTAATGCCAATTCCTTTTGCCAGTTGCTTGCCAAAAGATTTGTCCTTTTCCATTTGTCAGGCTCGTGAAAAAGCAATATTTGATAGAGTATGCTGTGAAAGGTCCCAGAAACAATCCGGCTGATGATAGATTTTGTCATGTCAGGATATTTCATAAGGCGTTCCTTCATTTCTAGTGCTGCTTTGCTTGTAAAGGTAACAAGCATAATGGAAGCAGGATCTACTTCTTTCTCATGAATAAGATAGGCAGTCCTTGCGGTTAACACACGTGTTTTTCCGCTTCCTGCTCCAGCGACGACCAAAACAGCTTTATCATTCGTGGTAACTGCTTTGCTTTGGAAATCATCGAGATGTACACCACTACGTGAGAGTGCGTGCAAATAAGTATCTGCTCTTTGCGAGTCAGTATGATGCAGAGTCACAGTGTCACAGGTAGTTTTAATTATTTTTGGTTCTTTGAAGCTTAATTCGGGAACAGAAGATGTTGTTGAAATGGAGCGTGACTTAGGCAATCGGAAACCGTTTGTTTCTTCATACTCAGCAGTAGCAGCGGTCTCCTTAACAGCAGGAGCAGCTTCCATAACACAAGCCTCTAAATTTGAAGCATGGTAAAAATGCGGCTTTGTTTTTATACCTAAATAAAGCTTTACGGCCTCACCGCAGACAGCGCAAGCAAGAAGTCCTTTTTTTCCTGCTTCATGCCATTTCTGCCAGTCACTGCGGGTCTCAGTATATAAATGTATTAATCTATCATAATAGTAGGCTGTTTCCATAATTAACCTCAATTTCGTTCAATACTTCATTTGTATATAAATTTTTAACGTACTTATTATCATAGCAAAATAAAAGACCATATTAAAGGGAAGAAAGAAGATTACCATAGATGAAATATGGGTATGGTTATAAAAATCATTGAGGAGGCAAACGATATGGGCTATATTCTTCCGTTAACAAACTATCAATATGAGCAGTATGTAAGACAAGATCTCTCACTAAAAGAAAAATCATTCAAAAGTGAGAAAATAAATGCTCCTGCCGCTGTTTCCACTACATATGAGAATGAAAGACAGTATTTAGCTGCAAGTAACAAGCAGGAATTTTCTAAGCGGGGAAGGGAAGGGGCAGACAAGCTCTTTGCCGAATTGACAGGAAAGGGACAGAACTTCAACGAGCTTGTCTAATCTTAAAAGTTTTGGACATATAAAGGGGCATTCTCATGCCATTCTGCATACAAAACTGTTTTCTGGGAATGAATGCCTAGTTCGGATAATTCTAAGAGGAGCTTCTTCTTATCCCAGCCAACTGCAGTCAAGTTTTCTTCAATAATTTCGCCATCTAAGATAAGACTAATAGGCATGGCGCTGTCTTCGCTTGGGAGTTGAAGCTCGTTGCGTACAGGGGCAGTGTATGCCTGTTTTTTTATCGTATTGATTGTCCCATCTGTTTCCAATATCGCATAATGACACTCTTTAATGGAAAAGATGTCTTTTGTCCGAAGCAGATGCTGAAGCTGATTAAGATCGAGGTGATTTTTTTTCAGCTGTTCATAATCAATTTTACCTTTTTGAATAATGATGGATGGTTTTCCTTCAAGCAAACTCCGCGAGCGGCGAAATTTCTGTGTTAAAAATTCCGTCAGGAAAATCAGCGAGCCCCAAATAATCACCGCATACAATATTTCCTTAATACCTGTTTCATGATCATACATCGCATTTCCTACTAATTCTCCAATGACGAGCACACAAACAAAATCAAAGGTTGTTACTTGGGTGATAACGGTTTTTCCCAATATTTTAGTAAAGAGGAGAAGTGCGATAAATCCAAAAACGAGTTCAGATCCGATGTGGAAAAAATCCATATGTATAATCATCCTTTCTCATCCGTTATTCTAGACAAGAAAATAGGAAAATAAACAAAGGAGGATGTCCATAGGGACGTCCTCCTTTTGAGTTGCATAAGCCTGCTTAGAGCATTTATTCGTCTTTTCCAAGACGAAATGTTTCAAATACAGTCCATGATCCATTTTCCAGTTCATACAATAGATGAAACCGATCTGCTGTTTCTTCGTGACTGAATGTCCGCATTCTTAAGCTGCTGTATAAATCTAAATGTTCATCATTAGAAAGCTGCTGACCAAGTGTGACATGCGGAATAAATGGGTGCTCATGTGTAACACCAATTGTATTAATAATTTCCGTATGTAGGTCTTCTAAATTTGAGTTTTGTTCAATTTTAAGATAAATGACATTATTGACAGGCTGAAATGTGCTGATTTTCAAAACTTTAATGGCAATAGAATGGTAATGACTCGCCACTTTCTGCAATTTGTCGCTGATTGCTTTAATCTCATCATTATCTGCATTAAATTCGCCTACTAGTGTTATATGTGGCGGTATTAGAGCGTATTTGGGATCATAGCGCTTACGGTAAGAATTAGCTAAATCTTGCAGTTCTTTTCCTGGAAAAATAGCGATGCCATATTTCATGGTTGAAACCCCCATTTCGTCTTTTCAAGTAATGTTCTTCTAAAGGCAGGCATTTTCAGCCCTACTTGCAGTTTTTGCAGTATCTGTAAGATATTATAACAAATTTATAAAATGATGTTCAAAAATATCTGTTTTTTCATTATTTTCATATATAAAATGTTGCTAATTTAGCTTGGATACATTTGCGTTAAAATATTCTTTAAGTATGGCTGCCAGAATTTCCATGTATGATTTCCATCAAATTCCTCGTAATAGTAATCAGCATTCGATTTATGGAGCAGGTTAGCCAAATCCCGATTAGGTTCAAGAAAATCCTCTATTGTATTGCTCGAGGTTTTGACTGCGGTTTCTTGTTTTCCGATTATATGAAATATTTCAAGAAGATGAAAGGACTGAAATGCATCAACAGCTGTCAGTACTTCCTTATTTACATATGGAGACTGCAGCATTACCTTGCCGAATGTATGCGGGTACTTTAATGCAGTCATAAGGGATACAGTCGCACCTAATGAATCACCGATAAGTCCTCGTCCAAGTCCCATTTGGTATGTCGGAAATTCGTTGTCCAAAAATGGAACAAGCTCATGTGCAAGGAAACGAACATAGCTTTGCATTTGTTCTCCGTCCGGATGGTATTTAGCCCTTCTGTCAGCGATGTCTTTATAAGGTATTCCGACAATTATCGTCCCTTGAATTTGGTGATTAGAATGCAGCTCATCTGCAATCCTACCTATCCGCCCCAGTTGAAAATAATCCTTTCCGTCCTGGGCGATTAATAGATGATACTTATATAAAGCAGAATAGTCTGGAGGCAAATAAACAAGCAGTTTTATCTCCTCTTGTAATTCATTGCTGTAGAATAAAATTTCTTTAATTGTCCCTTTTGACATAAAGGCATGCTCCTTATTATTTTATTCATTCCGTTTTAGTTTAGCATAAAAAAGCTGTTTTTGAGGAGACCTGTTGATTTTTTTGAATAAGCTTTATAACTAGATATTGTGTACGTTTTGTGAATTGTATACTACATATAGATGTTTTTAAAAAGATTCATTTATAATGGAAAAAGAATTCACTAAAAGGGAGAGGAAAGAATGGGCATATATGAAGAGTTAATGAAGGAGTTTACTGATATATCAAGGGGTAATGGGGTAGACCTGATTCAGGAGAATGCCAATATGGATGGAATGGCGCCAATGAGTCATATGATGCATTTTGCGTCTGCCGCAACAAAGCATTTTACTATAGAAAGGCTGCTGTCAGCACAAGCAAAGAGTGCGTACTTAAGTGGGCATATTCATATTCATGATCTTGATTTTTATTCATCTGGGACTGCAACCTGTTGTCAAATTCCACTAGGAAAGATATTGGAGGGTGGCTTCAATACAGGGCATGGTTATATGCGGGAACCGAAGAGCATAACGAGTGCTTTGGCATTGACATCCATTATCCTGCAAGCAAATCAAAACCAGCAGCATGGAGGACAAGCAATCCCGCTATTTGACTATGACCTGGCTCCATACATCCAAAAGTCGTTTCTTCGTAACAGAAGTAAAGTAGCTGAACTTTATAGAAGCGATGAAGAAGTACATGAAATCGCTTGGCGATGGACAGAGGAAGAAACATACCAAGCATGTGAGGCATTTGTCCATGAATGCAACAGCATGCATTCAAGAGGCGGGGGGCAGACACCGTTTGTATCGATAAATTTAGGCACAGATATATCTGTTGCAGGAAGACTTCTCATTAAAAGCCTGCTGCTTGCTGTGAAGGCAGGTCTAGGTAAAGGGGAGACACCTATATTTCCGATTATTGTTTTTAAAGTGAAGGAGGGCATCAATTACCACAAAGAAGATGTAAGCTATGACCTTTTCCAGCTTGCTATTGAGACGACAAGCACAAGGCTATTTCCTAATTTTCTTTTTCTCGATGCTCCTTTTAACAAAGAGTATTATAATGGCACAAAAGAGTCAGAAGCAGCAACAATGGGCTGCAGAACGAGAGTGCTGGGAAATATCCATGGAGATGCTGGCTGTATTGGCAGGGGAAACCTTTCCTTCACAAGTCTCAATCTTCCCCTTATTGCATTGGAATCTGATTCAACGGAGGATTTTTTTAAGCGCTTAGACACATATATACATATTGCTATCGAGCAATTATATGAGCGTTATCAATTTCAAGGAAGGAAAAAGGCAGCAACCTTTAAATTTCTGTTTACACAAGGTGTATGGACAAATGGTGAGTCGCTTAACCCTGAAGATACACTGGAGGAAATTTGGAAGCAGGGAACATTGTCGCTTGGGTTCGTAGGTCTTGCTGAAGCGCTTGTTGCCTTAACAGGCTTTCATCATGGCGAACAGGAGGATTCCTATAAGCTTGGATTACAAATCATCCATCATATGCGAAAAAGGACTGATGAAGCGACAATAGAAAAAAAATTAAACTACTCTCTTTTGGCAACGCCAGCTGAATCGCTTGCAGGCAAGGCACAAAGGGAAGCAAGAAGGAAATTCGGTACGATAAAGGGAGTGACAGATCGCCCTTACTTTACTAACAGCTTTCATATACCAGTTTATTACAAAATCAGCGCCCTTGAAAAAATCAATAAAGAAGCACCCTTTCACCAGCTGACTAATGGAGGACATATAACTTACTTAGAACTGAATGGAGATGCAAGCAAAAACCATGCAGCGATGGAACAAATTGTCCGGGCAATGAAGGAAGCTGGCATCGGGTATGGCAGTATTAATCATCCTGTTGATCGGTGTCTTTCCTGCGGTTACAAGGGAATTATTGATAACTGCTGTCCAAGCTGCAGTGCTGTCGGCGAGAAAAACTTTGAACGGATACGCAGAATAACCGGATATCTTGTTGGATCGCTGGATAAGTGGAACACAGCGAAACGGTCAGAAGAGAAGGATCGTGTGAAGCATTTATGAGGGTTTTAAATATCATTCAAGACAGTATTGTAGATGGTCCAGGCTTAAGAAGCACTGTTTTTTTCGCTGGCTGTCCTCATAAATGCAGAGGCTGTCACAATCCGCAAAGCTGGAATGTGGCTGGTGGCAAGGAGCTGAAAACAATGGAGATTTTTGAACTTTTGATGAAGAATACTCTCAATGATATTACGTTTAGTGGTGGAGAGCCCTTTTATCAATGTCACGATGAATTACTTACACTTGCCTCAGCACTGAAGGAAAGAGGAAAAAATATATGGTGCTATACCGGATATACATGGGAGGAGCTAATCAGTCGCCAAAGCAGCAAAGCGATATGCAAGCTGATCGATGTCGTCGTAGATGGTCCCTTTGTAGCTGAAAAACGCGATTTGACCTTGTCATTTATGGGAAGTAGGAACCAAAGACTGATAGACTGCTCACGCAGTCTATCAGAGGAAAAAACATTGCTTTATATAATATAACGAAAAGAAGAAGCATGTGCTGTTGGCACATGCTTTCTGGACTTTTATAAATTAAGTTCTTAAGTTAGGAGATAACGGTTTTTCCTTATTGTCTTTAAGAATAGTTTTTCGTAAGAATGGCAGCACCCATCTGTCCAGTCCATAGTATCCTGCATTCACGCCTGCAAACATAATGATTAATCCCATTAGTATATCTGTAGGGTTATGAGAAATTGTCCCTGCAAGGAGGAAAGAGAAGTTCATTATTACTCCAAATAAGGCAGCTGCAGTTGTTAAGCATCCGAGAATCAGTCCAAGGCCGACAAGCAATTCTCCTATTGGTATTAATACGTTAAATAATCCAACATTCGGCATCGCAAAGCCTTCTATGAAACTTGTATACCAGCCGTAAACGGCGCCGTCAGGACCTGTAACAGGGTTTTTAATTGCATTTGTCAAAAATCCGCTTGCATCGAATCCATCACCTGTCAATTTTCCAAAACCAGATTTAAACCAAGAATAACCAAGAAATAAACGAATAACAGTTAAAATGACAGAAGCAACTTTATTTTCTCTTAAAAAAGCATTAAACATAATGTTCATCCTTCCTTTATTTTATTATTTCTTACAAGTTAAATATAGCAAAAAAAAGGAAGGAAAAACTAAAATTGTGAAATAGTTCACAAATAAGCCAAGAGATTGTGTCTGAAATTTGAATTCTTCCTCAAGGGTGTGTCAAAAATCACCGAAATATGATTTTTATGCAAATAGAAGCTTCTCCTTTTTGCATAAAGGAGAAGCATCACTTACGTATTTTCAATGCTCGGTTTAAATACACCAACTGTTGTGTTCCTGTTGATGATTAGTAGCAATTGTTCGGCCATATAGCTTGAGCTGTATTTAAAACCAGCTTCAATCCATTCAATAATCATGCCATAGATGGCATAGGCAGAATAACTTGCAGCTAATTCTCTGTCAATGTGAGCGTCATTTTCATGTACATGTAAATCTTGAATGGATAATTCCTTTAGTACATGACAAAGCTTATATGGAAATCCAGCAAAAATTTCAGAGTGTATGATCAGCTTATAAAAGCTCGCATGCTTTTGAACATGATCGAACACTTTAATTGCGTTAGAAGTTAATTTACTCACTTCAAAGGTTTCAGAATTTTTATAAGGCTCGCGGTAAGAAGCAATAAAATCTGTCATTACATCGTCCATAATTTCATTCAATAGTTCTTCTTTATAAGCAAAATGCTTATAAAAGGTGCCTCGGTTTAAGTCAGCTGTTTGGACAATATCTGTGATTGTTATATCCTTAAAGTTCTTTTCCTGCATTAGCAAAAGAAACGCTGCTTTTAATGCCTTTTTCGATTTGAGTATTCTTTTATCAAGGTATTCATTTTTACTGGACATATGTCACCTCAAATGTTCATTAAAAAGGACTTGTACAGCTTTTTTAGCTGGTCTGTTGGATAATAGACAAAGGCCGTCTTGTTTGCTGATTGTCCTTGATTCTTACTGTTATTATACTATAACTAGCAGGGTAAACTACAAAATGTGAAAGCGGATACTATATATTCGCCACTATATGGAGGTATAAATATGAGACTTCAAGACAAAGTTGCAGTTATAACAGGAGCAGGATCAGGGATGGGAAAACAAATTGCCCTTCTTTATGCAAAAGAAGGGGCAAAGGTTACTGTTTCAGATATTAACGTGGATGCAGCAAATGCAACTGTAGAAGAAATTAAATCCAATGGTGGTAATGCAATTGCAGTCATAGCAAATGTTGCAAAGGAAGAGGACATCCAAAATTTAATTGATGCGACAATCCAAACATTCGGCACACTTGATATTTTAGTAAATAATGCAGGAATTATGGATAACTTTGAACCTGCAGGTGATATTCAAGATGATAATTGGGACAGGATATTTGCTATTAATACAACAAGTGTCATGCGTGCAACAAGGAAGGCTCTTCCGATTTTCTTGGAAAAGGAGAGCGGTGTAATTATCAATGTAGCATCTGCAGGCGGACTACAAGGTGCAAGGGCAGGCGCTGCTTATACTGCTTCTAAGCATGCGGTTGTTGGATTCACTAAAAACACTGGATACATGTATGCGCAAAAAGGCATTCGCTGTAATGCGATTGCTCCAGGAGGAGTCGAAACAAACATCGGTGCTTCCATGACAAATGTTAATGCGTTTGGAATGGGAAGAGTGCAGCCAGGTCTTGGTGTAAACCCTCGTATCGGCAAGCCAGAGGAAGTGGCGAATGTTGCACTATTCCTTGCATCTGAGGAGTCAAGCTTCGTTAATGGCACAGTAATTACTGCAGATGCAGGCTGGACAGCTTTTTAATAATAAAAAGGAGGCGTACCTTTAAAAAGGTACGCCTCTGTTTTTATTAAAGTACTTTGTTTAAAAAGTCTTGTGTACGTTCGTTTTGCGGATTGCCGAAAATCTCTTGTGGAGTTCCTTCTTCGACAATATAACCGCCATCCATAAATATGACTCTGTCTGCCACTTCGCGTGCAAAGCCCATTTCATGTGTCACAATAACCATCGTCATGCCTTCTTGTGCCAATTGTTTAATAACGTTTAGCACTTCTCCGACCATTTCAGGGTCAAGAGCACTTGTCGGTTCATCAAACAGCATAATATCAGGATTCATTGCAAGCGCGCGTGCAATAGCCACACGTTGCTTTTGGCCACCAGATAATTTAGCTGGGTTTTCTGATGCTTTATCCTTTAATCCAACACGATCTAAAAGCTGAAGGGCTTTTTCTTTAGCTTGTTCCTTCGATGCCTTTTTCAATTCAACAGGAGCAAGTGTAATATTTCCTAAGACATTCAAGTTAGGGAAGAGGTTAAAATGCTGAAATACCATGCCGATATTTTCTCTGACTTTGTTGATATCAGTGTTTTTATCTGTCAGCTTTTGAGCATTAACAACAACTTCTCCGCTTGTTACTTCCTCAAGCATATTCAAGCAGCGCAGCAATGTGCTTTTTCCAGAACCAGAAGGGCCGATCAGACATACAACTTCTCCTTCTTGGACCTGCAAATCAATTGATTTTAATACTTCAAGGCTGCCATATGATTTTTTCAAGTTAGTGACATTAAGCTTTGCCATTTTTTATCCTCCTCTCTAGAACATTCGATACTTTCGTTAAGATCATGATAACAATAAAGTAAATAATGCCGACGATAATCCACATTTGGAATGATTCTAGATTTCTTGCAATAATAATCTTACCGCTTTGCGTCAGCTCGTTTATGCCAATAATAGACAGGATAGAGGTGTCCTTTAATGTGATGACGAACTGGTTAATAAATGCCGGGATCATTAATTGAATTGCTTGTGGTAGTACTACCTTCAACATAGCCTTACCGTAAGGAAGACCTAAGCTTCGTGCAGCCTCCATTTGCCCCTTGTCAACGGATTGAATACCGCCGCGGACGATTTCCGCCATATAAGCACCAGCATTTAAGCTCAATGTGATCAGACCAGCGACAAATGCAGTAATACGGAAATCAAATGCTGCCGGAATACCGAAGTAAATAAAGAATGCTTGAACAATCAATGGTGTACCACGGAAAATGTCAATATAAATCATAGCAATAGTGCTTAATAATTTACTTTTTGCAATACGCATTAATCCGAAAACAATACCAACTATTGTTGCAATAATTAAGGAAACAACAGTTAGAATTAATGTCATTTTCAAACCTGTCATCAAGCTAGGCATGCTTTCTTTCAATAGACCGAAAAACCCAGTGTCTTTTGTAGCAGCAGTGTTAGAGCCAGTTTCTAAATATTTATCCATTATCTTCTGGTATTCACCACTTGCTTTTAAGTTAGCAAGACCTGTGTTGAACATTTCTAAAAGCTCGGCATTTTCACCTTTTGAAACGGCGAAGCCATAAGAAGCACCTGCTTCTTTATCTGTAACGCTTTTTAAGCCATTTCCTTGCTTAATTCCGTATGCTAATACAGGATAATCGTCAAAAACAGCAACAGAGTTTCCTGTTTTTACATCTTCGTACATGTTTGCAGAGTCATCAAATGTAACAATAGAAAAACCATATTTATCTTTAATACTTTCAGCAAAGCTGGCACCTTCTGTACCAGTTTTTACTGCAACTTTTTTGCCTTTTAAATCATTATAAGATGAAACATCGTCATTACTTTCACTAACGGCCATAATTATTCCTGAATCGAAATACGGGTCAGAGAAGTTGAATTTTATTTTTCTTTCATCAGTTATGCTCATTCCCGCAATAACTGCATCTACTTGTTTAGATTCAAGTGCTTGAACGGCAGCATTAAAGCCAAGTGGTTTTATTTCATATTTAAATCCTTGATCTTTAGCAATTGCTGCAACAAGGTCCATATCAATTCCGACGAACTCACCACTCGTATCTTGGAATTCAAATGGAGCAAAAGTAATATCTGTAGCAATCTGATATGTTTTTTCTGCAGCCTTCACATTTGTTAGTGGAGAAAGCATACTTAACGCAGTCAGTAAAACTACAAAGAACAAAATTAACTTTGGAAATCTTGTTTTTATCTTCATTCATATAGCTCCTTTTGTACTTTTTCTATGTTGGAAAACTAGGATAAATAAATCCTTTTTGATAAACATTTGTTTGTATGTAAGATAATCTGACATAAAACATAATTAAAATCATACTAAATAAATGTAAAATTGTACAGATATGATTTTAAGAATAAATAATATTATCTACGCCATTAAAGAGAGGATGTACAGACAAACTTTGATTTTTCAGAAATGAAAGAGTTTGCAATACACTAACAATGATAAGAAATGATTTTTTAAATCATCTTATTTTTTCTTATAAATTCCTTTCTGATGCTTAAAATCGTCATTTTTCTTAAAATTAAGCAGGGATTGATTACAAAAGCTAATGGATAACACTCCTGAAGATTTTTTGAGCTTGTCAAAACACTTAAAACATAAGTGTTTAAGTTATCGTAAACGGAACTATTTTAAGCGTGGCAGACTTTTAGTTTGGATTTTACTTTAAACTTGTTAGTGGAATGAAGCGGAGGACATAAGCAATGGAACGGGCTACTTTTAAAGTCTGGCATCATTTATTACCCTTAACATAAGGTCCATTGCGTTGAAGTTAGATTAAATTAGGGATGGTGAATAATGTATTATTCCATCCCTTTTGATTTCTTATTTAAATGTATCATCAGGATGCAAATTATTTTGCATTAGCTCCTGTACGTTACTGATTTGTTCTATAGACGCTTTTTCTGTTTTGTACCAGCCTTTTTCATTCATGATGGTAAAAAGCTCGTATTGGTTTGAGCTGGCATTTGCAAAGGCCTGCTCATAAATGTCACGGAGCCCTTGGTGTGACGTTTCTAGTATGACAGTGCTAATACTGTGACAGCGCCCTTTCTCAAGCTCTAAACAAAGCTGGAGCATTTCCTTGTCTGTCAGGCCGCGCCCTTCGATATTGTTTGGCATTTCATTCATCCTTTACGCAGTTTATTGAATATTTGACGTTCTGTTAAAATATTGAGACAGGTCAGCAATCTTTAGCTGATGTTTTTCTGCCATAGCTTCAAGTGTGCTTTTTAGTGTCTCATCATGACATTGTGCTGCACACCAGTTCAATGTTTTAGCAGTAATCGTCTCGGCGCGAATTTCATCCTCCATAAATGCCAATTCCTTCATTGTAAGTTCGGTCAAGCTGTTCACCTCCCAAAACTTTTATAGGCTTAGTATTGATTTGGTGCTGCTGTTTTATCCTTTTAAGGAATTCTAATGAGAGAACAAATTGAGTAACACTTAGTTTTTATAACATATACTTAGCCATAATAAGGAGGGAGGATGTGAAATGTCAATTTAACAAGACGGGTGGCTTATTTAATGTTGGTTTATGCTATAATAGTATTAGAACCAAGTACTAAAACTAGGTGTAAGATTGTAAAAGTGACTTGTCAAATTAGGAGGACAATATGGAAGATTTATTGAAAATAAAAGGCAAAAACATCGTTATTATGGGTGTTGCAAATGAACGAAGTCTTGCTTGGGGTGTTGCTAAATCCTTGTTCAAGGCTGGTGCAAATTTAATTTTTACATACCGACTTGATCGCTCACTTAGTAAATTAACTAAATTATTGTCAGATAACAGTTATGATGCTAAGTTAATTGTTCAATGTGATGTAAACAGTGATGACAGCATTAAGAATGCATTCCAAGAAATTGGCTCAAAAGTAGGCGTGATTCACGGAGTTGTTCATTCTGTTGCATTTGCTCATGCTGAGGATTTAAAAGGAGACTTTATTAATACTTCAAGGGAAGGTTATGCATTTGCACAGGATACTAGTGCGTATTCTTTAATTGCTGTAGCAAGGGAAGCGAAGCCTTACATGACAGAAGGTGGAACTGTTACAACAATGAGCTATCTTGGCGCTGAACGTGCTGTGAGTGGATATAACGTAATGGGTGTTGCTAAAGCTGCACTTGAGTCATCTGTTAAGTATTTGGCATTAGAAATGGGTAAAGATAATATCCGTGTAAATGCTATTTCTGCTGGTGCAATTCGCACACTTGCTGCAAAAGGTGTTGGTTCATTTAATGCTATCCTTCATAAAATTGAAGAAACTTCTCCATTAAAAAGAAATGTTACACAGGATGAGGTCGGCGATATGACATTGGCGATGATCAGTGAGCTGTCAAGAGGGGTTACAGGCGAAATTATTTATGTAGATTCAGGCTATAACATCCTTGGCTGATGAATATAACAAAGAGGCTATGAAATTTCATAGCCTCTTTTGTATTACTTAACTTTTCTAGGTGTTGATCTTCTAATGAAGAATGCCAAGAGAAGTGCTAGTGCTGAGATGCCTGTCGCGACGATAAAGGCATCGTTTATTCCGTTAATTGTTGCCTGCACAACTGCTTTTCCATAAATAGTCGAAACAGCGAGTGCTTGACCAGAGCTTGAAGGGATACCAGCTAATGCTGCGAATCCTTGACCAAGCTGACCTAGTTTTTCAGCGATAAACGGATTGTCGCTTGTGATAATATTACTGTAATTTGCAGTATGGAATGTAGACCTGTTAGTCATAACAGTAACAAGGAATGCTGTTCCAATACTTCCGGCAACAGTTCTAGCCGTGTTAGAGGCTGCTGTACCATGGCTTGTCAAATGCATTGGCAGCTGGTTCATACCCTCTGTCATAACGGTCATCATGATGAAGGACATTCCGAACATACGGAAGATATAAAGCATCATGATATGTGCATAGGTTGTTTGCATTGTCAATTGTGTAAAGCCCCATGTTGTCAATACAGTGATAACCAGCCCAATGATTGCAAGTGGTCTTGCACCAAATCTGTCAAACAGCTTACCAGCAATCGGCGACATAATCCCCATTACAATTGCTCCTGGAAGCATTAATAAACCAGAATCCAATGCGGTAAAGCCGCGAATGTTTTGAAGGTAAACTGGAAGTAGAATCATACCTGCAAACATTGCCATGTTGACAACCATGCTTACTACTGTAGTTAATGCATAAATATCGTACTTGAAAACCCTTAGATCAAGCATAGGAGTTTCAGTAGTAAATTCACGCCAAACGAACAGTGCTAAGAAAACAACACCCGTGATAAGAGAACCAATAACTACACCACTGTCCCAGCCATCATTACCTGCTTCACTGAAGCCGTAAAGCAAGAAGCCTAATCCGATAGTAGAAGTGACAAAGCCCCATAAATCGAATTTTGGATTTGTGCGTGGTGTAACATCCTTCATCCAAATAGTAGCGATGATTAAATCAATGATTCCAAAAGGAATAACAAGATCAAATAATACTCTCCATGAATAATGACCAATTAGCCATCCTGAAAGTGTAGGACCGATAGCAGGAGCAAAAATCATCGCAACCCCCATGATACCCATTGCAGTACCACGTTTTTCAGGTGGGAAGATAGTCAAGAATGTTGTCATTAGAAGAGGCATAATAACACCAGCACCAGCTGCCTGGATGACACGTCCAATCATTAGCATGCTGAAGCCTGTAGACACAGAACATACTAATGAGCCGATGGTGAAAGCAGACATAGCGAGTATGAGCAGCTTTCTGGTTCCAAGCTTGCTGATTAAGAACGGAGTGATTGGAATAAACACACCATTTGTCAGCATATAACCAGTTGTCAACCATTGAACAGTACTTGTTGAAACATTCAAATCGTTCATAATATGCGGGATAGCTACATTCAATAATGTTTGGTTAAGAATGGCAACGAATGCACCCAGCATAACGGCAGCGATAATTTTTCCTTTACTGCCTTCGAAATCTACTCTTGCTTGTTGTTTAATGTCTTTTTCTTTAACAGGTATTTCGTTTTCGTCATGTCTTTCAGCATTATCTGGATCACTGACATACTCTAACGCCGGTTCTGTAATCGCAGACTTGCTTAATGTTTCATTTATTGCTTCCTCCATCGGACTTTCTTCTTGCGCAATGGAGCTATGAGAAATTTCATTTTCTTGGATAGGTTCATCCTTACTTGTATTGCTTACTTTTTCCTGTTTTGGTTTTCTGCTTTGTTTCCTAATCAGGTAGTTTATGGTGAGGAGCAATATAATGCTGATAACTGCATAGCTTGCGATATATATCGTCATCGTCATCACCTACTTATGGATTCGCACAGTTACGTTCATACCAGGAACTAAATCTAAACCACCATAGTTATCAATTGAGACTTTAACAGGAATGACTTGCGTTTCTTTTGTGTAGTCGCCTGATGAATTGCTGCTAGGAAGCAATGAGAATGTGCTTGATGTTGCTAAGCCTAAAGATTCTACTTTACCAGTTAAAGTTGTATCTGGGTATGCATCTACATATAGATCAACGTCTTGGCCAACCTTTACGTCGTTTAAGTCTGTTTCATCAACGTTTGCTGTAACCCATAGGTTATTCATGTCATATGCTTTAGCTAAAGAAGTACCTGCTGCAACAAAAGAATTTTCTACTGCTGATGATTGAACAACAGTGCTGTTTGCAGGAACATTAACATTAATTTTTGATGTTCCAGTTTCAGTTGTTACTTCCACTGTCCCGATTTTTTCATTTTTGCCAAATTTCTCGCCGACATCACCGCTCCATGCTGTTAATTTACCTGTTGCAGGTGAAGCAATGCTCACTTGTTGTCCCGTAATTTGGGCATTATCTGTTGAGATGTAAGAAACAGATTTATCATAGAAATAATAACCTGTAAAACCGCCACCCACTAAAACAATAAGTAGGATGATGTTAATAAGTATCATGCGTCTTGCGTTCATTCTTGTAAGTCCTCCTTAGAATTGAGAATCGTTAAAATTTTGTTGTTTAATTCTAGCAGTTTTTGGATGTCCTCTTCAGGGAATTGCATTATTTCTTTGATTTTCAGGGCAACAACAGAGTCGGTTTGCATCAATGCTTCAAGTTTCTCATGTCCAAGCTTGGTTAGATGCAGATTAACAGCTCTTCGATCATTAGCTTGAGTTGTTCGTTCAATCATATCCTGCTGTACAAGGCGATCGACAACACCACTGACTGTGCTTTTCGTCAGACGCAATTTGTCAGCAAGCTCACCTAAGCTTATGTTCGGTTGAAAAGAAACCCGATATAATGCTTTAAGTTGAACGGCAGTCAAACCCATCTGATCTGCATCATCTTTGAGAAGCTGATAGTAAGCCTTATTTATCTTTGCGTAGGATCTAATCAACTCATTATTCAAAGCCTCTTTCACATTATGCCTCCTGTTCCCTTAAGAAATAAAATACCCAACCAGACACAAAAAATGCTGGAATTAATAGCTTGTCAAAAATAGTTCGTATACGAACTATATCGCATGAGCTATCTTCGCATAAATTAGAGGGAGTAACATTAAAAGAAGTTAAAAAAATGATGAGAAAATAATAAACGATACAAAGACCTATTTAATATAGAAGAAAAACGGATTAATTTACCAAAAAAAGACCCTATTAACATCAGGGTCTCTTAATAAATCAGTTATTCAAATCATACAAACCAGGGCTGTGCTCATTCGGCATATCAGGAAGCTCGGGCACAGGATAGCCTTGTGGTGGTTCAATTACTTTAAGCTCGCCTTTATTTCTGCTTGGAGATTCACCTTGGAATATTTCACCAATTCTTGTAGGGTCGAGACGGAAGTTGAATTGAGCATTATGGAAGCCTAAATCAACATATTTACGGCATTCTGGATATTTATTAATATCATAGTTTGGAACAGGGAACAGCTTTGCCCAGTTTACACCTAATGTTTCAAGTGCTTTTGCAAATGCATTTTGATGCGCATTGTCACGAACAATCAAGAACGCTAAAGTTTCACGGAATGTTTTATTCGAACTCATTTCATATAAGCGTGATTTTTGCAGGACACCTGTTGATTCAAGAACTAAGTTATCAAGAAGATCAGCGACTAAATTGCCATGACTGTATACATAAGCACCTGTCCAAGGGTTTCCAGCAGCATCAACAGGAAGTGAGGCCTGTGCACCCATAATATAATGATGTGGGTTCACATTTTCTGTTGCGATATGAAGTGGTGCATCGCTTTCGCCGACAGAACCTACACCAATATCGCCAGAACCATTTAGAAGTTGATTAATGGTTGTTTGAACAAGCTCCACATGGCTTAGCTCTTCAAGAAAAACGCCGCGGATTAAGTCACGGTATTGCTTTGCCTTTCCACGGAAGTTAGCGCTTTGGAAGGAGAACTGCATCAGTGTTCTCATTTCGCCAAATCTGCCTCCTAATGCTTCTTGAAGCACTTTGGCAGCAGCTGGGTCTGGCTTATCAGGAACGATTACATTAATTAAGTCTTCTTTATAGAAATACAAGATGATACCTCCAATGGGATATTTTTTTTTCTTAGTTTATTGTTTATTAATTTTCTTTTTTTATCCCATTATTTTAAAAGGAATAATGGGATAAATTAAAAAAGATGCAAGAATTTAAATTGTTAAAATATTTTTTTCATAAATAATAGTTGATGAAAGAAATTTTTTTTCGTATAATAAGAGCATAGAAATGAAAACACTTACAAATCAACTCTAATAGTGGAGGTACATCAAATGGATGCATACTTATTAATAATTACATTAGTTTCAATCGTCCTTGTAATATTAGGAGTTTCCCTGTTTAAATGGCATGCTTTTATTAGTTTGACAGTAGCAAGTTTATTTTTGGCTATTTTCTCAGGATTATCATGGGATAAAATTGTAAGCGCTTATGAGACGGGGGTAGGTGGCGTATTAGGCCATTTAGTCGGAATTTTAGCGCTTGGAACAATACTAGGGAAAATGCTGTCCGAATCTGGGGCAGGATTACAAATTGCTAACTTCTTTGTGAAGATTTTTGGAGAAAAGAAACTGCCATGGGCAATGTTCCTTTCAGGATTTATTATTGGAATTCCGGTTTTCTTTGAAGTCGGTATTTTAATACTGCTGCCACTTGTTATTTCCATCCAACAAGCGACAAAGAAAAACATATTGTTAATTGCCTTGCCAGGGATTGCAGGCTTATCCATTGTGCATGGATTAGTACCTCCACATCCAGGTGCGATTGCCGCAATTGGAATCTTTGATGCAAATTTAGGAAAAGTATTACTGTATTCATTAATTATTGCTCTGCCTGCCGGAATTGTTGGCGGTCCGCTTTTTGCAAAATATATTCATAAACGTGTTCTTCCGAAAGGGGAACCAGAATTAGTTAAAGTGGAGGAAAAGGACGAAAAGTCACTGCCAAGTGTTGGTATTTCTTTCTTCGCGATTTTGCTTCCTGTCCTGCTGATGATTATTGGAACTGCTGCACCATATATGAAATTTTTGCCTGATGAGGTTATGAAGGCATTGGCTTTTGTTGGTAGTCCGTTAGTATCACTGCTGCTAGCTGTATTCTTTGCATTTTATTTCCTTGGATTTAAACAAGGTATCGGCAAGGAAAAATTGAAAAAGTTCACCGAAGATTGTATTCTCCCAGTTGGGTCAATTGTGTTGATTATCGGTGCTGGTGGTGCCTTTAAACAAGTATTGATTGACAGTGGTGTTGGTACAACAATCGGAAACATGTCTGAAAGCTTATCATTATCACCATTAGTTTTAGCATTTATGATTGCCGGACTTATCCGTATTGCAACAGGATCTGCAACAGTCGCACTAACGACAGCAGCAGGGATTGTTTCACCGATTATAGCAGGTATGTCTGGAGTGAACGTGGAGCTGCTTGTATTAGCAACTGGTGCTGGTTCCTTAATGTTCTCCCATGTTAATGATGCAGGCTTCTGGATGGTAAAAGAATACTTAGGTCTGTCAGTAGAGGAAACATTTAAAACATGGACAGTCCTTGAGACAGTATTATCATTCGTTGCATTTGCAGGAGTATTGATTTTAGACTTATTTGTATAAGGCAACAAAAAAGGTGCTAAAACCAAGATCTAAGTCTTGGTTTTAGCACCTTTTTTTGTTACATTCTTGTGTCTGAAATAGCATTTCTGATTTTTTTAAGCGATTTATTTGCAGTGTCTTTATTTAATATCATCATATTCACATAAAGGGCATCAATTAAGCTTAATTGCGCAATACGGGAGGAAAGTGCTTCAGACCTAAATTCAGTTTCTTCTGAGCTTGTAAACAGTGCAACATCTGCATGCTGAGCTATCGGTGATTTAGGATAACCTGTAATGCTAATTGTTTTAGCACCGTTTGTTTTTGCTGTTTTTAAGATATTGATGGTATCTTTATTAGTCCCAGAGTGGGAGATGATGACGGCAACGTCGCGATCGGATAGCTGTGATGCGGACATAAGCTGAAAATGGGAATCAATGAATGTAAACGCTTTTATTCCTGTTCGCACAAATTTATGAAAAGCATCCATTGCAATAACTGCCGACCCACCAGTTCCGTAAAACTCTACCCGGTGTGCTGCAAGCAAAAAATCTGCGGCTTTTTGGATGGACGTTCCATTGACTAACTGTAAAGTATTTTCTAGTGTGCGGATATTCGACATAAAAACCTTTTCTGTTACTGTGGCTACATTATCCTGTTCATTTATTTCTTCATGAATATGCTGTATAGGCTCAATTATTTCGGAGGCGAGGGCAATTTTCATTGCTTGATAGCCTTTAAATCCAATACGTTTGCAGAACCGAAAAACGGTTGCATCTGCCACATTTAAATCCTCTGCCAGCTCATTAATAGTACTATGAATGATTTTTTCAGGGTTTTCTAATATATAATCAGCAATCTTTTTTTCTTTTTCACTTAGTCTAGCATAATAGGAGCGGATTTTTCCTAAGCAATTTTGTGCCATATCGTCTGATTCCTTTCGACATAATTTTATGTATAGTATAGCATAATCAACATAAGAAAAAATATTTTTTAATACGCTTTCATTAATGAAAAAAATTTCGTATAATAAAAGAAAGGAAGAAAATTTTTTTCGTAAAAGGAGTGTTCTAAAAATGAACATTGGAATAATTGGCCTCGGAAAAATGGGCTTTAACTTAGCAGAGAATCTCTTGGATCATAATTATAGTGTAACAGCTTTTGATGTAAATGAAAGCGCTATTACAAAAATTTCTAATGCAGGTGCTGTCGGAGTTAAAACCATAGCAGAGTTAACAAATAGTTTGGCAGGTCCCAAAATTGTGTGGGTAATGGTTCCATCAGGGAAGATAACAGAGGATGTTTTAACAGAGCTTAGTGCTGCATTAAGTGATGGCGATATTATAATTGAAGGCGGAAATTCACATTATCGGGATACAGTCCGCAGAGCTTTAGAGCTTAAGAAGAAAGGCATCCATTATCTTGATGTAGGAACGAGTGGAGGTACAAGCGGTGCTAGAAATGGAGCTTGTATGATGATAGGTGGAGATAAGGACATCTTCTTGCAGACTGAGAGTCTCTTCAAGGATTTATGTGTGGAAAATGGTTACTTGTATACAGGGGAAGCAGGCAGCGGACATTTTTTGAAGATGGTCCATAACGGAATAGAATATGGAATGATGCAGTCTATAGCTGAAGGATTTGAATTGCTGGAGAAAAGCGAATTCAATTATGATCATGAGAATGTTGCGAAGGTATGGAATAATGGCTCTGTCATCCGTTCTTGGCTTATGGAGCTAACTCAAAATGCCTTTGCAAAAGACCCGAAATTAGAGGGGATAAAAGGAGTCATGCATTCATCTGGTGAGGGTAAGTGGACGCTTGAAACAGCCTTGGATCTTCAAGTAGCAATGCCTGTTACTGCATTGTCGCTTATGATGCGTTATCGTTCATTAGAAGAGGATACCTTCACAGGAAAAGTAGTTGCCTCGTTGCGTAATGAATTTGGGGGCCATAGTGTTGAGAAGAAGTAACAAAGGAAGGCTGCAGCATATGACTGCAGCCTTGCTTGTTATTTAACCCATTTGCGCTGGAAGTCAGCGATGTATTCGTACTCATTATTAAGCAATCTGGAGATGCGAATGAAGATTGGTGTTAGATCCTCATAAATTTCCACATTTTCTTGAATTGGTTTATGAGCATGTGTGCTGCCAACAAGCTCCTTCATAATACTGAAATCGTTTATTTCTCCTAGTCCATACATGCCGAGGACAACCGCGCCAAGGCAGGAGCTTTCAAAGCTTTCTGGAACTGTGACCTCTTGATTGAAAATGTCAGCCATCATTTGTCTCCAAAGCTCTGAGCGGGCAAAACCGCCAGTAGCTTGAATTTGCTTCGGTTCGCCAATTACCTCCTGCAATGCAAGCATCACTGTGTATAGATTCAAGATTACGCCTTCCAGCACGGCTCTGACCATATGCTCTTTCTTATGATGCAGCCCAAGTCCGAAGAAGGAGCCACGAGCATCTGAATTCCAAAGTGGTGCTCTTTCACCAGCTAAATATGGGTGAAACAAAAGCCCGTCAGCTCCTGGAAGAACCCGAGAAGCAATCTTCGTCAACACCTCATAAGGGTCAATTCCTAAGCGCTTAGCTGTCTCCACTTCTGAGGAAGCAAGCTCATCACGAACCCATCTAAACGTCATTCCACCATTGTTGACAGGACCGCCAACAACCCAATGATTTTCGGTAAGGCAGTAGCAGAAAGTCCGACCTTTTGGATCTGTTACTGGCTTATCTGTTACAGTGCGGATTGCGCCGCTTGTCCCGATTGTTACAGCTACAACACCAGGATCAATCGCATTAACACCAAGATTGGAAAGAACACCATCATTTGCGCCAACGATGAACGGTATGTCCGAAGTTAGGCTAAGTTCCGCACAAAGCTCATCCTTCAAGCCAGTGATGGAGTGAGTTGTCGGTACTGGCTCAGGCAGCTGTTCTGGCGTTATGCCAGCTATTTCAAGCGCTTCCTTGTCCCAATCAAGCTGTTCAAGATTGAAAAGACCTGTAGCAGAGGCAATGGAATAATCGACAATGTATTCACCAAAGAAATGGTGGAAGATATATTCCTTAATACCGATGAATTTAGCTGTATTAGCAAAAATCTCTGGGTGATCTGTCCGGAGCCAAGCAATTTTTGCAAGGGGAGACATTGGGTGAATTGGTGTACCTGTACGCTTGTATATTTCCAGTCCATTCAATTCGTTTTTAATTTTGTCAGCCCATGCTGCTGAACGGCTGTCAGCCCAAGTGATGCATTTTGTCAGTGGTTTGTTATTGTTATCAATTGCAATAAGGCTATGCATTGCTGCACTGAAGGAAACAAGCTTTAATTTCTTTAGCTCGACATTGCCTTTTGAAAGTGCTGTTTTAATTGCTTCTTTCGCAGCAGAAAGTATTTCATCAGGGTCTTGTTCGGCAATAGCTGGTGCTGGGCTGTATAAAGGGTACTCAACATGATGCATGCTGATTACTTTGCCGGCTTCTCCAAACAAAACAGCTTTTGTACTAGTTGTTCCAATATCAACACCTAAATAGAAGGAATCCTTAACCATATTAAATCTCCTTTATAGTAAAATCCTGAATATAAATAAGGGTCAAAGGTAACAAAAAAAATTTCTTTAAATAGGAAAATATTTAGAAAAATTTTTTCTTATCCTTTTATTTTAAAGCAAATTATTTATTTTTGGAACTGTTTTCATTAAAAGAATAAAAGAAACAGCGAGAGAAATCAAACTTGACGGCGACAAAAAAGCACTTCGTAACTCGAATTATAGCGGAATTTTTGGATGGGAAATTCTTGAATAAGTAAATGTGGGCAAGTAGACTAATACTTGTAATTGTTAGCGTTTTCATTTTAAGCTAATCCGATTTACCTTATTGACATCATAGTTATACAAAAAATTTTTACGGAAATTTGTAAGCGGTTGCAAGTTTGTCTCGTAGTTGTAACACCTGCTGAATTTTACATGGGAGTGAGTTATCCCTATATAATTTAGCAAACAAGACACAGAGAGTGAGGGGAAGAACTATGAAAAAGAGTAAAGTTATTGCCTTGTTTATCGTTCTTATTTTGCTGCTGGTGCCAATACTTCAAGGGTGCAGTTCTAATTCAGGCACTTCCGGCTCCGATGAAACAATCCAGCTGACCTTTTCAGCATGGGGAAATCCTGCAGAAATAAAGGTATACCAAAAAGCTGTGGATGGATTCATGAAAGAGAACCCGGACATTAAAGTGAAACTTGTGCCAATTCCAAGTGATGGCTATATCCAAAAGCTGCAAACACAGCTGCAGGGAAGTCAGGCACCAGATGTGTTTTATGTTGGAGATGGTGACATTTCAAAAATCATTGAAACTGGCAAACTTGCACCATTAGGTGAATTTATGAACGGCTCAGAAAGCTATGCTAAGCCGGAAGAGTTCGCAGAAGGATTATGGGGAGCTGCTAAAAAAGACAATGAAATATATGGCATCACAGTAGATTGTAATCCGATGCTTATTTATTACAATAAAAAGCTGTTTTCAGATTTAGGTATTAAGTCTCCTCAAGAATTTTATGACGAGGGAAAATGGAACTTTGACGCGATGAAAGAAGTAACAGATAAGCTGCGGGACGGCGGCAAATACGGTTTGATTGTAGATAATTCATGGAACACACTTTTTAGCTGGATTTGGGCAAACGGCGGAGAAATTTACAATAAAGAAACTGGCGAATTTATTTTAGATCAAAATGAAAAAGGGATTGGAGCGATGTCCTTCTTAGAACAAATGGTTAAGGGCAAAAACTTTACTTATTCCGGGTCTCTTCCTAAAGGCCAGGGCTCAGAAGCGATGTTTATGTCTGGGCAAGTTGGCATGGTTACTGCCGGAAGATGGTTCACACCGCTTTTCCATGAAAACAAATCATTAGAATGGGATTATATTTCATGGCCATCCAACACAGAAAACAAGCAAGAGCCAGTGGCAATTCCGACAGCTTACCTTGCAGCAAACAAAGATTCTAAAAATAAAGAAGCAGCGATGAAATTTGTTTCTTACTATACATCTAAAGTTGGGCAGGAGCAGCGCTTGAACGGTATTGGAAATGCGATTCCGTCTATTAACGGAATTGACGATGCCATCACTAGCTCCAATGTTCCAGAGCATGTAAACTACATCATTGAAGCAAGGGAAAAAGGATTTGCAAATGCAATCCAATCGACTATCCCAGGCTTGGATAAAGAAGTCAATGACATCATGGACCTTATGTACCTTGGCAAAGATGACGCCAAGACTACTGTAGAAAAAATAACGAAAAAAGCAAAAGAAATGATTGCAGAGCATAAATCTGAATGACATAAAAACGAAGGTGAAGGAGTTTATTCTTCACCTTCTATCTTAAAAAAGGTGGGTGAACGCGATGAGAGGCCGGCAAAACCTTTGGGGCTATGCGTTTTTGGCTCCACAATTAATAGGATTAATTTTGTTTTCATTAATACCAGTTCTTTTCACATTGACATTAAGCTTTATGAAATGGGACGGATTTGGGGCGAAGGAATTTATAGGGTTAGCCAATTATATAGATCAATTTCAGGATCCGGATTTTTGGAAAGCCTTAGGAAATACGGCCTATTATACAATTTTAGTCATTCCTGCAAGCATCGCTTTGTCCTTATCGGTAGCGGTTGCTCTTAATAAAATCAAAGGAAAAAACTTCTATCGACTTTTTTACTTTATGCCTGTAGTAACAAGCTCTGTTTCAATCGGAGTTATCTGGATGTGGATTTTAAATGGAGATTTCGGCATATTAAATCAAGTTCTCGCTAACTTTGGGATACAAGGGCCAATGTGGTTGACTGATACAAATTGGGTAATGCCATCCATTGCGATTTTGAGCATATGGTGGGGGTTAGGTCATAATATGGTCATCTTCTTAGCAGGACTTCAAGGGATTTCTAAATCCTACTATGAGGCAGCAGAGATAGACGGGGCGACAAAATGGCAGAAGCTTCGCCATATTACATTGCCGCTTTTGTCACCGACAACCTTTTTTATTGCCATTATGGCTGTCATTTCTTCCTTCCAGGTTTTCGATCAGGCATATGTCATGACAAGCGGCGGTCCTGCGAAATCGAGCTACACATTTGTATATCATATATACGAAGCAGCCTTTGTCGATTTCAAAATGGGTATAAGCTCTGCAGCGGCAATGGTATTGTTTGTCATTATTCTAGTGTTTACGCTTATTCAATTTAAAATGTCGAAAAGGTGGGTGCATTATGAAGATCAATGACGCATCAGTGAATCCGGTCCCTCAAGCAGCTGTTCCATTACGTAAAAAGAAAAAGATTTCATTGCTGCGCATCCTGCTCCATCTTGTGCTGATTGCTGGAGCATTTTTAATGGTTGCTCCCTTCCTTTGGACAATAAGCAGTTCTCTTAAAGATATGTCCCAAATTTTCCTTGTGCCGCCAAAATGGTTCCCGAATCCTGTTAATTTCCAAAACTACCCGAATTCCTTAACAGCAATGCCATTTGCAAAAGCATATTTTAATAGCTTTTATATAACGGCAATCGTTGTCCTGTTAAACTTGCTGACCTGTTCGATGGCTGCCTTTGCATTTGCGAAAATGCGATTTCGTGGCTCTAATCTGCTGTTCATCCTGTTTTTGGCGACAATGATGATTCCAAAGCAAGTGACGATGGTCCCGCTTTACCTGATTATGGACGCATTTGGGTGGATTGATACGCATTTATCCTTAATCATTCCGGCAGGATTATTCAATGCCTTTGGTGTGTTTTTGCTGCGACAGTTTATTAGAGGCATACCGAATGAACAGATTGAAGCAGCTGTTCTTGACGGAGCAAACCCTGCTAGGATATACCGAAGCATCATTCTGCCATTGATAAAGCCAGCGCTTGCTGCGTTTGGGATATTTGCTTTTATGGGAATTTGGAACAGCTTTTTAGAGCCGTTGATTTATTTAACGACGCCTGAAAAATTCACAGTGCCACTGCTCCTTAATACGTTTAAAGGCTTATATTTTACAGACTGGTCACTGATGATGGCTGGTACAACAATCTCTATTATTCCTGTTATCATTGTGTACATTTTCGCGCAAAAACAAATTATTGAAGGCATTGCTTTGACTGGCTCTAAAGGTTGATTCATTAATGGGGTGATCTTATCAACAACAAACTGATGAAAGCTTGCATATGGGTGTACCGTTTGCTTTATGTTAATGCACTATGGATGCTCTTCACGCTTGGCGGCCTTATTCTGTTTGGCTTCTTTCCAGCTGCTGCAGCAATGTTTTATTTAATTAGACAATGGATGGATGGGACAGACGACGGTCCGATATTTCCGATGTTTGTTGCTAAGTTTAAAGCATATTTCATACAGGCGAATTTGCTTGGAGCAATTATTCTATTTGCAGGAATATTGCTGTATGTCGATTTACAGTTTTTTTTCCAAGCTGAGAGTACTATTTTTGCCATTTTCAGATATACTCTACTGACTATTACCTTTGTATATCTCATCATGCTGCCGTATTTATTTCCTTTATTAGTAGAGAAAAAACGGACAATAAAAGAAGTGTTAAGAGATATGCTGTTTATGAGCATTACACGGATTGTACAGAGCGCCGTTATGATGATCGGCTGCATCACGATTTTTGCTGCATACAGCCAGCTTGCAGGCTTCTTCTTGTTCTTCTTCGGAAGCACTGTAGCATTGTGGCTGACTTGGAATGTCAAACATGCACATCGAAACATACTGAGTAAACAAAAAAATAGCAGGATGATAAACGATTAAAGGGGAGAAATGTATGTCTAAAATCACATTTATCGGTGCAGGAAGCACTGTATTTGCAAAAAATGTTCTGGGAGATTGTATGATGGTACCTGCACTTGAGGGTTTTGAGTTTGCTCTGTTTGATATTGATGAGGTGCGGCTCAAGGATTCAGAGAATATGCTAAACAATCTGAAAAATAATTATAATTGCCATGTTACTATAAAGGCGTACACAAACCGAAAGGAAGCACTAAGAGGAGCAAAGTATGTCATAAATGCTATTCAAGTCGGCGGCTATAAGCCAAGTACGGTCATAGACTTTGAGATTCCAAAGAAATACGGACTGCGCCAGACAATCGCAGATACTGTTGGAATCGGCGGTATTTTTCGGAGCTTACGAACAATTCCTGTCATGCTTGAGTTTGCTGCGGACATGGAGGAGGTTTGTCCAGATGCATTGTTTCTAAATTATACGAATCCGATGGCAGCACTTACTGGAGCGATGCTGCGCTACACAAATGTCAAAACAGTCGGGCTTTGTCACAGTGTTCAGGTTTGTACATCACATTTATTAAAATCACTCGGGATAAAAGCCAAAAATGTGGAGGAGAAAATTGCTGGTATTAACCATATGGCTTGGCTGTTGGAGGTAAAGGCAGATGGGAAGGACCTCTATCCAGAAATAAAGAGACGTGCGAAGGAAAAGCAGCTGGATAAGCATACAGACATGGTGCGATTCGAATTAATGGATAAATTCGGATATTATGTAACGGAGTCATCAGAGCATAATGCCGAATACCATCCATACTTTATAAAGAGCCGTTATCCTGAACTGATTGACCGATTCCAGATTCCGTTAGATGAATATCCGCGTCGCTGTGTCCAGCAAATCGAAAACTGGAAAAAAATGCGGGAGGAGCTTGTACATAACAGCAATTTAACACATGTGCGCTCCCATGAATATGGGTCACGAATCATTGAGGCAGTTGAAACAAATATACCTTTTAAATTTGGCGGAAACGTTCTGAATACTGGCGGGCTTATTAGCAATCTACCTGAAAAAGCATGTGTTGAGGTACCATGTCTTGTTGATAGAAACGGAATATTGCCATGCTATATTGGGGAGCTTCCAGAACAGCTGGCCGCATTAAACAGAACGAATATAAATACACAGCTTTTAACAATTGAAGCTGCTGTCTCAAGAAAAAGAGAACATATATATCAAGCAGCCTTACTCGATCCACATACAGCAGCAGAACTGTCAATGGATGATATTGTTGCCATGTGTGACGATTTAATAGAAGCACACGGAGATTGGCTGCCAAAATTTGAATGATAACAGAAAATAGACTAAGAAGTGATTCTTAATAGAATATGGCTTTAAAATTAGTTCGTTTCATTACGCTACACACACTCGCTTGGGGAGGAGGCTAAAGCCTCCTCTATTTCCCTTAGTAGTCGAATGTCCTCCGCTCCATTACACTATGGTTTCTCATTTATGTATTTAAATCCAAAACACAAAAAACGGAACCATCGATAGAATAGTTCAGTTTTATTCTAGGCTTAACAACTTACTTTCCTTTTTTAACACTATTTAACTTTCAATGCTAAGTTCTGATTAATGGTTGAATAAAAGTGGAGATTTTTGTGCTGCGCACTTTTTAAGCTTTCCATTAGCCTTGGAATATGCAATTGGACCTTTTGATAGTCATTGTAGCGTAAATAAATAGTATAAATAGATTTCGGCAGAGAATGTATCCAATCTATCGGCAATGACAAAACGCCTTCACCATTATTTTGCACAGAGGCTTGTACGATAAATTCTGAGGCTTGTGACTGCCTGTTGCGAAGCAGAAGCTCATTTATGCAGGCAGAATCATCACCAACTGCTTTTATATGAAGTTGGATATGGTCATTAACGACAATGCAGTCAATGAGCTCTGCATACATTGGGATCTGGATATATTTATAAGGGTCCTGCAATGGTGTTATAAAGAAGGCTTTATTTTCAAGAAAATGATAGCTCTTGATTTTTTCTTTTGCATGCCACCGAAACAGTTCTTCAATCTCGCTATATTTTCCCTTCTTGAAAAGCTCATAGCACACCTTGTTAATCGGTTTAAAGAAATGGTCGGTAATGTCATAATCCAAATCATTTGCTGCTTTTAATGTTTTTTTCATTGTCCAAGTATAGGCTTTTCTCTTCATATAGTCATTGGCTTTTTGTTTGTATGTCGGACTATTTGTTCTAAGCGTATGATAGCGATTGATGAAGCCTGTAAAGCAGTCGAATTCGAACAATCTGTTTAATATCATCTTTTTAATATCAGAATCAAGCTCTTTTTCTTTAAAGTAACGTATTACCTTTTGATTGCATTTCATCTTGTCGAGCACATTTGTGCGTGAAGTTAAGGAGCCATTATTTTCATTTTGCCTGTTCAAATAGTAGATGACTTCTTTAGTTGTTGAGATTGTTTTGCAGCAGGCCAATACATCCATAAAGAACTGCTTGTCCTCTGCAAACTTCATTGCAGGGAATTGGATATTGTTATCTTTAATTATCCTTGTTTTCATCATTCTGGCTCTTGGCCCTAAGTGATGGAAAATATGGGGGATAGAGGCTGGTGGAACACTTCTCCGCTCTGTGCTGGATTCGTGTTCGCCTACAATAGAGGTTCCATCCGTCCGTATTTTCACCGTTTTCCCGACAACATAATCATCGCCGGTCTCCTCAAGCACGCGATAAAGCTTCTCTAATCCTGATAATTCGAACCAATCATCGGCATCAAGAAACGAAATATACGGAGCTCTAGCAAGCTCTATTCCTAAGTTTCTAGGAAAAGCAGGTGTGCCAGTATTCCTTTTTAGCAGTGCAAGCTTTATGTTTGGATGTTTACTACTATAATCAAGGAGAATGGACCGAGTCTTGTCTGTTGAACCATCGTCTACAAGAATATATTCAATTTGATCTATTAATGTTTGATTTAAAACAGAATCGATTGTTTTCTTAATTGTGGCAGCATTGTTGAAAACAGGGGTGACTACTGTTACAAGAGGATCCATTATTTTACTTTGATGCTGAATAATTTCGTAGTCGCTGACATTTTTATTTTTCAAAGCAAAAGAGAGAAGTTTCATCTATCATCCAAGCTTTCTGTATAGTTTTATTAATGTTTCTAAATGATTAAAAAGGGTAGTATCATTATTGAATATTTAATATAAAACTATACATCTTTCCTAAAATCATGCTTATTTTAGTAATAAAATCCAAAAGGTAGTAAAGACTATAAGCTGTATTGACAAAGTAAATAGTCTTCCTTTATAATTTGTCTGTAAGCGGTTTCCAGTAAAGGACCAAATAATCTTACATAATTCTAGCAATATTGCAGATTTTTGCTAGAATTAATACATGTTAAGATAACTGGTATAGACATCTAGTTATATAGTTTATAAATAAATGAAAGTAAGAAGGGATTATGTTATGTCAATCAAGAGTACTGGCGAGTCTTTACTTCTTAAGGACTTAACCATTTATACAGAAGAGGAAGTTATTTACGATGGCTTCTTGTTTATCGAACAAGGAAGCATCCAGTCTTATGGGAAAATTGCTGATTGGAAAGAGGAGAAAGAGAATGTACAGACAATATCTTTTCCAAAGGGGAGCAAACTCATTCCCGGAATGATTGATATTCATATTCACGGGGCAAAAGATGCTGATGCGATGGATGGGTCGAAGGATGGTCTAGGGACAATCGCCAGGATTTTACCGTATGAAGGAACGACTAGCTTCTTGGCAACAACTATGACACAAGGGCAAGAAGAGATTGAAGCTGCTTTAGAAAGCATTGCTTCCTATATGAAAACGGACAATAGTCCAGGTAAAGCAGAAATGCTAGGAATTCATCTTGAAGGCCCCTTTATTAATGAAAAGAGAGCAGGGGCACAGCCGCTAAATGCTATTAAGACGGCAGACATTGAGCTTTTCAAAAAATGGAATGCACTTGCTTGTGACCATATTCGACTAGTAACATTAGCGCCTGAAAAAGAAAATGGGCTAGAGTTGGCAGCCTATTTAAAAGAAAATGGCATTGTTGCTTCAATGGGCCATACTGATGCTGTATATGAAGAGGTAGTCGATGCAATCAACGCGGGAGTGAATCATGTTACCCATTTATATAATGGGATGAGAGGCTTCCATCATAGAGATCCTGGAACAGCAGGTGGTGCACTCCTTCATGATGAGCTGACGACAGAGATGATTGTCGATGGAGTTCATATTCACCCGGAAATCGTCAAATTGACGTTTAAGCAAAAAGGGAAGGATAAAATTATCTTAATTACTGACAGCATGAGAGCAAAATGGCTGGAAGATGGAATTTCCTCACTCGGTGGCCAAAAGGTGATTGTTAAAGATGGAAAAGCTCTGTTAGAAAGTGGAGCCCTCGCTGGCAGCACGTTAAAAATGAATGATGCTCTTACTAATATGATGGCATTTACAGGCTGTTCCTTAGAGGATGTCATCATAATGGGTTCCTATAATCCAGCAAGGCAGATTGGTGTTTTGGATAAAAAAGGAAGTATAAAAACTGGGAAGGACGCAGACTTGGTTGTATTAAATGCAAACAATGAAGTGGTCTTGACTATATGCAAAGGAATAATTGCAACAAAATCTGGAGGTGCATTGTAATGAGATGGATTGAAGTTGATAACTATGAACAAATGAGTGAGCAAGCAGCAGCGGTGGTAATTAATCTGGTGAAGGAAAAGCCAGAGGCTGTGATTGGTTTGGCAACTGGAGGAACACCTGCAGGAACCTATAAACGACTTATAGACGACTATAAGCAAAATACAACATCTTATGAAAACATTAAAACAGTTAACTTAGATGAATATGTCGGGTTAGAAAAGGAAAGTGATCAAAGCTATACCTATTATATGGATAAGCACCTGTTCGACCATATCAACCTTAAACGAGAAAATATTCATCTTCCAAAGGCGGAAACACCGCCATATGAGCAAGATGCAAAGGATTATGAGCAACTGATTGAAGATTTAGGCGGAGTGGATCTTCAAGTACTTGGAATTGGCGAGAATGGCCATATTGGGTTTAATGAGCCTGGAACACCCTTCTCCTCAAAGACTGGTGTAGTTGAATTGGATCCATCAACAAGAGAAGCTAATGCAAGATATTTCGAGAATAAGGATGATGTGCCAACACACGCTATTTCAATGGGAATATCGACTATTATGAAAAGCAGAAAAATCATTTTACTGGCATCAGGGGCAAAAAAAGCACCAATATTATATAACCTCTTCAAAACAGATGTGACAGAGGATATCCCTGCCTCTATTTTGAAGGAACATCCTGATGTAACAATTATTGCAGACAGTGAAGCATTGGCATTATTAAAGGAAAAAGAAGGAAGTGTTAACCGTTGATTATTAAGGATTCCCATATTCCAATCTATTTTCAGCTGGAGATGGAAATCAAGGAGATTGTGAAAGGACTCAATCCAGGAGACCCAATCAGCTCTGAACGAGAATTCTCAGAGAAATACGACATAAGCAGAATGACTGTCCGTCAAGCAATCAATAATCTTGTTAATGAAGGCATCTTAGTTAGAAAGCGGGGAAAAGGAACATTTGTCGCAGAACAAAAGGTTGAGCAGCCCCTTTCTGGTTTGACGAGCTTTTCAGAGGATATGCGTTCAAGAGGATTAAAGCCGTTAACGAAAATTCTTTCCTTCCAGCAAATAAGCTCGGACAAGAATATTGCCGCAAAGCTGAAGATAACAGAAGGTGTGCCGGTATATGAAGTGAGCCGGCTGAGGCTGGCAGATGAAAGTCCAATGGCACTTGAAATATCCTATTTACCGGCAAATATCATCACTGATTTAACAGAAAATACTGTTCATGCCTCTCTTTACGAATATATTGAAAACGAGTTGAATCTCAAAATCAGTCATGCCACACAAACACTGGAATCATCACTTGCTCAAAAAAGCGAATGCTCTATCTTGCAAATTGAAGAAGGCGACCCTGTTTTACTAATTGAAAGGTTCAGCTATTTACAAAACGGTGAAGCGTTTGAGTATGTTAAATCGATATACAGAGGAGATCGTTATAAATTTGTCATCGATATGAAGAGGTGAAAATATGAACGAATTAACAGGAACCGAGCATCAAAACCCTCAGAGTATTGGGTTGGATGAATGGTCCTCGTTTGAGATTGTCCAATTCATGAACAAAGAAGATGAAGCAGTTGCAGGGGCAGTCCGCGGGGCACTTACTCATATAAGCAAGGCTGTTGAGGCGATTGCTGCTAGATGGCAGCTTGGAGGCAGATGCTTTGTTATAGGAGCAGGAACGAGCGGGAGATTAGCTGTCGTTGATGCAGTTGAATTAGTCCCTACCTTTTCCATTGCGCAAAACAGATGGGTTCCTCTGCTTGCAGGTGGATATGAGGCGATGTGGAATTCTCTTGAGGAAACAGAAGACGACGATAGCTGGATCATTACTGCTCTGAAAAGCCATTCCCTAACACAAGCAGATGTTGTTATCGGAGTAACTGCGAGCGGCTCTACGCCTTTCGTCCTTGCTGCAGCTGAGTATGCAGCTGACATTGGCGCACTTACAGTTGGGATTAGCAACAACGAGAGTACTGCATTAACAGCAATTTGTGATATCGGGATTGAGGCGCCAACAGGGCCAGAGGTTATTAGGGGTTCAACAAGACTTAAGGCAGGAACTGCCCAAAAAATGATTTTGAATATGCTCTCGACCGCAACGATGACAAAGCTTGGCAAAACGTATCAAAATGAAATGATAGATATGAAGCTGATTAACAAAAAGCTTGTAAACAGAGCAGTGCAGATGCTAGTAAACATGACAGCTGCAACAGAGGAAGAGGCGCAATCAGCACTTGAGGTCACAAATCATGACCTGAAATCAGCTGCTTTTATTCTATTGACAGGCAGCACATTAAAGGAAGCAAAGACATTTTTGGAAGGCTCTGCTGGTCATTTAAAGAAAGCAATTCAACAGTACTTCCATGATGTGAAGGAATTAAAACCTTAAATATAAAGGAAAGGTTTTTCTACAGTCATTATATATAGAGTATCTTTTATTTAAGAAACTAAAGGGGAAAAAATGATGAAAGCTTATTTGCAAAAACTTGGTCGAGCTTTAATGCTGCCTGTAGCTGTATTGCCAGCGGCAGCGATACTTATGGGGATAGGTTATGCAATCGACCCTTCAGGATGGGGAGCAGACAGTCCAACAGCCGCTTTTCTAATCAAGGCTGGTTCTTCCATTCTTGATAATATTCCCTATTTGTTTGCAGTAGGGGTGGCGTTAGGGTTATCTAAGGATAAGGACGGTTCTGCTGCATTAAGTGGTTTAGTTGCTTTTCTCGTGATTAAAACACTATTATCCACAGATTCCGTCGCAATGCTTCAAGGCATTAATCCGGAGGATGTGAATGTCGCTTTCACAAAAATTGAAAATGCCTTTATTGGGATGCTATCCGGTATTGTTGCGTCCGTTATGTATAACAAGTTCAGTAAAACACAGCTTCCCGCCGCTTTTGCGTTTTTCAGCGGAAAAAGACTCGTTCCGATTTTAAGTGCTGTCAGCATGCTAGTAGTTGCAGTTATTCTCTTATTCTTATGGCCGGCAATATACAGTGGCTTAGTATCATTTGGAACACAAATCAGTAAGCTGGGGGCAATTGGAGCTGGTTTATATGGCTTCTTCAACAGGCTGCTTATTCCGACAGGTCTCCATCATGCTTTAAATGCCGTATTCTGGTTTGATTTAGCTGGCATCAATGATATTGGGAACTTCTGGGCTGGTAAAGGAGAAAAAGGTGTAACAGGCATGTATCAAGCAGGATTCTTCCCTGTGATGATGTTCGGCTTGCCAGCAGCTGCTTTAGCAATGTACCATACAGCAAAAACAAAAAGAAAGAAGCAAGTTGCGTCCCTTATGCTGGCAGCAGGTATTGCTGCATTCGTAACAGGTGTTACCGAACCAATTGAGTTTGCCTTTATGTTCGCGGCACCTGGACTTTATTTAGTTCATGCAGTGCTTACTGGCTTTTGCTTGGCAATTGCGGCTGCCTTCCATTGGACTGCAGGTTTTTCCTTCAGTGGAGGTTTAATTGACTTTATTTTAAGCTCAAGACTGCCACTTGCAAACAAACCGTATATGCTGATTGTTCAAGGTTTAGTTTTCGCGTGTATCTATTACACACTGTTCCGTTTTCTTATCACGAAGTTTAATTTGTCCACACCAGGACGAGAAGAAGAAACAGCAGAAGAAGCGGTTGCTACAGCACCAATAAATAATGACAATAAGTTTGCTGTTATGGCGTCAGAAATTTACGAGGGCTTGGGCGGAGATGCAAATGTCGCATCTGTTGATAACTGTGTAACAAGATTAAGAATTGAAGTGAAAGATATGAATACAGTTAATCAAAGCAAAATCAAAGCTACAGGTGTGCCGGGAATCAATATTGTCGGACCGACAAGCATTCAAGTAATCGTCGGTACACAAGTGCAATTCGTAGCAGACGAAATCGAGAAGATTAGACAGGAAGAAAAATAAGACTTAGAGCAGACAAATAATAAAAACATAAATTTAAAATTGTCTCGGGTTGAAGCAGAGGGGTGTGACTCTTATTTGGTTAGTGGGAAACTATCCTTTAAGTAGTTCATTCTTTCTAAAGAGCAGGATTCCAAAGAATCCTGCTCTTTTTTTAAAAAAGTAATTTTCTAAATAATTTAATAATGATATGATGTAACAATATTAAAATGGACCCAGTTGCAAAGGAATTAGGTCAGATAATCTGACAAGTGCCTCGTATTTTTGCAGGTTAAAGGATAAAATATACGACTAAGAGTGCTTTTTTCTAGAATCTCTATGTGTATAATAATAAAGTTTTAGGTTGGATAGTTCGTATTTTGGTGTAAAAAATTATATTAATATCTGTTTTCTTATATTTTTTTAATTAAAAAACGCACATTCTATTGTCAGAGGATAAAAAGGTATGTATAATACAGATATAAATTGTTTGGCAGGTGATTATCATAGATTCGAATGAAATGAAGAGATTGCTTTCTCAAATCTATAATAAAGTATCAAAAGATTTATTTGGTGCTGGCACCACTTTGCTAAAGGTAACAATCGACCAAAATATAATAACCTTGCAAGCCAAGCATCCGAGAGCTTCTAGATCTGCTGCATTAGAAGGTGAAGTACCAAGCTTAAAGCTTGAAGTAGACTTTCATCTGTCTCTGCTATTCAAGAAAAAGTTCAGAACTCAGGTCGAGGAACAAACCGGTTGGAATATAGAAGCTATATTAAGAGATTATGATTCATTCACTCAATTTGCCTTTACAAATATTGTCTTGAAATAAAATATTGGATTTTTGCTTGGATTTATCTGAGTGAAACGCCGAAATATAAAGACTAAAGATAGTTTTCCCTTTGTTTATCAAAGAAAAGACAATCTTAAGTAGAAGAATGATTCTATTTAAGATTGTCTTTTTTTGTTCTGCTTTTACCAGCAGGATAAAAAGGGGAGTATAAGCAGCAATTATATAAAAAAATAATCAATAAAAATGGAGGGGCTCTTAATGAAGAAAATTATTCAAGCAGTTGCAGCATCATCTTTACTTTTATTAGCAGCATGCGGTTCAAACGAAGGTTCTGAAAGTGAAGGAAAGGAAAAACTGGTTGTTTCCACATGGGGATTCAATGAGGACTTCTTCCGTAAAGAAATATATAAGCCATTTGAAGAGGAAAACAACGTAGAGATCGTGTTAGACACAGGTAATAATGCAGACCGTCTTAACAAAATTAAACAAGGCAACTCAGATGTAGATGTTATTTTCCTATCAGACTATTATGCACAGCAAGGCATTCAAGATGGCCTATTCGACACGATTGATCGTGAAAATATTCCTAACGTAGATAAAATCTATGATGTCGCTAAAGCTCCACTTGGAGAAGAATATGGACCTGCTTATACAATTGCCCAGTTCGGAATTGCCTATAATCCAGATGAGTCTCCTATAGAGATCACTTCTTGGAAGGATTTATGGAGCGCTGATATGAAAGGTAAAATCACGATCCCAAGCATCACTTCAACAACAGGACCAATGATGGTAGATATAGCGTCAATGGTAAAAGGTGAAGAAACATTTAATGAGGATGCAGCATTCACTTCCTTGAAGGAAATTATGCCAAGCGTTGTGAAGGAATATGGACAAACATCTGAATATGTTAACATGTTCGCGCAAGGTGAAATAGCAGCTGGTCCAATTATGGAAATGTATTTTGCTGACTTGAAAGAAGCTGTTCCAAATGCAGAATTTGTCACACCTGCTGAAGGCGGTTATGCAGTTATGAACACAATGAACGTTGTAAAAGGTACTGATCAAAAGGATCTGTCTGAAAAATTCATAAACTATATTCTTGGTAAAGAGGCTCAAGAGAAATCAGCAAAAAATAAAGTTGATTCCCCAGTTAATGTTGACGTTCAATTGTCAGATGAAGAAGCAGAAGGACTAACATACGGAGAAGACTTAATCAACAGCCTTCATACGATGGATATGAAATTTGTTAATGATAATCTTAAAGGTTGGATTGATCGCTGGAACAGAGAGCTAATTCAATAAGAGTAGGAGGAATCTAGAATGCCTGAAAAGCTAATACTTGATGTGGATACAGGAATTGATGACGCAATCGGCATCCTTCTTGCCGTAAAAAGCAAAAAATTCGACCTGTTGGGAATAACGACAGTAAACGGAAATGTTTCTTTAGATGCAGCGACCGTTAATACATGTAAGATCCTTGATTTGCTTGAAGAAACAGAAATACCCGTTATTAAAGGGGCGGAAACGCCACTTTTCCGAGAGCCGTTTTTCGAACACCGCATTCATGGAGAGGATGGGCTTGGAGGTGCGTTAAAGGATATTCCTGCTCGCAATGTGGTGAGTGATGGATTTGCACCAGATTTCATTATTAACTCTATCTTAAGTTTTTCCGGAGAGGTCACACTTGTTTGTACTGGGCCTCTTACAAATTTAGCTTTAGCAGTTAAGAAATGTCCGCAAATAACAAAGCATGTCAAAAAAGTAATTTTTATGGGCGGTGTAGTTAAAGGAGTCGGCAATATAACACCTACAGCTGAATTTAATGCATATGTGGATCCAGAGGCTGCAAAAATTGTTCTTCAGGCTGGTTTTCCGGCCATTGTCCAGGTTGGATTGGATGTGACAAGAAAGGCATTGCTGACTAAGGAACATATCAGCAAGCTGAAAAATGAAAAGCTTGCAAGTTATATAGAAGAAAGCACAAGAGACTATCAAGAGAAATATTATTCTCGCTACGGCGTGCATGCATGTGCCATGCACGACCCGTTAGCGGTTGGGATTGCTATTAACAATACAATTGCTGTAACAGAAAAGCATTATGTAGATGTAGAAACGAAAAGTGAGCTATGTGATGGGCAGCTCGTTTGTGATTTTCAAAATCGTTTAAACAAGCAGCCTAATTTGGAAGTATGTCTTGAAGTCGATGCAGAAGCTTTTTTTGCAATGTTTATTAAAATCTTAAATTCTTAAATTAAAAAAACAGGGAGTGATGAGATGAAGAAAAGATATCTATACCTGTTGCTTCTGCCAGGATTACTGTTTTTGACTGTGTTTATGGTTATTCCAATCTTATCCATGATCGGGACAACCTTTCATGATAATGGAACATTTAGTATAAAAGGGTATGTTGATTTCTTTAAAGATGATTATTTCATCAAAATATTATTAACGACATTGCGTGTCAGTCTGTTGACGACAATCATTTGTATACTGATCGGTTTTCCGGTGTCTTATTACATTTCAAAGCTTCAAGCACGTAAAAAAGCAGTATTCCTGCTTTTAACGATCTTTCCGCTGTTAACAAGCCCTGTTGTGCGCTCTTTTAGCTGGATGATCATTATCGGTAAAAACGGGGTGCTCAATAAGCTGCTTTTAGGAGCAGGGCTTATTAACCAGCCGCTTGAGATACTTTATACACCTACAGCCATCATTATCGGTCTGGTGCATTTGTTTCTTCCATTAGTTATCGTGACACTTGTTGGAGTAATGGAAAATATCGAAATGGATTTGCTGCAGGCTGCAGAGAGTCTTGGTGCATCCAAGCTCGGTGTCTTTTTAAAGATTGTCGTACCATTATGTGTACCTGGGCTGGTAATAGGCAGCATTCTAGTGTTTGTCGGCAGCTTTACAGCCTACACGACACCTGCGTTATTAGGCGGAAAGCAGAGAGTTATCTCCACGTTCTTGTATCAAAATGCGATTACATTAAATGATTGGAAGCTAGCTTCTATTGTGGCAACAATCATGATAGTTGTGACCTTTATTATCATTTCCATAATGAATGGAGTAGCAAAAAAACTTAATCCGAAGGGGTAGAGGTGTATGCAGGAAAAGAATAGAGGATTGGCCCTGTTTACATTCCTTGTTTTTGTTTTTTTACTTGGGCCATTGCTAATAATTTCAATTACTTCTTTTGAGGGCGGAAGCATCTTAAAGTTTCCACCAGAAGAGTATTCATTTAAATGGTATGAAAATATTTTTAAAGTAGAAATGTTCTTGAGTACTTTCAAGACATCTATCATCGTTTCAATAGCAGGGAATATTCTAGCATTGTTGCTTGGTGTACCGGCAGCATATGCATTAAGCAGATTTGATTTTGCAGGTAAGGGAATTATTAATGGAATATTTGTTTCACCAATTCTTATTCCAGGAATTGTGCTTGGTTTTTCGTTTTTAAGATACATTGTTGTTGCATATGAATTGCCGATTTATACGTCCCTTTTTATCGGCCATACGGTCATCATGCTCCCGTTTATCATTCGCGTCATTTCGTCCAGCTTAACTAATTTTGACTTCTCTATTGAGGAAGCAGCACTTAGTTTGGGAGCAAGCAGAATCGGTACATTTTTTTCAATCGTTATCCCAAATATTAAGTCAGGTATCATTGCGGCAGTAATGATTGCCTTTTTGGAATCATTTAATAATGTCGATATTTCTGTGTACATGACAGGGCCAGGTGTGAGCACCTTCCCAATTCAGATGCTGTTGTATGTAGAAAACTACTTTGATCCAACAGTTGCGGCAATATCTGTATTGCTTATGATTATCACCGCATTGTTTATGTTTATCGTAGAGCGATTGATGGGATTATCCTACTTTACAAAAAGATAGAAGGGAATGAATAAGGATGGCTTTGTTTACATTACAAGACATATCTGTAGCATATAACAAAAAAGAAATCCTTAAGGATTTTAATCTTGAGATAGAAAAAGGGCAGCTTGTTTCCTTGCTTGGTCCTAGCGGTTGCGGTAAGACAACAACATTACGTTTGATTGCCGGCTTCCTGCAGTCAACAAATGGAAAGTTTTTGTTCAAAGATAAGGATTATACAAAGGTTCCAGTCAATAAGCGGAACTTCGGATTTGTGTTTCAGAATTATGCCCTGTTTCCTCATTTAACTGTGGCAGATAATATTGCGTTCGGACTTCGTTTGCGTAAAGTTTCAAAGGCAGAGATAGAAAAGCGCGTCGAGCGCATGTTAGAAATCGTGAATCTAGAAGGCTATGGAAAAAGATTTCCTGGAGAGCTTTCAGGAGGACAAAGACAGCGGGTAGCAATCGCAAGAGCGCTAGTAATTGAACCAGATATTTTGTTGTTTGATGAACCATTGAGTAATTTGGATGCTAATTTACGTGTCAATATGCGTGTGGAAATAAGAAGAATTCAGCAAGAGCTTGGAATAACAACAGTGTATGTTTCACATGACCAAGAAGAATGCTTCTCTATTTCTGATCAAGTAGCAATTATGAATAAAGGTGTAATCGAACAATTAAGTAATCCGTCAACTATCTATAAATATCCGGCAACAAAATTTGTAGCAGATTTCATTGGCTTTAAAAACTTCATCGAGTTTGAGAGCAGAGAAGATAAAGGGGAACTAGTAGAGCTTCAAAAGAATGGCCGTGTATTCACACTTGATAGGCATGAGCATATGAGCCCGAATAAAAAGGTAGGCGCTATACGACCAGATGACTTCATTCTTGCGGAATGGAATGAAACACAAGTTCTTCCACCGAACGGAATCCCAGGCAAAATAAAAATAACAACATTCCTCGGCAGAAGCTATCAATATGTTGTCAGCACACCAATCGGTGATTTCACTGTCAATAAAGAAATGATAGCACCGTATCATACTGGACAAGAAGTGGTCTTAATTATTCCAAAGGATCAGATGGTGCTTGTAGAATAGGAGGGATCAACGATGAAAGTCGATTTGCTAATAAAAGAGGCAATGGTTTACAACAGCTATTTCAAGCAATTTACTAAGGGAAATGCAGCTGTTAAGGATGGCAAGTTCTTTTATATCGGAATAAAAGGCAGTGAAACCTTTGAGGCAGAAGAAATAATAGATGCAAATGGCATGTATTTAGTACCAGGCTTGATTGATATCCATCTTCATATAGAAAGCACAATGGTAACACCAGCAACATTTTCTTATGGATTACTGAAGAATGGTGTGACAACGATTGTACCAGAGCCTCATGAAATGGCAAACGTGTTTGGAATAGCAGGTGTGAAAGAGATGATTAAGGCAAGCAAGAACTATCCATTGGACATGTTCTATGCTATTCCAAGCTCGGTTCCTGCAACTAGCATGGAAACAACTGGTGGTGCGATTGAAATAGAAGATATCGAGGAGCTGCTGCAAACAGAGGACATAAAATGCCTTGGAGAAATCATGAATTATTATGATGTCATTTCCAAGCCAGGCGGTAAAACGAATCAAATATTAGCTTATATAACAAAGAACTATCCAGAGCTGATAATAGAAGGTCATGTTCCGAAGCTTCTTGACCTTGAGCTGCAGATGCTTGCCTTTGCAGGAGTAACTTCAGATCATACGCATCAGACCGTTGAAGGAATGAAGGAGCGCATTGCTATTGGCATGTTCCTTGAAATTCAGGAAAAATCAATGACAAATGAAGTGATGAATTACTTGCTGGAGCATCAAGTGGATGAGCATTTTTGTTTTGTGACAGATGATGTGATGGCAGATTCCTTGCAAAACAGAGGCCATTTAAATGTTCTCCTCAAAAAAGCCATCGCAATGGGAATGCCCCCAGAAAAAGCGATTTATGCCTGTACCTATACACCAGCTGCTAGAATGAGAATGTATGACAGAGGAGCAATTGCACCTGGCAAGCTCGCAGATTTCCTGTTAGTTTCAGAGCTAAACAGCTTCCACATACAAAAGGTGTATAAAAAAGGTAAAAAAGTATACGATGAGGCAATCTCCTATGTACAGGAAGCAAGCAGCCGCCAATTCCCTGATTACTTCTATGAAAGTGTAAGTATGGGCAAACTGGAAGAGGCAGATTTCCATGTTAATCTTCCACAGCAAGACGGCAATGTAATCTGCCGCACGATGAATGTGAAAAACGGCTCTACCTTTACAGAGGAAAAGCATGATGAATTACTTGTTGAAGCTGGTAAGCTGCAATGGGAAACAAGTGCATACGGACTTCTTGCCACATTTGAACGGTATGGAAAAAACGGCAATAGTGCAAGAGGCTTAATCGGCGGCGATATTCTCAAAAAAGGTGCTGTAGCAACAACCTATTCTCATGATAATCATAATCTTCTTGTGCTCGGTCAAAATAAGGAGGATATGGTGATAGCTGCAAATGCAGTAATCCAGCAGCAAGGCGGAATTTGCTGTGTCCTTGATGGCGAAATTCTTGCAAATGTACCACTGCCTGTTGGTGGTATTCTTTCAGAAGAGCCATTAGCTATTATTTCCAAGCAAGTAGAACATTTAACAGCAACACTCCACACACTCGGCTATGAACATTATAATGCAATCATGTCATTAAGCACATTATCACTACCAGTAAGCCCAGCATTAAAAATTACTGATCATGGATTGATTGATGTGAATAAAGGAAAGGTTGTTTCTTTAGTGGTTGAATAACAAAAAAAGAACTAGATAGGTGATCTAGTTCTTTTTTTTCGTGCTATTATTTAATGCCCTTCATCTTGTTTTGAATTGCTGGAGATAGAAGGAATAATACGATGGCTAATACAATCGAACAGCCACCGATAATACCGAAGTACATCATTTCTGTTTTTTCAGAGTAGAATTTAACAATCTGTGCATTCAACCCTTGAGCTGCAGCATTTGACAAGAACCAAAGGCTCATTGTTTGTGCAGAGAATGCAGCAGGTGCTAACTTAGTCGTTGCAGATAAACCTACAGGAGATAAGCAAAGCTCCCCGATAACAACGATGAAATAGCTAAGTACAAGCCATAAAGGATTTACAAGTGAGCCTTCTCCGCCAAAATAAGCAGGAAGCAGGATTACTAAGAAGGAAAGACCTGCAAACAGCAATCCGATTGAGAACTTCTTAGGAATGGACGGTTGGCGATTGCCAAGCTTAACCCAAAGCCATCCGATAATTGGTGCAAACACAATGATAAATAATGGATTCAGTGATTGGAATAATGTTGGTGACAAGTGCATGCCAGCAAAATCAAGCTGTGTACGCTTGTCTGCATATCCTGCAAGTATTGTTGAACCTTGCTCCTGAATTGCCCAGAACATAACAGATGCCAAGAATAATGGAATATAAGCAATCAAACGGGAGCGTTCGTCAGATGTCGTTTTCGGACTGCGATACATTACCGTAATGTAGATAGCTGGAATCAAGAATCCAAGAATTCCTACCACAATAGCGAAAGTGTCAAATGTAAGAATGCCAGCTGGAATAGTAATTGCTAAAATGATGGCAATAATAACAATGCCAATACCGATGATTGTATAAACCTTTTTCTTTTCAGTAGCAGATAACGGATTGGCAACAATTGTTCCTGCTAAACCAAGATTTTTTTTCTTTGTGAACATGAATACTAATAGTCCAATAAACATACCGATTGCAGCAAGACCAAAGCCTAAATGGAAGCTTGTGTTCATACCGATTTCACCGACAATTAGAGGTGAAAGGAATCCGCCAAGGTTAATACCCATGTAGAAAATACTGAAGCCTGCATCGCGGCGATTGTCCTGCTGTGAATAAATATCGCCGACAATACTTGATACGTTTGGCTTAAGTAAGCCTGTACCAATAACGATAAGCACCATTGATACAAAGAACATGCTGATGCTTCCTGGTACTGCTAAAACAATATGACCAAGCATGATGAAAATTCCGCCATAAAATACTGCTTTAGAAGTACCAAAAATTCTGTCAGCCAACCAACCACCGATGATCCCTGACATATAAACAAGTGATCCGTAAATGGACGTGATGGCAAATGCAGTAGTTTCAGGAATGCCAAGTCCGCCCTTTGTTACTTCATAGTACATGTAGTAAACGAGGATAGCCTTCATCCCATAATAGGAGAATCTCTCCCAGAACTCTGTGAAAAACAGAGTGAAAAGTCCCTTTGGATGACCAAAAAAACCCTTTTGTGGAACACTGTCCACAATTTTCTGTTTATTTAAGTCTAGCATTATTAAGAACCTCCTCTAGTATTCTAATATAATACTGAAAAAACAGATGTTTTGTCAAAAAGATTTTTAATATATCGAACAATATTGTGCGTTAAAGGATTAAACATGTTTTTCCAATTTTTATTTCGTTATAGTTTTATGTAGTTTATCGTAGTAATTTGTTATTTTATTATACCTATATAAGTTTTTTAGGTATAAATTGGAATAAACGGAAATGTGAAGAAATAGAATTTATTTTATCACATTCGGATAAATTAACAAATGTTTATATTCTATAGGAGGTGTGAAGGTATGAAAGATACAAGTGAATTTGTAGCAAATTTAAAGGAAAACAACAAAAAGCAAGAGAAAAACAAACATAAAGGAAAAGGTCATCCAGAGAGCAGCCTTCCTAACAAACAGCATTAATTTACAGGGTGCCCATTTTATTCAAATGGGCACCTTTTTTATTCCATTTTTCTCGGATAAGCACCACCTAACCCTATTTGCATAATGTAAAGAGTGCTGTTAAGGGAGGGATTAGGTGAAAATTGAGCGTGTAGTAACATATTATGGATATGATTTGCTAATAAACGAGAAGCTACATAAAAAATGCCTGAACTGTCAAAAGTGGTATGTGTTTACAGAGGAGTTAGGCTGTTGTGCACATTGCATCAAGACAATTCAACAGGATAAAAGCTGTAAATTTTCAACTAAAAAAAGCATGTTTGTAAGCCATAACGGGTACTCTACTTACTATACAAAGAATGTATGAAAGGGAGTATTACAATGAAGGAAATGACTGTTTATTTACAGGAGACAACAAATGCACAGCCAATCGAAACATTGGAATCAGCATTGTTAAATATGAATGGAATAGAGAGAGCGCTTGTTGATGTGTCAGACGGTGAAGTGAAAATTATGTACCATGAGGAACAGATTACGAAGGAATCTGTTTTGGAGAAAATAAAAGAGCAAGGCTTTCACTCCGTTCATTGATATCCATCACTGCCAATAAAAGAAAACATGTCCTATAAATCTAGAAGGTGCATATACTTATAGTAAATTTGCTAGACTTACAGGAGGAGAATATGTTTTCTTTATTTGAAAAGGCAGTGTTAGGTATGGCTTTGCTTAGACTGCTGTCAGGCTGTATAGAAATAGCGGCAGCAATGTTAATGCTGAAAGCCAATCAAATAGAAAAAGCACTTATCATCAACAGTTCCCTAGCAATAGTGGGACCGCTGATACTTATTGCAACAACAACAATCGGTTTGTTTAGCATTGCCGATAAAATATCCTTCGGAAAAATGCTTTTTGTACTGACAGGTGTGGGCTTTATCCTGTACGGAGTAAGAAACAGTTAAAAGGAAGAGCGAAGCCTGGATTTCAGGCTTCGCTCTTTTGTATTGCTTACGCTAAGGAAGGGGAGTTGGCTCCGTCGCAACTGTAAGGCCATGCATTTGTACTTACAATTGCCTTGCTATGAAAGAATCTGTGATTCCATGTTAAATGGTAGTTTTTAATAAAAAATAAAGCGTTTACAAAACAATAGAAAGCGTTTACTATATAGTTGTACCAATAAATTTAAGAAGTTCTAATAAATAAATGATACTTGCTAACATTGATAATGGAGGTTCCAAATTATGAAATTCCCTAAAGATTTTTTATTCGGCGCAGCATCTGCATCTTATCAAGTAGAAGGTGCTTGGAATGAAGATGGCAAAGGTGTGACTAACTGGGATGTTTTCTCGAAGATACCTGGAAAAACATTTGAAGGAACAAATGGAGATGTTGCTGTAGATCATTACCATCGCTATAAAGAGGATGTACGATTAATGGCTGAAATGGGGCTGGAATCCTATCGCTTCTCCATTTCCTGGGCTCGAATTATTCCAGATGGAGATGGAGAAATTAATGCAAGAGGAATTGAATTCTATAATAATTTAATAGATGAATGCTTAAAGTACGGCATTGTTCCATTTGTGACCCTTTACCATTGGGATTTACCTTTGCCGTTAGAGGAGGATGGCAGCTGGACAAACAAACGCACAGCAAATGCTTTTGCTAAATATGCTGAAGTTTGCTTTAAAGCATTCGGTGACAGAGTAAAGCATTGGATTACATTCAATGAAACAATTGTCTTTTGTACGTTAGGATATTTAAGTGGCGCACATCCACCAGGCTTAATAAATGCACATAAAGAATATTTCCAAGCAACTCATAATGTGTTCCTTGCACATGCTATGGCTGTGAAGAAATATAAAGAGCTGAAGCAATACGGAGAAATTGGGATTACGCATGTTTTTAATCCAGCATTCAGTGTCGACGGAAACGAGGAAAATCTGTTTGCAGCCAATCATGCCAACTACTATCAAACATATTGGTATTATGATCCTATTCTTAAAGGAGAATATCCGAAATATGTGTTAGAAGCATTAGAGGAAAAAGGCTTAACTCCAAATTGGACTGATGGGGAGCTTCAGCTATTGCAGGAAACTGCTGGGATGAATGATTTCATCGGACTTAACTATTACCAACCGGCTCGTGTTGAAAGGATTCAAGGAGGCACAGAAGCCATTGAGGTCAGTCGTGATAATTCAACAGGCAGACCGGGGAACCCATCCTTTGACGGTGTGTACCGGACGGTCATGATGGATGATAAGGTGTACACAAAATGGGGCTGGGAAATCTCTGCAGAAGGATTCCTTGAAGGACTGCGAATGATCAAGGAAAGATATGGTGATGTAAAGCTGTATATCACGGAGAATGGACTAGGTGACGAAGATCCTGTCATTGAGGATGAGATAATGGATGTTCCAAGGATTAAATATATTGAGGAGCATCTAAAAGCTGTGAAGACAGCAATTAGCGAAGGCATTAACCTAAAAGGCTATTATGCATGGTCTGTTATCGATCTATTAAGCTGGCTGAACGGTTATAAAAAGCAATATGGATTTATTTATGTGGACCATCATAATAATCTGGCAAGAAAGAAAAAGCTGTCCTTCCACTGGTACAAGCAAATTATTGAAACAAGAGGAGAAGAGCTTTAAGAGCGTAAGGAAAGTGGGTATACTTCTAGGTTGATAGAGGCATACCCCTCTTTATTTGAAGGGGAGGGAATTTGAGTGACAGTCAAATATCAGATGGTCGCAAGTGTTTTAGAGCATGATATTCTCCAAGGGAAGTTCCAAGCAGATGAGAAGCTTCCGACAGAGGAGGAATTGATGCGAAAGTTTCAAGTGAGCAGAAACACGATTAGACGGGCGTTAAATATACTGGCAGACCAAGGCTATGTTTATCAAGTCCAAGGCAGCGGACTTTTTCTAAGGGAATTTTCCCGGCCTGGCTGTATAACTATCAGAAAAATGCAAGGTCTTACAAAGGAATTAGCCGGACACGATATGAGCAGCCAAATTATTGACCTGTCTTTAATAAAGGCTAATGATGAATTGGCCAAAAAGATGAGATGTGCACCTGGTGATTCCCTCTACTTTATAAAAAGACTTCGCTTCGTTAATGGTGAGCCACTTGTACTGGAAGAAGCTTATTATAATAAAAAGGCAGTGCCCTATTTAAATGCAGAAATAGCTCAAACATCCATCTATCGTTACATAACAGACGATTTAAAGCTAAAGGTAGGGTTCGCTGATAAGCTTATATACTGTGACAAACTTTCAAAAGAAGATGGAGATCATTTGAAACTGATAGAAGGTGACCCTGCGTTAATTATTGAAAATACGGTGTTTTTAAACACAGGCGTTGTTTTTAATGTATCGTTAGAGAAGTATCATTATTCTTCCGCAAAATTGCTGGCACTGACCTTCTAGACTGCTTTGACAAGCAGTCTTTTTTCATTACGAATCTAATTCTAATGCCGGGCCTGTATTGACAAGAATATTTCGGGTCCCTATACTAGATGTTATTAGTGTTAATTATTCTAAATAATCTGTAAATTTGTAACGGAATTATGTGTCAGAATCAAGTTAAGGATATATTGGAATATTTAACTGTTCATTGATGCTTATCAATGTAGAGCAGAAGTTTGAAGACTATGGAGAAAATAAATACCTTTTATACATAGTGATGACAAGGTTCAAGACTGGATATTAATTCACAGGATGGGAGTAGCACAGCTGTTGGGATAAACAGCAATGGAGAGGATATGCACCAGCTATTTTAAAGAATATAAACAAGGAGTCAGAGCAAATCGTAATTTCCCCAGATGGAATGCTATTATTTTATGAAGCACTTACCGTCAGGAAGGATACTTTACTATTAGAAGCAAGGGAAACAAGAGAGGTATTCTTATTTGATGGCCCCATAATTTTGATTCATTTATATTCCTTATAAACCCTTCTAAAGGAAAGATAATAATTATGAATAAAAATGACATATAGAGGAAATAGCCCTGTCTCCAAACGGAATGAAGCTTGCATATACTATTATTGACAAGGAGTTTCAATGCATGCCTTCATCATTTAACAAAGGAATCAACGAGCTTGATATAAATTCATACAAGAAATCTTAATCAAGGCAAATGATAACTGCTGTCTGCGATATGAAAAACAGGAAATAAGCTGTTTGGTATCGTAATAAAAACAACAAATAAAAAAGTAATCAAACAATATTATTGCATGAAAACACAGTTAAATTCTTAGTATCTATATAGGAACTTTATCGAATAAGCTGTTAGATAATTCAGGGGGGAACACCAAAATGGAGGACTATTTAAGAGAAAGGGAAAAGGAAATGATTGAGCTGCTCGAAGAACTAGTTAATATTGACAGTGGCAGCTATGTAAAAAAAGGGGTAGACCAAATTGCAGCAATACTCGAAGGTGAATTTAGAGAGGCTGGATTTGTGTCAACAATTAAAAAGGAAAAGAAGACCGGGAATAATCTCGTACTACGCCATCAGGATGCAAAAGATCCTAAAATTATTATTGTTGCACATATGGATACTGTTTTCCCAGAAGGAACGGTAGAAAAACGTCCCTTCCGCATAGAAGGAAACAGAGCATATGGACCTGGTGTTGTAGATATGAAGGGCAGTCTTGTGTCTGTCCTATATGCGATAAAAGCCTTAGCATTGGTTAATGCTTCCGCAATCAGAAATGTGGAAATTGTCCTAAATAGTGATGAAGAAATTGGGTCATCCAACTCAAGGAAGCTTATTGAACATACAGCACGAAACAAGGATTATGCTTTAATTGTAGAACCGGGAAGAAAGGATGGGTCCATTGTATCTGCCAGAAAAGGCGGAGGACGTTACACGATTAAGGTAAAGGGAACCTCCGCCCATGCAGGAGTTGAGCATGAAAAAGGCCGAAGTGCAATTGAAGAGCTTGCATACAAAACAATTAAACTTCAGAAACTGACAAAATATCAAGACGGCATAACAGTAAACGTTGGAATGATAGAGGGCGGAACCTCTATCAATACAGTTGCATCCTCTGCCACAGCTGGTGTTGATGTCCGTCTGATAAAAATGGATCAAGCACCAATAATTGATAAGCAAATTAGAGAAATATGTGCGGTCTCAGATGTGGAAGGAACAGAAATTGAAGTGAAAGGAAGCATCAGCAGACCGCCGATGGAAAAAAACAGCCAATCTATCCAACTATTAAAGATAATCAAGGAAGCTGGAAAAGAGCTTGGTATTGAAGTGAAGGATACATTTACTGGTGGAGGATCTGACGGCGCGTTTACAAGCTCAATGGGAATTCCGACGATAGATGGAATGGGGCCAGTGGGTGGAAATGCCCATAGTGAAGAAGAATATTTAGAGCTAAATACATTTGTTGAACGAACATTGCTGCTGGCAACAGTCTTAACAAAATTAACCGCAAAAGTAAAAATGACAGCATAAAAGAGCAAAAAAGCGAATCACTAGTGATTCGCTTTTTTGCTTATTCTCCACGAACAGCCTTGATTGCCTTTGCTCTATCGCCACTGTCATAAATAAAGGAGCCTGCAACAAGAACATTAGCACCAGCCTCTTTGCAAAGAATGGCAGTTTGCTCATTAACACCGCCATCGACTTCAATTTCCAAGCCTGGATTGAACTGATCAGCCAGTTTGCGTACCTCTGTAATTTTTGGCAGTACACTTGGAATGAATGCCTGTCCGCCAAAGCCAGGATTAACAGTCATAAGCAGGACCATTTCAACATCTTCAATCACATGCTTAATCATTTCAACAGGTGTGCTTGGGTTAAGTACAACACCAGGCTTAACACCATGCTCTTTTATAAGCTGAAGTGTACGGTGAAGATGTGGACATGCCTCTGCATGAACGGTAATAATATCTGCACCAGCTTTAGCAAATGCTGGAATGTATTGATCAGGGTTTTCAATCATAAGATGGACATCCAAAGGAAGTGTTGTAATCGGTCTAATTGCACTTACAATTAATGGTCCAATAGTGATATTTGGAACAAAATGGCCGTCCATTACATCCACATGGATATAATCGGCTCCGCCTCGCTCTACATCTTTTATTTCTTCTCCCAGTTTTGCAAAATCAGCTGAAAGAATGGATGGTGCTATTTTAACCATAGATAATTGCCTCCAACATATGTAGTGTAATACAGCAAGCTTTCCATTTATGTCACATCCATTAAGAAAATGGCAATAAAAGCTTCAATTCTTTTCCTAAAAAAATTATAACAGAGCATCCAAGAAAATTGAAGTATACCGAATGCGGTTCCAAGTTGAAGATATGAGAAAAGACCCAATCTTTACGCGGAGCACAAAGATTGGGTCTTTTTAATTATAGGGATTGTTCGATTGATTTTTGAATTTCCTCTGTTGAATTCAAGTAGCCCTCTGAAATACATTGAACAAGAAGCTCCTTGTTTTTGTATTGTTCCGGCTTGTTTTTATTATAATAATAACGGACAGATTCCTCTTCTTTAAAGAACGCTTTGCCGACTTTTAGTAATGCAGTTATTGGAAGAGTAGTAAAGGATGGAGTGCTTGTCTCTGCAACTGCTTTTTCTTCCGTAGTTGTCTGGACTTTTTCCTCCGTTACCTGTACTTTTTCAGCAGCTGCTGGTGTTTGCCCATCAAATTGGAATTCTTGAACGACTTTATTGATCAAGCTTTCTTGGGAAACAAGCTGCTTTAATAGTTTTTTCTTAACGCGCTTCTTTTTGGACTGCAATCCAAAAGTTTGCAAAATATGTTGCTGCAGTTCAGTATTATCAGCTAAATCTTCATGTGTTTTGTAAATCGAATCCATTGCTTAACTCCTTTTTTTCGCTTCTATCTATTTGTCTATCATATTCGAACAATAATTTGAGCACTTGTACTATTATATACTAATCTAAGAAAAGTACAAAATATGTTTAGGAAATCGAAATAAATAATGGATGGTGAAGTGAAAAAAAGAGGCGCTTCCGTTTAATAGCGCCTCCTTTTAGCCTATGCTTTTTCCTCGAATAATCTGACTATCTCGACGATAGTATCTGTTGCTTTTATCATGTTATCAACAGAGATATATTCAAATTTACCGTGAAAGTTTTCTCCGCCAGTGAATATATTCGGTGTCGGCAGCCCCATATAAGACAATTGGGAGCCATCTGTTCCACCGCGGATAGGCTCAACAATTGGCGTAATCCCGAGGTTTTCCATTGCTTGATAAGCAATATCAACGATTTCCTTCACAGGTTCAATTTTCTCACGCATATTGTAGTATTGATCGTTTAAATGAAGAACGACTGTGTTTTTTCCATATTTTTCGTTCAAATCAGCAACAATGGCAGTTAAGTTTGCCTTTTTCTTTTCAAATAAATCTCTGTCAAAATCTCGAATGATATAGGCTAGTTTTGTTTGCTCCACATCGCCTTCAAATGAAAGCAGGTGATAAAAACCTTCATAGCCTGAAGTTTTTTCAGGAGCTTCTTCAGATGGCAGCTTGCTTTGCAGCTCCATTGCTATTTTCATGGAATTAACCATTTTCCCTTTTGCAGTACCAGGATGGACATTTGTACCATTCACCGTGATTTTTGCACCTGCAGCATGAAAGCTTTCATATTGCAGTTCACCAAGAGGACCGCCATCGATTGTATAAGCAAAGTCAGCCTGGAATGCCTTTACATCAAACTTATGGGGACCTCTTCCGATTTCTTCATCTGGAGTAAATGCGACCCTGATTTTTCCATGCTTTATGTCTGATTTTTTTAAAGCAATAAGGGCAGTCATAATTTCTGTAATCCCTGCTTTATTGTCAGCACCTAATAAAGTCGTTCCATCTGTAGTTATTAATGTATGACCATTGTATTTTGTCAGCTCTGGAAAATCTGCTGGTGATAATACGATATGTAAGTCTTGATTTAGGACAATGTCTCCCCCGTCATAATGGTCCACAACTTTAGGACGGACATTCTTTCCAGTGAAATCAGTAGCAGTGTCTAAATGAGCTAGAAAACCGATTGTTGGCACGTTCTTTTCCGTATTTGCAGGAAGGGTTGCCATAACATAGCCATTTTCGTCTACTGTTACTTCTTCCATGCCAATTTCCTTTAATTCCTCCACAAGCTTGTTTGCTAATGTCAGCTGTCCAGGTGTGGAAGGGCATGCGGTATTTTCCTCGTTGGATTGTGTATCAATAACAGCATAAGAAATAAATCGATCAATAATAGAGCTTTTCATTTTGCCATCTCCTTCTTAAAAATCTAATATGATTTTACCATATAATATTTCGCCCGTCTGAATTTTGAAAAACAGAAGGACCTAATTGTCACAATAATGTCAGATTTTCCTGTTTTCCTGCCGTTTGAAAGGCTTATATATCCGCTAAAATAAGAATAAACGAAAGGAGATACAGGATGAATAACAAGGTGAAATGGGTGCTTCTAACTACAGTTTTCCTTATTCTTGCTGGCGGGATTATTATTTCAGTATTAAGCGAATCAAGTGAAGAGACGATAAGTAGTATTAAACGAATTAAAGCAACGGAGACCTTCTTACAAAAGGACAAGGGATATATCGTTTACTTTTGGCAGGAAGGCTGCTCCTATTGTCAACAACTAGAAAAATCTGTTTTAGCATACAACAAGGCAGGCGAGGTTCCTTTGTATATTGTTGACATGGGCGAAAAGGAAAATGCGGCAAGCTGGTATGATTGGGAAAACCATCATAAGAAATGGGACAAGGTGATTGGAAGGATGGAGAACGGACAAGAAATTATCAATGACGATATTGATCTTGCTGAATTGATAAATGATAAGAAGGTTTCTTGGTCTGTTCAAGAAGGAAATGATAATAAGCTAATTGCAGTCCATCAGACCCCGTTTGAAAACAAAGCTCCTCAATCAGCTGCTGAACTAGAAATTACCGGAACTCCAACAATGATTAAGATCGAGAATGGAAGACTTTCAAGTTATAGAATTGGTGTAGAGGAGTCTGCAGCTTTGTTGGGAAAATGACAGTTTCATTGAGAAAAAGCAGTTGTGATAATGGCAATTGCTCTTTTTTTATGAGTCAAATTATCAACTAAATGAGAATAATATTATCTAATTGAGAAAAAACTCATTGACAATGAGAATCACTATCATTTAATATGAACCTAGGCAGGTTGTGCCTAAAACAAATACAGGAAGAGGTGAATGGAAAACGCTAACTTATGCTTTATCAATATAACTATATAGAGGGGATGTATATACTTGCTTAAACAGAAAGTTGCAATAAAAATAGTTGCAATATTAGCAATTTTTACGCTTTTGTCTGTTGGTGTCAGTAACAAATCATTCGCTGCAGCACTTACAGATGGCGAGTACTCCATAAACTATTCTGTTTTGCGTGCAGATAGTGATTCAGCCTCGATGGCAGATGGATACTTTAAAAAGCCGGCAAAATTAATTGTCGAAAATGGTGTTCATAAAGTACAAGTAGGAATTTCTACTTCAGCGATCACAGAATTTAAAGTAGGTGGCGCAAATGTCACTGAAATCAGTAAAAGTGGTGATTCTAGTGTGGTTCAATTTAATGTGAGCTCACTAAACAGTCCAACTGCTGGAGAAATTCATGTTATTGTCGAAGACCAGAATTACGACCATTGGTATACTATTAGGTTTGACTTTGATGAAAGCACAGCAAAGGCTCTTTCTTCACAAACAACCTCAACAGCTTCAGATGAAACAAATACAACCTCAGATACAGAAACAGCAGCAACAAGCTCAACAGCAAAGGAAACAACAACAGAAAAAGTTGAAAATCCGAGAACTTCTGACATGTCAGAAATCACTATCTATACCGTTTTAATGATAGTTTCTGTCGGTATTATTGTAATCTCTATTGTAAACAGAAAAAAACTAGCTAAATAGTTTCTGTTATGGAAGTGTGAAATAGCTACATATTCTACTAAAAAGGGAGAAATAAATTATGAAGACAGCAAACATTGCACTTGCGTTTCTTGTAACAATCTTTTCCGTTGGTAGTACAGTAATTCCTTTTGATAACAAAGCATATGCTGCAGAGTCTAGCAGCAGTTCGGTTATTGCAGATGGGGAATATAGTATTGGCTATACTATCTTGCATGCAACAAATAATGAAGCATCAATGGCAGATCAGTACTATACAAAGCCGGCAAAATTAATCGTTAAGAACGGACAGGCTAAAGTTCAGGTTGAATACAGCAATTTAATTACAGAGTTTAAAGTAAATGGCACTACTGCAACAAAGATTAGTGAAAGTGGCAGCAAAACTACGGCTGAATTTTCTGTTGCTGATCTTGAGGCATTAACTGGCGCTCAAATTCATGTCGAGGTTCCAGCAATTAGCTATGATCATTGGTATACAGTGAGATTTGACTTTGACACAGCTACTTTGGCTAAGAAGTAGTGGAGAGAGTCTAAAATACGAGTGAAGCAGAGAAATCTGCATCAATACCGGTTTATTAAGCATTGAATGTAAAAAAGCTATCTATTTTACTTAAAAGGAGAAAAAGAAAAGGATGAAGGCTACAAAGATTGCTCTTGCGTTTCTAGTAATGCTCTTTTCCGTCGTAAGTACAGTGATTCCTTCTGGTAACAGTGCTTATGCTGCTGAGTTGAACAGCAGTTCAGTAGTAGCAGATGGGGAATATAGTGTAGGCTATACGATTTTGCATGCAACAAGTAATGAAGCCTCAATGGCAGACCAGTACTATACAAAGCCTGGAAAACTAATCATTAAGGATGGGCAGGCTAAAGTTCAGGTTGAATACAGTAATTACATTACTGAGTTCAAGGTAAACGGCACTCCCACAACACAATTAAGTGAAGATGGCGGCAAAATCACAGCAGAGTTTCCTGTTGCTGATTTGGACGGATTAACTTCTGCTGAAATTCATGTTGAAGTACCTGCTATCAGTTATGATCACTGGTATACAGTAAGGTTTGATTTTGATACTGCTTCATTGCCTGTTCAAACAACACCAGGTGAAGAAACAGAAGAACCAGCAACAACACCAGAAGCACCAGGTGAAGAAGCAGAAGAGCCTGCAACAACACCAGAAACACCAGGTGAAGAAGCAGAAGAGCCTGCAACAACACCAGAAACACCAGGTGAAGAAACAGAAGAACCAGCAACAACACCAGAAACACCAGGTGAAGAAGCAGAAGAGCCTGCAACAACACCAGAAGCACCAGGTGAAGAAGCAGAAGAACCAGCAACAACACCAGAAACACCAGGTGAAGAAGCAGAAGAGCCTGTGACAACACCAGAAAACCCAAGTGAAGAAGCAGGGGAGGAAACACCTGCTGAACCACAAGATGAAATCGTTTATGAAGACGGTGAGTATGACGTCGACTATACGGTTTTACATGGAACTGCTGAAGAAAAATCGATAGCGGACAACTACTTTACAAAACCAAGTAAAGTGATAGTTAAAGATGGAAATATTACTGTCCAAACAGAATACAGCAGCTTAATCACGGAATTTACTGTTGAAGGTAAAGCTCCAAAAATCATTAGCAATGATGGTACAAAAACAGTTGCTGAGTTTTCAGTAGCATCAATAAACGGCATAACAGATGCACAAATACATGTTGAAATACCAACAATTAATTATGATCACTGGTACACAGTAAGATTTGATTTCAACACAGATAACTTGCCTGTTGTGGAAGAAAAAGAGCCGCTAGCAGATGGTCTATATACAATCGACTATCAGGTATGGAAAGAAAACGCAGATGAAGCTTCCAGCATGGGGAATTACTTATCAAAGCCAGCTAAGCTAATTGTTGAAAACGGCAAAAGCTATATACAGCTAAATTTGTCATCCAGCAATTTTGTAACAGGCTTTAAAACAGAGGTAAACGAACAGTATGTGGATGCAGAAGTCATTTCACAAGACGATGAAGCTAAAACAAAGGTGCTCCGTTTTGAAGTAGAAAACCTAAGCGATATCACAAATATCCAGTTAGCGATGTCATATGGAATGAACCATGTCGTGAGAATGGTATTTGATGAAAATACTATTACTGTAAGTGAGCCAGAAGAAACTCCAGAGCCGGCACCAGGTGAAGGCGAAGAAGAGCCGCTAGCAGATGGTCTATACACAATCGACTATCAGGTATGGAAAGAAAACGCAGATGAAGCTTCCAGCATGGGGAATTACTTATCAAAGCCAGCTAAGCTAATTGTTGAAAATGGCAAAAGTTATATACAGCTAAACCTGTCATCCAGCAATTTTGTAACAGGCTTTAAAACAGAGGTAAACGGACAATATGTGGATGCAGATGTTATCTCACAAGATGCTGCAGCCAACACAAAGGTGCTCCGTTTTGAAGTGGAAAACTTAAGCGATATTACAAATATCCAGTTAGCAATGTCATATGGAATGAACCATGTCGTGAGAATGGTATTTGATGAAGGCTCTATTTCAGTTGAAGAGCCAGAAGAAAATCCAGGGACGACACCAGGTGAAGGAGAAGGAGAAAATCCGGGCACAACACCAGGTGAAGGAGAAGGAGAAAATCCAGGGACGACACCAGGTGAAGGCGAAGGAGAAAATCCAGGGACGACACCAGGTGAAGGCGAAGGAGAAAATCCAGGCACAACGCCAGGTGAAGGCGAAGGAGAAAATCCGGGCACAACACCAGGTGAAGGCGAAGGAGAAAATCCGGGCACAACACCAGGTGAAGAACAGGGTGCAAACTCTGAATTTGTTGATGGGGAGTATGACCTGCAATACAGCATTTTGCATGCATTACAAAATGAAAAATCTATGGCAGATCAATATTTTACTAAGCCTGGCAAAGTAACATTAAAAAATGGCAATGCCACTGTACAAGTAGAATACAGCGACTATATTACAGAATTTAAGATTAACGGTAAAGACGCTAAAATTGTCAGCCAAAGTGCAGGGAAAACAATTGTGGAATTCTCTGTTGCTGATTTGACTGGTTTAACTTCTGCTGAAATTCATGTCGAAGTACCGGCAATTGGCTATGATCATTGGTATACGGTTCGCTTTGACTATGATACTAGTAATCTGCCTACAAAATCCGGAGGCAATGACAACACTGGTGGCGGTAACGAAGAAGAAAATGGCTCTGAAAATGAAGAGGAAGAAAAACCAGCTGAAGAAACTCCAGGAAATGTTGAGGAAGATACAAATGATCAAGATGATAAAGGTGAAAATGCAGTCTTAAAAGATGGAGAATACACTGTTGACTATTCTGTATTACATGCAAGTAAAAATGAAAAGTCAATGGCAGATTCTTATTTCGTTAAGCCTGGGAAATTAATTGTGAAGGATGGCAAAGTAGTTGCCCGCCTGACAATTAAAACAGACTTTATCACTGAATTCCTTGTTGGTTCTAAAGCTGTGAAGGTAATAAGCGAATCTGGAGATTCTAAAGTAGTTGAATTCCCTGTTGCTGATTTAGCTAGTCCAACTGTTGGCAATATCCATGTTGTTATTCCAGAGTTGAATTATGATCACTGGTACGAAATTCGTTTCTTGTTTGATGTTTCAGATCTTCCAGTAGCAGGAATTGAAAATGACTTTGATCAGATCAATCCTGAAGATACGAATACAACTACACCAGATGAAACAACAAACAATAACAGTGACGACAATCTTGAGTATAACCGGGATGGAGATACAAACAGTGAACAGACAAATGGGTCTACAGAAACAAGCGGAAAAGTAGTTAATGCTAAAACTGCAGACACAGCGCAAATAGGAATATATCTTCTATTATTGCTGTCATCAATTGCTGTTCTTATAAGAAAATACCGGTCTCGAACATTATAAAAAATACCGTTCTGCGAGATGGAAGAAATTCTATCTCGTAGAACTGTCTTTGTGTATATGGGGAAAATAGTAAAAAAATTCCTGCTGGAAAACAGGAGGGGAAAAATGAAATATGTAAAAGCATGGTTATTTTTAAGTATATGTCTTTTGCTTGTTAGCTGCTCTGCACAAAAAAGTGAGGTGAAAACCAGCAAGCCGGCAGAAACCGATATGGAACACACCGTTGTGGCAACAACATTAGCTGTTGCTGAAATCATGGATAAGCTTGAAGTGGATTTAGCAGGTGTGCCAACAACACAGTATACACTTCCAGAAAGGTACAAAGATGTGGTAGAAGTGGGCAATCCGATGAGCCCTGATATGGAAATCATCAAATCCCTTAAGCCGACAGAAGTACTATCTGTCACGACATTGGAATATGACTTAAGCGAAAAGTTTGAGAGCATGAAAATTCCAGCATCCTTTGTGAATTTGGAAAGCGTCGATAATATGATTCAGTCTATAAACGATCTTGGAGCAAAATATGATCGAGCTGAAAATGCGAAGACGCTGGTTGACTCCATTGAATCAAAGGTTAAGGAAATAAAGGACGAAACAAAGGATAAGGAGCAGCCAGTTGTTTTAATATTGCTCGGTGTCCCTGGTGCAAGCTATCTTGTCGCGACTGAAAATTCGTATGTCGGCAATTTAGTGGAAGTAATGGGTGGGAAAAATGCTGTGGAGGGTCAGGCCGCAGAATACATATCAGCAAATACAGAGTTTCTGCAGCAAACCAATCCTGATATTATTTTGCGCTTATCACATGGTGTGCCAGATCAAGTTGCCAAAGAATTTGATAAGGAATTTGCAGAAAATGATATTTGGAAGCATTTTAACGCAGTGAAAAACGGAAAAGTGTACGACTTGGAAGAACCGATTTTCGCTACAACTGCTAATTTGAACATCACCCAAGCATTAGATCAGCTTATGGAGATGATGTATGAGTAGCGTAAAGGAAGAGATGCATGAATAAGAAAATCATTAGTTTTATTGTTGTAATTTTAGCACTTGTTGGCGTGACTGTTTATTCCGCTGCAAAGGGAAGCATTTCTGTCGGCATGATGACATTGGTGGATGGGGTACTTCACCGTAATAGTGAAGAAGTAAATGTCATTATCGACCTCAGATTCCCGAGAATTATCGTTTCCATCCTCACAGGCGCAATTTTGGCCGTGTCAGGTGTGCTATTTCAGTCTGTCATGAGGAATCCATTAGCAGATGCTGGAATCATGGGTATTTCTGCTGGCGCAAGCTTTTTCACCTTATTTGGACTGCTGTTTTTACCTTCATTGTTTATCAGCAGTACGCTATTTGCCTTCTTAGGAGGAGCTGTATCTTGCTGTATTATTTACATGCTTTCCTGGAAATCCGGCTTGAAGCCACTACGAGTTATTCTGACAGGGATAGCAGTGAGCGCAATGTTTACAGGATTAAGAGAAGCGTTAGTTAATATATGTGCTTACTTTAATGTAACAGTTGGCGCATCCAATGCATCAAATTTAACCATGAAAACATGGGAGGATGTTGAGCTAATTGTTCCATTAGGATTGCTTGGAATAATCTTGGCATTTTTAGTAAGCCCATGGTGTAATATGCTGAAATTACAAGATAAGAAGGTTGTCCAGCTAGGAGTCAATATCCAGCTCGTCCGTATTCTTATTTCTGTTATTGCTGTCTTTCTCGCAGCTGTTGCAACATCTATTGCCGGAATTATTGTCTTTGCTGGCTTAATCATTCCTCATATTTCAAGACAGCTAGTTGGAACAAATCACCATATTTTAATACCCTTTTCCGCATTAGCTGGCGCCTTTTTAATATTGACTGCCGATACTTTTGGAAGGCTGTTAATCGCACCATTGGAAATACCAGCTTCCACGATAATGGCAGTAATTGGTGGGCCATTTTTGATCTTTTTGCTGAGAAAGGGGGATAAATTAAATGGAGTTTAAGGAGCTATCCTTTTCTTATGATGACAAAGCTTTTATGGAAAGTTTGGAAGGAAAGATTGAACACAATAAAATAACAACTATTATTGGTCCGAATGGCTGTGGCAAATCAACCCTATTATCACTGCTGGCAAGAGGTCAAAAACACTCCGCTGGGTCGATAACACTTGATGGTAAGGATATTTATTCCTATAAACATAAGGACTTTGCCAGAAAGATTGCAATGGTAAACCAGACAAACCACATCTCAGAGGATATGACAGTAGAGGAGCTTATCCAATTTGGGAGAATACCTTACAAAAAAATCTGGAAACAGGAAAATGATGATGACAAAGATGCAATAGAGTGGGCGCTGAAATGTACGAATCTGCAAAACTACAAGGATACTCCTGTAAGTGCATTATCAGGGGGGCAAAGACAGCGAGTCTGGATTGCGCTAGCACTTGCCCAAAAAACAGAGATATTGTTTCTAGATGAACCAACAACGTACTTGGATATATATCATCAACTAGAGCTGCTGTCCTTAATTAGGGAGTTAAATCAAGTACATGGTATTACCATTGTAATGGTTCTCCATGATATGAATCAGGCTTTGCGCTATTCAGACATGGTCATTGTGATGAAGTCTGGAGCTATTAAGGCGTATGGGCCGCCGAAACAAGTGATTACACAGGAAAAAATCAAGGAAATATATGATGTCCATATTGCCGTTAATGAGGATGACAAAACAGGCTTATACATCGTTCCATTGAGCATTTAAGAAAGGGAGATAAGTAATGAGAGCAAAGCTAATGATTCAAAGAATAATAACCATCACAGCAATAATAGTCTTTGTTTACTCAGTCTATAAGCTTGTTCCTCCTTTGTATGATTATTATACAAACAGAAAAGTGCTGGAAACGGTGCAGGAAATCTATAAGCCAACTCAAAACGTGGACAACGGCAATAAGGAAACAGCTATCCGGTCCTCATTTGATCCATTGCTGGAAATAAATCAAGATATGGTCGGCTGGATAACAGTTGATGATACAAAAATAAATTATCCTATCCTACAATCCTCTGATAATGAGTTTTACTTGACCCGTAATTATAAAAAAGAAGAAACGCGAGCCGGCAGTATTTTTCTGGATTATCGAAATGATAAGAAACTCGAAAACAATAAAAATACCATTATCTATGGACATAGAATGAAGGATGGTACGATGTTCAGCGGTTTAAAAAAATATTTAGATAAAGCATTTTTTGAGAAGCACAAAACCATTCACTTAGATTCTTTATATGAAGGCTATGAGCTAGAAGTCTTTTCCGTTTATCAAACAACAACCGATTTTTATTATATAGAAACTGAATTTTCTTCAGATAATGAGTATCTCGATTTTGTTGATTTGCTGGAGGAAAAATCCTTATATGAAGCAGATATGGATATTAAGCCAGAGGATTCCATTGTTACATTATCAACCTGTGATTATGCCATTGATTCACTAGAAGGAAGACTGGTTGTCCATGCGAAGCTAGTGAAAAGAGGGAGTTGAGGCACATCTTGTTTAACAAAAAAATAGGAAAAACAATGATATTGATGAGTATGGCGCTCCTGCTTGCCGCCTGTAGCAAGCCTACAGGAGAAGCAGCAGAGTCAACAGCTGGTTCTATTGCTATAAAGGACTTTGCCAATCGAACAGTGACATTTTCTAAAGCACCGGAAAGCATTGCTGCATTAGGAAGCGGCGATGTTGATTTAATGCATGCGTTCGGTAATGAGGTAGTTGGCAAACCGACGCTTTCCGATGAAGGTCAGCTTGCCAAAGTGGCAAAGGATGCGGAGGAAATTGGCACAACACATGAAGTGAATTATGAAAAAATCGCTTTGCTGCAGCCAGATGTTGTGTTAGCAAATGTTGGCTTTAATCAAGAGGATGTTCCGACAATAGAAGGGCTCGGAACAAAGGTAATCCTGACAGAGGCAAATTCTATCAGTGATATTAAAAAGCAAATCACCCTTTATGGTGAAATGCTACAAAAGACAGACAAAGCTGCCCAATTAATTAAGGAACTGGATGTTGAATTAAAGACTGCTGCTTCCGCGCTAAAGGACACGAATAAACGTGTGCTGCTTGTTTACGGAGCTCCTGGAACGTATATGGCGGCATTGCCCAATTCACTAAGCGGCGATTTTTTAGCAGCAGCTGGAGGGATTAATGTAGCAAGTGATTATCCTGCATTAGAAAAATTTCCACAGTATGCGCAAATAAATACAGAGAGAGTTGTAGAGGCAAATCCTGATGCCGTTCTCTTAATTACACATGGTGATGCGGAGGAAATTAAGCAAGGCTTTTTAAAAGAAATGAAGCAAAATGCAGCTTGGACTTCATTGGATGCTGTTAAAAAGGAAAGAGTTGAAGTTTTGCCAAGCGAATTGTTTGGCACTAATCCAGGTACAAGAGCAGTAGACGCTGTTCAATACTTGGTTGAATTGTTAAATCATTTGGAGTGAGCATGTTGGAATATGTAGAAAGAAAGAAAAAACGGATAACAGTCCTTGTTAGTCTCCTGCTCCTGCTGCTTGTTGCGATATATGCAGGTATCTCATTTGGGGCAGTTTCTGTTTCTTTTAAAGAAATATGGACTACTCTTGTATCGAGCGGTGAGGGAACGTATGAAAAAATCGTCTATAATCTCCGCCTGCCCAGAGTTATTGTGGGACTATGTGTGGGTGCATGCCTTGCTGCATCAGGAGCCTTGCTGCAGGGAGTGATGAGAAATCCTTTGGCAGATCCGGGCATTATCGGTGTCTCCTCTGGCGGAGGATTATTCGCTATCGTTACAATGGTCATTTTTCCTCAATACAGCTATTTATTGCCATTTATTGCTTTTATCGGTGCATTTCTAACAACAATATTGATTTATTTGTTCGCATGGGATAAAGGGGCATCACCAGTTAAAATCATCCTGGCAGGTGTTGCGATGAATGCTGTGTTAGGTGCCATTATGAATGGAGTAATGGTGCTGTACAGTGACAGAGTACAATCTGTAATTGGCTGGCTTTCAGGTGGCCTTAATGGCAGAAGCTGGTATCATGTCGAAATTATTTTGCCATATACCATTATTATGCTGCTGATTAGCTTATTCGCCATTAAACCTGTCAATATACTGATTCTAGGAGATGACTCTGCCAAGCTACTTGGACAAAATGTTGAACTGATCCGCATGCTGATCATCCTGCTAGCATCCTTTTTAGCAGGTATAGCTGTCAGTGTTGCTGGTTTGATTGGATTTGTCGGCCTCGTTGTACCGCATATTATCCGTCTTCTGATTGGAGAGGACTATCGATTTTTGCTGCCTTTTTCGATTATTGGCGGTGCTGCACTCGTCGTCATTGCTGATACGGCAGCACGAAGTCTGTTCGATCCAATTGAATTGCCTGTCGGTATTTTGCTGGCAGCACTTGGTGGCCCCTTCTTTATCATTCTGCTGCGGAGAAGGAGGATGGTGTAATGACAGTGTTAAAATCAGAGGAATTGCAGTTCAGACAAGGAAAATTCCAGCTTCATGATATTAACATTGAATTTCCAGAGGGAAAAATGACCGCAATTGTTGGACCAAATGGTTCGGGGAAATCTACCCTCTTAAAATTATTTGCACGCCTTTTAAAAGCAGATAACGGCTTGGTGACATTGGACAATCAGCCTATTCATAAATATAAAAGAAAAGAGTATTCCCAAAAAATAGCGATGCTTCCGCAAGCAAAAGAGGTGCTGCCAAGCATTACAGTGAAGGAACTTGTCGGATATGGAAGGGTGCCTTTTCAACGGCTTACAGGTCCCGTATCTGAAGAGGATAAAGAGATTATTGCGTGGGCAATAAGAGAAACAGGATTAGAAAATATGGCAGATCGAATGGTTGGCCATTTGTCAGGCGGTGAATTGCAAAGAGCGAGGATTGCTATGGCATTAGCTCAAAAGACGTCTGTTTTATTGCTTGATGAACCAACTACATTCTTAGATATTACACACCAGCTAGAACTAATGAAAATTCTTTCTAGAATAAATAAAACCCATCAGATTACCGTCATTATGGTATTACATGAGCTTCAATATGCGGGCGCATACAGTGACAATCTTATTGTTATGAAGCGTGGAGAAATTTATCAAACAGGAAAGCCTCAAGCGATATTGACTGCTCAGTTACTAAAAGAAGTATATGAAATTGATGCATCAATTAAGTTTGAGAACAATTATCCAGTAATTATTCCAAAAAATTAGAGGAGGAAACAAAATGTATATTGTAACTAACACTGTTAAAGTAAAAGAAGGATTTGCGGATGGATTCATTGAAAGATTTAATAGAATTGGAAAAATCGAAGAAAAAGCAGGCTTTATTGGATTAGAAGTATTGCTGACTGCTGGAACAACAGATTATGAGGAAATTACTATTGTCACAAGATGGGAAAACAAAGAAGGCTTTTTAGGATGGGTAGGAAGTGAGGAGTTTAAAGAATCACATGCACATAGAGGAGGCGTTCCAGAATTCATTATCGAAAACAAAACAACAAAATATGAAGTGAAGGTGCAAAGAAAACCGATTATTAAAGAGGTTGCCGGCAGCTAATCTTAAAAGTGAAAGTAATAGAAAAGGCATCCATTCAGGATGCCTTTTCTATTGATTAAGAGGGCTCTGCCACTCTTCTTAATCCAATGCTGGCAAGTGCTGTATGTAAGTTGGCACATGTTGTCACCTTGCTGAAATCGATTCCTAATGTAATAATAGTTTGGGCAATTTCAGGCCGAATTCCGGAAATAATGGATTTAACACCAATCAGATCAAGGGCATGAACAACCTTGAATAAATTATCTGCTACCATTGTGTCAACAATAGGGACACCAGAAATATCCAGAATCAAATATTCGACCTTTAATCTAGCAGATTCCTCTAACGCCACTTCCAATATAAGCTGGGAGCGATCTGTATCAATCTGACCGATAAGTGGTATAATCGCCGTTTCTTTTGCTACGGGCACAACAGGGACAGATAATTCCTCTAAAGCAGAATAGGCAATTTTCATTAATCTGCTGCTGTTTTCCTCGTAAACCTTACCGATAATAACACTGATTTCGTCAAGCAAAGGGTCGATTATTTTTCCAACATCAAGCATTGTTATGGCTGCAAATGATTTTTCCTCCAGCTCAACAGTGAACACATTCCAGATAACATTTCGATAAATGGTAAGCGACCGTAATGCTGCCGAAAGTGGTACATAATTTTTCACGAAGCTGCCTCCAGCTTCTCTTGCCCAGTTGTCCAGCTCATTCGTTTGTTTTTTGTCATTATCCTTTAACGCTTCGCCCATGATGGTGAACAATTTTGCACTCCAGCGCGATAATTTTTCTTCACCAATTCTTTCAAAGCCTTCCATATTCTCGTCTTGAAAAAATTGCTTTAGCAGATCATTCATATTAACAGCCAGAATTTGCTGGCTGTTAATAACTTTATTGCCAATGTACATTAATTCGTCTTTCAAAAGGAATCAGCTCCAATGTTTAGTTTTTTTCTTCGTCATAGTATTTCTTTATTATACCTCTATAGAATAGAGGTAGTAAGTGTCGAAGTTCCTCATCTGACATCACCTTTTGTAAACGCTTTAAAAAATGTAGCCGAAGAGATGGTAATGTTGTATGATTATAGAAAAAAAGCCTAACAAAGGAAATAGCGCTGCTAATATATTTAAGCGCTTACATAACTTATTAAGGAGAGCATATGACAAATAACAAACAAGAAGTCTATGGTTTTCGGTTTTTAGATACATTAAATCAATCGTTCTACCAGCTTTTTGCAGTGGGGAACCAAATCATCTCAAAGGAGTCGTATCATTGGAACGGCTTAACTCGCAAGGATGGACCACTTTTTTTATTTCAATATACGCTCGCAGGCTGCGGTTATATAGAAGTGGATAAAACACTTCATAAATTAGGGGAAGGAACAGGCTTTATGGTGGAGATTCCTAGCAATCACCGCTACTTCTTTTTAGAAAGCAATACTGATTGGGAGGTCCTCTTTATTATGTTTCGGCCGACAAATATTGAAGAGGAATGGCGCCATGCAGTATCTAGTCTTGGCCAGGTCTTTTCAATGCCAGAAGACAGTTCGCCAATCCGTTTACTAAAAAGTGTTTTTGCCAGTGCAGCGAAAAATCATATAACGGACGGGTTCAGAGCCTCTGCCATTGTTTATGAGTTTGTCATGGAATTGTTCAGGTATCATGTTTCAGCAAAAAAAGAGAAACACTCATGGCCAGATTCCATTGCCGAAGCGGCTTCGTACATCGAGGCAACATATCAATCACTGCAAAGTCTTGAAGAGATAGCAGCTAAAGTTAATCTTTCAAAATATTACTTTACAAGATTATACAAAAAAACAACCGGGTACACACCAATTGAGTATTTGACAAAGGTAAGAATGGAAGAGGCAATTAGGCTGCTGCGAGATTCTGATATGACAATGGAGGCAATTGCGCAAGAATTGGGCTACTCAACAGGAAGTTACTTTATCAAGGTTTTTCATCAATGGATTGGAATTTCACCTGGTGAATTCCGCTTAGCGACAGAGCATGCCTATTTACATCAATTAAAATTGGATTGAAAATAGCAATATATTACATAGATGAGCAAAAAGTTATCGTAGATGCCAATGCTTTGTTTCCTTTAAGATTAGCCTATAAAAGACTCTGTCGTGAAAGGTGTGAAGGTAAATGAATCATCATCGTTTTGCCCAGACTCCTCCGTTAGGTTGGAATAGCTGGGATTGTTATGGCGCATCAGTAACAGAAGAGGAAGTCAAAGGGAACGCTGAATATATGGCAAAGCATTTAAAGGATTTTGGATGGCAATATATTGTTGTAGACATTCAATGGTATGAGCCTGGCGCTAATTCCTCTCAGTATCGGCCCTTTGTAGAACTGGAGATGGACGAATATTCCCGGCTTATTCCTGCTGTAAACAGATTTCCCTCTTCAGCGGAAGGGAGAGGTTTTAAACCGCTCTCTGATTATGTTCATAGCCTTGGATTAAAGTTCGGCATCCATATTATGAGGGGAATTCCGAGGCAAGCAGTCCATCAAAATACAGGAATTTTAGATTCTGACCATACAGCCCGCGACATCGCTCATCCAAATTCAATCTGTCCGTGGAATACAGATATGTATGGGGTAGATGCAAACACATCTGGTGCTGAGGCGTATTATAATTCTTTATTTAAGCTGTATGCCGAATGGGGAGTTGACTACATAAAGGTTGATGATATTGCTGCATCAAAGCTTTATACCACACATGTTGACGAGATTAAGCTGATAAGAAAGGCAATCGATAACTGTGGTAGAGATATGGTGTTAAGTCTGTCTCCAGGACCTGCACCGCTCGAATTTGCTGATGTATTGCAGGATAATGCAAATATGTGGCGAATGACAGACGATTATTGGGATCAATGGCAGCTTTTATACGATATGTTTGAGAGATGTGAGAAATGGAGTGGGCTTTCAGGTCCAGGATATTGGCCTGATTGTGATATGCTGCCATTAGGACATATTGGCATTCGCTCTGTTGATGGAGGCGGTGCAGATCGTTGGACAAGGTTCACAAAGGAAGAACAGGTGACAATGATGACATTATGGTCCGTGTTTCGTTCGCCCCTCATGTTTGGTGGAGAGCTGCGGGACAATGACAGCTGGACACTGTCCTTACTAACAAACGAAGATATCCTTGAATTAAACCAAAATGGCACAGACAGCAGACTAATATTTAGAGATGGTGATAAAGTTGCTTGGACAGCCAAAGCACCTAATAACTCTGTCTATGTAGCATTGTTTAATATAGGCGAGGCTGAATGCGAAGTAGAAGTGCCGTTGGAAGACATCGGACTGACAAAAATAATGACAGCTAAGGATGTATGGGAAAAGGAATCCATCCATGTAGAGGATACTGTTAAAGCGAGGCTTGCTCCACACAGCAGCAAACTTTATAAACTAACATAAAAAATAGAAAAGGCTGAATCATTGGTTCAGCCCCTTTCCATTTTAGTTACTGCTTCGTGACAGCCACAGAAGCAGTGGACTCTCTAACTACAATTTGTGGTTCATAGACAATCGATGGAGCCGGCTTGCTTTTCTTCTCGACTGCAGCAACAATCCATTTCGCTGCTTCTTCGCCCATTTTCATTTTTGGATGAGTTATGGAGGTCAGCTTTACTTCTGAAGCCTCTGTTAAAAAGGAATCATCAAAGCCTAAGATAGAAATATCATTTGGAATAGATAATCCCATAGTCCGTAAAATGCTTATTGCTTTTATGGCGAGCTGATCATTATAGCAAACGATGGCAGTCGGTCTGTCTTCTTTTTGGAGAATTTCCTGCAATGCTTCCAGCGATTTGTCTTGATCTTCTGTTGTAAAGTTAATAATCATATCCTGAAAGAAAGGAACAGCATGATCCTTGTATGCTTGTATAAAGCCCTTCATGCGGTTAACACCTTGTAAATCATCTGTTTTGAAAAGACCAATAATCCGCTTATGGCCAAGCTTAATTAAATGCTCTGTCGCAATATAACCGCCCTTTTCATCATTAACCATAATGTAAGGAGGAGCAAGCTGTGAGTAGAATTGGTTAATCATTAAGTATGGAATTTTATTTTGCTCTAATTCCAAATAGTAATTGATATTAGGATTAAAGTTACTACTTTTTGTCGGCTCGACGATAAGCCCGTCAATATTGCTAGCGAGCATTGTCTGCAAGCATTGCTTTTCTTTGTCAATGTCATTGTCTGTACAAGCGAAGGTCAATGAATAGCCTTTTGTTGATAAATATGATTCTATACCTTTTATGATGGAAGGAAAGATGTAATCAGATATATAAGTGGTAATAACACCAATATTTTTTGTGCGCTTGCCTGCTTGACCAGCAGAGCCCAACCCAGTTTCCGTTTTTCTGTCTGAGCAGAATGTGCCGGCACCTTGCTCTCTGTAAAGCCAGCCTTCATGAACCAAATCTCCTATTGCCTGGCGAATGGTATGGCGGCTTACTCCAAACATTTTGACAAGCTCATTTTCAGAATGAATTTTCTCCCCAGGTTTGACTTGCCCAGTTGTAATCCATTCAGTAATTTGTTCCTTAACCATGTTGTATTTTGTTTTTTGTGCCACACTATCACCACTTTCTTGTGTTTCCATATCCTTAACTTATACGTACAAAAATAGATATAAAGCTATCGTACCAAAAAAAGCAGGAAAAGACTATCATAAAATTTTTTCGGAAAAAGTAGTTCGTACAGAAGAGTTGCTATTAAAGGGAGTAAACCCAGTTTTTCTGCTGAAAAACATCGGGTTTTTGACAATTCTTTTATCTAAAACTTAAAAGATGTCTAGATTTGTATTAGGATATTTATTGACATGTACGAACAACTATCATAGAATTTTTAGTATAGAATACGCTTACATAAATACAACCATACAATTTCAGAACAAGTACCTATTCTTATTACTAGTATAGAGAGGAAAGTGAATCTGATGGCAGTTAAAGCTTTTGATTTAACGCAAGTAAGAATAACAGATGGTCCCTTTAAGCATGCAATGGAATTGAACATGGAATATCTTCTTCAGCTTGAACCAAATAAGCTATTGTCTAGATATAGAGAATATGCCGGATTAGAACCAAAAGCGAGCCACTATAATGGCTGGGAGGAGCAAGGTATTTCCGGACATACTTTAGGTCACTATTTATCTGCGTGCTCACTGATGGCTGCTGCGACTGGTGACAGCAGATTCAAAGACAGGGCGGCTTATATTGTCGAGGAGCTTGCGTTATGCCAGGAAGCAGACGGAACAGGATTAATCTCAGGAATTCCAAGAGGAAAAGCGATATTTCAGGAAGTAAAGGAAGGAAAAATCTATTCCCAAGGCTTCGATTTGAATGGAGGCTGGGTGCCTTTATATACCATGCATAAAGTGTTTGCAGGCTTACGGGATGCCTATTTGCACACAGATAATGAGAAGGCTCTTGCAGTAGAAACGAAGCTTGGGCTTTGGCTTGAGGATATGGTAAAGGACCTTTCAGAAGAACAAATGGATGAATTGCTGAAATGTGAGTTCGGAGGAATGGCTGAGGTGCTTGCTGATTTAGCTGTACATACTGGTGAAATGCGCTTTTTTGCACTTTCAGAAAGATTTTATCACAAAGAGGTGCTTGATCCATTAGCAGATAAAAAGGATGCACTCGCAGGAAAGCATGCCAACACACAAATACCAAAAGTTGTTGCTGCAGCAAGGCAGTATGAGATATCCGGCAACGAAACATATAAGGAAATATCAGAGTACTTCTGGAATACGGTTGTTCATGAGCATTCCTATGTAATAGGAGGAAATTCTCTTAATGAGCATTTTGGCGAGGCAGGTAAGGTAAATGATAGATTAGGTGAAAATACATGCGAAACATGTAATTCGTATAATATGTTGAAATTGACAAAGCATCTTTTCAGATGGAAACCGACTGCTGAGGAGGGAGATTATTATGAAAGAGCACTTTATAACCACATACTCGCATCCCAGCATCCAGGTGATGGAAGTGTTTGTTATTTCGTTTCGCTCGATATGGGTGGCCATAAAAAGTATAACTCAAAGTTTGACAGCTTTACATGCTGTGTAGGATCAGGCATGGAAAACCATGCAAGCCATGGAAATGCTATTTATTTTCATGACGAAAGCAAGCTTTACATCAATCAATACATTTCTTCACGACTTGAGTGGAAGGAAATGGGAGTTGTTGTTGAGCAAAAAACAGCATACCCGAAGAATGGCAGAATCAGGATAGAAATAGCTGCCTCTGCAGACAAGGCTTTTACTTTAACGTTAAGACACCCGTATTGGGCAGAAAAAGGAATGTTCATTGCGATTAACGGAGAGGATTATCATCATGAAACTAAACCAGCTAGTCTTATAGAAATAGATAGAGCTTGGAAAGATGGAGATGTACTTGAGGTTGACATCCCGATGACACTTCGTAAGGAAGCAATACTTGATAATCCAAACAGGGTTGCATTTTTGTACGGACCAATTGTTCTAGCAGGTGATTTGGGGGAGATAAGTGATGCCCAAAAGACGAAGGACCTGTTGTTCACACCAGTGCTAGTAGCAGATGATAGTCCGTTACAGCATATCAGCATGTTAAGTGAAGAGGCATTTGCGCTGGAAGGAATAGGGAATCCAAGAGATGTGGAATTAAAACCGTTTCACCTGCTTCATGATAGAAGTGCGACAGTTTATTGGGATGTTTTTACGAAAGCTGAGTGGGCTGAAGCAGAGAAATCTTATAAGGCAGCAATTCAAAAGGAGCAGGAGCTTGAAGCAAGAAGCATCGACTTCGTTCAGCCAGGAGAAATGCAGCCGGAAAGAGATCATCAATTTACAGGAGAACATGTCGGGATTGGGACAGTGTCAAATCGAAAATATCGAGACACATGGCCAAATGGACATTTCAGCTTTGCTCTTAAGGTGTTGCAGGACCAAGAAAATAGTCTGATAGTAGCTTATACGAAAAAGGAATGGGAAAGTATGCATGGCTTTGATGTACTTGCAAATGAAACAAAGCTGCAGAACGGTAAGCTGGAATGGGAAGAAATGAATCAGTTTGTTTATATTAAATATACGCTACCAAAAAATGTTGTAACAGAAGGAGTCACCCGCATTACATTCCGTGCACAAGCAGAGAAGAGGGTACCTAAAGTGTTTGAGCTGCGGATTGTAAGGGACTAAAAACAACAGAGGATAAAATTTTAAAAAAATAAAAAAAGAGATTGAAATAATCTTCAGAGATGGTAGAATGACATTAAGGTTATACGTACAAGTTGATATAAATATTGTGGTTGTAAGGATGAATATGAAATCAGTGTACAACAGAATATGCTGCTTCTTGTACGTATAAAAACACCAATAAGTAATGTGGATGAAGAATTAGAGTGATCAACATTCCAATTATCATTTTTGAAAACGCATACTTTATCAGAGAGGAGATTATTACATGGCAAAGTATTCAATAGGGGTAGATTATGGAACGCAATCAGGAAGAGCAGTTCTTGTTGAGGTTGGAACAGGCAAAGAGGTGGCAACTGCTGTTAAAGAATACACGCATGGTGTAATGGACGAATATTTGCCTGATGGAACAACAAAACTGGAGCATGACTGGGCGCTTCAGCATCCAGCTGATTATTTAGAAGTTTTGCAGATTACGATTCCGGAAGTTTTGCAGAAAGCAAATGTTTCTAACGAAGATGTTATTGGAGTTGGCATAGATTTTACTGCTTGTACGGTCCTGCCAATAGACAATAATGGCATTCCGCTTTGCTTCCTGCCAGAGTTTAAGCAAAATCCGCATAGCTACGTGAAATTATGGAAGCACCATGCGGCACAGGATGAAGCAAACCGCTTGAATGAAATTGCTGCACAGCGAGGAGAGGCATTTTTACAGCGTTATGGCGGCAAGATTTCTTCTGAATGGGCAATTCCAAAAATATGGCAAATCTTAAATGAAGCACCAGATATTTACGAGGCAGCAGATCAAGTGCTTGAAGCAACAGATTGGGTTATTTCCGAATTGACGGGAACAATCACTCGAAACAGCTGTACAGCAGGCTATAAGGCAATTTGGCATAAGCAGGATGGCTACCCAAGCAAGGAATTCTTTCAAGCCCTCGATCCACGGCTTGAAAATGTAGTAGAAGAAAAGCTGTCTACAGATATCTATTCAATTGGATCAAAGGCAGGAGAAATTACGGAAAAAGCGGCTAAATTAACAGGCTTAAAGGCTGGCACAGCCGTTGCAGTCGCTAATGTCGATGCACATGTTGCCGTACCAGCAGTTGGGATAACAGAAGCAGGTAAGCTGCTTATGATTATGGGGACTTCTACATGTCATATCCTGCTTGGCGAAACAGAAGAAATTGTGCCAGGTATGTGCGGTGTCGTTGAAGATGGTGTAATTCCCGGATATTTAGGTTATGAAGCAGGCCAGTCTTGTGTTGGAGATCATTTTGAGTGGTTTACAGAGAATTGTGTTCCAGAAAGCTACGAGCAGGAAGCCAAGGAAAAAGGATTAAATATCCATCAGCTGCTGACAGAAAAAGCAAGCAAGCTGAATGTTGGCGAAAGCGGACTGCTTGCACTTGATTGGTGGAACGGAAACAGATCAACACTCGTTGATGTTGACTTGACTGGTGTTTTGCTTGGCGCAACCCTTTTAACAAAACCAGAGGAAATTTATCGTGCACTTATTGAAGCAACTGCCTATGGCACAAAAATGATTGTTGAAACATTTCGAGCAAGCGGTGTGCCTGTTAATGAAGTATATGCAGCAGGAGGCATTGCCGAAAAGAATGAACTGATGATGCAAATTTATTCTGATGTGCTGAACATGGATATTAAGATTTCCGCATCCTCGCAAACGCCAGCACTTGGAAGTGCCATGTTTGGTGCTGTGGCAGCAGGTAAGGAAAGAGGTGGCTATGATCATATTAATGAAGCCGCTAAAGATATGGGCAGAATTAAAGATCATATTTATCAGCCAATCGAAAATAATGTAAACGTTTATGGAAAGCTCTTTGATGAATACGCTCGTCTTTATGATTACTTTGGACGAGGTGAAAATAATGTTATGAAAACACTAAAGCAAATTAAAAAAGAATCTGCTTTACCAAGCAAGGAGGATAACTATGCTAGAGAAGCTTAAGCAGGAAGTGTTAGAGGCAAACCTGATGCTGCCGCAGCATAATCTCGTCACTTTTACTTGGGGGAATGTAAGCGGTATCGATAGAGAAAGTAAGCTTGTTGTCATAAAGCCAAGTGGAGTTCCTTATGACAAGTTGAAGGTCGAGGACCTTGTCGTGACAGACCTAGACGGAAATATAGTAGAAGGTGATTTGAATCCTTCATCAGATACAGCAACACATCTTGCCTTATACCGAGCATTTCCCGAAATTGGCGGAATTGTACATACACATTCTCCGTGGGCAACAAGCTGGGCACAGGCTGGAAGAAGAATACCAGCATTAGGAACAACACATGCAGACTATTTTTACGGTGAGGTTCCTTGCACGAGAAAGCTGACAGAGGATGAAGTAAACAGAGCATATGAGCTGGAAACTGGTAATGTCATCATCGAAACAGTTCGTAACGAGGGAATTGATCCGAAGGCACTGCCGGGAATATTAGTGACAGGCCATGCGCCGTTTTGCTGGGGGAAAGATGCTGACAATGCCGTGCATAATGCGGTTGTACTTGAGGAGGTTGCCAAAATGGCGCTTCATACGCTGCAGCTGAATCCAGGTGTTGAGTGGATTGACCAATATTTGCTTGATAAGCATTACTTAAGAAAACATGGTGCTAATGCCTATTACGGACAAAACAAAGCAGAAACAAAACAAGAAACGTCAAACTAATTATTGCCAGGAGGAATTAATATGTTAAAGACAAGAGAATACGAATTTTGGTTTGTTACTGGAAGCCAGCTCTTATACGGAGAAGATGTATTGAAGCAGGTGGAGGAGCATTCAAAAACAATGGTAAATGCGTTAGACGCATCTTCTTCATTAAGCTATAAACTAAGGTTTAAAGCAGTCGTTAAGGATGCAGATTCTATTAGAAGACTTGCTTTAGAGGCAAATGCAAATGAGTCATGTGCAGGTATTATTACGTGGATGCACACATTCTCTCCATCAAAAATGTGGATTGCAGGCTTATCAGCATTACAAAAACCTTTATTGCATTTCGCGACACAATACAATCGAGATATTCCTTGGGAGTCCATTGACATGGATTTCATGAACCTTAACCAATCTGCACATGGTGATAGGGAGCATGGTTTCATTGGAAGCAGATTAAAATTGAACAGAAAGGTCATCGTTGGTCATTGGGAGAATGACGAAATTCGCGGGCGTATTGGAAGCTGGATGAGAACAGCAGCGGCGTTCTCAGAAAGTAAAGTATTGAAAGTTGCTAGATTTGGAGATAATATGCGCCAAGTAGCTGTTACAGAGGGCGACAAAATTGAAGCCCAAATTAAATTAGGCTGGACAGTGAACGGGTATGGAATCGGAGATCTTGTCGCTAAGATGAATGAAGTAAGTGATGAGGACCTTACTGCATTGTTGGCCGAATATGAAGAGAAGTACGATATTGTCCCAGCAGGTTTAGAGGAAGGGCCAATCAGGGAGTCCATCCGTGAACAGGCCAAAATAGAATTAGGAATGAAGGCATTCCTTGAAGAAGGTAATTATACTGCTTTTACAACAACATTCGAAGACCTTCATGGTATGAAGCAGCTTCCAGGTTTAGCTGTGCAAAGACTGATGGAGCAAGGCTATGGCTTTGCAGGAGAAGGGGACTGGAAAACAGCAGCGCTCGTTCGTCTTATGAAAATTGTTGCAGGTAATGAAGGAACTTCCTTTATGGAGGATTATACTTACCATTTTGACCCAGAAAATGAAATGGTTCTTGGCTCTCATATGCTTGAAGTTTGCCCGACTATTTCGGCAACAAAACCGAAAATTGAGGTTCATCCTCTAGGTATCGGCGGCAAGGAGGATCCTGCACGGATCGTGTTTGATGGAAGAGGCGGTTTGGCGTTAAATGCTTCCATTATTGACCTTGGCCATCGTTTCCGTCTTCTCGTTAATGAAGTGGATGCACTACAGCCAGAAGAGGAAATGCCAAATCTGCCTGTTGCAAGAGTGTTGTGGAAAACACAGCCTTCCTTAAGCCAAGCTGTTGAAAATTGGATTCAAGCAGGCGGAGCTCACCATACATGCTTCTCTTACGTTGTTTCAACAGAGCAGCTTCGAGACTTTGCAGAATTGGTGGACATCGAGCTTGTTGTCATTAACAATGACACAAACTCTATTGCATTCCAAAATGAATTGAAATGGAACGATATGTTCTATCGCTTAAAATAACAAGCAATTAAAAAGTTAGTAGATTCTTCTATGAATCAATTAAACAGCATGATAAGTCAGAACTTCCATTACAATTCTAGATTTTTAGAACAATGGAGGCTCTGACTTCAGCCGTTTTATCGCATGCAATTGTGCAATACATAGCTTTTTCATAAAAGGAGGAAATAAAGATGGCAAATAAGGTAATCATCAACACTGATGTAAAAAAGGGAAAAATCAACAAAAATATATATGGACATTTTGCGGAGCACTTAGGCAGATGTATTTATGAAGGAATATGGGTTGGAGAGGAGTCGCCGATTCCAAATACAAAAGGAATTAGAAATGATGTATTAGAGGCACTGAAAAAAATAAATATCCCTGTCTTGAGATGGCCAGGCGGGTGCTTTGCTGACGAATATCATTGGAAGGATGGAATTGGTCCAAGAGAAGACAGAAAACGGATGGTAAATACACATTGGGGCGGCGTTGTCGAAAATAATCATTTCGGAACACATGAGTTTATGCTGCTATGTGAGCTGTTAGGTACACAACCGTATATATGCGGAAATGTGGGGAGCGGCACTGTCCAAGAAATGTCCGAATGGGTGGAATACATGACGTTTGAAGGAGAGTCGCCAATGGCTAATTGGCGTCGTGAAAATGGCAAAGACGAACCATGGAAGCTTACTTATTTTGGTGTTGGTAATGAAAACTGGGGCTGCGGCGGCAATATGCGACCAGAATATTATGCAGACCTTTATCGCCGTTATCAGACATATGTGAGGAACTATGGGGACAACAAGATTTATAAGATTGCTGGCGGTGCTAATGTTGATGATTATAATTGGACGGAAGTACTAATGGAAAATTCTGGACATCTTATGGATGGGTTAAGCCTTCATTATTACACGATTCCCGGCGACTTCTGGACTGGCAAAGGTTCTGCACTGAACTTCCCTGAGGATGAATGGTTCATCACGATGAAGAAAGCGATCCACATGGATGAATTGATTTCAAAGCATGGCAACATCATGGATAAATATGATCCGGATAAACGAGTCGGCATGATCATTGATGAGTGGGGCACATGGTTTGATGTGGAGCCAGGTACAAACCCGGGCTTCCTGTATCAGCAAAATACGATTCGCGACGCAATTGTTGCAGCATTGCATTTTAATATTTTCCATCAGCACTGTGATCGTGTCCAAATGACGAATATCGCTCAAACGGTGAATGTTCTGCAGGCAATGATTTTAACGGAAGGAGAAGAAATGATTCTAACGCCGACATATCACGTTTTTGATATGTACAAAGTACATCAGGATGCAGAGCTGTTGAGTGTGGATACGCAAATCGGAACGTATGAATATAATGGTGAAACTCTGCCGCAGGTTAGTGTAACAGCATCGAAGGATGGAAATGGCAATATTCATGTAAGCTTCTGTAATATTGACCATGTTAATGGAAACTCTTTTGAGCTGGATTTACGTGGATTAAGCAATGCTGCTAAAGTGTCTGGCACAATTATCAAAGCAGATGTGATGAATGCCCACAACAGTTTTGAAGCACCAGAAACAGTGAAGCCTGTTGCGTTTGAAGATGTGGAAGTAAACGGAAGTGTGCTGTCTGTAAGCATTCCGCCAATGTCTGTTGTCACATTAGCAATTACAGAAGATTAAGGTGAGACTATGAGTGAAAATATATGCAAGGGCTGTGTTGAAAGTGTGATAGTTTCAGAGGAAGTCATTGAGGAGCTGCTTATGGAAGCAGCAGAAACGCCTGAAAAGCTGGTGTGTGACTCCATTTATCAGGAAAGGCTTGGCATTTGCTCCTCTTGTGCTTCCTTGCAATATGGAACAACATGTGCCTATAGCGGTTGTATTATCCGCTATAGAGCCAAGTTTAAAGGGAAGGCTTGTCCTAATATAGGAAATCCAAAATGGCATAAAGTTGTATAAACTTCACAATAAAATCTTCTAAATGAAAGGAAGTAGAGCATATGACAGCGAATAAAGCAAAGATGATTCTGGAAAAGGACTTCAAAGTTGGAGAAATCGATAATCGAATTTATGGGTCATTTATTGAGCATCTCGGAAGGGCTGTATATGGAGGTGTTTTTGAACCGAATCATCCGGAGGCAGATGAGAACGGTTTCAGGAAGGATGTTATCAATCTAGTTAGAGAACTTCAAGTACCCCTTGTCCGCTATCCAGGCGGAAACTTTGTGTCTGGCTATAACTGGGAAGATGGAGTCGGTCCTGTTGAAAGCCGCCCGCGCAGATTGGATTTGGCTTGGAGAACGACAGAGACAAATGAAGTAGGTACGAATGAATTCATGAAATGGGCAAAGCTGGTAGGAGCAGATGTAAACATGGCAGTCAACCTTGGTACAAGGGGAATTGATGCAGCGAGAAATCTCGTTGAGTACTGCAACCATCCAGGCGGCTCCTATTACAGTGATCTTCGTGCTTCGCATGGGGTAAAGGAACCATACAATATTAAAACATGGTGCTTAGGAAATGAAATGGATGGTCCTTGGCAAATCGGACATAAAACTGCAGCAGAGTATGGGCGAATAGCCCAAGAAGCTGCTAAAGTGATGAAATGGGTTGACCCATCCATTGAACTGGTAGCCTGCGGAAGCTCACACCGCAATATGCCGACATTTGCAGATTGGGAAGCAACAGTGCTTGACCATACATATGACCATGTAGATTATATTTCCTTACACCAATATTACGGAAATCAGTCTAATGATGTAGCCAATTATCTGGCTTTATCACTCGAAATGGATGACTTCATCTCCTCTGTCATATCGATTGCAGATTATGTGAAAGCAAAAAAACGAAGCAAAAAGAAAATAAATCTATCCTTTGATGAGTGGAATGTCTGGTATCACAGCAATGAAAATGACAAGTTAATTGAGCCTTGGAGTATTGCTCCGCATCAGCTTGAGGATATTTATAATTTTGAGGATGCGTTACTTGTTGGCTGCATGCTTATTACGATGCTAAAGCATGCGGACAGACTGAAGATTGCTTGTTTAGCACAGCTTGTCAACGTTATAGCCCCAATAATGACAGAGGATAATGGGCCAGCTTGGAAGCAAACCATATTCTATCCGTATATGCATACGTCTGTTTACGGGAGAGGCGTTTCGCTAAACCCAATTGTCTCTAGTCCGAAGTACGACAGCAAGGACTTTACAGATGTTCCTTATTTAGAATCAACAGCAGTTTATAACGAGGAAAAAGAACAGTTGACTATTTTCGCGGTAAATCGTCACTTGGAAGAAGGGCTGCTGCTTGAATGTGATATTCGTAATTTTGAAGACTATCAGGTTGTCGAGCACATCGTTTTAGAAAATGATGATATTAAGGCAGAAAACAGTGCAGAAAAGCAAAAAGTGGAACCGCATACAAACGGAAATGCCGAGTGGAAGGACGGCATTATAACAGCTGTCCTGCCAAAGCTCTCTTGGAATGTCATTCGTTTAGAAAAAAGATAAATGAAATGGAAGGATGAATTTGATGAAATCAACAAAAGAACATTATGGGAAAATCGGCAGCAAGGAAGTAACTCAATATAAACTCATAAATGATAATGGCATGGAGGTTTCATGCATTAATTACGGATGTATTATCACAAGTATTTTGACACCAGATAAAGAGGGGAATATCGAGAATGTTGTCCTTGGGTATGATTCACTTTCAGGATATGAAAATGATTCCTACTTTTTAGGAGCAGTTGTTGGTAGAATTGCAGGCAGAATTAAAGGAGCATCCTTTGAATTGGATGGACAGAGCTATACACTTGCTAAAAATGATGGTCCCAACCACCTGCACGGCGGAATAAAAGGCTATAACACGGTTGTCTGGGAGGCAGAGGCTGTAGAGGAGGCTGGCTCAATTGGCGTACAGTTTACGCATACAAGTCCTGATGGCGATGAGGGATATCCTGGAGAGCTAAAGCTTACTGTTACTTATTTACTGTCTAATAATAATGAATTGGTTATCCGTTATTCTGGCATTTCTGATAAAAAGACAATTATCAACATGACAAACCATTCGTATTTCAATTTAAGCGGCAATTATAAAAGCGATATTCTGAACCATAAGCTGACAATAGATGCTGATCATGTGTTGGAATTGGATGAAGAGTTGCTGCCGACAGGTGTTGTTGCAGATGTCCTTCATACAGCCTTCGACTTTAGAGAAGGAAGACTAATTAAAACAGGGCCAGAATCAAGAGAAGCACAAATTTCACTTGCTGGTGATGGCTATGATCATCCATTTCTATTAAATAAAGAAAAAAGAGACGAAATTTTATTGGTAGACGAAGAGTCTGGAAGAACACTTACAATTAATACCGATGAAGCAGGAGTAGTTCTGTATACAGGCAACCAAATCGATGAGTCTGACAGATTTGGCGATGTGCCAGCAAAACGTTACCATGGACTTTGCCTTGAAACGCAAGGACTTCCAGATGCCATTAACCAGCCTGATTTTCCAAGCTGGATAATAGATGCTAACAAGGAATACAAAACAACAACCACCTACCGTTTTGGAACATTAGCTTAAAGCTAGCAGTAAAAGATATGGTGAATTAAAAGGAGGAGCTGTCAATGGAAACCTTTATTGCCGAAATTCATGATTTAAGTAAAACATGCAGCTGCCAAAATGAACATAATGAAATACCGATTGAAAGTATTGTAGTTAAGAGTGGAGCGCTGAACAAGGTAGCTCACTACCTTACCAAGAAGTCATTTAAATATCCTAAGATCGTAGCTGATGATAAGACAATGAAAGCAGCTGGAGAAAAATTAGCAGAATTGCTGGAGGCAGAAGGTATAAAAGTAACTTCCTGCCAAATTACTCCAGATGAAAACGGCGATGTTGTAGCAGATGAAAAGGCCCTTGTCCAAGTACTGCTGGAGACGGGAAAAACCAGTGATGTTATGATTGCAGTCGGATCTGGCACTATCCATGATATCACGCGCTTTTGCAGTGCTACTTTAAATATCCCATTCATTTCTGTACCAACTGCACCTTCTGTTGATGGATTTACATCATTAGGAGCACCGCTTATTGTTAGAGGGGAAAAGAAAACATTTCAAATGACGTCCCCAATCGCTGTTTTTGCTGATATTGATGTGTTGAAAAACGCACCAAAAGAAATGATTGCAGCAGGTGTCGGTGATGTCATTGCAAAATACACGTCACTTGCTGATTGGAAATTTGAGCGCTATGCAGCAAACGCTCCTTTTTGTGAGCTATCTGCAGAATTAACCCAGCTTACATTGGATGAATGTGTAAATAATATTGATAAAATCGCATCAGCAGACGAGGAAGGCATTACTATATTAATTGAAAGCCTGATTAAGTCAGGAATTGCCATGCTCGTGTTCGGACAATCACATCCTGCTTCAGGCGGAGAGCATCATCTATCCCATTACTGGGAAATGGACCTTTTGAAAAACAATCGTCCACAAGTCCTTCACGGAGCAAAAGTCGGGGTAACTACTATATTATTAAGCTCCATATATAAGACAAAGTTCCTTGCCGAGCTGGAAAATATACTAGACAATCCTGCAATTCAAGAAAAACATGAGCAACTCTTGGTAAATATAAGAGAAAATAAGGATCAAATAAAACAAATCATTCAAGCAATACCAGATCCTGCAGATACAAGAAAGCTAATGGAAAGCTTAGGAGGACCAGTTACACCAGAAGAGCTGGGCATTTCTGACTCGTTAGTACAAGAAAGCCTTAAGCACGCCCACAACCTGCGCGACCGTTACACAGTTTTGAAGTTTCTTAACGAAGTTTTACAAACAGAGTATGACACTGTCGCAAAAGTATAAGAGAAATACAACCTGCTGTTCGCAACAGCAGGTTGTATTTTTTTTAATAAGGAGAGTGCTAGTTCTCCCTTGTTTCCCAGGCTATTAAAAAAGATAAGGTAAACAAACCTGCTGCTTTAAATCAGCAGGTTTTTTGCTTTGGTGATAAATAGATGGTTAACTTTTGAATACATCCTTGAAAAGAAAGCAAAGATAAGTATCAAGAATCATTTTCAATAAAAATAAAAAAAATAGAGGAAATCCCCTTTATTTGTAAAATATTTAGATTATTAGACAATTCTCTCAGAAAATAAAGCTGTTTAACACGGATTAAAATCGAAATTACTCGAGAAATAGCAGGAAGACCATCCTTTTTATCTCTTTATCTCCAAAAATATGAAAAAATAAAGAGGAAAACGGTTGACTGAAAGCGTTATCCGTATTATGATGTAATCATAAATTATCAAAACATAACCAAAACATAACAACAAGAATGATGATAGTATGAATAAGTTTTCCCGAAATAATGAAAAGAGAACGGTGGTTGCAGCCGTACTAAAGTAAATAGGGAAGCGATACAATCAACTTATTAGCTGTTAAACAGCCGAAATAATATCTGGAGGAGGAAATGAGGATGTCTACAGTTACAGCTGAAAAACTGAAAAACTATATTAATGGTGAGTGGGTTGAAAGCAATACGACTGTTTACGAAGAGGTATACAATCCTGCTACAAAAGAAGTCATCGGTCGTGTTCCTATTTCCACAAAGGAAGATATTGAACAAGCAACAAATGCTGCCAGAGCTGCGTTTGAAAAATGGAAGAATGTCGCTGTACCAAGAAGAGCAAGAATCTTATTCAACTATCAGCAATTACTAACAAAAAATAAAGAAGAGCTAGCAAGACTGATTACAATCGAGAATGGAAAAAACCTGACGGAAGCGCTTGGAGAAGTACAGAGAGGCATTGAAAATGTTGAGTTTGCTGCAGGTGCGCCAACATTAATGATGGGTGATTCTCTTGCTTCAATCGCAACAGACGTAGAAGCAACAAACTACCGTTATCCAATCGGTGTAGTCGGCGGTATTGCGCCTTTCAACTTCCCGATGATGGTACCATGCTGGATGTTCCCAATGGCCATTGCTTTAGGCAACACCTTCATTCTTAAGCCATCTGAAAGAACACCGTTATTAACTAGAAGATTAGTAGAATTATTCACAGAGGCCGGTCTTCCAAAAGGGGTATTCAATGTAGTTTATGGAGCACATGATGTTGTTAATGGCATCTTGGAGCATCCGGAAATCAAGGCTATCTCCTTTGTTGGCTCAAAGCCTGTCGGTGAATATGTATATAAAAAAGGTTCAGAAAATTTAAAGCGTGTTCAAGCGCTAACAGGTGCGAAAAACCATACAATCGTCTTAAATGATGCTAACTTGGAAGAAACGGTTACAAATGTCGTTTCAGCTGCATTCGGTTCAGCTGGTGAACGCTGCATGGCATGTGCTGTTGTTACAGTTGAAGAGGGGATAGCAGAGGAGTTCATGGCTGCATTAGAAGAAAAAACAAGAAGTATAAAAATAGGAAACGGCCTTGAGGATGGAGTGTTTTTAGGACCTGTTATCAGAGAAGAAAATAGACAAAAAACATTGGGCTATATTGAAAGAGGCATCGACGAAGGAGCAAATCTTATTGCAGATGGTCGTAAAAACGCCCCTGAAGAAGGATACTTCGTTGGTCCAACAATCTTTGATAATGTCACAACAGATATGACAATCTGGAAAGAGGAAATATTCGCTCCTGTTTTGTCGATCATGCGTGTGAAAAACTTAAAAGAAGCAGTCGAAATAGCCAACCAGTCGGAATTTGCAAATGGTGCATGTCTATTCACATCAAATGCATCCTCTATCCGCTATTTCAGAGAAAACATCGATGCAGGTATGCTAGGAATTAACCTTGGAGTACCAGCACCTATGGCATTCTTCCCATTCTCTGGCTGGAAGTCTTCCTTCTATGGAACACTTCATGCAAACGGCAAGGACAGTGTCGACTTCTATACTCGTAAAAAAGTCGTCACAGCACGTTATATATCGCCATCTTTTGATTGATAAATAGATTACTTGTTTTTCGTGAATTTTTTGCCGCGATCAGAGTTAAAGCTCTGATCGCAAGGCTTAAGGAGGAAACCACATGAGTGAGCTGCTGCGCAAATTTCAGCATACAGAAGCAATAGATGGTGTGAAAGTTATCCATGATGTTACGAAAGAAAACTCCCCGTTAAACTATGTTGGTTTTAAATTAATTGAATTATCCCAAAAAGCTCAATACAAAGAGATGCTTGGTTCTGAAGAATGCTGCATTGTTGCTGTGACAGGAAAAATTACTGTCAGTGACGGCACCGCTGTATTTGAAAATATCGGCACACGAGACAGTGTGTTTGAACGGATTCCAACAGACAGTGTCTATGTTTCCAACGGGGCTGAGTTCACAATCTCAGCAACCAGCACGAATGCCAAGGTTGCCCTTTGCTATTCGCCATCAGAAGAAGCAAAGCCTACAAAATTAATTAAAGCAGAAGAAAATAGTGTAGAGCAAAGAGGGAAATTCAATAACCAACGCCTTGTCCATAATATCCTTCCGGATTCGCATCCTGCTGCCAACAGCCTGCTCGTTGTTGAAGTCATTACAGAAACTGCGAATTGGTCAAGCTACCCTCCCCATAAACATGACCAGGACAATTTGCCAGAGGAATCCTTTTTGGAAGAAACGTACTATCATGAAATCAATCCAAAACAAGGCTTCTTGTTTCAACGTGTATATACTGATGATCGCTCATTAGATGAAACGATGGCAGTAGAAAATGGGGATGTGGTCATTGTTCCTAAAGGATATCACCCTGTCGGAGTACCTGACGGCTATACATCCTACTATTTAAATGTCATGGCAGGACCAACAAGAATATGGAAATTTCATAATGATAAAGATCATGAATGGATTTTAAACCGCTGATAAATAAGGAGGATTCTTCCCATGAAATATGAATTCAATTCAGATAAAGAGTTTGATTTAATTGCAATTGGCAGAGCCTGCATCGATTTAAATGCAGTTGAATATAACCGTCCAATGGAAGAGACGATGACATTTTCCAAATATGTCGGCGGATCACCAGCAAATATAGCAATTGGCAGCAGTAAGTTAGGCTTAAAAGCCGGCTTCATCGGTAAAATTGCTGATGACCAGCATGGCCGATTCATCAAAAGCTATATGCAAGGTGTCGGCATTGATGTTTCTAATATTGTGACAGACAAAGATGGTCATAAGACAGGCCTTGCTTTTACAGAAATAAAAAGCCCTGATGAATGCAGCATTCTGATGTACAGAGATGATGTAGCGGATTTATATCTTGAGCCTTCTGAAGTTAACGAAGAATATATTAAAAAAGCAAAGCTGCTGCTTGTATCAGGAACAGCTCTTGCTGCAAGTCCGTCAAGGGAAGCGGTAATTAAAGCGGTTCAGCTTGCAAAGAAAAATGGCGTTAAGGTTGCATTTGAACTCGATTACCGTCCTTATACGTGGAAATCTCCAGAAGAGACAGCTGTTTATTATTCTCTTATTGCATCACAGGCAGAGATTATTATTGGGACACGTGATGAGTATGATGCGATGGAAAATAGGAAAGATGGGCGCAATCAAGAAACAGTGCAGCATCTCTTTGGCCAAAGTGCAGAATTAATTGTCATTAAGCATGGTGTTGACGGTTCATACGCATATGTGAAGTCAGGTGATGTATTCAGAGCGCAAGCCTATAAAACGAATGTATTAAAAACCTTTGGAGCCGGAGATTCCTATGCATCAGCTTTCTTATATGCATTAATTTCTGGCAAGAAGATCGGCGAAGCATTAAAATACGGCAGCGCGTCCGCTTCCATTGTTGTCAGCAAGCACAGCTCTTCTGAAGCAATGCCACAAGTGGAAGAAATTGAGGAACTAATTGCTAAGAACGAAAAGATAGAAGCACCAAGATAGGAGGCAAAAGAATGGAAACGATTACTTTGACAACAGCACAAGCACTGGTCAAGTTTTTGAATCAGCAGTATATCCATGTTGATGGAAAGGAATTTCCTTTCGTCGAAGGTATTTTTAATGTATTTGGGCACGGCAATGTTTTAGGAATCGGTCAAGCGCTCGAACAAGACCCAGGGCATTTAAAAGTTATCCAAGGGAAAAACGAACAAGGCATGGCACATGCAGCAATTGCCTACAGTAAACAAATGCTCAGACAGAAGATATTTGCTGTTTCCACATCTTCTGGACCAGGCTCCGCCAATGTTATTACAGCAGCAGCTACAGCACATGCAAATAACATTCCTGTATTGTTTATCCCTGCAGACACTTTTGCATCCAGACAGCCAGACCCTGTTTTGCAGCAAATGGAGCAAGAATACAGCATTGCTGTCACAACAAATGATGCATTTTTGCCTGTTTCCCGCTACTGGGACCGTATCACTCGTCCAGAACAGCTAATGTCTAGTTTACTTCGCGCTTTTGAAGTGATGACAGATCCTGGGAAGGCTGGCCCGGCAACAATTTGTATTGCTCAAGACGTAGAAGGAGAAGCATTCGATTACGATGTTAAGTTTTTTGAGAAAAGAGTTCATTATGTGGATCGGAAGGCTCCTCATGAGCGTGAGCTGGAAGGTGCTGTTAAGGCGATAAAATCCTCCAAAAAGCCGCTTATTTTAGTTGGGGGAGGCGCTAAATATTCAGAGGCGAGGGAAAGCTTGATTGCATTTTCAGAAAAATTCAATGTCCCCCTTGTTGAAACACAGGCGGGTAAGTCAACTGTGGAAAGTGATTTCAAAAATAATTTGGGCGGAATGGGGATTACTGGGACACTTGCAGCGAATAAAGCAGCAAAAGAAGCAGATTTAATTATCGGGATTGGTACAAGATATACAGATTTTGCGACATCCTCAAAAACTGCTTTTGATTTTGCTTCAGCTAAATTTTTAAATATTAATGTCAGCAGAATGCAAACATACAAGTTCGATGCATTTCAAGTTGTAGCTGACGCGAAAACAACGCTTGACCGCTTAATCCCGCTGCTTGACGGTTATGAAAGTGACTTTGGAAGCAGAATCGGCGTGTTAAAAGAAGAGTGGCTGACAGAAAGAGAGCGCTTAGGACGTGTTGAATTCAGCCGCGAAGGCTTCAACCCTGAAATCAAAAATCACTTTACACAAGAAATACTGAATGAATATGCGGATGCATTAAACACAGAGTTAGCACAAACAACAGCGTTGCTAACCATTAATGACACGGTAGAAAAAGACAGCACGGTTATTTGTTCAGCAGGTTCTCTGCCAGGCGACTTGCAGCGCTTATGGCATTCAAGTACACCGAATACGTATCATCTTGAATACGGATATTCATGCATGGGCTATGAAATTTCAGGAGCACTTGGTGTTAAATTAGCAGATCCTTCAAAAGAAGTTTATTCCTTTGTCGGAGATGGCAGCTTCCTTATGCTTCATTCTGAACTTATTACCTCCTTGCAATATAAGCAAAAAATCAATGTTCTTCTGTTTGATAATTCAGGCTGGGGCTGTATAAACAACCTGCAAATGGATCATGGCAGTGGCAGCTTCGATTGTGAGTTCCGCACTGCAGATAACCAGATTATGAATATTGACTACGCTAAAGTAGCAGAAGGTTACGGAGCAAAAGTTTATCGAGCAAACACAGTTGAGGATTTAAAAGCAGCGTTAGAGGATGCGAAGAAACAGGATATTTCTACATTGATTGAAATGAAAGTGCTGCCAAAGACAATGACAGATGGCTATGACAGCTGGTGGAATGTTGGTGTAGCGGAAGCCTCCAATAGCGAAAGTGTTCAAAAAGCTAACGACTCAAGGAAAGCGAAACTTCAAGAAGCAAAACAATATTAAAAGGGGAGAATGGGGATGGGGACTCAAATATTATGGGGGATTGCACCGATAGGCTGGCGCAATGATGATATTCCCGAAATTGGTGCCGGTAATACATTGCAGCACTTGTTAAGTGATATTGTAGTTGCAGGTTTTCAAGGAACAGAAGTAGGTGGATTTTTTCCAGAACCAACCATTTTGAATAAAGAGCTTAGCTTGCGAAAATTGAAGATAGCAGGAAAATGGTTCTCAAGCTTCATCATCAGAGATGGAATAGAATCGGCAAAAGCAGCTTTTCATGAGCATTGCAAATACTTGCAGGAGGTCCATGCAGCTGTTGCGGTTGTCTCTGAACAGACACACAGTGTGCAAGGAACCTCGGAGAACGTATTTACAACAAAGCCTCACTTTACAGAGCAAGAATGGAGCCTGTTATGTACGGGGTTAAATGAACTGGGAAAAATTGCCGAAGCATACCAATTAAAGCTCGTCTATCATCATCATATGGGAACTGGTGTACAGACATTGGCAGAAATAGACCGTTTAATGGATAATACTGATGCAAATCATGTTCACCTTTTGTATGATACTGGCCACATTTATGTTTCTGACGGAGATTATATGACATTACTCGTCAAGCACAGAAACCGTATCAAGCATGTCCATTTTAAAGACGTCAGAGAAAGTGAGCGTACTGCATGCAGCAATGAAGGCTTATCTTTTCTACAATCCTTCCTCCGTGGAATGTTTACAGTACCTGGGGATGGCTGTATTGATTTCACGGAAGTATATGCTTATTTGCTGAAAACTGATTACAGCGGCTGGATTGTCATTGAAGCTGAGCAAGATCCAGCTATCGCTAACCCTTTGGAATATGCCCTTATTGCCAGAAATTATATTGACCAGAACTTGCTTGTCCAAACATACAAGGAAGAGGGGAATGTTGTATGACTTCAAGCGGGGAGCCTCATAAAAAACATTTAAAGAAAATTACTTTAATCTCTACATTCGGAGGGCTGCTGTTCGGTTACGACACAGGCGTTATAAATGGGGCCCTCCCCTTTATGTCAGAAGCGGATCAGCTTAACTTAACTCCATTTACAGAAGGTCTTGTCACGAGTTCACTCTTGTTTGGAGCTGCTTTTGGGGCGATGTTTGGGGGGAGATTGTCTGACCATCATGGCCGACGGAAGAATATTCTATATCTCGCAATCTTGTTTATCATTGCGACATTAGGCTGTACCTTTGCACCAAGTGTTGAATTAATGGTTACCTTCCGCTTCATTTTAGGTCTTGCTGTCGGAGGTGCATCCGTAACCGTTCCTGCTTTCCTTGCAGAAATGTCGCCTGCTGAAAACAGAGGCAGAATGGTAACGCAGAATGAATTGATGATTGTATCAGGACAGCTGCTCGCGTTCACTTTCAATGCCATCTTAGGAAACACACTCGGCGATACGGCTCATGTTTGGAGATACATGCTTGTAATAGCATCACTTCCTGCAGTATTTTTATGGTTTGGAATGCTCATTGTCCCGGAAAGTCCGCGCTGGCTTGCCTCTAAAGGCCGACTTGGCGATGCACTCCGCGTGCTGCAAAAGGTAAGGGCAGAGGCTAGAGCACAAGCAGAGCTGAAAGAAATTGAGAAATCATTATCAGATCAGTCACAAATGAAAAAAGCAACTTTTAAAGACCTGAATGTTCCGTGGGTCCGAAGAATTGTGTTTATCGGATTGGGAATTGCTGTTGTACAGCAAATAACAGGTGTTAACTCCATTATGTATTATGGAACAGAAATATTAAAGGATGCCGGTTTTGAGACAAGAGCAGCATTAATAGGTAATATTGCAAACGGTGTCATATCTGTTGTTGCTACATTTGTTGGAATTTGGCTACTCGGTCGGGTCGGCCGCCGTCCAATGTTGATTACAGGCCAAATCGGCACAACCATTGCATTGCTGCTAATCGGAATCTTTTCTCTTACTATGGAAGGATCACCAGCACTTCCATATATCGTTCTATCCTTAACTGTAACATTTTTAGCCTTCCAGCAAGGTGCTATCTCACCAGTGACATGGTTAATGCTGTCAGAGATATTCCCACAAAGACTCAGAGGGCTTGGCATGGGTGTAACAGTGTTTTGTCTTTGGATTACGAACTTCCTTGTCGGTTTGCTGTTCCCAGTATTGATGGCAGGAATTGGCTTATCAACGACATTCTTTGTTTTTGTTGGTCTTGGCATTCTAGCGATTTTATTTGTTAAAAAGTATTTGCCAGAAACGAAGGACCGCACACTAGAGCAATTAGAAGAAGACTTCCGCAATTATGGGAAGAACAGCGCAGACGATGCAATACCGGAAGCAAAGTAAGGTATAAGAAGGAATTTTGTAAGCGGATTCTAGTATGAATATAACTATATAAACAGAAAGAGGATGAGAGCTATGACATTAAATATTGGAGTAATCGGAACAGGTGCGATTGGACGGGAACATATAAAAAGGATCACAAATACATTGTCAGGCGGGAAGATAGTCGCTGTTACGGATGTAAATCAAGAGTCGGCAAAACAAGCAGTTGAGCAATATGGATTGGATGCTGCAGTTTATCCTGATGATGTCTCTTTAGTTGCTGCAAATGATGTGGATGCTGTATTTGTAACAAGCTGGGGACCTGCACATGAAGCAAGTGTGCTTGCGGCAATTGCTGCTGGTAAGTACGTATTCTGTGAAAAGCCGTTGGCAACAACTGCAGAAGGCTGCATGAGAATAGTCGAAGCAGAAATGAAGCATGGCAAACGCTTAGTTCAGGTTGGCTTTATGCGCCGATATGATAGCGGTTATGTTCAGCTGAAAGAAGCAATTGACAATAAGTTTATTGGTGAACCATTGTTGATCCATTGCGCTCACCGCAACCCAGAGGTTAATGAAATGTATACGACAGACATGGCGATCTCAGATACGCTAGTACATGAGATTGATGTCCTTCATTGGTTGGTAGATGATGACTATAAATCGGTACAAGTACTATTCCCAAGAAAATCAAAATATGCACATGATAACTTAAGAGACCCGCAAATCGTCATCTTGGAAACACATTCCGGCATTATCATCAATGTTGAAATCTCTGTTAATTGCCAGTATGGATACGATATTCAGTGTGAGGTTGTAGGAGAAGACGGAATTGTAAAGCTTCCTGAATTCCAAAGCATCACATATCGCAAAAATGCTACATTAGGTTCCAATATATTAGTAGATTGGAAGCAGCGCTTTCTTGATGCATATGATGCAGAGCTACAGGACTTTATGGATTCTATTAAAACAACTGGTGAGCCGAATGGACCGACAGCATGGGATGGCTATATTGCACAAGTAACAGCAGATGCTTGTGTGAAGTCCCAACAATCCGGCGGCAAGGAAGAAGTTGTGTTAGCAGATAAACCTGATTTCTATAAAAAAGGATTAGAGACTGCAAGTCTATAATTTATAGGAAGGGGGCTTCCCCCTTCTAGGTGCATTCTTTTAAATTACAAAGGGAAGAGGTTAAATACATGAGATTAGCATATGATCCATCACATTTTCGCGATAACACAGGGTTAAAGGAAACAATCGACAATGTAGCAAGACTTGGCTACGAATATGTGGAGCTATCCCCGCGCAAGGACTTCATTTGGTTCTACGAATATCCAAAAGTTGATAAGCAGCTGATTAAGGATTTAAAGAGATATTGCTCAGATGCAGGCGTGAAAATTTCCTCTGTTTTGCCTGTCCAGCAATGGTCTTCCCCAAATGAACTAGAACGCCAGGCTGCAGTAAGAAACTGGAAGCGATGCATTGAAATTACGTCAGATTTGGGCGTTGATTTAATGAATAGTGAATTTGCCGGCGATAAAACACGTCCAACAGAAAGTGAAGCATCCTTTATTCGCTCTATGGATGAGCTAATGCCTATTTTTGAAAAGGAAGGTATTGCACTTAATCTGCAATCACATCCACATGACTTTATTGAACTGAATATTGAGGCAGTCCGCATGATTCGTGCATTGGATAAGGATTGGATTAAATTAGTTTATTCTGTGGCACATGCCTTCTTCTATGATGATGGCATCGGCGATATCGGAAAACAACTTGATGAAGCAAAGGACTTGTTGGCGCATGTATTGATTGCTGACACACTTAATCATAAAGCTGCCTTTGGATTACGCTATATTGTGAATCCACCGAATGCAAATGTGACTGTTCACCAGCATTTAAATCCGGGTGAAGGGGAAATTGACTTTGATACATTATACCGTAAGCTGAGAGAATTCAACTTCAACGGCATTGTTACAAACTCTGTTTTTGCATACCCAGATAAACCAGACTGGTCCAATGAAGTGACATTAAATTCGATTAAACAAGGCTTAGGTTTATCAGCAGTTAAATAAGGAGGATTGTCATTATGAAAATAGGGTTAAATCAAGGGACAACATTAGAGAACTCTAGCTTGGAAAAGGACTTAGAGCTTTGTGAGAAATATGGCTATGACTATATTGAAATTAGATCAATCGATCAATTAAAAGACTACTTAAAAACACATTCACTGGAGGATTTAGCTGCATACTTCCAAACACATCATATCAAGCCATTGTCATTAAATGCGCTAGTATTCTTCAATAACCGTACAGAAGAGGAATATGCAGCATTGCGTGAAGAGTTTAAGGAAATGCTTGAAATTGCTAAAGTAATTGACTGCAAGAATATTGTTGTAGTACCGTTTGTTTCCGAACAGAAGATTCTGCGTAAAGACATTATCAAAAGCAGTGTCGAGACGTTAAGAGATTTGTCTGACTTGGCAGAGCCGTATGGAGTGAAGCTCGCAATTGAATTTATCGGCCATCCACATGCGACTATTAATACATTGGAATTTGCCAATCAAGTAGTAAAGGAAGTAGACAGACACAATGTTGGTATCGTATTTGACACCTTCCAATACTATGCAATGAATTCAACGCTAGAAAGCTTGGAAAACACAGATCCTGCAAAAATATTTATCTTCCATATTAATGATGTTGAAGATTATCAGCCTGGTATTTTAATGGATGTTGATCGTGTGTATCCTGGACACGGTGCTATTGACTTGGATAGCATTCTTGCCATTTTAAAAGACAAGGGTGTAGACCATGTATCTGTTGAATTATTCCGACCAGAATATTATCAGCTTGATGCAGAAGAAGTAATCAAAACGGCAAAGGAAACAACAATGCAAGTGATTTCAAAGCATTTTGAAGTGGAGAAGGCTCTGTAAAGATTCTTGTGTAAAAAGAAGAATGGAGGTGTAGCAATGGCGATTGTTTCCATGCATGATATGTTGAGAAAAGCGAAGGAAGAAAAGTATGCTGTCGGTCAATATAATATGAACAGCTTTCAGTGGGTTCAAGCAATATTGCAGGCAGCACAAGATGAGCAAGCACCTGTCATTGTTGCCGCTTCTGATAGATTAGTTGATTATTTAGGAGGCTTTAAAATAATTGCAGCAGGTGTGTCTGCATTAGTGGAAGAACTGGAAATTACAGTACCTGTAGCCCTCCATTTAGATCACGGCAATAGTGTGGCAAGATGCAAGCAGGCGATAGATGCGGGATTTAGCTCTGTTATGATTGACGGCTCTCATTCACCTCTAGCAGAAAATATTAGAATGACAAAAGAAGTCGTCGAATATGCGAGAAACTTCGGGGTTTCCGTTGAAGCAGAGGTAGGAACTGTCGGTGGAAATGAGGATGGATTAATCGGAGGAATCTCCTATGCAGACCCAGATGAGTGCTTGCAGTTAGTCAATGAAACAGGGATTGACGCCCTCGCAGCAGCATTAGGATCTGTTCACGGACCGTATAAAGGAGAGCCGGTCCTTGGTTTTAAGGAGATGGAGCATATTTCCAGAATTACGAATGTACCGCTAGTTCTGCATGGTGGTTCCGGTATTCCACTGCATCAAATCCAAAAATCAATTGAACTAGGTCATGCTAAAATCAACGTAAACACAGAATGTCTGCAAGCTTGGGCTCAGGCCGTGCGTCAAAATCTTATTCAGGATGCTAAGGTATATGATGCAAGAACAATTCTTGCACCAGGTCAAGCAGCGATTATAGCAACAGTGAAAAACAAAATCCAAGACTTCAGAACAAGCCGAAAAGCGATAAAGCTTGAGGCATAACTACAAGTAAATATTGGATGAAAAAAAAGCTTATTGTGAAACCTAATCACAATAAGCTTTTTTGCTTTGTCAGTGGAAAACGAAAATGAAAACGCATTATTTTTTAATTGACAACATGTATATACATGTTATCATTAAAGTATAACCTGTATATACAGGATTCATAACGTAAATAATGGCGGTGTTTATAGATGAATACAACGTGGTGGGAAAAGGCAGTAGTATATCAAATTTATCCAAAAAGCTTTAATGATACTACCGGTAGCGGTGTTGGTGATATTCAAGGGATTGTCGAAAAACTGGATTATTTAAATAAGCTTGGTGTAGATGTTATATGGCTTACACCAATTTATGCTTCTCCTCAAAAGGATAATGGCTATGATATTAGTGATTATTTCTCCATTCATCCTGAATACGGTACAATGGACGACTTTAATCACTTATTAGGTGAAGCCCATAAAAAAGGGATTAAAGTCATTATGGATATTGTCGTCAACCATACATCTACAGAGCATGAATGGTTCAAACAAGCAGCATCATCCAAAGATAATCCGTACCGAAACTATTATATTTGGAAAGATGGCAAGGAAGATGGAAGTGAGCCGAATAATTGGCAATCGAAATTCGGCGGAAATGCATGGCAATATGATGATAAAACAGGCCAATACTATCTTCATTTATTTGATGTCACACAGGCTGATTTAAACTGGGAGAATGAAGAGCTGCGCCAAAAAGTTTACGATATGATGAATTTTTGGTTCGAAAAAGGGATTGATGGATTCAGACTTGATGTCATTAACTTAATTTCAAAGAATCAACAGTTCCCTGATGACTTTGTTGGTGATGGAAGAAAATATTATACTGACGGACCAAAAGTCCATGAATATATTCATGAGATGAACAAGGAAGTATTCTCTAAATATGATTCCCTGACGGTTGGTGAAATGTCGTCCACAACATTGGAGCATTGCATTCAATATACAAACCCAGAAAGAGAAGAACTTAGCATGACCTTTAACTTTCACCATTTAAAGGTTGACTATCCAAATGGTGAAAAGTGGGCGTTAGGTGAGATGGATTTCTTTTCCTTAAAGGAAATATTATCGAATTGGCAGATTGGCATGAATACTGGCGGAGGCTGGAATGCTCTGTTCTGGTGTAACCATGACCAACCGCGGGTTGTTTCAAGATATGGAAATGATAAGGAATACCATAAGGAATCAGCAAAAATGCTAGCAACAGTTATTCACATGATGCAGGGTACTCCATATATTTATCAAGGTGAAGAATTTGGCATGACAGACCCTAAATTTAATTCTATTGAAGAATACCGTGATGTTGAATCAATTAATATGTTTCAAATTTTAAAACAAACGGGAAAAACAGAAGAGGAAATATTAGAAATCTTAAGGCGAAAATCTCGTGATAACTCAAGAACTCCTGTACAATGGAACAAAGAGGCAAATGCAGGCTTCACCTCAGGCACACCATGGATCAATACAGCGAGAAACTATCAAGAAATAAATGCAGAAGCTGCCTTAAAGGATTCAGATTCGATTTTCTATCATTATCAAAAGTTAATATCCTTGAGAAAAGAGTATGATATTGTCACAAACGGCAATTATGAGCTATTGCTTCCAGAGGATCCTCAAATCTTTGCATATGTACGTTCAGTTGGTGCAGAAAAGCTGATTGTAATCAACAACTTTTATGAAACACCATGTAAATTTGAGCTGCCAGCACATGTAGATGTTGATGGTTATTCCACAAGCATACTAATATCAAACTACTCTGACTCAAAAGCGGATTTGCAGAAAATAGAATTGCGTCCATACGAATCAATTGTATTTCACTTGCAAAAATAAGCTGCGTAAAACATGGAGGTGCCACGATGTTTAAAAACTTGTTCAAGAAAAATCAATCAAACTCTGAGGAAAGTAAGTTTATCCTGCCATTAGAAGGGAAGCTCCTTCCTATCGAGGAAGTGCCAGATCCAGTCTTTTCGCAAAAAATGATGGGCGACGGTGCAGCAATAGATCCAACAAATGGTACGCTAATATCACCAGTTGATGGACAGGTTGTCAACATATTCCCAACAAAACATGCTATAAGCTTAATGGACAATAACGGAAGAGAAATCCTAATTCATGTTGGATTAGATACTGTTACGTTAAAGGGTGAAGGCTTTACATCACATGTTGAAGATGGACAAAAGGTGAAACAAGGCCAAAAGCTGATGGATATTGACTTTGAAGCAATTAAAGATAAAGTTCCTTCCATCATTACACCAATCATCTTCACAAACCTGAAAGAAAACGAAAAAGTAGTAATTGAAAACAACGAAATAAAAATTGTTTGAATATGAGGGCATGGAGGATTTCTCCATGTCTTTTTTGTATTCCAATTCGCCTCACATGACAGTATGAAACGTGTTCGTATATACTTATTTTAAAATAGAGTTAACAAAGAGGAGTGGCGTATGAAAAGCATCTTGTTTGATTTGCATACACATCATGACAGATGTGGTCATGCAATCGGAAAAATGGAAGAATACATTAAGTCAGGCATCGACAAAGGGCTTCATTATATTGGTATCTCAGATCATTCACCTTTGTTTTTCCATGAGGATGACAGGCCATTTCCCCGCTATTCCATGGCAAAAAGTGAGTTTGTGCATTATGTGGAGGAAGTGTTAAAGCTAAAGGAAGCTTATAAAGGAAAAATTGAGGTTCTGTTAGGAGTCGAAAGCGATTTCTACCCACACCATCTTCATTTATATACAAAAGAGTACGAGAAATATCCGTTTGACTATATCATTGGGTCTGTCCACTATGTGAACGGAAAAAGCATATTTGATAAGAGTAGATGGGATGTGCTGACAGAGGCACAGCGAATCAAAGAAAAAGAGGATTACTATCAATTAATTCAGGAATCGGCAAAAAGCGGTGTTTTTCAAATATTAGGGCATATTGATGCAATGAAAGGGTATTATCCGGCTTTTTCTGATATCCAAACACCAATCATTGATGAAACCCTTAAAATAATCGGCGAGTCAGGTGTCTCTATTGAGGTGAATACATCCGGAAAAATGAAAGCAGTTGGCGGCTGGTATCCCTCTGATGATATGCTTGAACGGGCTTTTTATTATAATGTCGACATAACATTCGGTTCAGATTCCCACAACCCAGAACGGATTGGGGATGATTTGTTTGAAGTACAAAAAAAGCTTAAGCAAATTGGCTATAAAGAAATGGTCTATTATGTAGGTCAAAAACGACAGACAGCACCGCTATAAAAAAAGGCATGCAGCAATGTTTAGCTGCATGCTTTTTTTATTCAAACGGGTAGCTTATACCCCATTGTTTCCGGACATCTGTCATGATTTCCATCACGTCAATACTTAATGGAAGTGTGGATTCCTGATCTTTGTCTGCAATAAACCTCTCTATATCTTCAATTTCATAATGAAGGGCTTTAGCGGTTTCTCCTGCTTCAACAGTTTCTTGTGTGCCATCTAAGTAATGGATGGTGGCAATATTTGCTCTTGGGAAGTCGGGAACGATAATATGGCCATTATCTCCGGCAATAATGCCAAGCTTTTGTGTTCTTGCTCTCATTGCAAGTGTTACGACAGCCATTTCCTCATCCTTGTTTTTCAATATGATTCCTGATTGCTCATCAACACCAGTTGTATACTTTTTAACTGTTGTCAATATCTCATCAGGCTGTGAGGAAAGGAAGGATCTGGCGAAAGAAAGAGCATATGTACCAATATCCAACAATGCTCCACCTGCAAGCTCCATATTGAAAAAACGATTTGTTGGATCATCCTCTTTTGAACTGCCAAACAATACATTTACCATTTTTAATTTGCCGATTTTTCCAGAGGATACTATTTCACGCAGCTTTTTATACAAAGGCATATGGTAAATAGTCATTGCTTCTGCCAATACAAGCTGTTTTTCCTTTGCCAGCTTAACAGCATCAAGCAGCTGTTCAGAACTGACAGTAATTGCTTTCTCACAAAAAACGTGTTTATTATTCTCGAGACTTTTCATGATGTATTCATAATGGTTAGAGTGTGGTGTTGCAATATAGACAACGTCGATACTGTCATCTTGGAGCATTTCATCATAATTACCATAAGCTTTTTGGATATTAAATTGTTCTGCAAATTGTTCCGCTTTTTCTAATGTGCGTGAACCAACTGCATATATGCTTCCATGAATGTCATGTAACGCCTTCGCAAAGTCAGCAGCAATGGACCCAGGTCCAAGTATAGCCCAATTCAATTGTTTCATATGGCCACCCCTTTAAATAGTCTAGTAGACGATTATTCCACATCAATGAATAATTCCCTATATTAGCCATTGTAAACCATTTTTCAAGTTATTTCCAACGTAGAAACTCAAAATTTAACGTAATATTATATCTACTCTATCGGAAAAATGCAAGAATATTAAATTATATAAAATGCTAATTATTCATTGTGAGATGGACGATAAAAAGAGTAGGGGAAATAAATATAAAATGAGGAGAGAAGGCATGAAATTAGTAAAAAACAGTAAAATTTCAATAAAAATATTAATGATTATTATATTCAGTGCCATATCATTAATTACAGTCGGTTTCTATGCAATCAACGGCATGAAAAATATGGCTGAAGGATCAGAGGCGATGTATAACGACCGTTTGATTCCTAACACTTGGGTATCTAAAATTGTAAGTGATGATCAAGCGTCAGATCGTTTTGTTTTGGAGCTGATGTTAAATGAGGATGATTCAAGAAACGAACAGCTTATTGAGATGTATAATAAAGAAGCAGATGAAATAAATCAATATGTAAGCAAATTAGAACAGCTTGATTTGTCAGCAGAAGAAAAATCAGCGCTTGAAAAGTATAAACAATCACTGACTGATATTAGCGATACGACAGGTGAGGCACTTGACTTAGCATTGGAAAACAAAAATGCGGAAGCGTATCGTCTTTATTCCCAAGAAGTTATCACAAAACGGGAAGAAATGACAGACCTGCTTGAATCATTACAGCAAGCTAATGAGGATCAAGCAAGTAAAATCGCTCAGGAAAATAAAGATAATTATAAGACAACGTTAGTAATCTCAATAAGCATCATTGCAGTGTTCTTATTGTTGTCAGTACTATTTGGTTTTTATATTTCGAGAACGATTGCAAATCCTATTAAGAAGCTAAAAAGTCTAATGGAAAAAGGCGAAAATGGTGATTTCTCTGAAAGAGCTGGTTATCAATCTAAGGATGAAATAGGCTCACTTTCTATCAGTTTCAATAGTATGGCTGATGGTATTAAAGAGCTTGTCGAAACAATCGGGGAAACATCTCAAGCGCTTGCTTCCTCATCAGAGCAGTTAAGTGCAAGCTCTGAGGAAAGCAGCAAAGCAAGCGAGCATATTTCTGAGACAATCCAGGAGCTTGCAGCAAGCTCAGAAAATCAAATGACGTTAATGGCATCAAGCTCTAAAGGAATTAATAATGTAACGGGAAGCACAGAAAGAATTTCAGCAAACGCAGAGAAGGTAGCAGCAACAGCTGAAAATACAGCAGAAGCCTCCAAAAAAGGTCTGCGAAATATTGAGGAAGTTACCACACAGATGAATTCTATTAATACAAATGTTGGCAATCTTTCTGTGTCGATAAATACATTAGAAGGCCGTATTAAGGAAATTGGTGAAATTACGAAGGCAATAACGGACATTTCATCACAAACTAATCTATTGGCCCTTAATGCAGCAATTGAGGCGGCAAGAGCAGGAGAACAAGGAAAAGGATTTGCTGTTGTTGCTGATGAAGTAAGAAAGCTTGCAGAGCAATCGTCCCAATCAGCAGAACAAATAACAAGCCTTATCAGCCAAATCCAAGTGGATACGAAAACCACTATTCAATCAATGTCCACTGCGAAAAATGAAGTAGATTTAGGTTTGAATATCGTGCAAAATGCAGGGAATTCCTTTGGAGAAATTGAAGTGTCTATTAATGACCTAGTAAACTTATTTGAAGAAGTTTTTGTTTCACTGAAGGAATTGAAGGATAATACAGATGTGATTAATGTATCTGTAATGGAAGTTAATAGCATGGCAGAGGAAGCAGCAGCAAATACAGAAAATGTGTCTGCGGCAACAGAAGAACAAGTGGCTTCTATGGAAGAAATCGCAGCATCGTCCTCCTCTCTTGCGAATCTTGCCGAAAGTCTGCAAGAACTTATTCGTAAATTTAAAGTGTAATATAGAGACTTCCTAAAAAAGGCAAAGAGAGATATCTCTTTGCCTTTTTTTATTTCCACATTATGTTTCTCAACGTAAGCGATAGCTCAAAATTAATCTGTTTTAAAGGAGCAATAATTGACAGGTCTGATAAAGCTCTTTGTTATAAATTTAATTATATAAAGCAAATAAATTATAGGGGGATATACAAATGACAAAATTACAGGCTCAAATTTGGCAGTTAAGAAAAAATTCCTTTGAAATTGGGCAGGAATATGGGCTTTTTTTAAAAAAGAACCCTAAAATTTTGGAAATTTATAAACAAGTGACAAAGCCTGAAATTGATATGCGAAACATGGAAGCAATCTATTTGGAGTTTGCTCCATACCTTCTGGAGGAGCTGCATGGTCTAGCGGATACACTGGAAGTCAGCCTAGCGGAAGCCTCTGCACTGTTCAGTGGTTATGATGTCCCGAAAACAAAGGCAATGGGCTGTACGACATGGATTCATAATGATGTATATACTAGAAACTACGATTTTTCTCCACTTTTATATGACGGGATTTTTTCTTTGATCCAATCTAAAAACAATTATGCATCAGCAGGATATAATTTGCAGCTAATTGGCAGACATGACGGCATAAATGAAAAAGGTCTTGCCATTGGTTTTCACTTTGTCAGTAATGACGGATACACAAAAGGAGTTTCCCCATGGATAAGCTGCAGAATGGTGCTTGATCAATGTGCCACTGTAGAGGAGGCTGTAAAATTATTAGAAAGAATTCCTCATGCCAATTGCTATAATTTTTCCATTGGAGATAAATTAGGGAATAAAGCTGCTGTGGAGACGAGTCCTGAAAAGGTAAAGGTTAGATTGGGGCAAGATTCACTTGCCTGTACCAATCATTTTATAACGGAAGCAATGTCTTGCAATAACCGTGCCAATATAGAGGGCTCACTTAAAAGGCAAAGGCATTTGGATGAATGGAGCTATCCTAATATGCAGCAGCAGGAGCTATTTGATTATTTCCGTGCAGACAGCTCTCCGCTGTTTTTTACTGATTATGACAACTTTTTTGGCACGCTTCATACCTTTTCCTATTCTTTTAAAGATCATTTCATTATGACGTGTCTTGCCGGAAGTGATAAGCCTCTTCTTGTGGATTTTAAAAAGTGGGTCGAAGGAGAAAATATTTCTGAAACAGTACTAATGGGAAATATGCCAAAAGCTTAGCTTCTGGAAATATTTTATATAAAAATATCTTATATATCTATTCAAAGGGAGGATATCAAGTTATGATAGTAGCTAGTTAAGTATAAATTATTTAAACGACTAGGAAGGTGGAAGGATTTTGCCCGATTTACTTAAAAAAAATAATAGGCTTCGTTTAGCGTTTTTGCTCGGTTCACTTGCCATTTTAGGCCCGCTTACAATCGATATGTATCTGCCATCCTTTCCGACAATTGTAGAGGATTATGGAACAACCGCGTCACTTGTCCAAATTTCCTTGACAACCTGTCTGCTGGGATTAGGAGCAGGTCAGCTTGTAATTGGTCCAATGAGTGATGTGATTGGAAGGAGAAAACCTTTAGTTATATTTTTGATTGTCTACTTAATCGCCTCTGTAATTTGTTCCTTTGCCCCTAATATTTATTTCTTTATTGCTGCACGCTTTATCCAAGGTTTCTCAGCAGCTGGCGGTATTGTTATCTCAAGAGCGATTGTTCGTGATGTCTACAGTGGCAAAGAACTGACAAAATTCTTTGCGTTGTTAATGCTTGTTAATAATCTTGGACCGATATTAGCACCTGTTGCCGGAAGCACCATCCTGCGCTTTGGTAATTGGAATGTTGTATTTCTTGTCCTTGCATGTGTTGGGGTTGTTCTGTCCTTAATCGTGTCTTTAAGGCTTACAGAAACACTTCCTCCTGAAAGGAGGGTGCCAAGCAATATTGGGCAAATCCTGAAAAATTTCGGCTCACTTTTAAAGGATCGCCAGTTTAGAGGATATGCACTCACACAAGGTTTTATTGTTGCAGGTATCTTTGCATATGTTTCTGGCACTCCATTTGTCTATCAAAATATTTACGGTGTATCACCAACAACATTCAGCCTGCTGTTTGGAATGAACGGGATTGCTTTGATGATTGGCTCCCAGTTGGTTGGAAGGTATGCAGATGTTTTATCTGAAAAAACGTTTCTGCAGATAGGCTTATTCATCGCAAATATATCTGGAATAATTTTGTTAATTGCACTCTTGCTTCAAGCACCATTACTGGCAATTGTTATCCCAATTTTCTTTTTTGTATCATCCATCGGCATTATTTCGACGACTTCGTTTTCATTGGCAATGGATACTCAAGGGCATATTGCTGGAAGTGCGTCTGCATTACTTGGCTTACTGCCGTTTATTCTTGGATCTATTTCGGCTCCGCTTGTAGGGATTGCCGGAGAACAAACAGCTATTCCAATGGGAGCAATTATGTTTCTCGCAAGCTTTTTGGCATTGCTTTCTTATTATGGGTTAGTCAGAAGAGGACGCCGTGTTGTTGGTTCACCGCAGTAAATGCTTAACCGCTTCGAAAATTTCGGAGCGGTTTTTATTTGCGTATTTATTCTTTGACAATCGGGAAAAATAGGTTTATATTTGATATATCAATTATTGACATGTCAACTAATTGTTTTGGAAGGAGAGTTCTATGCGTGATAATTGCGTTATCCAGCTCCAGATTTTTTATCAGCTCCAAAAGCTGAACAATAATGTTAATTCGAAATTTGAATCATGTCTAGGCTCAAGCCCTACGAGAATTGAAATTCTGCACCAACTTTATAATGCAGATGAAATCAGTCAAAGTACCCTTCAGAAAGAAATCAATATTGATAATGCAGCGGTTACGCGGCATTTGAAGCAGCTGGAAGCAGCAGGACTTGTTTCACGAAGGAAAAAAGCAGAGGACAACCGTGTTACATTGGTAAGCTTAACAAATAGTGGCAGACAAGAGATTGCTGCATCGCTCCAAGCGAAAAAAAGCTTTATTGAACAAACGTTAAGCGGCTTTAGTGCCAGTGAGCAGGAAATACTGCTGGACATGCTTTCACGCCTTAGTAAAAATGTATCTACAGTAGAAATTTAAAAGGATAAGTCTCTAAAGAGTTTGGTATCATTTTTTGGTGCTCATTTCATTAAGTCTATCTTTTGAGTTTCACTATACTGTAGTAACCATTAAATAATAAAGAAGATTATGAGGAGGAAATAACGATGTTTGTTATTCATGCAAAAATGAAATTACAAGAAGGTAAAGAAGCAGCATTTTTAGAAGAAGTGAGCACACTTGTTAAAGCGTCTCGCGAAGAAGAAGGCAATATTTCTTATCAGCTTGTAAAAAGTGTAGAAGAAGAAAATACTTTTATCATGATTGAAGGCTGGAAAGATCAAGCAGCAATTGAACAACATAATGCAAGCAGTCATTTCCAAGGCTTCGTTTCTAAAGCTGGAGAATATTTGGCAGCACCGCTTGAGGCAGAAGTATTCCAAGCAGAGAAATTAGCACTATAATATAGATGCAAAAGGGCAGAGAAGTTATCTCTGCCCTTTTATTATGTCAGTTTGCCAGTCAAAAATTGAGCCTCTCCGTATCCGAAGCTCCAGTCTTCATCCCCGTTTATTGTAAAGGATACCATTACATCATTAGCGGTAATTCCACAATGTTGTTCAAGCTCGTTTGTTAGGTTTTTGTAGAATGTTTGCTTTTGGTCGGCGGTCCTGTGTCTGCTTGTGATGCTGATAAGCAGGACATTTTCACTTCTAGAGAAGCCAAGTCCAGTGTCTTGGACAATCATTTCATACGGTTTGTGCTGGGAAACAATCTGGTATCTATCTCTTTCTGGTACCTGGAATGCCTCAACCATAACACGATGAGTAACATCCAATATTTTTGTAATTTCTGTTTCGGACCTTCCTTCAAGCATATCAAAGCGTATTAACGGCATATTATCCTCTCCTATTGTTGGTGATTTTGTATACCAACATATTATCATTAATTAACCAAAATGTCACCATAATATCATCTTTTTGATGTAGATATTTCTTCTTATTCTTGTCGGAATCTTTTTGTATATTTTTACCGAAAAAGACTCATCTTATCACCGATAAGGAGGTGATAAGATGAAAAAGATATTGATGGCAATACTATGCTTAGTTGCTATTCCTACAATGGCTTTTGCTGATACATATACAGTTAAAAGCGGGGATTCTATGTGGAAAATAGCTGTTAAATATCAAATTGGACTTCGAGAAATCATTGGGGCGAACCCCCAAATTAAAACTCCAAGCTTGATTTATCCAGGCCAAACCTTGAACATTCCAAATATTGACTCTGTTAAAACGGTGGAGCGTGAAGTAATTCGTCTTTGTAATATTGAGAGGCAAAAAGCGGGTCTTAAGCCTTTAACTGAGAATTGGGAGTTATCAAGGGTTGCGAGAGATAAATCAATGGATATGGCTCAGAAGAATTATTTCAGCCATACTAGTCCAACATATGGATCACCTTTCAATATGATGAAAGCATATGGAATCAGCTATAAATCCGCTGGTGAGAATATTGCAAAAGGGCAAACAACCGCACAGCAGGTTGTTACTTCGTGGATGAATTCAAGCGGACACAGAGCAAATATTTTGAGCAGCTCCTTCACTCAGATTGGTGTCGGTTATTATGCGTCAGGGCATTATTGGACGCAAATGTTTATTTCTAAATAAGTTTTTGAATATTGCCGCGGATAATTAAGCGGCAATATATTCTCCTCATTCATATATTCTCCTTGCTTAATTTGAAGAAAATGAGTCATTCCCCTAAAAGCAAACAGGGTGAAAGAATAGGTCATTATTGTCGCTGCACGTACAATAAATGGAAGATTAAATGCAGGAACGAAGTTTTGGCAAGTTAAATAGTTGTGGCTTGTACCAACAATTTTTCTCTAGACCCATAAGGTCTGCTTTTGGTAAGATACAATGGTGATTTTTTTAGAGGGGAAGTATGGCTTTGTCAACAAGAGAACAGTTAGCGAAAAAAGTAGCTTGGATTAGTGTTATAAGTAACATTTTATTAACAATAGGAAAACTAGTAATAGGCTGGGCAGCAAACAGTGATGCAGTTTTTGCAGATGGAATTCACTCTGCTGCAGATGTATTTGCCTCTGTCATTGTGTTGTTCGTAATTAAAATTGCCAACAAGCCTGCTGACCTTGAGCATCCGTATGGGCATGGAAAAGCAGAGGTTATTGTATCAGGGATTGTCGGTATTGTTCTGTTTGCCGTATCATTATATGTTGTTTACGAAGCGATTATCGGCCTGTTTCATCCGATTACAGCACCTAATATACTTGCAATGTGGATTGCGATTATTTCATATGGCGCTAAAGAATACTTATACAGGTACAGCATGAAGATTGCTAAGGAACAAAAGAGTAAGGCAATCGAAGCAATTGCCTTTGACCACAAGGCCGATATTGTCGCAAGCATTGCCGCAGCGGTTGGGGTTATTCTTTCTATTATTGGGGATAAGTTTGACATAAAGTTTTTGCTGTTTGGTGATAAGGTTGCGAGTATCATTGTGGCATACTTAATTTTCAAAATTTCGAAGGAAATGTTGAAAGAGGCTTTTGATATCTTGCTTGAACGGAATATTGATTCAGCTATTTTGAAGGATTATGAAAGTATCATCGCATCTTTCTCTGAAGTGAAAAGAATAGACAGGCTAAGAGCAAGGGAACACGGACATTATGTTCTTGTCGATTTACGAATTTCCATTGACCATGACAAAACAATCAAGGAAGGTCATGATCTGTCGCGTGAAATAAAGAAGAAGCTGATGAAAAAACATGACAATATTGAAGAAGTGCTTATCCATTTGAATCCATACTATTAATTAGCCTGAGGCCGACCCTTTTTGAAAGAGCGGCTTAAGGCTATTGTGCTATAATAAGGGATATATAAGGATTTTTTAGATGGAGGATTTTTTAGTGGAACGTGGCAGTTTTCAATGGATGAAGTCTGTTAATAAGACGATCATTTTAAACAAAATCAGGTTGTCAGAGCCAATCTCAAGAGCGCAAATTGCTAAGGAAACAAAGCTGACTCCCCCAACTGTCAGCAGCATAGTCAGGGAGTTGATGGCAGAAGGTCTTGTGATAGAAACAATGCTTGGGGAATCGAGCGGCGGCCGTAAACCAACAATGCTTCATATTAACAGCAAGGCTTTTTTTGCGATTGGGGTTGATGCAGGTCCTGAAACAGTCGATTGTGTGATTACGGATTTAACGGGCGAAATTTATTACCGTAATACAGCAGCACTGCAAATGCCTATTACAAATGAAGAGTTTGTCGAAACATTAAAGCAAGCTGTATCCGGTCTGTTTGCTTGTTCCACAATGGACAGAGACCAGGTAATCGGGATTGGCATGGCTATGCATGGTGTTGTGGATGTAGAGGCAGGAGAGGTGCTTGTTGCTCCCAATATCAATTTAAGGAATATTCGTGTGAAAGAGGCCCTTGAGAAGGAATTCGGGTTGGCTATTAAGATTGAAAATGATGCAAGAGCAATGGCATTAGGAGAGTCGTGGTTTGGCGGACACGGCAGTGTCGACAGTATGGTGGCAATTAACATTGGCAGAGGTGTTGGGGCAGGAATCGTATTAAATGGTCTTCTGCATCATGGAGCGCAAGGCATTGCTGGTGAGTTCGGTCATATGACCATTGATTTGCACGGTGCTGTTTGTGAATGTGGTAATCGCGGCTGCCTTCAAACATTAGTAAGTGGAATCGCGATTGCAGAAAGGTCGATGGAGTTTTGCGGGGAGCGGATTACAGGCGAGGAAATTTACGCTTTGGCGCAAACAGGAAGTAAGATGCATGCGGATTTTCTGGCTGAAATTGGCGAAACGATTGGGATTGGTCTAACGAACTTCATTCATTTATTGAATCCAGACAGAATTGTTTTGGGCGGCGGTGTCATGAAAAGTAAACACTATTTGCTGCCTGCCATCAAACGAAAAATTGAAAAGACAGCCTTAACGAAGACAGCGGCGAAAACAGAAGTGATAGCCACGAGCTTAGGGGATGATGCAACCGTCCTTGGAGCTGTTTCCTTATTGCTTGTTGAGCTGTTTGACCAAAGCTAAAAAGCTGAACCAAATTGGTTCAGCTTTATTGTGCTAGTTCAATGTGTCGAGGAAGGCTTGAAAAGATTTTCTTTCTTTAAAAACACCCGCATCCTCAAGTACTCTAACGAACTTTTTACTTAGCTCTTTTCGAACAATTTGTTCTGCTTCTTCTAATGACGATATTGTCCCATATTCTTTTACCATGTTATTTGCCCAGTCTTGATGATATTCATTGACGTTATTCTCTTTGCCGAGTAAAAGCAATGTGATTTCATGAAGCTCTTCCTTAAGTCGTGGCGGAAGAACGGCAAGACCCATTACCTCAATCAACCCAATGTTCTCCTTTTTGATATGATGAACATCTGCATGGGGATGAAAGATGCCAAGAGGATGCTCATCTGTCGTCCGATTATTTCGCAAAACAAGGTCTAGCTCAAAATAACCATCCCGATTTCTCGCAATTGGAGTAATCGTGTTATGTGGAACATCATCTGTATATGCATGAATATTTGCTTGTTTATCTGTATAGCTTCGCCACGTTTTGAGAATAAAGTCTCCTGCATCAACTAGGTCTGCGATGTTTTTTCCTTTTAGCCTTATGACTGACATTGGCCATTTCAAAACAGATGCAGCAATATGCGGAAAGCCTGTTAAGGTAAATGCGAAGCTTTCCTCTGCTCTTGTCATTGCAAACTCATAAGAACCGCCTTGATAATGGTCATGGCTAAGGATGGAGCCACCGACAATTGGTAAATCTGCGTTAGAGCCAATGAAATAATGTGGATACTGTTTTGTAAAAAGCAGCAGCCTTTCAAAGGCATGGCGATCAATTTTCATATCCCTATGTTCGTCTGAAAACACGATGCTATGCTCATTGTAATAAACGTAAGGTGAGTATTGTAAATTCCATGTCTCACCAGCAAGCTCTAATGGAATAATACGGTGGTTCGATCTGGCAGGGTGGCCGATTCGACCTGCATATCCTTCGTTTTCCTTACAAAGGAGGCACTTTGGATATTTGACATCTTGTTTCAGCGCACGTTCCCGCTTAATTTCCTCCGGGTCCTTTTCCGGCTTTGATAAATTAATCGTAATGTCCATAAGTCCATAATCTGTATCCATTTTATAAGAAATATTATTTTTGATTCGATTCAATTGAATATAATTGCTGTTCTTGCTCAGTTCGTAAAAATATTCCGTTGCAGCAACAGGAGATTCTTTATATTTCTTGTAAAAGGTATCTCTAATAACAGAGGGGCGTGCCAAAAAACAGTTCATGATATTGGCAGCCAAAATTTCCTTTATATCTACTAGATTCTCGATGACACCTTGAGTTGTCGCATAGGAAACAATCCAGTCGATTATGTCGGCAATTGTGTGCTGAGATAAATCCTCACTAGCAATCTCCTCTGTATAATCATCAAGCTTTAAGAGCTGTAGCACTTGGTTTCTAGCATATATGGCATCTGCGGACTCCATAAGCTTTGCCTCTTGTGCTTTAAGAACAAGCGTGTCGATATAAGCAAATATCATATGTTCACTTCCTTTAAATACCCGTCCGGATGGGACAAATGCCAGCTCCAAGCATCACTTACAATTTGCTCAATCGATGTGCGTGTAGGATTCCAGCCTAACACTTGTCTCGCCTTAAGCGAGCTTGCAATCAAAGTGCTTGGATCACCGGCGCGGCGCGGACCAATAACAGCAGGGATTTCTCGTCCTGTTATTTTCCGTGCTGCAGCAATGAGCTCTTTAACCGAAAAGCCTTGGCTGCTGCCTAGATTAAAAATATCACTGCTTCCGTTCGCTTTTAAATAGTTTAAGGCTAATAAATGGGCATCAATGAGATCTTCCACATGAATATAATCTCTGATGCATGTGCCGTCAGGTGTATTATAGTCATCACCATATATCATGACTGAAGGGCGTTTGTTTAATGCAGCCTGTAGGATAATTGGGATAAGATGTGTCTCAGGGTCATGGTCTTCTCCGATTTCCCCAGTACTTCTTGCACCTGCCACATTGAAATAACGAAGAGAAACGTATTTTATACCATACGCTTTATCGGCCCATTCCATCATTTTCTCCATCGCCCGCTTTGTTTCTCCGTAAGGATTAGCAGGATTAGTCGGCATATCCTCCGTAATCGGCACAGTATTTGGCTCTCCATAGGTTGCAGCTGTTGAGGAAAATACAATGTTTTTTACATTAAATTCAACCATTGTCTGCAGGAGCAATTGCGTTCCGTGCACATTATTATCATAATATTTAAGGGGATTTTCCATTGACTCCCCAACAAGTGAGTTTGCGGCAAAGTGAATAACAGCATTGATTTCTTCCTTTGCAAACACTGTGCGAAGAAAATCTATATCGCGTATATCCCCCTCGTAAAAGATTGCATTAGGATGTAATGCTTGCTTGTTGCCAGTCTCCAAGTTATCAATAACAACTACTTTTTCTCCAAGATCATGGAGCTGATGGACAGCATGTGAACCGACATATCCTGCCCCGCCAACAACTAAAATGCTCATAAATTAACCCACCTTTTTAAATTTCTTTTGCTCCATCACCGATAGCTGCTGTGTAAAAGGAAGCCTCATAGCCAATTTTTTCTTTATAAATGTCATTAATATTCTTTTTAAAGTCCTCATGTTTATCCTTTTCAACAATGGCAATCGCACAACCGCCAAACCCAGCACCAGTCATACGTGCACCGATTACTCCAGCTTGACCCCAGGCGGCCTCTACAATTGTATCCAGCTCTATACCAGTTACTTCGTAATCGTCTTTAAGGCTTGTGTGTGATTGGTTCATAAGCTCACCGAATCTAGTTAAATTACCGTTATTTAATTCAGAGAGCGCTTCCAATGTTCGCGCATTTTCATAAACAGCGTGTTTCGCTCTTTTTTGGTTAATAGGATCTTTAATAAGATGCTGTGCCTTCTCGAAAACTTCTGGTGTTAATTCACCCAAACTTTCAATCTTAAGCTCTGATTGCAAATCACGCAATGCGGCTTCACATTGCGAGCGGCGTTCATTATATTTCGAACCGGCAAGGGTGCGCTGCTTATTTGTATTTATAATCATAATTACATGGTTTGCTAACTGAATTGGTGCATATTTATATTCTAATGTTTGGCAGTTTAGTAGAATGGCAGAATCCTTTTTGCCCATTCCGATTGCAAACTGGTCCATGATTCCGCTGTTAACACCGATGTATTCATTTTCAACCTGTTGGCCAAGCTTAATCATCGGTATCCTTTCAATGGAAAGGTCGAAAAGCCCTTGAAGAAGGACGCCTGTTACAAGCTCGATAGAAGCGGAGGAGGATAGTCCAGCACCATTAGGAATATTCCCATAAAATAAGATATCTGCACCTGAATCGATTGGAAAGCCGGCCTTTTGTAAATGAAGAATCATTCCTTTCGGATAATTCGCCCAATCATCGGACCTTTTGTATTCTAATGCAGCTAAATCACATTCAATGATACCGCTCTCAGAAAAGTTCGCAGAATAAAAACGAAACTTAGAATCATTGCGTTTTATTGCTAATGCATATGTTCCATACGAAATAGAAGCAGGGAAGACATGGCCGCCATTATAGTCAGTATGTTCACCAATCAGGTTAATTCTGCCTGGTGCAAAAAACGTCCGTGGCTTCTTATCTGTATGAAAAATTGACTGAAATGTTTCGAGTAAAGGAAAATTTGTATTCATAATAGCCTCCTGTTTTAGACTGTATTTTAACTTTGTTAATTAATTTAATTAAGTCTATGTTCAGATTACTACTAATCTTCTAGGGACGCAATAAAAATCCTTTTAAATTTAAAAATTAGCGTGTTTTTAAAAAAGAGTTTACATAAGAATCAATATTTAATATAATTTAGTAAAAAATAAGTAAAAAAATTTACTGATACTAAAAAGATATTATTTATTTCATTACATCAAAGAAAAATGGTCAATGATAATGGCATGGAGGTAAAAGATGGCTACCATTAAAGATATTGCAGAGGAATCGGGATTTTCCGTTTCGACCGTTTCGCGCGTTTTAAATAACGATAAAAACTTATCTGTACCGGATGAAACGAGAGAGAAAATTTATGAAGTGGCAGAAAAGCTTAATTACCGAAAAAAGACTGTAAGGCCACTTGTGAAAAATATTGCTTTTTTATATTGGCTGACAGATACAGAAGAGCTGGAGGATATTTATTTCAAGGATATGAGGCTTGAAATTGAAAAGTCAGCAAAAAAAGCAAACGTGGAAATGTCTACATATAAAATATCAGAAGGAATCGAAAATATTCCAGATACAATAGAAGGATTTATTGCAGTCGGCTCTTTTTCTGATGCCGAATTAGCGTACCTAAGAGGGATTACAGCGAATGGAGTGTTTATTGATACGACTCCTGATTCTGATCACTATGACTCCGTTCGTCCTGATTTGGCACAAATAACAAAAAAAACAATCGATTTTCTAATGGAAAAGGGCCATAAAGAAATCGGTTTAATAAGCGGAACTTATCATAATCCAAATACAGATGAGGACGAAATGGATATAAGAGAAAAAATGTTCCGTGAAATCATGCAGGAAAGAGGATTGCTTAATGAAAAGTACATTTTTTGCCAAAGAGGATTTTCGGTGGAAAATGGTTATACACTAATGTCAAGAGCAATCCAAAAGCTAGGAGACGACATGCCGACAGCCTTCTTCACAGCAGCTGATCCAATCGCTGTTGGGAGTCTCCAGGCATTAAATGAACATGGAATTTCTATTCCAAGCAGGGTGAGTGTTATCAGTATAAATAATATCAGTATTGCAAAGTACATATCGCCTCCATTAACAACCTTTCATATTGATATGAAGGAGATATGTAAAAACGCCATTGCCTTATTATTAGAAAGAGTTCTTGATAAAAGAAAAATTGTAAAAACATTATATCTCGGCTCAGAGCTTATCGTTAGGAGAAGTACAAATTAACAAAAAACCGACACTTAAAAGAAGTGTCGGTTTTTTGTGCAGAAAAATAGTTTCGTAAAATTATTTACTTAATAAAGTAAATTAATTGTTTACATATTTTGTTGTCGGTGCTATATTGATTTTAGTGAAACGCTTTCACCAATAAACTTACAAATAGGATAACTATTGGAAAGGATGTCCCATATATGAAAAAGTTCCAAAAGTATTTCAGCCTAATAGGCGGTATTGCCTTAACTTTATCACTAGCAGCCTGCGGACCTGACGAAAGCGGAGGCTCAAGCGGCCAGAAAGCTTCCTCGAATAAAGACTATGATCTATTAGTCTGGGAAGATATTGAAAAATCAGCAGGTATTAAAGACATTGTAGCAAAGTTTGAGGAAGAAAATGATGTCACCGTAAAAATTGTCGAAAAACCATATGCAAAACAAATTGAGGATTTGCGGTTAGATGGACCAGCAGGAACGGGACCAGATGTTTTAACAATGGCAGGTGACCAAATTGGAACAGCTGTTACAGAGGGATTGATTAAAGAGCTTGCTGTTGACGATAGCACTCAATCTATTTATACAGAAGCAGCACTACAGTCACAGCTGGTTGATGGAAAAGTATACGGCTTGCCAAAAGCAGTTGAAACAACAGTCCTTTATTATAATAAAGATTTGATTTCTGAGGATAAACTGCCAAAAACATTAGATGAATGGTATGAATATTCGAAGCAAAATACATCTGGAGATAAATACGGCTTCCTTGCTTTATTTGACCAGATTTATTACGCACAAAGTGTAATGAGCGGCTATGGCGGCTATATTTTCGGTAAAGATGGAAGCGGTGCCTATAATCCGGAAGATATTGGTTTGAATAGTGCAGGTGCATTGGAAGGCGCGGAATACATCCAAAAGTTTTATAAAGAAGGATTATTCCCAGCAGGAATTATCGGCGAACAAGGAATTAACGTACTAGAATCCCTGTTTACAGAAGGGAAGGCAGCAGCGATTATTTCCGGTCCTTGGAATGTGGAGCCATTCAAAAAAGCAGGAATTAACTATGGTGTTGTTAAATTGCCTGAGCTTTCAAACGGTAAAAACATGAGTGCATTTATTGGAGTGAAAAGCTATAACGTTAGTACTTATTCACAAAATGCAGAACTTGCAGAAAAGCTTGCCGTATATTTGACGAATGAAGAAAATTCAAAAACAAGATTTGAACTGACACAAGAAGTGCCAGCTGTACAGGCGTTGGCAGATGATCCAGCTGTAAAAGAAAGTGAAGTAGCTAAAGCAGTTGCAGAGCAATCTCAATTTTCTGAGCTTACACCGAATATCCCGGAAATGAATGAAGTTTGGACACCGGTAGATGCTGCCCTGCAAACGATCGCAACAGGCAAGGCAGAGCCTAAAGATGCACTAGAACAGGCAGTTGAGACAGTTAAAGGACAGATTGAAGCGAAGCATAGCGGAAACTAAACAAAAGGCTAGTGCCAAACATTCCATGTTTGGCACTGCATAATTCCGGCTCACTACATAAAGTCGGATACTCAAGGGGTGAAAAAAGTGCAACATCGCAATAAAGCTCTTATTCTATCAATTATTCCCGGAGTGGGACAGTTTTATAACAAACAATGGGTTAAGGGACTTTTGTTACTTTTAATAGGCATTATGTTCTTTTTAGTATTTGGAGATTTGCTCAATATGGGTTTTTGGGGAATATTCACATTAGGAACAGAGGTGCCTCGTGATAATTCCATTTTCCTTTTGGCAGAAGGGATCATTGCCATCATCGTAACTTGTTTTGGATTGGCAATTTATTACTTCAATCTAAAGGATGCCTACAAAAATGGAAAATTACGTGATGAAAACATGGAATTAAGCTCCTTAAAAGACCAGTATCATAATTTGATTGCACAAGGTTATCCATATCTTGTGAGTGGTCCTTCCTTGTTCATCTTAATTTTCGCCGTCATTTTCCCCATTTTATTCAGTTTTGCCTTAGCATTTACGAACTATGATCTATACCACTCCCCACCAGCACATTTAACTGATTGGGTTGGTTTAAAAACATTTGCTGAAATTTTTACAGTCGATATATGGCGTTCTACATTTTTTGATGTCCTTGCATGGACAGTCGTGTGGACACTTGTAGCGTCAACTGTACAAGTCAGTATTGGCATTGGACTGGCGGTTCTTGTTAACCAAAAGGAAATTCGCTTTAAGAAGTTTTTCCGTACAATCCTTGTATTACCTTGGGCAGTGCCTGGATTTGTAACGATTCTAATTTTTGCCGGGCTTTTTAATGACAGCTTTGGTGCGATCAACAACGATATATTAGCAGCATTGGGAATCGGGCCTGTTCCATGGATGACAGATGCTGGCTGGTCAAAGCTCGCATTGATTCTGATGCAAGGCTGGCTTGGTTTTCCTTATATATTCCTTGTAACAACAGGGGTGCTTCAGTCTATTCCTGACGATTTATATGAAGCAGCTACCATTGATGGTGCAAGTATTTTTGCTAAATTTAAGCATATTACCATGCCGATGATATTGATTGCGATGGCTCCAATTATCATTACACAGTTTACGTTCAACTTTAATAACTTCAACATTATCTATCTATTTAATGGTGGAGGTCCTGCAGTGCCAGGTTCCACAGCAGGGGGAACGGATATTCTAGTGTCATGGATTTATAAGCTGACAATGCAATCAAGTCAATATTCTTTGGCTGCAGCATTGACCATACTGCTGTCTGTATTTGTTATTGCGATCGCACTATGGCAGTTTAGACGCACAAATTCGTTTAAAGAAGGAGCATAAGAGATGAAGACAAATATGAAGCAAAAAAAAATCCTACGGCTCCTTGTCTCCTATTGCATCTTGGCTTTTATGACAATTATTATCATATATCCATTGCTTTGGACAGTCGGAGCAAGCTTTAATCCAGGCAACAGCCTTATCAGTACGTCCATTATTCCGAGCAATCCGACGTTGGATCATTATAAAGAGCTGTTCGCAGGCAAAGAGAGTTTACAATATGCTAATTGGTATATGAACTCGCTGAAAATCAGCATATTTACGATGATTGGAACGGTCATCAGCGTGTCATTCACAGCATATGCGTTTTCTCGTTTCCGTTTTAAAGGCAGAAAAAATGCACTTACTGTATTTTTGCTGCTGCAAATGATTCCACAGTTCTCCGCATTGATTGCATTGTTTGTTTTGGCACAGCTGCTTGGACTTATGAACAGCCATTGGCTCTTGATTCTGTTGTATATTGGCGGACAAATCCCAATGAATACGTATTTAATGAAGGGGTATATGGATTCCATACCGATGGACCTTGATGAAAGTGCCAAAATTGATGGTGCAAGCAATACAAGGATCTTTTGGCAGATTCTCATGCCGTTATCAAGACCAATGATTGCTGTTGTAGCAATGAACGGATTTACCGGACCGTTAGGAGATTTCGTTTTGTCATCAACCATTCTGCGGACACCAGAATCCTACACATTGCCGATTGGTCTGTACAATCTTGTTAATGAAGTAATGGGTGCAAGCTATACTACATTTGCTGCCGGAGCGATTTTAATAAGTATCCCGATTGCCATTATCTTCATTTTGCTGCAAAAGAACTTTGTATCAGGTCTGACTGCAGGTGGAACAAAAGGTTAACTAAAAATAAGGAAACAAAAAGGAGACTTTTATGGCAAACAAAGAGAAGTCATTTGTTACAAATGCTAAATTCATGCTGCATGGCGGCGATTATAACCCTGATCAGTGGCTGGACCGTCCAGACATTTTGGCTGAAGACATTAAGTTAATGCAGTTAGCGCACACAAACACATTCTCACTCGGTATATTTGCATGGAGCGCGCTGGAGCCAGAGGAAGGCATTTACAAGTTTGATTGGCTCGATGAAGTTATTGAACGAATCCATGGCATTGGCGGTAAGGTGATATTGGCAACGCCAAGTGGTGCAAGACCTGCATGGATGTCCCATAAGTATCCTGAGGTGCTGCGTGTTGATGGCCAAAGAAGGAAGCAGCTTCACGGCGGACGCCATAACCATTGCTTCTCATCTAGTGTGTACAGAGAAAAAACACAGCAAATCAACAGATTACTTGCAAAAAGATATGGTAGTCATCCTGCACTGCTTATGTGGCATATTTCCAATGAATATGGCGGAGAATGCCATTGTGATACATGTCAGGAAGCTTTTCGCAACTGGCTGAAGAGGAAGTATGACAATAACCTAAAGGCTGTCAATGATGCTTGGTGGGGACCGTTTTGGAGCCACACTTACACAGACTGGTCCCAAATTGAATCTCCTTCTTCGATTGGAGAGAATGCAGTTCACGGCTTAAACTTGGATTGGCGCAGGTTTGTGACAGACCAGACGATTGACTTTTTTGAGAATGAAATTGTTCCAATTAAGGAAATTTCACCAGACATTCCGATAACGACAAACTTGATGGCAGATACATTTGATTTAATTCCATTCCAAAGCCTTGATTACAGCAAGTTTGCACGTCACGTTGATGTCATCAGCTGGGATGCCTATCCTGCATGGCATAACGACTGGGAAACAACTGCAGATTTAGCGGTGAAGGTAGGGTTTATCAATGATTTATTCCGCAGCTTGAAGGAGCAGCCGTTTTTGCTGATGGAGTCAACTCCAAGTGCTGTTAACTGGCATAAAGTCAATAAAGCGAAACGTCCTGGCATGCATTTGCTTTCTTCCATGCAAATGGTTGCACATGGTTCTGACAGCGTTCTATACTTCCAGTGGCGTAAATCGCGCGGCTCATCAGAGAAGTTCCATGGCGCTGTTGTTGATCATGATAACAGTCAAGATAATAGGGTGTTCCAGGAAGTTGCCAAAGTCGGTAAAACACTAGAAAAGCTGACTGATATTGTCGGTACCAACCGCAAGGCTGATACAGCCATCCTGTATGATTGGGAAAATAACTGGGCGTTGAATGATGCGCAAGGCTACGGGTTAGACACGAAGCAATATCCGCAAACATTGCAGCAGCATTATCGCACATTCTGGGAGCAGGATGTTCCAGTTGATGTGATTACAAAAGAAAATGATTTCTCTAAATATCGTTTGCTGGTTGTGCCGATGCTCTATTTAGCAAGTGAAGAGACAATTGCCCGCTTAAAGGAATATGTGGCAAATGGCGGTACATTAATCATGACCTATATAAGCGGAATCGTGAATGAGCATGATTTAACCTATATGAAAGGCTGGCATAAGGACCTGCAAGAGGTGTTCGGTTTGAATCCAGTTGAGACAGATACCCTTTATCCGAAAGATGCTAATATTGTCCATTACGATGGGAAGGATTATGTACTGAAGGATTATGCGACAGTATTGAATATTGCCTCAGCTAATGTGGAGGGTGTTTACAAAGAAGATTTTTATGCCGAGACAGCAGCAGTAACAAGCAATGCTTATGAAAGTGGAAAAGCATATTATATCGGCGGCCGATTAGACGATGAGTTCCATCGTGCCTTTTACGGCAAGCTTATCGAAGAGCTGTCGTTAAAGCCAGATTATGCTATAACACATGGCAGTGGAGTATCTGTTCAAGCGAGACAAGAGGAAGGCAAAGAATATCTCTTTATAATGAACTTTACTGAAGAAACGCAGCCACTTGTTCTTGGCAGTGAAGTGAAGGATGTCATTACAGGCGAACAGCTTCATGGCAGCATAAAGCTAGATAAGTATGAAGTGAGAATAGTAGAGAAAGTAAAAGGCTAATGGTTAGCAAGAGAATGCGAGCACAGCAAGGAGTATCATGCATCATTTTAAAAAATGACTGTATTAAGCACTGCGCTGTAGCTCGGATTCTCTTTTTTTTTGTGAAATTTTACTTATTAGAGGTGATATTGATGAACAAGAAGTACGGTAAATCGAAGAAAATACTTCCTTTATTATATGTATTAATTTTAATGATAAGTCTATTGCCGACATATACAAAAGCAGCAGACAACAGCTATGCAGTTAATGGTGGAATGGAAACGGACTTTTGGACAGACGGATCCTGGAGCTTTCCTAATTTAGATGATAGTCAGGTAGAGGTGCAGCATTTTGCTTATGCATCAGACGAATGGATAAGCCCTGCTGAAGGTCAGTATGCATTGAAGTATTGGGTAAAGGACACTGCAAGCAAACAAACCTTTACAGTGAAGCAAGCAGCTGAAACGCTACCTGCTGGGAAGTATGAATTAACAGTGAAAGCAATGGGTGGAGCAGATAAAGAAGCTGGACAGCTTGTACTGTTTGCCGGTTCAAGCAAAACAAGTCAGGCTGTCACAAAAGGCTATAACAACTGGGAAACGCAAACTTTGACGTTTGAGCTGTCTCAGGATACAGCAAATGTTGAATTCGGTGCTGAAATTTCAGGCGAGCCAAATTCATGGGGTTATTTGGATGGTTTTTCACTCGTAAAGGTGGATGGTGCAAATGAACCAGTGCAAAGTGATATTTTTGTTGAAAAAGTCGATGGGTTAAAAGATGATTTTATTAAAGGTGTCGATGTATCGAGTATTATTTCCCAAGAAAACAGTGGGGTGAAGTATTACAATCAAGAGGGTCAAGAGCAGGATATTTTCAAGACATTGGCTGATTCAGGCGTCAATTATGTACGTGTCCGCATCTGGAACGACCCATATGATGCAAGCGGAAATGGTTATGGCGGTGGAACGAATGATCTGGAAAAGGCAAAGGAAATCGGAAAAAGGGCTACAGCACAAGGAATGAAGCTGCTAGTAGACTTCCATTATTCTGATTTCTGGGCAGATCCTGCTAAACAGCAGGCACCAAAAGCATGGGCAAGTTTAAGCTTTGAGGATAAGAAAAAAGCATTATATTCATATACGAAGGACAGTCTGCAAGCATTGCTTAACGAAGGCATTGATATCGGCATGGTCCAGGTTGGCAATGAAACGAACGGTGGATTTGTTGGAGAAAAGGACTGGACAAAAATGTCTGAGCTGTTTAAGGAAGGCAGCAGGGCAATCAAGGAAGTGGATTCAAACATTCTGACAGCATTGCATTTCACTAATCCAGAAACAGCGGGCCGCTATGCATCAATCGCAAAAACACTTGACGATAACAATGTCGATTATGATGTATTTGCAAGCTCCTACTATCCGTTTTGGCATGGAACATTAAGCAACTTAACATCTGTTCTGAAAAATGTCGCGGACACATATGGCAAAAAAGTAATGGTGGCAGAAACATCGTATACATATACAGGTGATGATGGTGACGGCCATGAAAATACAGCACCAAAAAGCACTGGGCAAACATTAAATTATCCTGTCACCATTCAAGGACAAGCAACTGCAGTCCGAGATGTCATCAAGGCTGTTGCCGATATAGGTGATGCTGGCATTGGCGTGTTTTATTGGGAGCCTGCTTGGATTCCAGTCGGCACACCGGAAAATTTAGCACAAAATAAAGCGATTTGGGAGAAGTATGGCTCTGGCTGGGCATCCAGCTTTGCTGCAGAATATGATTCTCATGATGCCGGCGTGTGGTTCGGCGGAAGTGCTGTCGATAACCAGGCGTTATTCGACTTTGACGGAAAACCGCTTGCTTCGTTAAATGTATTTAACTACGTGAATACAGGCGCGGTGGCTCCATTAAAAATCGAAAAGCTGACCGAGGTTACAATAGAGGCAGCAGCAGGTGAAGCAATTAAGCTTCCTGAAACTGTAACAGCTGTTTATAATGATGGCACAGAAGGAGCGGTTGCTGTTACTTGGGATGAAAAGGCATTAAATGCAGCAATCCAAGCAGGAATAGGTAATTATGTCATAAATGGCACAGTGGAAAACGAAATGACCGTTAAAGCAAATCTGACTATTAAACCAGAAAACTATGTGCAGAATGCAAGCTTTGAAGAGGAAGACAAAAGCATGTGGACTATTGCCTATACTAATAGTCTAACACCACATGCTGACTTTTTGAAAAATGCTTCTGATGCAAAATCTGGCGAGCATTCATTGCATTTCTATTCAGCAGATGGCGTGGATTTCACTGTTGAACAGACAATCACAGGACTGTCCCCAGGCTATTATGATGCTTCCATGTTTATTCAAGGCGGAGATGCAGCTGCTGCCGACATGCAACTGTATGTAAAAGCGACTGATAAACAATATGATGAGCCAACTAATGTTACTGGGTGGAATAATTGGGCAAACCCGAAAATTAGCGATATTCTTGTCTTAGATGGAACGGTTACAATCGGTGCAAGCATTCAAGCGAACGCCGGCGCGTGGGGAAGCCTGGATGATTTCTCCTTCGTGAAGACCGCGGATTACGAGGAGGCTGGTGAAGAGGAAGAGCAGACACCGCCACCTGCACAGGACGATCAAGGAGAGGACTCCACCGAGCAGGAGGAAGTGCCTGCAGATGAAGAGGAAAGCAGTGCAACTCCTGTAAACCAAGAGGAACCAAAACAAGAATCAGAAAAAAATGATACAAATAAGCAAGTGAAAGAGGAGCACAAAAATGGACAAAAAGGCAGCAGCCTGCCTGATACAGCTACAAGCATTTTTAACTTCTTGCTGTTAGGTTCCGTGCTTTTAGTGAGCGGAGCAATTTTGTATAAACTATAAAAGCAAGCCTGTCACTATTCTGATAAGAGTGACAGGCTTTTTTGTATATTGTTATTTAACAAATAAAGAGAGTGAAACTGAAGCAACAACTGGAATGATTCCAATTGAAGCCCGAATCCACCAATTAATCGTCAATGATAATTCCTCCAGAAAATTATCTCTAAGCATTTACAAGTTAAGACATATATACGAATTTAAATACTTCTAAATTATCAAAAAATAACTAGAGAATTTAACCTATGTATGTTATTTTAGTATGGTAGCACTTTACCAAACTACCAAACTAAAGAAGCGTTAGTTTATACATATACTATTAAAAGGGATGATATGCATGAAGAATATTGTCATTATTGGCAGCAGTGGCGGCAACTTGTTTAATCTCGGCGGTGCTAAACCAGTACAGCTATTGGAAGAAATATTAAAGCAAGCACATGCAGCTGGATTGAATGTGAAAAATATCCAGTTTATCGCTGCAAAGGAATCGATGGATACTGCTAAAAGTAATACAGCCGCCGGGATATACGGCTATAAAGAGAACGCTGTGCTTCCTCTGTTCGAGGCATCCTTAAAAGAGGTTAACCATGAAGCAGCAAAGCTTGATCAAATGATTGCAGACAGCATAAGAAATGGGGAAGTGGACGGCATTATTGCGATGAGTGCTGACACGAAAGCTGTCAACAAGGAAACATTAGCTGCCGCCATTGAGAGTAAGCTGCCGATTGTGGGAACAGGGGGAACCTCTATGGCTGCAATGACTTCAATGGGCGCAAATGTTATTTCGTCCTCTGGAACGACAGGGTCAACAAGCAGAACAAGAGCCATTTCATTCATATCCTCCCTGTGTAAGCATTGGAACATAAAGTTTAACCCAATCATCGGTTCATACGAAAAGGCTCAACAAACAAATGCAGCTCCGTGGAAAAATATTAATATAAGAGGCATCATGGTTTCGTCTTTGCCAGGGTTTATTGCGATGGCTCTTATTCTTGCAGTCAGCCAAATACCAGCATTAAAAGGCTTAACTGATATTTTTGATTTAATGATAAACGCCTTGCCAGTTATGCTGGCAGTTATTGCAGCTAAACAAGTTTCTGAATTGGATGAAGTATCTATTATTGCAGGCGTTATTGCAGGTGTCTTATCTGTGCAAGGTGGGATCATCGGCGGGATAATCGGAGGGATTGCCGCAGGTATTCTCGTGCAATTCTTCTTCCGCAAATGTATCGAATGGAAATTTCCGATTACAACGGTTAATATTGTCAGCGGTGGATTATCAGGACTTATTGCTGGATTAATTGTTTACTATTTAATTGGCCCTGTTGCACTGCAAGCCGGAAACTTAATTAAAGAGATCATTGAACAAACGGTAGCATTTAATCCAATCCTTGCAGGCGTACTTGCAGGTGTGCTCATATGGCCGGCGATTTTAGGTGGAGTGTACCATGCCGCTATCCTGCCGATTGTGCTGCTTGAAATGGAGAAAACAGGCAACAGCTTTTTAGGAGCTGTCGATATGGTCGGCTTAGTTATGGTAGCAGCAGGAATTAATCTTGCCAACATCATTGCACCAAGAGACAGAGGCGAAAGTGCTGTTGCAGCACCGGGCTTTTTAATTAATATGGGCTTTGGCACATTCGTTGAATCAGCCTATCCGTTTATGTTTTCTAATAAAATTGTCTTTGGCGGAGCGCTTGTGTCTGCAGGAATAGGCGGAGCACTTGTCGGACTGTTTAATGTAAGGGGAACTGCTTATGTGCCATCCTTTACAGCACCTTTTCTGTCTAATAATATTACAGGCTTCATCATTGCCATGGCAGTGCCGCTTATCGTAGCATTTCTGATTACATTAGCTGCAAATAAGCTTCCGGCCAAAAAGAAGGCAGCTAAAAAGAGTGAAGATGAGGTTGCGGTTTAAATAAAAAAATCCCATTTTAAATAATGGGATTTTTTTTATTTAGGAAAACGAATATAATTAGTACAGGTACTATTTTTTTTTAGGCAATTTTTTTATTGCCAGACTGGAGGCATAAGATGTACAGCTTTAAAAACGATTATAGTGAAGGGGCTCATCCCAAGATCCTGCAAGGACTTATAGAAACAAATCTTGTACAGGAAGCAGGTTACGGGGAGGATAGCTTTACACTGCAAGCAATTGATCTTATAAAAGAAAAAATGGAGAATACGGATGTAGATATTCATTTGCTTTCTGGTGGGACACAAACTAATCTTACAGCGATATCGGCTTTTTTAAGACCGCATGAAGCTGCGATTGCACCAGCAAGCGGTCATATATTTGTTCATGAAACAGGAGCAATTGAGGCGACAGGTCATAAGGTTGTCACAATTGACACAGAGGATGGCAAGCTGACACCGGCTTATATTCAGCAGGTGCTTGATGAACATACGGATGAACATATGGTCAAGCCAAAGCTTGTATACATATCTAATTCAACAGAAATCGGCTCTATCTATCAAAAAAGCGAGCTGCAAGAATTGAAGAGCTTCTGTGCCAATCATAATCTGTTGTTGTTTTTGGACGGAGCTAGACTAGGGTCTGCATTATGTGCTGATAACAATGATCTTCAATTAAGTGATTTACCTAATCTTGTCGATGCCTTTTACATTGGCGGCACGAAAAACGGTGCTTTGCTTGGAGAAGCGCTAGTTATTGTTCGTGAAGATTTGAAAGCAGATTTCCGCTATCATATTAAGCAAAAGGGAGCATTACTGGCAAAAGGCAGATTACTAGGCATCCAGTTTTTAGAGCTATTCCGTGATGATTTATTCTTTGAGCTTGCCGAACATGCGAACAAAATGGCTGGTCTTTTAAGAGAAGGCCTGCAAAAGGAGAATATTGAATTTTTGATCGATTCTCCGACAAATCAAATTTTTCCGATTTTACCTAATGAACGAATTCAAAAGCTGCAAAAAAATTATGCTTTTATAGTATGGAGTAAATTTGATGCAGAAAGATCGACAATCCGTTTAGTAACCTCTTGGGCAACGAAAGAGGAAGCAGTCCATCAGTTTTTAAAGGATATAAAGGCATAATAGGTATATAAAAAATTTACGAAACAAGTGTGAGTTTTATTTCATGCTTGTTTTTTAAAATAAAAATGTAAGTGTTTACATTATGAAAATAGCACTGTTATAATCAAACTACATAATCAGTTTTTATTATTCTTGGCTGAGAACATTCAAGCGGAAAAGGAGGATTACGAAATGAACAAATTCAGTGGAATCATTCCCCCAGTATCAACGATTTTTGATAAGGAGGGAAGGCTTAGTGAAGTGGAAATGGGGCATTTAATTGACAAGCTAATCGACGCTGGTGTAAATGGCTTGTTGTTTCTCGGAACCGGTGGTGAGTTCAGTCAAATGTCCACAGAGGAAAGGATGGAAACAGCAGAGTTTGCTGTCGGTTATGTAAACAAAAGGGTACCTGTATTGATTGGAACAGGCAGTACGAATGCAAGGGAAGCGGTGAGCTTAAGCAAGCATGCTCAAAAAATTGGCGCTGACGGAGTAATGGTAATAAACCCTTATTATTGGAGCTTGACGGAAGAAAATCTTTTTGGCTATTTTAGTGATATTGCAGAAGCCGTTGACCTGCCCATTCTTCTTTATAATTTTCCGAATCTTACAGGCCAAGACTTGAGCCCTGAATTTGTGGCCCGCCTTGTCGATCACTATCCTCATATTGTTGGGATAAAGGAAACGGTTGATTCGATTGGCCATATTCGGGATATGATTCTGCAAGTAAAAGGTAAGCATCCGCAGTTTTCCGTTTTATGCGGCTATGATGATCACCTGTTAAATACCCTCCAGCTTGGCGGAGACGGCACAATTTCTGCAAGCGGTAACTTTGCACCACAATTGTCTGTTGGCATTTATCGTTCCTACATAGATGGCGACATAACAGAAGCCACTTCTCTATACAAACAACTGGCCATCCTCCCGCAGCTATACAAGCTTGACAGCCCATTTGTAAATGTAATCAAAGAGGCGATAAAGCTGTGCGGTTTGAACATTTCAACATATGTACTGCCTCCATCAACACCGCTTAGTCAAGAGAAACAGGAGCAAGTTAAAGCTATATTGACAGAAGCAGGTGTTTTGCCTGCTGTAAAAAAATAAAATCTACATCCAAAAACAGATGAACAAGCTGTTTTTGGATGCTTATGAATATAATAATTTCAGCAAGAGCTTATACATTTGCAAAAGTGAAGGCATGTATATGGAGCGTGTGAATAAGTATTATGGTTTATTGTCTCATTAATTCTTGAACCGCTGGAATATCGGCAGGAGCCCAGTTTAATGATTCCAAGCTATCCCTTTTTAGCCAAATCAACTTGGCATGCTCACTAGCTACCGGAGTGCCAGAGACGATAGCTGCCTTCACACAAGTTAATGTAATGGTAAAAGAATCATATTCATGTGTGTTTATATGAAAGACCTCTGTTGCCTGAATAGTGCACCCAAGCTCCTCCATTATTTCTCTTTCTATAGCTGTAAAGGTATTTTCCCCTGCTTCAATTTTTCCTCCTGGGAACTCCCATCTATTTGGCAAGGACATTATTGGTGAACGAAGAGCACATAATATTTCGTTTTGTTCGTTTTCAATGATTCCTGCAACTACATTTACAACCTTATTCAACTTGTATATCCCCCTAGTTCATTTGGTATCATAATAGCATTTTTTTCGAAATGAGCCTATTTTCAAAAAGGGCATTAAATGCCAAGCTATCTTTTTAGGAGAATTTATTATATATGCTGGTCCCAATTTTTGAGGACAGCATATTTTAATAAATAAGAATTTGCTGTGTCCTAATTTTCTTTGCTTAAACTTTATATGCATTATGAGCCCCTTCATGGCAACCATCTATAAATATACATTAGAAGTGAATTAGTTGGTGTTTTTTTGCAATAGAAATGCTAAAAGTAAAAGCAGCCTAATCTGCTATAGAAATATCCAGTCTTTCCCATGCTAGGTAAGGCGTACAGCTTTTTTAGTAGAATAAGAGTATGAATGGAAGAAGGAATAATAGAAAGAAAAAATTATTTAAGAAAAGTACCGTGAGATTTGGAAAATAAATAACTTGGTGAATTTTGAAATAATGATTGAATCTTTTAGGGGAATTTGTTAAATTAGAAGAAATCAAAAGACTGTGTGTGACTGGCGAAACGCGGGGGTAACCGTAGGGGAGCACATGGTGTCGATGCCGTTCGCCTGGGCAGAGGTAAGGGAATAAAGCTTTCTCTTTTTCCTTTGCCTCTTTCTCTTTATGGAAGAGATTTTGGGCTATTTTTGGTCAAATCGCAAAGGATTTTGCGAACTATTTTATGGGAAGAGGAGCAATTAACATGAGCACAACGCTTTTAGACAAAGTGAAAACAATCAAAACCTTGAATAATATCGCAGGCAGCGGGTTGAACGTGTTTAAAAAGGAAAACTTTATCATTGATAATGACAGTGAAAATCCGGATGCAATTGTCGTTCGCAGCTATAATATGCATGCAATTGATTTTGGGGATAAATTAAAAGCAATCGCACGTGCAGGCGCAGGTGTTAACAATATTCCAGTCGAAAAATGCACAGAACAAGGTATTGTTGTTTTCAATACACCAGGAGCAAATGCCAATGCTGTTAAGGAAATGGTGCTGACTTCTTTAATGGCTTCTTCTCGAAACCTATTTGATGGTGTTGCTTGGGCGAAAAACCTAAAGGATGAAGGCGAGCAAATTCCAAAGCTTGTTGAGGCAGGTAAAAAGCAATTTGTTGGTAAGGAAATCAAAGGAAAAACATTAGGTGTTATCGGCTTAGGCGCAATTGGAGCACTTGTTGCAAATGATGCGCTTGATTTAGATATGGATGTTATCGGCTTTGATCCATTCATTTCTGTTGATACAGCATGGAACCTTTCTCGAAATGTACAGCGTGCTATGACACTTGAGCAGCTGTTTGCAGAAAGCGACTATATTACTGTTCATGTACCATTAACTAATGATACAAAAGGCATGTTTAATAAAGAAGCCTTCAGCATTATGAAGGAAGGCGTGCAAATACTAAACTTCTCTCGCGGTGAGCTAGTGAACGAAATTGATATGGCTGTTGCTTTAGAAAATGGAGAAGTCGGCAGATATATTACAGATTTCCCTAACGAAAATGTTTTGAAAATGAAAAATATCATTCCAGTTCCACATCTTGGTGCATCAACACAGGAATCTGAAGAAAACTGTGCTATTATGGCTGCACGTCAAGTGAAGGATTATTTAGAAACAGGGAATATAAAGAACTCTGTTAACTTCCCAAATGTGTACCTTCCATACACAGGCAAGCAGAGAGTTGCTGCTTTCCATAAAAACGTACCAAACATGGTTGGACAGATTACAATGGCGATTTCCGGCTACAGCTTGAACATTGCAGACATGGTTAACAGAAGCCGTGGTGAATATGCATACACGATGATTGATATCGACAATGAAGTCGAAGGAGATATCATTCCTTCCTTAGAAGCGAAAATCCGTGAAATTGAAGGAATTGTTACTACTCGTGTGCTTTAATAAGAAAGCTCTCACTATAAGGTGAGAGCTTTTTTATGATTAAAATTATTAATAGAATAAATAGTCAAAATTTTCTTGGAATTAATTGACCAGTATAATCCTGAAACGTATAATGAAACCATTATTTTAAAGAAAACGCAAAAAAACTATCTAAGAAAGAGTTACAAATGTTAACTCTCATATCAGGCATAAGTAACTTTACATAAAATAACAGGAAAAGCCCACCCTAAGCTTGGATAGGAGGTGGGATAATGGAAAACGATAAAGGATCAAAAATGCCAGACTTCAACAGTTTAGATGATCGTCTTATTGGAGATGGTCTTAACCAGGCTGCTTTTTCCATGAAAACAAATTTGGACCCTAAAGACCCTTTGGAAAATAATCCGTATTTTGATAAAACAAAGGAATACAGTAAGGAAGAACTGGAGAAATTCAAAAAGTTTTTTGGTGGTAAATAGCTGTTAGTACGATGCCAAGGTATGCAAGTATTGCTGCCTTGGCATTACATTATAAAAAGAATTTCAGTAAATTATCCTAGATTTTGACTGGACTTACTGAATTATATCGAGGAGGAATTGGAATGCTGGAAGCTTGGAATGAACAATTGGAGAAAATGTATGAAAAAATGGTAGAGTGGAGACGGCATTTCCATCAGTATCCAGAGCTGACTAACCAAGAATATAAAACATCTAAAATGATTGCAGATATTTTGACAGATTTCGGGATTGATATCAGAACAAACGTTGGTTCCATGGGAGTACTCGGTTATATTAATGGAGCTAAACCGGGAAAGACAATTGCTTTACGTGCGGATTTTGATGCATTGCCGATTCAGGATGAAAAGGAGGTGCCATATAAGTCGAAGGTTGACGGTGTTATGCATGCATGTGGCCATGACGGTCACACAGCCACATTGCTCGCAGTAGGCAAAGTATTGTATGACAATCGGGACAGTCTTGCAGGCAAGGTTGTGCTGCTCTTCCAGCATGCAGAGGAAGGCGGTGGCGGCGCAAAGCAGATGATTGCAGACAATTGCCTTGCTGGTGTGGATGCGGTATTTGCCAACCATTTATGGAGCTTAAATCCAACAGGAGAAATTTCATTTACAAAAGGTTATACAACAGCAGCAGGAGATGGCTTTTCCATAAAAATTAAAGGGAAGGGTGGCCATGGATCCTCTCCGCATGATACGGTCGATTCAATAGCAATTGCGGGAGCTTTGATTAATCAGCTTCAATACATTGTCAGCCGCAGAGTCCATCCCCAAAAAACAGCCGTCCTGACGATAGGCTCCATCCATGCCGGCAATGCAGCAAATGTAATTGCTGATTCTGCTTTAATGAAGGGGACTGTGAGAACATATGAAAAGGAAGTTCAACAGCTTGTTAAAGAAGCGATGGAGGATACGATAAAAGGAATCTGCACAAGCCAAAAGGCTGACTATGAGTTTAAATACCACCTTGGAATGCCCGCAGTTTATAATCATCCTGCTGAAACAGATATTTTTGCAAATGCTATTGCTTCTGCCCTCCCAGAAATCATATTGAATGAGGTTCCCCCTCTGCTTGTCAGTGAAGATTTTGCGCTTTATTTAGAGGGAATTCCCGGAATGCTCTTTTTTACTGGGGCAGGAAATGAGGAAATTCAAGCAGTCTATCCACATCATCACCCTAAATTTGATTTTGATGAAAAGGCAATGCTCACATCAGGAAAAGCAATGCTTGCTATTATCGATTATTATTTAGCAGGAAAAACGTCGGATAATAAAGCCATAACCATGAAATAAGGTCGAAATGGTCTTGGATCCGTTATAGGACGATAGGCTTTTGATTTTTTAGGGGTTTGTTTAGGACATTTTGAGGCGATACAGTATATGATGAATACTGATTAAACTTCTTTTAATAGGGAAAAGTAAAAAAATTAGTAGTAAAGGAGATGGATGACAGATGCAAATCCCTATCGGTGTTTCCAATAGGCATATCCATTTAACAAAAGAAGATGTGGACAAGCTGTTTGGTGATAATTATGAACTGACAAGCAAAAAGGAGCTATCACAGCCTGGTGAGTTTGCTGCAGAAGAAACGGTCACAATTAAAACAGATAAATCAGAAATACAAGGAGTTCGTATTCTTGGCCCAATCCGTCCGTTAACACAGGTGGAAATTTCTAAAACGGATGCACGTAAGCTCCATATTAATCCTCCGATTCGTCCTTCAGGGAAAATTGATGGCACACCAGGAATCAAGATCATTGGTCCTAATGGCGAAATTACTATTGATAAGGGCGTTATTATTGCTGAACGCCATATCCATATGACAAATGCAGACGCAGATAGTTTTGGTGTGAAGGATGGGCAATATGTGAGTGTAAAAACAGCTGGAGAAAGAGAGTTAACCTTTAACAAAGTTCTTATTAGAGTGAAGGATACGTATGCATTGGACATGCATATCGATACAGATGAAGCAAACGCAGCAGGGCTTCAAACAGGCGACACGGGAGAGCTAATAAAATAACAGTTAAAACGGGGCATATCTGCCGCGTTTTTTTTTGTGGTTGACGAAAAAGACATATGTCGTTATCATTTGTATTAATAATACGTTTTAATACGTATTTTAAAACGCACAAGATTGATAGATATAGGGGAGATAGACATGAACGTAAAGGATATTATTAGAGAAATTCAAGCAAACAGGGAGGAAGGAATCAAAGATTTATATTTAGTTGCATGTGGTGGCTCTTTAGTTGATATGTACTTATCTGAATATTTCCTCAAAAGTGAAGCGAAGCAGATGAGAGTATCTCTTTATACAAGCAATGAGTTTGTCCATGCAGTCCCAAAAGCCCTTGGAAGTCACTCGCTTGTTGTTGTTTGCTCACATGGTGGAAATACAAAGGAATCGGTAGAAGCAGCAAAAACTGCCCAGGAGCATGGTGCGGCAACGATCACATTAACACATAATGAAACAGGGGCATTGATAAGTAATAGCGACTATAATATTCTTTATAAATGGGGCGAAGAAACGGACGTAAAAGACAATCCGATGGCTATTATTTTCAATATTGCTGTCGAAGCACTGCACAGCACAGAAGGCTACGATAATTACGAGAAGGTCATGAAAGGATTAGAGCAGGTTAATACAATAATCGCTAAAGCAAGGGTGCAAGTGGCTGAAAGAGCTAAGGCCTTTGCGGAAAAATATCAGCATGAAAATATGTTTTACGTATTATCAAGTGGAGCTTCCTATGGTCACGCCTATGGGTTCTCGATTTGCTCGCTTATGGAAATGCAATGGGTGCATGCTTCGGCCATTCATTCTGGTGAGTATTTTCATGGACCGTTCGAGGTGACAGATAAGGAAACACCGTATATTTTACTTATGAATGAAGGCAGAACAAGACCTTTGGATGAAAGGGCTCTTACTTTCTTAAAACAATATGGCGAAAAGATAGAAGTGGTCGATTGTAAGGAATTAGGTATTAATACGATTGATGATGAGGTAGTCGAATTTTTCAATCCTATTGTGTTTTACAGCATTTTGAGTGTTTATCGGGCAGAGCTGGCAGAAATCAGAAAGCACCCATTAGAAACAAGAAGATATATGGGCAAAGTTGCTTACTAAGGCAGCATCCGCTTTTCTTTTGACATAATTGATTAATTGAGCACTATTGTATAATCAGTGTACAGTACATATACAGCACAGAGGAGGGATTTTGTTGAGGGTATTGGGGATTGGCGATAATGTTGTTGATAAATATACATATAAACGAGTAATGTATCCAGGGGGGAATGCGCTGAACTTCAGTGTTTATGCACAAATGCTTGGAGAGAGTGCTGCTTATTTAGGTATATTCGGGACAGATGATGAAGCATTTCATATTAAGGCTGTACTACAAGAATTAGAGATTGATACAAGCCGCTGTAAGGAAATCGAAGGGGAGAGTGGATATGCTCTCGTTGGCCTTGAGAACGGTGACCGCGTATTTTTGGAAAGTAATGAAGGTGGTATTAGACAATATCATAAGCTCCAATTAGAAGAGGAGGATATGAAGTATATTCAATCCTTTGACCTGCTGCATACAAGCAAGTATAGCTATATGGAAGAGGCGATGCCAAAGCTAAGAGCGGCAGGTGTGCCAATTTCCTTTGATTTCTCTGACGATTTTACTGAGGAGTATCTGTCTGAAATTGGTCCGAATGTTGATTTTAGCTTTCTGTCATGCAGCCATTTATCACTATCAGAGGCAAAGAATACGTTAAAGAAAATGATTTCTTTAGGAAACAAATTAGCGGTTGCGACAATGGGAGCAGACGGAGCACTTCTATATGATGGAAACAGTTTTTATAAGCAAAAGCCAAGGCTGATTGAGGCTGTGGATACGTTAGGTGCAGGAGACTCCTTTTTGACTGCTTTTCTCGTTCATTTACTGCAATATGAACAGGAAGGCATTGAAGCTGCTCTTGCTAAAGGGGCAGAATTTGCCGCTTCGTCCTGTCTTGTAGAAGGTGCGTTTGGATATGGGAAGGCCTATTAAAGAGGAAATGATTTATTTATCGCTACGTCTTTGTTATCCTTGGAGTAAATGAATGAAATAGTGGGTGACAGCAAAAATGATTAAGCAAGAGAACCGTGTTCCTCTGTATATTCAGCTGAAAGAAACGTTGCGTACAGAGATTACTGCTAACCGCTTGAAGGCTGGTGACAAGATTCCGACAGAGGTAGAGCTCAGCGATAAATATAATATAAGCAGAGTTACTGTCCGTAAGGCAATCACTGAGCTGGTTGAAGAAGGATATCTTGTAAAAAAGCAAGGAAAAGGGACATTTGTTCAGACACAGAAGATTGACAGGAAAATTCTCCATTTAAAAAGCTTTACTGCTTCATGTGAAGCACATGGCTTAAAAGTAACAAGCAAGGTTATTAAAAAGGAAATAATCGACGCGGACACAAATCAAAAAGAACGGCTGATGCTAGAAGCAGATGATCAGCTTATTCACATCCAAAGAGTCCGATTCGCAGATGATCTGCCGCTTATGCTCGAAAATAACTTCTATTCCTTTAAACGGTATAAATTTTTACTTGAAGAAAATCTCGACGGCTCTCTTTACGAGCTGCTTCAGGAAAAATACAATATTAACCTTAATAATGCTGGAGAAACCTCCTTGGAAATAGCTAGAGCCTCTGAAAAAGAAGCACCATTGCTTGATGTGACAGTGGGAGAGCCGCTTTTCTATTTAGAAACAGTTGTTTCTGATGATGATATCCCAGTTTATTTAGGAAAACAGTATATTATTGGGGAACGCTATAAATTTTCGTTTTAATAATGATGCAATCTTCACAGGAAGATTGCTTTTTTGTTGATTTGGGATGGGGAGTGTTAAACGATTGGGCGCTATTGGCTTGAGGTCTGTGATAAGTCAACATCGATTCGCTACCGCTCACCGTGTTTCCTTTATCTCCGTCGAGGCCTTCCAGTTTCTCCGTCGCTAAACGATCGCCCTGCACTTTTCTGTGTCCAGTTCCGATGGCCTAGCGCCTATTGGACTTCACACGTCTCCCTGCGATAAGTCAACATCCCCTCACTATCGTTCGGTGTGTTTCCTTTATCTCAGTCGAAGTGCTCCAGTCCATACGGCGCTAAACAGGCCATCTGCACTTTTCAGTGTCCAGTTCCGGGCGCTATCGGCTCGAGGTCATAAGCCAAGCTGTCCAAGAAGGTGAAAGAACATCCCCTTCTCGACCATCTCGTCTTATGCATGTCGCCGAAACCCAAGCACCCTACACTTTTCATTGTCCAGTTCCGGGCGATCAGCGTCTGCGAAACTTCAGTCCCCTCCCTGCGATAAGTCAACATCGATTCGCTACCGCTCATCGTGTTTCCTTTATCTCAGTCGAGGCCTTCCAGTTTCTCCGTCGCTAAACAATCGCCCTGCACTTTTCTGTAAATTCTAATAATATGTTGACTATGTTGTTGGAAAGTAGTATAAATAAGTAAAACGTCATAAAACGTATTATAAGATACATATGTGCTGGATGGAGGGGTTTTTTTGAAGAAGAGGGTTTTGGGGATTGTTTTGCTGTTAGTTTGTATGCTGTTAGCTGCTTGTGGTAAAAGTGCGTCTGGCGGGGATGGGGATAAGAAGCAATTGGTGATGGGAACGTCGGCTGATTACTCTCCGTTTGAGTATATTGATACAGCGACTAGCGAGGATATTATTGGTTTTGATGTGGATATTGCTAAGGCGCTTGGTGAGAAGCTTGGATATGAAATTGTTGTGAAGGATATGGATTTTAGTGGATTGATTACATCACTTCAATCAGGGAAGGTTGATTTCGTTATGGCTGGGATGGAGCCGACTCCTGAACGCAGTAAAAATGTTGACTTCACAGATTCTTATTTCCGAAGTGATATTTTAATGGTTGTTGCTAAAGATGGGGATGTTCAGTCTTTTGAAGATATTAAAGGGAAAACGGTTGGAGTGCAAATCGGTTCGATTCAAGCAGATAAAGCAAAAGAGCTGCAGAAGGAAGTGGACTTTCAAGTGGAAACTAGAGACAGAGTCCCTGACTTGGTAGAGGAATTGAAGAGTGGTCGCTTTGATGGTGTATTGATGGAAGAGGCTGTTTCTAAAGGATACTTAAAGAATAATGACAGTTTAAAGGTCATCTCTGTGCCTAATAATGAAACAATCGGGGCTTCCATTGCATTTCAAAAGGATAGTGAGTTTACAGAGAAATTTAACAAAGAACTAGCTGTAATGAAGGAAAATGGAGAATTGGATGAGCTTGTTTCAAAATGGTTTGGTGGAGTGGAATAAGTAGATTTATTGCAGGGGATATATAATATAGAAGAAACTAGGATAAAAGGGATGCAGAATTGTCTGTGTCCCTTTTTATTGTCGCAAATTACAGGAGTTTTAGGTAAATAAATATATTCATTGTAAAAAGTAAAATAATATGTTAGAATCTCTTACTAATTTATGCAATTCTGAATAATTTTATTATATAATTTGATTAAGTAAACAACATTGTACAAACATAAACAGATTGAACATATTTGTTCAAAGAAGGAGTAATTTTTTTCGGCAGCATGAATAAAATGTAGCAAGAGGCTTGAAAACAAGGAGGATTGAAGGAAAATGGAAGTGCTTATGAGGAATATGTTTCAATCATTAGCAAAAAATCAGCCTGCCAATAAACTTGCAAAAAGATATGGACTTCGGTTGGGTGCAGCAAGATTTGTTGCAGGGGAGTCAATCAATATGGCCATTGATGCTGTAAAAAAATTAAATAAAGAAGGCAAGGTCGTGACATTGGACCATCTTGGTGAATTTATTTCGACAGAGGCAGAGGCTGTTGAATCAGCTGCGATGTGTATCCAAACACTGGATGCTATTGCAGAGGCAAAGGCGGAATCAAATTTATCCTTGAAAATGACATCGCTCGGTTTGGATATTAACAGAGAATTATGCATGAAGAATATGCGTAATATCCTCGACCGTGCAAAGTCATATGGAAATTTTGTAAGAATTGACATGGAGGATTATGGTCATTGTCAGGAATCCATCAATATTTATAAAGAGCTTCGCCAGGAATATAATAATGTCGGTATTGTTCTGCAAGCATATTTGTACAGAACAGAAGCAGATATCGCTGATTTAAATGATCTTCATGCTAATCTTCGTCTTGTGAAGGGAGCTTATAAAGAATCGCCAAGTGTCGCTTTTCCAGAAAAAAAGGATGTCGATGAAAATTTCAAAAAAATAATTAAGCAGCATTTGCTGAACGGTAACTATGCAGCTGTAGCAACACATGATGAGGCAATGGTTGAATATGCAAAATCGGTTGTGGAGGAATACGGCATTCATAAAGACCAATTTGAATTTCAAATGCTTTATGGAATCTGTGAGGACCTTCAGGACAGACTTGTGAAGGAAGGCTATAAAGTCAGGATTTATGTTCCTTACGGTATTGACTGGTTCGGCTACTTTATGAGAAGGCTCGCAGAAAGACCTGCAAACGTTTGGTTTATCGTCAAGAATTTTTTTAAGTAAGTGTCTTTCAACGTTTTTATTTAAAAACAATAACAAAGGGGACTGAAACTATTATGACGACAACTGTACCATACACAACATTCAAAAATGAGGCACTGACTGATTTTTCTGCAGAGGAAAATAAAACGGCAATGCATGCTGCGTTAGCGAGGGTAAGAGAGGGCTTTGGGAGAAAGTATCCAATTATTATCGGCAGTGAAAAACTATTTTTGGAAGAAGAAATAATCTCTGTGAATCCTGGTAATGTAGACGAGGTAGTGGGCACTGTCAGCAAAGGGTCTACTAACCTAGCAGAAAAAGCAATGCAAACAGCATTAGCAACATTTGAAACGTGGAAAAAGGTTGCTCCTGCAGAGCGTGCCGCTTATTTGTTTAAGGCTGCCGAATTGATGAGAGAACGCAAGCATGAGTTTTCCTCCTACCTTGTTTATGAGTCAGGGAAAAACTGGGTAGAGGCAGACGCTGATACTGCTGAGGCAATTGACTTTCTTGAATTTTATGGCAGAGAAATGCTTCGTTTAAGTCAGACTAGTGTGCACCAGCCACTTACAAAGGTTGAGGGGGATGACAACCAAATTACGTATATCCCGTTAGGTGTTGGTATTATTATTTCTCCATTCAATTTTCCGCTGGCGATAATGGCTGGTACGACTGTTGCTGCTATAGTCTCTGGTAATACGGTTATTCTAAAGCCTGCTGATGCTACTCCAGTCATTGCTGCGAAGTTCGTTGGATTAATGGAGGAGGTTGGCTTGCCTGCAGGTGTGTTGAACTATTTGCCTGGTGATGGCATCGAGGTTGGCGAGTATTTAGTTGAGCATCCGAAAACACGTTTTATCTCGTTTACAGGATCAAGAGCGGTTGGCTGTAGAATCTATGAAAGAGCGGCAAAGGTACAGAAGGGGCAGATTTGGCTTAAGCGAGTAATTGCTGAAATGGGCGGGAAAGATGGGGTAGTTGTTGATGAGACAGCTGACCTGGACGCAGCAGCAGCTGCGATTGTTGCCTCTGCTTATGGATACCAAGGACAAAAATGCTCTGCGGGCTCACGAGCAATTATTGTAGAGTCAGTTTACGACGAAGTGGTCAAAAAGGTAGTGGAATTGACAAAAAACCTTACAATTGGTCTACCAGAAGAGAATTACGCAATTGGACCTGTCATCGATAAAAAGTCATTTGAAAAAATCATGGGCTATATAGCTATAGGTAAAACAGAAGGGAATTTGCTTACAGGTGGCGAGCGGTCAAAAGGCAATGGATTTTATATAGAGCCAACTATATTTGCTGATGTTAACCCACAGGCACGCATTATGCAGGAAGAAATATTCGGTCCTGTTCTGGCTATTGCCAAAGCAGCTGATTGGCAGGAAGCAATCGACATTTACAACAATACAGAATACGGATTAACAGGCGCTTATCATTCCAAAGACGCAAGCAGAATTGACTATGCACACGAAAACATGCACTGTGGAAATTTATATATTAATAAAAAATGTACCGGGGCGCTTGTTGGTGCTAATCCGTTCGGTGGTTTCAACATGTCTGGGACTGATTCGAAAGCTGGCGGGTTTGATTATTTGCTATTATTTACTCAAGCGAAGTTGACATCTCGAAAAAAATAATATAAAAATAGTAGACTAGGAGATGTGCTTTTTGATGGTGCATCTCCTATTAAGCGAAAAAAATAGAAAAATACATAATCGCTTAAGGGTTTTTCTGGTTTTTTACCTACAAAAGAATGAATATTCGAAAATCAAAAAAGAATCAGACGGAGATAAAAGGTCTTAGAAAAGAGAACGGGGGATGGGATTGAATACTCAAATTTTGATTTCGATTGCAATTTACATGGCTGGAATGCTTATAATTGGCTATTTTGCTTATAAACGCACATCAAATCTATCAGACTATATGATTGGCGGAAGGTCGCTTGGACCTGCTGTTACCGCATTGAGTGCAGGTGCAGCTGACATGAGCGGCTGGCTGCTTATGGGGCTTCCTGGAGCAATGTACACCCAAGGGATAAGTGCCTCTTGGATTGCGATAGGTTTAACGATAGGAGCATATTTAAATTGGCTTTATGTAGCACCACGCTTACGGGCATATACAGAAGTGGCTAATAACTCGATGACCATTCCGGCTTTTTTGGAAAACAGGTTTGAAGATAAATCAAACATATTGCGACTGACATCAGGACTAGTTATTATCATCTTTTTTACGTTTTATGTTTCATCTGGAATGGTGTCAGGCGGGGTGTTATTTGAAACAACATTCGGTATGCATTATCAGGCAGGGCTTTGGATTGTTGCAGCGGTTGTTATTGCCTATACGTTATTTGGCGGATTTTTGGCAGTAAGCTGGACAGATTTTGTGCAAGGCTTGATTATGGTTGTGGCCCTTATTCTTGTTCCAATTGTGACGATTATGGAGATTGGCGGTTTAGGTTCAGGCTTTGACACAATTAAAGAAATTAATCCGAAGCTGTTTGATATTTTCAAAGGAACAACTGTTGTCGGCATTATTTCTTTGCTTGCATGGGGGCTTGGATATGTTGGCCAGCCGCATATTATCGTCCGTTTTATGGCAATTTCATCTGTGAAAGAGATAAAAAAGGCAAGAAGAATCGGGATGGGCTGGATGATCTTTTCTGTTGTTGGGGCGATGTTTACTGGATTTATCGGCCTTGCCTATTATACGCAGCAAGGCTTGGAGATAAAGGATGCAGAAACAATCTTTATCAAGTTAAGTGAGATATTGTTTCATCCGCTTATTACTGGCTTCCTGCTTGCTGCCATTCTTGCTGCCGTTATGAGCACCATTTCATCTCAATTATTAGTAACAGCTAGCTCTTTAACAGAGGATGTTTATAAGACATTTTTCAGACGAACGGCAAGTGAAAAGGAGCTTTTGACAATCAGTAGACTTGCGGTGCTAATTGTCTCTGTAATTGCTGTACTCCTTGCCTTTAACAAGAATGGCTCTATTCTTTCTCTTGTAGGTTATGCATGGGCAGGCTTTGGAGCTTCCTTTGGTCCTGTTATTCTCTTGAGTTTGTGCTGGAAGAGAATGAACAGATGGGGAGCAATTGCTGGCATAGTTGGCGGAGCAGTTACGGTAATCATTTGGGCTAGTATTGATGTACTGAAAAATAATCTTTATGAAATTATCCCTGGATTTATTGTAGGTCTAGCTGCCATCTGGATTGTAAGCTTGGTAACGGAAGCTCCGAACGCAAAGCAATTAGAGAGCTTCGACGAATACAAGCAATCTGTATAGTAATTAATTTAGAGAAAGCTGATGCCTTGATTTTCGGTCAGCTTTTTTCTATACAATCCGCTTTCTTTAAATCTACCAGTAGCAATGTGGTTTGAGAGTATGGTAAAGTTAGTAAAAAAGCGTGAAAGGGTAATAGTATGTTCGAACATGCACAAATACAGCTTGACCGCTCCTTTGCGGTTGTAGACAAACAGACGTCAATAGCTGAGATAAAATCAAAACTTCGTGAGTATAATTTTGTCGTTGTGACAGGCGGAACATACTTTATAATCGGCAATTATGAATATGAAATAATTGCGTTAGGAGCAGAATCTGCCAGCATTTCTGATTGGCTGCATAAGCTTTCCTGGCTACCTTCTGCGCCTGCATCGGCAGGCGATATGCCGTATTCCGCTGATTGGCGCCGTCCTGTCCTCTGGCTTGAGGGCGATGCTCCAGTTGGGATTATGACAGAAGCCGCATGGATAAATATGCTCAAAGCAGAAAATAGACAAACCACAGCTTATTTTCAAACATTGGCTGAAACAATAAACGATTCTGTGACAGCTGTTAATGAGGAAGGAATTGTCGTCTGCTGGAACACAACAGCAGAGGAAACATATAAAATAAAAAAAGCAGATATTATCGGTGAAAAAATCAGCACTCATTTCCGTGATGAATCGATTGTCCTGCAACATATCCTTAACGAGGGGTATCCGGTTAGAGGCCAATATCACAGACCGAATGCGGACACGCATGTGTTAATCAACGCAACACCTGTCATTCTTGATAATAGGATAATTGGCGGTATCGCTTCAGAGCATGATATTACCAAAATGATCCGGCTTAACGAAGAACTTGATTCTGCATCGACACTGCTTGTTCAAAAGATAAATCCATTTTTATCCTTTGACAGCAGCAGCCCTAAGTTTCAAGAATCACTTACTATAGCTCAAAAAATGGCACATGCAGATATACCTGTCCTCATTACAGGGGAGACTGGTTCGGGAAAGGAAATGCTTGCACAAGCTATCCATTATGGTGGTTCGAAAGCAACAGGCCCTTTTGTTAATATTAATTGTTCGATTATTCCGCCGGCGTTGTTGGAGATAGAGCTTTTTGGCATTGAAAAGGCATCGTTTACAGAAGATAAGCAAAACATCATTACAGGTAAAATTGAACAGGCTTTAAACGGTACTATTTTTATCGAAAATATCGACAAAATGCCTTTGTTCATACAGGAAAAGCTGCTCACCTATTTAGTGGAAAATTCCTTTTACCGTGTAGGAGGAATGGAGCCAATCACTTCTCCAACAAGGATTATTGTATCTGCCTCCAGTTCAGTCGAAAATCTTTTGAAGGATGGAGAGCTAAATGAAAAGCTTTTCTATAAACTGTCTGTCATTCATATTTATATTCCGCCGTTAAGGACGAGAAAAGAAGATATTTCTGCACTTGTAGAAAGGTCTATCGACGAATTTAGCGCAAAGTATAAAAAAGCTCCTCCTTCCATTGGGGAAGAAGTAATGGCTTTTTTCAGCAACTACGACTGGCCGGGGAATGTAAGAGAGCTGCGCAGTATAGTGGAGAGAGTTATTGTCTTGCATGATACGGATCGTATCGGCTTAGAGCATTTGCCAGAAACTCTTATCCGCAACAATACGGATGAAACTGTTATGTCTTCTTCAAGCTCCATTTCCAAAATGGATGAAGCGCAAGAAATAGAAGAAGCTTTACGGAAAACATATGGAAATAAAAGTGCTGCAGCAAATCTGTTAGGAATATCACGAGGGACACTATATAATAAACTAAAAGAATACGGACTAAGCTGAAAAAGAAAACAAGTGGCTGGTATGACTTCAAGTCTAACCCGCCACTTGTTTTCTTTTTAGGATTCAAGCTGAAAGTATTGACGCAAAAGATATGCGAGCCATTTTCCATTAGGGATGTGGCGAATGTTCTCAATGAGCCCGTTTATGATGGCAGCACTCATCGTTTGATTACTTGCTTGTTCCTTTAACAGATTTAAAGACTCCTTGATATAATCTCCATCAGCTGCCTCAGCATGTGAGCTTAAGAGGGTTGTAATGGTGTCTATGTCTACAGGGCTCTCTACAGGAGAATCAATGAGATAGGAAAGCTCCTCTGTTATAAAAGGGATTGTTTCATGCATGGCAAGCAGGTTTGTTTTTTCTGCTAGTGATTTTGAAAGAAGGCTGACATCCAGCGGGATTTTTGTAAAAACAAATAACTCAGAATAAGTCTTCAGAAAGCCTTTTATACAATACAGCAAATCATATTTTAAATGGTCAATAGAATTGCCGTACACTTTTTCAATCAAAAGCAGAATGGTGCTATTAATCAGCTTATCGTAATATTGTATCTTATTAATAAGCTCAGGGCTGACAGACAGATGATGGTCATTCATGAAAATTTTTCCCTGGTCAGAGTGTTTTTTAAAAGAAGAAAATACAGATTCATAGAACATATACAAGGAATCCTCATTAACTTGCGTGTGTTTGACTTGGTAGTCAAGGTCAGATACAAGCTGTTTCATTGCATTGTCAATAAGCTCGAGAACCAACTCCTCCTTTGATTTAAATGAAAGATAAAATGCCCCTTTTGATATTCCGCAGCTTTCCGTAATTTGCTGAACAGAGGTTGAGGCAATACCTTGTTTGGCAAATAATTCTAAAGCAGTGTCCATAATTAGTTGTTTTTTTAACATTGTCTTTTTTAGCTCCTAGCTATAAATGATTTGACAAATGACTGGCTAGTCAGTATTATAAGTAATTAGTTCGACAAAGTCAATAAAGGGTAGGTGCAAAAGTGAAAGGGATAGTTAATTTCGTACTGAAGAATAAGCTAGCGGTATGGTTATTGACCATTATTATCACAGCTTCAGGAATTTATTCCGGTACACAAATGAAAACGGAGACGATTCCGGATATATCCATTCCATACTTAATGGTAACGGGTGTTTATCCAGGAGCAACTCCTGAGCAAGTAATGAATGATGTGTCCATGCCGATTGAGCAGGCAGTGGAAGGGCTCGAGGATGTGAAAAACGTCTATTCTAATTCAAGCTCCAGTGTTTCAAGTATACAAGTGGAATACGAGTATGGCATTGACATGGATGAAAAGAAGAGACAACTCGAATCTGCATTAGATAATGTAACACTTCCAGAGGATGTGGATGCTCCGACTGTATCTGCGATCAGTATGAACATGATGCCAGTTGTTGCATTGTCCATAAGCAGTACAGAACAAGATATTGTTGATTTAACTTCAACAGTAGAGGACGTTATTGTTCCTGATATTGAAAAACTTGATGGGGTAGCATCTGCAACCATTTCAGGCCAACATGTAGAAGAAGTGGACTTCTCCTATAATAAAGAGAAAATGGCTGAGCTGAATCTTACAGAGGATTCTGTTAAGCAAGTTATTCAAGCAAGTGATATGGCAACATCTTTAGGTCTTTATGAATTTAATGAAGGCGAAGAGGCTGTTTCTGTTGACGGAAAGCTTACTTCAATAAATCAATTAAAGGATATGCTGATTCCGGTAACACCGACAGCTGACAATCCTTCACCATTTGTAAAACTTAGCGACATTGCATCAATTAAGGCTGTCGGTAAGGAAGAATCGATTTCGCGTACAAATGGGAAAAATGCTATTGCCATTCAGATTGTTAAAGGCCAGCAAGCGAATACAGTTGATGTAGTAAATGCTGTTAAAGATCTTGCTGACGATGAAAAGGATAAAATTGACGGTTTAGTTATTGACGTAACACTTGACCAAGGACAGCCAATTGAAGATTCTGTCCACACAATGATTGAAAAAGCAGTGTTCGGTGGTGCGATCGCAGTACTTATTATTCTGCTGTTCCTGCGTGATATTAAATCTACAATCATTTCAATAGTGTCCATTCCAGTTTCCATTTTCATGGCATTCCTGCTTCTGAAGTGGATGGATATCACATTGAATATTATGACGCTTGGAGCAATAACTGTAGCCATCGGCCGTGTAATCGATGACTCCATCGTTGTAGTAGAAAATATATACAGACGACTGCACTCTAAAGAAGAGAAGCTAACAGGGCGTGCGTTAGTCCGCGAGGCAACAATTGAAATGTTCAAGCCGATTCTATCGTCTACATTAGTAACTGTTGCTGTGTTTGCTCCGTTAATCTTCGTCGGCGGTATGGTTGGAGAATTATTTATGCCATTCGCATTGACGATGACATTTGCTCTTGGTGCATCTCTGATTGTCGCTATTACAATTGTACCAGCACTTTCACACTTCTTATTTAAGAAAAAATTATACAGTGAGAAGTCAGAAAGCGGTCATAAAGAAGTTGGAAAGCTGGCATTATGGTATAGAGGAATACTAGAAAAAGCATTAAACCATAAAATTATTACTTCTGCTATCGCAATTGTGCTTCTAGCAGGAAGCTTGGCGTTGACTCCATTAATCGGCTTCAGCTTTATGGGAAGCGAAGAAGATAAAGTTATGTATTTAACTTATACACCAGAAGCTGGTGAAACAGAAAAGCAAACTTCAGATAACATCCAAGTTGTCGAGGATGAAATGCTGAAGCGCGATGACATTGATACTGTCCAAACATCTATTACAGATAGCAGCAATGCAGACATGACGGCTGCGATGATGGGCGGTGGCGCTGGCGGCGGACTCATGTACTTGATCTTTGATCCAGACATGAAGAATTTCTCTGAAGTTAAAGAAGATATTGAAACGTATATTGCAGATATTGGTCAATCTGGCGAATGGAAGAGCCAAAACTTCACTTCCATGTCAGGATCTACAAATGAAATCAGCTATACTTTCTATAGCGAAGACTTAGATAAATTAAATGAAACAGTTAAAAAAGCTGAAGATGTAATGAAAGATGCAGATGGGCTTAAAGATGTATCTTCAAGTGCAGAAGAAGCATATGTAGAGCATATCCTGAAGGTTGACCAGGAAAATCTATTACAGTACGGATTGACTACAGGTCAAATTGTAATGGCATTAAGCAACCAAGGCTCTGATGAGGTTCTGACTACTGTTGAAAAAGACGGTAAAGAGCTTGATGTTATTGTGAAACAGGAAGAGAAATCTGTTCCAAAAACAATGAATGAATTGCTTGATACGGAAGTAGCAACAGCTACTGGGTCAAATATGAAGCTTAAGGATCTTGTGGATGTAGAGGAAGGTACTACTCTTAATACACTTGATCGAAGCAAAGGTGAATTCTACGCGACAGTTTCAGGAACTATCACAACAGATGATATTTCAAAAGTAACATCTAAAGTAGATGACAAGATTAACGATATTGATTTGCCTAGCGGCGTAACGCAAGACGTAGCGGGTGTATCTGCTGATATGTCTGAAACGTTCACACAGCTTGGAGTTGCTATGATTGCTGCAATTGCGATTGTATACTTCATTCTTGTTGTAACTTTCAGTGAAGGGGCAGCACCGTTTGCTATTCTATTCTCGTTGCCATTTGCAGTAATTGGCTCGTTTGTAGGACTGCTAATCGCTGGTGAAACGATCTCTGTTTCCGTAATGATGGGTATGCTGATGTTAATTGGTATTGTCGTAACAAACGCCATTGTATTAGTAGACCGTATCATTCATATGGAAAGAGACGGTATGAACTTGCGTGATGCCATTCTTGAAGCCGGAGCAACACGTCTTCGTCCAATCCTGATGACGGCCATTGCTACAATCGGCGCATTGATTCCACTTGCAGTGGGGAATGGCGGTAGCGGAATTATCTCGAAAGGACTTGGAATTACCGTAATTGGCGGTTTAACAAGCTCAACATTGTTAACATTACTTATTGTTCCAATCGTTTACGAGATTCTCTCTAAAATGTTTAAGAAAAACCGTAAAGAGATTAAAGATAACTAATAAATAAGAAGAGGCAGCATTATAAGCCGCCCTCTATAGTAAAGCCGACAAACTTATCACTATTAAGTTTGCCGGCTTTTTTTTCTTTCTGTCGCAGGGGGACTCTGTCTTGTCTTTTCCTATTTGTATCTAAAGCGGAAAAATAAATCTCCTTTTAAAAAAAATTCTATTAAAACGGCTGCTTTTTACCAACTGAAATAACCGTAAACAGCTGCCTTCTATTTTTCCCGAAAATTCAACGTAAAAAGACAAAAAACCACAGTAAAAACCAAAGCCTTCTTCCTTTTCTTTTTCGTTATGAAAAAATAGTGCAAACAGCTAAATAAGTCCTTGACTTTAATAATTTAATTAATTAAGTTGGTTTGATGATGTCTAAGTTAACTGAAATATAAATAAATGGTATTTATAAAAAGAACTAATGATTAATAGTTAATGTTTTTGTTAACTAAGTTATAAAAAATTAATGTTAAATTTATATTATAGTTATTGACAGCGTTTTCAGCTTATTGTATAAATAATATGTAAGGTATTTTCTTATAAAAGGGGGCTCTGATAAAAGTTTAATAGAGCAAATATTTTATCGATGACGTTTTTATATAGTTGATATCAGATACATAAGCAGAATGAGAAGGGCAATATAGTGATTAAAAAAATGTTCCGCCCCTCTTTAACGCAAAGCATTTCTTGTGCCTTGTCGGTACTGTTTGTCGGATGCACGCTTACTGCTATATGAACAACAAATCGATAATAAACGGCATGAAAAATGTTTTTGTGTTAAGGAAGAAAATTTAACACAGTCTTCCGTTACTTTCTTTTCATTTATAAAAACCTTTTAAAAGGTATAAAAGCAATTATTTTTAAGGCTTTGGGATTATGCAGGGGAATTCACGTTTATACATGGCAGTACAAAAAAATAATTAGGGGAGAGTACTGATTATGAAGAAACTAAATTTATTGCTGTCTATTTTGTTAGTTGCAAGTATGGTTTTATTAGGTGCATGTTCAAGCAAAAGCAGCGGGAATAGCGATGAGAAAGAAATCACTTTTATGTTTAGAGGCGGCGAAGATGAAAAAACGGCTTATACTGCAGCAATCAAAAAATTTGAAGAGCAGCATGAAGGTGTGAAAGTAAAAATCATCAATACAGATGCTGACCAATACTCTACTAAGCTATCTGCAGCTGTATCTGGCGGCAATGTGCCTGATGTATTCTATCTTGATTCAGGAAGCATTGCAAACTATGTAGATAATGGAATTATCAGAGACATTACCGAGGATGTAGAAAAAGCAGATTTTGATTTAAACAGCTTATGGCAGTTTGGTGTCGACATCTACCGCTATGATGGTGAAACATCAGGTAAAGGGGCACTTTACGGATTACCGAAGGATGTTGGTCCTTTCGCTTTAGGATATAACAAAGATATGTTCGAAAAAGCAGGCATTCCAATTCCAGATAAAGATAAAGCGTATACATGGGATGAATTCCTGAAAGTGAGTCAAGACTTAACTCAAGATACAGACGGTGACGGAGAAGTTGATCAGTGGGCGAGTGGGTTTAACGCAACATGGTCATTGCAGTCATTTGCATACAGTAATGGAGCTTCCTTCTTAAACGAAGCAGGCGATAAAGTTACTGTAGATACACCTGAATTTGCAAAGTCTCTACAATTTTTCTCAGACCTGTCGAACAAATATAATACAACACCAAACGCATCTCAAGCAGAAACGCTAGATACTTACCAAAGATGGATGAATGGTGAGCTTGCTTTCTTCCCAGTAGGTCCTTGGGATATGAGCACATACGCAAAGCTTGACTTTGAATATGACTTAATGCCATGGCCATCAGGCGATGCTGGAAAATCAGTCGCTTATGTTGGTTCATTAGGACTTGTTGTTTCTGAAATGACTCAATATCCTGAATTGGCAACAGAGCTTGCAATCTACTTATCAGCTGATGAAGAAGCACAGCAAACATTGCTTGATGCACAGGTTCAAATTCCTAACCTTGTAGATATGGCTGAGGAATGGGCTTCTGATACAGAGTCAGTGCCTAGCAATAAACAAGAGTTCCTTGATATTGTCCAAGATTACGGTGTGCCTTATCCAACATTTGCAACTTATAACTCTCAATGGTTAGATGAGTTCTGGACAAATATTACTCCAGTTGTTCAAGGCAAAAAGACAGCAGAGGAATACTTGAAAGAGATCCAGCCTAAAATGCAAAAGCTGTTAGATGAAGCGAACGAACAAGCTAAAATGTCAAAATAATAGATTAATAGGCATCTGTGGCAAGTCACAGATGCCTATTGCTAAAAGGGGTGAAAAGCATGTCTGGCATTAATCCGGTTGTCGGCGCTAAAGATGTTAAGCCGAAAAAACCAAAAAAGCAAAAATCCAGCGCGTTATATAAGCAGGAACATCGAGTCGCCTTTTTATTCGTACTCGCTCCTGTTATAGGTTTCCTACTGTTTTCTGTTTATCCGTTTGCCTACTCCATTTACGCTTCTTTCACAGATTGGAATGGGCTAAACCGTATGAATTTCATCGGATTAGATAACTTTGTCAAACTGTTCCAAGATCCGTACTTCTACCAAACGCTCTTTAATACGGTCTTCTATATGATTGGGATACCAATTGGTCTTGGTTTGGCACTGCTGTTGGCAATTGCTTTAAACAGGGGATTGCGCGGCACTACTTTCTTCAGAACGGTTTATTACATACCTGTTATTTCGTCGCTTGCGGCCATATCTATCATGTGGGCTTGGGCATACAATGGGGATTTCGGGTTAGTGAACCAAGTGTTGGAGGTTTTCGGTATTCAAGGACCGAACTGGCTTGAAAATAAGGCAACTGTTAAGCCGGCGATTATTTTGATGGCTGTATGGAAAGGCCTAGGATACTCCATGCTGTTGTATTTGGCTGCCATTCAAAGTGTTTCGAAGTCATTTTACGAAGCAGCAGATTTAGATGGAGCTAACTCATACCAGAAATTCCTGAACATTACTTGGCCGATGGTGAAGCCTGTTACCTTTTTCTTAGTTATCACAAACATTATCGGTGGTTTCCAAATTTTCACAGAAATCAATATCATGACACCAACTGGAGGCCCCGAATACAGTGCGGCATCCATCGTATGGTATGTATGGCAAAAAGCCTTTAAATATTACCAAATGGGTTACGGCTCGGCGATGTCATTGATCTTGTTCGTCTTTATTTTCATCGTGACAGTCATTCAGTTCTACTTAAACAGAAAATCAGATTATAGCTTGGATTAGGAGGTGTGCAGTAATGAAAAAGCAAAAAAGAATTACGGATATCATCGTTTATGTAATCCTGTCGCTTGGTTCGATCTTGATGATTGGTCCGTTGCTTTGGATGATTTCTACTTCGTTAAAGGATAAAACAGGCGTATTTGCTTTACCGCCGCAGTGGATACCAGATCCATTCCAGTTTGATGCCTATACAAAGCTGTTTCAACTGGACACTTTAGGATATGGGATAAAAAATACGATTATTGTTTCGTTGTCAGTAACAATCGTTGGAACAATTACATCAAGTATGGCTGCATTTGCATTTGCAAAGCTGAGAATGCCATTTAAGGATTGGATCTTCTTAATCCTGTTGGCATCTATCATGATTCCATACCCGATTATCATGATTCCGCAGTTCGTTATGTTTTCAAAAATTGGCTGGGTCGATACGCTCCTTCCGCTTATCGTGCCAGGATTATTCGGAAATATCACTATGATCTTCTTCCTGCGACAATATTTGGCGAATGTACCTTACTCCCTTATTGAAGCAGCGAAGGTGGATGGAGCGGGATATTTGCAAATTTTCTTTAAGCTGATTTTCCCGGTCATTCGCCCTGCTGTTGCAGCACAGTTTATCCTTTGGTTTATGGGTGTATGGAATGACTACTTGGCGCCATTAATTTATTTGAACAGCCCAGAGAAGCAAACATTACAGGTTGTTATCGCCAATCTTAAAGCAACCTACGCAATCCAGACAGATTATCCGTTAATCATGGCTGGATCAGTTGTTTCCTTGCTGCCTGTGCTGATTGTATTCCTCATATTCCAAAAGCAAATTATCGAATCAGTCGCTTTATCTGGTGTAAAAGGATAAGGGTTAAGGAGGCTTGTTAGTTGAAGGAGAATACAAAAAAATGGTTTGACAAGGTTCAAGCCTATCAATGGGGCACGCTTGGGGCCCATGATCCAACTATTGTGAAGGAAAACGGCGCCTACTATATGTTTGCAACAGATACCTTTTTTGAGGGCAAACCTACGCAAGGTGTGCCAATCAGGAAATCTACAGATCTTGTCCACTGGGAGTTTGTTGGGACTGCGTTGGCGGGGATTCCAACAGAGGCGGGTACATGGGCGAATGCAGGCGGTTTGTGGGCGCCAGAGGTTATTCGTCATAACGACAAATATTATATGTATTATTCTGCTTCAACTTTTGGAAGCACAGTGTCATGCATTGGTCTTGCAACTGCCGAGCATCTTACAGGGCCATGGAGTGACCAAGGAATCGTTATAAAAACAAATCCAAATTTAGCCAAACATAATGCAATTGATGCCAATATTATTACAGATAAGGATGGAAGGTACTGGATGTGCTATGGCTCTTTCTTTGGCGGCATTTATATTGCCGAGCTGAATATGGAGACAGGTCGACTAAAAAATGAACAGGATTATGGCACGCTTCTAGCAAAGCGTCCCAAGTCTGTTGATACAGCAATTGAAGGTGCCTTTATCTATTATCATGAAGAATTGGATTATTACTATTTGTTCACCTCTTATGATAGTTTGAATGACAGCTATAATGTGAGGGTCGCAAGGTCAAAGGAAATAACAGGACCTTATGTCGACATAAATGGAAACAGCATGCTAGAAACAAACATTCAGCCAGACTCTATTGGAGTAAAGCTTGTTGGCAGCTATCAATTCAAAGAGGATATTAGCTGGATAGGCCCTGGCCATAACTCCATATTTACGGAGGGCAAGAAGAATTACATGGTTCACCATGTGCGGATTGAAGAGCGTTCTCCTTATCACTTTGCGTTCATCCGAGAGATGTTTTGGCTGAATAACGGCTGGCCTGTTGTTTCTCCTGAGCATTATGAAGAACTGGATGTGTATTCGCTGTCAGACAAGGATTTGCTGGGGATATGGGAGATCATCACTTTTGATGATACAACCTCCATGAAAGAAAGCGAATTATTTACCATAAACGAAAGTCACATGAAAGAGTTTGAGCCGTTGGGAGAACATCAATATCTTCATAAAAAAAGCGGTACGATATTTATTATTTTTGCATGCAAAAACTGGAAAGAAGATAAAGAAGGAATTGCGTTCTCCGGATTAACACCAAACGGAAACACAATTTTTGGAAAGAGGGTTTAGTATATGGCGTGGTCAAATAAAATCATGATTTATCTGGATAAAGCGGTAAATATCATTTACTTGAATCTGCTCTGGCTTGCTGGTGTGGTGCTTGGACTTGGCTTTTTTGGAGTGTTTCCTGCCACTTATGCATTATTCCATTTGCAAAAGGAGGAGGCATATAAAGCGGATTACCCGTCCTATCTTCAAATTGCCAAAAGCTTCTTCACTGCATATAAGAAAGGCTTTATGAAAATGAATGGCTTAGCACTCATTTATGGAGCAATTCTGTATGTGCTGTGGATTGATATGCAGCTCGTCAAACAAATGGCGATTGGTCTGGCAGTGCTCTATTATCCGCTCCTCTTTATCATGATTTATGTTTTGGCTGCAATCGTTTATACATTCCCTGTTGCCATACATACGGAAGGTACGTTTAAGCAAAAAGCGAAATTAGTGCTGGCATTGCCGCTGCTTATGCCAGTTCAGAGTATTTTCAGTCTGCTGTTTTTCTTAGTACTGCTTGCAGCAGCTTATAAATTCAGCATTATTCTTCCGCTATGCTTCGTTAGCATCTATATCATCTGTATTGAAAGATTTATATCAGGTGAATTAATGAAAAAGGGAGCTATTAAAGAGGAAATAATCCAAGAAAACATGTAAAGGGAGTTAATGACATGATTGAAACAACATCTAAATATAATAATCCAATAGTTTTACAACGTGCAGATCCATGGGTTTATAAGCATACAGACGGCTATTATTATTTCACAGGCTCTGTACCTGGTTATCAAGAAATAGAAGTAAGAAGAGCTAAAAGTTTAAATGACCTTGAAAACAGTGAAAAGGCAACCGTTTGGAAAGCGCATGCTGAAGGTCCGCAAAGTCAGTTAATCTGGGCACCAGAGATCCATTTCGTGCAAGGTAAATGGTATATTTACTTTGCTGCTGCACCAAGCAGTCATCCAAAAAATCATATTTTCCAGCATCGCATGTTTGCAATTGAATGTGGAGATGAAAATCCGCTCACAGGTAAATGGGAGGAAAAAGGGCAAGTGAAGACTCAACAGGAAAGCTTCTGCCTTGATGCTACCGTGTTTGAGCATAACGATAAGCTGTACTATGTTTGGGCACAAAAGGAGCCTGCTATTCCTGGAAACTCCAACCTGTATATTTCTGAAATGGAAAACCCGTGGACATTAAAGGGGAAACAGCTTTTGCTGACAATACCTGAATATGGCTGGGAAAAAATCGGTTTCCTCGTAAATGAAGGGCCAGCAGTTATAATCCGCAATAATAAAGTTTTCATCACTTATTCTGCAAGTGCAACAGATGGAAACTATTGCATGGGTCTGCTTTGGGCAGATGCAGATGCAGACCTTTTGGACGGTTACTCGTGGACTAAATCGAAAGAGCCTGTTTTCAAAAGTGCACCGGAAAACGGCCAATTTGGTCCTGGCCACAACAGCTTTACGGTAAGTGAAGACGGAAAAGAGGATGTGCTTATCTATCATGCTCGCCCGTATACAGAAATGGATGGAGATCCTCTGGATAATCCGGATCGTCATGCACGTGCACAAGTATTTACATGGGATGAGAGCGGTTTTCCTGTATTCGGAAAACCGATAGCTAATAATCGCTAATGGTTTGCGAAAAGACAACTAGATTTTTCTAGTTGTCTTTTGCCTAGTATCTTGTGAATCGATTACAAGAAATTGCATAAAAATAGTACCAGCTCCACCTGCGCTAGGTACCGATGATGACCACGGATGTCATCCAACCTAAAAACAGTATAATTGAAAACGGTTACAAAGTCAAACGGCTAGATATAAGTCAATGGAAAATAATTCAATGGTTGAAAAAGTAAAATGTTTGTCCTAATGAAGGAATAGGACTATACTTATTCTTAAATCCTGGAAAGAAGGTGTACATATTTTGGAATACGTTAAATTAGGCAATACAGGCATGGATGTTTCAAGACTTTGTCTTGGCTGTATGAGCTTTGGGGTCCCGGAGCGAGGCAATCACAGCTGGGTGTTAAATGAGGAAGAGAGCCGTCCGATTATTAAGCGAGCTCTTGAGCTTGGTATTAACTTTTTGGATACTGCTAATGTATATTCTGATGGAACGAGTGAAGAAATTGTTGGAAGAGCATTAAAGGATTTTGCTGATCGCGATGAAATTGTTCTAGCCACAAAAGTGCATGGGCGCATGCATCAAGGCCCAAATGGAGCCGGATTATCTCGCAAAGCAATCATGAGTGAAATCGACAAAAGTCTTAAAAGACTAGGTACTGATTATGTCGACCTTTACCAAATACACCGCTGGGATTATGACACACCAATTGAAGAAACAATGGAAGCGCTGCATGATGTCGTCAAAGCAGGGAAGGCCAGATATATCGGGGCTTCATCGATGTATGCATGGCAATTTCTGAAGGCGCAGCATATTGCCGAAAAAAACGGCTGGACAAAATTTATTACTATGCAAAACCATCTTAATTTATTATATAGAGAAGAAGAGCGCGAGATGCTTCCACTATGCAAAGAAGAAAAAATCGGCGTCATACCATGGAGTCCATTAGCAAGAGGTAAGTTAACTCGCAACTGGGAAGAGACAACTGCTCGGTCTGAAACAGATGAGTTTGGAAAGTCACTTTATGCGCAAACAGCTGCTGCTGACAAAATGATTGTAGAACGAGTAGCACAGATTGCAGAAATGCGAGGTGTATCACGGGCACAAATTGCACTTGCTTGGGTCTTGCAAAAGGAAACAGTCGCATCCCCGATTATTGGATCAACTAAAATGTCTCATTTAGAGGATGCAGTTTCAGCACTCGCAGTAACATTATCACAGGAAGAAATTGCGCAGCTTGAAGAACCGTATATTCCTCATCCTGTACTTGGATTTAAATAAAATAACGAAGAAACCATTCATGAGGATGGTTTCTTTTTTTGCATAAGAGATATGAAATGCTGTTAATAAGAACATACTAACACTACCTTTAAGAGACAGTCTTGCTTCATTAGTTTAATTTAAGCAGAAAAAGGGTAAAGAGGAAGGCTGGTTTTCTTTTGAAAAAGGCATAAAGGGATAAGTTAGGAGTAATTTATTTTTATGAAAAAAGTTTCAATAGTATTTTATATTTCGACAGCGATATTGCTGCTTCTAGTTCTAGTTGGGATTCTAGCACCAGCTTTTCTGGAGAATTTAACTAATACGGTTCAAAGCTTTATTACGAACAGTTTTGGCTGGTATTATTTAATCATTGTGTCGTTTTTCCTTGTTGTATGTATCTACTTATTGTTCAGTCCAGCTGGGCGTATTAAGCTTGGCAAACAGGATGATAAGCCTGAATTTTCGCGAATATCCTGGCTTGCGATGCTTTTTAGTGCAGGTATGGGCATTGGACTTGTGTTTTATGGTACAGCAGAACCGATAAGCCATTATGCGATAAGCTCGCCAACGGGAGAGGCAGGAACAGAGCAAGGCATGAAGGATGCGATGAGATATACTTTTTTCCATTGGGGTATTCATGCATGGGCTATTTATGGGCTTGTTGCCCTTTGTTTAGCATACTTTACCTTTCGTAAAGGCAATGTTTCATTAATTAGTGCCACTTTAAAGCCTGTTATCGGCAAAAGAGCAGAAGGAATAGCAGGTAAAGCGATCGATACGATTGCTGTTATTGCAACTGTACTTGGCGTTGCAACAACACTTGGATTTGGGGCAGTGCAAATTAATGGAGGACTGTCTTTTGTTTATGGTGTACCAACAAATATCACGACACAATTCATTATTATTTGTATTGTTACGGCATTATTTATTTATTCCGCATTGAGCGGGCTTGGAAAAGGAATTCAAATCTTGAGTAATGCCAATATGATTTTAGCAGGAATCTTGTTATTACTGTTATTTATTATTGGTCCAACATTATTCAATTTAAATCTATTTACAGATACACTTGGAGCATATTTGCAAAACATCGTAAATATGAGCTTCCGAATTGCTCCGCTCAACGAAGAGAAACGAGCATGGATTAACAATTGGACGATTTTTTATTGGGCTTGGTGGATTGCATGGTCACCATTTGTTGGCGTTTTTATCGCAAGGATATCAAGAGGTAGAACGATAAAAGAGTTTGTTGCTTTTGTATTATTCATCCCTGCAGTGATTGGATTTTTATGGTTTTCAGTGTTTGGCGGAACTGCGATGCAGTTAGAGAGTAATAATATGGGTATGATTTCCGGATTAGCGACAGAAGAATCATTATTTGGTGTTTTGGAGAACTTCCCACTCAGCACTACTTTATCCATACTGGCAATCATCCTTATCGGCGTATTTTTTATTACATCTGCTGATTCAGGAACCTTTGTCCTTGCCATGATGACAACGAACGGATCGCTCAATCCAAGCAATCGCCTCAAGGTAATTTGGGGAGTCCTGCTTGCTGCTATGGCACTTGTGCTTTTATATTCAGGTGGACTGCAAGCACTGCAAAATACGATGATTATTGCTGCATTGCCATTTTCCATTGTAATTGCTATTATGGCTGTCAGTTTATTGAAGTCTGTTAATCAGGAAGTTAAGGATTTTAGGCTCGCAAATCTAAGAAGCAAAAGGCAATCCTAAATATTCGGATTGCTCTTTTTTAAAATAAAAGTTGTACTTGGACTTCAGACAAGCTACACTTTAGAAAGTGACTGAAAAGGAGTACAACATGACTAATTATAAAATGACGATTTCATATGATGGTGGAAGATATAAAGGCTGGCAGCGTCTCGGAAATGGGGACAGCTCCATACAAGGAAAGATAGAAAATGTTTTGACAGAGATGGCTGGTGAGGAAATTCAAATTATCGGCTGCAGCAGAACAGATGCCGGCGTGCATGCCATTGAGCAAATAGCCAATGTGAAATTAAACTTAAAAATGAATGAGTTAGAAATAAAAGATTACTTAAACAAGTATTTGCCGAATGATATCAGTGTCCTTAAAGTGGAAGAAGTGCATGAACGCTTCCATGCCCGCTATAATGCCAAGGAAAAAACCTATTTGTATAAAATATGGAACGAGAAGCATACGAATCCATTTATGCGCAAATACAGCATGCATATTGAGGAAAAGCTTGATGTTACCAAAATGAAGGAAGCTGCTAAGCACTTTCTTGGAAGCCATGACTTCACAGCCTATTCCAATGCAAAAAGCAAAAAGAAATCAATGGTTCGTGAAATCCACTCTATAACAATAGAAAAAGAAGACGGATATATTCATATAAGAGTAAAAGGCGACGGCTTCTTATACAATATGGTCAGAAAAATTATCGGAACATTAATAGAAGTAGGCTTAAAAAAAATCCAGCCACAACAAATTCCTGCCATTATTCAATCAAAAGAAAGAGTCCAAACAGGACCAATGGCAGAAGCAGGCGGTTTACATTTAGAAAAAATTAAATTATAAAAGGTGGGAGGAAGCTGACTGAGTGGGCAGCTTCCTTTTTCTTATGAAATTATACAAGCATAATAATTGCTTTTTATAACAGATTGGAGTAACCTTATTTTCGTTAATTATACTATAAGGTATAAAAAGTACTCATATCATTTTTTATAATAGATGAAACATATTAAAGGAGGAAAATTAGCAAATGGGGATTGTAGTTGTCGAAATTTGTGATGGCAGTCTCATTACTTCCATAGCATTAGCGGAAATTCTCGAATCAGAATATCCGGAAGTAGCCGTAATTGAAAACAGCTGTCTTTCCTTTTGTGGCATGTGCGCAAAAAGACCTTATGCCATTGTTAATGGAAAAAGAATCTTTGCAAAAACCGCAGACGAATGTTTGACATTAATTAAAAATCAAATTGAAGCAGAATTGGCAATATATGCGTAATACTGGTTTAATTGCATATAGTTTGAAAAAGGGGTGGGAGAAATGGAAAAAGAGATAATAGAGAAACAAGAAAATATTTTTCGAAGAGATGTCAAAAACCATTGGTATGTTCAATATGAAGAAGCGGAGTTCCCTTCCATACAAAAAGGCTGGGTACTCCCTGTTGAGGGATGGAAAGATTTTGATCCATTTATATTAATGGCAGAGGATTGGTTTAAAAGAGGAGCATTTTCGGATCATCCACATCGCGGCTTCCAAACCATCACGTATGTTGTCGATGGCAGGTTAGAGCATATCGACAATGCTGGCGGTAGAGATATCCTTGAGCCTGGGGATGTGCAATACATGAATGCAGGCTGGGCAGCTAGACATGCAGAGGAAGGGGTAGGAGATGATATTGCCCATACTTTGCAGCTATGGCTGAACTTACCGAAGGATTTAAAGCATAGCGAAACGATCTATCAAAATATATACAGCGAGAATACGCCTGCTTTTGAGTTTGAAGGAGGAAAGGTAAAGGTTTTCTCGGGAGATATTGCTGGCGTTCAAGGGCCGTTAAATTCGCTTGTGCCAATCACATTAGCAGAAATATCATTAAGTGAAGGTACGACTTATAAGCATCAACTACCAGAAAATCATAATGCCTTTTTATATGTTTTATCAGGTGATATGGATTTCGGAATTAATAAAGTAAACCTGCAAAAGCACGGTGTAGCGACACTGACCTTTAACGAAAATGGCACAGAAGAAAATGAAAGTACGCTCACGATAAAAGCAAATAAACGTAATTCGAAAGTACTCATCTATTCTGGAGCTCCAATAAAAGAAGAAATAGTGCCTTATGGGCCATTTGTAATGAACACGATGGAGGAAATAAAACAGGCTTTTCGCGATTTTCACCACGGTGAGTTTGGACCGCCTGCAAAATAACAAAAAGGAGCATATAATTATGCTCCCTTTCTTATGCATTAAAACTTAACCAAAAATCTGCAATGACTGCTTCCTTCTGTCCTGCAGCATGTTCTGTCAATGCTTTCTGGACGAAGAACGTCTTTTAGCATTTCTGTTTCGCATTTACAGGCAATTTTGAACTCTTTTGCGACCTCAAGTATTGGACAATTATATTCAATTAATTCATATGTGTTGCCTTCAAGCTGGTTTAGCTCTGCCATATAACCTTTTTCATTTTGAATTGTAACAATTTCTTTCATTCGTTGAGAAGAATCCTTGCTGTCCATTCTTACTCCATATTCATGGATAAGTCTTGCCTCTCTTTTTGCGAATAACCGTTCTACTGAGCCTTCACCATATAAATCCTCAATATCCTGTAAAAATCCAATGCTGATGCCTTCGTAGTTTTTCGGGAAAAATGCTTCTGCCTTTTCTGTTAAAGAAAAAACTTGGATGGGTCTACCCATTGATTGCTTGACTTCCTTCGTTTGAATCAGCCCGTCTTTTTCAAGAATAGTAAGATGCTTGCGCACAGCCATATGAGTAATTTCCAAATGCTCGGTTAGATCATTGACAGTCAATGCTTGTTCTTTTTTGAGCAAATGGAGGATTTTTTCCTTTGTATTTTGTTTTTTTTCCATGTATAGACCTCCATTAATGTTGGAGTATTTTAAACCTTCATTCTAAACATAACTTGGTTATGAATAATTAATTATACCATAAAGTATAAAATGTTAACATTTATAAGGCTCCCAGCATATGATGGGCAGGAAAAGTGAAAATAGTGGAAAAAAATAATTGCATTATTCTCTTTTGTGCGATATCCTTTAAATATACTTTTTATACTAATAAGTATAAATAATACATAATACTGGGGGATTACAAAATGTCAAAATTTGAATTGCCAGCTTTAAACTATGGATTTGCTGCACTTGAGCCTCAAATTGACCAAAATACAATGGAGATTCACCATGGGAAGCATCACCAAACATATGTAAACAACTTGAATGCTGCTCTTGAAGGAAAAGCGGAATTACAAGAAAAATCTCTAGAAGAATTGCTAAGCAATCTTGATGCGCTTCCAGAAGCAATTAGAACGGCTGTAAGAAACAACGGAGGCGGACATCTTAACCATACATTATTCTGGGAAGTAATCGCGCCTGCTAAAGAAGGCAATGCTCCTGCAGGTGAGTTGGCAGAAGCAATTACAGCAGCATTCGGAAGCTTTGATGCATTCAAAACAGCTTTCGCACAAAGCGCAACTACTCGCTTTGGCTCTGGCTGGGCTTGGTTAATTGTTAACGCTGAAGGAAAGCTTGAAGTTACTAGCACTGCAAACCAAGACAATCCTATTATGGAAGGCAACAATGCAATCCTAGGATTAGATGTATGGGAGCATGCTTATTACTTGAACTACCAAAACAGAAGACCAGATTATATTTCTAGCTTCTTTGAAATCATTAACTGGGATGCTGTTGCAGCAAAATATGCAAGCTTTAAAAAGTAATATTTTTTAGATGTCCTTCTATTAAGGGCATCTTTTTCAGATAAGAGAGGGGTTGCTTTAGGATGAAGCTTGTCGGTGTATCTGGTTCGCTTGTTGGATCAAAAACAGCAAAAGCAGTGAATGAGATGCTTGCTGCCGCAAAATTAGCTGATGCAACTATTGAAACAGAGCTGATTGATCTAAAGGAATATGATGTGGAATTCGTTAAGGGAACGGCACTAAGCGATTATAATGAAGACACCATTACGGTTGTTAAGAAGATTCTTGCAGCTGATTTGCTTATTATAGGCAGTCCTGTTTATCAGGCCTCCATTCCAGGTGCCTTAAAGAATTTGTTTGACCACTTGCCTGTTGATGCTTTTCAAGGGAAGGTGACAGGAATAATAATGACTGCAGGTACAGATAAGCACTTCCTTGTAGCAGAGCATCAGCTTAAGCCAATTCTCAGCTACTTAAAGGGACTTATTCCTTCAACGGCTGTTTTTGTCCATAATGATGATTTTAATGTGGAAAACGATATTAGCAGCAAGGAAGTAAAAGCTAGAATTAATAATTTGGCAAATGAATTAATAAAATTGCAAAAGGCAATATCCTAACAGAAAAAGAGATGCGATGGTAAGCCCGCCGCATCTCTTTTTTTATCATTATTTAAACAGTACACTGACAGGTTTTTGTTCGTAAACGCGGGAAATAGCGTCGCTTAATAGTGGAGCGATTGTCAGTTGTGTTATTTTGCTGATTTTTTTCTCTTCAGTGAGAGGGATGCTGTTTGTTACAATCAGTTCCTTTATATGGGACTCTGATATGTTTTCAATTGCCATTTCTGACAGAACAGGGTGTGTACAGCATGCATAAACTTCTTTTGCGCCATTATCAAGAAGTGCTTTTGTTGCAGTCGTGACTCTGTATGCTGTATCAATAATATCATCGATAATAATAGCTGTTTTTCCTTCAATGTTTCCGACAATATTAACTTCTCGTTTTTCACCGATCTCTCTTGAGCCACGTTTGTCAATAATAGCAATTGGCGCTTTCAGGCGATCTGCTAATTCACGTGCTCTCGTTGTACTGCCGTGGTCTGGTGCTACGACTACAACATCATTGGCAAAATCCTTTGTCAATAAGTATTGCGCCAATATCGGCATAGCAAGAAGCTGGTCTACTGGAATATTAAAGAAGCCTTGTGTCTGTGGTGCATGAAGATCCATTGTAATAACACGATCTGCTCCTGCTTTTTGGATAAGGTTCGCAATTAGTTTAGCTGTAATTGGTTCCCTCGGCTGAGCTTTACGATCTTGGCGTGCATATGCATAATATGGTATTACAACATTGATGCACTTAACAGATGCTCGTTTTAAAGCATCAATCATAATCAACAGCTCCATAATGCTTTGATTGACAGGCTCACTTGTCGGTTGAATGACAAAAACGTCACAGCCGCGGACACTTTCTTCTATATTGATTTGAATTTCTCCATCACTGAATTTTTTAACGGAACACTTCCCAAGCTCAGTTCCTAAGTTTTCGACAATTTCTTGCGCAAGCTCTGGGTTTGCGTTTAAGGAGAAGACTTTTAATTTAGATCCTTTATATGTATTTGGCACGACGGTTTCCTCCTGTAACATTTCTTATTTCTAATATGTGTAGCGTTTGCATAATTCTGCCTCTATAAAGTATTGTAGGGTACTAGATGTGCCAATGCAACCTATTTAACAACATTATTCCCCTTTGACTTAAAATCAAGCCATCAAATAAGATAGGATATAGTTATGGTTTATGTGTGTAAAGGAAGTGAAAGGAAAAATGAAAATACTATTAGTGGAAGACGATAAAACAATAGCATCCGGAATAGAATACAGCTTAAATCAAGAGGAGTATGAAACAATTCTTTGTCATAGTGTCCAAACAGCCAAAAAAGCAATAATAGAAAACTTAGAGCAAATTGATTTATGTATTTTTGATCTGTCCTTGCCAGATGGAAACGGTTATGAATTATGTGAATATGTTAAAAAGCACTCGGACAAGCCAGTCATTTTTTTGACGGCATTGGATGATGAAGTGAATGTTGTAATGGGCTTGGATATGGGAGCTGATGATTACATAACAAAGCCTTTCCGAGTAAGAGAATTGCTTTCAAGGATAAAATCTGTTTTGCGAAGATATCATAAACAATTGCAAGCAAAACCTGTGATAGAAATTGAAAATATAGCAATTAACACAGCGGAGGGGAAAGTATTTAAACATGGGGAAGAGGTCTTAGTAACGGCATTAGAATACAGATTATTGCTCATTTTTGCCAATCATATCGGCCAGGTACTGACAAGAACCCAGCTGCTTGAAAGAATATGGGATGTTGCGGGGGACTTTGTTAATGACAATACATTAACAGTTTACATCAAAAGACTTAGAGAAAAGCTGGAAGATGATCCACAAAAGCCAACCATTATTAAAACAGTTCGGGGCTTGGGCTATAAGGTGGGTGATTAAATGCTTCGCAATCGGGAATTACGCTTTTACTTGTTGATTCTTTCCATAATCGCATTGCTGTCCACTATGTTCGCTTATCTTTATATCTCTGTAGCTGCTGCTATTTATGTGTTTGTAACATGTATGGTGCTTATTTGTGTACAGGTTCTCTCTACATGGTGGCGCTATCGCGAAATAGCTAAGCTGTCAGGTCACTTGCGCCGCATAGCGAACGGAGATTATCAATTTGATATAAGAGATAATTATGAAGGCGAACTAAGCATTCTAAAAAGCGAGATATATAAGGTAACATTGATGCTTTCACAGCAAGGGTCTTCCTTGAAACAGGATAAATCGAAATTGACCGATGCCATTTCCGATATTTCTCATCAGTTAAAGACACCGTTGACCTCCATGATGGTTATGGCTGATTTGTTAAGCGGAAAAATAACCGAAGAAAAAAGACAAGAATTTACGAGAAATATCCGCATTCAGCTAGAGCGCATTGAATGGCTTGTATCCTCCTTGTTAAAGCTCTCAAAAATTGATGCAGGCTCTGTTACGTTCAAAAAGGAAAAGGTTCCTGTCATTCAAGTGATTGAAAAAGCAGCAGAGGCAGTTCTTATACCAATGGATATAAAACAGCAATCCCTTAAAACGGAGGGTGACAGGAATGCAGTTTTTTATGGAGATTTAAAATGGACAGCAGAAGCGATCCTTAATATTTTAAAAAACGGGATTGAGCATACCGCAGAAGGTGGGGAGATTTACTTTTCCTTTTTTGAGAATGCCCTATTTACGGAAATAAGCATTCGCGACACTGGGAAGGGAATTCCGAAAAAAGATTTGCCACATATCTTTAAGCGCTTTTATAAAGGCGAAAATGCCGGAGAGGATTCCGTTGGTATTGGCCTTGCGATGGCATACAGCATCATTTCCGCCCAAAACGGTGATATCGAGGTTGTAAGTAAGGAAGGGGAGGGAACTACCTTCCAGATTAAATTTTATAAGCAGGCAATAAATAGCATTAAGTGACTAAATTGTCACTTTTGAGTCACCGATATGTCATTTTAGGCAGATAAACTAGAGATAAATCAATTACAAAAGGGGAACTCAAATGGATATTTTAAAAATTGAAAATCTGTCTAAAGTGTACGGAAAGGGAGATACAGAGGTTAAGGCTTTGGACAATGTATCTTTTACAGTCAAAAAAGGCGAATTCGTTGTTATTATAGGTCCATCTGGCTCAGGTAAATCAACTTTGCTGCATTTGCTTGGTGGTGTTGACAGGCCAACAAGCGGAAAGGTGTTAGTAGATGATACAGATATTTACGCACTCGATGAGACAGCTTTAGCAATCTTTAGAAGAAGACAAATCGGCCTTATTTATCAGTTTTATAATTTGATCCCAATTTTGACTGTAGAAGAAAACATCACATTGCCAATATTGCTTGACCAGCATGAGGTGGACAACAGCAAGTTTGAGGATATCGTCCGTGTGCTTGGCTTGAAGAACCGCCTAGGGCATTTGCCAAATCAGCTTTCTGGCGGACAGCAGCAGCGTGTATCAATCGGCCGTGCTCTTATCAGTAATCCAGCTATCGTGCTTGCAGACGAGCCGACAGGTAATCTTGACAGCAAAAACAGTAAGGAAATTATGGAATTATTAAAGATGTTCAATAAAACCTTTAATCAAACATTGATTGTTATTACTCACGATGAAAGGATTGCCTTGCAAGCAGACAGAGTCATAGCTATTGAGGATGGGAAGGTTGCAAAGGATGAGGTGATTCGACCGTGAATATCATCCAAAAGCTTACCATCAGACATTTAAAGGAAAACAAAAGACGAACGATTGTAACCATCATTGGTGTTATTATTTCCACGGCAATGATAATGGCAGTGGCAACACTTGGTGTTTCCTTTCTTGATTTGTCGATAAGACAGTCCATTTCTACTGATGGTGAATGGCATTTAAAATATAAGGACGTCAACCAGGATCAAATTGCGGAAATAGAAAAGGATGATGCGACAAAAGAGCTTTTTTTGTCAAAGGATTTAGGATACTCCAAGATAAAGGATGCCACGAATATATATAAGCCGTATATCTTCTATAAGGCATTTAATGAAGCTGGATTTAACGCATTTCATATCAAAATGGAAGATGGGCGCCTTCCTGAAAATCCTAATGAGTTAATACTTTCAAAAAGTATTGTGGAAGAATATGCGTCATATAAAATTGGCGATAAAATTACGGTAGATATAGGTAAACGGGTTGATAGGGAAAATTCGGAAGGCGAGGAGCTGACACAGCAGTTAAGCGTTGTTACAGATGAAGAAGGAAATCTTAAAGAAGAGCTTGCTGATACTGCCCAAAAAACCTTTACTATTGTTGGAATTATGGAAAATCCGTCTTGGGCTTATACTTGGGAGGCTGGCTATACAGCATTAAGCTATGTTGATTTCACAACCATTTCCAACAAAGATACAGCAGATGCGGTTGTTGTGTTAAATAAAGTAAATGGCTCTATATTTGACCATGCAGAGGGCCTAGCGAAACAGATAAATACTAAACAAATCACATACAATGATGAGCTGCTTCGTTATTATGGAGTAACAGATAATGATAGTCTGCGCACAACCCTTTATGCTAGCGGTGCTGTGATTGTCGCTGTTATTATCATCGGTTCTATCGCACTTATTTATAATGCATTTGCCATAAGCGTGTCAGAGAGGGCAAGACATTTAGGAATGCTTTCAAGTGTTGGTGCAACGAAAAAACAAAAGCGGAATGCGGTGTTTTTTGAAGGAATGGTCATCGGTGCTATTAGTATTCCGATTGGCATATTAGCAGGAATTGGGGGGATTGGTGCAACCTTTATCTTCCTAAATTCATTTATTGAAGGAGCTTTAGGTGTATCCCAAAAGCTGGAGCTAGTTGTAACACCATACTCTGTTTTGATTGCTATAGTAGTTTCCGTTTTTACTATTTTTATCTCTGCCTTTTTGCCAGCACGCAAGGCTTCAAAAATTTCGGCAATTGATGCGATCCGCCAAACACAGGATGTGAAGCTGACAGGGAAAGCAGTCAAAACATCAAAGCTTGTAAGGAAGCTGTTTGGAATAGAAGCAGAAATAGGGCTGAAAAATTTAAAACGCCATAAACGCAGATATCATGCTACTGTTTTTTCATTAGTTATCAGCATTGTCCTATTTTTAGCAGTAGCCTTTTTTACATCAAATATTAAAAAGTCTCTGGAGTTGTCACAGGAAAATGTCAGCTTTGATATTCAAGTATACAGCTCTGGCTTTATGCAGCCGAGCGATTATATTCCGTTAACAAAGCTTTCATATGTTGAGGACAGTACGATATTACGAGAATCATATATGTTAAGTACATGGGTTAAGGAAAGCGCTATTGCAGATGAACTGAAAGTAATGGTTGCAGATGACAAGAGTTTACTTAAGAACGGGGAATTCCAGTATACGGCTCATCTTGTCGGACTTGATGAAGCAAGCTTTAAAGAATATGCAAAAGAGGCAGGTGTTTCGTTAGACAGTTTCACTGATGATAATAACCCGATGGGAATTCTCATAGACAAAATCTCCTATCAGGATTACGATACGAGAAAATTTATTGAAACTACTACGGTCCATGCTAAAAAAGGAGATAATTTCGAGCTGCATTACAGTGATGGCGAGAATGACACTACAATAAGTAAGGTAGGAATTGCTGGTATGACAACTAAGCTTCCACTCGGCATGAATACAGCAGGAGTTGGCAGCATCGATATCATTGTATCAGACAAGACGTTTTCACAGCTGACTAATAACGAAAAAACAAAGAATTTTTTCGATACGTCACTGTATTTGAACAGCTCTAATCCTCTTGCAACCCAAAAGGAACTAGAGGATGTTAAAACCTCAAACATGTATATATACAATGTTTATCAAAATAAGCAGGAAAATGAACAAATGCTTCTGTTTATGTCTGTTTTCACGTACGGGTTCATCATCCTTATTTCGCTGATTTCCGTTGCAAATATATTCAATACAATTAGCACAAGTATTGCATTAAGAAAACGGGAATTTGCGATGCTTCGTTCCGTCGGGATGACACCGAAGGGCTTTAATAAAATGCTGCAATACGAAAGTATGTTTTATGGATTAAAAGCCTTGCTGTATGGCCTGCCTTTAAGCATCGCTGTTATGGTGCTGCTGTACTTCTCTATAAGACAGACATTTGAGTATGGTTTTGCATTACCATGGATGAGCATGCTATTTTCAATTATCGCTATCTTTGTCATCGTTGGTTTAGCGATGATGTATGCAACTGTCAAAATAAAAAAAGAAAATATTATTGATGGATTGAAGCAGGAAAATATTTAATGCAAGGCTTGTGGAGAAAATACCTTTCTTTCTCCACAAGCTTAGAGCCTAAACTAATTGGGCTCTATTTTTGTTTACCAAAACCCTTGTATTTTATATACGCATTGTCCCTCCCAAACTAATAATTGAGCTGCTAATGTAAATACATTTGATCTGATTCCGATTTTTATAATTTTTTTAGCTGCAGCGGTAAACTGCTTTTTATAAAGCATTTCACCAATTGTAGCTATTGCAGATACACTAAAAGTCTCTTTATAACCTGCTTTAATTTGAAAAGGTTCTATTAATATATTACTGGAAAGACATCAGGGGGTACTTTACAAGAAGGAGGATTAAAAACGAAGACTAGTTTTAAAACATATAGTTATTTACTTTCGTTAAAATAAAAAATAATACTAATAAGATAAATATAGAGGTGGTAAATTGGAGTTTGTTAGAAAATGGTTTCTGCTGATACATTTGATATTAGTTTATACTGTTTTAGTATTTTTTGATTATTCAGCGACCGGAACTTATAAGTGGCTTGAAAACTTAATAGTATCTGTAATTATTGTTGTTTCTTTTAGATTTTTTTTGTGGTTGACTGAAGATAAGAAATAGAGCTTGAAAAAGCCGGATTTGCTCTAAGCAAATCCGGCTTTCTCTTATAGATGATTACTATTTTGATAAATGTTCATTTCGCGGTAGGGACCTATCTAGCACGACTTCATCTGTTGCCTCTCTGTTATTATTGCCCCCAGCTCTTCTTTCCAATATTGGCGTATCTGGAGTATCTTCAAATACAGGGTTCCTGCGTTCATAATCCTCATTAGGCCCTAAGGAAATATTCATCCCTTGTGCTCTGTTTGTCGGATTAACGTCATTTAATGGCCGCATATTTGGATAGTCATCTGCTATGTTTGCAGTGATTTCGTTAACATCCCCTTCAACAGCGAGCAAAAACTTCCCTTCTTCCAGCTGGTCTGAATACTGATCCAGCTCTGCTGCTGGTATGTCTATGTCGGCAGTTTTGCTTTCATTTGCGCCAAATCCAAGGTCCTCCATGGTGAAATAGCTTTTTAATCTTTCAAAAAAACCAGCAGATTCATTATCTTCTGCAGAGGCAATATTTGCATCTGTTCGTGATTCGAGATAATCCGTGTCTGTTCTGTTTGTCACAACAGAAAAATCCTCTGCTTCATATCCTTTTGCAGTTAATCTTTCAATGGCATCAATTGTCTCTTGGGGAGTCTCATAAACAGCTACTATACTTTTTGCCATTTTCATTCATCCTCCTTGACTAATTCAAAATGATTTTCTTATCAACTTTTTTCCCGCTGTGAGGAGGTTTAAACAGAAATGATAGATTTACTAAAATAAGGAAGAAAGAATGTGTTTAATTTTGTCCGGGTATGGTTTAATCATGCCAATTACATGTACAATTTAAAAATGTATGGAGAGCATTTAATACTTTTAAGTGGTTAAAGGTGTAAAAAAAACCAGAACTAAGGAAGATAAGTTCTGGTTTTTTCAGTCTATTTATTTTTCACAAGCAATTAAATCTTTATCTCTATCGCTTTTTTTGTTGGCATCATAAAGAGCTTTCGATACGTATGGCTTGTATTTTGTTTTTCCGCCTTTGTTCTTCACATTTGCAGCGCGGGCTACTCCACCCTTGTATTTTTTATTTAGCTCTGTGCAGTTTTTGTAGGTAACTACTTTTGTAGCAGCCTCTGCATTATGGACTGTGCCAAGTGTAAAGCTAAAAAGCAGGCCTGTTGCCAAAGTTGCTTTCATAATTGTTTTCATATGTTTCTCCTTACCATTCTTGATAATTTCTACTTTATTAATATCGCTAGAATAAGAGCTTTTTTTAGCAAAAATCGGAATATTTTACAAATATTCTTCCAATCCAAAACTATAGTATCTTAATCCCCTTATATAAGCAATAAAAATATGATATTATGTAAAAAATTAAATTTACAAGAAATTAATGACAGTGGATGAACAGCTACCTATTAATTACTTTATAAATAGTATAAATATGAGTCAGGTAGCGATTATACATAACTATAAAAAAACAGGAGGTAATTTTATGACACTCCAGCAATTGAAGTATGTGGTGGAAATAGTTTTATGCGGCTCTATTAATGAAGCGGCAAGGCGTTTATATATGTCACAGCCGAGCTTGTCGAAGGCAGTTAAAGAACTGGAAAAGGAGATGGGCTTTGAGATTTTTTTACGGACGTCAAAAGGAATCACATTATCAAAAAACGGTGCTGAATTTCTTGGATATGCCCGCCAAGTAGTGGAGCAGGCGGAGCTGCTTGAACGCAGGTATTTTGACAGCGCGCCTTCTCAACAGCTTTTCTCTGTATCGACACAGCATTATGCATTTGCTGTTAACGCATTTGTCGAAATGATCAAACAGCATGGGGCAGACGAATATCAATTTACTTTGCGGGAAACACGGACATATGAAATCATTGAGGATGTTAAAAACTTTCGGAGTGAAATTGGTATCCTTTATGTCAGCTCGTTTAATGAAAAGGTTATGCTGCAAATGCTCGAACAAGAAGGACTTGATTTCCATTCTTTATTTGAGGCGGGTCCGCATATTTTTGTGAGTGCCCAAAATCCTCTAGCGAAAAGGTCGTCGGTAACGCTTGGAGATTTAGAAGCATATCCGCGGCTGTCCTTTGAGCAGGGGGAGTTTAATTCCTTTTATTATGCGGAGGAAATATTCAGTACTATTCCTCGCAAAAAATCAATCCAAGTAAGTGACCGTGCTACTTTATTCAATCTGCTGATTGGGCTGAATGGGTACACCATTTCAACAGGGATTTTAAGCTCGGATTTAAATGGATCTGATATTGTTTCTGTTCCGCTAGCTGAAGAGGAAACGATTTCAGTAGGATGGATTGTAAACAAAAAAACAAGATTAAGCAGGATTGCAAGCCTTTATTTAGAAGAGCTTAAAAGATTTGTCGATTACTATGCTACTAAGTGATATAGCTTTTAGTTATAACGGATAATTACTTTTATCAGTTACTCTATACCCTTTTAATTATGCTAATATACAGACAATATAGGAACGACAAAGGGAAAAGAGGGAATTAGATGCAAACGATTGATAAATCATCACAGAAAACAGCACCATTTCGCGCAGACCAAGTAGGAAGCTTATTGAGATCTGAGGCAATTAAGAAGGCGCGTCTACAAAGAGCAGCTGACGAGATTACTGCAGAGCAATTAAAAATAATAGAAAATGAAGAGATTGCCAGAATTGTAGAAAAGCAGAAGGAAGTTGGCCTTCAAGCTGTAACAGATGGAGAATTCCGCAGAGCATGGTGGCATTTTGATTTTCTTGAGGACCTACAAGGTGTGACAGGTTATCAAACTGGATCTGGTATCCAATTCCAGCAAAAGCAAACAAAATCACGTGCTATTAAGGTTACGGACAAGCTTGGGTTTGACAAGCACCCATTCCTTGAGGATTTTAAATTTCTTCAAGCTGCAGCTGGTGACCATACAGCAAAATTGACGATTCCAAGTCCAAGTATGCTTCATTTCCGCGGTGAAGTTGACAAGGCTGTGTATCCGGACCAAGATGAATTTTTCGCAGATCTTGCGCAAACTTACAAAAAGGGCCTTAAAGCGTTTTATGATGCAGGCTGCCGTTATGTGCAACTTGATGATACATCATGGGCATACCTTTGTTCAGAAGAACAGAAGGAGCAGCTGCGCGCAAAAGGAATGGATCCTGACTACTTAAGCAGAAAATATTTAGAAACGTTGAATGAAGCAGTTTCTGATCGTCCAGATGATTTTAAAGTAACGATGCATATATGCCGAGGCAATTTCCGTTCTACATGGATTTCTTCAGGTGGTTATGAGCCGGTTGCTGAAAAGCTGTTTGGTCATTTAAATATTGATGGATTCTTCCTTGAATATGATAATGATCGTTCAGGTGGTTTTGAACCGCTCCGTTTCGTTAACAGACCAGACTTAAACATCGTACTTGGATTAATTACTTCTAAATTCGGTGAACTAGAGGATAAGGATGTTATTAAACGTCGTATTGAAGAAGCATCACGCTATGTTGACTTAAATCAGTTGTGCTTAAGCCCGCAGTGTGGCTTTGCATCAACAGAAGAAGGCAACCTGCTGACAGAAGAGCAGCAATGGGATAAGCTCCGCCATGTTGTAGAAATTTCAAATGATGTTTGGAAATAATGCTTTATAAAGCTGACTGACTGAAAAATTTTCAGTCAGTTTTTTTGTGGCTTGAGCCATGTTGAAAGCAATAGTTTATAATGGAAGAAAAGGTAGGGGCTGTTTATATGATAAAAGCAGTTTTGTTTGATTTAGATGGAACATTATTAAACAGAAACGAATCGGTCCTGCATTTTGCTGAACGACAATATAACCGCATAATAAAAAAGACAAGCGATATTTCGAAAGAAACATATATAAGCAGATTCATCACCTTGGATGAAAAGGGCTATGTTTGGAAGGATAAAGTCTATCAGCAGCTTGTTGAAGAATTTCACTTGGCTGGAATCACTTGGCAGGGGCTGCTGCAAGATTATATAGAGGAGTTTCCATATAGCTGTGTGCCTTTTTCACATTTAAACGAAATGTTGGCACAGCTTTCATCAGCAGGGCTTCGCTTAGGAATCATCTCAAACGGATATGGACGGTTTCAGCAAAGTAATATAGAGTCATTAGGAATCAAACACTTTTTTGATGCGATATTGATATCAGAATGGGAGGGTTTGCGAAAGCCAGACCCGGCCATTTTTCTGCGAGCGCTGCAAAGGCTGGAAGTAAATCCTGAAGAAAGTCTTTTTATAGGCGATCATCCACGAAATGATATAGAAGCAGCCCGTAATGTTGGAATGCTGGGAGTATGGAAAGAGAATTCTGATTGGAGCAGTGCTGGAATGGATTATATCGTGAAGGATTTGGCAGAGATTCCAATGCTGATAAAAAAACTCAATCAAGACATGTAATAAATAGCTGGAGGAATGTTAAATGAGCGATAAATATATGATTGATTATCAATCACCAATTGGGATTGTTGAAATCACAGGTACTGAAGAAGGGGTATACTCTGTACTGTTTACAGAAAGAGACATCTTGCAATATCCCTTGACGGAAAACACGCCAAAATCATTAATAGATTGCTATCAACAGCTTGATTTGTATTTTAAAGGAGAGCTTGAGACATTTTCTTTTCCATATATAGTCGAAGGTACAGATTTCCAAAAAAATGTCTGGAATACATTACCGTCTATTTCTTACGGTAAGACCGGCTCCTATAAAGACATTGCAGCAGCAATCGGTAATGAAAAGGCAGTTCGGGCAGTTGGCAGTACAAATGGAAAAAATAAGCTTTGTATTGTTCTGCCATGTCACCGGATTATTGGCAGCAATGGCAGCTTGACAGGTTATGCAGGCGGCTTATGGAGAAAGGAATGGCTTTTGGAGCATGAAAACAAACATGCCCCGAAATAATTATTTCAGGGCATGTTTGTTTGTTAACCAATTTTAAATTGCTTAATGATGGCTTGTAGATCATCTGCTAAAAGGGCCAGCGCTTGAGAAGAGGAAGTGATTTCTTCCATTGAGGCAAGCTGTTCCTGTGTTGCAGCAGAGATATTTTGTGTGATGGAAGCAGAATCCTTTGCTACATCACTAACTTCATCAATTGAAGTATGAACAGTTTCTGTTCCATTTGCTAGTTTTTGCAGTGCTTCTGAAATGTCTTCAATTTGCGAGACGACACCATTAACGGCTGTTTCGATTTTTTGGAAGGAAGCACCTGCTGTATGAACGACAGTTAAGCCTGAGTTAACTTCCTGTGAGGCTCTTTCCATTGTTTGAAGTGTATACTCTGTATCCTTTTGAATTAATTGAATCAAATTCGAGATTTGTTCTGTTGATTTAGTAGATTCCTCTGCAAGTGTCCTAACTTCATCAGCAACGACTGCAAAGCCTTTGCCATGCTCTCCAGCACGTGCCGCTTCAATTGCTGCATTCAATGCCAACAGGTTTGTTTGGGCTGAAATACCAGTGATGACATTCGTAATTTCTCCAATCTCATTTGAACGTTCATTTAAGCTTCGGACAGCTTCTGATAAGCTGGTAACATTAGCATAAATAGAATTCATTTGCTTATTTACTTCTGTAATTGCTTCATTTCCCTCTGCAGACACTTGAGATGCATGAAGGACATCTTTTGTTATTTTATCTGTATTATCAGCAATTGTTTTTGTATATGTCGTAATATTGCTGATGATATCGGCACTGTCTTCGATTTTATCAACTTGTTTATCTGTTCCTACAGTAAGCTCCTGCATAGTAAGTGTTATATGCTCACTTGCTTTGCTGTTTTCCTCCGCACTTGCACTCAGCTCTTCTGAAGCAGCAGCAACCTGTTGCGAAGAATCATATACAGTACTGAAAACAGATTGAAGCTTTGCTGTCATATTATTGAAGGAATTAGCAAGTTCGCCAATTTCATCCTTTGATTGGTAGCTTCCTTTAACAGTAAAATCTCCATCCTCTGCCATAGAAAGAAGCTCTTTTACTTCCTTGACTGGTTTTACAATCATCTGGCCGATAATATAACTCAATAGTAACAGTAGCAAAACAGCCAAAATGATGACAGCCGCAACAAAAATAGTAACTGTAGTTAAGGTTTCCTTACTTTTCGTGTAAATCTTTTCCGCATGCTTCGTTTTCGCAGCAGCAAGCTCCTTTAACGTTTCGTTTACTTTTGCTCTGTTTGTTTCTACTTCTTTTAAGTAAATTTCATAGCCTTCTGTGTTTTTATTAGCAAGAGCAAGATTAACCACTTTATCTCTGCCGGCAGTTAACGGAGTTACCTCCTCCTTAAACTGGTCAAGCAGTGCTTTTTCTTCCGCCGTCATTTTGCCACTCTCAATCTTAGCAACAAGTGTATCAATTTCCTCCCAGGCAGACTTAATTTCCTCCTGCAGTTCTTTATTTTTAGCTGCATCTTTTGTAAGCAGCAGTTCAAGTGTATAAGCGCTGCTTGCTCTTGTATTAATTCTAATCTGCAGCATATCTGTTATCGGCAGCAGATTCTCCTTGTACATAACTTCTGAATCCTCAGCCATAACACGAATATAATTTAAGCCTAAAAAACCAACGGAGCAAAGTGCTGCAGCACTTACTAGTGTGATAATCAAAAGCTTTCTGGTAATGTTTAAGTTTTTTAGCAGTTTCAATGAGGTTGTCTCCTTTTTAAGTTTATTTTCCTGAAACTAATACATATATCGGCCTGCTTGAATGCATTCTAAAGAAGGGAAGCCCTGCCTCTTTTTTCCTTAGGCTTGTTGAAAGACTAGGTGGAGGAGAATAGCAAAGACATAAGTGTGAACCTCCGCAGAAGCAGAGATAATTTGCGCATTGAGATCAAACTTTTTCATATGATAGACTATTAACAACCAGTTTGTACCAATCTCTTGAAGCTTCAGTATGCATCTGCTTTTTTTAGTGTTAATAAGTTTCAATCTGCTAATAAACGGATAATTACTAGAATTAGCATACTTTTTGTTCTATTAACAAAAAGGCTTACATAATAGTACTAAGAAATCAACTATGATATAATAAGTGATTAATTGAATATTAAGAATTTTGTTGTTGCTTTGCAGTGACATAAAATAGGGAGGAGAAGGTTGATGAAAAAAAGAGTGGTAATCTATACAGCAATTACAAAAGACTATGATGAATTGAAGGAGCCGGCAATCATATCTAATCAGTGTGACTACATATGCTTTACAGATGATCCAACACTTATTTCACCTACATGGCAAATAAGACCTCTTCCTCCAAGCGATTTGGATATTGTTAGGCAGTGCAGGCAGGTGAAAATTATGCCGCATTTCTTTTTGCCTGAATATGAATACAGCATTTGGGTAGATGGAAATGTGGAGATAATTGGTGATATCGATCAACTGATTGAACAGTATTTTATCAATGGCGATAAAACGCTGTATACATTTAAACATCCAGTAAGAGATTGTGTTTATGAGGAAGTGAAGGAATGTATCAAAAATGGGAAGGATAATGAAAAAATCATCAGAAAGCAGCTCGCGCTGTTAAAGAGTGAGTATTATCCTAAACATAATGGTCTAATTGAAAGCAATGTTATTCTGCGCAAAACCCATTCTCCTGATGTCATGCAATTAATGGAGCAATGGTGGAAGCTTGTGAAAAACTACAGCAGAAGAGATCAGCTCAGCTTTAATTATGCCGCATGGGTGACTGGGTTCTTTTTCGGCTGCTTAGAGGGAAACAGCAGGGGAAGCAACAGCTATTTCCGTTATTTGCATGACCATATTATATTGGAAATGGAGCAGCCTGAAACGGTTTAATATATTGGTAAAAAGAGGCTGGGACATAAGTATGTGAATCTGCGCAAAAACCGAACTAATTAATCACCCAACGATTAAGTAGTTCGGTTTTTGTGGTTTTTAGTTTTAATACAAAGATTAGAAATAATAGTGAAATGGAGCGGAGGACACTCGACTCCTGCGGGAAATAGAGGAAAGGCTGAGACCCCGCAGGCGAAGACGAGGAGGCTCAGCTTCCTCCCCGCGGAAAGCGAGTGGCTGTAGCGCAATGAAACGAACTAATTAAACCCACTTTCTATTTAGTCACGTGATTCATTTTTAAAATTTAGATGTAATCTTATTATTCGTGTTTAGAAAGGTTATCTTTTGTTTTGTCTCAGCCTCTTTATTTGTATAATAGACTTCTTATATTTTGGAAACTTAGTTCTTCCTTTATGAAACCCTGCCATATATGCAGGGTTTCTTTTTTTATGACTGTTTGAACTAAAATTTTAAAATAAATAAATTATTATTGAAATTAAGTTTCAAAATACTTATAATAAAAGTGTAATAAAGAAATGGAGGACTAAAGCATGGATCAGAAGCTCAAATTACTAACAACAGAATCTCGCAATGATCGAACAATGCATATAGATACAGCAGAAACAATGGAAATTCTGAGGCTGATGAATGAAGAGGATCAAAAGGTAGCGATTGCGGTTCAGCAAGTGCTCCCAGAGGTCGAAACAGCTGTCAAATTTGCTTGCGAGTCTTTAAAAAAAGGAGGCCGCATCATCTATATTGGTGCAGGTACGAGTGGAAGGCTGGGGGTTTTGGACGCAGTTGAATGCCCACCGACATTTAGTACAGATCCTGATTTAGTTCAAGGTATTATGGCCGGTGGGGAAAAGGCATTTATTAAGGCTGTTGAAGGAGCAGAAGATAATCAGGAGCTAGGTGCCAGAGATTTACAAGACATCTGCTTAACAGCAAATGATACTGTTATTGGAATCGCAGCAAGTGGCAGGACACCGTATGTAATAGGTGCGCTTTGTTATGCACGCAGTGTCGGCGCAAAAACAATTGCCTTATCCTGCAATAAACAATCTTTGATTAGTGGGTATGCAGACAAATGTATTGAGGTAGAGGTGGGACCGGAAGTGCTCACAGGTTCGACAAGACTAAAGGCTGCTACCGCGCAAAAGATGATATTAAATATGATTTCAACAGCTACGATGATTCAAAATGGGAAAGCTTATGAAAACCTTATGGTAGATGTACATGTAAGCAATTTTAAGTTGAAGGAAAGAGCAATCCACATCATCTGTAAAACAACAGGCGCATCCTATGAATCAGCAAAAGAGATGTTGGCAAAAGCACAGAATGAAGTGAAAACAGCTATTGTTATGCTTAAAACCAATCAGGACTATACGCAGGCTAAAGTACTTTTAAACAAAGCAGAAGGTAATGTAAGAAAAGCAACTGCTATAGTGGAGAGCTAAGAAATGGCAGCAGGCAAATGTACTACTAGATGCTATCAACGGAGCTGCCGTGTAATTGGAAGCAAGAGCATCATTTGAAAAAAACGTGAGGCGGAAAAACGAGATAAGTTCTTATGAATCTCAATTTCTCAAACATAAAAATTTAAGCGGTTACATTTTAATTGTTTTGGAATTGATTTTAAAGGAGGAACTAAAATGTCAGGGGAAAATCATGTTTTGGCACAAAAAATTTTAGAACAGCTTGGCGGTCCGGCTAATATTGCTGCATATACACATTGTATGACACGCCTTCGTGTGACACCAATTGATGATAATGCTGTTAATAAACAAGCAATAAAAAAAATCGACGGTGTATTAGGCCTTGTTGAGGAGGAGACATTACAGGTTATATTAGGGCCGGGGAAAGTGAATAAAGTCGCAGAAGAGTTTGGAAAGCTGCTAGAACCTGGAGGAGACTTAAAGCTAGAGGAGCTTGCAGCGCAGAAAAAATCAACATTAAAAACAAAAAATTCTACTCCGTTTAAAATGTTTTTGCGCAAAATCGCTAGTATTTTTATCCCGCTTATCCCGGCATTGGTGGCATCTGGATTAATTACAGGGATTACAAAGGCGGTTGTGCAGGCTGGCTGGCTGTCAGCAGAATCTCAGCTTGCGATGATATTAACGGTTATTGGGAGCGGTTTGTTTACTTATCTTGGAATATTAGTCGGAATAAATGCTGCAAAGGAATTTGGAGGATCACCTGCACTAGGTGGGGTGGCAGGTATATTAATTATTAACCCTTCTGTTGCAGGAATAACCCTCTTCGGTGAGGAGTTAATGCCTGGCAGGGGCGGGTTAATTGGTGTATTGTTCGCTGCAATTTTTATCGCAATTGTTGAAAAACGGTTGCGCCGTATTGTTCCACAGTCCCTTGATATTATCATAACACCAACAATCGCTTTATTAATTACAGGAATTGTTACATATCTCGTGTTTATGCCGATTGGCGGTCTAATCTCGGACGGAATAACAAAAGGTTTGCTGTCTATTTTAGATATGGGCGGGGTCGTAGCAGGATTTGTATTAGGTGCGACTTTCCTGCCATTAGTTGTAACAGGCTTGCATCAGGGATTAACCCCTGTTCACCTTGAGCTTATTAATTCGATTGGTGATGATCCTCTGTTGCCGATTTTAGCAATGGGCGGTGCAGGTCAGGTCGGTGCCGCATTTGCGATCTATATGAAAACGAAAAAAGCACGTTTAAAACGGGCAATCGGTGGTGCGCTTCCTTCCGGCTTGCTTGGTATTGGAGAGCCGTTGATTTTTGGTGTTACCCTTCCACTTGGAAGACCGTTTTTAACAGCTTGTCTTGGTGCAGGTATTGGTGGAGCATTCCAGGCTTACTTTAAAGTTGCGACAATCGCAGTAGGGGTTTCCGGCTTGCCGCTTTCCTTTCTTGTTCATGCACAGCAAATTCTGTATTACTTGGCAGGTTTAATCATCGCTTACACAGCAGGATTTATTTTCACGTTTTTGTTTGGCTATAAGGATGAAATGGCGAGTGAGTTTGAATGATTGGGATTTCCTTTTATCTAAATGACCCACTGGCAGAGCAACGAATAATAGAAGCAAGTCAAAAGGGAATAAGAAAGGCATTTACTTCGCTGCATATACCAGAGGAAAGAGGAAATCTTGCAAGCAAAGCTTCTAAATTGCTTAAGGCAGCTAAAGCCTGTGGTATGGAAGTTTATGCTGATGTATCAATGAAAACACCCCGCCATTTAAATGTTGAAAGCTTGGAACAACTGAGCTCTTTAGGTGTTGTTGGCATCAGATTAGATGATTTCTTCGAAAGTAATAGAATGATAGAACTATCAAAGTGTTTTCACATTGCCGTTAATGCCAGTACCATTTTAGAAGCAGAGCTGGAAAGCTTAATAGCTAACGGACTTAACACTAAAAGGCTAATCGCTTGGCATAATTTTTATCCTCGTCGTGAAACTGGTTTAGATAAAGACTTTTTTCGGACACAAACCATTCTATTTAAAAGATATAATATTCCGGTTTGTGCCTTTATCCCGGGAATTGGAGAAAAACGGGGACCTGTTTTTGACGGTCTTCCAACATTGGAGAGCCATCGGGAAATACATCCGTTTGCAGCGGCGGTTGAGCTGTATAAGCTTGGGATAACAGATGTGTATATTGGAGATCCAGATCATGGAAAGGGATTGTTAGAAAAGCTGATTAAATATGATAAAGATAAAATCCTGCCAATTCGTATTCATTCTGCCGTTTTAGAAGAAGGCATTAACCGTATACGTCCTGATTTATCTCGTGATGTGCTGCGGATAATGGATTCTCGTACAAACGAATCTGTCGCACAAGTCAATACAGTGGAACGACAGCGTGGAATGATTACAATGGATAATTCTTTATACGGACGTTACTGTGGAGAAGTGCAAGTTGTACTGCGAAATCTTCCCGCAGATGAACGAGTAAATGTGATAGGGACAGTTAATAGTGAGGATTTACAGCTTCTATCATACATTCAACCTGGTCAAATGCTGGAGTGGAAAATGGAAGCAAGATATAACAATCGATAAGTAGAACAATGCCCTGTTAAAAGCCATACAGGGCTTTTTGTTGTAAAAACTTTTCTGAATATATGATAAACTTGAACGGAGTAGCTATGCATCAAAGTCGTTGTAAGAAAGTAAAAAAGAATGCGGCTAAAAATAGTAGATGCATTCTTTTTTGTTTAGCTGCTGTTTTTTAAAAGCCATTTCTTAACATACAATCCTATGATAATACCCGGTAGCACACAGAGGATTGGCATAAATATTGGGCCAAGCAATATACCGAAAATGGTCCATTTTTGACAATAAATTAGCCCGACAGTCACACAAATGGCGCATGAGGCATAGGGCAAAAACGCGTAAGGAGGGGATGAATCTTCATCGTCATATGTATCTTTTACAGCATCCCACATCGCAAAAAAATAAAGGCATGGATAAAACATTATCCATTGAAAGTGAATATTATCGATTGATTTGTCAATATTGCCATGGAAGCTCGATATGATCGCAAGATTAAAATTAGATTGCCGGTTAATCACCATTTCCATCATGATGAAAAGCAGTGCTTTTAAATACTTGTGATTGAGCAGCTGGCCAAAGCCAGGAAAAGCAATTGACCATAACAATCTTTCTAGTGTCACCTTATTCAACTTATAATCAGCCTGCTTCCTTCTGATAATTGGTAATTAGGTATATTGTTAAAGCCACATATAAAAAAGCAGATGTCCATCTAAAAATTATGGACGCCGCATCATGTGAAAATGAAAGATAGCGTCTTGATGTTTATAGTATTTCAAAAGACCACCATAATTATTATGTTTTTACAGAAATTGTATAATTTATGTTAGAGATTACACAGGGAGGTATGTGATTTGAAGGAAGTATCTTATATGGACATTCATAACGAGGGCATTACAGCCTTTGAAAGCGATATGTTTGTCCATCTGCATGATTCAAAACTACTTATTCGCTATGACAGTAATTTAATCGCTTTTAAGCGCATGCCAAATGTACAGGAGTTCAGCAAAACAGAAAAATATTTGCATGACTACCATTTGGAAAGAAATCAAAAACATTTGAAATTTACTTTTCCTCCGAATGAAAAGATAGAGAAAGAAGTGTTAGCCAAACTGATCAGAGAAGGCTATGATATTGGATTTACCGAATTGTATACGATAAACCCGCTAAATTTTCCGAAAGTCAAAAAGCAACCGGAAATAGAGGTAGTTCCTGTTAGCGATAGTGAGCTTGAGGATTTTTTAGCATTGAGTTATCAGCAGGATAGTATCTATGGCAGTGAGTTTGCTGCACGTAAACGAGAAAATAATAAGCTCCATTTTGAGAATTCGAAATTTTGGCAAGTCCTGGCTTATTATGGGGGTATTCCGGCTGGTGGACTGGAGATAATCATACAGGACCAAACAGTCGAGATTGATGGTTTATTTGTGTTGTCGGAATTCCAACGAAAAAAAGTAGCTGCACATCTGCAGCAGCTTGTCATGGAATCCTTCCCTGACAAAACAGTTATTCTAGTTGCAGACGGTGAAGATACACCAAAGGAAATGTACAAAAAGCAAAATTATCAATATGCTGGATTCAGGTATGAAGCAGTTAAGGTGTTGCCAAATAACTAATTTTTTTAACAAGGAGACGAACCCGTATTGAAATCAGTTAAGGTTTATCATTATGATGCTTTTAGCACAAAACCTGATACAGGGAACCCAGCTGGTGTAGTGGTGGATGGCGAGCTTTTAAGTGAAGCAGAGATGCAGGAAATTGCTTCTAAGGTCGGCTTTAACGAAACAGGCTTTATCACTAAATCTGATAAAGCAGATGTAAGAATTCGTTATTTTACACCAGGCCATGAAATGGACTTATGCGGACACGGAACAATTGCCTGTTTATATGGGTTACATGAGCATAATCTACTTCCTCAAAAGGAATATATGACAATTGAAACAAAAGCTGGAGTTTTACCAATCAAGCTGCAAATCAGCGACAACGATCGTCTGTACATAACAATGAAACAGGCTGCACCGAAGTTTATGGAATTCGGAGGTTCTAAAGCGGACTTGGCAGCTGCAATAGGCTTGGCAGAAGATGATATTTCAGATGTACTGCCAGTCATGTATGGCAGTACAGGAATATGGACATTGCTGCTACCAATTAAAAGCCTTGCAGTATTTAAAAGGATGAAGCCGCAAAATCAGTTGTTTCCTGAGATTCTTAAGGAAATTCCAAAGGCCTCCTTACATCCGTTTTGTTTAGAAACAGAGCTAGAACATGCAGATATGCATGCTCGCCACTTTTCGTCTCCATTTTCCGGCACAGTGGAGGATCCAGTAACAGGAACTGCAGCTGGTGTAATGGGGGCATATTATGCTGAATTTATAAAAAAAGAAGCAGAAAGACCCTTTGAGCTTGTGATAGAGCAAGGCTTGGAAATCGACCGTGCTGGTAAGGTTCTCGTTAAGGTATCAGACAAAGAAAGAAGTCTTGATATTGAAATTGCTGGTACTGCTGTTTATGTGAAGAGTATGGAAATATCCGTTAATCAATAAAGCGATTTTTTCGGTAAAAATAAAAATACTATTGCAAAGTTTAATGAACCGTTGTAATATAATGGATAATAAAAAGCGATGACAAGGACATGAATTATTTTTACGGTCTGCAGAGAGGGAAGTGAAGCTGAAATCTTCCCGGCTTTAGGAAAATGATTTACCACCTTGGAGCAATGCCTTAGAAAGGGCATCGTTAGCTGCGTTAAAGCTCCAAAGCCGCAGGAAACTTTGCGGGAAGCTGGGTGGAACCACGGGTATAAGCACACTCGTCCCTTATATAGGGATGAGTGTGCTTTTTTATTTATATAAACATGCAATGACAAGGACATGAATTATTTTTACGGTCTGCAGAGAGGGAAGTGAAGCTGAAATCTTCCCGGCTTAGGAAAATAATTTACCACCTTGGAGCAATGCCTTTGAAAAGGTGTCGTTAGCTGCGTTAAAGCTCCAAAGCCGCAGGAAACTTTGCGGGAAGTTGGGTGGAACCACGGGTATAAGCACACTCGTCCCTTATATAGGGATGAGTGTGCTTTTTTATTTATATAAACATGCAATGACAAGGACATGAATTATTTTTACGGTCTGCAGAGAGGGAAGTGAAGCTGAAATCTTCCCGGCTTAGGAAAATAATTTACCACCTTGGAGCAATGCCTTAGAAAGGGCATCGTTAGCTGCGTTAAAGCTCCAAAGCCGCAGGAAACTTTGCGGGAAGTTGGGTGGAACCACGGGTAATAAGCACACTCGTCCCTTATATAGGGATGAGTGTGCTTTTTTATATATTTTTTTAGGAGTTGATTGTTAATGAATCAGGAAAAATCTATTAACGTAGCATTACCGGATGGGAAGAGCAAGGAATATCAAAGGGGCTGTACTGCAAAGTTTATTGCTGGTGACATAAGTGCAAGCCTGCGTAAAAAGGGAGTAGCTGCCATTATTAATGGCAAACTGTCTGATTTAGACACTTGCTTAGAGGAGGATGCACAGCTTTCAGTCGTCACAATTGATTCACAGGTTGGGCTGACTGTTTTGCGCCATACTGCAGCACATGTTATGGCACAAGCACTAAAAAGGCTTTATCCTAACGTCCAATTAGCCATAGGTCCAGTGATTGAAAATGGTTTCTATTATGATGTGAAAAGTGAAAAATCTATATCCATTTCTGATTTACCGATGATTGAAAAAGAAATGGCAAATATCATCAAGGAGGATTTGCCTATTAACCGCATAGAGGTGTCTTTTGAAGAAGGTGAAAGGATTTGGAAGGAAAGAGAGGAGCCATATAAGCTTGAGCTGCTGCAGGCAATTAAGGATGAGAAGATATCTATCTATGAGCAAGGTGAATTTATCGATCTTTGCCGCGGCCCCCATCTTCCGAGAACAGGCATGTTGAAGGCATTTGCTTTAACGAATGTTTCAGGGGCTTATTGGAAGGGAGACAGCGAAAATGAATCACTACAGCGTATATATGGAACAGCTTTTCCTACTAAACAGGCTTTAGAAGATTATTTACATTTTTTAGAGGAAGCAGCTAAAAGAAATCATCGCAAGCTTGGAAAGCAGTTAGGCTTATTTATGTTTTCAGAGGAAGCTCCTGGCATGCCGTTTTATTTGCCAAAGGGCCAGATAATCCGCAATGAACTGGAAAAGTTTTCGCGCGAGTTACAAGAGCGATCAGGTTATGAGGAGGTACGTACACCTTTCATGATGAATCAAAGACTTTGGGAGCAATCTGGTCACTGGGATCATTATAAGGATAATATGTATTTCTCCCATGTTGATGAGCAATCATTCGCATTAAAGCCAATGAACTGTCCTGGCCATATGCTGATATTCAAAAATAATCTCTATTCATACAGAGATTTGCCAATCCGCCTTGCAGAGTTCGGTCAAGTCCATCGACATGAATATAGCGGTGCCTTAAATGGGATGCTTAGGGTCCGCACATTCTGTCAGGATGATGCCCATCTATTTGTTCGAGAGGATCAAATTCAGGAGGAGATAGTAAATGTGTTTGCACAGATTGATCAAGTATACAGCACATTCGGCTTTGATTATAAGGTGGAGCTATCAACAAGACCAGAGGATTCATTAGGGGACGATAGTCTTTGGGAAGCCTCTGAGTTAGCACTGCAGCAAGTATTGGATAGTATGAACATTAACTATTCTGTAAATGCAGGAGACGGTGCGTTTTATGGGCCGAAAATTGACTTTCATATTAAGGATGCCTTAAATAGGAGTCATCAATGTGCAACAATTCAGCTTGATTTTCAAATGCCAGAAAAGTTTGATTTGTCTTATATAAATGAACAAAATGAAAAGGTTCGGCCAGTAGTTATTCACAGAGCTGTTATGGGAAGCCTTGACCGGTTTTTCGCCATTCTGATCGAGCATTTTGGGGGTGCTTTTCCGGTCTGGCTTGCACCTGTCCAAGTAGAGATTATTCCAGTCTCACATGTTCATCTGGATTATTGCCTCGAAGTCCAATCCGCATTAAAGGAAGCGGGAATTCGTGTGGAAGTAGATAAACGTCAGGAAAAGCTGGGCTATAAAATAAGAGAGGCACAGCTTGAGAAAATTCCTTATATTATCGTTTTGGGGGATCAGGAATTAAAAGAAGCTACTGTGAATGTTCGGAGGTTCGGGGAAAACGAAAGCGAAGAGCTGTCGGTAAAGGAATTTCTTAAATTTATCGGCAATAAAGTGAATAATCGAAGCTTAGCATAAATTAGTGAATGGAAAATACTGTCATACTAGCCAAGACAACTCGACCAGTATGACAGTGCTTTTTTTAGGCAGAGATAACTTTAGACACTTGGAACTGCAAACAGCTTAAGAAGACCGTTTAGCTTATAAGCAGAATGGTTCAAGAAATAATCTAATCTCGTACGCAGTCTAATCAAAGTGTAAATAATAGTTACAAGTATCGCCAAGAAAATCCCTCCTAAATTGAGTAGTGCCGTTTTTTAAGTGGCTTTTTTAGTCTTTCAATGATACGTGAAATTATCCCTCTAATTATTTTAGCAGTGAATTGTAGTTATTTTTTAAAATATTTCGACAAGAGTTCTGGTTTATATTAAAATTTAGTGTAAATTACAGTGGATTAGGGGTGTTTGGGGATGGAAAAACCGATTTTAGTTTATAGGGGAAGCCATGTGGAAAGCTCGCATTATGTCCATATTGCCGTTGTCAATACAGAGGGGGAATTGCTGTATTCGTATGGAGATCCTTACAGGATGACATTTCCGCGTTCGTCCATGAAGCCATTTCAGGCTGTTCCGCTAGTGGAAACAGGTGCTGCAGACCACTTTGCTTTTGACGCAAGCGCACTTGCACTTAGCTGTGCTTCACACAGTGGAGAGAATTATCATCGAAATACGGTTTTGAATATATTGGACAAGCTCGATTTAAAGGAAGAGGCACTTCAATGCGGCACACATACACCTTGGAATATGGAAGGCTATAAAAAAATGTTAAGAGCAGGTAAGGATGTAACACCTGTATACAGCAATTGTTCTGGAAAGCATTCGGGCATGCTGACAACAGCTGTCCATATGCAGGAGAAAATCAGCTCCTATCGTGAAGTTCATCATCCAGTGCAGCAACGCATACTAACAGCTATTGCGGAGATATGCTCTTTTCCAAAGGATAATATTCAATTAAGTGTCGATGGCTGCGGTGTACCTGTTCATCAAATTCCATTAATAAATGCTGCACTTGGATATGCACGGCTTGCTAAGCCAGATAATCAAGTGAATGAGCAAAGGTCTGCAATACTCGCAAGAATACGGGATGCTATGATTACACATCCAGAAATGGTTGGCGGGACAAACAGATTTGATACAGATTTAATGAAGGCATTTAGATCACAGATTGTCTCGAAAGCAGGAGCAGAAGCCGTTCAATGCCTCGGTTTGACAGAGCAGGGGATTGGAATTGCCATTAAGGTCGAGGATGGAGGCACAAGAGCAGTTAGTGTCGCCACAATCGAGGTGCTCAAACAGCTGGGCGTTGGAAGCGACCAAATTTATCAACAGCTTTCTAAATATGCAGAAGCGCCTGTAAATAATGCAAGGAAGGAAAAGATTGGCGCTGTAAAAGCCAATTTTTTGCTTACAAAACGGTCAGATGAAAATAAGTAAAGTGGGATGGACAAAACAAAAATACCAATCTAAACACGAATAATGTTATCTAACTTTGAGACAATATAGCATGCCATTATAAAATAGAGAGAAGTTTTATAATTAGTTCGTTTCATTACACTTCACCCACTCGCTTTCCGCGGGGAGGTATGGAGGCCTCCTCTAGTAGTCGAGTGGCCTCCGTTCCATTCCACTAAGATTTTTAATTATTTTTTTAAAACTGAAAAACCATAAAAAACCAAACGATTAATCAATAAACAATTAAATAGTTTGGTTTTGAAATAGACTTTAATACTTATGTCTTAGCCTCTTTTTTCATTATCTACCCTGTGCTGGTGCAGCAGAACGAAGGAAGAAAGATACTCCAAGACCGATCAACAGACAAACACTTAAAATAATGAATGACAATGTCAGCATTCCTGTTTTTAGCAGCTGTACCGCTACGATTGGACCTGCACTCGCCCCAAGAAACAGGACGAAAGCATTGAAGGAAATCGCCGTACCTCTAGCATTCCCACCCTTTTGACTGATGAGCGAGATGATTACAGGCGAAACAACCGCAATCCCTGCTACAAAAATGACACTTAAGATAACCACGGCTGTTAGAGAAGTACTGAAGCCTAACAGGAATAATCCGACAACAGATAGAAAAAGACCAGCCCGCATCACTGTTAATGCCCCGAATCGTTTCGAGATAGAACCAACAAAAAAAGCAACAACCATCCCGATAATCCCAACTGCACGAACATACAGAATTTGATCACTCGTTAATCCAAATTTCGGTGAAGATAAATAGCTCCCCAAAATGGTATACATTCCGACTAATGTGAACAGCAGCATAAATGTGACAGCAAAGCAAAGAAGCAGCTGCGGTTGATGAAATAATAGTTTAATTTGCTTGAATTTACTCCAAATATGCTCATTTGATTTTGGTAAATCCTCTTTCGGCAAAGCGATAATAACAAGGACCGCTGAAAATAAATAGACAATTCCTAAAATGAAAAAGATGGCATTCCAGCCGAGTAGCTGATTAATAAGCCCACTGAAAATCTGGCCGATTATTCCGGCCATAAGAAGTCCTGTGCTGATAAAACCAACAACTGTTACCCTTTTATTTGGCGGAAACATTTCACCTGCATACACAAGAGAAATTGGCGCAAAAGCAGCTGCAACTAGCCCTTGTACCGCTCTCAAAAATACGAGAGCATGATAGGAATGAACAAACCCAATCATAAATGTCACGACAGTTAAGACGCTGATACTAGTAACCATTAATACTTTTCGCCCGTATTTATCGGAAATAGGTCCGTAAAGCAAGCAGCCAAGTGCATAGCATAATGAAAACGAACTGCCTATCCAGGATGTTTGGTCCAAAGTAATCTGAAATTCTTCTGAGAAGACAGAGGTAAGAGGAATGGTGATATACATGCTCGTCAAGAGGGTGAGTCCACACCAGAAAAGAATAAACGTTATAAAGGGATAATTTCGTTTGTGACTTGCATCATTCATAATTGCTTGACTCAAATAAAGCGCTCCTTTAGTAATTTTTGCTTTCTTTAAAATCATTAGTCCATACCTGATTGGGTAGGGGGGATTAAGAATCCTTTGCTGATTATATAGTCTTTCTAAAAGGTATGCAATAAATTGGATCATAAACCGGATTCATCATTTTTGGGGTATTATCCACTTACTGTGAAAATAATAGGTATATTTTCTTATATATAAGGCAATTTTCCTGTCGATATAGGAATTAGATGGAGATAAAAAGATAAAGGCAGGAGACAACATGGGGGAAAAAAAGGGGTTAAAGAGAATAAAAATGACGATTAAAAGGAAGCTGCTGTTAACCTTTTTACTGTTGGTGATTATACCAGCAATAACGATAGGGGGAGTTTCTTATTTAAGTGCAAATAAGGCGATTTCAAACCAAATAACATATGCTGCAGAAGCAAGTGTAGATTTGCTGAACGAGTATATAGATAGTACGGTAGAGCCGAAGGTATAGGACGCTGAGTTTTTTGCTGAAAATATCTCGATAGATGAAAACAGTGTAAAGAAAAACTCCGATTTAAGAAAGCGACTTGACGAGTATGCATCGCTTCATCCAGAGGCTGCCAGCATTTATGTTGGTACACCTAATGGAGACATGATTCAGTATCCTGTTAAAAAGCTTCCAGACGGTTATGATCCACGGGAAAGAGACTGGTATAAAAACGCAGATGCTGCGACAGATACTTTTATATCTGATGCCTATTTATCAGCATCAGGGGAAATGGTTGTTACTATTTCAAAGAAGCTTACAGATGGAACTGGTATTATCGGAATTAACTTAAAGGTTGATTCTATTAAAGATGTAGCAAAAAAAGTGACAATTGGACAAGAAGGCTATTCCTTTATTCTTGGCAGGGAAAAACAATATATATACCATCCAACGAAAAAATCTGGTACAGAAGCAAAAGACAGTTTTATGGCAGAGCTTTATGAAAGTAATCAAGGACACCTGAACTATGATTACGATGGTGAACTGAAAAGCATGACCTTCACTACAAACAAATTGACTGGCTGGAAAATTGCAGGAGCAATGTTTAAAAGCGAAGTAGATACAGCATCAGCACCCATTGTGAAATCTTCATTAATCATTGAAATTCTCGCAATCATCGTTGGCATTATAATAGCTGTTCTTGTAACACGCTCCATTATCCGTCCAATTCACAAACTGAAGGACAGTGCCATTATTATCAGTAAAGGAAACTTATCAGAACCGATAGAAGTAACCTCAAGGGACGAGGTTGGCGAGCTAGGAAATGCCTTCTCTGATATGAAGGAATCGTTGCGTGAGCTGATTTCACAGGTAGACACAAATACAGAACAAGTTGCAGCGGCAGCTGAAGAGCTGTCCGCAGCATCTGAAGAAACAAAAACAGCAACTGTCCATGTTGCCTCATCCATTCAGCAAATCGCAGGTGGTGCAGAGGTGCAGACAATAGGTATTGAAAAGACGGCTAAAGCCATTGAAAAGGTAGGTCAAGGTATCAGTACTATTCATGAGAACTTTGAAATAGTTAATAAGGAAGCTAGACTGACAGCGAACCATGCAACAGAAGGGGGAGAGTCAGTTAAGAAAACAGTTGATCAAATGAACACGATCTTTGGACATGTTAATGAATCAGATAAAATGATTAAGTCATTAAACAATCGTTCGAAGGAAATTAATGAAATTAGTAATGTGATCAGTGGCATCGCTGAGCAAACAAACCTTTTAGCACTAAATGCCGCAATCGAGGCAGCAAGAGCTGGGGAGCAAGGCAAAGGTTTTGCTGTTGTGGCAGAGGAAGTAAGAAAGCTTGCTGAACAGTCGCAAACTTCTGCTAAACAAATTACTGGCTTGATAAAGGATATCCAGACAAGTACAGAACAGACTGTCGAAAAAATGAAACAGGCAGCAGATAGTGTTCAGACAGGGATAGACGTATCGCAAGAAGCAATTGTTAAATTTCAAGCAATTATTGAAGGAATTAAAACAATGGCACCAAAGATGGAAGAAGTTTCGCAAATTGTTAAAGGTGTAACGGGAGAAATGCAGTCAGTTACTTCCACTTCCTTTGAATTGGCAAATATTGCGAAAGAAAACACCGCTGCTTCTGAAAGTGTTGCAGCAAGTACAGAAGAGCAAATTGCAGTCCTTGAGGAAGTTACAGCATCAGCAAAATCACTTTCAAGCATGTCAGAAGAGCTGCAGGAACTAATTCGTAAATTCACTGTCTAATTGGTAATATATTCTAAGGCTATTTATAGCAAAAGTAAAAAACCGGATAAAGCCTGAGTTCATCAGTAAATGGCCCCTATTTAACGAGAAATAGGGGTCTATTTTTTTATATCCCTGCTGTTAGGAAATAGAATATAATAAAAGGTAGAAATATGAGGGTAAAAATCTAATATGGAGAATTAAAGATGTCACAAGAATTATTCCTGTTTGCTTTTATTGATATATGTGGCGGGCTGCTAAGTGCACTATTATGTATTTATGCTTATTACCGTATACGCAATGCTCCAGGAGGAATTTTCTATATTTTAGGAACCTTCTGCTGTATGCTCTTTACCTTTTTTTATGTGTTCGAGCTGACAAGCACGACACTAGAGCATATGAAAATATGGCTGCGCCTTGAATATCTTGCATTGCCATTTATACCGGTTTTTACATTATTCATGTGCATGGAATACGTGGGTGTTAAGTGGAGTCGCCGTTTGTACTACTTTTTCTTCGGCCTTCCGTCATTGACGATATTGATTCACTATACGAATGATTTTCATCATTTCTATTATAAATCAGTGGGTGTAGACACATCTGGGGCTTTTCCTACCTTAAGTCTTGAAGGCGGACCGTGGTTTTATGTCCATTCCTTTTTCTTATATGCATGTGTTTTAGGCAGCATTATTTTGCTTTTGGCACAGCTTCGAAAGGGGAAAGCAAGGCGCTTTAAATGGCAGATTGCGACAATGACAGCAGGTTTATTTGTACCTGTACTTGGCAGTGTTTTTTATTTGACAGGCTTAAGTCCTAACGGCATTGATTTAGGGCCAATATCAATGAGTGTTTCTTTTATTTTTCATGGGGCGGCAATAATATCGTTACAAATGTTCAGTGTTGCTCCGATTGCTAGAGAAAAGGTATTTGACAGCATGGAAGAAGGGGTTTTGGTATTAAATCAAAATAATGTTATTGTTGATTTTAATCCAGTCATGCAAACAATGGTTCCAGCAATCACCAGCCGTTCAATCGGCAAATCTGTAAAGGAAATGCTTAAGGGAAACGAGTCGCTTTTGGATATTGTTGTAAAAGGAGAAAAACAAGATTATATGCAGGAGACACTTCATTATCAAATCAAGTTTACTCCCGTTTTGCATAGGAAAAAGCATCTCGGCCAAATCATTACATTTGTGGATGTTACCGAAAGAATATTAATGCAGGAACAGTTAAAAGCTATCGCCAGTGTGGATGGTTTAACAAATGTATATACCCGTAGCTTTTTTCTGCAGAAAACAGACGAGCTGTTTGATCTGGATAAAGTGGCAATTATTATGTTTGATATTGATCATTTTAAGAGAGTAAATGATACTTTTGGTCATAAAGCAGGAGATATTGTCCTAAAACAAGTAGTCCAATTTGCCAAACAGCATATTAGAGCAGCTGATTTTATTGGCAGATACGGTGGTGAGGAGTTTATTATTTGCCTGCCTAATACCTCTCAATTAGATGCTGTTCAAGTTGCAGAAGCAATTCGTCATGAGGTTGAGAAAAACACTGTAAAGGTAGACGAAGCAGCAATTAATGTTACTGCAAGCTTAGGAGTTACAAGTGCTGTTATTGCTAACAACGAAAGTGAGCAGCTTATCGCATCACTTATGGATGAAGCTGATATAGCATTGTACGAAGCGAAGAATGATGGTAGAAACTGCGTACGCAGCTTTGAAAAATCTGCCGGTATACTGACAACATGAACCTGTACCTTTATTAGGGTACAGGTTTTTTTCTCTAAAATTTACTGTAGAAAATTTCCTTTTTGCCATTTTTTTAGTCGAATGAGCAGAAAACTCCACAATAGATACACTACTCCAAAGACAATATATAATAGTCCATTTATGGCTCCTAATATGCGCGGCTCTAGGAAATTCAAAAGCAGCCCTGTGGTAAACATGGACAAGCTCAAGCTCGTATTTCCAATCGTTGCAGAAAAGGAAAAATAAGCTCCTTGATGCTTTTGTGGCAGCTCGTTCATTATGACAGTGTCTAGCAGGGCATTGCCGACACCTCCAAATATAGTAAGAAGTCCAAACAAGACCGCAATAATAATGAATGAATCAATTTGACTTACAGCCAGCAAAATGAAGCCTTCCATCAACATGGAAAAATAGGCAAAATATAAGAAATGGCTCTTAATATACTTAGTGAGAAGCGGGCTGATGATAAAACCTATCCCAAGCACACTATAAAGAATTCCTACTCCTAAATCTCCTGCAAAAAAGGTGTTGTTTGCATACACACTGATAAGAACATTTTCGATGCCATTGGCAAGTGGAACAAGTATATCAGCACTCATTAGCATGATGAATAAGGAGGAAGAGAAGAGCACTGAAAACAGTCCTTTTCCTTTATATTCAGAAGGAGAAACAGCATTGCTCTGCGGATTTTCCAAGCTTTCAATCCTGTTAATGAAGGCACCTGCAACGATAAAGGAAACAATATTAACTAGAAAAGCAGCGTGAATTCCAAACAGATAGGAAACAACGCCTCCGGCCAATGCACCAATAACAAGGACGAAGCCTAATTGTACCTGTTCTAAACCGTTCACAGCCTTCAAGTTTTTGGGAGCAATAATTGCTGGAATGCTTGCTTTTCTTACAGGTGCATATAATGCCTCTCCACTTGCCAAAAGAAAGGAGGCGGAATAAATAATCCAAATATCTGCTTCATTTTCAACAAAGAAAAACGAAATGGCTATGACAGCCCGAGCCGCATCTGTAAAAATCAGCAGATTTTTTCGGGACCATTTAGCAGCAATTTTGTTGCTAAATGGCCCAAACAGTAAGAAGGGCAGCATGCGAAGAGCAAGAGTTATACCGACAGACATGCCAGAATCAGCAAGCTGTAAAAGAAGGGACAGGGAAGCAACCTGGCTAAACCTATCGCCGATACCATTAATTAGACCAGCTAGAAAAAGCTTTTGATACTTCTTTTCATTTGTCAGAATGGACATTATTTATCACCTTTTTAGATTACTATCTAATTAGATGATAATCTAATTTGTTTAAATTGTATAGAGGAAATTAGCAAGATAATAGGATTCGTGTCTGTTATTTTCATTGCTTTTAAGAAGTATTTGAAATTACTGTCTATTAGTTGAGTCATTTATATCAGGAGCAAACAAATTAAATCGGCAAATTTCAGCAAAACATGTGTTCTTATATGAGTCGAAAGGCTCTTTTTTTGAATATGCTAAATTGTTAAACTATTTAATGTAAACTACTAATCCTACAGGAGGGATCATATTTTGAGACCAGAAGTGAAGGTAATACCTTACAAAGTAGAGCAAGTGGTGCAAATGACAAATGAGGTGCCAACAGGAATACAGCAAATTCAAGCACCTGCATTATGGGGAAAATCGAAAGGAAAAGGAATGAAGATTGCAATCCTTGATACAGGCTGTGATACGACACATCCTGATTTGCAGGAGCGCATAATTGGCGGCTATAACTTTACAGATGATGATAACTCGAATCCAGATATTTATACAGATTATAACGGACATGGCACACATGTCGCAGGAACGATTGCGGCTGTTGAAAATGCTAATGGTGTTGTAGGTGCAGCACCAGAAAGCTCCCTTCTTATCGTGAAGGTCCTTAACGGACAAGGCTCAGGGCAGTATGATTGGATTGCCAACGGAATTAACTATGCTATCGAACAAAATGTTGATATTATCTCGATGAGCTTAGGCGGACCAGATGATGTCCAAGCCCTTCATGATGCCGTCAAAAGAGCAGTCGATAACCAAATCCTTGTTGTCTGCGCAGCGGGAAATGAAGGAGATGGACGTGACACAACAGAAGAGCTTGGCTATCCGGCAGCCTATAATGAGGTAATCAGTGTCGGGTCCGTTAATTTCACACGACGCTCTTCGGAATTTTCAAATTCCAACAGGGAAGTAGATCTTGCAGCCCCAGGAGAAAATATACTGTCCACCTATTTAAATGGCCAATATGCTAGACTTAGCGGCACATCCATGGCTGCACCGCATGTCACTGGCGGACTAGCCTTAATCAAAGCAATTGCAGTTCAGGAGTTTGATAGACAGCTAACAGAACCAGAGCTGTATGCACAGCTGATTAAACGAACTGTTCCTCTTGGCTTCTCTCCGAAACTGGAAGGAAATGGACTGTTATATTTAACAGCACCAGAAAAGCTTGCAGAAGCAATCCAGTCGACAGTCACAGAAATGCTATCAGTTTAACTAAGCTATTATGCTTTTAGAAGATGTTCCTTTAAAAGGAGCATCTTTTTTGTTTACATATAGCATATCTGGAAGTAAATTCTAATAGCCCGTTTAATAGTAATACTTCTGGAAGTCCATTATAATAGCATAATAAATATGAATTAGAATGAGGTCTATTAATTGAAAATCAAAGGTTATCTTTATACCATATCTTTTCATGAGGATGAAACAGACTTATGCGAGCTTGAGATGCGCTCCCTTTTTCCAGAGGACAGTATCTCTTCCACCGGTTTCATCGAAAGCAAGCTTGAGCTTGAGCAAAGCAGAAGTCCATTTATGAAAGGAAGGGTGGACATACTTGCAGAAAGCGAAAGCTATCACGAACTGTTGTCCGTAATTAGTGAACTAGGATTAAAAGAAGCTTCCTATAAAGTCGTTTTTATAAAAGGAGACGGAAGTATTCCATTTCCGGACAGAAAACGGATGGAGAGAGAAGCTGGGGCGTATATAGAGGGAGCTGTTGATTTACAAACCCCGAAACAGACCTTTGCAGTTATGTTTGCGAATGGCCGCTGGATATTTGGTTACTATCATAAAAGTAAATCTGTCTGGCTCGAGCACCAAAACAAGCCTAATCAATATTCCACTGCATTAAGCACAAGACTAGCAAGAGCTGTTGCTAATATTGCTGTGCCCCATCCAGCAGGTGTTAAGGCAATTGATCCTTGCTGTGGAATCGGTACTGTTTTGATTGAAGCCTTGTCGATGGGGATAGATATTGTCGGCAGCGATATCAATCCGCTTGTAACAGGCAAAGCGCGAGAAAATATTGCCCATTTCCATTTAAAAGGAGAGGTACTATTACAGGATATTAAAGCTGTAAAGGGTGCATTTGATGTAGCTGTTATTGATATGCCTTACAATCTTTGTTCTGTACTTCCGTATGAAGAAAAGCTTGAAATGCTTAAAAGTGCGAGACGATTTGCTAAAAAAGCAGTCATTGTATCAATAGAAGAAGTAGATGAGGCTATTCAACAAGCCGGCTTTGGCATTGTTGACCGCTGTACAGCAAACAAAGGCAGCTTTAAAAGGCATGTTTTAGTTTGTAAATAATCGGATTTTTCAGTAGTGCACATTGTTTGTTGCATATAAGGCACGGTGTTAGAATGAAAAAAGAGAAAAAAAGCGAATGGACTTGTCGAAGAAGGAGAAAGCCAGATGAATGTTAGGTTAACAAAAAACATCATAAAAGAAATGTGCGGCAATGTCTCCTTCAAGCGAGGAGATTCTTTTGTGAGAAGCAATAAAGTTACGTTTCAATTATTTAATGCAGATACATGTAAAGCAACTGTCCATGGTGCAGATGATTTTAAGGTTAGCATAAAGACGACATCAGATAGTATTCAAGCAGAATGCTCTTGTCCAAAGCTTGCTTCCTTTCAAAAGGATTGTCAGCATGTGGCCGCAGTTTTACTGGCGGTTTATGAGCATCAGGTAAAGAAAACCGCACCACATATCGAGCAGAGAGAGGATCTGCTTGCAGACGAATTATTGTCTATTTTTGATTTGCAGCCTAAACGGAAAAGTGCACATCAACGTCATTTTGAGAATCGAGAAGTAAGAAAAGCAGTTTTTGTTTGTCGGGTGGAGGAAGTTAATAAAAGGGTGATGCTTGCAGTTGAAATGCGTATTGATGATGTTGTCGTACCAAATATGCACGCCTTTTTGCTTGCTTGGAAACAAGCAAATGTCTATACAACAGAAACTATTAATCATAATCCAGAAACACAATGCTTTATTAAGGAGGCAGATGCTTTATTGGGAGGGCTGTTGGCAGTGGCTGAGGACGAAAATGCCTACTTGCCGCAGTTAAGCAAGACAGGAATGGCAGAGGAAAGGCACATGGTATTTCTCACCCCCTCTTCTTGGCCATCGGTTCGTAAGCTGCTCACAAAGGCGCCCCATGTTGAATTTCAATGTTGGGCAGAAACACATCAAGGCTTAACCCTTTCTAGCGGAAAGCTGCCATTAATCTTCCAATTCGAGTATGGGAAAACAGGTAATCATCAGCTCTCTATTTCTGGAATGGAACAAATCCAGCTGCTTCCTATGTATGATTCTGTTGTTTCAAGCGGTACAATCTATGAGGTAGACAGTCAGGATATTCAAAGGCTAACAGAGTTAAAGGGGATGCTTGAGCAGACTGGCACAAATCATATTCCCATCCGTCAAAACCAAGCAGAGTTTTTTCTGGAAAAGGTAGCGCCTAACTTAAGGAAACTGGGCAGTGTGCATATAAGCAGTCAGTTTGTTCGCACACCCCTATTGGCAAAACTGTATTTGGACCGTGTCAATAATCGGCTCTTGGCCAGTTTAGAATTTCATTATGGCCATATTGTAATAAATCCTGTTGAAAGCAGGGATGTTCCTGCACAAGGTGCTTTTGTCAGGGAGGAAGAAAAGGAAAATGAAATCCTGAAAATAATGGAAAACAGCTCGTTTGCCGAAACAGAAAGCGGCTATATCCTCTACAATGAGGAGCTGGAGTATGAATTTCTGTATAATACCTTGCCAGAATTAAAGCTAAGTGTACAAATATATGCTACAACAGCAGTCCGTAATCGCATTTTCAAAGGAAACAGCTTTCCGAAATTCAGGGTAAAGGTGAAGAAGGACCGCATTAACTGGCTGGAATTCAAATTTGAAATGGAGGGCTTTCCAGAAAGAGAAATTAAGGAATTGCTGTCTGCATTAGATGAGAAACGCAAATACTACCGACTACAAAACGGCTCGCTGCTTTCCTTGCAAACTAGGGAATTTGAAAAAATTCAGCAGTTTTTGCGCTTTCCAGAGCTAGAGCTGAAAGAGGAAGTAGATATGTTTGAGCTTCCTTTTACTGAAGGTCTATCCCTTTTTTCAGATGGAGAACAAGGTATTTTAGAATTAGATGAATCAATGGCGGAGCTTATGCAGGTAATTCGAAATCCAGAACGCTCTGACATAGAGGTGCCTGAGCATTTGCAATCCATCTTAAAGGATTACCAGAAAACAGGCTTTAAATGGATGAAAACACTTGCGCGATATGGTTTTGGAGGTATTCTGGCAGATGATATGGGGCTAGGGAAAACGCTGCAAAGCATCACCTTCATTGCCTCAGAACTTCCCGCCATAAAAAAGGATAATAAGCCGATTTTGGTTGTTTGTCCGTCTTCGTTAACATATAACTGGCTTCAGGAAATAATGAAATTTGCACCAGAGATTCAAGCGGTTGTTATAGATGGTGCTGCAATAGAGCGGAAAAAGCTGCTAGATGAGCTTGATGGCATGGATGTTGTTATTACATCTTATCCGTTGCTGCGCAAGGATATTAAATGGTATGCAACACATGTCTTCCACACAGCATTTTTTGACGAGGCACAAGCCTTTAAGAATGCAGGAACACAAACGGCAAAGGCCGTGAAGCAAATTCATGCAGACAACCGTTTTGCCTTAACAGGAACACCAGTGGAAAATTCCATAGAAGAGCTGTGGTCACTGTATTATATTGTTTTTCCACAGCTGTTCAGAAGCTTGAAGGAATATGCCAATCTGACAAGAAAGCAAATAGCACAGCGCATAAAACCATTTCTGCTGCGACGCCTTAAAGAGGATGTGCTGATGGAGCTGCCTAGAAAAGAGGAATGGGAGGAAGCAGTTGATTTGCTGCCAGACCAAAAGAAACTGTATGGTGCTTATTTAGCAAAACTGCGCCACGATACATTCAAGCATCTCGATAAAGCGACACTACGCAAAAACCGCATTAGAATTTTAGCGGGGTTGACGAGACTAAGACAAATTTGCTGCCATCCAGCTCTTTTTGTGGACGGTTATAATGGCAAATCCTCTAAGCTTGAGCAGTTGATGCAATTGGTAGAGGAGTCCAAGCAAGCGGGCAGACGTGTACTGATTTTCTCTCAATTTACGAAGATGCTTGATTTAATTGGCAGAGAGCTTGCTGTTAGAGATATGCCTTTCTTTTATCTTGACGGCAACACACCATCGAGTGAAAGAGTAGAGCTGTGCCATAGATATAATGCTGGTGAAAGGGACTACTTTTTGATCAGTCTAAAGGCAGGCGGAACAGGGCTAAATTTAATGAGTGCTGATACGGTTATTCTTTATGATACTTGGTGGAATCCTGCAGTAGAAGAGCAGGCTGCCGACCGAGCTCACAGGATTGGCCAGGAAAACGTCGTTCAAGTAATCAAGCTGATGGCTAAAGGCACGATTGAAGAGAAAATCCATGAGCTCCAGGAAAAGAAACGGCTTCTTGTTGATGAGCTTATCAATACAGATGAAGCAGTGCTGTCATCCATTACAGAAGAGGAATTACGGAGCCTGCTTTTATAAAAAATAGAAGGGAATGTTAGGGCTATGGTAAACAAAATTAAACTTAATGATACGGTAATACATGTAAAAAGCTATAAAGAAGAGTTAATTGACGGCCTTCATTCTATTACTGTCGTATTTGATGTAGGAAATGAAGATTATCATGCCATTACTACATTATTGTACAAAAATGATTTTCAAGTCACCGTTCCAGAAACAGAGCTGTCCTTTGCTGCAGCTATCCAACAATACTCAACATCTGTCACGAACTTATATGAAAAAGGAAATGTGGGCGAATTTACGTTAACACTGTTGGAAAAAAGGAATAGATAGAAAGAAGGCATCCTCATGAGGTTAGGAATTTTAGATCAATCACCGATTTCTACAAATCAAAATGCCCAAGCTGCCCTAGCTGCGTCTGCCAAATTGGCGCAAGCAGGTGAGAAATTTGGTTATACACGCTATTGGCTTGCAGAGCATCATGACTTGCCAGGCCTTGCATGCTCAGCACCAGAAGTGATGCTGAGTTATATTGGAGCTAATACAAGTACAATCCGAATTGGTGCAGGTGCTGTTCTATTGCCCTATTATAAGCCATACAAGGTTGCTGAGGTCTACAACATGCTGGCAACATTATTTCCTGATCGGGTCGATTTAGGCATTGGGAGAGCACCAGGTGGTTCAGCAGAAGCAAGTAATGCCCTGAGCGAGAACTTTCTTAAGCAGGTGTGGGCAATGCCTGAAAACATCAAGGAGCTGCTGCAGTTTTTGGATGCTGAATATCCTGCAGCTCATGAGCAAGCAGCATTATCAGCAGCACCTGTTCCAGCGGTTGCGCCTGTGCCATGGCTGCTTGGGACAAGCAAAAAAAGCGCTGCTCTTGCAGGATCACTTGGGCTTTCCTATACATTTGGCCATTTTATGAGTGAAAATGATGGACCGGAAATTGTTCAGCAGTATAAGCTCGCCTTCAAAAAGCGCAAAAATGGGGAAAGCAAGGCTGAAGTAATTGTGGCTGTTTCTGTAATATGCGCAGAAACAACCGAACAAGCAGAAGCTATTGCCTTAAGCTCCCTCATTTGGTCACTGCAACGGGCAAAGGGGCAAGGGGAAAAAGGAGTCCCATCAATAGAAGAGGCTAAAAACTATGAGCTCACAGAAGAAGAGACCGAAAAGCTTACTTCCATGAAGGAAAAAATGATCATCGGAAATCCGCAGGAAGTCAAAAACAAGCTTAGCAAAGTAAGTGAGACATATGGCGCTGACGAGATGATGATTGTTACCATTACTTATGACATAGCTGATAAAATACAGTCATACAAGCTGATAGCAGAGGAATTGCTTTCATAAATTAGGGAGAAGGGACATTCTGTAAGGAGGTCCCTTTTTCTATGTTTATGTATGAAAGAATTTTTTCTAAATACTAATACTCTCTATATCATCCATCTAAAAAAAATAGTATAATTCGAATTGAGTAAGGGCTTACATAAAATGGTGCAGAGAGATAATTGTACCGAAAAGTATATCAACTTTGTTTATCTAATAAACTAAGTTGGGTGAACTGCTGTTTATTAGTGGTGCGTCCAATAATTAAAGGGGGAGACTATGCTTAAAGTCTTAAAAAAGTGGAATACATTACGGAACCAAATACTAATAGTTTTCCTGTCAGCAATGTTTATTGTGTTATTGATTGTAAGTATCCTCACCTTTAATCAAGTATCCTATTTGCTAAAAAACAATGCGGAAAAACAGATTAAACAAGTTGCTGTGGAAGCAAATGGCAGGCTTGAATCATTGTATGAGCAAATCAACATGGCTTCAAAGCTAGTTGTAACAAACGACAAAGTACAAAAGCTTTTGACGAAGGAATATGAAAATAAGGAAGTGCCATTTTTGGAGCTGCAGGAATTGATGGGAACAGTGAACACCATTACAGCAAACTCTGATGGCATTTTTTCTTTTCAGCTTTTTACGAATGAAGAGCATCGTATATTACCACTTGATGATGCAAATGCACCTCTTAAATTAAGGAAGAGCTGGGTGGAGCTGGCGAAGAGAGAAAAGGGAAGACTTGTTTGGATCGGTGAAGACCCGAATGATGCTAATTATTTTCTTGCAATCAGACGAGTTAATCTGATGGACAAAAACTATGCCAATGGCGGATATATCCTTATCAGTATGTATAAAGAGTATTTCCAATTTGTAAATAAAGATTTGACTAATAAAACAAATCAGTATTCGATATTGCTTGATAAAGCGCTTGAGCCGATTATTACTGATTATGACAAGCCACTACAATCCATCATACATAATGACAGTACGACTGTTGAAATCAATAAAAAGGATTATATGGTAACAAGAGAGGAATCGGATATTACAGGTTGGACTGTGCTTATCCTAACGCCTGTCACCGCTTTGACAAGCGGAATTTCTGTTCTTCGTTCAAGCATTTTCGTTTCTGGACTAATCGGTCTGCTGATTTATTTTATCTGTTCTTTATTTTTATCGACCATTATCACAAGACCCATAATCAGGCTCACAAATACAATGAGACATGCGAGTCAAGGATCACTGGAGATGAATCCAAAGCTTCCGTCTGTTAATGAGATAAATGAGTTAAATAGCACCTATAACCAACTTGTTAAAGAAACAAATCATTTAATCAAAATGGTTTATGAAAAGGAAATCGTCAAGAGCAGAAGTGAGTTGAAAGCAATCCAAGCACAGATTAATCCCCATTTTCTCTTCAATACACTTAATGCTCTTCATTGGTCGCTTGAGGAAAAGGGAGAGGAGGAGCTAGCAGATACAGTTGTGGCCATGTCTAATTTGTTTCGATATACCATTACGAACAGCCAAGAGGATGAATGGGTATTTTTGAAGGATGAACTTAATCATATAAACGATTATATGGAAATCATGCAAATGCGTTTTGGCGATAAGCTAAAATGGCGCATTGAGATGGATACGGCTTATGAACTGGTAAGGGTACCTAAGTTTTTAATTCAGCCGCTGGTAGAAAATGCCGTTATACATGGTGCAGGTAACAAGATAGGGGTTTGTTATATTATCATTTCTGTCAGACATGTGTCAAACACACAAAACTTGTTGGTAACGGTTGAAGATGATGGTGCAGGTATAGCCGAAGACAGCTTGGAGAAAATCAAGAAAGCGATGGCAAAAGGCGGGATTACCTCGGTTAAAGGCAAGGGTATGGCTATTTCCAACGTATTTAAAAGGTTGAAGCTCTACTACCAAGAGGATGGACATGAGGGGCTGGAGATTAAGAGTATGCGCGATAAGGGGACAACTGTTTCCTTCGAAATTCCAATTATGGGGGGAGAAAAGGAATGTATACAAAAACAATCTTAATTGTCGATGATGAGCCTAAAGCAAGGCAAGGAATGAAGAATACTCTGGAGGCTTGGGCAGATAAAAGGTGGCAAATAATTGCTGCAGCAGACGGCGAGGAAGCGATTGAACTCGTCAAGCAATACAAGATTCATATATTAATAACAGATATCAGAATGCCGCAAATAACTGGCCTTAAGCTATTGCAGGAAATAAAAAGGCAAAGCCTATCACCAGTTGCAATCGTTATTTCTGCTTATTCCGAGTTCGAGTATGCACAAGAAGCACTCCGCTTAGGTGTTGTTAATTATTTACTTAAGCCTGTCAGTAAAAAGAAGCTGATTGAAGCAGTCGAAGCTGCTGTTACCATCGAAACAAAGCAAACAAGAGCAGAAATGATGGAAAAGGTCGTCGATGAAAAGCTGCTCAAGCTCAACTTGAAAGAAACAACTACGAAGGAACCAGTGCTAGAAGCAATTCATTATATTGACCAGCACTTAAAATTAGAGCTGAGTTTAAAAGGAGTCGCAGAGCATGTCCATTTAAATTCAAGCTATTTAAGTGTGCTCTTTAAGGAACAAATGAAAGTAACTTTTAGTGAATATATAACAAGGCGCAGAATTCAGTATGCAAAGGAGCTGCTGATTTCCACTAAGCATCCAATTGCAGATATTGCGGAGGAATGCGGCTATAAAACAGCTAAATATTTTATTAAGATTTTCCGAGAGTTAGAAGGAGTCACACCAAGCATGTACAGAAGGACAAACAGTGTAACGGTTTTCTAAAAAAAGTAGTATTTTTCCTAATGACAGTGACCTTTCAGGGCAATAAGAAAAGATGGTAGACTCATAGTGTAAAGAAACTAAAAAAAAGGGGGCAAAAAAGTGATTAGACGCAAATCTATTTTCGTTATGATGTCCATTGTCATGATAGTTGTCTTAGCATTAGCAGGATGTTCATCGTCTACAAATGAAAGCGCTTCAAGTGATGGTAAAACCGTCATTAAATTTATGCACCTATGGCCAGAAGGATCTTCAAAGGCACAATACACGATAGTAAATAATATCATCAAGCAATATGAAAAGGATCATCCAGATATAAAAATTCAAACTGAAATTCTTGGAAATGAGCAATACAAAGATAAAATCAAAGTTTTATCTGCATCAAATGAACTTCCTGATGTTGGGGTAACATGGGCTGCCGGCTACTTAAAGCCTTTCGTGGAAGGAAACATGCTTGCACCTTTAGATGATAAAATCGAAAGCGATTTCAAGGACTCGTTTGTTGCAGGGACGACAGAAGCATATGCAGTGGATGGGAAAACATACGGGTTGCCACTTGAGCTGAACATAACACCAGTTTACTACAACAAAGAAATCTTCGAGAAATACAATCTTGAAATACCAGAAACATATGATCAATTCGTTGAAGTAGTAAAAACGTTAGTAGACAAAGGGGTAACACCAATTACGCTTGGAAACAAGGACAGATGGACAGGATCTATGTGGTATATGTACCTTGCCGACCGCATTGGCGGTTCTGAAGCTCTCGCAAATGCGATTAATCGTTCTGGAAGCTTTGAAGATCCGGCTTTGTTGAAAGCAGCGGAAGAAGTGAAGAAGCTTGTTGACATGGGGGCATTTGTCAAAGGATTCAATGGCTTATCAAACGATGAGGCAAAAGGCTATTTCATGAATGAACAGGCAGCCATGTATTTAATGGCAACATGGGAGCTGCCAAACTACACAACTAGTCCTGATGTTACGCAAGAATTCAAAGATAAAGTAGGCTATTTCAAATTTCCAACATATGAAGGCGGTAAAGGAGATATTAACAGCTATGTTGGCGGACCTGGAGTTGGTTTATTTGTATCAGAGAATTCCAAAGTAAAGGACGAATCAAAGGATTTTGTTTCCTACCTTGTGAAGGAGTGGGGCAAGCGTTCAGTCTCAGATGCTGGAGTGATTCCGGCAACAGTTGTTGACACTTCCAGTACAGAGCTTGACCAAATGTATATTGATATCCTTAATGATTTAGGCAGTGCATCCAACTTGACTCTTTATGCAGATGTACAAATGAGTTCAAGTGTTGCACAAGTCCATTTGGATATGATTCAATCCTTGTTTGGCGGTCAGGCGACACCAAAGGATTTTGTGAAAAAGCAGGAAGAGGCATTATCAGAAGAGGAGTAACGAACATAAGTTACATGCATTTAGGGGCATTATTCCTATGCCCCTAATAGTAAAGAAGGAGGGGAGATTAGCGAATGAAAACGGTCATGTCTAATAAACTTGCCATTTGCTTATATGTGCTGCCTGCTTTAATTCTGGTTCTCGTGCTGATTTACATTCCGATTGTCCTTACAGGCTATTACGGGCTGATGGATTGGGATGGAATTGGTGCGATGAAGTTTATTGGTTTAGATAATTATGTGCAGCTGATAAAGGATAAGATGTTTTGGAACAGTACATATCATTCTGTCTTATTGGCGTTATTTTCAGCGATAAGTTTGATTTTCTACTTAGTTATTTCCATCATCCTTGCAAGCAGAATTAAAGGAGCCAATTTGCTGCGGAAAATATATTTAATTCCAATGCTGTTATCATCTGTTGCGATTGCACAGCTGTGGCTGAAAATTTTTGATCCGACAAACGGGATGCTTAATAAATTGCTCGAGCTGTTCGGTATGGAAAATACACCAACATGGCTGGCAGATCCTAATCTTGTGCTTATTGCCATCTTTGTTCCGATTATTTGGCAGTATGCTGGCTTCTATATCATTATTTATTATGCCGCATTAAAAAACGTGCCGGAGGAAGTGATAGAGGCGGCAAGAATAGATGGTGCAACACCTTTGCAGATAGCGTACAGAATAAAGCTACCGCTCATTTCAGGAGTTATTAAAGTAACGATTGTTCTTGCAATTGTCGGCTCGCTGAAATACTTTGACCTCATTTATGTCATGACAGGAGGCGGGCCTAACGGTTCGAGTGAAGTGATTGCTTCCTATATGTACAAAGAGGCCTTTAAAACGTATAACTTTGGCTATGGCAGTGCCATTGGCTTTGCCTTACTTATCATTTGCCTAATTATGACTTGGGTCATTCAGAAGCTTACTGCATCGAAGGAAGATGTCCAGTATTAATACGAAGGGAGTGATAAAAATGAGTGAGCTATCCGTACAAAAAAGACTGAAAACAAGTAAGTCATTTTCACCGAAGGCGAAGAGCTCTATCGGATCAAAAATCGGCTTCAGCTTCCTATACCTTATTTTAGGTATCATTGCAGTATTTCAAATTTATCCATTAGTCTGGCTGTTCTTTTTTTCTCTGAAAACAAATCAGGAAGTGTTTGGTTTATCACCGTTTGCTTTGCCTAAGGATCCGCAATGGAGCAATTATGCAAAGGTTTGGACACAGGGCAATATCAGTCTGTATTTCTTTAACAGTGTTTGGATTACTGTTGTCGCAGTTTTGTTGACGGTCATACTAGCAAGCTTTGTGACATTTGCGATTACAAGAATGTATTGGAAATTTAGCAAGCTTGTTCTTGGGCTGTTTATGGTAGGGATTATGATTCCGCTGCATTCCACCTTGATTCCATTATTCAGCTTCTTTAACAATATACATCTGATTGATAATCCCATTTCTATCATCATTTCCTACACTGCCTTTAATCTGCCATTAACGATAATGATTTTATTAGGCTTTTATCAAACACTACCACGGGAAATTGAAGAGGCAGCAGTTATGGACGGTTGTTCCATTCACAGGATTTTCTTTCAAATCACCTTGCCAATGACAACACCAGTTATGGCAACAATCGTCATTATTAATATGATTTATAACTGGAATGAATTCGTCTTCGTCAATACCTTTATCAGCTCTGATAAGTGGAAGACATTAACTGTTGGAGTTAATAATTTTGTCGGTCAATATTTGACAGATTGGGGAGCAATCGGAGCAACGTTAATGATTAGCATCATCCCAATATTAATTGCCTTTATTGCATTGAGTAATCGAATTGTCGAAGGATTAGCAGCAGGGTCTGTCAAAGGATAAAAACGAAAAAGGAGCTGTGATTTATGCCGGAAAATATGTTTTTTAACGCACATCACTCCCCAATTGGAGCATTCTCAAGCTTTACACTTGGATTTCCAGGTGCAGGCGGGGGACTTGATTTGGAGCTTGGACGTTCACCAAAAAAGAATGTTTATATTGGTGTTGAAAGCCTAGATAAAGAAGGTGTTTACGAGGCACTTCCGTTTTTCGCCTATCAGGAAGACGATGAAAGCAAACGGTATGATATTGAAAACATGGACCCTGATCCTGATAAGCCAAATATCATTTTTCCGTTTCCAAAGGAGAAGATAACAAGGGAATTTAAGCTAGGCACAGATACATGGAAAGCAGGGGACTTAACCTTCAAGATTTATACACAAGTAGAATCTGTACCAGAGCCGGGAGCGGGTAATGAGGAGGAAATGAAAAAAGTTCTCCTGCCTGCTGTTCTCGCAGAATTGACGGTTGATAATACAAACGGAACAAAAGCTAGGCGAGCATTTTTTGGCTATGAAGGCAGTGACCCGTACAGCTCGATGCGACGGCTCGATGATACAATGGACGGAATTGCCGGAATCGGACAAGGCAGACTAACGGCAATTGCCGCAAGTAATGCAGACATGAAATCAGCAATGCATTTCAGCATGGAAAATATCCTGACGACACCGAATGAGGAAAACTGGACATTCGGCTTAGGTCCGCTCGGTGCCCTTGTCGCAGATGTACCTGCAGGAGAGGTGAGGACATACCGGTTTGCTGTCTGCTTCTATCGCGGCGGCATTGCTACGGCTGGAATGGATACATCCTATTACTATACGAAGTACTTTAAAAATATCGAGTCTGTTGCAGCTTTTGCCTTGGAGCATTTTGCTGAAATTGCCGAAAGAGCGGAAGCTGCAGACGATCGTCTGCTTACTGCTGACCATTTATCGGCAGACCAAAAATTCATGCTGATACATTCTATTCGCAGCTACTATGGTTCCACACAGCTCCTAAGTGTCGATGACGAGCCGTTCTGGGTTGTCAACGAAGGGGAATACAGAATGATGAATACATTTGATTTAACTGTTGATCAACTATTCTTTGAGCTGAAAATGAACCCATGGACAGTCAAAAATGAATTAGATATGTTTGTGGAGCGCTTCAGCTACGAAGATAAAGTCCGATTCCCTGACAGTGATACCGAATATCATGGCGGCATCAGCTTTACCCATGATATGGGTGTTGCTAATACTATTTCCCGTCCACATTATTCTTCCTATGAGCTGTATGGGCTTGACGGCTGCTTTTCCTATATGACACATGAACAGCTCGTAAACTGGGTATTATGTGCTGCTGTTTATGTGACACATACGGAGGATGAAGCATGGCTAAAGACGAACATGCCGATAGTAGAGAGCTGTTTTGAAAGCTTAATGAACAGGGATCATCCAATTCCTGAAAAGAGAAATGGTTTAATGGGACTTGATTCCTCCAGAGTAATGGGAGGAGCTGAAATAACGACATATGACAGCTTAGATGTTTCATTAGGGCAAGCAAGAAATAATATTTATCTTGCAGGGAAAATTTGGGCCTCTTATGTCGCTCTTGAAAAGATATTCAGTGAGCATGGGCTGACAGAGCTTGCAGAGCAAGCAGGCATCCAAGCAGAAAAATGTGCCAATACAATTGTGGAAAATGTGACAGAAGAAGGCTATATCCCAGCAGTAATTGGAGAGGGCAATGATTCGAAGATAATTCCAGCAATTGAAGGGCTTATTTTCCCATACTTCACCAATTGCAAGGAAGCACTTGAAGATACAGGAAGATTCGGTCCTTATATTCAAGCATTGAAAAAGCATTTAGAAACAGTGATGACAGAAGGGGTTTGCCTGTTTGAAGACGGTGGCTGGAAGATCTCGTCAACAAGCAGCAATTCATGGCTCAGCAAAATCTACTTAAGCCAATTCATCGCAAGAGAAATTCTCGGATGGCAATGGGATGAAACTGGGGCAAAAGCAGACGCTGCCCATGTTAAATGGCTGACACATCCAGTACTTTCAGTTTGGAGCTGGAGCGATCAAATCATTGCAGGAGAGATTGCAGGAAGCAAATATTACCCTCGTGGTGTAACAAGCATCCTTTGGCTTGCAGAAAGTAAGTAGAACAAAAAGAGGTGAAAATATGTGGGCAAAATCGATGGGAAAACTATTCATTGCATGTGAGTGGATCATGAAGACAGCATACCTTAATATCATCTGGATCGCATATACAATAGCAGGTCTGCTTGTATTCGGGTTTATGCCTGCAACCACAGCTTTGTTTGCGGTGATAAGGAAATGGCTTCATAGAGAAACAGATATACCTGTGTGGAGGACATTTCATACTATTTATAAACAGGAATTTCTTAAAGCTAATTTATTAGGACTTTTCTTAATGGTAATTGGTGTGATTCTCTGTTTGGATTATTGGTTTCTCCAGTATACAGATGGCCTGATCAAAGGGATGATGACAGGTATGCTATTGCTGCTGTCAGCGATTTTTCTCACACTGCTGGGATACTTCTTTCCTATTTTTGTCCATTATGACTTAAAGCTTGGCGATTATCTTAAATATGCCCTGCTCCTTGGGGCATATCATCTGCATATCACACTGTTGATGCTAGTTCTTACAATAGCGACAGCTTGTCTTTTATTATATATGCCCGGGCTTATTCCGTTTTACGGTGGTATTTCCATTGCGTGGATATGGATGGCAGGAGGGAGTTATAGCTTTAGGTTGATTGAGAAAAGAGGGGGGAAAGGACTGGCTGTTTAGGTGCATAAAAAAGCGTGAGCTCCGTTGCTCACGCTTTTTTTATTTAATTTCAAGCTGTGCCTTCAAAAACGCCTCTGCCGAAAACGCCGCTGCCCCAATGGCTGACACTGGCATAGATGGACTAGAGAAATCAATTCTGATATCTGTCTGATTAAAAGGAGAAGTATATTGCTGGATGACTTCCTTTACCTTTGGCTCTAGCCACTGTTTACAGGAAGCGAGCCGATTTCCGATAATGATTTGCTCTGGATTGAAGGCATGAATAATATTAATAATACCGACAGCCAGGTTTTCGCCAATTTCTGCTAATGTCTCTAGAATTTCTTTGTTTCCTTCTTTTGCAAGGCTGATAATATCATCCAAACCGACTTCCTTTGGGGAGTTCTTAGTGTTTGCTTTTGATAGTAAAGCCTGTTCTGAAGCATAAAGCTCCCAGCAGCCTTTGTTGCCGCACGTACATTTAGCACCATTTCGATCAATTGTCATATGTCCGACTTCACCAGAATAGCCGGTAAATCCACTGTAAAGCTCGCCATTAATAATAATTCCAGCACCAATACCGATACCTGCGCTAATGTATATCAAGTTATCAGCATGCTGACCAACTCCAAACCGTTTTTCCCCGTAAGCACCAGTGTTCGCTTCGTTTTCAACAATAACCGGGATTTGAAAGATTTTCTCCAGCTCTGTTTGAAAAGGGATATCGTGCCAGCCTAGGTTTGGTGCAAGTAAAAGTGTGCCTTTGTTATCAACAATACCTGGTGTGCCTACCCCAATTCCAACAATATGGTAAGGAGAGGGAGGGGCTGCGCTTATTAAGAATTTGATTATATTTACTACTCGGCTTATCGTATCTGCATAGGAGATGTTTTTGTACGCTTCGTTTTTATGTACAACAATATTACCGCTCAAATCCGTCAGCACGCCGAGGATATAATTGACACCAAGGTCGATTCCAATCGTATGTCCAGCTCCATGATTAAAGTGGAGCATGACGGGGCGTCTGCCGCCGCTTGATTCGCCTGGACCAGATTCATTAATAAGTTTTTCCTCAATGAGCTCTGCTACAAGCGAAGAAACAGTGCCTTTATTAAGGCCAGAACGCTGGGCGATATCTGCACGGGAGAGGGGAGCATGATTGATAATTTGCGAAAGTACAAGTGATTTGTTTTCTTTTTTTACGAGCTGTTGGTTCCAAGTGATTGGCATGAATGTATTTTAGCCCCCTTTAATTTGAAAATAATATCCCCATTTTATCATTAATAGGGCAAAACAGTAATACAATTAAACTAAGTTTATCTAATAAACAAACAAAGTGCAATAAACTTAGTTTATTCAATAGACAAACTAAGTTGACGCTGATATAATAGGTTCATAGCTAACAAGAAGATAGAAAGAGAATGGAAAATATGATTCTTCTTTTTCTTGTATTTTGTAAGCGATATCAAAAATATGAATGTAATAGGGAGGCAGTTAACTATGGCGTATTTTGAAAACATTAACAAAATAAAGTATGAAGGTCCTACATCGAAAAATCCTTTTTCTTTTAAGTACTATAATCCAGAGGAAATCGTAAATGGCGCTTCCATGGAAGAGCAGCTTCGTTTCTCTGTAGCATACTGGCACACATTCACAGCGGATGGCACAGACCCGTTTGGAAGTGGTACAGCCATCCGCCCGTGGAATCACTTAAGAGGCCTAGATTTGGCAAAGGCTCGTGTGGAAGCCGCTTTTGAATTATTTGAAAAACTGAACGCTCCGTTTTTCTGCTTTCATGATTCTGATATTGCACCAGAAGGAAATACATTAAAAGAAACATATGATAATCTCGATCCGATCGTAGCGATGATTAAGGAATATATGAAAACAAGCAAAACGAAACTGCTTTGGAATACAGCAAATATGTTTACGCATCCAAGATACGTTCATGGTGCTGCAACATCAAATAATGCGGATGTGTTTGCATACGCTGCAGCAAAAGTGAAAAAAGGCCTTGAAATCGGCAAGGAATTAGGTGCAGAAAACTATGTGTTCTGGGGTGGCCGTGAAGGGTATGACACATTGCTGAACACTGATATGAAATTAGAGCAAGACAACCTGGCTCGTTTCTTCCATATGGCCATTGATTATGCGAAAGAAATTAACTTTAATGTCCCGTTCCTAATTGAGCCGAAGCCAAAAGAACCGACAAAGCATCAGTATGATTTTGATGTGGCGACAGGATTGGCATTCCTGCAGAAATATGATCTTCAGGATCATTTTAAATTCAATATTGAAGCAAACCATGCGACGCTTGCTGGCCACACATTTGAGCATGAATTGCGAGTGGCGAGAATTAACGGCATGCTTGGCTCTGTTGATGCAAACCAAGGAGATACATTGATTGGCTGGGATACAGATGAATTCCCGACTGATTTGTACAGCACGACATTGGCGATGTATGAAATTTTGATGAATGGCGGACTTGGCAAAGGCGGCTTAAACTTTGATGCAAAGGTGCGCAGAGGTTCCTTTGAGGCAGAAGATCTTTTCCATGCTCATATTGCAGGAATGGATTCATTTGCTATCGGTCTTAAGGTGGCAAATAAGCTGATAGAAGACAGAGTGCTGGAAGACTTTATTGCCGATCGTTATGCAAGCTTTAATGAAGGAATTGGTCTGGATATTGTCGAAGGTAGAACAAACCTCCATAAATTAGAGCAATATGCACTTGCAGCTGGGGAAGTAACAAATAAATCAGGACGTCAAGAGCGATTAAAAGCGATTGTGAATCAATATTTACTGGAAACATTATCAACTGTACGCGTATAAAAGGAGAAGGAAGAATGTGCTGGGACGATTGTTGCCAGCACATTTTTTAAAACACAAATGACAAAATGAGGTGATTTATATGAAGTATTGCTTAGGAGTAGATTTAGGTACAAGTGCTGTAAAGATTTTGCTTGTAGATAAAGAGGGGAAGGTTGTTCATGAAGTATCAAAATCTTATCCGCTCATTCATGAAAAATCGGGCTATAGTGAACAAGACCCTGAGGAATGGTTCCAAAAAACGCTTGCAGGATTAACGGAAATAATGGAAGTGTTTGAAGGGGAGAAAGAGGACATTGAAGGCATCAGCTTTTCAGGGCAAATGCATGGCCTTGTTTTGTTAAATGAGGAGAAGCAGGTATTGCGGAACGCCATACTATGGAATGATACGAGAACGACAGAGCAGTGCCAAATTATTATCGACAAAGCAGGGGACAAACTGCTTGAAATAACAAAAAATCCAGCATTGGAAGGCTTTACCCTGCCTAAGCTGCTATGGGTTAAGCAATACGAAGAGGAGATATTCAATCAAGCGGCTGTTTTCCTGCTGCCAAAGGATTATTTGCGCTTTAGACTTACTGGAAACATACATACAGAATACTCCGATGCAGCAGGCACACTGCTTTTGGATATAAGTAAAAAGGAATGGAGTACAGAGCTTTGTGAACTGTTTGGAATTGATAGCAGCCTTTGTCCTCCCCTTGTGGAATCACATGCTTTTGTTAGTACTGTTACTGCGGAAATTACGAAGCAAACAGGTTTATCCTGCAAAGTGTTCGCTGGTGGCGCTGACAATGCTTGTGGCGCGATTGGGGCAGGTATACTTGCAGATGGAAAAACACTTTGCAGCATCGGCACATCTGGTGTCGTTCTTTCCTATGAAGAAAAAGCAGACAAGGATTTTGAAGGGAAGGTACATTATTTCAATCATGGTGAGGAAAATGCCTACTATACGATGGGAGTAACATTAGCAGCAGGGCATAGCTTAAGCTGGTTTAAAGAAACGTTTGCTGAAAATATTGGTTTTGACGAACTGCTGGAAGAACTAAATAATGTTCCGATTGGAGCAAACGGACTGTTGTTTACTCCTTATTTGGCAGGTGAAAGAACACCGCATCCAGATGCTGCAATTCGCGCCAGCTTTATTGGCATGGATGCTGCTCACAAACGCAGGGATTTTGTTCGTGCAGTGCTGGAAGGAATCACTTTTTCATTGAATGAATCGATTGAGATTTTTCGAGCGAGCGGAAAGACAATCAACACGATTATCTCGATTGGCGGCGGAGCCAAAAACGATGACTGGCTGCAAATGCAGGCAGATATTTTTAAGGCAAGGGTGCAAAAGCTATCAAGTGAACAGGGGCCTGGAATGGGTGCGGCAATGCTTGCAGCAGTTGGTACAGGCTGGTACATCTCCCTTCAGGAATGCGCTGAAAAAATGCTTCAGCCTGCGAAGGAATTTGAGCCCATTCCAGAGAATGTTACAAGGTATGAAGTTTTATATAGAATTTACCAAAAGGTGTACAGTCAAACAAAAACGCTGTCTGAGGAGTTAACACAGTTTCGAAAGTAATACAAATAGGAGGCTGAATAATGAAGTATAGACATCTGGGGAATACAGGTCTAAAGGTAAGTGAAGTAAGTTTTGGGACTTGGGCGATTGGCGGCTCTTGGGGGAAAACAAATGATGCTGAAGCACTTAAATCGCTTGATCGGGCGATAGGAGAAGGTGTGAACTTCTTTGATACAGCTGATGTCTATGGAAATGGGCATAGTGAAGAACTGCTTGCGATGGCGACGCAGGGTAAGGAAGAAGACATTCACATTGCGACAAAATTTTGCCGGAGCGGAGATATTCATTCAGCTGACACTTACACATTCGAAAATGTTCAGACCTTTTGCGAAAATAGCTTGAAGCGCTTGAACAGAGAGGCGATCGACTTATATCAGATTCATTGTCCGCCGCTTGAAATCCTTCAGGATGGCAGTGTTTTTGAAGTCCTTGACCGTCTGAAAAAGGAAGGGAAAATTAAGCACTATGGCGTCAGTGTAGAAACAGTGGAAGAAGGATTGGTATGTCTCAATCATGAGGGCGTTGATGCACTGCAAGTCATCTTTAATATTTTCCGCCAAAAGCCATTAGAGACACTTTTGCCAGAAGCAAAGCGGAAAGGCACAGGGATTTTGGTGCGCTTGCCGCTTGCGAGCGGGCTGTTAACAGGGAAATTTACGCAAGGGCATCGTTTTGAAGAGGACGATCATCGTGCATTTAATGAAAATGGAGAGTCTTTTAATATTGGAGAGACATTTGCTGGCCTTGGTTTTTCAAAGGGAGTGGAGCTAGTAGAAGAACTTCGCTGGATTGCAGAAGGTCGCCAATCCATGGCATCAGCTTCATTAAGATGGATACTTGACCATGAGGAGGTATCATGTATAATCCCAGGCTTCAAAAATGAGCAGCAAGTTATCGGTAACTTAGTGGCATTGCAGGAAAAATCCTTTTCACAAGCCGAAAAAACAAGGCTGCAGGACTTTTATCAACAAAAAGTGAAAAACAATATTAGGGGACCATATTAACGTAAAAAGGGGCAGCTGCCCCTTTTTCTCATTTTTAAGCATTATCAGATGCTATTCGAGGACAATATCGGCGATGATTTCACCTGCTGTTGTCGGTGCAACCTTAGCTGGCAGACCGAGAGCATGAATGGCTTTTATTCCTTTTTCCTCTGCATAAGCAAAATCTGTTCCACCAGGCTTTGAGGCAAGATCAATAATGAAAGCCTGTGCTGGCATGGCATCAATCAGCTCTTTTGTGACAACATGAAAGGGAACGGTATTAATACAAATGTTTTGAGTAGCTATCTCTTCCGATAAGGTATTAAACAAGATTGGCTTTAAGCCCATTTCCTGTACTCTTGCTTTGTCAGCTGTTTCTCTGACGGCAACACTGACAATGGCACCGACAGCTGCAAAAAGACGAGCAACGGTCATGCCAACCCTGCCAAAGCCTAATACTACTACATTGGCACCATGTATCGTATAGTCTGTTTCTTCTATGGCAATCTTTAATGTACCTTCTGCTGTGGGGATGGAGTTCAAAATAGCGACATCATCTCGTGAAAAGATGGGGATGATGCTTCGTCCTGTTGTTTTTTTTATGTATTCGAGAAATGGCGTAATGATGCCTGAATAAATCTTGCAATCCTCTTTTGTCTGCCGAAACATAGTTTCTGTCAAAATAATTTCCTCACTAGAAAACTTTGATTCTGCTTTTCCATCAGTTGCAATGCCAGGGATAGGCAAAAGGATTCTGTCCACACTGCTGAAATCAACTTCAGATATCCGTTGTTTGAGGACATTAGCATATTCCAGCTGTATTTGATCAAAGCCTATCAAAATAATCTTTCCAGCTGTTTTGGCAAGCTTATCAATCACTTGAAGCTGGCGTTGATCACCGCCGATAATCAGGATTGTAGAGTTATCAATCATCTTGGACCTCCTAAATGAAAAGTGTATTCTCTTTAATAATAGTAAACAATTATGATAAATAGTCCTGTTCTTATGGTAATATATATTTTCATAGAACAAAGAAATGTTGATACATATTTATTGTTATAAACAATTTATTCCTCTAAAAGGATGAATTTTTTGTTATGATATAATTCGACGCAAATGGCAGTAACGCCTTTCATTAATTTAATCTTAATAAAACATTAATACTCATTATATATGTAACGAAACGGGAGCAATTTTATGGAGAAAGCATCTATTGATTTTAAATCACTTAAACAAAAGTGCCTGGAAAATGGACTAAATCCAACTGCGATGACAGTTTTTTCGGAGAGGCTGAATAAAGAGGAATTACTTCAAAAGCATATGGAGTACCAGGAAATCTTGGATGTCGTTGTGTATTTTCTCGATAAATTCCTCGATTCTTTAAAGGAGATGCCGATTATCGCTTCTGTCTGTGATGCAGAGGGGTATTTGCTGAGGAATCTTGGTCATGAACAAAGCATGCGGAATGCAGAAATAATCGGAATTGCAGAAGGAGTACGCTTTAAAGAAGAGGATTGTGGCATTGATGCCATTTCTTTGTCGTTAAAGCATAAAAAAAGCGTTGAAATAGTAGGATTTCAGCATTATCATACACATCTCCATACGAAAGCCTGTTATGCAGTGCCTATTATGGACTGGACGGAGGATAAGGTTATTGGGACCATCTCCATTATGACAGAGCTTGAACATGCAAGCCCTCTGATGCTGACGCTCTTGTCCACTGTGAATCAAACGATTGAAAGGGAAATTGATTTAATTAGGCAAAACCATGAGTTAAATATTTTGAATAAGATCATCATGGATACGACGAGAAACGGAATATTAGTTGCTGCTCAAAGTGGTAGGTTGCTTGATTTTAATGCATTTGCAGAACATATAACAGGATGGAAAAAAGAGGATATTATCGGTGCGAGCATTTTGGATCTTAAGTATTTTGGAGAATATTTGCAGAATGTACTTAACACGAAAAGACCTTATACAGATATTGAAATTTCCTTTACGCGAGAAAAGGATAAGGAGACCCTTATTTTCTTGCTTGATTGCTTTCCGATCTTTCTGAACAACGGGACGCTAGTGGGTGCATTTGCTCAATTCAGGGATTTTACTGATCGCAAGAAAACAGAACAGCTTTTGTTGAATTCAGAAAAGCTGACTGCTGTCGGACAGATGGCTGCAAGTGTTGCACACGAAATCCGCAATCCGCTCACTACGATACAAGGATTCATTCAGTATTTAGAAAATGACTTCAATAAAAAAGCTCATTATGACCTTATCATGTCTGAGTTAAAACGAATTAATTTTATTGTAGGGGAATTTTTGATTCTTTCTAAGCCGCATGCTGTTCACTTTGTTAAACAAGACTTGCAGAAGATTATGGATGAAACAGTTTCCTTATTCCAGGCAAGTGCCAATATGAACAATATCTTAATGGAAAGAAATTATAACGAGAATAGCATACTAGTCCAATGTGATGAAAACCAATTAAAGCAAGTTTTCATGAACGTTTTTAAAAACAGTGTGGAAGCAATGCCATATGGGGGAACGATTAAAATTCTTACAGATGTGACAGAGGAAAAGGAAGCGATTATTCAAATTGAGGATAATGGCATTGGTATGACCCCTGCGCAAATCAAAAAACTCGGACTTCCATTTTACACGACAAAGGATACGGGAACAGGATTAGGCTATATGGTGATATTCAAAATTATTGAACAGCATAAAGGTCATCTTCATATTGAAAGTGCTGTTAATCAAGGAACGACTATTGAAATTAGACTTCCGCTTGCAGAAAAATAATGATAGTGAAAAGCCGCCGCAGATTTAGGACAAATCTGCGGCGGCTTTGTTTTAATATTTATATTTTTTAATAATGTCGTGTAGCTCATCTGCCATAACAGAGAGTGTATGGGACGAAGAGGAAATCTCCTCCATTGCTGCAAGTTGTTCTTCTGTCGATGCAGCGACCTCTTCTGAGGAAGCTGCATTGCTTTTCGCAATATCTGAAACATCATAAGCTGTTTCTTCTACTTCCTTAACGACTACAAGCATTTCCTTAATTGTGTTAGATACATCAGCCATTTTTGGTGAGATTTCCTTCATGCTGGACAGAATATCACCAAACTTTTCAATAGCATCCTCCGATACAGATAGTCCACTTTGAACGTTTTCAACGACAGTAGCCATTTTTTGAACAGTGCTTTCTGTGTCCTGCTGGATGGCCTTAATCAAATCTGAAATTTGACTTGCTGAGCTTTGGGATTGTTCAGCGAGTTTTCGGACTTCTTCTGCAACAACGGCAAAACCTTTGCCAGATTCGCCTGCTCTTGCAGCTTCAATTGCTGCATTTAATGCTAGAAGATTTGTCTGTTCCGAAATAGCTGTAATGACATTTAAGATAGTTCCGATTTCTTTAGAACGGTCATACAAGGAGTGAATGACTGCATTTGAATCTAGTACAGATGCATGGATAAGATTCATTTGGTCAACAGTCAGCTTAACAGAACGGCCCCCTGTTTCCGCTTTTTCGGTTGTTTCTCTTGTCAAATCGGAAACAGCAGTAGTGCTTTCAGAAATGGAAGCAGTCCCTGCCGAAATTCTGTTTAATGCTAAAATATTTTCTTCCATTCCTGACGTTTGTTTTTCAGCGCTTGATGCAACCTCTTGAATAGCTTCTGCCACTTGTTCTGTTGCTTCACTTGTCTGCACAGCACTTGCATTAAGCTGTTCGGCTGAAGCAGCCACTTGAACGGCGTTATGCTCAACAGTTCCTAACAAACTTCTTAAGCTTGTCTGCATGTCAATGAAGGATAAAGCAAGCTTGCCAATTTCATCATTCGAATTCGTTTTAATATCTTCTGTTAAATCACCACTGCTGATTTTCTGTGCTGTCTTTTGGAGTGCCCTCACTCTGATGACAATCGATCTTACTATCACCATGACAATTGCTGCACCAATAACTACTGCTACAGCAATCACAAGGAAGGTAGTGTTTAAAATTGGTGAAGCCGCTTCTTCTGTTTCTGATGAATACATAGTTCCAGCTATTTTCCAGCCTGTCAGTTTATTTGTCGTGTAATACATAACACTTTCGCTGCCATCAGCGGTATAGTTGATGATCCCGCTGTTTGCTTTGTAAAGCTCCTTATAATAGCTTTGTTCAGCCTTCGCACCAGCTTCTCCTTTTGGATTCACGATAAATAGCTGCTGTGCATCAAGGAGCAGGGCATATCCATCTTCACCGATATTAACATTACTCGCTGTCTCTGCAAGTCTTTTTATATTGATATCAATTGCCAAAACGCCACTTCCGTCTTTCAGCTTTTTCGTGACAGTAACAACCATATCTCCTGTGCTTGAATCCTTATAAGGACTTGTAACAACTACATCATTACTATCCATTCCCGCTTGATACCAAGGTCTCTCCCTTGGGTCATAATCCTTTGGAAGGTCTGTTTTTGGATATGAAATCATTCGTCCATCTGTTGTACCGATATAAATGGATTGTGCTTCTGGATGTAATCCGATATATTGGGTGAGCTTTTGGACTCCTTGTGAATTATCGTCTCCTTCTGTAAACATGTCTGCAGTCAGTAAATCACTAAAAAATCCTGCATCATGCACCTTTGGGGAAAGCGTATTGTCTATGTTTGAACTAAGCAGTTTAACATTTTCTTCAGCACTTTTTAATAAACTGTTTTCTAATTCATTTTTAGCACTGTTATACGAAAGGAGGCCCACTGCTATTGTTGGAATTAAAAGAATAATAGCAAATGCTGTGTAAAGCTTTGCCCTTAAATTCCATGTGATGTGTAATTTTTTCATTGCTGCTTTCTCCTTAAGTTTAATTTCAAGAAAGCAATCAAAGCCAATTATGGTGAGATTGCAATCTTATTACGATTTATTTCGGCATTGAAGATAGGAAATTGAAGCACTTAATCTGAAAAAAAATATTATTGTCAAAATCATTGAAATGAAAATGCTTTATTTGTTAACACTTCAATATAATAGGTGCTTTAAGATAGGAGACTTTCATTTTATAATTTGGAAATTTAATAATTTTTAGGCTTGCAATTGGAAGGAAAAGGAGGTATATTGTTATTAACAAGTAATTAATGAATTACAAATTACTATTCGATAAGAGGGTTTAGCATGAAATATAAAACAGAAAAAGAAGCACTGGCAAATTATGATTCAACAAAATACCGAACGCCTGACGGCTATACTGCTGATATTGCCATTTTCACGATTGTTTCAGAAAAAACAGAGGAAAAAGCACCACCATCCATGACACTGAAGCTTTTGCTTATAAAGCGGGCTGAAACAGACCAAGAAGGAAATCCAAATATCGAGGGTGGAAAATGGGCTCTTCCTGGGGGATTTGTTGATGCACGAAAGGAAGAAACGGCTTTAATGGCAGCAAAAAGAGAATTAAAGGAAGAAACAAATGTGGATGGTTTGCATATAATGCATTTTGGCGTATATGACAATTTTAAACGGGATCCAAGGGGCTGGATGATATCAAATGCTTTTTATGCAATCGTTCCAGAAGAAGATATAAAAAAGCGTCAGGCAAATGATGATGCAGCAGAAGTAGAGTTGTTTGATGTAGAGGAGATACCAGCTTTAAATTTGGCTTTTGATCATCAAGAAATTATCCAAGATGCACTGCGCTTTATAAAGCGGGACATGATTACGACTACTGCAGCCAAAAGCTTCCTGCCAAAGGAATTTACACTGTCAGAGCTGCAGCGGGTGCTGCTGACTGTTGGAGAAGATTTAAGGATTTCGAATGATTCGGTCTTTTTCACAAAAGCACCAAAGCTTCCATTTATTGAAAAAGCAATCGATGTAGACGGGTCGCCTAAAAAGACGAAAAGAAATTCATTTAGACCATCCCAGCTATATGTTTTTAATAATTATGAAATTATGGAATCCATTTATCATTAATGTATATAAAAAGAAGGGAAAGAAAAAGCTTTCCTCCTTCTTTTTAACTATAGTAATTTGAAATTTAATAATTACAAATAACAAAATGAATACCCACAATATTTTAATTAGGGAGGAATAATAAATGGTGAATAAGGCGTTAATAAATATTGACTATACTGTTGATTTTGCTTCAATTGATGGAAGATTATCCTGCGGTGAGATGGGGGAATTAATAGAAAAAGAAGTTACATCTATTACAGAGAAATTTATTCAGAATGGTGATTATACGGTATTTGCTGTTGATGTGCATGAAGCGGGGGATACACATCATCCAGAGTATGCATTATTTCCACCCCACAATATTAGGAACACAGCAGGCAGAAGTTTATTCGGCAGTTTGCGGGAGGTTTATGAAAGAAATAGCCAGTTCAATCATATTTATTATTTAGACAAAACAAGATACTCAGCTTTTACAGGGACAGATTTGGAGTTGAAGTTAAGAGAAAGAGGTATTACGGAGCTTCATCTTGTCGGCTTATGCACAGATATATGTGTGCTTCATACTGCAGTTGATGCATATAATAAAGGCTTTAGCCTCGTCATATATGAGGATGCGGTTGCTTCCTTTTCACTAAAGGGGCATGAATGGGCAATCGAGCACTTTAAGACAGTTTTAGGAGCGAAAATCATTCAGAGAAATGGAGCGGATGAATAATGAGATATTCAGATGACAGCTTAATGCTGCACACAGACTTATATCAGATTAACATGGTAGAAACGTACTGGAAGGACAATGTTCATGAACGGAAGGCTGTGTTTGAAATGTATTTTCGCAAGCTTCCTTTCGGAAATGGGTATGCGGTTTTTGCAGGACTTGAGCGGGTTATGGACATAATCGAGAACTTTCATTTTTCAAAAACAGATATTGAGTATTTGCGAGAGGTTGGCTATTCAGAAGAGTTCTTGAGCTATTTGAGTGAAATTCGCTTTACTGGTGACATTCATTGTGTGAAAGAGGGAGAAATCGTGTTTGCCAATGAACCACTGCTGAGGGTTGAAGCAACATTAGCAGAAGCACAGCTGTTAGAAACAATTCTCCTCAATATTGTAAACTATCAAACCTTGATTGCCACAAAGGCTTCTCGTATCAAAATGGTAATTGGTGAAAATACGGCAATGGAATTCGGAACGAGAAGGGCACATGAACTGGATGCTGCATTGTGGGGAACAAGAGCAGCTTATATCGGCGGTTTTTCGGCAACCAGTAATGTAAGAGCAGGGAAGCTCTTTGATATTCCGATTGCAGGTACACATGCCCATGCGCTTGTGCAAGCATATCGCGATGAATATAAAGCATTCAAGAGCTATGCAAGCAGCCATAAGGATTGTGTTTTTTTAGTCGATACGTATGATACTTTACGCTCAGGGGTGCCAAATGCAATCAAGGTAGCTAAGGAATTTGCGGGTCGCATCAACTTTAAGGCGATAAGACTGGACAGTGGCGATCTTGCGTATTTATCAAAAAGAGCAAGACAAATGCTCGATGAGGCAGGCTTTACAAATACAGAGATAATTGCGTCCAATGACCTGGATGAATATACGATTATGAATGTAAAAGCAGAGGGTGCGAGAATTGATGTGTGGGGTATTGGCACAAAGCTGATTACCGCATATGACCAAGCGGCACTTGGCGGTGTTTACAAGCTTGTCAGTATTGAAGAAGATAATGGAGAAATGGCCGATACGATAAAAATCTCAGCTAATCCGGAAAAAGTAACAACACCTGGTCAAAAAAGGCTTTACCGCATCATTAATAAAGGGAACGGTCATGCGGAAGGAGACTATCTTGCACTTGCTAGTGAGGATGTCACACAGGAACGACTGAAAATGTTTCATCCTGTTCACACATATATCAGCAAGTTCGTCACAGATTACACGGCAAAAGAATTGCATGTGACAGCAATTAAGGATGGAAAGAGCTGTTATGAACAGCCGTCTCTCCAAGAGATTCAAAGGTATGCAGCAGATAATCTCAAGCTGTTTTGGGATGAATATAAACGCATGCTGAATCCAGAGGAATATCCAGTTGATCTTAGCGAGAAATGCTGGAATAACAAAATGAAGCTTATTAAAGAAGTCCAAGAAGAAGTTGAAAAAAGCATGGGAAGGAGGTAATCAGAAATGGGGAAAATCGGTATTTATGGCTCTTCCTTTGATCCAGTCACAAATGTCCATTTATGGACGGCAAGCACTGTTGCACACCGCTGTAAGCTGGATAAAGTGATTTTTCTGCCGTGCTCAAGCAAACGACGGGATAAACAGCTTCATATTGATGATAGTCATCGCTGGAAAATGCTTGAGCTAGCAATCGAAAACAATCCGAAATTTACTGCAGATGAGTATGAAATGAAGGAAGAGGCATGGAATATTTACACTTATAATACGCTTCGGCACTTTAAAGCAGTTTTTCCTAATGATGATGTCTATTTTATTATGGGAGCAGATTTGCTAGTGGATATTGGGAAGGGGAAGTGGGCGAAGGGGGAGGAGCTTATTGCCGAAAATAAGTTTATTGTTATGGCAAGAGATGGCATTGACATGCTAAAGGCAATCAGTCACTCTCCTATATTGAGGAATAATGATGATGGCAGTACTTTTCATCTTCTTGATAAAGGACTGGCAATGGAAATAAGCTCTACCTATATTCGCGAAGAACTGGCAATGGGGGGAGAGCCACGGTATTTATTGCCTGACGCTTGCTACAGATATATTAAAGAGAACAAACTTTACAAATAGAGTAAATAGGGAGAGGGAAAGATGAGACAGCTTCAAGCAGAAATTATTAAAACACTTCATGTCCAGCCAAACATAGATCCAGCCATTGAGTTTAGAAAAAGTGTTGATTTTTTAAAGGGGTATTTAACTAGAAATAAGGCAAGTAAAGCACTTGTATTGGGACTGTCTGGCGGGCAGGATTCAACACTTGCAGGCTTTATGTGTCAGACTGCTATCAATGAATTGAACTTGGAGCAGCAAGAACAGATGTATGAGTTTATTGCAGTAAGGCTGCCATACGGTATTCAGCTTGATGAACAGGATTGTCTTGATGCTATCCAGTTTATTAAGCCATCAAGGGTAATTACAGTGAATATTCAAGCAAGTGTAGATGCAAGCTTTGCGTCTGTTCCCATTAGAAGGGGAGAGAAGGCAGACTTTCTTAAGGGAAATGTGAAAGCAAGGGAAAGAATGAAGGTCCAGTATGATATTGCTGGTGCGACAGACGGTCTTGTTGTGGGGACAGATCATGCTGCAGAGGCAGTGACAGGCTTTTTTACTAAATTCGGTGATGGCGCGGCAGACATTTTACCACTGTATCGGCTAAACAAGCGCCAAGGCAAACAAATTTTGAAAGAGTTAGGCTGTCCAGAACATTTATATACAAAAACACCGACAGCGGATTTAGAGGATAATAAGCCGCAAATTCCAGATGAAACAGCGCTAGGCTTACGTTATGATGTGATTGACGATTACTTGGAAGGTAAAGAAATCGATTATGAATCTGCCGAGCGGATTGAAGCAAGATATGTGGTGACAAAGCATAAGCGCTTAAGCCCTGTCACCTTGTTCGATCCGTGGCAATAATCACAGGAATTTGTTCGTAATGCCAGGTGGAGAAACTTCAAGCAGGCCCAGATTATTATTTGTTTTAATGATAAAGCCACTGTCCAGTGTCTCGTGCTGGATTCTTTCCTTCCAAATATAATCAGATGTTGTTTCACCTTCACATAGGAGATAATGATGGTCACAATAGCGATGTGTGACATTCTTTTTGATAAGCTGATTCCCTAAGAAAAGAGATCCTTTTAAAGCAACACTAGCAAGTCCGCGAAAGGATTCATTTTTAATGGGACTGCTCGTGTATTGATGAATCGTTCTGCTGCCATGATTTTGATGCTCCACCTCTGAATGAAGCGCAAATGCCATATGTGCATCCCCAGAAAGAATGATACATTCAGAGGGATCCCATTTTGCCAGCCAATTATGAAATTCATGGTATCCACGCCCATTAAATTTCCACCATTCTAAATCCATTGTTTCCTGCAGCTTTGGGATCGTGTTAGAGATTGGCAGGACGATTCTTTTTAAGAACGATTCGATAAGATCTACACCATATAAGGGGGTTGCTGACAGAAGTATCAGCTTCTCTCCTTTTTTCCAGTTAGACGCATAAAGGCTTTTTTCTAAGTTTTTCCATGCTTCCTTTTTTATAAGATTTGGACCCTTCGTCCGCTTGCTGAGATAGGAACCAATTAAATTTGGTCTTTTCTCAGGGTAGAAGCGCTGTGTTCGTGTATCAAGTACTAACGTAACAGGAGTGGATGGTATTGTATAATGCCAATTGGAGAATAACCACATTGACGAGAGCCAATATTGATAGTCTTTTGTTTGGATACTACTTCCTTTTATTCTTACATGAATGCCACCCAAAAATCGTTCGGAAAAGGCTTCAGGTGCATTGCCCCAACCTTGGAATGCCCAGTATGCAGTCAATCCATTTGCGATTACATGCCTGCCAAGCGGCGCATTGCTAACCTTTTGCATCCAATCCTTAGAGATATTCCAATCATCTGTTATGTCATGATCATCAAAGATCATATAGACAGGCAGATTTGCCAGTAATCTGCGAATTTTGGGAACAGAATTTGCAAATTGAGCCAGTGAATTTGCTTGCTCTTCATATTCTTTTCGTCTTGATTCCAATGCTTTGTCTGTGTTTAACGTCTCATCCATATAATATTTATCCTCAGCTAACAGCTCATCAAATGACAAAAACGAATTAGCTTCCTTTGCTGTTTCCCAAAGAGCCGGACTCCAGCTTAACAAGTACATTGCTGCATATTCACCTAATGTAATCAGATGATTGGCTGCTTTTGTTGAGGTAAAGCAGCATAATTCCTTCATTATTTCTGCACGGCCATTCACTTGAGAAAAGGTAATATCATAGACTGGTCCAAGTACAATTGGTAATTCCTTATAAGCTTCTTGTTTGCCAATCAGCTTTTCACCAAGTAATTGGATAAAAGGGGTAATTGGGTCGGCGACATCATCTGCGTAGATTTGGTCACCTAAAAGAAAAAGGGAGGATGGTCTCTTCGTTAAATCAGACCAGCAGTCTGCAAGCAGGCTGTCTCCTTTCGTAAGGGCATCCTTACCGATTCCATGCAGCTTTTGACAGGAGCCGTAAAGAAAGCTGGCAGATTCAGCTTCTGTGATGAAAAAGGACGGAAGAGGCAAATTTCCATAAACGATGGAGCTTGGATGATGGTGGTCGAGTAATTGATAGTCTGCTAAGTTCCATTCGATAGATTTATCGCTAAAGAACACATTATATCCAAGAAGCTGCTCTGTCGGAAAAGCTTCTTCTTTAGGTGTTGCCTTCATTAAATAGATAAATAGGTTTTCTCCCATTCTGGCAATAGTTGTTTCACAATTGCTGCTAACACAGTTAAGGAAGAATTCGTCACCATTTTGCTGGACAGTATATATCACTGTCCGTGTATCGATTAACTTGCTTAAAGCAATCCAGCAGTATATCTCCTTTTTCTCTGTTCTTCTCAAAATTGGACCAGCTAATATGTCAGGAAAATTCACTGGTATCACCGTCCCGCACTTTTTACTCTAGGCTATTCACCTAGTGCAAGAAATGTGAGAATTTTTAACTGGTGGATGAAGAAACCTGTGACTAAGCTGGTAATAAAGGATGACAGTAAATCCCGTCATCCTTATATTGTAGTGCTTAATAAAACGATGTGCTGTTTATGGCAGCATAAGTGCTGGCAGCAGCAGTATTGGTAGCTGGTTTCCAATTTATTGGTGGAAGAGAAGTTCCAGATAGCTGGATGCTGTTTGGAAATGCTTCATCCGTTGTTTCAGAATCTTTCATACTTGCAGAACTTGTATTGATTTGTTCTTGCTTTGCTGCCTCTAAATCAGCAATTATGCTAGCGAAAAGGGAAGTGACCTGCTCTTCTTCTGCAGAACCTAAATCCAGGCTTGAAAGCTGGTTTATTGTATTTTCAGATAGTGAATCTGTAAGGAGTGAATTCTCCTTATCCTCTTCTTCCTCCGTATTTAAGCTGCTGATAAGGTTAGCAAGAAATTGACTCATCTGCTCAACGGAATAGCTTTCGTCCGTAACTGATGTTTCCGCAGAATTTGGCGGTGGCGCTGCGCCAAAAGGCATTGCTGTTCCCTTTGGTTTAGAATCCTCTAAAACTTTTGTGACTTGATCAAATAGGGAAGTGACATCCTCCTCTGAGCTTTCGTTTGCAGTAAAGCCTGAAAGCAGGTTACTTATTGTACTGAAAGCAGTCTGCAAACCTTCAGGTAGTGAAGCATCTGTTGCGTTTCCAACTTTTGCTGCTTTTGCTTGCATATTTTCAAGAAAAGCAACCTTTTGGTCTGTTGTTAATGATGCATAGTCTGTCGTGTCGTTCACACCTGCAAGTGTGTAAGCTGACGGCACATTACTCACCTGACTGCTTGAAATAAGCATGTCCTGAAAAGATTGCTGGGAGCTGTCCTGCGTTGAAGCTGCTTCTGCTGCAGTCTTTTGTGCCCATTGTAAGTAGGCAGCTGCAGTAGAATTACTAACTGATAATGACATAAAAAAATTCCCTTCTATTAGAAATCGGCACCATAAAATATAAGCCGTATTAATAATAGAGAGGAAACCTTAAGAATTTCTTAAGTTATGCCATAGACGTACTTTAAACTACGGCATTTTGCTGCATGCGAAGCCGGTACTCCTTTGGAGAGCAGAGATTATGTCGTTTAAAAAGCTTATAAAATTGAGCAATATTGCTTATTCCTACATCGAAGCTAATCTCCATAATACTTTTTTCACTTGTTAACAAAAGCAGCTCTGCTTTTTTTATTCTTTTTAGATTGACATAGTCAATAAAGGAAACCCCCATGCTTTTTTTGAAATATTTAATAAAATAATGATAGCTTAAGTTTAAGATGGCACATGCCTCCTCGACAAAAAGCTTATCCTTTAAATGGTCCTCAATATAATCAAGCACTGGCTTAAGGCGAGTGAAGGAATCAGCATCCGCAAATTTTAGGAGGTTTTCCTCGTCATTCCTAATTAAAAGAAGGAGCAGCTTCTTAATTGCTGCATTAATGGCAATTTCGTACCCTTTTTCCTTTTTTTGTGCCTCCATGTAAATTTCAATAATGAGGTTGTAAACCTGCTTCTTTGTTGCGTCATTCTGATTAAATATATAATTCAAATGCTGAAGTGGTGTTGTAACCTCTGAAAAGCAGTGCAGATAAGGAAGTATGCTTTGGTCAAAATGCTTCAATAAATCCACTTGAAACACGATATATCTTAAATTCCCCTCAAACTGCTTACATGTCCTGTGTGGTTGGGACGCACCCATAATATAGGTATCGCCCTCGCCAATGACAGTCGATTGATATTGGTGCTGGATCGCCAAATTCCCCTCTATTATTGCCAGAAATTCAACTTCTTTATGGAAATGCCATGTCTCCTTTTCGATGGCAGCTGTGTATGCTGGTTCTTCATTGATTTCCCACACCTTTAAAGATAATAAAGGATTTTCATAGTGAACGACTTCATTTACTAGCTCTTCATATGTATTTTTAATCATGCGTTAAGACCCCCGACTCAAAATATACTGGCATTATTCCATATGAAAATATATTTTTTATATTTTTCATAAATGACACATTTGAATAAAAAGAAGCCATTTTTGAGCATTTATTAAATCGCTTTCATTTCTTATAATGATACCATAAATCGATATTGGAGTGTGGCTAACTTGATAACTATATGGAATGAAAATCGCCATGAAAAAATAAATTCTACTGTAGCGGAAATCTATCCAACAGGTATACACGGCTGTATTGAAAGTATTTTGAAAAATGCAGGCTTTGAGACGAAAACAGCAACATTGGATGAGCCTGAGCATGGTCTTACAGATGAAGTGCTTAATAAGACAGAGGTTTTGATTTGGTGGGGTCATATTGCTCATGGAGAGGTAAAGGACGAAATTGTACAAAAGGTACAGCAGCGCGTTCTTGATGGTATGGGACTTATTGTTCTTCACTCCGGTCATTTCTCTAAAATATTCAAATTGCTTATGGGAACAAGCTGTGATTTGAAGTGGAGAGAAGCGGACGACAAAGAAAGACTGTGGGTTGTAGCACCAGGTCATCCAATTGCAGAGGGGATTGGTGAATACATCGAAATAGAAAAAGAAGAGATGTACGGCGAGCATTTTGATATTCCTGCTCCAGATGAGCTGATTTTTACAAGCTGGTTTACAGGCGGAGAAGTATTTAGAAGCGGCTGCACGTACACGCGCGGAAATGGCAAGATATTCTATTTCAGACCAGGTCATGAGACATATCCTACATATCATCATAAAGACGTACAGCAGGTCATCATTAATGCAGTGAAATGGGCGAAACCTGTAGCGAGAAACAGACCTGTGTATGGAAACAGTCAGCCGTTAGAAAATCCAACAGCAAACTAAACAATAAATTGGGGGAAAATATAATGAGTACATTAAAAATTGGTGTAATAGGCTGCGGCAGTATTGCTCAGCATAGACATTTGCAGGAATACAGCTGGAATAAGGCAGTCGAAATCGTTGCTGTTTGTGATATTAACGAAGAGCGTGCCATTGAAATCGGCAAAGAGTACAGTGCAAAGGCTTATACAGATTATAAGGAGCTGCTTGCTGATAAAGACATAGATGCAGTCAGTGTGTGTACGCCGAACTATCTGCATGCGCCAATTTCAATTGATGCACTTAATGCAGGTAAGCATGTTCTTTGTGAAAAGCCGATGGCAACTTCATCAGAAGAGGCAGCACAGATGATCGAGGCAGCAAAGAAGAACGGAAAGAAACTAATGATCGGCCATAACCAACGCTTCGTTAAATCGCATCAAAAAGCTCGTGAACTTATCAAATCTGGAGAAGTCGGCAAAATTTACAGCTTCCGGTCTGCATTTGGACATGGCGGACCTGAGCAATGGAGTGTGGACGGCAAGGAAAGCTGGTTCTTCCAAAAGGAGAAAGCATTTATCGGGGCAATGGGAGACTTAGGTGTTCATAAAACAGACCTGCTTCGCTATGTGCTTGGAGAAGAGTTCGTGGAAGTAGGGGCATTTGTAGAAACGAATGCGAAGGACTTTGCAGATGTTGACGATAACGCTGTATGTGTTCTTAAAACAGAAAGTGGTGTCATTGGGACATTGGCAGCAAGCTGGGCTTATACAAGCAAAGAGGATAACTCAACGATTATTTATGGTGAAAAGGCGATTCTTAGGCTAGAGGATCATCCGCAGTATTCATTGATTGTACAATATGCAACAGGCGAAATAGTAAACTATGAGCTTGGCAAAATCCAATCAAATGATGCTGGCGGCCAAAATGCAACAGGTGTGATTGATCACTTTGTATCTTCCATCGTGTCTGACACAGAGCCTTTAATCACAGGAGCAGAGGGGAAAAAATCCCTTGAGGTTATATTAGGTGCAATCAAATCAAACGAAACGAAGCAAATTGCGAAAATTAATAAATAGATTATGGACGTTTGAAAGGGGAGAATAGCTATGAAACTAGGAGTCTTTACAGTTCTGTTTTCTGATAAAAATTTCGAGGAAATGCTTGATGCGGTGAAAGAAGCTGGCCTTCAGGCTGTTGAAATCGGTACAGGAGGATATCCAGGCAATGCTCACTGTGATTTGGACGGCTTGCTGGAGGACGAAGAAAAGAGACAGGATTATTTGAAGCAGGTAGAGAAGCGGGGCTTGGTAATCAGTGCATTCAGCTGTCATGGAAACCCGATTTCACCTGAAAAGGATTTTGCATTAGAATCACACGAAACATTGATGAAAACGATTAAGCTTGCTTCTCTTATGAATGTGCCTGTCGTTAATTGTTTTTCTGGAACAGCTGGTGATCATGAGGGAGCAAAATTCCCGAATTGGCCTGTAACACCATGGCCAACAGAATACAGTGATGTGAAAACATGGCAATGGGAGGAAAAGCTTATTCCATATTGGAAGGAAGTTGGCCAATATGCGAGCGAGCATGGTGTGAAAATCGGTCTTGAGCTGCATGGCGGATTTTTGGTTCACACACCATATACCCTGCTGAAACTAAGGGAAGAAACGAGTGACGCGATCGGCGCCAATCTTGATCCAAGTCATTTATGGTGGCAAGGAATTGATCCTGTTGGAGCAATTAAAATATTAGCAAAGGCTAATGCCATCCATCATTTTCATGCAAAGGATACTTATATCGACCAGGATAATGCCAATATGTATGGTTTAACAGATATGCAGCCATACGGCAATGTTCAAACAAGAGCATGGACTTTCCGGTCAGTAGGCTGCGGACACAGTGCATCTGAATGGTCTGATATGATGAGTGCATTGCGAACATATGGCTATGACTATGTTGTCAGCATTGAACATGAGGATCCGCTTATGTCTATCCGAGAAGGACTGGCAAGAGCTGTATCAACACTTAAGTCAGTTGTTATTGAAGAAGCGCCATCTCAAATGTGGTGGGCATAATAAAGGAGGATGTTAAGTATGACTTCATATAAAGTAGGAATCGTAGGGTGCGGCAATATTTTTCCGATGCATGCTCAATCAATAGTAACAAGAGAGGATGCACAGCTTGTCGCAGTATGTGATGTTAAAAAGGACAGAGCAGACGCAAAAGCAGCAATTTATAATTGTGCATCATACACAGATTATGAGGAAATGTTTAACAGTGAGCAGCTTGATGTTATCCATATTTGTCTGCCACACCATTTGCATGCACCTGTTGCGATTGCAGCAGCCAAAAGAAAGATTCATGTTTTGACAGAAAAGCCGATGTCAATTGCATTTGACGATGCCAGAGAAATGGTGGAAACAGCAAAGGAAAATGGCACTACATTAGGAGTCATCTTCCAAAATCGCTATAATCCAGGCTCCCAGCTTATTAAAAACATGCTGGTGAATGGAGAGCTCGGGGCAATTAAATCAGGTAAACTGTCGGTAACATGGGACCGTTCTGATGAATATTACTTAAAAAGCGACTGGAAAGGCACATGGGAAAAAGAAGGCGGCGGCGTGATCATCGATCAGGCTATCCATACGCTGGACTTAATGAGATGGTTCGTTGACAGTGACATTAAATATGTGGATGCTACTATCAGCAACCGTGCCCATGAAATTATTGAAGTAGAGGACTCGGCCGAAGGAGTTATCTCTTTCCAAAATGGAGTAGTATCTGCCTTTCATGCAGTTAACTACTACACATATGATGCACCTGTTGAAATTGAACTGCATTGTGAACAAGGAATTGCGAAAATGGTCGCAGACCGTGCGACTGTCAGGTTAATGGACGGAAGAGAGTTCATCGCAGACAATAATCCACAGGAAACCTTCCATTATGACAATGGAGCAAAGGGATACTGGGGTGTAAGCCATGTGAAGCAAATCAATAATTTCTATGAGTCATTGAAATCAGGAGCAGCACCTGATATTACGGGCGAGGATGCATTAAAAACACAAAAAATGATTTGTGCCATTTATGAATCTGGAAAGAAACGAGAAAGAGTTATTTTCCAAGAAAATGCACAGGAAGAAATAGCTTAATGTTAAACCTTTGTGGGATTATTTCCGCAAAGGTTTTTCCAATATAATAAAAAACCTCTTTACAAATCGTAATGATTACGATTAATATAAGAAAGGAAAAAAAGATCAAATTAAGTATAAACTACTATGTAAATCGTAATTATTACGTTTTAAAGAAAGAGGGAGTTAATTTTGAATGAACGGATAGGAGTGACTGTACTCAGTGGTTATCTTGGGTCAGGAAAAACGACCTTGTTAAATCATCTATTAACAAGTAAGCACGGTGAAAGGATTGCCGTTATCGTCAATGATATGAGCGAGGTGAATATCGACGGTAAACTTATTGAGCAAGGCGGATTCACAAGAACAGATGAAAGCTTGTTGAAATGCAAAATGGCTGCATTTGCTGCACATTAAGAGAGGATTTGCTATTGGAGGTAAAAAAGCTTGCAGAAGAAGGGGAAATCGACCATATTTTAATCGAATCCTCAGGCATAAGTGAACCTGTTCCTGTCGCACAGACGTTTACATATTTGGATGAAGAGACAGGCATTGATTTAGCAGCTATCTGCAAAATCAATGCAATGGTAACAGTGGTGGATTCCAATAGATTTTGGCATGATTATGGATCTGGAGAAACGTTAGTAGACAGACATATTGGGAGAGATGACCATGATGATCGAGAGATAGCAGATCTGCTGATTGACCAAATTGAGTTTGCGAATATCATTATTTTGAACAAGATTGATCTTGTACCAGCGCATTCGGTTTTCGAATTACAGCAGGTGTTGAAGAGACTTAATCCAGATGCGGCTATTCATCCAACGCGATTCAGCAAGCTATCATTAGAGCATATATGGAACAAAAATGTGTTTAACTTAGATGAAGCAAGCCAAGCAGCTGGCTGGATAAAGGAGCTTCAGGAGGAGCATATTCCAGAAACGGAGGAATATGGCATTTCTTCCATTGTATACAAGAAAGCACGACCATTTCATCCAGAGCGATTTATGAAGTGGCTAGAAAATTGGCCATCTGTAATAGTCAGAGCAAAGGGATTCTTTTGGCTGGCGACAAGAAATGATGAGATTGGTCTGCTTTCACAAGCCGGTTCTTCTGTGTCCATTCAAGGAGCAGGAGAATGGATTGCCTGTCTTCCAGATAAGGAGAGGAAGGCAGTTCTGGCAGAGGAACCGGAAGTTCAGGGTAGTTGGGATGAAACATGGGGTGACAGGCAAACAGAGTTAGTATTTATTGGTCTGAATATGGATAAGCAAGCAATCCAGAGTGGGCTTGATGACTGTTTGTTAACAGATCAAGAAATGAGGGGTGACTGGCAGACATTTCAAGATCCATTGCCATTGTATACGTAAAAGCTGGTTAGGTTTTAAGTCGTATGATTACAAATTTATAAAAGGATAGTAGATATCGGAGGAGAACAGAGCATGAAAAGAACTAAATGGGGCATTGTACTCGCAGCAACAGTAGCACTGCTGGCAGGCTGTGGAGCACAAAATGTCCAAACAAATAACGATGGGGAAAAGCAGCTTAAAATAATGACAAGCTTTTATCCGATGTACGAATTTACGAAGAAAATTGCAGGGAATCAAGCTGATGTGGAGCTACTAATACCGTCATCAACAGAACCGCATGATTGGGAACCAACTCCGAAGGATATAAAAAAGGTGCATGATGCAGATTTGTTTATTTACAACAGTGAGTATATGGAGACATTTGTCCCAACAATCGAGGCTGCAGCAGAGAGTGAAGGCACAGTCTTTGTGGAAGCTAGCAAGGGAATTACCCTTATGGAAGGATCAGAAGAAGAGGAAGAGCATCATGACCATGATCATAGTCATGAAATGGACCCTCATGTCTGGCTGAGCCCAGCTTTGGCAATGAAAGAAGTCAAGACAATCACAGCAAGCCTTATGGAATCAGATCCAACTCATGAGGACGAATATAAAAAGAATAGTGAGACGTACTTAAAGGAGCTTTCAGCGCTTGATGGCGAGTATAAGGAAAAGCTTGCTTTAGTCCCGAAAAAGGAAATGATTACACAGCACGCAGCATTCGGTTATTTGGCACACGACTATGGTCTTGAACAAATTGCTATTGCAGGGCTTTCACCAGAGCAAGAACCAACCGCAGCGAAGCTTGCTGAATTAAAAACATTCGCTATGGAGCATGATATTAACGTTATCTATTTTGAAGAGGTAGCATTACCAAAGGTTGCAGAGACACTTGCAAAAGAAATCGGTGCGAAAACGACCGTATTAAACACGCTAGAATTAGTAAGTGAGGAAGATCAAAAGAACGGGCATGATTATATTTCTATCATGAAAAATAATTTAGATGCCATTGTTCAAGCACAGTCTGCATAAACCAAAAAGAGGATGCCTTATTTAGGTATCCTCTTTATCTGTGCAAAAAGGGGTCTAATTATAAACTATTCGTTTTCATTTTTTGTAAATGTCTAAAAATCAATTGCAAATAGAGTGAGAGAATGCTAGTATTGGGGCAAACAACAGGATGAAAGCGTTTAAAGTTATTAGGCAGCTTAAAATATACAAAAGTGACAGCTACATAATGTGATGGGAAAGAGGTAGGTCTTTCGTGAATAAAAATGATCTTTTGCTGTTCATCGGTGACAGCATTACAGAAGCAGGCAGATATGAAGACCCTGAGCAAATTGGTAACAGTTATGTCCGGTATGTAAGAGACTTTCTTGCCATAAATAAGCCAGAGACTCTCCCGAAAATCATTAACAAGGGTATTGGCGGTAACAGAGTTCCTGATTTAGCAGAGCGGTGGAAAGAGGATGTCTTGGATTTAAAGCCAGATTATGTGTCGATATCAATTGGCATAAATGATGTATGGCGACAGCTCGATTCTCCTCAGCAAGAAGCATTGTCACACGACCGCTTTAAGGCCATCTATGCAGACTTAATAGAGCAAGTTCATACACATACAAATGCCAAAGTTATTTTAATGGAGCCGACAGTTATTCTGGAGGATGTGAATGCACAAGGAAACAAACTGTTAAAGCCTTATGTGACGGCAGTACAGGAACTCGCTGCAGAGTTTAATTGCCTGTTGGTGCCAACACATCAAGCATTTATTGACTATTTAAATACGCCAGACCGCCAAGTGCTAACAACGGATGGTGTTCATATGAATACCACGGGGAATATGCTGATGGCACAAACCTGGCTTCAAGCTTTTTTAAATGAAAGGTAAAGGGGGAAAGAGAATGGGATATCAAGCAAGTGAAAATCGCTACGAATCAATGAAATATAATCGCACAGGAAATTCAGGGCTGCTTCTGCCAGCTATCTCTTTAGGGCTTTGGCATAATTTCGGAGGTGTGGATACATATGAAAACGGGAGAGCGATACTTAGAAAGGCATTTGATTTAGGTATTACCCATTTTGATTTGGCAAATAATTATGGACCACCGCCAGGATCAGCAGAAGAAATGTTTGGGAAAATGCTGCAAGCTGATTTCGCTCCATATCGGGATGAAATGGTAATTTCGACGAAGGCGGGCTATCATATGTGGCCAGGTCCATATGGAGATTGGGGCTCTAAGAAATATCTTGTATCAAGCCTTGACCAAAGCTTAAAAAGAATGGGACTTGATTATGTGGATGTTTTTTATTCACATCGTCCAGATCCTAATACCCCTTTAGAAGAGACAATGGCGGCACTTGACCTCGTTGTAAGGCAAGGGAAAGCTTTATATGTCGGAGTCTCCAATTATAGTGCGGAGCAGACAGCAGCTGCGGTTGAAATTTTGAATCGACTAGGTACCCCGCTGTTAATCCATCAGCCTAAATATTCCCTTTTGGAGCGTTGGGTAGAGGATGGGCTCCAGGATGTTTTGGAGCAAAATGGTGTTGGCTCCATTGCGTTTTGCCCATTGGCTCAAGGCTTGCTGACAAGCAAATACGCAAATGGCATTCCAGAAAATTCAAGAGCAAAAAAACCGTCCAGCTTCCTGTCCGAAGCACAGGTGACGCAAGACGTGGTTAATCGCGTTATAAAGCTCAATGAAATTGCAGCAAACCGAGGCCAAAGTCTCGCACAGATGGCGTTAGCTTGGGTGCTGAGAAATGGAAAAGTAACTTCGGCGTTAATTGGCGCAAGCAGAGTGAGCCAAGTGGAAGAAAATGTAGCTGCATTGGCAAATCTTGAATTTTCTAATGAAGAGCTATCAAGCATTGATAATATTTTGACGGATTCTATATAACACTGTAAAGCATTGCTGTCCAAAAGATGGCAATGTTTGTTTTGTTAAGATAAATACGCTGTAATTTAATGAGAACAGGAGAGGGAATTATGAAAGAGAGGCTTTTATTTGTTTGGAAAATCCCATCGTTTCCAATCCTATTTTTAGCCAATTTTATCTTTGGATTATCCATGTCGTTTTTTGCCCCATTCTCCTCCCTTTTTGGAATTGATGAAGTAGGGATGAGTAATATCGGCTTTGGACTGTTTATGACAATTATGGCAATTGGCGGTGTTGTCATAAGCACGATTATAGCCAAAAAATCAGATATGCAATTAAGCAGAAAGAAAATCCTTATCTTTACAAGCCTTACAGGGATGCTTGGCTATATTGGCTTTGCCTTTGTTCGTGATTATGTGTTGTTAGCCATCATAGCCTTCGTTTTGTTAGGCTCTGCTGCTGCCTCAGTACCACAGCTGTGGGCATATGCAAGGGAGGCGCTTCACCATGCAAATGTTCCTAAAGAGCAAGCACCGTTTATTATGAATGTTTTTCGGATGTTCTTTGCCCTTTCCTGGACGGTTGGGCCTGCTATAGCTGCATGGCTGCTTGCGGCAATTGGCTTTAAAGGTTTGTTTTTATTTGTGGCAGCAAGCTATGGAATAGGATTAGTCGTCATCCTATTCTTTTTAAAGGATATTCCAAAGATTGCTACTGTGAAAAAGGGTGTCTCCACTGGCGTTGCATCCTATGTCCGCAAGCCCCATATATTTGGGAATCTCGCTGCAGCAATGCTATTAGCTGCCGCAACCTCCATTCATATGCTGAATGCACCTCAGTTTGTTACAAAGGTGCTTGGCGGGAACGAGCTGGATGTTGGGTTGATTTTCAGTGTGCCGCCGATTTTCGAAGTACCGATGATGATTGCAGTCGGAATGCTGGCAACCAAGCTGGATAACGGATTGCTTATAAGAATTGGCTTTGCTATTGCCGCCATTTATTTTTCGTTATTCTTCTTTGTTAACGAACCATGGCAAATATATCCGTTGCAAATATTAAGTGCGGCACAGGTTTCCATTACATCAGGAATTGCCATATCCTATTTCCAGGACTTTATTCCACAAGCACAAGGGACAGCAACAACTCTTTATATGAACTCGACCCAAATTGGCAATACTGTTGGCTACTTAATGTTCGGTGTATTAGCAGAAGCAATGAACTATGGCAATGTAATTATTATTTACGCCATTTTCGCAATCATTGCCCTAGTTTGCCTAATTCTTTTCGGAAAAGAAAAACAAAGTGCCAACAAATCAGCATCCTTCGGAATGGATTAGAGTATTTTATACTTTGTCCCAAACTTAACTCTTTAAAATTGAAGGAAAACTACAGAAGAATCATCTAAAACCATTTACCATGTGTAAATGGTTTTTTACAATGTAAATCATAGTAAAAATAAGCAAATATGTATAAAATAAAAGAATCATTCGGAGTTATCCTCAAGCAAGGAGGAAAAAAGTTGGAAGCACGAAAAGAAAAAGAAAAGAAGCAGGTGAAAAAACAGCATTTGCTGCTGGCGGCCATGCTGCAGCAAATCTTAAACGTATCACTGATTTTGCTTGCGATCACATTAAGTGTGTTGCTATGTAAAGAAATTATTTATTTTATCGCATATGCAGTCGAGCTTCAGCAGGCAAGCAACAATTATGAGCTGCTTGAAAGAATATTAGTGTTCTTTTTGTATTTTGAATTTATCGCACTAATTGTAAAGTATTTTCAAGAGAGCTATCACTTTCCACTAAGGTATTTCTTGTATATCGGAATTACTGCAATGGTTAGGCTTATCATTGTCTATCACGATAATCCATTGCACACACTTTTATATACTTGTGCTATCCTTGTATTAGTGCTCAGCTATTATATTATTTCAGCAGCATCATCAAGGAAGCATTAGTGTTTAGATATACTTTGAACGTTTTTAAAAGGGGAGAGTGCAAATGAATGATTCACTTCAATCTATTGAATATGAAGTGGCATTACTTGTTCGTTTAATTACAGCAAATAACCCAAAACTCGGGAGTCTGGACAGATCGGAATACTTAATTTTAAGTGAATTGCTAAGGAACGGACCGATTGGAATAAATGAAATTGCGCATCAGCTGCTGCTGAACATCTCCACAGCGAGCAGACAGGTCAGTAATCTTGAAACAAAATCCTATGTGAAAAGATATCCTGATGCCAACAATGGCCGGATTAGCTTAATAGAAATTACAAAGAGTGGGCTAGAAGTGCTTGAACGAGTGCAAAAGGCTCGCTACACAGTATATGGAGAGATACTGAAGAATTGGAAACAGGAAGATATTGAACAATTGGACAAGCTAATGAACCGCCTTAATGCAGATTTTAAGCATTGGGGACAAGGGTGAAAAGAGATTCTTAAAGAGTCTCTTTTTTTAGTTTAAAAAATGAAAACATATTGTTTTTTTGTTTATATGTTGTATAATACAACTTGTTATATACAATATTAAAAATTCACAAGGAAAGGGGGAGAGAAGATGAGTCAGCAGATTAATACTTCTGCATCTGAATCAGAAAAGGTTGCAGTACCTCAGTATTTGATTATCTCGATCTTGACAATCTTCGCAATCGGATCACAATACTTTTCCAATCTTTCCTATATATTAAATCAAGGGGTTATCCAAAATGGTTTGCAGCTTGGCTCCAATTCTTTATTGCTGCCTTCGACCTTGTCTAATCTCGGTTTTGCATTTGGCGTACCACTTGGACCTGTTTTAACAAGAAAACTCGGTTTGCGCAAAAACTATTTGCTTTTCATTAGTGTTTTTCTTATTGGTTCAGTTATTGCAGTATTTTCCGAGGATTTGCTGTTTTTGATAATAGCAAAAATTATTCAAGGAATAAGCGCAGGCTTTTTATTTTTGACGATTTTGCCAGCAAGCCTTAAATCGTTTCCAAACAAAATCAGGAATACGTTTTTGCTGATGGTTATTACAGGGCTGTTTGGAGCTAGTGCTTTAGGTGCTTTATTTGGTGCATTGTCCTTAGAGGCAGATGCGTGGCGCTGGTTGTTTATCCTTAATGTCGCAGCTGCTGCTATCTGTTTATTAGTCGGTTTTATCGGATTGCCTAAGCTAGAGCAGCAAGAGGAGCATTTCTCCTTAGACAAAACAGGGATATTTCTGTGGACGGTTATGATGCTAGTGTTAGCCATTCCGTTATGCAATTTAGTTCAAAAGGGCTTCACATCCACATATGTATGGCCGTTCCTAATTGTTGCTGGTGTGCTTATGATTTTATTCATTATTGTGGACAGGAAGGCAGAAACACCGTTAGTGCCATTTAAAACACTCAAGGCATCGAAACCAATATCAGGCACCATTATGGCAGTAGCATCCCATTTAGCATTAGTATTCGCTATTGCTGGAATTAATGGATTTTTACGTAATAATCTTGATTTGCCGTTTATGTATTTATCTCATTTTTATTTTTGGTTCTTCGTCGGTATTGTAGTTACAGCCATCTTGAAAACGGTTCTGTATGATAAGCTTGGCGCTGGTATTTTGGGCATCATTGGGTCAATAGCAGTCATTTATGTAAGCTATCAATGGAGAACAATTGACTCTGCGGTTACATTGCATGAACTGTATTTTCAAGTAGCTTGTCTTGGTGCTGGTGTGAGTATGGTACTTGTGGGGGGTGCATTAGGGACAGCTCTTGCAGGTGACATTCATCAGGCCTCCATGCGATCTGTTACACTGCACTCGATTCGGAACTTTGTTGGTGCCATTATTTCACCGGTTCTTGCTTGGTTTTTAACGACAGTAAATGCCAGCAATTATGAAAAAATTCGCTGGAGCCTGCAAAGTGACAGCACAGAATTCAAGCAGGAAATGGCAGTTTGGACTAGGCATTTAGTGGAACAAGGAAATTCTGTCGCAAATGCTAAATCGTTGGCATCCTATGAGCTGATTGTTCATGTAAAGAAAGCGGCTATTCTTGGAGCCTACCATAATCTGTTTACCATTTTGCTTGTGTTAGGCATAATCATGCTGCTTGCTTCTATAGGAAAAGTGGCAACAGGTAAAGGGCGTTCACTTGTTCAAAAACAGCCCAAGCCAGTACAAAAACACACAGACACAAAAATAAATAATGCATTATAAAATGAGCTGATCTTAGCATAGGAGCGAAATAAATGAGCAAAGGAAAATTATTAATTATAAACTTTATTGGCCTTGTGGTCGTGTTAGGTCTTATTGCCACAGGAGTCTACATGTACTATCAACATAAAAACTATGTAAAAACAGATGATGCCGTCGTATCGGCAGATATAACTGAGGTAGTTGCCCCAGTATCAGGTATTCTTACTGAATGGAAGGGCAGTGCAGGAAATGATATGAAAGTAAATCAAGCAGTAGGGACAGTGAATGATGGAAAGGCAGCACATGAAATCGACAGTATAGCTGCCGGAACGATCATTAAAAATGAAGTAAAGGCAAACGAACTAGTCCAGTCAGGGCAGGTGCTCGCTCAAACGGCGGACATGGATCATATGTATGTGCTTGCAAATATAAAAGAAACCGAATTGAACGATATTGAAATTGGTGACAATGTGGATATAACAGTCGACGGTGATTCAAATGTAACGTTTGATGGGAAGGTAGAAGACATCAGCTATGCAACAAACTCTGTGTTTTCTGCACTGCCATCACAAAACGCAACTGGAAACTACACAAAAGTAACCCAAAAGGTTCAAGTCAAAATATCCATTCAAAATCCAACAAAAAAAGTACTTCTCGGTATGAATGCAGAAGTGAAAATATCAATCTGATAAAAAGGACAATTCCTGATGTGGGAGTTGTCCTTTTCACTTTATTAATATAGTAAAATTAACTTGAGATTCCCTGTAATAGCTTGGTATGATAAAAGGAGAATAAAGAAAGAGAGATATCTTCGTATGAGTATGCGTCTAAGAGATTGGGACCGAAATTTAAAGGTTCGGCTTGCAGGAGAATCTGTTGTTAATATTACATTTTGGATGTTTTTCCCGTTTTTATCTATTTATTTTACGGAAGCCTTTGGCAAATCAACTGCTGGAATGCTGCTGATACTTTCACAAGTTTTTTCTTGTGCTGCAAACCTGCTTGGGGGATATTATGCAGATAAATATGGCCGCAAGAAAATGATGGTGCTGTCCGCCTTCGTTCAAGGAGCAGCTTTCACTGTTTTTGCTGTTTCAAGCTCCTCATGGTTTGATTCACCATTGCTTGGGTTTGTTTGTTTTACTGTTGTGAGTATGTTTGGTGCTGTTTACTGGCCGGCAAGCCAAGCGATGATTGCAGATGTCGTAGGAGAAAAGGATCGCAGTGACGTTTTTGCGGTTTTTTATACTTCTACAAATATTGCTGTTGTAATTGGACCGATTATTGGCGGCATCTTTTTTGCGGAGTATCGTTTCCCGTTGCTGTTAATGGCAGGTGTTTTAAATCTTGTTCTTGGTTTAGTGCTTCAATACATGGTTAAAGAAACAGCTCCTGTTCAAAGGAAAGAGGAGAGCATACAAAACAAGAATTGGTTTTCTGTGCTTGGTAATCAACTGAAGGATTACAGAGTAATTATGAATGACCGGGTTTTTCTCCTGTTCATCATCGCTGGTGTTCTTATTGGACAAACCTTTATGCAGCTTGACCTTTTGTTCCCTGTCTATATTAACGAAGTGGTGACAAACCAGCCGCTGCTAAGGTTCGGGAACTGGTCTTATGTTGTAGAAAACACACAAGCATTTGGACTTGTGCTTGCTGAAAATGGCTTGCTTGTTGCCATCTTTACAATTGTTGTGACAAGGTGGATGAGCAAATACAAGGAACGAAACGTGTTTATTATTTCCTCGTTCACATACGCTGTTTCCGTTTTACTGTTCAGTCAAACCTCATGGATTTGGGGTCTGCTGTTTGCTATGCTTGTGTTCACATTGGCAGAACTCATGACGGCAGGTATACAGCAAGGCTTTATTTCTGAGCTTGCGCCTGCTGACAAAAGAGGGAAATATTTTGCTGCTGCAAGTCTGCGCTACACGTTCTCAAAGGTGCTTGCACCAGTGTCTATCCCAATGAGTGTTTGGTTTGGCTATACATGGACCTTCATCATCATCAGCTTGTTAGCATGCCTAAGCGGCATCCTCTACTACAGGATGTTTCATAAATTTGAAAAGCGCAAAGCGTTAGAAACGGCTCCTAAATGGTAATTTAGGAGCCGTTCTTTTATTCTTCCTTTTCCGCCGTAATAATTAGCTTAATATTGTTTTCTTTCGTAAAGTTCTGATACTCCTTAGGTGGTTCAGCACCAGTAATTAAGCAGTCAATGTCATGAAGTGTGCAGTATGTCATAAGAGCATACTTGTCAAACTTATGATGGTCGACAAGCAAGTATACCTCTGCACTTCTTTCCACGACATGCTTCTTAATCTCACTTTCCAATGGGGACGAATTTGTGACACCATTTGAGATGGAAATACCTGTTGAAGCCATGAAGGCTTTATTAATATTATAGGATTTAATTACATCAGTGCTTTGAATACTTGCAAAAGACTTAGTTTTTCGTTCTAATACACCACCAAAGGTAATGATGTGAAGATTTTCATATGGAAGTGCCTTAATAATAAAATCAAGATTATTTGTAATGATGGAAAGCTGTTTTGTTTTGAGAAACTCTAGCATTTCCAATGTAGTAGTACCTGAATCAATAAAGATAATGTCACCATCTTCAACAAATTCCGCTGCGCTTTTCCCAATCAGCATCTTTTCATCTTTGTTCCGTATTTGCCGATCATTAAAGGAAACGAGTGTAGCATGATTAACGGCAACACCACCATACACCTTTTTAAGCTCGCCTTCCTCTACCAGCTCCTGGATATCTCTTCGTATCGTATTTTTAGAAACATTAAATACTTCAACCAATTCATCTAGTGAGACGGTTTCATGCTCAAACACATAGTCTTGAATTTCTTTAATTCGTTTATTTTTCAGCATCATTCTAGCCACCTTTTGTTATTCCGCTATGCCTGATTTGATATTTATTCTGTCAAGCAGTTGCCAAGTTGATAAAAAACCTTTGTCAATCCTGCTGCTGTCGTAAAAGTATTTGGTCCTGTGAAAAAGTTATTTCGTTAACTTAGCTAAATTATACCAAAAAATAACCAAGAGTTCACCATAGAAATTAGAAATTTTATTGGTTATTGACGGGCAAGTATAGGGAATATGTATTGCTTAAAGGAAGGGGATAATATATTAATATAAAAAAAGCCAAGCTGTCTGATGGATCTTAACAGCTTGGCTTTCCATTTTACTAATTAATTAATTTTCTGCTAGTTTAGCAGAACTGTTAGGTTTTACTGTGTTTTGTTTGCTTAGAAAGTCTTCAGCAGGCTTCGCACGTTTCATAAAGAACGATAGAATCAGTGCTATTACTACAACACCGACAGAGATAAGGAATGCATCATTAATTCCTTCCATCATCGCCTTCATTGCAAGTTGTTCTTTAGCAGCAGCTAATGTTGCTGCATCAGGCTGTGCTGTCGCATTAGACATGTTTTTCATTGCATCTTCTGCTAATTCCTTAGCATGTGTAGTCGTGCGGTTTGACATAATGGTAATCATTAAAGCAGAACCGATGGCGCCAGATACTTGCTGTAATGTATTGTTCATTGCCGTACCGTGCGGGTTCAATCGTGCAGGCACTTGGTTCAAACCATTTGTCATTACAGGCATCATAACCATGGACATACCAAACATACGGATAGAATAGATGACAATCAATGTTGTGTAAGATGTATCCATTGTTAGTTTGCTAAACATATATGTTGTAATAGCTGTAAGTGTTAAACCAGTAATAGCTAAAACTCTTGCTCCATATTTATCAAATAGTTTACCTGTAATTGGTGACATAATCCCCATGATGATAGCACCAGGCAGAAGCAGTAGTCCCGAATCTAATGGAGAAATCCCTCTGACTGTCTGAATGTACATTGGCATTAACAGCATTGCAGAGAACATTGCGATATTTACTACGATAGAAATTGTTGCTGACAATGCGAAAAGTGGATATTTGAAAATCCTGAATTCAAGCATTGGATTCGGAATTTTAAGCTGTCTTACAATGAAGAGAACTAAGCTTAGGAAACCGATGATTAATGTTCCGTATACATAAACACTGTCCCAGCCTTTGCTGCCTGCAGTACTGAAGCCATACAACAGACCGCCAAAGCCTAAAGTGGAAAGGATAACAGAAAGGACATCAATAGAGATATCTACTTTATCCTTTTTATCTTTCAATTTAAAGATTGCAAACAGTAATACGATGATTGCAATCGGTGCAATGATGCGGAAGAGTACGTGCCAATGGAAGTGCTCGACAATATAGCCTGAAAGTGTCGGACCAATCGCTGGTGCGAAGATCATAACTAAACCGAAAACTCCCATTGCACTGCCGCGTTTTTCAACTGGGAAGCTTGTTAGCAGGAAGTTCATAAGTACTGGCATCATGATTGCTGAACCAGATGCTTGGACCATACGTGCACCCAAAAGAACTGGGAAAGAGTCAGCGAATCCTGCAACAAGTGTCCCGATAGTAAATAAGGACATGGCAGTGATAAACAGTCTTCTAATAGAATACCTTTGAATTAAGAAGGCAGTTGTCGGAATCATAATGCCGTTAACAAGCATATAGCCAGTAACGAGCCATTGGCCAACAGATGCTTCAATGTCGAAATCTTTATTAATAGAAGGCAATGCTATATTCAATAAAGTCGAATTTAAGATAGCAACAAAAGCCCCAGCCATAAGAATGGCGATAATGCCATATGGTGGCTTTTTCGTGTTTTGTGTTGCTGTGTTGTTCATGAAATGTTTTCCTCCTTATGAACTTCGAGTTCATTTTTTATACAATTGTTATAGGCTTAAATAATAATATACTGGCAGTATAAATTTTGCAATAAAAATGTTTAGGTTTACTAAAAAAATAAATTATCAGTATTTTTCTGCCTTTATATAAAATAGATGAAGGTTGGTATGGTAACGTTTTCTTAGCTGGATTCTTGAATTTTATTGCTATATGGGTTAGTATGTTTTTTGAACTGTTAGTATAATTTCCCTAAGGTGATGAAGATGAATAATCGGAAAAAGCATGTGTTGAATAAAGCCCATGAGCTGTTTATTGAAAAAGGGTTCCAAGCAACATCCATTCAAGAAATATTGGATAGCAGCGGGATTTCTAAAGGAACCTTTTACAATTATTTTTCAAGTAAAAATGAACTTCTAATTTCTATTTTTAAAGAAATTTACAGTGAGCTTGGCGAAAAGCGCAAGAACCTAATGCTAGGTCAGGATAAGACGTCAACGGCTATTTTTATCCAGCAAATTGAATTACTGATAAATACAAATAACCAGTATAAGATTATTTCCTTATTTGAAGAAATTTTGTTTACAAATGATCCTGAGCTAAAGCAATTTTTGAATAGAAGACGTGTTCAGGAAATTAATTGGCTGTATAATCGTTTGATGGATATTTGTGGTATTGATAAAAAGCCGTATTTGCTTGATTGTGCAGTCATGCTGACAGGAAATCTTCACAATTTGATTTATTTTTATTCATTAGATAAGCAGCGCCATACAGATGTCCATAAGATTGTTCAATATAGTGTGAACAGAATTATAGGCATGGTCGAAGACGTTTCCAAAAAAGGTGAGCGCCTGCTGTCTCCGGATTTGTTGTTAAAGTGGCTGTCAGACAGTGCGGAAAATGACAGGCATACAGACAGCAAGAATATAGCTTGTGTGATTGAGTCGCTTAAGTTGATGATAAAAAACAGTGTGCAAAATGTGGAAGAGCAAAAAAAATACGAGGAATTAGTCGAGTTTGTTGAAGAAGAGCTTGTAGAGCCGGAAAACCGCCGCAGGCACTTAGTACAGATGGCGATTGGCGAACTGAAAGCCTCCATTAGTGACAGTGAGTGCCATAAAGCGATTTGTATATTAGAAGATAAGCTTAAAAAAATGGAATAGCTGTAAGGAGTGGCCTGGAATCCGCAAACTGTGATTTTGGGCTTTTTTATTTGCAAAATAGCTGGTTTGCTAAAATTCCAGCAAATAGGCTGATTAGATTTGACCATTTAGGGGAATTTATACGATATAACAAGAAAGTAGGTATGATTTCCGTGGAGTTTTTTTTAGCTATACTTCCTGCTCTGTTTTGGGGCAGCATTGTGTTACTTAATGTAAAAATAGGTGGTGGAGCATACAGCCAAACTTTAGGAACAACAATCGGTGCGCTGTTATTCTCTTTAGTCGTTTATTTAATTGCAAGGCCTGAGCTGTCACCGCTTATCTTAATTATCGGCATATGCTCTGGTATCTTTTGGGCGGTTGGACAAAGCAATCAGTTTAAGTCAATTGAATATATCGGTGTCTCAAAGACAATGCCGATTTCAACTGGTCTACAGATTGTGTCCACAACACTGTTTGGTGTGCTTGTATTTCATGAGTGGACAACCGCTACGACAATAATCCTTGGCATTATTGCAATTCTTTGTATTCTCGCCGGAATTGTATTAACAACATACGATCAGAAGAGAAGTGAGGATGAATCAGCAAAGCTGAAAAAAGGAACGGTTACGTTATTGATTTCTACTTTAGGATATCTTGGCTATGTTGTTATCGCAAGACTGTTTTCTGTTGATGGCTGGTCAGCTTTGTTTCCACAGTCAATCGGTATGGTTATTGGTGGCCTGATTATTACATATAAGCACAAGCCCTTTAATTTATATGCAGTAAAAAATATCCTGCCTGGCCTATTCTGGGCAGCAGGTAATATGTTTTTATTCATCTCTCAGCCGAAGGTCGGTGTCGCAATAAGCTATTCATTATCCCAAACAGGTGTTGTAATTTCTACACTTGGCGGTATCTTCTTGCTGGGAGAAAAGAAAACGAAGCGCCAGCTCATCTTTGTTGCAATTGGGATTATCCTTATTATAGCGGGAGTAATCTGTTTAGGTATCGCCAAAAAATAAAAAGGAGGCAGGATTATGTATACTGATTTGAAAGGTAAAGTGGTGGCAATAACAGGTGCGTCAACTGGATTAGGGCGTGCAATGGCAGTAAGATTCGGTCAAGAGGGAGCAAAAGTTGTCATCAATTATTTTTCTGGTGAAGAAGAAGCCATGTCCGTTAAAAAAGAAGTAGAAGAAGCAGGCGGACAAAGTATTATTATCCAAGGTGACGTGACGAAAGAGCAGGATGTAATTAATATCGTTGAAACTGCTGTTAAGAACTTCGGTAAATTAGACATTATGATTAATAATGCAGGGATTGAAAATCCAGCTCCTTCTCATGAGATGACGCTGGAAAACTGGGAGAAGGTTATCGGCACTAATCTGACTGGCGCCTTTCTTGGCAGCAGGGAAGCATTAAAGTATTTCGTTGAAAATGATGTCAAAGGTAACGTTATCAATATGTCTAGTGTACATGAAATGATTCCATGGCCAACATTTGTGCATTATGCTGCAAGTAAAGGTGGGGTGAAGTTAATGACAGAAACACTTGCCCTTGAATATGCTCCAAAAGGTATACGTGTTAACAATATCGGGCCAGGTGCCATTAATACACCAATTAATGCAGAAAAGTTTGCTGATCCTAAACAACGTAAAGATGTGGAAAGTATGATTCCATTAGGTTATATTGGAAAACCAGAACAAATAGCTGCAGTTGCAGCATGGCTGGCATCAGATGAATCGAGCTATGTTACGGGCATTACTTTATTTGCAGATGGAGGAATGACAAAATACCCTTCCTTCCAGGCTGGAAGAGGATAATACCGTATCCTTAAGCATATATTTACCCTCTCCTGATTGACTCACAATTCTTCTTGTTGGTAGAATAGGATAATATTCAATAGGAAGAAATCGGGTTTATCAAGATATAGGTGGAGATATGATGAATGAAAAACCGGCAGATCCGTATATCGAGAGCTGGCTGTCTTTATCGGGCTTGCAGGCGAGGATTGCCAATGAGTTAGAGCATGTTCTGCAGAATCGACATCAGCTTTCGTTAAGAGAGTTTTATGTGCTACTATTTTTGTCTAAAGCTCCTGAGAAAAAGCTGCGGCTTCAGCAGCTGCAGGAAATGGTGGGTTTGAGTCAAAGTGCATTATCAAGGCTTGTGACAAGGCTTGAGGCGAAGAACTGTGGTGTACTGAAAAGGCATATTTGCACAGATGACCGAAGAGGTATTTATACTTCTTTGACAGGGTACGGGGAAGAGAAGCTGAAGCTATCAAACGAAACCTTTTCGACGACGCTCGCAGACCTTCTGGAACAGAAAGAAACAAATAATGACCTACTCAACATTTTGCAAATGATGTTTGGAAAAGAATAAGAGCTGACGCACTCCATGTCAGCTCTTATTTTTTTATTTCCAAAATTATGTAACTTTTTCAAGGGGGATTTCGCCAAATAGTTAAGGTAATGACATGAATGGGGGTTTGTAGAGTGTTAAGGTACAGTAGATTACTGCTTCTTTCTTTCTTTTTATTGCTGACTGGCTGTTCCAATCTGCTTGTTGGAGATAAACCACCACCATTCTATATAGTTATGGATGGAGTCCAGCATGAAACAAAGCTGGGAAGCTATTGCTGGAAGAATGGGATTTGCTCAGATGTATCGGGAGTGCTGGACCTCCTTGAGAATGAACCGCCAATTAGTGTCAAACCTAATGAGCCTATCCAATTCAAGCTGGAGTTAAAGCCCTCTGTAGTAAGTTTAGCTCAAGTTGAACACAATAATAAGCAATTAGTAGTTCCTATTACGAATAATGAAATAAAGGCACCTGCAGACAAAGGCATTTATTATTATGCTTACAGTTGTTGGTGGATGGACGAAAAGGAAAAAGATACGTCACTTGGTGATGCCTATTATGCCTTTGCCATTAAAGTGGAATAGTCGGGAAGGCTTGATGGTGCATTAACTCAGTATTGTGTTTAAAATTTGTCTGAATAACCTATTTCATATTTGCTAAGTTGAATTATTTGACCATACATTGTAGGAATGATAATTTATATGCATGAGCATGCATTTCAAAAAAGAAAGAAGGAATTTTACAATGGATCATTTATTTTCACCATATTCTTACAAGAGCCTCGAGTTAAAGAACAGGGTTGTTATGCCCCCAATGTGTCAATATTCTGTTACGAAAAAGGATGGGATTGCGACTGATTGGCATTATGTTCATTATGTAAGCCGTGCTATCGGTGGTGCCAGCTTAATCATCATTGAAATGACTGATGTAGAACCAGATGGCAGAATAACAGATAATGATTTAGGCCTATGGTCAGATGAGCAAATTGCGCCACTTGCACGCATTGTAGATGCATGTCATCAGCATGGAGCAAAAGTTGGTATTCAAATCGCCCATGCAGGCCGCAAAGCAGAAGACGCGGAAGTTCCAGTTGCTCCATCGGCTATTCCATTTGACGAAAACTCTAAAACACCAAGAGCTTTATCAACAGAGGAAGTTAGCACGATGGTAGAGAAATTCCGGGCAGCAGTTGAACGAGCTGTAAAGGCAGGCGTAGATACGATTGAGCTTCACGGTGCTCATGGATACTTAATTCATCAATTCCAATCAAAGCTGACAAATAAACGAGAAGACGAATATGGTCAGGATCGTACAAAATTTGGCGTAGAAGTCATTAAAGCAGCAAAAAGCGTAATGCCTGAAGATATGCCGCTAATTTTGCGTATTTCTGCAAAGGAATATGTAGAGGGCGGCTACGAAGTAGAAGAAAGCATTGAGTTCTCTAAAGCTTACGTGGATGCAGGTGTGGATATTTTCCATATTAGTGCAGGAGGAGAAGGGCCAATTGCAGCTGCAGGAAGACCTGGTACACATAATGCCTACCAAGTACCGTTTGCGAGAGCGTATAAACAAGCATTTAATATTCCAGTTATCGCAGTAGGCAGACTGGATGATGCAGCACTTGCTAATTCCGTTGTCGGCAACGAAGACGCAGATCTTGTTGCAGTTGGAAGAGGCATGCTAAGAAACCCATACTGGGCATTAGAAGCAGCAGCACAACTAAGAAAAGAAACAACAGTTCCACAACAATATGCAACAGGATTTCCCAAGTAATGTAGAAAAAGGTATTGGAATATAATGTAACTTTGTTTCAAACTCGGACTATTTTATCGTTTGTCGATTAATAGTTCGAGTTTTTTTGTTTTTCGGCTTCATTACAATAAACGAAATTCTAGTGGACTTTTATCGAAAGAAAAGGATACACCAAACAAATAGAGAATTTATATAACAGTAATACATACATGAAATAAAGGGGAGGAAAAGCTATTGAAAAATGCACTTGTTATTGGCGGAACGAGGTTTTTTGGAGTACATCTTGTGGAGACATTATTAGAACGTGGCATGGAAGTGACAGTAGCAACAAGAGGGAAAATGGCCGATTCCTTTGGCGACAGAGTTAAGCGAATTGCCTTTGACCGCTCAGATTTAGCTAACTTTAAAGAAGCGTTCCAAGACACAAAATGGGATGCCATCTATGATCAAATCTGTTATTCTGCTCAAGATGCCTTGGATGCGATTGAGGTATTCAACGACAAAACGGATAAATATATCTTAACATCCACCTTGTCTGTATATGATTCGTCATCCGAGCTTTTGAAAGAAGAGGATTTTAATCCATATATATATCCAATTGAGGTAAAACCAACGAAGGAGGTTACATATAAAGAAGGAAAAAGACAGGCAGAAGCTGTATTCTTTCAAAAGGCAGCTTTTCAAACAGTAGCAGTAAGAATACCGATTGTCGTAGGGGTTAATGACTATACGCAAAGGCTTAAGTTTCATACAGACAAAGTCACAAGCGAACAAGAAATATATCTTCCGAACCCTGATGCAGCCATGGGGTTTATTGACGAAAAAGAAGCAGGACAGTTTATTGCTTGGGCTGGTGTTAAAGGAATAGAAGGTCCTGTTAATGCATGTGCTGACGGCATTATTACATTATCAGAACTGCTTGTGCTTATTGAAAAAAGTGCAGGGAAATCAGCACAATTGGCAATAGAGAAGAACAATGAAAATGCGTCACCTTATGGAATTGAGTCTTTTTGGGCAATGAGCAATGACAAAGCAAAAAACTTAGGTTTTCACTTTTCCAATCTCCATGAATGGCTGCCAAGCCTAATTGAATATTTAGTTAAAAATCCATCAAAATAGTAATAAAGCTGCTAGTCATTTTTATGCAAATGACTAGTTTTTTTGCGTGAAGGAAACTTTTTTTACTTGATGCATATTAATAATAAAAAGGGAGTGGTTTATGTGAATCAAGGCAGACGAGTTGACCAGAAAATAATTGCGTATTCTTATATTTGCAAAACACTCGGAATTATTAATGAGGCGGAAGAAAAACAAATTAAGGCAGGACTGCAAAAGAAGAAACGTAAGTCAGGGTAAAAGAAAAATTAGATTTTACATGATAATAAGCCAAGCCATTATGTGTATTTTCCCATAATAGCTTGGCTTATTTTATATTAGGTCTATTCATTCCAGATAAAACATTATGCTAAGCACTTTCTGGTTCGGATTTTTTTTGCCTTAAGTGCATAATAAAGGTAGCGACTCCAATAAGTGCGACACAAGCAAGGCTGACAAAAAAGCCTATTCTGATTCCCTTTTCCATCACTGTCCCGCTGACAGCAGCAACGATAAGAGCAATACCGATAATTGCTTTTGTTTTATCCCAGCCAGACGGCTTCAGTACCTTAAATGAGGAGAAAAGGATAAATGCCCAGTTGTACAACAGCAGAATTCCTGCCGCTGTCGTAATATACTCGAATATTTTTCCTGGCAAAAGCAATGCTGCCAAAACAGAAGCAAACAGTCCAACCGCTCCCAATATCAATGACGGAAGTGGTAGCTGATGGAATTTTTTTAGCTTCTTCTCAAAAATAGCAGGTGCATCTTTACTCTTCGCTAACGTAACAAGCAAGTTAGTCACCCCAAATAAGGATGCAGTCATTGTTGAAAATCCTGCAATAATGATAGCTCCGTTAAATACATGGGGAAAAAAGCTGAGTGGATATCCAGCAAGTGCTGTTACAAAAGGGCTCTCTTTTTCATTAAATTTATCTAATGGAACTAGTAAAACAGCTATAGCTAAGGAAAGACAATAAATAATCAGCAAAATGATAAGCATATTCGTGCCTGCTTTTGGTGCATCTTTTTTATCTTTTAGTTGCATTGCCATTAAGCCGATAACTTCGATTCCTCCATATGCGTAAAATGCATAAATGAGGGAAGTCCAAAATCCTTGAAACCCTTTCGGGAAAAATGCATCAAAGGACTTAGGAGTTTGCATGGGGTGATCGCCACCATGTATCCAGCCAAATAGTGCTGCAACTCCCAAAATAATAAACATGATTATCGCTGCGGTTTTAATGACAGCTAAATAATTTTCAACCTTATCAAAACCGTCCGTTCCTAAAAAGACTACAAAGATGGATAAGACAGCATAAATACAAGCAAAGACCCAAAGTGGTACGTTTGGAAACCAAAACTGGGAAAGGAGTGAGAGGGCAGTAAGCTGACTGCCCATAATGAGAATATTGGAACCCCAATAATTCCAACCACAGCTAAAGCCGGCCCATGAACCAAAGGCTTTATTGGCATAGTAGCAAAAGGAGCCTTCCTGTGGATCCTCTGCGGTCATTTTGGCCAATAAATTAAAAACAATATATGTACCGATTGCAGCTATCATGAAAGATAGTACAATGGCTGGCCCTGTTTCAATGACCCCGAGGCTGGAACCTACAAAGTATCCGGTGCCGATAGTACAGCCAACACCGACTAGTGATAATTCCCACCACTTCATTTTACCTTGTTTTTTTGAACTCTTCTGATTGTTGTTATCTTGGCTGCTCATAGTAACTCCTTCTTTTATGAAAAATGAATTCGTTTTTTTGTTTAAAAATAGTATGCGTAAGTTTTATGTAAATATTTAAAGTGCAGGCTTCCATTAAAATACAGATGCCGGTATGTTATTCCTACCAAGGACTTAGAAAAAATAAGTCCTTTTACATAACTTTAAAGAAAAAACCAGAAAAATTTGCTGGTTTAATAAAATTCAGCTAAAATGAGTACGATAAATAGTAAGTCAGAAAGAGGTTCGTGCATGATAGATCATATCGTCCTTGTCAAATTTAGTGAAACTACAACAGAGGAACAACTGCAGGAAGTAATTAAAAGATTTCGCGCTTTAAGAAATAAAATAATGGGAGTTGTTGACCTGCAGGCAGGGTTGAACTTTGCCCAAAGCAATACAGACTATCAGGTTGTCTTGAAGGTCCGTTTTGAAGACAGAGAGGCACTTTCATTATATGGTCCAAATCCTGAACATCAAGCCGTTGCAGCATATATTCGTGAAGTCGGCAGAGTGGACAGTATAGTAGTAGATATTGAAATATAAAAACCCGACAGGTCGAATAGACCTGTTTTTTTCATGTAAATGCCTTAAATAATTTATTATCAAATTTTAAATGATTGGATGCATAGTGTTTTGATTACAAGCTAACAATAGTATTAATTCACAAATAATGTGTAAATATGTTTGGTTTTTTATGGGGGCATTATACAAAACGATAAACTAATTAGATTTTTTTCATTCCTTTCAATAATTAAAATAGTCAAACTAAGTGTGATAAATATCACTCAGGACAAAAAATCTTTAAAATTTTGTGCTGTTCACATTTATTTTTAATAAAAAAGTGGTATTATATTAAAGGAGTTAATGAAGGGTTGTTGTTTATTTACTAGTTTTGTATAACTACATACCTTATTATCAATGTATCCAAAAAAATGCACTAATTATTAGTCTACAAATTATTGTGCAAAAATGCACAATAATTTTTGGAAGTATTATTCCAAAAAATCATTAGGAAAATGCCAATAGCAAAGGAGAATCAGTTATGTCAGAAACAACTACACAAACAAGTGCTGAACTGACAGCTACATCTACTAATAGCCAAGACTTATTGGATCAGCTTTTAAAGCCTGAGGTACAAGAGTCATTGACTACTTTAATCGAACAGCTGCCAAAATTAACAGAAGTCGTTAATACATTGACAAGTTCATATGATCTTGTTCAAGGTCTATCAAAAGATGAGGTCTTCATGAGTGATATGGTCAATGCAACAACTGAAATGCTTGAACCAGTCGTTCATTCAGCAAAAGGCATGGCTTCAGCTGTAATCGAAGCGAAGGATCGTGCAGAGCAAAGCAATGAAACAATCGGTGTATTCGGTTTGCTTAAATTACTAAAAGATCCTCAAGCTCAAAAAATGCTGCGTTTTACACAAAGCTATCTTCAAATCTTGAACGAGCGTGACCAACAAAAATAAGTTCAACAATTGAATAGAACGAAGGACGGAGGATATACCATGTCAAAAAACATAGTTATTTTAGGTGCAGGATACGGCGGGCTTTTAGCTGCTCAAAATGTTCGTAAATATTACACTAAATCACAAGCTAATGTGACGGTTATTAATAAATATCCAACACATCAAATCATTACAGAATTACATCGCCTTGCAGCAGGAAACGTTCATGAAAAAGCTGTGGCAATGCCTCTAGATAAACTTCTTAAAGGTCTTGATGTAGACATTAAGATTGCTACAGTTGAATCTTTCAATGTAGACAACAAAGAAGTTATCCTTGGTGATGGATCTAAGTTGAGCTACGATGCACTAGTTGTTGCATTGGGAAGCGTAACAGCTTACTTCGGAATTCCTGGATTAGAAGAAAACAGCATGGTTCTTAAATCAGCTGAAGATGCTAACAATATATACAAGCATGTTGAAGCACGCATCAGTGAATATGCTAAAACGAAAAAACCGGAAGATGCTACAATTCTTATTGGCGGCGGTGGTCTAACTGGTGTTGAACTAGTTGGTGAACTAGCTGACATTCTTCCTGCAATGACAAAGAAATACGGCGTAGATTACAAAGAAATCAACTTATCTTTAGTTGAAGCAGGACCAAAAATTCTTCCTGTTCTTCCAGATGATTTGATTGCTAGAGCAACTAAAAGCTTGGAAGCTCGTGGCGTTAAGTTCTTGACTGGACTTGCTGTAACAAATGTAGCAGGCAATGTAATTGACTTGAAAGATGGTCAAAAAATCGTTGCTAACACATTTGTATGGACAGGTGGAGTTCAAGGTAACCCACTAGTTGGCGTTTCTGGTTTAGAAGTAAACCGTGGACGTGCAACAGTGAACGACTTCCTGCAATCCACTTCACATCCTGAAGTATTTGTTGCTGGAGACAGCGCAGTATACTTCCCAGCTGATGGAGATGGACGTCCAGCACCTCCAACTGCTCAAATTGCATGGCAAATGGGTGAGTTAATCGGGTACAACCTTTTTGCATACCTTGAAGGTAAAGCATTAGAAGGATTCAGCCCAATCAACTCTGGTACACTTGCAAGCCTTGGTCGTAAAGACGGCGTAGCAATTGTTGGCGGAAGCTCAACTCCGCTTAAAGGCATGCCTGCATCTATGATGAAAGAAGCATCTAACATCCGTTATCTTTCACATATTAAAGGCTTGTTCAGCTTAGCATACTAATAATTTTCCTAAAGGAAGGAATGCTGTTTTAGCATTCCTTCCTTTTTTATTTTTTGTTTTTTAGAAAACATGAAATAACGAGTAAAACCGCAAAAAACAAAGAGCTGATTAGATGAGGACGAGTAATTTGCCTTGCATGCGTTCATTTGCGCTTTTTTGTTCATTTATGGTCTTTTTCCTTCATTTACTTTTTATCTGAATGGGAGTAATATCTTCAAGTAAATAATATTTCGTAAATCGCTTAATCCATTTTTGTGGAGCGGGGGACCCAATTTTTTTTGTGCCATTCATAGGCACTTGGGGTGAATCCTATTGCAGGAGGGGCAACTCTCAGATGTCCCAACCCGACAGCTAACTCCGTAAGCGTTTAGAGAGAGGAATAATCTGATGTTCGATTTTTTTACAATCGACCACGGGGTATCCTCGTGGTTTTTTTGTGTGCAAAAATTGGATAATCACCTAACAAGGAAGACATTTTAGCGGAAAGCTGGAGGATAACATGAGCGGTTCAATTTTAAAACGAATTTTAATTGGGAAGCCACTAAAAACAAGTGCACTTGGGGAGCAAAAGTTAAATAAGCTTAAGGCATTGGCGATTCTATCTTCTGATGCACTTTCATCTGTTGCATACGGAACAGAACAAATTTTGCTCGTATTAGCAGGTATCGGATTTCTCGCATACTGGTATTCTATTCCGATTGCAATTGGCGTACTTGTGCTTCTTGTTGCACTAATCCTGTCATATAGACAAATTATTTATGCGTATCCGCGTGGCGGCGGGGCATACATTGTTTCGAAGAATAACCTAGGAGAAAATGCTGGTTTGATTGCAGGCGGCTCTTTGCTTGTCGATTATATTTTGACTGTAGCAGTAAGTGTTTCGGCAGGAACGGATGCTATAACATCGGCTTTTCCTGTCTTGCATGAACATAATGTAATTATTGCCTGTTTGTTTGTTGTCTTAATTACAATATTGAATTTAAGAGGTGTTACTGAATCTGCTTCTATACTTGCATATCCAGTGTACCTATTTGTTATAGCATTGGCAGTGCTAATAGGCACTGGGCTGTGGAAGATTGCAACAGGAGATGTCGGAAGCGTTGAGCATACACCGATTGGCACTGCTGTCCCTGGGCTTAGCATCTTTCTGTTATTAAAGGCATTTTCATCTGGGTGCTCTGCTCTAACAGGTGTTGAGGCTATCTCTAATGCCGTTCCGAACTTTAAAGAGCCCTCAGCAAAAAATGCTGTCAGAACATTAACGATGATGGGAATTATACTGGGTGTGCTGTTTACAGGGATTACCTTATTGGCTTATTGGTATGGAATATCTCCTAAAGCAGATGAAACAGTCGTATCCCAAATTGCTTCAGAAGTATTCGGGCGCTCAGGAGTATATTATTTTATCCAAGTAACAACAGCACTTATTTTAGTATTAGCTGCAAACACTGGATTTGCTGCGTTTCCGTTGTTGGCTGTTAACCTTGCTGTTGATAAGTATATGCCAAGAATATTTACCATTCGCGGTGATCGATTAGGCTACTCAAATGGTATCGTCACACTCGGTGCAGCATCAATCCTGTTAATCTTCCTGTTTAAGGGAAATACGGAAATGTTGATTCCGTTATATGCAGTTGGTGTATTCATTCCATTTACCTTATCGCAAAGCGGAATGATAAAAAAATGGTTTACAGAAAGACCGAAAAACTGGAAATGGAAAATGAGCATAAATCTTGCCGGTGCGATTATCACATTGACTGTGCTGCTTATCCTATTTACAACTAAGTTTTCGCAAGTTTGGTCTGTGTTAATCTTCCTGCCGATTATTGTATTTATCTTCCATCGTATTAAAGGACATTACGAGGATGTTGCTAAACAGCTTCGTATGGATGAGAATCATAAGGCAGAGAAACCGGAAGGTAATATCGTTATTCTACCAGTGGCAGGTATCACAAAGGTTGTGGATAATTCCTTAGCCTATGCTGAGAGTATCGGGCAAACGATTATTGCCGTTTACGTTGCATTTGACAGAGAAAGTGAAAAACGGATGGAGGAAAAATGGCAAGCATATCGTCCGGATATCCGTCTTGTGACTATTCATTCACAGTATCGCAGTTTAGTTAGACCGTTAAGAAGATTCATAGATGTGATTGAAGAAAAAGGAGCGGAAAACCATAACAGTGTAACAGTCATTATTCCACAATTCATTACGAAAAAAAGCTGGCATAATATCCTGCACAATCAATCAAGCCTGCTACTGAAAGCACATCTGCTTTATAGAAGAAACGTAATTGTTACAACAGTACCTTTCCGTTTTGAAAAGTAATAGCAAGTTAGAATGATTAGTATCATGTTAGACTTAAGAAGAGGGCGTCCATGATGGAAGCCCTCTTTCTTTTTTAACCGTAAAGTATACCGCCGTCAATTAGGACCGATTGCCCTGTCATATAATCGGAATCCTTTGAGGCGAGGAAGGACACAAAATTAGCTACATCCTCTGGTTCTTGGGTGCGTCCTAATGCAATGCTTTTAGAGAATTGTTCAAATGCCTGTCCTTTTTCCAGATTCATATATTCGACCATACCAGCATCGATTCTGTCCCACATACTTGTGCCGACAATACCTGGACAATAGGAATTGACGGTAATTTTGGAAGAAGCAAGCTCCTCAGCAGCAGCCTGTGTCCATGCTTTAACAGCAAACTTTGTCGCAGAATAAGCACCTAACAAGGAATAGGCCCTATGTCCAGCAATGCTGCAGGCATTGATGATTTTTCCGCCTGTTCCTTGTTTTTTCATTTGTACAGCAGCAGCTTGAATACCGTATAATGTACCAAATACATTCACTTCAAAGATTTTTTGTACATCTTCTTCAGAAATATTTAAGATTGAATCAACCTGATCAATTCCTGCATTATTAATGAAAACATCAAGCTGTCCATACTGCTCCACAGTTTGTTCGACTAGATTTTCTATCTCTTTTTTTGAGCTGACATTTGCCTGTACTGCCATACTTTCAATGCCTTTTTCCATTAATTCAATGCTGGTTCTGTTCGCGCTTTCTTCATTAACATCACTAATAACGATGGTAAATCCATCTTTGCCAAGCCTTTCTGCGATGGCTTTCCCGATACCCTGTCCAGAACCAGTTATGACTGCAACTTTTTTATCCATATTCATTCTCCTTTTCTATCATTAATTACAATTCTAGTTCCCTTAATAAGAGAATCTAAAACGAATGGAATGAATTTTGTGATAAATTGTTGGTTCCTAGATTTCCTGGGAAATTTGTCGATAGGAAAAAAATGCTGTTTTCATGTATAATAAAAGAGAAAAAAAGTGAAAAGGGGATAGATAGAATGAGCTTGGAAACAATAATTAAAGGTAGAAGAACAATCAAAAAGTTTAAAACAACGGCTATAAGTACAGATACAATTAAAGAACTTCTCCAAGTATCCGCATTTGCTCCGAACCATAAGATGACAGAGCCTTGGGAAATTCTGTTTATTGGGGAAGAAACAAGAGCGAAGTTTAATCATAAAATTAATTTCGGTGATGCACCAATCTTATTTGCTGTCCTTTCTCACAAAGGAAGAAACACCTTAGAAAGGGAAGAAAACGCAGCTGCTGTTTCTTGTTTCATCCAAAATTTCCTTCTACTATCATGTGAAAAAGGATTAGGAACATTTTGGAGTTCTGTAGGCGCTTCTGAGAATGGAAGAAACATTCTAGGTGTATCAGATGACTATGATGTAGTTGGTGTGATTGCAGTTGGGTATCCTGATGAAACAAAGGATGCAAAGGAAAGGCAATCAATTGAATTAAAAGTAAAGCATTTAAATTAATATACTAAGTATGAAAAGAACTTGATTTTATAAATCAGGTTTTTTTTATGCATATTCTAGCCAAGCTCCCGCCTAACTCTAGTAAATGCTATGAGGTTTGCTGTCTCTTCCTCTGTCAGTGGCTTGCCATCAACAGTCAGAACCATACTATCCATTTTAGAAATGGTAGCCAGCTCTAATACAGTAGTCTGATTTTTACGAGCAAGAATTACATCAATAGAGACATCAAATAAATCAGCTATTTGGATGAGCGCTCTTAAAGAAGGTTCACGATATCCTGATTCATAACCAGCATAGGTGCTTTTGGCTATTCCTAAAAGCTCCGCTGTTTCAGCTTGAGACCAATTTTTGTTTTTTCTAAGCTCGCTTAATATTTGCAGCAACGAATGTTCCCCCTTTTACTCTATATTTGGAAGTATAGCATGTCTAAATTCTTTTTAAAAGAAAAAATACGCGATTAGAATACAAATATTGCTTTATTGGTAATGGTGGTACTATAATACAAATAAATGAATACGCGTAACGCATACGTGAAAAGGATTCGTAACTAGGAGGAGCTATCATGAAAAAAATATTGCTGCTGGCTACAGGCGGTACCATTGCTTCTATAGAGGGAAATGAAGGTTTAGTTCCTGGAATGACTGCAGAGGAGTTATTAGTGCATTTTGAGGGGGATTCCCAATCTGTTGATGTAACATGTGAAATCCTCATGAACAGGGACAGTACAAATATGCAGCCGGAGCATTGGAAGGTGATTGCAGAAGCAATCAGCGAAAATTATGACTTATATGACGGATTTGTTATCACACATGGCACAGATACGATGGGATATACTTCTGCTGCTTTATCATACATGCTTCAAGGTTTAGAAAAGCCTGTTGTTATAACAGGTTCTCAAGTTCCGATTAGCTTTAAGCAGACTGACGCAAAGAAAAATGTTGCAGACAGCATTCATTTTGCTACAGAAGATATAGGCGGAGTTTTCGTTGTGTTTGATGGCAGGGTTATCATCGGTACACGTGCAGTGAAGATGAGGACAAAAAGCTATGATGCATTTGAAAGTATCAACCACCCTTATGTCGCATCAATCCAAAATAAAAAAATTGAGTATTACTGGAAACCAAAAAAATCCTCAGAGCCGTTCAAAAAGGATACTAGCCTGTGTTCTGATGTGTTTCTGCTGAAATTGCATCCTGGTACAAAGCCTGAGATCTTTGACTATTTAAAGAATAATTATAAAGGCATTGTTATTGAGAGCTTCGGCAATGGGGGCTTGCCATTTGAAGATAGAAACCTGCTTCCTAAATTAGCGGAAATGGTAGAAGCAGGTGTTGCTGTCGTTATTTCTACCCAGTGTCTGGAAGAAGGACAAGATTTGTATTTATACGAAGTAGGAAGAAAAGTTGCCCAATATAATGTTATCTTATCGGCAGATATGAATACAGAAGCAATCATAGCAAAGCTAATGTGGGTATTAGGTAAGGCGGATAACGTGGAAGCAGCAAAACAATGGATGGAGAAGCCAATCGCATGGGATCTTTCAGTGGACTGGGAAAAATAAAAACAATCAGCTTTGAAAAGACGTTAAGCTATCTTTGGCTTCATATCGGAGTATTGCTGATGGCTGTTAATATTCATTACTTTATGGCGCCAAACCAATTTGCTTCTGGAGGTCTTGGGGGACTGAGCGTTGTTTTGCAATCCTATTTTCCTACTATTCCGTTAGGTGGGCTAATGGGCTTGCTTAATATATTGTTTTTCCTCTTAGGATTTGCCTTTTTAGGGTTTCAGTTTGGTCTTAAAACAATTTATGCCAGCTTTTTACTGACATTTTTTGTATGGATGCTTGGGAGGCTTGATCCTGTTTATGTTCCGTTAAGTCATGACCTCTTTATACAGCTAGTAGTTGGTACATTAATCGCAGGATTAGGACTCGTTCTTGTTTTAAAGCAAAATGCTTCTACTGGTGGTATGGACTTGATTGCAATGATCATTAATAAGTATTTTGCGATTGAAATAGGGAAGGCAGTATTGATGGCAGATTGTCTCATATCTCTTGCAGCAATATTTGCTTTCGGTATGGAAAAGGGCTTGTATGCATGCTTTGGTGTTTTTCTTAGAGGGGTCGTCGTGGATTACTTCCGTGATCAACTACAAATGACAAAAGAAGTTGTCATAATAAGTGAAAAATGCGAGCATATTAAGCATTATATTATTGAACAACTCCATAAAAGTGCAACACTGCATTCTGCGATAGGTGCATTTTCTAATGACGAAAAAGAAGTTATCACGATTGTATTAAAAAGACAAGATTATATAAAATTAAAAAAGTTTATCCATAAAATTGATAAAAAATGCATTCATCACCGTACATAATATGAATGAAGTGGTGGGCAATAATTTTAATAATGTAGTTTAAACTAGGTAAAACAGGGTATGTATCTATGCCCTGTTTTTTTGTGTTTTTTTATACTTAAAGGATTATTCTCTGTGTATTATAGTCAAATAATGGTTTAGGTTATCTTGGTGAAAGGTTTATACTCTTGATTGACTAGTATAAAAAGCATTAATATATTATTATAAAACGTGACTATAGTATTATATACGAATAGTTGTATAACGAATAATATAGGTACTATACAGTGAGAAAATGAGAACTAATTACATACTAAAATATATAATAGGTATATAGAATCATATTTTGATATGATTTCAGTAAAAAGGAGGTCGTAGGAATGAAAAAAGTCATTGTTCCTGGAGTATTTTTCGCAGCGTTATCAGCACCTGTTCTTATTCAAGAAGCTCAGGCAGCTTCTAATGCTGCTGTTGTGAAATATGTCAATGTTGAAAGTAACTCCTCTCTTAATGTGAGAAAAAGCGCATCATCAAAAGCTGGAGTTGTCACCACCTTAAAAAAAGGAAAAGAAGTGACTGTTTTGTCTGAAAGCAACGGTTGGGCAAAGATAACAGTCGATGGAAAAACTGGTTATGTCAGCTCAGATTATCTTACAGAAAAAACAAATACATACGTTAAATATGTTTCCATTGATAGCAATTCAACCTTAAATGTGAGAACATCTCCAAATACTTCCTCTTCCGTTGTGACAAAGATAGCTGCGAACACAAAAGTAGAGGTATTATCTGATTCAAATGGCTGGTCTAAAATAAAGGTGAACGGAAAGCAAGGATATGTAGCTTCTAAATATTTATCTGATAGCGTAACAACAGTGAAGGAAAGCACACCAAAGGCAGACACTGCAACAAAGGTAAGCACGAAAGAAACAAAAACAGAGACAATGTATGTCAATGTTGATCAAGGTTCAAGCCTTAATATGCGGAATAAACCATCGAACAGCGGCTCTGTTATCGTGAAGCTTGCAAAAGGTGTTGAGGTAACAGCATACAGTGATTCGAATGGCTGGACGAAGATAAAGGTATATGGAAAAGAAGGCTATGTAGCGACAAAATACTTATCAAAAACAAAATCCACCAATTCTGTTACAGATAAAACAAACTCGAACAGCAGTTCAGGCACTGTGGCGAAAACAACAACCAAATATGTAAATGTTGATAAAAGCTCGACATTAAACATGAGAGCAAGTGCAAGCACAAGCGGCAGTGTTGTCACAAAGCTGTCAAGAGGCACAAAGGTAACCGTAACATCTGAATCAAACGGCTGGGCAAAAATTACAGTGAGCGGTAAAACAGGCTATGTCAGCACAAGCTATTTAACAACTACTGCACCAAGCACACAAAGCGGCAGTACGAATGCGCCGAAGGATCCGGTAAAAGAAACACCAACAGTAACGAAATATGTAAATGTAGATAAAAACTCAACATTAAATATGAGGTCTAGTGCAAGCACAAGCGGCAGTGTTGTCACAAAGCTGTCAAGAGGCACAAAGGTTACGGTAACATCTGAATCCAATGGCTGGGCAAAAATTACAGTGAGCGGTAAAACAGGCTATGTAAGTACAAGCTATTTAACAACTACTGCCCCAAACACACAAAGCGGCAGTACGGATGCACCGAAGGATCCGGTAAAAGAAACACCAACAGTAACGAAATATGTAAATGTAGATAAAAACTCAACATTGAATATGAGGTCTAGTGCAAGCACAAGCGGCAGTGTTGTCACAAAGCTGTCAAGCGGAACAAAGGTAACGGTAACATCTGAATCAAATGGCTGGGCAAAAATTACAGTAAGCGGTAAAACAGGCTATGTAAGTACAAGCTATTTAACAACTACTGCACCAGGCACACAAAGCGGCAGTACGGATGCACCGAAGGATCCGGTAAAAGAAACACCAACAGTAACGAAATATGTAAATGTAGATAAAAACTCAACATTGAATATGAGGTCTAGTGCAAGCACAAGCGGCAGTGTTGTTACGAAGCTGGCTAGAGGTACTGCAGTTACTGTGATTTCTGAATCCAATGGCTGGACAAAAATTACGGCAAGCGGTAAGACAGGCTATGTGAGCAGTAGTTATTTAACTTCAAGCAGCTTGGATGACAGCGAAAATCCCGATTCTAATGAAAATGCAAATCCAGGTGAAGACAATGCTGGCAGCACAGAGGGTACACTGAAATATGTAAATGTAGATCAAGGCTCAAGCTTGAATATGCGCAAATCACCATCTTCTTCAGCTGGAATTGTTGCAAAATTAGCAGCTGGAACAGCGGTAACTGTTTATTCAGAAGAAAATGGCTGGGCAAAGGTTACTGCTAATGGGCAGGAGGGCTATGTCAGCAGTGCTTATTTGACTACTAAACAAGCAGAAACGCCAGGTGTCAGCAAAGGTGAAACAGTTAAAACATATGTCAATTACGATATGACATTAGATGAAATGGCTACTATTCAAATGGGTGCAAACCCACAAACAGACAAGGCTTATGATGTTTATATAAGAGAGGATGCAGTAGCATTTAAATCCTCCGACCAAACAAAAGGAACTATAATAGGCAGTGGTTGGAGATTAAGAGGCGGTGCAGGTACTGAATACAGTGTCGTTAATTCTGTTCAAAACGGGCAGGTGCTGACGATAACTTCAAAAGTGAAGGGATCTGACGGCTACTACTGGTATAAAGTAAATAGCACCCAATCTTGGGTTAATGCAAGCAAGGAAGATACTACTTACTATTTAAATCCAGATAATTTTATAAACACTACTGTACAATCTATGCAGTTTCTAAAGCTGTCAGCAAAAGCAGATATTAATGATACGGAAGTGAATGAACGCATATTAGCAGGTAAAGGCATACTTTCTGGTAAAGCTTCATCCTTTATTACGGCAGCAAATGCGTATGGCATTAATGAGGTTTATTTGATTTCCCATGCATTACTTGAAACTGGTAATGGCACGTCAACGTTAGCAAAAGGTGTAACTGTAAATGGCAAAACAGTCTATAATATGTATGGAATTGGCGCATATGATGGCAGTGCTATTTCCAGTGGCGCACAATACGCCTATAATGCAGGATGGTTTACTCCAGAAGCTGCAATCATTGGCGGTGCAAAGTTTATTGCGCAAGGTTATATTAACGCTGGACAAGATACACTTTATAAGATGAGATGGAATCCAGGCGCAGCAGAAAGCACAGGTAAAGCAACGCATCAGTATGCGACGGATATCGGCTGGGCGTCCAAGCAGGTGACTCAAATTTATAATTTATACAGCCTATTAGACTCTTATATACTAAAACTAGAAATTCCTAAATATAAATAAAAAAATGCTGATCCATGCGGATCAGCATTTTTTTTTATTTACTGGAGATAAATTCGTCAAGGGCGTAATCGGCCAGATGAATGTCAGGTTCATTATCTAAAGCGAGTTTGGCAAGCTGTTGACCGAGAAAAGGACCCATTGTTAAACCAGAGGCGCCAAGGCCGTTTGCGAAAATGACGTTTTTATGTCCCGGCAATCTTCCGAATATAGGAAGGAAATCTGCAGTGAATGGTCGAAAGCCGACTTTTGCTTCAATAAATGTGCTGTTATGCAAACCTGGGGCGAATTTAAGTGCTTTATCCATAATTTCTTTCATGCCAGCCATTGTCAGTCTATAGTCAAGCACTTCATCATTTTCATGTGTAGCTCCAATTACGATTCTATTTCCGGTTAAAGAAAGAATGTATTGATCATGTGGCGGCATGACAACTGGCCATAGGTCACTGTTTATGCCTGGCATTTGCAGATGAATAATCTGTCCTTTTTGAAAGCTTAGATTAATAGTCATCTGAAGTGGACGAAGCAATTCGTTCGCCCAAACACCAGCAGTAATAATGACCTCATCTGCATGGATTTTTTGGTGCTTTGTTTCAATGCCGATAACAGAGCTGTTCTTAAGCATTAAACTGCAATCTTCTTGGAGAACTACTGCACCAAGCTTTTTGGCAGCAGAAAGGAGCGAATTTCGCAAAGCCCAGCCATCTACCCTAGCAGCACCGCTAACGTGGACAGATTGGTATCCATCTGCAAGTGGTGGAAACAAGGCTTTTGAATCCTGCTCTGAAAGAATGGTGACATCTCCAATCTCAGGTGCCTCATCCTTTCGTTTCAAAGTTCTTTTTACCATAGCTTCTAACTTCTCTGGATTATCATGAGGACTTATCGCGCCGACTTTATCATAGCCTGTGTCCATTTCCCCTAAGTCCTTTAGCTCTGTAATCAAGCTGGGATAATGTTTTGCACCTTCCATTGCAAGCTTGTACCAGCGCTTGTTTCTGCGCTGAGAAGTCCACGGACATATTATACCCGCAGCAGCTTTAGTAGCTTGACCAAAATCCTCTCTATCTACAATTGTGACACGAGCTCCGTTTTTTGCAAGCTCAAAACCGATAGACGCACCTATTATACCAGCGCCTATAATACTTATGTTTTTCATGATTTTCCCTGCCCTTTATACTAATTAAGATGCCTATTAACAGCTTAGTGTATTACAATTATGTGACATAATCCTATATAGCTTGCATACTGTCCATTAAAAAGCTTACTCTTATTGTATGCTTTTGCTAGGATTGAATTCAATCATGGATAAATTGCCCATGACAAGAAATTAGAGAATATGTCAAAATTTCATCAATATTGCTAGTTTAGAATAAAATTGAAACATAACTGTAACATTCCTATTACTTAAATGACAAAATGTGATGCTATACTACTAATTGTTGACGAAAGTTAACAAGTTTCGTCGAAAGCTAAAACATGGCTGATAACAATTCATGTATTCTGGTATAATGTTGGGGAAATCCCCAAAACTAACTACATAAATTAATAGACATATAAATAGAACGTACATTAGAAAATTGCAGGGGGAAAATGAAATGTTAAAAAAGAAATTAGTTATTTTAAACACAACACTATTGCTTGGACTTGGCAGCTTTAGCATCCCAGCAATCAATGCAAATGCTGAAACGTCTGCTTCTATTTCAAGCCAGCGTACTGATATACAAGATAAAATTTCAGATGCTGAATATAAAATAATTGAAGCTCAAGAAAAACTAGCTGACCTAAACGCACAAATCAACCGTGTTGATAAAGCAGTAGAAGAAAATAAAAAGCAAATTAAACAAACAGAAGAAGACATCAAAACTACTAAAGAAGAAATTGCTTCTTTGAAAAAAGAAATTAAAGATTTGCAAGATAGAATTGAACAACGTAATGAAATTTTAAAAGAACGTGCACGCACATTCCAAGAGAACGGTGGAAGCGTTGATTATATTGATGTATTACTAGGAGCTGCAAGCTTTAAGGAGTTTGTTGACCGTGTAGGAGCTGTTGCTACAATCATGGAAGCGGACAAGGATTTGATTGAAAGCAACGAAGCAGATAAAAAAGACTTAGAGACAAAGCAAACTTCAGTAGAAGACAAGCTTTCTAGCTTAACAGATATGCAATTGGATTTGAAAGAAATGCAAAAGCAAAATCTTGACAAACAAGCTGAAAATGAAAAAGCAAAAACAGACTTAGTAGCAAAACAACAAGAGAATGAAGCAGCAAAAGCAAAGCTTGAAAAAGAAGACAGCTCACTAGCTGCTAAAGAAGAAGAAATTAAGAAACAGATTAAAGAGAAAAAAGAAGAAAACTTAAACAACTTGATTAGCACAACTACTCAAGCAACTTCTAACTCAAACTCTGAATCTGCTTCTTCGAATGATTCTAGTAAAAAATCAAGCTCAAGTTCATCTGTAAAGAAAAGCACTTCTGCTGTTAAATCAAGCAGCTCAAGTCAACAAAAAGCTACAGGTGGAAAATCTGCTGCAATCACAGCTGGTTATAAATATATCGGGAATTCAACATATAAATTCGGAGGCGGAAGAACTGCTTCTGATGTAGCAAACGGATTGTTTGACTGCTCTGGTTTCGTAAGCTGGGCTTATTCTCAAGCTGGATACAGCATTCCAGCAAGTACAGATGGATTGAAAAATTACGGTAAACAAGTTTCCTTTAGCGATATTCAACCTGGAGATCTAGTATTCTTTGATACTTACAAAAAAGACGGTCATGTTGGAATTTACGTTGGTGGCGGAAAATTCATCGGTTCTCAAAGCTCAACAGGTGTTGCTGTTGTATCAATGACAAGCGGCTACTGGAAAGGTGTATTTAACGGAAGAGTAGTTCGTCTGTAATAGGAATTGCATGATAAAAGCATTATTCAAGTGAGAAGTGTCACTTGGGTAATGCTTTTTATTCTTATTATATTTATACCCAAAATAAAAAAAGATATACATGCTGTTTAAAGTTTTTTTATTCTGGAAATGATGATAGAAGACCTGTTCCAACATAATTAACAGTAAGATTACTGAAAAACTATTGATTTATTGTCTCAAATAGTTTAAAATCAATAATCGTAATCGTTCTGATTTGAAAATAATTATATAATGATAAAAATCATAAATTCATTGTTTTCTATAAATCGTAATCAATACGAAATAAAGGGATAAATGAAAGCTAGATTGAAAGAAGGAGCAGATATTAATGAAGAAGCGATATGGTTTGCTGTTAGTTTCTATGATTGTCCTTATATTAGCGGCGTGCAGCAATGATACAAGTGAAAAAGAAGATGATGGCAAGCTGAAGATTATGACCACCTTTTATCCAATGTATGAGTTCACAAAGAACATTGCTGGTGATAAGGCTGATGTAGAGCTATTAATACCATCAACGATTGAACCACATGATTGGGAGCCAACACCTAAGGATATCGGCAATATTCAAAAAGCGGATTTATTTGTCTATAACAGTGCTGATATGGAAACATGGGTTTCTGATATAACAGCAAGCATTGACAGTAGCGATGTTGCTGTAGTGGAGGCAAGTAAAGGTATTAAGCTAATAGAAGAAGATGAAGAAGCGGAAGAGTCAGAAGAAGAGCATGAGCATGAGCACAGCCATCACGCAGATCCTCATGTTTGGTTAAGTCCAGTGCTAGCACAGCAGGAAGTGCAAACAATTACAGATGCACTTGTAAAGGTAGACCCAGACAATAAAGAATATTATGAAACAGAGAGCAGCAAGTATATTGAAAAATTAAAAGCACTTGATGAAGAATATAAAACAGAGCTAAAAGGAATTACATCCAATGAATTTATTACACAGCATACAGCATTTTCTTATTTAGCGAAGGAATATGGACTTGTGCAAGTGCCGATAGCAGGGTTGTCACCTGATGAAGAGCCAAGTGCCGCTAAATTGGCAGAGCTGAAAAAGTTCGCGGAAGAACATGAAATTAATGTGATTTATTTTGAAGAGCTTACCTCAAGCAAAGTGGCTGAAACACTCGCAAATGAGCTTGGTGCAGACACAGAGGTATTAAATGCATTAGAAGGCCTAAGTGATGAACAGCAAAAAGCTGGTGAAGATTATATTACGGTTATGGAAGAAAATTTGACACAGCTTAAAAAATCCTTTTTTGAATAAGGATATGCTATAATCATAAAAGCGTATGTGATGGATTTGCTCACATACGCTTTCTATGTGGAGTAAGCGAGAATTCTTATAAATAAATACTTAAAAAGGAAAGGGGAGAGTAGTAAATGATACTTGCGTCAATAAGAAATTTGACATTCGGATATGAGCACCTTCCTTCATTAGAGGATGTTTCCTTCGATTTGGAAAGTGGCGAGTTTGTCGGAATAACAGGACCGAACGGTGCAAGCAAATCGACGCTTCTTAAGCTGATACTTGGTTTGTTAAAACCTTGGTCCGGAAACGTAGTGTTAAGCAAGCAGAACAGCCAAGGAAGGAAGATGACAGTCGGTTATGTTCCACAACAAATTTCGTCCTTTAATGTTGGTTTCCCAAGCACTGTATTAGAGCTTGTGCGTTCAGGCAGATATCAAAAGAAGAAATGGTATAAGCGGTTAGAAGAGCATGATCATAAAGCTGTCCAAGTCGCATTAGAAATGGTCGGAATGTGGGAATACCGCAAGAAAAAAGTAGGCGACTTATCTGGCGGACAAAAGCAAAAGATCATTATTGCCAGAGTTCTTGCATCAGAGCCGGATTTGTTAGTGATGGATGAGCCGACGACAGGCATGGATGCAGAAAGCCGCAAGGGTTTTTATGAGTTTATGAGGCATCAGGTTAATTCCCATAACAGAACGGTTGTCATGGTAACACATGACCAAGATGAAGTAGAAAGCTATTTAGACAAAATTATTCATATAGAGAAGGGAGAGAAGGGTGGATGGAGATGTTTGACCTTGAATTCATGCAAAGAGCATTTTGGGCAGGCGGATTAATTGCCATCATTGCACCGATAATTGGTGTATTCCTTGTTTTAAGAAGACAAGCCCTAATGGCAGATACTCTATCCCATATCTCTTTGGCTGGTGTCGCTCTCGGCTATTTCTTTCATACTAACTTAACATTTTCGAGTATGCTTGTTGTTATGATTGGGGCACTTGGAATTGAATATATGCGTCGTGCCTATCATTCCTATTCAGAGGTTTCCATCGCTATTTTAATGGCGGCAGGATTATCGTTTGCGCTATTTTTAATGAGTGTTTCAAGCGGGGGAATGTCAACAAGTATGGATCAATATTTGTTCGGAAGCATCATCACAATTAGCCAGCAGCAAGTGATTGTTTTGGCTGTAGTCACTGTCATTATATTGTTATTCTTCCTTATCTTTAAAAGATCGATGTATTTAATGACATTTGATCAGGATACAGCGACAGCAAGTGGTGTGAACACGAATCTGTTATCCATAGCATTCAGCCTATTGACAGGTATTGCTATATCAGTAATTATTCCCACAATCGGTGTATTATTAGTTTCTGCATTATTGGTTCTCCCAGCTGCATTTGCGATTAAGCTTGCAAAGGGATTCAAGATGGTCTTTATTGTTGCCATTCTGATCGCTGTTTTCAGTATCTTTACAGGACTGTTTTCTTCCTACCAATTAGGAACACCGCCAGGAGCAACAATCACATTGCTGCTTGTTATCCTATTGGCAATCGGATTCCTTATTCAGAAGATTACCCTGCACTTCATGAGATACCATAAACAAAAAGAATATCGTAGAAACCTTGGCTGATAAGAAAAGGAGCTTTCTGTACAGAAAGCTCCTTTTCCTATGCTTAATAGCCTTTATGATAATCTACTAGGTTAATATCTAATTTTTGTCCTTCTATAAACTTTTTGAAATTTGGGAGGAAGATTTCCTCCACTACTCGTTTGTCATAATGCTCTGTTGATCCAGAAGTATGTGGTGTTATGATACAATTGTCCATTTCCCATAAAGGGCTCGATTCGTCCAACGGCTCCTTCTCAAATACATCCAAGCCAGCACCTAGTATTTCTCCTGCAGAAAGGGCAGCTACTAGGTCAGCTTCTTTAATGATTTCGCCTCTTCCAATATTAATTAGGAAGGCGCTATCCTTCATTTTTTGGAATTGCTCTCGCTTAAATAGCTGATTCGTTTCCTCTGTAAGGGGAAGGGTGATAACAACATAGTCACATTCAGGAAGAATGTCATCAAGCTTATCCGTTGTGTACATTTCATCTACATGGTCTTCTGGCTTGCCTGAGTGACGGATACCGATTACCTTCATTCCAAATGCTTTTGCAATCTTTGCTGTTTCTTTGCCGATTGCGCCGACGCCAATAACACCGACTGTTTTACCGTGCATTTCGAGTTTGATGTCTTCGCCGTCCCATTTTTTCTTTACTTGATTTTTAATATATGTATGAATATTACGGGTTAGTGATAGCATAAGCGCGAAAATAGTTTCAGAAATGGGATAGCTATGAACCCCGTTTGCACTAGTTACACGAACATTATTATTTGCTAATTCCTTTAAAGGAAGTGTGTTAACACCAGCACTCCATGTTTGAATCCACTTCAAGCTGTTAAGAGAATCCAAGTTATCGTCAAAAAACTTTCTCCAGCCAAGAATTACATCTGTGTCCTTAGCGTGATGCTTCCATTGCTCTGCTTCATCTGTGATGACTACATCCCAATCTTGGGCAACTTCTCGAATTTGTTCTAACAAGTGATCCTCTAATGGACGGGTGATAAGCAATTTGCTTTTATTCATCTAGTAACACTCCTTTAATTAGTGATATAACCTATTCTAACAATATACTGAAAATTTAGCATCATTGAAGATTGAAAGAAAAACCAGCAGAACCTTTATGGTCTGCTGGTTAATAAGTTAAATGATTCTTCTGCGTAAAAAGCCAGAAATAGCATCAATAATGGTAACCATCACAATAATTCCTAGCAATATAATACCGACCCTGTCCCAATCCCTTGAGCTTAAGGCGAAAATTAACGGAGTACCAATACCACCTGCCCCAATAACACCGAGTATAGCAGCAGCCCGGATATTAATTTCAAAACGATATAGGGTATATGACAGGAAACCTGGCAATACTTGAGGCAGTACAGCGAACCATAATACTTGGAGACGGTTTGCGCCAGTTGCAGTTAAAGCCTCAGTTGGCCCCATATCTAAGCTTTCGATTTCCTCTGAAAACAGCTTTCCAAGCATTCCAATCGAGTGAAGCCCTAGTGCAAGTACACCTGCAAAGGAGCCAGGTCCAACTGCCTTAATAAACAGGATAGCCATGACGATCTCAGGAAATGTGCGGATAAAGCTTAACATAAACTTTCCTGTAGATGTAATTGTCTTGCCTTTACTCATATTATTTGCAGCCCAGAAGGCGAAGGGAATACAGAGAATACCAGAGATGAATGTTCCGAGAATTGCAATTGCCAATGTATCCAGAAGCCCGCGTATTAAATCCTCGCCGTCTGGCAAATACACATAGTCCCAATCAGGATGGAAAATGCCTGAGAATATTGCTTTGGAAATTTGTCCTGCAGTTTCTTTAATATCATTTATAGGCATACCGGAAAAAGCCCAAATATACAGCAGTGCCAGCAAAACAACAATGATTGTTCTAAACGCAAATTTTTTCTTCGGTTTATTTACTTTCGTTGATAATTGGCTCATAATAATTTCTCCCGTAATTTCGTGCTAATATAATCAATCACTAATACAACAGCCAATGTCAGAATGATGATAGAAGCAGTCTTATCGTATTCAAGGAATCCGAGCGTTTTATCATAATATTCCCCGATTCCCCCAGCTCCGACCAATCCAAGAATGGCTGCAGCGCGGACATTTACCTCAAATGTATATAATACATAGGAAGTAAAATGAGCAGTTACTTGAGGGATAACCCCAAAGAACACCCATTGCACTTTGTTGGCACCAACTGCTGTCATTGCTTCAAGGGGACCTGGATCAATGGATTCAATTGCTTCATATAACAGCTTTGCAACTAAACCAATTGAGAAAATGGATAGTGCAATAATCCCAGGAAGGGAACCAAGACCGAAAATAGCAACAAATATACTTGCAAGAAGCAAGTCAGGAATTGTCCGGATTAAGTTAAGGATAAACCGGAACGGATAAACAATCCACGGTGTGCGAATAATATTGCTTGCACACAGCAATGCGAGTGGAACAGCAATTATCGCCCCAAATGTAGTACCAATAACAGCCATACGGATCGTTTCAAGCAGTGGCTCTAAAATAACCTCAAAGTAATGCCAGTTTGGCGGCCACATTTGCACAAGTAAATCAAACATATTCGGGAATCCAATTGTTAAATCAGCAATAGAGGATTCTGTTTTAAAGGAGCTCCACCACAGCAAAGCCACTACTAAAAGAATAGTGAAAATCATTTTTGTTTTGGCAGGCGGTTTAGGTGCATTCCTTACGTTTATTTTCGGATCATTAATGTTCGGTTCATTTATGCTCATACTGGCTCACCTAATAGCTCGTCTTTTTTAATTGGTCTGCCGTAAATTTCCGCAAACACTTCGTCTGTTGCCGCTTCTACAGGACCATCAAAGACTACTTCACCTGCTCTCAACCCAATAATTCTTGTAGCATATTCACGAGCAAGATCAATGAAGTGAAGGTTGACGACTGTAGTGATGCCATCTTCTTCATTAATACGCTTTAAGTCATCCATAACCTGCTTTGTAGTTAATGGATCGAGGGAAGCGACAGGCTCATCTGCTAGTATAACTTGGGCTTCCTGTGCCAATGCACGAGCGATTGATACACGCTGCTGCTGACCGCCTGAAAGCTCGTCCGCACGAGAATAGGCCTTTTCTAAAATATTCACCCTGTTTAAGGCGGTTAAGGAAAGTTCCACATCTTCCTTAGGAAAAAGTCCAAGAATTGTCCGAAACGTATTATGATAGCCAACACGACCAGATAATACATTTTTTATTACAGTAGAGCGTTTAACTAGATTAAAGCTTTGGAAGATCATACCGATATCACGGCGGATTTTCCGAAGGCCAGAGCCCTTTGCTGCTGTAATCGAATTACCGTCTATTAAAATCTCACCCTCTGAAATTTCATGGAGACGATTTATGGAACGGAGGAATGTTGATTTTCCGGCACCAGAAAGCCCTACAATTACAACGAATTCACCTTTTTCAATGGTGATGTTAATGTTATTCAAACCCTTTGTGCCATTCGGATAAATTTTCGTAACATTTTTAAACTGTATCAATTGCCTACCAACTTTCTCTTAATTTTAGAAAAAGAACCTAAACAACAAGCTTCTTTTCTCTACTAAACAACTGAATTTAATAACTCTGTTGCTTAGTAGAGAAAATAAGTCCAACCACCTAGTACTTTTACTAGATGGTTGGGTGAATAGATTAATAGTAATCAAAAGAGCTGAATCACATTATGTAAAAAAACTCTTAACATTCAGAAATTCATCCACTTTTGTCATAATAAAGATACTATTCAGTCTTCACTTTCTCTGCATATTCACGCACAACATCAAAGTTGCTGTCATCAGAAACAACATATCCTTCATGTGTGTAAATATCTCTTATAATTTCATGACCTTCATCGCTTTTTCCGATTGCAATGAATGCATCCTGCAATTTCTTTTTCCATTCGTCAGTCATGTCAGAGCGTACGGATACTGTATCGTTAGGAATTTCTTCTGTGAAGGATACGACTTTTGTATCTTCAAACACAGTAGGGTAATCTGCTTTAACGATATTACGAGCATCTTGGAAAACAGCTGCAGCATCAACATCACCATTCAGTAGAGAGATGATTGCTTGGTCATGGCCTTTTACTGTAGTACCTTGTACATCTTTAATTGGGTCAAGATCATTATCCATTAATGTAGCCGCAGGCCATACGTAACCAGCAGAAGAAGTAACATCTTGGAATGCGATTTTTTTGCCTTTAAGATCAGCAACTGAATCGATGCCAGAATCCTTTTTCACTACGAAAATAGATTTATAGAAATCTACTAATTCATCTTTCTCAGAACCATCATCATTAACACCTTTACGCTGTGCTTGAAGAATAACATCAGCAGCACCTTTTTCTTTCGCTAATACATAAGCTGTAGGTGGCAAGAAGCCAACATCAACTTGTTTAGAAGCCATTGCTTCAATGATTGTGTTGTAGTTAGTAGAAACACTTACTTTCACTGGAATGCCTAATTCATCAGATAATAACTCTTCAAGTGGTTTTGCTTTTGCTTCAAGTGTAGCAGCGCTTTGAGAAGGAACAAATTGAACGGTTAATTCTTTTGGTTCATATCCCTTTGATGCATCAGAGCTAGTTTCATCTGCTGATGATCCACAGCCAGCAAGAACACCTGCTGCTAACGACAAAGATAGACCGAATGTTGCAAGTTTTTTGAACATATTTTACCTCCGAAAGATGTTATGTGTTATTACATGTAAAAATATAGCATATAAAATTGTAAAATAGTGAAAATTTTGTATAAAAAAATTATTATTTTTTTGTAAATACAATATATTGAAATATTCCGATAATTAGTATAAAACTAGTAGGGACGGCGTTTTTTAGAGAACCGTGATTGGACAAATGTTTAATATTTTCCAGAAAAAATTATTGTGAAATATCTCACTAGTTTTTTAACAGCTTCATTTTCTGAAAAAAAGAAAGAAAAAATGAAGCGCTTCTACTATAATAAAGCATGCAAGTGAGTACGAACAAAGGTATAGGAGTGGAGTAATTTGACAGATACAAATGTAACGATATTATTTACTAGCGATGTACATGGGAATATTTATCCTCTTCTTTATGGCAATAATCAGCCGGCAAATGTTGGTCTCGGAAAAGTGGCGACCATCTTGGCAGAAGAACGTTCAAAAAATGAGCATACAATTGTTATTGACAATGGCGATTTAATACAAGGAACACCTTTAACTTATCATTATGTTCAATCATTGGCAGACAAAAACAATCCGATGATCCAACTATTAAATACGCTTCAGTATGATGGGGCGGTAATTGGCAACCATGAATTTAATTATGGACTTAATATTCTTCAAAAAGCAGTTAATGAATCAGCGTTTCCATGGCTCTGTGCAAACATTGTAAAGGAAGATACAAATGAGCCGTTTTTAGGTAAGCCATACATAATCAAAAAAATTGGGGAAATTAAAATAGCAATCCTAGGTATTACAACACATTACATACCTAATTGGGAAAATCCAAGCAATATAAGCGGACTTGCCTTCTGCGATGCACTTGAAGCGACGAAATATTGGGTTGAAAGGATAAAAGCAGAAGAACAGCCTCAATGTATAGTAGTTTCCTATCATGGTGGGTTTGAAAGAGATATTGATACAGGTGAGCCTACAGAAGCACTCACAGGAGAAAATCAAGGGTACAGCATGTGTGAACAAATAGACAACATGGACGTTCTCCTTACAGGACATCAGCACAGAACATTAATTGGAAATATCAATGGAGTAGAAATCATCCAAGCAAGCAACAACGGCCAGCTTGTCGGGAAAGTAACCTTAACATTTAATAATGGAGAATTAACAAGCAAAGAAGCGGAGCTTCTATCAACAGAAGGCGTAACAGCAGATGCAGATATATTAAGTCTTGCTCTTGAATATGAACAGAGTACACAGCATTGGCTCGACACACCTATTGGCTTTATTGATGGTGATATGACCGTATGTGATCCGATGGAAACACGCTTGTCAGACAGTCCGTTAATAGAATTCATTAATAAAGTCCAAATGGAGGCTGCAGGAGTGAAAATTGCCAATACGGCATTGTTTAACAACGATTCACCTGGATTCAAGCCGAATGTCACAATGAGAGATATTGTCTCCAATTATATTTATCCAAATACATTGAAGGTTCTTTCCATATCCGGAAAGGATATTAAGGATGCATTAGAGCAAAGTGCGAAATACTTTGAAGTCGATGAAAACGGTAATCCAACTGTAAATAAATCCTATTTATATCCAAAACCACAGCATTATAATTATGACATGTGGGAAGGGATCGACTATGTGCTGGACATTTCTAAACCAGTTGGCAATAGAGTCACAAAACTTCAATATGAAGGAAGTGACATGAAAGAAGACGAACAGTTTGAAGTTGTCATGAACAATTATCGAGCTGGCGGCGGCGGTAATTACTTCATGTATCAAAATAAACCTGTACTGCGGGAAATCCAGTTTGATATGTCAGAGCTTATCGCCAATTATATTTTGGAAAGAAAAACAGTTACGGCGACGTGTGATAATAACTGGAAAGTCATCTGGTAAAACGGGAAATATTCATTAAATAAATAAAAACACATTAAAAGGAGCATTTACAAGCGATGCTCCTTTATCTATGGTTAAAATGCCTTGTTAACTTTATTGACATTCCTTTTTCGCTAATATAGTCTTAATATTAAAAAAATATTTTGTTTAAGTGGGGAAGGGATGAGGAGCATTGTCAACTAGACCTGTAATAGGGATAACAGGTGCATATGTATTTCATAATAAATTCATGGATGGTACATATGTTCATCACGATTATCAAAAGGCAATACATGCAAATGGAGGGCTTCCGATAATTTTGCCTTATGTAAGCGAGGAGCTGGCAGAGGATATGGTGGACCATTGTGATGCGATTCTGTTAAGTGGCGGAGAGGATGTCGATCCGCAGTTTTATGGACAAGATCCACATCAAAAATTAGGCAGCACTATTCCACTTCGGGATACTGTAGAATTAGCTATTTTAAAGGTTGCCATGGAGAAACAAAAACCCATTTTAGCTATTTGCCGAGGTGTGCAAATATTGAATGTTGCTTTAGGCGGAACCTTGTTTCAGGATATTCCAAGCCAAGTTCGTGACAGTATTCAGCATACCCAAACAGTGGACAGAAGCAGGGATACACATTGGGCAACAATTGATAAAAACAGCCGGCTTTATGAAATATTAGGTGTAGAGAAAGAAAGAGTCAACAGCCTTCATCATCAGGCAATTGACGGGCTGGCAGAGGAGCTGAATGCTGTTGCAAAAAGCTCTGACGGCATTATTGAAGCTGTTGAGCATAAAAGCTATCCAGCGTTTTTACTCGGAATTCAGTGGCATCCAGAGTCCATGGCTGCAACTTATGAAAGAATGAACGAGATTTTTGCTCAGTTTGTTGCGGCAGCAAAATAAACGAATTTTAAGTGATTAGGGCAGGTTAAGGGCCAGCCCTATTTTTTTATAAAGAGGAAGTAAATTTCTTGTTTTTATAGTGAACATAATCAAAAAGTGCTAGTATGTATAGTAGTAGGAATTTATGCTATTTTTTTTGTTTCAGGAAAGCACCTGAAGTTTTTATATATTGAAAAGGTTGTAAACCCACAGCGATTGAAAAGAATAAACTGGGGTGAAAGAAATGTTAGAAAACCGCACAGGAAACTTATTAAAACAGCTTATGGCTGCCGAAGATCTCATAACAAGTGAACAATTAGCAAAAGTGCTTCATGTTACATCAAGAACTGTACGAAATGATATGAAGGAGCTTGAGTCATTACTTGCTGTTAACGGAGCAAAAATTAAGTCTGTCAGAGGCCAGGGATACCAATTAATTATCGAAAGCGATCAGCTTTTTCGAAAATTTCTTAAGGACAGCTTCCAGGAAGGAAAAGACGAAATCATTCCGACACTTAAGGGTGGACGAGTCCATTACATCATTAATCGTCTTCTGCTTACAGATAAAAATTTAAAGCTGGAAGATTTAGCGGATGAACTATTCATAAGCAAGTCAACCATTCAGAATGACTTAAAAGAAGTGAAGGAGCTTCTCAAAAGCTATGATTTAAAGGTCGAGAAGACAGGGAACTCAGGAATGAGGCTAAAAGGGGAGGAAGTGAACCTCCGTTTTTGTATGTCAGAGTATTTATTTAATAGGAAACTTGACCAAACGGAGCTTACCTATGATCCGGCAACACTCTTGTTAAATGAAGAATTGACGGCAATTCGAACGATTATCCTTGAACAAATCAGAATTGCTGCGATTACGTTGTCAGATATAAGCTTGAATAATCTCGTTGTTCATATTGTGATTGCTTGTAAGCGTATACGTGAAGGGAATTATATTTCTGCCATTCCAAAAGAGACAAATGAAATTACGGTCGAAAAGGAATATGCAGTCTCCAAAAAAATTGTGGGAAAAATTGAAAATACATTACATGTTGAATTCCCTGAAACGGAGGTTGCTTATATTGCCATCCATTTGCTTGGCACAAAGCTGATGAGTCACCATGCTTTGACAGATGGGGAAGTGCTTGATTTCATTGACGAACGAATTCTGAGCTTAACGGCAAATATTCTAAAAGAGGTTGAACATAAGATGAACCTCCAAATAGAACAGGATAAAGAACTTTTCACAGGCTTATCCTTGCATTTAAAGCCGGCCATTAACAGATTTCGCTATAAAATGAACTTAAGGAATCCATTGCTTGATGACATAAAATCAAACTATCCGATTCCGTTTGAAGCAGGTGTTGTTTCAGCTGGTGTTATTAAGAAGGAATTGGGGTATGACATTCATGAAAATGAAATTGCCTTCCTAGCGCTTCATTTCGGAGCGGCAATGGAAAGGAAAAAAGTCAGCAGCAAGAAGAAGCGCTGTATGATTGTTTGTGCTTCAGGAGTTGGCAGCGCTAACCTTCTGTATTATAAATTGAAATCCCAATACAGTTCAGAATTAGAGATGATTGGAACGACAGAGCTTTATAAAGTGAAGGAAATCAATTTTAGTGAAGTTGATCTTATCATTAGTACAATCCCGATAAAAGAAGATATCCCGGTTCCTGTCATTGAAGTAAATACAATTCTTGGTGACAGGGATTTTGCAAAAATTAATGGCGCCTTATATTCAAAAAAGGCTAAAACGAGCGCATATTCCTCTATCCGAGAAGAATTGGTTTTCTTACAAAAACCGTTTGACACGAAGGAGGAAATCTTTGCTTTTCTTGAAGCAGAGCTTTTGAGTCTTGACTTGATTAATAATAGCTTCATGGATCATGTAAGAGAGCGGGAAAAGGTTTCACCAACATGCTTTGGAAATATGGTTGCCATTCCACACCCCAACACACCACAGACGGACAAAACCTTCTGGGCATTTTGTACATTGCAAAAGCCGATTGACTGGGGAGGAAAACATGTTCAATTTATCTGTCTGTTGAGTGTGCAAAAGAACAGTACTGGTGATTTTCAAGAATTGTATGACGTGCTTGGGGATGTTCTTGACAGCCCGACTATCATTCAGCATTTGTTAAAATGCAAGAGCTTTTCAGAATTTAAGTCCGTTTTTCCTTCATAAGAATGATGGCTAATGGGGAGGATATTATGAGAATACTTCTATGCTGTGCAGTCGGGATGTCTACAAGCCTGTTAGTGCGCAAAATGAAAAAATACGCTGAAAGCAATTCGATTAATTGTACAATTTGGGCCATACCCGCTGAAGCGATTCATCATCATATGGACAAGGCAGATGTCATATTACTTGGTCCGCAGGTCCGTTTTTTGCTGCGTGATGTAACAAATGCGGCAAGTAAAAAGGGAGTTCCTGTATCGATCATTAACACAGTTGATTATGGAACATTTAATGCAAAGGAAGTATTAGAGCTTGCTCTGAAACTGGTTTCAGATAAAGATAAAAATGGAATGACTTCTGACACAAGTAAACAATAAAGAAGAAGTAAAATCCATGAATAGTTTTCAATCTTTATCAAAAGATAGGAGAAGAACGGAAAAGAAAAGAAAAAAAGTTAGTATTCACTATGAAAATCAGCTAAAATAGAAAGGTAACACATATTTTATTTGGAGGTATTTTACCATGAGCGAAAAAACTTTTACTATTATTGATGAAACTGGAATACATGCTAGACCGGCTACATTATTAGTAAGCACAGCAAGCAAATTCAAATCAGACATGCAAATTGCTTATAAAGGCAAATCTGTAAACTTGAAATCCATCATGGGCGTTATGTCACTTGGTGTACCAAAAGGTGGAGAAATCACTATTTCTGCAACTGGTGAGGACGAAACAGAAGCTGTTGACGGTTTAGAAGCAGTTCTTAAAAAAGAAGGCCTAGTAGGCTAATCGCAGCAAATACATAAAAACCCCCTTCTATAAAAGGGGGTTTTTAATTTTAAATGTTTTATTATCTAAATATTCGGAGTTTCCTGTAAAATAGATGGGGGAGGAAAAAGCGAATGGTTGTAAAGGCAAAAGGTATTGGGCTGAAAAGAAACGGGAAATGGATACTAAAGGAAATTGATTGGGAGATTAATAAGGGCGAGCATTGGGTTTTATATGGCTTGAACGGGGCGGGAAAAACCGCATTGCTTAATATGATTTGTGCCTATTATCATCCAACAGTAGGAAAATTGACCGTACTTGACAAGGAATTTGGCAAGGCGGAGCTTGGTGCATCGTTAAGGAAAAAAATTGGCCTAGTTTCAAGCAGACTTCAGCAAAATCTCTATGTAGCAGACAGCGCGTATGAAATTATTTTGAGCGGTGCGTTTGCAAGCATTGGTTTATATGAAACACCGACAGATGCAATGAGGGAAAAAGCGATCAATCTAATGAAGCAGCTTGGCTGTTATTCCTATGCAGACAGACAATATTCCAGCTTGTCACAAGGAGAAAAGCAGCGGGTGTTAATAGCGAGAGCTTTAATGCTCAATCCAGAGCTAGTTATACTTGATGAACCGGCAACAGGACTGGACTTTTTAGCGAGAGAGCAATTGCTTGAGACCATTCAGCAGCTGGCCCAAATGGAGAATTGTCCAACCATTATTTATGTGACACATCATATGGAGGAAATCCTTCCAGTATTTTCGTCTGCGTTGTTGTTAAGAGATGGTGAGGTTTTTGCCAAGGGAAAAACAGAAGATATCTTGACAAGCCATTGTTTAACAGAATATTTCTCGTTCCCGGTAGAGGTAATTTGGAGCAATGGACGACCGCTTTTAGCTAAACAAGCTCAGCAAGAAACATTAAGATAAGCAAAAAAAATGAAGGCTGGTCCATACCTGGGGACCAGCTTATTTCCAGTGGGCAGGGCTAATCCCAATCTTCATATACGATCACACCGCCAGTGAGGTCGAGCGTATTCCTGTCTCCTTTATATAAGAGCTTTCCGTTTTCTTCGACAATAAGATTTTCATAAGTAAATACTTTTTTGCCAGTTGGAAGTGTAATGACTACTTTGTCTCCTAAATTTTGATCATTTGGCTTATCAGCAAAGAAATACTCTGTGAAGAAATAACCGCCAATAAAAAGAAGAAGTAAGGCACAGCAGCAAATAAAGTAAATTGGTTTTTTCCCCTTCTTATGATCCTGGTTTGCATGTTTTTCTGATCGACTCATCTTATCCTCCATACTTGCGTTCTACAAAAGTTACATAAAAGAAATACTAAATAACCGCTTATTAGTAAAATATGAGAATTTTTTCAAAAAGATGATTAATAATCAATAAAATATTAAAATAGGAAACAGTAATAATTAGAATTATGAAAAAAATCAATAAATAATGAAACTTTCTTGCTGTATATTCGTATATAAACTAACAAATCTAAAATAGGCAGGTGATTGATTGAAGGACACACATATGCAAGCAAATTTTATAGAAAGTGAATGATGCTTATGGAATTATTCGGATTTTCCTTGCCGTCCATTTATCTTGCACTTTTAGTAATTTCAGGCATACTCATTTTATTCTCCATCTTTTTTTCCGATATTTTGCATACGGATATCGGCATCCTTAATCCTACGGTACTGCTTTCCTTTTTAACGATATTGTCTGCATGCGGATATTTATTAGAACGCTATAGTGGCTTGAACAGCATTGTAATTATTGTTGTATCGGCACTGGCGGCTTTTATTGCAGCTTTAAGCTTCCATTTTTTTGTATTAATACCATTATCTTCTGCGGAAGAATCACTGGTTTATAATGAAGAATCATTAAAGGGGAGAGTTGGAAAGGTCATTACAACAATTCCAATGGACGGATATGGTGAAATAATCATTGAGAGTACAAGTGGGAACATATCAAAAACAGCAGCAAGCTTCTACAATGAAGCAATTGAAAATGGAATAGAAATCATTGTAATAGAAGTAAAGGACAGCATTGCATACGTAGTCCCGTATGAAGGCTAATTAGAAATCATAAAGAATGGAAGACAAAAAGGAGGAATTATAATTATGCTGGGAATCGGTTTAGAAATTTGGATTATTATAGGAATTGTACTTATTTTGTTCATTGCATTAGTAGGTATTTTTATCTCAAAATATAAAACGGCTGGTCCAGATGAAGCATTAATTGTAACTGGCAGCTATCTTGGTTCTAGAAATGTTCATGTAGATGAATCAGGTAATAAAATCAAAATCATCCGTGGTGGAGGTACATTCATCCTGCCGGTATTCCAACAATCAGAGCCATTAAGCTTGCTGTCAAGTAAGCTGGATGTGTCTACACCTGAGGTTTATACAGAACAAGGTGTGCCTGTAATGGCAGATGGTACAGCTATCATAAAAATCGGCGGATCCATTGGTGAAATCGCGACAGCTGCAGAACAATTCCTCGGTAAACCTAAGGGAGACCGGGAAAATGAAGCAAGAGAAGTATTAGAAGGGCATCTTCGCTCCATTCTTGGGAGTATGACAGTCGAAGAAATTTATAAGAACAGAGATAAGTTCTCACAGGAAGTGCAGCGTGTCGCTTCACAGGACTTAGCGAAGATGGGCTTAGTTATCGTTTCCTTTACAATAAAGGATGTAAGGGATAAAAATGGTTATTTGGATTCCCTTGGTAAGCCAAGAATTGCCCAAGTAAAAAGAGACGCCGATATTGCAACTGCTGAGGCAGATAAAGAAACAAGAATAAAAAGGGCTGAAGCAGATAAGGATGCAAAAAAGGCAGAGCTCGAGCGTGCAACTGAAATTGCGGAAGCGGAAAAGGAAAATCAGATGAAAATGGCTGATTTTAGAAGAGATCAGGATATCGCAAAAGCTCGTGCCGACCAGGCTTATGACTTAGAAACAGCGCGATCTAAACAAGATGTAACAGAGCAGGAAATGCAGATCCGTATCATTGAAAGACAAAAGCAGATTGAACTGGAAGAAAAAGAGATTTTAAGAAGAGAGAAGCAATATGACTCTGAAGTGAAAAAGAAAGCCGATGCAGATCGTTATGCGGTTGAACAGTCAGCAGAAGCAAACAAACGCAGACAGATGGCCGAAGCGGATGCAAATCAATACCGGATTGAATCCCAAGCAAAGGCCGAAGCAGAAAAGGTCCGTGTCGATGGATTAGCGAAAGCGGAAGCAGAAAAGGCAAAAGGGGAAACAGAAGCAGAAATTATTCGCTTGAAAGGTTTAGCAGAAGCAGAGGCGAAGCGGAAAATTGCAGAGGCATACGATATGTATGGTCAGGCAGCTATTTTGGATATGGTGCTGGAGATGCTTCCTGAATATGCTAAACAAATTGCCAGCCCGCTTGGTAATATTGATAAAATTACGGTTGTGGATACAGGTGGCAATGGCAGCTCTGGTGCTAACAAAGTATCAGGATATGCGACAGACTTAATGGCAACGATGCAGGAATCTCTTAAAGCATCTGCGGGTATTGACGTGAAGGAGCTTCTTGAAAATCTGTCTGGAAAGAACAGAGAGGTAATCCACACAGAAGCTGACGAATAATAGAAAGTATATAGTAGTCTAAAACAAACCCAAGCTATTTATCGAGTTACATTCGCATAATAGCTTGGGTTCTTTATTAGCTGGTTGCTTTAGGTTGGTACATTATCAAGATTATTGTAGTGTATTAGAGGAGCAATACTTTTTTTATGTTATTGCTGTGTAACTTTATTGTCTAATATATATAGACAAGATGAAAGGGTATCCCAATCTGGGATACCCTTCATTTGTATTACTGTTCTTTTAAGTCTTCAATGGAATCGATATCCATGTACTTAGGAACAACAAGACCAAGCTTAGTTCCTTCTAAGTTTGCACCTAGATCTTCAAACTTGCCGGCATATTTAGTTGCATAGTCTTCGTGTGTTATTGGCAGCCAGCCTGCAACATGTGCATCAAGGCTTCCGTCTGCTACTCCAGTCCACATTGGACCTGCTTCTACTTGGCTTAATGTCACGTCATAGCCTAAGTCAGTCAAAACTTTGCCGATTACATTTGTGCTGGCAATTTCACTATCCCAAGCAACATAGCCTAGTTTAATTTTATCACCATTTACTTTGGAAACGCCTTTAGTCCACTCACTTACTACATCTGCGTTATCCTTTACCCATGCAGCAGCTGCATCTTCTGGTTGTGTACCATCATAAATTTCCATCATCACTTCGCCCATTGCATCTGTATCCCAATGGAAGTTGTCAAGCACTTGATATGCTTCAGGCATATCTTCTTTTAAACCGTTACGTACAATTGTATGAATATTTTCATCTTCGCCGAATGAACCTTTAGGATCGTCTAAATACTTCAAGTCATATGCATTAAACATCCAATGCGGAGTCCATCCAGTAATGATGATGGGTTCTTTTTTATCATAAGCTTTTTTTAATGTTGCAGTCATTGCGGCACTTGAGCCTTCAACAATGCTCCAGTCAGACAAATCATAGTCTTCCTTTGCTTTGGCAGCGGCCTTCATAATTCCAGCACCAGGGTCAATTCCGATAATTTCATGATCCACTTGCTCCCCGATGGAAGCATTCTCGTCTGCTTTTGAACCACATGCAGCAAGTGCAAATACTAAAGCTGCTGCAAATAGCATGGATATAAATTTTTTCATAACTTTAAATTCCCCCTCTTTTTTTTGTACCAAGATTTTGCGTAATTCTATCTAGAATGATTGCAACAACTACAATCGCCAAACCAGCTTCAAAGCCGCGTCCGATTTGGATTTGCGTAACTGCTCTGTATACGTCAGCACCTAGTCCAGGAGCTCCGACCATTGCAGCAATTACTACCATGGATAGTGCAAGCATAATACTTTGGTTAATACCTGCCATAATTGTAGGCATGGCAAGAGGTAGCTGAACCTTCATTAGTCTTTGTGCCGTTGTGCTTCCGAAAGACTCGGTCGCTTCCGTAATATCGGCAGGCACCTGTTGGACACCAAGAATCGTTAATCGAATAGTAGGCGGCATAGAGAAAATTACAGAAGCTACTACACCAGGAACGACTCCTATATTAAAGAAGAAGATTGCAGGGATTAAATATACGAATGCAGGCATTGTCTGCATAAAGTCTAATACAGGAACAACAATTTGTTTTACGGTATTTTTTTGAGATGCCCATATTCCTAGTGGGACTCCTATAATAATCGAGATAATAACAGCTGATAATACAAGTGCTAAAGTATCAAGCATTGGATCCCAATAACCAAGATTATCTACAAGGAATAAACCAACTAAAGTAAATAAAGCAATTTTTTTATTCGCTAGCTTCCAAGCAATCAATGTTAATAAAATAATAAAGATATAGGAAGGAATAAAAGCAAATACTGCTACTAATGAATCTACTACAACTTCAAGACCTTCACTAATGCCGTCAAACGCAACTTCAAATGTTGTAGTCAGCCAATCAACAAAAGTGTCAATCCAATCTGCAACCGGAAGTTTTGGAAGTAAGTTTTCCATTAGTTCACCACCTCCGTTTTTTGTGTTTCCATAATATCTGTTTGGCTGTTTATATTTTCGTTGTTGCCTGCAAGTGCACCAATTACTGCACCTCTGACAAGCATGCCTTTCAGACGATGCTCCCCGTCAACTACTGCAACAGGAATACTTGCTGTCGATACTTTGTCAAAAAGGTCAACAAGCAGCGTATCACCGCTTACTGTCAGTGTTTCATCAAGAATATCATGCAGTGGCTTATTGTTTTCAACTGCATTTCTTGCTGCATCTGCTGTTACTGCTCCAAGCAGATTTCTTTTCTTGTTTACTACATAAATACTTGAAATTCCAAGGTCTCTCATCATTTGGAGGGCAACACGTGGGCCTCTGTCTACATTTACAGCCTCTGCACGTTTCATAACATGGTTTGCTGTAAGCACTTTTGAAAGGTCGACGTCTTCTACAAAGCGCTCAACATAGTCATTAGAAGGATTCATCAGGATTTCCTCTGGTGTACCGACTTGAACAATCGTACCATCCTTCATCAATGCAATTCGGTCACCAATTCTTAATGCCTCATCTAAATCATGTGTAATAAAGATGATTGTTTTTTCCATGGTTGACTGTAAATCGAGGAGCTCATCCTGCATATCTTTACGAATTAAAGGATCAAGTGCACTGAATGCTTCATCCATTAGCAATACGTCTGGATTATTTGCTAATGCTCTTGCGAGTCCAACACGCTGCTGCATACCACCGCTCAATTGATCAGGATATTGGCTTTCATAGCCTTCTAATCCTACTAGTTTAAGAGATTCTAATGCACGCTGTTTTCTTGTTGCTTTATCAATGCCTTGTATCTCCAAACCAAATTCTGTGTTTTCCAAGATTGTACGATGAGGAAGGAGAGCGAATTTTTGGAACACCATGCTAATTTTTTCTCTTCTAACTTTACGTAATTCATCCTTCGACATTTTGACAATGTCCTTGCCATCAATATAGATTTTTCCAAGTGTTGGATCAATAAGTCTATTCAGCATACGAACAAGTGTTGATTTTCCACTTCCGGATAATCCCATAATGACAAATATTTCGCCTGCTTTAATTTCGAAACTTGCTTTATTAACCCCGACAGTTGAACCTGTCTTCTTTAATATTTCGCCTTTGGATTCACCCTTTTGTAGAAGGGAAATGGCTTTTTTACTGTTTTTTCCGAAGATTTTTGTCACATCTTCAATTTTTACTTTTACGTTGTTTTCCATTCTTTCACCTCGTTTTTTCGGGACCGTTCATCATGGCACTCCATAAGTATAGTATTTTTTCACTAATTACCGCAAAGTTTATATTCAGTCAAATTCATCCATTCTGTACGTACAGAAAAAACTGTACGTACTGTAATGTATGTTTGCTTAATAATCCTCTTAAATACTGCCAAATGCTATTAAGTTTGATTCTTTACAAATTTTCCAATCGTGATAATCTATAAAGGAATAATATTATATGAAGCCAAAATAGATGTATTAAATTGGAGATTGGGAATAATGCTAATAAACATCAAAATCTCCGTTTTACTTCTATATAATGAATGATTAAATTGGATGTGAATATAGCATGGAAGGTAAAGAACAGCTGGAAAGGGCAAGGGAAAGAGTAATAGATGTTGTTGCACAGAATATGGACTTGTATGGTGTGACAGATTCCATTGGACGCTTATATGGGATGCTGATGTTCCAGGAAAATCCTATGACACTCGATGAAATGAAGGAAGAGCTTGGGATGAGCAAAACGAGTATGAGCACCTCTGTCAGAACTTTATTGGAATTAAAGATGGTCGATAAAGTCTGGAAAAAAGGGGTAAGAAAGGACTTATACAAAGCTGAAAGCGACTGGTACCAGAATTTTATTGACTTTTTTGCGATAAAGTGGAGATCTGCTATTTCTGAAAATGTTTTGGAAATGAAAAAGTCACTTGTAGAATTGAACAGCCTTGTTAATCGGGATGATGTGGAAGAAGAGCTTAAAGAATTGGCAAATAGTGATATCAATAAATTAAAAAATGCTCTTGATTACTATGATTGGCTTAACAGATTTGTAGACAGCCTTGAATCAAAGGAAATCTTTGAGCTTATACCTATGAAAAAACCAGAATAACAAAACAAAAGGGTTCTCTTTTTATAAAGAGGCCTTTTTTTTGTTGTTTAAAGACTTTGGGCAAACCTAATTACAATGCGTGAGAGCTTTTCACCACTCCAATCAACGAAGATTTTCCCGTATCTCTTTTTCAGAGCTTACCTTTTCTAATAAATAAGATTGTTTTTTGAATTCTGCTTGTACTAGTCAAAAACCTAAAAAATGTGCATTTAACTATCGCACATTATGGGTTATTTGAATAGGATATATAGAATTTAAAAAAGGAGGAGTTAATTATGGGTGAAGTTGGATACGGCGGAGGTTTCGCTTTATTAGTAGTATTGTTCATCTTATTAGTTATCATTGGCGCTTCTTGGGGCTACGGCGGTTACTAAGAGATAAAAACTAAAAATATATAGAAGGAGGAACACTATATGTACGGATATGGTGGTTGTGGTTATCCTAGTTATGGTTATTCTTGCGGAACTGGTTACGGCGGAGGTTTTGCTTTAATCGTCGTTTTATTCATTCTTTTGATTATTGTTGGTGCAGCTTGCTTCAAATGGTAAGCTAAAATAGAAAAAGCCTGATTCTTCCTATGGAATCAGGCTTTTTCTGACTTTACGAAAAAAATTTAAAAAAAAGAGAAAAAACTAACAAAAAGATGTTTAACCGTAAAAAAACACGGGTAAAGAATACTAAAAAAGTTTTTTTATCAATTCAGAGGGGGAAGAAGAGTGTTGGTGAATATTATAAAATATCAGTAGAAAAAATGAAAAAATACTATAAATATATAGCAAATAACCTATTTTCATTTGCCTCTATAGATTACAATAAGATTAGGGTGGAGACATTTTTATACATAATAGGGATATAATTTACTAATTAACTTACATATTAAAATACATATATTCTATAAAAGAATCGGGGGAAATTATGACTGAAAACATCTCTACCCATTCATCTGAGCAAACTGAACTGATGAATGACTTTTATGTCGTCGGAATTGGTGCATCAGCTGGTGGATTGGAAGCAATTGAGCAATTTTTCGCAAATATGCCTTCTAATACTGGTATGGTGTTTGTCATTGTACAGCATCTTTCATCAAAGTATAAGAGCTTTATGCCTGAATTGCTTGCCAAAAAAACAAATATGAATATTTTGCGTGCGGCAAAGGGAATGCAGTTGGTCCCAAATACAATTTATTTAAATCCTCCTAATCAATTTTTGACGATTACAGAAGGTGTATTCCAGTTAGAAGAGTATGAGAAGGACAAGCATTATAACTTTCCAATCGATACTTTCCTTAAATCTTTAGCGCAGGATAAAAAACATAAGGCAATCAGCATTATATTTTCCGGTAATGGAACAGATGGGACAGAAGGAGTTCGCATTATTAAAGAAAATGGTGGAGTTGTGTTCGTTCAAGAGGAGGATACAGCCAAATTCCATAATATGCCTAAAAGTGTTATTGCTTCTGGGGTTGCTGATTATATCGAGGCGCCTTCTGACATCCCGATTATTATGCAGACGATAACAGACCCATCAAGTTTGAAATATAGTGATGAGTCACTTAAGCATATTTTTAATATTTTGCTGAAAAGAACAGGTATTAACTTTTCCTTCTATAAAAAAAGCAGTGTTCTGCGCAGGATTGAGAGAAGGATGAAGGTAATTAAGGAGCCTATGCTTTCATTAGATGCATATCGGGATTACTTGTTCAAGTTCCCAGAGGAAATTGATTTGTTGCATAAGGACTTACTAATAGGAGTAACTCAATTCTTTCGGGACCCCGAGGCCTTTAAGGAAATTGAGAAGCTGATACCGGATCTTGTCAGAAATAAGCTGGAAAATGGCGAAGAAGAGGTTAGGGTGTGGACGGTTGGCTGCTCTACAGGGCAAGAAGCTTACACATTAGCGATTCTTCTTGATCAATACATGGAATCATTAGATGAGTCCATTGATTTTCGGATTTTTGCAACAGATGTAGATAAGGATTCCATTAAAATAGCAAGCCAAGGACTATATGAGAGCGAGCTGTTAAGTGAAGTTCCAACATATATGAAAGAAAGATATTTTGAACCGGCTGGGGATAAATATCAAGTGAAAAAATCAATCAGAAAAAAAATTGTATTTGCTCCTCATAATATCTCTAAAGACTCACCGTTTGTAAACATCGATATGATTAGCTGCCGCAATATGATGATATACTTCCAGCCTGAATTGCAGCAGAAAATTCTATCCCTTTTCCATTTTTCCCTTATTGAAAATGGAATCTTGTTCTTAGGTTCAAGTGAAACAATCGGCAAGCTTTCAGGGCTTTTCGAGCCAATTCACTCAAAGTGGAAAATTTTTCGGAATAAGCAAAGTGATAAATGGGATTTAAAGGAGCCTGCTATCCACTCAAAACACAAGGCGAAGGAAATTTCCCATTCAGATATCCATGCACCAGCAACCTTATTTGATGCAATGCCAGGAAGAAAAGTAGACTTGCTTTATCAAAAGCTTGTTAATGATTTTATCAATCCTTGTATTATTCTTAATGAGCAGAATGAAGTTGTCCTAACTTCAAAGAAAGCCAATCGTTTCTTATCTGTTCCAATCGGGGAGACAAATTACAGCATTTTTAAAATGGTGCCAGCACATCTTTCTGTTATTATTGGAACAGGCTTAAAGAAGCTTAAGGAAAATGAAGAGGAAATAACATACAAAAATATCCTGTTGGTTATTGATAAAGAGGAAAAATACTTTGATTTAACTATACGAAGATTTTTGGATAAGGATGCTCTTTCTATCATTTTGTTTCAGGAAGAAGAAGATGATAACAGAAAAGGAGTTCTTAGTACCCCGATATATTTTGACCATGACAGTACGATAAGTGAAAGAGTTATTGATTTAGAGCAGGAATTGTTTTATACCCAACAAAATCTGCAGACAACAATTGAAGAGTTAGAAACATCCAATGAGGAGCTCCAGTCCACTAACGAGGAATTAATTGCCTCAAATGAAGAGCTGCAATCTACAAATGAAGAGCTTCAGTCTGTTAACGAGGAATTAATAAATGTTAATAACGAGTACGAAAATAAGATTACAGAACTGACTGATTTAACAAATGATTTGGATAATCTGTTGATCAGCACTAATATTGGCACGATCTTTTTGGACAAAGGCTTTAAAATCAAGCTGTTTACACCGGAGGTTCAAAAAATTGTCAATGTGCTTGATATGGATATTGGCCGTCCGCTTTTTCATATTTCACATAATTTGGAGTACGGATCACTACTCGAGGATGCGAGGGAAGTGCTTAAAACGTCTGCAAAGGTTGAAAGGGAAATCCGCAGCTATGATGGCAACTGGTATGGCATGAGGGCAATGCCTTATCGCACGAGTGACAATATAGTGGATGGTGTCGTTATTACTTTTACCGATATAACGGAAATTAAAACCTATAATCAGAAACTTACGCTTACTTCTAGTGTGATTGAGAAAAGTCCAACAAGTATCATCATTACAGATAATGAAGGCAGGATTAATTATACAAATGAACGGTTTAAGCAACAAATCAAGCAGGATTTGGATTGCACAGGACTTCATATATTAGATGTGTATGAGCAATATTTAAATGCAGAAGAATTCCGAAATATTTGGAATACTATAAAGGATGGCAAGGATTGGGAAGGGAATATTTTGTACAGACTGGATGATGGCATTGAAAGATGGGAATATGTCAGCTTCCGTGTAATCAAGGACTCAACAGGAAAGCTTGTCAATCTCCTGCGGACATCAGAGGATATAACGGAAAACAAGAAGTCTGAAGCGATGCTAAAAAAATCAGAAATGCTATCTGCTGTTGGTCAGCTTGCAGCAGGAATCGCTCATGAAATTCGTAATCCGCTCACCTCCTTAAAAGGATTTCTGCAGCTGATGATGCAGAGTAATACTTATAATAAGGAATATACAGAGGTTATGTTCTCTGAATTTAACAGGCTAGAGCTTATTATCAGTGAATTTCTAGTATTGGCAAGACCACAAGCAGTTGCATTTAAAGAAATGCAGGTAGAAAGAATATTAGAGGATGTCAATGTTCTTCTTAGTACACAGGCAATCTTGAAAAATATCGATCTCCAATTAGAATATGCAGGAAATCTGCCGACTGTTTATTGCAATGAAAAAGAGCTGAAGCAGTTGTTCATCAATATGATAAAAAACGCAATGGAAGCGATGGAATCAGAAGGTAGTATTAATATTTCTGCTCATATGGAAACAGGTGGATATCTGCTTGTGAAAGTAACAGACCAAGGTAAGGGGATTCCGAAGGAACAGCTGGAAAAAATGGGAGAGCCATTCTTTACAACAAAGGAAAAAGGGACTGGCTTGGGATTAATGATCAGTCAAAAAATCATTGATAACCATAAAGGTACACTGACTTTCTTAAGTGAAGTAGGTGTTGGCACAACAGTTGAGATGAGATTTCCTATTAGTTAATGAAAAAAACCCTTATATTAAAGGGTTTTTTTCATTTGATCAACTATTGTTTTAATTTCATAGAGCTCGTCATAGACCATTTCGAGATACTCTCCTTTTCCTCCTTCTATAATGAGTGGAGAAGTAATACCGAGCAGGTCAATAACCGTTGAGGTAGACCTTTTTATTTTATCGAGTTTTTTTCTTGTTTCAATATTATTTATTTTGTCAAGGCTTTTCTCATCTCGGCTCATAGTAGTCGACATTGTTTTAATGTCTTGTCCTGACTGCAGATGCAGCAAGGAGTCTCTTAATTGATTTAATTCAAAGGAAATATTGGTATACTGGTGATCGATACAGTGGCACAACACATAAAAAAGCTCATTACTTGAATCGTAAGTATATTGGATGTTAAAGAAGGCCAGCCCTTTTGGAGTTTTCATATTTACTTCGATTGACTTCGTTCCTTGCCTTTGCTTCAAGAAGGCAATGGTTTTATCAAGGCTTTCTTTATCAATAAGCTCAAGAAAACTATCTGCAGAAGCAAATATTTTGTTGCTTGCTTCTGATCTTGCTAGAATGAAATAGCTGCTGTCCATCTGAAAAAAAGGTACTGGTATGACAGATAAATCTAACATCATAAAATATCACTCCTTACAGAATGAATCAAGCTATTTTCGGTATTATATAGTTGTAGCCAAGACTTTAATTCCGATTGTTCAGAGATAAAAATAGTAGACGGACTGCAGTACTGCTGCAAATCATATTCTTGAATGAGTCTACTTCCGACAATGATTGCAGGTTTTGGAGCAAGTCTCTCAAGCTCTTCGATATACGGACGGAGTGTTGGAATGGAAAAGGACATGGAAAGAGACATGCCAATAACATCAGGCTTCCATTTTCGGGCCATATAAACTGCATGCTCGAGTGGAAGATTGGGTCCAAGGTTTTTAACTTCCCAGCCATTCTCCTGAAAGGTAGAAGCACACATTTTTAAGCCGATTGTATGATGCTCCCCTTCAAGGCAAAATAATAATACCTTCTTTTCCTGGGTATCAGCCTGCTGTATATTCAACATGTAATGAGATAAGATAACTTCACATATACCTGTTGCCAAATGTTCCTCAGCTACACTAATTTCATTTTTTTGCCAAAGTTCTCCTATATATTTCATTGCAGGGGTAATTAATTCGTCGTAAATGAAAGCGGTATGATAGCCTTCATAATCTAATTCTTGAATGATTGCCATGCTTTTTTGTATATTGCCTTCTAATAGGGCTAAGGCAAACTCCTTAGCTGAAACGAAGTGAGTCAATTTTCTTTCACGTCCGATCGTTTTAATCTGTTCTAGTGGCTTTTATCAGCGCTGTGGCAATTGTCGTTAAGATATTACATAAATTATACTATAAAAATAGAGTCAGTTATAGAAATTGCTAGAAAGGCAGGAGCACTGTATATGAATTTATTGGAAAAAGAAAAGATTGTTGAAAAGTTATTTGCGAGATTCTATGAACAGTATCCTGATTTGGAGAGGTTTGGAGAGAATGGAAAGAAACGAACAAAAGAAGATATAAACTACCATTTTCAGTACATGGAAACAGCATATTCTCTTTTAAATAAAAAGGTTTTCCGTGATTATATTATTTGGCTAAGCGATGTTTTGGAAACTCGTGGTGTCGGAAAACAGCTGCTTTACATAAACCTGGAGTGGATTGCCGAAGAGCTTCGGGTGCTGGATGAAACAGAGGAAATCCGCTTTTTCCTGGAGATATTGGCTGAGGGAATGGATCTCATTAAGAGCAGTAAATAAGGCGAATAACAAAAAACTCCAGTATGTGAGCTGGAGTTTTTTCGTATTGCTATAAAGCGAAGAAGGCTTTCGTATTTGCTAAAACTTGCTTATAGCTTTGAGCTGTTGTAATGTCTTTTAATTCTGCTATTTTTTCTATCGATTGATGAATCATTACTGGCGTTGTTTCCATATTTCGGAATAGTCCTTCAAAGGGCCAAGGGCCATCGGTTTCTGCCATTATGCGATGAAGAGGATAGCTCCTTGCGATTAACTGAATCTCGTGCTCGTAATGAATATCTGGAGTAAATGATAAATAGCAACCGTTACTCATCATGCGTTCCAATGTTTGTTTGCTGCCTTTAAACCAATGAAAATGGGCGGCCATATAGCTGTGCTTTTCCAACAAGTCTAATGCAAGAGGAGCTTCCTCGTATATACAATGTAAAACGATTGGTTTTTGAAGCTCCTTTGCGAGCAAAATAAATTGCTCGAGTATTTCCAAATATGGCTCTAGCGGATAACTTATCGGATCCTTGAGCCGCTCATAATGCGGCAGTCCAACTTCCCCGATGGCAATCATTTCCGTTTGATGGTTTCTAATCCAATTGAATAAGTCCGCAAAATAGCTTTCTCCACGGATTAATTGCTCAGGATGGAAGCCGAATGCAGCGTGAACGGATGGAAAGGTTCTGCTTAACTGTAAATTACGGATAGAGGAGGCTTTATCCATTGAGACAGTGATAATATGTTCAATTGTATCATCTGATTGCATCTTTCGAATTGCTTTATCTGTATACTGATCGAGATGGATATGAGCATCAATTATTTTATTCATTTTGCTGTCATTCCTGAAGGCTTAAGCTTGTAGTATATGTCTTTTTTCCACTCAAGGAAATCCTCGTTTAGCCAAAGGTCATCTGCTCTAGGTCTTGGGAATGGTACAGTTACTTCCATTAGCGAGTCGTTTGGATTAGAGGGCAGTATATAAATTCGGTCTGATAGATATAGTGCTTCCTCAATATTATGCGTAATGAAAAGGACTGTTCTTTTATCCATACTCCACAAGGACAGAAGCCATTTTTGCATGTCCAGTCTAGTTAGTTCATCAAGTGCACCGAATGGTTCATCCAAACAAAGCAAGGGCATTGGGCTCATCAACGCCCGGACAAAGGAAACACGCTGCTTCATTCCACCAGATAAATCATCGGGATAGGCGTACGCATAATCAGCTAGTCCTGCCTTTTTGAGCATATCCAGCGCCAACTGCTTGTCTTTTTTGCCGTTGATTTCTTGGATAAGCAATACATTTTCCAGGACTGTTCTCCAAGGAAATAAAGAAGGCGCTTGTGGCATATAGCTAATATGGCCCTTTTTCCCCGTGATTTCCTTGTTATTCAAGAAGATAGCTCCTTCATCAGGTGTTAGCATTCCGCCAATCAGATGGAAAATGGTGCTTTTTCCGCTTCCAGAGGGTCCTAATATAGAAATAAACTCCCCATCATGAATAGTCATATTAAGTTGTTCGAGCACCTTTTTTGTATCATATGACATGCTTACATTTTTCAATTCCAATGTACCCAATTATTTCTCCTCCTTGCTGCTACCACGAATGCACCATTTTTCAAGTAATTTAATGACAATAAAGAAGAGCAGGCTTAGCATCATGATGGCAAATATCGCAACAAAAACACGGTCTGTTCTAAACGAGCGGGAGGCCATTGTCATATAAACCCCAATGCCTTCTTTAGATCCAAGCCATTCTGAGATGACTGCGCCCATAACACTATAAGTGGCAGAAATTTTTAAGCCTGAGAAAATAGAAGGAAGGGCATAAGGCCATTCCAGCTTCCAAAAAACCTGCCGTTTTGTGCTGCCAGACATCTGCATAAAATGTTTAAGCTCAGGTGATGTTTGCCTAAAGCCATCCAAACAAGCTATGGTAATCGGAAAAAAGCAAACTAGTGTGATCACAATCAGCTTCGGCAAGATACCAAAGCCAAACCACACAACAAGCAACGGTGCAAGCACAATTGTCGGTATGTTTTGCGACAAAATCAAAAGCGGATAAACAGACTCTCTAAAGAAAACAATACGATGCAATATAATAGCGATTATCAGCCCGACGGCACTGCCAATTAAGAAACCTGTAACTGACAGTTTTGCAGTTGCCAATGCATGAATAGAAAAGGTATCCCAGCTTAATACCGCTTCATGGAAAATGGCTGAAGGAGAAGGCAGGAGCCAGTCTTCAATCTCAAAGTAGCGTACAGCTGCTTCCCATAGACAAAATAAAAGAAGGAGAACCAGAACTGGTCTCCAGGTTTTTGCGATAAATGTATTCATTAACGATATTTCCCCGTTAAATCTTCCATCTCTATTCCCGTAGGCTGATAAAGAACCTTAATTTGAGTGATAACATTGCTGGACCCGATTTCGATCATCTTTTTATTCATTAAGCTGATAACGTGAAACAGTTCTTCCATATCCCCCTCCATTGTTGTTTCCAATGGGTGGACTTCGAATTTAACACCTGATTCTTCAATGATTTTAATTGCTTCATCTACATATGGAATAACATTTTCCCCGTTTTTTGTTTTTGGAATGATTTGTACACTAATTAATGCATTTGCCATTATTTATCTCCTCCTTCAGGTAAGAATTCATTCGTAAATGCTTTATCTGCTTCAAGCTTCTTCTCAAGAAGATTGTTGTCATACATCCAGCCTGCATAGTTTTCCCAAACAGACAGCTTTTGCTCTCCCCAGCGAGGTGCATCATCCTGATATTTAGCTGCAAGCCATTCTTGGCTTTTCTTCACAAGCTCTTCATCCAAATCTGGTGCGTTTTTTAGCAGGATGGAAGCTGCGTCATCTGGATTATCGATTGCGTATTCATAACCCTTTGATGCTGCTTTCAAGAAGGATTTAACTGTTTCAGGCTTGTCTGCAATCATTTTTTCATTTGTAGATAGAACAGGTGTGTAATAATCAAGCTTATCACTGTAATCAGTTAAGTAAATCATATTGATTTTTTCTCCACGTAATTCTGCTTCTACACCTGTCCAGCCATAATATATCCAGGCGAAATCAATGTTTTGCTTCATTGCCGTGAAATAGTCTGCATCACCGATATTAATAATATCGACATCTTTAATATCTGTATTTTCTTGCTTCATTAATGAAGAGATAACAGAGGACTCTACCTCTGAACCCCAGCCGCCGTATGTTTTGCCAACGAAATCTTTAGGTGATTTAATGTTTTTGTCTACAGGTGAGGCAAACCCTGACGTGTTGTGCTGGATAATTGCCGCAATGGATACAATAGGCACACCTTGGACTCTTGCTTGGGTAATTCCTTCCTGATAGCTTACGCCAAAGTCGGCTTTTCCAGAGGCAACTAACGAATCTGCCCCAGCTTCACCAGGTGTAATGATATCTACATCAAGTCCTTCTGCATCAAAATATCCTTTGTCCTTTGCTACATACAATCCTGTGTGGTTCGTATTTGCTGTCCAGTCAAGAACGACTGTAATCTTTTGCTTTTTGCCATCGCTTTGTTCCTTGTTTTCTTCCTTAGTATTACTACAGCCTGCGATAAGCAGAACTGCAGCAATCAGCAATAAGATTTTCTTCATAAATACTGCCTCCTGTGTTTAGAAAAAAAGTCTAGGAACCTATGTAGTTTTTTGCTTATGTAGTAGGTGTTGACGGCGGTTTCAATTAGTACCGGCAACGTTTTTTAAACGAAAAAAAGTTCAAGTCAAAAGAACCTGAACGCTTTAAATACATATGTATGTAAAGAATGTCCGTTTCCTACGCTGGCATTAACCAGATCAGGTTCAAAGGGTTTTTATCTTACGGATAACTCTCAACCAGCAACACGGGTTCCCCTAGTAATTCTTTTTTTCTTATTTTAATTATCTGCTCCATTATAGCAAAAATATGTGGCTTGTCCTATATTTATCAACTTTTATTCAATTATGTTTGTGATCCTTCCAGTCTTTATAAGCAATCAGTTCCTGGTTGACGGCTTGCAGGACGTATTTTAAAACAAGTGCATCGTCAACTATGCCAATTCCGAAAATAAAGTCAGGAATAATATCTATTGGGGATATAAAGTATAAAATCCCAGCAACAATAAGCACCATTGATTTTTTACTAATACTGCGATAGGTGCCATCCTGGTAAGCTCTAACTAAAGAAAATAGCAATTGAAGCTTTTCCCATACTGGGGATAATCCTTTTCTTTTAGATGACGCTTTTGGAAGGGCCTTTTTTAACAGTCCAGCTAATTTTGCAGGCTGTTCAACGAGTGAAGCTGCTTTTTTTTCATGCTTTTGATAGCCTTTTTCTATGTCATTCTTCTTTAATATGGCCATTTTGTCAGCTCCTTTTTATTTTATAGGAAGTGTTTTATCTAAAGTTTGCACCATAACTATAATGTTTGCTTATTTAAGGGCAAGCATTCCTTCAACTATTCCCGATAAATAGAAGTAAAAAACGTTTAAGCAATTTCATTATGTAGTAAATGGTTGGTACAATAGGAGGAAATGTTGGATTATAGGAGTGTGAATTGGTATGATGCTTGCAGAAATAGTACAAAACGCGAAACATCTTGTCGTCTTTACAGGTGCAGGGATGTCGACAGAAAGTGGCTTGCCTGATTTTCGTTCTGCAGATAAAGGTTTATGGACAACAGAGCAAAAATCTTATCTTTCTAGCACGGATGCTCTTAATAATCATTTAGAGGATTTTATCGCATTTTACAGGGAGCGGGTATTAGGGGTTTCTGAATATAAGCCAAATAAAGGTCATTTAATCTTGGCAGATTGGGAAGCGCGAGGACTGTTAAAAGGAATTATCACCCAAAATGTCGATGGTTTTCACGGTATGGCTGGAAACAAAAAGATAGCAGAGCTTCACGGCACACTGCAAAAGCTGCATTGCCAGCAATGCGGAAAAACGTATTCCAGCAGAGAATATTTGCATGGAATATATAAGTGTAATTGTGGTGGTACGTTGCGGCCATCTATCGTTTTATTTGGAGAAATGCTGCCAAGTGAGGCGTTTTTACTTGCAGAGGATGCTGCTATACAATCAGATGTGTTTATCGTCTTAGGCTCCTCATTGAATGTTTCACCAGCCAATCAGCTGCCACTGCTCGCAAATGAAACAGGAAGCAAGCTAATTATCATCAATAAAGAGCGAACAGAGTATGACCATCTCGCTGATTTGGTTCTTCACGAAAGTATTGGAAAAGTGCTTAATGAAATAGATAAGGAGCTATCAGGCAATAGATAATTTTAACTGGTAAAAATTATCTACCTCTTGGAGCTAAAGGGATAAGGGAAGGGATTGCAAACTTTTGTGTATCAAGCTATTATTAAGAGATGAGCATAAATGAAAGTGCAAAAAAGAGAGGAAAAAATCATGGCTAAAACATTTAAAGATGAGGTATTGTCCCGACGTACCTTTGCGATTATATCCCACCCGGATGCTGGGAAAACGACGCTTACCGAAAAGCTGTTATTATTTGGTGGAGCAATTCGCGATGCTGGAACGGTAAAGGGAAAAAAGACAGGGAAATTTGCTACAAGTGACTGGATGGAAATTGAAAAGCAAAGAGGAATATCTGTAACATCCAGTGTCATGCAGTTTGATTATAACAATGCGAGAGTGAATATTCTCGACACACCAGGACACCAAGACTTCAGTGAGGATACGTATCGTACATTGACTGCTGTTGACAGTGCCGTAATGATTATCGACTCTGCAAAAGGGATTGAGGAGCAGACGCTTAAGCTGTTTAAAGTTTGTCGTATGAGAGGAATTCCGATCTTTACCTTTATTAACAAGCTGGATCGTCAAGGTAAAGCGCCCCTTGAGCTTCTTGCCGAGCTAGAGGAAGTAATGGGAATTGAGTCATACCCAATGAACTGGCCGATTGGTATGGGTAAAGAATTCTTAGGTATTTACGACCGTTATTATAACCGTATTGAGCAATTCCGCGTAGAAGACGGTGAAAAATATATTCCATTGAATGAGGATGGAGAAATTGAAGGAGACCATCCGATTAAAGTGGATTCTCTTTACGATCAGACTCTTGAAGAAATTATGCTGCTGAACGAAGCGGGTAATGAATTTTCTGCGGAAAGAATTAACAACGGCGACTTAACACCAGTGTTCTTTGGTAGTGCGTTGGGCAACTTTGGAGTGCAAACATTCTTGGAAACATATTTAGATTTCGCGCCATCTCCACAGCCAAGAAACTCTACTGGTGGCAAAATTGACCCGCTGTCAGAGGAATTCTCAGGCTTTATCTTTAAGATTCAGGCAAATATGAACCCTGCACATAGGGATAGAATTGCTTTCTTACGTATTTGCTCAGGTAAGTTTGACAGAGGAATGACTGTTAATTTACCAAGAACAGGGAAACAAATAAAGCTGGCACAATCCACGCAATTTATGGCGGATGACAGAAGTACTGTCAATGAAGCGGTCAGCGGTGATATTATCGGGTTATATGACCCTGGATTTTATCAAATTGGTGACACACTTACTGTAAATAAGAACACGTTCCAATACGATAAGCTGCCACAATTTACTCCAGAGCTTTTCGTTCGCGTAACAGCGAAAAACGTTATGAAACAAAAGCATTTCCATAAAGGGATACAGCAGCTTGTTCAAGAAGGTGCGATACAGCTTTATAAAACAGTAAAAACAGAGGATTATCTGCTTGGTGCTGTTGGTCAGCTGCAATTCGAAGTATTTGAACACCGAATGAGAAATGAATATAATGTGGATGTGCTTATGGAGCATGTCGGTTCTAAAATTGCCAGATGGACAGTGGATGAGGAAGTAAATGAAAACTTATCCAGCGGCAGAAGTCTGTTAGTTGAGGACCGTTATGGCAAAAAAGCATTCTTGTTTGAAAATGAGTTTGCCTTACGCTGGTTCCAAGACAAAAATCCAGAAGTTAAACTTTATAACCCAATGGATTCAGAAGAAAATTAACAAAAAAACAAGCGATTATATAATCGCTTGTTTTTTTTTGCGGGTTTTGATGTTAGTTTTGTTAACGTGATAATGAGAGTTTTGATTGTTTGGACAATTGTTTATTCGATTAATATTGTTGGAACAATATATTGAGATAATGAGTGCAGGAAAATAAACCAGGAAAGACGAGGTAGATGTAAAGGGATTAAAGGAGGAAATCAGGTTTACTAACTAATGAATTAAATTGTTTCGATAGACTTAATATAAGTAAATCAAGGAATTTTAATGTATTTATATAATTATTTGTTATTTTAATTATTTATAAAAATTAAAATTTTCTAAAAAATAATTGTAATCGAGGAAGATTTAGGTATAATAAAACCAAGTTGTAATAATTATTAACAGACATATGTTAGGTTATCTAACAATAAGTATAGAGTGATAACTTAGGTATGAATATCATTTTAATTTAGGAAAAGTCTAGAATAACGCAATAAATATTTTGAATATTCTCTTAAATTAAACTGATATTTTTATAAAAAAATATATTGGGGGAAACAGAATGAAAAAGAATTTATCATTACTTTTTAGCATGCTACTAGTACTTGGATTGGCATTGGCAGGCTGCTCTGGTAATTCAGAGGAGTCCAATAGCAGCAGTGGAAAAGAAAGTTCGAAATCGACTAGTATGCTAGAAACAATAATTAAGAGGGGAACGTTGAAGGCTGGGGTAAATGATGCACTTCCTGGTTTCGGCTACATAGGTTCTGATGGAAAGAACACTGGTTTTGATGTTGACTTTGCCAGAGCGATTGCAGCTGGTGTTTTAGGGGATGCAAATAAGGTGGAATTCCGCCCGCTATCTGCAACAGACCGTTTCACAGCTGTTCAATCGAAAGAAGTGGATGTTCTTATCCGCAATACGACTTGGACGACAAACAGAGATGCTGAGGTAGGTTTAAGCTTTGCTCCGGTTACATTTTATGATGGACAGGGAATCATGGTTCCAAAAGACAGTGATATTACAACATTAGAAGACTTAGAGGGAAAAACAATTGGCGTAGAAACAGGAACAACAACAGAATTAAATCTTGCCGATCAAATGAAAGCAGCTGGAGTAAGCTATACTCCGCAAACATTTGATAATGCAGATGCTGTTATCGCAGCGTACGAGTCAGGCTCTATAGATGCATGGACAACAGATAAATCAGGTTTAGTATCACGTCAATCGATGCTACAAGATCCAGATGCACATGTCATTCTTGATGCGACGCTTTCTAAAGAACCATTAGCACCAGCAGTGCTTGATAATGATGAAAAATGGAAGGATGCAGTAAGCTGGATTGTATATGCAACAATCCAAGCGGAAGAGTTTGGCATTACATCTGCCAATGTTGATGAATTTTTGGAAAGTGATAATCCAGAAATTCAACGCTTACTCGGTGTTGGCGGCAATAATTTAGGAGAACAGCTTGGCATACCTAATGATTTTGCTTACCAAGTAATCAAGCAAGTTGGTAACTATGGAGAAATTTATGATAGAAACCTTGGACCAGACACTGTATTTAAGCTTGAAAGAGGGCAAAACGCATTATACAGTGATGGCGGATTACAATACTCCATACCATTCCGTTAAAAACGTTTTTATACCATTTAAAGAAGGCCTGCTAAAAGTGCTTTTCTAGCAGGCCTATTCTTTTAGCTAAGGGAGGCATACAAGGTGGAGAATAAAAAAACAGTAACGCCTCTATGGCGGAACAAAAAAATGTTGCCGATATTTATCCAAGTACTGTTTATTATACTAGTGGGCTTTGCTATTTCTGTAATGGTCCGTAATGTTCAGTCTGGACTAGATCAAATTGGTTTGAAAATAGGGTTAGATTATTTAAATTTAAAGGCATCCTTTCCGATCGCAGAATCACTGATTTCCTATACACCGGATGATCCCTATAAAAGAGCAATTGTCGTAGGCTTATTAAATACACTCAAAGTCTCCTTTTTCGGTATCATAATCGCTTCCGTGCTTGGAGTTGTTATGGGGATTGCACGCTTGTCCTCAAACTGGCTTATTCGTCAATTGGCTACAGTATATGTTGAGGTATTCCGTAATACACCACTATTGGTACAAATATTCATTTGGAACTTCGCAGTTTTCCTGCCAATGCCCAAGATTGAGGATGCGGCATCAATCGGCTCTTTCTATTTTTCGAACAGAGGCGCAGCTATTCCTTGGTTTACCGTACATGATCATTCATTAACATGGATAGCAGTTATTATTGTATTAGCTGTTGTCACCGTATTTCTTTTCAAAAAGTTAACCTCCATAGCTATTAATGCAGGCAAACAAACGCATCCGCTATTGTCTAGCATCGCCGTATTCGCACTTGGCTTTATTCTTTTTTATTTCATTATAGGTAATGGGCCGTTTGGTGTATCAGTACCAGAATTCAATGGCAATGCATTTGTGGGCGGAACATCCTTATCAATTGGTTTCTTGTCGATGCTAGTGGCATTGTCTATCTATACATCCACATATATAGCAGAAATTGTTCGCGCAGGTATACTAGGGGTGCCAAAAGGACAGTCAGAGGCAGCGCAAGCACTGGGCTTTAAAAGCCCAACAGCATTAAGGCTTATCATCTTTCCACAGGCTATCCGAATCATTATTCCTCCGCTAACGAGCCAGTACTTAAACTTAATCAAGAACTCTAGTTTAGCAATGGCTGTAGCCTATCAGGATATAGTCGGAATCGGCAATACGATTATTAATCAGACAGGACATACCTTTGAAACTATTCTTATTATGATTGCTGTGTATTTACTGTTTAGCTTAGGTACATCACTGTTCATGAATTTCTTTAATAAAAAATTCCAGTTGGTTGAAAGGTAGTGAGGCAAAGTGGATAATGTTAGGCTTGGCAACAGTGGAAATTTAGTGAAATCTAATTCCCTCAGCAGGCTGGTGAAATTACAGCTATGGCTGAAAAACAATCTTTTTAAGGATTGGAAAAATGCAATTTTAACGATTATTGCTGCCATGTTTACAGGATATGTTATCGCTAAAGTTACTACATTTTTAGCTGACAGTGATTGGAGTGTTGTAACAGCAAACTTGAGACTCTTGATGGTTGGTCAATTTCCGATGGAGGAAATTTGGAGGCTGTGGACCGCTGTAATTTTAATATCTGTATTATTTGGTGCATCATGGGGATTATGGAGGAATGTTATTGGCCATGTTGCGATAGCCCTATCTGTCATTATGTTGATTTTTGCTGTTGTTCCGTTCACGGAATCCATTACAAAGATATATTTAGGTATAAGCATTGCTTCTATTTACTTGTTTTATGCAATTGGCAGAAAACTTTCTGTTTTAAAGATACCCGTCTTAGTTCTGTGGATTTTAATTATTCCTATTTCAGTGGGAATTATTAATGGTTTTGGCATTCTTGAACCTGTAAGCACAAATGTTTGGGGCGGATTTTTACTGACGATGGTGATAGCGTCTGTTGCCATTATATGCTCATTCCCAATCGGACTTCTGCTTGCTGTTGGCCGAAGAAGCAAGCTTCCGGTCATTAAATATACATGTATTGTTTATATTGAGATTATTCGCGGTATGCCATTAATTATGATTTTATTTATCGGTCAATTGCTTCTGCCGATGTTTATTGGCGGAGAAATCCAAATTGATAATATTCTTAGAGCTATGATCGCCTTCACGCTGTTTAGTGCAGCATACTTAGCGGAAAACATCAGGGGCGGGCTTCAATCCATCCCAAGAGGCCAATTTGAAGCAGCACAGGCACTAGGCTTAAATAACTTCAAAATGATGATTTTTGTTATTTTGCCTCAAGCATTAAAAGCAGTTATCCCAGCAATGGTGGGCCAATTCATTGCCATCTTTAAGGATACATCACTAGTTGCGGTGATTGGATTAGCAGATTTTCTTGGAATGGCCAAAAAGGTAGCAGCAAATCCAGAGTATTTAGGAAAGTATATGGAGCTATATGTATTTATTGCATTAATGTATTTTATATTTTGCTATTTAATGTCACATGTCAGCAAAGCTTTGGAAAAATCATTAAGTGCAGGCAGTCGCTAATAGAGGAGGGAAAAGGATGGAGAGTGTATTTTCAGTAGAAAAGCTAGCAACACCATTAGAGCAAAGAGAGGATATCATTCAAGTAAAAGGCTTAAACAAATGGTATGGTGATCATCACGTTTTAAAGGATGTTGACCTGCAGGTTAAGCAAGGAGAGGTCATCGTTGTACTTGGTCCTTCAGGCTCTGGAAAATCAACATTTATCCGAACGATTAATGCGTTAGAAGAGTTTCAAAAAGGTTCTATCCTTGTCGATAATATTGCTCTGACTGATGATTTGAGAAATATTGAAGAAATAAGGAAAGAAACAGGCATGGTTTTTCAGTCCTTTAACTTGTTTCCACATATGACAATCCTAAAAAATATCTCACTTGCACCTATTTGGGTAAGGAAATGGAAGAAGAAAAAGGCAGAGCAAATTGCAATGGAGCTGCTTGAGAGAGTCGGCATTCCAGAGCAAGCAAATAAGTATCCAGGTCAACTTTCTGGTGGACAGCAGCAACGTGTGGCAATTGCCAGAGCATTGGCAATGCAGCCGAAAATTATGCTTTTCGATGAGCCAACATCAGCACTTGATCCTGAAATGGTGAAAGAGGTCCTAGATGTCATGAAGACACTTGCTGACTCTGGCATGACAATGCTAGTCGTCACACATGAGATGGGCTTTGCACGCCAAGTCGCAGACAGAATCATCTTATTTGATAAAGGAGAAATCGTAGAGATGGGTAAACCAGAAGATCTATTCGATAACCCGAAGCATGAACGAACAAAGCTATTTTTATCACAGATTCTGTAAAAAGAGCCAGAAATGGCTCTTTTTTCTATCATCTTCTCTTTTTTTAGCTGTCGAATTCTGATTCCCCTGTAAATTCTTTTTGCTAACATGAGCAGATACTGAATAAAAAAACAAAGTTTAGCTAAAAATGAAAAAATGAAAAGGTATATAAGAATTAGATGGTGATATCCGATGAGGGACCTAAGTAAACTAGAGGCGATAATGTGGAGCATTGCACTACCTGGCTTCAGCCAGTTATTGATGAAACAATATTGGAAAGGTACTCTTTTAGTAGTGCTGGAATTCATCATTAACGTGCAAAGTAATTTTAATTTAGCAATCATGCAAAGCTTTTTAGGCAATATGCAAGCCTCCATAGATGCCCTTGATTTTCAGTGGATTATGTTTTATCCCTGTTTATATTTATTTGCGATGTGGGATGCATACAAGTCAACTTTAAAGGAGCACAAGGAATATGCATTTTTGCCATTTGTTTTTAGTGCTTATTTTGTAACAGTGGGGGTCATGTATTCAACGCGTTTTGAAGTATTCGGTATCTTTCCAGGTCCTATATTTACGCCAATGATCTTTTTGATTCCTGGAATCATAAGTGGCTTTTTAGTCAAGTACGCTATATTGTTTTTTAAGGCACAGTTCAATCCGAATAAAGAATAAACAACGATACTAACTTTGAGATTAAAAATTGTCAGGTCTTGTTTATTTTTTTTCTGTTTTTGATTGCAAAAACAGAATCTTTTGTATATAATAGCTTTATATTAATTGTATATCTACTCAAAGGGGAGTAGCTTTTAGGTTCATACCTAAAACAAAGTCGTCAGTTCATGGTCTTAGTACCATCGGCTTTGTTGGCACGATAAAAGTGCTTAGCAAGACCTTTGCCTATTTGGCAAAGGTCTTTTTTGCGCTTTTTTGTACATAAAAACAGAAAGCACAGCTAAACCTGTTAATAGGGGAAATCCAGTGGGTATACAAGAATAAATGATAGGAGGAGAAAAGATGGATTTTGCATTGCTTTTAGAGTATGGTTGGGTGCTCCTGATTTTAGTTGGATTGGAAGGGATTTTGGCAGCTGACAATGCGGTTGTAATGGCTGTCATGGTTAAGCATTTACCTCCAGAGCAACAGAAAAAAGCCTTATTCTACGGTTTATTTGGTGCATTTGTGTTCCGCTTCGCCACATTATTCATGATTTCTATTCTGGTTGACGTTTGGCAGGTTCAAGCTCTTGGTGCAGTCTACCTATTGTATATTTGCTTCCATAATTTATATGGGAAGTTTGCACACAGGAATAAAAAAGAGAAAGAGAAAGAAAAGAAACAGTCCGGTTTTTGGATGACTGTATTAAAAGTAGAGCTTGCTGATATTGCATTTGCAATTGATTCTATGCTTGCTGCTGTTGCATTGGCAATAACTTTAACACCAACAGGCTGGTTCAATGTTGGCGGTATCGACGGCGGACAGTTTACGGTTATGCTTCTTGGTGGTATTATCGGATTAATTATTATGCGATTTGCGGCAAACTGGTTTGTGAAACTTCTTCATACAAGACCAACCTTGGAGACAGCTGCTTTTATGATTGTCGGCTGGGTTGGGGTGAAATTGGCAGTATTTACTCTAGCACATCCAGAGGTTGCTGTACTTGATGAGCATTTTCCAGAATCAAAGGTTTGGAAGTTTATTTTCTGGGGTGTATTGTTAATCATTGCTGTGGGCGGCTACTTCCTTTCAGGGAAAAAAGCACAAGAAACAGCAGAAGAAAGCTAAATGATAAAAAGGAAATAATGCTTGCGCCAATTCTTTGCTTTTGCAAAGAGAGCAAACATTATTTCCTTTTTTATATTTTCCTTTGTGCATTTGTGAATTTAAGGTATAGTTATTATTGAGTTTTGCCAGATAGCTCTGCTTGAGCTTGTTGAACAAGGCGTTTTGTAATTTCTCCACCGACACTTCCGTTTGCTCTAGAAACAGTGTCTGAACCTAAATTAACACCAAATTCTTGGGCGATTTCATATTTAATGCTATCTAAATATTGTTCAATTCCAGGAACTAATAATTTATTTGAACTAGACATGATATATTTGCCTCCTTGAATAATAAAGTACAGAACATAAATATCGTTAGCAACAAGAAGCTATTATCCTGATAATAGGTATGTTTAGCAATATTAATTTCTGTACTAATAATATGTGGGGTTTTCTCCTGTTTCATAAGTGGTAAAGATTGTGTAATGGGGAGATAATAGGAATCCGCTTTTGTTTTTTATTATAGTTGTGCTTGCAATAGAAGGGATTTGTATGAACATGAGAAGAACGGTAAGGGAGATGCTGAATAAGTTCACTCCAGCTCAAATAATAACAGGATATTATTTACTGGCAGTCAGTGCTTCCGTTATATTATTAAGCTTGCCGATAGCTCACAAAGAAGGTGTCCATGTGCCATTTATGGATACTCTGTTTACAGCGATAAGTGCTGTAAGTGTGACAGGGCTGACTGTAATAAATATATCTGATACATATAGTACAATTGGCATCTTTATTTTAATGTTTGTCCTTCAGTTTGGAGGAATAGGTGTTATGACTCTTGGAACATTCTTTTGGATGCTCCTTCGTAAAAAAATCGGCTTAAAGGAACGGCAGCTCATTATGCTTGACCATAATCAATCTCATTTGTCCGGTCTTGTCCAGCTCATCAGGGAAATCATCAAGCTAATTTTGATCATTGAGCTTGTTGGTGCAATTGTGCTTACACTGCAGTTACATCAATACTTTCCCACATGGAAGGATGCATTTGTCCATGGACTCTTCGCTTCCATTAGTGCGACGACAAATGGTGGCTTTGATTTGAGTGGTAACTCGCTCGTTCCGTATAAAGATGATTACTTTATCCAATTGGTCAATATTATTTTAATTACTCTTGGAGCAATAGGGTTTCCAGTTTTAATAGAAGTGAAAAATTACTTGTTTCCGAAAAATCCAGGAAAGCTTTTTCGTTTTTCCTTATTTACAAAACTGACCTCTTTAACATTTGGGCTGTTGCTGTTATTTGGAACAGTCAGCATCATCATAATTGAGTCAAATCATTATTTTATAGGGATGAATTGGCATCAAATCTTTTTTAACGCATTCTTCCACTCTGCTTCAACGAGGAGCGGCGGTTTAGCAACAATGGATTTAAATGATTATACGATGGGAACATTAGTGATTTTCTGTATTCTCATGTTTATCGGTGCTTCACCAAGCTCTGTCGGCGGTGGGATCAGAACGACAACATTTGCCTTGAACCTGCTGTTTATTTACCATTATGCAAACGGCAATCGTCATATCAAGATCTTTAAAAGAGAAATACATGAGGAAGACATAATTAAATCGATGGTTGTAACTATTTTAGCCTTTTGTTTATGCTTCATCGCAACAGTTATTCTATGTATTACGGAGGATGCACCACTCATCAAAATTTTATTTGAAGTATGTTCTGCTTTCGGAACGACGGGCTTGTCACTTGGCTTAACTCCTGAATTGTCAGGTGTCGGAAAATGTGTCATTATGATTTTGATGTTTATTGGTAGAATCGGCTTAACATCCTTCATTTATATTATCGGAGGAAAAGAGAAAAAGGATAATTTCCATTACCCGAAAGAAAGAATCATTATTGGCTAAGGCATCTGCCTTGGCTTTTTTTGGTTTTGTTGCCTATCATTTTTTAGCGAATAGCTTCTTAGAACTTGCAGAAAATAAGCTCGTATCATTCCACTAAAGGAGACGATCTAATATGGCAAAAAGAAAGGCTGAATATAATGCGGTCGAAAAATACAGCAAAACGCCTAAAAAAAATACTCAAGAAACGGAATTCTCTGCTGAATTTAATCGCGGCGAAGATCCGATGAAGCATGCCAACCGAAACTCCAAGCATGGAAGAGAGGGGAGATAATTATGAGTAAAAAAACAAACAATAAAAAACAAGAAGAAGCTAATGTAGAATTCGGCATGGAATTTGGTGACCTGAATGCAAGTAAGCTTTACGATACAGCTCCATTAACAAAAGGTAAAGTAAAAAGCGGCAAACGAAAATAACTCAGGGGGGCAACCCCTGAGTTATTCTTAGCAGCTATAAAGGGAAGAGATTTAAAACAGCTTCTCTTTATAGCTTGCCTTAGTTGACCATTTCTGCATTTTGGTTGTTCTAAATTCTATAAACGGCTGTGCAAGTGAGGCAACTAAATTACTCGACAATACAAGTGTTAACAGGAAAGCCAAAAGCACAATTAGAAAATAAGATTTCGGTGTTGTAAATGCCTCCTGTAAATCTGTTGTACGAAAGATACGGATAAAAAATCCGTGTAATAAATATACATAAAGCGTGTTTTTGCCAAAGCGTGTAAAGAAATACTTTTTTTGCGGGACACAGGCAAAGAAACAAAAAATCATTAAAAAGTTCAATAAGTAAAAACCAATTCTTACAAGTATGGCTTCTAAAGCAGAAGAGGCTAATACATCATATGGTTTTGAACCTAAAAGCCATTGATAATTAATACTTGGGAAATAGTAGAACCCTGCGAATACTACTACAAAAATAATAATAGCTCCAATTTTGAAACCCTTTGTCCTAATCCACTCAAAGTGTTTTTTATTCATATAATATCCTAATAAAAACAGAGGGAAGAAAACGAAAGTTCGCGTAAGACTCAAATAGCTTGAGGTCCAATCAACAAACCCGATTGCTAAGCCGAGAATTAGCGCAATGCCCAAGCCATACAGTGGCTTCATTTTCGAGAATCCTAATAATAGCATGTTCCAGAAAAATAAGCTGATTAAAAACCATAATGACCAGTGTGGGCTTAACGGGTCGACTGTAAAGCTAGACTTTCCATAAAGATAATAATAAAAGACACTGTAAATGAGCTGAAAGATAATGTACGGCAATATAAGCCTTTTTAAATATTTTTGCACATAGCCTTCCTCATAAATTCCTTTTGCAAAAAAACCAGAAATCAGGATAAATGCCGGCATATGAAAAGTGTAGATGACTTTGTATAAGCTATAAATACTATTGCTATCATTAGTAAAAGATTGGATAGAGTGTCCAAATACAACGAAAAAAATCAAAAGAAACTTCGCATTATCAAAGTAATAATCTCGGACCTGTTTCATCACTAGACTCCCTTCTCGCAAGCTTATAAAGCTGCTATGCCAGTTTTAGAACCCATTCGTTCTTAGAGGCACGATTGGCTGTTAGCCACTACTATTTATAGCACATATAAACAGTAGCTAAACTTCTTTTTCCAAGTTGTTAACGAATTATTGAGTTATTAATACAACTGCAATGTTTTTGTAAACATTTTCGTGTTTTTGTAAATAGAAGTATAAGGCAATCGTCTGAATTTTTGCTTAAAAAGGGCAGATTGTTTTTTGTAAATCGGACAATAATCAGCAATTATTTTATAAATGAAAAGGAATTTCTCGAATTTTGTAGAATAAATAATGCACCAAGTTTTACGAGAGGCGGGAAATCCTTGTCTGGTGAGATCTATACAAATGAGATGCAGCAAATCCAACAGCTGAAGAAAAAAATCAGCTTTTTAGAACAAGAAAACAAAAGGCTGAGAAATGATAATAATTGCAGGGAAATGGTGAAGGAGCTGAAAGAGGCTGTATTCGAAAATTCCAGTGAGGGTATGGTAATTTTGAATGGAAATGGAGTAATCCTTGAGGCAAACAGTGCAATAAGGGATATTTTCTACATTCATAAAAAAGATATGGTCGGACGCAACCTTAGCCATTATCTCCCGCAAGAGCACAGACATGACTTGTGGGCATGGGTAAGCAAGCACCCAGAGCAGAAAGCCGAAAAAACAGAACGCTTGTTTATAGAAAATCATGAAAAAAGCTCCTATGCGGAAATACATATATCAAGTATTAACAAATATCCTTATTACTTGGCAGTATTTAAGGATGTCACATATATGCGCAACCTGGAAAAAAGGCAGCATAAGGATGCCGCCTTATTTCATGATTTCTTTACAGAGGCGCTTGATGGGATTGTCCTATGGAAGGAAAATGGGCAAATTACCAAAGCAAATAAAGCTGCTTTAGGGATTTTTGAGAGCACTCAGGAAGAAATGATGCAGCATAAAATCAGTGACTATGTGTATGAGAAGGATAAAAGCTATCTCCATATTATGGAAAACTTATGTTTAAAAAAATCTCATCGTGATGAGCTTATGTTTTTGATGCCTAATGGACAAAAAAAGCTGTTAGAGTTTACAACAAAGCTTCATTCTGTTGATGGTTTGCATATGAGCATTTTTCGAAATATAACAAGTCGCTATAAAATGGAGCTTGAGCTCCTTGACAGTAAAAGCATGTTTGAAACAATCTTTGAAGAAGTATTTGATGGGGTTATTCTTTGGGACAAAGATTACAAAATCATTGATATTAATAAAGCAGCATTGCGTTTACTTTCTAAAGATAAGGAAGGTTTAATTGGCGTGAATCTGCTCGATTATTTGCCAGAGGGGAAAACAATTGGAGAAGAGATTAAGCCAAAACTACTTTCACTTAGGAATGAAGGACAAAACAGGGGGATTTATACTGCCACATTCAATGGTGACGATTGGACACAGTTAGAGTTTCGGAACAAATATAATATCTATTCAGGCTGCAGTATAACCACATTAAGAGATATTACAGAATATGCTATTTTGGAAGAGCAAATCAGAAAATCTTCGACACTCCATGTCATCGGTGAGCTTGCAGCAGGAATTGCCCATGAGATAAGGAACCCGATGACGGCACTGAAAGGCTTCATTCAATTATTAGAAAGCAGCAATGAGACGGATAAGCATGCGATGTATTTTACAGTCATAAAGTCAGAGCTTAGCCGGATTGAAACGATAATTAATGAATTTCTGCTCCTTTCAAAGCCGCAAAATGTTAGGTTTGTCAAGGCGGATCTGCAGCAAATTATGAATGAAACATTGGATCTGCTAAATGCCCAAGCAGTTCTATTTAATGTTCAATTTACAAGACTGTATACTAATTCGAACACAGAAATGTTTTGCGAACCAAACCAATTAAAAAAAGTATTCATTAATATTGTGAAAAATGGCATGGAGGTATTAGAATCCGGTGGCGAAATTAAGGCAAGTATAAACCCGATGCCGGATTACTTTCATATCATCATTGAAGATAATGGTATCGGTCTGAGCAAGGAAAAACTCGCAAAGCTTGGGGAACCTTTTTATACGACGAAGGAAAAGGGGACTGGGTTAGGGTTAATGGTTTCTTTTAAAATAATTAAAGAGCATGAAGGAAAAATAGAGGTAGAATCAGAAGAAGGAGTAGGGACTAAATTTCATATTTACTTACCACGAAAAAAAATACAATAAAAAAGCTTTACCGAAAAAGACTTCTTGACGTAAAGAAGTCTTTTTATTATCATCTAATTAGATGATTATCTAATCGAAGGAGGTCCTATATGCAGCTTGACAGATTAGTTGCTTTTCATAAAACAATCGGTGATCCAACAAGAATCAGAATTATCTCCTTGCTCGCTGCAAAGCCTTGGAATGGCCAAGCGCTTGCTGGGAAGCTAGGCTTAACAGCCCCAACGATCACACATCATTTAAAGAAACTCCGGGAAATAAATGTCGTATACGAACGCAGAGAAAAAAACACGATTTACTTCTATTTAAACAAATCGGTCATAACACATCAGGCGGATGCGCTTATTAAGCTGTTTCAATTTGAGAAAGGGGCGGATGAAGTGGAGGTCACAAACGAAGAAGCAGCAAAAATTATCGATAATTTTATTGGTGCTGATGGAAAGCTGAAAAACATTCCTGCACAAAGGAAAAAGAAGCTGATTATTTTCCGCCATATTGTCAAAGGGCTTAAGGAAGGAAAGAAATACGAGGAAAAAGAGCTTAATGATTATATAAAAAGGTACTTTGATGATTATGCTACCATTCGAAGAGAGTTTATTATTAATCACTTCATGTATCGAGAAAATAATATATATGAATTGAATCCGGAAGAGATGTGGGCGAAGTAAATTAGACTAAATCTTAAGAGACAGTTAGGCGAATTTCAATTTTTACCTCGACAAAAAAAGACCTGCGCAATTATGGGGAATTACTTAGAATTCCTCCTTATTGTCTAGGTCTTTTTTATTAATAAAATTCTGGTTTTCTGTCAGTAAAAATCGGAATCATTTCCCGCACCTCAGTTACTTTTGCTAGATCAATTGTCCTTGTCAGGATTTCCTGTTTTTCGCCTGCTTCACCGATGACCTCTCCCCATGGGTCTATTATTAGGCTGTGTCCTGCAAACTCATTTTTAGGATCTGAGCCGCTTCTGTTGCAGGCAACTATATAGCATTGATTTTCAATTGCCCTTGCAATCAATAGTGCTTTCCAGTGGACAAGACGGGCGAGTGGCCATTCTGCTGAAACAAACAATACCTTTGCACCCTTTGAAGTATGGGTGCGAACCCATTCAGGAAACCGAATGTCATAGCAGATCATCCCTGCAAGGATTTCATCATCCAATGTAAATAGCCCAGTTGTGCTTCCACTTTTTAAATAAAGATGCTCATCCATCAGCTGAAACAAATGCAGTTTATCATATGTATGAACAAGCTGACCTTCTTTATTAATGACAAGGAGTGTATTGTATATGCCATCGTCCTTTTTGTTAGCGACAGAGCCACCTATTATATGAACCTGATAGGTCTTGGCGAGCTTCTGGAAAAAGCTGATTGCCTTTTGCGCATGACTGTCTCCAATTTCACTAAGGCGGGTTAAATCATAGCCTGTTGTCCATAATTCTGGCAATATGACAATATCCGTCTCCTTTCCTTCACATGCCGCTTTTATCCAGTTTTCAGCAGCAAGGAAATTTTGTTCCGGATCGCCAAATACAATATCCATTTGAATAATACTAACATTCCAACTCAACGAATCACCCTCTATTCATCCTCATTTATATCCCTTATAATAATAATCAATATTTGCGAAAAGACTGGCTTCTTTGTTCAGTTATAACACAAGTTGTTTGAAAATTGTATATTTTCTAGTGGGCAATGTGCTAAAAAATAAACAGGAGAGATTGATTCTATGGAAAGTAGGGAGAAGGATGAAGGAGTTCCGTCAATCGGCATTGCTGGATAGGCTGCCAGTTCAATTTTTTGCTTCCCTTGTCGGGAAAGTTTCTACATATGTGAAAGAGGGCTATGATGTTATTAATTTAGGTCAAGGAAATCCAGATCAGCCAACTCCTGAATTTATTGTCAGAAGTCTACAAAGGGCTGCAGAAAACCTGATTAACCACAAATATTCTCCTTTTAGAGGCTACCCTTCTTTAAAACAGGCGGTAGCAAAATTTTATAAAAAAGAATATGGAGTGGACTTGGACCCAGAGACGGAGGTTGCTGTACTGTTTGGCGGTAAGGCTGGCCTTGTCGAAATACCTCAATGTCTACTCAATCCTTACGATACGGTGCTTGTACCAGATCCAGGCTATCCTGATTATTTGTCAGGTGTTGCACTTGCACAAGGGGAAATGGTCATGATGCCATTGGAGGAAAAAAATCACTTTTTACCGGACTATAACAAGATCTCAGATTCAGTGCTTGAGAAGGCAAAATTAATGTTTTTAAATTACCCTAATAATCCGACTGGAGCAACTGCAACAGAGGAATTTTTTGCTGAAACAGTTGCGCTTAGCCTCCAGCATGATATATGCGTTGTTCATGATTTTGCATATGGGGCAATCGGATTTGATGGGAAAAAGCCAATCAGCTTCCTGCAAACACCTGGGGCAAAAGATGCGGGCATTGAGATATATACCTTATCAAAAACCTTCAATATGGCTGGCTGGAGAGTAGGTTTTGCAGTGGGAAATAAAAGTGTTATCTCTGCTTTAAACCTTTATCAGGATCATCTTTATGTCAGTCTTTTTGGTGCGATTCAAGAAGCAGCCATAACAGCATTGTCTAGTTCATTTGAAGAAGTGGAAAGACTAACAAGCATGTATGAAAGCAGAAGGAATGTATTTATTGAGGGTCTTAAGAACATCGGCTGGAAAGTGGATGCTCCAAGCGGGTCTTTTTTTGCATGGCTAAAGGTTCCTAATGGGTTCACTTCAGAGGAGTTTGCAGACTACTTACTAGATAAGGCACATATTGCTGTCGCACCTGGCATAGGGTTTGGAGAATATGGGGAGGGGTACGTTCGAGCAGGCTTGCTTACATCTGAAGAAAGACTGCTAGAAGCGGTAGAACGGCTGAGTAAGCTTACAATTAAATAGTTTAAAGAAACCCGTCTGCTGGAATGAGGCGGGTTATTGTTTTTTACTGTGAGATAAAGTCGAAAAGAAGGGGAGAGTAATGTAAAATTTTGTATGTTAAAAATCTGGAAAGTCGAGGGAATAGGATAATATTTTTTAAAAATATTATGTAAGCGCTTCACGTTTGTGGAGGTTTGTGGAGGTTTCTGAAGCTTTATTTGTCGAAAATCAGGTTATTATTTGATTATTATAGAACGAAATGCCTATTTTAAAGAAAAAAATGTCTAATATTGCGATTCTATTTACTTTTATTTATTTTCTTGTAATAATTCATCAAGTAAACGAAAATTTGTCTTTACAAAAAATTAATATAAAACTGATTAGGAGGAAAGAAAGTGCAATCGAGGAAACAAGAATTACTGCTTGCTATTCAAAGAAAAAGAGAGGTGATGATAGAGGAAGCATTGCGTACAGGATATACAAGTGAGGAAACAGTGAGATACAGTCAGGAACTGGATGAACTTATTTTTCTGTATCAGCTTCATCTTCGGCTGCAAAAGACAAAAATGAATATTGTGAAAAAGTCATTTAAATCAATGATCGTTTGGCCAAAGCACCTTGTATATAAACCACAAAGTATTTCTAAGATACTGTAAGACATTCTTTTGATGATTGGTATCCTTCGTTAGGAATAAAGAAAAGGGATAAATATTTGGCTGTAGTCAGTATCCTTTCTTCACGTCTCCTTGGGACATTATGTTATTCATTCCATATATAGTTTAGACTTGTTATTTGTTATTCGTTTATTTGGAAAAAATAACAAAGCTTTGTGTACATAAGGAAAGATTTCTATTACTAGAAAAACAGCATGAAGGATGATGACAAAAACACCTTCAATAAAATGCTGAAGGGTTATGGAAGTTTTAACGCTTAATATAATGCATCTATCACTATATCCCTTCTACTAATTTTAAAATACAGATACAGACTGGTAAAAAGCCCTTATTACATAAGGACTTTACTCAGTCTATTTAGAGATTTGCGCTTATCGGCAAAATAATATCTACTTTAGTCCCTTTATTTTCCACGCTGGAAAGGTAAATTTCCCCATCAAATGATTGGATAATCCGTCTGCAAACGACAAGTCCAAGTCCTGTTCCAGAGTTTTTTGATGTGTAAAAAGGTTCAAACAGCTTTTTTAGTTCTTTTTCAGGAATGCCTATTCCTGTGTCATAAACAGTAATGCTGACACGATTATTCAATTCCTTTAATTTGATCGTAAGTGTGCCTCCGTTTTCCATGGCTTCTAATGCGTTTTTGGTAATATTAAGAATAACCTGCTTCATTTGATCTGCATTACAATAAACAAGTAATTTTTTCTTTGCGATTTCGAAATGACATTCCACATTGAATAAGTTCGCTTCTGATACAATCAAAGGCTTTAACTCTGTAACAATTGTTTTTATGTCTATTGGCTGTTTTTTTTGTTCTGTTGGTTTTCCTAGGATGAGAAACTGGCTGACAATCTCATTAATTCTAGCGATTTCTTTTTGAATAATAGAGAAATAAAACTGGTCTTCCTTCTCTGTGTGCTTTTCTCCTAACAGCTGTACGAGCCCTTTTATCCCGGTGAGAGGGTGTCTAATTTCGTGTGCGGAGCTGGCTGCCATATTGCCGACTAATTCAAGCTTTTGCAATTCGTTCTCTTTATTTTCTTGTTCTGCCTGCTTCTTGTGCATATAAAGAATGATAACAAAGTAGAGCAAATGGAAGCAGACTAGGAAAATGAAGAGTAAAAGCGCGTTTTTGTATAAGATTTTTTGAATGTTGATATCCTTTTGCTCGACAACGATTTTCCATGGTAAACTATCCATCGGTAATTCGATTGTGGTGCTATTTTGTTTAATAGGCTCATTAATATTAAGTATTAGTTCCGCATCTTCATTTATTATAGAAATATTGTCTTTAGGCGTAAGCATTTCCATGATATTAGTTAAATAATCCACTCTTAAAAAGGCAATGATCATATTTTCTATATGCTTATCATCGTCTAAGACTGGTTTAGCAATTCCAATCACCTTTTGCCCATTTACGAGATATTCTGTTTTATTGGAAACCGTCGTATCTTTTGTATAAATGGATGTCTTTACATACTCTTCCTGGGTAATTGCCATTTCTTCAATCTTCCTGTCGGTTCCGGCAATTCTATTTCCGGCCGAATCAAGAATATAGATTCCTCCGTACATTTGTTCTTGCAGAAGAAGTTTCTTTAAAAACAGCTCTGTCTTGTCTTTTTCATTTATTCCTGAAGAAGATTCAAGGAGGATACTGACTGTATCCAGTGCATTTATGGTTTTATTTATATATGTATCCCACTGCCTCTGATGGGTGGAAGCAATTCGGAATGCATTTTTGTCATGCAACCCAATTTCTTCTTTTTGTTTATTGTTTATCAATATTCCTGCAGCCAGAAGAAACGGGAGAATGGCAACAGTTATATATAATAATATTTTTTTTAGGCTCATCATCATTTCTACTCCAACAGTTTGTCATGCAAATAAAGTCTATATCTTAAACTTATAATATACCATAAATTACAAGAGAAGTAAGCTGATAGTTGTATTTTCGAGTATTAGAGAATGTCTTGATTAGAATCATATTGCGTCATTATCAAGAAAAATGTATGCTTAAGAGGATAAATTGACAAATTAGAGGAAAAAAAGTATAATTAATTTGAATTCGAGATATTTTTTAAAAAGGAAGATTGGCTATGGGTAATGAAGAAACAAATCAATCATTAAAATTATTTATCGTGCTGTCAAGAGCATATCGTGCAATTAATGAAAATGTCAATAAACTAATTCACACATATGGACTAAATCCAACTGAGTTTGCTGTTTTAGAACTGCTATACCATAAAGGTGATCAGCCTTTACAGCAAATAGGCGGGAAAATTTTGCTGGCAAGTGGAAGCATTACCTATGTTGTGGATAAATTAGAGGAAAAAGGTTATTTGAAAAGAGTCGCTTGTCCAACAGATAGAAGGGTAACATTCGCTTCTATTACAGACAGCGGCAAAGAAATGATCGAAACCATTTTTCCAAGCCATGAGCAGAGAATTCATGAGTTAATGACAGAGCTTTCTGCTGAGGAAAAGGATACGGTTATCCAGCTTGTTAAAAGGTTAGGGCTTTCTGCCAGCGGAAAACAATTGTGATCTAGTGAAGAAAGAGGGGTGAATTGCCCCTCTTTCTTCATTTTGTAAAATATTATCGTAATATAGACAAAATATAAGCCGGAAGCAGGAATATGGCAGCAAGGCGTATAATAAGAAAAAGAAGGCATAACTATAATAAAGCCTTTTTTTCGTATATTCGAGCATATACGGAGCCTTTTAGAGAAAATGATTGGAGGAAAACAAATGAAGTTTTCAGAATTTACATACGAAAGACCTGATGTTAACAAAATAAAAGAAGAAATGGAAGCATTATTAACAGCATTTAATGCGGCTGAGGTTGTGGAAGAGCAAGTATCTGCAATTGAAAAAATCAACAAGCTGCGCAATGATGTTTCCACACAATTTAATATTTGTTATGTGCGCCACTCTGTAGATACCCTTGATGAATTTTATCAACAAGAACAAGACTATATTGACGAGATTTCTCCTGAAATGGAAGGGCTGGAAACGAGGTACTATGAAGCTCTTGTTCAATCTAAATTCAAAGATGTTCTTGAAGAGAAATGGGGCAAGCAATTATTTGCATTGGCAGATGCACAGTTAAAAGTGTTTTCAGACGAGGTAGTCACATTATTGCAACAGGAAAATAAGCTTTCCACTGAATATACAAAGTTAATGGCTTCGGCCAAAATTATCTTTGATGGTGAGGAAAGAACATTGGCGCAAATGGAGCCATATGCAGAATCGAAGGACAGAGCTGTCAGGAAAGAAGCAAATGAGAAAAAATTTGCGTTTTTAGCAGAAAATGAAGAACAGCTTGACCGCATATATGATGATATGGTGAAGGTTCGAACGGAAATCGCAAAGAAATTAGGCTACAGCAATTTTGTGGAGCTAGCCTATTACCGCATGTATCGTACGGATTACAATGCAGAGATGGTAGCTAAATTCAGAGACCAGGTAAAAGAGCATATTGTGCCACTTGCGACAAAACTAAAGGAAAGACAAAAGAGCCGGATTGGCGTAAATGCATTGAAGTATTATGATGAGCCATTTAACTTTTTATCAGGCAATGCTACTCCTAAAGGGGATGCAGACTGGATTATTGAAAACGGCCAAAAAATGTACCGTGAATTGTCGAAAGAAACAGGAGAGTTTTTCAGCTATTTAAATGAAGACGGACTGATGGATCTTGTAGCAAAAAAAGGCAAAGCTGGCGGAGGCTATTGCACCTTCATTGAAAATTATAAGGCACCATTTATTTTCTCTAATTTTAATGGTACCTCTGGAGATATTGATGTACTTACACATGAAGCAGGACATGCCTTCCAGGTTTATTCGAGCGGTGCTAACTTCGATATTCCTGAATATTATTGGCCGACATATGAGGCAGCTGAAATACATTCTATGAGCATGGAGTTCTTCACATGGCCATGGATGGAGCTGTTTTTCGAAGAAGATGTCGATAAGTATAAGTTTTCTCATTTAAGCTCGTCCTTGTTATTCCTTCCATACGGAGTTTCTGTTGATGAGTTTCAGCATTGGGTTTATGAAAACCCTGAGGCGACGCCGCAAGAAAGAAAGCAGGCATGGAGAAAAATTGAACAAAAATACATGCCGCATAAAGATTATGACGGAAATGATTACTTAGAGAATGGCGGCTTCTGGCAAAGACAGTCCCATATTTATACATCTCCTTTCTATTATATTGACTACACCCTTGCTCAAATTTGTGCATTCCAGTTCTGGAAGCGTTCCAGAGAGGACCAAAAGGAGGCTTGGGCAGATTATGTACAGCTTTGTCAGTTAGGTGGAAGCCTGCCATTTACAGAGCTGGTTAAAAAGGCAAATCTGTTATCTCCATTTGAAGATGGCTGTGTCGAATCGGTAATTGGTGAAATCGACGCTTGGCTGAACTCTGTGGATGACAGTAAATTATAATATAGTAGGCACCCAAATTGTTGGATAAAAGTAACAATTTGGGTGCTTTTTTAATTTTTAAACGCTGCTTTCCTAAAAAAATTAAGGCTTGCCGACAAAGTAAACGATATGAGGAATACGAATATGATAGTGTGCTTCTCCAACTGTCAACTGAATATGATCAATAGCGACACCGCTTAGGATTCCGTCAAAAGTGCCATTAGTCGTTACGATACGGATGTTTTTCTCGATAATCATTAATAAGTGATCAAAAAATACAGGTTCTGTTGATACTGTATAGCTGGGGGACAGCTGTTGAATGATGCTTTAGGAATTGCTTGGAATATTTATAATGGCCAGGTGGCAGCAGGCTTTGTGGATGTGCTTGATAATAGGACTGCATATAAAAGTTCCTTTATTACCTATAAGGTATGTGTGTGGAAGATAAAGGTGCCTAGAAGGAGATAAAGAAAACCAGCAAGAAGTATCTTGCTGGTTGGTTTTTTATTCATATATTTCTGTTTTAATCTCTTTTTCAGAAGGGTCCCAAATCATAATAGCTTTCGCTGCTTCATTTGTCCCTGAAAGCTGGACAGTGATTGGCAAATAGTCTGGCAGGATTTGTGACTCAATTTTGCCGCCGACATATTCAATTAATGCTGTTGTTTCAGAAGAGGTAATATTTGGTGCTTCAATATTAAGGGTAATATTGGATAATTCCTCTTCATTATAAAGCAGCTTACCTGTCATAATAATATTAAGTTCTTTAAATTGTTCTTGAATATCTTCTTCAAGAGTGGAAAGTACATTTGATAAAGAACGGTCTAAGCTTTCAAAAGAACTGGAAGGGAAGGCAATGTAGTTTCTTTTAATTTCTTTCCACTTACCGATTGTATTGTCGTTTTTATCAATATAAGAAGAGGCTAAAAACTTACCTGGTACAATATTTCCTTTATTTGTCTCTTGATATAAAGTCAAATATATCGGTACATCTGGTATATCACTATTTGCTCTAATTCTTTTAAGAATCGTTTCAGCAATGCTTTTACCTTGCTCTTCGACTTCATTTTTGCCATTATCTGTTGTGTCCACAGCTACTTCATCTGTATAAACCAATCCTTTTTCATCTGTAGCACGAATATAATAGATTTCATTTAAAGAAACGGCTAAAGAAATACCTTGGATTTTACCTTTGCTATTAACATAGTCCTGCTCTAAGACATGGGATAGTATCTTCGGATTTTTTTTCTCATCCTTAAGAATATCGCCAGTCTCTGTGAGGGTAGGATTTAAACCGTCCTTTTGATCCTTAGACTTTCTGGCAATCCAGCTGCTGATCGTAGCGGAATCCAAATATTGGCCTTCTTGAAGATAATAGTTATCTGTCGGGAAATAGTCTGTCGACAAATCCATTAAACCCATTTCTAGCTCTTTTATATCAACCGTATTATCAACATTGTTGACAATCGCACCTCTAGCAGCACTAACTTTAACTGGCTCTGCAATACGGTAAATTTCTTTGTTTTGGATGATAGTAGTAGGGACAGCTTCTTCTGTGCCGCCATTATCAGTATCTTTATCACATGCAGCAAGTATTGTCATGAAGATGGTACCCATCATTATTATTTTTTTATATTTCATTTAAATAGCTCCTTACAGCGTATAAATATGTATTGTAAATAAGTTTACCTCATGAAAAGAGATAACGTAAAAAAGTCTATTGATTCAGTTTAAAGCCAATGTTTATTCTACCATGTAGATTTTTTTTAGTAAAATGATGTCTCATAGGAAGTGGGGAAGGTATGTTGGAATTCAATTTTTTTCCCCTTACTATATCAATATCTTAGAGCAGACGCGATCTTTTTTTATGCTGGAATAAAGGTAAAAGATGGTATTGCTATGGGGGCTGAGATGTACAAACAAAAATGGAGCAAAGCAAAAAAACAGCATAAGAACAATTTGTTAATAAAAATATTAGGATTAATAGATAAACGTGTCGGAAAAAGGACTTTAGCTCGTATAAGAGATACCATGCAAATGGAATCCGAATTAATACAATATTTTTATAGACTAAGATGTGAGGCTGAAGGAATTAAATGAGGAAAAAACGCTCAGAATTTCCTCTGAGCGTTTTTAACAGGTTATTATTGGACAACAGTATTGCTGTTCACTTTTTGGATGATGATTTTATCTTCTTCTAATATAGCAGTTAGTTCTGCTGCTCCTGGTTCATCAAGAATGAAATCAGCCAGGCTGTCTTCGAGATGCTCTTGAATGACTCTTCTTAATGGTCGAGCACCGAAGTCTGGGTGTGTTCCCAATTCTACTAGTTTTTCCTTCGCTTCATCCGATACAGTTAAGGAAATATGCTGTTCTGCTAGAGCATCAGACAGGTCTGCTAGCAATAAATCGGTAATTTTCAATAGATGCTCTTTTTCCAGTGCTTTAAATTCAACAATTGCATCAAAACGGTTTAAGAATTCTGGTTTGAAGAAATTGCCTAATGACTGTAACAGTGTGCTTTCTTCAATTGCAGCATTGTTTTCAAAGCCTACGACAATGCGTTTATGACCACCAATGCCAGCGTTGCTTGTCATAATAATGACACTATCCTTAAAGCTTACTGTTCTGCCTTGGCTGTCTGTTAATCTGCCATCTTCTAGTATTTGCAGGAAGATGGATTGGACATCTGGGTGTGCCTTTTCAATTTCATCCAATAGAATGATACTGTAAGGATTTCTTCTTACTTGCTCTGTTAATTGTCCAGCTTCTTCATGGCCGACATAGCCAGGAGGGGAGCCGATAATTTTGCTGATGCTGTGTTTTTCCATGTATTCACTCATATCTAAACGAATCATGCTGTCCTTGCTGCCGAATAATTCAGCTGCTAGGTTTTTCGTTAATTCTGTTTTACCTACACCAGTTGGACCAACAAACAAGAAGCTTCCAATTGGTCTGTTTTTTGATTTTAAACCAGCACGGCTTCTTTTAACTGCTTTCGCTACTTTTTGAACGGCAACTTCTTGCCCAATGACTTTCGCCTCAAGGCTTTCTGCTAGGTTCTTCATCTTTTGCTGTTCATCCTGCTGCAGTTTGCCGACAGGAATACCTGTTTTCTTTTCGATTAGCTCTTGAATAAGCGTAACATCAACAACAGGCTTTTCTGTATTAGGATTATTTAATGCTTTTTCAAGCTCTTGCTCTTCTTTACGTAAGGTTGCAGCTGCTTCATAGTTTTCTTCTTTTAATGCAGCTTCTTTAGCTTTCGCGATTTCTGCAAGACGGTTGTCAATTTCATCTGTGTTTGTGTAGCTGGAAGCAAGATTCAGTTTAGAACCTGCCTCATCAAGCAAGTCGATTGCTTTGTCTGGCAAGAATCTGTCCTGAATATAGCGGTGTGACATTTCGACACAAGCTTTAATAGCTTCATCTGTGTATGCTACTTCATGGAATTTTTCGTATTTATCCTTAATTCCTTCCAAAATAGAGATAGCTGCAGAAACTGTTGGTTCTGCCACTTGAATTGGCTGGAAGCGTCTTTCAAGTGCAGCATCTTTTTCAATTTGGCGGTATTCCTTAAGAGTAGTAGCACCAATTATATGAAGCTCACCTCTTGCTAGCGCTGGTTTAAGAATATTCCCTGCATCCATGGAGCCTTCTGCAGAACCAGCACCAACTAATTGATGAATTTCATCGATAAAGACAATGACGTTTTTGCGTTCTTGAATTTCTTGAATGATTTGCTTCATTCGTTCTTCAAATTGTCCGCGTATACCTGTATTTGTCACTAATGATGCAACGTCAAGCAAGTAGATTTCCTTGTTTTTCAGCTTTTTAGGAACATTTCCTTCTGAAATCTTCAACGCTAAGCCTTCTGCAATGGCTGTTTTACCAACACCAGGCTCACCGATTAGCACAGGATTATTCTTGTTTCTTCTATTTAATATCTCAATTACTCTTTCAATTTCATTTTCGCGGCCAATTACTGGATCAATAAGTCCTGCATTAGCTAGTTGATTTAAGTTCTTTCCGAATTTATCTAAAATACCGTTTGTTTTATTAGGAACGGGAGCCTGTTTTCCTTGTTCTGCCCCTGATTGTTGAAAGTTTTGATTAAGTGATTTAAACAATTCATCAAAAGGGGAAGATTGTTGGAAAAACATTTGATTAGGTTGTGATGCCATCTTTTGTTTTTCTTTCTGATAGCAGTTGTGGCATAAATTCACTGTGTTTTCTTCATTGTTAAGAACAAAACGTAAGCTCACATTCGCATAGTTAGTTTGGCATAATTGACATTTCATGTTTTAAATCCTCCTTTTGAGTTTTGATCATTTTTGACCTTTTGTAATTATGATTATACTTTGACCTTTTTTGACTTTCAACTATTTTGCCTGATGAAATTCCTGGAAATTACATATTTAGACTAAATCCTACAACTTTCCACTTTGAGAATAAGTTTACAGACACTTTAAACGAAATAAATAAAGATTTCAAAGAAAATGCTCGTCATTGTTTGTCCATTTTGTCATATAGATTAGTTAAGGAGGGAAATACGTGAAAAACAAATGGAGTGGAGCCTTTCAGCTTGCAGCTGTATATGTAGGTACTGTTGTAGGAGCTGGTTTTGCAACAGGAAAAGAAATTGTAGAGTTTTTCTCTCAGTTTGGTTTGCTTGGTTTTTTTGGAATTTTGGCTTCTGGCTTAATATTTTCTAGCTTAGGTTCGAAATTAATGAGGATATCCGTCAAAATAAAAGCGAAATCTTATCAGGAATTTACGATATTCCTGTTTGGCAGAGTGGCAGGCAGTTTAGTGAATATCCTTATGCTAATCATGCTTATCGGAGTCTGTGCGGTCATGCTGTCAGGGGCAGGGGCAGTCTTTGAAGAGCAGCTCGGCTTAAGCAAAGCGTTCGGTGTCATCTTTACAATAGTCCTATCATTGATCGTCATGCTTGTAGGCATGAAAGGTTTATTTGCTGTGAACACATTTGTCGTGCCTATTATGATTACATTCAGCTTTATCCTCTTTACCTTGTCCATCCAATTGCCTGGCTTCCTTGACCGTATGGATGATTTACCAATATTCAGCTGGAACGGAATTACTTCGCCCTTTTCTTATACTGCCTTAAATCTTTCCTTGGCGATTGCCGTGCTTGTTCCGGCAGCATCTGAAATTGGTGATGACCAAACAGTAAAATGGGGTGGGATAATTGGGGGAATTGCGTTAATGTTTATTCTCTTGTCGAGTCACTTCACATTAATCATGCTCGATAATGTTGACAGTTATGCCATACCAATGGCGTCCATCATGAGAGAGCTTGCTCCTAATTTATCATGGATATATATTATCGTTATATATGGGGAAATTTTCACATCTGTTATTGGCAATGTGTACGGATTAGAAAGGCAAATAAGCCAATATATCAGAATCCCTAGCATCCTTATTATTGCGATTATCTTTGCCGTGTCTTATTCCATTAGCTTCATTCATTATGGCACATTACTGTCAATACTGTATCCGCTTTTTGGCTATATCAGCCTCGTGTTTTTATTACTATTATGGTTAAAGCCAATTCCACAAAAAAATGTCTGACTCCATTTGAGCCAGACATTTTTTATTATTAGTTGATAAGCGCCTGCAGTGGGGAAGGGATACGGCCACCACGGTCAACTAGCTTTTGGGAGCTGTATGGGTTGACACCCATAACTGGAGCTCTTCCAAGCAAGCCGCCGAATTCAACCATTTCTCCTTCTTTTTTGCCAGGAACAGGGATGACACGAACAGCTGTTGTTTTCTTGTTAATCATGCCGATTGCTGCCTCGTCTGCAATAATCGCAGAAAGGGTTGCTGCAGACACGTCTCCAGTCAATGCAATCATGTCGAGTCCAACAGAGCATACACAAGTCATTGCTTCTAGCTTTGATAATGTTAAGCTGTCATCCATAATACCGCGAATCATTCCGTTATCTTCACTGACAGGAATGAATGCACCACTTAACCCACCAACATAGGAGCTTGCCATTGCGCCACCTTTTTTGACAGCATCATTCATTAGAGCAAGTGCCGCAATTGTTCCGTGAGTACCAACACGCTCAAGACCAATTTCCTCTAAAATATCAGCAACACTGTCATTAATGGCATTTGTCGGAGCTAAGGAAAGATCCATAATACCGAACGGAACGCCTAATCTTTCTGCTACGACTCGTCCGATTAGCTCACCTGCACGCGTAATTTTAAAGGCTGTTTTTTTAATGATGTCAGAAACCTCTCCTAAATCAGCATCCGGATATTTGCGAAGCGCGCTTAATACAACACCTGGTCCGCTGACACCAACATTAAGGACAACCTCACCTTCACCAGCACCGTGGAAAGCACCAGCCATAAATGGATTGTCTTCAACAGGATTACAGAATACAACTAGCTTTGCACATGCTAGACCGTTTTGGTCTTTTGTACGCTCAGCTGCATTTTTAATAATGATTCCCATTTGTTTCACAGCATCCATATTGATACCTGTTCTAGTAGTAGCTACTGAAACAGAAGAGCAAACTCTGTCTGTTACTGACAATGCTTCAGGCAGGGCATCAAGCAATGTTTGATCACCTTTTGTGATTCCTTTATGAACAAGAGCTGAGTATCCGCCGATAAAATCAACATTTAAATATTTCGCAGCCTTATCTAATGTTTTAGCAAGTTCAACTGCTTGTTCTACTGTTGCATTTCCAAGGATTTCTGCAATCGGAGTGATGGATATGCGCTTATTAATAATTGGGATACCGTACTCTTTTTCAGCAGCTTCGGCAACCTCTGTCAATTTGCTTGCATACGTAGTGATTTTTTTATAAACAGCGTTGTTCATTTTTTCAAAATCAGAGTCTGCACAATCATAAAGGCTAATTCCCATTGTGACAGTACGGATGTCCAAATTCTCCATTTGGACCATATTGATTGTTTCCATCATTTCATTTAATGCAATCTTCACTGTTTTCCCTTCTTTCTTAGACGCGGTGCATGGATTGGAATATTTCTTCTAACTGGATATTAATTTTTAAGTTCAGCTCATTACCTAGTTGATCTAGCTGTTGACGCAATTCATCGAGATTTTCCTTCTGGGTAATATCGACTAACATCATCATCGTAAAAAAGTCCTGTAGAATGGTTTGACTAATATCTAAGATATTAACATTATTTTCTGAAATTACTGTAGTTACTTTGCTGATTATTCCTACTTGGTCTTTGCCAATTACACTTACAACTGCACGTCGCTGCTGCATTATATCACCTCATTATTATGATGGTCTTTTGTTTTGAACCTGCTTTCTAACTTAAAAGTGGATATACAGTATATTTTGCTGCTGTTTTTCCATTACTATGTAAGTGTTCAAGCTAAAGCTCAGTTCCTCAAAAAGACAGTTGCATTTTGTACACGTCTAAAGAGCAAGGTATTCCTTCCTAAAAACAGAAAAAGAAGATTGGAATTCTCCAATCTTCTTTTCAGGAAAGAATAACGAATACACTATAAAAGTATAGATCAGTTACTCTCCTGTCCTTTTACCTGAGATTGTGAATCCTTCGGTGCCTAAAAATAGGTCTCTCCAGAAGCTGCTCCTGTCATAGTGTCATCCATGACATTCAACGCACGCTATTCGCATATAAAATTATATTGTGATGTTATCAGTTTTTTTTGATTTGGTCAACAACATTTACAAATAAGAGAATAGAACTACCTTTACAAGGACAAGGAGAAAAAGCGAGGCAAGAAGGATAAATTAAGCTAACAAGTTTAAGCTAACAAGGATGATAAAAAGGAGGTGTAAGATTAATGACAAAATCAAAAAGAGAAGAAGAACGAGAATGGACAGTGCGTAAACAAAAACAAAAACCACATGGCAAAGTAAAAACAAAAAAAGAGCTAGCAGAAGAATAGAATTCCTAACATTCGGATGGGGTAATTAACTCTAGATGAGACCCTGAGCAAGGGAAATACCAGCAGGAAAAAGTAAACGGAATTCTAAAAAAAAAGCCGGCTTTCGAAAGCCGGCTTTTATCACTTAAGGATTTTATAATTTTTATGATTAACGACTGTTCTTTGCTCTAATTCCAGGTCGCGATAATTATCCATATATGTCAAATCTACTATTACTGAATTCTCATTTACTTTTTCCACAATTCCTTGCAGGCCTCTAAATTCTATAATGTTGCCAACCTCAGCTCTCTTCATGTGTATTCTCTCCTTATATGCCAAATTTGTAGTATTCTGTATATTTTAGTTTGCACTAAAAATACTTCCCCGTAAAGAAATATGGATATATGATGAACAGTAGGAAATGTTTATTAATTCGTTCTATGTTTCAACGTAAATAAACCGCTTTCCTTTTTGGATGCTAACGCTAATAAATATGATTCTAAGCTCGGAAAATATACTAGAACCATGACTTATGGGCTTTCGTTATTTGGTTCGAGATTATGCATATCATAATGATTGAAGCTATTATAGCATAGTTTTAATAAATTGGTAATTAAATGCACTTGCCCTTAAGGACATTCTATGCAGGGTGGTGCAAATTTGTTTCCATTATCCATGTATGATAATAATATTTATATGTGTTTACAATATAAGAAATGATATATGCACTAATAAAAGAGAGGAAAGTCAAGATTATGTTACAGGAAGAATTTATTAAAGCGTTAGAACAATTGAAATCTGGGGAAATCAAAGAATACAAGGTAAGTAAAGAAGACTTTCTTACCTTCCGCCTTGAGCTAGTAAAGAGAGAAGACTTTAAGCATTACCGCGGTATTGCTCAAAGGGGCGGAGGAGCTATTTATGAGTACCTTACAGAGCCGCGAAGCTAAAGGTGCGAGGACAGCACGTATTTAAGTGACGATGTTTTTTTTAAATATGTGCAATATTTTTCATTGTCTCATCGGAAAAGAAATGCTATCCTACTTTTGAGATGTCTTTTTTAAAAATAACTTAAATGCCTGATAATTATCAATAATTTACATTTTTTCTTATGCTTTGGAAAAAACTATAATGGTCAAATAATATATAAAAGTGTTGATTTTATGAAAGAAACAGAACAATCTCTGCTTGATTTCTATTGGGACAGGTTTAAAATTTACATCTTTTATACTTTCAGTTTACAATAGTAGCTATGAAATATATATTAGTTATGGATAAACGGTTCTTGACTATTATATGGGGTTGTTTAAGTTGAAAAGGCTAAAACCATCTTATTTATTATTTGAATGAAGGAGTTTGATATTAATGGTAGAAAAACAATTTAAAGTTATCGCAGATACAGGGATTCATGCACGACCTGCAACGCTTTTAGTACAAGCTGCAAGCAAATTTGATTCAGAAATTAACCTTGAGTTCAAAGAAAAAAAGGTTAACCTTAAGTCTATCATGGGTGTTATGTCCCTTGGAATTGGTCAAGGCGCTGATATCAAAATCATTGCTGAGGGCAGTGACGAGACAGAAGCAATTAATGGTTTAGAAGAAACGTTGAAAAAGGAAGGACTTGCTGAATAATGAGTTTTTTACAAGGAATTGCGGCCTCTAGTGGAATTGCCATTGCGAAAGCATATCGTTTAGTAGAACCAAATTTATCATTTGAAAAGAAAACAGTAGAAGATGCTGCTGCTGAAATTAACCGTTTTCAAGAAGCTCTTACTACTTCTAAGCAAGAGTTAGATGCTATTCGTGAAAAAGCGAACACAGAATTAGGTGCTGATAAAGCAGCTATTTTTGAAGCTCATCTATTAGTATTGAGCGATCCTGAATTAATCGCTCCAATCGAAGACAAAATCAATACAGAATCAGTAAATGCTGAAGTTGCCCTAAAAGAAACAACAGATATGTTTATTAACATGTTTGAATCAATGGATAATGAGTACATGCAAGAGCGTGCTGCTGATATCCGTGACGTAACTAAAAGGGTTCTTTCACACTTACTTGGCGTACATCTAGCTAATCCAAGCATGATTTCAGAAGAGGTTGTAGTTGTTGCGGAGGACTTAACTCCATCTGATACAGCTCAATTAAATCGTCAATTTGTTAAAGGCTTCACTACAGATATCGGCGGAAGAACTTCTCACTCTGCTATCATGGCTCGTTCTTTGGAAATTCCTGCAGTTGTTGGAACGAAAAAAGTAACGGAAGAGATTTCAAACGGCGATTTAGTAATTGTTGACGGATTGAAAGGTGAAATTCACATCAATCCAACACCAGAAGTAGTGGAAAGCTACAAAAAAATCGCTGCAGAATATGAAGAGCAAAAAGCTGAGTGGGCTAAGCTTGTTAATGAGAAAACTGTCAGCGCTGATGGTGTGCATGTAGAACTTGCTGCAAACATCGGAACTCCAAACGATTTAGAAGGTGTTACTTCTAACGGTGGAGAAGCAGTTGGTCTATACAGAACTGAATTCCTTTACATGGGAAGAGATCAGCTTCCAACAGAAGATGAGCAGTTCGAATCTTACAAAGCTGTTCTTGAAGGCATGAAAGGTAAACCAGTTGTTGTTCGTACATTGGATATCGGTGGGGATAAAGAGCTTCCATACCTTGAGCTTCCAAAAGAAATGAACCCATTCCTTGGATTCCGTGCAATTCGTCTATGTTTAGAGGAAACTGGTATCTTCCGTACGCAATTAAGAGCATTGCTTCGTGCAAGCTCATATGGAAACTTGAAAATCATGTTCCCAATGATTGCAACATTAAACGAATTCCGTGCTGCTAAAGCATTGCTTGAAGAAGAAAGAGCAAACCTGATTGCTGAAGGCGTAACAGTTGCTGATAAGATTGAACTTGGAATCATGGTTGAGATTCCATCAACTGCTGTATTGGCTGACCAATTCGCTAAAGAAGTTGATTTCTTCAGCATCGGAACAAATGACTTGATCCAATACACAATGGCTGCTGACCGCATGAACGAAAGAGTTTCATACCTGTATCAGCCTTACAATCCATCCATTCTTCGTCTTGTTAAGATGGTTATTGATGCTGCGCATAAAGAAGGCAAATGGGCTGGTATGTGTGGAGAGATGGCTGGAGACGAAACGGCAATTCCATTATTGCTTGGTTTAGGATTAGATGAATTCTCCATGAGTGCTACATCAATCCTTAAAGCAAGATCTCAAATTCTTAGCCTGTCTAAAAAAGAAATGGAAGAGCTTGCTGAAAAAGCATTGCAAATGTCCACAACGGAAGAAGTTATGGAAGCTGTTAAAGCAGCAGCTAAACTTTCTTAATCAGACAGAAAAAGTAATTTATAAAAAAGTGAAAATGAATGTTTAGAATGCTCTTAAAGGGGGTAAAACTAAACTAAGCACAGGCACTTAAAGTTTTTTAAGTTTGCTAAGCTATTCTCATTTTCCCCTTATTTGGCTGACTAGTTCCCTAGTCAGTCCTTTTTTTTGTTTTCATTCCTCATCATCTATTAATCCATATGTTATGATAATGAATGTTAGCAATAGTTTTTATGAAATTGGAGGGAAGAAATCGGATGTTGACTAATGAGAATACTGTAATTGGTTTTATTGGTGTCGGAGTTATGGGGAAAAGCATGGCCAGAAACCTAATAACAAGCGGTTATCCTGTTGTCGTTTACAACCGCACGAAGGAAAAGGCAGAGGAATTGCTGAATGATGGTGCTGCTTGGGCGGAGAGTCCGAAAGAAGTAGCTGAAAAAGCGAATGTAATTATTACAATTGTTGGCTATCCGAAGGACGTAGAAGAGGTGTATTTAGGCACGGATGGCATTATTAACAATGCGCAAGCTAATACATATGTAATTGATATGACTACATCCACTCCAAGCTTAGCAAAAAGAATTTATGGAGAAGCAAAGAGCAAAAGCATACATGCCTTGGATGCTCCTGTTTCAGGTGGAGATATTGGTGCGAGAGAGGCGAAGCTTTCGATAATGGTTGGCGGCGCTGAAGAAGATTTCGCAACTGTACTGCCAATTTTCGAAATTTTAGGAACAAATATTGTCTATCAAGGTGCTGCCGGTGCTGGTCAGCATACGAAAATGTGCAACCAGATTGCAATAGCTTCTAATATGATTGGTGTTTGTGAAGCAATAGTTTATGCAGAAAAGGCTGGACTGAATCCAGATAATGTTCTCAAAAGCATCACAACAGGAGCTGCTGGCAGTTTTTCGCTGTCAAATTTAGCGCCGAGAATTATTAAAGGGGATTTTGATCCAGGCTTTTATATTAAGCATTTCATTAAAGACATAAGGATTGCTATGGAGGAAGCAAAGCAGATGGAGATGGAAACTCCAGGCTTGGCACTTGCAGAAAATTTATATAGCAGACTTGCTGCTCTAGGACAAGACGAGCTCGGTACACAAGCATTGTATAAGTATTGGCAGCAATAACAATAAAGGATCTCTTCATCTAGGAAGAGATCCTTACTATTATTTAATGGTATTTAGATAAGTGCCAAGCCTGTCACAAGCTTCTTTTAATGTATCAAAAGAATATGCGAAGGAAATTCGGAAATAGCCTTCTCCTAAAGGAGAAAAAGCACTGCCTGGAACAACTGCCAAATTGGCTTTTTCGACTAAATCTAAGCAGAAGTCAAATGATGTTATGCCAGACACAGGAATCTTAATGAAGAAATAAAAGGCACCGTCTGGATTAACGACCTCTAAACCGATATCCGTCAAACGGGAATAAAGATAATCGCGTCTTTTTTTGTACTCCTCCTTCATTGGCAGACTGTCATCAATGCCAACCGTTAATGCCTGCAAGGCTGCTTGTTGAGAAATAGACGAGGCACATGTAACATTGTACTGATGAACCTTAAGTATTTGCTGACAAATAATTTCTGGAGCAAATAAAAAGCCAATGCGCCAGCCTGTCATGCTATGGGATTTCGATAACCCGTTAATGACAATCGTTTTCTCTCTGAGGAAACTGCCAATAGAAACATGTGTTGCGTCAAAAAGCAGCTCACTGTATATCTCATCTGCCAATACAAAAATATCTTTGTCCTTCAGTAAATCAGCTATTGCCATTAGCTCTTTTTTATTTAAGCTGACCCCTGTCGGATTGCTTGGATATGGGAGAACGATACATCTCGTTTTATCCGTTATGTATGGTTCAATGAGCTCTGCTGTAAAACGAAAGTCATTTTCTTTAATATCAACGTAAATTGGCGTTGCGCCACATAAGCGGATAATCGGCTCATAACCAGGATACACAGGACCTGGCAGAATAACTTCAACACCTTCCTCTAATATTGTACGGAAGGCAATATCAATTGCTTCACTAGCGCCTGTAGTTACAATAACCTCTGTTGCTGGCTGATAGTTTAAACTGTATTTTTTTGCGACAAAGTCACAAGCTGCTTGTCTTAGCGCCAAATCTCCTGCATTGTGTGTATATGTGGTAAAATCCTCGTCAATAGCTTTTTTGGCAGCTTCTTTAATGTGAGCAGGTGTAGGGAAATCAGGCTGACCAATCGTCAGTGCAAGCATGCCCTCTTTGCCTGCAACCATATTGGAGAATTTACGAATTCCGGATATTTCAATATCCTTTACTTTTTTATTTATCAAATATTCCATGTTTTCCACCTTATTGTTTATTTTCTGCTTATTATAAGTATCATAACAAATCCAGGTTCTCTTGAAAACAATAGCCTTGGCAGAAAAAAAGCACTTTAAAAAAAGCGCATTAGAATGATTTAGTAGCCATATTCCCAATCTATGTCGTCTTTTAGAAGAACCATTTCCCCACAAGCATATACTTCTTCGTTCTGTTTTGCGTCTGTAATGTTCTCTATGATGATGATAGATGCATCCTCATTAAATAAAATGGCAGTACCGTTCATAATTGTAACCCCCTTCTATATTCGCTATAAAACTCTTTATAGAATATTTTATTCACTAATAGGAAAACCGATTTGATTTTAGAGCAATGTTCACAAAGATGATACATTTAATGCTCCTGAATAGGAGGAAGAAAATGAAGGCTATTACAGTTTTTTTACATAAAAAGGGTTGTTTACTCACTTTGCAGCAGATATGATGGAAAAGGAGGGGAGAATTTCCAAAAATGTATAGAGTATGAAAACTGTTGGTTGAAAACAAAGGATCTCCGTCTGCAAGTAAATGTTGAAACAAATTTTTTTGAAACGAAGGAGGTCAATTAGCTTTATGGAACAATCAAAAACACAATCACAGAAATTGCGTGGTACAGCACTATATTTTTCCTTGCCAATACTCGCTTGGGCCCTATATGATGCGGCAAACACAATATTCTCTTCCAATATTAATACGATATTTTTCCCATTATATTTACAAGAAATCATCGGAACAAATAAAGTTCAAGAACAAATAGCTAGTACTGTAATTACGTATTCCAATGCAGTAGCAAGCTTTTTGTTGGTTTTATTTTCGCCATTATTTGGCGTTTTAATGGATAGAACCGGCAGGAAAAAGAAATATATTATTATATTCACCATTCTTACTGTTCTTGGTACCATTCTAATGGGAGTTGTCGGGGGGATAACCTTCGAGGATTCTATAATGGGTATTCCAATGTCATTATTTTTCGTCATATTATTATTTGTTTTTGCTAAGTTTGCCTATCATTCTAGTCTTGTGTTTTATGATGCGATGATTTCTGATTTAGGCACGAAAGAGCAAATGCCACTTATTTCGGGATTTGGTGTAGCTGTTGGCTATATGGGAACATTAATTGGCCTTGCCGTCTACTTGTTTGTCGGTGACGGTGATTTCTATCGCTCCTTTATCCCAACAGGGGTGTTGTTTCTATTATTGTCTTTACCGCTTTTCTTTATCATTAAGGACACTCCAAAACAGACTGCCGAAAAGCAATCCTTTCTTTCTGGCTATAAGGAAATATTTGAAACGTTTAAACAGGCTCGAAAATACCGTGAAATTTTCACATTCATGATTGCTTATTTCTTTTTAAATGATGCGGTCGCAACGACCATCGCAGTAATGGCTGTTTATGCAAATACAGTAGTCGGTATTTCGACAGGAAAGTTTATCATTCTATATTTGGTCTCCACCTTATCAAGCATTATCGGATCGTTTATTTTCGGCTATATTGCTAAGAAAATAGGTGCTTACAAATCAATCCGAATTGTAGGGATTCTTCTTGTAGTGGCATTGATTATCGCAGCAGTTGCATGGAACGAATTACAGTTTTGGGTTGCAGGAAGCATGTTTGGTATTGCGCTTGGAAGTATGTGGGTTACATCAAGAGCTTATATTGTTGAAATTACGCCAGAAGAAAAACGTGGCCAATTCTTTGGATTATTTGCCTTCTCAGGTAAGGTTTCATCAATTGTTGGACCACTCTTATATGGAAGCATTACCTTTATCTTTGCTGATTTAGGCAATACTGCAAGCAGAATGGCATTAGGCTCACTGATTATCTTAACAGTCATCGGCCTAATCATTCATGGGAAGGTGCAAAAGAGTACTAATTAAATATTTTCCTTTAGAATGACCTAAACTATCATGAGAATAGTTTGGGTTTTTCATTGTTGTTTTAAAGAGTGATGATGCTTTTGGTAAAAGGATTGAAAATATTTCAAGCACAGTCTTCACAGTATCAGAAAACAGCCGATATAAAGAAGGATTCAAGGCAAACACAGATAAAAACTTTTGCCAATTATAAAATAATTGATTAAGTTTACACTTAATAGCAACGATATAACGTATAGGAAGATTATGCTCAAGTAGGAAGGACGAGAATGATGAACAAAGATAAAGGCATTTTGTTAGAAACAGGTACTAATGAATTAGAAATCGTCGAATTTGGGGTAGGTAAAAATAAATTTGGGATTAATGTTATCAAGGTAAAAGAAATCATTAACCCAGTACCGATTACAACTATTCCCCATGCCCATCCTAATGTAGAGGGCATCATGGAGCTGAGAGGAGAGGTTCTGCCTGTAGTCAACTTGGCAAATGCTCTTGGTTTACCGCCTTCAGAGGAGCCAGAGAAAGATAAGTTTATTGTTTCTGAGTTTAATAAAACAAAAATTATCTTTCATGTACATAATGTCTCCCAGATACATCGTATCTCATGGGAAGACATTGAAAAGCCATCTGAAATGTACCAAGGAGCTGAAAGCCAAATCATTGGTGTTATTAAGCTGAACGGGGAAATGATTTTGTTGCTTGATTTTGAACGTATTGTTGTAGACATTAACCCAGATTCAGGCATTAATGTGCAGCAAGTGAAAAGATTAGGTGCTCGTGAAAGAAGCAATAAACAGCTTATCGTTGTTGAGGATTCACCATTATTAAGAAAACTGCTGGAGGATACGCTGTCAGAGGCAGGATATGATAAGGTGCAATTCTTTGAAAACGGCCGAGAAGCATACGATTATTTAGAAGGAATTAATGATTCAGGCAAAAGCGTAGAAGATATTGTCCAGCTTGTTATTACAGATATAGAAATGCCGCAAATGGATGGCCATCATTTAACAAGAAAAATCAAAGAGGATGCGAACCTGGGACAATTGCCGGTTATCATTTTCTCCTCGTTAATTACAGAAGATTTAAGACATAAAGGAAAACGAGTTGGAGCAAACGCTCAAGTCAGCAAACCAGAAATCGCTGAATTGATCCTGCTTGTTGATGAGCATATTCTTTAAAAACAAAAAAGTCTGCACGAAACGGATAATCCGGGTCCATGCAGACTTTTTTTATTTATCATAGATAAAAACAGGCTGAGTACTCCTGCATAATTATTTAGTAGTTTTCACCGAGCTTTTTAAAAACAGGCTTCACATAACGTTTGTTTTGAGGTTTGTTTTGATCCGGCTTGTCTTCTTTTAATCCAGTATAGGCAATGAGCAGTTTTTTTGCCTGATTAAGGGAAATGGTCGATTTCGGATTCCTGACATTTTGGTTTAAGGAGCCAAGATGGGGCAGTTCTTCAAAATCTTTTTTTGTTGGAGGTAGGTGGAAGGTATATTCTCCACATTGTACCAATATATCAGATTGCTGCTGACTGTTTCTTGGATTGCCTGAAAAATGAAGTCCGATTTTTTTTGCTTTACCTTCAATCAGCAGTTTTTGCAGGCTAGCTTGTTTTAGCTTGTAAAGAAACTTTGGATCTGTTGCTGTTTTAGCATGGCGATTAACTACTGAAATGGACTGTGAGAGGTTGTCAATCGTTGGGTTCAATTGCGGCATTTTTGACGGATGCTTGTGCATAATCTTTGAACTCCTTTCTAGTAGAGTATGAATACAAGCTATTATACTATTTTTCCAAAAGAAAAGAAATCCTTTCTAAAATCAATAGTGAATAATTGACAGTTTATTTTTATAAGGAGAATATAAACATTAGTCTTTATGCGCCGATATTTATACTAAGAAAAATTAGATAAAGCATCTTGTATAAATAAGTCGTAAATAAAATAGTTTTAGTATTCAATTATATTAACCGTTAAGCTTTTATTTTATACCTTAGAGGATAATTAACAGTTAGTAGCAGTGAGAGAAGTAGAATAAGGATGATACAAATGAATGGATTATATGAGATCCTAAATGATGAAAATCATAAAAATATCAACAGTCAAATTGAGAGAATCATATTTGAAATCATTTTTAAGCATATAAATGATATGGTTTACATTATGAAGGCAGAGCCTGGACCGCTTTTTACTTATGTTTTTGCAAATGAGGCTGCATATGCGCATGCGAAACTCGCGCCAAACTATATTGGAAAATCCTTGCAGGAGGTTCTTTCACCAAGTTTAGCCGAGGCTCTTCAAGAAGAATATGGTATTGTTTATGACGCCAAAGCAATGCGTGTTTTTTCTGATGAAGTCATCTTGCCAGAAGGAATCAAGCGTTACGGGGAGTCTGTTTTGACACCTATTTTGGATACAGACGGGTCTGTGAAATTTATTGTGTCTGTGACAAGAGATGTAACAAAGCTACAGGAAGAAAAACAGAGGCTCATTGAGAGAGAACAGCAAATTCGCTCCATTGTCGACAACAACCTTGATGCCATTCTAGGAATCGATTTAATTGGTTCCATCTATACGGTGAACCCAGCCGGGGAAAAGCTGACAGGATACACGTTAGAAAAGATTCTAAACAGGTCCATTTTTGAATTAATTGATGAAGACAGCCTCCCATACTTTAAGGATCAAATTAGAAAATGCCGGTTGACACATTTGTCCCAGTCGATTGACAGTGTGTTAAAAATGAAGAATGGTCATGTCCTTAATCTCCATATTAAAATTATTCCTATCCTTGTAAATAATAGTGCACAAGGAATGTATATCATCTTAAGAGATATGTCAGAGAAAAAAGAAACAGCAGAAAAAATCAGATACATGGCTTTCCATGATCAGCTCACAGGACTGTATAACAGAAGGGCGTTGTTGGAAGATTTAAATATGGAAATAAAGAAAGCGAAAGAAAATGGAACAGAAATTGCACTGCTGACAATTGACCTAGACAGGTTCAAATATATTAATGACACATTTGGTCATATAGTAGGCGACCAAATATTGATAAAGGTTGCAGACCGGCTGTTAGAATTTAATAATGGGGATTGTCATGTGTATAGGCAAGGCGGGGATGAATTCATTATTATTCTTGCTAACATCACGAGGCAAAAGGCAACCTCTTTCGCTCAAGCAATCCTGTCAAGATTTGCAAGCTCCTTTTACTTGGATTCACAGGAATACTATATTACCCCAAGCATAGGCATAGGTATGTATCCGAATGATGGGAAGGATGAAGGCACGCTCATCAAAAATGCAGATGAAGCATTATTCAGAGTGAAGGAAAGAGGCAAAGCTCACTATCAATTTTATCGGTCTGATATGAATATTACCTTAACAAACATTGTAACAATGGAGACAAATTTACGGAAAGCTGTACAAAACGAAGAGCTGACCTTATATTATCAGCCTCAAATCGACTTAAAGGACATGACAATTAAGAGTGTAGAAGCACTGCTCAGATGGGAATGCCCTACATTAGGTTTCATTTCTCCTGGAGAATTTATTCCCCTTGCAGAGGATACAGGCCTTATTATTCCAATTGGAAACTGGGTCATTGAAACAGCATGCAAGCAAATCAGCAGCTGGCTGAAGGCTTTTGGCAATGGCATCCGCATTGCAGTCAATATTTCTCCCAAACAATTCGAACAACCTAACTTTGTCGATATCATTAAGTCAGCGATCATAAATAATGATATACCGGCAAACTTGCTTGAAATCGAAATAACAGAAGGCGCCATGCATAATTCAAAGGAGGCAATTCCTGTATTAAGGAAATTGAAGGAGCTTGGTGTAATCATATCTGTTGATGATTTTGGGACGGGGTATTCTTCGTTAAGCTATATAAAGCAATTTCCAATCGATATTTTAAAAATTGATCAATCATTTGTCAGAGATGTATTGGAAAATGTTAAGGATGCAGCGATTATTACAACCATCATTCACTTAGGAAAAAACCTGGGGATGGACGTTATTGCCGAAGGAGTAGAATGTCAGGAGCAGGCAGATATTCTGATAGCAGCAAATTGCCATAAGGCACAAGGCTTTTACTATTCCAGACCACTTCCAGCTAGTGAAGTGGAGAAGTTTTTATTGTCCCGCACAAACGTTGGAAATAGGAATGAAAGTGCGGATAATGGAATAAATTAAAGGAAAGGGTATGAAGAATTCAGCCCTTCCCCAACTGAAATTGCCATCCTTAGATGATTTCCAAGGATGGCAACATTTATCTATAGCTGACAGCACGATTTTTTAACGCTGCCCATGATTTAATAAAACGCGCTTTATTTACCTTCACATTTTTTCTTCCTGACAGCGGATCATTGAGATAAACATAATTTTTGTCGAAGCCAACTAGTACAACAGCATGAAGGTCAAGTGGTGTTTTAATGGTTCTTCCTTTATGCTCCCAAGATTCCCATCTGTCTGGCAGCCTATAGTCACCAGTGGTCCAAACTACAACAGGAAAACCATCAGATACATGCTTTTCAACAGCGGAGAAAGAAAGATTGGTTAAATTAACGGCCCTCTCAGGCAAATAATGATTCACTAAATCTTCAATTGGTTGATCAAAAACAGCATAGCCGCTTCTTCGACCTGTCATATCTCCAACAAACCCGACTGCCGGGTCACCCCAGCTAATAATATCTCCATTTTTTTTGACAAGAGGGTCAGAATCCTTGGCTACTTTTTTGTATAAATCCATTTTTGTGACCTTTACACCTGCATATTGCAGCACCATAGCCAAACTGGTGACCTCACAACCATACTTTAAGTCTGGATTCTGCTTAATTAATGGTACATTAAGCCTGATAGACCTGCCCGTTTGAGGAGAGGCTACAGGCGTTGCTTGAGCACCTTCAGCGGATGCAATGGAAGCAATATCGAACCTGGTTTCTGGCTCCAAGGATGTTATCAGAAGCACCATCAGAAAAAACAATTTGAAATGACTCATAGGCAACCTACTTTCGATTGCCGACTCCTATAAACATTAGGATATGAGTTTTCAGGTTGTTTATGAGGACAGATCATTTCCAATAAAGGTGAATTATCGTGATTATAGGCTAAATATTCAAAAAAATATGCTGTTACATGTCTATTCAAGGGAAAAAGCACCACATTGTATGGTATAATAAGTCATTATTTATGGGGAGGCTGATCAAAATATGGACGCATTAGATATTTTGACAGATCTAGAAAATGTCATCCCTTATTTCCAAGCTATTTTTAGTGCTGATGAACATAAAGTAATTGGATATGAAGTATTAGGAAGATATAACGGGATAAATGGGATAGAAAGCTTAGGTCCGTTTTTTTTAGATGAGTCAATACCAGAAGAATATAAAAATGAAGTAGACAAGGCAGTATTGACAAAGGCATTGGATAAAGCGACAGAGGTTAAAGGAGATTTCCTGCTTTTCATCAATCGCGATGCTGATCTCCTTATGTATGATGATGGGGAGGAATTTCTGCAAATGCTTATGTCGTACGAAGAACGGGGCATGGATTTAAAGCGGATTGTACTTGAAATATCAGAACGGAACTATACTGGTCAATCACAACATCTTGATCATTTACTTGTTTATTACCGTACATTTGGCATAAAGATTGCTATTGATAAAATGGGAAGTGAAAGCAGCTATATTGATCGAATTGGGGAATTAGCTCCAGATATTATGAAAATCGATCTTTTAGCGCTTCGTTCCACATCAACTTCCCATATGTATCAAAATGTTCTTTATTCTCTGTCCATGCTTGCCAGAAAAATAGGCGCAAACCTCTTGTTTGAAAATATTGAAATGGTACACCAGCTTCAATTTGCTTGGAAAAATGGCGGTCGATTTTATCAAGGGTTTTACTTGCACCATCCTGGAGAATATTTTATTGACCCAGCAATCCGTAAAAGCCAATTAGGTGCCGAATTTCATGAATTTATCTCATATGAAAAGAAAAAGCTGACATCTATTCTTCAGTTAACAGCAAAATTTCAAATTAAGCTAAACGAATTATTGCAGAAGTACCGTAAATACAGCAGCTATGAAGAACTGTTGAAGTGCCTGTCAAATGAACTGACAGATGTTGCCTTTCGAATGTATGTATGTGATGAAGACGGCTTTCAAAAATCAGCAAATATCTTTTATGACAACAACATTTGGGTTCTGCAGGATGAATATGTAAATAAAAACTGGAGCTGGCGCCCGTATTTCCTAGAAAATATCATCAGGATGCAAAATGAAAAAAAAGGCATCCTGTCCGATTTATACAGCGACATTGAAACAGGCGGAACCGTTAGGACATTTTCCTATCCTCTTGATGCTAATGAGTTTCTTTTTATCGATCTTTCCTATAACTTCCTCGATAAAATGGAAGTATTGCTTAATTAAGACCCTATATTAGGGTCTTTTTTTATGTTTAACGTTATATTGCCTTGTTTTGGGGTATACGTCTTATAAGAGAGAATTTTGTCAAACCAGTTCGGAATTTTACGAACGAAAATAGGAATACAGCGAAGTAATTATTGTTATCATTAACATAGAGAAAGGGGAGACGGCAAATGAAAAAGACGATGATCAGTATTTTTGTTTTAGTACTAGCCCTTGCATTTGCACATCCATCACTAGCGAAGGAAAAGGAAGAATTGTCAACAAGAGGAGAAGTCCTGCAATTTTTGGAAGATGCATTTAAAGCCCAAGTATCATTAAGTGAAAGGTATAGAGAAATGGAAGAAGTAAACTCCATACTAACACCCTATTTTTCTAATAAGTATAAGGACAGTTTTCTTGAAGCTAACCTCGTGACGGAGAATGGCAAATTTATTACATACGGCAGTGATTTTGCTCCATACTATATTCCATTTTTTCAGTTTTCAGAAAAAACAGAAATAGATATTCAGCAAGATCAAATTTATGTATACGAATATTTTGAAGCTCCAGAGGACGGCCCTTTATACTATGAGGATCATTATGAAGGACTTCTTTTGGAGAAAACAAATGACAAATGGAAGGTATCAAGCCAGCTTACAAATGAGGAAATAGTTGATTATCTAAAAGAGGAAAAAGAAAATGACAGCAAGCATCAAAACGGTGTGCTGTCATTGCTGAATATAAATTGGGGAAAAGAGATTTTTGCTGAAATCCAGATTTCTCTCAGCACTCCCTTTGCAAAATATTAATTTTAACATTCTTAGCAGAGGTATTTGCTCTTAAAAGCCAAGAACCTCCTGAAGTTTATCATGGTCAAAGCCAGCGATTACTGTTTCGCCAATGATGAAAGTAGGAGTAGAATAGCATTGATATTTTTGCACAAGTTCTTTTCTTGCACGAGCATCTTTTTGGATATCCCTTAAGTCCAGTTCAAATCCTTTTTCCTTTAAAAATGTTTTCGCATATTCACATGGCGGACAATCCGGCTGCGTATACATTGTGATTTTTTTCAAAAAAACGGCCTCCATCTATGTGTTGATATATTGTTTTATCATAGCATATTATATGGTCATAAAAAAAAAGATTTGCTCATTCTTCAATTTTACTTGGACAAACACCCCGCAATATTTTATTCTGTTATTATTGGCATTTACACAAAGCAAGAAAGCTTGCTTTAATTTAAAGGGAAAGTGTATAGAAACATGCTAATAGTTAAACCTATAAAGTATATGGGTTTGTTTGAAAGGAGAGAGAGCATGTCACAGCTTCAAGGCATATTAACACGTTTGAAAAATTTACAAGAACAATCAACAGGGGGAGAACCTTCCCAACGTTTTTTTGAGGTGAACGGCGAAAGAAAATGCCAAGTTACATTCCATCCAAAAACAGAAACATACGAGTTGGAAGTATACAACGATAAAGAAAAGCCAAAAAGATATCAATTCGACAATATTGATATGATTACAATTGAAATTTTTGACCTTATTCAATAATTACAAAAAAGGAGCCGTATTTATACGGCTCTTTTTTGTGTTATTAACCGTGCATAATTGCGCAGTAATGCAACAGTCTAATACAGAGAACGTTTGAAGGGAGCTGAAAATCACATGCAAATTACAGTGACTTGTCCAGAATGCCAACAGCAGGAATCATTAGAAAATGTCCTTACAGCACAGTCCAATCAGAATGTTATCTACACTTGTCCAAATTGTGGCTACAATCAGCGTAACATTGAAACGAGCAAGGGTTAAATGAGCAAATGGCCGAAAATTATGGTAAGATAGTGGAGTAGAAAATAAACTATTGAGGAGTTTTCGGCTATGACCAGCATACACAACGGAGAATTTTTAGACATTACAGTGAAAGAATTAATGATTCCTTCTGAACGTGTTGCCCATGTGCAAGTTGGTAATAATTTAGAGCATGCTCTTTTAGTGTTGACGAAAAGCGGCTATTCTTCCATACCTGTACTAGATCCTTCCTATAAGCTCCATGGCTTGCTCAGCACGCCCATTATTATGGAAAGTATCCTCGGGCTAGAGCGCATTGAATTTGAAAAATTAGATAGTATTAAAGTAGAAACTATTATGAATACGATTGTCCCTAGGGCAAATACAAATACTGCATTGAAAGACATGATGGAAATGTTAACTGATAATCCCTTTATCTGCCTTGAGGATGATGAAGGATTTTTTGATGGTATTTTGACTCGAAGGTCTGTCCTAAAAAGACTAAATACATTTTTGGAAATATAGACTTTGTGCAAGCTTCGATTCTTCAGGCTTCCCTAGTGTTATTCCCCTATAAGGCATATCTGCATTATCCATCGACTTACAAATCGTTTTCCGCAAGCCAATATCTGCATGAACAAAGAGAGGTACTTTATGTCAACAATATCTGAGCTGCAATTGTTAAAGGTTTTAGCCCAAGAAATGAATATGAGAAAAGCGGCAGAAAAACTGTTTGTATCTCAGCCAGCCCTCTCCCAGCGTTTGCAGAACATTGAGAAGGAATGGGGAGCCAAGCTGTTTATCAGGTCACAACGAGGGCTTTCATTGACAGCAGCCGGGGAGCTTGTGGCACAATTTGCAGTTGACACGATCAGCAATGAAGAAAAGGTGAAAGAAGCGATTCACGCATTAAGAGGCGAGGTTCATGGGACATTAAGTATTGCTGCAGCCAGTATTGTCGGTCAGAATTGGCTGCCAGGGGTGCTAAAGGAATTTATTAAAAGCTACCCAAGGGCGAAAGTATCCTTAATAACTGGCTGGAGCAGTGAAATATTGAAATCAATGGCTGATGGCAGCATACACCTTGGAATAATCAGAGGAGGATCTGATTGGAAAGGTGCTAAAAAGCACTTGTTCGATGATCCTCTCTATTTAGTGGACAGTAAGATTTCAAGCCTTGATCAGCTGATGGATACAGACAGACCATTTATACAATTTAAAAGCGATTCCAGCTATTATGAGGAAATTCAAGAATGGTGGCACAGACAATTTCCTGCTCCTCCTAAAAATACCATTTACGTTGATCAAATCGAAACATGCAAGCAATTAACCTTTAATGGAATTGGCTATAGTATTTTGCCTGGCATTGCACTTCAGGAGGCAAATGAAAACCTCTTTCAAGTCCCTCTACAAGATGAACGGGATACTCCGATTTACCGAAGTACATGGCTTATTGGTTATGAGGCTGCATTTCAGCTGAAGCAAGTGCAGGCGTTTCTTGATATTATCGACGAATATGTGGCAGGGGAGAATAGTTGTGAAAAGAAACAGGGTTTTTAGACCCTTGATTTGCTAGCATAGCTTCAAGGTGGGTTGTTGTTTTTTGCTTGTCTTCTATGCTTTTGTTTGGTAAAGTAATGCTTAGTGTTATATATACATATTGGAGGTAAACAAGATGAAAATGATGGATGCAAATGAAATTATTTCATTTATTGCAAATAGTACAAAATCAACACCTGTAAAGGTATACGTTAAAGGTAGCTTATCTGAAGTTAACTTCGGTGAAAAAATTCAATCTTTTGTTAGCGGAGATGCTGGTGTTGTATTTGGCGAATGGTCTGATATTAGTGAAGTGATTGAAGCTAATAAAGAAAAATTCACTGATTATGTAGTGGAAAATGATCGCAGAAACTCAGCTATCCCTCTATTAGATATGAAGAACATCAAAGCTCGTATCGAGCCAGGTGCAATTATTCGTGACCAAGTGGAAATTGGTGACAATGCCGTTATCATGATGGGTGCTGTTATTAATATCGGTGCAAGCATCGGCGAAGGTACAATGATCGATATGGGTGCTATTCTTGGTGGACGAGCTACTGTTGGTAAAAACAGCCATGTAGGTGCAGGAGCAGTCCTTGCAGGTGTTATCGAGCCACCTTCTGCTAAACCAGTTATCGTGGAAGACGATGTTCTTATCGGTGCAAATGCAGTTGTTGTTGAAGGTGTTACTGTTGGTAAAGGTGCTGTTGTTGCGGCAGGTGCCATCGTGCTTGAAGATGTTCCGGCAAACACATTGGTTGCAGGTGCTCCAGCACGTATTATCAAAGAAATTGATGAAAAGACAAAATCTAAAACAGAAATTATGCAAGAGCTTCGTAAATTATAATACAGACAAAAGCGTGGGAACTCACTTCCGCGCTTTTCTCTTTAATAGGGTTTTTTAAGTCGAACTAATACCTATAAGCTGGAGGAGAAAAGGGTGGCAAAAACCGATTATATACAAATTAGACGAGAATTGCACCAAATTCCTGAACTAGGGTTTCAAGAATATAAAACACAGGCCTATCTGTTAAACTATATTCGTTCATTACCTAGTGACCGTATTGAAATTAAACAATGGAAAACAGGGATTTTTGTTAAGGTGCTTGGAAGGAAACCTGTCAGACTTATCGGCTATCGAGCAGATATTGACGGGCTTCCAATTAAAGAAGAGACAGGATTGCCGTTCTCCTCAAATCATGAAAAGGAAATGCATGCTTGCGGTCATGATTTTCATATGACAATTGCCCTCGGTGTATTAACTAATATCGTGGAAAATCCAATTGATGATGATATGCTTTTTGTGTTCCAGCCGGCAGAAGAAGGACCAGGCGGTGCGGAACCAATGTTGAAAAGTGAGATCATGCAGGAATGGAAGCCAGATATTATTATCGCTCTCCATGTAGCACCTGAATATCCTGTTGGGACAATCGCAGTGAAGCCTGGCTTGCTTTTTGCCAACACGTCGGAACTATTCATCGACCTGAAAGGTAAAGGTGGACATGCTGCTTATCCGCACCAAACGAATGATATGGTTGTGGCCGCATGTAATTTAGTAGCCCAGCTCCAAACCATTGTTTCAAGAAATATCGATCCTCTAGACAGTGCCGTTGTAACGATTGGGAAAATAACTGGTGGTACTGTTCAAAATGTAATTGCAGAAACAGCAAGATTGGAAGGAACAATGCGTACACTTTCAGCTGAATCTATGACAAAGGTCAAGGATAGGGTAAAAGCTCTTGTCAAAGGAATAGAGGCTGGATATGAATGTGAATGTACGATTGATTTCGGCAGTGGTTATTATCAGGTTTATAATGAAGAAGCAATTACTGCAGAATTTATGAACTTTATTCGAAGCGAAACAAATATCGAGCTAATTGAATGTAAGGAAGCGATGACAGGAGAAGACTTTGGCTATATGCTAAAGGAAATTCCAGGATTTATGTTTTGGCTTGGTGTCAATTCTCCTTACGGTCTGCATCACAGCAAGCTGAATCCAGATGAAGAAGCATTAGAGACAGCTATTAATATGATTACTTCTTATTTACAATTTAAAGGGAATAAGGAGTAATTCATAAGAAAAACCATCCTCATGACTGTCTGACATTAACAGACTGAGGATGGTTTTATTTGTCTATTTAGTGCCTTTCTCCAATGCAAGAGTTGCTGGTGACGGCAGCTTGATTTCTTTTTGGTCAATAGTTTCCTGCATTCTTTGACGGATCAGCCTTTCGATACCCCATTGCTCATTGTTAAGTGTTTTCGTAATGATGCGGATGGTCAGACTAGTGCTTGCAAAGGACTGAATGCCAATCACATTTGGACCGTCTGTGATAACATTGCTTTCCTCCCGAATTTTGTCGCACTCTTCCTGAAATGTTTGCAAAACCTGTGGGATGTTATTGTCATTAGAAATGATGACATCCACAAGTGCTTGCATGTCTCCGCGGGAATGGTTGCTCAATGTTTTAATTTCTCTGTTTGGAATGAAATGCAGGGTCCCATCTGCTGAGCGCAGCTGTGTCGTTCGTAGTCCTACCTGCTCAACTGTTCCTGAGAAGGTGCTAGTTGTAATGGAATCCCCAACATCCAGCTGTTTTTCTAGTAGCAGAAAAAATCCTGTTACAATATCACTTACAAGACCTTGTGCCCCAAATCCGACAGCGAGACCAACTATTCCAGCCCCAGCAAGGATAGCGGTAGCATCAATACCAAAAGTTTGGAGGACCGTGACAGCCAAAATAAAAATAAGAAGATAAGAAAGAATATTTTTGGTTAAACTTTCTAAAGTATAGGCACGTCCAGATGAAATGGCATGTTTTTTCGTATATGTCTCAAAAAGCTTTGAAATAAATACGACACTAATTTTTTTAATAATAAAATAGATACAAAAAATCAGCAGGAGCTTTAGCAGAATTAATCCTACACTTACAAGCAAGCCTGCATAATTGAAGTTTTCAAAATAATTTTGAATATCAGAAACACTGTTCATTTACTGCACGTCCTTTATTTATGTAATCCGAGTTAAAAGCTTTTTAACTTATTCCCTAATATAGCACAGATAAACGTATAAAGAGATACTCAGTTGGCAATACAAGTATTTTCCCCAATAGTGATTAAAAATATTATTAATAATCATTAGCTAATTGAAGTTATTATTATGTAGCGTTGACGACAAAATATATAATAACTATAATAGGGAATATAAGACAAATGCAGGATTTAACTTGATGTATTCTCAATTAAATCATTTTTCGGGAGGTAATTGGTAATGCCAGAACGGATGGTAGGCAAGCAAGCACCTAAATTTGAGATGGAAGCAGTTTTACCAAATAAAGAATTTGGTATAGTTAGCCTGGAAGAAAATATGAAAAATGATAAATGGTCCGTATTATTCTTTTATCCAATGGACTTCACATCTGTTTGTCCGACAGAAATTATCTCCTTGTCAGACCGCTATGATGAATTTGAAGACCTTGATGCGGAGGTTATTGGTGTTTCTACAGACACCATTCACACCCATTTAGCATGGATTAAAACAAATCGTAAAGAAAACGGTCTAGGTGAATTAAATTATCCTCTTGCAGCAGATACAAACCATGTAGTATCAAGAGAATATGGTGTTCTGATTGAAGAGGAAGGAATTGCACTTCGAGGTCTGTTTGTTATCAGCCCGCAAGGTGAATTAATGTATTCCGTTATTAATCATAACAATATTGGTCGCGACGTTGATGAAACATTGCGAGTTCTTCAAGCACTTCAAACTGGTGGCCTTTGTCCTGCTAACTGGAAGCCAGGCCAAGCTACATTATAATGTGCAGCCAAGAGGAACCTGACTAGTGAATCTTTAATGTGATGGAAATAATGGGGGTTAAAAAATGAAATTGCGTGAGCAAATGCCTGAATTGACAGGAGCAACAGCGTGGCTGAACGGAGAAGTAGCAAAAACCGACCTGCTTGGTGAAAAACCAACCTTAATTCATTTCTGGTCTATTAGTTGCTACCTATGTAAAGAATCTATGCCGCAAATTAATATTTTTAGAGATGAATACAGTGAGAAGCTGAATTTTATGGCGGTACATATGCCTAGATCAGAAGCAGATTTGAACGATGATAAGATAAAAGCGACTGCTGAAGAGCTTGGAATTACCCAGCCAATTTTTGTTGACGGTGAGCATAAATTGACAGAAGCATTCGAAAACGAATATGTGCCAGCATATTATGTTTTTGATAAGACAGGTCAGCTGAGACATTATCAAGCTGGCGGAAGCGGAATAAAGCTGCTTGAAAAGCGGGTTAATAGAGTGCTTGATGATCAAGCAAATCCTGCTGAAAAAGAATAATAGCAAGCTTGATAATGCGGTTAGAGACAATCTCAAATAGGAGGTTGTTTTTTTATGTTTAAATAAATTCAGCATCCCTATATACGGAGGTACTAAATGATGCAGTAAATAAAAATAACTATTATTTCGAAAAATTTCTAAAATTATCTTCCAAAAACTGTAGATTAATATTTCGAAAACCGTTATATTAATAGTGCAACTTTTTTTGCTTTTAACTTATCTCTGGGGTGCAATGATGTAGGTAGAGGGGGAGCAAGGTCTTGGAAACATTTCAAAAGTTAAAGTCTTACTATTTACCATTTAAGAAGTATTTTATTATTTCGATTCTCTTTTTGATTGTCGTAACAGGTATTACGGTTGTTTATCCGATCATACTGCAGCTCACAATTGATGAAGTTGTTTTAAAAGGTGAATATGGATGGATACCGTATTTGTCTATCGGCTTTATTGCTGTCATGATTGTTAAAGGGATTGCGACTTACATTTACCAATATACAGGTGATATGTTTGGCATCAGCTCTGTCTATCTATTACGAAATGGACTTTACAAAAAGCTACAGTATCTGCCGTTTTCTTATTATGATAATGCAAAAACAGGCGATCTGATGTCAAGGCTTACTGCAGATGTCGAAGGGTTTCGGTTTTTTTTATCTGCAGGGTTTTCTGAACTAATCCGGTTTGTGCTGTTGATTGCTGTCAGCTTTGTTGTTATGTTGAATTACTCTGTTTCATTGACATTGGTCACACTTGTGACGATTCCTTTTTTAGCTGTCGTTACATATAAGTTTGACAAAGCTGTCCATCCAGCATTCAGAGGAATAAGAAAGTCCTTTGGAATTCTTAATACGAAGGTGCAAGAAAATATCAGTGGTATTAATACAGTGAAATCTCTATCAAGAGAGGATTTCGAAGTTGGAAAGTTTAATAAAGCAAACGGAGACTATAAAGATCAATATTTATTTACATCAAGTATATGGTCTAAGTACTTTCCGTTAATGGAGTTTTTAGGAAATGTAAGCGTTTTGCTTTTAATTGCCTATGGTGGGTATTTGGTGATCAATGACAGTCTGCAGCCAGGTGAACTTGTTGCATTTTATAGCTTGCTTGGCTATATTATGTGGCCAATCATGAACTTAGGCTTCGTCGTCAATCAATTCTCGCAGGCTAAGGCTTCTGGAGAAAGACTGTTGGAGATTTTAGAAAAGGATTATTTGATTGCAGATAAGTTAGGTGCTAAACATGCAGAGAAGCTTGAGGGAGAAGTAGAGTTTTGTAATGTAAGCCTTAAATATGCAACAAAAGAGGGCTTTGCACTTAATGAAATTAGTTTTAGTGCACAACCAGGCAAGACCATTGGTTTGATCGGCGGTACTGGATCTGGAAAAACTAGTATAACACAGCTGCTGACAAGATTTTACGAAGCATCAGACGGTGTTGTGCTTATTGACGGACATAATGTAGAGGAATATGAAATTGAATCACTTCGCGGCAATATCGGATTAGTGTCACAGGAATCGTTTTTATTTTCCTCCTCTATAAAAAGCAATATAGCTTATGGCAAGCCTGAAAGTACGATGGAGGAAATTGTCCATGCCGCAAAGCTTGCTCAAGCACATGATTTTATTATGGAGCTGCCAGATGGGTATGACACAATGCTTGGTGAACGAGGCTTAGGGCTGTCTGGAGGCCAAAAGCAAAGGATTGCTATTGCTCGAGCTATTTGTATTAACCCAAGTATTCTTATTCTTGATGATGCCACAAGTGCTGTAGATATGCAGACAGAATTCACCATTCAAAAGGAATTACATGCAATCATGGAAAATAAAACCACGTTTATCATTGCCCATCGTATTTCATCTATTAAACATGCTGATGAAATACTAGTACTAGATGACGGGCATATCGTGGAAAGAGGCCGCCATGCGGAGCTGATTACTCAACATGGTCCTTACCGGAGAATTTACGATATTCAGTTCAAAGATCAGAAAAAGATAATAAATGCATAAGGAACAGGGGGGATAGAATGAGTAACCAAAAAACGGATAGCAAGGAAGCCCTAATTTTAAATAGGTTTAAATACACGACAGAAGAGGTAATTGAGAAACCGTTTAACTGGAAGCAAATGTGGCGTTTACTTAGCTATATGAAACCATATCAAAAGAATCTGTTGCCATTGTCGATTATCACGGTCCTTATTACGACAGCAGTTAGGCTTATTATTCCAATATTAATTGGTGTTTACGTATTAGATCAAGCGATCATTAATAAGGATGGAGGTCAGCTCACACTATTGGTGTTGCTGATAGGGGCAATGTATGCGGCATCCTATGCAGCAAACTTCTATCGTATTAAATGGATGAATACATTAGGTCAAAATGTGATTTACGATTTGCGTAAGCATCTTTTTACACATGTTCAAAAGCTGTCACACCGTTTTTTTGATGAACGGTCTGCAGGATCAATCCTAGTTAGAATATTAAATGATATTAATTCCCTGCAAGAGCTGTTTACAAATGGTGTTATTAACTTATTAATGGATATTATCCTGCTGATTGGCATATTTGTTATTCTCCTTTCCTTAAGCCCTGAATTAGCATTAGCTGTATTAGTAATTATCCCAGTGATGTTCTTTATCTCAACAGCATTAAGGCGGAAAATCAGGAAATCGTGGCAGTTAGTGAGACTGAAGCAATCAAAGCTTAACTCCCATCTAAATGAAAGCATTCAAGGAATAAGAGTTACACAGGCTTCTACACAGGAAAAGCCAAATATGATGTTTTTTAATGGGCTAAACAAAGAGAATTTTGATAGCTGGCAGAATGCGTCCAAACAAAATGCCATGTTCCGCCCATTTGTGGAAATAACAAATGCTATCGGAACAGCCGTGCTAATTTGGTATGGTGCTTACTTAATTCAGCATGGTATGACGATTGGAGTTTTTGTTTCCTTTGCCTTTTATTTAGGCATGTTTTGGGAACCAATTTCAAGGCTTGGTATGGTGTATAACCAGCTGCTGATGGGGATGGCATCATCAGAGCGGATTTTTGAGTTTTTAGATGAAAAACCTAATGTATCAGAAATAGATAATCCCGTTATTGTTGATGAAATGAAGGGGCAGGTCTGCTTTAAAGGCGTTGAGTTCGCTTATACAAGCAAACGTAAGGCTTTAAACGGAGTCGATTTGACTATAGGAGCTGGAGAGACGGTTGCACTTGTTGGTCATACTGGTTCTGGAAAAACAACGATTGCTAATTTAATAAGCCGTTTTTATGATCCGACTAAAGGAGAAATTACGGTAGACGGAATGGAAATAAAAAATATTTCGTTGCAGTCATTACGTAAGCAAATTAGTATCGTTCTTCAGGATACATTTATTTTTTCTGGTACTATAATGGAGAATATTCGTTTTGGCAGACCGGATGCAACGGATGAGGAAGTAATTGCTTCGGCAAAAGCGATTGGTGCACATACCTTTATTGAGGCACTTCCAAACAAGTATCTGACAGAGGTAGAAGAGCGGGGGAATATTCTATCTGTTGGGCAAAGACAGCTATTATCCTTTTCGAGAGCGTTATTGGCAAATCCGCGCATATTGATTTTAGATGAAGCGACAGCAAGTATTGATACAGAGACAGAACTTAAGATTCAAGAAGCATTACGAACGCTGCTTAAGGGCAGGACTGCAATCATGATTGCACACAGGCTATCAACGATAAGAGATGCTGATAAGATAGTTGTTTTAGACCATGGCAGTATAATGGAGGAAGGGTCACATGAACAATTAATGGAGCAAAAGGGTATTTATTATCACTTGGTAGAAGCACAGTTTAAAATGCTTAATGCTGTATAGCTTTATAAAACACTGTCTTGTTTGTTAAGATGGTGTTTTTTGTTTCTTTTTCTAGTATTAGTCTTGCTGGCAAATTGCGAGCTATTCCTTTATTATTATAAAATAAGGTAATAACACTTGGAGGAAATACATGAAGAAGGAATTTGCAGTAATCGGTCTTGGCCGTTTTGGCGGTAGCATATGTAAAGAATTGATGGAACTAGGCATGGAAGTGATGGTCATTGACAAAAATGAGGAGCGTGTCAATGAGTATGCTAATATTGTGTCACATGCAGTTGTGGGAAACTCAGTGGATGAAAATGTGCTCAAGAGTCTCGGAATAAGGAACTTTGAGCATGTTATTGTGGCAATAGGTGATGATATTCAAGCGAGCATTTTAACGACACTGATTCTAAAAGAAATGGGTGTAAATAATATAACTGTTAAGGCACAAAATGATTATCATGAGAAAGTGCTGAAAAAAATCGGCGCAGATTCCATTATCCACCCTGAAAGGGATATGGGAAAAAGAATTGCCCACAATATCGTTTCAAATAACGTTCTTGACTATCTGGAGCTTTCTGATGAGCATAGTATTGTCGAAATCAAAGCAAGCAGCCGTTTAGCAGGGCGTACAATGGTCGATTTAGACATACGGGCAAGGTATGGAATAACAATTGTGGCCATCAAAAGAGAAAATGATATTATTGTTTCGCCGCAAGCGAATGAGCCGATTGAACAGAATGATATCCTGATTGTTATAGGTGCGGATTCTGATATTAATCGATTTGAAAAGAAAGTGATGTCATAAAGAAAAGGCTCAGCAGCTGCTGAGCCTTTTTTGTTGTTTATTAAACTTCCATGATGATAGGAAGTATCATCGGTCTTCTTTTTGTTTTTTCATATAAGAACGGAGAAAGTGTGTCGATAATCTCATTCTTAATTTCAGACCATTGTGTAGTTTTACGCTCCATAACCTTGTTCAGATGTTTATTAATTAATGATTGGGCATCATTGATTAAATCACCTGATTCGCGCATATACACAAATCCTCTTGAGATAAGGTCAGGTCCAGCAGAAATCTTAAAGTCCTTCATGTTGATGCTGACAACAACAACAACAAGTCCTTCTTCTGACAAGATGCGACGGTCGCGTAATACAATATTGCCGATATCGCCAATTCCGCTGCCGTCAATATAAACGGAACCAGAAGGGATTTTTCCTGCAACTTGAGCTGTATCACTCGATAGAGCTAATACTTCGCCATTGTCCATAATAAAGCAATTTTCTTCTTCCACACCGCAATCAATTGCTGTTTGTGTATGGATTTTTTGCATTCTGAATTCACCGTGAATAGGCATGAAGAATTTTGGCTTAATTAATCGGAGCATAAGCTTTTGCTCTTGCTGTCCGCCGTGACCAGATGTATGAATATTATTCAAAGGTCCGTGAATAACCTCAGCACCAGCGCGGTAAAGCTGATTAATTGTTTTATTAACACTTAATGTATTACCAGGAATCGGTGAAGACGAGAAGACAACTGTATCTCCAGGGATAATTTGAATTTGGCGATGTGTGCCGTTTGCAATTCTGGACATTGCTGCCATCGGTTCTCCTTGGCTTCCTGTACAAAGAATCGTTACTTGATTTGCAGGTAAACGATTAATTTGATGTGGTTCAATAAACGTTTCTTTCGGTGCTTTAATAAATCCAAGCTCCAGTCCAATATTAATGGCAGCTTCCATGCTTCGTCCAAATACGGCAACCTTACGTCCGAATTCTACGGCAGCATCTGTAACTTGCTGAAGTCTGTATATATTAGAAGCGAAAGTAGCGAAAATAAGACGTCCGTCCGCTTTTCTGAAAATATCTTGGATGCTTTCACCGACTTTTCGTTCAGACATAGTGAAGTTAGGCACTTCACTGTTTGTGCTGTCAGAAAGCAGACAAAGCACTCCTTCTTTTCCGATCTCCGCCATCTTCGTCAAGTTCGCAGGCTCGCCAACAGGTGTGAAGTCAAATTTAAAATCTCCTGTATGAACAATTTGGCCTGGAGGAGTCTTGACAACAATACCGTAGGAATCAGGAATACTATGTGTTGTTTTAAAGAAGGAAACAGATGTTTTTCTAAATTTAATGACATCATCTTCTTTAATTTCATGCATAGTTGTTTGTCTTAACAATCCGTGTTCTTCTAGCTTGTTGCGCACAAGCGCAAGTGCAAGCTTTCCGCCATATAAAGGGATATTTACTTGTCTTAACAGGTAAGGAATGCCTCCGATATGGTCTTCATGTCCGTGTGTGATAAATAAACCTTTAATTTTATCTGCATTTTTTACTAGGAAACTATAATCAGGTATCACATAATCGATACCAAGGAGCTCGTCCTCCGGAAACTTGATCCCTGCATCGATTAAAATGATCTCATCTTGGAATTGCACACCGTATGTGTTTTTTCCGATTTCCCCTAGTCCGCCTAGAGCAAATACAGCTGTTTGATCGTTTTTAACAAATTTCATTATTCAATCTCCAATACTCTAAAATCTTCATTTTGTTTTTCGTAATCTAAAAATGCTCCATCTACAGGGCATACAAATTCAATATTATAAGGTTTTTCCCCTAGTTTAGTCCGGACATCTCTTTCTGATACGCCTTCTACGTAGATTGTTTTTGTTTTTTCTCTTACTGGTACCTCTGTTTTTAATTCTTGGTAGTAAACTTTGTAGACCATGTGAATCGCTCCTTAAAAATAGTATCTAATTTATATTATATAAAAAATTAACATGTTTTTCATGTATTTCTATATAGAAATCGCTTTATTGTAAAGATATGTAAGCTAATTGTGATGAAAATAAGGATTTAATGCAAGTGCTCCTAAATCCAGATAATCGTATAATAGCATACTTATTCCAAAAATAATAAGTTTTGGAGGGGGTATACGGAACACTTTTCTAAAATAAACAAAAGGCCCAACCCTCTGGCAATCTACATGCACATAGATACCCTAAAAAGGCATTTTATATGCGTGTTGGCAAAATGAGGTCAGACCCTAATGGAACAATCGGTTATGTTTTAAGCAATTGTTTTTTTACGCAACAAATCTTTCCACTGTATACGAAGCTTTTGACGAAGCTTTTTTAACATAGTGGATCATCTCCTTACTTCCTATTTTAAACCATTCTTGTACAAAGTAAAGCTTTCCTTTGATTATATGGTGTATTTTGTCCGGAAACGAGAAAATTATGTCATTTGGGAGATATAAAGGAGGAAAATTCAATTGTACTTATACTGTTAGTATATGTGACACTAGCAATGTTTCTTACATATAATAGAAGTTTTAGAAAAATAGGCGAGCAGTGGATGCAAGCAAATTAACGTTCTGTCACGAAGCTGTAAAGTGAAAACAGCAAAAAACCCGAACCTTTCACATAAGAAGTCCGGGTTTATTGAAGGCTGTAAAATATCATCTATCTATTGGTATGGCATTTTCGACAGGTGTATAAGGTGCTTCTGTATTTATATGATCATAGAACATGACACCATTCAAATGGTCAATTTCGTGCTGGAAAATGATAGCCATAAGCCCTTTGAGTCTTAGCTTTACTTCATTGTTATCAAGATCAATTCCTTTAACAGTGATTCTTGCATTTCTAGGTACAAAACCAGGTATTGCTTCATCAACTGACAAGCAGCCTTCCCCGCCAGTCAAATAAGATTTTTCAATGGAATGGCTGAGGATTTTAGGGTTGAACAAGGCGTAGCTGAATTGCTGGCCGTTTTCGTCCTTTGCATGGACAGCAATCATCCGCTTCGGTACATTAATTTGTGGTGCTGCTAAGCCCACTCCGCCTCTAAGCTCAAACTTTTCCGCTTTTTCCGGGTCTTGGCTGTTTATTAAATATTCCATCATGCTTTCTAATATTTGTTTGTCTTCCTTGCTTGCAGGAATGGAAACCTCTTCCGCTACTTTACGTAATGTCGGATGACCGTCGCGAATGATGTCCTTCATCGTTATCAAACAGATCACTTCCTTTTTGCTTCTACATTATGATTAAATACGATACTAAGTCTAACAGACAAATTATAAAAAGTTAATCCTTAGCATGTCTTCTAAAAACAATAGTGGAAAAATAAAATGCTAGAATTAGTAATATAAAAGAAGAGATGTGAATAGTTTTTAATAGACATACTATTTGTGATGCAAGTGGAATTTGCTCACTTGTTTCACAAATGGCAGAATAGAGTAGTTATACAAAAAATACAACAAAACATCAATAGATTTGCGGTTTTAAGAAGAGAGAGTGAGGAGGATATCATTGAAAACAGCAAAAAGACTGGCAGCAGCAGTACTTATCATTTTAATTATAACCAGCTTGTCCGCTTGCAAGGGCTCTGAGTCATCAGGGGAAAAGATGCATGAAAAGCTGGAGGATGTAGTAGAACTGGAGAGTGAGTTCGAAAAACAGCAGGATCCGCTAGTTAAACTAGAAAAAAACGAACAAGAGATATATGCTAAAATCATTTCCTTAGGACTTGAGAAAATGGATGAAATTAAAACTCTATCAGATGAAGCGCTTGCCTCTGTTGCCAAAAGGAAGGAATATATGGATAAAGAGGAAGAAAGCATTCAGGAATCAAAGGAAGCCTTTGAGAAGGTTAAACCGATTATGGAAGATATGGACGGCAAAAATGAAAAAGAATTAAAAAAACAAGCTGAAAAACTATACGATGTGATGATGGACAGATATGAGGTTCACGACAAACTATATGCCAACTATACGACTGGTTTAAAGTATGATAAAGAGCTTTATGAAATGTTTAAAAACAAGGATGTAAAGATAGATGCATTAGAAGAACAAATTCAAAAGATCAATGAGGTTTACCAGAAGGTGCTCGATAATAATGAAGAATTCAATAAATTAACGAAGCAATACAATGACTTAAAAATTGATTTCTACGAAAAAGCTGGTATGGAAGTAAAAGTGGAAGATAAACAGGCGGAATAAATGATTCAGCGTCCGAGTGATATGGCTGTCTTAAAGGACAAATGATGTATATTCATTTGTCTATATGGGCAATCATTACACTAGGGCGCTTTTTATTTATACATACGTTTTTGCAGGTTGCTTTCGACAAAATTTTAGGCTGGAAAATAATGTTGATATTATAATACAGATTCCGTTAGTGTTATTTTTATAGTACAGATATAAAACAGCTGATAATACAGTTTGTTTAATTTTTTTTTACAAAAATAAAAAAATACACAAAAAACATAGTACTTTAAGATTGACGGATAATAATTATGTATATTAAACTTATACATGTATTGAAAAGTTGTATTAATATATCTTATCGTACTTATTGATACAGAACATACGGATACCGAATTATTTATAAAGACGTTTTTTCTAGCGGTTTTTGTGGAAAACTGTATAAGTATGGTTTTTTTTAGGTTGCTAAAAAAGTGTGGATGATAGACTAGAAAGCGCTGTCTAACTAGATATACCACACTCATTACCATGAAACAACGAAGGAAATGCGTTAGATTATCGATACGTCTTTTTAAAAAGAAAGGAAAGGGTGGCTTTAATGGCTTCTAAAACAAAGAAGGCTCAATTAGATGTGCAAGCACAGCTTGAACAAGTAGAAAACCAATTTCAAACACTTCAGATCCTAAATGAAGAGGGCGAAGTTGTAAATGAATCTGCAATGCCTGATTTAAGCGATGAGCAATTACAAGAATTGATGACTCGCATGGTATACACTCGTATTCTTGACCAACGTTCTATTTCTCTTAACAGACAAGGTCGTCTTGGGTTCTATGCACCAACTGCAGGTCAAGAAGCTTCTCAGTTAGCTTCACAATTTGCATTGGAGAAAGAGGATTTCATTCTTCCGGGATATCGTGATGTTCCACAGTTAATCTGGCACGGACTTCCTTTATACCAAGCATTCTTATTCTCTCGCGGACATTTCAAAGGTAACCAAATGCCTGAAGGTGTTAACGTAATTTCACCACAAATCATTATTGGTGCACAATACATCCAAACAGCTGGTGTAGCACTTGGAATGAAAAAACGCGGAGCAAAATCAGTAGCAATCACTTACACAGGTGATGGCGGTGCTTCACAAGGTGACTTCTATGAAGGAATCAACTTTGCTGGTGCATTCAAGGCTCCTGCAATCTTTATCGTACAAAACAACCGTTTCGCTATCTCTACTCCTGTTGAGAAGCAATCTGCTGCAAAAACAATTGCACAAAAAGCAGTTGCTGCAGGTATCCCAGGTATCCAAGTAGACGGTATGGACCCATTAGCTGTTTATGCTGCTGTTAAAGATGCTCGCGATAGAGCTGTTAATGGTGAAGGTCCTACATTGATCGAAACACTTACTTATAGATATGGTCCACATACAATGGCTGGAGATGACCCAACACGCTACCGTACTTCTGAGTTAGACAGCGAGTGGGAAAAGAAAGATCCATTGGTTCGCTTCCGTAAATTCCTAGAAAACAAAGGAATCTGGAACGAAGAAAAAGAAAACGAAGTAATCGCTCGTGCTAAAGACGAAATTAAAGAAGCAATCAAACTTGCTGATGCTGAACCACAGCAAAAAGTTACTGACTTGATCAACAACATGTTTGAAGAGCTTCCAAATAACTTGAAAGAACAATATGAAATCTATGCAGCAAAGGAGTCGAAATAAGCCATGGCGCAAATGACAATGATCCAAGCAATCACTGATGCGTTACGCACAGAATTACGTAATGATCCGAATGTTTTAGTATTCGGTGAAGACGTTGGTGTTAACGGCGGTGTATTCCGTGCAACGGAAGGACTTCAAAAAGAATTCGGCGAAGATCGTGTATTCGATACTCCGCTAGCTGAATCAGGTATTGGTGGTTTGGCAGTAGGTCTTGGACTTCAAGGCTTCCGCCCAGTTCCAGAAATCCAATTCTTTGGTTTCGTTTACGAAGTAATGGACAGCATCAACGGACAAATGGCGCGTATGCGTTACCGTTCAGGTGGACGCTACAACTCACCTGTTACAATCCGTTCTCCATTTGGTGGCGGTGTTCATACTCCTGAGCTTCACTCTGACAGCTTAGAAGCACTTGTAACAACACAACCTGGTTTGAAAGTTGTTGTTCCATCAACACCTTACGATGCAAAAGGTCTATTGATTGCTGCAATCAGAGACAATGACCCAGTAGTATTCCTTGAGCATTTGAAATTATACCGTTCATTCCGTGAAGAGGTACCTGAAGAAGCGTACACAATCGAAATCGGTAAAGCAGATGTTAAACGTGAAGGTAAAGACCTTTCATTGATCGCTTACGGTGCAATGGTTCACGAATCAATCAAAGCTGCTGAAGAGTTAGAAAAAGAAGGATACTCTGTAGAGGTTGTTGACTTGCGTACAATCAGCCCATTGGATGTTGACACAATCGTTGCTTCTGTTGAAAAAACAGGAAGAGCTGTTGTTGTTCAAGAGGCACAAAGACAAGCTGGTATCGCAGCAAATGTTATCGCAGAAATCAACGAGCGCGCTATCCTTAGCCTAGAAGCTCCAGTATTGCGTGTAGCTGCTCCTGATACTGTTTATGCATTTACACAAGCTGAGAACATTTGGCTTCCAAATTACAAAGATATCATTGAAACAGCTAAAAAAGTCCTTACTTTCTAATAAATAAGTTATTAGTCAGGGATAATAAAAAGCAACGAAATAATGGAAATGTAGGAGGTTGAATTACTTTGTCTTTTCAATTCAGATTACCGGATATCGGTGAAGGTATCCACGAAGGTGAAATCGTAAAATGGTTTGTTAAACCAGGCGATAAAGTTCAAGAAGACGACGTTTTGTGTGAAGTACAAAACGATAAAGCAGTAGTAGAAATTCCGTCTCCAGTTGACGGTACAGTTGAAGAAGTTCTTGTAGAAGAAGGTACAGTAGCAGTTGTTGGTGATATCCTAATCACTTTTGACGCTCCTGGCTATGAGGACATTCAATTCAAGGGCGACCATGGTCATGACGCTCCTAAAGAAGAAGCTAAAACAGAAGCACAAGTACAAGGCACAGCAGAAGCTGGCGATGCGGTTGCTAAAGAACCTGTTCAAACTCCTGCAGCTGCAGAAGTGGATCCAAGCAGACGTATTATCGCAATGCCATCTGTACGTAAATTTGCTCGTGATAAAGGTGTGGACATCCGCACAGTATCTGGTACTGGCAAAAACGGTCGTATCTCAAAAGAAGATATCGAAGCATTCTTGAACGGCGGAGCTGCGGCACCTGCTGCAACAGAAGCTGCTGAAGCTACTCCAGCTGCAGAACAAGAAGCACCAAAACCACTTGCGATTCCAGAAGGCGACTTCCCAGAAACTCGCGAGAAAATGAGCGGTATCAGAAAAGCAATTGCTAAAGCGATGGTTAACTCTAAGCATACAGCTCCACACGTAACACTTATGGATGAAGTAGAAGTTTCAAACCTTGTTGCTCACCGTAAGAAATATAAAGAAGTTGCTGCTGCTAAAGGCATTAAGTTAACGTTCTTGCCATATGTTGTTAAAGCATTGACAAGCGCATTAAAAGAATTCCCAGCACTTAACACTTCTTTAGATGATGCTACAAGTGAAATCGTTCATAAGCACTACTACAACATCGGTATCGCTGCTGATACTGAAAAAGGACTTCTAGTTCCTGTTGTTAAAAATGCTGATCGTAAAGGAATTTTCAATATTTCTAACGAAATCAATGAACTTGCTGGTAAAGCTAGAGACGGTAAACTTGCTCCAGCTGAAATGAAAGGTGCTTCTTGCACAATTTCAAACATTGGATCTGCTGGCGGACAATGGTTCACTCCAGTTATTAACCACCCAGAAGTGGCTATCCTTGGAATTGGACGTATTGCAGAAAAAGCGATCGTTAAAGACGGCGAAATCGTTGCTGCACCAGTATTAGCTCTTTCTCTAAGCTTCGATCACCGCATGATCGATGGAGCTACTGCTCAAAATGCAATGAATCACATTAAGCGTTTGTTGAATGATCCAGAACTATTGTTAATGGAGGCGTAAAAACATGGTAGTTGGAGATTTTCCTATTGAAACAGATACTATAGTCATTGGTGCAGGCCCTGGTGGTTATGTAGCTGCAATTCGTGCGGCACAACTAGGACAAAAAGTAACAATCGTTGAAAAAAATGTATTGGGCGGAGTTTGCTTAAACGTAGGCTGTATCCCATCCAAAGCATTAATCACAGCAGGTCATCGTTTTGAGACTGCTAAGCATTCTGACGATATTGGGATTACTGCTGAAAATGTAAAAGTAGATTTCTCAAAAGTTCAAGAGTGGAAAGCAAGTGTTGTTAACAAGCTTACTGGCGGTGTAGAAGGTCTTCTTAAAGGAAACAAAGTTGACATCGCTTATGGCGAAGCATACTTCGTTGATGCTAACACACTTAAAGTTATGGATGATAAGTCATCTCAAACTTACACTTTCAAAAATGCAATTATTGCAACTGGATCTCGTCCAATTGAAATTCCTGCATTCAAATACTCTAAACGTGTTCTAGATTCTACTGGTGCACTTTCTCTTCAAGAAATTCCAGAGAAAATCGTTGTTATCGGTGGAGGTTATGTAGGTACTGAGCTTGGTGGAGCATACGCAAGCTTCGGAACTCAAGTAACTATTCTAGAAGGTGCTGACGATATCCTTAATGGTTTCGAAAAGCAAATGTCTTCATTGGTAGTTCGCAACTTGAAGAAAAAAGGTGCGGAAATCATTACAAAAGCAATGGCTAAAGGTGTCGAAGAAACTGACACTGGCGTTACTGTAACATATGAAGCTAAAGGTCAAGAACAAAAGATCGAAGCTGACTATGTATTCGTAATGGTTGGAAGAAAACCAAACACAGACGAACTTGGTCTTGAACAAGTAGGCATTGAGCTTGCTGAACGCGGACTTATCAAAACTGATAAGCAATGCAGAACTACTGTAAGCAATATCTTTGCAATCGGTGATATCATTGAAGGACCACCACTTGCACATAAAGCTTCTTACGAAGGTAAAATTGCTGCAGAAGTTATCGGTGGCCACAATTCTGAAATCGATTATCTTGGTATTCCTGCTGTTGTATTCGCTGAGCCAGAATTGGCTACAGTTGGACACACAGAAGCTTCTGCTAAAGAAGCTGGAATTCAAGTAACAGCTGCTAAATTCCCATTCGCTGCTAACGGTCGTGCACTTGCACTTAACCAAAGCGAAGGTTTCATGAAGCTTGTTACTCGTAAAGAGGATGGCTTAGTAATCGGTGCTCAAATTGCTGGAGCTAACGCTTCTGACATGATCGCTGAACTTGGCTTGGCAATTGAAGCAGGTATGACTGCTGAAGACTTGGCAATGACTATCCATGCTCACCCAACATTGGGAGAGATCACGATGGAAGCTGCTGAAGTTGCAATTGGTAGCCCAATTCACATCATTAAGTAATAGTAGAAAAAACCTCTCTTTTAAGAGAGGTTTTTTTTCGTTTTCTAAGGTTAGTTCATTTGCCTAAATTGGATGGAATAAAGTTTTATGGGAATTCTATAATGGAAGTAAGACAATACTCCGTTAATTAGGGCATGATTAAGTAGGACATGCATAAATATAGTTATATGATATGCTGCATAAAAAGCATGGAAAAGGTGGTGTTTTCCTTGAAGATCTATACGACAATTTTATTACAGTTGATGCTGTGGAGTGGATATTCAATCATTGAATGGCTGTCTGAACATGATCTTTTCGTTTATAAATTAGTAATGTTTGGCGTGTTTTTGTATTTGGCTGTTATCCTAGGTAATTATGTCATACGGTCTCAAAGGAAAACAATGCTTGCGACAGCCATTAGCCTTTCCATATATGGCTCCTTTCAAATGATTATGACCATCATAGCGGTTGTTTAAGGAAGAATAGGAGGAGGTATAGTAATCCTATTTAAAGTCGATTATAAAGCCTTGTAACAGTCACCATGGATGCTTAATCCTCCTAAATCAAACATAACCAAATAATACTATAAAAACTAAGCATTAATTTCATGGCACTCCAGACTCACTTTCTGCTATTTTCTCCAGGAGTCGAATATCCACCGCTTTATTCCACTAAGGGTTTTATTAGCGTAATCACTTAAATCAGCAAATAAAAAAACCAAACTATTATGCGAGGTTTATTGAAATCCGCATAATAATTCAGTTAGCTTAGACCGTTGATAGAGAAACTACATTAAGGTTTCATATAATTGTAAAATCTATATATGAATCGATAGTAAACAGTTTATATATAGCTATAGCTAAAATTATAAATTAAAGCTCGTCGTCTTTTTTCCCTTTTTTCCGGCCATTTCTATCAATTGCTTTTTTACTATAGCTTGCTACAACAGTATAAACACTGAATATTAACAAGAAATAGCAGAGTAATGTGAACAGGAAGGGGATTATGTGAAACTTTGTTTCCGTTTCGAGAGGGGATTTAAAGCTGAATTCAGCAGGATATTGATTTTCCTTTTCAGGTAATTGCATCTTTTGTTCAGCAAAAGGGATTGGTCCACCGAAAGTTAATGTATCCTTCTGTTCTAATGGTTTTTTTTCTAAGTAATTATGAAAGACAAATGGGGAGCATAAGCTAACAATTATACTGATGATTAAAACATATATAACTCTCTTCAATATATAAATCTCCTATCTATATTCTTTCCTTTATAACAAACGTATACGGATGCTTTTTATTAAAGAGCATCCGTACATTTTTATGCCAGCTGCTGTTAGCGGATGGCTTTATGTTCTTTTATAACACGCAGTTTTTTGAAATCATAATCCTCAGGTCCCTGCACAGGAAGTCCAGCTTCCATGTTCTTGCGAATATATTCCAAGTTGTCCTCTGAAATGATCTCACCAGGAATGAAAATCGGAATTCCTGGAGGATATACCATGATAAACTCTGCGATAACCCGTCCCACAGAATCATCAAAGTCGACAAGCTCTGTTTCAGAATAAAAAGCATCGCGTGGTGTAACGGCTAGCAAAGGAATATTAGGGAGCATTACTTGTGCTTCCACCTTGCCTGCTTTATCCTGAAATTCCTTTGCAAGGTCTCCTAAAGCATGTATAAGCGTATCTGCCTCTTTTTCTGTATCTCCAGGTGTTACAATACAAAGAATATTGTATAAATCAGACATCTCTACTTCTATATTATAATGCTTACGGAGCCATTCTTCCACTGCATGACCTGTTAAACCTAAATCCTTCACAGAAATAACTAGTTTTGTCGGATCAAAGTCATAGGCCATGGAGGAGCCAACGATATCTTCGCCTAAGCAATATAGATGCTCAATGTCATTCACTCGTCTGCGAATCGTTTGTGCAAGCTCAATAGTATTATCAAGAAGCTTCTTGCCTTCTGTTGCTAAACGTTTCCTTGCCACATCAAGAGATGCAAGCAATAAGTATGATGTGCTCGTTGTAGTAAGCATGCTCATGATTGCTTGAACGCGCTTATAATTAACAAGATTGCCCCTCATGTTAAGGATGGAGCTTTGTGTCATTGATCCGCCTAGCTTATGCACACTTGTTGCAGCTATATCTGCACCTGCCTGCATAGCTGACATTGGAAGATCCTCATGGAAGTGGATATGAACGCCATGAGCCTCATCGACCAATACTGGTATATTATAAGAATGTGCTAAGTCCACAATTTTTTTCAAGTCTGCAGCAATGCCAAAGTAAGTAGGGTTTATCACTAATAAACCTTTTGCATCTGGATGTAAATCTAGGGCATGCTGAACAGCTTCCACTGTTATACCATGCGAAATGCCAAGCTCTTTATCCACTTCTGGGTGGATGAATATTGGAATAGCACCAGCAAAAACAATGGCAGACATAATAGATTTATGAACATTTCTTGGTACGATTATTTTATCTCCTGGACCACAAACGCTCATAATCATGGTCATGATGGCGCCGCTGGTTCCTTGTACCGAGAAAAAGGTATAATCAGCACCAAATGCTTCCGCTGCCAATTTTTGCGCTTGTTTAATAATTCCTTTCGGTTGATGAAGATCATCAAGTGGACCAATGTTTATTAAATCGATAGAGAGAGCATTTTCTCCGATAAATTCTCTAAACTCAGGATCCATTCCATTTCCTTTTTTATGTCCAGGAATATGAAACTGAACAGGATTTTTTTTTGCATGTTCCAATAAACCGTGGTATAACGGTGTTTCGTATTGTGACAATTTATTACCACACCTCTTTAAGTTAGTATTTTGTTTGCCGTTTTCATAACGGATTTTGATCCTCCTAAAAATAGAAGTTTTTTCACTGTTTGTAAAAACAATGGGATATTAGGTTTTACCCTATAAAACTTATTAAAATCAGAAAACAAAAGAATTATAGCACTTTTTATTTTCTTTGCATACAATTAGTTTTAACTATAAAGAGAAGAATTATTGTAAGGATTTCATAAATAATAAATAATGGCCGACCAAACCTTGTTCTGAACGGGCATTTCACATAGAAAAAAGCGGTTATTCCCATCATAAAACATTGATAATACAGATGCTAAACAGGAATTTTACATTTTAGTTTCATTCCTCTAAAATAGGGCAAAGAACCAGTAAATAATTATAGAAAGTTGAGAGAGTAAATATGGAATACCAATACCCGATAGATATTGATTGGACTACAGAAGAAATTGTGGATGTCGTAAAGTTTTTTGAATGTATAGAATTGGCTTATGAAAAGGGCATTGAAAAAGATGCACTTATGGAGCAATATAAGGTTTTCAAAAAAATTGTTCCTGGTAAAGCTCAAGAGAAGAATGTATGTGATGAATTTGAGGAAAGCAGCGGCTATTCTACATACCGCACTATAAAAAAGGCGAAGGAAGCAGAGGCAGGAGCAAAAATAAAAATGCCGTAAGTTAAATAAAAAGAGGAAGAAAAACAAATTGTTTTTCTTCCTCTTTTATTTATATGGACAGTTTATAGAAAGGCAGCAATGTATCGTATGTGCTTTCCACCAATTCAGCAAACCTTTGTCCGTCTTTTAAGATTGGATCATTTGCAGCGATTTGTTTTCCAACAAGGAATTCAGCCTTTTTAACATCTCTGAACCTTATTAAAGTTTTCTCCAAGTCAATTTCCGTAATAGGGGAGGACTCTTTTTTCATATGGTCCATCGATACAACGAAATCCTTAGGAATAGCAGTTGAAAACTGATCGATGTTTTCCAAAAATGTATTGGCGATGCTGCTTTTGTGCGGCAGCTCATAAATATAAGCAAGCCATATAAACACATGATCATCAAATAATCCTAGCTGAAAATGAGGATGCTGCTTATAACCGCGTTTATTTCCGGCAATTGCAAGCCAAGTATCTTTTGGCGGGTTAACAGTGCGGCGTGCGTGTTTGGCAATATGCAAAAACATTTCGCTGCCTATTTTTGCAGACAGGCTGTCTGTCAGCTCCTGTCCAATTTCTTTGAATTTAGGCTGGATACGAGTTTGGATTGCTTCCATTCTTTCTTCCAATCCATCTATTGTAAATGTTTCGAAATCATTTTGATTAAAACCGTCAAATTTCATTGTTCTTCTTGAAACTCCTTTGCTCGTTTATATCTTATTAATTAGGGTAAACAGATTGTAGTAGGGAAGCAGCTTAGTTAGAGAGCGTTGTAAGTACTTACAGACTGCTCTTTATCAGCTTTTCTTATCCATCTTTCTGTTTATTTGAAAACCTGCTGTTTGTACCACTTATTCGTATTTTAGCATACATATTGCTGCTGGAGAAAGATTTTGGACTGGGGCTAGGTTATAGCACATATTTGTTCCAATGATAAGGAGAGCGACATAATATATAAGAAATAAAAGAATCAAAGTCGATGGAAGGGGTGTACTGTCCAGTGAAACAATTAATAAATTCATCTAAAAAAAATAAACTTGAAAATGAGAAAAAAGCCGTTTTGAGATTAGAGATGGATTATGAGCTTGCTACATTATTTGATGCAATCAATGAAAACAATGAAATGCAAAAGAAAGCTAGCAAACAAAAGCTTGAAAAGATTAGACAGGAGCTTCTGAGACTTAAGGCACTATAAAACACCATTTAAAAATCATAAATAAAACCCTTCTCCCGGTTTTATTTATGATTTTTTCGTTTTGCTTTTATTGGAATTTATTTCTTCATGCATGATAAAATAGCGATAAGCAAAAATAAAAGAAAAGCACTCGGGCTTGGTAAGCTGTTAAAAAATTTATGATGGTTTGTTACTAAATGAGAAGGATGAGTTGGATGACAAATTGGGAAGAAGTCGATACATATGCGAAACGTTGGATTAAAGAAGCTGGAGAGAGAATCAAGAAGTCCTTTTCCGAAGACTTCGTTGTTGAAACAAAGTCTAATAAGAATGATTTGGTGACGGAAATCGATAAAGGAACAGAGCAATACTTTATAACTAAAATTAAAGAGGTGTATCCAGATCATCATATTCTCGGAGAAGAAGGCATGTCTTCAAGGGTAGAGAATCTTGAAGGGATTGTTTGGATTATTGATCCGATTGACGGAACAATGAATTTCGTCCACATGCAAAGAGATTTTGCCGTATCTATTGGAATCTATGAAAATGGAGTCGGTCAAATTGGTCTCATTTACGATGTTGTCGCAGACGAGCTATACCACGTCAAAAAAGGACATGGCGTATATATGAACGAAACCAAATTGAAGCCGTTAGTTCCTGTTAAAGTAGAAGAAGCAATCATTGGCTTAAATGCAACATGGGTAACGGAGAACAAAAGAATCGACCCGAAGTATCTTTCCCCACTAACAAAGGATGCAAGAGGCACTCGTTCTTTTGGTTCAGCTTGTCTGGAGCTTGCTTATATAGCAGCAGGGCGAATGGATGCATATATAACGCTCAGACTGTCTCCATGGGATTACGCAGCAGGAAAGATAATGGTCGAGGAGCTTGGCGGAAAAGTAACAAGTCTTCGAAATGAAGAGCTTGATATGCTTACACAAAATTCATTTTTTGCATCTAAACCAGAACTGCATGAAGAGATACTCCAGAAATATTTGCAAAATGGACAATGGTAAGACAGCAATTTTTTGCTGTCTTTTTCATTTATGAAAAATGTTTCCGTTTACATATGTTTTTTTGTTAATTTTTTTTATTAAAGCGAAAAACACTTTAGGTTTATCACATTTTCTATGGTATAATGACTCAGTTATAATGTGTAAACTAATGATAAACGAGATAGACATTTCAGGTAGGAGTGAAATTTTTGAAGATTAGAGAAGATATTCGTAATATCGCTATTATTGCCCACGTTGACCATGGGAAAACAACACTAGTTGACCAGTTGTTAAAACAGTCTGGTACATTTCGTACAAATGAACATGTAGATGAGCGTGCAATGGATTCAAACGATTTAGAAAGAGAACGCGGTATTACAATCCTTGCAAAAAATACTGCCATTCAATATAAAGATACACGAATCAACATCTTGGATACACCAGGACATGCTGACTTCGGTGGAGAAGTAGAACGTATCATGAAAATGGTTGACGGTGTACTTCTTGTTGTCGATGCATATGAAGGCTGTATGCCACAAACACGTTTCGTGCTTAAGAAAGCTCTTGAGCAAAACTTAACACCAATCGTTGTTGTTAACAAAATTGACCGTGATTTCGCACGTCCAACAGAAGTTATCGACGAAGTGCTTGACTTGTTCATCGAGCTTGATGCATCAGAAGAGCAACTTGAGTTCCCAGTTATTTATGCTTCTGCTATTAACGGAACTGCAAGCACAAATCACGAGAAACAAGATGAAAACATGCAATCATTATATGATGCAATTGTTGAGCATATTCCAGCTCCAATTGATAACAGAGAAGAGCCGCTTCAATTCCAAGTATCTCTTCTTGACTATAATGACTATGTTGGACGTATCGGAATTGGCCGTGTATTCCGCGGAACAATGAAAGTAGGTCAACAAGTTGCTTTAATGAAGCTTGATGGATCTGTAAAACAATTCCGTGTAACGAAAATTTTTGGTTTCTTCGGTCTGAAAAGACAAGAAGTAGAAGAAGCTTATGCTGGTGATTTAATCGCCGTTTCCGGAATGGAAGACATTAACGTTGGGGAAACAGTATGTCCTGTTGAGCATCAAGAAGCATTACCAGTATTGCGTATTGATGAGCCAACATTGCAAATGACATTCCTTGTTAATAACAGCCCATTTGCAGGTAGAGAAGGTAAATACCTAACTTCAAGAAAAATTGAAGAAAGACTTCGTGCACAATTGGAAACAGATGTTAGCTTACGTGTAGAAAACACTGATTCTCCTGACGCTTGGACTGTATCTGGCCGTGGTGAATTGCATTTGTCTATCCTTATTGAGAACATGCGTCGTGAAGGTTATGAGCTTCAAGTTTCTAAACCAGAAGTAATCGTACGTACTATTGATGGCGTTCGTTGTGAGCCAATTGAGCGTGTACAAATCGATGTACCTGAAGAACATACTGGAAGCGTAATGGAATCAATCGGTGCCCGCAAAGGTGAAATGCTTGATATGATTAACAACGGTAACGGTCAAGTTCGTTTGATTTTCAACGTGCCTGCACGTGGATTAATCGGTTATACAACTGAGTTCTTGACACTTACTCGCGGTTACGGAATCATTAACCATACATTTGACAGCTATCAGCCAATGGCATCAGGCCAAGTCGGCGGAAGACGTCAAGGTGTTCTTGTAAGTATGGAATCAGGAAAAGCATCTACTTACGGTATCATGCAAGTAGAAGACCGCGGTATCATCTTCGTAGAATCTGGTACAGAAATCTATGAAGGTATGATTGTTGGAGAGCACACTCGTGAAAATGACATCACTGTTAATATCACAAAAGTGAAACAAGCAACAAACATCCGCTCTGCTAACAAAGACCAAACAGCAACAATGAAAAAACCAAGAATCATGACACTAGAAGAATCTTTAGAATACTTGAATGAAGATGAGTATTGTGAAGTAACTCCTGAATCTATCCGCCTTCGTAAGAAAATCCTGGATAAATCAGAACGTGAGCGTGTAACTAAAAAGAAAAAGCTTGCTGAGCAATAATAGATGAAAAAGGACTGTTCCGTTTGGAACAGTCCTTTTTGTTGTGTTTTGTTTCTAGGGAGGTAAAAGGGGGTTAGGAAGGGAAGGTTTTATGGAAGTTTATGGTTTGTTGGACTGTTTAGTGAACGTGAATAAGCCAAGGAGATGAAAATGTGTCTCCTTGGCTTATTGGGATATGCTGGTCGCCGATAGACGGGCGCACTGCGCTTTTCGATATGTCTAGCTCCAGGCGGCAGCTGCTCGAGGTCATAAGCCAAAGAAGCCAATGAGGTGAAAACCGCACCTCTTTGGCTTCTTCGTCTTATGCTAGTCGCCGCTAAACGCCGCCTTGCGCTTTTCAATATGTCTAGCTCCAGGCGGCAGCTGCTCGAGGTCATAAGCCAAGCTGTCCAATGAGGGGGAATACGCCCCTCACTGGCCATCTCGTCTTATGCTGGTCGCAGCTAAACGCCGCCTTGCGCTTTTCGAGGTGTCTAGCTCCAGGCGGCAGCTGCTCGAGGTCATAAGCCAAAGAAGCCAATGAGGTGAAAACCGCACCTCTTTGGCTTCTTCGTCTTATGCTAGTCGCCGATTAACGGGCGCACTGCGCTTTTCTGTTTGTCTAGCTTCGGTCGGCCAGCGTCTGCGAAACTTCGGTCCTCTCCCTGCGATAAGTCAACATCGCTTCCCTATCGTTCAGCGTGTTTCCTTTATCTCAGTCGAGGCCCTCCAGTTTCTCCGCCGCTAAACGGCCGCCCTGCGCTTTTCTGGTTACCATTCTTCTTCTTTTATTTTGCTTTTGTAGAGTACGAAGTTTCCGGTGTCGATTCGTTTTTGGGTGTTTTGGGTTATTCTTGTTTCGCATTCTTTGCACATGTATGTGTGAATGGGTCTGTTTCTTAGTCGTTTTGCCTGAAAGGAGTTTTCTTCAATATCTTCTATTTTATCGCATATAACACATTTCACTTTCAATACGTGCACCTCTAATCAATGTTCTGTATTTATTTGATTATAGGCTTATTATAATACAAAAGTGGCATGGAATCGAATTTTAGTCTTTCAGGTGGTTGTTGGATTGTTCGTCTTGGTCTTCTTTTAGCTGGTTCTTTTCGTTTTGATTTAATTTACTGTCTGGTACCTTCAGGTTGCTGCCTGGGTCGTTATTAATGATGTCTGCTGGCAGCTCTGGGATCAATCTGCCTGTTATGTCTGCTAGTTCATTGAATATGCCTTGGACGGGTTCTCCGTCTTTTATGTCATCTGCGATTTCTGCAAGGCGGGCATTAATATCTGGGTCTGCGACAATCATAGAATTTGCGCCATAAGGGTCATTTTTAAGACTTTCAGCTACTGCGTACTTAATAGACCCCACTTCTGAGCGGTCCAAGTTCGCTTTAATGTCAATTCCAACGATGGCATATTTGCCGATAACAACTGCCGTTGCATCATTAACATTTGGGATGCTTGTGGCTAAAGTTACGAGGCGCTCGGAAATTTCCTGACCGGATTTTCGGTTTACTTCATTTATTGTTGAATTCTTTACATTCGCTATATGGTTGTCCGTATCGTGATTTTGGGATTCGTGATTACCATTTGCTGAACAGCCAGCTAGCAGCAGTATAAGACAAGTGCATAAAATGCTTCTTTTCATGCAGGATTACCTCCTTGTATGATGATTCCTCTAAAATTTTTTTACGCTTTCCATGTTTATTGTGCAAAATATCTTCTATCTTTATTCGGTAAAACATATATTTTATCAAGGTTCTTTCCGATATCGGAGAGTTGGCAACTTATGACGTTTTTAGAGCAGGAGGCATCAGTTTGAGTAAAATTTATGTTTTAGATACAAATGTCTTGTTACAAGACCCTTATTCCATTTTTTCTTTTGAAGACAATGATGTAGTTATTCCAGCAGTAGTTTTAGAAGAAGTAGACAGCAAAAAACGCTACATGGACGAAATAGGGAGGAATGCAAGACAAATATCAAGACTAATTGACAATCTAAGAGAATCAGGAAAACTGCATGAAAAAATACCACTCGAAAATGGCGGTACATTACGAATCGAATTGAACCATCGATCCTTTCATCAGCTACAGGAAATTTTCGTGGAGAAAACAAATGATAATCGAATTTTAGCTGTTGCTAAAAATTTGTCTCTTGAGGAAGAGAAAAAAGCAGATGGACGAACTGTCATACTTGTCAGCAAGGATACACTAGTTCGTGTAAAGGCAGATGCAATCGGCCTTGAATCAGAAGATTTTTTGAGCGACCGGGTGGTAGAGAACGATCACCTTTATACGGGTTTTACAGATGTACAAGTAACCTTAGATATATTAAATAAGTTTTACGAAAAAGGCCAGCTGCTCATATCAGAATTGGGGGCAGGGTATAATACGGGAGCTTTTTACCCGAATCAATTCATCCTTCTTAAAGACGTGCTTGGATCCTCCTCCTCGGCATTGGCGATGGTGGATGCATCGCGAAAGCATGTGAAGAAGCTTATATTTGACCATGAACATATTTGGGGGATTCGTCCTAGAAATGTTCAGCAGACAATGGCAATTGAATTGCTGCTGAAAAAGGATTTACCTTTAGTTACATTAATAGGTAAAGCAGGGACTGGGAAAACATTGCTCGCATTAGCATCAGGGCTTATGCAAACAGAGGATTATGGGGATTATAAAAAACTTCTTGTCGCAAGACCGATTGTACCAATGGGGAAAGACTTAGGGTATCTTCCTGGTGAAAAGGAGGAAAAGCTGAGACCTTGGATGCAGCCGATTTTTGATAATCTGGAATATCTTTTCAATACGAAAAAGCCTGGAGAACTAGAAGCAATCCTTGCCGGCATGGGATCTATAGAGGTAGAGGCACTGACATATATAAGAGGAAGAAGCATACCTGATCAATTTATTATCATTGATGAGGCGCAAAACTTATCTAAGCATGAAGTAAAGACAATTCTAACCCGAGTGGGGGAAGGAAGTAAAATCGTCCTTATGGGTGACCCAGAACAAATTGACCATCCATATTTGGATGCCTTTAACAATGGACTAACCTATGTAGTTGAGCGTTTTAAAGATCAGCAGATTGCTGGTCATGTCAAGCTTGTAAAGGGAGAGCGCTCTGGTTTAGCTCAATTGGCTGCAGATTTGCTGTAAGCAGTGAGCTGGGCAGCTTTTATGCGCTACCTTTGGCTAGATGCTGTCTTTAGCATCTAGTCAAAAAGCGCAGCATGACAATTTAAACAGTACTTAGTTAAGTTCGTAAGATGCATTCTTGATAATAATAAGCAGAGCGAATTATCCTCTTTATTTACCTTAATTCAAAGCCTGTGATAGATTTTATTGGTGGCTCGTCAGCACCCTTACTTTGAAAATATAAGTAAATGGGACCTTCATCAAGAATTGGCTTACCGTCTCTGCAGAAAAGGAGAACCATCTCATCCACGGCAGAAAGAGGGTAAACCTGTTCCTTGTTTGCTGTATGAATGACAATTTGCTGTACATCCTGTAATGGTTCAGCGTTTTTAATAAAAGGAGCAAGCGGCATGTAGAAAGTGCCTGACAGGATTTCTTGCTTTTTGAATTTTTTTGTTTCTGTCTGTTTCTCAGGTAATCGAGCGCCTTCAAGCAATTCGCGATCCCAGTGTTTTGATACCTCTTTCGTATATGCCTCTAATTCAGATTTTGCTTGGCTAGGAGCGAATATTTCCTCACTAGTTTTCTTACGGTCATCAAAAATCCAAACACTTGGATCAATAGTAATTGGAAAAGTGACTAACCCTTTTACTTGGATAATTTGGCTCATAAATATCTCTCCAGTCTAAAAAGCTGTTTGAAAAAATTATGTATGTAATCAGTATATCTTTTCCATGCAGCTTTGTCAGTTTTCAGTTTTATATGAATAAGAGATTTCCAGTATTTGAAAATCGGTAAATAACTTTCTTATGATAGTTCTTGCAATTTTGTTATGTTGAGTTTAAACTTTATAGATAGGATAATCGCTCGGAAACGGGGGGATAAGGTTGACTTCTGACATGATCATAAATCATAAAGAGAAAGCAAGTGCACTGCTAAAAGCAGATGCTGAAAAAATACTAAAGCTTATAAAAGTTCAAATGGATAACTTAACAATGCCACAATGTCCTTTATATGAGGAAGTTTTGGATACACAAATGTTTGGATTATCTAAAGAGATAGATTTTGCCATCCGTCTAGGGTTAGTGGAAGAAAGTGTCGGCAAGAAGATACTAGATGAATTGGAGAAAGAACTTTCAGTATTGCATGAAGCATCTATAAGAAAATAATAAACGAACTCAAACAAACGAACTCTATTGTTTGAGTTTTTTTGTTTGCCGTTATTTTATGAAAAAAGAAATCAATGTTATAATTCTGATAACATGATAGAATATTAGAAAGCAGCAAATGAAAATCTTCTGAGCGAATCAGGCAGGATTTGAAACAAATGACAGCGAATGTATTGTCATTGCTAAGAATGAGTAAGGGGTAGCAGCAGATGTTAAAAAAAATCTTAAAATCATATGATTATACACTGATTGTTGCAATGGTCTTACTATCACTATTTGGGGTTATCATGATATACAGTGCTAGTATGGTATCATCTGTCCAGTATTATGGTCATGACAGCAGCAGTTATTACTATAAAAAACAGATCATTAACTTGCTTGTGGCAGGAGTTGCTTTTATTTTTGTCGCGCTTTTTCCATATAAGGCATTTATGAGCAACAGATTTCTTGTTCCGATGGTTTTAGTGTCCGTAATAGGCCTTTTCGGAGTCTTTTTACTTGGTCACGTAGCAGGAAACGCACAAAGCTGGTACAAGGTAGGTACAGCAAGCTTGCAGCCTGCGGAATTTGTCAAGCTGTCTGTCATTATTTATCTTTCGGCTATATATGCGAAAAAACAATCTTACATAAACGAATTTAACAGAGGAGTTGCACCTCCACTTGCATACTTAGTGCTTGTATGTGCACTCGTCGGGCTTCAGCCTGATTTCGGGACAGCTGCCATTATTTTCATGATTGCAGCAACAATTATCGTCTGTTCCGGTATGAGCATGAAGAACTTAATGAAGCTTGCCGGCATCGGTCTTGCTTTTGGCGGATTTTTTGCTATTGTTATGCAGCTTTTCGGCAAAGATGTATTGACGGCAAAGCAATTGAGCAGAATTTTTGTGTTTCTGGATTCGCCTTTCTCTAAAGAAGTAGTCCAAGGCAGCGGCTATCAAATGAGCAACTCACTCCTTGCAATTGGCGGCGGAGGCTTAAAAGGTCTTGGCCTGGGGCAAGGAATTCAGAAGCTTGGGTATTTAACAGACGGTCATACCGATTTTATTATGGCTGTCATTGCAGAAGAGCTCGGCATTTTCGGAGTCGGCTTTGTCGTAGTATGCTTAAGCTATATCGTTTTACGAGGAATATACATCGGTTTGAAGTGCAAGGATCCCTTTGGCAGCTTGCTTGCAATTGGAATATCAAGCATGATCGGCATACAGTCATTTATTAATATTGGCGGTGTATCCGGAGTAATTCCACTAACAGGTGTGCCGCTTCCGTTTGTAAGCTATGGCGGTTCATCACTCGTACAGCTTGCTATCGGTATGGGGATACTATTGAATGTATCTATGTTTACAAAATATGAAAAAGTTTATAAAAACAAAGAAGAAGATTCCATACCTTCAATGCCTAAATCAATAAGAAGAAAACGATTTGCGCAAAATGAGAGGTTCTAACCAAAGAGGATGTCCGCTAAACTTAGTGGGCATCTTCTTTTATTTTCCTATGTAAGTGAAGTTTATCCATTTCGGTTATTTTATTTGGCTATTAGGACAAATAGATTTATAATAGAACTTGGCTCGAAGGAATCTCTTTCGTTTAGGGATACTTTTATTTTTTTGTAAAAAATTGCGGAAAAAAAGCTGTAAATATGTTTTAATAGTAAAAGGGCCTTTTTTCATCGTATAAATGTTGAAAACATTGTGAAATGAGGCACAAACGATTTCAGTGATCAAACAAACTATTGTCTGCTCCAACGATCAAGTTTTTTATAAAAAAGCATAGAGATTTTGGTTAAAATAAAGGAGGAAACATCTATGGCAAATTATAGAGCGTATCCTGAAGCTCAAGTGGACGGAGAACTACCAAAAACATCGGCGTGGAAGGATTTTTTAGCGCTGATAAAAATAGGTATAGTTAACTCTAACCTGATTACAGTCTTTACAGGCTTGTGGCTGGCGCTGCATTTTTCTGGAGAGAAATTTTTGATGAACATCGACACAGTCCTGTATACATTAATAGGCTCAGCGTTAATTATCGCAGGTTCATGTGCGCTTAACAATTTTATTGACATGGACATTGATCCACTTATGGAAAGAACAAAGGAAAGACCAACTGTTACAGGAAAAGTAACACCAAAAAAGGTTGCGATATTAGGGTTCGGTCTTTTGGCAATCGGAACATTCTTTATGTTGCTTACAACCATTTCCGCAACAGTTATTGCATTAGTTGGTGCTTTTAGCTACGTGGTCGTTTACACAATGTGGTCTAAGCGCAGACTTGTTTCGAATACAGTAATTGGAAGCTTTTCAGGCGCTGTTCCACCATTAATCGGCTGGGCTGCAATTGATCCAAACCTTGATATTATGGCGTGGAGCTTATTCTTAATCATGTTCTTCTGGCAGCCACCACATTTCTATGCATTGGCAATTAGAAGAGTAGAGGAATATCGTGCAGCAGGCGTTCCAATGCTGCCTGTAGTGAAAGGCTTTGAAGTAACGAAGAAACATACGTATGGCTGGATTATTGCTCTTTTTCCACTGCCATTCCTACTAATGAAGCTAGGTGTACCTTTCTTAATTTTGGCAACATTGCTTAATGTCGGCTGGATTATAACAGGTATTTTGGCAAGTAAGAAAAAGGACGAGATTAAATGGGCGACTGCCATGTTTGTATATTCTCTTCAATACATGACGATCCTTTTCGTTGCGATGGTCATTGTCACATTTATATAAACTTAAGATAAGAGGATATTCTATCTTTGGATGGACACGATAATTCAACATCTCATCACTTTTTGTTTTGTCTCATTAACAGTTATTCGCAAAGTCAGGAATGCAGCTTGATTCTTGCTTGGTGATGCGGTTAAGATAAAGAGAGCTTGACAGACTTTGATGAGATTGCCAAGATGCAAGCGTGTTTATCCTTTGATGGAATATCTTTTTTTATGGCAAATTACGTGAACTAGTACATATTTTTATGTGAGAAGGTACACTTTTAAAAAAGGCTGTCATAAAGCTTGATTGATATAACATTTTATTAGAGAGGGTTTGAAAATGAACTATTCACTACCAATTTTACCTACTATTAGCACTACTTTTATTGTACTCAGTGCGATTTTTGTCGCAATCGGTTGGGGATTGATAATTAAAAGGAAAATAGAAGCACACCAAAAAGTAATGCTTATTGCAGCTGTATGTGCGGTTGTTTTCTTTGTTATTTATGCTTCAAGAACAATTTTTATTGGAAATACAGCGTTTGGCGGACCAGATGATATCAAAATATATTACACCATATTTTTGATTTTTCATATAACATTAGCGACAACTGGAGCAGTACTGGGCATCACTATGCTCGTAACAGGCTACAGAAAACGTTATGATATACATCGCAAACTTGGTCCGACGACAAGCATTATATGGTTTTTCACAGCAATAACAGGTGTTGCCGTATATGTGCTTCTGTATGTAATCTATCATGGCGGTGAGACTACTTCGGTTATTAAAGCAATACTAGGGTTTTAAGGCAGAAAGCCATTGTCTATCATATTTTATTTCAGAAATGCTATACTATTTAGTAAGTAGCAAACATATAATGATAGAAATGATGGTAGAGAGGGGGTTCAGCCTCTGAAAACGATAATCAGGATTGTGGTTATTATTTCTATATTGCTTGCATTTTGGTTTTATTTAAGTATTACGGAAACGCGCGATAGCTCTGATGCTCTTGTAGATGAAGGCGAGAACTCTGCAAAGGTGGATGAGGGGTTAACGGAGGAAGCTGCCGAAGACTCATCCATTACAATGCCGAAAGAAGGACTTGGCAGTATGATTGGCAGCACTGCTAAGGAGCTTGTTAAGAAATATGGAGAACCAACTAGAAAAGATCCCTCCAATTATGAATATGAATGGTGGATTTACAATAAAGATTCCTCTAAATATTTCCAGGTTGGTGTGCTTGATGATAAAGTGGTAACGATTTTTGCAATCGGACAAGATGTCGACATCTCTCCCTACAAGATTGGGGAAGAAGTAGGCGATATTTATGAAAAGACTCCAATTGAAACGAATATCAGCTTAAAATATGAAGACTCCTCCTATCGGTTTGAGCTTTCAGAAGACGAGATAAATAATCGGCCACTTGTGAAAATGGGCGATTATTATGTGCAGCTGTACTTTGATAAGTTTACAGGGACGTTATCAAGTGTACGTTATATGGATGCAAGGACATTGCTTCAAATCAGGCCATATGAACTTGTGTACAGAGGAGAGCTGTTAGAAGGGGCCTCTGAAGTAAAGGAAAATGAAGCGGTTGAGGATGGCAATGAACGGCAAATATTAGATATAACAAACGTTATTAGAAGCAGATTTAAATTAGCGTCAGTTAAATGGGATGAAGAAACAGCAAATGTTGCGTTAGGGCATAGTGTTGATATGTATGATACAAAGGACTTTTCCCATACTTCCGCTAAAACCGGGGACTTGGAGGCAAGGCTTAAGGCTGGAGATGTCTTTTATCAGCTCGCAGGGGAAAATATAGCGGCAGGCTATACCGACGCCGCAGCTGTCATGGAAGGCTGGCTTAACAGTAAAGGCCATAGAGAATGCCTTCTGAATGAGAAATTCACCCATTTAGGTGTTGGTGTATACAATAAATACTATACACAAAACTTTATTGAAAAATGGTAGACTTTGAAACACTCCAATGTCAGGCAGACAATTGGAGTGTTTTTTTTTGCCCAAAAATATTTTGCAGGAAAGACACCTTTTAAGAGCCTACACATATAGTATGTTAGGCATATGTAACGTAAAAGAGGTGAAGATCATGTCAGAAAAGCAACTACATCCTTCTGTTCAGCAATTTAAAGATTTCGTAAAAACACAGCCCCACCTTATCCAGGAAGTAAGAAGGGGAGACACGACTTGGCAAAGATTGTTTGAAGATTGGTACTTGCTTGGAGAAGAAGATACTCGCTTTAACAGCAATCCATCAGCAGGAAAGCAGGAAGAGGCTAGTACTGATTCGAGCAAATCACTGTGGATGTCTACAGTTATGAATTCCTTGAAAAACATGGATCAAAACCAGGTTCAAGGGTATATTGCTAACATTAGTCAGGCACTTGGCACAATTCAAGGTGTTATTTCCCAATTTTCTCCGAGCAGCGGAGGCTCACAAAATGCTAGCACGAAAGCAACGAAACAGCCAACAGGACCTTTTTCATTTCGAAAAGACTAGCGGAGGGGACTTAGATGAGGAAGAATGTGAAGGAATATATTGAGCAAAACAGAGAGTTACAGCAGTTCATTCGTGAACAGCCCCTTTGGTACCGGCAATTATGTAGGAATCCAAGTGAATTGCAAAGTTTTGAAATTGCGTCCATGCATTATTACAAAAAAACGATTCCTCACCGTGTTGAAAAATTTTCTAATGGTGTTCAGATGGCATCCATGATGTTCAGTATGTTTCAAGCAATGAATGCCCAATCATGATGGCTCAACTAACAAAATAATAAATTGAGAGTAAAAAGAGTGGTAGCAGCGAATACTAAACGAAAAGTACTTAGTCAGGGAGCTGTTCCTTATGAAAAAAATACTATTGTTTTGTATTCCTGCTCTATTTCTATTAAATGGCTGCAATAATGATGTCCCAGATCCTGAAGTAAAGGAGACAGGACAAGCCCAAGAAGCGCAGAATGAAACGGTATCTGCTATGGCCATGCCAAAGGATGTTACTGTCCAATACTTAGTAAAAGGGAATAATCTTTATGTTGATTGTAAAACATCAACTATTTCCTTTCGTGAAGACAGTGACAAGGAAACAGGAAAAATCATGCTTTCATTGGATGGCAAACCAGCAGGTGTGTTTAATAGTGCAGCATTTGTCGTCAGAAATGTGGCAACTGGTCAGCATCATGCCCATTTGAAGATTGTTAACAATAAAGGGACAAATGTGTTTGAAAAGGAATTTAACGTGATAATTGATTAAGTGGTTATAGCAGGCTATCATCCTGTTTTCGCACAGATTGCTTTCTTTTCTCACGCTTATCAGTTAAAATGAGAATTGGAGGTGAGCTAATAGTGCTTGCTACAACCGAAATGATTATGATACAAGAAGAGGCAGAGTCCATTGCCGAAATGATATTGGAATCAGATGTGGCAGAACAATATCGAATACGTATGGCAAACCTCTATACCGATAAAGAAACACAGAGCAAAATCATTTCTTTTAATGAAATGAAAGAACTGTACGAAGAAGTGCAGCGTTTCGGCAAATATCATCCTGAGTATAAGCGTGTCATGATGGAAATCAGACAGCTCAAAAGGGAAATGGATATGGACGAAAATGTTGCTGCATTTAAAATAGCGGAAAACAACTTGCAAAAATTGCTCGATGAGGTAAGTGTCATCATTGGTAAGTCTGTCTCTGAATTTGTTAAAGTTCCGACAGGAAATCCATTCTTTGATGAGCTTTCCGGCTGCAGCGGAGGCTGCGGCAGTGGAGGAAGCTGCAGTTGTTCAGCATAATGATGGAAGGCGATGATGACTTCTAAGCTTCATCGCCTTTTTTATGTATTATTCAGTAGCAATGTTGTCCTTTTTTGAAAAGTGGCACAACTAAGTATGTTTTTTTACGATGCTGTGCTAAAATGAAAAAAATTGAAGTGGGGGGATTCCATGCTAGGGCAGAGGCAAGGATTGGTCGTTTACCTTTATTCGTTGAAGCAGGCGAAAATGCTGCGCAGATATGGGAATGTCCACTATATATCCAAAAGATTAAAGTATGTTGTGCTTTATACGAATTTAAATGAAGCAGAAGCATTAATGGAAAAGCTAAACTCCTTCTCTTTTGTAAAAAAAGTGGAGCCTTCCTATAAACCATTCTTGAAAATGGAGTTTGAAAATTCCAAACCGGATAAAGCAAAAGAGTATGATTATAAGATGGGTATATAAAAAAACTGAGAATATTTCTTAGTTTTTTTTTATGAAAAAAAAACCTGCAAGCGAGCGGCTTGCAGGCTCCTTCTATATCCTTTTAGGAAAGAAGGTAAAGGGAGAGGAGAAACCGGAGGAAGAACTTATGGGGAAACGTAAGTCTTCTCCGCGGTTGGCAACAACATCCTCGAATAGATGCTGTTAATTACAGTATTGCCAAGGATGCTCAGCTTATACATTACAGATTGTTTTTTTAGTGAAAAAAAAGCGAGAAGCGAAAATAATGTGAATGCACAGTGTTTTTTATATGTAATTTATGATATAGAATGCATGTGATATGGAATCACAGAAATGTTTATGTTAGGATAGTCATGATAATGCTATAACAACTAATAATTCAGTGGTGATGTATGATGAGAGTCGTTTCAGGAACGAATAAGGGCATTTCGTTAAAGGCGGTGCCTGGTAATTCGACAAGACCGACTACGGATAAAGTAAAAGAAGCGATCTTTAATATGATTGGTCCTTATTTTGAGGGCGGAGTCGGGCTCGACCTTTTTGCTGGAAGTGGCGGGCTAGGTATTGAAGCATTAAGCAGAGGGCTAGACAAAATCATTTTTGTAGATAAAGACGGCAAAGCGATACATACGATAAAGACCAATATTGCTGCATGCAGATTGGAAGACAATTCTGAGGTTTATCGCAATGATGCAGAGAGGGCGATTAAGGCGCTCATTAAAAGAGAAGCTGTTTTTGATTACATATTTTTAGATCCGCCATATAAAAAACAGCAATTGGAAAAATTAGTGACAACTATTGATGGAGAAGGGCTGCTTGCAAGCGATGGTGTCATTGTATGTGAACATGGTTCTGAAATCAGTCTTCCAGACAAGATTAGTAATCTTGAACAAGTGAAGCATGAAAAGTATGGAATCATTGCCGTTTCTATCTATTCAAAACAAACAGATGTGGAGGAATATACATAAATGGCTAGTATTGCAGTATGTCCTGGCAGCTTTGACCCAATTACAAACGGTCATATTGATATAATTAAACGAGGGGCAAAGGTTTTTGATCAAATTTATGTATGTGTATTGAACAATTCATCGAAAAAACCTTTTTTCTCTGTGCAGGAAAGACTGGAGCTAATAAAGGAAGTAACAAAGGACATTCCTAATGTTACCGTCTCCTCCTATGAAGGCCTTCTTATTGAATATGCGAAAAGTGTTAACGCAACTGCGATTATTCGTGGCCTTCGTGCTGTTTCGGACTTTGAATACGAAATGCAAATCACATCAATGAATAGAGTTTTGTCAGATGAAATTGAAACATTTTTTGTTATGACTAATAATCAATATTCCTTTTTGAGTTCAAGTATTGTGAAAGAGGTCAGCAAATATGATGGAGATATATCTGAACTTGTGCCGCCAACAGTGGAAAGCGCGTTGAAGGAAAAATTCCGGCAGTTAAAAGGATAGACAAAAGGCTTGTGAAGGATCTTCACAAGCCTTTTTTTATTTAAATAGTTCTCTTCCTCCAAGGAAGTCTAATAAATAATACAACCACATATATCGATAAACAAATGATGGTGAATGCAGGGCCAGCCTCCATCCATTTTTCAGCTGCTGCAGCAAGCCAACTAGTATCATTAATAAAGTCAGGCATTGCAAAAGCAGGCTTATCATCTTCTAGGAAACGGGTGCTGAATGCGTCCCAGAACAAATAGGTGTAGATGCTTGCGAAAAATGCCTGCAAAATCCTTGCGAAGAAGAATGGCTTAAAACTGATATCTGTTTGTGCCAGGATGCTTGCAACCTGTGCTTGCACGCTTAAGCCGCAAAAGCCAAGAATCATGCTTGTTACAATGGCCTGATGCATTAATGTGCTCGTTTCCACACCGCTTGTCAATTTGCTTCCAAGCGTGATTTCAAAAATACCTGCAATGAACGGAATTGACAAGGCGCTGGAGAAGGAAAAAAGATCAAAAAATTTCTCAACACCACCTGCTAGAAGGGATGTCACTTGTAAGTGAAACAATAAACGGTTGATAACAGAAAATAAAATAATAAAGCCGCCTATCATTAAGAGAGACTGTATAGAAGAAGTTACAGCATCTCCAAGAAGCTTTCCTAATGGACGCTTATCCTTTAAGCGGGTATGATGAAGCTCCCGCATTGCACGCTTTAAAGATGGGATGGAGGTTTCTTTTCTTTTATGTGTCGGCTTCTCGTCAGATCCATAAAATCTCATACAGAGACCAACCGTGAAATTTGCCAAATAGTGTGTACCTGCAAGCAGGAAGCCAAGCTTTGGATTATGAAAAAAGGCGGCAGAGACAGCGCCGATGATAAACATTGGGTTTGATGCATTGGAAAACGATACAAGCCTTTCAGCCTCTAACTTTGTCAACTGCTTCTCCTCACGTAATCTAGCCGTTAATTTTGCGCCTGTTGGAAAACCGGATACCATTCCCATTGCCCACACGAACCCCCCGACACCTGGTACTTTAAAAAGCGGGCGCATAATTGGCTCTAATAGGACACCTAAAAATCGAACAACGCCAAAACCGATCAGCACTTCAGATAAAATAAGAAAAGGAAGCAAGGATGGGAACACGATTGTCCACCATGTGTTTAAACCGTCCTTCGATGCCTCGACTGCAGTTGCAGGGAATGTTACTAGGGCAAAAGCTAAAAAGGATGCTGTGCCAGCTAGAATAATGGTTTTCACTCTCGAACGATACAAGGATATATTCCCTCCCTTAAAAAATGATTTTTCTAAACTCGTCCCATAGCCCTCTACCAAACAATATACTCATAAGTAGAAAAAAAAGACCATAAGATTACTGTGAGCAAATTAAATAATTGGAGGGTATTCCTCAATGAAGCGACCAAAAATTGGATTGGCTCTCGGTTCCGGCGGAGCCAGGGGATTTGCACATATTGGAGTCATAAAAATACTAAAGGAGGCTAATATTCCGATAGACTATATAGCAGGAAGCAGCATCGGCTCGATCGTCGCTTCCTTGTATGCGGCAGGAAGTGATATTGACAGACTCTATTTTCTTTCCAAGTTTTTTAAACGCAAATACTATCTCGACTTCACATTGCCAAGGATGGGATTTATAGCAGGGAATAAAGTGAAGGAGCTTATTCATCTGTTCACATATGGAAAAAACATCGAAGACTTGGATATTCCAATTGCCATCGTGGCAACAGACTTGTCGTCAGGCGAGAAGGTCGTTTTTAAAAAGGGGCCGATTGCAGAAGCTGTCAGGGCCAGTATTTCTATACCTGGTATTTTTGTACCGGAAAAAATGGACGGGCGGCTCCTTGTTGATGGAGGGGTTATTGACAGAATACCTGTATCTGTTGTGAAGGAAATGGGGGCAGACTTAATTATTGCTGTAGATGTAGCAAATGTAGACAATGATGCAGAAATTGGCTCCATTTATGATGTCATCATGCGCAGTATTGACATTATGCAGCGGGAGCTTGTTAATAACCGGGAAGTAGCGAGTGACTTTATGATACGACCCCAAGTCGAAATGTTTAACAGTAAAGCATTTACAGATTTAGAGAAAATTATTGAAAGAGGAGAGGAAGAGGCGCGTCTTCATATAAACTCTATTCAAAAAGAAATCGCAAAGTGGAAAAAAGGAAAAAAGGAATGACCGTATTTCGGCATTCCTTTTTTCCTTTTCGGCTAATCCTTCATAATCGGCGGTTGACTGTATTCCATTGCTAACAGCGTTTTTTGGTGGGGAGCCTGTGCAGCTACTGTATAAATAGAAGCTGCCCTGACATCCAAGTCTATTTGACTATGCTGAAACGAGGAAAGCTTGCTGATAAGCGGCAGCTTCAATGCCTTTTTTCTTTCCTTCAGATAGGCTCTCCCTTGTTTGGAGCTTCCAAGAAGGCGCAGATAGGCTGGTGTATTGTTTGCGTTCATTTCTTCCTTTTTTGTATTTGTCAGAATGTGGACACAAATGCGCTGTAGCCTTGTCCATGTGTACCGCTTTGTTTTAAGCAACGAAATGAATTCATGAAAGGAGCTCGCTTTTTCGTAGGACGACAAAATACGATTCTCAATTCCTTCTTCCACTTCATAAATGGTCTGCAACTCAGTGCTAGTCATTTGCATCAGTCTGAATTTAAGAGATGGCCAATATTTTTCCCATTCGTGAAAAATGGCAAACCTTTGTTTATAATCTTCTAAAATTTTTAAAGTGACAGCATTCACATACGGTGAAATAGGCTCAAGGCTGTTTCCTTCCATGATTTCTTTGCGTATACTTGTAGCGCTGGCGATTGTGTCGGACGTGAAATCCGTGTCATGATAGCCAGCTTTGATTCGCTGTACCGTATGAAGCTCTATTGGCAAGTCTTGTGATAGGACCGCCTTCACATACTCAAAGCCTAAAATATTGTTTGGCAAGGTCAAATCCACGACATCCTCCATGCTTGTCATTTCTGTGAAGGTTGCTGCCATTGCTTTCGGATAACTAGAGCCCGCCTGCATATGTTTTTTTATGCTTGTATTAAAAGTGTCCTTGTTCTTATTCAATAAATAATATGTATGAATAAATTCGTGGATGTCCCCTGATTCGCTTCCAAAGCAGATGGCGTCACAGCAGATGCTGTCGAGAAGCTGTACCGCTCCTTGTGCAAATATAGTAGCATGCTGTGAGCTAAAAGCATAAGGTAATTCAATAACGAGGTCAACACCGCCAGAAAGGGCCATTTCCGCTCTATGCCATTTTGACAGCAGAGCAGGCTCACCACGCTGCAGGAACGGGCCGCTCATGACAGCTATGACAATATCTGCATTTGATAATTCCTTTGCTTTTTGGATATGATGTAAATGTCCATTATGAAATGGATTATATTCGACAATAATACCAACAGCTTTCATTTTGAATCTCCTTAAAAGTTCTTTCGAAAAAAGTATGGCAACTCATGTTTGTACCTACTATTTTTATCTTAGAATACATGATATGAAAGGGATGCGCAAAGCACCTCTAAAAAATGTCGGAAAAGTTGCAGGAAAGAATAGTTGCAATTCCTTCTATTCTAGGTAGAATAGAAACAGCAGTATACTATTTGTAAAAAGTATTTTTGGATTCCATTTTGAAATACAAAATGCAAAAAGATAGTGTAAAGAAAAAATATTGACAAATAATTATATGAAAGCTATAATTACCTTTGTTGCCTTGGGGTGATATATATGAAATGGACGTTAAGCCAGTTACAAAAATACCGAAGTAAGGGATTATCTATTGATGAAACAATAAATGTGGATGGAATTAAGGAAGTTGATTCCTCCATAAGACGTGTATCTCCTATGCATATTACAGGAAGAACAGATATTGATTCAAAGAAAGTGACTTTTCATTTAAAAATACAAGGTCATTTAGTATTACCTTGCTCTCGTACTTTAGTAGACGTGGATTATCCAATTAATGTAGAAACGACAGAAACTTTCCTTTTAAATGTTTCAGAATATGAAACAGGAGAAGAGGAAGTTCATCAAGTAAAAGGCGATGTAATTGACGTATTGCCAATTATTGAAGAAATTCTTTTACTTGAAGTACCAATGCAAGTATTCTGTGAAGACATTACAGAAGAGGGAGCTCCTCAGTCCGGTAGGGATTGGGAAGTTATCCACGAGCAGGTTCAGACGGAGAAGGTTGATCCTCGACTTGCTGGTCTTGCGAAATTTTTTGAAAATGAGTAATCAGTCCTTGCTTAACGGCTAAGGACACAAAAGAAAACCTGAGAATGGATTTATCTGCTCTCAAGACTTTCTTAATACTCTTTAAGGAGGTGGGAAGAATGGCTGTACCTTTTAGAAGAACATCTAAAACTGCAAAAAGAAAACGTCGTACACATTTTAAATTACAAGTGCCTGGTATGGTAGAATGCCCTAACTGTGGTGAAATGAAACTTGCTCACCGCGTATGTAGCGCTTGCGGAACATACAAAGGTAAAGAAGTTGTAAGCAACTAATTTTCCTTTTCAAAAAAGCACCGGACAATCGTCTGGTGCTTTTTTGTGTTTTTTTAAGAAAAAATTGTTATTTTATGTATAATAGAAATACCTAGTAGCTTATGACAGGAGGGGTTTACTGGTATGATTGTAGTCAGTTCATGTTTAGCAGGAATGAAAGTAAGATATAACGGCACAGACAGCCTTAATGAAAAAATTACAGAGCTAATCGAAAACGAACGTGCGGTAGCTGTTTGTCCAGAATTGCTAGGGGGATTTCAGACACCAAGGGAGCCTGCTGAAATTAAAGGAGGCAATGGCTACGATGTTCTTGAAGGCAAAGCGACCGTAGTAGATAAAAACGGGATTAATGTGACAGAGCTGTATTTGGCCGGTGCTTATAAGACTCTTGAAATCGTGCGGAAGCTCCAAGCAAATACAGTTGTTCTTAAGGAAAATAGTCCGTCCTGTGGCAGCAGCCAAATATATAATGGTCATTTTGAAGGGGTTAAGTGTAATGGTGCAGGGGTTACGACAGCGCTGCTAAGAAGAGAAGGAATACAAGTTATATCAGAGCTGGAATTAGCACCTTAATAGACTAGCTTTGCAAGGAATAGTTGCCCTATAAAAGTGCATAATGTTGCAATATAAAGCACTATTAAGACATGTCAGTTATCTTTCTAGCTGCATATTGATTATTTTTTTTTCTAAAAGAGCAAATATCAGTCTATCTTTTCTAGTAGATGCATATGTATGGTAAAAACACTAGGAGGGATTTAACTGATGACAACAACAAGACAAGATGCTTGGTCAAAGGATGAGGACATACTGCTAGCTGAAGTAGTACTACGCTTAATTAGAGAGGGTGGTACACAGCTTCAAGCGTTTGAAGAAGTAGGGAAGCTACTATCAAGAACAAGTGCTGCATGCGGGTTTCGGTGGAACTCTTATGTGCGCAAACAATATAAATCAGCTATAGAGTTAGCGAAAAGCCAACGAAAACAGTTGAAAAAAGGCTTTATTCTCGTGGAAGAGCCAATTGAAGAAGTTTCTGCGCAAGAAAGCACTGCTGAACTTGAAGAGGATAAAGACTTCGAAGAAATTTTGCAATATTTAAAAAGTATTTACGATAAATCGTTAAAGTATGAGGAGCATCACGATACGGATGCTGTGAAAGAAAGATCTGCAGAGCTTGAGGCCAAATATAGTGAACTATATAATGAGAACCAAAAGCTGCAAAAGGAACTGCAAACAATGGAAGAAGCATATAAAGCTCTTGTGGAATTGATGGAAAAAGCCCGGAAAATGGTTGTATTTAAAGAAGAGGAAAAACAGCAAAACGCCTAGCGTGCATAATATAAAACCACCCCTTTAAACTTTTGTACTTAAAAATGTTTAAGGGGGTTTATTTGTCTAGATTCACGAAAGAATCCATTAAATGAATTGTCCCAAGAAAAGGGCAAACATTCCTTTACATAGCCAATATGCATTTCATATGCCCTTAAATAACGGCTAACATACGATATTTATAGGTACTTTTACCTTAATTGCTACTAATTTAGCTAGAAAATGTTAAGATAATATTACAGAACAATTAAGTATACAGGGAAAAAAGGTGTTGTAATGAAAATAAGCATTATCGGCGGTGGTGCCATCGGCTTGCTTTGTGCAGCTTATCTAGCATCAAAACATAAAGTGACCGTATATGTTCGGACGGAAAGTCAAAGAGACCTATTAAGAGAAAAAGGACTTACTATTTCACTTATAGATAAGATGGAAAAGCAATATGTCAGTGTAGAACTTTTTGAAAATTGGGATGGTTCAGGTGACCTCACTATTATTACTGTCAAGCAGTATCAACTAGAGCCTGTCATGAAACAGGTGAAGAAGTTGTCTAACGACATCCGTGCACTTTTGTTCCTTCAAAATGGCATGGGACATTTACAAGCGATAGAAGAGCTAACTGTGGAAGAATTATATGTTGGTATAGTAGAGCATGGTGTGATGAAGCTTGATGGAGCGAGTATTAGGCATGCTGGAGTCGGTTCTATCCAAATTGCTAGTCTACCTTTTTGCGGAAGAAATCGTCCAAGCAGGATAGGAGAAAGGCTTACAGAGAGCAGTATCCCGAATTTTGAGCTGCACATGCAGACAGACCCAATTTGGATGATGCAAAAGAAATTGGTTGTGAATTGCTTGGTCAATACGTTGACAACTATCTTGGAAATTAATAATGGGAAGCTAATTGAAAATGCGCACTATGAACGTCTTCTCATGCCATTTATGGAGGAAATTACGGGAATTTTTGAATGGAATAATGACCAAAAAGCAGTAATTAAGCAGTATGTTTGGAAGGTTATTAAGCAAACAGGTGCAAATAAATCCTCCATGTTAAAGGACCTTGAGCTAGGGAGAAAGACAGAAATTGATGCTATTTTAGGGTATGTATTGGAACTGGCTACAAAGAAGGACAAGCATGCACCATTATCAGCAGCATTTTATGAAATGCTTAAAGGCAAGGAGCAAGAAAGGGAAGGGGGGATTTAATGTTTCAATTCACTTCAGCTGTCATCAGTTTTTTCGTAGCGTTTCCGATTATATGCTATCTTTTAATATTTATCCTGTGTAAACAAATTACGAAAAAACACAGACTGTCCGTAAACTTCGCATTAGATATCAGCACACTTTTTTTTATTATCTCCGTTCATTTTTTAATTGTTTCTATTTGGGGGGAATCGCTGTTATCTTATATATTACTAGTTATTCTATTTATTGGTGTTTTCATGGTTATCCTTCATTGGAAGGTGAAACAGGAGATTGTCTATCGAAAAGTCTTTCGAGGATTTTGGCGAATTAATTTCCTGCTCTTTTTTTGTGCTTACCTTTTTTTGATGGCGTATGGACTCATTTACTATGTAATAAAACAGTTCAGTATATAACACAAATACATAAAAAAAAGAAAAAGACAATTTTTAAGCAAAGTCTTTTTCTTTTTTTTATGGAGAGTGCTATACTCTCTATGTATGTAAAGATTAGGTTATTATATAAACAATGATTATTACGATGGACTTTATGAAACAAAGAATAATTGAAACTTTTGTTAAGAAAGGAAGTACATAAATGGAGATGGTAAATCTCTCGTTACCAGCGGGGAATCAGTTTGCGACAGATTATTTATCACAGGTCGATAAAGTGAACAATTTTTATCATTATTCTTATAGTGATAATGAGAGCTACAAACAAAGAGTGAAAGAACTGGAGAAAAGGCAATTCATGAGAAATGAATTGGCAGATCATATTGCTGGTTATATGAGAGCTTTTCCTCAATCAGACAAAGTTCAGCAAAACATTGCTCGCTTGAGAGAGGACAACAGTGTTGTTGTTATTGGTGGACAGCAAGCTGGTATTCTTACAGGACCGTTATATTCTATACATAAAATTATCAGCATTATCCTGCTTGCAGACAAAAAGGAAAAAGAACTGAAAATTCCTGTCATTCCTGTCTTCTGGATTGCGGGCGAGGATCATGATTATTTAGAAGTAAATCATGTATTTGTGCCAGGCAGTGAAAAAATGGTAAGAAAAACGTACCCGCAAAGGGTAATCGAGAAAAAGATGGCTTCAGACATTGAATTAGATAAGGAAGTTTTTAAAGTTTGGGCCGAGAAGCTAATTAAGGCTGATGGAGAAACAACGCATTCGAAGCATTTGCTTGCACTAGTTAAGGAAGCGGCTGAAGCATCTGAGACATTTGTCGATGTCTTCAGCTATTTAGTGATGCAGCTATTTTCTAAGTTTGGCTTGCTTATTGTCGATTCAGGAAATAAAGATTTACGGACGCTTGAGAAAGAAATATTCTTGAATCAAATCAGTCAATTTAAAGAAATTGGTGAAGCAGTCAGCAAGCAGCAATCATTGGTTAAGGAAAGCGGCTATGCAACTGTTATTGAAATGAGCGAAAATCCAGTTAACTTATTCTATTATGATGAGGACAATTCTGAGAGAATTCTGCTTACATATGATGAAGAAAAGCAGCAGTTTGTTGGCAAGGATCAATCGGTGCATTTCACTGCGGCTGAGCTTAAGGAAATCGCCAGTGAATTTCCCCACAAGCTAAGCAATAATGTGGTAACAAGACCGATTATGCAGGATTTGCTGTTTCCGACACTAGCATTCATAGGCGGGCCTGGTGAAATAGCTTATTGGGCTGAACTAAAACAAGCATTTGAACAAATGAGCATCAAAATGCCGCCAATTGTCCCACGTCTAAACATTACCTTGCTGGAAAGATGTGTGGAGGCTGATTTGGAGGAACTAGGGTTAGAATTATCTGATGTGATTAAATCAGGTACAGAAGAAGCCTGCAATGCCTTTTTGGCATCTGTAAGTAATGAGAAAGTGGATTTGCTGCTCACACAGCTAAAGCAGGATATTGCCGATAAATACACGGATTTACAGGGTGAGATAGAAAATGATATGAAAGGCTTGCTTCCAATACTTAAAAAGAATGAGAGTCTACTGCAAAATCAAGTTGATTTTCTTGCTAAGAAGGTAGAATTAGAACTTAAGAATAAGCATGAAGTGATTTTAAGTAAGTTTAATCGCATTGAACGATGTATAAGACCTGATGGTATACCTCAGGAACGCGTGTGGAATGTATTCTACTTCTTAAATCATTTTGGTTTAGATTTTCTTGAAGACGTACTTATGCTGCCAATGGAGTTTGATGGCACACATAAGGTCGTTAAAATGTAATATTTGAAGCTGTCCTGTTAAATAGGGCAGCTTTTTTTGCGTTTATCAGGCAAAATCAAACATTTTACTTCAATATATAAGTAAAACTGCCGAAATAAAAGGCGAATATGCAAAATTTGCTTTTAAAAAAACTAGGATATCTCTTGCAGGAAATGAATAATCCAGATAGAATTTATTTATCAGTGGTGGAAAGTGGGGGATTGTGGTACATTGAGGTTAGAAAGTGGGGGTAACAGGTATGTTTATGGGCGAATATCATCATAATGTTGATGCTAAAGGTCGTTTGATCGTACCTGCAAAATTTAGGGAGCATTTAGGTGAAACCTTTATATTAACCCGCGGACTTGATCAATGCTTATTCGGATACCCACTATCAGAATGGGAAATAATAGAAGAGAAATTAAAAGCCCTTCCTTTAACAAAGAAAGATGCTCGGGCATTTACCCGGTTCTTTTTTTCAGGAGCCACAGATTGCGAGCTTGATAAACAAGGGCGCATTAATATTGCTTCTCCCTTAATGCAATATGCAAAGCTTGAGAAGGAATGTGTTATTTTAGGCGTATCAAATCGTATCGAGATTTGGAGTAAATCCCTATGGGAAGATTATTTTTCTGAATCTGAGGATTCTTTTGCAGAAATTGCAGAAAATATGATTGGGTTTGATATTTAAAAACGTTTTTTGAAAAATCTATAGACAGGTGGACAACATGTTTAAACATACTACAGTATTGCTGAATGAGGCCGTTGACGGCTTAAATATACAACCAGATGGCATTTATGTCGACTGTACACTTGGTGGAGCAGGTCACAGTGAGCTGATTCTATCCAAACTATCCGACAAAGGCAGATTAATTGCATTTGACCAGGATGAGACAGCGATTATGAATGCAGAGAAAAAGCTTGAGCGTTATAAAGACAAGCTGACAATCGTCAAAAGCAACTTCAGTAATCTTAAAGAAGAAATACATAATCTAGGTATTACAAGTGTGGATGGTGTTCTTTACGATTTAGGTGTTTCCTCTCCGCAGGTCGACACACCAGAAAGAGGCTTCAGTTATCATCATGATGCTCCCCTCGATATGAGAATGGACAGTGATGCTGATATTTCTGCATACGATGTTGTGAATAATTGGAAATACGAGGATTTAGTCAGAATATTTTTCCGTTATGGGGAAGAGAAGTTTTCCAAGCAAATTGCTCGCAAGATTGAAGCGGCAAGAGAAACAAAGCCTGTTGAAACAACAGGTGAACTTGTTGAATTGATTAAGGATGCCATTCCTGCACCTGCAAGAAGAAAAGGCGGACATCCAGCAAAACGAGTTTTTCAAGCAATAAGAATTGCAGTAAATGATGAGCTAGGCGTTTTTGAGGATTCAATTGGACAAGCTATATCTTTGTTAAATCAAGGAGGAAGAATTAGTGTCATCACCTTCCATTCCCTTGAAGATAGAATTTGTAAAGCTGCTTTCAAAAAGGCGAGTGATCTGCCTGATTTACCGCCAGGACTACCGATAATTCCAGCTGAGTTCCAGCCAGAACTGAAGCTTGTTTCTAGAAAGCCGATTGTTCCGTCTGATGAAGAGCTTGAAGAAAATAACAGGGCAAGATCTGCGAAGCTTCGCATAGCAGAAAAATTATAAGACTTTAGGAGGTATACAAATGAGCAATTTAGCGCGAAAGCTTCAGCAGGAACAGTTTCAGCATGAAGAAAAACAAACAGTTAAAAAGGTATTAAAGCAGACTAAATCATTATTATCTCCTGGAGAAAAGCTGATCGGGATTGCATTCGTCGCACTGCTGTGTTTTGGCGGTGTGAAGATTGTCAGTAACCAAGCAGAAATTTATCAAGTGAACAAGGACATCCAGATTGCAGAGGGCTCCATTTCCAAGCTTGAAAAGTCCAATAAGGAATTGGATATAGAAGTTAAGGACTTGAGCAGCTTTGAAAGAATTAGGGAAGTCGCAGAAAAACTTGGCCTTGATTTCAGCAAAGATAATGTAAAGGTTGTGCAATAAAAAATGTTGAAAAAGCAGCAGAATATTAACCTTGGAGCAGCCATCTTGTTTTTATTTTTCTGTCTGCTCTTTTTTATTTTGTTCGTTCGGTTTGCTGTCATCCAATCAACAGGAAAAGTGTCTGGTGAGGTGTTGGCAAAGGAAGCAGAAAAGAAATACAGCTCCTCCATGGTACTAGAAGCATCAAGAGGAACGATTTATGACAGAAATAAAGACGTGATTGCAGAGGATGCTTCATCTTATAAGCTTGTAGCAGTAACAGACAGCTCATTGAGCAAAAATGATCCTGAACATCCATTGCATGTGGTAAATGCAGAGAAAACAGCAAATGAGCTTGCTAAATATATTGATTTGGAAGAATCAGATATTTATAGAATCTTAACAAAGGAAGGGGCAAAGCAGGTTGAATTTGGAAATGCCGGCAAAAACCTTTCTTATGAAACAAAGAAAAAGATTGAAAATTTAAAGCTTCCTGGAGTGTTGATTGTAGAAGGGAAAAAACGCTTCTACCCGAACGGGACATTCGCTTCACATGTTATCGGCTATGTGGAGGAAAAGGAAGATGAAGCAACAGGAAAATACACGGCTACAGGAAAACTCGGAATCGAGGAAACCTTAAATAATCTTCTTACAGGAACAGATGGAACACTTAATTATAAACGAGATATTTGGGGCTACATCCTCCCTGATTCAGAGGAAGATATAACACCTGCACAAAATGGTGATGATGTTTATTTAACATTAGATAAGAAAATCCAATCCTTTTTAGAGGATACGATGTCAAAGGTGCAGGATAAATATAATCCGAAAAAAATGATTGCCATTGTTGCAAACCCAAAAACAGGCGAGATTTTAGCAATGAGCCAACGTCCAAGCTTTGATCCGGAAACATTGGAGGGAATTAATTCAACATGGCATAATGAGGCGATTGAAACCTCCTATGAGCCAGGCTCCACGATGAAAATATTCACATTGGCAGCTGCGATAGAAGAAGGGGAATTCAATGCTAATGCCAAGTATGATTCAGGCTCCTATAAGGTAACAAAAAATTCGCAAACAATTCACGACCATAATGGGGTTGGGTGGGGATCCATCACCTATTTAGAAGGTGTTCAGCGCTCATCTAATGTCGCTTTTGCGAAAATAGCAAAGGAACAGCTTGGGTTTGAGAAGCTAAGGGAATACATTACGAAATTTGGTCTTGACCAAAAGACAGGCATTGATTTGCCACATGAAGCAAACAGCTCGATTGCCTTCACATGGCCTGTCGAAAAAATCACGACAGCTTATGGTCAAGGAACGGCACTTACGCCTATACAGCAAATACAAGCGGTAACGGCAATTGCTAATGATGGCAAAATGGTCAAGCCGCATGTGATTGACAAGATTGTTGACCCAAATACAAACAAAGTGATTAAACAAGTGAAAACAGAAGTTGTCGGCACACCGATATCAGCCGATACGGCTAAGGAAGTTCGTGACATATTGGGAACCGTTATAACAAGTCCGAATGGAACTGGCTATAAAAAATACGGTATTGATGGGTACAGTGTTGCTGGGAAAACAGGCACAGCCTCCATTCCAAAAAGCGGCGGCGGTTATTTGACTGGCAGCAGCAACTACGTATTCTCCTTTATGGGAATGGCGCCAAAGGATGACCCAGAGCTTGTGATGTATGTTGCCGTACAGCAGCCGGAGTTAAAGGAAACACAAACAGGCTCTGATCCTGTTGCAGAAATCTTCACTTCTGTTATGAAAAGCAGTCTTCAGTACATGGAGGTCCAGCCAACTGCTGACAGCTCTCTTAAAACAGTGGAAGTTCCTAATTTAACTGGTTTAAGCACATCTGAGGCGAAATCGGAGCTCAAGAAGTCTGGGCTGGATTTGGTTGTCACAGGAGATGGCAGTACAATTATAGATCAACTCCCTGCCAAAGGCGAAAGCTATTTGGAAGGTGAAAAAATCGTCGTTAAGACAGATGGCAAAGGGACAGTGCCAGATATGAAGGGCTGGTCCATGCGTGATATTTTGAAAGTGACAGATCTCCAGTCGTTGAAGCTGAAAACGAATGGCAACGGTTATGTTACACAACAAAGCATAAAAGCGGGTAAAACGGTTAAAGAAAATGATACTTTAACCATTACATTGAAAAAACCAGAATAACAGCAAGCAGGCCCGTTTAAAATGGGCCTGTTTTTTTATGTAAATGTACGGTAAATGATACGCACCTTCAATAGATTTGATTCTAAATGGGTGTGTACAAGCATATATTGGAACGAGCCATAGAAAAAGGAGGTTCCAAATTCATGCGTGTTTCAAACGTGACCGTTCGTAAGCGGTTGACGATTGCTTTAATAGCGGGTATTGCTATTTTTCTGATTATTGACTTGAGGCTAGGTTATGTACAGTTCTTTCTTGGAGATGAATTGACGAGTAAAGCGAAAAGCCTGTGGAGCAGACAAATTTCCTTCGAGCCGGAGAGAGGCGAAATTGTCGACAGGAACGGTGTAGCGTTAGCAACGAATATTAGTGCTCCAACAGTATACGTTGTACCACGGCAAATTAAGGACCCGGCAACAGCTGCAGAGCAGCTTGCAGCAGTGTTAGAAGCGGACAAGCAGACAATATATAAGGAATTGATTCAAAAGGAAATGAGCGTTAGATTACCTGAAGGCAGGAAAATTTCTCATGAAAAGGCGAAAAAGGTAAGAGCACTTGATATTGACGGCGTATATATTGGCGAGGACTCGAAAAGATCGTATCCGTATGGAAACTATCTGTCACATGTATTAGGATTTGCTGGGATTGATAACCAAGGCTTAATTGGCTTGGAACTAGAATATGATGATGAACTGAAGGGATCAAAAGGATCTGTACAATATTATTCTGACGCTAAAGGACAAAGAATGAATGATATGGCAGACGATTATGAAGCGCCTGTAAATGGTAATGATTTGAAGCTGACCATTGACACGAAAGTGCAGACTATTATTGAGCGGGAGCTTGATATTGCCGAACAGACATATGATCCAGACAGTATTATCGCCATCGCCATGAATCCAAAAACAGGCGAGATACTAGGAATGTCAAGCAGGCCTGGCTTTGACCCGGCAGATTTTCAAAATGTTTCATCAGAGGTTTATAACAGGAACCTGCCAATATGGAGCGCATATGAGCCAGGTTCAACGTTTAAGATTATCACATTAGCAGCTGCGCTGGAGGAAGGGAAGGTAGATTTGCAAAAGGACACATTCCATGATCCAGGCTATGCAGATGTAGATGGAACAAAGCTGAAATGCTGGAAACGGGGCGGCCATGGGGCACAGACATTTTTGGAAGTCGTCCAAAACTCCTGTAACCCAGGATTTGTATCATTGGGAGAAAAGCTTGGCAAAGACACATTGTTCAAATATATAAAGAACTTTGGTTTTGGAGAGAAAACAGGCATTGATCTTCAAGGAGAGTCAAAAGGAATACTCTTTAACCTAAATAGGGTCGGACCTGTCGAGCTTGCGACAACAGCATTTGGACAGGGGGTTGCTGTAACGCCTATTCAGCAGGTGGCGGCATTATCAGCAGCCATTAATGGCGGAACCTTATACACCCCATATGTGGCAAGCGAGCTGATTGATCCAAGCACAGGTGAGGTCATCATGAAGAAAGAGCCTGTGGCAAAAAGGAAGGTAATCTCTGAAGCTACCTCCAAAAAAATCAGAGAAGCTTTAGAAAGTGTTGTTGCACAAGGGTCAGGAGGCAAAGCCTTTGTTGAAGGATACCGTGTCGGCGGTAAGACAGGGACAGCTCAAAAAGCCTCTGGCGGTAGATATTTAGAAAATAATTTCATTGTTTCGTTCATAGGTTTCGCACCTGCCGACGATCCGGAGCTAGTCGTCTATGTGGCTGTCGATAATCCAAAGGGTACAGTGCAATTTGGTGGAGTTGTTGCAGCTCCAATTGTCGGCAGCATAATGGGGGACAGTCTTCGTGCGTTAGGAGTGAAGGAGCGAAAGGGACAGCTGGAAAAAGAGTATAAATACCCAGAAAATCCGCTCATCGAAGTTCCTGACTTAGTCGGGCTTACGAAAAAAGAGATTAGTGAAGTTTTCCTTAATCTGAAAATTGAGCCGAGCGGCAGTGGTGATACTGTTATCAAGCAGTCTCCAGAACCAGGAACAAAAGTAAAGGACGGCTCTACTATCCGTTTGTACTATAATAATTGACCAAACCTTTTCCAATAAAGGCGGCACTTTCGCCGCCTTTATTTTTCGTTATATAGCAGAAAAATAGGAACACCATGGCGCAATTCCTTTTTATCATGTAAAATATAAACGCTAAGAAAAAATGCAATTCAAAAGATGGTTATGCATTTGATATAATATTAGTATTTATGAATAAAATGAATACATATGGATTTACAGAAAAGAGGATTTAAAACCATGCAGTTAAAAAAACTATTAAAAAGCTTAGGGCCATATGCTTTATATAATGGAAAAGATGCAGAAATCACTTCTATCGAAAATGATAACAGAAAAGTGGTTCAGGGAAGCCTGTTTATCTGCATTAAAGGCTTCACAGTAGATGGTCATGATTTTGCGCAAAAGGCATTTGAAGCAGGTGCTGCAGCAATCCTTGCAGAAAGAGAATTAGCAGCAGAGCTGCCTATACCTGTTATTATCGTGAAGGATACTAAAAAGGCGAGCAGCATCCTTGCTGACGCATTCTATGATCATCCTACACAAAAGTTTAATTTAATTGGTATAACAGGTACAAATGGCAAAACGACTACAAGTCATTTGATTGAAACAATCCTGCAAAAGGCTAACAAGAAAACAGGCATCATTGGGACGATGTATACCAAAATTGACAATGAGATTCAAGAAACGAAAAATACGACACCAGAAGCAGTCACATTACAAAAGATTTTTCACCAAATGGCAGAAAAAAAGGTTGAAACTGCTGTTATGGAAGTTTCTTCGCATGCATTATCCGAGGGAAGAGTGTTTGGCTGTGACTATGATATTGCTGTGTTTACTAATCTAACACAGGATCATCTTGACTTCCACGGAACGATGGATGAGTATAGACGAGCAAAAGGATTGCTGTTTACAAGACTAGGAAATGTATATTCACAAGAAGCTCCAAAATTTGCTGTCTTGAACAAAGATGATGCTGCAAGTGAGGAATATGAAAAACTGACAGCTGCGATTGTCGTCACATATGGGATTGATAAAGAAGCAGACATAATGGCGAAGGATATACATATCACCTCAGCCGGGACAGAGTTTCAATTAATAACACCTGCTGGAAGATTTCCTGTTGCATTGAAAATGGTCGGTAAGTTCAGTGTGTATAATGCATTGGCGAGCATTGCTGCAGCATTTGTGAGCGGGATACCAATGGAAACAGCAATTACAGCACTTGAATCTGTTAAAGGAGTATCTGGAAGATTTGAGACAGTAGATGCTGGCCAGGATTTTTCAGTTATCGTTGACTATTCTCATACACCTGACAGTCTTGAAAATGCGCTTGTCACGATTAAGGAGTTCGCAGAAGGCGATATTCATGTGATTGTCGGCTGCGGCGGGGACAGGGATAAAACGAAACGTCCATTAATGGCTGATATTGCGTGTAAGTATGCAAAACATGCGATATTTACGAGTGACAATCCTAGAAGTGAGGATCCACTGCAAATATTGAAGGATATGGAAGCAGGCGTTGTCGGCAAGGAATATAAGGTGATTGCCGACAGGAAAGAAGCGATTGAATATGCGGTTAAAAACGCAAATGCTAATGATGTCATCTTAATCGCTGGAAAAGGACATGAAACATATCAACAAGTAGGAGCACAAACTTTTGACTTTGATGACCGCCTTGTTGCAAGAGAGGCTATATTAGGAGTGAAAAAATGACGCTGTCCTATAAAACCATTTTGCAGGTAATTCCTGAAGCAAAAGGATATGCAAATGAAGAAATCAGCTTTTTGACCGTCTCATTTTTCAGTGATGAAAAGCAGGCGAAAGGACTATTTGCACCTGTGTATGGCAAAGATTCCGGTGATTTGTTAACAGCTATCGCCAATGGTGCAATAGGGGCAATTTGGGACAAAAATGAAGAGATACCATCCTATACACCAAACCATTTTCCAATATTCTATACAAATGATATAAAGAAGGGCTTATATAAAATGATTGAACTATATGAACAAAACTTAAATGGACAACAGCAAGCTAAATTTATTTATGCAAAAGATTCAAGTGAAACGGCTTTAGAAACATATGATGGAGCTGTAATTAAAACCTTGTTAGCAAATAATGAGATGGGAGGGGAACGAGCATGATGGAGAAAGTAATATTCTTTACGATTATATTAGGCTTTTTAATTACGGTTCTTCTATCTCCCGTCTTTATTCCCTTCTTGAGAAGGCTGAAATTCGGACAAAGCATTAGGGAGGAAGGCCCGAAATCTCATCAGAAAAAATCAGGTACTCCTACAATGGGAGGCTTGATGATTTTATTATCTGTTGTTGTTACAACATTGGTAATGACTTATAAATTCACAGAGCCGACAATGAAGACATATATGCTGCTCTTTGTAATGTTAGGCTTCGGATTATTAGGCTTCTTGGATGACTTTATTAAAGTCGTTATGAAAAGGAACCTAGGTTTGACGTCAAGACAAAAGCTTTTAGGCCAAATTGTCATTTCTGTCATCTTTTATTTCGTGTTAATGCAAAATGATTTTTCAACAAGCATTACTATTCCGCTGATTGATAAATCTTTTGATCTTGGGTGGTTTTATGTTGTATTTATCGTGTTCTGGCTTGTAGGCTTCTCAAATGCGATCAACCTGACAGATGGTTTGGACGGATTAGTATCCGGAACTTCTGCAATAAGCTTCGGCGCATTTGCTGTTCTTGCATGGAGTCAGTCACAGTTTGAAATCAGTATTTTCTCTGTGGCAATTGTCGGTGCAGTCCTTGGCTTCCTAGTATTTAACGCCCATCCTGCGAAGGTATTTATGGGTGATACAGGCTCGCTGGCGCTTGGAGGAGCAATAGCCGCTATTGCGATATTGACTAAAATGGAAATATTACTGATTCTTATCGGTGGAGTTTTCGTCATTGAAACATTATCTGTAATTCTTCAAGTTATCTCCTTTAAATCAACAGGAAGAAGAATATTTAGAATGAGCCCGCTGCACCATCATTATGAGCTTGTAGGCTGGTCTGAATGGCGAGTCGTGGTAACATTTTGGAGCGTAGGTTTACTATTTGCAGCACTAGGAATTTATATTGAGGTGTGGTTATAAACAATGAAACATATCACAGAATATCATCATAAAAAAATACTTGTTTTAGGTCTTGCGAAAAGTGGCGTCAGCGCCGCTTCTCTTTTGCACAAATTAGGAGCATTTGTAACAGTGAATGACAGCAAGCCACTTGACGAAAACCCAGAGGCACAAGGCTTGCTAGAACAAGGAATTACTGTTATTTGCGGCAGTCATCCTGTTGAGCTTTTGGATGAAGGCTTTCAATTAATCGTAAAAAACCCGGGAATCCCATATTATAACCCAATGATAGAAAGAGCTGTCGAGAAGGGAATCCCGATTATTACAGAGGTAGAGCTTGCATATAAGGTTTCCGAGGCTCCTTTTTTGGCTATTACCGGTTCAAATGGTAAAACAACAACAACTACCCTTTTGTTTGACATGCTAGAGCAAGCAAGCAAAAAGCCTTTGATTGCTGGAAACATCGGCACAGTAGCTTCTGATGTTGCACAAACAGCTGAAAAGGACAATCAAATTGTTATTGAGCTTTCTTCCTTCCAACTTATGGGTATTGATCAATTCAAACCAAAAGTGGCAATCATTACAAATATTTATGATGCCCATCTTGATTACCATGGCACAAGGGAAGAATACGCACACGCCAAAGGGAATATCACAAGAAATCAGGATGCAACTGATTATTTAATCGTGAATGTAGAGCAGGAAGTGGTTATGAATATTGCGCGCAGAAGCAAGGCGAATATCATCCCGTTCTCAACAGTCAAGCAGCTGGAATTTGGTGCATTTGTAAAAGAAGGTGCAATATATTTCCATGATGAAAAGGTAATGGATGTGAAGGATATCGTTCTGCCAGGGGCGCATAATCTAGAAAACATTCTATCAGCAGTTGCTGCTGCAAAGCTGACAGGTGTTGACAATGAGAGCATTCATCGTGTTTTAAGTACATTTAAAGGTGTGAAGCACAGACTGCAATTCATTGATGAAATTAAAGGCAGACGTTTTTATAATGATTCCAAAGCAACGAATATTCTTGCTACCGAAAATGCTCTTGCAGCGTTCGATATGCCGACAATTCTTCTTGCTGGAGGCTTAGACAGAGGAAATGAATTTGATGAACTGATTCCTTCCTTAAAAAATGTTAAAGCAATGATTATATTTGGCCAAACAGCAGATAAGCTTGAAAGAATCGGAATCGAAGCAGGAATAAAAACTATCCAACGTGTCGATAATGTGGACAAAGCTGTACCGGCTGCTTTCCAGCTTTCAGAGGAGGGCGATGTTATCCTTCTGTCACCAGCATGTGCAAGCTGGGATCAATACAAAACTTTTGAAGTCAGAGGAGACATTTTTATAGAAGCGGTGCATAAGCTTAAATAAGGGCTTGTTTACATCCATCGTTTCAATCGGAAAATGATGATTCACAAGGGGATTTATAATCTCCTTGTGGGGATAAATCTGTCAACCGTTATTCTCGGTTAGAAGCAAGCCCAAATACTTGCAACTCGAGGTGTGGTAAAGGTGCCGACAAAAAAAACAACTCCCGATATATTCCTAATCATCATCACGTTTACACTACTAGCGATAGGACTTATCATGGTTTACAGTGCAAGTGCTGTATGGGCGGATTACAAATTTGATGATTCCTTCTTTTTTGCGAAAAGACAGATGCTTTTTGCTGGAGTCGGGATTATCGCCATGTTTTTTATCATGAATATTGATTATTGGACTTGGAGAACATGGGCTAAGCTTATCGTTATTGTGTGTTTTGTCTTGTTGGTTTTCGTCTTGATTCCGGGAATCGGAAATGTCCGCAATGGATCGCGAAGCTGGATCGGGGTTGGTGCGTTTTCCATTCAGCCCTCAGAATTCATGAAGATGGCGATGATTGCCTTCTTGGCAAAATTTCTTTCAGAGAACCAGAAAAAAATCACTTCCTTTAAAAAGGGATTACTGCCTGCTTTAGGTATCGTATTTTTGGCATTTGGTATGATCATGCTTCAGCCAGATTTAGGAACTGGCACGGTTATGGTTGGGACAAGTGTTGTGATGATCTTTATCGCAGGGGCAAGAATTCGCCATTTCGTTTTTCTTGGCCTGATTGGTCTGGCAGGCTTTGTAGGCCTTGTTGCTTCGGCGCCTTACAGGATAAAACGGATCACTTCATTTCTTGATCCGTGGTCAGATCCTCTTGGCAGCGGATTTCAAATCATTCAGTCGTTATATGCAATTGGTCCAGGAGGATTATTTGGATTAGGATTGGGGGAGAGCAGGCAAAAGTTCTTTTACTTGCCTGAACCACAAACGGATTTCATTTTTGCGATTCTTTCCGAGGAGCTTGGATTTATCGGAGGTTCCCTTATTCTCTTGCTGTTTTCCTTACTGCTTTGGAGAGGCATCAGGATTGCCCTTGGAGCACAAGATTTATTTGGGAGTTTGCTTGCTGTAGGAATTATTGCCATGGTAGCCATTCAGGTTATGATTAATATCGGAGTTGTGACAGGCTTAATGCCAGTTACCGGGATTACATTGCCGTTTTTAAGCTATGGTGGATCTTCCTTAACATTGATGCTTGTAGCAATCGGGGTACTATTGAATGTGAGCCGCTATTCAAGATATTAAAAAAAGAGAAAAAGCAACACGTAGGAGAGGATGGCTTAAAGCCCTCCTTTTTTTATTTTTATAGGGAGAAAATCAATTTAAAATCTTCATACAATTCATTATTATAATCATTCGATAACAATTATTTCAGTAAGACTTTAGAAGAGGGGAGGGGAGGGAGAAGACAAATGCATCTCCAAATGCTTGATAAGTAAGAACATTTACGGAAAAATATTCGAAAAAGAGTCAGGCAGTATCCTGCAAAAATGTATTACAGTTTGTTTTCAATTTTATGTAATTGTACGAACAGGTTTAAAATATAGTACAATAGGGAACATCTAGTTTGGGCTTTAAGTAAAATCCTCCGAAATTTTAAAAGAAGATAGTTTCTGTTTTTCATAAATAAAGCTATAATAAAGTAGATTTGAAATCGTATGAAGCGCTTTTCAACAAGAACAAGTACGCGTTATGAGGTGGGAAAATGAAAATAGTGGTTAGCGGTGGTGGTACAGGAGGACATATCTATCCAGCACTTGCCTTAATCCGTGAGATACAAAAGGAAGTCAAGGATGTTGAATTCTTGTACATAGGAACTGAAGCAGGCTTAGAAAGTAAATTGGTGCGTCGTGAAGATATCCCATTTAAAGCGATACATATTACTGGATTTAAACGAAAGCTCTCGCCTGAAAACCTGAAAACGGTTTGGAGATTCATTTCTGGTGTGAATAAATGTAAAAAAATCCTGAAGGAATTTAAAGCAGATGTTGTAATCGGCACTGGCGGTTATGTTTGTGGACCTGTTGTGTATGCTGCAGCAAAAATGGGCATAGCAACAATCATCCATGAACAAAACAGTGTACCTGGTTTAACTAATAAATTTTTAAGCAAATATGTGGATAAAGTAGCAACATGCTTTGCCGAGGCAGAGCAGTTTTTCCCGAAGGAGAAAGTAGTCCTAACAGGGAATCCGCGTGCGTCTGAAGTACTAAATCAGGATGCGATTAAAGGCAAACTGTCTGCAGGGCTAAAGCTAAAAGATCCGGCAGTATTGATCTTTGGAGGCAGCAGGGGAGCTAGACCTATTAATGATGCAGTTATTTCTGCACTCCCTGAATTCGGAAAGAAATCATATCAGGTTCTTTACGTCACTGGTGAGGTGCATTATGAAGCAGTGAAAAAGGAAGTGGAGAAGGTTGGAAATCCTGAAAATGTTATCATAAAGCCATTTGTTCACAATATGCCTGAAGTTCTTGCAGGAATAGATTTAACTGTAGCAAGAGCAGGAGCAACAACTTTGGCTGAGCTAACATCTCTGGGAATTCCAAGTATCTTGATTCCGAGTCCTTATGTGACCAATAATCATCAGGAGAAAAACGCCCATTCACTTACCAACAATGGTGCAGCAAAACTGCTGTTAGAACGTGAATTAAATGGCGAAAATCTTGTGTCAGAGATAGACGAAATAATGCTGAAGCCAGAAAAACTGCAAAGCATGAAAAACGCCTCTCTTGAGCTTGGTATTCCAGATGCAGCCATGAGACTGTTTAAAGTGATGCAGGATGTAGTGAAAAAATAAAGCTGGGCGGGAGTGTTTTTTCTCCCCAGTTTTTCTTCAACAAATTTTTAGCGGATGCTATAATCAAAACGAGCTATCAGGTTTATTTAGCCAGAAAAGCATGACTTTATGTATTATTTAATAAAGTGATCAAAACTTACTATTTTTTCTTGAAAAAAAACTGGTTAAAACCGATATATAATAAGTAATTATGAGATGGTAGCAAGATTTGTGCGTACTTTCTCAAATTAGAGGTGGTTACTTGGAAAAAGGGAAGATTGTTTCCATTGAAGATAGAATTCCTAAATTAAAACAGCAGCGAAGGAAGAAAGCAAACAAACGCCTCATATTTCTGCTCATGCTCTTTTTCCTCCTCATTGGATGCATTATTTACTTTCAGTCACCATTAAGCAATGTGAAACAAACGGTCGTGACAGGAAACATATTGTATACGGAAGATGAAATAGAGAAAATCAGCGGTATAAATTCTTCAACAAACATTTGGACAATAAAAAAGGACAAGATTGAAAAGAAGCTAAATGCCTTGCCTGAAATTAAAACGTCCTCTGTTTCGATAAAACTTCCCAACATCGTCCATATTAAAGTGGAAGAGTACAAACGGATCGCTTACATGGTAAGCGGCAGTAAATACATTCCAATCATTGAAAGCGGAGCAAAGCTAGAGGAAAGAAGCTCAGAATCAACACCATATGATGCACCGCTCATTATGGATTTTGACAATGATAAAGCATTGGAGAAAACGGTCAAGGAACTGAAAAAACTTCCGACTGGTGTGTATAATGCCATCTCTGAGATTCATTATACTCCGAAAAAAACGGATTCTTACCACATTAATATCTTCATGAATGATGGGTTTGAGGTTGCAGCCTCCTTAAGTACGTTTGCAGAAAAAATGGAGCATTACCCGTCGATAGTCAGTCAATTAGATCCTAAGAAAAGAGGGATTATCGATTTGGAGGTAGGTTCCTATTTCAAGGAATACGGATCAGAAGGGGAAGAACAAAGTGAAGAATAAACGAAAGGGAAGTCATGTAATCTTTTCGTTTGTTTTTCTTGTACTAGGGTTTATTGTCGCCTTTGCCTTTCAGGTGGCACAAGCAGACAAGGACAAAAATAAGTTGAGTGACAGCCAGTTCGACCGAGATCTCTCATTGCGAAACGAGCTAATTGATCAGGAAGAAAAAAATAATCAGCTTTTTATAGATTTAGAGCAAGCGCAAAAAGAACTATCGGACTATGAGAAAGAACTATCCACTAAGGCTGATTCTTATTACAACTTGGCAGAAGATGCAAACAATTACCGCATGTACTTAGGGAAGATGCCGGTTCAAGGAAAAGGCGTTCAAGTGACGTTGGAGGACGGAAACTATAATCCAAATGATGACAATGTGAACAATTATCTGGTCCATGAGCACCACATCTTTCAGGTGGTGAATGAACTATATGTTTCAGGTGCTACAGCCATCAGCATAAATGGCCAGCGACTGTCTCATGATTCTTATATTCTTTGCAATGGTCCTGTCATTGAGATCGATGGAAATCAATATCCTGCTCCGTTTGTTGTAACAGCAATTGGCGACAGCGAGGTAATGGATGGAGCATTGAATATTAAAGGTGGCGTGAAGGATACACTTGTAAATGAAAACATCAAGTTTACACTTGAAAAAAAGGATACTATTAAAATGGATGCGCTCAGAACAAATTAAGTGAAAAGTAAGGTTTAAATGCCGATTATTTTGTATGGAAGTATGGTGAAGGCGTGAATAAAAAACTTTTCACTATGACAATAATTACACTAGTTATTGGTTTTATGCTTGCCGTTCAATTTCAGACAGTTAAGAAGCCGAAGGTTCGGGACACAAGGGATACGTGGGAACTGAAACAAGCGCTTCTTAAAGAAAAGGAAACGGAGCTTAAGCTGTTGAGTGAAATCCGTACAGCAAACCAAAAGGTGGACGAGTATAAAAACGACAGCTCACAGACTAAAGAAGAGCTTCTACAAGAAACAATCGACGAGCTTAAGGACGAAATAGGCTTGACAGAAAAAAACGGGTACGGAATTATCATAAATGTTCAGTCCGTCAGCCCGGATTTGCTCATGGGAGAAGAGCAGGGCTCCATTTCGGCAGATTTGCTTAAAAGGCTGATTAACGAGCTAAACCAATATGGGGCAAAGGAAATTTCCATTGCCGAGCATCGGTATATAAATACATCTGTCATCAGGGACATCAATGGGGAGATTAAGATGGATGGCTATCCAGTTGACGGCCTGCCATTGACAATCAAAGTGATAGCAGCAGACAAAAACAGTGCCGAGCAGCTTTATAATCGCATGAAGGTATCTAGGTCTGCAGACGATTTCTTCATTGAAGACTTATTGCTTGATGTAAAAAAACCACAGCAAAAAATATCGATTCCTGCATATGAGAACAATTTAAGGATTCGGTATATAAAGCCTGCTGGAAATGAAGAAGGAGGCGGTTCTTGATGTGGCTGCCTATATTTGGGCTTATTGTCGGCATTTCACTTGGCCTGCTGACAGATATAACGGTACCTGATGAATATGCCAATTATTTATCAATAGCTGTGCTTGCAGCACTTGATACCTTGTTTGGTGGCATCAGGGCCCACCTGCAAAATATATACGATGAAAAGGTATTCGTATCAGGTTTTTTCTTTAATATTCTCCTTGCAGCAAGTTTAGCTTTTCTCGGTGTTCATCTTGGTGTAGACTTATATTTAGCTGCCATATTTGCCTTCGGTGTAAGGCTGTTTCAAAATATCGCAGTCATTAGGAGAATCATCTTGACAAAGTGGGAAAATAAAAGAGAAAAAACTGAAAAAAATCATTCATAAAAAAGGGAATATATTAGTTTTGGCGAATTATTTAATAATAATATATTAATAGGGATATTTTATTCATTAAAGCTTAACATTCGCTTAAAAGAGAATAGCTGTTGTTCACTTATTTTTAAAAAGCAAAAGGAGGTGCCCGAGAATGAACAGCAATGAATTTTATGTAAGTCTAGACATCGGTACATCCAGCGTGAAAGTAATCATTGGCGAAATGATTAATGAGTCCTTAAACATTATTGGAGTAGGCATCGTACCTTCTGAAGGGTTGAGGAAGGGTTCTATTGTTGATATAGATGAAACCGTTCATTCCATACGAAGAGCTATTGAACAAGCGGAAAGAATGATTGGTGTAGAAATTAAACAAGTGATTGTTGGCGTTTCGGGAAATCATGTAAGCTTGCAGCCTTCACATGGAGTAGTGGCAGTTTCAAGTGAAAATCGTGAAATCACAATAGAAGATGTATTGAGAGTAAAGGATGCAGCGCAAGTTGTTTCCATTCCGCCAGAGAAGGAAATAATCGACATTATTCCTAAGCAATTTATTGTGGATGGTCTAGATGAAATTACAGATCCTCGCGGGATGATAGGCGTTCGCCTAGAAATGGAAGGAATCATTATTACAGGCAGCAAGACGATACTACATAATACGCTTCGCTGTGTGGAAAAAGCAGGTTTGGAGATTGTTGATATTACATTACAGCCTCTTGCCGCTGGTTCCTTCGCGCTGTCTAAAGATGAAAAAAACCTCGGAGTGGCATTGCTTGATATTGGAGGCGGTTCTACGACGATTGCCGTTTTTGAAAATGGCTTCTTGAAAAAAACAAGCGTATTGCCAATTGGCGGAGATCATATTACAAAGGATCTTTCCATTGGTTTGCGCACAACAACCGAAGATGCAGAGAAAATAAAGGTTAAATACGGCTATGCTTATTACAACCATGCATCAGAGGAAGAGGTCTTCAGTGTCCCGATCATCGGGAGCGACCAGCACCAGCAGTTCAACCAATTGGAGCTTGCCGACATCATTGAAGCAAGATTGGAAGAAATGTTTGACCTAGTGATGGACGAGCTTGAAAGATTAGGAGTATATGATCTTCCGGGCGGTTTTGTTCTTTCCGGAGGTGTCGCTGGCACAAAAGGTATTTTAGAGCTTGCACAAGAGGTTTTCCAAAATCGGGTCCGTATTGCGATACCTGATTATATTGGTGTTAGGGAAGCTCAATACACAACTGCTGTTGGTTTAATTAAGTTCTCCTACAAGAACAATAAGCTGCAAGGTGGAAATATCCATCATGCAGAACCGGTTGCTGTTGGTGAACCAAAGGAAAAAAGAGCGCCAAAACAGGCTCCGCCAAAAGCATCATATGAAAAGCAGCCTGTCGAAAAAGGCCCATCAAAGCTTAAAAAATTTATGGGATACTTTTTCGATTAAGTTAAAAACATTATAACAATTAAAATGGTATGTTTACTCCATATCACCAAGATTGAGACGCGGACAGTTCGATACTGCTGAATATCGACGAATTAGGAGGATTTGTCATGTTAGAATTTGATACAAATATAGATTCATTAGCTGTAATAAAGGTAATTGGAGTCGGTGGCGGCGGAAACAACGCTGTCAATCGCATGATTGAGCATGGTGTTCAAGGAGTCGAGTTTATTGCGGTAAATACAGACGCTCAGGCACTTAACTTGTCAAAAGCAGAAATAAAAATGCAAATCGGCGGCAAATTAACTAGAGGTTTAGGTGCCGGTGCTAACCCAGATGTGGGTAAAAAAGCAGCAGAAGAAAGTAAGGAACAAATTGAAGAAGCTCTTAAAGGAGCTGATATGGTATTTGTTACTGCAGGCATGGGCGGTGGAACTGGAACTGGTGCAGCTCCTGTTATTGCGCAAATTGCAAAAGATATTGGCGCATTGACTGTTGGTGTTGTAACAAGACCGTTCACATTTGAAGGGCGCAAACGTTCTACACATGCAGCAAGTGGAATCTCTGCTCTTAAAGAAGCTGTAGACACATTAATCGTTATTCCAAATGACCGTCTGCTTGAGATTGTTGATAAGAGCACTCCGATGCTTGAAGCATTCAGAGAAGCAGATAACGTATTAAGACAAGGTGTCCAAGGTATTTCTGACCTTATCGCTACACCAGGATTAATCAACCTTGACTTTGCCGATGTGAAAACAATCATGGTTAACAAAGGTTCTGCATTGATGGGTATCGGCGTAGCATCAGGTGAAAACCGTGCTGCTGAAGCAGCGAAAAAGGCAATATCTTCTCCATTGCTTGAGACATCTATTGATGGAGCACAAGGTGTGCTGATGAACATTACTGGCGGATCTAACCTAAGTCTTTACGAGGTACAGGAAGCAGCAGATATTGTCGCTTCTGCATCTGACCAAGATGTTAACATGATCTTCGGTTCTGTAATTAACGAAAACTTAAAAGATGAAATTGTCGTTACAGTAATTGCGACAGGTTTCAATCAAGATACAATGCCAGTTTCTTCTGCAAGACCTTCTTTAAACAATATGAAGCCGTCAAGCAGCCCTGTAGGCTCACGTGAAGTGAAGCGTGAAGAGTCTCCTAACAATAATGTAAAAGAGCCTGTTCGCAATAATAATATTCAAACAGGTGAAGATACACTTGATATACCAACATTTTTGCGTAACCGAAATCGCAGAAGATAAAAATGAGCGGGAGTTATTTCCCGCTCATTTTTTTTGTATTTAATAGCCTGGGAAATAAAAAGACCTCTTAAACCTTTCTAATTCTCCCCCCCAAAAAACTGACAATTCATTGCTAGAACGACTCATCGCATAAGGCAAGAAATAGTGACAAAATCTGTTGATAATAGGGAAAATTTCTGTTTTTTTGATTACAGGAAGTGACACACTTTCCTTGTGTGGTAGGTTATACTTTTTCGTAACAGATTAATAGAGTTAGATGAGCAAGCTAAAATTTTGCCATAAAACTTTAGGAAGGAGGCTTACATGCTTGGCCATTTATTTAGATGTAATATGGCTGCTGAATTTCCTGTTTGACAGCTTGCTGCTCTATTTGACAGCCATCATCCTAAAGAGAAATATAAAGCTGTGGAGAGTGCTGTGCGGTGGTCTGATTGGATCAATTATCATCCTCTTGGCTGTCACTCCATATCATATCTATACAAGTCATCCAATCTCTAAGCTACTGTTCTCTTGCGTAATGGTTTTGACTGTTTTTGGTTATAAAAGACTCCGCTATTATCTCAGCGGATTAATGACATTTTATTTTGTGACATTTCTTATTGGCGGAGTTTTAATTGGCTCACATTATTTTATTCAATTTGATTTTCAATTATCTACTTCTGTTCTGCTTGCTAGTGTTAAAGGCTTTGGCGATCCTATCAGTTGGCTGTTTGTGTTGCTTGGTTTTCCTGCAGCCTGGCATTTTTCTAAAAAGAATGTGGAAAGCATGGAAATTACGAAAATTAAATATGACGAAATTGTTCAAGTGAAGTTTCAAATTGCCGGCATGGAGTTCTCATTGAAAGGGCTTGTTGACAGTGGTAACCAAGTATACGATCCGATTTCGCGTGTACCTGTCATGTTTGTCTCCATTAATGCGATGAAAGCAACAGATATCCCGAAAGAGCTTAATGAAATTGTTGATGATTCTGATTCCATTATTCATGGAAAGGTACAGCTTAATGATGATTGGCAATATAGAATGCGGATTATCCCATATAAAGTTATGGGGAAGGAGCACCAGCTCATGATTGCCATCAAACCTGAAGAGCTTATCATTGAAAATAAAGAAGGAAGCTTCATAGTGGAAAAAGGGCTGATTTCCTTTACGAGACAGCAGCTTTCATCTGATGACGCATTTTCATGCATTGTTCATCCGAAGATGCTGACAGGCAACAAAATCAATGAAGTCAAACGTGGAATGGTCAGTTAATATACTATACTCTATTGACACATCATTTAGAAGGAGGACAATTATGAAAAAATTAAAGCTTCGCTTAACCTACTACTGGTATAAGCTCTTAATGAAATTAGGTTTGAAAACAGATGAAGTTTTTTATATTGGCGGAAGCGAAGCATTGCCTCCCCCATTAAGCAAGGAAGAAGAGGAAGAATTGCTGCAAAAGCTGCCAGAAGGCGATCAGGCAGCAAGATCTATTTTAATTGAACGTAATTTGCGGCTAGTTGTTTATATTGCGAGAAAATTCGAGAACACAGGAATTAATATCGAGGACTTAATAAGCATTGGCACAATCGGATTAATTAAAGCTGTTAATACATTTAATCCTGAGAAGAAAATTAAGCTTGCTACATATGCATCAAGATGTATTGAAAATGAGATCTTGATGTATTTAAGAAGGAATAATAAGATACGATCAGAGGTATCCTTTGACGAACCGCTAAATATCGACTGGGACGGAAATGAGCTCCTTTTATCAGATGTGATGGGAACAGAGGAAGATATAATAACAAAGGATCTTGATGCGAGTGTTGATAAGAAGCTGCTTATTAGAGCATTGCATCAGCTATCTAAAAGAGAGAAACAAATCATGGAGCTTCGTTTTGGTCTTGGAACAGGTGAGGAAAAGACACAAAAGGATGTTGCTGATATGCTCGGCATATCTCAGTCTTACATCTCAAGACTTGAAAAAAGAATTATTAAGAGACTGCAGAAGGAATTTAATAAAATGGTTTAATGCCTTATTAGAAATATGTCAGCCGAATTTAAATTTTAACGGGAGAATTTATCTTCTTTTAAAATGAAATTAGCTGGCATATTTTTTTGCTTATACAACGCTGCACAAAAATATTTTTTAAAAATTATTATTGTAGAAAAGTATTGTTGTGATTGTTTTTTGGCGGTGTTTGCTTCCTGTAATTTGGTTTAGGATGGAAATAGCTTATGCATATTTTTCCTGCTCAAGGAGATACTGTTTTTTGTACAGCAGCTCCTGTGAGGAGGGAAATAGATTGACTCGAAATAAAGTAGAAATTTGCGGTGTGGATACATCTAAGCTTCCAGTATTAAAAAACGAAGAAATGAGAGAGCTCTTCAAGCAAATGCATAAGGGAGATATTTCCGCAAGAGAAAGTCTCGTAAATGGTAATCTTCGCCTCGTTTTGAGTGTCATCCAACGGTTTAATAACAGAGGTGAGTTTGTCGATGACTTATTTCAAGTTGGTTGTATCGGTCTAATGAAATCTATTGATAATTTTGATTTAAGTCAAAACGTAAAGTTTTCCACCTATGCTGTCCCGATGATTATTGGTGAAATTCGCCGATACTTGCGCGATAATAACCCGATAAGAGTTTCCAGGTCCTTAAGGGATATAGCTTATAAAGCATTGCAAGTCAGGGAGCGATTGATGAGTAAAACATCAAAAGAGCCAACAGCGGAGGAAATCGCAAAAGAGCTTGATATTCCACATGAGGATATTGTATTCGCATTGGATGCTATTCAAGATCCAGTTTCACTCTTTGAACCGATATATAATGATGGTGGAGATCCAATTTACGTCATGGACCAGTTAAGTGACGAAAAAAACAAGGATATCCAGTGGGTCGAGGAGCTCGCTCTCAAGGAAGGTATGCGAAGATTGAATGATCGAGAAAAACTTATATTGAGAAAGCGATTTTTTCAAGGGAAAACACAAATGGAAGTTGCTGATGAAATAGGTATCTCGCAAGCTCAAGTATCAAGATTAGAAAAAGCTGCTATTAAACAAATGAATAAAAACATTCAAAGCTAATATTACCAATAAGAAAACTGCCGAATTCTCGGCAGTTTTTCTTTTTTTATAGCGATTTTTCCATGCTAATTATCATCAGGACAACATATATTTTAGTAAGGCTTTCCTTGCATACCAGCGTAACGCTGTAAGGAAACAAAATCGTATAAAGTCATAGGAGTGAAACAATGCTGAAAATATCTGACTTTCAAGTGAAAGACGTCGTCAATGTAGCGGATGGAAAAAAGCTTGGTAACATAGGAGATATCGATATAAATTTACAGACAGGCAAGATTGATTCAATCATTATTGGCGGACCAGGAAAAGTATTAAGATTCTTTAACAGGGAGGCTGATATTGTTATTCCTTGGAGTAATATCTTAAAAATCGGTGAAGATGTCATATTAGTAAAATACACAAAATCATTAGAGCTAATTGATGTAGAAGAATAGGGATAATTTTATTGGTTTTTTTATGACCAATGCACAACTCTATGGTAAACTATAAAAAAAAGCTGAGGTTAGATAAAATGGAACCTTTTCTATTAAAAGACACTGAATATTTTACAATTCAATCATGGTGTAAAGACCACCCTCATTTAGCCGCAGGGTTCACAACAAAAAATGGCGGCACAAGCATAGGTCATCATAAAGGTTTAAATATGGCCTATCATGTTAATGATTCAAAGGAGAAGGTAACAGCAAACAGGCAAATTGTTGCAAATAAGCTTGATTTTCCTTTAACGAATTGGGTAGGATCTGAACAAACCCACAAAAACTCCATTTGGGAAGTATCGACAATTGATGCTGGCAAAGGAGCTTGCGACTATGAAAGTGCGTTGCCAGATACAGATGGCTTGTTTACACGGGATGAGGGCATTTTGCTTACGCTTTGCTATGCTGACTGTGTGCCACTATATTTCATTCATAGCAAAACAAAGGCAATTGGTATTGCCCACGCAGGTTGGCAAGGTACTGTACAAGGAATCTCGGTAGAAATGGTGAAGGTGTTTCAATCACATGGAATTGATCCAAGTGAAATGGAAGTTGCCATCGGTCCGTCCATTACAGATAAACAATACATAGTAGACAGCCGTGTTATTGATAAAGTTAACGAAGCTTTAGAGGAAAGTGATGATAAGCCATACAAGCTTGTTTCACCAAATCAATATTCATTGAGTCTGCAACAGCTCAATAAACAGCTGTTGATTAAGGCAGGCATTCAGGATAGTAAGATCCAGGTGACAAGTCTTTGCACGAGCGAAGAGGAGTCCTATTTCTTTTCCCATAGGCGAGATAAAGGGAAGACAGGAAGAATGATGAGTTTTATTGGCTGGAGAGAGGATGTTTAAAGAAAGATGCAAGTAAAGCATAATTTAGAGGAAATTAGGGAAAAGGTGAAATTGGCTTGTGAAAAAGCTGATCGATCCGTTGAAGATATCACCATAATCGCAGTGACAAAATATGTTACAATAGAAAGAGCAAAAGAAGCTTTGGAAGCAGGTGTTACCAATCTTGGGGAAAACCGGGAGGAAGGCCTGCTTGCAAAACGTGAGGTGCTGATGGACGAGCCAGTTTGGCACTTTATCGGTTCCTTGCAAACTCGCAAGGTAAAAAGCATTATAGATCATGTGGATTACATACATTCACTCGACCGTTTTTCTTTAGCAAAGGAAATAAACAAGCGAGCTGTAAAGAAAATCAAGTGTTTTGTTCAAGTTAATGTATCGCAAGAAGAATCAAAGCATGGCATAGCAGTTGAAGACACAATTGATTTTATTAAAAGCCTTGAAGTACTACCTAATATTGAAATAGTTGGCTTAATGACAATGGCGCCATTTACTGATGAGGAAGAATTACTGCGAAATTGCTTCCGAAACTTAAAAAAACTTCAGACAGAAGTGCAGAAGCTGGCATTAAGCAATGCACCTTGCCAGGAGCTTTCCATGGGAATGTCTAATGACTACTCGATTGCTATAGAAGAAGGTGCAACGATGATTCGTATCGGCACAGCGCTCGTTGGCAGTGAGAAATAGGAGGTTAGAAAATTGAGTATAAAATCAAAAATTAAAACATTTTTTTTCTTAGAAGATGAAGATTATGAAGAAGAAGAGTACGAACAGGAGCAAGAACCAGTGAGAAACCAGAGACAGCAGCAACCAACGCAGTCCTATTTCCAGCAGCAACAACAACAGCATCAACCTGCTCAACAGCAGCAACAAAAGCAAAATGTTGTCAGTCTGCAAAGTGTGCAAAAGTCTTCGAAAGTATTTTTGGTTGAACCAAGAGTATATGCAGAAGCACAGGATATTGCAGACCAGTTAAAAAACAGACGTGCAGTTGTTGTTAATCTGCAAAGAATCGACAAGGAGCAAGGGAAGCGTATAGTCGATTTTTTAAGCGGGACAGTTTATGCTATAGGGGGAGATATCCAGAAGGTTGGCACGGACATCTTCTTATGCACGCCAGATAACGTGGAAGTTTCAGGTAATATCTCTCAGCTTCTTCAAGAAACTGAATTTGAAAATGCGAGGTGGTAAAATTAGATGGATTTAATCCTGGTAATTGTTTCTAGGTTAATTACTTTTTACTCTTATGCGCTGATTATTTACATTTTTATGTCATGGATACCGAATGCAAGAGAAACATGGATTGGCACGTTCCTTGCACGAATTTGTGAGCCGTATTTAGAGCAGTTTAGAAAGATAATCCCGCCAATTGGAATGATTGATATCTCACCAATTGTGGCTATCTTTGTATTAAATTTAGCCAGAATGGGTGTTTTTCAAATTTTCAGCTGGGTTTAAAAATCAGGGCTTTTATAAGCCCTTTTTTCATGCAGTCATTTATATACATTAAATAAAAGGAGCCGTATGTATGTCGATATACCAGCATTTTCGGCCAGAGGAAAAGGAATTTATCGATCAAGTCATAAACTGGCGCCAATATGTCGAGGATTCCTATGCACCAAAATTGACAGATTTTTTAGATCCTCGTGAACAAAAGATTGTGAACACAATAATTGGACAAAATAGTGATGTGAAGGTTGCTTTTGCAGGTGGTACGAATGCATCTGAGCGGAAAAGAGCCTTATTGTATCCCACTTATTATGAACCAACAGAAGACGATTTTCAGCTTTCGATATACGAAATTGCATATGCAAAAAAATTCGTAACTCTTGAGCATCCACAAGTACTCGGAAGCATTATGTCATTAGGTCTGTCACGAAGTAAGTTTGGCGATATCCTCATTAAAGCTGGGGATGTTCAGCTGATAGTCTGCAAGGAAGTGGAGGATTACATCCGTCTTCAGCTTGAGTCGATTGGAAAGGCAAAGGTAGAATTGAAACTAATCGAAAAGGATAAAGTGATTGCTCTAGAAGAGGAATGGGTGGAGATGAGCACGACACTGGCCTCCTTAAGGCTAGATGCGACAATTGCTGCTATTTATAATATTTCGAGACAAAAGGCCCACGTCTACATTGCTTCAAGTCTTGTGAAAGTAAACTGGGCAGCTGTCGAAAATGCTTCCTTTAGCTGTGAGGAAGGCGATGTTATCTCTGTCAGAGGACATGGCAGGTCTGTTATTAAATCGCTTGAAGGAAAAACAAAAAAAGACAAATGGCGTGTTGTGGTCGGCAAATTAAAATAATTTGTCCTATATAACAAACTCGATAAATTTTGTTATCATACTAAAATTCGATAGTTATTTTTACTTTATCTATGTTACAATATTTCCAAACAGTATAATTTGTCTTACTTCCTGTTTTTTTGGCGTTTTCCTTAAAATAATGCAGGAAAACAGGAAAAAGCTGTCGAAAAAATACATAAAGAAATTGAAGTTTGGGAGGTGGCATTATGCCATTAACACCGTTGGATATTCACAATAAGGAATTCAGCAAAGGGTTCCGCGGCTACGATGAAGATGAAGTAAATGAGTTTTTAGATCAAATAATCAAGGACTATGAAAATATAATTCGTGAGAAAAAAGAACTAGATGCAAGACTAATTGAACTTGATGACCGCATTGGCCACTACAATAATATAGAAGAAACGTTAAACAAGTCAATCGTTGTAGCACAGGAAGCGGCTGAGGAAGTAAAGCGAAACGCACAAAAAGAAGCGAAGCTGATCATTAAAGAAGCAGAAAAAAACGCAGACCGTATCATTAATGAATCACTTTCTAAGGCAAGAAAGATTGCCCTTGAAATTGAAGAACTTAAAAAGCAGTCAAAAGTGTTCCGTACACGTTTTAAAATGCTGATTGAAGCACAGCTTGATTTGCTGAACAATGATGATTGGGACCATCTGCTGGAATATGAGTTGGATGCATCTGAGCTGAACTCAACGAAATAATTCCAGATGGCTTGACTAAGCATCTGATAATAGCCTATAATTTTTACACAAAACAATATTCATGTGTACGTTGATAGGGACCAGTACAATTGCTGTTTGCTTATAAATAGCGAGCCGGGGATGGTGGAAGCCTGGCATAAGCGGAAATTGGAATATCACCCTTGAGTCCTTTTCTGAAATTCAGTAAGAAAAGGCGGTTCATTGCCGTTATAAAATGCTTAAGTGGATAGTTTTTCTATCTATAAGGGTGGTACCGCGGGAGTCTAATACCTTCTCGTCCCTTTTTGGGATGAGGGGGTTTTTTATGTTTTTTTAACCTTCCCTAAAACACCAGCATGAATTTAGATTATTTATTGGAGGATTTATCAATGGAATATAAAGAAACCCTGCTCATGCCAAAAACGGCTTTTCCAATGAGAGGAAACTTGCCAAATCGTGAGCCTGACATTCAATCAAAATGGAATGAAATGAATATTTATGAAAAAGTTCAAGAACGCACAAGCGGCCGTCCGCTGTTTGTTTTGCATGATGGACCACCATATGCGAACGGTGATATCCATATTGGGCATGCATTGAACAAAATCCTTAAAGACTTTATCGTGCGCTTTAAGTCTATGACAGGGTTCCAAGCTCCATATGTTCCTGGCTGGGATACGCATGGTTTGCCGATTGAACAAGCATTAACAAACAAAGGCGTTAAACGTAAAGAAATGACAATCGCTGAGTTCCGTAAGCTTTGTGAAGAATATGCACTTGGTCAAATTGACAGCCAACGAGAACAATTCAGACGTCTAGGTGTTCGTGCTGATTGGGAAAACCCGTATATCACACTAAATCCAGCTTATGAAGCACAGCAAATTAAAGTTTTCGGCGAAATGGCGAAAAAAGGCTATATTTACAAAGGGAAAAAGCCGGTATACTGGTCTCCGACAAGTGAATCTGCTTTGGCAGAAGCGGAAATTGAATATCAAGACAAGCAATCTCCATCCATTTATGTTGGCTTCAAAGTAAAGGATGGCAAAGATGTGCTTGCAGAAGATGTTCAAATTGTTATTTGGACAACAACGCCTTGGACAATTCCTGCTAACTTAGGTATCTCCGTACATCCTGATTTAACGTATGTTGTAGTTGAAGAAAAAGGCAATAAATATTTAGTAGCAAAAGACTTGCTTGACGCTGTTAAAACAGAAGTAGAGTGGGAAGAAGCAACTGTTATTCAAGAGGTGCAAGGTTCCGAGTTAGAATACATTAAAGCACTTCACCCGTTATATGACAGGGAATCTTTAGTAATGCTTGGGGAGCATGTAACAACAGATGCTGGTACAGGCTGTGTTCATACTGCACCTGGTCATGGTGAAGATGACTTTATTGTTGGTCAAAAGTATAACCTTGATGTTCTTTGTCCAGTTGATGACAAAGGTGTTATGACAGACGAGGCTCCAGGATTTGAAGGTTTATTCTATGATAAAGCAAACAAGCCGATCACAGAAGCATTACAAGAAGCGGGAGCTTTATTGAAGCTGAAATTTATTACACACTCATACCCACATGACTGGAGAACGAAAAAACCTGTTATCTTCCGTGCAACAGCGCAATGGTTTGCGTCAATTAAAGATTTCAGACAAGATTTACTTGATGCTGTTAAGGAAACAAAATGGGTTCCTGCATGGGGTGAAACAAGATTGTACAATATGGTTCGTGACCGCGGAGACTGGTGTATTTCCAGACAGCGTGCATGGGGTGTTCCAATTCCTGTGTTCTATGCGGAAAACGGCGACAGTATTATTACAGATGCAACAATCGAGCATATCTCTAATTTGTTCAGGGAGCATGGTTCAAACATCTGGTTTGAAAGAAGTGCAAATGAACTTTTACCAGAAGGTTTTGAACATCCTGGAAGCCCGAACGGAAACTTTACAAAAGAAACAGATATCATGGATGTATGGTTTGATTCTGGTTCTTCCCATCAGTCTGTTTTAGAAGAAAGAGATGATTTACAAAGACCAGCAGACCTTTATCTAGAAGGATCTGACCAATATCGCGGCTGGTTTAACTCTTCCTTGTCCACAGGAGTTGCTGTAACAGGAAAAGCACCATATAAAGGCGTGCTTAGCCACGGGTTTGTTCTTGATGGTGAAGGCAGAAAAATGAGTAAATCCCTTGGTAACGTTATGGTACCAGCGAAAGTAATGAATACACTTGGTGCAGACATCCTGCGTTTATGGGTAGCTTCTGTTGATTTCCAAGCAGACGTGCGTGTATCTGATGCGATCCTGAAGCAAGTAACAGAAGGATACCGTAAGATCAGAAACACTTTCCGTTTCCTTCTTGGAAACCTTGCTGATTTCAACCCAGCAGAGAATGCTGTTTCCTATGAAAGCTTGCGTGAAGTTGACCAATATATGCTTGTAAAATTGAATAACCTGATTAAAACTGTGACAGAATCCTATGATAAATATGAGTTTTCTACTATTTATTCTGATATCAATAATTTCTGCACAATTGATTTGAGCTCCTTCTATCTAGATTTCTCAAAAGATGTCCTTTATATCGAAGCAGCTGATAATCAAGAAAGAAGATCTATACAAACAGTGTTGTATGAAAGCTTAATTTCATTAGTGAAATTGATGGCACCAATCCTTCCGCATACTGCTGACGAGGTTTGGGAGCATATTACTTCTGTTACGGAAGAAAGTGTTCAGCTGACAGATTTCCCTGAATATGTGGAATATGAAAACAGTGCAGCACTTACAGAAAAATGGAGCAAGTTTATGGTCTTGCGTGATGATGTTCTGAAGGCATTAGAAGAGGCTCGTAACCAAAAGGTAATTGGTAAATCACTTGCGGCTAAAGTATCTCTTTATGTCCATGAAGACGGAAAAACATTACTTGATTCAATCCAAGAAAGCTTAAAGCAATTGTTTATCGTTTCAGGCTTTGAAGTTGCTGGCAGCTATGACGAAGCTCCAGAGAATGCTGTGAAATTGGAGAATGCAGCAATTCTTGTGGCAAAAGCAGATGGAGAAACATGTGAAAGATGCTGGACAGTAACAACAGATGTTGGTGCTAACGAAGAACACCCGACATTATGTGCTCGTTGTGCCAGTGTAGTAGCAGAAAATTATTAATCAAAAAAGCATTTCGGCTTATTTGCCGGAATGCTTTTTTTATTCAAGGGAGTTTTTCCTTTTACTAAAAAAAACTTCCACCTCCGTAAATTGTTGTTATGGTTGTAAAAAGTTAAGCCGGTTTTTGCTGGTCTATTTGGAAAAGCTATTTGTAACAACATAGAAACGGAGGAATTTAGCCATGAACCTAGACGTTGAAAAGCTTTATACCGAACTCCGTATGACACAAATAGAATTAGAAGCCACATTAAGAGTAAAAAGATCTTCGAAAATAAACCACTATATTGAGGCAGAGCTGCTGGATGTAGAAGCATCCATGCGAAGATTGGAAAATGGCCAATTTGGAACATGTGAAATATCCGGTGAATTGATTCCTGCTGAAATATTGGAGCTGGTTCCTACCATCAAATCAAAAAAAGACTTGGAATATATGCAATCCTACTACAGAAAGTCCTTGCATTAAAAGCAAAAGAAAAAGAAGTTGAAAGCTAGAAAAAACAGCTGCAAATAGGCACAAGCTATCGTTTTTAAGTAGTTTATGCTAAAATGCTAAAGGAGACTCGAGAATTGGAGGAAACTTTAGTGTTTTATTACATAATTGCACTTATAATCATTGCATTGGATCAATGGACAAAATGGCTTGTTGCAACAAAGATGGAACTCGGAGACAGCATTACGGTAATCGAGGATTTCTTCTATATTACATCTCATCGTAATAGTGGTGCTGCTTGGGGTATTTTGGAAGGACAAATGGCGTTCTTCTATATTATTACAACTGCTGTCATTGTCGGCATTATTTATTTCATCCAGAAAGGTGCAAAAGGCAAGCTGTTGTATGGAGTTTCCTTAGGATTAATCCTCGGAGGAGCGATTGGTAATTTTATCGACCGCATCAGACATCAGTATGTAGTGGACTTCGTTAATACGTATATCTTCAATTATGATTTTCCTATATTTAATATTGCAGATTCATCTTTAGTAATTGGTGTTATATTGCTTATCATTGTGATGCTAAAGGAGGAAAAAGCAGCAAAGAAGGAGAAAGAAAATGGAAAAAAAGGAACATATCATTCAGAGTGAACAAGTAAGTGAAAGAATAGATAAAATCATTTCAACTATCAACAATGATTGGTCACGCACACAAGTGCAGCAATGGATCAAGGATGGTCATGTGTTGGTTAACGGCAAAAGTGTTAAGACGAAATACAAAGGAATATTAAATGATGTTGTTACAATTGAAATTCCTGAACTGACAGAGCTTGACGTTTTACCTGAGGAAATGAATTTAGACGTTTATTATGAGGACAGTGATGTAATTGTTGTCAATAAGCCGAAAGGAATGGTCGTTCACCCAGCTCCTGGCCACGTGACAGGGACGCTTGTAAATGGCTTGATGGCACATTGTAAGGATTTGTCCGGAATTAATGGCGTGATGCGTCCAGGAATCGTCCACCGTATCGACAAGGATACATCAGGTTTATTAATGGTTGCTAAAAACGATGCTGCCCATGAAAGTCTTGTAAACCAGCTTGTCGAAAAGACAGTAACTAGAAAATATAAAGCATTAGTTCATGGCAGCATTCCACATGATTATGGAACAGTTGATGCACCGATTGGAAGGGACACGAAGGACCGTCAAAAAATGGCCGTAGTCGATAGAGGAAAGCATGCTGTTACACATTTTCACGTACTTGAGCGCATGGAGGACTTTTCTTTCATCGAATGTCAGCTTGAGACAGGCAGAACGCATCAAATTCGTGTTCATATGAAATACATTGGCTTCCCGCTTGCAGGTGATCCTAAGTATGGTCCGAAAAAAACGCTCGACATTGGCGGTCAGGCGCTTCATGCTGGCATACTTGGTTTTAACCATCCGCGAACTGGCGAATATATTGAATTTGAAGCACCACTTCCTAGTGATTTTGAAGAGCTGATAGATAATATTAGAAATAATCGTTGACAAAATTCGAGCCTTATAATAAGATTAACTTAATTAAATAAGTCCTTTAAGTCAATCCTGTGAGGTTGAGAAGGTTTCGGATTTTTTAGTAGATAGCAACTTGTATGCTATCGGTCTGTCCTCTCGCCAAAACATGGTGGGAGGATTTTTATTTTAAGAAAAAAGGTGATGCAAAATGTCGCAAAAGGCATTAGTCCTTGATGACCAAGCAATTAGAAGAGCATTAACGAGAGTTGCACACGAAATCATTGAAAAGAACAAAGGGATTGAAAACTGTGTTTTGGTCGGTATCCGCACTCGAGGCATTTATATTGCAAACCGCCTTGCAGAAAAAATCTCGCAAATTGAAGGCAAAAGCATTACGGTAGGAGAATTGGATATTACTTTATACCGCGATGATTTAAGCAAAAAAACGGAAAATCAAGAGCCGCTCGTAAAAGGTTCAGATATCCCAACAAGCATTGAGGATCTAAAGGTAATCCTTGTCGATGATGTTCTGTATACAGGAAGAACAGTTCGTGCAGCAATGGATGCCCTAATGGATGTAGGCAGACCTTCTTCCATACAGCTTGCTGTCCTTGTAGACAGAGGACATAGGGAGCTTCCGATTCGCGCTGATTATGTCGGCAAAAACATTCCGACATCCAGTTCAGAGAAAATTGTTGTAGAGCTCAATGAAGTGGATGGACAAGACGAAGTAAATATATACGAAAATTAAATATAGCCCTTTTTAATGGCAGTCCGGAGAGGCTGCGAAGGGGGAGTCGATACAGGCGTTGTTTCGCCTGCTCAAAAACCCCTTTTTGCTATGCATAAAAGGGGTTTTTTTATGAAATTGCGTATACTAAATAAAACAAACCAGTAATTGCACCATAGATGGAAAGAGGGAACAAAATGAATCAAACAAAGCCAATACTCGGTCTAAAAGACAAACCAAACGCATCTCAATGGATAACATTAAGCTTACAGCACTTATTCGCCATGTTTGGATCAACAGTACTAGTTCCATACTTAATTGGATTAAGTCCAGCTATCGCTTTAATCTCAAGCGGATTAGGAACACTAGCATTCCTTCTTATAACAAAATTTAAGGTTCCTGCTTATTTAGGCTCATCCTTTGCCTTTATTGCACCGATGATTGCGGCCCAAAAGCTTGGCGGACCGGCAGCAGCGATGATCGGAACATTCATTGCAGGTCTTGTATACGGAATTGTCGCATTGATTATTAAAAAAGCCGGCTACCGCTGGATTATGAACCTGCTTCCGCCGATTGTTGTCGGACCAGTAATCATGGTTATCGGGCTAGCACTAGCTGGAACTGCGGTTGGTCAGGCGATGTATGAAAATAACGGAACAGCAGATCAACACTACAGCCTTTTGTACTTATCAGTAGCATTAGTCACATTGCTTGCAACAATCTTATTCACTATTTTCGGTAAGGGAGTGTTCAGCTTCATTCCGATTCTAGCAGGGATTATTGTCGGCTACCTGTACGCATTACTAGTAGGAGTTGTTGATTTCCAAGGTGTTATTGATGCGAAATGGATCGCAATGCCGGATTTCATCCTTCCTTTCAGGGATTATGATTTAACATTAGACAGCGCCATACTGGCATTGTTCGTGCCGGTTGCCATTGTAACACTTGCTGAGCATATCGGTCACCAGCTTGTATTAAGCAAAGTAGTAGGAAAAGATTATATTAAAGACCCAGGACTTCATCGCAGTATTTTAGGTGACGGAAGTGCAACACTAATTTCCTCCTTAATCGGTGGACCGCCAAAAACAACTTACGGTGAAAACATTGGGGTTTTGGCAATTACGAGAGTATACAGTGTGTATGTTCTTGCAGGAGCAGCAGTGTTTGCAATCCTGTTTGGATTCATCGGTAAGATCACTGCCCTGATACAATCGATTCCAACACCAGTTATGGGCGGAGTATCCATCCTGTTGTTCGGTATCATCGCATCTTCTGGCTTAAGAATTTTAGTCGAAGCAAAAATGGATTTCTCAAAAAATCGCAACCTTGTGATTGCATCCGTTATCTTAGTTACAGGCATTGGCGGTGCATCCATTCATATCGGTTCAGACTTTAAACTAGAGGGAATGGCACTTGCAGCAATCCTTGGGATCATCCTGAACTTTGTACTTCCAGGAAGAGACAAGGCGACTGACGACTTATTTGAAGAAGAAGCAGTAGACGAAACTAAATAATGTACACCTTTTAAACAAGTACAGAGAGACTTATAAGGGTGTTGAAGGTTAAGGCGAAAAGGATCCGCTTGTTTAAGCAGGCTTAAAACAGGATCTACGCAAACATTCAACTTTTAGCACCCATTTTCAATAAATGGGTGCTATTTTTTTGCCCGGAATCCATAAAGGAGGCAATAAATAATGGAAAACTTATTAACAACCTCGGAGCTTACCGTGCCAGAAATACAAGAAATACTGAAATGCGCACAAGCATTTGCAGAGGGAAAGGAATGGAAGCCAGAAAAGCAGCTGTTTTTAGCAAATTTGTTCTTTGAACCAAGCACAAGAACGAAATGCAGCTTTGAAGTAGCTGAAAGGAAGCTGGGACTTGAAGTCATTCCATTTGAAACGACTACCTCAAGTGTTGTTAAAGGAGAAACATTATATGATACCATCCGAACATTGGAAAGCATTGGCGTAAATGGTGTCGTGATTCGCCATAAGGAAGATAATTACTTTCAAGAACTAATCGGCAAAATCAAAATTCCTGTCATTAATGCAGGAGACGGATGCGGAAATCACCCGACACAATCATTGCTTGACCTTTTGACAATTAAACAGGAATTTCAATCCTTCCAAGGCTTAAAAGTAAGCATTATAGGAGATATCCGGCACAGCCGTGTTGCCAGATCAAATGCAGATGCGCTCACAAGGCTTGGTGCAAATGTAGTCTTTTCGGGTCCTAAAGAGTGGTTTGATGACAGCATGCTGCAGGAAGCAAACTACGAGGATGTTGATACAGCGATTGAAACATCTGATGTTGTCATGCTCCTGCGAATTCAGCATGAAAGGCATGATGGCAGTACTTCATGGACCAGTGAAGAATACCACCAAATGTATGGATTGACGAAAGAAAGAGAACGACGCATGAAACCAGGCAGCATCATTATGCACCCTGCTCCTGTAAACAGGGATGTAGAAATTGCCGACGAATTAGTGGAATGCGAACGGTCCAGAATTTTTAAACAGATGGAAAACGGAGTATTTATCCGCATGGCAGTATTAAAAAGATCTTTACAATCAGTTGAGGGAGGAAATGTACATGTCAATGATTATCAAAAATGGCCAGTTGCTTAATGAAAAAGGGGAATTTATTACACAGGATATTCTAATTGAAGACGGAGTTATTGTTGAAATAGCACCACAATTGGAGACGGCAGCAGACGAAATCATTGATGCGAACGGTAAGTTGGTTGCACCAGGTTTCATTGATGTGCATGTACATTTGCGCGAGCCTGGCGGAGAGAAGAAGGAAACAATAGCAACAGGAACAATGGCTGCTGCTAGAGGCGGATTTACAACAATCGCTAATATGCCAAACACTCGTCCAGTTCCAGACACAGTTGAAAACTTCCAAAGCTTGATGAACCGCATTAAAGAGACAGCGAATGTTCATGTTCGCCCATATGCAGCGATTACAATCAGACAATTAGGTGCAGACATAACAGATATTAAAGCATTAAAGGAACTAGGAGCATTTGCATTCACAGATGATGGTGTCGGTATCCAAGAAGCAGGAAAAATGCTTGAAGCAATGAAGCTTGCAGCAAGCCTTGATATGGCAATTGTAGCTCACTGTGAGGACAACTCACTTATCAATAAAGGATCTGTCCATGAGGGAGAATTTTCTAAGGCAAATAACCTAAATGGAATTCCATCTGTCTGTGAATCTGTACATATAGCAAGGGATGTTTTACTTGCAGAGGCAGCAGGCTGTCATTACCATGTTTGCCATATCAGCACAAAAGAATCAGTCCGTGTAGTGAGAGATGCGAAAAGAGCGGGAATCAATGTGACGGCAGAGGTTTCACCACACCATTTGTTACTATGTGACGAGGACATCCCTGGAATCGATACAAATTATAAAATGAATCCACCGCTTAGAGGCAAAGAAGACAGAGCGGCGTTAATAGAAGGCTTGCTGGATGGGACGATTGATTTCATCGCAACAGACCATGCCCCGCATACAGCAGAAGAAAAGGCACAGCCAATTGAACTTGCACCGTTTGGCATTGTCGGATCAGAAACAGCCTTCCCGCTTTTATATACTAACTTTGTGAAAAAAGGAATTATTAGCTTGCAGCAGCTTATCAGCTTCCTTACAAATAAACCAGCAGAAACATTTAAGCTGGATACAGGCACACTTGCTGTCGGTAAAGTAGCAGATATCGTAATTGTTGATTTAGAAGATAATGAAACTATCAATCCAGAAAACTTCTTATCTAAAGGAAGAAACACCCCATTTGCAGGATATGTTTGTCAAGGATGGCCTGTAACAACAATCGTAGCTGGAAAAATCGCTTGGAGAAAGGAAAGTGTACACGCATGAAAAAACAACTGATTCTCGAAGATGGTACAGTATTTATTGGGCAAGGATTTGGAGCAGAATCCAATTCGATTGGAGAGGTAGTCTTTAACACAGGGATGACAGGCTACCAGGAAATTTTGTCAGATCCGTCATACTGCGGTCAAATTGTCACATTGACATACCCACTAGTCGGCAACTACGGAATTAACCGCGATGACTTTGAATCCATTGCACCAGCAATCAACGGTTTCATTGTGAAGGAAGTGTGTGATTTCCCTTCAAACTGGAGAAATGAACTGTCACTGGATGAGTTTTTTAAACAAAAGAACATTCCAGGACTTGCAGGAATTGATACGAGAAAATTAACAAGAATTATCCGCAAGTACGGAACATTAAAAGGCGCAATTTGCAGCATCGAGGAAAATGTAGCCGATGTTATCAAGCAACTGCAAGCATCCGTCTTGCCAACAGATCAGGTGCAGCAGGTTTCTACTAAAAAAGCTTATCCGAGCCCAGGCCGAGGCAAGCGTGTTGTGCTTGTAGATTATGGCATGAAGCACGGAATTCTAAGAGAGTTAAATCAGCGTGACTGTGATGTCATTGTTGTTCCATATAATGCAACTGCACAGGAAATATTGTCTTTAAGTCCAGACGGGGTAATGCTTTCTAACGGCCCTGGAGATCCAAAGGATGTGCCAGAGGCAATTGAAACGATTAAAGGGATTATCGGCAAGGTTCCACTGTTTGGAATATGCTTAGGCCACCAGCTGTTTGCACTTGCAAGTGGTGCTAACACAGAAAAAATGAAGTTTGGGCACAGAGGCTCAAACCACCCTGTTAAAGATTTGCTGACAGGCAAGGTTTCCTTAACATCACAAAACCACGGCTACACAGTGGAAGAAAAATCTATTGAACAGACAGACTTGGAAGTTACTCATCTAGCATTAAACGACGGAACAATTGAAGGCTTGCAGCATAAACAGTACCCAGCCTTCACCGTACAATATCATCCAGAGGCATCACCAGGTCCAGAAGATGCTAACTATTTATTTGATCGATTCATGTCCATGATTTTAACTCATAAAGAGGATGGTGCCGCATATGTCAAAGCGTAAAGATATTAACAGCATACTAGTAATAGGATCAGGTCCAATCATTATCGGTCAGGCAGCAGAATTTGACTATGCAGGAACTCAAGCATGTATGGCACTTAAAGAAGAAGGCTATCGTGTTATCCTAGTTAACTCCAACCCAGCAACGATTATGACAGATACAGAAATGGCTGACAGTGTATATATTGAACCACTGACATTGGAATTCGTAAGCAGAATCATTCGCAAGGAAAGACCAGATGCAATATTGCCGACACTTGGTGGTCAAACAGGCTTGAACCTTGCTGTCGAGTTATCAGAGGCAGGCGTCCTTGAAGAATGCGGTGTGGAAGTGCTTGGAACAAAGCTTTCCGCTATCCAACAAGCAGAAGACAGAGATTTGTTCCGCACCTTGATGAATGAGCTAGGAGAACCAGTACCAGACAGCGAAATTATCCATAACATGGATGAAGCAAAAGCGTTTGTGGAACAAATCGGTTATCCAGTTATCGTCCGTCCCGCCTTTACATTAGGAGGAACAGGGGGAGGCATCTGCCATAATGATGCCGAGCTAAATGAAATCGTCACTAGCGGTTTAAAGAACAGCCCTGTAACACAATGTCTTCTTGAAAAAAGCATTGCCGGCTTTAAAGAAATTGAATATGAAGTGATGCGTGACAGCAATGATAATGCGATAGTCGTTTGTAATATGGAAAACATCGATCCTGTCGGCATTCATACAGGTGACAGCATCGTTGTTGCGCCAAGCCAAACGCTGAGCGATAGAGAATACCAAATGCTGCGCAATACATCATTGAAGATCATCCGTGCCCTTAAAATCGAAGGTGGCTGCAATGTTCAGCTTGCACTTGATCCAGACAGCTTCCAATACTATATCATTGAAGTAAACCCAAGGGTGAGCCGTTCCTCTGCACTTGCCAGCAAAGCAACAGGCTATCCAATTGCAAAGCTTGCAGCGAAAATTGCTGTTGGGTTAACACTGGATGAAATGATGAACCCAGTAACAGGCAAAACATATGCAAGCTTTGAGCCTGCACTTGATTATGTTGTCAGCAAAATCCCACGCTTCCCATTTGATAAGTTTGAATCTGCCAAAAGAAATCTAGGCACGCAAATGAAAGCGACAGGAGAGGTAATGGCAATTGGAAGAACATTCGAGGAATCACTTCTTAAAGCAATCCGTTCATTAGAAGCAAAGGTTTACCACTTTGCATTAAACGATGGTGAAAATGTCAGTGATGAATTATTAGAAAAGAGAATTCGTGTCGCAGGAGACGAAAGATTATTTTATGTAGCAGAAGCAATGAACAGAGGGGTTTCCATTGAGACAATCCATGACTGGAGCAAAATTGACCTGTTCTTCCTGCACAAGCTTGAAGGCATCATCAAGTTGGAAAAAGAGCTGGCAGACCATCCGTTTGATTTAGAATATGCAAAAACAGCTAAGGAGAAGGGCTTTGCCGACATCCAGCTCGCTAAATTATGGAACAGTACGGAGCTTGAAATATATAACTGGAGAAAAGACAATAAGCTTGTCCCAGTTTACAAAATGGTTGATACTTGTGCCGCTGAATTTGAATCGGAAACACCATATTACTATGGAACGTATGAGGATGAAAATGAATCTGTTGTGACAGACAAGAAAAGCATTGTTGTTCTTGGTTCTGGTCCAATTCGCATCGGCCAAGGAATCGAGTTTGACTATGCGACAGTTCACTCGGTCTGGGCCATCAAGGAAGCCGGGTTTGAAGCAATTATTATTAATAACAACCCAGAAACGGTTTCAACAGATTTCAGTGTATCAGATAAATTATACTTTGAGCCGCTGACAATAGAAGATGTGATGCATATCATCGACTTAGAGAAACCAGAAGGGGTTGTCGTGCAATTCGGCGGACAAACGGCAATCAACTTGGCAGCAGAGCTTGCAAACAGAGGGGTTAAAATTCTCGGTACCTCTTTAGAAGACTTAGACAGAGCAGAAGACAGAGATAAATTTGAGTCAAGCCTGCATGCACTGGGCATTCCTCAGCCTGAAGGGAAAACAGCCCTAACAGTAGAAGAGGCGGTAAAGGTTGCAGCTACGATCGGCTATCCGGTTCTTGTACGTCCATCATATGTACTAGGCGGAAGAGCGATGCAAATCGTTTATAAAGAAGAAGAACTGATTCCGTATATGGAAAAAGCAGTTATCGCAAGTCCTGGTCAACCAATCCTGATTGACAGATATTTAACAGGCAAGGAAATCGAAGTCGATGCAATATGTGATGGTGTAGACGTAGTGATTCCAGGCATCATGGAGCATATTGAAAGAGCAGGCGTTCACTCAGGTGATTCGATTGCCGTCTATCCGCCGCAAAGCTTGTCAGCGGAAATTAAGCAAACACTAATTGACTATACAACAAGATTGGCAAAAGGCTTAAATATTGTTGGACTACTAAACATCCAGTATGTTGTGTCAAAAGGTGAAGTATTTGTACTAGAAGTGAATCCGCGCTCAAGCAGAACGGTTCCTTTCTTAAGTAAAATTACGAATGTCCCGATGGCGAAAATTGCTACAAAGGTGATTTTGGGGAATAGCTTGAAAGAACAAGGCTACACATCAGGACTTGTAGAAGAACAGCAAGGTGTGTTTGTAAAGGTTCCTGTATTCTCCTTTGCAAAGCTGCGCCGTGTGGATATAACACTCGGCCCTGAAATGAAGTCAACAGGAGAGGTAATGGGTAAGGACGTTACGCTGGAAAAAGCTTTGTATAAAGGATTGATTGCTTCAGGAATGAAGATCCAGACATTTGGAACAGTTCTTTTAACAATCGGTGACAAGGACAAAGAAGAAGCATTGCTGCTTGCGAAGCGGTTTGTCAATATCGGCTACAGCCTAATGGCAACGAGCGGAACAGCAGAATTTTTGCAAGACAATCATATCCCTGTAAAAGTGGTAGATAAAATCGGCGGCGAAGGCACAACTTTGATTGATGTTATCCGCAATGGCCAAGCACAATTTGTTATCAATACATTCTCAAAAGGCAGCCAGCCTGCACGCGACGGCTTCAGAATCAGAAGGGAATCAGTTGAAAATGGAATTCCATGCTTAACATCCCTTGATACAGCAGAAGCAATTCTTCGAGTAGTAGAATCAATGACATTCTCTGCGGAAGCAATGACACCAGCAGGCAAACAAATGGAGGCGGTCCTTGCATGATCAAAAATGAAAAATGCACCGTGGTTTCACATAAAGAAATAGCAGAAAATATTATGGAGCTCACCCTTAAAGGTGAGCTTGTTCATGAAATGAAAGAACCAGGTCAATTTGTGCATGTTAAGGTTGCAGACGGTTTTGACCCATTGCTAAGAAGGCCTATAAGCATTTCGAAAATAAACCATGACAATAGTACCTTTACGATGATTTACAGAGCGGAAGGAAAAGGAACGAAAGTATTGGCGCAGAAACAACCACATGAGCTTGTGGATGTGCTTGGACCACTTGGAAACGGTTTTCCTGTAAATGAAGCTAGACAGGGTGAAACGGCATTGCTAGTCGGCGGCGGCATCGGTGTCCCACCACTATATGAGCTTGCCCATCAATTGACTGCAAAAGGCGTTAATGTTGTCATTGTGCTTGGGTTTCAAACAGCATCAGCTGCATTTTATGAAAAGAAGTTTGCGCAATTTGGTACAACCTTTGTCGCAACAGTAGATGGGACAATGGGAGAAAAAGGGTTTGTCACAGATGTAATTGAACAAGAGAATCTCAAGTATGATGTTCTTTACACATGTGGCCCAACACCAATGCTACGAAATCTTGAAAAGAATTTTGCTGGAGAAAGAGCCTATATCTCCTTAGAGGAGCGGATGGGCTGCGGCATTGGTGCATGCTTTGCGTGTGTATGTCATACACAGGATGATCCAACAGGTATCTCCTACAAAAAGATTTGTACAGATGGCCCAGTATTCAGAGCAGGGGAGGTAGTCATATGAACAGATTAAATGTCGAGATGCCAGGCTTAAATTTAAAAAATCCAATTATGCCTGCATCAGGCTGCTTCGGGTTTGGGCGTGAATATAGCAATCTATATGATTTAAGTAAATTAGGCGCCATTATGATTAAAGCTACAACAGTCGAGCCGAGATTTGGAAATCCAACACCTCGGGTTGCTGAAACTAATTCGGGCATGTTAAATGCAATCGGCTTGCAAAATCCAGGTTTAGAGAAGGTTATGGGTGAAGAATTACCATGGTTAAACTCCTTTGATGTGCCGATTATTGCTAACGTCGCAGGATCTTTAGAGGAAGATTATATTGAGGTTGCCAAGGAAATTTCAAAGGCGCCAAATGTAGCAGCTTTAGAGCTTAACATATCTTGTCCAAATGTAAAAACTGGCGGTATTGCCTTTGGAACGATTCCAGAGGTGGCCAAAAACTTAACGAAAAAGGTGAAGGAGGTTTCGCAAAAGCCGGTTTACGTGAAACTTTCACCAAATGTCACGAATATCGTGGAGATGGCAAAAGCAGTTGAAATGGGCGGTGCAGACGGTCTGACAATGATTAATACACTACTGGGGATGCGCCTTGATTTAAGAACAGGCAATCCTGTGCTTGCAAATAAATCTGGAGGCCTGTCAGGACCAGCCATTAAGCCTGTAGCAATCCGCATGATTTATGAGGTTAGCCAGCATGTAAATCTCCCGATAATCGGCATGGGTGGTGTATCATGTGCGGAGGATGTGTTAGAATTTTTCTATGCAGGTGCAAGTGCTGTAGCAGTCGGAACAGCAAATTTTGTAGATCCATTCATCTGTCCAACCATCATTGACGAACTGCCAGCGCTAATGGACAAATACGGAATTAATCACATCTCAGAATGTACTGGAAGGAGCTGGGGAAAGAATGCGCAACTCGCTTATAATCGCACTTGATTTTCCAAATAAAACAGAGGTTTTCCATTTCTTAGACCGCTTTAATGGCGAAAAGCTATTTGTAAAAGTAGGCATGGAGCTTTTCTATCAAGAAGGCCCGAATATTGTTCGCGAATTAAAAGAAGAGGGTCATCAAGTATTCCTTGACTTGAAGCTGCACGATATTCCAAACACAGTAAAAAGTGCGATGCGCAATATTGCAGGCCTTGGAGCAGATCTTGTCAATGTGCATGCTGCAGGAGGTATCCGCATGATGGAAAGTGCACTTGAAGGTCTTGATGCAGGAACGCCAGCAGGGCAGAAACGACCATTTGCAATAGCTGTTACACAGCTGACAAGCACGTCACAGCAGGAAATGCAAGAATGGCAGCAAATTAAGCTACCATTACTAGATTCAGTTGCGCATTATGCAGCAATTACGAAGCAGGCAGGCATGGATGGGGTGGTATGTTCTCCGTTAGAGGCAGCGCTGATTCGAGATCATCTTGGCGCGGATTTTTTGACAGTAACACCAGGTATAAGGCTGTCATCAGATGACGTACAGGACCAAGTCCGTGTAGCAACACCAGGCTCAGCAAGAGAATCAGGGGTATCGGCCATTGTAGTGGGCAGATCGATTACCCGCGCGCAAAACCCGTATGAAAGCTATCAATTGTTTAAAACAGAATGGGAAGGTGTAACACAATGAAGAAAAGCATTGCAGAACAACTATTAGAAATCAAAGCGGTATTTCTACAGCCAAACGATCCATTCACATGGTCCTCAGGATTAAAATCACCAATTTATTGCGATAACCGTTTAACATTGTCTTATCCAAAGGTACGAAAAGAGATTGCAAATGGATTGGCAGATTTAATCAAAGAACATTTCCCGGAAACAGATATAGTAGCAGGAACAGCTACTGCAGGTATCCCCCATGCGGCATGGGTAAGTGATGTGCTTGATTTACCAATGGCATATGTTCGTTCAAAAGCAAAAGAACATGGTAAAGGAAACCAAATTGAAGGGAAAGCAGAAAAAGGCCAAAAGGTTGTTGTTGTCGAGGATTTAATTTCAACAGGCGGCAGTGTCATCACAGCAGTTAACAGCCTTCGTGAAGCTGGGTGTGACGTGCTTGGAGTAGTATCGATCTTTACATACGAGCTGCCGAAAGGAAAAGAATTGCTTGCAGATGCAAAAATTGAAAGCCATTCATTGACTGATTATACAGCACTTCTTGAGGTAGCACAGCAAAAAGGCTATATTAAGGAAAGTGATATTGCAAGCCTGCAGGCATGGAAGGAAAACCCTGCAGAGTGGGGCAAGTAAACAAAAGAAGCATAATCCCGAATATCGGGATTATGCTTTTACTTTTTCAAGGAAATGACTGTTTCTTCGTCCGGTGTAACATATACAGTCTGCTGGTTATCGTATATAACAAAGCCTGGTTTAGCGCCACTTGGTTTTTTTACATGGCGGACAAGTGTAAAGTCTACTGGAACAGAACTTGACTGCCTAGCCTTACTGAAGTAAGCTGCAAGCTTTGCTGCTTGGAGAATGGTTTCCTCTGACGGATTTTTGCTGCGAATAACAACATGACTCCCGGGAATATCCTTCGTATGCAGCCAAATTTCATCTCTTGCCGCTACTTTATTAGTCAAGTAATCATTTTGCTTGTTGTTTTTTCCAACTAATATTTCCGTGTCACCATACGTATACTGGTCAAGAACAGGCTTCGCATTTTGTGCTTTTTTGGCTTGTTTTTTCTGTCTTTCTCTTAAATAGCCTTCCTCAATTAGCTCCTCACGAATCTCTTGAATATCCTTAGGAGAAGCTGTTAAAATTTGGTGATATAAGGCTTCAAAATACTCAAGCTCTGTTTCTGCAATGCTAATTTGCTCCTTAATAATATCAATGGAGTTTTTCGCCTTTTGATAACGTGTGAAATACTTTTGGGCATTCTCAGACGGTGTCAGTCTTGGATTTAACTCGATTTCCATACTGCTTCCTTCTGGATCATAGTAGTTAATGACTTCAAGCTTTTCCATTCCCTTTTTTGCTGCATATAAATTAGCAGTCAGCAGTTCGCCAAGAAGCTGATATTTATCTGCTGTTTCAGCTTCTGATAAGGTTTTTTCAAGCTTGCTTATTTTTTTGCTGTTTTTATCCCGTTCATTTTGAATGAAGCGCTCTAAATCATTGCTTTGCTGTTTAACACGATCTCGTTCTGCTTTTCCGAAATAAAAGCGGTCGAGCATCTCGCTTAATGAAGGGAAATTTTTCACCTCTCCGCCAACATGTTCGATTGGAACGAAATAAAAGTATTCTTTGTTCTCTGTGATCATGATAGCAGGAGCATATTGTTCGTTTTTCACAGTTTTCATTGCTGAAGCAAAAGCAGCAGGCAGTGTCGTTCTGTTTGCCAGCCCTGATTTATAGATTATTTCTTTAGAAAACAGTGGTGACAATCCAGAAAAATGTTGAACTAGCTGTTTATCCAGCTTTCCGCCATTAAAATCAATCGTTTTTAAAACATCCTCTTCTGTTGCCTCAAGTGGATTCCTTTTTTCTTGTGCAGGTGGTGCGATATATTCATAGCCCGGCAATATTGCCCGATGGCTGTTAACGGCATAGGAAACATGCTTAATGCTGTCCATAATCGTGTTCTTCTCTTGATCCACTAAGATGACATTACTATGTCTTCCCATAATCTCAATGATCAGTTTCTTATAAGAAATATCGCCGATTTCATTACGTCCTTTTACTTCAAGGACAATCATCCGTTCTGTTTCAACCTGGTATATATTTTCAATAAAGTAACCTTCTAAATGCTTGCGAAGCAGCATACAGAACATTGGCGGTTCCTTTGGATTTTCATATGTTTCTTGAGTAAGCTGGATTCTTGCATAACTCGGATGGACAGAAAGGAGCAGCTTCTGATTTTTCCCGTTCGCCCGAACAATCAGGACAATTTCATTAGAAAAAGGCTGCTGTACCTTATTTATCCTTCCACCCTTTAGATTTGCAGAGATTTCCGAAGCCATTGCTCTAGTAAATAAACCATCAAATGACATAATAAACATTCCTTTTCTTTACGAATAAAAACATAAGTTCTTCTATTAATGTACATTAATTTTCTACTAATATAAAGCGTCAACTATATATGGAGCGATTTAAGGAGTAAATGCGCTTAACAAACCCTTGTATGCTTTTCTGATATTAATAGCATTATTTCTCATTTAAGTGAATATGATTTCTGTATAGTGGTGTGGGACAACTATGCAGGTGTGAGAGATGTTCTGCGACTATAATATTTTCGCCTTTTTAAGTGGCGAGCCTGATTTTTAAAAAAGGGGGAAGTGAGGGCCGGATGAACTATCATGAAATGAATGAGAGGCAAGTGGAAGAAGCATTGAATACTGATTTTTCGGCTGGATTGTCTGATGAAGATGTCGGCAAGCGCGTAAAGCAATTCGGATCAAACGAATTGGAGGAAGGAGAAAAGCAAAGTGCTTTGCTCCTGTTCTTTAACCAATTTAAGGATTTTATGGTTTTGGTGCTTTTGGCGGCAACGTTGATTTCAGGGTTATTAGGCGAATATATCGATGCGATTGCGATTATTGCAATCATCATTCTTAATAGTTTTCTTGGGTTTTACCAGGAGAGAAGAGCGGAAAAATCACTTTCCGCATTGAAGGAGCTTTCACAGCCGCAGGTTCAAGTCCTTCGTAACGGCACATGGGAGAAGGTCTTGTCAAAAGAGCTTGTACCAGGTGATGTTATCAAGTTTTCTAGCGGTGATAGAATCGGTGCAGATGTCCGGATTATTGAATCACGGAGCTTAGAGGTAGAAGAGTCAGCATTAACAGGTGAATCTGTTCCTGTTCAAAAAATGACAGAGACCATTAATAATCCAAATTTGACATTGGGCGATATGGAGAACATGGGCTTTATGGGTACGATGGTTTCCAGAGGTAGCGGGATTGGTGTTGTCATTGCTACAGGAATGAAAACTGCCATGGGTCAAATTGCCGACCTTCTGCAAAATGCAGAATCACAAATTACTCCGCTACAGCGCAGGCTGGAGCAACTCGGAAAAATCCTGATTGTGACAGCATTGGCCTTGACCGTTCTTGTTGTAGGTATCGGGGTGCTTCAAGGTAATGATCTGTACACAATGGTCCTTGCAGGGGTGTCATTGGCTGTCGCAGCCATTCCAGAAGGGCTGCCAGCAATTGTAACGATTGCATTGAGCCTTGGCGTACAGAAAATGATTCGCAAAAACGCCGTTGTCCGTAAGCTTCCAGCAGTAGAAACACTTGGCTGTGCATCTGTAATCTGCTCTGATAAAACAGGGACATTAACACAAAACAAGATGACCGTCACAAAGGTGTGGAGCAGTGGACGAACATGGTCTGTAGACGGTACAGGCTATGAGCCGCAAGGGAAATATTATGAAAATGATCAAGCTATTGATCCTAAAAACGAAAAAGTGTTGCAACAGCTCCTTACATTTGGCATGCTGTGTAATCATGCAGAAATTGAACAGAAATCAGGTGAATATGTTTTAAATGGTGATCCAACAGAGGGTGCGATGATTGTTGCCGGGATGAAGGCCGGGTATACAAGAAGCAAATTGTTGAGCCAATTTGAAATAGTAAACGAATTTCCGTTTGATTCGACTAGAAAAATGATGAGTGTCATCGTTAAGGATACTACAGGCAGGCAGTTTGTTGTCACAAAGGGTGCGCCAGATGTTTTGATTGGGCAAAGTAAAACAATCTTAATGGGGAATAGAGCAGAGAATATCGGCAGCAGAGAAAAGAATACGGTACAAGCTGCCATCGATGGACTTGCATCCCAAGCATTAAGAACGATTGCGATTGCTTATAAAGAAATTTCTGCAAATACAATCATCTTGCATGAAAAGGAAGCAGAAAGCGAGCTTGTGTTCATCGGACTGCAAGGTATCATTGATCCTCCTCGCCCAGAAGTGAAACAAGCTGTTAGAGAGTGTAAGGAAGCTGGAATTAAGACAGTTATGATTACAGGCGACCATGTTATTACTGCAAATGCAATTGCCAAGCAGCTTGGCATTGCTAACAGTCAGTCAAAAGTTCTTGAAGGTAAAGAGCTTGCAAATATGAGTGTGCAAGAATTAGAAGATGTCGTTGATCATGTTTCTGTTTTTGCAAGGGTATCGCCAGAGCATAAGCTTAAAATTGTTCAAGCCTTCCAAAACAGAGGACATATTGTTGCAATGACAGGTGATGGTGTCAATGACGCACCAGCAATTAAAACAGCAGATATAGGAATTGCAATGGGGATTACTGGTACAGATGTTGCCAAAGAAGCTTCTTCGCTTGTATTAATGGATGACAACTTCGCTTCCATTAAATCAGCCATTATAGAAGGAAGAAATATTTATGAAAACATTCGTAAGTTCATCCGGTATCTGCTCGCATCTAATGTCGGGGAAATTCTCGTTATGCTATTTGCAATGATTTTGGCGCTGCCATTGCCATTAGTTCCTATCCAAATACTTTGGGTCAACTTAGTGACAGATGGACTACCAGCGATGGCTCTAGGTCTTGATAGACCGGAAGATAATGTGATGAAGCGTGATCCGCGCAGTCCGAATGAAGGTGTATTTGCAAGAGGTCTGGGCTGGAAGGTCATTTCAAGAGGAATATTGATTGGACTTTCGACCATTGCTGCCTTTATGCTGGCATATAATGATAATCCAGATAATCTTGCATATGCACAAACTGTAGCCTTTGCAACACTAGTACTAGCGCAGCTCATCCATGTATTTGACTGCCGCAGTGAAAAATCAATATTGTCCCGCAATCCATTTGGAAACATGTATTTAGTTTGGGCTGTATTGTCCTCCCTATTGTTAGTGCTTGTTGTTATTTATGTACCGGCACTGCAAGGCATTTTCCATACTGTTGCCATTCAACCGAAGGATTGGCTGATGATATTAGGATTAGCTTCTGTTCCAACTTTTTTACTAGCAGGATCATTTTTGTTAAGTAAATCAAAATAAAATATGTTATAATCCAAAAGGTACTAGAGATAACTCTATGCCTTTTGTTTTTTTATGCGGATATCTCTAAAAAGAGCAACGGATTACATGGCAGCTGTACTAATTATGAAACTAATTGCCAATTAAATTGGATGTGTTAATATATGGTGAAAAGCATGACAGGCTATGGGGCAGGTTCACGAAAGGGTAATGGTATTTCCATTAGCGCTGAAATGAAGACAGTCAATCATCGGTTTTGTGAACAAATTGTTCGAATGCCTAAGCAATATTTGACACTGGAAGATGCAGTGAAAAAGTTAATCTCGCAATATATACATAGAGGCAGGGCAGAGGTGTTCATTACGGTTGATGGCGAAAAAGCCAAAAATCAAAAGATGGTGGTTGACTGGCAATTGCTTGATGAGTATTATCGGGTGCTTGAGGAAATGAGAGCGAGGTTCATCATTAAGGAACCGGTATCGGTAAGTGAGCTATTGCAAAACAAAGATTGCTTTCAACTACTGGATGATCCTGTGAATGTGGAAGAATTGGAGCCGATGCTTCTAGGAGCTGTTAAGGAAGCAGCAATCCAGCTTGCAGCTATGAGAGAAGCAGAGGGACGGGAATTAAAGACAAATATCCTTGCACTCCTGCAGAGCGTTCATCAAGTTACAGACAAGTTAAAACGTCTTGCTCCAAAGGTGGCTGAGTCTTATCGAGAAAGATTGAAAGCGAAGCTCGATAGCTACACTTCAGGACTCGTTGATGAAAGCAGGTTGTTGACAGAGGTGGCGATATTCGCCGAAAAAGCCGATATTAATGAAGAATTGGTGCGCTTGTATAGCCATATCCACCAATTTGCTTCTATAATAGAAGAATCTGAACCTGTTGGCAGAAGACTTGATTTTCTTTTGCAGGAGATGAACAGGGAAGTAAATACCATTGGTTCAAAAGGCAATGCAGCAGATATAGCTTCGGCCGTAGTCGACCTGAAAAGCTCCTTGGAAAAAATGAAGGAGCAAGTTCAAAACATTGAATAAGGAATGTTTAGATTAAGTCTAACTCGTCAAAAATAATACAATATGATTGGGGTAGAGTAATGTCCATCAAGCTAATTAATATTGGTTTCGGTAATATTGTTTCTGCAAACCGGATCATTTCGATTGTCAGTCCTGAATCAGCTCCAATTAAACGCATTATTCAAGATGCTAGAGATCGAGGCTCACTTATTGATGCAACTTATGGTCGGAGAACAAGGGCTGTAATTGTAATGGATAGCGATCATGTTATCCTTTCAGCTGTTCAGCCTGAAACGGTTGCACATCGATTAAATGACCGTGATGAAATTTTGGATGAAGGGTAGGAGAAAGTTTTGGTAGATAAAGGACTTTTAATTGTTTTGTCAGGACCTTCTGGTGTAGGTAAAGGAACGGTCCGTAAGGAGATATTTTCTCAAGAGAATACTTCTTTTGAATATTCTATTTCCATGACAACAAGACTTCCCCGTACTGGTGAAGTAGATGGTACTGATTATTTCTTCAAGACAAGAGAAGAATTTGAAGGATTAATTGAGCAGGGGAAACTGCTGGAATACGCAGAATTTGTTGGCAACTATTATGGTACGCCAGTCGATTATGTGAGAGAAACTACAAATAATGGAAAAGATGTTTTCTTAGAAATAGAAGTGGAAGGCGCTAGGCAAGTAAGGGAAAAATTCCCTGATGGCCTGTTTATATTCTTAAGCCCGCCAAGCTTGTCTGAATTGAAAAATCGCATTGTGACAAGAGGCACAGAAACGGAAGAAATCATCAATAATCGTATGAATGTGGCAAGAGAAGAAATTGAAATGATGCATTTATATGACTATGTTGTCGAAAACGATACGGTTGAAAATGCATGCGAAAAAATCAAAGCAATCATTGTTGCAGAGCATTGCAGAAGAGAAAGAGTAGAGCCAAAATATAAAAAAATGCTGGAGGCTAAATAAACATGTTAAATCCATCTATTGATTCATTGTTGACTAAAATTGATTCCAAATATTCTTTAGTGTCTGTTGCGGCAAAAAGAGCAAGAAAGCTTCAGTTAAATGAAAAGCTTCAATTGGATAAATATATTTCCCATAAAAACGTAGGAAAAGCACTAGAGGAAATCAATCAAGATCAGCTGACATACCGTGTAAACGATCCAGCGGATAAAGAGTAATATTTACTTGAAGGCTTAATTGGTTCACATACAAGAGTGAATATTTACAAGAGAAAAGACTGGATCTCATCAGATCGGTCTTTTTTCATGGAGTGAATAGGCTTTAATAAACTTAAGTTTCTCAAGGTGAAAAATCTTTTATTTTCTTGCATAATAAGAGTACTAAAGAGAGAAAGAAGTGGATGCAAATTGTTAGAAGGGAAAAAGATTCTTTTATGTGTGACAGGTGGAATTGCTGTTTATAAGATGTGTGCATTAACTAGCAAGCTGACCCAAAAAGGCGCTGATGTTAAAGTTATTATGTCTGAATCGGCTATGCAATTTGTGTCTCCGCTCACATTTAAGGCGCTGTCGAAGAACGAGGTATATACAGATACTTTCGATGAAAAGGATCCAAAAGTAATCGCACATATTGACCTTGCAGACTGGGCTGATTTAATTTTGGTTGGACCGGCAACAGCCAATATTATTGGGAAATTGGCGAACGGTATCGCTGATAATATGATTTCAACTACTTTGCTTGCGGCAACCTCTGATGTCTGGATTGCTCCAGCCATGAATGTGCATATGTATGACCACCCAGCTGTTCAAAAAAACATATCGGTGCTGTATGATTACGGGTACCGCTTCATTAATCCGGGAGAAGGCTATTTAGCATGCGGCTATATTGGGAAAGGCAGATTAGAGGAGCCTGAAAAAATCATCGAGCATATGGAAGCTCATTTCAAAGGAGAAAAGAAGCTGCTCGAAGGGAAAACAGTATTAGTGACAGCAGGACCGACAAGGGAGAAGATAGATCCTGTCCGCTTTGTATCCAATCATTCTACAGGGAAAATGGGATATAGTGTTGCAAAGCAAGCAGCCAAAATGGGAGCGAGAGTTATTCTTGTTACAGGACCTACCCATTTGACGCCACCGAAAGAGGCGGAAGTATTCCGTGTGGAAAGTGCTGAGCAAATGTATGAAAAGGTAATGGAATACAGCAGTGCTGCCGATATTATTGTAAAAACAGCAGCTGTCAGCGACTACAAGCCAGTCTTGACACATGAGCATAAAGTGAAAAAAAGGGATGGAGCCGAAACAATTACATTTACTCGAACAAAAGATATTCTGATGGAATTAGGCAAGCAAAAGACAAAGCAAATCCTGGTTGGTTTTGCCGCTGAAACTAAAGATATTGATAAGTATGCGCAAGACAAGCTAAAACGTAAAAATGCCGATATGATTGTCGCTAACAATATCAGTGCTGCTGGAGCTGGATTTGGCACAGATACAAATATTGTGACAATCTTTAAACGTGATGGCGAAAAAGTAGAGCTGCCTCTTCTGACGAAGGATGAAGTTGCAGAAAAAATTCTTGAGCAGGCTTATTTATTGAAGGAAGATCAGGTATGAGTATTGCAAAGGTAATTGTGGACGTACCTGCAAAGCAAACTGACAGGCCATTCGACTACTTGATACCAGAGCATTTAGAGGAAGTCATTCAACCGGGTATGCGCGTTATTGTCCCATTTGGACCGCGGAAGGTGCAGGGCTTTGTAGAATCTGTCGAGGAAACGTCTTCTTTTAAATCATTAAAAAAAGTCATTGAACCGATGGATGTTGTACCAGTATTAAATGAAGAGCTGCTATTACTTGGAGATTGGCTTTCCAAAACGACATTATGCTATAAAATCTCCGCCTATCAAGCAATGCTGCCGCCTGCATTAAAGGCGAAATATGAAAGAAAGCTTAAACTTGTTAGCGAGAATGCTAATTTCATGCTGCCAGATGGACTGGAGCAGCTCTTTGCTAGTGAGCCATCTGTACTTTGGGAAGAGGCGGTTAAGTTTGCTTCCATCCATGCCATTCAAAAGCTGGTGAAAGAGGGTATTGCAGAGGTTCATTATGAAGTTCAATCAAAAGGAAAAAAGAAAACAACCAAGCATATTATCCCACTTATGAGTGCAGAGGAAATGCTGATCTATGCGGAGTCATTGGCAAAACAAGCGAGTAAGCAAAAACAAGTGATTGAGTTTTTTATCCATAACAGGGAACCGATTGAACAAAGGCAATTGCTTGAAAGATTGAATATTTCAAGCTCTGCCGTTAAGGGGCTTGTAGAACGGCAGGTTCTTGCGGAAAAAAATCTTGAGATATACCGTGATCCATATGAACAGAGACAGTTTGCCAAAACAGAACCGCTGCCATTGACAGGGGAACAGTCTACCGCAATTGCTCCCATTCATGCATCCATTAGTAATGATAAGCACGAAGTTTTTCTACTATATGGCGTAACAGGCAGTGGTAAAACAGAGGTGTATCTGCAGTCCATCCAAAACGTGCTGGAAAAAGGGGAAGAAGCAATTGTCTTAGTTCCGGAAATCGCGTTAACTCCTCAAATGGTAAACAGGTTTAAAGGCCGCTTTGGAGATCAAGTAGCTGTCCTGCACAGTGGTTTATCTGTTGGGGAAAAGTATGACGAATGGAGAAAAATTCAACGTAAAGAAGTGAAGGTAGTAGTTGGTGCCAGATCTGCTATATTTGCTCCATTTGAAAACCTTGGAATCATCATTATTGATGAAGAGCATGAGATGACATATAAACAAGAAGAAAATCCAAGATATCATGCAAGAGATGCGGCAATTGAAAGAGGAAAGATCCACAATTGTCCGGTTGTCCTTGGAAGTGCAACACCTGCCCTTGAAAGCTTTGCAAGGGCACAAAAGGGAGTTTATACATTATTGTCCCTTCCAAGCAGAATGAATAACAGACCATTGCCTGAAGTGGAAATTGTGGATATGAGGGAAGAGCTAAAAGAAGGAAATCGCTCCATGTTCTCAAGAGTCCTCCTAGAGAAACTGAAGGATCGTATGGAGAAGCAAGAGCAAACGGTGTTATTCTTGAATAAACGCGGACATTCTTCTTTTGTCATGTGTCGTGATTGTGGTTATGTGGTAAAATGTCCTCATTGTGACATTAGCCTGACATACCATCGTTATTCGAATCAAATGAAATGCCATTATTGCGGATATGAAGACCAGACACCGCTTCAGTGTCCAGAATGCAATAGTGAGCATATCCGCTATTTCGGTACAGGAACGCAAAAGGTGGAGGAAGAGCTTACTAAAGTCATTCCTGAAGCAAAAGTTATTCGCATGGATGTCGATACGACTAGCCGCAAGGGCTCACACGAAAAGCTGCTTAAAGAGTTTCAAGACGGAAACGCCGACATATTGCTAGGCACACAAATGATTGCAAAAGGGTTGGACTTCCCTAGAATCACGCTAGTTGGTGTGCTTTCAGCAGATACAATGCTTCATTTGCCGGATTTTCGGTCATCTGAAAAAACATTCCAGCTGTTAACACAAGTTAGCGGACGGGCTGGCAGGCATGAATTGGCTGGAGAGGTAATTTTTCAGACCTACACGCCAGAGCATTACAGCATTGAATTAGCAAGTCAGCAGGATTACGACCGTTTTTATCAAAGTGAGATGATGATAAGAAGAAACCACTCCTATCCTCCTTACTATTATATAACTCTCATAACCGTCAGCCACGAGGAGCTGATGAAGACAGTTGCTGTCACAGAGCAAATCACAAAGGTTGTAAGGCATAAGCTTTCTCCAAAAACGGTGGTTTTAGGACCAGTTGCTTCCCCTATTTCCAGAATAAAAAATAGATATCGGTACCAGTGTCTGATAAAATACAAACAGGAACCAAACTTAAAAGAAGTATTAAAGTCAATTTTAGACCATTATCAAGGTGAAATTAGTTCAAATGGTTTACAAATTTCGATAGATGTTAATCCTTATATACTAATGTAGCTTGCGTTACACCTTAAAAACCTTCTTTAAAGAGGAAGTTTATATAAATAATATTTACTAGTTATTGTTAACAATGTTTGGAGGAAATGCAGTGTCTGTAAGAAAAATAGTACTGTCGCCAGATCCGGTTTTAGAACAACCATGCGAAGAAGTGACAGTTTTTGACAAGAAATTAGCAAAATTATTAGATGATATGTATGAGACAATGATAGAATTTGACGGGGTTGGGCTTGCAGCACCACAAATCGGTATTAGCAAACGTATTGCGGTTGTTGATATTGATGATGGATCTGGAACAATTGAGCTTATTAATCCTGTTTTATTATCGAATGCGGGAGAGCAGACAGGCCCAGAAGGCTGCTTGAGTTTTCCAGGACTTTTCGGGGAAGTAAGCAGACCATATAAAGTTAAAGTCCAAGCACAAAACCGCAGAGGAAAAATGTTTACAATCGAAGCAGAGGATTTTATGGCAAGAGCAATCCTTCACGAGATGGATCATTTGGACGGGGTTTTGTTTACATCAAAAGTAACTCGTTATTTAGAAGAAGACGAACTTGAAGAGGTGGAGAGCTAATGACGAAAATAGTATTTATGGGTACGCCTGATTTTTCTGTTCCAGTCTTGCAGCGAATATTAGAGGATGGCTATGAGGTTATTGCCGTTGTGACACAGCCAGACCGCCCTGTCGGCAGAAAAAAGGTGCTCACACCTCCACCTGTTAAAGTAGAAGCATTAAAGCACGGTATTCCAGTGTATCAGCCAGAGAAAATACGCCAATCAGAGGAATTGGGGCAAATTATTGCTTTGCAGCCAGATTTAATCGTAACAGCTGCATTCGGTCAAATCCTGCCAAAGGAGCTTCTAGATGCACCAAGGCTTGGCTGTATAAATGTTCATGCCTCTCTGTTGCCTGAACTAAGAGGCGGTGCACCAATTCATTACAGCATCATTCAAGGAAAAGAAAAAACAGGCATCACAATCATGTATATGGCGGAAAAGCTTGATGCAGGAGACATTCTGACAGTTGCTGAGGTAGTAATAGAGGAAGAGGATACTGTTGGTACATTGCATGATAAATTGAGCGAAGTAGGTAGTGAGCTTCTATCGCAAACATTGCCAAAGCTGATTGCAGGTGAGTTAACACCAATCTCTCAGGTTGATGAGGAGGCTACTTTTGCACCGAATATAAAAAGATCAGACGAAAAAATTGACTGGTCGGCATCAGGTGAGCAAATTTATAACCAAATTCGCGGGATGAATCCATGGCCAGTAGCCTTTACAGAATACGAAAGCAAGCCGATGAAAGTATGGAAAGCTTTAAAGGTGAACAGACAAGCTGAAGCAGCTCCAGGTACAATAATTAGCGTGGAGGAGGACGGCCCAGTTGTTGCAACGGGCAGTGGTTCATTCATTAAAATTACCGAGCTTCAGCCTGCAGGTAAGAAAAAAATGACAGCTGATGTTTTCCTTAGGGGAGCAGGCTCAAAAATGGCTGTTAATGATATATTAGGAGTTGCGAATGAAAACTAAGAAGCAAAACGTCCGGGAAGCAGCGCTTGAAATTTTAGAGAGCATTAACAGCAACCAGGCATACAGTAATCTGCTGTTAAACAGCAGCATTAAGAAAAATGAAATTCCCAAGAAGGATATCGGCCTTCTGACAGAAATCGTTTATGGCACACTGCAGCGAAAAATGACATTGGACTTTTATTTAGATGGTTTCCTGACTAATAGGAAAAAAATCGAAAGCTGGGTCATTTCACTGTTGCAAATGACACTTTATCAACTCGTTTTTTTAGATCGGATTCCAGACCATGCTGCTATCAATGAGGCTGTTGAAATTGCTAAAAGGCGCGGCCATAAAGGGATAGCCAGCCTTGTTAATGGTGTATTACGCAACATTCAGCGGAATAAACTGCCTTCATTTGAAAGTATTAAAGATCCAGCAGAAAGACTGTCCGTTGAAATGAGCCATCCACTATGGCTTGTGAAGCGCTGGATTGACCAGCTTGGTTTTGATGAAACAAAAAAAATGTGTGAAATCAATTTAACCGCTCCAGTACAAACAGCGAGGGTCAATACAACAAGAACTACTGTTGCAGATTGTTTACAAAGATTAGAGCAGGAAGGTTACCAGGTTGCAGCAAGTGATATTATTCCAGAAGGCATTCAGGGCTTAAAAGGAAATCTTGCTAATTCTGATTCTTTCAAAGAAGGCTTATTGACAATACAAGATGAGAGCTCGATGATTGTTGCATATGCCCTGCATGTGGACGGTAATGAAACTGTCTTGGATGCATGTGCTGCACCAGGGGGGAAATCAACGCATATCGCTGAAAAATTAAATAACGGTGGTAATGTGTTATCCGTTGATTTGCATGAGCATAAAGTGAAGCTTATCCAGCAAAATGCGAAAAGGCTACAGCTTGATAATATCAATACAAAAGCGATGGATAGTCGCCGTCTTCCGGAAGTGTTAGAGCGTGAATCCTTCGATCGAATCCTGCTTGATGCTCCTTGCTCTGGGTTCGGGGTTATGAGAAGGAAGCCTGATATTAAGTATGCGAAGAAGGAAGAGGATGTCAGTCGTCTTCATACAATACAGCTGCAGCTTCTTGAATCATTATCTCCGTTGCTGAAAAAAGGCGGAACGTTCGTTTACAGCACATGTACGGTTGATGTAAAGGAAAATGAAGCAGTAATAGAACAATTTTTGAATTCTAATGATCAGTTTGAAAAAGATACAACTTTAGTGGAGCGATTGCCTGCGTCTGTTCAAAAGTATGCAAACGGGCATGAGCTTCAGGTGTTACCACAATATTTTGGCTCTGACGGCTTTTATATTGCGGCATTAAGAAAGAAGGTGCAATAAATGGAACAAGTTAAATCAACTAGAAGAAAACAAGAAGCAGAACCAACAATCCCATCAATCTACTCTTTGCAATTGGATGAGTTAAAAGATTGGTTAAAAGATAACAATGAAAAAGCGTTTAGAGGAGAACAGATTTTTGAGTGGCTTTACAAAAAAAGGGTAACATCCTTTGAGGATATGTCCAATTTGTCTAAAAATCTCCGCACGCTTTTGGAAGAAAATTTCACAATTACAACATTAAAAACGATCATCGAACAAACATCAAATGATGGAACAATTAAGTTCCTTTTTGAACTTCATGATGGATATTCGATTGAAACTGTTTTAATGAGACATGATTATGGCAATTCTGTATGTGTAACGACACAAGTTGGCTGCCGTATCGGCTGTACTTTCTGTGCTTCTACCCTAGGTGGACTAAAAAGAAACTTAGAAGCAGGAGAAATTGTGGCACAGGTCGTAAAAGTACAACAAGCACTTGATAAATTGGATGAGCGTGTAAGCTCTGTTGTAATTATGGGAATTGGTGAGCCATTTGATAATTTCAACAGCATGCTTAGCTTCTTGAAAATTATTAATCATGATAAGGCGCTTAACATTGGAGCTAGACATATTACGGTTTCAACGAGCGGTATTATTCCTAAAATTTACGAATTTGCAGACCAAAACATGCAAATTAACTTTGCCGTATCTCTACATGCACCAAACACAGAGATAAGAAGCAGACTAATGCCAATTAACCGTGCATATAAACTTCCTGAACTGATGGATGCTATTCGCTATTACATCAACAAAACAGGACGAAGAGTAAGTTTTGAATATGGTTTATTCGGAAATGTCAATGATCAGGTAGAACATGCGGAAGAATTGGCTAAACTTGTAAAAGGGGTTAAATGCCACGTAAACCTAATACCTGTTAACTATGTTCCAGAACGCGATTATGTACGTACACCTAGAGATCAAATCTTCTTATTTGAAAAAACATTAAAAGACCGCGGTGTCAATGTAACGATCCGCAGAGAACAAGGTTCTGACATTGATGCTGCATGCGGCCAGCTTCGCGCGAAGGAGAGACAAGAAGAGACGAGGTGATAACTTTTGAGTCAAATTTTCATGACAGATAAAGGGAAAGTCAGACAGCATAATGAAGATAGTGGAGCAATTTGTTTTAATAAAGCCGGACAGCGCCTTGCCATCGTAGCAGATGGTATGGGCGGCCACCGTGCCGGTGATGTTGCCAGCCGTCTTACTGTTGAGAAACTTGCCGAATTTTGGGAGAGTGCTGAAAATATAACGACAGCAGATGCAGCGGAAAGCTGGTTAAAATCCAATATTCTTGAGGTCAACAGGATTGTTTTGCGTCATGCCCAAGAAAATCCTGAATGTGAAGGAATGGGAACAACCATTATTGCTGTTATAAGTACAGACAGTTTTTCAACGATTGCTCATGTCGGTGACAGTCGCTGTTATCTTTATAATGAGGACGGCTTTAAACAACTGACAGAGGACCACTCACTTGTAAATGAACTAGTGAGAATGGGGCAAATCACAAAAGAGGATGCAGAGCATCATCCGCGGAAAAATGTTGTATTGCGTGCACTTGGTACAGAGGAACAGCTTAATATCGACTTGATTACAATTGTATTTGAGCAAGGAGATGTCATTCTTATTTGTTCTGACGGCTTATCCAATAAAGTGGGAGATGGAGAACTGGAAGAGGTTCTTCAGGCACCTGAAACATTGGAAAGAAAAGCAAGCTATTTGATTGAAACAGCGAACAAGAATGGCGGCGAAGATAATATAACAGTTATAATTTTAGAATTTTTTGACGGTGATAAAGCAGGTGAAGCAAAATGATGATAGGCAAAAGGATAAGTGGTCGCTATAAGATTATGGATATGATCGGCGGCGGGGGAATGGCCAATGTTTATCTTGCCCATGATATGATTCTCGACCGGGATGTTGCGGTTAAGATGCTGCGCCTTGATTTTGTCAATGATGAAGAATTTATCCGTCGTTTCCACAGGGAGGCACATTCTGCGACAAGTCTGGCTCACCCTAATATCGTCAATATTTATGATGTTGGTGAAGAGGGAGACATCTATTATATTGTCATGGAATATGTGGCAGGAGACACCTTAAAACAATACATACAAAAACATTCTCCTGTAAAGATTGAAACTGCCATCGATATCATGAGACAGTTGACATCCGGTATTTCTCATGCCCATCAAAACAATATTGTCCACAGGGACATTAAGCCCCATAATATATTAATTGATAACCATGGTCATGTTAAAATCACAGATTTTGGCATTGCGATGGCCTTAAGTGCCACAAGTATCACCCAAACCAATTCTGTTCTTGGCTCGGTGCATTATTTATCGCCAGAACAGGCGCGAGGCGGAATGGCAAATAAAAAATCGGACATATATTCACTTGGAATAGTTATGTTTGAGCTTCTGACAGGAAGGCTGCCATTTTCAGGAGAGTCGGCAGTATCGATTGCCCTGAAGCATCTCCAATCTGAAACGCCGAGTGTCAAAAGGTGGAATGACGATGTTCCACAAAGTGTTGAAAACATTGTTTTAAAAGCAACTGCCAAGGATCCTTTTCACCGTTATAGCAGCATGGAGGAAATGGAAGAGGATTTACGAACATCATTGGATCCAGAACGGTTAAATGAACCGAAATTTCATGTTCCAATAGACGATGAAGCAACAAAGGCAATCCCAATAATAACCGATGACCGTACCTACCCTAATCTTGATGAAACAATAGTGCATGCAAAAGCAAAGGAAGAAAAGCAAGTTAAAGAGGAGCCTAAAGAGAAAGTCGGCAAAGACAAAAAACAAAAAAAGCCGAAAAAGAAAGGCAAAAAGCTAACAATTGCATTAGTATCTACCTTTTTAATCCTAGTTATTCTCGCAATTCTTTCCGTGACTGTTTTTCCGGCGATGTACATTCCGGATGAAGTAGCTGTTCCGGATGTGACTGGTTCAACAACAGAGGAAGCAATTTCTGAGCTTGAGGCAGCAGGTTTTAAAATTGGGGAAACAAAGACAATGAATGATGAAGAGGTTGATGCAGGCACGATCATTCGTACAGCGCCAAAAGCCGGAAACAATGCAAAAAAAGGTGCATCCATTACTTTATATGAAAGCTTAGGGAAAGAAAAATACGAGCTTGATGATTATGTTGGCAAGGCATATGAAGATGTCGTGAACCTGCTTGAAAAGCAAGGATTTAAAAACATCAGCAAAGTAGAGGAATTTGATGAAACGCAGGCATCAGGAACAATCCTTAAACAGAATTTTGACCAAGGAGATGAAGTTGTTCCTGAAGATGCTGAATTAGAATTTACAATCAGTAAAGGTGCTCAGCTTATTAAGCTAACGGATCTTGCTGGCTATACAAAAAAAGAAGTCAATGATTATATTGATGAACAAGACTTATCTGTAACCTTTACGGAAGAATACAGTGATACTGTTGATGAAGGAAAAGTTATCTCCCAGTCGCCAAGTGCGAGTACAAATGTACGAGTTGGCGCACAGGTTTCTGTTGTGCTTTCAAAGGGTAAGGAAGAAGTGCCACCTAAAGAAGTGACACTAGAACTCACTATTCCATTTGAACCAACTGAAATGACAGAAGACGGGCAGCCGAAAGCTCAAGAAGTGAAAATATATATTGGTGATTTGGAAAATAATATGACAGAGCCAATTGAGACACTTTCTATAACAGAAACAACAAAGAAGACAATTACACTGAAAATCCCAGAAGGGGAAAAAGGATATTATCGAGTGCTGCGCGATCAAAGTGTCATCATTGATGAAGAAGTGCCATATCCAGGTTAAGGAGCGTTATAATCTATGCCAGAAGGCAAAATCATTAAAGCATTAAGCGGTTTTTATTATGTGATAAGCGATGGAGAAATCACACAGTGCCGGGGCAGGGGCGTTTTCCGTAAGAATAAAATCACCCCCCTTGTCGGTGACGAAGTGGTATTTCAGGCAGAGAACGAAACAGATGGTTATATTTTGGAGGTTAAGGAGCGCAAAAATGAGCTTATCAGACCGCCAATTGCCAATGTAGAACAGGCAATACTTGTGTTTTCCAGTGTAGAGCCGGATTTCAGCACAGCATTATTAGACAGGTTTCTGACATTAGTTGAATTCAATCGTATTGATCCAATTATCTGTATCACAAAGATGGATTTAACAAATGATGAAAAGGCAAGCAGAATGAGAGAATTTGCGGATTATTATGAGCAAATTGGCTATAAGGTTGTCCTTACTTCATCAGAAACAGAGCAAGGCATTGAAACGCTGCTCCCAGAACTAAATGGAAAGATATCGGTATTTGCTGGTCAGTCCGGTGTTGGTAAGTCATCACTTTTAAATGCCATCCGTCCTGATTTAAGCTTGAAAACAGATGAAATTTCATCCCATTTGGGCAGAGGTAAGCATACAACCCGCCATGTGGAGCTTATATCAGTTGGAGACGCTCTTGTGGCAGATACGCCGGGGTTTAGCTCCTTAGAGTTTGAGGACGAAATGGAACTCGAGGATTTGAATTATTGCTTCCCTGAGATTGAGAAGGCGAGCCAGGAATGCAAATTCAGAGGCTGTTTGCATCTATCTGAGCCGAAATGTGCTGTTAAGGCAAAGGTGGAGGCGCAAGAAATACAAGAATACCGTTATGAGCATTATAAGGATTTCCTTCAGGAGATAAAAGACAGGAAGCCTAAATATTAATCAGGTTAATAAAGAGCTTGGAAGCAATTCCAATGCTCTTTTTTTGATAAGAAAAAAGGAGAGGACAAAAGCATGATTTTCAATATAATGGCGGCAGGGCCAACAGCATATATTCCACCATTAGATAAGTTTCTGCAAGAAGACAGTAAATGGATAGGTGTCGACAGAGGAGCACTGTACTTAATGAAGCGTAACATTCCAATTTTGGCTTCCTTTGGTGACTTTGATTCTGTGAATGATACGGAAAGAGAACAGATTAACAGCTATTCAGACGAAGTAAAGCTTTTTAAACCAGAAAAGGATGAAACAGATATGGAGCTCGCCATCAATTGGGCGATTAGTAAAGGTGTGAAAAAGATAAGAGTTTTTGGAGCAACAGGCGGAAGAATGGATCATACCTTTGCAAACCTGCAGCTGTTGCTTAAATATGTGACAGAAAGTCCTCAAGTGGATGTGGAAATTATAGATGAAAAAAACACGGTGACAATTGCCAAGGCCGGCAGTTATAAATTGAAGAAGGAAGAAGCTATGCCGTATGTTTCCTTTTTTCCATACGGAGCAAAAATTATTGGTCTAACATTAGAAGGCTTTAAATATCCTTTAATTGATAGGGATCTCCCTGTCAGTAGTGCATTGTGCATAAGCAATGAAATTATTGAGGAATATGGTACTTTTTCATTCGTGAGCGGCATATTAATGGTGATAAGGAGTCATGATTAATGATGGAAAAAATAAGTACTCATTTGGTTTTTTTGAATAGCATATGTAATGAGTTTAAAGAGATTGAGGTTTTTTGCTAATGTTGAAGGAGGGACGGTATTCATGAGATTTTATACCATTAAATTGCCTAAGTTTTTAGGCGGGCTTGTCCGTGCAATGTTAGGAACATTCAAAAAAGAATAGACATTTCAGGTTTGTTCCTTTTTTGTACAGACAACCTTCCAAGGCTTGTCTGTACAAAACTTGGCCGAATTTATTAAATTTAGACAAAAATAAAAAAGGACAGCAATTTGTCCTTTTTTATTTTTTGGAAGTTAAACTTCCAAAATTCGCATTATACGCGTTCAACTTTACCAGATCTAAGAGCTCTAGCAGATACCCAAACACGTTTAGGTTTACCGTCTACTAAAATACGAACCTTTTGAAGGTTTGCTCCCCAAGTACGCTTGTTAGCATTCATCGCATGGGAACGAGCATTACCTGTAGTTGTTTTCTTTCCAGTTACAACACATTTACGTGGCATGTATATTTCCCTCCTTATAACCAAAACTCATCAATAACGAGCTTTAAATTCATAGATAGTATTAATCTTGAGAAATATCCTAAATAGTCCTCACAAAGATACTTTAATAATTTATCACACTACGCTCATGATTGCAATAGCTGTAATGGAAGCTTTCAAGAAAATTTCCTTGACATCCTATTTTATTTCCAATTTTTTCTTGAAAAATCAGTTGTGAACCGCCGTGTATATTATGTGAATCTAGTGAAACAATATAAAAAAATACGAAGACGGAGCAGTGTAAATTTAAGAATAAAAAGTAATCAGTATTGCATAAAACAGAAGCTGGGGAGCAATTAAGGCTAATAAATAAAAGGTTTTCAACAATAGCTTTCAAAAAGTAGAAGGTTATAGTAAAATGTGATTAGTCAAGGAGCAATTCCAAAGGGGGAACACTCATGTCCATTGAACTAAAAACAAATTTCGGACAAATTGATATTTCAACAGAAGTGATTGCAACAATCGCAGGTGGAGCTGCAATTGATTGTTATGGCATCGTTGGGATGGCGTCTAAAAATCAAATAAAAGATGGATTAACAGATATCTTGCGTAAAGAAAATTTCACTCGCGGAGTAATGGTTCGAAAAGTAGATGACGAAGTGCATATTGATATGTATATAATTGTAAGTTACGGAACGAAAATTTCCGAGGTTGCGCACAATGTTCAATCCAAAGTGAAGTATACACTCAATAAGACAGTTGGACTTGCCGTTGACTCGGTTAATATTTACGTTCAGGGAGTTCGTGTCACGAACCCGTAGTGAGGAGGAAATTCAGTGTCAATTACAGTTTTAGAAGGAAAGCGATTTGCCGAAATGGTAATACAAGGAGCAAACCATTTATCCTCTAATGCTAATTATGTAGATGCGTTAAATGTATTCCCGGTCCCGGATGGAGATACTGGAACAAATATGAATTTGTCCATGACATCTGGTGCGAAGGAAGTTCAAAATAATATTCAGTCACATATCGGAAAAGTAGGGCTTTCCCTATCAAAGGGTTTGTTAATGGGAGCAAGAGGGAATTCTGGTGTAATCTTGTCCCAGCTGTTCCGCGGTTTTTCTAAATCGATTGAGCAAAAAGACAGCATATCTGCACAAGAGTTCGCCAATGCCCTTCAGTTTGGTGTGGAAACTGCATATAAAGCAGTGATGAAGCCAGTAGAAGGCACGATTTTGACTGTGGCAAAAGATGCGGCAAAAAAAGCAGTCCAATCAGCAGAGAATAATACTGATATTACTGCAGTAATGGCAGATGTCGTAAAAGAAGCGAAAGCATCCTTAAACAGAACGCCGGATTTGCTTCCTGTTTTGAAGGAAGTGGGAGTTGTTGACAGCGGCGGTCAAGGGCTTGTATTTGTATATGAAGGTTTCTTATCTGTGCTGACTGGAGAAGCGCTGCCAGAGACAACACAGCAAACAGTAACAATGAATGATCTTGTAAATGCAGAGCACCATAAAAATGTTCACGGGTTTATGAATACAGAAGATATTGAGTTTGGCTACTGTACAGAGTTTATGGTTCGTCTTGAGGAAGATAAGCTTGGAGGCAAGCCATTTTCTGAGGAACAGTTTAGACAAGACTTAAGTCAATATGGCGATTCCTTGCTTGTAATCGCAGATGATGAGGTTGTAAAAATACATATACACTCCAATAAACCTGGAGAAGTGCTGACATTTGGGCAAAATTATGGAAACCTTATCAAGATGAAAATTGAGAATATGCGTGAACAACACAGCAGTTTGATTGAAGGCTCAAAAGAATCGTTTGATGCGCCGATGCCAGCTGTTGAAGAGCAAAAGGAGTACGGTATCGTTACCGTATCCATGGGAAGTGGGATCGCTGACATGTTCCGCAGCATCGGTGCGCATAGTGTCATCGAAGGCGGACAAACGATGAATCCGAGCACAGAGGATATTGTGAATGCTGTTAACAAGGTAAATGCAAAAAAAGTGTTTATCTTGCCTAACAACAAAAACATTATCATGGCTGCAGAGCAGGCTGCTCAAGTATTAGATGCAGAAGTTGCCGTTATTCCGTCTAAAACAGTTCCGCAAGGCATGTCTGCATTGCTTGCCTTCAATCCATCAGGTGACTTGGAGACAAACAAAAAAGGCATGATTGCTGCATTGGAGCATGTTAAAACAGGACAAATAACATACGCAGTGAGAGACACAAGCATTGATGGTCTCCAGATCGAAACAGGCGACTTCATGGGCATAGCTGATGGTAAGATTGTTGCTAAAAGCAAGGAAAAAGTACAATCTGCTCAAGAATTGCTCGGTAAAATGATTGATGAAGATACCGAAATATTGACCATTATCAAAGGGGAAGAAGCACTGGAAGAAGAGCTAGAGGCAATTGTTTCCTTTGTGGAAGAAAATTATGAAGACGTGGAAGTAGAAGTGCATGACGGCAAACAGCCGCTTTATTCCTTTATTTTCTCTGTTGAATAAATAAAAAAAACCACTGTCACAGGCAGTGGTTTTCTTCTATTTAATGGTAACGCGTAAAAAAGTTGAAAATATCAGCGTATAAGCATAAGCTATGTTATTATATTAAAAGAATTTAGCTTTTTTACGCTTTTTATAATATAGATTACGTTAGTTGGATTTGTAGGAAAGAGTCGTTTTTAAGGGAGAGTTATTTATATGAAATATAAAAGCGTTTTTGATATAATCGGGCCAGTTATGATTGGTCCATCGAGTTCACATACAGCAGGTGCTGCACGTATCGGAAGGGTTGCACGAAGCCTGTTTGAAAGGGAGCCCAAATGGGTCGATGTCCATCTGTACGGATCTTTCGCTGAAACATATAAAGGGCATGGAACAGATGTAGCTATTATCGGAGGAATCCTTGATTTTGACACATTTGATGAGAGAATCAAAACATCCCTTGAATTGGCTGAGCAAAGAGGCATAAAGGTAGTGTTCCATGTGGAGGAAGCGATTCCTGAACACCCGAACACAGCTAAAGTTCGCGTTGGTGATGAGGATGGAGAATTAGAGCTTGTCGGCATCTCAATCGGCGGCGGAAAAATCGAAATCACCGAACTTAACGGATTTCAGCTCAAGCTTTCAGGACATCATCCAGCAATTCTTGTTGTCCATAATGACCGTTTTGGTGCTATTGCGAAAGTGTCCAATGTACTTGCCAAATATGAAATAAATATTGGTCATATGGAAGTAAGCAGAAAAGAAAAAGGAAAACTCGCGCTTATGACAATTGAGGTTGATCAGAATATAGAAGAAAAAATATTAAAAGAAATCGAAGCCCTTGACGGAATGGAGAAGGTTACGAGAATTGTTGAATAAAGTTAGGGGGAAGAACAATGTTTCGAAATGTAGCGGAACTTGTGGAAATGGCAAACAGTCAAAATAAGCCTATTTCCGAAATAATGATTGAACAAGAAGTAGAAGTGACAGGGAAAACTCGGGAACAAATCATCGCACAGATGGAGACTAATTTAACTGTCATGGAGCAAGCAGTTGAACGAGGGCTAAATGGAGTTGTGTCTCATTCAGGATTGACTGGCGGCGACGCTGTGCTTCTTCAGGCGTATATTAAGAAGGGGAATTTCCTGACAGGAGAAGTGATTTTGGACGCAGTCAGCAAAGCAGTTGCCACAAATGAAGTTAATGCGGCAATGGGGATGATTTGCGCCACACCGACGGCAGGCTCTGCTGGAGTTGTGCCGGGAACATTATTTGCGGTGAAAAATAAACTAAATCCAACAAGAGAACAGATGCTTAACTTCTTGTTTACGTCAGGCGCATTTGGTTTTGTTGTTGCAAACAATGCCTCCATCTCTGGAGCTGCAGGAGGCTGCCAAGCAGAAGTAGGCTCAGCAGCAGGAATGGCAGCGGCAGCGATTGTGGAAATGGCTGGCGGCACACCTGAGCAAAGTGCCCATGCAATGGCTATCACGTTAAAAAACATGCTTGGACTAGTATGTGACCCTGTTGCGGGGCTTGTTGAGGTTCCGTGTGTAAAAAGAAATGCGATGGGTGCAGCAAACGCGATGGTAGCTGCAGATATGGCGCTTGCAGGTATTACTAGTCGTATTCCGTGCGACGAGGTTATTGATGCAATGTACAGAATCGGATTAAGCATGCCGACTGCATTAAGAGAAACAGGGCAAGGAGGGTTGGCAGCAACACCAACTGGCCGGAGACTGGAAGCAGAAATCTTTGGGAATGCTGCAGCAGGAAAGTGAATAAAAATTTAAATCTTCCATTGGATCATTTGAAAGGTATTGGACCGGAGACGAAAAAACAGCTAGAAGAAATGCGAATTAAAACTATATATGATTTGCTTGAATATTTCCCATACCGTTATGAGGACTTTCGTGTCCGCAACCCAGAAGATATGAAGCATGATGAGAAGGTAACAGTAGAAGGGAAGGTTCATAGTGAACCTTCCCTTGTCTTTTACGGGCGCAAAAAATCAAGGCTAACGGTGAAAGTACTAATTGGCAATATTCTAATCAGTGCCGTGTTTTTCAATCAGCATTACTTAAAAAATAAGCTTGCACTTGGTGAGTTAGTAACAGTAACAGGTAAATGGGATCAGCACAGGCAAACAATAACGGCAACGCATCTACAAGTTGGCAGCAATCAAAATGGCCAGGACTTCGAGCCTGTATACACGGTACGAGGAAGCATAACGGTTAAAGCATTAAGGAAATACATTTCCGCAGCTCTAACCCAATTTGGCCAGGATCTTGAGGAAGTGTTTCCGGATTCATTACTGGCAAAATATAAGCTGATGAAAAGGAATGAGGCATTAGGAATCATTCATTTTCCGCCTAACCGTGAGGAGCTGAAGCTAGCGAGAAGACGGTTTGTTTACGAAGAATTCCTCCTTTTTCAATTAAAAATGCAGGCGCTTCGGAAGCATGAAAGGGAAAATTCAAAAGGAATGGTGCAGGGATATCATCTTGAGAAGCTGATGGATTTCATAAACGGCTTGCCATTTCCTCTGACAAACGCACAAAAAAGGGTTGTCAATGAGATACTGAAAGATATGAAAAGTCCCTTCCGTATGAACAGACTCCTACAAGGGGATGTTGGCTCAGGAAAAACAGTCGTTGCGGCAATAGTTCTATATGCAACAATTCTGGCAGGACATCAGGGTGCATTGATGGTGCCAACAGAAATACTCGCAGAGCAGCATGCAGAATCACTTACTGCCATGTTTTCTAAAGTAGGTATCCGTTGTGCTCTGTTGACAAGCTCAGTTAAAGGCAAACGAAGAAGAGAATTGTTAAGTGAGCTGAAGGAAGGGAATATCCATATCTTAATCGGTACACATGCCCTCATACAGGATGAGGTAGAGTTCCAATCACTAGGGCTAGTTATAACAGACGAGCAGCATCGCTTCGGTGTTGAACAACGCAGAGTGCTTAGAGAGAAGGGGGAAAGTCCTGATGTTCTTTTCATGACAGCAACACCGATTCCAAGAACCCTTGCCATTACTGCCTTCGGGGAAATGGATGTTAGTATTATTGATGAAATGCCGGCAGGGCGAAAAACAATTGAAACATATTGGGTTAAGCATGATATGTTAACACGTATTCTTCAGTTTATGGAAAAAGAACTATCGCAAGGAAGACAAGCATATGTAATTTGTCCGCTGATTGAGGAATCTGAAAAATTGGATGTCCAAAACGCGATGGATGTACATGCAACATTGGCGACATTCTTTCAAGGTCGGTATAAAGTTGGACTCATGCACGGTAAACTGCCAGCAGATGAAAAGGATGCTATTATGAAGGAGTTCAGTGAGAACTCGACGCAAATCCTTGTCAGCACGACAGTAGTCGAGGTTGGGGTAAATGTTCCGAATTCTACGTTTATGCTTATTTATGATGCAGAAAGGTTCGGTTTATCACAGCTCCACCAGCTAAGGGGACGAGTGGGCAGAGGCGACGCCCAATCATATTGTGTGCTTATAGCAGATCCAAAAACAGAGGTCGGGAAAGAACGGATGAAAATCATGACAGAAACGAACGACGGGTTTGTTTTGAGTGAGAAGGATTTAGAGCTGAGAGGTCCTGGTGACTTTTTTGGAAGAAAGCAAAGTGGTGTGCCAGAATTTAAGATGGCCGATATGGTTCATGATTATCGCATCCTGGAAACGGCTCGAACGGACGCGGTAGTCCTTGTGGAATCAAAGGCATTTTGGGAGTCTGACGAGTATCGCCATTTACGGGGATTGCTTGACGATACCGGTGTAATGTCTGGTGAAAAGCTGGATTAATCAATAAGTGAGAAGGGAGAATGCGAACTTACGGCTTGCATTCTCCCTTTTATTTATTATATACTACTATTAGTACCTAGTCTTAATAGCGCGGACGGTGTTGCAGATGAGAAGAAGCAAAAAAGAACGGCAATCATTATTAGTACAAACAATCAAGGAAACACCTTTTATAACAGATGAGGAATTGGCGGAGAAATTCTCAGTCAGTGTACAAACAATTCGGCTTGATCGTTTGGAATTATCCATTCCGGAGTTACGGGAGCGGATAAAAACGGTTGCGAAGAAAACACTAGAAGATGAAGTGAAATCCTTACCGATTGAGGAAGTCATCGGTGAAATAATAGATGTCGAATTAGACAGCTCTGCCATATCCATGCTGGAAATAATGCCAGAGCATGTTTTCAAACGTAATGGAATTGCACGGGGGCACCATTTGTTTGCACAGGCGAATTCCTTGGCTGTCGCCTTAATAAATGACGATTTGGCTCTTACAGCTAAAGCGAATATTCACTTTACTTCATCAGTTAAATTAGGTGAACGTATTATAGCGAAAGCAAAAGTGATGAATATTGAGGAGAAAAGCGGCAGAACGACAGTGGAAGTGAGCAGCTTTGTTCAATCAGAGCTTGTATTTAAAGGACATTTTGAAATGTACCGGTCGAAAAATAAATAATTGGGAGTAATTATTATGAGAATTGCCTTAGATGCAATGGGCGGAGATAACGCACCAAAGGAAATTGTCGCAGGTGCTATAAAAGCTGTACAAGCATTCCCAGATATTGAAATACTGCTTGTCGGTGATGAAAAGCAAATTAATTCTTATTTGACAGACAAGACGAGAATATCAGTTTTACATACAGAAGAACAAATCCTTGCAACAGATGAACCAGCACGGGCTGTGCGAAGAAAGAAAGATGCCAGCATGGTCTTATGTGCAAATGAAGTAAAAGAAAAAAGAGCGGATGCCTTTATATCTGCAGGAAATACAGGAGCCTTGATGGCAACAGGACTTTTTGTTGTCGGCAGAATTAACGGTATTGAAAGGCCAGCGCTGGCGCCGACATTGCCAACAATCAGCGGAGCTGGTTTCTTGCTCCTTGATGTTGGTGCGAATGTGGATGCCAAACCTGAGCATTTGGTGCAATACGGCATAATGGGAAGCATATACATGGAAAAGGCGCTTGGGATACAAAATCCTCGAGTCGGATTGCTTAATATTGGAACAGAAGAGAAAAAAGGAAATGAGCTGACGAAGAAAACCTTCGAGGAGCTTAAAAACGCTCCAGTCAACTTTATTGGGAATGTGGAAGCAAGAGACTTGCTTGACGGTGTCTGTGATGTTGTTGTTACGGACGGATTTACAGGCAACATGGTTCTTAAGACGATTGAAGGAACGGCCCTGTCCATGTTCAAAATGCTGAAAGAGGTTATGACTAGCAGTTTAAAAACAAAGCTTGCTGCTGGGATGATGAAGCCTCAGCTTAAAGGGCTAAAAAACAAACTCGATTATTCGGAGTACGGCGGTGCCGCATTGTTTGGTTTAAATGCTCCAGTCATTAAAGCGCACGGTTCCTCTGACAGTAATGCAATCTATAATGCAATCAGACAAACAAGAGATGTCGTTAAGTCTGAAGTGATCGGCACGATTAAGACAACAATTGAAAATAAAGGTTAATGCTTTTTAAGGCATTCATATGGAAAGGAAAGATGATTTATGAGTAAAATAGCTTTTGTATTTCCAGGTCAAGGCTCCCAAACGGTTGGAATGGGCAAGGATCTTGCTGCAAATTTTGAGCCAGCTAAAGAAATTTTCCAAAAGGCTGATGAAAGATTAGGATTTTCATTGTCATCCGTTATTTTCGAGGGTCCGAAAGAAGAGTTGACTTTAACAAAAAACACACAGCCTGCGCTGCTTTCAGCAAGTACAGCACTGCTTGAGCATTTTAAACAGCATGGCATTAAGGCAGATTTTGTAGCAGGACATAGCTTAGGTGAATATTCTGCTTTAGTTGCTGCAAATGTTCTTTCTTTTGAGGATGCAGTATATGCTGTCCGTAAAAGAGGGGAATATATGCAGGAGGCTGTGCCAGAAGGTCAAGGTGCAATGGCAGCAGTATTGGGCTTAGAGCGCAGCAAGCTCACAGAAGTTACCAATGCTGTATCGAATGAAGGAAACTCTGTTCAGCTTGCTAACTTGAATTGCCCTGGGCAAATTGTCATTTCAGGGACTGTTAAGGGCGTTGAGCTTGCTTCTGAACAAGCGAAGGCTGCTGGAGCGAAACGAGCGATTCCGTTAGAAGTAAGCGGTCCGTTCCATTCCGAGCTTATGAAGCCAGCGGCAGATAAATTTTCAGCTGTCTTAGATGAACTTTCTATGAATGATGCAGAAATACCTGTTATTGCAAACGTGACGGCAACTCCAGTATCAGATTCAAGTGACATCAAAAATAAATTGATTGAACAGCTATATTCATCTGTGCTTTGGGAAGATTCCGTCCAAAAGATGATTGAATTAGGTGTTGATACATTTATTGAAATCGGACCTGGAAAAGTATTGGCAGGTTTAGTGAAGAAAATTGATCGTAATGTGCGAATCTATTCTGTATACGATGAGGAAACGAGCAATAGTGTTGCTGCAGCGTTAAAAGGAGACGAATAATATGAAATTAGATGGTAAAACAGCATTAGTTACTGGCGGTTCAAGAGGAATTGGCCGTGCGATTGCTTTAAAGCTTGCTAAAGAGGGAGCTAACGTAGCTGTCAATTATGCAGGAAGTGCTGCATTGGCAAATGAAGTGGTCGAGGAAATCAAACAGCTTGGCAAAGATGCGATTGCGATTCAATGTGATGTTTCAAACGGTGAATCTGTAGCTAATATGATTAAAGAAACATTAGATCATTTTGGAAGTCTAGATATCCTTGTAAACAATGCAGGTATCACAAGAGATAACCTGTTGATGCGCATGAAAGAAGCAGAGTGGGATGATGTTATCAACACGAACTTAAAAGGCGTGTTCCATTGCACTAAGGCAGTAACTAGACAAATGATGAAGCAAAGAAAAGGTAGAATCATCAACATTACTTCAATCGTTGGTGTGACAGGTAATCCAGGTCAAGCAAACTATGTAGCAGCAAAAGCAGGAGTAATCGGTTTAACGAAAACAACTGCTAAAGAGCTTGCGGCAAGAAATATTACGGTAAATGCTGTTGCTCCTGGATTCATTACGACTGACATGACAGATAAACTACCGGAAGATGTGAAAAATGCGATGCTTACCCAAATTCCGCTTGCAAAATTTGGGGAGCCTGATGATATTGCTAATGCTGTTGTCTTTTTAGCTTCTGATGAGAGCAACTATATTACAGGCCAAACAATTCATATTGATGGTGGCATGTACATGTAATAAAAACGAAAAATATGCCGTTATAAATAAAAATGGTTTCTCTTAGAAATACTTAATTTAACTAGTAATTCGGCATATTTTATTTTTGTAATAAAAAGAGCATTTATTATTTGCTCAAAATGCTCTATAATCATTTGAGGGGAGGTGACATTAATGTCTGATGTATTAGAACGCGTAACGAAAATCGTTGTTGATCGTCTTGGTGTGGAAGAGTCTGAGGTTAAGCCTGAAGCTTCTTTCAAAGACGACCTAGGAGCAGATTCTCTTGATGTAGTAGAACTTGTTATGGAACTTGAAGATGAGTTCGATATGGAGATTTCTGACGACGATGCTGAAAAGATTGCAACAGTAGGAGATGCTGTTAATTACATAAGTAATCGTTAATCCAACCAATAAAAGCTCCGTTAACAGCGGAGCTTTTAGATTGCAAAAAAACAGAGATATACGGTGCTTTTTTCATTGTTTGCATGATTAGATATACAACTGTGATTAATGTAAAAACAGTCCTGCCTTATGAGAAAAAGACTGGTAAATCGCTGCAAGTTAGTTTAAAATAGTAAGGATTTAAAACTATAAACAGTAATAAAAACGGCAGCCTATCTGAAAAGAAACGGCTTGGAGAGAAAAAACTTTCCAAGTTTCTTTGCGTTTTTTATCTGTTTTACTTAAACTTATTATGGATATGTAAACTTAGTGCTAAGGTGGAGGCAAAATGCGAGGCAACGGAAAAGACAAGAGACAAATACGTCCAAATGATAAAAAATTAAAAGAATTGCAAGAAAGTCTAAGCATCCAGTTTGAAAATGAAAAATTACTGAAACAAGCATTCACTCATTCATCATATGTGAATGAGCATCGTAGAAAGCCTCATGAAGATAATGAAAGACTTGAATTTCTTGGAGATGCCGTATTGGAGCTTACTGTTTCCCAATTTCTTTTCAAGAAATTCCCGATGATGAGCGAAGGCGAGCTGACAAAGCTTCGAGCAGCTATTGTTTGTGAACCATCACTAGTTTCATTTGCGAATGATCAATCATTCGGCAAATTTGTCTTGCTCGGAAAGGGTGAGGAAATGACAGGAGGACGAGCTCGTCCAGCTCTTCTAGCAGATGTTTTTGAGGCATTTATCGGAGCTCTTTACCTTGATCAAGGACTGGAAAAGGTTGTTTCCTTCCTGGAAAAAGTCGTGTTTCCGAAAATAAATTCCGGTGCTTTTTCTCATGTGATGGATTTTAAGAGTCAGCTTCAGGAATATGTCCAAAGGGATGCAGTTGGGACAATTTCCTATAGAATTCTGCAGGAAAAGGGACCCGCACATAACAGAGAATTCGTTTCTCAAGTTTTCTTGAATGAAATGGAATTAGGAACTGGTACAGGACGTTCCAAAAAAGAAGCAGAACAGCATGCAGCACAGATGTCGCTTACCATGCTGAAAACAAAAGATGCTAAGCCAGACGAAAAATAATAAAGCATCCGTTGGAGAAAGCGAAATCACTGTTGATTCTTTTGCTTTCTTATAACCAAACGACAGCTAGAGATGATGCGAAATAGTAAAGGGGTTAGGAGGTGAGGTAGGTGTTTTTAAAACGGTTAGATGTAATCGGTTTTAAATCATTTGCTGATCGAATTGCAGTAGATTTTGTCCCAGGAGTCACCGCAGTAGTGGGACCGAATGGAAGCGGAAAAAGCAATATTACAGACGCGATACGCTGGGTGTTGGGAGAACAATCTGCCAAAAGCCTCAGAGGCAGTAAAATGGAGGATGTCATTTTTTCTGGAAGTGATTCGAGGAAAGCAGTCAACTTTGCAGAAGTGACATTAACGCTTGAAAATGAAGACCAGTTCCTGCCACTTGATTACAATGAGGTGAGCGTAACCAGACGGGTGTACCGCTCAGGGGAAAGCGAATATCTTATTAATAAGCAATCATGCAGGTTAAAGGATATCGTTGAATTGTTTATGGATTCAGGGCTAGGTAGAGAAGCATTTTCTATCATCAGCCAAGGTAAAGTGGAGGAAATCCTCAACAGTAAAGCAGAGGAACGCCGTGCCATCTTTGAGGAAGCAGCAGGTGTGCTTAAATACAAAACACGCAAAAAGAAGGCAGAAGGCAAGCTAATTGAGACACAGGAAAACTTGAACAGAGTGAATGATATTCTCCATGAACTGGAAGGTCAGGTAGAGCCACTGAAAATTCAGAGTTCTATGGCCAAGGAATATCTTGATCACAAGGAAAACCTTGAACAAATTGAAGTTGCCCTGATGGTTCATGATATAGAGGAAGCACATCAGAAATATGAGGCAGTTTCCGCTCAGCTGGAAAGCTATAAGGAAAAGGAGCTTAACCTCCTCTCCACGCTGCAAAGCAAGGAAGCAAAAATGGAGGAATGGAAGAACGATGTAGCTGCATTGGATGAATCCATCAACGATCTCCAGCAGGTGCTTTTGCTAGTAAGTGAAGAGCTTGAAAAGCTTGAGGGCAGAAAAGAAGTACTGAAAGAACGCAAAAAAAATGCTGTGCAAAACAGAGGGCAGCTCGAAAAAAGCAAGGAAGAGCTTGAAGAAAGAGTGGCATCTTTAAAGCTGCAAAAAGCGGAGCATCTTCAATCAGTCAATCAGTTAAGCCTTGAAGCAAAACAGATAGAAGAAGAGCTAAAGGCTAATGAAAAGAAAATGCAGCTCTTTAGCGTCAATCTTGAAGAAAAAATCGAATCACTAAAAAGTGATTATATTGAGCTTTTGAATGAGCAGGCTGCTGCAAAAAACGAAAGCAGCTATATCACGCAACAGCTCGAGTCGCAAAACAGAAAAACGTCTCTTCTTGATGAAGATAATGAAAAATTCACTTCAGAAAGAACGCGGATAAATTCAGAAAAGGCACGCGTTTCCGCAAGCCTGGCAGCATTAGAAAAAGAGCTTGCACAATCGGCAAATGACTACAAGCAAAAACAGCAATCAGTTGACGAAATGAATGCGAAAGTACAAAAAATCGAAAAATCGTTATACCAGTCCTACCAATTCATTCAGCAGGCAAAATCGAGAAAAGAGATGCTTGAAGAGCTTGAGGAGGACTATGCTGGATTCTTCCAAGGTGTTAAAGAGGTTTTGAAGGCAAGAGGCAAAGGACTTGACGGCATACATGGCGCTGTCGCTGAATTGATGAATGTGCCAAAGGAATATAACGTGAGTATTGAAATTGCTCTTGGAGGGAGCATGCAGCATCTAGTTGTCGAAACAGAGCAGCATGCACGCCAGGCAATTTCCTATTTGAAAAAGAACGGCTACGGCAGAGCAACATTTCTGCCAATGAGTATTATTAAGGGCAAAAAATTGTCTGATTCTCAAGCCCGTTCTATTCAAGATCATCCTTCTTTTATAGGAGTTGCTGCAGACTTAATCTCTTTTGATGAAAAGTATCAGGAAATTATGGGAAGCTTACTTGGAAATGTCGTTATCACGAAAGACCTAAAGGGCGCCAATGAAATGGCAAGAACGCTGCAATACCGCTCAAGGTTTGTAACACTTGAAGGAGAAATTGTAAATCCTGGCGGTTCGATGACTGGTGGTGCTGTTAAACAAAAATCAACAAGCATTCTAACAAGAAAAGGCGAGCTTGAGGACTTAAAGGCAAAAATCTTTGAGATGGAGAAATCGTCACTAAAGTTAGAAGACCAGTTAAAAAAAGGAAAAGCTACCTCCCAAACGGAAACGGCAGCTTTAGAAGAGTTAAGAATAAAGCAAGAGGATATCCGTTTTTCCTTGCAAACAAGTAAAGATGAACTTAAAGAGATTGAGTTTGATGAAAGAGCAATGAATGAAAAGCTGTCACAATATGACCGCAATAAGGCTGATTATCTCGATGAACAGCAGTCTTTAAAAGACAGGCAGCAAATATTGCAGGAAAAGCTTGAAGACTTTGTCCGTAAGATACAGGTGCTAGAGCAGGAAATTGCTCAATTGACAGAACAGAAAAATCAGCAGAGTCATTCGAGAGAACAGGTTGGAGAGCTGATTGGAGAAAAGCGTGTGGCATTTGCCGCAAAGAAAGAGCAATTAGCACATGCTGTAGAGAAGCTAAGTAATGTAACTTCTGAATTAGAAATATCTGAGGCTAAATGGAAGCTTGTGAAAGAAGATTTAGAGCTGTTAACTTCTGAGATGACAAGTAGCCATTCAGGAGAAGAGCAGCTTGAGGATGCTGCAGTTAAAAAGCAGCAAGAAAAGAATGCTGCTATTCAACTAATTGGGGAACGTCGTGCCGAACGTCTCCAGCTGCAAATGCAGCTGGACGAGATGGATCTGGATGTGAAAGAAACTCGCCGTATCCACCGTGGCATCGTACAAGCCTTAAAGGATGAAGAGGTAAAGCTTAACAGGATTGATGTGGAGCTAGATACGCGCCTTTCGAATTTGAGGGAAGAGTACATGATGTCATTTGAGGGTGCGAAGGAGGAATATCCTTTAACATTGGATTTAGAGGACGCTCGCAAAAAAGTTAAGCTGATAAAGCTGGCAATGGAAGAGCTTGGAACAGTCAATCTTGGAGCCATTGAGGAATACGAGAGAATATCGGAAAGATATGACTTTCTTCTTGAGCAAAAGACAGATCTGGAGGAAGCGAAGGATACTCTTTACCTCGTAATTGACGAAATGGATGACGAAATGAAAAAACGGTTCCAGCAAACATTTGAGGGGATTCAGTCCCATTTCGAAGGTGTGTTTCAGCGGCTGTTTGGCGGCGGGCACGCAGCACTGCGCTTAACTAACCCAGACGATTTACTGAACACAGGTGTCGATATTGTGGCACAGCCACCAGGGAAAAAACTGCAAAACTTAAGCTTGTTATCAGGTGGAGAACGTGCCTTGACTGCCATTGCATTGCTGTTTGCAATCTTAAAGGTGCGGCCAGTTCCTTTCTGTATTCTTGATGAAGTAGAGGCAGCGCTTGATGAAGCGAATGTTTACAGATTCAGCTCCTATTTAAAAGCTTACAGCGATGAGACGCAATTCATTGTCATTACGCATCGTAAAGGGACGATGGAAGAGGCTGATGTGCTGTACGGTGTAACTATGCAAGAATCTGGTGTATCCAGACTTGTTTCTGTTCGGTTAAGTGAAACAAGTGAGCTTGTTGCAACATAATTAATCAATAAATGAGAAAGTGGGAATCAAATGAGTTTCTTCAAAAAGCTTAAAGAAAAAATGTCCCAGCAAACAAATACTGTCACAGAAAAATTTAAAGATGGACTTGCGAAAACAAGAAGTAATTTTTCTGATAAAGTGAATGATTTAGTGTCCAGATACCGCAAAGTGGATGAGGATTTTTTTGAAGAATTAGAAGAAATCTTAATCGGAGCAGATGTTGGCTTTGAGACAGTAATGGAATTGATTGATGAGCTGAAAAGCGAAGTCAAAAAAAGAAATATTCAAGACCCAAGAGAAGTACAAGCAGTTATCTCAGAGAAGCTTGTAGCAATTTATCAAGGTGGCGAGGAAGAAACCTCAGCTATTAATGTACAGCAAGACGGGTTGACTGTTATCCTTTTTGTCGGGGTTAATGGTGTTGGAAAAACAACTACAATTGGTAAGCTAGCACATCGCTATAAAGCAGAGGGCAAAAAGGTTGTTCTAGCAGCAGGTGATACATTCCGTGCTGGTGCGATCGAGCAGCTTGAAGTATGGGGAGAAAGAGCGGGTGTAGATGTTATTAAACAAGGTGCCGGTTCTGACCCTGCAGCGGTCATGTATGATGCTGTTCAAGCCGCTAAATCAAGAAATGCCGATATTCTTTTATGTGATACTGCTGGAAGACTTCAAAATAAAGTCAACCTAATGAATGAGTTAGAAAAAGTAAAACGCGTAATTGAAAGGGAAGTTCCTGGTGCACCACATGAAGTGCTTTTAGTGCTTGATGCAACAACAGGACAAAATGCCCTTATTCAAGCGAAGACGTTCAAAGAAGCGACTAACGTAAGCGGAATTGTGCTTACTAAGCTTGACGGCACAGCAAAAGGTGGAATTGTACTCGCAATCCGCAAGGAGCTTCAAATACCAGTTAAATTAGTCGGACTTGGTGAAAAAATGGACGACTTACAAAACTTTGACGCAGAAAAATACGTATACGGCTTATTTTCCAACTTGGTTGAAGCGGAGGAAGAATAAGCAAAAAGCTGCTGCAGGAATCCCGTTAACGAGATTCCTGTACAGCTTTTTTTTATGTTATAAAAATAACGGCAAGACAGATAATAAGCATGTATAAGGATGACAAGAAGGCAAGGAGGAGCATCATGTTCATACAGCTGATTCTCATAACTATCATGTTGTTTGGAGCGTTTCTGTCTATTAAAGGCCGTATCGTTCAACGCAGTTCTGTTTGGCATCTTGGCAATATGCTTGGGGGAAAAAGACTGCTTGATGAAGAGTCCTATCCGATAACATTAGAAGAGGAAAATCTATTTTTGCGCAGCCTTTCCGGGATAAGAATGAAAATCGTCGGAGCACTATTAATGGGAATCACCGCAAGTTTAATTATTTTATTCCATATTTAAAGGCTAAAAGATCTTTTTGTCATTCCGTTGAGAAAAAGATCTTTTTCTATTTATTGGAACTTTTTGTATAAAATGAGAAGAATGGACTAGTAAAAGTATGCTATCATATTATTGTAATCTTTTTTATTAAGAAGATTGTATTATAAAAACTTGAGGTGATTGGGTTAAAATGGGTCTTAATTTAAAAGTGCCTAAGATTTTAGGTATAGTATCCTTAGTACTATTGGTAATTGGATTTATTCTTTTACTAGTGATTTACACACAAATTGACAATGTGGACCTCTTTAGAGATTCTTTAATAGAAGCGTACAATTCAGATCCTATTTATCAGGAGAATTTAGGTCTTACAAATGCTGACACGCCAGAGGGGTTTGCTGATGGGATGATTTCCACTTGGAAAAACCTGTTGTTAATTCCTGTAATCGGTGCAGTGCTTTCCATTGCCGCAATATTATTTAGTACCATTGCGATGAACAAGCTGCCGCGTACAAGTGCTGTATTATTTATAATTGTCGGAGTTGCTAACCTGTTTACTGTTATTATCCCTATCTTATTAATTACTGGTGGAATAATGATATTAAACAGATGGTCGAAATACAATAAAGAAGCAGGAATCCCTGCATGATAAATAGCCCTCGTTATGAGGATAGAGAGAATAGTCTGTCTAAGCCTTGAAACAGGGCTTTTTTTGATGTGGTTTGTGCTTTGAAGGGCTTGGTGAAAAGCGGTCGCCTTCCGCTTTTCTGGTGTCCAGCTGCAGGTGACCAGCGTCTGCGAAACTTCGGTCCTTTCCCTACGATAAGTCAACATCGGCTCACTTTGTTCGCCGTGTTTCCTTTATCTCATACTAAGAGCTCCAGTCCATACGGCGCTAAACAGGCCATCTCCGCTTCTCTGGTGTCCAGCTGCAGGCGACCAGCGTCTGCGAAACTTCGGTCCTTTCCCTACGATAAGTCAAGGTCCTCCAGTTTCTCCGCCGCGAAACGGTCGCCTTCCGCTTTTCATTGTCCAGCTGCAGGCGCCATCGGCTCGAGGTCATAAGCCAATCTGTCCAAGAAGGAGAAAGGGCACCACCTTCTCGGCCAGATTGTCTTATGCTTGTCGCCGATAACCAGGCGCCTTCCGCTTTTATGTGATCCAGCTGCGATGGCCTAGCGCCTACTGGACTTCCCTCTTCTCCTTGCGATAAGTCAACATCAGCTCACTTCCGTTCGCCGTGTTTCCTTTATCTCAGTCAAGGTCCTCCAGTTTCTCCGCCGCTAAACGGTGCCTTCCGCTTTTCATTGTCCAGCTGCAGGCGCCATCGGCTCGAGGTCATAAGCCAAGCTGGCCAAGAAGGGGAAGGGGCACCCCTTCTCGGCCAGATTGTCTTATGCTTGTCGCCGATAACCAGGCGCCTTCCGCTTTTATGTTGACATCTTTTTTGTTGGTGTGTACAATAAGGGTGTAAAGGTGTTTGACTTAACATGGAGGTATTGTTCGATGCTTGAAAAAACAACACGAATGAATTATCTGTTTGATTTCTATCAGTCGTTGTTGACACCGAAGCAACGAAGTTACATGTCTCTTTATTATTTAGATGATTATTCTCTTGGTGAAATTGCGGATGAATATGACGTTAGTCGTCAAGCTGTTTATGATAATATTAAACGGACGGAAGCGATGCTGGAGGAATATGAAAATAAATTACTCTTACTTCAAAAGTTTCAAGAGCGTAATACTCTTTTTATACATATAAAAGAGTTATTAAAGGATGATACTCCTTCGGTTTCAGCATTGCTGGAAGCAGTTTGCGAGCTGGAGAAATTAGATTAAGGAGGCGGCGCAATGGCATTTGAAGGTTTAGCTGACCGACTGCAGAATACGATCCAGAAGATCCGCGGAAAAGGGAAAGTAAATGAAGCGGATGTTAAGGAAATGATGCGTGAAGTCCGACTTGCATTGCTTGAGGCGGATGTTAACTTTAAGGTAGTCAAGGAGTTTGTTAAAAAAGTCAGTGAGCGTGCTGTTGGACAAGAGGTTATGAAAAGTCTAACCCCAGGTCAACAGGTCATTAAGGTTGTTAAAGAAGAGCTTACGGAGCTGATGGGTGGAGAACAAAGTAAAATTGCTGTATCCAACCGTCCGCCGACTGTCATTATGATGGTTGGTTTGCAAGGTGCCGGTAAGACGACGACAACTGGAAAATTGGCTAATTTGCTGCGTAAAAAGCATAATAGAAAGCCGTTGCTAGTTGCGGCAGACATATATCGTCCTGCTGCTATTAAACAGCTGGAAACACTGGGTAAACAGCTCGATTTTCCTGTTTTTTCACTTGGAGATCAAGTCAGCCCTGTTGAGATTGCGAAACAGGCTATTGCAAAAGCGAAGGAAGACCATCATGATTATGTTTTAATTGATACTGCAGGTCGACTGCATGTTGATGAAGCATTAATGGACGAGTTGAAGCAAATTAAAGAGCTTTCTAATCCGGATGAAATATTCCTTGTTGTGGATGCGATGACAGGTCAGGATGCAGTCAATGTGGCAAGCAGCTTTAACGAGCAGCTTGGTCTGACAGGTGTCGTATTAACGAAGCTAGATGGTGACACTCGAGGCGGGGCGGCATTATCTATTCGTTCTGTTACGCATACACCGATTAAATTTGTCGGTTTGGGTGAAAAGATGGATGCACTTGAGGCATTCCATCCAGAGCGTATGGCGTCACGTATTCTTGGAATGGGTGATGTGCTAAGCCTTATCGAAAAAGCACAAATGAATGTCGATGAAGAAAAGGCAAAAGAGCTGGAAATGAAAATGAAAACAGCTTCCTTTACTTTAGATGACTTCTTAGAACAGCTTGGGCAAGTACGCAACATGGGGCCGCTTGATGAGCTGCTGAAAATGATGCCAGGAGCTAACAAAATCAAGGGCTTGGATAATCTCCAAGTGGATGAGAAGCAAATCAGCCATGTGGAAGCAATTATTCGCTCCATGACAAAGGCAGAGAAAGAAAACCCTGAAATTATTAACTCAAGCAGACGTAAGCGTATTGCTAAAGGGAGCGGCAGAACGGTTCCTGAAGTAAATAGGCTGTTGAAACAGTTTGAGGACATGAAAAAAATGATGAAACAAATGACGGGTATGACCCAAAAAGGCAAGAAAAAAGGCAAGTTTAAATTACCATTTAACCCTTTTTAAGGGTGTTAACAAGCGGTTTTTTATTAATTTGAACAGAATGTTTTGTCTGACAAGAAAAAACACTTTACAAACTGTTCAACTATTGATATTATACTATCTTGTGTGAAACTATTCGGAGGTGCATTTTTAAAATGGCAGTAAAAATTCGTTTAAAACGTATGGGAGCTAAAAAGACTCCTTTCTATCGTATTGTAGTAGCAGATTCTCGTTCACCACGTGATGGACGTTTCATTGAAACAGTAGGAACTTACAATCCAGTAGCAAACCCTGCTATCGTTGATATCAACGAAGAGAAAGCTCTACAATGGTTACAAAATGGTGCAAAACCATCTGATACAGTTCGTAACCTTTTCTCTAACGAAGGTATCATGGAGAAATTCCACAACATCAAAAACGGTAAATAATTCGTTTGAAGATGAAGGAATTAATTGAAACGATTGTTAAGCCCCTTGTAGATTTTCCGGATGATGTTGCGATACAAGTTACTGAAGACGATGATCGAATCACTTACTTGCTTTCTGTCAACAAGAATGACATGGGAAAGGTAATTGGGAAGCAAGGGCGGGTTGCGAAAGCAATTCGGACGATTGTTTACGCTGCTGGGTCACAGCAGCACAAAAAGCTGGTCTTAGAGATTGGCGAATAAAAAGGAGGAGGGGGAACCCTTCTCCTTTATTTGTTTATATCTTCAAGGTAATTCTTTATACTAAAGGAAAATGTGCTTTAGAGCGTGGGATACGGCCCCGCTTGCCGCTTTTTCAGCAATTAAATAGTATTGCATTGATAGGAGGAAAAAAATGCAGATTCTCCACACTGTCACAGTCAAACAAATATTGACCGAAAAAACGAAACAAGCATCAGAGAAGAAAATCTCGCAGGAACTGCTTCAGCTTGAAAAAGAATCCGAACAACTCAAATTTGAGGAGAAAAAACTGCTCAAAGGCAATCATTCCGCAAGTGCTGTTAAGCAGCATATAAGCAAGGAACTTGCTCAAAGAGAGGAAAAAAAGAAAACACTAGAGTTTCAATTAGCACAATTACATATACTACCATTGGGCAGTGAACTTAAAAGTCAAGAGCTTACTGGGATTGTTGATATAAATATAGGAGATGTTTGGGATGAGCAATTGCTCCACAAAACAATTCTTCTAAAAGACGGAAAAGTCGTAGATATACGGTAGAGGTGATTATTATGGAAAAATGGTTTAATGTAGGCAAGGTTGTCAATACACATGGAATACGAGGAGAGCTTCGCGTCATTTCCCGCACGGATTTTCCTGAAGAAAGATATAAAGTAGGAAACTCCATTTATCTTTTTGGGGAAGGAAAAAAGGAGCCAATCGAGCTGAAAATAAAAACACAGCGTCCCCATAAAAACTTCCATCTGTTGACATTTGAAGGCTATGATAATGTTAATGAGGTAGAGTTTATGAAGGGCAGCACATTAAAGGTGCCTGAAAGCTTTTTAGGAGAATTACCAGAGAACGAGTACTATTTCCATGAAATCATTGGCTGTAAAGTGGAGACAGTCGAAGGTGATGAGGTAGGAGTCATTTCAGAGATACTTACACCTGGTGCAAACGATGTATGGGTGATTAAGACTAATAAAAAAGAAGAAGTTTTGATCCCTTATATTGAAGAGGTCGTTATGAAGGTGGATGTGAAAGAAAAGCTAGTTGTCATTGAGCCAATGGAAGGGCTGTTATCGTAATGAGAGTAGATGTATTAACGCTGTTTCCAGAAATGTTTGAGGGTGTGTTTAACAGCTCTATCCTGAAAAAAGCGAAAGAGGCAGAGAAGGTATCATACGGTGTCACAAACTTCCGGGAATACTCTGATAATAAGCACCAGTCTGTTGATGATTATCCGTATGGCGGAGGCGCTGGGATGGTCCTTAAGCCGCAGCCGATTTTTGATGCGGTCGACGATTTGCAAACGAAGAGCGGGACTAAGCCGAAAGTAATCCTTATGTGTCCTCAAGGTGAGCGTTATACCCAAAAAAAAGCGGAAGAGCTTGCAAAGGAAGAGCATTTAATTTTTATTTGCGGTCACTATGAAGGCTATGATGAGCGTATTCGCGAGCATTTGGCAACAGATGAGATATCAATTGGTGATTATGTGCTAACAGGCGGCGAGCTCGGAGCAATGGTAGTGATTGATAGTGTTGTCAGACTGCTTCCAGGGGTGTTAGGAAGCGAGGCGTCCCATGTGAATGATTCGTTCAGCACAGGACTGCTTGAGCACCCGCATTATACCCGTCCTGCTGATTTTAGAGGGATGAAGGTGCCTGCCACGCTTACGTCTGGAAATCATGCGCATATTGACGAATGGAGAGAAAAAGAGTCGCTGAAAAGAACGCTTGAAAGACGTCCAGATCTTCTCGAAAACTACCCATTAACAGATAAGCAGCAAAAACTATTAAATGATTTGCAGAAAAACAAATAATAGATATTGATGTCTTAAACTTTTTATGTTAAGATAACACTTGTGACTTAAGCAGAAACCTTTTCTGCTACAAAAGTCTTATAACGATGTTCCGCTGCAAGGAATTAGCTGCAAGAGCGTCTGTTGGAAGGAGTTGAAAACGATGCAAAAATTAATAGAAGATATCACAAAAGAACAACTTCGTTCAGATCTTCCTGCGTTCCGTCCTGGTGACACTGTACGTGTACACGTTAAAGTTGTTGAGGGTACTCGCGAGCGTATTCAGGTTTATGAAGGTGTTGTGATTAAGCGTCGTGGTGGTGGAATCAGCGAAACTTTTACAGTACGTAAAGTTTCTTACGGAGTAGGCGTTGAGCGTACATTCCCTGTTCATACACCAAAAATTGCGAAGCTTGAAGTTATTCGCCGCGGTAAAGTCCGTCGTGCTAAACTTTACTACCTACGTAACCTACGTGGTAAAAAAGCTCGTATTAAAGAAATTCGATAATGCTATCAAAAAAGAGCCTGTTCTTTGCAACAAGCTCTTTTTTATTGCCTATTATTTATTTTTATTTAATAGTCACCTGACTATCCACATAATTTGCTAAAGTATAGCCACCTGGCATTTTACTTCGACTTTTTATTTCGCTACAATAAAGGAAGAGGTTTTGTCCTGAAAAAAAGACATATGCCTTTTACTGTATTTAAAAAGTATCTGATTTAGAGATACTTAAAAAGAGAGCTTACAAAAAATGAGGATTGGTGAACAAGATGGCAAAGAAAAAGAAAAACGAGATATGGGAATGGGGTAAGGCGTTAGTAATCGCAGTTGTATTGGCCGTTGTGATTCGCTCCTTTTTATTTGCTCCGATTGTAGTGGACGGAGAATCGATGATGCCTACATTACATAATTCAGACCGAATGATTGTAAACAAAGTAAATTACAAAGTAAGTGAACCTAAACGCTTTGATATTATTGTATTCCATGCACCAGAAGGAAAGGATTATATTAAAAGAGTAATCGGTTTACCTGGTGATACAATTGAGTACAAGGATGACGTACTATACGTGAATGGGAAGGCTTATAAAGAGCCATATTTGGATGAATACAAAAAACAGGTTACAGATGGTCCTTTAACAGAATCCTTTAAGCTGGAAGACAAAATTGGTCAAAGCACTGTTCCAGAAGGAGAGCTATTCGTTATGGGTGATAACCGCCGTGACAGCAAGGATAGCCGTCATATTGGGACAATCCCTTATGAGAAGGTTCTTGGCAATACAAGCATGATTTACTGGCCAATATCAGACATTAAATTAGTGAACTAAGAAAAGTTTTATGCTGACAAAAAAGCAGCAGTAATTAGAGGTGGATATTTTGACAATACAATGGTTTCCGGGCCATATGGCCAAAGCAAGACGACAAGTAACAGAGAAATTAAAGCTTGTTGACATCATTTTTGAATTAGTGGATGCGAGAATTCCACAGTCTTCCAGAAATCCGATGATTGACGAGATCATCCAGCATAAGCCAAGAATTGTTTTACTTAACAAGGCAGACATGGCAGATGGCGAAAGAACAAAGCAATGGATTGCTCATTTTAAAAAGCAAGGCATACAAGCACTTGCGATAAATTCGCAGGCGGGTGTCGGAATGAAGGAAATTACGGCATTGGCGCATGTAGTGCTTGCAGAGAAGTTTGATAGAATGAGGGCAAAAGGCATAAGACCTCGTGCAATAAGAGCGATGATTGTTGGAATTCCAAATGCAGGTAAATCCACATTAATTAACAGGCTTGCCAAAAAGAATATTGCTAAAACAGGCAATACTCCAGGTGTAACAAAGGCACAGCAATGGATTAAGGTAGGGAAGGAATTGGAGCTTCTTGATACCCCAGGGATTCTCTGGCCAAAGTTTGAGGATCAGAGTGTTGGATTAAAGCTAGCATTAACTGGCGCCATTAAGGATACAATTCTTAACCTGCAGGATATCGCTATTTATGGACTGCGATTCTTAGAACAAGAATATCCTGAAAGGCTGAAGGAGCGTTTTCAGCTTCAAGAAATACCAGAGGACATTGTTGAGTTCTTTGACAGAATCGGTGAAGTTCGCGGGTGCCTTACAGGCGGAGCTGTTGTCGATTATGACAAGGTTACAGAATTGGTAATAAGAGAAATTAGAAGTGAAAAATTCGGCAGATTGACATTCGAACAACCAAGTGATTTCGATGTGCAAGAAGATTAATAGATAAGGCAGCCTGTCTTAGCAAAGAAAAGAGAATTGACCATCGTTTTGTTGGGCGCTTCTCTTTTTTTTTAATGGACGATTGTTTAAGGAGCTGTTAAATTAATTCTAGAAAGAGACGATATAAATAGGGAGAAAGGGAGTTACTTAAAGTGGCATTGGCAACATTAAAGGAAATTAAGGAATTACTTGAAAAGATAACAGACAAACATGACCCTTATTGGGAGCAGTTAAAAGAAGACAAACGAGTTGGCGTGCAAAAGCTGATAACTTCTTGGGAAAAGCAAAAGGAAAAGGAAGTGCAGCTTCATAACCGTTTTATAGAGCTTTGTATATATGAAACAGAAATAAGAGAACAAGGATATACATATATTGCTGGCATTGATGAAGTGGGCAGGGGACCTCTAGCAGGACCAGTTGTGACCGCTGCAGTCATACTCCCTGAAAGCTTCTATCTGCCGGGAATAGATGATTCAAAAAAGCTGTCTGAAGCAAAACGAGAGCAATACTATGAAATTATTCAAAAACAAGCAATTTCCATCGGTGTTGGTATTATCGAACCAGCGGAAATTGATAGGATTAACATTTATGAGGCGACAAAAAAAGGAATGCTAGCAGCTGTCCAAAATCTCGATCAGCAGCCGGACTTTTTGCTGATTGATGCTATGAAGCTAAACGTTCCGTATCCAAGTAAATCGATTATTAAAGGGGACAGTAAAAGTGTATCCATTGCAGCAGCGAGTATTATTGCAAAGGTAACAAGAGACGAGATGATGAAAAATCTCGATAAAGAGTTTCCAGCATATTGTTTCGCAAGTAATATGGGATATGGCACTAAAGAGCATCTGCTTGCATTAGAGACAGAAGGCTATACGATACATCACCGTAAAAGCTTTTCCCCGATCAAGGAAATGGCTACGAGGAATAGGGGCATTTAAATGAATGGCATACGTATTGGACAAGGACTTCCAGCAGGTTTGGAGCAAGCAGTTACTGCAAGACCACTAGAGCTTCGCCAAGGTCAAGTAATCACGGGGCGTGTAAATAAGTATTTTACGAATAATATGGCAGAAATTCAAGTTGGAAGCCAGAAGGTCCTTGCTGAATTATCGACTGCATTAAACACCGACAAGAACTATTTGTTCCAAGTTCAAGACGGTGATGGAAAGCTGGCATTAAAGGTATTGTCTCCTATAAGCCCTGTCAATAATGATGCTAATACAGACACATTGCTTGAACAATGGTCCTTGCCTAATACAAAAGAAATGAAGCAGCTTACGTCAATGCTTTTAAAGGAGAACCTGCCGCTGTCTGGTGAGGTCCTCTCTCTTGCAGGCAAATGGATGAAAGAATCTGCAGACAGCCCTAAAGCTATAGACACAATAAAGGAAATGATCCAGAGGGAGCTTCCCTTTACGGAAAAAGTGTTTGCGAGCTTAATGGCTGTTAGAGAAGGCAGTTCCATGAACAGTCTTGCGGGAAAATTATTGAATGAACTGTCTGGTAGTCCATCTGTTTCTCCAAAATTACAAACTGTTCTTAAGGAGCTTGCAACAGGCAAAAATATTGATTTACCTGATGCGAGCGTAATAAAGGAGCAGCTGCAAAAATTGCTTCATACCATTGGCTATTCTTACGAACATGAATTGCTGCATGCAAAAACAGATGGAGGCAAGGGCGCTCCTGAATGGAACCTGCTTAAGCCGCTTCTGCTGGAATTTTTAAAAACGGATGCTCCCACACATGTGAAGGAATTGGCAGCTGCTCTTACGGACAAGGTAACAGGCATGCAGCTATTAAGCCAGGAAACAGGTCCAATCATGCAGTTAATGCTCCAATTCCCCCTGCATTTCCAAAATCACTCCATGGATGCTACTATGCAATACAGTGGAAGGAAAACGAAAGATGGAAAGATAGATTCTGATTATTGCCGCATTCTGTTTTATCTTGATTTGGCACATTTAAAAGAGACAGCAATAGATATGCAAATACAGCACAGAATAGTAAATATCACAGTCTTTAATAAAAATCATGAAATAGAGCCGCTTATGAAAGGCATGATTCATGGCTTGCAGGAAAAAATGAAGGACGTTCAATACACCTTGTCATCACTGGAGTTTAAATCTTTTCAGGAAGATAAGCTGGATAAACCAGATTTAGGTCTGCACAAATTAATGCCTGCCTATTATAAAGGGGTAGATTACAAAGTATGAAGGCAAACGATAAGGAAAGGCGGCAAGCTGTTGCCCTTAGCTATAAACAGCAGCAGCACTCTGCACCAGTAGTGTCAGCAAAGGGTAAGGGGCTGATTGCTGATAATATTATTAAAAAGGCACAAGAAAACGGTGTGCCAATTCAGGAAGACCCATCACTAGTAGAACTGCTAGGTAAGCTCAACTTGCAGGAGCAAGTCCCTGAAGACTTGTATCAGGCAGTGGCTGAGGTTTTTGCTTTTATCTATAAGCTTGATAAAACATATGGAGCGGAGTCTGATAACTAGTAGTATAGTCCCCTTTTTAAAGGGGATAATTTTTTTATTGTAAATTAGTGCCTTTTTAATAGACAAAAGTGTTGCTTTTATATAAAATGAAAGCGTAAACAATAGAGTGTTTTTTCCAAAAAGTAAGAAAATATTGTGTTGATAGAGAATATTAATACAGTGTTAAAGATACTTTTAAAAGGAAGGGGTCCTTTTAAAACGGAAAAAATATTTTTTTGTCGAGATGGAAAAAAGCTATTTTTTTTCACACTCGTACATAAGTAAAAGTATGCAGGGAAATCTGGCAAGAAGTGAAAAAGAATTTGCAAAAGGGATGTGGGAGAATGAATATTCACGAATATCAAGGGAAAGAAATTCTAGCATTAAATGGTGTAGCTGTCCCTAAAGGAAGTGTTGCATTTACCGTTGAAGAGGCCCTATTTGCAGCAGAGCATCTTAACAGTGATGCATGGGTTGTTAAGGCGCAAATTCATGCTGGAGGCAGAGGAAAAGCCGGCGGTGTTAAAGTTGCGAAATCTCTTGAAGAGGTTAAGCAATACGCAGAACAGATTTTGGGGAGCACCCTTGTAACACATCAGACTGGCCCTGAAGGAAAAGTTGTTAAGCGTTTGCTGATTGAGGAAGGCTGCCGTATCAAAAAGGAATATTATATTGGCTTTGTTGTTGACCGTTCTACTTCTCGTATTGTATTAATGGCATCAGAAGAGGGTGGAACAGAAATCGAAGAAATAGCTGAAACACAGCCTGAGAAAATCATTAAAGAAGTAATTGATCCATTAACAGGTCTTACTCCTTTCCAAGCAAGACGAGTTGCATTCGCAATCAATATTCCTGGTCCTCAAGTCAATAAAGCTGTTTCATTCATGACAGGCCTTTATCGCGTATTTTGTGAGAAGGATTGTTCTATTGCTGAAATTAACCCTCTTGTTTTAACAGAGGAAGGTGATGTGATGGCACTTGATGCAAAGCTGAACTTTGACTCTAATGCATTATACCGACATAAGGATATTCTTGCATACCGTGATTTGGATGAAGAGGACGAGAAGGAGCTTGAAGCTTCAAAATTTGACTTAAGCTATATCGCATTAAATGGAAATATCGGCTGTATGGTAAACGGTGCTGGCTTAGCGATGGCCACAATGGATATCGTGAAGCACTACGGCGGAGAGCCCGCGAACTTCCTTGATGTTGGCGGCGGTGCAACAGCTGAAAAAGTTACAGAAGCATTTAAAATCATTTTGTCCGACGAAAAAGTAAAGGGCATTTTTGTTAATATATTCGGTGGAATTATGAAGTGCGATATCATTGCAGAGGGTATCGTTGAAGCAGCAAAACAGGTGAGCCTGCAAGTACCGCTTGTTGTTAGGCTGGAAGGAACGAATGTGGAGCTTGGCCAAAAGATTTTGAGCGAATCAGGCATCAATATCATTTCTGCAAGTTCCATGGCAGATGGTGCTGAAAAGATCGTGTCATATGTACAAAAAGGGGGAGAAATCAATGAGCATATTCATCAATAAAGAAACGAAAGTCATTGTTCAAGGTATTACAGGAGCAACGGCTCTTTTTCATACGAAGCAAATGCTCGAATATGGCACAAAAATTGTTGCTGGGGTAACACCTGGTAAAGGTGGAACAGCAGTAGAAGGTGTTCCGGTTTTTAATACAATGAAAGAAGCTGTTGCAGCAACAAATGCAACAGTATCTGTCAACTATGTGCCTGCCCCGTTTGCAGCAGATGCAATCATGGAAGCTGTTGATGCAGAGCTAGATTTGACGATTTGTATAACAGAGCATATCCCTGTTTTAGATATGGTAAAGGTTAAACGCTATATGGAAGGCAAAAATACAAGATTAATAGGCCCGAACTGTCCGGGAGTTATCACTCCAGATGAGTGCAAGATTGGAATTATGCCTGGATATATCCATACAAAGGGTCATGTTGGCGTTGTTTCCCGTTCAGGTACTTTGACATATGAAGCGGTTCATCAGCTGACACAGGCAGGAATAGGCCAGTCTACGGCAGTAGGAATTGGCGGAGACCCTGTTAATGGCACAGACTTTATTGACGTGTTGAAGAAGTTCAATGAGGATGAAGACACGTATGCGGTTATTATGATTGGTGAAATTGGCGGAACGGCAGAAGAAGAAGCAGCCGAGTGGGTCAAAGCCAATATGACAAAACCTGTTGTTGGCTTTATCGGTGGAAGAACAGCACCTCCAGGAAAAAGGATGGGTCATGCAGGTGCGATCATTTCAGGTGGTAAGGGCACAGCAGATGAAAAGATCAAAACAATGAATGAGTGTGGAATCAAGGTAGCCCCTACTCCTGCTGAAATGGGTGCGACATTGATTGAAGTGCTGAAGGAAACAGATCTTTTAGACAAATGCAAAACACATAAGGTGGAAGAAAGCAGAGTCTAATTTTATCAAGTAAAAGGCTAGCCTTAGCTTAACGCTGGAGGCTAGCCTTTTTGTGCAAAAAAAAGACGAGTTTCTTCTATTATATAGCAAATCTTTGGAATTAAAGTGGGTAATTTATTATAATAAAAAGGAGACAGGGATATGTATTTTTATAATAGTAATTGAATATATACAAGAAAGGGTTGAGTGTGCTGTTACATGATTTAAGAGAAACATTAATTGTCTTGCATCATTGCCGAAAAATGACATGGAAAAGAATTTTTACCATATTGAAAACAGATCCTGGACTTCACTTCCTCCGCGATAGCTGCCATCCAAACGGAAACTTCCTTGACAAAGATACCCTCGAAGACTTTTATTCCCACACCATTCATCAACAAATTCAGCGATACACACAGCAAGGAATACACATAATCACCTATTTTGACCCCTGTTATCCAAGTTTGTTAAAGGAAATATATCAGCCGCCCTGGGTGCTTTACGCAAAAGGAGATCTATCTCTATTACAAAAGCCGAGGCAATTGGCAATAGTAGGCTCCCGTGATGCCACAGTATACAGCAGACACGCTTTAAAGGCAATGATGCAAGAGCTTGTTAACGAGCAGGTCGTCATAGTCAGTGGGCTTGCCGCTGGTGTGGATGCTCTCGCACATGAAACGGCAGTTGAATTTAACGGCAAAACAATTGGGATTATTGCCGGCGGCTTTGAGCATATTTATCCAAAGCATAATTTGCCTTTAGCAGAGAAAATGATGAAATCCCAGCTACTTTTGTCTGAATACCCTCCTAATACAAGACCTCAAAAATGGCAGTTTCCAATGCGTAACAGAATAATCAGTGGTATAACAAAAGGCACGCTTGTAGTCGAGGCAAAAAGACAAAGCGGCTCGCTGATAACAGCAAATCTTGCCTTACAAGAAGGCAGGGATGTATTTGCTATTCCTGGCAGCATTTTCAGCAAATATTCAGATGGAACGAATGAATTGATTAAGCAAGGGGCAAAGCTAGTAACAAATGCAGCAGATATATTGGAAGAATGGGAATTTACCATGTAAATTAAAAGCAGTAATACTAGTTTTATGGGAAATAGAATGAATCTATTTTCCATTTTTTTTTAAAAAGGTATTGCTATTTTTTACAATCTGTTATACTGTTTGCAACAGATGAAATAATAAATTTTCAAGGATTTCCATTCATATAATAACAGTGTAACCGTTTACTTATTTTCGTAATGTTTGACAAAAGCGAACATAGTATACAATAATAATGAATATTTATAATCCCTCTAAGGAGGACGTTGGATGTCAGAGTTTCTAGTAATAGTAGAGTCGCCAGCAAAGGCGAAAACAATTGAACGCTATTTAGGTAAAAAATATAAAGTTAAAGCATCAATGGGGCATATCAGAGACTTGCCTAGAAGCCAAATGGGTGTAGACGTAGAAAAAGAGTACGAACCGAAGTACATAACGATACGTGGAAAAGGTCCTGTATTAAAGGAATTAAAAACAGCAGCTAAAAAGGCAAAAAAAATATACCTCGCAGCCGATCCGGATCGCGAAGGGGAAGCAATTGCTTGGCATTTGGCAAACAGCCTCCAGGTTGATGTGGATTCAGATTGCCGTGTCGTCTTTAATGAAATCACTAAAGATGCTATTAAGGAGTCATTCAAGCATCCAAGGCCAATAAACATGGATTTAGTCGATTCCCAGCAAGCAAGACGGGTGCTCGACCGATTGGTAGGCTATAATATCAGTCCGTTGCTATGGAAAAAGGTCAAAAAAGGGCTGAGTGCTGGTAGAGTACAATCTGTGGCAGTTCGGTTAATCATCGACAGGGAACATGAAATAAAAGCATTTGTACCTGAAGAATACTGGTCAATAGAAGGAAGCTTTGCAAAGGGAAAAACCAGCTTTGAGGCAGCGTTTTATGGTTTGAAAGATAAAAAGTTAGAGCTTCATTCTGAAGCAGAAGTACAAAATGTCAAAAAACAGCTTAATGGCAACAAGTTTACTGTTGAGAAGGTAACGAAGAAGGAGCGTAAACGGAATCCTGCCGTTCCTTTTACAACTTCATCCCTGCAACAGGAGGCAGCAAGAAAGCTGAATTTCAGAGCGAAAAAGACAATGATGCTTGCCCAACAGCTATATGAAGGAATTGATTTAGGTAAAAAAGAAGGCACAGTCGGCTTAATTACTTATATGAGAACAGACTCAACTCGAATTTCGGAAGTTGCCCAAACGGAAGCACATGAATACATTACTTCAAACTATGGGACTGAATATACAAAAGAGCAAAATCGTAAAGAAAAGAAAAACGCAAATGCTCAAGATGCCCATGAAGCTGTCAGACCGACAAGCACACACAGAGAGCCTAATTCCTTAAAAGAACATCTCTCTAGAGATCAGCTTCGTTTGTATAAGCTTATATGGGAGAGATTTATTGCGAGCCAGATGGCACCGGCAGTTATGGATACTATGAGTGTTGATCTTCGTAACGGCGATGTTAAGTTCCGTGCGACAGGTTCCAAAATTAAATTCCCTGGGTTTATGAAGGTGTATGTAGAAAGTACAGATGATGCGGTAGAAGAGCAAAATAAACAGCTCCCTGATTTAAAAGAGGGAGATGAAGTCATCAATAAGGATATTGATCCAAAGCAGCACTTCACACAGCCGCCGCCGAGGTATACAGAGGCAAGGTTAGTAAAAACATTAGAAGAGCTTGGTATAGGGCGTCCTTCCACATTCGCACCTACGCTCGATACGATTCAAAAACGCGGATATGTTGCTCTTGATAATAAAAGGTTTGTGCCGACAGAGCTTGGTGAAATAGTGCTTGAGCTGATACTTGAATTCTTCCCGGAAATTCTCGATGTCGACTTTACTGCACATATGGAGCAAAACCTTGATAATATTGAGGCAGGGCAAATAAACTGGGTCAAAGTTATTGATAGTTTTTATAAAATTTTTGAACAAAGCCTTGATAAAGCTGAAAAAGAAATGCAATCTGTCGAAATAAAGGATGAGCCTGCAGGTGAGGATTGCGAGGAATGCGGCAATCCAATGGTGTTTAAAATGGGCAGATACGGCAAGTTTATGGCATGCAGCAATTTCCCTGATTGCCGTAATACAAAGGCCATAGTGAAAGAAATTGGCGTGAAATGTCCGAAATGTGCTGAAGGTAATATCATTGAAAGAAAAAGCAAAAAGCGCCGGATTTTTTATGGCTGTGACCGTTTCCCAGAGTGCGATTTCATTTCATGGGATAAACCTTTACAGCGCCCATGTCCAAAATGTGATAATATGCTTGTAGAGAAAAAGCTGAAAAAAGGTGTCCAAGTCCAATGTGTCGAATGCGACTATAAGGAAGAACCTCAAAGCTAACAAAGAGTGAGCCATGTATGCTCACTCTTTCCGTGTGTATGAATAACTGTTTTAATGAGTTTTAGGACAATTGTCCATAAGTTGAAACTTTTCAAGATGCAAAACGTAGTGTAAAATGCTAAAGGATATATTTTTAGCTTATAATTGTATGGACATTTGCTTACTACTATAAGAATCAGCTGGTGTTAAGCATACATATACATGATAAGGATTCTTGCGCACTGAGAATCTTATAGATAATATTAAGTTGGAGGATTTACAATGCAAGATACACAAAAGATTGTTAATGTAATTGGTGCCGGCCTTGCTGGAAGTGAAGCAGCTTGGCAAATTGCCAAAAGAGGAATTAAGGTAAATCTTTACGAGATGAGACCTGTAAAACAAACTCCCGCACATCATACAGATAAATTTGCCGAGCTAGTATGCAGCAACTCGTTACGAGGAAATGCGCTAACAAATGCTGTTGGAGTACTGAAAGAGGAAATGAGACGACTAGACTCCGTTATTATTGATTCTGCGGATCTTTGTGCAGTACCGGCAGGCGGTGCTCTTGCTGTTGATAGACATGAATTCGCAGGCAGAGTGACAGAGATGGTCAAAAACCACCCAAATGTTACGGTTATTAATGAAGAGGTTACATCTATTCCAGAAGGGGTAACTGTAATTGCGACAGGACCGCTAACTAGTGCAGCACTTTCAGAAAGCTTAAAGGAACTTACAGGAGAAGATTATTTGTATTTTTATGATGCAGCGGCTCCTATCATTGAAAAAGACAGCATAGACTTAGATAAGGTATATTTGAAATCTCGTTATGACAAGGGAGAAGCAGCATATTTAAACTGCCCGATGACGGAAGAGGAATTTGACCGCTTCTATGAAGCATTGATTGATGCTGAAACGGTACCATTAAAGGAATTCGAAAAGGAAATTTTCTTTGAAGGATGCATGCCTATTGAAGTAATGGCTTCAAGGGGTAAAAAGACAATGCTGTTTGGACCAATGAAGCCTGTTGGTCTTGAAGATCCCAAAACAGGGAAACGCCCATATGCAGTTGTTCAGCTTCGTCAAGATGACGCAGCAGGAACATTGTACAATATTGTCGGTTTTCAGACACATTTGAAATGGGGACCACAAAAAGAGGTGCTTCGCTTAATACCAGGTCTTGAAAACGCAGAAATTGTCCGTTATGGCGTTATGCACAGAAACACTTTCATCAACTCACCGAAAGTTCTTAATGCGACATATCAGTTCAGAAACCGTCCTAATCTTTTCTTCGCAGGACAAATGACTGGCGTTGAAGGCTATGTAGAATCAGCAGCGAGCGGTCTTGTTGCAGGTATTAATGCAGCGAAGCTTGTTAATGGTGAGCCGTTGATCCAATTCCCAGTCGAAACAGCTATTGGCAGCATGGCGAATTATATCACGAAGACGAACGCAAAAACTTTCCAGCCGATGAATGCTAACTTTGGACTTTTCCCTGAGCTACCAACTAGAATAAAAGGGAAAAAGGAAAGGTACGAACAGCACGCTAACAGAGCGTTAGAAACAATTCAGAACTTTATGAAAAATGTGTAAATTAATTGCTTGTCGCTACAAAGTATGTTAATATAGTGAAGCCGTTGTGAGGTGAAGCAATGAATAAGGAACAAAACGCTTTCTTGAACCTGTTTATTGAATACTTGAAGATTGAAAAAAACTGCTCACCGTATACGATTGATGTCTATAAAAAGGATATACAGCAATTTTTCCTGTTTATGTCCAAGCAATTGCTGGGACATGTTAAGGAAGTAAGCGCACAGGATGTGCGGATTTTTTTGACAGAGCTGTTCAATGAGGAGCTTGCAAGAAAATCTATTGCCCGTAAAATATCTAGTCTTCGGAGCTTTTACCGATTTTTAGCTAGAGAGAATATAGTGGAAAGCAATCCCTTTGCAGTTGTCAGTATACCAAAGCTGGAAAGCAGACTGCCAGATTTCTTTTATGAAGAGGAATTGCAGCATATTTTTCGTTCGTGTGATACGACAAGCATGCTAGGAAAAAGGAATGTTGCCATCCTGGAGCTGCTGTATGCAACAGGAATCCGCGTTGGTGAATGCACAAAAATTGAAATGAAAGATATCGATTTCAGCATCTCGACATTGCTGGTAAAGGGGAAAGGGAAAAAGGAGCGGTATGTTCCATTTGGCAGCTTTGCCCATACCGCCCTTGAATCTTACATAGAGAACAGCAGAAGTAAGCTGATGGATAAAAACAAGACGAATCATCCCTTTTTGTTTGTCAATTATAAGGGAGGACCGCTCACTGAAAACGGTGTGCGCGATATTCTTAACAGAATGATGGAATCGTCTGCTACCAAAGGGAAAATCCATCCGCATAAACTTCGCCATTCATTTGCTACACATCTCTTGGCAAACGGTGCCGATATGCGGACTGTACAAGAATTATTGGGTCATGCTTTTTTATCATCCACCCAAATTTATACACATGTCACAAGCGACTACTTAAAAAAAACATATATGTCCTTCCATCCAAGGGCATAGCTGTAAATGGATAAAGGAGGAAGTAAAGATGTCTGGACTACCACAGTTTCATGCAACTACTATTTTTGCTGTTCAACATAAAGGGAAATGCGCCATGTCAGGTGATGGTCAAGTCACTTTCGGCAATGCTGTCGTGATGAAACATACTGCAAAAAAGGTAAGAAAACTTTTTAACGGAAAAGTGATTGCCGGTTTTGCAGGCTCTGTTGCCGATGCCTTTACTTTATTTGAGCTGTTCGAAGGGAAATTGGAAGAGTATAACGGGAATCTGCAAAGAGCGGCAGTTGAGCTTGCGAAGCTTTGGAGAAGTGACAAGATTTTACGCAAGCTTGAAGCGATGCTCATCATTATGAATGAAACAGATTTGCTGCTTGTATCTGGAACAGGTGAAGTTATAGAGCCAGATGACGGAATTTTAGCGATTGGTTCTGGCGGAAACTACGCATTATCAGCTGGAAGAGCTCTTAAACAATACTCAGGCGAACATCTTTCTGCTTATGAAATAGCAAAGGCAGCTCTTGAAATCGCTGGCGATATTTGTGTATATACGAACAATAATATTATTGTAGAAGAATTATAAGGAGAGGATTACTTGATGAATAAGAACACAAGCTTAACACCTCGTCAAATTGTAGAACGTCTTGATCAATATATTGTTGGACAAAAGGATGCAAAGAAAGCTGTTGCGATAGCGTTAAGAAACCGTTTTCGCCGTGGGTTGCTTGATGAAAAGCTAAGGGATGAAATCAGCCCCAAAAACATCTTAATGATGGGACCTACTGGTGTAGGTAAAACGGAAATCGCAAGACGAATCGCAAAAATTGTCAGCGCGCCATTTGTTAAAGTGGAAGCGACCAAGTTCACTGAAGTCGGTTATGTCGGCAGAGATGTTGAATCCATGGTAAGAGATTTAGTGGAAACATCTGTGCGAATTATAAAAGAAGAGAAGATGGTTCAGGTGAAAGAAAGAGCGGAGTCTGCAGCGAACAACCGTCTCGTCGACCTGATGATGCCTTCTTCTGCTAAAAAACAAAAAAACTACAGTAATCCGCTTGAAATGTTGTTTGGCGGCGGAAATTCGGAAACTCAAACAGAGGAGCCGACTGTGGAAGAATCAAGCAGATATGAAAAAAGAAAAGTGCTTAAAGAAAAATTGGCGCTTGGCGAGCTTGAGAATGAAACAATTACAGTTGAGGTAGATGAGCAGCAGCCATCTATGTTCGATATGCTGCAAGGCTCTGGTATGGAGCAAATGGGTATGAACATGCAGGATGCGTTAAGCAGCTTTATGCCTAAGAAAAAGAAAAAAAGAAAATTGACTGTACGTGAAGCTAGAATTGTTTTGACTAACGAAGAAGCACAAAAGCTGATCGATATGGATGAAGTAACACAAGAAGCGGTCGTACGAGCAGAGCAAATGGGAATTATCTTTATCGACGAAATCGATAAAATTGCCAGCAAAAGCAATGGCGGATCTTCTGCTGATGTCTCAAGAGAAGGTGTTCAGCGTGACATCCTTCCAGTAGTGGAAGGCTCGACAATTGTGACAAAATACGGATCTGTTAAAACAGATCATATTTTATTCATTGCTGCAGGTGCATTCCATATTTCTAAGCCGTCCGATTTGATTCCTGAGCTTCAAGGTCGTTTCCCGATCCGTGTTGAACTTGGTAAGCTTACAGTTGATGACTTCTACCGTATCCTTGTGGAGCCTGATAATGCGTTAATTAAGCAATATCAAGCATTACTGCAAACTGAAGGTATAGAAATTGAATTTTCTGACGATGCTATACGTAAGATAGCAGAAGTGGCTTATGAAGTGAATCAGAACACGGATAACATCGGAGCAAGAAGACTTCATACGATCCTTGAGAAATTGCTGGAGGATCTATCATTTGAAGCACCTGAAATTACGATGGATAAAGTATCCATAACTCCACAATACGTGGAAGAGAAACTTGGTGCGATTGCAAGAAATAAAGATTTAAGTCAATTTATTCTTTAAGAATGTGTAATGCGATTACGTACTCCTAAAAGGATGAAGCAATCAAATGCCGCGGCCATAAAGAAGGAATAAGTGACAGTTTTGGTTTTAGTTAATAGGAGGAAAAGAAAATGGATTTATTGTCAAAAACTCGAAAAATTAATGCGATGCTGCAAAGAGCTGCTGGAAAGCCAGTTAACTTCAAGGAAATGTCTGAGACTTTAAGTGAAGTTATTGAAGCAAATATTTTTGTAGTAAGCAGAAGAGGGAAATTACTAGGTTTTGCTATTAACCAGCAAATTGAAAATGACCGTATGATTAAAATGTTGGAAGACCGTCAATTCCCAGAAGAGTACACAAATAATCTTTTTAATATTCAAGTGACTTCAAGTAATTTGGATGTGGAAAGCGAATATACAGCATTCCCAATTGAAAACAAAGATCTATTCAGCAAAGGGCTTACAACAATCGTACCAATCATCGGTGGCGGAGAAAGACTTGGAACATTAATTCTTGCAAGACTTCAAGAACAATTCCATGATGATGATCTAATTTTGGCTGAATATGGAGCAACTGTTGTTGGTATGGAAATTCTTCGTGAAAAAGCAGAAGAAATCGAAGAAGAAGCAAGAAGCAAAGCTGTTGTGCAAATGGCGATTAGTTCATTATCTTATAGTGAATTAGAAGCAATTGAACACATCTTTGAAGAATTGAACGGAAATGAAGGACTTTTAGTTGCTTCAAAAATTGCAGACAGAGTCGGTATTACAAGATCTGTTATTGTTAATGCATTGCGCAAGCTAGAAAGTGCTGGTGTAATCGAATCTCGTTCTCTTGGAATGAAAGGAACTTACATTAAAGTATTGAACGATAAGTTCTTGCTGGAATTAGAAAAGCTGAAAGCTAATTAATAAAAAAAAGAATCTTTTCCTACGTGGAAAAGGTTCTTTTTTTTATTATTTACAGGGAATTAGTGGTAATGAAATAAGCTTTTCTAAGAGAATATTGATTTATCGAGATTTCGCCTCAACATGGTTCGACATTTTTCCAAAATATATCATTTACATTACAATCGTTGTACATTATATTCGATACATAGACAAGATGATTGTTGCGCGATAGTTCATTGATACTATGAATTTAGTAGTTCCTAATGATGAGTTAATTCATATCAAAAATAACAAAAATATACCTTTCTTATTAGTGAAAGGATAATTTCTCAAATATTTTTAACTAAAATAGGACTATTGGATTATTAAAATTGACCTTATTATGATAGACAGATTATTTTTCATTTATTACAATTAAATACATCATCTGAAAAATATTCGTCATAAAACTGCAAAATTCTACAAATACGATAATCATAGATAATAAGAGGTGTGAGATGAAGCTTTTTTCGAATACTATTTCAACACTAGAAAATGCTTTGAATTATTCAAATACAAAACAGAAGGTTATCTCACAAAATATCGCTAACGTCGATACGCCTAATTATAAGGCTAAGGAAGTTACCTTTAAAAATACATTAGCAACTGCCATGAATGCTAACAAAACGGACAGCAGGCATTTTGATTTTGAAGGAGCTACTGGCTCTGTCCAAATAACGACAGATAAGAACGTTACTTATAATAATAATGGCAACAGCGTTGATATGGATAAAGAGATGAGTGAGCTGGCAGAAAATCAGATTTACTACAATGCTTTAGTCGAGAGAATTAGCGGTAAGTTTAATTCTTTAGAAAATGTCATAAAAGGAGGAAGATAAAATGACGATATTTCATAGCATGAATACAACCGCTTCTGCGCTAACAGCAAACAGGCTGCGAATGGACGTTATCTCCTCTAATATGGCGAATGCAGAAACAACAAGAGGAAAGCTGGTAAATGGTGAATGGGAGCCGTACAGAAGAAAATCAGTGGTATTGCAAGCACAAGAGGGCAATTCATTTGCGTCACATTTGAATGCCGCAACAGCAGGCAATTCAGCCACAGGAAATGGCGTTAAAGTAACAAAGGTTGCAGAAGATACGGAAACACCTTTTGAAATGGTGTATGATCCGGAAAACCCAGATGCTAATGCCGACGGTTATGTACAAATGCCGAATGTGGACCCATTAAGGGAAATGGTTGATTTGATGAGTGCTACAAGGTCTTATGAAGCGAACGTAACAGTATTAAATGCATCGAAAAGCATGCTTATGAAAACTTTAGAGATTGGAAAGTAGGTATTATAAATGGCGACAGTAAATCTTCCAGCAGTGTCATCCACATTGCCGTTAACTAACAGTTCTGCAACAGCAACGAAAGCGACTGGTTCAGAAGTACAAAAAAGCTTTTCTTCCTTTTTAAAGGAATCAATTAATAATGTTAATAAAGCACAAAATGAATCGGATGTTCTTACAAACAAGCTTGCAAAAGGAGAAGACGTTGATCTTTCGCAAGTAATGATTACATCACAAAAGGCAAGTGTTATGATGTCAGCTACATTAGAATTTAGAAACAAAGCAGTCGAAGCGTATCAAGAAATGATGAGAATGTCTATTTAAGGTCAGTTGAGTTGTGGGCGGTTATTATCATTAAAAATAACGGTAACCGGGGGTAAAGATGAAAGAAAACATGAATAAGTTTTTTAATCCTTTAAAAGAATATTGGACAAATCGTTCTAAAAAGCAAAAGACTGTTTTGGTAAGCGGCATTCTTTTGCTTCTTCTTATGGTATCATTTGCAACTTATTTCTTAACAAAAGAAAATTTAGTTCCTTTATACAGCAACCTGTCTCCGTCAGAAACAGGACAAATTAAAGAAACCCTTGATAGCAAGGGAATCACATCAGAGATTTCAGATGGCGGAAAAACAATAAGCGTTCCAGAAAATGTTGTGGATTCATTGAAGGTGGAATTAGCAGCAGAAGGAATACCGAATACAGGCAGTATTGATTATTCGTTTTTCAGTCAAAATGCGAGCTTCGGAATGACAGATAATGAATTCAATGTTATGAAGCTAGATGCAATGCAAACAGAAATTTCTAACTTGATTAAAGGCATCGACGGTATTAACGATGCGAATGTTATGATCACATTACCAAGTAAAGGTGTGTTTGTATCAGATGAAGCCGGAGAAGCTTCAGCCTCTATTGTTCTCAACACAAAACCAGGCTATAACTTCTCCGAGAGTCAAATAAAAGGATTATATACACTTGTCGCAAAAAGTGTTCCAAACCTTCCTACTGATAATATCGTCATAACAAACCAAAACTTTGAGTATTTTGACCTAAATTCTACAACTAATAATGCAGGTGACACATTTACTGCTCAAAATAACGTGAAAAAACAAGTTGAAAAAGACATTCAAAGACAAGTTCAGCAAATGCTTGGCACATTAATGGGACAAAATAAAGTCATGGTTTCAGTAACTGCTGATATTGACTTTACCCAAGAAAACAGAGAAGAAAACCTGGTTACGCCAGTTGATGAAGAAAATATGAAGGGTATCGAAGTGAGCGCACAAAATATCTCTGAAACATATACAGGAGGTAGTGCTGCAGCAGAAGGTACACCTGCAGCAGAAGATCAGGCAGATACAACTACTACGAACACGGAAACAACTACATCAGGTTCTGGTGACTCTGAGAAAATTGATAACACAATTAATTACGAGGTTAATAGAATTAAAAAGCAAATTGTAGAGAGCCCATATAAAATCCGTGACCTTGGTATTCAAGTTATGGTAGAGCCTCCTACAGCAGATGATCCATCTTCACTTTCACAGGATAGTGTTGACGACATTACAAATATGCTAGGAACAATCGTAAGAACTTCTATTGATAAGACAGAAACAGGCACTCTTTCAGATGCAGACTTACAAAGTAAAATTGCCGTATCTGTGCAACAATTTAACGGAAAAACTACTGCTTCATCAGAAACAGCTAGCACGTCAATTCCTTGGTGGGTATACGCAGTTGGTGGAGTATTACTTGCTGTAATTGGACTATTAATCTTCTTGTTTGTAAGAGGACGTAAGAAGAAAGCAGCAGAGCCGGAAGAAGAAATTATTTCACCTGTATCCATTCCTGACGTAAATGATGAAGTGGAATCAGAGGGAACACTTCGCAGAAAACAATTAGAGAAAATGGCAAAAGATAAGCCAGAAGACTTTGCGAAACTTCTTCGCACTTGGATAACAGAGGAATAAGGCAAGGAGGATATCGATGGCACGAAAAGAAGCTACGGAGCTTACAGGAAAACAAAAAGCTGCTGTTCTACTTATATCATTAGGACCAGATGTAGCAGCTTCTGTTTATAAGCATTTAAGTGAAGAAGAGATAGAAAAACTTTCCTTAGAGATATCTGGTGTTAAAAAGGTGGAGAACTCTTCTAAAGAAGAAGTACTAGAAGAGTTCCATAACATAGCGTTAGCACAGGATTATATCTCTCAAGGCGGTATCGGATATGCTAAAACAGTTTTGGAAAAAGCGTTAGGAACAGATCAAGCATCTGTCATCTTGAATCGATTAACCTCTTCCTTGCAGGTTAGACCGTTTGATTTTGCAAGAAAGGCCGACCCGAGCCAAATCCTTAACTTTATCCAAAATGAACATCCACAAACCATTTCATTAATACTTTCTTATTTAGATCCAACCCAGGCAGGCCAGATATTATCTGAACTGCCACAGGAAATGCAGGCAGATATTGCGAAGAGAATTGCTGTTATGGACAGTACATCTCCTGAAATTATTAATGAAGTGGAACAAATCTTAGAAAGAAAGCTATCTAGCACTGTAACACAGGATTATACACAAACTGGTGGTATTGAGGCAGTTGTTGAAGTGTTGAATGGTGTTGACCGCTCGACAGAAAGAACAATTCTTGACGCTCTTGAAATACAGGATCCTGAGTTGGCAGAAGAAATTAAGAAAAGAATGTTCGTATTCGAAGATATTGTTACATTGGATAACAGAGCAATTCAACGTATTATCCGTGACTGTGAAAATGAAGACCTTATGCTTTCATTGAAGGTTTCTGGTGACGAAGTGAAGGAAATTGTATTCAGTAACATGTCTGCAAGAATGGTTGAATCCTTCAAGGATGAAATGGAATTCATGGGACCTGTCCGACTGAAAGATGTTGAAGAAGCACAATCAAGAATTGTTGCTATTATCAGACGTTTAGAAGACTCTGGTGAGATTGTCGTTGCGCGCGGTGGAGGAGATGATATTATTGTCTAGGCTTATTAAATCAAGTTGGGCAAATGCAGAACAAGCAAATGAAAAGATTATCTCCATTAAACATGTAAACAACTTTCAGGGTGCAGGTTTCCATGCTGATCCCGAATACACAAAAATCATGGAACAGGCGACTGCAGACGCAGCTGCCATCCGCGAAAAAGCAGAAAAAGAAGCAGCAGCTTTAAGAGAGCTGCTGCAACAGGAAAAAAACAATTGGCAGTCAGAAAAAAATCTTTTGATGGAGGAAGCCCATCGAGAAGGCTACCAATCTGGTGTTGATGAAGGAAGAATGGCAGGATTTACAGAGTATGCAGAGCATATTGAAGAAGCGAAATCAATTATTCAAGCAAGCAAATTGGATTATGACAAATATTTAAATAGTGCTGAAACAGAAATCCTGGAACTTAGCATGAAGGTAGCTGAAAAGATTGTTCAGACAAGTATTTCAGAAAAAGAAGAATATTTCATGCAGCTTGTCAAAAAAGTTTTGAAGGAAACAAGAGACCAAAAGGAAATTCAATTGCATGTTAATCCGGTTCATTATCAATACCTCCTTTCAGAAAAGGAAGAGTTATTATCGTTATTTCCAATCAAGCCGAATTTGTTTATTTTTCCTGATGAAGCAACAGCAGAAAATGGCTGCATAATTGAGACAGCTAATGGACGGATTGAAGCAAGTGTTGATACACAGCTGCTCATGATTAAACAAAAATTACTAGACCTATTGGAGAGTGAATGAGGATGAGAGCGGCAGAACTTCTATCATCGATCGATTCCATCGATCCTTACAAACGTTATGGCAGGGTTAAAAAAGTAGTTGGTCTTATGATAGAGTCGCAAGGTCCTGAAAGCTCCATAGGTGATGTGTGTAACATATATATTGGTACAAAAAATAAACGAGTTATTAAAGCAGAGGTAGTTGGATTTAAAGAAGATGGTATCATTCTAATGCCATATACGACCGTGAACGATATATCACCAGGCTGCTTAGTAGAAGGTACATCTGAACCCCTAGAGGTTAAAGCTGGTGCTGCCATGATTGGAACAGTCGTTGATGCACTTGGAATGCCGCTTGATGGCACATCATTACCAAAAGGATTAAAGAGTGTTCCGATTGATCAAGACCCGCCGAACCCATTAAAAAGACCACCGATTTCAGAATCGATGGAGGTTGGGGTGCGCCTGATTGACGGCCTTCTAACAGTCGGAACAGGTCAGCGTCTTGGGATTTTTGCCGGTAGTGGTGTCGGTAAGAGTACTCTGCTTGGTATGATCGCAAGAAACACAAAAGCCGATCTTAATGTTATTGCCTTAATTGGAGAACGTGGTAGAGAGGTAAGAGAGTTCATTGAACGAGATTTAGGTCCAGAAGGCTTAAAGCGATCGATTGTTGTTGTCGCAACAAGTGATCAGCCTGCACTAATGAGGATAAAGGGAGCATACACGGCAACAGCAATTGCTGAATACTTCCGTGACAAAGGATTAAACGTCATGCTGATGATGGATTCTGTAACAAGGGTAGCGATGGCGCAAAGGGAAGTTGGACTAGCCATCGGTGAGCCGCCGACAACGAAAGGATACACACCTTCTGTTTTCGCTATCTTGCCAAAGCTGCTAGAAAGAACAGGAACAAATGAACACGGAAGCATTACGGCTTTTTATACAGTTCTAGTAGACGGAGATGACATGAATGAGCCGATTGCCGATACTGTTCGGGGGATATTGGATGGTCACTTTGTCTTAGATAGGGATCTCGCTAATAAGGGGCAATATCCAGCTGTAAATGTATTGAAAAGTGTGAGCCGTGTTATGAATCATATTGTACCTAAAGGACATGTTCATGCAGCGGAGAAATTACGTGGTTTACTCAGCACTTATATTAATTCAGAAGATTTGATTAACATCGGAGCATATAAAAAAGGTTCATCGATAGAAATCGATACAGCGATCCGTTTATATCCTGAAATATTATCATATATAAAGCAATCAACAGACGAGAAAATCTCCTTAGAAGAAAGTGTCAACGCATTAATATCATTATCTGGAGTTGGAGATAACCGATGAGCTACAAGTTTAAGTTTGAAAAAATCCTGACAATTAAAGAGAGAGAAAAGGATGAGGCTAGCGCTGATTACAATCTGGCTGTCAAGCGTTTCGAAGATGCAGCAGAGAAATTGTATGAGCTGCTGAAACGAAAGGAAGAATTGGAAGAATACCAATCTAACAAGCTAGTAGGCGGGCTTTCTGTTCAAGCAATCCGACATCATCAGCATTTTATCAGCAATCTGGCAAAGATGATTGAGCATAGCCAGCAGATGGTCGTAAATGCACGGAATTCCATGAACTATTATCAGCAAAAGCTTGTTGATAAAAACTTGGAAGTAAAAAAGTTTGTCAAAATTAAAGAAAAAGATATCTTGCATTTTATCAATACAGAAAAGGCACTAGAAGCAAAGCAGATGGATGATATCTCCATTCAGCAATATATGCAGCCAGGAAGGTTAGGTAGCTAATGGATAATATGGTCGATGACAAAAAGAAATCATTCAATTTCTTTCAGCGGTTTTTGCTGGTAATTGTTATTCCATTGATGTTTGCTGTTGTCGTTGCATTAATCCTGATGATTTACTCTGGTGCGGACGTGGTCTCAAAAGGAAAGGAATTGATGAACCAAATTCCTTTCCTTAGCTCAGAAAAGGCGTCTACTGACCAGGGTATTGCGGACAACAAACAAAATATCGCAGATTTAGAAAAACAGCTTAAGGAACAAACCGCGAATATAGAATCATTAGAGTCACAGCTAAAGGCAAGTGAAGCGGAAAGCAAATCATTGAAGGTTGATAAAATTAAACTTCAAAATCAGCTTGATGAACTCAAAAACACACAGGAAAAAACACAAAAGGCTTTTGATGACATTGTCAAAACATATGAAACAATGTCTGCAAAAAAATCTGCGGCAATTCTCTCTGCAATGTCTCAGGATGAAGCATTGAAAATATTGGCATCGCTAAAACCTGTAACACTTGCGACGATATTAGAAAAGATGGAGCCTTCTGTTGCAAGTAAATATACAGAACTGCTTGCTGCAAATTCTGCAAGTGGAAGCTCATCTGATACCAGCACAGATACAGCATCTAGTGAGTAATTCTTAATATTTAAGGAGGTGGGTAAATGCTGCTTAATAGTGTGGGAGTTAGTACAGCAGGAACTACATCAAATCAGCTTTCTTTCAAAGCGGCAGATAAAACAAAGTTCTTATCGATGATCAATGGGATAATGAACGGCGATTCACAGCAAGAAACCTCTGCAACCACGCAAAAAGAAGATTCTAGTTTGCAAGGCTTGGCAGACCTGTTGACAGGTGAAACGATAGATTCAGATAAGCTTGCAGAAAGCTTAACAGCAATACAGCAGCTGCTAGCTGATAATGGAGAAGAAGGAAAGGACGATTCAGATTCCTTGGAAGCTGCCTTCAATCTCATAGTAAATCAGCTGATGGAATTAATGAATGGGATGAATTTTACAAATGTCTCAGATGATATGTTTTCCAAAACGAATCTTCCAGAGGTTTTAAATCAGCTGAAAGCAATTGAACAGGTTGCAGGTCAAAATCCAGATTTTAAATTCAGTAAGCAGCTTACTGATGTTATGCAAAGCTTGTCCAAGCTATTTACAACCATCATGCAAGCAATAGATGGTCAGTCTCCAAGCACCTCTGCTTCTTTAGAAGCTGCAGCTATTTTACAAAAGGAGGCAGCTACTGACAGGACGGGAGCACAAGATGCAAAAGCTTCTGTAATGGATGAGGATGGACAAACAGGCAGCTTGAAAACATTGATTGAGTCCATTGCTCAAAAGGTCGAAACACTTTCTAAGAAGCAAGATAATACGGATACACTTCCTAAAAGGCTATTGAACCCCTTGCTTGTAGGATCCTTGCAGAAGGCAGAAAGTAATGCAGTCTCCGTGTCAGAGACAAAGACAGAAACGAAGGAAACAGACACGGCTAGTAAATCAGAATGGAAGATGCCTTCCTATGTAGGCCAGCTTCAAACCAGCAGTTCCTTTGGAAAACCAGAAGCATTAACTTTAATGCAGTCAACAGGTAATTCCGTCTCTGGAAGTGAGTTGGAAGAGCAGCTTGAAAATATCCTGAAAAGCAGTTCGTTTACGAAAATAGGAAATACCCAAAAGATGATTTTAAGGCTTGCACCAGAAAACCTTGGTTCATTACGAATTGAGATACTGCAAACCGATGGAAATTTGGTCGCCAAGATTATGACGACAACTGCACAGGCGAAGGATGCTCTTGATGCACATTTAAACAGTTTAAAGCATGGCTTAAGCTCACAAAATATTAATGTTGATAAGATTGAAATTAATTTTGTGCCAACCTCACAGGAAAAAGGAACGAAAGACCAACAACAGCAGGAAAACCATCAGCAACACAGGCCTGCTGAAAAAGAGGAAAACAGAAATGAACAGGAGCAAGATGATAAAAGCTTCTTAGAAGAGCTTCTGCAAGTGGAACAGTAAGAAAGGGGAGTTAGACTTGGCAAATACTATCGATGATTCTTCCTTATATTTATCGACATTACAAAACCAGACAGCAAAAACGGGCAACTCAAGTCTTGGCAAAGATGAATTCTTGAAAATCCTTATAACACAATTGCAAAACCAGGATCCGTCAAACCCGATGGAAGATAAAGATTTTATAGCTCAAATGGCGACATTTTCAAGCCTGGAGCAAATGACAAATATGAACACGACGATGAGCAACTTCATCTCTTTGCAAACACAATCAAACTTAATTTCTTACGGACAGTTTGTCGGCAAGGAAGTTGCATGGACAAAAGCAGAAACAGGTGAGAATGGTGAATCATCTATAACAACTGGAACAGGCAAAGTTGCATCTATTGCTTATAAAGGAACAGATGTCGAATTTACGCTTGAGGATGGCACTGTTGTCAACCCTGGCAACATATCAAATGTATACAGTGAATCTGATGACAATAGTTTGGTTTCTGCTAGCCGTTTGATTGGGAAAACAGTTTCCTATCTGAATGCAGACAATGAAGAGATTAGCAGTGTCGTTAAGTCAGTCTCCTTAAAAAATGGCCAAATTCAGCTAACATTGGATGATGACCAGCAAAGTCAGATAACTGCAGGAAAAATCACGAAAATCGAATAGGAAGTGATTAGATGGATAGACCCATATATCCTTCTTTAAAATCACAAGCCGTAATCAATAGTGGCATAAGGAATATCAAATCTAACAGTAGTAACGCTTCATTTTCATCGCATTTACAAAGTTCAATCCAGACACTTGATAAACTGTCCATCTCCAAACATGCATCGCAACGACTTGAGCAGCGAGGCATTGTGATTGATGAAGAGAAGTGGAAGCAGATAGAACAAAAAGTAAACCAAGCAAAAAAAATGGGAGTTAAGGAATCACTCGTCTTGCTCCAGGATGCTGCTCTAATTGTCAGTGCAAAAAACAATACAGTGATTACGGCAATGGATCGTAAAGAAGCAACAGAACAAATATTTACTAATATAAATGGCACAATAATTATGAATGAATAAAAAAAACAATGACTAGGGAGAAAAGGCTGGACCGTAAGGAAGCCTAGCTGTGGAAAGATAGAAGCAGCTCAAAACGAAAGGGGAAAATTATAAATGTTACGTTCACTATATTCAGGAATCAGCGGTATGAAAAACTTCCAGACTAAGCTTGATGTTATCGGAAACAATATTTCCAACGTTAATACGTATGGCTTTAAAAAGGGAAGAACTACTTTCAGTGATCTTATTAGCCAGACATCTGCTGGTGCTACAGCTCCAACAGCAACTGCAGGAGGAATTAACGCAAAGCAAGTCGGTCTTGGATCACAGGTTGCTTCTGTAGATACTATTCATACACAAGGAAGCATGCAGACAACTGGAAGAACGCTTGATTTAGCAATTTCAGGAGACGGCTATTTCGTTGTCCAAGATGCTGCAGGCTCTAACTTCTACACTAGATCAGGAAACTTCTACTTTGATGCAAACAGAAATATCGTAACATCAAGTGGGATGAAACTAGCTGGAGCGGGCACAATTCCTGAAACAGCGCAATCCTTCAGTATTGGTGCAGATGGAAGCATTTCTTATGTGGATGAAAACGGCGAAACACAAGATGCTGGCCAAATTCAGCTTGCTAAGTTTTCTAACCCAGAAGGCCTACAAAAATCTGGCGGAAATACGTTCCAAGTATCTGGGAACTCTGGTCCTGCTACTTTAACTAATGCAAATGAAGGTGGAGCAGGAAGTATTAACAGTGGTTACTTGGAAATGTCCAATGTTGATTTATCAGAAGAATTTACAGATATGATTGTTGCACAAAGAGGTTTCCAATCTAATACAAAAATCATCACTACATCTGATGAAATCCTGCAAGAATTAGTTAACTTAAAACGATAATAAAAGGAGGATCAGGAGAGGCATAAACTAGCAGAACTCTCCTGAGAAAAACAGTGATAAATGTTACTCGACTAAATGGAAAGACTTTCAGGCTTAATGCATTATTTATTGAGACAATTGAATCCTTCCCAGATACAACGATAACGTTGTCGAATGGGAGGAAATATGTTGTAAAAGAAAAAGAAGATGAAGTTGTGAAGTCAGTGAGAGCTTTTTATCAATCTGTTAACCTTTTTGGATTACCGAACTTGGGAGAGAGAGACGATGAAGAACAATAAAGTCCTTGTTATTATGTTAGTTTTAATACTAACAATTGCTCTTGTTGGAGCAGGAGCATTCATTTATATCTGGAAGTTTTCAGGCGATAAAGAAGAGAAGGAACCAACTATTGATGAAGTAGTGGAAGCTTCTATTGATATTCCTGAATTAACAACCAATTTAGCAACTGATAACTTCATTCGCATATCCTTTAAAGTGCAAACAGATAGTAAAAAAGCCGCTGAAGAGCTAGAAAAACGTGTTTTCCAAGTTCAGAATATTATCATTCAAGAGCTGTCTGAGAAAACACCAAAAGATATGCAAGGTAAAGAAGGTCAGGTTAAGTTAGAAAATGATTTGAAAGATAAAATTAATGATTTGATGCAAGAAGGAAAGGTAGTTCAAGTATATATAACCAATTCTCTTCTCCAATAAAAAACTGGATGAATGAAAGAGATTTGAGGTGAGAGTTTTTGTCAGGAGATATATTATCCCAAAATGAAATTGATGCATTATTATCCGCTTTATCATCAGGTGAAATGGATGCAGATGAATTAAAAAAAGAACAGCAAGAGAAAAAGGTAAAAGCCTATGACTTTAGAAGAGCCTTGCGCTTTTCTAAAGATCAAATCAGAAGCTTAACGCGTATACATGAAAACTTTGCAAGGCTTTTGACGACATATTTCTCCGCACAGCTGAGAACATTAGTACAAATATCTGTCACATCCGCTGACCAGATACCTTATGAAGAATTTATTCGGTCCATTCCAAAGATGACGATTTTGAATGTGTTTGAAGTCACACCCTTAGATGGAAGAATTTTAATGGAAGTAAACCCGAATATCGCCTATGCCATGATGGATCGTATGATGGGCGGAAAAGGGACAAGCGTCAATAAAGTGGAAAACTTGACGGAGATTGAATCAAAGATCATGTCCAATACGTTTGAACAGGCCTTTGATTACTTAAGAGAAGCGCTCGAGGATATTGTAGAAATTGAACCGACACTGTCAGAGTTTGAAGTGAACCCGCAATTTTTACAAATGGTTTCACCGAACGAAACAGTAGTGGTTATATCCTTAAATACAACGATTGGTGACACAAGTGGAATGATTAACATTTGTATCCCTCATGTTGTTTTAGAGCCAATTATCCCAAAGCTTTCTGGACATTATTGGATGCAAACAGAAAAGAAAGCACCAGTGCCTGAAGTGGCCGAAGCTTTGCAAAATAACATACAAAAATCAATTGTTTCTGTTGTTGCTGAATTAGGAACATCCGATATTTCTATACAAGATTTTTTGATGCTTGATATAGGGGATGTTATTGAAATGAATCAAACGATAGATCAACCCTTGACTATTAAAGTTGGAGATATACCTAAATTTATTGGACAGCCTGGTAAAGTTAATAAGAAGGTGGCCGTTCAAGTATTAGGGACTTTAGAGAGGGGGAAAGAAGATGGTGAGTAACGATATGCTTTCACAAGATGAAATTGATGCTCTATTAAAAGGAGATAGTCCAGAACCGCAAGAAGAGCTGGCTGTAGAGGATTATTTAACATCAATAGAAGAAGATGCATTAGGTGAAATAGGAAATATTTCGTTTGGGAGTTCTGCGACAGCATTATCTACCCTTTTAAACCAAAAGGTGGATATTACGACACCAAATGTTACGATTGTCCTGAAAAAAGACTTAGCAGAAGAGTTCCCACATCCATATGTGGCAATCAGTGTAAATTATACAGAAGGCTTCTCTGGTATGAATCTTTTAGTTATAAAACAATCAGATGCCGCTGTCATTGCTGATTTAATGCTTGGTGGAGACGGTATAAGTCCACCGGAAATGCTTAATGAAATTCAGTTAAGCGCAGTACAAGAAGCAATGAATCAAATGATGGGCTCTGCTGCAACATCCATGTCGACTATCTTTAGCAAAAAGGTGGATATTTCCCCGCCTGCTATAGACATTTTAAACTTGTCAGATGGAGAAGGAGCAGACACAATCCCTGATCATGATATTTTTGTCAAGATTTCCTTCCGATTGAAAATTGGAAACTTGATTGATTCAAATATTATGCAGCTTTTACAGCTTGATTTTGCAAAAAGCCTTGTGGATAGCTTGTTGAACCCTGCTGCCGATTCTGTTGAACCACCTGCTCCAACACAGCAAATGCAGCGACCTGAACCACCTGCACCACCTGCACGAGAGCAGCAAACATATGCAGCGCCAGTACCAGAGCCTGTATATGTAGAACAGCAACAGCAGCAAAGAGCACCAAGCCAGCCGCAGCACTTTGGTTCAAACTACAGCGGAGGACAGCCAAATGTACAGCCAGCTGTTTTCTCTAATTTCGAAACTTTTACACCAACAGAAAATGAATCAAGAAATTTGAACATGCTGTTGGATATTCCTTTAAAAGTTACAGTGGAGCTTGGCAGAACAAAGCGTTCTGTGAAGGAAATCCTTGAGCTAAGCTCAGGTTCCATTATTGAGCTAGATAAGCTTGCAGGGGAACCAGTTGATATACTTGTTAACAACAGGCTTATTGCCCAAGGTGAGGTAGTCGTTATCGATGAAAACTTTGGAGTCCGTGTTACGGATATTGTTAGCAAGTCAGATCGCTTGAACAATTTAAAATAAACTTAATTATATTTTATGGGGGTAGAGATTTATGGCACAGAAAATACTAATTGTAGACGATGCAGCATTTATGAGAATGATGATTAAAGATATCTTATCTAAAAACGGATATGATGTAGTTGGAGAGGCTGCTGACGGCGCACAGGCTGTTGAGAAATATAAAGAAACACAGCCAGACCTTGTAACAATGGATATCACAATGCCAGAAATGGATGGTATTACTGCATTAAAAGAAATCAAGAAGATTAATCCAAATGCTAAGATCATTATGTGTTCTGCAATGGGGCAGCAAGCAATGGTAATTGATGCAATTCAAGCAGGAGCAAAAGACTTCATTGTAAAACCATTCCAAGCTGATCGAGTACTTGAAGCAATCAGCAAAACATTAGGATAAGAAACAAACATTAGAGGGTGTCATCATTGAATACAAAACAGTTATTTATTAAATGCACACTACTCTTAATTGTTCTGCTAGGCTTTAATCATGAAGCCTATGCAGAACAACTTGATAATAGTGTCTTTGATGCAATCGAAAAAAATCAAAATCAAACAGATGATAAAAACAATACTGCTGATGAGCAGTCAACAAATCAGAATGAAACAAACACAGAAACGAATGATTCAACATCGCAGATCGCAACTGGAGACGTAGGACTGACATTTTGGGATTTTCTCAAAATGATTTTTGCTACCCTTTTTGTTATTGCCCTGCTTTATGTTGTACTTCGTTTTATTAATAAACGAAATCATGTGTATAAAAGCTCGCAAATAATTGAAAATTTAGGCGGAACTGCATTAGGTGCAAATCGATCTATTCAAATTGTGAAAGTAGGCAAGCGCTTGCTCGTGGTTGGGGTTGGCGAAAATATTCAGCTTATTAAAGAGATTGAAGAGGAAGAGGAATATACAAGCATCATTAAGGACTACAACGAAAAGATGGAGCAGCTAATACAGCCAAGCGATATTGTGACAAAGGTTATGAAAGGCGTAAAAAATTATCCTAACCAGAAACACAAAAAGGAAGACTTCGCCAGTCATTTAAAGAAGCAATTGCAAGAAGTATCGAACGGCCGAAAAGAAATAATGAAAGTATTGAAAAAGAGAGGTTCAGAAAAAGATGAATGAGTTTATGCAGCTTTTTAATGACAGTGCACCAGAAAATGTTTCGACTTCTGTGCAGTTGTTATTGCTATTGACTGTCCTTTCTTTAGCTCCAAGCATCCTGATATTGATGACAAGCTTTACGAGAATCGTCATTGTTCTTTCCTTTGTCAGAACGGCGCTTGCGACACAACAAATGCCGCCAAACCAAGTTATTATCGGACTGTCCTTATTTATGACATTTTTTATTATGGCACCAACATTTCAAGAGGTAAATAAAACAGCATTGACTCCATTATTCAATGAGGAAATAAGCCTGGACCAAGCATATGAAAATGCAGCAGTCCCCTTTAAGGAATATATGAGTAAACATACAAGACAAAAGGATTTGGCTTTGTTTTTGAATTATTCAGGAGCGGAAACTCCTAAGTCTATTCAAGACATCCCATTAACAACATTGGTTCCGGCCTATGCAATCAGTGAACTGAAAACAGCCTTCCAAATCGGCTTTATGATATTTATCCCATTTTTGGTCATCGACATGGTCGTTGCAAGTATCCTAATGTCCATGGGGATGATGATGCTACCACCTGTTATGATCTCATTGCCATTTAAAATATTGTTGTTTGTAATGGTCGATGGCTGGTATTTGGTAGTTCAATCTTTATTAGAAAGCTTTTAAGAAGGGTGATGTTTCATGTCACAAGAAATGGTTATTTCCGTTGCGGAAAAAGGGGTACTTACCGTATTAATTGTTAGTGGCCCATTGCTTATTATTGCCCTTGTTGTAGGGCTTTTGATTAGTATCTTTCAGGCTACAACCCAAATTCAAGAGCAGACGCTTGCATTCGTGCCGAAAATTGTTGCAGTCCTTTTAGGAATTATCTTTTTTGGAGCTTGGATGCTAAGCCATGTTTTATCCTACACAAGTGATATCTTTTCTAACCTGACAAGGTTTATAGGGTGATACTATGGAGGATTTTTTACCAAAGTTTCCGGCCTTTTTGCTGATTTTTGTTAGGGTTACATCCTTTTTTCTAATGCTCCCTCTCTTTTCTTATCGGACGATACCGACAAGTCATAAAGTAGGTTTTGCATTTTTTCTTTCTTTAATGATGTTTTTTGGGATGGAAACCCCTGAATTAGAGGTGGACGGGGCATATTATCTTTTAATTATAAAAGAAGCAATGGTCGGGCTATTTATCGGTTTTTTAGCATATATGCTATTTTCCGCCGTTCAGATTGCCGGGGGCTTTATTGACTTTCAGATGGGATTTGCCATCGCCAATGTCATCGACCCGCAAACTGGTGCTCAAAGTCCGCTGACAGGGCAGTATTTAAACATTATTGCTCTCTTTTTTTTATTGACGATAAATGGGCATCACTTGCTGTTAGATGGAGTTTTTTACAGCTATCAATTCATCCCGCTTGAACAGTCATGGGTTGATTTTGGAGATGTAAACATTATGAAATATGCAGCAAAAACGCTTGCGTTGATGTTTGCGGTTGCCTTTCAGATGTCCATACCTGTTGTAGGCTGCATCTTTTTAGTAGACGTTGCTTTAGGGATTGTAGCTAGGACTGTACCGCAATTAAATATTTTCGTTGTAGGGATGCCTGTGAAGCTAATAGTCGGCCTTATTATGCTCGTTGTTGTTATGGGTACTCTGATGGGATCTGTTTCAAATCTGTTTTCAACAATATTGACGACAATGAGAGATATGATGAAATTGATGGGAGGTTAAGCATGCTGTTAAGACTGGATTTACAGTTTTTTTCAGGGGAAAAAACAGAAAAGGCAACACCAAAAAAGAAACAAGATACTCGGAAAAAGGGGCAGGTCGCCAAAAGCCAGGATATCAATACGGCTTTAGTGTTAATTGCAGTTTTTGCGGTTCTTAACTTTGCAGGTGGTTCTATCTTAAAAGGGATTGTTTCCCTTATGAATTTTTCCTTAAATGATCTCATGCTAATGGAGCTGACAGAACATAATATTAAGAGTATCTTCATTGAGATATTGAAACAAACGGCCATCATTTTGAGTCCTATATTGGCAGCCGCAATTATTGCAGGCGTTATTGCCAACTATATACAGGTCGGAGTGCTTTTTACGACAGAACCAATAAAATTTAAATTGGAAAAAATAAACCCCTTATCTGGATTGAAAAGGATGTTCTCGATAAGATCAATTGTAGAGCTGCTTAAATCCATCTTAAAGATAACTGTTATTGGAATTGTTACATTTGCAATCCTTTGGAACAAGCTCGAACAAATCTTACTTCTGTCTCAGAAGTCGATTGGAGCTGCCTTGATTACAATTGCGAAATTAACCTTACAAATGGGCCTGGTAGGTTCAGGAGCCTTGTTATTTTTAGCCCTTTTTGATTATTTATATCAGAAATATGATTATGAAAAAAACATTCGTATGTCTAAACAAGATATAAAGGATGAATATAAGAATGTTGAAGGGGATCCATTAATTAAATCAAAGATTAAGCAAAGGCAGAGGGAAATGGCGATGCGCCGGATGATGCAGGATGTGCCGACAGCGGATGTAGTCATCACGAACCCGACCCATTATGCAATTTGTCTAAAATATGATGAGGATAAGTATGATGCTCCATATGTGGTCGCAAAAGGCGTTGATTTTCTGGCACAGAAAATCAAGCTGATTGCCAAGGAGCATGAAGTGATAACAGTGGAAAACAGACCCCTTGCACGGGCGCTTTACAGTCAGGTGGATGTTGGGGATATAGTTCCCGAAGAGTTTTTTAAAACAGTTGCAGAAATACTTGCCTATGTTTACCGTACAAAAAAACAGCATTCATAACATTCACCTGTTTAAAATAGATGTTTGGTTGTTAGTTAGGAGCGAAAAATATGTCTGGTAGAGATTTAACAGTCGTATTCAGCGTAATACTAATCATAGCGATGCTCATTATTCCATTCCCTACATGGATGCTAAGTATCTTGATTCTGCTGAATATTTCTTTAGCATTATTAATATTATTATTGACAATGAACATGAGTGAAGCGTTGGAATTTTCCATCTTTCCATCTTTGCTGCTTCTAATGACATTGTTCCGTCTTGGACTGAACGTTTCCACAACAAGATCGATCCTGTCCACTGGTGAAGCTGGCGGGGTTGTTCATACATTTGGAACATTCGTGGTTGGCGGAAATTTAGTTGTTGGATTAGTTGTATTTGCCATTTTGGTTATTATACAGTTTATTGTTATTACAAAAGGGTCTGAGCGTGTGTCAGAAGTGGCAGCCCGTTTTACGCTTGATGCGATGCCAGGGAAACAAATGGCCATTGATGCAGATTTGAACGCTGGACTCATCTCAGAAGCAGATGCGAGAACCCGCAGGGAAAAAGTCAGCAGAGAAGCAGACTTTTATGGCTCAATGGATGGTGCCAGTAAATTTGTTAAAGGGGATGCCATTGCTGGGATTATTATCGTATTTATTAACTTGATATTTGGTATTGTTATCGGGATGACTCAGCTAGACATGTCGATAGCAGATGCAGCTCAAAACTTTTCTCTTATGTCTATTGGGGATGGAATCGTCAGCCAAATACCTGCATTATTAATATCGACTGCTACAGGGATTGTTGTAACAAGGGCAGCTTCAGACGGCAACCTTGGGTCTGATTTAACGAAGCAGCTTCTGTCTTACCCAAAGATGCTATATGTAGCAGGTGGAACGATTTTTGTGCTTGGCTTGATTACACCAATAAATGACCTTTTGACAATTCCGATTGCTGGTTTGCTTGCATTTGGAGGCTATGCCCTTTCAAAGGCACCAAAACAAGATTTGGAAGAAATGCTGGAAATCGAAGAAGATATCCAAACAAACGAACTCAAAAGTCCAGAAAGTGTTGTCAGCCTGCTGAATGTGGACCCGATAGAATTCGAATTTGGTTATGGCTTGATTCCATTGGCAGATGCTAACCAAGGAGGAGATCTTCTTGACAGGGTTGTCATGATCAGAAGACAGTTGGCTATTGAGCTTGGTCTTGTCATTCCAGTAGTTCGCATCAGGGATAATATTCAGCTGCAGCCAAATGAATATCGTTTGAAAATAAAGGGAAATGAAATGGCAAGAGGCGAACTTTTGCTGGATCATTATTTAGCAATGAGCCCAGGAATTGATGATGATTCTATTAAAGGTATCGACACTGTTGAACCATCCTTTGGTCTTCCAGCAAAATGGATAACGGAAACGGTTAAGGAACAGGCAGAAATGTTTGGTTACACTGTAGTCGATCCTCCGTCTGTTGTTTCCACACATATTACGGAGGTCATAAAGTCAAATGCTCATGAGCTTTTAGGACGTCAAGAAACAAAACAGCTTGTTGACCATGTGAAGGAAACCTATCCAATTCTTGTTGAGGAAGTTACACCTAATCCTTTATCAATTGGAGATATTCAGAAGGTTTTGGCTAAACTATTAAAAGAGAATGTGTCTGTTCGCAACTTACCTGTTATCTTTGAGACATTGGCAGATTACGGAAAAATGTCAAGTGATACAGATTTGCTTGCAGAATATGTAAGACAAGCATTAGCTCGTCAAATTACGAATCAGTATACAAGCACGACAGATATATTGAAGGTAATCACATTATCAGGAAAAGTTGAAAAGTTAATTGCAGACAATATCCAGCAGACAGAGCACGGCAATTATTTAGCATTAGATCCAAGTGTGTCCCAAGCAATCCTTGAGGCTGTTGCAGGGCAAGTAGAACAGCAGTCCATAATGGAACAAATGCCAATTATTCTTTGTTCTCCAGCTGTCCGCATGTATGTCCGCCAGTTGACAGAGAGATACTTCCCACAGGTACCGATACTGTCTTATAACGAGTTAGAATCTAATGTGGAAGTTCAAAGTGTTGGGGTGGTGACAATAGAATGAAAATAAAAAAATATATTGCAGCTAGCATGCCAGACGCAATGAAGCAAGTTAGGGCAGAATTAGGTAATAATGCGGTGATTTTACAATCAAAAATCATTTATACCGGCGGTTTCTTAGGAATGTTCAAAAAAAGAAATATTGAAGTGCTTGCAGCAATAGATCCTGATTTGAACACTTCAAGACCACCACAAGAAAAGCCGATGCCCGCGCCAATACCAGCACCAAAGCTATTACCGAAAGTAGAGCGTAATCTTGATCTTGAAGTAATGAAGGAGCTCCAAAAGTCTCCTGTTCCTGCAAGTGAAGAAATCATGAAGCAGCTTGCGCGCATGAATCAACATATCCAAAAAATGTCTGAAAGCGGTAAGTTACAAATGGAGCTGCCAATCCAGCTGCAAACAGTAATAGATAGTTTAGTGCATCAGGACCTTGATGTAGATATTCAGTCAAGACTGACAGCAAAGCTTTTGGAAAGATGGTATTTAGCAGGGGCAAACAGCCCGGTGGAAGAGGTCTACGTCTGGGCTGAGGACTTCCTTTATGAAGAAATGAAGCAATATAATTTTGGGGAGCTTCCGCTTAAGAAGAAATTCATAAACGTAATTGGGCCAACTGGTGTCGGAAAAACAACGACATTAGCTAAAATGGCAGCAGAGTTTATGATGAAGCATAAGAAAAAGATAGGATTTATTACTACAGATACATACCGTATCGCCGCCATTGATCAGCTGAAAACATACGCCACAATTTTAAATGTTCCAATCGAGGTTTGTTATAACTTGGAGGATTTCGATAAAGCAACAAAAAGCCTGGCAGATTGCGATATTATTCTTGTGGATACAGCTGGAAGAAACTTCCGTAACCAACAATATGTTCAAGATTTGAAAGAAGTGGTCGATTATAATAGTGATATGGAAACATTGCTTGTTTTATCACTGACTGCTAAACAAACAGACATGGAAGAAATATATCAGCAATTTTCTTCGATTCATATCGATCAGTTTATATTTACAAAATTAGATGAAACTTCAACATATGGAGCAATGGTCAATCTTGTGGTCAAATATCAAAAGGGTGTGGCTTATGTGACTACAGGACAAAATGTTCCTGACGATATAATGCCTGCAGATCCCCGAAAAATAGCAAAAAGGATGATAGAGGTCGATTAATATGACAGATCAGGCGGCAATGCTGAGAAAAAGATTTGAACAGTTTCATAACCCAAAAAAGCAAAGAACATTAGCCGTTGTTAGCGGAAAGGGAGGAGTTGGGAAATCAAATTTCTCGTTAAATTTCTCTTTATCGCTGAAATTGAAAGGTTATTCTGTTCTTTTAATAGACATGGATATTGGAATGGGTAATGTTGATATATTAATGGGTTCACAGCCATCCTATTCTATTGTCGATTATTTTAGAAATAATGCATCCTTTTCAGACATTATCCATACTGGTGCAGGTGGAATTGACTTTATTGCAGGAGGTTCAGGCCTAACTGATTTTCTTGATATGGGGGAAAATCAGCTTGCAAGATTTTTTCAGGAATTTGAAAGCCATCTTAGCAACTATGACTATATATTATTTGATATGGGGGCAGGTATAAGTACTGATACCCTTCATTTCATCCTTTCTGTCGATGATGTGATTGTGCTAACTACCCCTGAGCCTACTTCTATAACAGATGCCTATGCTGCAATGAAGTTTATTCACCTGCAAAAAGATGATATCCCTTTTTACGTTGTTGTAAATAGAACAATTAGTATCCTTGATGGCAAAGAAACCTACCAGAAATTAAAAAATGTAGTGGGCCGGTTTTTGGAGCGGGATATTATTAATCTTGGTGCGATACCAGACGATCAGAATGTTGCCAAAGCGGTAAGGAAACAAGTTCCATTCATTATTTTTAATGAAAATTCTCAAGCCTCTAAAGCTTTGACAGAAATAGCCGATAGATACTGTAAACAAGAGTTTGCAGATCCTCAAGAAAACAAAAAGCCGTTCATGGCAAAATTGAAGAGGCTGCTGTTTGAAAGGTAGTGGAGTTGTCGTGGGAAAAATAAAAATCTTGATTGTCGACGATTCGGCTTTTATGCGTAAACTTATAACTGATTTTCTTACAGAAGACTCACGCATGTCAGTCGTAGGCACTGCCAGAAATGGACAAGATGCATTAAAAAAAATCAAGGAACTTAAACCCGATGTAGTTACGATGGACGTTGAGATGCCAATTATGGATGGCATTAGTGCATTGGAACGAATTATGAAAGAAAGCCCAGTCCCTGTTATCATGCTTTCGAGCACAACGAAGGTAGGAGCAGAGAATACCATTCAGGCAATGCAAATCGGTGCCATTGATTTTATCGCTAAGCCGTCTGGAGCGATATCTCTTGATTTATATAAGGTAAAGGATGAATTAATTGAAAAAGTAGTTTCAGCAAGTAAGGTAAAGCTGTCTAAACTGTTGATTTCTCCTATGCAGGAAAAAAAACCTATTAGTAACAGAGTTAGTTATAGTAAAATAGAACCAAAAGAAGAAAAAACAGTAAAAATAGTAGATTCAAAATGGAATCCCGCCTCAAGTAAACTTATCGTCTTAGGAACTTCAACAGGCGGACCAAGAGCGTTACAGCATGTCATCACAAAATTGCCTGCAAGCATTAATGCACCGATTTTAATTGTTCAGCATATGCCAGCAGGCTTTACTCAGTCGCTTGCTAACAGGCTTAACTCTCTTTCAGAGATAACAGTTAAGGAAGCGGAAGACGGGGAAACGATACAAAAAGGGATAGCATATATTGCTCCAGGGGGATATCACTTGAGAGTGAAATCCTCAGGGAACACCCTTGTAATTGAACTAGACCAATCGACCCCTGTAAATGGTCATAGACCAAGTGTAGATGTTATGTTTGAGTCGGCAAGTGAATTAAATAACTATGACAAGCTTGCGGTAATAATGACCGGGATGGGTTCAGATGGAACGAATGGCCTTATCAAGCTTGTAAACTCTGGACGAGTCAAGTCCATTGCAGAATCGAAGGAAACGTCCATCGTTTTTGGAATGCCAAAGGCTGCCATCGCGACAAACTATGTAGATGAAGTCCAAAATGTAGAAAATATTGCACAAACAATAATGAAGTATGTATAAACGCCAAGGGGTGTAAAATTTATGGAGATGAGCCAGTATTTAGAAGTTTTTATTGAAGAAAGCAAGGAGCATTTGCAAACATGTAACGAACAATTACTGGAATTAGAAAAGAATCCAGAAAACCTGCAAATTGTAAACGAGATATTCCGTTCTGCTCATACATTAAAAGGTATGTCTGCGACAATGGGATACGAAGATCTTGCGAGCCTTACCCACCAAATGGAGAATGTTCTTGATGCAATTAGAAACGAGAAAATTTCTGTTACACCTGAAGTGTTAGATGTTATCTTCCTTGCAGTAGATGACCTAGAAGCAATGGTAGAATCGATTGCAAGCGGTGGAGATGGAAAAAGAAATGTAGAAGATGTTGTGAAAAAGCTAGTAGCAATTGAAAGCGGAGAAGCATTTGTTGAAACAGCTGCAAATCAAACGGCAACTGCTGTAGCTGAAGTATCACTAACTGGAAGCAGCTATGATGAATTCGAAATCACTGTTATGCAGCAATCAAAAGAACAAGGCTTCAACACATATGAAATTGAGATTTCGTTAAGTCAAAACTGTCTGCTCAAAGCAGCAAGGGTATTTATGATTTTTGAAGCATTGGAATCATTAGGTGAAGTAATTAAATCAAATCCTCCTGTTGAGGAATTGGAAGAAGAAAAGTTCGAGTATTCTTTCTTGGTTACAATTATTTCTAAGGAAGAGCCTAGTACGATTGAAGCAAGAATTATGAAGGTATCTGAAGTAGAAAAAGTAAATGTAAATAGTTTCTCTGCTTCTGAGTTGAGTGTAGAGCAAGTGACGGAAGAAGAAGCTGCTCCACAAGCTCAAGAAAGCTCAGTACCTGTTCAACCTGCTGCAGCACCGAAAAAAGAAGAGGAAAAGCCTGCTGTTGTGGCGAAGCAATCAAGCAAAACAATCAGAGTTAACATTGAACGTCTTGATATATTAATGAATCTGTTTGAGGAGCTAGTCATTGACAGAGGAAGATTAGATCAAATCTCGCAAGACCTTCAGGTTCAAGAGCTCCATGAAACGGTCGAAAGAATGTCAAGAATCACTGGTGACCTTCAAAACATTATTTTAAATATGAGAATGGTACCTGTTGAGACTGTATTTAATCGATTCCCTCGTATGGTCAGACAGCTAGCAAGGGATTTGAACAAAAAAATCAATCTTGAGATTATTGGCGCGGAAACAGAATTGGACCGAACAGTCATTGATGAAATCGGTGATCCTCTTGTCCATCTAATAAGAAATGCTTTAGACCATGGAGTGGAGTCTCCAGAGGTCAGAAGAGCTAATGGTAAAAATGAAGAAGGAACGGTAGTACTAAGGGCTTATCATAGTGGAAACCATGTGTTTATTGAGCTTGAGGACGACGGTGCTGGAATCAACAAAGAAAAAGTACTTCAAAAGGCATTAAGCAAAGGGATAATCACACAAGAAACAGCTAATAGCTTAACTGATTCACAGATTGCAGAATTAATTCTGGCATCAGGCTTCTCAACAGCAGATAAAATTTCTGATATTTCTGGTCGCGGTGTTGGTCTTGATGTTGTAAAAAGCACGATTGAATCACTTGGCGGAACTATAACGATAGAATCACAGGAAGGAAAAGGTTCCTTATTCTCTATCCAGTTGCCATTAACACTTTCTATCATTTCTGTGATGCTTGTGGAAATCCAGCAGGAAAAATATGCGATTCCTTTATCATCTATTATTGAAACGGCAATCGTTAATAAGCAGGACGTGCTTCAAGCACATAACCAAACGGTAATTGATTTCCGTGGCAAAGTAGTTCCACTTCTATTCTTGAAGGATATCTTTGAGGTTCCAGAAACGAAAGAAGAAGAAGAGTTCTATTCGGTTGTTATTGTAAGAAAAGGTGAGAAGCTCGCAGGATTTGTTGTTGATTCCTTTATCGGACAGCAAGAGGTCGTATTGAAATCACTTGGAAACTATTTAGCAAATGCATTTGCAATCTCTGGTGCAACAATATTAGGAGATGGACAAGTAGCCTTAATCGTTGATTGCAACGCTTTGATTAAATAATCGATAAATTTGATGCAAAGATTGTTTGATAGAGAGGAAGGAATGAAATGGTAGAATCGGTTTCAACAGAAGTAAAACTGATTATTTTCGAACTGAAGGGAAAAGAGTATGCGATTCCTGTGAATGATGTAAGATCAATTGAAAAAATCATGCACATTACGAGAATTCCTAACATTGCTCCATTTGTTAAAGGAGTAATAAACCTGCGTGGTGTCGTAACACCAATCATTGATTTACGCAGACGCTTTGATCTGGAGGAATTAGCACATACGGATCAGACACGTATTATTATCATTGCGATCGAGGACATGGAAGTCGGGTTGATTGTTGACGCTGCAAACGATGTTGTTGATGTAGATTCTGGTGATTTTGAGCCTGCTCCAGAAGTGGTTGGCGGCCAGGAAGTTGATTACATCAGTGGTGTTGTGAAGGTAGACAAGCGCTTGCTTATCCTCGTTAACTTAGAAAGAGTGTTTGATCGCGAAGAGTTAAAAAAATATGCTAGAAGTGAACTTTAATGGGCTTCACAGATAAGATTACTTCTCTTCATCTTGACATATTACGGGAGATTGGGAATATTGGGGCTGGCAATGCTGCCACTGCTCTTTCCAAGCTTCTTAATAAAAAGATTGATATGAAAGTCCCTAATGTGGAAATAGTGTCTTTCGATGAGATGATGGATATGGCAGGAGGATCTGACAATATTGCTGCAGGAGTATTTCTGAGGATTGAAGGAGATGCGCCTGGCAGTATGTTCTTTATGCTCCCAATCGAACAAGCAACAAATTTTATCAGGGACATGATAGGGGACGAAACAGCACAATTGTCCGAACCATATGATGAACTATCCTTATCTGCTTTACAGGAGCTAGGCAATATTTTGTCAGGGTCTTATTTGTCCGCATTGTCGGATTTTACCAATCTGTCTCTATATCCATCTGTTCCTGCACTTGCAATTGACATGGTTGGAGCAATTGTAAGCTATGGGTTGATTGAATTATCACAAGTCAGCGACTATGCTATTGTCATCAACACTGCCCTCAATGAAGATGATAAATCACTTTCTGAAACGGTTAAGGGTCATTTTTTCCTGCTCCCAGACCCTGATTCCTTTCACACCCTGTTTGAATCATTGGGAGTGAAGCTCGATGATTGATCAAGCTACTATCGTGAAGGTTGGTATAGCGGATATGAACACAGTCAAAGCACCGGAGTTAATAAGAACTTCCGGGCTTGGATCTTGTGTTGGCATCGTTTTATATGATGAGAGAAGGTCTATTGCAGGTTTAGCTCATATCATGCTTCCTGATTCATCATTAAGCAAGAGTGGACCCGTCAATATTGCTAAATTTGCTGACACAGCCATAACGGAGCTAGTAAACAAGTTAGGAGAACTGGGGGCAAGTAAGTTTTCCTTAAAGGCAAAAATTGCCGGTGGAGCACAAATGTTTCAATTTAGCGGAACTAGTGATGTTATGAGAATTGGTCCACGTAATGTCGAAGCGGTCAAGAAGGCATTAAATACACTCAATATCAAAATTTGGGCAGAAGATGTCGGCGGTAACAGCGGGAGAACAATCGAGTTTAATCCAGCAACACATGAACTGATGATACGTACTGTTAATAAAGGAACACATATTATATAAAGATTTATCTGAAATATCCCATAAGGTGGACAATATAGTAAAGTCAACACTGATGAAGTGCAGGCTTTTTTCAATTAGGAAAAACAGGATTAAAGAACTATAAAAGAATGAAAAAACCATCCTTTTTTTACATATAGTAAATTTGCAACAAAAATAGGTTTAAAGTACTATTCCGCAGAAATTTCGACAGTGGTAAAGTTTAAGAGGCGGAGAGCTGTACAATCATTGAAGATACAGGTTTCCATCTTTTAATTTAGTTGTTTTCCTTTTAAATTAATATAGGATATGCGTCTTATTGGATTGAATAGTGCATTTCTCATATTGGGTAGGAAAGCACTATTTTGTTTTGTAGTTATTAAATAAAACAGATTTTATCTTCTGTACAGGGGAGATAAGCATAAAACCTCTTCTATTTATAGATAAAGAAGGTTTTTAGTATGGATATGGTCGAGAGAGTTCAAAATAAAGAAATAATATAACTAATAAATAGTAATGCTGTTCGAGGAGGATGTTTATGGCAAATGAGACGACATTAGAGGAGAAGAATGCATGGGAGATGTGGAACACAAATAGGGACACAGATGCATGCAATACGTTAATTAAAAAGTATATGCCGCTTGTTAGTTTTCACGTCCAGCGCATCTCTGTAGGTCTTCCTAAAAGCGTCTCAAGAGAAGAGTTGAACAGTTTAGGCATGATTGGACTATATGATGCTCTAGAAAGATTTGATCCGAAGCGTGACTTGAAATTTGACACATATGCGTCTTTTCGCATTAGAGGCAGCATTATTGACGGCTTGAGAAAGGAAGACTGGCTTTCAAGAGGAACTCGAGAAAAGACAAAGAAAATTGAGGCAACAATTGAAAAGCTTGAACAGAAAATGATGAGAAACGTAACAGTTCAAGAAATTGCTGATGACTTGGATTTATCCACAGACGAAGTATACTCAACCATGAATGAGCACTTTTTTGCCAACGTCCTTTCGATTGATGAGCAGCTGAATGAGTCGGACGAAAAGGAAGGCCCAACATTTGCAATTAGAGACGATAAAACGGAAATACCGGAAGAGAAAGTGATGAAAGACGAATTGATACAGGAAATGGCGTCCATGATTGAAACATTGAATGATAAAGAGCAGCTTGTCCTTAGCTTATTTTATAAAGAAGAACTGACACTAACTGAAATTGGCCAAGTGATGAACCTATCTACTTCCCGTATTTCCCAAATCCACTCAAAGGCAATTTATAAACTAAGACATTCTTTAGAGAAGGTAATATAGAGGCTTCGAATATGAGTTTAAAAGCAATCGAAATGCAGGTGGCCTTGCCGAGAACATTTGACGCAGGGAAAATACAGGACCAGCAGGATCAGCGCGGGCAATTGATGAACAATAATGCCCTGCAGGCCACCTTGCAAGAAGAAATAAAAAAAAGAACAACTGTTATTAAAGGAGAAGAAAAAGGGAATATCTCCAGTAATAGACACAAAGATGGAAAGAACCGCTCTGATTCTCAAGGAAAGAGAAAACAGAATAGAGATGAGGAGCTGTTACTTTCTGAACACCCTTATAAAGGAAATAATATTGACTATAGTGGATAGATTGAGGTAAAAACAATGGTGAATTTTCTGCTTGTTTTTAGTATTGCATTAAATATTTTGGCCTTGCTATGCATTGCGTTGCTGTTTATAAGACAAAACAGGCTGGCAGCATTTGAAAGTCGTCAGGAAAAGGCTCTAGAAGAAATGGAAGAAATCGTTTCGAGCTTTATTGCAGAAATAAAAGAGGAAAATGAATTGTTTCTTGATAGAGTTCAAAGGCTTGATGATAATTTAGAGGAAAGCAAAATGGAAGAGCCGCGAAGTACGTTAGAAGTTAGTGAACCGAAACCAATACCGATGATCAATACATATAAAGCAGCGGCCAAATCCTATCAAACCTTTGAGAAATCTGCAGGCAATGATGATGTAGAAGAGCTGCTGGACTTAATCTTGCCGCAAAATCCAGAGGAAAAGGAAAAGGAAAAGGAAAAGGAAAAGGAAAAGGCTGTTCAAGAAGAGGATATTGCAGATGAAGCAATTGTCGAAAAAGAAGAAGAGCCAGAGGAAAAGGAAAAGACTCTGCTTGAGGTAGTGACAGAGCTTGAGGAGCAAGGGAAAACGATTGAAGAAATTGCTAAACAATTGAACAAAGGAAAGACAGAAATAGAATTATTGTTGAAATTTAGACAAAATAATCACGAATAGCTTGATTGTCTATCATACATATGCTATATTAAAAAACGGTGTTAATACACACGCTTTTGGATTTAATCATTGGTGCTGTATTGCTACAGTTTTGATTGAATATGAAAAAAGCGGAGGAAAACAAAACCACTAGGAGGAACAAACATGTCAGTAATCTCAATGAAACAATTGCTTGAAGCTGGTGTACACTTCGGTCACCAGACTCGCCGTTGGAACCCAAAAATGAAAAAATTCATTTTCACGGAGCGTAACGGTATCTACATCATCGACCTTCAAAAAACAGTTAAAAAGGTTGAAGAAGCTTACAACTATGTGAAAGAACTTGCTGGTAACGGCGGAACTGTTCTTTTCGTAGGAACTAAAAAACAAGCACAAGATTCAGTTAAAGAAGAAGCTATCCGTTCTGGTCAATACTATGTTAACCAACGCTGGTTGGGTGGAACTTTAACAAACTTTGAAACAATCCAAAAACGTATTGCTCGTTTGAAAGATATCGAAAGAATGTCTGAAGACGGTACTTTTGAAGTACTTCCTAAAAAAGAAGTAGTTCAATTGAACAAAGAGCTTGAGCGCTTGGAAAAATTCTTGGGCGGAATCAAAGAAATGAAAAAAATGCCAGATGCATTGTTCATTGTAGATCCACGCAAAGAGCGCATTGCAGTTGCTGAAGCGCATAAATTGAATATTCCAATCGTTGGAATTGTTGATACAAACTGTGATCCAGACGAAATTGATGTTGTTATTCCTGCGAACGACGACGCAATCCGTGCTGTGAAACTATTAACTGCAAAAATGGCAGATGCTATTCTTGAAGCTAAACAAGGCGAAGAAGTAACAACTGCTTAAGTCAAAATAACTGTGTCTGCTACAAAAACGAACAGAGCATAGAGATCACACCGTGGTTTTTATCAACCTAGTAGTCTTTTGCTAGACACTCTAGTTTAGGGACTTGTAGAAAAGGTGATAAAGAGCAGCCCTCTTATCACCTTTTTTTAAAGAGAATTGCTTAAAAGCAATAATAAATGGACAAACAATAAGTATACGTACATACGGATATTACAAGGAGGAAACAAACATGGCTGTAACAGCTCAAATGGTTAAAGAACTTCGTGAAAAAACTGGTGCTGGAATGATGGATTGTAAAAAAGCACTAACTGAAACAAACGGTGATATCGAAAAAGCGATCGATTTCCTACGTGAAAAAGGTATCGCTAGCGCTGCTAAAAAAGCAGACCGTATTGCTGCAGAAGGTACTACTTACATCGCTGTAGAAGGTAACGAAGCAGTAATCCTTGAAGTTAACTCAGAAACAGACTTTGTTGCTAAAAACGAAGGTTTCCAAGTACTTGTTAAAGAACTTGCAGCACATCTTCTAAGCAACAAACCTGCTACTGTAGAAGAAGCTACTGCTCAACATATTACAGAAGGAACAACTGTAGAAGCACACATCAATACTGCTATGGCTAAAATTGGTGAAAAACTTTCATTGCGCCGTTTTGAAATCAAATCAAAAACAGATAGCGATGCTTTCGGTGCTTACCTTCACATGGGCGGACGCATTGGTGTTCTAACAGTATTAGAAGGATCTACTGATGACGCTGCTGCAAAAGATATTGCTATGCATATCGCTGCACTTAACCCTAAATACGTTTCTCGTGACCAAGTTTCTCAAGAAGAAGTAGAGCACGAAAGAGAAGTATTAACACAACAAGCACTTAACGAAGGAAAACCTGAAAACATCGTTGCGAAAATGGTTGAAGGCCGTCTTGGCAAATACTTCGAAGACGTTTGTGTTCTTGACCAAACTTTCGTTAAAAATCCTGACCAAAAGGTTCGTCAATTCGTTGAATCTAAAGGTGCAACTCTACGTGAATTCGTTCGCTACGAAGTAGGAGAAGGAATCGAAAAACGTGAAGATAACTTTGCTGAAGAAGTTATGAACCAAGTAAACAAAAAATAATATTGTCGACTTCAATATAGGAACACATCTGTGTTCCTTATAACATGAATCATTCATGAAATGGTTATTTGATTGAATGCGCTCTTAATCAAAACCTCTGCAAGCATTAATGCTCTGCAGCATGGAATGGCTTTTGAGAGTGTTTCGACAAGTTTAAGAAGGGGAGCACATTGTGTTCCCTATTTTTAAAGACATTTAATACATACGGAGGTTTCCATGAGTAATCCAAAATATAAACGTGTTGTTCTAAAATTGAGTGGGGAAGCATTAGCTGGAGAAGCAGGCTTTGGTATTAATCCTACAGTTATCAAAGATGTAGCAGAGCAAGTAAAAGAAATTGCTGAACTAGGTGTGGAAGCAGCAGTAGTTGTTGGCGGCGGTAATATCTGGAGAGGTAAAATCGGTGAGGAAATGGGCATGGACAGAGCAAATGCTGATTATATGGGCATGCTTGCCACTATCATGAACTCTTTAGCCCTGCAGGACAGTTTAGAACAAATGGGCATTGAAACACGTGTGCAGACATCAATTGATATGAGACAAATAGCTGAACCATACATCAGAAGACGTGCCATTCGTCATCTTGAGAAAAAACGTGTCGTGATCTTTGCGGCAGGTACAGGAAATCCATACTTCTCAACTGATACTACTGCTGCTTTAAGAGCTGCAGAAATCGAAGCAGAAGTTATCTTGATGGCGAAAAACAATGTAGATGGTGTTTACTCAGCAGATCCAAGAGTAGACAAAGAGGCAACAAAGTATGATGAGCTGACATATTTTGATGTGATTAAGGATGGACTTGCTGTAATGGATTCAACCGCATCATCCCTATGTATGGACAATGATATTCCACTGATCGTATTTTCTATCACGGATGAAGGAAATATTAAAAGAGCAGTTATGGGTGAAAAAATAGGAACATTAGTAAGGGGGAAAAAATAATGCCGAAACAAGTTATTTCAAGTACAAAGGAAAGAATGGATAAAGCAATTCAAAGCTATTCTCGTGAGCTTGCAAGTATCCGTGCAGGAAGAGCTAATGCTGCCCTTCTTGACAGAATTTCTGTAGATTATTATGGTGCTCCGACACCAGTAAATCAAGTGGCTGGAATCAGCGTGCCTGAAGCAAGACTTCTTGTTATTCAACCATATGATAAATCCATTTTAGGTGATATTGAAAAAGCTATCTTGAAGTCTGATATTGGTTTAAATCCAACGAATGACGGTAACATCATTCGCTTGACAATCCCAATGCTGACAGAAGAACGCCGTAAAGAGCTTGTGAAAAACGTCAAAAAAGAATCTGAAGATGCAAAAATTGCTATCCGCAACATCCGCAGAGACGGAAATGATGACTTGAAGAAGCTTGAAAAGAATGGTGACATAACGGAAGATGCACTTCGCGGCTTCAGTGATGACATTCAAAAGTTAACAGATGAATATATCAGTAAAGTTGATGCATTGACTAAAGAAAAAGAAAAAGAAATTTTAGAGGTATAATTGTTGACTGCTGTTGCAAAAAACATAATTGCCGATACGAAGATGACTGACCTTTACCATCAATGCCTTGCTGGTTAATGCTTAAGGCTAGGTGCTGCCATCAGCCATGCCAACAGGACATTTAATAGTTAATATAAATGGTCTGGAACAGGAGATGGGATCAAAAGTAAAGTCTGAAACCCTCTATTATTAGGGGGTTTTTTCGCATTATTATCGGCTATTTTTATTTTTGGTTGCTTATGAAGACTAGTTTCCTTTAAGATATAAAGGGAACATGTAAGCCTGCCCTCACTTTTGCTTGCATTTACAGGTAATTTTGAAGTTTATTTAGTTAATTATATAAGAACAGAATGTAATGAAGGATATAGATGATGTGAGAGGATCTACTTTGGAGGAACAATAGTATGTTTAACAAATTAAGGTTATGGAAAACGGGGACCACTACTAAAACTCTCCAAGACCAAATAAGCAATGTGAAGCAGCAGAAAATTCCAGAGCATGTCGCCATTATTATGGATGGTAATGGGAGATGGGCAAAGAAAAGAAAGCTGCCAAGAATAGCTGGCCATCATGAAGGAATGAAATGTGTAAAACGTATTACAAAGATGGCCGATGAATTGGGAATAAAAGTTTTGACCCTATATGCCTTTTCTACTGAGAATTGGAAACGGCCAAAAACGGAAGTTGATTATATAATGTCACTGCCAGAACAATTCTTAAGCACCTTCTTGCCAGAGCTAATGGAGAAGAATGTTCGTGTAACGGCAATTGGCTATACAGAAAAGCTTCCGGAACATACCTTAAAAGCTTTGGATAATGCGGTGGAAAAAACAAAAAATAATACTGGCTTGAATTTGAATTTTGCTTTGAATTATGGAAGCAGATCAGAAATTCTGCAAGCAGTTAACAACATCGTTAAAGATAGCCAAACCGGAGAGCTTGATGCAAATGGAATTACAGAGGAAGTTTTTTCATCTTACTTGATGACTGGCGGATTAAATGATCCAGACTTGCTCATTCGCACAAGCGGTGAAATCCGGATAAGCAATTTTATGTTGTGGCAGCTTGCCTATACAGAGCTTTGGTTTACAGATGTTCTCTGGCCAGATTTTAAAGAAGAGCATTTAATCGAAGCAATCGAAGTATTCCAAAATCGCCAGCGGCGTTTTGGAGGAGTCTAATAAGGGTTGTGAATGTATGAAACAGAGAATTATAACAGGAGTACTTGCAGCAGCTGTGTTTATCCTGTTTATCCTGCTTGGTGATATGCCTTTAGTGCTGTTCACATTTTTAATTGGCGCCATCGCTTTATATGAGCTGCTGAAAATGAGAAAACTGCACTTATGGTCATTTAGCGGTGTGCTTTCCTTGCTAGTAACATGGATATTTATTCTTCCAGATGAGTACATCGGTTTTCTCGCTGACTGGAACTTGTCCAAAACAGAAATCGGATTGCTTGCAATCCTCCTTTATTTAACCTACATGGTCGCATCTAAAAACAAGTTTACATTTGACGACGTCGGCTTTTCTGTCCTTTCCGTACTCTATATAGGCGTGGGCTTCCATTTCTTTGTACAGATAAGCAATAATGATCTGACAATGCTTGTATACTCCTTATTTATTATTTGGGCTACAGATTCAGGGGCCTACTTCATTGGACGAGCATTCGGCAAAAGAAAGTTATGGCCGGAAATCAGTCCAAATAAAACAGTTGAAGGTTTTGTTGGGGGCATTGTATGTGCTGTAGTAGTTGCGGTTCTATTTTATGTGTTCGGCTACATAGAATGGTCTATAATACCTTTAATCACAATTATTTTGTCTATTTTTGGACAAATTGGTGATTTGGCAGAGTCTGCATTAAAACGCCATTACGGTGTAAAAGATTCCGGGAGAATATTGCCTGGACACGGTGGTATTTTAGACCGTTTCGACAGTTTATTATTTGTATGGCCATTGCTGTATTTTATTTTAGACATGCTAGGTAAGCTATAATCGAATAATCTTGGAAGACTGCTTTTATTTAACAATGTATACAAATAACAAAGGAAAAAAGAAATGCAACATGGTCTGGGAGTGAGACAATGAAACATATAAGTTTATTGGGAGCAACCGGTTCGGTTGGGACACAAACGTTGGATGTTATAAGAGAGCATCCGGAAAGCTTTAAGCTTGTTGCCTTTTCATCAGGCAAAAATTTGGAGCTGACAAGAAAGATTATTTCAGAATTCAAGCCTTCTCTTGTATCGGTTTTTGAAAAGAAAGATTGTGATACATTAAAAGCTGAATTTCCAAATACAAAAATAATGTTTGGCCAAGAAGGTTTGGTCGAGGTTGCTGTATTTGATAAAGCAGAAGTACTCGTCAATGCTGTATTAGGTAGTGTTGGCCTTTATCCTACTTTGCAAGCGATTGAAGCTAGAAAAACAATTGCCATTGCTAATAAGGAAACATTGGTGACTGCAGGTCATTTGGTAATGGAAGCAGCAAAAAAGAATAATGTTTCCATCCTGCCTGTTGACAGTGAGCATTCAGCCATTTATCAATGCTTACAAGGTGAAAGAGAAAAGAATATTGACAGATTAATTATTACAGCGTCTGGCGGAAGCTTTCGTGATTTGTCCAGAGATGATTTAAAGCATGTAACAGTGGAGGATGCTTTGAAGCATCCAAACTGGTCAATGGGTGCCAAAATTACGATTGATTCGGCAACAATGATGAACAAAGGGTTGGAAGTTATTGAGGCATTTTGGTTATTTGGATTGCCTTATGATAAAATTGATGTCTTATTACATAAGGAAAGTATCATCCACTCAATGGTTGAGTTCCATGACAGCAGTGTTCTCGCTCAGCTTGGCACACCAGATATGAAGGTACCTATCCAGTATGCACTGACATATCCGGATAGGCTGCCGCTACAGTCGTCAGAACGATTGAATTTGGCGAAAATCGGGAAGCTGCATTTTCAAGATATGGATCTTGAACGCTTCCGCTGCCTGCATTTTGCCATAGAAGCGGGAAAAGCTGGCGGTACGCTACCGACTGTCCTTAATGCTGCCAATGAAGTGGCTGTTTCCAGGTTCTTGAAAGGGGAAATCAGCTTCCTGCAAATTGAGGAGCTGATCGAAAGCGCGTTGAATAATCATCGTTCTATTACAAATCCAAGCCTTGCTATTATACAAGAGGTTGATCAAGAAACGAGAAAAAATGCAAGCACACTTCTATAAAAAGGTGGTTATATATTGTATACAGTAGTTGCTTTTATTATCATTTTCGGTGCGTTAGTGTTTTTTCATGAATTAGGGCACTTCGTGTTTGCAAAAAGGGCAGGCATTCTCTGTCGGGAATTTGCAATAGGATTCGGTCCGAAAGTCTTTTCTCAGAAAAGAGGAGAAACCACGTACACGATTCGTCTTCTTCCATTAGGCGGATTTGTACGCATGGCGGGAGAAGACGCTGAAATGATTGAGATTAAAGCAGGACATCGAATTGGACTGCTTTTTGGCAAAGATGGAAAAGTTGAGAAGCTTATTCTCAACAATAAAGAAAAATATCCAGATGCCAGAATAATTAATGTAGAAGCTGCAGATCTAGATCATGATTTAGTGGTGAAAGGATATGCAGAAGACGACATTAATGAAGAACTGCAAGTGTTTCAGATCAACAGAGAAGCAGTTATTATCGAAAATGGTATTGAAACACAAATCGCTCCATATGACCGTCAGTTTAATAGCAAAACGTTATGGCAGCGTACAATAGCAATATTCGCTGGACCAATGATGAACTTTGTTCTAGCGTTCGTCGTGTTTGTCATCATTGCACTAACACAAGGCATGCCATCTAATGAACCTCAGCTAGGGAAATTAACGGATGATGGTGTAGCAATAAGTGCTGGGTTAAAAGAAGGAGACACTGTTCTAAGTATTGATGGTCAATCGGTTTCTACTTGGAATGATGTAGTGTCAATCATCCAAAAGAGCCCGGGTGAAGAGCTGGAATTCCTACTAGTCCGTGACGGGAAAGAAATGACTGTTGATGTTACTCCTAAAGAAACAGAAGTGGAAGACGGAGAAAAGATTGGACTTGTTGGTGTATACAGCCCTATGGAAAAATCACCGTTAAAAGCATTCCAGTATGGTGTTACTGAAACTTATACTTGGACAAAGACCATTATCGGTGCAGTTGGAAAACTGGTAACAGGGCAATTTTCGATTGATGCATTGAGTGGACCTGTCGGCATTTATAAATCAACGGACACAGTTGCGCAATCAGGCATCTATTCGTTGATGAGATGGGCTGCTATACTTAGTATTAACCTTGGAATTATGAACTTATTGCCACTGCCGGCTCTTGACGGCGGAAGATTGATCTTCTTTGCGATTGAGGCAATTAGAGGAAAGCCGATTGATAGGCATAAGGAAGGAATTGTCCACTTTATTGGCTTTGCATTGCTGATGCTGTTGATGATTGTTGTTACTTGGAACGATATTCAACGATTCTTTCTTAAATAAATAATTGTTTTTTAAAAGGACTGAATGGGTGAGGAGAACGTGGACCTCACCTTCCTTCATGGCCTGTTTGTAAAATTTAAATAGAGGTGCTAATAATGAAACAAAGTAAAATGTTAATCCCGACCTTAAGGGAAGTTCCAGCAGATGCAGAAATCAAAAGCCATCAGCTACTTTTGCGCGCAGGGTATATTAGACAAAATGCAAGCGGAATTTACTCCTATCTTCCATTGGCTAATAAAGTACTTAAAAAAATAGAACATATTATCCGTGAGGAAATGGACAACTCTGGCTCTGTAGAACTTCTAATGCCTGCATTGCAGCAAGCGGAGCTATGGCAGGAGTCTGGCAGATGGTATTCATACGGACCAGAATTAATGCGTTTGAATGACCGTAATGATCGGGAGTTTGCGCTTGGTGCAACACATGAGGAAGTAATCACTAGCCTAATTAGAGATGAAATTAAGTCTTACAAACGTTTGCCACTATCTCTTTATCAAATTCAAACAAAGTTCAGAGATGAAAAACGCCCTAGATTTGGGATTTTACGCGGACGTGAGTTCATCATGAAGGATGCTTACTCTTTCCATAGCTCTCATGAAAGCTTAGGTGAAGTATATGATGCTATCTTCCAAGCATACTGCAATATTTTCGAAAGATGCGGTTTGAATTTCCGTGCAGTTATCGCTGACAGCGGAGCGATGGGTGGTAAAGATACACATGAATTCATGGCTCTTTCTGAAGTTGGAGAAGATACAATCGCTTATTCTACGGATTCTAGTTATGCGGCTAATATTGAAATGGCACCAGTTATCACTTCCTATGAAAAAGAGGACAAGCCTCATGGTGCGCTAGAAAAAGTGAAGACGGAAAATGTTAAAACAATTGAACAAGTTGCATCATTCTTAAATGTGGCTGAAAATAAATGCATCAAGTCATTGCTGTTCAAAGTAGATGAAAGCCATGTTCTTGTGTTAGTTCGCGGCGATCATGAAGTGAACGATATTAAGCTGAAAAACCTGCTTGAAGCTACAAATGTTGAGCTAGCTGATGCAGCGGAAACAAAAACAATCCTAGGATGCAGTGTTGGTTCATTAGGCCCAATCGGTGTCAAAGACGTGCAAGTAATTGCTGATAGTGCAGTCCAATATATTGTTAATGGTGTTTGCGGAGCAAATGATGAAGACTATCATTATATTAATGTTAACCCAGACAGAGACTTTGCTGTTAGCCAATATGCAGATTTGCGTTTCATCCAAGAAGGAGATGTTTCTCCAGATGGCAAAGGTTCCATCGTATTTGCAAAAGGTATCGAGGTTGGTCATGTCTTTAAGCTAGGTACACGCTATAGCGAAGCAATGGGTGCTAGCTACCTTGATGAAAATGGTCGTTCACAGTCTATTATTATGGGCTGCTACGGAATTGGCGTTTCGAGAACAATGGCAGCAGTTGTAGAGCAATTTAATGATGAAAAAGGTATCGTTTGGCCGAAAACAATTGCACCATTTGATTTGCATTTGATCACAGTTAATGTTAAGGATGAGGCTCAAACAGAGTTGACAGACAAGCTATATAAAAGCTTGAAGGACAACAGATATGATGTGCTTGTTGATGACCGTGCAGAAAGAGCAGGAGTTAAGTTTGCTGATTCTGATTTAATCGGTTTACCAATTCGCATAACTGTTGGTAAAAAAGCGGCAGAAGGTATTGTTGAGTTGAAAGAAAGAAGCAACGGTGAAGTACATGAAGTTCATGTAGATGAACTGCTTGAAACTATTTCTAAGCTTCTTGCTAACTAAGTAAATAAAGCTACAGCCTTCGTTAATAGGCTGTAGCTTTTTTCATGAATTGCTTGATGTGAGGAAAGTCGTACTAGTTCTTTAAATTGCCAACATTTAAGCAGTCTTTATTCCTAAAAGTAAAAAAGGATTATGATATAATGTAGCTTGGACATTGTGCCAGTATAGATATTAAGAAAAGTTAGGGGAGAACAAATGGCAGGAATAGAAGGGAAATTGGAACGATTTCAATTGCTATTGCAGCAGCTTCAATTAACAGATGATGCGATTGTATCCCATTTTCAAAATGCTAAAATTGACAAGATTATTATTGAAAGAAAAGCGAAGAAATGGCATTTTCATTTTTTGTTTGAAAACATTATTCCTTATAACATATACCAGCTGTTTACAAGTAAGCTAATCAGCAACTTTGAGCATATTGCATCTGTGACATTTAATATAAATGTCCAGCAAGGTCTTGCAGATGAATTGCTTATAAGGGATTACTGGTCTGCATGTATTGAACAAATGCAGGGAATTGCTCCACCGCTCATTAAACTACTTAATGAACAAGTGCCGAAAATCCAGGGGAACAAATTAACCATCTTCGTTAACAACGAAATGGAAGGCTTGGCCATTAAGCGTAAATATGCTGATATGATAACGAATGCTTATCAGTACTTTGGCTTCCCGACCTTAATGATTGATACAGAAGTGACTCAACAGGAAGCGAATGACGCGTATGCACAGTTCCTTGAAGCGAAAAAAATCGAGGACCAGGAACGCGGCAAACAAGCAATGCTTGATATTCAGAAGATGGAGGCTGACAAAGAAGCGGGAGATGCAAGTATTCCGTCAGGTCCACTTTCCATCGGCTTAACAATCAAGGATGACAGCGACTACCGACGTCTTGAGGAAATTATTGATGAGGAAAGACGCGTAACGATTGAAGGATATGTTTTCTTTGCAGAAACAAAAGAGCTTCGTAGTGGACGAACATTACTGACATTCAAGATCACAGATTACACCAGCTCTATTATGGTGAAGATGTTCTCAAGAGATAAGGAAGATGCTGCATTATTCCAGCTTGTTAAAAAGGGAATGTGGCTAAGAGCCCGAGGCAGTATTCAAAACGATACCTTTGTCAGAGACCTGGTAATGATCGGAAATGATTTGAATGAAATAAAGCCTGTGGAAAGACAGGATACAGCTAAAGAAGGCGAAAAACGAGTGGAGCTCCATCTCCACACACCTATGAGCCAAATGGATGCTGTTTCATCTGTCGGCGCACTCGTTGGCCAAGCGAAAAAATGGGGCCACAAAGCAATTGCTATTACAGATCATGCAGTTGCACAGTCATTCCCAGAAGCGTTTGGTGCTGGAAAGAAAAATGACGTGAAGATTCTGTACGGTGTAGAAGTAAACTTAGTTGATGACGGTGTGCCAATTGCCTACAATGAAAAGGACTTGGTTTTAGAAGATGCGACTTACGTAGTATTTGACGTTGAAACGACTGGTTTATCTGCCGTTTACAATACAATTATTGAATTGGCGGCAGTGAAAATTCATAATGGAGAAATTATTGACCGTTTTGAATCATTCGCAAATCCCCATCACAGACTGTCAGCTACAACTATCAATTTGACTGGAATTACAGATGATTTGGTTCAGAGTGCTCCTGAAATCGATATTGTTTTACGCAAGTTTAAAGAGTGGGCCGGAGACGATATTCTTGTTGCTCATAACGCTTCCTTTGACGTAGGGTTCATCAATGTTGGCTATCAAAAAGCAGGTATGCCAAAAGCAGATAATCCTGTCATAGATACGTTAGAGCTTGGTAGGTTCTTGTATCCAGAGATGAAAAACCATCGCTTGAATACACTTGCCAAAAAATTCGATATTGAATTAACACAGCATCACCGCGCGATTTATGATGCGGAGGCAACAGGTTATCTAGCATTAAAAATGCTGAAGGATGCACAGGAAAAAGGCATTATAAACCATAATCAGCTAAACGAAAATATGGGACAAGGGAATGCTTATCAAAGAGCCCGTCCATATCATTGTACACTGCTCGCTCAAAATGATGTCGGATTGAAGAACTTGTTTAAACTCGTTTCGATATCCCATTTAAACTACTTCTACCGTGTACCGCGTATCCCGCGTTCTGTCCTGCAAAAGCATCGAGAAGGACTGCTTGTCGGGTCTGGCTGCGATAAAGGGGAAGTATTTGAGTCTATGATGCAAAAAGCGCCGGAAGAAGTAGAGAGTGTAGCGCCATTCTATGATTATTTAGAGGTTATGCCGAAAGAAGTGTATGCCCATTTAATCGAAATGGAGCTTGTTCAGGACCAGAAGGCATTAGAAGAGATTATTGGCAATATCGTTAAGCTAGGCGAAAAGCTGGATATTCCAGTTGTCGCAACAGGCAATGTGCATTATCATAATCCGAACGATAAAATATACAGACAGATATTGGTCGGCTCACAAGGCGGTGCCAACCCGTTGAACAGGCATAAGCTGCCTGATGTTCATTTCAGGACGACAAATGAAATGCTCGACGGCTTCCGTTTCTTAGGAGAAGAAAAGGCAAAAGAGATTGTAGTGGCAAACAGTAATAAGATTGCCGACATGATTGATGAAATCAAGCCGATCAAAGATGATTTGTATACACCGAAAATTGAAGGTGCAGACGAAGAAATGCGGGAAATGAGCTACAGCATGGCCAGAAGCATATACGGTGATGAGCTCCCTGAAATAGTAGAGGCAAGGCTAGAGAAGGAATTAAAAAGTATCATCGGCCATGGATTCGCCGTTATTTACTTGATTTCTCACAAGCTCGTTAAAAAATCCTTGGATGATGGATACCTGGTAGGATCGCGTGGATCTGTCGGTTCATCATTCGTTGCTACAATGACAGAAATCACCGAGGTTAACCCGCTGCCACCACATTATGTGTGTACAAGCTGTAAGCAATCAGAATTCTTCAATGACGGTTCTGTCGGTTCAGGCTTCGATTTGCCTGACAAGGACTGCCCTAATTGCGGAATCAGATATAAAAAGGACGGACATGATATTCCATTTGAAACCTTCCTTGGATTTAAAGGAGATAAGGTTCCCGATATAGATTTGAATTTCTCCGGAGAATATCAGCCAAAAGCCCATAATTACACAAAGGTGCTGTTTGGTGAGGAATATGTTTACCGTGCAGGAACAATAGGAACTGTTGCAGATAAAACAGCTTATGGGTATGTAAAGGCATACCAGCAGGATAATAATCTACAAATCAGAGGTGCTGAAATTGACCGGCTTGCAGCAGGCTGCACTGGTGTAAAACGAACTACTGGTCAGCATCCAGGCGGAATTATCGTAGTTCCGGATTATATGGATATTTATGATTTCTCGCCGATTCAATTTCCGGCAGATGATAGAAATTCAGAATGGAAAACAACGCACTTTGATTTCCATTCCATCCATGATAATTTGTTGAAGCTTGATATTCTTGGACACGATGATCCGACCGTAATTAGGATGCTTCAGGATTTGAGCGGTATTGATCCGAAAACAATCCCGACAGATGACCCTGAAGTAATGAAAATTTTCAGTGGCACAGATTCGTTAGGTGTTACAGCAGAACAAATAAATTGTAAGACAGGTACTTTCGGTATCCCGGAGTTTGGTACAAAATTCGTGCGCCAAATGCTTGAAGATACAAAACCAACTACTTTCTCAGAGCTTGTCCAAATTTCTGGACTTTCACATGGTACAGACGTTTGGCTTGGTAATGCCCAAGAGCTCATTCACAATAATATTTGTAATTTGAGTGAAGTTATCGGGTGTCGTGATGACATCATGGTATATCTGATTTATCAGGGATTAGAGCCAGCATTCGCTTTCAAAATCATGGAAAGTGTGCGTAAAGGGAAAGGCTTGTCTGACGAGATGGAAGAGGAAATGCGCAAGAATGAAGTGCCGGAATGGTATATAGATTCGTGCAAAAAGATAAAATATATGTTCCCTAAAGCGCATGCCGCTGCCTACGTTTTAATGGCCGTACGGATTGCTTATTTTAAAGTGCATCTTCCACTCCTTTACTATGCAGCATACTTTACTGTAAGGGCTGAAGATTTTGACGTTGATGCAATGGTGAAGGGTTCACAAAGCATTAAGTCAGTCATTGATGAAATTAGTGGCAAAGGGCTTGATGCATCAACGAAAGAGAAAAACTTGCTGACTGTTATGGAGCTGGCATTTGAAATGGTAGAGCGTGGTTTCACCTTCAAAAAGGTTGATTTATATAAATCAAGTGCAAGCGAATTTATTATTGAAGGGGACTCTTTAATTCCTCCGTTCAACAGTATTCCTGGACTAGGAACAAATGCGGCATTGAATATTGTACGTGCTAGACAAGACGGTGAATTCCTGTCAAAAGAAGATCTACAGCAGCGCGGAAAGGTGTCCAAAACAATCATGGAATATTTGGATAACCATGGCTGCTTAGGTGACATGCCTGATCAAAACCAGCTGTCATTATTCTAAGATAGGGATGCGCTGATTGATGAGGTCAACGAACCTTGCTGTACCAGACTTCTATTTGCATAAATAGTGTGGTTATGGTATAGTTTAGTTGGAAATACTAAGGATAACTTTCGCGAATGGAGAGTGGGGCAACCCACTCTTTCCTGTTGTATGCAGCTTTTTGCATATAGGTTTGCATGACTAGAATGCCTGCAAATCTGCGAAATAATCACTAAAATTAGGTTAGACAAGAAAAGCATCCCACTATAGTTTGCATTCTTGCCTCAATTAATTTGTTCCTTGCTTAAGGAGGGAAAAAGTTTGAGCAAAGTAACAGGAATAGTCGAAGAAATGGTTAATCCCATATTAGATGATCTAAACTTAGAATTAGTTGACATTGAGTATGTAAAGGAAGGTCCTAACTACTTTTTGCGTGTTTTCATTGATAAGGACAACGGTGTGGATATTGATGAATGTGCAGCAGTCAGTGAAAAACTAAGCGAAAAACTGGATGAAGTTGATCCGATTCCAGAAAACTATTTCTTAGAAGTATCTTCTCCTGGTGCCGAAAGACCACTAAAGAAAGACAAGGATTTCCAAAAAGCAATTGGGAAAAATGTACATATTAAAACATATGAACCGATTGACAACGAAAAAACGTTTGAAGGAATTCTTACAAGCTTTGATGGCAATGTTGTCACAGTTGAAGTGAAAATCAAAACGAGAAAGAAAACCATTGAAATTCCTTATGAAAAAATTGCAAAAGCAAGACTTGCAGTAATCTTCTCATAAGAACAAGGAAGTGCTTTGGCCTAATTTAGCCAAGCACTTTTGCACTTATTTATTTTTGCGTCAGCCCTTAAACCTTCGAACACTTCAAGTCAGGCCAAGAAGTCAAAGAACGACTTCCTGTCCCGACTCGTAAGCTGTCTCTTTAGGTTTGAGCAAAGGGCTTCCGCTCTATATTTAGTCGAGCTGCAGTGCCTTGCCTCTCGAGGTCATAAGTCAAGCTGACCGGAAAGCAAAAGACGGCTTTCCGCTTCATCTTGTCTTATGCTGGTCGAGGGGCGACAGGATGTCGGTCAGGACGGCGTTCCCACAGGACGTGGGGATTTTAGCCGTCCATCCTTTATCCAGGCACTTCCGCTCTATATCAAACAAGCGTCAGCCCTTAAACCTTCGAACACTTCAAGTCGGGCCAAGAAGTCAAAGAACGACTTCCTGTCCCGACTCTCCAGCGTCTCTCAGGTTTGAGCAAAGGGCTTCCGCTCTATATTTTTCCATTGAGGTTAAAGGGGGATACACTCTCATGAGCAGTGAATTAGTTGATGCTCTGGTATTGCTTGAGAAAGAAAAAGGGATTTCGCGTGATGTTATTATTGAAGCTATCGAGGCTGCTCTAATTTCAGCATATCGCAGAAATTTCAATCAAGCGCAAAATGTTCGTATAGATTTAAATTTAGGTTCCGGCACTATGCGTGTGTTTGCACGTAAGGAAGTTGTCGATGAAGTATTTGATCCGCGTTTGGAAATTTCATTGGAGGATGCTCAAAAGGTAAATCCGAACTATGAAGTGGAAGACGTTGTTGAATTAGAAGTAACTCCGAAGGACTTCGGCCGTATTGCTGCACAAACAGCAAAACAGGTTGTTACACAGCGTGTACGTGAAGCGGAAAGAGGAATCATTTACTCTGAATTTATTGATCGCGAAGAAGATATCATGACAGGTATCGTTCAACGTCAAGACAGCAAATTCATTTATGTGAGCTTAGGAAAGATTGAAGCAATCCTGCCTGCAAATGAGCAGATGCCAAATGAGTACTACAAGCCACATGACCGAATTAAAGTGTTTTTAACAAAAGTTGAAAAAACGACAAAAGGTCCACAAATTTATGTTTCAAGAACACATCCAGGCTTGTTGAAGAGATTGTTTGAGATGGAAGTGCCTGAAATTTATGATGGTACTGTAGAAATTAAATCTGTTGCGCGCGAAGCTGGTGACAGATCGAAGATATCCGTTCACTCTGAAAACGAAGAGGTGGATCCAGTTGGATCATGTGTTGGTCCTAAAGGTACGCGTGTACAGACAATCGTTAATGAGCTAAAAGGCGAAAAAATCGATATTGTACAATGGTCCCAGGATCCAAAAGTGTTCGTTGCTAATGCTTTAAGTCCATCTAAAGTGCTTGAAGTAATTGTGGATGAAGAAGAAAAGGCTACAACAGTAATCGTTCCTGATTACCAATTGTCACTTGCAATTGGAAAAAGAGGACAAAATGCTCGTCTGGCTGCAAAGCTTACTGGCTGGAAAATCGATATCAAATCAGAAACTGATGCAAGAGAAGCTGGGATATATCCAACAGAATCATCTTTGTTGACATTTGATGATGCAGACGAGGATGAGGAAGAGTTTCGCTTAAACAGTGAAGATTTAGATTGATTGGGGTGAATGAGTGTGAACAGCAAAAAAGTACCAATGCGCAAATGTGTTGCTACAGGTGAAATGAGACCAAAAAAAGAACTGGTTCGCATCGTTCGCTCGAAAGAAGGTCTAGTATCGGTTGATTTAACCGGAAAGAAATCGGGACGTGGCGCTTATCTTTCTAAGGATAAAGAAGCGGTACTTTTAGCCAAGAAGAAGAATATTCTGGCAAACCAGCTTGACGTGGCAATTGAGGATTCGGTATACGAAGAGCTGCTGGATTTAATAGAGAAGGAGCAAGGACAATCCAAATGAAAAATAATCAATGGATGTCATTACTTGGCTTAGCAAATCGAGCACGGAAAATTACCTCAGGTGAGGAACTTACCGTAAAAGAAATTAGAAGCGGAAATGCAAAACTAATATTATTGTCGGAAGATGCTTCACAAAACACGGCCAAAAAAATCATGGACAAGAGCAATTCCTATAAAGTTCCAGTGAAAATGGTGCCAGACAGGGAAATGCTCGGACAATCGATTGGCAAGGAAGCAAGAGTGGTTGTCGCTGTTTTGGATAATGGATTTGCAAAAAAACTTTTAACACTGCTCGATTAATTCTTGCGGGGGTGAAATGATGAGTAAAATGCGAGTTTACGAATACGCAAAAAAATTCAACATATCAAGTAAAGATGTTATTACAAAACTAAAAGACATGAACGTAGAAGTGTCAAACCATATGACAACATTAGAAGACGACGCAATTAAGAAATTAGATAGCGTATATAATAAAAGTACTGAAGCAATACAAAATAACAATAAGATTGCTGGGTCGAAAAATATAGCGGCAACTTATGAAGAAGAAAGTGATGCAATGGCTGAAAAAGGAAAAACAACTCAAACAAAAAACAATAATTCAAAACCAGGTTTCAACAAACCAAAAAGCAATAATAACAACAATAATAAAAACAGAAACAACAATAATCGCAACAAGGGGAAACAAGCTCCAGTAGCTCCTCCAGCTCCTAAAAAAGAAAAAGAATTGCCAACAAAAATTACGTTCAGTGATTCTTTAACGGTTGCAGAGCTTGCAAAAAAACTGCATCGTGAACCTTCTGAAATCATCAAAAAATTATTCATGCTTGGTGTAATGGCTACGATCAACCAAGATCTTGACAAAGATGCAATTGAATTGATTGCTGGAGATTATGGTGTAGAAGTAGAAGAAGAAATTAAGGTGGATGCGACAGACCTTGAAGTTTACTTTGGGGATGATGAAGCTGCTGAGCTTATCGAACGTCCATCTGTTGTTACAATTATGGGTCACGTTGACCATGGTAAAACAACATTGCTTGACAGCATTCGTAACACGAAGGTAACTGCTGGCGAAGCTGGTGGAATCACACAGCATATCGGTGCATACCAAATCGAAGATAACGGCAAAAAAATCACATTCCTTGATACACCGGGACATGCTGCGTTTACAACAATGCGTGCACGTGGAGCAAAAATTACGGATATCACTATCCTTGTAGTTGCTGCAGATGATGGAGTAATGCCACAAACTGTCGAAGCAATTAACCATGCGAAAGCAGCTGAGGTTCCAATTATCGTAGCTGTTAACAAAATGGATAAGCCGACTGCAAACCCTGATAGAGTAATGCAGGAATTGACAGAACATGGATTAGTACCAGAGGCTTGGGGTGGAGAAACTATCTTTGTACCGCTATCTGCATTAACTGGTGAAGGAATTGATACACTGCTTGAAATGATTCTACTTGTAAGTGAAGTAGAAGAATATAAAGCAAACCCAAATCGCAATGCTGTTGGTACTGTTATTGAAGCAGAATTGGATAAAGGTAAAGGTTCTGTTGCAACACTGTTAGTACAAAATGGAACATTAAATATTGGTGATCCAATTGTTGTCGGTAACACATTTGGTCGTGTTCGTGCAATGGTTAATGACCTTGGACGTCGTGTTAAAACTGCTGGTCCATCTACACCAGTTGAAATAACTGGCTTAAATGAAGTACCACAAGCCGGCGACCGTTTCGTTGTATTTAAAGACGAAAAAACAGCACGTCAAGTCGGGGAAGCACGTTCTTCTGATGCGATCCAAGCACAAAGATCAGAAAAGGCTAGAATTAGCCTAGACAATCTGTTTGAGCACATGAAGCAAGGTGAAATGAAAGACTTGAATATCGTCATGAAGGCAGATGTTCAAGGTTCAGCTGAGGCGCTTGCAGCAGCACTTTACAAAATCGAAGTAGAAGGCGTAAATGTTAAAATCATCCATACAGGTGTTGGTGCTATTAATGAATCTGACATCACGCTTGCAGCAGCTTCTAATGCTATCGTTATCGGCTTCAACGTAAGACCTGATGTCAATGCGAAAAGAGCAGCAGATGCAGAAGCAGTGGATGTACGCTTGCACCGCATCATTTATAAAGTAATTGAAGAGATTGAAGCAGCGATGAAGGGTATGCTTGATCCTGAATTCGAAGAGAAAGTTATCGGCCAGGCTGAGGTACGCCAAACATTCAAAGTTTCTAAAATCGGAACAATTGCTGGTTCTTATATAACAGATGGTAAAATCACAAGAGACAGCGGTATTCGCATTATCAGAGATGGCATTGTTATCTTTGAGGGTGAAATTGATGCATTAAAACGCTTCAAGGATGATGCGAAAGAGGTTTCTCAAGGATACGAATGTGGTATTACTATTAAGAACTTCAATGATATGAAAGAAGGAGACATCATTGAAGCTTATATCATGCAAGAAATTGAGCGCAAATGATAACAGGTCTGCTGACAGTTGAATGTATCATTTATGATGCTCATTCACTGAAGGAGAAGCGTGCTGTTTTACAGCGAATCATGGATCGCTTGAAACAAAAATATAATATAGCTGTGTCGGAGGTTGGCTTCCAGGATATGTGGCAACGGGCAGAGATCGCTATCGTAACGGTTGCATCTGTAAAGGTTGCAGCAGAAAGAGAGCTTCAGAATGCTTTAAAGCTGATTGATTCTTTCCCGGAAATCGAAGCTGCGACTACAGCTATAGAATGGCTTTAATAGAATGAGGTGAGAATGTTATGAGCCTTAGACCAAACCGTGTTGGTGAACAAATGAAAAAAGAGCTTGGTGAGATCATTAGCAGAAAAATTAAAGATCCTCGCATAGGCTTTGTTACTGTAACAGATGTTCAAGTAACAGGAGACTTGCAACAGGCAACTGTGTATATTTCTGTACTTGGAGATCAAGAGCAACGAGAAAATACCCTTAACGGGCTTGCAAAAGCGAAAGGGTTTATACGTTCAGAAATTGGACAAAGAATCCGCTTGCGCAAAACACCAGAGATTACTTTTGAATTTGATGAGTCTATTGATTATGGAAACAGAATTGATACATTGCTACATCAAATTGCAAAAGAATCTGATTCAGATAAATAAGACTTTTTCTGTAAATGACTCCTATTTCCTTCTGTTCTCAAAAACAAAGAGAGTACGCTCTCTTTGTTTTTGAAACAATAGACAATAGGGGTCATTTTATTTAATAAAAGCATTAAGCTTTGAAGGAGAGGATTTGCATATATGGAGGGTATTTTACCATTATGGAAGCCGAAGGGCATGACATCACATGATTGCGTGTTTAAGCTTCGTAAAATATTGCGCATGAAAAGAATCGGTCATACAGGTACTTTAGATCCTGATGTTACTGGTGTTCTTCCGATTTGTTTAGGAAGGGCGACAAAGGTTGCTGAATACATAACTGATGCTGGAAAGTCGTATGAAGGGGAGGTTACAATCGGATATTCTACGACAACAGAAGACAGCTCTGGTGAAAAAGTAGAAGAAAAAAGGGTGAAAGGCAGTATTACAAGAGAACAGGTTGAAGAGGTTCTACAATCATTAACAGGTGTTATCTCACAAACACCGCCAATGTATTCTGCTGTCAAGGTAAATGGCAAAAGGCTTTATGAATATGCCAGAGCTGGAATAGAAGTAGAAAGACCAACAAGGAATGTGACTATTTATAAAATTGAATTGCTTGAAGAGTGGGATTCTCTTTCAGGAGATAAAGTTTCTTTTCGATTTAAGGTTGATTGCAGCAAGGGGACGTATATAAGAACACTTGCCGTAATGATTGGAGAAAAGCTTGGTTACCCTGCTCATATGTCGGATCTTTCTAGAACACGTTCTGCCACAATGACATTGGATGATTGTCTTACATTGGAGCAGATTGAAGAGGCGCAAAGCATCGGTGTATTGGAGCAAAGCTTAAGACCGATAGAGGATGCGCTTAGTTATTTGCCGAAATACGAAATAAATGATACATTAGCTATGAGAGTCAGGAACGGTGCCGTGCTGGAAACTCCTCCACACTTAATGGATGTTGATGGTCCTATTGCAGTTTTTTCAGAAGAGGGAGAGGCTTTGGCCATTTATATACATCATCCATCTAAAGAGGGAATGATAAAACCTTCTAAAATCTTGAAGGTATTGGAGTAGCAAGCAGCGTTTTTGAAATAGACAGGCATAACAATAAAATTATTTAGTGCTGGAAAAAGGTGAGTCAAGTTTGAAAGTAGCAAGAATAGATAATATTGAAAACATGCATTCCATGGATTTTCCTCCCCTAGTTATGGCATTGGGCTACTTTGACGGTGTCCACCTTGGCCATCAGAAGGTCATAGGGGAAGCAAAAAAAGTAGCAGATGAATTAGGAATAAAAACAGGTGTCATGACATTTGATCCTCATCCGTCACTCGTTTTGTCAAAAGAAAAAAAGCAAATTGGTCTTATTACTTCATTAGATACAAAAATAGCTGAGATGGAAAAGCTGGGCGTTGATTACTTGTTTATTATTCATTTCACAAAGGAATTCGCCGCTTTGGAGCCGCAACAGTTTGTTGATCAATACTTAGTTGGACTTCATGCAAAGCATGTTGTGGCAGGCTTTGATTATACGTATGGCATGAAGGCAGCTGGCACTTCTGACACATTAGAGGAGCATTCCCGCGGCCAATTTGGGATAACGATAATTAATAAGGAAACCTTCGAAGGAGAGAAAGTGAGCTCAACTCTTATCAGGTCCCATATTAATACTGGAGCTATGGATAAGATCCCGATGCTGCTTGGTCGTTATTACAGCATCCATGGCCGTGTCATTCACGGAGATAAGCGCGGAAGAACAATTGGTTTTCCGACAGCAAATGTGGAGGCTGCTGGTGAGGAAATTATTCCTCCAAAAGGGGTTTATGCAGTTAAAGTGTTAGTTGACGGGAAATGGTATGAAGGAGTTTGTAATGTTGGTACGAAGCCTACATTCCATCCAGAAAAAACAGTTCAGTCCATTGAAGCGCATATCTTTGATTTTAATCAAGAGATATATGATAAGACGATTACGATTGAATGGCATATAAGGATAAGAAGCGAAAAGAAATTTAATGGCATACAAGAGCTTGTTGAGCAAATTGCCAAGGATAAACAGACAGCAGTTGAATATTTTGCTACACTTAATGTTTAAAATAAGAAAAGATTGGGAATGATAGTGTAAGAGTATTCCCCAATACGAAAAATTAATAGATGATTTTCTTGCTTTTTTTATAAAAAAAGGTTATTCTTATAAACGTACTAAAAACAACCTTTGCTTGGCAAAATCGAGTCACCAACGTTTTGCTCAGTAAATGGGGATTAGTGTAATAGGATATAGGAGGTGAAACAGGATGGCAATCACTCAAGAACGTAAAAACGAACTTATCAATGAGTACAAAACGCATGAGAACGATACTGGATCTCCAGAAGTTCAAATCGCTGTCCTTACTGAGTCTATCAACAATCTGAATGATCATTTACGTACACATAAAAAGGATCATCACTCACGTCGTGGTCTTTTGAAAATGGTAGGTAGACGTCGTAATCTACTAACTTACCTACGTAATAAAGACGTTCAACGTTACCGTGTTTTAATCACTAAACTTGGTCTACGTAGATAGTTTAAAAAAGCGGGATACTTTTTCCCGCTTTTTTATTGTGCAATTTGTGCAAGAAGACTACTATAACTATTGACATATATATATAACAGATTAATTACATAATTGTTGGTGAATACTGACTTTGACATAAGTGAATATAACTGAAATAATATGTAATAAGTATTTTGATAATGATAAAAAATATCCATGTAGGTTTAGGTAGTACTTAAATAACCAAAACCTCTAACAAGTGAAATGAGCAGAGAGGGGTTTTTAGAATGGGACAAGATAAACATGTCTATTCAATTGACTGGGCTGGAAGGAAGCTTACAGTCGAAATCGGCCAATTGGCTAAGCAAGCAAACGGCGCAGCATTGGTGCGTTACGGGGATACAGCTGTTCTAAGTACTGCAACAGCATCTAAAGAACCGAAAAATTTAGACTTTTTCCCTTTAACAGTTAACTATGAAGAGCGTCTATATGCAGTTGGTAAAATACCTGGCGGCTTCATTAAAAGAGAAGGAAGACCAAGTGAAAGAGCAATCCTTGCGAGCCGTTTGATTGACAGACCAATCCGTCCGCTATTTGCAGATGGTTTCCGTAATGAAGTTCAAGTTGTCAGCCTTGTAATGAGCGTTGATCAAGATTGTACGTCTGAAATGGCAGCAATGTTTGGATCATCATTGGCTTTATCTGTATCAGATATTCCTTTTGGCGGACCAATTGCTGGTGTTTATGTTGGAAGAATTGATGGAGAGTTCGTCATTAACCCGACAGTGGAACAAGCTGAAAAAAGCGATATCAACCTTGCTGTAGCAGGAACTAAGGATGCTATTAACATGGTTGAAGCAGGCGCTTTAGAAGTACCTGAGGAAGTAATGCTTGAAGCAATTATGTTTGGACATGACGAAATTAAAAAGCTGATTGAGTTCCAAGAAAAAATCGTGGCAGAAATCGGCAAAGAAAAAGTGGATGTAGTTCTTTATGAGCTTGACAAAGATATTGAAGCAGAAGTTCGCTCGATTTGCGAAGCTGAAATGCTTGATGCAATCAGAGTTCAAGAAAAGCATGCACGTGAAGCTGCAATTAAAGTAGTGAAAAATTCTGTTATTGAGAAATTCGAAGCAGAAGAAGCGGATGAGGACAAGCTGAAGCAAGTGAAGCAAATTCTTGATAAACTTGTTAAAAATGAAGTTCGCCGACTAATCACAGAAGATAAAGTAAGACCTGATGGACGCGGTTTGGAAGAAATTCGCCCACTGTCATCTGAGGTTGATTTACTTCCTCGTACGCATGGCTCTGGTTTGTTTACACGCGGACAAACGCAAGCACTTAGCATTTGTACATTAGGTGCATTAGGAGATGTTCAGATTTTGGACGGTCTTGGTGTAGAAGAGGAAAAACGCTTTATGCATCATTATAACTTCCCTAACTTCAGCGTAGGGGAAACAGGACCAATGCGTGGACCTGGACGTCGTGAAATTGGACATGGTGCCCTTGGTGAGAGAGCATTAGAACCAATTATTCCTTCTGAGAAGGATTTCCCATACACAATTCGCCTTGTTTCAGAAGTATTGGAATCTAATGGATCAACTTCTCAAGCGAGCATTTGTGCAAGTACGCTTGCAATGATGGATGCTGGTGTGCCTATCAAGGCTGCAGTTGCTGGTATTGCTATGGGTCTGATTAAATCAGGTGAGCATTACAGCATCTTAACAGATATTCAAGGTATGGAAGACCACCTTGGCGATATGGACTTTAAAGTAGCTGGTACATCTAAGGGTGTTACAGCACTGCAAATGGATATTAAAATTGATGGGTTATCAAGACAAATTTTAGAAGAAGCATTACAACAGGCTAAAATTGGTCGTATGCAAATTCTTGAATCAATGCTGGCAACAATTCAAACTCCAAGAGAAGAATTGTCCACATATGCACCAAAAATCTTGATGATGGCAATTAACCCAGATAAAATCCGTGATGTTATTGGGCCAAGCGGTAAGCAAATCAATAAAATCATTGAAGAAACTGGCGTTAAAATTGATATCGAACAAGATGGAACAGTATTTATTTCATCCGTAGACGATGAAATGAACAAAAAAGCAAAATCAATCATTGAAGATATCGTCCGTGAGGTTGTTGTGGGACAAATGTATCTTGGTAAAGTAAAACGAATTGAAAAATTCGGTGCATTTGTGGAAATCTTCAACGGTAAAGACGGTCTAGTTCATATTTCTGAACTTGCAGAAGAGCGTATCGGTAAGGTCGAGGATGTTGTTGCAATCGGAGATGAAATTCTTGTGAAGGTAACAGAAATCGACAAGCAGGGCAGAGTAAATCTTTCCCGCAAAGCCGTGTTAAAAGAACAAAAAGAGCAAAAAGAACAAGCAGAAGACGCAAAATAATAAGTTAAAAAAATCAGGTTTGACTCTAATGATTTCTGTATTTTACGCAGCAATTGCGCACAGGCAGGTAATTGTAAGGGTCTGCCTTTTTTTATAGCCAAAATTGTTATTCCGTTAATTACAATTTTCAAATCGTTCTACCTTGTCCTCCTTCTACATAAAGTTTTATGAGGAGGGGATTTAGAATGAAAAGAATAATTCCGATGGCTGGAATCCTGTTAGCAGCATGGCTTGTTGTAAACAATCCATTATCCAATACATATGTAGCAAGTTTGGTTGATAACCGTGAAAGTATTACAGTATCTAAAGAGAGCAATTTATTAGAAACAATTGAAAGTAATGCAAAGAAGTATCGTATAGATGCTGTCGACGCTAAAATTGATCCGGTATGGAAAGCTATCCCAGGCATAAATGGACTTGAGGTCGACATTAAAGCTTCCTATAATAAGATGAAAAAAGATGGCGTTTTTGATGAACATAAACTCGTTTATAAACAATTAAAGCCGAAGGTTCACCTCAACGATTTATCCGCATCTCCTATTTATAAAGGCAACCCTGATAAAAAAATGGTAAGCTTCCTCATTAATGTTGCATGGGGAAATGAGTATTTACCAGATATTTTGGCAACGTTAAAAAAGCAAAATGTCAAGGCAAGCTTTTTTCTTGAAGGAAGATGGGTCCAAAAAAATCCCGAGCTGGCAAAAATGATTGTGGAAGCAGGGCATGAGGTTGGCAACCATTCCTATACACATCCTGATATGAGTAAAATAAGTGAAGCGAAGATCAGACAAGAAATTATGAAGACAAATGATGTGATTGAAGCAACCACTGGAAAACAGGTGACATGGCTTGCGCCTCCTAGCGGTTATTTTAATGATGCGGTGGTCCGTATAGCAAAAGAACAGAAGCTTGGCACCTTAATGTGGTCAGTTGATACGATTGATTGGCAAAAACCAAGTCGCGATGTGCTGCTGCAGCGTGTCATGAGCAAGGTCCATAATGGTGCAATGATATTAATGCATCCAACAGAATCTACTTCTAGCAGCTTAGATGAGCTCATAACCGAAATAAAGCAGAAGGATTTAGAGATTAATACTGTCACAGAAATGCTTAGCGAGGAACGTTCCATGTCAGATAACGAATGATAGGAAAAATTTATCTCACATTCAATTATTTTTGATAATGAAACAACTTTTTGGTAAAAATACGAATAATGAGATATACTAGCAGTCGCAAGCAGTTAACTTTGGCAAACGAGAACAGGAGGAACTTACTTGATTAAAAGATATACTTGCCAAAACGGTGTAAGAATAGTACTGGAGAACATACCTACCGTTCGCTCTGTAGCTATTGGTGTATGGATAGGCACTGGTTCAAGAAATGAAGACGAAAAAAACAATGGAGTATCCCATTTTTTGGAGCACATGTTTTTTAAAGGAACAAAAACAAGAAATGCAAGAGAAATTGCAGAATCCTTTGATAGCATTGGCGGGCAAGTAAATGCATTTACTTCAAAAGAGTATACTTGCTATTATGCAAAAGTGCTTGATACACATTCTGATTTTGCACTTGAAGTGCTTGCAGACATGTTCTTCCATTCTACCTTTGAAGAGGGAGAGCTAAAGAAAGAAAAAAATGTTGTTTATGAAGAAATAAAAATGTATGAAGACACTCCTGATGATATTGTTCATGATTTATTAAGTCAGGCAGTTTATGAAAAGCACCCGCTTGGATATCCTATTTTAGGAACAGAGGAAACGTTAAGTACCTTTAATGGCGATACATTAAGAGAATATATGTTTGACCACTATACACCGGAAAACACGGTTATTTCCATTGCTGGGAATGTTACGGAAAGCTTTATTGCGGAAGTAGAGAAATACTTTGGCGCGTTTGAAGCTGGCAAAAGTGAAGCGGTAATCAGTGAACCAGCCTTCCATACGAACAGGGTTTCACGTAAAAAGGAAACAGAACAGGCGCATCTTTGTCTTGGATATGAAGGACTGAAGGTTGGTCATGAAGACATGTATAGTTTAATATCTCTGAATAATATTTTGGGCGGAAGCATGAGCAGCCGATTATTCCAAGATGTAAGGGAGCAAAAGGGATTAGCGTATTCTGTCTTTTCCTATCATTCCTCCTTCCAAGACAGTGGAATTGTAACGATTTACGGAGGAACTGGTGCAAAGCAGCTTGATGAGCTATATGAAACGATTCAGACAACGCTTGAGACTCTCAAACGAGACGGCATTACAGAAAAAGAGTTAGCGAACAGCAAGGAACAATTAAAAGGCAGCTTGATGTTAAGCTTAGAGAGCACAAACAGCAGAATGAGCCGAAATGGCAAAAATGAATTGCTGCTTGGTAAACATCATACATTAGACGAAATAATTACGAAGATAGATAAGGTATCTAATGCGGACGTGAATAAAATGGCACATCAAATTTTCACTGACTCCTATTCTGTATCCCTTATCAGTCCAGACGGTCAACTGCCAAAAAGCCTTCTATAATATAGAAGGAGTTACATAAAAATACTTTTAGCTAGTCTAAATCCTTCCACCGAGCGATATGATTAATAGAATAAACATATCTAAGGAGGAATAAGAGGATGAGACTAAGCGAATTGAGCGGAAAAGAGCTAGTGGATGTCAAAAACGCCGTCCGCCTTGGCATGCTCGGACAAACCGATTTGGAGATTAATGAAAAGGATGGGCAAATTAAAACATTGCTGATCCCTTCTCTAAAGTGGTTTGGTTTCCGCAAAACAGGGGATGAACTGCGAGTGCCTTGGTCCCACATAAAAAAAATCGGCACTGACATGATTATTATTGATATACCAAATAAGGATGAACCGACTTAAACAAAGGTCCGGTGCAATTATCCCAAACTTACAGGGATAGTTGTACCGGATTTTTTTATATTTAACGTTTTTACAGGAAAATAAATAAAGCAAATCACCTAAAACAAGGTCATGACATAGTATGTTGGAGTAGTGATTGATAAGTGTTAGGATCTTTAAAAAAGAAGGTGAAATATACATGCTGACAGGGATGAAAATCGCCATTATCGGCGGCGATGCAAGGCAGCTCGAAATTGTCCGCAAACTGACAGAGCAGCATGCACAGCTTTCTTTAGTAGGCTTTGAACAGCTGGATCATGCTTTTGCTGGAGCTACAAAAGAAAAAATCGATAATGTAGATTTTTCAATGATTGATGCAATCATTCTGCCTGTTAAAGGAACCGATCTAAACGGACAGGTGGATACTATCTTTTCGAATGAAAAGGTTTTTTTAACAGAAGAAATGCTAGAAAAGACACCGTCCCATTGCACTATTTACTCGGGAATCACCAATGACTATTTAAATGGTATCATCAAAAGAACAAATACTGTGTTAGTTCAGTTGTTCAACAGAGATGATGTAGCAATACTCAACAGTATTCCAACAGTTGAAGGAACGATAATGATGGCCATTCAGCATACTGATACGACCATTCATGGCTCCAATATACTTGTTCTTGGTTTAGGGCGTGTTGGAATGAGTGTAGCAAGAACGTTTCATGCACTAGGAGGAAAGGTGAAGGTTGCAGCGAGTGAAAGTGAGCACCTGGCCAGAATATTGGAAATGGGTCTTACACCTATTCCGTTAAATGAACTAGAGAGTGCAGTTTGTGATATAGATATTTGCATTAATACAATTCCCCATCTTGTTGTCACATCCCCTGTCATTGAAAAAATGCCGCTGCATACCTTGATCATTGATCTTGCCTCAAAACCAGGAGGAACGGATTTCCAATATGCAGAAAAAAGAGGGGTAAAGGCGTTGCTTGCACCAAGTTTACCTGGAATTGTCGCGCCTAAGACTGCTGGGAATATTTTAGCAGAGGTACTATCACAGCTGCTGCAAGAAGAATGGCAAAGTCGAAAGGAGCAATCATAAATGAGCTTACAAGGAAAACGTATTGGGTTCGGAATTTCTGCCTCCCACTGCACATATGCAGAAGTAATGCCGCAAGTAGAAAAGCTTGTTAGTCTTGGGGCTGAAGTAGTTCCAGTTGTTACAGGGAATGTGCAAAATACAGATACAAGATTTGGCAAAGGATTGGAATGGATTGGCAAACTGGAAGAAGTAACAGGTAATGAGATTATTGACAGCATTGTCAAAGCGGAGCCTCTTGGTCCGAAAATTCCGCTTGATTGCATGGTAATTGCCCCGCTTACCGGAAACAGCATGAGCAAATTCGCTAATGCCATGACAGACAATGCAGTACTTATGGCAGCAAAAGCAACATTAAGAAATCAAAAGCCAGTTGTTTTAGGAATATCAACAAATGATGCTTTAGGGCTAAACGGAGTTAACTTAATGCGTCTGATGGCAACCAAACATATATATTTCATTCCTTTCGGTCAGGACGATCCGGTCAAAAAACCAAATTCCATGGTTGCAAGAATGAGTAGTCTTGCTGAAACGATTGATGCGGCAATAGAAGGGAAACAAATTCAGCCTGTCATTATCGAGAAATTTTTAGATTAGTAGAAATAATAGCATAATTATGCATGATTTTTAACTTTTTGCCACATTTCAAGAAAAAAGGTTCTGTTCATATAGCGCGAATATGTTAAAATAGAGAATATTCATTTGGCGGCGAGCTTGTCGCCGTCATTATTGTATAATATACAGAGAAAACACCTGAAAGAAGGGGACCCTTTATGGAGCAGAAAACAGGATTTAATGTAGCAGTAGTTGGAGCAACTGGAGCAGTAGGACAACAAATGATTAAAACATTGGAAAGCAGAGATTTTCCTATTTCAAAATTAACTCTTTTGTCTTCAAAGCGTTCTGCAGGGACAAAGGTTACTTATAAAGATACTGAAATTACTGTAGAAGAGGCAACACCTGAGAGCTTCAAAGGAATTGACATTGCATTGTTCTCAGCAGGCGGTGGTGTATCGAAGGAGCTAGCTCCACATGCTGTTTCCCACGGGGCAATCGTTGTTGACAACACAAGTGCATTCCGCATGGATGAGAATGTACCTTTAGTCGTTCCGGAAGTAAATGAAGAGGATCTGCACAAGCATAATGGAATTATCGCAAACCCAAACTGTTCGACTATCCAAATGGTTGTTGCATTACAGCCGTTGAGAGAAAAATACGGTTTGTCAAAAGTACTTGTATCCACATACCAAGCTGTATCTGGTTCAGGAGCTGCTGCTGTTGAGGAGCTTCACAGCCAAACAAAAGCCATTATTAATGAAGAAAGCTTTGAACCGGCAATCCTTCCAGTTAAAAGCGATAAAAAGCATTACCAAATCGCTTTTAATGCCATTCCGCAAATTGATGTATTTACGGAAAATGGATTTACGTATGAAGAAATGAAAATGATCAACGAAACGAAAAAAATTATGCATGACGAGAACCTGAAGGTTGCTGCAACATGTGTAAGAATTCCTGTTGCTACAGGTCATTCTGAGTCTGTTTACTTTGAAGTGGATGCAGCAGACGTAACAGCAAGTGATGTTCAAAGCTTGCTTAAAGCGGCTCCTGGTGTTATCCTACAGGACGACATCCAAAACCAAGTATATCCAATGCCGGCTGATTGTGTCGGACAAAATGATGTATTTGTTGGACGAATTCGCAAAGACCTAGATGCAGAAAACGGTTTTCATATGTGGGTTGTCTCAGATAACCTGCTAAAAGGTGCTGCTTGGAATTCAGTTCAAATTGCTGAAAGTCTTGTTAAGCTAGGACTAGTGAAATAAACAGACTAACACATCTAATGCAGCACATCTCTTTATTATATTCGCTAAAACAGGCGGTCGAAAAACCGCAGATGAGAGCAAAAATACGGCCACCTGTTTTCATATAATAGCAATAAGGGGATGTCTTGAGAAACTGCAGCTTTCTGTTATACGAAGATGCGGATGCTCGGATGTGCCCCTTTTTAATAGAAAACACTTTTTTAGGTGTACAGAGGTGTATAGCAATGACAAAAATAGTAGTACAAAAATTCGGTGGAACATCTGTAAGGGATGAACAAAGCCGTAATCAAGCTAAAGAGCATATACAAGATGCCTTAGCAAATGGCCAAAAAGTAGTAGTAGTCGTTTCCGCAATGGGAAGAAAAGGGGAACCGTATGCAACAGATACTCTTTTATCTCTTATCGGTGGTTCTGAGAGTCAGTTAAGCAAACGTGAAAATGACTTGCTATTGTCTTGTGGAGAAATCATTTCCAGTGTCGTGTTTACACAGCTGTTACTGGAAAACAACATAAAAGCAACAGCACTTACAGGCGCTCAAGCCGGATTTGTTACAAATGATGATTTCACTAATGCAAGGATACTAGAAATGGATTGCACACGCGTTCATCAAGAGCTTGAAACTTATGATGTCGTAGTTGTTGCCGGCTTCCAGGGGGCTGCTCAAAACGGTGATACAACAACATTGGGCAGAGGCGGAAGTGATACGTCCGCTGCTGCATTAGGTGCCGCGTTAAATGCAGAAGTAATCGATATCTTCACAGATGTGGAAGGTATTATGACGGCAGATCCGCGAATTGCTGAAAATGCAAGACCACTTTCCGTTGTGACGTATACGGAGGTTTGCAATATGGCATATCAAGGTGCAAAGGTTATTCACCCAAGAGCGGTGGAGATTGCTATGCAGGCGGAAATTCCAATTCGCATCCGTTCCACACATTCAAAAGGAACAGGAACACTTGTAACATCAAGCAGCCATGAGAATAAAGGCAGTGATATTAAAGAAAGACCTGTGACAGGAATTGCTCATGTCGCAAACGTAACGCAGATTAAGGTTCTTGCAAAAAAAGACCAGTATGATCTGCAATCTCAAGTATTTAAGGCTATGGCCAATGAAGAAATCAGTGTTGACTTCATTAATATTTCACTGAACAGTGTGATATACACAGTAACAGATGAAATGGCAAAAAAAGCAACAGCTGTATTACAGGAAATGGGCTATGAGCCAATAGTAGAGAAAGAATGTGCGAAGGTTTCAGTGGTTGGTGCCGGCATGGCAGGCGTGCCAGGCGTTACTTCAAAAATTGTCACAGCACTTTCTAATAAAGGAATTCGCATTTTACAATCTGCGGATAGCCATACGACTATTTGGGTCCTCGTTAAACAGGAGGATTTAATCCGCGCTGTAAACGTATTGCATGATTCATTTGAATTAGATAAGGAACAGCATTAAACACAACAAGATTGAAAATGAGAATAGGAGTGGAACGATGGGTTTATTTGGTAGAGTGTCAACGGCCATGATTACACCATTTGATGCAAAGGGACATATTGATTTTCCGAAAACAACACAGATTGTTAATCATTTGATTGCAAATGGAACAGATTCCTTAGTTGTTGCAGGAACAACTGGCGAATCTCCAACATTATCAAAACAAGAAAAGATTGCATTATTTAAGCATGTGGTAAAGGTAGTGGAAAAGAGAGTTCCAATCATCGCAGGGACTGGTGGTAATAACACTTATGACTCCATCGAGATGACAAAAGAAGCAGAACGGGCAGGCGTTGATGCTGTAATGGTTGTAGGCCCATATTATAACAAGCCTAACCAAGAAGGGCTGTATCAGCATGTGAAGGCAGTTGCAGATGCTACATCCCTTCCTGTTATGATTTATAATATTCCAGGTCGTTCTGCTGTTAATATCGAACCCGAAACAATTATTCGATTATCAGCTGTTGAAAATATTGTGGCAGTTAAGGAAGCAAGTGGCAACCTAAATAATATCACAAAAATTATTGCAGGTACGCCAAGTGATTTCTATGTATATAGTGGAGATGATAGTTTAACATTGCCATTGCTGTCTGTCGGCGGAACAGGTGTTATTTCCGTTGCCTCACATGTAATTGGTCCTGAGATGCAGGCAATGGTAGCTGCATTCCTTGAGGGAGATATCGCAAAAGCAGCACAGATGCATCAAGAATTGCTGCCAGTTATGACAGCACTATTTGCTGCACCTAACCCTGTACCAGTTAAAACAGCTCTTCAATTAAAAGGCATTGATGTCGGTTCAGTCCGATTGCCTCTTGTACCACTGACAGAAGAGGAAAGAACAAAACTGGCAAGCTTTTTCTAATAAAGCTTATTTTGATGGGTAGATCAGTATTACATAGCTAGTCTATCCATATAGACGAATCAGTTTAATTTAGGTTTATAGAAATAAAACCAGATTTCCCGTTAATCCCTACTGCATCGGCAGTGGAACAGGGTTTTTCGGGAAATTTGGTTATTTTTATTTCTGAACAGCAAATGGATATATACTAAAGCTTGTTTGATTGATGCTAATTGGAGGGTTTATTAAATGAAGGAGGAGCAAAATGGAAACAAAAAATACGCTGCAGAAAAAACTGAAGCCGAGACATATCAGCTTAATGGCGATGGGTGGAGCTATTGGGACAGGCATTTTTAAAGGGAGCGGTGAAACGGTAGGCGTTGCTGGACCTGGAGTAGTTGTTGCCTATATTTTTGCAGGTTTATTGTTATTGGTTGTGATGGGCGCCATTGCTGAAATGGCGATCGTTTATCCAAACACAAACATGAAGGGATTTATTTTAAAGGCGTTTGGAAGCAGAATGTCCTTTATTATTGGCTGGCTTTATTGTGTTCTTTGGCTGGCGGTGTGTATTATTGAGGTAGTTGTTGCCGGAAGCTTTTTGCAATATTGGTTTCCAGATGTGCCATTATGGTTATTAAGTATTATCTGTACTATCTTCATTTTGAGTATAAACTTAATGAATGTTAAGCACTACGGAGAGTTTGAGTTTTGGTTTGCAGGCATAAAAATTGCTATGATTATTGTATTTATTATTTTAGGTGCAGGGATTTTATTTGGTATTATACCTTCTGACGGCTCTAATTATTTCCGGAATTTCACAGAGCATGGCGGATTCTTCCCGAATGGCTTTACATCCATTTTTGCTGCTCTTTTAGTTGTAATGTTTTCATATGGAGGCTCTGAGCTTATCGGTGTTACGGTAACGGAAGCCCAAGACGCGGAGAAAATACTGCCAAAGGTTATTAAAAGCTTTATTTTCAGAATCGTCCTTTTTTATACATTGCCAATCTTAATTATCTGTGGATTAATTCCATGGAATGAATTAACGGAATCATCAAGTCCGTTTGTACAAGTACTGTCCATATCAGGTCTGCAAGGTGCTGCACATATCATGAACTTTATCTTGATTATTGCTGTATTGTCTGCAGCTAACTCTGGCATTTATGGATGTACAAGAATGCTTCACTCTCTTGCAGAAGAGGGAGAGGCGCCAAAAGCGTTCAGTAAGCTTTCAAAAAGCGGTGTTCCGACATATAGCCTTGTTTTAACAGGTGTCGTATTATTGCTTGGATCAATGATTGCTCTTGTTGCACAAAATGAAGTATTTACACTGCTGATGGCATTCCCAGGCTTTGTCGTTTCAATTGTTTGGATAAGTATATGCCTAGCTCAAATTAAACTGCGTAAGAGCTATACAACAATGCCAAGTTTTCGTTTATGGGGTTATCCATATATTACAGGGCTTGCAGCAGCAGCACTTGCACTAATAAGTATCAGCTTTATCATGAATGAGGATAACAGAATCAGTATTATTGCTTGTTTGGTTGTACTGGCATTTTTGATCATTATGTCTATTTTTAAATTCAAAAAAGTAAAATGATGTAACCTGTTGATTGGCTTTTCATCAACACTACTGGAAAAGTCAGTAACTGGTTGCTCTTGCTTTCTTCCTCCATGCTGTACGCGTTTTCTTTGAAATTGGTTGTAAACATTTAAATAGATAAAGTATAATATTGTTAACTGATCAATGGTCGGCTAACTCAACATAGGAGGAAACAAAAAGTGAAGAAAAATGAAAAGATAAAGCTGGTTGCCCTCGGAGGAGTAGGGGAGAACGGTAAAAATATGTTTGCAGTCGAAGTCGATGAAGACATATTTGTAATTGATGCTGGCTTAATGTATCCGCAAAATGAGATGCTCGGAATCGATATTGTCGTTCCAGATATCACTTACTTAAAACAAAACGAAGAACGAGTGAAGGGAATCTTCTTAACGCACGGACATGAAGATCATATTGGGGGACTATCCTTCTTTCTTAGAGAGCTGAACGTACCTGTTTACACTACAAGGCTTACGGCTGAATTGGCGAAAGAGAAAATGAAGGAGCAAGACTTTAAAGGACAAGTTCGTTTTGAAATTATTACTTCCAAATCAGTATTGAAATTCGGTTCTGCTTCTGTGTCGTTCTTCAAGGTGAACCACAGTATACCTGATAGCATTGCTATTGTCATTCATACATCTGAAGGGGCAATAGTACACACTGGGGACTTTAAATTTGATCAAACTGCTGGTGACCTGTATAAACCAGGTTATGCTGAGATGGCAAAACTAGGTGAAAGAGGCGTTCTATGTTTGTTATCTGACAGTACAGATGCGGACAAGCCTGGCTACTCTACTTCAGATTCAGTTGTAACAGAGGAATTGACAAATGCCTTCCTTCGTACGAAAGGCAGAATCATCGCAACTGTTTTTGCAACAGATCTAAACAGAATTCAGCATATTTTTGATGCAGCCGCAAAAGCAAACCGTAAGATTGCTGTAATGGGTAAAAATCTTCAAGTTATATTAAATATTGCGCTAAAGCATGGCTATATTGATATTCAAGAAGATATCCTTGTCTCGTTCCAAGAGATTCAAGGTCGTGAGAAAAACGAAACAATCATCTTAACAACAGGCAACAAGGGTGAGCCAGTTGAAGCATTGCATAGAATGGCAAGGAAAAACCATAAACAAGTAAACATCGGTGATGGAGATACTATTTTGTTTGCAGCATCCTCCTTGCTTGGTGGTGAAGTGTTTGTTGGCAAAACAATCGATATGCTTTACCGTTTAGGTGCAAGTGTTCTTACTGGTAACAAGACATTCAACAGCTCTAACCACGGAAGTCAGGAAGAGCTTAAGTTTATGATTAATATTTTGAAGCCAAAGTTCTTCATTCCAATTCACGGAGAGTATCGTGTATTAAAACCACATGCGCAGCTTGCTGAGAAATGTGGAGTTCTGCCGCAAAATATCCATATTCCTGAACAGGGAGAAATGATGGAAATTAAAGACGGCAAGCTTCGTACAAGCGGAAAGGTTCCTGCTGGCAATGTTTTAATTGATGGCAGCGGTATTGGTGATGTCGGCAATATCGTTTTAAGAGATCGTAAGCTCTTGTCTCAGGACGGAATTTTGACGGTTGTTGTTACATTAAACAAACAGGAGCGCAAGATTTCTGCAGGACCTGAGATTATTACAAGAGGATTTGTGTATGTAAGGGAATCCGAGCAGCTTTTGGAAGAGGCTGCAAACCGTGTTAAAGATATCGTCGAAAAAAGCATCAGCAAAGACAGCTTTGACTGGACGGGCATCAAACAAGACATAAGAGATACACTGAATCAGTTCTTGTATGAAAAAACAAAACGCAGACCGATGATACTTCCAATTATTATGGAAGTGAAAACGCCAAGAAATAAGGATACGAAGTAAGTAATTTAGCGCATTCTTTTAATGTGCACCCCAATTGTTTACCGAAGACGCTAAACAATTGGAGGTGCATTTTTTATGCATGTCTGTATGTAGGAGAGACATGATGAAAACAATGATGAAGAAGCACTCAACATAAGAGGTGACAAAAATGAGCAAAGCAAAGGGTAAGGGCGGTACTGGCAGAGGTACTGGTAAAAAAGGCTGGAATCGTTGGCAAGCAGGCGCGAAAAAAGCCAAAAGTGCGAAACCTTATAAAAGCAAAGGTGTAAAACACAATAAAGACAGCGGTACTGAGCAAGAATAGAACAAAACTGGTCGTGCTGATAAAGCACGGCCCTTTCTTTTAATAAGACAAACCTTAACAGATTAGCTTTGCGTAGCCCAAAAGCTGTTTATAAGCAATGCTGCCGATGGAAATTTAATTTTGGTTCGCATGAAATTCCCTTTCTAGCTTCATAATAAAAACATAATGTGTAGGAAGGGAGAAAATAATGGCTAACCGAAATGAGAATTATAATAATACAGAAGAGCAGCAGCCGAAGGAAGATAAACCATCGTCTACGCTTATGGAAAAAATCCAGCAGCTAGGACAAACAAATGTGCCTCAGCTATCTCAGGATTCGAAAATACATTGTTTAACAATTGTCGGACAAATAGAGGGACACCTACAGCTCCCACCGCAAAATAAAACAACGAAATATGAGCATCTTATTCCGCAAATTGTTGCGATTGAGCAAAATCCGAAAATTGAAGGCGTATTAGTTATTTTAAATACGGTCGGTGGAGATGTGGAAGCAGGCTTAGCTATATCAGAAATGCTCGCTTCTCTGTCTAAACCGACTGTATCGTTAGTTTTAGGTGGAGGACATTCTATAGGTGTACCAATTGCCGTATCGTGCGATTATTCCTTTATAGCTGAAACGGCGACGATGACAATCCATCCGATTCGATTAACGGGGCTTGTAATCGGTGTGCCACAAACCTTTGAATACTTAGACAAAATGCAGGAAAGAGTCGTTAAGTTTGTCACAAAGCACAGCAACATTGAAGAAGAGGGCTTTAAAGACTTAATGTTTGCAAAAGGCAACCTGACAAGAGATATTGGGACAAATGTAATTGGCGCTGATGCTGTAACATCTGGATTAATTGACAGTGTTGGCGGTGTTGGAGAAGCAATGACAAAGCTGAATGAACTTATTGATTTGAAAAAAGACAAGAATGAAGGTTTAGTGCAATGATAATGTATACCATGATGCCAGATGAATTGATTTTTCCCATTGGCCAAGAGACATTTGAAAAGCAACAGGTGATTGATTATAATGGTATTCCGCTACTTGTGGCAAAAAACGACATGCATGAATATGAAGTGGTCCGTGTCCTTTCAACAGATCCAAGTCATTACCTGCATGCGCCGGTTCAGCCAGGAGCAAAAATACCATTAATATAGCTGTATTTTTTCATCTTATGATATAATGAAAAATAGAATAACCAAAATTATAGCAGCCGAAACAAGGCTGCTTATTTCGTACATAAACCAAAAAACAAAAGCGAACGAAAAGAAAACATATAGAAACATTAGGTGATAACATGGCAAAAAGAAAAACCAGAAAAACGAAAAAGCAGCAGCATCTCAAAAAGACAATTCAATTTGAGCTTGCTGCACTTATTTTAATCACATTAAGCTTTATCTCTATATTAAAGCTGGGCGCAGTTGGTACGACTATTGTGCTGTTCTTTCGTTTTTTTACAGGAGAATGGTATATTCTCTGTCTCCTTGGGCTGATCGTATACGGCGGCTATTTAATGTGGAAGAGGGAGAAGCCGTATTTATTTCATACTAAATTAAATGGAATCTACTTAATCGTCGGTGCGATTCTGCTTTTAAGTCATGTCACATTGTTTAATATGCTCTCAAGTGAAGGGCGATTCGACAATCCAAGTGTTATTTTCAATACTTGGGAGCTGTTTTGGCTTGAGGTGAACGGTAAATCTACTGGGATGGATTTAGGGGGAGGCATGGTTGGTGCAGTCCTGTTCGCAATGTTCCATTTCCTGTTTGATACTGCCGGAACACAGATTGTCAGTTTCTTAGCAATTATAACAGGTGTTATTCTGCTGACAGGTAAAACATTAAGCGGGGCTTTTCGCAAAATGATGCTATCCGTGTGGAATTTCATCAAACGACAGTGGCTTGCATTTATAGAGGATATAAGAGAGTGGAAGGAGTCTGCAGCGGCAAAGCGGGAAGCGAAAAAAGCGGACAAGCAAGCCTCAAGAGCAAGATCGCAGTCACAAAGAAGACAAAGAACGCAAGAACAAGAACAGCTGCAGGAAGAGGAGGTGCAGCCTTTAATCGTCAATCCTCCGATTGCGCACAGCGAGGAGCCGTATGCTGAACCGATAATCTCATCGTTTACTGCAAATGCTTATGAAGATACACAACCACAGGAGGAAGTAAGCCAAGCGCCTGCGGAAAATGATACAGAGGAAGAAGCGATTGTACCGATTACCTTCACAGAGGTAGAGAACAAGGATTATAAGCTGCCTCCTATTAAACTATTGAAGGCGCCGAAAAAGGCTGATCAAAGCGGCGAATATGAACAGATACATGCGAATGCGGCGAAGCTTGAGCGAACCTTCCACAGCTTTGGTGTAAAGGCGAAGGTAACAGAGGTACATCTTGGACCAGCTGTTACTAAATATGAGGTTCACCCTAGTGAAGGTGTTAAGGTAAGTAAAATCGTCAATTTAAGTGATGATCTAGCATTAGCGCTTGCTGCAAAAGATATTCGTATTGAAGCACCGATTCCAGGGAAATCAGCGATTGGAATTGAAGTGCCCAATTCAGAGGTTGCGATGGTTTCACTGCGGGAAGTGCTTGAAACAAACAAAAATGATAAGCCAGACAGCAAGCTGATGATTGCATTCGGGCGAGATATTACGGGAAATGCTGTTTGTGCAGAGCTTAATAAAATGCCCCATCTTCTTGTTGCCGGTGCAACAGGAAGCGGGAAAAGTGTGTGTATTAATGGTATTATCACAAGCATCTTAATGAGGGCAAAGCCCCATGAAGTGAAGATGATGATGATTGATCCGAAGATGGTTGAGCTGAATGTTTATAATGGTATACCTCATCTTCTGGCACCTGTTGTTACAAATGCAAAAAAAGCCTCTCAGGCGCTGCAAAAGGTTGTCAGTGAGATGGAAAGAAGATATGATCTTTTTTCTCATACAGGCACTCGTAATATTGAAGGCTATAATGACTATGTGAATAGGTATAATGCAGAGGAAGACGAAAAGCAGCCATTATTGCCATACATCGTCGTAATCGTTGATGAGCTTGCTGATTTAATGATGGTTGCTTCAAATGACGTAGAGGATGCTATTACAAGGCTTGCGCAAATGGCACGTGCTGCGGGCATTCATTTAATTATTGCTACACAGCGTCCTTCTGTCGATGTTATCACAGGTGTCATTAAGGCGAATATTCCTTCTAGAATTGCTTTTGCTGTGTCATCACAAACAGATTCTCGAACAATTCTCGACATGGGCGGTGCAGAAAAGCTTCTTGGACGAGGTGATATGCTGTTCTTCCCATATGGTGCGAGCAAGCCTGTCCGTGTACAAGGTGCGTTCCTGTCAGATGAAGAGGTAGAAGAGGTTGTCGACTTTGTTATTGGACAGCAGAAGGCACAATATCAGGAGGAAATGATTCCTGATGAAATCACCGAAACAACTGCTAAGGATGTGGAGGATGATTTGTACGGTGAGGCAGTTGATTTGATAGTGGAGATGCAGACGGCATCTGTCAGCATGCTACAGAGACGGTTTAGAATCGGCTATACAAGAGCAGCACGACTTATCGATGAAATGGAAGCAAGAGGAATTGTCGGCCCATATGAGGGAAGTAAACCGAGGACTGTTCTTGTGCCAAAAGTATCAGAAGAAATAAATTAAGAAGAAATAATATATTTCGAGATGCGAAATAGGTTATACTTATATTGTTCGGTTTTGGTCATTTCCATACAAATGTTTTACTTGATTAAAGGATAGATTATGTTATAAAGGCGAATATTAAGAGAAAGAAACTAGAAATTTGGAAGTCATTTCCGGACAATTGTTTCTTTTCTCTTTTTTTTTCGACTTATTTCACAATTCTCTATTTATTTATTAGTAAAAAAGTGTTATAGTATTTTCGATTAGTAGGAATGATTGAACATCAGATGTCTGATGTCTTAGAAAGTTTTTGGAGGAAATAGCATGCTAATTAAGTCAGATACAAGGCATTTATATTTGCAGGTTGTGGACAGACTGAAACGGGATATTGAGAAAGGGATCTATAAAGAAAAAGAAAAATTCCCTTCTGAATTTGAGCTTGCCAAAACTTTAGGTGTCAGCAGAGCCACATTAAGAGAGGCACTGCGCACATTAGAAGAGGAAAATGTCATCATAAGACGTCATGGCGTCGGGACATTTGTCAACAGCAAGCCGCTTTTTAATTCAGGCATTGAACAGCTCTACAGTGTGACCCACATGATTAAGCAAGCTGGTATGAATCCAGGAACCATTTTTCTAAGCTCAACAACTCAGGGTTCAACTGAAGAAGATGCTAGGCGATTTTCCTGCCCGCAAGACGAGGAGCTAGTGGTAATCGAACGTGTTCGAACCGCTAATGGTGAACCGGTTGTATATTGCATAGACAAGCTTCCGCAGAAAATCGTGCCAGATAAATTTTCGTATGAAAATGACTCGATTTTTCAATTTTTGGAATCGGATGCACAGAAGAATATTACATATGCTGTCGCGCAAATTGAGCCAATCGGATATCACGAGAAAATCTCTCCCATCTTACAATGCGAGCCTGAAACTGCTCTGCTAGTTCTAAAGCAGATGCATTATGATGATAGGGATGAGCCGATTCTGTTTTCAGTCAATTACTTTAGGGCCGATAAGTTTAGCTTTCAAGTGCTAAGAAAACGAATTTATTCGTGACAATCGGAGAAACTATCGTTATTGCATTTCTCACTATGAAATTCAAAAAAAACAAAAAATTAGGGGGTACAAACCTTGAAAAAGCGTAAATTTGGTTTAGCGCTGTCCTTAGTACTTGCTGCTGGGACTGTTTTAGGGGCTTGTGGTAAAAGCGATGACAACAAAGGATCTTCTGGCGAAGACAAGAGTGATTCTTTCAGCGTAGCAATGGTAACAGATGTTGGTGGTGTTGATGACAAATCATTCAACCAGTCAGCATGGGAAGGCCTACAAGCTTTCGGTAAGGCAAATGGACTTGATAAAGGTAATGGTATCGACTATTTACAATCACAATCAGATTCTGATTATTCAACGAACTTGAACAGCTTAGTTCGTCAAAAGTATAACTTAGTGTATGGTATTGGTTTCATGATGGAAGGTGCAGTGGAGGAAATTGCAAAACAACAAACAGATGCTCATTTTGCAATTGTTGATGCTGTAGTTGATCAGCCAAACGTAGCAAGCATTACATTTAAAGAACAAGAAGCAGGCTTCCTTGCTGGAGTTGCTGCTGGTAAAGCAACAAAAACTAACAAAATCGGATTCATCGGCGGGGTGGAAAGTGAAGTAATCACACGCTTTGAAGCTGGTTTTGAAGCAGGTGTGAAAGAATCAAACCCTGATGCTTCAATCGATTCCCAATATGCTGGTGCATTTGATAAGCCAGAAGTTGGAAAAACAATTGCAAGTAAAATGTACTCTTCTGATGTAGACGTAATTTTCCACGCTTCAGGCGGAACTGGTGCTGGTCTTTTCACAGAAGCACGTGAATTGAAAGAAAAAGATCCTTCAAGAGCAATCTGGGCAATCGGTGTTGACTCTGACCAAGTATCTGAAGGTGTTGTCGGAGACCACAATGTTGTGTTGACTTCTGCACTTAAAGGAGTATCTGCTGCAGTACAAGATATCTCTACTAAAGCTAAAGAAGGAAACTTCCCAGGTGGAGAAACTTCTGTATACGGTCTTGCTGAAGATGGTGTAGGCTTGGCAGCTATCAACGACGAAGTCGAAAACAAAGCAGATATTGAAGCTGCTGTTAAAGAATGGACAGACAAAATTAAAAACGGTGAGTACACTGTTCCTGATACTGTACAATAATTTTCTTCATTAAAAAGTTTTTTACAGGAATAAGTGGTTTGCATGGCAAACACTTATTCCTTTTTTACGACCATAACCTAGAATTTTAACTAAAAGGCAGAAAATTTCTGTTTTTTATTAAAAATTTTACGATGGTGAAACTATAGCAAGATAATGAATGAATAAAGGTGGCAGAAACTCTTCCACACTGCTTCCGTTTAAGTATTTTTTTACCAGCTCTAATTTTAATTTTTTGATAATCGTTTGTGGATAAGAAGGAGTGAGTTAGATGGAATACGTTATTGAGATGCTGAATATCCGAAAAGAATTCCCAGGAATTGTTGCCAATAACAATATAAACCTTCAATTGAAAAAGGGTGAAATTCATGCATTGTTAGGGGAAAACGGTGCAGGCAAATCAACATTGATGAACGTCTTATTCGGTCTTTACCAGCCGGAAAGAGGAGAAATCAAAGCAAGAGGGAAAGTCGTTAACATTTCCAACCCGAACGTCGCAAATGAATTGGGCATTGGGATGGTCCATCAGCATTTCATGTTGATTGACACATTTACTGTTACAGAAAACATTATTTTAGGAAAAGAAACAGTAAGTAAAGGGAAAATAGACTTAAAGAAGGCAGAAAAGGAAGTTAGAGAAATTAGTGAGAGATACGGCCTTGCTGTTGATCCAAAAGCGAAAATTTCTGATATTTCTGTCGGGATGCAGCAACGGGTAGAAATCCTGAAAACCTTGTACCGCGGTGCAGAAATTCTTATATTCGATGAACCAACTGCCGTACTAACTCCACAGGAAATTACGGAGCTGATTGCCATCTTCAAAACCTTAATTAAGGAAGGCAAATCCATCATCCTAATTACACACAAGCTAAAAGAAATCATGGAAGTTTGTGACCGAGTAACAGTTATCCGTAAGGGTGAAGGTATTGGTACATACGATGTAAGCGGAACAAATCCTACAGAACTGGCAAACTTAATGGTCGGCCGAGAAGTTACGTTTAAAACAGATAAAATAGCGTCACAGCCAAAAGAAACGGTTCTGGAAATTTCTGATTTAACCGTTAAGGACAATAGAGGAGTACCTGTAGTAAACTCACTTAGCTTAAACGTTCGTGCAGGTGAAGTTGTGGGAATTGCCGGGGTTGATGGAAATGGTCAGTCTGAGCTGATTGAAGCAATCACAGGCTTGCTTAAAAAAGATAATGGCAGCATTAAGCTAAATGGGAAGGAACTCAGTGTGCTGACACCAAGGAAAATCACAGAAAGCGGCATTGGCCACATTCCGCAAGACCGACATAAGCACGGTTTGGTGCTTGATTTCCCAATTGGGCAAAACATGGTGCTGCAAACGTATTATAAGCAGCCATTCTCTAAAGCAGGCTTCCTTAACAAACGAGAAATTGACTTGAAGGCGAAAACACTGATTGAAGAGTATGACGTCAGAACACCTGGTGCACATACTCCTGCGAGAGCTTTATCAGGAGGAAATCAGCAAAAAGCGATTATCGGAAGAGAAGTGGACAGAAACCCTGATCTTTTAATCGCAGCACAACCGACTCGCGGACTCGATGTTGGGGCGATTGAATTTATTCACAGACGTCTCATTGAGCAAAGAGATAAAGGGAAAGCAGTATTGCTTATTTCCTTTGAACTCGAGGAAATCTTAAACGTGAGTGACCGAATTGCTGTTATTTTTGAAGGGAATATCATTGCAGAGGTTGACCCGAAAAATACGACAGAACAAGAATTAGGTTTATTAATGGCAGGATCGAAAGATAAAAAAGTGGGTGTGGAGAAGAATGTCTAATACAATCAGAAAAATTAGTATACCTGTTATATCGGTATTGCTTGGTGTCATAGTTGGAACAATCATCATGCTCGTTACCGGCTATAATCCTGCTGCAGCATATACAGCGTTATGGAACGGAGCATTTGGTGAAGTATACTTTGTCGGTGAAGTAGTGCGTCAGATTACTCCGTTAATCCTTGCAGGACTTGCGGTAGCATTTGCTTTCCGCACTGGCTTGTTTAATATCGGGGTAGAGGGTCAATTAATTGTCGGCTGGCTTGCAGCAGTTTGGGTAGGTGTCGCATTTGATTTGCCGAAGATCATTCATTTGCCGTTAGCAGTCCTTGCAGGAGCGGCAGCAGGTGCATTATGGGCATTTGTGCCAGGCTTTTTAAAAGCCCGCTTCCGTGTGCATGAAGTAATCGTCAGTATTATGATGAACTATATCGCATTACATGTATCTAACTACCTAATTCGTAATGTATTAACAGATAAAGCAGACCGCACGGAAAATATTCCAGCATCTGCGTCCCTGCGCTCAGATTTCTTGAGCAGCATTACAGACTATTCCCGTTTGCATTGGGGAATCTTGATTGCCCTTGCGTGTGTACTTATCATGTGGCTTATCCTTGAGAAAACAGTTAAAGGTTATGAACTGAAAGCAGTTGGCTTTAACCAAAACGCATCACAATATGCAGGGATGAATGTTAATAGAAATATTGTTCTTTCCATGGTGATTTCTGGTGCGTTTGCAGGTCTTGCAGGTACAATGGAAGGCTTAGGAACATTTGAATATGTAAGCAATAAAGCTGGATTTACAGGGGTAGGTTTTGATGGAATCGCCGTAGCTCTTCTTGGTGCAAATGGACCTCTTGGAATCGTATTTGCAGCCGCTTTATTCGGCTTTTTGAAAGTCGGCGCGTTAAATATGCCTCTAGAAGCTGGTGTGCCAAATGAGATGGTTGATATTATCATCGCATTAATCGTATTCTTTGTGGCAGCTAACTATATGATTCGTATCTTCTTAGAGAAATTGAGCAAAAATAAAAGTAAAAAGGGGGAGAAGTAAGTGGGATTAATGGATGTATTATTAATTGTCATTCCTTCTTCGCTATTATGGGCTGCTCCGCTGATTTTTACTGCCCTAGGCGGTAACTTCTCAGAGCGTTCCGGTGTTGTTAATATCGGGCTAGAAGGGCTTATGTTGATGGGGGCATTCTCTTCCATCGTATTCAATTTAACATTCGCAGATAGTTTAGGAGCTTGGACACCATGGGTTGCACTATTATGTGCGATGGTTGTCGGCGCGCTCTTTTCCTTACTTCATGCAGTTGCGTCCATCACATTCCGTGCTGATCAAACTGTTTCTGGTGTTGCGATTAACTTGCTAGCAGCAGGTCTTGCGATGTTCCTTGTGAAGCTGATATATGATGGAAAAGGACAAACTGCAACGATTCAATACAGCTTCAAAAAAGTGGATATTCCTGTACTAAAAGACATTCCTGTCATTGGGGAACTGTTCTTCCAAAATACGTACTGGACATCTTATCTTGCGATTATTGTCGCAATTCTATCTTGGTTTGTAATGTTTAAAACACCATTTGGTCTCCGTCTCCGTGCTGTTGGGGAGCATCCTATGGCTGCAGATACAATGGGTATTAATGTTACAAGAATGCGTTATATCGGTGTTATTCTGTCAGGTGCCTTAGGTGGTATCGGCGGTGGTGTTTTCGCCCAGTCTATTACAAATGATTTCACTCATTCTACAATCAGCGGACAAGGCTTCATGGCACTTGCAGCATTGATTTTCGGAAAGTGGAATCCATTAGGTGCAATGGGTGCGGCACTGTTCTTCGGATTTGCCCAATCATTGAGCATTGTAGGAAGCAGTCTTCCATTCCTTGAGAATATTCCGAATGTGTACCTGCTGATTGCTCCATATGTGTTGACAATCATTGCACTTACAGGCTTTATTGGCAGAGCAGACGCTCCGAAAGCTTCTGGTGTGCCTTATATTAAAGGAAGCAGATAATAATAAAAACTCCTGTTTGCAAAAATGCAGCAGGAGTTTTTTTATGTTATTTTTTTGATAAATATATTCATATACCCAAAAACTTGAAAAACAGAGTTCAACAAAGTTATAGTAAGAATATCCTTACAAATTGAGTCAATACTAAAGCTATAAAAAATTTGCATGTTTGCAGTGAACCTAGGAGGTAGCCAATGAGTGTTGCGGAAGAAAAAGTCACGAAGTATGACGGATATAATCTGCATACTGTCAAGACAGATAAATTTAAAACGAATACTATAGTAGTAAAGTGGAAGGCACCTATCATAGAGGAAACAGCTACATTAAGGGCACTTTTGCCGTATGTTCTTCAAAACAGTTCAAACAAGTACCCAACTACGGCAGCACTTCGTTCGTATTTAGAGGAATTATATGGAGCGACATTTTTTATTGATTTATCGAAAAAAGGGGATTATCAAGTCATTTCTTTCTCCTTGGAAATTGCTAATGAAAAATTTTTAAGTGATCCAGAACCACTCCTGAAAAAAGGGGTCGACTTTTTAGCGGAAATTCTTTTTCATCCAAATGCTGATGGTAAATCATTTGCACAAAAACCTGTGGATGATGAGAAAAGGGCATTAAAGCAAAGAATTCAATCGATATATGATGATAAAATGAGATATGCAAATTTTCGCCTTATTGAAGAAATGTTCAAAGGAGAGCCTTATGCTTTAGGAGTAAACGGCGAGGCGGAGAAAGTCGACACAATTACCTCAGCAAAGCTGTATGAATATTACGAAACAGCTCGCAAGGAGGATCAGATTGACATTTTTATTGTTGGAGATATAGAGGAAGATGAAATTGCTTCCTACATTAATGAAAAGCTGCCGTTTGAACAACGAACAGTTACCGCAGGAGAAAGAGCGGTACATAACCAAGTAAAGGAAAAGGAAGTAAAGGAAGTCCAAGATGTTAAACAAGGTAAGCTTCATATTGGATACAGAACAAATGTATTATACGGGGATGAGGATTATTTTGCTTTGCAGGTTTTCAATGGGATTTATGGCGGTTTTTCTCATTCGAAGCTGTTTTTGAATGTTAGGGAAAAAGAAAGTCTTGCTTATTATGCGGCGAGCCGTATTGAAAGCCATAAAGGTTTATTAATGGTATTGTCCGGTATTGACCAGCAAAATTATGAAAAGGCAGTTTCCATTATTAAGGAGCAGCTTGAGCTTATGAAGCAAGGTGATTTTACAGAGGATGAAATCATGCAAACAAAGGCAGTTACCCATAATCAAATGCTGGAAACTCTCGATACATCAAGAGGCATGATTGAGGTTTTCTATCATAATGCTGTTAGTGGAGTAGACGTAGATATGTCCCATTGGCTTCAATCAATTAGCAAGGTAACAAAAGAAGAAATACAAAATGTGGCCAAAAAAATCGAATTAGATACAATCTATTTCCTATCAGGATCGGAGGGGAATAACTAATGGAAAAAATCTCTTTTGAGCAGCTGCAGGAAGAGCTATATTTTGAGGAGCTAGACAACGGATTAAAAGTATATATTCTTCCGAAAAAAGGCTTTAATAAAACCTTTTGTACGTTTACAACAAATTATGGTTCTGTAGATAATATGTTTGTTCCTTTAAATGGCACCGAATATAAAAAGGTTCCTGATGGCATCGCACACTTCTTAGAGCATAAGCTATTTGAGAAAAAGGATCGCGATGTTTTTCAGGAATTCAGCAAAAATGGTGCGTCGGCTAATGCATTCACTTCATTTACAAGAACGGCTTATTTGTTTTCAAGTACGCAAAATGTCGAAAATAATTTAGAGACGTTAATTGATTTTGTGCAGGATCCTTATTTCTCTGAAAAAACAGTGGAAAAGGAAAAGGGCATTATTGGTCAAGAGATTACGATGTATGATGATAATCCAGACTGGCGCTTATATTTCGGTTTAATTGAAAATATGTATGCCAACCATCCAGTTAAAATTGATATTGCTGGAACGATTGAGTCTATTACCCCTATCACGAAGGATTTGCTATATGAGTGCTATGACACGTTTTATCACCCAAGCAATATGCTCTTATTCGTTGTAGGTCCTGTTGATCCAGAAGAATATATGAAGAATATTAGAATGAACCAACAGAAAAAGGACTACACGAAAAAGTCTGAAATTAAAAGAAGGTTCGAGGAAGAGCCAGAAGCGGTTGATAAGAAAAAGCAAGTGCTTAAAATGAATGTGCAAACATCAAAATGTCTTGTTGGCATTAAAGCACTGGATGTAGAGCAGCAAGGTGCTGAAATGCTTAAAAATGAGCTTAGTATTAATACATTGCTTGATATGCTTTTCTCAAATAGCTCGGAAAATTACCAGGATTTGTTTTCAGAAGGTTTAATCGATGATACGTTCTCCTATGATTACACACAGGAAAAGGGCTTCGGCTTTGCCATGATAGGCGGAGATACAGGCAAGCCTGATGAGCTTGCAGATCGTATTCAAAAGATTTTACTTGAAGCAAAATCAACGAACATCCAAGAGGATACACTGGAAAGAACAAAAAAGAAACGAATTGGTGCTTTTTTAAGAGCAGTAAACTCGCCTGAGTATATTGCAAACCAGTTTACAAGGTATTCCTTTAATGGCATGAATTTATTTGATGTTGTTGGAACAATGGAGCAAATTACAGTAGAAGACATACAAGCTGCTGCACAGCGTTTTATTGACGAGAACAGAATGACTGTATGTCAGGTTGTGCCAAAGGCATAACCGATTGTAAAGTTGTAAAGGAATTGGGTTCGCCCACTTCCTTTTTTGCTGTACATAATCGAATTTCGGAGGAAAACAATGGGGAAACATATTTTAATAACAGGTGCAACTGGAGAAATCGGTGCAAGTGTCGCAAAGCTTTTGGCAAGTAAAGGCTATTCTTTATACTTGCATTATCACAAAAATGAGGAGAGTCTCCGCACATTATTAAACGACCTATCACAATATGGACAGGAATATATTCCAATCAAGGCTGATTTAAGCAAACGTGATGCCTATAGACATGTAACAAGCTCTATTTTTGCACTTGATGGAATTGTGTATGCGAGTGGTGTCAGTGTGTATGGAATGCTAGCAGATTTACAGGATGAGACACTTGATCAGCTTTGGAACCTCCATGTTGCCTCGCTTATATCGATAACAAGGGAACTGCTGCCCAAACTGACGCAAAAGCAAGCTGGCAGTATTATTGCCGTATCCTCCATATGGGGACAGGTTGGTGCTTCAATGGAGGTTGCTTATTCTACAGTAAAAGGTGCCCAAATAGCCTTTATTAAAGCATTAAGCAAGGAGATGGCAAGAAACGGTATCCGCGTCAATGCAGTTGCACCAGGAGCAATTGACACAAAAATGCTTAGTATGTTTACTGCAGAAGAAAAGGAATGGATGACAGAGGAAATTCCGATGGGGAGGCTAGGAAGTGCAGCGGAAGTAGCAGAAAGTGTGTTGTTTCTCCTTTCAGACAGTTCTTCCTATATGACTGGACAAGTTTTATCCCTTAATGGCGGCTGGCATATGTAAATGAATTTTTTTTCCTGTAAGTTGATGCATATTATGGAGACGAACAATCCAAAATAACTATGTAATACAACTTATAGAATGGAAAGGAGTACCACTATGTCTATATTGCAAAACTGGGATCAATGGAAAGACTTTTTAGGTGACCGCCTTCATCATGCTCAAAATGATGGAATGAATAAAGGCGTTATTGGCGATCTTGCATTCCAAATTGGTGATTACTTGTCCAATCAAGTAGAACCAAAAAATGATCAGGAAAGAATCCTTGCTGATCTTTGGTCTGTTGCATCTGAAGAAGAGCAGCATGCAATTGCGAACATTATGGTCAAGCTTGTTCAAAACAACGGATCTGACCGTTAATTAGCTTTTAGGGGCGGCTTATCAAATAGGGAGAACGTAAAAAGCAAGAAGGCATTTTCAGCTATTCCTTTTTTTATTTTTATGCTCACCTTGTTGATGAGCTGCCTCTTTTTCCATGATAATGACAATTTTTGTTAAATATAATAAAGAATTTATACATAAGGACAATGGTTTTTAATTTTATCGGAAAGTGCTTGGTTTTTTCTTTCATCTTTATGGACTTTCCTTTATTATTATATAGAGTTAAAAAAACGAACAGAACATGATTTGGGGAGGATTTTTTGAGCGAGAAGGAATGGTATCTAGAGTATGAAATTCAAAAAAATCGACCTGGACTTTTAGGGGAAATCGCATCGTTATTAGGTATGCTTTCCATTAATATCATTACGATTAATGGAGTGGATGATGGCAGACGCGGCTTGCTTATGACTACAACAGATGATGAACAGGTGAAAAGGCTGGAATCCATCCTGTATACGATGGATACGATTAAGGTGTTTAAGCTTCGTGTACCGACACTTCGGGACAAGATGGCCGTTCGCCATGGCAGATACATACAAAGGGATGCAGATGACAAGAAGACTTTTCGGTTTGTTCGAACCGAACTGGGGCTATTGGTCGATTTTATGGCAGAATTGTTTAAGTTAGAAGGGCATCGGCTAATAGGTATAAGAGGGATGCCAAGGGTTGGTAAAACAGAGTCCATTGTCGCAGCGAGCGTCAGCTCCAACAAGCGATGGCTGCCAATCAGCTCTACGTTACTGAAGCAGACTGTCAGGAGTACGTTAATACAAGATGAGTATAGTGAAAACAATCTTTTTATTATAGATGGAGTTGTTTCAAGCAAGCAGATTAATGAGAAGCATTGGCAGCTTATTAGGGAAGTGATGAGACTTCCTGCAGTTAAAGTGGTCGAGCATCCAGATGTGTTTGTACATAATACAGAATATACGCTTGATGATTTTGATTATATTATTGAGCTTCGACATGAGCCGAATGAAGAAATTATACTCGATGTCAGAAAAAAGAATGCACTACTATTAGAAAATGAGTTTCAAGGATTTGATTTTTAGCAAGTTGGAAGGTGTTATTTGTGAGTGAATTAGGAAACAGATTAAAAGAAGCGAGGCTCGCCAAAGGCTTAAGTCTTGAGGAGCTTCAAGAAATGACAAAAATTCAAACCCGTTACTTGGTAGGGATTGAAGAGGGCAATTTTAGTATGATGCCAGGGAAGTTTTATGCTAGAGCATTCATCAAACAATATGCCGAAGCGGTGGATTTGCCTCCGGAGGATTTGTTTGAGGAGTATAAAAGTGAAATTCCGTCAAGCGGCAATGAGGAAATTCCAGAAAAGCTGTCAAGAGTAACATCAAGACAAACCATGTCAGAAGGCGGATCGAAGGTAATGGATATATTGCCTAAAGTTCTGATCACATTACTTGTTGTCGGTGTTATTGCACTTGCTTGGTACTTAATCCAAAATCGTGGAAGTGATGATTCTGCTGCAGACACAACAAACGATCAAACTGGAGCTAAGTATGAAGAGTCAGCGACATTAAAGGACGCTGAAAAAGTAAAGAAAACGGATGAAAATGCAACGGACCAAAAGGTAGCAGACACAGATGCTGATAAAGAGCAAGCTGCCGAGGAAGAAGAGAAGGAAAAAGAAACGCCAAAGCAGGAAATAAAGGTTGCGGAAACAAGTGGAAGCTCTACGGTTTATGAGTTGAAAAATGCGGACAAGTTCAGTGTTAAGCTTGTTTCAACAGGGCAAACATGGGTAAACATGCAAAACGGCAAAGGATATTCCTTCTATCAGGGCATTTTAGATAAAGCTGGGGAAGATTCGAAGACAGTTGATTACTCAAAGGAAACAGAAGCAGTACTAGTTATTGGCAACAGCAGCCAAACAGATGTTTATGTTAATGACGAGAAAATTGATTTTGCTGTTTCCCCGTCAGATTCTGTACGACAGGATATTACAATAAAGTATGTGAAAGAAGAAAAAGAGTAAAAGTTAAGCATAAAGGGCTGTGTAATCAGCTCTTTCTTGCTTTTGCTTTAATAGAAAAGTGTAGGAGAGTCATCGTTTTCTGATGGCTATTTTTCGCTTTTTCTACTATTTTTGGGTATAATACTAATGTTTTCATACTATTTTGGCTAATTTCTTTTCCGTTCTTTTATTAAGAGAATTAAAAAGACTTCAAGCCAATATTTGAGAAATCGATATTTTTGTACATAAAACGGAGGAAGTAAGATGAATTTACCAAACAAAATAACTGTTTCGAGAATACTGTTAATACCGGTATTTCTTGTCATTATGCTCGCTGATTTTTCATGGGGCGAAATGACTTTACTTGGCGTGACATTGCCTGTTTCTCATTTTGTTGGAGCGCTGCTGTTCATATTAGCATCGACAACAGACTGGGTCGACGGATACTTTGCGAGAAAATATAATCTTGTCACAGATTTAGGGAAGTTTCTTGATCCGCTTGCAGATAAACTGCTAGTATCTGCAGCGCTTGTTGTGCTTGTTAACTATGATATGGCTTCAGCATGGATCACTATTGTCATCATAAGCAGAGAATTTGCTGTGACAGGGCTTCGTGCTATCCTTGCAGGCGGCGGAGAAGTGGTTGCTGCGAATATGCTCGGAAAAATAAAGACATGGGCACAAATCGTCGCGATTTCCGCGTTGCTTTTACATAATATGATTTTCCAATTAGTTGGACTTCCATTTGGTGATATTGCTCTGTGGGTTGCTTTAATCTTTACGATTTGGTCTGGGTGGGATTATTTCAACAAAAATAAACATGTTTTTGCTAATTCTAAGTAATTTTAATTGGAAAAAACTTTTAGTTTCATGTAGTAAGGGAATAAGGTTATATAGATAACGAGGGAAAGAAAGGGGAAATAGACGGATGAATGCAGAAATCATAGCGGTTGGCTCCGAATTATTACTAGGGCAGATAGCTAACACGAATGCACAATACATTTCAAAGCAATTGGCTCAATTAGGAATTAACGTATATTTTCATACAGCGGTTGGAGATAACCCAGCCCGTTTAAAGGAAGCCATTGAGGTTGCTGAATCTCGCTCTAATCTTCTTGTATTTACAGGTGGGCTTGGTCCTACAAAGGATGATTTGACAAAGGAAACTATAGCAGGCCATCTTGGAAAAGAGCTTGTTTTTGATGAAGCTGCCCTTCACTCTATTGAGCAGTATTTTGTCCGCTCTAAGCGACAAATGACAGAAAACAATAAAAAACAGGCGCTTGTTTTGGAAGGATCGCGTATCCTTGCTAACGATCACGGCATGGCACCAGGAATGTTTTTGGAAAAAGGCAGCCGTTTTTATATGCTTCTGCCAGGACCACCTAAGGAAATGCAGCCGATGTTTGACGCATATGGATATGTCGCGCTTCAAGAGAAGCTGACAACGAAAGAGCTGATTGTTTCCAGAGTGCTACGCTTCTTCGGAATTGGAGAATCGCTTTTGGAAACAGAAATCCTCGACTTGATTGAAAAGCAATCAAATCCAACAATCGCACCGCTTGCAGGAGAAGGGGAGGTTACACTTCGCATTACGTGCAAGCATGATTCACAGGAGGAAGCAGAACGACTCATAGATGAGGCGGAAAAGGCAATCTTTGAACGCGTCGGCGAGTTCTTCTATGGATACGACGACACAACGCTTGCCAAAGAGCTTTCTAAGGAGCTTGGAAAACACGGCCTTACAATTTCTGCAGCAGAAAGCCTGACAGGCGGACTGTTCCAGCAGGAGATGACGAACATCCCTGGAGCAGGAAATGTGTTTAGCGGCGGAGTTGTTTGTTATACAAATGAAGTAAAACAAAATGTCCTTTCTGTTAAAGAGGAGACCATAGCCAATGATGGTGTTGTGAGCGAACAGTGTGCCATTGAGCTTGCGGAAAATGTTGCTAAGCTGATTGACACAGATATCGGCATTAGCTTCACAGGTGTAGCAGGGCCAGATGAATTAGAAGGTCATCCTGTAGGTACTGTTTATATTGGTATTTCCATAAAAGGCCAGCCGACAACTTGTGAAAAGCTTCTTCTAGGGGGCGGGCGGTCCGCAAACAGAAGCAGGTCGGCAAAATACGGTCAATTCTTCCTGCTAAAAGAATTACAGAAGCTATAAGCGATTTCTTTTAGTCTCCTTATGCATCTTTATGGGCTGTAAAAAAACGAATGAATGTTCTACTTTTTACTGTACAAACTCGAAGAAAAGGAGTATATTTAATATATATTCTTGAACACCAAATGAATCTACCGAATGGAGAATGATTCATTTTTATATATTAAGGAGGAGAATTTTTTGAGCGATCGTCAAGCTGCTTTAGAAATGGCATTAAAACAGATAGAAAAACAATTTGGTAAAGGTAGCATCATGAAACTCGGAGAACAGGCAGACCGAGTTGTATCCACTATTCCTAGTGGTTCATTAGCACTGGATGCAGCGCTTGGGGTTGGCGGATATCCAAGAGGCCGTATTATTGAAATCTACGGTCCTGAAAGTTCTGGTAAAACTACTGTTGCCCTTCATGCAATCGCAGAAGTGCAAGCAAAAGGAGGACAAGCTGCATTTATCGATGCTGAGCATGCGCTGGATCCTGTTTATGCACAAAAGCTAGGTGTTAATATTGATGAATTGCTTCTTTCTCAGCCGGATACAGGGGAACAAGCGCTTGAAATAGCTGAAGCATTGGTTCGAAGTGGCGCAGTTGATATCCTAGTTATTGACTCTGTTGCAGCACTTGTGCCAAAAGCTGAAATTGAAGGGGAAATGGGTGACTCCCATGTTGGTTTGCAGGCCCGCCTAATGTCTCAAGCATTACGTAAGCTTTCTGGTGCAATCAACAAATCTAAAACTATTGCTGTTTTCATAAACCAGATTCGTGAAAAAGTTGGAGTTATGTTCGGAAATCCAGAAACGACTCCTGGTGGCCGTGCGTTGAAGTTCTATTCCACTGTCCGCTTGGAAGTTCGCCGTGCTGAAACACTTAAGCAAGGTACGGACATGGTTGGTAACAAAACAAAAATTAAAGTTGTAAAAAATAAAGTAGCTCCGCCGTTCAGAGTAGCAGAAGTGGATATTATGTACGGAGAAGGAATTTCTAAAGAAGGAGAAACAATTGATTTAGGCTCTGAGTTGGATATTGTTCAAAAGAGTGGATCATGGTACTCCTATAATGATGAGCGTTTAGGTCAAGGCCGTGAAAATGCTAAGTTATTCCTTAAAGAAAACAAAGATATCCTTCTTGAAATTCAAAAGAAAATCCGTGATCACTACGGTCTAGATAAAGAAGTTGTCTTGAAACCAGGTCAGGAAGAAGAAGATCAAGAATCTCTTGAATTGATAGATTAATGTCCTGAAAGGATAGCGGTAGTATCACCGCTATCCTTTTTCTATACAGGAATAGTAGCGCTAAACTGTTTAGGTCGGTTTTTTCCTGTCTATACTACTAGTAAAAGGTGCCCGTCATAGTGGATAAATATCAATATTATTGTAATATCACTACTGCTGTCGTCAAAATAATAGACAATGCTGTATATTTTACCAAAGAATGCCAGAGTATACATAACCAAACAAGCTAAATCCCTTTAATTTAGTGTCTATCCTCCTAATTCAAGCTCTTGACAATGAATTGGCACAACTATACAATTATATTGTATATTTTACATTTTTATGAGTATGAAAAACCTAGAAACTATTTGCGGCTAGGGCAGCACTTTCGTTTTAAAAAGAATTATAAGCCAATACTTTTAAAATCGTAACAACACAATTTAATAGCAAGAGGAGGTGAAAATGATGGAAACCAATACAATCATCTCCATTTTGCTTGGCCTAATCGTAATTGCCGTTGTTGGCTTTGTTGTATATTTTATTCGTAAGTCCAATGCTAATGCAAAAATTGCTAATGCGACATTAACTGCTGAACAATTAGTTGAAACAGCAAAACGTGAAGCAGACGCATTGAAAAAAGAAGCTTTGTTAGAAGCAAAGGATGAGATTCACAAGCTTCGTAGTGAAGCAGAACTAGAAGTTCGTGATCGAAGAAATGAACTACAAAAACAAGAAAATCGTTTATTGCAAAAAGAAGAAAACCTTGACCGTAAGGGAGAGGCGCTTGATAAACGGGAAACAATTTTAGAAAAGAGGGACGATTCTCTTAATAAAAGACAACAGCATATGGAAGAGATGGAGAGCAAAGTGGATGAAATGGTCCTCAAGCAGAAAGCTGAACTTGAGCGCATTTCCGGTTTAACTCGTGAAGAGGCAAAATCCATCATTTTAGACAAAACTGAGCAAGATATCGCTCATGATATCGCTGTTATGATTAAAGAAAGCGATACAAGAGCAAAAGAGGAAGCTGACAAGAAGGCTAAAGAGGTTCTGTCGCTTGCAATCCAAAGATGTGCTGCCGACCATGTTGCAGAAACAACAGTTTCCGTGGTTAATTTGCCTAATGATGAGATGAAGGGCCGAATTATCGGTAGAGAAGGGCGCAACATTCGTACGCTTGAGACACTTACTGGAATTGATTTGATCATTGATGACACTCCAGAAGCTGTTATTCTTTCCGGTTTTGACCCAATTAGAAGAGAAACAGCAAGACTTGCCCTTGACAAGCTTGTACAGGATGGACGTATCCACCCGGCTCGTATTGAGGAAATGGTTGATAAGGCAAGACGGGAAGTAGATGAGCATATCCGTGAAATTGGGGAACAAACGACATTTGAAGTCGGTGTACATGCACTTCATCCTGACTTGATCAAAATTCTCGGCCGATTGAAATTCCGAACAAGCTATGGCCAAAATGTACTGAAGCACAGTATTGAGGTTGCACAGCTTTCAGGAATACTTGCCGCAGAGCTTGGCGAAGATGAGACGCTTGCAAGAAGAGCAGGATTACTTCATGACATCGGTAAAGCCATTGACCATGAGGTCGAAGGAAGCCATGTTGAAATTGGGGTAGAGCTTGCTACAAAGTATAAAGAACATCCAGTGGTCATTAATAGTATCGCTTCCCATCACGGTGATACAGAGCCAACTTCTATCATTGCTGTACTTGTTGCTGCTGCTGATGCACTTTCAGCTGCAAGACCAGGTGCACGCAGAGAGACATTAGAAAATTATATTCGCCGTCTTGAAAAATTAGAAGAAATCTCTGAATCTTATGATGGTGTTGAGAAGTCATTTGCTATTCAAGCTGGCCGTGAAATACGAATTATGGTTAAGCCAGACTTGATCGACGATTTGGAATCACATCGATTAGCTCGTGATATCCGCAAGAAGATTGAAGAAGAATTGGATTATCCAGGACATATTAAGGTTACAGTTATACGCGAAACAAGAGCTGTTGAATACGCAAAATAAAAAACGGTGCCATGTGCACCGTTTTTATTTGGAAAGATTTCAAATAAGCTGTATAAGAGAAATTCAAAAAATGTATGTTAAACTAAAGAGAAGACAGTTTAACAGAGAAGTCACTGTTATTAATGCAGGAGACTTTATAGAAAGGATTTAATTCATGCATATTTTATTTATAGGCGATGTAGTAGGATCAATGGGCAGGGACATGATTAAAGAGTATGTGCCGAAGCTGAAAGACAAATATCGCCCCCAATTGACGATTATTAATGGTGAAAATGCTGCTGGCGGTAAGGGAATCACAGAAAAAATTTACCGTGGGTTTTTAGAAGTGGGAGCCCAAGCCGTGACTTTAGGGAACCATACTTGGGATAATCGGGAGATATTTGAATTTATTGATAATGCAAAGTACTTGGTAAGACCTGCGAATTTTTCTGAGAACAATCCTGGAAAAGGAATGGTTTTTGTTAAAATCAACGATGTGGAAGTAGCTGTCATTAATTTGCAAGGAAGAACCTTTATGAATCCAAGTGACGATCCATTTGTAAAAGCAGATGAACTGATTGCGGAAGCGAAAAAACGCACTGATATTATCTTTGTTGATTTCCATGGAGAGGCAACAAGTGAAAAGCAGGCAATGGGCTGGTATTTAGATGGTAGGGTTACTGCCGTAATTGGCACACATACACATGTTCAAACAGCTGATAATCGCATACTTCCTCAAGGGACGGCATTTATGGCAGATGTCGGTATGACAGGCCCATATGACGGCATATTAGGGATGGAGAGATCTGCTGTCATTAACAGATTTCTGACAAATCTGCCGACAAGGTTTGAACCGCCGAAAACAGGCAGAGCGACATTGAGTGCATGTCTAATTGAGGTAGACAAAAAAACAGGTAAAGCTAAAAAGATCAACCGGATACTTATTAATGATGATCATCCGTTTTTCTCGTAAAACATATGCCCGAGACTTTTTAAGTTTCGGGTTTTTTGTTTTTATCAAAAAGATTAGGCTCTTCTAGGATTATTTTTCCTAAATTTTTGTCCAAGCTGGAATAAGTGATTTAAAAGCAGAATATAGTAGCAATGGAATGATATATATCCTGATGTGTTCTAAATTTACTGCTGAACATGCGGGGGGGTTAAACAAGGAGGAGCTAGAAATGGAGATATTAAAGGTTTCAGCAAAGTCTAGTCCCAATTCTGTAGCTGGTGCGCTTGCTGGGGTTCTGCGAGAAAGAGGCGGAGCGGAAATCCAAGCTATTGGAGCAGGTGCATTGAATCAAGCTGTTAAAGCAGTTGCTATCGCAAGAGGGTTTGTAGCACCTAGCGGAGTGGATTTAATTTGTATCCCGGCCTTCACTGATATTGTTATCGACGGTGAGGAACGAACAGCGATCAAGCTCATTGTGGAGCCTAGATAAATAGGGCAATAAAAACACAATATGAAAAAAAACTATCCCTTTATTATCTTCTTAGCATGTTAATGCAGGTAATAAAGAGGATGAACCTGTATGCTAAGCCATACAGGTTCTTTTTTTTGAAAATAAGCATGTAATAATAATGGAAGTATATAATAAAGTACATTTAAAAATGGGGAGATGAGGGCACTGCATTTTTTTGATGGACATTGTGATGTGTTATATAAAATGTTTCTAGACAGTAAAATTCGCTTTCAAGATAGTCAGAAGCTACAGGTCACGTACAACGGTCTTCGTAGCAGTGGAGCAAAAGTTCAATGCTTTGCCATTTATATTCCGGAGTCTGTTCATCCAGATATGCGATTTGATGCAGCAATTAGGATGGTGGAAATATTTTATGAGCATATTTTAAAACCTTATCCACATTTAAGATTAATTCAAAGCCAACAGGACATAGAGTCACTTAGCAGAGAGGAAATTGGTGTTTTGTTAACATTAGAAGGCTGTGAGGCGATTGGGCAGGATATCGTTAAGCTCAAAAACCTGCTCCGCCTTGGGGTAACATCTGTAGGGCTTACTTGGAATCATGCTAATGCAGTTGCAGATGGTGCAATGGAGCCGAGGGGAGCTGGACTGACTGTCTTTGGCAAGGAAGTAGTGAAGGAGCTTAATAGACAGCATGTTTGGTGCGATGTATCCCATCTTTCTGAAAGAGGCTTTTGGGATACAATCGAAACAGCTGCCTATCCATATGCATCTCATTCAAATGTATTTACTCTTTGTCCACATCCACGAAACTTGCGTGATGACCAACTAAAGGCATTAATTGAACTGGATAGTGTGATAGGTATTACATTTGTGCCGCAGTTTTTAAGTGGAAAAGGCTCTGTGACAATTACGGATGTTATTAGGCATGTGGACTATATATGCTCATTAGGCGGAGAGGATCATATTGGCTTCGGTTCTGATTTTGATGGAATAGAGTCATTTGTTTTAGGATTAGATTCCATTTATGGCTATGACAATCTAATTAACGAGCTGCTAAAATATTACACTAGCAGTCAAGCAGAGAAATTTTTGTTTCAAAATATGAAAAAACGTTATCCTCGCAAGTAAGCAGCGTTTTCGGTTTGTGACATACTCTTAACACCTTCCGGTTGTGTTCATAGCTTGAAAGGCTTATACTAATATAATGTAAACTTGTCAAAACTAGCATATGAATGCGCAATTTGGAAATTTTTTAACAAAAGCTTATGGATGATAGCATCTCATCGATAAGAGAGGAGTATGTTAAATGAACGAAAAACAGCGTTTAGAAACTCAAAAAGTAACAACTGCTAATTCAACGGACAAAAAATCCGAAAAGGATTACAGCAAATATTTTGAAACAGTCTATACACCACCATCCTTAAGGGATGCAAAGCGCAGAGGGAAAGAAGAAATTCGTTATGAGAATGACTTTGCGATTCCTGAAGAATTCCGCGGTATGGGAGAGGGACGCAAGTTTTATATCCGCACATTCGGCTGCCAGATGAACGAGCATGATACGGAAGTTATGGCAGGTATATTCATGAGCTTAGGCTATGAGCCGACAAATACGGTTGATGATGCGAATGTTATTCTATTGAATACTTGTGCGATTCGAGAAAACGCAGAGAATAAAGTGTTCGGTGAGTTAGGTCATCTGAAGTCTTTGAAAACAGAAAGACCGGATCTTCTGCTTGGTGTATGTGGATGTATGTCCCAAGAAGAATCTGTTGTTAACAAAATATTAAAAACATATACGCAAGTTGACATTATTTTCGGAACACATAATATCCATCGCTTGCCAAACATTCTTCACGAAGCATATATGTCGAAGGAAATGGTATTGGAAGTTTGGTCGAAGGAAGGGGATGTCATTGAAAACCTTCCGAAGGTGCGAAACGGAAAAATCAAAGCATGGGTTAATATCATGTATGGCTGTGATAAATTCTGTACGTACTGTATCGTGCCATTTACACGAGGCAAGGAAAGAAGCAGACGTCCTGAGGATATCATCCAGGAGGTTCGCCAGTTAGCAGCACAAGGTTATAAGGAGATCACCCTGCTTGGCCAAAACGTTAATGCGTACGGAAAAGACTTTACAGACATTAACTATCGTTTAGGTGACTTAATGAATGAAATCAGCAAAATTGATATTCCGCGAGTTCGCTTTACGACAAGCCATCCCCGTGATTTTGATGACCATCTGATTGAAGTATTGGCTCAAGGCGGAAATATGGTCGAGCATATTCATTTACCGGTCCAATCTGGATCAACTGATGTGCTGAAAATTATGGCAAGGAAATATACAAGAGAGCAATACTTAGAGCTAGTCCGCAAAATGAAAGCAGCAATCCCGAACTTGACTTTGACAACAGATATTATTGTTGGTTATCCGAATGAAACAGAAGAGCAGTTCCAAGAAACACTTTCTTTATATGAGGAAGTTGGTTTTGAAGCAGCCTATACGTTCATTTACTCACCGCGTGAAGGAACACCTGCAGCGAAAATGAAGGATAATGTACCGTTAGAAGTCAAAAAGGAACGTTTACAGCGCTTAAATGCATTGGTGAATGCAAAATCTGCTGAATCAATGACAAGCTATAAAGACCAAGTTGTCGAAGTGCTTGTAGAAGGCGAAAGCAAAAAGCACTCCCATGTACTTGCAGGCTATACGCGCAAAAACAAGCTTGTCAATTTTGTAGGACCTAAATCAGCAATCGGTAAGCTTGTTAAAGTTAAAATTACAGATGCAAAAACTTGGTCATTAAACGGTGAAATGATGGAAGTCATCGAAGCTGTTGAGGTAAATTAATGGTTAAATATACAAAAGAAGAAATATTAAAGCGGACAGAAGAGCTTGCTCAAATGATTCAACAGACAGAAGAGGTTGATTTCTATATTCGAGCAGAAAAACAAATCAACCAAAACAGCAAGGTGAATGACCGTATTGCTCAGATTAAAAAGCTGCAAAAGCAAGCAGTAAACCTGCAGCATTATGGGAAAATTACCGCGCTGAAGGATACGGAAGCGAAGATTGACGCGCTTCAAGCGGAAATTGATGAACTACCGATCGTGGCCGATTTCAAAGAGTCGCAAAAAATCGTCAATGACATGCTGCAAATGGTCACAAAAACAATTGCAAACAATGTTGCTGATTCATTTAATGAAGATAAAACGCCAGATAAGAAACAGAATAATAAGCTTCATTGATTTACATATAAAAAGGCCAACATCATCAACGATGTTGGCCAATTTTTTGTGCAAATTACTTGTTATTAAGAACGTTAATAGCTTGAAGAAAGGCTTTTCTGTATTCCTGCTGATCCTTCATGGCAGTCTCTAAGGTTGTAAGCAGGGATTTATTAAGCTGCTTTGTTTCTCGATCACGGTTGCTACTGCTCTGGATTGTATGAAGAAGGAAGGTATATACGAGCACAAGACTAGAATAATTGTCTACATACGTTAAACTCACTGCACTGCCCCCATTGCCGCCTTCAGCATGTGTATTGACAGAGGGAGCGCCTGATTCAAGTATTTTGTCAACAAGCTCATCAGGCACACCTAATTCCTTCAGCTTTTCCTTTGTTAAACCGATATTCTTTTCTGTCATGTTCCCACTCCTCTCGTATATGTAATATATATAAATTAAGATGGGCAGTCATTCCCATAATTGACGAATCAATTTTAGAAATGCTGCCCATAACATTATTTATTGATAGTTAAAATTAAGCTTCGTTCACTTGTTCAGGGTTATTCTCGTTGAAAGAAACAGCAGTAGCATCACCAGCACTGTTAGCATTTACAAGAATTCCACCAATAAAGAAGTTCAACAAGTTTACACCTACAGCAGCTCCTCCAGCAGCACCAGCAGCAGAAAATTGGTTAGCTAGGTTACCGTTTCCTTGAGTAGCGTTTGTAAATGCACGAAGTTCTGTACCGTTACCAGAGCCAGAACGGCTCTTTTTGTGAGAATCAGATGTGCATCCAGACAACATATGATTTCACCTCCTTTCAAGCAAAATTTCTTTCGTTTATTTCTTTATAAAATTGGAAAGGTCTAATGAGAAAAGTGATTTGCCATTTACATTTACTTTAAGATTTCCATCCTCATTAGAAGCATCAATGACAGGTAGCTTTTCTTTCAGCTTACCGAGGTTATCCTCGTTCAGCAAATCCTTTAGTGAATTGATATTAAGTGTATTTACTGCTTTTTCCTTTATCGCATCCACACTTTTAGTCGCAACAGTATCGGAGACTTTGCTAGTAAGCTTTTTGGCTAAGCCGCCCATTTCATTTGTCATCTTGCTCATAAATTGATCTACATAGGCAGCTCTTTCTTCATTTGAAACCTCTTTCCCATTTACATTAAACTTAAAATCAAATTGATCTTTTATATTGAATTTTCCTGCCAACTCCCTCACCCCCTTGCGTATAGTACAGTATATAAAAACACGACCAAGCTGCATCCGCTAATTAATCAGTGCAAACGCATATTTTTAAGACATAAGCATGTTCTGTCAAAAGAAGAAAGGAATAAATGCTGCTGTAATCCTTTTATAACAAAGAAAAAAACGGGGGTTTGGTAAGGGAAAGAAAAAAAGGTCAAGGGAAAGGGTCGGCTTGTGGAAATCCTTGAATATCGCTTCAAGAAGGGATAAAGGATGCGGCTGCCGTTTACAGCGACATTAAAGGATGTGGGAAACAGGGTAGAATCCTCATCAGTGCCTCCATATGAGCTTCATAGGAGCTGTATATAGGCTATTCCCTAATTTATCATGTGAATGAAGGAGGATTTCTGTGGGGAATGCTAGAATGTAGCAGTAAATATTCTTTTTTGTTTAGACTAATGGATAACCGCTAAAGCATACAAAAACTAGTTGGAGTGATAGCATGTCTGAGAAACAGCATTTTGATAAGTTAGTATATTACACAGAAGGCAATAAGCTAGTGGTTGAAAGAAGATTTGATGCTGCTCAGGAAACGGTTTTTAAGGCGTTTTCTGAATCCAAGCTATTAGAAGCATGGTGGGGACCAGAAGGCTGGCAAACAACAAATGCTCGCTTTGAATTTAAGCCAGATGGTGTTTGGCATTATTGCATGCGTTGTATGGATAAAAATCAAGGGGAGTTTTTCGGCCAGGAATCTTGGGGCTTTGCTGTTTACAAGAAAATGACTGTGCCAGAAGTAATCGTTTATACAGATTCATTTGCAGATGAATTAGGAAATCCTCAAGCAGGAATGCCAGAAATACACATAACTGCTTTATTCAAGGCAGACGGACAGCAAACAATATTACAATTTATAAGTGCTTTTGCTTCAGAGGCTGCAATACAGCAAGTAGTGGAAATGGGCTTTGTTCAAGGAACAGAATCTCAATTCCGCAGGCTTGATGAACTGCTTAGGAACGGCCTGTGAACAAAAAAGAGGCTGGGACAAAAGTATGTGAACCAGCGTAAAGACCGAACTACTTAATCAACTATTGATTAAATAGTCCGGTTTTTTGTTTTTAGTTTAAATACAAAAAATTAGAAATTTTAGTGCAGCGCAATGAAACGAACTAACTTTAACTCAACATTCTATTTAGACCCAACCTTCATTTTTCAAATTGAGTTGTAATTCTATTATTCGTGTTTAGAAAGCTTATCTTTTGTTTTGTCCCAGCCTCTTTTGCTCATTCCTTAATGCCAATAACGCGAAGTCGTTTATAGTCAATAAGCCATGATCCATCTTTAAATACATCTGCATGTAATTTATCGGCAACATTTCGGATGAGCATTTCTTTTTTTGATTCTGAAACTCCTTTAAAGAAGGAATCCCCAAACATTTCTATCCAATTGTTTAACCCATTTTCCCCATCTAATGAAGTGGGTCTGTCATAATGTTGAGCGAAGACGACACGGAATCCTGCTTCCTCCATAAGTTGGGTATACTCTGCGATGCTCGGAAAATACCAGGGGAAATTTGCCCAGTTAAAGCTGATTCCTTGTTCTGCAAATTCCTCTATAATAGCATCTGTAATTATTTGTACATTTCCTTTGCCGCCAAATTCAGCGACAAAACGTCCTCCTTGCTGCAAACTGCTATAAATGCTAGCTAAGGCTTGCTTTGGCGATTTTATCCAATGAAGTGCCGCATTAGAAAAGACAGCAGTAAATCGCGATTCATATGGTAAGGCAGTGGCATCCTCTACAAAGAACGGAATATGTGGGTATTTTTTTTGTGCTAGTGCAATCATATTTGGTGAATTATCAATACCAATCACCTCACAATCGTATTTTGCCAAACTGTTTGCAAGGTCCCCTGTTCCACAGCCAAGATCTAAAATTTTTTCTCCTGGACTAGGGGATAGAAGACTGACAAGACCTTCTCCAAAATTTGATACGAATGAATGTTTTCCATCATATAAGCTTGCATTCCATGGATCCTGCTTAAATGTCTTCATTGTAGTTCCTCCTTTTCTAATAGGTGATTTCCTGTAAGTAGATTATAATAAAAAGGATTAAACCTGAAAATTAACAAAAAATGAAGAAATTAATAACAGTTGGTTATTAGAGAGCAGGTATGATGGATATTAAGTGGCTAAAAACATTTATTGTGGCAGCAGAGCATGAAAATTTCCGAATTGCTTCAGAAGAGCTTTTTTTGACACAGCCTGCGATTACGAAGCATATTAAGAGATTAGAAGAAACCGTGAATATAGAGTTGTTTGATAGAGTTGGCAAAAAAATCGTACTTACACAAGCAGGGCATCATTTTCTTCCAGTTGCAAAAGAGATTTTTCATCAATACGAACAAGGCTTAGAGGGTTTTGAGGCATGGAAGCAAGGATATGTGAGGAAGCTTGTCATTGCAGCAGCACCACAAATTGCCTCGAGTATCCTGCCAATGATTTTGCGAAAGTTTATGGATGAATATCCAGATATCGAGGTGCTTGTGCATATTGTCAGCTCTTATGAAATTGGGGAAGAAATAAGTATGTCGAGGGCAGATATTGGAATATCCAGACTAAAGCCTATACAATCCACTGTTCAGGTTGAAGCGCTCCATAAGGACAGAGTGATACTCGTCGCACCATATCATGAGACTTTAAAATTAAGTGAACAGCATGTATTAACGACATTCAGGCTCATTACTCATAATCATCCAGAGTACTGGGAGGAATTACAGCGGACTGTTAAAGGAAGCTATCCGTTTATCAGGACAATGAAGGTTAATCAAATGGAAATAACAAAACGCTTTATTGAACAAGGACTTGGCGTATCATATCTTCCTTATACTACTGTTATGGAAGAACTAAATGAGAAAAAGCTGATGGAAGTGAGACCAGATAAAGTTTTGCCACCAGCTTCGTCAACTTATTTATTATCAAAGGTAAAAACAGAGGAAGTAAATTTATTCATTTCTTTTTTTAAAGAAAAAATCGCGGGGCTTTCATAAACAGCAACTAAACACCCCTACAATTATTAACGGCAATTGCTTCGTGCAAAAGTTTCAGCAACTGCGGAAATTATGGTAGAATTGCATTCGAGGTGGTAAAAATGGAGCAGCTGATTTATACGCTGTTGGCATATATTAATAATTCCTTGAACAAAGATATTAATTATCATGTCGCAAAAGGTCTTTTAGAACATATTCATGAATTGGAAAGCTTTTCACTAGAAAGTGCGGCAGAGGCTTGCCATGTGGCGCCATCAACGATTAACCGTTTTTGCAAAAGAATCGGTTTTCGCAATTTTTCAAGTATGCGCAACAGTGTCAACATTCCAGTTGGTGCATCATTACATGAAGCGAATAATACACCACTACATACAAATGAGCTGTTTATGCAATTAAATGAAAACTTGGCCATTATTGATCAAATTCCGACTGAACAAATTGATCGCATCGTTCAGCGTATTAAAAAGTCAAACAGAATTATTATTTTAGGATTTGAGAAATACCAAGTTCAAGCAATGGAGCTGCAGAAAAAGCTGCTTCTATTAGGGAAATTAAGTGAATGCGGCACTAACTTTTTTAAGCAGATGGATGCCTTAACAGAACTGGATGAGGATGATTTAATTATTACAATATCGATTCAAGGTAATATTTTATCTTCGTATTTTCCGTTCATAGAAAAATTTAAAGCAGCAAAAGGTCAAAAACTGCTGATTACTTTCTCTGGTGAGCTTGGCAAATTAGCCGTTTTTGATGAAATTATCCAATGTGGCAAAATAGAGAACTCAAGTGTCAGCAGCTATACACTATTGAGGCTGTTTGATGTGCTGTTTTATCGCTATTAACTGGTCTCAACCAGACCAGTTTAAGCACTTGACAGCAACTGATTATGAATAAGTGCCTTATATTATGTCTCTAATAAAGCTTCCCTTTTTAAAGCGGATCATTTCGAAAATGTCTAATTGGAAAGCTAGTCTTAATCAGACCAGTTTTATTTAAAAAATGCTAGTATGATAGATTTATAAACATATTAGGAGGCATTGATATGAAAAAGAGTCATTTTCCTGAAGGGTTTTTATGGGGCGGCGCAACTGCTGCCAATCAGCTAGAGGGTGCTTATAATGAAGGCGGAAAAGGATTATCCATTTTTGATATGGTAGCATTCGTACCGAAGGAAGAAAGAGGTCACGAAATTGAGATGGATGTTAGAAGTGAAGCAGAATTAGAAGCGCTGCTTGCTGGTAATGGCAGTGACAATTTCCCAAAACGCCGCGGAATTGATTTCTATCATCGTTATAAAGAGGATATCGCTTTGTTTGCTGAAATGGGCTTTAAAACATTCCGGATGTCGATTTCATGGCCGCGTATTTTCCCAAATGGTGATGAAACAGTACCGAATGAAGAAGGCTTGGCATTTTATGACAGAGTGTTTGATGAGCTGCAAAAACACGGAATTGAGCCACTCGTAACATTATCTCATTACGAGCTGCCGCTTCATTTAGTACAAAAATATAACGGGTGGACAGACCGTCGCTTAGTTGAATATTTTGTCCATTATGCTGAAACCGTCTTCAACAGATATAAAGACAAAGTGAAATATTGGCTGACATTTAATGAAATTAACGTTTCCACGATTTCACCATATATCGGTAGCGGGATTCTTGTAGACCGCGTTGAAAATCGCGAACAGGCTGTATACCAAGCACTTCATCATCAGTTTGTTGCAAGTGCAAGAGCGGTTAAAGCTTGTCACGAAATCATCCCTGGTGCTTTGATTGGCTGTATGCTTGCTCGTATGGAAACATATGCAGAAACTTGCAGTCCAGATGATGTGCTTGCGGCATTGGAGGAAGATCAGAAGAACCTGTTCTTCACAGATGTTCAAGTACGCGGATATTACCCTAGCTATATGAACCGTTATTTCGAAGAAAACGACATCAAAATTGACATGCTGCCAGGAGACGAAGAAATTTTGCTTCAGCATCCAGTTGACTTCCTGTCATTCAGCTATTACATGACAATGGTGTCAAGTGGCTCACCAGATAAAATGAAAGAAAAAGGCAACTTCTTCAGTGGAATTCCTAACCCTTATTTAGAAGCATCTGATTGGGGCTGGCAAATTGATCCGAAGGGCTTGCGTATTACATTAAAGAAAATGTATGACCGTTACCAGGTTCCTTTGTTCATCGTTGAAAATGGATTAGGTGCTTATGATAAAGTCGAGGAAGATGGTTCTATTCAGGATGACTACCGCATTGATTACATGAGTGCTCACATTGAACAAATGGGCGAGGCAATCAAAGATGGTGTCGAAGTAATGGGCTACACGAGCTGGGGCTGTATCGACCTAATCAGTGCAGGAACTTCTGAGATGTCTAAGCGTTACGGCTTTATATATGTAGACCAAGATGATTATGGCAATGGTACATTAGAAAGGAAAAAGAAAAAATCCTTTGATTGGTATAAAAATGTCATTGCAACAAATGGTGCAGAACTATAATAGAAAAAAACAGTGTCTTCTTGGAAGGCACTGTTTTTGTTTTGTTAGTTTTTTAGTTTACCTGTTGCCTTTTTCCCTAATAAAATGACCAACAGGATAACTGGAACAAGGAATTGCAATGGCAGGTTTAAAAGGAATGGCACTACTTTAAAACCTTCCTGTACATGGTCCGTTATTCCTCTGCCGATAAACACGGTGAACAGAGAAATAATGCACACAACAGGCATGATGAAGAATCTATAGGGGATATGACATATATATTCTAAACCCTTTAATCCTGCAAAAATAAAGACAGAACTTTTTACGAGGATACCCAGCATAATAATGAAAACAGTAAATGCATCGATACGTTCAATAAATTCACCAATTGAGATTAAACGAGTCGCACTTAATAAGGGAAAGACTGCTCTTGATGCAATATTGCTTCCTAGTGAAAGGCTGACAAACAATGTTGCGACCGTTAAAAAAAAAGAGGATAGAGCAATCGCAAAAATTAAAACTTTATTGCCTTTTTTAAAGTTTCCTACTAATGGAAATATACAAGTGAATGCGATAATTTGTCCGTATGGACGTACAAGCTCGTACGGAAAAATAATCTTTATTAACGGTTTCACACCATCCGGCAATATTGGCGTAACTTTATCAAGAGAGAAGTTTTTACTCGCATAAAGAAAAATGGCCAATAAGATGATAAAAACAACCGAATATGGAGTGAAAATTTCCGTTGTTCTCCCAAGTACTTCAACACCTAAATATAATATATAACCGATGATTAATACCAATGCTAATGTTAGAACCTCGATCGGCGTGATTGGCAATATGACAGTTGAGGTCAGCTCAATAAAATCTCGGATGACCCTGCATGCCATATAAAAAAAATATAGGACATAAATAAGACTGCCTACAACAGCGAGTGGTCTGCCGATACAGGTTTCCATTAGCTCATATAAATTCTTATCTGGAGAAAATGTGGACATAAAATAATAGGCTAACACAATTACTAAGCCAATAAAGGAAGAGAAGAGGACTACTATCCATGCTGCTTGTTTTCCTAGAAGACCAATTCCAAGCACAACAGAACTTCCCAAATTAAAGCCAATGATTAAAGCAAGCAGTTGATTTAACGATATATTTTCCTTCATCATCTGGGAAGTACTCTCTCTTTCTTGTCCGATTGCGCCTTCTTGCACGAGATTATTATGTGTAAAAAAGGATAAAATATACTAATTGTTTCCATGGATAATATTCAAAATATATTTGTCAGTTTATAATAAAGAAACAGTGGACATTAGGATGAAAGGAGAAAGAAAAGATGCTCGCAGACATAAAAAAAAGCGAAGAAGGCTATACAGCAATATTTGAACGTAACTTTTGTTATAAAGTGGAACAAGTATGGTCTGCATTGACAGAAAACGAAAAATTAGCAGCATGGTTTCATAATCTTGAGGCAGAAGACCTTCGTATAGGGGGCTGCATCCGCTTTTATATGAGGGATGGAACAGATACTTCTATTGAAATGCAAATCTTGGATTTCAAGGAAGGCGATCTCCTTGAATACGAATGGGGGGAGGGAAGTGTCCGATTCGAGATATCTCCAACTAGTGCAGGCTGCAGCCTTGTATTATTGGAATCTATCCCTCACTGGACAGATCATACGCCTAAAGATTTAGCTGGTTGGCATGTATCTTTAGATGTGTTAACTTCTTTACTGGACGGGGAAGTAATCGATTTTCCGACGGATAAGTGGGTGGAATTATACGGCAAATATCAGCAAATGAAGCCATGAAAAGGAGGGGATTATCATGGATGTCAATACGTTATTTGTCGGAATTGATACAAGCACAACATTAACAAGCAATTTAGCAAAAAGAAAAAAGCAGCATATAAAGCGAGTTGATTTGATTGAAATATCGCCGAGCTTGTCCTTTGCCACTTACAAAAAAGAGAATACGATAATTCGTACTTACTTCTTTAAAGATGCAGTTGTACTTTTTGTTGAGGCAACACAATTTTTGCAGGACATGGAAGAGGTATTTGGATTAAGCAGTCCTGACCTGGATGTAATGGCAACAGATCTTTCTCATGAAGCGCTTATTCCTAAGTTTGAAAAGGCACTGGCGGAATATAACGAAGGAACGATAATAGGTCCATTTTTGCATCTATATGGGCAAAGGTACTGGCATGATGACAGTTTAATTGTTGGCAATAGGGAGGCATTAGTCAAGCTGAAAAATGCGGTAGATATGGCACTTACTTATGGAGAAGGCAGGACTGTTGTATCATCTAGCGACTGGGAGGGGTATGATCTTTACGTAAAATGCTTGCCTGGTGAACCAGAAACAAATAAAAAATGGGATTCTATTCAGCTGCCTTATCATGATCGAGAGATGTACGTTCCCGATGAAAAGGAGGAGCTTGACCCATACAAGCTCCTCGTAAATTGGAGAAAATAGGAGAATAGTTTGATGAAAGCGTTCTAATAAACTGATAGCATTATCTTGTAATCGCTTCATTACATATGCGAAACAGGAATGTTACCTAACGGGCATAACCTAAACAAATGCATGGATTTTCATGTGCTTGTTTAGGTTTTTTGTTTTTTATTAACAAAATGAATCATGCCTACTACAGAGAGAGGGGATATAAGGACATGAAAAGAAAAGGATTAATCACGCTATTACTGTTAGTTTGTGCTCTTTTTGCTGCTGGATGCACAAACGGTAAGGAGGAGAGCGGTCCTGCAACAAGTGAACCGAAAACAGATACAGATACGAAAACAGCAGAAAAGCAAAAGGCAAGAACGGTTATTACTACAGATGGAGAAGTGGATGATATGAACTCTGTTCTTCGCTACTTACTTTATGCAAATGAGATGAATTTAGAAGGAATCGTGTTAACAAGCTCTGTTTACCATTATGCAGGCGATAAAGACAAAGGAATTGAGCCATTTAGATGGACGGGTACAGAGTGGCTGACTAATATGATAGATGCCTATGAGGATGCCTATCCAAATCTTGAGAAGCATGCAGACGGCTACCCAAAACCGGATTATCTCCGCAGCATCACAAAGATTGGCAATATTTCAAATGTAGGGGAAATGGAAGAAGAAACAGATGGTTCCCAGTTTTTAAAGGAGCTGTTTCTTAATGATGACGACAGTGATTTATATGTGCAGACATGGGGAGGAACAAACACAACTGCCCGTGCACTGAAATCGATTGAAGAGGAGTACGGCAAGTCAGATGATTGGGAAAAGGTAAAATCAAAAGTAAGTGATAAGCTTGTGCTTTATATTATTTTGGATCAGGATGACAGTTACAGCAAGTATATTGCAAAAAACTGGCCAGATATCCGCATCATTAATGATACTTCTAATTTCTGGCATTTTGCTTATGCTTGGCAATTACATTCAGAAGAGCTGAACACAAAGCTGACAGGTGATTGGCATAAAGAGAATATTGTCGGCCATGGACCGTTAATGGATATGTATGCATTAATGGGTGACGGTAAGATGATTGAAGGAGAGCTTTTTGAGGAGCAGCGCGGAACAGAAGAATACTTGAAGAAAAACCCTCAATATAATAAATATGATTTTATCTCTGAAGGTGATTCTCCATCCTTCTTCTACTTAATTGACAACGGACTGAGAAGCTTAGAGGATCCGACATATGGAGGCTGGGGCGGCCGCTTTGACGCTGTAAGCAGCAAGGTATATAAAAACACTGTTACAGACTTTAATGTCTACGCAAACAGATACGAAGCAGAGTACTCCTTAACACGCTGGTTCGATGATATTCAAAGCGACTTTGCAGCACGTGCAGATTGGCTGACGGCAGAAAGCTATGATGATGCAAACCATAACCCAACGGTTGAAGTCACAGAAGGACTTGATTTAACTGTTGAAAAGGGAGAAAAGGTAACGTTGCATGCGAATGCTAGTGATCCTGATGGTGACAAGCTGTCCTTTAAATGGTGGAGATATTTTGAAGCAGATACGTACGAAGAGTCAAAGGTAGCCAAAAAAGATACAGTCCCTGAAGTTGTTGATGGTCTTCAGCTTGGCCTTCAACGTGAACTGGCAGAAGGAGAAACAACAGATACGATTGAATTAACAGGCAAGGACAGTGATACTGTTAGCTTCACTGTTCCAGATGATGCGAAATCTGGAGATACACTTCATATAATCGTAGAAGTACAGGATGATGGAGCTCATGAGTTAAAGCATTATCAACGAGTCATCTTAACGGTGAAATAATGGAATAAATAGGATACTGAGACGGTGAAAAAGCTTATTTATAAGCTTTTTCACCGTCTTTTTTCTAATGTATAGAAGTTATGGAAGTGTTTTCCTCTGTTATACAACAATATTTTTCTATTGGCTTAAAAAGCTATAAAACTTTATTTAATTTTACCGATACAACCATTAGCAAAATAAATTGCTAAACTGTTAAGGGATGGGAAGAAGCATGAAGTTAAACCTTAAATTAAAGTTAGGGACAAAAATTAATTTAATTGTATTTGCTGTAATCATTGTTTTATCCGTTGTAATCGGTTTTTTGGCACATAGTGAGATTACAAAGGGGATAAAGGAATTTGCGATAGAAAAAGCGAAGGGTGACCTCGCACTTGGTTATAACTATGTTGACAGTAAATACCCTGGTGAATGGACTGTCGAGGGGGACAAGCTCTTAAAGGGTGAAACTGTTATAAATGATAACAATCAGTTAGTAGATATGATTGGTAAGGAAACAGACGATACAGTTACAATCTTCTTAAATGATACGAGGATTGCAACGAATGTACAGAAAGATGGAAAACGGGCAACAGGTACACAAGCCTCTCAAGAAGTGATTGACGCAGTACTTACGAATGGGCAAACCTTTTATGGGGAAGCAAATGTACTTGGAAAAGAGTATCAAACAGCATATATGCCACTGAAAGATACTGCTGGGGAAGTTGTTGGAATTATGTATGTCGGTGCTTCAGAAGCAATGATCGACAGTATTTTATCTTCTTTCTTAACTAAGTTTATTATTGTGCTGGTTGTGGTCGTTGTCCTTGCTACTGTAGTCATCTTTTTATTTACAAGAACAATTAGAAACAGACTTAAAAATCTCACTACAGCCCTGGAGCTGGCAGGAAACGGAGATTTTACAGCTATTGTTTCTGATAAATCCTATGATGAGCTTAAAAATCTGTCTGTTAGCTACAATAAAATGGCGGACAGTTTAAAAGTAATGATGAATGAAGTCATATCAACATCTGAGCAGCTTGCTTCTTCCTCTGAAGAGTTGACTGCAAGCTCAGAAGAAACGAGCAAGGCTACAGAAGTCATTACCGAGTCTATCCAGCAGGTTGCAAATGGTGCAGACCAATCAGCAACAAATGTGCAAGACAGTGCTGACGCTCTTGGGGAAGTTACAGATGGAATTCAATCTATTGCCCAAAATGCTCAATCTGTGTCTACTGTTGGCTTAAAGGCAACAGAAAAGGCCAAGAATGGTGGAGTTTTTGTAGATAAAACAGTCCAGAAGATTACAGAAATTCATCATTCTGTAGCGAAAACTGGCGAGGCAATAAAAAATCTGGATTCACGTTCACAGGAAATTGAGAAAATTACAAATGTCATAACAGATATTGCGAATCAGACGAATTTACTTGCATTAAATGCAGCGATTGAGGCGGCAAGAGCAGGTGAAAATGGAAAGGGCTTTGCTGTGGTTGCCGATGAAGTCAGAAAGCTTGCAGAGCAGTCCCAACAATCGTCTGCACAGATTTCAGCACTTATTAAAACAATCCAAGCAGATATGGTGCAATCAAATGCTTCCATGGAGCAAGTCACATTAGATGTGCAAGAAGGGCTTGAAATTGTCGGACAGACAAAAGCAAACTTTACGGAAATCATGGAATTTATGGAAAGCTTGACAGCGCAAATTGATGAGATGGCGGGAACATCTGAAATATTAGCAGAAGGTACTAAGGGTGTTGCAGCAACTGTTTCAGAAATACGAAATATTTCTGGGCAAACATCCATGCATTCACAAAATGTGGCTGCCTCAGCAGAGGAGCAGCTTGCATCTATGGAGGAAATCGCAGCATCTGCACAAGCATTGTCTCATTTGGCAGAAAGCTTAAAAGAACTAATTAGTAAGTTTAAAGTATAATTAGCAGCCAGCCTCAAAATTATGGGGCTGGCTCTTTCACGTTTTCCTATTGCTTATTCCTTTCCATCGTCCACTTTTACCAGTATCCTAAAATATAGAACAGATGGGAGGATACATAATGAAAAAAGTATATGCAGATGTTATGCAATTTCGGGGGACACATTATAATTTTGGCTTTAAACAGGGGGAGTATTTCAAGGACTCTATACTTGTAAGAAACAGAGAAAAACAATGGAAGGTAAGAAAGCCAAAATTTTCGATAGATGTAGAAGAAACAAGGCAAATTTTTGCTAGATTTGCCCCACTTATCTGGGAGGAGATGGAAGGATTTCGTGATGCATTAGGCTGGCCGATGGAACGGGTGCTTTTGGAATTCTGCGGCTACCGGCTTGATATTGACAAGTCAGGCTGTTCCATTTATGTGGGAAATGATTATTTAATCCGTAATTATGATTATCATCCAAAAACCTATGATGGCAGATATACAATCTTTAAACCGACAGACGGGGGGAATGCGATTATCGGCCCTAGCCAAAGAGGAACAGGGCGAATGGACGGCATGAATGAAAAGGGCTTGTCGATGGGCTATAACTTTATGAATCGAAAACGTCCTGGTACAGGCTTTGTGTGCAATATGATCGGAAGGCTTATTTTAGAGCTTTGCGGCACTGCAGAAGAAGCGGCTGATTTGCTGAAAGAAATTCCGCACCGTCACTCCTTTAGCTATGTACTGTTTGATAAAAGCTGTGACACTCCATTCATTGTCGAAACCTCCCCAAGACGGGTAGAAATCAGAAGAGGGTATTCGTGCACAAATCATTTTAATATCATGACAGAAGAAAATCGTCATGTTTTGGATGATTCCAAAAGAAGATTGGAAATTATCGAGGAAAATCAAACTGGTAATATGGATGGAGAAGCAGCATTTAAGCTGTTGAATGGCAGTGATTCAGGCATATTCTCCAAGCTGTATGGGGCATGGGCTGGAACAATCCATACCTCTGCTTACTTTCCTAAAACTCAAAAAGCATGGTTTGCACTTGGCGGTGATCAAGAACCAATTGAATTCGATTTTGCAAAGTGGCTCGATGGTGAGGATTTACCGATCGAAAAAGTAGAAGGACTTATTGATACAGACATTCCCTTTGTTCATATGGAGCAAGCTGATTGGTTTAAATGACAGTACTGCATCGCAGTGCTGTTTTTTTATATAAAGGAGTGAGGAAAGCTGCTCGGTGCTTTAACTTGGACTGATAACTAAGAAGCTTGCATAATGTATCCAGGCTAAGAAAGCTATTCCAAGGGTATTGTGAACAACAAAATTTTGTGAATGTTTTAATCCCTCAATATGTTATATTTAGGATATAAATAAAAGTAAAGATACATAAACAAATGAAAATAAAAGATTTTTTATTTAAATGGAGATATTTCAAAAAAAAAACAAAAGGAGTCTGATCATGAATAGTGCTGAGTTAAAACGAAAGCTTGAAAGCTATAATAAAATGGCTCCTCCTGACTGGAACCATATAAAAAACACCTATCAGGTGGAACCGATTGGAAGCATTAATGGCGAGCCGCTGTACGAATTTAATATGATTTTTGATCCGTTCCATAATCCGATTGAAGATAATATCTTTATTTCACAATGCCCGCCTACTGCCTTTGTACCATTACATATCCATCAATACATTGAGCTAATCTATGTTTATCAAGGCAGTTGCCAGATTATCATGCAGGAGGATGTCATTGATATAGAGGAAGGGGGGATCATCATGATTGACAAAAATACTCCCCATACGGTGATGGAAACAACAAAAGAAGATATTATCATAGAAATAAAGCTGAAGCACGATTACTTGTCTTCCAGTTTTTTAAGTAGATTCACAAACAGAAGTATCATTTCTCAGTTTTTAGTAGACTCTCTGATTGATAGCAGAAGTACAAATAAGTATCTTTATTTTCCTTTTGAAGCAAGCTCTAACTTTAATGACATTATGGAGCATATTATGTGTGAATATTTTGAGGAAGATGCCTTTACATCCGGAATGATAGATGCTTATTTATTTATCATGTTTACAGAGTTAATACGCCATAGCAACAGCTTAACTAGCATAGAGAGAAATAATCGGACAGAAAAGGACTTGATTGTTTTAAATTTGCTGCAGTATATAGAAAGTCACTGCAAGGAATGCAGCCTAACAGCTATGGCAGATCAGTTTAAATATCATCCAAACTATATTTCGGCCATTTTGAAAAAAGCAACTGGAAAGTCATTTACAGACTTGCTGCAAATCCAACGGGTTAATAAAGCGGCACTTTACTTAACAAATTCTTTTATGCCTATACCGGAAATTGCTGAAGAGGTAGGGTATTCGAGTGTGTCTTTTTTCTACAAGAAATTTAATGAAATATATCAACAGACTCCAAAGGAATATAGAGACAGTAATCAGTAATATTTAGTGGTATCATTATGCTTCCTTCCTAAATCTTTGAATCGAGCAAACATCTTCTTTGTATATGCCATTCAAACAAATGAAAACGCTTGCTACAATTAGAGTCACAAAGCAAGTAAAAAGATTTTAGGAGGTAAATATAATGACTTATGATTTTCCGAAGCGATTCCTTTGGGGTTCAGCAACTGCAGGACATCAGGTCGAAGGCAATAATGATAATAGTGATTTTTGGGCAGAGGAGCAGGTCGAAGGATCGCCATATAATGAGAAATCAGGAGAAGCCATCGACCATTACACTCTTTATAAAGAGGATATTGCCCTTATGGCAAGTCTGGGATTAAAGGTATTTCGTTTTTCGATTGAATGGGCGAGAATTGAGCCAGAGCCAGGGCGCTATTCCCAAACTGCAATCAATCATTATCGCGATGTCCTTAAAACATGCTATGAACACAATATTACCCCTTTTGTTGCCATGCATCACTTTGCCTCGCCAAAATGGTTAATGCAATTTGGCGGGTGGGCAAGCCCTGATGTTCCTGATCGTTTTGCAAAATATTGTGAAGTTGTATTTCGTGAGCTTGGTGAGTTAATTCCATATGTGTTGACGATGAATGAAGTGAATCTCCCTGTCATGCTTCGCGAGCTTTTTACTAGTATCGGCTTTATCCCGCCAGTTGGAATTGGTCGTGATGCATGGACAGCGCCTGGGTGGAGAGAGGAAGCAGCAAAGCTTTGCGGTGCAACAAGTGATCAGTATTTTACCTTTCATATGCTATCAGATGAGCGTTCACTCCATATTCTCCGTCAAACACACCAAAAAGCACGTCAAGCGATAAAGAGCATCCAGCCAAACACATTAGTTGGACTGTCAATGGCATTGTCTGATGTTCAATGTATTCAAGGCGGAGAAAAAATTGCTGCAGCTAAATGGCAAAGTTACTTTAGTCAATATTTGCCTATGATAGAAGAGGATGATTTTTTTGGATTGCAAAACTACACAAGAGAAGTATATGGTCCAAACGGTCAAGTACAGCCAGATAAAGAGGCGGAATTGACACAAATGGGCTATGAATTTTATCCAGAAGGACTCTCTAATGTAGTCCGCAAGGTAGCACAGTCCATATCCATTCCCATCATTATTACGGAGCATGGAATCGCCACAGAGAATGACAGCAGACGAGTCGAGTTTATTCGCAAAGGGTTAGCAGGCCTGCAGTCATGTCTGGAGGACGGTATTGATATCAGAGGCTATCTGCATTGGTCGACATTCGATAATTATGAGTGGAATTCAGGCTATACTAAACAGTTTGGGTTAATTGAGGTAGACCGTACTACACAAAAACGGAAGGTGAAAGAAAGTGCCCGCTTTCTTGGACAAATTGCTAAATCCAGCTCCCTTGTTAATAATTGAAGCAGCATCTGCTCCCACGCTTTTGGGAGTAGTTTTCACTAATGTTTATAAATCTTTGAATCAAGCAAGATTATTCTCCGATAATACCATCGAATGATTTGAAAGCGCTTTAAATATAAAGTGGCGAGCAAGAAAGAATTTGCTTTATGAATTGCATTTTATGGAGGGGTAATGATGGAGACGGTTGTTTGGGATAAAACGCCTTTTAAGAGATTAATAATTGCTGCAATGCTTGGTGTCGGCACTTCAATAGCGCCATTAGTTTTATTAGGGTTTGGTCTTTCTACCTTTATTGTGATAAGGATTGTCGGACAGGAGAATGCGACTGCTGTATATGGAACAGCGTCAGGCATCACAGGAATTGCGGTTGTTATATTTGGATTGTTTGGTGGTGTTATTGCAGATAAGACGAGGATCAGGATGGGAAGAAGAAGATTTTGGATGGTAGCGGGTAGCATTCTTGGTGCGATTTCAATGGTGCTACTGACATATGCAGCTTCTATCCCAATGTTTATTATCTCGTTATGCTTGGTGAACTTCTTTTATGGCATGGTTTCTTTATCCTGTTATGCCATTGTGCCAGAGCAGGTAGACCCGGAAAAGTTTGGTCGTGTGTCAGGCTTAATTGGAGCTGCAGCACCAGCGTTTGTTATGTCAGGGCAAATGCTGATGGGAGTGTTCGCAAATTCGACGATTGAACAAAAGATGCTTACTTTAATTATAATCCAACTGATTGGCGGTATTACTGCGGCACTATTAATTAAGGATAATTATTTGGCGAAGTCAGCAAAAAACAGCAATAACTCGCTTGGGATTCGCGGCTTTTATCCAAGCTTTAAACAGCATCCTGCTTATACTTGGGCACTTTTGACAAAGCTGTTCATCAATTTCTCTAATGCTGGATTAAATATGCTGACATTGTTTTATATCGCCAGATTTCATTTAAGCGAAACGAAAATTTTTCAAATTATGGGACTGACTGCGCCTACGATTATCCTGATGGTGGGAGCAGGCATTCTTGGCGGCTTTTTATCAGATAAAGTTAAAAAGCAAAAGCCCTTTGTAATGGGAGCAGCACTCATAACAGCACTTTGCCTTGTTGCCTTTGCTTTTTCTACAAGTGTGGCATGGGTGATTGTCGGCAACTTCATTTTTAACTTTGGATTTGGAATGTACAATGCTGTTGATAATGCCCTTGTAAACCGTATTCTGCCTTCAAAGGAAAATGCGGCAAAGGATATTTCTATCATGAATACGACTACCAATATGGCTTCCACATTAGTCAGCTTTGCAGCACCAGTGCTAATTGCTTTCGGTGCAAGTACATTTGGTGGTGATGGCTATACCCTTTTCTTCCTTGTCCTTGCTGTATTTTCCATTCTTTCTGCAATAGCTGTCCTTCCAATACCAGAAATGGAAGGAAAGGGAGAAGCGGATGACGAACCTATTGATGAAATAGTTGTTTCTTAAAAAAAATAGGAGGGATGAAGATAATTCATCCCATACAAAGGAACAAAGACTGTTTAACTTTAAAATTTCTAGAAAAGAAAGGAATAGATAGAATGAAAGATTTAAAGGTTGCTGCATTAACATGTGAATATCGAACAAATCCTCTTGGAATCGACATGAAAAAGCCTCGTATCAGCTGGAAAATCACGTCAAGTGGGAGAGGAACAGTGCAAAAAGCATATCAAGTTCATGTTTCAGATAGGGAGGACTTTACATCTATACTGTGGGATTCAGGAATCGTTCATTCTCAAGAATCTCTGCATATTGAATACGAGGGAGCAGAGCTTAAAGATAAAACAAGATACTACTACAGGGTGAAGATTTGGGACAACAAAGACCGAGAATCTGCTTGGAGTGAAACAGCATGGTGGGAAACAGCATTCTTAAATGAACATAGCTGGAGAGCACAATGGATCACACCAGCACAGAATGAAATTGACCCATTAAGTGAAGCTGCATTTCTGTTAAGAAAAGAATTTAATCTTCAGTCAAGGATTGTTTCCGCTCGTATTTATGGGACTGGATTAGGATTGTATGAACTTTACGTAAATGGGGAACGCATTGGGGATGATTTACTGGCACCAGGCTGGACCAGCTACCATAAACGCCTTCAATATCAGACATATGATGTGACATCAAGCCTTCAGGCCGGTCCAAACGGTTTAGGTATCATACTTGCTGACGGGTGGTACAAAGGAAATCTCACATGGGAAAACAAGCGACATATATATGGAGACAGACGGGCAGCCTTTTTTGAGCTTCATGTTAAATATGAGGATGGAACAGAGGTTATTATTCCTACAGATACGTCGTGGAGGGCAGAGGTAGGACCTGTTGTTTATTCCGAACTTTATCAAGGGGAAAAATACGATGCAAGGCTTGAACAGGAAGGCTTTAGCTGTCCTGGGTTTAATGACAGCCTTTGGTATCATACGGCAGTGCAGCATATGCCTGTATCACAGCTTGTTGCACAGGAAAATTGGCCAACTAGAGTGACGGAGCTAATAAAGCCCATCAGCGCATTTATCACACCTTCAGGAGATACGGTAATTGATATGGGGCAAAACATGGTTGGCAGAATCCGCTTTTCAGTAGAAGCCAAACGCGGTACTCATATCGTTTTAAAGCATGCTGAGGTGCTCGATAAGGACGGAAATATTTATTTTGGTAATTTGCGAAAAGCAGACCAGCAGGTTGAATATATAACGAAAGGAACTGGACTTGAAAGCTATGCTCCTCACTTTACTTTTCAGGGCTTTCGCTATGTGAAAATTGAAGGCTATCCAAATCAGGAAAACGGACTTCCGCTTGAAAACTTTACGGGTGAAGTCATTCATTCTGATATGCAGCCAACTGGGGAATTTGAGTGTTCTAACGAACTCGTAAACAAGCTTCAGGAAAATATCGTCTGGGGACAAAGAGGCAATTTTCTTGATGTGCCGACAGACTGTCCGCAACGAGATGAGCGGCTTGGTTGGACAGGTGATGCCCAAGTTTTTATTCAGACAGCATTATTTAACTATCACGGCGGACCTTTTTTCACCAAATGGTTGCGTGACCTTAAAGCAGAGCAGCATGCAGACGGTGGCGTTCCTTTTGTAATCCCAGCGGTCGTTGGCGGAGCAAATGCAGCAGCGTGGGGCGATGCAACGACGATCATCCCTTGGGAGGTATATAACGCATATGGGGACAGAAGGCTTTTGGAGGAGCAATATGAAAGCATGAAGGCGTGGGTAGAATATATGCATAAACAAGGGGAAAACGAGTATCTTTGGATAGTCGGTTTCAATTTCGGCGATTGGCTTGCTCTTGATGCACCATCAGGCAGCTATAGTGGTGCAACACCGAAAGACTTTGTTGCAACAGCCTTTTACGCTCATTCAACTAGAATTCTTCGCGATGCTGCAAAAGTGCTTGGCAAATGGGAAGATGCACAATATTATGAAACATTGCTGGAGAACATTATTAAGGCCTTTAACTATGAGTTTGTTTCACAATCTGGCAGACTCGTTTCGCCAACACAAACAGCACATGTGCTTGCACTTATGTTTGATTTAGTGGACGGTAAGGTGAAGGAACGGACTGCGCGAGAGTTAAACGAACTAATTCTCCAAAACGATTACCATTTAACGACAGGCTTTGTTGGTACACCATATCTATGTTTTGCTCTAACTAAAGCAGGATATCACGAAACAGCAGTCAGACTATTGCTGCAGGAGAGCTATCCTTCGTGGCTGTATTCTGTGAAGCAAGGTGCAACAACAATTTGGGAGCACTGGGACGGAATAAAAAAGGACGGTTCATTTTGGAGTGATGACATGAATTCCTTTAACCATTACGCTTATGGAGCAATCGGCGACTGGTTGTATAGAGCTGTCGCTGGACTCGATATGGATAAAGAGCTGCCAGCATATAAACGGATTCGCATTAAACCACAATTTGCGGGGATACATTTAACCTATGCAAAAGCTGCCCTTGAATCTATGTATGGCAGAATACAATCAGAATGGCATAAAACAGCAGACCAAATCGAGTTGAAAGTAGCTATTCCTCCAAATACAACAGCCGAAATTACATTGCCTTATGCACAAATAGAGGCTGTTACAGAAGGTGGAAAACTACTAGCCGCCTCATCAGGAATTTATTCAATTAAGGAACAAGAAGATACAGTTATTTTAACAGTTGGCTCTGGCAGTTATCACTTCCAATATGCAAATAAGCACGGCCTAACAGTCAGGTTTACTGATGAATCAAGGCTGATTGATGTACTTGCACAAAAATCATCCGCTGCAGTCCTTGAAAAACATGCTCCAGGCATCGCCAATCCACCAGGGATTTTTGCGATGAGAACAAAAACTTTAAAGGAATTAGCAGAATTCCCTGAGGCAAACCTGACAATTGACCGAGTAAATGCACTGATAGAAGAGCTTAACATGATTGAGTGGAAAACAGAGCTGGTGTAAAAAGCGGAAAAAGAGGTTGGCACAATAGTAGTTAAGCCTAATTCAAAACCAACTATTTAATTGATAGTTGGTTTTTTAGTTTTTTTTTAAAATGTTAAAAAACTTAGTGGAATGAAGCAGAGGCCACACGACTACTATGGGGAATAGTGGAAAGAATGAGACCCCGCAGGCGAAGACGAGGAGGCTCGGCTTCCTCCCCATGGAAAGCGGGTGGATTTAGCATAATCATAATGAAACAAACTAAAATTTAAAGCCATACCTAAATGTAATTCTATGCTCCAGTACTTCAAAGCTAGTTAAAATTAAGTACTATTTCAGATAGGTTACTTTTGTTCCCACTCTTGTTTTTTTGTATTTTGCATGAAAGATAAGAAGGGATAAAGGGAATAAGTGGAGAATTATTCCATGTGAAATTAAACGAAAGAAAGTATTAAAAAATAGAAAACCCTTACTTAAAACTTGAAAGCTGGTTAATGAAGCAGATTAGGAGGGTATTGTCTACTAATAAGGAATAAACGAAGAAGCTGCTCCATAAATCAAGGTATTGGTAAGCGTTAAAGAGCTAAAGTTATAAAATTTTCGTAAAATACAAATCGTTGAAGGGAGGAAAATAGAATGAACATTTGCAGGGAGGATTATTCAGAAAACAGTGATTTTCTTCGGAAGAGAGTGGTTGAATATAATCTGTCAAAATTGCCTGACACTATCAAGCATCCTGTCAACAAAATTTGTTTTACTGCTAGAGATGATAACGACCAAATTATAGGCGGGATTACTGGTGTAATGTTTTGGCATCACCTGCAAATTGAATCATTATGGGTTGATGAGACAATCAGAGGGTGTGGGTGTGGGAGCGGCCTTTTGCAGAAAATCGAGGAGTGTGCGCTAGAATACAAATGCAGCCATATTCAACTTGATACTTTTAGTTTTCAAGCCCCCGAATTTTATCGTAAGCATGGGTATGAGATTGCAGGTGTTATAAAAGAGCATCCGATAAAGGAAAGCAGTCAGTACATTCTTGTGAAGCGATTAAGACGTGAGAAAGACGGCTTGTCCTATTAGTCAGATTTCAATTAAATTAGGGAGAAAGAAGGAAGAGATCATGGATAAATTCGGATTGTACGGTAAGTTTACAGCAAAACCTGAGAATAGAGATATGCTTGCAGCGATTTTAATGGAAGCCGCTTCCTCCATGGAGGCTGTGGAAGGCTGTGAGCTGTATACAATCAATCTTTCAGACACAGAGCTCGATAGTGTTTATGTTTATGAAGTATGGACAGATAAAGACGCTCATGAAGCGTCATTATCACTTGAAGCAGTTCAATCGTTGATCCTGCAAGCAAAACCGCTTATCACTGGTATGGAAAGGATCAGCACATTTAAACAGGTGTGGGGGAAGGGGCTTCCAGGTCAGCCAGTTTAATATGCACTTTTTCCAAGTTAAGTACTTTGGTTTTTAGTTAAAGAAATGTATAAAAAAATAGATTGGTTGAGTGCCATGTTCTCCTCTACCATGTAGTAGAGGATTTTTCTTATTAAGGGAAGCTGGAAAGGAGAAACAAATGAAGTTTGTTTTAATATTCGGTCCGCAGGCTGTTGGTAAAATGACTGTTGGCCAGGAATTAGCAGCATTAACAGAATTAAAGCTCTTTCATAATCATATGTCGATTGATTTAGTAAGTCATTTTTTTAGCTATGGAACGGCAGAAGGCAACCGGCTTGTCCATTTGTTTCGGCAGGAAATTTTCGAATCAGTCGCAAAGAGTAATCTCCACGGATTAATTTTCACCTATGTGTGGGCATTTAACCTACAAGAGGATTGGGAGTATGTTGAAAAAATCAGTGATATCTTTAAAAAGCAAGGCGGCACCGTTTATTATGTTGAATTGGAGGCAGACCTACAGGAGCGGCTGCTAAGAAACAAAACTCCGAACAGGCTTGAGCATAAACCGACAAAAAGGAATGTAGACTGGTCGGAAGCCGAGCTTAGAAGCTCCCTTGAGAAGTATCGTTTAAATTCGAATGAAGGGGAGCTGCAAATGGAAAATTATTTAAAGATTAACAATACAAGCAAAAGTCCTGCTGAAGTAGCTTCGATCATCAAGGGAAAATTCCAGCTCTAACCTGATATAAATGTTGTCGCTTTGCTTTTTACTCAGCAAGGCTTTTTTTTATGTGAATTGTCAATATCATACAAGAGTGTCCGCAATCAACTATGCTACACTTGTTTTATGATAAGCATATATGGAAAGGAGAAGTGCTAATGAGCAGGGAGAAAAGGACTGTAATATATGATGAAAAGCTGCAGATTGAGGCATATCACTTTAATGGAATCATGCAGAAATTCCCAAATCATTTTCATGAATATTATGTAATAGGTTTTATAGAGAACGGACAAAGAAAACTGACATGCAAGCATAAGGAATTTCTTATCAATAAAGGGGATATGGTCATTTTCAATCCACTTGATAACCATGCATGTGAACAAGTTGACCATCATGCATTAGATTATCGCTGTCTTAATATCAATCCAGAAATAATGGCTAAGGTAGCCAAGGAAATGATGGGCAAGGTTTATCTTCCGTATTTCACTTCACCTGTACTTGTTAAAACGAGTTATGCATCGTTATTAAAGGAGTTACATGAGATGATAATGAAAAATGAAAATGGTCTTGAAAAGGAAGAAAGCTTTTATTTTTTGATGGAATATTTAATAAAAGAATGGAGTTCAGCTCCAGAAGACAGAAAAACGAGTGCAGCAGATAAACGTCTTGATGCTGTTTGCAGGTACATAGAAGAAAACTATAAAAACCATTTAACTTTAGATGACTTAGCAAGTGTAAGTAGTATGAACAAATATACCTTTTTACGGTCATTTACCCGCAAGCTTGGAATAACTCCCTATAGATACCTGCAAACAGTCCGCATTAATCAAGCAAAAAAACTGCTTGAGTATGGCATGAAGCCGCTAGATGTTTCAGTGGAGATAGGCTTTGCCGACCAAAGTCATTTTAGTAATTTTTTTATAGAATTTATCGGTTTGACACCAGGCCAATATCGCGACATTTATAGAGAAAAGAAGCAAGCTTGAATATAAAAGAATAAGAGGGCATTATAATGAGGAATTTTGCATCGAATGGTCATATCGCAGCACTTGTGACTATTTTAATTTGGGGAACTACGTTTATTTCAACAAAGCTGCTGCTGATTGATTTTACACCAATTGAGATTTTGTTCTTTCGCTTTGTACTTGGGTTTGTCGTATTGCTGATTATATTTCCGTACAGAATGAAACTCCAGCATAAAAAGCATGAACTACTGTTTATATGTGCTGGTTTATGTGGAGTAACCTTGTATTATCTTCTCGAAAATATCGCCTTAACGATGACTTTGGCTTCCAATGTCGGTGTCATCAGCGGGATGGTTCCATTTTCAACAGCACTGCTTACCATGTTGTTTTTAAAGGATGAGTCATTAAAGGGGAATTTCTTTGCCGGCTTTGCCATGGCGATGATGGGGATATTCTTGATCAGCTACAATGGCACAGCAAATTTCCAAATAAACCCGCTTGGAGATATTTTGGCAATTGCTGCGACAGTTGTGTGGGCTGCATATTCTGTGTTAACGAAAAAAATCTCCAGCTACGGCTACCATACCATTCAGACAACAAGAAAAGTCTTTCTTTATGGTCTTATCCTAATGCTGCCAGCGCTGTTTTTATCTGACTTTAAGCTAGGACTTAACAGGTTTACAAGTCCAGTCAATTTATTTAATTTTCTGTTTCTCGGCATAGGCGCATCTGCCCTTTGCTTTGTAACATGGAATATGGCTGTCAGTAAATTAGGCGCTATTAAAACGAGCGTTTATATTTATATGGTACCTGTTATTACCGTTGTAACATCCATGATTGTATTAAAGGAACAACTAACAAAGCTGTCAGCATTGGGCATTCTCCTGACATTAGCAGGGCTGGTTGTATCAGAAGCGAAACTGAACTTCAAGAAAAAGGGCCGATTAGAAAGCCGGATGGTAAAATGATTATCAATTAAATACACTCTTGAAAAAAACTAAGCGTAAAACTATTATTATCGGGTGCATGAACACAATGTTGTTTATGCTTTTTTTTATGCAAATACCCGACATAGTCACAATCAGCCTTGAATACTATTAACAGAGTAAATAAAGCTTAAAGGGGTTAGCCATGACTAGGCATGTAAGCAGTGACCTTTACATAACGTCAACCTTTCAATCACTTGCACAGGCAGTTATTCCGCCAGCATATTATTTTCAAAATATATCAATCAAAGTAAAACCAGGAGCATTAGAACTAAGGGTTTACGAATATATATTGGCGATACTGGATCAGTCCATTTCGCAAAAGATAAAGAGTCAAATGAATGTTGCTTCAATGGCTAAGTCAACAGCACAATTACTTGATAGTGGTGCTGTTGCATTAATACAGTCGGGTGAAAATGTAAAACTTTTAACTGTGTCTGGTTTTCCTTATGGCGGACCTTTTACTTATTTATCACAAATAGACAGGCTTAAGGCTATATCAAAATTAGATCGACTTCAGATTAATAAAAAGCATTTAAGTTTGCCTTACAAAGACAATCTCGGATTAATAAGGAATATGATGGATGTTTTAAATCAACTAACATTATTTGGGTTTTACTCTGAATGGACTGGTTATGGAAGCTCTGCTACACTTCCTCCTGAGAAAAGAAGATTGGAATACGTTCCGGTTGGATGGGAACAGGTACATTATCCAGGCCCTTCCTACGCATATCGAGATTTTCGAGGCTTTAAAGCATTCATGCCGAAAAAGGGGAAGAAGTGATGGGCAATGCATGATGTTATTGTGATTGGATCTGGCGGTGGAGGCGCTGTTATTGCAAAGGAATTAGGTGAAAAAGGCTTAAAGGTGCTTGTACTGGAGGCAGGTCCTTGGTATGGAAATCAAAAATGGCCCAAACCTAATCTGGATGCAGGCGGAAAATCCAGCAGTGCTTTGACTGATTTAAATATTCATCTATATAAGGAGCTATTGAATAAGGAAGAAATGAATATGAACGATCTTGTCACTGGAAGGTTTCGTTGGGGTCCTGCAGATCGAAGCAAGGCACAATGGTTTCGCAACATTCAACAAAAGGCAATGATTTGGCAAGCAGCAGGCGTTGGTGGCACTACCCAAGTTTATACGGCGAATTGTCCCAGAGCATATCCGCATGCGATTGACGGTAAATGGCCATTTTCCTACAAAGAGCTAGTTCCTTATTATGAAAAGGTGGAAGCAGAGCTGCCTGTTCATTTTGCAGCTGCTACTGCAAAGGAGGAATTATTTTATTATGGTGCGAGCAGGCTTGGCATGGATTTCACTCCAGTATTAGATGTACAAAAGCCCGGATACCGTCCACAGCCGAATGCTATTCTTCTCCCAAATAAGGCTATTCATAATTCTTCTGGTGTCACAGATGAGCAGCTCTCGTGGATGGAAGGCTGCACACTTTCTGGGCACTGTATTAACGGGTGCCCTCATGGTCCGTCTGTCGACAAAATTGCCAAGCGCTCAACAAATGTAAGCTATATTCCCCTTGCCTTAAAAACTGGAAATGTATGTATATGGCCAAATACATTTGCTGTGAAGATTCTGACAGAAACAATTGATTCAGAGCTGTGTGCTATCGGTGTGGAAGTAAGGAATACTTGGACAGGGGAGCAGGAGGAGTTAAGGGCAGCAGCAGTCGTGTTGGCATGTGGAAGCATTGAATCACCAAGACTGTGGTTGAATTCGAACTTGCCAAAAAACCAGTTCGTAGGAAAAGGCTTAGTAACACATTATATGGATTGGATAACCGGAATTTTTGATGAAAAGGACTTGATTTCTATTTTAGGGAGCAGGGAAATAAGACCTTTTGTTGGGAATACATGTGGAGCAAGGCTTGACTATCCTGGACTTGGAGCGTTGCAGACAACTGGATTAAGTCCGGGTTTAACTGCTTCCTTTTACGGTTTAAGTGAATCTAGTTATTACTTTAATCAGAATGGACCATCAAAAAATTCATGGGATATAGAGGGAGGCCTCGCAGGACCATTCCTAAGGAAATGGATGGATGAATACCCTCGGTCATTAAGTATATTAGTGACAACAGATGATGAAGTCGATGAGCAAAATGGTGTGACACTTGATCCACTTCTGTCTGACGAAAATGGTTTTGTTCCAGTCATCCGTTATAAAGCAACAAAAAAATCGGAGAGGAAGCAAGTAAAGTTGGCAGGTCTTGCTGCTGACATCCTCAAAAAAGCAGGAGCAAAGAAAGTTCATCGCTCTAATTGGCCGTCAGGTATTATGATTCATATGGAGAGCACGATGAGAATTGGTCGAGTAGTCGATAGCAATTGTGAAGCTTATCAAGTAAAACGGCTTTATATCGCAGACAACAGTGTGCATGTAAATGGACTAGGCGGAGTCAATCCAACCCTTACAACACAGGCGCTGGCTGTGCGGACAGCAGAAAAAATAATAGAAACTTACTTTTCTTAGCATGTTTTTCGGCCATTTCGGAAAAAATTAAGAAAAACATCTTAAGAAAGGTGGGATTTTTATATGAAACTGATGAATGTCATGCATGATGCGTTTGCGCCATTTTTGGATGGAGAAAAAAAGCCTTTAAACGTTATGGAGGTCACTAATTTGTGGTTTTACTTGTTAGCTACAGAAACGACACTTCGTAATGAAGAAATATCCTATAATTTAGCGCAAGACCCGAAATTGAAGTCTATGATAAAGGATATAACAGACACAATACATATTCCAATGCGGGATGAGCTGCAAGAGTTTTTGAAGAAGGAAGGAGTTCCACTACCACCGAATACCCCACAAAAACCACTTGGAGATTTTCAAGATATTCCAGCTGGTGCTAAGCTGAATGATGAAGAAATGGCTAATCTGCTTTCCTATAACTTAGCTGCAGGTGTTAATTATGGAGTAAGGGGGCTAACGGAATCGATTCGGGCAGATGTCGGTTTATTGTTTTCAAAATTTATTATGAAAAAGACGATTGCAGGTATGACGGTTAAACAATACTTGGATGAGCATGAATGGCTGCGTGTTCCACCTTTTTACAAACAATAAGATAGAATGGAAGGAGTGAAACCTTAGAGTTCAACTCCTTTTTTTATTATAATTATTAAGTGTAAACAGCATTTATAAGAATAAACTCAAAAAAAATAAAAAAATATTAAAAAACGTATTGACGATTTGTTTATTACTTTATATAATAATCCTTGTCGCTGATACAACAAACGAAATAAACGATGAATCAGCAATATAAAATGAAAATATGGCCCATTGGTCAAGCGGTTAAGACACCGCCCTTTCACGGCGGTAACACGGGTTCGAATCCCGTATGGGTCACCAATATTCGGAGGATTAGCTCAGCTGGGAGAGCATCTGCCTTACAAGCAGAGGGTCGGCGGTTCGATCCCGTCATCCTCCACCATATATGCCGATGTAGCTCAATTGGTAGAGCAACTGACTTGTAATCAGTAGGTTGGGGGTTCAAGTCCTCTCGTCGGCACCATTGATAAATTAATTTGCGGGTGTGGCGGAATTGGCAGACGCACTAGACTTAGGATCTAGCGCCGCAAGGCGTGGGGGTTCGACTCCCTTCACCCGCACCAATTAATTTTAATATGCGGAAGTAGTTCAGTGGTAGAACATCACCTTGCCAAGGTGGGGGTCGCGGGTTCGAACCCCGTCTTCCGCTCCAGAATTACTATAATAATTTAAAAAAATGCGCCCGTAGCTCAATTGGATAGAGCGTCTGACTACGGATCAGAAGGTTATGGGTTCGACTCCTTTCGGGCGCGCCATATAGATTTACGTTTTGGGGCCTTAGCTCAGCTGGGAGAGCGCCTGCCTTGCACGCAGGAGGTCAGCGGTTCGATCCCGCTAGGCTCCACCAAAACGGAGGAATACCCAAGTCCGGCTGAAGGGATCGGTCTTGAAAACCGACAGGCGGGTCAAACCGCGCAGGGGTTCGAATCCCCTTTCCTCCTCCATTTTTACTTGAAAATTATATATGGTCCGGTAGTTCAGCTGGTTAGAATGCCTGCCTGTCACGCAGGAGGTCGCGGGTTCGAGTCCCGTCCGGACCGCCATTATTTCTTAATTCGCGGGTGTAGTTTAATGGTAAAACCTCAGCCTTCCAAGCTGATGTCGTGAGTTCGATTCTCATCACCCGCTCCAATTATGCCGGTGTGGCGGAATTGGCAGACGCGCACGACTCAAAATCGTGTTCCTCTGGAGTGCCGGTTCGACCCCGGCCACCGGTATTAACTTGACTGTATGCTCATACAGTGAAATGAACGTTTCTTACACATCGTAAGGAGCGTTTTTTATTTGTTGATAGTAGATTACCTATTCATTGATAATAAGTATTTAAGCATGGTATAAGTGAAAGATAAGAAAAAACATGTTTGATTTTTTAATATAGAAGGACAAGACTCACCTAATATCCCAAACCTGAGAGAGGATTTGAATACGATTATGACAAATAATTTTTGGCGTGACCTACCACGGCCATTTTTTGTACTTGCACCAATGGAAGAGGTGACGGATGTTGTTTTCCGTCATGTAGTAAGTGAAGCAGCTAGACCAGATGTATTCTTTACAGAGTTTACAAATACAGAGAGCTATTGTCACCCTGACGGGAAGCAAAGTGTGCGCGGCCGTTTGACTTTTACAGAGGATGAACAGCCAATGGTTGCACATATATGGGGAGATAGACCGGAGAACTTCCGCCAAATGAGTATAGGGATGGCAGAACTCGGATTTCGGGGCGTTGATATCAATATGGGCTGTCCTGTACCGAATGTGGCATCTAAGGGGAAGGGGAGCGGTCTTATCCTCCGTCCTGATGTTGCGGCAGAAATTATCCAAGCAGCAAAAGCAGGAGGATTACCTGTTAGCGTGAAGACTAGACTTGGATATACTGAACTAGACGAATGGCGTGACTGGTTGACACATATCTTCAAACAAGATATTGCTAATCTGTCGATTCATCTGCGTACACGCAAGGAGATGAGCCAAGTAGATGCGCATTGGGAGATGATTCCAGAGATTAAAAAGCTCCGTGACGAAATTGCTCCAAATACATTGTTGACGATAAATGGTGATATACCTGACTATCAAACTGGCTTGGAGCTAGCAAAAAAATATGACATTGATGGAGTTATGATTGGGCGCGGTATCTTTAAAAATCCATTTGCCTTTGAAAAAGAGCCACAAGAGCATAGCAGTAAGGAGCTGCTTAACCTCTTAAGATTGCATCTTGATTTGCATGATAAATATTCTAAAGAGCTAGAGACACGTTCATTTAAAGCATTACATCGCTTCTTTAAGATATATGTAAAGGGCTTTAGAGGTGCAGGTGAATTAAGGAATCAATTGATGAGTACAGCTACTTCTGATGAAGTGCGAGCAATGCTTGATCATTTCGAGAAGAATATAGAAGAAACAATTGATTGATAGGACTTAAGAAAGTTAGCGATTAGTTGAATATAATTAGTTGGCAGGTATGAGAACAGTTATCCTGAGCTCATTCTTGCCATTTTTTTCATTATTTGCTGCTAAGGCAAATTATTTTTACAGCTTACAAACCTAGTCAGGTTGTTGCGAAGAAGTATTAGTTATACTAAAATTAAGTACCTGTTAGTTACTAAAGATATTATTAAATACAAGGAGTTTATACATAATGGAAATTCAAGATATGGTTATTCGCTTAAGATATGCTTTGGAAATAAAGAATAAAGAAATGGTAGAGATTTTTAAGCTTGGCGGTGTTAACGTAACGGTGCCTGAAGTGATCGAAATACTCACAAAGTCTGATGATGAGGAAGGGGATAATGACGACAAATTACAATGTACAACAAGTATGTTTGATTCCTTTTTAAATGGACTAATTATTTACAAAAGGGGAGTACAAGAGCCTAAACCAGGAATGCCTAATCCACCAGTCCAATCCTCTCAAAAAAGGGAGCATATAAATAATCTTCTTTTAAAAAGAGTCAAAATAGCCATGTCATTAACGACTGATGATATGCTAGATATTTTTGAAAACGCAGGACTAACAGTAACAAAAGGAGAATTAGGTGCCTTATTACGTAAAGAGGGCCATAAAAATTATAAAGAGTGTGGAGATAAATTCGCTAGAAACTTCCTAAAAGGACTGGCAATTCAATATAGAGGATAAGGGCATAAAAGTTTATGCAGGTGATGAGAAATGTTACATACTTACTCAGGTTCGACTATAAAGTATGAGGTGAAATACAAAAACCGAACTTCTATCGGGATAACAATGAACAGCTATGGGGAAATTGAAGTTCAAGCGCCGAAAAAGACACCTGATGAAAAAGTACTTCAAGCATTAGAGAACAGATGGGAACTTATCCAGGAAAAATTGGCAGAAATAAAGGCTAGAATGAATGGCCCACAAGAAAAGCTCTATGAAAATAATGAAAGCTTTCTTTATTTAGGCAAATCATATCCTATAAAAATCGTCCAAGATGCTACTATTAGTCAGGATTATGTTGTATTTGAACAAGAAATACTGTATATATATGTGACACAGTTAAATGAGGAAAAGAGCAAACAAGCATTGAGGCGGTTTTATTATCAGCAGTGTAAGGCCTTAGTGGAGAAGAGCATTTCTATTTATCAAAGTAATTTTAAAACGAAACCCCGTTCTGTACGAATTACAGATAGTAAAACAAACTGGGGGACCTGTGACTCCAACCTGCGCTTGACCTTCAATTGGAAGCTGGCCATGGCACCCCGCGATGTGATTGATTATGTAGTAATTCACGAAATGTGTCACATGGTCCATTTAAACCATGATCGCTCGTTTTGGCGTCTTGTAGGAAAAATAATGCCAGATTATAAACAAAAAGAAAATTGGTTGGCTTTTTCAAACTGGAAAATGACTGTTTAAAAGCTCTCTTAAAAAAAGACCTCACAATTGTGAAGTCTTTTTTTATATGGAGAAATTATACTTATTAAGTAGAACCCATATTAATTCGCCTCTAGTCGCCGTACCCGTTTTTACGAAAATCGATTTCAAATGATCCTGCACAGTATGTGGTGAAATAAAAAGCGCAGCTGCTATTTCTTTAGTGGAATCACCATGAAGTAGATGGAATATTAGTTGTTTTTCCCTATCTGAAAGCCCATAATAGCCTGATGTTTTAATTAGAATTTCCTGTGGTGTTGTTTGTTGACAGGAAACCGCATATTGCTGTTTGTCTGATTGCAATACTGTCGCATGAATTGTCAGGAATTCACCAGCAGAAGGATGCAAACATATCTTTGCTTCCATTTCCTCTGTATTGTTTGTTATCAATGCCTTTGCTTTCATGCAGACAGCTCGAAGAGGACGTGGTAATACATTTGCTTTAATGTTTTCAGCTTTCCGCAGCATGTCGGCCAATAAAAATCCTTCTTTGTTTGCTGAGGTAATGTGAAAATCCTCATCCAGAAGAATAACGCTTTTCGCCCAATTAACGTCACTGTCAAGCTTTTGGGGGTAGGCAAGAAGCTTATAAAGATTAAAAGCGATAGGTGACAGAAGGGAAGCAAGCATCTCTATATCCATGTTGGTAAAGGGTGTTTTATTTATCGTGCGAAGCAATGTCAAAAATCCATAGCATTTACCTTTATGAATAATGACTGCACGTAATTCATCAGCAAAACCTGCAGGAGAAAGAATCTCGCGGAATCGATCACTCTGTTGAAGCACACCATTTGTCGCGTTGCTTAATGAAGCAATATGGGTAGCTGTTGTTAAAAGATCTTCAAAATGATTATAATCCTGCTTTAAATATTCATTTTCAAACAAAAAAGGATGAATTTTTTCTATTCGGTCATCGGTATAAGCGCCAGTCGAAAGCAATGTTTCCGTATCAACAGTCGTAAAACACGCTGCGTCAAAGTAAACCCTCCTTTTTAAGTCAGCAAGGCACTTTTGCAAAAATTCTTGAATAGAGTTTGTCTCTGATGAAAAAATCGTTGTCATTAAACCCCTCCTTTCTAGTTAAATAGTTCATATCCCACTAATTTGGGATTACATTCGATAGGAATACATTTTAAACTGAAAATGATTATTAATATCATTTATTGTAATCATAATTGAACAGAAGGTAAATAAAAAAAACTCTTGTTGAGTTTAGGAGGGAAATTTAATGGAAAATAGGTTAGCACAAAGCTGGCATGACCCAAATGTCATTACATATGAACAGAAAATATCGAAAAAAATAGCAGGATACTCCTCTTTATATGACCTAACAAGCAAACTAATGTCAGTGTCAGTAAATAAGGAGGAGGAAAAATCAATCTTAATTGTTGGTGCAGGAGGGGGCCAGGAGCTGTTAGCTTTAGGAGGCGATTCTAAGTGGTCATTTACGGCAGTGGATTCCTCGAAGCCTATGCTTGAGCTTGCTAAAAGCAGAACAGCGGAATTAAATAAGCCCATTTGTTTTTGGCAGCAAGAATGGCAACAGTTTTCAAGCAGTCAACGGTTTGATGGTGCAACCTGTTTACTTGTTCTTCATTTTATTAAAGGAATCGATAATAAACGTAAGTTTCTAAAAAACATTGCCAAACACTTAAATCCAGATGCACCCCTTTTGGTTGCGGCTATTTTTGGAGATTTAAAGAGTACATCCTTTGAAATCCAAATGGCTGCTTGGAAGCAATATATGTGTGGAAACGGTGTATCAGAGCAGGAATTTTTAGAATTTGCCCAAAGCTTGGGAAAGGGCACAGAGGTCATTTCAGATCAGCAAATGGTAGAACTCCTTTATGAGTGTGGTTTTACGGAGATTAGTCGCTATTTCGGATCTTTTCTGATTCAAGGCTTTTATTGCAAACACAGCAAACGTGAATAATAAATAATTTGTCCTAATCTTAAAAACAGAGGAAATTGGGATTATAGTCAGCGTAAAATTAGTTCGTTTTATTGCACTCTGGTGTTCCGCACAGTCGCACTCGGGGGTCTAAATCGTTCTTAGCTCTATTTCACTATGTTTAAAAACCAAGCTTTAAGAAAACTTCGGAAGTAGGATCCTTAAAACGGATAAATTGAAGTCGGCAAAACCCTTTTTATCTATAAGCTGTCTGAAAATTGCCGACTAATGATAGTCCATTAAGTTATCCCTTTTTAAGTATCAATAAGAAAAACAGGGAGAGAAAATTAATAATTTCTACCTTCCCCTTTAATGATTGCAGATGAGCGCCTAGTTTATCTGCTTTTTTCCTTTCTCGACAATAAAGCGGTGAAATACATAGTTCAGTGCAGCGACAATTAAGCTCAGTCCAAATAGCTGGCTTTTTTTCAAGTTGACCAGTTTATATATCTTAAATTTTTGAGCAAGTGCTGAAAGCGGGTACGCAAATAAATAGTCTGCAAATATATTGGTGATAATATAAAGCCAAAGTTTTTCATAAGTTAATTTAAAGATCCATAAATTCAATGTAAAAAAAAGGCCAAAAACAAAGGTGATATCTGTGGCGATACCTGGAACAATTGGGTTTTTGACCTTCCACCACTTATAGGTTTTAGAGAACTCGCTGATTAGCGTGATAAGAAGAGAGCTGAACATACCAGTTGGTAAAAAGCGTCTAAAGGATTTTGCTCCAAACAGAAAAAATGTTAACATTGGTCCAAATAATAATACATACATTTTCCAGTTTTTCATTATCATACCTCCTGTAGCCAACAAGTGTATTATTTCCTTTACAGTAGTATTTTATTAGTTCAATTTAATGCCATTAAATGGTACGATATTAGGTGTAAATAGAAGAATAAAAGGTAGTGATAGGTTGAAAAATTTGCTGAACAATGAAAACTACGAATGGCTTAAATCAGTCATGTTTGCTATTGCTGCAGTACTGGTTATCCGGTTATTCATCTTTGTTCCGATAATTGTGGACGGTGAATCAATGAAGTCTTCTTTAGATAATGGAGACAGGATGATTGTAACGAAGGTGGGAACGGTTAAACGGTTTGATATCATTGTATTCCACGCAAATGAAAAGGAGGATTATATAAAAAGAGTGATTGGCTTGCCTGGCGATAAAATAGCGTATAAAAACGATACACTTTATATAAATGGCAAAGCATATGAAGAACCATATTTGGAAAATAACAAACAGGAACTGCGGAAGTTATACAGGAGTGGTGTGCTATTAACGGAAAACTTTACATTAACAAATTTGTTAGGATATGAGCGTGTTCCAAAAAACACCTTTTTTGTCCTTGGTGACAATAGAAGGAATAGCACAGACAGCCGGGTTATTGGCTTTGTTCCAGCAAATAAGGTTGTCGGCACTACAAATATTGTTTATTGGCCAATCAAAAATATTCATCTCGTAAACTAGTTAAATTTGAAGAAGGCGGGGTTGAAAAGATGATAGAGGATTTTTATTGTGAGGAAGTACTGAGTGGCAAAACGATTGTGAAGAAAGTGTTAGAAACAGACAATGTGTTGGCATATTATCATACAAATCCTTTTTATCCAGTTCATATTGTTGCAATTCCGAAAAACATATTTCCTCCCTGCTATCATTAGAGGAAAGTGATCATCCCTTATTGCTGGAATTGATGACTGTTATTCAATCAACTGCAAAAATGGTGACAGAGGAATACGGAGCATGCCGTGTCATTACAAACTTAGGGAAATATCAAGATTCGAAGCATCTCCATTGGCATATAATATCCGGCAGCCCACTTAAGTAATACTAGCACTGATAAAATACTTTAAAATCCCCTCCGTCTCTCTGATTAATAGCCTTTTAAAAAAGGAGCGTTTAAATGCTAAATGCCATTATTTTTGACATGGATGGGACGTTGTTCCAAACAAATACTATTCTCGAATTATCACTAGAGGATGCTTTTCAACGTTTAAGGGATAAAAATCTATGGAATGAAAAAACACCAATAGAGAAATACAGGGATATTATGGGGATACCGCTTCCACAAGTATGGGAAGCTTTATTACCTCAACATAGCAAGGAAGTCCGTGCGGAAACAGATGCTTATTTTTTGGAAAGATTGGTCGGAAATATCCGCAATGGTAAAGGAGCACTATATCCATATGTAACAGAAATACTTCCTTTATTGAAGGAAAACGGCTACTCTATTTTCATTGCAAGCAATGGTCTGCCCACCTATTTAAAGGCAATTGTGAAGTATTACACGTTAGATAAATGGGTAACAGAAACATTTAGTATAGCGCAAATCGATACATTGGATAAAGCTGACTTAGTGAAATTAGTAGTAGATAAATATAACATATCCTCGGGCGCTGTGGTTGGTGACCGTTTGTCAGATATACAAGCAGCAAAAGCGAATGACTTGCTTGCAATCGGCTGTAATTTTGACTTTGCGAAGGAAAAGGAGCTTGTTCAAGCTGATAAGGTAATAGATAACCTGCGTGAATTACATACTGTTCTTGCTCCATACTGAAATGAAGCCCCTTTCTAAAGCATGAAAGGGGCTTTTTCCAGTCCTTTAAAATTGCTCTCCATCCCCATACATATTCACACATAATAATGGGAAATATAGGCATGATTACTTTCTGCTGATTGAGGATTGTAGGGAAAAGAGGGAAGCAGCAGCTATGTTAACAGAAAGAATTTCTTTAACACAATTATTTGCATTAATATTAGCCTTTAACTTAGGAAGCTCTTTAGTTTTTGGGATTGGCTTAGAGGCAAGAGAAGACAGCTGGCTTGTTATCCTATTGTCTACTTTTCTAGGCGTTATCGTTGCGTTTTTTTATTTTAAAATTATTGATATGCTGCCAGACAAAAATTTGTATCAAATTTTAGAGTATTGCTTTGGCAGGCCTGTTGCTATTATTATCAGTTTCATATATGCTGTTTATTTTTTTTATATTGCTGCCCGCATTGTAAGAGATTTTAGTGAGTTAACTTCAGCAGCAATATTACCAGTAACTCCAATTGAATTTATTTCCTTAACATTAACCGTTTTGCTCGGCTATATATTATATCTTGGTATAGAAGTGCTTGGGCGGACCACAGAGGTGTTGACACCTTATTCCATTTTCTTTTTATTGTTATTGATCATCTTCTTGTATGGAAGCAGAAGTATTTCTCTGGAAAATATCCAGCCGGTAATGGGGCGAGGTGTAGGAATCTTTATTAAAAGCATGTTTCCGTACGAAGTGGCAAGACCTTATGGAGAAATGGTCGTTTTCATGTGTATTCTGCCATTAGTAAGAAATTTCAAGGATAGCAGGTTGACCTATCTTGTTTCTGTAGTTTCTTCCGGGCTTTTTTTAACATTAACAAGCTTATTGATTACGACGTCTTTAGGAAGTAATATTGCCCTGCGTGCCAACTTTCCGCTTCTATCTGCGACAAGGCTTGTCTCCATCGGCGAATTTATTGAGAGAATAGATGTTATTTCTGTGTTTATGATCATGCTAGGCGTCCTTGTAAAAAGCTCGGTTTTTATATATGGCGGCTTAAAAGGGCTTGAATATATCTTTAAGCTTCCGTATCGATATTTTGTTATGCCAATGATATTTATAATCTCTGTCTACTCTATATTTATTAGCAGATATTTTGCTGACCACGTATATGAAGGACTTCGAGTAATACATTATTTATTAAGTATGCCCCTGCAGTTTATGCTGCCAATCCTGTTATACTTTATTGTTCTAGTGAAGACTTCAGTCCAAGGGAGCTCGGTCAGTAAATAACATATTATGCTTCCAATATAAATTTAGACAAATTTCTGAAACGTAAAAAAGCAAAGCTAGATTAATTAAGCTTTGCATTTTTACTTTGCTTGTTCATGCTTTTTTGTTTTTGCACGAAGCTTTTCATGGCCTTTTTTTCTCGATTTGGCAAGTTGGTTAGCCTTTTTTGGAGAAGCTCTTTAGCGAATTGATACAGCTCTAAATCGAGCTTGTTATACTCTTCAATCAGCTTAATTGTTTCCAAGGGTACATCCGCACGCTTTAACTTTGTTTTTGTGATGTTAACCTTCTCATAATGAATTTCTGTCCAACCAAAGACAGATTTGAGCAAATACAAGGATTCATCGAATCGTTCTGTAATGCCAACAACATCAAATGTCTCTAGCCGTTGTTTCGCAAGGCTGACATCATATTGAATGGGGGTTCCACATAAAAGGAGAGTTTGGCCATTTTGAGCCTCTGGTTCTGTCCGAACATATTCCTCTAAGCTCATGTTTTGCAAGCGTTCATAGCCAGGGTAGTTTTTTAAATAAGAATATAACGAAAGAACTCTGTCGACTGGATGGCGCAGCATCGTGAAATAATGATACGGTTTTGTAAATTGTTCATGAGCTCCATACAGAAGATGCCCTGCAATCGCATGAATCTGGTTCTTGTCCTCGGAAGTTAAGTCGGCAAGCGGAATAATTTTATTTTGAAAAAGCTCATGGTCGTACAATTCCTGTGCTGAAAATTGTCTTGTGAAAATAGAGTTTAAGGTAGATCCACCGGTTTTTGGGATGTGAAGAAAAATGTGCAGTTCCTGCTCCCTCATTTTTACACCTCGCTTCTTCATGATAAATGTACTTTATATTATTAAATGAAGTATTTGAAAAAACGGTAAGGCATTCGTGTAGTCCTAAAAAAAAAGACGAGCCAAATGGTAAAAAACGTATAATAATGTGCACTTTTAAAGGAAATAATAGAAAAAAAAGTCACTGGAGGTTAAAATGGCGTTTGCAGTTTACTTTTTTATTGGCTGGATTTCCATCATTTGTTTTTTTGTACAAAAAAAGAAGTTTAGTGTCGTAGAAAACACCGTTTTGTTTTTATGTGTGTTAATCGTTAACCTAAATTGGACATGGCTTATTTATGAGGAGCTTGGTTTCATTACCTATTCCCATGATACTTGGAATTTTGTCGCTTATTTAATAAAAAGGAGTATTGTTATTCCGCTAATTGTCTTAATTTCTTTAAATTTTGGGCGTACAGATGCTTCACTACTCAAAAAGCTTACACATATCATTGTTTCATCTTTGGTTATTTTAGCTGTGACTAGTATTAGTCACTATTTAAAGGTGACAACAGTTAAAGATTGGTCCATACTGTATGATTTTTTTTACTATGTTGCACTGCATATTTTCGGGCATTTGATACATAAATGGTATCAAACATACATAGTAGAAAAGGAAAACGAGGTGCTGACACGATGATTTGGATCGGAAAATTTGATATTAATGAAATTTCCTTATTGATTTTTACTGTTGCCGCGTACTTGTTCGTTGTGTTTTCGCCAAAAAAGCTTCGCAGGGAAATAACATGTATGAGTTTATTATGGGGAATTTCAACAGGTATCGTGTACGACTTTACGATAGGGGGAGGATTACTGGATTTATACCGCGAAAATGACACAAACCATTATGAGCTGTTCGACCTGGTATATTATGCGTTATACGGTCCTTTTGGTTATGCCTTTATGTATTTTTATGAAGTGCTGAAAATACGCAAAAGGACATTTGGATATTATGTAGCAGGCTGGGCTGTTTTCGGAGTTTTTGCACAATGGCTGTTCACCATCCTGCATATTATTACATATCAGCATAATTATAGCTTACCTTTTGCCTTTCCAATCTTTTTATTTACCCAATCAGTTACTGGATTATTTTATCATTATGTTACGTCAGTCTATCCTAACAGGAAGCTAACGGAAAAAATACAGGCGGAATAATGGGACTAAACTATTATTCCAAGTAAATCAATCAGAATACCCTAAAAAATGATTGACAACAACTTTTAGATGCTGTTAACATAGGTTTATCAGATATTGCAAAATATTGAAAAGAATCGACTAGATCACTAGAGATTCAGCGAATTACGAGCCCATTCCGGCCTGTATTTTGTTGGTCTTTTTTTTTCATCTTAAATAAATTGATTTTGGAGGTTAGCATGAGATATAGCTACATAAACAATCTAGAATGCCCGAAATGCAGCAAACAATATTCAGCCGAAGAAATACAGCAACTATGTAGCTGTGGCTCGCCATTGCTTGCGCGTTATGACTTACAATCATTAAAAAATGACATTCATAAGGAAGATTTACAAAGCAGAGAAAATTCTCTATGGAGATACCATGAGGTCCTACCAGTGCTTAATGAAAAGAATGTTAAAACACTAGGAGAAGGGATGACGCCACTGCTAGCACTAGAAAGAGCAGGAGAGGAATTACAGCTCTACAAGCTTTATTTAAAGGATGAAGGACTTGTACCAACAGGCTCCTTTAAAGCAAGAGGCGCTGCAGTCGGAGTTTCGAAAGCAATGGAGCTTGGTGTAAAGGAGCTGGCAATGCCGACAAATGGCAATGCAGGCGCAGCATGGTCCCTTTATTCTGCTAAAGCTGGTATTCGTGCACATGTCGTAATGCCATTAGATGCTCCTGAAATTACGAGAAAGGAAGTAAGTATATCTGGGGGAAAATTATACCTTGTTGATGGAGTAATTAGTGATGCAGGAAAAATCACCGCACAGCTTATAAAAGAAAACGGTTATTTCGATGCATCTACATTAAAGGAGCCTTATCGCATAGAAGGTAAAAAGACGATGGGCTATGAAATTGCTGAACAATTTGGCTGGGAGCTTCCAGATGTTATTCTTTATCCAACTGGAGGCGGCGTTGGATTAATCGGTATATATAAGGCTTTTCTTGAAATGCAGGAGCTCGGCTGGATTAATGGTCCATTCCCGCGTTTAGTCGCCGTTCAGGCAGAAGGCTGTGCACCGATTGTTAAAGCATATGTAGAAGGGAAAAAGGAATCTGATTTTTGGGATAATTCCGAAACGAAGGCATTTGGAATAAATGTGCCCAAGGCTTTAGGCGACTTTCTTGTTTTAGAAGCAATCTATGAGACGAAAGGCTGTGCGATTGCAGTGTCAGAAGAAGAAATCACAAATGCCCAGCAGTTTATTGCAAAGTCAGAGGGACAGTTCATATGTCCAGAAGGCGCAGCAACAGTTGCCGCAGCAGACAAACTGCGTGAATCAGGCTGGATTGGCACGGAAGAAAGAGTAGTTTGCTTAAATACAGGTGTTGGCATCAAATATCCAGATACGGTGGATTACAAGGCGAGATATATGGAAAAAATTCATCATTAATTATATTTTGTTCTAAAACCAAGTAAAAAGATTAGATTAATTAGTATTCGACACTAGTTTACTAAGGGGAGATGACAATGTCTCGTATATTAAGAGAGTTGGTTGATAGACGAAAGCATTATATCATTGATTCTTTAATAGCAGCTAATCATTATAAAAAAGGCGAACAGCATTTGTATGAATTAACTCTAACAGATTTGGAAATTGAGTTTGCGCGCTTGAAAAATATAAAAGAATAATAGTGCTGATCAGAAAACTGAAGGCCGCTACCCAAATAAATGGAGTAAGCGGCTTTTTTTATCTAGCAAAAGAATTGGAAAAAATTCGTAAAGGGGTTATTAAAATGGCAGAAGTGACTTTCGAAAATGAAAAATATATCATTTCGATTTTAAAGGAAATTGAGTACGGTTCTGTTACAATCACACTCCATGCTGGAAAGATTGCTCAAATTGAACGGGAAGAAAAAATCCGCATTCAAGCGGACAATCCCAAAAAAGGCTAATAACATAAAGTCATTCGACCGGTCATCCGGAGAAGACACGATTGCTAATGGAAGCGCGTGTCTTTTTTTGTACATATTTATTTCAACAATTGAGGACAAAGAAGGGAGAAGTGTCAATGTCATTACTTGCAGTCCATGATTTAAATAAAAGGTTCAGCTCAAAAAACGGTGATACACATGCATTAAAGGATATTGATTTAACGGTTGAAAAAGGCGAGTTCATCACAATCATCGGTCCAAGCGGATGTGGAAAAAGCACGTTGTTGAAGATAATCGCTGGCCTTGATATCGATACAACTGGCTCTGTACTTATTGATGGAGAGGAAGTGGCGGGTCCAAGCATTGATAAAGGCTTTATCTTTCAAGAACCGCGTCTGTTTCCATGGCATACGGTTGAAAAGAATATTGCAGCAAACTTCTCTTTAAAGAATAAGGACGTAAAAAAGCAGGTGGGAGAGTTAATTAAGCTAGTGAAATTGGACGGCTTTGCAAAATCGTATCCGCGAGAGCTTTCTGGTGGAATGGCCCAAAGAGCAGCAATCGCAAGGGCATTGCTGCGCAATCCAAAGGTGCTTTTGCTGGATGAACCATTCGGTGCTTTAGATGCTTTCACAAGAACACATATGCAGGATGCTCTATTAAATATATGGCAGGAAAACAAAACAACAATGCTTTTTGTTACACATGACCTTGATGAAGCAATTTATTTAGGTAATAGGGTTGTGATTATGAATGCCAGACCAGGGTCCATTCAAAGAATCGTCGATGTAAATTTGCCATACCCAAGAAAGAAATCAGACATGGCCTTTCAAGCATACCGTCAGCAAATATTGCAGGAATTTGAGAAAACAGAGCAAAGGGATAATGAACTGATTGGAGGGAGTGCACGTTGAGTAATAATACCGAACTAATTTACGAAGAAACACTTGTGAAAAAAACGAAGAAAAGCAAGAAGAAAAAAAGGCAGCTTGATTCAAAGCTCATTATCTTCCTTAGAGGCTTCATTTTTCCAACTCTTCTTATCGCTGTTTGGGAGGCAGCCGGGATGTATGGATTTGTGTCAGAAACACTGCTGCCAAGACCAAGCGAAATCTTTATGGCCTTCATTGATTTACTGAGGAATGGAAATCTGCTGTATCACTTTCAAGTCAGCTTTCTGCGGGCGATTGGCGGATTTTTAATTGGCGGATCACTTGGCCTTTTGGCAGGGCTGGCGGTTGGATTTTCGAACAAAATGGAACATACACTTGATCCGACGATGCAAATGCTGCGTACAATTCCGACATTAGCAGTAATTCCCCTGTTTATATTGTGGTTCGGATTTGGAGAGGTTTCAAAGATTCTCCTTATTGCAAAAGGCGCATTTTTCCCCCTTTATGTAAATGCCTTTCTTGGCATTCGCAGTGTCGACGGAAAGATGTTTGAGGTTGCTAAAGTTTTGCAATACAGCAAATGGAAACAGATTACAAACTTAATTATCCCATCTGCATTGCCGAATATCCTGCTTGGTCTTCGCCTTGCGCTAGGTGCAGCATGGCTTGCATTAGTAGCAGCAGAGCTTATGGGTTCAAGTGAAGGAATTGGGTACCTGATTACCGATGCAAGACAGTTCTCCCAAACGACGGTTGTGTTTGTGGGAATTATAATCTTTGCTGTATTTGGAAAAGTGTCTGATTCATTTGTTAGGCTTTTTGAAAGAAGACTGCTCAAATGGCAGGACAGCTTTAAAGGATAAAAAGAAAAAAGGAGGAGATTTATATGGCTAAACATTCTGCTAGAGAGATGCGTTTGAATTTGTTTTTAACAAGTATGGGCCATCATGAGGGGGCATGGAGGCATCCATCCTCCGAGGTAGAAAGGGTCCAAGATTTCAGTTATTACCAAGAAATTGCGGCAAAAGCAGAAGCAGCCAAATTTGATTCGATCTTTATGGCTAACAGATATTCTGTTTCGAAAAAAGCTGTTCAGTATGGTGAGCTTGGAGGAGGAGGGATGGAGCCGCTCATCCTCTTGCCCGCACTAGCAGCTGTTACAAAGAACATCGGTTTAATTGGAACTGTTTCAACATCCTTTACAGAGCCCTTTAATGTCGCTAGAAGCTTCTCTTCTCTTGACCATTTGAGCAATGGCAGGGCAGGCTGGAATGTCATCACTTCTGGAACAGATGAGGAAGCAAGGAACTTCAGTCTTGAAGAGATTGCTGGACATGAGGAAAGGTATAAAAGAGCAACTGAGTTTTTAGAGGTGACACATAAGCTTTGGGACAGCTGGGAGGAAGACTCACTTGTTAAGGATAAAGAGGCAGGGGTGTATGCGTTAAGTGAGAAGGTCCATGAAATCAACCATAAGGGCAGCTACTTTTCTGTAAAAGGTCCCTTGAACAGTCCGCGATCTCCACAAGGAAAACCGGTTATTGTCCAAGCAGGGTCCTCTAAGGATGGAATAGATTTCGCAGCAAAATATGCAGAAATCGTGTTTACTGCACAGCAAACATTAGAAGAGGCGAAAAGCTTCTATAAAAAGTTAAAATCCAGGGTTCGTGACTTTGGCCGCGACCCAGAAAAAGTATTAATCCTGCCTGGCATTTGCCCTGTTATTGCCAATACGGTGGAGGAGGCAAATGCAAAAGAGACAGAGCTCCATAATTTCACTAATCCTGCATACAGTCTATTACAGCTTTCCAACAGAGTTGGCTTTGACTTGACTTCCTATCCGTTAGATGGACCATTCCCAGAGCTGCCTGAAATAGAGGCAATAAAGGGACATCAAAGCAGGACAAAATTGATCAGTGATCTAGCGAAAAAGGAAAACCTGACAATCAGACAGCTTTTATTACGTTTAGCTGGCGGTAGAGGGCATTACACCATTGCTGGTACACCTGAGAGTATTGCGGATGAATTGCAGTTATGGTTTGAAAATGGAGCAGCAGACGGCTTTAACATTATGCCACAGCAAATGAGTGAGGGCTTGTCCCAATTCGTAGAATTCGTAATTCCAGAGCTGCAGCACAGAGGTTTATTCAAAACAGAATATGCTGGCGGCACGCTGCGAAGCAATTTAGGATTAGAGGCGGCTAAGGAAAACGTGTCTCTTTTTTAGTAACAGGTTTTGTTTAAGAATAAGCCTCAGGGTTGCAAGAAAACAATTTTACTTGGAGGGATATTATCTATTTGCACTAAAAAAGCTCGCATCTTGCGAGCTTTAAACTTTTAATACCATTCTTACAGTCTTTAGAATATGACCATCAAAATCGTCATCAAACTCATTAACAACCTCAAAACCCTTGGCTTCATAAAAGGTCTTTCCGATCTTATTATCCTTTTCGACATTTATATAAATTTCATTTACACCGTCTAAATCCTTAATTCCCGCATTCACCAATGCCGAACCAATACCTTTCCCTTGATGCTCTGGATAAAGATAAATAGCCCCTAACTCCACTTTACCATTTTCTCTTACTGGAGAAAAGTTGGCAAACCCGACAACTGTATCTTCAACCTCAGCTACATAAAGAGTAGTGCTGTCTATTCGTTGCTTCATTCTGTCCTCATTGTAAGCTGATTTCAAGAAATTTTCTTGTACCTCTGCAGGGATTATTCCTTCATAAGTAGCGTTCCAAGTCGTTTTTGCTACATCTTGAACTTGTATAATATCTTCTTGTTTTATTTTTCGAATTACATATGCCATTCTTATCAGCCTTTCTATTTGTTGTTTATTTCTAATAATTGTAAATATTATAACATTTAGTCACGTAAAAAGGAGCTTTTCTGTAAACACATGCTCCCTACTGAATATTATTTTCTTTAGCTGTATATGGACCTCTAATTCGATTATTAAAGGCGTTGCTTGCTGTTTTAAGTGTTATTTGATAAAAATAAAAAAAAACAATCCCCCCTATGAAATGATAGGGGGGCAATTTCTATTTTAGTTATCGTATTCCTTCAACACTTTCTCGATATAAGTGTTGTTAACAACATCCGCTACTTCCAATTTTTTTGTTAAACCGCCTTGCTCTAACAGCAAGTCAGCTGTTGCTTGCTGTTCCTTTATAATGTCATCACTGATAGGTGTATTTTCTGGTACGGAATTTTCAAGCACCCTGCTGATAATTTCTTCATCTGTGTTTTTTAAGTCTGCGTAAATTTTTATTGCCTCGTCTTTATGCTCATTTTGCCATCTTGTCGCTTTTTCTGTTACTTTCAAATATAGTTCTACAAGCTCTGGATGCTCTTTCGCAAATTCGGTGCGAACAATTTGGAAGCCAGGGCTGTAGCTGCCAATATCCTTGCCTGTTGCGATTACCTTCGCTTTGTTTTTGACGACCTGAACCGATTGATAGGGTTCCCAAATGGCCCATGCATCAACAGAGCCGGTTTCAAAGGCAGGCTGTGCTTCATCTGGCTGAAGCTGAATGATTTCTAGTTCTGCTGGTTTAATGCCTTCCTTTTCAAGCAATCTGTATAAAAGTCCATATGCGCTGCTTCCTTTTGCAACCGCGATTTTTTTGCCTTTCAAATCCTGTGCTGTTTTAATAGAGCTATTCTTTGGGACAATGATTGCATCGCCAAGCTCACCAGTGCTTGCTGTGGCAATTTCTTCAAATTTTATGCCGCCGCCTTGACCAGCCAGTACTGGTATATTACCAACCCGACCGAAGTCAAGGCGATTAGAGGCAATGGATTCAAAGTAGGATGGACCGCTTTGGAATTCGACCCACTTGACCTTAGCTCTAGCCTTCTCAAACTCTTCCTCAAACCAGCCCTTTTCCTTTGCAAGCAGGATTGGCCAAATGCTTTGCTGTACACCGATATTTACAGTTATTTCGCCATCTCCGTCTCCAGACCCGTTAGTTGACGAAGCAGCACCGCATGCTGAAATGATTAAGGTTAATAAAATGACAGATAGTAGAAAATATGCTTTTTTTAATGAAAACATTATGTATCCTCCAATGCGATTTTAATAGAAAGTAAAGAACATAAATCAGATAAGCATCTATCACCACCCTTCAAGTAAAAAAATTAAAGGCCCTAAGTATAGCAAACTCTATACATTAGGGCCTTCAGGCTGACTGATCGGCATATTCATTTAGTTATCCAATATTAAATCTAATTATTCATACCTATAAAGTTGGTTTAATGATAAAAATTATCGCAGTTTTTTCCATTTAATAGAGCCTGTTCCATCATGAGGATGCATTGCTGCCATACACTCATGGTATCTTTTGTTCAATTCAGAAAGAGAAAAGCTGTGTAATGCATCAAACGAATAGTTGCCATACACCTCTAATTTTTGGATCATGATTCTTCTTTTTGCTTCATTAAGTTTTACCACGGTAATCCCTCCTAATGGATAGTCTATAAATCAAGAAAACTTGCACTCTGATTTGGTGTTCTTATTATTGTATATTCATTATACTTAAAAAAATGAACTAATCCAAGTGGTTTAGGTGGAATTTATAAAAAATAATCAAAAAATCTAATGTTTTTCATTTCTTGGAAGTAAAAGAAGGGGATAGGTTGAAATGGTCGAATGGTAATGAAAGCCTATTAGAAAGAGGGATTAGATGGAAAAAGAATTATCGGCAGCCTTGCACTTAAGAGCATGTGGAGAATATGCCAAATCGAACAGCTTGCTTTTAGATTTGGTGCAACAATTCCCTAAGGATGCTTCTATCCTTTATCAATGTGCATGGAGCTTTGATTTATTAGGGGAAGAAAGAAAAGCAGTGACCTATTATGAAAAAGCAATAGAGCTGAAATTGCACATAGATGAATTGGAGGGTGCGTTACTTGGACTTGGCAGCACATATCGTACATTAGGGGAGTATGAGAAGTCCCGAAAAACCTTATTACAGGGAATAGCGAGCTTCCCTGAAAATAAAGCCTTTCAAGTATTTTACGCGATGACCCTCTACAATCTTAAGGAGCACAATCAAGCAATGAAGCTACTGTTAACTTGTTTGGTGGATACGACTGCAGATGAACAACTAGTAAACTATCAGAAGGCAATACGCTTTTATGCTGATAAATTAGACGTGAAATGGGAATAGAAGCGCGTTCTTTTTTCGTGAAATTAGGACATTTGTTAAAAAACTAAGTCACAAAGAACGGAGGAGGAATATGAAACTGTACGGAGAGTTTTCCAAGGAAGACTGGCTGCATGCAATTGGTATCGGGAGGAATGATGTGCCAGAATCCTTTATTATTCACGGCGAGTGGAATCACGCAGAAAATTTAAAATTATGGAAGGGGCAATTAAGTGATGATATGCTGCTTCCTAAATGGAATACAGTATTAGGCAAACAAAATGGTGTGTTAACAGGATTTGCTAACGTATATGGCAGTCCAATGGCAGCTGCCATTTGTCATCAATTTGCTTCTATTGGAACGAAGTGTTTTATTCAGACAGGATATTTTGGCGGTTTGTCACAAGCTGTTAAGTATGGCGATATTTTTATTGTGACAGAAGCAAAAATGGAAGATGGTGTGTCTTCGCACTATAAACCAGGACACAATGTCGTAAAAGCGGATGAGCAATTGGTTAATAAAGCAATGGAGTATTGTGAGAAAAAGAACTATAGCTATGTAACAGGGAGTGTCATATCTACAAGTACGCCTTTTCTTGAAACGTCCAAGCTCGTTCTTAAATGATCGCTTGATGGAAATATTGGGGTTGATATGGAAACGGCAGCAACACTTGCTGTTGCCAATAAATTTAATCGAAAAGCAGTCAGCTTGCTTAATCTCTCTGATCATCTGCTTCAAGGTGATACCTTTTATGCTTATACAGCAGAGCGGGAGAAGCTAGAGGCCGAAATTGATAAAAGAATTCGGGAAATTGCTTTCCATTTAAACAGTCCAGCTGCTAATTAATAAGTAAAACAGCCGAGAAGCCAGACTCAGTTTGCCGGCTTTTTGGCTGTTTCTCCTTTTTCCGCACCATTTAACAAAAAAACACCGCCGATAATGAGGACAATACCACATAGCATGACAGGGTTAATTAGTTCCTTCCAAAGAATGACGCCAATCAACGCTGTTGCAGCTGTCCCAACCCCAGACCAAATTGCATAAGATAGGCTTAAAGGTAGTGATTGCAGTGCCTTTGAGATGAAATAAAAGGCGAGTACATAGCCAATAATGACGCAGATGGAAGGGAGGAGCACGGTAAAGCCCTCTGCCATCTTAAGCATTGTTGTCGCAAAAACCTCAGAAATGATGGAAATGGTTAAATAAACATATCCTTTCATAGGAATAACTCCTTTCTTTAATGGGCCCCGCCTATATTTAAGAGGACAACCCCGCCAATAACGAGTAAAAGGCCAAGTATTTTCTTTTTGTTTAAGCTCTCTTTATAAAATAATGCTCCAGCCAATGCAGTTAGTGCCGTACCAACACCTGCCCAAATGGCATATGCAGTTCCAAGCGGCAATGTTTTTAATGTTAAGGAAAGAGCATAAAAGGCAATACTATAACCGACTGCAACCCCAACTGTCGGCAAAAGTCTCCTGAAGCCGTCCGTTGCCTTAAGCATGGAGCTCGCAAATACTTCACTAATTATGGAAATTGCCAGTAATAAATACGGATTCATTATATATCCCCCTGACGTGTCATCTGTATGAGCTGGTCCAGAACAGCACGCTGCCTTGTGTTATTCAATGGAGCGACACCGAGCATTTGTGAATAATAAAGACCATCAAGGGCCAAGCGGATAACAGACGCTGTGATAGGAGAAATGCCATCATTATCAAGCTTTGTCAACGCAGTTTGGTAGCTGTTTGATATACTTTCCGCCACCGCTTCATCCAATAAGGAGGAAGCCATAACAGCAACGTTCAGTTCTGCATTATGTTGTAGGTCATCCTTCGTAACTTCGATCATAGCTCTAGTCCATTTGCCTTTTTCGATTGGATCTTTTTCTGCGTATTTTGCCATACAATTCTCCAAATCTTCAAAAATAGCAATGGCAATTCCCTTCATTAATGCTTCTTTACTTGGATAGTGATAAAGAAGACCGCCCTTACTAATGCTTGCCTTTTTAGCAACAGCATCAAGGGTGAGGTTCGTAATTCCCTGCTCATGAATAATCCTTTTTGCTGTTACTAAAATGAGATGGCGCTTCATATCTGCTTTTGATTCCATCATGCCACTCCTCCAAAACGTGTATATGTGTTTATTGTACCGTCCGGTCGGTTTTTTAGTCAATAATTTCTTTTTTTAAAGGAAATTGTTGACAGCTATATATGGAAGTTGTATGTTTTCGATAGTTAATTAGTATTTGTAAATAGTGAAAGAAGGTAGTACTTTTGAAAAAAATAGGAATAAAGAATTGGCTTTTGGAAGTCGATGTGGAGAAAACAGCCGAATATTATCGTAAGGAAATAGAGATATGTGATTGCTCTTATTGTCAAAATTTCGCATCAACAGTCTTAAGCTTGGAAGATGAACAAATTTCCTTTTTTAAGAACCTAGGCATTATGCCAGAAAAACCGGTTATGCTTTCTCATTTTCCAACCGAAGCGGATAATAATCACCAGTATATTGGGTTTTATCATGTTGTCGGCAGAATCCTAACAGGTGAAACTTGTACAATGACAAACTGGCAGGACGATCATACATATACGCTCGATAAATTTGCATTTTGTTTATCAAAGGAAAATAATCAAGTGCCAGAGAGCTTTTTAGAGCCTGTATTTCAGCTGAACTTTGAAACTGAAATTCCCTGGATTCTGGAGGAGAGCGGTGAAGATTAACTTTCATTGGCAGATTGTAAGTAAAGTATACGAAGTTTTTCCGTATTAATGGTTAAGGAGTGAATGCTAGTGAAGAAAATCGTTTGGTTAAATAGGCTATTATTTGTATTGTTTGTGATAGCAACAGCGCTAGTTTTTGTGGCAAATACATCCAATATGTTTTTGTATGGGTATCTGTTATTTTTATTCCTGTATGTGTTCTATCTTTTGCTCCTATTTTTCTTTTATTGGAAAAAAGCAGGCAAGGCAGAAATTAGGACAAGAGCAATTATATTCATAAAATGGTTTATGATCTTAACTTTGGTTTCCTTTTTGTTAAACCTCTTTATACGACCTGATTATTTAGAAACCATGCAGTTTATTTGGACTCCGTTAGGCTGCTCTTTAGGAATAGCCTTTTTGGATATAGCGTTTATTAAAGAAAATAAATCTTAATATTATAGGACAATAGGAAAAAGGTTTCTGAAATTCGTTCCGTTAATGAGGAGTATAGATTTGCTGATTTGAGAAACAATTAGACTAATAGATCAGTTTTATTAATTTTTCAAAAAGGTTTGCTAGTTTAGTTGCAAAAATAAAGAATTCAAGTACAATGTAATAGTGTTTAAAACAGAAACTAAAGGAGTTGAATTTTTATGAGTAGTCATTATTGCAGTGAACCCGAGCCCGAGTCGAGACAGGGGGAAGTCAATAAGGAGTCATTCCGTTTAATTTTGAATACGAGTGAAAATTCAGCTTGTTTATGGCAACGCATTTGACTTCCTCACAATAAGAGGAGGTTTTACCATGTTAAATATTTTTCTTTCTAACGAAGAAGGAGTACTTAAGGAAACGAATAAAATTACGAGCGGCTGCTGGATTAATCTGGTTGCTCCAAACGAGCAGGAGATTCAGTACATTGCAGCAGAGCTTGATATTCCAATCGAATTTTTAAAGGATTCTTTGGATGAAGAGGAACGTTCACGGATAGAAAAAGATGGCGATGATATATTAATAATCGTCAACATTCCATCTGTAACCCTTGATGATAAGAAAAAACCAATGTATGATACAATTCCATTAGGAATTATCATTGCCAAAAATTGCTTTGTGACAATTTGTCTCAAGGATAATCCGATTTTTCATGCTTTTTCACAAGGAAAAGTTAAGGATTTCTTTACGTATAAAAGAACAAGATTTGCTTTCCAAATACTGTATAGCATGTCTACTTCTTATTTAAAATATCTTAAGCAAATCAGCAAAAAGATTGACACAATTGAAGACCAGCTTCTGCAATCAATGAAAAACAAAGAACTGTTTTCTCTTCTTCATCTACAAAAAAGTCTTGTTTATTTTACAACATCACTTAAATCGAATAATATTGTCATGAATAAGATGATGAATACCAGATTTTTGAAAATGTACGAGGATGATCAAGATTTGCTGGAGGATGTTATTATAGAAAATCAGCAGGCGATAGAGATGGCTCAAACACATGCGTCGATTTTAAGCGGTATGATGGACGCATTTGCTTCTATTATTTCGAATAATGTCAGCATGGTTATGAAATTCTTAACATCTGTTACAATAGTTCTTTCCCTTCCAACAATAGTCGCAAGCTTTTATGGAATGAATGTTAACATACCATTTCAAGATTATAAGCATGCTTTTATTGTAGCGTTAGCAATTTCAGTTGTTTTATCCTGCCTGACAGCGATTGTCTTACGGAGAAAACGATTATTTTAATAAATCGAAGAGAGTACATCGACATGATGTACTCTCTTTTATTTACTGGAAAAGGATAGTTTGGTTTAGCTTTATGCCTGTGATATGATAGCTAAAAACAAGGAAGAGGCGATAAAGTGTTAACAGAGGTAACGGTTAAGCTGCAAATAAGCAACCCTGCTGAGGAAGTGTTTGTAGCGCTTATAAATCCAGAAAAGATTGGTAACTACTGGTTTAGTTCCAGTTCCGAAAAGTGGACAGAAGGAAACACAGTACTATTGAGATACGAGGAGTATCAGGCAGAAGTTGCTATTCGTCTAATGGAAGTAGCAGAAAAGGAGAAAATCGTGTTCGCATGGGGTGAAAAGCACGAGGAAACAATGGTTTCCATTACACTTAAAGAGCATAACTTGCAAACAGTTTTGGAGGTGAAAGAATCAGGTTTTAAAGAAGACGATCCCTTGTTAGTGGAAAAGCTGCTCAACCAAAAAGAAGGCTGGGTCTATACCCTCACATGCCTAAAAGCCTATTTGGAGCATGGTATTCGTGATTTGAGAGCGTCTTTAGTATTTGGATAATTCTGCAAAAGGCTGCTCGAATGAAGCAGCTTTGTGTATTTCTTTTCATGAACTAAGCACTATTCGGATTTCAGTAGTTGTAACTTTTTATTTACATAAATTACTAAAAGAGAATATGATAGAATGAAAGATTTACTTATAACAAAGTTAGGAGTCATTTATCAGGAATAAGGTTGTCTCAGCAGTCCTAATAAGCATATTAGTAGCTTTCATCGTTCCCGCAATTCCGTCTGTGGCAGAGGTATTAAAATATGAAATTCATGAATAGTTAACAGTAGCCATATTTGTGATGCTAGTCTTTATCTATAAAGAGCTGGTTGACAGAAGAAAAGAGTAAATTGGTATATTGTTGGAATTTCTTACTATAATCAGATTTATATATATATGAATGGTTACTAGAAAGGGAGATTATACCGTTATGAGTTCATATAAGGTCATATTGTTTGATTTAGATGGGACACTGTCAGATCCAAAGCTTGGTATTACGAAATCGGTGCAATATGCATTGAGCATGCTTAATAGACAAGTGCCGGATTTGGATGATTTAGAATGCTTTATTGGCCCGCCTTTGCATGTGTCTTTTGCTGATTTTTATGGATTTGATGAGGAAACAATTCAAAAGGGGATTCATTTTTACAGAGAAAGATATAAAGACATTGGCATGTATGAAAATTTGCTTTATCCAGAAATGCCAGGCTTGCTCCAAAAATTAAAGGATCAAGGCTGTATTCTTGCGATAGCTACATCTAAATGGACAGCATTTGCAGAAAAAATAGCAGAATATTTTAATATTTCCTCCTATTTTGATGTTATTGTCGGAAGTAATCAGGATGGAACAAGGTCAGAAAAAACAGAGATTATTGAATACATACTTGAGCTTTACAAGGACTTTTCGCTGCAAGACTTTATTATGGTTGGTGACAGGAAGTATGATTTAATAGGTGCTAATAACACGGGCATAGATTCAGTAGCTGTTACATATGGATATGGTGCAAGAGAAGAATTAAGTGCGTGCAGTCCCACATTTCTTGCCAACAGTGTGCAAGACTTAGAGAGAATTATGCTCGGGGAAACTCCAAGCCATGTTGTTTCGTATGAGGAAGCAAACGTGCTTATTAGACAGGTCACAAAAAACGATCTTTATCCTCTTTGGGAAATGGCATATAAAGAGGAAAGACCGGAATGGAAAAAGTGGGATGCTCCTTATTATGAGCATCAGGCAATTTCGTGGGAAGACTTTCAAAAGCAAAAAGACAAATATCTTTATCAAGATGATTTTTGGGCGATAGAGACAGACGGAAAGCTTATCGGAACTGTCAGCTATTATTGGGAGCACAAGCCATCAAACTGGCTTGAAATGGGAATCGTCCTATATGATCCTAAGTTTTGGAGCGGTGGGTATGGTACAAAGGCCCTGAAGCTGTGGATAAACCATCTATTTCAAACACTTCCACTTGTAAGAGTCGGCTTTACGACTTGGTCAGGCAATAGGCGCATGATGAAGGTCGGGGAAAAGCTTGGAATGCAGCTCGAAGCGCGGTTAAGAAAATGCCGTTTCTATAATGGTGTTTACTATGATTCGATTCGTATGGGGTTGCTGCGGGAGGAATGGGAAAAGAATAAACGACAGCTTGATAATACTGTTATTAATTGAGAACTCTTTCCTGTTTTGCGGAATTGCCCATTGCATCCTAAAAAGAGGGTATGCTACACTTATATTACTAAAGCAGAAGGGATGATGGGTGGCCGATGGATAACTAATCTTATTTTTTTCAGTTGAAATGCATAATGCAAATTAAACTAAAATAGGATTAGTCTGCCCATTTTCTATATAGCTGTTTTAAAACAGCTTATTTCATGATGCTTAAAATGTCCGGCTAATCCTTCCAAAATTTATTTTGGGAGGATTTTTTTGTCCTCCCTGTGAAATGAGGGATTGATTATATGAAAGAAATAATGAAATTGCATAATATTAGGTATGAGGTGGGAGATCAGCTCCTGTTTGAAAAGGTAAATGCATCAGTTCAGCAGGAAGATGTCATAGGGATTATCGGCAATAATGGTGCCGGTAAATCAACGCTATTACATTTATTAAAAGAAGATATTAAGCCTGCTGACGGGCAAATACAGTGGCTGACTCGAGATTTGGATGTTGTCTTTGTTGTTCAGGAGGCAAAAACACATTTTTCAGCAAATAAATCAGTGGAGGAAACAAGACTTCTTGAAAAATGGTCTGTGCCAGTTTTGCCCTATGAACATTTAAGCGGCGGTGAAAAATTGAAGGTCAGGCTTGCACAAGGCTTTGCAAGGGAAGCGGATCTCTTGTTGTTAGACGAACCGACGAATCACCTTGACAGCCAAAGTCTTGATTTGCTGCAAAAACACATAAAGGAATATAAAGGAACGATTATTTTAGTGTCCCATGACCGCTACTTTCTTGATGCTGTTGCCACAAAAATCTGGGCAATAGAGGATAAGAAGCTTATAGAGCATAAGGGGAATTATTCTGACTATATGAAGGCCCGTAATGAGAAGAGATTGGTGCAGCAACGAGAATATGAAAAACAGCAAAAAATGACTGAACAAATTCAAGGTCAAATAAAAGAGTTGAATACATGGTCACAAAAGGCCCATGCGCAGTCAACAAAAAAAGAAGGCGTGAAGGAATATTATCGTGTTAAAGCAAAGCGTATGGATGCTCAAGTAAAATCAAAACAAAAACGTTTAGAAAAGGAGCTCGCAAAGCGGAATGTGGAGGCAGTTACAGAGGAGCATTCTGTTCAGTTCTCCATTACAGCAAACAATAAGGTTGGCAAACGTTTTTTAGAAGTGAAAGGGTTGTCGAAATCATTTGGTGAACGAACCTTGTTTCAGGATGTACATTTTACGATTAAGCATGGAGAAAGAATTGCCCTGAAAGGTGCAAATGGCAGCGGTAAGTCCACATTGTTGAAAATGATTGTCGGAAGTGTAATTGGAAAAGGGGATATTTGGGTGTCACCTGCTGCTAATATTGGTTATTTATCACAGGAGGTATTTGATTTGCCCCTTGATTCCACACCAGAGCAGCTTTTTTATAAGGAAACCTTTGAAGAGAGAGGTAGGGTTCAAACGCTAATGAAGCATTTGGGGTTCACAGCAGCACAATGGAGGGAACCGATTGAGTTAATGAGTATGGGTGAGCGTGTCAAATGCAAGCTAATGGCATATATCCTTGAGGATAAGGACATCTTGCTTTTAGATGAACCAACCAATCACCTTGACCTTGCCTCTCGTGAACAGCTGGAGGAGACGTTGGCACAATATAAAGGAACGTTGCTTATCGTGTCCCATGATCGCTATTTCCTTGAGAAAACAACAACAAGCCAACTTGTTATAACAGATACAGGTATTCGCAAACAATGGCAAAGTCATGCACCTGCAAGAGATGACAAAAAAGAGCTGAGGCTAAAGCTCGAAACAGAAAGACAAGAGATTTTAGGAAAACTCAGCTTTATGCTGCCGCAAGATAAAGAGTATCCTGAGCTTGATGCTAAATTTAATGAACTAACAAAAAAGCTGAAGGAGCTGTCCAACTAATCATCATTTACATCTGAAAGCTAAAACACTTTTCCAGAAGGAAAAGTGTTTTTTGCGTCGAAGAAATAGAAGGAATACATACTATTGAATAAAAGGAGAAATGACCATGCAGTTTGTTGTAACAGCATATGACGGTACAGATGAAAATGCATTGGAAAGAAGATTGCGCGCAAGGGCAGAGCATTTAAAGTCTGTTGAGAAACGATTTAAAGAGGGCAATCATTTATATGGTGCTGCCTTATTGGATGATACAGAAAAAATGATTGGTTCGATGATGGTAGTAGACTACCCATCAAAAGAAGCGCTTGATGAGTGGCTGAAGGAAGAACCGTATGTGACAGGCAATGTATGGCAAAGGATCGATGTTTTGCCATGTAAGGTTGCGCCTATCTTTATGGAGTCTCATAAATAGGGTGTTACTATAAGGAATGGAGGGGGACAAATTGTACTCCAAGCAAACTGATGATTTTCCTGTCCTGCAAACAGAACGGTTACTGTTAAGGGAAATCCAAAATGAAGATGCCTTAGATATTCTCGAGTATCTTTCTGACGAGGATGTCATGAAATATTATGGGATGGAGCCTTTTCAGTCACTGGAGGATGTGCTGGAGGAAGTCGCATGGTACAAGTCAATTCGAATGAAGCAAACGGGCATAAGATGGGGAATTACGCTAAAAGAAAATGGAAAGGTGCTTGGCAGCTGCGGATTTTTGAATTGGGATAAGCGTCATTATCGGACAGAAATCGGCTATGAGCTACATAAGAATTATTGGGGCAAGGGCCTCGCAAGTGAAGCTTTAAGGGCAGTCGTTCAATACGGCTTTGAGCATATGCGACTTGAAAGAATTCAAGCACTGATTGAACCGCCCAATTTGTCGTCACAAAGCTTGCTCGAAAAGCATGGTTTTTTGTGTGAAGGCTTGCTGAGAAGCTATGAATTTACGTGCGGAAAAATGGACGACCTATATATGTACTCTTTAATAAAAAAGGATTTTAATGATCGGAGGGCACAAACCAATGACTAAGTTAACCCCATTTTTAATGTTTCAAGGAAATGCGGAAGCAGCGATCCATTTTTATACAACCATAATAGAAGACTCAAGTATAAAGAATATGATCCGTTACGGGATGGACGAAGCTGGAGAGGAAGGAAGCGTCATGCAAGCTGTCTTCACATTGAAGAACCAAGAGTTCATGTGTATAGACAGCAACATTTCTCATGACTTTGGATTTACACCCTCATTTTCCATTTATGTTGAATGTGAAACAGAGGAGCAAATTGACCATTATTATCAAGCATTCGTTAGTGGAGGCCAAGAGCTTATGGCTCTTGGAGATTATTCCTTCAGCAGAAAATTTGGATGGATTATTGATAAGTATGGGGTTTCCTGGCAGTTTACTCTTCCATTTAATGAACGGGATAGAAATAATTTGTAATAAATTTAAAAAAATAGGAGACATTCTTAATAAAGAACGTTATACTAGGATAGTAGGGCTATTTCCAAATGCCTAGAGTAGTAGCTCTAATACTATTGTATTTTGCCATGATAGAATGAGGACTAACATTTTGTCATGGCCCTTTTATACTTTCCATTAGCTATTCCTCTGCAGGCCTTTCCGTTTCATCCCACCCATATAGCTCATTGATTTCCTCTACAAGCTTTTCTAAAAAATCATCTGATATTACTTCTTCTTTTTTCATCTCGTCCAATGTCTCCCGCCTTTTTATTTTTATTTTTGCTAGTACTGGATAATTATATACTTCTGTATTCTAATTAGTTATTTTACTGATAAATTATTCAGAAATAAACTGTAATGAAGAAATATAAAGAATGATGCTACTCGAATAAAAAAAGCTTCTTGGAGAATTATACATAATATACATCTAGAGAAACTGGTGAGTAGTATGCATGATGTGCTAAGAAGACCTCAAGTGAAAATAACATCCTTCGGTAGTAATTATTTGCGTGTAATTAATCCGTATATGCCATTATGGTGGGGAATGGCGATGCCTGGTGCAGGTCATATCATGTTAGGGAAACGGCTGAAAGGATTTTTTTTATTCCTGTTTGAGTTTGTTGTTAATACAGAAACAAAACTAAATTTAGCTATTGTCTATTCTTGTACTGGTCATTTTGACATGGCGAAGCAATGCCTTGATATAAAATGGTTTTTTATCTATATCGGTGTTTATATTTTCAATATATGGGATGCATATAGATTAGCAACAGATATTAATCAACTCTCTCAGCTTGCAGCAAGATTAAAAGCCCCCATACCTGGTTTTCAATTAAGCCTATTTGAGATCAATTATTTTCAAAAGTTAAGTGTATGGATACCGGTTTTTTGGTCCATAATCACACCCGGTCTAGGACATTTAATCATCCGCAATATTACAACAGGATTATACTTAAGTTTTTGGCTGTTAATTACATTATATCAATCAAACCTGTTAAGCAGCCTCTACTACACTTGCAACGGAGATTATGTTAAAGCAATAGCTGTACTCAATCCACAATGGGCGCTGTATTTGCCTTCGTTATATTGTTTTGCTGTATGTGACAGCTATTATCATACAATCACACTTAACAGTCTATTTAAAATAGAGCAAGCGCGCTATTTAGAAAACAACTATTGGAATCAGGCAAATAGAAGAGACTTTTTGAAAATATTGGAGAAAAAATAATGACTGTCATATCTTTGTTTGAACATTCTTTAAAGCTGGAGCTTGCCATAAGTGAACTCGAAAACAACCATATTGGGCGTGAATGCATATTAGCAAAACCTATCTTCCTCGAACAGACAGAATACAGTTTTATTGACCCTTATAATAATAATGGTATGAATTTATTTTTAGTGTCATGTATAACCATGATTATGATGCTGTTAGGGACAATTTATGGTTTTGTTCTTTATCTGGGTCCTATAATTTGGGGATTAATCGGTATGATAGCTGGAGCTCTTGTCGGGATATTTTTGGATTTGTCCATAAAAAAAAGCAAGCGGAAAAAACCAGCACGCTCTCCTGCTGAAGTTCTACTTATCATAAATTGTGAGGAGGATAAGGCAAATATGGTGGAGATGATCTTAAAAAAGTATCAGACATTAGGTATTGTTAGACTGTGAATGTAGAATGTGTAATAGCTGCCAAGTAAAAGGCAGCTATTTTTGTTTTTTGAAAAGACAAAAGGCGTTTATGTCCGTTCTCATAAAATTAGATAGGAAATGTCCAAGAGTATGAAGCTTGAAAGAAAAAGAGCTGCCAAACTCCGGCAGCATCTTTACTTCTTTTTCTTTGCGAGCAGATTCCGATCGACATTATGTGGAGGCTTTTCCATCCAGCTATTTTCAATTAAAAGGTTTCCTCCATCTTCCGCATAATTCGAAGTCTCCACCATTAGCCGGAAATAGAGGGAACCCAAATCATGACGAGGGCTGACTGCAATGGAATCCCCAAAGTTTCGGAGTTTTGCTGACGATAGATTGCTGATATGAAAAAGCATCAACTTATCTGAAAACGGTGGTATGTTGGTTGTTGTTACATTAAATTGACTTGGCATTGTCAGTGGGAGGTCTTCTTCCTTTAAGACATTCGAGAATACAGTATTTTGTTTAATATTTATATGTTTTCCTCGTATAAAGTAGTTCCGAATTTCATTTGATTCTGCAACCTGACCGAATGCTAGTAAGAGGACTGTTTTCATGGTATTAAACTGGATATTTGCAAATAACTGCGAAATTTCAATACCTGTCAATGTTCGTTTATCACCAAAAAAGCCATTAAAAAAGCTTTGGCGCTGCACGATTTCTTGTGTGTTCAGCGTCGGTATATTTGGTGGGCGCACATAAATGCCGGTTTCTAACATTAGCTCTGTTACTTGATTGGAATAGTTAGCTGCATCATGCATTGTTTCTGTAATAAATAGCCGAATATCTAATCTCGTTGTATTTGGTAATGTGATGCTGTAAAAGATTAACCCTAGCTTATACATCAAGTCTATGTATAAAAGGTAGAAGCTATCGGAAAACAGCCGGGGTGCAGCCAGGTTCACATCCTGCTCTGAAAAACCTGCTGGCAATGGAATGTTTTCCTCTTGAAAAAAGTTTTTAACACGCTCTATTATCCTTTGACTAAGTAAATCACTATCTTGAATAATTTTCTTAATCTGTTTGTTTTCTACATGTGCTAAGAAATGCTGAAACATACAGTGAGACATTGTGTTCGCCATATAAAAATTCCAGAGATTCGCTTTTTCAGCAGAGGTAAGTGGTGCTTTTGAATTGTTTTTCATGAGTTTCTCCTAAAGGCATATTTCTACAAAAAAGTTTTCCCGCTTATAGGTTTTACATACATTTCGAAAAAAATGCAGGATTTAATACTAGAAAGAGCGAATTGGCAGTAAAGTGTAAATATGGAAGGCTGCAATGGACTGCTGTTTTTAATGGCTGCCTCCAATCCAAAAAAGGAGAATTACTATGTTAGAAATCCAAGGAAAATATAATTATGCGAAAGTTTATACAGATAAAGTAGAAGAAACAGCGATGGCTCAAATACTGGAGCTTTGTGATCAGGAATTTACAAAAGGTACGAAAATACGAGTCATGCCAGATACACATGCTGGAGCGGGCTGCACAATTGGGACAACAATGACGATAACAGATAAAATTGTCCCGAATTTAGTTGGTGTAGATATTGGCTGTGGCATGGAAGTAGCAGTCATCGATAAAAATAAAACAGAGGTGAATTTTGACCAGCTGGATGAAGTAATCCGAAAGCATATTCCAAGCGGTTTTTCCACTCGTGAAAGTAGTCAATTTCACCCTTATTCAAAAAGAGTAGACTTTCGCAATGTAGTGGCACCGTTTAACTTGAAAAGAGCCAAATCATCTGTTGGTACGTTAGGCGGGGGCAATCATTTTGTGGAGTTGAACGAAATGGATGACAAAATTGTGCTTGTCATCCATTCAGGGTCTAGAAACTTGGGTAAGCAAATTGCCGAGCATTATCAAAACTTGGCATATAATGAGCTGTTGAGTTTACATCAGGAGAGGCAAGGCTTGATTGATGAATTGAAAGCAGAGGGAAGGGAAAGTGAAATTGAAGAGACATTAAAGGCTCTGAAAAGACCTTATGTTAAAAAGGATCTTGCCTACCTTCAAGGGAAAAGCTTTGAGCATTATATGAATGATATGAAGATAGCCCAGCATTATGCTTTATTAAACAGAAAGGCAATGGTGGAGGAAATTACTTCCCGTATGCGCTGGAACATAGCAGAAAGCTTTACGACCGTTCATAATTACATTGATATGGAGCAAATGATTCTCAGAAAAGGAGCAATCTCTGCCAGAAAAGATGAAAAAGTGATTATTCCAATGAATATGAGAGATGGAAGTATTATCGCAATTGGCAAGGGGAATAAGGATTGGAATGAATCGGCTCCACATGGTGCAGGCAGATTAATGTCCAGAACAAAAGCAAAAGAATTGGTGTCATTAGAGCAATTCAAGGATGTAATGAAGGATGTCTGGACGACTTCTGTTAATGAAAGTACATTGGATGAAAGTCCAATGGCTTATAAACCGATGGAGGATATTGTTAAGCATACAGATGATACAATTGAAATTGTTCAAGTAATTAAACCATTATATAATTTTAAGGCAAATTGATACATGTTTCAGGCTGATGAAAAACATTGCTTAAAAGGGTTATGTTTTTTATCAGCCTGTTAAGGATTTGGGAGAATTAGAAAAACACATCTACAATCAATATGCCTAATCCGATTAAAAAGATAATCATTTCATTCATCTCCCTTCACACTATATATTTTCATCATATGACAGGATGGAAAAAACTACATTATCTTAAGGGCAATATTTACGGAAACAACATGTTCCAATAACAATAGGCAATCATGTTGTTTTAGTAAATGGTATCGTCCAAAATGACGATCTTCATACAAAAACTGGAATGTATTTGAGGGGTTTGTGAGAGGAGAAAAGCCGGCCCGTCATACAAAACGGGCTGACTTGCATTTTTATCTGCTTGTTCGTTGCTCTACCTGCTGACATACTTCATCAGCAGAGAGGCCGTTTGCCTCAATAACAGAGCCTTGCATTTGTGTATCCTGCATTCCCATAACATTAGAATCGATACCTGAAACAACACAGCAATCACAGCCTTGTGCATCTGACTCCTGCTTGAGGTCAACGATTTCATGCCCTTTCTCACGAAGAGCTTCTGAAATATTTGTTAGTGCTTGTTCTACACCAATTCTTGCCATATAAATCACCTCCCAAAAAATAATTTTCCTTATGTGAACAGAATTATTCTATTTGAAAAAAATAAATGTTTTTGCTATTATAGACTGAAAAGTCAGAAATCTAACAAGGGAGCTTCCTTCCATAAACAAAAGGATAAAATGACAAAATATTATTGTATAGGCGGTGGCAAGTTGAGCAAGGAACCAGTCGTAAAAGCATATTCCGAGCAATATCAAACAGGAGTATTAGACTTGATATTACATATCCAGCAAACGGAATACAATATTCCGATAACAAAAGAAGACCAGCCCGACTTAATGATGATTGAAACATTTTATCAAAGAGGTAAAGGCAACTTTTGGGTTGCGCGTGTGGAGGACAAGGTAGTAGGAACGATTGCTTTACTTGATATTGGCAATAGCCAAGTAGCTTTACGGAAAATGTTTGTTGCCAAAGATTATCGCGGTTCAGGATTTAACACAGCAGCTCGTTTGTTGCAGAATGCGCTTGATTGGGCAAAGGAGCGTACTGTAAAAGAAGTGTTTTTAGGAACAACTCCACAATTTTTAGCTGCGCATCGGTTTTATGAGAAAAACAGCTTTACTAGTATTGAAATGTCGGAGCTGCCGAAAGCATTTCCTCTTATGGAGGTAGATAAGAAATTTTATAAGTATCTTGTCGAAAAACAAGCAATTTGAAAGCTGCCGAAGCAACCGGCAGCTTTTTTTCTTCCTTATATCAAATCGGAATGTCATCAGAAGCAGAGGGAGCTGCTTGGCGTTTGCTAGACGTAAGGAGCAGTACCACACTTATGATGCATGCTGCACCAAGCCATTGGAATAATCCGAAAGGCATATTCAGCCAGAAAACAGTTGTTAAACAGGCTGCTAATGGTTCAATGCTGCCTAACAAGCTTGCCTCTTTTGGCATGAGTGTCTCAAGGCTTTTGATGTAGAACCAAAAGGCAATCATTGTTCCAAAAAGGATGACAAATACTAAATAAATAAGCTGTACAGCAGTTATGGAAGCTGGTGCTGTTCTCCAAATCGGTTCGACTATATTTAAGCAAAGTCCGCCGATAATCATTGCCCAGCCGACTACAACTAAAGAGTCGAACTTTTTTAAGAGCGAGCCTGCACTTAACGTGTAAAAGGCAGCAGCTAATCCGGACAAAACACCCCAAACGACAGCAGGGATAGGGACAGAGAGCTTTGATAAGGTGCCGTTTGTGAGCAATAAGAAGCAGCCTGATAATGCTAGAATAGCCGTATACACATCCACCTTAGTCAAACGCATTTTTCTTGTGACAAGATAATACAGCATAATCATGATTGGAGATAAATACTGTAGCAGGGTAGCAACTGCTGCATTGCCATGATGGATGGATGCCATATACGTATATTGAACTGCCAGCATTCCAAAAACAGAAAATACAACAAGTCTGATGGCAGTGCTTGGCTCCTTCCATATATTAATAATTTCCCTGCGGTTTTTGCTGAAAAGCTTAAATAGCAACAGGATGCAGCCAGACAAAAGCAGCCTAACAACAACAAGCCAATCAACATTTACCTCATAAGATTGGAACAGCTTTTGGGCAACAGTACCGCCAACACCCCAAAATGCTGCCCCTGTAATCACAAAAAACAAGCCTTTTTTTCGATTATTGCTAATCATTGTTCTTCCACCTTTATATAAATATATTGTTATAATAAAGCAATAATCCGTTAGAAAATACGTAAATAACATGAAAAAATATAACAATATGGAGGTGACGGTATGGTTTTAGGTCATTTTTCAATTGATCAGAATTTAATGGAGCTGACAGAGCATCTTACCGTTCTTTTGCCAATTGCATGCTATGAAACAACTATTAACCAAAACATTCAAGGCCACATACCCCTTCATTGGCATGATGAGCTGCAATTTGTATACATGAATAAGGGGGAAGCCATATTTCACATAAATGGGGAAGGAGTGGAATTATTAGAAGGAAACGGACTGTTTATTAACAGCGGCCTGCTTCATATGGCAGAAGAAAAGACAAAGGCCGCTTCCTATATATGTATGAATGTAGCACCTTCTTTTGTTTTGTCACAAGAGCTGTTTTCCACCTTTGTGTATCCTTATGTACAAGCGAGCAACCTTCCATATGTTAATATTGATGGCAACAAGGAATGGGGGAAAATCATTCTGGAGTCCATTCTAAAAATTAACCGTTTGCTAAAGGAAAAACAGCCTTTTTTTGAAATTGATATAAGTACACAGCTGGCTAAGGCTTGGAAAAGCTTTATGATGCATGGGATACCGCCAGCTTTTAACAAAACAGAGGCGAGTAAAAATGAAAAAATGAAACGGATGCTCGATTGGATTCATCATCACTATGAGGAAAAGGTAAGCCTCGAGGATATTGCTTCTGCAGGTCAATTGAGCCGCTCTGAATGCTGCCGCTATTTCAAAAGAATTTTGAAAAGGTCACCCTTTAGTTATTTGGAGCATTATCGCATACAGAAGAGCTTGCTGTTACTTCAAGAAGAGGATGCTAATATAACCGAGGTCGGCTATAGGGTTGGTTTTAATAGCACGAGCTATTTTATTCAGAAATTTCGCAAGGAAATCCAGATGACTCCCTTAGCCTATAAAAAGCATAAACAAAAATCTTAAATATAATCTCATAAGCAGTCCATTACCGTGATTGAATTTAACTATGCGATAATAGATTGGACAAGAGGTGGAAGTGCATGAAGAAAATAATGTCATTTAATAAGCTCACAGGAAAAGAGATTGGCAATTATCAGTCTATGTCTGCTTATTACACGAAAATAATGAGAACAGATGAACCAGTCAATATTGGGATTATCCATATGGAGCCAGGCGGAATGGTTGGCTATCATGAGGCCCCTGTTGCTCAAGCCTTTATTGTTATGGAAGGGAAAGGCTGGATAAAAGGTGCTGATAAGCTAGAACAAGTGATACAGGCAGGTGAGGGCGTTCTTTGGGAAAAAGGAGAAGGCCATGAATCTGGCAGTGAGGAAGGCATGACAGTACTTGTGCTGCAAGGAGAAAGCCTTCCACTAGAAGAAAGGGAGTAATTATATGCAACAAATCAATAAAAGCTTTCGCGAAAGAATCGGCTTTCCTCTTGATGAGGTTATTACATTTCAAACTTTAGAATTTGTTCTGGAAAGAATGGCTAAAACGGTACCGTTTGAAAATACAGCCATTATCGAAGGAAGAACAGAGGCTATCTCAGAACAATACTTAATGGAAAAGGTTATCGGACGGCATGAAGGCGGTCTTTGTTTTGATTTAAATCCACTGCTCTACCTGTTTTTACTTGAAAACGGCTTCCAAGTAACCATGTTAAAGGGAATCACTTATGATGCTGTAAATAATATTTGGAGTAAAACAGGTGCTACACATGCTACCATCCTGCTTGAGGAGAATGGGAAACGTTATATTGTCGATTCTGGATACGGTGCAAACCTGCCGTTAAAACCAGTGCCCCTTGATGGTGAAATTATTCACTCTGCAAACGGACAATTTCAAGTAAAGCAAGAAGAGACTGAGTATGGAGACTATTGTTTCTATATGAAGCTGAAGGATAAAAGTGAGGATTGGACGCTAGGATATGCCTTCCAATCAACCGTAGCTTTTCGTGATGTAAAGGATATGATTGAAATGCAAAAAACAATTGTTGAGCATCCTGATTCGCGCTTTAATAAAGGTCCGCTTGTAAGTATGTTGACAGATAAAGGAAGTATGGTACTATCACAAGACTCCTTTACAGAATGGACAGACGGAAATAAACACAAGCAAGAGATCAACAAAGAAGAATTTCAGGCGATTGCAAAGGAAAGATTTGGACTAAGATAGAAACAGGATGCCTGCGCATCCTGTTTTCCTATTTTTTAGGAAATGCATCATTTAGTGTATGACTAAATTGCTGCATATTAGCATCTGCTTTTAGTGAATCAACATGAAAAGGATTGGCATCTGTTTTTCCTGCATCTGTTTTCATTCCCATCTGATCACCATTAGCGTTTGCGATGATGCCTTCTCTTGAGCCATCTTTATGTGCCTCTGTCTCTACATGGATATTGCCTGACTCCTTAGGCATACTGGCATTCCCTCCAAAAAGTTTAGTCTTTTTATTGTTACATGAAAGGACTGTTTTTATGTTGGTAATCCAATAATCACAAATCCATGTTGGGTGTGTAATCTAGTTTTTTTAGTTTTGTTATTCATTTGTAATGGTTTTATGTACAAACAAATTTATAATGATAATATTCCCTTTATAAAAAAGTGAGTAATAGAAATAAGTTGTAAAGCAACAAGAGAAAGGTGAAAACATGAAAAAAGTACTTACAGCGTCAGCCATTGCTTTAATGTTAAGCGGCTGCAGCACGATCCAACAAGATAATCAGCAAAAGGAAAACACTAATCAATCTGCCTCACAGCAGGATACTGTTAAAAAGGAAGAGACGCCAAAAACAGAGTGGACAATCCCCACACAAAACCAAAATAAAGTAAAAAAAGAAGATGGGCACTTTGTGCTTGAAAATCCAGAAAATATGTTAGCACTTGTCAATAAGGAATATTATTTGCCGAGTGATTATGAACCAAAGGATCTCGTCAGACCAGATGTTGCGTTTTCTTTTGGTGATGAGGATATAGAAAAAAGCCATATGAGAAAAGAAGCGGCAGAGGCACTAGCTGATATGTTTAATGCAGCAAAAGAAGAGGGAAACATTCTTTATGCAGCATCAGGATACCGCTCGTACGACAGACAATCTGCAGTATTTAAGCAAGAGGTTGCCAATGTAGGAGAGGAGGAAGCAGAACAGGCTGTTGCTATCCCTGGCTCAAGTGAGCATCAAAGTGGCTTAGCGATGGACATCACGTCTCAAAAGCAAAATTTCCTGTTAACAGAGGAATTTGGCGAGGATAAGGAAGGCAAATGGTTAATGGCAAATGCCTATAAGTACGGATTTATCCTGCGCTATCCAAAAGATAAGGTAGATATTACTCAATATGAATATGAACCTTGGCACTATCGTTATGTTGGCAAAGAAGCCGCGAAAATAATGAAGGATAAGGACTGGACACTTGAAGAATACTTCGAGAATGGAGCTAAGCAATAATAATGTCTAATAGACTACAATTGTTTTAAGGAAGACTATTTTAGACGCTTATGCAGCAAACCAAAATTCGATTTCAGTCAGTTTATAAAAAATAGCGGAAGGCTTTTGCTTAACAATAATCCTGCTTTCCTAGCTAAAGATAAAATTTGCTTGGATAAAAGTTTTAGGCAGAAATATAAAATGGCACTAAACCTAGACTGTTTCGTGTCGATATTAAGATTAATCAAGACGAACAAAGGTGATAAAATGCCAGATACATTTACGAGAGAACAAGATGCTTTACTTGCTGAAACAGTATTAAGGCATATCCGTGAGGGTAGTACAGCAATTGCTGCCTTTGAAGAGGTTGCCGTAGTGATGAATAAAAGTGCTGCCACTTGTGGGTACAGATGGAATAATACAGTGAGGCACAATTATCGAGGGGCTTTCAGGCTTGCTAGAAAAAAGAGATATGAACTGAAATATGCTAATAACGGCAGTTAAGGCTTGCTTTTAAAGCAAGCTTGCACATCTGCAATTTTTGAAAAGGCATCGATTGAAATCGATGCCTTATTCTTTATCATTAATCTCTTATCGCCAATTTCATCCTTGTGCCCGGGTTAATTTCGTCACAGCCAGTCATCATCATACCGAGAAAAGCAGCGAGCAGCACTGCAAGCAATGTTTTACGCATGACGAGTGAACCCTCTCCTTTAAAGCAAGTTTCTTCTTTTGCTAAAGTTAGCTTTCCAACACGTAATTATCCCTATATTGCTTTGTTTATCATTTCCTGATTGGTTTTTCCAATGTCAATATTTCATCCTCAATCGCCATAAATTGCTCTTCTACTAGCTTTTTCGCATCAGAAATTGCCATATTATAAAAATGGGGCGCAATTGTTTCCTTGAAAAAATCAAGCACTCGTTCTGCCGCAAATTCGGAAATTTCCTCCTCTCTTTCTTGGGAGAAAAAAGTTTGGATATCAGAAATCATTACTTCCTGTTGTTCTTTTGTTAATTTATAAAACAATGATGAACAGTCCCTTCCTCTTAATAAATTGTACTATACATCGAATAAGCAACATATTATAGGCTTGTTTTTTCATAAAAAATGTGGCTGACAACGAGGTCAGCCACATTCAAGCTTATTTATTTATTCATTATTAAGTAAAGCATCGTCCTGCTTAAAATTCAATACGTATCCAATCAAGCCACCAATAATAGCTGGGACAATCCATCCTAAGCCAATGCCGTACATTGGCAGAAAGCTTGCGAAGAAGGAATCCAGTGCAGGAACCTTCAATGCTGTTTCCTGGAGGCTGTCCACAAGGCTGATAATAAAGGTAAACAACATACTGATTTGATATACTCCAGATCTACCCTTGAATAGGGGATGAAGGAATGTTAAGAATATCAGCACTATTGCCAAAGGATAAATGATAGTTAAAACAGGTACAGAAATGGCTATCAACTCAGTAAGTCCAACATTTGCAATAATAGCACTGAATACGGAAAGACTTATTGCGATTACTTTATAGGAGATAGCAGGGAAAAGCTTATGGAAATAAGAAGAGCAAGCTGTTATTAAGCCAACACTTGTAGTTAAACAAGCAACAGTAATCATTAAGCCTAACAATACTCCGCCGTAAGTTCCAAAGTAAAATTCAGATACACGCGCTAATACTTCTCCACCATTATCCAAATGTCCAAGCTTTTCTACACTTGATGCACCCATATAGGAAAGGGCTGAATAAATAGCTGCAAGAATAACAGCGGCAATTAATGTTGCCATTAAGCAAACCTTTAAAATTTGTCCTTTTGTTTTGGCTCCTTTTTCGCGAATAGCATTAATAATGATTATTCCGAATACGAAGGACGCCAGTGTATCCATTGTTAAGTATCCTTCTTGGAAACCGTTAAAGAAGGAGTTAGTCATATACTTCTCTGAAGGTGCCTGGAATTTGCCGATTGGGAAAATCACAGAAACAACAACTAGGATGCCGATAAACGTCAATTTAATTGGTGTTAAAAAACGGCCGACAATATCGACGATTTTCGCTGGGTTCAGTGATAAGAAGCAAGTAATAGTAAAAAAGATAACGGTAAAAATTAATAGTGCAATGCCGGTGGAACTTTCAGAAACAAATGGCTTAACGCCGATTTCAAAGGAAACATTTCCAGTACGCGGGATTGCAAATAATGGGCCAATTGCCAAATATAATACAGTTGTAAAAACAAGTCCGAACATTGGATGCACACGGCTAGCCAATGATTGCAGATCCTCTTTGCCGGAAAACCCAAAGGCCATAACCCCAAGAAGTGGCAAACCTACACCAGTTACAAGGAAGCCTGCATTCGCGGACCAAATTTCACTGCCTGCTGATTGACCGAGCATTGCCGGGAAGATAAGATTACCAGCCCCAAAAAATAATGCAAACAACATGAGACCAATAATAACGATAAATGAAAATGGTACTTTAGTTGACACAATAAAACCTCCAAAACTTAAATCAATATAAAAGTTAATTGCTTGAAAATACCTCTACACGGCCTTAGTTGGCGAAATCGTAAATAGAATAGCAATTTTCAAAAAATTATAGCCAAATGAAAATTTATCAGATGTTACCACATGTTTGTCTGTCTTTAGAATGCCTTTCATTCACATATTTAAACTTTTAAATGAAATGTCTTTAGGGTTTTTTAGTCCTTGCAATTTCGAAAACGATAAAAATATTGCCTGTAGTAGTTGGAAAATGACAAGGCAATATATCATAAAGTATTAAAAAGTTTAGAATTACTAGAAATTAGTGTAACAACATGGTGACATTTACAATGGCTGAAAAAATTGTATCAGTTTTAATCTTCTTGCTTTTTTATAAACAACGTTCACTATGTTAAATGATTAAAATTAAAATTTCAAGAGTTTCTGAGATGTTTCGTTACTCGGAAGATAGAAAAACGGTAATTTAAAAGCGGTTTATTTACGGATTTACAAGGTTTGAGTGCGTTTTCAGTTAATTGCAACTTGGGTTTGTCGAAAATGATAGTTTTATTGGATATTTTTTTTTATTCTATGTTACTATTTTGAGAGGGAAAGGAGGGGGAAAGTTTGGGACATATACATATAACAGCATGGTCGTTGGCTCTTATCCTGTTTGTCATTTCATTACTTTTGTACAAAGGTGGCAAAGAAAAGGGCAGTAAAATCGTCCATATGGTATTAAGGCTGATGTATTTAGCGATTATTGGTACTGGTGTAACGATGCTAACATACACAGGTCTTGATGTAATGCACACTTTGAAAACATTAGTAGGATTATGGGTGATTGCGTCACTTGAGATGATTCTCATCCGTACAAAAAAAGGCAAGAAAACAGTCGTTTTATGGATTCAGTTTGTCGTCGCGCTTATTATTGTACTATATTTAGGCTTCACTCTATAAGAGCAGGAACATGACAAATAGCAAAAGCCCGCGGTATAAAAGCTGCGGGTTTTTTGCTATTTACAAAGCATGCTTTATTACTCGTTTTTTATTGAAGGGATGCTTTTCTATAGTAGCCTTTATCACGGTGATATAAAAGAATAGCAACAATAAGGAAAGCAGCAGCAATCCAAATAGATGTTTTTCCAATATAGGTTGTGGAAAAGGTCCCAAGCAAGGCACCAAATAAAAAGGAGCCAATAATTACCCCGAAATCAATAAACTGCCGTTTCGCCTCTTTGTCATGGCTTACAAAGGCAGCATATGCAGCTTGTGTGGCAGTCCTGAGATTACCAGTTGCAATGGTTGAATTATAAGCCCATTTATCAATTTTATTAAATGTCGATATTTGCAGCGAAGATACGAATGCAATGCTGACAGTAACAATCATGTTTGGCACGCTCATTGGCAGGAAGCCGATAACTAAGAGTACGAAGAACTCTAAAATGAGGATGGAGCGGCGATAGCTGTAGACGAGATGCCGTATATGCGGGATTTTCACAATTTCAGAAACAAGCACCCCTAATACAAAAGCAACGAGCGGAGGGATGTACAAAAGTGCCCCTTTCCATTCGCCATTTGCTGCTTTAACAGCGAGCAGCACCATATTGCCTGTTTGGGCATTTGCAAACACACCGTCTCTGCTGACAAAGGTGTAAGCATCAAGGAATCCCCCAACAATAGCTAGTATTAATCCCATATAAATCGAATTGGAGGAAAGGGAGGGGATGGTTTTTAATTTCTCATGCATGTCTATTCTCCTTCTCCTTTTTCTATTATTTGCAGCAATTATCAGGAATATGAATTGCAAAATATAGTTTACCATAATGATTGCCAGCTAACAGGAAAAAATCCAACAATTTTATGTATTTTAAGAAAAAACGTAAGGTTAACTAGTTTGTTTTCTTGCATAAAACGAATGCAGGAATATCGAAGCTTTATAAAGAATTTAATATCGGAGGAAATTTCGTCGTTATATGTCGCGCTAGTTATTAATTGGAATCTTCCTTAATATAACAAAAGGAAATACATCGCAAAAATGTTAGGAGGAAAAATGAACTTTACTGGTAACAAAGAAAATCCGCATGTGGTAGAACAAAAGCAGCTTGTGGATGCGGATTACGTCCTTATTCGTAGGCTAAGCAGAACGGAAGAAAATGTATGCGAAGTATAGTCACGCAGGCATTGGATCACATCCTTGCTTTTTTAGAGAGGAAGCCACAAGCCAAAGGCCTTACATCCATTCCTGTAAAAACAAGAAGGATTTTATGAAAAACATGGCTGTCAGCGTATTAAAGCTACGGCAACCAATCCAATAGTGAAGCGATGTGCATGGGAAAATCTCTGACTAACACCAACTCCTTAATAAATATAGAAAGGGAATAATTATGGGGAACTTAAACAAACAAAGCGCTGCAGGTGCAATAATGCAAAGCACAAAGAGTAACACGAAATGGAATCAATATTTGCTTATAAGCATTGTATTTGGAGGTTTTTTAATATTTGGATTTTCGGAAAATATTAAAGGACCTGCTATCCCGCTTATCCAGGCAGACTTCCATGCAAGCCAGACACAGATTGGGTTGCTTTTGGCATTAAACTCATTTGGTTATCTCCTTGCATGCTCCTACACCTCTTGGATGTCTGATAAAATAGGTGTTAAATGGACAGGGACATCCGCCTTTCTCATTATGGCATTATCAGGTGTATTCATTTACTTATCTGCAGGATTTAAGACAGTATCTTTTTCCTTTTTCATTTTGTATTTAGGCAATGGCATGCTAGAAATCGCTCTTGGCATTATGGCAGCCCGCATTTTCACAAGAAACACAGGCACAATGCTCAACATTTCCCATTTCTTTTATGGATTAAGCTCCACTGTTGCTCCAATGTTTGCTGCATCTGTAATGGATTGGCAGGTGGGAGCAGGGGCGCTTGGCTGGCGCGGTATGTATGTTCTCTTCCTAGCATTGTCCTTACTGCCAATTATCCCGTCGCTTTTTAGTAAATTTCCGGCAGAAGAGCATGAAGACGGAGAAACCGCTTCCTTTAAGGCACTGATGAAGGATCGGGTTGCTTGGCTGATTGTCGCCGTCCTTTCTTTAGGCGTTGTATCAGAAATGGCGATCGGTGGCTGGCTCATAAACTTTTTAGTGCAGGCGTATAATTGGGATTTGAAGCAGGCGTCCAATATGCTGTCATTGTTTTTTCTATTCTTTATGCTTGCGAGGCTTTTTCTTGGACCGATAACAGATAAAATAGGCATTGCGTTATCGATCATGATATTTTCAGGCTTCTCAGGCATTTGTACGCTAGCAGCTATTCTAATTGGTGAAAAGGGTGCAATTTTATATGCGATATCAGGCATAGGCATTGCCATCGTTTATCCAACAATAATGGCACTTCTTGCAAAGCGTTATCCGAAAAAGACGGGTACAGCAATAACCTTCACTGTTACATTAATGGGAATTGCAAGCGTTATCGGCAATTTTTTGATAGGGCTGATAATTGACGGAGCAAGGATTATCGCAGGTAATTTTGGTGCTGCAAACAGTGCTGTGATTGGCTTGAAGTTTGGGTACGGATTCATCGGGCTGCTTGCGCTATTATGTTCAGTAAGCTGCTATTTCTTGTATAAAACATTAGAAAAAAATAAAAAAATAATTGGGGAGTAATTCGTTTACATATGATGAAGCATTTCGTTATTGACCTGAAATGCGTTTCATAACATAAACTTAGTGCAAATGAGAGCTGTTAAAATAAAGGGCTTATTTTTAATATAGAAATAACAATTTGTTTGGCAGCAGGAAAATCAACTTATGGAAAGCAGGGAATGAAATGAAAGAGAAAAGTATTATTTTTTTTGATATAGATGGGACTTTACTAACACATGAAAAGCAACTTCCACAGTCTGCAAAGGAAGCTGTCTTTCAATTAAAGAAAAAAGGTCATGAAGTAGCGATAGCAACAGGCAGAGCGCCGTTCATGTATGAGGATCTGCGCAAGGAATTAGAGATTGATTCTTATGTTAGCTACAACGGCCAATATGTTGTTTTTAAGGGCGAAGTCATTTATAAGAATCCATTAAATATCCTTGCGTTAGAGAGACTAGCAGAAACGGCGCTTCTTAATGACCATCCTATTGTATATATGGATCACGAGGATATGAAGGCAAATGTTGTAGAGCATGCCTTTATCCAAGAAAGCATCCAAACACTTAAAATCGGCCGCTTCCCGACACATGATCCTCTTTACTATAAAGGCAGAGATCTCTTCCAGTCCCTTCTGTTTTGTCAAGAGGGTGAAGAGAAGCAATACGAGGAAATCTTTGAGGATTTTGATTTTGTCAGATGGCATCCATTGTCTGTCGATGTCCTTCCAAAAGGAGGATCAAAGGCAAGGGGCATAGCAAAAATGACAGAAAAGCTTGGCATTGCAAAAAGCAATCAATATGCATTTGGTGATGGAGAAAATGATATGGAAATGCTGACAGCAATATATAATAGTGTGGCAATGGGCAATGCAGAGGACCATATTAAGGCTGCTGCCAAATATGTGACAAAATCAGTTGATGAGGACGGCATTGTTCACGGTTTGCAAATGGTAGGATTGCTATAAGGTTTGTTCTGCTAGATTATTCCATTGCATAAAGTATATCCTTCACGTTAAAAATAAGCAAAATGATTCGTGGAGGAAAATGCCTTGAATACAATCAAACCGATTAAAATAGGCGCACATAAATCCAGTTCTGGCGAAAGGCTAACATCAACCGAAATGGCAAAGCTGTGGGCAACTTATATGGGTAACAGCATGTCCTTGTGTATTTTAAGGTATTATTTGCAGCATTGTGAGGATCAAGAAATTAAATCACTCTTGCAAGATGCCATAAAATTGTCAACGGTATTTTTGGACACGACAAAGGGAATTTTCGACAAAGAGAATATTCCTTATCCAATCGGCTTTACAGAAAAGGATGTCAATATAAATGCACCAAGATTATTTGAGGATGAATTCTATGTTCATTACTTAAAGTATGCAGCGAAGGCTGGCTTGAGCATTTACCAAATTGCGATACCAATCGTCTACCGGAAGGATGTTAGTGAATTTTTCATTTATTGTATGGATGCAACGATTGCTCTTATTGAACAAATCAAATCAATCCAAATGAAAAAGGGGCTTATTATGAAGCCGCCGTATATCCCTGTCCCAGAAAGACCGGAATTTGCAAATGAGGATTTTCTTAACGGCTATTTAGGGAAGGTCAGACCATTGCATGCAATGGAGATTGCCCATCTTTATGACAATATTGAAAACAATGTCACGAGTAAGGCGCTTATTTTAGGCTTTAGCCAAGTGGCAAGGCACGAAAAGGTGAAAAGCCTCTTTGTAAGAGGGAAAGAGATGACACATAAAAATCTGGAAAGTTATATGGGCCATCTTCATAAGGAAAACCTGCCATCACCAGCATTTTTAGATGATCTTGTGACAACATCAACATTTGCGCCTTTTTCAGATAAATTAATGCTTTTTCATAAAGTGGACATGTTTTCCATGAAAATAAGAGCGTTTGGAAATTCGCTTGCTGTTAATGGCCGACATGATATCGGTCTGATGTACTCAAAGTCGCTTATGAACATTATGCTGTTCGTTTCGAACGGTGCTAAAATTATGATGGAAAATGGCTGGATGGAAGAACCGCCACATGCGGTAAGTCGTGATGATTTGTCTAAACCAAAATAAAATGATGAAAAGCGAAAGAAGGATGCTCCTTCTTTCGCTTTTTTATTTGTATAGAATATCATCCTTTAATGTGCCAACCTTCTCTAAGGCTGTTTGGATATCCTCTTCCCCAACTCCGTAATGTGCAAGTGCTGCATGCAGGTGTTTGACGATCGCCTGGAAATGTTCTGGCTGAATATTCATTCCCTCGTGGGCTTTTGCCATTGCTTTGCCTCCATATTGCTTTGGACCACCTAATGCAAAGCTGATGAATTTTGTTTGGTGGCTGCGCTGTTTTTCCATATTTGTGTGTTCGAAAAAATGACTAACTGATTCATCCTTTAATACTAACTCATTGTAAAAATAATCAACTACCTTTGAAATGGCAGCTTCTCCGCCTACTTTGTCATAAAGTGTTTGTTCCACATATATTCCTCCTTTTTCTACTAAGTATAGAATGAACAATTATTTCAATTTTTATCCTTTTATGTGATATTTTATAGGTGGTATTAACAGGAGTTAAGTATCGGTGTGACGAATTAAAGAAGACAATCTTTTGAGTGAAGGATAGTGCGATGAACAGGGCTCTTGAAAATTTTCTAGCCTAGTGGCAATGGAATTTTTTTTATGAATTATAAAGAAACGAGGGAAAAGCAGATGGAATTAGGCTTAATTAGGCATGGCAGTACTGCTTGGAATAAAGAGGGGAGAGCACAGGGAAGCTCAGACATTCCTTTAGACGAAGAAGGGCTTAAAGGCGCAAAGCTGCTTGCAGAACGCCTTCAAGAGGGCGATTGGAAAATTATTTATTCAAGTGATTTAACACGAGCAAGGCAAACAGCAGAAATAATCGCCAATAAGCTGCAAATTAAATTAGTGTTAGATGAAAGATTACGCGAAACAAATGGCGGCTTGATAGAAGGAACGACAGAAGCAGAAAGAATAGCCAGGTGGGGAATGAACTGGCGTGAGCAGGATTTAGGTATTGAAAGCAGCGCAAGCGTTAAAGCACGCACCCAATCCTTTGTAAAGGAGCTGGCAGTGACACCCGTTCAAAACACCTTGATAGTCAGCCATGGAGCCTTGTTGAATGCCACCATGTCTGAACTGATACCAAAAGCAATGTACGACCAATCCCTTAAAAATTCATCATTAACTTCATTGAAGTTAGTTAACAGCATATGGGAGTGCAGTCTTTATAATTGTACGGAACATTTAATGTAATAAGCCTTCATAATGAGTTGCTGCATCTTTTGAGTCCAATAAGTGTTTGGACTTTTTATTATGCAGGTTCTTTCATGTCAAACGATTTAGGTACATGATAAAGGAGTGATGTGTTATGAAAATACGCAAATTAGAGGATGAAGCTGCACCGTTAAAGCTGCTCCTGTCAGCAGATCCTTCGCTTGAGCATATAAATGACTACTTAAGAAGAGGGAATTGTTATATTGCCGAGGAGGATTCAACATTACAAGCTGTATACGTGTTGCTGCCGACAAAACCAGGCACGGTGGAATTAGTAAATATTGCTATAGAAGAAAAGGTGCAAAATAGGGGCATCGGGAAGCTGCTTGTAAAGGATGCTGTAAGCAGGGCAAGGCTGGAAGGATTTAAGAAAATCGAGGTTGGCACAGGCAATTCGAGCATTGACCAGCTTGCTTTTTATCAAAAATGCGGTTTCCGTATTGTTGGCGTAGAATTTGATTTTTTTACAGATTATGAAGAGGAAATAATCGAAAACGGTATTAAATGTAAAGATATGATTCGATTAGCGCAAGTCCTGTAAAAAGGTTTTCAGAAGCTGTTGCGTACAGAATGCAGGTTTATCAAGCAGGCTAAGAGAAAAAATCATTCGTAATTGTCATCCAGGAAGAATTCATGTTGTTCGTCTAGAAAATCTCTCGAACTTCGGCACATTTGCCCGTCATTTTCATACAATGAATTAGGCTTAAGCTTTAATTTGTATGCTTCAAAAATTATCGCACACTAGTCTCCTATCCCGCATAGGATGAAATGAAAATGAATGAGGAGGTTTCGCTCGAAAATGGGAGAATATAGAGAGATTATTACAAAGGCAGTCGTTGCGAAAGGACGTAAATTTACAAAATCCAACCATACGATCTGCCCAGACAACAGCCCTTCCAGCATTTTAGGGTGCTGGATCATCAACCATACGTACGAAGCGGAAAAGATTGGAAAGACAGTAGAGATTTGCGGCTACTACGATATCAACGTTTGGTATTCCTATAACGACAACACACAAACAGAAGTCGTGACAGAACGAGTTGAATATACAGATACCGTGAAATTGAAATACCGTGATCCAGATTGCCTTGATGATCACGATGTAATTGCACGTGTTCTTCAACAGCCAAACTGCATTGAAGCAGTCATTTCACCAAATGGCAACAAAATTATCGTCCATGTCGAAAGAGAATTCCTAGTGGAAGTAATCGGGGAAACAAAGATAGTTGTAGAAGTATTCCCAGAGCACAAAGAACATGATGGCGATGATGTATGGGGCTTGGATGTAGAGGATGAAGAGTTTGAAGATTTGAATCCTGATTTCCTTGTAGGATCTGAAGAAGAATAGAACTAGGAGTGACTTCCTAGTTCTTATTTTTTCACACATATGAGATGGTTTGCGGATGCCTGCAAACCATTTTTTTCTGGCAGAAGGAACCACCTGAAACATGCTGGTCGATTATGCTATAATGGTAGAATAATAAATTGAAATATGAGTTATGCTTTTGGAGGATTTTATGACGACGTATACGCCCATGATACAACAATACTTACAAGTAAAGGCAGATTATCAGGATGCCTTTTTATTTTTTCGTTTAGGCGATTTTTACGAAATGTTTTTTGATGATGCAATTAAAGCATCACAAGAATTAGAAATCACACTAACGAGCAGAGAAGGCGGTGGTAGTGAACGAATTCCGATGTGCGGCGTTCCCCACCATTCGGCGAAAAATTATATTGAGCAGCTAGTTGAGCGCGGCTACAAGGTGGCAATCTGTGAGCAGACAGAGGACCCGAAGCAAGCAAAGGGAGTTGTCCGCAGAGAAGTCGTTCAGTTGATTACCCCTGGAACGATGATGGAGGGAAGAAACCTTTCCGATAAGGAAAATAATTATATCGCTACAATCACCGTATTAGGTAACAATTCCTATGGATTTGCCTACAGTGATCTGTCTACAGGAGAATGCAAAGCAACGAAAACGATCGGATTTGAAGCAACTTTGAATGAACTGTCTTTATCAGGAGCTAAGGAGCTTATCATTAGCCCTAATTTCCCGGAAGAGAGCAAAAAGCGCCTGCAGGAGCGGACTGCATTGACTGTTTCCTATGAAGAGGATACGCAAGGGCTTGAGCAATATGAAGCATTGTTAGCTGATGTGCTCGATGAAGAGATGCGTCTTGCTGTGGGACGATTGTTTGCTTACCTTTACAGAACGCAAAAAAGAAATCTCGATCATTTGCAGCCTGTTGCTGTGTATGTGATTGATGATTTCATGAAAATCGATTACTTCTCGAAAAGAAATTTAGAGCTGACAGAAACGATTCGCTCAAAAGGGAAAAAAGGCTCTTTACTGTGGCTGTTAGATGAAACGAAGACAGCAATGGGAGGCAGGCTTTTAAAGCAATGGATCGACCGTCCCCTTTTAAATAAGGAGAAAATCGCTGAAAGGCAAAATTTGGTTGAGACGATGATAAGCCATTATTTTGAAAGAATGGATCTTCGTGAAAAGCTGAAGGAAGTGTACGATCTCGAAAGACTTGCAGGTCGGGTTGCATTCGGCAACGTCAATGCCCGTGATCTTGTGCAATTGAAAAAATCACTGCAGCAAATTCCGGCAATTCAAGAGCTGGTAGCACAGCTTGGAACAGATGCAGCAAGCAGACTCGCACTGGAATTGGATCCTTGTGAAGAGGTGACAGACCTACTAGAAAGTGCAATTGTCGAAAATCCTCCACTGTCTGTAAAGGAAGGCAATATCATTTTAGACGGCTATAATGAAGAATTAGACAGGTACCGTGATGCGAGCCGTAACGGGAAAACATGGATTGCGCAGCTTGAGAGACAAGAACGGGAAAAAACAGGCATAAAATCGCTGAAAATCGGCTATAACCGTGTCTTTGGCTACTATATTGAAGTGACAAGAGCAAATGTTCATTTGCTTGAGGAAGGCCAGTATGAACGGAAGCAAACATTAGCAAATGCCGAACGCTATATTACGCCTGAGTTGAAGGAAAAGGAAAGCCTTATTCTACAGGCAGAAGAAAAAATCGTAGAGCTGGAATATGATATTTTCACGATTATTCGCGAAACAGTTAAAGACTATATTCCAAGACTGCAGATGCTAGCAAAAACAGTCAGTGCCCTCGATGTGCTCCAGTGCTTTGCAACGGTAAGTGAGGAGCGCCGTTATGTGAAACCGGCCTTTTCATCTGAAAGAGTACTTTCCATTCAAAATGGACGCCATCCTGTCGTGGAAAAGGTCATGAATTCACAGAGCTATGTTGCCAATGGCTGTTTAATGGACAGGGATAGAGAGCTGCTGCTTATTACTGGTCCGAATATGTCAGGTAAAAGTACGTATATGAGACAGATTGCTTTAACTAGCGTCCTTGCCCAAATCGGCTGCTTTGTTCCGGCAGAGGAGGCAACATTGCCAATCTTCGACCAGGTATTCACAAGGATCGGGGCGGCAGATGATTTGATTTCTGGACAAAGCACCTTTATGGTAGAGATGCTGGAGGCGCGAAATGCCCTTCTTCATGCGACAAAGGACAGTCTGATATTGTTTGATGAAATCGGAAGAGGGACAAGCACATATGATGGAATGGCCCTTGCTCAGGCAATCATCGAGCATATCCATGACATTGTTGGCGCAAAAACATTATTCTCCACCCATTATCACGAGCTGACTGTATTAGACGAGGAGCTTGGCCGCCTCAAAAACGTCCATGTCAGCGCAATGGAGCAAAACGGCAAGGTTGTTTTCCTTCATAAAATCAAAGAAGGCGCGGCAGACAAAAGCTACGGAATTCATGTTGCTCAATTGGCAGAGCTTCCGAAAGAGCTGATTGACAGAGCACAAGAGCTGCTTACATCCCTTGAGCAAAAAGAGGAACACAAGCAAGTGGCCAAGCCGCAGACAATAGTGAAGGAGCAAGCACCGGTTGTTGAGGTGGAGGCAGATGCCCAGCTGTCTTTTTTTGATGAAGGTAAAGCACCAGCGGCTAAGCCATTGGCAGGTAAGGAAAAACAAATCCTGCAAAAGATTAAATCATTAGATATTTTAGATATGACACCAATGCAAGCATTAAATACGCTTTATGAACTGCATAAAAAAATAAAAAATGACTAAGTGCAAATAAAAGAAGAGGTGAGGAAAATGGCAAAGATATTTCAACTGGATGACGCACTTTCCAATAAAATTGCAGCAGGAGAAGTAGTTGAAAGGCCAGCCTCTGTTGTTAAAGAATTAGTAGAAAACAGCATTGATGCGCAAAGCACAAACATCGAAATTTTTATTGAGGAAGCGGGACTGCAAAGTATTCGAATTCTCGATAACGGTGCAGGAATTGACGAGGAGGATGTACTCACAGCCTTTTCCCGCCATGCGACAAGCAAGATCAAGGACGAAAATGATTTGTTTCGTATCCGCACACTAGGCTTCAGAGGCGAGGCGCTGCCGAGTATCGCCTCTGTCTCCCATGTGCTTTTAACTACATCAACTGGGGAAAAGGGAACAAGTGTAGAGCTTGAAGGCGGACATCTAAAGAAGCACGAGAGCGCGCCTAGCCGAAAAGGAACAGAAATAACGGTTTCCAATTTATTCTTTAACACCCCTGCCAGGCTTAAGTATATGAAATCCATTCATACAGAGCTCGGCAATATAACGGACATTGTCAACAGGCTTGCATTATCACATCCTGAGATCAGCTTCCGCCTCATCCATAATGACAGAAAGCTCCTTCATACGAATGGGAATGGCGATGTGAGGCAGGTTTTAGCTAGTATATATGGCTTAAATATCGCCAAGAAGATGATTCCAATCACAGGGAAATCATTGGACTTTACTTTATCAGGATTCATGGCATTGCCTGAAATCACAAGAGCATCCCGCAATTATATCTCAACAATGATTAATGGCAGGTTCATTAAGAACTACTCGCTTGTACGAAGTATTCAGGAGGGCTACCATACATTGCTGCCAATCGGCAGGTTCCCGATTGTGCTCTTAAACGTGGAAATGGACCCGATGCTTGTCGATGTCAATGTGCATCCTTCTAAAATGGAGGTTCGCTTCAGCAAGGAGCAGGAGTTAAATGAATTGGTGAGTGCAAGCATAAAGGCAGCATTCAAGAAAAAGGAATTGATTCCTGCTGGCTTCATCCGTGAAAAAGCAAAAGCGCCTAAGGATGAACAAACGTTTCTTTCCTTTGATCAAGTGAAAGAGGCTCGACCAGAAGTACCACAACCGGCACAGCCCTTTGCCTTCCCGGCATTTACAAATGAGCCGCCGCTTTTTGATGACATAGCTGTGCCTGCAGTGACAGAGGAGCCAGAAGTGTTTGTCCGAAAGGAGCCGTCTATTCCAGCGTTTAATAGTACGGATAATTACGCGCAAATTCAAAAGCCAGAAGCAGAACATAACGAGGAGACATGGGAAGAGGAAGTGCTTGAGGATGTAGCCGCAGAAAACCGCGTCCCGCCATTATATCCAATTGGGCAAATGCATGGCACATATATTTTCGCCCAAAACGAAAGAGGTCTGTACATTATTGACCAGCATGCCGCCCAGGAACGAATTAAATATGAGTTCTATCGAGATAAGGTCGGCGAGGTTCATAACGAGCTACAGGAGCTGTTGATTCCACTAACACTAGAATATTCATTAGACGAATGGATGAAAATTGAAGAGAATAAAGCAGAGCTCGAAAAGGTCGGCGTCTTCCTTGAACCATTCGGCCAGCAAAGCTATCTCGTCCGCTCTCATCCCCAATGGTTCCCAAAGGACGAAGAAACAGAAACAATCGAAGAAATGATTGAACAAGTCCTTTCCATGAAAAAAGTCGACATCAAGCTGCTGCGTGAAGAAGCAGCCATCATGATGAGCTGTAAAGGGTCCATAAAGGCAAACCGCCATCTGCGCAATGTCGAGATCGAAAGCTTGCTTGAAGAGCTGCGCCACACATCAGATCCATTTACATGCCCTCATGGCCGGCCGATTATTGTGCATTATTCGTCTTATGAGATGGAGAAGATGTTTAAGCGTGTTATGTAGCAGAGGGTAATGGAGGTATTGCAAGTTATAGCCGCAAATACTCCTTAAAGTAGATTTTCGTAGCAAGCTGCTTTCTTTTTCCTGTATTTTGAAAACGAGTAGTCTGTAATATTAATGAGGAGTGGCCAATCGGTCACTCCATTTTTTTGTTGATTACTAATTTCTAACGTCAGTTAGTATAGTGTGGGGTAATACCTGCGGGCCGATTATGTACTTACTACAAGCTTGCATGATTATTAGTTTATATTTCAAATTACCAGGGAAAATTAGTTGCAAATTAGGATAGCAAGGGTATAATTTAGCCAGTAATGTTATAAACGTAGGGAGATATAAAAGTGGAGAATACACGATTGGTAGAATTATTACATTATTTTGAAGGGGAAGAAGGACATATATTTTATCATTTTGAAAATCAAGAAAAGTACCTTCAGAATGTAATAACTTTTATAACTTCTGGAGTAAAATTAGGCTCTAAAATTATTCTCATTGAAAATGACAGAAATATATCAAGAATAAAGGAAACTTTAAATAACAAACTAAATTCAAGTGAAATAGCCAAAGTTCTTTTTATCAATAATTTTGACTTTTATTTTGAAAATAAATGTTTTGATCCTCAACGAATATATGCTTATTATAAACAAAGCATCCAGCCTTCCTTGGATAACAACATTCCTGTATGGACATGGGGACTTGTGGAGTGGGGGGATGATAAGGAAATATTAAACCAAATTGAAATTTATGAAAAAAAGGTCGATCGGTTTGTAAATGAAAAGGGAATAATCTCCGTATGTGCCTATGATAAAACCCGTACACCTAATGGATTAAAGGAAATGTTAATCAAATGTCACAGTGTAATGCTAACAGATGATACTATTATATTCCCTAGTAAAATTGATACCTCGTTCGGTTAATCTTTTCATATTTTCATTCAACTCCAAGATGTAATTAGTTTAAGGGAAAATTCAAACCTCACATAGAGTCCTTACACTTCTTAGACAAAAAATTAAAGTAACATAATGGGGTGAAATATGGGAGGAAAGAAACTTTATACATGTCCTTGTTGTGGTTATAAAACATTAGAATATCGTCGTGAATGATTTACTTGTCAAGTATGTATATGGAATGACGATGAAATTCAAGCAGATGAACCAGATTTTAGTGGTGGGCCTAATAAAGGTGTATCGTTAAGAGCAGCTCAAAGGAACTATAGCGAAATTGGCGTGTGTTCCATATATATGCTGGAGAGAAAAAACCCATCTGCTGTATTGAAATATGAGAAGGACAGTAATTTTAAGCCGTTGGAACAATATTAATCTTTAAATTGCCTACTGCTGTGTGAACTGTCCTGCGAAGACTTAGAAAAAAACTACCTGTCCGAATTAGTAGAGGACAGGTAGTTTTTTTCCCATGGAATCAAATTTGCTTTTTTTCTTTGTTCCTTAAACATCACTGTTCTCTCTATCGAGCAGATAGTCTTTTGATATATAGTGTGTAACCTTTTCAGGTGTGTTGTATTTTTCATTGCTTGTAAATATAGTGAGTCCTACCTCTTGTACATCGATAAATGTTTCGACACTTTCAAAGTTAAGCATTTTAAATTCGGTTGGTTTATTCCAGCTCGTTGTTGGAACTAAAGCCTCTTCAGAAAGTCCTTCTCCAAAGAAGATATACGCACTCAATCCATTTAAAACTAAATCAACGGTACATTCACAAAGTACTTCTAATAGGTCAATTGAATCTATTTTTATAATAAAACCGTCAGATGAAAATTGGTGCGCTGGAATATTCCTTCTTCAAATCACGTTTGTTATCTCTTCAAAAATCACAGTTTCCAGAACCAAAGTAGAAAGAAATTCATTATCTATATCTCTAATTCCATTATTAATTGATTTAAACACATCATTAGGAAATGAAAAACTATTTATGGTGCTTACGTCTGCGTTTTGAACGAAATAATTATTTTGCACTTTCTACCTCCTGAATATGGAACGTTGTCTTGCTGAAATGCAGCAAGTTTTTTTAAGGTAAATAAAAAAGACCCAACAAGGGTCAAATGCTTTTCTTCATACCACATTGACGGCATTCACGGATGAAAATGAAATCCTTAACAGAGCTCTTGAATTGAGCATTGTCGCAATTATCACATCGTCCGCTTTTAACATCAGGGTATTCCTTATAATCATAAACTATTGTTGTATCATAACCGTTATATTTTTCTTCGCTCAAGCGATCACCCTCAAATTAGATTTGCTTATTCATAATAACATAAGCAATATTTCTGGAATACTGCTATTTTTAAAAACGAATCCAAATCCTTCTTAAAGGCAAAAAAACTCTAAAAGAAAGGTTTAGGATTTGAATGGCGGAAAAATCGGGAAAAGGGTTAATAAAGCTTCAAGTAAAATTAACTCTTTTTAATATTTGAATATAAGCATATACTTATATATGGGACTAACCTAAATAAGGTGGTGAAGCATTATGAACCAAGAAGATAAGCTGGAATTAAAAGAGACTGCGAATGTGCTTAAGCTGTTAGGAGATAAAACTAGATTATCCATGGTCAATATGTTGGCAGAGCAGGAATGCTGTGTATGCGAATTTGTGGAGATTTTTCAAATGTCACAGCCGGCAATCAGTCAGCATCTTCGCAAGCTTCGCGATATTGGACTTGTGAAGGAACAAAGAAAAGGGCAATGGGTAGTCTACTCGTTAAATAAGGAAAGTGTGTATTTCCTGTTGATAAAAGATGTATTAAAGCATATTCCGAGTGAGCGGGATAAATTTATTTGGTTAGAAAACAATGGGTTGAGAATTATATGTAATTAACGGAGGGTAACAGCATTGCTACAAACTTTTTTAGCTATCATTATTTTTTTATTAACACTAACTTTCGTTATCTGGCAACCCAAAAATCTTTCGATTGGTTGGTCTGCCTGTGGAGGAGCGATACTCGCTCTGCTTGCAGGGGTGGTTGATTTCCATGATGTTGTCGACGTAACAGGGATTGTGTGGAATGCTACTTTGGCATTTATTGCAATCATCATCATTTCATTGATATTAGATGAAATAGGCTTCTTTAAATGGGCTGCATTACATATGGCAAGGATTGCTGGTGGAAATGGGATAAAGATGTTTATTTACGTTTCTGTTTTAGGTGCAATCGTTGCCGCACTTTTTGCTAATGATGGCGCAGCACTTATACTGACACCAATTGTGCTGGCAATGGTGCGAGCATTGAAATTAGAAGAAAAAATGGTCTTTCCATTTATCATCGCAAGTGGATTTATCGCAGATACAACTTCATTACCTTTAGTTGTAAGCAACCTAGTTAATATCGTGTCTGCCGATTTCTTTCAGATTGGATTTGTAGAATACGCGTCAAGAATGATCATTCCAACGATCTTTTCAATCATCGCAAGCATTTTTGTCCTTTATTTATACTTCCGCAAGAAAATTCCAAGGTTGTATAATATAAGCCATTTGAAAAGCCCGATGAGTGCTTTGAAAGACAAAAAAATGTTTCGGATATCTTGGTTTATGTTAGCTGTATTGCTGATAGGCTATTTTGCGAGTGAGTTTCTTTCTATTCCCGTTTCATTTGTTGCGTGTGTTATTGCGTTCGTCTTTCTGCTGATTGCTAGAAAAAGCTCTGCGGTGTCTATTAAGCATGTAATAAAAGGGGCACCATGGGCCATTGTTTTCTTTTCGATTGGCATGTATGTTGTCATTTATGGACTTCGAAATGTTGGGTTAACTGATTTACTAGCTACTATTATTCAAGCAGCAGCAGACCAAGGATTATTTGTCGCTACACTTAGTATGGGCTTCATCGCTGCCATTATTTCGTCCATAATGAACAACTTGCCAACAGTACTGATAGATGCATTAGCTATCGCAAATACTAATACTTCTGGGGTAATCAAGGAAGGTTTAATATATGCAAATGTTATTGGTTCTGATTTAGGACCGAAAATTACACCGATTGGTTCACTGGCAACTTTATTATGGCTCCATGTTTTATCACAAAAGGGAATGAAAATTTCATGGGGAACGTATTTCAAAACAGGAATCATCCTAACGATACCAACCCTTTTGATTACTTTAATCGGCTTATATTTGTGGCTTTCCATTCTTACATAGTCAAATATAGATTTTATATTGGAGGTTAATATCATGAAAATAATTATTATTGGTTCTGTAGCAGCAGGTACATCTGTAGCAGCAAAAGCAAGGCGAAACGATGAAACAGCTGAAATCACTCTTTATAATGCTGACTATGATATCTCCTATTCTAGCTGCGGCATTCCGTATTTCCTTGGCGGAGAAGTAGCCGAGTTAGATACCTTAACACCAAGAAGTGCTGCATCCTTCAAAAAACGCTATAATGTGGATATTTTTACGCGACATGAAGTAATACAGATTGATGCCAAGCAAAAGAAACTAAAAGTGAAAAATTTAGATACAGCTGAAGTGAAGGAAGATACATATGACGTATTAGTATTCGCAACAGGAGCATCACCGATTACACCAGATATTGCAGGCGCTGATCAGAAGCATGTTTTCCAGGTTCGTACTATTCAGCATACTGCAGCTATTGATCGCTATATGAAGGCAAATCAACCAAAGAATGTAACCATTATCGGTGGTGGATATATAGGTCTTGAAATGGCTGAGCAACTCACTCAGCGAGGGTTAGATGTAACGATCGTTCAACGCAGTAATCATATAATGGCACATCTCGATCAGGATATTGCGTCACGTGTGGAAGATCACTTAGTGAAAAAGGGAGTCACCCTTATTTTAAATGATGAAGTAACAGCTATTAGTATGACAGATATACAAACAAAGTCAGGAAAAGTGATAGAAACGGATATGGTTATATTAGCTGTTGGTGTACGCCCAAATACACAATTAGCAAAAGAAATCGGCGTAACAATTGGCGATACAGGAGCTATTGCCGTTAATAGCAAAATGCAAACGAATCTGCCGCATATATATGCTGTTGGCGATGTAGCAGAAAGCTACTCTGTTATAACTGGAAAACCTATTTATCGCCCGTTAGGAAGTACAGCAAACAAGATGGGAAGAATTGCTGGAGATGTTATCACAGGCGGAACTTTAGAGCACAGAGGCGTTTTAGGGACAGGCATCCTAAGAGTGTTTGATTTGGCTATTGGTCAAACGGGAATGAATGAAACAGAAGCATTGGCAGAAGGCTTTGATATCGAAGTTCTTCATAATATAAAACCAGCAAAAGCAGAGTATCTTGGCGGAAAGGAAATAGTCATTAAAGCCATTGCAGATAGAAAAACAGGCAGGATTCTCGGTGTGCAAATCGTAGGAGAAGAGGGCGTTGATAAAAGAATAGATGTTTTTGTTACAGCAATAACATTTAAAGCAAAAGCAGAGGATCTGTTTCACCTTGATCTCGCTTATGCCCCTCCATTCAGCACAGCAAAAGATCCTGTCATGTATACAGGAATGGCCTTACAAAATGCGATTGATAAGAAAAATAAGCTGATAACACCGAAAGACCTAACAGAAAGAATCGAAAAAGGTGAAGCAATACAAGTAATTGATACAAGAGCACCAAAACAATACAATGTCTCAAAAGTGGAAACCGCTCTAAATATACCACTAGCAGACTTGCGTGAAAAATGTAAAGAGCTTGATCCCAACCTCCCTACAGTAACCTATTGTAACAGTGGGGTCACTGGCAATGCGGCCCAAAATGTTTTGCGCCAAATTGGTTTTCAAGATGTTTATAATCTTTCTGGCGGGAATAAAAATTACCAAGATTATCGGAAGAATACATGATTTTATTTAAGACCTTAGTATGCTAGGGTCTTTTTAGTTGTTACAATACGCTAAAAAGATGCGGTAAAACCCAAAATGATTGCCATATGTAAAGAAGAATACCTTAATTCGTTCAGGATATAATATAATATTTAATACAGGTGCTTAAGAGGGTAGATAATATTAGGGTGTCTATAAAGGTTTTGTTCAACTACATCGGTCATGAAAGGGAAGAAGGAAGAAGTGAAACAACCATGGAAGTCTATTGGAGTTATAATTACTTATGTCGTCGCAATAATAATTGGCTTTTTAAGTTTTAGTTCACCTTTTATGGATACTACTTTAAATACCAAAAAAATCGATAGAAACATCGGGAAATTAACCCAGTTTTCTTGGTTTAAGAATTTATATGAGGATGAAGAATATCGTCGTTTATTCTTTGTGAATAGAAGGGTTAGAAGTTATCTGCAAAATCCCATTCGTGTTAATGCATTAATAAAAAGAAAGCAGGCACAAAAGAGATTTCATGCTTTACTAGATAAACAAAGACAACCCCGTAACAATTAAGCGATAAAGGATACATTTACTAACGCTTATCGTATATAACTAAAACCAAATAAAACAAGGGAAGTTCAAACATGAAATATAGAAAAAGAAAACAAGGCAAATTTAAAGATTTTTTAAAAGAGAGTTTGTTTGAAATAGTACTCGAAGGAATCTGGAACATTATAACCTTTATTCCAAGAATGCTGATTCGCTTTATAGTTGATCATTGGTGACTGGGTATCAAAAAAAGCGGTTTTTATTGGTAGAATCATGTTGAATTCGGAAGCAGTATTTCAAGCTCTTGATAGGGGATAACAAATTGTTCGTATTAGTTTTATTATTTCATGTCATTATCAGCATTACGGTGTTGGCAATTACATTCATTTCCTTTGACTCAGTTAAAAGTAATAGTAAAATTTTAAATAATATTGCTGCAGGTTATGTTTTTTTGGGGATTCTTTTAGCAGGAACAGGCATATACATTGGCGGAGGACAAACTTTAAAAGCGTATTACTATATATCAATTGTTACACAAGTCATTATTCTAGTTTTCTCCCTTTTACTAAATCGTATGAGTAAAAGGGCGGGAGGTTCAAAGCCAATAAGTATATGTTCACTTAGCTTAGTTACCATAAGTATTATTAATAGCTCCTTTTTCTTTTATATTTAGCAAGTGAAAACCGCTCATCATTAACCTGATGAGCGGTTTTTTTCTATTACTTATTCTGTTCCAATATCACTTGCTCAATTCCCAAAATGATTACCTTCAATCCAAAATCAAAGGCTGCGTCTGTTCCCATCATTTCGAACAGCCCGCCTGTGAACATTCTTTTAAACAAGCCGGCATCCTGTTCACTCATCGTGTCGAGCAGGCGTATTAACTCATCACCTGGAAGTGCTTCCTGTTCCTTAAGCATTGCCGAGACATTGCGCTCATGCTGATAATCGTCAAGTACGAAGTAGAACACATAGTTTACAAGCGTTGTTACGACTTGCATTTTCTGCTCTTGCTCAAGCGGAGTCGATTCCACACAAAGCAGCATGCGGTTAGTGAAGCGGATAATGTCTGGTTCATGAGGAAGTGTCATCATCATGAGCTGGGTGGAGCATGGATAGCGGCTGAGCACGCTCCTTGTTGTGATCGCGAGCTCGGTCAATTGCTCCTTCCAGTCTCCATCAGAGTGAAACTCCTCCAAAATCACTTTGGATACAGTGTTTGCTAGACGCTGGTAGAGATTCTGTTTGCTTTTGAAATACCAATACAAAGAGGGGGCCTGTATTCCAAGCCTGTTGGCTAATTTCCTCATACTTAATTTTTCAATTCCATCCTCGCCAAGAAGCTCCCACGAGGTTGCTAAAATTTTATCCTCTGAAATCTGCGGCTGCTGTTTTTTCACTTTTTAATCACCCTTTTATCTAACAGTGTAAGTTTATGCTTTACACGCTTATAAAATCATGATATCATCTAACACTGTAAGAGGCAACCTTACACTGTTAGGTAATAGCCATAATAAAGCGCGTTTATTTATAGGGTGATAGTTGTCGTTAAATAAATTATTAATAAAACAAATAGAAAGTAGTGATTAAACATGGAGACAGAAAATCTCTATTATTTTGAAAAGGCACCTGTCGCAAAAGCTGTAGCTCATTTTGCTGTACCGATGATGATAGGTTCATCAATGAATGTTATTTATTCCATTCTGAATGCGTATTTCCTTGGGACACTTCATAATACGGCGATGTTAACTGCACTTGCATTAACCTTGCCGTTATTCGCCATTATTATGGCGCTTGGCAATTTAGTTGGCATGGGCAGCGGTACATTCATCTCCCGCTTACTAGGAGAGAAAAAGTATAATGATGTAAAGCATGTGTCTTCATTCGCCTTTTACAGCAGCTTAGTTCTTGGTGTTATCGTGATGCTTATTGGTCTCCCGTTGATTGATCCAATCGTTCATGGCTTAGGAGCAATGTCAGACTCCTTTGGATTTACAAAGGAATATGTGACGGTAATGCTTATTGGTTCACCTTTCGTTATATTGTTTTTCACACTAGAGAATATTGTCCGCTCAGAGGGTTCAGCACTAACCTCCATGATTGGGATGATTCTCAGTGTTGTTTTAAATATAATTCTTGATGCTTTAGTCATCTTCGTGTTTCATTGGGACGTGATTGGCGTTGCAGCCGCTACCGTTATTTCCAACATAGCAGCAAGTTTGTATTATGCTTATCATATGGGAACGAAAAGCCAATTCTTAACAATCTCTCTAAAATGGTTCAAGGCTTCTAAGGACATTCTGAGCAATGTATTAAAAATTGGAGTTCCTATCTTTATTATGAGCATCTTTTTAGGTGCCATGTCGCTTATTTTCAACCATTTTCTTGTTGATTACGGAGAACATGCTGTAGCAGCTTACGGAATTTCATCGCGATTACTACAATTTCCTGAGTTTATCGTGATGGGCCTATGTGAAGGAGTCGTACCGCTAATTGCCTTTGCTTTTACAGCAAATAAATTACGTATGAAAACGACTATATCCTTTACAATAAAAGCAATCGTAACGCTAGCAGTCGTGTTTGGCATCATTGTCTACTTTATTTCAGACCACTTGATTGGCTTATTTACAAATAATCCACAATTAATTGAAATGGGTAGCTATATCTTACATGTAACGTTTTTATCCTTGTTTATTACAGGAATGACCACTTTGTTTACTGGGATTTTCCAAGCAACAGCACAAGGAACAGCCGCATTTATTATGTCGATTATTCAAGGGATTACGCTAATACCTGTATTATTTATTGCAAATTCTATGTATGGCTTTGAAGGGGTAGTCTGGTCCCTTGTGATTGCAGATGCAGTCGCATTTCTTGTTGGTGCAATCATGCTGTTTGTTTTGCGGAACAAACTACAACCTGATTTAGCGAGTTTAGTTGAGTAGAAACAACACTCAGCAAAGCAACTGTGGGAATTTAAATAAGGAACCTTCTCGAATAAGTAAAAGGCTTTAACTTATGTAAAAAATGAAACCTTTTATTGGGACGCTCGTAAATAATAGAAAGAGAATCCGAAAGAGGAGTTAACATGCAAAAACCTATTGAATTTAAGCTAGCGGTATCACCATTTGAAGCAGCAGATATTATTCTTAGTTCACCAAATATAAAGGAAGATTTACTATATTGGGAAAATCATGTAGTTGGAAACGAAGGAAAACAAATATGTACATTTATATTTGAAAGATATTATTTCCGGACTTCTGGAAGGGCAACATTAACAGTTATCCTCGAAAATTTTGATGGGGAAAATAAGGTGAGATGTATGACTTCGGGAAGTGCTGAGAGTATTATCAATATTGATTTTGGAGCAAGCAGAAACTTTGTTAGTTGGCTAAAGAATATACTAGCGGAAAACATTTTGAAGGAAGCAGAGCTGTAATCCAATAATTTCTAACTACGATGGCTTACCTGTTAAAGGGTGGGCCTTTTTTGATTTGACGATTTAATAGCAGAAAACCACATTTATCATTTATATCCTGCCAGGTTGGTCTATAACAGACCAGTTTTCAGCATCTCTTTTTTATATAATATAAATATGATGAAAAACTTGGAAATAAATTAATTTTTCAATGCTAAGTTTCTTCTATTATAGGAGTGTGTAAGGATGCAAAAAATAATTTTTTTGGATATTGATGGTACGTTAGTTAATGAAAAAGGGATGATACCAGAATCTGCTAAATTAGCTGTGCGAAAAGCGAGAGAGAATGGACATATTATCTATTTATGTACAGGAAGATCAAGAGGAGAAATATTTGATGACATATTAAGTGTTGGCTTTGATGGATTAATTGGAGGCGCAGGTTGTTATATTGAAGTGGAACAGGAAGCATTATTTCATGAGAAATTTAAGAAATCAGACGCCCAGCAAATTATTGATTTCTTCTATCAAAAGGGAATAGATTTTTATTTAGAAACAAATATTGGTTTGTTTGCTAGTGAAGGTTGCAAACAAAATGTCTTTGGGTTTATTGAAAAGCTGAAAACTAATAATCCAGAGTTTCTAAAGGAAATAGAAAAAGGAATAGTGCCGTTTTATGAAGCTTTAATGGAAGGGGAAGAATTAATAAGAGAGGACATTAATAAAATTGTCTTCCTTGATTCAGCAACACCAATTGACGCAGTTATGCAAGAATTTGAGGCTAGGTATACAGTTATTCCAAGTACTGTCTCTGTATTTGGCAGCAATAGTGGAGAAATATCTCTGCTTGGGATTAACAAGGCAACTGCTATCGAAAAGGTATTAGCACGTTTAAATATCACGAAAGAAAACGCCTTTGCATATGGCGACAGCTTTAACGATATAGAGATGCTACAATTTGTTCAGCACGGGATAGCAATGGGAAATGCACATGAAAAAGTAAAATGTGTGGCAGATGATGTTACAGAAACGGTAGATGAAAACGGTATTTACAATAGCTTTGAAAAATATGGGCTAATAGGATAATTCGTGACAAGAGTTCTAGGCTTTAAACATTAAATTGAAGAAGAGTATGTAATATGCTGTGCATTACTTAATCTCACCAAAATACCTCCTCTGGGTATAGAGGAGGTATTTTATATTTACCCTTTAATAATTCTCATATCGATAGAAACTATTACAGCGCTTTTTCTTTCTTATCAAAAAGAAACTGAATGAAATATAATATTGGTGCCTTCAGTAAGTAATAAAAGAAAAATTGCAAATGGTTAATACGGACTAAAGAGAATAGTTTTATCCTTTTAGCGAGGTATGCAAATGGGAACGCAAAAAAAGCATGTATCAGTGCACTAAGGAACATGAATTTTTTAAAATTTCCATAACCAAACTTTAGTGTTAAAAAGGAAATTAAGATGAACGGGCCGATATTATAGGAAAGTTCACCAGATAAGTAAGAGTTGGGTTTTTTGTAAAAAACCCACCATTTTCTTTTTTTTCCTAATAGTCCGTTTAAAATTTCTAACATACCAATGATGATTGTCGCTGGGAAAAATCGTCTTATATTATTAGCGCCAATAAAAGCTACTGATATCCAAGACAGCACAACCATGCAAATATTAAAGAATCTTTGATTTTTATATGACATATTTTGTTTATCCTCACTTTTTTTATTAGCATTCTTTTTTTGAATTTTAATTATTCATCAAAATATTGGAATATGCTTAGTGTTTGCAGCAATTGGCTTTTTTGTGTATGTATATATTATAGATAATGAAGGATTATTATATTAAAGGTGGTAATCAATAATGGTGAAGATTAGTGAACCAAAAGCTTTCTTCTATAAAGGTGGTCCAAAAGCAGTATTATTATTACATTCCTTCACTAGTAATACGGTTGATATGAAAAAGCTTGGGGGCTATTTAAATAGAGAAAATTATACCTGTTATGCTCCCTTGTATAAAGGTCATGGTTATTCAGCAGAATATTTAATGACAACTGCCCCAAAAGATTGGTGGGAAAGTGCTGAAGAGGGCTATAACTTTTTACTAAATGAAGGCTATCAGGATATTGCTGTTATTGGGGTGTCTTTAGGGGGGCTCTTGGCCTTAAAAATCGGCCAAGAAAAGCCTGTTACAGGTATAGTTACAATGTCTGTTCCATATAAGACTGAAATTAGTTCTTTAAAAAAACGAGTATTAAATTATGCAAAGTATGTAAAACAGCTGCTGGGGAAAGAGAAGCTACAAATTTCGGAGGAGTTAGCTAAGTTAGAAGCAATCTCAACTAAAAACTTAGTAGAATTCAAAGAGGGTATTGATTTAATAATGGAGAATTTAGCTCAACTGAATCAACCAATATCTATATTATATGGATTGCTGGATGACCCATTATATAAAGATAGTGCTAATTATATATATTCCAAAGTATCCTCTACACATAAAAATATAAAAGGCTATGCTGATTCGAAGCATTTAATGACATTAGGACCAGATAAAGACGTAATACATAGTGATATCCTAACATTCCTCGAGCAATTAGATTGGTAAAATTGTAAAAGAGAAGTAATTAATTTATGTTCCTTGATTACTTCTCTTTTTTCCACAAAAAGCTATTCAACATTCGAAAAAAACTGCTGTCAGGGAATCTCTTTGTTTAACGTTTCAAACTCTTTTCCTACAAGATAAATACTCCAAAAATCGTTTTGAAGCAAGTGAAAGTGATTTTTGGTCTCTCATTCCAATGCCAATAGTACGAAAAGCAGGTACTTCAAGCTCTTTTGCTATAATTCGATAAGGAATACGTTGTAATATCAATTCAGGTAACATACTGATGCCAAGCCCGTTTTCTACCATAGACATAATGGCATAATCATCCCATGTTGTGAATTGCACTTGTGGTGAAATTTGGTGCATCTCGAATAGTTCAGAAATCTCTGCTTTTGCTCCCTTTTCCAATAGCATAAATGGATTGTTTGCTAATTCGTTAATTGGAAACTTTTTGCAATTAGCAAGTGGATGATCTTCAGGAATGACCACCAGCAAGCGATCCTGCTCCAAATAAATAGTTTCAATCTCCGCATTTGTAGGTAACCTCAAAAATCCAAAGTCTACTCGTCCTTCTACAATCCAGCTTTCTATTTCTGTATAGTCCCCTAATAGTAATTCAAAATCAATATTGGGATAATCTTTCTTAAAAGATTTAATCATAACAGGAAGCCAATGAGTTGCTACACTAGAAAACGTCCCAATCCGAATGATCCCAGTTTGAATATTATGTAAGTCCTCTATCTGCATCATTATATTTTCTTGTTCCTTACAGATTCGTTTAATATGAGGAAATAACTTTAAGCCATCAGACGTTAAACTAATACCAGTTCGTCCTCTTTCAAATAGAGAGACTCCCCATTCTGACTCTAAATCACTAATCATCCGGCTAATGCCAGACTGTGTATAATTTAGTGCATCAGCAGCTTTTGTGAAGCTTTGAGTTTCAGCTGCTTTGACAAATGCCCAATATTTTTGGATGTTCATAATATTTTTCCTCCATGGCATTCCATTTTGTTATGTTAAGCATGAGAAACATTCAATTTTGTAATATATATACGTATGCTATGATTTTTTTATAAAAAAATCAAGAGCGAAAGGGATAGGTAAATACGGATGTTTTATGTGAGTAATAGGATTAATGCTTTATTTTCACTTATCTAATACAAAATAAGAATATGCACACTCATGGTATTAAGCATATTAGTAGGAGTCAGTTATGAAATCAAAAGTACTATATATATTATCAATGATGATATTTGGAACAATTGGTTTAGTCGTTCGATACATTGACCTATCATCAAGTGAAAGGGCATTATTGAGTAGTTTTTTAGGATGCTTATTCTTACTTATAATTCTCGTAATAACGAAGAAAAAGCTATCATGGAGTTTAATTAAAGCGAATGCTTTATGTTTATTTATTTCAGGATTTGCATTGGGAGGTAATTGGATTTTTCTGTATCAATCGTTTGATCATACGACCATTGCAAATGCAACTTTAGGTTATTATTTTGCACCAGTGTTTGTTATGATACTTTCACCATTTATACTTCATGAAAAGCTATCAGGTAAGCAGATTATATGTATTGCAGTAGCAATTATAGGCATGTTTTTGATTATTGGAGAAGGCGTAAGTGCTTTCGATACAGATGATTTACTTGGACTTTACTTCGGAGTAATTGCTGCAGTATTTTATGCTGCTTTATTGCTTTTTAATAAGTTTATCAAAGATATGGGGAAGTTAGAACTGACTATTATTCAGCTAGGCATAACAACTTTAATGTTAATGCCATATGTTTTCCTGACGGAAGGATTTAAAAATATTTTAGAAGTAACAGGTTCATCTATACCTTTTATATTAATATTAGGAATTATAAATACAGGGATTGGGTTTTGGTTGTTTTTCGCTGGTATGGAAAGGTTAAGCGGGCAGAGTATAGCCATGCTAAGCTTTGTTGATCCATTTGTGGCAATCATCATTTCAGCCATTATTCTTCAGGAACAACTGACTATTATTCAACTAATAGGAGGTGTGCTTCTTTTAGGCTCTACATTTGTCAGTGAAACGAAACTTACTGGAGTATTTAAAGAAAGTACGAAAAGTAAGTTAAATAGTTGATATAAAGAGCTGATTAATTAGTGATTGTGTATTGAGTATAAGGAGTGGTAGAATGCCACTCCTTTTTTTCTGTAATGAATGGGCAGGAAAGTGTACGGATTTTTATAAATATTGAATACCAGTAGTTAATATATCTTCGGAGGCTCCATAGTTACATTTTTTCAAGTGTATTTTGTATCCCCAGTAGAAAGATATTTACTATTGTATAAAAATTACAATAATGGATATATGTTGACTGTTGATATATATTAATGTATATTATGGATGTCGATATATCGAAGGTCAATATATAGAAGAAAAGGTGATTCCTGTTAATCCATTATCAGAATCTACATATTTAATTTTATTAGCCCTTTACCAAGGGCCACTTCATGGTTACGGTATTATTAAAGAAATTGAAAATACCAGTGAAGGAACGTATATTATTGCACCTGGGACCCTTTACGGAGTATTAAAAAATTTAGAAAAACAAGAGTTAATAGAAACAGTAGCTTTCGAAAAGGAAAAACGTAAGAAGAAAACATATTGTATTACGGTTCAAGGAAAAGGTGTACTTCATTCCGAGTATGAGAGATATATTAGAATGATTAATTACTCAAAGATAATCATTCAAGGAAGGGATGGAAAAGGTGAAAAATAGTGCTATTAAAAAGGTAACAAAACGTTTTTCGGATTTTTCAAAAGAAGAAGAATGGTTACAGAGTATGTTAAGTGAAGGTTGGATACTTAAAAGTTATGATTCTGAGGATGTTGATGACTGTCAATATACTTTCGAACACTCACAAAGTGAAAATCTTCAAAGTATAATTTATAAAATTGACTTTCAAAATTTTAATAAAAAGGAAGAATTTGATGAGTATAAAGAGATTTTTCAAGATTCTGGTTGGACTATACTTTCAAAAACTAAGTGGTACTCCAAGCATATTTTTTATAGAACCTCTACAAATGCACAAGTCGATATTTTTTCTGACCAGGAATCGTATAAAGAGAGAGAAAAACGGAAAATGACTTCACTTCTTTTATATACTGGTTTGGCTCTTATTGGTTTTATAATTTTTATTTTTTTATGGATAATCTTTGAATATGCTTATTTTGGGGTATCTGGACTTTTCCTTTTATACATCAGTATTAAATATTCAATTGATTACATCAGTCACAGAAAAGCCTTAAAGTCACTTTTTTGAAAATCGAAATTATTATGCGTAAGGATTATAAATGCAAGAATATCATCTTTAGAAACAAGTAGATATAGAAAAAAATATAGAGTACATAAGTAAATTAAATTATTAAGCTCATTCTTTCTTTATTAATGATGGAATTAATTTTCATATATTAGGAATCATTGCATCAAAAATTTATATTTATTATTTTGGCAAAAGTAAAATTATAAACAATATGAATTTTCTAAACAGCTACTATTAGGTAGCTGTTTTTTCTTAAACTGAGGCCATTCCTGTAATATATAAACTTTTAGAATATGTTTGTACAGTGAGATACAATTTAAACTATTAGCGAGTTAGAAAACAATAATTCATATGAAACGATGCATTTAATGCAATTAATCTCTCAAAACATATGAATTTTAACTCTAAAAATAGCACATATACTTTATTTCAAAAAGGGAAATCTGATTGAACGTTCATTTATACAGATGGCAGCACATCAAGATTTGAATATTTAATACGAAGGACTAATCCTCATTAGTAAATAATGATATGATACCTATAAACATAATCGATTAAAATTACTAGAAAAGAGGGAAGTTTATGATGTTCTTTAAAAAACGAAAGTTTCCAAGAGACGAAGATGGAGATGTACTACATGAGCTAGATAAATATGGCTGTGATTTTAGTGTGGAACAGACAGTCGAATTTGTTATTGATGTTCCAAATGAGAGTTCTGGCAAACAGGTTCTTGAAGTGTTAAAGAAGGAAGGCTACAAATGTGAATTGGATCATGATGAAGAAGAAGAACTGTGGACAGTATACTGCTTCATTGACATGATGCTTACCTATGAAGGTATTGTTGAGATACAAAACAACTTAAGAGATTTGGTTACTCCGTTAGATGGAGAAATCGATGGGTGGGGCGTTGGGTTTGAGGATCAATGAACGAGGAGATGAAGACTATAGATAATTCATTTAGTCTTTTTTACTATTAATTTTAATTCGAAGCGTGAAGTTCTTATTCCTGTATGTGAACCTATTACATTTTTGAAAATGTCCGAATTTTTCATTAATGGAAAAATGAAAATTAAAGAAGGCTCGGATTAGGTTTATTTTTTTTCTAATTGGGTATTTAATCCTAGAATTATTTTAAATTTACTTTGGGGAAAATTTGAATCAATGAGGTGACTTATGGATGATAAAATGGAAGAGAATACATATAAAGCAATCGTAAAAAGTAAGGATTTAACGTGGGATTATAAAAAAGGATTATTAAATTTACAAGGCGAGTCTACACTCTTAATGTGGGATTCTGCAATTGAATTGTTCTTAAGAACGATCGATGAAGTTTCTGGAAAAGATGCTTCGAAAACTGTTTATGAAGCAACTGGATATCGAATGGGTCATTTGGTATGATCTTATTATAAAGACAGAAGCAATTTAGAGGACATTATCAATGATTATTCTGAGATTTATAAAACAGCAGGTTGGGGAAATTTTAAGATAATACATTTTTCTAAAGAGGAAAATAAACTTATTATTCAAATAACAAACAGCTGGGAAAAAAGAATTTTCAAGGATTCCAATGGAAATCATGTATCCACTTTCATACCTAGTTTTTGGGCAGGGATTTTCGGAGGATTTTTAGGATGTGATATGTGGTATGAAGTCAAAAATAGTGAAGCAACGGAAGCGGATTATAAGGAAATAATTGAAATTTTCCCTTCGAGTATCACTCCTCAAAAAAACATTCATGATTTTGCACGTCAAAAAGAAACACAAAGTATCCAAGCGTTGGAGGAAAAAGTAAACGAACATACGGAAGAACTATCTAACTTAGTGAAAGAATTGTCATCACCTATTATTCCGATACTAGAAGGAATTCTTGTTGTTCCTTTAATTGGCAAGTACTCTGAGCAAAGAGCTTCTGATTTACTTGAAGATGCATTAATCGAGATTTCTCGACAAAAGGCAAAATACCTTTTAATTGATGTAACGGGTATTCACAATATTGATGAGTTTTTAATTTATGGTATACAGAAATTAATCCAAGCATGTCGTTTACTAGGAGCTGAATGTTTTATAGTTGGAATTTCCTCCAATCTAGCCATGCAAATTCTGAACTCAGAATACAGCGGATCGGATGTTCAAACGTTCGCAACATTACAACAAGGAGTTCGTTATGCAATTGAATTAACTGGTTATGAATTAGTTAGGAAAAAAAGCTAATGCATATTCTGTTTGGTAATTTGTAATCTTATGCTATCAGGGAGAAAATGCTCCTAAAAAAGCTTGTCCAGTAAAAATAATTTAATTTAACCAAGGTGATCCATAAGTCGAGGATCACCTTTTTTATGACTTTGTTAATACATTACACTTTTCCTTGAAAAATTTTACGTGTTTGGGTGAGAGGACTATAAAAATGCAGGCAGCAAAGTAAAAATAGAAGGGTAAATAAGCGGAAGCAGTGGCTCCTCTACTAGGGAGCCATCTTTTTAAACTCCAATGCAATATTACTTAGTGTTATTCAATCAAAATGGTGTCCCTTTAACAAAGCTTGGGCCTTTTTTGGGTCATTTTTCAATGCTAACCTGTATTCCAGCATGATATTAAGTGTATCAAGCATTTGTTTATACTCTACTCTCTTACATTCAATCTCTTGTATCTTTTGGCATATCCATTCTATCACTTGTTCATTAGTACGAGTATTTGTATCTACATCCAGTAAGATTTCCTTTAGTTCAGAAATAGAACAACCCACGCCTTGAAACTTCTTTATGAGTTTAAGACGTTCAATAGCCTCGTCTGTATAGTTGCGATAGTTATTATCATCTCGACGGACATGTCGAATGTCGAACAACCCTTCCTTTTCATAAAAACGAATGGTATAGGCTGTCAAACCAGTCGTTTTAGCTAATTCTTGAATTTTCATGTATATCGCTCCTAAATTCGGCTTGCCTTATAGTGTACTCTAAAGTTTATACTACAATTATTCAAGCAATATCACAACTTTAGGAGGATATCATCATGCGTATTTTTGTAACAGGAGCAACAGGCTACATCGGTTCTGCAGTCGTGCACGAGCTTATAAATGCTGGTCATAAAGTCACTGGACTAACCCGTTCAAACAAAGGGGCGGCGCTACTAACGGAAGCTGGCGCTGATGTACATCGAGGTGATCTTCGTGACCTTGACAGTATTCGCAATGGTGTTGCTGCTGCAGATGGTGTAATCCATTTAGCGTTTAATCATGACTTTTCGGATTTCGCAGCTTCGCTTACAACTGATATAGCAGTAATTGAGACGATAGGGGAGGCGCTTAAAGGCTCTGGCAAGCCGTTCTTGACCACAGCTCACGCTAATGGAACTGCTTCGGATAACGCGGTTATGGCGTTGGCGAAGCATGGGGTGCGGGCATCGGTTGTTTCGCTTGCTCCATCCGTGCACGGCAATGGGGACAAGGGCTTCGTGCCAAATCTGATTAACATTGCTCGAAATAAGGGTGTTTCTGCCTATGTCGGCGACGGTTCCAATCGTTGGACTGCTATTCATCGACTTGATGCTGCACATCTTTACCGTCTCGCATTGGAAAAAGCACCAGCCGGCACCTTATTAGACGGAGTAGCAGATGAAGGGGTGCCGTTTCGTGATATCGCCACAGTAATCGGTAAACAACTTAATCTGCCTATCATTAGCATTTCACAAGAGGAGACAGCCGAACACTTCGGCTTTCTTGGTAGCCTTGCTGCTTTAGACATTCCTAGATCAAGCACACAAACACAGGAATTATTGGACTGGCAGCCGGTGCAACCTAATTTACTATCAGATTTGGAACAAGGACACTACTTCAAAAGATAAAACGGGCTCAGCATATCGTTGTTCGAGACGTATTGTACGGTTATTAATGGGCTTTCCTTTCATGTAAGGAGAGCCTTTATATTTATGTTTAATCCAGTTCATACAAACAGGGCATATGTAATAATGACGAGAACTATTTATATGTTACAATCAAGGTGGTTTTGTGGATTTAGATAAATCGGTTATAAAAGAAAATAAATTAAGTTTTTAGTAGGTGCTTAGTGATGTTCTTTAGAAGGAAAACATTTTATGTTTGTTCTGTTTGTGGTTTTGACAGATTGCAAGGACCATTGTATAAAAACGGCATCCCTAATGTTAGCCTTATTTCGCTGTTGTGGATTTCAACCTGGCTATGATGATACTGAATTGGGCTATACATATGAAGCCTATCGAAATGAGTGGATACAAAATGGCGCGGAATGGTTTAGAGAAGAAGAAAAGCCAGAGCGTTGGGATTTAGATATACAATTAGAAAATATAAACGTTTTTCAATAAAAGGATCTTTGAAGCTGACAAAGAAGCAAAAACAAGTTCCTTGCTTCTTTGTCCATTCAGATTTAGATAGAAGTAAAGCCGCCGTCAATAGATACTACTGTACCGTTAATATAATTCGCTTTATCACCTAATAAGAACGTAACGAGTTCTGCCACTTCTTCAGGTTCGCCAAGGCGTTTTTGCGGAATGGCTTCTACAACCGCTTTTACATTTTCAGGATTCTTTTGGCGATATTCTTTCACCATCGGCGTTTCGATTGTTCCAGGTGCGATGGCGTTACAACGTATCCCTTGCTCTGCATATTCGGCAGCAATTGTTTTCGTTATGCCGACAATGCCGTGCTTTGTTGCAGAATAAGTACCCACAGTAGCTTGTCCTACAACTCCTGCAGTAGACGATGTATTAACAATGGAACCACCACCGTTTTCGAGCATTACTTCTGTTACATATTTAATACCGTATAATGCACCTAATAAATTAATTCCGACTACTTGTTGAATTTGTTCAATTGTATTATCCAAGAATTTTACGCCTGGACCAGATATTCCGGCATTATTGTAGAACATATCAATCGTACCGAATTCTTCGACTGTTTTATCTACGTAATTTTTCACATCCTCTGCCTTGCTAACATCTGCCTGAACAAAGATTGCTTTTGCCCCTTTTTCTTTAATTAGGCTTACTGTATCATTTCCGGCTTTTTCGGAAATGTCCACAACTGTTATGGAGACACCAGAATCTGCTAATTTTAACGCTACCGCTTGACCTAATCCGCTTCCGCCACCTGTAATAATAGCTACTTTATTTTGACTCATATTAAATCCCCCTAAATACAAAAAAGTTCGCTTACCTAAATATTATAGAATTAATATTTTTTTCGTTCAAGAATGGAGTATTCTGATTTCAAAATAATTTATAGTATTCACTCAATTATGTAACAAAGCAATGCTAATCAGGACAAGGGAAAAGGAGTTTATTAATAAAGTAAAAACAAATGATTCATGCCTAACGGAGAATTCTCCATAGCTGTAAGAGGTAGCTAATATGTATTCAATGAAAATTTATAAACAAGGTCATATAAACTAGCTGTTTTTTCATACACATACAATATTATGGAGGTGGAAAAATGGCAAGAGTTGCATATAGAGATGCTGACGTTGACTTAATGGCGAGAATGATGAGAGCGGAAGCTGAGGGTGAAGGAAACCAAGGAATGCTTTATGTTGGAAATGTAATTGTGAACCGACTTGTAGCAAATTGTATTGACTTTAAAGATTTAAGAACGATTGAACAAGTCATTTTTCAAGTACAAGGGGGAAATTACTCGTTTGAAGCAGTGCAAAAAGGCAATGTATTTTATCAAAGGGCAAGAGATTCAGAAAGGAGATTAGCGCGGCAAAATTTGAAATTTTGGAGAAATCACCCAGCGAAATTTGCTTTATGGTACTTTAACCCAAGTGGTGATTGTCCTCAAACATGGTACAATCAACCTTTTACCGGCCAATTTAAACAACATTGCTTTTATGAACCAGCAGCAGGTACATGTGATAGTGTTTATAGAGGATGAGAAGGTTATAAAAAGCTGAAAACATGCAGACTTTTCTTCGCATGTTTTCAGCTTTTTTACTTTCATAGTATTTATATTTGGTTCGGAATGTTATTGCAATCTACTAGTTCTGTTGCTAAAAAATATATTTAGAGAATATCGAGGGAAATTACAAAGAACATAATCTAGTTAACCTCGGCTTTATTCTCACACTTGTCCAAAATAATGGCTCTTCGACTTAACAGCTACAATAAAAAGGATTATTAACCCCAATCCGAAGAAAGCAATTGATCCAACAATATAGACAGGACGAATGTCAAACAGCTCTGTAGCTAAACCGATTGTCAGTGTTAAGACTATTATGAACCCGGCTTCAAGCATTCCTAAGATACTGGAGAACCTTCCCATAATATCTACAGGGACATTGTTTTGATAGAAAGTTAAAAATCCGATATTGGCGAATGATAAGAAAAAAGTTAACGTGAAGAATCCGATTGATGCCCAAATAAAGTCAGCTGAAAAGGCAAAAATAATGTAGCCGATAGGCGTAAAAAAAGCACCTAATCCAATTAGGAGATTTAGTTTTAATTTGTTGGCAAATAAAGCATTTACTATGGAACCAGCAATAATCCCACCACCTGCAATACTGACAAGAAATCCATAGGTACTATTAGATAATGATAATACTTCTGTAGCAAAGGCAGCCTCTAAAGAATCCAAGGCTGTCATAAACACTGTAATCATACTAAATAAAATATAAACTAGTGTTACATATATATTCGTTTTACTGAAAGTTAATATGCTGCTCCAATCATTTGAAATTAATGTTATATTGATCCTTTGTAAGGGGATATCCTTGTCCTTTATCTCTACATTTGGAAGAAGCAGAATGACTATTGCGGATAAAATTAACGCAAAAGCATTCATTCGTATTGCAAGGTTCGGTGTGCCAATTATAAAAAGAGCACCCGCAATAGAAGGTCCAAGAATGAATCCACATGAGTTAATGAAGTTTCTGAAAGCATTAAATTTTTGTCTATGTGTTTTGGAAATTAACTTTGTCATATAAACCATTGAAGTTGGTTCAAATATAGTGTTCGCTATATTAATTATAAAGACTACTAGGTAAATCAGAAAAAGGGACTCAAAAAAAGGCAATGTAAAGATGAATATTGCTCTAATTAAGTTAAGTAGGATCATTAGAGTCCGTTTATTAAATCGGTCAATAAAAGTTCCAGACCAAAAATTCGTAACTAAAGTGGCAATAGGCAATAGCATATAAAGGATAGATACGGCCAATGGTGATTTCGTCATATCTAGTATGATTAAGTTTAAGGCAATTAAGTAAACCCATGCACCTATATTAGAAATTCCAATTCCAACTAACAGTAAAAGGGGGCTTTTCCATTTCATTGTACTAACTCCTCCATATAAGTTTTACAAAAAAAAGTCTCACCTCCAAGGAAAAATCCTTGAGGACGAGACTTCTTATAATTAGAAGGCCGTGGTGCCACCCCAGTTTATTTCTGTGTTACCACAGAAACCTTTTCGAGTACTACAGTGCCAAAGCGTTGTTTATACTCTATCTCTTTAACGGGAGAATACCGGCATATAATCAATAGTAAAACGAAATATCCTATATGCTGCTCTAAGACTTGGTTCAGTGTGCCATTACATCCTCCTTTCTCAGCAACTGGAGTTCTCTGTTATGCTTTTGCACACTTACTCTTCTTTTCATCGCATTTATTATAGGAGATTATACAATATTTAACTGGGGAAAAATAGTGCTTTAAAAATAAATTTGGATTTTTATGTAAGATAAAGTTGGTATTTAATTAACTTTATGGATTAATAGATTATTAATGAATTTAAAGAGGTGTTTGGCGAATCACTTTCGAACAGAAGCGGACACACTAAAGAGGAAAGACAAGAATAAAAAAACAGCTGCCAAACGGCAGCCATTTTTTTAATACTTATGGTCGGAATCCTCTTTCAATTTACCTGTTGTTTCCTGTATTTTACCTTTGGCTTTATCTTTTTTACCATCAGCTTGCATACTCTTATCGCCTTTTGCGTTACCAATCTGATCTTTCACTTCACCTTTTACTTTAGATACTCCACTTTTTACTTTATCCGCAACACTTTGTTTGTTTTCTGCCATTTTTATACACTCCTTTTAACTTGTTATATTATTTTATACCCGGCTCATAATTCCGGTAAACGTCCATTTAATAGAGGAAGCTTTCAAGTGAGCTGTATCTAGTGCGGTAAAAAATATAAAATTGGTATTAAATAGAACAGCTGCTGAGAGTAGTGCTTGCATCTGTTATCAGAATTTATTTGTGAACACATTAATAATATAGGAAACACCATTTATAAAAACGAAAATCAACAGTTGCAAAAATCCATAAATCAAAACAATTAAAAATAAATCAAAGGATGGTTCGCCAGGTGGAGAATCACTTAGTCCATCTAATAATAAAGCTTCTATAACATAAAAAATAACAGTGGAACAAAATAATCCTATGTAAATACTTAACCAATGTTGGTAAAGGTCGAGCTTCATTTTACTCAATCTTATTAAGGTATTTATGGGTAAAAAAATCAATGCAGTGAAGCCAAGTTGAAAAGGCAAAATGGATAATTTGGTGTGCATTATTAAAAATTGACTTAAACAAATAATCACGGTATTGATTAATACAATCTTTAAAGAATTTCCGTTAATTAACGACAATCTGCACATACCTCCTTAATAAAAAATAGTGAATTTTAAAGTATAGATGGGAAAAAATACATTTTTTTGATAAAATTACATATGAGGAGAGAGGAGAATGTGATTTTGAATGAAAAAAATTTTTCGAGAATAAATCCTTTAGCTTTAACGGTTTCCTTGGTTATTGCTGCATTTCTAGTTCTCGTGCTGTCAAGGTTATTCCAAAACGTAAACTTGTGGATCGTTATTGCCATTTACTTTCTGATTGATATTGGGTTTATTGTTGCGATGGTAATTGGAATAAGAACAAAAATTAAACCAGTTGTCATTTTAAAGTGTACCCTTTGTAAAGGACATTTAAAAAAAGCCTAGGCAGTTTTAAGAAGATGATCTCTGTATTGAACAGGGGTCATCTTTTTTAAGTTCCACTGATATCTATAGTAATTGTAATAAATCAT
>NZ_RZTZ01000019.1 GCF_004005475.1 Niallia taxi | reverse complement strand
TCCCTGTAGCCAATCCTCTCGTTTAAATAACGCTGAATAACCAAGTGTTTTTCTGATTCATTAAATTTACCCACCCAGGCACCTCCTATTGTTGAACTTAGGTGTCCAACAATGGGGGTGCACTGCACGAAGACGAGGAGGCTCAGCTTCCTCCCCGCGGAAAGCGAGTGGCTGCAGTGCAATGAAACGAACTAATTTTAAACCCATCTTCTATTTAGTCACATGTTTCATTTTTCAAATTTAGATGTTATTTTATTATTCGTGTTTAGAAAGGTTATCTTTTGTTTTGTCCCAGCCTCTTTTTTTGCGTAAATTGTGATGAAGCAAACATTTAGCCATTATGTGTTGCTGTAGTTTTAAAGAACAGAATAAAAAACAAGAATCACTTGAAATTATTTCCAAAGTAATGTAAGGTATATATAACATTTGTAATATATATATTGCTTTTGGTGGTGATGGTGTGAAGAATCATGTGAAAATTTTCAGAATGAAAACCTCGATGACGCAAGAACAATTGGCAAGAAATGTTGGGGTAACAAGGCAAACTATTGGATTAATTGAAAAGGGAATGTATAATCCCAGCCTTAATTTATGTATTGCCATTGCTAAACAGCTTAATAAAACATTAGATGAATTATTTTGGGAGGTAGATGAGTAATGAAATCCTGGATAACATATTTTTTGCCTGATGACGAATATAAAGAGAAGCAAATTTTAGTTTTTATTACAGAAGCAGCTATACTCCAGATATTTTCTATAATATTGATGCTAACCTTAACTGTTTTTCTGGATTTCTTTAAGGCTGAAACGATTTTACTTATTTCATGTGTGATTTTTCTTTTATATGTTACTGCTAGGTATATCCTTTCTGGGATAGAGTATTCAGATATCACATCAGAGAAAGCCTTTAAAAAAGAACGAAAAGCTATTCTAATAAAAACTAGTGTTTTTGTCAGCTTTTCATTAATTATATTGGGGATTATAACTATTTTTAATGTCAGTGTATTGTTTGCTAATGATGATGATTGGATAGCATTTATAGGGTTACTAATTAGCGCAAGCATCTTGATGTTTGGTGTGAACTATATTTCGTTGAAACGCTCCTATAGAAAAAACAAAGAACTACTATAATACTGGCATCAAAAGTAAGCATAGTTAGAAGATAATAAAGCTTAGAGGAGGGGCAACATGGAAATTAAGGTGCTTGAAAAGAAGGATGCAGATGTCTACAAAAAATTAAGATTAGAAGCTTTAAAATTAAGTCCAGAAGCCTTTGCATCCAGCTATGAAGAGGAAAAAGAATTCACCATAGAAACATTCGGGAACAGGTTGAGCAATTCAAACTCCTATACGCTAGGTGCATTTGAAAACGGAAAGCTTTTAGGTGTTGTGACATTGCAGTTAGAGCAAAAAGCAAAACTAAAACACAGGATAACTATTTTTGCGGTGTATGTTGCTGTTGGAAACCGTGGACATGGGGTGGCGAAAAAGTTATTAAAGGAAGCCATCACAAGATCTAAGCAAATAAATGGGATTGAAGCAATATATTTAACGGTTGGTGCTGCTAATCAGCCAGCAAAAAATCTTTATAAATCATTAGGCTTTGCAACATATGGAATAGATAAAAAGGCTTTAAAAATAGGTAATACCTATTTCGATGAGGAATTAATGGTTTTATATTTTTAGCAGATGTCGAATGACAGCTTATTAATATAGGTATGCATGACGTAAAATTATGATTGTGTCAGGAGAGTATGATGGCCGTATATTTAGTTCGGTTAGAAGCAATACCACATAATGATAATCCCGTAAAGGCAGAATGTGTTGGTGCATACGTAAATTGCTGGGTTAAAGCAGACAATATGAAAATAGCATTTCAAACCGCAACAGAGTACGTAAACAATCAAGGCTGGGAAGTAATAAGCGTGGAGGATCAATTTGAAGTTCAGCGAGAAATATAAAATATATGTTGGTGTAGATGGAAAAGTGGAAGAGGAGCTCCTTGACAGCCTAAAATCCTTTGATGACGCAAAGAAAGAAGGGGTTTCTGCCAGTTATTTTACATACTCCACTGAAGATGACATGAAAATGACAGAGACAGACTGTTTGCATTAAATATCCTTGTGGCAGTAAGCAAAATGATAGAGGTTTAACTAGGCCAGCAGGAATTGAAAATACTAGGTGAGTTTTTCAAATAACGATAAAAAACTCCACATGGAAAGCCATGGGAGTTTATTTTTAGCTTGCTGGCGGAATTACCTTTGCGATTAATAAAATAAGGATAATTAGTCCAATTAACGTGTATCCGATCGCTACCCAAAGTGGTAAATTTACTCTATAAGCAAAGGGCTTCGTCTTTTGAATAATACCAGTTTGAGCAGATACTTGACTATCAGTTACCCTTGACCAAGCTCCACCCGAGCTATTAAACGAGAATAATAGACCAACAAAAGCAAGGCCAATAAAAAACATTGGCTCAATGAATCGGATGTGAAACAATACTGCCGCAAAATAATTAATAACTACCATTAGAACTAACGTTATTACAGGGGTTATCAGATTTCCTTTCATGCTTGTCACTCCTTATGATGTTTTTATTCTATTGTTAACTTTATCAAATTTTTCCATAAAATTAAACTTTTTTGGAATATTTTACATTAATTAAATTTTCTGTATTTATAAATTGAAATTAGATTCATGAATTCTACACTGCTAATGGAATGACTTATGTAACCGTTTAGTATATTTTACGCATCCAAAATCAACATAAACAGAAGCGCAGAGAAAAGACAGGCAGCTGTTTGGTGTAAACAGCTCCATCTCTAATAACGATGTAATAATGTTGAAATGGAAACAAAAATTCTACTATAATAATGTTAATGCACCAACTGGTAGGAGGTCAGCTAAATGAACAAAGAAGAACAGGTCATTTTGGGATTTAGGGATATATTAAATAAGATTGTTTGGCTTAATAAGCCTAAAATGGAAGAAAGTTTGAAGGGGCATAAGTCATCTGAAGTACATTGTCTGGAATTTATCGGCAAAAATGCAGATTCCAATGTAACGAAACTGGCAGAATCTTTTTTTATGACTAGAAGCGCGATAAGTAAAATAACGAAAAAACTTCTCGAAAAAGACCTAATAGAAAGCTACCAAAAGCCGGAAAATAAAAAAGAAATCTATTTTAGGCTAACAGAGGAAGGTTTGGCAATAAATAAAATTCACGATGATCTCCATAAAGAGTTTAGAGAGCGTGATAAGAAAGTATTTGAACAGGTGACGGAGGAACAGTTTGACAGTATACTTAGCTTTGTTGAAATGTATAGTAAGCATTTGGATGCAGAAATAAAAAAACAAGAAGTAGCTATCAAGCCTGAATAGGAAAGAAACATAAAACATATGCAGTCCAATTCTAATAGGAATTGGACTGTATTTTTTTGTTTTCATTTTTGTTGACTAGGAAACAAAATGATGATAAAGTATTTTTTGTTTCCTAGGAAATGAAAATGACTATTGAGGAGAAATATAATGTTCAAATTTAGTTTACTAAAACTTCAAAATACAGAACAAACTGTAGATAAAAAGGCGTTGATATTCGGTCTAATGTCAGTTTTTCTGTGCGGATTAGGCTTCAGTATTATAGGACCAGTTGTTCCATACTTAGTGCATCCGTATGCTCATAATGATGCAAATCAGGCAATTATAGTTACAGTACTGACCGCTGTTTATGCAGCCTGTGTTTTTTTAGCGGCACCTGGGCTTGGAGCTTTAAGCGATAGATATGGCCGTCGTCCAATTCTTTTAATATGTCTATTAGGGTCAAGTGTCGGGTACATTGTTTTTGGTATTGGAGGAGCTTTATGGGTCCTGTTTGTCGGGCGGATAATGGAAGGTGTAACAGGCGGGAGTATAAGCACTATCTTCGCCTATTTTGCAGACATTATCCCGAATGAGCAGCGAACAAAATACTTTGGCTGGGTGAGTGCTGTTACAGGTGTAGGCATCGCTGTTGGACCTGTATTAGGTGGAATATTAGCAAAGTTTGGATATTCTATACCAATGTATGCTGCAGCATTCATAACCTTATTGAATGTTGCATTCGGATTTTTTTATATGCCAGAGAGTCTTAACAAAAACAATAGGCTGAAAAAGCTTACGTTAGTAAGATTGAATCCATTCATACAGCTACTAAACATACTTTCTATAAAACATTTAAAATGGCTCCTTTTTTCAGTATTCTTACTTTCGATTCCTAACGGATCCTTACAGGCAGTATTTTCACAGTTTACAATTGATACTTTCAAATGGCAGCCTGCGATAATCGGACTTATGTTTTCCATATTGGGTATCCAAGACATCCTTTCACAAGGCTTTCTAATGCCAAAGCTGTTGCTGAAATACAGTGATGTCCAGATAGGGATGATAGGAATGGTTTCGGAGATTATCGGCTACAGCTTTATGGCAGTATCAGCGTTATTCTCACTATACCCGCTTTTTATCGTTGGAATATTCCTGTTTGGTTTTGGGGATTCCATTATCGGACCTTCAATCAATGGAATGCTGTCCAAGTCAGTTCAAGCTAGTGAGCAAGGCAGAATTCAAGGCGGCAGCCAATCTATTCAAGCATTGGCAAGAATAATTGGACCGATTATAGGTGGGCAAATCTATGTATCCCTTGGTCATGCTGCACCTGCTTTTATGGGGATAACTTTAATTGCTGCGGCAGTTTTCGTATTAAATAGGTATAAGCAGGTGGTGATTTAAGCTGTTTACGTTTATACGCATGGAGAATATAGCGTAGCATTGACATACAAGGTTCAAATTACTTGCGCTATTTGTTAAGTATTTTTTCGTTTATTTCCTACCATATACTTACAATAAATGACCAAAAGGAGAGAGATTCATGCAAAAAACAGTAACCTTTTCATTTAGCAGTACGCCATTTAAAGGAACAGAAGCAGCAGAGACATTCAGTTTGGAATAATTACAAATAAAAGAAGATTTAGAGGCTACGGCTTTACAGAAATGATTGAAGGAGGTTTTTCAAGATTGGGTGTGGGAAAAGCTAAATATTTTTTATAGTATTATGGTGGTGGAACATAATCAGTCCTAACAAATTAGATTTTATAGTACTTAATAGTCACTATGTTTGGTGGCTATTTTAGTTACAATAAATTCTAAAATTAATTGTTTTTAATATAGACAAGTAGAAAATGAAACTTTTTTAATTATTAACCGTATATAATGACAATATTTAGCAGAAGGAGTGGTAACATGCCAGGTGATGAATTTTATTTTGGAGACTTTATGTTCCAATTTGGTCCCATTTTTATAGGAATTATTTTTATATTCGTTATTGGTAGTATTTTGTTTACGATATTTAAAGGAATTGGCCAGTGGCATAAAAATGAGCAGTCGCCAAGATTAAGTGTGCCAGCGATTATTAAAGCAAAACGTACAGATGTCAGCAGAAGTTCCAATAATGATAATAATAGTCTTTCTTCCAGTACATATACTACGTATTATCTCACATTTGAGTTCGAAAGCGGCGATCGTACAGAGTTTCATGTTTCTGGAAAAGAATATGGGCTGGTTTCTGAAAATGACACAGGAATTTTGAACTTTCAAGGCACCCGTTTTTTGGGATTTGAACGAAATAGTATAAACCAGGAAAATACATGAGCAGTAAATTTTGCTGGCCTTCTTTAAGATTACCGAAATTATTCTATCCCTTTTATATCGAAAACTAGAGCCTAGGAATCTTCCTAGGCTCTATCTATTTCTCACACAAAGTTGGTCATCCCATTAGATCTGGGTATACAAAACGCTCCCCATTTACAGGATTTCATTGTTACTCAGCAACCACCAAAAACTGCTTTACAGTTGGAATAATGGCAGCTAGCTCTTTATCAGGGTATTTTTTCTCAAGCTCGTGAATATCTTTAAACTCTGTGCTTCTAACCCACTTCAAATAATCCTCCTTTGTTTCCCATTCCATATGGACGGTAATTTCTCCCTTGTTTTTTTCTGTTTGAAGGAGAAGAAACCGGATAAAACCGGGATTTTTATCTACTAATCGTGAGCGGTTTTTATATATTTCAATCACTTCAGCTGCTTTTTCTGCTGGTACTGGAAAAGTTGAATGGACGATAAACATTGGCGAGACACCTCTAATATTAATTTTCTTTATCGTACCATAAATCTTGTTTAACGAAAATTGATGTGCCAGAAGGAATGCATCGTGGCAATATGGAATTATTATGTAGGAATGTTTGCGGTTTGCAGCATTTTTTTCCTAAATCGATTTTACGTGTGGACATCATAGAGGGGTGGTTGTTTTGCAGGTAAGAGTATTAAAACCAAAGGATGCGAAGGAATACTGGGGTTTGCGGTTGCTTACATTAAATCAGCATCCAGATGCATTCCTGCTAACGTTGGAAGAGGAGCAAAAACGGCTATATCCTATCAAGCGAATTTCCGCTTTATTGAAGGACCCGACAAGGCTTACAATCGGGGCGTTTATAGACGACCGCCTTATTGGCACCATCACACTACAAAAGGAAAGCTATAAGAAAATCAAGCATAAGGCAAGTGTTTTGTCGTTTTTTATTGAAGATGCTTACCGTAACAAAGGGATTGGGAGAAGGCTTTTGACAGAGGTGATTAACGTCTCAAGAAGACTGGAAATTGAACAATTGCTGTTGGCGGTCGTATCAACAAATACAGGAGCTATTGCTTTATACGAATCGATGGGATTTACTGTTTTTGGTTTGGAGAAAAAGGCCTTGAAGGTGAATGGACAATATTTTGATGAACAACATATGATTTATTATTTATAATACATATACAAAATCAACAAATGAAGGAGAGGGCAAATTGGAGACTAGAAGTGTCGGCATATTGCTGTTTGATGATGTGGAGGTATTGGATTTCGCAGGACCATTTGAAGTACTGTCTATTGCAGGCTTTAAGGATCGTGAGGATGTTAAGCCATTCAAAGTGGAAACAGTTTCTGAGACTGGAAAAAGCATTTCAGCAAGAAACGGGCTGCAAGTCGTACCAGACTATTCCTTTGATACAGCACCATATTTTGATATTCTCATTGTTCCTGGAGGTCCTGGCGCTAGATTGACTGAATTACATAATAACAAGCTGATAAACTGGATAAAAGAGCAGGAAAAAAGAACAGAAATGACGACATCTGTCTGTACGGGCGCTTTATTGCTGGCACAGGCTGGATTACTTGATGGCAAAAGGGCGACAACACATTGGGCTTCCTATGATTTGTTTGCAGATCTCTTCAAAAAAGTGGAGGTTGTAAGAGAAGTTAAATTTGTTGATGAAGGCAGAATTGTTACATCAGGCGGTATTTCAGCAGGTATTGTAATGGCCTTTCATCTTGTCGAAAGGCTAGTTGGAATAGAAGAAAAATGGATGACAGCAAAAAGGATGGAATATGATTTGCCGGAAGATAAATAAAGAACGCTGTTTTCGCATTGATTCTTTTCTTTACCGATACTAATGGTTTTACCATCTTTGCAAATTCACAACTAGAAAATGAGCAATCAGGTTACAGTGTGGATAATAAAGATCAATCACTAGTTGGCTCAAATAACGGAGATTGGAAGGAAACTTTGGTTTGTTATCGGGCAAGATGATATAGTATGAGATTCTATTTTTATAGAAAGCTATCGGAAAGGAACAGTTGATGAGCTATTCCAAAAATCGGAGATATATATAAGAAAATAAACTTCATATAGAGGTGGAATTATTTTCCTGGAATTGACAATATGTTAGCAATTCTATGGATGCTTCGTTCAGGTGGAAAAATTACTGCAAAACAAATTTCAGAAAAGTTAGAAATGAATATGAGGACTGTGTATCGTTATATTGATTCAATTTCAACAAGTGGCGTACCTATAATTTCAGAACCAGTACATAACGGTGGATACACTTTATTGAACAATTTTATTGAGGATCCTCTTTTTTTTGATTTTGAGGAGCAAACTTCACTATTTCATGCTGCTGTTTTTACAGAAGAAGCAGGATATTGGAGGTGAAGCACTAAATAGGGCCATTTCAAAACTAAGAAAATACTCAAATCAAGAGCAGGAAACAAAAATAAGACTTATTTTGAGTTTGTTATAATGTTGTTAAAAGGAGATAAAGGATAAAGGTAGTTATATTTATGTTAACAGCAATAGTAGTAGCTGTCTCGATTTTAACTTTAGCTTGGATTGTTGGCAAGAATCAAAAATTAAATAAAAATGGAGTGTTAATAAGCCACATAGTATTGGCAACAATATCTAGAAAGAGTTTATCCAAGTAGGATTAACTCTTTTTTTGTTTAAGTTCCTTATGGGGCAGAAAGAGCTGACCTAAAAATACAAATGGGGATAAAAATCTAAAGAGATTTATACTTTTTTGCTTCGGCACAAACGTGGCAGCATTCCTGCAATAAATGAAAAACTAGTTATGAAAAGAAACAGGGCAACATTCCTGTATAAAATGAAGAGAATCCTTCTTGTGTCACAAACGTGGCAGCTTAGTATAAAAGGATTATAAGATTAACGGTGAAACTTGGAAAGAAGGTGTTGACTACGGAGAATATTAAATGGATAAATGGAAGTTATAAAGAGGATAATCGAATTTTTAATTCAGAACGACAAGCAGAAGAATGGGTAGATGCTTTATATCCAGATTTTGTTGCATATTTGTCCAATAATATTAATGTTGGATATGCTTCACCTGATGAGAAGGTTATAAAATATCTAGAAAGTTACCTACCAAAATGGGCTAGTTATAATAATGTGAATGTTAGTATCCATATAGGGAAAATAACTAAAGATGGTCAAATTATATTTGAAATTTGGACATCGCAGAAGAACTGAACAAGTCTAGATTGTGAAAAAATGTACTTAAAGTAACAGGGGCTATTCTTAAATATAAGGGAAGCTTTTTGTTATGTCATAATGAAGGCAGTTTAGTGGAAGAAGGATTTCTGTAAATTAAATGGAATATATATTTAATATTCCCATATGATGTGCCTTTAGAATTAGAGAGAGGGCGAGTGGAGAAAATATGACCTTAATAATTAGAAAATCAACACTAGATGACATAGAAGATTTACTTCCGATTCAGAAAGCCTCATTTCAAGACGACTTGGAAAAATACCAAGACTTTGAAACTAATCCAGCTTGTGAAACATTTGGAAAGTTAGAAGAAAATATACAAAAATATCATCATTTTACGATTTTAGAAGAGAATGCAATAATTGGTGCAATCGATGTAAGAGGAAATAAAGAACGAATGCACATAGATAAAGTCTTTATTGCTCCATCTAAACAAAATAACGGTGCTGGAACGCTAGCTATACAATTTCTAGAGAAGCAATTTTCCGATGTAAAGCTATGGACATTGTATACTCCGTATTTAAGTTTTCGTAATCATTACTTTTACGAGAAATTTGGTTACAAAAAAACAAAAGAGGTTCAGCTTACAGATAAGTTAATTTTATTTAAATACGAAAAATACTGAGTATTCGTAATTCCTGTTTATAATGTAGTCCTTTCTTATATAACAAACGTTTAGGATAATTTAATAAACATTTTGAGAAGGAATAAGAATAATTCATTTCAAAATTGGGGCTGGAAAATATGGTGGGAAATGAGTATTGTGTTTATCATATTGTTACAAGGAATAAGATGACAGTTGGTCAGATAATTAATTTCCGATAACCAACAAAAAAATACGTTATATCGTTTCTTTTTTGAGCGTGAGCACCTAAACTCAAAAGGTGAGGATTTTACAAAGATTTTCTATAGAAACTATACTGAAAGTGGAATGAATTTAAATAAAGAAGATGCCGATATAGCTATTAAATATGTTGGTGAAAACATCCGAGCAATCAGAGAAGTAATAGTTGAAATGGTTAGATTACAAGAATACCCAGAATATCCTTCACGATTATCGTGCTTGTATGCTGCGGAAAGTTATGAGGATATACTAAAATGGAAAGAGTTATTTGAATCCTTTAATCGTAAAGTTTTACAAATTGTTAAGCTACAAGTTGATGGACATTGTTTCGAGGGAGACGGTTCCCTTCTACCAAAAGAAGATGGATCTCCTTTCGCTCTAAAGATTGAACAGGCTAGAGAATACTGGATGGGAAACGAAAAAAATGAGCTTCCTGAACTTTTAATAAACGGTAGAATCGAAGTTGTTGAAATAATTCAGGATTTTTCATAATAACTCAAGCAAGTAGGGCTTTGAACCAGGAAGGATTGAAGCTCTTTTTTTATAACATTCTTCTAAATCTAAGCGCAACAGTTCTGTAATAACAGGTTATACAAGGGTATTTTAAGCTATAGGGGGTGTTAATCCAGTAAGGATTAATGCTTCTTTATTTCTCTGGTACTAACATGGCAGCATTCCTGTAATAAGTGAAAATGCGATTTGAAAGAAAAAAGACCTCTTGATAAGATAAATGTGTCCTGAGCTGGCCAGCAAAAAGGAACAAAATATCTATTCGGAGGTCTCATCATGAATTATAACCAAAATCATAAAATAGCTCAAATTACACCTAAAACCTTAGTGATTGGTATTGATATAGCTAAACATCATCATGTAGCTAGAGCACAGGATTATCGTGGAATAGAGCTTGGATCTACTTGCTTTTTTGATAATACTCAAGAAGGATTTAGGACATTTATTAATTGGATTACTCAAATAAAAGAGTCTTACGAAATGGAGTCTGTCATTACTGGAATGGAGCCAACGGGCCATTATTGGCTTAATTTAGCTCATATTCTAAAGGAGGAACAGATTAAGTTCGTTACGGTCAACCCATTACACGTCAAGCATAGTAAGGAGTTAGACGATAACTCGCCCACTAAAAATGATGTAAAAGACGCAAAAGTCATTGCACAACTAGTCAAGGATGGTAGATACGCCGAACCAACAATCCCACAAGGGGTTTTTGCAGAACTGCGAGTGGCAAAAAAATTACGTGATCTATTAAGTGTAGACTTACAAATTGTGCAAGGACAGGTACACAACTGGATTGATCGATACTTTCCAGAGTTCTTTACCGTTTTTAAAAGTTGGGAAGGGAAGGCAGCTCTTCATTTATTAAAGCTTGAAGCATTACCGGAAGAATTGGTTAGATATACAGAAAAAGAATTACTAGAATACCTTAGGCAAGCAGTGAAACGTAGTATAGGGATTAAGAAGATTCAAGCATTAAAAGAAGCCGCCAATCGCTCGATTGGCATTCGACAAGGTGCTATGATGGCTAAAATGGAATTAAGAACCTTAATCCAAAAGTATGAACTCATTCAAGCCAAGTTCGAAGAGCTTGACCAAACTCTGGATACACTGCTTCAAGATATTCCAGGGGTTAATCAAATGTTAGAAATAACAGGGATTGGACGCGATACAGTGGCGGGTTTCTTCGCTGAAGTAGGCGATTTGAGTGAATACAATCATCCTCGTCAAATAACCAAATTGGCAGGACTTAGCTTAAAAGAAAATACATCAGGTAAGCATAAAGGGAGAACCAGAATAACCAAACGTGGTCGAAAGAAATTACGAGCATTGTTATTCCGGGCATCTATGATTCTAGTAGCCAAGAACAAGGCCTTTAAAGCCCTACATCTTTACTACACAACGAGACCTGACAATCCGTTGAAAAAGATGCAGTCTTTAATTGCTTTGTGTAACAAGCTCATCCGTATACTCTTCTCTATTGGTAAGAAACAGTATGTGTTTAAAGAGGAGAAGATGTTGAAGGACATCCCCCATATGCATGCATTTATCCAAGAACCAATAGCAGCTTAATCACTATAAAACTAGCTTTTAACAACTAGAATTGAACAGATGAACAGACAAAATCAGCATGGGATTAGTCGGCAACGGAACTAACGTAAGGACAAGATAAGATCCTGTATGGCAGCATGACCGACATCCACCTTATGGAAAGGTTGAACGAAGGAATGTAGGAGCGTAGACTCTGTGAGACTTGGGAGGGTAGACCCCCGTAAGATATGTGGACATCCATTGGTGCGTACATACCTATTTATCCAACTTTTTGAAATGAACCGAAGGTTGGCTAGTTTCTTGCACTCATTTTCTTCGTAAACAGCTTGATTGTGTTCTTTTCTCTCTAATCAAATCTGTAAAGTTAAACAAGTTAGATAGCAATAGGGAGAATAACTGCGTATTTAAGAGATAATTGTTTGTTTATTGAGGGAGTATAGTGATATAAGACTGGGAAACTTGAGTGAAGAAAAAAATAAAACATCCATGAAACATGGATGTTTATTTAATCCTATAGAGGAGCCATTTTTCTCTAACAATGAATATTGATTTTGTATTAGGTTCTAATAACCCAACATATTTTTAAAAGAACTGTAGGAAACTTACAGTTCTTTTTTTTGGCAGCACTCCAGTAATAGAGCAATATCCATGGAATAAAATCGGCAGATTAATGGAAGATAGAAATTCATAGTTAGTTTAAAAACCCGCATATTTTTCCTTATTCAAATTTTTAATAGCTATTAAATCTTTATTTACATGTTGTAGCTCGGGCTCTTTTCCACTTCTAGTTTGTAATGCATAATAGAAGTCCTCCTTCAATTGTAACATTCCGTTCATCTCCCATTCACAGAATGAAATTAAAATAAAGTTGTTAATAAGAGATGGGAGGAAAGAAAATGAACATAGCATGGAAAGAATTAAAGAAAAATAAATCAAGGTTTTTCATTTTAGGATCAATTGTATCCTTAATTAGCCTTTTAACATTTATCATATCGGGATTAGCAAATGGGTTATCTCAAGATAACGCATCATTAATAAAGAATTTACCAAATGGTGAATTTTATATGAAGAAAGATGCAGATCAAACATACAGCCTTTCAAAAATCAATCATACTACTCAGGAGAAACTGTTAAAGACAGAAAAAGATGCACTAGCTTTATCTATTCAAATGGGATTTCTAAACGATGTGGATGGGAAACAACGAAGTGTTTCATTTGTTACAGCTACTGATTCGAAGTTTTTTCCAGAAGTTAGTGTAGGAGAGATTATTCTAGACAGTTCTATGAAAGAAAAAGAGATACAAGTTGGAGATAGATTAACGAATAATCAATATAGTGGGGAGTTTATTGTGAAAGGATTTGTGGAGCAAAGTAAATATAGTCATGCCCCAGTTGCTTTTATAAATATTAAAGACTATGAAGAGATATATAAAGTGGCAGAGATGCAATTAATATACATGCCAGAGAAGGTTGTTTCACAAGATGAAACTAATGGTTTACAATCATTCTCAAATAAAGAATTTCTAAATACAATTTCTAGTTATAAAGCAGAACAATTAACTTTAAATATGATTGTTTGGTTTTTAGTGGTAATCAGTGGTATGCTCTTTGCTATCTTTTTCTATATGATGAATGTACAAAAAATAGGATTGTTTGGAATTCTGAAAGCTATAGGTATTAAAACAAGTAGTCTATTTTATATGATGTGGACACAAATGAGCTTTATTACTTTTGTTGCATTGGTAGTATCTATTACTATTAGCCATCTATTAAATGTTTTTGCACCAAAAGGAATGCCATATTATTTATCCATAGAAACCACTGTGATTTTGTCAATCATGTTTCTCTTTATAGGGTTTATGGGAGCTACACTCTCTGGCATTCAAATCAAAAAAGTAGAACCACTACAAGCAATACAAAGAGGAGAAGGGTAATATGGCCATACTAAAATTAGCTAATATAAAAAAGAACTTTATAAATGGGGAAGTAAAAGAAGAAATTTTAAAAGGGATTAATCTTTCTCTCAGAAAAGGAGAAGTTACTGCGTTAAGAGGTGCTTCGGGTTCAGGAAAAAGTACCCTTTTAACGATTGCTGCTGGACTTCAACCTGCTACAAGTGGAAAAATCATATTTGAAGAGCAAAATATTGCTAATATGAGCTCAGAACAGGTTAGAAAAATAAGAGCAAGTAAATTCGGATTTATCTTTCAATTTTCTCATCTTATTCCTTTTTTAACTGCAGAAGAGCAATTAATGCTTATGTTGGAAGTGTCAAAATCAAAACTTACAAAACAACAAAAAAAAATGGAAGTAAATAGATTATTAAATTTAGTGGAGATGGAACATAGAAAATATGCCTATCCACCTTCCTTATCAGGGGGAGAAAAACAACGTATTGCTATTGCACGAGCAATCATCCATAATCCTAAAGTTCTCTTTGCAGATGAACCAACAGCAAGTTTAGACTCAAAAAGATCTAGAGATATTATGAAAATAATTCGTGAAATAACAAAAACATTAAACATTACTACTTTACTTGTTACACACGATGAAGATATGCTTCTATTCGCAGATCAAGTTATAGAAATGAGTGATGGGCAAATCATACAGAGTGAAGATAAACAATTAAATAATGATGTAGTAGACCTAAGTGTTTAAATTTAGGTTTACTTGTGCTTTTGTGATTTGTATAAATGGCTAGGAAAAGACAAAAGACTAAATAACCTAAGATTCAAGGAGATATATGGTATGCCTAATATTTTAATTGTTGATGATGATATAAATATTTTAAAACTTGTAGAAATTCACTTGTCAAAGCAAGGATATATCGTATTATTAGCCAAAGACGGTATGGAAGCACTTAAAATCCTTCAAAAAAAGCAGTGTCAACTAGCGGTTGTGGATGTAATGATGCCTTATCTGGATGGCTATGAACTTACAAAAGAAATAAGAAAAAAATATGATATTCCTGTCATCATTCTAACTGCTAAAAATCAAATGGAAGATAAAGAGCAAGGTTTTCAAGCAGGAACAGATGATTATCTTGTTAAACCTTTTGAACCAAAGGAATTAGCCTTTCGTATAAGGGCGTTGTTGAGAAGATACGATAAGCAACAAGATGATAGTGTTATTCAGATTGGAAATACGATGATTAATAAGAAAAGTTACATGGTTCAAATAGGAGATCGGACTATTATATTGCCTTTAAAGGAATTTGACCTTTTATATTTTTTATTTACGAATCCAATGCAAGTTCTATCTAGGAATCATTTAATAGAACAGGTTTGGGGAGTAGAATATGAAGGGGATGAACGAACAGTAGACGTTCATATCAAAAGATTGAGGGGAAGATTCTCTAATTTAACAGATGATTTTCAGATTAAAACAGTTCGTGGAGTTGGATATTTATTGGAGGCAAGACGTGGATGAGATCACTTTATGTCAAATTTGTTTTTATCACTATTGGCATAATGCTTTTCAGTAGTGTTATTGCCTTTATTTTATCTAATGTCTATTATCATCAAAAGTTAAAGCCTGTTAATGATCAAAAAAACACTAAAATTGCCCAATCAATTGCTTCCTTTATAAAAAATAATCCCGATATGGAACTTAACGATTACTTAGAGAATATCTCGGATGTCGGATATCAAGTCTACATTGTTGATAGAAATGGCACAGAAACTTATTATGGGGCTTCCTTTAGAGACAAAATTCTCTCTACTATATCAATAGAATCGGTGCTAAGCGGAGATATTTATCATGGGATGCTTAACTTTCCAAACAAAACGTTTGTAACTGGATTTTTTGCAAATGAGTTAAAAAATACTATTGGGGTTCCACTTAAATTTGAAGACAAAGATTATGCTTTATTTATAAGGCCAGATATAAAACTACTTTTTAATGAAATGCACTTTTTGTTTGCATGGATCTTAATACTTTCCATTACTTTGAGTATTGTTTTGGTAGTATTCAGTACCAAGTATTTAATAAAGCCAATTGCAAAGCTCACTCACGCAACCAAATTATTAGCAAGTGGCCAATTCCATGTAGATCTATCCGTAACTCGTAAAGATGAATTAGGACAATTAACTGCTAGCTTTTTGAGTATGGCAAAAAAGTTAGAACAAATGGAAGATGTTAGAAGAGAATTTATTTCAAATATATCGCATGATATTCAATCGCCATTGTCAAATATAAAAGGTTATACAAATTTATTGGAAAATAAAACATTATCTGATGATGATAGAAATAAATATATCTCTGTTATTAATGGAGAAATTAAGCGGTTATCTATTTTAACCAAACAATTATTGTTACTGGCATCGTTGGATAGAGATGAAAATATACTGAAGAAGAAGATTTTCAACTTAGGAAGTCAGCTAAGAGAATTAGTATCTCACTACCAATGGTTAATTAATGAAAAAGAAATAATGCTTAGTTACTCTATTCCAGATATAGAAATTTGTGGAGATCCCTCCTTGCTAAATAATGTATGGGACAATTTGTTTTCAAATGCTATCAAATATAATAAACAAAATGGCAGCATAGACATATCAGTTACAGAGAAAGATAAAGTAATTACTGTAACATTTGAAGATACTGGGATAGGTATGAAGCAAAAGGAATTAAAAAGAATTTTCGACCGGTTTTACAGAGCAGATATGGCTCGAACAAGAACTGTTGAAGGAACAGGTTTAGGTTTATCCATTGTTGATAATATAGTGAAACTACATTGCGGACACATAACGGTCAATAGTAAAGAAGGAGAAGGATCCACCTTTATTGTAGTAATACCGTTGTTACATTAAAAATTTAGAATGTTAATCCAATAGGATTAACATTCTATCTTAAGGCTTTGTGAATATTTTCACTAAAATTAACGGGGGCTATAGTTGAATAAGCAAATCCCTAAATAACAAAAACTCGCAGTTTTCGTATGCGAGTTTTCTTGCTATAGCCTTATGGAATAGATAACTAGTTATAACCTTTCGATAAAATAGAAATGAATTGAAAGGAGACTGCAATGAATACTAAATGGAAAGGGAACGCTGGCATTTTAGGTGTTTTTAGCATTATTGCTGTTATTTTCATACAAGTTGGACTGAAGATAATCAGAAACGAACAATCAATGATATAAACAGGATACATGCAGAAGAAACTTTTAATCAGGAAAAAAAGGAATATATCGTGTATTTTTGGCAGGAAACTTGTTTTCTTGTAAAGAAATAGAACAAACGGTATTAGAGTATAGTGATAAGTGTCCCCTTTATATTGTCGATATGGAAAATGATAAGAATAAAGATGCAGTTATGATTGGGAACAGCATCATAAAGAATACGACCAAGTTATTGGTGAAGCTAAAAGTGAAAAAAATAATAAATGAGCATGTGAATATGGATGATTTTTTGTATGATCGTGAAGTTAAGTGGTCAATTGAATTAACAAAGGATGAAAGGATTGTAGCTGTTCATAACACGCCCTTTGGTAATACAAAACCGATTGTGAGTGAAGAAATAGAAATTACAGGTACACCGACTATGATAAATAAAAGTTAAAGAAGGAAGGACGGACGGACGGAAGAATTTAGTGTTGGGACTATCGAAGCTTTAGATTTATTGAAGTGAAAGACTCAGATTTATTACCAATTCTTCCAGTATTTTGGCTATTAAATGAACTTTTCTATTAATTCAATTAATTTTAAATCGATATTGATATACTTTGTTAGAAGCCAAATAAATGGAGGTATATCGATGAAAAAAATGAAAAAACTAATTGTATTAGTTGTATTTATGTTATGTTTAGGGGCTCTAGGGTATATAAAATGATTATCCCGATAATTACTATTGTTGGAGTTTGGGCTACTGCCTTAGGAGTTTTGTTTTTTGGAATTTACTTTTTCTTAAAGTATTTTAGGGTTTTTTGGGAAAAAAGCAATTAATAAGTAACGTAAGCGAAAGAACTTTTGCAGCTATGAACTGCAGTTTAACTAGTAACTGTACCTAATAACCTTAGCAGTCTTTAAACTATTAAGCTCGAAAACTTAATATAAATTCCTGAAAATCGAGTTGTTCATTTAATGATATTTCATTTTTTTTAGATTTCATGTTAGTTGATGAAGAGGGAATGACTGATTTTGTGAGCAGAAAACTAGTGTGAAATTTATCATAATTAGACAAAACAAAGGTAGTATATTCACCATTTTGGTATTTTCATTTCAACTTGGGATTGAAAAGTCAACCTCAGAAAAAAGCTGTTTGCCTAATTGGAAAACGGCTTTTTACGGTACAAAAGGAACGATTAGTTTCCTTGGAGTATGGTTAAAATAGCAACAATCTATGCGAAAACAGACATAAAGAAAGAAGGCTTCTCGTTTGAAGCCTTCTTTGCATCATTCTCACTTATAAGAAATGGCTTCAAGTGTGAGCACATTTTTTGTTTGCAAATATTGTGTGAAAAGCTCAACAGATAAAGGGTGAATGTCGGTTTTAGATAGTACGTAAGAAAAATGACGGTTTATCTGTTTATTTTTAAGGCGAATGGGATGGATTGTTTTCATATGCAGCTCTTTTTGGATCGAATAGTTGGAAACAATGGAAATGCCAATTCCTGCTTCGACCGACTCCTTAATGATTTGCGTGCTCCCAAATGACCGTAAAATCAGCGGGGAAAAAGCGTGTTCTTTAAAGAGCTTGTCAATAACCTCTCTTGTGCCAGAGCCCTCTTCCCGTAATATCCAGGTCTCACCATATAGGCTATCTAAATCAATTGTTCGAAAGCTGGCTAAAGGATGATCAGCACTGACAATTATCACAAGTTCATCTTGTTCAAAAGGAGTTATGTGGAGCTGGGGATGACTTTTGATTTCACCATCAATAATTCCGATATCAAGACTGCCCTCAAGCACTTGATTTATTATTTTGCTTGAATTCTGAATGGTAACTTTCGGTTCAATTAGTTGGTGAACCTTCATAAAGTCAGAAATAAATCTCGGCAGCAAATATTCACCGAAAGTGTAGCTGGATCCAATTAAGAGAGGGCCGCTCACTACTTTTGTCATATCATGTATAAGGCTATCGACCTGTTCGTATTCCTTTAATATTCTCTTGGCATGATAATATAATATTTCACCAGCTCTAGTAAGCCGAACATATTTATTTGTTCTGTCGAAAAACTTCACTTCGTATTTCTTTTCCAATGCCTTAATGGAAAGTGTTACTGCAGATTGTGTAATATGCAGCTCTTCGGCAGCTCTCGTAAAATTCTTTTTTTCCGCTACTGTGACAAACGTCAATAAATGATAATCCAATCCCTTCACACTCTCCTTTATTCCATATATCAACACCCCTATGAGTATATGTTTTAGTTCGCTATTAATAGTAAATAACCCTTCAACTATTCTAAAAATACTGAAAATTTACTATTTTCAAACAGATGGCACAGCCTGTAAATCCAAAAATTTATGTTACTATTTCGAAAACGAAAATAATTTTCTTGTATAAACAAGGAGAAGCCTCTATAATTAATAATGATTCTCATTTGAACTGACAAAAAAATAAAGGAGCATATAATGATAAAGCGTTTTTTCACTTATTATTTACCGCATAAAAAGCTATTCATTCTTGATTTTTCAAGTGCTGTCATTGTGGCGATTCTGGAGCTTGCCTTCCCGATGGCTGTAACTTGGTTCATTGACAAACTCCTTCCTGAAGGAAATTGGAGTACCATTGTTTCTGTGAGCTGCGGCTTATTGGCATTATACTTAGTAAGCACTTATTTACAATACATTGTAAACTATTGGGGACATAAGCTCGGTATAAATATAGAAACAGATATGAGAGCACAGCTTTTCAACCATGTTCAAAGACAAAGCTTTAAATTCTTTGACAACACGAAAACAGGTCATGTCATGAGCAGAATTACGAATGATTTATTTGATATCGGTGAGCTTGCCCATCATGGTCCAGAGGATTTGTTTATTGCGATTATGACATTCGTCGGAGCGTTCTGGATTATGCTGACAATCAATGTCAAGCTTGCATTAATCGTAATATTTATCGTGCCAGTTCTAGTTTGGCTAATTACATACTGTAATAAGAGCATGAATAAAGCTTGGAAGCATATGTACGGTGATATTGCAGATGTTAACGCCCGTGTAGAAGACAGTGTGTCAGGTGTTCGCGTTGTCCAATCCTTTACTAACGAGGAATTCGAAATGGAGCGTTTCTCTGTTAATAATAAACGCTTCAGAAAAGCAAAAATCGTCGCATATAAAGTGATGTCCTTAACATCATCCTCTGTTTACATGTTAATGCGCTTTTTCACGTTAGTAGTATTAGTATATGGTGCATGGCTGACATTTAATGGCGAGCTTACAAACGGTGAGCTTGTAGCATTCATCCTTTACGTCAATATTTTGCAAAAGCCAATTGATAAAATCAGTACATTGCTTGAGCTTTATCCAAAAGGTATGGCTGGTTTCAGACGTTTCTTAGATTTGCTTGATTCGGAACCTGAAATTCAAGATCGCCCAGATGCAGTTGAAATGCCTGCATTGCGCGGTGACATTCAATTTAATGATGTAACATTTGGTTATGATAACCGCACTGTATTGGATCAAATTAGCCTGAACATTAAAGCAGGCGAAACAGTTGCATTTGTTGGTCCTTCTGGTGCAGGAAAAACAACGATTTGTTCACTTGTTCCGAGATTTTATGATATAAACAGCGGTGCCATTAAAATCGACGGTATGGATATTCGCGACATGACGAAGCATTCCTTGCGTTCACAAATCGGGATTGTCCAGCAGGATGTTTTCTTGTTCACAGGTACACTGAAGGAGAATATCGCCTACGGAAAATTGGATGCAACAGATGAAGAAATTCATACAGCTGTTAGGAGAGCTCATTTGGAGGACTTAATCCGCAAGCTTCCAGATGGTTATGAAACACAAATCGGGGAGCGGGGCTTGAAGCTTTCCGGCGGACAGAAGCAAAGACTTGCTATTGCGAGAATGTTTTTGAAAAATCCTCCGATTTTAATATTGGATGAGGCAACTTCTGCATTAGACACAGAAACAGAGCAAATCATTCAAGCATCCTTAAATGAACTTGCGAAAAATCGTACGACGCTTGTTATTGCCCACAGATTGGCAACAATCCGTAATGCTGATCGTATTGTAGTCGTAACAGAGAACGGGATTGAAGAAGAAGGAGGACATGATGAATTGATTGAAAAAGGCGGTATCTTTGCCAATCTCCATCGTGTTCAATATCAACGTTAATTCAAAAGATGCCTAAATTTGGGCATCTTTTTTTTATGAAAAATATCGATTGATATTATTAACCAATATGCGATATATTGGTTATAAGTTAAAATTCGACTGGTATGGAGGTTTGATTATATGCGTCCGATTTTGTTGGGAATTGCCTCAGCCTTTTTTTTCGCCTTTACTTTTGTGTTAAATAAAGCAATGGAGATGAATGGTGGGAGCTGGGTATGGAGTGCGTCACTGCGGTATTTTTTTATGGTCCCATTTTTACTTATACTCGTTCTTGTAAGGGGTAATTTAAAGCCTATTTTAGTAGAGCTACGAAAAAATACAGGTAAATGGGTATTATGGAGCTCTGTTGGATTTGGTGTTTTTTATTCCTTTATTTGTTTTGCTTCAGCCTATGGACCTGGCTGGCTCGTTGCGGGAACGTGGCAGCTGACAATTATTTCAGGAACGTTACTAGCACCGCTGTTTATGGAGAAGATAAACACAAAAGGCGGAGAAGCAATCATGGTGCGAAAGAAAATTCCTTTTAAAAGCTTAAGCTTTTCTTTGTTAATAATTTTCGGCATTGCTTTCATGCAGCTAGAATTTGCAATGAAGCTGTCATTTGGCACGGCAATGCTTTGCCTTCTTCCGATTCTAGTAGCCTCATTCGCTTATCCTTTAGGTAATCGCAAAATGATGGAGATTGCAAATGGACGATTTGATGTTTTCCAGCGGGTACTTGGCATGACAATTGCAAGTCTGCCTTTTTGGATTATTTTGTCCATATATGGCTTCCTTACAGCAGGACCTCCGTCAAGTTCACAAGTTTATCAATCAGGTATTGTAGCCCTGTTTTCTGGAGTTATTGCGACAATCCTCTTTTTTGCGGCAACAGACGCTGCCAAGGATAATATGCAGACACTTGGGGCCGTTGAAGCGACACAGTCCTTTGAAGTACTGTTTGCTTTAATTGGTGAAATGGTGTTTTTATCTGTTGGGCTGCCAAGTGCGATGTCTCTTGTCGGAATAGCCATCGTTATTTTGGGAATGGTGCTTCATAGTATATTTTCCAGAAATATAAAAAAACTAAAATTAGCACAAACTGCCTAATGAGCATTTATTAAGGTTTTGTTAATTATGCTGGGTTTTTTACTTAAGCTGCAGGTAAATGTATACTTATATAGGGAATAAGTATACGAAGAATGTAAAAAAAGAAATGACAGTCATGATTTTGGCTATCTAAGAATCTAAATTTGGAGGACCAACAAAAATGACCAACAAAGCACGAGAAATTAAGCTGATTGCCCTCGATATGGACGGCACATTATTAAACGGAGCTGGAGAAATTCCTGAAGAAAACCGCAAAGCGATTAAAGAGGCTCAAGATGAAGGCATACATGTTGTGCTAAGTACTGGTAGATCTATTGCAACATGTAAGGATCATGCAGAAAGTTTATTTTTAAAAACTTTCCTTGTTACAGTTAACGGCAGTGAAATTTGGGATTGGCAAGGGAATCTTATTGAACGGAATTTGGTTGATGTCGAGCAAATGCGCTGGCTTTGGGAGCTTGCGCAAAAGCATGGAGCAAAAACATGGGCAATTAGCTGTGGTAAAACATGGAAGGATGAAATGCCTGAGGACCTTGATAAACTGGAGTGGTTGAAATTTGGTTATCAAATTGAAGATGACACAATCCGCAATAATGTTTTAAAGGAGCTTCAGGAAAGAGGCGTTTTTGAAATAAGCAATTCCTCTCTTGTTAATATTGAAGTAAATGCATTTGGTATCAATAAAGCGCGTGGCTTAAAAACCGTTTGCGAGCGACTTGGCGTAACGATGGATGAAGTGATGGCTTGCGGAGACAGCTTGAATGATATCAGCATGATTAAAGAAGCCGGTATAGGTGTTGCAATGGGCAATGCACAGGATATCGTCAAGGAAACAGCTGATGTGACGACAAAAACGAATGACGAAAATGGTGTGGCATACGCAATCCGTACTTGGGCTTTGAAAAAGGCGAAAGAGCCAGCCTTGAAAAAATAGTATTGAAACAAAAAAAATAACTGCTATAATAAATAAAAAAAGAAGAACCGAACGAAGAGAAAGAACTAGTATGCGATAACCATCCGTAAAAGAGAGTGGAGCTTATAAGCTGAAAGGCTCCATGACGACATGCCGCAGAACCTGCCTTTCGAGTCCTATAAAAATAGGCGTTTTATCTGGCGTTATCAGACAAAGTGGGATAATTGAGTCTAATAGCTCTTATCCAATTAAGGTGGTACCACGGAAAGCTCTTTTCGTCCTTTTTACAGGATGAAAGGAGCTTTTTTTTATTTGTCTTAGGTATAAGGTGATAAAGATTAGTTGGAATTGTGATAGGTTGGAGGGAATCGATGTGGACAGAAAAAGAATCGTAATAAAAATCGGCAGTAGCTCCCTGACAAATTCAAAAGGGGAAATCGATCAGGATAAATTAAAGGATCATATAGCAAGCATTGCAGCCTTAAAGGAAAAGGGGAAAGAAGTTGTGCTCGTTTCTTCTGGTGCTGTTGCAGCTGGCTTCAAGCAGCTTGGCTACCCGTCCCGTCCTGTCACATTAAAAGGCAAACAGGCAGCAGCAGCAGTTGGGCAGGGGCTCCTTATTCAAAGCTATACAGAGCGTTTTCGAGAATACGGCATAGTACCAGCTCAAATATTGCTAACAAGAAATGACTTCAGTAAAAAGGAACGCTATCGGAACGCTTATTCCACATTATCTGAGCTTTTGGAACGAGGAATTCTCCCAATTATCAATGAAAATGACACAGTGTCAGTCGAAGAGCTGACATTTGGTGACAATGATATGCTGTCTGCATTAGTTAGCGGTCTTATTCACGCAGAACAATTAATTATCCTTACAGACATTAATGGGTTATATGACAGCAATCCAAAGGAAAATCCAGATGCGAAGCGCTATGATTTTATTGAAAAAGTAACAGCTGAATTTCTTGAAGGTGCGAAAGGGAGCGGCTCGAAGGTAGGAACAGGCGGTATGAAGTCGAAGCTGATTGCTGCAGAAACCGCGTTAAGCCTTGGTGTACCAGTATTTATCGGCAACGGCAGCGGCGCAGATAAGCTCCTTTCCATTTTAGAAGGAAAAGGGGACGGTACTTATATCGGTTCAGAAGGGTTAAGTGCGATAACAAACAATAGACAGTGGATTGCGCTGCATTCAACGGTTGAAGGAAAAGTGTTTGTCGATGAAGGGGCAGAAAATGCCTTGCTGCAAAAAGGCAGCAGCCTGCTTCCAGCTGGTATTTATAAAATTGAAGGAATTTTCGAAAAAGGAAATGTTGTCGAGGTTTTTGGGACATCAGGCCTTATAGGGAAAGGCGAGGTTCAATATGGGTCCAATGACCTTAATGAACTTCTCGGAGTGAAAGGAAGAAAGCAAGCAGGTGAACAGCTGCAGGAAGTGATTCATCGCAATAGCTGGGTGAAAATATAAAGGGGGTTCTACAGGTGGGAGAGGTTCAAGCAAAAGGTAAATTGGCACAAGACGCAAGCAGACAATTATGGAAATTGACGACAAAGGATAAAAATAACGCATTAGCACTCATCGCAGACCAGCTACTTTCAGATCAAGCCGCTATTATTGAACAAAATAAACTAGACTTAGTTAATGGAGAAAAGGCGGGCTTATCAGCTTCTGTATTAGACAGAATCATGCTTAATGAAAAAAGAATCGCAGACATGGCAATGGCAATAAGACAGCTGATTGAACTTCAAGACCCAATTGGTGCCACATTAGAAGAAATCAAAAAAGACAATGGCCTGCTTATCTTAAAAAAGACCGTGCCAATCGGCGTGATGGGCATGATTTATGAGGCACGGCCAAATGTGACAATCGATGCGGCGACATTATCCATTAAGACAGGCAATGCTATTATTCTTAGAGGAAGCTCATCTGCAGCAAGCTCCAATATGGCTCTTGTGCGTTCCATTCATGAAGCATTAAAAAAATCAGCTCTCCCTGTTGATGCCGTTCAGCTGATTGAGGATACAAGCAGAGAAACGGCAAAAGAGCTGTTTCACTTAACAGAGTATTTGGATGTTCTTATTCCAAGAGGCGGCAAAAACTTGATTGATACCGTTGTGAAAGAAGCTTCTGTACCAGTAATTGAGACAGGTGCTGGCAACTGCCACCTATTTATAGATGAAAGTGCTGATAAAGAAATGGCACTTAATATAAGTCTTAATGGTAAAACACAGCGCCCATCTGTCTGCAATGCACTGGAAACAATCTTAATTCATAAAAATTGGTATGAGAAATTTGGGCAGGAGCTACTGCAGGCATTAACGGCGCAAGGAGTAGAAATATACGGAGACGAAACAGTCACAACTGATTTTGCTTCCTCTCATGCTGCAACAGAAGAGGATTGGTACACAGAATACTCCGCCTTAAAGATTAGTGTTAAAGTCGTAGAAGATATAAACGAAGCAATTACACATATAAATAAGTATGGCACAAGGCACTCAGAAGCAATTCTGACAGAGGTAACAGAAAATGCAGAAGCATTTTTATTGAGTGTCGATGCTGCCGCTGTTTACCATAATGCGAGCACCCGTTTTACTGACGGCTTTGAGTTCGGCTATGGTGCTGAAATCGGCATAAGCACCCAAAAGCTGCATGCACGAGGACCAATGGGGTTAAATGCTCTGACATCGTCCAAATACTATATTTATGGAAATGGACAAATCAGAAAGTAAGCTGCAGCGTTTTGATAAGATTGTAATTTAATAGATAGGAAGCGAAAACAAATGCAGTTTGTTACGGTACTATTACCGATATTCTTTATATTTGCTGTCGGATTTGTAGGCGAGAAAGTTCTTCATATTAATACGAAGGCGATAACGACGATGACCGTTTACTTGATGACACCATTATTGTCCTTTAGTGTTTTCTATGAAACTACTTTTGACATGGACTATTTAATGATGGCAATATATGCATTAGCCCTTGTATTCGGCATTATTGGAATTATTTATATTGTGGCTATCATTAGAGGGTATGATGTCAAGAAAACATGCGGAATGATTCTGTCATCTGCCTTTATGAATAATGGCAACTACGGCACACCACTTGTCTTGTTTGCATTCGGACAGCCCGCCCTTCATTATGCGGTCATCCTGATGGTCATCCAACAGCTGATAATGGCAACAATAGGTGTCTATTATGCAGCAAAAGGATCTGCAGACGGTGAAGCAGCAAACGAAACATGGAAGAAGGTTTTGAAGGTTCCGATCATGTATGGTGCGATGCTAGGGACGCTCTTTCACTTTTTGCATATCCCATTGTCCAACACGATGCTTGATGCTATCAAGATGGTAGGAGACGCTGCCATACCAACAGTCATGCTCGTATTAGGAATGACTTTAGCCAAAATAACCGTCAAAAAAATTCAAGTAAAACCATTATCCATTGCGTTAACCTTAAGACTTATCATCTCCCCGCTCATCGCATGGGGGATGACCTTCATACTGCCTGTCGATGATATGCTGAAACAAGTAATGATCGTACTTGCAGCAATGCCATCTGCCGCCAACACGACAATGTATGCCCTGCAATACGGAACAGAGCCAGACTTTGTTTCCACCGCCACGCTATTTAGTACATTAGCGAGTATCATTACATTGCCGATTGTGTTGTTTATTGTGTGAGATGTTGTAATGTTTAATTAGAAGCCCTAATCGCCATTAGATTCGATTAGGGTTTTTATTAGGCTAAATGTAAGGTTTTTAAGTCAGAAAAAACAGCCTAAGCCATCCACTTAAACTGTTGAATCACAAAAATCTTCTCTCAATGAATCGCATGCTTAAATTTCCCGCCATGCGCCTCTTGTGTATCCATAATCGTAATAAAAGCATTTGGATCAATTTCCAGCACAATGCTTTTGAACTTGGCAATTTCGAGCCGGGTGAACACGACATAAAGCACTTCTTTTTCCTGATCAAGATAGCCGCCTTTGCCTTTTAATTTTGTGACACCTCTGCCAAGACGGTCTGACAGTGCTTCTGCGATCTCTTCGTATTCGTTTGTGATTACCATGGCTGCTTTTGTATCATCAAAGCCTTGCATAACAGCATCAATGGCTTTGCTTGCGATATAGTAGGTGAGAATCGAGAACATGGCCTGTTCCCATTCCAGTACGAATCCTGCCCATGTGAACACAAAGACATTTAGAAACATAACGAATTCCCCGACGGAAAAGGGGATTTTTTTTGACAACAGAATGCCAAGTATTTCTGTTCCATCCAAGGCACCTGAATTGCGGATAACAAGTCCAACTCCTGCACCAAGCAGCAAACCTCCAAAAACAGTCGCAAGAAGAGGCTGCCTTGTAAATGGTTCAACATGGTGTAAGGAGGATTCAACAACAGCAAGCATGATAATCGCAAACAAGGAGGAGATGCAAAAATTCTTGCCGATGTATTTATAGCCTGCAAACAAAAAAGGGATGTTGATAATCAGCACCAAAATTCCAAAACTGAAATCAGTCATATAGTTAATAATCAAGGAAATGCCAATAATGCCTCCATCTATGATTGTATTTGGCACAAGGAATAATTCAATGGCAACAGCAGCGAGACTTGCGCCAATCATCAGCATAATATAACGGATAATAAAATGGATTTTGGCTTCCTTTTTATGCTTTTTTCCCATCTTACACACCCTTTCTAAAACGATGGAATACTTCGCTTTAAATGAACATGGTTTATGATGCCAATAAAACAGAAAAATATTCCAGCAGGATATAACTCTTTCTTAACACCACTGCTTTTTACATCTTTTTAACATGAAATGCGTTGCAACTTACCAAGGAAAGAGATAGAATATCAGTACTATATAATTCTAGGTAGGTGAAAACATGTTTAATCGGGAGCTTGTTAAGGGAAGTACTTCCTTAATTCTTTTGCAGCTATTAGCCGAAAAAGAAATGTATGGCTATGAATTGGTGAAGGAGATGGAAAGCCGCAGTGACTATTCTCTGCAGGTAAAGGAAGGCACATTATATCCAGCACTACATAAATTAGAAAAGCAAGTATATGTGGAATCATTTTGGAAGGATTCTGAAAAAGGCCCTGCACGTAAATATTATCGTATAACTTCAACAGGTCTTGAGATACTTGAGCAAAAAACAAAGGAATGGAAAAGCTTTGTCCAAACGATAGATAAGGTGATCGGGAGAAAAGGAATATGATTTCTAGTAAACAAGAGTATCTGGATATCCTCCGCACTTGTTTAAAAAATCACGATCAAGTGGAGGATATCTTGCTTGAATATGAACAGCATCTGATAGATTTGTTAGATGAGGTATGCAATTGTCCGTGCAAGACTGAAAAAGAAGCAATGCATGTAGTTATAGAAAGGCTTGGCACACCAGCGGAAATGGCGGCACTGTACGAGGAAGAGCGGACAGTGACACCTGCCAGGACAAAGTGGATTTTCTTTTTCGTTAACTTTTTCTTTTTTGCTGCAGGAATAATCTTAACCGTTTTTTATCATTCCTTATCAAGCCCTACAGTAAAGCAACTATGGTTTTTTCTAACGAGTATTCCGTTTTTTCTGATTTTTCTGTACCTGTTTTATTGGCTGTTGCTTGGGTATGAAGTTGGCAAGGAGTTTGGACTTGGCGGCAAAAAACTGCTGAAAAGAACCTTTTACATCGCACTTGCGCCAAATCTGTTCTTAATGGTAATGGTCGTTTTTCGCATCATTCCTGCGTCCGTGTTTGCGCCACTATTAACAGGCGAGTTTACAGTAATTTGCATCATAAGCACGATTCTTTTATATCCGATTTCGATATTGGGTTTCCGGTATGGCGCAACTAAATCGATTTAATTAACATGAATGACAGCTCTGCACTCCAATACGGAGAAGCAGAGTTTTTTTAGCGAAAAAACAGATAGTTAATTCGGTATGTCTCCTATTCATTTTCTCATTTTGTGTCTTCTATCCACTCATAATATTTTTCAGAAAGCGGGCGAATACGTTCAGCATCCAATGCGATTACTTCACAACCGCGGTCATCATATACAAAGAATATAATGTCCTTCGTGATGTTCACAAAAAATACATCTGGATATCCAGCGGCATACCCTCCCAATTTTGGATATAACGGAAAATCTTCATTGCTGACTGCTTTCAGTAATTCCTTCACACGTATATCTCCTCGCTTACACAATAAGGAAAACTGTTGCATTTCGTATTCATTTGCTTCCTCTATTTCAAATGGATAAGCAGAGGTCTTAACTTGAATTTTATGTAAAAGAGATTTCCTTTTTAGAAATCGCTTATATACCCTTAATTTTTTTGTTCTTTTCTCATATGCTTTATGTTTATAAACATTTGTGACAAGGAATAAGTCATCGTTTTCGTCTAATAGTTCATCAAAAATAAGAGAAATTTGTTTATACACTAGCTCAAATCTCTTGGGGTTAAGTTTATCATCATCTGTAAATTGATAAATATTATTCCCGAGACTAAAGTGGACTCCAATATCCCATTGATAATAAATACTTGGAATCAATTCGACAGCAGGAAAGCTTGCCTGTAAATAATTGATTAACTTCATAAAAATTTTTCACTTCCTGTTACAGTTTTTAGCAAAGCAGCACTATGCTTATGGTTTTTCCTTCTGTTTTAAATACTGCTGCCATTTTAGCATGAAGAGAAGTGCAGTTGTATAATAAATAGTAAGAGAAATTGTTTTGCCCCGTATCTTTTTTGCTAGCTGAAACGTTCTAAGTATGAAAACCAAAAGGAAGGGGAGGGATAAAGTTGAGCAATCAGCCGTTGGGAAATGCCAACAGTCTTCATAAGCATTACGAAAGCTTGAGTAAATACTGTCAATATCTCTCAATGACTAAATGGGAAAAGGAAGATATCATTCATGACACCTTTTTAAAGGCAATGGAATCCTATCGAGACAGTGAAATAACGGCAGCACTATTAAAGAAAATGGTTCATAACCGCTGGGTTGATACACTTCGTAAAAGCAAGCAGGAAAAAGCGCACCTGTATGCAGCAGAAGATGTGCAGGCAGATCGTTCTTGTGATTGGATGATTGTAGCAGAGCATTTGGCGGAATCGCTGACAAAAAAGCAAGCAGCTGTTTTCTTGTTGGTTGAAGGCTTTGGTTATCGTATTAAAGAAGCGGCTGACGCATTGAAAATGACGGAAACAGGAATAAAGGCAATGCTGTTTAGAGCAAGAAACCAACTGCATAAACAGCAGAACGATACAAAAGACACTTCAGGCATAAGTGATGCAAGCAGACTATACTATCAAACGCTAAAGCAGCAAAATCCAGCACTGCTGATAAACGAAATTCTGTCTGCGCAAGTCCTTTATCCAACTAATGTAAGAACAAACCATAAACGGCAAAGCACGGGACCAATTATGCAGCTAGCAGCATAATTAAAAGGGGGCAAAAAAAATGAGTGCTATTCCATATGTAATTGAACAATCGAGCGGGGGAGAACGTTCCTACGATATTTATTCAAGGCTATTAAAGGATCGGATAATTATGCTTGGTGAAGAAATTAATGATCATGTTGCCAACAATATTGTTGCACAGCTATTATTTTTAGCGGCAGATGACCCTGATAAAGATATTTCCATCTATATCAATTGTCCAGGTGGCTCTACAACTGCTGGATTTGCCATATTTGATACGATGCAGTATATAAAGCCTGATGTGCGCACGATATGCACGGGCATGGCTGCATCCTTTGGGGCATTGCTGCTGCTTGCAGGCACAAAAGGCAAAAGGTATGCATTGCCAAATAGTGAAATTATGATTCATCAACCACTTGGCGGTGCAAGAGGGCAAGCGACGGAAATTGAGATAACAGCGAAACGAATTCTCAAGCTGCGTGAACAAATCAACCATATTATGGCGGAAAGGACAGGGCAAACTGTCGAAAAAATTGCTGTTGATACAGATAGGGATTATTTTATGACTGCAGAAGAAGCAAAAGACTACGGAATTATTGATGAGATTGTTCTTCCGAAATAAAGCCTGAGCAGCTGCACTAAATTTTGTGCAGCTGTTTTTTCATGTGATTCGTTTTTTCTGAACTGATACGCTATAATAGGACAAGAAAATGATTATTTGCAGGAAGAAAAAAGGTGAAATGATGACAGGAAAGCAAGTTACTATAGATGAAGCATTTGAGAAAGGTATTCGAAATGGCAGTCCACTGCTATATAAAGATTCCCTTTCAGGAATGAAGGAATTAAATGAAGGTCAAATCATTGATGTGAAAAATAAAGCTGGAAAATTTATCGGCAGAGGATATTATGCCATTCAAAATAAAGGGATTGGCTGGCTGTTGACGACAAATGAGCAGGAAGCGATTGATTTTGCCTTTTTTGCTAAAAAAATAAAAGCAGCAAACGACAAAAGAGCAGCATTATATCATGATAATGAAACGACTGCATTTCGCCTCTTTAATGGGGAAGGAGATGGAATCGGTGGTTTTACTGTTGATAGATATGATCAATTTTTGTTAATTCAATGGTACAGTAAAGGAATTTACGAATACAAAGAGTGGATTATCAAGGCTTTTGAAAGTCATGTAGACTTCAAAGGAATTTATGAAAAGAAGCGGTTTGATACGAATGGTACATATGTCGAGGGTGACGATTTTGCGTATGGAGAAGAAGGTCAATTTCCAATAATGGTCAAGGAAAACGGCATGAAATTTGCGGTAGACCTTAATGAAGGGGCAATGACTGGAATATTTCTTGACCAGCGTGAGGTGCGAAAAACGATTCGCGACAAGTATGCAAAGGGGCTGGACGTGCTTAATACCTTCTCCTATACGGGTGCATTCTCTGTAGCAGCGGCAGCTGGTGGCAGTAAAACCACGACGAGTGTAGATTTGGCAAACAGAAGCAGGGCGAAAACTACGATGAACTTTGAATATAATGACATTGAGCTGGCAGATCAGAAAATAGTTGTCGAGGATGTTTTCCATTACTTTAAATATGCGGTGAAAAAGCAGCTACAGTTTGATATGGTCATTCTTGATCCACCAAGCTTTGCTCGCAGTAAAAAGCATACCTTCAGTGCGGCTAAGGACTATTCAAAGCTGTTAAAAGAGGCCATCAGTATCACGAAGCAATCAGGGATTATTGTTGCATCAACAAACTGCAGCACATTTGATATGAAGAAGTTCAAACAATTTATTCATGAGGCATTTAACAAACAAAAGGACAACTATGAAATTCTAGAGGAATTTGGCCTTCCGGAGGACTTCGCTAACATCCGTCATTTAAAGGAAAGCAATTATTTAAAAGTCGTTTTTATAAAAAAACGTAAATAGTTTTTTACGATAATATTCTCAACGGCAAGTTCGTGTGGAGAATAAAAACGCTGTTTACTTAAAGGCTTTTACCTAGTAATCTAATATTTAGCAATGTTACTAGTACATATGGAATGGGGATTGAATAGTGAAAGCGATATTGTTTGATTTAGATGATACACTCCTTTGGGATAAACGAAGTGTCAAAGAAGCATTTGAAAAAACATGCAAGCTTGCTGAAGACAAATACGGAATTTCTGCAGCAAGCTTTGAAGAAGCTGTCAGAAAGGAAGCACAAACCTTATATCAAGCATATGAAACATATGCTTTTACACAAATGATCGGGATTAATCCATTTGAAGGTCTGTGGGGAGAGTTCGCTGATCAGCATGAGTCGTTCCAAAAAATGAAAGCAATTGTTCCGATATACCGTAAAGATGCTTGGACAAACGGCCTTTTGGCATTGGGAATTGATGATAAGCCGTTCGGCGAATATTTAGCAGAGAAATTTCCTGCTTTCCGTAAAGAATCTCCTTTTGTGTATGAGGAGACATTCGCGCTTTTGGATGAATTAAAAGGAAAGTACAAGCTTCTTCTCCTTACAAATGGTTCACCAGGCTTGCAAAATACGAAATTGACAATAACGCCTGAAATTGCTCCATATTTTGACGAAATTGTTATCTCAGGAGATTTTGGTAAAGGTAAACCAGATCCTTCTATTTTTGAACATGCCGTTTCCTTGCTTGGTTTAAGTGTGGAAGACTGTATAATGGTCGGGGATAATCTAATGACAGATATTCTTGGAGCATCAAGAGTTGGGATGAAGTCAGTCTGGATTAACAGAGAAGGTAAAACACCTGAAAATGTGCATCCAACATATGAAATCAACGATTTGCTTGAACTGATTCCGCTATTGAAGGAAATCAGCTAATGAAAAAGAAGCTCAGAGGCTAACTTCCTCTGAGCTTCTTTTGTTATTCCTCATCCTTTGGCATTAGGTGCCTAAATGGTACAGGCGATCCAAGCACAACAGAAGTATTGATTGTTCCAAAGGGAATTAACCTGTCGACTAATTGCCGCATTCCGTCAATACCGGAAACAGCAGCCTTTATCGTATAGCTGATAGGTCCTGTTACACGGTGGCATTCCAAAATATCCTGCTCATGTTTAATGAATTCCTCAAATGCATGCGGTTCTTCCTTCAACTCACTTATTTGAATAAACAGAAGTGTTTCTCTGCCTAGCTTTGCAGGGGAAACCCGTGCGCTGAATTCAAGAATAATTCCTCTTTCTTGCAGCCGCAGCAGTCGTTCTGATACACTTGGCCGACTTAAGGAAAGCTGCTTGGAAAGGTCACTCACCGTTATTCTTCCATCCTCCTGCAGTAATTTTAACAATTGCACATCTACCTTATCCATTTTCTGCTCCTTTACAAAATGAAATAAAAATCTATAAAATACATTCAGTTTTTAGGTTATATATGTTCATTCTATTCTTTTTGATATGTAAAAATGCTTAATTTTATTCTATCATTAAATATATACCAAAACCACCAAAATTACCTGAGAAACTCGGCGATATGCCATCCTCGCTTATAACCCAACTTTAAATTTTATCATATTAGGAGTGTTTTGTTTGAAAAAAATATTAATCATGATTGTCGGCTGTTTTTTCACCTCTTTAGGCCTGTATGTGCTAAAAAGTGCATCTCTTGTTACTGGCGGGACGGCCGGTTTAAGCTTAAGCGCCTCCTATTTATTTCCGATTTCGTTCGGTGTGTTGTTTACGATAATTAATATCCCATTTTATATTTTGTCTTATAAAAAAATGGGGAAAGAGTTCACGATTTCTACAATACTGGCAGTAACAACTGTTACCGTTCTTTCATCCATTATAACGACGTATTTTCCACCACTTGCTTTTCATCCCCTCGTTGGATCCATTGTTGGTGGAATCATTATCGGAGCAGGTGTAGTGGTACTGTTTATGAATGGTTCGTCACTAGGAGGTGCCCAAATCCTGTCGATTACCCTTCAAAAACAGTTCAATTGGAATATGGGAAAAACGAATTTTATTTTTGATACGATTGTAATTCTTATCGGTATGTATAGTATTGGAGTGCTAAGAGGCTTCTATAGTATTTTGTCTGTGTTGATTGTTTCTACCATGCTTAGCCGTTTTAAAGAACAAATTGCGAAACGAAACACGAAACCAGTTAAAGTAACAAGCACTGAACCGATTTTGGAAACCAGCTCCATGTGATAATTAAATTCCGTTAGATAATAAAAATAAAAAGTACCCTATAGAGTAGACATTTATAAAATAGTCTGCTCTATAGGGTACTTTTTTTGTTATCGAGGTGTTGATTTAACATGGAGCATATGGAGAAAACTAGCCATTTACTACAGGGTTTTTAAAGTTTGCGTTTCTTTTTCTAAATAATAGATGCCAACACGAATATTTTGCTTATGGTTCCCAAAATGCTCACCGAAAAGAGTAAGTCCGCCTACTTTCTCCGAATCTTCCTCCACCGCAATCTTTAATGTTAAGAATGGGGATTGATCTAATTGGATGTCATCGATGGTTACACTTGAGAGCGGCTCCCCGTCAATTCCTGTATCTATCTTATTAATTCGAATTGTTTTCAGAAGGCCATATTGACTAAATTTATCATTCCACCAGCTTGGGGTATATCGCCCGCGCACGTCTGAAAAGTTTCCTGGGACTGTATATGTGCCAAGTTTTACACCATTTAAATAAAAGGTAATATCACTTGGCCACACGTTGTTAGATAAGGGGAACTCAGAAGCTAATTCCATGCTGATTTCTATCATTTCGGGTATTTGGTTTGGTCCTAAGAGATTAGGGATTTTATATTCTACAAAGCCTTCTGACAACCATAGGAGCTGTGTATCCACTCTTTTAGAATCCATAAAATACTTTGGATCATCCGGCTTGCCGATTAACTCAGTTTCTGAGGCGATTCCGCAGGTTGGTTTTGCTTGGAAATCTGTATAATGCCCAATTTTTAAATCGGTTAAATGAAGTAAATATTCTTTAAATATTTTTTTAGGAAAGTGAATTTCAATATTATCAATGGCGAGCTCCACTATTTTTTGCAGACCTGACTTACCAGGAGTTCTAACGGATTTAACAATGCCGGCTTCTTCTAGCTTCTGCACATGGCGAGTAACGATAGCAGGACTTATTTTTAATTGTTGGGCTAAATCAGAAATGTTTGCGGAGGCTTTAGCTAACAGTTCAATAATCTCAATGCGAGTTTCACTAGCAAGTGCTTGATAAACATAGAAGTAATCCTTAGAAACCTGAATTTGCATAATGGTTCATCTCCTTAACCAAAAGATTAAATAGTAGCTTGTACTTTGATTGTAACATTCCGCTTGTTTAACTTCAACAGAAAACACTATAATAGTTGATAAAATAACGTTGACAACGCTTTCTTTTGTTGTTAAATTAAAATTGTAAAACAAACATATCAATACATTTAACCAATTAGTTAAATGTATGAGTTAATTAAATGGGGAGGAAATTCGATGGGTACTTCAAAGAAACGGTGGAAGCTTTTGGGTGTGTTAGGGTTGGCTATTGGAATTATGGCAGGATGTAGTAGTTCAGGTGCAAGTAGTAGCGCTAAAAACGAAATCACCTTTTGGAATCCATTTACAGGACCTGATGGGAAAAACATGCAAGCAATGGTAGATCAATACAACAAGACAAATCCAGATTATAAAATTAAGAATATCTCTCTTAAAGAAACAGATATGTATACGAAAATCCCAACGATTGTAAACTCCAAAAAAAATATACCTGATTTAACGATTGTTCATGCAGAGCGTATTAAGCAGTTTAAAGATAATGATATGTTAACCTCTTATAATGATTTATTAACAGATTACCCAGATATTAAGGCAGAAAATTATGTACCAGAAGCCTGGAATATTGGGGAGATTGAATCTGAACGCTATAGTATACCGCTAGATATACATACGTTTGGACTTTATTACAATAAAGATCTAGTAAATAAGTATTTGCCTACAGCGTTAGACGATAATATCGTGACATTTGATGAAGTGAAGCAAGTAGGTGAAGTTTCGAAAAAAGATAAGATTGCATCGATTGGTGTTACTTGGTTGAAACCGAACTTTTTATCCCTTTATGCACAAAATGGCGGGGCTCTAACAGAGGATGGAATTCAGCCAACACTTGATAATCAAGCCGCTAAGGATACCTTTAACCTGTGGAAGGATTTAGTGAAAACCGGATACACAACTAAAGACGGGGAAGATCCAACGCAAATGTTCTTAACAGGAAAAGTAGTGTTTTTGCCTGAAGGAATTTGGATGCAAAACCAAGTGAAGCAAAGCAAGATAAATTGGGGATTAACGAATGCACCGCAAGTTTCTGATGACCTGTCTAAAACAGTTAACTGGTCTTCCTCCCATCAATTTGTCATGTTTAAAGATGAAAAACGGACCGATGAAAAAGCAAAAGGTGTTATGGATTTCTTGAACTGGGTGCGAGACAACTCGATGGAATGGGCTAAGTCTGGACAAAATCCAGCCACATTGTCGCTATTAGAAAACGAAGAATACAAGCAAATGCCACAAGCATTTTTCTTATCTACACCAGAGCAACAAGCAACGTTAAAAATCTTTGATTATAAGTACAATGGCTATGTTTCAGAAGCGCTTGATGCACAAGCGGGCGATGTAGTATTTGGAAAGCTGGAAGTAGATAAAGCGCTTACGCAAATGCAAAAAGAAGTTTCAGCGAAGGTGGAAAAAGATAACTCGAATAAATGATGTGGAGTAATTAGCAGGTAAAAAGCTTACCTCTTGTTAATTCAAAAGGTAAGCTTTTGAAATTTGTGATTTAAAAAGTTAATAAATAGAAAAAAGAAATGGGAGTGGAGTGATGGAAACTGTTCCTGCTACAAAACAAGTAAAGCAAGTAAAGCATAAGAGGGTAATTAAAAATTCTGTTACACCATGGATTTTCTTGGCTCCGCATTTATTGATATTTGGTGTGTTTTTTCTAATTCCTGTATTCTTTGGTATTTATATTTCTTTTACAGAATGGGATTTAATCAGCTCTCCTACATTTATTGGCCTTGATAATTATAAAGAAATATTACTGCAATCTGACTCGATTTTTTATGAACAGCTACATACAGGTTTGAAGAATACATTTTTATTCGTCCTGTTTGTTGTACCGTTTTGTATCATCGTGCCATTATGTCTTGCCGCAGCATTAAATACAAAACCTGCTTTATGGAAGTTCTTTCAATCTCTGTTCTATTTACCATCATTATTTGCGATTTCAGCGGTCGTAATTATTTGGACATTAATGTTCAACGTCACATATGGCCCAATCAATAATATTTTGAATTTAGAAACGGTTTGGACTGGAACGCAGCCTTATGCATGGATCGCATTAATTATAGTAACGGTTTGGTGGTCAATCGGCGGGAATATGATTATTTATCAAGCAGCCTTAAATGGGATTCCAAAAGACCTTTATGAAGCAGCAGATATTGACGGGGCCTCACCATTTCAGAAATTCATCAAAATTACGCTGCCAAGTATTAGAGGACAAATTCTTTATACGGTCGTTATTACCACCATTGCACACTTCAATGTATATGGACAGCCGCTTATGCTCACAGGTGGGGGACCAACGGATTCGACAAGAGTTCTTTTAATGGATATCCAACAGAATGCATTTGGCTCTGGTCAATCGATCGCAGGGATTTCATCAGCCATGGCAGTTATTCTTGGCGTGTGCATCATGATCGTTGCATCCTTACAGTTCTTTTTCTTAAGAGAAAGAAAAAATTAAATAGGAGGGATTGGAATGAGTGGAAAAAGAGTTAATCCATTTCCAAAAATCATTGCGTTTGTCTTTTTACTCGCAATGTCCGTTATTTGGGTTATTCCGTTAGTGTGGGGAATTGTAACCTCTTTTAAATCAGAAATAGAACTTCAATCTGTTGGTTTTAAATTCCTGCCAATTGAATGGGTGCTTTCCAATTACACCTCTCTTTTAGTGGATAATGCAAGTACACCGTTAGTGCGCTGGTTTACGAATTCCTTGTTTATTTCTGTCACGCATACTTTATTAGTATTACTTGTTGTAACACTTTCTGCCTTCGCTTTTAGTAGATTAAGCTTTAGAGGGAAGAATGGGTTGTTTGCCTTTTTAATGGCGACGATGATGTTTCCTGCAGTCGTCAATTTAATTCCCCTTTATAAGATTATTGATATATTAGGGTGGGTTAATTCACCTATCGCGATGATTGTTCCTGGTGCTGCAGGTGTTTTTAATATTTTCCTAGTGAGACAATTTATGAATAATATCCCAACAGAGTTTGATGAAGCAGCAAGAATGGATGGTGCCAATGATTTTCAAATATTGCGCAGGGTGATACTACCTTTAATTAAACCAGTGCTTTTAGTAGTTTCCTTGTTCTCCTTTACTGGTTCTTGGAATGATTTCTTATGGCCGTCGATCGTGTTTAATGATGTGGAAAAAATGCCGATAACACCAGGGCTGCAATTGCTGCAAGGGATGTATCAGGCTCAGCCTACATTATTAATGGCAGGAGCGCTTGTGGCAATTGTTCCGACATTCGTTCTGTATTTATTTGCACAAAAGTATTTCTTGGATTCTATGTCATTATCAGCTGGAGTGAAGGGTTGATGAATAGAAGATTGGAAAGGAACTTAGTGATCATAGCTGGGATTTGGCAAATAATTGATGGCTTATTAACGATTTTGGTGTATGGAACTTTGAAAAAAATAGAAGGTGCAAATCTGATTGAAAACACGAGCTTCGCATATATGAAAGCGATGGAGTCTGTCGTTGGAAGTATCTATATCTTTATCGGCATATTTGGATCGATACTAATCGGACTCGGCCTGTTTAATCTTGTTTGTGCTAAAAAATATATTAAGGATGATCAAGTGCATGTGAAAGTAGCGATTTGGTTATTAGTATGTGGCGTTATGAGTTACTTCATTATGGATATTATCAGTGTAGTTTTGTACATGTCAGCAGGTATGATTATGCTGGCTAAAAATAAGAGCATAAAAAAGCTAGTGATGAGAGGTAATCAACAAATTGGAGGTATAAGCTAATGAATGAATTGCATCCTAATCCGCAATTGAGACGAGAAAAATGGTATTCCTTGGATGGCAAATGGGATTTTGTGATTGATGATGAAAAAAAAGGTGAAAAAAATAAATGGTACGAAAAATTTCCAAAGGGAACGGTGATAGAAGTTCCTTTCACTTATGAAACGAAGGCAAGTGGCGTTCATCAACAAGAGCATCATGAAATCGTATGGTACGAACGAACCTTGAATATAGATGATGTAGAAAAACATCCAATTCTTCATTTTGAAGGAGTCGACTATGAGGCGTTTATATATGTTAATGGGAAGCTTGCGGCACAGCATCAAGGCGGCTATCATGCCTTTTCAGTAGATTTAAAGGATAAGGTTCATATTGGCGAAAATAAATTGACGGTGAAGGTGCATGATTCAAAAGACTGCTCCCAGCCAAGAGGAAAGCAGAGATGGCATGACGAAAACTTTGGATGCTGGTATGTACAAACAACAGGTATTTGGAAATCTGTTTGGCTAGAGTATGTTTCTCCTGTTTATGTAGAACATGCAAAAATTACGCCTTTATTTGATGAACAAGAAATTCTAATTGAATTAAATGCAAACAACATTCCAATTGGAGCAGATGGATATAGGGCAGAAGCAAAGATTCTTTTTGATGGCAAGCTCATTAATTCCTTAACAGCAACCATTATAGATGGTGCTGCTGCACTGCAAGGAAGTGTGCTTGAAAGAAAGGACCCATGGACAATGAAAACATGGAGTCCGGAGAATCCACATTTGTATGATCTTCAGCTTAATTTATATAAAGAGAACGAATTACTTGATACCGTACATTCTTATTTTGGGATGAGAAAGATTTCAATCGAAGGAAATAAGATACTGCTTAATAATAGAGAATTATATCAACGCCTAATATTAGACCAAGGCTATTGGCAGGATTCCGATTTGACGCCGCCAAGTATAGAAGCTTTAGAGGTTGATATTCAAAAAGTGCTAGAGCTTGGATATAACGGGGTTAGGAAGCATCAAAAAGTAGAGGATTCGCGCTTTTTGTATTTAGCAGATAAATACGGGCTACTTGTATGGTTAGAGGTTGGCTCAACATATGCATTTAATGATCGGGCAGTGCAGAATTTTTCACAGGAATGGATGGAAATTGTGAAGCAAAGCTACAATCATCCAAGTGTTATTACTTGGGTACCTTTCAATGAGTCCTGGGGAGTTCACGACATTCATGTAAATAGAAAGCAACAAGCATTTACGGAAAGTATTTATTATAGAACGAAAACATATGACCAAATGCGCCCTGTCATAACGAATGACGGCTGGGAGCATACCATTTCCGATATCATTACACTGCATGATTATGAAGAATTCGGCAAAGTATTTACTAAACGCTATGAAAATAAGGAATATGTTCTTTCTAATAAGATGCAATTTAATAAAGATTTCTACCCATTTGCTGAAAATTATGGCTATAAGGGACAGCCGATTATTATTTCCGAATTTGGCGGAATTGCTTTCCAAACGGAAGAAGGATGGGGCTATGGTAATCAAGTGCAGGATGAGGAAGCGTTCTTCAAAAGGTTTAAAGAAATTCATTATGCAATTCAAGATTTAGAATATGTGGTTGGCTATTGTTATACACAGCTTACAGATGTCCAGCAGGAACTTAACGGATTGCTTACGATTGATCGCAAGCCAAAGGTTTCAGTAAATAGAGTAAGAGAAGTAAATACAAGAAGAATGAAACCATAGGAGGTATTATGAGCAGAGTAGAGTATCCAAGACCTCAATTTGTACGATCTGAATGGCTGAATTTAAACGGTCCATGGCAATTTGAATTTGATGATAGAAATGAAGGCTGGAAGGAGAAATATGCCAACCAGGAGAAATTATCTTGTGAAATAAACGTTCCCTTTGTTTACCAATCAGAGTTAAGCGGCATAAATGACCGCAGTATTCATGAGTATATATGGTATAAAAAAGAAATAGAGCTAGATAATCCTGCTGATAAGTTAACATTATTACACTTTGGGGCAGTAGATTATTATTGTAAAGTGTATGTGAATGGTCACTTTGTCGGGGAGCACGAAGGGGGACATACTTCCTTTCACTTTAATATAACAGATAAGCTAGTGAAGGGAAAACAAACCATCACCGTCTTTGTACATGATCCTTTTGATGATGAAACCATTCCGCGTGGCAAGCAATTTTGGGAAAAAGAATCACGGGGGATATGGTACACCAATTCAACGGGGATATGGCAAACGGTTTGGATAGAACAGATTGAAAAGGAACATATAGAAAGTGTGAAATTCACGTCTGATTTAGATAATGGAAACGTTTGGATAGATTTGCATATTAGTGACTTTATCCATTTTAAAGAACATAGATTCCTAGACTACTCAATCAGCTTTAAAGACCTCGTAATTGCAGAGGATCGAATAAAGTTAACGGGTCGGAATGTGAAAAGAGCAATAGATCTTATGCAAAATAAAATTTTCCGATCAAATTTTCATGATGCTGGTTTTGCGTGGACGCCTGAGAATCCAAACTTATTTGATGTCAAACTAGAGCTTGTTAAGGATGATGGACACGTACTAGATACGGTAACATCTTATTTTGGATATAGGAAAGTACATACGGAAAGCGGGATGGTATTTTTAAATAATCGACCATATTATCAAAAGCTTGTATTAGACCAAGGATACTGGCCAGAGGGGTTATTGACAGCACCTTCAGCAAGTGATTTAAAAAAAGACATAGAATTAGCGAAGGAGATGGGCTTTAACGGTTGTCGTAAACATCAAAAAACAGAAGATCCCTTGTTTTTGTATTATGCAGATACGTTAGGTTTTTTAGTATGGGGGGAATGCGCATCTGCTCCTGTTTATACTGAAAAAGCAGCCGCAAGATTAATGAAGGAATGGATGGAAATTGTAGAACGAGACTATAATCACCCGTCCATTGTAACTTGGGTGCCGTTAAATGAAAGCTGGGGAGTTCCGGATATTCACGCAGACAAAAAGCAGCAGCAATTCTCCAAAACGATGTATCATATGCTGCATGCAATTGACGGCACTAGGCCTGTCATCTCGAATGACGGCTGGGAAGCGACAACAACCGATATATGTGCTATTCACAATTATAATCATGGAAATCATGAGGAAAAGGTTAAGTACGAATACTTTAAAGAAACGCTAGCTTCTGTCGAAAATCTCCTTTCACATGCACACGGTAAATGGCAGGTGTATGCAAATGGCTATTCACATCAAGGAGAACCGATTATGCTGACAGAATTTGGAGGGATAGGCTTTAAAGTGGATGATCAAAAAGGCTGGGGTTATACTTCTGTCGAGACGGAGGAGGAATATGTCCGAGATTTCCGCCGTATTATGGATGCCATCTACCAATCGAAAGGGTTATGGGGTTACTGCTATACACAGTTAACAGATGTAGAACAAGAAATTAACGGGATACTTACCTATAACCGTAAGCCTAAATGCGATCTTTCTCTTTTAAAAGAAATTAATAATCAATTTTATCCAGCTAGACTTCCTGTCGTAAAAACTGATTAATTGTTATCTATAAATTATTTAGAGCTCAAGGTTAAAACAAAGGCTTGGACATAAGTATTTAAGTCAAATAAAAAACCGAACTATTTATTGATTAATAGTTTGGTTTTTTATATTTGTAATATAGGAGCCGGCTTATCAAGGACAGGATTTTTTTTTGCAAATAAATTGACATTGATAATCATTTTCATTTACAATATGAATAACCAATAAACAGACAATAAAGAAACTAGGAAGGTGTAATTATATGCAAAATCAATTCTTGGTAGTGAAGCCGTTTCAATATATGGTGGAATGTACATGTCCTAGACCCGATCATACATTTTTTCTTGATTTACATAAAGGGGATATTATTACTGTTACAGAAGAGAAGAAATATGTTGACTCTTTAGGTTGGCTAATGCTAGTAATGATCAATGATTATAGTGTATATATGTTTGTCCAGGAGCTTGAGGATTTCATTGATGAGGAGAAAATAGTTTCTGTGCTTGATATGGAACTTAAACGCAATTATCTGCAATTTAAAGTAAATGAATCCCTGGATATTTTAGATAAAGAAGGCTTTGAGCAATATGCAAAAGAATTGGCTAAAGTGAAAGAAATGGTTGAAATCGGCGCATTATCTTAAATAGAAGAAACAGGACTGGCAGATGCCAGTCCTGTTTTTGTATGTAAAAAGCACTGCCGGTATCGATTATTTGCAAACAATCTAGTAGAGGAATACAATAGAGACGTACAAAAATCAACAAAATTTGGAGGAAGTACAATGAATGTTAAAGTAAATCGACATGCAGCTAAAGTAATGAAACAAATGCTTAGCAAAGCAAATGAAGGAGAAATGCTGCGTGTATACATAACAGAGCATCACGGAAACCATGCTCATTATGATCTAAAGCTGGATAAGCAAACGGAAAATGATGAAGTGGTTGAGTCAGATAAAGAGGTTGCTGTTCTTTTAGATAAGAATGACAGTGAATTTTTAGACGGAATTTGGATTCAATATTTCCATGTGCCAGAACCAGGCTTTGTTATTTACAACCCAAATAAAGAAAGTCATAGTCATTAAAAAAAACGGGGAGCAATCCCCGTTTTTTTATTTCTTATCAAGAGCTGTCAAACTTTCAATCAAATCATTTTTAATAATTGTCCACCAGTCTTCATTGTTGATAAATTGCTCTACCATTGATTTAATAAAGGATTTAAATGCAGCATCATATTCTGGAGAGTCTTTAGCTGGCACATCCTTTTTAAGAACGTCTACTTCCTTTTGAATAATTTCTGCTCTCGGTCCCCATTTGCCAACTACCTCATCGTTTTCGTCAAGGAAAATAATGATCGGAATGGAGCGTGCTGTTCCATTCGTCAAAAATTGGTCCATTAATTCAAGGTTTTCATCTCTGATCAGAAATCTAGTTTCGATTAATGCTTCATTAGCTAAGCGTAAAAAGATAGGGACATTGACCATTGCATCCCCACACCAATCAGCACTAAGTATCAGCGCTTTAAACCCTTTTGTTTGCAGCATCTTTAAGCTGTCGATGTCTTTTGCGGGAACAGAAAACTCATTATAAACCTTTAAAAGATTATCTTTGTTTACTTGCATGCTCGATATGTACGTATGTGATGACATTCCTTTGTCAAACCAGTTTTTTAGATTGCTCATCGATAACACTTCCTGTTCTTCATTTAATAGTATTCCTCATTTATTCTACTAAAAATCACGGATTAAGAGTAATTTTATGCCTTTTGGTGCGTAATTACGGATAAGCATCTATTATTTTCGCACAGTCATGTTATAATTAGTCAAAATTTAAATAACCTTTTCAAGAATGAAAAGTGGTATAAGACAAATTGATGTGCAAATAATGTAAGGAAAGGTATAATAAAATAAAGCTCTAATGAAAACGGTTAATTTAGAAATTATTCCCTATTTTCAGCTTACTTATACAAAAAATAGATTAATTTCATGAAACTAATCTTTTCTATCTATTAATCAACGCGATTTCTTGATGTATTTTCTGACGAATAGTGATAGGATTATAGGTATCGAATAGATAAAAAATTATTTAGATTAAGGGATGGTAATCTAATGACAACACGATTAAAAGTTAATGAAAACAGCACATCCTTGCGCAGGGATGTTAAGCGATTGGGGAAAATACTTGGCGAGGTGCTTGTTCATCATGGCGGACAAGAACTTTTAGAAAAAGTCGAAACAATCCGTAAATTGGCAAAAGAATTGCGCACTAATTACAATGAAGATACATATCAAACATTGAAAAACGAAATGGAAAACCTGGAAAGACCAATGAGAAGACAGGTAATTCGTGCCTTCTCGAAATATTTTCATCTTGTTAACGTAGCTGAGCTTAATCACCGCATAAGAAGAAGAAGAGAATATCAGCTTATGGAGAACAATCTTGTTCAGCCTGCGTCAATTGACAGTGCCATTCAGGCTTTTAAGAGCAAAAACCTTTCAGAGGATGCGATTCAAAATGTCCTTGATACATTATCGTTGGAGCTGATTATCACAGCACATCCGACTGAATCGACAAAACGCTCTATTTTGGAAATTCAAAAGCGTATTGCAGGTCTCTTAAAGCAGCATGATAATCCAATGCTGACTAGAAAAGAACGTAAGCTGATTGATCAAGAGCTGTTTGAAGAAATCACTATCATGTGGCAAACAGATGAGCTTCGTTTAACAAGGCCGACTGTAATGGATGAAGTGCGAAATGGCTTATACTATTTCGATCAAACATTATTTGACGTTTTGCCAGATATTCATCAAGAAGTCCAAGATGCTTTACATGAAAACTATCCAACCTATAATTGGAATGTTCCGAACTTCCTGACATTTGGTTCATGGATAGGAGGAGATCGCGACGGTAATCCGAACGTGACACCAGAAGTAACATGGCAAACTCTTCATAAGCAGAACAAGCTAGTGCTTAAGAAATATACGGATGCTGTTATTTCTTTAATGAGGCGTTTCAGCCATTCGACAAACAGAATTAAAGCAAGTTCAAAGCTAATCCAGTCTATCGTAGAAGAAGAGCAGCTTTATTTAACTGCAGACAGCAAATGGCAAGTTGAAACAGAAGTGTATCGCAGAAAGTTTGCTGTTATTGTAGAAAGACTTAAAGCGACTGGTAAAACAGAAAAAGGCTATACAGATTCAGAAGAGCTTCTGAAGGATCTGCAGCTAATCCAAGAAAGCTTTGCGATTCATCAACCGAAGGACCATGAACAAAAGGATTTGCAAAAACTAATCCGTCAAGTCCGCTTGTTCGGTTTCCACCTTGCCACATTGGATATTCGTAACCATAGTGGTGAGCATGAAGCGGCCATTTCAGAAATAATGAAAAAAGTTGGCATCGCAGACGATTACAGCAGCCTTGATGAAGACAATAAAATGAAAATTCTTGAATCTGTATTAAAGGATCCTAGACCAATTCTGTTATTGAATGAAGATTATTCTGCTCAAACACAGGAAATGATTAAAACATTCCAAATGATTCGCGATGCTCATAAAAAATTCGGTAAACGTGCTATTACGGTTTATCTAATCAGTATGACACAGTCTGCAAGTGATTTGCTTGAAGTGCTTGTACTTGCGAAAGAAGCTGGAATTTACCGCCTACATGCAGATGGAACGGTGGAGAGTCATTTAAATGTGGCTCCATTGCTGGAAACTATTGATGACTTAGTAGCAGGACCAGATATTATGCAAACATTATTTGAGCTACCTGTTTATAAAAACCATCTAATCCAGCATGGAAATCAGCAGGAAATCATGCTTGGCTATTCTGATGGAAGTAAAGACGGTGGAACGTTAACAGCCAACTGGAAGCTATACAGAGCTCAAAGAGAAATTCATGAAATGGCAAGCCGTTATAAAATTGGCCTAAAATTCTTCCATGGACGCGGTGGTTCACTTGGAAGAGGGGGCGGTCCGCTTAATAAGAGTATTCTTTCACAGCCAGCTGAAACACTTGGTGATGGTGTGAAAATTACAGAGCAAGGCGAAGTTTTATCTTCTCGTTACTTATTGGAGGATATCGCGTTCCGCAGTTTGGAGCAGGCAATTTCTACATTATTAAAGGCGTTTGCTCACATTTCAAATAACGAGCTTGATCAAAGTCAAAAAGACAAGTGGGAAACAGCAATGGAGGATATCTCTGCAGTATCATTGAAGAAATATCAATCATTAGTATTCTTTGACGATGACTTTATGACTTACTTTAAAGAAGCAACACCGCTTAACGAAATTGGAAACTTGAAAATTGGTTCCAGACCGATGAGCAGAAAAAGCAAGCAGACGTTTGAAGACTTGCGTGCAATTCCTTGGGTATTCGCATGGACACAAAGCCGTCAGCTGTTACCAGCATGGTATGCAGCAGGAACTGGTCTAACTGCATTTGCAGATAAGGACGGTAAAAACATTGATATCCTAAAGGAAATGTACGAAAAATGGCCGTTCTTCCGCTCCACTATCGATAATCTGCAAATGGCGTTAATGAAGGCAGATTTAACGACAGCGCGAGAATATTCTGCTTTAGTGGAAGATGAAGCAATCGGTACAAGAATTTATAACAATATTAAAGAGGAATATAACAAGACAAAAGCGATTCTTCTGGAGATATCTGGAGAAGCAGAGCTTTTAGATCATACACCAACAATTCAGGAGTCTGTCCACAGAAGAAACCCTTATGTAGATCCGTTGAACTTCTTCCAGGTTGAGCTGATTAAACAGCTGCGCGACCAGGAGACACCAGATCCGGAACTTCTGAACCAAGTATTGTTGACAATCAATGGAATTGCTGCAGGCTTGCGTAATACTGGCTGATGCACAAAAAAAGAAACAGCGTTTTAAAACGCTGTTTCTTTTTTATGTTTATTTTTTAAATGGAGCCAAAAATTCCTCGACTTGCTCAGGTGTTTTAGCATTAGCACTGTGTAAGTGTCCAATTTTCTCTCCGTCTTTAAATACAAGCAGACTCGGAATACCCATAACATCGTATTTTTCTGCTAGCTCAGGAAGCTCGTCCTTGTTCAAGCTAAACCACTTTTTGTCTGCATTTTCTTCGATAATTTCAGGGATAAACATATCCATTCTTGTACAGTCAGGACACCAAGTCGTGAAAAACTTAATGACATTAGTTTCTCCATTGTTAATAATTTCATTAAATGATTCTGTTGTGCTGATTTGATTCATATTACACCTCTTAACATTATTTGAAATAGCTCAAACTAGCTATTATCGTCATTATACACGTAAATCGTTAAAAATACCTGTAAGATGCTTCCAAGTTTTTTTAGAAAATGAGCAAATAAATACCATAAGTAATTTGGGTGCAAACAGAGAAAATAATTAAAGAATAAACAGCAAAGGAGCAATTTCGATGAAATTCAAACCCGTTAAAACAGTACTATGTATGAGCTTGGCTGCAGGCATGTTGACTGCATGTAATAATAATGACAATCCAATTGACACGGACAATGATATAATAGAAACAGGTCAAATTTCCAATTTAAAAACAGACACAAACAGTAACCGTTACCCGCATACACAAGCAATTAAAATTCAGGATGCAAAATATGAATTTAAAATTGTTAATCGTGGTGCAGTACCAAATGGAAATGCCAATGGATATACGAATGCAAATACAAACAATGGAACTGCACAACAGACTCAACGACCAACTACGAATAACATTCAGCAATCTCAGTCTGCACCGGCACAACCTGCGCCTGCAGCACAGCAATCACCTAAAAAAGCTGCTGATATTGCCAGTGAAAATAAAGGCTCCAGTGAATACGTGGATGCAGTTATCAGCTTAACTAATAAAGAAAGACAAAAAGCTGGATTAACTGCTCTTAAGGCATATCCTGAGTTAAACGAAGTTGCGAATGTGAAAGCACAGGATATGAATGAAAAAGGCTATTTTTCACATACGAGCCCAACATATGGATCACCATTCGACATGATGAGAGATTTTGGCATCACGTATAAGTCAGCTGGTGAAAATATTGCTCAAGGACAAAGAACACCTGAAGAGGTTGTGAATGCGTGGATGAATAGTGAAGGGCACCGTGCTAATATTCTTAGCAAGGATTTCTCCCATATTGGTGTTGGCTTTGAAGAAAATGGATATGAATGGGTTCAAATGTTTGTAAAAAAATAAGCGGTAGACAGATTGGACATCTTCAAAAATCAGAAGATGTCCTTTATAATCGCACTTTTTTGGTGTGTTCTACTTGAACTTAACATGTCAGCTATAATATTATATAAAAATATGACCTGACTACAAATTTTTTTGTCATAGAAAATGCCTCTCTGTTATAAACTAGAAAGTATGTGTAAATGGCATTGTGTCAGTTGATTGTAAAGAGGAGGATACAAATGGCTGCTACGAAAATTAATATTGCACCAGTAGAGAACAAATACATAAAACTAATCATGTCTGTTGAAGATATGGATAAAGAAAAGCTAGTAGATTTGGGAGATTCCTTTTTGCTAAAAATGAACAAAAAGAGTAAAAGCGGAAACGAGTTGTATTTTTCTGTGTTATTCGCCAAAAAAATGATGAATAAGCCGTCTAGAACCTCGAATCCATCTATTGCCATTACAAAAAACAAAAACTTAATTACGGTTACTCTTACGATTATGCAGGAGCTTGAATCCATCCAGGAAAGTGAAGGCTTTTATTGGATCAAAACAGAAAATGCAGCATCACCTGCGTTTGAATTTTCTTATAAAATGAATGAAAGCTATTACGACAAAAAAATAACCCAAGTGTTGGCTGAAACAGCACAAACAGAAAATACGGACTAAAAATAAGCGATGCAAAGCTTTTGCATCGCTTATTTTTTTTGCAACTATTCTTTAATTAGTCCAAGTGACTTTAATCCATTATAAATGCCAGAGTCTGTTACAGAGGTAGTTCTGTGCTTGGCATAGGCAAACAGCTTCTCATGAGCATTCCCCATAGCAAAACCAACGCCGACAACCGAGAGCATTTCTTTATCATTCATACCATCACCAAAGGCAATGGCATTTTTTGTTTCGATGTTCAGCCTATTTAATATTTCGCCGATAGCCATCCCTTTATTAACTTTATCACTAATCACATCATATGCATGACGGAAGCCTTCAATATTAACTTGCGAAAGATGAATATCAGGAAAACTCTCATAAAGGGGAATATCCGCTTCTTTTAGGTTAATGACGGTAATGCCTAATATGTTGGCATGCTGATCTTCTGTATACTGCCTATTGCTTCTTAAGTGAAATTTCTTACAAAACAGCTTCGTCATTTCATTTTCTGGATGGGAAAGAAGATTATGGCTGCTTGTATAAAGGATAAGCTCATTGCCTTTTTCATGGGCAACTTTTATGTATAAGTCCACTAAATCAGGGCTCATCGGGCTTTTCACAATGTCCTGGCCATTATAAATGGCAAGTGCGCCATTATAGCCAATAAATGAATCAATCTTTAATACCTCGCCGATATCTGCTATTTCATGAAGAGGTCGTCCTGTTGCAAGGAATACTTCTAGTCCTTGCTCCTTCATTTGTTTGACAGCCTCCTTTGTAGAGTCTTGCATCGTGTCGTCTGGCTGCAAAATCGTGCCGTCAATATCTAGAAACAGTGCTTGATAATTTGCCATTACATCCTCCAATGTCCATACTTTAAAAATCATCCTACGAACACATTCTAACATAAAGACAGGGACATAAAAAAGACCAGGGGCTGCCTGATCTTAATCGAAACATATTCAACTTATTTATGCCAGATTTTCCACCATGTTTTTTTCGGAGGCTCTGCAACCGCCGTTTGGCGAAATGACTGAACAAGCTCTTGGAAGCTTTTTTCCCTGTCCTTAATTTCTTTATTTAATTGTTCTCGTTCCATGCGCAACGCTTCCATTAAAATTCGGTCATTTTTATGAAGCTGCTCCACTGTTTTGTTTATTTCTGTATTGGATTTAGATAAATGCTCCACCATTGATTTAATTTCTTTCGTAGAGGTTGTAGAAGCTGTCCATTGCTTAGAATATGTTTTCCTTTCTGCTTTCGATAAATCGGAGAGCTTTTTTATATTATGCTTGATGGCCGTATAGTCTTCTGTCGTTTTTTGTGTGCTTGTATGTACTAATTCAGAAATCTGTTCGATGTCTTCCTTTGCTGCGTCCTGATGCTCAGAAAATGCAGTAGACAGCTTTTCTATTGTTTCCGACTTCCCAGCTTGTATTTCTGTTGTAATGCTTTCCAAAACCTCTTGCTTAATCCCGTTGCGGATTTCTTGTTTTACCTCATGGAGGAAGTCCTGCTTATATGCTTCAAGTGAAGACATAAGAGCTTGAAGCTGGGTGCCATCTTCTGCAATTCTGTCGATTTTTTTTACTAATTCTTCGGGCTCGATAACTTGGATTTCATTAGCAGCAGTCTCAAGCTCTGCGTTACCTTCTGCTTGTTCTACTTGTTTTTCTGCTTTAACTTCTTTTGGCTGTAAAATCATACTTAATGTTTTTTTAACCTCTGTTGTGTTTTTCTTTTCTTTATATAAATTTTTTACCTCAAGCAGCAAGGACAGCTCCTTGTCTGTATAAAAACGCGCGCCGTTTTTTGTTCTCGGAATAATTAATATTTCTTTGAATTTATTTTCCCATTGCTTTAATGTTTTAGGACTTGTTGTCAGCTTTTGGGATGCTTCATAAATAGAATAAATATTCATATATTACACTCCTTTTAATTGATAAATTATATTTTGAAAAAAGAATTTATAAATGACTATGCTTACAAATTACATAGAAAAGGCCTATTTTCCTGCAAGAAGACAAAAGCTATCAAAACTTCTTAATACTTGACATATTTCAGCAAGCTTAATGAAAAGAAGGGTAGGTTTTGGCATTTTGGAGAAGAATAAAGGCATTACCCCATGCTTGGGAGCTCCGAGGTGAAGAACTCGTGAAAATACGATACATACTGTTAGCTTTGTTGCTAATGTTTTTCCCATATAAAATAGCAGAAGCAGAGGAATTACAAAATCCAACAAAAGCTAAACTGAAAATATTAGAAACGACAGATATCCATGCGAATATTTTAGATTATGATTATAAAAACCAGAAACGCACCATTGATTTTGGTCTAAGCAGAACGGCATCTCTTATTCAAAAAATTAGATCACAATCGGAAAATACCCTTTTATTCGATGTTGGCGATGTAATAAAGGGAAATGCACTCGCAGAATTTATTGCCAAAAGCAATCTTCTAAATCTTACAGATATACACCCTGCATATAAGACAATGAATTTATTGGAGTATGATGCAGCGACAGTTGGAAATCACGAATTTAATTATGGAATCGATTTTCTTATGAAAAGTTTAACTGGCGCTGATTTTCCCGTTGTAAATGCAAATATTTATGTGGATGATCATAATAACATGGAGGAAGATGATCTGCATTTTTTTAATCCGTATGTCATTTTGCCTCAATCTATTCGAACAGATGAAGGAAAAGAGGAAACATTAAATGTTGGTGTGATTGGCCTGCTCACACCGATTGCAGCAGAATGGGACAAGGAATATTTTAAAGGGAATTTAATCATAAAGAATATGAGTGAAACAGCAGCTGAGCTAGTTCCGAAAATGAAAAAAGAGGGTGCTGATCTAATCATTGCCCTTGTTCATGCAGGACTGCAATCAGATGGAGCTCTTAAAGAAAAGCAGGGGAATAATGTAGTCGATGTGAGTATGGTGGAAGGGATTGATGTCTTATTATTTGGACATTCTCATGGCCTGTTTCCGAAAAATGGTGAAAAGAATACAGATGTCATTAACCATCAGGCCGGAACGATAAATGGAAAGCCAACCGTTCAAGCAGGCTTTTGGGGAAATCATCTTGGAATTATTGATTTAACGCTGGAAAAAAGAGCAGGTGAATGGAAGATAACGGCATCCAAATCACAAGCAAAACCAATTATCCGAATTATTAATGATAAGAAGGTGCCAGTTGTTTCACCATACCAGCCGATTGAGTACTTAATGAAGCCTTATCATGAGCAAACATTGGAGTATATTAAAAGCTTAAAGGAATAGCTGTAAGCAGGAAAATTGCTTCTAGGACTGTAATCATTCTATAGTAATATAGAGAACAAAAGGAGGTCAGAAAAAATGTCGAAAACATTAAAAGATGCTAAGTTTTCTGTCCTTGATTTATCGCCAATTACAGAAGGAAGTACAGCAGCTGCTGCTTTTAAAAATTCATTAGATTTAGCACAGCATGCGGAAAAATGGGGATATAATCGGTATTGGGTTGCAGAACATCACAGCATGCCAGGCATTGCGAGCAGTGCTACGTCTGTGCTGATTGGATATATAGCAGGAGGCACGAGCAAAATACGTGTCGGGTCTGGTGGTATTATGCTGCCAAACCATGCACCATTAGTTATTGCCGAACAGTTTGGGACATTAGAGTCTTTATATCCAAACAGAATTGATTTAGGGCTTGGACGTGCCCCGGGAAGTGACCAGTTAACGGCGAATGCATTGCGCAGGGGCGGAAAACGGGACGGTAGTGACTTTCCGGAAATGCTTGAGGACTTACGCCAATTTTTAAGGCCCTATGAGCAAACAGGCTTGCCTGTGCGAGCTATTCCTGGGGAAGGCTTGAACATTCCAATATGGCTGCTAGGCTCAAGTGGATTCAGTGCAAAACTGGCAGCAGAGCTTGGTTTGCCATTTGCGTTTGCAAGCCACTTTTCATCAGATTACACTATCCCAGCATTACAAATTTACCACCAGAATTTTAAACCATCAACAGTGCTTGAAAAGCCTTATGTTATGGTTGGGGCCAACGTAATCATTTCTGAGACAGAGGAAAAGGCTAAATATTTAGCGACATCCTCACAGCAGCAATTTTTAAGCTTAATAAGAGGCAGACCAACGCAAATGATGCCGCCTGTTGAAAACATGGATGAAATATGGAGTCCATATGAGCGGTCCGTAGTTCAACAGCAGCTTAAATCTTCTATTATTGGTACACAGGAAATAGTTGCAGCAAAGCTCGAGGCGTTTTTGAAGGAGACGCAAGCAGATGAAGTTATTGTAAACACAGCTTTATATAGCCATCAAGAAAGACTCGAATCCTTTAAGCTACTTAAGGAAATTGTTATGTAGTTTCCTTATTCTTAGGTTATTACTTGACTATATGCCCAAATATGATTTATCTTTCTTACATGTGCTATACATGGAGGTTTTTTTTTGAAAACGACAATGATCTTAAAAAATGCTGATATAATCAATCAATTATTACAGGATATAGTAAAAGAGTCTTATGAAGAGATTAGAGGGGAAGAGGTATTACTTTGTATGGAATGCTGTGATGTTGATTTATTCGTGACAGTTGATTCACATGAAGAGCTTACTGATGCCATTAAGGAAAACTTTGAGCTAGATGAATTTGGCGAAGTGCTTGATAAAGATGAATATATTCAATTATTGAAAGAACTGGACGAGTATTATGTCGAGCTCCATATTCAATCAGGCTTTTATGATTACTTTCCAGCAGGAACCTATACGGTTAACGGTAAGGAAGAAGAAACGGAAACAGATATATTAGCGCCGAAAGGGATTTTTTACGCACCTTTTGAAGAAGCTGTTAAAGAATAATGTGCAAAAGAGGAAAGGGGGCTGCCTTTCCTCTTTTTTATGGTGTTTTTATCTCATTAATTGGCTCTTTCCACTTTAAAATGCCATCGTCCTTGTCATATTCAATTATGACGTCAGAAACACCTTTTTCCTCCAAAATTTGATCCTCAATGCGATGCCTAATAAGATCCGCTTGTGCGACAGTTAGCTTACTGTCTAATTCAATACTTAATTCAACATGAAAGTTTTCGCCTTCTTTATAGACAGAAATGTCCTGAATATCGCGTACATCTGGATCTGCCATAGCGATAATGCCGATTCTTCCTTCCATTTCCGCATCACTTTCACCGATAGCACCAGCAGCATTATCCAAAAATACTCTTCCAACAACAAAAAACATAAATATTCCGATGATGATGGAAGCAAGACCCTCGGCTTGATGGAAGGGAGTATACTGAGCAATGATGACAGCGAGCATTGCGAGAAGACCGCCGCCTGTTGCTACAATGTCCTCCAGAAAGACTAATTTTGTGGCGGGATTTGCCTTCTTCAAATAAAGGAAGCTGTTCTTAAAAAGGCTTAAGCCACGGGACGGGACACCCTCATCTTTCACGATTTCCTTCATCGCTTTCATAAGCACAAAAAATTCCAGTACAACAGCAAGGGCAAGTACTGCGATATTTAAATAAAATCCAGTCGATTCAGTCGGATGAAATAAGTGGTCAATTCCTTCTCGTATTGTCTCATAGGACATAATACCAACAATAAGAACAGCAAATAACAAAACTAGATTAACAAGTCGGCCAAAACCGCCAGGAAATCGTTTAGTTGGTGCCTTTTTGCTTAAAGCGGAACCGATAAAGACAAAAAATTGATTAGCTGCATCACCAAGTGAATGCATTGTTTCAGCAAACATCGCTACATTTCCCGTTATCCCGAATGCTGTTCCTTTTATTGCTGCAATCAGCGTATTAATTACCGTTGCATAAAGTGCTGATTTATTCCCATTCTTTAGCAACGCAAAAAAATCTTTCATCCTTAAACCCTCTTCCTATCGTAAATCAACAGTTTTTAAATTCTCGCTCATTTTTAAAGGATATAAATTACATCATTCCCATTTATTAAAATTACATGCAAAGGACAGCTTGATTCGCACATATAACTAAAAAGAAGTCTGTCAAATTACGACAGACTAATTTAGATTATGTAAGTTAAATCTTGGAAGCTTTAACATTTCTGTTTTAGAACATTAAACAAAAACGCAAACCCGCACATTAGTTCGCTTTTTCAACGGCAGTGTTCCAGTCGGGAAAATAATGAAGAGCATGCCTCATTAAATCAGGGTGGTTTGTTTTAATTTTCTTTTTGTTTAATTGGTCTCCCTTAGAACGCAAACCTTGGATTGCAGCAATAACTTGATCTGCACTCATTGTTACTTCCATTAACTTACCTCCTTAAGTAGATTATCAACATTATTGCCAGTTTTGTTTTCTTTAAACATGGCTATTTTTATTTCCTCGGAAACCGCAAAATATGCTAGGATAGAGCATCATTTGACAAAAGGCAAATTACTTTAGTGTTTACTTATGTCTAGCAATAAAGCGGTCTTTTTGTTTGTCGCAGCGTATAGCAAACTATATAATAGAAAATAAGTGCAAAGTAGCACATAGATGTATTCGCGTTAAGGGAGTGTATGGACTAATATGAAACTTAAGTTTTTTTCTGGTGTATTTCTAGTAATGATGCTGTTATTCACCATAAATATTTCGAATGCTTCTGCACATGCCTATATCGTCAATTCAAGTCCGAGTGAGAATGAAAGCTTGGATGATTCACCAACAAAAGCGACGATTGAGTATAACGAAAAAATTCAATCGGGATTTGCTGTTTTAAATGTAACGAATTCTGCTGGTGAAAAGGTTGATGAAGGCAATGTGACAGTGGAGGATAAAACAATCTCCGTTGATTTGAAAGCCAATTTAAAGAATGATGTTTATACAATGGAATGGCGTGTTGTCTCTGCTGACGGTCATTCGATAACAGGATTAGTTCCATTTAGTATTGGCGAGCTGCCAGAGGGGGTTGTGCTTCCGCAAGAGCAATATACAGCAGACAAAAGCAGTATGATAAGTGTCTCTATTAATAAAGTCCTACTATACAGTGGTTTTTCCCTTTATATGGGTCTGGTTTTATTTTATCTTGTTTGGTTTAGGCCAAATGGATTGGAGCCTAAGATTGCAGGAAGAACGAAAAGGTACGCAGTTGTTGCATTAACCTTAATAGGATTAGGGTTATTATCCTTTATCGTTATCCAAACGCAAGTAAATGCAGGTGTATCCTTCTTCCAGGCATTAAAACCTTCCTTGCTTCTTGAAACACTGCAAAGCACAAAAGAAGGAACAATTTGGTCCATTCAGATGGTACTTTTCTTACTATTAGTGCTAGCACAAGTATTAATATTCAAAAAAGGAGCACTATTAAAGAAAAGATTGTGGATTTTGCCGCTCATCAGCTTTGTTGGCATTCTCCTTTGCAAAGCGTTCATTGGTCATCCGTCGAGTTCACCATATGAAAATGTGGCAATCATCATGAACTTTTTCCATTTGACGGCAGCTTCCATTTGGCTTGGTGGCATTATTGTGATTATTTTCCTTTTAAAAGAAGGGGTTTTTGCTAAAGAGGGAGAGCAGCATGATATTTACTGGAACACATTGCAGGCTTATTCCATGTGGGCACTGTTTACTGTTGCAGTCCTTGCGATTTCCGGTGCTGTAAATGGTTCCTTGCTGATACCTGACTTCCATTCCTTAGTTAGCACAGCTTACGGAATCACATTACTTGTGAAAGTCGGTATTTTTGCCTTAATGATTGGCTTTGGCGCATATCATCTTGTAAGCAGAACAATGCTTTCAAGGAAAAAATTCTATAAAAAAACAATTAAGATAGAAATGGTACTTGGCGTGCTTCTGCTAATAGTGACAAGCGTCTTTACACAGCTGCAAACACCGACCTTGCCGATAGATAAGCCTTTTTACAGTGAAGCAGAGATTTCTTATAATGAAAATTTAAGTCTTGCTGTTTCACCAAAGAAAACCGGTATCCAAAATCAATATGAAGTTAATTTATTTGATAATGACAGAGATCCTTTAAAGGATCCTGAACAAATCACGATTGAATTAAAGCAAGGAGACCAGCAAACCTCCATTACCCTTGAAAAGGCAGGGGAAGGAAAATACACTGCTGAAAATCTCCAGCTCAATAGCCCAGGAAAATGGGAAGCAACCGTTCATTTGTTATTTAAAGATCTCGACAGCTACGATATCCCATTTGAATTTAACGTAAGATAAATATGGGGAATTATTATTTCTTGGGAAACCGCAAGATGTGACAAGTTTTTTATAAACAAGTCGTTTTTAGAGAAAACATGTCGAAGATTAACAAAGGCCGTGCATGAATGCATGGCCTTTGTTGTGTTTTATATTCGTAAGCTGCTTTTTTTGAAATAGGAGTTGTTTAATCTGTTTGCAAGGACACCAGCGAAGGCTGTGAAAATAAGATCCTTAACTAATGGAAGCATCATCCAGCCCCAAACAATTTCATAGGAAAAGCTTTCAGGAGCTTGTGCCCATAGCTTATACGAAAAATACATCCAGTTAGTACCGATTACATAATTAATCGCTAATCCGACATAGCTGCTAAAAATAAATGCAGGCAAGGAGCTGTTTCGTTCACGGATAGCACCTACTGTATAAGCAAGTAAAATATAGCTGAGAATAAAACCGAATGTTGGGCTTATTAGGATTCTTAAACCACCGCTAAGTCCGGAGAAAATAGGGAAGCCAGCAAGGCCGATTAGCATATAGGAAATCATCGCAATCATGCCAAGCCTTTTACCTAACAACAGACCAGCCATTATGGCGAAAAAGGTTTGCAGAGTAATTGGTACACCTGCAATTATTAAGAAGTTTGTTACATTAGCGCCAATTGTCATTAACGCTACAAATAAAGCTACCATCGTAATATCAATTGCTCTCCATTTCTTCATGTCAAAAATCCATCCTTTATAAATATGTATTATAACTAAAATTTACTATATAAGGTGTTGGAATATATGTCAACCATATTTTATTTTTAGTTAACCTATTTATTTGAATTGATTTACATAAAAAAACATAGATTGCGAATAATAGAAGGAAACAGCAGTAGAAAGGAGAGTTAAGATGCGTAAGTCGATACTAAGTATAATTAGCATAACTTTACTCAGCTTTTTGTTTGCAATGAACACGTCAGCAGCACCAAGTGGTGATAAAGGACTGCCCTCCTATGTTAAATGGGGGCAAATAGCAGTGACGAAAACAAAGGAAAAATACCCAAACAGTGAGATTGTTGACTATAAGCATATTGGGAAGGAAGAGAAAAAAAACACTTCCACAGAAAAGTTCAAGCTTATTGTGAAGGAAAAGGACAAAGAAGTGGGCGTTATGGTTAATCTTACTTTTGATACGAGAACAGAAAGACTGTTGAATATTGATTGGAAAGAAGCAAACCCATGATGTTCAGCAAAAAAACTCCGCTAAAATAATAGCGGAGTTTTTTAATGTGTGCTTACACTAGCAAGCCCTCTGTATATTCTTTGTTCAATGTTGGCCAAAAATCTTTGTTTGCTGCAATTAAATCATCTAAGACGGCTTTAGCCACTTTGGCAGACGGAAGTGTTTTATTAAGCGTAAAGGCTTGAAGTGCTTTTTCATAGGATCCTTCTATGATAGCTTCGACAAGGATTTTTTCAGAAGCAAGCTGCTGCTCAATCATTGCTTTGTAGAAGTAAGGAATATCTCCGACAAATTCTGGTTTAGGTCCGTCTGCTGTAATGAAAGCAGGAACTTCAATCATAGCGTCTGCAGGAAGATTTGGAATCGTGCCGTTATTTTCTGTCATCACTACATAGCGTTTGCCAAGATTTTGAGCTATTGACACTGTAACATCGACAATAAAGGTTCCATGTACTCCTACAGCGAAGGAATCTTCCAATATACCAGTCTCTTCAAACTTCTCAACTGTTTCAAACAAAGTTTTTTCTCTGCCATCCATCACTTCATTTGCACGTGTATAATCTTTGTTGGATGTTTCTACAATATGGTCTGGGAACAGGTAATATTGTAGATATGGATTTGGCAAGTATTCAGGGAAATGATCCATAATCAGCTTAATGTTTTTAAATGTTTTAATCCAAGAAGAGTCTGCATGACGATAGTCAATTTTGGAAACATCCTCTGTCAGTAAGCCATGCTTATAAACATGCTCTCTTACTTCAGCAAGTCGATCAATCCCATCAACCTCAAGTCGTGTGAACCAGCCAAAATGGTTTAGTCCGAAATAGTCAACGACAAGTTCCTCTCTTTCGACACCGAGTATTGCGGCAATATTACGCATTGTAGCGACAGGCATGTCACAAATATTTAGTACCCTTGCCTTTGGACGCAGCTTACGGACACCTTCTGCGACTATTGATGCTGGATTAGAATAGTTGACAATCCATGCAGTTTCCTTAGCGTACTGCTCCACATAGTCAATAAGTTCAATCATCGGAGCTATTGTTCTAAGTCCATATGCCAATCCGCCAGGACCACATGTTTCTTGGCCAACAACATTGTGAGAGAGGGGGATTTTCTCATCCAGCTCGCGCAATGCATATTTTCCCACCCTCATTTGTGCAAACACGAAGTCGGCATTTTCAAACGCTGTTTGTGGATCTGTCGTATCTGTTACGAGAATAGAATCCGTATACTCTGCGATAACGGCTTTTGCTGCAACAACAACCTTGGATTGTCTTGCACCATCAATATCATAGAAGCGAATTTCAGAGAGCGGCAAATCTTCCAGTCTGTCCATTAAGCTTCGGATAATTCCTGGAGTGTAAGTGCTGCCTCCGCCTGCAACTGCCAATATATATTTTTTCATGTTATATTCCTCCTAATTGTTGGTCTACTTGGTCACGAACACTTTTAACATTTAATCCATATACGACTTGCACATTGTTGCCTGATTTAATAATTCCTTTTGAGCCTGTTTCCTTTAGTACCTGTTCATTAACAGCATTTGGATCCTTTAAAATTAACCGCAATCTTGTATAGCAATTGTCTACATTTTCAATATTGTCACTGCCTCCAAGTGCTCCAATAATGGTGGCACCTAATTCAGCAGGAGGGCCGTTCGGAATGACTTTCTTTGTTGTTGATTTTTCTTGTGAATTTGTTTCTGCAGCTGCTTCATCTTCTCGTCCTGGTGTTTTTAAGTTCAGTTTCAAGATTAAAAAGCGGAAGATGATGAAGTATAACGCTGCCATCAATAAACCGACTACAATGAACATTGGCCAGTTAGACTTCGTTGTCCCAAGTGGGAGGTTGTACAGCAGGAAGTCGATAAAGCCGTTTGCGCCAATTGCATGTACACCGAATATACTCAGCAGCATCATTCCAGTACCTGTCAGAATCGCATGTACTACAAACAGTAATGGTGCTGTGAATAAAAAGGCGAATTCAAGCGGTTCTGTTACACCTAATAAAAAGGAAGTGAAGGCAGCAGGGAAAAGAATAGCCTTTGCCATTTTCTTTTTCTTTTTGTCTGCTGTCACATACATCGCAAGTGCAGCACCCATTAAGCCGAACATTTTACTTAAGCCCCGGGCATCCCAGTTAACTGTATCGCTTAATACTTTAATAGCAGGGTCAGCCATTTCCGCAAAGTAAATGTTTCTTGCACCGTAAATGATTTCAGAGCCAATATGGGCAACACCGCCAAGCTCTGTATAAAGAAACGGTGTGTAAACAAGATGATGAAGCCCTGTCGGAATGAGGATTCTTTCTAAAAATCCATAAACTAACAGACCAAACACACCAAGATTTTTAATACCAGTTGCCAATGCAGTAATTCCATTTTGGGCGATTGGCCAAAACTCTGCTGCTAACGCCCCTAAAATCATCGCGCTTGGAATGGCGAGAATAGCGACAAAGCGATGACCAGAGTAGATGGCAAAAACGCCTTTAAACTCGATGTCACAAAATTTGTTATGCAAAATACCAACAAGTGCCCCGAGCATGATACCAGAGAAAACTCCCATTTCAAGAACTTGCACATTTAAAACCATAGCTTGTCCAGAAAGCTGCATAGCCTCAGCAGGTACAATCCGGCCGGCAAGCTCCAACACCTGATGCATCGCATTGATAAAGATAACGAAGGTGACAAGCCCTGTTAAGGCTGCATAGCCTTTATCCTTTTTGGCGAGGCCGATTGGTATTCCGACAGCAAATATTAATGCCAGGTTCTGCAGGATGGAAACGGCAGAAGCAGAAATGAATTTTCCTGTATTTTGAATGATGGGAATTTCGAGAAACGGAACGTATTGAGCTAGATTTCCGTTACCGAAAACATTACCGAAAGCGATAAAAAGTCCGATGATCGGTAATAGCAATATTGGTGCGAACAATGATTTTCCAAAGGCTTGGAGACCATTAACCACTTTTTTCATATATGATCCTCCTTTTAGTGCGAAAGCGTTATCAATTTATAGTTAAAGTATAATGGCGGCTGCCCTCCTTTGAAAGGGGATTCACGCCATCTGTACTTTGTCTTTCAAACATGTAACATGTTACAGAAGAATTAGTTAATATTCTGTGATGATTCCTTTTTTGACAGCCAAAGCTAAAAGCAGGTCGATAAGCATAAACATATTAGATTCATAAGAAGTTACTTCAAATTCATGCTGCGATTCTATCGTAGGATCAAGTACAGTGAACACAATGTCTGCAGCCTCTGCTGTCGCACTTTTACTATTTCCGGTGAACAGAATCGTCGTCAAGCCTCTGTCATTTGCTAGCTGAACCTTTTCCAAAACCTTCTGCGTATTCCCAGAGCGGGAAAAGACGATTAGCAGCCGGTATTTTTCAATATTGTTTAAAAATATCGCTCTGCTGTCACTAGTTGAAGAGTTTGATACATAATAGCCGAATAACTCGAATTTCTTCGAAAGGTAGTTTGCAAATAACGTCGAAAAACCAGCTCCATAAAAATAAATCATGTTATTTTCTTTGATTTCCTGTATAAAACGCTCGATGCTTTGTTCATTTAATGAATCAAACGTTTGTTCAAAATGCTGTTTAAATGTTTCGACAGCCTCGATCAAAGGCTGGTGGATGTCCTCTATGTATTCAGCATCGTCCTCAACAAGCTTCGATGCCTTCAAATTTAAATGATAAATAAATTCACTATAGCCGCTGAAACCGAGCTTTTTACAAAGGCGAATGATGGTTGTTGTCGATACAAACAGTTCATTTGCAGCAAGCCGGATACTTAATGTTTGGTTTTCCAATTTTTTTCTGATAAGAAACAAAAGGATTTCCTTCTCAGTGTTTGTTAAATGCCGTTCACTGGCATAGTCGAAAAAAAGGTGATCGATGCTTTTCACGAAATAATCATTCCTCATTTATGTTTTTTTACATTTATCTTATCAATTGGGGAACATATTAAATAGTCCAATTTAGGTAAAGACAAGGAAGTATTTTCATTATCGTTCGCAAAAGGATAACTTCTTATGAAAACACCCCTTTTACAGGAGAAATTTCACTATTTTTTCAGTAAAAAAATATCTTTAAGTCAAAATAGTTGAATTCATGATATACTACTGTTTATATAGGAAAGAAAATAATTTGCGAAAAAAGTGAAATTTGGAGGCAATAGGATGGAAATTGGAATTAGTACATTTGTGGAAACGACGCCTGATGTAAATACAGGCAAAACGGCTCCGCATTCTCAAAGAATAAGAGAAGTTGTCGAGGAGATTGTTTTAGCTGATAAGGTAGGTCTCGACATCTTTGGTGTTGGTGAGCATCACCGAAAGGATTATGCAGCATCTTCACCAGCTGTTATCCTTGCAGCAGCAGCTTCACAAACAGACAGAATCAGATTGACAAGTGCAGTTACCGTATTGTCGTCAGCAGATCCTGTCAGAGTTTTTCAGGATTTCTCCACGCTTGATGGGATTTCAAACGGAAGAGCGGAAATTATGGCTGGCAGAGGTTCATTTATTGAGTCCTTCCCATTGTTCGGCAATGATTTACAAGATTATGATGAGCTTTTTGATGAGAAACTGGATTTGCTTTTGAAGCTGCAGGCTTCTGAAATGGTCACATGGAGCGGAAAGCATCGTCCTTCCATCAATAACAGAGGGATTTATCCTCGCCCTGTTCAAGATCCATTACCCATCTGGATAGGAAGCGGCGGTAACGCTGAATCTGCTGTGCGTGCAGGAATTCTTGGACTTCCGCTTTGTTTAGCGATTATTGGCGGAAGCCCTGTCCAATTCGCACCGCTTGTACAGCTTTATAAACGAGCAGCAGCTCAGGCTGGTCATGATCCTGCCAAGCTTGCTGTTGCATCACATTCGCATGGGTTTGTCGCAGAAACAACAGAAACTGCAGCAGACAAATTCTTCCCATCCACACAACAGGCCATGAATGTTCTTGGCAAGGAAAGAGGCTGGGGCCATTATAGCAGAGCAAGCTTTGATGCCGCAAGAAGCTTTGAAGGGGCTCTATATGTTGGAGATCCTCGTACTGTTGCAGACAAAATTATACACCTACGCAAGCATGTAGGTGTTACAAGATTTATGCTGCATGTACCTGTCGGCAGTATGCCGCATGAAGATGTGATGAAAGCAATTGAATTGCTCGGTAAGGAAGTAGCGCCAATCGTGCGCAGCGAAGTCGCAGAATGGGAAAAAACACTATAAGAAAATGTCTAACCTGCAAACTAACTGTTTGCAGGTTTTTTTTATATCTAAATTACCGATAGTTATTCGAAACAAATAAAAATAAAGTTATCCAAAAATAAAAACAAACAAATAAACAATAAAACAAATAAAAACAGATGAAAAAACAACATAATGGTAGTATAATAGAAAAAGAATCAAGAAAAAGGCTTACAAGAAGAGGTTTTTTAGGAGGTAATTATGAAAGTCTCATTATTTATAACTTGTTTAGCAGATATGTTTTATGCCAATGTAGGCAAAAGTTCTGTAGAGCTATTGGAAAGACTAGGCTGCGAGGTTGATTTTCCAGAGCAGCAAACATGCTGTGGCCAAGTTTCCTATAACAGTGGTTATCATAAAGAAACAAAAGAGGTAGCTAAGCATATGATTAAGACATTTGAGCAGTCAGATTATGTAGTCGCTCCTTCTGGCTCCTGTGTTGCAATGCTCCATGAGTATCCCCATCTTTTTAAGGAAGAAAAGTCATGGCAGGAAAAGGCGGAGAAGCTTGCAGCCAAATCGTATGAACTGACCCAATTTATTGTTGACGTGTTAAAAGTCGAGGATGTACAGGCAAGTTTGCCTGCGTGTGCCACCTATCATCGCTCCTGCCATATGACAAGGCTGCTTGGAGTTAAGGATGCACCTTTAAAGCTGCTTTCACATGTGGATGGTTTACAGGTTAACAGCTTGCCAAACAGTGAAAATTGCTGCGGCTTCGGAGGAACATTTTCTGTTAAGATGGGACCAATTTCCGAGCAGATGGTTCAAGAAAAGGTCGACTCCGTTGAAGCTGTAAATGCAGATGTCCTAATCGGGGCCGATTGCGGCTGCTTGATGAATATTGGCGGCTATATTAATAGACAAAACAAACCAATTAAAGTGATGCATATTGCAGAAGTACTGAATAGTGAGGTGAAAAAGCATGCCGATGAAAATAGGTGATCAGCCATTTTTTATAAGAGTTAACGATGGATTAGAAGATAACTTTATGAGATCTGCTGTTACATCCGCACAAGAGAGAATGCAAGGAAAGCGCCTTGCTGCTGTTGAAGAATTAGGTGATTGGGAAGAGTGGCGTAAGCTTGGGGAGGAAATCCGCACACATACACTTGATAATCTGGACTATTATTTACAACAACTTAGTGAAAACACGGCGAAACGTGGCGGCCATGTGTTTTTCGCAAAAACGAAAGAGGAAGCAACAGAATACATTAAAAATGTTGTCGAAAAAAAGCAAGCCAAAAAAATCGTCAAATCAAAGTCAATGGTGACAGAGGAAATCAACTTGAATGAAACGCTTGAATCAGCGGGCTGTGAAGTTATTGAAACAGACTTAGGCGAATATATTCTCCAGCTTGATGATCATGATCCACCCTCCCATATTGTTGTACCTGCACTGCATAAAAATAAAGAACAAATCCGCGACACATTCAAAGAAAAGAAAGGCTATCAAAAAACAGAGGTACCAGAAGAATTAGCTCTATTTGCAAGAGAACAGCTGAGACAGGAATTCCTTTCAGCTGATTTAGGCATTACAGGCTGCAATTTTGCAGTAGCAGATGCGGGAACAGTTTGCCTTGTCACAAATGAAGGAAATGCAGGCCTAGTTACGGCGCTTCCCAAAACACAAATTACGGTTATGGGGATGGAACGAATTGTGCCTTCGTGGGAGGAGCTCGATGTTCTTGTCAGTCTGCTATGCCGAAGCTCTGTCGGGCAAAAGCTCACTAGCTATATCACTGGATTAACTGGTCCAAAGGAAGCTTTTGATGTGGATGGTCCAGAGGAATTTCACTTGGTGATTGTCGATAATGGAAGATCTAATATTCTTGGAACAGAGTTTCAAAGTGCACTTCATTGTATAAGATGTGCCGCGTGCATTAATGTTTGCCCAGTTTATCGTCATATTGGCGGTCATTCATATGGTTCGATTTATCCTGGTCCAATTGGAGCAGTGCTGACCCCATTACTAGGCGGATATGATGACTATAAAGAGCTGCCATATGCCTCTTCTCTATGTGCTGCATGTACAGATGCTTGCCCTGTCAAGATTCCGCTCCATGAATTGCTGATTAAGCACCGCCGGAAAATCGTCGAGGATGAGAAGAAAGCACCAATGGCTGAAAAGCTGGCAATGAAGGGGTATGAGTTTGCTGTTAAGCACCCAAGTGTCTATAAGGCAGGCACAAAGTCAGCACCAGCAGTCTTAAAGCCAATTACAAAGGATAACAGTATTAAAAGCGGTCCAGGACCTGTAAAGCTATGGACAGATACGCGTGATTTGCCAGCACCAAGCAAACAAAGATTCCGAGATTGGTATAAACAAAAACAACAGCAGGAGGAGCAGTAAAATGGCCGGTAATATCATGAACAGAGATTCATTTTTGGACCATGTCGCACATAAGCTGCAGCGGACGAGAAAAACCGCAACCACAAAACCTGTCTGGAAGCATAATCCACAGTGGAATGTCTTAAAGGACGCAAATCAACATGAGCTTGCTGCTGTGCTGAAAAAACAGTGTGAGGTTATTCATACGCAGTTTTTAGAAGTGCAAGCAAACGAGGTAACAGACACAATGGCAAATATCCTGAAAAGTGAACAGCTGAAAACAGTCATTACATATGATGACTCCCGCTTTTTAGAGTATGGCTTTAATGCAAATATGCGCAAAAAATGGGAAGAGGATGGAATAAGCAGTTATATTTGGGATCATACAAAAACGGCAGAGAATATAGTAGCAGCAGAACAGGCTGATGTAGGTATCACAATTAGTGATATGACGCTAGCGGAATCTGGTACTGTGCTGCTTTTTAGTAATCGCAATAAAGGCAGATCTGTTAGCTTGCTTCCGAAAACATTTATTGCGATTGTGCCACAAAGCACGATAGTGCCACGAATGACGCAGGCAGCAACCGCTATTTCTAAGCTAGTTTCAGAGGGACAAGAGATTGCAAGCTGCATTGATTTCATTACAGGACCAAGCAATAGTGCCGATATAGAGCTTAATCTCATTGTCGGTGTCCACGGACCAATTAAAGCCACATATATCCTTGTAAAAGACAAATAAATAAAACTAAATAAAAATAAAACAAAAATATATACAAAATAAACAAACATAAGTTATAATAAAATCAGATAAAACAAACATAATTAAAGATAAACGGAGGAAAACAAAAATGGTGAAAAGTTTATGGCAGGAAGAACAGGCAGCAAAATTAGCACAAGGTTTGGATGAGCTAGTATACCGTTCTAATTTAATCGGCACAGACCGTGCTGTTTGCAACTGGGGCGGCGGAAACACTTCTATGAAGACGACGGTTAAGGATTTTAGAGGACGTGATGTAGAAGTGATGTGGGTGAAGGGAAGCGGTTCAGATCTAGCAACAATGAAAGCGCATAACTTCACAGGTTTGAATCTTGACGACATCCGCCCGCTTTTGGAAAAAGCCGAAATGCCTGATGAGGAAATGGTAGAATACTTGTCACATTGCATGATTGACAGCAAGCATCCTCGTGCATCAATTGAAACATTATTACATGCATTCCTGCCATTTAAACATGTCGATCACACACATCCTGATGCGATTATCAGCCTGTGCTGTGCTGATAATGGCAAGCAAATCGCGGAAGAAATATATGGCAACCGTTTTGTGTGGGTACCGTACATTCGTCCTGGCTTTACATTATCTAAAATGATTGCAGAAGGTGTGAAAAATAATCCCAATGCAGAATTAGTGTTGATGGAGAAGCATGGTCTTGTTGTCTGGGGAGATACAGCAAAGGAAAGCTATGAAAAAACAATTGCGATTATTAATGAAGCAGAGTCCTATATTAATAGGAAGATAGAAACTAATCAAGTATTCGGCGGCGCTAAATATGAAGCCTTAAGCAATGCAGACGCAGAAGAAATTCTTGCGGCAATCATGCCAATTATTCGCGGTGCTGTCAGTGAAGAGAAAAAGATGCTTTTGACTTACGACAGAGGAGAAGATGTCCTTGAGTTTGTGAACAGTCATGATGTAAAGAGCTTATCACAGGTAGGAGCAGCATGTCCTGATCACTTAGTTCATACGAAGATGGTTCCACTGTATGTGGAATGGGATCCATCAACAAAAGATATTGGGCTGTTAAAAGAAGAAGTGAAAAAAGGGATTGCAGCATTTAAACAAGCCTATATTGCCTATTTTGACCGAAATAAAAACGAAGGCGACCAAATATTCGAAACAGCTCCCCGTGTTATCTTAATTCCAGGCATCGGAATGATTAATACAGGCAAAAATGTGGCCATGTCCAAAGTTAGCGGAGCCCTTTACCATCGAGCAATTGCAGTAATGAAAGGCGCAACAGCATTAGGAGAATTTGTTTCTTTAAATGAAAATGAATCGTTTAATGTAGAATACTGGCCATTAGAGCTGTACAAATTGTCACTTGCTCCAAAAGAGGCAGAGTTTTCAAGAAAAGTAGCCTTTGTAACGGGTGGAGCAGGCGGAATCGGCAGTGAGACTTGCAGACTGTTAGCGTCAGAAGGCGCACATGTAGTGTTGGCAGACTTGAATTTAGAGGGTGCTGAAAAAATTGCTGCAGAAATTAACGAACTGTATGGGGAAGAGCGTGCGCTTGCAGTTAAGATGGATGTTACAAGTGAACAAGCAGTTCAAGAGGCATACAAAAAAACAGCACTTACTTTCGGAGGTGTTGATATCATTGTCAACAACGCTGGATTAGCGACATCCAGTCCGTTTGATGAAACAACCTTACAAGAGTGGAACTTAAACATGAATGTACTTGGAACAGGCTATTTCCTTGTTGCAAGAGAAGCATTCAAACAGATGAAGGAACAGGCACTTGGCGGAAGCATGGTGTTCATTGGCTCGAAAAACTCCGTTTATGCAGGCAAAAACGCCGCAGCATACAGTGCAGTTAAAGCAATGGAAACACATCTAGCCCGCTGCATCGCAGCAGAAGGCGGAGAATTTGGAATCCGCGTAAACTCTGTCCTGCCAGATGCTGTGCTGCAAGGCTCTGCCATTTGGGGATCAAGATGGCGCGAAGAGAGAGCCGCAGCATATGGCATAGAACCAGACCAATTAGAAGATCATTACCGCAAACGCACAACATTGCTTGTCAACATCTATCCAAAAGACATAGCAGAAGCAATCAGTTACTTCGCTTCCTCAAAAGCAGAGAAAACGACAGGCTGCATGATTACAGTCGACGGCGGAGTACCAGCAGCATTTACTAGATAACAAGCTTAGGAGGACATAAAACATGTCCTCCTATTTAATTTGTATTATAGTCATAGCTAAGAGGTTGCTGACATCAAGCTATTTGAAAGATGAATTCCTTTTTATGGAATCTGATTCTTATTTCCGCTTGTGTTTTTCCTTAATTATTTTTTTGTTGAAAATCCGGACTTTCCCAACCATTAGCAACCTCATATCTTCTACGATATACTTCGCTAAATCACCATCAGAAATGTCGTCATCATTAATGTCAAGACGAAAACCCTGTCCCTGTAAACCTCCGCCGTTAGTGAAATCAATTTCAAAGTCAAATTGGACTCTCTTATCCATTATTTATATCCACCTTAAGTTAATTTTTGGTTGATACTATATATATTCATATGATATGAAACAATGACCATCTTGCACTAAGTCCCGATTGCGACATAAATAATGTCTCGAAAAGTTTTGCTGTTTTGACGTGATTAAAAATTTACATTTCTTAAGTAAGCAACTTTAATTCACAGTATATACAAATTTGTTACAGTCTCTTGATAGTAAAATAAAGGGAGAGGATTTTACTTCCATGTACTCACATAGAAAGGAGATGTGGAAAGTTGAGGAATAAAAGAACAGGGTTTTATAATTGGATTGGTACAATACTATTGCTTGTAGGAATATCTGCCGTTGCTACAGGCATAGGATTAGTTTTCAAACCTAATGGTAGTACGTTAGGAATGTCGGATGAGCTGTTAGCGGAGTCTCCATTTCAAAGCTTTTTGATTCCAGGGATTTTATTATTCATCATTATTGGGCTTGCCAGCTTCTTTGGTGTCATTTTATCTAATCCTTTTCTTATATTTCAAACGGACAGGTTAGTACAAAACTTTTTATGATTATTTAAGAAAAAAATCTTCAAATTGGTTAGGGATGATTAATTCTGCTGAGAATTTGTAAGATTAATAATTGGTGGAACATAGTTGAATACGTGAGAACTGTTAAATAAATTTAGTTTCAAGGATTTAGCTAATATATCAACAAATGCTAGCAGAGAAACGACGAAAGTAGTTGTCGTATTGCTACAAATGCATCAGAAACGGATATCCAGCTGCCATTAAAGTAGTTTAAAAAAATTAGCCCTGTTATTTCATTGGATGTGCGGTTCGTGGAAGTTACGAAAAATTTAATTTACAAATAATTGGGTCATTAGGAGAAAGAAAGTGTTATAAAACTAATAGTGTAAGTTTTTGCTTGTTTATGTAATAATTAATTTGTAGAAATGTAAGGTTACAATTCATACATAATGAAGGTGGGGATCATAATGGCAACGGGAACGCATAGTGTAGTAGTTCCAGTAGATGTACAAGCAGTTTGGGATTATGTCAGTGATCTTGAAAAATGGGCAACGGCAGTACCAGCCTATAAAGAACATGAAATCATAAATGACAAGCAATCGATTTGGACATTTGAAGGTAGTTTGAAGGGTATTAAAAAAACTATACAAGCACAGGTAGATATTACTGAATGGAATGAACCTTCAAATATTAAATTTAATCTAAAAGGTCTATCAGATAATTTTACAGGGAGCGGACGCTTTACTGCGGAAGATGTTAATGGTAAAACAATGATGACTTGTACGGTGGAAATCCATGCAGGCGGATTATCAGGTGCAGTATTAACACCAATTATTAAATTGGCTGTTCCAAAGGTAGCATCTCGTTTAACAGAATCTATCGCACGCAAAATCGCCGTATTCTCATAGTTTTTAATGACTGAAAGCCAATTTATTTTGGTGATACCTTCTTTAATAATGTCGAGCTCTACTAGAAATTTATAATTGGCGGAAAAGGGGGCTGTCCAAAAAAAGGATGGCCTCTTTTTTTTCAGAATCACTGTTCTTATGCTACTAAATTGGCAAGAAGTGTAATAAGCTATTATGCTAATTTAAAGGTATAATTGATTTAAGTTAAAATTTATAGTAGGTGCATGGTGCTTTCAGATATGAAATTATAGAAATGTTATAAGGCGGTTAATTGGATCAAAATTGTGAAGAATATCCCTTTTATAATTATCCTATTAGCAAGGTGAATATGCCAGTTCAATACCTATTTGAAAAGTGAATTAGGTGTTTTCGGTATGTTCTAATATGGATCAAAAATTTTTAGAGCGACAAATTTGAATTGATAATAGGAGAGTCCTGAATTGAAAAAGAAACTGAACTATTTAATCTTACTTTTAACGGCCATCTTTATTGTTGGTTGTAGCAACTTAGAAGATGCATCCATCAAAGAAACAGATTTACAAGAAGTAGCCACAGACAATGCAAATAAAAATAGTGAAAAAGAAGAAACGGTCACAACGGCGGCTGATGATACAGTAGAAAAAGAAACACCAACCCAACCTATTAAGGAACTTTTCTCAGGTTACAAACTTATTGAAGTTGATGGTGGTGATTTGTCTGGAATTCGTGAACCTAATGTCGTGGTTGACATTGGTTATGGGACCCGTGAATATTGGGCATTTACAAATAAATACGGACAACTAGTTCGTGTCATTGCTGATGAAATTATTTTACAAGATGACAATAACGAACCAGTATTATCTTCTGGCAGATACTACCCTGATGAGGCAAAGGTTCCTGGTGTCGAAAGTGATGTTTTAGATGAAGGACATATCATTGCTGACTCCCTTGGAGGGGTATCAAATGCGTACAATATTACTCCACAAAATAGTACTCTTAACCGACATGGTGATCAGGCTTATATGGAAGACGCGATTCGTAAGGCAGGTGGAGCCACTAATTTTGAGGCAATAATCACATATCCGGATACGAAAACGCAGATTCCATCAAGTTATCAGTATACCTATACTTTACTGGGAAAAGAGATTGTTGATACATTTGATAATGTGAACCCTGATGAAGTAAACGCATCACTCGGTCTCACAGGCAGCGAGTCACGTGATTCAACTAGTTCAAACACAAACGACGGTGATATTTCTAGTGTTGATACAAACGGAAATGGACAGGTGACAATTAAAGAAGCCAAAGAAGCAGGTTACAGTATGCCAATAACGAGGGATCATTGGTTATACCCCTATATGCACGATGCTGATAATGATGGTTTGGTAGGTGAGTAATAGCCTAGAAACTTTGTGACCTCATTTCGTGTATTAAAAGAACAACAAAAATGTTTATATCATCTAGATTTTTTATATAATTATTTTTCACAACCGGGAGCATTAATCCAGAAAGACAGGATTAATGCTCTTTTTTTGCTTTTGGTCTAGCTGAGTAGTTTCGTTGAGGAAGGAATTGTACCCTAAATAGCTTAGTTGAGTAATGGTGTCCTTTTTAAAGAAAAAATACGTTTTCGTTTAAATAAATAAACTAATGCTACATCCTCATTAGATTAAAGGGTCTGGTAAGCCTTCCTATCATTAATAGATTCAACAGATGAAAAAATAAAAATTAAAACCTAGACTTATTATCGTAAAATAAACAGGATTAAATATATATACTGAGGTCTTCTATGAACAACAAATTGCTACATACTTTTTCAATCCTTTTGATTGCTGTGATTGCATTTTTTACAAGGGAAATTGCTACTGTTATGATGCTGTATTTAATATTATTAGCATTATACGGTATACATGGTACATTGCAAAACTTCTATAAAGTAAAAATAATTATCCATACTAATTAACGAGTAATATACACCTCCTACTTGCCAACAAGTTGGGAGGTGTTGTTATATCCAAAGACCACGTACCATTTATTTTAAAAGCATAATCTATTATTAATAATTATTTCTTTTATATGAATGTTTTCTACCCTTCTATGTAGAGGGGCTGTTTACTGTCCTAGATTACTTAATAAATTAAAGTAAAAAGGTCTACCTTTAGTTTGGGTATTATGGAAGATACAATGAAAAACTTCCTATTATTTTCAGCAGCGTATTTTGGAAAGGTTTTTAAGCTAAGGTTATCCCTTGAAAAATACTTTCCCACCAACCGTCATTTCCTTCCCAAATTTCTTCATTTGGCAACTCGATAGAACATACATTATTTATATTCCAATCTACTTCTAGTAATTTATTGACAGATGTATGGTTAACCACAAGGATAGAATATTGATTTTTAACCTTTTGAGACAATATTCTTTCTAACTCCAATATGTCTGCTATTGTTGCATTCGTTCTAATAAATAGTAAACGCTGAGAGGTGGTAAGCGTATCGATAAACCGATTGATACGGATGGAATACTTTTCTTGTACTTGTGGTAAGCTGGGAAGATTAGTTAATGTATTAACATCTGTTTTAAAATCGTGATTAAAGGATATGTGATTTACGGAATCAACAACAAGGACATCTTCTTCAGATGCGTACTGTGGAACTATTAAATTACTTAGGTTTAAAAAATCAGCAAAGTCGGTACTTATTAAAACGCTTACATTTTTAAGTTTTGGTGTTCCTACCCAATCAAAAGGACCCGCTATTTGCCTTAAGTTAAACTTTCTTAATTTTAAAGCAGGAATACAATTCTCACCCAGACTAAAGATAGCGTCATATTGTCCCTTAATTTCATCTAATTTCATCTGTTCTTCCCCTTACTAAGAAATGTAAATTTTTTTGATAAAAAATGGTACAACCTTCTATATTAGATGTTAATAATAAAAAAGGGGGGTGGACGTATGTATAATTTTAAAAAAAAGGGCAATCATTATCCCTCCGTTGATTGTTAAATTAACAGGCTTTCTTTAGTTAACAGCAAAGTCCTTTTTTTTATGTAAAAGTTTTACAAGGAATATTTGTTTTTGTTGTGGAACGGAAAGTTCTTAATTTTATTAATTTAACTTCTTCTAATTGATTAAAAAACCGCCTCTTTTTGCTTTCGGATTATTTCATAACGTTCCTCGATTGGTGTATCTCCTTTCAAACTTAGCTCTAAATATCTTTTGAATTTCTTTCACTGACATACCACATTTTAATAAATTAATTTATTGACTTCGTGTTACTCGAAGATGATATGTTCAATAGTACGTTGAATACCTAATTTGTAAAACCTCTCATGAGTAAATGAAAAAACTATTAAAAATTATTGACTTCGTGTTACCCGAAGGTTGTATGTTAATAAATGAACGAAGTCTACACACAAAAAGAAGAAAACTTCCATTTCTTTGACATCGAATTAAGTCAAGGTGATATAACCGCAATGGAAAAAGATAGACACGAAAATTTTATAACTTGAGCTAAAGACGAAAGGAATGGGTCAATTCATATGAAAGCAATGATATTAAGAGAAGCAAACAAGCTGAAGCTGGAAGAGAAAGAAACACCTAATCCCGGTTCGAAAGAAGTCGTGGTCCAATTACGAGCTGCAGCTCTTAATCGACGAGATTTGATGGTCGTACAAGGGCGGTATCCTGGTATGCAGTTGCCTGCTATTCCAGGCTCCGATGGTGCAGGGGTAGTTATTGCAGTTGGTGATGAAGTTAATAATGTCAGAAACGGGGAGGAAGTGATTATCAATCCCGGTCTGCATTGGGGCAATGATAGGAACAAAAAACGAGCTGATTTCTCCATTCTTGGAAATCCTACTGACGGAACATATGCTCAATATGTGAAGGTGCCAGCAGAAAATATTTATTCAAAACCGTCCCATTTATCATGGGAAGAAGCGGCAGCGCTCCCGCTTGCTGGTTTGACCGCCTACCGTGCACTCGTAACAAAGGGTAGAGTAAAAAAAGGTGAAACCGTGCTGATCCCTGGAGTTGGCGGCGGAGTAGCCACCTATCTCGTTCAGTTTGCATCCGCACTCGGTGCAGATGTTTATGTAACATCAAGCAAAGAAGAAAAAATTGAAGAAGCAAAACTCTTTGGTGCAACCGGAGGTGTCAACTACACATCAGATGATTGGTCAGAGGAATTGCAGAAATTAACTGGCGGCATTGATCTATCCATCGACAGTATTGGCGGGGAAGTATTTAAAACACTGGTGTCACTTGGTAAGATTGGAAGCCGAATCGTTAGCTTCGGAGCGACAAGAGGACCAGTACCAAATCTCCTTTTGCCAAGTATGACTGTAAAAGAAATTTCAGTGATAGGCTCAACGATGGGGAGTTCACAAGATTTTGCTGATATGGTCAAGTTTGTGGAAAAACACAAAATTCGTCCTATTTTGGACAAAACCTTTTCACTGGAGGAAGCAACCGAGGCACTATGGAGATTGGAAAAGGGAGAAAACTTAGGGAAAATCATTTTGTCCATTCCACAAGATTAATGAATCCTTCATTTAAAAATAGTTTTTTAGTGATAATGAATGAAAATAGGCAAATTACGTTGCTAATTTATCAACGTAATTTGCCTATTTAATTTAAGATTAATTGAAGAATTTCATTTTTATGGAATACATATTGTGGAAAATTCTTATTATCATTCTATAAATCTGCTAAATACTTGTTCACATGCATTAAATGAGCAAATACTGCGAATTTGGGAGTTGTAGAAGGGCGTTTTTAATGTTTGAAAAAGACTTCAATGACGAAGACTTATTTATTTTTTTATACTCTTTTCAAATATACATAACTAGTTTTATTGTATCCCATTTTTTGCTCATAGAAGCGGTGAGCATCTTTGCGTTGTAATCCGGAAGAGAGAGAGACGATATCAAAACCATTTTCCTTTGACCAATTCTGAACATACTCAATAAGTGCTTCTCCGTATCCTTTTGAACGATAGGAATTATCAGTGACTAAATCACAAACCCACGTAAACCTGCCATTATACAGAGTTATCATAGGCATAAAGCCTGTTACAGCAATCATCTTACTATTAATAAATAAAGCAGCCATTTTGTAATTTTCCTTTTGCGTTGCCTCCTTAACTAATTCTAGGTAACTATCCTCATCTAGTTGGGTTCTTAATTGTTTAATTATGGAGAAGGCTTGAATCCATTCTTGTTCGTTTTCTAATTCTCTAATTTCATACGATTGATGTGTCATGTTCCTAGCCCCTTTATGATTTTTATTAATATTAAATCATAACCTGATATAATCAAAAGTATCAGATTAAGCAAAGTTAGAGGAACCAGTTAGTGTGGAGGGAAAAAAATGATTGAAATTACACCTTTATTAGAAAGTGAACATAAATCTCCACTCTATATACAATTATCCAACTACATAAAACAAGAAATCTATTCAAAAAGGATAAAACCAGGAGAAAAATTACCATCTAAAAGAAAATTAGCTGATCATTTAGGGCTTAGTATAAATACAATCCAGAATGCATATGAGCAATTGATATCAGAAGGACTTGTGGATAGTAAACTTCGAAAAGGTTTGTATATAAAAGTTTTAGAGGACGAACTACCTCATGAATTCATTGACAATGACAAAAGCCAGTTATCTAGTTGTGAAAAAAGTATAAATATTGAGTTTGATTTTAATTCAGGTAAAGTGGATTTAGAACATTTCCCTTATTCCTTTTGGAAAAACTTATCTATTCAATCTTTATATGAGGATCAAGGTGAGCTATTGAATATAGGGAACCCTCAAGGTGAGTTATTATTAAGGGAAGAAATAGCAAACTATTTATTTATGTCTAGAGGTGTTAAATGTTCTCCGGAACAGATTGTAATTGGAGCTGGTACGCAGGTTTTAATAACATTACTTTCCCTTTTAATCGATAAGGAAATATTATATGGATTAGAGAATCCTGGATTTCATCGTACCAAAAAGCTCCTGCAAGATTTGGGAAAAGCTACTATAGCAATTCCCTTAGATAACGAAGGTATTAATATAGAGCAACTAATATATAGTGGAGCGTCTGTAGTTTATGTCACACCATCGCATCAGTTTCCAATTGGAATGATTATGCCTCTAAACCGCAGGCTTGAATTGTTAAAATGGGCCCAGTCTAATGACGGCTATATTATTGAAGATGACTATGATGGTGAATATCGTTATGAGGGTAAGCCAATTCCTTCTTTACAAGGACTAGATAAATTAGGACATGTAGTCTATATGGGTACATTCTCTAAAGCATTAATACCTTCTATTCGAATTAGTTATATGGTGCTTCCGCCAAGATTACTGAAAAAATATCAAGAAAATCTATTGCTGTATAAACAAACAGTTTCTCGCCTTCATCAAGATACGTTATATCGTTTTATGAAAGAGGGTTATTGGCAAAGTCATTTAAATAAAATGAGAACGCTCTATCGTAAAAAGCATTTTTTCCTAATGGATTCCATTAATAAGCATCTGAACAATAAAGTGAAAGTAATAGGAGAAAAATCAGGTCTTCACCTTATACTTCAGGTAGATAAAAGCTGGCAAGAAAAGGAGCTTGTAGATAGAGCATTAAAAGAAGGAGTAAAAGTATATCCTTTATCTGTTTATTATGAAAATGGTATCAATGTTAATTCGAGTGTGTTATTGGGATTCGGAGGTTTATCGGAAACACAGATAGATATAGGAATTCAGTTGTTAAAAAAAGCTTGGCAGATAGACTAACGATTTTAACAAATAAGGCATGTTCCTAAAATAGAACTGGAAAAAAGAGACAACATACAATTTAGGAAGTTTTTATTTAGGGAATTATGCTCCTGTTTTTCTATGTCTCTTCAGACCTGTTTTGGCATGTTTGGTGTAGAGTTTTGTTCCATAATAAGGGGGGGTTCCGAAATAATATTCGATTTTGGAACAGAAGAAGTAGAGAAAAACTTGGATTTTTAAAAGTTATTGAACATCTTTCTTTTGGGGCGTAAGCTGAAGCACAGTACTATCTTTTGCCCAAACATATCAGCTTAGTAGGAAAAAGGTAATTTCCTATTTTCATTTGCAATTGGTTTAAGTTATGCAGTTATTGCCGCTAACGGATGGGCTGCTTTAATCATGTTATATATTTTCCCTATTATCTTTATTATAGGGCTTGGAATGTTATTAGTGGGTATCTTCAAGAAAGAAGAATCGGCAAAGCTATGATGAGGATTTTTTTTAGAAAGAGGAGCTTATATGAAGACTTTTAATGTAACTAAACAAGATATTGAATTAGTAGAAATAGCAACAAGGAAAATAACAATGCTTTACGAAGACGATAAACATCATGTGGGAGCTGCCATTCGTACGAAATCTGGAGAGATTACTTCTGCCGTACATATTGAAGCATATATTGGGCGAGTGACGGTATGTGCAGAAGCAATTGCTATCGGCAGTGCAATTTCAAATGGACAGAAAAATTTTGACACGATTGTTGCTGTCAGACATCCTTACTCTGATGAAGTAGATAGAAGGATAAAGGTGGAAAGTCCGTGTGGTATATGTCGTGAGTTAATTTCAGATTACGCACCTGATTGTTTTGTATTGCTTGAATTAAATGGCGAGTTAGTAAAAATTATGATTAGTGAACTCATTCCCCTTAAATATTCACGTAATTAAAGGGTTGTTGAAGTGTTTTCGAATTCCGAATTAAACAAAATGATTATTACTTAGTTAAGTCTTTAGAGGTTGAAGGTTTATTCATTTTCAATACTCGGTTTCCTAGTGTTGAAGAATTGCTACAACCAAGTACAGAGGAGTATTGGAGATCATATACGGACAATGAAACATTAAATACTGTTGATCATCTGTTTACGATTAGTGAATATGACTCTCTAAAACAAATTCAACACTATACAACTATTAGAAAATACAAAGATAATGCGGGGGACATTATTAAAGAAAAAAGGACAAATATTAGCCTGAGATATGTATTTCCACAAGAGATGGAAAGACTTTTATTCGCTTTTGGGTTTGAAATTCTACACCTATATAGTGATTGGAATGAGACACCTATTACAAATGACAGTTACGAGATGATTTATGTTTGTAGGAAAATAAGATGAAAGTTAAATAATTAAATACTTAGTATTTACAATGTTAATTCATCAGATTAATAACTGGAAGCATAGCTTCGACTAATATGACAGGCTTTATATGTTAAACAGGTTAGTGGAGGAGACTATAACTAATTAAGATAATATATCACCTTGTTCGATTATAAAGTCAACAAAATATAACCTGGTACCTGTTCTTGGAAACAATTCTACAAAAGTACCAGGTTTATTAAGTGAACACTCCTCAATAAACTTACTAAAAATGTCTTAGTAGCAATCATTCCTACTTATTATTATTTAGCTCTTGTTTTTTATTACTCTTTTGTTTCTTTAATTCGGATTCTTAATAAACTAAAAAAAGATGTTACAACAAGTAATAAACCAAGGAAATTAGCCCTTAAAAACTCATGGAAATTACTTGGCTTATCAGAAAAAAACAAAATTATGGCTCCTATAATAAACATAAATATATAGGAAGTATTTAAACTATTTTTTTTCCAAAGGTGCTTTGATAATAGATTTATGACTAAAAAGACAAGCAGAAACACCAATATCTGAATAATAGCCAAAGGAACATTGGAGCGTCTACACTTATCTGGACAGAAAAATTAAGGTCACGTACACTTGATCTAAAACAGATGAGGAGAACCCACTATGACAAAACGAGAACGCCGTACTTTCACGCCCGAGTTTAAAAAGCAAAT
>NZ_RZTZ01000018.1 GCF_004005475.1 Niallia taxi | reverse complement strand
GCTATCTGGCCTCTGTATTGGATCTGCATTCGAAAAAAATTGTTGGCTATTCTTTTTCTCGTTTTATGACTTCGGAATTAGTGATCGAAGCACTTGAAAACGCATGTTTTTCTCAAAAGCCCCGAAAGGGCTTAATTCTTCATACTGATCTTGGCTCTCAATATACTAGCAGTGAGTTTACTCAGCATGTCCAAAAATACGGAATCAGGCAGTCTTTCAGTCAGAAAGGCTGTCCTTATGACAATGCCTGTATAGAGTCATTTCACGCCATATTAAAGAAAGAAGAAGTCTATCATACCCAGTACACAGACTACCGGGCAACGAAGCTGGCCATGTTTCAGTTTATAGAAGGCTGGTACAACAGAAACAGAAATCACAGCAACATCGGCTATCAAACACCTCAAGCTATGGAGGATCAGATTAGAAGAACCGCTTGATACTTAACTTTTTTGTGTCCAATTATTGACTCAAATCCATGTTAAAGGTTGTTCACTAAAAATAGGTAGTAATAATTTATTTTAAGAATACTTAAACAAGAGTATAAATTAACCCCTAGAATTAATTTATAACGAAATATCCAAGAACAATTGTTCGTATAATACAATTATTACGAACAATTGTTCTTGTTTTATTTTCTTTGAAGAACATCAGCGTCTTCTTATTAATCTTGTCTTTCTTATTCTTGGTCTTTTCTTTATTGGCTGTTTCATCTCAATAGCAATAGACTTGGGCTCTAATGAATTTTCGAAAAGGGAAGTGTAGTTAGATGCTATAAACAAATCTACATATTCCTTGAATTTAACGTTAGACAATTCACGCGCACTTTGCCATTCATAATAATTTATATTACATAAGAAGTTATAAAAAATCGGATTTCTTAAAAAGTTAATTACAAGCTCATTCCTCATCAATTCACCTTTACTTAATGAACCTTTTTTATTCTGTATGATGGTTCTTACAAAACCCATTAATAAATCAACAATTTCTACACCTATTTCTTGTTTTTTGGGGGTTAGCTGGCAGTCTATTACTTTATACTGTTCGCCCCTATACATAGATTGAGTGTTAAGTTGCTCTACTAAAAGTCGATCTAGCTGAAGTTTAGTGTAGGTCGAGGAATTTTCAATAAATAAATTAGCTTTTATATTAACATCCTTACCATAATTACGTAACAAACCGTATAGAATTCTTTCTGGTAATTTAGTATAAATCATTCTTTGTGATAAGTTAATATCATCATAGAAACTTCTACGTTCTCGTAGCGATGTTTCATCGTAATTGATGATATTCATTTTACAAAGGGGAGAGTATTTTGAGAAAATGTTTATTACACTCATTATATCTCTTCTTAAAGGATAATATCCTGAATACTCAGCCCAATGAAGAGGCATATATTCATTGTTTTGTAGTTTTCTATTAATTTCTCTAAAATCATCTGCTTGGTATATTGATTCTGGGATTAAAAGTCCAGCCATTAAAGTTGGTCTTTGCTTAACATTATTGCTGCCACTTTCATCAAAAAAGATATGTACCTTTTCTGTATTTAAAGTCTCTTGCTTCATTAAAACCATCCTATCATGATTATAGGTTTATTTGACATTTTCTAAAGGGTGTTATATTATGATTATACAATAAATACGCGCTCATGTGAGCGGCCGAAAATATTGATGGATTAATTAGTACGCACTCACGTGAGTGTCCGAAAATTAACCTTCAAAAAGAAGCATTCCTTTAGGGATGCTTCTTTTATTTTATCATTTAGTTTTCATATACTGTACCAATTAGTACTATTCGTAAAATGCGGATTATACGAATAGTATAAATGTTTAATCATTCCTCTATCTTACTAAAGGCAATGCATGGTGGGAGTTATCTTCTGAATATAAAAACACAGTTTCATCCCCCAACTAGGTAGTGAAACTGTGTTTTTAATATATTTATTCATCCTCATAACCTTGAAAAGGTGTTAATGAAGTTTTTATTTTATAAAGATTATTCTCAAAAGAACCTAGCATAATATAGCTAATACCATTATTACGTTTCAATCGGACAGATCCTTCCATGAATTACATTGTAAGGACTTAATTAAGTTGTGTCATAAAACTACAAACTCCATTGTACTGCTTGTCACACTTCTGTTATATCAATAAAAAGTAATAAAAGAAAACCTCAGCATAAGACGAATTGTTTTATATTATTCCCTTTAAGTAGAAAGTGTAAAAAACCAAAAACATTGTTGGATTATACACTGGACAGGCATATCATTGTTATACAGAAGAATTTAAACGCAAGCAGCGATGAAATATATTAATGCAAATAAAAGATATGTTGTCTATTCCAGGGAACTTGGAATTAAGATTGTATACAGCTTCCAGTTTGTGTAGCAAAGTGGAGGGATGGAGAGTATTTTGATACAAGGTTAGGTCACCACTCACATAAGAGTCAATTATGAATTAATCGAAGAGCTAAGTGAAAGATATCCTACAAGTTGGTTGTTAAGTATTTGCATACCCACCATGCACTCTTTCTGAATTTCGGTTTATACACAAAAGGCCCTACATTTGCGTAGGGGTATTGCTACTTAAGTATAAAGAATTTTTTAGTCTTTAATACTGTAATAAAATATATAAACCATACTCCAGGTACTATCCACCAGTAGCCCTCAGGAGCATAATTAATTACTGTATTACTCAATTCTAATGCGGATCCGACCAATGATATTAATATTAAAATTCCATAAATGATAATTAACGTCGGATGTCTGTTGAAAATATTATCGTCTGACCGAGTCGAACTGGACAAGCTTTTATTGGTCAATTTTGCTACACCATTTAATAAGAGGAAAAGAATTAAAATAACAGAAGATGCACTAATGGAGCTAATAATAAGTAATTTACCTAAAGAGAGCTTGTCTGCATTTGCAAATAAACTTGTGAATCCTTGTAACGCTCCAAAAGCACCCATTAGTATACCAGCAAAAATCCCTAAAATTGAGATGAAATTTGTAGTCATATTTTTACTTGTTTCTTGTAATTCATCGATTTTCTTCGTTACTTGTTTTAATTCATTTGCACTTGCTTCATAAGTAGAATTAAACCTTTTTAACTTTTCAATTTCTTCTTTTTGCTTATTGAAAAGAGCGACCTTCTGTTGATCAGCAAGTTCCATATGTTCCAAAAGTTTTAAGTATTTTTTGAAGTTGGGATCGTTTGAATCAGCAACATCATAAACTCCATCAGTAAGCTGTTCAAAAAAATAGGTGAAATCCTCAAGATGATTATTGTACACGAACTGGGATATTGCTGCATATGGTAAGATGTCTATAGGAAATTGTTTGATTATAACTAATAAATCTGAAATTAATCCATCTGTTATTTCCTGATCAACAAAGTTCTCCATACCTCCTTGTATCTCGGATAATTTTACTATTAGTTTTTCTCCTTGTTGTCTTCTTAAATCAGATTGCGAAGTCACGGCTCAAATCCTCTAATTCATATTCAATCGGTACTTGTCTAAGAATTGCTTCCCTATTTTTCAACCAAGTACTATGCATATGACTTTCCTCAACTAATTCATTTGGAGATTTTTTCATATATTTTAGTATATATTTATCAAAGTTAATGTAGTTCCTATTGTACTCACCATTACTTCTAATTGTGTATCTTCCAAAGGATTTATGTCTGAAGTATTCAGATCTAACTACAGGACCATACGTCCACGCTTCAAATGGCTCAGTATAGACATCAAACACCAAATCATCGATACCATTCTCTCTAATGTAATTTCCCAAAGCAAAATACATTACTTTTTGTAGCTGCAGGTTTGTGATGCCATTTCCTTTACTATTTGACACAGATATCACATGATCTGCAAATTGTCTAATGGTCATTGGTATCTACTCCTTTCTATAACACTATATCCAAAATATTTATAAATGATTAACTAATTGGCACATATTACATTGAAATATTTTATGTGGATATATTATTATTTTATCATACTTAGACAATTTAAGATTATAATTTACTTCTAACACTTTATTTAAACAAAAAAAGACTCTCACCATAAAATAAAGGTAATGAGTCATGTATATTTACTTATTTACTTCATCTTCTGAGTTTATAAATTCTGCGATTTTTAGATGCGATAAAGTAAGGCCGGTAGTACTATATAATATGAAGATAACAAACCAATTAATTTAATCTAAATATTAATGGGATTAGTACGCGTACCTTTTTTACATATTATTGCAAGTTCTATACCCATTTACGATAATAAACAAACTATATTTTTAAGTTTGTTATACGGTTTATACTGTTAATCAATGAGCAATTGACAACAGTTTTAAAAGTATAATATGCGTCAAGGCACTAACCTAACTTTAGCGCCTTAACTAAATCTATATCAAGAAATCCTAATTTTAACTAGTTTTTCTCGTATACTTTTTATTTTTTCGATTTCACTATCTTTTAACCCTAAATTATCCTTTAAAATAATGGAATCAGTATAGTCCAAAATTTCTTCAATCGGTGCCTTTTTTCTAAATAGATTATCTAACATATTAAACTGCTCACTGCTAATATCTGTATATGGAATATCTATATCTCGAAATTCACTAGGAGTGATTTCTAAGACTCCTCCCCCATATTTACGCCCTTTTAATTCAGCTATGCTAAGCGTATAGCTATTATAAAAACTAAATACTAAATTTTTTATATTATACCCTTCCTTCATCTTAATTCTATATGCCGTATCGGTAACATAGACATCAGCACTATTAACTAGAATTTTAGGATAGGTATGGGCTCTTTTAAATATAAAACCTTCTGATTTCCAAATCGATGGAACTTCATACCATAAATTTCTAATGCTACATTTATAGCCTTTATGAATTCCTATCTGTTGGCCATTATCTATATAGTTTATTACTTCGTGATTCAAGTTTTGGGGAAGTGCATTAAAATCTAATAAATAAGTACCTTCTTTTCCTTTTAATAATTCATTAAAATCAAGCTCGGTGAAGTTGATTGTATTTTTGCTATATAGACTTCTCTTTAAAATAGGTTTTCCATATTCCTTTAACCCGAATTGTGTTAAATCATTTGCTGAAAGTATAAAAAAATTGTTATTTCCAGTTACAATTCCAGCTGTACTTTCACAAACATTAGATATCTTAACCACTTTCTGTTCAATTTTATTTAATAATAGTATTTCTTCCTTCTCTAATGTAAACCATAACCATTTATCATATTTTTTACTACTGTCTACTTCTATATTGGATAGGAGCTTTAAATTGTTAGAATGATCCTTAGTTAATGTTTCAAACGAAAGGCCCGCAGGCTTATTTTTAATACCTAATAATATTACAACATCCTGATCTATTTCTGGAAAAACATTAAAGTCAAACGATATTATCTTAAAATATGGAAAATTAGAGTATATTAGCTTCCTAATTGAATCAGCATACTTTACTTGAAGCATTTCCGATGGAAGAACAAGGCATAGTATACCATTATTATTTAGTAGGTTTATCGAAGCAACGACAAATGGAATCCAAATGTTATATATAGTATTAATTGACAAGTCTGATACAATCGCTTTAGCCTTGTCTAATTGACTTTTACTCATTAATTTTTTCTGTATATAAGGAGGATTACCTATTATTAAATCAAATTTTTCTTTTGTTTCTAATATATAATCAAGAAAATCTATATTATACAGGCATACATTGTCATTTTTACTTATATTTGAGTTAACAACCTTTTTTACTTTGTCTAACTCATTCTTATTCTTTTCTACACCAATAATTTCCTTAGCTATATTATTAGTGTTAAGAAGAGATTTTATAAAAACACCATCACCACAGCTTGGCTCTAAAATTTTTATTATTTCATTTTCATTTTTTTTAATGTTTTTAAAACTTAATTCTACTAGATAGTCAGATAAATATCTTGGTGTATAGTATGCTCCTTCTACTTTATTCATCATCTTTTAATACCAATTCAAAGTGAGTTCTAAGGTTTTCCAACAGAGAATTTGAAAGTGTTTCTTTAAGAGTTGGATTAGGACTTTCTTCAATATTTTCTATTAAGTTTACTAACTGTTCTATATTCCAAGTAACTTTATGTCTTTCTAAAGATAAATTTAGTTCTTTATGAATATATGTAGCAGTCTTGTTATTTTCTACAGCTTTTATGGCACCTGTCTGATCTCTATAAAATAAAGATGTGTAATTGTCACTACAAGGGTTTATAAAACCCTCTTCATCAACTAAATCAATATCAGGATTTTCGGATATCCACTTTCCGCTTTTGCTAATATTACATGAAGGACACGAATAAACTAAGTTTGTGTAATCATTTTCCAGATGTTTATGTGTAATGAACTTTTTTATTAATCTTCGAGGTACAAAATGATCAATATGATAATCTTTCTTGACTATTCCATAAAAAGAGTCACAATAACCACAACGACCCTTAAAGTCTTCTTTTAAAAATTCTCTGTATGACTTATAATCTGCTTCTGCTACATATTCAACAATTCTTTTCATAGGTGTATTTTTACGAAAGATTGTTTTTTTAGATGTTTTAAGACTCATTCTTCCTCACTCATTTTATATATTTTTCTAGCTAATCCTAACAATTCTTGTATATCCTCGCTCTGATTTTTTAAATTTTTAGGCATAACATGTCTTCCACAGAGACTAGTTTCAATTAGATGGTCTAACTCAATGAATCTATCTTTTTCTTCATCAGTTTTATTTGCTTTATTCCGTAAAGTTTCTAACTCACTTTCTGCATCCGCTAATCGATTCTTAAAATGTTCTATCTGAGTTAAAATTTTTTTGTTAATATGCTCTACTATTAAACCCGTAGTATCAGCTATATAATTTCCCTTTTCATATACTATATTAACATCTGTATACCTTTCAGATTCTGCATCATTGGGGTGTGAAGTTAAAATAAATAAGGGATAAAAGTGGATTAAGTTTTCCATACTTAAAGCAATATCAGTTCCTTCAAAATCTATATCCGGGTTAGACGATTTAAGTTTATGGTCTACAACCAGTCCATCAAATCTATTAGCATAGATATAATCAACCAACTCTTCTAAAGTCATATTATCAAATGGAACAAGCTCAACACTAGGTTTTATTTCATCAGTACCTCTTCTCAACCTATCAATTATAAGCGTTGCAGTCATAAAATCATCTTCAATTAAACCAATCTTATACATTAAATAATATACCTTCCCCTCTTTTTCTAAGTGGAAATTTAAAATATAATTGAAACCCATTTTCACTATCTAATACTTTTACTTCACCTTTATATTCTTCAACAATAGTTTTTACTATCCACAATCCCAATCCGGTTCCACCATCTGAATTAGTTGTAAATAATGGCTCAAATATATCATTTTTATCATTTATTTCTTTAGATAATCCTGGGCCAGAATCCTGATAAGTAAATTCGAAACTTTCCTCATTATCTAAATAATTTAAAATAAAGTTTATATTTCTTACTCCTTTATGTTCCTTTTTTTGAAATGCAATCATAGAGTTAATTATAAGATTATTTAATATGCTCTCAACATCTATGATATAAGCTCTCCATTCAATAATAATGTCCTTCGGATTAACAATTTCGACGGAAATTTTTTTCTCCAAAAGTGGAGGTTCCCACGTTTTCAGTACCTTTTCTAAGATGTCATTTAGTCTAATTTTATTCCTTCTCCGTTTATCTTTAGATACTACATTTAATGCTACATCTAGCCAGCCTTTTAAAACTCTGTCTTTTTCACTCATTAAGTCTATAAACTTAATCACTTCTTTTTTCCTGTCTAAATTTACATCGAGAGTACCAATTAAGGACTTTAAAAAGTCATTCCGTGTAACTAAAGGATTGCTTACTGTTTTTATTTCGTGAGCTAATGAAGTAAGAGCTATACCAGTACCAGCTAATGCTCTCAATAATTTATTTTCATTTTCCTTTTCTTCAATAGACTCCTCTATTATTTTATGGGATTGAGCTAGTAGTAATTTTTCTTGTTGAAGCTTCTCTATTCTCTTTCGAGCTTCTTCAGTATTTTTAGGAGCTTTGATCTCTTGAGTAACATCCCAAGACTTTAAAACCTCTTTTGCTAAATTTTTTCCTTTGTCTTTAATATTTTCTTTATGATTCTTTTTGTCATGATGATCCTTGATAGCCCTCATAACTTTTATCCTATCTTTTTCAAAGACCTCAATAATTTTTTGTATTAATTCTTGGAAGTGTTCAAATATTATTGTTTCTTGCAATCCTTCACGACTAGATTTATCTTCAAAAACATTATTTTTTCTAGAAATATTTATAGTTCCAGATATTTGGTTTGCTCTTACTCTCCAAGCACCATTTTTTTTACCAATACCAGCTGGACTTTTTTGAACTCTTTCTCCTAACCTTAACCAATCAAACGAAGTAGAGTTTATATCACCATATGGTCTAACTCTAAAATGATCTCTAAATATCTTGATTCCTCCATATCGATCAAGCCATTCTTTTCGACTAGCTGGTACGAAATGCTTATATTTAAATGTCTTCGAATCAGATACTGAGTAATCTCTCTTAAGAAAATAAATTGTCAAAGAAAAATCTGTAAGCTTTTTTCTTATATCTTCTGAAACACCAGGCAACATATATGTCAAACTATGTTTAGTTTTATATTTTTTGGTAAGGAAAGTTTCCTTATCATACGGCGGCTCTCTTAAACTCTCATTAAATATATCATAATCCAATTTTTCAAGATCTATCTCTTCTCTATTGATTTCAAAATGTACTTCCTGCTCTTTTGTAACATACGCTGTTAATTTATAATCATAATCGTCACACCCAGCTGAGCGAACCGCACCGTATGTTTTTGCACTTTTTAATGTAAAAATAAATATATCAAATATTCGTTCTTCCTTCGGTGGAATTAGAGAATCTAAACTTCGATAGAGCCTATCAATATTTCTGTTATTCCAAACATCCCTTACTCCTGTTATTTTAAAAAATGTCCCTTTTTCCCTAAATTTGTTAATATCAAAACCTTCTAACTGGTTCTCATCATATTTAGTAAAATCAATCCTATTAAAGATATTACTTTTAATAAGGCTGTAAAAATCATCTCTATTGAATTCATTCATATTAGCATAAACATCATCAATTATTGCATTTGTAGATTCAAAATCTTCCCACATTACATTCCAATGATGTCCTTTTTCACTATTTTGCTCCAATGTCCACATTTGACAGGAACTACCTAATCTATCTAAAGCAAATCTTCCTATCCCTTTTGCACCAGTTCTAATTCTACCATTATCACTAAAATAATTATTTTCCTTATTATTAGTTCCTATAGTCATCCAATGATTCAATATTATATCTTTACTCATACCAGTTCCATCATCTAAAATATAAACATTATTAAAGCTCATAAAATATTCGTATAGTTCTGTTAAATCTTCTAAATCATCTCTTAATGTATAGGAAAGTTGTTTACCATCTTCTATGTAAAATTCATCTAATTTAATAAATTGGGTATTAATTTCTCTGAATTCTGACTCACTTAATGTTTTTGGAATGTCTGGATAAAAGTTGTCTATAAAAACCACACACGAATTAGCATCGGCGTCATATCCATTTTTAACTAGCTCTATTACTGCTGCTTCCGCATTACTTACGTTTTCTCTCCCTATTAGCCTAGCAGCTCTAGCTGAAACTTTAAATGGTACTCTCTCCATTTTTCCCCCTCCAGTCTTTATAACATAATCATTATAATTAAAGCAGATTAAATTTAAACCAAGTGTTTATTTAGAGATTTATATTAACACAAGCATAATTTGCTACTTCCATTTATAATAAATCTTTTATTTCTTCCATTAAGAATAGCCTAATCTACCTATTCTTTTTTATTATATCATGCAGACTCATAAAGGAATCATTAATTTAATTTCATTATTTATATCGATTATTGACAGGGGAATAAACTTTGTACATTGCCTTTAACTTATATCTGTAAATATCACCCTAAAATCCCTTAATTCAGTTGATGTTTATAAGTACTCCACTTTAGTTCCTTCGAATTTAAGAATTTTTAATGACCAACTACACAATTAATTTCTTTTTAAAGATATCTATATTTTTTCACATGATTAGATTTTTTATTGGCTTTATTACTTAATTTCTGTAATGTTTCTAACAGTTTAGCATCCGGTGCAAAACCAAGAACAGATAGTAGTAGTCCACAGGCAACAGAAGAAAATAATGAGACTCAACAAAGCTAGTATCCATTTTTAGAGGTCTTTCCTCAGGAGACACAAAAATACGAGTAATTCTTTAAATTCACAGAGGCACAATAGGAAAAAGTTATTAGTATTAATAAAGCCCTACTCATTCGAGTTTGGCTTTTTTTAACTTGATTACTCTTTCAAGATACTTAGTTACTATTTCTAATAGTAACTTCTCCATTGATAAGCTTTTTCATCAAAGATTCTATTAACTTCCTTTTTTAGAAGAGTATCCATGGTCTTTATGTTAAATCGAGGAGTAAAACCATTAGTTACTTTTTCATTAATAGCAACTCTATTTCCTTCTGATGTAACTAGTATTGGGTTAATTTATTATAGTAAGATTCTCCCCCATTGTTCCATCCCTCTTACAAAAAGATTTGAACCAGGCTACTTCAAGTTCCTTATCCTAGAACTCCTTTTTTTCTGCACGTTTCTACTCCCATAATCATTAGTAAATCGCTCTATTCTTCTGGAGTGATGAAACTTATCTCGCTTTCTCTATACATATGTTTCTCCACTTTCAGTAATCCTTTTGAAACATATTGTGAAACAGTCACAGGACTTAAATTACATTTTTTATCTACTTCCCCTGTTGTATAACCTAGTTTTGCTAATCTTTTTTAACTTTAAAATATCATTCTCAGAAAAGTACTTTCTATTATCTATACGGGAACTTGCTCCTTTAGAAGGTAATAGCCTTTTCTCTCTCTCATATTTTTGAATAATTGTTATTTTCATATCTAATAACTCAGCTATTTCTCTGGAAGTTATCTCTCCTTGAGCCTAGATTTTTGAATAAGCAGAATTCTTTCAAGTAGCTAGTTATAATTATTTATTTATCCCAAACTTTTAACAGCGAATTAAACATTTCCTTTAAACTTTTTACTATGAAAAACCAACCTTAAATCATTGATAACATTGAATTTACATGCACTTATCTTTAGTTTTCTTGTGCTTTAGGCGGAATTACATTTTTTCATGAACAACTGCTCATCTAATTTCTTTTAAAAGGCCTTTAGCAACACATTGGTTTATAACTAAGATTAAATAAAAGATTTTTCACTTTTTAATCACCATATTATTTCCATCTAATCGCACATAATGGTTATTATGTGTGATTAGATAAAAATTGTAGTATAGTAGAATATATGTTCTTGACCGATAATCTTTAGAAAAGGTGTTGGATATAGTGAATTCGAAAGACAAACATCATTTGGACATGGAGAAAGACCTTCTTTCTTACTATGAAGAAGAGTTAGATATTTTTCGAGTGTACTTAGAGGACTTGGGGTACTCTTCCCTTACGATCCGTAACTATTTTTATGACATTAAGTTATTCCTAATTTTTCTATATGATCATAAATCACAAAAAGTTGGATTGGACACTGTCACCAAACAAGATATTGCAGGATTTTTACGCAAGCATCACCGGAAAGCTTCGAAGGCAAGCCGGAATCGACGATTGATGACTCTAAGAACTCTATATAAATCTTTAATGAAATCAGAAGTTCTAGTTTATAATCCTGCTCAAGATGTGGATATGGCAAAACAAGAAAAAGGACGACTTCCCACTTATCTAAGTGACGAAGAACTCTTATTACTTTTTACGTCTATGCCACCAAGCGATTACTATATACGTAATAAATGTATATTGATGTTGATGGGACTTGCTGGGTTACGTGTGGTAGAAGTACATAATCTTAACATTTCAGACATTATTAGAGATCAAGAAGATCCAGGCATTGAAGTATCAGGGAAAGGAAATAAAGCTCGATACATTCCCCTTCCTATTCCTTTATATCAATTGCTATTGGATTATGAACGAGTATTCCGTGCTAAACCAAAACCCAATCATTCGAATGCATTCTTCCTTTCCAAAAGAGGTGTAAGAATTTCCAGAAGGAGAATACAAGAAATAACAGAGAATGCCTTTGAGTTTTTGGAACAGCAACCTGGATTTCAATACTTGGAACAAAAGAAACTAACAGCACATAAATTACGCCACACCTTTGGAACTAGTATGGTTCGAGATGGCACCGACTTAGTAACTATACAACAGCTTATGGGACATACAAATTTGAACACTACGCAAATTTATACCCATGTTAGCAATGAACAGAAGCAAAAGGCCATGAGAAATAAGGATGTTTCAAGATTTTTTAGCAATTGATTTTCACCGCCAACCCTTGAGGCTGTAAGGGTTGGCGGTTTTTTTATTTAAGAATCACTTCTCTCAGACGAAATTAATTTAGTTAACATGATGAATCACTCACGTAAATTTGTCACAATGCGTTTTTCCGAAATCATTTAGCCCCTCTTGGTATCCAACTTTTTTTGCAGAATAGATTATTACAAATTTAGTATTTACAAAACTGTTGAAGTTGTAAATTTCAGTAATAGCTTAATATCTTTTAAGAAATCCCTAAATACTGAAATTTTATATTCATAAAATATTATGAACGCGTAAAATTAAAGTTAGCTTTTTTTATTTATCATCGTATATCATTACAGCTACAACCCGTCTAACCGCTTCTAAGGAATCATAATATAATCTCAATGAGTATCTTAAACTATATTTTTTGTTCGTTAAATGAGAATTTAACGCAGACTTATATATTCGTATAATAATTGTTTATACTACTTCTCTTGTCCGTTAATGAGACTCCATTGTATTTTCTAGGCAGTATTACTTTCTCCAATTGGTACTATAATCATTCGTTCTGGAAGCAGCTATAACATACCGCCTGGTTATACAAATATTTAGTTTTGCTACTTGGAGCATTCTGTCTAAAAATTAATCCTTAAAGAAATTAAAAGGTATATAAAAAGTGGTAGAGGATTAATCCCCTACCATACTAAAGTTCTTATTCTTTTACTGCATCTTTTAAGTTTTTTCCAGCTTTAAAAGTTGGTGCTTTACTTGCTGCAATTTCTATTTCTTCACCAGTTTGCGGGTTACGGCCCTTTCTAGCTGCTCGTTCGCTAACAGAGAAAGCACCAAATCCTAATATTTCTACTTTTTCACCATTTTTCAATGATATTGTGATTGTTTCCATTACGGAGTCAACTACTCTAGATGAGTCTTTTTTTGATAGTTCAGAGCTTTCAGCTACTGCATTAATAAGTTCTGTTCTGTTTTGTTCATCATTATGTACCTCCTAAAAATCAGTTCTCCAAATAGGACACTACTAGTATTTCACAAACTTTTTTAATTAGCAATTATAAAGCTAATGACTTGGGGCCTGAAGCTTTTTCCCAATCAAATAGAAATTCTTCTATTGTTGTATATCTTTCTAATCTTTCTAAATTAACTGCTTTAATAGCTCCTTTATAAAGTTCTGTCCTCCATCCCACTTTGAAGTGGAGCGAACAAGTTCTCCTCCTAAAAGCCCAAATGCAATTGCTCCCATATTAAATACGTTTGTCCTTTGGTCAATTTTGGCACCTAACACAAATTCTTCTGGACATGAATCTTGATGCCCCCCACATACGCCCCATCTTATTTATAAATGTTTTCTTTTGATATAAATCAATGTCACAAATCTTTATTACATTACTTTTGTTAAAGCCGATGTTTAAATCCTCAATATAACCGGAATAAAATTCCCCATCTAAGATAGAACCATAGTTTTTTGTGAGGAGCTATGGTTCGTGAAAACTAGAGGGAAATTTTTTATGATTAAAGAAATGTACCAACAAGGAATGAGTATTACTGATATTGCTAATGAGTTAAAGATGGACCGCAAGACGGTTAAAAAAATACATAATGTCCGAAACCATCCCAACTACTAGGAAAAGAAATAGAAGCAGTAACAATAGGAGGATGTTAGAGGATCAGGTGTTTAATGCAGAGAAACTGCTTCTTCGAGATCAAGTCGCTTGGATATCAAGGTGGCAAAACGAGATTAAAGGATTATATGCTGCCCTATCGGGAACAGGCAAAAAAGAAATATACTGTCCGTTATGAAACCCTTCCGGGTAAACAGATGCAGGTCGATTGGAAAGAGGTCGAATTCTGAACGAAGAAAAAAGGAAGCTCTCCATGTTTGTTGCCATCTGAGGCTATTCGCGAATGAAGTATGCTTTGTTTACTTTATCCCAGGATCAGGAACATGTTATGCATGGTCTAATTTACAGTTTTAAATATCTGGGTGGGATACCTTCTACTATCTTGTTTGATAATATGAGGACTGTCACAGATGGACGTGATTAAGGAGTCATTAAATGGAAGAGAAGATTTGCAGAATTCGCCTCTAACTATGGATTTATTCCAAAGGCCTGCCGCCCATACAGAGCCCAAACAAAGGGAAAAGTGGAAAGGGCTATTCAGTACATTATGAATCATTTTTATGTAGGGACAAAGTTTAATTAGTGTGGAAGAATTGAACCAACTTTTAATGAGATGGCTGGATACCGTTGGTAATCGAAAGAGAAATGAAACAACCGGCTATTCTCCTTAAGAAAAATGGACAGAGGAAAAGCTCCATTCAATAATGAGAAGAAAGAATATGATACAAGTTATATTTCCTTTAGGAAAGTTCATTGGGACGGAAGGTTCTCCTATAAGGGAGAAAGCTGGATTCTATCCTCTAAGTATGCTGGAAAAGAAATATTGGTAAAAGAATCTCTGGAGGGGTTAATTAGGATATTATCAGGGAGAAGAAATTAGTAAGCTGCAGCGACGAAAAAAAAGTTATCACCTTCTCCGAAAAAATAAAAAGGAAACAGACTGTCGTGGTTGGCGCCCCACAGCCTGTTTCCTTGGAAGTAGATAAACGCCCCTTATCCGTCTATGATGAATTCACTAGGGGTGAATCATCATGAAAAGAGAGATAAAGGAGTATAGCCAAAAAATAAACTTGCCCGTTATATGCGGACCGATGGTCCGAGCTGGCCGAACAAGCGTCTAAAGATAATGTACCATATTCACAGTTTTTATTCTCGAGCTGGAAATCACTGAAAAACAGGAAAGAATGAAGAAAACCCTGCTGAAGTTTGCAAGGTTTCCTTACCGTAAAACGATAGATCAATTTGATTTTACAGCCCAAGTGGACATGGATGAAAGAAGAATTAAAGAATTAATGGGTCTTTCTTTCCTCGATAACAAAGAAAATTTAATTTTTTTAGCTCCTCCTGGTATTGGGAAGACACATCTTGCAGTAGCAATTGGTATGGAAGCAATCTCAAAAGGGATGAAAACCCATTTTATTACAATGAGCGAGCTAGTATCCCAGCTAAGAAAAGCTGAACAGCAGGAAAATCTGGAGAAGAAAATAGTTTCCTTTATTAAACCTTCGGTTTTAATTATCGACGAAATTGATTATCTGAACCTTGATACGCAAAGTGCACACTATTTGTTCCAAGTTATATCAAAAAGATATGAACGTAGCTCTATTATCCTTACCTCCAATAAAGGCTTTGGAGAATGGGGAGAAATGGTTGGATCCGAGAATTGCTACAGCGATGTTAGATCGCCTTTTGCATCACTCACGTATCATTAACTTGAAAGGTGATAGTTACAGACTAAAAGAGAAGCACTTGAGTACGCAAAAACAGAAGGACTGAAATGTCCTTCTGGGGAATTTTAAACCGGCGAATTTGAGGAAGTTTTAATCGACCTTGACAGTCCGTATTGCAAGATGAGGGAATAGCCTAATTTCAGTTCGATAATTACTACATTACTAGTAACATTTTGTAAATTAATCTGAATTTTTCATAGTAATCTAAAAAGACCTACTTTATAGGCATACTTATATGTTTTAACGTTGCAAGAAGAAAAGCTACCACAATGACAGCTCCTCCCTTCACCCTTCTTGTACCTTAGAGTTTAAGTACATTACTTCATAATAATATTGAAAAATCTCTCCAAAAAACTTCTTTACTGTTGAACCACCATTCCATTTTTGAATTGCATTCTAGGAAAACTACCACCAGCAATTTCATTAACTTGTATGGCTTTTTCAATTCTTTTTACATCACTACCATTTAAATGAACATCCAGAGCCTTCATTGATTCCAGAAGCTGAGATACTTTTCTGGCACCAATTAAAGGTAGAATATCTTCTCCTTTGGCTAAAACCCACGCAACAGCAAGTTGTGCTACCGTCATTTGTTTTTCTTCAGCTATCTGCCGTAATGCTTCGACTAGAGAAAGATTTTTGTCTATATTCTCCTTAGAAAACAAAGGAATATGAGAAGTAGTATGATCCACTTTGTCTTTTGTCAGATTGCCACCTAGTAATCCATGAGCCAGTGTACCAAATGCCACAACATTAATTCCTAAATCCCTTGCTGTTGGTAAAATATCATTCTCAATGTTGCGATTGAAAAGAGAGTATTGGTACTCCACTAAACTAATTGGGTGAACGGAATGGGCTTTTCTTAACGTATCAGCTTCAACTTGGGTCATCCCAATTTGTTTGACGTATCCGGCATCGACCAACTCGGATATTGCTCCTATCGTCTCCTCAACTGGTATGTCTAAATCGATTCTTGCTGGTTGATATAAATCGATATAGTCAACACCTAATCGTTTAAGTGAATAAGTTAAATAATTTTTTATATGTTGAGGTCTAACATCCAAACCATACATTTTGCCATTCGGAGCAACTAATGCACCAAATTTTACTGATAAAAAAGCTTTGTCTCGATTGTAACCCTTTAGTGCTTCGCCAATCAGTATTTCGTTATGACCACTCGTATAAAAGTCTGCTGTGTTAATGTGAGTGATTCCAGCGTCCATGGCAGCATGAATCGTGGCGATACTTTCCCTTCTGTCAGAATTAGCATTTGACATACGACTACAGCCAAGTCCTAGTCTTAATATCTCTTTTTTACTTACCATATTTTTATCCCTCCAAATTATCTATCTTCATTACTTATATTTATACCAAATATTCTTTTTTAATATGGAATAAGGATACGGTACTTTTCCTTGCTCTTTAATTTCAGCCTCCAAATAATCACGAAGTCGCCAAACTGATTCTCCATGAGAAGCAGGTCCAAGATTAAGTGTATCTTCCAATTGCTTAACAGTAAAACCTAGATCTGCTTGAATATCTTCAGGTGTTAAACCTGATATTTCGTAATTTGCAATTAGTTCTTTACTTGTTTGCTTTCGTTGGGCAGGATTTAAACTCATCAATTTACCTCCTATAGTACTTTCCCATTTATCTATCTTCAGTATACCTATTATTATCCTTCTACTTCTGAAGATTTGTTTCTTCTGAACGACTTCCTTTTATAAAGAAAGCTAATATCACTCCAATAAAGCTGACGAAAACTAGAACAGTGAAGGTCATATTTACTCCATAAATAGCACCCTCTATTCCACGCACTTGTGAATTTAACGCAGTATCGGTCATAATCGTAACAAGAACGGCCGTTCCTATCGCACCTGCGACTTGACGTAGCGTATTATTCATCGCCGTTCCATGCGGAATATATTTACCTGGCAATTGATTTAAAGCTGCAGTGGTAAGTGGCATCATTACTGCTGATTGTCCCACCATCATAAGTGTAAAAATTAATGTTAAATAAGCAAACGATGTTTCAGCACTAAGATTAGTGAACATAAATACACTAACTGACACAATCGCAAGTCCCACAACTGCAAGCCATTTAGCCCCAACCTTATCAAAGATTCTTCCTGTAATTGGTGACAATATTCCCATTATTATCCCACCAGGCATAATAATTAAACCTGACTTCAATGCAGTGTAGCCAAGCATATTTTGCATAAAGATAGGTAATATGGTCATACCACCAATAAAGGTAACAAATACAATAATGACTAGCACCATCGGCAGTGTAAACATTGGGTATTTAAACACTCTGAATTCAAGCATTGGCTGTTCCAACTTTAATTGACGGATAATAAACCAAGTCAACACGATAACTGCACCAATTAGGATAAAAATGGTCTGATTGCTACCCCATCCTTCATTTCCAGCTATGCTAAATCCATACAAAAGTCCACCGAAACCAAACGAAGATAGAATAATGGAAAACAGTTCGACCTTTGGGGAAGTAAGTTCTGTTACATTTTGCACTAAAAAATAAGAGACAATTAATACAATGACAGCCAAGGGAAATAGTATTTCAAACATAATGCGCCATGTATATTCGTCTATGACCCAACCAGATAACGTCGGTCCAATGGCTGGAGCAAAAGCAACAACCAGTCCGAAAATCCCCATGGCCGTTCCCCTTTTTTCTTTAGGAAAAATAACAAATAAAACGGTTTGCATAAGTGGCATTAATATACCAGCACCTGAAGCTTGAATCATTCTACCTATCAACAGAAAGGAGAAACTAGGAGCTATTGCACAGAATAAGGTACCTAATGCGAACAACCCCATTGCCAAAAAGAACAATGTTCGAGTAGTAAACTTCCGGATTAGAAATGCAGTAACAGGTATCATAATCCCGTTTACTAACATAAACGCTGTGGTAAGCCACTGTGCAGTATTACTTGTGATATTGAAATCTTTCATTAAATGCGGTAATGCAGTAGTCATTAATGTTTGGTTTAGAATCGCAATAAACGTTCCAAACATAAGCACAGCAATAATTCCCATTCGATTAACTTTTTTTGTAGATTGTTCTTTTGTCATAAAATACACCACCTGTTTCTTATCATCATAGATATATAGGCATCTCACAAATTAAATTAACGTATTACGCAAACGTAATGTTTGGTTTAAAAAAAGGTTATCCACCTTCTCTTTTTTCAAACCAGCGCTCAAAGTGTTCAATTAGTGACTGAATTTCCCCACGGAATTGCTGGATTTCATTTAATTTCTGATTTGCTTCTGCTAAATGCTGACGAAGGATATCTAGAGCTTTCCTTTTTGATTGTACTCCACTAGGATCGATAAAATATAGCTGAACTACTTCTCGCATTTCATCCAAACTCAGACCTAGTTTCTTTAGTTGGTCAATTTTCCGAAGACGTTCTATAGATTCCTCGGTATAATAGTGCTGCCCCTTTCCTTCTCGCTCACCCGGAGGCATGAGTCCTATGCTTTCGTAGTGTCGGATGGTGCGTTGAGTTACCCCAGCTCGTTTTGCTAGTTCTCCAATTCGCATTCGTTTATCCATAAATATCACCCCTTCAAACATAACGTTAACGTCATGTCTCAGAGTATACATTCCATTTTTTATATTGTCAACTTGATTTTTTTATGTACGTCATGATCAAATTTACTAGATGATATATATGGGATTAGACATTTTTTATTATGTTATAATTTAATCTAAGAATGTCCGAACTATAATACGAGTTGGTTTATATCCAAGGGGAATTTCTTCTTCCCCCAATCCAAATCGTTTCATGGTTTTCGATCAGCGGACAATCTCCCATAAAAAAAGGACTTCTCCAGTTTGTTTGCATGCTTGAGAAAGGTGTCTAGATGATGCTTAAAAGGTTCTTCTTCGTCTCTCCACCAACACATATGACAAGAATAAAAGGATATTGGTCGTCTATCATAGATAATTTTAACTCCGACTACCTACGAGTTTACCAATTTTTAATATCCACACTTTTTGAAACGTAGAAGGAATATTCTTCACCTGTTGATTAAAATGGCTAGACCCTTTTCGTAGATATTCTTAATTTCATTTAAGAGACCCAAAACTAAGGTATATTCAGTAACACCTATTTTTTCAAGCTCTTTTAATAATATGTAGGCGAAATTGCTTGATTTAACATTAATATATATGTACTCTTCCACAATTAATTGATTTACTTCTTGTAGGCCAATCATATCATATGATTTTTCTTGGATTGTATGTAAGATATTAATCTTTTCTATTTGATTTTCTTCTTGCCAGGAATGACAGTTCAATGTTAGTAATTTCATTTATATTTCCCCCAAAACCAAATAAACACTTTGATTTAAAATGTTCCCCTTTCAATAAATCTTACTGGTAAATCCTTATTAGACGTTTCATCACTTACTGCTTGAATGGAAAGGTTAATCCCTATATCTACAAGAGGAATTTCGAAACGGATTACCACAGTAATAAATTTAAAAAATATACTATTTTTGCATTGAGATTAAATAAAAAAAGGCAGGATTAGTCTCCTGCACTTTGCTCTTCCTTTATTCCCTTTACTGCATCTTTTAATTTTTTTCCTGCTTTAAAAGAGGGAACTTTGCTTGCTGCAATTTCAATTTCTTCGCCTGTTTGTGGATTACGTCCTTTTCTAGCTGTACGTTCGCTAACAGAAAAGTTACCAAATCCTAAAATTTCCACTTTTTCACCATTTTTTAATGTTGTTGTGATTGTTTCCAATACAGAGTCAATTACTTTAGTTGAGTCTATTTTCGATAGATCAGAGCTTAGAGCTACTGCATTTATAAGTTCTATTTTGTTCATAATTATGTACCTTCAGATAATCAGTCCTATAGATAGGTCTCTATAAGTATTCCACAAACTTTTTCATTTCGCAATTATTAAGCAAAACGACCAACGCGTAAACATTGTCACCATTTTTAATTATTACAGAAATGCTCCCTCAATAAACAAATACTTTTTTCTTAAATAGACAGTTTTGTTCATATTATTAGCTAACTTTAAAGGTATATTTAGAAAAAAGGAACACAATTATGCGGTTTTAGGAAGAAAACAAGTAAAAGAAAATAACTGTAAATATTTTCGTATAAAAATGGCTTTACCTAATAGATTTGGAAAAATAAAAAGACAAAATCAACATGTTTGTTTTCAATTCCTTCAATTTACTCTAATCTAGTCTAAATACATTTATATACTAGTGTTCATTTCTAACTATAGAACAGCATTTTTATTAACTGCTCTTCAACCTAAGTCGCATAAAATATCAATACTTGATTTAAATAGTGTGATATGATTTTCAAATTACAGAGGATTTCGAATTTCCCTGGCCATCAAATTGAAACGGGAGGATATTTCTAATGAACCTACATCGTCTTTTTTTGAATTTAAAAACGCAGAATAATCTCCTGCGTTTTCCCATAAGTAGTTAGATATAGGTCAGTTTTCAATCTTCTCAATACCCAACTGTTCTAATTTCTCCCATAAACTTTCTAAAGACTTATTTTTATTATAATAAAACTCTCTACCTCTAACTCTCCAAAACTTCCAACCCGCTCGTTCTAAGTCATATTGCCGTTGCATATCCTCTTCCCACTTTTCAGGGCCATGCCATTTTTCACTATCGCATTCAACAGCAAGACGGTCTCTAATTCCTTCAATAACTAAATCAATACGGTAATTTCCTACTTTAACTTGTGGCTGGACCTTATAACCTTTTTCTACAATCATTCGTAATACTTCAATTTCAAATGGAGAATCACACTTTTCTTCTAAGATCTCTACAATTTCATTCACCCTTGTTGGATTTTTCACATAGTTTAAAAACTTGTATCGATAACAATTTTTATTCATTTCTTCTAATTCAATTGAATGATATAGTCTCATTTGATTTTTAGCTCTACTTGCAGCTACATTAAAGGTTTGTTGATGTTCTTTTTTTGTCATCGCAAGAAACCTCCTGTTCCCGGCAATAACCATTGATAAGAATATAATATCTCTTTCGTCTCCTTGAAGACTGTATGCATTTCCACATATTATTTTTCTTTTTACAAACTCACTATCAGATATTTTCTCACGTATTTTATTTTCAATATGAGTTGCTTGTTTATTCCCTTGTAATGTAATTACTCCAATTGTGTGTTTTTCAAACTCTGGATCTGTTATTACCTTTTCAATATCCTCAACAATTTTATCTGCTTCCGGAACATTTATTAAAGAGCTTGATGTTCCTTCAGTAACAAAACCGTCTTCAACTTTAATTGCTACTACTGGAGGCTCTATTTTTTCGTTGTTAAATGGAAGTCTTAAAGGAACCATTTGCCCTCCATAGCTGAGGTCATTCGAAAATTGGATAATTTCCGGTACACATCTAAAGTGTTCTTTTAACATTAATCTACCGCTCTTTGGAAAAATTTGATCTGCAATTTCGTAAAGCGATATTTTATGGTCAAACAACCTCTTGTTTGGTACCCCTTCTAAATAGCGTTGTATTAATTCTTCTATTTCAGAGTCTTTTGTTCCAATCCCATACGGGCTTATTTGTTCATCATCCCCTACTACAACCACTTTTTCGCCACGTAGTAGCACAGGGATGGACATGATATCACATTGACTACTTTCATCAAAAATAATTACATCAAACTTATCATTATAAATTGGGAAGTTTTCAATCACTTGATTAACTGGCATAATCCAAACAGGAATAGCAGATTGGGCCTTTTCCATTTCTATACGCGCATCAGCTAAGTAACGTTTGTTGTTGCCAGTACCTTTCCCATAGCGCTTTATAAAGTTCTTCCAAGCTACAAGTGCTCTCTTTTGAGATTCAGATATTCGGCTTATTTGATTCAACCAAGTAGAATTTGAAACTATTGAAGTTATTAACCTTTTTTGATAATCTTGTTCAGATTTAATGCTAATTTCAATTTGTTCAGCTTCAAAGTCTTGATTTTCTGTCATCCAATTATATAATGACTTAAGTTCCCATGATTTTTTAAATTCTCTTGGCATTGCTATATCTTTGGAAAGTAACTTAACTATCCTATTTGCTGTTTTTGGAGCAGTTATTGCAAAATTAGTATATAAAGCGGAGAATCTATTTACATCTTCCTTCCTTTTAATTAGATGCTTTAATTTTTCAAGTACATGCTCCCATCTAGAATCATCTTTGTTATCCAATACATGAAGGAAGGATTTTATAATTGGGTGTACTTCTTTTTCTATTGAGAGTTGTTTTAATGAATTTCTATATGAATTGTATTCCTTTTCCCATACTTGAAAGTTTAGAACATCAAACACGCAATTAATTGTTAATTTAAACTCTATATAAAAATTGTAATTCAGCCAGTTTGTATTATTTAGTAATAAGTTTTTTGAGGTTTGTATGAAATCTTCTACCCAACCGCCTAACTGTAGGGATTTTTCATAAGTTTGTATCGTTTTGTCAATCGTACTAAAAAGACGTTTGTCTTCAGTATTTATTGGGATACCGCCTATTTCATGAATATTAGCATTCCAAATGCGAACAGCTTCCTCTTTTTTCTTTTTTAATAGAAGATAAAGTTGCAGTATTTCAATTTCCTCTATAGTTCTGATTGGCTTCCCATTAATAATAGGTGATTCCCATAAATATCTTGCATTTTTCCCCTTAGTTAAAGCAAATAATGTACCTGGTTTCTTGTTTACTTTAAGACGGTCCGCCAAAATAGATATATCTATCTCTAATTCAAAGTCTGGTTTGTTTGGTAAGGTAATTTGATGATTAACAATAGAGTTATAAATAGTTAGCATTTCTTTATTCAGTACTTTTATACTACTGAAGAAAGAGGTCCATCGTTCTTTTCGAGAACCACCGGCTATGTAATCATCGAGAATCTGCTGATGTACAGTTCCCTCCTTGAAAAACTCCTTGTATTGTAAGATTCTTAATAGCTGATTGTTTATCTTTTCAGTATATGACTTATCATGAGGAAATTTAATTTTATTAGTATGAAAGATAGCATTATCATATTTATGTTTTAAATTCTTACCATTGGAAAGCCACCTTTTCATTTCTTCAGTTGTTTTTATTAATTGTATGTTTGGAAGAACAATATCTTTTAAATAAAGATCCTTTTCTTCTAATTTACCTCTAAGTTCCCAGAAAGTTCTAAACTCCTCTTCTGATATAGGGAATTTAGAATTCAATTCCACTTTATCCAAGATCCAATGATAATCTACTGATTCATCAGTCAAAATTTGTGCAGTATTAGCTTTGCTGATGAAATTACCTTTGTACTCAATTTCTGTTTTTTCATTTTTACTATATGCCATTAACTGATGTTTCAATTTCGCCTCCTTTCTTCTACTATCTTCTAATTCTTCTTTGTTTTTTGTAATCTCTGCTTCTAATTTTTCAATTGTAGTATTCCCGAGCTTATCAGAAATTGTCCGTATAGATGTTTCAATTTCTTTAAGAGAATCTCTTCCTCCCCCTAGGACTGGTACACATAAATCACGTATTTCGCTTGGAATTTTTTCTTTAAGTACTTTTAAAGGACTTTCTTTCTGACTTGTAATAAGTATTTTCTTTCCATGTGCTAATAAATGAGATACTAAATTAGCTATCGTATGAGTTTTGCCAGTCCCTGGAGGTCCTTGTACTGTCAAACCGTAGTTACTTGCCAGTCTTCTAGCAATTTCTTTTTGATTTTCATTTGAAGCAAGAGGAAAATATAAATCTGTAGCTACTCTGCCCCAATTATTATTATTTAGATCTTTATCAGTTAGGAATTCATGTCCAACAATAGATTCAACTGTAGCAGGTACCTTAAATTCCTCTTCTTGCAAAGATTCAATAATTTGCTCTAAATCCTTTTGTAAAACCTGATTATCCTTTCGTCTTAGAACAATAACATATTCATTTAAGTGGCCTATAGCATCTTTTGAAGCAATAAGAGGTTCATCCTCTAAAGCAGTTCGACCACTCGCATCAATTACTTGCATAAATTGAGTAGATAAATCATTCATATCTTCTTCAAACACATCTCTATATCGCGCTATTCGTCCTATATTTTGAATCTCTTCTATATTAGGAAGTGGGATACCACTAAATATATTAAGTTCAAGTTTGAATCCTTGATTCGTTGGCTTAACAATAATAATACCTTTGTCAGTATCAAGTTCAATATCCATTTTCGTGGTAAATAAAGGGTGTAATATAGGATCAACTTCAGTTTTCCACGTAAAAATTGTCTTTCCTAACATCAATTCAAGTCCTTCACCTTCAATTTGAAAGTCTTGATTGATTTTAAAAAAAAGTTCATATAATGTTTGAACTTTTTCCATCTTTGAAATTGAATCTGCCCAGTCTTTCCATGCTGCTTTCCAGTCATTAAACAATTTTATCCGCCTCGGATCTTCCTCAAAACGAATTTCTAACTTATCAGATCCTTGTATAACTACTTTTGGATTAGGTATTTCTGGAGGGTTATTTTCTTTATTATACGAATATGTAATCCACTCTCTAATGGATTTGTCAGGGTGTGGAGGAGTCAAGATTTCTTCAGTAAACTTCTGTCTATGAATCTCAAGAATTGCTTCTTTATCATTTCCTGATCCCATTAAATAAACACCATCACCAAATTCTTCTAGAGAAGCTTTAGTCCAATTTTTATCATATTCCTTAAAATTACGGACAACTTTAGCTCTAAGGTTATTGACTTCTAATAAATATTCAAATAGTTGCCTAACTTTATCGCTCAATTAAAAGCACCTCTTTATTATTTCATATACTCGATATCACATTTATATGTAAAGAAATACTAAATAATTCTTGTCAGGCAGTCTGTTACTGCTGTTAAAGTCGATGTTAAAATCCTCAATTTAACCAGAATAAATACCTCATCTAAAAATAGAACCATAGTTTGTTGAGATGAGCTATGATTCGTAAGGCAAGAGGCGGATTTTTAAGATTATAGAAATGTACTAATGAGGAATGAGTATTATGATATCGCCAACGAGTTGACGATGTCCCTAAGCGGTTAAAAATACATATGTCAAAAAACATTCCAACTGTTAGAAAAGGAAAGAAGAGTAAACTTGAAGAATTCAAGGATTATATCGATAAGAGGATGCTGTAAGATTGGGGATTTAATGCAGAGAAACTGCTGTTCGAGATCAAGGCACTTGCTTACCAAGGAGGCAAAACAATATTAAAGGTTTAGATGTAGCCTTATCGGAAACAGGGAAACAGGAAATATACTGAACATTATAAAACCCTTCCGGGTAAACAGGATGCTGCTGAATGGAAGGAGGACGGAGCAGTAATTTTGAACGAAAAAAAAGGAATCTCTCCATGTTTGTTGCCATCTTAGGATATTCGAAATATTCGAGAATAAAGTACGCTCTGTTTACTTTATCCTAGGAACATGTCATGCATTGGCATTAAAAAGTTTTAAGTATCTGGTTGGTACCTTCTACTATCTTGTTTGATAAATAAGAACTGTCACAGATGGACATGATCAGGGAGTCATTAAGTGTAATTAAAGATTCGCTGAAGTTCGCCTATTCCTAAGTTCTTCCACCCATACAGAGCCATAACGAAGGGAAAAGTTGAAAGGGATATTCAGTACATTATGTTTTTACGTGGGGACAAAGTTTTATAGTGTGAAAGATTTGAGACAACTTCTAATGAGATGGCTCAATTGCGTTGGCAATTGAAAGAGGAATGAAACGGCTATTCACCACAAGAAAAATGGACAGAGGAAAAGCTATCCCATCCAATAAATGAGAAGAAAGAATATGATACAAGTTATAAAAGTTCATTGGGACAGAAGCTTCAGCTTCTCCTATTAAAGAGAAAAGTTAGATTCTTTCTTCTAGGTATGTTAGTAAAGAGTTTTTGGTAAAAGAATCTCTAGAGGGATCAATTATGATTTTTTATCAGGGAGAAGAAATCAGTAAGCAACAGCGACGGAAAAAAATATCCTAAAAATAAAAAGGAAACTGTCGTGGTTGGCGCCTTACTGCCTGTTTCCTTGGAAGTAGCTACACGTCCTATATCAGTCTATGATGATTTTACTAGGGGGAATCATCATGAAAAGAGAGATAAAGGAATATAACCAAAAATGAAACTTGTCCGCTATTGCGAATCGGTGGTAAACTGGCCGAACAAGCGACTAATGATAATATACCATATTTTCAGTTTTTCTTCAGTCTTCTGAAGCTGAAAATCACTGATAAACAGGAAATAATGAAGAAAAATTCTGCTAAAGTTTGCGAGGTTTCCTTACCGTAAAACGATAGATCGATTTGACTTTATAGAATTAAAGATTAAGTTTTAATTAAAAAGCCTTTATATTCTATTCGGTTAATTAACTATAGACACAACAAAAAAGCGCCCTATTCATTAAAATAAGACGGCAATTTGAATGACATAAACTTTCATATTTAGGTTTACCCTCTTCATTTTACTTGTTCGAACTCTATAACCCACTCCGGAAAGGTGTTAGTCAGCGATGGATTGTTCTCTTTTTATAATTAACAGATTATATATATGCAAACAACTTGCATATATAGTGGCAGTTTCACCTTCCACATCATTATCTTCGTCCTTTTAGGGATTTAGTGAAGTAGTACTGTAAATATTATCGAAGCCTGTTTAGAATAGTTTTTGTGATTTTTTCACTTCATCTATCATGACCTGATTATCACATTTGAGCCCTATTGAGGAAGTCACTCGTAAGTGAATTTTTTCTAGCGTATTTTATAATTCTTTTATAACTATTAGATGAACTCTTCTTTATTAAGAAGGGATTAGGCAATTATTCTCTATAAATACAAACGCTCGAAAGCCTCGAGTACTACCTTTTTTAGGATAGAATCATCGCGAATTAACTCATTAAGTGATAAGTCACCTGTCCGTAATTTCCGACTTATCTTATTAATATATCTCTCATCAAACTCAACAAGTCTACCCTCTAAGTACATACACTGTAATTCATCTGCAATCATTTTTTCTTTCTTCAAGATTATCACCTCATATGAAAGAATAGTCGCTTTAGTGAAAACCAATAGTTGTTTATCCTGCATTTTATGAAAAAATTCCACTAGTGTGCCAGTACTATCCAAATATAAAAAGAATATTTCAATTATTTTTCAACATAAAAACTTTTGTAAATCTATACAAAAAGAAAAAGGAGCAGTTCAAAGAAGCTAGGAAGACGGTGAATAAAAGTATCCATAGTTGGTGCGTTTCCAGCTAAAATACTGTTAACATCTCTCTTGTATTAATGAAACCTATAAATTTATAGTAATTTGATCTTTAGTTACTGGAAATCTATTGAAATTTATCTAATCTGATACAACTTCCACAATCGTCATCTTTTTTTCAAGAGATACAATCTTTTCTTTTGGAATCATAATGTCATTTTTATAAGCATCATATACAAAAATGTTTTCAAGAAACTCTAATTCCGTTTGATTAATCTTCTTTTCATAACTTTGAGTAACAATCAGTTTAATTTCTTCTTCTGAGTCAACTGTCTCATGTCTAGCAGGTTTAACTCCAAAAATACGAATAAGAAGACGAGAAGAACCATTTAACAAAGTTATAAAAGGGTTTGTTACTTTTCCAAACCAATATAGTGATGGAGACAATGCTAATGTCATTCTTTCTGAGAATTTAATGGTTAATGTTTTATGTGCCAGTTCCCTAAGAAAAACGTGTAAAAATTCTACAATGGCTAGAAGCAATTATATAAGAAAGAATAGTAGATATAGCTTCTGACACATTGAATCTTTCAAATACGGGATGTAACATCTTTTCCATTGTAGGTTCACCTAATGCTGAAAGTATTTGAGCAGTAATGGTAATACCTAACTAAACATGCTGAAAGGTAAAAGTCTAGAGTTTGTGCAACCTTTTTCGCAATAATCGCCTTTTATTTCCTTCAGTTATTAGTTGATCAATCCGAGACATCCTTACCTTCAATATTGCAATTTCACACCTACGAAGAATGCAGTTACCCAACAAATACTGCTACTAAAAACAGATTTAATACCATTAATCCTGATAATTATCCATTTCCTTTACCTTCCAAGTATATTGTACGAATTTTCACTTGATCATTTAGTTGAATATTATCCACAAATTGATACTGTATCCACCCACCAATTGTATATCGATATTTTCCTGTTCGTCAAAATGTATACCAAATCGATCTTCTAGTTCCTCTAATAAAACACGACCATTTATTTAATAGTTCTTTTCCTCTTCCAGTATATCTTACATGATAAGAATACCTGAAGTACCACCGTATTCATCAATGATCAATACTATATGAATATTTTCTTTTTGCATTTTATACAAGATATCCTGAATACGAGTAATTGCTGTTACAAATGTGTGTTCTGATAAAATTCGCTTAGCTGATTACCTACAGCCATATTGGATAGTAACTTTTTAATATTGACCATTCCAACAATTCATCTTAATTCCTGTTCCATTTTTTAAGTGCATTTTCAAATGTCTCTTCATTTAACATGTTCCAATGTGAAAACAACAATAATAAGATCAAACTTATTGTGGGTTATTTTATAATCACCTATATCTGCCTTTTCTAGTTGAATGCTATGTTTTACTTTATATTACTTACTATACTTCAGTATAATTAAAGCTGAATCAAGCAGTTCTATACAAACAACTTTTCCTTCTCTTTTATTTGTATTGCAATAGGAATGCTATTTCTACCAACTCAGGATCTTCAAATCAAGCACTTTTAATCCAACTTTTTTAATGGCTACTGTTTTACCTGGTTGATATTACCATGAACCATCTTCAACTAACTTATAGTTTTCATTGCAAGAATCATGAGAGTCTTTTTCGGCTTTTCGTACAATTTCTAAATTCTCCAAACGGATTCCCTTCATAAAGTTGTTCATTCATAAACTTTATTCAATATGTACAACATGTAATCCTTTTTCAATTATTCTCCCAAGTTTGTTCCTCACGAAAGATACTCTATAGTTATTACAGGAATGTCACTTTTAATTACATTAAATAGCGAGCAAAGCCTTGATAATTCAAAGCATGATCAATGTTACGTATATTTTTTTTGACTTTACACACACTAGTAATAGGTAACAAGTAACTTGAGGATTATCTATAAAGACTCTACGAGTTATCAGGGGTTTATTCCTTCTACAGCAGTTCAATATTTTCTCTTCTATCCGACATCATTAAAACTTGCCAATTAAATAAAACTCCAATAAGTCATTAGAGTGAGGTTTATGCTTGTTAAAAGTAACGAAAGGTGTGTAATCACATGGTGGAATGGTGGAATGAATATTGGTACATGATTATCATGACCTCTTTAAGTTTCTTGTGTCTCTTAAATATAATCAGAAATACGGATTAACAAAAGCACCTCTATCTAATAGGTTTAATTGTTGCAGATTATCCAAGAACCTTTTTTCATTTATCCTGCATTTTAGTTATTACAGGAATGCTGCCCCCATCTAGCGATATTAGATAAGGTTCCTTTTATTTAAGGAAAACCCATTTTAAAATGGTATCATTAAATGAGTAGACAAAGAAAAACCTTTCAAAAACTTTGTTCCTGAAAGATTTTTTTGTAGTATTATGCGTAATACATCGTTTATTGGAACTACTAATTCAATTACTTCTAGCCTTTTAAAATATTCTTAAATTAAAGAATACATAGGTAAATAAATATTAACAATTGTGCCTTTTCCTATTTCACTTGATATATCCATTGTTCCGTTATGGACCTCAATAATTTTCAGAGTAGTCATCATTCCTAACCCAGTACCTCTTTGTTTGGTTGTATAAAAGGGAATACCAATATTTTCAATTAAATCTTCTGGGATTCCGCATCCTTGATCAGCAATTTGAATAAATAATGTATTTTTATTTTTTTTCTTAAGATTAACAGTTATTTCCCCACCACTTGGCATGGATTCTATAGCATTTTTAATAATATTAATAAATACTTGTTTTATTTGATTTACAATACAACGTATTGGAGGTAGTTCCTCATACATTACTTTTATTTCAATGCTATTCATCAATGCTTGAGATTTAAGAAGCGCAGTTACATGTTCAATAATCCCATATATATTTTCAAGTTTAAAATGATGAGCTTGTGGTTTAGCTAGCAGTAATAGTTCTCCCGTAATCAATTCAATTCGTTCAATTTCCTTCGACATAACCTCTAAATAACTCACTGTAACCTTTCCTTCTGATGAGCTCATTAATTGTAGAAACCCCTTTAGCGCTGTGAGGGGATTCCGTATTTCATGGGCAATGGAGGCTGAAAGTTGTCCAACTGCTGAGAGTTTTTCAGATTTTACTAGCTTCCGTTCTGTAAGCTTTTGACCTGTTATGTCTTTCGCAATTCCATAAACCCCTATAACCTCATTATCAACTATGATTGGCATATTTGTAACACTTACGTGAACAACTTCACCATTCTTATGTACTGCCTTTGTTTCGTAATTTTGAGTTGTGCCTTTGGTTGCATTTTCATAATACTCCGTTGTCTTCTCTATATCATCATGGGAAACTAAAGGGACATATGTTAGTTGTAAGAATTCCTCTTCACTATATCCTAAGAGCTTTTCCATAGCAGTATTTACACTGAGATATTTTCCGTTTAGGTCAAAAGAAAATACAGCATCAGGATTATGTTCAAAAAGGGATTTATAATGTTGTGCATTTTGTGTTAATGCCTTTTTTTCTTCTGTAACATCTTGAAAATAAACTGTTAGGCCATTTTCTGAAGGATAAGCTCTCACATTAAACCATGTATTTAGCGGTGGAAAATAAGCATCAAATTTAACGGAAATTTGTTCAAGAACAGCCTTATGATACTGTTCATAGAATAGCAATTGCACTGACTCTGGGAACTCATCCCATACATTTTTACCAACGAGATCCTCGCGGCTACGGAATAAAAGGAGTGTTGCCTCCTTGTTAATATAGGTGAAATTCCAGTTTTTATCTAATGAAAAAAAGCCATCTGTAATTCTGTCTAATATCTCACGAGTACCTATTTCTGTAATTTTCATATCTAAGACTACCTCACTAATTCTAGCTATTTGAACGATATGTGTAATATATAAAATTCTATTCGAATTACTAGAATCCTGCTATAATTTTATTTTAAAAGGTAACTCTAGCGAACAAATTAGAGGGCAATCATTTGAAGAAATTGATGATGGTAAAGGACAGTCTATTCAGTTAGAATGAATGCGGATAAATTTTAGTACATTGTTAGTACTCGAATTTTTCCATGTAGGTGAATCATTTCAATAAAATGATACGAAATAGTCAATTCTAAAATTGTCGATTTCATTATCAAAAAACACAAAGAAAACAAAAGAACCAATGATAAAGTTGTAACAGACCCTTTCTTTATAGTTTGTTACCTTTCTTCTAAAAATTGCAAGCCAAGTTTTTTAATTGCCTTTCTCTCTCTTTTTGTAATATGTCCACTTCCTAAATAAGTTTAGCATGAACTAATCCTGCTCTTTGTAACATTGAAAGATATATTCCGGGCCTGGATCTACTGTTAGAGATAACTGGACTTGGACACTTACTATAGCGGATTTCTTCACTATTGTAAGCGATTTAATCTTAATTCCATACTAGCCATCATGGATGGCTCCATAACGAATGCCAATCGAGCGGGTTGACTACTTTTCTTAAGCCCTGTATCTCCTTTTTATCCCTATACTATGTTCACTGCTTGCATAAGGTATACTATAATTCTTCGTCTGTATATCTCAAAAGTTCATCCGAAAATGTTTCAGCTTTAACAAGTGAAGGGCTGCCTTCCTATTCCAACTTTTAAAGACGATAAAGAACTCTGAAAATAGGTGCAGCACTTATACAGGAAAACAGATGTCAAATACCTTAAATTCTGGTTTTTATACCATATTGTTCGAATGTTGTTACCTTCGTTAATTTTAAGTATAGAGGTTATTCGTATTTTACTAAGGCAGTGAATTGGGTTTCATATGCGATTAAAGAGATCGACAAAGGTACATACGTTATGTCATTTATTTTTGACTTTAACGAATGTTAAATCACTGAAGACCACTTTTTTGGCCTCTGTTTTGCGTTTCAATTCGTTTGCCTGAGTTGACACATTACAGGGAGTTTTCTGCGGCTTGAACTGTGCCATCGTAAAGGAAGAAACAAGCCCATGCTTCTTATGATACGGACAATACTCCTCCTAGAAACCGTAAATCCACGCTTTTGCAGCTCTACTTTAATTTTGCGCGTGCCGTAGTCATTTCGATTTTGTTCAGAGTATTTGTCTTTATTTCGCTTAATGACATTTACTTTCGTCCCTTTATCAGCGCGGCTTGCTTTAAAATGTCGTTCTCCATTCTTAGCTGTTTTAGTTCCTTGAGGAGTACTAAAAGCTCATGTTTTTCAGAAGAACGATTGTCTTTTTCTTTAAAAGAACTTCATCCTGATTGATCCACCGGTAAAGAGATGACGGAGTCAGATCATATTCATCAATAATGGCTCGTTTCGTTTTTCCATTCTGGTATAGCTGCACCATTTGCTTTTTAAACTCGGGCGTGCAAGTACGGCGTTCTCGTTTTGTCATTGTGGGTTCTCCTCATCTGTTTTAGATCAAGTGTACGTGACCTTAATTTTTCTGTCCAGATAAGTGTAGACGCTCCACATTTTTAAGGAAGCACTTGATATAACCTTTGATTTATACGATGTTATCAGATTTTTCATCACTGTTAAATAAGGCAAAGACTGAGACTGTTCTGGCTCAGTCCTTTTCTTTATATGTGATATAATCTCAATACTTTATTCAAAAGACTTAAATTTATTTCCACATTACTTCGTTATGCTTGTTGTAAAAGTTGCAGATGTTCTATTGTCCAAGCCACTAAAATCCTTATTCATGTAGTACTTTAGGGACACCACTGAAACTCATTGGAATTAAATACTAGTTTTATCTTATAATCCCTCGTAAGATACCAATACAACAATGAAAACGAAATGGATTAAAAGCTCGTCCTTGTATTACGGACAAATATCTATTATTTTACAAGATTGATATGTAATTATGCAGTTATAAACATTCGAATTCAATTGTTATTTACTGTTCCATTGCATGATACTTTATCGGCATTATAACAGCAGTTAAGGGTTAGTTCTAACCTAGTTTACTATTCCAAATGAATAATTATTTATACTTTTATACTTTTATAAATGTTTGAGTTTTTATAATATCCTTTTTACATATGGTAACTTGACAGTAAACACAGTTCCTATCCCAACTTCACTATCAACCTCAATTTTACCGTTATGACTTTCAATTATATTATATGTTACCATGAGACCTAAACCAGTTCCTTCTGCTTTATTCGTAAAGAAGGACTGGCCAATTTTTTTAATTTGATTTCTTGGAATGCCTATGCCACTATCTTTAATGCTAATATGTACCTGTTTAACATCTTTTTCTGCACTTATATGTATTTTCCCATTTTCCGCCATAGATTCTATTGCATTTTTTATTAGATTTAAAAACACCTGTTTCAGTTGAGATCTATCCCCTAAAACGTTTATTCCTTCACAGTCTCTTTTATCAAATAGAATTTCAATATTATTTTTAAAGGCTTGTGTCCCGAATAAATTAACAGTTTCCTCAACTATTTGGATTAAGTCCTCAGACTCAAAAATAGTCTCTTTGGGTTTAGATAAATATAACAATTCATTTGTTATTTGCTCGATCTGCTCTAACTCAGAAAGAACAATATCAGCATATATATTTTTGGGAAAATCTATTTTTAACAACTGTATAAATCCTTTTATCGAGGTCAAGGGATTCCTAATTTCGTGTACAATACCAGAAGCCAATTCTCCTATTAATGATAGTTTTTCGGATTGCATTATTTTTTTTTGAATCACTTTTTTTTCTGTAATATCTCTAATGATGACATGAGATACAATTTTTCTTTCATGTTGATAGGGAGTAGCCATTATTTCTACGTCAATTATGGTTCCATCCAATCGAATCATTTTCTGTTCCATTAAAGGAGCAATTTCTTGATATTCCACTACACGTTTTAATCTATCTTTACAGATAGAGTGAAAATCCGGATGTAAGAAAAAATCGAAATTCTGATTTAATATATCTTCCTTAGTATTTAATGATAATAGTTTAATACATGCCGAGTTAGCATAAACTATTGTCCTTTTATCAAGTACCAAAGTGGAATTTAAGCTGTTATCCATTAATTTCTGAAAATTAAGTTCCTCTATTGCTATTCTCAAATAACACCCCTCCTTTTAACATTATAAAATATTTCGGTTATTCTTTAAACATTCCCATGGATAAAATGCGACATAATAAACATAATACCTATTATGTACAATATAATCGGAGGTAATTCATGGAACATAAAGTTGAGCTTACATCAGCAGAAATAGCAAATCTTTGGACTCAATATATGAACGATTCATCATCTATATGTATCCTTACCCACTCTATTCAAGTGGCGAAAGATGAAGAAATAAAGGTTATACTTGAATTTGCACGTAGCCTCGCTGAATCTCATATTGAAAAACTCACAGAATTTTTTAAACTAGAAAAATTCCAGGTTCCAAAAGGATACTCGGTAAGAGAAGATGTTCATGTTAATGCTCCTGCCCTTTTTACAGATACATTTATGTTAGTCTATATGCACGTTATGACCCTACTTGGATTAACAGGATATGCTGGTGCAATAGCAACTTCATCCCGTTCTGACCAAATTGAATATTTTATTCAGTGTAATACAGAAACGATGGAATTATATAAACGTATTGCAACTGTAATGTTAAAAAAGGGAATTTATAGTAAACCACCAAGAATTAATACACCAAATGAAATTGATTTTGTAAATAATCAGCGGTATTTATCGGGTTGGTTTGGAAAAAAGCGACCTTTAAGTGCTGTTGAAATTAGTGGCATAAGCTTCAATATGGTAAAGATTATCGTAAAAGTTGTGTTAGAACTTGGTTTTGCACAAGTATGTCAAACAAAAGAAATAAAAGGTTATTTTCAAAGAGGAAAAAAGGTTTGCGAAAAACAATTTGGTACTCTTAGCTCAATTTTAACAATTGGAGGATTGGCTTCACCTGCTTCATGGGTATCAGAAGTAACAAACTCAACGATACCTCCTTTTTCGGATAAATTGATGTTAAATCATATTGTTGTTTTAATATCGGCTGCAGTTGGTTATTATGGAGCTGGTGTATCTGTTTCACAGAGGAGGGATCTAGCTTTTAAATATACTAAACTTATGACTGAGGTAGGATTATATGCTGAAGACGGGGCAGAACTACTGATAAAAAACGGTTGGCTTGAGCAACCGCCGCTAGCTGAAGATCGAGAAAATTTAGCTAATAAAAATTAATGTGTTACGACAAAAAAAATATTTAAGAATATGAGGCAGCCCGTTACTGCTGCTCATAGGTGATGTGGGAAACCGGAAAAATCAGGAAGGAATGAAGAAAAGAGTGATTGCTGCATCTACAAATGGTGATTCCGTTAAAAACTTATGGTATAGACAATTACCTTCAGATGCAAGGAGTTACGCTTTAAGAGCAAAAGCAGGGTTTACAGTCCCTTTTTAGAACGGTAAAGAGAGATCGTTGGTATTTAAATGTCCAACTTACCCAAAGAAAAAATAAAGTACAACAACTTTTAAAAGTTACGATCCCGATTAAGAAAAAGCCTTTCAGAGTCTGAGTTCAACCTCGGTAATGAAGCTTGTACTGGCTTATCCAATCTGATGGATTGTCAACATTAAATCAGACATCTTTTTTATAAAGAATTTAACGCTTGAATTCAGTAATAATGTTAACTGGTTTAACAAGATTTGAATTTATGAACCATATCCCCAATTGTATTACCTTCCAAAGTGGTAACATTAGATGGAGCAAAACCGGAGGCTGTTTTTGTTTGTAATTTCTCTTGCATCCGCTGTTTTCAATGGTTAATCTGTACTTAAATGAATCTCCATTGTCAACTACCATTCCTGTAACAATAGATGTTTCAGATAGCACGTTTCAACCCAAAATCCCGTTAAAAGGGAAATCAAACAAATAAGAATAAAACATTTTAACCACTTTATAAACTTAAGCTCCCTAAGAATAGATAATATACAGTTATTATATTGTTATTTAGCTGCACTAGGTAAAATAAGGTTGTATAAATAATAAATATTAGTGGAAGAGCTGACTACCGGATTCCAAAAATATATCCAACAAAGAAATTTGAGTGTATCTATGTAGTAAGCTGAACCTGAATTCAAAGGAAAAGTTGAGAAAGAACCGAGTGTATTCTACACTGTAAGATTGGAACAACCATAGCCTAAAGTGGCTTGAAAAAACCGAAAACATCAAAGTGCATAATACAACTAAAAAGAGACCTTGCGAAGTGTTTCTCCTACTCCTAGTAAAGCAACACTTGCGAAAGATCTCTGATCCGCTATCTTCCGAGGGAGCAACTATACTGATATTATAACAAGGAATGTCCGTAAGGATAACACAGTACATTCCTTAATCGAATGGATATTCTGTACCTGTCGGAATATACACTAGACAGGCGATTGTCTATAAACACATTACCGACTATGTACTGAAGATTTGTGCCCCTTCACAGAGCATTCTATCTCTCAAGAGAAAGGGAGAATAGTCAAGGATTAGATACCATCCCAGTAATCGGTCCAAGTCGCTCGAGTTATTAAGGCAAGAACAGATTGACCTTCTTGCCCATGATAAACAAACTACATAGATAAAGTCAGCAAGGATTATGAACCTTATCGTTGAGACCAATTTACACTAATTAGAAAAGTTGCTTATGAAAACAAGGAATGGGTTCACTTAGCACTTGAGAAGAGTATAGACGAAAATCTGTACAGCGCCAATACCTTTCGTGATGTGTAGGATTTCTCAAGAAGACATCACTAAACAGCAACACAAAATCATGGAGAAGAGTGACAAAACCCCAGTAGATATAGAGGTTCAGACTAGAGTTATGGATCAATACCTACCTCCAATTGATGGGATAAAAATATGAGTTAGAGTAACAGCAATCCTTTCGGCAGTAAGGATTGGAGAAACTGCCGATGACCTCTCCGATATCCACCGAAAGGCGGAACAGAATCTTGGACCTATCTCAAGTTTTTGGAAGAATTGACTAAATTATAATAAGAACGGTTCTTTAATTTTCACTTCAAATAGAATCTCTGAAGAACTAACAAAGGATCTTTAAAGATTAAAAATTCAAATGGGGTTAACGACTACATTTGTATTTTATTTATGAAAGCAGATTTCGATCCTCTTCTAATTATTAATATCTCAAAGCCTTCGCTATATCCTCTTCCTATTTTTCTAGGCTTAGTTAAGGTAAGTATCTTTCAACCACTTTTCTATTTTAAGGGGTTTCGTAAAATAAGATTTATTAGTTTTTGACAAGATGCCCTTTTTTCCTATCTTGATTGATGGTATTTTTTGACCATTCTTAAACTATTACAAAGTAATGTCATAGTTATTTCTTTTTCCTCAATTTCATTAAATATATTGCCATACAAATATAAATGCTTAATAGAAGAATTAAAAATAATGGAGTAGATAGGGAATCCATACTATCACCGCCTATTTCAATTCATGTAATGATGGATGAAAAAACAATAAGAGAATGATTACAATTGGAATAGATACCAATATACCAACTAAGTGATCCTTATAATGAATTCGTATGATGCTAAATGTAATTAAGTTGAATAATGTAGACCACCAGACGTTCCAATCATTCTCATATATAAATAAACCCTTTTTTTCAAATAGGACTTCAATAAATGAAAAATAGGCAATCCAAACTCCCATATAGATGAATCTCTTCTTCCTCCTTGGATAATATTGAAGATAGATAATTAGCACAACGGGAATTATAAAGAATGAAAACGTGATTTCAATAAGCGTATGATTTAGCCATGGCAGTGTCACAGCCTTATATCTCCATAGTGTATGTTGATAAAAAACAAAGTTGTAAAGTAAATTGCAAATTATATAGAATTGAATAGTGGGATAAAATTCCCTCCATCGGTTCCAGTCTACAAATATTTTAGCGAAAAGAATATAAATACCAACAACTAAAAACAAATACACAGCTAAATTCCCCTTTTTTATTTTTACAAACATTATTCCCATAAAGTCATAATAATAAAATAATGTCCAAAGAGGTGAAGTTTACTCCATTTGCGCGATTTCTGTTTAAATACTTAGAACAACGCTTCAGCGATAACGTTACCATAGGGACATCCCTTTCAACTCAGGGATTCGATGAATCCCAAATGTTTCTAATTCTTCTGAAATTATGTTATTGATCAAACTCTTCTCCTCGAACTGTATGAAACAGCTTTACAGTATGTAAATTACCTTTTATGCTGGCTAATGGTCTATACCCAAGGACTGAATTCTTATTTCGACCAGCACTTTGCCCTATAATTTCAGGGTTGAAAAAAATCGAAAAATAAGCCTACATATTGCCGTTCTTCTCTATAGGAACGTATGTTAAATCACTTACAATTAAAGCTAATGGCTCCTGTTTGTTTAAAACTGCCGACGCGTACAGTAGCTTGGTAGGAGAAGATACATAGGAAGTTGAAGGACGCTACACATTGCTGATACAGAAATGTGTGTGTTATTTCGAATCATTTCTAATTCGCCCCATAATCAGCGTATCTTGCTTTAATTATCATTCTCCATCATTAAGTAATGGTTTTCTTAGAATGTAAATCCATTACGGAAGCTAGGTAACACCATCCGTCTCTTACCGTGTAAATGTAGATGATATCTGCGACCCATTTCTCATTGATTGTGGTGGTAGAGAAGTCTTGATCTAACAGATTCTTGCGTTCCATCACTTTTTTCACGATGGAGTACGGACGGTATTTTTTCTTGGTGATCGAACGGATTTTTGCTTTGGAGTATCCAATGTATTTTCGAGCTCCATTTCGTTCCTTACTCTCTTGATGGATATGTATTATTTTCTGGGTTTTTGCAGGATTTTCAGGTTCACGGGTGGACTCTGTTTTCTGTAAGGAATGGTAATAGATATTTCTTGGAACACCTAATACATCACACATCATTTGAACCGAGTAATATTTTTTTGTTCCTCCATAAAATCGGTAAGCTCTGTATCGGTTATTTTTTCGCAAATTTGGCCATCCTTTTTTAAGATTCCAATCTCTTGTTTTAAACGAAGGTTCTCTTTTTGGATGGCAGCCAGCTCTTTAGGCATAAGGAATTCCTCTCCCGTTCCAATAGGAGTAAAATCCTTAATCCATTTATAAATAGTCACTTCAGAAACGCCATATTCGTTGCTTAGTTCTTTCACAGAGGTACCGGAATGATATAAATCCACTACTGTTTTTTTGAAATCTTCATTGTATTTTTTGCTTGTGTTATTACGTTCCATACGGACACATCCTTCCATAAATTAGATTGTAAGGACTTAACTAAATGGTGTCCATAAAACTATACTAACTCCAAATGTTAACAGTTTTGTTTGTAAATTTAATACCCTTTTCTTTTAAAATATCTCTCACCTTTGAAAGTCTGCGATTGAATAATCAATATATACTTCCTCTTTATTTAAGAAAAGCACTTTCATCACCTATATCTTTTATATCTTTTATTTTTTCAAAATATTATTTTTCCTCAAATATTTAACGCATCATACATAATAATCCTTACCCTTTATCACATAAGTACTTCTATACCAAAAGCATTAACCTTCTTGGAACAATGCCATGAAGATTTAAGTGTATTGCATTGAATCACACACTTGTACTTTTCTTTTCTTCTTTCTGCATACATATATCTCAGAATCTAATTCTAACCCACTATCACATCCAAAAGACCTTTAGGTCTCTTTTCGCTCAGGTTACGGTTATAAATGTTCTCCCTTTTGAAGCTTTAATTTCAAAAAAGTATTTTTCATCATTTTTTAGATAATCTAAGTGTACACTTTCTCTAGGTACTATTTTAAATTCATCTAATACAACATTCCCATATATATCTTTTACCCTTAAAAATCATCTCTCCTACACTATTTACACTATTAGTAATATTCGTATCCCAGAAAAAGCTATTGAAAGTAAAGACATTTTCATTATCAAAACTTATACTTTCCCAACTTGCTTTATTATTTCTTGATTCAACAAAAGATGTAACCATTGGAAAGAATAATTGATGCACAGAGCTTACGGCTAGAATAATTAGATAACATGTGACTATGATTAATGTGAAAACAAGAATAATAGTGGAAGAAAAAACAGTTTTTCTTAAAATCATTACATTAATCTCCTCCTTATTAATTCACTTTGTTATTCTTACTTCTACAGTTTAGGTTACAATTCCTCCCACCACAAAACTGCAATTTTTCTAACACAAACAAGATTTCGCTTATTACAGGAGCTGCCACTTTAGTACAATAAGTTCAAATTCAACACAAAGAAACTTTTATTTCATAACTCTGAGCTCTATTTTAATATTCTCCAATTTTCCAACTAATTTGTTTGCTAATCCATATGGAAATCCCTTTACTATTATAAAAGGGAGGTTCTTTGAACCCTTTAGTAAGTCGGCTGCTGCAATATCTAGTCTAAAATATCTTTTAATTTTTAATAGATCCTTTAATCCACCATCAATAGTGTCTATTAAAACTACTTCACAATTTTTAGACCAGTTGACATCATCTTCAGTTTCATCTAAATTAATTAAGAATCCACTTTGAACCCATTGAGTAAAATCTGAAGTAAGCAAATGGGCATGTTCGTGAACCTTATCCCCACCAGGAACTATTAAAACCCTTGTCTCATTATCACCTTGGTGCATAAGAAATACTCTTCCACCGCCATCGTCACCAATAGCAATATAACCCTGTGCAAATACTTGTATATCCCAAGTTTCATTTCTCTCCATTATATCTTGTGTACCATAAATTAATATTCTCCCATTAACAGACAAACCATTATTATCTCTTAGTAAATCCTTATAAGAATTAGGTAATCTTAACTTCATCTTCTCCTCAACAATTGTTATTTCCCTTTCACTTGCTGGAGGCATTAACATCCAATCATTCATGCTTTAAATCCTCTTTCATTAGATATTTTTCTATCTAATTATTCGTTGTTTTTATTAAACAATCCTTCCTTAATAAAGAAACATTTCTCTCTTAAATAATACACGTTGGAAATGGACGTTAAACCTTCTTAGTTTGGATTCAAGAAATAATAAAAATGAGTCTAATCCCTTATATATAAGCGATTAGACTTATTCACTACCAGATTAATTAAGCGATAATAAGATTTTTATGCTCTCTTCCGATATCCAACAATCATTTTCTCAGTGCAACTTGACAAGTGCAGTTAAGTTACTCATTTGTTGAAAAATATGTGATTAACTAATTCTAGCTGTTTTAAGAAATTCTATTTCCTTTTCGAATGTATTACAAATATAGGAAATTTCAAATAAAGGTATATTATGTTACTAGGCATAAATCCGTTTAATTCGTCATTCTTTACTTGAAACTCATATTGTTAGACTCCACCAAACTCATCTACAGCCTTATAATACTGTTCACCTTGACACTTAATAAGACATTTAATGCTGTTTTCTGAACCGAGAACTTCAAAATCATAACCCAACAAGTTCTTTTTCCCTACAACATATAAGTCTTAAAACGAAACTTCAACTCTATATGCTACATTATGTCCTCTCAGTATTTTTATAGTTCGCCATTGTAATGATGAAATGAAATGTTATGCCAGTCACAACAAGTATCACAATACTATCATTTTTTGCTCTACTCCGTATGCAACAATTTTTATTTCAAGATCTGATGATTTATATTGATATTCCTTACCCACAAATAGCAACGACATTTATATAGTTTAAATACTTTACAAATTTTTTTATTCTTCTAAACCACCGATTACGTTTCAATAAGCAATGATCTATTGAATTTATTATATACTATCCCTTCTTATCACTTTTACAGACAAATTGTTTTGTTTCTGGGCCACTATCCCACCGGCAGGAAGCTTGCATGGTTCGATTCCTAGTTGCGTACGGTTTACTAGGTCTTTGAATAAAGAAGAACCACCCGCAAACTGTACCCTACAAGAAGGGAGAATTCTATTGATAAAAAAAGAACTTGTTGATGGTGGTATGAGAAGTCCAACAAGATTAACATACTTATACCCGCTTGAATGGGGTCCTTTTATTATTGATTCAATCTGAATTCTTAAATTGAATTACGGAAATCACAACAATTTCTACACCTTATAGTGAAATAATAAAAGTTGTTTTTCCATAATTAAAGGAAACACTCAATCTTAATTTAAAAAGGTAATTATTCTTTACAAAAGATAGCTCCCCTTTTTATGTTTTATTTTCAGATTTAATAAACTTCAAATGCCACTTCATAAACAATAATGCAAAGAGGTAGTAAGGTACTGAGAACCATAACTTCCAACCTGAGTAATTGATAAAATTAAAATGAACTAACATATATTCAAATAAACAAGAATACAATAGCCATCCAAATAGATATATTATAAATTGTATTCTTTTATGTGGTAAAAAATTTAGATATATAATTCCATAAGAGGCTGAAAGAGTCCATTCAATAAAGTGTACACTGAGTTGGACTTTACCTCCGTTCAAACTATATAGATTAAAAACCAAATCTAAAACAACATCTGAACTTAAATTTATCATTGCTATTACAAACCAAGAAATATAGATTTCTACTTTAGTTAAACGCTTTGGCATTAACGAAATAATAATTAGGTTTATAAACAGTGCAAAATAGGGTAATATCAGCCACAAAATTAAACACCAACCCTTTCGTTATTGTACGTAATATTATTACCAACTCGAACGATTATATTACAAAATTATATGTTCATTATCCCTTCTTTAACTGCCTCAATAAACAAACACTCATCTCTTATGCTATCCAACTTGTTTGATTTTATAGATTTAGTTAGAACGAAAAAAGATCACAGTCATGCTGTTTACAAAGAAATTGAGTACAGATTCAAAAGTTGGATAAATAGGTATTGTACGAACCAATGGATGTCCACAAACTTATGGGAATTTACCCACCCAAGTCTCACAAAGCCTTCGCTCGATTTAAAGTTTCTCATACTTTCGAGGAGCTGAAGGAGCTCCTCAATTTCCTGTAAGAAGTTAAAGGTAAAACTGGATTCAGCACCCTGTAGTATTAGAATCAACAGGACACTATCATTCCTCTGTTGTACACCATTTGGACAATCGACATTATTTATTTATAATCGTAAATCATTAATCTCGTATCGAACAAAGAGGGTTTAAAGTTTTAGAAAAGTGAAAACTGACCCAATTGAAGCCAGTTATCTATGCGAGCTGTATTTCAAAGAGGACCTAAAGCCTTATAAAAAAGTGACATTTAACTCTTAAACCTGCGAAATCAGACAAGACAACACGAGAATGTCACAGGTATATTCTTATTTTAGATTAAGTTTCCCCTGAATATAGAGGGATTTTGGAGATTAACATTCGATCGTTTCTTTGAAGACATTTTCAGAATATCCATCTTCTAAGGATATATTACGGCTAGTGAGGAACAGTTAGCTACTACAATCAATGTTTTATGGGAATTCCGTTCTCTACACTGTAAAAGAAACTGAAGAATATACTAAATCAAGTCAATTAGGAGTTGTTAAAAAAATCGCGGCAACGATTAAACACGAGGTTGGTAAAATAGACGGTGTACAAGTCCCAAAAATTTGTCCATTTGCGGACATTGATCCTAGTGTCTTTGTATCACGTAAATTAAGAACTTCATAAAACCGTATTACTTAACGCTGTTCAAGTAGACTGCGTCGCGCTTTATATATGGCAGTCAACGCAGCCAAACGTGACAAGCGTAAATCTGGGAGTGTTAACTACTCCTTCCCCGAAACAAGAGATTAAGAGAATATATCACTTTTATTCTAAATTTCAGTTCAATTATTCCCCTTTCCATAGACTAAATAGTATAATCAATGCTAGTTACTTGAGAATATGTAAAATAAAATGGACTTTTAAAAGAAGGAAATATCATATTGAATATATTAGATCTCCTAAAATAATAATACTTTATTTATGCAATGAATGAAGGGATCTGCTTAAATCTTTCCTAAAATTTGTTTATTATTATTATTAAGTTAAATCAACGTAATGAATAATTGAAAATCACAAAAACATAAAGCGTACATACACATTCATATCCATTCAAGAGTAATTAATCTTATTAAAATTAAAAATAGTTCTCTTAAAGGAACGTTCAAATCGTTTTCTAGATTAAAATGAGATTTTAACAAAATTATTACTTTCTAAAAAATTTACCAATAAAGGATTGATAAGAAATGGATTCAAATAAATTATATACCTTTTTCCTTGATAAGACTTGGGATCTAACAGAAGATTGGTATGCCAATGTTAGTAAGAATGATAGTTCGGGCGTTTATGCTTCTAGTGAACCGGAAGTTATTAAAACAGTAAAACAACAAAACTATGAATTTCATTTACATTTTGCAGAGATTTTCAACCAAGACAGAGAAACCTACGTACAAGAATTTGAACAATGGGTTTTAAAAGTTGCTCAAGACGAGGAACATAGTAGTACACCAATTCAATTTATTATTAGGGAATTCCATAGCACTCAGAAACAATACCTTGATTTAGTGAACGATTATCTAGAAAACAATTCAAGTAAATATACTTTAAAGGATATTCATTCCTTATATAACTTAGTAGTGGAGACAATGAGTCAGGTAATTGAATGGTTTACCATCGAGTATAATAAAAATGCTGAAAATAGACTATTTTCCCAGCAAGAATTAATTTTGGAGTTAAGTACGCCAGTAATTACATTAAATAATAAAGTAGCATTGCTACCATTAGTAGGAGAAATTGATACTGCTAGGGCTAAAATTTTACTTGAAAGAACATTAGAAGAATGTAGTCGATTAAGAACAGAACATTTACTTTTAGATTTTTCTGGCGTTGTAGTTATTGATACAATGGTCGCACACCAAATCTTCCAATTATTAGATGCGCTATCACTAATTGGAGTGAAAACTCACCTTTCAGGTATAAGACCTGAAGTGGCCCAAACTGCCATTCAACTTGGTTTAAAGTTTAAAGATATCTCTATCACTTCTTCTCTTGCTCATGCTATTAATAGACTTGAATATATTGATTAAAGAATGTTTTCTATGGAATTATGACTAAGAGTAAAATCTGATTCACAAATTTTATAGCATTTTGAACGATAAGCTGACCTGGAGAGACCCAGATAATTGAGACAAGGAATAAACAACCTGAATCGGATTAATACATGATTTTAGGAGGGGGGTTCTATGGGCACGAGAGTTATCCAGAAGAAGTAAGATAGGAAGCTGGTAGACTAAAGCAGCTGGTTTGCAAAAATAAATCACTACATGAAATACTATAACAACTATCAATACCAGTGGAATTTAAAAAAGATGGTTCTTATACAGTATAGGAACCATCTTAAAGCTGCTTAATTTCTTTTTTTATTGTGTCATTACATAGGGGCTAGTTTAGGACAAAAATTCATTTTCCTTTTTTACAGCAACCTATAGTTGAATCGCTATATTAAATTTTTGGTAAACAAGATTATGTAAAACGGAGACAATCTCCCAAAATATGTTTTAATGGTAGTTGACACACTTATATGCTTCCATATACAAACTGAATACATACAATCATGGTATTACATAGGATTTCCAACAATTCGACCTTCGCTGTACATAAGAAACTTTTTATATGAAAATCGTTACGAACTTAATCTATTCTTCCTTTTAGAAGCTAAGCTAAATTAAACCAATATTGGCCTGTTGGCTCCATTACACAGGAATCTTTTATTTGATTAATCTAATTAATAAATGTCATAAATCCTTCTTGGGTATTATTAAAAAAGCAAGTAGAACCTAAACCATATGCTTTTATAATCCTGCTCTTTAATCACTATGATTTTAGGTGTAATTTATGTTATGAGTTTGGTTATAGTTCACGATTATTCCCCGAGTAGATATGTCCCTTTTAGCGGCCCACTCATGATTTTTCTTAACATGTGCAAAATACGTGCAGTTAAAACTCCGCCTTTTTGAGTCCAACAATCTATAGAGGCTTAAGACATCCTTGCTATTGAGAGATCTTCCAGATGCCATAATCTATATCTAACTTCCTACGCTGCTTACCGATATTTAACGGTCACTTTCTTCCATCTTTGAATATTAAGCCAATGGAATATCACTATTTAAAAAGCAAGGCACTTTTGAATATATTTATGCAAAGAAAGTGCCTTTTTTTTATATGTTTATAATTTCATTTGTTTAAAAAGCCTAAATATTGAATTCAGTTTCGCGAAAATATGGTTGTTACCTGAATTTTAGATCATTTATACATCATAAAGTTCCCCGACCGTTAAAAGCCATACAATTAATTTAATAAAGCACTATTCTTTATATCATTCAAATATCTGTAAAAACTAGAACTAAGTTGAGCCTACCCCTGCTAGCCATCCCAGTTCAAGCGCTTTGTTTATTTTCTCCAATTTTTTCAATTTCCTCTAAACTGCAGCCACGAGTTTCTGGAACTCTTATCCGGATAAAGATAACTCCAAGTAAACAAATAACACCAAAGATTGCAAAAACTGCTTCTTGAGGCATGGAATCGGTCATAATTGGAAATAGCAATCCAACTAAGAATGAACCAATCCAGTTAAAGGATGAAGCTAATCCAGACGCACGTCCACGAATTGTTAACGGAAAAACTTCCCCAACGATAACCCAAGTTAAAGGAGCCCAAGTGAATGAGTAAAGTGCTACATAGATACTTAAGAAAACAACCATCATCATTGGATTTGCATTAGGAATTAATACATTCATTATTGCAGGTAAAATAAAGGAGAGTCCCATAACTGTTCCACCAATTGTTAATAAAGTACGTCGATTAAATTTATCAGCAATCATTAGGAATATTAATGAACCTACCACAAGAATAATTCCCTGAATAATTGGCCACATTAACGCTGAACTAGCTGCATGTCCTGTTGCATTTTCTACAATTAAAGGGATGTAATAAAAAATGGCATTAGCGCCCTGAAATTGTTGGAAAGCTGCAACACCCACACCGGCAATTAATAAATAACGGTATTTATTACTTAAGAGTGTTCCCCATGATGTTTTTTGGTTTAGCTTCCTTTCCTCTCTGGCGGCTTCAAATATTTGTTTGATTTCCGAATCAATTTCTCCTTTGTCAGAGCGAATATAGCCTAAGACCTTACGAGCTTCATCAAGTTTATTGTTCTTTATTAAAAAACGTGGAGATTCAGGTAATTTTAACATACCAACATATAAGATTATAGCAGGTATGGCAGCCATACCAAGCATTAATCTCCATGCCAGTGTTCCCGACAAATCTTTCAATATAAAGTCAACAATGTAAGATAGCAACATACCAGAAACGATCATTGTTTGATTAATTCCTGACAAACGACCACGCATACGTGCAGGCGCCATTTCCGACATATAGGCTGGAACTAAAGCAGAGGAAGCCCCTACAGCCAAGCCTAATAATATCCGAGCAATGATTAAAAAAATGACACCATTATGAGGAGCTATTCCTGATAAAATAGATCCAACAATAAAAATTAAAGCAGATATTAAAATCATTCTGCGCCGACCTAGACGATCAGAAAGTTGTCCGGCCAATGCACCTCCAAAAATCGCTCCAAGCATCACCGAAGAAGTAATCCAGCCAATTGTACCTGCATTGTTCTCAAGACTCCAATCTTGTTGAAGAAAAGGTAGGGCACCGGTCATAACCCCAATATCATAACCAAATAGAATTCCCGCAAATGCCCCAAAAAAATAAATGAAGCCACTTGAAATTTTCTTTTCATTAACCATTAAGATTCTCTCCTCAAAAGTTCATTTCTGTTTATAGTTTTTGGAGCTTTCCACAATTTACAGTTTGAATAGTTTAAACGCTTCCTATTTATTGTGAAAAAATAGATGGTAATGCGTAATAAAGTCTGGTGTTGAGTCAAACACATCATCCCCTGCTTTTCCGTCGAGTACTTAACGAGCTGGTCTTCTCGATTACCAATACCTAATGGAGATACAACGACTTTCGTTTTTCACTTGCAAAAGATGGAACTACTTCAAGCATATACTAATGAAAAATTGATTCTTGACCAGTTTATGTAATCTTTCATAAAATCATTTGATTGGTTATGGCTCATACTTTCAGTAAGCGATCGAGTACTGCAGTTTCTAATGCCTTTCCCATGCGAAGTTATTTCATTGTTTCATAGCACTTGGACAGCAAAACTAGGAGCTGTTTCGGTCAATGTAAATTTTTTAAGTTAAATGAAAAGCCCAATAGTCAACTCACTATTATTAAGGAAGCGCTATATATTAAATTCCTTAGCTTCCTTGGATTTTTATAATCTTTTCCCAATCTTCCTGGCTGTATGTCCCATAATCAAATTCATACAGGTCTGCATATTCTGGAAAGAAGTCTATAATATCTTCGTCTTTAACAGTATTCACTTATCCAACCTAAGTCACCATTATAGTAGCCAAGTCCATTTTCCAACCAAATTGAATTTGTGCTCCCATTTTATCCCCTCAGACTCACCAAAATTAAACATGTTATTACCAAAACGAGCAACCATGATATTGAGGATTTCGTTATATAGCTGAAATTTTCATCCACTCTATAATTTGTTTGTGTACTGCAGGACGCTCTCGATTTCCTATATTATTTTCTTTTTTTTTTACAACTGGGCAATGGTAAAACCATATTCACGGTCATCACTAGCGGAATGATTCAGGTTCATAGAAGTCCATATCAATTCTTGAACAAGGGGTAAATCCCTTAAATTGTGTGTCTCTAAATGATACAATAGTTTAATAAATTTATTTTCCAAATCCACATTTTAAAAGATGAGAATGTATCATAAAAGTGATGATACTAGCTATTTCGTCAAGATAGGTTACCTCTATCCTGATGCTTTTAACTCTATCTGCACTTATAGCTAAATCTTGCGATACTTGCGGGTAAGTTAGATAACCGCTTTCATTTTTGGTATCTGTCATACCTTGAACGTTTGCTTTAATTTCCATTAAAGCTTATTCACTATAAAGATACTTTGAACCTACGACAAACCAAAATACTATTTTCCTGTTCTATCTTAGTAACCTCTTTTCATTCGTTTAATAATTTTATAGTTTACCAGCTAAGCGAAATAGACACTGATTGGTTCCGCTTCCATTTTTTAATTCATCAATTGAATAATTTACTCGTTACAACCTCTTGACCTATTGCCTGAAAAATTCAAAAATCCTAGAAAGAGAAAAAATGTGTTAGAGCGGTTGTTCGCAGGAAACAGAAATTCCGTTTGGTGTTATTACCAGATCAATTTAAGGATATGCAGATGAAAGTTCCTTCTCTAACATTTCCAACTTAGCTTTTTGAGGACAAAAAGGAACTCTGATTTTTGTTGTTCCTATTCTAATCCTAGTGATATTGTTTTTATTATAAATTGCTTATTTCAGGTCTAATTGGTTGTTTTCAAATAAATCCTCCTCTGTCTGCTATTAAAAAATCTTGTAAAAAAAAGGTACCTCCAACTCTTTTTGAGATTATTAACAATTTAAGTATATTATTCATACGTACATACGTCAACATCACTCAACATTTGTACTAACAAGTTAAAAGGATTTTTCCTTCCAAATATCTGTTTCACTCGACATTTCTATCCTCGAAAAAATAAAACAAACGCTAATCAAATAGGATATTCAAAAAACGAGGATTTTTTCACCTTCTATTCTCATCTGTGATGAAATTCATCCGTACAAATATAACAAATTAGAAATTGAACAACTTTGAAAAAAGTAAAAAAAAGAATGCCAGAGAGTAAATTCTTTCTGGCGATACATGATAGGAGAACATCCCCCACCGGGAACTAAGATACAAATTAAGTATAATGAAGCTCTTACACTGTTCGAAAGGCTTTAAAGCTTTCAAATGAAGTATTTTCAAGGCATGACAAAGGCATCTGTAAAACTATTGTATTTCATTGCCGTCGTGCAATAATCGAGATAACAGAAAGTTTCCTGTTTGTTATCTCTAGACATAATGCCAAAATTAGGGTCTGTGGTACTTTTACAAATTTGCCTAGTTTTCTGTTACCTCCTCTCTATCTTTTAAAGCTTTTTCCCATGTGACTTTCGGTCTTTTTCAATTGTTCGGTTGAGTTCATCTACATATTCTCTAGTTTCCACTTCTACTTCTTGACGAGTAAATTTATGTTTATTGGCGCTTGGCTTCCAAGTGGGTAGAGTCTGTGAGAAGAACATTTCCACCGGCCATCTTATGATTCGTGGCTTGAAGAACGTTATCATCAAAAATTTCTTAGAAAAGGTCGATACCTTTAAAATGAGTTCGTCGATTGTGTCCATGAAACTACACTAACTCCAAGTACTTTTTATTTCTTCTTGTTGATCTTTATTTATTTTTTTACATATTAAAGTATTAGAACGTAGATCCTCGTCGTATAAGATACTAACAAGTAATTGTTTACCCATTAATTGAGGAAACTTATTTACTTCAAGTACATTTCTTCAAAATTTTTTAGAAATGCTACAGGCGTGAAACAACTTAGTATGTTCTTACATTGCAATTCATGGAAGGATGTGACCGTTATAACTTATAATTATTTTTATTGTCCATAATTGAAAAAAGTAAACTCTTATCATGTACACTTTTCGTTGAAAATCATTAAATATAGTAAGCTTCATGTAAAATTCCTTGAGTCCAACTTCTCTGTAGTTGGACTCCAAATATAGATTCAAGGGGAAATTTTATGAAAATAAATGAAATTAAAGGTGCATACAATGCGATATATAGTCTCGGAGAAAATTGTATACCCGCTTTAAAACTAAGAAAGTTTAACTTGCGGGAATTTGCAGGTCCTTTAGATTGGGTTGGTTCTCCAAATCTACCAAAGGTAACTAACCTATTAAGAACAAACTTTTCAAATTTTCTCATCTCCGACCATTTAATAGTTCCACAGTATGCATCTGATGAAGATCTTCTTGTAGTTGATACCGTTAATCACATATCGTTTAATCATGATTTTAAAACTCATGAGAATACACTGAACCACCTTCCAAGCTTACCACAAGTACAAGCAAAGTATGAAAAGCGTATTAATCATTTTATTGAAACACAATCCAATTCAGAACGTTTATTATTTATACGAACAGAAGCTAATATAAAAGATACTTTAGAATTAGAAAATATATTATCCCAATTAGTAAAATATAACTTTTGTATTCTTATTGTTAACCATTCTAAAGTAACAGAAATAGTAGAACTAGATTGGAAAATCAAAAATGTATGCGCAATCGAAATGCCAAATGAGGAAATTTGGGAGGGTAATGATTTACTATGGGAGCGTATTTTTCAAGGTATAACATTAATTTCAGATAAATTTAATTGAAAAAGTAGGGACAGTATGAGCCAAAAGAATCAGAACCTAACAATTTTTCTCCATATACCCAAAACTGGAGGTACAACACTTAATTCAGTATTTACTCGTCAATATACAGTAAAAGAATTCCATAATCATGATTTATTTGATCGGAAGATCATTCCTTTATCCGAATTAGATAAGGAGCATAAAAAAAGAATTAATGCCATTTCTGGACATCATTTTTATGGTATACATGAACATTTCAATAAGCCCTATCGTTATTTTACAATGCTTCGTCATCCTGTCGACCGTGTTCTGTCTCTTTATTATTATTTAAAGGAGAACGACTATCCTGGATACGAATGGATGAAGGAAATGACTCTGGAAGAATTTGTAGAAGCAACTCCTGAAGCACAAAATAATCAAACTACTCTTCTGTGTGGATACCCCATAAATCCAGATGTGAATATAGCAAAAGAAAGAATAATGTCATTTGATATGGTCGGAATAACAGAATTGTTTAATGAGTCACTATATTTGTTTAAAAAAACTTTCAAATGGCACAATATACAATATAGAAAAATGAATATGACTAAATCTAGATTAACAAAAGAAGTATTACCTGAAGAAACCTTAAGGCTCATTGAAAAATATAACGAAATGGATATAGAAGTTTATGATTACGCAAAAAAATTACTTTTAAATAAACTGGACAATCTCTCCATAAAAGAAAAACGAACACTTCAACAATTAATAGAAAAACAAAAAAATCTATAAAAATAAATAGGCCTTACTCGCAGAGTAAGGCCTTACCTCCATACTTTTCATTCTTTGGTAATCGGCACTATCGTTGGGGTATAGCTCAGTTAGTGCATTTACTTTTTTAAGAAACCATTCATATTCACTAATTATTTTAATACTTTATACTTTTTTCAATTTTGTACAGTTATATAAACATGCAATTCATCACAACACCACTTTCTAATGATAATTTCATTAAGAGATATAACAGTAATTTAAAAAGTACTACTCAGAAAGGAAGTAAAAGATGAATTGAAAAAAATAAATCCTATTTATAGCTAGTATAACTTCTTATACATACTTTTTTAAATAAACACCATTGCTAAATGGACAATAGCCGTGCATTATTATTTCACAATGCATACTCTATTAATGTGATGTGGAAGTCACAAACCCTTCTGTCTAAGAGTAGTGGGGCATCCGTACTCTCATAAAACCTCCTCATTAAGGGGTGTGCCATTAAAAGGCGCACCCTGTTTCGTTCCTAAAGTAATTTTTATATGGATTGTCTACACTTATCTGGACAGAAAAATAAGCTCATGTTCACTTGACCTAAAACTGATCAGAAGATGCAATTATGACAAAACGAGAACGTAGCACATTCACGCCCGATATTAAAAAGCAAATTGGTTTAGCTAAATCAGAACGAAAAAATCGAAACGAACTATTATTGATGAATATGATCTGACTCCATAATATCTTGACCTGTGGATCAACCAGGATAAAACCTCCGGTCTTTTAAAGAGAAAGACAACTGTTCTCCTGAACAGCGGAAGCTTTTAGAACTTCGCAAGGAATTAAAACAGCTAAGAATGGAGAAGGATATTTTTAAGGCGCACTGATCATGATGATGCAAGTAAATGTTATTTACAGAAATAAAGACAAATATCGGTATCAGCAATGTGCAGCGTCCTACAAATAAATCCACGTTGTAAGTGGTTTTATGAGGCTAAAGAACGTCAGTCAGATGACGACGTAACAGCCACTGTCATATAGTTTTTCAAACAATGCCTATGTATGTAGTATGGTAAGATTAAAGTCGAGCTACTGCACAAGCATGGATTAACGGTTTTTAGAAGTCGAATTGGCCGTAACATGAAGGAGTAAGGGCTTGTTTCTTCCTATACAGTAGTACATTTTAAGCCATAGAAAACTTCCTCTAATGAATCAGCACAGGCGAACGAATCGAAACACAAGTTTCAGCAGACAGTCGTCAAAAAAGTAGTCGTCAGTGATTTAACATAAGTTAAAGTCAAAAATAAATGGCATTACGTATACGTATGTATCTTGTGGATTTCTTTAATCGTGAGATCATGGGCTTTAGCAGCAGGAAATGCGGACCCTGTCGCACGAGTTTTTTCTTCCATTCTAATTGATCTGCTGGATTATCAGCTCCTCCACACAAACCATGACAATCTATAAAACCAACTCATCGACAAAACCGGTTGCGTCCTTCCAGAATTGGATACTCTTTAAGCAGGAAGGCTGTCCGTGTGATAACGCCGTGGCGAAAGCAACGTTTAAAATCATAAAAAAGGGTTTATTAGCCAAATAAAATTTGATAGTTTATAACATCTAACGCTTGGATTCAGTGACTATGTTGAGCTGCGATTTCATGGCACACTAGGTTACGTAAGACCAATTTACTAAAACGATTATCCCTTAAAAAAGCTGTTTGATTAAATGTTGACAAGCAATACTCCTCTCTTTATGGAAAAAAGCCTTCCCAAAGTTTTATGAGAAGGCAAAATAAAACAAGCTTAAAAGGGGAAGATTACATTAATATTATATGCAGGCTTTAAAAATTAGTACTATCTATGTACATACTTAAATAATAAAACAGAGACAACTCCGTCCAAATTGTCTCTGTTAAACCCCTCCCCTCACTTATTGAAAAAAGGGAAAAGTTGTCTATATATATTATGGTTATTTTATTAGTTATGCTACATAAAATTACAAGCAAATTTTAAACATAGAAAAACCCATCTCAATGAGGTTAGGTTTTCTTGTAAATCAATATCAGTTTGGACAACCTTTATAAGGCTTGTTTCCTTGGATTTAATGATGTAAAGTTTACTTAGGTATCGGAATTCGAATCAAATATATTAAGCCAATGAACGTAATCATTCTGTTATAATGCGAGGTGCTCCAGTAAAGGTGTATGCTCCATTTTTTGGATTTTTTTCATACTTTACGTATCACTTCAGCAACAACTATATCATTGGGAAATTCCTTCTTACTCTAAGATCAATGTTTCTTTCTAAAGCCTTAAAAATTAGATTATAATCAAACTCTTTCCCTAGGTAAATAAAGGAAAACCTTCAAGTTATGTAAATTACATATGTCCGTCAACGTGCTTTATATTCAAGATCAGCCTTCTTAATTGGACCAGCAGTATATCCAATAACTACCCCATGATTGATTAAATTGACGGTGCAACTCACTTTATAGGCACTTCATTACTGGTTTGATTATTTTGCTGTATTGTGACACCGTATAATTAGAAAGTACATCTAGTTAATTCGACTGAATCGACAACGTGCAACGAGCCCTTTTTGTTCTTTTACTTTACTCTACTTTAAATTTATTGTGGATCATGTTTACTACGACTTCCCTTATAATGCGGGATTTAAAAACTTCACTTTTTCTCTGTCGTCATGAGTTTTCTTTTCAAACACATTGGCTTGGCAATAGTAAAGTACATTTGGGAATATGAGTTCATTACACACTGCTGATACGTGTTATTTTGACTCACATATACCTTCTTCCCATAATCAATGCAGCTTGCTTAATGAGGATGGTGATTTTTATATTCTTGACAGATATCTGAACGACTTTCTATTTTTACATAGCTTAATTAAATTCTTCTGTAAAAGATCTGAGTTGACATAGTACGAAACGTAGTTTACTAGCCCAATATTTCTGTCAACTTAGTGTAGCTGTTTCACTTTTTATAACTATTTGCGCAAGTTTTGAATAAGAGTATCTTCAAAAAACGATTACAAAAATAATCTTGTATAAGCTAAAATAAAATTATATATTGGCAAATATTTATCTAAGCATTCAGCTTATTCAAAATACTTGTGACCGTCAAGTAGAATGACACAATTTCTGCTGATTAATTTGAATCACTTTGTTCACCAAATATCGTTTTTCGATGTTTCATTCTCCAACTGTCTTCATTTAAATGAATAATTTCTACTCGATGGAAAATCTGATCAAATCGGCTTCTCTGATTCCTTTCATTCTTGTTTTGGATTCCTCGTTTTTCCCTCTATTTTTAATGCCTGAATAAGATCTCCCATAGTTGTAAAAATCACTTTATATCCCTAGCTTAAAGCCTCGATTCCCAGTCCTATCGAAAGATGGGTCTTACCTACTCCTGGCGGTCCTAGGAAAATGATATTTATATAGCTACTCCATCCATGTTAAGTCCCTTTTAACTGGTTTAACTTAGTACTGCTTAAGGACACTTTCGCTCATTCACGTCTATTCATCCTCCGCATTATGCCTTTACAGTTGCTTTTCATCTCTGCGTTTTTATTCAAACGCTACTACATCTAGTAGAAACTGAGAAAAGGCCAAGTCATTTTTCTCAGCTTCTCTTAGTAATTTATGTAATCGATTAGCTGTCTCAGCTAACCGAAGGGACCTCAATAAATCTTGAACTTCCTGGTGTTGATTCATCTTTGAGCCTTCCTCCAAAAAGACTGTATAGGCATCTACATTTCTTTTTTGTGCTTCCATTTCCATAACCCAGCCGGATATGCTGTTTAATGGTGAAACAAGACCAGCGCTGTCGTTCGCTGTATCATGAACTTGTTGTTGTCGCTTAAGGTATAGAATGATATCGCTAAAATCTGTTGCACTGTATAGGTTTCTCTTTTTACATTCTTGTAGGGCTGTTGTTAAAATCTGTTAATTATTCAACGATAATAGATTGCAGGGGACTTTGAAGTTCCTGCATTTCTTTATGCGTTATCAGCCATATAACACAGCTTAATAATTAGACACCTTTTTTTTAAAATGAGTAGATAAAATAAAAAGTTACTTCGCTTTGCTCACTTAATTATATATCTTTCCTTCCTTATTCCACTTCTTTTTACATCACTGTAGAAGTCTATATGTATCTTAGAATCAACAAAGTGGTTCTCCCAATCATTTTTATATTTCTTGAAGACTTTATAATTTTGGTCCTTTAAATGCTCACCAAACCCAAAAATATCTGCTCTATAATCTTCTTTCATTTTAAAAACTAAGTCAGTCAGATCCTGCTTCATTTTTTTATTAATAGATTTTTCAAAGTTTTTATATGTATCTGGGTTTTCAAGATTTGTAATACACTCTGTTCCTTGTACATATCCCTCTGCCCTAACTTTTATCCGAAAAGATGGAACTCCATCTTCTTCTTTTGCACTCACTTTTGTATTAGAACGGGTAATACGTAATCCGTATTTTTTATTTTCCTTACCACAATTAGCTGTTATAACTGTATTTTTTATTTTATTTTGAAGAAACAGCATTCCTCTAATTTCCTCCAGTGATAAAAAAGCGATTAGTTTTCCATTTTTTAAAATCCCAAGTGAATCTATAGTAACTTTATTATCACTAGATACTTGCTTCATATTTTTTACATTCCCGCCCTTCTTTGAATCACCAATTAGACGCATAGCTGCAAGTACTGGAACTTGCCCGTCAGAAGTAAAAACGTGGACAAAATCTTTTAATTTAATATTAGGAGCTCCTCCCCATTCTTCATGCATCGTCATTAATTGAGAATATATTTTTAAAGCAGAGCTTTTCTTATCTGTACTAACAATTTTTATTAAATCTGCTGCGTCCCCCCCTTTTGCGATTACAATATTAAAATCATTTCGTATCTCTCTATTACGATACAAAAAGTCCATAAAACTTATTAGTCCTTCTTCTGCTATTTCTTCGCTTATAATCAACAGTCGCATGTGGGAATATATATATCGGGTTGCACTTGATATACTAACCTTATGAGTAAGTTCTCCTATTGTATTCCCTTCTAATGATTGGATATAGGATGGAGCATATCCTTGTGCGGTTTTTCTATTCATTTCAGTTGCTGTTGTTGTTTCAATAGTTAATTTATACTTTTGATTTTCCCCTTTATCTACTGCCATTCCTGTCACAATAGATACCTCAGTTATTTCACTTCTATCCCAACAACCGGTTAAAGTAATAATTAAACATATAATTATCATTAATTTAAATACTTTCATTTATTTCCCCTCAATATGTAGACTAAGAGTTAACCTTAATTCTCATTTTTAATACTGCTTTTGTTAACCAGTAAGAGATAAATGCTATCGCTAAATCCAAAAAAAAGAGATAAAAGAGATTCATTCCTTTCCTTAATTCCACAAATGCAAAATACTTCTCAATAGAAGCAAATCCAAATGCATATAAACAACTTATTATCACTGCATAAAAGTAGAAATTTTTATTGTTATTAGAACAGTATTGGTATATCAATAAAAATCCAACGGGCAAAACAGATGCAGTTATATTCAATGAAACAGGCAAAAAAGGTGTCAAATAGTATTGGTGAATAAAGTAACCGTTTCGGTTAAGTGCTAAATCCATATATGTCCAAAGCATATGTATGGTATAACCAAAGAAAAATAATTCAAATACATTTTTACGGTTTACTGTAGAGATCAATAGCACCAAGGGAATTACTAACAATGAAATAACTATCCAAAATTGCCAAGTTTCATAGTTAGAATATTGACTCCAATATGAAGAATATAATGAATTTAATTCCATATTTTCTTCATATATTCTTTCCCAGTACTCTTTTTTATCCATAAATAACCACCTCATTGTTATCTTTTCCAAATACTACTTGGTTATGTAATAGATAATCTTGTTTTTGTTTGGAAGATAAAATAAGTCTCATTTTAAGGGAGGCGCATATGACTAAAACTTTCTAAAGAAATGATATTTTTAACAAAAGCATATTGCAAAACTAATGTCTCATTGAAAAATAAAAAAGCATCTATCAATAATTTTAAGATAAATACTTTCAGTCATTGTTAACGTTGAGTTATGATTTATTATTTATAAGCATTATAGTCAAGCCCATAAACCATCCCATCTTCTTTTTAAGAAATCGAGAAGATGGGACAATTAGGAAAGTTGGGAGACTTTATCCTAGTTTCTATACTATCATACTTATATGAAAATTCAGAACTAAAACTCATTAAATAATCTAACCCCTCCATATTTAAAACAACAGAGCAGTAAAACAACATACCAATAAGTCATTATATCAGTGAATAAATTGTATGTACCATAACTAGTTCTATTTCTTAAAATCACATATAATTACTAGTTATGATCAGAAAGTATACTTTGGCAACAAGGATTCTAGAAGAAAAATAAAAAAGTTTTATCATAGCCAGTCTTTTTTTGTAAATAATATAAATAAAAATTATAATCCTAAGGAGGATTTATTTGTGGAACTAAATAAAATTCATCTTACCTCATCAGAAATTGCTGCTCTTTGGACATCTTATATGAATGATAGTATGGCCAAAGCTATCCTTTCTCATATGATGGCACATATTGAAGATACAGAGATTAAATCAATCATTCAATTTTCATATGATATTGCAAAGAATCACGTAGAATTTTTGATACAACTATTAACAGAGGAAGAATACGCTATACCAATTGGCTTTAATGAAGGAGATGTTAATATAAATTCACCTCAACTATTTTCAGAAACATTTTGTTTAACTTATGTTAATCACATGGCAAAAGTAGGTTTATTAGGTTACAGTGGAATGATTTCTATGAGTGCGAGAGATGACATCCGAGAATATTTTACAAATGGTCTAATCGAAACAACTTCTTTGTATGAAAAAAGTTTAAATGTAATGCTTGACAAAGGGATTTATATCCGTGCTCCTTATATTGAGACTCCTAGTGAAACTGACTATATAAACAGTAAAAGTTACTTAAGTGGACTAAATCCTTTTACAGATAAACGCCCACTTAACTCCATAGAAATATCACACCTGTTTACAAATATACAAACAAACTCAATAGGGATTAAATTATGTTTAGCTTTTGCTCAAACAACATCTATTAAAGAAATTCAAGATTTTATGTTCAGAGGTAAGGAAATATCTGATAAACATGTAAGTATATTTAGACAAACCTTGCTTGATGATAATATCACAACTCCAGGTTCACCTGATGTGTGTGTGACTAGTTCTACAACTCGAGTATATTCTGACAAACTTATGATGTTTCATATGTCCTTATTAAGTGCTGCTGGAACTGGAAATTACGCAACTGCTGCTTCAGCTAGTCAACGTAGTGATTTAGCGTTAAATTATGAACGTTTGTCCTTAGAAATTGGGAAATATGCCAAAAGTGGTGCTGATATAATGATAAAGTACAATTGGCTTGAACAACCACCTGGGACTAAAAACAGGAAAAAATTAGCTCAAAAGAAAGAAGATTAAAAATTAATTCTCTGATTTTCTAACTTAATAAACACCTATGAAAAAAGTTCTCATATTGAGAACTTTTTTGCGTTTTTTTTATAAATTAGAAGACATTATTAATTTAAAGTCTACTCTTCCTGCTGACAAATATTATTAAAAGATTTTTTATTAATATCCCTATTACCAATCCCGGTATAACAGCTAATATTGGCAGCCACACTGGACCAAATAATATTCCAAACAAACGAAACTTTGAAGAATAAATACAACCAATCGTCACAAAATAAACAACAAACACTAAGGGGAGAAATGAATATTTATTATTTCTTCCTCCCCCATCAATCCAAGCATCCCACATCGAAAAAAAATACAAACACGGGTAAAACATTAACCATTGGTAGTCTGCTTGTAAAGTCGCTTTTTCTATATCTCCCTGAAAACTAAGCATAATTACTTCATTGAAATGAGAATTAACATTAATGAGTATTTCTAATATAATTATACCAATACCCTTAAACAGCTTTCCATTCAATAACTGTCCAAATCCTGGTAGGGCTATGCTCCATAATAATAATTCTTTTCTACTTACCCACATTTGGTTAACCCCTTGCCAAATTTTGTTGGTCAAGTGCTGAAGGCGGCTACTAACCAACCATTAACAATCATTTTATTAGCTCCCTCTCCTGCAAACTCTGCTGCCTCAGCTCATAATCGCGTATAGGTTGTGTCCAAATCCTTTCGTGCTACACTACCCAACTCGATCCGTTATAAGCTATTCCTCTATTCCTATATTATCTTCGATACGAAACATCAATAATTCATCATTAAAAACCGAATCTTTTGACTTAGATGTAACAAATCTTCACTCATGGAAGCATTTAATATTAATCTTACTATCACCAGGAATTTTCTAAAAATAGCACAATGATGTCTAGCAATTTTCGAACCACGTAATATAATCTGGCGGACTTCATGTGATTGTGCGAGTTGGGAAAAAAACATTAGTAAAGCACTAGTAACAGAATTACGATACAGATTATCAAACAAACAAATCTTAATCGCTGTTAGAGACCTTGATTTTCCGAACCATTCTTCAATACAATGCTTTATATGTACAAACTCAACTTGAATAGGATAAGGCTAAAAGGTGCACGAAACGCAAATTTTTTTCTTGTAGAAAAGGGCACTGGCTTTATAAAGCTTCATAAAGAGTTCCATGGAGGAATGCAAGCTTGTATAAACTTTTTGAATATCCATACGAACAACACTAGTTAATGCTATCTATAGCTATTAATCCTATTGTTCCCATATTTTGAATATTATAAAGTATAAATGCATCGGTATAAAGTTTTGCAGCCTGTATGTTTACATCTTGATTAATAAATCCCATCGGAATAGGAATTTTTCTTAATTAAAAATGTAAGTTATATTTTCTATTTGTTTTCTTTATAACAAATCTAACGCATATTTTAATACTTACGGATTTCAATGTCCTTTAACCTTTATCTAATAAGCGATTGTACAAATCCCCAGAGTATCTTTTGAATACGAATTCCTCTACTTTGCAACTTCACTAGTTGTCAATATTAATACTACTTCATTGTTTTTATAGTAACCCCTCTTTACTCTATACTTATCAAGGATTAATATTCCCCATAGTGATAAATATATTTGTAAAAAGTCCTTATCGGGAGTAAATATACAATACCACTTATTTATGAACTTTTATCCAATTTTCACCTTACCCATTATACTTGAGACTCCTTCATTCTTTTCATCTAATACTAACTTTTCCGAGTATATTCTATGTCATAGATTAATGGTAAGGAATACTTTTTAACATCTTACTTTTGTTTTTCAAATCTACTGAAACTTTTTTAAGCTCCTTTGATTTATCTGTGAGTCTCCCTATTTCAAAAAATAGCCTATTAGAATAAATGCATTTGTTTTTATTCTTCAAAATTTTGTCCTCCTTACTTAAGTTAGGTTTAACTGGAGTTTTATATATTAATGTGAAAGGATACGACACAGGCATTATCATAAGAACAACCTTTTTGGCTAAAATGATTGCTTAATTTCATGAGATTGAACGTATTCATAAACTCCATCTTGTGTAAGGTAAATCTAAATCTGTATGTAGAAGTAAACCTTTGGTTGGATTCGAGCAGAGTAAGCGTTTCCTAAAACATTTATTACTAAATCTGTTGTCATGGAACGTAAAAGCGAATAACCTACCATCTTCTTTGAAAGTAAGTCCATTTTGGCAGTCAGGTAAAACATACATCTCTTTCATTATGGATATAGGTAATAACTGAGATCCATTCCTCATAATTGTGTTAGTAGAAAATTCTCTATTTAACTAACAGGTCATTCGTTCCATCTCTTTTTCTCACCTGGAGTATAGGTGTTTTTTTCTTGGTTATTCAACAGATTATTACTTTTTTAATGATCATGATTCAATGTACACGTTTTATATATACAGAGAGTCCACTCTAAAAAAGTTTCCGAGGTATTTTCGGAGCATCATATCATTCCTTCAAAGGGATCCGGAATGATATAATGCACTACTGTTTTTTTGAAATCCTCTTATATTTTTTGCATGAATTATTTTTTGTAAGGACTTTAACTAAGTTGTGTCTATAAAACTATACTAATTCCAAATCAAAAAACAGATATACGTTTTGATTTAATTTTCTTTCAAACGCAACCTAAAATAAAACCATACAGTATCTTACACATTCCCTATATATTTTATCTTTAAACCAAATAAATGATAGTAATAGAATAAAAAATATAAATTATTTACTCAAGCAAAGTATGTATACTCTATGCTTTAAAATAATATTTCATATATCTTATAACTTCTAAAAACATTTCTAGTAACACCCAAAGATTAGGTTTATTTACTAGTGATGACTAGTACGTCAACACTAAGTTGGAAGATTTTATACGGATTTTTTCTTAAATTCTATGAGCGTTAAATAACCTAGTGTTCTGTGAATTCGAATATTATTGAACTAATGAACATAATCTAGATTTAGCTGTTCTAGAGTAGTGCAGTGGTGCGCAACGCTTGCAATTTCTGTTTTAATAACTTTTATTTCTACCAAGGCGTTATTGTACAGACATTTCTTCCTACTCAAGGATCTTTGAATCCCGGATGTTTCTAAAGTCTCGGATAGTAGTTTATTATCAAACTCTTTTCCTCGGTCTTATGAAACATCTTAATATTATTAATGTTCTATTTAATACTGACTAATTATATACAAGGCCACCCATCTTATCTGTTCCAGAACTATAGCCAATATTTTCTCAGTTAGAAAAATCGACAAATAAGCAAATGTAATGCAATTTTTTTAGACATGGACGTATGGTATCACTTACAACTGCAGCAATTCTTCTTTGTTAAACGGATGTTGTAACTCCTTTCGTATAGGAGCTTCTTTACTGTTTTATTTATATGGCTTATATTACTCCATCTTATAATTAATACCAAACCCTAGTTGTTTCATAATTCTACCGATTTGACACCGAGAAACAATCCTTTTTTGCTTCTTTTACGTGCAAATTGGTTTGGTAATAGTAAGTACATTGGGGAATATGGTGGACGTTACGCATTGCAAAATTGAATATTTGTGTGTGTAATTTCTAACCACATCTATATTAGGGCCCATAACTAGCACAACTTGATTTAAAATGTCATTCCCCATCATGAAGCATTGGTTTTCTTTGCGAATTCTCATAAACTTAATCTATTCTTTCTTGAAATTATTTTTCGCAAAAAAGGATCCTGTTTCTTGATGGATTTTCATTCAACCTAATGCGGATGCTGTTATATTATTTAAATAGAAGTTTAAATTCAGTTGTAGGAGTTCTACATTGACATAGCATAATGCCAAGCTCCTTTATGTCAGTATGTTTAGTGACTAGCCCTTATATCTTCTATACAACTTAATGAGGCCGATTAAAAATCCTTTTCATAATATAATAATAAAACAGCTATCCTCCTCTCCTTTTGCCCAAAATCCAAAATAGAAACTCCAATTGCAGATAATATATTCCCAATTAATTGTAAGTGGTTTCCTGTTTTTCAATAATTATTATCGTTGTAACTATATCCCTTTTCTATCTAAGTCTTTATTCACTTTATAGTTGTAGTAAATTTCCATTAGATCCTCCGAATTGAATTGTCAATGTAACATTAGGATTTTAATGAAGATTCCTCCTTCTTGTTATATAAAATATCGTATTATTTGAAAATTAAAAAAGGCTAACTCTACCTTGAACATCAAGATTGAAATGCTGTTTCCTTGGGACAATTGACTATTGATTCTTAGTTTGTATGGATTAAGTGTATGAAAATATATGAATATGGAAGAACGCAAAACGTTAGCTTGGCATGAAACACTTAAAATTTATGAATTACTTGTTTTATAATCTGATATAAGAAAACTAAAAATGGCTATAAAAAAACGGCTGAGATTAAGGAATTTACAACAAACCTAAAAAAATTGGATTTAAATGTAAGTCACTTAATTCATTATTATCCATCTTTCCCCACATACCCGGATGGATAAGATCAGATAAATAATTGACTTTTACTCGGGAGTCTTACTTGGTCTTAGTAATTAAGAGTACTTGATTAATATAATTCGGTCACTTTATTTCAATTTTTAAATTTCCTCTACAAGCCAAGGGTTCAAGTGGCTAAAGCTAAAGCTATATGTCATTTGTTCAACTCAAACAGAAGGGAGAAATCAAAAGATGGAGCAACGGGCACAGCGATGAAGGTTTTGACAATGCCAAGAGGGTTCGGGGATAGAGAATCTATCAACTCCTTAATGCTCCCTACGGTTTCTTCCTCGTTAAGTTTTATCTTCAGATTAAAAATCTTAAAAATAAAAAAAACGCTTAAATGCGTTTTTTGTAATTCTAGAGATCAGCCTTAAAATCTCCTTCTTCTAGTTTTCTGTTTAGCTCTATATAATCATCTTCACTAAAAGTAATTGTCACTCTATCCAATCTATCTCCATTTGGATACAAATATAATTGCTGATTGAACTTTATACTTAGGGGGACAATTGTTTGAAGTACCAAATTTAGAATTTTAAAACTATCTAAATCGACTCCTTCTTTCAATTGATTTTTAATATGGATAATGACTGAACCTTCAAGAGTTTCGAATCTTGGTTTTCGAATATTATTAGCTTCACAAAGTCTTTTTAATAAATTTTGATAATGGTCATTTTTCTTCAAATAAAACACCTCTAAATTTTTATTCTATGCTATCACAAAGGTTTTAAATTTATATCGCATCAATAGGGAATTTATCTAGTTGCATGGAATGTATATTGCGAGGTGAATCCGATATGGAAAAAACAAAAAGATATACATCTAGCGATATAGCCAAACAGATATTAGCAGAACCAGTAACGGTAAGAAAGTATTCTCAGATGCTTGAAGAAAAGGGCTATGTCTTTGAAAGAGATAGTAAAGATCATAGACGCTATACTGACGTCGATCTAACCGCCTTCAAACACTTAACCGCATTAAGGAACAATAGTACATCTGTAGAAGAATCTATAACCCATATAGCGCACTTATATCATCACAATTTATCTATATTTCCTACCGATACAACAACGCTACAACAAGAAGAATCTCCCCTTTTGACCTTGATGAAGAGACAAGAAGAATTCAATATAAAGATACTAGAACGATTAGAACGTCAGGAACAAAGGCAATTAGAAAGAGATCAGAATTTAATTCTTGCATTAAGAGAATCCCAGGAAACAAAAAAACAATTGGCTGTTGCTAAAAATTTAGGGGATTCAATTGAGTAAAGTATAAGCCTTTTAAATTAAAGGTTTTTTATAAAAGTGATTGGTTCCATCATTTACTAATGCTTTTCATGCGCTTCTACATCCTGTTTCTTCAATCAATACTTAGCAAATGTGAAGTATCAATTAATCAATAGGTAAACCCTAAAAATAAATAGTCCCAAAAGATTTATTTTGGGACTATAATCATCAAAACAACCACTTAGCCTGCTTTACAAATTAGCTGGATCACTTGTACCAAGTGTGTTATTAGTACTGATTTACATATTGTTGAATTCTTCCTGAATTTTTCGGAAACAACTTAAAAAACGCTCCAATTTTAGCCAGGCATGCTTTAATCCACTCGTTTTAAAAGAAAGCAAAACCTATTTACTATGTATTGCTACATATCATACACATGGGAAAATTCATATAAAAAAGTGGTGGCAGAAAAGCAATTGATTCGAGTTTGCTGCTCCCATTACTGAATAATATGCATATTATCGACTAGAACGTTTTAAAGTGTAAATTGGCTAATGCCATTTCTCTATCATTCATATTCACGAAAATGAAAGGGAAATGCTCCAACATACTTTTAATACCTTTATCCACAACATGTTATAGCTTACATATTGTACTTGTGAATAATTAACAAATACACCATTAATCTGTAAATCAGTTCATTATAACTCAATTTTATGATGAATAAGTATGAGTGTTTTTTTTCATACATAACGGAATCGGCTTTTTTACTTCCCTACTAACTAAAAACAAACCATTCTAAAGGAAACTATACTTTTCGTCTAACATTCTTAATTATTATTTTACTATGGGGAATACTCGGCATGGATACAATACTGTAACTTAAATCTTGATCAGGGACTTCATATTCCATTTGATTCACAAGAAAGTTAAGACTCACTTTCATAATCTCAATCGTTACCCATTCACCTGCACATCGATGTCCTAAAAAATAATCACCGCCCCCCTGGGGTATGAAGTTAAATGGGCTCCCTTCCCAATCGGAAAAGCGAGTAGGATTGAAGACATCTGGATTATCCCAAATTTCAGGGTCATGATTTGTTCCATAAATGTCCAAAAGAGTTAAGGTTCCTTCTTCAAATTGATAACTGTTCCAAGTAAAATTTTTCTTTACTATTGCAATGACAAATGGAAAAAATGGATAAAAACGACGAACTTCCTGAATAAACATCTGAGCATATTTATCATCGCTGGATTGAAGCCTATTTCTTTCTTCTGGATAATGATGCACTGCTAAAACTATGAAATTTATAAATATTGCAATTGCCACAATTGGTCGTAAGATATTAATTACTTCGACAGCAGCATTTTCTGTGTCAAGAAGACTTCCTTCTAAGTCTCGCTGCATAGAAAATTTGTGTAATGCCGTATTTTCAGGTGGATTAACTTTCCTTTGACGAACCTTTTCAATTAGTTCCTCCATCCACTTTTCGACCTTATTACGTGCATTTCTTCCCCGCCAATGATTTGGTCCAACAGCCCCTACTGACTCAAACATCGCCCCCAAATCTCTTGTTAAATCCTTTATTTCTCTTTCATGAATTGGTATGCCGGCCCACTCGCAAGCTGTCCGGCACAAAAGTTCCTTCGTTTTCTCATAAAGAATAACTTTATCCATTGCTTCCCAATTAGTTACTGCTATCTCCCACTGTTTTTTTGTAATGCTAGTTAACCTAATAAGTTCATCAGGAGACATGATTGACATAAACATTTCTTTGCGATGTTTGTGAGCTTGGCCATCTAACGCCTGAACACCGTTCTTGCCAAACAATGTTTGTATCGCCCGGTTTGGTGCTGCCCCTTCCCTTTTGAATTTTTCAGAATCATAAAAAAGTTCCGCCGATTCTTTACCACCCATGCAGATAGCTTTCTTTCCAAGTAAACGGGTTTCAAATATATCAGAGTTAAAACTGTGGCGTTTATTCATTATGTACATATAGCCTTCTCTCAATAGGCTTATACTATGGTCCATTCCTTCTTCTCTTGGCATTTTTCCTGTGTCTGACATAGAATCATCTTCCTTTTATTTTGAGTTAATCCTATTATTTGTCAACTGGTCCTTATTTATTCTATTGATATGTACTGAACAAAGGCAATAGTAACTGCTATTGGAAAGGAAAATAAATAAACTCTTTTTGGATTTCTCATTTGGTATTTAAAGACGATGAAATCACTTGCGAAATTTTTAATCCTCTGGATATTTTTATTGATAAATTTTGTCTCTCTACAGTTTATCAAGAAGTAAAAGTCCCTTTTCTTCAAATCAAGTTGCTGAATCACCATTTTCAGTGTATAGACATTACTTTTGATAATTAATATAACATCAATGTCTCCGCTTTAAGCACTTTTCCAAGATTCGTTAAGTAGTAATTTTACAAGAAGTTTATAAAATATTAGCTTTCAGATAGGAAATATTTAAAAAGGTAAAATTTAAGAACATTAACGAATTATTCCTAGAAAGGTTTATTTCTCATTCCTACTTAAACTAATATTTTGATATTGAAAATCAGATTATGCTAACTAGCATATTTTTTTTGAAGCCATAAGAATATATTTGTAGTGAATTTCGCAAATAGACCTATAAAAATATACACAAAAAAAGTATGTACATGAGTAATTTCACCATACATCTTTAACATTCCTAATTTTACGATCAATGGCTCAAAAATAAACGAAAAAAACGCTGATACCACAAAAATTGTTATATAATAATTTTTATTCTTAATCATTGTCCATTGATAAGCTAACATATAAGTTACAGGTATAAGACTTGAGTCAAGTGAAAAACTGGGCATTGTTGGTATTAATTGAATTGGATAATTCCATAAACCTAAATTAACAGCTAATAAATTTGAATATAAAGTAGCAATATGGATGCAATATCCAAAAAAACCGATTAAAAAAATATTACTTTTATCAATTTTTTTAATAAGAATGATCAATGGTATTAAAAAGAACCCTACCAATAACCAATACTCAAAAGAGGTATAAAAAGTAAAATATTCCCAATAATTCAATAAGGCTTCCGTTGACTCTTTTCTTAAATTCACAATTTCATTGAAATGTTCTATACGTTTTTCGTTCAATATAATCCCCCTTAAAATTTAATAGTATTTTTAAGGTAACCATTGTAAGATAATCGTATTCGATTTCATCTTTAATTCGTTTATTTTAATGAATTATAAAACCTCTTTCAAACGTAAACTTCTAATTCTTAGTAGCCTTAGATACGGCTAACTTGACGCTTTCCAACTCATCAATATAAAAGACTTTAAAATATTTGCTTCAAATGAAACAGTATAATATTCGTTTTGCCTTCTATAAACATTTTTGAAATTACCTTCTTTACCTTTCCCTTTTATATATATTTATTACCAGTGAATTTTAAGAGGTAGGCCTTATAAAATTTGCCCATTTGGGTTGACATTCCAGTGTTTATGTTAATTCAGCAATGTTTAGTATAGCTGGAAAATGCAAAAAATTAGGCTATGTTAAAGGCGAAGGTTGATCTATATAATATTCAAAAGAAAAGACACCAGGATTACCCTAACGGGTTTACTTTGGGGGTGTAAAACACCATTTAGCAGTCTTAAAAACAGGGATAATCACTAAATTTTCGCAGGGTAATTCACATTAAAATCACAAGAAAAGAGCTTGAGTAATATCAAGCTCTTTTTAGTTATCCAATATTTACTTTTTAGATTTATGAATGAATGAATTCAATGGCTTCTTTTAATAAATCAGCAAAATCAGCAGGGAAGAAGTGACCTAAACCCTCTTTGACCAGCAATTTGCATTGAAATTCATTTTCCTCTAGAAGGTTTACTAATTCAACTGTTTTATTGTAAAAAGGGTCTTTATCTCCAGTGATAATGCAACCCTTAATTTTGTTTCCATTTCCAACTAATAATCTTTCAACGGAAGCCACATCTTTAATTGCAGGAATAACTGCTATAAATCCTTTTGTCCCAAGAGCATTTCCATTTAAACTTAGTTCAATCGCTAATTTCCCACCTTGCGATGCACCAGCCATAATATCCTGCTTTGTATTAAATTTTTCTTTGAATTCCCTGAATGATGCCGTAATTTCTTCAACTGTAATTTTTTGATTGTCCCAGCAATAAGTGTTGTATCCGAAGACCTGTGATGATTGCGGAAATGCAAAAAGAAATTCTCTGTTGTCAAACCAATAAGGAGCGAAGTCTTTCACATTTGAACCACGCCAATGCAAAGAGATTAATCCTGTATTTGATTTATCATTTCCGTAAATAAACAGCTGAGGTTTAGATTTATGTTTACGACTTTCCAATATTTCCTGGCACTCATTTACTATCGTTTCAAATTCTTCGATGTTTTTGAGGTTGTTTAAATCTTGGTCACGAGTTAATGTCAAAGGGTTCCACCATATTCCTTTTTGCAAACCATCTTTAAGAGCTGCGATGGCGTTTTCTTGCTTACCTTGAACAGAATAAGCACAAGCCCTCCAAAAGATTGTTTTATCTAATTTTTCGGGAAATTTATCCTGTACTTTTTCAATCAGTGAATGAATTTCATCGTATTTACCTAATTTATATAAGCCAAAAACCTTTCTTTGAAGTTCAACAAACTCTGTTTCCGACACGGTACTCACGCTCCTCAATCTTTCAAAAAAAACAAAACCAAAATCACCGTATTTAGTTGAAATACATTATATCATTCAAGGTAAATTGTTTGTCAGTAATGCCAGCTGTTGTGTAGGAGTTAATTTGCTTTTACTTTTGCATGAATTCCCAAACGAAAGTTGTAGTAAGTCCGCAAGAAGTGACAGCCATTTTAGCAAACTTTGGATTGAATTTTTCATAGATATAACTTTTGCCGCCGCCGTATGTCACTAAGCAAGCGACATATTCATCCACACATCTTTAATTTGGTTTGTTTTTCTTTTCTTTACCATCGTATGCAAATCCTTTCCGGAAAAAATTAATCTTAAGGGTGTTTTTGAAAAAATCAACCTTTACCTTTAACATAGCCAAAAATTAAAAGGATTCCCCCCCCCAAAAAAAACCCACCAAGAATTTTTCTAGGTGGGGTTAATATTATAACTTCTTGTTTAACAACTGGATATGTTCTATAATGTTAACTTTATATCCTTTTTAACTCTCAGTTGGTGCACAACTTTCTTCGATAAAATCATAATCAATCTTACCTTTTAACACGGGTAACATAATTTCTACTTCAAGAACTCAGAAGCAAAAGTTTCTTGAGAATCTAATCTTACCTGAATTAACGTGGTCATTTATGTTTTTCTGTGTATAATAAAAAACGACTCCTGCTGTATTTACTATGTGTACAATACAAAACTGTTAAATGTTCATCGGCACAGCATTTATTACCTCTGTAAAAAGTATTACTAAAAATGGCAATCGTTAGGTTATTACTTAGGAAAACTTCTTCAGTATTTCTAATGTGATCAGAGTATTCCATTTTCTAATAACCTGCAGTAATAAATGGCAGATTCTCATGACCTGGTTAAGTGACTTAACACGTTTGTCTCTTTTTATTACGTCAAACAATTCTTGTAGTTTGAAAGGCTTATAGATTTAATCCGCTTATGCTAGGTATACAATCTAAAACATCTTTAGTTTTGTTTCTATAAATGATGTCATTTATTAATGACGCTCTTACATTAATTGACTGAATGCAAAGAAAGATGATCACCGATAATGACATGAAATCTTCTTCTGTGGAAAAGTAGATGATTTGATGTTTCTCAAATTTTTTTTCGTATTGCTAAGTTCGACAACTCATTATGAATGTTTTTATTTTTCGAAGCATTCTCTCCTGATTAAATATATTACTATAAACTGATTACATTCTTCTGAATGATCATTTCCATAATTTCTTGCTCTTTACATTACAATATTTAATGCATAATGATAGTCTCATTTAATTATACCTTGAATCTCCCAACTAAATTTCTTAATTCTTCTGACATTCTGGCTAATGCTGATGATGAAGAAGCAACTTCCTCCATGGAGGCTAACTGTTCTTCAGAAGCCGATGCAATCTCTGATGTACTTTCTATAGAAGTTTTTGCAATTCCTGAAACCTGACCGATTTTAGAATTGACCTGCTCCACACTTGCTGACATTTGTTCGGTAATAACAGATACTTCCTGCATCTCAGAATTAACGTTTTCGACAGATTTCAAAATTAGATTGAAGGTCTTTTCAGTCTCTTCGACCAATTGCATACCTTGGCTTACTTCATTTGTTCCTTTACCCATCAATTCAACAACTCGTAATGTATCATTTTGTATGACTTGTATTAAGTGAGCGATCTTACTAGCAGAATCTCTTGATTGCTCCGCTAATTTTCTTACTTCGTCTGCTACAACTGCAAATCCTCGACCGTGTTCCCCAGCTCTGGCGGATTCAATGGCCGCATTTAAAGCCAATAAGTTTGTCTGGTCAGCTATTCCCGTAATAACTTCAATGATCTTACCAATTTGTGCAGACTTATTATCCAATTCTTTAATTACAAGATTTGTGTCATTTGTTGAATTATTTATTGATGTCATTTGTTCTATTACTTTTTGAATGTACTCATTACCTATTTTAGCTTGCTGAGTAGTATGCGATGAAGATTTTGCAGCAGTTGAAATAGACTCCGCAACACGTTGAATACCTATTGCCATTTCACTGACTGCTTTTACGCTTTCTTCAGTATTCTTACCTTGAATTTCAGCGCCTCCTGCAATCTCTTGTATCGAAGTGACAACCTGATTAGTTGCAGAATTAGTTTGTTCCGTACTTGCCAATAATTCTTCAGCAGATGATGCAACATGCTCTGATGTACTACTTACCTGGTGAATTAAATCTCTCAAATTTCTGGTCATCCTATTAAAGGAAACAGCTAAATGACCGATTTCATCTTTATTCTTAATGTTAATCTCATCTATTAAGAGGTTCCCATCAGCAATTTGCTCTGCGGATTTAGAAATTAATTGAACAGGCTTGGATATAATCTTACCAATATATATTGCGATAGCTACCCCTAAAATGAATGCTGCTACACTTATAAAGAGTATTAGGTTTCTGATAACACTTACTTGGTGAGATAGATTATCACTTGTTTCTATTAGATTTTTTTCTTGATATATACGAGCCTTTTCTCCAACTTCATTAATCTTTTGAGTTATTGCATTTCCTTTTTCTTGCATCAATCTTGTAATACCATCTAAACGGTTTTGTTTTTTAAATTCAATTGCTTCTTTTCCCACTTGTTGATATTGTTTTTCTACTTCAACCAAGTCTTCAATTAATTTTCTCGCTTCAGAGGAAATTTTTAAGTTTAAAAATTCTCCTGAACTTGATTTGAAATCTTCTGCTGAATTACCGAATTGATTTAGACTTTCTTCGTTCCCATTTATAAGGTAACCACGCAGAGCAATTTGTTCTTCGAGAATTGCTCTTTCCATTTTAGAAATTAGATTTAAATTACCAAAGCGATCTTCAATAGCCTCAGTGTAACTTTCATCAACAGTTCTAAACTGATAATTTGTGATAGCTGTTACTATTACTAATAAAATCAAAACTGAAAAAAATCCTGCAAATAATTTCTTTCTTACATTCATTTTCATTGGTGTCATCTCCTGTACTGATTCGCCTATCTGGTATAAATAACTGTTTCTAACATAAAAAATTTAACCCTAATGAACTATTGAGTAAATTTAAACTTTACACGATTAATGGAATAATCCCCTCTTTACTTATTAATACTGTTCGTGACAGATAATAAAATGATGTATTTAAGATTAAATAAGAGATATACCCATTACACCAATACTTTTTCTTCCATTTTTTAAGTTGGTGTCTTTATAATGAATAGAAGAAATCAAAAGGTATTATTACAGTTTTTTTTCTCAACTGAAACAGCACTTATTAATCAAAAACTAAAAGCAGCCAATTTTATTTATCCAGAACAACTTTTAGAGCTTGTATATACAATACAATTTCCTTTTATTTTATCGGTAAAGTAATTTTATTATTTAGAGGTATTTTGCTCCATAATTTCTTTTTTTAAATTTTTTATATCCTTTTCCCAAGTTAAAGCTTTTTTGACTACTACACCTTAACATACTCCTCCTGTAACGCTCTTATGTTATAGATTTTAGTAATTGACCAAAGGGCCCAACCATGCCCATAATAATTTTTGCGACCTCTCTGAATTTGGTTTATCTAAGCACCTTGTTCTTCGTGATTTTCGTTTTTTCTACCTACCATAAAATTATTAATACTATTTCTAACACAGAAGTGGGTTAGAAATAGAAACTATATTGTTTTTAGCTTTGTTTGGCAAGCATGCTGGGCGAACTGTCTAAACTCTATAACCTCGTTTTATTCGGCTAAAGTTTAGTGAGAAATTTTCTAAGAATTTCTTGAAATCTTGTCGCATTTGTAGGATTTTGAACACTTACTGCAAAATCAACTATATACCTTATTCGGGGAAATTTTTGTCTAAACTAATTCTAAGGTCGCCACATCTATTAATAGGGTTATTTACACTCATATAACCAGACGGAGGGTCAATTAAATATGGTTACATTGCTAGCTACGTTATTTATTGGGTATATGATGCTGTGAAGAAACAATATCTTAATAACATTTAAAGTGAAGGGATTTAGAAAAGATTCCTAAATCAAATTGGTCTTTTAGCTTTGCTTCATTCAATAAAAAGTTCAAACAATACTGATGCAAGTTACTTTTTAGTCCGTGCAGTTCTTTCAAAAGATTGCTTAACAGAAAAAGCCTGTTCCTCTGCTTGCTGTTCTGTTATTGGAGAGAATAAGTGTTTGATTGGATTAATAAAAGAGGATAATAGGACAATGTAAAAATAAAAAGGAATCTCTTGAAATTTGGGGGAATAGCAATGGAAATTAAAATTGATCCAAATCTTGTAACTATAACTCCTGAGCTGGAAGACACTTTATTAAATTTGGATGAGTTATAAAATGTACAGCAACCGTAAGAGATTTAAGAAAAGTTTATGACAATGATAATTTCTTAGACTTTATGGATGAATCTAAAGAGATATTGGTAATTGGCGATTATAAGTCATGTAGATAGGAGTTAGAATTCCTTCACTAGGAAAAAGAGGTTTAGTATGCCAATCAAACCGCTTAGTGTACAATGCTTATGCTTGACGTGTAAGGGATTAACCATATCGAATTTAAGCTTGTTCCCCCTTTTGAATATAAACTAAATTAAGCCAATAATGGCCTGTTGGCTCCATTCCACATGACTCTTTTATTTGATTAATCCAATTAATAAATGTTATAAATCCTTCTTGGAATATAAAATTGATCTTAAAAGTTCATTCATTGGAGGAATGCTACCCCTTTTTCCACTAAAGGTTTATTTCTCCAGATTGTTACATAAAAAGTATCTTTTATTATCTAGGGAAAGTCCTAAAAATTGCTCATTTAAATGAATTACAACTAATCTTAATTTCCTAATGTAATTTGTAGAAAATTATATATATCTGCATATAATGTATTAACCCTTCATTAATCACAAAGTGTAAAAAACCTTACTCAGCCGAGTAAGGTTTTTTACACTTTGTGTGATTCCTTCAAGCTGAAATGGATACACCTTTTTGAAGATATGCCCTGCTAATAAGAAGGAAGTTTGGAAAGAAAACGGATCCCCCTTCCATTCTGTTTTAATGATTTTAAATGTAGCTTCCACTATAGCGTTACCCGACAGCTTTCATACTTAAAGAGCAGCCAATCCGGAAGGCCGCTAACGTTGGTCGATCAGCTGGTTTTTAAACTCGCTACACAGATCACCCTTAATAGTAGAGAAAGCTCGTGCGACAAGGCACGCATCTTTGTTGGGTCCTATGCTGTAACCAATGATTTCGTGATTAAAGAGAGTGACAAAGATAAGCAACAGATTTTTTGTTTTTTGTCTGTCTACTTTAAGGGGAGCATATCAATAATACGTAATACCATTTATTTTTGACTTTACGTATGTTAAATCACTGACGACTACTTTTTTACTTCTGCCTGCTGAAACTTTCATTTCCATTCGTTTTTCTGAGCCGACTCATTACAGGGAGTTTTCTGTGGCTTAAACTGTGCTACTGTATAGGAAGAAACTAGCCCTCGCTCCTTCATGATACGGCCAATTCGTCTTCTAACTGAAGTTCTTTATCCTCATAATAATAGTACGTACTACGTGAGATTTGCAGGACGCTGCACATTGCTGATACCGAGTATTTGTCTTTATTTTGCTTAATGCTATTTACTTTCGTCCCATTATCAGCGCGGCTTGCTTTAAATGTCGTTCTCCATTCTTAGCTGTTTTAGTTCCTTGCGGAGTTCTAAAAGCTCCTACTGTTCAGTTCCTGGTTGATCCACCGGTCAAGAGAAGACGGAGTCAGATCATATTCATCAATAATGGCTCGGTTTGTCATAGTGGCTTTTCCTCATCTGTTTTAAATCTAGTGTACGTGATCTTAATTTTTCTGTCCAGATAAGGTGTACTTTAAAAGTACACCTTATCTATTTAGGTAAAAAACCCTTCTAGAAAGAAGGGTAGAAAGAAAAAATATTAAAGGAGAAGGTACATTTATGCTAGTTCAACTAATTGGTACGAGGGCTATAAGTTTTAAGTATTTAAAGGCTCAATAAAACGAAGACAACTCCCTACAATTGTCTTCGTTAAAACCTACCTTATTGCGACAGGTGATATTATGTCTATATATAATATTCTTGTTACTTACTTTTGTTACAGTACTTTTTGATTTTCTAAAGCTCGTTGCTTTACAAACACTCATAAGAACCCACCTGCAATAGAGTTTGGTTTATAAATAAAATAGGTTTACCCAGGGAAGGTACACCTTTAAGGAGGTTTTTAAATGAGTTGGATAGGCTACACTTAGTTGGACATGTTGATTCTTCAGTCGATGACTTTCATTATTCATATGAATAACCTCGACACGATGCAATAATCGATCCAATATTGCGGTCATCATTCCTTGATTTCCGACAATCTCTGTCCACTCTTCAGGGCTTCTATTAGATGTCAAAATTAAAGAACTTTGCTCGTATAGTTGGTGGACTAATTGAAAGAAAAGGGTAGCTTCTCGTTGATCCATTGCCATATACATGATGTCATCAATTATGACCAGATCAGAAGCGCGCAAGCGCTTCAACTGGATCTTAGATTTGTTTACGTACTCCTCTGTCTTAAGTAACTGAATCAACTCACCCATTGTTATGAAATATATCCCTTATAGATTGCTTCAATACCAAGTCCCAAGGAAAGTAGCGTCTTGCCTGCACCTGGCGGCCCAAGTAGTATGAGATTATAGTTTTGTTCAAGCCACTCATATTCACGTAACTGCTTTAATTGCCTTTCAGTAATTGCGTCTTGTTCCTCAACTCGGAACATATGAATCGGTCTATGGTAAGGGAATCGTGCCCAGTTCAATCGCTTTTCAATACTTTTCTCTTCTCGCTTTTTAAGTTCAAACGTGGTTAATTCTTCTAATAACTCGAGATAGGTCCAAGATTTCTGTTCCGCCTTGCGGTGGATATCGGAGAGACCATCTGCAGTTTCCCACATCATTAACTGCCAAAAGGATTGCTGTTACTCTTACTAATTTATTTTCCTCCCATCAATTGGGAGGTATTGATCCATAACTCTAGTCTGAACCTCTATATCTACTGGGGTTTTGTCGCTCTCTTCCATCATTTTGTGTTGCTGATCAAGTGATGTTTGCTTGAGAAATTCCACGTCATCACGGAAGCTATTGTCGCTGTACAGGCATTCATCTATCACTTCTCAAGCACTAAGTGGACCCATTCCTTGTTTCTTAAGCAACTTTTTAATTAGTGTGAATTGGTCTCAACGATAAGGTTCATAATCCTTGCTGACTTTATCTATGTAGTTTGTTTATCATGGGCAAGAAGGTCAATCTGTTCTTGTCTTAATAACTCGAGCGACTTGGAACGCTCACGAGAATGGTTCCTATTCTTGACTAGTCTCCCTTTATCTTGAGAGATAGAATGCACCGCAATAATTTCTCCTGTGGAAGGGTTACAAATCTTCAGTACATAGTCAGCGATGTGTAAATGGACTATTGCTTGTCTAGTATATGTACCCACAGGTACAGAATATCGATTCGATTTGAATTGCACCGTATTGTCCTTACTGACATTCCTTGTTATAATTTCAGTATAGTTGCTTTCGTAAGAAAGCTGATTAGAGATCTTTCGCAAGTGTTGCTTTTCCAGGAGAAACACTTCGCAAGGTCTCTTTTTAGTTGTTTTATGCACCTTGAAGTTTCCGGTTCTTTCAAGCCATTTTAGGCTACGGTTGTTCCAATCTTCCAGTGTAGAATACACTCGGTTCTTGGCAAAGTTGTTCTTTAGGTATTTTACGACATTCTCGACTTTCCCTTTAGATTCAGGGTCAGCCTTTCTACATAGATACACTCGAAACTTTCTTTGCTGAATATATTTTTGGAATCCTTTAGTCAAGATTAGGTCTCCTGCATTCTCACTTACCGCAATCAAATTGTCCTGATCATATACAACTTCTTCAGGGACACCACCATAATATTGAAAAGCTAGTTCATGACAGCGCATGGTGTCCTCGGTAGTGAAGGGTCTGTTGAGCCACCACATATATTTATGTCGGGAATGTGCTAGTACGAACGCAATGAAATAGAGGCGTATTTCCTTACCATACATATCCTTTTGAACACCTTGTCCCCAATCCACCTGCAGCTGTTTTCCTGGTGGTAGTTCATCGACAGACTCATATTCACGTGATTCTTCTTTCTTTTCGATTTGATACAGTTCTCTTACTTCATTTACATAGCGTCGCACTGTGCTTTCTCCGACTTTAATATTTGGAAATCTTTCCTGTAGCCAATCAAAAATCTGAGCTCCACTGAGGGAAGATAATCCTTCAGCCAATTGACAATCCAATCCCGATAGGGATCCAATATCTTTTTTCGTTCACCAATATCAAATTCATTTACAGCTTCTTCAAAAGTCGTTTCCAAATATTTATACACAGTAGTTCGGGAAATCTTTAATCTTTTAGCAATTTGAGAAACTCTTAATCTTTGTTTAGTTAATTGGTGAATCTCTAGATATATCATTAACTTTTCCTCCATTTTGCTCCTCCTACAAACTGATAAACCCAGTTTACAGGAATGATTTTTTAGGCGAAAAGTGTTCATTGGAAGTGAGCAAAAACTGTTCACTTTATTTTAGCGGTTACAGATAGATTTTGAAGTTGATTGTTCTTTTCTTTTTCCATTGTGGATACAACTCTGTTCAACCTGTTTCTTTCTGTTTTTTCTGCAAACTCTAGATTGCTAATTTTGTTTTTGAGTATCGTTTTAGATATAGTTCCTTTTTTAAATTGAAAATTCCATTTATCCTTTTCTAAGTTAGTCGTTAAACCAAGTATTTTAATTTCTATTTCTTTATTTTTTATATCATTATCAAAATTCAATTGGATTGCTTGTTTTTTATATTTAACCACCGCTTTATTAATTAAATTAATATTATTTATAATCTCATCTGTTCCAGAATTTATTTCTATTCTTTTGGATTCGTCTTTTTGCATGGAAGAGATATTGTATTCCATCGATTTCTCTATAGAGGCTAATTGTTTCGCTTTAGACTCATTTAATTGTGTTATCTTCTTTTCAAAATTTTTCTCTATCTTCGCTTGTTCTGATTCTATATCACTCAATTTTTTATTATAAATTTGCTTCGCCTTTGAAGCATTCTTCTTTTTTTCCTCTTTATACACTTGTAATGCTTCATATCTTTGTTCCGTTATTTTAAATAGCTGACTTTTCTTTATGACTTCCTCTACTAGAATAAGTGGATTTGAGTCAATAATTTGGACACAAAAAAGTTAAGTATCAAGCGGTTCTTCTAATCTGATCCTCCATAGCTTGAGGTGTTTGATAGCCGATGCTGCTGTGAATTCTGTTTCTGTTGTACCAGTCTTCTATAAACTGAAACATGGCCAGCTTCGCTGCCCGGTAGTCTGTGTACTGGGTATGATAGACTTCTTCTTTCTTTAATATGGCGTGAAATGACTCTATACAGGCATTGTCATAAGGACAGCCTTTCTGACTGAAAGACTGCCTGATTCCGTATTTTTGGACATGCTGAGTAAACTCACTGCTGGTATATTGTGAGCCAAGATCGGTATGAAGAATTAAGCCCTTTCGGGGCTTTTGAGAAAAACAGGCGTTTTCAAGTGCTTCGATCACTAATTCCGAAGTCATAAAACGAGAAAAAGAATAGCCAACAATTTTTTTTGAATGCAGATCCAATACAGAGGCCAGATAGCACCAGCCGTCTTTTACCGTAGGAATATACGTAATATCCGCCACCCATTTCTCATTGATTGTGCAGGTAGAGAAGTCTCTTTTTAAAAGATTACCCAGCTGCACAACCTTTTCTTTTGAGGGGAAAGGACGGTATTTTTCCCTGGTAATCGAACGGATGCCTGCCTTTCTCAGCTGGACACGCTTCAGGCTTAAACAAACCCCGTTGTTTGATAAGGTCTTATGGATTTTCGGTGCGCCATAACGCGCCTTACTTTCCAGGTGAATTCGTTGGATTTCCTGCGTGAGTTCCTGGTTTTCCAGTTCACGTTTTGACGTCGTTTTTTCAAGGGAGCCATAGTAGCTGCTTCTTGGCACGGCCAGTACTTCGCACATTTTCTGGACGGGATATTGATCCTTGTGTTCCTCGATAAAATCGATGAGCTCTGATTCGGTTACTTTTTCGCGAATATGGCCATAGCCTTTTTTCTTACGGTTAGTCAATGGGTTATTTATGTTTTTGTGAATAACATTTTAAAATGAAAAGGTTATTCACATAAGGTAAAGCGGGTTAGGCTGTGAAAGGGATGACAAATAAACCTAGTCGACTTCAATTTTTTACTAGGTTCGTTTGAATATGCTAATATGTTTATAAGCTATGATTTGGTGGCCAACCGGTAATCATAGCTCATATTGTGTGCAGTAAGAT
>NZ_RZTZ01000017.1 GCF_004005475.1 Niallia taxi | reverse complement strand
TGTGAAAATCTTTTTACTCATTATTTTCTCCGTCTCCATGTTTCTCTAGTTGTGTTACATAATTATACAAAAAAATACCCTATAGGTAGACTTTTTTTAAGTGTCTACTCTATAGGGTACATTTTAATATGTTCCAAGAGTTTAGGCTTTTTATTAATAACGCAGGAAAAGGTAAAATACAATATTTTAGGGCAATATCTCAACATATTTACTACTTTAATCAGTAAACTTTTTTGATAAATAGTATAAGTAAACTGTCTTTTCAATAATCTACTTTTTTGCATACAAAGAAAAGCACTCCCCTTTAAAAAGGAATGCACTCCCCCCGCTTTATCTCTTACGTTTTTTATTACAGCTATCACGACATTACTAGGGGGACTTTTCTATAGGCTCTTGCATTTTAATTGTAAATCTTTATGTTACAACTTCAATAACACCAAACGAGCTATATTTCTTCTGTCTAAGCAGAAAAAATACTTAACAGAGACATGCTCCCACAATGATTAATAAAATAAATAACACGACAATTAAGACAAAATTATTATTGTGATATGTCGGACATGCATAGCTGTAAGCTGGTGCTGTATAGGTAGGGAATGATTGAACGAAAGTAGGAGACGTAGTTGGCTGAGGCGGTACATTCGCACCGACTGTTGGAGGTGCGTTCACATTTGCATACATATTTAAACATCCTTTCTTTTTAAGTAAGCTTATAACTACATAATACTCTCAGATATGAAAATGGAGCCCGTCTACTGAAAAATGGGTGTTTTACCCGATAATTAGAGATAAAATTTATCGTATAAGTTGCTTATGCTTATTTTTGTCTTAGAACAACTGATATCCCAATGAAAATATATAATTATTGTAATTTAGTAATGAAATGGAACTGAGGTTATGGTGTATGAAAGGCTGTTTTATTTTGAAATCAATGCTAGTCGGTTGTCTGTTTGTCAATGCTGATAAACGAGAAAATGAAGGTCTTGTCAACAAACTTGTTAGGGCTGCAGATCGAGTACTCCCTTGCCTTCTCTGTTTATTGAGAACCTGAACAATTTTTTCATTAGTTTTAATGGAAAATCCGTGTCCGAAAAACCTTGAGTCATCGAGAAGTATGGCATTTACCCCTCTAAACCACGGTGTTTGTGGGTTAAAGTCAGGGTTATCGAAGTAAACAATGTCACCAGGTAAAAAACCACTTGAATAAAATGTAACTAGACCGAGGTCAGCATCTGTATGCCAGCTGTAAAGATAAAGTCCTTGAAAATAAGCATTAAATATATGATGACCAAGGGTCTGTAACGTAGCATAGTAATAGATAATCACAGAAGCTGTAGCACATTCAAACGCATACAGCGAACTGTTCTTATAAATGTCCATAATTGCATCAGAAGGACTTACATCCGGTCTCAGCAGAAAACCACCAGCCTTCGTTAATTGCCAGTAATTTGGGTTACATCGAGCTTGCTCGAAAATAGTAAATTCATGCCTGGCTTCATTCATTTCTATTGCACCTTTAATAATATTTTTCCTTAATTTTATTTCAAATAGTAATTCTCTCAAAGAATTATAAGAATATTCGATATGATCTTCTTGCATAAATTGCATTATGTTTTTCTCAACCTGATCTAGTTCCAAATTATCTTGGAATTCAAAGGATTTACCCATTATTTGTATCACTTTTGTTCCTCCATTCTTTGCCTTTTCCAACTGTATTAAACATAATTTATTCCCATCTTCTTAAAAAAAAATCAAAACAAATACTGTTAGCAGGAAGATATACTTGCATAATAGATATTTTCAGCCTAAGTAAAAGGGCGATGCTCTATATAAAGCATCACCCTGTATATTTAAAAGCATGTAAATGAAATAATTCTTCTTGTGTCAATACCAAAAATCACCCAACCCCTACCAGTCCATCTGAAACCAGCCACAGATCTTGGGCCTACGAATACTGGATAAAACCAAAATCCTGTTCCATTACTCAGCCAAATAAAAGTATTCCGAAACAGGCATAATCTTATTGCCCCAGAATCCACAGCAAATGGTGAAGCAGCTGCTTGTTGAGGAATAAATGGTGGAGGAGGAGATGTTGGAGCTTGTGATGGTTGTAATGGTGGTAAACCTGATGGTCCTCCAAATCCTGGCCCATCAAAACCAGGTCCTCCAAAACTAGGCCCTCCAAATCCAGGTCCTCCAAATCCAGGCCCTCCAAATCCAGGCCCTCCAAATCCAGGTTGACCTGATGGGCCCGGAGATTGTGGGAATAGAGAATTCAGAAATTGTCGATCATAATTTATATTTTCATACATTTTAAAATTCGCCACCTTATTTTAAATAAATCCTAAAGGCATTGTATGTGGCACTTTTTTTTGTGAAGCTTATTCGCCCTTAACTTGGGCTGTTAAATTAAAAAAGTATATAACCTGCTTTCTTCATTCGCTTAAAAAATGTATTCTGAATATCCATTTGGAATAGAATGATACTTTTGTTTTCATTCCGTTTAGTAGTGTTTTTTATCAAAAAATATTTTTGAAATATCTCCTCTGATTGTTGTTTATGGCAAGTGATATTACAGAAATATAGCATGTACCGCGGTACTATCGGTACATGCTACATTCCTTGGAGAGTTTATACAAAAGGATAGTGAAATCAATGTCTGTACATTTTATTAACTCTGCCTTTTTCGAAACAGCTCTTGTCCAGTATTGGTCTTTTTTAAATTTAAGCTTGAATAAAAGTAATCTAGACTCTTTTGTTGCTTGTTCCACATCACTATCCTAGTCTTTAAATTCTAAAATCTGTTCCAAGCTATCTACAACTAGACTGCCATGTTTCTTCCGCAAGCTATTTTTTCATTTATTACAGAGATGCTGATCTGATTTGCTACATAAGAAAAAGCTTCCCTTTAATTAAGGAAGCCCCGGTTAGTACATTATGGTTAATTAAAATTATTAAAGTTAGCTAAAACTTTCTCCAATCGGTGTAACTATCCCATCCATACTTATAGAATTTTTCTTTTTACGATATTCCTCTAAGTCTTGTTCACTTTTATTGTTAGTCCATTTTTGAAGAGTATCTCGTTCACCATCGTATGAGTAGAACGGCACACTAAATCCACATGATGTTTTTACTGTTTCAATCTTTGCATGAATAATTTGTCGTGCACCAGGAAGTATGTCAAAATGTTTCGCCATATCCGTCCATTCTGGTGTGCTAGGTAATATCACATTACCGCTACCATAAAGCCTTAAAATCATAGGAGGTCCTTCAAAAGCTAAGAACATAAAAGTAATTCTACCGTTCTCTTTTAAATGTGCACTTGTTTCATTTCCACTACCAGTTAAATCTAAATAAGCTACCTCATTTGAGGAAAGGATTCTTAATACATCATGACCTTTTGGTGAAATATTAACATGACCGTCTGCGGTTAGTGGTGCTGATCCAACGAAAAAAATCCGTTGTTTTCTTATAAATTCTTCGTGTTTTGGAAGTATTGATGAATAAACAGTCCCCATAATAAATTCCTCCTCATCTAACAAATGTTAAAATTGAAATCCTACCATCTCATAAATAATGGTTATATTTATATTTATTAGTGGAGTACTGTACTTTATGAATATGTAAATGTTTTATGAATTTTTTCAGCATACTTAAAGCAGTCAATTAGCCCAACAGGACCATTTGAATGAGTAAATATTTCCTCTGTTGTCAGCCAATAACCATAAACAAATGAAACAAAGTAATAGAACCCTACTAATAAGATTAGCCCCACCACATTGCGCAAACAATGAATGACCACATAGATACAACTATTCCTACTTTTCCAAAAGAAAATATGTATAAAAGATTGTACTTCTTATCAAGTGTTTTTGTTTTTATCATCAAAAATGCGATTAAGGGGGTAACTAAGCACATGCTGACGCTAATATGTGAATAAGTACACTTAAACACCTGTTTCTTCTATAAGGTTTTTTCATTTATTACAGCAATGCAGCCGTGGTAGTTCAATAAGATAGTTCAAATTAGCCTAATAGGACCGGCTCCACTAACATAGGGTATACAATATTAGGATATGAAGGTAAAATACTCCTATGAAATGGAGGTTTAGCTATTGATTTTTTTATTCCTTTTATTATTTGTTTTTGCCCTTTTAGCTGGTTTGTTCGACTTGCCGGAGGTGTATGTTGGGATTGTCTTTGGGCTGTTTATTTTAACATACTTATATCTTGCTCTTTATCCAATTTTGTTTGGAAAAAAGGTTGATAAAATTATTAGAGCCTTAAAAAAATTTAAAAATCCAGTATATAAATTTTTATATTACATGATTCAGGATGAAGACAGCACAGCGGAAAAATATCTAAAAAAAATCCGTTCTCCTCAAAGAGCTTATATTTGCAAAATTATGTGGCTGTCAAAACAAGATAGATTTACCGAAGCAATGGAAGTAATTCCGTATATTAAGGAAGGTAAATATAAATGGTATTTGACTGCCGGCCTTGCGCTAGAACTAGACGACTTTGCTATCTATAAAGAAAATAAACAACGAATCAAAGATGATATGTTGTTGTTCTACCTTGAAGTGGAAGAGCTTGCGAAGAATGGTGAATTAAAAGGTGCAATTGAGATGCTCAACAAAAAAACCCCTTCGCTTAGGGGAATGAAACTTTTAACCACCGTTCAGCAAAAAAAGGATCTGGAAAAAAAGCTAAACAATAACTTGTAAATATTTAAAAGAAGACAGAAATGAAAAAACCTGTCTTCTTTTTTTAAATTTGTCAATAGTGCTATCCTGCAAATACTATATCGTGTATTAAAAATAAACTTCTCTTTCCGTTTTTCCTTTACCCCAACCAATGATTATTATAAGCTATTATTCCTAATATTGCTCCAACCCCCAAACCAAAAGCTAAACCAAAAACTCCCCATATCACTTCTGACCTCTTTCTTTTTTCATTACTAACATCCAATAAAAAAACCCCCAATTTAATATGGTTTCAGTAAGTTTACGAAAAATGTTAGGTGTTAGTTTCCATTTTCTAACCTGCCATGATAGTGCCCGGCGCAAAAAAATAGCATATCCTCCTTACTGGATTAACACCCCAAAAGGGTAAGTGTAATTCTTTACAAAGTTGGGTTTCACCTAGATTCTTTATTAGTGTAATTTAGTATCTTCCGTTTGTTCATATTAAATATTATATTTATATATAACTATAGATAACTGTAGTAACTAGTTATTATTAAAGCTAAACTTTCCTTCACTTAAAAACTTCTTTAGAGTTGAAATAGCATCCTTTTCATCTTTTCCATTAGCAACAAGGGTTAATTCATCTCTTTCTAAAACATTTAAATTCATTATATCCATTAAATCCATCTCACAAGTAATCCCCTTATAAATAATATGTATGTTACATTCAAACGAGGATGCGATTACATAAAGCCTACAAGTATTTCTCGCCTGAAGCCCCCTTGGAATATTAACTATGATCTGACTTAATATCATATCCCCACCTCAAATACAATTCGTTTAAAATAACCTCCTAATAAATTGTAAAATCCCACATATTTCATCTCTTAAGGTTGTTATCTAAATACTACCCTAATCAATAACAATACTTCTTGAACAAGTTTAAACTCCTACGTTGTATCTTTAATTAACCTATTAATCATATGGGATAGGATTATTTCCTTTATATTAACCTATCTTAAATTTGCTTCCTCATTTAAGTCTTCTTGAGTTATTTTTCTATCCTTGTAATAATATTCCACATCAAGTTCATTTATTGTACGTATTACTTTACAAGGATTACCAACAGCAACTGAGTTAGCATTTCTCCTTCTAATTCTATTTTCATATTTTATAACGCAACATCTCTTGTAATATTTTTCAGCCATTTATATTGACTGTAACGATATACAGCCAAAGGAAGTTTGAAAATTTCATCTAGATTGATTACTACATACAGTAATATAGGATGTACATGCCACACAAATGCACACAAATATGCTAATGGCAATACAATAATCCACATTACTACAATATCACACCAAAGACCGAATTTAGCATCTCCTCCAGCTGGAAAGAAGCCGCCAATAATGGTTGAATTAATGGACTTACCAACACAGTAGTAAGCGCATACATACAACATTCCATCTAGGTATGATTGGGATATATCATTTAATTCTACTACAAGGGATACCAATGGCTTTATCACCAAGATACTTACTCCGGCTACTATACCCAAAATCAATGCATATAAATTAATTCTCTTAGATGCTTTTATAGCCATTAATTTGTCGTTTGTTCCTAAATATTTCCCTATAAGTACAGCACCTCCGCTAGAAATACCTGCACAAAAAACAATTGCCAAATTTCTAACTACTGTTGCAATAGAATTTGCTGCAACCATATCTGCACTTACATGTCCAATTATGGAAGTTGCAACCGTTAATCCACCACCCCAAACAAAATAATTTGCCTGTATTGGAATTGTATACTTTAAAAAATCCTTGCGTAACTGCCGGTTAATCCTATCCTTACCTGGTAGGTGAAACTTAACTTTACTGTATCGGATTGAATGAACAACACAGCATCCAAGTTCTACGCATCTAGCACATACCGTTGCTAAAGCTACCCCTAATATGGCTTTCTCTGGCATTCCTGGAAAGAACACATAAACACAAAGGGCATTTAATCCAATATTAAGAAAAAGACAAATAGAGCTAATCCATGCACTAAATCGTGCATTCTCCATACTTTTTAAAACACTAAAATAAACCTGAGAAATTCCCATTGCGATATAAGAAAAAGAAACCGTACGCAAAAAAATTGCTCCATAATGAATTAACTCGGCATCATTGGTTAATAGTCGCATTAAGAATTCGGGAAAACAAAAAGAAAATAAAAAAAAGATTACGGATATACTTAATGAAAATATACTGGTGATACTAAATACCCGTTGTATTACTTTTACGTCATTTCTACCCCAATATTGAGCCGTGAGTATACCTGCACCTGTTGATATACCCATATAAAATAGTGACAATACAAATGTTACTTGCCCTGCAAGTGATACAGCCGACATTACAGATTGATTAATTACACCAAGCATTATAACATCTACCGCAATGGCAGCTGCTGAAATTAAGTTTTGAAATGCTATTGGTAATACCAATGATAATAATGAATGATTAAGGGTACGATTAAATTCATTGTTTGATCCTTTTACTTGTTTTAACACTCCACACCCCGTCTTTCTTATATTTATGATATACAAATTGTATACGTTTACTTTTTTTACTTCCATCAAAATCAAATATCATTCTTTCGAAATCGTATATTATATAATAATCTGCTCTATTATCTAATTGAACTTTTAAATAAAATCTATAAAAAAATAGTTGCCTGCTGGCAACTACCTTTTCTTTCTTAGGATTAAGATGCGATATACCACTATTGTCATTATTTTCAAGAACTATACTTTGTAGAATTAGGGGGTAGCTATTGTAATTTGCTTTCGTTAATACTGTGGTCCATATCCCATTTTCCTACGAAAAGTATAGGAAAAATAACTACCGCTTTGAAAACCACATGCACATGCACATGCACATGCACATGCAATTGCTATTTCACTTATAGACCTTTTTGTTTCTTTTAGCATCTCACAATTTTTTTTGGATTCGATAACCTATTAGATAATTATTAGTAGTTTGTTCAATGTATTTACTAAATAAATTACAGCATATACTCCTACATACATTACCTACAAACGCAAATTCACCATCCATAGAACCGTCAAGTACTTCAATAAATTCAAGATCGGAATGCCAATAAATTGGTGCAACATATTTATCAAAGTAAAGTAGTCTTCCTTTTCGTACATATAAAGGGAAATCAGGCAAATTATAGTTTACTTGTTCTGATAAATCCGAAAATATCTCCAATGCTGAATTCATGATTACCACCAAGAAATATACAATTTTGATAATTTTAAACCCTATTTTGATAGTTAAAGTAAGCAAAAATACTATAATATTGGTATTGGAAAATGATTAAATAAAAATAAATATAAGATATTATAAATAATATACTTATAACCGGGAAAATCAAGGGAGGATTCAATCGTGAATGATATTAAAGTAATTATTATGGATGTAGATGGCACATTAACTAATAATGAAAAAGTAATTCCTGCAAAAACAAAAGAGGTTTTACTAAAAGCACAAAAAGCTGGAGCTATTTTAGTTCTCGCTTCTGGTAGACCAACATCCGGATTAATGGATTTTGCGAAAGAATTAGAAATGGAAAAAAATCATGGGCTTTTGGTTTCTTTTAATGGTTCTAAAGTGGTAGATTGTGAAACTAATGAAGTATTATTTAATGAAACGATGACTATTGAGCAAGGTCAAACAGTGCTGGAACATATGAAAAAATTTGAGGTTATTCCTATGATAGATAAAGATAACTATATGTATGTAACGGATGTCTTCAATAATGAAATAGATTATAATGGAAATTCTATTAATATAATAAAATACGAATCCCGTGGTGGTAAATTCAAATTATCTGAAGTTGATGATTTGGCCGCTTTTGCTGATTATCCACTAAATAAAATCCTAACAGCCGGATCTGATGATTACCTTCAGAAGCATTACAAAGAAATGATGGAACCTTTTAAGGACACTTTAAATTGTGTATTTACAGCTCCCTTTTACTTTGAATTTACTGCTAAAGGAATAGATAAAGCAAAAGCGTTGGATACAGTATTAATTCCTAGAGGATACAAAAAGGAAGAAATGATTGCTTTCGGAGATGGACACAATGACGCTACAATGGTCGAATATGCTGGAATTGGAGTAGCTATGGCTAACGCAGTAGACGATTTAAAAGCTGTAGCTGATGAAGTTACTCGCTCAAATGATGAAGACGGGATTGCTTATACATTAAGTAAATACTTTAAATAAAGCTAGCGAAATTAGAAACGGGCCATATATTTTTATATTATGGCTCGTTTCTTATTTCTTTTATAATAAAAAACACTCTTTCTATTGAGCTTGAGTGACTTAAAGCACGCGTTCGTCCGTATTTTATAAAAAAGGACGTACTTTTCAGTACATCCCTCTGATAATAAATATGTCTAATAGTGTCAACAACTGCTTTGAGCATTAAATAAGAGGTTTAAATAATTATAGAGTATCTTCCATTTTAATATTATTGATTGGATAAATCTTCTCCATTTGTCTCAATGACTTTCTTATACCAATTGAATGACTTTTTCTTTGTTCTTTTTAACGTACCTTCACCATAATTTTCACGGTCAACATAGATAAAACCATAGCGTTTCTTCATTTCACCCGTACCTGCGGAAACAAGATCAATGCAACCCCAGCTTGTATAACCGAGTATATCTACCCCATCTTCATCAACAGCATCTTTCATAGCTTGAATATGTGCGGATAGATATTCAATCCGGTAATCATCTTCCACATATCCCGACTCATCAGGTATATCTATTGCACCAAGGCCGTTTTCAACAATAAACAAAGGTTTTTGATAACGGTCATATAAGTCATTCATTGTGATACGTAAACCTAAAGGATCAATCTGCCATCCCCATTGACTTGCTTGTAGGTATGGATTTTTTATAGTCGGGAAAAGATTTCCTGCCGTCTTTTCAACATTAGAATCTTCAGCTGCTGCTACACGGGAAGCATAATAAGAAAAAGAAATAAAGTCAACTGTATGATTTTTTAAGATTTCAATGTCCTCAGGCATCATATCAATGGATATATTGTTCCTAGCTAATTCCTTTAGTGCATATGCTGGATAAGCTCCTTTTGATTGAACATCAATGAAAAAATAATTTCCTCTATCTTTTTTCTTTGCTTCCCAGACATCTTCTGGCCGGCAACTGTAAGGATAATAACTTGCCGCAGCTAACATGCATCCTACTTTATTTTCTGGATCTATCTCGTGAGCAATTTTAGTCGCTTCTGCACTTGCAACTAGTTCATGATGTGCTGCTTGATATTTTACTTGCTCTTCATTTTCCCCTTCTTCAAAACAAATACCTGCTCCAAGAAATGGTGCGTGAAGAATCATATTGATTTCATTAAAAGTTAGCCAGTATTTTACCAACCCTTTATATCGAGTAAATAATACTCTGCATAACCGTTTATAAAAACCTATTAACTCCCGATTTCTCCATCCACCATACTGTTCAATTAGATGCATCGGACAATCGAAGTGAGTTATTGTCACTAAAGGTTCAATTCCATATTTATGGCATTCTTTAAATAAATCTTCATAAAACTTTAAACCTTCCTCATTTGGCTCCAATTCATCCCCCTTCGGAAAAATTCGACTCCATGCAATCGATAATCGATACGTTTTAAAGCCCATTTCACCGAACAAGGCAATGTCTTCTTTAAAATGATGGTACATATCAATAGCTTCTTTAGCAGGATAATAATAACCTTCTTCAAAATTATACATTTTCTTTTTACCAGTGATGATACTTCTACGGTCACTACCAATCGGAATAACATCCACATTTGCTAAGCCTCTTCCACCTTGTTCGAATCCGCCTTCACATTGATTTGCAGCTGTTGCGCCGCCCCACAAAAAATCCTTACTAAATCCCATTATTCTTCCTCCTACTTTATTATTTTAATAATTTCTTCTCCATATTTAATTGCGTCTTCATTTGCTGTTAGTATTTCCCCAACTTCTGCCGAGTTTGTGATCACAATTGGGGTAACGATCTTGTATCCTTTTGATTTGATACTCTCAAGATCAAATTCAATTAACTTATCTCCTATGCGAACCTCTTGTCCTTTCTGAATGAAGTACTCATATCCTTCTCCATTTAGTTGAACTGTATCAATTCCAATATGAATTAAAATTTCTATACCTTCTTCACTAGTAAGTCCTATTGCATGTTTTGAGTCAAACACTGCGCTTACTGTACCATTTATAGGCGAAACAACCGTACCTTCTGATGGTTCAATTGCAACTCCCTGCCCTAATATTTCTTCTGAAAACATTCCGTCTTCTACGTACTTTAAACTGTGTAAAGACCCCTGCATCGGTGATAATACTGTTGCGCCATTTAAAGGCAGGCTTTCTTTTGTTACTGATTTTGCGGGTTCAGATGTTTCTTCAACGACTGGATCTTTATAAAGTATTAATGTTGCGATAAATGTTACTATAATACTAATAACTGCACCAATACATGCATAATAGAAGAAACTCAATGTGTTATCCCCAATATAACTAGGTAAAGTTAAAAGCCCTGGTGACCCACCAGAAAAGTTTCTTACTCTAAATATCCCTAAGAATAATCCACCAACTCCACCGCCAATCATAGCAGCGTACAGTGGTGTTTTAAATCGTAAATTGACTCCATATAATGCAGGTTCAGTAATACCAAAAAGACCAGTTAAACCAGCTGAATAAGCTAATTGTTTAATCTTAGTATCCTTCGATTTAATACCAACCCCTATAGCAGCAGCTCCTTGGCTCACATTGGAAGCTAGCATTCCAGGATAAATAACTGTATCATAACCAGTTGTCATCCGATTGTTAATTCCAATTGGCACTAGACCATAGTGAGTACCTGTTGCTACTAGTAATGGAGAGAAAGTACCAACCAGCAATGGAACAATCCATGGACTTACGGATTCTAGAGTCGTTATTCCTTTTGAAATAGCATCACTAATCAAATAACCGATAGGTCCTAATACAACAAGACTAACTGTCCCTACAACAAATATCGTAATCAATGGTTTACTAAAGAACTTTATTGCCTTTGGTGAAATTTTATCTGCAATAGGTTCAACATAAGACATGAACCATACAGAAAGAATAATTGGTATAACAGAGGAAGAATAAGATACTGCTGAAATTGGAAGTCCTAGAAGATGAATGCTGCCTCCGGACTCTTTTACTGTATTCACCATCGTAACGAATGCCGGATGTAGTAAAATTCCTCCAACCATTATAGCTAAATACATATTTGTTTTAAATTTTTGTGCAGAAGACGCTGCTAGCAAAATAGGTAAAAAGTAAAATGCCGCATCAGCCATGAAATTTATAACTTGATAACTTTGACTTTCTGTTGTTAAAACATTAAATACAACCAATACAGATAAAACGGCTTTTAGCATACCTGCTGCTGTTATTGCTGGAAGAATCGGTGTGAAAATCCCTGTTATTGTATCAATGACTTTTGCAAAAGTGGAACGCTTATCTTCTTCCTTAGTCTCTTCACCTTCATTCGATATATTGGTTTGCTTCGTTATCTCTTTATAAACATTTCCCACATCGCTTCCGATAATAACTTGATATTGACCACCTTTATTTACTACGCCCATTATACCCGAAGTACTTTTCAACGCTTGTTCATCTGGTTTTTGGTCATCTTTCAAATTAAAACGCAAGCGTGTAGCACAGTGATTTAAACTTTTGACATTTTCTTCACCACCAACTTTGTCGATGATTAATTTCGCTAACTCTTGATAGTTCATCCCCATCATCCTCCATGATTAATAAAGTAAAAAATGAATAAAAAAATACCTAAATGAAGTCCTTATCATAAAGGGTTCATTTAGGTATAGCCTGAATCAGTAACAATCCTAATCATTCGTTATTCTTTTAATGTGTATTACTAGGTAGATTAACTCATCTTCTTCTAGGTCTTTGCCAAGTTCCTTTTTTATGTATTCCTTAATTTTCAATGCACAGGCGTACTCATTCTTATATTTTTCCTTCAAAATCCATAAAAAACTCGTAGTCCCTGCATCATTTAATTTAACGTCACTATACAAACGTTGGAAGAAAAACTTCAAGTGAGTTATAAACCGTTCATAATAAAGAGAATACTCATCCAATTCAATTTTAAAGTGAAACTTTATTATACTTAGAATATTTTGAATAACCTTAGCTATTTCTGAAACTCGGCTTACTTGTCCCATATCAAGTTCTGCATTTACGATATGTAAGGCAATAAATCCTGCTTCATCCTCAGGTAAATCTACCCCAAGTCTGTTTTTGACAATGGATAATGCTTCTTTACCAATTAAGAACTCATGATTGTAAAATCTCTTAATTTCCCATAGAAGAGCATTTTTGATTTCCATACCATTCTCATAGCGCTCAATTGCATAACTAATATGATCGGTCAATGTCAAAAAGATATTTTCACTTAATTTCTTCCCAAGTGAAATCTTTGCAAAGCTAATGATTTCATTTGCAACCTGAATATGCTCCATTGGTATAGAGGAAAGCATCTGGGTTAGTTTATTGACACTCCACTCCTTTGAACTGAGATAGATATTCTCAATTCGAGTTTCATCAATATCATCACCGACTTTTTTCTTAAAGCCGATACCACTTCCCATGATGACAACTTCCTGATTATCTTTATTTTTAGACAATACGATATTATTATTAATTACTTTATAAACATTCATCGATAGTCCCTATTCATTTTTAATTAGATTCTATTTAAAAAAAATTTAAAAAAACAACGGTATAGCTCGCAATAAAGCGGTAACAATCCTTGAAATAAGTCTAGCATAGGTAATTTCTTGCTGTCAATTTAATATTTTTTTAGACTTTACACATCATACTAAGAAATTATGCAATTGGCTCTAATGCTTATCCCACTTATTGTAGGTATATCAACATTCTAGGTTCTCCCACTTATAAATTCCATAAAAATTGATTATAACTTTGTCAAAATCGTATATTCTTATAGAAAAGTAATCTTTTTACCTAAATAAGCTAGGAAACTTAAATATATTGAAACTTAATTTATCTTCTAATAATTAAAATTTGATAGTAATACGAAAAGAAGAACCTAGTATAGTGCTGAAAAGGTTGATTTGATTAGTCATTTCGGGTGTACAAGTGTCTATATATGGGGTTTTCTTAACTAATGTATCTTTACCATCAATATTAATAATCCTACCTCACTTAAATAAGAAACGCATCCTTGAACAAGGCTATACACTTTGTAAATTCATTGAGGCTAACCCTTCCCCTTTTCTTTTCATACTTCAAATAAAATTTTTAATTCTCAATAAAGAAAAAATTGACACATTACTGTTAACTACAGCATACTGTTATTAACAGTATTACGTTTTCGATAAAAAAAGGAGGTATATACTTTATGAAACATACAGGGAGACATACAGGAGCATTTCTATTGCTGTTTTTAACAGAGGGCGATAACTATGGAGGGAAACTCCTACAAAAATGTGAGGAAGAACTTCCCATCAATCCAATTGATAGTTCGATATTATATCGCACACTAAAAAAATTAGAGGAAGAAGGTGCTGTAGAGTCTTATCTTGATGTATCTAATCGAGATAAACCAATAAGGATGTACAAAATCACTAATGTAGGTAAAAAGAAATTAGAGGAATTTCAAATAGATATTGAAGAAAAAATAAAAAACTTATCGTTTTTCCTAGAAAGATATAAAGAATGGAACGATTAAAATGATGGTTAGTGGAATTATTCTCTATACTATTGCCACTATTTATTTAGGTATTTCCTTCATAAAAGACAAACATAAAACAAAGGTTGCCCTTTTGAGTTCATGGAAAATGTTCCGCAATGTTTTACCGGATTTATTAGCCATTATGCTTTTTATTGGGCTAGCATTATCGATATTTACACCCACTTTTATCTCATCGATTATTGGTGAAAGTTCCGGCTTCCTAGGTATCATTTTCTCAACAATCATCGGCTCTATTGCTCTAGTACCAAGCTTTATTGTCTTTCCTCTTGGAAATACATTACTTCAAAATGGTGCGGCGCTTCCACAAGTAGCCGTATTAATGTCAACAATGATGTCAGTAGGACTTGTAACTTTATCTATGGAACAAAAAACTTTTGGAAGAAGATTTGCTTATGCTCGAAATATTTCTGCCATAATAATGTCTCTTCTATTCGCATTGATTATTGGGGTGGCAATGACATGACAATCTTAAAAAAATATCGGTTCTTTTCCATTTTATTATTAGGGCTTCTTATAATTGCGTTTATTAATCACTCTATAGCTTTGAAAACCGTTCAGATTACTGGTAAAAGTATTTTAGATATGTTATTCCTACTTCCTCCAATATTCATTTTAGTGGGATTATTAGATCAATGGGTAAAGAAAGAATCACTTATTCGGTATATGGGTGAAAAATCAGGTATATATGGAGTTTTCTTCACCTTATTATTAGCAACGGTGGCTGCAGGCCCTCTTTATATTGCCTTTCCAATTGCAGTACTATTATTAAAAAAAGGAGCCAGCGTCCGATATATCGTGTTTTTCCTAGGTGCTTGGTCAACAGTAAAATTACCAGTTATAGTCTATGAAATCACTTCATTTGGCTCTAAATTTACTCTTATTCACATTTTTTTTGGCCTCGTGTTTTACTATTTAACGGGAATTCTTTTTGAAAAATTTTATAACCGACAAACATTGATAAAGCATGATATAAAAAAGAAGGTCTAGATATAAAAGCATAAGGACTAAAATGGATTTGCGGAAGCATTATAATTAATTAAATCTCTTCATAAATACTATCATCTTCAATAACCCTTACCTTAGAACTTTTTTAGAAATAAGTGGATACGATACACTGTATCCACTTATTTTCCTTCTGAACCAATCAGCCCCGTCCTTGCCATAACCTAGTTTTTATTTCTTACAGGAATGCTGCCCTATAGTTAATAAAAATCTAAAATTTAGAAAGGATACTATAGTTACATATATGTACCTCTTGGTTTGTTTTCTCTTTCTTCTCGAATCATATTATACATAATTCTCGTCACGTTTATTTTTGTTTTATTTACTTGCTCTTGTAGGAAAGGGCTAGTTTAAAAAAAATCTGTATGTTTTTTATCTTCATTAATATAATACATAGTCTCAGATAGTCCCTCTTGTACAAAGTTTAAATGGTAAGAAGCAGTAATCTTTTCCTTAAAATAGTAACATTAGTTAACTAAAAGAGAGGTTACCCAAATTGCAACCTCTTAACAGGATAAAACTGATATACGCTTATTTTATTTACTTGAAATAAAATTCAAAAGCAAATAACCCATGGTTGACAATACAATAACAGGTACAATTCCTACAACAGCACGTACTCCATATTGCTTAACACTACTTGATTGATATTTAGTAAATTTCAACTTTTTTACAAAATTAGAAACCACAATAATTGAGAAGACTGTAACTAAAATAGTGACTGTGCTACTCATCGCTTTGACCAACTTGTTAAAATCCCTGCACCAAATAATTTAAATCTCATTTGTTTGTTCCTCTCTTAAATGGATAGCGTTCTAATGATAAAACTAAAGCTTTAAATTCATCAATATCTTCTGTTATCCACTGATTTCTATCAAGTTCGCGTATTACTTTCTTTGAGACTGAAAGTACAGAATCCTTGAGTTCTTTAAACAGGAATCTTCCTTTAAAACTGTCCTCTAAATTATCTTCAAATTTAAAATTCATTTCTACTTGATCTTCACTTATTTTTTTCACAAAAATTTCTGGTGTGCCATCCATAAAATCCAATTTATAGGTTGTTCCAAGTCTAGAGATATCAAGACCTCTAATAGATTTAATCCACCAAGATAAGATGATTACCAAAAAATCATCCCACCCTTCACTAGGAAAGTATCGATGATAATCAATAATAAAATATATCGTGCATGTTATATTTTTACTTCGATTAATTTCTAATGAATCTAAATCAACATTAAGGGAAATATGATGTTCCAAATAATTCACCCTTTTTACACTTTGTTTCCTTTACTATTCTCTAAACTTTATTAAATTCCTTTGCCGCCTTTGCATGATTGTAACATAAATAAGCCTTTTTTCTTTTATTACAGGAATGCTGCCATTATAAGCCTATTCTACTAGACCTAATTCATAATGATAAAAAGAAATGTCTTTCTCGTATCCATTTTTCTCATATAATCGTTGGGCTGTATGATTATCCGGTGCTGTACTTAGACTAAGACTTTTTGCACCTGTTTCAATGGCATATTCTTTTGCTTTATGTATGAGCAGTTCACCCACGCCTTGTTTTCTTGCTTGTTCATCAACATATAAGTCGTTTAATATCCACGCTCGTTTCATTGAAATGGATGAGAATGTAGGATAAAGTTGAGTAAATCCAAGATAGTTTTGTTCGTCTTTAACAACAAATATTACGGATTCCTCCTTATTAATCCGCTCTTTTATGTAATTCTTAGCTCCTTCTAAATCAGATTCTTGTTGATAAAATGTTCGATACAAATTAAATAAATTAGCAACTCCGTCTAGATCTTCCATTGTAGCTTGAAATATAATCATTCATGTTCCTCTCCTACTTTTTTTATATTTATTAGGTATAATTTTATATGGTATATTATTCTAAATACATAATTATTTGATGTTATTTTCGAAATATACTTACTTTTTAACTTTTATAATGTGCTTTCACTTTATTTTTTTATGTATTGGGAGGAAACTGCTTTGGATGAAATTGATCAAAATATTCTTATTCATCTTCAAGAAAATGCGCGGATATCAATGACAGAATTAGGGAAGAAAATTGGTCTTTCAACACCTGCAACAAATGAAAGAGTGAAAAAACTGGAAGAAAAAGAGGTTATAAAAGGGTATAAAGCCATCATTAATCCTGAAAAACTCAATAAAAATGTAACAGCATTTATTTTATTCGATACGAAGCAGGGGCAAAAATTCAAGGACTTTTGTAAGGAACAACCTGAAGTGGTAGAATGCCATCGTTTAGCAGGCCAATTTAGTTATTTAGTAAAGGTCGTAACGGAATCAGTAAAACTACTTGAAGAATTTATTGATGCTAGTTTACGTTTTGGAGAACCTACTACCTTAGTGAAATTATCCTCTGTTGTAGAATATAAACCATTTAACAGATATTCACTTGAAAATAACCCTAAAGTAGATATTAGCGATTGAAACATTTCTCAAATAATCTTAGTACTTAAATGTAATGATTTCCCTTAATCCACTATAGTGAAAAGAAAAGCCACTAACAATGATTTGACAGTGTTAATGGCTTCTTAATTGGCATCCACCTTTTTAAGTTTCATTTAAAGACGAATAGACCCATAATGATGGCGACCCTCAAAAAGAAACGCAATGATACTTTGATAATAAGGTATAAATTTTTTTTGTTCGATTAGCTTTAAGATTTCCTCTTTAGAGGCCCATTTAGCTGCTTGTACCTCTTCAGCCTGTAACGTCAATTCATTTAAATCAACGTCATATTCGATTAAATAATAATCATCGAAGCCACGTTCAAAGTTAATAGTAAAGTGTGGACGGATTTTGTCAAAGTTATAATGAATTCCCAACTCCTCGAATAGCTCTCTTGAAGCGGCCTGCTGACTTGTATCGCCAGCAATGGCACTGCCGCCACATGTGATATCCCAAAGGTTCGACCATCCTTCCTTAAAGGGCTGACGCTGTTGAATGAGCATTTCTCCTTTTGAATTAAATATACATACATGTACTACTAAATGAAACTCGTCTGGTGCCATTTCATCTCCACGCGTTATTTGTTTTTCTATTTTATTTCGATGCTTATCAAATACATCCCACTTTTCCATAGCAAAACTCCTTTGTATATTTTAGTTACAAAATTCACCTAGTATCTATAATAATCATTTAAATTAATGATATTTGCAATAATTCTTTAATGTCAGAAGCTTACGTTATTTAAGACAGATTCCCCTTCCCTGCTTTTAATTCCGGTATCAACTAAAATCCAGTAAGGTAAACGTAAATCTACTTCCCATTATCAAGCAGCCTCTAGTAGTTTACTTGCCATTCTGTTAGCGCTTTAGTGGCCATCTCACAAGGAAATGCTTCCTATATGACAAATGTCATATAGCGACCATGACATGTATGTCTGCAAATATGTTAGGGCTATATTTATAATGGAGATATCGATTAATAGAAGGGAAGCTAATTATGAATATTAAAAACTTAAAACAATTGAGAACTGCTGTAGCGCCCTTTGAGAAGTCCACTTTAAAAACGAGTGTCTGGCAGCTTGTCAATACTATCCTGCCCTTTGTATTGCTCTGGATTGCGGCCTACAAAAGCTTAACTATTTCTTATATATTAACACTTGTGTTCGCTGTAGCTGCAGCAGGATTTTTGGTCAGAATTTTTATTATTTTTCATGATTGCTGTCACTTTTCTTTCTTTAAGAACCGGAAGGCGAATAAGGTTTTAGGTACCATTACAGGAATCCTGACATTATTCCCATACAGCAAATGGCAGCATAGCCATTCTATTCACCATGCAACAAGCAGCAACCTCGATAAACGTGGCGTCGGCGATTTATGGATGATGACGATTGACGAGTATGAGAATGCCTCTTTGTTTGTAAAGCTGCAATACCGCTTGTACCGCAATCCATTCATCATGTTTATTTTAGGACCTATTTATGAATTCCTTTTGGCGAATCGCTTTAATCGTAAAGGAGCTAGATGGAATGAAAGGCTAAATACGTATGCAACTAACATTGCCCTTGTATTATTGGTTATTCTGCTTGGAAGTACACTTGGCTGGTCCTCTTTCTTGCTTGTACAGCTGCCGATTTTTCTTATTTCTGGCTCTGTTGGAGTTTGGTTATTTTATGTGCAGCATACTTTTGAAGATACGTATTTTGAGGAAGATGAAAATTGGGACTATGTTAAGGCTGCTGTTGAAGGAAGCTCCTATTATCACCTGCCGAAATGGATGCAATGGCTGACTGGTAATATTGGCTACCATCATGTGCATCATTTAAGTCCAAGGGTTCCAAATTATAATTTGGAGCAGGTTCATAATGAGACAGAACCACTAAGGAATGTACCAACGATAACACTGGCAAGCAGTCTCCGTTCTTTAAAGTTCCGTTTGTGGGACGAAAAAGACAAGAAGTTTATTAGCTTCTATGAATGGAAAAAACAAAAGAAATCACTTAAATTGTCTGCAGGATCAGAGATGTAATAACATAAACCAATCTTATGAGCAGCAATTATAACGGCGATTATGCCATTAATTGCTGCTTAATTATGTTAAAATTACAAATGACAGCCAATAAATAACGAGGATTAAACTGATGATAAAAAAATTAGAGGTTTTAAAAAAGAGCACCGGCATTTCTCCTTATATATGGACATTACTTACAATTTTGCCCTTTTATTTTATATTTCACGCCTCTTCAGCGGTTGATGTGATTTCTGGTATCATCCTAACGATTTTATTTTTTCTATTTTATAGATTAGCCTATCTTTCTAAAGGCTGGACGATATATTTATGGCCTTCCCTTTTAATTGGGATATCCACCTTTGCCATTTATGCATACAGCTATGTGTATTTTTCTTTTTTCCTGTCGTACTTTATCGGTAATATAAAAAAACAAATTCCCTATTTTGTCCTTTACTTTATACACTTGGCGGTTACAACCTTCGCCATTTACTACAAAGTTATAATAGGTGATTCCTTGCTGTTAAAGCAGCTTCCGTTTGTGCTGATTATATGGTTCGGTGTTATTTTATTGCCATTGACCATCCATAACCGCAAAGAGAGAGGCCAGCTGCAGGAAAAGCTGGAGGATGCGAATAAACGCATATCAAATTTAGTTAAACTAGAGGAAAGACAGCGGATTGCAAGAGACCTTCATGATACACTTGGCCAAAAGCTTTCCCTTATTGGCTTAAAAAGTGATTTAGCAAGAAAATTAGTTTACAAGGACCCTGAACAAGCCCGCTTGGAGCTTAAGGATATTCAGCATACTTCAAGAACAGCATTAAACGAAGTCCGAAAAATGGTCTCTGAAATGCGCGGCATTAAATTGAGAGACGAGCTCCTTCTCGTAAAGAAAGTATTAGAGGCGGCTGAAATAACCTTAATTAGCGATATTGCTTCCAATCTAAAAATGTCATCGATTGCTGAAAATATTATTAGCATGTGCTTAAAAGAGGCTGTTACTAATGTGGTTCGCCATAGCAATGCCACCTCTTGCTACATAAGCATCATCCAAAATAAAAAGGAAACAATCATGGAAATTAAGGATAACGGAACAAGTCCTTTTAAGGAAGAAGATACGCACAATGGAAATGGATTAGCAGGCATGCGAGAACGATTGGATTTTATCAACGGTACTTTAGAGATTTGCAGCAATGAGGGCACAATATTAACAATCGTGATTCCACATGACGGGAAATTAATTGAAAGGGAGGAGTTATTATGATCCGGATTGTCATTGCCGAAGACCAGCGCCTGCTTTTAGGTGCTTTAGGTTCATTGCTTGATTTAGAAGATGATATTACGGTTGTCGGCAAAGCAAACAATGGTGAAGAAGCAGTTCAGCTTGTTAAGGAACAAAATCCTGATATTTGTATCATGGATATTGAAATGCCTGCCAAGACTGGCTTGGAAGCAGCGGAAGAGCTCATGAACCATCCATGCAAAGTCATTATACTAACTACCTTTGCCAGATCAGGCTATTTCCAGCGAGCCTTGAAGTCTGGCGTATCGGCGTATTTACTCAAGGATAGTCCAAGTGATGATTTGGCAAAAAGCATCCGCAGTGTGATGGAAGGAAAAAGAATATACGCACCAGAGTTAGTTGATGATGTATATAAAGAAGAAAATCCCCTAACAGAGCGGGAAAAAGAAGTCCTTATGCTAGTTGCAGATGGCAAAAATACTAAAGAGATTGCTCAAGAGCTATCAATTAAAACAGGAACCGTACGTAACTATATCAGCATGATTCTCGATAAATTAGAAGTGAAAAATCGCATAGAAGCCATCACGAGATTTAAGGAAAAAGGATGGTTCAAATAAAAAAGGACTGAAACCAGTCCTTTTTTATCTTTTGGCTACTCAAACGATTTGCACATTTATTCTTTTGTGACTAATTTTAGTGGTGCAGCAATGTTTTCCTCGACCTTTTTACCTTGTAAAACGTCTCTTGCAGCATTTACCGCAAGCTTACCAATTAGCTCTGGTTGCTGAGCAACTGTTGCTTCCAGGTCTCCCGCTTTAATAGCATTTAGGGCGTCGTCATTTCCATCAAATCCAATAACCGACACATCCTTACCTGAGCTATTAATTGCTTCTATAGCCCCTAATGCCATTTCATCATTATGAGCAAATACTGCTTTAACATTCGGGTTTGCTTGCAGCAGGTTTTCCATGACAGTTAAGCCTTTTGTCCGATCAAAGTCAGCTGCTTGTTTAGCAATGACATTCAATTTTTGATCCGCTATATTATGAAAACCTTGACCTCTTTCCCGAGTAGCTGATGCCCCTGGCACCCCTTCTAATTCAATAACCTCTGCTTTTTCTCCTAGCTTTTCAATCAAATAATTCGCAGCCATTTCTCCGCCTTTTATATTATCAGAAGCTACTAACGCTTCTACCTTCCCTTTATCTGCAGAGCGGTCCAATGTAACTACAGGTATGCCAATATTATTTGCTGATTGAACAGCTGTTGAAATAGAAGCCGAATCAGTTGGATTAATAAGCAGCGCATCTACCCCTTGCTGAATTAAATCCTCGACATCATTTACTTGTTTTGCCGAATCATTTTGTGCATCAACGATAATAACTTCCATCCCTAAGCTTTCCGCTTCTTTCACAACTCCATCTCTTAAAGATACAAAAAACGGGTTGTTTAACGTCGAAACTGATAAACCAATCTTAATATCCTTTAAATCTTCCTTTTTAGCTGGTTTTGCCCATGAAGGCGGTTGCATAGAACAAGCACTTAGGAGCAAAAGTGTTAGTGTTAAACATAAAACGATTAATTTTTTCATGGTAATCTCTCCCTATACTACTTTTTACGATCAAGTAATACTGCAATTAATATAACAATCCCCTTAACCACCATTTGGTAGAAGGATGATACGCCAAGCAAATTCAAGCCGTTATTTAAAGTACCGATAATTAACGCACCAATAAGTGTCCCAAAAATTCGTCCTTTTCCCCCTGAAAGGCTTGTCCCTCCTAACACAACCGCGGCAATCGCATCAAGCTCATAGGAAGTACCTGCTGTTGGCTGTGCTGAATTTAAACGAGATGTCAGTATCGCACCTGCCAAAGCGGCAAGCATGCCGGAAAGGCTATAAATCATGATTTTTACTTTTGGTACTTTAATACCTGAAATTAAGGCTGCCTTTTCATTGCCACCAATCGCATATGTTTTGCGACCAAATGGAGTTTTGTGAAGAAGAACAAATAAAAACACAAATGCTAGAATCATCGTAATAGCTGGTACAGGTATTCCTAGAAAATACCCACGGCCAAATAACTGAAACAGATAATTATCTCCAAGACCAGTAATAGGGTTTCCACCAGTATAAACAAGTGTTAAGCCTCTGAAGATCGTCATTGTTGCTAGTGTTGCAATAAATGGAGCCATTTTTCCGATTGTAATGAATAATCCGTTGACCATTCCCATTAAAGCTCCAAGAATACAGCCAATTAAGATGGCAACAATTGGGTCTACGCCAGCTACCATCATCCCTGCAGTCAATGCACTGGATAACGCAAGAATAGCTCCGACAGATAAATCAATTCCTCCTGTTAAAATAACAAAGGTCATCCCAAAAGCAATTAGTGCATTAATGGCAACCTGCCGCAATAAATTTAATAGATTCAAAGGTTCAAGGAAACTAGGATTTAAAATAGACACAATCACTACTAATAAAAACAAACCTAGTAATGGTCCTAACTTTTGGGTAATAGTATTCATCATATTCGTCTTACTCGGTTGTGTTACTGTATTAAGGGGATTCATATTATTGACCTCCTGTTGCCAATGTCATAATTTTTTCTTGGGTCGCATTTTCTTTTAGTAATTCTCCATTTACTTTTCCTTCATGGACGACAAGTATTCGATCACTCATGCCAAGAATCTCAGGTAGTTCTGAAGATACCATGATAATTGCAACACCACGCTCTGTTAGCTCATTCATTAGTTGGTAGATTTCTCTTTTCGCACCAACATCTACTCCTCTTGTTGGTTCATCTAAAATGAGCAGCTTCGGTCCTATTCCCACCCATTTGGCAATCACCACTTTTTGTTGATTTCCGCCTGAAAGTCTGCCAACAGCAATATCCTTTGATTCTGCTTTAACTGTTAAGCGTTTAATAAGCATATTAACAAAGTCTGTCTCACTTTTTTCCCGGATGATTCCTTTTGGAGCAAAGCTTGCAAGTGTTGGCAAAACGATATTATCTTTTATGGAGAAATCAAGGATTAATCCCTCATCCTTGCGATCCTCTGTAATGAAGCCGATACCTAACTTAACAGCCTGAACTGGTGTTTTGATATGAACCTTCTTGCCATTTAGCCATATTTCACCACTTTCGCTTGAATCAAGACCAAAGATTGTCCTCATAATTTCGGTTCGGCCAGCTCCCATCAATCCTGAAACCCCAACGATTTCGCCAGCACGAACAGAGAAGTTAATGTCTTCAAAATAGCCACTTTTTGTTAAACCCTTTACTTCCAGAACGGTTTCACCAAGGCTTTGATTTCGGGTAGGAAATCGATCCGTTAATTCCCTGCCGACCATTTTTCTGACAACCTCATCAAAATTGGTTGCGGCAATGGCCTTCGTATCAACGGTTTTCCCATCACGCATAACGGTAATCCTGTCACAAATGGAGAAAATCTCCTCCATTCGATGAGAAATATAGACGATTGATACGCCTTCCTTTTTCAGTGAAGAAATCACATCAAACAGCTTGCTGATTTCCCTTTCAGTCAGTGCAGCAGTTGGTTCATCCATAATAATTACTTTTGCTTCTGTCATTAATGCCTTCGCAATTTCAATCATTTGCTGTTCCCCAACAGAACAGCTTCCCGCCTCTTTATCCAACGGTATGGATACGGATAATCGTTCAAACTGCTTATTTGCTAACGCTTTCATTTCAGCGGTTTTTAAAAAGCCAAAGGTATTCTTTCGTTCCTTGCCAATAAATAAGTTTTCTAAAACAGTCATATCAGGCCAAATATTCAATTCCTGATGGATAAAGGTAACCCCACTTTGCTCGGCTTCTTTTGGATTTTTAAAATAGGTTTCCGTTCCATCAATGGTGATTTTTCCATTATCTCGGGCATGCAGTCCTGTAAGTACGTTCATCATTGTTGATTTTCCTGCCCCATTTTCCCCCATTAGCGCATGCACTTCTCCATTAAGCAAATCAAAATCAACACCAGTCAAAACTTGATTGGTTCCAAATGCTTTATGGATGTTTTCCATCGTAATTCGCATCGTTATCACCTCATTTAATTAAAAAATACTCCTGATTGTAAAATACAATTTGCATATGGTGTAATCTCACCTGTACGAATAACTGCTTTAGCTTGTTTCGTTAATTGTTTAAACTCCGCGTGGGAAACGTTTTCAATTTCCTTATCAGCAAATTTATCCTTTAAGTAGCTAGCATGCTCGGGGTTTCCTGCTTCTATTTCAGACGCAATTATCACTTTTTCGATAACCATATCCTCTTCCACGGCATTCACAACATCTATAAATGAAGGAATGCCGCCTTTAATTGCTAAATCGATTTTTTTAACACCATCTGGAATTGGTAAACCAGCGTCTGCGATTACAATAAAATCGGTATGACCGAGATCAGCCAAAATCTTCGCAATGTGACTGTTTAAAATGCCAAAACGTTTCATATTCATAAACTCCCTTCTACTTCTTCTCTTGTTGGCATCCCGCCTTGTGCACCAAATTTTGTTACAGACAAGGAGGCAGCCCGATTAGCAAAACGAATGCTATCTTCCACGCTTTTACCCTCTGCTACCGCAACTGCAAATGCTGCATTAAAGGTATCTCCTGCACCAGTTGTATCAACCGCTTCAACAGAATACGCTGGGATAAGCCTTTCCCTTTCACCATCATAATAACGAACTCCGTTTTTACCTTCTGTAACTAATAATTTATTGGGAAACTCTTTTAATACTTCAGTGATATCCTTGTCTTTAAAAAGGATAGCCGCTTCTGTTTCATTTGGTGTAAGATAAGCAGCTCTTTCAATAACATTTTTACTTATAGGTCTTGCAGGAGCTGGGTTAAGTAATAGGGGCACATCATTTGCAAAGCAAAGTTCTGCAACATATTCGACTGTTTCCTCGGGAATTTCTTGCTGAATAAGCACAATATCAGATGCAAGAATAATATTTAGTGCTTTTTCAACTAAATCAGGTGTGACATAATCATTAGCACCTTTCACTACAATTATGCTGTTATCACCCTCTGCTAAGGTAATATGTGCTGTGCCTGTTTCCGTATGTGTAACCCGTTCCACATTGGTTGTATCAACACCATTAGCAGTGAAATTATTTACGATTTTCTCTCCAAACTCGTCGGCTCCAACACAACCAATCATTTTTACATCAGCACCGAGCCTGGCAGCTGCGACAGCCTGGTTAGCCCCTTTGCCACCAGGAACTGTCTTAAAGCTTTCTCCAATAATCGTTTCCCCTTGATTTGGTCGTTTTGCTGCAGTTACAACTAAATCGATAGAAGAACTGCCAATTGTCGTCATTTTAATCATTTTCCTCAACCTTTCTTGTTGTTTGCCTTTCTATAAAGGTAACAGGCAATTGAATATTCTTTTGTGCTAACGGCTTGTTATTAATAATGTTCATTAATAATTTTGCGGCTTCTCTTCCCATATCATAGGCAGGCTGCCTTATAGTTGAAAGGGACGGAAACAGCAGCTTGCTAAGCGGGATATCATCATATCCGATAATTTGTAAATCGTCTGGAATGGATCTTCCAATGCGTAGCGCCTCATGTAAAATTGCTGCTGCACTTAGGTCATTGCTGGCAATTATTCCATCTGTTTCAGGAAATTTCTCAAATAAGGTTTTAGCCATTTTTTCAGCATCATGAAAGCTAAATGATGATGTAATCACTTGAAAGTCCACATTAGCGTCACACAGCTCATCCACTGCACCCTTGAATCTGTCCTGTGCTGTCCTTAATTCAATCGGACCTCTAAGTAAAGCGATTCGTTTACTTCCCCTTCTGACCATTTCTTGTGCTGCTATTTTGCCTCCATCTAATCCATCTGCATAAACGGAAGGATAACTGCCTGTTATGCGATCAAGTAAGACGACAGGGAAGGATAGATTTTCGTAAAGCTTTGTCTCAGCGTGATTTGTTGCTGAAATAATGCCTATTACATTATTTTGTTTAAAAGTCTGTATGTAATCTATTTCTTTTTCTGGTTTTTCATCCGCGTTTCCAATAATTAAGTGAAGTCCTTGCTCCTGCATTTCATCCTCTACGCCGCGAGCTAGCTCAGGAAAGAAGGGATTGCGAATATCAGGAAGCAATAACCCTATTAATCTTGATTTTTTTTTATATAAAGATCTTGCTACTTCATTTGGTTTGTAATTTAATTCCTTTATTGCGTCATTAACGAGCTTCCTCGTATCTTCATGTGCATAGCCTTTATTGTTTAATACTCTCGAAACGGTTGCCACAGATACTCCAGCTCTTTTGGCAACATCCCGTATTGTAGCCATGTGTTCACCTCTTTTGTGTAACCGGTTACACACATAGTAACATATTATTTTTTGGTGCGCAAGATATATAATTTGATAATCTTCCGAGGTTTCTTAAAATTACTAAAAGAGGTTGAGACAAAAACAAAAATACCTATCTAAAGACGAATAGTAAATAAATTTATCTAACAAACAATGGAGCATTAAATTATCAATAGAGTATGAATTTAAATTTAATTCGTTTCATTACGCTGCACCCACTCGCTTTCCTCGGGGAGGAATGGAGCCTCCTCGTCTTCGACTGCGGGGTCTCATCCTTTCCTCTATTTCCCTTAGTAGTCGAGTGGCCTCCGCTTCATTCCACTAATATTTTTAATGATTGTTTTAAACGGAAAAACATAAACTTTTAATCATAAAAGTTAAATAGTTCGATTATGAATCAGACTTAAATACTTATGTCCCAGCCTCTTTACATAGTTTTTCGAATAAAAAACATACCAATCACTCTTAATATGTGTTTTCTGTAATTACGCTCCCATTATCAACACTTTACATTTAGTTAGCTTCCTGAAACAAGTTCCATGGTGACTTGTTTATTCGCTGCTTGAATTTGCTCTATTCTATGTCTGAAGCTAACAACTTCACCAATAATAATCATTGCTGGGTTGTTTATCTTCGTCTTTTGCGCAAGACTAACAATTGTTCCTATTGTACCTGTTACTGTTTTTTGTCCGGAGGTGGTACCTTCTTGAATAATTGCGACAGGTGTATTCTCCCGCTTACCGTGCTTCACTAATTGGTCACATATATATGGCAGATTTCCTACTCCCATATAGATAGCTAATGTATCCACTCCATGAATAAGACTTTCCCACTTAATGTCTGTTGGTTCTCCGTTTTTGCAATGACCAGTAATGATTGCAAATGAGTTACCAAGCTCCCTATGTGTGATGGGAATTCCAGCACAAGCTGGGGCAGCAATTCCAGCTGTTACACCCGGTACGATTTCATAAGGAATATTGTTCCTTACCAATTCCTCTATTTCTTCCGCCCCTCTGCCGAACACAAAAGGGTCCCCACCTTTTAGTCTAGTAACTACTTTTCCTGAACGGGCATATTGTACCAATAGCTGGTTAATCCTTTCTTGTGGCATTGTATGAAATTTTGGTTGTTTGCCACAATAAATGAATTCTGCATGAGATTTTGCTTCCCGTAATAATTCTCTATTGACTAATCGATCATATACAATAACGTCTGCCTGCTGTATACATTTTAAACCCTTAATTGTAAGTAAGTCAGGATTACCTGGGCCCGCTCCAACTATATATACTTTCCCCATCATCATGCCTCCCCCTAAACTAACTTGTTATGTTTCAGCAATATAGTCTTCCTTTTCTGAAACTACCATGCTACTAGTTTTCTTTTTCACTTTATGATGAGTAAAGTATAATGCTAGACCTGTAAATACAACACCACTTACTAAATTGCCAAATAGGACAGGGAGCTGATTCCATAGCCACCAATCTGCTAACGACACATCTGCACCTAACATCATCCCTGCAGGAATGACAAACATATTTACAACAGCATGTTCAAATCCTTGTGCAAAGAAGATCAAAATCGGCAACCACATAGCAACAATTTTTCCAATGGTGTTTGTCGATGTCATCGCCATAACTGCACCTAATGTTACCATCCAATTACACAGTATTGCTTTCACAAAAACGACGATTAAACCATCACTGCCAAGGTTTTCATACAATAATGTTTTTGCTTCTGCAACTGCGATAATTTTTGCAGCGATAGCATTGTCCGTCACATGACTAAGTTGCGTTGTTGCGATAACATACAGCAAAGCATACAGTCCTGCTCCTATTAAATGACCAATTATGACCCAAAACCAATTTGAAAGCATTTGAAAAACGGAAACCCTTTTTTCTAAAACTGCTAAAGGGATGAGTGCAAAACTCCCTGTTACTAATTCAAGCCCGAGCAGTATGACTAATACAAAACAAGCCGGAAATAATAATGCTCCAAAAATCCCCATTCCCGTTTGAATTTCAGCGGTGAATGCCAATGTTGTACCAAACCCTAGCAGGGCCCCTGCAAGCCCTCCTCGAATTAACATGTCTATAACAGATAATTTCGCTTTTGCTTCACCAGCCTCAATCATGCCCTGCACTACTTGATCTGTCTTTACGAATGACATGGTATCCCTCCTTTTGTATAATCAGATAACAATGTATACAAGGTTCTCTTCCACTTCCACCTTAAATGCTTTAACACAACCATGATCCGGTGCTTGAACCTGGCCGTCACACACATTAATTTTCCAATCATGCATCGGGCAAAAAACATGTTCTCCGCTTACCATTCCCTCTGCAAGGACACCGCCTTTATGGGGGCATCGATTCTTTATGGCACGGACATTCCCATTTGCCAGCTTAAATATCGCAATTTCTTCCTTCCCAATAAAAGCCGTTTTTCCGAGGCGTTCTGGCAGATCCGAATATTTTCCGATTAAGACTCTTCCTAGTGTATTTTCCACAATTACTCCCCCTACCTATCATTTAGAAGCTACTGGAACATTAACTGTTTCATAAAGTCTTTTTACTAAATTTTCATCCTTAAGTGTTTCACTCCATGGTTCTTGAACGGTTGCTAAAGTTATATCCATCCGTTTATTCAGTTCATCACGGAAGCCTTTATCTTCAAGTTTTTCCTTCACATGATCAATACCAAGACGGCCAACCCATACAGATGTTCTTTCTAAGTAATTCGCTGTTTCTCGATAGTACTGTAAAAAGGCCCCAGTCCATTCAAGTACCTCAGCTTTTGTTTTCACCTTAACGAATAAGTCACCTTCCCTAAGATCTGTACCTGCATTGCCTCCTACATAAAGTTCCCAAACCCCATCTAAACCAACAACTCCAACATCCTTAATTCCGCTCTCAGCACAGTTTCTTGGACAAGCTGATACAGCCATTTTAATTTTATGTGGTCCATTCAACCCTTCAAATTTCTTCTCTAATTCAATCCCCATTCCTACTGAGTCTTGTGTGCCAAAACGACAGAAGTCTGCACCAACACAAGTTTTAACTGTACGTAATCCTTTAGCATAACCATGTCCTGATGGCATCCCAAGCTCTGCCCAAATACTTGGTAAATCCTGCTTTTGAACACCAAGCAAATTAATGCGTTGTCCCCCGGTTAATTTAATCATTTTCACCTTGTATTTATCTGCTACATCAGCAATCTTTCTAAGGTCATCGGCATTAGTTACACCACCATACATTCTTGGAATCACACTAAAGGTACCGTTATTTTGAATATTGGCATGCAATCTTTCATTAACAAAACGAGATTCCCGTTCGTCCTTATATTCCGTTGGGTTCAGCATTCCTAAATAATAATTTAATGCTGGTCTGCATTTAGAGCATCCGTCATCGTTTTTCCAGCCCAATACATTCATAACTTCTCGTGTATGTGTAAGATGCTTTTCTCTAATTTCATTAACAACTTCATCCCTTGTTAACGTGGTACAAGCACAAATGGATTCCTTGTGGTCTTCACTATATTTATCACCTAGTGTAAATTCCAAAATATCAGCAACTAATGACTTACATGAACCACATGAACGTGATGCATTTGTACACCCCTTCACCTGTTCAACTGTTGTAAGTCCATCATTATTAATAGCCGAGACAATATTCCCCTTCGTTACCCCATTACATCCACATACCACTTCATCATCTGTCATCTGTGCTACTAAGCTGGCACCAGATTCTTCCGTCTGATTTGATTCGGTATATTCCTCTATATTTGCACCATTCTTGATTAAATTTAATAATCGATTGCCTTCCTTGGTGTTACCAAATAAAACAGCCCCAGTTATTTTCCCTTGCTCAATCATTATCTTTTTATAGATGCCATTCCAATCATCCAACATTTTTATTGCCTTAGTGTTCTCATCCTCTCTGATTTTTCCAGTAGAGAAGACATCTACACCTGACACTTTTAATTGAGAGGAAAGAACGGACCCTTTGTATCCCTCATCGTATACACTGCAAATACGTTTAGCTAACGCTTCTCCCTGTTGATACAGCGGGGCAACTAAGCCGTATACCATTCCTCTGTGCTCAGCACATTCACCGACTGCAAATATATTAGGAATTTCCGTTTCCATATAATCATTAACGACAATCCCTCGATTAACAGGAATGCCGGATTCTTCAGCTAATGCCACGTTTGGTTTTATTCCGACTGCCATAACAACCAAGTCTGCTGCAATCTTTTCACCGGTTTTAAAACGTAAGCCAGTTACCTGTTTTTTTCCAATAATTTCAGTTGTCTGTTTATTTAATAAAAAGTTCATGCCTTGATTTTCCAACTCTTTTTGTAACAGTTTACCTGCCTCTCTATCTAATTGTCTGTCCATAATATATTCATTAATGTGAATAACATCTACCTTCATTCCAAGATTAAGCAACCCACGAGCCGCTTCAAGTCCTAGCAGGCCTCCTCCGATAACGGCTGCTTTCTTATACTTTTTGGAGTACTGCAGCATTGTTTCACAATCTTTAATATCGCGAAATGCAGTTACACCCTGTTTATCCGCACCAGGTAGCGGCAGCATAAATGGATTAGATCCAGTTGCAATAATTAACTTATCATAAGGTTCTTCGCGGTCCTTATCTGTATAAACAATCTGTTTTTTTGTATCAATATTAATTACGCTTTCGCCTGGATATAAGCGAATATTGTTGCTTTCATACCAATTCCAATCATTCAATGTAATATCTGCAACTGTTGTATCTCCCTGCAAAACCTTTGATAATTGGATTCTGTTATAGTTTGGATGTGGTTCACTTCCAAAAACAGTAATGTCAAATCCATCTGGATCAAGTTTTAATATTTCTTCTATCGTCCTAATTCCGGCCATTCCATTTCCAATCAAAATTAACTTTCGCTTTAACATAACTGGCAGCCCCCTCAAAACTTTCGGATTATTCCGATAATATTCCTGTGCCTAGTTTACTCGGCTACCTAGTAGTACTGCAAGCAACATGTGAGATTTTCTCACATGTTCTTTTTGCTACATTTTCGTGTTAAAGCGTAAATACTTTATCCATTTTATTTAATTTTTTCGAATCATATCAAGGATGAAAACGCTACCGAGATTTCATAATTCAATCTCTCTTAGGAGCAAAAACACATCTAAAGACCTGTAAGGATTTTTATCACTATTTTCTAAGTTATTTTTTAATTACATGGAGTTTTTTGTTTTGAAAAATGAAGTTAAAATAATAGAACGAAAGATACCGAGGATACTTATAAGGATAAAAATAAAAACCTCAATTAGACTTAGTACAGAAAAAAGTACCATTTCTAAATGAGGTTTTATCATAATGAATATGATTTCCTAACATAATAATTACTTCAACAATTTTGGATCAGGTCGCAGCAGAAGAAGCAGCTGCTTCATCAGCCTTCACACAATCAATTGCAACAACCAACGCAATAATAATAGCTTCCATGTCTTCGTTCACTACTTGAACCTTATAGCTGTCGCCCCAAGTGAACCACTCCTTGCTAACTGTACCGATTACTTTCCCATGCTGCAGGACCTGAAAATCCATATCCCACCAGTTACCCTGTACATCAATACCAGCAGCATCTATCGTGTAACGTGGTTTAAAAAACGAAAATTCTTTTTTTATCGTTAGCTCCTCTTGACCATTGACCTCTACATAAAACTTCGGTAAAAAGCTAAATACCTTTTTAGTAATAAGGGCAACTTCCTGTCTTGCTGTATTCATAATGGAGAAAGTCTTTGGGATTTGCATAAAGCTCCCTTCCACATAATAAATATCTTTTTCCTGCTGATCCTTCACTGTAAACTTTCCACTTAAACTGAATACCTTTTGCTTTATATAAAGCTGTTTCATAAGAAGCCTCCTTTAAAATTTGCCATTACTATAAATCGATTAATAACTTTCCTTTATAGCTTGAACCTAAATTTTTCACGTTAATATTTATTAATTATTTACGTATCAAGTCCAAAAAAAGTTTCAATATCATATCTGTTCATTAGATGGAACAGTTGTATTCCAACGCGTTTTTTATTTTTCAAACATAATAAAAAAGTAAAAGCACCATGGCTTTTACTTTTCATTTCAATCTAATTTTAATTAATATTACTCATTAGAAATTGGTGTTTCCACTTCAACACCAAAACAAATACCTAGTCTGAACTTTACCTCCATCAACTCTTCTATTCTGTCAATCACAAGGAAGCTCACCGGGGCTTCATATGGGAGTCACCAGTATACTGGCGACTCTTATTTTCCTTTCAACTGCCAAACTGACGCAATATTACGGGCAGTTCTCTCGACAAATTTGTCTGCATGGAGGAAAGCCTCCTGTAAGGACACTGCTCCTGGAACTATGCTGAATATGGCATCAATCCCATATTCATGTACAGCATCGCTATCACCTGCGACGTTTCCAGCAATCCCAATTACAGGTACGCCGTGTTTTTTGGCTGTTTTGGCAACACCGATTGGGGTTTTTCCGAAGATGGTCTGTCCGTCAATTTTACCTTCGCCTGTAATGACTAAATCAGCTCCCGCAATGATGTCGGAAAGCTTTGCCGCTTCCATAACAATATCGACCCCACGACTTAATTCAGCTTGCATAAATGCCAGCAAACCTCCGCCAAGACCGCCTGCGGCACCGGCTCCAGGCACATCTGCTATTTTCACGCCGAGATCTTTCTCAATAATTTCCGCATAATGAGCAAGGTTTTCATCCAGTTGGTTGACGATTTCTGGTGTCGCCCCTTTTTGTGGTCCAAAGATGGCAGAAGCTCCTTTTGGACCAATAAGCGGGTTATCAACATCGCAGGCTACTTCTATTTTGACATGTGCTAATCTAGAATCTAAGCTGGATAAATCAATGGCAGCGAGATCGCTTAAAGCCCCGCCTCCTTCTGCTATTTCTTGTCCGTTTGAATTAAGAAAACGTGCACCGAGCGCTTTCGCCATCCCAGCTCCGCCGTCATTTGTAGCACTGCCGCCAATTCCGATAATTATATGATTGACATTATATTCAAGTGCAGCAGCAATCAATTCGCCTGTGCCTCTTGTTGTTGTAAGTAGTGGATTTCTTTTAGTTGCTGGAACTAAGTGAAGGCCAGAGGCGGCGGCCATTTCAATTACCGCTGATTTTTCATTCCCTAATATGCCAAAAAACGCCTCTGCTGCTTCTCCCAATGGTCCAGTCACTGTTTTCTTGATGATTCTTCCGCCTGTTGCATCAACTAAAGACTGCACAGTGCCTTCTCCACCATCTGCCATTGGAACCTTCACATATTCAGCATTTGGAAGAACCTGTTTGAAGCCTCTTTCTATCGACTTTGCTACCTGTAATGCTGACAAGCTTTCTTTAAACGAATCTGGTGCAAGGACAATCTTCATTATTTTTGCTCCTCTCTATTTATTAGCCAAATAAGTGAAAAACTCCATAAATAAGCGTCGAAATAAGTGCTAATGTTAAACCAACTAGCGTTTCATAAGGTATCAGCTTTAAACGCTCCTTCATCTCCATATTGACACTTCCGCCTGTTGAATGGAAAAAGCTGCCGTGCGGGAGATGGTCGAGCACTGTTGCTCCTGCGTGAATCATTGCTGCCCCAGCAAGTGCGGACACCCCCATATCTAAAATGGTTGAGCTAAACACTTGGCTCGCAACCGCTGTTCCTGCTGTTGTTGAGGCTGTTGCCGCTGACATAAAGATACCGGAGACAGGTGCAAGTACAAAGCCTGGCAGTCCAAGGAGATTTAAACCATCAATGAGCACATCCTTTAGGCCAGAGTTCGCAATAATACCTGCTAATGTCCCTGTTCCAAGCAGCATGATCGCAACACCAGTCATCTTACCTAATCCTGAAACAGCATAATCATTAATCTTTTTCCCTCTTCCCATTACAATTGCCCCGACAATACCACCAACTGGCAAGGCAATCATAGGATCAATACTAATATTAAGCAACGGTCGTAATGATAATAATAGTATCGTTACAATAGGTGCAATGATAGCTGTTAAGAAGGAAGGAAGCTCTAAACTATTAGGTGTATCGATTTCCTCTACTTGGATTGCTGAACCTTTTTTCACGAGTTTCTTTGCGAGTATGTAAGTAACAATCAGTCCGAATACAGCTGGAATGATACCCGCAGCCATAATCGAGGTTAACGGAACATCAAATGCATCTGACGCAGCAATCGCATTCGGGTTTGGTGACATGATATTCCCTGCTTTGCCTCCGCCAATCATCGCCAGTAATATCGCCATTTTTGAAATGCCTGCCTTTTTAGCAATGGCAAGCGCAATTGGTGCAACTGTTATAACCGCAACATCAACAAACACCCCAACTGTTGTCAAAATCATTGTCGCTAATGATAAAGCGAGAAGCGCTCTGGTTTCTCCCAGCTTCTTAACAATTGTTTCAGCAATAACTGCAGCTGCTCCAGATTCAATCAGGACACCGGCAAGCACTCCAGCAGCCAAAATTCTTAATACAGCAGGAATAATGTCCTCCGCACCAGCCATCATTAATGAAACTGTATTGACTATATCGACTCCTCCAACAATTCCTCCGACTAAGGCGCCGGCAAGCATCCCATAAGCAGGAGAAACCTTTTTCAGTATCAAAACGATCGCTACAACAAGTGCAACAATCGCTCCTAATGCACTTACTTGAATGTCATCCATAAGAGTTCCTCCTCGTTTGTTATACTTTATATTGTAAGCGGTTACTAATGTTTTTTCATTGGACACAGCATAAAAAAAAGCTCGGCAGCGCCAAGCTTTTTTGTGCATTTGCACAATTTTGTTATGAAAGCTGGTTTTGCAGGACCGAAATATAAAGCTCCACTAGCTCTTTTAGTTTTCGCGGGTCTTTGCCTGTCAGTTCATTAATTCTCTCCAACCGGTACCGAAGTGTATTGCGATGGATAAACAGCTTGCCTGCCACTTTGTTGACATCGCCATTTTCCTCCACATACATAAGCAATGTTTCAAGCAGTTCCCCCTTTTTATCCTGTTGCTTGAAGCGGTCAACATATGGTTCAATGCTGACACTTAATCCCAGCTCTTGCGCTTGCGAAAGAAAGATCGGCAGCTTACTATCAGCTGAGAAATATAGAGTTGTATCTGGAGACAGCTTTCTTCCAACCTTCAACGCATGAAAAGCCTCCTGATAAGAAAAACTTAGACCTTCCATGCCACTATGATAGGAGCCAAGTGCAATTTCAACTGATATCCCTTCCTGTGTTTCAAAATAGGCTGCCCACTTATTCAGTTCAAGCTTTGTAGCTGCTTCGTTCCAAACTCCATCTTTTAAAGCTATCTTTTTTAATAGAATGATATATTGCTGGTGAACTACATGAAGATCATCCTTTAACAGCTTAGAACGGAGCGATTTAAACACTCTCGCTTTATCTGTAGATGCAATAATTACCGCCGTCCTCGGTATACTCACATCGATGCCGAGCCGTTTTGCCCTGTCAAAAAATAGCGCATCGTATTCCTGCCCGTCAAGAAGTTTGGTTACAAGCTCCTCCTTAAGACGCTCATCCCATTGCATTTCCTCCATTAAAAATGCTTGCTGGATAATCATTTCGGCAGCCATCTTCACAAGCTCTCCATAATGACGGATTTCTGTTGGATTTCCTGTAATCCCAATAACACCGACCACTTTATCGAAAGATTTGATTGGCAAGTTAATACCCGCTTTTACGCCATGGAACTGCCCAATTTCTGTATCAGCAATTTCAAAGCCAGCTTGCGTTTCAATCACCTTTAATGCGCCTTCATGGACAGCATCGACCCGTCGCTCATCACCAGACGCTATGATAATCCCTTTTTCATTCATTACATTAATATTCCAGTTGATGATTGTCATCGTTCGGTTGACGATTTCCTGTGCTAACCGTTTGTCTAAGTATTTCATTTACTTCCTCTTTTCTGACACAAAAGGATATTTATATTTCTTATATCTATCATAACATAGCTCTTTTACTGCTAATTTATCTAGATTTATTTCCTTACAATAAATAAATCAAGTAAAAAAGCATGTCCAGTTGTAACAATACTGTTAACAACTGGACATGCTTTCTAGTTTTTAGATGAAATTTAGGACGGACAATTAGAAAATACATCGTATACAGAATAAAGAATATTACCACAAAAACAAGGAAATCCACAAAGACATTTAATTGAGCATTTTCTACAATACAATCATGAAGAAAGAATGTAATACACAAAACTATTAGGGATCCTAAAACACTTTGTTTCCAAAAAGAACTATATGCTATCTTTGAAATGACAAATACCTCCCTTTTCATCTGGCATATATTTATCATATTAAGCTATAACCTTAGGTACAACCCTGCTCTTTACCCCAATTCTCATCTAGTAAAAATTCTAATCTGAATTTCCTATAGACAAGCAGAGCTTTGTATATTCGCAAACAAAAAAGAGGCCATTTCAGCCTCTTCGAAAATCAATACACCAATTAAGCATCTAAAGGTTTAACCTTACCTAACAGGAATAAATAATTGAATATTCCTAGGATAATTAATCCTGCTGAAAACAAAAGTGCAGGGACGAAGGAGCCTGTAGCTGCAACGATAAAGCCTGTAATAATCGGTCCAACTACGCCACCCATATTAGACACTGTATTTTGCATACCTGCAACGATGGATGTCATATTTTTCGGAGCTACGTCTGAAGGCAATGCCCATACTTGTGATGCAGCTACAGTTGTTCCTGATTTAGCGATACATAATAACACTACTGCTAGAACTGCTGAATCTGCAAAGGCAGCAAATCCGATACAAGATGCCATCAATAAGCCTATAATCAAAAATAGTTTTCTTGTTGCCGTTAACGATAGTTTGCCACTTGCAGCTACTTTATCAGAAGTCCAGCCAGCAATAACCTCTACTACCATCGCTACTAATAGTGGTAATGACGCGATAAATCCCATCTCAATTAAATTCATGCCTCGTTCTTCGACAAGGTATGATGGCAGCCATGTAATAAAGAAATAGGAATTATAGTTAATGACAAAGAAACCAAGACACATAGCCCAAATATTGCGGTATTTAAGTAACTCATACCATTTCATTGCAGGAGCGCTTGATAATCCATCTTTTCGAGATTGTCCAGAGCGGATATAATGAAGTTCTTCTTCATTCACACCTTTATGGTCCTCTGGATTTTCTTTAAAATAGATGAACCAAATAACTCCCCAAATGACTCCTAATAAACCGATAACTACAAAGGTTGCCTTCCAGCCAACAAGGGCAATCAGCCAAACAATTAGCGGCATTGCGATTGCTCCGCCAAACTTGGAACCGCTGTCAAAAATACTTGAAACGGTTGCTCTTTCTTTATCAGGGAACCACTTTGATGCAATCCCCGCATTACTTGGGTATGCAGCAGCTTCCCCTACACCTAGCGCAACCCGAAATCCTAACAGTGATTTAAAGCCAGTTGCCAGCCCTGTCACTGCAGTAGCTACAGACCACCAAATTACTGCAAATCCGAGCGTTTTCTTTTGTCCATATTTATCTGCAAACCAGCCTGCTGGAATTTGTAACAGTGCATAGGACCAAAAGAAGCCTGACATGATAACACCCATTTGTGCTGCAGATAAGTGGAATTCCTCTGTAATATATGGTGCAGCAGCAGAGAGCACCGTACGGTCAATGTAATTGATGGCAATTGCCAGCCACATGAGGAAAATGACAACCCAGCGGACCTTTGATTTCTTTCTTGCAGGTTGTATGCCTTCATTAGGAATGGTCTGTTTATTTTCTATCATACATTGTTCACCCATTTCATCATTTATAGTGGAAGCATTTCCTTACATTTCGAAAAAAGTGCATTTATAGCTTAATTACATGGTTTGGTTCTTTGTTGTTAACAAGTACGTCAACAATATTCTGCACACACACCATACCAAGGGTATTAATTGCTCCACTTGTATAGCCGGCTATATGTGGCAAGGCAATAAAATTGGAATGCTCAAAAAGCGGATGATCGGTAGCAGGCTCTTCTTCAAACACATCTAAAGCAGCTCCAGCAATTTTGCCATTTTTTAATGCTTCATATAAAGCAGCTTCAGAAACAATGCCACCTCGTGAAGCGTTTACAATAAATGCCTCTTCCTTCATAAGTGCAAACTCTTTTTCTGCGATGAGATTTCTTGTTTGTGGTGTTAATGGCATATGTAATGTGATAAAGTCACTAATTGTCAGCAATTCTTCAAGTTGCACATATTCAATACCATACTCCGCAGCAAATGCATCGTTTGGATATGGATCATAGGCGACTATTTTCATATCAAAGCCTTTTGCCCTTTTCGCTACTTCTCTGCCAATCATTCCAAGCCCAACGATTCCTAACGTTTTTCCGTATACATCTGAACCAAAAATTCTTGGCCATTCCCCTTTTTTGGTTTTATCATTGGCTTCAGGTATTTTTCTCGCTAATGAAAGCATTAGTGCAAATGCAAAATCAGCTACAGCATGCTTGTTGGCATTAGGGACATTTGTGACAACGACCCCTCTGTCCTGTGCCGCTTTTACGTCTATATTGTCAACACCGACACCATGCTTGCAGACAATCTTTAAATCTGGCAAGCTATCAAGTACCTTTTCGCTAATGGTATTAAAAGCAACAATCGCCGCATTAACCCCTTGCATTTTCTCAATGAATTCAGCTTCTGTAATATCTGCTGGTAAATACTCAAACTCGATTTGGTGACTTCTTAAGAATTCGATTGGTTCATTGGAGTATTTAGCAAATGAAGGTGAAGTTGAAACAACTTTCATGTTTATTCTCCTTTTCACTGCGCAGGGGAAAGATAGCATATCGCTAACCTCCCTCCCTAGCTTGATTATTTTTTGACTTCTTTAGGAGCTAATTCAGCCGCAGATGTTAATGCAGCAAGCATACTTCTTTCATCTGCAATCCCTTTACCGGCAATATCAAAGGCAGTACCATGATCAACTGATGTCCGGATAATGCCGCCATTTAAACCAACGGTGATATTCACGCCTTCTTCTAAGCCGAGAACCTTTATCGGTACATGGCCTTGATCATGATAACAAGCTACTACAATATCAAAATCTCCCCTTACAGCTCGGAAAAATAAAGTATCGGCAGGATACGGTCCAGTAACATTTACACCTTCTGCAGCAGCTTTTTCAATGGCAGGCTGTAATTTTTCCTCTTCCTCTCCCATACCGAACAGACCATTTTCTCCTGCATGCGGGTTTATTCCGCAAACAGCAATTCTTGGGTTCAGCATACCAGCATTTCTTAATGTTTCATACGCTAATTGAATTACTTTATATGTACGCTCAGGATCAATTAAATCAATTGCTTTTCTTAATCCAACATGTGTTGTCAAATGAATTACCTTTAGCTTTGGAGATGACAACATCATAGAATAATCCTTTGTATCTGTTAAATCCGCTAATATTTCTGTATGACCAGGATATTTATAACCGCCTAAATGCATTGCCTCTTTATTTAAGGGAGCCGTACAGATTGCCGCTATTTCCTTATCCTTTGCAAGCTGTACTGCCTTTTCCAAAAACTTAAACGCAGCTGCGCCGGATTGCGCTGATACTTTACCAAATTCAAGATTTGATTCGAACAAGTTTAAATCAACAATATCGATGACTCCGTGTTTGAATTTTGCCTCTTGGACTGCTTTAACTATATTTACTTTAAAAGAATAACCTAAAATATTGATTGCTCTTTCTAAAATGGAGGAATCACCTATTACGACAGGCTTGCACAAATCGTATGTTTCTTGGTGTGCTAGTGCTTTAACTATAATCTCGGGTCCTACGCCTGCAGCATCCCCCATTGTAATTCCTATAACTGGCTTCATCTTGATTTCCCCTCCTCTTTTGGCAAGTATTATTACTCAGCAATCAGTTGTTGCTGATCTGTGCCATTTAGTTTTTTTAATACTGTGCTCATTGTATACTCATTACCGAAGTTACCTGCTTTTGTAACCGCGATTATCCCACTATTGTCTAATCTTCCAATTGGGATACCACTCTCGACTTCATCAAGTAAGTGAAAATACTCAATTTCAAGATGCTCAAGTACTTGCTGTGCAGTATCTCCACCTGTCAGGAAAAGTCGTTTCACCTGACATTCACGGATGATTTGGACGGCTATATTACCTATTGTTTTGGAAATAATATTGCTTATTTCCACTAATGTCAGTCCTCTATCTATCCCAACCCTTTGGGTTTCCTCGACTTTATCTGAAGAAAATAACACAACATTTTTTTGTGTGCGGATTGCTTCAACAGCTCGGTTTTTTATGGAATTAAGCTCTTCTTGTGCCCTACTTTCTCCTGATAAAAGGTTAATTGGATTACATTCAATTCCTTCGATTTGTTCATTATTTAAGAGATAACCCAGCTGAGTTCTCCCTATTTTGCTGACACTGCCGACAACGAATAATGCTGGTAAAATTGGCTCATTTAGCATGAAAGATTTCTTTTCCTTGACTTTTAACTGAAAGAGTTTCGGTATATGTGCAATTAATCCAGATGAACCACAATATACTGTTTTATAGTTCATGAGATTAATAGCGTGCAATAACACTTCAAAATTCAGTTCTTCTACTGAATCAACAGTAATGTAGGAAACTCCTTCTTGCTTATACTTTTGCAAAGCCTTACAAATGTCGTCAATCCCACTTCGCAGCACTTCTTTATTAATATGCCCAACCCTACGTCCAGCCTGCTGTTCGATCATTTTTGTAATATTAGACTCAAGCACTGGTGTTTTCGGATCTTTAGCAACCTCTGTTTCATGCAGCAGTTTTCCATTTAAATAATGCAGGCCATTTGCGATTATTCGGTCGTTTTTCGGATATCCTGGTGCAATGACGATAAAATCAGGGCACAATGCCTCAAAAAGTGCATTTAACTCTATTCCAATATTGCCTCTCATCGTGCTGTCGATTTTTTTATAAATTACATCAAATTTCTCTGCTGCTAATATGGATGCAAGCTCATGTACTTTTTTATAGGCTTCTTCTTTTGATAAAGAACGGCTGTCAGTATTAAAAATGACCGTATCATTTTGTCGTTTAATTCTGTCATTTTTCACAGAAACGACTACATTCAGCCCGTAAGGCACTAGTTGTGCACCACAATCACTAGCACCAGTTAAATCATCAGAAATTACTGCTAATCTCATAGTTAACACACCACTCCCTAGCCAAGCAGCCTACGATAAATCGCTTCCATTTCATCGGTGCTTACCTTTTTCGGATTATTGTTCAATAGTCTAGTAACTTGTGCAGCTGAAACTGCCAAACTCGGAATATCTTCTTCGACCACTCCATATGCTTGTAAATCCTGTGGAATCTCGAGTGTTGCAGTCCATTCTGAGATTTTTTCAATTACCTTTCGCGCTTTTTCCTCTGCAGACAGACCAGAAACAGCTAATCCCATAGGCTCTGCAACAAGTGCTAATCTTTCTGTACAAGCATCTAAGTTAAATTCCATTACATGTGGAAGCAGCATTGAGTTTGCAACACCGTGAGGTATTTTAAATTTACCGCCAAGTGGGTATGCTAATGCATGTACGGCAGCAGTGCCTGCACTTGTCAAAGCCATTCCTCCGTACATGGAACCAACTAGCATTTTTTCTCTTGCTTCTACTGATGATCCATTCTCATATGCCTCGACAATACTTGAAGCAATAAGACGAATCGACTCAAGTGCAAACATATCACTTAACGGATTTGCTTTATTTGAAATAAATGACTCTAATGAATGAGTAAATGCGTCCATTCCAGTCGCTGCTGTAATTGGCTTTGGCAATCCAACTGTCAATAGAGGGTCTAATACAACCAATGCCGGTAATAGGTGATTGCTAACAATCCCTATTTTCAATTCCTCTTCAGGAATTGTCACAATTGCGTTAGGAGTAACTTCAGCGCCAGTTCCAGAAGTTGTTGGTATTAATACTGTAGGAACACCAGCCTTTTCCACCATATCAGTGCCTAAAAGCTCTCTGACTTGCTTATCATTTGTCATTAAAACAGACAAGATCTTCGTTGTATCAAGTACACTTCCTCCACCAATACCAATAAGAACATCGTACTGTGTATTAGAGGTTTGCTGAAAAACGTCCTCGATATTTTCAACCGTAGGCTCTGGAAGAATATCTAAATTAATATTTACATATATTCCTTGGTCTTCAAGCTGCTCCTTAATTGTTCCAACAAACCCTAAATCGCTGATGGAGGGCTGCGATATAATCAGCGCTGATTTTATATTTTTATTTACTAGTTTGATATCATCCTTTAATCGTTTAAGGGATTCTTTACCTGCTATTATTTGTTTTGCTGTCTGAAAGCTATATATCGGTTGCATTTTCTTTTCCTCCCTGCCTATTAAACTTGTAATTTTGAATAACCAGAAACCATTTGTTTTACCACTTCAAGTCCTTCGCCTTCAAGCTCCTTAACAGGAAGCTTAGGAGGTCCAACATCAATACCTGATAACACAACTGCCTTTTTTAAGGTTGACGGAAGCGTTCCGTATTTAAATGTGTCTCGCAATGGCTGAAGCCTGCTTTGTGCTTTCTCTGCTTCTTCCAAATTTCCATTCATCCACTGTGTATAAATAGAAACAACTATTTCTGGCAATAAATTTGCGGTTGCTGCAACAGCCCCTGCTCCCCCGGCTTTTAATGTTTGTAAAATAAGCGAATCAGTTCCTGCCAATACGGAGAAGTCTTTATCCTTTGTCAGCTCAATATAGTGTTCAATATTTTCGAAGTTGCCGCTGCTGTCCTTAATACCGATAATGTTCGGAACATCTGCGAGTGCAGCTGCTGTTTCAGGCTCAATATTCACACCTGTTCTTCCTGGAATATTGTAAAGCAGCACAGGTAAGGATGTAGATTCGGCTACTTTTTTAAAGTGCTCCTTTAATTCTTCTTGTGATGGGGCAATAAAGTATGGCGTGATAACCGATAATGCATCTGCACCAAGCGCTTCCATTTCTTTAGACAGCTCAATCGATTCCTCTGTACTATTACCGCCAGCTCCAAGAATAACCGGAACTTTTCCATTAGCTGCTTCAATGACAGTTTTTGCGATTTTCAGTTTGTCTTCCTTATTAAACAAATGAAATTCTCCATTTGTACCAAGTGCAAATATGCCATGTACTCCCGATTCTATTAGATGGCTGACAAGTTGTTTCAGCACCACCTCATTAACTGTTTGATCCTGACGTATTGGTGTCACGATTGCTGGAATAATCCCCTTAATATCCATAATAAACCTCCGAATGGTTGCATTTTTAAACAATTAACATTTTATGTACCGCTTACATTTTTCATTATAAAACTAAAGGTTTAAAAACTCAACACTTTTTTAGTTGAATTTTTAAACCTTTTTATATCGTTGCATTTTGCAACTATTATTATTCTTTTAATTTTCTCCATAATGTTGTTCGGTTAATTCCTAACCGTTCGGCGGTTTTCGTCTGATTTTTGCCTTCTTCTAGCCAAACTTTTTGGATGATGCTTTTTTCTATTTCATCTAAGGTTCCTGTTAACGTCAAATCACTCGTCACACCAGCAGGTTCACCTTGCATTACTTCTGCAACATCTTCTATTTCTAAATAATATCCATTTGAAAATAACACACCATTATTTATAGTTTGTTTAAGCTGATTAATATTACCTGGCCAATTCCCTTGTTCTAAATACTCTTTTGCCTCTTGACGAAGGCCAACAACTTGCTTTCCATACCTCAAGTTTTGTTCATTGATGAAAACAGATGCCATCCCTTCAATATCTTCTTTTCTTTCCCGTAATGGTGGCAATACAAAGCTTACATCAGACAAAAGCTGATGGAGACTTTCCAAAAACTCACCTGTTTGGATTTTAGCAAAGATATTTTGGCTGCAAGATATAATAAAAAAGCACTCCTCTTTATGCTCTTTTACAAAGCGATATAGAACTCTTTGCAGTTCAATTGTCAAATACTCGATATTTTTGATGAACACTGTTTTCTTGCCATTATCAAGCCGTGATAGCCAATCCAGCCAAGTCTCTTTTGTCATAAGCTCACAATCAAATGTAATCAAATATGAACTGTTTAGATGCATGTTACTTGCGTGTATATAGGAAGCTATATATTCTTTCCCTGTTCCTTTTTCTCCGTTTATCCAAATGCATGAATTCACTTGTTTACTATTTTGGATAAATGTGAAGATCTTTTGCACTTTTTCATTTTTAGACAGGAATGTAAGGCCATTGTTTCTTTTTTCATCACCAATTGATGTCAGAACGCCAGCTTGATTTTTCTCGTTCACGGCTAGTCTTTCCAGCTTGAATACAGTTATTTGCTCATCGTTTCTATTCAGCTGCTCCTGTAAGACCTTCCAATGTGCTTCTGCGTCTGAAAGCAAGTAGACATGTTTTTCGCCAACCTGACTACCTAACAATTCCTGCAATTGCTCTTGCATGTTCGGCGTAACCTGTTCATTAAAAAGGCTATTGCTGTATATTCTTGTTTTATCGGCATCATAAACAGCTATTCCCAAATCAGATTGCTCAATCAGTTGATATGGCAAAGAATAGGTTTCTTTTATTTTTTGATAAAATCCATATACCTTCTCTGCATTGCGGAAAGCTTTCATGACACTTTCTTTTCCTGATGTAAGCAGAATGCCATTCAAACCGGCACTTTGTGCCATTTTGATTGTGACAGCATCCCCAATAATATTTTGATAGCCATTTGATTTTAGATTTTCCAAAATCGCGCTGATATCTTGCTCCTGTTTTACTTTGTAGGATGACATGCTAATATTTAAAATTTCACAAACCGCAGCAGCACCCTCTGCAATTTGCTCAAAACCTACGATTGCTGTTTTTCCAGGATATTTCTTAACAAGCGTTAAAACGCGAAGCATATCATAACCGGAAACCTCTATTTCAACGACTGGTATACTCAGCTCCCGTTGAATGAGTTCTGCTGTTCCTCCTCTGCTTATAATAATGTCAAAGCCTTGCTTTTTCGCAGCTTTTGCTAGTGATAAGCCTTGGTTTAAATCACCAATTTCTGTCGTAATATCAAGCTTTTCTTTTTTTGCCAGCTGTGTAATTAATTCTTTTAGCCCTTCATATGGAGCTATTGCTAATACCTTCATTCCGTTCACCTTCTGTTGCATATTTAAACATACCATTACTATACCAAATAATTACACTGTTGAAAAAATAAAATGCTACGAATATAAAAAAGACCACTTTCCCGTAAGGAAGTGGTCTTCCGATTATCATCATTCACCTGCGCCAATTCTTCGCAATCTCCTCAATATCCCGCGGTGATGTTCGGCAACAGCCGCCAATAATGCTCGCTCCTGCTTTAAACCATTCTTTATGGTACAAACTGGAACAGACCTCTTCGCCATGCCATGTTTTCGTTTCAGGATTATATGTTTCACCCGAATTTGGATAGACGATTATTGGTTTACTTGTATTTTCTTTAAAATGTTTGATTGATTCTGTAACAATTGGTGCTGGTGCACAGTTTATTCCAATTGCAGCAATTTGGTCATTTTCGTCAAACAATCTTCCACAATCTCTGATTGGAGTGCCGTCACTAATTTCTGTATCTGATTTTAAAGAAAAAGACAGCCATGCATATGTATCTGGGAATTCACTTAGGATTTTTACTAACACTGTTGCTTCCTGCAATGATGGAATTGTTTCAAATGCTAATAAGTCAGCCCCTGCTTCAATTAATGCCGCCATTCTTTTGCGGTGGAAATCTGCCAACACTTCATCTGATACTCCGTAATTTCCGACATATTCAGATCCATCTGCCAAGTAAGCTCCATACGGTCCAACTGATGCTGCGACTAACGGCTTCGGCCTGTTTGGGATAGGATGTTTATGCTCATCCCAAAAGTCATCCCTGGCTTTTTTTGCAAGGGCTACAGTCTTTTTTATTAACTCTAATGCTGCAGATTCTTGAATGCCTCTTTTGGCAAAACCAGCGATGGAGGCTTGATAGCTCGCGGTGATGGCACAATCTGCTCCAGCTAGATAATAACCCTTATGCACCTGATAGATAAGTTCTGGATTGTCTAGAAGCACTCTTGCTGACCATAGAGGATCATCCAAATTACACCCATATGCTTCTAATTCTGTCGCTAACGCTCCATCCAAAATCATTAGAGGGTATTCTGTTAATATAGTTTTAATTGGATTGCTGCTGAACATAGTCTGCTTCCCCTTTCGTCTTAAGCTTCTTTGTGATGTAAAAGCTACTATAGCAGAATACGATAAACGGTATTCCACAATATAAGGCTATACGTTGTGTTGGGTCAAAGGCTATTCCAATGCATGATGCAAGACAGAGTACAAAGGAAGCGATTGGTACAAAAGGATAAAGCGGCGTCCGATAAACAAGGTCGTCAACTGAATTGCCTTCTTTTAAATACTGCTTGCGGAACAAAAACTGCGAAGCACTTATGCTCATCCACACAGCGACAACAGCAAGTCCAGAAATGGACACTAATACGATATAAACGGTACCTGGTGCAATAATGCTTGATAAAAGGGCCAATCCTCCGCCAAACATGCTGAATACCACTGCATAAACTGGAACACCGTTTTTGGATAGTTTTTTAAATCTCGGTGAAATAGTATTTTTATCTGCTAGTGACCATAGCATTCTTGATGATGCATAGAGTCCTGAGTTAGCTGCTGACAAAATAGCAGTCAATATTACAAAGTTCATAATATCTGCTGCATAAGGGATTCCGATTCGCTCAAAAACAGCCACAAATGGGCTTTCTAGCACTCCAGCTTCCGATGATGGCAATAGTGCTGACAAAATAAAAATCGTTCCAACAAAGAAGATAACTAAACGCCATAATGTTGTGTGAATCGCTTTAGGAACTGTTTTTTCTGGATTGGCTGTTTCACCTGCTGCAATTCCGATTAACTCTGTTCCCGAAAAGGCGAAGTTAACTGCCAGCATTGTCATGAACACTGTGATAGCTCCATTAGGAAAAAGACCACCACTTGTGAAATTACTTAGCAATGGTGCTGACTGTGTATGTGCCATTGGTATAATGCCAATAACAGCACCTAAGCCTAGTAAAATGAAAAGTACGATAGCAATTACTTTAATAGAAGAAAACCAAAATTCAGATTCTGCGAACAACCTCACTGTTAGTACGTTCAACAAAAATATTAAAAGTGCGAATACTAAGCTCCAAATCCAAACATTAACAGATGGAAACCATCTTTGCATAAGAAGTCCCGCTGCTGTAAATTCCGATCCTAACGCAACAGTCCATGTTAACCAGTACAGCCATGCAACTGTATAGCCTGTAGCTGGATTAATGTATTTAGCGGCATAGCTGTGAAATGCTCCTGTTTCCGGCATATGTACAGCCAGCTCTCCTAAGCACAGCATCACCAAATATACGACAAGCGCTCCAATAAGATACGCTAGAATTGTGCCTATAGGGCCAGCCTGCTGTATCGTATAGCCTGAGCTCAAGAATAGCCCTGTTCCAATAACTCCCCCTAGTGACAGCATCACTAAATGCCTCGTTTGCATTTTTCGTTGAAATTGTTCTTTGTTGTTTTCCATCCCAAACTCTCCTTAAAATATCCAGAAAAAAACACACCCTAAACAGAGTGTGTCGCTGACAAATAAACTAAGCTCTCATCTATCAGGGAGTCAACACCCACTGGAATTAGCACAGTGTCAATAGACCTGCTGCTGAGGCTTCATAGGGCCAGTCCCTCCACCTCTCTGGATAAGAAATATTTTTTTAACATTACCAATCTATGAAATTAATGTCAATAGGGGCATATCTGGCAATTTAGCAGAGAATTATTCTTGTATTTCTTATTTGGATAGTGCAAGTGAAAGCTACCTATTACTACCTACACTATTTTCTGTGTAAGGAATATTTCAATATAACAAAAAAACCAAAAATATTTAATTTCCGTGAACAACTAGTTAATCATCTATTTACTTTTTTTTAGAAGAATCATTCTCAAAAAAACTATCCTTGTTATGTTATACTGTATAAGGTTTGCAACATAAGAGAGGAGTTACCAATATTATGGACTTATCAAAATCATCTGAGTATAACAAAACTAAATCTATTTCTTTTTATTTACTTATTGCAGGGATTGTCCTTGTCGCTTTCAACCTTCGCCCGGCAATTACTTCTTTAGGACCTCTTGTCGGCTTTATTCAGGAAGACGTTGGACTAGCCCATTGGAGTTCAGGGTTACTGATGAGCTTGCCATTAATCACATTTTCCGTCATGTCACCTCTCGTACCGAAAATATCCAGCCGGTTATCAAATGAAAAGGCGCTACTTCTCGGTCTAATTGTATTATTAACAGGGATTTGTTCTAGATCCATTCCATATACCTTTTTCCTTTTCGCTGGGACATTACTAATCGGAATTGGCATAGCTATCGGCAATGTGCTCTTGCCAGCAATTGTAAAGGATAAATTCCCGACAAAGTTTGGTCTAATGACAAGTGTATACTCTACTTCTATGGGTATTTTCGCTTCCTTAGCTTCAGGTCTTAGTGTTCCGCTAGCTGAGGAGAACGGTCTAGGTTGGCAAGGTGCTCAAATGGTGTGGGGCATTCCCGCTGTAGCAGCGATTATTGTCTGGTTTTATTTACAGAAATACAATCGGAATGATAGTGCAGAAGTTAAAAATACAAATCTTGTTACTCCAACAAAAGTTTGGTCTTCTCCGATTGCTTGGCAAATCGCTATTTTCATGGGATTTCAGTCATTTTTATTTTATGTGACAATTTCATGGCTGCCAGAAATTCTGCATAGCTATGGAATGAGCATAGAGACTGCGGGATGGATGTTATCCTTTATGCAATTAGTAGGTTTACCTGCCAGCTTTTTTATCCCATTTGTGGCAAGCCGTCTCAAGTCCCAATCTTGGATTGCCCTCGGTTTGGGCATTTGCGCGATTTTAGGCTATTTCGGGTTATTGGTTAGTGCTGACCACTATCCTATTTTAATTATCAGCATTATATTAATTGGTTTAGCTCTTGGCGGAATATTCCCATTAGCACTAAGCTTAATTGGATTCCGTTCACAAAGTGCGAAGCAAGCAGCAGAGCTTTCAGGTATGGCACAATCAACAGGCTATATTCTGGCTGCAGTTGGACCATTATTCATCGGTTCCCTATTTGATTGGACACATGTATGGTCCATCCCACTAATCACTCTTATTTTTGTAGCAGCGATTGTAACAATATTTGGAATGATGGCAGGACGGGACAGACATATTTAATTAGGCTAAGAATTAGTAATTCCGTCTAAAACGATGAGGATGGGACATTAGTATAATAATCTCCATTAAAACCGAACTATTTAGTTCGGTTTTTTATTTACTTGGATGATTCATTTATAAACATAAGCCCTAATAAATGATTTATTGAATTTAAGGATTCCCTCTTTTTTTACTATTTACGCTAAGAATTACAACCTCTAAAATACCAATATTATCTAACATCTACTATTAAATATTTATGATCTCCAAGGACAAACTAAGATAAAAATAAAAGGAGAAAACGATGTTTAAGCGGAATGAATTAAACTTCTTACGTCTATTATTCTTTGCCAGCATTGGATTATTGATAAATATGATTAGAAAGCCACCTTTAAAGGAGTGGCTGATTATTTTTTTGTTCAAAAGCTACATTGCGTCAATATTAGATAATCTAGCTGTTAAAAAAGGCTATATTACATACCCTGTCAGAATATTTAGGACGTTCGACATTAGTGTGCTTTTCAGCTACTTAATCTTTCCTGTCACATGTGTTTATTACAACCACGCATCAAAAGATTCAAAGCTGCCCGGAATAGTGATTAAGTGCCTGCTTTTCAGCATTCCATCAGCAATTGCAGAACATTTTATTGAGAAAAATACGAAGCTGGTCCAATATAAAAAAGGCTGGAACTCTTATTACAGCTTTATTTCCATTGCTTTCTCCTTCTTATTTGTTAGGTTATTTATGGCCGTTGTTCGCAAGGTGGAAAAAGTACAAGCAAATAATTAAACGAACATTACCCATTCTCATGATGTTATGCAGAAGGATTGGCTGCAAATATTGTTGTAATGCTGAAGAACAGAAGATCCTTTAATGTTTCAAATGCATAGTCGATATCCAATCTTTCTGTCCACTGATGTGCATCAAAACCAACAGGTCCGATATTTAAAACAGGTACATTAAATACTTCTAATTCTTTAAGCGGAACAGAGTATCCCCTCTCCCACATTGGCATATTGGCGGTAAGTGATATCATGGATGCAGCAGGATACTGTAAACCAGCATAGCTTAAATCAGATATGCCATTAAAGTAGTTTCTTTTTTCGAAATCTACTCCATGAGAAGTTAATCCATATTTCTGAACGGCTTGCACAACATTATTGATTAACGGATCTTTATAGGAGCTTATCGCTGGATAAAAGGGCGGCGCAAAAAACAAGATCATCATCGGTGCCAGTTCCTTACATAAAATCGCTAACTTATCGACCATTTCAATCGTTGCCTCTCTGTCATCCATTGTCCCCCTGTTTTTCAGGATATTTGCATGAATACTTTCCACACTTTCTTTTCCATACTTTGTCACAGCATACTTACTAAGCTCATCAAATGTTAATACAGTAACTTTCATGTCCGGTGGCACAAAAGGAGTAAATTTAGCAAACGCATGAGCTTGTTTTTGATAAGAACTAGCTATTTTTGCTGCGGCTCTGTCGGCTGTTTCTTTTAATGCAGTCACAATATCATCCATTTTCTTCTCTAATAAAAATAAATTGAATAGCGATACCGCCCGATGCGGAATTTGTACAGAATAATCCTTTTTTATCCCATACTGAATTAAATTAGTTGGCGGCGGCGTAATTTCTCCCTCTACCATTTCGCATAAATCAGTGTTTAATTCGAATTCCTCTGTCAATAAAGAGACCATATAATTTGCATTTAATCCTGCAAAGGGTTCTCCAACATGCGTTTCTTTTCCATAGCATAAAAAGCCTGGCAGCAGTTTCCCAATCGACCCCGTATATATATATTTATTCTGGTCACCGGGATATCTCATAAACATCGGCTCACCATTTAATACCGTCACATATTCCAAGTCATGTTTTTGTGCGATTTCTAATAAAAGTGGGACAGCCGCTCTCATTCCGACTGAATTTACTTCCTCATCAGGAACTGTCACTAGCAGAATATTTCCATCGAACTCTCCGTTGCATGCTTTTTCTATAATAGACATATGGAGCGCAAGCCCACATTTCATGTCCATTGTTCCCCTGCCAAATAGCCAATTTCCTGTTTCCAAATCGTTCTTGACCTGTCTTGGCAGTTCTTCCTTATGCTGTTGGAATAATTCTGTGATTTTCTGGGGATCAAATGCGTATTCCTTCCATCTTCCATAATCCTCCACATCTACTACATCAAAATGACTGATAAGTATGACTGTCTTTTTCGTTAGTGGCTGTTTTTTTACAAGAGCCGTAACAAAATACGTTCCGTCACCTGTTGGATTTTTTTGCAGATGCTGCGGATTGTCTTGGAAATATTTTAAGCTTGTTAACTGTTTTATGACATAGTCAGGCAGCTCCTTTTCGGCATTTGTGCCTGTAATGCTAGGAATCTTTACAAGATTACATAAAAGGTCAACTAATTGCTCCTTTGTACTCCATTTCTCCATGACATGCCCTCTTTTCCGAATGATGAAATTGCTTTCCATTCACTATATAAAAATGGACAGAACCCGCAAATTATGTGGTTCTGCCTATTGCTGTTGAAATTTCGTCTGCCGCTTTCTTTATACAATGAATTAAATAGGATAAACGTTCTTCACTAACACGATATTGGACGACACCAATACTGATTGCCCCGACAATATCGTGATTAAAATTAAAGACAGGTGCTGCAACAGACAATGTTCCCTCTGTTCTTTCACTGAAGCTAGTAGCATAGCCCTGTTCTTTAATAAGAGCTAAATGACCATATAATTCTTTTTGTTTTTCTTTAGATGATGGCAGCAACTCCTTTACATTTGCCTCAATTGTCTCCTCTGGCATATAAGCTAGAATTGTCTTATTCGGCGCTCCGATATGAAGGGGAATTCGCAGTCCGATTTTGTCAATGATTCGCACATTTGTTGGACTGTCCACACGCTCTATTATGATAGCTTCCTTTCCGTCCGGAATGTTGAAATAGATACTTTCCTCTACTTGAAGTGCTAATACTTCCATCACTTCTCGTGCTTTTGTTCTATAGTCAGCTTTCTCAAGCTCCCTTAAGCCGATCTCCATCCATAAGCTTCCGAGTTTATATTGCTTCGTATGTTGGTTTTGCTGTACTAAGCGATGTTGAATGAGTGTATTCAGTAAGCGATGAACTGTACTTACTGGAAGACACAAGCTATCAGCAATTTCTGAAATGGACCACCATTCTCCTTTATCAGAAGCTATTAACTTGATAATGTTTAATGCTCTATCGATAGACTGTACCATAATAACCTTCATTCTGTTTTTGACATAAAAAACCTTTTCACACCATCAATGTAGCAGACAGATAAACATTGCGCAATATAATTTTTACAATCTTAAGAATTATTAAAATTTTATTCATAACAAGCATGATAACCTATTGACATATTATTGAAATTATTTGACAATAAAGATAATTTCCAAATAGTAGATATCGTTTCCACATTACGGAAAAATCAGCTATTTTAGTTTATGTTTGGACAACAAATCATATGATATAAACTCACGTTTGATAAACCACCTAATGAATGGAGGAACCCTTATGTCTTTATCGGAAAGGATTATAAGGCAAACGGAAAAATATGGAGCAAACAATTATCACCCTCTGCCAATAGTGATTGAAAAAGCAGAAGGGGTATGGGTGGAAGACCCAGAAAACACAAAATATATGGATATGCTTAGTGCCTATTCGGCCGTAAACCAAGGACATCGGCATCCGAAAATTATTGAGGCTTTAAAAAATCAAGCTGATAAAGTGACATTAACCTCCCGCGCCTTTCACCATAGTCAGCTCGGTCCATGGTATGAGAAGCTTAGTAAATGGACAAATAAGGATATGTCACTGCCGATGAATACTGGTGCAGAGGCTGTTGAAACAGCCATTAAAGCAGCAAGGCGCTGGGCCTATGATGTGAAAGGCGTCAAAGCTAATTCGGCAGAAATTATTGCATGCACAGGAAATTTCCACGGCCGCACGATGGCCGCCGTTTCGTTATCGTCTGAGGCTGAATATCAGCGTGGTTTCGGTCCATTGCTTCCTGGCTTTAAACTCATTCCATACGGAGATCTAGACAGTCTTAAACAAGCGATTACTCCAAGTACGGCAGCATTTTTGATCGAGCCAATTCAAGGAGAAGCTGGTATTATTCTCCCACCTCCCGGCTTTATTAAAGCTGCATTTGAATTATGTCAAAAGCATAACGTTCTCTTTATCGCAGATGAAATTCAAGTTGGCCTTGGCAGAACAGGAAAAATGTTTGCCTATGAGTGGGAGGACATCGAGCCAGACGTGCTTATATTGGGCAAAGCACTTGGTGGAGGCGTATTTCCTATTTCCTGTGTTGTTGCAAACAAGGACATACTCGGCGTATTCAATCCAGGATCACACGGGTCTACATTTGGCGGAAACCCGCTTGCATGTGCCGTCTCCATCGCAGCATTAGAAGTAATAGAGGAGGAAAAGCTTGCAGAACGGTCCCATGAGCTTGGCTCTTATTTTCTTGCCAAACTGCAAGAAATCAAGAGCCCGGCAATTAAAGAAGTTCGTGGCAGAGGATTATTTATCGGTATGGAATTATATGAGGCAGCACGACCATATTGTGAGCGGTTGAAGGATCTTGGCTTGCTTTGCAAAGAAACGCACGATACGGTAATTCGGTTTGCGCCGCCGCTGATTATCACTGCGCAAGAATTGGATTGGGCACTTGAAAGAATTAATCAAGTGTTTACCGCAGAATAAAGAAGATAAGAACAAGAAACTGATTAGACATTCCTAATCAGTTTCTTGTAGCATCGCATTGCCATTTTGCTTTGAAAGCCACTGTATCACTTCTCTTCGTCTAATAATCCCAATAAACACACCTGAATCATCAACGACTGGGACAAAGTTTTGTTCAAGTAGGGTACTAACTATTTCTTCTATTTCGCTGCTGACGGAAATGGCTTCATATTTAGAATAGAGCGGCACATCTTGAAGGCTGACTACATTTGTATGCTGAAAATCGAGATTACCAGTATTCTTCATTTTCCACAGTAAGTCACCTTCCGTTATTGTGCCTAAGTAGTGACCATTCTTGTTTAAGATTGGCACAGCACTGTAGCGGTGATATTCCATCTTTTCCATTACCTGTCTCATTGTCCAATGTTGAAATACGAAAGCAACCTCTTGTTTTGGAATGAGAAAAAATGCTACGTTCATTTCCGTTTATTTTCCTTTCTTATTGGCTTGCTGTCTGCCACAATATGAATATCTATATTAGTTGTTTGTCTCATAATATCATTGACGATGGAGCCTCTCTTAATTTCCTCCCACCTTGTTCTTGCTGATTGCCCTAATAATATTTGCGTAATAAAGTAACTTTTGGCTGTTTCCACAATTACTTTAGCAGGCTTTTTCTTTCCTTTTTTCTGAAGAATAAACTGAGCATCAAACTGTATGGATAATTCTTCCCAGACTCTGATCTTTTCCCTTTTCCATTGCGGCATTTCCAGCACTTCAGTATCTGTAACATGGAGCACATAGAGCTTTGCCTTTAGTCGATTGGCCATACGCCAGCCTCTTCTTATCAGCTTTTCCGCTGTTTCACTATACTGCACGCATACTAATATCTTTTCATGAAGTCCAATCGGACCTTGGTAAAGATGACCATTGTTCTCTTCTATTTTTTCATCCACATCATCGGCTACTTCTCTTAAAGCCAACTCTCTTAATGCATAAAGATTCGCTTCCGTAAAAAAATTACTTAAGCTTTGCTGAATTTTATGGTTTGCATAAATCTTTCCTTCCTTCAGCCGCTTTCTTAGTTCAATTGGAGTGATGTCAATAAGCTGAATTTCATCTGCTTTATCAAGAAAAAGGTCTGGCAGTCTTTCCTTTACTTTTACCCCAGTGAAATTCTCCACAATATCATGAACACTTTCCAAATGCTGTATATTAACAGCTGTATAAACGTCAATCCCTGCAGCTACTATTTCTTCTACATCTAGGTATCTTTTTGGATTTACTGATCCATAAATATTCGAATGAGCAAGCTCGTCAATAATGACAATTTCCGGTTTTCTTGCTATGATAGCCGGAACATTTACTTCAAAAAACTTCTTTCCTTTATATGTTATTTCAAGCAGTGGAACTCTCTCTAGTTTTCCTATCTGATTTCCTGTTTCCATTCTGTTATGTGTTTCAACCAGCCCAATGACAATATCCTTTCCTTCGTTCCGCAATTCATTAGCATCCTGTAGCATTCTATATGTCTTTCCGACCCCTGGTGCTGCGCCAATATACAGCTTTAATTTACCCCTGCTTTGCTTATTGATTTCTGCAAGGATTTCTTCAGGCGTTCTCCTGTTGGCAAATGGATTTTCCGTATTCACACCCAACATCAGCTCCATCATTCATAAGCTTCCCGCTTAGTCACAAGCGGGAAACCCAATCTGTATTAGAGGATTAATTTCATTAATTCTATGTTCAATTGCAGAACATTTACCTTTTCCTCGCCAAACATCCCCCAATCCTTTTTCTCTGTATGACGCTCAATCAATTCCAGTAATTCCTGCTTTGTTATGCTAGTATTATTGGAGATTCTTGTTACCTGCGCTCTTGCTGCCTCTGGAGTAATATGAGGATCAAGCCCGGACCCAGAGTTTGTAATAAGGTCAATTGGCAAATCCTGCAGTGTTTGATTTGGATTTTCCTTCTTCCATTCCACTATTGATAACTTCGTCCGCTCAAGCATCTCTGCATTTGTTGGTGCATAATTATTGGTGCCAGAGCTTGAAGCATCATAATTAATGCTTGAAACTCTCCCATGAAATAAACGTTCATCCGTAAATGACTGACCAATTAGCTTAGAGCCAATTATTTCACTATTCTCCCCGTACACGAGGCTGCCGTTAGCCTGTGTTGGGAGCAAAATGGAGGCAATGCCTGTAACAGCTAACGGGTAAATCAATCCACAAATAAGCATAAACAGCAAGCTGGTTCTTGCAACGGTTGCAAACATGTTTTCATCCCTTCCAATAGTCAAATAAAATTTATAATACAGTCGATATAAGCAAGTCAATTACTTTAATGCCAATGAACGGAACGACAACACCTCCAGCACCGTATAAAAACAGGTTTTTCTTTAATAATGCATCAGAGCTCATTGGCTTATATGCTATTCCCTTCATCGCTAGCGGAATAAGAAGCGGGATGATAACCGCATTAAAAATTAATGCAGACAATATCGCCGAAACCGGTGAATGCAGCTCCATAATATTTAATCTGCTGACTTCAGGTATTGCCACCATAAACATGGCTGGCACTATCGCAAAATACTTGGCAATATCATTTGCAATGCTAAAGGTTGTTAAAGCTCCTCTTGTCATTAGCAGCTGCTTCCCAATACTAACTACTTCTATGAGTTTAGTTGGATTAGAATCCAAATCAACCATGTTGGCAGCCTCTTTAGCAGCAGTTGTACCACAGTTCATTGCCAATCCAACATCTGCCTGTGCTAATGCTGGCGCATCATTTGTACCATCGCCTGTCATTGCGACCAATTTGCCTTTTGCTTGCTCCTGCTTAATGACTGCAATTTTATCCTCTGGCTTACATTCAGCAATAAACTCATCAACCCCTGCTTCCTTAGCAATCGTAGCTGCAGTCAAAGGATTGTCGCCAGTGCACATGATTGATTTTATGCCCATTCTCCGCAGCTCTTCGAATCTTTCTCTCATGCCTGGTTTTACAGTATCCTTTAAGTAAATGAGCCCAACTATTCGGCTGTCAATTGCTACTGCTAAAGGTGTACCCCCTGCTTGTGCAATATGATTCGCTTTTTTGTCTAAATCTGCAGGTATTATGCCGCCTTTTGATAAAACCCATTGCTTTATGGCATCTACTGCTCCTTTACGGACCAATCTACCATCCTGCAAATTCAAGCCGCTCATTCTAGTTTCCGCTTTGAATTCAACTATCTCCGCTCCAGCTGCCAATGTATCATCATAGTGATAATTTTCCTTTTTTAATAGCTCCAAAACAGATCTGCCTTCTGGTGTTTCATCTTTCAGTGAGCTTGCTGCAACCCATTTATAAAAGATATCCTTATCAGCCTCGCCTGCTTTGATAAATTCACTTGCCATCCGATTACCAAATGTTATCGTACCTGTTTTATCTAAAATTATCGTATTAATATCACCAGCAGCCTCAACTGCTTTACCCGACATCGCCAGGACATTGAATTTTGTGACCCGATCCATCCCAGCAATCCCTATGGCTGAAAGGAGTCCGCCAATTGTTGTCGGAATTAAGCAAACAAGAAGAGCAATTAATACTGGCAATGAAAGCTGAAAGCCTAGATAGTTTGTAAAGAACGGCAGTGAGATGACAACAAACAGGAAAATGAGAGTTAAGCTAATCAAAACCGTATTCAATGCTATTTCATTCGGTGTTTTTTGCCGCTCTGCTCCTTCTACTAATGAAATCATCTTATCTAAAAAGGATTCTCCTGGATTGCTTGTTATTTTCACCCTTATTTCATCACTGACTACAATTGTTCCGCCAGTTACAGAATTAAAATCGCCGCCAGCTTCTTTTAAAACAGGTGCTGATTCACCTGTGATTGCAGATTCATCGACAGATGCCAATCCTTGAATCACTTCTCCGTCACCTGGTATCGTTTCTCCTTGCTTAACTAATACAACGTCACCTTTTTTCAGCTGAGAGGACGGTACATGACTAATGCTGCCTTCATTTAAAAGGTTTGCGAACATATCTGTTTTAGATTGTTTTAGCGTACTGGCCTGAGCCTTTCCCCGTCCTTCTGCAATCGCCTCTGCAAAGTTTGCAAACAAAATAGTAAACAATAGAATGATAGAAACGGCAATATTAAAGCCGCGTTCCGCCCCGTTTGCTTCGAATGCGTCTGGAAAAATGGCCAGAACAACTGTAATAAAAAAGCCTAATTCTACAATAAACATAATTGGATTTTTCACCATTAATGTTGGATTCAGCTTAATAAATGAATCCTTAACCGCCTGAATGATAATGTTATTATTCATTAACGTACTTCCTTTCTGACTTTGCAGTTCCTCCTGAGTATTCATAGCTACCCTCCATTACCATGTTAAAAATTCTGCAATTGGCCCTAAAACTAATACTGGGAAAAACGTTAACGCTCCAACAATGAATACTGTTCCGATAAATAAACCTCCGAAAAGAGATGTGTCTGTCTTAAATGTTCCTGCTGTTTCTGGTACAATATTTTTTGCTGCAAGACTTCCAGAAACTGCAAGCATGGTAATAAGGGGGAAGTATCTGCCAATAAACATGGCGATTCCTGTTGATATATTCCAAAATGGCGTTGCATCACCAAGCCCTTCAAAACCTGAGCCATTATTATTAACAGACGAAGTAAATTCGTACAGTACTTGTGTCAATCCGTGAAAGCTTGGATTTGATATCCCCTCACTCCCTAATGGTGTAAATAACGCAAGCGCACTCCCCACTAATATAAGACATGGTGATATTAACATCGTTATAGCAATCAGCTTCATTTCTTTACCTTCTATTTTTTTGCCGAGAAATTCAGGTGTTCTTCCTACCATTAGCCCAGAAATAAATACAGCGATTAATACATACATCATAATGTTGATAAAACCAGAGCCGACACCTCCAAATACTGTATTTAACAGCATATTGGCAAGAGACAGCATACCAGATATCGGTGTTAATGTATCATGCATCGTATTAACAGCACCGGTCTCTGTTGCAGTTGTTGTTATCGCATAAAAAACAGACTGTGCAATGCCTAATCTTACTTCCTTTCCTTCCATACTGCCGTTTTCAGCAGATATGCCAAGTGCTGTAAGCGCTGGGTTTCCCTGATATTCTTGATAAAGAGACGTGCTGAGGAACACAAGAAATATCAAAGACATTGAGATTAATAGTACTTTTCCTTGTTTTTTATTTCCAACTAGCCTTCCGTAAGTAATTGGAATGGATGCTGGCAATAAAAACATTAAGATAATCTGCATGATATTGCTGATTGCATTCGGATTTTCGAATGGATGAGCAGAGTTAACACCAACATAGCCTCCTCCGTTGTTCCCTAGCTCCTTGATGGAAAGAAAGGAACCAATCGGCCCTGTCGCTATTACTTGCTCCGCCCCTTCTAGCGTTGTTGCTTCCGTCGTTGTTTCGAATGTTTGCGGAACACCAAGCGCTATAAAGAGAAAGCTAGTTACAAAGGCAATAGGCAGCAGGATTCTTGTAATGCTTTTTGTAAAATCAATAAAGAAGTTGCCGATATTCTTTCCAGCCAGCCCCTTAATAAACGCAATCGCAACAGCCAACGCAGTAGCCGGCGCAACAAACATCATGTAAACAATGGCTATCAACTGGGAAAGCAACGAAAGTCCAGACTCACCGCTATAATGCTGTAAATTCGTGTTTGTCATAAAGCTTATCGCCGTATTAAAGGCTAAATCTGGGCTCATTCCCGCAATATTCCCTGGATTTAACGGTAAGTGACCCTGCATCCGAAAGATTAAATAGACTAACAGAATCATAAAGGCATTTGCTGTAAGCATCGATAAGGCATACTGCTTCCAATTTTGGTTATTGTTTTTTATCCCCCCAAGCTTATATATCCACTTTTCAACAGGATGGAATAGCTTATCTAGCTTCGTTGTATTGTCACTAAAAACAGAAGCCATATAGTTTCCCATTGGTATTACCAGTCCAACTATGATCAGCAATGTGAGAATGATAGATACTATTGTCAAAAACAATTTAATTTCCCTCCATCCAACTTAAAATTTCTCAGGATTTATTAAGGCATAAAGCAAATAACTAACAACACCAAGCGCCAGGATAAATATATAAGTAATCATTTCTGTCCCTCCTGCTCATTGCGAGCTGTTTTTCTAGCAGACCATCTAATTAATCCATACATAGAGGTTAAGGACATTCCGATAATAAAAAGCATAAGCAAGTCTTCCATACACTTCTCCTCTTTTTGTTAAATTTTACCATTGTTTTTTGCACAAAAAACCCCCTGTATTACACAAGGGGTAAAATTCCAAGGTAATACCTTCTGTCTTAACGCTTACGAAGTTAGCTGCCGGATTCGGGCCAAGAAGTAGCCCTACCTTTAATAAGGATTCACCCCGGTGAGAAATCTCACAATTAAAATGGGTCCCCCGCTCCAAGTGGATTCAGCGATATAAGATATTTTTTAATTTAGTTAACAGAAAAAAGACCGCGGAGGATTACCCCGTGGTCGAGTTGATTTTTTCGATCACCAGTTACACATCCTCTCTCTTCACGCTTACGAGGTTAGCTGTCGGATTCGGGCCAAAAGAGTAGCCCTACCTTACTAAGAAGGATTCACCCCGTGCGGTAAAAATACCGCGGATGGGTCCCCCGCTCTAAAATAGATTCAGCGATATAAGAAGCAATATTATGTTAGCAATCATACTCCTTTAAGTTAATGCATGTAAAGATAGTTAAAATTCGATTTTCATTCAAATTTAACCATATTGAACCAATTGAGCTAAATTTAATAGCATAAGTCAATGTTAGCTCCTTTTTTCACTTGAATTCTTTCATTTTATTAGCTTTTACAAAAAGAAAACAAAAATAGATAACTTGCCTAAACCCTTTTGTGAATGCTGTTAAAAAGAACTTTGAGGTAGCTCTGAATTGCTAGTATTTTAAAATAGGATGTGTTGCTGCTTCAGTTTACATAAAGGGGGCGAGCATTCAGTCCGTACCCTTTTCATGCTGATAATATTATACTAAAATAAAAATAAGCCCTCTCCTTTAAATAATAAAAGAGAGGGCTTATTTTAAGTACGCGCCTTAGAGGATTCGAACCTCTGACCGCTAATTGAGCGCGTTATATATAACGTTATTATTAATCGAAAGTTGAATCGGTCATTGAGTCGAACAACTGACCGTTTTAACCGAATTTTAACATCCGGATCATTGTTCCGTCAATAACTTTCCGATGGCCTTTGCGATATTTTTATGAATTTAAGTATATCGAAATAACATTGGCGAAACTTATTCTTTCGATTATGTATTCGCTGGGTGTACCGACTTCCATTCGTATTTCCTTTTTCAGCGGCTCTAAATAGCGTATGTACCCGCTCATTTTGTGAATTAGCCCCGACTCCCAAACGCTAATTGTTACGAAAAAGTTGTACTCCATTGCGTAGCAAATTTTTTTTTCGATTTCCTCGATTTGATACTCGTCGAGAATCGGTTGCGCTAATTTGCTCAGGTCGTACAATGCTTCGCTTATCAGTTGTTTTTGTTCTGGCAAGAACGCTGCCGGTAGCCATTTTATCTTTCCTCTGTCTCGAATCACCATAAAAACTTCACCTCGTGAACATTATACACGAACGCATGTTCTGCACGCAATTTAGACAGAATTAAACCGCGAATCCTCGTTTAAATAATTTGTTAATAGCTGATTTAATCTTAGACCTTGAGACACCCATAGAATTTAATACCATTGCATAATAAAGCCATTCCAATACAAACAAATCTAAGACCACAATATTGTTAAATTCTTTATCAAGATTACCATGAGCAATATTATTTCTTTGATTTTGAATCCGTTCTGAAATTTCTGAGTACTTGTAATTATTTATTCCATTCATTTCATACACAGATTTTATAAACAAGTTCAATTCATCATTGAATTCCCTTAAAGCCCAATTTATTTTATCTGCCAGTGTCATACTAGTCTTCATTAACAAATTTTTATGACTTTTAAAATACTTTTTATTTTTTCCAGTGTGCTGATTAATCTTCTCGTCTAAGAAAGATATTATCTCATCTTTAAGTTCTTTATATTTGTCTTCACTTTCTGTATTTAATTCTTTATAAGTTGAACGAAACTGCCATTCAAAACCTGCTGTAACCAATATAAAGCGAGCTGGGGTTATAGTATTATTATCAGCATGGCTCTCGGGAATATGTGTTAGATAAATTTTATTTTCTGCTAAATCATCAAATAACTTTCCTAATTCATTCTCTAAATACGGTAAATCAATTAACTGATTTTGAATAACTTTTTCCTCTTCAATTCGGTCTTTATTAAACCCTTTGATATGTAAGGTACCAACTTTATGGTATTTATCTGTATCCCTATACTTACTCATTAAGGTTAATTGATTGAATGTAATGTTTCTTCTGTATGTAACAAACTTAAGGAAATTGAAGGTAATATTAGATAACCTTTCAATTAGCGCAAAATTATTAGTTGCCTTAAAATAAAGATTCATGTCAGTTTTTAACTTTAGTGGCATAGTTGATACACGGGAAAAGGTTCTAGAGATATTAAGGTTACCTTCAATTTTTTGGCCTTCAATATTAAATGAAAACCTCTTATCAGTTCTATCGTACGGTTCAATTTTAATTTCTGAATTTCCATTTTCGGGTGAGATAGTAAATGAATACGAATGCTCAACATTATGGAACCAATTAAGTTCCTCAGAATTAAGCTTTAACCCTTCAATTGTAGATTCTTTGTCGTCAAAGACAATATATGAAGATAAAGATGCGCAAAATGTTTTGGCCCCTGTTTTTGTAATTTTATAAGGATTAAAATGCATTACCTTCCCATTGTCAAAGTCTTTTCCAACTAAAACGTTTAGTGATATGGTTTCCCTTTTATCAGGGTTAAATATAGATTCTAAATCATTTATATAAACCTCATCCCTATTCTCTATCTCTTCAATTTCCAAGTCATAATTTTTAAGCTTAAAAACACAATTTTTATCGTTAAATCTTATTAATCCTGTATACATATTAACCCACCCATAAATTTTTCAATAATATATATTATATCACTTCCTACGTTTGTAAATTTGTCCTTGTGTACATTCGCTCCAATATTTCGTTCGAAATAAAAAGCCCGCCAGCAATTAGGCGAGCCATTCGACGAAACTAGGAATGCGCAATAAGTCCGCCTTAGTATAATTGCGGAACTTCACGCGGCATTTAATTGGTGAAACAAGGTACGAAAAGTCGTCGGTTTCCTTCGCAATAGGCGCACGATACACACGCTGCTTCTCAACCGGTGGCACGCCATGCTCCATTACGCCGAGGTAACGACCGTCAGCATCAGCAAGCAACCATCCGAATTCCTTTTTGCGAAAGCCAGTTACGAATACATCGGCGTATTGATAATTAATCACTTTCAGCCAGTTATGCGATCGCTTGCCGACGTCATAACGCGAATCCTTGCGCTTTAACACGATACCTTCGAGCGATTGCGCTTTAACTGCGTCGAAATAGTTAGCGCCATGTCCTTCGACGAATTGAACCTTCGAAAGCAGCTCGGTATCATTTGGCACGACATCGGCGAGTATTACCTTGCGTTCTAGCAACGGTAGACTAGTAGTCGACTTGCTGCCGGCTTTCAACACGTCGAACACAACGAGCGAAATAGGCGTTGTTGCACGCGAACTCATGAAACGGCTCATGACGGCCTCGAAGTCCGGCTTGCCATCGTTATCAGTGACAATCAACTCGCCGTCCAGTACGGTACCAGGCGGAACATCGAGCGCAGTTAATTCGGGAAAACGTGCGGTTACTTCGTTCTTGTGACGCGTATATAAGCGGACTTTGCCCGCATCATCAACGGAATATATAAAACGGATGCCGTCGAGTTTCAGCTCTGTCAAATAATCGGCCGAATCGAACGGTTCATCCGACTTGTGTAATAACATTGGCGAAATAAACATCGATATAACACCTCGCCATCAATTATAGCACGGATAGGCAACGTGCTTAGTTAGGCGATTAATGGCGCAATTGGAAAAATATTTTTAAAATAGCAGTAACCTAACGGGCAGTTAGTATTCTATGGAAAACTTCGTGGTGCGAAATGGAGTGAATTTGGAGTTACGCGTTTTTATTATAGTATACGCCAGATCAAGGTTGCTGGGTTATAATAAATTCAACCTTTATTTTAAATGAAAGGAAGGGTTAATAATGAACCTAAGTTTTTTAAAAGAGAGCATTATAAAAATTTGCAAAGAAATTGAAGAATTACCACCTGAGAAACGAAATCGAGGTACAGTATATTTTAATGGTGTAAGTACGACGAAAGAAATTTTCAATAACGAAACTTATGAAAAAACATTAAGCAAACTTTTAGACGAGAAAACTGGACTTAGCAAGGTAGTTTCTTACACGATGATTGCTGGTAATTTAAATAAAATAATAAATAACAATTTGGATACTACCAATAAATCAAAACAAATAACCGATGACATTCAAAAATTTTCAAAGTATGCAAATAACACACAAAAACATAGTGTTTACATTCCAATTAAGGGGTTAGATTTATTTGATACAGAGGAAGTATATTTTTCTCCTAATATAAAAATTCATAATTTAAATATGAAAAGAATAATCGACTTCCTCACTATAGGAACTTTTGACGATGCCGACGTAAAATATCTCTCTCCAACGATGCTTGAAGTTTCTACTGAAACTGCCGACATAGAAAAATCAGGCGAATTCGCTATTGAAATCGGGAAATACATTGTTAACTTTTTTAGATTAGCTGATTTTTTTGGATGGAACGAAGAAAATCTTGCTGTTAGGCTGCCTGGATTTGGGGGAACTCGTGAATCCATGAGAGCGTATATAGTTAAAGAAGACAGTAACTCAACAACTTTTACATACCAGCAAGTGAAAGATCTAAGCGAAAATTATGAGTTAGATGATAAAGAATATATAAATTATATAGGGTATGAAAAGTTTGGTCATTTATTACAGAAAAATTTAGATCATAATCTTGGGAGTATGGATAAATCTATTTTAAGAGCGTTAACATGGTTCGGAGAATCGAAAGTTGAACATGATCTTGGGGCAAGATTTGTTAAGTTAACCTTAGCAGTCGAAACCCTGCTAAATTCTAATGATAGTGACCCAATAACAGCAACACTAAGAGATCGGACAGCTTTTATACTTGGCAAGGAAGTAAGTGAGCGAATAGATATCTCTAAAGAAATGAGCACATTATATAAACAGAGATCGGGTATTGTACATCACGGGAAATCTGATGTTGACTTAAAGAGTTTGCTCAAACTTGAATCATATACAGCTGATTTAATTAGAGCATTCCTAACTGACAAAGATTACCTTGGTATCACTGATAAAACTGAATTACACAAACAAATAGAGAAATTAAAGTTCAAATCCTAGTATGAGTGGCCCGTCTTATGTGGACGGGCCTTTAATTATTCCGCGTCTTTAAGTCCGGTCCCATTTGACGGATTGTTTACAACGCCAAGCAATACCGCAATATATAACGCCTTCTCAACGTATTCATTGAATAGCGCCGTATCCGGAATTACTCCGAAGTCCACCAACGCCATTCCAATCAATGAAGCTACCGCAGTCCATAGTACGTAGTTTTTGAATCGTTTCATTTTAATCGCTCCCTTTTCGTTTACTTCACGCGGATTTTCTTACCAGCAAAAATCCGATATTTACTATCGAGTTTGTTCCACGCTTTAATTTGCGCTTGAGTAGATCCGTATTGAATTGCCAGTTTCGAAACTGTGTCGCCAGATTTAACCGTATGATACTTAGCGCTAGAAGTAGTCGTTGTTTTCTTCGCTGCAGTTCCACTCAACTTAATCGTTTGCCCTGCGTATATCTTATTTGCGTTGGCGATTCCGTTTAACGATTGTAACTTCGCAACAGTTGTTCCGTATTTCGCCGCAATCTTACCGAGTGTGTCACCGGCTTTAATTTTATACGTTGTAGGCGTAGTGTCTTTATTTGGTGTCTTTACTATTTCCGCTTTCACTTCCGTTTTGACTGGCTCGACTACTTTAACCGGTTGCTTGCCGATGAACCATTCGATATCCTTGTCGCCATTCAGCGTATTCAAGTCAACGCCACCATTTACGCCAGCGACTTTTCCGGTATCCGTATGCTGCCACAAATCGCAATCAAACTTCGGCTTCGTCGAGCCGTATCGCGGAATCCAAGTAAAGTCGATATTTTTCACGTTCTTCATGCCGAAAGGTTCATACGTATGATGGCCGAAGTAGCCCCCGACTTTCTTAGCGCCAAGTCTTCGCAATTCATTGACGAATGCTTGCGTGCCGGTCGCCATATCGTCCATCGTTTTAACTTCGACGTCAGCAACCCAAAACAACGCATCTTTATCGCCTCGATTATAGAAATCTTGCGCCTCTTTCTTCGCATCTTCTTCGCTAACAAAACGGCAAAATGCATAATGTCCGAACGGAACTCCGTATTTCTTCGCGCCAGCAACGTAGTTCTTATATTCGCGGTCTTCGCCGGTGCTTCCGTCCTGGACGCGTATAATTACCAAGTCGACTTCCTTTGCGAATTCAGCCCAATCGATCGTCCCTTGCCAATGCGAAATGTCTACAATTTTACCCATTTTTATTCGCCCCTTTTCGTGTTATAAAGTTGTCCAATCATGTAAAAACTGCTATACCAAACGTTAATAAGAGCCCGGCAACCGTAAAAATTGTGCCCCAGGCCCATTTACTATTGGCTTTCATATCACGTATATCATCGTGATTCTTTTGCGCAAGTGATAATGCTTCTGTCGCTTTGTCATCCGCCGATTCTGCCGTCCGTTTTACGTCATGCATGTAATCAAGTTTCGTATCTAAGCGAACGAGCCACTCTCTAATTTCCGCTATTTTATCGTTCATATCTTCCGCTGGCATGGTCCCGCTTCCTTTCAGCGCATAAGAAAAGCGCCTAATCCGTTAGGACTGGGCGCTTTCAGCTTCTTATTTGAATTTTAGAGTGTTATTCATGAGGAATAATATAAGTTAACAATGGAAAATTTTCTTTCAGGTAGTCTTCCTTTTTCACAACAAGTAAATGTTCACTAGACAATGTTTCTAAAACACAATACTCAACGCCGTTCCATTCAATACTTCTATCTAATTTGAACAAATCTGCACTCATAATTAATTTAAACCCCTTCTTTATTCTTCATTGAGAACGAAATGTTAATAAAAATAAGCATACATTTACGCACTGCTTTTAGTATCGGAATATTTCATCTCTAAAGAGTTCACGTACTCTTCGTAGGATTTCTTAACAATTCCTGAGCCTTCACATGATTCACAATCAAAGAAAACATCTTCAAACCCGGTACCATCACATGACTCGCATTTTTTATGAGTTTGTGGCGAGTAGTTATCAACTCTGTGTTTTGTACTATTATTAGTTAATATATGTTTCAAGGTTGAAAGGATCTTATTCATTTGTTAACCTCTTCCTGTCATATTAACTATCATTATATTCTTTATTAAGAACAAAATCTAGACTTTTCATCTAAATTTTAAATCGATTCATAAACATGAGACTTTCTTTCATTACTGTTTGGTTACCGTATGCTACGTCATGACCAGACCCGCTCATTAAACGCAGTTCACTCGGACAGTTATTTGCCTTTAATTTATTTACAAGTGTCTGACTGTATGTGTAGTTTAGTGTTGTATCCCCAGTTCCATGCCATATCTTTAAAGGGATATTCAAGTAATTTATATTAATAGGTGTCCATCCCGGAACATTTTCTAGATTTGTGATAGCATAACTAGTTAAATATTCATCTCGCCATGCTTGAGAAGATACTTGGTTCACAAAATCTGTACAAGGAGCATAAGCAAGCACACATCGTGCAATGTTGGCATGAGCATTAGCGAAGTTTAACGCAGTCATACCGCCCATTGATCCGCCTGTAATAATCAGCCTATAATCGACATTAAAGTTTTCTGTAATCCAAAGATAAGCCTTGAAGTAAGCCTCAATTGTTCTAGGACTTCCCCAGTGTTTTGAGCCTGGATTAATTGTATTATCATAACCATTTATGTCAAAAACCGCATAACCTGCTGCTACAATACTATCTTTCCACGCAATCCAAGTAGGATTTGTTCCCCAAGTACCGTCTGTTGTTAAATATTCCCCGTGTCCATGAGCCATCATCACCAAAGGAACTTTTTTCCCAGATACTTTGTATGTCGAAGGTAGCCATAATGCACTAGGAACATTAATGATATTACTTTCATTGTCATTAACATTAGTAATTGTTGAACTTTTATCTACAACGAATTGATTGACAGGTACGGTAAAAAGAACTTGCCCGTTGTCTGGCCGTTTTTGAAAGCCGCTTGTAAAATTATTCAAGATCGACGTACCTGCTACGTAACTTGAATCTAATACGCCGTACAATACAATCCCTAATGCTAATGTTACACCGGATTTGGTTATCGGGTAAGTGCTTCCGACTGCTAAGTCGCTGTAATAAGTCACCGTCGAATCAGCGTTTGTTTTTAGAGTATCGTAAAACTCAACTCCGTTAGTGACACCAGTAGTGCAACTTATCGCTCCGAATATGACTAGGTATTGATTCGCGTCATTAGTTGTTATCAATTCAAACGTATTTTCTCCAACAACCGCAGTGAATTCGTATTTTTTGCGGACAGTATACTGAGTTGAATCTGAACTTTTATCGACTATATATATATAACACTTTCCGCCACTCAATGAATACAACTTCAACCGCATAATGGTCGATTTACCTAACGGTTTATTAATTAAATAAGTGTTTTTTGTACCTAACTCTCGAACTTTCCCACTGTCATATAGCGCAGAAAAAACCTCTTCTTCTCCGTACCATTTCCTTTCAATATAACTCTTTAGGTCTTTTGATATTCTTCCCGGGTCAACTGTTGACGTTAACGCTAAAGTTTTTAATGGTGTTCCTGCCTTAAAAGCTATATCTATACTTAAAACTAGTGTTGTGATTCCAGAAAAAGTCCCAGTGTAAGTATTCCCGACGGTTAAGATACCACTATTATTGTCGAATACTCCAAGTCCTCCGGTGGCTTTATATTTTAATGCGCCTTGAACACCGATGTAAGTATTTGCAGGTAAATTTATATTTACATCATAAGATTTTAGCCCTATGTCCGCAGCTATTGTTGTTTTAGAAAGAACAGTAAATTGGTCGTTTAACTTAGAAAATACATAGATGTTCACATTTCCAGTTGCGAGAGTGTCTAACTTTACTTTCTTGATTAAATTCTCCTGTGTGAATAGTTTATTGATTATAAAATTCCTAGTCGTATTAGCAGCTAAACTCATGTCTGTTGGGTAATTCAAAATCCAAGGACCTGTTCCCTCTCCAGATTCAATCATTTCAACTACGTTATTACTTAAATTCCCAACTGAAATACTACTATCAGCTATACCGCTACTCTGGTAAACTCCTATATCAGCCCATGTAGAACCGTCCCATATATAAGCGTGTGCCCCATCTAGATGTAAAGAGTCGAAAACCAACATTGGACCTACCGCTCCACTTGGGTACTTAGATAATAAAGAACTAACAGAATAGAATATCTCTTTCGGAGATCCATCTGTAAGGTTCGATAATATTGCGTCAACATATGTTTGTTCCACTTTTTTCGCTATCTTTTGGTTCAGTTCAGCCTGATTAGATTGATAGTCTACGTTTTTAACGACTTCATTGTTAAGGACTAACTGTTCAATATTTTCCGTTGCAGACAATGATTCATCCAATCTAGTTACGATGTTACCTTGCGCATCCAAAATTTCTTGAATATCAACGTCGCTATCCTCAGACGTGACACGAGCTGCCGGTATGTTCAGATACCCTGTTCCAAAATAATTGAAGTCGAAATCCTTACCTTCCTGTGAAGGGTTGAATATTACCAACCCTGCAATATAATCAACTCGATACTCTTCGTCATTCGGATTTTCTTCCGTTGTCGCAGCGAACTCCACTCCATCTTGGCTGACCACTTTGAATTCTGAATTAAAGTCCGGAAATTCTACTAAACGAACCTTTCCGTATTTCACAGTTTTAGTTTCGTTCAGTTCTACGAACGGGTCTTCCGTTGTTCCTGCGCGTTTAATTAAATAAACCGGATCAATATTCGGATGAAATATTCCCATACATTCGCCCTACCTTCTTAAGAAATTAGAACATTTTGAAAGGAAACAGTTCCCCATTTTCTTCCGAAATGCAAAAAGCCATTACGAAATTCTGAATCATTAACTGTAATGGTTGCGTCATTTGTGCTAAACGTAATTGATGTTGCGCTAACTGTAACGGTGAAGTACTTCGTAGCTCCATCGGTCAGATTGTCTATTTCCGCCGAACTCGCTTGCAGCGTACTTACTCCGCTCTTCACTTTATAAATCGAAATACCTGCCGGACTGAACAGCAAATGGTATCCGTTCGATAATGTCGTTTTGTTATCGTCGAAGTAGTCAATCGGCGTACATAACGCAATACTTCCCCAACCGTTAGCCCTTTCGATAAAGCTTGCGTTCAGAGTCATTGTAAAGGTATCCGGCAACTCGCCCGCCCAACCTTGCAATACGAAGTCCCTGTCTTCACTTTGCGTTAAGAAGCCCCAGCGATAATCGCTTGTAAATCCTCCGCGATATTCGGCGTAGTGCGGAATAAAACCGCTGCTAAATACTACTTCCGAAAACGGTGCGTCTTCTCGTGTTGGGTACGTGTTGGCAACATAAAAAGGATCGTCGCTAAATACGCCGAATGCTCCTAGCGCAATATACTTTTCCGCTAAATATTGATGATTTACCGTATATACCAAAACCTTAATTCCGGCTTTCGTCAGCATACTAACGTATAAATCACTTACGCTCGTGCTGCAGCCGACGTACTTAATGTTATTTGCGAGTAATCCTTCGGTATCTGATACGTTGTCGCTTAATAGCAATAAATCGAATCCGCGATCATTAATCGCATTCAATTCCGTTTGGTTGAACGACTGAATTAATACGTGGTCCTGCAGGCGATAAGCTTCCGCCATGTCCGCTATTGCTTCGGCGCTTCGTCTGTCCTTCGATTCGATTGCGTAATTAACTTTGTTGCCAAACGTCTGAAACACTTCTTCCAAATAAGCGATTGGTTGCGCTGGATAATTCGGCAATAAACCTTCCACTTTCATCGAGCGCACATACGATGGATTCAGATATTGAATTCGGTCAGTTCCTCGGTGGTCAATGCCAGTTACTCGAATTACTTCTTCGTCATGAATAACGCATAATGAACCCGTTCTGTCCTGGCGAATATCCAATTCGATAAACAGGGCGCCGTTTAATTTGCTCATCTTAAATGCTTCGAGCGTATTTTCCGGATATAAAAAAGAACTTCCCCTGTGCGCTAAATACTGCGGAGAAGTTAGTTCGCTTATTTTCGTTGTCCCTTCGATTTCACCCATTATATTCGCCACCTTTATTTGTTCTCCGACTAATAGTTCTCGGAGTGAACTGTGCGGACGGTGCTCGTAGTCAATACGCGCATCGATAATTTCCGACGGCTGTGGATTCTTCGTTATTAAATCGTTAACCCTATTCGCTTGCTCCTTTATGTCCGTCGCAATATCTTCGAAGTTCTTGTTCAAATTGTTGCGAAACACTCTGTCGAACGCCGTTCCGAATACTCTATACGGCCACTTTGCCATGCGATATTCCCCTTTCTATACGGTAGTTTCTCCGTTATTTCCTTCTAGCGCAGTTAGCCTTGTTTTTATATCTTCGATGTCCGCTTTTATCTGTTCGAAATCTAAGTCGCGAAGTTTTACGAAGTCTGCAGCGCTCATTAATCCGTCAGTTAGTTCGGACGCAGGCCCAATTGTGACGATGACATTTCCGTTTACATCGACCGCAATATTCGATAGCTTTGCGAAGTCTTCCGAACTCATTAGCCCGTCGGTAGATGCGCTCGCTAAATCGTATGTTGGCGTAGTAATTTGCGTAGGGTCATAGCCGGCCTCAAACTTCGTTGTTTTACCGATAGTTAAATCGACTGCGGACGACTTAACCTTTCCGGTCGTGCTATCGACTACCTTCGCCAGTGTGTTGCTCGTTTTCTTAAACTCTACCGCAATATCATTCGAAGTCTTGCGCAATGTGCCTAGCGTAAACTTTGGCGACGTGGCATCGTTGGAATAGTCTTCGATTTCTACTACGCGAATTCTAACGTCGATACCGAACGGATCTAAGATGCACCATACGTAATCACCTTTGCGGATATCTTGAATTCCGAAGTCCAGCAACTCGACATAATCAAGCGTTAGCGATATTTCGAAGTAATCGTGCAGTTCCGCTTTTAATGCGTTAATCAACGATACCTTGTTTGTATACTGATCATCGCGTAATGGCTTTGCGTGGCGAATACCATAAACGCTTGCTAACGGGCTTGTATATTCGGCCGTTGACGTGTAAATTTCGTCATCACCTTGACGTAACCTATACACGCCAATAATGTCGCCGTTTTTCGGCATAACAAAAACCGGTCGAACAGGCCCAGTAGTAAACGGATTACTACCGTCTTTACCTACCAGCGATACTTTAACAGTATGTGTTTTGTTTTCCAATCCGCGTGCAATTTCGAAAGTCTCTACGCTAGTCGGACGATTGAGATAATTCGTATACAGCGAAACTGTTTTCGTTTTATCTCCGTTATCAATGTCGAATTTTACTTTACCGCCAAGAGTGCTCGTAATCATCTTCATTCGCAATCCAGTTCCGGTGAAATTGAACGTAAAATAATCGTTGGTTGTTCTCGTAATTAAACCGTATTCGAGTTCGGCTTCTGGATTATCGGATCTAAATTGTTGTGCACCGCTGTCATCCTCGTACCACGTACCGCTTCTACCGGATGATCCTGCGTATTTATACTCGTCGAATATATCCTCATCCTCGAACTTCTTTCCGTAACCACGTATATACGTTTTAATATCGTTGGTTGCGATTTCTTTCGACGGTGCATTCACGTTGAAATGATATCGAAGTTGATGATCGGTATATCGCGCAATTTCCTTAGCAATGTAAATCGTTTTGCCGACGCACTCAAACTCAACGCCGAACTTTTCGCAAATAGTCGTCAATAATTCAAGCGCAGACGCATCGCCGAAATCCTCAACGATTGCTGTCGTATTCACTAGCACCGAGTCAACCGTAAAACTGTAGCCCGAGCCGTTCAATGCGATGTTAAGTAGCGTTTGAATACCGCGAGTGTTTTCGCCTTCAATAACGTCGTAGATGTACAAGTCGCGCAGGTCACAAAACACTCGGTGAATGCCCGTGCTCGATACGCCACGAGCCGTTAACGTCGTCTGCTTAATTACGTACTCCTCGTCTTCGTAAAGGAAGATATTCTCGTTCTGTACCATCGGAAAGGAGTGCGCATTACGGTCGGTTTTAGTGCAAGATACATCGATTGTTTTCTCGTTATTAATCGCATTCTTACGAGTAACGGAATAGTCTGTCAGCCGTTCCATTCGACCGCTTAAATCCTGTACGAATAAATCTCTCACGCAACTCCCCTCCTATAGATAGTAATAACGAAAGTTAAATGCGATTTCGAAACTTCCGCGTGTTCCTAATAAGATAAACTCGTTCCAGCCTGGAGCCAATGTGATATACTTTCGATTGGTTGCAGCGAAGATACTTACGCTGTTCTTTTTCGCTTGCACACGGTTAAGATCAATGACGTCATTTGGTTCGGATGTGCCCGAATATAACCACGCATCTCCGGTCGTACGGTTCTTTATTTGCAACGTACTCGACTCGCCTAAATACGTTATTTGCATCGGCATTTGTACCGGACTTACTACGACGTTACCTGCGTTGTAAACTCGAAAAGTTGTCGTGTTAAATCGGTACTGAGGCGGAATACCATCGTCTAATCCTTCGCCAATTTGCCATAAGTCCGAATCGAATGAAAATGGCGAAAGTGTTGTTCCACGAGACTCTGCGAAAGGCTGAAACGCAACAAAAGTAACGTCAAACATTCCGTAGACTCGCTCTTGGTCAATGGAATATGTGCCGTCGGTTTTGACAAGCCAGCGTTTACCGATGTTCCGCGATTCTGTTACGTAAAAAGCCTGGCTTGAATCAAATAGCGCAAATATTTCATCGCGAAACAGATAGTAATCTTCGACGTCGACTGCTTTTAAATAAAACGAACAATTAATCTTTCTTTCTGCGTAAGTCGTGCCGTTATCAATCAAGCCATGAATTCCTTCGATTTCTTCCGTTACATGGCGAGGCGACGGAGATTCCGGATTGAATTCACGCAAAGTAATACCCATTGATTCCAAGTCGTAGGTTTTTCCGTCAAGCTTCGTTACAATCATGTTCATTCCGTCAATCACCTCGCATGTAATTTTTAATCGCTATTTTACCGGCTTGTTGACCGCTGACTACTCGTTCTGTTTTGCGGCCGATTACTTCGCTGTCTAGTACGTGTGTCATTTCGATTATGATGTCTCGTGGTTGCATCGATTTCGTTGCGTTTGCAGTTTCGGCTTTTGTATCAACGTTATGATACTTTGGCGAGTAACTGCTTGTCGGCGTGCTGTACGCTAATGACATTTCCGCTTGCGGCATAATTGCTTTCGACATTTCCTTCGTTGCAGCAATAACGGAGCTAATATTACCGATGATACCGTCAGCGATACCTGCTGGAATCCAACGCCCGACGTCTTTATACATAACTTTTGAAGGCGAGTTAATGTCAAAGAATGAAGTAAATCCGTTCTTGATTTTTTCGCCGATACCAACCACTGCGTCTTTAACAGCACCAGCCATAGAAGAGATACCGCCAATCAGTCCGTTTATGATGTTCTTTCCTGTTTCTGCTAGGTCGATATTTTCGAAGATGCCGACGATGTTTTTCCATATTGACATCGCAGTTGACTTAATCGTTTCCCACGCGCCTGCCCAATCGCCCTGTAGAATACGCAGGGTAGTTTGAATAACACCTAACACTAAATCGATGGCTGTTGCAACTATCGCTTTAATCGTTTCCCATGCTGCCCTAATTACACCTACGATAATAGGCCACACCATTTGGAAAACGCCTTTAATAATCCCCATCACCATCTGTACATACTCTTGGATAACTCCGAAATAAGTCTTAACTATAGTCATAATTGCTTGCCCGTTTTCGTTCCAAAATGCTTTAATCTTCGCAAGTTGTTCACCTATAAACGCACTGATATCCGCCATTAACCATTGTACGACTCCCATGATATATTCGAGCGCTGTGAAGAACGCATTCTTAATCCACGCCCATGCTGCGTCGACCATATCTCTGAACCATCCAACGTGATTGTATGCAGCAACTAACCCGACACCCAATGCTACTACTGCAGCTACTATCGCTAAAATTACTCCTATTGTTGTTAGTATCACTGCTGAGGTAGTGCCTAAGGCGATAGCTAGTGCTCCTATACTAGAAGCAACAGTGCCTATAGTCATAATTACTACACCAACAGTTGCCAAAAACAAGGCCAGTAACGCAGTTACAGCAGCACCTACGACAAGAAACTGTTTCGTGCTTTCGGATAACTCGTTAAATTTATTCACCAACATCGAAATGAAGTCCGCAACTATCTGCACGTATGGAACTAATTGATCACCTAGCGATATTGCCAACGACTCAATAGAACCTGTTAACTGTTCGATGGAACCCCCGATACCCGCTTTCATTTTATTCGCAGCCTCTTGCGAAGCACCTGCGCTATTCTCTAATGAAGCCGTCATTTCATCAATTTTCGCCGGTCCTGCGTCCATCAACGCTAAGAAGCCGGATACCGCTTCGGTTCCAACTAACGATGCAAGATTGGCCGCTTTTTGCGTGTCCGTCATTCCTTCCATTGACTTCGATAAGTTATCGACCAACTTCGAAATACCGACGAAATTACCTGCCGTATCTGTGATTTGAATTCCCATACTTTCCATCATCTTCGAATTTTTCTCAGACGGATTCAACAAAGCTAGTAAGGACGCACGTAACGCCGTACCAGCATTTTCCCCTTGTAGACCTGCGTTTGTCATTAACCCGATAGATGCTGCCGTTTCTTCCATCGAAACACCTAAGGCCGCTGCCGGAGCACCTGCGTACTTGAATGCGTATTGCATATCTAAAATACCTGCTGCCGTAGAGTTAGCCGATTCCGCTAATACGTCAGCAACACGACCTGCTTCGCCAGCTTCAAGTCCCCAAATATTAAGCGCTGACGATACTGTGTCGGATGTCATTGCTAAATCTTCGCCTGATGCTTCCGCTGCAGAAATGATACCGGGCATTGCTGCGATTACTTGATTTGCGTCAAATCCTTTCGCTGCAAGCTCGGTCATTGCGCCGGAAACTTCCGTGGCACTTTTCGAAGTGTTTGCGCCAAGATCAATTGCTGCTTGTTTCATCGCTTCGAACTCTTGCGTATTTGCACCGGCAATTGCGCCTGCCTTACGCATGGAAGAGTCGAAGTCTGCCGCCATATTTACCGCGTAGCCAAGACCGGCACCAATTCCTGCGCCAACGGCACCGAACCCTTTTGCTATGTCAGCGCCTATTCGTTGTGTTGCTGATCCGAAGTTTTGCAACGTATTGCTGGCGCTGTTGAGTTGATTCGTTAAATCAGCAATATTGGCGCCTATCTCAACGATAATACTATGGTCTGCCATCGCTTACCTCCTTCCCGCTAAATTGCTCAAACTGCGCCAACCATTCCGAAGCATGTTGCGCCTTCTCAACGCCTTCTTGTAGTTTCGCTTCTGCTTTTTCGTCTGCAGGCCGTTTGTACAAGTCGCTTGCTTTAATAGAACGTTTAGCTCGTTTGGCATTTTCGCTCATTATGATAAAGTGAGATTGGCGTTCGTAACTGTCATAGTGTTTTTCACGTTCCGCATTCAATAGCAACGTAAATTCGCGAGGTGTAAGTAAGTAAATTTCGGAAGGTTTCAGCGACAAGTAACGCCAACCGTCCGACAAGATATCGTCTAGCTTAAAATCTCCTGCATTTGTTTGAACGCTTCCGGATTCTTCGCCACCAACTTCGCCACGATTTTCTTGAAGAAAAAACTTTCCGTCACTACCTCGTTGGACATTTTCAAGACCGCTTCCATGTCGAGTTTCTCCGCTTCAAAAGCTTGCTCGATTGCCTTTTCGACTGTTTTAAGCGCAAAGTTTTTCTCCGTATGGAAAAGACCAGCGTGAATAATATGCGAAAACGTATCTAAATCGCCCGACATTGCCTTACCGATAAGACTAAGCGCTCCACCTTCATATAAGCTTCCGAGATACTTAACGCCTGCGAACGTTAATTTAACGTCGTATTCATTACCTTCGATTTCAAAACGTGCCATTTATATCATCCTTTCGGTTGTTTTCGAAATTAAAAAAGGCGCTGCATTAGCGCCGTTAATCATGCTCCTTCTGGAACTTCCGTTAGTGTTACCGGTGTTACATCGCCGTTCAATGTTCCGCTTAGTGAATACGTTGCAAAGTCGCCTGTTCCGAATGATTTTTCGAAAGACGAAATCATATACATTCCGTACTCCGCTTTCTTTGTGCGTGTATCAACTTCGTAAATCTTAACGAATTCCTTTTTGCGAATAGCGTTTTTAACGTAATCAACGAATGGATCGCCTTCTGAAACAACGCCTTCAAGCGAAACCTCTTCCGTTACTTTTCCGTAGTCAGAACCTGATTTATCTTTCGTATCTAAGTCGATTGAGTCTGCGGAAATAGTTGTTGTGCCTGCAGTTTGGTTAAATGGTCGATGAAGTGTTTCCGCATCTGTTTCGCCTGGAATAGCTACTACGTATAAAATCTCGTCGCCTCTGTATTCAATTCCCATTAGTTATTCCTCCTGTTTTGGGTTATTTCTACCTCGATATCAAAGTACAAGTGATGAAAATTCGTTGTACTACTGACATCTTCTGCCGGGATTGGAACCTCGGCTGTTACTTGCGCATAAAAAGAACCGACTGTTTCAGCCGGTGTAGTTGCGGTTATTAAGGGTATCTCTTCGAACATTAATAGCTTTTTAACTTGTTCCTGCAGTCGTGCCCGCTCACTTGAAGAACTAGCGAATAAACCTACTTGAAACCGATAGGTTGTTAGCATTGTCTCGCGAAGCTTTGCCACTTGCGAAATATTGTTCTGCATTTGCTCGATCGTAAGGAACGGCTTAACAGTCGGAAGCTTTACTCCGTCATAAATCCAAGTCGTCGTTAGCCCCGTCTTATTCGCAAGCCAAGTCCGGATTGAATGCTGTATTTCCATCTGCATCGTATCACCTACCCTAAATCGCGCACATGGTCGCGTATCTTTTCACGGTAAGGAGTTTCGTTATTCCAAACGGATTTACGAATGAATGCCTTCTGCGTTTTATGTTCGTATTCTTGCTTTCTCGCATATTCTACGTCTGAACCGTATTGCCAATGCGTTTCGTCAATTTGTTCCGGACTAGCAACGATAGAGTTTCGGAGTTTCCCGTCTTTTACCGGCGCCATTCCGGCCGACTCATTCGCAGCCTTTCGTGTGTATGCTTCAGTTGTATTTGCGATATCACGCTTCAAGCCGTCATATGCCAGCGCTGAAATAACACGGTTAACGCCTTGAATTCGAATTTGAACGTTCATGTTATTCGCCTCCCCAGGAACTCGACTCGGTTACGTTCGCCGATGCCCTTTTTATCCCCCGCGAGTATCTCGTATTCTACTGCGTCATATTTAACCGAAGTTATTAACTCGGCTATATCTGCAATGAAATTAAGGTCCACCGAAAACCAAATGTCGCCGTTTTCGATTGCTACACCGGTTTCTAATGCACGTTCGCTTGACGTAGAAGCAGTCGAAGATATTTCGGTAACGACCGAGGGGACCGTGCGAGGAATAGTAGCTTCGCCGATTGGCTCTCCAGTGATAGGGTCTGCGGCTCCTTCACCCGGATAGTAAACCGTAATTTCGTGCGTTCGATTGGCGGTTATTTCCGCCCGCGTTTGCTTAATAAATTCGATATCACCTTGCGTTAGCATCTTATAACCACCTTTCGTCTAGCACGTACGTTAGATAGCCGGTACAGTTCGGATGCATCATGTATATTTCGCTTGCTGTTGCCGGATAGATACCGCGGCCCATTCCGTAAGAATCTGCAAGTTCCAATTGTGTACAACGGTGGTCCGGACGGTCGGCTTTTCCGCGGTGTACCTGCATCGCTTTAACTACTTCGCTTTGTTGCGCTGAGTAAGCCGATGCAACACGATATGCCGTATTGCCTTCCGTCACAACCAACCGCTTAATTTTCCACGTTTCATTTGCAAATACTTGACGTACTGCAGCGATTAGCGTATTTACCGATTCGCCTCGTATAATACCGGACCGGAGCACTTTCGATATTTGCTCGCGCTGATCACCCGCCAGTTGCCAAACTCGGTCGGACAGTACAAGACCGTCCTCTCCGAATCTGTTTACAACGTAGCGAAATACATTTGCGTTCACTTTATCGAAGGCAATTCCGGCAGCAGCAATTGAAGTGCCGATACCAACGGTCAACGCTTCCGACGACTCTTTGATAATCGACTCTAACGCATCCATGCTGTTTGTGCGTACGGCCTTTTCAATCGACTCTAACTCGCGTAGCAATGCGTTTAAGCGCGTTCGTTTTATTATTCCTTCGCTATCTGCATAGTCCGCAAGAATGTCGTTCATTTGCGACCGCACACGTTCGATCTCTTTAACGGCAAACTGTTGTTGTTTCGCGTTGAGTTTCTGATATTTGTCTGAAAGACCTTCGAGCAATTGGTCGAGCTTTTCTTGTTCCGTCATCGATCGTCAGCTCGTTTCGGTGTTATAGTACGGGAACCTCCGCCGCTTTTGTAATAGTTAAACTTCGAGATTGCATCGAGGGAAAGACGCATGTAATTTTCGAATATATTCGTCTTGTCGACGTTCTCCTCTCCGTCACCATAACTAAAATAGCGTGCCGCATCTAACGCAACCGATTTACATCCGATCGAAAACGCAAGATATAAAAGCGCGTTATCCGTATTTGTATCGGTTCCTTCCGTTAATCCACTTTCGCTTGTTGCTTCGGATAGCCAGTCGGCAATATCATCGGCTGTAACGCCTGGCAATTTCCTAAAGCGTTTCGTTAATCTTTCCTCTAATGTCGCCAACTAGCGCCACCTCCGCTTATTTTTTATCCGCCGCAGCTTTTCGAGGCGCTGCTTTTGGTTTATCAACGCGATTCACATCAGTTAACACGTCTAACACTGCGATTTCATCTTTTTCTTCCGTTTTGTAAGCTCCGAATGCAAACTGCTTTCGTTCTCCATTAACGTAAAACCCTAATTCGGGATATTTCGATTGATATTCCGCCATTCATATTCACCTCACAAAGAAAATAGCCCGCCAAAAGGCGAGCGTATTAGGACAATCCTTTCAAACGGCCGTGAGCTTTTTCTTGTTTAAACTCAAGTGTGTATTCACCAAGTACCATCCCCTTAGTTGAATCACCAACTTCTCCAAGATATTTATGAAAGAATTCACGGTTATTCAATGGACGAACTTTCGTGCGGTTCTTGTCTAGAATATACAATTCATCAGATTGAAGGTTGTTATTCAAAACAATTTCGAATTGACCAAAATCAGAGATAAAGTAATCAGCAACTGAACCGCGACCATTATCCTGGCGATCTAACTTCTTCTCACCGAAGGAAGAGATAGCACGTTTTTGCTTCGCAGGAACCATAATTACGAAGTCTCCACCGTCTGAAAAACCGCCTTTTTCAAAGATTTTTTGTGCAAGGTCGTTAATCATTGATTCAGTAAGTGGTTGGCTACCAGCTGTTGTTACATTAGAAGTAATCAAAGATCGAATACCAGCCATCTGGCGTACATTACCATTTTCATACTTGATACCGCCAATCAAAGCCTTTTCTAATTGTAGAGCTAGCTCTAACTGTTTCTTTTGTTTCTCATATTCGTAAGCATTATCAATTCCATACTGTTCAACAGCTGCAGCTGTGCCAGAAATATCAATTGTGTCATCAAAAATTTGTGTAAGATTCGCCTTACGAGCACGAGGTTTATTTCTTGCGTCACGAGCATCACGACCTTCTTGCCCTTCAACAAACTGAACTTCAATTTTAGCTTGATCAACAATTGCAGCTGCAGTTGTGCCTGCATAGCCACGAGTAACCGTTAATGTTTTACTACCTACATTTACAGCAGTTACAAGCAGTAACTCTTCTCCAATTTTCACAACTTGGTTTACACGAAATGGTTCTACATCAGTAACAACGACAGCAGTTGCCGAATTAGTAACAGCTCCTGATACAGTTGATTCATCACCAAATAATTCGTCCTCATACCAGCTGTGTTCTACTTGTGTTACTGGATCCGCAAACCCTAAAAGGTTTAGTAATGGAGTTTGATGTGGATTCAATAATAGAATTTCATCTGCTACCGATAATTTTTTTCCGATTAAATCTGAGTTATAAATTTTAGGCATTTGTATGTTCCCCCTGAAATATTTTTTTGTATTAAAAAAGACTCCGAATTTTTATCGGGGCCTCTTTTTACAATCCAAGTTCTTTCTTAAATGCTGCGTATTTAATTTTGTCTTCGATACGACCAGTGCGTTTTGCGTTGTCCGCTAGATCTTGCAACTTTCTTCGTGCTTGCTCCTGCGAACCTTCGCGCTTTGTTTCGGTTTGGCCTGGCGATGGATCTACGTAATCACTTACGCCGAATAGGTATCCTTTCGCCTTCTTCAGCGTTTCAAGCGCTTCTTGCACGCCGGATACGTTGCCGTCCTCGTCTACCTCTACGCCTGACAAATCCGCTAATACAAACGCATCGTCTAGCGCATCTTTACGAACTCCGAAATCTTTCGAACTCGCCAACAACTTAAACTCCGATTTGATTAGTCGCTTGTTCGCACTCTCTAGCGCTTTCGACTTCGCCTCTTCCGCTTCCTTGGCGCTCGTTTCAAATTTCTGTAACTGCGCTTGAAGCTTTTCGACTTCTGTCATTTCGGATTGCTTGCGTTGTTCTTCGGCTTGTGTAAACTCGTCTAACTTCGCTTTAATATCGTTATAGTCAGCGTATTTATTCTTAACGCGTCCTTTTTCACGTCCGATTAAAGTATCGAGTTCCTCTTGCGTCATTGTTACCGTTTTTGGTTCGGGTTTAGTTTCCGGTTCCTCAACCGTAGTTTTATCGGTAACTTCTTCGACTTGTTCGTTTTTCAATTCTTCGCTCATTTTAAACCTCCGCCGTTTACCCGCCGTCGCGCATTATATTTGGATTACTGCCGAAAGTTTACCGCCATTCCGTAAGGCGCTGTTGCTTCATAATTTCTTCATTTTTTTCCTGTGTTCTATTGACATTCCGTTATTAACAACTTTAAATAAAGTATCTTAAACAAAAGGAGCATATAGATATGAAAAAAGATGATAATTTTGTACAATGTCCAACATGCAAGGAGTTCTATTTAGCTGATCGGTTTGATGCTAAAAAACCAGAACAAGTTGGAATGTGGCTGCGCTTTGTCTCACACTGTGTAGATTGTGACGAGGTAATTGTAGATTGGATCCGCAAGTTTGAAAATTAAGAGTGGTTCATTCCACTCTTTTTTTCTTTTTACTAAGCATTATACGGATCTTCTTCGCTCTTCATTAATCGACGTTCCGTTAGAATCTCCATCAATTTTGCTTCCGGATTTTCAACGCCTAAGCGAGAAAGTGCTCCTTTTATCGATTCTAAATCGCTGCTCATTTCGGTTGTTAAGCGTTCGATTAACTCCGCTTGGTCTTCCGGCAGTGGCAATCGGAAATGAACCGTATTATCGAAGTTGTTATCGATGCTATTTACTAAATCGCGATCGTAAATAAAACGCGAATCATTTGACCGCGCACTCATGTATCGCAATATATATTCGTTCAATAATTCAAGACGGGATTTCCATACGATCCATGACCGTTGTGTTTTCGATATGATGGACGAATAAAGTAACTTCACCGCCATATCATTGATACCGCCGACATTCATTTCGGCTGTGTTTACGCTTGGCACTTCGGCAATCTTATGAAGATTCGAATACAGCCGGTCAAGGTACGCTTCGACCGCTTCTTTAAATTTGAAGTTCGATTCGAGTTTCTTTGCGTCCGGTCGTTCGCCTTCTAACAATCCGCCTGCACCTTGTAAGTTCCACATTGCGCCTGGTGCTACGTTAAGCCCTTTGTCGTTGTCGACGTTCATCAATAGCGTAATGGCAAACATTTCAAAACGGATTGCGTCTGAGTAATCGCTAAGCTTTTTATTGATTTCGTCAGTGATTGGCGCCCACTTATCGATTTCGGAATAGCCGCGATTCATACCCGTAAGGCGTTCGTTCGGGATCTCCACGATTGGAATGAAGTTGAGCCCCATCGCTGACTTCTCGATTTTCATTTCGTGCAACCAAACGTCGTTGTTTTCATCGATTTCGTATGTCGCTTCCGTTAAGAAGCATTCGTAGTCTTCTTTGCCTTCGACCCATTCGAGCGTGAACGATTGCTTCCAAAACAGCCGGCCGTCTTTGTCGAGATAGCGAAAGAAATGAACCTCTTCGAGCAACTCTTCGTCGTCGTGGTTGTATTTCGCAATCACTTCGAAGTCAGGGCGGAAAGCAACGCGAACTTTACCCTGGCGTTTGTCGTAGAATATCTTCGCCCATACTGTTCCGGCAATCTTACGGTCCTTCGCTGCTTCGATTAGTTTCTCATGCGTTTTGTTTTCGCGATGTACCCAATTAAGCAACTGCTCTTTTGCAGCAGCCTTTCGGTTTTCTGCATCTTGCGCCGTGCTCGGTTCGTAGTTTTCGCTTACCATGTCGATTGGGTTATCGATTACGTCTGGCTCGACTTCCCATTTCGGAGCCATTTCGAATTCCCATGCGGCCATTGTATCGACAAGCAGTCGGTCAAAGTTTATCGTCAGTAAGGTCGGGTCGTAATCAAGTCCTTCCGGTTTCTTATAATGCTTCCATACTTGCAAGCCGTCGTAGCGTTCGTATAATTGAAGTACGCGTGCTATGCGTTCCATTTCGTCCGTTCCCATCCATTCTTGGTCCGGGCGAATCCAAGGCATTGCGTTATTCGGTGAGAAAAACACTTAGACACCGCCTCCTTTCATCGTGTTCGTTTTGCGGATGTAACAATTCGATTCTCTTTTTGTTTGCATGCCGAAATAGCCATCTCGGTCGCATCTATTAAATCGTCGTGACTTCCTTGACCGTATCTTTCGAATTGCTCAAGCAACAAAGCGTGGTTACTACTGAATTGAATTGTGTTGTTTTCTATCAATGGCAGCATGGCTTCAATTCTTAATTCTTTCCTCGAGCGTTGATAAATCTTTTTAACTCTTGTGCTGGCAGGATAACCTTCGGCCTGCAACCTTTCCTTAAGTATATCTACGAAAAACTCTTGTGCAGCCTGACTTTCAGCGGCAATAATATCCGGTTGGAATTTACTTACCTTTGTGACGATAACTTCAATAAATTCATCAGGTTTTACCCTATCTCCATAGGAATCTATAACAAAAAACGCACCGGATTCTTTGTGTTTAGCAACAATCGTAGTGGCTGAGTAGTCTCCACGCTCTTTCTTCCCCATCGCAAAGTCTATTCCAAGCGATACTGTATAAAGCTTATGAGGAAATTCCCGTCTAGGGTTTGATTCAGTCCAGTAAGTGAACTTTTCAGGGTTAAATATCATTGACTCTTCATCAATAGGGTTATTCATGTATTCGGTATTAAACGCTTTGCTTCCGTTATCCCATTTCCAAGTCATTAAGACCCATATTGGTTTTCCGTTTTCCCATAAAACCTTACTACCTTGATGCATGTCATCCTTGTTCCCTTGGTAAAAAGCAAGTGCGTTTTCGAGCCTATTTTCATCTTCCCTATTGGTGTATATCTGTCTGCACTCTTCCCATAGGTCCATTCTGATGGGATAATCAATTATTGCTCTGTATACCTTTGTTTTAAAATCAGATCGCTTATATAAGACTTGCATTAAGAGTGAATCTGCATGTACAGTCGTACCCATTAAGATAATGGCCGTCTTCTGCCCTTTTGGATCTCCTAACGGTATTACACTTTGTGAAAACCAATCTCTAAGTTGGGACCGTTGTTCCGACGTACTTGCGTTACCACCTGGTCGAGCATCTTCGAGGTCATCACCAATAATTAAGTCCGGCCGCATACCGTTCCAGTTACGTCCTCGAATCGCTCCTCCTACCGAAGCAGACTCAAGTAAAGCAATTTGGCGTTTATAATCATCTTCTGGTACCCATGCGATAAAGCCTTCGCTGTTATCTTGAATGTTCGCCTGATCCTTCGGAGATAGGAGTGGGCCGAAATCATTTCGCAATTTTTTATTGAACTTTAATTGGTCACGTATCCAATCTAAATTCGCTTTTGCTACTTTAGGCGTTTCGGATATCATAATTACGTACTTTCTACGCCTAAATACGAGCTCATGTAACGGAAATCCCTTTGATAAATAAGTGGATTTCGCATGGCCACGAGGTGCTGCTACTGCTGTCTTTGCATTGGTATTCACGCTCGACACGTCGTTCATTATTGCGGTTATTTCCTTGTGAAACTCTGGCGCTTGGCCTGCTTCCGTGATATCAAAACCGTCCCAATTCCCGTCATTTCCAGCGTTACGGGCTTCGCTAAAATACTCGATCGCAAATTCGAGTAAGTTTCCTTCGCAGCGATGTATCCTAGCGAGCCGTTCAAGCTCTGTTGCCTTCTCGTAATAATCGGAGATTACATCGGAGGGCAGTTCCTCGCCGTAACGTCCATCTATTGCGTTCAGATACTCCGTTAAGATATCGATTAATTCTTGACGTTCCTTTGTCGTTAGCCATTTACCGTTAACCCATGCGATAGTACCGCCCTCCTTTCCGGAATAAAAAAGAGCAACCGTTGTACATTCGGTTACTCTAAAGTCAAAGTGATTTTTTAATATTCGCGTGTTAATACCGCTTGGAAACGCAGTTCAGATTTCGAACACGCCCCCGGCATGAAAAAAAAGACAGTCATTATCGATTGTCTTTTCGTTCCTTATTCCGTCTTATTAAAGTTGATTTGCTAACTCCTGTCATACGCTCAACCTCCGTATATGAATGCGTCTGTAATAGGTCGAGTGCATGCTCGATTTGTTTGCGATTAAACTTGCGTGGTCTTCCTTCCCGGAAGTCATCACGCTGCCTTGCAATAGCCTTACCCTCTTGCGTTCTCTCCACTATAAGGTCACGTTCAAACTCAGCGAAGCCACTCATAATTGTAAAGATAAGCCGACCCGTCGGAGTGTTCTCGATAAGCCCCATGTTAAGAACGTGAACTTTTATTCCCCGATCGAACAACTCTTTTATGATAGATAGCGCCTCAGATGTTGACCTAGCAAAACGGTCGAGCTTCGTTACCACTAATGTATCTCCAGGCTGTAACGCTGTAAGAACTTCTTGAAACTTAGGTCGATCCGATTTAGTACCCGTAAACTTTTCCGAGTAAATTTCGTCGCATACTTCCTGTTCTAAACGTTGTAGCTGCGCTTGTAAATCTTGGCCGATTGTTGACACCCTTGCATACCCATATTTCATAAAAGCCGCCTCCATTTATGGATATAAGTTTTGACACCACTCAATACCCTGTGTCACTTTAAGAGTTATTTTTCATTTAATTTAAGCGATAATTTACACTAAAAAACTCTTATATTGAAACATCTTATTTTACTAACGCCCCCGTTCGTATTATAAGGTCAGCCAGAAAATATTTCTGGTTGACCTTTTTTTATATCGATATATGATAATCGTAGCCAGGGTAGAACGTCCGCCCCCGTGGGACTAGATCCCGTCAACTAAACCGTTCACCCCCTACTTGTAGAAACATGTTTGAGGCTGGTTGAGACTTGATCTCGTATAACAAGCGAAGCTGTGATACTGCATTAGGGATATAGGGGTTACTGGCAAAGAATTCAAAGGAGGAGATTTTATAATGAATCCAGTAGTGGGTCTGGATGTGTCAAAAGGTGAAAGTCAGGTTCAAGCATATTTGGATAAAGGGAAGCCATATCGTAAGGGATTTAAAGTTTCCCATACTCTTGAGGGGCTGAAGGAACTCTTCGATTTCCTGGAAGAAGTTAAAGGTAAAACTGGTA
>NZ_RZTZ01000016.1 GCF_004005475.1 Niallia taxi | reverse complement strand
AGAATTCAGTGACTATGTTAACTGGTATAACAAGCTTCGAATCCATGGAACACTAGGTTATGTAAGCCCCATTGACTACAAACAATCGTCCCTTAAAAAAGCTGTTTGATTTAATGTTGACAATCCAATGTTTCTTTTTGTCGCTGTTAGGCATCAGTATCAGGACTGCATCAGGAATGTCAGAGCTTTGTATTTCCCCTAAGTGTAAAAAATCATTGTGTATATGTTATGTACAGGACTCTCCCTCCTCTCCTACCCCTAGTCCCCCTATGTATCCCCCTTTGAGCCTTGATTGACAAAAATTAAATATTATGCTAATAACACTTATTTATTTGTATGTCAATGTTAATTAATTACATCAGATTGTACAGCATCAGGACAGCAAGCATAACTATCTTATCAGTCTGTTCTGCTGAGGCTTTGTCTCTTACAGCTCAGGCAATAGTTATTACTTACATCATTATTACTGTACATTACAGCTAAGACTAAGCAGTCTCAGCTAAATATCATAGCAGTAATAGAATAGGCTTTGGCTCAGTCTTATCTATGCTTATATTGTCACTGTAACTAGTACAGTATCATGCTGTATCATAGTCTCAAAAGGAGGTGTTAAAGGTAAATATTGTGAAAAGATAGACATACTCTTAACAGCAGTAGCTCATCCTGTCTCATATCCCTGTATCAAAAGTATTAACCCTATCCCTGTACAAATAGTAGTCCTACCTGCTGTAAAAAGAAGGGTACTCCTACCTGTAAAGATACTCCCTCCTAGCTGTACAATAGCCCTATGCTACTAATAGCAGACCTCCCTATATTACTGTTATTCGCTCAGTATGTATGTTCCTCTTAGGCTATTAGGGCATAGTCCTCAGATTGCTCAGGATGCTCTCTAAGAGCTGTTAGCCTACCCTTGATAAATGTTACTACCCTGAGAACAAAAGAGCTGATGCTTTGTATAATCCCTGTTAAACAGTACAGGCTAATCAGTACCCTCCTGCTGTGTAAATAATGTTCCCTACCTTGTATAGTCTCACTACCCTACCCACAGCAGAGAGGCAAGGGCTGAGGCATAGCTATAAAAGCAGATGTTACAAGGGATAAGGCTGTGTTATCCTAACTGCCCTACTGATTTCTAACTGAGAGGAAGGGTATACATCATGCAGGACTCATGGATATTTTTACAGTACATTTCCTCCCTGCATCTGACTGTATTATCACTGTTTTTCTATACAATATCAGCATATATAAAGCCTCCTGACTGCCTCAAAACAGCCTTAAAATACCTCCTATTGTTATCCTAACTTGTACAATCACTATCCTTTGTACCAATTTCTTGTACCTAACATATAGCTTATAACTGTATTTAACTGTATATATAACTGTTATGTACCTACCTACTATCCAGTATCCTTATAGTCCTCCTGACAGTATTCTATAGCCTAATTGACTGATACCCTCCCCCTATCATTTACAGCCTCCCTACAGACAAAAAAAAAGACCTGCCCTACCTACAGAACTAACTGCAAGTAAGACAGGTCAAATGGAGTTAATGTACAGCAATACAGATTAGAAAAAATATAAAGCTTGATACATTAGAGCTGATATTAAACAGAGATTGAAAGGAGAAGTAAGGAGAGTCTACTGGACAGAGTTACATAGTAAGTCTGCTGTAGCAAACTGCTCCTTAAATTGAAAACTAACATCAGCAAATAAGCCAACTACAACTTATAAGGACTGTTTAAGAGGTATTACCCCCTTAACTACTATACCTACAGCTACACAACTGCAATTCAAGTCCCTTAACAGTTTATAACAGTAATTATAGTCCTAGCAGAGCTAGTCCTAGAGTCTGCCTATGGCATCCTCAAAACATACTTATAAAAGAGTAGAGAGAGTATTAGAGCTTTATACAACAGAGCTGATACTAAGGCTTTACCAACTGCTCTAACTGCCTCCTACAGTCCTCCTGACTGTCTTAACTGCTATAAGGGCTGAGATATTGTAAAGATAAGAAACTGTTATGATTATTCCCTTTGTTGTAATGGAGGTTGCTCCTGAGCCTATGCTCAAGATATAAGATAAAACTTTTGAGGTTAAAGTGTGTCAATCCCTTGCAGAAGTAAGGCTGATGGCACTTTTTTTCATGTTCATAAAATACCCCCATTAAGCCCTGTTTATGTTCACAAAATACCCCCTATTAAATTAGCTACTCTAGCAATCCTTACAGCCTCAAGGCTTTAGGGCTTTTTTGCTTGTGTTTAGTTAGCTGTTTTGCCCTCCTATAATGTCACAGTTATAAATTTGATTCCTAATATAGATAGTAGAGGGACAAATAAAAAAATCTTACGATCTTGCTCTCCATACTTGTTAACCAATAGTCGCAGCTGTGTATATAAGTGACCATCCAAAAGAGCTAATTTAAGAGGCTCTTTGACAAATAAAACACTTATAAAAATATGGAGGTATGGAGCAATGAGTGAGGTTAAAGGAACTGAGTTTGTAAATTTGGAGACTGGTGAGATAAAGGAGTTTGCTTATGCCAGGACAGTAGAACAAGAAAAAGCATTTCAAGAGAAAAAGAAAAGGGAGGACAGCAGAAAGAAAGCTAAAGCATTCACCTTTTCAGATATGGACAATGCTAGGGAGGCTATAGAGATGCTAACAACAATAGAGCTAGGTTACTACCTTGTATTACAGACCTATGTGAGATATGAGGACAATGCTTTAGTAAAGTCCACTCATAATCCTGTACCAATGAATAGGGGAGATATTGGAGAGGTCTTAGGTATTAACAATAGGAGTCATGTTAAAAAACACATAGATAACTTTTTAGCTAAAGGGCTAATGCAGGTCAAAACAGTAGAGGCCAAAGGGAAACAGGTTGAGGCATTTGTTATCAATTCAAAATATCATTTCAAAGGCACAACTAAAAACAAGAAAGTAGTTAAGACATTCTCTGAGCAGATTAGAAAGCTCTACAATGACAGCAAGAAAAAGAGAAAGCCTGCTGATATGGGGTTTTTATATCTAATCCTGCCTTATATCCACTATGAGAATAACATCCTTTGCTCTAATCCTTTTGAGGTTAATCCTGAGAGCATTGAGGCTTTATCTATTGCAGATATTTGTGAGATTACAGGACTAGATAAGAAGAATGTACAGGCTAAAATCAACTCTCTTACATGGGATGGGATGTCAGTCTTTGCAAAGGTATTAAAGGGCAGGAAAACACATCTAAAAGTTAATCCATTTGTCTTTTACAGGAAAGATGGAGAGCCTGATAAGTCATTACAAGCAGATTTCTTAATCAGAGGGAAATAAGGAGGAGTAAACAAATGAGCAAGCAGATTAAAGCAGACTACACAGTATCAGAGGGAGCTTACAAGGTATTAGCTTTCCTTGCTAAATATAAGTTTTATGTAGGAGAGCCAACTGTAATAGATGGCAAAGCCTTAAAGGAGTTTATTGAGGAGGATGTAAAAGCATCCATCTTGGAGCTAGTGAACAATGGAACTATAGAGCTGATTGATGTAGATAGCACAGAGAAAACAATCACTCTCAAACTGTTAAGAGGAGCAGAGATTTTAGTAATGCCTCTGCCTCCTTCCTACAGGTCTTAAAAAGTAAAAAAAGTTTTAAAAGGTGACATATGTGCTTTAGATGTGTTCACTCAGATGCATATATAAGAGAACAGGGAGACAGAGTTTTAAACCTGCTCTGTCCCTTCCCTAAATACAGATTAGAAAACATATAAAAGAGCAGAGGAGTTAAAGAGAATGGCAGATAATTTACAACTAATTGAGCAGTACATTAAAGACAAAGCTCCTGATACAGAGCTAGATATAGTCCTTTGCATGGCAGAGGTAAAAGCTAAGTACAATGCAGTACAGAATGATACAGCTAAGTACTTTGGTATCTCTGAGAGGACTTTAAAGAACTACAAGGCAAAGTATAAAGCAGAGTTTGAGGCAAGACTTGAGGAGTCTATGGCAGAGGAAGTTAATGAGCTTGCAGGTATCAATCCTAATCAGTTTGTATCTGAAGAACAAACAGATAAATTCTTTAGGGTTATGTATGAGAAAGCAGTAAGCCCTCAAGGAACTGCAAGAGACAGAGAGTTATACATGGAGGCTACTGGACTATATGGCAGAGATTACTTTCACTTACAGTCAGTAAAAGCTAATACTCTCAGATGGTTTATCAAGCAAAACTTAGGAAAGATTGGGCAGTACATGGATACTAAAGAGCTAGGGATTATGCTCCAATCATCTCCATATTTGTACAGTGGAGACAAAGAGTCAGCAGGTAATACTGAGAGGTTTATTGATAAGAGCCTACAGGATGAGAGTTTTAAATTAGAGCTGATGATGGCAGGTCTTGCTTTCTACAGCTTATATAATGGCACACAGCATCCAGACTTAGAGCTGATGCAGACAGTAGTTAAACTGGACAGGCTTGAGCAGAACATCAAAGAGCCTATGAATATGGATGAGGTTAAAGACTTTGCTAAAGGTGAGGACATTGTTAAGGATGCTCCTAAAGCAAAGGATGTAGATAAGACTAAGATTGAGGCTTTATTGCAGGAGCTTGATGGACTTACAAGCAGTATTCCTAAAGCTAATGATGTTAAGGCATCTGATTATAGTGAGGCTACTAACAAGATTAAAAACATTGTCAGGACTCCTAAGCTACCTGAGATAGAGGCTGTAGAGGCTAAAGTAACTGAGCATTATGAGGAGCTACAGGTACTCCTTACAGCAGAGGAAAAAGCTAGAGCATGGATGAGACAAACAACTAATAAAACTAAAGGAGATATGTAAAGATGGAAAACAAAAGAGCAGAGTACACAGTAGGAATGGACAGCAAGATTAAGGAGATGGAGACAGCTTTAGAGGCTGTAAGAGCTAAGTTTGATGGGCTAGAGGAACTTAAAGAAGTAGGAGCAGAGGAATTGGCTTTACTACAGGCTAGAAAGGCTCAACTTAAAGAAGATATGCAACTAGCTACAAACCTAAAGGATGCTAAGCAGATTATGCAACAAGTTGAGGAGATTGAGAAAGACATTGAGTTACAATCAGCAATTAACAATGGACAAGCTGTTAAGTTTGCTAAAGAGCTAGAGGAGCAGTTTAAAGCATTCTTTGCAGTCCATGCAGGAGCTAAAACAGTCTTTTCTGTAATTGATAAGGAGTATGTAGAAACAATGTCTATCAGGACTGTAGAGGAGGATGTTGCTAAGATGAGTGGCATTGCAAGCAAGTTAAATGTAGCTTTCTCTGAGGCTAATGCTTTGCTGATTGATGCAGGCATTGTACCTCAAGGAACTAGGATTTATAACAATATCCATCTAGGGCAACAAGTAATGCTTTCTAAAACTAGAGACCTGAAAAGGGAAATGGAACAGCTTAAAAGAAAGCTGAGCATCTAAGTAGCAACAGTTAGGAGACCTGAGGAGAGAGATGAGGGCAACAACTAACATCAGCTAAGGAGGTCTCTACCATGATTGTACTAGAAGTCATTGGAGCAGTATTGATAGCAGGTTTTGTTAATAAATATTGCACTAAATAAAAAGCCAACTACAACAAGGCAAGGGAGTAACATCCTGAGCCTTTTTTAAACCAACTACAACTATCAGGAGGATTACAACAATGGATTTTAACAAAGCATATAAAGCCCTATACCTATACCATGAGGAAGGCTACAGCAACTATAAAAAGATTGCAAGTGAGGCAGATATTGAAAGTACTGAGCTTGTAAAGAAAGTCATTGAGGGCAGGTTATTCAAGTCCATACAGGATGAATTTAAGCAGGATACAGCTAGAGGAGACTTTGGCAGGACTTATCCTATTCCTGAGCCTAAAAATCTGTCTGAGACTGAGTATGATGAGCTTAAAGACAGATACCTAAGCAGATTAATGAGCAGTAAAAATACTATTGAGGATATTAGAATTTACTTAATCCTAGATGATGTAGAGCCTAAGCAGGCTACTAAGATGCTGGGTGAGTTGACTGCTATTTACAACTCTATGTATGAGGATATGTTAGATAATAAACTGTTTGCAGTCCTTGATGTACTGAATAAGCCTACTAAGTGGGGAATGGATGCAGAGGGCATCATCATCACTGTTTACCCTCATCCAGTCCTAAGCAATGACTACAAGGTTAAAGGCATAGAGTACAAGTCTTATAAGAGCTATGAGATGCCTGAGTTATTGTTAGATAGATACATTGTTTTGCAGGATGAGATTGATGTTATTGAGGCTAAGTATCAGAAGTCTACTTCTAAGAAAAAGGAAGAGAAAAGAGGCAGAAAGTCTAAGTATTCTGCTGAGCTTATTCAGCAATGGAAAGACTTGAGACAGTCAGGCATGAGCTGTAGGGCTGTATCTGAGCAATACAATGTACCTTATAACATTGTTAGCTATCATACTAACAAGGCTGTTTGATTATGGAGCAAATGAGAGAGGAACTGAGAGAGCTTAGGAAAGACCTTAACAGGCAGATAAAGGCTATAGATAAAGAGCTAAAGCATCTTAAAAGAACAATGGATGTAGAGCCTGTTAAGGAGTCTCAGCACTCTGTTATAACCATTGGCAAAGAGGATACTAAGGCTAAAAGGATTATACAGACTAAACTTAATCTACTGAGGAAAGTAGTAAATAACTTACAGAGCAAATAGGGGAGGACTAAGGATAATGTTTAATCAGGAGCAGATGGGACAGTTTTTAAAGCAAGGTCTTAAAGTCAATGAGGCACAGCAGGAGGCTAAAAGCTCAGGGCTTACTAAGATTATGGAGGCTTTGAACAAAGAGGCAAGCAAGGAGAAAGATAAAGAGGCAGAGGGTTAATATGCTGTCTCTTTTTTATTTACTTAGGATGTCACAGCAGGAGTACAGATTAGAAAATAAACTAGGAGGATTACAATGATTAGATTAAATGAGGAGCAGTTAAGGAACAGGGTAGAGCTTATTAAGGGCTATATGGAACTAGATGGCAGTAGCTACAATCTTTCTACTGGTGAGATAAGAATACAGAGCCTTATAGGAGGAGCTGAATACAGGAAAGCCAGTTTTAACAAGCAGGGCTATGCTTTCTACAATCTCAGGGAAAGAGGCAAAAGCAATACAGTTTACTTGCATCATATTGTAATGATTTTAGCTGATGCAGATGAGTACATTAAACAGATGTCAGAGGGTATGACTATCAATCATATATCAGGAGTAAAAACAGATAACAGGCTGAGCAATCTTGAGTATCTGACAAGTAAAGATAACTTTATTCATGCCTATGTAATGGGACTTACTGAGAAACCTGTAGAGGCTAAAGTTAATGAGTATCAGGCTTATGAGATGCTAGAGAGGTTTTATCAAAGAGGAGAGAGCCTAGAGGAGCTGTCAGAGGCTTTTAACATTCCAGTAAGTACAGTTAAGAGAATTGTTATTGGAAAGGCTCATAATCCTATGTTTGCAATGTTCAAGGCTCTTAACAGGTCTGATATGCCTGAGATAAAAAGAGGAGCATCTAAGCTTACTGCAAGTAGTGTTAGAAACATCCTGCATGATGCTTTTATTGAAAAGATGCCTCAGAGGGCTATTGCCAAAAAATACAATGTCAGCAGGTCTGCTATAGGAATGATTGTTACAGGGCAGAGATGGGCTGATGTATATAAGGAATTTACTGCAACTAGAGAGGAGGTAACAGCATGATTAAAAAGAATGCAGAGGCTAATAAAAGCTCACATAAGAAGGATAAGAGCAAGGCTAAAGGTAAGTCTCCTTTGATGATGATAAGCTCAGGACTTTCAAAGGCACAGGCTGACAAAATGGCTAAACTCAGTAAGTAATATTTTAGAGGAGACTTATTGATTTGAGTAAGCTGTAGCTCACAGGAGATATGAGCTAAGGTTAATACTCTCTAGGTAGATGATATACAACAGCATATTATAGCAATTAGTTACCGAGTGGGAGCTTTGCTCCTGCTCTTTTTGTTGTTGTCACTAAGTTTGTCACAATGTAAAAAACAATTCTAAATACCATTATGTAGGAGTCAGGGTCACAATTTTAAGCATTAGCTCTAATGGTGTTGGTGTAAGGTCATTTTAACAGGGAGAGGATACAGATGGGAAAGACAGCAGAGCTTAAAAAGCCTTATTCTAAGATAGCTGAGATGTTAGGAGAGCCACAGCCTGATAATATTTCAGTTACTGCTAAGGGAGTTATTATATCAGAGATAGGAAAACTTAATGTAGATAAGCTGATTAGAAAAGCCTTGAGCCTATAATGGTTTGAGGATATTTTTTTGTTTATCTAATGACATAAGATTTGTTAACTTGGATACATAGGATGAATCTCATGGCGCTGACATTTCATTTCGTCAACAATTTGGCGGTGAATATGCTCTAAGTAAGGCAGTGTTTGCTTGTTCAGCATCGTTTCCGCTGATACGACAACACCAGCCTCGACCAATGCCCGGCTATTTGTGATGATGTTTTGGAAAAGCTTGCCTCTATGCTCATATGACGGCTTTCTTGCCATCATCGCAAAGCCTCTTTCTGCAAACTCTTCTTCTGTGCCCCAGTTATGGGAGATATGAAGAACATCCAAATAAGGAATAATCGGCTCATAGCGGCCAAGATCAAGAGTCAAGTTAGAGTTTATTTGTGTTTTAACGCCTCTGCTGTGGGCGTATTTAAATAATGGAACAACATAGTTTTCCACAGACCTGCGGCTCATCATCGGCTCACCGCCTGTAATGCTCATAGAGCGAAGATGAGGTATTTCATCAAGTCTTTTCAGCAACAAATCAATTGGCAAGGCGTTCGGGTCCTTCGGCTGAAGGGTGTAGCCGACTGCACAATGCTCACAGCGCATATTACATAATGTTGTGGTTGTAAATTCTATATTGGAGAGGGTCATCCCTCCATGCTGGGTTATATCCATATAAGCTTCCCAAGGGTCGTTCTTAGGATTTACAATCGGATTTTTTTGAGAAATCATGATATTACTCCTTTGAAAAAGTTGCGTATTAAGCATCTGCTTGTTTAAATCTCCAATCATATGGGAAATAGACAAGTATTGATATAAACAAGGGAGATGATCTGATGTCTAATGAAAACAAGGGAAACAGTAAACTATTGGCTGGAATTGTCATCGGCGGTGTCATCGGGACAACATTATCCCTCATGGATCGTACAACAAGGACAAATGCTAAGGTGAAAGTGCAGCAGTGGAAGGATTCTACCAACCAGCTAGTACATGAGCTAAGAGAAAATCCTGCTCAAGTAAAGCAAGATACTAGTGAAAAATTGCATTATTTAAGTGATACAATGCGAGAGGTTATGAATGACAGCCAAACGATGTTTCAGCATATTCAAAACACAATCAATGCAAGAACACAGGATTTAAAGGAAATAGCAGGAGATTTCAAGCAGCTTTACTTTCAATCAAAGCGCCAATATCAGTCTATCCAACATAAATTACAGGAGACAAAGTCCCAGATTGGAATGAACACTAACTCATCCGATGATTCAGAGCTTCTCCCTGTAGTTGCACAAGACCACTCCCTAGTAGTAAGGGAAAAGGCTACCTTATAATTATGATGCGAAACGCACGTATAGTATAGTGTAACATAAAAAAAATCGATCTCGTCACCTATATTACCTGTAGGTGATCTTTTTTTTTCGGAACAAGAATGGTGACAGGTGTAAAAAAAGTGTTATTGTGCAAACATATGTATAGAAGGAAAAAGATTGCCGGAAGCTGATATTTTCGGTACGATGGATAGGAAAGTGAAAGGAGAGATTTTTGTTGGGCACTTCTATTACAAACAAAAATGAACAAGTAGATTTTTTGAAAACGAGATTAAATATGTTTCTTGATGTGTTGGATGCTATTGATCCGGAAGAGGCGGAGCTTGAGGATATCGACCGCTTGATTGAGATGATCGATGATATTGAATCGAAATGTAATGAATTTAAACATAGAGACGAATAATGAGAAAGCTCCGTTAAGGGGCTTTTTTACTTTGTAATTATGAAAACGATTACAAATTACTGTTGCAGACTTATGAGTAAGAGTATAATTTAGAAGGTAGACATGCTTTAAAAAGGGTTGAGGGGGAAAAATAAATGAATATCGAAGCTTTAAGGACAAGCATATATCAATTGATTGAAGAAACATCTACAAATCTGCCGAAGGATGTCCGCCGCGCCATCAAATCAGCAGCGCAAAGGGAAAGTGCTGGAACGAGGTCGGCGATGAGCCTTGAAACAATTCAAGAGAACATCGGGATGGCCGATATGGAAGTGTCACCAATTTGTCAGGATACAGGGCTTCCAACATTTAAAATTAAGACACCTGTTGGCACAAACCAACTGGAAATAAAGGCAGTAATTCATGAATGCATAGAATTGGCAACACAAAAAGGCAAGCTTCGTCCTAATTCTGTAGATTCGCTTCATGGAGTAAACAGTGGCAATAATTTAGGAGCAGGAACACCTGTCATTAAATTTGAGCAGTGGGAAAAGGATTACATAGATATAGGATTAATCTTAAAAGGCGGCGGTTGTGAAAACAAAAATATTCAATACAGTTTGCCTTGTGAGCTTGATGGGCTAGGAAGAGCTGGCAGGGACTTGGATGGCATTCGCAAATGTATTCTCCACTCTGTTTATCAAGCACAAGGACAAGGCTGCAGTGCCGGCTTTATTGGTGTGGGAATAGGCGGAGACCGTTCAAGCGGATATGATTTAGCAAAGGAACAGCTTTTCCGGACTGTTGACGATGTTAATGAAAATGCGGAGCTTGCAGAGCTGGAAGCATATATCATGGAAAATGCAAATAAGCTTGGAATCGGTACAATGGGGTTTGGCGGTGAAACGACTTTGCTTGGCTGCAAAATTGGGGTGATGAATCGCATTCCTGCAAGCTTTTTCGTATCTGTTGCATATAATTGCTGGGCATTTCGCAGATTAGGAATAAAGCTTGATGCGAATACAGGCAGCATTATTGCATGGAAGTACCAGGATGGAGAGAAAATCACCTTCGCCGGCAAAGTAAATTCAGCTGAAGAGGATACAGTCATTACGCTTCATGCACCAATCTCTGAGGAGGAAATTCGTCGGCTGAAGGTCGGTGATGTTGTTGAAATCAGCGGAATGATGTATACCGGCAGAGATGCTATTCATAAATACTTAAGCACAAACGATTCTCCTGTTGATTTAAATGGACAAGTTATCTACCATTGCGGGCCAGTAATGCTTAAAGATGATGAAGACATATGGCATGTGAAAGCGGCAGGACCAACAACGAGCATTCGTGAGGAGCCATATCAAGGGGATATTATGAAGAAATTCGGCATCCGCGCTGTCATGGGTAAAGGCGGGATGGGAACCAAAACCTTAAATGCTTTAGCAGAGCATGGCGGTGTCTACTTAAATGCAATTGGCGGTGCAGCCCAGTATTATGCTGATTGCATAAAGGCAGTTAAAGGAGTGGACCTTATGCAATTTGGTATCCCAGAAGCAATGTGGCATTTGCAGGTGGAAGGCTTCCGTGCCGTTGTGACTATGGATTCTCATGGCAATTCCCTGCATGAGGATATTGAAAAATCATCACTAGAAAAGCTCACTCAGTTTAAAGAACCTGTTTATAAATGATTGTTTAATTTACCAATCATTTTTCCCTGCTTCTAACAAATAATAAGTTTAGATTTGTTAAAAGGAGGGAGAAAGGTGAAGCAGTATAAATTAATTTCGGCCTTTTTCGTTATGTTTCTGCTCATTCAGCATCCAGTATTGGCGAACGTTTCCAACCAGCCACAGCATTGGGGCTTCAAAAAATCAAGCAATGAGCAGCCGGCAGAAGCAGGGCAGCCGCTTGATGAGCTATTAGGAAAATATGGAGCATATTATAAGGACAGTCCTGATGAAAAGGTCTTGTACCTGACATTTGATAATGGTTATGAAAATGGCTATACAGGAAAAATCCTTGATGTACTGAAAAAAGAAAAGGTTCCGGCCACTTTTTTTGTGACAGGACATTATTTGCAAAGTGCCACAGATTTAGTGAAACGAATGGCTGACGAAGGTCATATAATTGGAAATCATTCCTATCATCACCCAGACTTTACACAAGTTTCTGATCAAAGACTGAAGGAAGAGCTAGAGAAGGTTGCGAAAGAAACAGAAGCGATAACTGGAAAAAAAGGCATGAAATACTTACGGCCGCCCCGCGGTATTTTCAGTGAGCGGACATTGATGCTCGGCAAGGAGCTGGGATATACACAGGTGTTTTGGTCACTTGCGTTTGTCGATTGGAAAACAGATCAGCAAAGAGGCTGGCAATACAGCTATGATAATATCATGAAGCAGGCCCATCCAGGCTGCATTATGCTCCTTCATACTGTGTCTAAAGATAATGCAGATGCCCTTGAGCAATCAATCAAAGACTTGAAGAAAAGAGGCTATACATTCAAAAGCCTTGATGATTTTATGGCAAAGCAGAAGAAATAAACTAACAAGCCCATTTTGCTGTGGGCTTGTTTTCTTTTTGTAAAAGTATAGGGTGTTTCATAGAACTTCCACATATATCCATGCTATAATAGTGGAAAACAGAACAGGTGATTCTATTGCGTATTGTCCCGGTTTCAGGTCCATATAATTTTGATCTTGTGTTAAGCCGCTTAGCGTTAGACCCATTACATCAAGTAGATGCCACAGAAAGATCCGTAAAGGTGCCTATTGGTTTAGGAAATGAAAAAATTGTTGCCAAGGTGAAAGCAATTGGTACAACGGAAGGACCAGTCTTCCAGCTAGAAGGAATACCAATAAAGCATGAAGAGGGAGTTATTCGAGAGCTTACAAGGATTTTTCAGTGGGAAAGCTCACTTATTGATGTTCATGAGCATTTTCAAGGGACAGAATTGAAGGAGCTCTTTAACAGTCATTTCGGAACACCACTTGTGCTCGATTTTCATCCATATAATTGTCTCGTAAAATGCATCATCCATCAGCAGCTTAATATTAAATTTGCGTATACCTTAACAGAAAGATTTGTGAAAGCATACGGAACAGAAGTTAACGGGGCATGGTTTTACCCGAGTCCTGATCGTGTTGCAGCACTAACAGTAGAGGAATTGAGAGAGCTGCAATTCAGCACAAGAAAAGCAGAATATATTATTGATATATCGAAGGAAATTGCTGAAGGCAGGCTTAGCTTAGAGAGCCTTTATGATAGAACAGATGAAGAGATTATGAAGGAATTAATCGTCTACAGAGGAATTGGCCAATGGACGATTCAGAATGTGCTTTTATTCGGACTTGGACGGCAGAATTTATTCCCGATTGCAGATATCGGCATCCAAAATGCATTAAAGAAACTGCTTGGACTTGATGCAAAGCCGACAAAAGAAGAGATGGAGCATTTAATCCCAGCTTGGGAGCCCTACTTAAGCTATGCTTCCCTTTACTTATGGCGCAGCATTGAATAAATCCATGAAACCAATATGTATGCCTATACGTCTATAAATTAGGATACAAACATATGATTGCAGCACATTTATTGTGCAATTTGGGAATATATTATATAAATGAAGTGAAAAAAATCTTGTGAAAAATGGAGACCCTTTATGAAGTATGGAGGAAAAGCGCTAATCAATGGCGTAAAGTTTCAGTCTGATGATGTCAAAGTAATCTCAGTCCGTAAAAATGGCGAAATCAAGACGACACACCAAATTAAAGCGAAAGAGGAAGAAGTCGATGACTTTGATATCGACAAGTATTTGCAGAAAGTTCCCATTGTAAGAGGCATGTGGTTTTTTATCCGAACATTCCTTGATACATGGAAGTCCTTTATATCACTGTTTGTTTTTGGATTTTTATTTCTTTTTGTCATGTCCAAAGGAAGCTGGTCGATAGGAAATTTCAGTGCAGCGGAGATCGAAATAGCTGTTATCATATTTATCATCTTATACTTAATGATCTTCAAGCTCACACCGCTCGGTAAATACCACGCAGCAGAACATATGGCTGCCAATTGCTTTAATAAAAACGAGGAGCTTACACTAGAAAATGTAAAAAGTCAGTCCCGTATAAGTGAAGCCTGCCACTTAAATCTGGTGATTTTTATTAGCCTTATCAGTTTAATTGTTTGGCTTATTCCGTATTCGACTCAAATAGATGGAATTGTGGTCCTTTTCGTAGTTCTGTCCCTTGCTTACGAGCTGTACATTATCCGTAATAAGCATGTTAAAAAGGTTCTGACCCCGATTTATTATATTGGCTACGGTTTACAATATCTTTTATTTACAGCAAGACCTGCAGCAGAGCATCTTGAAACAGCTATCCGGTCGCTAAAGAAAATGGCTGCCCTTCAGGAAAGCATTGACAAGGAGACAGCTGCAAAAAAGTCCGCAAGTGTGACATTTCATCCTGCTAAATAAGGAGTAGAACAGCTCAAGGGTTTGAGCTGTTCTTTTTATTGAAGATGCTTGCCTTTGTCGTATGTGTTGTTGCCGTCATCATATCTGCCAATAAAGACAGTTTTTTTGTTTCTATAGATGAACTCATAACGTAATCCCTGTTCATCCTTGAATACAACGGTGACATAATAATGGCCCGATTTATTGTCATACGAAGGCATTATGCTTTTCATTTCCTCTTCCTTTTCTCCCGTATCCTTCAAATATTGTAATACTTCCTGCTTTGATTTCTTTTCCATCCAAGTAAATCCATGCCATTCTCCATATGTATAAACGGAAATACCACCGATTGCCAACAGCATAGTGAAAATCCATATTGATTTTTTTATCATGTGACATCACTCCTTTTTTTGTGTAATTTTACATCTTAAAGGTATTTTTGTCTATTTAGTGAATGGTGATATGAAAGAAAGTTCTATTTACAGAAAATTCATTCGTATATGTGACATGTTAATTTTTATGAATATGTGCATACAATTAATTTATGTATATTGACATGTACGTATATGTGTAATACGATAATCAAAGTTATGAAAGTGTTTACATAGTTGGTAGGACAAGAGGGGATGTGCTTTCGTAGCCAACAAATAGAGAACCGTTTTGGCTGTATGGACAGGAGCATGGATATATATTTATGCCTTGTGTACAAGGAACAGGTATATGCTGCTTTCGTAAAGCTGACACGGCAGGGAGGAATGGCGCAATGAAAAGGAATGTATCTCAACGTTTATTGATGTTTTTCTTAGCAGTTGTTCTTGTAATTCCGCAGTATCTTTTGAGTAATGATACAACAGTAGTCAAGGCAGCAGCAGACCCGGTCTATAAAAGGGCTTCTGTCCATGACCCGTCTGTAATTGAGGCAGATGGCCAGTTCTATGTTTTTGGTTCGCATCTTGCTGCCGCAAAAACAAAGGATTTCATGCAATGGGAGCAAATCTCCTCAAGCGTGTCTGCAGACAATCAGCTATTTGAAAATGTTCTCGAGGAGTTGAAGGAAACATTTGATTGGGCAGAGTCTGATACACTGTGGGCAGCAGATGTTATCCAGCTCGAGGATGGAAAATATTATATGTACTATAATGCCTGTAAAGGAGATTCCCCACGATCAGCACTTGGTGTTGCTGTTTCAGATAGTGTTGACGGACCATATAAGGATCAAGGTATTATCTTGAAATCAGGCATGTGGGATGAAGAGAGTGAGGACGGCACCATTTATGATGCAACAAAGCATCCAAATGCCGTTGATCCTGATGTATTCTTCGATAAAAATGGTAAGCTGTGGATGGTGTACGGATCGTACTCTGGCGGGATTTTCATCCTGGAAATGGACCCGAAAACAGGCAAGCAGCTGCCAAATCAAGGCTACGGGAAAAAGCTGCTTGGCGGCAACCACAGCCGGATTGAAGGTGCATATATCCAGTACAGCAAGGAAACAGATTATTATTATATGTACTTGTCATTCGGCGGGTTAGATTCGACTGGCGGCTACAATATGAGGGTTGTCCGCTCGAAAACTCCAGATGGACCGTATTATGATGCCGCAGGCAATGATATGACAAATGTTAAGGCAGACCCGACATTGCCGTTGTTTGACGACAAGTCGATTGAGCCATACGGTGTAAAGCTGATGGGCAGCTATTTGTTTAAACGAGAGGTAGGCGAAAGCGGGACAGGCATTGGCACAGGCTATGTATCGCCAGGACATAATTCGGTTTATTATGATGAAAGCACAGATGAGCAATACTTGATATTCCATACTCGTTTCCCAGAAAGAGGGGAACAGCATGAAATCCGAGTTCATAAAATGTATATGAATGAAGCTGGATGGCCAGTTGTATCTCCATATGAGTATGCCGGAGAAAGCTTGCAGGATGTAGCGGCTGCAGACATTACAGGAGACTATAAATTTATTAACCATGGCAAGGATATTTCTGCAGAAATCAAAAAATCTGTGCTGATTAGCTTGAACAGTGACGGAACTATCAGCGGTGAAGTATCTGGAACATGGAAGGAAAAAGGTTCTAATAAAGCAGAGCTTACCATCGACGGCAAGGTGTATAATAGCGTGTTTGTAAGCCAGTGGGACCCAACATCGAAAACCAATGTGCTGACATTTACAGCTACATCAAGTGAAGGTGTATCGGTCTGGGGAAGCAAAGCAGAAAGCAAAACAGATGAGGAAATTGTCGAGGCAGTTAAGAGTGGCCTTGAATTGGGCGATACAACAGCAGTTATCAGTAACTTGAAGCTTATAACAGAAGGCTTACGCGGTGCACAAATTAGCTGGAGCTCCTCTAATCTCGATGTTGTCACAAATGACGGCAAGGTAATAAGGCCGACTAATGGAGCAGCAGCAACGGTGACATTGACAGCAACAATAACAAAGGGTGAAGCTGTCGCAGAGAAAACCTTTGAGATAACAGTTTTGCCAGAGGAAAAAGGTAAGCTTGCAGCTCATTATGCCTTTGAAGGCAATTTAACAGACAGCACTGGTACACAGGCAGATGGACAGCCGACAGGAAATCTCATTTCTAATACTGGTGGAGCAATTTCCTATACGGAAGGGAAAACGGGCCAGGGGGCAATTTTTGACGGAGTATCGGGAGTTCTTTTACCGAAAGGTCTTATCTCCAGTAATAAATACAGCGTATCCTTCTGGATTAATCCAGAACAGCTGACCAATTATACGACGGCATTTTTTGGTGCAAAATCAGATGTAAACTGGATCAGCTTTGTTCCGAAAGGCCATGATGGTGTCGGCAATAACAGCATGATCTGGTCGAACAATGATGGCTGGTATGATGCAGATGCAGGCACTCAAATACCAGCTAATGTATGGTCCCATATCGCTTTTACCGTTGATAATGGGGCGCTTAATGTCTATATCAATGGGGAAAAGGCATTCAGCGGCACCGATTTCTTTAATGTCTTCACAGACAAAAATGCCTTGTTTGCACTTGGGGTAAACTATTGGGATATTCCATTTAAAGGGCTTATGGATGAAGTGCTCGTATATGACTCTGTTGCATTAAGTGAGGATACAATCAAAGATTATTACAACACTGGCACAATTCCAGTAGTTTCTGAGCCAGTAAGACCAGCCCTAGATGAGGAAACAGATAACCCTGAGGAAGATGACACAACAAGTCCAGAGGATGGAGCAGGTACTGACAAGCCTGACGACAACAACAGCGGGGAAGATGGCAGTGAGGAAACAGCTGAAAATGAAGAATTGGGCAATGTCACAGATGATAGTGATAAAGATAGTGTCAAAGGCGAAGGGCATGGACTGCCTAATACAGCCACGAACTCTTTCAATTATTTGATGGCAGGTATTGCCATGATTGTTATCGGTGCATGTGCGTTTCTTTTTAAAAGGAAAAGAGCTAGAATAGAATAAGAAGAAAATCCCTCAAAGATTTATTTTTGAGGGATTTTTATTTGGAGGATAGCTGGATTATCCACTAAAGAAGTATTAGTATAAAGGTTGCAGTTTAAACTGATTATAATGAATAAAAAAATAGAAACCTACTTATAGGAGCAATAGAATGAATGATAAAAAGCAAGTAAGCACGGCAAAGTTACAGCAAGGACAAACCTTCCCGCTAACAATTAAAAGACTCGGAATCAATGGCGAGGGTGTCGGCTATTTCAAACGGCAGGTCGTCTTCGTTCAAGGAGCACTTCCGGGCGAAGAGGTAGTCGTGGAAGCGACAAAAATTATGCCGAAGTTTTCAGAGGCAAAGGTAAAGAAAATCCGCAAGGCATCACCATTTCGCGTCAAAGCACCATGCCCGATCTACGAGCAATGCGGCGGCTGCCAGCTTCAGCATTTGGCATATGACCAGCAGCTTAGAGAAAAGCGTGATATTGTCATCCAGTCATTAGAAAGACACACAAAACTAAAAATAGAAAACTTAGATATCCGTCCGACAATCGGTATGGAGGACCCTTGGAATTACCGCAATAAGAGCCAATTCCAAATCGGCCAGCAGAAAAACGGCAAAGTAATCGCAGGCTTGTATGGCATCGACTCCCATCGCCTTGTCCCAATCCAAAACTGTATGGTTCAGCACCCGCTGACAAACAAAGTGTCAGAAGAGGTTCGCAGCATCTTAGAAGAGCTGAATGTACCAATTTACGATGAACGCACACAAAAAGGCATTGTTCGTACAATCGTGACAAGAGCAGGCTTCCAATCAGGAGAAGTACAGGTCGTGTTAATCACAACTCAAAAAGAAGTGCCGCGCAAAAAACAAATCATGGCAGAAATTCAAAGTCGTCTGCCTGAAGTGAAGTCACTTGTGCAAAACATTAACGGCAACAAGACGTCCCTCATTTTTGGTGAAAAGACTATCCATCTAAGAGGAGAAGAGGTTATTCAAGAAACATTAGGTGACTTAAACTTTGAACTGTCAGCCCGTGCCTTCTTCCAGCTTAACCCGACACAAACAATCAAGCTGTACGACGAAGTCAAAAAAGCTGCCAATCTGACAGGCAAAGAAAAAATCGCTGACGCCTACTGCGGTGTCGGAACAATCGGCTTATGGCTGGCTGATGGCGCAAGCGAAGTCCGCGGCATGGACACAATCGATGCAGCCATCATTGATGCAAAAAAAAATGCAGATAAACACGGCATCAAAAACGCCACATACGTAACAGGAACAGCCGAGCACTGGCTCCCAAAATGGGTCGAAGAAGGCTGGCGTCCAGACGTAGTAGTAGTCGACCCGCCAAGAACTGGCTGCGACCAAAAGTTGCTTAATGCCATCAAAAAGGTTAAACCGAAGAAGTTCATTTACGTATCCTGCAATCCGTCGACATTAGCGAAGGATATTGATTATTTGAGCAAGGATTATAAGGTAGAGTATATGCAGCCTGTGGATATGTTCCCGCACACAGCACATGTTGAATGTGTAGTGGAGTTAGTTTTGAAATAATCGTATCACCCGGATTTTTTAAGGAATCCGGGTTTTGCTTATTAATTAAATCAAATTTAGAAGGACAGAGGCACTTTTCATCGAACTGTAATTGTAAGATAAATAATAAAAAGTAAGCCAAAATGAGAAGTTGGGGAGTGGAGCAAGGTGAGTGACAATGTATTCTTTAGAATTGTTCGGTTGTCGCTTATTATTTTAATAATATTGGTTATTGTATATGGTTACTATCTTCACACAAAAGGGGCATTACTGCCTTTTATGATGAAAACTGTTTTACCTAATCTGCTCAAGATAATTAAAGACTATGGAATTGTTATTATTATAGTAATTTCTATTTTTTCATTTGGTTTTTATTGCGGGAAAAGGCATGGGAGTAGATCAGGAAATTCAAGAACTAGATGACGTTACAACATGCTCTATTTATTAATACCAGTAGAGTGACCAAAAAGATAAACCTTTCATGTAAAGGGAACAAAGAGGAGGCTGAGTAGCTTCCTCTTTTTAGTAGGAAACAGAAAACAGGTTTAAACTATATTTTCTTTTGTAGTTTAATAGGGTAATATAACTATTGGTCTTTGTCTAAAACAATTGCTTAAAAATTTATACAAAAGGATTTTTTCTGTAGCTTTTTTATACCAGGGGGAGAACAACTTTTATTTAATAAATATGGAGGAAGGACTTTTCAGATTCCCATTTAGATAGCCTAAGCCTAACTCAAATCTTTACCAAGTCTTCTTTCAATCGTTTACGATGTCAGAGTTTGTGCCAGTCTTTAAAGCTATTTTATAAAATCATGCTTTTAAACCATTCTAAACATACCGAATTAATTAGATATACTATTAATTTGTTCTTCATGGCAAGTGGTTAAGCGGATTAAACTTTTCGACTATGTTAAAGTACATACATAAAAATCCTGTATCTAAATAAATCAGATTAATAATACAGACTTTTTCACTATTATGTGAAAAAGTCTGTATTAAATTACATTAGATTACCTCCTATACTGAAATCAAGAAATAGAAAGTGCTTTCAAAATGATGAGGAGGAATTACTAATGAGTGATACATGGTTAAATCTTGAAGGGAAAGTCGCGATTGTAACAGGTGGAGCCTCTGGCATTGGTTTAGAAATTACAAAGGGACTTTTAAACAACGGAGTTAAAGTTGTCGTTGCTGACTTAAATGGAGAGGAAGGAGCTAGAGAAGATGGTTCTTACTTTCTAAAATGTGATGTAACAAATAAAGAAAGTGTAAACAACACTGTTTCTAAAACAGTTGAACTTTTTGGCACTGTCGATATCTTGGTAAATAATGCGGGAGTAAATCTGCCAAGACTTTTAGTGGATGATAAGGGTGAAAGACCGGAGTATGAATTGAGTGAGCGTGATTTTGACTTTATGGTAGCAGTTAATCAAAAAGGACCTTATCTCTTTGCACAGTCTGCTGCTAAAGAAATGTTAAAGGTAAACAAAGGTGTCATCATTAACGTTTCTTCTGAGGCAGGGCAAGAAGGCTCTGCAGGACAAAGCTGTTATTCTGCTACTAAAGGTGCTGTAATTTCCTTTACACGCGCATGGGCAAAAGAGCTTGGGAAGTTTAACATCCGTGTAGTTGGAATTGCGCCAGGTATTATTGAAACTACAGGATTAAGAACAGATGCGTATAACGAAGCACTAGCGTATACTCGCGGGGTTACGGTAGATGGATTATCCACAGATTACAGTAAATCTATTCCTCTTGGCAGAGAAGGTAAGTTGACAGAAATTGGCGATTTGGTGACTTATTTAGCTTCCGATCGTTCCAGTTATATTACGGGTACAACATTAAATATTTCAGGAGGGAAATCTAGAGGTTAATAGTGAAGTCAGAATGCCTTTGATGAGTGTCACAATACAAGGTTGACTGTCGTTCACTTTAAGTTCCCAAACCTGGTGTTTTTGGCATTCATTTAGCAAAGAGGTGGTAGAGTGTCTGACTTTACATTAGAGGATAAAGTAATTCAGATTATTGAAATATCGCAACAAAGAGAGTATAGCTCTTTAGAGTTTTTAGCAGATGCTTTAGGGGTTGGAACAAGATCGGTCAGAAATTATATCAAGAAAGTAAATGAACAATTAGAAGGTATTGCTTTCTTAGATAACAAAAGAGGCAAAGGGTTTTGGTTATCAATAAAAGATCAATCTAGCTTCAACCTCCTGATGGATCATATAAGTACTAAAAAGGACTCTATTGATTCCTCCAAACGCCGTATTGCTTATATCATTGAAAGGCTTTTGAATAGTGAGGAAATTAATACTTTAGATGAGTTGGCATACGCGATAAATATTGGGCGAACAACACTTGTAAATGAGTTGAAAAAAGCGTCTGTATCATTAGAAGCCTATAATCTAAAAATTTATGGTAAACCCAATACTGGAATGCGGCTGGATGGTGAAGAGCTGGATATACGCTTTTTTATCATTAATAATGTATTTGATATCATGTACAGGTCATACCCATTAGATCTTGATATTGCTGAAGAAATAGCAACTATTGCAGCCCACTATGATTTTGAAACTAGTACGCAAAAGCGATTAATGGAATTTGTAGTAGTAATGCTTGATCGGTTGCTTAAAAATCAGTCATTAAAAAGATTGAAAGAAAGTCATTTGAAGCTTAAAGCTACACATGATTATCAAATTGGTTTGGAGATTGCAAAAGTAATTGAAAGATGTCTTCCAATTACAATTCCAGAGGAAGAAGTTTTATTCATTACCATTCCTATAGCTGGAAGAAGAACTCCAACAAATAATCGTACAATGGAAAGCATTGCTATACCAAGTGAAATTAAGAGATTACTAGAGATGATTGTAGAAAATATCGGATTTAAAAAGGATATTATCGAGGAAAATGAATCATTTTTTACCGACTTGCAATATCATTTGACATTTATGTTAAACAGATTAATGTATGGGTTGCGTATAGAGAATCCGATGTTAATGGATGTAAAGGAAAAGTATCCAGTGGCTTTTCAAATGGCAAAGATTGCAGGTGAAATCATTAAGAATGAATATGACATAGAAGTATCAGAAGATGAACTTGGTTATATTGCGTTCTATTTTGGAGTTTTCATTTCGCAGAGTGAAGTGAAGGTGAAAAGCATTAGAAAAGCAGCAGTCATCTGTGGAACGGGAAGAGGAACAGCTAAATTAGTTTCTAATCAGCTGCAGCGAATCCTTAATAAAGATACGGAATTGAGACTTTTCTCAGAAACAGAAATAACAGAAGATATGTTAAACGATTTTGATATCATTTTTTCTACAGTGAAGCTTTCCGTTGAAACAAGTAAACCACTCATAATAATAAATGAAATCTTTGATGAACAAGCTATTGCCAGGAAGATAGAAGAAGTAGCATATATGCAAGCATTTATGTTAAAAGCCGATTTTAACTCGCATACATCCATACTAAATCATTTAATAAGCAAAGAAAGCTTCTTTCTATTGAATAGTGAGGCCGGCTATCATGAAAGCTTATATATGATGGTAGATGAGTTGATTAAGATAGAACATTTGGATAATGAATTCATGAATCGTCTTAAGGAACGAGAGAAAAAAGGCTCTATGGTATTTGACCGCTTTATTGCAATACCACATACCTTTAATTATAAATCAGATCAAATAGAACTGGCGCTAGGAGTATTCCCTGATACAGTAATCTCTGATGGTAAAGACATTAAACTTATTTTCTTATTAGGCATTCCAGAGAAACAATCTGAAATGACCGAACATCAGCTAGTGAGTGTTTATGATGAAATAATCAGAATAGCAAATGATGAGAAGCTAATTAACGAGCTAGCAAGTGTAGCAAATTATGAGGAAGTATCTGAATGTTTAAAGAAAATTAGCAAGTTTAGTTAAACTAAGTTACAAAAATTTGTAAGCGTTTATTTTAACAGCTAGAGAATTTAATGAGGTGGGGTAAAAAATGTTCTTAGGATTTATTATAATGATCGGTATTGCGTGGTTATTGCAAAGTATTTTTGGTTTTCTACAAATCAAACATTTTAATAGGAAATATAGTGAATTAAGACGCTTAGGGCGTGTAGCCATCGGCAAAAAAACAGGTATGTTTAAAGCTGGTACTGTTGTTATGTTTGCCATTGATAAGCGTAATAACATCTTAAAGGCAGCTAAAATGCAAGGTGTTACTGTGTTTTCCCGAGTGCGAGAACTAAAAGGGTTTGAAGGGAAAAACCTTTTAAAAATTTCAGATGCTGATTACAAAGGTATGAACAAGTTAACAAAGTATGCGATAGAAGATGCTTTAAAAAGCTACGATATTATTGCAAAAGGCGGAGAGTTAAGAGTAAAAAAAGGCTGGATTGATTATCTAATTCCTAAAAAGAGCTGATAGAAAAGGAGAGATTAATAGATGGATATCTTAATTAAAGGTGCAGAAAAATTCATGGACTTGTTCCGACATGGGGGCGAGACATTTATAGGTATGGTAACAGATATTGTTCCCTTATTAATTATGCTGCTTGTTGCAATGAACGCACTTGTCCGTTTGGTTGGGGAAGAGAGAGTAGAAAAGCTGGCGAGAAAGTCTGCAAAAAACCCGTTTACTCGCTATTTTGTATTACCGATTATCGGAACTTTTATTTTAGCTAATCCGATGACATTATCCCTTGGAAAGTTCCTTCCAGAGAAATATAAACCAAGTTATTATGCAGCTGCATCGTATTCATGCCACACTCATAACGGGCTATTCCCACATGTTAATCCAGGAGAGTTGTTTGTTTTCTTAGGTGTTGCGGCTGGTATTACTACTTTAGGATTTGATACTGCTGAATTAGCTCTTCGTTATTTCCTAGTTGGTATTGTAACGAACTTCTTGCGCGGGTGGATCACAGATTATATGACAGCATATGTAGCTAAACAACAAAACGTAAAATTAAAAGATACTGTTAAACTATAAATAAGTGGTGGTGAGCGAAAATGACAACATATCAAGCTATTAAAATAACAAAAGGTTCAGGCGGATTCGGCGGGCCATTAATAATTACACCAACAGAAGAAAAAAATAAGGTTGTTTATATTACAGGTGGAGAGAAACCTGATATTGCAGACAAAATTGCTGAATTAACTGGCTGTGAATTAGTGAATGGGTTTAAAACAAGTGTTCCAGAAACAGAAATGGCATGTGTCATTATTGATTGTGGTGGTACATTACGCTGTGGTCTATATCCACAAAAGCGGATTCCAACAATTAATATAATGCCTACAGGCCAAAGCGGTCCATTGGCGAAACACATTACGGAAGATATTTATGTATCAGGTGTGAAAACAAATAATATCCAGCTTGCAGATGGGGCAGTAATGCAAGCTGAGCATATACCTGCTGAGAAAAAGCCAGAAAAAGAATACAAATATGATTCTAGTAAGAAAATCAGTGAACAACAGAAGCCAAAGGGTTTAATGGCAAGAGTCGGTATGGGCATGGGAAATATCACTAGTGTTTTCTACCAAGCAGGCAGAGATGCTATTGATACAGTAATTAAAACAATCCTTCCATTTATGGCTTTTGTTGCGATGCTAATCGGGATTATCTTAGAAACAGGTATTGGTGATCTTTTTGCAAATATTTTATCACCGTTTATTGGTAGCGTTTGGGGATTAATGGCGATAGCACTTGTTTGTTCATTCCCACTTTTATCACCATTTTTAGGTCCTGGTGCTGTTATTGCTCAAGTAGTAGGAACACTGATTGGCGTGGAAATTGGAAAAGGCAATATTCCGCCACACTTAGCACTTCCAGCGTTATTTGCAATCAACTCCCAAGCTGCGGCAGATTTTGTTCCTGTTGGTTTAGGATTAGCCGAGGCAGAACCTGAAACAGTCGAAGTAGGGGTGCCAGCTGTTCTGTATGGCAGATTTTTGACCGGTGCACCAACCGTATTTATTGCTTGGCTAGCAAGCTTTGGCTTATACGAATAACTATTTAATAAAATATAAACAATCATGAAAACTCACAAATAGACATAGAAAAGGAGTAAGGATATGCAAAAGAAATATGAGACAGTAGTTAATAAAATAGGTGAGTCTGTATCCGCGTTTCTAGGAGATAAAATGCTGATTTTGTTTGGTGAAAATGCTCCAGCAGAACTTGCTGATTATTGCTTATCCATTACAGTTAATGATATTGAAAATGAAATAAAAACAGGTGACACCCTTCAATTAGGAGAAAGAAAATACACAATTACTTCAGTTGGTGATGCTGTTGAAAAAAATCTTACATCTCTTGGGCATATTACCCTCAAGTTTGATGGATCTGAACAACCAGAGCTACCAGGAACTTTATATTTAGAAGATAGTGAAATAGCTGATGTGAAGCAAGGGGATATAATCCGAATATACTAATCATGTCTCGCCTATAAAGTTAATAGCTTAACATTTCCAGATGAACTAAAAGATGATTGTCGGTGGTTAAGCTATTTTATTTTTTCCTAAGGAGTGAAAATATGAAACTATTCATTGATTCTGCAGACGTCAATAAAATTCAATTGCTTAATGACTATTATTCAATAGACGGAGTGACCACTAATCCAAGTATTATCGTTAAAGAAGGAAAACCCTATTTACCTTTACTAAAGGATATACAAAGCAGTATAGGCACGGAAAAGGAGCTTTTTGTGCAAGCAATTGCTGACATGGCAGAAAACATAGTGGAAGAAGCGAAGTATATACAGGATTCATTACAAGGGAATATAGTAATCAAGATTCCTGTTACAAGCGAAGGTTTAAAAGCAATTAAATTATTGAGCAGAATGGGAATTCGGACATTAGCTACAACTGTTTATACACCTATGAATGCATACTTGGCAGCAAAAGCAGGTGCAAGCTATGTAGCGCCATACGTGAATCGAATTGACAATTTGTCAGGAAATGGTATCCAAGTAGTTAAAGATATAGTAGAAATATTTGCGAAGTCTAATTTTAATTGTGAAGTATTAGCGGCAAGCTTTAAAAACACCCAACAAGTACTAGAGGTTTGCCTAGCGGGGGCACAAGGAGTTACAGCTTCTCCAGACATTATTGAAGCATTTCTTAAAGTGCCATCTATTAAAGAGAATGTAGAAACATTTAGTAAAGAGTGGTATGGATTATACGGAAGTAACAGCCTTTTGGACTAAGTTGAAGCTGCATTAAAGTAGAAAGAAGGTTAGCAGATGATAAAAGCAATTGTTTTTGATTTTGACGGGTTAACAGTTGATACAGAATACGCTTTATATGAAAGTTTTTGTGATATTTTAGAAATGAACCCAGGTAATCTGCCTATAAATGAATATGCTGTCCATATTGGTACGGACTCTAGCAGCCTTTATAATTTTATCTTAAGCCAATCGAACGGACTTTTAACGAGAGACGAAATCATCGAAAAATCAGCTGTTTTGCATAAAGCTAAATTGAATAAGCCCATTGCACGGGATGGGATAGAGGACTACTTGAAAGCTGCTAAAGCACAAGGATTAAAGATTGGCTTGGCATCAAGCTCCTATAGAGAATGGGTAGAACATTTTTTAATTAAACTGAATATTTTACATTACTTCGATGTCATTCAAACAAGAGATAATGTCAAAAAAGTTAAGCCAGATCCAGAGCTTTACGAAAATGTAGTGGAGCTTTTAGGAGTTAATCCGCGTGAAGCAATAGCTTTTGAAGATTCAGCTAATGGCTCTAAAGCGGCACTTTCAGCGGGACTGAATTGTGTAATAGTTCCTAATAAAATTACAGAGCATCTTCCATTTGAGAATTATCATCTGAAATTAGCGAGTATGGCAGATAAATCACTTGAAGAAGTGATAGACAGTATTGAGAAAACTGTTAAGTTGCTTGAGAAGTGAAAATTTATCTAAAAAGACACAACACTTGCGGTGTTGTGTCTGATTTTTTCCTGAAATTTGAATGGGCGTATATTGGTCAGTCCTTCCAATCCAAAGAAGAACTGACTTATTTAATTAAATCACAAAGCACCCATACCGCCATCAACACGGTACTGTACTCCTGTAATAAATGAACTTTCATCAGATGCAAGGAATAGAACCAGATTAGAAATGTCTTCTGATTCTCCGTATCTTCCTAGTGGAATGGATTTTTCCATGTCTGCTTTTGCTGCTTCAGCTTGTCCTGGTGCAAAGCCTTCTTCTAAGGAACGCATCATTCTTGTGTTGACTGGTGATGGGTGAATGGAATTGACGCGCACTTTGTATGGAGCAACTTCGACTGCGGTTGCTTTTGTTAGGCCGACGACTGCGTGTTTTGATGCGATATATGGTGTTACATTCGGGCTGCCGCTAAGTCCGGCAACAGAAGAGGTATTGATGACACTGCCATATCCTTGTTCTTTCATAACAGCTAGTACGTGTTTTAGTCCTAGAAATACGCCGCGTACATTTACGGCAAGGACCTTGTCTAGATCTTCTACTTTTTGTTCGGTTATTGGAGCGACTTTTCCTTCAATTCCTGCATTGTTGAAGAAAACATCGATTTTACCAAACCTTTCAACGGTTTTATCCACATAATTTTTTACATCTTCTTCTTGGGATACGTCAGCCTGAATGGTGATAACCTCGCCTAATTTATCTAATTCTGCTTTTGTCTGATCAAGGGATTCTTGAAATAAATCTACTAAAACAACTTTTGCGCCTTCTTCTAAAAAGCGTTTTGCAGATACCTTTCCAATTCCTCCTGCTCCTCCTGTAATAATGGCTACTTTGTTTTCTTATCTTTTCAAAATTAAAACCTCCTGATTGTTTTGTTAGCGTTTTCAATTTGTTGCAAATTAATATGTGGCAATTTTGTGAATGATGAACTCTGTTTTTATTATAAGTCACTTTGGTGAAAAATTTCTACTAAAACGCTTGATATCAATATGTGTACGGTATTTTTTTCCTAAGAACAGGTTTTGCTAAATAGTATACTTCAGAGCGATATAATAGTTGTCATAAAATCGTCGAATTTCCAAGACTTGTTTGCTCAGTAGAGCAGATATAATGAATGTATAAAAGAGGTACTTTTACCACTTCTTTTACTAACCTTATGGCTTTAAGAATACTTACAGATAGAGCTATTGCCATAAGAATCATATTGATTGACCATGTGAAAAAGTTCACATGGGTATATTTTTCTAGCCCAACCTTGGAGGGGGAAGACAATGAAGAAATTAGTTCTAATTGGAAACGGGATGGCAGGAGTTCGAACAATTGAAGAAATAGTGAAACGAGATGCGGAGACTTTTGAAATAACGATAATTGGGGATGAACCATATCCGAACTATAATCGCATTATGTTATCAAATGTGTTACAAGGTAAAACGACTATAAATGATATTAATATAAACGATTGGGATTGGTATAAGGACAATCACATTAATCTATTAACAGGGGAAAAGGCTGTTTGCATTGATAAAGATAAGAAGGAAGTAATCACAGATAAACAGCAAATCCTTGCATATGATGAGCTGATCATTGCAACGGGTTCAAGTGCCTTTATTCTGCCGGTACCTGGAAGCGATCTAGACGGTGTTATTGGTTTTCGAACAATTGCGGATACAGAGATGATGATGGAAGCAGCTCAAAACTATAAAAAGGCTGTTGTCATCGGTGGAGGATTGTTAGGACTGGAAGCAGCGAGAGGGTTAATCGACCGTGGCATGGAAGTGCATGTTGTTCATTTATTGCCAACACTGATGGAGATGCAGCTGGATGCTGCAGCAGCAAATCTTCTTAAGAAAGATTTAGAAGCACAGGGCATGAAATTTTTAATGGAAAAGCAGACAGCTGAGATATATGGGGAAAAACGTGTTCAAGGCTTAAAGTTTACAGACGGTACTTCTGTAGAATGTGATCTTGTTGTGATGGCTGTGGGGATTCGTCCGAATGTTGCGATTGCAAGAGTTGCTGGCTTGGAAGTGAATCGGGGCATAGTGGTGAACGATCATATGGTTACATCAGATCCATCTATTTACGCAGTCGGAGAGTGTGCAGAACATAATGGCATTGCTTACGGTTTAGTTGCTCCGCTTTATGAGCAAGGAATTGCTCTTGCTGAGCACATTACAGGAGGACAGGGAAAGGGCTATCAAGGAAGTGTGCTTTCAACTCAGCTGAAGGTAGCAGGCTGTGACCTGTTCTCAGGCGGGAAAATTCATGAAGATGAAAATACTCAAGCAATAATAGTACATGATCAATTTTCGAAATTATACAAAAAAATCTTGGTGACAGATAACAAAATCGTTGGGGTTGTTCTTTACGGAGATGCTTCTGACGGTAATCGTTTGTTCAATATGCTAAAAAAACAAGCTGATATAAGCGAGTATACAAGTTCTTCTGTTTTGAGCAAGGCTGGTCAGGACGGAGAAGAGGATTTAGTTGCAAGCATGAGTGCAGAGGATACGGTGTGTGGTTGTAATGGTGTAACAAAAGGAACCATTGTCCACTCTATCCTCGAACAAGGACTTACAACCTTTGAAGAAGTGAAGGGCTGTACAAAAGCCGGCGGGTCTTGCGGTAAATGTAAACCGATGGTGGAAAGCATCCTTGCACACACACTTGGTGACAGCTTTGACGCTTCCTTGCAAAAAACAGGAATGTGCAGCTGTACATCACTTACTCGTGACGAGGTAGTCGCACAAATAAAAGAAAAGCAAATGAAATCACCGAAGGAAGTTCGCATGGTTCTTGATTTTGCAAGCGCTGAAGGATGTTCAAAATGTCGTCCAGCATTGAACTATTATATGCGCATGCTGTTCCCTGAAGAGTATGAAGATGACAAAGCATCAAGATTTGTAAATGAGAAAATGGAAGGGAATATTCAAAACGACGGGACATTTTCTGTTGTTCCTCGTATGTACGGCGGAACAACAACTGCAGACGATTTAATTAAATTGGGAGAAGCGGCGAAAAAGTACAATGTTCCGTTAGTTAAAATCACCGGTGCAAGCCGCATTGGTTTATATGGTGTCAAGAAAGAGGATGTGCCGCATGTATGGGAGGATTTAGGAATGCGGTCTGGTTATGCCTATTCTAAATCACTGCGCAACGTAAAATCATGTGTCGGTTCAGCATTTTGCCGGTTTGGCACGCAGGATTCTTTGGGACTTGGCATTAAATTAGAGCAAGCAATAGAGATGGTGGATACTCCGCATAAAATGAAAATGGGTGTTACAGGCTGTCCGCGGAACTGTGCAGAAGTGTTAACGAAGGATTTTGGAGTTGTTTGTGTAGAAAACGGCTATCAATTGTATTTTGGCGGAAATGGCGGTACGGAAGTTCGTGAATGTGACAGCTTAATAACTGTAAAAACAGAAGAAGAAGTTATAACATTGGCAAAAGCGTATGTGCAATATTACCGAGAAAATGCAAATTACGGGGAAAGAACGGCTCCTTGGGTCGAACGCACAGGCGCGGCTGTTGTTAAAGAAACACTATTGAATGAAGAAAATGTTAGCAAGCTTGTAACTAGCTTTGATAAAGCAAGAGCAACATACGAAGAAGCATGGTCTTCTGTACTGAGCGACCAAAAGAAAAGAGAAATGTTTGAAGTGATTAAAGGATAATCTTCTCGATAATACTGGAGGGGGAAATAGAATGACTGCAACAAAAGAATGGACGAAAATCATGAAGAAATCTGAACTGCCGCAACAAATCGGTAAAGAGGTTCATATAAAAGGAAAATCAATCGCATTATTTCATCTTTCCAATGGAGAGGTAAGAGCGATAGAGAATCGCAGCCCGCATAGAAATGGTCCTTTGGCAGAAGGGATTGTTTCTGGAGAGTATGTCTTCTGCCCGCTTTATGACTGGAAGATTTCTCTCGTTACTGGACTTGTCCAAAAGCCAGACAATGGCTGTGTAGAAGTATATGAAATAGAAGTAAAAGACGACGATATTTATGTGATGGTGTAAACGATGGATACAAACAAGGGGTATGTAGCATTTGTTGGAGCTGGACCTGGAGATATTGGATTGATTACTGATAAAGGGATGGAGTGCTTAAGAAAAGCAGATGTTGTGTTGTACGACCGTCTCGCTAACCCGCGATTACTGCGTTATACAAAAAATGAGTGTGCTTTTATATATTGTGGAAAGCTGCCTAATAACCATATTATGAGACAAGAGAAGATTAATCAGACTTTAATGGAAGAGTCATTGAAGGGAAAATATGTAGTCCGGTTAAAGGGCGGTGATCCGTCTGTTTTTGGAAGAGTTGGCGAAGAGGCAGAAGCAATAGCAACATATAATATACCGTTTGAAATAGTGCCTGGAATCACATCAAGTATTGCCGCAAGCAGCTATGCAGGTATTCCAGTCACACATCGCGATTATAGCACTAGTTTCACGATCAGAACGGGTCATAAATGTAAAAAAAATGAAGAACTAGTATGTGAGCCTAAGCAAGAAGCAATCGGAGAAACACTTGCTTATTATATGGGTGTTCAAGGCTTGCCGACAATCTGTAAGCAGTTATTATCACAAGGCTATTCTGGTGACACAATGGCAGCTGTTATTGAATGGGGAACTTTAGGAAAACAGCGGGTGGTTGAAGGTACATTAAGTACAATCGCAGAGAAAGTAACAGCAGCAGAAATTAAGAATCCAGCTTTAACGATAGTTGGAGACGTAATCAAGCTGCGGTCCTCCATTGCTTGGTTTGAGAAAAAACCGTTTTATCAAAGAAAACTAATTGTCGCCAAAAGCTCATCTGAGGAAAGCTCCTTGGAAAGATACTTTACAAATAATGGTGCTGAGGCATATGCATTTCCTGCTTTAAAGGCAATTCCTCATTCTTATACGAAGGAGGAATTACAGCTGATAATGGATACAGACAGATTAATTATTGCCTCCAAAGAAGGAATAGACATTTTGTTTTCGCAGCTTTTTATGGCGGGATATGATATTCGTGATTTTCCTAGACGGATAGAATATATGTCTGATAAAACCCGACAGGAGCTTGAAAAAAGAGGGCTGCGATGTGCAAGGGCACACTTTGACGATAGCAGTGCAGTCTTAATTGGCGATAGGTGGCTATTAACAGAAAGTACATTCTCTGATAATCAGCGTGTTTTGCCAAGTCATACTATTGAAATAGACACCCGCTATCAGGAGATAAATGAACGATTATTAACAGAGGATAATTGGGAAACAGTTATCTTTCCGAATAAGCGGTCAATCGATATCTTTTTGCAAGAATGGAATAAGTACAGCGACAGAGATCCAAAAGAAATGTCATTTGCTGCAATTGGTCAATCTGTAAAAAAATATGCATTGCTAATGGGATTCAAACGAATAGATGAGCAGGTACAGCAGGAACTAGATAAAAAAGAATGGATGCGTGATCACGAATGGATGCAGTTGTATACATTGGACATGGCAGCCTTATAGCTGAAGGAAATAACCAGTTTATAAATTTTATCGAAGAAGTAAAAAAGGAAATGAACATACCAGTTCAAGAAATTGCGTTTTTAGAACTAGCTTCACCGACAATCTATGAAACAATGAAAAAGGTAATAAAAGCAGGAGCAAAGCAAATTTTAGTCGTACCTAATTTATTATTTGCTGCAGCACATTTTAAAAGAGATATTCCAGAAGAGCTGGCACTGATAAAAGCGGAATTTCCAGACGTAAGCTTTTATATTTCCAAGCCATTTGATCTTCATCCAAAGATGATAGATTTAGTAATGAAGCGTATAGCAGAAAAACGTAGAGACAATGAAGGGACTATTTTAATTGTCGGCAGAGGCAGCAGTGATCCGGAACCAATATTAAAGCTGATGGAAATAAGCAATAATATTTATCAGAGACTGGAATCACCAGTATATACAGCTTTTTTGACTGCGGGGAAGCCGGCATTTGCTAATGAGCTGTATAAACTTCAGCAAGAGTACAGCAAAATATATATTATGCCATATTTATTATTTACAGGTACGCTGTTAAAAAGAATGGAAAGTGCAGTTGCCAACAGTCAGGACGAGGTCATTCTTTGTCCGCCATTACAATACGATTTCTTGCTGAAGGAAGTATTGTTAGAAAGAATGAAAGAGCAATTAATGGCTGACCGAACTAATTAAAGCAATAAAAGGAGTGATTTAAATGAAGGATGTTATTACAACTTTTAGTAATACTGCATTAACGAAGATTAATGCGCTTAATACGAATAAAAGTAAGTATTTAGTTGGTGCAATGCTTGCTGGATTTTTTGTTGGCTTAGGGATTATTCTTATTTTTACAATAGGGGGAATGCTTGCACCTGCCAATTTTGCAGGTACAAAAATTATTATGGGTATCTCCTTTGGAATTGCGTTGAGCTTAGTAATTATGGCAGGAGCAGACCTTTTCACTGGCAATAATATGGTGATGACGATAGGCATGCTCGAAAACAAAGTAACGTGGAAGGATACTGGGAAGGTTTGGGGATTTAGCTATTTAGGCAACTTTATAGGCTCCATTCTTGTAGCATTATTATTCAGTTATTCTGGTTTAGCTGTTGGCGGAGTAGCAGACTTCATAACACATGGAGCAGAAGCGAAGATGAGTGCTCCTTTTATAGAGTTGCTTATTCGCGGTATTCTCTGTAACATCTTAGTTTGTTTAGCTGTATGGAGCTCCGTTAAGCTAAAGGATGAAACAGCCAAATTAATCATGATATTCTGGTGTCTCTTTGCATTTATCACTTCTGGATTTGAACATAGTGTTGCAAATATGACTCTAATGTCTATTGCTTTAATCATTCCACACCCTGAAACAGTGTCTATTGGTGGAATGTTTGCTAATTTACTGCCAGTGACAATTGGCAATATTATCGGCGGCGCAGTTTTTGTAGGTGCGGCTTACTGGTATAATATTTCTGAAAAGACACAAGCGGTTGTTAAGTCATTTAAGAGGGAAGCATAATAGGATTTTATGTGAAAATATTCACATTTTGAAATGAATTATATTGATTATCAGAAAAGAGTCCAGTTAGAACTGGTCTCTTTTCTCAAATGTTATTTAGCTCCAGCATCTAATAGTATGTCGCTTATCTTTGCAAACCCTAACTTCTTTGCGTGTTGCAGGGGAGTAACCCCACTTGAATCAGGGATGTTTACATCTGCACCGTGGGAGATTAATAATCGAAGTGTATCCTGTTGATTTTTCCCGCCATCCCCCAGCACAATAGCTTCTAATATAGCTGTCCAGCCAAGATTATTGACATGATTAACATCAATATCAGTTTGTTCGAGAAGCTCTTTGACTACATCAACATAACCGTGCTCAGATGCTGGTATTAATGCTGTACCGCCAAATCTATTTAACAGCATTGGATCTGCACCGGCATCTATTGTCAACTTGATGATTTCCAAATATCCCTCTGCCCCAGCGTACAGAAAGGGGTTGTTTTTCATATTATCTTGAATATTAACGTCAGCCCCATTATTAATTAGCAGCTTTACTGTTTCAGGGTCATTATTGTAAGTGGCAAGCATTGCTGCAGTCCGGCCTTCTTGGTCTACGCTGTTAATATCAGCACCGTCTTCTATAAAGCTTGTAATTTCAGAGATATTGCCATTCTCGACTGCTTGAAAAAACTGCTCTTGTTCTTGAGTAGTCATTGGTTCTTCAGCCTCCTTTTTAAGATCAGGCACTGGGTCTTCTGAATCAATCACCTCCGCTTGATCAGGCTCTGACTGATTATTCTGTTGTGCAGGAGCTTTTTGACAACCAACTAAAATGATGGGTATCAATAATAAGCTTAATAGTTTCTTCAAATAGACTTAGCCTCCATTTCTTAAGAATATGCTATTAATGGGAGAGCGAACCAGATAATAATGTCCCTTTATAAAAAACAGCCTCTCTAGTTGCCCGTCTTGCAACTGCTTCAGCACTGCATGACGCCTTAACAAGATTCATATCAGCATCGTCTCCAACAACTGGCCATACTTGTTTGCCTTGCTTATCCAACGGTGTTTTCCCGCCAGTAATAAACTTAAGTGACTGTGATAATGACCATTCATCAGCATATCCATAAAGTTCTGCCAGACGGCCTGCCTTTTCTAAATTATCACCGTTGCCAAAAGGGGACCAATGGTCAGTAAGGCTGTCTGTACCTAGTGATACTTGAACACCTTTCTCCTTCAAAAGGGGAATTGGCATGATCAGTTTTCCGATAGGGACCGTTGAAGTAACCTCTATTCCAAGCTGAGCGAACCGTGCTGCCAATTCAGCAGCTTTTGTATCTGGAATACCAGCAAAGCCAAACGCATGGCTGACTGTTACTTTGTTATGCAGCCGCGCCTGCTCCGTTAAATCTGCTAATCTATTCATCGTAAACAATCCTAAATGATCTCTGTCATGGATATGGATATCAATCTCGGAATTGGTATCAACAGCCATTTCGATTATTGTATTTAATGACTTTTCGATATTTCCATCGACTGTATGAGGATCAACTCCGCCGACATGTGTTGCTCCATGTTTTAAGGCTTCTCTGACAAGGCTCTCCACGCCAGATTGAAGTAAGCCATGCTGCGGGAATGCGACAATCTCATGTGAAATCTTTCCGGAGAATGTTTGCAGAGCATCGAGTGTAGCTTCTAAATTTTTCAGTCCTACTACAGGATCAATGTTAACGTGGGTGCGAACATGTGTTGAACCGAACCCAATCAGTAAATTTAAGATTTTCTTTGCTCTATCCTTGGCAGTCGGCAATAATTGTGGCAACAGTTCTTTCTCCTCTGCAAAGCGATCAAAGATGCTTTTCGCTGGTGTAACGGCTTTCCATGGTCCGCCGTAATAGGTTTTATCAAGGTGAATATGCATTTCTTTAAAGGTTGGCAGCAACAGCCATTTTTGTGCATCATATTTGATTGCATTATCACTAATTACGGTTTCTTGAGGAACAATTTTGGTGAATTTTCCATTTTCAACGAGAAGATGGAAAATGGCTGTGTCTGTGCCTGTAATGGTTTCATTGTTATTGTACTGATAACCGGTTTCTAAACGGACGTTTGTCAGCCAATAAGAAGAATATGTCATGCTATCATCCTTTCGTAAACCCACCTGATACTAGTTTTCCACGGTACATAACGGCAGGGCGGTTTGATCTTCTAGCAATTGCTTCGGCAGAGCAGCTTGCTTCTGTGAAGACAATGCTCGCATCGTCACCGACCTTTGGCCAAGCCTGCTGTCCGTTTTTATTTAACGGTGTAATACCTCCAGTAATAAACCCAAGTGTTTCGGCAAGCATTTGTTCTGTTGATCTGCCTGTAAGTTCAGCTAACCGACTGGCCCGCTCTAAAATATCTCCATTTCCAAACGGTGACCATGAGTCGAAAATATTGTCACATGCTACTGCAACCTGTACTCCCTTGTTATGCAGGAAGTTGACGGGAGGCATGGTTCTGCCAATCGGTACACTAGTAATAATCGAAATACCAAGCTCTGATAGCATCTGTGCCATTTCATCCGCTTCGCCTTCACCCATGTCTGCCAATGCAAACGCGTGGCTGACAGCCACTCTTCCTTGCCAGCCAGACTCTTCAGTCAGTTGTGCCAGCCTTTTTATCGTTTCTAGTCCAAGCTTGCCTGGATCATGCAAATGCAGGTCAATATCAGCATTTCCTTCAACGGCAATCTCCATCATTTGCTGTAATGATTTCTCCATATTCCCATCCACATTAGCAGGATCGACACCGCCTACTAAACTAGCACCGTTACGAACAGCTTCTCTTACTAAATCTGCGCAGTTATTACGAAGCAATCCATGCTGTGGGAAAGCGACAATTTCAGAGGATAATTTTCCTTTATAATCTGCAAGTGCTTCTTGGATTTCAAAGAAGTTTGTGAGCCCAGCTTCTTGATAGATATCAACATGTGTGCGAATATGTGTGGAACCTGCTTGAAGCAGTATTTCAATTAGTGCTTTCGCTCTTTCCTTTGTTGTAGTGGAGAGCGAGGGAAGTACTCTTTTTTCGATTTCAAATCGTTCAAAAATACTAGCTACAGGAGTTACTGCCCGCCATTTTTCTCCTAAAATTGTCTTGTCTAAATGAACATGCTTTTCTATGAAGGACGGTAAGGCCAATAAGTTATCGACATCTTTTTTTGGTAACTGGTCGTCAGGCAATGTATCAGCAGAAATAATTTTGGCGATTTTGCCATTTTCCACAAGCAGATGACAGTTTTCCGTTTCCGTTCCAATAACCACGCCATTTTCGTAGCGAAACCCTTTTTCCAAGCAAACATTCGTTAGCCAGTAGGATGAAGACATGATGCTCACCACTTTCTATTTTGATAATTAATAAGGCGAAATAAGTTAAATATAGCTGTTTATAGTAATCATAACGAACTAAAAATGCATATTCAAGCAGAAAAACTTAAAATAGTTCATTATTTTGCAAGAATACTTAAAAAAACTTATAATATAAGGAATGAGGTGAAGAAATGTTACAGGATGAAAGACTTGAGGCAATTGTCCAATATTTACAAGTAAATGAGAGAATTGATATAGAAACAATCTGTGAGCTGAATCATGTATCAAAAGATACAGCGAGAAGAGATTTGATTCTTTTGGAAGAAGCAAAAAGAGTAATTAGAATCAGAGGCGGAGCAAAAAGAACGCAATTACACAATGAGGTTTATAATTTTGACGAGCGCGCTGAAATGGCGTTTGCAGCAAAGAATGAGATTGGCAAACTGGCAGCGTCCTTGATTCGTGAAGGAGACCATCTTATTTTAGATGCATCAACAACAGTTTTGGCCTTAACAAAATACTTATCAAGCCAGAATCATAATATTGTGACCAATTCGATGGATGTTGCGAATGAATTATTGGGAAAAGAAAATTTCCGCATTAATCTGTTAGGCGGGACAGTTTCTAAAAATCATCGAGCCATATATGGTTCACGGGCAATTAAAGATATCCAAGATTATAAAGTAAACAAATGCTTTATTGGAACCTGCGGTATTTCTGAAGCGGGTTTGTCAACGTCCATTGAGGAAGAAGGCCTGCTAAACCGTGAAATGGTAAGAAGTTCTGATACAGTTATCGTCCTTGTTGATTCTACGAAGTTTAATAAAACCTTTTTCCAAAAAGTATGCGGTTTAGAAGACATTGATATCGTTATTACGGAAAAGGAAGTGCCGGAAAATATGCTTGAAATACTAGAAAAGCACAATATCCAAGTAATTTCTGTTATAAATGAGCTCGGAGTGTAAAAATATAAAACTTTATTAAGATTCCAGTTGTTTTCCATTTTAGTACATTATACGATGTGTTCAGACATCGATGTACTTTAATGGAAAGGAAAGTAAATATGAACCCTAGTATAGAGATAATGCCGTCTTGCACAGTCACCTATATGAGACAAATAGGCCCATATGGTCCTGAGAATCGACGATTAATGGAGAAATTCAAAGGTTGGCTTGATGCTAATAACCTGCTGGAGCAAAAATCTAGTATTTTCGGTATTGCCCAAGATAATCCCTTACTGACAGCACCGGAAGCTTGCCGATACGACGTTTGCTTAATTGTTCCTCAAGGATTTATTACAGATGACAAGGAAGTAAAGCTAAGAGGTATGAGCGGAGGGAAATACGCTGTCTTCAAAATAACCCACACAGCAGAAGCTGTTCAAAGGGCATGGGATGAAGTATTTCTAGTATTGGATGCATTCGGGTTTAAGCTTGATAAAACGAGACCTGTATTGGAGCGGTACAGCATGGAGCTTGTTGAGAGGCATTATTGTGAGCTTTGTGTTCCGGTTAGGTAATGGTTATGGATGTATGAGTTTGTTCATCAGGATAATATAAGAACTCTGCCCCAATAAGATTTATTGGGGTTTTCTCTTTTACAGTGGAATTATTTTTTGAAAATTGTCCATCCTATATAGGAAAATACGACAGTAAAACGGAATTTAATAATGGCAAACAATAATTCTATAAACCTTGGAGGTAAACATGGGAAGATTAGTACATTTCGAGATTCATGTTAGTGACATGGATCGGGCAAAGAAGTTTTATGGAGAGGTATTCGGCTGGACATTTCAGGATTGGACGGAATATGCCGGAATGCCTTACTTTGGAGCTGTAACAGGTAAAGAGGAAGAGTTGGGGATAAACGGGGCATTAATGCAGCGACAAGGCCCAGCTCCTGAGGCTACCCAAGCATTGAATGGATTTGCTTGTACGATGGGAGTAGAAAATTACAATCAAAGTGAAGCGAAAATATTGGAAAATGGCGGGACAGTCGCATTGCCGAAATATGCGCTGCCTGGAATGGCTTGGCAAGGTTATTATAAGGATCCAGAGGGGAATATTTTTGGGATTCACCAGCCAGATGAAAATGCGAAATAATTATCATAAGCATTACAACTCCACTAAGGTAGATAGAGGAAACTTTATTTGCTTTGTGGAGTTTTTTATTTGGAATAGCTGGAGTGTCATTTATGTGTTTTTGCTTTTCAGAAATGGTACATGTTGAATAGTGTTCAAATGGTAAAATTAAGAAGTAATAACAAGTAGGCTTATGCTAGGGAACTTATATCGTTAGAATGGAGCTGCAAATTAAGAAAAATAGGAGGGGGAATAAAGGGGTGAAAAATTTAAAGATAGTAAGCAATGGGTTTTCATTTGTGGTTTAGGATATGTAGTCATTATTTTAGTAGTACCGCTTATTTTAACAGCTGCTGAATATACATGCTTCATACAAACTCCATTTCCTCTCGCTAGAGCTTGGTGAAATGTTTAATAACCCGTCTGAGATGTACAGTTTATTTACTGTTGCTGGAATTATTTTCTTTGGTTTACTTGGTGCCTTCGTTTTTTTACTATTTTCAAAAATACCAAAGTATTTAAAACACAAAAGGCAACGACGATGTCGTTGCCTCCTTCATACAATTATCTGCTTCCAACCTCATCTGTTACCTTCAACACAATATTATCTCGCGTTGCACCAAGGCGGTCGAAGCTGCCATACTTTTCTCGAACTAGCAGCAGGACTGCTCCTCCAAGAATACTCGGAATCGCAAAGGCCATAAAGGCACTTTTTGGTTCAAGATTTGTGGCAAGTAACAAGCCGATAATAATTGGGGCGAGTATGGATCCAATTCGCCCAAACCCAACTGTAATGCCGACTCCTGTAGAACGGATTTCTTTCGGATAAAACTCAGAGATATAAGGATTTGCCAGGTTTTGTGTACCACCTGTGCAGGCTCCTCCTAATGCGATTAAAACATAAAGCAGCAATGCGTTTGATGTTAGGCTTAGTGCGACGAAGCAAACTGCGCCAATCAGCAGCATGGAAACAAGGACATTTCGATGTCCGATTTTATCAACGAGATAGCCGCCAAGCAATGATCCGATAATTTGGCCGACACTCAAGACGAGTGTAAATGAGAGGGCGGATGTTAAGCCATAGCCTGATTCTTGCATGATTTTTGGCAGCCATGTGTTTAAGCCAGAAACCATTAGAAGACTGCAGACAACAAAAATCCAGAAAGCGAAAGTACTGATAGCACGTCCGTTTGAGAATAGTTTTTTAAGTGGTGCGCCACTTTCAGCTTCTTTTCCTGTTGCAAATACATACTCATCTGTTTCTTTATAATTGCCACTCGGGTCTATTTGGTTCATGATATTTGCTATTTTGTCCTTTTGCTTGCGCGCTGTGTAATAGGAAATTGATTCAGGGAACTTCTTCAAAAAGATTGGCAATGTGAATAATGGCAGAATTCCCAGCCAGTATAGAATTCTCCAGCCGAAATCCTCCAACAAGTACATGCCAAGCAGTGAAGCGAAGATTCCGCCGACAGAATAACCGCAATACATTGTCGCTACGATTAATGCTCTATTTTTCTTAGGGGAATAGTCGGTCATCATGGCGATAACGTTTGGCATTAACCCGCCCATTCCGATTGATGCGATAAAACGCATAATTGTAAAGATAGTGACAGTCGGTGCCAGTCCTGAGCCAAGTGTGAAAACACTGAACAGGAACATGCAGATTGCTAATACCTTTTTGCGGCCGATAATGTCCGCGACAGGGCCGAGGATAAAGGAACCGAGCATCATCCCGACAAGTGTATAGCTTCCAACCGCTCCTGCTTCAACAGATGTTAGCTTAAAGTCCTCCATCATTAACGGCAAGCCTACACCGTACATGGCAATATCAAAGCCGTCGAATGCAATGGCGTACACACACCATAAATAAACTAATAAATGAAACCGATTGAACTTGCTTGCCGCAATTACAGCAGACGGGTTAATGCTCCGTGCTTTAATCGTCGTTGATTTTGTTGTCATTATTTGTTCTCCTTGCTATGTTTGATTGTGTTTGTATAATAGCATGGCAAAGCTGGTATAGAGTAACTGTTAATTTAGATAATTGGTTATAGTGTAAAGCTATAACAACAAGATAATTTACATAGTTTGGATATAAAAGCGTTTTCTTTTCGGAAAGAAATGTCTGGTATTTATGGAATGGCTCGTTTCTGGTTATAAACCTGTTTTTCTAGTACTATATTTAAATAGATAGTAAATGAAAAGAGTTGAGGTATTTTACTGTATGAATAAGGAGTTTACAATAAATCCTGATGCGTGCTTTTCTAAGCAAGAGCAGAAGGCGTCCCAATATTTCCAAGAGCTTTATGGACAGGTGGCAGAAAAGACTTTTATCCCAATCCTGACAAAGGATTTTGCTGAGTGGAAGCATAACCATATTCAACCTCCTACTATTTTCTCGCTTTTTTCCCGGCGAAAGGGCAAGGAAGTTTCGTCGGGATATCAGCATTATATCCACTGGTTGAATCAAACAGGCAAACTAGATGATTATTTGGATCGCAGTGTTTCTTATCTTTATATGAGGGATTTAGGGAAATCCTTAGAAGCACCGGAAACACTTGCTGGAATTAGAAGCTCTGTTGAGAGCTTGAAAAAGCATTTGACTGGTAAGAATAAAGAAAAAATCGGGATTTTCAGTATGGCGAGTTTGTATCGTTTTGCGGAGAAGGAAGGTATCGAGCCGACGATGATTTGGCTGATGGATAAGCTTAGGTCGGTTTCTGCCAATATTCCAGCAGGAATGGATGCAGCAAACGCCCAGCGCAAGCTTATCAAAATTATTGCTGGTGTTATCATGCATGTTTTGGATGATTTAGAGGATGGAGCAGAGTCTGCTATTCGCTCGCAAAAGCTAAGTGAAGCAATAAAGCTCGGGTTTTCTTATGGATTGACATATCCGTTCATTGATGACCTCTTTGATGCAAAAATATTGTCTTCAGAAGAAGAAAGACAATACTCTCATTTAATTCGAACGGCACTTACTTCAGGAAATGTTCCAGAATTAGGAGAATGGCGTGGAGATAATGCTGAATTAATCTTCTATATTCATGCTGAACTGCGAGAAGCATTTGAATATATAAAGGCAAACCAGCGGGAGGAAATGATTACTCCGTTTTTAGAGCAGGCTTATGTGTTTTTTCAATCCCAAGAGGTTGATCGGCATAAAAATCTCTCTAACAGAAAATACACAAATGAAGACTTGTTTATCCCAGTCATTTTAAAGTCATCTTCTTCTCGCTTAATTGTTCGATCTGTCATAAGTGCACAGCTCGAAGAAGGCTTTGAGAGCAGATCTTTTTTCTACGGAATTTACAACCAGCTTGCAGATGATTTTGCTGATATGTTTGATGATTGGCAGGATGGATCGGTAACTCCTTATACGTATTATATGAAGCATCATGGTACACGCTCTGACTTGATAAATCCTTATGAACTGTATTGGACGGTTATATCCCACTTAATTCATAATGTGTATAACTCGGACAGGAAGACGTGTGAGGTCATATTGGACCGGGCAATTAACGGTTTAAAGCGTTTTAAGAAGAAGTGGGGAACAGAAAAGTACAACCAAACAATGGAGCTTTTCGCATCTGCTATGCCAGAGTTTAATAGAATCATTCAAAAAATGGTTAAAAGGGCAGATGATGTTGATTTCTTTGATAAGCTTCTTAGAGATCATATGGTTGGTATCCTCCAAAGTGACAGAGCGGAGCATGAGCAGTTTTTTGAACAAGTTAAAACGGTACGCAGCCAGATTAACAGCGCCATGACAATAGAGAGCTCGGAGAATAGTTTGTTTGCAGAGCCGCTCACTGATGGAGCGAACTACAGTCTGAATGGTGACGGGAAACGATTAAGACCAATAATGACGTGGTTTATGGGTGTACATGGCTATGGGTTGGACGGCAAACAAATATTACCGCTGCTGCGTTCCCTGGAATATATGCATACAGCCTCTTTGATTTTTGATGACCTGCCATCACAGGATAATGCCAATATACGCAGGGGAAGACAGACATTACATCAGGTTACGAACATTGCAGTTGCTGAATTAACTGGTCTTTTTCTAACACAAAGGGCAGTAGAGGAGCAGACATCTCTTAGCTCCTTTGACCCAAAGACTGTGCTGCGTTTAATTGAGTATTCCTCCAAAAGGACTGCAGACATGTGCAAGGGCCAGGCGATGGATTTGGACTCTAAGGGCAAAATTTTAACTCTTGAAGAGCTGAACAGGAAGAGCTTCTATAAGACGGGAATGGCATTTGAGGTTTGTTTGATTATGCCTGCCATTCTTGCAAAGGCAGATGAAGCGGAAATGGACATATGGAAGAAGTTTTCCTACCATGCCGGTATTGCTTTTCAAATTAAGGATGATTTGCTTGATGTCGAAGGAGATACAAGTCAGCTTGGAAAGCAGGCTGGAATTGATGCAGACAACAATCAAACCACTTTTGTATCGATCCTCGGGATAGACGGAGCGAAAATGGCGATGTGGGAACATTATTGTCTTGCTGTTGAGACATTAGAGCAAGCGCCACGCAACCCTGCCTTCTTAAAATATTTGCTCGATTATTTTGTGAACAGAGATCGATAAAAGATTACACGAAAAATGCTCTTCTTTAAGGAGGAGCATTTTTTTGTGTAATCTGATAGGATATACCTGTTTCAACATTTTGGATAATGCAGTAATATATACCTGTAATATAGTACGTAAGCAGGGGAAATGAAATGCAAAATTTAACAGTAGAAAAAGCCTATTCAGCCAGAGCATGGATTGCGAGAATTGCCATTGCTGTACTCTTCATCCAACTGATGGGAGGGTCTTTCAGCAGTCAAGCTGAAGCAGCCTCGAAAAAAGTCACAGTGTATTCAGTCAATGCTTCCACACTTAATGTGCGCAGCGGTGAAGGAACGAAGTATAAAAAAATTGGCACATTAAAAAGAAACCAGGTTGTATCTGTCAAAAAAACAATGAAGAGCGGTTGGTATCAAATTAACTATAGTGGGAAGACAGGATATGTGAGCGGAGAGTATATCTCCAAGACGTCTGTTTTAAATGTCCCGCTTATCAAGCAAAGGCCACAGCTTCCTTCTGGATGTGAAGTGACTGCATTGGCAATGGCACTTGCCTTTTACGGCAAAAATGTGGATAAGACAGTGCTGGCGAAGCAAATGCCGAAAGACAAGACAGCAGTTGTCAGAAACAAGGATAATTCAATCAAAATTTGGGGTGATCCTGAGGTTGGATTTGTCGGTGATCCTTTTGGGAATGGAATAACAATTAATCCAAATCCACTTAAAGAGGTTCTCGACAATTACCGAAAAGGTGGACTTGCACTATATGGAAAGAACTTCAGTGTTATCGAAGGATATGTCAAAAAAGGCGCGCCGACTCTCATATGGTTTACAGTTACGCATGAGATGCCGACGAAAAGAACATGGAAAACACCGAAGGGCAAAACAATTCAAGCACCAAGACCACTGCACTGTATTGTAGTCACAGGTGTGGACAGCAAGTATGTCTACTTTAATGATGGTGAATCAACAAGCTTGAGCGGAAAAAATAGCAGAATAGAAAAAACAAAATTTATCAATATTTATAATGCAATGGGAAAAAGAGCGCTTGTTGTTAACTAGATTAGCAGTTTAATAATAATCTATTCGTTAATAGATTAAGCCCTGACAAAGCCAAGACAAGAAAAATAAAGAAAGTACGTCGCCTAAAAGAAGACAAAAAATATATAATAAAAAGAGAATATATATTGTCTGTCATTCTCATTAGGAGGTAGTAGCGTGGCTGAAATTAAATTTGAAATCACTGAACATATTATGGTTCTATCTGAATCCGCAAAAGGGTGGACAAAGGAGCTGAACTTAATCAGCTGGAATGGCCGTGAACCGAAGTATGATATCCGTGACTGGGCTCCAAACCATGAAAAAATGGGTAAAGGAGTAACACTTGATTTGGACGAGGCAGTGAAGCTGAAAAAAGCCTTAAATGACTCTAGACTATAAAATAAATTTTGAAAATGTACAGTGATTACTGTACATTTTTATTTTTTCACAAAATGTTAAAAAGCATAAAAGCCTTGACAGAATAACCATTACAGCCGCCTTTTCTTCGGAAAACAGAAATTTCGGGAATGAAAATAATTTCTGGATGTGTTATTATTAAGAATATTAAAACTACTCATTGATTGTTATATGATGAGCTTAGGAGCGCGAACGGCATGCTAAGATGGAAGCGAAATTTACTTGTGTTGTGGGTTGGTGTTTTTTTTACAGCAGCGAGCTTTTATATGGTCATTCCGTTTTTGCCGATTTTCCTGCTGGAAATCGATGTCCATGAGCATACAGAGTTATGGGCAGGAATCTTATTCAGTTCAGCGTTTTTTGCTGGAGCACTTTCCTCACCGTTTTGGGGAAGAATTGCTGATAAATATGGCAGAAAGCCAATGATAGTCAGGGCAGGCTTTGCTTTGTTTATTATTTACACATTGGCTGCATTTGTTACAAATCCTTATGAATTACTTATATTAAGAATTATGCAAGGACTACTGTCAGGCTTTATTCCTGGTGCGATTGCTTTAGTTGGAACAAATACGCCGACAGAAAGAGTAGGGTATGCACTATCAATGATTGCCACAGCAAGTGCTACTGGTGGAATAGTCGGGCCGCTGCTTGGTGGAGTTATGGCAGAGCTGGTCGGTAACAGATTGGCATTTGCCAGTGCTGGTTTTATTGTTTTTCTGGCAACGTTTTTAATTATCTTCTTTGTAAAAGAGGAGAACTTTAAACCGAGCAAGGAAAAGGGATCTGTTAAAAACGACATTAAGATTGCATGGTCAAACCGTCCACTGATGCTCGTTATGCTTCTGACAATTGTTACTTCTTGTTCCATTCTGTCCATTGAACCAATTCTTCCGCTGTACATTGTTGATTTAGGCGGAACAACTGCCAATGCATCGTTACTTGCAGGGGTTGTCTTTTCCCTCCCTGGAATAGCAAGTGTGCTGTTTGCGCCATATTGGGGTAAACTGGCAGATAAAATTGGCTTTAACAGAATATTGTTTATCGGTTTGCTTGGCGGTGGGTTAGGGACTTTCTCACAAATCATCTTCCAAAACATATGGGGCTTCTCCATTACGCGGTTTGTATTCGGAATTTTCTTCTGTGCAGTTTTCCCAGCATTGAACGGACTTGTAGTTAAAGCGACGGCAGAGGATTTTCGCGGCAGAGCGTTTGGCTTGAACCAAACTGCCAACCAGATTGGCGGAATGATTGGGCCGATGCTCGGCGGATTTTTAGGCGGCATCTTCCCAGCGTATAGTGTTTTTATTCTCACAGGAGTGCTGTTGCTTGCTGCATCAGCAATTGCTTACCAGAAGGATGATGGTTTAAAGCAAATGGTATTCAAAAAAGTTATGCATGGAAAGCAATAGCCTCCCAAAGAGTGCTAGTACATAATAATAAAAATTGTTACGTACACTAAGCTCTGGAGGTGTTATAAATGACAACAAAAAAGAATGGTAAACAAGAAGGCGTTAAAGGAAATTTATCAAGAGCCTATGACCATGAATTCGCGAATGAACCATTGTCAGAAGCAGAAAAGAAAAATAACAAGAAAACTAAAAAACGTCAATAATAAAACGGGCCCGCTGTTTGCCGGCCCGTTTCCTTTTTTACCAGATTGCTTCGACCCATTCAGGGTGGTCAATAAATGGGTTTCGATTATGCTGGTAATCTGTAAAGATGACTTCATTCCTGTTTCGTTCAAAGTCATCGACAGGATCAAGCTCATTCCAGCGTTTTAATGTCGATAGTTTTCCGTGTAATGGAGCAGAACCATTACTTACTTTTTCTGATACTTCTAAATCTAATTCACCACTGTCACCTTCGTAGCGCACAGCCATATAAAAAATCATTCGGGCAATGTCACCTTTGACCTCGTCACGGGGCTCCCAAGAATCACTGTCAGCGAAAGTATCTGGTGCTTCCTTCTGGGCAGTTCCACCATCATCGAAGTCCTTGTTTCCGCGAGCTGAATTGACAGACACATCTGTAGGGCGCAAATGGTGCAAGTCAGTGCCTGCTCCCATTGATGTTCCAAAGTCGCCGTGAGATTTCGCCCAAACATGCTCCCTGTTCCATTGATCGACACCACCGCCGTTGGAGGTTTTGTTTTGTGACCTGCCTGTATATAGCAATATGACATTATTGCGGTTATTTGGATCCTCGTCTGTATGGCGAAGTGCATCCCAAACAGCACTGTAAGAAAGCTTTGTATGATCATCAATTATCTCATGCAAAGCTGCTTTAAGGCTTGAGCCTGTTTTACCGCTGGCACTGTTATAATAGCCTTCATAGTTACCAGAAGGTGGGGCTTGCTCTGAATCTTCTTCAGGCTCATTTGGAACTGGAGTTGATCCTTCAGTGCTTTTTGACATAGCTGTTACATTTTTTAATCCAGGGTGAGAGAAGTAGGCTGAAGTGCTTCCCGTTACGATAATTTTAGTACCAATCAAATTAGGATTTGATTTTAATCCAAAGCTCGCTCGAAAGGATGAGGGAATTTGCACATATAGCATAGAGCCAGTGTTTTTTTCTGTTGGGTTGTCTGCAAGAGCGAGTGCATAATCGTCAGAGAAGCTGCTAGTTTGGACGGAGGAAGCGGAAATTGGCTTACCGACTATGTATCCTTCTAGTTCTTGAGTTGAACCGTTCTGTATCCTTATTGCTTCTGAAACGGACAAAGTAGCAGCTTTTGTAGGAGCTGCAGGGAAAAGCGAGACTGCTAAAGTAAAAATCACGAAAAGTAAAAAATAAATTTTTCCACTTTTTTTCATCATTTACCTCCCTGTTTCATATAGTATATTGCTCTTTTAACATAACATAATTATTTAGAGGTAATTGTAGAAAAGTGTAAAGAATATGATAATATACGTTTATTCGGTAAATAATTTGAAAATTTGCAGTTTTCTTATATAATAAAGTTGTTCGTTTCGAATATCGAAATATAAACAAAGGGGAGAAGCCTTACAATGAATAAGCTGCAAAGTAAAACACTGGCAAGGAAAGATGTTTCAGTTGAAGAAACATGGGATTTATCTGAATTGTTTCCTTGTGAGAAAGCATGGAAGAAGGAGCTTGATGCAATCGCACTCGATTTAGAAAAGCTTGTAGAATATAAGGGGAGCCTTGGAAGCAGTGCTATAAACCTCCTGCAATGTCTTCTTGAAAGAGACTCGTTGGAGGAGCGGGTTGCCCGGGTGATGACGTATGCAAGCTTAAACCAGTCTGCGGATGGGACAGACCCTGCTAATCAAGCAAATGATGCTATTGCAGCCTCTGTGTATGCCACAGTTCGTAGCAGCGTGTCCTTTATTGATTCAGAGATACTTGCACTGTCAGAGGAGAAAGTAGGTATATTTTTAGAGCAAGAAAGCGGACTAAAGGATTATACGAAGATGCTCAGTGATTTATTCGAGGAAAAGGCACATATGCTTTCCCCAGAGACAGAGCAAGTCTTAGCCGCATACAGTGAGATTCATGAGTCTCCTTATATGATTTACCAGCGCAGCAAAACGTCAGATATGAGCTTTTCCTCTTTTACAACAACAGATGGGACTCTTCACCCTTTAACATTTAATTTATACGCTAAGTATGAAGAGTCTCCAGATACAGATATTAGGCGCAAGGCTTATGCTGCTTTTATCGAAACATTAGATAGGTACAAAAATACATATGCAGGAACCCTTGCGACAGAAGTGAAGAAGCAAGTGGTTGAAGCGAAATTACGAAAGTATGAGTCTGTTACGGAAATGCTGCTATTTGAGCAGCAGGTTACAAAGGAAATGTATCATAATCAGCTTGATACAATTTTAACAGAGCTTGCTCCTCATATGCGCCGCTATGCCAGGTTGAAAAGGAGTGTTCTTGGACTTGATCAACTTTGTTACAGTGATTTAAAGGCACCATTAGATGCTGATTATAATCCGGAAATTTCTTATGATGAAGCGGCAGAGCTTGTGCTTGAAGCCCTTAAAATAATGGGGCCGGAATATGCGGAAATAATGAGACAGGGATTGGAAAATCGCTGGGTCGACAGGGCAGACAATCTTGGTAAGCGATCTGGAGCCTTTTGCTCAAGTCCATATGGGGCACATCCGTATATTATGATGACTTGGAATAATTCGATGCGTAATGCCTTTACACTTGCTCATGAGCTCGGACACGCAGGTCATTTTGTTCTGGCAGGCAGGAATCAGTCGATTTCGAATACACGTCCATCAAGATATTTTATTGAAGCACCTTCAACAATGAATGAAATGCTTTTAAGTAAGCATATTTTGGAGAAATCGGATAATGACAGGATGCGCCGCTGGGTTATTCTGCAATCATTGGGAACGTATTATCATAACTTTGTTACACATATTTTAGAGGGCGAACTGCAACGCCGAGTTTATACACTTGCAGAAAAAGGCACGCCGATAACTGCAAAGCTGCTATGTGAACAAAATCTTGAGCTTCTTGCGGCATTCTGGGGGGACAGTGTGGAACTGGATGAAGGAGCCGGCCTTACTTGGATGCGACAGCCGCATTATTATATGGGGCTATATCCATATACGTATTCGGCAGGACTGACAGCCTCAACTGCTGCATCCTTAATGATTCAAGAAGAAGGGCAGCCTGCTGTTGACCGCTGGCTATCAGCACTAAAGGCAGGCGGAACATTAAAGCCCATTGATTTAATGAAGCTCGGAAATGTTGATATGTCCACATCTGAACCAATCAGTAAAGCAGTCGCTTATGTTGGCAGCTTAATAGATGAATTAGAAAAAAGCTTTACTTAATATGAAAAAAACATCCTTGTATAGTTGCAAGGATGTTTTTTATGAAAAATTTAATTGACACAATACTGCTAATCCTATACATTACATAAGTATGTTTTTTTATTATAGGAGGAATTTATGAGCAACAAGAACTATACCCAAGTAAAAATGGTGACGGCAGATCCATCTGCACTTGGACTATTTGGTCTAGCAATGGTTACATTGGTAGCATCTTCACAAAAGCTGGGTTTAACAGAAGGGTTATCTTTTATTTTGCCGTGGGCGTTCTTTTTGGGTGGATTAGCTCAATTGATCGCAGCTTTGCTTGATGCGAAGCATAACAATATCTTTGGAACTACCGCTTTTGCAGCGTTTGGCTTATTCTGGTTTGGTGTAGGCTTTTCTTGGTTAATTCAGCTAGGAGCGTTTGGCGAAGTACTTGCACAAAATGTTGATCCAAAACAACTTGGCTTTGCTTTCATCGGCTATTTGATCTTTAGTCTGTTTATGACAATTGGCGCATTAGAGACACATAAAGTTCTTTTCTTTATTTTCGTCTTTATTGATATCCTATTTATTGGACTTTCTTTAAGCTCTTTTGATGTCATGTACGAAGTAACACATACGATTGCAGGTATTGCAGAGCTTTGTATCGCCCTATTATCTTTTTACGGATGTGGTGCAATCGTGCTTAACACACATTTTGGAAAAATCGTATTGCCGATTGGCAAGCCATTCGGAATATTTAAATAAAAGTTTGCAGAGAGTCTATAAACATAGGCTCTTTTTTTGTGGCTTATTTAACATATATTTGTACAGCATGGAATATCAAAAAGATTTACTCGTTTTACAATGGAAAATTCTATAAGATACGGTTAAAATAAGTAATTGGTGATATAGACATGTCAAATGTGGAGGTATATATGATTAGTGAGCTTCAAAAAAACATAAAGGACCTTTCAGAGGGGGAGGCAAAATCACTGCTAATGCAAACAGTTCTGTATTTACAAATGATGAAGGATGCCGATCTCATTTCACAACAGGAAATCATGAAGGAGCTTTGCGATGAGATTATGGATAAACTAGATCCAACTGAATATTCCAAGCCCACTTGAAAAACAAATAAATCCAAAAACAAATTTCCCCACTTGATGAAGGAGGCTTTTTTGCTTCCTTTTCCCCGTTAATCCTCTAAAAAGATAGTGAATAAAAGGAATTAATATTATTCATTTTAACTTTTTTTTTACACATATTTCATAAGGTTTGTACGTATCTATAGTTAAATTTCTTTTTTAATATAAAAAAATGAATATTAGGTAACAATTTATTCATTTTAAGGATTACAACAGAAAGAGATAGATTAACAGAAAGTAAAAGAATTATATTAGTATAATTTATAGTGTCGACTGAGAATAAATGCTGTCTATCTGAGAGAAACGATTGTGCTTTTTGTTTGTCGATTAATGTTTTTATTCCAATAATATCAAGTTTTTACTATAATTATGATGTTTACTATTTAAGAGGGGATGAGGTCGGAATTATACGAATGTTAAGGGAAACTATTATCTTTGTATATTATATTTAGTGAAATAACCTTCTTGGTAAACGGATAAGAATGTAGGAGAATAGCGGAGAATTCGACGGGAAACCTAGTCGATTCTACAAAAAATCTATTTTTCTGAAAAATTTGTCTTTACAAGAATTATAGAAGGTATTATATTATTTATCAAAACGGTTTCTATTTTCAGAATAATTATTTAAATTAAAAAGTTCCCTCAATTCAAAATTGATTATTAAATTTTATCCTACCCATTTTTTACTACCCAGAGTACATAACACAAATTACAAGAATCCAAGGATTATAGCAGAGGTGAGTATATGACAAAACATGCGTTATTAGAAGTTGAAGGTTTAAAAACGTATTTTCAAGTGGATAAACACAGAGTGGCAAAAGCAGTGGACGGTGTTGATTTTTCCATAAATCCTGGTGAGACAGTAGCACTCGTTGGTGAATCAGGAAGCGGCAAAAGCATCACCTCTCTTTCTATAATGAAGCTTGTTGGTAAGCCTGGAAAAATCAAAGGAGGGCAAATTCGCTTTAACGGCCAAGATATTGTTCCTTATTCTGACAAGCAGATGGCTAAGCTTCGCGGAAGTGAAATTGCGATGGTTTTCCAAGAGCCGATGACAGCGTTAAATCCTGTATTTACAATTGGAAACCAGCTTATAGAAACAATTAGAAAGCATAAGAAAGTCTCAAAGGAGGAAGCGCGTAACAGAGCAATCGAGCTATTAAGAATAGTTGGTTTTCCAAGGGCAGAAGAGACAGTAAATGAATATCCCCATCAACTGTCAGGCGGGATGCGCCAGCGTGCGATGATTGCAATAGCTATTTCCTGTGAGCCGAAGCTGTTAATTGCAGATGAGCCGACTACAGCTCTCGATGTAACAATTCAAGCACAAATTTTGGATCTGTTGGACGAGATGAAGAAAAAATTTAACATGGCAGTATTGTTAATAACACATGACTTAGGTGTCGTAGCTGAATATGCAGACAGGGTTATGGTTATGTATGGAGGACAGATTGTGGAGCAGGCAAAAGTAAATACCATGTTCCTTGATCCGAAGCATCCGTACACTAATGGACTTCTAGAAAGCTTACCTAAATTAGAAGACGATGTCGACAGACTTGGAGTAATTAAGGGAACAGTTCCGCCTGCCTATGATTTCCCTGTTGGCTGCCGTTTTTCTGACAGATGCAAGCATGTGATGGATAAATGCCGTGTTAGCAATCCTAATCTTCTAGATAATGGACAAAACCATAAGGTGCGCTGCTACCTGTATGAATAGGAGGAATAATATTTCATGTCATTGATGGAGCAAGATTTATTAAAAAAGACCGAAGAAGATTATATTCTTCAAGCGAAAAACATTAAGAAATACTTCCCGATCAAGGGTGGCGTCTTGAAGCATACGGTCGGCCATGTTAAAGCAGTTGATGATATTTCCTTAAATGTCATCAGAGGAGAAACGCTCGGACTTGTTGGTGAATCAGGTTCAGGAAAATCTACGTTAGGACGAGTCATTCTGCGGCTGCTTGACCCGACAGAAGGTAGTATTCAGTTTGAAGAGCAAGACATCACTACATTAAATAACAGAAAGATGCGTCCAATCAGAAAAGATATGCAAATTGTCTTTCAGGACCCGTTCGCTTCATTAAACGGAAAAATGAGTGTCCAAGAGCTTATCGAAGAACCGCTGCTTGTACAAACAAAGTTAAATCGACGGGAGCGGGAGGAAAAAGCAATCAGTCTGCTGGAAAAGGTTGGCCTCCGAGCAGATGCACGAACGAAATATCCCCATGAATTTTCTGGTGGTCAAAGGCAACGTATCAGCATTGCGAGAGCGCTTGCGCTAAATCCTAAATTTATTGTTTGTGATGAGCCGGTTTCAGCTTTGGATGTTTCTATCCAGGCACAGGTTTTAAACTTGATGGCTGATTTGCAGGAAGAATTTAATTTGACATACCTTTTTATTGCCCATGATTTGAGTGTTGTTAAACATATAAGTGATCGTGTAGCAGTAATGTATTTAGGAAGAATTGCGGAGCTGGCACCTAAGCAAGGGCTATATGAAACACCGCTTCATCCATATACACAGGCGCTTTTATCAGCAGTTCCGACAACCGATGTGACTAAAAAGAGAGAAAAAATCATTCTGAAGGGTGACCTGCCAAGCCCATCTAATCCACCGTCAGGATGCGCATTCCGAACTCGCTGTCCAAAAGCACATGAAAGATGTGCTATTGTGCGCCCGGACTTAACGGAAGTTTCGGAAGGACACTTCGTTGCATGCCACTTATACAGTAAAGAAGATTGATTATTAATCTTTTAAGGAGGTGGTTGTTGAACCGAGTTTGGTTTGCGATTTCTACAGATAACTATATTTTAAGGGGGAACGACGTTGAAAAAGAAAAATTGGTTACTTGTATTATGCTTGACGTTAGTGCTCGGCAGTATTTTAGCTGCGTGCAGCAACAGTAGTGATGACACGAACTCAGAGCCTGGAGAAGCAGTTGATGGCGGCACTGTAACTGGTGCAATGGATACAGCACCTGCTGGACTATTCAACCCGATTTTTTATGCTGATGCATATGAGAACAATATCTTATCTTTAACGCATGAAGGTTTATTAGGACAAGATGAAAACCTTGATTTCATTCCGAAATTAGCGAAAGACTGGGAATTTAACGAAGACCAAACAGAAGTTACATTCCACTTAGAAGAAAACGTGAAATGGCAAGATGGAGAGCCATTCACTGCAAACGATGTCGTATTTACATACAAATCGATTGCAAGCCCTGGATATGTTGAGGCTGGCGGTATTCGTACGCAATATGTTGAAAGACTGTTAGGCTATGAAGACTTCTCAACAGGCAAAACAGATGAATTCGAAGGTGTTGTTGCAGTTGACGACAATACTGTAACATTCAAATATGCAAATCCGAATGTGCTAGCACTTTCTGATTCAAGCTTCCCAATTATTCCTGAGCATATCTTTAAGGATATTGCAATCGCTGACATGCCTAAAGCTGCAGCTACAACAAAAGACGTTATTGGTACTGGTCCATTCAAATTGACTAATGTTGTAGAAGGTGAGCAATACGTTCTTGAGAAAAACGAAGACTACTGGCAGGGTGCTCCTAAGCTAGACAGCATCGTTTGGAAGGTTGTAGACCAATCTGTCATCCTTGGTATGCTTGAAAGCGGCGAAGTGGATTTTGTTGCAGATCCAACTGGAATTCAGGCTGCAGACTATGAGTCAGTTGCAGCAAACGACAATGTTGAAATCATTGAACAGCCAGACTTTGGCTATCAGGTAATGGGCATGATGGTTAACCATCGTGAACAAGGCGATACATCGTTAGATCCATCTAAATGGACAGAAAACAAAAAGCTTTCTAACCAAAAAGTCCGTCAGGCAATTGCATATGCAGTTGATCGTGAAGCAATCATCAATGGCTTGCTTTATGGTAAAGGAGTAGTTCAGAACTCTCCAATCGCTACACAATTCTGGGCATATGATGATACAAAACCTAACCAGTATAAGTTTGATGCAGAAAAAGCAAAATCATTGCTAGATGAAGCAGGCTATAAAGATACAAATGGCGATGGCTTCCGTGAAGATCCAGATGGAAATGAGTGGGTGTTGAACCTGAACTATCCATTAGGAAACCAAATTCGTGAAAAATCAGCACCAATCATTCAAGAGTATCTTGAAGCTGTTGGCATTAAAATTGACTTGCGCCAGCCGAAGCAAGCTGCTGCTTACTTTGAAGATTTAGAAAAGAATGCACAAGATTGGGATCTATACTTACTTGGCTGGAGCTTAGACAGCACAGATCCAGATCCGAGCGGACTATGGTCTTCTAAAGCTGCGTACAACTATTCCCGTTGGAATAATCCAGAAGCAGAACAGCTTCTAGCAGACGCATTTACACCACCAGATGCATTTGAACAAGATTATAGAAAAGAGAAATACAGCGAATGGCAAGTGAAGTTCTCAGAAGATCTTCCAGCATTAATTCTATATGCTCAAAACAGCCTATGGGCATATAACAAACGTCTACAAGGCGTTGATGTATTGCCATACTCATTCTTGAATAACACACATTTATGGAGTGTTACAGAATAATAGTTATTTAAAAGGGGGCTCCCGCTTTTCAGAGTCCGTATCAAAACTGGATATTTTGCTGGCAAACTATTCTGTTACCGAGGTGCGGGCAACCTTTTAAGGGGAGCCCCTTTTCTCTTGATGATTTCAGCCATATTTTGGTTCATTTCGTGTGGTGCTGTGGTCTGCACGAAATGAACCGAAAAAGGTTTAAAACTAATCTATGACTTTATAAATACAACATTAGAAATGGAGGGGGAGCAATGTATAAGTATATTATTCGTCGTGTATTAGTGTTCATTCCAATGCTATTTGCATTGACGGTTATCGTATTTGGCTTAATGCAGGCGGCTCCTGGCGATCCCTTTACTGGAAAGCTTGATCCGAATGTAGACCCAGAAGTATACGAACAGCAAAAAGAAGCTTTAGGGCTTAATGATCCCATTTATGTGCAATATTTCCGTTGGTTAGGAAATATCGTTCAGGGGGACTTTGGTGAATCAATCGTATATAAGGGGCGTGAAGTGACAGACCTGCTCGAATCCAGAGTCAGCAATACACTCACATTAGGAACCTTTTCTTTAATTATTACGATTTTATTTTCGATTCCAATCGGAATTTACTCAGCTAGAAAACCATATTCTGTGCTGGATTACTCCGTAACAACTTTTAGTTTTTTTGGACTGGCAATTCCGAGTTTTTTCTTTGGGTTAGTGGCAATTTACTTCTTTGCAATTCAGCTCGGCTGGTTCCCGTCGCAAGGTACGGTCTCGAGTCCTAATCTGCAAGGTGCAGAGCTCTTTTGGGATAAACTGCATCATTTAATATTGCCAGGGCTGACTCTGGGATTAGGTGGAATGGCTACATATACACGGTATATGCGTTCAGAAGTGCTTGATGTACTGTCTGGTGACTATATTCGTACAGCAAGAGCAAAAGGGATGACCGAAAACACAGTATTGTACAAGCATACATTGAGAAATGCCTTGATTCCAATCGTAACATTGCTAGGCTTTGAAATCGGCGCCCTGCTGGGTGGAGCGATTATTACAGAGGGGGTATATCAATATCCTGGCCTCGGGACATTGTTCATTAACTCTATTTCCAGCAAGGATTACCCTGTTATCATGGTTATTACTTTAATGATTGGTTTCTTTACATTATTGGGAAATCTGCTGGCAGATATCGGCTACAGCCTTGTTGACCCTAGAATTCGATATGAGTGAGGTGAATGAACAATGCAACTGAATCAACAAACGGTCGAAACAGAACCAAATCTACCTATTAAAGTAGAAAATAAAAAGAGTAAAACTCCTGGCCAAATTGCGCTAGGACGGTTTATGAAAAATAAATTGGCTGTACTCGGTGTAATTGTATTAACGATTATCATTTTAGCAGTGATTTTTGCACCACTTTTAACAGATCAAAATCCGACCAAATCAAATTTGATGATGGTTGAACACGGACCAAGCGCAGACCATCCGCTTGGTAACGATGGTTCAGGAAGAGACAATCTTGCGCGGCTACTGTATGGCGGTAGAATCTCCCTTATTGTCGGTTTCTCTGCAATGGTATGTACATTGGTTATCGGTGTGCTTTTAGGATCTATTGCAGGTTATTATGGCGGCCTTGTTGATGCAACCATCATGCGTATCGCTGATATCATCATGATGCTTCCATTCATCGTTATTGCATTGACGGTAGTTTCTATTATGCCAAAGGTGTCAATCGGCAGCTTCGTCGCCATTATAGCGATAACCTCGTGGCCGAATTTGACGAGGATTATAAGGGGAACCTACTTATCCTTAAGGGAACAAGAATTTGTGCATGGAGCAAAGGCAATAGGCGCAAGTGATTTCCGAATCATCTTTAAGCATTTTATTCCGAATGCAATTGGACCAATTGTCGTTAACGCTACATTGATGATGGCAACATATATTATCATTGAATCTGCAATGAGCTTCATCGGTTTTGGAATACCGCAGCCAACTCCGACATGGGGAAATATGATTTCTGAAGCACAAAGCATTCGTATCTTAAGAAACAGCCCTGAGGCGTGGGTACCGCCAGGATTATGTATCTTTGTAACAGTATTGTGCATTAACTTTATCGGAGACGGCTTGCGTGATGCTCTTGATCCGAAAAGCAATAAGCGCTAGATGAAAACCTGCTGCATTTTTGGCAGGTTTTTTCTTTTGCGATAAAATGACAATATCATTTCGGATGAAGCCAGCATTTTTAACTGCTAATATATAATAGATATACATACATAGCATAATAGCAACTAGAGGGGGATTGTAGATGTACGCTTCAACGGAAATCCAAATGCTCATTCAATTAATTGAAAGAGCAGCATTGCTGCTTATTTCCTTGTTTTTTTTATCAAGGGTGCCAAAATTCAAGGAGACACTTCAAAAGGAAAATCATTCTCCAACAGAATTGACACTCATAACAATTATATTTTGTGCTTTCGCATTGTTTGGTACCTATTCCGGTATTGAGGTGGAAGGCTCCATTGTTAATATCCGCATCATTGCGGTTATGTCCGGAGGGATTTTGTTTGGTCCTTGGGTTGGCATCATTACAGGAATCGTTTCAGGGGTTCATCGATACCTAATTGATATAGGCGGAGTCACGTCCATACCTTGTTTAATTACGAGTATATTGGCCGGTATCGTTTCAGGCATTATTTATTTTCGTGTAAAGAAACAAAACAGGTGGGTTTACGGAATAGCTGCCGGAATGATTTGTGAAGTGCTGACAATGGTATTGATACTTGTTATGGCAGAACCCTTCTCTTTAGGTTTAGACATTGTTTCCCAAATTGCGTTACCGATGATATTAGGACAAGTAAGTATTGGCTTTATCGTGTTAATGATTGCAAGTGTCGAAGGTGAAAAGGAAAGAATTGCTGCAAAGCAGGCACAGCTTGCATTAGGAATCGCCAACAAAACGCTGCCTTACTTCCGGTCTATTAACAGCGAATCACTCCACAAGATTTGCAGGATAATCCAAAAGGAAATTAAAGCAGATGCTGTTGCTATCACAGATACAAGGGATGTCCTTGCATATGTTGGCTTTGGCGAGGAAAAGTACAAGAATGGCCGCGAAATAATCAGTGGTTTAACAAAGGAAACGATAAAAAGCGGCAAGATAACAATACGCAATAATATTGCAGACCATCATACACCGCAAATTCATTGTTTGCTCATTATTCCTTTAGAGGAAAGAGGCATTGTGACAGGGACATTAAAGATTTACTACCGTAAGGCATATACTATCACACATACGCTTCAAACGATGGCGATTGGACTTGCTCAAATCATCTCGACATTAATGGAGGTTTCTAGAGTTGAACAAATTAAAGAAGCTGCCAATAAAGCCGAATTGAGGGCATTGCAAACAAAAATCAATCCTCATTTCCTTTTCAATGCATTAAATGCCATTGCTTCAACAACAAGACGGAATCCGGAAAAAGCCAGAGAATTAATAATTAGCCTATCAGGATATATGCGCTATAACCTGGAGGTCGAGGATGAATTAATTGATATCCATTTAGCATTACAGCAGGTACATGATTATATTGATATCGAAAAGGCGAGATTTGGAAGCAAGCTTCAAGTTGAATATGATATTGACGATGTTCAAATTAAGGTTCCAAGTCTTCTCATCCAGCCATTAGTTGAAAATGCAGTTGTTCATGGCATTCTGAAAAGAAAAGCTCCTGGTCTCATCACTATATCTGTCAAGGATCTTGGTAGCAGTATAAGGGTTAGTGTTGAGGATACAGGGGAGGGCATTAAGGAAGAAATCATCGATCAGCTATATCGTGGCGAAATGTCATCAAGACATATCGGTTTGGCAAATGTCCATGAAAGAGTGAAGTTGATTTATGGAACAGGACTTGTCATTGAAAGATTAAATCCAGGCACAAAAGTATATTTTGACATTACGAAGGAGAAACGATGAGAGCGATAATAGTAGAAGATGAAATTCCGGCAAAGGAAGAACTGGAATATTTAATCGAAACACATAGTGGAATTAAAATTGTCGAGACATTTGAGGATGGGCTGGATGTATTTAAATTTTTACAGGAGGAGGAAGTGGATGCAATCTTTCTTGATATTAATATCCCTTCCCTAGATGGAATGCTCTTGGCAGGCAATATTAGCAAATTTGCCAAGAAACCGTTTATTATTTTCACCACTGCCTATAAGGAGCATGCAGCACAAGCATTTGAATTAGAAGCATTTGATTATATTTTAAAGCCGTATGATGAAAAGCGAATTGCAGCGATGCTGAAAAAGCTTGAAGCCGCCTTTAAGAAGGACCGTAGTGATGAAGGAGAGAAAGAGCCTGCTATAGAGCAAGGGACAAGCAGGAGGATCAACCTTCGTAAAAATGAAAATATCATTGTAACAGACGTTAATGATATTTATTACGCGTCTGCAAGTGAAAAGGTGACGATCGTTTATACGAAAACGGACGAATACATGATGCCGATGAGTATATCCGAGTTTCATGCAAAGCTACCAGAGGATCTTTTCTTCAAATGTCATCGTTCTTATACGGTAAACCTAACAAAAATACATGAAATAGTTCCTTGGTTCAACCATACTTATATTTTAAGATTGAAGGATATTAAAGGAGAGGTTCCTGTAAGCAGAAGCAAAGTAAAAGAATTCCGACAAATTATGCAACTATAAATGCTGTTCATTCCGGATTATGTGCAATTCATTCTGAAAACGATTTTATGATCTGTTTCGGAGGTATAATCCTCCTATAAAGAAAACGCTTAAACTTTCAAGTTAAGAGTTTGATATAGGAAGAAACCGAAACAAGGAAAGAGGAGATTTCAGATGAAAAACCGCACAGAAAACCGACTATTAATAGTAATCGGTACAATCATTGTTCAAATGGGTCTTGGCACAATTTATACATGGAGCTTGTTCAATCAGCCGCTTGTTGATGCATTTGGCTGGAAATTAAGCTCTGTAGCAATAACCTTCTCCATCACTAGCTTCGCATTGGCATTTGCCACATTGTTTGCAGGTAAGCTTCAAGATAAATGGGGGATTCGCCGCTTAGTCGCAGCTTCAGGTGTATTGCTTGGCGCAGGATTGATGCTGAGCTCTCAAGCATCATCACTTGGAATGCTTTATGTTCTTGCAGGAGTGGTAGTCGGTTTTGCAGATGGTACAGCGTACATTACGACATTATCAAACTTAATTAAATGGTTTCCAGAGAAAAAAGGTCTTATTTCAGGTATTTCAGTAGGAGCATATGGTACAGGCAGTCTTTTATTCAAATATATTAACGGATATTTCATTAGTTCATTTGGGGTAACTTCTACCTTCTTATTCTGGGGAATCATCGTGCTGATTATGGTAGTCGGCGGTTCATTCCTTTTGAGAGAAGCGAAGGTCGCATCAAGTGCAACAACAGCAAATGGAGCCCAAAAGGATTATACAGTAAAGGAAATGCTGAAAACAAAGCAAGCATATCTATTATTTGTTATCTTCTTTACAGCATGTATGAGCGGTCTTTACTTAATTGGTATCGTTAAGGATATCGGTGTTAGCCTTGCAGGACTTAATGCTGCAACAGCAGCAAATGCAGTCGCATTGGTCGCAATATTTAATACGACAGGCCGCATCGTTCTTGGAGCATTGTCTGATAAGGTTGGCAGATTAAAGGTTGTTTCAGGCGCATTGTTCGCAACTGCCATTGCTGTTGCAACATTAAGCTTTATTCCATTGAACTTCCCAATCTTCTTCGCCTGTGTTGCAACGATAGCCTTCTGTTTTGGCGGAAATATCACTGTTTTCCCTACAATCGTCGCAGACTTTTTCGGTTTGAAGAACCAAAGTAAAAACTATGGTATCATTTACCAAGGCTTTGGTATAGGAGCACTTGCAGGTTCATTTATCGCAGCATTATTAGGAGGATTTATTCCAACATTTATTATTCTAACAATTCTTTGCATCATCTCCTTGGTAATTGCCGTAACGATTAAACCACCATTCCAAGGAAAAAAAGAGAAAAAGTCAAACCAAAAGCTGCCTAATATGCAGCCACACACAAGAACTGGCTTGTAAAAAGCATAAACCTGCTAAAGAATCTTCTTTAGCAGGTTTTTTGTGCATGTTTATTTGTAAATTCGTATATGCATATAATAGAAGTAACTGATTATTTCTGCTGAATTCAGTCTTAAGTCTTAGTTAAGATTCCTTTTTAAGTCTATGGAAAAAATCTTGCTTATCCGTTATTGTAAAAGCATAAGAGTAATATAAATTGAAACCTTTTTCACGAATAGTTCGTATAAAAATAATAAAGGACGAAAAGTCAGGAGTCGATCAGATTGAACTCATTTTTGCTATTTCTCATCCGAACGGGTGTCTCCCTGCCAACTGGAGTTATTACTTGGTTTATATGTATGTTTGCCTTTAATCAAGACTTTTTCATGTCAGTTGTGTATGCAGTGGCTATCGGAACAGCAGCATATTTCATCACAGATGGAGTGGCATCCCACAGGTTTTTGAAGAAGCATGCCTTGACGAGGAAGGAATATAAATTTATTCAGAAGCAGCTAAAGGAAGCAAACGGCAAAATAATGCGGTTGAACAAAGCGATGTTCCAAATCCGCCATTTTCCATCAATAAAGAAAAGAATTGATTTTATAAGAGTTACGAAAAAAATCTATCGTTTGACGAAGCAAGAGCCGAAAAGATTCTATAAAGCCGAAAAGTTTTATTATGCTCATTTGGATTCAGCGGTCGAAATAGCGGAAAAATATGCTTTGCTGTCTGCACAGCCAAAGAAAAACTATGATTTGCAGGAAACGCTGTCTGAAACGAGAAATACATTAGAGAAGCTTTCCTTCACACTGGAGGAGGATCTTCATGAAATTCTTTCAGATGATATTGATGACCTGCATTTTGAAATGGATGTCGTACGTCACACTATCGACCAGAAAAAACTAGACAATAAGCCAATTGATGAAAGCAGGAGGTTAAAATGACCGAAAGGGATGACATTCATTTAAACGAAAACCTACAAAATAGGTCTGAAGAAAAGGCGAATTCTCATCGCCTTTTTCCTGTTTTGTCTGATGATGAGATGATCAAAGCAAAAGCACTATCAGACGGGCTTGAATGGTCGAGTCATCATGCGCTCATTCGGTTCGGGCATGATGCTCAAAAACGGCTGTTATCTTTCTCACATACGATGATTGACCATGTTCAAAAAAAGGATGTTGGAGAAGTGAGCAGCATCATGAAGGATTTGATGGCACGGCTTGATGATATAAATCCAGATGAATTATCTGTAAAAAAACAAGGCTTCTTTGCTCGCATCTTTAAAAGGTCACAAAGCTCAGTCCAGGAAATTCTCTCGAAATATCAAAAAACAAGTGCACAAATTGACAGGCTAAGTGTAAGACTAACAAGAAGCAAAAACCTGCTAATCTCTGATATTCATTTGCTTGAGCAGTTATATGAAAGCAATAAGCAATATTTTCATGACTTAAATATTCTGATTTACGCAGCAGAAACGAAACTTGCACAGGTTAAAGAGCATAAACTTCCTGAAATGAGGAAGCTTGCAAAAGAGCTGCAGGATGAAATGAAAATGCAGGAAGCGGAAGATATGGAGGACTTCGCAGACAGGCTGGAAAAAAGAATATATGACCTGAAAATCAGCAGACAAATAACAATCCAAACTGCGCCTCAAATCAGGCTTATCCAGAATACAAACCAAACTGTCGTTGAGAAGATTCAGTCCTCTGTTATGACTGCTATACCTCTTTGGAGAAATCAACTGTCGATTGCCTTAACATTATTGAGACAGAAGCATGCAATGGAAACGGACAGAAGCATTCGCAATGCTACAGGAAATATACTCGACAAAAATACAGAAATGCTAAAGCAACATGCAGAGGGAAGCGAGACACAGCAGCAATTGCTTGAAATTGCAGAGCTGAAGGACACACATAAAAAACTGCTGTCTGCGATTGAAGAGACAATTGCTGTTCAAGTAGATGGAAATCATACAAGACAGAAGGCAGAAACTGAACTATTCACCGTTGAAAAGGAATTGAAAACTGCTCTACAGCCGGATAAATAACCTAAAGTCAGGGGGCATAGCCGGGAAAATGCTTGAGCAGCTTCCGCTTGTTGTAAAGGGGAATTTCCCTTTTTCTGATGAAATTATCCTTGCCGTGAATAAAGAAAATGCTGCAGCCCAGCATGTGTACAAAAAGGCGGGCTTTATAGATAAAGGCTTGCGTGCTGTCGGTAAAATTGGAGAACAGCTTATATTGCACAAGACAATATGAAAAAATCACCCTAATTTAATTAAGGTGATTTTGTTATATTATTCTTTTGAATACGTTCTGTTTGATTCTTCTATTAGGGAAGCGAAGTTAACTCGCTTGTTGATGAAATAGATGATTGGAACGCCGATTGCTAGCACAACAAATTCGCCTGCCGCTGTTGTCAGCCATGTGAACAGGAATGGCAAACCAAATGCTAAATTCAGCTCAAACGCTATAATGAACATAGTAAAAGTAAACACGATTGTATTAATAATCATGCGTTTAATAATGTCTTTTACATAACGCCCAATGATGATTGTAATGAGCAAGCTGATAATTGACTGACCTACACCGAATATAAGGTCATAAGCAACCATTGGCGAAAAGAATAAATTAGCCAGAAATACCCCTGCAACAATACCGTAAATGTATTTTTTGTTAAAGACTACAAGATGGTTGAACATTTCGGATAAACGAAATTGAACATTCGTAAAGCCGAATGGGGCAATGGCAACAGTGACCACAATATATAATGCTGCGATAACACCATTGACTGCTAGTGTTTTAGTTTTCATATTTTTTGTCTCTCCCTTAGTTTTTTTACGTGGGATGGTTACGAACCACGTCATGCAAAATAGTATGAAACCAAACAATAATGCTACAGTAAAAAGGCTATGTGAGTCAATATATTTTTATCCTTTAAATAATGGTGCAGCAGTGAAATATTGGGTTGATGCATATAATGTTTTTCCAGCTACATATAATGATAAATACTTGCTAAGCATTAATACGAAAAACAAATATTCACATATTGCAGCTTTGAGAGGAATGATGAGCATGAAAGCATTAGTTCTGCAATCTGATTTTGGATTAAGTGATGGAGCTGTTTCGGCAATGTATGGGGTTGCCAATTCTGTACAGCCTGATTTGCGTATTTTTGATCTGACACATGATATACCTCCCTTTAATATATGGGAAGGTTCATACCGCCTATTGCAAACCGTTGCTTATTGGCCGGCAGGGTCTGTATTTGTTTCAGTAGTGGATCCAGGTGTCGGCTCTGACAGAAAAAGCATTGTTGCCAAAACAACTGAGGGGCACTACATAATCACCCCAGACAATGGCACGATTACACATATGCTAGAAAAAATACAAGAGGTTCGTATTTTGGATGAAGGGAAGAACCGTCTTCCGAATAGCGGAGAATCTTACACCTTTCATGGCAGAGACATTTATGCATATACTGGTGCGAGACTTGCCTCAGAACAGATTAGCTTTCATGACATAGGTCCATTAACAGATAAGCAAGCACTTGTGACATTACCGGTGACAAAGGCGAGCTCAGATAACAGAAAGCTCAATGGGATTATTGAAATTCATGATAACCGGTTCGGTAATATCTGGACAAATATTCATTCTTCACTAGTGAAACAAAGCGGAATAGGTTACGGTGATATATTGAAAATCGCAATCTATGAAGGGGAAGAGGAAATCTTTAGAGAGCAGGTTTTATTTGGTCATTCGTTTGCTGATGCAGCAATTGGTGAGCCAATTGCTTACTTAAATTCTCTCCATTATTTCAGTATTGCCATCAATCAGCAGTCCATGGCGAAGAAATATAATCTTGGAACAGGACATGGCTGGCGTGTGGTAATAGAAAGCAGACAATAATGCTTATAAATACTTCTTTCTTTGGAAGTTATTTTACAATCAAACCAGACATTAGTATGTTTGGTTTTTTTCTTTTTAAAAAAAGAGAAGTTAATTTATAGTATTTATAGAAAATTTAGAATATAATAAAAATATTCTATTTTGTAAGACGAAATAATTGAAAGAAGGGGTATCTTTTGAGAGATAATGTTGCTGATCTAAAAACAAGTGGGGTATTTGAGCAATTGCTTGAGTATTCCCTCGTTCAAAAAGGGCTGGAGTATTTACTAGAGGATGCTGATGCGACACTGGAGGAGCAGATTGAGCTAACAAAAATCCCTGCGCCTGTTTTTATGGAGGATGAAAGAGGACGGGTCTATAAGTCAAAGCTTGAGCTTTTAGGGCTGTCTGATATTCAAACAGACAGACATGGCAATGTGTTTGGGACACGCTACGGAACTGGCAAAGGTCCGAGAATTTTTGTATGTGCCCACTTGGATACCGTTTTTCCGAATGGAACAGATATTATTGTCAGAAGAGAGAATGGCAAGGTATATGCGCCGGGAATTTCTGATGATGGCAGAGGGCTTGCAACTGTATTGACTTTAGTGAGAGCGTTCAATGAGACAAACATCCAAACAAGTGGTGATATTATCTTTGGTGCAACAGTAGGTGAAGAAGGACTTGGCGACTTAAGAGGAGTCAAGGGCTTGTTTGAGGATAGGCAGGATATTGACGGCTTTATCTCCATTGAACCAGGTCATCCAGAGCGAATTACATATTTAGGAACAGGAAGCCATCGTTTTCACATTACATACAAAGGTTCAGGAGGACATAGCTTTGGTGACTTTGGCATTCCGAGCCCGATTCATGCACTTGGAAGGGCAATCAGCAAAATCGGAGATCTGCAGACACCCCTTGAACCAAAAACTACCTTTAATGTAGGCACAATAACAGGAGGTACTTCTGTAAATACGATAGCGGAAGAGGCGAGCATGATGCTCGATATGCGCTCCAATTCTGCAGAAGAGCTAATCCGTCTTGAGGAGCAGGTCATGCATATCCTGCGGAAGGCAGCAGAAGAGGAAAATAACCGCTGGAAAAGCGATAAAACTTCCATTGACGTTACTATTAAACAAGTTGGCGACAGGCCGGCAGGGATACAAAGCCCTACAAGTGAAATCGTCGAGACAACAATTGCGGCAGCAGCCTCCCTTGGCTTAAATCCAGTACTTTCACCAGCCTTCAGCACAGATTCAAATGTACCTATCAGCCTCGGTATCCCTGCAGTAACATTAGGCGGAGGCGGCAGTAACAGCGGCGGATTCCACACTTTAGAGGAATATTTTGATCCGACAGACGCACATCTTGGCCCGCAAAATATCTTTTTAACAATATTAGGGCTTGTAGGAGTAAAGGATGTAACAGCACCCCTACTTTCAAGTAAATAATAGAAAAAAAGCGGAGAAGCCATGTTTCTTCGCTTTTTTGTATGGAAAAAACACATTTTCTAGACAAACTTAAAAAAAGTTTTTCCTCGACTTATTCCTGACACATTTCTTTTATATTCTATTACTTGTAAGAGGCACAAGCCTATTGGAGCTAAGAAAAAATGCAAGTCTAGCATATAAAAATAAACTAAATGTAGAAAGAGGATGAGAAGAAGGATGAAGAAAAGCATAAAGAAATGGATCGTTAGTGGAGCAATTGTAGTAGTAATTGGCGGAGGATTTGGTTCTTACTTTTATTTCAATAAAAATGAAACACAGCAAGTATCAGCGCAAGCAACAACACAAACTGCAACAGCAGAGGTTGGCGATGTGGAAATTAAAGTAAGCGGAACTGGCAGCATTTCAGCTATTAATAAAGAAACAGCGACAAGTACTGGCAATGCAACAGTTGATGAAGTCAATGTAGCGGTTGGAGATGAAGTGGAAGAGGGAGATGAGCTCGTTACATTTGAAGATGATAGCATCGACCCAATAACAGCTTCCTTCTCTGGGGAAATTACTGCTCTTAATGTAGAAGAAGGCGATACAGTTTCAATGGGAACAGAGGTACTGACAGAAACGGATTACGATAATCTTGAAATGGTTGTTAATGTAGATGAACTGGATATCTCTAAAGTGAAGGAAGGACAAGATGCAACGATTACAGTAAGTGCGTTGGATGATAAAGAATTTACTGGGGAAGTAACTAGTGTTGCAAAAGAAGCTGCTTCATCAGAAGGTTCCAGTGTTGCTAAATATGAAGTAACCGTTAAAGTGAAGAAGCCTTCTGGATTATTGGTTGGTATGACAGCAGAAGCGACAATCACAACAAGCAGTAAATCAGATGTAGTAACAGTGCCTGTCGAAGCTGTTCAAAAAGAAAATGATGAGTACTATGTATTGGTTCCATCAGGATCTGCAACAAGTGAAGATGGATCAACTGAAACAACAACAACGAAGCAAACGGTAGAAGTAGGCTTGGAAAATGAAGATGTGGCTGAAATTACTAGTGGTTTAGAGGAAGGAACAACAGTTGTTCTTCCAACATTTGAATCAAGCAGTGACAGCAGCAGTCAAGGTATGATGCCAGGAGGCGGCCAAATGCCATCAGGTGGTCAAATGCCAAGCGGCGGCGGAATGCCATCAGGCGGATTCAGCGGAGGAGGGAACCGTTAATGATTGAAGAGAATAGAATTGTTGAAATAAAGAACTTAAATAAGGAATATACACTTGGCGGAGAGACTGTTAAGGCACTGGATAATGTGAGCTTCTCGATTAATAAAGGCGACTTTATCGCCATCATCGGTCCATCAGGGTCAGGAAAATCGACCTTGATGAATATGATCGGCTGTTTGGATATGCCAGACTCTGGTGAATACTTCCTTGATGGACAAAATGTCTTTCAATTAAAAAGCAAGCAGCTTGCAGATGTGAGAAACCATAAAATCGGTTTTATTTTCCAATCATTTAATTTGCTCACAAAGCAATCTGCATTTGAAAATGTAGAGCTGCCGCTAATATACAGAGGACTTAACAGTAAGGAACGAAAAGAAATTGCCTTGACCGCTTTAAAAAAGGTAGGCTTGCTGGAGCGTGCCGGTCATAGACCGACTGAATTGTCAGGAGGCCAGCAGCAGCGTGTAGCAATTGCTCGTGCTCTTGCTGGAAACCCGCCAATCCTGCTTGCTGATGAACCAACAGGTGCTTTAGACAGCAAAACAGGTGTTGAAGTAATGAAGCTTATTAAGGATTTAAATAAACAAGGCCATACAATTATATTAATCACCCATGATCTTGAAATTGCCAAGCAGGCAAAGCGAGTTATTCGTATTCAAGATGGAAGACTTAGGGAGGAAAAGGAGGTAGGAGTTTCTTGAAATTAGGGCAAGCGATAAAAATATCTTTTAAAAACATAACAATGAATAAGTTAAGAGCAATCTTGACGATGCTTGGTATCATTATTGGAGTTGCCGCCGTAATTGCCTTGACCTCTTTAGGTATGGGTGCTTCTCAATCGGTATCAGATGAGGTTTCCAGTCTAGGAAGCACGACGGTTTCCATCTCACTGTCAGGCAACTCAAGTGATGAAGAAGTTGTCACATATGACGAACTCATGTCGTTTGAAGACTTGTCAGAGGTAGAGGCTGTTTCACCGACTGTTACTACTAGCAGTACATTGAAAAACGGCACTACATCAAGTGAAGGGGTTACGGTGGCAGGTGTTAACACTTCTTATGAAAATGTTAATGACATAACAGTCCGTACAGGGCGTAACATTATGGATATTGATCTTGATAACCGTAATAAAGTAGTTGTGTTAGGCTCTAATGTTGCGACAGAATTGTTCGGATTCTCCAATGCTGTTGACCAGTCGATTAAAATCGATGGCACAACATTTAAAGTAATTGGTGTGTTAGAGGAGCAAGGTGAAGAGCTGTCAGGCTCTGTCGATGACCAAGTATTGATTCCTTTCACTACGGCACAGCGTTTTATCGGACAGACATATGTAACATCTGCAACAGTAAAAATGTCTTCTGAGGATGCTGTTGAAATCGGAATGGCGAAGATGGAGCAGGATCTGTACAACCAGTTTGGCGGAGATGAAACATCTTATTCTGTCCGTAATCAGTCTTCTGTATCTGATGCACTTGATTCTGTCAGCAACACGATGACATTGCTTCTTGCAGGTATTGCGAGCATTTCCTTGATTGTTGGGGGAATTGGTATCATGAATATCATGCTTGTTTCTGTAACGGAGAGAACAAGAGAAATCGGAATTAGAAAAGCAATTGGTGCGAAGAAGAAAGACATTATGCTCCAATTCTTGATTGAAGCAGTTGTATTAAGTGCATTTGGCGGTATCCTTGGTGCATTGATTGGGCTTGGAAGTGCTGAAGTTCTGTCAAGCATGCTAGATATGACGATGCAAATCACTTGGTGGATTGTCGGAGGTTCTGTATCCTTCTCCATATTGATCGGAATTATCTTCGGAATATTCCCTGCAAACAAAGCATCAAACTTAAGCCCGCTAGAGGCATTAAGATATCAATAAAAAATGGGATCAGGCTTTTACTATCAGTAACTAGTAAAAGCCTGATCCTCTTTTATAGTGGTAGTTTTTTGGCACTTGCTTCTTGTATAATGAGTAAAAAACAAAAAAGGACTTAATAGAATGAAACATATATTAATTGTGGAAGATGAATTGGCAATAAGCATGGTGCTTGGCGCCTACCTTGAAAAGGAAGGCTTTGCTGTCAGCTATGCATACAATGGACAAGAGGCATTGGAGAAGCTGGACGAAGCAGTGCCAGCATTGGTGCTGCTTGATGTCATGATGCCACATATGGACGGCTGGGAAGTGCTTGCACATATTCGCAAAAAAAGTGCTTGTCCTGTTATCATGCTCACTGCTCTTTCAGATACAGATCAAAAGCTGAAAGGATTTGACACGGGTGCAGATGATTATATAACTAAGCCATTCGTTGCAGAAGAAGTGATAGCAAGGGTTCAGGCTGTTCTGCGCAGATCGCCTCAGTACCAGGCAGAAGAGGATGTGACCTATTACGGAAATTTAAAAATAAATAATCTTTCCCATCAAATATTCCTGAATGGCATTGAGGTCCCGTTTACACCGAGAGATTTATCGGTGTTGCTGTTTTTAGCTGAAAATCCAAATCAGACCTTTACGAGAGACCAGCTGCTCGACCATGTGTGGGGCAGGGATTATGATGGCAGTGACAGAGCAGTTGATTTGGCGATTAAAAGAATCAGGAAATCTTTGAATGGATGGGATGCAGAATATGGGGAAATTAAAACATTACGCGGACTCGGCTATCAATTCTATATTCAAGAGAAAAAGTAAGGAGAAAACTCCGCTACTATACTATTGGACAAAAAGATATTTATTCACGTTAATACTCGGACTTGTTATTATTGGTGTTGTTTCCATTATTTGGATTAGACATAATGCCTTAGAAAATAGGCTTGAGCTGACAAAGTTCGTTGCCCAGGAAATTGCCGGCAGGGCATCTGACGAGGAGCTAGAGAATATTACAGACATCAGATTCCCTTTTATGCAGGATAGACAGGATTCACAAAGCATTTATCAGCCGATGAGTGTTTATATAAAGGACGACTCAGACGAGATAAATCTTCTTTCTCCCATGCAGGATATGGGCCCAAATGGTAATAAACAGGGGAATGTGATAAATGAACCTACACCTAATAATATTGGTCAGCTTGAACAAATAAAGGCTATGGATATGGTCGAAGAGCTGACGGTTAAAACGATAACGCTTAGCGATAAACGAAAGGCATCTGTTGTAATTGCTCCGATAGAGAAGGATGATAAATTAGTGGGCAATGTGTATATTATCCAGCCCCATGATCAGCTTCGCATAAATACAGAGGAGTACCAGCTGCTTGGACTGCTTTTAACAGGTCTTGCAATTCTTGGCTGGCTTGTCATCTATTCCTTGTCGAAGAAGCTGGCAAAGCCGGTGGAGGAAGTAGCGAATGCGGCCCAAAACTTAATGAATGGAAACTATGATATTCGCCTAAGTGAGGATGTGCAAGAGAAGGAGTTGCATCAGCTTGTGCTGTCCTTTAATGAAATGACGAACAGGCTGCAAATATTAGAAGGTCTGCGTACACAGCTCCTTGCAGGAGTTACACATGAACTAAAAACACCGATTACCTCCATTAGTGCCCTTGTTCAAGCAGTGAATGATGATATCATTTCAGACAGCAGAAAAAAAGAGTTTTTGGCGATGAGCTTGAAGGAAGCCAAAAGACTGCAAAGTATGGTGGAGGATTTGCTTGATTTCAACAGCTTCAGTGCAGGCTCCATCAGAGTGAAGCTCGAAAAGATAAACATTCAGGCTGCTGTCAAAGAAATTATCTATCAATGGGAAATCGTCCATGCAGATGCATTAAAAAATGTAAAGATAACCTATAATAGTATGGAAAAGCCTGTATATGCTAACGCGGACAGTGTTCGGCTGCAGCAAATCATTGTTAACCTGCTCAATAATAGCCTTCATGCTATCAAAGGCAAGGCTGTTGGCGAGCTGTCAGTCAGCTTGAAATACGACAATGATGATATCCTGATAATGGTAGAGGATAATGGCTATGGAATTCCGATTGAAGAGCAGCATTATATTTTCGAACGCTTCTATAGAGGGAAAAATAAAAAGGATGTAGAGCGGGGGCTTGGACTCGGTTTGCCGTACAGCCTGCTTTTGGCAAAAGCGCTTGGAGGACTTTTATCTTTACAAAAATCCGACGGTTCTACTACAATATTTTTATTGGAATTGCCATTATGCAAAGAAGAAAGCAAATAGGCTACTTTTTATTGGCCCTTAAATATCATCTTCGGAAGCAGTCACAATAGGCATAAAAAGGAGTGCAGCATTTTGAATATGCCAACAGAGAAATTTTGCAAAGACTCATTAGTAGTAAAAACAAGCCGAATCTTCCCGATTGATACAAACAATCATAATTCTTTATTTGGGGGGAAGCTGATGAGCTATATTGATGATGTAGCTTCCATTTCAGCATCAAGGCATTCAAGAAGCAATGTCGTTACAGCTTCAACAGATTCCGTCGATTTTCTGATGCCTATAAGGCCGACTGATTCAGTATGCCTAGAGTCATATGTTACACATACAGGCAGATCCTCGATGGAGGTATTTGTTAAAGTAGTGGCAGAAAACTTAAAAACTGGTGAACGTAAGCTTGCTGCAACATCATTTTTAACATTTGTAGCGCTTGATGAGGAAGGCAAACCGACAAAAATTCCACAAATCGTTCCTCAATCAGCGGAAGAGCATATGCTTTTTAACACAGCAGAACAGCGGGTAAAGGTGAGAAAAGACAGAAGGGAACACAGCAAGGCATTTGCGAAGGTTGTTAAGACAGACGCACCTTGGATTTAAATAATAAACAAGATGGTTAAGTATATCAATGCAGTCTGCCGACAAACTTTTTTTTATAAGTTTGTCGGCTTTTTTTATCGATACTTATATGTGACGGCACAAGATAAAAAAAGGTAAATCTACTTTCTAGATTTAGAAATAGGATTAAACATTTTAAGTTACTTTGCAGTCGAGGCAGTCATGGAATATACCATTTTCAGTGATATTTTGGGAAATAATAAACCCCAGTCGAATTCAATTGTCGACTGGGGTTTACACGATATCAGGTGCTTATTTACTTATTAATAGTTCAAGAATTTCACACAAACTGGTTCTGGAGCGTGAATTTCTGATTGAAGCAAAGTCAATTTACCTGTAGCTTCATCTCTTTCAAAAAGAGTAAGTGTGTCTGATTGCTCGTTAGATGCAACAACGAATTGCTCTGTTGGATCAAGAACGAAATCACGAGGCCAATTTCCTTCTGTTGACGTATGTTCAATAAATGTCAATGTACCAGTTTCGCTGTTAACACTGAAAAGGGCAATTGAATTATGTCCGCGATTTCCTGCATAGACAAATTTGCCATCAGATGACAGGTGAATAGCACTGCCTTGGCTGTTTTCAGTAAAGTCGATTGGTAATGCAGAGATATATTGCAAGTCTTTTAATTCGCCAGTTTCGCTGTTATAAGATAATGTAATGACTTCATTGCTTAATTCTGTCATCACATAAGCGAATTTGCCATTCGGGTGGAATGCGATATGTCTTGGACCACTTCCAGGCTTCACAGACAGGCTGCATACTGTTTCTAGCTTTCCATCTGTAAGCTTGTATGTTTCCACTTTATCGATTCCAAGATCAACAGAAACGACAAAACGCTCATCAGGTGTAAAACCAGTGAAGTGCATATGAGGTTTTTCTTGGCGTGCAGTATTTGGCCCTGTACCTGTATGTTCTACCTTTGCAGTTAATTCCTGAACAGCTCCATCAGCATTTAACGGATACGCTTCAACAGTCCCTTTATGGTAATTTCCAGTAAGTGTGTAGCTTTTGTTGTTATCTACACTAACATGACATGGGGAAGCGCCTTCAGTGAACTGCTTATTAATGAATTCAAGCTTGCCTGTAGCAGGGTCAACAGTATAAGCTGCCACTCCTCCAAGTGAGCCTTCCTTACCTACAGCATATAAGTATTTATTATCTTTAGAAACTGTTGCATATGTCGGGTTTTCCAATTCAGCTGCCAGTTCGACATTAGTAATTTTCTTTTCCTCTGTATCCAGAACGAATGAATAGATTCCCTTACTAGTTGACTTTGTATATGTACCTACATAACCTATGAACTTTTTTGAATTTGTCATGAACAGGACTCCTTTAAAAGATTTAAATATATTATAGCAAATTGTAAGCCCACTCACTAATAAAAGAACTCTCAAATTATAAATAGAGAGAAAATTCAGGACGTAAGCAGAAGGAAAACACCTGAACAAGAAGGCATTATTGGAATTTGTGTATAAATAAAAAAAGTTTGAGCATACTGTTAGTTTGAGAGAGATAATAGCAATGCAGTATTATGGAAAGGATAGGAAAATGAAGAAAAAAATATGGTTTAATCAATGGTTCACAACAGCTGCTCACTTTATTGACATGATTAAATATAATGCAGATGGGATGGAATTTGAGGTGTATGGAACCTCACATAATGAACATGCCGCATATTTAAGTTATTGCGATGCAGCATTTATAGAACCAGATATAGCTGGGGAGGATTATATTGAATTTTGTCTGCGATTTTGCAAAATTCATCGCATAAATATATTTGTTCCAAGAAAAGAGAATGTGCTTATAGCAAAGAACCTGTCTAAATTCGAGCAAATTGGTGTTAAGGTCCTTGTATGTCCTGATGCGCCATTGATGGAAATGCTTGATGACAAAGAGGCAACTTATAAATTGATGCAGCAGCATCCCATCCTCAAGACGGCTGTAAATATACCAGATTATATTATTGTCAACAATGCAGAAAGTTTTAAAGAGGCATATACAGCTTTAAGAAAAAAGGGTCATAAAGTCTGTTTTAAGCCGGTAATTGGTGAGGGAGGAAACGGATTTAGACTTGTGCAAGAACAGCCTGATTCAATTGAAGAGCTTTTCTATCAAGGAATTAATGCTAATATATCCTTTGATTCTGCTTATGAGATTCTAAAGCAGCAAACGGTCTTTCCACCACTAATGGTGCTTGAATATCTAGAAGGATATGAATACAGTATTGATTGTCTTTCATATGACGGCAAACTTATGGCTGCCATTCCAAGAAAAAAGGGAAAAGGAAGGCTCAGGGAGCTAGAGGACAACCCTGTTCTACTAAAGCTGGCTAAAGATATTAATGACACACTAAAAATTCCGTTTATATATAATATACAAGTGAAATATCAGAATGGCATTCCAAAGCTACTAGAAATTAACCCAAGAATGTCTGGAGGACTGCATTACAGCTGCCTAGCAGGTATTAATATGCCATACAGAGCAATTCTGCTGCTACTGCAAGGGAAAAAAGCTATAAAACAATTCCGCCCACATTTCGGTGTGAAATCAAGCTATTTAGAGAAAGAGATAGTTTTAAAAGATAATGTCTTTCAGTCGTCAAAAATTGTTCATTTATAAGCAAATTAATACCCCTTAAAGAAAGGGGTTATTTTTTTTGTGTAAAAAGTTCGTTATAAAAAACAAAACATATTGACATAAAGAACAAATCATCGTATTATTTATTCAATAATACGTAATAACAAACAAAAATTGTTCTTTATAAAGAATACATTTATAAAGAACGTTATTTTTTTACCTACCGGTTCTTTATAAAGAACGGTTTATCATTGGAGGAATATTAATGGATGCCATTATTCAATCTATAAAAATTCGCTATTATATCAGGCTTATTAACAAGTATTCACAAAAATCGAATAAAGCTGTATTAGGTTTAGATAGAAACATGTATTTCCAAAAATATTGCTATTATCAAGATAAATTGAGAATGCTGCAAGACAGGCAAGTCTCTGGCAGAGAACTTTAGTATCGAAGCACGACAAAAATCCACCAGTAAACTAACTGGTGGATTTTCTTATTAAGACATTGTGGAAAAATAGATCAGTTATACACGAATTTATACACATGCTAAAACTATGGTATAGAAGTATTCCACAGGTTTATGCACATTATCCACAGTTTTTATGTGGGTATACCAGTGGATTTGTGGATAAATAACCTTATTGTAAGCAAAATTAATGAAAATGCTTACAAAACAGAAGGTTATCCCCAAAAATTAAATTTTCAAATTGTTTACTGTTTTTCTTGGCCGGATTTTCTGCTTGCAGCTCTGTCTGCCATTTTGAATTCATGCTGATATGTAACCTCTTGCATACTAGAAAGTTTTGGTTTACCTTTGAATGCTTTTTTCTTGTCCATTGTTACCATCCTTTCACGTTAAGTTACTGATATTGTTTCCATCTTTTTTAGAAAGATACATTAGTCAAAGCTTGAAATCGCAGATTCTATTGATGCAAAAGCAAAGGAATAGCCTTGCCTTGTTAAAACCGTGGGAAGCACATGCTGGCCCTCTGCCACAAGGATGCTCATTTCTCCTAATACTAGTTTAAGGAGAGGGGAAGGGACTGGCAGCCAATGAGGGCGATGCAAATGCCTGCTTATTGTTTTACCTAAAACGTGCATTTTAACCGGTGCTGGCGCACTGAAATTGACTGGACCGGAAATTGTATCGTCTTCTATAATAAATTGCATTCCACCAACAACATCCTCTATATGAATCCAAGAAGCCCATTGTTTTCCGCTGCCCAAATTACCCCCAACAAATAATTTATATGGAAGAAGCAATGTTGGGAATGCTCCGCCGTCTTTAGACAGGACTAGGCCAAATCGGCAATAAACGGTTCTAATACCTAGATGCTCTGCATGCTGGGCATGTGCTTCCCATTGTTTAACGGTATCTGCAAGAAAGTCATTTCCAAGATTCGATGCCTCTGTGAAGTTATTTGTTAAGGACGTTCCGTATACTCCAATTGCACTTGCATTTAACCAAACCTTTGGTCTGTCTGGAAGCTGTTTAGTAATGGAAAGAAGCTTGTCTGTTGCAGCGAGTCTGCTTTCCACTATTCTTTGTTTGCGAGAGGCTGTCCAGCGACCGCTGTTTAAGGATTCACCAGCAAGATTAATGACAGCATGGATTGGATCAGGGATGGCGATAGCGGAATTATCAAGTGCTTGGTCCCAGTTAATATAGAAAATTTGTCCGCTGTTCTCCCGATTTGTGCTTCTCGTTAAACAATAGATGGTATGCCCTTTTTGCGTTAAACTCTTTATAAGGGCATTACCGATTAAACCAGTTCCGCCTGCAATCAGGAAGTTCATTGTTTTCCTCCTAAAAATATTTTATTTTCATTATAATATTCACATAAGAACATTTCCCAGTTTAACGCCCTAATAATAACTATGTTACCGGTAATGATGAAAGGAGAATGACTAATTGATTATCAGTAAAATAACGAGACAAAAGAATTTAAGTGACCGCTACAATATCTTTTCCGAAATAGCAGGTAAAGATGAATATGCATTTAGTGTGGATGAATCGGTTCTCATTAAATATCAGCTACGAAAAGGCCTGGAGCTTGATAAGCTTCTGTTGAATGAAATACAGTACAGTGATGAAATTCGCAAGGGTTATCATACAGCGGTTAATTATTTAGCAAGGGTGAAAAGAACGGAAAAAGAAGTACGAGCATATCTGCGCACAAAAATAGAAGAAGAAACGGTTATTGCAGAGGTTATCCGGAAACTGTACGATATGAAGTTTTTAGATGATGAGGATTATGCTTTTTCCTATGTAAGAACACAGCGAAATACATCAGATAAAGGTCCTACATTGATAAGAAGAGAATTAAGGGAAAAAGGCTTAGGAGATGACTTGATAAGCAGTGCTTTAGAGGAGCTACCTTTTGATGTACAGCTTGCCAATGCGGAAAAAATAGCTGCAAAGGCGTTAAGCAGCAACAAAAATAACTCCTTTAAAATGGCTAAACAAAAGGTGGAGCAGACTTTGACAAGGAAGGGATATCCTTCTGCAGTTATAAAGGAAGTAAAGCTATCATTAGAAGGAAATGATGAAGAGGATGAACTCAGCGCATTACGTGTTCATGGTCAAAAGGCAGAGCGAAAGTTTGCCGCTTATTCTGGCTATGAATTCAGACAAAAGATGAAGCAGTTTTTATACAGAAAAGGCTTTTCCATTGAATTGATTGAAAGGTATCTTGATGAGCTTGATATGGAGGACTGATTCTTTAGTACATTTTTTTTGCTCAAAGCCTAGACGTCATTTACAATAAAGCCATAGCAGCAGGGATTAAGGAGGAAGTAGTATATGCAAACTAAAAGATACAGCATGATGTCCGAACATGAATTACGTATTGAAATTTCACAATTAAATGATAAGGCCAAAAAAGCAGAGCAGCTCGGTATGGTTAATGAGTTCGCTGTATTGGAACGGAAAATTCATATGGCAAAAGCATATTTACTTGATCCAAATCAATTTATTAAAGGTGAAATGTATGAAATAGAGGGAGATCCGGGTGTGAAATTCCATATTCATTATATGAACGGCATTTTTGCTTGGGGTATACGAGACAATGGTCAAAATACAGAAGAAGGAATTCCAATCTCTTTATTGAAAAAACAAGAGGCATAAGAACAGGCTGTTCTTATGCCAGATTTCATTACTGTTTTTTTTGTCTATGTGAGGAAGCATTCATTCTTTCCTGTGGATGTGTATTAATTGTGCCATCTGCTCTTTTAGATGCATACTCGGGTTTTGCTCTTGGCTCACCTTCAAATTTATTATCATTTATATTATCTACGCCTTTAACCATGGGGCAAATTCCTCCTTTGTATGTTCATGTATGACAGATATGCACTGCATTTCTTTGTCACACATTTTAGTATTTGTATCAGGTAAACAAACTATTAGCGTTATTTAAATGAAAGAAGGTCAATTCAATGTATGATTATCAAAAAAGGCTTGTGGACAGACTGCTGGAGATTAACGAAAGTATCAATGTTATTCAGGCACAGACTTGGATAGAGCTATTATGGGAAGATTTCGAAACAACGTATGCGAAAGCAGGCAGACAATATAAAGGAGCGGAAATGACAGAGAAGGTTGTCAGCCAGTGGATTGAAAATTATGGACCAAAGCTTCATGAATTTGTTGCGGAAAATCCAAAATATAAAGATTTTCTTACTGAAAATAAACGAAGCTTTCATTGAAAAAAAATCCAGCAAAAGCTGGATTTTTTTAGTTCGTCAATATATCTAATTTTTTCTGAAGCTTTTCTTCACTGAATATCCAGCCAGTATAGGAAGACATGATATTTAAGTCTTTATCAAGATGGACAACAGCGACAAATGGATAATGACCGTTACTGCGGTACCGTAAATCGATAAACCGAACCTGGTACTGATCCTCAAGCTCTGTTACTTCCCAGCGATATACGGGAGAGAAGGAAAGAAAAGCAGACAGGTTACTGTCCGTTTTGGCTGCTTCCAAAACTGGTGTTGCCGGGATATCGATTCGCTTAAACTGATCATAAATTTCGATTTTGTAGTTATGTGCTCTACCAACATAGAAGTATTCATCTGTCATAACTGCAACACGCCAATGGCTGAACCTCATTGTTGGGGATAAAATAATCGTATTCGCATCTGGAATGATTTCTCTTACCTTATGCTTCACCCTTCTTTGAGCAATATAGCGGAGTACATAATAAATAACCAATACAATATACAGCACAAGGAAAGTATATCCTGGCGGTGCTCCGAATGCCCAAACGAACAGGCCGACAACGTGCAAGCTGAAAATAATCGGGTCGAATGTATTGATGAAGCCAAGTGCTACCCATTTAGAGGAAAAGGGCCTTAATGCCTGTGTTCCATATGCGTTAAATATGTCTACAAAAACATGGAGGAATACGGCAATAAATGTCCACATCCATAAATGCAGTAAGTTTGCATCAGGGAAAAACGGATATAAAACAGCAACAATCAATAGTGGCCATAAGACTACAGCTGGAATGGAGTGTGTGATGCCCCTGTGATTTCGGATATATACAGCGTTATTTCTTAGTTTTAAGACGGTATCGACATCAGGAGCTTGAGAACCGGCTAATGTTGCAATCATTACACTAATAGTTGTTGCATGGCTTCCTGCAACTGCTGGATCAAGAGTAGCCAAGCCTCCTAGCGCTAATCCCATCACTACATGTGTCCCAGTATCCAAGAATAAAAAACCTCCTTGATTTGCATAAGCAATTATTGGTTAACTACCTAATAATTTCTATAAAAAATAGCTTTATTTTTTTTATGAGTAAAGATACACTTTGATATTAGACATTGATTGGAATTTAAGTAAAAAAATAATCTCTGTTTACTTTGTGAAAGAAAGACGATATCTATACCTTATCATTGAGATTGTTTTGATGAAAGCCCAAAGTGAAAGAGAAGAACACATTTTATGTTATTCCCCATTTCAAAAAATATTAACATGGTGGAGGGTAAAAGTGAAAGAAGAAGCAAAAAACCAATTGGATATCCAGCAATTTAGAGATGACTTACTTAATTGGTTCATAGCAGAACAGCGTGACCTGCCTTGGCGTAAGGACAAGGATCCATATAAAGTTTGGGTATCAGAAATTATGCTACAGCAAACAAAGGTAGATACAGTAATTCCATACTTCAACCGATTTGTTGAATTGTTTCCGACCATTGATGCATTGTCAGATGCTGAGGAGGAAAAGGTGTTGAAGGCATGGGAGGGGCTTGGATATTATTCGCGTGCGCGGAATTTACATACAGCTGTAAAGGAAGTCCGAGAAAAATACGCTGGTGTAGTTCCGAATACTCCTGCAGAGATTGCAACATTACGTGGTGTTGGCCCATACACTGCTGGCGCCATCCTTAGTATTGCGTATGGCGTTCCAGAGCCGGCGGTAGATGGAAATGTCATGAGGGTGCTCTCCAGAATTCTGTCCATATGGGAAGACATCGCCAAGCCCAAAACACGAAAAACATTCGAGGATGCCGTCAGGATGTTAATCTCCCATGAAAATCCTTCTTATTTCAACCAAGCATTAATGGAGCTCGGCGCGCTGATTTGTACACCAACATCACCGTCTTGCCTTTTATGCCCAGTAAGAGAGCATTGTCAGGCATTCATGGACGGCACACAAGGCGAATTGCCTGTGAAGACAAAAAACAAAAAGCAAAAGACTGTACAGATAGCAGCGATCATCTTAGCAGATGAAGACGGAAGAACACTTATTCATAAAAGATCTGATAAAGGCCTGCTTGCCAACCTTTGGGAATTTCCGAACATAGAAATCGTCCAGACCATTACAAGTGAAGCAGAACAGCTGAAAGAGGAACTGCAAAGCCTGTACGGAGCGACGATTGAAGTAGAGGAAAGCATTACAAGGATTGAGCATGTTTTCTCCCATCTAATCTGGCAGATAACCGTTTATAAGGGAAAGCTCGTAAAGCTAGAAGAAGAAACAGATACATTAAGAAAAGTTAATGCCCGTGAAATTGAACCGTATCCTTTCCCTGTTTCTCATCAAAAAATGCTAAAATTCATTCCAGAATCAGAATAAGAAAATGCCTGTTTCCCATATATGGAAGCAGGCATTTTTAGTTAGTCGTAGCTGACTTCCGTACCATTAGTCCATGTTGCTTCATTCCGTTGTAAACCGCCGCGATTCTCAATTTCCTCAATAATCTTGTTATGGATGGAAACACCTTCTACATTTAAGTACTGGGCCATTTGCTGTAAGGAGTGATGAAAATAAGCAAGCTCGCTGTCTTTCCATTCACCTTTATCTATCATTGCTAGCTCTGTCATATCTCTGCCAACATACATAAGAAGCACCTTCCTTTACTAAGTTGTCTATAAGTATTGTGTTGATGTTGATTGCGAACTATGCATAGAACAGGTAAAATGTGAAGCGAGTTAATGACAGAAGGGGATGGAAAAGGAATGGGAAATAAAGTGGCGCTAGTTACTGGCAGTTCAAGAGGAATCGGCAAAGCGACTGCATTACGACTTGCAGAATCAGGTTATGATATTGTTATAAATTATGCCAGAAGTAAAAAGTCTGCAGAGGAAACGGCAGAGGAAATTAGGGCAATTGGCCAAAAAGCTCTTGTTGTTAGAGCGAATGTTGGCGATGTGGACAAGATTAAAGCTATGTTTGTCGAGATAAAAAATGAATTTGGCAGACTGGATGTATTTATTAATAATGCAGCATCAGGCGTATTGCGACCAATTATGGAGCTTGAAGAATCACATTGGGACTGGACGATGAATATTAACAGCAAGGCACTGTTGTTTTGTGCACAAGAGGCTGCGAAGCTTATGGCAGACGGCGGAAAAATCGTCAGCATCAGCTCATTAGGCTCCATCAGATATTTGGAAAATTACACGACAGTTGGTGTGAGCAAGGCGGCAATGGAAGCTTTGACACGTTATTTGGCTGTAGAGCTGTCACCAAAAAATATCGTCGTTAATGCTGTATCAGGCGGAGCAATCGATACAGAAGCACTTAAATCTTTCCCAAACAGAGAAGAGCTGTTAAGTCATTCTGCTGAAAGAACGCCTGCAGGAAGAATTGTTGAAATTGAGGATATGGTTAACTCAGTCATGTTCCTAGTAAGCGAAGAGGCAAGCATGATAAGAGGACAAACAATCATTGTCGATGGTGGCATTTCTTTATTAGTGTGATAAAGAAAGGCAAAGGACCGAATGCAGGTCCTTTTTTTAATGCTTATGTGAATGGTTACCGATAAACTCAAACGAATATATATGCGTTTTTGTCAGCTCGATCACTTCTTTAATGAATTCCTCCTGCGTCTCCTTAAAGCCATCTCTAATCCAATTCAAAATAAGTCCGTAAAATCCATATGCTGTATAACGCTTAAAATAATCCATGTTTACAGGAATATGATTAATTGTATCGAAGACAAATTGTTCTTTATATATTTTCAAAATAGTTTGCGGAAATCTAGTATGCAAGCCAGGTAATGTATCTTCATGCTTTATCAGCTCAAAAAAATGACGGTTTTTATATATGTAAGAAACGATATTAAAAGAATGCGTGTTAAGCTTAGCTGTAAAGAATTTATGGCCATGCATGTATGGAATACCAACTGCTTCCTCTAAGCCTTTTAGCATAGAAACAAGCAGGTCCTCTGCCAATTCTATTTTATCCGGATAGTGAATATAAAAGGTGCTGCGGTTATAAGCAGCATGATCCACAATATTTTTAACGGTGACGGCATGATAGCCTTTGTCTTTAATCAATTCTATTAACGCTTGCTTTAAGTGCTCTCTCGTTCTATTTTGCCGAGCCGTTGCTGGGTGTTCCTGATCCATGAAAAAAAACCTCCCTGAAAATAGACATATTTATGGTAAGTGTCTAACTAATAGTCACATGATAATATCTTAATGATTGTTAATTGTGAACAAAAGAGTAAAATTTAATTTGTTATTTCATATTCACTAGTCTAGTACTTTTTACATGAATATGTAAGTTTATTTTTAACAAGGGGGATTTACAATGGGAAAATTACAAGATAAGGTTGCAGTCATAACAGGTGGAGCATCTGGAATTGGTGCAGCAACAGCACGTTTATTCGTCTCAGAAGGTGCTAAGGTTGTTCTTGTAGACTTAAATGAAGAAAAAGGCAAGGCATTCGAATCAGAATTGAAAGCGCTTAATGCAGATGCGCTATTTGTGAAAGCAAATATTACAAGCGAAGAAGAGGTAGCTAATATCTTCACACAAACAATCGAAAAGTTTGGCAAAGTGGATATTGTCTTCAATAATGCAGGAATTGGCCGCGTTCATCCTACACATGAATTGGACTATGCTGAATGGCGTCAAACAGTAAATGTGGACTTGGATGGTGTATTCCTAGTAGCTCGTGAAGCTATTCGTGAAATGCTAAAAGCAGGCGGAGGCGCTATTGTTAACACTGCTTCTATGTATGGATGGGTTGGTTCACCTGGCTCTGCTGCTTATAATGCAGCAAAAGGCGGAGTGGTAAACTTAACTCGTTCCCTTGCATTGGAGTATGCAGAACAGAATATTCGTGTTAATGCATTATGCCCTGGATTTATTGATACACCAATCATTCCAGAAGAAAGCAAATTAGCACTAGCTGCTGCAACACCTGTAAAACGTCTCGGTAAAGCAGAAGAAATGGCAAAAGCAGTTCTGTTCCTTGCTTCTGATGATTCTTCTTATATGACTGGTAACAGCCTGACTGTAGATGGCGGTTATACTGCGCAATAACGCTTCACACAAAAAAAAGGGGGTAGCAATTATGAATAATCGTTTTGATGGCAAAGTTGTTTTAATCACAGGAGCTGGATCTGGATTAGGTCAGGCTTCCGCTCTGCAAATTGCGAAAGAAGGAGCAAAATTGGCGCTTGTCGATTTAAATGCTGCTTCATTAGAAGAAACAAAAGCAAAAGTGCTTGAAGTAGCACCAGATGCTGAAATACTGCTTATTACTGCAAATGTGGCAGACGAAAAGGCAGTTGAAAACTATGTGAATGAAACAGTTGCCAAATTCGGAAAAATAGACAGCTTCTTTAACAATGCTGGAATTGAAGGGAAGCAGGACTTAACAGAGGATTTCGGTTTAGATGAATTTCAAAAAGTTGTTAGTGTTAACTTGAATGGTGTCTTTTATGGCTTAAAGCATGTATTAAAGGTTATGAGAGAGCAAGGCTTCGGTTCAGTTGTTAACACTGCATCGGTCGGGGGGATCCGCGGTGTTGGTAACCAATCTGGTTATGCAGCAAGTAAGCACGGTGTTGTCGGCTTAACTCGCAACTCTGGTATCGAATACGGCCAATATGGGGTGAGCATTAAAGCAATAGCACCAGGTGCCATCATGACACCAATGGTTGAAGGGTCATTAAAACAAATCGATGCAGACAATTGGGAAGAGGTCGGCAAGCAATTTGTTGAGCCAAACCCGATGAAGCGTTTCGGAAAACCAGAAGAAGTCGGCTACCTAGTAGCTTTCCTTCTTTCAGATCAAGCAAACTTTATCAATGCGACAGTCATTCCGATTGATGGTGGTCAGTCGTACAAATATTAATAGTAAAGATATTTTTTATAATCGAAAGCATGGGATATCCCGTGCTTTTTTTTGTATGGATTTTATTGGAAATAAAAAAATATGGATAGAACTTCTGCATTCGGGACAAATTAATATTCGTGGAGGTGATATTAATGGCTAAAAAAGCAGGTAGCACACAATCAGGAACTAACATCCAAGAAGTGAAACAACAAAACGCTTCAGCAACTTCTGGTCAATATGGAACAGAATTCGCTAGCGAAACTGATGTACAAGAAGTAAAACAACGTAACGCTAAAGCAGAGCAAAACAAATCTAAAAACTCATAATTAGCTGATAACGAAGGCACTTTTCTTAGAGGAAAGTGTCTTCGTTCCTTTTCTCCCAAAAATAACACTCCGATAAGCTCATCTTACAGTTCGACAAAACTTCTTGTCAGTCTACAGAAGTTGTCAAAGGAAATAGACTGGAGGAAGTGGAAATAATCAACAGAGCAAAATAATCTAATTCCCCATAAAAAAGGTTTTTTAAAATCAGTCTGTTATTACGGAAGAGAAACTCTCCTTTTAAATGTTGAGTGATTAATGGATTCTTCCAAAAAATATTAATTAGGATGTGTGTGTTCATGGACGTGTTCAATGGATTAGTAGGAGAACAGATGAAGATTATGGAAAAACTGCTGTACTTGCAGAGTGAGCTTGAACGGTGTGAAGAAATTGAAGATCAGCTGCAGCAATTGCAAAGTGAAACGGAATTGAAAGAAGTACAGCATGAAATCATGAACATGAAAAGCGAATTAAAAGAAATACAGCGAATTTTTGAGATACAGACAGAAAAAGTAATTAAGGTATATCAGGAAAATGAAATGAATTTAAGCTCTATTTAATAGGAATTTTTAAATATTTCTCATTCCTTTCGCAATTTCAATGGTTCTTTTGTTTTAAATTTTTCTATTAACCGTTATAATAATAGAAAAAAGAGGAATTGTTCTTTGTTGCCTTGATTGGGAAATAGGATATTTAAATGTAAGTAGGTTGCAAAGCGTCCGCAAAATGAAAGTAGGGGAGAATAATGGGCGTACCTATCGAGGGTGAACCAATACAAATCCATAGCTACAAGCATAATGGTCACATCCATCGAATCTGGGACGAAACAACGATACTTAAAGGGACGCAAAATTTAATAATAGGCGGTAATGATCGGACAATTGTTACAGAATCAGACGGCAGAACATGGGTCACCCGTGAACCGGCAATATGCTACTTTCATTCCCAATACTGGTTTAATGTAATAGGAATGATAAGGGAAGACGGAATCCATTATTATTGTAACCTTAGTTCGCCATTTATTTATGATGGAGAAGCAGTAAAATATATTGATTATGATTTGGATATAAAGATTTTCCCAGATATGACATTCAATCTTCTTGATGAGGATGAATATGAACGTCATCGGGCAGAAATGAATTATCCAGAAGCGATTGACCGTATTTTGAAATCGCATGTTAATCAATTGATCCAGTGGATACGCCAAAGAAAGGGTCCCTTTGCACCAGATTTTATTGATTTATGGTATGAAAGGTATTTAACGTACAGAAGTTAATATGGTAGGAAGAATAGCTTGTTGAAAGTTCAGCAAGCTTTTTCTTTTGTTTTCATTTATGCAAGTGGTAAAATAACTTCTTGTTTGAGGTTAAGTTCTAATTTCAATTTTTACATAAAATTTTAGAAAGGAAAGAGGAGAGAGTGTGGACAGTATAAAAAGATATTTGCATTTTGTTAAACCATATCGAATGCAAATTATAGGGACAATCATCATTGGAATCGTTAAATTCGCTATTCCCTTGCTCATTCCGCTTTTACTGAAATTTGTAGTTGATGACATCATCAATGCAACAGATTTGGACAAGCAAGAAAGAATCACCAGTCTTTTAAAGATGATGGGGATAATGCTGGTCATTTTTGTCATCATCAGACCGCCTGTTGAATACTACCGTCAATATTTTGCACAATGGACATCAAATAAGATTCTTTATGATATTCGCGATCAGCTGTTTGCTCACCTGCAAAAGCTTAGCTTGAAGTACTACTCCAATACAAGGGCTGGTGAAGTTATCTCACGGGTCATTAATGATGTGGAGCAAACAAAGAACTTCATCCTGACAGGTCTGATGAATTTATGGCTTGATGGTGTCACGATATTAATAACAATCGGTATCATGCTGACAATGAATGTAAAGCTGACGATTATCTCAATCATCCTTTTACCGTTTTACGCCTTGTCAATCAAGCATTTCTTCGGAAACTTAAGAACGCTGACAAGAGAGAGGTCTCAAGCTTTAGCAGGAGTACAGAGTTTCTTACACGAAAGAGTACAAGGAATTTCGGTTATTAAAAGCTTTGCGACAGAGGACCATGAACAAAAGCACTTTAAAAAGTATAATAATGCATTCTTGGAAAAGGCGACAGATCACACACGCTGGAATGCGAAAGCTTTTGCTGTAGTTAATACGATTACAGACATCTCACCGATTATTGTGATTGCATACTCTGGATATCAAGTATTAACAGGTCAGCTTTCATTAGGTGCAATGGTAGCATTTTTTGCCTATATTGAGAGGCTGTATAATCCGTTGCGAAGAATGGTGAATTCATCAACGACGCTGACGCAGTCAATTGCTTCAATGGACCGTGTTTTTGAGCTGATTGATGAGAAATACGATATCCAGGATAAGCCGAATGCAATTCCGTGTAACGAAGTGCGAGGGGAGATTGAATTTAAGGAAGTTGATTTCGCCTATGATGAAAATGATTCCCTTGTGCTCAATAATATCTCTTTGAAAATTAAACAAGGAGAAACCGTTGCTTTTGTTGGTATGAGCGGAGGCGGAAAATCATCACTCATTAGCTTAATACCTCGTTTCTATGATGTTACTGGTGGTACTATTATGCTCGATGGAAAGGATATTCGCGATTTTCAAGTGCGAACATTGAGAGATAAAATCGGAATGGTTCTCCAAGAAAATATTTTATTCAGTGAATCGATAAAAGAGAACATTATGATAGGTAAGCCAGATGCAACAATAGAAGAAGTGATGGAGGCGGCAAAGGCTGCAAACGCCCATGAATTTATCATGCAGCTTCCGGATGGCTATGATACGAAGGTAGGGGAAAGAGGCGTGAAGCTAAGCGGCGGTCAAAAGCAGCGTGTCGCAATTGCTCGTGTATTCCTGAAGAACCCGCCGATCTTAATTTTGGATGAAGCAACTTCAGCGCTTGATTTAGAAAGCGAGCAGTCCATACAAGAGGCAATTGAAAAACTGGCAAAAGAGAGAACGACATTGATTGTCGCTCATAGGCTTTCAACAATTACACATGCAGACCGAATTGTGTTAATCAATAATGGCGAAATTGCGGAAGATGGCAGCCATGAGCAGTTGATGAAGCTAAAAGGCCATTATTTCAATCTGTTTCAAATTCAACAGCTAGGAGTATAGAAAATAAGAAAGGATGACCTCTTTTTAGGTCATCCTTCTTATTTATTCTTCCATTTTCACTTCAGGCTCATGATGATGATGGACTTGAATTGTAGTGATCAGCGTATCTAAATGCTCTACATTCTCATCATACTCAATGATGGCAGAAATGATTTGCATCGCATGATACTGTACAATCTCCTCATTGTGCTCGCACACCCGCTCATTTACCGTTTCCCGGTAATGGTTGATAAGCTGATAGAACAATTCTTTTCTATCTAGTGTGATATTACCCTCTTCAAAGGTTACATTTGGTTTTACCTTTCCGATAAACTTCAACATAACATGCTCATGATGATGGATCAGACAATCGAGCTGCTGCTGAATGATGTTTTGAAAATTCTCTGGCAATGTTTTAAGCTCATTTTCAAAACGGTGCAGCTTTTTCAAAGTATGAAAGGATCTTTTAAGTGTGTTTATCATCTGCCTGTAGATAACAAGCTTTCTTGCTTTAAAAGGGGTGTTCCTCTTAAAATAGTTTCTTTCTTCTTTGTACATTAAATAAAGCTGGTCTATTTTAATTATCCGGTCAGAAATCTTGTCGATGTCATTTTTCAATAGACTATGTTCGGATGCATGCCTTATATTGAGGCGTATCCACTTTGTAATTTCTTCACTTATATCAGAAATGCTGTTGTACAGCTTGTTTTCATATTTAGGAGGCAAAAATACGAGATTAACGATAAATGCAGAAATAATACCAAGCATAATAGTAGAAAATCGTATTATCGCAAAGATGATAAAGTCATCTGTTGTTGTTTCCATAATAGCGATCAATGTCACTGTCGACAAGATGATCGTCTTTTCCAGTTTAAGCTTTAAGTTAATTGTAATGACGATAACGGCTGCTAGACCGATTATAAAGATGTTGTTGCCAAAGCTAAGTACGAAGACAACTGCGATGATCGCGCCGATTATATTACCTTGAATTTGTTCTATTATAGATAAGTAAGATCGATAGATAGTAGGCTGTATCGCAAAAATCGCTGAAATTCCCGCGAATACAGGAGTTGGTACTTGCAGTGTTTGTGCAAGCAGCAATGCTAAAACGATGGCGATTCCTGTTTTAAGAATGCGCGCTCCAAGTGTCATATTGAAATAATCCTCTCTCATACATTTTCTGTTGCGTAGTATACCTTTACTTTAAACAATTTATAGAAAAACTAAACAATAATGTACTATACAGTGATTGCTTGTTAACATCAATAGTCATTTGTATGATTATATGATTTTTTCATGAAAAGTAAATGAAAGTAGTGCTGATGTGGGTGTTTGGTGTTGTTAGATATTCTTAATAGATAACAAGTGGAGAGAATATTAGGATAATTGCTGTAATGTATGGAAACAGAGAGCGGCATGCTCTCTGTTTTTGAATTTTTCACAGCAGGGATTTCTTGTGATGAAGTGTAACGCTGTTGGCCTAACTTTAGTAGAGGAGGTCTCCCTGCTGAGTAAATCAACATTGCTTTTACTGGCAAAGATTGATTCTTATAGTTCTTTTGCTAATGCTTCGAAAGCATTTTGGACTGCGTGTATTGTTGCTTCGATATTTTCTTCTGTATGGGCGATTGTAATGAACCATGCTTCGTATTTGGAAGGTGCAAGCATAATGCCTTGTTCAACCATTAACTTAAAGAATTTACCGAAAAGCTCGCCGTCTGTATTTTCGGCTTGTTCATAATTCATTACTTTTTCGTTAGTGAAATAAACAGTCAAAGCGCCTTTTAATCGATTAATTGTAATAGGCATATTATGTGTAGCGGCAGTTTCGGCAATACCCTTTTCAAGCAATGCTCCAAGTCTGTCTAAATGCTCGTATACGCCTTTTTGCTTTAGTACTTCAAGACAAGCAATACCTGAAAGAACAGATGCCGGGTTTCCAGCATGTGTGCCAGCTTGATATGCTGGTCCTACTGGTGCCACTTTGTCCATGATTTCCTTTTTACCGCCATAAGCTCCGATTGGTAAGCCTCCGCCGATGATTTTTCCTAATGCTGTTAAATCTGGCTGAACTCCTAATAAGTCCTGTGCGCCGCCATATGTAAAGCGGAATGCTGTAATTACCTCATCATAGATGACAAGTGCACCAGCGTTATGCGTATATTCATTGATTAATTCAAGGAACCCTTTAATCGGCTCGACAATTCCAAAGTTACCAACGATTGGCTCTACAAGAACAGCCGCAATTTCTGCACCCCATTTTTCAATAGCATCCTTAAATGCGTCAGGATCGTTGAATGGAACAGTGATAACATCAGCTGCGATTACTGCTGGCACACCAGCTGAATCCGGGGTTCCCAGTGTAGATGGACCAGAACCTGCCGCAACAAGAACCGGGTCAGAGTGACCGTGATAGCAGCCTGCAAATTTAATTACTTTATTTCTGCCGGTATATGCTCTTGCAACCCTGATTGTAGTCATGACTGCCTCTGTACCAGAGTTCATGAATCTGACCTTCTCCATGGAAGGGATTGCCTCTTGAAGCATTTTTGCAAATGTAACTTCATGCGGTGTTGGCGTTCCATATAAAACCCCTGTTTCTGCCGCTTTAGTGATTGCTTTTGTAATATGGGGATGAGCGTGTCCAGTAATGATTGGACCATACGCTGCCAAATAATCAATATATTGGTTTCCGTCCACATCAAAGAAGTAAGCACCTTGACCCCTTTCCATTGCTACAGGTGCACCGCCACCAACTGCTTTATACGAACGAGAAGGGCTGTTGACTCCGCCTACGATTACTTTAAGGGCTTCCTCATGTAATCTCTCAGAATTATTATGCTGCATGATATTCCTCCTAAAACTTTCATCATTAAAAGATGTTCTTTATAATTTTAGCACTTTTTTTCAGAAGATAAACGATAAAGGTATTGTCTTAGCTTGCATAGGGATTTAGAAAAGGTCTTTAAACAGGCAGACAAGCATACATTTTAAATATATTGAACTTGGCGGGAGAAATGGATAGGGGGAGGAACGTGTTTTTTTATTTTTTGTTAGCGATGATTATCTTTTTTATTATGATGAGCTTGCGAACGCTGTTTGTTCCTTATCGCCTGAAAGAAAAATGGGTCTCATTTGAAAACTTTTTGTATCTTTTCTTTGTTTATATCACCATAATGATAGGCTTTGGCCTAATTTACACGCTTCTTCAGCTGAATGGCGTGCAGGTCTATAACGAAAGCCAGCAAATATATGCTTCTTCCCTACATTTTCTAGACGAGCTGCAAACAGGTATATATTTTAGTGGGATTACGCTGTTTTCAGTAGGGTTTGGTGATTTGACGCCAATCGGTCTCGGCAGATTGATAGTAGTAATTGAAGCGCTTATCGGGTATACCATCCCAGCGGCATTTGTTGCAAGAGCTGTGTTAGATATGGAAAGTTAATTTGTTAGAGTATGTTAGTTGAAATTATCTTCTTCATTAGCTAGTCTAATAATAATACCAGCATTGGAGGATAAGAGAATGAGTGTAAATATAGGAGAGCAAGCACCTGATTTCGAATTAGAGGCAAACAGTGGCAAGGTAATTAAACTGTCTGATTATAGAGGGAAAAATATTGTTTTATACTTCTATCCAAAAGATATGACACCTGGCTGTACAACTGAAGCATGTGATTTTAGGGACAGTCATTCGAGATTCGAGGAACTTGAAGCTGTTGTCCTTGGTGTAAGCCCAGACCCTGTAGATAAACATAAGAAGTTTATTGCAAAGCATGAGCTGCCATTCCTTCTGCTTGCAGATGAAGATCACAAAGTGGCAGAGAGTTATGATGTATGGAAGCTGAAGAAAAACTTTGGAAAGGAATATATGGGGATAGAACGTTCCACTTTTCTTATTGACAAGGAGGGAAGGCTTGTTCGTGAGTGGAGAAAGGTTAAAGTTGCCGGTCATGTCGAGGAAATTGCAGAAGAGCTGAAAAAGCTATAACGGTTTTCCTGCCTAATTTTATTGTCTCGAGGCTTTTGTCCATTCCAATATACAAGTTATGAATACATTATATTAGGGCATACCTCCTCAGATATATGTTGCAGACCACAATCGGTGGTCTGCCTTTTTTTTATCCAGATTTGATTGAGGAAAGCATTAAATAGGTGTATTAGCATATAATAAAAAGTATTGAAAGATAATCATTCTAGATTAGAAGCATGATAATTGATAATATCGGTGTATTTAACGGCTATTCCGCCATTCTTATTGACAAATACATGATATTGTTAGTACACTAATTATAAACATTATAAAATAAGAATATCTTTTAGAAATGGGGTGCATGTCTGTGGAACATAATGAGTTACAGGAAGCTCTTGATAAATTAAAAGAAACAGGAGTGCGCATTACCCCGCAGCGTCATGCGATACTTGAATACTTAATAAGCTCAATGTCACATCCGACTGCCGATGAAATCTACAAAGCACTGGAAGGCAAATTTCCAAATATGAGTGTGGCCACTGTTTATAATAATTTAAGAGTTTTTAAAGAAGTGAGTCTTGTAAAGGAATTGACGTATGGTGATTCCTCAAGCCGATTTGATTTTATAACTTCCCATCATTACCATATCATTTGTAAGGAATGCGGGAAGATAGTGGATTTCCATTATCCTGGACTAGACGAGGTAGAACAGTTCGCAAGTCACGTTTCAGGTTTTAAAATCAGTCATCACCGCTTAGAAATTTATGGAACATGTCCTGACTGTGCAAAAAATGAAGCGCACTAAGCAAGTATAAAGAGGATTGTCTCTTTTAAAATTACGAGCCAGGTTCTGGAGGTGATTTTAGATTGGATGACTCCTCTTTTTGTTTTTATTTTGTGTTAAAGAGTAAATAGATCATACCGAAGGGTTCAACTGCGTAAAAAAGGACATGCAGGAATTCGAAACAAAGTGTCGAAAGTATTAAAAACGAATTTTTTATGATGGAGGAATAATGATGGAAGACATTCTTCGTCCGATTTATCAAGAGAGAGCAAGCCAAGCGAATACACTTGGAGTTCTTATGATAGAAAAAAGACAAAAAGAAATGACGGTAACTGATACATTTGACTCGGTGATGCTTATCATCGTGAAAGAGGCAGACAAGCCTGTTTTTATTAAACACTACACGTATACAGACAAAAAAGCTGCACTTCATATTATTACAGAAACACAATTGAAAAAATGGATTTTGCTTGGGACAAATAAAAAAATATTTGAATGGCTTTATAATGGGAGAGTCATATTTGATCGAAATGAATATGTATCCCAGTTGAAAAGCGAGTTGAAGGATTTCCCTGTCATCCAAAGGAAACGTAAGATGGGAGTGGAGTTTGCTAAGTTAATTAGAAGATATATGGATGGTAAAGCTTTTTTTGAGAACAAACATTATCTTGATGCATATAATGATGTCGTTCACTCCTTACATCATCTTGCGCGACTTGCTGTTATTGAAAATGGGTTTCATCCAGAGGTTACAGTATGGAGCCAAGTTAAGCAAATTGAACCAGAGATATACAAATTGTATGTCGAGTTGATTAATAGTGAGGAGCCTTTGGAAAAAAGACTTGAGTTGCTGTTTTTGGCAAGTGAATTCCTTATCCACTCTAAAACGAAAATGAGCATTCAGCATATTTCAGATATATTAACGGAAAAAGATTATTGGTCTTTTAATGACCTTATAGAGAATGAAGAATTGTTTCTTGTATATTCCGTTGATTTGGGCAGGCTGATTGAATATTTAATTGAGAAACACTTTATTGAGGTGGTCGAGGTAGAAACTAAAAGTCCTAAGGTATATCACCGTTATTATAAGGTTTCAAAAAAAGATTAAAGTTTTTTTGGGAAAAGTATTGACGCTAACTAAATTACTTGGTATATTTATATCCGTCGCTGAAACAACACGAAATGTTGCTGAAACGACGGAAAAGTTTTTCAAAAAAACATTTGACATAAAAAACGTCAGATGTTATATTAATAAAGTCGCTTCTGGAAGAAGAAGGAAGCGTTAGAAAAAATTGCTCTTTGAAAACTGAACAAACAAACGTCAACAATAATCGTTTTTATAACTTCGTTATAGAAACAAAACAAGTAACAAAAGCTAGAGTTTAGCAATGAGCTAATCTTACTCTTTATCGGAGAGTTTGATCCTGGCTCAGGACGAACGCTGGCGGCGTGCCTAATACATGCAAGTCGA
>NZ_RZTZ01000015.1 GCF_004005475.1 Niallia taxi | reverse complement strand
ATGATTTATTACAATTACTATAGATATCAGTGGAACTTAAAAAAGATGACCCCTGTTCAATACAGAGATCATCTTCTTAAAACTGCCTAGGCTTTTTTTAAATGTCCTTTACAAAGGGTACACTTTATCATTTCTGCTGGCTTTATTTTATAGTGTTGTAATAATAGGCTTATCTTTCGTAATGATTACGGTATGCTCATATTGTGCTACAAAGCTTTTGTTTTTCGTTTTGAATGTCCAGCCATCAGACTCTTCATACACCTCTTCAGCACTAGTCGAAATAAATGGCTCAAAGGCAATAACCATTCCTTCTTTTAGCAGGTCATTGTCCCATGAATCAAAATAATTAAGGATATGATCTGGCTCTTCGTGCAAGGATGTGCCGATACCATGGCCAGTCAGGTTTTTAATAACCGTAAATCCATGATTTTTAGCCGTATTATAAACAAATTTTCCGATTCTGTTCTTTTTAGCGCCTGGTTTAAAGCATTTAAGTCCCTCTTCAAACGCTTCTTGTGCTACTTCACATAATTTCACTAATTTAGGGTCTCCGTTGCCGACAACGAAAGACTTTCCAGTATCTGCGAAATAACCGTTTTTGCTTGCCGAAACGTCAATATTTACTAAGTCACCTTCCTGGATAACGCGGCTTCCTGGGATTCCATGAGCCACCTCATCATTTACAGAAATACATGTATAGCCTGGAAAATCATACATGTCCTGAGGTGCTGACACAGCGCCATTCTCTGTAAATAATTTTCCTGCCAGTTCATCCAATTCCTTTGTCGTGATGCCAGGAACCGTTTTTCTATATAGTTCTTCCCTAATTAAGCTGACTATTTTCCCAATTTCCATTAATCCATTAATGTCTTGCTCATTTTTAACAATCATATAATTCTCCTCTTTGTTTCATCTAACGTTGATTAATTCATCCACTAAAACGTTATTATTATAGTCTAACATCCTTTATTAGTAAAATATATCCCCTTCCTAACAATTGTATGTGGTGATTTCTTTATTTCTGTTCTATTGTTCCTTATTCAGGATATGTTTCTTGCAGGAATTTGACAGAGGATGTAATTAGCTCCTTTAAAACATCTGTATCAATATCTGCGACTTTATTTATGTATACACAAGCCTTTCCAGTGGTGTGTTTGCCGAAGTGTTTTAATAATTCCTCTCTTTTTTGTTCCCCAGGAGCAAAATAAAGACTGATTTTTGCCTTTCTTGGTGAAAAGCCTACTAATGGTGCATCCCCCTCGTGTCCTGTCGCGTATTTATAATGATAAGCTCCAAACCCAATAATGCTTGGTCCCCACATTTTTGCAGAATAATTGGTTGTTTCCGCAAAAATATCCACTAATTTATAAGCGTCTTCTCTTTTTTTTACGCTATCGATTGCTTCAATAAATTCAATCACACTATTTTCTGTTTCCTTTGTTTTTAATTCATACATTAGCCCAGATTCAGCTCCTTTTATTAGCTTTTGTCTGCCATTGTTACTTTCATTTGCCTTCTTGCTTCATCCAATATTTCCATTGTTAGTAAAGTCTTTGCCCATGTATTGCGAGGTGATTCAAGGGTATTTGATTGAATTGTTTCTATAAATTCCTTGATTTCATAGTACATCGGTTCTAACTGCTCGGATTCGCTGATATCCTCTGTTGTTCCATTAGCAATTAGTATCTCTGTCTTTTTCGGGCTGGATATATGATGAATCAGCATCGTGCCAGCTTCTCCTTGGATTTCTGTCGGCAAAGTCGATTCAGATATGCAGGAGAACAATACATTCGCTCTAAAACCATCATATTCAAGTGTAATTTGGCCATTTCCATCAACACCAGTAGACAAAAGATTCCCAAAGGCAGCAATAGATTTCGGTGCACCGAACAATTCAACAATCGGGTAAACAGTGTAAACACCTAAATCCATTAACGCTCCACCAGATAGCTTTGGATTGAAGAGGTTAGGCATTTCACCATTTTTATATTGCTCATAAAAGGGAGATAATCGGCAATTTGCAGAGAAATAGGATTGTATTTTTCCGATTTTATGAATATTTTCCTTCACAGCAAGGAAATTTGGCATGAGTGTTGATTTCATCGCTTCCATTAATGACACACCATTATTCTTTGCTGCTGCCATCATCTTTTCTGCTTCTTCACGATTGGAGGCAAATGGCTTCTCACATATAACATGCTTTTTATTATTCATAAACAGTATTGCCTGTTCACAATGCAGGCTATTCGGTGTAGCAATATATACTGCATCGATTTCTGTAGATGCTGCCATTTCATCCAGATTATAAAATGTATGCTTAATTTGCTGCTTTTTTGCAAATTCCTGCGCTTTTTCCTTTGATCGAGAATAGACAGCGCTTACTAAAAATTGTTCATGCTGTCTTCCTGCTTTAATAAATCTCTCTGTTATCCAGTTGGAACCAACAATGCCAAATCGTATCATGTCTCCACCACTTTCTATTTATTTATTACTAGAATAGCAGACTGTCAGATAAAAACATATGATGAGTACTTCATTTTACAAATTTGCTGTACGTGTCAATGGAACTTTCTAAACCATTGAAACATATTTGCTTTTTGCTAAACATAGACTTGGATGTACAAGCAGTTGTGATGGAGGGAGAATAATGAGCCTTAGCATATTACTTGGCTATATTTTATTAGGGTTTACGTTAGCTGCGCCAATAGGTCCTGTTAATTCAGCCCGGCTCGACAAGGGAATCAAAAATGGCTTTTGGCATGCGTGGGTTGTCGGCATTGGCTCTATGGTCGCGGATGCAATCTTCATGCTGATGGTGTATCTTGGCATGGTGAATTTTTTAGAATTATCTTATGTCCAGGTTTTTCTTTGGCTTTTCGGAGGATTTATCTTTATTTATACAGGCGTTGAAGGCATTATTAGTGCAAATTCTATTAAACTGGATGATATAAGAGGGAAAGATTCCTTATTTAAATGTTTTATGACTGGGTTTATTTTATCTGCAACAAGTCCTTTGTCCTTTCTGTTCTGGCTTGGAATCTATGGATCTGTTTTAGCAAAAACAGCAGCAGAAAATGGTACAGGCATGCTGCTTTTATACAGCACTATGATCTTTATCGGACTTACCATTTGGGATGTTACCTTTGCGGCACTTACCTCTGGTTTTAGGAGATTTCTTAATAAAAATACATTAAGAATAATCTCCATTATCTCAGGCGTGACGCTTTTATTATTCGGTGTTTACTTTTCCTTTCAAGGACTTAGTAAGCTATTTTACTAGAAAAAAGGAACGGTTAAAACCGTTCCTTTTTTCTGCTATATTAGTTAGGCAGTCCCCAAACAGATACACTCTGTCCATTAACTAGGAAATCGGCAAAGCCATCCTCTTCAATAACAATTTCTTCGTTTCTTGTGTTTGTCAGGTCAACCCACGTTTCGCCAGCGCGCTCCGTGCCAACAAACATGCGCTTACTGCCTTCCATATCATTTGAAATGACGACAGCACAGCCTGATTTTTCGATATTTTCATCACCATGTCTAACCCAGCCGATAACATTTTTGTCATCAAAATAATCATCCTGTTGTCCGTACGCTTTCTTTTTCCTTGCGTAAAGAAGGGGATCAATGGCCATTTGTTTGCCATCAACAGGCACAGGCCCTTTTATTCCATAATAATCTCCATAAAACACACAAGGATAGCCGTCTTCTCGCAACAAAATTAAGCTATAGGCAATCTGCTTAAACCAATCCTCCACCCATGATTCTAACGATTCATTCGGCTGTGTGTCATGATTATCGACAAATGTGACACTATTCATCGGATGAAGTTTAACTAAGGTATCATCGAATATTGTTGATAAATCAAACTCACTGCCTTGTATGGATGCTGTATGTAGCTTATAGTGAAGCGGAACATCAAACAAGTCAATAGTGTAATCCATCTCCTCTAAAAATTGCTTGCATTCATCGATTTCGCCCTTCCAAAACTCGCCGACAAAGTAAAAATCATCGCCTTTTTCTTTCTTTAAATTAACAGCAAAATCCTTAATGAATTCATGATTAATATGTTTGATAGCATCCAGGCGGAAGCCATTGCATGAAAGTGTTTCACTTATCCATGTTCCCCATTTAAACATCTCTTCCCTGACCGTTTCATTGTTAAAATCAATATTGGAGAACATTAAGAAGTCATAGTTTCCTAACTCTTTATCGACATTATTATTCCAATACTTGTTCTCACCAAGGATACGGAATACACCCTCCTTCTCTTCCTTAGCATCATAATCTGTGCCATTAAAGTGGGTGTAATTCCATTGAAAATCAGAATATTGCCCATTTCTGCCAGGGAAAGTGAATTTCGTCCACCCTTCAATATCGTACGGTTCTGAAATATCTTCTTCCCGATTATCTGGATTCACTTCGACAACCTTAAAGGTTTCTAATTCATCTGCTCCAGCTTTATGGTTCATGACAATATCGACATACACAGAAATGCCGACATTATGGCAAGCCTGTATCGCTTCAAGCAGCTCTTCCTTTGTTCCATATTTTGTACGGACTGTGCCTTTTTGATCGAATTCCCCTAGATCGTAAAGATCGTATATGCCATAGCCATTATCATCCTGTGTAATTCCTTTTGTCACAGGCGGAACCCATACTGCATCAATTCCTGCTTCTTTCAGTTCACTTGCTCTTTCCTTTAATCTCTTCCAGTGGTTTCCATCTGCATCTAAATGCCATTCGAAAAATTGCATAATCGTCTTGTTTTCCATATATACACTCCTTGTAATTTATGATTATGCCTAATAAGTACCCCAATTTCTTTTTTTTAAAGCATTTAGCCAGTTAATTAGAAAATTTTTTTCATGGCGTTTTTTCGTATTGCGAAATATTAATAATGCATTTACAATAAAAAAACAGAATAATCAAAAATAACAGACGATAAAGGAGCAGCAATGAATAAGAAGATTTTTTTATACGTGAAGGCATTTTCAGATTTAGGAACATATATGGATTTAATTGCTATAAATGTTTTAATGTACGCTGCAACCGGGAGTACTGGCTTGCTTGCTGCTACAATGGCATTTCGCACAATTGGAGGCTTGATATCAAGCGTTTTTTCAGGGGTTCTTGCAGATCGATTTGACAGACGAAAGATTATGATAATTGCTGATTTTTTACGAGCTGCCATCATATTGTTACTGTTGTTTTTTCCTAATCCTGTCATGATAATTGCAGTATGCTTTTTGATTGGTTTCACTACTAGCCTGTTTTCGGTTAGCTATAGTGCAGAAATCCCGCAAATATTTGGTGAGGACAAAGTAATCCAAACTAACGCACTGATAGCTAGGCTGACATCGATAAGTCTAGTGTTCGGATTTATCGGTGCTGGAATAATAACGAATGTGGTTGGATATAAATGGACGTTGATTATAGATGCCGTTACCTATATTTTATCTGCATTAATTTTACTGAAAATGAAATGGCAAACATCCACTGCACAAAAAAACTCAACCTCTGCTGCTGAAAGCGTAAAAAAAACCTTCTCAAGTCTCAGCAAGGATCTGAAGGAAGTTAATGCCTTTATCTTATTAGCTCCAATGCTGTTATTAGTTAATGCTGTTTTTTTAATAGGGTCCTTTGCCGGAGCTTCCCATAACTTAGGGATTCCCCTTCTGGCTGAAATGATTAGCGAGGAGAAGCAAAGCTTATTTTATGGTCTGATTTGGGGAGCATGGGGACTCGGCTCTGTTTTTTCCACCATGATTATCCCGAAAATCAAATTTAACGATGATAGAAGTCTTTATTATGCAGCCTTTTTTTCGGCCATGCTCATGTCAGCAGGCTTTATCACCTTCTTTTCAAACAGTAATAGTTGGCTTATTCTTGCCTTTGCCTTTTTTACAGGGATTTTTGATGCAACCTTTACAACCCTGCATGCTGTCATTCTGCAAAAAACCGCTAATCATATTAGGGGAAGAATTTTCGGTGTTGGCATGCTGTTAAAATCGCTTGGATTTGCCCTCGGCTTTGTTGTCGCACCTGTTGTGCTTGAGGCAAGCTCTTTAAAAATAATGGTGTGGATTTTCCATGGCACATTAATTTCAGCAACACTATGCATTATTTTCTATGCAACACATTTATATAAAAAAGGAAAACAGTTGAAGAGTGTCTCTTAGCAAAAAAACAATCCCCGGCAAGTTGCCGGGGATTGTTTTGTATTATTTCATAGAATTAAATTCAGCTTTAATCTTTTGCAGTAATTCCGGGTTTGTTAATACTTCATACCCAGTTAACGCCATCGATTTAGCGCCGACAATCATTGCTTCTCTTGCCTGATCTGTCATCGCTGCCTCTCTGAATTCATGTGTATGGCATGCATACGCTTCGTTACAAATTTTAATATAAGGATGAATAGACGGCACTGCTTGGCTTACATTCCCCATATCAAGAGAACCAGAGCCATCTCTTTGTTCATAGATTTCCTCAACAGGAATACCAAGTGACACTAGTTCGTTTGTGAAAGCTTCTGAAAGTGTGTCATTTGAAATCATATCATCATAAGAGAATTCATAGTTTGATACTTTAAATGTTGTACCAGTTTGCAGGGCAGCACCTTCTGCACACTTCTTCACCTTTTCAACTAGTTCATTAACATACTCTCTTTTGGCAGCACGAACATAGAATTGAGCAACAGCATAATCAGGTACAACATTCGCTGCTTTTCCGCCTTCTGGGATAATACCATGAATACGAGCATCTGAGGTTACATGCTGGCGCAGTGCGTTAATGCTGTTGAATGTTTGGATAACGGCATCCAATGCATTAATGCCCATATGCGGACTTGCAGCTGCGTGTGCTGCTTTCCCGAAAAATTCAAATTGAATGGCATCCATTGCAAGTGATGCACCGCTTTTCATATTATTATCAAGCGGATGAACCATCATAGCCACATCAAGCTCTGAAAAGATGTCCTTCTCTGCCATTGTTACCTTGCCGCCCTTTGTTTCCTCTGCAGGCGTTCCATATACAATTACCTTGCCGCCAATTTCAGCAAGCACCTTGCTTAGACCGATTCCTGCTGCAATTCCCATTGTGCCAATCAGGTTATGACCGCATGCATGTCCGACTTCTGGGAGTGCATCATATTCTGACATAAAGCCGATAACAGGACCTTCTTTTCCACTGTCAAATACCGCCCGAAAGGCAGTTGGCAGACCACAAAACTCTCTTTCGATCTCAAAGTCATGATCTAATAATGTTTTAATTAAAATAGCACTAGCCTTGAATTCTTCATGTCCAAGCTCTGGGTTTTCCCCTATATATATACTAATTTCCTCGAATGTTTTTTTATGTTGTTCAATTGTGTCAATGATTGTTTGTTTCAACTAAACCTTTCCCTTCTCCCTATAATGATACTATTTTACCAAAATTATTAGAAATTAACATTATAAAATGATTAAAAATTATATTTTAAGCATATTTATACAAAAACAAAATAAAAAAGACAGACATTATCGCCTGTCTTCTTTATGAACCGCTTATATTTTTACCGTAAAAAATTTCATTCATCTCTACAGTAAGCTTTTCGGTTATGTCTGCTTGCTCCTTTTCACTAAGCTCATCTGCTGTATAACCGAATAAATAATTATTTAAGTCGAATTGCTTCAGCTTGCATTTTGTATGAAAAATATTTTCTTGATAAATATTCACATCGATCATATCGAAAATTTTCTGCGCTTCTAATGGAATATAATTCTGGATGGAATTAATATCATGGTCAATAAACAATTTATGGCCATGAATATCACGTGTAAATCCTCTGACTCTGTAATCAATAATCATAATGTCTGTATCAAAGGAATGGATTAAGTAGTTAAGTGCCTTTAAGGGAGATATCTCTCCACATGTAGAAACATCAATGTCTGCTCTAAATGTGCTGATTCCTTCATCTGGATGGTATTCTGGATAAGTATGAACAGTGATATGACTTTTATCAAGGTGAATTACAACAGAACCAGGCAGTGGACCAGGAGATTCTTCAAATACATCCTCAGGAGCCTCTGCCACAGGACCTTCAGAAACTAGCAGTGTCACACTTGCTCCCTGTGGTTCATAATCCTGTTTCGCCACATTTAAAACATGTGCACCGATAATTTCCGCCACATTCTTTAAAATGCTTGTTAATCTATCTGCATTATATTGCTCATCAATGTATTGAAGATAGCTTTCCCGTTCTTCCTTTGTTCTTGTATAGCAAATATCATACATATTGAAGCTCAGTGATTTTGTCAAATTATTAAAGCCATGCAATTCAATGCGTTGTTCAGGTGTTAAGCTCATGTTCGTAATCCCCCTATTTGTGCGAAAAATAAGTGCACTTTCAAATAGTCTTATATTACCCCTATCTGTTTGAAAATAACCACAAGTATAGGAAGCGTAATAAAAGAAAGCTATAGTGGGATAGGTTGATCAGAACATACTCAGTGAATATTTTTTCGCCAAAATTTCAAGCAGTTTTAAGCCGGCAACACTATTTCCTTTATCATCAAGAGCAGGTCCAGAAATACCAATGCCGAAACGATTAGGAACAGCTCCTAAAATCCCGCCAGAAACACCGCTTTTTGCCGGGATGCCAACACGTACAGCAAACTCGCCTGATGCATTATACATGCCGCATGTAACCATAAAGGTCTTACAAATTCGGGCAACATGTGCTGGCATAATTCTGTTGTTTGTACCTGGCTCTACTCCGTCCATGGCGAAAATAATGCCAATTCGAGCTAAATCGAGACAATTTACTTCAATCGCACACTGTTTCGTATATAGATCTAGCAGCTCTTCAACATCCTCATTAATAATGCCATGCTGCTTCATGAAGTGACATAAAGCTCTGTTTAGATGAGAGGTTTCATATTCTGATCTTGCTACCTCTTCTGAGTAACTGATATCATCATTACCAGCTAGCTTTTTCACAAATTCAAGGATGTTGTCAAACCGTTCTTGAACAGAGCTGCCTTTTATCATGCTAGTTACAGCAAGTGCTCCTGCATTTATCATCGGATTTAATGGCTTGGACGGATTACTCATTTCCAGCTTTACAATTGAATTGAAGGGGTCTCCTGTCGGTTCATAGCCGACTTTTTGGAACACAGTATCTTCCCCTGACTCCATCAGCGCCAGTGCAAGTGTTAGTACCTTTGAAATGCTTTGCAGCGTAATTTTTTCTTTAATACAACCGGCTGAATAACAAGTGCCGTTCGGGTATATAACCGCTATCGACAGATTATCTGGGTTTGCTTTGCTTAACGCTGGTATGTAATCAGCAACTTTTCCTTCCTTTGTGTAGCTTTTTGCTTCTTCTAATATAACTTCTAACTCTTCTACCGTTTTACATGGCATCCTTTATCACCAACTCTTTTAATATCGTTTTCCTTCATTATTTCCTTATCAGAAGGAAATAAACTTACATGCTTGTTTAAGCATGCTTCTATATACTTATACTACACAAAAAGACTGGAAACAATCACCAACCTAAGTTTAGGTAATATAAAAAAGGACTGGAATCGTTGCTTCCAGTCCTTCTTTTTTAGTTAATGTTTTTCTAGCTGTTCCAGCAGCATTTTTTCAATGTCCTCTTTTGGCAGAGGTTTGCTGTAATAGAAGCCTTGACCAAGAACACAATTGTTTTGTTTTAAAAATTCCAGTTGTTCTTTTTGTTCGATTCCCTCAGCGATAACGGAGAAGTTCATATTATGCCCCATATCGATGATAGCCTTAACTAAAGAACCTTTGTGAACTGGGTCTGTAATATCATCAACGAAGGTTTTATCAATTTTAATCGTGTCAATCGGTAAATGCTTTAAGTAGCTTAATGACGAATAGCCTTTGCCAAAGTCATCAATTGAAATATTAAAACCATATGCTTTTAACTTATGAAGTATCTCTAAGGATAAATCCATATTTTGCAAGGTGCTTTCTGTAATTTCCAGTTCAATCATTTTTGTATTTAAACCATATTTGTCGACATGCTCGCCTATAATTTCGGCAAAATCGGAACAATGAAATTGTCTTGCTGAAATATTAATCGACATTTTTATATTATTAATGCCCTGCTTATTCCATGCCCTCATTTGCTGGGCTGCTTGTTTGATAACCCAATCGCCAATCGGCACGATTAAATTGGTTTCTTCTGCTATTGGAATAAACTCTGCCGGAGAAACAAAGCCGAATTTCGGATGATTCCAGCGCAGTAATGCTTCGACACCGAATATTTCCCCTGTAAGAATATTAAATTGCGGCTGGTAATACAAAGAAAGCTCCTGCTTTTTAATCGCCTTTCTTAGCTCCATTTCCAGCATCATTTTTCGAGCGCCACTTTCCTCGAGTGCGTGTGAATAAAATTGATAATTATTTTTTCCATTTTCCTTTGCTAAATACATTGCAGCATCGGCATTTTTAATTAAAGTTTCCTGATCCTTACCATCTGCTGGATAATTACTGATGCCTATGCTTGGTGTAACGAAAAATTCCTCTGTTTTAATTATAAGCGGCTGGTTGAAGGCCTCTAGTATACTATTTGCCTTTTGCTTCACTTCCTGCAAATTTGCATTTTCGAGAATTATTACAAATTCATCACCGCCAAGCCGTGCGACAAAATCTTTGTTTTTCAGTGATAAGCTAAGAGTATTGGCTACCTTTTTCAATATTATATCGCCGGTAGAGTGTCCTCTTGTATCATTGATTCGCTTAAACTGATCCAAATCTAAAAACAATACGTATAAGGAATCGACGGCAGGACTATGAAGGCGTTCATGCAAATGAACCATACAGCTGTACCTGTTCGGCAGCTCTGTTAACGTGTCATGATAGGCTAATTGCTTAATTAAGTTGTCCGATTTTTTTCGTTCAGTAATATCACGTCCGACAACAAGCACCGCATGCCTTCCTGCAAACATAATTGGCATGCAGGACAGCTCCACATCAATAATTTTTTGCTGTAATGTTTTAACTTGAACTTCTACTCTTAAATTTTTGGCACCATTTATAGAAAATTCGCTATCAATTTTTTCATAGTCTTCCCTCGACAGCAAATCATAAACAGTGTTACCGACAAGCTCAGCAGGGCTGACAGCGCCAATAAGCTTGCTTCCTGCATAATTGATATAGAGCAGTTCATAGTTGCTGACTACAGCAATTATATCTGGTGACATCTCCACAAGCGTGCTGAAGCGGTCCTCGTTTTCTTTACTCTCTGTTATATCAAAAAAAACACTTGTAAACTCTGTCCTTCTGCCATTGCCATCAAGTCCTGGTATACCTTTGTCTTTAATCCAGCGAATTTCGCCGTCAGGCTTAACAATTCGGTAAATACTTGTGACTTCGGCTCCTGATTTCAATGCTTCCAGTCTTTCTTCTATTACATGATAATCGTCTTCATGAACAGATTCTTTCCATAAATCATTATTTTGATAGAATTCAGCAATCGATCTGCCATAAATCCTTTCCATACCAGAAGTAATTAGAAGTGTTCCTGTCTTGTAATCATGATACCAAATTGCCATATCCATTGTTTCAAAAATGGTTTGAAGCTTCATACTGCTATTTCTCAATTCTAGTATGATTATTGAAATATTCTTTAATAATACCAGCAGCGAAAATATTGTTACGAGACTGATGATCGTATGCAGAATAATAAATACAGTATGATGCAAATAGTGGTAAAAGATATTTACAAGCATTGATAGAACAACAAATAAACAAAGGGTAATGATCCATTTCGTTTGACTGTTTTTATAGACCATTGTTGGTTTCACCTATCTTTCATTATCCCTGTTTCTTTGTGGGTCTCCATTTAGTACCCATTTTCTCTTTCTATCGGCATAATTATGAGTTTTGTTGAGTGCTCATACACTTTTATCTAAAAAAAACAGGAAGGCTGTTCTTCCTGTTACTTAAAAGATGCTATTGTTTTGAAAAGGATTATTATTAAATCAGCGGCGTTCCCTAAACAGACAAGCAACAACCTTTATCAATCTTCAGCAAGAAATTAGTGCAGCGCTGCTAAAATGACTCCAACAGTAATAAGGCCAATTCCTACTCCGTTTAGGAAACTGATTTTTTCCCCTAAAAAAATAATGGCGATGACTGCTGCTAATACTACGCTTAATTTATCAATTGGTGCAACCTGTGTCACCTTACCAGTTTTTAATGCGAGAAAATAAAACAGCCACGATGTTGCACCTGCAATACCACTGAGTACAATAAAAAGGAAGTTCTTTTTGTCAGATATTATTGTTGGGATTTTATGAAGATTGCCTTCTATAGCAACAACAACTAAAAGAAAAAGGGCCATGATAATTGCTCGAACGGCTGTAGCTGTATTGGAATCAATATTTTGCAGACCTACTTTTCCGAATATCCCAACTAAAGCAGCGCAAACTGCAGAAAGTATAGCAAAAAGTAACCAAGACAAACGAATTCCCCCTTTTTATGTATTATGTTTGGTAATACAAATTTTACTCTTTTATCGTAAAATTTGTATAAATGTCTCCTCCGATATTTATGCTCTATTTCCTTTTTTATAAATACTGAGTATATTTATAGGTTTTATAGATTCAAGTATATTGACAGTTAGTATACCTCTATAATAACATTAATAATATTCAAAAAACTTTAGTGTCCTAAAAGGAGAATGTACATGAAATTTGGATTTTGGCTACCTATTTTTGGCGGATGGCTGCGAAATGTTGATGATGAGAACATGCCTCCAACATTTGATTACGCAAAAAAGGTCATTCAAAGTGCAGAAAAATGGGGCTATGATACGACTTTAATTGCGGAATTATACTTAAATGATATAAAAGGTCCTGAACACGACTCCATTGAAGCATGGTCAACGGCTGCTGCTCTTGCTGCCGTGACAGAAAAAATAGAAATCATGACAGCAATTCGTCCTGGCTTCCACAACCCTGCTATTGCGGCTAAAATGGCTGCCAATATCGATCATATCAGTAATGGCAGGTTTACTTTGAATGTTGTTTCTGCTTGGTGGGAGGAAGAAGCAAGGCAGTATGGCGGAATCTTTACAGAGCATGATGAAAGATATGAACGCACAGAGGAATTTTTAGCTATTTTAAAAGGTTTATGGACGGAAGAATCTTTTAGCTTTAAAGGTAAGTTCTATGATATAAAAGATGCGAAGCTTGCTCCAAAGCCTGTTCAAAAGCCAAATCCAATTCTTTATGCTGGTGGTGAAAGCCCAAAAGGCAAAGCAGTCATCGCTGAAAATTGTGATGCATATGTGATGCATGGCGGAACAGTAGACGAGATTTCAGCTAAAATAAAGGATATGCAAGACAAAAGAGCAGAACTTGGCAAGGATCCTTTTGCCTCCTTCGGAATGGCAGCATATGTGATTTGCCGTGATACTCAAGAAGAAGCAGAACAAGAGCTTGCTAGAATAACAGATGTTAAGGAATCCTCTGCTTATGCTGGGTTCGATGACTTTGTTAATAAATCACAGCTTGAACAGCAAATTAAATTGCAAGATTATTCTGTTTCTAACAGAGGACTTAGACCTGGTCTGATCGGGACACCTGAGCAAATAGCCAAAAAGATACTGGAGTATGAGGATGCTGGCATTAACCTGCTGTTGCTGCAGTTCTCTCCACAGCTAGAAGAGATGAAAAAGTTCTCTGAACAAGTTATGCCGCTTGTAGAATCATTAAAAATAGAAAGAGAAGTGAGCAAATAATGAGCAAAGTATATGTTATCCATGAAAACAGTGAATGGACTGTTCATTTAACGAAGCGTCTGGAGGAGCTTCATATTCCCTTTGAAGAATGGGATTTATCTGAAGGTAATTTCGATTTATCGGAAGCTCCTCCTGAAGGAATCTTCTACAGCCGAATGAGCGCATCCTCGCATACGAGAGGACATCGTTATGCAGCAGAATATACTGGTGCTGTCCTTGAATGGCTTGAATCCTACGGAAGAACGGTTGTTAATGGAACAGGTGCTTTACGACTGGAAGTAAGTAAAGCAGCACAGTATGCCGCTTTATTCAAGCATGGCATCCAAACACCAAAAACGCTCGTGGCAACTGGCAGTGAACAAATTATCCAAGCAGCAAAAAAGCTTGGTGACCCTTCCTTTATCACGAAGCATAACCGCGCAGGAAAAGGCTTAGGTGTTCGCTTATTCCATTCCATTGAGGAGCTGGAAAGATATGTGTACGGACCAGAATTCGAGGAGCCTGTTGATGGGATTACCTTAATTCAACAATATATTGAATCACCAGATCAAAGCATCACGCGCTGTGAGTTTGTTGGCGGAAAGTTTGTTTATGCCGTTAAAGTCGACACGGCAGGCGGTTTTGAGCTCTGCCCTGCTGATGCTTGCCAAATCAATGATCTTTTCTGCCCTGTTGGCGAACAAGTAGAGGAAAAGCCAAGCTTTTCCATTCAAAAAGACTTCCATGAACCAATTATCGAAAAATATGAGCAATTCCTTCAAGCACAAGGCATTTATGTTGCCGGAATTGAATTCATGAAGGACAAGAATGGTACTCTTTATACGTATGACATTAACACGAATACTAATTATAATGCCGATGCAGAGAAGGAAGCAGGGATTTTCGGCATGCTGCAGCTAGCTCAGTATTTACAAGGATTACTTGAGCGTCAATCTGGAGTGGCCAATTAATCGCATTTACATTTTTTAAGGACTGGCTGTCACAGACAGTCCGTTCTTTTTTTCGCCAGCTATGATATGATAGGAATGGATTGAAAATGTGGAGGCGAAGCAATGGCTAAACAAAAATATTATGTAGTGTGGAATGGACGAAAGCCAGGTATTTATACGACATGGGCAGAATGTGAAAAGCAAACAAAAGGGTTTCAAGGTGCGGCCTTTAAGTCTTTTCCTACACAATCAGAAGCGGTGCAAGCATATAACCAAGGTGCAGCCAGCCGTTCTGTCTCAAACGGAAAATCGGGTGCTTCAGCCCTGAAAAGCAGCACTGCTGCACCAATTGACGAAAACAGCATCTCTGTTGATGCGGCATGCAGCGGAAATCCTGGCATGATGGAATATCAGGGTGTGGACACATTGACTGGAGAACGCATATTCCACTATGGTCCTGTTTTTGGCACAAATAATATTGGGGAATTTTTGGGAATTGTTCACGCATTGGTGATGCTGAAAAAACTTGGAAAAGACACAACTATATATAGTGACAGCATGACTGCACTTTCATGGGTACGTAACAAAAAAGCGAACACAAGCCTTAAACGTGATCATCGTACAGAGGAACTGTGGCAAATGATTGAACGAGCTGAAGCTTGGCTGAAGGCAAATACATACAAAAACAAAATCATCAAATGGGAAACACACATACACGGTGAAATAAAAGCTGATTTTGGGCGCAAATAAGCGTGAGAGCATATGCTCTCACGCTTTATTCAATGTGACGCCAATAATTCGACTATTTGGTCCTCCATCATTTTACCAGAGCTTTCATCAATAAGATGATTCAGCATGATAGAAAAGATATAGCTCTTACCGCTTTTACTTTCTACATACCCGGAAAGGGAACTAACTGCTGACAAAGTCCCGGTTTTTGCTTTCACTTTCCCTAATGTATTTTCCGATTGCAGACGATTGCGTAAAGTACCGCCAATCATTCTGTCTTTATTACCGGAAACAGGGAGCGCTTTTTCATAATCAGAAAACCAAGCTTCCTTTTGAATACAGAAAAGCAATGTAGACAAATCATTTGCCGTAATCAAATCAATTGGAGAAATACCCGAACCATCCCGAATTAGCATGCCACTCGTATCCAATCCGAATTTCTTCATTTGTTCCTTAAGTACTGCAACACCCTTTTCAAAGCTACCCTCACCTTTTTCGACTTTTCCTAATTCCTTTAACAATGTTTCCCCGATTGTATTATTACTTAGCTTCAAAAATGGAACTACTATTTTTGACAATGGCAGGGACTTATGAACATGAATGGGTGTTGACAGCTCTGGGGTAATCCCTTCCTTTACTTCACCAGTCCAGGTAATACCTTGGTTTGTTAATGCTTGCTGGAACACATTAAGTACTAATTCAGGAGGATTTTCAATGGCAACCCAGCTTTTCGTTGCGCCGCTTCCTACCGGAATATCCCCCTTAATTGTGATCGAATCTTCACCATGCTTCCTTACAGACTGGATATCTTCCTTGCCGTCCTTATTAACAGTGCTTGTACGATTAGCAATATCCAGATTAGAGACCGATGGCTTAATTGTCAGCTTTGCTGGATTGCCTGCATTTGCCCCAGGACTTGCTTTAATCAAAATTGTGCCTGCATCATATTCTTTATCAGGTGACATCGTCAATCCAGAAACAGGTGCTCCGTAATAGGTGGATTCATCACTCCAAGCCAAATCAATGGAATAAGGAACATCATCATACCAGCTTGCATCACCAATGATGCTGCCATTGATTTTCTTGATTCCTTTATCATGTAATGACTTAGCGATATTCTCCAGGTCACTTTGAAGTAAAGTGGTATCGCCTTTGCCTTTTACGTACAAATCTCCTGATAAAACTCCATTCACAAGCTTTCCGTCTGTATAAATCACTGTGTCAAAGGTATAGTCACTCCCTAATACAGACAGTGCAGCGGCAGCTGTTAACAGCTTTAAATTAGAAGCAGGCGCTAATCTTGTATGAGCCATTTGTTCATAAACAACCTGTCCGCTGCTCTGATCACGGATGCTTATACCAGCAAGACTCCCTTTTAGCTTAGGCATGGATGTGAGAAGCTTATTTAATTCTGCTTCTACATCTTCTGTGTTTCCTTGTGCATGTACTTCGAGCTCATATGGTTTTGTTCCATTCAGCTGTACGACAAGTATTCCAAGGATAATCAGCAGCAAGACAAGTTTTTGTCGTTTCAAAAGCAAACCCACCCCTTTATCTAAGGCATATGTAAAGAACTATTATGGACAGAAAAAAAGGAGCTTAGACAATTAATGCTGACAAACTGGACAAAAGAAGGTTTTCTTGGAAGAGATTTCTGTTTTCACAATTTTATTGCCACATCTTTGACAAGGCTGGCCTTCACAGTCATACACACGGCATTTATCATTAAAGGCTCCTGTTTTAGTATCTCCGACGTAAAGCGGATGCTCCATATAACCGCCAATCTCTGTTGCCTCTGGTAAAACTGTTCGGATTGATGTATAGAGAGCCGACAGCTCGTCGCTACTTAAATCCTCCAATTTTCTATCCGGTAACAGCCTCGCATCATAACATATTTCGTCTGAATAACAATTGCCGATTCCTGACAAGAAATGCTGATCGACCAGCTTTAGCTTCAGCATGCCTCGCTTTTTTTCTATATACGTTAAAAACTGTGCTTCCGTAAAGCTGGCAGCTAAGGGCTCTGGTCCTAAATCTGCCAATTCCTGCTCCACTTCCTGTTCCGTGTATAGATGAAGGTATCCGAGTCTTAAACCGATGAAATAAAGATGTTTCTCTCCAAAGGACAGCTGTACCTGCACTGTTCGTTTTGGCTTATCCTTTTCTTCTGAATAATACATCCAGCCCCCAAGCATTAAATGCAGCAGCAGCACCTTATTATTGCTTAACCGAAACAACAGATGCTTTGCCCGCCTCTCAACAGCCTGTATGGTAGTACCGCGAACGGCGCCAATAAATACAATTGGTGTGACATTAACCGATTTTTCTCTGTTTATGATGACATCTGTAATCATCTTATTTTGCAGGAGCTGATTAAGGTTACGTTTGTAATTTTCCATTTCTGGTAATTCAGGCATGTGCATACCTCCAAAGGTTAGTTTCTTCCCTTTATATTCTGATTGCCCATAGCTTTTCATGCATAAAAAAAGAGGCCGGGACATAAGTATGTGAACCAGCGTAAAGACCGAACTATTGATTAAATAGTTCGGTCTTTTGTTCTTAGTTTAAATACAAAAAATCAGAAATTTTAGTGGAATGGAGCGGAGGCCACTCGACTACTAAGGGAAATAGAGGAAAGGATGAGACCCAGCAGGCGAAGACGAGGAGGCTCAGCTTCCTCCCCGCGGAAAGCGAGTGGGTGCAGCGCAATGAAACGAATTAACTTTAACTCAACATTCTATTTAGACACAACCTTCATTTTTCAAATTTAGTTGTAATTCTATTATTCGTGTTTAGAAAGCTTATCTTTTGTTTTGTCCCAGCCTCTTCACTTAAAGCTTAGCTTTTTTTAACTATTTCATACCCAAGCTTATCGATAGCATGTTCAATACCTTGCTCTAATGTTGAAAATGTTGGAATGGACTGTAAATCAACGCCTGAATTAATAATTTGCACACCTAATGCCGGACTAATGCCGACAAGAATGCATTCTCCCCCTAAAAGGGCAACTGCCTTAACCAAACCTTGTAAACGGAAAATGATATATTCGTCAAAGTCACTAATTGCTGTCATGTCAAGCAGCAGATAGGTTGCTCTTTGCTTGGAAAATGCAAATAACGTTTTTTGAAGTAATCCCTCAAAGCGCTCATCATTAAATTTCCCAACAAGAGAAACAGCCAAAATCCCTTTCATGACAGGCATGATTGGTGTAGATAGGTGCTTTACCAGCTCTGAAAGCTCCTGTGTTCTATCTTCTACTTTTTGTTCAAGCTGATTTATATATGCCTGCTCTTTTTGGCGCGCCAGTTGATGGATGTTATCATTTGGCGTAATGGAGGATGGATAAATTTCAATCTCGTCAAATTCATCACCATTAAGCTGTGACTTATTTACCTTATACCACATATTTTCTTTAAACAAAGCTGTAAGCACACCTGCCCAATGGCTTGGAAGCAGGACGGTTGCCTGCTCTTTTTTCATAGATTGATAGATGCGATGCTCCCAGCTGTTCTTAAGCTGGAGAATGACCTTTTTCTCATCGAGACAGAAATGCGTGACGTTGATTTTTCCCCAGCCGGCATTTCGATATATATCCATATATTGTTCAATCACATCTCTAGTATCAATCCTGTCCTTATAATAGCTGCTGACTAGCTCTCCCATCCGAAATCCAGTCGCTTCAAGGACAGTATTTGATACATCATTGCCTGAAACCTCAATGATTGTACTAATGAATAATTCAATGGCAGAGTCCCAAAACAGCACAGACTGAGCTCCATCAAAAGAAAAAATCCCTTTGTCTTTATCCCAAGTAAATACAGTGTTGTCTACTTCTGTGCGTATAATTGAATCTCCCATGCTATTCTCCTCACTTATTTCTCGTCTAACAAACTACCTAGGGTAAACATAAAGCTGTAAAACAATTCTAATACAGCTGCTACACTCAATTCCTCTGTAAATCCTTCTATATATTCGATCGGAAGGTTCACATCCCATAGACCATCTTGATTATTAAACATAAGGCTATATGGTGTTTCGCTGCCTAGCTTATTTGAAAAGTAAGAACGGATAACCTGCTCTTGCTTCTTAGGAGCACGGAAGCCGAAAAGTCCGTCATATTTGCGGAAAACAGAATCAACCTCCAATGTCAGCCCGTCTACTTGAATCATGTCAAACAAATCTGTTTCCACATATAAATATTCGTCGAGATTGGTTTTCAGCAGAGAAATTTTTTCTTCTAGAAAGGAAGCAGGCAAAGCTTCTTTTACTGTTTCGTCACTTTCTTTATTAGCAAGCTCCATGTAGAATTCACCTAGTTTTTCTGGTAATGATACAATGACGATGCCTTCTTCAGCTGCAAGCTCGCTCTCCAGTAAATAAGCTTTTTCTACTGGAAGAGCAGCAATTTTTTCATTCTCTGGCTTACTTTCAAGATATTTCTTCATATTTTTGTTTATCAATTTAGTCTAACTCCTTTATGCCGTACTTATTTCTTTTTTGAATGTTTTGGCTTAAAAATCGCACTGCCTGTGTTTCTTTTGCCTTTATTGCTGCTAAACGTTCTTTCCTGCTTTGCTCCATCCTTGCCCTTGCTGCTAGCATTCCTGTCCTGCTTCCCTTTTGGTTCACCTGAATGCTGTTTTTTTCTGCCTTGTCCAGCCTTTGCTTTCTGAGATGATCGGAAGCCAGGTTTACGTTTAGTATAGTCCGTTTTTGTTTTAGCAGCTTGCTCTGAGCTGTCATCCGTTTTTTTCAGCTGCTGCATCTTTGTTATCGTGATGCCAAGCTCCTGCTCTATCATATCCAATGTTTCACGGTCATCTGAAGAATAGAAGGTAATGGCTGCGCCCTCCATACCAGCTCTGCCTGTTCGACCAATTCTATGCACATAGCTTTCTGCATCTGCAGGAATGTCATAGTTGAATACATGTGTAATGCCATCAATGTCTAATCCTCTTGCAGCAACATCTGTTGCAATTAATATCGGAAATTTAGCATTGCGGAAGTCCTTCATCACTTGCTCTCGTTTTGCCTGTGAAAGGTCACCGTGCAGCTCCCGGCAATCTAAGCCACTGTTTCGGAGAACTTCATATAATTTGCTCACTCTTCGCTTCGTTCGGCAAAATACAACAGCCATAAATGGTTGGTACGTTTTTATAAGAGTCATTAACGTTCCTTGCTTAGCTCTGTCTGTTGTATGCATAGAAAATTGCTGAACCGTTGCAGCTGGCCCTTGTTTTTTCTCTACTGTCATGTACTCAGCATTTATCATGTATTTCTTGGCAAGCATTTTAATATCATCAGAAATAGTCGCAGAAAACATTAGCGTCTGCCTTGATTTTGGCGTACGTCTCATTATGTATTTCACTTCTTCTAAAAATCCGATGTGAAGCATTTGGTCGGCCTCATCAAGTACAATGACATTTAAGCGGTCAAGCTTTATTTGACCCCTTTTCATGTAATCTATCAGCCTTCCTGGTGTTGCGACAACAATGGAAATATTGTCCTTCATTCGATGAAGCTGCTTTTCCACATCCTGACCGCCGTATGCTGTTAATACTTCTGCAAAATCAGGCTTTACTTTCTCTATTTCAGCAGAGATTTGAATCGCAAGCTCTCTTGTCGGGCTGACAATCAATGCTTGTATATAGTCTGCGTCTTTTTTTAGTTTTTGAACAATTGGCAAGGCAAATGCATATGTTTTTCCTGTCCCTGTTTGTGCTTGAGCTATAACATCTTTACCGTCTATTATGGAAGGTATAACCTTTTTTTGGATTGGTGAAGGCTCTGTTATTCCTCTTTTTTGTAAATGATCTATAATCGTATCATTAATTCCTAAGCTTTTAAAATCTGTCAATTAATATCCCTACTTTCTACTTAGTCAGCTTAACAATAGCTAACCATCCTTTATTTTGGCTTTTTATCGGTAAAATAGCAAGTGTTCTTAAGAAAACTCTTATAATTAAAAAGGAGCAAAGACTATTATGCCTTTGCTCCTTTTTAGGAATACAAGAATTAAACGAGCTTCAGGATTTCAGTGACAGCATATGCTACCCCATCCTCGTTGTTGCTCTTTGTTATATCACTCGCTCTTTTCTTTATTTCGTCCGGTGCATTTTCCATGGCGAATGATCTAGTCGATACTTCAAATTGTGTTACATCATTTCCTCCATCACCAAATGAATATATTTCATCAAAAACGATTTTTTTCATGTTTTCGTAGCGTCTTATTGCCTTCCCTTTTTGAGCAGTGCTTGATGTTATCTCACAGTTATTAGGAAAAGAGGATGAAAAGGAGACACTAGAAATCTCTTTAAGAGTGTTTTTTACCGTATCAATCTTATCAATTTCTGTTTCATTAACGACGGCAATTAATTTATAGATCTTAATGTCTTCTTGTGCAACAATACCTTCATAGTCCTGACTGTCAAACATTTGCTGAATTTCATCCCATGATTTCCCTCTTAATGAAGGCAATGTACCAGGGAATCCTCCTTTATTCGTATACACAAGAATGCCAACATTAAGCGGCTTTAATTTAGCTAAAAGCTCAAAATATAAATCCTCTGCAAGCGTTGTTTCATAAAGAAGCTCACCGCTTTCTGAATACATCATGCTTCCATTTAAGCAGAAAATAGGCAGCTTTAGCTCAGCTACACCTGCAACTCTAATAACATCGGCATACTGTCTTCCTGTATTTAAAATAACCTCTATATGATTATCCTTCATTTGTTGAATTACTTGTCTATTTTTTTCGGAAATCTGGTGCTGGTCATCCAAAAGTGTGCCGTCCAGATCAATAGATACACATTTCATTTTCGTCTTCCCCCTTAGTACTGTTCTCTTAGTATTATAAACATAAGACCTACCAATAGACAGCTTTTTGCATGCAAAAAAGAGGAGGTCCTATTGCCTCCCCGCTTAATTATTGGTCAAGTGATGTGTCGAGGGGTTTAAGTCTCGCTTCAATTTCTGCTCGCTGCGGCTCTAAGAACGGCGGCAGTGCCAACGATTCACCAAGATGGTCGATATGCTCATCTGTATCAAAGCCTGGTCCGTCTGTCGCAAGCTCAAATAAAATCCCATTAGGCTCTCTGAAATAAAGAGATTTAAAATAGAAGCGGTCAACGAAACCAGAGTTTTGAAATCTCGATTCATTTACTTTATTTATCCATTCATACAGCTCTTCCTCATCATCAACACGGAAAGCAACATGATGAACTCCGCCTCTGCCAAGACGCTGTACCGGCAGATCTGTTCTTTCCTCAACATGAACCTCTGCACCACTGCCACCTTCACCTGTTTCAAAAACAAGAATATCTGGCTGATTTTCTAGATGAGAAGAAAATTGGCCGCTAGCACGAAAACCCATAATCTCTGTTAAAACACGGATTGTTGGCTGTGGTTTACGCACTGTCAATTGCACTGGTCCAAGTCCAACAATGGCATGCTCTAATGGAATTGGTCCTTTTTTCCATGGTGTACCTGCCTTAACGCCTTCATTATGTTCATCTGACACGAGGAAGAAGCGCTGACTTTCAAAATCACGGAATTCCAACGCCTTACGCCCAGCACGCTCCATTATCTCTCCATGAGAAACTTGCAATTCATCAAATCGCTCCACCCAATATTGTAAGGAATCATCACTCGGAACACGCAGCGACAGTGCTGAAATACTACTCACACCTTCTCTGTTTGGAGCAAGGTTCGGAATTTCAAAGAAAGTAAGCTCTGTGCCTGGATTACCTTTTTCATCCCCATAAAATAAATGATAAACAGATGTATCATCTTGATTAACTGTTTTTTTAATTAGACGCATGCCTAATACCCTTGTATAAAAGTCATAGTTTTGTGCTGCTTTTGATGTCATTGCTGAAACATGATGGATACCTTTAAACATCATTGTTTTTTTCCTTCTTTCTATTTCTGAATTTTTTTCAGCAGTCCAAGTAACTGCTTCATTTCTGCTTCTGTTAATGCTTCAAACTGTGCTGCTTGAAACTCCTCTTGTTTAGGAATGGCATCACGATACAGGTTTTGGCCTTTTTCCGTCAAGGAAACGTATTTCGTTTTCCATTCCTGCCTTCTTTCAATCAAACCCTGCTCCTCCATTTTTTTCAGGAGCTGTGTTATGTTTCCTTTTGACACAAGCAGTTTGTCTGCAAGCTCCTGCTGTGAGATGGAATTAGTTTGACCTATTTGGGCAATCATATCGAGCTGGGCGACATTTAACCCAAATTCCTTTAAATGCTGATTGCTTTTTCTGTTGCTTTTGTTATAAAACCTAGATAAACGGAACCATAATAAGACACCTAGCCTTGTATTCCTTTTGGTTTTCATTGTTCATTCACCTTGTCATTTCTCAGTTTAGTACTTAACTTATATTTTCAGTTTACTGCTAAACTGATGAACAGTCAATATGTATTACCGAAATTTTTGCTCATAAGAAAAAGCTCAAGCGATACACAGCTTGAGCCTCTACTTACATATTAATTTCCAGCATTACTGGACAATGGTCGCTTCCTAACACATTACAATGTATTTCTGTATCGACAAGCAGGTCCTTCAAGCGTTCAGAAAGGATGAAATAATCGATTCTCCAACCAATATTCCGCTCTCTGACCTTCGCCATGTATGACCACCATGTGTATACATCTCCTCTATCTGGATATAGATAACGGAAGCTGTCAATGAATCCTGCTTCAAGTAGGCTTGTCATTTCGCCTCGCTCTTCCATTGTAAACCCAGAGTTTCCAAGGTTAGATCTAGCATTTTTTAAATCAATTTCCTGGTGGGCTACATTTAAGTCTCCACAGTAAATGACTGGTTTCTTCTCATCAAGTGCTTGAATATACATCTTTAACTGCTTTTCCCATTCTATTCTATATGGCAAGCGGCTTAAATCTCGTTTAGAGTTAGGCGTATATACATTCAGCAAATAAAATTCAGGAAACTCTAAAGTAATCGCGCGTCCTTCCAGCTCTTCAAAATCCTCACCTATACCATATTTGACACTTAACGGCTTCTGTTTAGTAAAGACAGCCGTTCCCGAGTACCCTTTACGCTCCGCATAATTCCAAAATTGATGATACCCCTCTAAATCTAATTGAATCTGCCCTTCTTGCAGCTTCGATTCTTGTATACAAAAAATATCAGCATCTATTTCATGAAAAAAATCTAAAAAGCCCTTTTTAACACAAGCTCTAATTCCATTAACATTCCATGTTACTAGCTTCATTCGTATTGCTCCTTAACTATATGTTCTACTAAATTAATAGAGTAACATGAATAACGCAGTGAATAAAGTAATATATCTTTCCATGAAAATACTTTATGAAAAAGTAAGTAAATTAAAAGACTAGTCATTTTTCTATCTATTATAATACCTTTATATTATGTTCATCACTTACCCACGGACAAAACGAAAACTCTCTCTCCTTTTATCCATTACAAGCCAAAAAAACGGAACTAGTATGCAATATTTCAAATGATTGCACGCTAGTTCCGTTTATCTTACATAGTCAATGCTAGAAATGGCATTAAAAATATTTACTATACTATAGTTGGTGATTCTGCAAAGCCTACATCATAATGGCGGATGAGTCGATAAAGTCCTTTGGCAATCTGTTCTTTCCCATAAAGTGGTTTGCCATGTCCTGTATAGATAATGCTCGGCTCCAGTTTTGCCAGCTTCATGATAGACTCTCTGCTTTCCGCTCTGTTTGGAGTGAAATACGCTGGTGGTCCATGCAGCTCCTCTTTCTGTGTTAATACCGCGAATAAGGATTCTTGTTTAACAGTAACGAAGGCATCACCAGCCAACAGCAGTCCGTCCTCTTTTCTGTATAAGGATATATGGCCTTTTGTGTGTCCTGGTGTATGGATACACTCCCACCCCTCCATGAAATTCAGCTCTTCTCCTGACTGTAGTACTTTCAGGTTAGAATGTAGCTGAATACCATCACGAGGATAAAACGGCGACAAAAACGACATAACGCCCTTCACAACAAATGGTGTTGGTCTTGGATAAACCTCTTCTCCCGTTAAATAGGACATTTCCTCGCTATGGGCATATATCGGCACATCCCACTCATGCAGCAATGTTTCCAATGCACCGATATGATCAAAATGGCCATGTGTCAAGATGATTGCTATTGGTTTTTTTTTACCGAATAATGATTTAGCATATTGCAAAATAAATTTAGCGGAATATGGTATGCCTGCATCGACCAATACCCAATCTTGCTTGTCCTTCCCTAATCCTCCTACTAGTGCTATATTGGCGATAGCTGTTTTATATCCATAAACATCACTTGCTATTTTCATGTAGATGTCTCCTTTTTTCAGTTAGTATTACCTAACATTTTAATTTGACACAAAAAATACATTTTTAAGAGGTTATTGAAACCTTTAAGAAAAAGGGAAATACGTGTGGATAATTAATCGAAAGATAGCTTCCTCTATTTTATGCTCAAACCCAAGATAGGCCTAAGATCACTCGACTCGTAGTGTATAAAAATAAGCAGCTGCTTCCTTGGCAATGTATGATGTTCAGTCACCCTATAGTGGCGTTCCATGCTAATAACATGTATTATTCGTATATAGCCAAGTTGGATATTTTGACCATGCACAAAAAAAAATGATAAGATGACACCGAGGTGAACATAATGATAGATACATTTAAAGCAGTTGTAGTAAATAAACAAGACGAAGATTTTTCTTTGCGTGTAGAACAAGTAAACTTAGACAAGCTGTCTAAAGGCAATGTATTAATAGAAGTGCATTATTCTGGAATCAATTATAAAGATGGTCTCGCGAGTGTGCCAAACGGAAAAATCGTTCGTTCCTATCCACATATCCCTGGTATTGATTTAGCAGGTGTTGTTGTCGAATCGGACGATGATCGTTACCAAACGGGAGATAAAGTGATTGCAACCAGCTATGAAATTGGTGTATCTCACAGTGGCGGTTATAGTCAATACGCAAATATCCCGGCAGATTATATTGTGCCGCTTCCAGAAGGTCTTTCATTAAAAGAAGCGATGATTATTGGAACAGCTGGCTTCACTGCTGCATTATCGGTATTGCGCCTAGAAGAAAATGGCTTGAAGCCTGAAAATGGGAAAGTGCTTGTAACAGGAGCAACAGGCGGTGTTGGAAGCTTCGGTGTTGCGATGCTTGCAAAGCTCGGCTATAACGTGGAAGCTAGTACAGGCAAGGAATCGGAGCATGAATATTTAACAGCTATTGGTGCTGGCAGCATTATTGCCAGAGATGAGGTTTATAATGGCAATCTAAAGACATTAGATAAGCAGGAATGGGCTGGGGCAATCGATCCTGTTGGTGGAGCTACATTAGCAGCTATCGCAAGCAAACTGCAATATAACGGCTCTGTGGCTGTTAGCGGCTTAACTGGTGGCGGAGATGTGCCAACATCCGTTTATCCGTTTATATTAAGAGGCGTTAATATATTAGGTATAGACTCGGTTTATTGTCCGATGGAGACAAGGCTGAAAGTGTGGGAACGAGTTGCCTCCGACTTAAAAATCGATGACTTAACTCCATTTATCGCCAAAGAGGTTTCACTAGATGAACTTCCAGAGCTTTTGCCAACCATTCTGCAAGGCGGAATCCGCGGCAGAATTATTGCAAATATAAAAGGATAAATAAGAAAAAGGACCTTTATTAAGGTCCTTTTTTACTTCATTTGCATCCATGTATCAATATAATGGACAGCAAGATTAACATTTTCTTGCGGATATGCTTTTGCTACTTTTGCAAGCTCGTTTTTCATATATGTTTTACTTTTTTCATAAAAGCTGATATTGGATCCCTCTTCTGACTCACCAGTTTCAACACCAATATTGATTGTTTTTCCTGCATCCTTCGCATACTGTACTTCTGTTTTCACAAGTGAATTAATGCCGTTTGCACCTGTTGCTGTATTTCGGTATGCCATAATTGTGACAGAATCTGTGTTTTTAATTGCCCATTTTGCAAGATTGCTTTTTCCATATGTGTTGGCAAATGTAATTTCATCAAACCAAAATGGCATATCAATACTTAATTCTAAGCTTAAATTAGTGCTTAACTGACTACTACGCTTAATTAGCTTCTGATAAGCTAGTACAACATCATCTCTGTCTGTGTTCCATTCTGTCAATATATACGGTTCAACATCAAGATGTACACCACTGAAGCGTTGATTAGCAGCACTGTTCTTTTGGTAATTCTTTAGCCAAGTAAACATGCTGTCCGCATATGCTTGTCCGCCTGCCAATGCCCATTTCGAAGCACCGTCTAATGCATGAACACTGATATTGTTTGTAGTTGCTTTAGCAATAAACTGTTGATATGTTTTCCGTTCAACCTCTTGGTCAATTTGCAGATAGACGTCTGTCACACTATTTTTCACAAGAAAATTAATGACTTTATTTTGTCCGGCTGCGGTTGTTAGTGCCCATGGATTCCAGATCCAGGTTGCATTTGTTTTGCTGTTTGCAGCAGCATTTGTATGGATAGAAGGTAGCATTAAGCCCACCACCAAAATTAAAATTGCTAGTTTCTTCATTCTTATACTTCTCCTTTAGAAAAGCCTAGACCAATCCAAAGGAGAAGTCTGGCAGCCTGGCAGCCATTCGTTTTTATAAACGGTTAGGCCCATAGCTTTGCGTCCTTGCTTTTCAACAAGTTTGCCCTTTTCAGATATATTTTAGTTACCTATATTATAGCGTCATTAAACCTTTTTTCCTAGTGCTTTTCTCACAAAGAAAAGATGAAAAATATGGTAAATAGGGATGAATTACTTAGAAAGCTTTTATCATAAGCTTGTCAGTCAGAAGCTATAATTCTAGTTAACATAATATAATTATAATTACCTTTGTTCAATTGCTTTACAAACCTCTATTGTTAATTCCTGCGTAATTTCATCTAATTTCGGCTCAAGCACACTATTAACCATCGGGGCAAATGTACCAAATGCGTTAATTTCTAAGTAACCAGTCATTTTCGTTTGCATTTCTCCAACCTGCTGTGCTGAAAAATAACCACTCCCGATAAATTTTTCATTTATTCCTGTCAGCTTAAAAGAAACTTGAGATGGCTCCTCCCATTTCAGTATATCAATTCGTAAAGATATTTTTTTCTTTATGAAGCCGATATCTGTCTTAAACTCCCATGTTGAAACTAAATCAGAGATGATCTGATGCTGAATATAACCAGGAACTAACGGAGCCCAATTATCCATCGACCTGACAAAATCCCAGACTTTTTCAAGCGGTGCTTTAACAACTACACTATGTTTTTTACTAGGCATTGCTCACACTTCCTTCTCTTCATGTCTATTACTATGCATATTCATATAGGAAGAAAGTATGTTTGCCAAGAGGATTTTTAATTAGTTTACATAATATAATTATTGTTTCTTAATAAAAGTAATCTGACAACTCCATTTCCATTGCTTTTTCCTTTTGATTATCAGACACATGTGTATATTTTTGGGTTGTGTTTAAATTGGTGTGTCCTAACAGCTCTTGAATGGTACGAATATCTCTTCCGTCCCTCACGAGGTGTGTTGCAAAGCTATGTCTCAGCTTATGGCTGGAAATAGACTTTTGCTTCCAATTGTATTCTGGGTATTCCTGTTCAATACTGTCGCAGATTCGCTCTGTTATTTCCTGTATCCGTCTTCTAGAAATTCTTTTTCCTCGTCTTGAGATAAACAAGGCGTCCTCATTTCCTCGCATCGGTAGAATTCTATCTTCCTTTATATAAGTCATTAACTCCTCATAAAGCTTTATAGGCAACGGAATATATCTCGTTTTATTCCCTTTCCCTAACACCTGCAGTCCTCTTTTTCCAGTTTGAATCGAGGAGATATTCAATATATGTATCTCGGAAACGCGCAAGCCAGCAAAAGCCATCAAGCCCATCATCACCTTATTTCTTCTTTGATGCTGCTTTTGCGATACAATACTGATCATATCAAAAAATGCCTTCAGCTCATCCTTTTCTAAATAACTCGGCAATTTCCCTTTTTGTTCCTTTGCACTTTCTAATTCAGCAGCAATGTTTTTATGAAGTAGCTCGTAATCCATCAAGCACTTAAAAAACGATCTTAATGCCGTCAGTCGTCTATTCCTTGATGTGGCACTATTGCCTCGCTTCGTTTTCAATTCATTCATAAAAAGGGTAATATGTAGCTTCTTCACATCATTCAATTCTACTTTTTCTTGTTTTTTACGTGTCATAAATTCTAAAAACAAGTATATATCGCGTACATAGTTCTCCATTGTAAACGTACTGTAGTCTTTATTATCCATTTCTGTTTTAAAGATAGTGACTTCTTCCTCATACCATTCAGCCAATAAACGATTATCCATCTCTAATAAACCACCAATCTTCGACTTTTATCTATTATTTATTATACTATATTCCTTAAAAAACCGCACATAAGAGATATTATGCGCGGTAATGCAGTCAAAACTGCTACAAAGTAATTAAGTTAGCATCTGCGTGTTATGACCTATTTAATTTATTGCAATTTATTGGGATAATTAGTAGAAATAACAAGCTGTCGAAAGCTTATATATGAGGTGTTTCCAATAAAGATTCTCTTTTGGACAATTGGCATTTTAAATTTAGCTGATGGAATATTGACATATATCGGAATGCAGCTCCAGCTGATTGGCGAAGCAAATCCGTTAATGAGTTCCATTTGGGAGCTGTCTCCTTATTTGTTTTTATGCTGTAAAATCGCTTTATCCATTTTCCTGTTTATTCTCGCTGCTAATTTTAAAACGAAGCATGTGAAGACCTGGAGGATGATACTAGCTATTCCACTTCTATTATATGTTAGTATATTCGCTGTCCATCTTACTTGGATTACATACGCACTTTGAGGTTTAAGATAATTATATTATGTAAACTACTATACATCTGTCCACAAAGAATAACTCCTTATCGACGAGATAAGGAGTTTCTTTTTTAAATAATTTTTCTGCCAAGCTGTCCTAAAGCATAATGAATACCGTGCTTTAATGTTTGGAAGCAATCAAATTGTGATAAGTTAATGTGTGCCTGTGATACGACGATGCTCAGTTCTGGTGATATTCCAACTAAAATTGTTTTTATGCCAATTAGGTTAGCTGCTGAACCGATTTTTTCTAAAAGACTTGCTGTATGCTGACTAATATCTCGGTCCAAGCCAGTTAAGTCTAAAACTAAATAGCTTGCTTTGTATTGAGGCAAATTATTCAGTGTATTTGTTACAAGTAATTCTGAACGATCTTCATCATACTTGCCAAGTAGCGGAACAATCACGATGTCATCATGGACTGGTATAATTGGAGAGGAGATTCTTTTAACAAGGTCTTTCAGCTCTTTTGTTTTTTCCTCCACAACCTGCTCCAATTGAGATATTTGTTCTGATTCTTTCTTTCGCGCCAGTTCATGGATATTGTCAGATACAGTTATATTGGAAGGGAAATACTCAATGATACTGTATTCATAGCCCTCAAGCTGTTCCTGCACTATCTTACACCAAATATTTGTACCGAATAATTTTGTGAAAATCCCTGCATAATGTGCAGCTAAAAAATGACCGCCTTTTTTCTTGCCTTGTTCAACGTTTATTTTATGTTCCCAGCTGTCTTTTATATGTGCTGTTAATGTTTTGTTTGTGAAATCCAAGTCAAGGATATCTGCTAAGCCCCAGCCTGCAGATGCATATGTAGCTGTTATGAGTGTAGCTGCTTCCTTCACATCCACATCCTTCATCTTATCAAAGTATTCACCTACAACAAGCCCCTGTCTAAAGCCTGTAGCTTCAAATACTAAGGTGGATGCCTCCTCACCGGAAATTTCCTCAATTGTATCAAAAAAAGTTCTCATTGCACTGGAAATCCAAAAAAGGACGGAATCTTGTTGTTCAAATATAAATCTGCCTTTTTCTAATTCCCATTCAAAGTTTAAACCACCAATATTTATGGACGAATTATTGCTCATCTTAATCCCCTTCATACGCTCATTTTCTTTTTCTCTATTTATGTATATTCACCTTGCATATATACACCATTTTACCTGTTTTTAAACCTATATTCGCAACATTTTTTTTGCTAATGTCGTCATTTTTAATTTTACTAATACTTTAAATTTCACCTTTCGTTAGTATAACTAATTCGCAGTAAATTCATAAGAAATTTTTGTATCCTCTCGCCCGAATTGTTTAATAATAAAAACATTATTCATTCAAAAAGGAGTGGAGAACGTATGACCTATTGTGAATTAAAACAAACTTATCTTAATGTCGCTGGTATTAACTTGTATTGTGAATACCTAATAAATGAAAAACCACCGATTGTTCTTATCCACGGGTTTGCGTCCTCAACCTATACATTCCGCCGAGTTATCCCTTTTTTGCAGAAGCATTATTCTGTCATCGCCATCGACCTTCCTGGCTTTGGAAAAAGTGATAAGTCCACCTCATTCATTTATAGCTTTCAAAACTACGCGAAGCTATTGCTAGAATGTATGAATCAGTTTGGATACGCTAATTTTTCTATTGTAGCACATTCTATGGGAGGTCAAATAGCTCTTAATATGGCTTTACTCGCTCCTGAGAGAGTAAGCAAATTAGTTTTATTATGCAGCTCTGGTTACTTAAAGCGGGCGAGAAAAGCGCTTATTTACACTTCCTATTTACCGTTATTTGATAAACTTGCCTATTATTATGTGCAAAAAAAAGGGGTTAGACATCATTTAAATAATGTGTTTTTTGACAAAACATTAATCAATGATGAAATGATTGAAGAATTCGGCAAACCATTGAGTGAAAAAGGATTTTATAAAGCTTTAATCCGTCTTCTTCGTCATCGCGAAGGGGATTTATTGCCAAACCAGCTTCAAGATATTCATGTTCCCACACTATTAATTTGGGGTGAGGAAGATCGAGTTGTTCCATTGGAGATCGGCAAACGACTTGTTCGTGATTTACCAGATGCACGGTTAATTACTTATAAAAAAACCGGCCATTTAATTACAGAGGAACAGCCTGAGCTTGTCTTTAAAAATATTATGATGCACATGGTCTAACAGGTACATAACATAAGAAAGCTAACTTATAAGGTAATTCTTCAACGACCTTTTAAGTTAGCTATTTGAGATTCATTTAGGAAAGCTTTTCCTTTGCTTCTTCATAATACGGTTCCCCAGCCTCTAAAATAAATTGAAGAATGTCCTCCGCAGCCTTTGTATTAATAAAATTCCGTTGACTTATTATCATCTCATTTAGCTTTGCCCCATTATTTTCGAGTAAATTGGTTAATGTATCTTTTATTTCCTTTGGTTTTTTGCACACTACTCCTAAATTAGAGTTCTCGGCAAAGCTTGGATTATCCTCTTCTTGACCAGGTAACGCACCTGTAATAATAAGTGGCGTATTTGTGGCAATTGCCTCAAACATAACATTCGGGCTTCCTCTTGTGAATGCAATATCAGATGCTAGCATCAAATCTTGAATGTTTTTTGTAAACCCATAAATTTCGACGCGATCGCCATATTTGGATTTCAGTGACATTTCAAGCTTTGTTTTGAGTGTTGCATTTTTCCCAGCTACTATTTTAACGTGGCACTCGAAATGATCCAAGAGATTTTCTGCTATTTTTTTCATATTGCCTACACCTTCACCACCACTCATAATCAAGCATGTTAATGACTGTCCTTCCCTATAAAGCCTGCGCGCATTACATTTTGGAAAAAAGCGCGAACGTACTGGAAAGCCCGCAACCTTTATTTTCTCATCTGGAATTCCAAATTCAATACATTTATTTTGTGCCTCATATGTAGGGCTAATGATGTAATGGGCCCTCTTATCTGCCCAAAGTGGAAAAATGTTCACAAGGTCTGCAATAAGCGTGAAAAATGGGATTTGGATTTTTTGCTTTTCTAAAATATTTAAGATGGAGCCATTAAAGTTAGGATGAACAGATAAGATCATATCTGGCTGTATTTCCTCTAGTAATTTGAGAAAGTTTTCCCTAATTAGTGATTCGATAAAATTGTCAACTAGGTGGGGTTTTAATGCAGATAACCTCCAAATCATCTTCCAAAGATGCTCTGAATTTCTGATGATAGGCCCGTAGGATTGGCCGATTTTTAAAAGCAATCGTTTACCAAGAGAAAATCCATCTACTACAAAGATTTCGACATTTTGATAAGTTTGGACTTTTTCGCATAATGATTCTGTAATACTTTTATGACCATGTCCTGTAATATCAGAAGAAATAATCAGTAATTTCTTTTCCATAAACTCAGCCCTTCTTTAAGATGCCGTATTTTTTAATTGTTTGATGACCTGCTTGTATTGTTTTAAGGAGTATAATGTGCCGATAAAACCTTCATTCATCTTATGGTCGGATGATACTGCAATGATGGTAAGAATAGGAAAGAACTTATTTGTGCGAAATCGAAGATCCTTCCAATAGACTAGGTAGCCATTTTTACGTTTTAGTACAAAAGGGTAGGCGTATTGGGTACTTGATAGAAAATCTGAAACAAGTGGATGTTTTTTGCTTTCTGACACTAAATCAGGGAATGCAATTTTTTTAACTAGAGAATGATCAATTGTAAGACTGCCCTTTGCGAAAACGCCAAATAAAAAATCGTCTTTCGTTTCGATAATGACATCCCAATGAAATAAGGAAATACGAGGAATCAATTTAATGCGAATAGAGTTTTGAAAATGAAGATGCAAATTTCTTTTTACTAACACTGTGGAAATGCTTCGAACAGCTAGGTACAGGAAAATAAAAAGATAAATAGTTAAAAACACCTCATCCATTGGAAAAAATGGCAGAAGGGAAAATCCAAATAAATGTACTACTAGAATAGTAGGATCTACTAATGGGAGCGAGTCAAACGCAATCCATTTTTTGGTGAATGGAAGTGAAACTTGGGTTCCATGTACATTAAATAAATCAAAAAACACATGAAGAATGACTGCTAAGAACGTCCACAAAAATAAATGGAGAAACGATGCTTCTGGCAAAAAGGCATAAATAATACCGGAAACCGCAATACTCCAAAGTGGTAATGCAAACAAAGAATGGGATGTGGAACGATGATTGCGGATATAACTGCCCTTTCCTTTCATGCGATAAATATAGTCAAAGTCTGGAGCGTTTGAACCAATTACTGTACCGAATAACACTGCTTGGGACAAAGCAGCAGAATTAGCGACAGCGGGATCAATGTGAGCGAGTGCAGCTAATCCTAAGCCCATGATGATGTGTGAACTCGTATCCATTTCATCACTCCTTATCATTGTTTACCAAATAAAAGTGCTTACTCCAAGTACATTAATATGTATAGGTTTTGTCTTCACGTATAATAAATCACCCCCATATGTTCTTCATTATATTTGGTATGTGTTCCTTCATTCATGGTTTAATGTAAAGATTATGTTTAGATTCTTTACGTTGGTATTTAAATTTATAGTTAATAGACTATAGTGTTGATGTATGCACATTAGTCATTTAACTAGTGTAATGGAAAACCTCCATTTAACTACCTCAAAGCCCAGCATTTTCTCGTTTTAATCGGTTGTTACTATTTCAATACGTATTTTTTTACATATTTTAGGCGTTTACTCACTCTGTACAATAAGCAAGGCATATACTAGGAGTACAGATTGCTTGGTGCTATTTTTTAAGAGTGTTCATACAATAGGTATAGACAGTACTTCATTTCTTATGTTGAGACGTTTGAAGGAGGGGCTATGATGGCGGAGAAAAGTTGGGCAGATAGGACATTTCAAAATCTTCAAGAAAACTCTATGACATTTGATGTCGTATTTCAACGTATTATTAGCTTTATGGCAAGAAACCCTCGGGGAAATTACCGCTTGATGATAGGCACAGATTCACAGGTTCACCCGCAGCATACAACCTTTATAACTGGCATTGTCATCCAAAATAAAGGCAAAGGAGCATGGGCTTGTATTAGAAAGACAATCGTTCCAAGAAAGATGTTAGCATTGCATGAAAAGATTTCCTATGAGACAACATTAACAGAGGAAGTTGTCTCATTATTTACAGAGGACAGAAAAAATACAATGATTGATATCGTTCTTCCCTTCATTTATAATGGAGCCACTTTTTCCATGGAGGGTCATATCGACATTGGCAGCGGTTCAAGAAATAGAACGAGTGAGTTTGTTAATGAGATGGTTGCTCGGATTGAATCAACTGGAATTGAGCCAAAAATAAAACCGGATTCGTTTGTTGCATCAAGCTATGCTAATAAATATACAAAGTGACACTTTGTTACATAAAAAAAGCCTGTCCTTATTCAGAACAGGGCAAACTTTTATTCCTTTGTTGAGGCCACTTCTTCAGACAATTTTTTGTTTTTGTTAATGAAGTGGATGATAAATGTAATGATAAACGCAAGAATCAAGATCGCAAAGAAAACGTAATGATTCAATTCAAAGCCAAAAATACTAGCAAACATTTTCAAGGCAATAATGCCGATAAGCACAAATGCTGTATTTTCTAGTTCAGGCACCTTATCAATTAAGACTAGGAACAGCTTTGCTACTGTTCTCATCATTAAAATGCCGAGCATACCACCCAATAGCAAAATCCAAATTTCATCTGAAACAGCTAGTGATGCAAGAATGCTGTCGACTGAAAAGGCTAAGTCTAACAATTCAACAGAAATGACAGTTGCCCAGAAGGCTCCAAACATACGTACAGTCCAGCTGTCTTTTTTTATGCCGCCTGCTTCCTCGTCCTTATTATTAAGGAAGAAATGCTGGATAACAATCCAAGCAAGATAAGCAGCACCAATTACTTTAATCCAAGTAAATTTAATTAAATACACTCCGAGTCCGATGAATAAAAAGCGGAAAAAATACGCTCCAATCAGTCCATATGTGAGTGCTTTTTTTTGCTTGTCCTTAGGAAGATGCTTAACCATGATAGCAAGCACTAGTGCATTGTCTGCTGAAAGAAGTCCTTCAAGGATGACAAGTGAACCAATTAATCCCCAAGAAACAGGGTCTGATAATACTTTAACCCACATCTCTCCATCAAAGAATGAAGCGTAAGTAGAAAGTATTTGATGTAAAATGTCCAATCAAAAAGCCCCCATATCATTATATTAAAAATTGATAATGAGAACATTATACTCCTAAAAATAGACAACTGCAATCCTTTGAACTAGACGGAAAGCGTTGCCTTTTTTCATTTTTTATACACCCCTTAAACAATGCGTATTAACTCACACTGCTCAAAGGACATATTGTTTACTGCAAATCTTCAAATTCCTTTGCCATTCTTTCCAAGGCAGTTTGGATAATAGATCTTGGTGATGGAATACAGATTCTCTGATATGCTTTTCCTTCTTCACCAAACATGCTTCCATCTTCGAGCAGGACGTTGGCTCTATTATATATTCTGTCATGAACCTCCTCTGGCGTTATATTATACGCAGAAAAATCCATCCACATAATATAGGTTCCTTCAGGTATCGTTACCTTCACTTTCGGCATGTTTTTGTCGATAAACTTCTTGACCATTTCCATTGTGCCATCAATATATGCTTTTAAATCCTCCAGCCATTCCTCTCCTTCTCGGTACACGGCAATGAGCGCTGAAATGGTAAATGGTGAAGCCATTTGATAGCCCATTGTTTTCAAAAATTGTTTACGAAGCTTTAAGTTAGGAATAATCGCATTTGTGCAATGGAGACCTGCTACATTAAAGGTCTTGCTGATAGCTGTAAGGGTGATAAGCAAATCGTTATCTGCTATTTTCGCCATTGGGATAAACTGCTCATTACTTCTAATTAAATCACCGTGAATCTCATCTGCAATAATTAAAACATCATGCTTTTTACAAATATCTGCTAATCTTTGTAATTCCTCTTTACGAAAGTTTCTTCCTGTTGGATTATGAGGATTGCATAATAAGAACATTTTTGTGCTAGAATCACTTGCTTTTCTTTCAAAATCTGCAAAGTCGATGGTATAGTAGCCATTTTCATCACATTGAAGCGGATTATTAACAACTGTTCTTCCGTTTCCTTCAATAGCCGAAGTAAAAGGTGGATATACCGGACGCTGAATGATGACACCTTCACCTGGTTCGGAAAAGGCGCGAATAGCCATATTCATTGCATGCACTGTCCCAGGACTATATACAATATGGTCTCTTTCTATTTCCCAGTCATGTCTTTTTTTGAACCAATATTGAATCGCTTCATAGTATTCATCAGGAAAAATCGAATAGCCGTAAATCCTGTTGTCCACTGTTTTATGCAATGCTTTGACTAATGCATTTGGCACAGGCAAATCCATGTCCGCTGTAAACAAAGGAATAGTGTCTTCGTCGTATCTTTCCGTAAGACCCATCTCCTTAATCATTTTTCCGCCATCCCATTTGACTGAATACGTGTTCCTCCGATTAACTACCTCATCAAAATTATTTATCATAACTTCCACTTTCCTTTCCCATCATCAGTATATGTATTAGATTAAGCTGCATCTTAATCTTCTTCATAAATCATCTTTACAGTCATTCCACCATCTACTGTTAGATTAGTGCCTGTAATGAAATTGTTGTCTCTATTTGTTAAAAAGAGACATGCTCTTGCAATATCTGCCGGCTTGCCTACTCTTTTCGATAAATGCTGTTCATGATCAATAGCCCTTAAATCTTCATAGTGCTTTGTTTCAATCCAGCCAGGCGCGATACTGTTAACAGCAATCTGATCATTGGCCAAGCTATTCGCTAATGCATGCGTAATGGCCATAATTCCGCCTTTGCTTGCACTATAGCTTTCTGTATTCGGTTCAGACATATATGCCCTTGTCGAAGACATGTTTACAATAGAGCCACCATTTTCATTTTGTTTCATGATTTTTGCTGCTTCTCGTGAACATAAAAATACACTTCGCAAATTTGTATGTAAGACATCTTCCCATTCATCCAAGGTTAGTTCATAAATGGACTTAAACAGAGCCTTTCCAGCATTATTTATTAATATGTCAATTTCCCCAAACTGCTGCTGCGTCTTTTCCATTAATTGAATGATATCTTGCTCCTGTCTTACATCTGTTTTAATAAAAGCTGCATTTTCTGAATAATTAGAGGCATTAATAATCTCCATTGAGGCAGCTTCATCAATATCTGCAAAAACAACCTTAGCTCCTTCCTTTAAATAATGCTCTGCAATGCTCCTGCCAATCCCATTACTTGCTCCAGTTACAATAACGACCTGATTTAAAAATTTCATGGCTGTCTCCTTCTTTCCTTTATTTCTATACTAATATTGTATTAAAGGATTGGCGAGATATCAAAAATTACCTCTAATAAATATTGATTTTGTTTTTTTCCATCACAGTAAAACAGCCTTATTTCCGTTTTATAAAATTGGTGTTAATATGGAATTCTTTTAGTTTATTTAGTATTTCTAATGCTTGTTTTTTAATTTTATAATTTATTTGAGTGCGTAAAATTATTATATTTCGCCGATTTAGTTTACTATATTGCTTCTCCATTTTCACAAATTTACAATATGTTTTCGATAATGGGGCACAGAAAAAATTCCTTTATTGATGACGACTTTTAAGTAAAAAAAACGCCCCAAGTAATATGGAGCGTTCTTTATTCTTGAACATCTTTTACAAAAATGTTTTCAAACAAACCTTCCCAATAGTCATCATTGTTTGTCCACTTTTCGTATACAGGCATTTCCACTACCGTTACATTTTTGATTGGCCAATTTTTCACTTCCATATCCTGTCTGTTATTATGATTGACGACAAGTATATGAAACTGATGCTTTACTAGATCGGATAAGACGGATTGCAGCTGCAGTGTATCTGAAAATGATGCTTCTGTCCTGACAAACAACAAACGTTCCCCTTTTTCAAAGTATTCCAGCATTCTTGCAACACGTCGATCTACCTTCTGTTTAACCTTTGAATATTCGGGGAAGTTTGTGAATGTATTGCTGTCTGCTCTGAAATCATGGCTAGATACAATGTTGTAAGCGGTATCTGTGATGACCAAGTGTGGATCAGTAGAGTTGATGCCTGTTGAATACTCTCCTGTTGCTTTCAGATTGTGAAGTTCCATATATCCAGAAAATCTGTTAGCTAGCAATCTAGTAACATCTGGAAGGGTGTTGGAAGCCATCCAGTCTAGTGGACCAGCAAATGGGCGCAAATTAAATTTACGCAATTGGATGCTTGCCAAGCACAAATCTCCTAAGCTGAAAATAGCATCATACGTTCCTTTCATTTCTTGTACGCTCATATATTCAAAATCTCCTTTTTTCATGCATTCATTTGGGACGAATTGAAATTCCATTGAAAATTTGTTGCCAGTGATGATTATTCCCATCCCATATATCTTCATTTGGCAGGCATATCGAACATACATTTTCAATATAACATTCTTGCTCAATAAGTTCGGTAATAGGATAATGATTAATGACTAATAATGTAAAGTCTCCTTTAACAACCTCCCGAAGTGCGGATTGGAGCTCAATTATTTCTTCAATGGATGCTACTGTCCGAATGAATAAGATACGGTTATCAGTTTGTACACTCTGAATGAACCTGGTGATCCTTCTGTAGTATTTCTCCTTTACAAATGGCAGATCCATCAGATTATCAAGCGTATTTCTATCTGTTTTAAAATCATGATTAAAGCTGATGATGTTTTCAATATCATACACAAGCAAATCGGAGTCTGAAGCATATCCAGTTGGGACTAGGTTCTCTTCTGCTAGAAAATCAGTAAAATATGTGCGGATTAGCTTAGCTACCTTATGCACATACTGTATCCCTACCCAGTCTAGTGGACCGGCAAATGGCCTGAGATGAAACTGTCTCATTTTCATGGCTGGAAGGCAGTTTTCACCTAAACTATAAACAGCATCATACTCACCTTTAATTTCATTAAGCTTCATGTACTTACTCCTTTTAATAACACTTGCGTGCCATTATCAAAATGAAAACTCATAGAGCCAAGCATCTGATGAAAGACAGTCTTACAGTTTATGTGGAAAAATCGGATGAAGTTTTGGGATTGGCTTCTTAAACAAAAGTGGGTTGTTATTAGTTAGCTGTTATAATAATGATACGTTCTTTTTAAGCCTTCACTTATACTGTACTTCGGCATCCATCCAAGCTGTTCACAGCATTTTCCATTTAAAAGACAGCTATGTTTTATATCACCTGTTCGGCTTGTAACATGCATTGTTTCAAGGCTGTCCGGATGAAGTTCTAACAGTATTTCAGCAAGTTGAATAATGGATGTCGGCTTATTTGTACTCACATGAAAAATATCATTACGGTCGTTTTTCATCGCTGCAATGTTTGCATCCACAACATCTTCAACAAATACAAAGTCTCTTGTCTGTTTACCATCTCCATGGATTTTCAAGCAGCTTCCTTCCTTTATCCTATCCATAAAAACGGCAATGACGCCACCTTCCCCTTTGGCAGTCTGTCTTGGACCATATACATTTCCATAGCGCAGGATGGTGAAATCCAATCCGTATAATTCCTGATAAAGTTGAATATATTTTTCAGCAGATAATTTGGATAACCCATAATAAGATATAGGTGCCGTATGATCTTGTTCATCAATCGTTGCTTTTTGAAGATTGCCATACACAGCAGATGTCGAAGAAAAAATAATTTTTTTTACCTTTGCTTTTCGGCATCCTTCTAAAATGTTAATAGTACCATTGATGTTGATGTCTGCATCTTCACATGGATTATTTATCGACCGTGTAACATCTGCTTGTGCTGCTAAGTGGAATACAAATTCAGGTTTTTCTTCTGCTATAATTGCTTGAGCCCTTTCACTGCGAATATCCACTTCATGTACAATCACATTTGGATGGTCATGGTAATAATGGCCTGATGAAAAATTATCCAGTATATGAACTTCATATCCCGCTTTTAATAAATAATCTGTTAAATGAGAGCCGATAAATCCTGCTCCGCCAGTAACTGCTACTTTCATCCTTCTGCTCCTCTACTCATTTTTAATAGCTTATGATAATTGAGTATGCTGTGTATATGGCGGGTGACCATACGGAGCAAAAAATGGACTTTATTGATTAGCTTAGAAAAAAGCGAATGGCGACAAACCATTCGCTAAAGCTCATATTCTTTCCGTTGACATATTGTTAATTGCTGTTGCATCGGGAATTTTGTAATCAACTGGCACTTTCGATGCTATCCCATCTATAAATTGCCTATCAACAAATGCTTTTTTTGTCTGACCCTTTTTTTCAAACAAATCATCATAGTTATCACTTGATATTTCATCGAATATTTTAATCATACGGGAGTTAGGAAGCTGATAATCGCCTGGTAAAGAACCAACAATCGGATCAAATAGTGACCGGTCCACAAAATACTGTTTTGCTTCTGACTTTTCAACAAAAAGAGACTTATAGACATCACTTGACATCGTTGAGAAAACTTCTAATGTACGAACATTAGGAAGCAAATAATTTTGAGGTAGCGCCTGACAAAGCTGATCCATTATTTGTTTATCAATAAACAACGGGTTTTGACTGGTATTTGCAGAGGTATTTCTGATAAATAAATGCTGATACGATTCTATCTTCATCGGCTGAAAGACAGATATTGACTTTTCATTCGGTATTTTGTAGTCAGCGGGAAGTTCGCTATTGATTTTTTCCCAGATTCGTATCTGCTCGTCTAGTTTTTGCTGTTCCTCTAGTCTGTGCTGCTCTTCCAGTTTTTGCTGTTCCTCTAGCCTGTGCTGCTCTTCCAGTTTTTGCTGTTCCTCTAGCCTTTGCTGCTCTTCCAATTTTTGCTGTTTTTCTAGCCTGTGCTGCTCTTCCAATTTTTGCTGTTTTTCTAGCCTGTGCTGCTCCTCTAGTTTTTGCTGTTCCTGCCATTTTTGCTGTTCCTGCCGTCTTTGCTGCTCCTTAAGTCTGTGCTCTTCCTTAAGCCTTATCTGCTTCTCCATCCACCGTTGCTTTTCTACCCTTCGTTGCTCCGCTACTCTTTGTTGGTGCTCTAACCTTCGTTGCAGTTCCTGTTTTCTAAGCTGCTCCCGCTCTCGCTGCTGCTCGAACCACTTCTGATAATTCTGCCAGTGTTGATGTTGACGCCATTGCAGAGGTTGCTGCGTTTTCATATCACTCGAATCATTATTATCATTACTTGGATTGTCCTCATTATGATAATGATTCGTCTTGTCCTTCTCTTCCTTTTTTACAGAAGGGAGAATTTTATGGATGTTCTGTTTCCAAGGAAACTTCATTATCGTCTTTCCTCCCTCCCTTTTGCTAACGCAAGCTCATATACTTCTAAAATACTTTTGGCTCCTTTAGATAAAGACCAATAATCCAATCCCCATATTTTCGCATTATTTCCGATGATTGACTGGAAGTTAGGAGTATTTAACAACAGCTGTAACAGACCGTATAATGCATCCACATCTCCAGCTGGATAGATCAGTCCTGTCACCCCGTCCTCTACCATTTCAGGAAGTCCTCCTGCATCACTAACAATAGCAGGCTTTCCGGCAATTTGTGCTTCCACCAGAGATAGTGGCTGATTTTCCAATAGACTAGGAAAAACATAGATATCTGACTGGGATAATAAATATGGGACATCGCTTCTGTTTCCAAAGAAAAACACATCGTCCTCTAATCCAAGTTCGATTGCTTGTTTTTCCAATTCCTTCTGTTTATCGCCTTCTCCAATAATCCAACAAACCCAATCGTCCCTGTCTTCCTTAAGTTTTCCTAAGGCAGCAATCAGGTGGTGCACGCCCTTCATTTCTATAAGTCGCCCCGTATAGGTAATGATTGTCTTATCCTCAGGAATCAGCAGCGATTCGTTAACCTTTTTGGATTCCAAAAGGAATGTATCTGTATCAAAGCCATAGTGAAGCACCTTTATCTGCTCTTCTGGGACTTGGAATTCCTCTGTCAGAATTTTTTTCATCCAATTATTTGCTACAATTGTGTAGGATGCAGCAGTAGCACCAATTCTTTCCAATTCATCATAGTAGGCACGAGCCATAAAAGAAGTCGGCGATTTATGCATTCCTGTCAGCTGGTGCCTTATTTCATGCGCCACCGAACCATGAAGTGTTGCAACTAACACCGTGCCCTCCGGTAGTACTCTTGCAATACTTGCAGTTGCAATCACATCTTGTGTGTGTATAACATCATATTCTGCAAGTCCAAGATAGGCCGCTGAAAGCTCAAAAACATAGCGCTGAAATTCAGTGTATTTCACGAGCGCATTTGCATGTATCTCTGGATATGCTTCTTCATTAAGCTTCGCTTCGAGCAATGGCATAATTTTTTCTTTCTCAATTACCTTATCTTTATTGTAAATATATACAACACTTGTATCCTCATTAAAGCCAAGCAAATCTACCACATGACCTAGATTTTCAAGTTCTCTTTTTTGTTGTTCCATATAGTTCCAGACCCCGCCAACATGGGGGATTGGCCAATAGGTGGCTAATAATATTTTCATGTTTATCAACTCTTCTCCTTTTCTATAATTTTAAAAAAGTCTTATAGATTGGTTGCTGAACGATAAATCCCTAATAAATTCTCGACTCCCGTTTCTAAAGACCAATGCTTTAGTCCCCATTGCTTAGCATTGACTCCAAGGAACGTTTGGTACTGCTTATTTACTAAAAGCATATAAAGACTGTTCCGAAGCTCTTCTACATTCCCTTTAGGAACGATCAATCCTGTAAACCCATGAGTAATCATTTCAGGGAGCCCGCCTGCATCGCTTACAATACAAGGTTTGCCGACAATTTGTGCTTCAATAACAGATAATGGCTGATTTTCAATCATACTTGGAAGAACATAGACATCTGCTCTAGACAGAAGCTGCGGAATGTCTTCCCGTTTTCCAAAAAATACAATCATATCTTCTAGTCCGGCATTTGCTGCTTGAAGCTTGAGCTCATTAAGCTTCTCTCCCTCTCCAACAATCCAGCATACCCAATTGGATAAAGAACCTTTAAGTTGTTTTAATGCTTCTATTAATATGTGTACACCTTTTAGTGCAACTAATCTTCCGGTAAAAAGAATAACTTGCTTTCCAAGTGGTTTTGTAATGCTCCTATCTTGGGGATCAATTCTGTTTAAAAAGGCTTCTATATCGAATCCATAATGTAATACAGTCATTTGCTCTGCTGGCACATGGAATTCGCTTATGAGAATTTCTTTAAGCCAATTGTTTGCAACAATTGTAATCTCAGCAGCAGTCGCTCCTAAATACTCCAATTCATCGAAATACGTACAGCCAATTTGTGAAGTTGCCGTAACATGTTCATAGAGAAGATGATCTTTCATTTCATGTGCAACTGAACCATGCAATGTTGCAATTAACTTAGGGCCACTTAACTTCAAATTGCCAAAGCTTGTTGCTGAAAACACATCCTGAGTATGAATGATATCGTACTTCTGCAAATTAAGACTAGATATGGCAATTTCATATCCTATCCGATGTTTTTCACAATAAGTGACAACAGGATCTGCCATATACGGTTTATGCTGCATACTTTGTAAACGGCTATTTATTTGTTCTTGTAAATCGTCATTAAAAATCTTTTTTTCTTCAGATACAAAATAGGTGTATCTATGCATTTCTCCGTATCCTAATAAGTCTACTTCATGCCCTAATGCCTCAAGTCGTCTTTTTAATTGGTTCATATAATTCCATACTCCTCCGACATGTGGAACGATCCAGTATGTCGCAAGCAGGATTTTCATATATACAACCCCTTTCCTCTTTGTCTCTTTATTCATATTTCAAGAAATAAAACAAGTATAGGCTGTTACCTGTAAAATCGCGGTACTTTTCAAAAAAATCCATATTTTACCCATAATATTTGTCCAAACTTCTTTGTATTTTGCACATATGCTATTTTGTAACTTCCGAGATATTTGAAAGGAGGTGAAATAAATGCCTATTGCATTACAAGCCTTTACAAACACAGCTAACACTGTCCGAATTGCAGATTCCGCTACAGCTCCTGGACCTGTAGTAACTGTAGGGCCTCAAATTCCGTTAGTTGATGGAAACAGCTCCTACATTTGGTCTCCTGTCAGTGTATCGGGACAAACTGTGACATTCCGCAGTGTCTTTTCATTAGGTGCTCCGCTGTTGGGTATAGCTTTGCCATTAACAGTATTTTATGCGTATGCTGGAAACGAAACTGTATCAGTTACGGGAACATTGCAAGTGCTCGATGTATTAGGAGTGATTGTCCTTACAATTCCTTTATTTTCAGGTGATACAAACTTAGGAAACCCTTTAAATGTAAGCACAATTGCAGCTGATACTCTACTTGCAGCAAGTATTCTTGGCGGAACAATAAACATTACAATTGATGCTGTTGTGACAGCACCTATCACGACTCCTTACGAGCCTGTTAACACAGGGCGTTATTTAGGTGAAATCACCGTTCAAACAATTGTCTAAAGCTTAAATAACTAAAGGATAGATTAAAAAATAGGAGGTGAAGAAATGCCAATCGTTTTACAAAGTTTTACAACTCCAGCCAATACTACGATTGTCGCAAATACTGCTGGCGGAACATTCCCACAAACACCAGTTGTGGTAACACCATCTGCTACTGCCCCATTCATTGACGGAAGCAATGCTTATATTTGGGCACCAAATAGTGCAGCGAACCAAACAGTAACCTTCGTAAGCAGATTTACTTTTCCATTGGGGCTTTTAAATGTCGCTTTACCAGTCAGCGTTAACTATGCTTTTTCTGGAACGGAAACAGTCATCGTTAGCGGAGTCTTAGAGGTCGTTAACCTATTAGGCATTGTTATTGCAACAATACCTGTGTTTACAAACGTTGTGAATGCAGGTGGTCCTTTAAGTGTAGAAATTGCCTCCGGCGATGCCCTGCTTGCATTGCAGCTTCTTGGCACTAACGCAGTTCTGACTATTACTTCAACAGTAACATCAGGCGCAGCAGGCACTGGAAATTATTTAGGACAAGTTACGGTTAACGAAGTAATCGCAATTTAGTAGATTCTCGGTTTAAGCTCCCCATTAGTGGGGAGCTTTTTATTAGTAAAAATATAAGATTCATTCTCATATTTTTTCTATTAAAAAGGATGGTTGCCTAGAACATGCAGGACGGACATGCATATGTTATAGAGATTCTTCATTACAGGCTTTACGAGAGGTGAGAAATGAAAGTATTGACTATATTGGGGACAAGGCCAGAGATCATCCGTCTTAGTTTAATAATCGGCAAACTCGATCAATTGGCAGATGAACATATCCTTGTGCATACAGGACAAAACTTCACTTCGTCTTTAAGTGAAATATTTTTTCTCGAAATGGGAATTAGAAAGCCAGATTATGTGCTAAGTGAAAAGCATCAGTCGTTGGGAGAACAGCTTGCCGTCATTTTCAAAGAATTAGAACTGATATTGAACAAAGAGAAGCCGGATAAAGTGTTGGTACTCGGCGATACAAACAGTGGTTTAAGTTCTATCTTATCCGAAAGAATGGGCATTCCTGTCTATCATATGGAAGCTGGGAACAGATGCTTTGATCTGGATGTGCCAGAAGAAAAAAACAGGAAACTAATTGATAGTGTCTCTAGCTTTAATTTACCTTACACGCCACAAAGCAAGCAGAATCTTCTGCAGGAAGGATTTCCATCAAACAGAATTCTTGTGACTGGAAATCCCATTTATGAGGTATTGCTTCATTACGGCGAACGAATCGATTCCAGCGGCATTTTAGATAAACTATCTCTTAAAGAGCAAGACTATTTCCTTGTAACAACACATAGAGCAGAAAATGTCGATAATAAAGATCGGTTAAAGGAAATTATTACTGGCATCAATTCAATAGCTAAATTGTATAAAAAAAGGATAATATGCAGCATACATCCTCGCACAAGAGCTCGTATAGAACAAAACAAAGAGCTTAAAATTGATCCTTTAATTGAATTTTATGAGCCATTTGGATTTTTTGATTTTGTGAAGTTGGAAAAAAACGCTCTTTGTGTGCTTACTGACAGTGGAACTGTTCAGGAGGAATGCTGCTTGTTCCATGTTCCGACTGTAACAATTCGCAAAACTACAGAGCGGATGGAAACAATTGAATGTGGAAGTAATATCCTTTCTGGCCTGAATGGTGAACAGATTATAAGCTGTGTAAAGTCAATGGTTAATCAATCAAGAAAATGGTCTTTCCCTGATGGTTATGACCATGTGAATGTTTCAGATAAAATAGTAAAAATCGTATTGGGAGGAATGGAAGTTGTTTGAAAATAAAAAGATTTTAATTACAGGTGGAACAGGTTCATGGGGACATGAGCTGGTGAAGCAGCTGCTGTGTGAGAATCCAGAGGAAATCCGCATTTTTTCTAGGAATGAATCGGTACAATTCATGATGAAACAAGAGTTTGACAATCATCCTAAGCTTCATTTTATTATTGGTGACATTAAAGAAAAAGAAACGTTAATGGATGCATGCCAAAATGTCGATTACTTATTCCATTTAGCAGCATTAAAGCATGTGCCAATCTGTGAACACCAGCCCCTCGAAGCATTGAAAACAAATGTCATCGGTACACAGAATGTCATAGATGCCGCGATTGCACAAAATGTCCACAAAGTCGTCTATATTTCAACAGACAAAGCTTCTGACCCTTCTAATTTCTACGGCTTATCAAAAGCGATGGGAGAAAAACTAATCATTCATGCGAACACACTTAATACAGATACGAAATTTGTCTGCATTCGTGGCGGTAATGTGCTCGGAACAAATGGAAGTGTTATACATGTCTTCAAAAAGCAAATTCGGGATAAACAGACGGTCGGCATCACAGATCTTAAAATGACAAGATTCTTTTTGACAGTACAAGAAGCAATCAAGTTGGTATTTAAAGCTACCTTTGAAAGCTATGGCGGCGAAATCTTTGTCATGAAAATGCCTGCATGCCGAATTATCGACTTAGCAGATGTAATTGTTGAGCTTTCACAAGTAGAAAATGTTAAGACAGAAATACTCGGAATCCGCCCAGGGGAGAAAATTCACGAGCTGTTGCTTTCCAAATATGAGTGCACTACAACATGCATTTATGATGAGGAATATTATGTTATCTTGCCATCCATTCATATTGATGGGTTAAAAGAGCATTATGCAGATTGCTCTCCTGTTGACCTGGATGAATATAATTCCAGCATCGGCTTAATCAGCAAAGAGGAAATCAAGGATATGCTATCGAAAGGCGGTCTTATCTAAATGAAGCTCTTAGTCCTTGGTGGCAAAGGGATGGCAGGACATGTAATGGTGGAATATTTCAAAAAAAATCCGAAATATAAAGTCTATTACACATCAAGGGATAAGCAAGATAAAGATTGTATTTATCTTGAAGTGACAGATCTGATTACATTAGAGAAAATTATTGACTCTATAAAACCAGATATCATCATTAACTGTATCGGCATCTTGAACGAAGATGCCGAGAAAAATCCTTTTATTGCCATGCAAGTGAACAGCTTTTTGCCGCATCAGCTCGTCAAACTTGCGAAAAGAAACGGCGGAAAGCTAATTCATATCAGCACAGATTGCGTGTTTTCCGGTGATGAAGGAGATTATACAGAGGACTGTATTCCAGATGGGACTACACAATATTCCAAAACAAAGCAATACGGTGAAATTAAAGATGATGAAAACCTGACTATCCGAACTTCGATAATTGGTCCTGAACAAAAAGATAATGGAATTGGTCTCTTCTTATGGTTCATGAAGCAAACTGGTGAAATAAAAGGATATGAACACGTATATTGGAATGGAGTAACAACAATAGAGCTGGCAAAAGCAACGGAAAAGATGATTGAGAATAAGGTAACAGGTCTTTATCATTTATGTGTAAAAGAAAAAATTTCAAAGTTTGAATTGTTAAAGCTGTTTCAAACCGTATTTGACAAAGATGATGTGAAAATCCTTCCTGACAAGAAGAACAAACTAGACAGAACAATTGTAAATACTAGAACTGATTATATTTATGATCCCCCTTCTTACTTGGATATGCTACAGGAAATGAAAACGTGGATGATAGAAAATGAATAAAACAATTTTGATTACCGGTGCGAGCGGGTTTACAGGAATCCACGCTTGCAGATTTTTTGCGGAAAAAGGCTATTATGTCTATGGAGCAGCAAAAAAAAATACCCTCATTCCTGGCATCAACCAGCTCCTGCTATGTGATTTAGCTAACGAACAGGATGCAGAAAAATTAATGAAAACGTGCAAGCCAGACTACTTGCTGCATTTAGCAGGACAAAACCATGTCGGTGATTCGTGGGATAATCCTATTAAAACACTGGAAATTAACGCGATGTCTACAGCCTATTTGCTTCAAGCAGCAGCAAAGCACAAGCCAGACTGTAAAATGCTGATTGTTGGTTCAGCCCTGCAGACCAATCCTCAGGATATTTCCGCTATCCCGCACCCTTACAGTTTAAGCAAAACAATCCAAACAACGATTGCACTATCTTGGGCTCATCTGTATAATCTGGACATTATGGTCGCAAAACCAACAAACTTGATTGGTCCTGGTAATTCAAACGGTGTTTGTGCTATTTTTGTTAAACAGATTCTCGAATCTGTCAAAGATGAGAGAAAACCATTTATTACTGTACAAAATAGTAATGCAACAAGGGATTTTATCGATGTTCGCGATGCAGTGTCTGCATATGAATATATTTTGCTTAAAGGAAAAAGTAGAGAAGTGTATGATATAACAACAGGAGTTAACCATTCGTTAGGAAAGGTTTTGGAACATCTGGAACAATTAACAGGAAGGACCATTGAAATAAAATCAGTTAAATCTGATGTTTCCGATACTACTCCTCTGATAGACCCTGTTAAGCTAAAGGAATTAGGCTGGCAGCAGGAAAGGTCACTAACACTTTCGTTAGCTGATATGCTCAATTATTTCCAAGGATAAAATAAGTCGTGCATGAAAATGCACGACTTTCTTTAGGAGTTACTTATTATTTTTCTAATTCTGTGTTTTAACACCAAAATGACTCATCATAGAAACAAAATTCCGGCAGTACTGTTCTGGACTGAATTCGCGTGTTAAATGCAGATAAGCAGTTGTACGGATACGCTCCCTCACGGTTGTGTAGTACATCAGCTCCTTTGCTTGCTTACATGCCGCATCAATATTTCCAAGGGGATAATATTTTCCAGTCACATTATGAATGATCGAACTTCTCACTCCATCTGAGTCTGTTGTAAGTACTGGACATCTACAACTGAATGCTTCGAGCACAGAATAAGGTGCACCTTCCACCTTGGATGTAGAGCATAGAAAACCGCCTGAATCGCCAATTATCGAATAATAATCTGCCATTTTTTCATTTGGGATATTCGGCAATATAGTCAAATGCTCAGCAAGCTGGAGCTGATCCACTAAAAGCTGAAAGGCTGCCCTCTCCTCTTGTGTAGATAATGTAGGATCTTCAAACATATAAAGCTGAATACCTTTATTCACATCGTTCAAGAGTCTTTTACCTATCTGCAGAAACTCTCTCCAGTTTTTATTGTCCTCCAGCCGACCAATCCAGGCAACAATAGGTTTATCCGCTTTTGGCAGGCGCTTATATGTGAATTTATTACTGTCGAAACAATTATTAAATTGGAAGGTTGGTATAGCTGGAAATAACTCACTGAAAATTTGAGAAATATGAGGTGTTTTAGGATTAAGCAGCCCAATTCCTGGTGTTGTCACATATGGAACTGCGTTTGTCATTTCCGTTCTAGCCACATGCTTTGGGCCATACCCTTGTATCTCTAGAATAATAGGTCCAGTGTATCCGAAATTCCGAAAGCGAGGAATCGATTTATAGTCTGAGATGATTACCATCAAGTCGTAGTTGCCTTTTTCTAATATTGCTTTTATTTCTGTATCATCATCTGTGATAAATGTAGGTCCCTCATGGTCATTAACCAAGTCCCTTGCTTTGCGGAAATAAAGGAAATGGCTGTGTATCCCCGCCTGTTTTAGCGCAGCAGAACGCTGACGATTTAAAGTTTCCACTCCGCCGCTAGGCACATAATAGACAAAAAGAATATTCATTGTTGTTTTCCCGCATCCCTTCGTATCTTTAATTTTTTCCACATGCTTCTAATAAGATATGGAAAAGCGCTCCAAATTGACCTCTTTTTTGTCATATTAGGTAGAAAAAACCTGGCTCAATGATTATTTTTGGCTAAACACTTACCTATACAGCAAGGAAGGAATATTCATATATTACTATTAATGAAAAGAAAAAAGCAGAGGAATAAACAGAAGGAGGAAGCATGTTGTATCCGAAAATATCAATCATCATCCCTTTTTATAATTGCGCTTATGTAGACCAATCCATTAGGAGTGCCTTAAATCAAACCTATCCGAATGTAGAAGTGATTTTAGTTGATGATGGCTCTGTTAAATACAGAGAAAAAATTATGCCGTACAGGTCACGAATAAAGTATATCCGCAAAGAAAATGGTGGTACTGCAACTGCTTTAAATAGAGGGATTGCCGAAGCAACTGGTGAGTATATAGCCTGGCTTAGCTCTGACGACCTTTTTAAACCAGAAAAGCTTAGCAAGCAAATGGCCTTTATGCAAGAACGAGGAATAGACGCAAGCTTTACAAATTATGATATTATCGACAGTAACAATAATGTACAAGTCCCATCGAATGGTGCTAATTATTCGAGCATGAAAGCAGTTTATGAAGGTTATTTATACTCTAATCCAATAAACGGATGCACAATATTAATCAAAAAAAGCATTTTTGAAGAATTTGGTGACTTTAACCCTGCTATGGTATATACACATGATTATGAAATGTGGTTTCGCTTATTGTCTAAAGGGGTTCATATTGTCTATTTGGATGAATCATTGACACAGTTCCGCTCTCATTCTGAATCAGGTACAAATAAATACCAGCAGCAGATGCTTGCCGAAATGCAAGGTATTGAGGCGATTTATAGGCCGCTCATCGTGCAGTATATTGTAGATCATTTCTTGCTTCTTTAAACATCAATAGGAAATGATGGATGCGTAAAATATTAAAGATTAGCTAAAATAGAACAACCCCCCTCTGGATTCTTTCGTCCATAGGGGCTTGTTCTATTAATCAGTAATTATTCGCCAATTACTACTTTATCCATAACATCGCCGTTTCTCATTGCTTTAACAGCAGAGATTCCTGATGTTACTTTACCGAATACTGTGTGTACTCCGTTTAAATGTGGTTGTGGGTCATGTACGATAAAGAATTGGCTGCCGCCTGTGTCTTTACCAGCATGTGCCATTGATAATGAACCTTCTTGGTGTGTATGAGGGTTTCCTTGTGTTTCACATTTGATTGTGTAACCAGGACCGCCTGTACCATTACCATTTGGGTCTCCACCTTGGCTTACGAAGCCTGGGATAACGCGGTGGAAAGTCAAACCATCGTAAAAGCCTTCTTTAGCAAGCTTTGTGAAGTTTTCAACTGTTCCTGGTGCTTCATTTGGATAAAGTTCGAATTCGATCTTTTCTCCGTTTTGCATCAATATGTATCCTTTTTCTGCCATTATAAACATCTCCTTTTATCTTGTCCCATATGTATTGTGTTTTGCTTAGGACAATGTTCAATTCATCATACCATAATTCCCTACTAGAAATAAAATGTTATTGCTTGTCCTAAAAAACAAACAATCAATCGTCTACCTTTTGCGGCTGTGGAAAAGTGACACCCTTCGTATCAACAGTCACCTTTTTCATGATGACATCTTGCTTCGGCTTGTCATTAGCATCTCTGTCAACTGCAACGATTTTGTCCACAACATCCATTCCGCTTGTAACCTTACCAAAAGCAGCATATTGACCATCAAGACTTGCAGTCGTTTTTGTCATAATGAAAAACTGAGAACCTGCTGAATTAGGATCACCTGACCTTGCCATACTGATGACGCCTCTTTCATGCTTTAAATCATTGTCGTCAAATCCATTTTCAGAGAATTCACCTTCAATTGCATAACCAGGTCCACCTGTACCGTTGCCCTCAGGATCTCCACCTTGAATCATGAAATCTGGAATAACCCTGTGGAATGTTAGACCATCATAATAGCCCTTTTGTACAAGAGAGACAAAGTTGTTAACTGTATTAGGCGCTTTTTTTGGATATAACTCGATTTCGATCTTGGAATCGTCCTCCATTGTAATCGTCACAACAGGACTAACTTCTATCGTAGGCGAGTTGGTGGAAGAGCTTTTTGAATCTTCCGCTTCATTGGTTGTACCACATGCTGCAAGCATCAATGTTAGCAGCAACAAGCAGGCAAGCAAAAATTTGTTTTTTAGGAATTTCTGTTTTCTTTCCATTATTTACACCTCCAATATACTTGACGAATTAATTGTACATAAAGAGATATAAATAAACAAATTTAAGCTAAATGATTGCCTGCCTTTTATTACAACTCAATGTATATTCGGTATACTCCGTCTATAAATTGTTCGTCATACACATAAAAATCATTTTCTTCTAATTTGGAAAGAACCTGCTGCTGTTCTTCCTTGTCTGCGATTATGATATATCCTTCACTGTCATATGTTTCCATTGATTTACTGACTGCCTCATCACTTGTTAAAACTTGTGCAAGTGTGTCTTTTAACGTCATTTATACCCCTCCTATGATTACAACTACCTTTAAATGATACATCGTTTCCGTCAACGCTGTAAACAGTCCATCAAAAAATATTAAGATAGCTGTTTAAGTAAATAGGCGGCAAGCTGTTTTGACTCCATTCTGACGGCAATCGACGGTGGCTTCGCCCCTGGCACAAGCTGCAAGGGATGACCAATCCACACAATTTGTTCATCAATGATGACGAAAGGGAACCCGCCATCATAAGGTAAGCTTTTAGCTCCTCTTGTTTTTGCCCACTTGGCTTGTCCATATATTTTGCATTTTGGATATTCTGCCACATGATCAAGAAGCTGCAGCCATTCAATTGGCGGATTACTATTTTCAGGCATAACAATACATACTGTTTTTGCATGCTTAATATCTTGTGAGATATCTTTTACATTTCTGGCATGCTGCCATTTTACATAAGGGTGGCTTGCTTTAACCCAAGTACCGATTTCCGCTTCCTTCACTAATAAATTCTCAGCGAGCTGATGTTCAACAAGCTTTCTGACAGCTTTGTCTCTGCCAACTCTTTTTCTAAGAAAATCGCAATTGGCAATATGAATAAATTTTCCCTTTGATCTTGTGACAGCTACGTTCAATAATCGCTCACTATCTTTACCGAGCAGCAGCATGCCTGGACGCTCATGTGGATAACCTTCTGTACTGTCGAAAATAATCATATCCCTTTCGCTGCCTTGAAATCGATGGACTGTCGCAACAAGAAAACTGTTGTCAGCCATTTGCTTTGGAAACAGCTCAGACGCAACGGCATCCATAAGCTCACTTTGCGCTCTGTATGGTGTCACATATCCAATGCTTTTTATCCCGCTTTTCCATGCTTCGGCCATGAGCTGTAATGCTATAAGAATATGAAAAAGATTTGTTCTTGATTTTGTTCCTTTTTCAAAGCCACTATAATGGCCAAACCCGCTTGTATCCATCAGGATATTTGCTTCCATAGGAAACGGCGCTTTTTCTGTAATGGCTTTTCTTGAGCGAGCTACTGTTGGATGATCTGTTACAAGGGAATGGTAAATATGCTTATTTGTAAAAGAAGAAATAGACGGGTGCATACGCCTCTGCTCGTTCAGTAATAGCAAGTGCTGGTGCAGCTTGCCTGATGCCACACTGTCAGCAACACCAGATGCATTAAAGATGTCTTCCTTCAGCCATTTATTCACCGCTTCACTTCTGCTAGCAGCAATTGGCGGAAGCTGTTTAAAATCACCGCAAACAATCATTCGTTTTCCGAGCGAGGCGGCAAAGGCTATTTGCGGGACATATGCCATGGATGCTTCATCAAGCAAAACAAGGTCATAATTATCCTCATATATGGTTGCATCTGTCGCAGCTTTAGCCAATGTAGTGCCAACGACCATTGCCTTTTTAACAAATTGAAGCTCTCTTTTTCGAATTTTCTCCATTACTCTTGCTAGTTGTTCTTCCATTGTGAGAAGACTTTGTGAATCTCTGCTACTGAAGGATCTGGCTAAGTCCTTTTTCAGCTTATTTTTCTCATCCAGCAATTCTTGCTTTTGAAGTGCTAATCCTTTATCCTTCTCATCTAGCAGTGCACTTGTCGTAATCTTTTCCTCTGCAAGCTCCACTTCTCCACCATTTCCACCATAACGAAGAATATCACCAAGCTTAAACCGATCCTTGCTTTTTGCAGTGCTAGTAATTTCCTTCATAAGAACGTCAACTGCCTGATTACTTTGAGAAAGCAGTAAAATTCTTTTACCCTTCCAATATTTCTGCAAAGCAACCCGTGCTAATGTATAGGTTTTTCCAGTCCCGGGCGGACCCCATACAAAGGTTACTGGATTATATTTGCTTCTTAATGAAAGCTCATGAACATGATTCTTACTTATTTCCTGTGGGTGCTTAGCAAGCATGGAAGGATTCATGAGCCTGCTAATTCGCGAAACTTTCGTCTTGTTTTCTTTTATCGTATCAAAGCGGATCATCAACTGTTCGAGAAGCTCCCACGGGTCGTGGCTAACAAATGCTTCTGTCACATGATCTCCGATTGTTTTATCAATTTGAACTATTAAGCTTTTTCCATCAGAGGACAAAATACGGCCATTTATTTTTGCCGTTCCCCAGTGCAGGACGACTGAAGAACCAATAGGTATTTTTACAAAAGCTATGCTTTCAAAATAATATGTATAGTCCTCCGCTGTTTGCAGGAACTGTCCATTAAACAAAGCAATCCTTGAACTAGAAAACTTTTTAAGATAATTAATTTCTTGCTGAAGGGCTGTTTGCCATTCTTTTATATATTTAGAGGTACTTGTCATTGTATTCCCTTCTATTACATTCAGTATTGAGTATTAATTATAGCATCAAATATATATCGGAAAATAAAAAAGAAGACTTAAGCGTCTTCTTTGTAAATCTTCTTTTGCCAAATATGATAGCCATAGATAATATAGGAAATTCCATACATGATTAAAAAATACTGCCAGCTTGCAATCAGCTTGTACTCTGCAATGCCTAGCTTCATAAGCAATGGTAACACGACATACGCCATAATAGCATCCATAAGCAAATTTGTAATTGTAAATAAAATGAAGCGCCCACTTGTGAAATAAAAAATCCAAAACGTACCAACTGGAAAAAGTCCATATGCAAAGCTAACGTCTATCATATAACCCCATGGAACGATATATGTATGAATCACCCACCAGTTGTATTGATACGCTATTTGAAAAATGATTGTCATTAATAAGCAAGTAAGAATAATTACTGGTATATATTTTTTTATGCGCTGCTTTTTGGCAAACAGCAACGTAAACCATGGTAAAAACAAGCTTATATATAGAATTACTTTAGCGGTCATAATAAATCTCCTGTTCGTTAGATCTATCATTATTATTTTATGAACAGGCATGCTTTATACAAAAAATGGACAAAGCGGCAGAGAAAAAGGCATTTCCGCCTATGTCTCTGCCGCTTTTTTTAACCATTATTCTTGCGCTAAATGCTTATCTATTTTTTCATCAAGCACCTTAAGACTATCGAGTGCTTTTTTAAGACTGACAGTACGATAATGATGATGCCCGCCTGGCTCTTCGTCTTTTTCGTCTGCTGCTTTAACGATCTGCTGCAGCGCAGTTAAAGTAACACTTCCTCCAGGCAGGAAGCTGTCAGTATGAAACAGGACAGCGAGGGCAATTTCCTTTGCTTTGACTGGATTTTCACCAAGCCTGATCAGCAGTTTATGTGCCCTTTCAGCCCCTTTTATGGGATGTATATCATTTTTTTTATACAATTGATAATCCCATTTTCCATCCTTATACCAAGTGTAATGACCAATATCATGAAGAAATCCTGCTTTTGCAGCAATATCAACATCTACCTTTTTTTCCTTAGCCAATTCAAATGCATGATAGGCAACAGCAAGAGCATGTGCCAGGCCTGAACGGGTGATATACTTTTGCGCAATATGGTGGTTAAAAATATCTGTTAGTTTTACATCTCTCAAAAGTCGACACTCCCCTTATAAGCAAGCACCTACAATTATGTTGTTATCGTTGTAGAAAATACATAAATCATTGATACATATATAGGACTGCCATTAATTTTTTTACTATTATATACTTAAGATGAAAAAGGATAAACACATTTTCAATTTTTTACCCTTTTTCGGAAAAAAATATGCTTTTTTATAAAAAAAAGGGCATCCCAATTAAGGGATACCATTTCTATGTTAAGCATTAACTGTTGGTAAGCATGAAGCGCCCATTAAATATTGATCTACTTTATATGCAACTTCTCTGCCTTCATTTATTGCCCAAACGATTAAGCTTTGCCCTCTTCTTGCGTCACCTGCTGCGAATACACCTTCTACATTTGTTTCGAAATTGCCATATTTAGCAGCAATTCTCGTATTTAATGTATCTACACCGAACTGCGCAAGTACAGGCTGTTCAGGACCTTCAAAGCCGATTGCAATAAACACTAGCTGTGCTGGCCAAACTTTTTCTGTTCCTGGTACTTCTTTAAAAAGGAATCTGCCGTCTTCTTGTCTGATTTTTTCCATTTGCACAGTATGAAGCTCCTTCAGTTTTCCTTCTTCATCACTCACTAATTTTGTTGTTTGGATGCTGTACTCTCTTGGATCTCTGCCGAATTTCTGCTGTGCTTCCTCATAAGCATAATCCAATGTGAACACATGCGGGAAAGCAGGCCACATATTTTCAGTAGCGCGTGCTAATCCTAATTGTGGATGCTTACCGAACTGAACTACTGTTTTACATTTTTGACGAAGAGCTGTAGCAACACAGTCTGCCCCAGTATCACCGCCGCCGATAACAATTACGTCTTTACCTTCTGCATTGATTTCTGGAGTTCCGACACTTGGATCAAGCAGACTTTTCGTTGATTGTGTTAAATAATCCATCGCAAAATGAACGCCATCTGATTCTCTGCCTTCTATCTTTAAGTCTCTCTGCTTTTGAGCACCAGTACATAGGATTACTGCATCAAATTGAGCCTTAAGCTCTTCTGCTGTGATATCCTTGCCGATTTCTGTGTTTGTAACGAAATCAATACCTTCCTGTGTCAAAAGATTGACTCTTCTTTCTACATCCTTTTTCTCCAATTTCATGTTTGGAATCCCATACATCAGTAAACCGCCAGCACGGTCAGAGCGTTCGAACACTGTGACAGAGTGGCCAGCCTGGTTAAGCTGATCAGCGCTAGCCAGACCAGCAGGACCGCTTCCGACAATTGCGACTTTTTTGCCTGTGCGCTTTTGTGGAATTCTTGGTGAAATCCAGCCGTTTTCAAACCCTTTATCAATAATCGTTCTTTCAATATTTTTGATTGCTACTGCAGGATCTGAGATGGCAACAGTACATGAGCCTTCACATGGTGCCGGACAGGCTGCTCCTGTAAATTCAGGGAAATTATTTGTTTTTAACAAACGGTCAAGTGCATCCTTCCATCTGCCTCTATAAACAAGATCATTCCACTCTGGTATTAAATTATGAATCGGGCAACCGGAGGTGCTTCCTCCGATTTCCATCCCGATATGGCAAAATGGTGTTGCACAATCCATACATCTTGCGCCCTGTCTGCTTAGCGCCTCGTCTGAGAAAGGAGCAGAATACTTTTTAAAATCGTTAATGCGGGAGAGTGGAGACCGTTCTTCCGCTTCCTCTCTTTTATATTCCATAAACCCCGTCGCTTTACCCAATTGTATCTCTCCTTTCTTACCGAACTGCTACTGTCATTTTAGTAGTTTGCTGTTTTTTTTTGCCTTGGTTTGAGTTGCTTTCAAATGCCTTCATTTCCGCTTCATCTTGAGATAATCCTAGATTAATTCCTGCTTGGATTTGATTCATCATACGCTTGTAGTCCTTCGGAATTACTTTCACGAACTTGTGAATATATTTCTCCCAATTGCCTAACACTTGCTTTGCAGCGAAGCTGCCTGTTTCGTCTGCATGCTTTTTGATTAGCGACTTTACTCTGTCCTTTTCAGCTGCTTCTGTCAAGTCCTCAAGCAAAATCATTTCCATATTGCAAAGCTTTTCAAAGCTGTTTTTATCGCTTGGAAGTACATAAGCAATTCCACCAGACATACCTGCACCAAAGTTTTTGCCTGCTTCTCCAAGGATAACTACTTCTCCACCAGTCATATATTCCAATCCGTGATCGCCTATACCCTCAACAACGATGCTTGCACCACTGTTTCTGACAGCAAAACGTTCACCTGCCTTACCATTAATGAACGCTTCACCGCTAGTTGCACCGTAAAATGCCACATTTCCTGCAATAACATTATCCTGTGCTGAAAACGACTCAACAGATGGTGTAGTAATGGAAATCTTTCCGCCTGACAAACCTTTTCCTACATAATCATTCACATCGCCGTTCAAGCGGATTGTCAATCCTTTTGGAATGTACGCACCTAAGCTCTGGCCAGCAGAACCAGATAAATGCAAATTGATTGTATCCTCTGGAAGCCCTTTTTCACCGTATTTCTTGGAAATTTCACTTCCGACAATCGTCCCGATAACACGGTCTGTGTTACGCACATGATAGTGCAAATCGATTGCTTCCCCGCTGTGGATTGCTTTTTCCACTGCAGGAAGGATTTTTCTCATATCAATACTTTCGTCAATTTTATGATTTTGCGGTGTTTGGAATGTTCTTTGTCCTTCCACTTGGTAAAGAAGTTTAGTCAAATCTAAATCCTTCGCTTTCCAGTGGTTCTTCGCTGCTTCACCGACAGTTAACACGTCTGTTCTTCCTACCATTTCATCAACAGTGCGGAAGCCTAATTGAGCCATAAGCTCTCTAACCTCTTCTGCCACAAAACGCATGAAGTTCACTACATGATCTGGGTCGCCAGCAAACTTGTATCGAAGATCTGGATTTTGTGTCGCAATGCCGACAGGGCAAGTATCCAAATGACATGCACGCATCATAACACAGCCTAAAACGATAAGCGGAGCAGTTGCAAAACCGAATTCCTCTGCACCCAGCAATGCTGCAAGCACAACATCTTTACCTGTCATCAGCTTGCCGTCTGTTTCCAAGACAACTCTGCTTCTTAATCCATTCAGCATCAATGTTTGATGAGCCTCTGCTAACCCTAGCTCCCAAGGAAGACCCGTATGCTTAATACTAGTTTTTGGTGATGCACCAGTACCACCATCATAGCCGCTCACAACGATGACATCTGCAGCACCTTTTGCCACACCTGCAGCAATTGTGCCAATTCCACCTTTAGAAACAAGCTTGACACTTATACGAGCATCACGATTCGAATTTTTTAAATCATGGATAAGCTGAGCCAAATCCTCAATTGAATAAATATCATGATGCGGCGGCGGTGAAATCAAACCAACACCAGGAGTTGAACCCCTCACATCAGCAACCCATGGGTACACCTTATTGCCTGGAAGCTGTCCGCCTTCTCCAGGTTTTGCCCCTTGTGCCATTTTAATTTGCAGTTCTCTTGCATTAATTAAGTAATGACTTTTTACACCAAAACGGCCTGATGCTATTTGTTTAATTGCGCTGATTCTATTATCGCCATTCATATCTAATTCATAGCGAGCTGGATCCTCTCCACCCTCACCACTGTTTGAACTTCCGCCAAGACGGTTCATAGCAATTGCCAATGTTTCATGCGCTTCCTTGCTTAATGAACCGAAGGACATTGCCCCCGTTTTAAATCTTTTGACGATTGATTCAACCGATTCGACTTCTTCCAGTGCAATCGATTTTTGATTGGAAGAAAAGGCAAACAAGTTTCTTAAAAAGCTCAGTCTTTCTTCATTAGCTGCATCAGAATACTGCTTAAATAAGCCGTAATCTGCTCTTCTGCATGCCCATTGCAATGTATGAATGGTCTTCGGGTTAAAGGCATGGTGCTCTCCGCCTTTTCTCCATTGGAATTCACTTCCAGAATCTAAGCTTTCATCGTAAGTGTTCGTATATGCAGCATTATGTTTATCTGCTGCCTCCTTAGCGATTGTTTCCATACCAATTCCGCCTAATTGCGATACTGTTCCTGCAAAGTATTTATCAATCACTTCCTGACCAATTCCGACAGCCTCAAAAATTTGTGCGCCGCGATAGCTTTGCACTGTTGAGATGCCCATTTTGGACATTACTTTAACAACACCCTCAGTAATAACTTGATTATAGCGTGATACAGCTTCCTCATAGGAGATGTTGAGTAATTCGTCCTCTATTGCCTTTTGGTATGTCGCATACACTAAATATGGATTAATTGCATCTGCTCCAAATCCAATTAGGCTGGCGAAGTGATGAACTTCTCTTGTTTCTCCGGATTCAACGATAATGCTAGCTTTAGAGCGAAGCCCTTTATCAATTAAATGCTGATGCAGTGCACTGACTGCCAAAAGAACAGGAATTGCCTTTTGCTCTTTATTCATTTCTCTATCTGTTAATACAAGCAAGCTCACACCATTTGATATCGCAGCTTCAGCCTGTTTTAATATTGCTTGTAGACTTTCTTCTAAATTTTCTGTAAAAATTGCCGAAAAACTTTGTGCAGTAAAGCCATTAAGCTTATTTGCTTTTAATTGACTGATTTCCCCGTTAGAAAGGATTGGCCCCTGCAGCTGAATGCGATGGCAATTTTCTGCGGTTGGATGCAAGAGATTACTCTCAGCTCCTAACCATGTCAATGTGGATGTAACCATATGCTCCCTGATAGCATCAATAGGAGGATTAGTTACTTGTGCGAACAGCTGCTTGAAGTAGCTGAACAATGATTGAGATTTATCAGACAACACAGCAAGCGGTGTATCATTACCCATTGAACCGATTGGATCTTTTCCTTCCAATACAACTGGTAAAAGGTTCTTCTGAATGTCTTCATATGTGTAACCGAAAGCCTTCTGTCTTATCAGTAAGTCTTGGAAAGTTTCTGCTTCTTCTTTTTCTGGTGTTTCAAGTTTAACAACCTCTGAAAGCCACTGTTCATAAGGATGCTCTGTTGCGATTTGTCCTTTCAACTCTTCGTCGGAAATAATTCTGCCTTCCTCTAAGTCGATTAACAGCATCTTACCTGGACTTAAACGGTCTTTATAAAGAATATTTTCTTCTTCTACAGGGATAACACCCACTTCAGAAGAAAATACAATATAATCATCTTTTGTTACATAATAACGTGCTGGACGTAAGCCGTTTCGGTCAAGGATTGCTCCGATTTGATTTCCGTCTGTAAATGTGATTGCCATTGGTCCATCCCAAGGCTCCATCATTGCACTATGAAACTCATAAAATGCTCTTTTTTCACCTGTTACATGCGGGTTCTCTGTCCAAGGTTCAGGAATAAGCATCATTGCTGCATGTGCCGGCTTGCGTCCTGAAAGGATAAAGAATTCTAAAGCATTATCAAATACGGATGAGTCACTTCCGTTTGCATCCAAAATCGGAAGTATCTTTTGCAGGTCATCACCGAAAGCTTCGGAAACGAATTGCTGCTCTCTTGCCTTCATCCCATTAAAGTTACCGCGCAGTGTATTTATTTCACCATTATGGATTAAATAGCGGTTTGGATGGGCTCTTTCCCAGCTTGGGAATGTATTTGTACTGAAACGTGAATGAACGATTGAGAATGCAGAAACAAATTCCGGGTCTTGCACATCAAGATAAAATGTTTCCACCTGATCTGATGTTAAAAGCCCTTTATATACGATTGTGCTTGTGGAAAGACTTGCGAAATAAAAGTCTCTTTCTTCAGTCTTGCCCCAATTTTCAGACAATTTACGGATAATATAAAGCTTGCGTTCAAAACCAAGCTTCTCTAACCCATTATTATTTTTTATAAATACTTGTCGAATAACTGGACAGCTCTTTTGAGCGACTTTTCCGATTTTTCTGACATCTGTAGGTACTGTTCTCCACCCGAGAAGCTCCTGGCCCTCAAGCTCAATATATTCATTGATTTTATTCTCAATTTCATGTCTGTTTGGATCATCCTTTGAAAAGAAAACCATTCCGACACCATATTGTCCTCGTTCAGGCAATTCAAAATCCACTATCTCCTTGCGGAAAAAAGCATCTGGTATTTGAACCATTAATCCTGAGCCGTCTCCTGTTAACGGATCGCTACCTTGACCGCCGCGATGATCTAGTTTACAAAGCATGCTTAGTCCTTTTGAAACGATGTCGTGAGTTGCCATCCCCTTAATATGAGCAAATAACCCGATTCCACACGCATCATGTTCAAATTCAGGTCGGTATAGACCTTGTGCTTTAGCTAATTGGTTGTACGTCATTTCAACCACCCCTGTCAGATTTTCTAACACTTTTTTTTCTTCAGATAACCCAATTATACTATGCAAATTCATATATACAATATATTATTTGGATAGAAGTAATCTAATAATGAGATGAATTGGAGGAGAATCCTAAAAAATGGAATTAAGACAGCTGAAATATTTCATCGAAGTAGCAGAAAGAGAGCATGTATCAGAAGCAGCTGAACGCCTTCATGTTGCCCAATCAGCAATAAGCAGACAGATTGCCAATCTAGAAGACGAACTAGGTGTCCCTCTGTTTGAACGGGAAGGACGAAATGTAAAGTTAACCTCAATTGGTAAAATTTTTCTAACTCATTCTCTTGCTATTATGAAGGCAGTGGACAATGCAAAGGAACAAATCGATGCCTATTTAGATCCGGAAAGAGGCTCTATAAAAATCGGTTTTCCGACAAGCCTTGCCAGCTATTTGCTGCCGACCATTATATCTGCATTTAAAGAAAGACATCCAAATATTACTTTTCAATTGAGACAAGGCTCTTACAGTTTTTTAATTGATGCCGTTAAAAATCGTGATTTGGATTTAGCACTATTAGGACCAGTTCCGACAGATGATTTTGATTTAAAAGGTAATATTTTATTTACAGAAAAAATCTTTGCACTCCTTCCAAGTAATCACCCTTTGTCTGAACGAAGGACACTGCGATTAAAGGATTTACGGAATGAAGCATTTGTTTTGTTTCCGAAGGGATATATTTTACAAAAAATTGCTTATGATGCGTGTAAACAAGAAGGTTTTCTGCCGAATGTCAGCTCAGAGGGAGAAGATTTAGATGCAATTAAAGGGCTGGTGTCTGCTGGAATGGGTGTTACACTGCTGCCAGAAAGCAGCTTTTATGAAAACATTCCAAAATTCACGGAAAAAATGCCGATTGAAAATCCGGCAATCAGCAGGACTGTCGGTATTATTGTCCCGAAAAACCGCGAACTGCCACCGTCTGTGCAAACATTTTATCAATTTGTAATTGAGTTTTTCTCCATTCTCGAAAAATACCAATAAAAATTTTATGCAATTCCATTAATTTTTATGCAACCTTTAAAGAAAGCCGTATACACTCGTATACGGCTTTCCAATAATCATCACGATTTTTTCGTCATTTCCTCCACTAGTGAATGGAAAATGGACATGGCATGATTGATTGGTTCAGGCGAAGTTAAATCAACACCTGTTTTCTTCAGCAATTCCAACGGGAAATCAGAGCTTCCGCTTTTCAGGAATTCTAAATATTGTTCAAGATCTTCCTGTTTTCCTTCCAAAAGTCTATCTGCAATTGTAATCGCAGAAGCAAAACCGGTAGCATATTTATAAACATAGAATGGACGGTAAAAATGAGGAATCCTCGACCACCCATACTTCACTTCTTCATCAAGCACTAGCTCACTGCCGTTATAAGCTTTAAAAAGTGACTCATATGTTTCATTAAAGAAATCTAAAGTTAGCGGTTCGCCTTTTTCTGCTTTTTCATGTACCTCTTTTTCAAACTCACTAAACATTACTTGTGTAAAAAACGTGCCTTTAAAACTGTCAATAAAGTGGTTCAATAAATGCTCTCGTTTTTGCGGGTCTGTCTCTGTTTTTAACAAATAGCGAATCAGTAAGACTTCATTAACCGTTGAAGCAACCTCTGCCACGAAAATGCTGTAGCCTGCACTTATTGCCGGCTGATGCTTATTGCTCAAGTAGGAATGCATTCCATGACCGCATTCATGCGTTAATGTAAAAAGACTGTCAAGGTCATCACGGTGATTCAGCAAAATAAATGGGTGAACTCCATAAACACCTAAATTATAAGCTCCAGATCTTTTTCCTGGTGTTTCTCTTACATCAAAATACCGCTTCTCTTTAAAGCTTTTTAATACCGAAATATACTCTTCACCAAGTGGAGCTAAGCTTTTCAGCATAATATCAAATGCTTCATCAAACGAAATTTCCTGCTTGGCAGCATCTCCTGCAAGGGGTACGCTTAAGTCATATGCACGCAGTTCATCGACACCCAGTTTTTTCTTGCGGTATTGCATATATTCGTCCATATATTGAAGATTATCTCTCGTTGCAGCAATTAGGTTTTCATAGACTTCCTTTGGAACTCTATCACCAAACAAGCTTTTTTCCAATGCTGATGGATAATTGCGCAATTTCGAGGTTTTCACATTGTTTTTGACTGCAGACGAAAAGGTAGCTGCAATCGTATTTTTCAAGGATACATATGGCTGGTAATATGCCTTATAGGCTTCTACCCTTTTTTCTCTATCTTCGTTTTCTATTAGCTTAGAGTACATACCTCTTGTCAGCTCTATTTTGTTGCCATCATCATCTGTCACTTCACCAAACTTTATATCGGCATTATTAATCATTCCAAACACCTGGCTTGGCACTGACAGCGATTCTCCTAATTCTGATAATATTTCTTCCTTCTCTTTGCTCAACACATGCTTTTTATAGGAGAAAGACTCTAATAAGTCCTTTTCAAAATACTTCAACCCATCTTCTGCATCAATGTATGCCTTTAATTGACTTTCCTCAAGGCTTAAAAGAAATGGCATAAAAAACGAGCTTGCACTGCTCCATTTTTGTCCAACGCTTCTTGCTTGGTCAACAAGGCTTTGGGCATTATTATTTCTCGTATCTGTATCTAAAAGGAGCATCCCATAAGCGTAAACCTTCCTATATATGTAACCGATTTCTTCTGAAAGTTTTAAGTATGCAAGCAAGCCTGCGGCATCCTTAATATTATCATTAAACCCTGCAATCTCTTTTACCTTTTCCTCCACAAATTGCAAGTCCTTTTTCCACTCTTGTTCTGTCTCATAGAGATCACCAAGATTCCATTTTTCTGCTTCTTTAACCTCATTTCGATCTTTAAAAGAATTCATTTGCATCCTCCTTAAATAATATTATTTCTTCCATGATACTGGATAGCATTGCTTCTGTCCAAAAAGAACACTAACTTTTTACCAATAGATGGATTAGCAGCGTATCTTGTCTTAAAAATAGCCTTAGTTTCTTATTTTATGCAGATTTACCAATAGCAATGTATTATTTAAAGGAAAAAGCTCCCGGAGTTTCAGCCGGGAGCCTTGATTCGTTATACTCCCGGGAACCAGCCTGGAGAGTTTATGATTGCATTCCATAGTGGATCTGGGATAACCAGCTCTGCTTGTTTATCTTTATCCAAAACAGAAACAATTTCATTTTCTTTGCCTTGTTCGATTTTTTGAACAAAATCTGGATCGATAATAAGCTCACGGCCAATCGCAAGCAATGCGATATCTGCTGTGTCAAACGCTTTTTTTGCATCCTCTGCAGTATAAACACTTCCAACACCAATTACAGGAACACGCCCATTTGCACGCTCAACAATCCATTCGATTCTTGATTTGCTTGTGTCCGCTCCTCTTCTTGGCTCTGACGCAAACTCCATTAGGGAAGCATGAATATAATCAAGCTCTTTGTCTGCAAGTGCATCAATAAGTGTAAATGTATCTTCCATAGTCAAACCAGGTGTTTCTGGCTCTTCTGGAGAGAAACGATAGCCAACAATAAACGGATTTGTCGCTTTTTCAGCGGCTTTTTTTACAGCGTCAACTACTGCAAGTGGAAATGCCAATCTTTTTTCTACAGTGCCGCCCCACTTGTCCTCACGTCTATTTGTGTGTGGAGAATAAAATTGCTGGATCAAATAGCCGTTTGCCCCGTGAATTTCAACTCCATCAAAGCCTGCTTCTACAGCACGTCTTGTTGTTTCACCAAAAGCAGCAATGATTTCTTCAATCTCTGTTTCTTCTAAAGGTCTTGGTGCCACATTATTTTCCTGTGCTACATCACTTGCACTCACAAGCTCACCATTAGGCACTAGGTTTGGAGGGCATGATCTGCCGCCGTGGAAAATTTGAAGAATCGCCTTTGATCCTTCCTTTTTGATTGCTGTAGCAAGCTCTCTTAAGCTTGGGATAAATTCATCTGAATATGCTGCAAATTCTCCAGGGAAGCCCTTGCCGTTTTCTGTAACATATGTACAAGCAGTGATGACCATGCTAACACCTTTAGAACGTCTTGCATAATAATCAAGCTCAGCCTTTGTAACAGTGCCATCTTCATTAGATGAAAAGTTAGTCATCGGTGCCATCACTAGACGGTTTTTCAGCTCTAATTTATTGTTCAGCTTCAACGGGCTAAACAGCTTTTCGTATTGATTACTCAAAATAAACACTCCTTTGTAATTATATTCACATAATAATTTTACGTGAAAACACTTCCTATGCACCTATCTAGTATTGCCTGTAACAGGTAAAAAAAATGAAGTAATGTCATCTTATAGTTTCCCTATCCAATTCGTCAAACAATTGAGCTCGAGTTTTTAAATACAAAAAGCCCCCCTTGTTAAACAAGGGGGGCTAATTTATTTTTTAAATAAAATATATTCTTAACAAATGCAGTTATTGTAAATATTCCAGCGCTTGTTTTAAATTGCGAAACACCTTTATTGCGCCTAAGTTCATCTTTGTTTCAACAACCGTTTGCGCAAGTTGAGGACGTAAGCCTGTAACAATTACCTTTATTCCAAGCAAGGAAAGAGTTTCTCCTAACTGATTTAGATATGCTGCAATTTCTGTATCAATATTTTTTATACCAGAATAATCGGTAATCAAGTATTCCAGCTGTAATTTCCCAATATACGGTACTACTTTTTCCGTAATATAGGCAGCACGGTAAGAATCAATGATGCCGATAAGCGGCAAAACAGCGACACCTTCTTTGACAAGCACAACCGGCGCTGAAAGCTCCGCCATTTCCTGCTGTGTTTGTTGACGATAGCTTTCTGACAGACATTCATAAGTGGATACTGTTTCATTTAAACTAATATCCAACAGCTCATTAACCTTGTTAATTAATGAAGCATTCTCATGCAACTCTAGTCCAAATTCACTGCTCAAATCTGTCAATAATTGATTGAATATTCTCCGTGTTGGCTGGTATCTAATAACAATTTCTGATATTCTTCCACCTGATAACAGTTGCTGTTCTGCATTCTGTTTGCTCCACGCTAGTAAATCATTAGGCACTCCTGTTTTTTGATCTGCTAACGATTGACCAAAAAAGCCTAAGAATTCCTTATACATTATAATGGCACTGTTTCTCTCTTCATCTGAAATGCTTATATCCAAGCTGTCGAGAACACCTTCTACTATTTCAAGAGCAAGGACATTTGTATGTTCTTCTATATATGCAGCAACTTGGGACATTTTTGTCATCTATTATCCACCCTCTACTCTAAAAAAGTATATAAAAATTATACCGTAAAAAGGGCTTACATGTTAGTACTTTTCTAACTATTAACAGCAATTGATTATTCTGAAAAAATAATCAATTGCTTTCATTAAATAGTTATGATATATTAATTCTTGCGATGAGCTCTATTGAATAAGTCAATGAACATTTAATGCGCTATGTGGAGCGCAGTTTATTGCCTCAATAACGTAAGGACACCATTTATGGTGTCCTTTTTATTTTTATTCTCGTAACAAAAAAGCATGGCCACTTTTAAGTGAGCCATGCTTTCATATATAATGTATTGTATAGAATGCGACTATTAAGATAATTTTTTCAGTTCCTCCGTCAAACGTAAGAACTCTTCTTTATCCCCAGCAATCAATGTTTCATCAATTTGTTTTTCAATTTTCTCTTTCCGGAAATTGTAAAGGGCTTTCTCCAAGACCATCTCAGCTAATAAAGAATCAACAACATTTCCCTCAGACTGTTGTGGTGCATTTAATAAATACTTTTCCATTTGAATCAACCCCTTTGCTTTTTTATAGTATAACAACAATTTTCTGATAATTCAAATACTTTTTAAAGGTAATTTATCCCTTTTTCAAATTAGAAAAAAATCCACGTTTCAACTATAATATCCATACATATTCATGTATTCTTAATATGTAGAAAAAACTTTTTTGAGGAGAAAACAATGAAATATAAAATGATTGTACTAGACATGGATGACACATTACTTCAGGATGATCACACAGTCTCTGAAGCAACAAAAAAAGCGCTGATCAAAGCGCAAGAACAAGGCGTTAAGGTAGTCCTTGCTTCTGGCAGACCAACTTACGCAATGTGGGAGACGGCAAAGGAATTGCATTTGTCTGATTACGGAAGCTATATTCTTTCTTTTAATGGTGCTAAGATTACAAATTGCAGAACAAATGAAGAAATTTTCAGCAGTACACTTCTTCCTGAGGTTGTGCACCAATTATTTGAATTGAGTAAAAGGGAAAAGGTTTGGCTTCATACATATGTAGGAGATACTATTATTACGGAAGAAAATAACCCATTTACAGAAATTGAAGCACAAATTACTGGGTTACCGATTAAAACCGTACCAAACTTTGTTGATTACATAAAAGATCCTGTTGTTAAAGTATTAATGGTAAAGGAAGCGGATATTTTAGTAAATGTGGAGAAAGTATTGCAGACAGAGCTTTCTGAGCAATTAAGCGTTATGCGCTCTAAACCGTTTTTCCTTGAATTCACCGAAAAAGGTGTGACGAAAGGAACTAGCTTATCTATTTTAATTGACCGTCTTGGCATCAAAAGGGAAGAAGTAATTGCAATGGGTGACAGCTATAATGATGCTGCTATGATTGAATTCGCCGGCCTTGGCATTGCTATGGGCAACGCACCAGATGATATTAAGCAAATTGCCGATTACGTGACAGATACAAACAATAATGACGGTGTTGCGAAAGCAGTTGAAAAATTTATTTTAAATGCTTGATTTGTTAAAATAAAGTTATATGTCAGCATGCTGAAAATACTTTTAAAATAATGGAGGGTATACTATGAAAAATGATCAATTCTTAATTGGGAGCCATAATGAATATGACCCATTGAAAAAAGTGATTTTAACATCTCCATTATATATGACAATTAAAGAACCGATTAATGACATTCAAAAGCAATATTTAAAAGAAAATATCGATACTAAATTAGCATCTGAGCAGCATCAGGCATTTGTGGACGTTTTGAAAAAGGAAGGCATTGAAGTAGTGCTCCTGCCTGCAGAAAAACAGTTTCCTGAACAGGTTTTTACTAGGGATATTGGGTTTACATTAGGCAATCATACTTTTGTTGCTAAAATGGGACATGATGTTCGTAAGGGCGAGGAGCATGTATTGTTAAACTGGCTGAATGAACAGGAAATTTCCTTTACAAAATTAAATAGTGACAAAATTGAAGGCGGAGATGTTCTTATCGATGGATCCACTATTTATATTGGTGTCAGCAATCGTACCAACAAGAAATCAATCGAGCATATAAAAACGTTGCTACCGAATTATGAAGTCATTGATATTCCATTCACTGACAGCTTTTTGCATTTAGATTGTGTCTTTAATATCCTGTCGCCAAACGATGCGTTGATTTATCCAGGAGAAATTGAAAGGCAAAAATTAGAGCTGTTGAAAAAGCGGTATTCTCTTATTGAGGTAACAAAGGAAGAACAAGCGACACTTGGCACAAATGTATTATCTATTGGCCACAATAAAGTAATTAGCTTGCCTGTTAATAATAGGGTTAATGCTGAGCTACGCAAGCGGGGTTTTACTGTGATTGAAGTGGATATTACAGAAATCATTAAATCTGGCGGAGCTTTCCGGTGCTGCACACTTCCTTTATACAGGGAAACACCAACTTCATAAAAAAAAGGATGGTGCTATGAAAAGCACCATCTTTTTTTATCAATTAAACTTCCACTGTCCAGCCAAACGGATCTTCTTCTCTTCCGTTTTGGATATTAGTCAAAGTATCATAGATTTTTTTCGCAAGCTCGCCTGTTTCTCCGTTGTTCAAAGTAATGGATGTTTCATTCCAAAGGAACTCACCAATTGGAGAAATAACTGCTGCTGTACCTGTTCCGAACGCTTCCTTCAGCTCGCCATTTTTTGAAGCTTCGAAAATTTCCTCAACAGAAATTTTGCGTTCTACCACTGGAACATTCCAGTGCTTCAACAAGTCAAGAACACTGCGTCTCGTTACACCCTCAAGGATGCTTCCGTTTAGTACAGGTGTTACTACTTCATCACCAATTTTGAAGAAGACGTTCATCGCCCCAACCTCTTCAATATATTTCTTTTCGACACCATCAAGCCAAAGAACTTGAGAATAACCTTTTTGTGTAGCGATTTGTTGTGCTTTTAAGCTTGATGCGTAGTTTCCAGCTGTTTTCGCTGATCCCGTTCCACCTGCAACTGCACGAACATACTCGTTTTCAACAAAGATTTTTACAGGTTTTACCCCTTCTTTGTAGTATGATCCTACTGGAGAAAGGAGGATCATAAATTTATAACTGATTGAAGCAGCAACCCCTAAGAATGGTTGTGTAGAAATTACGAATGGACGAATATAAAGAGATGTTCCCTCACCAGTAGGTATCCACTCTCTATCCACGTTAATCAGCTGCTTTAATGCATCAAGGGCAAATTCTTCGTCAATTTCAGGAATGCAAAGACGATCATTCGATTTATTAAGACGCTCCATATTCTTTTCAGGTCTGAATAATAATACTTTGTCTTCTGCTGTTAAATATGCCTTCATACCTTCGAATACTGCTTGTCCATAGTGGAAAATAACTGAAGCAGGATCTAACGTGATTGGTTGGTATGGCAGGATTTGTGCATTATGCCATCCATTCTCTACAGTGTAATCCATCATGAACATATGATCTGTAAATACTTTCCCGAATTCCAGTTTAGACGGATCTGGCTTCGGTTTTTTTTCTGTCGCTAATGTTACTGTGATTGTTTGTTCACTCACGTTGAAAAACTCCTTCATATGTAAATTATTATTTCTATCTATTATAACGCAACTTTTCAGGAGGGAAAGAGGTATGGTTGATATTTTTTTAAAAGTTTTCCATTTAGTCAGTCAATAACACGCATAAAGCAAAAAGAAATATATGCTAGCCTAAAGGGCACACATATATTTCTTGTATACGATTTTTACAGCTCTAACTTTTCTGCTTCTAAAGCTGCTGGAAAGCCTTTGAGCATCTGAGCCATATATATAATACCTTCTTCATAATCCTTCAAGCGAATGCTTTCATTTGGTGCATGAGCCTTGCTTCCGACCCAGCCCACTCCTGTACTGACAATCGGCAGCTTCAGCACCCTGCCAAAGTCAAACATTGGACCAGTGCCTGCTGAATTTGGTGCAAGCACTACATCACGATTATACACTTCTTTCGCAGTGTTTTTTACATGGCTGATAAATGGATGACTGAAATCGGAACGATATGCCTTTTGACCATTGATTAACTTTACGGACACATCATGGAAACCATGCTTTTTCAAGTGATTTTCAACACTCTCCAAAATATGATTTGGATCCTGTCCTGGAACGAGACGGCAATCAAGCTTTACCTTTGCACTTTTCGGTAACACCGTTTTTGCTCCTTCACCTGTATAGCCGCTTTCCATCCCGCAAATTGTCATCGTTGGTTCAAACACCATTGCATAACGAGGGTCTTGTCCCAAACCATTTGTTATTAACGGTCTTTTCAGTCCATAGAGTTCTTGTACAGCCTTCCCATTAAATGGCAATGATTTAACCACTTCCTCTTCTAGTTCTGTCGGTGGGATAATGCCATCATAGAAGCCTTCCACAATAATTTCATTCTGCTTATTTCTCATGGAGGCTAACGCATGCACAAGTCTCCATGCCGCATTATCTACATATGCACCAACGGAAGAGTGCATATCTATATCTGCACCAATAGCTGTCAGCTCCATATAAGCCATTCCTTTAATACCGGCAACCATGCTGATTCGCTCTTGTTCATCCTTTCCGCCAAATTCCCAAATGCATGCATCTGCTTCAAACAGTTCTGCATACTTCTCTAAATAAGGAGTTAAATTAGGACTGCCGATTTCCTCTTCGCCCTCAATCAAAAACTTCACATTACAAGGCAAGCCACCTTCTGCTTCTTGGAGGACCTTTAATGCAGTCAGCCTTGCAATAGTATCTCCTTTATTGTCAGAAACACCCCTTGCAAACAGCTTACCGTCATAAACAGCAGGTGAAAATGGTTCTGTTACCCATTCCTCAAGCGGCTCTGCTGGCTGCACATCATAATGGTTGTAATATAAAAGTGTTTTGGAGGCATCGCCTTTTTCCCCAGCAGGAAAAAATCCATAAACGACGGGGTTTCCTCCAAGGTCATCTAACACTTTCACTTCACCACCAAAGTCTTGTATTACAGAAGAAATATAAGCTACTGTTTTCGGAATCGCCTTACTTTGTGCGGATACTGTTTCCAATTGCAAATATTGTTCTAAAATCGCAAAGGATTCCTCCAAAATTTCCTTTGTTTTTGCTTGAATGGCATTTAAATCGCTTGTCCCCAACTATTCCATCTCCTTTATTCTTTACTCATCTTATTGTTTCGGCAAACGAAGAAAAATTCCTGCAATTATTCTAAATATTTTATAAATTAAGTTAATTGTTTTATTCACAAAAAAATCTAAATCAGTTCGGAAAAGAAGCATCGTCTTTTCAAAAGTGATTTAGACTTTATAAGAATAAATTTAATTCCAGTTTTTTGTATCTTCTAATAGATCATCAATCTCAATGTTCTTGATGTCCCATTTACTGATACCGCTTGCCATATCGAGCGTATCCTGCAAAAGCTGATCAATATCGGCCCTAACTAAATGCATATTGTAGCCTCCTTTAGTACTATTCACGTTAGTAATGCCCTTTCAAAATTAATCTTAAACAAAAAATCATTTAAAACGATCCTGCATCACTAATATGGAGCACTTTATAGCTTGGAAACCATATCCATGCTTTTTGTTACATCCCCATTATAGCATGTTTTTCTCTCCTAGCCCATTACGTGTAAATTACAGCGATATTACACGATTAATTTGTTGAAACATATTTGCAAAGATAGAAACAAGAAGATTTTTCCTTTTGTCAAAAGGTGAATCAGTTCAAGGAAAATGCTATACTTTTAATGAACCATTCCCCTCTTTTACGAGTTTTTATACTCTTTATAAGGCGAATAATTAATATTCTGCTTATGTTTTTTCTTAAATACGGCAATCATGTAAATGAATGGAGGGAAATATGTTGAGAAGACTTTTTAAGCTGGCATTACTTTGTTTAATCGTTTATGCCGGTGTGCAATATATACAACATAAAACAGGCGCTGAATCTGTTCCTTCAGCTATTGATCATATGAAAACAGAAGTGAATGCACAGGATGCTGCAGATTTTTTTGAAAATCTCATCACACAAGGTAGAGAGCTTTTTCAAGACACACAAGATGTTCTTCCTGACTGGAATACTTCTGCTGAATCTGACCAGCAAACAAAGCAGGCAGAAAAACCTCAGTTAGAAACTCCTTCCGAGCAAACATTCTCGATTTATAATATCCAAATGGGTGATACAAAGGAATCTGTTGAGAAAAGTCAAGGTAAGCCGCAGCGTGTGTCTTTGAATGAGTACGGAATATCATGGAATACCTATCATGAAAACTATCAAAATTTTGTGATGGTCGGTTATGATTCGAATAATAAAGTAGCTGCACTTTATACGAATCAGGATTTGATTTCATCTACTGATGGTATAAAAAGCGGCAGCAGTAAGGACAGTGTCTTGAAGACGTTAGGCGATCCTCTTGATGAGCTGACAAAAGGGTTTGTCCGCTATAAGTTTCCAGATGACAGAGATTACGAGGTATTTAAACTAGATGGCAATTATGTCACTGTTTTCTTCGATAAACATGAGAATAATACGGTTACGGCCATGCAGATTGTTACCGAAACATTAGAAGACAGCAAAAAGGACTTTTATACAGATGGAAGTAAAGAGCTCGAGGAAGGCTTCGCATACCAGCTGTTTGATTTAACGAATGCAAGCAGGGTCAATAATAAATTAGGTATTTTGACTTGGGAGGATAATGTGAAGGTAACTGCCAAAAAGCATAGTGAGGATATGGCTGTTAATAATTATTTTGACCATACAAACTTGGATGGTGAATCTCCCTTTGACCGCATGCTTGATGATGGCATTAAATACACAATGGCTGGCGAAAATCTTGCTTATGGTCAATACAGCAGTATTTTCGCACATGAAGGTTTAATGAATTCTCTCGGACATAGAGAGAATATCCTGCAAGAAGGATTCACCTATTTAGGTGTAGGTGTAGCTTTCAATGAAGATGAACAGCCGTATTATACGGAGAATTTTATAACGAAATAAAAAAGGCTGGGACATAAGTATGTGAACCAGCGTAAAGACCGAACTACTTAATCAATTATTGATTAAATAGTTCGGTTTTTTGTTTCTAGTTTAAATACAAAAAATTAGAAATTTTAGTGGAATGAAGCGGAGGCCACTCGACTACTAAGGGAAATAGAGGAAAGGATGAGCCCCCGCGGAAAGCGAGTGGGTGCAGCGCAATGAAACGAACTCACTTTAACTCAACATTCTATTTAGACACAACCTTCATTTTTCAAATTTAGTTGTAATTCTATTATTCGTGTTTAGAAAGCTTATCTTTTGTTTGTCCCAGCCTCTTTTTTTGTTAAACAATCATATTGCCAATAACCCACAACAGGACAAAGCTAATCAAGATAGACAGGTTTGCTGCTGTGCCGACGAATCTTTGATTGTATTTGAATTCGACGCTATAAGGTAATACAGATGTGGCCATTGGCAGGATTAGTGCGATTAATACGGTATAGCGAAACATGTCATCAACAGGCAAAAGAAAGAATCCTAATAATCCAAAGAACAACCCGACCCCATAGCGGATACCAAGAACTCTACCGATTCCCTTCCAGTAGCTCTTTTGGAAGGAGAAGTTTAAATAGATTCCAAGAAGCAGCAAGGAAAGCGGCATATTGGCTTTTGATATAACGGAAGTGATATCAATGACTGTACCCGGCAAGGACAAGCCTGTAAGATTAATGATAAAAATGATTACATATGTCATTAAAGGAATCGACCTGCCCATTTTTCCGGCTACATGCTTAAAGTTAAGCACTACATCCTCTTTCGCATAATAACTGCCGATTAAGTAACTGACACCAAACGTAATTATGGCATTACCGATATCAAACATCCCGAAGTACTTTATACCTACCTCGCCCCATATTCCTTGCACTAATGGGTAAGCAAACAATCCGATATTAAACCCTGGAATAAGCATGCCAAGCATCCCTTTATTCCGTCTTTCTTCTTTCCTGAAAATAAACAACCCTAAAATTGCTACAATAATTCCATACACAAACCCAAGTACAACCAGCATCATTAGCGAGGAATCGATGGTAATACTGTGAAAGGTCACAATGATTAAACTTGGCAATGTTACATTAAAAATAAGCCGTGCCATTGCTTCTCCGTCTTTTTCCTTTAAAATATTCCACTTCTTTAAGCAATAGCCTAAAGCAATAATAAGGAAGGATATGACAAACTGAGCGTTAAAGTTTTCCATTCTTACAAATCTCCATTCATAGGAGGATAAACTAAAAAAAGGTCAGGGGAAGCCCCCAACCTATTAAATACTATTGCCTCCGTTAATTTCTTTGTTCATTAGTTTAATTTTTTTAATATCCAGACGGATTAATAAAGAGATTGCAAGAGATACGATAAACATACATGAAAATACAGTTAATGTTTCGCCGTAGCTGCCTGTTGTATCTCTTATCCATGAGACGAATCTTGGACCTGCTATACCTGCTGCAGACCATGCTGTCAATATATACCCATGAATGGCACCAAGCTGCTTTGTTCCAAACATATCTCCAATATAGGCAGGAATGGATGCAAAGCCTCCACCGTAGCAAGACATAATGATAAATACTATTATAGAGAACGATACTGCCTCTTGTAAATGAGGCAAAACAAAAAAGGCAGCAATCTGAATCGCAAAAAACAATGTATATACGTTTGGACGCCCGATATAATCAGAGACTGAAGCCCAAGCTATTCTTCCAACTCCATTAAAGACACCCATGATGCCAACTAAAAGAGCTGCACCTGTAACAGACATTCCAGCAAGCTCTTGACCCATCGGAGATGCTACAGCGAGGATCGCAATTCCACATGTTATATTAATAAACAACATAACCCATAAAGCCCAGAATCTTTTTGTTTTAATTGCTTCATTTGCTGTTAGCTGTGATAAGTCTGTTTTTGTTATAGACTTACCTGATTCAAGAGCTTTTTGGTAGCCTGCAGGCACATAATCCTGTGGTGGCGGTGCTAAATATTGAGCAGAAGCTAGTATGATAACAAAATATACAATTGCTAAAATATAAAAAGTCGAAGGTATTCCAACCGTTCCGATTAACTTATTCATGATTGGACTGCTCACCATTGAAGCAAAACCAAAACCCATTATAGCTAAACCTGTTGCTAAACCACGCTTATCGGGAAACCACTTTACCAAGGTCGATACAGGAGTAATATAGCCTACTCCAAGACCAATTCCACCAAAAACACCATACATCATATAAAGGAGCGGTAAGGATTCGATACTTGCAGCAAAGCCTGAACCTGCCATGCCAATTCCGAACAATATGGCACAAAGTGTTCCTGCAGCTCTTGGTCCAAACTTCTCCACAAAATGTCCTAAAAAAGCTGCGGAAAGACCTAGAAATAAAATAGCGATACTGAAAGTCCAAGAAATACTTGTTAAGCTCCAATTATACGTTTCTTCTAAAGGCTTTGTAAACACACTCCATGCATAAACAGATCCAATTGAAATATGGATACCCACTGCTGAAAGGGCAATTAACCAGCGATTTTTAGTTTTCATAGTAGTCTCCCTGCTTTAAGTTGTCGTTTTTTCATAGATGAATATATGTCCTAGTTTAATTACCATAGAAGATAGTGAGCTTTGAGGCAGCGTTACGAGCATTTTCAAGTGCTTCCTCTACTGTTTCTCCTTTTTGGAGAAGAACAGCTAAGCGTCTTCCAACCGTTGCTTTTGGTTTCCCAAAAATCCGGATTTGGCTGTCAGGCGAAGCTAGTGCTTGTTCCACACCACTAATTTCGTAATCGACTTTATCTTCTACAGCCTTAAGCGTTTTGCTCGCACCTGGTGAATTTAGTCTGATGTGCGGAATTGGCAACCCCAGCACAGCACGTACATGTAGTGCAAATTCAGACAACTCCTGTGTGGCCATCGTCACCATCCCAGTGTCATGTGGTCTCGGTGAAACCTCACTGAAATATACACCATTGTCTGTAAGGAAAAGCTCTACACCGAATAGGCCGTATCCACCAAGGGAATCCGTAATTTGTTTGGCGATTAATTCAGCTTGCGCAAGCTGGTCTGCTGACATTTGATGCGGCTGCCACGATTCTATATAATCACCATCCTTTTGAATATGGCCAATCGGCGGGCAAAAGTGAGTTCCATTAACGGAACGAACGGTAAGCAGCGTGATTTCAGAAGTGAAGGAGATAAATTCCTCGACAATAACCCTAGTCTTCCTGCCTCGTCCGCCTTCTACCGCTTCCTGCCATGACTTTTCAACTTCGTCTGGACTTTTGCAAATGGTTTGTCCTTTTCCTGAGGAACTCATAAGCGGTTTAATGACACAAGGTACACCAATCTTTGCAACTGCATCCTCTAATTCTAACAAACTATCTGCAAACTCATACTTAGCTGTCGGCACATTTAATTTCTCACTCGCCAATCTTCTGATTCCTTCTCTGTCCATTGTCAGATGAACGGCATTAGCTGTTGGAATGATGTTAAAGCCTTCCATTTCTAATTCGACAAGCATTTCTGTAGCGATTGCTTCAATTTCAGGTACGATAAAATCCGGTTTTTCCCTAATAATGACTTCTTTCAATGCTTGTCCATCCAGCATGTCTACCACATATGACCGATGGGCAACCTGCATTGCCGGCGCATTTTCATAGCGGTCAACAGCAATGGTCGTTACTCCTAGCCTTTGTGCCTCTATAATTACTTCTTTTCCTAATTCTCCTGCACCAAGAAGCATTATTTTTTTCGTATGTTTGGAAGTCGGAGCTCCGAACATTAAATCATCCCCCTCAAACTTTCGTTCCTTTATTGAGCATAATACCGTAAATCAGCTATATATTTCAAGGGTTTTTTAGAAAAATTACGAACATTTTTTAAATACTATCAAATATAGTTCGTCTTTTACTAATCGCATTTTTTCAAAACCAAAATAAAAAAAGAGCGCATAGCACTCTTTTTCAGTAAGATTTCTTACATACAAGCAATGAACATACTAAACTAGTTCCTCATAGACCGTCCTACCTTTTAGAATAGTTCTCGTCACTTTTCCCCTAAATGTTTTTTCAATATAAGGGCTTTGTTTATTTCGATAAAAAAGATCATCTTTTTTTAATGTATATTCCTTTTTTAAATCGACTAAGCAAAAGTCTGCGTCACTTCCAACTTCAGTTTTTCCTTTCTGTGGGTACAATCCGAAGCGTTTAGCAGGATTACTACTTGTGAGGCTAGCGATAATCGACAGATCTACCTCCCTTTTCCAATAGCCCTCCTCTAGTAAAACAGATAATGTCGACTGACAGCCTGAGATTCCTCCCCAAGCGTCAGATAATTTGCCTTTTTTCATCGATTCTAATGAAGGCGAATGATCGGAGCCGATTATGTCAATTGCTTTTGCTTTAATAGCCTGCCATAGCCCCTCCACTTCTTGGGCTGTTCTTAATGGCGGTGCACATTTGGCAACTGCCCCGAGTTTATCCAAATCATCGACGGTCAGTGATAAGTAGTGAGGGCAAGTTTCCACAGACACGTCAACTCCCCGTTTTTTAGCAGCAATTATTGGTTTTAGCACCTCACTGCTGCTTATATGTACAATATGAACCTTGCATTTCGTTGCTTCTGCATAGGAGAGAATGCGGTTTACTGCTTCTAATTCAGAATAAATCGGCCGAGATGCTGAAAAGGAATAACCATCCTCGTTTTCAACCAGCTTCCCTAATTCCTCTGTAATGATGTCACTTTCTGCATGAACTGCAAGAATACTGTCAAGCGCTGCTATTTTCTTCATTCCAGCATACAATGTTTTATCATCTGCAGCTTGAAAATCGTCTATCCCACTGTTGGACATAAATGCCTTAAACCCTATGACACCAGCGACATGCAACTCTTCCAACCGCTCGATATTTTGCGGAACAAGGCCACCCCAAAGCTTATAATCAATAAGAGCTTTCTGTTTCCCTAAAGCATCCTTTTGCTCATAGCCGTCCAAGTCGATAGTTGGTGGATGACTGTTTAAAGGCATGTCAAAAAAAGTAGTTGCTCCGCCAGCTGCCAAGCTTTTACTGCCTGTCTCAAAGCCCTCCCATTCGGTTCGGCCTGGTTCATTGAAGTGAACATGTGTGTCTATAAGCCCAGGAAAAACATGCAGGCCAGCAGCATCAATAAGTTCTGCTGCATTATTACAATCTATTTCTTTCGCTATCTCTACTATTTTTCCAGACTTAATGCCAATGTCTACCATTTCCACTACATTTTCAAGCACAACATTCCCATTCTTTATTACCACATCAAACATTTTCATGAGCTTCATCCTCTCTTTAAAAAATGCTGTACTTTTATTGTTGTGGATTTTTCAGCTTCCTCGATATGTCTGATAACCCCATGCTGACAAAAGTAGTGGTATATGATAATGGGTCTCTCCCTCCTTCACAATAAACCGAATTGGTACAGTTTCAAATAAAACATTAGCTGTTTTCGTGCACTGCCAATAGTCTTTTAGATGAAATACTAATTCAAATTCTCCAGGAATCAATTCGTCCAAAAGTGGTTGTTCCACCCTGCCATCTGCATTTGTATTGGCACTCGATAGAAGCAATCGCTCCAAATCTTTGTACTGCCACAATTCTACAAGTATATTACTTCCCGGTAATCCCTGAACCAAGTCTAATACATGTGTTGTTATTCCTGTCTTCATCTCCTGCCTCCTCACCGCTTTATGCTTCAAGTGCATCCTTCACGATACCCTCAAGCCTTATGAAAGAAATCTTGAAAATTTGTGATAAGGCTGTAGCAAACTCTTCATCTATTGAATGCTTCATCCGTCTTTCCATTTCCTGATAAATAGTGTCTTTCGTATGCCCTTTTACAGCAAGAATAAAAGGAAAATCAAATTTTTGTCGATACTCCTTATTTAGCAGCAGAAAGCTTTCGAATTCCGCTTCTGACAACTGATCCAGACCTGCTCCCTGCTGCTCCTTCACAGAGGAATCTGTCATTTTGATTCTGCCGCCTAAATCAGGATGTGCTCGAATTAAATTCAGTTGTTCGTCCTTTGATGCTTCCTTTACTACCTGCACCATCACCTCATGTAATTGATTAAGTGAATGTATGGCAGGAAATAAATCCCATGCTTTACTCGCAACCCATGGGGTATGCTCGAAAACCCAGCCGATTCTTGCTATAAACTGTTCCTTATCCATTTTATTTATTTCTTCTAATGTATACATAAGCTTCCGCCTTTCCTTCTGTCAGCTGTTATTTTTGCGTATTATGCAAGATGTCAACCGCCCGCAAAATACCTTCATAGCCTGTGCATCTGCATAAATTACCCGAAAGGCCTTGTAGCACCTCTTCTCTTGTTGGCTGCTGTTCTTCAGCTAACAGGCTTTTTAATGCCATAATCATCCCAGGTGTGCAGTACCCACATTGTAGTGCACCTCCTTGTAAAAAGGCCTCTTGGATTGGATGCAAGGCTTCTGTGCTGACACTTTCAATTGTTTGAATGTCTGTATCCTCTAACTGATAGGCCATGACTAGGCAGGAATTAACAAGCTTTCCATCCAATATGACAGAGCACGCACCACATCTGCCTACTTCACAGGAAACCTTCGTTCCAGTCAAGCTTAACTCCTGTCTCAGAATGTCCACGAGCCGGTATGTTGCAGGAACAGCAATATCGACCAACTGTCCATTCACATGAAATTTGATCCTTTTCTCTGCTTTAAGCTGCTCCTTCATAAAGAGTTTCCTCCCATCCATTCGTGTGTGACATCCTTATTTATTCTACTCATGGCATATCCCATTATTTCCTCTGAGCTAATAGGGAGCTTATTAACCCAATGACCCGTAGCATCATGAATCGCCGCTACAATCGCAGGAGCGACAGCAACCGTGCCTATTTCGCCGACACCTCTTGGTCCAAAGTCATCTCCAGCTTCTAAATGCTCAATTGCTGTGACATTTGTTTGCTTTGGAATATCTAGAATAGTGGGAATTAAATAGGAATCAAAATTTTCTGTCATATACCTGCCGTTTTCCATTACAGCATCCTCCATGATTGTAAAACCAAGTGCCATGCTGCCTCCACCTTCAATTTGGCCTAAATAACCCATTGGATTAACAACTGGACCAGCAGCAATAGTATGGTCAAGCCTGCTCACATAGACTCTGCCAGTCAACGCGTCGATCTCCACTTCAGCAGCTGCTCCTGCAAAGGTATAAAGATAATGGCCACCATCTATGCTTTTTGACGTTGTTGGAAAGTGATAGCTAACAGTAACCTGCGGGCGTTTTTCTATTGTGTCTGCAATCTGTTTATATGTCATTACAAGTGTTTCAGTCTCCTTTTCGCTATACTTCCACACACCGCCAACACCTGTCTTCAACCATTCTTTCTCAACACTTGATTTTTCAGAAACAAAGGAAAGTAATTGTTCCGTCCATTCACCTTTCAGCTTTTTTATGCCGGTCCAGACCATATTTGTAGCTCTTGAGGCAGTAGAGGAACCGGAATGAGGAACTTTTGCTGTATCGCCAATCGTTATGTCAATATCATCAGGAGAACAGCCGAACGCTTCTGTCATAATCATTTCAATCGTGGACAGCAGGCCTTGACCACATTCCTCAAACCCAAAAGAAATGTCGAGCTTTCCTTCTTCATTTAACGATAACCTCGCACCAGAGGGATCTGATCTCCCATAACCAAGACCACCGCCATGCATCGTGATACTGTAGCCCCTTCCCTTTAGAACAAATGGCCGACTTTCATCCACTAAGCCAGAGCGTTCCTGCAAAATAGGTGATTTCAGAATTTCATCCAAAACATGCCGGGCACCTGCAGTAGGGACAATTGGCTGATCTACTGGGCCAGGATCTCCTGTTTTTCGCAAGTTCCTTTTGCGAAGCTCCGTACTGCTCATATTTACGGCTTCTGCGATTTTTTCTATTTGGCTTTCAAGAGCAAAAGTGACTTGATTGCCGCCAAAACCCCGAAATTCTCCAGCAACACCATTATTCGTGTAGACAGAATAGCCTTCTACCTGTATATTTTCCATCATGTAAGGACCCGCACTGTGCTCAACAGAGAAATCAAGAACAGCTGGTCCTAATGTGGCATAAGCACCTGTATCCGCCAAAATCCGCACCTTATGGGCAAGGATTTTCCCTTCCTTATCAACACCTGTTTTCATGGTTATTTTCATTGGATGTCGTTTTAAGCCTGCCTTAACAGAAGTTCTTCTTGACTGGTGAATTTTCACAGGCTGCCCTGTCACCATTGCAAGCAGACAAATGTATGGCTGGATGTTTAATTCGTCCTTACCGCCAAACGAACCTCCAATTGGACTTGATACAACCCTTATCCTGCTTTCGGGGATATTTAATATTCTCGCAAGCTGACTCTGGTCTTTAAATCCATGCTGTGTTGGTGCATAAACACAAATCCCATTCTTTTCAGGGACTGCGACTCCGCCTTCTGTCTCCATATAGGCATGCATTTGTCTTGGAGTATAGTAAACTTCTTCTAAAATATAAGAACTAGCTGCAAAAGCTGCCTCCATATTTCCGCCTTTTTCAAAAACCGCCTTATGAAGTAGATTTCCATTATCATGCAGCTTAACTGTTTCCTCCTTCAAACTGTCTTCAGGGTCTGTAATCGGCTGAAGCGGGGAGTAGTCAACTTTAATGAGAGCTGCCGCTTTTTCTGCTATTTCAAACGTATCTGCTGCAACAGCCGCAATGGCATCACCAACATATCTGACCACATCATCACAAAATACCGGCTGATCCTGTATCACAATTCCAAAGCCATTTAAGCCAGGAATATCTTCAGCTGTTAAAACGGCTTTTACACCAGGAAGTTCTTTGGCCTCTGTCGTATCGATACTGGTTATCCTTGCATAAGCATGTTCACTGCGCAACACTGTTCCAAACAGCATGTTCGGAAATGACATGTCTGTAAGATACTTTAATTCTCCTGTCACCTTTTGGATGCCATCCCTTCTCGCCTTCCATCTCTCACCTGAGCTTTCTCTCGTTAAATGCATCTTTTAGCTTCACCTCCCTTGTCGTTTTTTAGGATTTGAAGAATCTTTGCGGTGATCATGTTGGCAGCTGCTTTTCTTCTGTAGCTGTCAGTAATAAAGGGATCAGAATATGATTGGAAGCTCGTTTCAAGTAGTGCTCGAAACTCTTGCCAATTCGTTTTTTTCCAATCTTTATTAAGTAAGTAAGCCTCACCGTCTGCCAGCCTTTGCGGGAGATGAGCTCCTCCTCCAATCGCAAGCTTGATATCTGTGATGATTTCATTTCTTAGCTTCATAAAGCCCGCAGTAGAAACGATGGCTGCCGTAAAGCTTTCCCTTCTGCCTATCTTTTGAAAAAACGAACAGCTCTGCCCGCTCTTATTACACGGAATGAGAATACTCAGTAAAAGAGGTGGTCCTGCCAATTGGCTTTCCTGCAGCCATTCTGTCATCGTAATAATGTAGGTGGAAGTACCATTAAAAAACTCAAGCTTAGCATCCAATACAAGCAGTGCAGGGATGGAATCTCCGACTCTGCTGCAGACATTTCCTCCTATTGTCCCTCTATTGCGCACAGCAGGCGCAGCAATTTTTGCGCATGCTTCCGTTATAATTTTCGCTCTTTTCTGAATATTTATATCAGAAATACACGCAGACAGAAGGGTAGATGAGCCAATTCGCAAATAGTTTTCACCGTTTAACGTTTCCTCTGTTATTCCTTTTAATCTATCAAGCTTATGGGAGCTTATTAAATGATTAGGTTTATGCTGGCCTGATTCCCAATTTAATTGCAAAAGAGTTCCACCTGCAACAAATACACTTTCTTCTCTTTGTAACGAAAATACCTCTTCTAAAGTAACGGGTATATCAACAATTGGCTGCTCTACATTTTGTGAGCTACTCATCTTTTGTCCCTCCTTCCCTTTTCACACAAAATTGCTTGTATTCCTCGATTGTATCAATATCAATAAATAACTCTTCATCTGTTATGGAAAGTTCTGTTCCTTTTACGTCTTTTTTCTGTAAAATTTTTTTTGCGCCCATGTCACCAGTCAATAAAAGGACCTGTTGAAATAAGGACGATGAAAGAACTACTGGCGGTTTTATTTCGCCATTATGGACACAAGCGACGTATTTTTGCTCTCCCTCTATTGGCGCAGAACTAATGTGCCGCAGCAAATCTGTTGTTATAAAGGGCTGATCAGCCAAACAAATCATTACACTGGAAGCTCTATGCTCCATTGCTTGCCTGATTCCTGCCATTAATGAATATGACTGACCTTTATCTGCTTCCTCTGCTATAACAATTTCACCACAGCCTTTTAAAAGCCTTTCTTTAATATCTGCGGAAATCCATTCCAATGCATCTTGCTTATTCACAACAATAAACACATAAGCAGATGGTATAGTAAGTATTGTTCGCAGTGCTTTCATACCTAAGGCTTCTCCGTTAACTGGCATGGTAATTTTTTTGCAGCCCATTCGTTTGCTTTGACCTGCTGCCAAGTAAATCACATTCATCCTTTTAGCCCTGAAGTGCAAACTATGCTGTTTTTAACAGTGATTAACTGTGCTGCGATACTAATGGCAATTTGTTCTGGTCCTTCTGCATTTATAGGGAGTCCAACAGGAGCATGGAGCCAGACTGGTTTTGTTTTTTGATCCAACAAGCGGTCCGCTCTCTTTTTAGATCCTAAAATACCAGCGAAGGCATATTCCCTCTCGAGCAAATAGTTTACTAGCTCTTTATCCTTTTGAAAGTGATGTGTCATGATTACAATATAATCTGTACACCCTGCCTTGATATCTTCCAATAGCTCTACAGGATTGCCAATAACAAGCATATCGGCATCAGGAAAATGCTCCTTCATACATAAAGCCGGACGCCAATCAGCTACTATAACATGAAAACCTGCTTTTTTAGCAATATCAGCAACTGGTCTTGCATCAGGACCAGCACCATAAATAATCAGGCGCGGCTGTGCCCGAAAGGTTTGCCGAAAATAATAACCACCATCACTTTTTTGCATAAGCTTTTTTTCTGGAATCGCGGCAAGGTTAACAGTTTCCCAATTACCAATCCGTTCTCCTGTTTCATTCTTAAATAAGGAGGCTTGAGAACTTAAATCCTCTTTAAGCACCTTTATATGTTCAACTGTTAGGCCTTTATCCAACCATTTCTTTACGATTTTAATAGTATTCAAAGCTTTATCATCGAGTTCTTCCATCAAAACCGTAATGCTTCCGTCACAGCCAACTCCTTGCCCCCATGATAAATCATCCTCTGAGCGCATATCATAATGGACGGAAGCAGAAGATATTCCTGTTTCCCAAATCTCCATTCTTGCTACTATATCTTGCTCTACACAACCGCCGCTTAATAAACCCCTTTCCTGATTATTTTCAGAAAAGTACATCATTGTTCCTTCCTTTCGATAGGCAGAACCTGTAACATCAATAATTGTTGCTAAATAGCCACCTGGCTCACTTGCTACAATAGTTTCTAAGACAGAATACTCATCTGATGACATCTAACAAGACCTCCTTAATATTGCAGCATACAACTGTTTGACGACTGGTTAATTTCCCGACAGTTTCATGATCATAATCAAAAAACCTTTCATGTTAATAAATATAACATCTTTTGTTATTAAAGAATATTATCTTCCTAAATAAAAAAAGTCATTGTCATATATGAATAATAAATTTATTCAAAATTAGCTAAATTATACAAATCTTCAAGTTGGTTTATCTTTAATCCAACAATGCCTCGGTGATTTCATCCTGTAAATTCCGTAAATATAAACACATCGACTCAAATAAATCGAGCATATCGAGTATTTCAGCAAGCGATACATTTCCTAACATGGAAATTTGAATCCAATTTCGTTCTTGTAAATAACTACTTTGATAATGCAGATAATAGCCCTGTCTTCTCATCCATTCCCCAATTTCAACACTTGATATCTGCTTATCAAGAAGAATGGAGATGATCGGAGAGGAATGTTGCTGTTCTTTTGGTAATAATTCGAACTGTGAGTCTGTTAATCTTTTATAAGTGTATGCATACATGTTAGCAACATCGCTGTATTTTTTCGTAAAATCCTTGGTGAGCGCTTGTTCAAGGGCACTTAGCAAGGAGGATGAATGGGTGTAAGGTACACTATCATGCAGGTAGTATAACCCTAAATCTAAATACGGCGGAATATGTTCATTTGGTTGAATCTCATGATTATGAAACACGAACGCTAAGCCTGAAATTGATTCAGTGCCTTTGCCGCTCACCCCTGTTGCTAAGTATACATTCTTAAGGTCGACAGGCAGTGCTCCTATTGTACTTATACAATCCACAGCCTGTTTTATCGGTTTGCCGCCAATCATCCTCGTTATCCTTTCAATCTCGTTGACAGTGCCTGTTGAGGTTTCACAGTGTACATACCATATCCAATCAATTTCTGAATCTAGCTCAGCAGCAAGCTCTGTTTCTGTAAAAGGCTCACCCCAAGTCTTTCTTACTATTCGGCATTGTAATTGATACCTTTTTGCTCGATTAACTAAGCGTTCACCGAATTCTCCGTTGCTTAAAACAAGTCCCTTTCCTTTTAATAATGCCAGCTGCGCGGCGACAGCATCATTAGCAAGTGTTCCTGTACCAATCATAATTTGTACAAAATTCGCTTGCGTCATTTGTGTCAGCGATGCTTGAACTCGCCTTATCAGCTCCATAAAGGCAGCATCACGGTGTGAGAAGGCTTGGCGTCCGAGAGTCTGGAGAATTTCCTCTGAAACACGTACAGGCCCAGGCAAAAACGATACAGGTGATGGGAGAAGCTTCTCTGTCAAGAGGATATGATCCTTCGTTATATACATCGGCTGATAAATCGCTCCCGCACTTCCTACCTGATGTGCAAAAGGAATAAAACCGATATGTCGATACAGCTTTTCTTCTCGCAAAATTCCGCTTATGACTGCTCCCTCATACCCCTTCTCCTTAAAAACATGATGCAGCATTCGCAGTAAGCCGATAAACACCTTTGTTTTCCGGTATTTTCCCTTTACAGACAGCAGCCGTATTTCACAAAGTCTATGGATGTTCATTTGGTTAGGGAGGTAATCACCAATATCCCCAAGCTTTTTATCTAAGGAGAATGGACGATTATCCGCAAGGGAAATCATTCCGATTACCTCTTTTTCCTTCAAAGCAATAATATATGTATTATGTTCATGGTAAGCATCTACTAACAGCCCTTGCTCATTTTTCTCATGCTGTGGAATTTCCTCTGCAAATGTTTCATGGTTTAACCTAAATATCTGTTCGAATTCCTGTGGATGTGAAGCAATTTTAAAAAGATAGGACGATGCTTTCGCCATATAAAGAACCCCTCTCCAAGCAATTAGTCAACATGAACGTTATGTTAGTTTTTTATTAACAGAAATTGTCTCCAATGAAGTTTATGTGCCCATATCACTATAGTCACTACAAGCAGGGCAATTATCCCTGGCATAAACTCCTTCTCGATAAAGAATAACGCGCCAGCACAAACAAGCAGACTTAATAGCCCAGGTACTGTAAAGCCTTTATATAATAAATAAAATAGGAAGAAGCTGATAATAATAATAGGAACAAACCAAAAATTAACAGCTAGCAATCCTCCAATTAATGTGGAAATCCCTTTCCCTCCTTTCAATTGAAATAAGACTGGTTTTATGTGACCAATACAAACAAACAGCAAGCCGCAAAGCTGGACAGCTGTTGAAAAGCCAAGCAGGCGACCGATGATGATGACTGCCGCTCCTTTCATGGCGTCTCCTAGAAATGTAAGCACAAAAGCCTTTTTCCCATAAAGCCTTCCAGCATTCCTCGCTCCAGGATTTTTGCTTCCTTCTGCCCGAATGTCCTCTCCAGCTTGCATTTTGCCTACTATAAAACCAAATAAGAGATTACCAACTAAATAAGCGCAGATTAAATATAAAACTAGCAACATACCACCATCCATGTTTTTTATATAAAATGTTATTTTTATCCAAGTGAATTATACAACATTAGAATAAATTTACACAAATTTTATTATTTTCTCTTTCAAAAAAGACCATTTTAAGTTATTTTATTTACAGTTTCTAAATACTCCTTGAATAATTTCTTTAGTTTTTTTATTATGAATGTAGCAATCTATCCGATATAAGATAGATGACAATAGTTAAAAATCCAATTTTGCTTTTGAATCAGGCGGCGAACACCTGGTTCATCGTATTTGCTTGTAAAACCGAGGTGAACATTATGAACAAAGAAATTATTAAATTTATTAGAAAGAACTACGAAATGACACAAAGAGACTTTGCCAAGGTTGTCAATTGTAGCTTTGCTTTGATTGCCCTTGTAGAAGTTGGCAAAAGAAATGTCAGCAAAGAGCTTGAAAACAAGGTAAAAACGGCATTTAACATAGATGATCAGGACATTCAGTCCATCACTACAATTATCTCTGAATTTACTAAAGGCATCCCTCCGTTCATGTAACAAAAAGCAAATGAAGAGGAGCAAACATCTTGCTCTTCTTATCCACTTTGCTTAGTTAATGAACTCCCCTCCTATACTATCTTTATTCTGCTAACCCGTTTTATACATACAGAAAAATGCTGCTTACATAAGTTTTTTTATTAGAAATAAAATGTGTAATTCCTCTTTGAATATACTAATCTTCCTTCGTTTGCATCGGTTTCATTCCATTATTTCCTAAACATGAATTATAAGTTTATTTCATATACCCTTGAACAAGAATCTTGGACTTATTCATTAATTTGTTTCCTTTTATTGTAACCGCATACTTTTTTCAGAAGGCATCTTCGTCTGTGGGTTTAAATTATCTCTACTTCCCAAGCATTCGGAGCGTCCTCTGCTACAATGATTATTGTTCTCAAACAGAAACACAAAAAACCAAACTATTAATCAATATGATAAGATAGTTTGGTTTTTATTTGGACTTACATACGTATGTCTCAGCTTCTATTTTAAGCTTTTTACAGTTTAAATTTATTTATTACCAGCATCAGCTCTTCTGCCATTTTGCTTAAACCTATGGCTGATGCTGATATTTCCTGCATGGATGCTATTTGTTCTTCTGTTGCAGCAGATACGTTTTGTGTTCCTTGATCTGTTTGCTCTGCCATTTGCTTAACAAGATTAATTGCCTGAACGATTTTTTCCATGCCGTTATTCAGTTCTTTAACAGATTGTGATACAGAAGTGATTTGTTCACTGACCTCATCAACAGCAGTTTCTATTTCACCGAAGATTTCTCCCGTTTGCTTCACTACTACAATGCCGCCGTCCACTTCGGCCGTTGCATCATTCATTGATTCCACAGCTTTAGCTGTCTCTTTTTGAATTCTGCCGATAAGCCCACTGATTTTACTTGCTGAGTCAGAGGATTGTTCTGCCAAATGGCGAACCTCTTCTGCCACAACAGCAAAGCCTTTGCCCTGTTCACCTGCTCTCGCCGCTTCAATGGCTGCGTTTAATGCAAGCAAGTTTGTTTGATCGGCAATCGCTGTTATTACTTGAGAAATTTCACCTATTTCACTTGAATAGCTTCCAAGCTCTGTAATCACAGTCGCTGACTCTTTCACACGCTTACTTATCCTATCCATTTGTGTCTCAACTGTGCCAATTGCCTTATTTCCATTAGCTGCTTTAGCTGACGCCTCAACAGATCTTTTTGTTACACTGTCTGAGCTCACAGCTATATGTTGGACATAGTTTAACATGCTTGCCACAGATTTGTCTGTTTCCTCTAATTCTGAAACTTGTTTGTCCATCGCGTGGTTTACTTCATGGATTGTTGCAGAAATATGCTCTGACGCTGCGTTCATTTCCTCTGTACCTGCAGAGAGCTCCTCACTTGAGGCAGCAACCTGTTCTGCAGCTGCTCTCACCTTGTGAATAACTCCTCGCAAGTTCTCAGTCATCATACCAAAGGATGATGCAAGCTCCCCAATTTCGTCCTTTGACTGAATCAGAACCTTCTCATTTTGCAAATCACCTTGAGCGATATTTTGTGCTTGCAGATTAATATCATCTAACGGCTTTAAGCTTCTTCTAATAATGTAAACTAATGCAGCAATTAGGACTGCTGATAGTATTAATGACAAGAAAATGGACGTTATATTTGTTTTTGTTAAGCTGTCTTGAACATCATTTAATGTCCCACTCGCAATTTTTGCATTTTGGAAATAGGATGTGGTATCTACCTGTGCAAGCAGTACATATCTCACTTCTTCGTCCACGATGATTGGATAATAAATTTCAGCTTTTTTGTCTTCCATGTTTAATGTCGGTTCTTTTGAATCAACCACTTTTTTGATTGTGTCATCTTTTGTTGTGGAACCCTTTTTAAGAACAGATTCCTGCCCTGTTTTCAACGACTCTGTTAATACAACATTGCTGCTACTAATCAAGTATATGGATTGAACACCATTACCCTGCTGAATGAATTTAGAAAGAGAGTCTTCAAATACTTCTGCATTACGTCCGACTTCCAATATTCCTTTCCCGTTAAGTCTCGGAATAGAGGTGAATTTAAAAATCTCTCCATTTTCTTTCTTAATTGTTAAAGGTCCCTCCAACATTTTCATATCACCAGTTATAAGTCCTTTTACATTTGGATCGAAGGTAAGTAAGTTAAAACCAATGGAAGCCTTATCCGTGGAATGGGTGAACACCCCTTTATCATTGGTCAATAAGAAATCGGTCATTTCTGTTTGTTTGGCAATTTGTTTCAAATCTTCGTTTGAAACATTGCGTTGTGCATCAATCTGTTGGAGTGTGTATGCAGCATTAGCCATACTTTCATCTAATTGCTGCTCCAAAACCATAACATGCTGAGAAATTTCCGTTGACAGCCCAGTCAGTTTTGATTCTACATCCTTTTTTGAATTTGATTCCAACTGCTGTATAACTAATTCTGTATTTTGTTTTAGCTTATTTGTTTCAACAAACTGCAAAAGGCTGGATGCTGCTATAAGCACAATGATGATTACGCTTGTTATGCCAATCATCTTGTTTTTTAAAGACATATGTTACCTCCCAATATAAATAGTACATCTTTATATCGGACATCTTGGTCTCTAGTTTAGTCCAAGCCTTTTATTCAGACTATTCCACTTGCAACCTTTTTTAACATTTGTTCATAAGCTGTAATGATACGAAAAAAGAGGAGGAAATAATTTGCCTGACCTTAAACAAAGTTCACCCGTTTACTTGCCAGAGACAAATATAACGGCAGCTACTTCGCAATCTGTTTTCCAGTACAACTATTTAGAGGCATATATGGCAGCACAACATGCAAAAAACGAAATGCTGCGGATGAAATTAGAGGATATTTATTTGCAAGCTAATAATAATACGCAAGAACAAGCAGAAAAGCTGCAGCAGCTCGAGGAATTACTTTACATTCAGGGAAACGTTACTGATCAGGTTCTAGAAGAAACAAAAAATAATCAGGATCATTTAAAGGCGGTTCTTCAATCTGCTCTTACTGCAGAAAAATTAGCAAAAGAAAATGCCCAAAAGCTTTCAGATGAGCAAAATGTTCATACTGCCATTCTCGATCAGTTCGTATTTCAGGATAAAGCAATCAGTAATCTTACAGAAACCCTCGAGGATTTTAAACAAACCACAGCTGCCTTACAGGAAAAAATAAATCAAACAGAAGAAACACAGCAGCAAATCGAAGAAAAATTAGAGCTTCAAGAAATATTCCAACAGACTATCTTAGAAAAAGTCGAGGATACAGATGGGAAAATCAGCAAATTGTCGAGACAAATGGATTATTTAAAAGAAGTTATTTTTGAAAGAATCGAATTTTTAGCTGCAAAGTTCGAGGACAATTTAAAATCGATGGTTATTCCCGTACAAAAATTTTTTGTTAAAACAAATGAGAAGGAAAAGAAATAAAGCACAAAAAAAGGATAGCGGCATGCTATCCTTTTTTTGTGCTTTATTAGTCAATGATTTTGACTTCAACTTGTTTTCTTCCCCAGTTTAAAGCATCTTTTTCAGAAGACATAAATAAATCAATTTTGTTTCCTTTAATTGCTCCACCAGTATCGCCTGCTACTGCTTTTCCGTAGCCTTCAACATATACGGTTGAACCAAGTGGAATGACCTTTGGATCTACTGCAATGACCTTTTTATTAGGATTTTCCTTCAAATCTATACCTGTTGCTGTTATACCAGAACAACCTTTACAGTCCGCTGTATAGGCTGTAGCTGAAACAGTAACTGTTTCTGCATTGCCGGAATCGTCTTTTTCAACTGGTGCAGAAGCTGTTTTCACTGCCTTTTTTTCCTGTTTTTCTTCTTGTTTTTCTTCTTTCACTGCGCTGTCAGCATCTTTTTTCTCGATGCCATTATCGACAATCAGTTCTTCACCAACATAGATTTTTTCAGAAGGGAGTTTATTCCACTTCATTAAATCATCAACTGTATTGTCGTTATCCTTCGCTAAGCTCCAAAGCGTGTCGCCTTTTTTAACTTTATGCGTTTTCTCCACTTGGAGATCTAATGTATCGTTTACTTTAATTATGTCAGAATTAAGGTCATTCCAAGTTTTTATGTCTTCTGTGGAAACATCATAGTCTTTGGATATGCTCCAAAGTGTGTCTCCCTCTTTAACTGTGACTTCTGCCGCCTTCGCTTCAGTCGCAATGGAAGTGGCAATTGTTGCGCATGCAATAAATGATAATAATTTTTTCATTTACTTTTTACCTCCTAACTAGCTTAAACAAGCTAACGGGTATTATCTTAACATGAAATGCGCAAATAAAAAGAACAAGGAGATACCAATTCCATTACTAATATGACAAAGCCTTAACAGTTACAAGTCTAATTGTCAGAATAGTATAAAATTATATATCCTTGCTCTTACCCTTTTGGAAGTATATTGAAATTAATAGGTTCATTCACCTAGAGTATTATTGGCTTTTGGAAATGAAATATGGAAGGATGTACCTTTGTTTTTTTCACTTTCTATATATACTTTCCCTTTAAAGCTCTCAATAATCTTAAAACTAACAAGTAAACCTAAACCTGTTCCATCATTTTTTGTTGTAAAGAATGGCTCACCTATTTTTTGGAGCTGTTCTTCTGTCATCCCGACTCCATTATCCTTGATTTCAACTTTTATCTCCTCAGAGGATTTAACAGCTATTAGTAAGTTCCCGCCATTTGGCATTGCCTCCACAGCGTTTTTAATGAAATTAAGAAAAACCTGCTTCAGCTTATTTTCATCACACTCTACTAATGACTCACTATCATCAAAGGTTAACTGTGTTGTTATCTTGCTTTTTCTTAATTGATAATCCAAAACAGAAAGTACATTAGTGATAATCGGAATGATTTCCTTTTTCTGCAAACTCGCAGCTGTTGGTTTAGAAAGCACCATAAACTCCTCAACGATTGAATTGACACGCTCAATCTCTTCTAGAACGATGGAAAACAATTCCTGCCTGTCTTTACCTGTTTCATCCATACTCAAAAATTCTGTGTACCCTTTAATGGACGTCAATGGATTCCGAATTTCATGAGCTATGCCTGCAGCAAGCTGACCGACAGCAGCAAGCTTATCTTGACGATGAAGAATTTCCTCTGTCCGTTTCTTTTCCGTAATATCATTTCTGATTGCTAAGTATTTAAAAGGTTTGTTTTGCTTATCCATGAAAGGAATAATGGTGGTATCTACCCAATAGTAGGAGCCGTTTTTCGCTTTATTACGAATTTCTCCCTTCCAAACATTTCCGGTAGATATGGTATTCCACAGCTCTTCGAAAAAAGCGGCTGAATGATAGCCAGAATTGACAATTCGGTGTGTTTGTCCGATTAATTCTTCCGAAGTGTATCCTGATATGCGACAAAACTTATCATTCACATTTGAGATGATTCCACGCTTATCTGTAAAGGCAATAATGCTCGATTGGTCAAGAGCAAACTTTATATCGCTTACCTCCTGAACCATTTCCTTTATTCTTAATTGATCCTGTTTCTGTTCTGAAATATCTCTTCTTATAGATACATATTGATATGGTTCACCCTTTTTGTTCATAAATGGAACAATGACGGTATCCACCCAATAATGACTGCCATCCTTTGCTTTATTGCGGATTTCCCCTTTCCAAATGTTCCCGGAGCTAATGGTTTTCCACAATTCCTTAAAGAACTCTGGTGAGTGGTAGCCGGAATTAATGATGCGATGGTTTTGCCCAAGTAATTCAGAACGGCTGTATTTAGATATCTCGACAAATTTATCATTCACATATGTAATCATGCCATTTTTGTCTGTGAAGGCTACAATGGACGATTCATCTAAAGCATGCTGCATGTCCCGAACATTTATATCATTTACTGCCAGCTTCTCCCGTATCAATGTACTTGTTCCTATTAGTCCACCAAGTATCAAGATGGTAATAAATAAAACGACATATACGATAAAGCTGTCATCGTAATGAGATGGATCATATTCGATTGGTGTCATGCCGAACATGAGAATCAAATGACTGACAAAACAAACACTTGTGATGATGAAGCTGCAAAATGGTCTTATAATACTTTGTTTTATCTTAGAGTTTTTATTAGGATAAAAAGATAATTTAACGGAAAAACAAAAGCCACTAAATAATAATAGAAAACTAATAATAATGGCAGGGATATTTTCTGCTTGAACGGAATTTCCGATTGAATACAGCCCTAATACAAATACTGACAGCATCGAAAAGCTGAAAAACAAACTGCTAACATAAATCCGATGCTTATTATTCTCTTTGTCCAGCATAGAATAAAAAGCCATACCGGCAAAGCATATTCCAATTAACATAGATAATGTTGCAATTGGGATATCATAGGTTGCTGTTGCATATATATTATTGGCCATCAAAATAACAAAGCTCATAACCCAAAAACCAAAGCCTAGCGAAAAAGTGCTCGCTAAAAATAAAAACCGGCTATTCTTTTCAGACGCCTTAACGAGTTGAAACAAATCGAATGAAGTGTAACTAGCCATATAAATTAATATTATGCTAATGAATACTAGAATGGAGTTATACAAAATTGATCCTCCCATACCATTTTAAAAATTAAAAATGAAAAGTTTATGACAATTTAACAACACTTATGATTGTAATGGAAATGTAATATAGATGAAAGTGTTTTTCCCCATCTTTCCATGGAAATGGTCCTTTCTGATTAATTAATAATGTTTAATATGCTTAAAGTTTCTAAATCAAATAAATACTTACTATTCTAAATAATGTGATATAATCATTTCGTATCACTAAATACCATAATTGGGGAGGAATTATATTGCAAATCACAAAACAAACAAGGCCATTTCGAAAAGATGTGCCAGATGCATTGAAATGGAAGGTAGAAGACCTTTTTGTTGATGGACAAGCGTGGAAAGCAGCGCTGACACAGGCGGAAAGCAGCATTCCTGCATTTGAAAATTTTAAAGGAAAACTGCATACCAGCAGTTCCACCCTCCTTGAATGCTTGAAGGCTCAAGAAACGTTACTTGAGAAGCTAGTTCTAATTAGTACATATGCGTCCTTAAAGCAATCAGAAGATGGAACAAATCCTGAAAATCAAGCGAACTCCTCCCTTTTTGCTGCATTAAACGCAAAAGTAAACGGTACTCTTTCCTTCATTCAATCTGAAATTCTCGAGATGCCAGAAGAGTTAATAGAGAAATTTCTTGCGGAAGAACCAGAGCTCGAGGTATATAAACGAAATATTAAAAAAATTCTGTCCGCTAAAAAGTATGCATTGTCGAGTGAAACAGAAAAAGTACTTGCATCTTTAGGACAAATTCACGCCTCTCCTTATTTAGTGTATCAAAACAGTAAATTGGCAGATATGAGCTTCGCTCCGATTGAAGACGAGAAAGGCAACGAGTTACCTGTATCCTTCGCCTTGTTTGAGGATGTATATGAGTTCTCTCCAGATCCTTCCATTAGAAGAAAAGCTTATAAATCATTCACAGATAGTTTATCTAACTATAATAATACAATCGCTGCAGCATACAGCACAGAAGTAAAAAAACAAGTGACCATTGCAAATATTCGCGGTTATGCTTCCGTCACAGATATGCTATTGGAGCCACAGGAAGTAACAACAGAAATGTATCATAATCAAATCAGTGTCATCTTTAACGAGCTTGCACCGATAATGAGAAAATTTGCTGATTTGAAAAAGGCGCAATTAGGGCTAGATAAGATGCTTTTCTGTGACTTAAAGGCACCATTAGATCCTGACTTCAACCCAAAGACAACTTATGAGGAAGCTAGTGAAACTATTTTGGAAGCCCTGAAGGTGATGGGACCAGAATATTCGGAAATCATGAAAAAAGCGTTAACAGAAAGATGGGTTGACTTAGCTGATAATGTAGGGAAATCCACAGGTGCTTTTTGCTCAAGCCCATATGGCTCTCACCCATTTATTTTAATCACTTGGGGCAATACAATGAGAAGTGCATTTATGCTGGCACATGAGCTTGGTCATGCAGGTCATTTCTACTTGGCAAACAAAAACCAAAGAATCGTAAATACACGACCATCAACTTATTTTATTGAAGCACCATCAACTATGAATGAAATGCTGCTTGCAGACTATCTGCTTGCACGTACTGATGACAATAGAATGAGACGTTGGACAATTCTTCAGCTCTTGGGCACTTATTATCATAATTTTGTTACACATTTGCTGGAAGGTGAATTCCAACGCAGAATATATAAGCTCGCTGAAGAAGGTACACCATTAACAGCAAGCGTCTTTAATGATGTTAAAGGCAATATCTTAAAGGAATTCTGGGGAGATTCTGTTGAAATTACAGAGCAGGACCATATGACATGGATGCGCCAGCCTCATTATTATATGGGACTATACCCATACACATACTCTGCAGGTTTAACAGCATCAACAGCAGTCGCAGAAAGCATTCGCGAAAACGGCCAAGAAACAGTCGAAAAATGGCTCGATGTCCTCCGTGCAGGCGGAACAAAAACTCCACTACAATTGCTGAACGATGCAGGTGTGGATATGTCAAAACCAGATGCAATCAAAAAAGCCGTTGCCTATGTCGGCACATTAGTTGACGAACTAGCAGACAGCTTTAACTAAAAAGCACCTTACTAATTAGGTTTTTAGAAGCAGCTATAAACGATAGCTGCTTTTTTGCTGTCATTTTCCATCATAAATATCCTTCTACTTACAAACACTGTTTTTAAAGGAGAAGATAACATGAAAAAAACGCAAGAAAATGAAATAAATCAACACCTTCGTACAAACGATCGCGGAGATTCAGTCGACGAGCTCGCCAGACTTGAATCAGCCAACAGCTTCATTGCCGAAAAAGAAATCGGACAACAACGAGAAAACTCTTAATAAAAAGGAGACTAACTATGGACACAGTAGACCCAAAAGACCTTCAACTTGGTGACGAAGTATATGTTATCTACCATAACCCACATACACCATCGGTTTCCAATGTGAAGCCAGCAGAAATTGTGCAGCATCCAAAAGACCCTAATGCACTAGCATTATTTTTAAACGATACATTTCATACGATTGAAGATGATGATGCACTCTTTCACTCGGAGTCTGATGCAACAAGTGCATACAATCAAATGTATCAAGATGAAATAGACAATTACTTTTAAAAATCTAAGCCCCTAAAAAAAGACCCCCATAAACCTGGTCTTACCCCTGTCAAGTAGACAGCCATAAAAAAGACTATGCAGCCAGTGTGACTCGGTATTCAACCGGAGCACACTGGTTGAGTCGTTTTTGGAATCTTTTATAGTTATATTCGTACATATAAT
>NZ_RZTZ01000014.1 GCF_004005475.1 Niallia taxi | reverse complement strand
CGAATTTTACACCATGCGAAAGTTGTGACAATGGTGGGAAATTCCTACCGTTTAAAGGATCATTTAGCGCAAGAAAACAAGTGATTTTGTACATCCTTAAACGAGCGAAAATGTACATATTTATGTTTACATTTATATGTAGGCAATAAGTGGGCTGTGCCAATCGGTGTAATAAGAAAGAAAAACGAAAGAGTTCTGCATGACTTTGAAAAAATCCCGCACTTTGTATAAGGTGGTGGAACAAGGTAGGGGAAATCCAATTTAATAAACGGGATTATTGTTTCGTTATTAAAAATTCGTCATAAGGATGTAAAGCTTCACCTTGTGGATTTAAAGGTTGACGTTGAACTATGTATGTTTCTATGAAAACATTGAGCAAACAGTGGACATTGCCTTTGAGCCTGAGCAAGCACAGAAAATTTAATATAATGCTTATAAAGAAATGAGAAGGATGCTGGAACGTGTGATAGCAGTTGGAAAGAAGAATGTAAATAAGAAAGGCATTTTATTATAATTGATGAAGTTGGGTAGCTAAACCCTGAAGAGGCAGTTGATAAGAAGGATGTTAAAAAAGATGGAACTTGTTGTTTTATAAAGCGAAAAGACGATCAAGGAAATGTCAAAAGTATATGAGCCAGATATCTAGGTTAGGAGCCGGCTTGGGTTTCCGTTTAATCTTGGCAACCCAATTACCAACATGGGATGTTATTCCGCGGCAGTGTGGATACCCAGTGGCTAAAGGTATCCGGAAAATGGGAAGTTATACAATAGAAGCGAATTTAATAGAATTTGAGGTAGTAACAACAGATTATACTATAATGTCAGTAGATAACTAACTGGTAAATGCACAAAGATAAATATGGAGGTAGAATATGGGAAGGAAGCTATTTACATGTCCATGTTGTGGATATAAAACTTTGTCTGAACTAAATTCTTGGGAGATATGTGTTGTATGTAGGTGGGAAGATGATCCGTTACAATCTGATGAGCCTGATTTTGCTGGCGGAGCAAATGTGGAATCTCTTAGAGAAGCACAAAAAAATTGGAAGGAAATTGGCGTATATTCAAAAAACTTGCTGGATGAGAAAAATGATATTGCTGCATGGAGATTTGAAAAAGACAGAAGTTTTAGACCTTTGGAATAATAGCAAATTATTTTGGGTATTTATACAGATTCATCTATGAGTAAAATGCATTTGAAATTAATGGAATAATTATTAGAAGGATTAAAAACGTATGAGGATTGTATTTGTTAAGGAAACTGAAATGGGTTAAAAAAGTTTGATTATATTAAAAAATCAGCCCTACTAAAAAATAATAAGACTGACACTTATTTTTAATGAAAAGAATTCTTTTTAAGATAGGTTATTTTATCCTTTTGTATAAACGAAGAATTCGCCAATAATGGATTTGTTTTCAGTTGGACAGAAAATTTATTTAATAAAGCGCTCAAATTCTTTCTATCCGTATCTGCTATATCGTATTCTACTCCATATTGGTAAATATCATGCAATTCTTGTTTCCATACAATCTTCCCACTGAATTGGAATTCAGTATCTAGTAGAGTTGTTTTAAATCTTAATATTATATCGGGCCGGACGGGCATATTTAAGGTTGTAAGAAATTTAATGCCGCCAAGTCCTATGTTTTCTATTAGAACTTCTGTAGTTCCTAGCTCTATATTTTTTCCTTTTATTGATTCTAAGGACATTTGAGAACTTAATGGGTATGTTAAATTAATGCGATAATACTTTCTTCTATTCACAGTAGGCTTAACATAAGTATTGTCGCCTGTTGGTTTAATTATAGCCATTTGTAATAAATGCTGAAATTCTTTCTCGGGTACTGGTTTACTAAATAAATAGCCTTGGATTTCATCACAATTAAGTTGTTTTAAAAACGTGAGCTGCTCCTTCGTTTCTACACCCTCTGCAACTACTTTCATACCTAATCCTTTTGCCAAATAAATGGTTGATTTTATAATCATTTCATCACTATGATTAGAGATATTTCGAATAAAGGATTGGTCAATTTTAATTGTATTAATAGGATATTGCTTTAAATAGGTAAAAGAAGAATAGCCTGTACCAAAATCATCTAATGCAATCTTTATCCCAATTTCTTTCAGAAAATCAATAGCATTATTCACTGTGTCATTATGCTGTAAAAGGGTAGTCTCTGTAATTTCGAACTCAATCAAGGATGGATCTGTATTTGTTTCTTTCAATGTATTGTAAATGACAGATGTCCAATCACTAATTAAAAATCTTTTAGCAGATTTGTTAATGGAAATAGGGACGATAGGGAGACCTGATTGTTCCCATTCATTTAAATACGTGCATACTTGTTTTAGTACCCAATCCCCAATCTCTAAAATAAACCCATTTTCTTCAGCAAGCGGAATAAATTCATTTGGTGAGATAAGTCCCCATACTGGATGTTCCCACCTTATTAAAGCTTCAGCCCCAACTATTTTTCCGGTGGATGTTTCAACTTTAGGCTGAAAATACACACGTAATTCTCCATTTTGGATCGATTTTCGCAAATCTCTTTCCATAGTATAAAGTTTAAAAGATTGGATATTTAAAGAAGCTGAATACAAGTGGTAATTGTTTTTTCCGTTTTCTTTTGCTCGGTATAAAGCAGTCTCAGCATTTTTTAAAACTTCTTCGACAGTATCTCCATCTTTTGGAAAACTGCTAATTCCCATACTAGTAGTTACATATAACTCATATTGATCCACAATAAAAGGATTTTTTAGCTCCGCTAGCACTTTTTTTGCTATTTGAATTGGAAAATTTAATGGAGAATACCCCCAAATAATAAGACCAAATTCATCACTCCCTAATCTTGCTAATAAAAAGGAATAATCAGCAACGGATGCTTGATTAAATATTTTAGAAATTCTATTGCCAAATTGTTTAAGGATGTGGTCCCCAATTCTATTTCCCAATGTATCGTTGATTGTTTTAAAACGGTCTAAGTCGAAATTAATAATGGAAAAGCTGTTAGAAGCATTATCAGCTAATTCATGTATTTTTTCGTCAAACATTCTTCTATTGGGAAGCTCCGTCAAATAATCATGATAGGCAAGGTGTTTAATCATATCTTCTGATTTTTTTAGGTCTGTTATATCGGTAATTATTCCATCCAATCGGATAAGAACATTGTTCGAATCTAATACAGGAAGTGTTTGATCATGAACCCATCTTATCTCTCCGTTTTTATGAAGGATACGATAAGTTCCATTAAAAGGAATACCACTAATCACCATATCCTTACTGTTGAGCAAAATATGTTGATCTTCTGGAAGAACCTTCGATAAAAAGGAAGAGTAATCAGGAATTTCCTTAAATGTATAGCCAGTCACACTCAGAATACCGGGTGAGCTTAATAGAAATGTATTTTTTTGTACATCGTATGACCATATTCCTACTTCTAAATTATTGTAAATGTTTTTAAATCGCTGTTCGCTTTCTAATAGTTTCATTTCTGCTATTTTTCTTGGTGTAATATCCTGAATGGTTCCTAGAAAACTTATAGGTTGGTTACTTTCATTGTAAACAACACTGCCTTGTTCTATTACGTAAACAACACTGCCGTCCTTTTTAATAATCCTGCACTCTAAACGGAAATCTTGAATTTTTTTCACTGCATTTGTAATTGTTTGTTTAAACTTCTCGCGGTCTTCTGGGTGAATAAAATCAATAACGTTTTCTAGAGTAGGAACAAAGTTGTTTGGGGAAATTCCATAAATTTTATACTTTTGTAGTGACCAATACGATTCATTTTTAATGAGGTCGTATTCCCAACTACCAATATTTGCTACTAGTTGAGCAGATTCAAAATGCTCCTTTAACTTCATTAATTCTTTATTATTATTATCAGATACATTTCTTATAAACCCTTGTATTACAGTGATTTGTTTTTGGCTATTAAGAATAGGAATAAGAGTTAGAGTTACCTCAATTGAGTAACCATTTTTATGAAGAATTTCAGTACGAAAATTTTGAATTTCTCCATTCAAAGCTTGTTCTAAGTATTTAGTACCTGAATTTTGTGTATTCGGTTTAAAATGGTCTGAAAGAATATTAATTATCTCATAATCTGTATAACCAAGTAATTCCTTAGGGGAATTATTTAGCTCTATAACATTACCATCTATGTCTAAAGTAAATATAGCATCAGGATTTGAGTAAGTATTTTCATCAATAGCTGAAGAGTGAAGGGTAGTTGTTAATGGAAGGTCTTTTTTTGTAAGATTTGATTTTGATTTTAAAAACTTAAATTCCAAAGCTTACCTCCAAATAATTATTTAAAAATCAAATAAACCTTAAGTAAAATATCATATAATTTGTAAATAATAAACAGGTTAGCTATAAATAAAATAATTAAAATTATTGCGAACAATCTAATTTTAATTATTACTTATAATAATCAGAGTAAAATACGAAATAACAATAAAATCGCTTATGTAAGTTATGGGAAATTAAAAAAGCCAACTTATAAAAAGTAGGCTCAATGCGATGTTTTATTATTGCTAAACTTATCTTTAAAATATAGATAATCAACTTTATGTTTTGTTGCCATTAATTGGGATGCTAATACAGCAGTATATACTGTTGTTAAAAGAATGGCTAAAACGCCTACCCCAAAAATATAATTATCTTTATGCACAAAATTAACCTCCTTTCATGTGATAGTTTTATTTTCTCTAAAAAGAAAATGACTATACAAGGTAAATATCAAAACTTCTTTCTAAACAAATATGAAGGGGGAGAAAAAGAGGGAGGAGTGGAATATTGAAACTGTATATTGTAACTCCTGTTTTAGTGCTGCTAAATAGGCTTGTTTAGTTGAAAGATAAAAAAGAAAAAGAGGTATACTAAAGGTATTCTTGTCTAGTAGGAAAAAAACACAAAATTAACCACTCATCGGATAGATCAGTAATTTTTATGCTGATAATTCATTTTTCCTGGTCACCTTTTTCATACCACTGAATAATATGCCCTTGAGTTTAACTAAGGGGGAATTTGGGTATGGAAAATGTTAGAGGTTATGAAGAATCTTCATCAAGTCAGCATCATCATAAAATGAGTCATCATCATCATAAGTTTCAGCAAAAATGTACGAAGCATTTATTTCAGTTTGTTCAAATAGAGACAAAGGATGATGAGGTTCATCAAGGTATTCTTCACAGTTTTGATGATGAGAATGTTTATTTGTTAGTACCAAGCCAAGGTGGCACTGATAATAGTCGCTTATTTGTTCCTTTTGGAGGCTTTGGGCTATTTGGATTTCCTGTTTTCGGAATAAGAAGGTTTGGTCCTTTTTATCCAATTTGGTGGTAAGGAAGCTTTTACAAATAGCATAGATTGGATATGCACACAAAATACATGTATGAGATAGCTTGAGCATTAAATGAAATAGGAGCTTCTTAAAGTAGTCAAAAAAAAATCCCTGTATTTATTTGTAGGGATTTTTTTGACCTTTTTACATGTCGTTATACATAAATAATCTGCACGGAAGAAAACAACGGATATTGAAAAATATACAGCTTCGCTTAAAGGAGAGTTTAGCAGGTACTATATAACTCTTCATACCTGGAATGCAAATAAAATCAGGACCAATAAACTAATTATAGAATACTATAAGAATAATCAACCTGATTTGGACTGATTGATGATGAATGGTCATTGGAAAGAAATTATTGGTTCCCTTTTCTCTACAATTGGGACAATACAGGCCGCTATTGGCAGTACACCCCAATTTCATTTAGATAAAGATCAAAGCTATCAGCTTAGATTTGTAGGCAATGTATTGCAAGCGTCTGGGAGTGCGTTGTCAGCCGATGGTCAAGGAACGGTATCGCTGGAAAAGTTAGGGGATGAAATTCAAGCTGTAGGCAACTCAACTGTCATAACTGGGTTAGTGCTTTATGGCACATCAAATACAGACACAGAGCAGCGACTTATTATAACAGGAAACTGGTTGCAGGCATTAGGCAGCTTTGTTGGTCTGGCAGATGAATTTTTTGACAGTACGGAGGATGGAAGGGCAGAGAATATTACTGGTAATCTAATGCAGGGTATTGGTAATTCGATGCAGGCTATAAGTGGGAATCAAGTGTTACATGGTAATAATCAATATCATGGACAAATAGGCGTTATCGGAAGCTGGATACAAGCTACAGGCTCTTGTGTTTCGCTTATTGGGCAAATCCAGGAGGAGCTGGAAGAGATTCGTCTTAATATTAATGAGTGATTTTGTTATGAAAAGCAAAACTACTGTAGTTTTGCTTTTTTGGTAAGAAAATACAATATAATTACAAAAAGGTTGTTCACATACATAGAATAACTATGTATAATGATTAAACAAAACATTATATGGAAAAGGAGTTATAATTTGTTTTATTCTCTTTTTGGTCTTATTCTACAATTAATATATGTACTGTCTATAACCGTTTTTAATTTTGTAAGAATACAGGTTATGGAGCAATTCTCGTTATACCCCATTGCTTTTTTTGAGTTATTTATTGGTGCAGCAAGTTTTATATGCGGATTAATTGGCTTGAAAAAGCAAGCTAATAGGATCCTTTCGTTTTTTGTAATGGCGTTGGGGATATTGATTACTTTCCTATTTGTTTTTATTTATCTGTTACCAGAAGCAGGCATGCCACCACCAATTCCACTGTTTTATTCGGAAAAAAATTAGTCAAGCTATCTCGCATTTCTATTCATATTTCGCAACACTTCGGTTATAAAATTTCTATTGATTAAAAGGAGAAAAGGCATGTTTGATTATGGTTTGCTTAATATTGGTAGCATCGTTTTAGGATTAATCGCTTTGGCCATTCCTACATATTGTCTGATAAAAAAAGAGAATGAAAAAAGTATAGCGCTAAGCAGTATTAGCTATGCAGCTTGTGCAGTTTCTCTTTGTTTTCAAATTTTCTATAACTATAATTTAGTAAAAAGGGAGGACTGGTCTGCGCTTTTAGATACAATCGGTGCAGTGGCAGGCGCTTCAGCAGTACTTGTTATCGCGACAATATTATTGAACGTAGCGACGATTCTTGTTCATACTAAGCAGCAAAATAGGTCATAATGCATATTTAGGAGGATGGCTGTTAAATGAAGTGTTTTTTAAAATTAAATGCAGTTGCCTGTGTTTATGCATTATTAATATTGATTCCTTTTGAGTTAATGGCAAACGTTTATAGAATCAGCAGACTGGCAAATTGGGATATAGAAAAAGTAAATTTATTTACTGAATTGATATGGATGCTTGATATTATTGGCGGAACCATTTTGCTATTTCTCCTAACAAGGAAGTGGTTCGACGGAAGGAACGTAAAATATTGGACAACTATTCTTTGGATACCTTATCTAATGTTGTTTATTTATATAATTGCCTCATTGTTTCCTATAACATATGGTGGTGATGTTCCGACTCCTGCGACTGGTTTTATTATAATGGGCGGCTTGATTATGTATCCTTTTTATATTCTCGTCCTTAATTTTGTTGAAACCTTAAGTAATGTTCAACAAACTGAAAATAGGTAAAATACTGCTGAATCATTAATGGCCAAAGATCAGCGTTCATTTTGGTCAAGTTTATCTGGATATCTTTTACGTGAACGAAAAGTCGTGTTATTGTTACTATACAGAGGAGGTGAAAAGAGGTGTGGTTAGTTTAATAGCTATTAGCTATTAAAATTGTATTGTTGATTCACATTTTATTTAGTTTAGGAAATATACCTTTAAAATAGATAAATTAGAACCAAGCACAACAAGCTGAATATACATAATGGCTTTTAACCACGTCTTTTTATCAGTATGGAATTTATGAAAAAATACTCTGATTTAGTATTTTTTATAGTAGCTGTTTGTTACTTATGCATGCGGGTTTTTACAGATTTCTCAATCGGTGGCGGCTTGCAGTTAGGTGCAGATATCATCGTGCTTATTGGTGCCGTAATGTTTATTATTTCTATGGTGCATATGTTGATCAGTCGCAGAAAAAACAAAAGTACTTAATGGAAGAGTTCTTGCAAAGCATTCAAAATAGTTGGATGCTTTTTTGTTTGTAAGAAAATATTGGAAGGATATTAATCGTTTTTTTTCTGTCATTAAGGGAACCTATATAATGAGGTGATTGGATATGGAAGACAATAAAAAATCTAAGGGAGTACCTAAAGCTCATACAAACATGGACCACCCTGAACAGTATCCGACAGAAAACGAAAGCCTTTTTGATATGTTTGAAAGTGAACAAACTGTTGATGCAATACCAATGGAGGATGTAAAAGAGGAATGGCGCGAAGAAAAAGCTAAACATGATACGAAAAGTACTTCTTCGAGTGAAAAGAAATATAAAACAGGTATGTGATATATTGGAAATAAATATCTTTTATGCTAATTAGATTGTATAGAAAAAGATCCTCCGTTTAAAAAATAATGGAAAAAACTCCCTCCCTAATACAGATAGTTTATCTGTCTTCCATGGAGGGAGTATATTGCTGTATTTGACATTTTTTAAACATGAGCCTTTATTCCCGTTCTTTAATGGAGAAATCTACTGTAAAAGGACCATCATGGAGATCAGAGTCTTGCTCTCTTCTGATTAGTTGACCCTTTTCATCGAGAAGCTCAGTAATTTGTTCAGTTAGGAGACCTTGTTGGTCGTTCTTACCATGATTGCCACTGATTTGGCTGTTGTCACTTGCTGTTACAGATACACCAGCCTTTCCGTGTTGATTGGCTAAATTATTATTGTTGTCATTAGTATTGTACAGGTTAATATAGATGTTGAATTCTATGGTAACTCCTTCTTTTTCAAACTTGTAAGAAGCTTTGTTTACTTCATTATGTTTATCATGATTTTGTGAGTGTTCCTCATCATTTTTTCCATGTTTATTGGATTTATTTAAACTATCTTCATTTTTTTTAGAATGTTTTACGTGGTTTTTGGAATGAATGTCATGTTTTTTTGAATGTGGCATTTTGTTCACCTGCCTTGTGTTGATAAAATTAGAAAAAAAGAGACGACCTTCTAGAAAGTACACAGGTCGCCAAGTTAACTAGCGAGAATTCAGATTAACTAACGTTTATTCAGCTGTTTCCATATCTTCTTCCATTTCACTGGAGCCAGCATTAATAACGCCATCTTTAATTTTATTTTTCCCGAAATTTCTAGCGATTTGTCCCATTTGGTTAGCGTTTTGTCCGTATTTTTTAGCAATTTGTCCACCTTGGCTGACGTTTGTTCCATGCTTTCCGCTGACCTGACTACCGCCTTCAGCAGTTATTGAAACTCCTGCCACCCCACCGTTATTAGCAAGATTATTGCTGTTTTTATTCAAGTTTTTGTTTCTGTCCTTCACTTTGTCATCTGCACCGTTTGTAGAACCAAATGTGGAATTTTTTTCATCAGTCATGCATATTCACCTCCATTCCTTTTACATAGTAATATATGTGAAAAATGAACAAGGAGTTATGTACTTGTCCAACTGTTCAGCATTTATTTTTGACAGAGGAATGGAAGCGCTTAAGATGTGAAGCTGAAGGAAAACATATTTCACAATTGTAGCTTAAAAAACATATCCTAAAATTAGGCAAGAAAAATAAATGACCATGTTATGACCAACAGGGTCAACATTTATTGATGTTTATGGAGTAATCCAACCTTAGTTAATTAGGAAGGATTACTCTTTTTTTTGGTATTTCCCCTATACATTAAGAATTTCATCGTTTATCTCCGCATCCTTCGTAATATCACTGTTCGTTGACATTATTGTTGAAGTACTCCACCGAAAAGGGAGGAAACCCAATAATATAAAATAATTAGTGTAAAAAGTGTTGCAGGAGGAATGACTACTGCTGTTATTTTGATATAATCCCACCAGCTTATGATGACCTTTCCTTTTCTAACGATATGCATCCACATTAAGGTGGCTAGTGTTCCCATTGGCAGCAATAAAGCTCCCATATCACTGCCGATTACGTTCGCTAAGTACGCAACCTTTAATTCCAGCACACTAAGATTCATATGTGTCAACGTAAGGGTACCAACCATAAGGGCAGGGTGATTATTGAAAATGTTGGATAGAACTGTTAGTAGTGCGCCCATTACAATACTGGCATGAAGGAGACTTCCTGAAATAACTGGCTCCATCAAACCAATCAGCCATTCTGTCAAGCCGATATTATTGAGTCCATAGATGATTGTGTACATACCAAAGGCGAAAATAATGATGTACCAGGGTGTTTTCTTCAACATATCAGCAGGGGATATTTTTAAATATATCCATCTCCAAGCTAAAAGAATGAGGGACCCTATAACTGCCATAACAGAAATTGGGATTTGCAGGTAGGAGGCAAGAAACAAGCTGCACCGAACCGCAAGGACAAATAACAGAATATTTCTCATAAATTTGGAACGAGCCTTTTCCGATTCATGGTGAATTACTGATTTTAGTGGGTGATAAGAAGACCTAGTTAAACCGGAAACCATGATCGGAACTTTTTTCGGTAAGACTTTCTTGAACCGTAGAAAAAGCAGGAAAGTAAGCAGTAATAATCCAATGCTTGAAGGTACAAACATCATCGCGGTATGGAGCCATAAGTCCATATGAACGATTTTTAATGCAATTAAATTAACGATATTACTGACACCAATTGGAGCACTAGAGGCAGTTGCAATTAAGGCTCCTGACAGTAAATAGGGAATTTTTTGATGGTTTTTTAAGCGCATATTGTTTAATAGCATGAGAAGGATGGGCGTGGTAATAAGAATGCTTCCATCATTATTAAAGAAGAGTGTCATTAGGAAGCATAATAAATTGACATACCAGAATAGACGAATTCCTGATCCTTTAGCCATAGCTGCCAATTTTTCTGCAACCCAGTTAAAAAAACCAAAGCTTTCTAAAACAATCGCCATTACAATGGTTGCCATGATAGTAATTGCAGCACCACTGATGGTGTTTAATATGATTCCTAAATCAGAGAATGAAACACTTCCACAAAGCACAATAATAACGGCTCCAGCAGTTGCAGGTATTGCTTCATTCAATCCTTTAGGTCTCCAAAGAATTAATCCTAGGGTAACCAAAAAAGTAATAATGGTTATCCAAACGGTAAAGTCGGTCATAATAATACTCCTTTCAAGTGATAATTAAGATTATATTGTAATAACGGCATTTGCTCCGTTTATAAGAAGTTCCACTAATGTCCCTCCGTTTCATCTGTCCCATATGTGATGTTGTACTATATGTATATGTATCTAGAGTAAGACAGGCTTTAGGTTTGTACCCTTTTTTCTATAAATCCACGAGAGTCTAAACGAATTTTACTAGGCATTTAGATTTACATGAGCTTAATTGGAAAGATGAATTTAACAGGACAGCGGTATTTATGCCTCTTATTAGTTGACATATTATTAGGATATGGAAACTAGCGGGTATAATCATGTCAGTTTTATACTCCAATTTAAGGGATACGTAAACATGCGGAATTTTTGTCAGTAAAGGGAGGGGATAGGCAACTACCAGATTTGCAGAATCGGAAGATTGGAAAAAAGGGATATTTTGTCACAGGTGATTTTATGAAGTGTAATGAACATGCTGTAATAAATGAATCTTGACTACTATCATTTTAAGAAAAAGGCTTGTCAGGAATTAGGCATTGTTAAAAAATATTTTACGGAGTTCTCACTAAAATGGAGTAAAGCCGGAATGAACTTTTCTCCTTAACTAAATTCTTCTTTAAAACTTCTTATAAATTTGCAAGATTCATGTCACTTTCTCCTCCGTTCAGATTATTTAGTTTGTAAAAGATGCTTTATCCATATTTTTTCTTTACAACAGGTGAGGGTATAGGTAAAAAGGCCAACTTGATAGAATACTGGCTAAAAATGGTCTTCCGTCTTATATGGGGAATGTGAATATATATAATAAATGATTTAAAGATAATAATAAATTGTCGACATTCCTAAACAATCCTTATATATATGTGAGGATTTCTTAAGGACAAAGAAAAAGGACTCAGCAAATTTTTGCCGAGTCCTTTCCCGATATCAAGGCTTTAAAATAACCTTAATCACTTCATCTTCATGGTCGTTAAACATTTTATATGCATTGCTTGCGTCATCTAGTGATACGCGGTGTGTGATGATTTCGGTTGGATCGATTTCTCCATTTGTAATTTTGTCAAACAACATTGGCATATAGTGGATAACTGGAGCTTGGCCTGCTTTTACGGTAATGTTTCTTTCGAAGATTTGTCCTAGTGGGAACATATTGTATTTGGAGCCGTAAATGCCTGTTAATTGAATTGTGCCGAATTTGCGGACAGCGTTAAGGCCGATTTGGATGGCGCTTAACGTTCCGCCTTGGATTTTTAGCTTTTGTCCGATTGCTTCCATCGTTGATTTTTTTCCATCCATTCCAACACAGTCAATAACAACATCTGCGCCACCGCCAGTAATTTCTTTAATGTAATACCCAGCATCCTCATGCTCATCAAAGTTGATTGTCTCTACTTTGTTCATCTTTTTCGCATGATTTAATCTGTATGGAACATTATCAACGGCGATAACACGTTTAGCGCCTTTCATCCAAGCGAATTTCTGTGTCATTAAGCCAACAGGTCCACTTCCTAATACGACGACTGTATCGTCTTTTTTCACGCCAGCATTTTCTATACTCCAATATGCAGTCGGAAGAACGTCAGACATAAACAGTAGTGCTTCATCCTCTAATTCACAGCTTTCTGGAATAACAAATGGCATAAAGTTCCCATAAGGAACACGAAGTAATTCTGCCTGTCCACCTTGATAGTCACCATATCGCTCTGTAAATCCGAAGTATGCGCCTGTGTCTGCGAGCTGTTTGTTTGGATTGGAATTATCACATTGGCTTTCCATTTCATGTTCACAGTAATAGCAATGACCACAAGAAATGTTAAAAGGAAGGACAACACGGTCGCCTTTTTTTACCTTCGTTACTTCAGACCCAACCTCTTCAATAATCCCCATCGGCTCATGTCCAATTACATAGTCCTTTTCAGCTGGTACGGCACCTTGATAAATGTGTAAATCAGAACCGCATATCGCTGTTGATGTAATTCTGACAATAATATCATCTTTTTTATGTAGCTTAGGATCTGCCACCTCTTTTACTTGTACATCTTTTGCTCCTTGATAAGTGACTGCTTTCATGCTTGTAAAGCCTCCTCTTCATTTGGATAGGATACTTTATTCTTACCCCAACATATCGCTGGCAAACTATTTCACTATAGAAAACAGGCACAGATCCATTCTTTATTGTTTAAATTCATTCAACCGTTCATACGTTTCCAGCAGAAAATCATAGAATAATTCTTCTGTCGGCAGCAGCTTCCGTTGTGTCGGATATATGACACCGACTGTTCTCGTTAAGTTTGTATCAACAATAGGCACAATGACAGTCGAACGGGGGGTGTTATCAACGAGAGTCATTTCTGGCATTAATGCTACACCTAATCCTGCAGACACTAGACCTTTAAGTGCGTCAATATCCTTGCCTTCGAAAGCAATCCGTGGTGAAAATTGTGCTTCTTTGCAAGCTTGTATAACTTGTTCACGAAAAACAAAGCCCTCTGGGAGGACACAAAAAGGCTCATCCTTTAAATCACGCAGTCGTATGGACGTTTTTTGAGCTAAGTGATGATGATTAGGAACCAAAGCGACAATATTTTCAGTGAAAAGCGTTGCACCTTTAATTTTCGTTTCTTTTTCCTGATTGGGCATTGGGGCAATCATCGCCAAATTGAAGCTTCCGTTTATAACACCGTCAATTAAATCATAATAAAGAGCATTGCTCATTTGAAATTTGGCTTCCGGATATCTTGTACGAAAAGCATAGATAATCGATGGCAAAGTATGCGCTGCCATACTAATGGGAAAAGCAATCCTTACCGTGCCTTTTTCAGGGTCTAAATATTCCTTCACTTCTCGTTTTGCATCCTCCATCATGTTCCACACTTGCTTCATTCGTTCAAAGAAGATTCTTCCGAGTGGTGTCAGCTTAACACTGCGCCCTTCTCGTATAAAAAGCTCAACGCCTAATTCACTTTCCAAGTTAAAAATTTGTCTGCTGACAGAGGACTGAGCAACATGTAATATGTCTGCTGCCTCAGTGACATGCTCTCGTTTTGCTACTTCGAGAAAGTACTGAATTTGTCGCATTTCCATGTTTACCATTCTCCTAATGCGTTTAACGCATGAATTTCATCCGAAATTAATATTGGAACTATCAATTACAAAATTATAAAATGAAACCACTTAAAAGAAAAGGAATTTTCTAAACTTTAAATTATTTTTAGGGGCTGAATTATTATGGAAGTTGTCGAAGCATTGGAAAATACGGATATTAAAGATAGAGAGAATGCAGAAGAATATGTAAATCGTTTATATAAATTAGTGCAAGCTCGTAATCCAAATGAAGCAGAGTTCCACCAGGCTGTTAAAGAGGTCTTGGATTCTTTAGTTCCTGTACTTGTAAAAAATCCTGTTTATATTAATCAGGCAGTATTAGATAGAATAGTAGAGCCAGAGCGCATGATTAGCTTTAGAGTACCGTGGGTTGATGATAATGGAACTATTCAAGTGAACAGAGGATTCCGAGTTCAGTTCAATAGTGCGATTGGTCCGTTTAAAGGTGGATTGAGATTTCATCCAACTGTTAATGCTAGTATCATTAAATTCCTTGGTTTCGAGCAAATCTTTAAAAATTCGTTAACAGGACAGCCGATAGGCGGAGGCAAAGGTGGATCTGATTTCGATCCTAAAGGAAAATCAGATATGGAAATTATGCGTTTTTGCCAAAGCTTCATGACAGAGCTAAGCAAACATATCGGACCTGACATTGATGTCCCAGCTGGTGATATTGGTGTTGGTGCAAGGGAAATCGGCTATATGTTTGGTCAATATAAAAAGCTTAAAGGTGCCTTTGAAGCAGGAGTGCTGACAGGAAAAGGCATTGGCTATGGCGGCAGCCTTGGCAGGAAAGAAGCAACAGGCTATGGATTAGTTTACTTTGTTGAGGAAATGCTGCAAAGTAAAGGCTTAAGCTTTAATGGTAGCACAGTCGTTGTTTCTGGATCAGGTAATGTCTCCATTTATGCAATTGAAAAGGCAATGCAATTAGGTGCAAAAGTAGTTGCATGCAGTGATTCAAGTGGATATATTTATGACCGAAATGGCATCAATCTTGATACTGTTAAGCGCTTAAAGGAAACGGAGTCAAAGAGAATTGCTGAGTATGTTAATGTGCATCCAGAGGCACTTTATCATGAGGGCTGTACAGGGATTTGGTCGATTCCATGTGATATTGCATTACCAAGTGCAACTCAAAATGAACTTGATAAGATTGCTGCAGAACGACTTGTTTCAAATGGTGTAAAAGCAGTTGGAGAAGGTGCTAACATGCCATCAACACAAGGTGCAGTTGATTACTTTATGGAACACAGCGTTTTATTTGGACCAGCAAAAGCTGCTAATGCAGGTGGTGTTGCTGTTTCTGCATTGGAAATGGCACAAAACAGTGCAAGGGTTGCTTGGACAAAAGAAGAGGTAGATAGTAAATTACAAGCTATTATGAAGGACATTTATACAAAAAGCATGCAAGCTGCAGAGGAATATGGAATGGCAGGGAATTTTGTTGCCGGAGCAAATATTGCAGGCTTTAAAAAGGTTGCAGATGCCATGCTCGAGCAAGGTGTCATCTAAAGTGAACACAATAAATCAAGAAGGTCACAAAATTGTGGCCTTCTTGATTTATATAGCAAAATATTACTTTTCTACATTAACGCTTCAGAAGATTATAACAACTTATTGCTATTGGATTCCTTACTTTCTAGAATCGTATGCAGAAGTAAAACAATCCAAGAAAGGTTAACGTATAAAGGGATTGGAGAGGGTTAGCTACTGGTTTCGGTTAAAAATAGCTTTTGTCTCATAACATTATTTTATAGATAAATGTTTTTCTAGAATAGTATTCTTGAAGAGTTATTCTTGTTGCTTTTTCTAAATGGATGTATGCTGTTTTACTAAAATACATTCTTTTTGCATATAATGTGGAAAGTGGAGATACATATTGCATCTCTAAATTTAAAGAGTAAGTGCATTTTTTTCTGGCTAAAAGTGCTTTAAATGGGGATTTATACTTATAAAAGCAGTTCAAAGAGAACTTATCCTTTTTTAAATGCTGTAAATAGTATATAATTATCAGATAATGGTAGATATTTTTATTTGTAAATAATTATAATAATTTAAGAGAGTATCAAAAAACGAAGACAGAAATGGTGTGTTCATAAAGAGCGCCTGCATCCTTTCTGCGAATACAATAATGTAAAGGGAAGGTTAATATGAGCAAAAGAGAAACTAACACAGATGTTTTCTTAATTGGTACCGGAATAATGAGTGCAACATTGGGGACGCTTCTGAAAGAATTAGTGCCTGACTGGAAGATTACAGTATTTGAGAAACTTGCAAACACAGGAGAGGAAAGCTCAAACGAATGGAACAATGCGGGGACAGGGCATGCTGCGTTGTGTGAGCTGAATTATACTGTTGAAAAACCAGACGGATCGATTGATATCAGCAAAGCAATTAATATTAACGAACAATTTCAAGTTTCCATGCAGTTTTGGTCTTATCTCGTTAACAGTAAGCGCATACATAACCCGAAGGATTTTATCATGCCATTACCTCATATGAGTTTAGTAGAAGGCGAAGAAAATGTTGATTTTTTAAGGAAAAGATTTAAAGCGCTGTCAAACAATCCCTTATTCGAAGGGATGGAATTTTCCGATAATCCTGAAAAACTGAAGGAATGGATTCCCCTTATCATGGATGGCCGAAATGTAAATGAACCGATTGCAGCAACGAAAATTGATTCAGGAACAGACGTAAACTTCGGTGCATTAACACGGATGCTGTTTAACCATCTTGAAGATAATGGCGTGACTATTAAGTATAAGCATAGTGTTCATGATTTAAAGCGGACCAAAGACGGTTTATGGGAGCTGACGGTACGTAATCTTCAAACTAACACGATTGAACGTCATACAGCAAAATTTGTTTTTATTGGGGGCGGAGGAGGAAGCTTGCATTTGCTTCAAAAATCCGGTATTCCAGAAGGCAAGCATATTGGTGGCTTCCCAGTAAGCGGGATATTCATGGTGTGTAAAAATCCTGATATTATCAATCAGCATCATGCTAAAGTATATGGAAAGGCTAAGGTTGGCGCACCGCCAATGTCTGTGCCTCATTTGGATACACGCTTTATTGATAATAAAAAATCGCTGTTGTTTGGACCTTTCGCTGGCTTCTCGCCGAAATTTTTGAAAACTGGCTCTATGTTTGATTTAATCACATCAGTAAAACCAGATAATATTTTCACCATGCTGTCAGCAGGTGCAAAAAACATGGGATTAACTAAATATTTGATCCAGCAAGTGATGTTGTCAAAGGAACAGCGTATGGAAGAACTGCGTGAGTTTATTCCAAATGCAAAAATGGAGGATTGGGATTTAGTTGTTGCTGGTCAAAGAGTGCAGGTAATTAAAGACACGGAGGCTGGAGGAAAGGGAACACTGCAATTCGGCACAGAGGTTATAACAGCAGGCGACGGCTCTATTGCAGCACTGCTTGGTGCTTCACCAGGCGCTTCCACAGCAGTTCAGGTCATGCTTGAGGTACTAAACAAATGCTTCCCTCAGCATATAGAAGAGTGGAAGCCGAAAATTAAAGAGATGATTCCTTCCTATGGTCTTTCTTTAATGGAAAACCCGGCATTATTAGAGGAAGTACACACATCAACAACTGAGTCCCTCATTACAACTGAAAAAGAGCCGTTTTTCAGTTGAAAGTTTTTAATAAAGGTTTTTCCTGCAGAGATGCTTTCCTTTTGGCGAGCATCTTTGCTTTATAATAAGCCTTAACAGCTATGTAACAGCAATGTAACAGCAATGCTTATGATAGTTATAGAATGGTATAAATATAAATCTGACGATTACCGAGAAAAATTGTTGGGTATAGTACTGAAAGGTTGTCTTAAGTAAAAAAAGACTAATGCAGATGCCTTAGCATATGCTTTGCTAAAAACAAATTATTATTGGAGGTTGAGAAAATGCCAAAATTAACAGTCGATACAGTAAATAATGAACCAGTTAAAATATACTACGAGGACCATGGAAGCGGGAAACCAATTGTGCTTATTCATGGATGGCCGTTAAGCTCTCGTTCTTGGGAAGCTCAAGTTCCTGCGTTAATTGATGCTGGATATCGAGTAATTGCTTATGATCGCCGTGGTTTTGGTCAATCCTCACAACCATATGAAGGCTATGACTATGATACATTAACAAAAGACCTGCACACTTTAATAGAGCATCTGGAGCTTCAAGATGTAACACTTGTAGGTTTTTCTATGGGAGGCGGAGAAGTGGTCCGTTACATTAGTACATATGGAGAGGAGCGCATCGAAAAAGCTGTTTTAGCTGGTGCTGTTCCTCCATACATGTATAAATCAGCTGATCATCCAGAGGGAGCACTTGATGATGCAACAATTGCTGAATTTGAAAATGGTGTTAAAACAGATCGTATCGCTTTCCTCGAAGAGTTTACGCATAATTTCTTTACGGCAGGTGAAAACAAGGACCTTGTTAGTGAACCACTGCGATTATACAATCGTGATATTGCAGCATTCGCATCACCGAAAGGCACGCTTGATTGCATTGGCGCATTTGGGCGCACGGACTTCCGCAATGATTTAGCTAGCATCACTGTTCCAACATTGGTTATCCACGGTGATTCAGACGGTGTCGTTCCTTTAGAAGCAAGCGGTAAGCTAGCTCACAATATGCTTGCAAACTCTGAGCTAGTCGTTGTAGAAGGAGCTCCACACGGATTTAACGCAACACATGCAGACAGATTTAACAAGGAATTAATTCAGTTTCTTGCAAAATAATGAACCACTTGAAAAAAGCAGATGAGTGCCATCTGCTTTTTTTTTCGTATAAAGGAAGCTCATTCAATCTTTATTTAATTTTTCAAGCCTTTGCGCTATCTCTTTAAGAAGATGATTTCTTTCCTTCATGAGCTTGAACAAATAAACGACGGCAATAGCAGCAATGACAAGAGGAATGATGTTAAAGAAAAATAGACCTAATATTGGAAGTGCTGATATGTAATCCAACTGCATGGAAATACCTCCTTTTTATAGAAAAGAATGTGTATTTCTAATAATTCGTTTTACACGTTACTAGCTAAACTTAAATACAGAAAGTTAAGTAAATAACTTACAATTGCCCGCTAGTAGGCCTAGAAGAGGATTTTAATTATTTTCGTGCTAGAAATGAAGAACTAGATAATCAAATAATAAGGCTAATGAACAAAATGAAAGGTTAATACATAAACAAATACATATAACTACTGGAAAGCTTGAGGCATATAGAAGATGCCTCTTTTATTATTGTCCAAAATATATGCAGTAGGAATCTGACTAGTCAATAATGCTGTTTTTCTTTGCCGCATCTAACACATTTGTCCGAATAATAGCTATACTTGTGATTCCTTTTAAAAAAGCAAATGATGCTTTTAAGCTTCATGTAAATCACCCGCCCTAAAATAGTTTAATTTCATTCTATGCGGTGAATATAAACAACTTGTTAAAAAAACTTGAAAAATTAGTAAAAGAATTAACAGGTTATGAAACAATATTTTGCTGTGACAGCAAGTTCAATTCCTTCCCTGCATATATTCTCTTAAGTGAGACAAGGTAAAGAGTAAGCTGCATTGGAGGGGTTGATGGAGATAGTAAAGGCAGAAAAATGTGAGGGTCTTGCTTGTAAAGTACGCGGTGCTGATAAGCTTTTTCCATTTAGTGCATGGGATAAGCCAGATAAGGTAAACTGGTTTTGCAGCGAGCACCTCAGAGCTGCAAAAGCGTTCAGTGAAAAGGAAAAACAAGCGTTTATGCAATATTATGCAGACCCTGAAAAGCGTAAATGGCTACCGCATACATCCCTTATGCTTTACGAAAAATACAGTGAAAAGTATTAAGGCTCCAATTGTTCCGCAAAAAATGCCCAAACCTGTTTAGTCCAATCCTTAGCGGGTATTTAAGGAACAAAAAGGAGTCTTTAAGGATGAATTTGAAAAGCAATCGTTCCTATTACGCAGTAGCAGGCATTTCTACGGCATTAGTCATTATAGCTGTACTCACTTTATCCTCTAACTCTACTCCTAAAACAACAGCAGAGTCAGTTTATAAAGAACCTGAAATAATCACAGAAGCTAACAGGAAGGTTATTGAAGATAATGATGAAGCAAAACAGACAATTTCGGCAACTATTATTAGTAAAACCCCTGATGGCAAGCATTTTTCAGCAGTCAACAATTATGATGACAAGGATATTGTCGTTTTAGATAAGACAGAGGAAACAACATGGAAAAATGGGGATAAAGTATATATCACATTTGCTGGTGACAAGGTAGATAGTGTAGAGGTGGTAAAACGTGCACCTTAATGGAAACGAAATCAGCTCTTAAGGGCTGATTTTTTTATTTGCTTCGGTAATTAAAATCTGTGCTTGGCTTGATATAATAGAACAGTATTAATTATAAGGAGACGACATGATAAATAAACATATTATCATTGCTAGAGGAGGAGAACAGCGCAGCAAGCTGGAGTCCTACTTCCAAGCAATTGGTGCCAAGACAGTATCCTTCCCAATTTTAAAAGTGACAGAGCTCCAATTAACTGATGATGATTTGAAGAAAATGATGAAAGGCCATCGATTGATTTTCTTAAACCCAACAAGCATGGACATTTTTTTTCGGCAAATGGCAGAAAAGCAGCATTCATTTAAACATCCCATACAAATCGAATATGTATCAGGTAAATCAAGAAAACTTCTTGAGCAAATGGGGATACCTTGTATGCCTGCACGATATGGAAAGGCTTCTGCCATCTTACTTGGTCATGATCAGCAGAAACGAAACCATTATTCAGACGATGATCAGCTTCTTATTACACACAAACTAGCAGTGGACGAGCAATATTTACAGGAAATGCGCATCCTATTAAAGAAGGACAGTTGGAATACTGTAGTCTTTCCCAATAAGCTAGCGGTTGACTTCTTTATTAAGTATTGGCATGTATTGAAGCTGGGAGATTTTAACAAGATTTCGTTTGCAGCTGTCGGTAATATGGTGAAAGCATATGCGATGGAACAAGGTTTTAGCGAGCTTGATGAAAACATCCAAGCGCTATTACACACAGATGAATGGAAATCTTCCATGTAAAAGGAAAATGCCCCGGTCATTTAGACCAGGGCATTTTCCTTTAAAAAATTAGTATAGGAAAGACGCACCTACGATAATCAATAGGATAAATAGAACAACAATCAATGCAAAGCTGTTAGAGTAACCGCCGCCATTTTCTTCATAACCTCTTGACATGTCTCTCACCTCCGCTCATCAGTTATACAACATCATATGATGATTTACTTGAGAGGGAATGGACAAGAATACAGAGAGCATGAAAAAAGTAGAAAATGAGCATTCTAACTAGAGCTTATATTTTAGAGTAAACAGGCAAATTCTTAATACTTCAAATTTCTAAATGGATGTGAAAAAAGTGAATACAGATCAATCAGTTAAAACTTTAAATAAATTTCTGCAGGGTCAATTTATGGGAATACATTCGTATGAACATTTTATTCAAAATCTAGAGGATATGTCCTTAAAGCAGTCATTTACAGATATATTAACAGATCATACTAAAAATGCGCAGCTAATTTCCGAGAGAATTTCAAAATTAGGCGGAGAATCAGTTGATAGTGAGGGGCTAATCGGTAAGACAGAATCCTTTATTGGCAATATTATTGATCCTGACAAAGGGGATGAAGTCATCATTAAACATGCGATTAAGGGAGAAAATTTATATGGAATAAAAATGTCTGAGCAGCTTGTCAGAGATAAGCTCGATGATGAAAGCATGAATCTAGTTCACCAAGTATTAAATAATGACAGAGAACATGTCGACTTTTTAAAGTCGTTAATCCATTAATCGTAAAAATAAGCAGCAAGTGAAATTCTTCTTGCTGCTTATTTGTGGTCTTTTTCTTTTATAATAAAATTTTTATCGAGAAACAGTTGAAAACCGTAGTTGAGCATAGAATAAGTAAAGGCGGTGTAAAACAAAAAAATCGGCTTTACTTTCTTCAATTTGTATAACCCGACCTTGTCCAAAAAGTAATGCAGCGGATAAGCAAAAACTAAATCAAACAATAAATTAAAAATTGTATAGACCCAAAATCGGCCATACGTAAAATGGAAGGTCCATAAATTAGCAACGAAAAAAGGTCCAAAGATAAAGGTTAAGGCATTCTTTGTCGCACCTCTTTTTCCGCCCTTTACCTTCCATAGTTTATAGGTTCTTCCAATCATGTCTTCCACCAGCAGGACGACAGTAGAGAATATCGTTACAGGCAAGAATTTAAGGAAGGATTTTTTCGGCAATAAAAAGATCGTCGACCATGATAAAAGAATCAAGCCGCATCTTATAAAAAATGTGAGCATATGAACGACTCCTTTTTCATAATAAAATAATAGAACTCCTTGTTAATTAAGTTTCTATTCCTATTATAGGCTTTGTAAGAAGGAGCTTCTTTATGTAAAAAATGAACGTTTTTTGTAAAATTAGCAATCTTGGTTCCTAAAAGAAGCAGAACATTTTATAATAAAAGAAGAGATATATGGCATTTATTACAAGGGGGATTTATAGTGAAAAGAATAGCCGTTTTTTGTGGTTCAAGCACAGGCAGTTCTCCTATTTATATGGATGCAGCAAGAGAATTGGGGAAAGAACTTGCCAGAAGAAAGATTGGGCTAGTATATGGTGGTTCAAGCATAGGATTGATGGGCAGCATTGCTAGTGCTGTCTTGGAGAATGGAGGAGCAGTAACAGGAGTTCTTCCGCAATTCCTCGAAAATAAGGAAATTGCTTATAAAGGTTTAACGGAATTGATTACGGTTCAATCGATGCACGAACGGAAGGCAAAAATGACGGAGTTAGCAGATGGTTTCATTACATTGCCTGGCGGTGCAGGAACAATGGAAGAGTTTTTTGAAATTTTCACATGGGCTCAACTCGGCCTCCACCAAAAGCCGTGCGGTATATTGAATACGAATCATTATTATGATCCTTTGGTCAATCTAATCAATCATATGGCAGATGCTGAATTCCTCCAAGAAAAATACAGAAGCATTGCAATTGTAGAAGAGAATCCTGCAGTCATGCTAGACAGGTTCCATACATATCAACCACCGAGTATAAAGACATATATAACCGAAAAGCAAACATAAAGGGAGGAACGGGAAAATGAAAGACTTAAGATACCCAATTGGGGAGTTTGAATGGGAGGGTGAGTTGACGGAGGATGTTCTTGCTTCATGGTTACATGAATTAGAACAATTGCCTGCCAATCTGAGAGAAGCTGTGACTGGATTGTCTGAAGAGCAGCTGGATACTCCTTATCGTGATGGAGGCTGGACGATACGCCAGGTAGTCCACCATGTTGCTGATAGCCATATTAATGCCTACACAAGGTTTAAGCTTGCTTTAACAGAAGAAACTCCAGTAATAAAACCATACGCTGAGGACAAATGGGCTAGCCTGCCTGATTCGCAAATGGCTGTAGAAGTTTCCTTACAGCTCCTTGACTCCTTGCATGCCCGTCTTGTTTCCTTGCTGCGGTCATTGTCACAAGAGCAGTTAAATAAGACATTCGTTCATCCGGAATCAGGAAGTATTGAGCTCAAAAGAAATATTGGCATTTATGCTTGGCATGGTAAGCACCATCTTGCCCATATAACAAGCCTTTGTAATCGAAAAGGCTGGAAATAATAAAGGATGCCAAAAGGCATCCTTTTTACGATTATCTATTGTCCACTTTCTCTGGATATAAATCGTGGTTCATAAGACGGTGTGCAGCCATTTCTTCAAACTTAGTTCCCGGCTTCCCGTAATTGCAATAAGGATCGATTGATAGGCCGCCTCTTGGTGTGAATTTACCCCATACTTCGACATATCTAGGATCTAATAATTTAATAAGATCGTTCATGATGATATTCACACAATCTTCGTGGAAGTCACCGTGATTACGGAAGCTAAACAAGTATAGCTTCAAAGATTTACTTTCAACGATTTTCTTGTCCGGAATATAGCTGATGTACATTGTAGCAAAATCCGGTTGTCCAGTAATTGGCACTGCAATATTTGCAGGTGGACTATATCATATACATATATTCTTTCGGTCGAATATAAGCATCCTCGCGCTTCCACCCAATAGTATGGATGTACTCTACTCCCTTCTGCAAACTAGTACTTTTACCCGATTCTTAATCTGCATGGTTTCGATAGTCTCTGCACCTTCCTCTAATTGTTAGAGGCTTGGCTCAGGATTAGAATTTCCTTCCTTCCCTGAGTTCACGAGGTTTAAGCAACAGTGTCTCCACTGAAGTGTGCCCTATTGACACAAGCTAGTAAATTCTGGACAGTTAAATTTAACAAAATAATCTCTGTTCACATGCAAGTTGTCAACAGACTCCAATATTTCTGGGTTGTACTCATATAGGTAGGTTGTTCCTTGGTTCCCGAGCAATGTTAAATCCTCAAGACCTTCTTCGTGTTTTCTGCCTGACATTTTAATCTCTCCATTTCATTTGATCGTTACATATGAGAATAGCAATCTATAGATATGGCTGTTTTTTTACAAAATAAAAAGCCACATCCTGATTTATGGACATGGCAGTTGTTCACCTGTATCCATAGTTTTTTATAGAGGGTATCTGCTATGAACCTCTTAGCTTTGTTAAGCTATCATGTACAGCCATATATTATAGCAAAATCACATGAACGTCAATATTAACCACTGATAGGCTGGATGACTAAAAATCATTGGCTTTTGCATTAATTTTTTTAGGATATTGTTCATATACATAAAAGACTAGAACAACGAATTTCGGATTATATTGTTTTCTCGGAGGAGGTTTTTGTACTTGCATATTATTGGGAAAAGCGTTGTGCGGAAGGAGTCAAAAAGCAAGGTAACAGGCTATGCCCACTATACTGCTGATACGACTACAGGAGAAGCGTTATTTGTGAGGCTTGTTAAAAGCAAGCATGCACATGCAAATATTCTTCGGATTGATGAAACAAAAGCACTGCAGCACAAAGGAGTGCGGGCAGTAGTCCTTGGCAAAGGCTTGCCATATGTTGGGGAGGAGGTTCGGGATAGACCCCCTATAGCACATACAAAGGTCCGCTACATTGGTGAGATAGTTGCACTGATTGTTGCTGATTCTAATGATGCTGCCCAAACTGCTGAAGAGCTGCTTGTAATAGAGTATGAGGTGCTGCCTGTCGTTAACTCACCAATACAGGCAATGCAAAAGGATGCTCCTTTATTACATGAGCGGATAAATGAATATGCTAAGGACCCAGGAATTTATCCGATAACAGGCACAAATATCATCAACAAAACTAAGATCCGTAAAGGTAATATGGAAAAAGGCTGGTCAGAATCTGCTGTGATTATGGACGCAGCGTTCTTTCTGCCAATAGCAGACCATACTGCAATGGAAACAAGAAGTGCTACTTGTGAAATAATGCCTGACGGGGAGGTGCTGATAACAACAAGCTCACAGGCACCATATATGGTGAAAAAAATTCTGAGCAGAGACTTTCATATTCCTACAGGCAAGATCATTGTCAAAACACCGTTTGTTGGTGGAGGCTATGGCGGCAAAGCTTCTGTACAGCTAGAGATATTTGCTTATCTTGCAAGCAAGGCAGTTGGTGGAAGGCTTGTAAAAATAGTCAATACAAGAGAAGACGACCTCCTTGTGTCACCAGTCCATATCGGTCTACATGCAAACGTTAAGCTTGGTTGTTCCTCCGACGGCAAATTAACGGCTGCTGAGCTGGAATATATTTTTGATGGAGGTGCATATGCAGATAAATCTCCGCATTTGACTACAGCAGGAGCAGTTGACTGCACAGGACCGTATAAATTAGAAAATTTATTTTGCGACAGCTTATGCGTATACACGAATCATCCATATGCAGCCCCATTTCGCGGCTTCAGCCATGGAGAGGTTCATTTTGCCTTTGAACGAACGATGGATATGATGGCAAAAAAACTGAATATGGACCCACTTCATTTTAGACAAATAAATGCAATCCATCCAGGTGACCAAACACCGACAAGAGTTGTATTAAATAAAAGCAATGTTGGCAATGTGGAAGCATGTATAAACAAGCTGAGGCCGTTGTTTGACTGGGAAAAGGGAATGGTCAAAAGAATTGGAGAGCATGTTCTAAGAGTAAAAGGCGTCAGCTGCAGCTGGAAGAATTCAACGATTGGTCCAGATGCCGGTTCAGGTGTTGTGCTAACATTTAATTCTGATGGCAGCATCAACCTTATGTCTGGTTTGGTCGAAATTGGAACTGGTACAAAAACTGTGCTTGCGCAAATACTAGCTGAAAAGCTGAAAATGGATATTAAGGATATTCATGTACGCATGACAGTGGATACACAAACAGAGCCAGAGCACTGGAAGACAGTCGCGAGCAGGGGAACATTAATGGCGGGAAGAGCTGTGCTTGCTGCTGCAGATGATGCCATTAACCAGATAAAGTCCCTTGGTTCTACTGTGATGCGGGTCCCTGTTGATGATCTTGAGGTTGGCTATAAGCGGGTGTATTTACGTGATGATCCTGCTACCTTTTTGCCATTTAAGGAGATTGTTTATGGTTATGTGTATCCGAACGGGACCGCAATCGGCGGGCAGATTGTTGCAAGAGGCAAATATATACTGAGAGGCTTAACTAATCTTGACCCGGAAACAGGTGAAGGTAATCCAGGCCCTGAATGGGCTGTTGGGGCACATGGGATAGAGGTTGATTACAATACGAAAGATTTTACGTACAGGATAAGAAAGGCCATAACTGTTATGGATATTGGCGAAATATTGAATTATAAGGCAGCAGTAGGACAAGTAAAAGGAGCAATGAGCATGGGGCTGTCATGGGCTGCAAGGGAGGGTTTTTACTTTGATGAAAACGGAAAAGTCCTTAATCATCAGCTGCGGACATATCGACCGATTCGATTTGGAGAACATCCTGAATACATCGCTGACTTTGTCAAAACACCTCATTTAGAAGCTCCATATGGTGCGAGAGGTGCTGGCGAGCATGGGCTTATTGGAATACCTGCCGCCTTGGCTAATGCATTATCACTAGCAGCAGAGGTAGAGTTAACACGACTGCCGTTGATTCCCGAAGAAATTTGGAGAAGCAAAAAGGAGTTAGACAAACATGATTTATGATTATTATAAACCAACTCGTTTGCTTGAGGCGACAGAGCTTTTTAGAACAAAGCAGGTTGAAGGAGGAAAGCCGCTGTATTTTGGTGGAGGGACAGAAATCATAACCTTGTTTCGTCTCCAGGAAATCAGCTTAGACACTGCTATTGATATAAAGGCTATCGATGCAGTCAGAATTCATGATATGGTTGAAGGCTATTTTGCGATTGGTGCTGCAGTCACGCTAACAGAGATTCAGACAAAAAATCAGTTTCCCCTGTTAACAGAGGTGGCAAAAGAGGTGGCTGACAGGACAGCACGAAACAAGATTACGCTCGGCGGAAATATATGCGGAAATATCTTTTACAGGGAAGCTGTCCTTCCGCTCCTTCTATCAGACAGCCTCATTGTCACAGCAAGAGGAAAGGACATCAACATGAATCTTCTAACCTCGAAGTTTAATGAAAAAATGCTTTTGGAGGATGGAGAGATATTTGTCCAGGCATTCATTGAGGAAAAATATTTGCATGCTCCATATATAGCCCGAAAGAAAAGACAGCAATGGGATACAGGCTATCCACTTATAACAGCTGCAGCTTTAAAAATAGACAATCATATTCGGTTAGCCTTTAGCGGATTATGCACCTTCCCATTCCGCTCCAAACAAATGGAGGCTGTGTTAAATGAAACAGGTGTAAGTGACGAGGAAAAGCTAAACAGGGCGATTGCTGCAGTGCCTGGTGAAATCCTTGATGACGTGGAAGGTTCAAAGGAGTACCGCCTATTTGTCTTAAGGAATTTGCTCGAGGAAATTTTAGTGAGTTTGGAGAGGGTGTAGCATGCATATACCAGCAAAAAAAACGCTGATAAAGCTGTTCGTAAATGGGGAAGAGAAACAAGTGGCTGTTATCCCGAACAAAATCTTGCTGATGGTTTTACGGGAAGATTTGCATTTAACAGGCAGTAAGCCAGGGTGTTTAAACGGAGATTGTGGTGCGTGTACGGTCCTTGTAGACAATGAGCCGATGAAATCATGCTTAATGCTTGCAGTCGAGGCTATTGATAAGGAAGTTGTTACAGTTGAAGGCTTGTTGGAAGCACCGATACAAAAAGCCTTTATCGAGCAGTTTGCCTTCCAATGCGGCTACTGTACGCCAGGGTTTATTATCAATGCACATGCATTAACAAAGATTCCAAACGCAGATAAAGAAATGATTCGTGAATGGCTGTCCTCCAATATTTGCAGGTGCACGAGCTATGAAGAAATTGAGCATGCCGTACTTGAAGCAATGGGGAAATGGAATACGTAAAAAGGGAAGGGCGAACCTCTTCCCTTTATTTATGGGAGTCCAATTTCATGAAGTGGATAAATGCGTAAAACAACTTTGCCGATAACAGAGTTTTTGTTTATAAAACCAAATATTCTGCTGTCTTTACTGTATAATCGGTTATCACCCAAAACAAACAAGCTGTCCTTAGGAACAGTTGTCTTACCTGTACGCTCCCAAAGCGTAAAGTCGCCAGTGAGCTTAGAGGTAGAAGCTTCTTTTTTGTTTTCTGTTAAATAAGGCTCTTTGTAGGCTTTGCCATTCACATACAAAATGTCATCCGTAACAGAAATTGTATCACCTGGAAGTCCAATCACTCTTTTTATGTAATTATTATCGCTGTCTGGTGCATGAAAGACAATCATGTCAAAGCGCTGAATATCGGCAATTTTGCTGAGAATGATTTTGTTGCCATCCTCAAAAGTGGGAGACATGCTATTACCATGGACAACACTCGGGGAAAACAGGAAATTTCTGCATATAAAAACAAGAATAAAGGCAAAAACAATGCATTTCAGTACAGAATACATTTCTTGTTTCCAGTTTTTTTCATAGAAGACCTCCTAGTTATTTACTACTTATATTCTATCTAGTAAATAAATGGAAATCAATGATATAATAGATGCAAAAAGCATGAAGATGGGAAGAGTTTGTAATGGAAGATGAACTGTTAAAAGTATTTGATGAACAATTTAATCCTATTGGAAAGGCACCGAGAACAAAAATTCATGTAGAAGGCCTTTGGCATGAAACAGTTCATTTCTGGTTAATGACAAAAATGAGCGGCAAGCATTATGTATTTCTACAAAAACGAAGCAAAAGCAAAAGGGATTATCCCGCTCTCCTTGATATAACTGCAGCAGGCCATTTATTGGCAACAGAAACATCCACAGACGGGGTAAGAGAGCTGCAGGAGGAATTGGGGCTTCCTTCGATTGAGAGGGACAAGCTGTATAAGCTTGGAACGGTGAAGAACATTATCCATACAAATAAGTTGGTAGACAATGAGTTTAGCCATGTTTATTTGTATATAGTGAATGATGATATTTCTTTTCATTTGCAGGAAGAGGAAGTATCTGACATCGTTGTCACAGAGTTTATGGCCTTTTATCCATTTTGTATGGCAGAAAGGGATGAATTGGTCATTTATCCTTGGCGAGACGGTAAAGTAATCAACGACGAAGAAAGTAAAGCTGGTAAAAACAACTTTGTTCCGCATGAGGAGGCTTATTTTAAGAAAGTAGCAGAACTACTAAAACAACAATTAGAAAACCTCGAATAGGCCAGCAAACAAATGCTGGCCAAAAAGTAGTTATTTGGCAGATGAAAGCAATTCCATCCCTTTGTCCCGGAAAGAGGGATCTGCAGCCATTTCAACTGTTATTTCACCATTTTCATAGGAAATAACGGAAACACAGCAATTATCATGATGTGGAAAAGTTTCCATTTTTGCAAGGGACATGATCAAGTAACCGATTGTGACACCATGCGAAAAAATCAGTATGTTTCCGCCGTTCTCTTTATGTGTAGCGATTATTTCATCTACAGCTGCCTTTGTTCTTGTTAATAAATCGGTGAAAGACTCTCCTTTTGGAACTTTAAAATTAATATCAGACATGGAAAAGATTTTTTCTAATATATTTCCATGCTCTGAGATGATTTCTTCTTGTAACAATGATTCCAATATACCAAAATTCATTTCCTTTAATCGAGCATCTGTTTTAATTGGCAGTGCTTTTTCACCTAGTGCGAATTTAGCAGTATCCTGGACCCTTTGACTTTCACTCGCATAAACCGCTTCGAAATCGATGGAAGCAAGACCTGCACCAACTGCTTTTGCTTGCTGTATCCCTCTATCTGTGAGAGGTGAATCACAAAATCCCTGCATTCTTTTTTCAATATTGTATTGAGTTTCTCCATGACGGACAAAGTAAAGTTTTAATTTAGACATGTAATACATATGCTCCTATTCATTTTAATTCTTAGAAAAAACGTCTCCCTCTTACTATTCTTTATAACTTAGTATAAACCCTTCTAAATGCGAAAGAAAAGAGATAGAAAAAAACAAGAGTTCCTATGTCAATGACAAGAACTCCTGTTTCTTTTGTATTACTATTATTTATTCTCTTTTTGGTGCAAGTCATCCTCTTCCTGCGTTTCCAGCATGCCCCATAATCCGTTGATTTCTTGTTCATCCAAATCTACACCTAATGCTGCCTGCTGTGCTGCCAGTTTCTTCGTTAGTTCTTCTTTTTGATTTTGATTTTGATTATTGTTTTCCAAGAGTTATCACCTCCCACTTAAGATGCCACGGAAAAAGTGAATATATGCACTTAACTATGTGGAGTCCTTTAAGCTGTGCATTAGTCCAAGCTTTATTCCTTTAAATATCGCTCTTAATACAATGCCTAGTAGAATGAAGCCAATAAAGGAATAAGAATGCTTCCAATTGTCACCAAGCATAAACATATTCCATTCCACAAATAACGGTTCAAAAATATAAGAAAACAATGCCGCCCAAAGGATTGTACCAATAAGAAAGGTCTTCCACTTATTTGTATATTGATATACGAGCATGGCGGTAATTGGAATCATGACCAGATCGGCAGGAATTAATGGAGGAATCCATGGTAGAAGCTTATCAGGGTAGCTCCACAGCAGCATTTCTGTGCCGATAATGTCCAAAACAATTGAAAAACAGCCGCAAAGTAGCCCATATGAAAAAATTTCGTAAAACCTCTTTATATTAACTAGTCTCCACCAAATGAAATAAGGGATTATGGTTGCACCGACAAGAATCCACCACTGTATGGAAAATAAATCATAATAAAGCCAATGATTGATAGTCAGTTCGACGAGATGCTTTTTCGCTTCCATAATTTCTGAAGATGACGCCATACCTTGAATAAGGAATATCATGTTCACTCACCATTCGTATAGTTTAGTAAGTCAGATGCTCATTATCGTTTATAGTAAATGAAAGCCAGAATTTAGCTTGATAAAGCGCTACAACAGCTACTTTCTTTGAGATTTTATTATTATTGCTCTCTTTCCATAAATTATTAATATCTTGAAGAATTTAGATTAGTCGCATAGAAAAAAATACAATTGGAAAAGATATGCAAAAAAAGAGGAGTGAGAAAATGAAAAAAGAGAAACGAAAGCAAATGATGACTTATTTACAGGGAGCTTTTTTTATTATGTTTATGGGATCAATCATCATTCTTAGCTATGTTATTGGCTTTAAAGACTTTAAGGAGGTTCTTGGATTGTAAGGATACTAAAATCGTCCAAAGAATCGCACTTGGCTGTAATGGGACAAAATATAGGAGGTGTGCCTTGGCGGTGGTAAAAAGCAACATCAGCAAATTTGGATTTGTTGGAGAGACTGCATTGTTCATAAGCAGAAGGAGAAGGGAAACAAGGGATGTCAATGTTAGAAACAACAGAATAAGATCTAATTGCTCTGGTTTCAAAGGTTTGCGCACAATTCCTGAAATGGTCTTCCAACCACATGCATCTGAGGCAACGACAAAGAGGAATTTTTATCAAAGGGCTAGTGCAAACTTGTCAGGAGAGTTAAAGGGTGAAAGAATTTGTCCGGCGAAATTTTAGTCTTTAGTATCTTCGTCAGCCTGGAGATTTTACGCAAAACTGGTATAATCAACCCAATATAGACAGATTTGAACTCCACTGCTTTTATGAGCCAACAGCAATATCTATAATACATAAAATTATAAAGAAATAGGCAAAGGCCGGAGCTGAAGTATGCTGCGCCTTTTTTTATTATATAAGTTTGTTGTTTGAAAAAAAGGGGGAGAGGATGGTATATTTGAATTTATTGATAAATGAAAATATTTTGGAGGCTTAATATGTCATTAGAAAATGTCGTTACACACTTTGCCAAATGGGAAAAGGAAAAAGACATCATGGGATTTGCAACATCAAGTGCGACGGTCCTCGAGGCAGCGGAAACTTTACAGGTGGAACCTGCAAGAATCGCAAAAACATTGTCATTCCGCAAGGGTGAGGAAGGAGTTCTGATTGTCACGGCAGGAGACGCTAAAATAGATAATAAGAAATTTAAAACGATATTTGAAGAAAAGCCGCGCATGCTTTCAGCAGAGGAAGTATATGCGAAAACCGGCCATATGGTTGGCGGGGTTTGCCCATTTGGATTGACGACAGAGATGAACGTTTATCTTGATGAATCATTAAAGCGATTTGTAACTGTTTTCCCTGCATGCGGCAGCAGCAATTCAGCAATAGAGCTTACATGTGAGGAATTATATGAATATGGAAACGGAAAAGCGTGGGTGGATGTCTGCAAAGGATGGCAAGACATATGAACGATGTGATTATATCTAAACTAGAGGAGATTGAACGCAGCCACACTGTTAAAATTCTATATGCAATAGAAGCCGGCAGCCGTTCACAAGGTGTATCGACTCCTAATAGTGATTATGATGTCCGATTCATCTATATGCATGAAAAGGATTGGTATTTGTCACTCGATCAGAAGAAAGACACAATAGAATTGCAGGAAGACAAGCTTGATATTAGCGGCTGGGAGCTTGCCAAGGCTTTAAGGCTTTTACGGAAATCAAATATTTCAATATCAGAGTGGCTGCAGTCAAAGATTGTTTATCAGGAAGTGCCGGATTTTGCTCAAGAGCTACTGCAATTATATAAATCTTCTTTTAATGCTAAAACTGCGTTTTATCATCATTTGCAGCTCGCGAAAAAAAATTGGCTAGCATATGATCGTAAACAAAAAAATCCCAAAATTTATTATTACACCTTGAAATCCATTCTTGCGTGCAACTGGATTCACCAGTGGAACCAAATGCCGCCAAATGATATCCAACTGCTGCTAGAAGATGCTGATATTCCTGCAGAACTACTTATAGAAGTAAACCTTTTGATAAAGGAAAAAATGAGCAGGAAGAATCAAGAGCTTGAATTAAATAATCTCAGAAAATATATAGATGCTGAATTAGTGCAGCTTCAGAGTATTGGTCAGGGCATGTCTATTAGTATATCTAATGAGAGAGAAATCACGCTTGCATTAGATAGCTTCTTTAGAAAAATGCTCAATCTCTATGATTTCAAACAGTAATACAATGAAATAGGCGACAATCCATTTACATTTTTGAAGTAAAGGACTGTCGCCTATAATATTTTATTTTTTCCCCTGTACACGAAGGTACACCATTTTTGTTTTTTATTGGCAAACCTAATATCTTTAGAATGGATTCATCTTTTTTATTATTTGTACGTGGGAAATGGTCGAGAGGATCTGTTAACTTACTGCAAATATGCAGGAAGGACAGATAGCAACAGAAGGATATCAGATAGTATCATCTTTTTAATCTTAGGGTTTTCACAGTATAAATATTCGCTGTTCAGATGCTGCAGCTCGTTAATGAACATCCTGTACTCTAAATCATGCATTGCATCACCTTTTATTATTTTGTTAGTATAAATTTACCCTGAATTTATCAAGCTAAACGCTATTAAGAGCAAGACTTAATCAGAAAAAAAAAACTGTCGATTGTAGAATCGACAGTTTTTTTTATTGTATATGACGGTAAACACCAATAACTTTTCCTAGTATGCTTACATGGCGCAGGATAATTGGCTCCATTGTGGAATTTTCAGGCTGTAAACGAATGGAATCTCTTTCTTTGAAGAACCGCTTGACTGTCGCTTCATCATCTTCTGTCATTGCAACAACGATATCGCCATTGTTAGCGGAATTTTGTTGTCTTACGATAACGTAGTCACCATCAAGGATCCCGGCTTCAATCATACTTTCTCCCATTATTTCAAGCATGAATACTTGTTCATCACTTGGAGCAAGCCTTTCAGGTAGCGGAAAATACTCTTCCACATTTTCAATGGCAGTAATCGGCAAACCTGCAGTAACTTTACCGACAACAGGAACATTAATAATGTTGTATTTTGGTATACTGTTTTCTTCCAAATCTAGTATTTCAATCGCCCGTGGTTTTGTTGGGTCTCTTCTAATTAAGCCTTTGCTTTCAAGCCTGGCCAAGTGCCCATGAACAGTGGAGCTGGACGCAAGTCCAACAGCTTCCGCTATTTCTCTTACAGATGGCGGATAGCCTTTGAGGCGGACTTCTTCTTTTATGTATTCCAATATATCTAGTTGTCTTTTAGATAGCTTTTGCATTGTATGCACCTCGACTATATTTTCTTAAAGCTAGTATACCATGGAATAATTAGTGATACAAACATAAGTTCTGATTTTTTTGTTGACACGAAACATCTGTTCGTATTAAAATGCGAATATAAGCGAACGTATATTCTAAATAAAGGGTGGTTCACAATGGTCGAAAAAATTTGGAGAAAACATTCATATTCTATCATTCTAATAATATTAAGCTTCATGACATGCTTTGTGATTGCTTTAAAATCAGGTCATGAGGATACACAAAAATACATAAAAGTCACTGTTAGCCAAGGAGATTCTTTATGGAAAATTTCCAATCAATACGAAAATTTATACAACATGCCAAAAGAAGAATTCATGAGTTGGGTCGAAAAGCATAATGATATTTCCCGCAATCAAATTCAAACAGGACAGGAGCTCGTAATACCTGTGCTGATGGAAAGACAGAACACAATGCTTGCGGCAGACTAAAAGCGGTTAAGAAATTTTTATGTTAATATTTATGACAGAGACAAGCCTCTTGTCAGATAATAGTATATGGTGGTTATGAAATGGACGTAGTAATATATTGCAGGGTATCAACAGATAAAGAGGAGCAGGCAACCTCACTTGTAAGACAAGAAGAAGAACTCCTGCAATTGGCAAAAGACAAAGGTTTTCGGGTATGTCATATCATTAAAGAGCAAGCGAGCGGTTTTGACTTGGAGAGAGATGGACTTTTAGAGCTTCTTGAAGTGATAAAAGAAAAACATATTTCAGCTGTATTAATACAGGATGAAACCAGGCTTGGCAGAGGGAATGCGAAAATAGCAATACTTCATTGTATTCTTAGAGAAAATGTAAAGCTTTATAGCATATCCCATTCTGGTGAGCTTCTCTTGTCAGATGCTGACTCAATGGTATTGCAAATCGTTAGTCTAGTTGAAGAATATCAAAGGAAAATACATAATATTAAGATAAAAAGAGGGATGAACAGAGCAATTGAAAAAGGCTATAATCCTGCAGAAAACTTAAAGAACCAAGGCGTCCACTCTGGTAGAAGTCGATTGGAGGTTCCTGTTGAAGAAGTAGTGAAGCTAAAACAAAATGGTTTAACTTTTTCAGAGATAGCATCAACACTTCGTGGGTTAGGTTATGAGTTTTCTAAAGCGACTGTCCATCGCAGATATAAGGAATACATGGAGGAAAATGAAGTTGCTTCCATGGAAGACGAATAAAATGTAAAGCATGAGCGTTTATGTTATAATAGTTACTTCATGATAAGATAGATTCTGTCCCATATAAACACGGTAGTATTAAAAAAATGGGTGGAAAAGGAGAATAACAATGATAACAAATGAACAGCTTAATCGTATAAATGAATTAGCAAAGAAGAAAAAAGAACAAGGTTTAACGGAAACGGAAGCAAAAGAACAAACAAAATTACGTGCAGAATATTTAAAGTCATTCCGGTCTTCCATGCTAAACACACTTGAAAATGTTAAGATATATGATCCTAATGGAGACGATGTAACTCCTCAAAAAATTAAGGACATTCAAGAAAAGAAAAAGCTTCATTAAAAAATCATGGCAAATGAATTGCCATGATTTTTTTATATAGAAATTTGCTGTAAGAAATTTAGTATGAATACATTTGCAGGTTTGACATAAAGACTGGATTTAGATACTGCTATGAATGAATTTGAACTAGTATAAAAGCTAAACTTGATAGTGAGATATAGGCTGATATTTAAGGTGGAAATAACTTGGAAGCAAAAATATTACTTTTATTTATATAAATTTTTAAGCATTTTTAGTGAAATTGGATAAGCTATAATAGGAAAATTGGAAAGAATAGTGCATTAAATAATGATAGCGGTATTTTTTTTTGTTCAAAATGGGTTTATACTATAAAAGTCAGACATCTTATAATCTAATGAGTTGTGTTATAAAGCCGAGACATTTATTATAAGTATGTACGATTTATAAATGAGAGGATGTTAGTGAATGACAGAAACAATTGATAACTTATCTATTAGTTCAATTCGCACATTAGCGATTGATAGTATCGAAAAAGCTAATTCCGGCCATCCAGGAATGCCAATGGGTGCAGCTCCAATGGCATATAAATTATGGACTTCTTTCATGAACCATAATCCAAAAAATCCAACTTGGTTTAACCGCGATCGTTTTGTTCTTTCTGCAGGACACGGTTCTGCATTGCTATACAGCTTGCTGCATTTATCCGGTTATGATTTATCAATCGAAGACTTGAAGCAATTCCGCCAATGGGGAAGTAAAACACCTGGCCATCCTGAGTACAAGCATACAGCTGGTGTTGATGCAACGACTGGACCACTTGGTCAAGGTATCGCTATGGCTGTTGGTATGGCATTGGCTGAAAGACATTTAGCAGCTACTTATAACAGAGATTCTTATCAAGTAGTAGATCACTTTACATACGGCATTTGCGGTGATGGCGATTTAATGGAAGGTGTTTCTGCAGAAGCAGCTTCACTAGCAGCACACTTAAAGCTTGGCAGATTAGTTGTTCTTTATGATTCTAATGATATCTCATTAGACGGAGATTTGGACAAGTCCTTCTCTGAAAGTGTTGAGCAACGCTTTAAGTCATACGGTTGGCAATACTTACGTGTAGAAGATGGAAACGATCTGCAAGCATTGACTTCTGCTTTAGAGGAAGCAAAATCAGACGAAAACCATCCAACACTTATTGAAGTAAAAACAGTTATCGGATACGGTTCACCAAACAAATCCGGTAAATCTGCTTCACATGGTGCTCCACTTGGTGCAGATGAAATCAAACTTACGAAAGAAGCATACAAATGGACTTTCGAAGAAGATTTCTATGTTCCTGAAGAGGTTTATGAGCATTTCAAAGCAACAATTGCTGATAATGGAGCGAAGAAAGAACAAGAATGGACAGATCTTCTTGCACAGTATGAAAACGAATACCCTGAACTTGCTAAGCAATTCAAGCTTGCAATTTCTGACGAGCTGCCAGAAGGCTGGGATAAAGATATTCCTGTTTATGAAGAAGGCAAAAGCCTTGCAAGCCGTGCATCTTCTGGTGAAGTGCTAAACGGTATCGCTAAAAACCTTCCTTCATTCATTGGCGGTTCTGCTGACTTGGCAGGAAGCAACAACACAATGATTAAAGGCGAGAAAGACTTTACTCCTGAAAACTATGAAGGTAGAAACATCTGGTTCGGTGTAAGGGAATTCGCAATGGGTGCTGCAATGAACGGTATTGCACTACATGGCGGTTTAAGAATATTTGGAGGAACTTTCTTCGTATTCTCTGATTACCTGAAACCAGCAATCAGACTTGCTGCAATTATGGGATTGCCTGTAACGTATGTATTTACACATGACAGCATTGCGGTTGGTGAGGATGGTCCTACACATGAGCCTGTTGAACAGCTTGCTGGATTACGTGCAATGCCAAATCTTTCTGTAATCCGTCCAGCAGACGGAAATGAGACAGCTGCAGCTTGGAAGCTTTCTTTAGAATCTACTGACAAACCAACAGCATTAGTTTTGACTCGTCAAAACTTGCCAACTATTAAAGGAACTGACACGAACGCATACGAAGGCGTTTCTAAAGGTGCATATGTAATCTCACCTGCAAGCAAAGAAACTCCTGATGCACTTCTTTTAGCAGCTGGCTCAGAGGTTGGTCTAGCAGTTGAAGCACAAAAAGCATTAGAAACAGAAGGAATCTCTGTATCAGTTGTCAGCATGCCATCATGGGATCGCTTTGAGCAACAGTCAGCTGAATACAAAAACAGCGTCATTCCAAAATCAGTGAAAAAACGTCTTGCACTTGAGATGGGTAGCTCACTTGGATGGCATCGATATGCTGGAGATGAAGGTGAAGTATTAGGAATTGATACTTTCGGCGCTTCTGCACCAGGAAACAAAATTTTGGAAGAGTATGGCTTCACAGTAAGCAATGTAGTTGCACGCTTGAAAGCTGTATTGGATAACAACTAATTTCTGCCATATAAGAGAAGAGCTGACGGCTCTTCTCTTTTTGATTGCTTAACAATATTCCAATAAATGAAGGATTCGACAAAACTAGTCTGTTTTTTTAACAGCTTGAGACACAACTTGTACATTTGCTTCCTTATAATAGAAGAAAAGATGCAAATAGGCGGGTGTGTAAAGAGTATGAGAAAATATTATTTGTATTTAATAAAAGAGGATATTGCTGCAGATTATCATGGGAAAGAAAGAATGTTTTACAAATTATTTTCTGAGCATACTAAAACAGACGATTCCTTGCTTAAAGTGGAGACAGAAAAACAAATAGACTTTATCACACTTCCTATATCAGTTTGGAAAATTCAAAAGCTGCTTTTTAATGATTTGCAGAAAAATAAAAGCTTTAAGCAGCGGGACAACCATACTTATTACATAGAAAATGGAAACTTAAGCAGTGCCCAGTTGAGCTTATCGTCGAAATATATAATAATTGAAGCAGAAGGGTATTATGATGCTGAGTCAATTTTCTTTGAAATATTAAGGAAAAACGAACCGTCCTTTTTGGCGATAGACATCGAAAATGCACGATTTGGATGGCTAAAGCCAATAAAAGAAAGAAATTTGATATGAACATGAGAAATTAACGGACAAATATTGTATAATATTCTTTGGTCTAGTACACTAAGTAATAGACAACATGAAGGAGGAAAAGAAATTATGCTATGGCTTTATATTCTAATTGGTGTTTTGGCATTGATTGCTGGACTAGCTATTGGGTTCTTCATCGCACGTAGATACATGATGACTTACTTGAAGAACAACCCGCCAATTAATGAGCAAATGCTTAAAATGATGATGATGCAAATGGGAATGAAACCATCCCAAAAGAAAATCAATCAAATGATGGCTGCTATGAACAAACAACAAGGCAAATAAAAGCGCTTAAAACCCGATAATTTATTAGGGTTTTAACCACTTGTATTTGATTTGTGTTTGAGATTCATCATTTTCATTAAGATAGATTGTAACTTACTTCAAAGAAAGCTTTGATTTGGTTTAACTATCATTGAAACAATTTAAAAACCACCTCTTCTAATGAGCAAACCATTAGAAGAAGTGGTTTTTTTGCTTTAAAAGATATACTAGGAGAGTATTAACCATTCCTTTTTTTTATCTGATGCAAGCACCCGCCTGAGTAATTCTAGTTCTTCTTTTAGACTAATTAATTGATAAATCGTCCGTACACTAAATCGAATAAATTTAATGATTTGTTCGTTATTAAGAAGGAATTGTTTGTTATATTGCCGAATAGTTATAGTATAGGAGGTGTATTCAACGATATGAAAGAATATATTGTTTATTTTACTTATGGGGATAATGAAAGAAGAAGCTTAATAATTAGACATAATCATTTAAGTAATGCCACTGGTTTTATTTTGAAGAATCAATGGATTCAAGACTCGGTTTCAGGCGAGTACTTTAATTTTGATAAAGTTTTAAGTTTTTCTGTTGAAGAAGCACCGAATGAAAGAGAGAGAATTACAAGCGATTGGTGATCAGAAAAAGTATTGTTTATAAAGTTGTTGAAAACGCTTTATAAATAGAGAAAGACATCCATATGGATGTCTTATTTTTATATATTTTCTTCAATCCGTTTTTTTATAAAAATAGTAAAGTATTTTGTCGTATTATGCGATTGCCGGGGGAATAATCTTACTGAAATATTCCCTAAGTTAATAATAAATCCCCTTTCTATATTAGGAAGGGGATTTATTAATTGGCGGTTTCCTTTTGTTTAGGGGAATCCTCCATTAGTTTATTTATTAGTACGTCAAGTTCTTGACTGCACTTTATCACAATTGGAGAAGCAAAACCATGTAATTTTGCGACTTCTAATAAGGTTTCTCTTTTTTGTTCTATTAGTAAAATCAACTGTTGATTTGACATGGTATATGTCCTTTCTAGCTTTCTGATTCGTCGCACTTAAAGGTTGATTGTTTATATGCCGGCGGATCTAGGCATCAAAAGTAGCATCTATTTTTTAACGGTTTATTAAAAAATATTGATTACTATGCATGTCTATAACTTAATTATAACGACTTTTGGAATTAAATGCAAAAAAAGCAAAGATATCATAATACAGAATGCTTGTCATATAGTATATGGATGGAGTTAGGAGGAGGGATAAGATGAGTGATATAAATTTGTTCATATCATTAGGGGCGGGGTTTTTAAGCTTTCTTTCACCATGCTGTCTGCCGCTATATCCGGCATTTCTCTCCTATATAACAGGAATGTCTGTTGACAGTATAAAAAATAATGCTGTTTTACGTCATAAAAATAGCCTTTTGCATACAATTTTTTTCCTATTAGGATTTTCTACGATATTTTTTGCCTTGGCATTCAGTACCTCGTTAATAGGGACGCTTTTCGGGGAGTATATGGAATTTTTAAGGAAAGCAGGCTCTATTATTATTATCCTTTTTGGTCTTATAATCTTAGAGATTATTCGCCCGAAATTTTTAATGAAGGAACGGAGAATCTCCTTTAGGGAAAGACCTGCAGGTTTTTTCGGTTCTTTTTTAATCGGGATCAGTTTTGCTGCTGGCTGGACACCATGTTCTGGACCAATAATAGGAGCAGTTTTATATTTAGCAAGCACAAATCCAGCATCTAGTATTCTCTATATGTCAGCATATATTTTAGGATTTGCCATCCCATTCTTGTTGCTATCCTTCTTCATTGGCAGCACTCCACTCATTAGACGCTACAGCAGGTCATTTATGAGAATTGGAGGAGTTTTTATGATAATTATGGGAATTATTTTGTATTTTAATGGGCTAAATGTCATAATTCGAGTGCTTTCGCCAATCTTTGGCGGCTTCAGAGGCTTTTAAATTTTTTACTTTCCTGTATAATAATAGGTAAGTAATTGCATCACTGAACTAAACAAAATAGTGATTGAAAAGATCAGGAAGTTTCGTTATATTGTTTAAGGTGCATTTAAATAGGTGATAAAGTATTTTGTCCGTTTTTTGTTGAGGAGGAACAGCTATGGCAAGAATATTAATTGTAGACGATGCAAAATTTATGAGATTAACACTCTTTAACATACTAAGCAAAGCAAACCATGAAGTGGTTGGAGAGGGAGAAAACGGGCTAGAGGCTATTCGTCTTTATAGAGAATTAGACCCGGATCTTGTCACAATGGACATTACTATGCCAGAAATGAGCGGACTCGAAGCAGTGAAGGAAATTAAAAAAGAATTTCCAAATGCTAAAGTCGTCATGTGTTCAGCAATGGGGCAGCAAAAAATGGTAGTCGAAGCAATTGAAGCAGGCGCTAAAGATTTTATTGTAAAACCATTTGATGAAAATAGGGTATTAGAAGCTATTAATAGAGTATTGAGCTAATGTTTAAGAGTTTTGGGTATGATGTAAATCATATCCGTTTTTTATTTCTTTTAAAAATAGATAAACTTTGTTAATATAGAATAGGATAAAATGATCATCAGCAGTTTCAAACTGCTTTAGATAAAAGGAGAGATGAGCAATGGCATCAGTCATTATTTCATCAATTATAGCTGTATTTATGGGGACGTTTTTTATGTTTGTCCGGATGAAGTCAGCCAAAAAACCAGTATCAGCAAAAAAAATCATTTTGCCGCCAGTCATGATGAGCACTGGGGCACTGATGTTTCTATTCCCAGTATTTGCAGTTACGAAAACGGAAATACTAGAATCCTGCATTATTGGAATGTTGTTCTCCATCTTGCTGATTAAAACATCAAGCTTTGAGATAAAAGAGAATGATATTTATTTAAAAAGATCAAAAGCATTTGTTTTTATTTTATTTGGATTACTTGCAGTACGAATCGTTGCCAAAATAATATTAAGCAGCTCCATTGATGTCGGTGCACTAAGCGGTATGTTCTGGATACTTGCCTTTTCCATGATCGTACCATGGAGAATAGCGATGCTGCTTAATTATAAAAAACTAGCTGCACAATTAAAAACAAGCTAAAACCTTATCCTAGGATGGATAAGGTTTTTTTGATGTTTAGAGCATACCTACCTCCTTCTATCTTTTCTGTCGTAATATTTTAATATCTCATCAATAATGAAAAATAGAATGGCTATGGTAAAGGCGAACAATGTGAAAAACCATAAAATGAAAAATGAAAGAAAACCACAAAGCATACAATACAAAGGAAAAAGCAATTCTTCGCTCTTGGATTTTTTTAGGTAACCATAAAATAACCGCTGCTAATTTACAATAAATAGGGAGCTCCCCAATATTATCCTCTTGCTTAATAGCTGCCTCATAAAACAATAAATACAGCTACTATAAAAGTTATAAGGCATGTGCATAGTTTTCTTTTTTATATATTAACAGAATTTGTAAGGTTAAAGATAAATATTGTAAAATAATAGTATATATTCCTTTAAAGGGGGAGAATTATTTTGAACCAAGCATTACTTATTATTGATGCCCAACAAGAATTAATAGACGGATCTATTTTAGAGAAAGGTGTACTGGAAAAAGAATTACTTATCAATAATATTAATACGGTGATAAACAAGGCTATTGATGCCAATGCATTAATTATTTTTATTAGAGACTTGGATACTGCAGGTGGAGAAGGTCCAGGCTTTCAAATACATACAGATATTCATTTACCTGTCGACTTCCTGCTTTTTGATAAAAAAGCTACAAACCCTTTTTATGATACTCCGTTACTGCAATCTTTAAATGAAAACAAGGTGGAGCATATAATAATGATGGGCTGTAAGACAGAGCATTGTGTGGATGCGGCTGTAAGAACAGCAACGGTAAATCACTTTGATGTAACGCTAGTTGGTGACGGACATTCCACATCTGATTCAGCAGTTCTGACGGCTGAGCAAATAATTCTTCATCATAACGAAACATTACATGGTCATTACAACGTCGATAACTTCTCATTAGTAAGATATACACATGAAGATGTGTTTAACCCGACACATAATAATTATCGGTAGAGAATAGCTGATAAATGAGGTGCGAGTATTATAAACAACAAATACTCCAGTTTGCGTTCTCACGCAAAACAACTCTTTGAGACTTCACCGGCAAAAGCTTTCAATGATGACTATGATAAACAAATGTACATAGAGTTTTGGGAAGAGTATGACCAATTATTACAAAAAAGCTACGCTTAATAAATAACCAACATAAGAGGTTGAAACGAACTAATTTAGGATGAAACTGAACTATATTATCGATTAGTTCAGTTTTTTTATTTGGTGCTTTCTGTTTAACTAGATTCTTTGTTTTTTGTTTCAGTGTTTAACCATATATGGTAAAAAACAAAAGAAATTAAATCGTATTATTTTTAAAATGGAAATAGCAGCTTTTTCACCCTTCTTTCAAGTATAATAAAAGGATATGTATATTTGCATAACCTATTTGTTAAAGAGAATCCTATATATATATCGAATAATTTAAAGAATGAGGTTTTTTTTATGGGTAATATAAGCTTTGAGAACTATCAATTAAGTGATGAAATAAAAAGAGCACTTTCTGTACTTAAATATGAGAACCCTACAGAAGTTCAAAACAAAGTAATTCCACTTGCTTTAGAAGACCATGACTTAGTAGTGAAGTCTCAAACAGGCAGTGGGAAAACAGCTTCCTTTGGTATCCCTATTTGTGAAATGGTTAAATGGGAAGAAAAAAAGCCACAAGCTTTAATTCTAACACCAACAAGGGAGCTAGCAGCTCAAGTTCGTGAGGATATTACTAATATTGGAAGATTTAAACGAATAAAAGCAATGGCAGTTTACGGAAAAGAACCGTTTGCCAAACAAAAAGAAGAATTGAAGCAAAAAACACATGTAGTTGTCGGAACACCTGGACGTGTTATGGATCATATTGAAAGAGGAACATTAGTATTAGACGAGATAAAGTATCTTGTTATTGATGAAACAGATGAAATGCTAAATATGGGCTTTATTGATGAAGTGGAAGCAATTATGGAGGAACTCCCTACAAATAGAGTGACAATGGTATTTTCTGCGACATTGCCTAAGGATGTGGAAGGCCTCTGTCATAAATATATGAAAGACCCTGTTAACATCGAAATCGCTTCAAATGAGGTAACAACTAGCACAATAGATCACTATAAAATAGAAGTAAAGCAAGAAGAAAAACTATCCTTACTCAAAGACGTAACTGTTATTGAAAATCCGGATAGCTGTATTATTTTCTGCAACACAAAGGAGCACGTTGATACTGTTTTCTCAGAATTGGAAAGAGCAAATTATTCCTGTGAAAAAATTCATGGCGGCTTAGAGCAAGAAGATCGGTTTGCGGTAATGGATGGCTTCAAAATGGGGAACTTCCGCTATCTTGTCGCAACAGATGTAGCGGCTAGAGGAATTGATGTTGATAATGTAACGCTAGTTGTTAATTACGACATCCCTATGGAAAGAGAGAGCTATGTCCATAGATCAGGCAGAACTGGGCGTGCCGGTAAAAAAGGGAAAGCCATTTCGTTTACAACGCCATATGAGGGGAAATTCCTTAAAGCAATCCAAAATTATATTGGCTTTGAGTTGACTGAAATGGAACCACCAACAAAACAGGCAGTTGCCAGCGGGCAAGCCGCTTTTGATGAAAAAATCAGTGGCCGCCGAGTGGTAAAGAATAATAAAACTGCAAGAATCAATCAAGATATTATTAAACTCCATTTTAATGGCGGGAAAAAGAAGAAAATTCGCCCAGTAGATTTTGTTGGAACTATTGCGAAAATACCTGGCGTTACGGTTGATGACATTGGCATAATTACGATTCACGATAATATGTCTTATGTTGATATTTTAAATGGTAAAGGATCATTAGTCCTCCAAGCAATGGAAAATGCAACGATTAAAGGGAAGAAGATGAAGGTTAGCAAAGCAATTAAATAAAAGGGGTATGTAAGCTAAGCAAAAACAGCTTTCAGAGATAGTGTTTTATCGAAAAGGAAGGTTACCATAACCCTTGTTTTATAACCATGAATAATATAAAAAAGAAGGCTTGTGCTGCTTAAAGGTTTCCTAATAAGCACAAGGCTTCTTTTTCTTTAAAAATAATTATTATTTTTTAAAAGGCATATGCGCCATCATTTGATGTCCTAATACCGCGACTCCTGTAACTAAAATGCCGTTAATAATAGTTGATAGGTGAAAACCAGTGATCCAAGTACCGAGAATAATGGAAAATACCAGCAAAATCCAGATAATAAGCCAGTTTGGTATCAGAGGTGTTTGTTTTAGCGCATATCCTATCACCCATAGAACTGGTATAAAAATATAATAATTTTCATTAATATATGCCTTCAATAATTCCAATTCCATGTTGCTTCCCTCCGTTAGATCCTTTAATACTATATTCTATGAAATAGTGCTTTCATACGTATGTTCGCATACCTAAAGTAAGAGTGTATTTTAATATATATTTTCTTTTCCTTTCGTGTTTACCTGTCCATTATCTCTTTTCTTTTCTATATAGAAGGGGAAAGGAGGTGATGGGAAATGGCCCAATCATTATTGAAGGAGACTAGCATTAAGCTATATTTTCAAAATGGTGTGAAGGAAAATGGAGACCCGCAGCTTATCAGTAAAACCTTTAATCTAGTCAAGGCAACAGCTGCTCCAGACCAAATTATTCAAGCTGCAGATTCCATTGAATCAATCGTGAAATATCCTGTTCATTCTGTGACAAAGCATGAAAGCTATGATATTACGAGATAATCTTAGTTAAATAAATAGGAGGTGGACTAAATGACGAAAACACTGGAATTAACCTTTATTGCTGCAAACGGAAAACAATCCAAACTAACGTTTGGAGAGCCTTTAGAGCCAATTGACATGGAAACGATGAAAACAGCTATGGACACAATCATTGCTGCAGATGTTTTGACAACTGCTAATGGTGATTTAATTGCTGCTAAGGGTGTGCGTGTAATTGAACGAAATGTAACAGAATATGAACTATAAGCAGAAGGGGGGACAGTTTTTCTCTGCTGTCCCTTTTATTAATAAGTAGCTGAAAAAACTAAAAAGGAGTAATAATATGGCTGAATGGTTATCATTTATCAGCGAAGCAGGGTTTCCAATCGTCGTATGCTTGTATCTGTTATATCGGATTGAAACCAGGCTAGATCAGATGATTCTATCAATTGATAGTTTGCCAGATAGAATGAAGGGATAAAATATATAAAACTAATTATCTGAAAAATGAAAGGGTTTTCTATTGACAATAATAACTAAAAATGTTAAATTTACATTAACCGTTAGTTAACGTATTTAAGTGTTACTGCCTCTTTTCATAGTTTTAAAGATTGGCAATCGTAATAAGAATGCGGTATAAAATGGTAATTTTAAGTAAAGCTTTTTTTAGCTTATAGGAGGATATTTTCATGAACAACGGTAAAGTAAAATGGTTTAACGCAGAAAAAGGATTTGGATTTATCGAGCAAGAAGGCGGAAATGATGTATTTGTACATTATTCTGCAATTCAAACAGAAGGCTTCAAGTCTTTAGAAGAAGGACAAGAAGTTGAATTCGAAGTTGTTGAAGGCGCTCGTGGCCCACAAGCTTCTAATGTCGTTAAAAAATAATCGACCAACATAAATAAAAAGGGGATACCTATTAAATAGGTATCCCCTTTTGGCGTTTTTTGGAATCATCAAAACTAAACTCCATTCTATACATAATAGTTTGCTATAATGATAAATAGTCTCAATGCTTTTGTTGAAATAATAGACTTAATATATATATATTTTATTTTTTGAGGTGATAGATTTGAAATTTATTCATACCGCAGATTGGCATCTTGGAAAGCTAGTACATGGTCTTTATATGACAGAGGACCAAAGATATATGCTTAATCAATTCGTAGAACTTGTAAAAACAGAACAGCCAGATGCTGTTATCATTGCCGGAGATTTATATGACCGCTCCATTCCGCCAACAGATGCAGTGAACTTGCTTGATGAAATACTTTATACCATCAATGTAGAAATGAATATTCCAGTCCTTGCTGTATCAGGGAATCACGACAGTGCAGAAAGACTGTCATTCGGAAGCTCATGGTATAAACAAAATAAATTTTACTTAAATGGAAAAATAGAAAACAGTCTTACGCCAATTAATATGAATGGTGTTAACTTTTATTTAGTTCCTTATTGTGAGCCAGTAACGGTGAGAGAATTTCTTGGCGATTCATCCATCGTTAGTCATCATGATGCGATGAAAGCAATTGTTGGCAAAATAGAAGATAAGCTCAGTGTGAATGAGCCCAATATTTTAATCGGACATAGTTTTGTTCTTGGAGGAAAAACATCTGACTCCGAAAGAGTCCTGTCTGTTGGAGGTTCAGGCTGTGTAGGAGCAGAATTATTTGCACCTTTTGCTTATACCGCTTTAGGTCATCTTCATAGTCCTGATGCTATAAATCATCCTACCGTAAAGTATTCTGGCTCATTAATGAAATATTCCTTCTCAGAAGCAAAGCAACGAAAATCAGTATCGATTATTGAAGTAGATGAAAAAGGGTCTTTCTCGGAGCGATATCATTCCTTTACACCAAAAAAGGATATGAGAGAGCTTGAGGGATATATGGACGAGTTACTGGATCCAGCATTTTATAACAAGCAAAAAATAGACGACTATTTGAAAGTTACGATATTAGATGAGGGTGCAATTCTTGATCCTATACAGAAGCTGAGACAGGTTTATCCGAATGTGCTGCATCTGGAACGGAAACTGGAAAATATCGATAAGAAGAAAAAAACTTCCTTAGAAGAAAAAGATCATAAGCGCAAAACAGAATTGGATTTATTTATGTCCTTTTATGAGGAAATGACAACTGCTGATTTCACAGAGGAAAAACGAACAATAATTAGTAATGTTATCGACAAAGTCAGAAGGGAGGAGGCATTAAAATGAGACCGCTGAAATTAACGATGCAAGCATTTGGCCCATATGCTAAGACAGAAACAATTGATTTTACAAAGCTAGGAACTCGGACAATGTTTGTGATTTCTGGTAAAACAGGAGCAGGTAAAACGACGATTTTTGATGGAATCAGCTATGCGATATATGGAAAAGCAAGTGGAGAAGACAGAAATGGACCTGAGCTGAGAAGTCAGTTTGCGGCAGATTCCTTATTAACAGAGGTTAGTCTTGATTTCAAGTTAAGAGACAAGCGCTATCTAATTACAAGATCGCCGCAGCAAGACAAAAAGAAAGAAAGAGGCGATGGTTTCACTACAATCGGTGCGAAAGCAGAGCTGTATGTTTATGATGGAAACGGAGAATTAAAAAACATCGCTTCCTCGATAAGAGAAGTGGAAGAAAAAATTAAAGAGATTATGCAAATAGACAGTAATCAATTTAGGCAAATTCTTATGATTCCCCAAGGTGAATTTAGAAAGCTTTTGACTTCTGACAGTAAGGAGAAGGAAGCAATTCTCCAGAAGCTCTTCCACACAGAAATATATAAATACATGGAAGATAAGCTTAAGGACAAATCATCAGAGCTGAAGAGAAATGTGGAACAGCAGCTGTTGATGAGAAAATCTGCTTTAGCCAATATCTCCAGTGTATTTGTCGAGGAGCTTTACAGCCTGATAATAGAAGGAAATGATAACGATGTTGTTCTTTTGCCTTTGCTTAAAAAAGAAATCGAGATGATGGCCCAAAAAACAAAAGAGTTAAAGGCAGAGCTTGAAAAAAAGAATAAGGACCGAGATGACCTTAATAATAAAGTGTTTGAGGCTGAGGCTGTATTAAAGCAAATGAAGCTGAAGAACGATCTGAAGCTGCAAAAGGATAGGCTTGAGGAACAGCGTGAAATGGTGAATGCAAATGAAAAAGCAGCATTGCTCGCCCAAAAAGCGGCAATGCTCACACAGCAGGAGGAAATATGCCATCACTTGAAGAAGCAGCTGGACAAATGCGAGCAGGAAAAAACGCAAATAGCTGCAATGTTGGAAAAAATCGCGAAAAACATGATAGAAGCTGAAAAGGCTTTTCAACGTGAAGCAGATAAGGAGCTTGAAAGAAAAGAGCTATCCGACTATATTTCCTTTTTGAAAACTATTCAAAAAGATGTTGAACAGTTTGCCATGCTTGAGGCTGCTGTTGCGAAAACTTCTGCGCAAATAATGGAGCAGGAAGCAAACAAGCAATCAATTTTGAAAAACAAGGAGCAGCACGAAAAGGATTTGCGGCGATATAAGGAAATCAGACAGGAGCTTGAAAGCAGCAAAATCACCTTACTAGAAAACAAGGGACTTTTGGCAGATAAAAAGCATGTGCTGGAAAAGCTGGATAAACAGATTTCAATCGAAACAAGATTAGCAGAACAAACAAAAATAGCTGGTAAGAAAAAGGAACTTTCAGCAAATATTCTTGCCCGATTTGAGGATGCAAAATCTTTAGTGGAAAAGCTTGAAAACGATTGGTTTACTGGACAGTCCTACCATTTATCCTTAAGCCTGGAACAAGACGCACCATGTCCTGTTTGCGGCAGTAAACATCACCCAGCTCCTGCAAGCAGTAACAATGTTAATATCCCCTCACAGGAAGATATTAAAAGCGCTAAAGGTGATGCAGCTACCATTGAGAAGCAAAAGACTGCTGCAGAAACAGAATTAGTTCAAATAAATTCGCAAATAAGCTTTTTAGCAGAACAACTGGAATTAGGCAGTAAAGAGCTGCAATCCATAAGAGCAGATGCCGCCAATTGGTCTGCTGTTGAGATGAAGCAAGTAGTTGCTCGTGAGGTAGAGGAGCTTGAGCAGGTACAGCGAAGCCTTGGAGAGGCTGCGAGCAGGCTTGAAAGGTTGGATAAAGCAACAGTTGAATTGCAACAAGCAATTGAATCAAACAATGGCCAACTTGAAAAAGCAATAGAAGAAAGCCATCATTTAATTCTCAAAAAGACAGAATTGGAATCAGCGCTTAACACGAAGAAGAATGCTGTTCCAGAAAATCTCCGACATACTGAAAGCTTTAAACGGGAGTTCGCTGCATCCAAGTCGAAATTTGCAACGTTGGAGGAATTGTATAGCAAATCACAGGCAGCACTCCAAGAACTAAAGACGAAACAGCAGAAGGAACTTGGTGTAATGGAAAGCCTAGAAAAACAGCATACGGATATTGCTGCAAATCTGCAAACAGAACGGAAAATTTTCTTGGAAAAAATGACAAGTGAGGGCTTTGCCACATATGGACAATTTCATCAAGCAAAGCTTCCTGCTGGCGAAATTGAAGCACTGCAAAACAGCATTCAGCAATATAAAGAACAATATCGGTCTATTTCTGATCGATTTAGTGACTTAGAGGAAATACTTCGAGACGTTAAGACGCCAGATATGGAATCATTATTAGCACAAAGAAAAGTATTTGATGAAGAAATTGCTGTTATGCAGCAGGAGCATACGAACCTCCTGATTAAGGAAAAGGACAATAAAGAAATAATGGCTAAGGTAAAGAAAATTAACAGTGATATGAAAGAGCTCGAGGAAAGCTATAAGCTTATTGGCCATTTATACGACATTACTAGAGGTCAAAACACGTATAGAATGACGTTTGAAAGATATGTCTTAGCAGCATTTTTAGATGATATTTTACAGGAAGCTAACAGCAGGCTTGTGAAGATGACAAGTGGAAGATATAAGCTCATTAGAAAAAAAGACCGCTCTAAGGGAAATGTGCAAAGTGGATTGGAGCTGCTTGTCTTTGACCAATATACTGGCCAAGAAAGACATGTGAAAACATTATCTGGTGGAGAAAGCTTTAAAGCTGCCTTGTCATTGGCATTAGGCTTAGCAGATGTGGTTCAGTCATATGCCGGCGGAGTTTCATTAGAAACGATGTTCATTGATGAAGGCTTTGGTACATTGGATCCTGAATCATTGGATCAAGCAATTGAAACATTAATGGAAATACAAAGTACAGGCAGATTGGTCGGAATTATTTCACATGTTCCTGAATTAAAGGAAAGAATTGATGTGCAATTAGAAGTAATATCAGGTCAAAACGGCAGTACGACTCAATTTCATCATTTATTTTAATAGATTGTAATCCTTTTGGACCATTGTGTTTAAAAGGATTACTTTTTTTGTTTGTCGCTTCCATTCTTATATATGGAAACAGATGATTGTTATGGAAAAAAACTAGGATAATTCTACTGTATTTAATAGGTATTTATGCGTGAATAAAGTCTTTTGGTTTTCAAAAGGAAAAATAGACCAAATCATCCAGCTTTTATGCATAGGAATCTAGTAAGCTAGTTATTAGAATAAGAGTCAGAGACAGTACAACACACACAAAGGAGAATGCCACTACATGAAAAAACAGCTGCTTACTGTTTGTGCAACAGCGACGATTATTTTTGCCGGATTTCAGACAACTGCAAGTGCTCACGAGAAGAAGTACGTTGTAAAATCAGGTGATACATTAACGAAGATTTCTGCTGCCAATAATATTTCAGTTGCCAATCTTACGGCGTATAATAAATTGAGTAATACAGTGATTAAGGTAGGACAAGAATTAACATTGCTTCCTGCGCATATCCATTATACAGTCAAGAGTGGAGATGCTTTGTCGAAAATTGCGGTAGCCTATAATACAACTACTGCGAAAATTAAAGAATGGAACAGTTTAACGAGTGATACAATTAAAGTTGGTCAATCGTTGATGATTGTTACATCGAATGGTTCACAAAGCACGGCTTCAACTTCAACTACGGCTTCAACTACTGCAACCTACAAAGTAGTAAGCGGCGATTCTTTATGGTCTATTTCATTAAAGTTTAACATTACAGTAGACCAGTTAAAGACATGGAATAAAATGACCACTAATACAATCTTCGTTGGACAAGTCCTGAATGTAAAAGCACCTGCTTCAGGTGGTACGACTGCTGCACCAACGCAAAATAAATCTTCTCAAGCATCTGCTTTGATTGCAGAAGCACAAAAGTATATTGGTGTTCCATATGTATGGGGCGGAAGTACACCAGCTGGATTTGACTGCAGTGGATTTATTAATTATTCCTATAGCAAAGTAGGCTTATCCATTTCAAGAACTGTTGCAACAATGTGGAGTTCTGGAACAGTAGTAGCTAAACCAGAAGTAGGAGATATTGTATTTTATGAAACAACATCAGGTCCTTCCCATGCAGGTATTTACATGGGGAATAATAAGTTTATTCATGCAGGATCATCGACAGGTGTTACAATTACGGATATGAGTAATTCCTATTGGAAAAGCCGTTATTTAGGCGCAAAATCATTCTTCTAATTTAATGAGAACTCCTTTCTATATCAGCATGCTTCATTGCACACGTTACCGACATTTTGCTAATAAAGAAAGAAGCTTTCAAAAGTAACATGGGTATGGGGCTTTTATCACGAAAGTGATATTTAGCACATGCCCTTTATTTATACCCTGTTATAATGAACAGGATGCAAGAATAACTACCCTCTGAATTGTGTGAAAAATAAAAAAATACCCAAAAAATGAAAATTTGTAGTACTATTTTGATAAAAAGCGACTTAAATGATTCCTTGCTTTGTAATAAGTTTGTGCTAGTGGAATAAGGAATATACAATTTAAGCGTTTATATGGGCTATTGGTTAGAAGTGCTGACAGCTGAAATTTCTAATCAATTTTTAGTAAAATGGAAAAAGGGGCATAATAATGAGATTTTTTTTAGTGGATGATGATGGGGCGGTTCGTTCTGTATTAAAGCATATCATCGAAGGTGAAAAGCTAGGAACGGTAGTTAGTGAAGCTGAGACAGGGTGTCAGGTAACAAGCAATGTTCTAAGCTTTTATGATATTGATATCGTCATCATGGATTTGCTGATGCCGGACAGTGATGGTATTGAAACAATAAAATCTTGGAATGGTGAGTTTAAAGGAAAGGTAATCATGCTTTCCCAGGTTGAAGCAAAAGAACTAATTGGTGCTGCATATACGGAAGGTATCGACTATTATGTAACAAAACCGATTAATAAAAAAGAACTGGTTGCCGTTATCCATAAGGTGATACAAACGATACAACTTGAAAAAACCGTAAATAATATCAGACGCTCCCTAAATGGGTTAATGGGCACACATAAGCAGGACATACAAAGCAATGGTGTTACTCAAGCAGGGGTGAAAATTGTCGAATCTGCTGAGTTTTTGTTGTCAGAACTTGGTATAATAGGAGAAAATGGCAGTAAAGATCTGCTGGAAATGGTGCAATACTTGTATGAACATGAAATAAATGATGGGTTTGATCTCCATTTTCCCTCATTGAAAGAGCTTTTTGAAAAGCTCTCCATCATGAGATTAGGAGAGACAGCTTCATCTCTAGAATTGAATCGAGAAACAAAAGCAAGTGAACAGCGTGTGAGAAGAGCCATCAACCAATCAATAACACATTGGGCAAACATTGGCTTGAGCGAGTCAACAAATGGAAAATTTGAAAACTACGCAACAAAGTTTTTTGACTTTTCGACGATAAGATGTAAAATGACGGAACTTCGTAATGAAGAATTCATATCACCAAAACAAGTTAAAATCCATACGAAAAAGTTTATTCAGGTTTTATACTTTGAAGCGAAAAAACTTGCTTCCTCAGAAATGTATAAATAAAAGTTAAAGTTACCGATCGGGCTTTTGCAAGTATATTATAGAAGAAATAGGGAGAGATTCATTGAAGAAGACACCAAAACGAAAGCGAAGGAATGTTGCTAGCTTCCTTCTAGTTTGTTTAATATTATCTATTTTTGTTATCGCTTATTGGAAAGAAGAGCAAAAAATCGACCTACAACAGGATACTCCGTTGCCTACAGAGCTAAATGAGACGGTTGCCAATAAACGAGATGAGCTGATAAGCTTAGCTGCCGATAAAGGTATTAATATAGTTATAACAGCAGATTTCAGAAGCTCAGAGGAACAGGATAAGCTATATGCGCAAGGCAGGACAGCATCTGGTGATGTTGTCACAAATGCAAAAGGCGGAGAATCTTATCACAATTATGGTCTCGCCATTGATTTTGCGCTTATGAATCTTAATGGGGAAGTTATTTGGGACATGGATTATGACGGAAATGGCAATGCAAAAAGTGATTGGTCGGAAGTTGTCGAAATGGCAAAGTCATTAGGATTTGAGTGGGGTGGAGATTGGAGAAGCTTTAAGGATTACCCCCATTTTCAAATGGATTTCGGGTTAAGTATTGAGGATCTCCAAAATGGTAAGCGCCCATAAAAAGAACAGCAGCAATCGTTAATTGCCGCTGTTTTTTTGTTGATAGAAATTAGGTAAGCATGTCACTCCATACATAGGCATAAATCAAGTTTGCAGTTGCTTCAATAGATGTGAAATGCGTTCTTTCATAAGCGTGAGAAGAATCAATTCCAGGGCCAATCAGACCATGGATAATATCATGACCAGATCTAATGGCAGCAGAAGCGTCTGAACCGTAATATGGATAGATATCAAGCTGATAAGGGATATTGTTATCGGCAGCAAGCTTAACGAGCTTTTTGCGTAAGCCAAGATGATAGGGACCGCTCGCATCCTTCACACAGATAGAAACAGTATATTCATCTGTGGATTGTCCATCTCCCATAGCCCCCATATCGACTGCTAAATATTCGACCGTTTCTTTTGGGATATTAGAATTTCCGCCATAGCCAATTTCTTCATTATTGGAAATAAGGAAATGTGTAGTATATGGAATTTGTTCACTTGAAGTCTTTAAGGCCTTCATCACTTCAAGCAGAATTGCAACGCTTGCTTTATCGTCTAAATGCCGTGATTTAATAAAGCCGGATTTAGTTAGTTCCACTCTTGGATAGAAGGAAACAAAGTCACCAACTGCAATACCAAGCTTCTTGACATCCTCTGCAGAAGCGACACGCTCATCAATGCGGACCTCCATATTTGCCTGATTTCTTTCAGCCTTACTTGCCTCTTTGTATACATGAACAGAAGCTTGATGAAGCAGAATTGTACCAGTATAAACGTCTCCGTTTGATGTTTCGATCAGGCAATTTTCTCCTTCAATACTGTTATGGGTAAAACCACCTATTAGGTCAAGGCGAAGTCTGCCGTTAGCTTTAATTTCCTTTACCATAGCTCCTAATGTATCAACATGGGCTGTCAGCATTCTTTGCTTTTCAGCGGTTTTGCCTGGAATTGTTGCAATAAGTCCGCCTTTATTATTCCTTCTTGTTTCAATTCCTTCTGCTGTTAATTGGTCTTCTATGTAGTTAATGATATTAACTGTGTTGCCTGAAGGGCTGCTGATGTTCAGTAAGCTCTCCAATGACTGCAAAAACTCAGTTTGCTTCAATTTAAGCATGCTCTATTCCTCCTGTTTGGTTTCACCATTATTATACTTGAAAAGAAAAGGGCAAACAAAGTTTGAGAAATTGGTCTCTTTAAATAAAAGAAATGGAGTTAATTTATATAAAGATTTTGATTCTTTTTACTTATAGTTTTTCACTAGCATTTTTTTTGTAATTATTGTAAGATGGGTTTAATTTGAAGAATTTATATGCTTTTTGTAAACACTATGTGGAGGTTATATGTGGAAATGGAGGCATAATTATTTATTTCTCTTTGAATCATCCTGTGGTATAATTTAAAACGTTATTTTGAAAGTAAAGGCAAAACACATCTTGATTATGGCGAATCTTGGCTTTTACTAAAACAGGAATTAAAAACAAAAAACTATAAAACTAAAAAATGGCTATGTGTGATAGCCAATGAAAAATCAGTTGGATTTTTTGCTAAAACTTGAATTGAGGTGAATTTGATTGAAAGGTACAGCAGAATTAATGAAGAAATTTTTCTCTAAACATTCTTCTTTCTTTTTAATCGCCATTATTTTATTTTGGATGAAAACGTATATTGCTTATAAGGTTGAGTTTAGTCTTGGAGTGGAAGGTGCACTTCAGCAATTCCTTCTGTTCTTAAACCCATTAAGCTCTGCCTTGTTCTTTATTGGACTTGCTTTGTTCATTAAAGGTAAGGCTCAATCGATTATGATTGTTGTCATAAGCGGAATCATGTCCGCATTGCTTTATGCCAATATCGTCTATTACCGCTTCTTTACAGACTTTATCACTGTTCCTGTTGTTATGCAGGTTAAGGTGAATGGCGGACAGCTTAGCGACAGTATAAACTCGCTAATGCGTTTTACTGATATTTTATACTTCCTTGATGTCATCGTACTAATAGTATTGCTGGCAACGAAGGTTTATAAACCTAAAGTGCAAAAAAATCGCAGAGCTGCTAAATCTGTATTCGCATTAGCAATCCTTGTGTTTATTATTAACCTTGGCCTTGCAGAAGCAGATCGTCCACAGCTTTTAAGCAGATCTTTTGACCGTAACTATTTGGTTAAATATTTGGGTGCATACAACTTCACAGTATATGATGTTGTGCAAAATGCTCGCTCTGAGAGCCAACGAGCTCTTGCTGACAGCAGTGACATTACAGAGGTTCAAAACTATATTAATGCCAATTTTGCAGAGCCGAATTCCGTTTATTATGGAAAGGCAGAAGGAAAAAATGTCGTTTATATCTCACTTGAATCACTGCAAAGCTTTATCATTAATTACAAGCTAAATGGTGAAGAGGTAACACCGTTTCTGAATTCTCTTGTAGGTAAGCAAGACACACTTTACTTCGAGAACTTCTTCCACCAAACAGGTCAGGGTAAAACATCTGACGCTGAATTTATGATGGATAATTCCTTGTACGGAATGTCACAAGGGTCTGTTTTTGTGAATAAAGCACAAAATACATTGCAATCTGCTCCAGCTATCCTGAAGACAAAGGGCTATGTGTCTGCAGCTTTTCATGGTAACTACAAGACATTCTGGAATAGAAACGAAATGTATAAATCAATTGGATATGATTATTTCTTTGATGCAGAGTACTATGACATGTCTGAAGAAAACACAAAGAACTACGGGATGAAGGATATTCCTTTCTTCAAGGAAAGTATGCCGTTATTGGAATCACTTCAACAGCCGTTTTATGCGAAGTTCATAACATTGTCTAACCACCATCCATTCGAAATGGATGAAGGGGATACGGATTTCCCTGCTGGTGACTTTGGAGATTCTGTTGTAAACGACTATTTCCAATCAGCGCATTATCTGGATGAGTCCATTAAGGAATTCTTCAGCTACTTGAAGGAATCAGGCCTGTATGACGACACAATGGTTGTAATGTATGGAGACCACTACGGAATTTCTGAAAACCACAATACGGCAATGGCGAAGGTAATGGGTGTTGATGAAATAACACCGTTAATGAATTCTCAATTGCAACGTGTTCCATTGTTTATCCATGTTCCTGGCATGGAAGGCAAGGTTGTCAGCGAGTACGGCGGTGACGTCGATGTTATGCCGACAGTTCTACATTTGTTAGGTGTTGATACGAAGGATTATCTGCAAATCGGATCTGATTTGCTGTCGAAAGATCATCGTGAAACAATTCCTTTCCGTAACGGAGATTATGTATCGCCGACAGTAACAAAAATCGGAGATAATTGCTATGATACAAACAATGGTGACCTGTTAGATGCTGCTCAATGTACAAAGCAGGCTGAAAATGCTGCTGCAGAGCTGCAAACATCTGATGCAATTGTAAGTAAAGATTTACTTCGATTCTATACACCAAAAGGATTCACACCAATTAATCGAGATGATTACAGCTATGTAAAAAACGGTGATGATTCCACAACAGATCCTGCAACAGATACAAAATCAGAAACAGAATCTGGCGAATAAAAAGAAGCTGCTTACCAATTCGGTAAGCAGCTTTTCTTTTGCCTGCAAAATGGCGGCCTACGTATTAAAATTTTACTAAGAAACGGCTATTGATGGCAGTGTAACAAAAAGGCACTAGCACCTCCAGTTAAAGCGTTCCTATCACGATAAATCCTTTCGTTTTCTTCCGTTTAATGGGCCTTTTTCTAAAACGAAATAAGCTTCTAAACTAAATTTTTGGCCAATTTTTTAGCGAAAAAAAGTACTGTAAATTTTCAAAAAAAAGCTTGTAACCGTTAATAGAAGGGAGTAATATTACTAATGGAAAAAAGTTCAGAATTCGAAATAATTTTCGTATTATTCCGTTAACAAAGAAAAAAAGAATATAAAAGGATGGATGATTAACAAATGGATGAGCATGAACAGGTAAATAGCGCTAATGAAAAATGGAGCATTAAGAATGGTGTATACACGACTTTAATTCTTAATATATCTAATAATTATTTTCCTCTTTTCGCTATAAGTGTTCTTGGTGTTTCAAATTATGAGCTCGGCTTGATTGGATCATTGCCTCAATTTGTTGGGATGTTTGCAATGATTATCGGTTCCATTATTATGAATAAGCTTCAAAGTAAAAAGATGTTTACGGTGTATTCTTTTCTGATGGCAAGAATATTTTTACTTGCCATGGCGCTTGTCGTTTTTCTGCCTGATTCCATACAAAGCTGGACTTTCATATTGCTTGTGGCACTGATGAATTTACCATTTTCCTTTGCCAATCTAAGCTGGCAAGCATTGATTGCAGATATCGTTTCGGAGCAGAGAAGAAATGTGTTTTTTAGTACACGTAATAAAGTAATGACCGTTGTAGCAATGATTTCAACCTTTATTGTCGGTTTATTCCTGCAGCTATTTGATGCAGGCAATCCATTGCCATACCAGCTGTTATTTATAGCTGCTTTTGTATGTGGTTTATTAGAAATAACCTACTTGAAAAAACATGTTGAACCGAAAAAGAAAAGAGTGGCAGCTGCTAATAATTCATTGTTCGGCTTGTCTGTTTTTAAGCATAAACCTTTTTTATATTTTCTTTTATGCAGTCTGTTTTTTAATTTTGCTTGGCAAATGTGCTGGTCACTGTTCAGTATTTATCAAATCAAGTACGCTGGAGCAACAGGATTATGGGTAAGTCTTTTTGCGGTCGCCAATTCAATTGGACAAATTGTCAGCTTTAAATGGTGGGGAAGGATGGCAGAAAAGCATAGCCATTCTAAAATGCTTGTTCTTGTTTCGATAGGAATGGCAACTACTCCATTTATGACCGTGCTGTCGACTAACCTGCCGTATATTGTCGCTGTCAATTTGTTGGCAGGCTTGTTCGTGTCAGGAACTGTTTTGTTATTGTTCAATCAGCTGCTAGACAGTACAAAAGAGGAAACCAGAAGTCAAAGCATCTCTAATTACAATATCCTGTTGGCACTCGTCGCTTTTGCGGCACCACAGTTCGGTGTTGTTTTGCTGGAAATGACGAATATATACAGTGCCATGAATATTTCCTCTGTTATGCGAGCATTAAGTGGTGTATTTTTCTTTGCTTACTACGTATACTTAAAAAGGAAGGATACCCTTCTGTTGAAAAGAAAAGTGGCAAAGATCGGATAAGGTATTGTCATTTTTATGAAACATAAAAAATCCCATGCTAATAAGGCATGGGATGATTTTATAGATATGTAATAGCATTTATGGTATACTTGAAAAGTTATAAATAATAACGATCGTAAATTATTTATAATAACCTAACATTATACTATCATAAAAATTCCTGCTTGTCAAATAGTAACGTACAAGGAGTGGTAAAAAAACATGAGCAAAAAGGACATAGAAGAGATTTCAAAAGAACAGCAAAGAGCTGATATGGTAATACATGAAATCGGCAAAAAAATAGATAAATTAGAAGGGAATAAAAAAGATGTTGGCGGTGATGCAGGACATCTTCGTGAAACCTTCTGGGAAGACGTAACAGTTAACTTTGATGAACCAGATGATGTGCTAGAAACGCATATAAGTCTCAGACAGCAGGCAGAGCTATTAGGCGAACGTGAGCGGAGCATCGGTCAAATACATAAACAGTTAAAAACATTAGAGAAATTAAAGTATTCACCGTATTTTGGAAGAATTGATTTTAAGGAAGATCAGGAGGATGCAGAAGCAATTTATATTGGGATTACCTCCTTTATGGATCAAAATGATGAAAATTTCTATATTTATGATTGGAGAGCACCTATCTCAAGTGTTTATTATGACTATTCACCAGGTGCTGCCTCCTATAAGACACCTGAAGGAAAAATCGACGGTGAACTTCAGCTAAAAAGGCAATTTCTAATCAGAGATGGGAAAATCCTTAACCTCTTTGATACAGGTGTTACAATCGGTGATGAATTGCTGCTTGAGGTGCTTGGCACAAATGCTAGTTCCATGATGAAAAGCATTGTAGCGACAATTCAAAAAGAACAGAATAGAATCATTCGAAATGAAACAAGTAAATATTTAATTGTTCAGGGCGTGGCAGGCAGTGGAAAAACCTCTGCTGCACTGCAAAGGGTCGCATTTTTGCTTTACAGACATCGTGATACGCTTAAATCTGATAACATTATGCTCTTCTCCCCAAATCCATTATTTAACAGCTATGTATCAACAGTGCTGCCTGAGCTTGGGGAAGAGAATATGCAGCAGACAACATGGCATGAATACATTCTTAATAGGGTCGGAAAATCATTTGATGTAGAAGATCCTTTTACACAGTTAGAAGCACTGCTTTCTGATGAGAATGAACAAAGCAGTAAGCTTCGACTTGCAGGTATTCAATATAAAAGCAGCCTTCCTTTCAAGCAGCATCTGGATGAATACATGCAGGGGTTATCAAAAGATGGTATGGTTTTTAAAAATATCACCTTCCGTAAGAAGGTCCTGATTTCGAAAGAGGAATTAGCGAGGAAATTTTATGAGCTGGATGACCATGTCACCATTCCAAATCGCATGCAGAGTTTAAAGGATTGGGCGCAATCAGAGATGAGAAAGCATGCTAAAGCTGAAAGAAAACAGTCCTGGGTCGATGAAGAAATGATGCTGCTTGATAAGGAAGATTATTTAAGTGCCTATAAAGCAGCCCAGAAAAATAACCGTGATGATGATGAATTTTCTTACTTTGATAAGGAAGAAGTTGTTCTTCGAAAGGTTATTGTGAATAAGCGATTCAAATCTATTTATAAGGGCATAAAGAATTTGCGATTTATTGATTATGGACAAATATACAAAAATGCCTTTGACAAAAGATCAGATGATCTGTCAGATGATGAGTGGACCAGCATAGTGAATACGACTATTGTAAATCTTGAACAGGGGATTTTATGGAATGAGGATGCGACAGCATTTGCTTATTTAAAGGATATGCTGGAAGGCAAAAAAGCAAATACAGGTATTAGGCAAGTATTCATAGATGAGGCACAGGATTATTCAGCATTCCAAATAAGCTATATAAAGCAGCTTTTCCCATACAGCAAAATGACTTTTTTAGGTGATTTAAATCAAGCTATCTTTGCACATGGTAATGATGAGTTCTTAAGAGATGGAACGGATGAAGATGTGGAGAAGATAACCTTAACCAAAAGCTATCGTTCCACAAGTGAAATTATTGAATTTACTAGAAGCATGGCGCATAATGGGGATGAAATAGAGCCGTTTAACCGTCATGGAAATAAGCCGTTGGTTATTGAAGTACCTAATAAAAAAACGATTTTGGCACATATTGAAGGGGATTTGCAGCACTTAAAAGAAGAAGGTAATAAAACCATCGCCATTATATGCAAAACACAAAAGGAAAGCATGGAAGTGTATGAATCTTTAAAAGGATCTGGTGGTGTCCGTTTATTGGAGAAGGGAACAATCTCTTATGAAAAGGGAATTTCAGTCGTTCCCGCCTATTTAGCAAAGGGGATTGAATTCGACGCTGTTATTTTATATAATAGCTCGGTTTATGTGAATGAAATGGAGAAGGAGCTTTTCTACACGGCATGCACAAGAGCGATGCATGAGCTTTACGTTTATAGGGAAGAAAATATACCTAATCCGTTCTTAGATAATATTGATAAAGAAGCATTTAGGTTGAAAAAAATATCAAATTAACATTTTTTGCTGCTTGGCTACAATTGCCGGCAGCTTTTTTTATTACTTTTGTACATATTATTGAAATTTATTAATAAATATTGTAATATTACACATTATGTACAAAATTATCATAAGGGGTTATGGTGAATGACTGAGAACTCATTTTTGACAAAGCTTAAACTGCTTAAGGATCACGAATACATACGTTCGCAAGCATACGAGGAAGTTCTTTCCGGTTATAAGGACTATGTCCAAGATACAGAGGCAGCAGTTGTTTTACCGAAGAAGGAAGTGGTACAACAAGACAACATACTTGAACAAAAACAAATTCGCGAAAAGAAGAAAAAAATGAAAAAAGTCCGCAGTAAAGAGGAGCTGCGTGAGCGTAATATTTCCTATCTTTTGTATCTTGGCGTTTTCTTGCTTTTACTAGGTGGCCTTTTTGTCGCAACAAGCAATTGGAGCACAATGGTTGGGTGGATGAAGGCAGCAAGCATTTTCTTTGTCTCTATTTTATTTTTTGGATTCGGTTTTATCGCAAAAAATATTGTGAAAATAGAAAAAACAGCTTTCGCCTTTACCGTTCTTGGCGGATTATTTCTGCCTATTGGATTTCTTTCCGTCAACTTCTTTCATTTAGCAGGTTTTTATCTTTCATATGAAGGGGAAGGAAGGTATCTGTTTGGGGCGATTGCAGGAACAGTACTTGTGATTGTTTATCACCAGCTAGCGAAAAGGATGCAATCAAGTTTTTTTCGTGTATTGGCATTGACGGCTGTTTCGTCAACTGTTGCCTTTGGGGTATTAGCATTATCCTTACCGCTAGATGTGTTCACACTTTTAATGGTTATCTTTAATTTCTTGATTATTCTGTTTATGGCGAAATACAAAAAAGCCTGGTTAAGTGGTTATCTTCGTCTCTTGCCTGTCTATATGCTCGTACATATGATTGTCACAACTTTATTCATTAGCTTTTTCTATGAATCTTCGATATTTCAAGGCTGGAATTTTTTATTGATGAGTGCTGTCTACTTCCTTTTCCTCCTTGAAACAAACAAGAAAGATGTTCATCTTTTGGTAACAGTGACTGCAAGTGCTGGAGTTTATCAGCTTTTTTCTTACGAATTTCTGTCTAACTGGATGCCATTGGCCTTTGCTGCTTTAGCTGGCGTCTTCCTTTTCTTAGCCATGGTAAAAAAAGAAATGAATTTGAAAAAAACCTGGGAGCATACAAGTATTGCGGTTGGATTGGCAAGTCTTATTTACAGTGCTGTTTTTCGACTAGAGCTTGTTTGGAGCGGTTCGTATATTATCACGATAACTTTACTGCTGCTTGGAGCCCAATTTGTATACTTAACGAAACATCTTCCTACACGTATTATTCCATATTTGCCTGCATTATTATGGGGGATGAGCTTTTGGCAGCTTGCGTTAAAATGGATTCTTGTTAACGATCTAAACAGCTTATTAGTGGTCAGTTATGTTAGTGCCTTTCTTTTATTACTTTTGTTAAGCCTATTTAATAATGTTCCAATGTTGCAAGTGATAAAAAGAAGCTCAAGCGATGTAACACTTGGTACGATGGTTTTATGTACATATGGCAGTGCCATGTTTTTCTTTGGCGGTTGGGAAGTGTGCTTTATGCTTTTCCTCCTTGGATTCACCTTATTATATATAAAGAGGCAAAACATAGAGATAACAGGCTTTACATTATTGAATTTAATTATTCCAATTGTTTATAGTGTTGCGTTTGTCACATTGTTTTCAGCTATACAAGGCTTGCAAGATTTAGGGCACTTCGTTTCTGTTGCTTTGGCTAGTATCAGCATATTAGCTTTAAGCAAATGGTACCAAGGAAAAGATGAAGGAGTGGGAAAAAACGGGTTTTATATAAGTCAATTTATGTATATGGTGGCAGTGCTATTGACCGTAACAGCGCCATCTAATAGTGATATTGCAAAAACGGCTGTCTATGCTGGTGGAATTTTTGTTTTTTACTTGTTTTATCAATTGCGACGAGAAAAAGCAATCCCATGGCTGATTACTGCAGTTTCGTGCTTCTGCTATTTTTCCTTGATTGATTTGCTGTTTTCGTCATCAGATTGGATGTACGAGAAAAGTGCTCTTTATGGCTGGATTCTCTTGTTATTAGCTGCAGTGTTTATGAAAAATAAAGACTTTAAGCTACCTTTAGCAGCATTTGGTCATACGTATTTATTAATGGCACTAGGCTTTGATGTTATATTTAACTATAGTAACGCAATGCTTCATTTTGTGTTCAGCTTTATTGCCTATTCAGCGAGTGCTTATCTGATAAAACAGAAATATGTAAAAATATTCATGCATTATGGAGCCTATCTTTCGTTTTTTATGTTTTTCGCATTGGAAAAGCATCTTGCTTTTGTTGGCGGTACAGAAGTATCGCAAGCTTTTCTTTACACTAGTATTCTTATATTAGGCCAACGCTTGTATCAGAAACGGAATAGCGGTAAATCATTATTATTATTTTTTATCCCGTTTAGTTTGCTGGGAATTGTTTCTTGGCTCATATTAGCAGAATTCTCTTATTATGAATTTTTCATCAGTCTCCTTTATTTGACTTTTTACTTGCTGCTAATGCATTTGGATAAAAAACACTTTTTGATTGCACCAGCAATGCTGCTGTTATTCTGCAGTACAGAAAGGCTTATGTATGCACAGGCTTTTCTGCAAGCTGAACGGTTTTTCTTTTATGCTATATTAGGAGTATTTCTTATCATTATAGGAATATGCTTATACAGAAGACTAGCCACATTTGAAAACGATATATTAAGTGCAGTAGATCTGTATAGTATTAGTGGCTTCCTTGCATTAGTCTTCCTGCTGTTTACAAATACAGATTTATTATGGATGAAGGTGGCACCAGGTATTCTCTTGGCTCTATCTATATATATCCAAAAGAGAAGGGTCGCAAAGAATAACAGTTGGATGGCAAAAATAGCATCAATGTTCGTCCTTCTGCAGCCATATTATACATTGCTTCATGAGCTGCCGATTTCTATTTACTTTAACATGGAACTGCTGTTACTGCCTTGGTTTATCTTAATATGGGTTTGTAAAAAATTAAAACCTGATCATCTGCAGTTCCTAATAAAAGCAGAGTGGATCTTTCTGCTATTTTCAGCGGTATGCTTCATAATGGATGGGTTAAAAACCTCTGACATTATGGATGCCATCATTCTTGGGAGTTTATCATTAATGTCCGTTATAGGAGGTTTTTATTTCCGTTATAAATCCTATTTCTTTATTGGTATAGGCGTACTTCTTTTAAATGTCCTTTTGCAAACTAGACCATATTGGGGCAATATGCCATGGTGGGCATACCTGCTCATTGCCGGCAGCGTTTTAATCGGCGCAGCCAGCTTTTATGAAATGCAAAAGCAAAAGGGAGGCAACAATGTCCTTCTGTTTATAAAGGAGTGGAAAACGAAAATAGCTGCTGTCTTGGCAAAGTGGAGTTAATACTAACGGAAACATTACGAACCATGCTTTTGCATGGTTTTTTTGTAGTAGAAAAAGGATTGTAAACAATCTACAAAGAATATACACATAGATGTGTATTTAAGTAGGAGGGGAAAAAATGAAAGAAAAAATACAAAAGGTATTTGATTCTTTATCTACTGTTTATGAAAACCAGGTTGATGACTCTAGCTTATATAATACACAATACGAACGGCCAGGAATGTTGGCAGAAGTAAAGCAAGATTTACATGGCAAGAAAATCCTTGATGCAGGGTGTGCAGCAGGGTGGTATGCAAATGAACTGCTTTTAAGAGGGGCTGATGTAACTGCTGTAGACATTAGTCCACAAATGATAGCAGCCACAAAACGAAGAATTGGTGACAGAGGAAAGGCATTCTGCTTGGATTTAGAGGAACCACTGCCTTTTCACAACTCTTCCTTTGATTTGATTATCAGCTCATTGACACTTCATTATTTACAAGATTGGACTCGGGTGTTTGCGGAATTTAGCAGAATTTTAAAAAGCGGTGGGGAGTATTTATTTTCTGTCCATCATCCATTCATGGATATCAATATTTCGGAAAACAAATGCTATTTTGAAACAGAAGCACTAACAGATATCTGGAATAAACAAGGCAAGGAATTCGAGGTCCCGATGTACCGCAGACCCCTACAAGATATCATCAATGAAACAACAAAGGCATTCACGCTAACATCAATAAAGGAGCTCCAACCAACAGCGAAACTAAAAGAGTTAAATGCGGAGAGTTATCAGTATTTGATGAATAACCCACATTTTCTCCTTATTAAAGCAAAAAAACGATAACCTGCTAAAAAATAGCAGGTTATCGTAGGCTATCTGGCTGCAGACATGTCTTTATTTATGAGATCTGCCGTCACGATAAAGCGTTCTGGTGCATCACCAATAAAGTAGAATGGATAGCATGTTGTTAATGTTAAAACAGGTCGGCTTTTTGGTGTTACTATATTTTCAGCGGAGGCAGAAACCACCTCTGTTTTACGGATTTTATAGGTGAAGGTTCCACTGCTCGTTTGAAGGATAATTCGATCATTTTTGGCTACATCCTTTAGAAAACGAAAATATGTGTCCCGATGCCCTGATATCACCGTGTTATTACTTTCTCCAGGGTTTGCACTGCCTGAAAAGTGGCCAGCGCCCTTTGCTAAAGTAGAGGAGTTTGTCCCTTCGAATATCGTTACTTCTTTGTTTTGTTTCGGTGCAATCAGTATGCCGAACCAATCACCTTCTTGTGGTGATGTGCTTTTGGCAGTACTGGAACTAAGCTCTTTTGTAACGTTGGCAATCACAGAGGACAACGGTTTGTTTGCATTCACCAAATGGACTGAATTGGAAATAACAAAGACCATACCAACCACAATTAATGTATAAGCACATACAGACAGGGTGATAGTTTTACTTTTCATAAAGCTTTTTGCTCTTATTCCGTAACAAAATGATGCAGCCTGTTAATACACACAAATATCCTGCAAATAAAAATAAAGGGACAAAAGATGCGGTGTTTGGAAGCTGTGAATCATAAAGTGTCGTTAAGTTTCCGCTTAATTCAGCCAAATTCACCACTTTGTCAGCTGCGGCTACGGCAAATCCGCTCGTGAGTTTTTCTGGAGAGATAACGGTATCTACAAGCAAAGCATCATTGCTGTCGTAAATCTCCAAAGCTACCGTATCATATTGTGGCGCTTGCAGAAATTCATCGAGTACAATTTCTTTTCTATTGCCGTTATCGTCAACAGAATAAAAAACAGGGGTTAATTCCAGCTGTTTGCTGACATTTTTCCATATCGACAATAAGCTTTCTTTATTAGCAGAAGAAAGCTGCTCCTCCTGATCCATCGTGACAAAAGCTTGTAGTTCTTCCTTCCAGTTAGAAATATTATTTGCTAAAGCTTGTTTGTCGAGCTTTTTAAAATGCTGATACAAGCTAGCCGTTTCGTCTTCTGTCATCCCAATATTCAGCAAAAATGCCTCTAAATTTTGCATTTGCTCTTCATGATTTTGATAAAAGTCAATGGCGACATCTAAATCCTCTATGAACCAGTAATCTTGAACACTTTCATTGAAACCAGTCAGCAAAATCTCCAATTCTTCCTGTGTCATATTATAGTTTTTCAGCAATTTATTTAAATTATCAGGTGTAATTGGTGTGCCTAGATAATCCTTTAAGCTTTCGATTGAATCAAAATGCTCTAAAGAAAGCTCTTTATCGCTTAAATAGTTTTCCAAATCATCAGTCGTCCATCCAAGTGAATTAGCAAGTTGGCTGACCTCCTCGTTTGTTGGCGCAGCGAGTGCTCCAACCGGATTCAAGAGTAATAACAAGCAGGCAAGTGTGGAAAGAGTGATACCTCTTATCATAGCAAAGACCTCCAATAAATCTAATTATTGGTATTATTTGCTGTCGTTAAAAAATCATACAATATTTCCAAAAAAAAGCGAGCGTAATGAAAAATAACAGGTAGTGCAGCTAACAGACGGTTATTAATTGACAATGATAATCTTTATCAATAGAATAAAAAATATACTTTATAATGGATTGGAGAGAAAGGTATGTTTGTAATCACTCGAAATATGGTTGTGAAAGAAGGAACATCTGACCTTGTAGTTAATAAGTTCAGCCAAGGTGGTATCGTGGAGGAGCAGGAAGGCTTTGTTGATGTCAGTGTTTATGTGAAAAAAGTTCGCCGTGGTGATGAAGAGGTTTTACTAATTTTCAGATGGGAATCAGAAGAGGCTTGGAAGAATTGGGAGAAGAGTCCTGCCCATATTGAGGGACACCGGAAAAATATTGGCAAGCCAAAGCCAGATCATATTATCTCTGTAAAAGTGGATAAGTATGAGTTAAAAGCAGTCAAAAAAGGGAAACAGCACACAGAAACAAATTAAAACACAGAGGGCAAAGTATATGTAGTATATAGTAGCCCTCTAAAAATGGCTTATTTAAAATTTAATATCGTTGTTTCACTGCAGACAATTGTCAATGTCGCATCATTCGGAAGAGCCCTATTAGCTTTTGTTGCGACATCTAAATCATCATTAACGGCAATGAGTGTTGCACCTAACGAGAATACACCCTCTGCAGCATCTTTATATGTTTTCCATTCCTGTTTCGCTTTCATTTGATGCCAGTCTGAACCTCTTTCATTTGAGAGCAAATCATTTAATAAAGTGGCACTCCCAGAATGCAAGCATTCCCTTGCAATCAAGAGTCCAACCGATTCATAGGAATAAACGAATCTTTCAACATTTGCATGCTTAAAGCGTGGCTTATGGGAAGCCTTGCGAATTTCAACTGTTGTATGCATATTAACTGAATACTCATTGGACAGGTCTTCAACTCCTAATGCAATTAAGGCTGTTGTACCGTCTGCCGCTAAATCATTGTCAATTGCTTCATCTGAAAAAATAAAAACACGCTCTGCAGCAGGTAAGTTTGCTTTTAACAATGTTTCGTCTTCTGCTGGATTTCCATTAATAAAAAATACATAATCTTCATTGTAAGGGTTCTTATCGAGCTTGCTGTCTATAAGCACTATCGGCATTTTCGCATTCGAGCTTTTTACCTCCTTAATGGCTATCGCTGTTTTCTTCCCATATCCGATAAAAATTACATGACCATCCCTTTTGTAGTCCAATTTTCCTTCCTCCTTCAGCCTTTTATAGTCAGAAAGCATTTGCTGAATTTTTCCAATAAACACAGTCAGGGTCATGATTCCATACAGGAAAAACACCATCGCAAATATACGACCGGCGATGGAGGTAGGGTAATAGTCTCCGTAACCAACTGTTGTAGAAGTGACCATTGTATACCATAAGCTGTCGAAATAGCTTGGAAAGGTCGCTGGCTCCAAAACGTGAAACAGCCATGCAGCACTCAAAATCACCCCAAAGGTGATAAGTAAAATGGCTGAAAAGCTAAAGTTAATGATGACTTTCCAAATCCGCCCAAAGAAATACAAATTGCACCTCCTTGCCACATTTTTATCAAAAAAAAACTATCAAATAATGAATATTCTTATGAATGGAATTTTATCCATCACAGCAATTCATCATTGATAGTTTTTTATAATTAATTAGTTATTTTGGTTAGACCAATCTTCAACATTCCAAACCTTTGTTACCCAATCTTCATAGAAGTCAGGTTCATGGCAAACGAGAACAACGGTACCTTTATAAGCTTTCAATGCTCTTTTCAATTCTTCCTTAGCCGAAATATCTAAGTGGTTTGTCGGTTCATCGAATAGCAGCCAGTTGCTTTCTTCCATTAACAGCTTGCATAAGCGGACTTTCGCTTGCTCGCCACCGCTCAATTGATTAAGTGGTCGTGAAATATGCTCGTTTTTCAACCCGCATCTTGCAAGTGCAGCGCGAACTTGGTGCTGATCCATGCTTGGGAAGGAATTCCATACATCTTCAATTGGAGTCAAATTGCCTGCTTTTACTTCCTGTTCGAAATAGGAAGGATACAAGAAATCTCCACGCTCAATTTTTCCGCTAAGCGGTTTGATTTTGCCAAGCATTGTTTTAAGCAATGTAGATTTACCAACACCGTTACAGCCGACGACCGCAATCTTTTCACCACGCTCGATTGTCACAGACATCTTCGGTAACAGCGGGTCAGCGTAACCAATTTCAAAGTCTGTTCCCTCAAAAACATACCGGCTGCTGCCGCGGGATTCTTTAAACTCAAATGTCGGCTTAATAGCAGTTTCCGGTCTGTCAATGCGCTCAAGACGGTCTAACTGCTTTTGACGGCTTTTTGCTCGTCCAGTTGTAGAGTATCTCGCTTTGTTTTTAGAGATGAAATCTTCTTGTTTTTTAATAAATTCCTTTTGTTTCTCATACGCGTTCAAATGCTGGTTTTTGTTGATTTCCGCAAGCTCAAGGAACTTATCGTAGCTTGCTGTGTATCTTGTAAGCTTGGAAAATTCAAGATGGAAAATAACATTTGATACCTGGTTCATGAACTCTGTATCATGAGAAATCAAAATAAAGGCATATGGATATTCCTTTAAATAAGAGGCAAGCCATTTAATATGCTCTACATCGAGATAGTTTGTCGGCTCATCCAACAATAGAACTTGCGGCTGTTCAAGTAATAGCTTTGCAAGCAGAACCTTCGTTCTTTGCCCACCGCTCAATGCTGCAACATCACGCTCTAGTCCAATTGCATCAAGACCTAACCCGCGTGCTGCTTCTTCAATTTTTATATCAAGTGTATAAAAGCCGCCTGCATCCAGCTTATCTTGGATAACACCCATTTCATCCAGTAATTCTTCCAGCTCTTCTGGTGTAGCATCACCCATTTTCGCTGTTACTTCATTTAACTTTTCTTCTTCCTTAAATAGTGGAAGGAAAGCATCCTTTAATGCATCGCGAATGGTTTTTCCTGGTGTAAGCACTGTATGCTGATCCAAGTAACCGTAATGGACAGAAGGAATCCACTCGACTCTGCCGGCATCATGAATAAGTTGTCCTGTAATAATATTCATTAATGTTGATTTACCAACACCGTTAGCCCCAACAAGACCGACATGATCCTCTGCAAGCAAACGGAAGGAGACATCTTTAAATAGTGTTCTATCTCCAAATGTATGACTTAAATTTTCCACATTCAATAACATAAGTTTATATCCTCACTTCATTATAAAGTACATGTATGAGACAAATCGCCAATCAATGGCAGTATCCATTTCTTCATGATACTAAAATAATGAACAGAAAACTAGACTAGTTGCTTCATTTCTATTATTTTCATTGTAAATCCATTGAAATCGTACTGACTGCTTTTTATCTTTCGCAGTTATGATAGAAACCGACAGCTTGTAAAAGGCTGTTTTACTGGATACGGAGGCAAGCGAGCCCTTTCAACAATTACAGTTAGCTGCTGCTGGCATTGTGGTAAAAAAGGGAAAGGGCTATGATGGTCTGATAGGAGCAGCTAACCATTAATTAATATGTACGACAGCAGTCATGCCCAATTGAACGAAAGTGCTTGGAGCCATGCTATTGATGACAATTCAACAGCAAGTTAATATACAAAACAGGCAGCGAATAAATGTCCGATAATTTTAGGTTTTGAAGGATTGTCAGTATATGAAATAGAAGTAAGAATAAATAGTCTTCCGACACATTGGTATGGGATTAATGGAAAGGAGCAGGTTTCGTGTTATGAAGGGAATTTATTTAACTGCATTATTATGCCTTGGATTCCTACTAAGTCTATATTTACTTGCTTATTATACAGAAAGAAAGTCACGTAATAGTAAATGGATTGAGTTGTATTTACGGTTAAGAAGGCATAATCCTTATTACGGCTATATTTTAGCTTTAACAAGTAAAAATGATAAAGCCGTGATCAGCAATTATCGTAGACTCGTTAAGCTCCCTCTGTATAGAAGGCTATATCCTGAGGTGACAATCCTCTTTTGTTTTTACTTTAATAGCACACAGGGAATAGAAGGGGAAATAGAAAAAATTACTTGTGAAAATAAACAAAAATTTTTCAGGCAAGTGTTAAAAATAGGATATAAAAAGGAACCGCTGGTTAAAGAAGAGCTATGTTCTATTGATAACTTGTGGATGAAGGAAGTGCTTTATGCCCTTGCTGATAAACAAAAGGGTGATTATCATCAGGAGCTTTATCATTGGAATAAAGGATTAAATGATGCAAATGGTATCATATATTATACGCTGGAAAAAGTGTTAAATCGTTAAAACTAAAAAAGTTAGTCCTTAATGATTTTTACTTCAAGCAGGCCGTTTGAAAAGGTAGAGCTAATTATTTTACCTTCAATTTTTGTTGGAAAGTAAATCGTTCTCCTTTTAGTATTATTTTCTAAGTCTTTCGCTGTAATCATTAAATAATTCTCATTAACAGCTAGTACTATGGTCTTCTTTGTTGCGAACGGTATCAAGCATTCAGCTAAATAATAGGTATCTGCTTCATATGCATCAACTTGAAATTCTGTTTCGTCTAAATAATTAACAAGTGAGCCAAATTCAAACATCAAGTCCGAATAATCATTGTTCATGTCATTTCACGCCTTTTTTGAAACAATGTATTCTTAACTGCGGGAAGTGTGCTTAAATTAAGCCCACAGGCTGAAGAAAAACGGATTTCATCAGCCTGTGAAGTATTTATATCAAGCTTTGGAATTAGAAGTCGTGACCGCTGTTATGCTTTTGTCTAGTATGGTTGCGGTTTTTTACTTTTTTGCTGCCGCTAAGAGGCTCTGGCTGACCGCCGTGATGGCCTTTAGGTGAATTTTTGCGCATGTCTTTACTGTCGTTTTTATTCATTATTCTCATCTCCTTTGCATTGGAAAAGCAATTTGCCCTTCATTGATTAGAATGAGAGAAATATCAGTTGTTTATACCGAATATTTTTCTTATCGCTTGAGCAATTTAATTGTAGGGTTTCTTTCCTGCTGACAACAACGAATAATGATGTGAAAATGGATAGGAGGAAATACAGTGTTTTATCAAAGTAATAAACAAGAAGCTTTTCAAGCTGCGCAAAATAATATGACTGAAACTCAGTCTTTATATGAAAGTATCGTGAAGGACTCAGCAAGTTATGGCCATCAGCTGAAGCATTTAAAGCAAGAGATTAATGAGACATACCAACAAATCGAGAATGCTTTAGAGGTTGCTTCAGAGCATCAGCGTCAACAACTTGAAACTTTTCAAAATGATTTGAAAAATATTGTTAATGAAGTTAATGAGCTTTCATAAGCGATAAGAAAAAAATGCGAGGCTGGGACATAAGTATGTGAACCAGCGTAAAGACCGAACTACTTAATCAATATTGATTTAATAGTTCGGTTTTTTGTTATTAATTTATATACAAAAAATTAGAAATTTTAGTGGAATGGAGCGGAGGCCACTCGACTACTAAGGGAAATAGAGGACGCTTTAGACCCCGCAGGCCGAAGAAGAGGATGCTCAGCTTCCTCCCCGCGGAAAGCGAGTGGGTGCAGCGCAATGAAACGAACTAACTTTAACTAAAATTCTATTTAGACACAACCTTCTTTTTCAAATTTAGTTGTATTCGTGTTTACAAAACTTATCTTTTGTTTTGTCCCAGCCTCGTTTTTGCTGTTGTAACTATTTTTTTGGGGAAGCTGGGATGTGCTTTAGTAGATAGATTTCCGAGCACCAATAAAGTATGACGTGTGTACCAAAGAAGAAGTCAACCTCTTATAATATAATCTATTTACGAGAGCTGCCCGGCAACAGTAGTTGTTAAATGCAGTATGCTTAATTCATATCACATTTACATAAGTATGTTTTTTCTCCTTTATAACAAATTGTAATGTCTGTATTTACATAGTGGGGGGAATGATTGCTTTGTTATGGGTCATAAGTAGTACTTATTATAAATGATAACTTTCTTATTATTTACTTATCAATATTAGTGTATTAAAATGAATGAGGATGTAAATGACAAAAAAGATAGAAAGTACGAAATATTCGACTATTTTTCTATTTTTGGTATATGATTACATGGAGGGGGTAATACATATGGCAAAAGATACTTACAATGCACGTAAATCGTTCGAGGTTGATGGGAAGCGTTATCATTACTATCAATTGGAAGCATTGGAAAAAGCGGGAATCGGTAATGTGACAAAATTGCCGTACTCTATTAAAGTACTATTGGAATCTGTATTAAGACAAATGGATGGTTTCGTCATTAAAGACGAGCATGTGGAAAACCTAGCAAAATGGGGAACAGATGAACTGAAAGAGATTGATGTGCCATTTAAGCCTTCAAGGGTTATCCTTCAGGATTTCACTGGTGTTCCTGCTGTTGTTGACTTGGCATCTTTAAGAAAAGCAATGGCTGATCTCGGTGGAGATCCAAGCAAAATTAACCCGGAAAAACCTGTTGATCTTGTCATTGACCATAGTGTGCAGGTCGACAAATATGGTACGCCAGATGCGTTGACAGCAAATATGGATCTTGAATTTGAACGCAACGCGGAGCGCTACCAATTTTTGAGCTGGGCTCAAAAAGCTTTTGACAATTATCGTGCAGTACCGCCTGCAACAGGTATCGTACACCAAGTAAATTTAGAATATTTAGCAAATGTTGTGCAAGTAGTAGAAAACAAAGAGGGCGAATTAGAAGCCTTCCCAGATACGCTTGTTGGAACGGACTCTCATACGACGATGATTAACGGAATCGGCGTACTTGGTTGGGGTGTCGGCGGTATCGAGGCAGAGGCAGGTATGCTTGGACAACCATCTTACTTCCCAGTACCTGAAGTAGTGGGAGTTAAGCTTGTCGGTGATATGCCAAACGGTTCAACTGCAACAGACCTTGCTTTAAAAGTTACGCAAGTGCTGAGAGGCGAAGGAGTTGTAGGGAAATTTGTAGAATTCTTCGGACCTGGTATTTCCCAATTGCCGCTAGCTGACCGTGCGACAATTGCAAACATGGCGCCAGAGTACGGCGCAACTTGCGGATTCTTCCCAGTTGATGAAGAATCATTGTCCTACATGAGATTGACTGGCAGATCGGAAGAACAAATCAAAGTGGTGGAAGAATACTCTAAACGAAACGGATTGTTCTTTGATCCTAGCTTTGAACCAGTTTATACAAAAGTAATTGAAATTAACCTTTCAGATATTGAAGCTAACCTGTCAGGACCAAAACGTCCTCAGGACTTGATTCCATTATCACAGCTACAAAAAGCATTTGTTGATTCTGTCACTGCGCCAGAAGGAAATCAAGGCTTCGGCTTAAAGAAAGATGAGTTTGATAAATCAGTAGATATTAAGTTTGCTAACGGTGATTCCACAACGATGAAAACAGGCTCTGTTGCTATCGCTGCAATCACTAGCTGTACAAATACCTCTAACCCTTATGTGCTAGTAGGTGCTGGTCTTGTTGCTAAAAAAGCAGTTGAGCTTGGTATGGAAGTACCGAAGTTTGTAAAAACTTCTTTGGCTCCAGGATCAAAGGTAGTTACTGGTTATTTGAGAGATTCAGGCTTATTGCCGTATTTAGAGCAAATTGGCTTTAACTTAGTTGGATATGGCTGTACGACTTGTATCGGTAACTCCGGTCCGTTGCGTGATGAAATTGAAATGGCTGTAGCAGATGCTGATTTACTAGTTACTAGCGTACTTTCAGGTAACCGTAACTTTGAAGGCCGTATTCATCCGCTTGTGAAAGCAAACTACTTGGCATCACCGCCATTAGTTGTGGCATATGCACTTGCTGGAACAGTTGACATTGATTTGCAAAATGAAGCAATCGGTAAGGATAAGGATGGAAACGATGTTTTCTTCAAGGATATTTGGCCATCAACAGAAGAGGTTAATGAACTTGTGAACAAGACAGTAACACCTGAATTGTTCAAGAAAGAGTATGAGCGTGTGTTTGATGACAATGAGCGCTGGAATGAAATTCAAACTAGCAGTGATTCCTTGTATACATTCGATGAAACAAGCACATATATTCAAAACCCGCCTTTCTTTGAAGGACTTAAACCAGATCCGGAAAAAGTGCTTCCTATTAAAGGATTAAGAATTGTCGGCAAGTTTGGCGATTCTGTTACAACAGACCATATTTCTCCAGCTGGAGCTATCGGTGTTAACACTCCTGCAGGGAAGTACTTAAAAGCAAATGGAGTCGAGCCTCGTGATTTCAACTCTTATGGTTCTCGCCGTGGTAACCATGAGGTAATGATGAGAGGTACATTTGCCAATATCCGTATCCGTAACCAGATTGCTCCTGGAACAGAGGGTGGAGTCACAACGTATTGGCCATCAGGTGAAGTGACATCTATTTATGATGCTTGTATGCAATATAAAGAAGACGGCACAGGTTTAATGGTTCTTGCTGGCAAAGACTATGGCATGGGATCTTCTCGTGACTGGGCTGCAAAAGGTACGAATCTGCTTGGAATTAAAACAGTTCTTGCAGAGAGCTTTGAGCGTATCCATCGCTCTAACCTTGTGTTAATGGGAGTTCTTCCATTGCAATTCAAAGCTGGAGATACTGCTGAATCACTTGGTTTGACTGGTAAAGAGACGTTCAATGTATATGTGGATGAAACAGTTAAGCCTCGCGATTTCATTGAAGTTACTGCAACAGATGAGGATGGCAACAAAAAGACTTTTGAAGTCCTTGTTCGCTTTGATTCTGAAGTTGAAATTGACTACTACCGTCATGGCGGAATCCTGCCAATGGTGCTTAGAGATAAATTAAAGAACTAATTTAGACAGAAGAGGCTTCCTATCGCATTGCCGGTAGGAAGCCTCTTTTTTGTTCTGGAAAGATCATTCTATTAGGTAAATTAGGAAAAGTTTGCTACTATAGATATGTAGGAAATTAAATTATAGGAGTGATTTAAATGGCATTGACATTCGGAAAGCTATTAGAAGAAGCACGCAGTAACGTGAAAGGTATCTCATCAATTGAAGCAAAAAAACAAATCGAAGAAAAATCTAATACATATGTAATTGATGTACAAGATGCTACAGATGCAGGTGCTTGTGGCTTAATTCCTAGCAGTGTTAATATTTCACTTGGCATGCTGCCAATACGCGCTGATTTGGAGCTTCCAGAAGAGCTTCGCAACGCAGAATTAGCTGACCGTAATAGACCTGTATTAGTAACATGCGGTCTTGGTGGACAAGCTGCATTAGGCGCTTATTTACTTAAACAAATGGGCTTCACTGATGTTGCATTCATTGAAGGCGGAACAACTGCTTGGAAACAAGAAGGCTTTGAAACAGTTTAATTAAGCAAGTAAAGAGGAAGGCGTGAATTTATGCCTTCCTCTTTTTTGACTTCCTTTTAATAGCCTAGCTCTTTATTTACGACATTAAGAAGCTCTTTGCCTTCTATAAATCTTGTAAGGTTTTCTATAAATATATCCATATAACGCTCCATGCTTCTAGGAGAATAATAGGCATTATGCGGAGAAATAATGACATTATCAAGCTCCCAAAATGGATGATCGCCTGGTAATGGCTCTATATCAAATACATCAAGGGCAGCGCCTTTTATTTGCTGACTATATAATGCCTGCAGTAAGTCCTCTTCTACAATTGTATTGCCTCTTCCAATATTAATTAAAAAGGAAGAGTCCTTCAGCAAGCGAAGCTTATGTTTATCGATAAAATGATATGTTTCCTTTGTAGATGGCAATGCTAAAATAAGAAAATCAGCCTTTTTTATTACTTCGTCTATTCTCTCAAGCCCGACAACTTGGTCTGCAGGGTCATTGTCAAGAGTGTTAGAAGGCCGTTTGCGACAACCGACTACATACATGCCAAGCGCTTTGCATCTTTTCGCAATTTCCTTGCCAATTTCCCCGTAGCCGACAATTCCTACATTCGAACCTTCTAAATCCTTAATCTCCGTATTGCTCCAAATCTTCTTGTGCTGATTTCGAAGCATTGTCGGAAGTCCTCTCGAAAAAGCAGAAATCATCGCAACCGTATGCTCCGCAATAGGAATAGAAGTACAGCCTTTTGTATTTGTTATTATTATATCACTATTGATTGTCTCTTTATGAAGAAGTGCATCAAGTCCAACACTCATTGATTGTACCCATTGTAGATTTGGTGCAATTGGTTGGATTGTTAATGGATCGATTAGTCCCAATGTTAAGACGATATTACATTCGCTTAAATCATATGTTACCTGAGGTTCCTCTTTGCCAAATATCCATGGCTCAAACAGGACGGTTGCTCCTAAAGCTTTTATTTTGTTAAGATACTTTTTTGGAATATTGTATCTAACATAAATAACCGGCTTTTTCCCAGTCATCAGTTAGCTTCCTCCATTGGCAAACTGCGAAGATGCTGGTAATAAATTTCAGCAAGACGCTTAATTGCTTCCTTAATTTTTTCCTCATTACAGTAGGTGAAGCATAGTCTCATTGTATTATAGCCTTCCTCCTCGAGGAAGAAATGACGGCCATCTAAATAAGAGACACCTGCAGTCATCGCATCATCGACAAAGGCACTAGTGTTAACTCCTTGTGGAAATGTTACCCATAGGAAGAAGCCGCCTTCTGGTGAAACAAAGCTAACTTCGTCACCGAAATGCTCTTTAATCGCTGCCACCATCGCTTCTTTCCTTGTTTTGTACATAGTGCTCAAATTATTAATATGTGACGCAATATCCAATTGCTCTAGCACATTATAGGCTACTTCCTGAACATAAACGCTTGTTAGTCCATCTGTCTTGAGGATACGCATTTTACTAATAATTTCACTTAATCCAATTGCCCATCCAAGCCTGATTCCTGGAGCAATCACTTTTGAAAAGGTGCTTAAATAAATAACTCTGTCTGGACCAAAGGAATGGATGGAAGGTAAGTAGGTACCGTCAAAGGAGAGCTCTACATATGCATCATCTTCAAGGATGATGAAATTATATTCATAGGCAAGATCTGCCAGTTTTTTTCTGCGATCAACGGAGAGATTAACACCTCCAGGATTGTGGTAGTTAGGCATGATATACAGGATTTTTGGCAGTGGCTTTTGTTGAAGTGTTGTTGCTTCGATAAGGGCCCTTTCTACATGCTCGACAATAATGCCGTTCTCATCAATAGGAAAGGAGCGTAAATTTACCTGTGCTAAATTAAATGTGCGGATAGCACCAAAAAAACAGGGTGCTTCAATCCAAATTTCGTCACCTGGGTCTGTAAGTGTTCGGGCAACTAGGTCGATGGCCTGCATGCTTCCAGACGTAACGATGATTTGATCTTTATTTGCATATACTTCTCGCAGCTCGGAACGCTTCAAAATCCAATTAACAATATTACTAATCCCACTTCCACCTGTATAGGACATTGCCCCGGAACCTTGTGTTTTCATTGCCCGTTCTGTCGCTGTGACCATCGTATCAAGAGGGAAGGACTCTGGAGCAGGGAAGCCGTAGGAGAGGGGAATGACATGATCAAGTGATCCGGCAAAGGAAGAACCGATAATCGGCATGTCTGGAAATCTTTTGCTGAAGGTGATTTTTTTCATAGAATTCATAATGTTAGCACCATCCTAATGTTTTAATATTTTATATATTTTAAAAATTAACACTATTCTAAAAATTAATCTAGCTATTTACTGTAAAAAAATATCTTTATTTGGTTATAGTCCTAGAATGCATGCGATGTTCTGTAAAAGATTTGGAAAAAGAAAAATAGAAAAATAAACAGATACAGAGAACAAAAGCCATTAAAAATGGACCGGAATGAGCCATTGAATAGAGAAGGCCTGCTAGAAGTGGACCGACACCTCGACCAAGACTATCCATTGCCGCTTGAAGTCCCATTACTGTTCCTTGGCCAATAGTGTTTTGTCTGGCAAGCATGCTGATTAATGTCGGTCTAGTAAATGCACTTCCGATTCCTATCAAGATGCATCCTATAAACACAACAGACAAATGAAAAGAAAAACCTATACAGGCAAAACCAAGCGCTTGAATAATTAACCCAAAAGAGGCGGTCACTTTCTCCGTGAGGTGCCTGCACACAAAGCTAAACAAAACAAGCTGTACGAAAACCGCTGCACCAGATTGAATACTGAAGGCGGCGCCTGTTTCAAATGGAGTTGCCAAAAAGCGCTCCATTAACAAGAAACCTAGCATGGAGAACAAGCTAGAAGCAGCAACCGCCATGCCTAAGGTGATCAAGAATAATTGCTTGTAGTCTTTTTCAAACAAAAACCTTATAGACTGAAGGAAATTAACCTCATGCTGTTTTGCCGTTCTTTTGTTCTGACCATCTATTATGAATATCCATGCAAAGGGAATGGCCAACAGGCTTAAAAGCCCTGAAAGAAAAAATGGCGAAGTCATGCCGAAGGGCGAAAGGAGTGATCCTGCTAGTGGGCCGCATAAAAAGCCCAAGCCGCTTGCTGCCCCCATTTTTGCAATCGCCTCACTTCTGTTTTTCTTGTCATGGAGATTTGTAACAAGTGCCATTGCAGCAGGCTGCATGCCAGAAGAAAGGATGGCGCCAATTACTCTGATTAATAAAAGGGAAAGGTAGGAGTTTGCTGCCAATAATAATAGAAAGGCAACTCCAAATCCACCGAGTCCAATAAGCAGGACAGGCTTTTTCCCGATTCTATCTGCGAGCATCCCCCAAAACGGTACACTGAAAAACTGTGCCAATGCCCATCCCGTAATCAGTGTCCCCATTTGAAAGGAGCTTAAATCTAAGCTTGCGGCAAGGTAAGGCAAAGCCGGAAGGACGACACCATAGCCTGTCATCGAAAGAAAGGTGATAAAGTACAGCAAATATAGAGATTTTTTTGTCAAACTGTTACCTCTTTCCATTGAAAGACATTCATATATATGTGCAACTATAGGCGATTTATTTCGAATATGGAAATATTAAAATGATACGAAAACAAGAGAATGATGAAGAGAAAACAATAAAATTAGTTATTTTTAGTGAATTTTCGTATTTTTACAAATATTAACCCATACACAAAATTCTGGTAATGTAAACGCTATCTTTAAAATATTTAAAAAATTTTAAAAAAAGATATTGTATAACTATAAATAATTTCTTATAATGAATTCAAGTTAGATATTAGAACATTGATTGTGAGGTAAATTGACATGGCTGAAATTACATTAGAACAGATTCAAAGTATCATTAAAGAAAAAAACGTTGAATTATTGCATATGCAATTTGTCGATATTGAAGGAATTTTGAAAAATATCACAATTACAGCAGCTCAATTAGATGATGCAGTAGAAGGGAAAATCATGATTGATGGTTCATCCATTAAAGGATTTTCACCTATTAATAAATCGGATTCTTACTTAGCCCCAGATTTAAACACATTTGTTGTGTTGCCTTGGACAGAAGAAGAAGGATACTCAGAAGCACGTTTCCTTTGCTCTGTAACAAATCCAGATGGCACATTATTTGAAGGCGACACACGTAATGTTCTTAAGAAAACAGTTGCACGTGCTGCAGAACAAGGTTATACAATTTCTGTAGGACCAGAGTTGGAATTTTTTTTGTTTGAAACAGATGCACAAGGGTATCCAACAACAGTTTTAGGTGATAGAGGCGGATACTTTGAGCCATCTCCGAAAGACTTAGGTGAAAAGGTTCGTGTTGAAATCTTCAAAACATTAAGAGCAATGGGCTTCACAATTGAAGCATTGCATCATGAAGTGGCAGAAGGCCAGCATGAAATTAACTTTAAATATGCAGACGCTCTTGGTGCGGCTGACCTTGCAACAACTTATAAATGGGTTGTTAAAACAATCGCAGCACAATACGGTTTGCATGCAACATTCATGCCAAAACCAGTATTTGGCATCAATGGCTCTGGAATGCATGTTAACATGTCATTCTTCAAAGACGGCGAAAACATTTTCTATAATGAGTCTGATGAATTACAGCTTTCAAGCGAAGCTTACTCTTTCATCGCAGGTATCCTTGATAATGTTAAGAGCTTTGTGGCGGTAACAAATCCGCTAGTAAACTCTTATAAGCGTCTAGTGCCTGGCTATGAAGCACCAGTATATCTTGCTTGGTCTGCATCTAACCGTTCTGCATTAATTCGTATCCCTGCGAAAAAAGGCATGGCTACTCGTGTAGAATTACGTTGTCCAGATCCAGCATCTAACCCATACTTAACATTTGCAGTTATCGCTTCTGCTGGTTTGGATGGAGTAGAAAAAGGATTGAAAGCTCCAGCACCTGTTAATGAAGATATTTTCCACATGACAGATGCACGCCGCGAAGAACTTGGCATTGAAAGCTTGCCAGGCGGTCTAGAAGCAGCTGTTGCTGAACTAGAAGCAGGTGAAATCGGTCTTAAAACACTTGGCGAGCACGTATTCTATGAATATGTTGCAGCGAAAAAAGCAGAGTGGGATAACTACCGTACACAAATTCATGCTTGGGAAATTGAAAATTACCAATTCAAATTCTAATAGTTTTATAGATGAGGTTTGGACGTAAGTATGAAGTCCAAGATATAACTGAACTATTTATCGATTATTGATGAATAGTTCAGTTTTTTTTGTTTAAAAACATAAATTAAAAATCTTAGTGGGATATAGCTTATTGAAACGAACTAATTCTAAAAGTAAATTCCAAGCTCGATGCTTCAAAGTTTTATAACTCGTATTTAGATAGCTTATATTGCGTTTTGTCTCATCCACTTTTGCTATGCTAACTAGCAGACAAAATCTAGCACAACTAGTACAAAATTATAATTCCGATAAATTAAGAGGGAGATTTTGTCTAACGATTCTTTATTTTTGCTTGCGATATGATACAATAAATACATTGATAAACGGCGCAACCTTGTTTATCTATATCAATAATTTCAGTTACAAGGAGAATTAAAGAATGGGAAAAGTTTTAGTTTTTGGTCATAAAAATCCAGATACGGATACGATTTGTTCTGCTATCGCATATGCAGAATTGAAAAAGGCATTAGGAGTTGAAGCAGAAGCTGTTCGTCTAGGTGACATCAATGGCGAAACACAATTTGCTCTAGATACTTTTAAAGCAGAAGCTCCAAGATACATACAAAAGGTTTCAGAAGAAACAGATTCTGTTATTCTTGTAGACCACAATGAATTCCAGCAAAGTGTGGAAGACATTAAAGAGGTTTCTATCCTTGAAGTTATCGACCACCACCGCATTGCAAATTTCGAAACTAGTGATCCTCTATATTACCGTGCTGAGCCAGTTGGTTGTACAGCAACGATTCTTAACAAGCTTTACAAAGAGAATAATGTAGAGATTAAAAAAGAAATTGCTGGTTTGATGGTATCTGCTATCATTTCCGATTCCTTATTGTTCAAATCTCCAACTTGCACAGAGCAGGATGTTAAAGCAGCTCAAGAGCTTGCTGAAATTGCAGGAATTAACCTTGAGCAATACGGGTTGGACATGCTGAAAGCTGGCGCTGATTTAAGCGATAAAACAGTAGAGCAATTAATTAGCCTTGATGCGAAGGAATTCCCAATGGGATCATATAAGGTTGAGGTTGCGCAAGTAAATGCTGTTGACACAAATGATGTCCTAGCTAAGCAAGCGGAAATAGAAGCAGTATTAAGCAAAGTGATTGCTGATAAAGAGCTTGATTTATTTTTACTTGTTGTAACAGATATTTTGAATAATGATTCTGTTGCTCTTGCACTTGGTAGTAAAGTGGATGCTGTTGAACAAGCATTTGGAGTAAGCTTGGAAAACAATACTGCATTGTTAAAAGGTGTTGTTTCACGTAAGAAACAAATCGTACCAGTATTGACAGAAGTATTATCTAAATAAGAATTAACGGCTTTTCTGCACAGTATTCATCCAAGTGGATGAACATTGGCAGGAGAGCCTTTTTTTATTTGCGAATTCACTATAATATAAAGTAGAGAATAAATGTTATTTAACATAGATACTAAAACGAGGGGGCTTATGAATTTGACAAAGGATAAAATTCTTGTGATTGAGGATGAAAAGAAAATAGCAAGAATTATTACAATGGAACTGGAGTATGAAGGCTATGAAGTACATGCAGAGCATGCAGGCGAACAGGGGCTCGAAAAAGTGCTTGCAGGCAATTGGGATCTTGTGTTGCTTGATGTAATGCTGCCAGAAATAAGCGGGTTGGAAATTTTAAGAAGGATGCGCAATGCATCTGTAAATGTTCCGGTGATTTTGTTGACGGCCAGAGATTCCATTCCAGACAAGGTAACAGGACTTGACTTAGGTGCCAATGATTATATGACAAAACCCTTTCAAATTGAAGAGCTCCTCGCTCGAATTAGAGCAAGCCTGCGTATCAGCAAAATGCATATGAAACACGAGCAGGAAAAAATCCTGCAGGTAGACGACTTACAGGTTTTTGTGAAGTCCTATTCGGTGAAAAGGGCAAATATCGATATCGAGCTCACACCAAGAGAATTCGAGCTACTGCTTTACTTAATGGAAAATAAGAATATTGTGTTGTCAAGAGAACAGATCTTAAATCATGTATGGGGCTATGACTTTATGGCAGATACAAATGTGGTGGATGTTTATATTCGATATTTGCGAAAAAAAATCGATTATGAGTTTGAAAAGCAGTTGATTCAGACAATTCGTGGAATCGGGTATGTTATTAAGGATACTACTATATGAAAGTAAGAACTAGAATTCAAGTTTTTTCGACATTATTACTTGTAATTATGATGATTTGCTTAAATACAACCATATATTTTGTTTTTCAAAAGGAAATCCTGCGAAATGAGACAAATGAAACTGCAGCTAAGCTAATACAGACTGCAAGAAATATCCAAACTGCTACAACGGAAACGAACCAAAATTCTCTTCTTCGTGCATTTGTCCCAACAGAGGGGATGATCCGTGTTATTGACGCAAAAAACACGGTCCTTTTTACAAGTACAAAGGATTCGAGTTATGCAGAAATGGAGCATTTTTATTCAGAGGCACAGACTGAAGAAGTCTTAAAGCACGATGGGAATACCTTCTCTGTCGCATCCATGCCAGTCGTTTGGAATAATGGCAATATCGTAAAGCTGGAAATGTCCGAAAATATAGACAGCTCTGTAGGGATATTACATATTTTGCAGCTGATTTTAATTATTGGCACAATACTTATTATCATACCAACCTTTTTAGCAGGAAGAGTACTTTCAAGCTTTATTTTAACGCCAATTCAATCATTGATAAGAACAATGGAGGACATCCAGTCTAACGGCAGCTTTCAAAAGCTTCCCTTAAAAGATAAAAGCAAGGATGAGTTATTTCAACTAGGAAGTACCTTTAATAACATGATTTCGAGGTTAGAAATTCAATACGACAAGCAGAAGCAATTTGTATATGATGCATCACACGAGCTGAGAACACCGCTGACGGTAATCGAAAGCTATGCAAATATGCTGAAGCGCTGGGGCAAAAATAAACCGGATGCATTAGAGGAAGGAATCGATGCAATCCTGTCAGAAGCAGTGCGAATGAAGGAAATGACAAATGATATGCTTGAATTGGCAAAGGCAGATGATCTCCTTGAGCTGCAAATGGAGGAAATAAATTTACGGGAGCTCTGCTGTCAGACGGCAAAGGATATGGAAATGGCGACTGGCCGTAAGGTTGAAGTTGATGTCGCTAGTAAAGAAGTGTTCATTACCGCTGACAGACAAAAAATGAAGCAGCTTCTGCTTATATTTATTGATAATGCATTTAAATACGGAGCGGATCATGTAAACATAACTGCTTATATAAACGCTAAAACAGTATTTTTGCAGGTAACCGATAATGGCTTTGGCATTGCCGATGATCACAAGGAATTTATATTTGATCGGTTTTTTCGGACTGATAAGGCGAGAAATCGAGAGACTGGCGGAGCTGGCCTTGGGCTTGCTATCGCAAAGCAAATAGTTGATGCACATAATGGGAAAATTGCAGTGCAAAGTGTTCTTGGTGAAGGCTCCACATTTATTTGCTCTTTCCCTGCAGATTTAAAGGCGGTGAGTAAATGATTGTAAACAAAAAACTGTTAATCACCGCCGCCTGTATATTGCTGTTTGTCCTACTAGCTGTCGGCGTTATTGCTGTCTATTTAAAAAATACTGATTCGATTACAGAAACAGAAGCGAAGGAATTTGCTGTGACTACTTATGGTGGAACAATAAACAGTATTTCAGAAAAGAAAGCGGAGGAAGGTGACATTTTTAATATTGTGTTTGAAAACAATACTGGCACATATCAAATGGAACTAATAAAGAAGACAGGCAAAATTTTATCACTTTCTTTGCAATCGTTAAAAAATAATGCTGCTATTAGCGGTCTTATGCAGGAAAACGAAGCGACCGCTCTTATTAAGGAACAAATAAACGGTGACTTATTAACAATAGAGGAAACTGTACAAAATAAAATACCTTATTACTCTTTTATCATTAAAACAGACTCTAGTGAACAGGCTTATTTGTTAAACCGGCAAACAGGAGATATTACCAAAGAAGCTTTAGGAAACAGTTCAGAATACATTTCTCAAGAAAAAGCCAAGGAAATTGCCTTAAAAGAAATACCGGGCAAAGTTGCGGAGATAGAGCTGGAAGAGGATGATGATTTTGGACTCGTCTATGAGCTTGAAATAGATACAGATCATAATAAAGAGGTAAAAATGTATATCAATGCCTATTCAGGTGTTATTGAATCTATAAACTGGGAGGAAGATTAATACACTCATTAGAATTTCTCATCAATTTCTCATATTTCTGCTCATATCTTATCATTTTCTCAGGATATGATGAAATTATAGAAAAGAAGGAGGAATTCACATGAATTTTATTAATAAAGCTTGGAATAAATTAAAGCAATCAAAATGGTTAACATACGGTATTGGTGCTGCGGTCATTGGTTTTGGCGGGGCAGCAGCATATGACTTAGTTGACGACAGAGATGTATATGCAAATGGCGGTATTGTTAAGAGCATTACACAAGCAGAACCAACTGTATCAAAGCAGGAAGCAGCTGATATTGCCGGTAAGGAAAGAAACACGATGGTGGAAGAAGTAGAGCAAGAATACACTCATAATGGAGACTCCGTTTACCAAGTAGAATTTGCTGACGATCAAGAGGATATTTATGTTGACGCAGAAAAAGGCACTGTAATAACAAAGGATATGCTGGCTGAAAAAATAAAAATAACAGAAGAAAAAGCTAAAGAAATAGCTTTAAAAGAAGCAAGTGGAGTAATAACTGAATTCGATCTAGATGAAGAGAATGCCCAATTTGTATATGAGCTTGAAGTAACCTCACAAAATGGCATAGAAACGGAAATGACCATATCAGCAGAAACAGGCAAAATCTTAACAAAAGAACAGGACAGATTTTAAGTGGAGCAGCCTTTATAAGGCTGCTTTTTAATTTTTATAACATTAAATGAGGCTGGGATAAAAGTATGTGAATATGTATAAAAACCGAACTATTTAATCATTCTATGATTAAATAGTTTGGTTTTCGTGTTTACTAGTTTTAATACAATGATTAGAAATTCTAGTGGAATGGAGCGGAGGGCACTCGACTCCTGCGGGAAATAGAGGAAAGGATGAGACCCCGCAGGCGAAGACGAGGAGGCTCATCTTCCTCCCCGCGGAAAGCGAGTGACTGTAGCGCAATGAAACGAACTAATTTTAAACCCCTATTCTATTTAGTCACGTGCTTCCTTTTTCAAATTTAGATGTAATTTTATTATTCGTGTTTAGAAAGGTTATCTTTTGTTTTGCCCCAGCCTCTTTTAATTTTTAAAACTTTAAATATGACAATATTCGCAACATTAAGTCAAGTGTATATATTTTTGTCTAGAAAAAGGTTAAAGTAAAGGAAGCAGGAACAAGGTTTAAGCTGATTCATTACTAGCATGCGTATTAAATAAGGTGTTTCTCTGCACTATTAATTCTACGCATTCAAAAACACTTCCAGAAAAAAACATTGTAAATAAAGTGAAATAGGAAAACTTAAAAATAATGATGATTAATTGAGGTGAACTCATATGAAAAAAACAACATTACTTTTAAGTATCCTGATTAGTTTCAGCATTATGTTTTTAGATATACCACAAACAGCTGCTAATAAGCTTGAAGCTAATATTGGCATTAATGTTGGTAACATAGCACCAGATTTTACATTGAAGAATCTGCAAGGAAAGGATGTACGCCTATCCAGTTTAAGAGGGAAAAAAGTAATCATTAATTTTTGGGCAACATGGTGTCCGCCATGTAAGCAGGAAATACCTGAAATAGAAAAGTTCTATCAAGAGAACAAGGGGACTGTTGAGGTATTGGCAGTAAATATTGATGGCGGCAAACCGCAAGCTGTTGCTGTTTTTACAAAGAAGATGAATGTTTCTTTTCCTGTCCTTTTGGATAATCCAGATGGCATTAATGAAGCATATAAAGTAATGACAATTCCAACCACTTTTTTTATTGATGAAAATGGTATTATTAGGAACAAATACTTCACTGTTATGTCATTAAATGTAATGAAAAAGTTAATAGAAAGTAAAGATTGATTGTAAGCGCTTTACAATTATAAGGACATCCCTTATAATGAAGGCGGAACAAAACAGCATATACGTCCATTATTTTCAGAAAAAAAAGATTTTTCTAACTTTTAAAAGAATTTCAGCAAATAAGTAATAATTTCTTGAAATTTTGGGAATTATGGAAATATAAAAGGATAAAGGAGATAAAATAATGAGAAAACCTCGTAAACGTTCCTTCCAGGAGCTAGTAACTGAAAATAAATTGCAATTGCTAAAGGACAGGGAAGCAATTGAAAAAATAGAGGAACGAATTGAAAAGAAGCATCTTAAAAAAGCAAGATAACCATTAGAGAAAATTTTGCCACACATCACCTCTTCCTTCCATGTGCAAACTTATAAGGAAGGAGGGGATAATGATGAGCAATCCAAAAAAAGACAGCAAGCACTTTGTACCTAGCCATATCGGAACAAAATCGAGAGGATTTGGCGGTAATAAAGGCAAAAAAATGCAAGATACATCAGGTCAGCATGCACAAGTAATTCAAACAAAAGGTGAATAAAAAAGGGCTTCCGCATTGTAGCGGAAGCTTTTCTTTGTTTCTGAACCTTGTGAAAAACAAGTTAAAATGATTAACGGATAAATGAAGATTATGGTACTATAAGAAGATGTAAATTAAACTTATATGTAAGTGAAGTGAAGAAGTAAATGGAGAAAAAAGTCGAAAATACTGTCAGTCAAACAATCGCTACTCTGGAAGAGGAATTTAAAAATACGGGAATCATTAAAAGTGAAAAAACGGTTTTATCTGTCATTCAAACATTAGACGAAACAGAGACGCCTGAAATGATTTCTAGATTATTGACAATTGCGGCGATTTCCAGATTAAACACAAATGAAAGGGATACAATTGCCAGTGCTTGGCTCAAAAAAGCGAAGGAATTGGATCCGCACAATAAGGAAGCGAATAAATACCTTTCCCAAAACGATTGGAAAAATTATGAAGATCTTTTAGAGATGTTGAACTTTCCTGCGATACGAGAAACGGATAACAGAACAGCGAAAAGAAAGATAGCTGAGCAATATATTAACAATTGCCGAATGTTTTTAAACATGGTAGATGATGAAAAGGACGAGATTATCTCAAACAGCACTGCTGCAGTGACATTTAATAATAAGCTGGCTGAAGATAAATATAAAGAAATCATCTCCTTACTTGACGAAGTTACACAAAAAACTTCGCAGCTACTTCAGTCTTCTGAGGAATATGAAGAATCAATCAGTGGTGTATTTCATACATCCATTTATTATGACAGTGTCAAAAAGCTGATTGAAGAACTGAATGAATTGAAAACTGCTTGGCTCGCCATTTTTGTAGAGGAAGAGTCAGATGAAATGAAGGAAGAAACTATTTCCGCACTTGAACAGCTTCAGCAAATGATTGGACTGGAAAAGGTTAAAAATCGCGTAAAGGACTTCTACCAGTTCCTGAAATATCAGAATTCAAGAAAGAAGTTAGGCTTTACTATCCAGGATGAATTAAGTCTAAATATGATTTTCACCGGAAACCCAGGGACAGGAAAAACTACATTGGCACGGTTAATGGCTAAAATATATTATGAGTTAGGTGTCCTTCCAAGTCAGGAGGTAGTGGAAACAGACCGCTCTCAGCTTGTGGGAGGTTATATGGGCCAAACGGAGGAAAATGTCCGTAATGTTGTGAAGCAATCACTTGGCGGGGTGTTATTTATTGATGAAGCGTATAGCTTAAATCGCGATGGCCAAGGAAGTGATTATGGACAAACAGCAATTGATACATTGGTTTCTTTAATGACAAGCTCTGAATTTGGCGGGAAATTTGCTGTGATCCTAGCAGGCTATCCAGAGGAAATGAGACAGTTTTTAGATGGAAATCATGGTCTTAGCAGCCGTTTTCCAACATCCAATTTGATTCATTTACCTAATTACACGGCAGAAGAGTTAGTAGAGATTGGGGAAAAAATTGCCAATGACAATGATTATGTTATTAGTGAGGAAGGCAAGCAACAATTAGAGCTGCGTCTTGAAAAAGAGCAGGTCGATGAAAGCTTTGGTAATGCGAGAGCGGTTAAAAACATTGTACTAGATGCGATATTTAACAAAGGCTCTCAAGCACATTCAAACAAGCAATTCTTGACATACACTTTGCTTGAAGGTAATGATTTTGCAGCAGCAGAGGAAGAGTCATCTGAAAATCCAGCAGATGAGCTTGATGCAATGATTGGGTTAACGAAGGTAAAAGACGAAATGAACAAGATTATTTCCTTTGTTAAAGTACAGCAACTTAGAAGAACAAATTCTAAAAAGAATTTACCAATACAGCTTCATGCTGTCTTTACCGGCAACCCAGGGACAGGAAAGACAACTGTAGCAAAATTATATGCGCAGTTTTTAAAGGATTGCGGAATTTTAAAAAGAGGGCATCTTGTTGTTGCAAGCAGAGCTGATTTTATCGCTGGATTTGTCGGACAAACTGCGATTAAGACGAAAAAGAAAATTAGAGAAGCACTTGGCGGCGTTTTGTTTATTGATGAGGCCTATTCATTACTATCTGGATCTAACCAGGATTTCGGCAAAGAAGCAATCGATACACTTGTTATGGAAATGACAAGACATAATGAAAATCTAGTCGTTGTTTTAGCGGGTTATCCTGATGAAACAAAAGCATTGCTCGCAAGCAACCCTGGGCTAACCTCTCGTTTTAAGAAATTTATTCATTTTGAGGATTATAATAAGGATGAATTAATCGAAATAATGGAGTCATATGCAGCTAAATTCGATTATCATCTTGATAAAGCTGCGAAGTTTGCTTTGCAGACGAGATTAACAACATTCCAAACGAATGGTAATGGACGGTTTGCGACAAATTTAGTAGATGAATCTGTGCAAATGCAAGCATTACGCATTATGGAAGCAACAGATGACCAAATTGATTATTCATTGCTTACAGAAGAAGATGTGATGCAAGCTTTGAACTTTTTCACTAACCAGCAATCATAAATTAGTGAGGCGGCTTATATTAAGCCGCTTTTTTGTATATAAAAAAGGACTATCCATAATAGGATAGTCAAAATCAGCAGTTTTTATCTCAGGTGTGTAGTTTATGTGAAAAACTGCAGACTTCATTGTACTTTTATTCTGGGGGAAATACAAAGGTAATTAAAACCATCTCTTAAAAGGATGGATTTTTAGTAGAAAACTAAACTTACGGGACTAAGTTATGGAGGGAGGATAAGGGCTTCAAACTTTATAGAGAAAAAGTTTATTTTTGCTCCAATAAATCACCAAAAAAAAGAATTTCATCCACAATTATGCTTTTCATTTCATGATCCTGACATTTTTTGCATTCTGTAACTAATAAATATATATGGTTTATAAATAGGAGCATTTCCTCATCATTAATCATTCCAAAAACTCCTTTTGAATAATATGTACTAAAAAGAGAGAAGTACCATATAATAAATTGTTTTTTATTTCCATTAAGTGGGTAATTATAATTATAACAAATCCAATGACTAGGAGTAAAGTATTATGGGACTGATTGAAAAGCTACAGAAGAAAATAATTGAAACAGATTGGACAGTGTTAATTGAGGAGGAAGAAATGGAGGTACAAGAAGGGGCAGACGATAAACAAAATGATAATAAAGACGACCTTGCTAGCTCCTAAAGTCAAAACATCTCCAGAAATCTTTTTTGTGTTTTCTTATATCTAGTATAAATGATAAAATATGGAATATGCTATTTTAGTTTATACGTAGAGAAGGAGAATTCAGAATTGATAGAAAGATTGACAGCATTGCTTATCTGTGCCTGTTTATTAGGAGCATGCACAAGTGAAACAGAAGAAAAAGAATCAACTAATATAAACGTTTCAGAAATGGAGCACAGCATACTAACTGATGATGAAGTGAAGGAAATCGCAGAGAGATCTTATCAGCTGCTGCAATTGGCAAATAAATATGCTGAGCAAAATCAAGGCTTGAATACAAAGCCGTTTTTGCAGGAGTTACAGCCTTATTTCACGAAGGATTTTATAAAAAATCTTGAGATATCATTATTTACAGTTCCAATTGGGGGAGATTTCCCTGCAGATTTTAACTATAAGCAGCATTTTGTCATTAAACAGCAAACAAGTGATAGGGTGACGGTAGAAACCGCACAAGCATCCTATCTTAACACAGCACTGTTTATTACAGTAGAAGCTAAAAAAGAAAATGGTAATTGGAAGATAGATAACTATCATTATGAGAAGCCTGCAAATTTTACCGATAAAGACAAGCAACATACCTTAATTACGAAAGAAACAGCCGAGATTATAGTGAAGGAATATTTGCATGGAGATGAGAAAGAGATAGATTCAATTACTGCTGGTAAGGGGAATACATACTACATTAATGCGTTTGTAAAGATGAATACTCGACAAAAGATTGGCACTTCCATAAAAATGGATAGTACCTCTGGAGAAATACAGAGTTTAATGCAAGTAAATTCATAATAATTATTCTTTAAAAGATGGGCAGACTGACAGCTCTGTTTCCGATATAATATGCTTAATAAACATATACATGTATACATGATTAGTTATATGGAGGGGAATATGACTGATTTAGAGATAGAATATGAAATGCTTCAATGGGAGTTAAAAAAACTAGCTATAAAAATGGAGAATACACCAATCCTGGCAAAAGGGTATAAGGAAATGCTGCGAAAAGAGATCGATTTAACGAAAATGCTGCAGGACCTTATGAATAGAATGATTAATGAATAGGACAATTCGTGCTAACAGCCGGTTTTCTTGATTAGTTGTTAGCTTAGTCATAAAATGAAGGAGAAGGAATTAAAGTAAAGGAAGTGCAGGAAGCATTGGAATATGTACATAAACTAGAGCTTAAAATTGATTATGCTGATACGGACATGATGGCGGTAGTGTATCATGCTAATTACTTGAAGTTTTTTGAACGCGGGAGAACAGCATTGATTGAGGATATTGGCTACAGCTATGTTGCAATGGAGGAAGAGGGCTATTTTGCGCCTGTTTATGATGTGCAGGCAACGTATAAAAAGCCATTGCGGTATGGCGACAAAGCCTATGTTAAAACATGGGTTGATGCTAATGATGGTATCAAGACAGTATATGGCTACCGAATTGAAAACGGAGATGGTGACCTTTGTGTTGAGGGCTCGACGACCCATATAATTGTCAGTAAGGAAAATTTCAGGCCTAAATCATTCAAAAAAACATTTCCTGAATGGTTTCAAAAGTATGAAGAACTTAAAAGAAAATAAACCTTTATAAGGAGAGATAGAAAAAATATGGCATTTGGCATCAAACGAAAAGAATTAGCTCAGTGGAAAAAACAAATTGATGATGGACAAATTGCCTTTTTGACACATTATTGGCTAGATGACCGTTTCCCAGACTGTAAGACTGTCACAAAGGTTGGCTGTGCTGATTTACATAAGCTTGAGCAATGGGGCGCCAAATATGGTCTGAAGAAAGAATGGATTCATACCAGGAAGGATGGATACTCTCACTTTGATCTTCTCGGACAAACACAAACGTCCATACTTGAGAAGGAAGGGATAGATATTCATCTCCAATAAGAAAAGCAGGCTGTTATTAAGCCTGCTTTTCTGTGTAATGATATTCCGGTTCCTGTGCTGCATCATTAAAGTCAGCTAACAAATCATTATCATCAAAATACCAAAGATCCTTTTCCTCGATATAATAACGAATTCCATCCTTCTCCGTACTAACACCTGAATTTACAGGTTTTTCGTTAGAAATGCCAAGAGAGAAGCCTTGTTGCACAGTACTGCAGCCTCCGTATCTTGCGAAAAATCGGACATAGTCACCTTCGTTAAGAAGCAGTTCGTTTTTATACCATTCTGACGCTTTATCACTTATTACTATTTTCATTTCAGCACCTCTTTTATGAGATTAAATTAATCCTCACTATTATTATAAAGGATAAATCGTGAGGATGCACATAATTAAACTATCCTAACTCTTACTTTGGATGCACACCTTTTAACATATGTGTCATAATTTCCTGATAGTTTTGCTTGCTGTCAGGCAGTCCAAGCTTGCCAGCATCCTCTAACGGAACCATTTTGTAGCCCTTGTCATTTTTACTGTACACATACGTTGGATAAAAGGAGGGTACTTCCATTTTTTTTGTGGTTTTTCCTCCAAGCTCTGTTTTACTTACTTTAACTGTTACCATCCCGCCAATATCACGATAATCGTCAGCCTGTCCTGACAAAAAGTTTCCAAGTGAATATACAACTAAGGATTTTTCACCATTTTTGTCATATAACCATTCCATTGGCTGCAACACATGAGGATGTCCACCGAAAATAATGTCGACACCTTCATCAACAAGGAATTGGGCAAGATTTTTCTGTTCTTGATTTGGATTGCGCTCATATTCAATGCCCCAGTGAATCCCCATTACGATAAAGTCAGCTTGCTTTTTCGCTATTGCTATCTCTTTTTTCATTTTTTCCTTATCGATGAGATTAACGATATATGCTTCATTTTTAGGAACAGAAATACCATTTAATCCATAGGTGTAGGAAAGATAAGCAATTTTAATGCCGTTAGATTCAAGGACACGAAGCTTTTGCTGGTCTTCTTCACTTGCAAATGTCCCAACATAAGGAAGGTTAATTTTGTTTAAGTATTCTAGTGACTGCTTTTGAGCGCTGACGCCTCTATCTAAAGAATGATTATTAGCTGTTGTCACGATATCAACGCCAGCATCAACTAGCGCATCTGCGACTTCATGTGGGCTGTTGAAAGATGGATAGCTTGATAATCCGATTTTTTCACCTGCTACAATCGTTTCTTGATTTGCCAATAGAACGTCAGGCTTTTCAAGTGCTTCTTTAACTTCTGCAAGCATTGGTTTAAAGTCAAAGCCGTCATCAACTTTTGCCTCATTATATACCCGATCATGAATCAAGATATCCCCGACAGCCCCAAGTGTTGCTTCACGGCCAATAGATTTAGTGCCAACATCATTTTGCTTCATTGGCAGATTGCTGCTCGTATACCCCTCTTTTTTATTGTCAGCATTGTCAGGATTAAGCTTGTAAAAAGCAAAGGCTGCAATGGAAGCGCCAATAAAAGCAAGCAAAATATAAAGCTGAACGTTTTTTTTCATTATTTTTCCTGCCTTTAACTGAGTCATCCTAATAATTTATAGTTTGCTACTATAGGATAACAAAAAAACAGGACTGATTTCGACTAATTTCGCAAAATGGAAAAATAATGAAATTTTTGAAAAGTAAAATTATTAATAGCCTAGAGGTAGCTTGACAATAAATTCTGTTCCTTCACCTAGGATGGAATGGACTTTAATACAGCCTTGAGCTTCCTCAATAATTGACTTACAGATGCTTAAACCGATTCCAGTGCCATGCTTTTTTGTTGTGAAAAAAGGAGTGAACAGCTTATCTAATGCTTCTGCACTGATACCACAGCCATTATCCTTAATAGAGATTATCCCGAAGTTATCATCCTTGGACACAGTAATGGTTATTGAGCCGTTTTCTGAACATGCTTCCACAGCGTTTTTGAGGAGGTTTACGAGCACTTGTGAAAGCTGTATTTTTGGCAATAAGGCCTTGAAGGAGGACATAAAGTTTGCTTGAAGCTGGATGCCTTTCACTTGAATTGCTTGTTCATACGAAAGCATTGCTTTGTTTACAGCAGCCTTGATGTCAATTGTTTCTAAAGTTTGATAGGAAAGGGGAGTGTTGTCATAAACCATGTTATTAAGGAGCTGATTTGCCCTGTCTAATTCTTCAATGGCTACTTCAGAATAAAGCGTTCTTTTTGGTGCAGGTAAATCTGGGTTTGCAAGAAGCTGAAGGAGGCCGCGCACTGCAGTTATTGGGTTTTTAATTTCATGTGCAAAACCAACTGCTGTTTTTTCCGGGTATTGTAGTTTTTCTTGATTCTCTATCATTTATTTCAACCGTCCTTTATTTGAATTACTGTTTGTTAGTAACTTTATGACGAAATAAATCTAGATATGTCAAAAAAACAAAAAAAACCATCAGATTTGATGGTTTTTCACTTCTTACAGCCAAGTTATCTTAGGTTCTGTTTTGTTTAATATACGTTTAATATTAGCACGATGTCTGTATACGACGAAAATAGTCAGAATGGCGAGAATGGCAATTAACAGCTTGTCGTCCCAGAGGATGATAGAGTATACCAAACCAGCAAATCCTGCAATCATGGAAGATAGAGAAACGTATTTAGACAAATATAAACTTAAGAAAAAGACGACCATAATAATCAAAAACATTAATGGCTCATGTCCTAAAAGGATACCTGCAGATGTTGCAACAGCTTTTCCACCTTTAAAGCCTGCGAATATTGGATACATATGGCCGATTACGGCAACAACACCAAAGATAAGCGGGTTAACATTAACTTGAATATCAGTAAAAAGGCTAAGTAATAGGGGAAGGCAAGTTGCCAAAGTTCCTTTTAAAATGTCTGAGAATGTCACGACAAATCCGGCTTTTTTCCCTAAAACTCTAAATGAGTTTGTGCCACCGAGATTTCCGCTTCCATGCTCTCTTATATCGATTTTATAAAAAGCCTTCCCAATAATTAAACCGGAAGGAATGGATCCTATCAGGTAGGCTAAAATAATTAAAATGGCAATGATCAATGCTAACTCTCCTTCGTTCTATGTATATGGTTATTGTACCACGTATTTGTAAATTCTCACTCTTTTTTCATAAAAAATCTTAGTGAACCTTGTTTATGGCAATAGTTTTCAGGGTATAAACCTTTGATATAATTTTGGAACAGCCTGGGGGATAGGAAATGAGAAAAAAAAGAAAGAAACTAATTATAAGTATATTTATTGTGTTTTTCTCTATTTACATAAGCGTTCTTTTGTATCATACACTTAAACCATTACCGCAAGGAATTTCTTATGAAGGACCAATACATCGTGTCGAGGATAAAGACATTGAATTTCTGGAGGATACAACCTATAAGGATGAAGATGGCAACCAAAAGCTCCATCAGGAAATTCTTGCACGTATGCTTAAAGAAATAGATGAGGCAGAGCGATTTATTGTAATAGATATGTTTCTATTTAACAGTGATACAAATGATGACCAAACATATCCGAAAATCGCTAAAGCAGTGACAGACAAGCTCGTTGAGAAAAAACAAAAAAATCCGGCGATGAAGCTGATTTTTATAACGGATCCTGTCAATACAACCTATCATTCCTATCCAACACCAGAGCTTACTAGACTAAAAAATAGTGGGGCAAAGGTTGTGGAAACAAATATGGAAGGCTTCCGGGACTCCAACCCACTTTATTCAACACTTTGGCGTATGTCATTTAAATGGTTTGGTCACGGAGATAACGGTCATATACCGAATATGCTTGCTGATAGTGCACCAGATGTAACAGTTAGGTCATATTTGGATTTACTGAATGTAAAAGCGAACCATCGTAAGGTGCTAATTACAGAAAACACAGCTATCGTTTCGACAGGAAATATGCATGATGCAAGTGGATACCATTCTAATATTGCCTATGTTGTGAAGGGAAATTTAATAAATGATTTACTCGAAACAGAGGAAAGTGTTTATCGACTGATGGACAAGACATCATTCCCTGCAGTCAAACCTACCGAGGAGAAAGGGGATATTCAATTACAGCTTCTTACAGAAGGGAAAATTGCCAAACAGGTGATAAACGGAATTCACAGCACAAAAAAAGGCGATACCATTTGGATCGGAATGTTATATTTGGCAGATCGCCCTGTAATGGATGAATTGATAGACGCCGCTGCTCGAAAGGTACAAATAAACTTAATCCTTGATCCAAACCAAAATTCATTTGGTAATAAGAAGGCTGGTCTTCCCAATATACCGACTGCGGCAGAGTTAATGAAAAAAGGAAATGAGCAGATTGCAATACGTTGGTATAACACAGGTAAGGAGCAGTACCACTCAAAACTGATGCTGATTGAAAGCGAGAAATACAATATTATTATTGCAGGCTCTGCCAACTATACAAGAAGAAATCTTCATGACTTGAATTTAGAAACAAATCTCAAAATAGCTGCTTCTTCTGATTCGCAAATAATGAAGGAAACAAAAAGCTATTTTGAAAAATTGTGGACAAATAAAGATGGGGAATATACAAAAGATTACAGCACAGAGTCTGAACTTCCTGCATTCCGTTATTTACTATACCGCCTTCAGCGTATCCTATGGTTTACTACTTATTAACTGCCCGGTTCTTGAATGGGCAGTTTCATATACAAGTAAGTAGGAGTCCTTTATAATTGGAGGAAGATAGTTAGCCGGAAAGGTTAATACATAATACAGAAACTTAGTGTGGGAGCTGAAAAAGCATGGTTGCGAATTTTTCACAAATGAACAATCTTTCTGAAAGGCTTATGGCAATGGGGAAATTGGCAAAGGGCTTTTCAGAAAGAGCACGGGAAGTAGATGAAAATGGATCTTTCCCATATGAAAACATAAAGGAATTACAGGAATTCGGCTATACAGCTTTAACTATTCCAGCAGCATATGATGGGAAGGAAATATCTATCTATGAAATGGTAAGACTGCAGGAGGCAATTGCCATAGGCGATGGATCAACTGCGTTGTCCATTGGCTGGCATATGGGTGTTGTCCGCAATATGTTCGAAAACAAGTGGGATGCTGCACTGCTTGACGAGTTGTATACAAATATCAAAAACGGCGCCCTTGTAAACAGTGCCGCAACAGAACCGCAAACAGGGAGCCCTACAAGAGGAGGAAGACCGCAAACCACAGCTGAAAAAAAGGGAGATTCCTGGGTGATTAATGGGAGGAAATCCTTTACGTCCATGTCACCGATGCTGGATTATTTTGTTGTTAGTGCTTCCATTAAAGATACAGATGAGGTAGGGAATTTTCTGATTAAACGAAATAATCCAGGCTTGAAAATTAAAGAAACTTGGGACAGTATCGCTTTGCGAGGAACTGGAAGCCATGATGTGTTTTTTGAGGAAGCAGTTATCGAAGGCAAATATATGGTGGAAAAGCTAGGCGGTCCAAGAAAGGTCAACCCGTGGCTGCTTCACATTCCTGCGTGCTATCTTGGAATCGCCGGAGCGGCACAAAAGGAAGCAATAAGATTTGCGAAGAGCCACTCACCAAACAGCATTACAGGTACGATAAGTGAACTTCCGGCCGTAAGGACAAAAATCGGTGAAATCGAATTGAAAATGTTTACCGCAAAGCATTTCCTTTACTCTGTTAGTCAAAAATGGGATGCAGCAAAAGAGGATGAGCAGCACTTATTAGTACCAGAGCTAAGTGCTGCCAAACATTTTGTCACAAACACGGCAATAGAGGTAGTCGATTTGGCTATGCGTATTGTTGGTGCAAGAAGCCTTTCTGCAAGCAGTCCATTGCAGCGCTATTACAGAGATGTAAGGGCAGGATTGCATAATCCACCAATGGATGACATGACAATATCCCAATTAGCAGACAAAGCGTTGAAGGAAAATGAATAATTAATAAAAAGTCCAAAAGCTATGCTTTTGGACATAAAAAATGAAACAAGATCAGGCGGCATGGTTCTCTGGTCTTTTTTTTCTGCGTATGGACATAATTTGTTGTTTCAGCATTAACTCCCATTTACCTGGTCCATTTAAATAGCGCTTCACACTAAAAACGATCGTTTCCTCTAATAAAATCAGAAAAACCAATCCTACAAACAAGTAAATGATAGTAAGCCCTCCTTGTTATCACATAAGTTTTGTTATTTTTTAAATTATCTGTAATATATATCCATTATATCATGGATCTGTATAATTTTATTGAATATATGCTGTCTGTAGCTAAGGATTTTCCTTCTTTATGTAACAAATAATAAAAAATGAACTAAAATATAAAAAACTGATACAAATCTATTGAAAACCAACAAAAAATGACGCATAATCAATTCTTGTAACTTTCTAATTTAGATAAAAAATTTATTTGCTAAAGGGAGATGGAAGATGAAAATAAGAGTTTCTGCCGTGCAGTATAAACTGCAAAACATTAAGTCATTTGAAGAATTTGCTAAGCAGTGTGAGCATTACGTCCGAACGGCACAGGAATTTGGAGCAGAGTTTGTTTTATTTCCTGAATTTTTTACAACACAGCTGTTGTCAATGGGAGATGGACAAAATCCGTTAACAATTAATGAGTTGCCTGGATTTACAGAACAGTATCAAACTCTGTTCCGCACATTCGCTGTTCAAACTGGAATGCACATAATCGGTGGAACTCACGTTATCCGCAGGGATGACAAATTATTTAATGTCGCCCATTTATTTTATCCTGATGGAAGAATAGAGGAGCAAGCAAAGCTTCATATTACACCGACAGAGGTCGAGGAATGGAATATGGAGAAGGGCGATAGCTTCCGGATTTTTGAAACCGATAAAGGCAAAATTGCGATTTTGACCTGTTATGATATAGAATTCCCTGAAATTGTGCGGATGGCAAAGGCAAAAGGGGCAGATGTTATATTTTGTCCGTCCTGTACAGATGACCGCCATGGCTTCCATCGTGTTCGCTACACATGCCATGCAAGAGCAATTGAAAACCAAGTGTATGTAGTTGTGACAGGTACGGTTGGCTCCTTGACGAATGTTGATTTTATGCGTGCCAATTTCGGTCAGGCTGCGATTATTACTCCGAATGACATCCCGTTTCCACCAAAAGGAATCATGGCAGAGGGCGAGCTAAATGATGATATGATAATTACCTCTGATCTCGATCTTTCACTTCTTTATGAGGTGAGAGCAAAGGGCTCTGTCACAACTTGGAGAGACAGACGAACAGATATTTATACAGATTGGGAAACAATAGAAGGCTGATATGTACTATAGCAGCAATTTTTATATATTTGACGATAAAAAACCTAGAGAATGCAAAGTCCGTAATTACCAAAAAGAGGACTTTGCAGAGTTAATAAACATTCAAGCTGAATGCTTTCCTCCTCCATTTCCAACAGAGCTTTGGTGGTCAAAGGACCAGCTGGAAAACCATGTGACCATTTTTCCAGAAGGGGCGATTTGTGTAGAAGTTGAAGGGAAATTAGCAGGCTCGCTCACTTATCTTTGTATAGCCTATAACGAAGAGGAACATGAACATACATGGAGTGAAATCACAGCTGACGGATATATAACAACACATAGTAAGGATGGGAACGCACTTTATGTTGTTGATAATAGTATTCGCCCTGCATATCGCTCGCTCGGATTAGGAAAAATTATGATGCAAGCCATGTACCAGATTGTCATTGATAAGAAGCTAGATCGCCTTATAGGTGGCGGCAGAATGCCTGGATACCGTAAATACGCTGACGAGCTTTCCCCAGAAGAATATGTTAGTCAAGTTGTAGCTGGAGAAAAAAAGGATCCTGTTATTACTTTTTTAATGAGCTGTGGCAGAATGCCTGTATGTGTTCTGAATGACTATTTAGAAGATGAAGATTCCTTGAATCATGCTGTGCTGATGGAATGGAAAAACCCGTTTAAATAAATGCAGTTTAATCCCTTGTATAGGAAAGTATACAGGGGATTTATTATGGAAATAAATAAGCGGAATGATAATTTGCTAAGTATTTTTTTCGTAAAGCAAAATACTTTATTCCCATTTGTTAATGTGAGAGAATAGCAACATACATAATAAGGAGGGAATTGTTCATGAATCTACAGTCAACAGTCAAACTAAATAATGGTGTGGAAATGCCTAAATTCGGTTTAGGTGTTTTTAAAGTGCAGGAAGGTCAAGAAGTAATTGATTCTGTTAAAGCAGCCATTAAAGCTGGCTACATAAGCATTGATACAGCAGCCGTTTATAAGAATGAAGAAGGTGTTGGCCAAGGTATAAAAGAGTCGGGTGTCGACAGAGAGAAGCTTTTCATTACTACAAAAGTTTGGAATGCAGATCAAGGGTATGATTCCACTTTGGCGGCATTTGAGACAAGCATTCAAAAGCTTGGTCTTGACTATATTGACCTGTATTTGATTCACTGGCCGGTTAGCGGAAAATATAAAGAAACTTGGAAGGCTCTTGAGAAGCTATACAAAGATGGAAAAGTAAAAGCAATTGGTGTCAGCAATTTCCATAAGCATCATCTTGAGGATTTGCTGTCAGAAGCGGAAATTGTTCCAACGGTAAACCAAATTGAGCTTCATCCATTGCTTAGTCAAGAAGAGCTTCGTAATTTCTGTAAGGAAAAAGGCATTGTCGTAGAGGCTTGGTCTCCATTAGCACAAGGAAAGCTGCTTGATAACCCTGTTCTTACTGAAATTGCCGCAAAATACAATAAATCAACGGCACAAATCATCTTAAGATGGGATCTTCAAAATGACATTGTTACAATTCCAAAGTCAATTAAAGAACATCGTATCATTGAAAATGCAGATATCTTCGATTTTGAGCTTACTGCAGAGGATTTAGAAAAAATCAATGGACTGAACAAAAATGAGCGTGTAGGTGCAGATCCAGATAACTTTAACTTCTAATGAAAAAACAAGGAGGTCAAAGCATATAGCTTCGACCCCTTGTTTTTTATTTTTGAAATTGATTATAAAAACTAATTTTCCAAAAATTAGGCAAATGCATTTAGCTCCATATGCAGGAAATGGATATAATAAACAGTATAATGTTGAATCAAGCCTCAAGCAAAAGGCAGCAGGGATGGACAGAAAGCAGGGGTGAATAATGAAAATCATCTGTTTTGGCGACAGTCTGACTAGAGGTGTTTCCTTTGTTAAAGGAAGACCGCGAATACTAAAGGATAACTACCCAACTATCCTAAGTAAATTATTTACGGGGAATACTTTCTCTGTGGAGGGTGTAGAGGTACTGAATAAAGGTGTTTTTAATGATAACTCCGACCTTTTAATGAAACGCCTCGATAAGGATGTGCTAATGGAAGAGCCGGACTATGTTTTGATCAGTGTGGGAGGTAATGATTGTAACTTTGTTTGGGACGAGGTTGCTGAGTTTCCTGAAGTAGAGCATACGCCGATTGTACCAATAGCCAAGTATACGGATAACGTCAAAACAATTGTAGAGAAAGTACGAGAACGAAATATCATACCAGTAATATTAACATTACCACCATTAGCACCAGTTCAGTACTACCAGTTTCTTGCAGACAAGTATGGAAATTCGATTAGTCATTGGATTAGTTTGTGTGGAGGTATTGAACATTGGCATGGTCTTTATAACAGACAGCTTCAAAGAATTGCGGACCAGCTGAATGTTTTAACAATTGACGTCAGGTCATGTCTGAGACAAGCAGGCAATATTCATGACTTTATAAGTGATGACGGCATCCATTTGAACGCTTCCGGCTATGAAAAAATGGGGACAGCAGTGTTTCAGGAATTGAACAAGCTTATTGTACCTTATGCCTAAAACAGTAGGAGGATCTGTTAAGCAGAGCTTAAAGTAAATGTTAGCAAAAATAGTTGGCATATAGCTTTCTTTTGTTATACTAGAAGGAGAGTTCTTTTGAAAAAAGCATGAAGTCATAAAAATCTAGCGAGGAAAAAGTAATGGGCAATATGTATGAAAGAATCATTGAGGTTTTGGAGGAAAATGGTCCAATACCAATCAACACTATTTATGAAAAGATGGTGTCTTCAGCTAAAAATTCAGCAGTAACTGATAAGGAAATACAGCTTTCTTCTGTTAAGTCAGTAATTAGCCGTAAAAAGGACTTGTTTTCTGTCCATAATAATATAGTTTCGATTAACCCTGAAAAAGAAATCAGCCAAATTACATTGGATGTAAAAAGAGGAAATCGTTCCTACAGGCTTAAAATTGATTTTCTTTTTGAAATTTATCATTTACAGTCTTGGAGCTTTTTCTCAGATAATCAAGGGTTTACGCCTAAGAAGATACTTTTTCCTTATTTCTCCTACACAGATATGAAAAAAGACCTTTATAAATTAAAAATCTGGGACTGGGAAAGTGATGAAGGGGTATATGGGAGAGAAAGTCTTTATACCATACAGCTTAAAACGACGAACAGCAGTTATGTACACAGCTATACGGAGATGAAGGCAAAAGAGTGGAAGAAAATAACGAAGGTTATATCTCGATATTTAGACATAGACGCATTATTCATAGATTGAAACGACGATCTCCTTATCTGTCAGGAGGTCGTTTTTGTTTATAAGTAAATAGAGATGGTAGCCATAAGCCGTTTTTAAAGAATTTAAGTCACTTAAATTTGCCTCTATGCTACGAAATTCACTTTTCCTGTCAGACTGCTGTGGCTCCTTAAATGTTGTATGCAAATGACCTTTTATCATTGTTCATGGTATGTTCAGAAATAAAACAATTACATGAACAGAATTGCCTAATTGGAAATTTCCATCACAAATAAGGAGAAGGAAAGCCAACCATGCGTAATGGCTGTTATTCTGTGAGATTTCACAGCAAGGATTTCTTTTTGTTTAGTCTGTAAATAAAAAAAATTCAGGACATTTAAGCCCTGAATTTTTTCATTAAATATAATGAAGCTCAGCCGTTTTCTTTAATGCCGCTTCAAAGTCTGCAATTAAATCTTGAGGATTTTCCAAGCCAACAGACAGACGAAGAAGTGCATCACTGATGCCTCTTTCTTGGCGGGCAATTGGATCCATCGCTGCATGAGACATTTTCGCCGGATAAGAAAGAATAGATTCAACAGCTCCTAAGCTAACTGCAAATACAGGCAGCTCTACATTTTTTACAAACGTACGCATCGCTTCCTCACTATGCAGCTCGAAGGAAAATACAGCTCCAGGGCTTGTTGCCTGCTCCTGCTGAATATCGAATTGCGGGTGATCACTGAAGCCTGGATAATACACCTTTTTAATTGCCGGATGATTATTGAGATATGTAGCAATTTCTGCAGCAGCCTCACTGGAATGCTTCATACGTACACTCAATGTTTTTAAGCCTCTCATTAACAGCCAGCAATCCTGCACTCCAAGCACGGCACCAAAGGAATTTTGAATATAACCGAGCTGTTTCGCAAGCTCTTCATCCTTAACGACAGCAAGACCGGCGATCACGTCACTGTGGCCTGACAAGAACTTTGTGGCACTGTGTAGGACAATATCAGCACCGATTGACAAGGGCTTTTGCAGGGCCGGTGTCAAGAATGTATTATCGACAAATGTCCAAGCATCATTTTGTTTCGCTAAGTCGCTGACTGCTTTAATATCCGTTACCTTCATGAGCGGGTTGGAAGGAGTTTCAATATAGAATACCTTCGTATTTGGCTTAACAGCAGCTTCGACTGCAGCAAGATCTGTCATGTCAACAAATGTATGCTCGATGCCGAAACGGTTAAGCACTGTCGTTACCATACGGTATGTGCCACCATATACATCCTCTGATATTAAGACGTGATCCCCTTGAGAAAGGAGAAGGAAGGCGCTGGAGATAGCCGCCATTCCTGAAGCAAATGCAAAACCTTTAAAACCATCCTCTAAATCTGCAATGATTTCCTCAAGAGCCTCCCTTGTCGGGTTTTGACTTCTTGCATAGTCATATTTTCCAAAGCTATCAATCTCTTGCTGATGGAAAGTAGAGGCATGCTGGATTGGCACACTTACTGCACCTGTTGCCGGATCGAATTTATATTTGTTGTGAAGCAACTTCGTTTCAAAGGAATATTGTTCGCTCATTTTGTTACCTCCTTGGCAATCGTAAAGGCTTTATCCAAGTCTTTAATTAAATCATCAACATTTTCAATACCGACTGAAAAACGAAGCAGACGGTTGCATACACCAGTTTCGAGTCGGATTTTCTCCGGAATATCTGCATGTGTTTGGGTAGCAGGGTATGTTATGAAGCTTTCCACACCGCCCAAGCTTTCTGCAAATGATATTAATGTAAGATTTTGTAGGAATGGATTAACCCATGCTTCATCTTGTACTCTAAAAGAGATCATTCCGCCTCTGCCTGGATACAATACATCGAGGACTGCATCATGACCTTTAAGGAAGGATTGAAGTGCTTTCGCATTTTCTTCATGCTTCTCCATTCTAAGTGCTAATGTTTTCATTCCGCGCATTAACAGCCAAGAATCAAATGGGCTCAACACAGCGCCAGCAGCATTATGATGCAGAGCAAGCTCCTGACAGATTTCTTCGCCTTTTGCGACAATCAGACCTGCAAGAACATCATTGTGGCCGCCAAGATATTTTGTGGCACTATGTATGACGATGTCTGCTCCAAGCCTAATTGGCTGTTGGATAAGAGGAGTATAAAACGTGTTATCAACGATCAACAGAATATCATGCTGCTTTGCAAGCTTTGCAGCCTTTTCGATATCTGCTGTTTCCATAAGAGGGTTAGTAGGTGTTTCTATGAAAATAGCTTTCGTATTTTCCGTAATTGCTGCAGCAATATCCTCCATGCTAGATGTATTTACATAACAACATCGAAGGCCCCACTTTTTAAAGCCTTGTTCAAGCAAACGGTATGTGCCGCCGTAAAGGTCTTTAGATATTATCCATTCATCTCCGCTTTGAAATAAAGAAAGGATTGTTTGAATAGCTGCCATGCCTGAACTGCAAGCGAAACCGCGGTCGCCTTCCTCGAGGTCAGCAATCGCCTTTTCTAAAACCTCTCTTGTTGGGTTTCCTGTACGAGTATAATCATATCCAGTGGATTCGCCTATTCCAGTATGTCTATAAGCCGTTGAAAAATAAACCGGCGGGTTAACCGTTCCTGTTGCTTTTTCACTTCTGTTGCCTATTTGGGCTAATTTAGTCTCTACATCATACATATTGATACACTCCTTCTTGTTCCTGACTATTCAAAATATAGAAGTTATTTAAAATAGTTTGATATTATCTAAAAGTATTATTCTACTAAGAATAGGGGAGTGGGTATGGTTATTTGAAAAATAAAAAGTCCTCTTCCTAAAAATAAGAAGAAGACATGAATTTTCATTATGGCCATTCTTCTTATCTTTCAAGCATAACGCTTGATGGAATTAGCACCTTTTCAGTCTTGTGAAAACAAGCTGAAGGTTGCTGAGGTTTCTTCGGGCCATTCCCTCTACCTCTCTTGATAAGAAAATACTATGTAATTGAAATTAAATTTACTATACCTTTCCAATAATTGCAACTATTATTTTGCTTTTTCTATATTTTTAGAATAAAAAGTCGGTTACTGCTCTTCAATAAGCTGTAGAACATCGACCTCAAGCTCTTGTTCTGGATTGTTTTTCGTATATATTCTTGCCGTTTTAGAATCCTCATTGACATTTTGAATGAAAATCTGTTCACCATTATAACTTACATGAACAATTTCGCCAGCATTCATGATTTCAATAGCTCTTCCAACATTCATTTATTTTCCTCCTTGTTTGGCCATTATTTTTCGAATGGAATGCACCCTGCAAGTCCCTATTTATAGCTTCCGTCATTTTTAAAAAAAATATTCGGCTGAAAACGCGTTCTCATGTATTTTTAATGTTTTTCTCATTCGCTTTTTTGAATAGGGGTGTAATTTAACAACAAGAGAAACAAATGCAACTTGGAAATAGGGTTATTCAATCCTACATTAAAGATAAAGGGAGGAAAAAAGTGATGGTATTTCGATATGCGATGATTATTTTTTCATCCTTGACAGCTGCTTCATTGTTTGGAGTACAAATTGTTGGTATAACACATGCTATAAAAGACACATTTATGAATAGAAGAAATAAATAATATAATGATTAAAGCAGCGGGGTGGAAAACATCCCGCTCCTTCTTTGTATACAAATGATAACACTGTTTGAGATGAGTCAGTCCATGGTAAACTAGAAGTATGTTTATTTAGAATGTGGGTGATATAAATGAAGAGAATCCTTATTATAGAAGATGAAAAAAATCTTGCTCGGTTTATTGAGCTGGAATTGAATTATGAAGGCTATCAAACAGAGGTTTGTGCAGACGGCAGAAGCGGTCTAAATAAAGCGATTACCGAACAGTGGGACGTTATCCTCCTAGATCTCATGCTACCAGAGTTAAACGGGATGGAGGTGTGCAGAAGAATCCGGCAAGTGAAAAACACACCGATATTGATGATAACTGCAAGAGACAATGTTCTTGACAGGGTTTCAGGATTAGATAGCGGTGCAGACGATTATTTAGTGAAGCCATTTGCTATTGAAGAGCTGCTTGCAAGACTTAGAGCGCTATTCAGAAGAATTGAAAACATCTCGAGCGAACAAACAGAACCAGTGCAAAAGCTGACAGTGCTTACATATAAAGATATTGTACTGGAATTGGAATCCCATATTGCCAGAAAAGGCAAGGAGGTTATTGCACTGACGAAAAGAGAGTATGACCTTCTCAGTATGTTTATGAGCAATATAAATATCGTGCTGACAAGGGATGTGCTTTTAAATAAAATATGGGGCTATGAGTCTGAAGTGGAGACAAATGTTATTGATGTATATGTTCGTTACTTAAGGAATAAACTTGATCCGTCAGGACAGGAACAATACATTGAAACAGTCAGAGGAATAGGGTATGTGATGAGATGAATATCGTAAGAAGACTATCCTTGCTTCCATGGAAATGGAAACTGACACTAGGTCTATCATTAAGTATTTTCCTAACATACAGCATCTTTACTTTTTTTGAATTTCATACTGTATCGACTTGGTTGATGAACCAGGAGGAAAACGACGTCAGGCAAACGATGAATGAATTTGTGGCATATTTGAAATCTGACGATAAAACGATAAGTGAAACAGAAATCAAAAACAGCTTGGCTACATTAGAGCAATTAAACACAAAAAATCAGCTGATTCGCGTTATTGATGAAGACGGCAATGTACTGATTTCTCATTTGAACGGAGATTTTCCGATTCTTGAACCGGATATTGTTAAGGAAGAAAAAGAGCTTAAGTATGTTTCTGTTGGGGAAGAGCAGTCATTAGTTTACAGTTACCCTATAAAAAGCAAAGACTTCTCAGGAGAAATTGAAATCATTAGACTGCTTGATTCGTATAAGCTAGTTATGAAGCATTTAGCGTTTGCGATGATGCTGTTTGCGATTGCGGCCATTTTGATTAGTGCATTAATCGGCTACTTGATGTCAAGAGAGCTTTTAAAGCCTTTAAGTATCATGACAAACACAATGAAAAAAATAAAAAGTGCTGGCTTTAAAGAAAGGATGCCTGTGTATCCGCAAAAGGACGAAATTTCAGAGCTTACCACGATTTTTAATCATATGATGGATCGAATTGAATTATCCTTTCAAGCACAAAAGCAATTTGTCGAAGATGCCTCCCATGAGCTAAGAACGCCAATTTCCATTCTGGAAGGTCATCTTTCCATGCTGAATAGATGGGGGAAGCATAATCCTGAAATACTCGAGGAATCATTGAAGGCTTCCCTTGATGAAACAGAGAAATTAAAAAAACTAGTGCTCACATTGCTTGATTTAACTAGATTAGATCATAACAGGATTGACCAGGACAATTTATCACCGGAAAAGGTTAATACCATCATTGAAGGAGCTGTTAAGGATTTTCAAATGCTTCACAGTGACTTTAAGTTCCAGGTCCAATTACAATCAAGTCAGCTTAATGGTATTGCAGAGCAGCATTTTCAACAAGTACTTACGATTCTACTAGACAACGCCATTAAATACTCTGGAGCAAGTAAAGAGATTTCTATTTCAACATCTAAAAGAGACAAGTTATTTATTCTGCAAATAAGTGACAAAGGTATCGGCATACCAGATGAAGAAATTGACAAGGTATTTGACCGTTTTTACAGGGTGGATAAAGCCCGCAGCAGAGGCCAAGGCGGAACTGGTCTCGGATTGGCAATAGCCAAAAAAATCGTGGATTATTATCAAGGCAGTATACAATTAGACAGCAGGATTGGAGAAGGTACAACCGTAACCATATCATTGCCTGAAAATGGTACTGTCACTAAATAAGAAGAAAAGAAACATAGATGTTGTGCTGCTCATTAAATGGGCAGCCTTTTTTTCATTTTTCAGAAGAAAACAAAGATGATAAAACGATGAAAAATAATTAAATAACTTATAAACATTATCCCAGATTCCTGGCATATTTATTTATTATAAAAGGTTTTTTAGCACAGTAAAAAGAGTTGTGAAAAAAATTTACAATATTTTTACTATTAAAATGGGGAAATCTTTTGTAACGGGTGCAATACCGTGTTAAAATACAAATGTAAACGTTTTATTTTTATCAGATAAACGCCTTAAAGTGTAAAAGGCGAGCATATGGGGAATATAGTTGTTACTAAATATGGTGGAGGGAAATTTTCATGGGAAAGCCATCTAGTGGTAAAGGCTCCTATCAGCCAGCGTTTTATGGACCCAATCTCGGGGTTGCAATGGAGCTGTACGACAAATACTTAGAAAATCCTGATTCTGTTGATGAGGAAATGCGAGATTTTTTCGCAACATGGGGTTCACCAATCGAACAGGAAGATACAGTAAGTAAACCAGCACTATCTTCCGGAAGTAATTTAGAAGTTGAAAAGGTTATTGCAGCAGTTACATTAGTGAACAAAATCAGGGCGTATGGCCATTTAGCTGCAGATATTTATCCATTGGGTGATGTACATAGGCAAGAGGAACTTTTCGAGTTGTCTCGCTATCAGCTTACTAAAGAGGACTTAGAAAAAATGGATGCATCACTGCTATGCCAGGATGTGCCAAGCACTGTAAGAAATGGCTTTGAAGTTGTGCAATATTTAAAGGATGTTTATATGAATAAAATTGCCTTTGAATTTTATCATGTGAACGATATAAATGAAAAGAACTGGCTCCAAAAAAAGGTGGAATCAGGAAGTCTTAAGCCTGCCTGCAATAAAGAACTGAAGAAAAAACTGCTAAAAAGAGTGGTAGAGGTTGAGGAATTCGAAAATTTCTTACATAAAACATATGTCGGCCAAAAGCGATTCTCGATTGAAGGCCTTGATACGATGGTTCCGTTGCTTGATGAGATTATATCTCAGTCTGTTGTTAACGGTGCAAAAAACGTTCATATTGGGATGGCTCACAGAGGAAGGCTAAATGTGTTGGCACATGTGCTTGAAAAGCCGTATGAGATGATTTTTGCTGAATTTCAGCATGCCCCAAATAAAAAGCTTGTTCCTTCAGAAGGATCAATTGGTATAAGCTTTGGCTGGACAGGTGATGTGAAATATCACTTAGGACTGAACAGACAAATCAAAAAGAGCAGCACATCGAATGTACGCCTTACATTGGCAAATAATCCAAGCCATCTGGAGTTTGTCGGCGCTGTTGTGGAAGGATTTACACGCGCATCACAAGATGACAGAACAGCCCCAGGCTTTCCAGAAGAGAACCATCAATCTGCACAAGCTATCCTCATTCATGGGGACGCGGCATTTCCAGGGCAAGGAATTGTTGCAGAAACACTGAATTTGACTGGGCTTAAAGGATACCGAACAGGTGGTACGATTCACATAATCGCAAATAATACGATTGGATTTACAACAGAATCAAGAGATTCAAGATCGACAAGGTATGCAAGTGACCTTGCCAAAGGTTTTGAAATTCCAATCATTCATGTAAATGCAGACGATCCGGAAGCAGTAATCAAAGCTGCAAAGCTGGCATGTGAGTACAGAGCTGCCTTTAACAAGGATTTCTTGATTGATTTAATCGGCTATAGAAGATATGGCCATAATGAAATGGATGAGCCGATGACAACAAATCCATTGATGTACAAAATAATCAAAGAGCATCCTACTATTACAGCGAGCTACTTTAATGTATTACAGGAACAAGGTGTATTGTCAGAAATTGAATTCCAAGGCTATAAAAAGGACGTTATTGCTAAATTAAAGCAAGCGTATGATAAAGTGCCTACAAAGGAAGAAATGGACGAGGAAGCACTTCCACCGAATTCGGTTGAAAGAGATCTGCCGATGATTGATACAACTATTTCAGAAAAGCGACTGAAGGAAATTAATTCAGAATTAATCTCATTTCCTGAAAATTTCCGTGTGTTTGACAAACTAAGTAAAATCTTAAAACGACGTGAAGCAGCGATAGAGGAAGGGAAGATTGATTGGGGCTTGGCTGAGACTTTAGCTTATGCGAGCATCCTGCAGGATGGCACGCCAATTCGCTTGTCTGGTCAGGACTCAGAACGAGGAACCTTTGCACATAGAAATATTGTGCTTCATGATAATGAATCAGATAAGGTTTATTCACCGCTTCATTTGTTGTCAACTGCACAAGCGTCCTTTGCGGTACATAACAGTCCGCTGTCAGAAGGTGCCGTTCTTGGTTTTGAATATGGTTATAATGTGTTTGCTCCTGAAACACTCGTTCTTTGGGAAGCACAATTCGGCGATTTTGCTAATGCTGCACAAGTTATATTTGATCAATTCATTTCAGCTGGAAGAGCAAAATGGGGACAAAAGTCCGGATTAGTAATGTTGCTTCCACATGCTTATGAAGGCCAAGGACCAGAGCATTCGAGCGGACGAATGGAAAGATTTTTGACCTCTGCTGCGGAAAATAACTGGACTGTTGCCAATTTAACATCATCTGCACAATATTTTCATATTTTGCGCAGACAGGCAGCCATCTTAAATAAAGAAGAAGTAAGACCACTAGTAATCATGACACCTAAAAGCTTGTTAAGAAATGCAGATGTGGCATCAAGTGTAAGTGCATTCAGCAGCGACACGTTTCAACCAGTAGTAGAGGAAGAGCTTACTGGCAAAAATCCACAGGCTGTGAAACGAATTTTGCTGTCAACTGGAAAGATAGCAATCGACCTTCATCAAGGTATTACGCAGCTGGAGGATTCTGATTGGGTGCATAGTGTACGTATCGAGGAACTTTATCCGTTCCCAGCGAATAAATTGAAAGAAATTTTAATAAAATATCCTAATTTACAAGAAATTAGATGGGTGCAAGAGGAGCCTCAAAATATGGGTGCATGGAGCTTCATGGAGCCAAGAGTGAAGAAGCTGTTACCTGATACTGTCACATTCGATTATATCGGACGACGAAGAAGATCAAGTCCTGCAGAAGGGGACCCAATTGTTCATCGCAAAAATCAAGCAAGAATCATTAATAAAGCATTGACATGGACTGAATAGAGGGGGATTTTTAAGATGGGTGAGATTAAAATACCAGAACTAGCAGAATCAATTACAGAAGGTACCGTAGCACAATGGCTGAAAAAGACAGGTGAATATGTAGAAAAAGGTGACTATATAGTAGAACTGGAAACAGACAAGGTAAACGTTGAAATCATTTCTGAAGAAAGTGGTATTTTACAGGAACTGAAGGCTAATGAAGGCGATACAGTTCAGGTTGGAGAAATTATCGCTATCGTTTCTGAGGGTGGTGCCAATACTAAGCCAGCAGAAACACTGCCTAAAGCGGCTGTCCAAGAAGCGCCTGTAGTTACGGAAGCTCCTCCTGCAAAAGAGGAACCAAGCCCGATTAAGCCGGAAGCAAAAGGATATCCAATCGCTTCCCCATCTGCAAGAAAACTAGCAAGAGAAAAAGGGATTGATTTATCGCAAGTTCCATCAAATGATCCGTTAGGAAGATTGCGTGCCCATGATGTAATAGAGCATGACAGAAGAAAAGAACAGCCTGCACCATCTGCACCAAAAGAGAAGGAGAATAAACAGCCTCAAGCAGCAGAAGCAAAGCCAGGCAAGCCGACAGAGCGTGTTAGAATGACGCGCAGAAGACAAACAATTGCCTCAAGGCTTGTAGAAGTGCAGCAAAACACGGCAATGCTTACAACCTTTAACGAGGTGGATATGAGCAATATTATGAAACTAAGAAATAAACGCAAGGATCAATTTCATAAAGAAAATGATGTGAAGCTTGGATTCATGTCCTTCTTTACAAAAGCAGTTGTTGCTTGCTTGAAGAAAGCACCGCTGTTAAACGCTGAAATACAGGGAGACGAAATTGTCCTTAAAAAATTCTATGATATAGGCATAGCGGTTTCTACAGATGATGGTTTGGTTGTACCAGTTCTTCGTGATGCGGATCGCAAGAATTTTGCCGAAATAGAAAGTGATATTATGACGTTTGCAGATAAAGCACGTAATAATAAATTGTCTTTATCAGATTTGCAAGGAGGAACATTCACTATTACTAATGGCGGTGTATTCGGTTCGCTATTGTCAACACCTATCTTGAACGGTCCTCAAGTCGGAATTCTTGGTATGCATAAAATCCAAATGCGTCCTGTTGCCATTGACAATGAGAAAATGGAAAACAGGCCAATGATGTATTTAGCTCTTTCCTATGATCATCGTATCATTGACGGCAAGGAAGCAGTAACCTTCCTAGCAAGAGTTAAAGCATTATTAGAAGATCCTGAATCATTACTTTTTGAAGCTTAATAGAAAGAGGATGCTAAGCAGTTAGCATCCTCTTTATTGTTCTATTCAGTCCCAATACTCGGATTGAGACCACGCTTGTCCATTTCCTGTTTCAGCATTATTATCCATTCCTCTTCATTTCCGGCTTTCAATGCATCTCGATAAGAAAAAATCAGCTGTTCATTGCTCATAATTTTCATTTTGCATCCTCCTTAAATAAATGGATTGAATATTCTTACAATGTCCATACTAACGCAAAGCTTAGGCAATGAAAAGCAAAAGGCTAGGGTTGGATAATTTTAACTCGTGTACATGGCAGGGCATTTATTTTTGCGAATTTGATGGACCAAGAGACAGAAGCTATACGATAAAGCTGATAACAGGATAATCAAAAGGAGCTGTGCCACTATTGAATGTGCTAGTTTTTGTTTATGGAACGTTAAGAAAGCAGCAAATCAATCACCATATGATGAAAAACTATCCCTGTATGCAAGAAGATGTGTGGGTGTATGGCAAGCTATACGATGCAGGTGCAGGCTATCCCTTCTTAGCGTTAAATAAGGGGAGTGAGAAGGTGCGCGGGGAAGTATTTGAAGTCCCTCAAGCGGAACTTTATCTGCTGGATGAGTTTGAGGATTATATACCTGATGAACCTAACAGCAGCTTATATATGCGAGTGGAGGTCGATGTTTATGACAATAACGACCATTCCACTAAAGCATTTACCTATGTTTGCAATAAGGAAGAGATGCTACTGCACGAAATTGAAGGCCATGATTGGGTGAATTTTATAGGAAAACCCGGAACAAATGAAAAAATATAGGCTTATGTATGTTTAACGGACAATTCGCCAGTGGTATATATCTATCAGAAGACATCATAGAAAGAAGGTCATATGATGAACATACAGGCGAAAAATCAACTTTATACAATTAATGACAAAGAAAAAACATATACGGCAATGGAATTCAAAAGAATGGACTGGATTAATAAACAGTGCTATATAACATTTCAACAGGCATCGACAGGACAGTGGTATACCTTTGAACGAAGCAGCATATTTCTGCAAATGCATAACGAAAGAAATTTAGTGTCTTGAGGCAAGGATAGGTTGCGTTAAAGGGCATCCTGGCTATATACTAAAGTAGTATATAAGTGAAAGGGGCTTTAACCATTGATACATGAAATATGGAATGACAAGAACACAGTTAAAAAAGTGAAGTGCATACATACAGATGCCAGCAAATATATTGTTAATAGAGTGCTGACAGTCGGCGAAACATATGAAGTCAAAAATGAAACAGAAGAATTTTATTTCATTGTTGATAATTCTGGAAAAGTCGGCGGATTTTATAAGGATTATTTTCAAGATCTATAAGAATGGCTGGGAGAAAGCAGAAAATGTTTTCTCCTTTTTACATGGAAAGAAGGGAAAAGGAAATTGATTTATTTTTATATTGGCATCGGCGGGATTATCGGAAGTATTGCCAGATTTCTATGCAGTCTAGGGCAGGGTGCTTTTCCTTATCATACCTTAGCAATAAATATTGCAGGTTCTTTTTTCCTTGGCTGGTTTACGAAGTATATTGCAGAAAGAAAGAAACTCTCCCCATTAATTTCAACGGCTATCGGTACAGGTATTGTTGGCTCATTCACAACCTTGTCAACGTTCAGTCTTGATACACTAACCCTATTCCAACAGGGGGAGGTAATTCATGCGTTTATTTATATGGCAGTGAGCGGGCTGTTAGGACCAGCAGCCGCTTTTTTAGGAATTATACTTGGAACAAAGCTTGCTGAAAGAGGACATAATCATGGTTGAGATGATAGGTACAGTTGCCGTCGGCGGATTTTTGGGAGCAATTAGCCGCTATTGGTTGATGCAATATATTAAAACAAAGATAAAGTCAGCTATGCCAATTGCTACACTTGTTATTAATTTGTCAGGTTCTTTTCTATTAGGATTGACAGCAGGATTTCAAGTGAATGAAACGCTCCATCTCTTGTTTGCTGTTGGTTTTTTGGGAGCATATACCACCTTTTCCACATTGGCAGTCGAGGCTGCAGAGCTGTGGAAAGGCAAAATCAGGAGGATCTTCTATTGGTATTTGTTTTGTTCTTTTGGCGGTGGGCTTCTTTTTGCATGGTTAGGATATATGGCTGCAAATATTGGATAAAAAAAAACAGACGAAGGATATCTCGTCTGTTTTTTTTTGCTTATTGTTTGTCTTTTTTTGTAACTGCAGCAGCATCTTTAACTGCTGGCGGATATAATTTGCGTCCAAGCATGGATTGCAATATAAGGAAAATACCACCGACTGTCCAGTATAGCGGAAGAGCAGCAGGAGCATTAAGTGATACCATTACAATCATAATTGGTGAAATTAATCCCATGAATTTCATTTGCTTTTGTTGTTCAGCAGTCATCGTGTTTTGTGTCACGCGGAACTGTAAATAATAAACAATACCAGCAATGGCCGTTAAGATAAGGTCGGAATGACCAAGATTAAACCATAAGAATGTATGGCTGGCAATTTCCTGTGAGCCTCTTATTGCATAATAGAAGCCCATAAGAATTGGCATTTGGATAATCATTGGCAGACAGCCCATTGACAATGGATTAACTCCATGTGTTTTATATAGGTCCATCATTTCACGCTGCAGGTTTTGCTGTTCTTTTTGGTCTTTCGTCGTTTTTAGCTTTTTTTGAATGCGATCCATTTCCGGCTTGATTAGTTCCATCTTCACTTTCATCGTCTGCTGTTTTTTATACTGACGCAGCATTAGCGGCATTAACAAAAGGCGAATGATAAGTGTAATCAGGATAATTGCAAGTCCGAAGCTGCCATTAAATAGCATTGCTGTCCCATGTATCAAGGATGCAAATGGCTCGACGACCGTATTATGGAACCAACCTCCGCTGCTTCCACTTCCGCTACCTGTCGTTGAACATGCGCTAAGCATGATGGCAGTTAATATTGTCATAAGTACTAAAACTAGTTTTTTTGCTGATTTCGTCATTGTGACTCCTCCTATTTCGTTGAAAGATTTAGTCTATATCAGGAGGAGAAACGGTTTTTCTGGATCATCAGCAGTGCTTTCCATTCTTTTACGAATATTTTTACATATCCATTGCAGAATGGGCGTATTGTATTTTTGAACATTAAAATTTACCGTCGTGATGACTCTTTGCAAATAAAGGCCATCTGATGCGATAAATTCATCATTCACAGTGATTTGCAGGTTAATATCCCAAAAGTACTTAACCATTAATCCTATCATTACAGTAATATAGATGGTTTGATAGCTTGGAATGTTTGTCAAATCAATTAAGAATTCAAACATTTATACACCTCAGGTTCGTTATCAACACTAAAATTATATCGAAAATAAGCCTAAAGTGCAATCTTGTTCTATTGGTAATACCTTGTGACAATTCCATTTTCTTTTTAACTGGACCATTAATATATTGCCTCTATTTAAAGCTCCCGCTAAAAATATTTATCTCGCAGCAAAATCTTTCTTTAATAATTGTCATATTTAGGTGTATGATAGAGATAAAAGTACTTTTACACTTACAAAATGGCCTAAAGATCCACGTACAGTTCCTTACATGTTTCAAGGAAAATAAGCTTAGTTTATGGTAAAATGGCAGGAAGTTCGGTATAATGTGTTCACATATTTTAGCGTATCCTAAAGGAGGCTATTCTAGTGAAAGCTCTAATAAATATTGATTATACGTTCGATTTTATTGAAGGCGCACTGCCTTGCGGTGATCCAGGAATTAAAATAGAAGAGGCTATTACGCAAATTACCCGGCAATTTATCGAAGAGGGTCATTTTACTGTGTTTGCCATCGATTTACATACTGAAAAGGATGCATATCATCCTGAAACAGAATTGTTTCCGCCCCATAATATAAAAGGGACAGAAGGCAGGAATCTTTATGGTGCCTTGAAAGAAGTTTATGAGCAATTCAAGGTGCACAACAATGTTTATTGGATGGATAAAACAAGATACAGTGCTTTTGCCGGTACAGATCTTGAAATAAAGCTCAATGAGAGAAACATAAAGGATATTCATCTTGTAGGTGTTTGTACAGATATATGTGTGCTCCACACGGCTGTAGACGCCTATAATAAGGGATATAATCTTTATATCCATGAAAAGGCAACAGCATCCTTTAATGAAGCAGGCCATATATGGGCGCTAAATCATTTTAAAAGCACACTTGGTGCAGCCATTTTGTAAGGTGAATTGGTTAAAACCGCAGGAGGAAAAGCATGAGTTTTAATTACCGTGACGACAGCTTGATGCTGCATACAGATTTATATCAAATTAATATGGCAGAAACATATTGGGAGGATGGAGTTTCAGAAAGAAATGCTGTGTTTGAAGTATACTTTCGTAAGCTTCCTTTCAATAATGGCTATGCTGTGTTTGCAGGCTTGGAAAGAATAATACAGTACCTAAAAGGGTTACATTTCACTGAAAGTGATCTTGAGTATTTGCGAGAAGAAGGTTTTAAAGAGGACTTTTTAGAGTATTTAAAGGACTTCCGTTTTACAGGTAATATCCGTTCTGTTGAAGAAGGGGAAGTAGTATTTGCGAATGAACCGTTAGTAAGGGTGGAGGCACCGCTGGCACAAGCCCAAATTATTGAAACGGCATTGCTTAATATTGTGAATTATCAAACATTGATTGCTACAAAAGCTTCGCGTATCAAGCATGCGATTGGTGAAGGTGTCGTAATGGAATTTGGAAGCAGACGAGCTCAAGAGATGGATGCAGCCCTTTGGGGAACTAGAGCAGCGTTTATCGGCGGGTTTAGCTCAACATCTAATGTTAGAGCAGGCAAGCTGTTCGGTATTCCAGTATCAGGCACACACGCGCACAGCATGATTCAGGCATATCATGATGAGTATACTGCTTTTCATAAATATGCTAGACGCCATAAGGATTGTGTTTTCTTAGTTGATACATATGATACATTGCGTTCAGGTGTTCCAAATGCCATTAAAGTGGCGAAGGAACTAGGCGACTCAATCAATTTTATTGGTATTAGACTCGATAGCGGAGACCTAGCATACTTATCAAAAGCAGCAAGGAAAATGCTCGATGAAGCTGGTTTTACTGAGACAAAAATTGTCGCAAGTAATGACCTTGATGAGTATACGATTATAAACTTAAAGGCTCAGGGTGCTCAAATAGATGTTTGGGGAATTGGCACAAAGCTTATTACTGCTTTTGATCAGCCGGCATTGGGAGGAGTATACAAGCTTGTTTCAATTGAAGATGAAGCGGGTAATATGCAAGATACAATCAAAATTAGCGGAAACCCAGAAAAGGTGACAACACCTGGCATTAAAAGGGTATACCGTATTATCAATAGCATGAACCATAAATCTGAAGGTGATTATATTTGCCTGGAAACAGAGCATCCGGAGGAAGAGGAACGATTAAAAATGTTCCATCCAACACATACTTATATCAGCAAATTTGTTACAAACTTTCATGCGAAAGACATCCATCAGGACATTTTTAAAAATGGAGAACTAATTTATAAATCACCGACTATTTATGAAGCGCAAAAATTTGCCGAGGAAAATTTGGATGTGCTTTGGGATGAATACAAGCGTTCCCTTAACCCGGAGGAATATCCAGTTGATTTAAGCCCATTATGCTGGGAAAACAAAATGAGCCACCTGGAAATGGTGAAAAGTAAAGTTAAAAATACGCAAAAATAGGAGGAATATGGCATGAGCTTACAAAAGGAAATAATTGCAGCACTTCATGTAAAACCTGAAATAGATGCAAAGGAAGAAATCAGCCTGCGCGTTAACTTTTTAAAGGAATATGTTAAAAAGGCGAAAGCAAAAGGTTTTGTGTTGGGAATAAGCGGCGGACAGGATTCGTCACTTGCAGGTAGATTAGCACAATTGGCTGTTGAAGAGCTTCGCAGTGAGGGTCATGACGCTACATTTGTTGCAGTAAGGCTGCCATATGGTGTCCAAGCCGATGAAGAGGATGCAAAAAAAGCACTTCAATTTATTAAAGCAGATAAAGAGCTTGTATTTAATGTGAAAGAACCTGTTGACGAATTTAAAAAAGTGTATGATGACATGGAGGATACGCCATTATCTGATTATCACAAAGGGAATATTAAGGCTCGCGCACGAATGATTGCCCAATATGCGATTGGCGGACAGTCAAATCTGCTCGTAATTGGAACAGACCATGCAGCAGAAGCAGTGACAGGTTTCTTTACGAAATATGGAGACGGCGGAGCAGATGTACTTCCATTAACAGGTCTATCTAAACGACAAGGTAAACAGCTTTTAAAAGAGCTAGGCGCAGAGGAAAGAATTTACTTAAAGGTTCCTACTGCTGATTTGTTAGATGAAAAACCAGGTCAGGCTGATGAAACAGAGCTTGGCATTTCATATGATCAGCTTGATGATTATTTGGAAGGCAAGGAAGTGCCGAAAGAGGCAGCGGAAAAAATCGAGGCACGTTACTTAATTACAGAGCATAAACGACAAGTCCCAGCATCGATGTTCGATAATTGGTGGAAATAAAGCAAATAAAACCTTTCATACGTGAAAAATGGTATTTCAAAAAACACCCTTCAAGTGAACACTTAAAATAAGTGTTCACTTGGAGGGTATTTTTATGGGGAAAACTATATTCAGGCGAAACAAAATAGGCTGTAATAAAGGGGAAAGTATTATAACGAAGAACGTAACTAACAAAATGTGCCAAAATTAATTAGCAGCATAGCAGCCTAATAATGTTTTTTATTTGTATCTGACTTAGCTAGGCCAGTCTAAAATGAAGAAAGGTTTTTTATACAAAAAAAGAAATTGTTACATACGCACAGGCATGTCCTTTGAAATTACATAATATAGCATAGAAAGTAAAACTTGCTTCAACTTTAATTAGTGAAGCACAAAAATGAGGTAAAGGAATAGGGAGGGTAAATTTATGACAATTTTTGGTGTTAAATTAAACGTTATGGTGCTGAATTTTCCAATCAACTTTAAGTATAATGTAAGCGTAGGAAATAAGCATCATCACCATGACAAAGACAAAGACAAAGATTAAGGTTTCTCATGAGCAGTTATAAGAGAAAGAAAGCCTCAGGCGGATGCCTGGGGCTTTCTTTTGTGGTTAAAGGATAATCATTTCATTTGCTAGTATTTACAAGCATACTGTAAGCATAACTCACAGATTCTTCACTTGGAGGATCAATCCCTACTAATGGATAATCCAATCCTAATGCCTCCCATTTATAGACACCAAGTTTATGGTACGGTAGAATCTCTACTTTTTCCACATTTGACAAGGTAGAAATGAACTCCCCAAGTGTTCGCAAATCATCTGTATTATCATTAATAGTCGGTACAAGAACATGGCGAATCCAAACAGGTACCCGTTTTTCTGATAAAAAGGTTGCGAAAGCTAGAATATGATCATTGCCCATACCAGTTAAATTTATATGTTTTTTACGGTTGATATGTTTTAAATCTAATAAAATTAAATCTGTGTAGGAAAGCAGCTCTAATAACTGTTCTTGAAAATGGGATGCTGTTGAATAGCAGCCGCCAGATGTATCAATAGTCGTATGAACCCCAATTTGTTTACATGCTTTAAACAATTCTATAAGAAATGGCAGCTGCAGCAGCGGTTCACCGCCACTGACTGTTATTCCTCCGCCTGAAGCATTTATAAAAGGGAGGTATGCAGTTAAGTCCTCTATAATTTCTTGTACTTCCATTTCCTTTCCACCATGCAGTTCCCAAGTGTCCGCATTATGGCAAAATTGACAGCGCAGCAGACAGCCTTGTGTAAAAACAACATATCGAATCCCAGGTCCATCGACAGTACCAAATGTTTCAATGGAATGAATTCTCCCCTTCATGTTGATACACCTCCTGTATAACAGTTGAAATCACGATACATATAAGGTAGAGGGAAGAGCAGCTACCTGCTCTCCCTATTTTTAGTAAACCTTGCAAAAATAGCAGTACGCTTGTTATATTACATAGATTCATGGAAAGTTCGATTGATAACATCTAACTGCTGTTCACGGGTAAGCTTAATAAAGTTAACAGCATAGCCTGAAACTCTGATTGTCAATTGTGGATACAGCTCAGGATGCTCCATCGCATCAAGAAGTGTTTCCCTATTAAATACATTAACATTTAAGTGGTGACCAGCTTTTATTCCATATCCATCTAGTATGGAGACAAGATTAGCTGACCGATCTTCCTCTTCCTTGCCAAGTGCCTTAGGTACAATAGAGAAGGTGTTAGATATACCATCCAAGGAAGAATCATATGGAAGCTTCGCTACAGATGAAAGTGATGCAAGCGTTCCTTTTGTGTCCCGTCCATGCATTGGGTTTGCTCCAGGGGCAAACGGCTCTCCTGCACGGCGTCCATCAGGTGTGTTTCCAGTCTTTTTACCGTAGACTACATTGGAAGTGATTGTAAGAATAGACATTGTATGCATGGAATTACGATATGTGGCATGCTTACGCAGCTTTTTCATGAAGCCTTCCACAAGGGATACGGCAATACTGTCTACTCTATCATCATTATTTCCGTATTTAGGGAATTCGCCATCTATTTCAAAGTCAGTAGCAATTCCAAACTCATCTCTGATTACTTTAACTTTTGCATATTTAATTGCACTCAAGGAGTCAGCAACAACGCTTAAACCAGCGATTCCAGTTGCCATTGTTCGCAGTATTTCGGAATCATGCAAAGCCATTTCAATTCTTTCATAGCTGTATTTATCATGCATATAATGGATAACGTTTAATGTATTGATATATAGACCTGCCAGCCATTCCATCATTAAATCAAATTTTTCCATTACTTCACTGTAATCTAAATACTCAGAAGTAACTGGTGCATAAGCCGGACCGACTTGCTCTTTTAATTTTTCATCCTTGCCGCCATTTATTGCATAAAGCAGACATTTTGCAAGATTTGCGCGTGCTCCGAAGAACTGCATTTGCTTTCCTATTTCCATCGCGGAAACACAGCAAGCAATTCCGTAATCATCGCCCCAATGCGGCTTCATAATGTCATCATTTTCATATTGTATGGAACTTGTTTGAATAGACATTTGGGCACAGAACTTTTTGAAGTTTTCCGGAAGCTGTGTGGACCAAAGCACTGTCAAGTTCGGTTCAGGAGCTGGTCCTAGATTGTCGAGTGTATGCAGAAACCGGAATGAGTTTTTTGTCACCAATGGTCTGCCGTCATTCGCCATGCCTCCGATTGATTCTGTCACCCATGTCGGATCGCCGCTGAATAGTTCATTATAGTCAGGTGTACGAGCAAATTTCACAAGTCTCAGCTTCATGATGAAGTGATCAACAATTTCCTGAACTTGCTGTTCTGTAAGCAAACCGAGCTCTAAATCTCTTTCAATATAAATATCTAAGAAGGTGGACACTCGACCAAGGCTCATCGCCGCGCCATTTTGCTCTTTAATTGCAGCAAGATATGCCAAGTAAAGCCATTGAAATGCTTCTTGAGTATTTACAGCAGGCTTTGACAGGTCAAATCCATAGCTTGCCCCAAGCTCCTTCAGCTCCTGCAAAGCACGGATCTGCTCAGACAATTCTTCTCTTAGACGCATTGTTTCTTCTGACATAATGGAGCTTGTTGCTCTTTTATCCTTTTGCTTGTCTCCAATCAAAAAGTCTAAACCGTAAAGTGCTACCCTGCGATAGTCTCCAATAATCCGGCCCCGGCCGTATGCGTCTGGAAGCCCGGTAATGATTGCCGCTTTCCTTGCAAGCCGCATTTCATCTGTATAAGCATCAAATACCCCTGCATTATGTGTTTTGCGATGCTTCGTAAAGAATTCCTCAAGATGCTCATCTGCTTTATAGCCATATGATTCACATGCCTGTACAGCCATTCTGATACCACCATTAGGCTGAAAGGACCTTTTGAACGGCTCATCTGTTTGGACGCCGACGATTTTTTCCTTTGTTTTGTCAAGGTAGCCAGGTCCATGTGACGTAATTGTAGAAGGGATATCTGTGTCAAGGTTATACACACCGCCCCTTTCCCGTTCTTTTTTCGAAAGCTCAAGAACTTGTTCCCATAGCTGTGTTGTTTCTACAGTAGGTCCACTTAAAAAATCAGCGCTTCCATAAAACGGTTTGAAGTTCTTTAAAATGAAGTCGCGAACATTTACTTCCTTTTCCCATGTGCCGCCTTTAAATCCATTCCAATAATTTGTTTCGAGCTTTTCCATTACAATTCACCTCGTTTTTTTATATAACAGATAGAAAAGATGTTCCTAAAAACAATATAACAGATTTTAATGTGATTTATTTCACATAATTATGTATAAGTTAAGGCAATTCTGTGAATAAAGTGTGAACTCCCTTTATATCAGGTGTTGAAAGGGAGAAAGGAACGAAAAATTTGTAGTGAAAGGCAAAAGGAGAAGGGTATAACAAGTGGTTGTTTGTCAAACTGTTATATAATAGTTTAATAAAAATGGCTAGTCTGTATTTATAAAAAATACAACCGATTAGTTTTTTGTCAAAAGAGCATAATAAATTTATTAATGGTAAAAGCATGTAAAAAAGTTAATTTTTATTTTCCGCTTTGCGAATTTTAAGATATGATAAGAGAGAATATATTTTTTTACTCCTTTCAATATTAGCTCCTATTTAGAGTGTTTTAATGAAAATGGTACATACTGTAGGTTTGCTTTATTATGTTTTATGAAACGGAAAAAATCATCTTGAGGTGTTTTAATGTCATTTATTACAAAAGACCGGATAATGCTGCTGCTGAAAATACTTTTCCCGGTAACTTTGCTTTTGCTTGTATCCATGGAATTCCGGGACATGTTCGTTACAATCGACTTCGGACTATTGCTGAAATACATGGAAAAATTGAGTTATGGAACGCTTGCACTCATTATCATTTTGGGTTTTGTAGCACTATCTCCAATGTTTATGTACGATTATTACTTAAGTAAATATTTAAGCTTAGAAATACCAATGACCCGACTTACAAAGTATTCGCTTATTAGCAATTCCTTTTCAAATCTGCTTGGGTTCGGAGGGTTAATTGGAATTGCTTTAAGATCCTATTTTTATAAGGAATATGAATCGGATAACAAAAAGCTGTTAAAAGGAATCGCTTTTATTACCATGTTCTATTTGACAGGTGTGAGCTTCCTTACTTGGGTGATTTTGTACGACAGCTGGAGGATGCCGTTGATTCAAAATCATCACTGGCTTATGGTCACAACATTAGTTGTGTCTGCCATACTTCCGATTCTTATTATCAGTTATAAAATAAAAAAAACCAATTTACATAAGATTATTAAATCTCGTAAATTAGGGTTATCCTTACTAGTTACGTCTATTTTAGAATGGAGTTTCATCTATTTTTATTTGTATTGGCTCGCGTGCCTAGTGGACCTTCCTGTGTCAGGATGGGATTTCCTAAAGATTTTCCTTATTGCAGTAGGAGCAGGAATAGTAAGTATGATTCCAGGGGGAATAGGTGCATTTGATTTAGTATTTTTATGGGGATTCGAATACTTAGGAGTATCCACAGAAAAACTGCTTGTTGTACTTCTTTTATATAGAATAGGCTATTACTTTATCCCGTTCTTTACGGGGTTAATTTTGCTAATTCAAGATTTATGGAAGAAATGGAATAGATATTGGAGCAATATTCCAAGGGTGGCTGTACAGAATGTAAGTCATTTCTTTTTAACCATTCTAGTGTTTCTATCCGGAATTCTTCTGTTAATTTCAGGGGCGGTTCCAGGGATATTAGAAAGGCTTCAATTTACGGAACGAATTATAAGTCTGCCTGTCATGAATTTCTCCCATCACATTTCTGTTGGGACAGGTCTTGTGCTGCTTGGACTAGCAAGAGGTATCGAATACAGAGAGAAACGGACATACCATCTTACTTTATTCGTTTTGGCAATTGCGGCTGTCACGACGTTTCTAAAAGGCTTGGATTATGAGGAAGCAATTATTATTATAGTTGTTTTAATTTTACTTTTGCTGTCACGAGGAAAATTCTATCGAGAGAGCTTTGTGCTTACATGGGGCAAAATTATTTTTGATATTGTTGTTATTTCCTTCTTTACTTTTGGATATCTGCTACTTGGGTATTTAAATATGCCAACTAGTATCGCAAGTGTGCCGAGGTTTATGCGGCCATATGTTATAGACGATGCAAAAAGTCTTTTCTTAAGTGCTTGTGTTGCACTTTTTATCGCCCTAATTATCATTCTTATTGGTTATTGGATCAAGAAACCAAAAAGCTTACAGAAATTGTCTTCAAAAGAGGCGGAGACAGAAATACTTTCCCATCTGGAAAAGTATAATGGAACAACATTAGCTCATCTAATCTTTCTGCATGATAAGTATATTTTTTGGAACAAAGATAAGGACGTTTTATTTATTTACGAGACATATGCAGATAAGCTCGTTGTTTTAGGAGATCCTGTCGGGGAAGAAAAAAGCTTTGTAAAGGCTGTTGAGGAGCTTTATGAAAGTGCTGATATTTACGGTTATACACCAGTTTTTTATCAGACAAGCCGGAATATGCTGCCGATTCTCCATGCTAATGGCTATGACTTCTTCAAGCTCGGAGAAGAAGGACATGTGGAACTAGCTGAATTTTCATTGTCAGGCAAAAAAATGAAAAATTATCGAGCATTAAAAAATAAATTTGATAAAGAAGGCTATACCGTTGAAGTATCTTATCCAAAACATGACCCACAGCTTTTAAACGAGCTGGAAAACATCAGCTACAGATGGCTTGGAGGCAGAAAGGAAAAAGGCTTTTCATTAGGATTTTTTGATAAGGATTATTTAAATACTTCCAGGCTTGTATATGTCAAGGATCCGAATGGGAAGATTATTTCCTTTCTGTCACTTATGCCTTCCTACCAGTTGAGAGAAATGGTGTCTATTGATTTAATGAGAAGCTTGCCAGGTTCACCATCTGGATCTATGGACTACTTATATTTACACACATTTGAATATTTGAAGGAAGCTGAAGTTGTCAGCTGTAATTTAGGGATGGCTCCATTGTCCAATCTTAGCCTATCTCGCTTTTCATTTATGAGTGAAAAGATTGCAGATCAGATTTTCAAGCATGGACATGTTTTTTATCATTTTCAAGGCTTAAAGAATTTTAAAAACAAGTATTGTGACACATGGGAGCCTAAGTATTTAGGCTATAGAAGAAAATCTTCCCTGCCATTCACATCAGCACAAGTTACAATGCTTGTTGCAAAAAGCAAAAGGAACTGAATGTCGATTCAGTTCCTTTTTTTATTTTCAAAATATAACTTAAATGGAAATGATATGTATTTTAAGATATGATATTTTAGTAAACAAATAATAGAGAGAGGAGAAAAGCATGATTTACCTTGTCATAATAATCATTATTACTGCTATATCTGTTCTTATTAATATGTATTTTTCTCATAAACGTAGAAAACAAATTTTGACTTTATGGGATCATAACAAAAAATTAGATCATAGAGAAAATTACCATGAAACATTTAAATTTTTCTATGAAAATATAAAAGAAAGCAATGATGATGCTGGTATTGATGATATAACCTGGAATGACTTAAACATGACGAAAATATTTAATAATATCAACTATGCCTTTACATCAATTGGAGAAGAGATGCTCTATTTCAGATTGAAAGCAGCTCACAAACAGCATGTAATGGACGAGAAGATGATCGAGAAAATAAGCAGTGACAGTCCATTTAGGGTTAAGTTATCGTTGATTTTAGCAGCATTGGGCAAAGCGCCATATACTAATTCCTCTAAGCATATGTTTGAAAATCCTGATGTTAAAATAAATAAACTATTTTTGGTACTTAGTATACTTCCTTTAGTGGGACTCGGTCTGATTGGAGTATCCCTTCATGCTGGTTTAAGCTTATTTTTCACTAGCGCATTAGTGAATTCCTTTTTGTTTTACATGAATCGTTCAAAAAACGAGGCAGAGTTTGAAAGCTTGTCTTATTGCATACATATCATTCTCACATCAAGAAAAATAGCAAAGCTAAATAAGGACACAGACTTCTTAAAGAAAACTAACAATTTAAGAAAAGCTCCGTTTATAAGTGTGTTACTGTTAAAAGATGATACGACTGGAACCAATATAATCCTCCATATACTGACAGTATTAAAAGCAATATTTTTACTTGAATATCTCATTTTTCACTATATTATTCATTTATTACATCATAATAAAGATTTATACGAGCTTGCTTGGAAGAAAACAGCGGAACTAGATTTTTTCTACTCAATCGCAATATGGAGAAAAACATTACCATACTATTGTGTACCAACATTTAATGGTGAAGGCTCATTCGTTATTCATGAAGCCTATCACCCATTACTGCAAAATCCTGTTGGAAATGATTTTACCTTTCATAAAAATTGTCTCCTTACTGGATCAAATGCTTCAGGTAAATCGACTTTTATGAAAACAATCGCGCTAAATATCGTTTTCTCTCAAGCTCTAAATACAAGTACGAGTAAACAAATAAATTTAACAAGAGGGCCAGTATATTCCACTATGGCAATGGCTGATGATATTGAGAAAGGCCAAAGCTATTTTTTAAGTGAAATTATAGCGCTGAAAAGAATTTTTGATACTGTAAATACAGACAAATAATCATTCTTCTATTTGTTTATAGACGAAATTTTTAAAGGAACCAATACAGTAGAGAGAATTGCTGCTGCTGAATCTGTCTTGAATTATTTAAATGATTGTAAGCAAACGAGAGTAATGGCAGCAACGCATGATATTGAACTAACAGAAATGCTTGCGAGTAAATATACTAATTATCATTTTAGAGAATATATTAGCAATGACGAAATTTATTTTGATTATTTAATAAAAGATGGTGCCTCTAACACAAGAAATGCAATTGAACTATTACGGATTACTAATTTTCCAAAAAAAGTATATGATGATGCACTGAAAAAAATAGCAGAACAGAGCAAATAAAAGATTGTTAAAGTGGATTTGGACAAAAGGATTGGAGTGTAGGTTAAAACTGAACTATTTTATCGATGATCGATTAATAGTTCAGTTTTTTTGTATTTCGATCTTTATACGAAGTGAGTGTTCTGCATTTGTGTTTAAATACATTACTTTTTTGTCTAAGACTTTATTTCACAATTTGGACATAAAATTATTTAAGAATAGAAATAACGGATGATTGAAACATATGATCGCTGTGCAATCAGGGGGATAATCTGGTAAAATAGTCATTGGTTTATAAGAAGATAGAAAATTAGGTGATTAACAAATGAAGATATTAACTGCCGTTCTCTTTTTGCTGTTGATGCTCGTTCCTGCAGCAGCACAGGCAGCAGATAAAGACAAAGAGGAAGACAGGCTTGGTTTAAAAGGAGAGTCAGCACTTTTGCTTGATGCGAAGACAGGCGCAATTATTTATGAAAAAAACGGCTATCAAAAAATGTACCCAGCAAGCCTTACGAAGATAGCAACTGCTATTTACGCAATCGAGAAGGGTTCATTAGATGATGTGGTTTCAGTTAGTGAGCATGCTGCCGAGGAAGAGGGCACAAGTGTTTATCTGGAAAGCGGAGAGAAGGTCACACTAGAAAAGCTGCTAAATGGTATGCTTATCAATTCAGGAAATGATGCTGCAGATGCAGTAGCAGAATATTTGGACGGAAGTGCTGCGCAATTTGAACAAAATTTCAATGAGTATTTAAAAAATGAAATTAAAGTGAATGGGACACATTTTACAAATCCAAGTGGCCTATATGATGAAAATCATTATACAACAGCATATGACATGGCACTAATCACAAAGTATGCGTTAAAAAATAAAGAGTTTCAGTCTATCTTCGGAACAAAGGAGTTAAACTGGGAGGGCTTATCATGGGATACAACACTCGTCACGCACCATCTCATGTTAAAGGGTGAGCTGCCTTATGACGGTGTAAACGGCGGGAAAACAGGTTATGTGGATCAGTCTAAACAAACACTTGCCACATCTGCAGAGAAAAATGGTCTGCAGCTGATTGCAATTGTTTTAAAAGGAGACTGGAAAAAAGACGTTTATGAAGATACTGCAGCAATGTTTGATTATGGGTTCAATGGCTTTGAAAACGAATTTATGCCGCCTGGCAAGAAGTTCAGTACGGGTGGTAAAGAATTTCAGACTGTTAAGACAGAGCTTTTAACTGTGCCAATTGATAACCGTAATCCTGTTATTACCTCTTCTGGCCAACTGCAGGTGCAGTCAAAAGCAGGGGACACTATTCAAACCATTCAGCTGAAGGAGAATACCCCACAAGAAATACAGCCAGTAAATGAAACCAAAACAGCTGTGGATGAATCTAACAACTGGAATGTTGCTGTGAAAACGACTATTGGCATGATTGTACTGCTTATTGTTGTGGTAGCTGTTTATATGAATAAAAGAAGGCGGAGACACGCTGAGTAATGTCAGTTGCAAAGGGATATAGTCTAACTTTAAGAATATGGTAGATGCTTTTGTAGGTAATTTGTATTAGGTTTTGGGTTGCGGTACACCGAGAGTAAATTCCTCAAATTATTATATGAAGAAAATAAGGGCTGCGAAAAAATAACCTATGTAAATTTGAGACAATGGAGCATGGAGTTGTTTAATAAAGTATGGATTTAAAAGCAGTTCGTTTCATTGCGCTGAGGTCACTCGCTTTCCGCGGGGAGGAAGATGAGCCTCCTCGGCTTTTCCTCTATTTCCCTTAGTAGTCGAGTGACCTCCGCTCCATTCCACTAAGATTTCTAATTATTGTTTTAAGCAGAAAAACATAAAAAACCAAACTATTATTAACCTATAGCGATTAAATAGTTCGGTTTGGAATGAGACTTAAATACTTATGTCATACCAGTCTTTTAAAGATGTCAGCTCCTTATTTTGGCAGCTGCTTCATCTCTCCAGCGGAGTATTTTGTTTTCTACCCAATGTTTATCCCTACAAGTGATTTTGAATTTACTTGCTTCTGCTAAAGCGGCATTGGTATAGGTTGATGTTGTGATAAATTCTGCAAGTATGCAATTATGATTCCTCTTGGCAGTGTTTAGTTCACGTATTTCCTTAACTGTTATTTGTTTGCCTTTTTGATAATGTTTAATTTGAATGGCGATGTCCGTTTTATGATGTTTATTAAATATTATTAAATCAACTCCACCATCTGCACCATTGGATGTTTCACGAGGATTAGTGCTTTTTGCTTTATAATACAGGTAACATAACCGTTCGAAATCTCTCCATGTTAATTCATTAAATGGTAGCGTCAATATTTCACTGTCTTTGTGTAATAGTGAATGAGTTCGCGTATTATTAGTGTCTTTTTTAGCAGAAGCTGTGGTTTGTTTTGTTTTATCTTTGCTTGATGTATTTTTCCTAGTATTTTGTTTTTTCTTATTAGGAATAAGGCTGCTAACAAATAAGCCTATGAAGATACCAAAGAATAGCGAGGAAAAAAGATAAATTATAGTATTCTCGAAAATAGGTGAAATACTAACAATTGACTCGCGAACTTGCCATAAGCCAAAAACAATCAATAGAGCAACAAAAGATCCCAGTTTTTGTTTGTTTTTTTCTTTCATTTATTTTAAACTCCTTTAAGATCATTTAACAAGATTTGTAGGGGAAATAAGAAAATAATACCACAATTTTTCAATCTAAAGGATACATGATAAAAATTGAAAGTGGATAAATGAAAAATGGTTCCTGCCAAAGCAGGAACCATTTTTATTAATCAATTATTTATACATGTCAGCTACTTGCTTTTGCAGCTTTGTATCTTCCAAGTACTCATCATATGTTACTTGTTTGTCAACTAAACCGCTTGGTGTAATTTCGAAAATGCGGTTTGCGATTGTTGATACAAACTGATGGTCATGTGATGCGAACAGCAGGGAGCCTTTAAAGTTAATTAGGCCATTGTTTAGTGCTGTGATGGATTCAAGATCCAAGTGGTTTGTCGGTTCGTCCATGAGTAGAACGTTTGAGCCGCTAAGCATCATTTTAGATAGCATGCAGCGCACTTTTTCTCCACCGGAAAGAACTTCAGGTTTTTTCAAGACTTCTTCACCTGAGAATAGCATTCTGCCTAGGAAGCCTCGTAAGAAGCTTTCTGTTTGGTCATTTGGTGAATATTGACGAAGCCAATCAACAAGCGTTTGCTCATTACGTGAGAAATACTCCGAGTTTTCAGCAGGGAAGTAACTTTGTGAAGTAGTAATACCCCATTTAAATGATCCGCTGTCTGGCCCGATTTCTCCCATAAGAATACGGAAAAGCGTTGTTTTAGCTAACTCATTTTTTCCAACTAAAGCAATTTTATCATCCTTGTTCATGATAAAGCTGATATTATCAAGAACCTTTACGCCATCAATCGTTTTTGTAAGATTTTCGACACGCAATAAATCGTTACCGATTTCTCTTTCAGGCGTAAATGCTACATATGGATACTTTCTAGAAGATGGCTTAATATCATCTAGAGAAATTTTATCAAGTAATTTCTTTCTTGATGTCGCCTGCTTTGATTTTGACGCATTGGCACTAAAGCGGGCAATAAAGTTTTGTAGCTCTTTAATTTTTTCTTCTTTTTTCTTGTTTGCATCATTTGCCATTCTTGATGCTAATTGGCTTGATTCATACCAGAAATCATAGTTACCAACATAGATTTGAATTTTGCTGTAATCTAAATCAGCAATATGTGTACATACCTTGTTCAAGAAATGTCTGTCATGGGAAACAACAATTACAGTGTTCTCAAAGTTAATCAAGAACTCCTCAAGCCATTGAATTGCCCCAATGTCAAGGTGGTTAGTAGGCTCATCGAGTAATAGAACATCTGGTTGCCCAAATAGTGCTTGTGCAAGAAGTACCTTAACTTTTTCAGAACCGCTGATGTCTGCCATCTTTTTAGAGTGCAGATCCTCATTAATTCCTAAGCCCTTTAAAAGGATTGCAGCCTCTGATTCAGCTTCCCAACCATTCAATTCTGCAAACTCACCCTCAAGCTCAGCAGCCTTCATACCATCTTCATCAGAGAAATTTTCTTTCATGTAAATGGCATCTTTTTCTTTCATTACTTCATACAGTCTTGTATGACCCATAATAACTACTTGAAGCACTTCATGCTCTTCGTATTCAAAATGGTTCTGTTTCAAGATTGCAAGTCGTTCGCCTGGACCAAGTGACACGTGTCCAGATTGAGCTTCAAGCTCACCGGAAAGGATTTTTAGGAAAGTTGATTTGCCGGCACCATTAGCCCCAATCAAACCATAGCAGTTTCCTGGTGTGAATTTAATATTAACATCTTCAAATAATTTACGATCGCCATATCGAAGACCAACATTGCTAACTGTTATCATTTATATTTTTTCCTCCAAAATACAATATCCATAAAATTATACCATTATTGACATGTAAGAGCTAATTTTTATTGAAATTCTTATCCAATTCATATAAGTTCAACTCAGTGTCTTTTTTTGTAGAGTTTTTTATTGGAGTTTTTTTCTAAAAAAAAAGGGAATTGTTCTATTATAATAGAATATGATTTGTAAGCGTTAAAATGACTAAAAGGAGTTTTGCGGGCTTGTAATCGGGAATACGTAAATATCTATAAAATTTTATTAAACGTTCATAATTTTTTCATATATTTTCAGTACAATACATATAACAGGACATAAAGGAGTAGATATAAATGGCTAGAAAACAGCTTGTTGATTTAGTAAATAAAATGAAAAAATCAGGCATTAAAATAAGCTTCACTAAACCTAGATCACATTTAATCGTTCCAATCCGACAATCGACTAAATTAACATCCTCAACAACACATTAATAAACAATAAGAAAACATGTTCCATTGTAGATTTCGCTATTGCCATCCTTAAGATAGCAATAGGGCGATACTTAATGTGAAACATGTTTTTTTAATGAACTAATAATATGTATTTGCTACTGCATAGCTTGCATGTGTTAACTCCATGTCAACCATATTACTATTAGCATCTAAACATTAACTCAACCGGATAAGGAAGTAAGCGCAAGTGCTATCATTAGACCAGCACAACTAATGAAGCCTACAACTGGACCGCCTTTTTGATATGCTTCTGGAAGCATAGTGGAGCATACCATTGCAATTAATCCTCCTGCCCCAAATGCTTCTATACTTGCGATAACTATCTCCGAGGCATGTGCTAAAAAGGAGTAGCCGATTAAACTGCTTAGTGCGGAAATTAGGACTACGCTTGACCAAAGCAGAAAAATTCTTCTCTTTTGATAGCCGTCCTTCTTTAAGCCGACGGTGGAGGAAAGCGCCTCAGGAAAGTTGCTTATAAAGATTGCGACGATAAATAGTATGTCCACATGATTGCTTGCGATTAAGCTTAACCCGATAATTAATGATTCGGGAATAGCATCCATCAATGTACCAATGAAAATAGCGATACCAGAATGTGCTGCAGTATTACCGCTTGATCTTTTTCTGTTTGTGCCGCCTTTTTTGTAAAGTATTAGTTCCATTATGGTGAACAGTAATGCTCCGCCAAGAAAAGCAATAGCCGTCCTTTTTATCCCACTCTTTTCCATTGACTCCATTAGCAGGTCAAATGATGAAGCTCCTATTAGCACTCCTGTTCCGAGTGCCATAAGATAGGCGTTTACTTTAACAGGTATATTATATATAAGGCCGATAATACTTCCGAACATTAAAGACAAACTTGCAACAGCACCCCAAATTGCAGCTTCTAACATAGATATAAGCTCCTTATTGGTTTTTTTTCTGTAAATTTATTTTGCTGATTTCAGCAACTGATATATAATGGAAAAAGCAAAGGAGACAATATTTAAATGAAAACACAAAAACAACTTTATATCCTGCAATGCTTTTATTTTTTTGCCTTTTTTGGAAGTGGCAGCATCGCACCGCTGCTAAGTGTTTATTTAAACAAATCAATCGGTTTATCTGGCTTCGAAATTGGAATTATTATGTCGATAGGACCGGTAGTGACAATATTTTTTCAACCCTTTTGGGGAATACTTTCTGATAAAACAAATTCACCAACAGCCATTCTTAAATTATGTGCATTTTTTGCCGGATTATGCGGTTTAGGGTATTTGTTTATCGACCAGTTTGTCTGGATTTTTGTGATTGCAACAATGATTGCTGTTTTTCAAAGCGCGATTGTTCCGATATCTGACAGTATTACAATTAAATATACAAGTGAACACAGATTAGATTATGGTAATGTCAGAATGTACGGAGCGCTTGGATTTGGGATTGCTGTTTTTATAATGGGAAGATTGTCTGAAGTAGCACCAAGCATCATCTTCCTTTCCTTTTTCGCCGCATTGCTGATTTGTTCCTTTGCAACTGCGATGATACCGAAGGAGAAGGCTGCTGCTAACGGAAATCCATTAAAAGGGGCAAGTAAGCTTTTCATACATAAAAAATACATGCTGTTTTTGATTGTTACCTTCATGATTTTTAGTCCCAATTTAGCGAATAATACTTTCTTTGGTCTATTTGTGGAAGGTAGCGGTGGCACCTATACAGGGATTGGCATAGCGTTTTTAATTGCTGTATTGTCAGAGGTGCCATTCATGAAAATTGCAGGTGCCTGGATTAGAAAATTTGGTTTGCTTGAAATTACATTATTTTCTGGCATCATTTCGCTAGTCAGATGGATTTTTTATTTTACGGAGCCAAATTTAACGCTCATTTATGCAACAGCTTTTCTGCAAGGTTTTGGCGTTGGTTTGTTTATACCTGCTGGTCTACAGTACATAAGAAAAATCGCTCCTGCTCATTTGATTGCAACGTCCATAACCTTTTATTCTGCCATCGGAAATGGACTTGGCAATTGGTTTAATACTTTTATTGGGGGCATAATTTTCGATCATTACAGTATTTTTTATGTGTATTTGTTTTTTAGTTTGTTGACCGTTATCGGACTTGGATTAAATGTTTTCTTGCTTCGTTTGGAAAAGCAAGAGGCGCTTATAAATAGCAAGTTAAATGAAAACCCATTATAAAAACGTGGAGAAACCGCCACTTCTTACGAAATGAATCTTAAGAAGTGGCGGTTTTTTGCGCTTTTAAAATGAAAATTCTAATTTTCCGCTCCTATCATAGGGAGGCTGTCCATACTTTTTGTTAGCTTGGACATAAGATATAAGGAAATAAGTGGAGGTGGAAAGCACAATGAACAATTATTATAACCAATGTTCAAAAGGTATTGGGAAATGTGTTCGCATTCGTACACATAATGGCACTGTGCATACTGGAATCATTGATCGTGTTACTTCAAATAAGGTTTTTATTAGACCTTTGGGTGGCAGAAGAGGGTATGGCGGGTTCGGTTTAGGTTATTACAGAGGCTATGGTCCAGGCTGGGGCTGGGGTTGGGGTGCAGCCGCTGTTGGTTTTTCTTTCGGATTAATTGCAGCACTTGCATTTATACCGTTCTTTTAAGTCAAAAACAGGCGATTTCTTTCATGGAAAGAAGTTGCCTGTTGCGCTTCTACATATTACAAAACAAATGATTTGCGCTAGAAAAAAATAAAAAAATGAAATTCGCCCATTCAAGACAACCTGTAACTACATAATATGCTTATGTGCATGAGGGAGGTGGATTAAATGAGTGGTGAACATACAGCAGGATTTGGTGGAGGCTTTGCTCTCCTTGTAGTGCTATTCATTTTATTAATCATTGTAGGATCTAGTTATGTTGGTTTTGGTTATTAATTAATATAAAAAAAGAAGGAGTGTTTTATAAATGGCATACGGATTTGGTGGATACGGTTATGGAAGTTCTTGCGGTTGCGGAGGATACAGCTACGCAGCACCTGTTAGCGGTGGATATGGTCATGGCGGATTTGTATTGATTGTTGTACTATTCATTCTATTAATTATTGTTGGAGCAGCTTGGCTGTAATATTTTAAATACACGGAGGCATAAGCATTTCGCTTATGCCTTTTCATTTGCATACAAAGGTCCTATGCAAATAATATCAGTGTTAACATAGATATTTCATTATATAATTTGTAAAGAAGTTAGCATTTTGACAATATCGTTACTTTGTAGGCTATAAGATGAGTTATTTAAAATAAACTTTTGGATAGAAAGGCTTTCATAAATTTCTAACTCTAGTTTTTTTCTAGCTTGGAGAACCTGGATTGTTCCATCAATCCCATGCAACAGATGTTTTTTTCCAAAGCCTTGCTTTGTGTAATAATCAATAAATCCTGTTGCCCAATCTACAGGTCTTTCATTATATGCTTTTAGAAAAGAGCCTTTCACATCCTCTTGGCTTACATAAAATAACACTGGGTTTAATTTATAAATAATCTCCTCTAAGTGAGCAATATGCCTTGTTAATCTTTCCTGTGCTTCAGCCCATTTGACCATCCCGATTGTTAACGGATTTTGCAAAAATGAGCATTCGAAAACATAAATTTTATCATTCCGCCATGCTGTTTCTGCAAAATCAGCCCATTTCTTAACAGCTAATTCTGCATACTGTTCAAAAGGCAGTTCGTATATGTCATGTTTGAAGATGGAGGAAAAGTCCATGTCAGTGAATAAGCTATTGTCTTGAAGCATTAATTTCCTGTAAGGCAAAAGGAAGAGACCGCTGTTATACTCTACACAGGAATGAAGAATTTCTTTGTTAACGAAATTATTTTCAAGTAAGCCCCATTCTGAAGGTGAAAAGCAAGCAACCCCATCATAATCAGCAGGGTGGTCGAGGTTTCCTTCAAGAAACAATTCACTTTTTATAGGATAGTTTTGCAAGATTTCATGAATAGCTGATGCAGTAGTTGATTTACCACTGCCAGGCAGCCCTTCTATAATAATCAGTTTTGTATTCATATCTTCAGCCCTTTTCTATTAATAGTACTACCAAAGGGTAACATTTGAGGCAACATCCAAAATGATCACTCCACCGCATTCACCTCAATAACTTAATAGAAGGATATTCTCTAGAGGAAAGAAAATTCCTTCTAGAAGCTGTTCTTTTGTTTGAAGATATACATTAATTTGTCGACTTATTACATACAAAAAAAATGTTACAATGGAAGTAACGAAGTTTTGCTTTTAATAGGAGGATTAATATAAATGTTTGAAAAAGCATTATCGGTATTAAAGGAGTATTTTGGATATGATACCTTTAGACTAGGGCAAGAGGAAATGATACGGCAAATTCTGCAAGGAGATAACGTAGCTTGTATTATGCCGACAGGTGGAGGGAAATCAATCTGCTATCAAGTACCAGCGATGATATTCCCAGGTGTGACGCTTGTTGTTTCACCGCTTATCTCCTTGATGAAGGATCAGGTCGATTCTCTAACAGAAGCAGGTATTCCTGCAACCTTTCTGAACAGTACATTGGATTCTTATGAATCTTCCCAAAGAATGGGAGATTTGAAGAGAGGGAAATATAAAATTTTATATGTTGCCCCAGAAAGATTAGATGGGGAATTTTTCATTGATTTGTTGAATGACCTCGAGATTCAATTCATAGCAATAGATGAAGCCCACTGTATTTCCCAATGGGGACATGATTTTCGTCCAAGCTATTCAAGATTAGGGCAATTAATCAGAAGACTTGAGAAACGGCCGATTGTGGCGGCACTAACTGCTACGGCAACCCCTGTTGTTAAAGAGGACATTTGTGCCCAACTAGAAATTCCTGTTGAAAATACAGTCATAACGGGGTTTGAACGTGATAATTTATCCTTTTCTGTCGTCAAAGGGGAAGATAGACATCGTTATATTGAAGGATTTCTAAAAAACAATAAAGAAGAATCAGGAATTATTTATGCTGCGACAAGACAGGATGTCGAAAGGCTTTATGACCGTTTAACGAATAAAGGTTTTCTCGTGGCTAAATATCATGGTGGAATGAGTGACAAAGCAAGAGAGGAACAACAACAAAAATTTATTAATGACGATTATCAATTGATGATAGCTACAACAGCCTTTGGTATGGGGATTGATAAAAGTAATATTCGGTTCGTCATTCATTATCAGCTCCCGAAAAATATGGAAGGCTACTATCAGGAAGCTGGCCGTGCCGGCAGGGATGGACTTCCAAGTGAATGTATTCTGTTGTATTCTGCACAGGATATCCGTATTCAGCGGTTTCTCATTGACCAAACTACACATGATTTCGCTAAACAGGAGCAGGATTTGGCCAAGCTGCAGGCAATGATTAATTTTTGTCATACAGAGGATTGTCTTCAAAAATATATTCTTCACTATTTTGGGGAGCAAACAGAGCAGAAATGTGGAAGATGCAGTAACTGTAAGGATGAAAGACATGTTGTTGATGTGACAGTAGATGCCCAAAAAGTACTTTCCTGTATGATGCGTATGGGCGAAAGATTTGGAAAAACAATGGTAGCCCAAGTGTTGACAGGCTCAAAAAACAAAAAGATAATCGACTTTTCCTTAGATAAAGTAAAAACATATGGAATTATGAAGGAACAGTCGGCTAAAGACGTTAGTGATTTCATAGAATTTCTTATATCGGAAAATTATATTGCTGTCAGCAGTGGCTCCATGCCAATTTTGAAGGTGGCACCAACAGGGAAGGAAGTGCTGCTTCAGCGGAAACAGGTTCTGAGAAAGGAGCAGGCTATAGCCAAGGTTATTGTAGAAGATAATGATTTGTTCCAGCGTTTAAGAATGATGCGGAAAAGCCTTGCAGACAGTGAGGGAGTTCCTCCGTTTGTTATTTTCTCTGATCAGACGCTTAAGCTCATTTCCAGTCAAAAGCCAGGAAACGAAGAAGAGCTTTCTAATATAAAAGGGATAGGGGATAATAAGCTACAAAAATATGGCGGAATCATTCTTGAGACACTGCAGTCATATAAACAGGAGAATCCTGAAGACTGGGAAAACAAACAGGAGGTCACAAGTACAGATACGAGCATGCTGCCTAAGAAAAAACAGAAAACAGAAAACTCTCACTTAGTTTCTCTGGAGTTATTGCAAGCTGGCTTGGATATAAAAGAAATTGCAGAAAAAAGGGCTATGACTCCTATTACTATCGAAAATCATTTGCTGAGATGTGATGAAGAAGGAGAAGTAATGGATTGGAGTCAATTTCTATCTGTGGATGAACAGCAGCAAATAGAAGAGGTGTTAGAGCAGGGTGGAACGGATAAGCTTAAGCCTATTAAGGAACAGCTTCCGGCACATATCAGTTATTTTCAAATAAAAATAGCACTCGTGCTATTTGCAAGAAAACAAAAGATATAACAAAAGGAGAAGCAGCTTTGCTTCTCCTTTGTTTTACTTTGCTTGTAAAATTTGTTCTACTTGAACAATTATTTTTTGATATGCCTGATCAAAATCGGCAGAAGTGTCAAAGGTTGCTTGGGCCTGTGTATTATTTCCGCCACCTTTGCCGTTTGTACCGGCCAAGATTTCCTTCATAAGCGCTCCACAGGAAAAAGAAAGGCTGCCATTATGTTGTATTAATATTTTCTTATCCAATGCAGAAGCAAAGACAATAGTATAATCATTGTCTTTCATAATAGTCTTGGCAAGCAGCTGCAAATCCTTAAGAGATTTATCTTCAAAAGTTGCAGAAATTACAGAGCTGTCCGTACTGCTAGTTAACCTTTCAGCTAAAAAGTTTGCGTTTTCCTGTTTGATTACTTCAAGTTCATTATTAACGAATTTCTTTTCTTTTTCTAATTTTTCAATGCGATCTGCAAGCATATCCTTATTTGTGCGGAACTTGTCGCTGAGCCCGTTTAATATAATTTGTGATGACTGATAATCCCTGATTGCACGGTGCCCGCACAAAAAGAATAGTCTTGTTTGACCGCGATGATTTTCTGTTTTTATTAGTTTAATCAAACCAAGTTCACCTGTATGAGAAACATGTGTTCCAGCACAGGCAGAGTAATCAAATTGATCGATTTCAACAATTCTAAGGTTGCCAGTCACAGAAGGAAGCTTTCTTAATGGAATGGAGGAAGCTTCCTCCTGTGATACAAAATATGTTTTGATTTCTTTGTTTGCAAATATGTACTTGCTGCAAAGTGCTTCTATTTCTAGTAGGTCTGTTTGGGTTAGCTTTTCTATTTCAATGTCGATTGTTGTGTAGTCATTGCCTAAGTGGAAGCTAACTGTTGCAATGTTTTCCCATTCATGCAGCACGGCAGAAAGTAAATGCTGGCCAGTATGCTGCTGCATATGATCGTATCGTTTCTCCCAATCCAGCCTGCATTCAGCTATTTGTCCAACAATTTGTTGTTCTACTTGGTGAAGAATTGTGCCATCTTCTTGCTTTTGCACGTCTAATACCCTTACACCATTGATTGTGCCTGTATCCGCAGGTTGTCCGCCACCCTCAGGATAAAATCCGGTATTTTCCAACAGGACATATTCCTTGCCGTTATTATGTATTGTTTTTATAACATTTGTTGTCCATGAAGACGTGTAAGGGGAAGTATAATACAGTTGGTTCGCCATCGTGCATTCTCCTCAATTGGTAATTTATTTTGAAATCATCATATCATATTTGTCTGAATTTATCGCACTATGTCAAATGTTTGGCCCCGAAAAATTTACTGGTAGGCGTGTAAATTCCTCAAATTTGTTTAATTACCTATAAAATACAGCTTTTTTGTACATAATAAACAAAAAAGGGGGCTACAACATGTTTTTTAACAGAAAAGGAATGGAAGATAAGCCTGAGGAAGTATTATTAAACATGGAAGTATATGCATGTAATTCATGCAATGGCTGGATGCGTAAGGATTTTGCAACAGAGGATTTAAAATGTCCACTATGTGGCAATGAAACATCAATGGAAATGAGAGAATTACCGCAAATTAATAATTAATAAAAAAGACCCCGGTTTGATATTATCCCCTTTAGGTAGACAGTGTAAAAAGCCCACAAGAATAATTGTGGATGGTACACTCTACTTGGAGGGGATTTTATTATGGCAAAAAAAGGGCAAACATTTCAATCATACTCTTCAG
>NZ_RZTZ01000013.1 GCF_004005475.1 Niallia taxi | reverse complement strand
AGAATTCAGTGACTATGTTAACTGGTATAACAAGCTTCGAATCCATGGAACACTAGGTTATGTAAGCCCCATTGACTACAAACAATCGTCCCTTAAAAAAGCTGTTTGATTTAATGTTGACAATCCACATTACCCCTTATCTTTTAGAAGCTGTAATTTTAGGAACTGGCAACCATTGTATTTTCAGTGACATTTTCCGTACTTACTGGTTCCACTTGAGCATGACCTACAGTTGGTAAAAAATTAACTGTTAACATGGCTACCGATAAAGTTGAGATTCTTATTATTTTCAAACTATTATTCTTCACTTTCACAACTCTCCAATCTTTATTCAAACTAAGCGTAACATAATTCCGTTTAAAAGAGATTGAACATTCTGTTAAAATAATCTCTCTTTATGTACTTTATGTCACTAACAAAAACTAGGATTTTTGAGTTTTTTAGTTTTAACTAAGGGAAATAGAAGACGCTTTAGACCCAGCAGGCGAAGACGAGGAGGCTAAGCTTCCTCCCCGCGGAAAGCGCCCAATGATACGAACTAATTTTAAACCCATATTCTATCTAGTACTGCTTCTTTTAAATTTAGTTATAATTTTATTATTCGTATTTAGAAAGGTTATCTTTTGTTTTGTCCCAGCCTCTCCCGAATAAGGTGTGAACAAATGTGAGGAATTGAAAAGTATTTTTCCATTAGAGATTGGCATTAAATTGATCTTATATGTATATCTTGTCAAATTACTACTAAAACAATCATTTATGATGATCCAGGTTAATTAGTTGTGATATTTAAAGACTGATTTGCGTATTGGATTAATAACAAATACACAAGTAATATTTGTAAAAAATTTAAATTTAATCAGCTTTAAACATTTCGAGTCTTATAAATACTCCTCGGTAATAATGTGTACCCGAGTAGACAACATATGTAAAGTGCATCACTATTCAGAGGAATTGTACCTAAAATGTGCAAATAGCTATATTTTAGGATTGAATACAGCGTAAAAAGCATATAAATATAAAAAAGAAAAATATAGAAATTACTAATCCAAAAGTATTATATTGTATAAAATCCGCAAGTGAATATGGTTATGTCTGGAAAAAACGTTCGGTTTTGGTAACTTTCAGTTGGTTCCATGAAGAGAATTGACAGGATGCTGGTAATCTTTGGGCAAAAAGTTATAGGTTGGAATCCTACGTTTATCGCATATATTCTTTTTCCGAGATGACTTATCATAAATATACAAAGCAAACAAGATGCTGATATATATATATTATGGGGGTAATTTTGTATGACAAGCTTAGTAGGAACTGACGGCGAGCTGAAGGTCTTAAGAAAAGAAAAACATATGACCAAACCAGTTTATACTACTAGAATGGAAAAAAGAGAACTGGAAAAAAACCTTTCGAGCTTAGATATTAGAGATGCTTGGAATATTAGAAGTGTTCTTGAAGGTATTAAGGCAAGCTTTATGGAGCATGTTGCTAGTATCAGGAAACTTGTGCAGGAAAGTCCTGCCAAACGGTTGGTGGTAACAGGTATTTTTACTATTTTATTTTCGTTAGGTGCCAGTACTGCATCAGCCTGCATTCAAGAATATACATATGAAGTAAAAAAGAATGAAACAGTTTCCGAAATAGCGAAACAGCACGGAGTTACAGCAGAAGCAATACTTACAGTGAACGGCAATGTATCTAACGGAGATAAAATTCTTCTTCCGAAGGTGCAAGACAAAAAAGTGACTGCGACAGTGCTGAATATTCGCTCAAAAGCAACAACGGACAGCAGTATTATAGGCAAGAAGAAGCAAGGAGAAATTGTTAAGGTATCATTCACGAAAAATGGTTGGGCTGGCATCCTTATTGATGGACGCCTAGCATATGTAAGCGCTGATTATTTGACAGAAGTTAAAGCTACGGCTGATTCTGTCAGTAAGTCCGTTACGAAGTATGTAACAGCAGACACATTAAGAGTAAGATCAAATCCATCCACAAAAGCTGCTGTGATCGGCTCATATAAAGAAGGAGCGAAGGTTACAGTAAAATCAGAAGAAAAAGGCTGGGCACAAATTGAGTATAAAGGGAAAAAGGCTTATATCAGCAGTGCCTATTTAACGAAGACTGCGCCAAGCAGTGAACCAAGTAAAACTGTGACAAAGACAGACAGCAAAACCTATACAATAAAAAAAGGTGACACATTTTATAAAATCAGCAAAAGCTACGGAATTTCTGTTTCCCTTTTACAAGAGGCCAATCCGAAGGTGGATGCAACAAAATTACGAATTGGCCAGGTAATCAATATACCTGCAATAACAGCCTCTGACAGCTTGATAAAGGTTGAAGCAACAATAGGCGGAATTAGTCCAGATGGTACGGTCCGTTTTATAACGACAGATGGTATTACTTATGCAGCAAAAGCGGGAACAGATGGAATCTTAAACAGCTTATACGACAAACAGGGCAAAAAGCTGACATTGACCGTTAAGGCAAAGCGTGGTGAGCAGATGGTGATTACTGCCATCAAATAAGCACAAATAATAAGAGGCTGCCTAAAAGCAGCCTCTTATTATTTGTGAAAATTATGGTAAAGCAAAGCGTCTTAACATACACCAATTTTTAACAATAAAAGTGCAGCAGTAGTTTCAGCATTTTTTGTTACAATGCCATTATTTGCATGGCTGAAAATGCTTGCTGGTATTAGAAAAGTAATTAAATAGAAGACGACTTAAACTGCCAAATGGCAGTTTTTTTCGATAAAAGAAAAAGTTCATAAATAATTTTGCGTATCCAAATAAAGTTAAATATTTCTAAATAGCAGGTAAAAATCACCTACTAAAATGACAGAAGTGGAATGAGTTGGAAATCGTTTTCATTTTGTTGAATTTTTTTGTCTGTTTTTGATACTAGTATGGGTAAAAATAAGTATAATATAGCTTGCATACGTACTTAAAAAATAAAAAAGCTTGATATTTTGGGAGGTAGTAATGTGTATATGAAAGTTGATTCATTTGCATTGCTTAACGAGTTTAATCAAATCTGGATGGAGTGTTGGCTTGAAAAGGGATACGGATTTGAAATGTCTGAAATTCCTGCAGATCGGTTTTTAATTATTGATGCAAAGGACCAAAAGGTAGGAACAATTGAATTTAAACCATATTCCCTCGACCCAGCTAACAACATAAACAGTGTGTTCCCCTTTTACGAGCTTGAGAAGCTGAAAACGTTAAATTTAGACCATGCTATCGAAATTGATAAGGTGGCCATATTAAAGCAGCATCGCGGCAAGAATTTGGAAAGACTGTTATCACTGTTTGTAGAATACTCAGAATCCCGCCAAATAACGCATTGTGTTGTTTTGCTTGAAAGACTGTTTTATAAGGCACTTAAAAACGTTTATAAAATACCACTGGAAACTGTAAGTGAAAAAATATACTATAAAGGAGACTATGTTATACCATCTATCCTTTATCCACAAGGAATATATGAAAACAAGGATAGTTTTTCGTGGTTGATTCAAACAAAAAATACGATAAGAAACCCGATATTAAATTAAGAATGGAGAAATAGATGTACAGTCTCAATACAAAAAGGTTTGCCTATTCCTTTATCGTTTTTTTTATTATGGCAAATATCCTTTGGAATATCATCTTCAGCAGCAATCAGCAGCTACTGGATTGGGGTGGCGTCACCTTCCAACTGTTTGCGTGCAGCGCATCTATTTACTGGATTATATCAACTGGCCTTAAAGCTAAAAACGCAGCAAAAAACTTTTGGCTCCTCCTTGCTTTCGGAGTGCTGGTCTATCTGATCGGTACATTGCTGTGGAGCTATAATCAATTTATTTTGGATGGCAACAGTATTTTTGGTAAATTAGCTGAGAAGTTTTTTATTGTTCAAAATGTGTTTTACTTTTTCTCCTTACTTGTTTTAATTAATCAGATTAAAAGCTCCCTTTTGACGATTCGCTTTTTACTCGACATTTTAATTGCTATGTCAGCAGCGACAACCTTTAGCTGGATATTTTTAATAAGGCCATTGGTTAGTCATAATGAAGATTTAAGCTTTTCTATAACTGAATTAAGTTATCCAATATTAGACCTTATTGTCCTTGTTGGAGTAATTAGCCTTTTTAATACTTCGAAACATGTTTTGTCAAAGCAAACCACTTTTCTTTTAGTTACAGGACTGCTTACCCAAATTATTGCAGATACCATTTTCACCTACCTTAAAGTGATTAATTCTTATTCAGTCGGCAGCATCAATGAACCTTTATGGATTTTGTCCATCCTGCTTATTGGTTTATCAGGGATTTATCAGAAGGATAGCGTTTCGGTTGAGCTACAGACACATGCGGGAATGAGAGCAGAGAACATTTACATTAAGCATATCATCCCGTATTTTGGAGTATTGCTGTTAACTCTGTATTTTACGTATTTGCTTTATGATAAACACCCAGTTTTTCTTGGTTTATCCATAAGCATACTCCTGCTGATAATAAGACAGGTTTTTACATTGCTCGAAAATGATCGGTTAGTCGAGGATTTGAATAAGCTGAATGAAGGTCTGGAACAAAAGGTAAAGGAAAGGACAGATAAGCTTGTTGAGATAATCAATTCAATGGAGTACCTAGCTTTTCACGATGTTGTTACAGGACTGCCAAATCGCCGTTATATGGAGAAGCGGCTTTCTCAAGCATTGGAAAACAACAGTCCAGGCAAAAAGCTTGCTTTTATGCTTTTGGATTTAGACCGGTTTAAACATATTAATGATAGTCTTGGCCATTCATATGGAGACTTGCTTCTTAAAGAGGTAGGGGAAAGGCTCGCATCAAGCATTAATCAAAATGGGGTTGTCTTTAGAATTGGCGGTGATGAATATGCACTGCTGATTGAGAATACAGACATCTGCCAAATAGAAGAGCTAGCTAAAACGATTCTTAGGAGAACAAGAGAGTCTTATATTATTAATGGTGTAGAATTAAATGTTACCCCAAGTATAGGCATCGCCATGTACCCTGATCACGGCAGTGACTTGGATGCACTGTTGATGAAAGCAGATACTGCCATGTACAAAGTAAAAGAAAATGGCAAGGATCATTTTAAAATATACAATTGTGATATGAGTATGAAATCCATTATGGAGCTAGAACGCTCAATTCGAAAAGGTATTGAACGAAAGGAATTCATCCTTCATTACCAGCCGCAAATTTCCATAGATACTGGTGAGATTGTCGGAGTAGAGGCATTGGTTCGCTGGGAAAGACCTGGAAGTGGTTTAGTGCCGCCTGGTGAATTTATTCCGATTGCAGAAGAAACAGGCCTCATTTTACCAATAGGCGAATGCATATTATGGGAAGCCTGCAGACAATCTGTTAGCTGGCAGGAAAAGGGGTACTCCGATTTACGGATCGCAGTAAATATCTCCTCCCTGCAATTCCAACAAGAGAATTTTGTTAATATGGTAAAGGCAATCATCCATGAAACCGGAGCAAATCCAAAAAATATTGAATTGGAAATAACGGAAAGCATTGCGATGGGGCCAATTGAACAAAATATGTCCAAGCTTGCTAGTCTCAAAGAAATGGGCTTCAATATAGCTATTGATGATTTCGGAACAGGTTATTCTTCGCTTCATTATTTAAGCAAGTTCCAGATTGATAGGCTGAAAATTGATCGCTCCTTTATTACATCATTGGAAAAAAGCGAAAAGGATACGGCAATTGTCCGCATGATTGTCATGATGTCAAAAGCATTAAACGTAAAGGTTATTGCAGAAGGAGTAGAGGACGAACACCAAAAAGCATTCCTCACAGAAGTGAAATGTGATGAACTACAAGGCTATTTATTCAGCCGGCCACTTAATGTGGAGGATTGTGAAAAACTTCTATCTGAAAATGCTTCCTAAACAACTTGCGAATAAACAAATCAGAAAAGACCAAGCGTATTGCTTGGTCTTTTTATTGTTATAATTCTACTAAATTTCAGGGTTATTCATTTTTAGGAGTGAGTCTCTATTCTTCATTAAAGATATTAATAAGAGCTCACAACTTAAAAAGTTTTAACCACTTCCTGTTTTAAATAATAAAACGTTTTCATTTTCTAGTTGCCTTATCTTTAAGATTGTTAGTAAGATAGAAAGGAAGACCTTAGTCTTGAAGTGGGGGGGATTTAGTTGGACGCACTCCTTTTAAAGCAGTTGATGGAACTGACAGAGGAAGAAATTGAAATATTATCACAGGAAAAAAAGGTCAGGAAGGATCTTTACACGAGCCAGCGCCACTTTATTATCGAAAGTGAAAAATTTCTTGATAAAAACAAAATGATAACGGTAAGGAAGCATACTAGATTTATTGACTTTCCGAAGCATAGGCATAACTATATTGAAATAAATTACGTCGTAAAAGGCAAACTAAAGCAAAAGGTGGATAACGATTCTATCACATTGAAAAAAGGCGAGCTGCTTTTTTTAAATCAGCATATTGAGCATGAAATAGAGGCTTGTGGGGATGATGATCTGATAATCAACTTCATCATCCAGCCGCTCTTTTTTCAATTTATTTTTCAATATTTAAATGGTGAAAACATCATTACGGAATTTCTCATTAACAGCTTGTTCAATCATACTCAAAATGGACAATATTTATATTATTCCGTGTCAGAAGTCGAAGAGATTCAGGAGCTAGTCGAAAAAATTATCAAAGAAGAAACAGACGGCTCTCTTATGGCAGAATCAAAGATGAAGCTATACATGGGGCTTCTCTTAATTGAGCTGGTGAAAAATACAGATAAAATAACGAAAAATCAGTCCGCCTCCTCTCAACATTTTATCGTGGTTGAATCATTGAAATATATTGAGGAGCATTATAGAAATGGAACATTGCAGGAGCTTGCACAGCACTTGCTGCAATCAAGCTCAAGCTTAAGTAAAAACATAAAAAAGGCAACTGGGTTTACTTTTAAGGATTTAATACAGGAAAAACGCTTAATGAAAGCAAAGGAACTGTTAGAAACAACAGACTTTTCTGTACGGACAGTTGTGGAGGAAGTGGGCTATGATAATATCAGCTACTTTTATCGGATTTTCAAAGAAAAATATAAAAAAACACCGAAAGAATTAAGAAAAGAACTGGTAAAATAGCGATTTTTGCCAGTTTTTTTTTGCGTCTTTTGGAGGAGCTAAGGAATTTAAGGACAACAAATAAGAAAAATAACGTTATTTTTTTATGCGTTTACATTCTTTAGAATAAGGATTAGGAAACGTTTTCAATTGGAACTCAAGGAGAGGTAGAAAATGAACAAATATGTTTTGGCTGTTGACATTGGAGCCTCAAGTGGACGGCTGATGCTCGGTTCCATACATGAAGGAAAACTCGTGTTGGATGAACTGCACCGCTTTTCAAACAGCATTGTCAAAAAAGGACAATATTATTGTTGGGATTTACATAAGCTGTTTGTCGAAATAAAGCAAGGGATAAAAAAATGCCAGGACGTACAAGTTAGGCCAGAAAGTATCGGGATTGATACATGGGCAGTGGACTTTGTGCTCCTTGATGAAAATGGAAATTTGTTGACAGAGGCTGTTTCTTACAGGGATGACAGAACAGATGGTGTGATGGAGGAAGTTTTCCAGAAAATCATCAAGGAAAGAATTTATTTAGAAACGGGAATTCAATTTCAAAAATTCAATACGATTTACCAGCTTTGCGCATTAAAGAAATCAAATCCAGAGAGCCTTGATAAAGCAGACAAGTTTTTAATGGTACCTGATTACTTTCACTATTTGCTGACAGGAAAAGCAGTGAATGAATATACGAATGCAACATCGACACAGCTAGTTAATGCGTTTACGAAAAAGTGGGATAAGCAGCTGCTTGATGCTGTTTCCATCAAGCCAGAAATGTTCCAGGATATTAAGATGCCAGGCACTATTTTAGGTGACGTTAAAGAGGAGCTTGCTGAGGAATTCGGGTTCAACTTAAAAGTAGTTTTGCCAGCAACACATGATACTGCTTCAGCTGTTATTTCTGTACCTGAGCATGATGAGACGATTTACATCAGTTCCGGAACATGGTCACTTATCGGTGTTGAAAACAAATTTCCTATCTGTGTAACAAAAGCATTGGATTACAACTTCACGAATGAAGGCGGCATTGATTACCGCTTCCGATTTTTGAAGAACATTATGGGATTATGGATGATTCAGGAGGTGCGGCGAAACTACGATAATGAATACTCATTTGCAGATTTCGTTGAGCTTGCAAAAGCAGCAAAAAACTTTCAATCCATTGTCAATGTTAATGATGACCGCTTCTTAAATCCAGACAACATGATTATTGCGATTCAGAACTATTGTGCAGAAACTAATCAGGAAATTCCAGTAACTCCAGGTGAGGTTGCCAAATGTGTTTATGACAGTTTAGTTGAATGCTATGTTGCAGCTATTGATGAAATTGAAGAGATTTTCGAAAAGAAATTTACAAAGATTAATATAATCGGCGGAGGCTGTCAAAATGAACTGCTGAACCAACTGATTGCTGATGCAACAAAAAAGCAAGTGTTTGCAGGCCCTGTTGAAGCAACAGCCGTTGGGAATATCGTTTCCCAATTGATTGCATTAGGTGAAATAAAGGATGTACACGAAGCAAGGAAATTAATTAAACATTCCTTTGATGTGAAAGGATACGAAGCAGCACAACCAATATGAGGAGGCTAAAATATGTCTGTCAAAGAAAGCTTTGAAGCAGCAAAAAAACAATATGAGCAATGGGGAGTAGACGTGGAGGCAGCTTTACAAAAATTGCAGCAAATCCCGATTTCCATCCATTGCTGGCAGGGGGATGACATTGGCGGATTTGAAGCAAATCCGAGTGAATTATCAGGGGGTATTGATGTTACCGGTAATTATCCTGGTAAAGCAACAACGCCAGAACAACTGCGCAGCGATTTGGAAATGGCGTTATCTCTCATCCCTGGGAAGCATAGAGTCAATTTACACGCAATTTATGCAGAGACGAATGGTGAGGTAGTGGAAAGGGATGAAATTGAACCAAAGCATTTTGAAAATTGGGTAGCATGGGCAAAGCAGCATGGCTTAGGTCTGGACTTTAACCCAACATTATTTTCACACGCAAAAGCGGAGGACGGACTGACACTTTCCCATCCAGACGAAAGTATTCGCGAGTTTTGGATCAAGCATTGCATTAAAAGCAGAAAAATCGCAGAATACTTTGGCAAAGAACTAGGTACACCTGCTTTAACAAATATATGGATTCCAGATGGCTATAAAGACATTCCATCAGACAGACTCACACCACGTATTCGTTTAAAGGAGTCTCTCGATAAAATTTATGCAGTAGAAACCGATGAGCACTATAATCTCGATGCAGTGGAAAGTAAAGTGTTTGGGATTGGTTCAGAATCGTATGTTGTCGGCTCCCACGAATTTTATTTAGGGTACAGCTTAAAGAACAATAAGCTTTGTTTAATGGATACAGGACATTATCATCCAACAGAGACCGTATCAAACAAAATATCCTCAATGCTGCTGTTTTCAGATAAATTGGCTCTTCATGTTTCTAGACCAGTAAGATGGGATAGTGATCATGTTGTTATCCTTGATGATGAGTTAAAAGAAATCGGTCTGGAAATTGTTCGCAATGATGCAACAGACAAAGTGCTGATTGGTCTTGATTTCTTTGACGCTAGCATCAATCGGGTTGCTGCTTGGACAATTGGTACACGAAATATGATTAAAGCTCTGTTACATGCGCTATTATTGCCGAATGCAAAATTAAAACAGCTGCAAGAGGAAGGTAATTTTACCGAAAGATTAGCATTAATGGAGGAATTTAAAACATATCCATTTGGCGCTGTTTGGGATTTTTATTGTGAACAAATGGGTGTCCCTGTTAGAGAAACATGGCTGGAAAATGTGAAAACCTATGAACAGGAAGTATTGTTAAAGCGCTAATTAAATGCCTTCCCCTAAGGGGGAAGGGCTTATAAAAAAAACTGCTATATATATAATCTAACAACAAAATGAAAACCTTTACATAATAGGAGGTAATACGATGATTCGCAAAGGTTTTATCATGAATGTCAATCCAGATAAGCATGCTGAATACGAGCAGCGTCATAATGAAATTTGGCCAGAGCTCATAGACGCTCTACGCGAACATGGAGCAAGCAATTATTCGATTTTCCTTGATCAAGACACAAGCAAATTGTTCGGCTATGTAGAAATAGAGGATGAAGATAAATGGAGCAAGATGCCCACAACAGCTATTAATCAAAAATGGTGGGAATTTATGGAGCCGTTGATGGAAACAAATGCAGACAACAGTCCTGTCACTATTCCATTAAAAGAAGTTTTTCATATGGACTAACCACTTATAATCGTAAAAGTTAAAGGAGAGAGAGAGAATGGCAAAAACGAAGAAATTTGCGGCGAAAAATGTCACAGGCTGGAAAGCCACGATTGCTGTCGCAATGGCCAACTATATCGAAGCAGGCTCCATCATCGCAGCAGCGAGCAGCTTAACATTATGGCAGGCATACTTAAATATTGACAGTATGGGTGTAGGACTTTTAAGTGCATTGAGTGCAAACGCTTTTGGTGCTGCGATTGGCGCATTAATTGGCGGGCCATTAACAGATAAATTTGGACGAAAGTTCATCTTCAGCTATGATTTGCTTGTCTATATGATTGGTGTTGCCCTTATAGCAGCATCTGTCAATTTTCCGATGCTGCTTATCGGAACGATTATTACCGGTTTGGCAGTTGGTGCAGGCGTTCCTGTTTCATGGACATATATTGCAGAGGAATCACCACAGGACAAACGGGCAGCACATGTTGGAACAGCTCAAATGGCCTGGTCTATCGGTCCGACATTAACGTTTGTGTTAGCTGTAGTACTTGCCCCAATGGGCTTAGCTGGTTCAAGAATTATATTCCTTCACTTGCTAGTCATTGCATTTGTAACATGGTATATACGCCGAGGCTTGGATGAGTCAAAAATTTGGGAAGAACAGCAGGAAAAGGAAAAGGCGGAAGCATTACAAGGCAAAGTAAAAACGAATGTCTTAAAAGAATTGTTTACATTAAAAGCAAATCGCAGTGCGTTAGTGCTATTGATTGGTATCTATTTATTCTGGAATTTAACAGCAGGAGCAATGGGTTATTTCATGCCATATATTTATGAAAATGTCGGTGGGTTAAGCACAGGGCAAGCCAACTTACTGCAAGCATTCCTTTGGTTGTTTACTGTCTTAACTACGTATTTCTTGTTTATGAAGCTCGGTGATAAAGTCAGCCGGAAGGCCTTATTTGGAATCGGAGCTGGTATGGGACTTGTTGCGTGGCTTATCCTCACCTTCATGCCAATGACATGGCCGACACTCATCGCCTTTGTCATCCTGTGGGGAGCAGCAGCAGGTATAGGTGCTCAAGCCTTTTACGCATTATGGACAAGTGAGCTTTTCCCGACAAAATATCGTGCAAGCGCACAAGGATTAATGTACTTTATCGTCAGAACAGGGATTGCTGTCTGGTCGTTTATATTGCCATTATTAATGGACACATTAGGTTTTACGGTTGCAGGTATTGTTATGATTATTTTCCTTGCGATTCATATGGTGATTGGCATTATCCTCGCCCCGAATACAAGAGGAAAAACACTGCAGCAAATTGAAAAAGAGCGCTACGGTGACGATTTAAATCAACATTCGGTTCATAAAACGGTTTAAGTATTAGATGGATTGGTGCATTAGTTTTCTAACTGATGCACCTATTTTGTCCCTTTGTATTAATTAGCTAAGATTTATGTTTTATATGAAAAACTACCCAATTATGATATAGTGAAAATACAAAATCAAAGGTAAACCCAACTAAACAAAAAGTCGGTTATAGAAGAGAGGGAGATTTTAGTTGCTTGTTGCAGAGAGACGAAGAAAAATCGTCGAATTAGTTAATGAAAGATTAAGCATTCGCGTTTCGGAATTAAGCGACATTTTTTCCGTAACAGAAGAAACAATTAGAAGAGATTTAGAAAAGCTGGAACAGGATCAGCTTTTAAGCAGGAGTCATGGTGGTGCTGTCAGCATCGAAAAAGAAGCGACAGACGTCCCCTTTGTGGTAAGGGAAATCACTAATTCTGATGAGAAAAAAGCTATCGCAGCTGAAGCGGTCAAATGGATTGAACCAGGTGAGCAAATTGTCTTGGATGCTAGCACAACAGCGTGGTATATGGCTCAGGAATTGCCAGATATGCCGTTGACAGTGATTACAAATTCAATCAAAGTGGCGTTAGAGCTCAGCAAAAAGGAACAAATTAAAGTAATCTCAACTGGCGGAATGCTGCTTGCGAATTCGTTATCCTATGTTGGTCCGTTATCTGAACGATCTTTAGACAGCTACTATGTCAACAAACTGTTTCTGTCATGTAAGGGAGTCCATCTTTCCGGGTTAAGTGATTCCAATGAGTGGCAAGCAATCTTAAAAAAGAAAATGATGGATATTGCCTCACAAGTGATACTGCTTGCTGATTCAAGTAAATTTGGTGTTAAGACATTTGCTCATATTTCGGAATTGACAAGAATTCATCACGTTATTTCTGATTCCAATATTCCTGCTGAATTTCATAAAGAGCTGCAAGAAAAAGCAATTCCCGTTACGATCGTAAAAATCTAGAAACCCAAGAATAAGAGGGTTTCTTTTTTTTAGACATAAAATGTTCATAAACAAAAGGAAAAATGTCTGTTTTCTTTTGTTTGTCATTGACTTGTATTTGGTATCCAATTATGATGAAGGTGTAAACAACAACTATGAAAACAATAAGATTGTTCATGAAGAGTTTAATAGAATAGGAGAGTGTCAGCATGCCTACAAAGCTGCAAAGGAAGAGCGTAGAAGAGGCCCCTTTTCTCAAGGAAATGCGCAATACAGCCTATAATATGTGGAGAATGGGTTGGGATGAAAGAAATGGCGGTAATATAAGTTATTTGCTGCAAAAAGAGGAGGTAAGTCCATACTTGGACGAGGAGCAGATAATCCGTTCTATTCCCATTCAGACACCTGCAAAAGAGCTCGAAGGTAAGCTTTTTATTGTAACTGGCTCTGGCAAGTATTTTAGAAATGCCAAAAAAGACCCTCGTAACACCTTTGGAATTATTAAGGTTGGAAGAAACGGCGAGAGTATTGATTTGCTTTGGGGACTTGAGGATGGCTCTTTGCCGACAAGTGAGCTTCCAGCCCATTTTAAAAGTCATATAGAAAGACGGAAGCTAGACAGTAACCATCGTGTCATCATTCATAACCATGCGACTAACCTGCTTGCGATGACCTTTATGCATGAATTGGATGAAGCAAAGTTTACAAAAACTCTCTGGCAGATGTGTACAGAATGCATTGTCGTGTTCCCTGATGGAATCGGCATATTACCATGGTTGATTCCCGGAACAGAAGAAATCGGCCAAAAAACAGCTGAAAAAATGCAGGAGAACCGACTCGTTCTTTGGCCGCATCATGGAATCTTCGGTGCTGGCACGACGATTGACGAAGCGTTTGGTTTAATCGAAACGGCTGAAAAAGCAGCGCAAATTTATACAATCATTGGAGATCCTGCAAGGATAAAACAAACCATTACAGACAAGGAGCTTGCTGATTTGGCTAAAGCATTCCACGTTCAGCCCCGTAAAGGCATAATCAATGTCTAATTAGTTTTGGCTTGAGTAATCTTGTGAAATACTGAACAATAACAGGAGGTTATAAAAATGTCTTCACATGTTTTATATGTTCCAAGCACTAATTTAATAGGAAGAGACTGTTTAAAGCAAGCAGGCCCCTATTTAAAACAGCTTCAGTTTACGAAAGCTCTGCTTGTAACAGACAAGGTTTTGATGAGCAATGGGATTGTCGCAAAAGTGGTAAAGCTTTTAGAGGAAAATGATATTGGTTATATTCTGTACGATGAAGTAAAGCCAAACCCGACTGTAGCAAATTGTTTGAACGGCTTGCAGGTATTTCGCGAAAACAATTGTGATTCCATCGTGTCTGTTGGCGGCGGTTCACCGCAAGATGCGGCGAAAGCGATCGGTCTTCTGGCCACAAATGACGGAGATTTAAAATCATTCGAAGGTGTCGGGAAAACAATTCATAAATCAGTCCCAATCGCAGCCATAAACACAACAGCAGGAACTTCAAGCGAGTATACGATTAACTATGTTATTACAGATGAAGAAAGACAAGTGAAAATGGTGATGGTTGATAAGAACAGCCTTGCAGCAATATCGATTAATGATCCGGAACTAATGACAGCAAAACCGAAGGACTTAACAGCAGCAACTGGAATGGATGCCTTGACACATGCAATAGAAGCAATTGTAACTCCAGGAGCTTACAAGGTAACAGATGCTGCTGCATTAGCGGCTGTCGAAATTATTTTTGAATATTTATTACCATTTGCGGTGCAAGATGGAGAGAATATAGAAGCGCGAGAACAGATGGTTTTTGCCATGTTTCTTGCAGGCGTGGCCTTCAATAATGCTGGTCTTGGCTTTGTTCACGCAATGGCCCATCAGCTTGGCGGAGTATATGATTTGCCCCATGGCGTTTGTAATGCCATGCTCCTGCCAATTGTGGAAAGAGAAAATGCACAACGTGATCCAAGCAAATTCCCTCGGATTGCCAAGGCAATTGGGATGAAAACAGAAGGGAAAACAGCGATTTCATGTGCAGAGGAAGTAATCGAAGCAATCAAGCAGCTAAGCGGCATTGTCGGAATTCCATCCAATTTGTCGGAGCTCGGTGTAACAGATGTTGATGTTGAAAAACTAGCCCGATTTGCCCTCGTTGACGCATGTGCGGCCGGAAATCCTTTTCAGCCGACAAAAGAGGAAGTAATTGCCATGTATCAGGAAATTCTCTAAAAAACTGACTCAAGTGGTCGCTGTATGGGACCATTCTGAGTCAGTTTTTTTATTCCTTATAATTTCCTTTTTATCTATGTATTTAAGTCAATTTCTTTTGCCTTTTGATAAGTGGATAAGCAAGCAGTCTCCAACAGATATAACCACAAAGCCCTCCAATTGTATTGAGAATTACATCGTCCACATCACATGCACCAACTTTACCTATAAGCTGAAGCAGTTCAACAGATATGGATAAAAGCAAGGAACAGATGAAGCTATATTTCCAATGACGGAATCTGCGAAAGAGGAGCGGAAGGAAAAAGCCAAGTGGTACAAAAGCAAGGATGTTACCAAACAGGTTATTTGTCATCATGGCTAAATGAAAAGGACCGAGTTCCCTTATGTCCAATAATATACTCGCAAATGGGATGAAATTATAGGATATCTCGCCTTTAACAGCATGTCTGTAACTAGAAAAGAATAAAAGATATAACAATATAAGTAGATAGAAAGTAAAAAAAAGATACCCTGCCCATGTAGAAAAACGTCGAACCATATGTAATCTCCTTTTTTTGTAAAACAATAAAATGGAAGCTGTATTTTCCGAACATTATATAAAAATTATCAGAAATTGTACATAAAAATCACTAAAAGTAAGTGTAAACCTATTGCCGGATTGTTCAGTTCTTGATATAGTTACTTAGGTAACTAATTTTTCGTATCTAATTTTACGTTAGGAGCATGCCCGTCTTATGAATGATGTTCATGAATTATTTCACTCTGTTCAACAGCTTGCCAGACAAATGACAAAGGCATTGAACGATGCACTTCAACCGTTCGATATATACAGTTCCCAATGGACCGTGTTGTTTTTACTTAAAACGAAAGGCTCTATGACGCAAAAGGAAATTTCCGATTATTTAGCGATTGAAGCACCGCCAATCACAAGGACGGTCCAAAAATTGGTAGCAAACGGATATGTAAGACAAGTGAAAGGAATTGACAAACGAACAAAAAGGATTGAGCTGACGGAAAAGGCACTGGAGAAATACCCAGAATGGGAAAAGGCAGTATTGCAAATGAACCAGGAGCTGATTCAGCCATTAACCTCTGCTTCTAAAGAACAATTATTATTATTGATTTCCGATTGGAATCAGCAATTAGCAATTAGGGGGAAGGAATTTGAGTAAGGAAGCACTTTGGACGAAAAGCTTTATTAATATTTGGGTTAGTAACTTTTTTTTATTTTTGACGTTTTATTTTTTGATGGTTTCCCTGCCCGTTTATGCCATTCATGAACTGCACGGAAAGCAGTCAAGCGCAGGACTTATTACGACAATGTTCTTGCTGACCGCAATCGTAATTAGGCCATTTGCCGGAAAGCTAATGCAAAAGTACGGGAAGAAAACATTGCTTGTCCTGTCATTGGCGATTTTCTTTATTGTGGCGCTTTTTTATTTTTTACCACACTCTGTCGGGAGCCTGTTAATTGTTCGCGCATTTCATGGAATCGGATTTGGAATGGCAACTACCGCAACAGGAACAATCGTGGCAGATATTATTCCAAACTCCAGAAGAGGAGAAGGAATGGGTTATTATTCCATGTCAATGAATCTTGCGATGGTCGCGGGACCATTTCTTGGATTGATGGCCATAAACTCATGGGGATCTAACACCCTCTTTTTAATGGCAGTCATTTTTGCTGTTATGGCAATTTTCACTGGTTTATTTATTAAGCTGCCAAAAACAGAACATACAGTACCTGTACAAGGGGAAGAGAAAAAGACTGCCAAGCTTGGTGGAATTCTTGAGCCATCTGCTATTCCAATCAGCATTGTTGCTGCACTATTTGGGATTGTCTATTCATCGATTCTTTCCTTCGTATCTGTATATGCAGACGGAAAAGGCCTCGAGAGCGTTTCCGGGTATTTCTTTGTTGTGTATGCGGTAGTCATGCTGATGGGAAGACCATTTGCTGGTCGTTGGTTTGACCGATATGGAGCAAATGTTATCATTTATCCGTGTATTCTGCTATTTGCTATCGGCATGTTGACATTAAGTAATGTTAACACAGCATTTTTATTCTTATTTGCAGCAGCATTAATTGGCTTAGGCTATGGAACTTTATTCCCAAGCTTCCAGACAATCGCCATTCAAAAGGCTGCACCTGAAAAACGTGGCTTGGCAACAGCAACCTTCCTGTCATTATTCGACAGCGGTATCGGAATTGGATCCTTTTTGGTTGGATTTGTCGGAGATATGATCGGCTTCGGTTCTTTATATTTCTACAGCAGTTTCTATATTCTGCTTGCACTTGTCGTTTATTACTTCCTGCACGGCAAAGCAGCAAGAAAATCTAAGTTAATCAACGATGTGCCAAAAGCGAGCTAAAACAAAACTAGAAAAACTTGAGAGGAATAACTCCTTTCAAGTTTTTTTGTATAGAGTCACAGAGGTGAGTTTTTTGCTCCATTGTGCTGCAACTACAAGCTAGTAATAGATAGGCTAAAGACAGAAACAGAAACGTGCAAGTATCCGGAAAAAGTCCATTTGGTTACAAATCAGATGAAAGGAAGTTAATTAAAAATTTATTATTTTGAATATTGACAAATATATGAACGGTGATTATCCTTATGGTATAACAAATGTTAAGGCCTGTAACAAATGTGATAATACCAATCCGACGTTATCAATGTGACATATGTGACGGTCTTACTAGCACTACTAAATGAAAGCGTTATTATACAAGAAGGGAGCAAGTATGTAGATTCCAAAGAGGAAAAGGAGCGATGATATGCAGCTAGCTTTTATACTTTGTCTGATTCTTATTGTTCAATATCTTTTATCACTGTATCAAATTAAGCAGTATAAAATTAAAATTGATAAAATTGTTAGCGGTTACAAAGGAGAAGATGGCTATTTTATGTTCTCAGGAATGACAAGGGGGAAGCTTAAACACGGAGCAATTGCCGTACTAGTTGTAGATAGTAATTATATTATTCATGAGTGTCACTTGCTAAAGGGAATGTCTGTTTTAACTAAATTTAAGCCAATTGAAAAGTATAAAGGCAGACATGTCGGGGAAATTGTCAGCAGCATCAACGATGAGATTCCTATAAAAGGCAAAAGCAAGCTACCTTCCAATAGCAAGGCGTTATTGCAAGCGAGTGAAAATGCGTTATTAACAATAGCAAAGAAAAAAGTGTCTTTGGGAGTATAAAAAGGGGGCAAATAAATGGAATGGATTAAATGGTTAGGTGAGCATTTTATCGGGATGTTCCAGGCTGGCGGAGAAACGTTCATGGGCTTAGTTACAGGTATTGTGCCTACACTTGTTGTGTTACTAACATTTACGTATGCGATGATGAAATTCGTCGGGGAAGAAAGAGTCACAAGAATTATTCAATTTGCAGCAAAATATACTATCCTTCGTTATACATTGATGCCAATCCTTTCACTGCTGATGTTAACAAACCCCATGGCATACACTTTCGGTCGTTTTTTACCAGAAAAGCAAAAACCTGCATTTTATGATTCTGCAGTATCCTTCGTTCATCCGGTCACAGGCCTGTTTCCTTATGCTAACGCTGGTGAGCTGTTTGTCTATTTAGGGATTGCAAACGGAATTCAAGAATTAGGCTTACCCATTGCAGATCTTGCGGTCCGTTACTTTATTGTCGGTATTGTTGTTATTTTAGTTCGTGGTATTGTGACAGAAATTATTACGAAATATTTAGCAAAAAAAGATGGCACGGACTTAGTATAGGAAGGGGAGAATCAGATGACTTATCGTGGTGTTTTCGTAGCAAAAGGCTCAGGTGGCTGGGGTGTAGGTCTTTATGTGGAGCCAAACTCCAAAAAGAATAAAGTCGTATCCATAACAGGAGGAGGAATCCATCCAGTTGCCGCCAAAATAGCGGAATTAACTGGTGCTGAAGCAGTAGATGGATTTAAAGGCTCTTATCCTGAAGAGGAAATGGCATGTGTTGTAATTGATTGCGGTGGTACGGCTCGAATCGGTGTTTATCCGATGAAGCGCATATTAACAGTCGACGTACTTCCATCATCTCCATCAGGTCCCCTTTCAAAATATATTACAGATGATATCTTTGTATCAGGTGTAACACCAAAAGACATTTCACTATCAGAAAGCTTCACTCAACCTGCGAGCGCACAAGAGGCTGCAGAAGAACCAAAATTTAATCCAACAAATAAACAGAAATTTAAAGAAGACTATGCCGAGTTGAAAAAAGAGGTAGCAAGCCAGCAAAAAGACAATATTTTGCTGCGATTCTCGAAAGGAATTGGCAATGTCACAGGAACATTTTATCAGGCTGGCCGTGACACGATGGATATCCTTTTGAAAAATATTCTGCCATTTATGGCCTTTGTGAGTATGTTAATGGGAATTATTAACTATACAGGAGTTGGAGATTGGATTGCCCAAGCGCTGACTCCTCTAGCAGGTTCATTAGGTGGGCTGCTTGTCATTGCTGTTGTCTGTACATTGCCGTTTCTATCCCCAGTTTTAGGACCAGGTGCAGTTATTGCCCAGGTTATCGGGGTATTAATCGGCTCCCAAATTGCATTAGGAAATATACCTCCCCAATTTGCGTTACCTGCATTGTTTGCGATTAACGGCCAGGTAGGCTGTGATTTTATTCCGGTAGGTCTATCGCTTGGAGAGGCTAAGCCAGAAACGGTGCGTTATGGTGTTCCTGCGATTCTTTACAGCCGTTTAATCACAGGTGTTGTATCTGTTATCATCGCTTATTTTGCGAGTTTTGGTATGTATTCATAAGCAGATAAACAAAAGGGCAGAAAGGAAGAGATTTCATTTTGTTTATTCAGGATAGAAGAATATTAATAAAAGTCGCCCAAATGTATTATGAGGAAGGTGCAACACAGTCAGAGGTTGCCAAAAAAATCGGGATTAGCCGTTCTCTTGTGTCAAAATTATTAACAAAAGCCCGCGAAGAGGGAATTGTGGAAATTATTATTCATGAAACCAGAGTCCATCAATTTAGAAATTTGGAGCGAAAAATTGAGCGCCTTTACGATTTACGTGATGTTGTATGTATAGAGAGCGTTGGGTTGGAGACCTCCAAAAAGCAATTAGGCGAAGCAACTAGTGAATATTTGCAGCGTGTCATTAGGGATGGCCAGATTATTGGCCTTTCCTCTGGCACAACATTAAATGAAGTGGCAAAGGCAATTCATTCTGTACAGCTGCTGCCAACAGCTACAATCGTGCCATTAGTTGGGGGAATGGGTAACGAGCGCGTCGATATTCATTCAAACAGCATTGTGTCGAAAATCGGAAATGCTCTAAAAGCTAAGTATGAGCTACTACATGTTCCAGTTATGGTAGATACAAAGGAGGCAAAGGAAGTATTAATTCGGCAGCCTTCCATTCGCTCCACTTTAGATTTGGCAGAACAATCGCAAATAGCCATTGTCGGGATAGGTGGTCGTCCAGAGGATTCGACAATGGTTAAATCTTATCTTGGTTTGGATCATCAGCAAATAACGAGTGATAACGAGATTGTCGGCGATATTTGCTATAACTTTATTAATAAATTTGGCAAACAAGTAGATAATGCTTGGAATGATAGAGTGATAGCGATAGAACTGGAAAAGCTCAAGGCAATTCCTTTAGTTATTGGAGTAGCTTCAGGTCTTGAAAAGGTTTCCGCAATTAAAGCTGCATTAGAGGGTGGCTTGATTCATGTATTGATTACAGATGGTGTTACAGGAAGCGCTCTTGTTGAATAATAGTATTCAGACTTGTTTGAATATTTTGCTTGACAGCAAGTATTCAACAATTTAAACTGTAGTTGCAGAACAAATGACACGCATCGTAACAAATGTAAAAATAACCTTTTAAAGGTTCTAATAATTAACATTTGTTTAGATTTATAAAAAATGTAAGCGCATTAATAATCAATTAGAGGAGGAAGTTATTTATGTCAATTTACACGAAGCTTTTGCAAAGGGAACGTGAAAATGCTCCAGTTAAAGTGGGAGTCATCGGTGCAGGACAGATGGGGTTTGGCATGATTGCCCAAATTTCAAAGATTCCAGGTATGATCGTGACAGGTATTTGTGACGTAAATGTGGAAGCAGCACAAAAAGCAGCTGATTTCTATTCCTCACAATCGGCTCGCAAAGATTCAATGATTGTCACTAATGATTATCGAAAAGTAATTCAGTCAAACCAGGTTGAGGTAGTTGTTGATGCAACAGGTGTTCCAGAAGTGGGAGCAAATGTTTCCTTGGAAGCACTTAGATCAAAAAAACATATTGTCCTCTTAAATGTGGAAGTGGACATAACGATCGGATCGATAATGTATCAAATGTTTGACAATGCAGGACTTATTTATACTGGTTCTGCAGGTGATGAACCTGCTGCAACGCTTGAATTATACGAATTTGCCAAAACAATGGGACTAGAAGTGCTCGTTGCCGGTAAAGGAAAAAATAATCCATTTAATCCGCTCTCAAACCCTGATGTTGCTCAAGCAGAGGCGAAGGCAAAAAACATGAGCTCACACATGCTTGCTGCATTCCAGGATGGAACAAAAACAATGGCAGAAATGAATCTATTAAGTAATGCAATTGGGTTGATACCAGATAAAGTCGGCATGCACGGCGTTTCAGCAACAGTTCAAGATGTCGCTGACAAATTAACGCTTAAGGAAAATGGCGGTGTATTAGATAGCTTTGGGGTAGTCGAATATGTGAATGGCCTTGCTCCAGGAGTATTCGTCATAGTAAAAAGTGAGCTTGAGCCAGTTGATGAAGAGCTGCGCTATTTGAAGGTTGGAAAAGGTCCTCATTATGTATTTTACCGTCCATACCACCTTGCCAGCTTAGAGACACCGATAACGATTGCGAAAGCAGTGCTGGAGCATGATTCATCGATTCATCCACTTGGAGCGCCAATTTCAGAAACAGTTGCGGTCGCAAAAAGGGACATAAAAGCAGGAGAGACATTAGATGGTATTGGCGGCTATAGTGTGCGCGGTGTACTAGAAACACATCATGATATGAACGCAAACGGGCATATTCCTATTGGATTGATCAGCGGCAGGGTTGTGGCAAAAAAAGACATAACAACAGGACAATTCCTCACATTGGATGATGTGGAACTTGATACAAATACAACGGTTTGGAAGCTGAGAGCATTGCAGGATCAATTATTCCCGTCAAACCAAAACAAGCGTCCCCTTGTGACGCTGTAAATCATAAAAAGATAGAAACAGGAGGATTAGCATGACAAAATCAGTTGTAAAAGAAATCGGAGAATTAGTTCCTACATTTAAAGAAGATAAAATCTTAATATTATTTGGCCCACAAGCACCAAAGGAATTACGAGAAATGGCTGTCATTCATGAGTTTGAAAATCTTGATGAAGAGCCATTAAAGCAAGGCGGGACAATGCAGTTTGGAGACGAGCATTTCACCATTACAGCAATCGGAGAATTAGCAAACCAAAACTTTAAAGAATTAGGCCATGTTTCCATCTACTTCCAGGAGCCGATGGACGAAGTATTGCCTGGAGCGGTATTTGCAGCACCATATTCGTTTCCTAATATAATAGAGGGCACAGTCATAGCTGTTAAATGACCAAAAGGGAAAGGGAGAACAGGTTTTATACCTGAAGCTCTTTTTCCCTTTTTAAATAATTTCCTACATTTTGAGGGTCCGTTTTTTTAGAAATCTACCATTATTTTATTATTAAAAAATATCAGAAAATAAACGTTTTTCCCTTGACTATCTTATGGATACATTATATGATTTTTACAAATGTAACAGTATAGAACAAATGTAAAGGGAGGAATAAATAATGACTGTTAAAACATTAAAGCTTCCTGAGATGATTACAGAACAGAAACTGAAAGATTTATATAAAGAGATGTGGTTAATTCGCTATTTCGATGAAAAGGTGGACCAGTTTTTTGCTAAAGGCATGATACATGGAACGACACATTTATGTGTTGGCCAAGAGGCATCTGCAGCGGGCTCCATTGCTGTGATTGGCAGAAAAGATAAGATTGTCAGCACACACAGGGGACACGGGCACTGTATTGCAAAAGAAGGCGATGTTAACAAAATGATGGCAGAGCTATTCGGAAGAGAAACAGGCTACTGTAAAGGAAAAGGCGGTTCGATGCATATTGCAGATGTCGAAAAGGGCAATCTGGGTGCAAACGGAATTGTTGGTGGAGGTCTTCCGCTTGCAGTCGGAGCTGCGCTAACGTCACAAATGAAAAAAGAAAATTATGTGGTTCTTTGCTTCTTTGGTGATGGTGCCTCAAATGAAGGCAGCTTTCATGAATCTGTTAACCTTGCGGCGATTTGGGATCTTCCTGTTGTATTCATTTGTGAAAATAATCAATACGGGATGTCAGGTCCAGTAAAAGAAATGACACGTATTGAACATATCGCGGACCGTGCCGGCAGCTACGGAATCCCTGGCAAGGTAGTTGATGGACTTGACATGATTGACATTATGAATTCAGTCCATGTGGCAGTGGAACATGCACGCAGCGGTAAAGGACCATCCTTAATCGAAATGAAAACATATCGCTGGAAGGGTCACTCGAAAAGCGATGCCAAAAAATACCGGACTCGTGAGGAAGAAAAGGAATGGAGAGCAAAAGACGGAATCAAACGCTTTAAGGATACGCTCATCAATGCAAATATTCTTACAGAAGAAACAGCTAAGCAGCTGGAGGAGTCGGCATATCAAGAAATTGAAGGTGCTGTGAGGTTTGCTGAAAACAGCCCAGAACCATCCATTGACAGTTTACTTGAAGATATATACGCATAAAAGAGAGGAGCGGAAGGTATGACTACAAGACAAATAACGTATTTAGAGGCTGTTAGGGAAGCGATGAGCATGGAAATGCGCGAAAACGAAGATGTATTCATTCTTGGTGAAGACATCGGGGTATACGGTGGAGCCTTTGGAGTCACTCGCGGGATGATTGAAGAGTTTGGACCTGAACGGGTGCGCAATACACCTATTTCAGAAGCGGCAATTGCTGGTGCAGCAATCGGATCGGCATTAACAGGAATGCGCCCAATCTTAGAACTGCAGTTTTCTGATTTTATTACGATAGCGATGGATCAAATGGTGAATCAAGCTGCCAAAACACGCTATATGTTCGGTGGAAAAGGGAAGGTGCCAATGGTCTTACGGACACCGTCTGGCTCAGGAACAGGAGCTGCCGCTCAGCATTCTCAAAGTCTTGAAGCATGGATGACACATATTCCAGGATTGAAGGTAGTTCAGCCTTCCACTGCTTATGATGTCAAAGGATTGTTGAAAGCAGCGATAGATGATGACAACCCAGTCATATTTTACGAACATAAGCTTCTGTATAAAACAACTGGCGATGTTCCGACAGAGTCATATAAGATCGAATTAGGTAAGGCTGACATCAAACGAGAAGGAACGGATATAACTATTGTTGCAACCGCTATCATGGTTCATAAAGCCCTTGAAGCCGCAGCAATACTCGAACAAGTTGGTATAAGTGTAGAGCTAATTGATCCGCGCACACTTGTACCGCTCGATAAAGAAACCATCATAGAATCTGTGAAAAAGACAGGAAGATTACTTGTTGTCCATGAAGCAGTTCAGCGCGGCGGCTTCGGCGGGGAAATTGTCAGTGTTATTGCTGAAAGTGAAGCATTTGATTACTTAGATGCACCAATTAAACGACTAGGTGGAAAAGAGGTGCCCATTCCATATAACCCGAACTTAGAAAAAGCGGCCATTCCGCAAATTCCAGACATTGTTGCAGCAGTGAAGGAAACGGTGAAAAACAGATAAGGAGGGAAGCCCGCATGGCAAACGAAATATTTATGCCGAAGCTAAGTAGCACGATGGCAACAGGCACTCTCCTGCAGTGGTTTAAAGAAGAAGGAGAAGCTGTCGACATTGGAGAACCGCTTTTTGAAATAATGACAGACAAAATTAATATTGAGGTAGAAGCGTACGATCAAGGTATTCTCCTGAAAAAATATGTTGCTGTCGATGAAGAGGTACCAGTTAATTACGTGGTCGGCTATATTGGCAAATCAGAAGAATCCGTTCCTGCCGAATCACCTGGGCAGGCAGGAGGCGGGACAAAGGAAGAGGGAACGTCAGAAAGCAATCAATCAGTATCCTTAGAGAATAGCCAGGCTGCTGTTAATTCGTCAAAGAAGAGCGCGAAGCCACGTGCAACTCCTGCAGCGCGCCATTTAGCAAGGGTGAACAAGGTAGATTTAGTATTTATAAATGGCAGTGGTCCCAATGGACGTGTTCAAAAAAAAGATGTTATTTTTCATTTGGATGAAGCGCAATCATCTGCAAAATCAACACCACTTGCGAAGAAAATCGCAGAGGCAGCTCAAGTTGATTTATCGACTGTTGAAGGAAGCGGTGTGAACGGGAAAATAGTGAAAGCTGATGTTGTTCATGTCATTACACCAAAGCCTATAGAAGCGAACACTTTGTTTGGCGATAAAGAAAATCGCAGGAAATTGTCTGGTATGAGAAAAATCATCGCTGACAGAATGGCACAAAGTGCATATACAGCACCACATGTAACATTAACAACAGAGGTTGATATGTCTAAAGTAAAGGAATTGCGGGCTGTTCTTATACCAGTGGTAGAAAAACAAACGGGCCTAAAAATCTCCTTTACTGACATCTTAATAAAAGCAGCCGGTACAGCCATATCAAGGCATCCACAAATAAACGTCTCGATCGAGGGGGACGAGATTGTTCAGCATAACGATGTTAATATAGGTCTTGCTGTTGCTGTACAGGATGGATTAATGGTTCCAGTCATTAAAAATGTACCAGCAATGGGGCTTGCAGCAGTTACAAAAGCGGCCAAGCATATTGGCAAACGTGCTCGTGAAAATAAATTACTGCCAGACCAATTAAAAGGGTCTACTTTTACGATAAGTAACCTTGGAATGTATGCAATTGATGTTTTCACACCAATTATTAATCAACCAGAAAGCGCCATACTCGGAGTTGGCAGGATTCAGGATAAGCCAGTGGCTATTAATAATACAATAGAAATTCGACCGATGATGACACTTAGCCTTTCATTTGATCATCGGGCAATGGACGGAGCGCCGGCAGCTGCTTTTTTGACAGAATTAAAACAAATACTAGAAAATCCATTTGAGTTATTAGCATAGGGGGAATAAATTCGTGAAAACCTATGATCTTGTAGTAATCGGTGGCGGACCTGGAGGGTATGTAGCAGCATTGCATGCAGCAAAACAAGGTCAAAAAACCGCGCTGATTGAGGCAGATAATCTTGGAGGAACATGTTTAAATCGAGGCTGTATTCCATCAAAAACGTATTTGAAGCATGCGGAAATAATTGAACAAATCGAAAAAAGCAAGGATTGGGGCATCGAAACTGGAGAATTAACGTTTTCCTTCAGCAAAATGAAAAAGCGCAAAGATGATGTAATTAATCGCCTACGTAGTGGCATTGCCTTTTTGCTGAAGCAGGGTGCAATAGATGTATATAATGGCTATGGCATAGTTCTGCCAAATGGCGGCGTGAAGGTGAAGCAGTCTGATAAGGAAGAAACCGTTAGCGCTAAAAAGGTAATCATTGCAACAGGATCAACACCAGCTCTTCCACCGATTCCAGGCTTAGACAATATCCGCTATGAAACAAGTGATACCATTTTTGATCTGGAGGAAATCCCGAAATCTGTCATTATTATAGGCGGTGGTGTAATCGGAGTCGAATTTGCCACCATTTTTTCCTCTTTAAACGTATCGGTAACTGTTGTGGAGGCAGCAGATAGAATTATTGCAACAGAGGATGAAGAAGCTTCCAAATTTTTAGCTAAAATGTTAAAGAAAAAGGGCATTCACCTTCACACAGGCACAAAAGTGCAAAGTGTTCAGGAGAAAGCAGGATTAAAAACCGTTCTTTGTAAGGATGCAAACGGAAAAGAAGTACTTCTAGAAGCAAACGTAGTAATCGTATGCACTGGCAGACGTCCAAACCTGTCTGCTGTTTCAGAGCTTCACCTGGAACAGAATGGTCCGTTTTTAAAGGTTAATAGTCAAATGGAAACAAGTCATAACGGGGTTTATGCTGTTGGAGACGTTATAGGCGGCTGGCAGCTCGCGCATGCAGCAAGTGCTGAGGGCATTGTTGCAGCAAATAATGCCTCTGGTAAATCTGACTATATTAATTATCATGTTATGCCACGTTGTATATATACTTTACCTGAAATTGCTTCTGTTGGCATGTCCGCAGAGGAGGCACAAAGGCAAGGAATGGAAGTACGCGTTGAGAAATTCGATTTTTCTGGAAGTGGAAAAGCACTAAGTGCGGGTCAACCAGACGGATTTACGAAAATTATCTATGAAGCAAAGCATGGTGAAATCGTCGGTGTTGTTATGGCAGGATCTCATGTAACAGAGTTGATCGCTAATGCTTCTGCATTCATGCATTTAGAAGGAACAATAGAGGAAGCGGCGAATATGATTCATCCACATCCAACACTGGCAGAAACATTTTTTGAGGCAGCCTTAAATGGTGTTCATAAATTAACCTCCCAGCAAGCAGTACGGTCTTAATATGAATAAATGACACGAAAAGGCCTTCACACAATTGCAGGCTTTTTCGGCCACTTTCGAGTCGAAAGTTGTTTTTGGAATTTTCGAAAAAATGTCTTGACTGAACTGTCATCATAACTTATGATGATTACAAATGTAACAAGTTAGAACAAAAGTAAAAAAGTATCTAATCAGGGAAGGAGGAATTAGAATGGAAAAGTTAATTAACCTTGATGAAGAAGTTGTACACTTGCATGTATTAGCAGAAAATAGGGAAGATGTTATGGCTACATTAAGTGAAGACTTAAAAAGACACCACTATGTGAAAGAATCGTTTTTATCATCCATTTTAGAAAGAGAAAAAGTTTTTCCAACAGGCTTACCACTCGCAACAATGGGAGTGGCGATTCCCCATACAGATCCAGAGCATGTGATTAGACCGATGATTTCTGTTGCAGTATTGGAAAATCCAGTTGATTTTATTATGATGGGAAGTGAAAACACTATAGTCAATGTGGAAATTGTTCTTATGCTAGCAATTTCCGATCCGGCCAAGCAGCTGAGTTTGCTGGAAAGATTAATGGGTGTATTTCAAAATGATGCAGCAATGTCTCAGCTGAAATATGCCGCTTCGGCTAAAGAGCTAGTAGAAGTATTAGACAAGGAGCTTAACCCAATAAGTGTTGAATAAAATGTAAGCGCTACCTATAATGTTAGGGGGTCAACTCATGATTAAGCAAGCTGTTGATTTTGTGTTAGATTTAGGTCCTTCCATCATGCTTCCCATCATCATGACCGTTTTTGGTTTGCTGTTAAGGCAAGGCTTTAAAAAATCATTAACAGCAGGTATTACCATTGGAATTGGCTTTATTGGCGTAAATCTTGTTATTGGACTGTTATCAGGAGCAATTGGACCTGCAGCACAGGCTATGGTTGAAAAGCTCGGCTTGAATTTGGATATTTTGGATGTTGGCTGGCCAATTGGTGCAGCGATTTCCTTTGGAACACCAGTAGCACCATTAATGATTCCATTAGTTTTAGTTTTAAACGTAATCATGCTGTCTACTAATTTAACCAAAACGCTAAATGTAGATATTTGGAACTTTTGGCATCTAATCTTTGCGGCATCTGTTACTTATTATGCTTATGACAATATGATTCTAGCGATCGCTGTTGGATTAATTGTCTCAGCCATCACCCTCAAACTAGCAGACTGGACTGCACCGGCAGTTGAGCACCACTTTGGCCTCAAGGGCGTTTCCATGGCCCACTCGGAGACCGTTAACTTTGCACCAATCACTTATGCAAGTAATCGAATTGTAGATAAAATCCCTGGAATCAATAAAATCGAAGCAGACCCAGAAACATTAAAGAAACGATTTGGAATTTTTGGTGAACCGCTTGTTATGGGATTAGTGCTTGGCCTCCTGATTGGCTTCCTTGGCGGTTATGACGCTAAAGGAATTCTAACATTAGGTATTCAAATGTCGGCAGTATTAATTTTGATGCCAAGAATGGTAGCGCTGTTAATGGAAGGACTTATTCCAATATCAGAAGGAGCACGTGATTTAATCAATAAGAAGTTCCCTGGTAAAAATGTTTATATTGGTCTAGATACAGCCATTGTGATTGGAACAGCATCCAATATGGCAGTTGCACTGATTATGGTGCCGATTACGCTGTTATTGGCTGTCATTCTCCCATATAACGGCATGCTGCCATTTGCAGATTTCGCTGTCCTTCCATTTACCGTCGTATGGGCCGTTGCAGCAGCTCGCGGCAATATTATTCGCGGCATTATTAACAGCATTGTCACATTGATGATCGTTTTCTTTATTGCAACGAATCTAGCAGATTTGGCAACGACGATGGGAAGAGCAGTTGGCTTTGATTTCCCAGAAGGAGCAACACAGATTTCGGGAATTGATTTAGGCTCACATGTTATTCCATGGATTATTGTCCGCTTACTTGATCCAAGTAATCCGTATTTTATTGCAGCGATTTTTGCCGCACTTGCTTATTGTTTACTGTGGTATTGGGTCAGAAATGATATTAAGAGGCAATATGCGAAAGAAATGGGCTTAGATGCAAAGACATTAAAGCCAGTTGAAGCAGTACAAGAAAATGAAAACGCTTATAAAGCGTAAAACAAAACTAGGGAGATGTTAAAATGGCCAAAAAAATCTTAGTTTCCTGTGGAACTGCTGTAGCTACATCAACAGTTGTCGCTAAAAAAATTGAAGAAATGCTGAAAAACAAGGGATTAAATGTTGTCGTGGAACAATGTAAAGCATCTGAAGTGCCTTCAAAGGCAGCGAGAGCTGATTTAATTGTGACAACAACACCAGTCAGTGATACAGGTGATACACCAGTTATTCAAACGATTTCCTTTTTAACAGGTGTTGGAATTGATGCAGATATAGAAAAAATCATCTCTCATATTGACAAATAAAACAGCGAAAAGCAAAAAAACGATAATAAGTTTTTTTGCTTTTTCTGCAAATGGAGGATACGCATGAAACAGTATCGTTACACAACTTCTGTGTTTTTACTTTCCATTATACTTCCAGTGCTTATCATGATGGGCTTATTTATATGGGCGCTGCTACAGGTAATAAACAGTGGATTAGTTGGCATATATCCGCTCATTTTAACAGCAATGCCTGTTTTATTCATAACCTCTGTAATCGGGATAAATAATCCATCAAGTATTACCTTAACGACAGAGTCCATTATATTTGAAGGCTTTTGGAGCAGGCATGAATATAAGTGGGAGGACGTAAAGGAATTGACATTAAAGGATTATGGCTATGTAGGCAAAGCATTTATAAAAATCGGCAGCTTCCGCCTGCTTGGCGGAAGGTATTGGATTTCCTACAAGCTTGCAGGCTATAAGGATTTATTAGCAGTGATAAAAGAATTGGAAGGACGTGAAAAGCATGAAAGACGTGAAACCGTACAATCGAAATGAGGGAAAACGTCAAGACGGCCAGATGAAAGTAGCTTCCTTTTATAATAAAAACAACATTGCATATGAAGACAGACAAATCCCTTCCATTGAAAAGGACGAAGTATTAATTAAAATGGAATATTGCGGACTTTGCGGAACAGATATTCATAAAGTACTAGATGAAAAAGTAGCGCCTCAAACTGTTCTTGGACATGAGGTCGCAGGAACAATCGTAAAGATAGGAGCAAACATAAAGGATTATCAGGTTGGTGACAGAGTATTCGTTGCTCATCATGTCCCGTGTTTCACTTGTCATTATTGCAAAAGAGGTTCCTACAGCCTATGTCCTCAATTTACACAAACAAATCTTGATCCAGGCGGCTTTGCAGAATATATTCGAGTACCAGCATTACATGTAAAACACACGATGGGACATCTTCCAGAAGGGATGAGTTATGAGGAAGGAGCATTGGTAGAACCTATTGCCTGCTGTTTGCACGGATTTGAATTAATAGATACACATCCTGGAGATACCGTTGTTATTATGGGTGCAGGTCAAATTGGGCTCTTGCAAGTCCAATTAGCAAAAAATCTGCTTGCAGCAAACATTATTGTAATTGATATTAATCCATTTCGACTAGAAAAATCGTTGGAATTTGGTGCTGACGTGGCGATTAATAGTCTGCAGGAGGATGTCGTCACAAGCATTATGGAGCAGACAAATGGAAAGGGAGCCGACATTGTTATCATTTCAGCGGGAATTCAACAATTGCTTCCACAAGCAATGGAATGTGTGTCAAGAGGTGGTACTGTATTAGTTTTTGCTCCATTTTCAAACACAGACGTAGCCATTCCAGCAGCACGATTTTTTCTTGATGAAATAAAGGTTGTCGGCTCCTATTCATCCAATCCTTACAACTATGAAAGAGCTATCAACATGCTACGAAACAACGTATTTAAGGTAGAAGAAATGATTACACATCGTTTTCCATTATCAGAGCTGGATCTAGCAATAGCCACTGCTCATAATCCGTCGGAACAGGTTTTAAAGGTACTAATAAAACCATAGAAGGAGGGGAAACCATGTTCGATTTATCATTAAATAATAAGGTTGTCCTAGTAACAGGTGTGGACGATATGCTGGGTGCAGCTATTTGTAAAAGATTAGCGGAAGCTGGAGCAATCGTTTGGATACATCGTTTTAATACGAACGTTGCAGTCGATCTTCAAAGGGAGATTAGGGCATTCGGTGGGTTAGCTTCCATAATAACTAGTGACCTGCAAACAGCAGCTGAGGTTCAAGCGGTTGTTAAGAAAATAACGAAGGAAAATGAAAAAATAGATATACTTATTAATTATGCGGAAGAATCTGCTGATACATCCATTGATCAGCTGACACCATCAGCTTGGCAAGTGGCGTTTCGAGTGAATGTAGATGTGCCCTTTCTTTGCTGTCAAGCAATCATCCCTGTCATGCTGGGACTTAATGGTGGAACTATTATTAATATAACCTCGCAAGCGGCTAGCACAGGTGATGTTGGGCCAGTTTATGCTGCAGGTAAAAGTGCATTCCAATCCTTTACGAAGGGGCTGGCAACAGAATTTGCAGGAACAACCATTAAAGTAAAGGAACTGGTTGCACCAATTTCTTTACACAATCAGAATAGCAGCCTCCAAGTGAAAAATAAAGTAATGGCAGCAGTTGCAAATAAGATATTGCTTTTATGTTCTCCTTATTTAGATGAAGAGATAGAAGATTTGGATAAGGAGGGCGTGAATAAATGACGGTAAAAAACATTCTAATTATTGGCGGAGCAAGCGGAATTGGCAAAGAAATCGCTTTGCGTTTTGCTAAGGAAGGACATCAGGTTGCTGTTGCAGATATAAATAAGCAGACATTAACACAAATGGTCATGGACAGTGGTCACCATAATCTTGTCCCTTTTGAGGTTGATGCAAGTTGTTGGGAAAGCGTCGCGTCACTTGCAAATGAAATCAAAAAAAGGTTTGGTTTCCTTCACATACTAGTTTATTCAGCAGGTATTACTAAATCAGTGAAATTTTTGGATATTGACTGGGCTACATGGAATAAAACGATGGCTGTTAATCTGCACGGACTTTTTTACAGCATTAAATTCTGTCAACCGATACTAGAGCAGGGTGGAAGCATCATCATCATTGGCTCAGGCTCTGCCATAACAGGAACAGGTGGCGGCATTCACTATGCAGCATCAAAGGGCGGAGCCTTTGGCTTAATGAGATCACTTGTTACAGAGCTTGGCAAAAATAATATTAACATCAATGTTGTCGCCCCAAGAGTGATCGAGTCGGATATGCTTAAAAGTTTATACCCAACAGAACAATCAAAGCAGAGCTTAACAAAAGAAATCCCAATTGGCAGATTCGGAACACCTAGTGATGTTTTCCATGCAGTCAATTATTTAAGCAGTGCAAAAGGGAAATATGTGCATGGGCAAATCCTCCTGCTTGATGGTGGGAGAACGTATAAGCAATCACTATAAACAAATGCCGGGAATAGAAGTTTCCGGCATTTTTGTGCCAAGACGTGGTGATTTTAAAAAAGATATGCTGTAATATGTTCTTATACATAACATTTGTAATTTAGATTAGCGATTAAGGAGATGATAAAAGTGGAGTGGCAAGAAAAACGACAATTAGTGAAGGTTTCCAGCATGTATTATCATGATGGATTAACACAAGCACAAATTGCGCAAAAATTAGGTGTATCAAGACCAGTTATATCCAAGCTGCTGCAAAGGGCAAAGGATGAAGGAATTGTTAAAATATATATAAAGGATGAAAGTGTTCACACAGTTGAATTAGAAAGACAGCTTGAGCAATATTTTGGGCTAAGTGATGCTGTCGTTGTACCAAACAATGGACTGTCAGAGGAAATGGCCAAACGCGAGGTAGGTCAAGCAGGAGCGAGCTATATTTCCAACAATATTAAAGATGTTAAAAGCATTGGCATCTCCTGGGGAGAAACACTGGCACATCTTGTTCAGGAATATCCATATGAGCGCAGAGAGGATGTAACAGTTGTCCCATTAGAAGGGGGAATGGGAGTGAAGCAGGTGCAAATTCATGCAAATCAGCTTGCTAATGACTTAGCAAAAAAGCTGCAAAGTACTTGTACTTATTTGTATGCTCCTGCTATTGTGGAAACAGAAGAACTAAAAGAACGGCTCATGGGAATGGAGGATGTTCAAACAGTATTAGAAATCGGCCGCAATGTCGATGTTGCTCTTATTGGAATAGGAAATCCTTATGCAAATTCAACTTTGATGAGATTAGGGTATTTACAAGAACATGATTTAACACAGCTTCGAGAAGTTGGAACGATTGGCGATATAGGATTTAGGTTTTTTGATGAAAATGGCGCACCAATAAATGATTCTTTAAACACGAAAGTAATCGGGATTACGTTAGCTGAGTTTCAGAAAATTAAAAAAGTAATTGCCGTCGTGGAAGGACAACATAAAGTAGAAAGTATATTAGGAGCATTAAAAGGAAAATTTATTGATGTATTAATTACCGACGAATTAACGGCAAGTGCTATTATAAAGAAAATGACTATATAATTTATATATCTTCTTTTTTATAAGGTTTTTTGTGATCAAAACGGGTTCGAAAATTTAGACTAATTGGCGAGGAGAGGTTCGTTTGGAAATTACAGAGTTTGATGTCTCCCTTTATTGTTCACGCTGTCAAGATGAAACCCTGCATTATGTTCATTATTTAAACAATAAAATCTCAAGTACTGAGTGTACTAATTGCCACCGTAAAATTGACATGCACCTAAATCCGAAAAGGGAATTGTATAAAGAGATATATAAGCGAGTAGTTACAAAACCGACCCGTCTAACCGAGGAGTACAGTCAAGATTTAAATAAGTTTATCGTCGGTGTCCCAAAACGGGCTCTTAGTAAACCGTATCGGTTAATGAAATATGTTGACGAAACAAGAATTGCTTTAAAAAAATTTAAAAGTCATCATTGAAGCAAAGCAGGATAGAAGTTTCTATTCTGTTTTTTTTGTGTGTTAAAAATACTGTGTTTCTAAATTGAAATACAGTATTTTTTGACATTAAGGAAGTGTCCCGAATAGTACTGTTCCTATACACAAGCCTTTAAACATTTTGAAGAATAGGTAAATTGGATGTCATTTTCGGAATGCTGTGTTCCTGTATGGAGAATTTGAAAACTATTTAAGATGCTATTCTAAGTAAATAGGAGGCTTAAGAAAATAGGTAATAACCATTTTGGTAAAAAAGGAAAAAAATTCATTTTGGTACTTTTTTTCGGTTGAATTATAGATTATAATAACTGTACTACGCATAATAGTACACTTAGTACAGATGGGGGGCTGGATATGTTTGAACTGGATATTAGAAGCAGGACACCTATCTACGAACAGCTTGTAGAAAAATTCGTCGAGCTGATTGTCACAGGAGTATTGAAGGCAGATGAACAGCTTCCGTCTGTTCGCACACTTGCAACACAGGTGACAATCAATCCTAATACAATCCAAAAAGCGTATCGAGAGCTTGAAGTAAAAGGCTATATCTATTCTGTTAAAGGAAAAGGCAGTTATGTTAAGGCTTCTGAATTTATTCAAGATGACAGTAAGAAAGTCGAGGCACTTGCAAAACTGGATAAAGCAATAAAGGAAGCACTGTACTTAGGCGTATCGCCAGAGGAATTACTTTTGCATATTAAAAAGCAGATAAATTAATGGAGGTGTTAGGCCTATGATTCAATTGAAACAAGTCGTGAAACGAATGAATAAGGATGTTATTCTCGACAAAATGAGCTTGAACATACAAAAAGGAAGTATCTATGGCCTGCTTGGCTCCAATGGTGCTGGAAAAACAACCATCTTAAAATTACTCGCAGGTATTTATAAACAAAATGAAGGGACAGTTACAGTTGAAGAACAAGCTGTTTTTGAAAATTCGAAATTAAAAAGCAGAATGTTTTTTATTGCTGATTATCCCTCCTTTTTGCCTCATTACACGACTAAACAAATGGCTCTATTCTATAAGGAGCTTTACCCGAGTTGGAATGGAGAACTGTTTAAAAAAATAGGCAAACAGCTTGATATTAACGAAAATAAAAAAATCCATCACTTTTCTAAAGGTGTGCAAAGGCAAATCGCGTTTTGGCTAGCATTTGCAACAGAGCCAGAATACTTAATATTAGATGAACCGTTTGACGGGCTTGACCCGGTGATCCGCTCCAATGTGAAGAAGCTCATTGTGCAGCAGGTTGCAGAAAGGGAAATGACTGTTATCATTTCCTCCCATAATCTCTCAGAAGTAGAGGATTTATGTGATCATATAAGTATTATCCATAAAGGAAAATGCTTGATTGAAAATGATATTGATGAAATAAAGCTCGATTTTCATAAAATCCAAGTTGCTTTCCCTGAAGCAAACACCATCGAACAATTGAAAAAAAGCTTAAGTATGGTCCATTTCGAACAGCGTGGCAGTGTCAGCATGTTCATCGTAAAAGGTGAAAAAGACGATATCATCAAGCAAATCGACCAGTTTAACCCTTTATTACTAGATATCTTGGCACTCACATTAGAAGAGATATTTATTTACCAAATGGAGGAATTGGACTATGCCATTAAAGAAAATCTTTTATTATAAGCAATTATCCTTATTAATCTTTCGCAACGTTGGCTGGTTAGGTATTATCTCCTTTTTAGCACTCTTTTTTGCTGTACCGATGCATTTGATTTTAATGGATAAAAAGGATTATAGACGGTGGGAGGGAGATCAAGTATATTCGGAGATTTTTGATATTAATATCCTTGTTCAAGCTGGGATAATGATCATTATTCCTCTCCTGCTAGGGATCTTCCTGTTTCGATATATTCAAAGTAAAGCATACAGTGACTTGATTCATAGTTTACCAGTAAGCAGAAGCTTCCTGTTTCACTTTTTTACATGGAATGGCTTTCTTGTGTTAATCGTACCAATTATTTTAAACGCCATCGTTATCATGGCTGCATATTGGATTATGGATTTGCATCAGTTCATTTCATTTGCAAAAATATTCAGCTGGATTGGCATATTTATCATATTTACAGCAATTGTGTATTTTACATGTATATTTGTCGGCATGCTGACAGGACTTTCGATAACACAAGGTGTATTTACCGTATTGCTGCTTCTTTTTCCAGCAGGAATTATCTATATGGTTTTTTATAACTTCAGCAACTATGTCCACGGATTTCCTATCGACAAATACATATCTGATAAACTAATATATTTATCGCCAATATTGGCTCCTGTCATCATTTACAGTGATTACTCGGCAGTGAAGGTATTTACGTCCTATATTTTGGTATGTGTAATTCTTTATGTAGCAGCATTGCTTCTATATAAAAAGCGGAATGTAGAAACAGTTTATCAAACATTGACAGTTAGTAATTTAGGCGGATTGTTTAAATACACTGTAACAATTTGTTTTATGCTTCTGTTTGGTTTGTATTTTCAACTGATAAATCAAGGTCTGCCATATCATCTCTTTGGACTGTTAATCGGCTCATTTATTGGATATTTAGTTGGAGAAATGTTCCTTATGAAATCATGGCGGGTGTTTAACCGCTTAAAAGGTTATGTGTTCTTTCTGCTTGCAGCAATCGTTGTAGCTGTTGCAGCACCATTTCTTAACAGCAAATATGAAAAATTTGTGCCAGAGGTGGAAGACATTAAAGGTGTGAGATTAGTAGAGTCCAATAATTATTCAGACAAAAAAATAAAGGGATTAACTACTGAAGAAAATAAAAAGCTTGTAGCATTAATGCATAAGGAATTAATTAAGGCAGGTAAAACATACGATCAAGATTACTATGATGATAGTCTGAAGAAGCTGACAATTGAATACGAACTCAACAACAGAAAAGTAACAAGATTTTATACAATGATGAGAGAGGAATATAAAAAATTACTAAAACCAATTTATGAATCCAAGGAATATAAGGAGCAATTATATGATTTGGATACACAGGATAATATTATAAAAGTTACAGTCGACATGCCATATGGTAAAACTTTGAAAATAAATGACGAAAAAGAACTGAAGAACTTTCTTAAAACCTTAATGGAGGATAAACGAAACGAGTCCTTTGATCAAATGACCAATGAATATAATCTTTCAGCTAGTATAAGTGTAGATAAAAAAAATGAAACGACCGAATATTATAACTCCATTTCAGTAAATGATAGGAAAACGGTTGATTGGCTCAATGAACGAGGATTCCAAAATATTTTTGCCGTTGATTCTGAATATGTAGATAAAATGTACATCGTAAAATCAGAGGATATAGGTCTTGATTATACAGGTGCATATTTTAATGAAGAAATTGACAATAAAATAAGCAAGCTTCGAAACAAGGAAGAAGTAAGGAGTAAAGAGCAGCAAAGCGAAATTCTATCAAAGTATGTATATTCAAATGAAAAATATGCCGTTTTAACAAAGGGTAAATATCAGCTAGAAACGGAAGTCAATTTCATCTCTGAAGATGACTTACCAGACAGTGTTAAACAAAAACTGAAAAATTAACCGAAGCAGAAGGAGAGTGGATGTGCAATGGCTGATAATTACATAAACGAAGTGTATATGGCAGCTTTTGCACAGAAGCTTTTCCGTTCTGTATTCGGAATCGTTAGACAGCAGGAACTTGCGGAGCTTGTCGCTCAGAAGTCGTTGTCTGCAAGTTTGGAGAAAAGTGCCATTCTTTCGAATGAGGATTGGGAGAAATATACACTGAAGCTTGCTGTTCGCACGGCAATCAACTGTAAGAATTCAACAGATGAGCAAAAGGAGAAGCTTCTGCGGCGCTTCCATAAATATCCTGCTGCTATAAAAAATGAAATAAAGAGTAAACATAGTAAAGAAAATAAGGTTTTCAAAATGGCAGGAGGCTAATCCTGTCTTTTTTGTTTTCTTATTTTGAAAATAGATAGAAATCGCTCCATTATATGGTAGAATTAATTTGGTAAACAAACATTTAAAGGAGTTCTAACCTAATATGAATTTTGAACCTTTATTTTTTAATCCTATTTTTATGGACCGTATTTGGGGAGGGACAGAGCTGCGCAGCTTTGGATACGAGATTCCTTCTGAAACGACAGGTGAATGCTGGGCATTTTCTGCTCATCCGAACGGACAAAGCGTCGTTAAAAACGGCAAGTTCGCAGGAAAAATATTAGGCGAATTATGGGAAAATAACAAAGAGCTGTTTGGTCATGCTAAAGGAGATCGTTTTCCTTTGCTAACTAAATTATTGGATGCTAATCAAGATTTATCTGTGCAGGTTCATCCAAATGATGAATATGCTAACGTTCATGAAAATGGCGAATTAGGAAAAACGGAATGCTGGTATATTGTCGATTGTAAGGAGGGTGCTGAAATTATTTTTGGTCACCATGCCCAAACAAAAGAAGAGCTGGAAAGCATGATCCGTGAAAATAAATGGACAGAGTTATTGAATAAAGTTCCTGTGCAAAAAGGTGATTTTTTCTTTGTGCCAAGCGGGACAATCCATGCTATTGGAGAAGGGATTATCATCCTGGAAACACAGCAAAATTCGGATACAACATATCGTGTTTATGATTATGACCGAAAAGATGATAAAGGGAATACGAGAGAACTGCATGTGAAACAATCTGTTGATGTGACGACAGTTCCTCACAAAGCCGATTCCTTTGATGTCAAAGTGGAATCAAATGGCGATTTAACGGTAACTACCTTTATCGAGTGTGACTATTTCACAGTAGAAAAATGGGACATTCAAGGCACTAGCATAAATACACAAACAAAGCCGTTTCTTCTATGCAGTGTTATTGAAGGCGAAGGAAGCATTAAAAAGGATTCAGCTAGCTATCCTTTCAAAAAAGGAGATCATTTCTTACTACCTAGCGGATTTGGCAGCTTTGAAGTGGAAGGAAACAGTGAATTGATTGTTTCTTATCTATAAGCGAAAAAAGAGGCTGGGAAATAAGTATATGAATCAGTATAAAAACCGAACTATCCATTCTAATCTCGATTGGATAGTTCGGTTTCTTGTTTTTGTTTTTTTAAATACAATAATTAGAAATTTTAGCGCAATGAAACGAACTAATTTTAACTCCATATTCTATTTTGTCACAAGCTTCATTATTCAAATATGGATTTAATTTTATTATTCGTGTTTAGAAAGGTTATCTTTTGTTTTGTCCCAGCCTCTTTATTAGCCTATTCTATATGCGGTTGGTTGGCGTTTGGAGTAGGTATAAAGATGGGTGAATCCGCATGACTTTGCCAAGTCTATTGCTTGCTGAAAACCTGCGCCTGCTGTTTCAGCATGATGGGAGTCGGAACCAATCGTAAGCAGCTTTCCGCCTAGTTCCTTATAAAGTCCTAAAATGTAATGAGAAGGCATCGATAACTCTACACTTGTACGCCATCCAGAAGTATTGATCTCCAGGCCAATGTCTCTGCTTATTGCGATTGTCAGTATATCGGCAATTAAATCCTTATGCTTGTCAAAATCATATAAACCCCTTGGGGAAAAAGCATAGCGCTTCATTAAGTCAAAATGGGCAATAATGTCGATGTCTGCTGCTTGCACCATTTTTCTTAGCTCTAGAAAGTAATCCTCGTAAATATCTTTATCAGGATTAGCATTCATATATCTTCTTAACGTAGTGCCGCCTAAGTTATGAACAGAGCCTAAGATGAAGTCTAAGGGAATCGGTTTTAATTCCTTTTGATAAATACCTTTTAGCAAATGGGGCTCACATAATTCAATGCCTACCTTGATCATAAGCTTGTCTTTGAAAATATCCTGACATTTCTTTATATCAAGGAGATATTTATCCCAAACCATATGCCCATATGTTGGTGCATTTGGATTTACGGAGAAATGCTCTGTAAAACAAATTTCTTGGACTCCATTGTTAATAGCGCTTTTACAAATTTCCTCCATATCAGCCTTTGAATCAAAGGAATGATTGGAGTGATGGTGATAGTCAGTATAATACTGCATAATTCCTCCTAAGTAGAAAGACTTTGTATTTATTATTTCATACAGGAAAAGTTATGTCAGTTTTTTTATTTCCTTTTGACAAAAAAACACGTTTCCCCCTATAATAGAGGGAATAAGAAATCGATTTTTTAAAACCAAGTAAACCTGTAAGAAAAGTTTATTTAAGGGGATTGTGGAGGTAGACGAATGACTGTACACCAAAGGCTTATGTGGAAAAAGGAGGAGCTTGCCCTCTCCATTGATTATCCAGTAAACGGAATCAAAAAAAACGGGCATGTTGTGCTTATATGCCATGGCTTAATTGGAAGCCGAATTGGTGTTGACAGACTCTTTGTGAAATCAGCATCAGAGCTTGTGAAAAATGGCTATACTGTGTATCGCTTTGATTATGCTGGCTGCGGTGAAAGCACTGGAGAGTATGGCAGCTTTGGATTATGCGATCTTATTGCACAAACTAAAACACTTATAGATTATGCTTGCAGGCAGGAAGAGACAGATAAGATTATTCTGCTTGGGCACAGCTTAGGTGGAGCAGTGACATTGCTTCAAGCAAACAGGGATGACAGGGTAAAGAAACTCATCCAATGGGCCGCTGTTGGAAGCCCATATAAGGATTTAGCAAATATAGTGGGCAACAGTGAAGTTGAAAGTTTAAAAGACTATGAGACAGTAGATTTTTATGGATATCCTCTTTCTGAATATTTCTTTCAATCGATGAAGGAATATCATCCGCTAAAGGAATGCGCAAGCTTCAAAGGAGACGTTCTGATTCTCCATGGCAATGGTGATTCTGATATCCCCCATGATTATCTTTTTGAATATAAACATAAATATGAACAAAGAACAGTGGGAAGTGTGGAAGCATTTATCGTCGAACAAGGCGAGCATACCTTTTCTTCCTCCGCCCACTATAAAGAGCTTATTGGAAAAACAGTGAACTGGTTGAATAAACAAATGTTGTGAGTTTTTTGTTAATTTGCATTACCTGAAATAAAGACGTCGGAAACACGAAAACTTAGATGTACGAAGGATTCCTTTACGAGAATCCTTTTTTATTTTCTAGTGATTTTTTTAATTAAAAAATATTGCAAAATGCTATTCAACAATTGTTTATTGCTGTCGATATTACTCCTAGAGATAGGAGGGACTCTTTTGACAGAAAAATTTAAGTTCAAAAATTTAAGGATTGGTTACAAATATGGAATAGTGTTCTTGCTGACGCTTGTCTTATTTTTAACTTCTATCGGAATCACGTATGTATCCTTAAACAAAATGTCCAGTAATATGAATGAAATAAGCAGCAAAAATGAATTAAGCATTAATACAATGGAATTAGTAGCGCTTTTTCAAGAGAAAAATACGCAAATACCTTTGTATTTCCTTGATGCTAATGATGAAAAGCTTGATGAATACTTAGAATTAAGTAAAAAATTCACTTTGACTGCTTTAAAAGTAGAAAAAAATATCGAAGGCAAGGAAGCTAAACAAATATATTTAAAGCTTATTGCCAACAATCAAGAAATTGATGAAATTTTCTTTAATTCTGTCGTACCAAATGTTAAGGATTTTAATACAACTTCTTATAAAGAACTTGAAAAGCAAATTAGTGACTTAAAAGGGAAGGTAACCGAAGAAGGCGAACAGCTTAATAAACTTGTTTCCGCGGAAAATCAGCACTCACTGGCTGAATCTAAGTCATATGTAACTAGAACAAGCTTTTTAGTCGGTATCTTAACAATTGTGACAATTGCCATTTCAAGTGCTATCTTAATTATTATCTCTAAAAGAATACAAGGGAAGTTAAAGCATGTTATAGAGGTAAGCGATTCCATAGCTAATGGGAAATTGGATGTGTCACTGCTTGATGAAAGTTCCACAGATGAAATTGGAGTAATGTCCAAATCTATTAATAAAATGGGTCAAAGCTTGAAAGAGACGATTTATGGTATTTCATCCATGTCTACAAATCTTGATTCAAGAAGTTTAGAGGTATCTGAGGCAGCGGCTGAAGTCAGTACTACGATTGATACGATTTCAATGACTGTTCAAGAGTTAGTTGAAGGAGTAAATGTACAGGCAGATGCTTCATCAACGATTGCTGTCAACATGCAGGACTTTAACCAGCAAATTTCTATAGCAGATGAAAATGCGAATGAATTGGTGAAAACTTCAGCCATTGTCACTGCTTCTAGCAAAGAGGGCTCAAGACTTATGAATAAGTCTTTAGAGCAGATGCACACCATTAATACAGTTGTAACAAGCAGTGTGGAAAAAATGAAAGAGTTGGAAGGTAATACGGCAAATATCACGAAGCTTGTGACCTTTATTAAGTCGATTGCTGACCAGACGAATTTGCTATCGTTGAATGCTTCAATCGAAGCGGCCAGAGCAGGCGAGGCAGGTAAAGGCTTTTCTGTTGTTGCAGAAGAAGTGCGTAAATTAGCTGTGCAAACATCTGATTCGATAACAGATATAACCGGATTAGTCACTGCAATTAGAGAAAATAGTATTGAATCACTAACACAGCTAGAAAAGGGCTATGAGGAAGTGAATAAGGGCGCTGAACAAATTAAGATGACAGAAAGCACCTTTAATGCCATTATGGATGGAATTACTAATCTGACAGAGAAATCGCTGAACATTTCGGAAATCATTAAGGAATTTACAAAGACGGGCAATGGTATTAGTGCGTCTGTTGAGCAAATTGCCGCAGTATCTGAGGAATCAGCAGCATCCTTTGAAGAGGTTTCTGCTTCGATGATGCAACAAAATGACATGATGACAAGTATTTCAGCAAACTTCAGGGAAATTACGCAAATGGTCGATAATATGAACAGCATGATTCAAAAATTTGAACTTGATAAGGAGGGGAAGGGACATGCGTAAGTCACTGCAGAGAAAGCTCATGGCGGGAGCGTGTGTCATGGCCATGACGTTTTTGGCCGCCTGCTCCCAAACTACAACCGAAAATTCACAACCAAAAATGAAGCTTGCTCAAGATGACAGCAAGGTCTATGTAGGCTTTTCATTAGACACACTGCAAGAGGATCGCTGGTACAAAGACAAGGAAGCATTTGAGAAAAAAGTGCTGGAGCTTGGTGGTGAAGTGAAAACACTTGCTGCTAATGGCGTGGATAGTGTGCAAATCAAACAAGCAGAGCTGCTTATTGCAGAAGGTGTCGACGTATTAGTCGTAGTCCCGCATAATGCAGAGGTTTCTGCTGAAATTGTTGACAAAGCGCATAAAGCAAATGTGAAAGTCGTTTCTTATGACAGGCTGATTAAGAATGCAGATGTGGATTACTATATTTCCTATGATAATAAAAAGGTTGGACAATTGCAGGCACAGGAAATACTCAAAAAGCAAAAGAAAGGTAATTTTGCCTACATTGGTGGAGCTGAAACAGACAATAATGCTGTGCTCTTTCGAGAAGGGGCAATGGAAGTATTGCAGCCTTATATAGATAAAGACGACATAAAGCTCGTGTTTGATAAATATACAGATGAGTGGCAGCCTGAAATAGCAGAGACTAATATGAAGCAGGCGTTAAAGGAAAATAACAATGATATTCAAGCAGTTATCGCCGCAAACGACGGGACTGCTGGCGGTGTTATCAATGCTTTGCAGGCAATTGGGAAAACAATTCCTGTTTCAGGGCAAGATGCCGAAATCACTGGCCTAAAACGCATTCTTGCTGGGAGCCAAACAATGACAGTCTATAAACCAATTCAGGTGATAGCAGAAGATGCAGCAGCCATTGCCATGAAAGCTGGTAAAAACGAAAAAATCGATACAACGGCTACAGTCAACAATGGGAAAATCGATGTTCCATCCATTCTCCTTGATCCAGTTGCAGTCACCAAAAGCAATATAGACGAAACCGTTATTAAAGATAAGTTCATCACTGAAGATGAGCTGAAATAATGAAAAGGAGCTTCTAACGCTAGAAGCTCCTTCCTTTGTGTATAGATGACACTACTCTTTTTTGATTGGATAGTATATAATTAATCGTATAGAAAAAGATAGTATCTAGTACTAAGAGCAGATGGTATAATAATATAGAACTAATATAGATGATACGTTTTAATTTACATAAAGGAGTTTTAATATGTATACATTTACAAGTAACTTTGCCAATATCGTTTTGAAAATATTCGGACGCAGTGTAGCAATACATAAAGACAAGCTACCAAAGGATACCGGTTATGTTGTGGCTTGCTCGCATATTGGCTGGGTAGATGTTGTGGCGCTTGGGACTGCCATGCTGCCGAACCAAATTCACTTCATGGCAAAAAAAGAGCTGTTTGCCAAACCGAATGCAGGCAAGTTTTTGACAAGCATTAATGCATTTCCAGTCGACAGAGAAAATCCTGGTCCAAGCAGTATAAAAACACCTGTTAAATTGCTTAAAGAAAAGAAAATTGTCGGCATTTTTCCAAGCGGAACAAGAACATCTGAAGACGTACCATTGAAAAGAGGGGCAGCGACAATTGCTAATTTGGCAAAGGTTCCGATTGTCCCAGCAGCATTCAGTGGTCCGACAGATGTAAAGGGTTTACTGAAAGGGAAAAAAATCAGGGTAATATTCGGTGACCCTATTTCATTGCAAAAGGAAGATGGTACAAGAAAGGATGTTGCCGAGCTGACACAGGAAATGACCGCTGCAATGGCAAGCCTTCAAAAACGGCTCGACGAATTTGGGCAAAAACAATGATTGATTTAGCGATTGTTAAAGACATACTAAACCGCTATCCACTGCCACTTGTTGATGAAATATTAGAGCTTAAAGCAGGGAAAATGGCAGTAGGAGTCAAACAAATTAGTAAGGAAGACACGTTCGCCACTGGAACAAACCCAGAAAGCCCAATCCTGCCGGGTGTTCTTATTATTGAAGCAATTGCGCAAGTATCAGCAGTTGCCATTCACAGTGAAAAGAAGCATGAAGGAAAGTGGGCGCTTCTTGCGAAAATAACAGACTGTAAAATAAAAAGATCCGTTTTTCCTGGTGATGAGCTCTGTATGGAGGTATTTGTCACAAAGGTCAAAAAAACGATCGCGAAGGCAAAAGGCATCGCAACCGTTCGCGGAGAACTAATTTGCGAAGCAGAGCTGCTGTTTTCGTTCAAATAATAAAGCAAAAAAAGCATGCAATCGTAAATTTGCATGCTTTTTTTCAAAACAACAAATTAATTTTACGCACTCATTATCTCTATTAAAAATAAATAGGCAATTAAAAACAAATAAACCTAATCAAAATTCGTCCTTCTAAATCTCTACTAAAAAGAATATAAATTTTAGAGAGAAAGGAGACGACCTATGCCAATATCTAAATTTAAATATTATTTCCAATTCATCTATACTACTATTCTGGGAGTCATCCTTGTATTTATCTTAATTTCTGGTGCTACAACCTCATTTGTTTCACAAAAATTCTCCTCCGATTACATAAGAGGGGCATTGGAAAAGGTTGATGCGGCAAACCTTTATTCCCAGCTTTTTAACTTTGAAAATCATTATTTTCCAAAGGAAGGAAGCACCATTTCGTTATCAAACCTTTTCTTTCAGGTTGCTACAAATATAAGACTTGATGATACACGGACATTATTAGGAAGAGAACTCCCTCAGCTTAGCTTCTATCATACAAAAATCATTGTGGCAGAGGAAGGGACAACCATTGCTCAATTACCTTATGAATCAACTCCATCTGATGAAATCCTAAAAAATCCAAAGGAAGCCGATGAAGAAAAAATCACTGATGATACATCAAAAACAGATGACAATAACACACATCAATCCTCCACTGACAAGCGTGTGTTAATCTATCAAACACATAATTTAGAATCATATTTACCGTTGTTAAAAAATGCGCAAAATCCTAATGATGCAATAAGTGCGGACGAGCGGGTTAATGTTGTCAGCCTTGGTTCGAAGCTGACAAGCCTTCTCCAAAAAGACGGAATTGGGGTACAGCATGATAAGACAAACATGAACCAAAAGCTATTGGACCGTAAGTGGAAATATACGGCTTCCTACAGTGCATCGAGTGAGGTTGTTGAAGCTGCAATCTCCGAAAATAAAGATCTTACTTATTTAATTGATATCCATAGGGACTCAGCACGTAAAGCGGAAACAACTTCCACAATTAATGGTAAATCATATGCAAAAGTTGTTTTTGTTGTTGGTAAGGGCTATGAAGGCTATGAAAAGAACCAGGCATTTGCTAAAAAACTGCATAAGGAACTTGCAGCAAAATATCCAGGTATTAGTAGAGGAGTATTTGAAAAGAGTCAGGATTCAGGAAATGGAATCTACAACCAAAACTACTCTGATAAAGCCATCCTGCTTGAAGTCGGCGGTGTCGACAATAATCAAGAAGAGCTGAACAGAACAATTGATGCATTTGCCGATGTTTTCTCAGAAGTATATTGGGAGGAAAACGGCGCAACTGAACAATAAAACAAATAACATCCTCCTTTTCAATCGTACAAGGAGGGTGTTATTTGTTTTTTGGGAGTTTACTTCTGAGCTGTTGGTATTTAACGATATATGAATCAAGCTCTTCGCTTTTCTTTAATACCTCGACACTATCTATGCCCTGTCGTGACGCGGTTTCCAAAAGCTCAGAACGAAGATTATTAATTTTTATAAGCAAATCACTAAGTGAGTATTTAATGTATTCTTCTTTATTACACAAAATCCAATTCACCCTCATTATATACTCTATAAAATTGATTCTTATAGCCTATCATAATTGCAAAATATGAATAAACCATGAATATTCCTTTAACTTTTGTCTTTTGTCTATTATTTAATAGATAATATATAGACGAGAGGAGGAATAAAATGAAAGGATAACGAATATTGCTTCACAAATTTCTTTATAAAATCCTAAAAAGGAGTGGATACGTATGGCGTTGCCAATCGCACTACAGTTATGGAGTGTAAAAGAGGATGCTGAAAAGGATTTTTTTGACACATTGGAGAAAGTGGCAAGGATGGGCTATGATGGAGTGGAATTTGCCGGTTATCACGGAAAAAATGCACATGAGATTAAAGCAAAGCTAAAGGAGCTAGGATTAAAAATTGCCGGTTCCCATATCAGTATGGAAGAAATATTGGAAGAGACAGACAAGGTTATAAAATTTGAGCAAGAGCTTGGCAATAAATATATTGTTTGCCCATGGGCAAGCTTTCCTACAATCAATGAGTGGGATGACTTTGCAGAAAAGCTGCAGCAGGCAGGTGTTAAGATTGCAGCAGCTGGTTTGTCCCTGCTATATCACAATCATAATCATGAGCTTGTCAGCAAGGAAGGGACGGTTATCCTTGATAGGCTGTTTGAGGCAGTACCAGCAAGCTTTTTAAATGCTGAGCTTGACACTTATTGGCTAGAGTATGCAGGCGTGAATGCGATCAATTATATGGATAATTGGAAAGGCAGAACACCGCTTATCCATGTGAAGGACATGGATTCTAGTAAACGGGAAAGTACAGAAATCGGCAATGGTAGTCTAAATATAAAGGGCATTGTTGAGAAGGCGCACGAGAATGGAACAGAGTGGCTGATTGTTGAACAAGAAGCATTTACGCAAGCCCCGCTAATAAGTGTTGAAATTGGTTTGCAGAATTTACAAAGAATAGTCGCTGATTTGTAATATGAAGTCCTCCCCTTGCTTTTTAAGTTGACCTTCGAAATGAAAACGCTTATAATTCAAATTGTAATTGTTAGTGAAACGTTTCGATAAACAAAAAGGGGAGGCAGAATATGGCTCAGATTGATCTCAAGTCAATAATTCAAAACATGACGTTAGAAGAAAAGGTCGCACAATTAATGCAGCTGTCCGGAAATTTTTATTACGGACTGGCCGGGGAAATTACTGGACCATTTGAAGAGATGGGCATCAGCGAGTTTGTTGTGAAAAACAGCGGATCTGTTTTAGGTGTTTCAGGGGCAGACACGGTGCGGAAAATTCAAGCGGAGCATTTAAAAACAAATCGTCATGGCATTCCACTCTTATTCATGGCAGATATTGTTCATGGCTTTAAAACAATCTTTCCAATTCCTTTAGCGGTAGGCTGTTCCTGGGATATGGAGCTGGCAGAAAAAAGTGCAGAGGTTGCAGCTAGTGAAGCAGCAGTTGCTGGTGTTCATGTCACCTTTGCACCAATGGTCGATCTCGTCCGCGATCCGCGTTGGGGCCGCGTGCTTGAAACGACTGGAGAAGACAGCTATTTAAATAGTGCATTTGCCAAAGCCTTTGTGCGAGGCTTTCAAGGTAAAGATCTTGCGGTCGACCAAATGAGAGTTGCCGCATGTGTGAAGCATTTTGCTGCATACGGTGCACCAGAAGGAGGCCGTGACTATAACACTGTCAACATGTCTGAACGTCAGCTGCGCGAATCCTATCTTTCAGCGTATAAAGCAGCGCTTGATGAAGGCTGTGAAATGGTGATGACATCCTTTAACACCGTAGACGGAATTCCAGCTACTGGCAACAAGTGGCTTATGAGAGATCTTCTTCGCAAGGAATGGGGTTTTGATGGTGTGTTGATATCAGATTGGGGCGCAGTTAAAGAATTAATTCCTCATGGAGTCGCAGGTAATGAAGCAGAGGCGGCCCGCAAGGCAATCCTTGCCGGTGTTGATATTGAAATGATGACACCATGCTATATCCGCAGCCTGAAAAATTTGATTGAAAGCGGGAAAGTAACAGAGACATTATTGGATGAAGCGGTGCTGCGCATCTTAAAGCTAAAAGAAAAGCTTGGATTATTCGAAAATCCTTACAGAGCAGCAGATGCTGTAAAGGAAAAAGAGGTGATTCTTTCCGAAAGTAACCGGGAAGTTGCCTGTGAACTGGCAGAAAAATCCTGTGTTCTTTTAAAAAACGACAACGTTTTGCCATTGGACAAACAGCAGAATATTGCCCTGATTGGCCCCTTCGCACAATCATCGGACATTCTAGGAGCATGGTCCTGGCAAGGAGAAGTCGACAATACAGCTAACCTTCATGAAGCACTACAAGCATTGACAACTAATGTAACAGTCGCACAAGGCAGTCATGTGGAGACAATAACTGATGAACAAGTTACCGAAGCAATAGAAGCAGCAAAAGCAGCAGATGTAATTGTGCTTGCAGTTGGTGAATATGCCTCGATGAGCGGTGAAGCCTGCAGCCGGGCAGATATTACATTGCCAGAAGCACAGCTGCATCTAATCAAACAAATGAAAACAATAAACAAACCAATTGCTGTTATCCTGTTCAACGGCCGTCCCCTTGATTTACACGGTGTATTGGATGAAGCTGATGCAGTGCTTGAAGCATGGTATCCAGGTACAGAAGGAGCAAGCGCCATTGCCAATATTCTGTTTGGAAAAGTGAATCCATCAGGAAAACTGACCATGTCTTTTCCTCATACAGCAGGGCAAATTCCCGTATACTATAATGCCTATAATACTGGTCGTCCCTATGACGGTGTAAGCAGAGACCATTATTTATCCAAATATCTAGATATTCCAAATAAACCGCTTCTTCCATTCGGGTTTGGCCTTAGCTATACAAACTACATCTATGAAAATTTGCGATTGTCCTCCGATACGATGACCGCAGACGAACAAATTCAAGTATCAGTAACCATAACAAATACAGGGAATTACACCGGAGAAGAAATCGTCCAGCTCTATATTCGCGATATGACAGGTGATGTAGTCCGGCCAGTCAAAGAACTGAAAGACTTCCAAAAAGTAAGCCTAAACCCAAAGGAAACAAAGGAAATACAATTCCAATTAACAGAAGCACAGCTGCGTTATTATCACCAAGATATGAGCTTTACAAGTGATGAGGGCTTGTTTGAAATTTATGTGGGCGGCAGCAGTGAGGATGTTTTGACTGGTGGATTTACGTTGAAAAAAATGTACACTAACTTAAATGACTAACTTCTGTTTGCAGTTAATCTCAGAGGAGCCAGGAAATCAAAACGATTTCCTGGCTCCCTTCATTGTGTACAAAATAACTTTACACACAACAAGAACTATCCGGATAAGTTTGATAAAATGGTAGTATTGATATATTTCACATAGCAACTTTTATGAAGGTTTGGAGGGAGCTTTAATGGCAGGTATTAAGGACATCGCAAAGGAAGCAGGTGTTTCTATTTCTACTGTTTCGTATGCGCTTAATGGGAGTCCAAAAGTAACGGAAGAGACTAGAAGCCGGATTTTGGCAATTGCTGATCGGCTGGGATATGTGCCAAATGCAGCGGCAAGAATGCTGAAGGTGAAGCAAACAAAAATCATCGGGGTCTTTTTAGCTGATTATGGCGGCTATTTTTATGGTCCGCTGCTTCGCGGAATGCGTCAGGCTTTAAATGAAAAAGGGTATGAATTAATTGCGTGCTCTGGTGTTCAGTCCCATCGGCTTTTGCTGGAAAAGGTAATTGATGGCGGCATTATATTAGATCAAGCATTTACAGATGAAGAGCTGCTTAATTATGCAGACAAAAGCTATAAAATAGTAGTGTTGGACAGAGAGCTTGTTCATGAAAATATTAAAGGTGTGCTTTTGGATAATATAACTGGTGCAAGATTAGCTGTAAGAAAGCTTACTGAACACAAGGTAAATAAACTGTATGCGGTCACAGGTCCTGTAGGTTCGTATGATTCAAAAAAACGAATGGAGGGTGTCAGGGAGGAACTGCAGTCTTTCCCGAATGTGGAGCTGGTTGAGGTTCAAGGTGATTTTTTAAAAGATTCGGGCGAAGAGGCGGCAAGACAAATTTTTGCGAACTACAGGGAACCAATTGCCATATTTTGCTTTAATGATGAAATGGCGGTTGGAATTTATCGTTATCTGCAAGATAAAGAATATGAAATAGGAAAAGATGTGTTTCTTGTTGGTTTTGATAATATTGAGTTAGCGCAATATATGGTGCCAAGATTAAGCACCATCAGCTATTCAAGCTATGAATGGGGCTCTATGGCTGCTCATAATTTATTAAAGCTGCTGGCAAACGAACCAGCTGAAAATGAACAAGTTGAGGTAACGATTACGGTTGGCGGTTCTTCATAATTTTTTTTGAGTCTTAAGTTTTGTAACTTAAGGCTTTTTTGTTTTATATTCTCCTAATCCGCATATTTCCCAGTATCAACAGCAAACTAAAGGTATTGGCTATCTATCTTAAGGGGGAAAACGATGCTGGATTTTCCGACAATACAGACCAATTTCTGGGATGCCGTGGCAGCAGTGCCGATTGTGATGGTACTGACACAGCTGCTAAAGTGGATCTTTCATATACCCAAAAAATACAGACCAACAACCGCACTTATTTTAGGACTAATCATTTCTGTTTTTTTCAGTCATAGACATAGTTTAACAGCAGGTTTGTTTATGGGGTGGTTTTATGGTTATTCCGCAATTGGCTCATATGCATCTATGAAAACAAGTGTATTAACAATGATAAGTAAATGGGAGAAAAAGAATAAATTACCGCGGGTTAGACTGTTTTTAAAAAAGCTTTTTTTAATAAAAAAAGAGTACAACACTTTGCCTGACTAAAAAGCAGACGGAATCATCCATCTGCTTTTCATTATGTGGAGGAGACTTTCTCATCCAGCGCAAGCAAGTATTGTTTATATCTTCTCAATGCCGCTTCACTTGTAAGGGAAAAGCGCTCCATGATATATTCATCTGATTTGCCCTGCTGAATTTCCTCCAATATTGCTGTATTACGCAAGTTCACTGCTGATATTTTCCGCAAGCCTGCCCGCTTGACTTCATCCTTTATCATTTCCTGAATGGCACGAACGGACAAAGCTTTTGGCTTCTGTCTGTCGTAGTCATATTGAAAAGAAAGCGACACATTATTAAATGCGACAAAGAGTGGGTCCTTAGAATGGTATTTCGGGCGGAATAGCTCAGGAATCGAGTAAAAGTACGTCCTGATATCCTCCATTATTTGCTTTTCAACAGCAAACTTTTTCATCGTTGTCCCAAACGGAATCGAAAGCTCTCCTTGTGCAAGATTCACATGCTCCATCGTAATGGCATACACTTCCGTCGGTGTTAACCCGAATGCTCTGATAAGAGATGCGATGGCAGCATTGCGCTCTACAAGAAAATTCCGAGCCGCTTTTTTTCCGGTTGCTTCTGAGTACCGAAGCTTCATCGTATAAATGATTTTAGTGAACTCCTCACCCTCAATGAAATCATTGCTTGTTAAGGAACGGAGCGGTGCTGTATGTGATAACTTATGAATATCGTGTGCAGCAATACATTGATGATATTTTAGAAAACGGCTCAGTACGGTTGCTAACCGGCGAATTGTCGCATGAGAAAGCTTTTTATTATGCAAATAAACGAAATATTTCTGAATATCGTCTTTTCTCAATGCCTTCAACGTGTTCATATCCGTTTTTTTCTGCTCTGCTTCAAGCCAGGAAAAAAACTTCTTCAAGTCTGACTCATATTGTTTAAGTGTCAATTTAGAGCGTCCGGCTTCGTGCAAATCTTCAAGGAAAGCATGTGCAAAATCGGGTAATATAGCCATAAGCTTTCAGCCTCTTTCTTTTTTTGAAAATTTTTCTGTTTTTAGATTAACTTCTTTCTTTATTTTAACATAGGTTAGTAAGGGAGAGAGAGGGTGGATTTAGGTTGATTAGAGCTAAAATTGGAGAATCGACATATGTGATTGGAACAGAGCTAGAAGCACACTTTAGCTCATTCAAGAAACATATTATCGGAGATGATTTTGCCTACCCTACTGTTTATGGAACCCAGAAATTATTATATGCTGATTGGACAGCGAGTGGAAGACTGTATCGGAAAATCGAAGATAACCTTGTTGACATAATTGGTCCTTATGTAGCAAATACACATACAGAGTCAAATATAACGGGCACCTATATAACAAATGCCTATCATGAGGCAAAAAACATTATCAAAAAACATGTACATGCAAATGATGAGGACATTCTTATTTTTGATGGTTTTGGCATGACAGGAGTAATCAATAAATTTCAAAGATTAATCGGCATTAAACATATGGACAAACGAACACTGACCATTAGTGAAAAACCGATTGTTTTTGTGACACATATGGAGCATCACTCTAATTATCTGTCATGGCTTGAAACAGCTGCAGAAGTTGTTACGTTAAGACCTTCTGCCAATGGCGATGTGGATTACAGCCATTTAGAGGAATTGCTTGAGACGCATAAGCAAAGAACGATGAAAATTGGAGCGTTTACGGCATGCTCTAATGTCACTGGTAGAAAGACCGATTATCGCCGGCTTGCAAAGCTGATGCATCAATATGGTGGCATTTGCCTTGTTGATTTTTCGGCATCTGCTCCATATGAAACGATAAATATGCATCCAGATGATAAAGAAGCAGCCCTTGATGTTATTTGTTTTTCACCACATAAGTTTTTAGGTGGCCCAGGTACAAGCGGCATTCTTATCATGAATAAAAGCCTTGTTCATTCAAAAGTACCTGATCATCCAGGGGGAGGAACGATTGACTTTACGAATGGCTGGGGTGATGTCCTTTACAAAAAAGATATAGAAGAAAGGGAAGACGGCGGAACCCCAGGCTTTCTTCAGGCAATTCGGACTGCTCTCGCCATTCAGCTAAAGGAAGAAATGAATGTTGAGAAAATGCAGCAGCGTGAACAGGAGCTCATCGCTTTAATGATGACAGAGTTAAATAAAATACCGGGAATAACGATACTGGACGGGGAAAATAAAAACCGCCATGGCATCATTTCCGTGATTTGTGATGGGCTCCATTTTGACCTTGGAGCAAAGCTGCTAAATGACCGGTTTGGCATTCAGGTAAGAGGCGGTTGCTCGTGTGCCGGCCCTTATGGTCACTATTTACTTGGTATCAGCGAGGCACAATCTAAGCAAATAGTTGCGGAGGTTCAAAAAGGAATCTTTACTAATAAACCAGGGTGGATCAGAATCTCCCTTCACCCGACATTGACGAATCAGGAAGCTTACTCGATTGTTCATGCCTTTAAGAAGATAATCATGTATAAAGAAGAATGGCAAAAGGATTACCGCTATATGCCGAGAAGCAATGAATATGTATGTGCATTAAGAAGCACGGATAATCATACAGATATATTCAAAGCCTCCTTAAAGTAATAAAAGAATCTTTGTGGTTGAATGATAATCTGCTATAATAAGAACAATTGAATATAAAAGCAAACCACAGGGGGAGCATGTATGCTGAGAGTGATCTTAAATGATCAGACCCTTTGAACCTGTTAGTTAACACTAGCGTAGGGATCGTGGCTGAAGACTTTTTACTAGGTATTTAATGTATACTTACTTTTTTTCATACGGAAAAAAGCATGTTAATCCATCCTACTTCAACTCCCCTTTGGTATGCGTACATAACAAGGGGGATTTTTTATGAAAAAAATGGGGTTAGTCGTTTTAATTGAAATTGCTATTTTTGCAGCCATTGCATTAGTTTTAGATTTGCTGCCTTCTATCCATCTTGGTGCAAGCGGGTCCATCTCGATTGCCATGGTGCCGATTTTTATTATCGCTTTTCGCTGGGGCTTTAAAGCAAGTGCAACAGCCGGCTTTTTATGGGGATTATTGCAAATCGTAACAGGCGACTTGCAGGCACTAGCATTCTGGCAGGTAATTCTTGAATATTTCCTAGCATTTGCCTGTATTGGTTTTGCTGGTCTTTTTATGCCGACAATACAATCCAAGCTTAAAAACGGGGAAAAAGGGGCCGCTTCCCTTGTAATGGCTGCTGCCATACTAACAGGCAGTGCTATCCGCTACTTCTGGCATTTCCTTGCAGGTGTTACGATTTGGGCACAATACGCACCAGAAGGTCAGTCGGCTCTAGCTTATTCATTATTCTACAATGGTGTCCCATTCATTGGAGCATCAGTATTATGCTCCATTGTAGCTGTAATATTGCTTAGTGCAGCACCGCGATTGGTGCTTGATTGTCCAACTGGGCGCACTGGCCACTATTCTGGAAATTCGGAAGTAAAATAATGATGAACAAAGGAGTCCTGTACGGGGCTCCTTTTTCGTGTATATTCCTATAATTTTCACAAAATATGCTATTTCGGTTATTGTGAAGATCGTAACAATCTCGTATGCTTAGCTTATAAAAGAAGAGAAGATCTTCTGTGGACTTCGCTTCAACTGCTGTTGTTATTGATAGTATTGAATTGGTTATCAGCAGTGATGATGATATATTTATTTATGTTTTAGCAGACTTTTCGGTAAAAAATCCTTGCTGATTCAAACAGACACAGAGCTGTTGATTAACAGCCTGCTTGTTAAACTTTCAGAATAGTACTTATAAACAATTGGAAAAGGCTCTTTCTTTTGTCTGTTCTTTATTCATGTTAGAATAAAAATATCATTCTAGTAAAATAGAAATAATAAGCATCATTTGACATGCATCACAGGAGGAAGGTAATGGCAGAAATAACTTTTCAAGCGCCAAAAAGGCCAAACAAGTATAAAGCTTTGCTCGGACTAGCATTTGCTGTTCTATTGGTAGTGACAAGCGTCTTCTTTATATTCTATCCATTTGCAAGCTCTAAGACTGTGGATTACTTTAAAGGGGAGAACCCGATTATATTGGATGGTAAACAGGCTGGTAATGCAATAACGGTCAATGGGACAGTATACTTGCCATTAAGCTTCTGGCAGAAAAATATAGATGAAAGCATCACTTATGATTCACAAAGCAATTCGGTAATTGCGACAACAAAGGATAAAGTGATTCAGTTTCCATCAGAATCTGTTTCCTATTTTGTAAATGATGAAACAGTGGATCTGCAATTTTCCCCGATAAAGGATGAGAATGGCGAGGTTTATGTGGCAGTCGAACCGTTAATCGAGTTTTATCCTTATCAGTTTACACAACTAAGTGATGACACAAATGCGGTTTTATTGGAAAAGGACGGCACGGAAAAAACGGCAGCAACTTTCAGCTCCAAGCAAGTGCGAGATGATTTTGCGAGACTGCGTACAGAACCAACGCTTTTTTCTGCTTATACTGGTGAAATCGAGCAAAAAGAAGCTGTCACCATCGAGAAGGAAGAGGGCGACTATTATTTTGTCCGCAAGAACAATGGTGTTGCCGGTTATATTAAAAAAGACCTTGTTACAACAGGAGATACGATAACTGTTAAAGCGAATGTAGAAGAAAAAACACCTGCCCTAAAAAAAATAGACGGTCCAGTTAATCTAACATGGGAAGCTGTTTACTCTAAGAATCCAGACACTGCAGACATACCTAAGATGGATGGGGTTAATGTAGTTTCACCGACATGGTTTAAGCTGTCTGGCAACAAAGGAAATGTCAGCAATCTTGGCTCTGCGGAATATGTAAAATGGGCTCATAAACAGGGCTATCAAGTATGGGGACTGTTCTCCAATGACTTTGACCCAGAAAAGACGCATGATGTTTTTAAAAACTTCGAGACGAGACAAAAAGTAATCAGGCAGCTTCTCGTGTACAGTGAAATGTACAATCTTGACGGTATCAATATTGATATTGAAAATGTGAATGAAGAAGACGGCGAATATGTTACTCAGTTCGTAAGAGAAGCAACGCCTTACTTCCATGAAGCAGGCTTAACAGTATCTATGGACATCACCTTCATTGCCGGTGGAAACTATTCTGCCTTCTTTGAAAGAGACCATCTTTCAGAGATTGTCGACTATTTAGTTGTTATGGCATATGATGAGCATTGGGCAACATCACCAACAGCCGGCAGTGTTGCAAGCTTGCCATGGGTGGAAGAAAACCTAAAAACATTGCTTAAGCAAGTGCCAAATGAAAAGCTTGTTTTAGGTGTGCCACTATATGCAAGGCTTTGGGAGGAAAAAGAAAATGGTGACATATCATCTGAAAGCCTCTCGATGGAAAAAGTACAGGAATGGCTTGATAAATATAAGGTGAAACCAACATATGATGAAGAAAGCGGCCAAAACTATGGTGAGTACTATGATTCTAAATCAAAATCAACCTATAGAATTTGGCTTGAGGATGAATTATCCTTATCCAAGCGTGCCAAGCTTGTAGAAGAGTATGATTTGGCAGGCATTGCAAGCTGGTCACGCTATTTTGCAGATGAGTCTGCGTGGGTGGCTATGAATTTGGAAGAAGATAGTGAACAATAGATAGAATCCTTCTATATATACAGTAAATATTCGCTGTGTATATGGAGGGTTCTTTTTTTATGAAGAAAAATACATATACTTTGCTAATTACCAACATTAAGCTACACTAAAAGAAAATAAACGAAAATAGATGGAGGGAAGACAGATGATTAAAGTGAATCCGTTAGGTACAGGCGGTGCCTTCACAAAGTATTATCATAATAATTATATTATGGAGCTCGGGGACAGAAAGCTACTAGTCGATGCAGGGACAACTTTGCGCTCCAGCCTTCCTGCTGCTGGTTTTAATTATCCAGACATAACAGATATCATTATTACCCATTTGCATGCAGACCATGTTGGGGGCTTAGAGGAATTTGCCCAACGCTGTATGTATCTGCATCAATATAAACCGCATCTTTGGATAAGGGAAGAGCTTTCTGAAGGATTGAACAACACTTTATCAAGTGGTTTATGTACAGATGGATTAAGCTTGAGCGATTATTTTCATGTTCATTATGTGAAAGATCGCTTTCGTTTAGGAAGTCATTATGAGGTCGAGCTTTTGCCAACAGATAATTTGCATGCAAAGAATATGCTGTCAATGGGGTTAAAGCTATATGATACACAAGAAAATATCAATATTATTTATACGAGCGATATTGGCAAGCATGAAGAGGCTGCATTTGATACACATATGGATGAAAACACGAAGGCTCTCTTTCATGATATATCATTTATAAAGACACCTGTTCATTCATACATAGAGGATGTCATTGCCTACTATACAGGCAAAATAGAGCTTCAAGCAATATACGGCATGCATTATGCTGATGATATCGATATAACAGAAACAGAAGATAAATACGGCATTCAGATAGTACGTACGAATCTTCCTATAGTGTTCAAGAAATAAAGCAGACATGCCTCCATGTCTGCTTCTTTTTTCTATAAATCATGTGGATTAAGTATGGCAAGGACTTGATGATCCTCCCATTTACCATGGATTTTGACATTTTTCCGGGCTATCCCTTCTTTATGAAAGCCTGATTTCTCTAATACTTTAATCGACCCAATATTATGAGGCATTACGCCTGCTTCGATGCGGTGAAGATGGAGGCTATGAAAGGCGTAATCGACAGCAAGCTTGACTGCCTCTGTACCATAACCTCTGCCATTATGGGACAAATCTATAAAGTAGCCAATAAAGGCACTCTGCAGTGAGCCTCTAAGCACCTGAAATAAACTAAGTGTCCCGACAAGCTGCTCGGTTTCTTTTGAAAAAATACCAAACTGATAGTGAGTATCATCCTTCCAAGCATTGCTCCAGCCATTAATCAGTTCTATTTGTTTGTTTATCGTATAATAGTCTGACGCTCGCTCCATTGCATATTTTTCAAAGAATTCTTTATTGTTGTTTTGAAATTGGAGCAGCGCTGCTGCATCAATTACCTTAAAGGATCTGATATATATTTGTTCACCATAAATCATGAAAATGACTGCCACCTTTCTTAAAAAATGCTATTACACCTAATATACCGTAAAATAAGAAATGGTGGGTCTTTACGATTGTTTTTATTTATCGTTAAGGATACGTACATATAGTAGCCTTATAGCAACGAAAAGAAGGCATATGTTTTATGATTTAGGAAAAATTAACAGTAGTATACTGAAATTCAGTTAGAAAAGATATGAGGATTTTATATGAATGAGAATAAAAGACAAAAACGAAAAGAAGAGCATATTGAATTAGCACTGCAATCAGAACACGCATTGACCTCCGACTTTGATGAGTTGACCTTTATTCACCGGTCATTACCTGAAGCGGCCCTACAGGATATTGATTTGAGTACAAGCATTGGTCCTCTAGCGATGGAGTTTCCATTATATATTAATGCGATGACAGGCGGCAGCACTAAATCGGAAGCAATTAATGCTGCTCTTGCTGAAGCGGCAAAGGTGGCAGGTATACCAATGGCAGTTGGGTCACAGCATGCAGGCATAAGAAATGCCGAGCTTGCTAATTCTTATAAGATTGTTCGTGCAATCAATCCTAACGGTCTAATTTTTGCGAATGTAGGTGCAGATGTACCGCTAGAATTTGCTCGAAAAGCAATTGACATGCTTGAGGCAGATGCATTACAGGTTCATCTTAATGTACCGCAGGAGCTAGTTATGCCAGAAGGTGAAAGAGATTTCAGCGGAATGCTCTCAAAGCTGGAAAAGCTAGTTTCAAAACTATCTGTACCGCTGATTGTGAAGGAAACAGGATTTGGAATGAGTCTGGAAACAATCGAGCAATTAAAAGGTATTGGAATTCATTATATAGATGTCGGCGGAAGAGGCGGTACCAATTTCGTTCATATTGAAAATGAACGCAGAAGCAAAAAAGACTTTTCTTATTTAAAGGATTGGGGCCATTCTACGGTTATTTCGCTTTTAGAGGCAAAGTCAGTTTCAGAGGGTCTGACATTTATGGCTTCGGGTGGCATTCGCAATCCTCTTGACGCTGCAAAATGCTTGTCATTAGGCGCAAATGCAGCAGGGATTGCCGGTCCATTCTTAAAGATTCTTCATGAATTTGGAACAGAAGGCCTGATAGAGGAATTAGAAGAGTGGAAACAGCATTTACAGACGATCTTTCTGCTGCTTGGTGTAAAATCCATTCATGACTTGCAAAATTGTCCAATTGTTTTAGGAGGGAAGGTTAAGGATTGGTGTGAAGGAAGAGGAATAGACATTCTAGCACTAGCAAGACGAACGATACAATAAAAAGCTGAACATTAAATGTCAGCTTTTTTGTTTTGTTTTTTTAGTTTTTTTAATAGCCGATTCTTTTGCTTCCTATATAAATATGATATTATCAATATTCAATCAATATTGTTTATTTTTTAGAGAAAGAGGAACAGCATGTTAGCAACAATTTTTTGGACTATATACATAGGTTTACTTGGTACAGCAGCATTAGGTTTTTTGATAAAAGGGAAGTACAAAACAACTCTATCAAAAATTGACTTTGCTGTTTCTGTTATAACATGGATAGGTTTGTTTGGGTTTGTAACAGACACACAAATTTGGACGCCAATTATTTGGAAACTAGTGTTTGTTGGCGGATTGGCATGGGAAATTATCTATGGGATTTTTTTGAACGACTATTACGGAGAGGATCCGGAGGAAGAAGTTCCACTCACTGTGACAATTATATTTTTCATTGTGTTTGTTGGCCCGTTATATTATGGGTTATACCAATATGCATATTAATCTATACATACAAAAGAGCTTCCATTCAGGCTCTTTTTTTATTTGGAACTTGCCTGATACAATATCTTAATTATTGCTGTTTTAGCACATCGAATTATTTCAATCTGATAATCAAGTCTTCATATTTTGCGAGGATAATAGATTTTGTCAGGGGATTTTGTATTTCGGCAAGTCCGTTTCCATGGTCGAAGAAGAACAAATGAATTTTGCTTTTATAGATAACCTTTTGACCAAATCTGATTATAGCTCCTCCTTCAGGTAAAGCTTAAAATAAAAACACAACGTAATAATAGATGAAGAAGGATTCCCCATCTATTTATCGAATCAAAAATAAAGAAAGACTTAGCAAAAAGCAGAGGTTAAAGGATTGAATGAAGCTCCTATATTATCTTATGCAAAATTAAGCGTTAGGGCTCCTATTTAAAAATGCTTACGTTTGGTTTAAACCATCATGAAGTGTGAAATGTATATACTTAAATGAAAGAAAGAGAGGAAGCTGATGAAAATATATTACTTAAAAAGGCAAACTGAGATTTTTAATTTCAGCGGGTTAAAACATGGGAGGAACTAATAAAAGAAACACGTATATAACATGGATTTTATGGCTATTAGGAATAATTTTAGCTTGTGCGTTCACGCTTTTCTTTTTGTGGAGACAAGGAACCTGGATACCAAATGCCTTTCGTGCAGATGATTATGCTGTAAAAGGAATTGATGTATCTGCATACCAAGGAGAAATCAACTGGTCGAAAATCGAGGATCAAAATATGAAGTTTGCTTTTTTGAAAGCGACAGAAGGGAGCTCTTTTGTTGATGAGAGGTTCGCATACAATTGGGATGAAGCACATAAAACAACGCTGCGGATTGGGGCGTACCACTTTTTTAGCTATGACAGCAGCGGCAAAACCCAAGCAGAAAATTTCATAAGCACGGTCCCTAAAGAAGTAAATGCCCTTCCGCCTGTTATTGATGTCGAATTTTATGGCAATAAAGAAAAAAATCTTCCTGTGCGAAGCGACGTAGAAAAAGAACTAAAAACAATGATTGACATGCTCCATAAGCATTATGGAAAAAGAACCATTATATACACAACACAAAAGGCGTATGATTTATACATAAAAAATGGTTTTAGTGAAAGTGACATATGGATTCGCGATGTATTCACAGATCCTTCGCTTCCAGACAGGCGAAATTGGATCTTTTGGCAATACACAGATAAAGAAAGACTCGAGGGATATAACGGCGAGGAAAAATTCATTGATGTAAATGTGTTTCATCGAAGTTTAGCTGAATTTGAGGCATATGGAAAATAATAAAAGGAGCATTCGATTTTAAGAATGCCCCTTTTAGTTTATTGATTGCCTTTTTTCACCCAATCGGCAACAGTTACAACTCGTTTTGCCTGATGCTGAACGGCTTTTTTGTAGACTTCTTTATCGCCGACAATTTCATTGTTTTGGTCAACTGACACGCTTGTCCCATATGGATTGCCGCCAGCAGCATAAAGGGATTGATCGGTATATCCTGGTGTAACAACAATAGCACCCCAATGGTACATGGTTGTATATAAGCTTAAAATCGTTGCTTCTTGGCCGCCGTGTGGATTTTGAGCAGATGTCATTGCACTTACTACTTTATTAACTGTTTTTCCATTAAACCATATTCCACCTGTAGTATCTAAAAACTGCTTCATCTGGGCCGCCACATTTCCAAAGCGAGTGGGTGTACTAAAAATGATTGCATCGGCGTTAACAATATCATCTGGTGTGATAACAGGAATATCTTTCGTTTCCTCCACATGTGCTTTCCATGCTGGATTTCCTTCAATGACGCTTTGTGGTACTGTTTCTTCCACACGATAAATGGTAACATCTGCGCCGCTTTCTTTTGCTCCTTCTACAGCCCACTGTGCAAGCTGATAATTAGTGCCTGTTGAACTGTAATAGACGATTGCCAATTTAACTGTCATTTGAATTTCCTCCTAATAAAATTAAAATGGGTACTTGCGGAAGTTCGTTTGGACGGATATCCATTTCGTAATCGTAAATTCTTCGACAATCCATTCATTGCCAAATCGGCCCATTCCACTTGCTTTTGTCCCGCCAAAGGGAACGGTTGGACTATCATTTACTGTTTGGTCATTAATATGTGTCATGCCGCTTTCAACTGTTAATCCAAGCTTTCGGCCTTTATCAAGATCATTTGTGAAGATAGCGGAGCTTAAGCCATATTCTGTGTCGTTTGCTAGTTCAATTGCATGCTCATCTGAATCTGCTTTAATAATTGTCGAGATAGGTGCAAATAATTCCGTTTGTGCCAGCTTACTTCGATTATCTACATCGACAAACACAAATGGTGTTAATAAATTTCCAATCCTTTTGCCTTCAAGGGCCAATTTACAGCCTTCTGCTTTTGCTTCCTCAATGAAGGACATGGCTTTATCTGCTTGTTTTTCATTAATAAGAGGACCAATGATTGTTTTCGCATCTTTTGGATCTCCGTATGGTACACTCTTAACCCTGGCGATGAACTTTTCGACAAATTCATCATATACATCCTTATGGATAATCAGCCGATTAATAATCATGCAAATTTGCCCTTGATGGATGAATTTCCCGAAGATGGCTGCATCAACCGCTCGATCCACATCTGCGTCTGCCAAAACGATGAATGGGTTATTGCCGCCAAGTTCGAGTGCGACTCGCTTCAGCATTTTGCCTGCTAATTCGCCGATATGCTTGCCGACAGGTGTAGAACCAGTAAAGCTAATAAGACCAGAGTCTTTGCTTGTCAGCATTTCATCGCCAAGCTCCTGCAGGTCTGATTGAATTACTTGGAGCACACCTTTTGGAAGTCCTGCAACCTCAAATGCTCTCGCAATTATGGAACCCCCAGCAAGCCCTGTTTGCAAATCCGGTTTATGAACAACAGCATTGCCTAGTGCTAACGCAGGGGCAATTGTTCGCATAGATAAGTTCATTGGGAAGTTAAATGGAGAGATGGATGTAATAACACCTAGCGGCAGGCGATACACATAGTTTTTCTTTCCATCCATTTCTGGCATATCACGGCTTTGGTCAATTTTATCAACAAGCTCGAAGGAAGCATCCAAATAAGCAAGTGTCAGGTCAAGCTCCACATTTGCTTTAATAATACTGCCGCCTGTTTCCTGTGAAATAATGTCGACAATTTCCTCTCTGTTGTTCTTTAAAAATTCACTTGCCTTTTTCAATATAGCAAGCCTTTCTGTAGGCGTTGTTTTCGCCCATTCCTTTTGTGCCGCTTTGGCGGATGAAAAGGCTCCATGAAGCTGATCGACAGTCGCAATACTGAAAACAGTTATCGTTGACTGGTCATAAGGATTTTTGTCTTCAAAAGTTCTGCCTGTTTTCCCTTCCGTCCACACACCATCAATAAAACTCTTATTCAGATCTACAAAGCGTTCCATTATTACACCTCGGTTTTAATAAATTTCATGACATGATATTTTAGCCAATTTTATCTTTAATATTCTACCCGATGATAGATAGGACAAACATGCGATCGTGAATGAAGAGAGGCAATATAACAAGTAAGAGTATTCAATTAAACCCTGCATAAGCTGTCATTCTTGCACCATAATAAGGATGAATATATAAAAAAATCCCCAACCAATAATGGAGCTGGGGAATAGGTACACTTATAATCCGTTATCAATCTTTTTTAATAACGAAATTAATTGTTTTCTTTCATCGTCTGTCAGATTTTTCGTAAGCTCTTTGTTTAATTCATCTAAAACAAATTGAATATGGGGATATACTTGAATCGCTTTTTCTGTTGGAAACAGCTCGTTAGCTCTGCGATCGTTTTCAGAGGTTTCTTTCCGTATATATCCTGCCTTTTCAAGCTGGCTGACAGAACGGGCGGTTGTTGCTTTATCAAATTTTAATTTAGATGTCAGCTCATCCTGATTGATTCCAGGACTTTGGATAATCGATTTTAAAAATGCATATTGTCCACCATTGCCGATGTTATAATTTTTGAACGCCTTTAATAAAAATTTTTGATTTTGTCTATGGATGACAGAAATCAATCTGCCTAAAGGGGCTTCCTTCACATTTGTTCAACTCACTTAAATGTTTTTAATGTTGCTTCTATTTATGGATTACATTACAATAAATTTGTTGCGTGCGCAACTAATGGATAGAGGTGATTGTATTGAATAATGGTCAGCATGGCATTAATGGCCATGAAAAACGCTGGACTATTTTAATTATTTTAAACTTATTTACGTTTATGTCGACATTAGACGGCAGTATTGTCAATGTTGCTCTTCCTACTGTTTCAAAAGAGCTTGTATTGCCGCTCGCACAATCTCAATGGATTGTCAGCAGTTATTTAATGATGATATGTACAGCGATATTGTTCTTTGGAAAGCTAGGCGATATTTTTGGCAAAATTAAAATCTTCAAGCTTGGTTCGATTATTTTCATCATAGGTTCGTTTCTGTGCGGATTTAGTGATTCTCTTATGCTTTTAATTCTTTCTCGTGTTGTACAGGCAATCGGTGCTGCTATGACGATGGCGAACAACCAAGGAATTGTCACAGAAGTTTTTCCTCCAAAGGAAAGAGGGAAAGCGCTTGGATTAATTGGCACATTTGTTTCATTAGGAAGTATTGCAGGACCTAGTCTAGGCGGTATTATTCTTTCAAGCCTTGGCTGGGAATACATATTCTGGCTGAACGTGCCGATTGGTATTATTGCCATCATAATTGCCTGGAAGTTGCTGCCGAAGGATGCAACAGTAACAAAAGTGAAAATCGATGTTTCAGGAAGTATCCTGTTTGCCTTGGCAGTATTGTTTTTGTTTTCAAGTCTATTGTTAGGACAGCAATACGGCTATTCTAATATTTATATTCTGATGTCAGCTGTGTTAGGGGTTATTCTATTTGTCTTCTTCATACTTGTAGAACGGAAGGCAGAAAATCCAATGCTCTCATTTTCACTTTTTAAAAATTCCCTATTCTCGATTAGTATTTTATGTGGGTTTTTAGTGTTTGTCGCCAATTTTTGCTTCAACATTCTGGCGCCATTTTATACTCAGGATATTTTAGGATTATCGCCGCTTCATGCAGGCTATATCCTCATGCTGTTTCCGATTGCTATGGCAATTATCGCACCGATTAGTGGGGCGCTTTCCGATAAAATTGGCGGACAGATCATTACCTTTGTTGGATTAATCCTAATGATTGTGGCACAAATCGGCTTAACATTTCTACATGAAGGCAGCACAATCCTTACGTTATCATGTTTAATCGTGCTACTTGGGATAAGCACAGGCTTGTTCCAATCTCCTAATAATTCATTAGTGATGTCGACTGTTGACCGAAAACAGCTTGGAATTGCCGGAAGCATTAATTCTCTCGTCAGAAATTTAGGAATGGTCGTTGGTATTTCAGTGGCGACGAGCACGTTATTTTCTGTAATGAGCATCCAGGCAGGTTATCGTGTGACAGCATTAATACCAGACAGACCGGATATTTTCCTAGCAGGTATGCATGTCGTCTTTATTGGCTCAAGCATTCTGTGCTTTATTGGGGCCATACTAACGGGTGTGCGCCTGTATTCATCAAGAAAATCACTGAAAGAAAGAGAAAAAACGGCATAAAGCAAAGGCGCTTGACAGTTAGTCAAGTGCCTTTTTTAATATATGCTTATTGTAAGGGAAGCTTGATTGTGAAATCAGTTCCCTTATTTATTTCACTTTTGACTGTTATTTTCCCTTTATGCATTTCGAGGATTTTTTTGGTGATGGATAATCCTAATCCGCTGCCGCCATTTTGTCTGTTTCGTGATATGTCTGCCTTATAGAAGCGTTCGAAAATTCTCGCTTGAACAGCTTCTGTCATACCGATACCAGTGTCTTTAATCGTTACAATCGCACTGTCATTCTCCTTAAGCAGCGTTACAATTATTTCCCCATTTTCAGGGGTGAATTTAATACTGTTATGAATAAGATTTATCCATACCTGCTCTAATAAATCCTCATCCGCATGAATCGAGATATTTTCTAATTCAATTTGTGTATCAATGCATTTTGCTGTCCATTGTGGTTCACATGCAAGGATTACCCGCCGAATCTGGCGGTCAAGACGATATTGTTTAGGCTCAAACGGCGTTTTTTCTGATTCTAATGATGTTAGCTTTAAGAGATTTTCACTTAATTTAGAGAGCCGCAAGCTTTCTGTTTTTATAATTTGCAAATAATGATTTTTTTCCTTTTTTGTTAAATCTTCATTATTTAATGCTTCAGCAAAGCCGATAATAGAGGTAAGCGGTGACTGAATTTCATGGGAAACATTTGAAATGAATTCCTGACGCATTTGTTCCATTTCTCCTAATTCTGTTGCCATATGCTGCATGCTCTCTATTATGCCATGATAGGGATGATTTCGTTGTACTTGTTGACCGTAAAAAGACAAATCTATATTAAAATTCCCTTGTGCCATCTGTTCAAATGCATAAATCATGGGAGAGAAAAACTTGCGCTGTCTGTTTTGAACTCCCTTAATACGGCTAATGCAAGTAATTCCGAGCATGACGGATAAAATAACAAGCAACGTATTAATTACTTGTTTCCACACAGGAGATATCGACCAGCTATAATGAGTAAATAGCCAGGACGTGAAGGAAAAGACTAATAAGGAGGCGAGAATAATAATCACGAAGATTAAAGCGAAACCACCAATATGTAGTAATGCTTTCCAAAGCTTCTTCATAGTAACTCCAGACGATAACCTAATCCACGTATCGTGCTAATCTTGAATTGATGTTTATCCTCTAGAAATCTTGCTCTTAATCTTTTAATATGAACATCAACTGTTCTTTCATCACCCTCATAATCAAAGCCCCAAATGTCCTCAATCAGCTCATCACGCGAATACGTTTTGCCAGGCTGTGATGCCAGCTTAAAAAGAAGCTCAAATTCCTTTAAAGGCAGTGTGCAGGATTTATTGTCCATCCAAACCTCAAAGGTTTTACGATTAAGGATAACTTCGCCAATTTGCAATTTTTGGGAGGCGACGATTTTATAACGTTTTAATAGTGTTTTAACCCTTGCAGTCAGCTCAGGCGGATCAAAGGGCTTCACTAAGTAATCATCTGTACCTAACTCAAAGCCCTTCACTTTTTGAGCTGTTTCTCCTTTTGCTGTCAGCATAAGAATTGGTAATTCCTCTGGATAATATTTGCGAATTTCCTTGCAAACAGACCAGCCATCCATATTTGGCATCATAATATCCAAAATCACTAAATCAACCTTTTCTGTATCAAGGAGGGTTAAAGCTTCCTTGCCATCAGAAGCACTGATAACTTCCCAGCCCTCCTTGCTTAGAAATACCTCTAATAATTCTCTTATATATGGGTCATCATCTACGACCATTATTCTTGTTAACATTCGTATACTCCCTTTTAAATAGGATCTCATCTTACCTTATCGATTTTTTTCTGAACGTGCAAACAGGATTGTTCCAATTACAGAAAAAATCAGGATAAAGCAGACAATAACTATTAAGTCGAGTGCTGGATTAAACAGCACAATTTCATTATAAATGGGATCACCCCAATAAAAAACTGCTCTAGCTAAATCTACACAGTAGGTCATCGGCATAATATGTGCCAGAAAACCGAGTATTCCTGTTGAATGATTAACAGGTATTAATGCTCCGGATAAAAACATTTGTGGCATCGTTATGAGCATGGAGCCAATATCGGCCACTTTGCTGTCAGTGATAAAACTGATAAAGAAAATTCCTAACGCAGCACCGACAAGACTGAAGAGGGGGGACAGCAACAAGAGCCAAACAAACGACATTCCACCAAGCGGGATTTGCAGAACTAAGGCAACTGCTATAATACCAATTAACATCGCCATGCTTGAAAAGGCTGTCCCTATCATTTTCCCTAATACAATCGAATATCTCGAAATGGGCGAAACGAATAGTTCTTGCGTAAAGTTAGAGCTTCTTTCTTCCACAAGCTGGCTCATTCCGCTGACGGATGATTGAAACATGGAATTGACAATCATGCCAATCAGCATGAACTGCATAAAATTATAACCTACATTGCCGGCTAGATTTTGCGACATGCTACCGCCAAGAATGCCAATAAAGATAATTGGGAATATAATGCTTATCGCAATATAAACGGGATTTCGGATTACCCGGATGAGCTCCCTGCCAATGATAGCTGTAACAGCATTTACTTCTCTACTAATTACCGACATATTGTTTGTCACCTTCCTGCATTTTTATTAAATCAACATATGCCTCTTCAAGCGAAGGAACTCTGATTTCCAGTTTTGTTAATGGTGTCTTGATATGCTGCAACAGGCCATGTGGTGTTTTTTGATCATAATAGACTTTAACGCCATGCTCCCATTCTTCATAATCGCAGAAATTTGTTGCAAGCTCCTCTATTAGCTGTTTCCTGTTGGCTGCGTCTAAGTTCATCGTTTTTTTGACGAGAAGATGGTTTTTTATCTCTTCTGGCGTTCCTGCTAACGCGATTTTGCCTTTATTAATGATACAGACACGATCTGCACCTTCAGCTTCCTCTAAATAATGGGTAGTAAGGAAAATTGTTATATTCTCCTTTTGGCGGATATGCTGCAAGTATTCCCATAATGACCTGCGGCTTTCCGCATCAAGCCCCTGTGTTGGCTCATCAAGAAACAAAATCTTTGGATTATGCATTAAACTGCGGATTATCTCAAGCTTCCGTTTCATACCCCCAGAGAAAGTTTTTAGCTTTTTGAATAACTCGTCTTTCAAGCCAACCATTTTTGCCAGTTCTGCGACTCTTTCTTTATAGGCTTTTGGCATCATCCGATATAACGGTCTATATGGATATATCCCGTAAATACTCACATGGAGGCGGATGTTTTCTTCTGCTGTTAGTTCATAATCCAAGCTAGGATTTTGAAACAGTATGCCAATTTGCTGCCGGACTTTTCTTGCATCTGTTTCTAAATCAGCACCAGCAATTTTAACAACACCGCTTGTTTTTGAAAGGGTTGTTGTCAGAATAGAAATAGTCGTTGTTTTGCCAGCACCATTAGGACCTAAAAAAGCGAAGAACTCACCAGGATGTACAGAGAAACTGATTCCATTAACGGAAGGCTCTTTCGCTCTTTTGTATTTTTTTGTTAATTGCTCGACTTGAATAATTGGTTCCACCTTCATTCCTCCTTCTGTTTTGTATATGAAACAGAATAAAAGAGGAATGTGAACGGAGTATGAACGGAGGAAATATAATGAATTGTACATATTTACTCTAATCAGTTAAATAGAAAAAGGTGAGGAATAATACCATTTTTTGTATAGGCATGCTTTTACAGGCGGCGGCATATGCAGCAAATACGGCAATTGATGAACAGAGTAATAAAGAGAAAGCAGCCCAAAATGTTCATATGAGGAAATACCGCATCTGATCTTGGGCTGCTTTTTAAGTTTGATAAGCTCCTATTTACCTAATAAATAGTAAGCAGAGGGAAGGGGAGTACTACTATTTCAAAAAGAAGCGGAGACAGGAGTTTCTTTTACTAAACGGAGATAAGACAATGGTGGTACAAACAGCCTGCAGCTTTTGGCAGGACAAACTAGTTTGCGATGTGGGTTAAGGTGTTTTACAAAGCAAGACTACTATTTGCCTTTTAAATGATGTTTAGAATACTTTATACCAATACAATGTTTTGTCTATATTTGGGTTGAAAGCATGCTTTAGTGAATCAACTCCGCCGAGCTCCATTCCTTGTTTTACATAGAATCTGCAGGCTAGAAGATTGTCATCCTGTGCTTCGAGAGAAATTCCGTGTAGTCCTGCAGATAATGCCCAGTCTTCAGCTTTAGCAAAAAGTACTTTACCGACACCGTTTTGTCGGAATTTTTCACATACAGCAATATTTTCGATATAACAAAATTTATTCCAATCCTTTATAAGGCGAATTTGCCCAACATATTCACCGTTAATAAAGGCTAGAAATATAGCTTTGTCGTTATTTTCGATATAATCATGCCAAGGAAGCGTATCATCCAGAAATTTAGTATAGGTTGTCTGCTCATAAAGCTCTTCTTGAAAAGACCAAACACCATGCATAAGGGAAGGGACGAGGCGGCCAATTATAGGAAAGCGTTCATTTGTTTTATTAATAATGCTGATATGCTGAGCTTGAAATGGTAAAACAGTAATCTGCTGAAATGTCATCGTATTCCTCCCTACTATGTTATTTCCTACATAATAGCACCATTTTCATATACAAAGTGCAAATAAATTGAAATTTTTCGTTAATTCAAACGAAAAAGAAGACACCAGTTAGATGTCCGGTGTCTTGCTAATAAATGAATAACGTTAATAGACTTGGCTTCTCACGTTTTCTTGATAGGCTACAGCTCGATTTCGGCCCTGGTCTTTAGCAAGATATAAAGCATTATCCGCATGTAAGATAAGCTGATGCAAATTTGATTTACCAGGTTTACTAGTACTAAAACCAACACTGATTGTAAGTGGCAGGCTGATATTATTTTCTAGCTGCAATTCTTCCTGCTGCATTGCAGCAACAAGCCGATTTGCAAGTAGGGAGGCTTGGTGCTGAGAAGTATTAGGGAGAAAGACGATAAATTCCTCACCGCCATATCTGCCAACAATCCCGCTAGTATGGCAAACTTTGTGTATCATGTTTGCAACGTACACAATCGCCTTATCACCGACCATATGGCCATATGTGTCATTAACACTTTTGAAATGGTCAATATCTATTAAAAATAATGAAGACTGGTCATGAAAACTATTGGTAATTTGGAAAAGCTCTGTTATTTGTTCAAAAAAATACTTTCGATTATATAAATTGGTTAAGTGGTCAAACATAGCCGAAACTTTTAAATGTTGATAATTTTCCAGCTTTGTTAATATTCGCGGGAATTGATCTGCAAAGGAATCTGTAATAATTTTCGCTTCGAAATTTTGCAGCTTTCCTTGATTCTCATCAAAAACAACGAAAAGTCCTTCTTTTTTGGCAACTTTAACTGGAATAGAAAGTAACGAATGAATGTCATTTTGTATACCGAATGGATTATTATGAATATGAATATTTGCCAAGAACTGTGGTTTTTTCATAAGCTCTTCTGCAACAGTTAGCTGATTAGCTTCAATGGTCTGCCCCTGTTGTGCCGAAATATTCCAGCCGTCCTGTCCGCGCTCCAAAAACATACCATTTGGAAAATTAGTCGCATCCTGCAATGTTTTTAAACCACTTTCAATTAAAGCAGGTGTTTCTTCTATTTCCTCCATACTCTTATAGGAATTATGAAGCAGAGATTGGATATAATATTTTTTTGACTCCTTTTCCTTCTCCATATTAATCCGTTTGATTTTGTCTGCAAGGCCAAGCGATAAGATAAACACTTCTGCAAGCGCACCGATTTTTGGTCCATTTAGAATCAAAGCATGGAGCGGTACAAGCTTATAAGCAGCAAGTAAGTTAACGATGACACCTATTACTAGCAAGCCCCACGCTGCTAAGAAATAGATGGCTTCCCTTGAGGTGGCTCTAACTGTGATTGCAATAGCAATAATAAATCCAACAAACACCGTTGCAATGACCGTACTAATCATCGTGGCGAGAGAAGGTGCAAAAATAAATGGTGACAAGAGTAATACACCTGCAACAGCAACAACCCAATTAATCAGTCTATTAAGCAGTGGAGCAACAGTGTTTAGCTGCAGAAAATGCTTTGTAAATTGCAAAGCAAAAATAGAAGAGAAGATGATAAAGAACGAATTTGACCTTAATGCCCACCAAGGAAAATCCCCCCATAGAAATTGGAAAGCATATCCGTCCCAAATTAACTGCATGATCGTAAAGCCGATTACAAAGAGAATGTAATATAGGTACGTTTTTTCTCTCAAAGAAAAGAACAAAAAGCAATTGTAAATAATCATGGCAATCATGATCCCATAATAGATTCCATAGCCAGTTTGGCTGAGATAGTTATTTGTTGAAAAGGAAATCGGGTCCCAAAGGACTATTGGTGCTTGAAAAAAAGTTTCTGTCTTTATTTTCAGAAAATAATCCTGTTCGCCATCTGCCTTTAGTTTTATGGGAAATAGCAAATTTTTATGTTTTATTTCTCTGACATCAAACGGAAGGCTATATCCGATTGTATCCTCTTCTATAAGCTTACCGGCAACTTCTCTATATAAGGTAACTGAGCTTAAATGAGGCTTTTTAATTTCAAGCAAAAGTTCCTTTTCACTAGAAGAAGAATTAGTTAGAGGCACGTTTATCCAGTAGCTTGCAGTACTGATGCTACCAGAAGCGTCTGTTTCACTAAATGGCTTAAACTCTTTTTGCTTATCTAAAATACTTTTTGGATTTATTTTATCGTAATAATCAATATAGATGGATGTCTTATTTGTAATGTTGAGCTCGTCCAGGCTGTTCCCTATGCTGATTGGTTGTGCAGCTAATGCCTTTTGGGCAGGTGTCAACAATACAGCTACTAATAAAAAGAGAACCAAAAGACGATTCTGAGAGAATATTTTCATAAAATAACTCCTCTAAAGCAAATTAATAGTATAATTATACCATGATTTTATAGTCTCTCTACCAATGGAGGAAAAAAATGAATAGTATTTTATATAGTGAATTGGAAAAAACATTAAAAACTGGCGACATTGTTTTATTTAGCGGCCAATACCAAATAAGTAAACTCGTAGAAAAGCTGGAGCATAGTAAATGGTCTCATGTAGGCATGATTGTTAGACCTGATCCAAATGGAGAAGTATATTTCTTTGAATCTACTGCTTTAATTAATCTTGAGGATGTTATGGAGCATGATAACAAAACCGGTCCAAAGCTTGTTAAACTGATAGATCGTCTTGAGACATACGGAGCAGATCTTGTTCCATATGTTCCACCAGTTTATGCGGTTCGCCGATTCCTTAAAGACACAGTGAATGAGGAAATGCTGTTTGATTATATTAAAAAGGTGCATGGCATACCGAATCCAGGTGAATGGAAAATGATTGAAGAAGTTATTGAAGGAAGAATCTTTTCTATTCCGTCAAAAAGCCATGATTACACATGCAGCAAGCTGATTGGCGAAACATTAGAAACGCTTGGATTCTATCACCCGAAAATGCCTCTTAACGGGCTTATGCCGATGGATTTTTCCACAGATAGTCATATTAAACAGCTAACCTCTTTATGGGATAAAGAAATTATGATTAATCTTGTCCAACAAGAGGTGATAAGCTGATAAAAAAAGCTGGCGGAAGATACCGCCAGCTTTAAAAATGAATTTTTTCTCCTTTTTTGGAGCTTTCGACAGCTCCAAAAACCATCATCATGCTTTTTAAATTATCCCTGCAGTCCGTTTCTGCGTTTCTATTTGCTTCTATTGATGCAAACATTTCATCAAGGCAGCCCCAATGACCTTCTTGACCGTTCCAGCTTCCTTCAAAAACTTGTTTTTTGACTGGATAAATAAAACTATTCTCATCAGAAGAATCTTTTCTTTCTGCATATGGGGTATTTATACCATCCCAAGCACCGCTACCTAAGCTTCCGGTTGCACGCCAGTCTGATTCCCATGAGGTTTGGAGACCTTCTGCACACCAAGAACCGTTATACGTAAATACAGAGCCGTCATCCATTTCAAAAATACAAATGGCTGATGCATTGCCTTTATACCAGGAGCCTGGTGGATTGTATTCATAGCAATAGACGGACACTGGATTTGCCTGAAGAAGAAATCGTGCTTGGTCAAATGTATGTATGGCCATATCGACAATTAATGGGTTATCCATCATGTCCCGAAAACCGCCAAAATGAGGACCAAGGAAAAAGCTAGCATGAAGGGAGCCAATCTTTCCGATTACTCCGGATTGGAGCAGCTCCTGATAGGCTCGTATTTGTTTGTTGTACCGTCTATTCTGCATGACCGTGTATCTTTTACCTGATAGTTCGGACGCTAGGACCAAATCTTTCGCTGCATCGAGCGTTTCTGCCATCGGTTTTTCACCAAATACATGACAGTTAAGCTTTAATGCAGTAGATACAATCATTGGATGTGCTGCAGGAATAGTGATATCAAACACTAGATTCGCACCTGTATTTTTTATAGCTTCTGTTAAATCTGAAAACACAGGCACATTCAGCGTGAACTTTTCAGCTAATGCTGCAGCAGTTTCTGTTTGTAAATCAACGAGCCCTACAATCTCAGCGTTTTTTCGCTGTAAGGCATATTCAATCCAAGTATGAGACATTCCTCCACAGCCGGCAACGACAATTTTATGGTTAACCAAGCGCAACACCTGCACTTTCATAAGGTTATTAAAGCGTTTACATATATTGAGTATAACGAATTCCTGCCCTCCTGGGAACAGGAATATTGGAGTAAAAACACAAAATTTCATCCATAGAAAATAGCACAAGGGCAATACTATAGAAAGAAAAAGGCAAGGAGGCTGACTATGCCAAAGAAACCAGAGGCTTCACTAGATGGGACAGCAGAAAAAGAATCAAATGTTGTACCGCTTAATAAAGAAAGCAGTAAGGATCAAATAGCTGAGCTGAATCGAATGCTGGCAGCTGTTATGAATTATATTTCGGACGATGAAGTAGAAGAAATAGATGTTACATATTTACTTCAGAACACAGAAGGTCTCAAAGAATGGTGGGATGAATTTAAGGAAAGCAACAGGAAGGATGTAGAAGAAGAAATAAAAAAATCATTGAATAAGCTTTCCTTAAAGGAGCTTGAACAAATCCGTGAACAAATAAAGGAGAAACAAGAGTGAAGCTGTCTTTTTTAGGACAGCTTCCTATTTTTGTAAAGAAATCAGCAAATGTATTGTAGCCATTTCACTTGATTGTTAAAATAGGAAAATAAGCTATTTATGTTAAAACCCTACTAACAAATAAAGCACAGACTCTGCGCACAGGAGTCTTTTTTTGCTTTGTAACATAATAAAAAACAGGGAGAGATGCTCATGAAAGTAAATACAGAGGGAATGCAATTCCAAAACAAAAACGAAACGTTTTACATAAGAACAGCTAAAGAAAAAGATGCTCAAAGCCTATCAGCCCTGAGGCTGCAAATTGATGGAGAAACCGAAAATCTGGACAGGGAAAAAGGCGAAGGCTACTTAGACGAGCAAGCTTTCATAAAGGTGATTATGCGTGATGCCTATGCTAAAAACAACCTATTTTTAGTGGCAGAATCAAAAGGAAGGCTTGTTGGCTTTTCCAGATGCGAAGGCAGCGATTTGAAGCGCATATCTCATAAAGCGGAATTTGGTGTTTGTGTTTTGAAGGACTATTGGGGATACGGAATCGGCAGTATGCTCCTTAAAACCTCCATCAATTGGGCGGAAGGCAAAGGCTTAAAGAAGCTTTCCTTACATGTTCTGGAGTTAAATCAAAATGCGATTTCTTTGTATAAAAAACATGGCTTTGAAATAGAAGGTATATTAAAAAACGATAAACTGCTGGCGGATGGCTGTTATTACAATACGATTGTCATGGCAAGACATACTTAAATGTTTTACTAATTTTGAGAAAGGAGCACAGGTCGGTCCATTGTATTGTAGTATTTAGAGTATGAGCGAAATCATCCCTCTTTCTTATAAAGAAAAAAATGGTATAGAATTGTTTTTGCAACAAATACTAATGATACCGTAAAAATTTTCAGTGTTTTGAAGGAGCATGAAACAGATGAATAGTGATAAATTAACCTCTGTAGAATTTGGTGCATTATGGACAACCTATCATAAAAAAACAATGATACTACGAATTTTAGAGCATCTAATTCAGCATGCAGAAGATCATAAAGCGAAGACATTAATGAGTGGCTTATATGAAAAGCTTGAAAAGAAAGTTATCGAAATGGAAGAAATCATGGAAAGAGCTGGAGCAGCAAAACCAGTCGGCTTTACAAAGGAAGACTTTCATGAGAATGCGCCTGCATTGTTTACAAATGGTTTTGATATTATGTTCTGCCGAATTTTAAAGGAAATAAGCATGGGGATGTATGTCCTTCATACGACCATTTCTTACCGAGCAGAAATTATTAACTTTTATCGAGAACTGACGGAAATAACGCATTTATATTACCACCATTTCACAGATTATTTACTTAAGGATGGTTTTTCTAAGCTGCCGACGACAGTAAAGCTGCCTGACTCCATTGATTTCATCACAGATACTTCTTATATGAAAGGAACCAATCTTCTTGGTCAAAAAAGGCAATTAAATACGGTGGAATATGGACTCCTTTATCATTCTGTGGAAACAAATCTTTTCGGCATGCAGCTGATGAAGGCATTCGCACAATGCTCGAAGGATAAAGAGGCAAAGCAATATTTCACAAAGGGACAGCAGATTTCAGAGGAAATATTGCAAGGGACGGAGAAAATACTTTTAGAGAACAATATTCCCTCTCCGACAATGCCAGGAGGTGTGCTGACTTCCTCGGTTGATGCCCCTTTTTCAGAAAGGCTAATGCTATACTGTACATATCTATTAGGAGGATTCAGCATTGGCGGACAAGGATTCAGCTCAGCTTTTACATTGCGAAATGATATTATTGCTAAATCCGCCATTTTTGCAAAAGATGCCTTTGAATATACATTAGAAGGAGCTAAGCTAATGATGGAAAAAGGCTGGATGGAAGAACCACCAAAAATGGATATTTAACACCAGAAGGACAGCTTTGGTCCTTTGCGACAAAATAGTATGGGCTATCTTCCATAACGAGAAGATAGCCTTTTTTATTTATACTTGTCAGTGAGACTCGTACTAGATTAATCTGAATCATTTAATAATTCTCTTAGTCATGAGCTCTCTTTTAGTTATACTAAACCTCTATTACAATTTTTTATACAACTATTGTCGGTACGTAGGATGACTGAATTTATGTATGGCTCTATAAGAATGAAATAGAATTCGTTCCTGTTATGCTCTTAAAGGTATTTTAAACACAAATAATAAAAAGATTACGATTAATACAGACAGAAAATAAGATAGGAAGGGACGTTTATGATGCAAGCGAAGCATCACGAACATAGTACTGTAAAAAGGAATCTCCATCCATACCTCATAGCCGTTTATCAATTCAATCCGCTTAAAATACAAAAAGACCAATTCTACTAAAAAAGAGCATATGATCCATTTAATAATATATTTGCTTTGGATGACATTGTTCCCTTCAAAAGGATAGTTCGCCAAGTAAAGCAGTGCTAAGACAGGCAAATTTACGAAGCTGTGCAGTATATCCACTAAAATGGGATAATGCTGAAAAATATCAGGCGTATATCTCCATAATGGTTTACGATGGCAAAGAAGATTATATAGTAAGTCACAAATAATTATGTACATCACAGTAAGATGATAGGTATGGATTTTTTTCCAATCCTTCCTGAAATAACATACTAAAATCAGAGTTATGGAAAGTAGAAGATGCATTTTTTTCCTCCTATCACCTTAAACAAGCAGGCATTAATCTTATGTGCATGTATATATAGTTTGTTGTTATTTACAGTTATTATTCATAGCTATGGATAACTGCTTTTTTTCTGTTGGAAAAGGAAAATGAAGCCTAAATGTTGAAATAAAAAAAGAAGGAAAAAAATGTTTTAAAAGGTTGTGATAAAATGTCGAGTCAAATGCTGCGTAAATCGCGGTCAGAAAAGGAACTAATGCGTATAAATGTGCCGATAAACGAACACTTACCATATGTAGAGGCTGAAAGAGATGTACTTATCCGTTCTAGGGTGGAGATTATTAACCGAATAATCCCTTTAGCGATAACTGCTGCTAAAGCACTCGAAGCACCTGACGAGTATTTGGCAGAAGCGGTTGAGGAATTTCAAGCTAACAATCTTTTTACAGATGAAGAACGGCAATTTATGGAGTCTGCGACCACAAATGAGCAGGACAAAATAAATTATTCATGGAAATTAGAAAGTATATGGGTGCTTTTATGGTCTGTAGGTCTTGTCCCAGAATTAAATTCCCCTGCTAAAACTTGTGATGTTGATCTGTTGTTTGATGTTGTTCTGAACAGCTCGAAGGATGACCTAATAAACAAGGCTTCTGTTAAACAAAAAAGCATCATTCTCGATGAATTAGACTTTATCTATCGTGCTCATTGGTCAGTCCGAAATGCCCAGCTGCACGGGACTGACATTCCTGCTGCATTAGATGAAGGTGTTGTATATGAAAGGCATTATGCTTTTAATTGGCTTGTTCACTATATGGATCAGGAATGGGAAGAAATAAGCACGGATACATAGTCGTTTATCCAGCTGGCAGCATGTCAGCTGGATTTTTACACTTATAGTCGAGTAAGACGAGCGAATAAAGCTGCATAACCAGCAGATTCTACTGTGTTAACAAATGATGAAAGAACCATCCATCTGTTCATTCATAAAATAATACTAGCCATTAAGAAAGAGAATAATTAGGTACAGGAGGTTAACAATTGCTGAAAGGATATATGTATAATATTTCCTCCATACTGATGATGGGGATTGGGCCGCTAATTGCGAAGTTTGGTCTTCAAACAATATCTGCGAGCACTGCCGCTTTCATCAATGCATGCACAATAATTATCGCCTGTTATATTTGGGGACTCCTGCTAAAGCGCCCTGTTAGATTTTATGTGTCCAAGGATATGACCATTTTATCTTGCTGTAATGTAATGGGTGTATTACTCATGTATGTTAGTTTAAGTTTACTTTCTCCTGTTCAAATCGGTTTTTTAGGTAGGTTTTATACAGTGTTTGCTGTTTTGTTATCGTTCTTTATGTTAAAAGAAAAAATTTCGAAAATGGAGTGGATGCTTGTTCTGGTGGCAGTTGGTGGCACATTTATGTTTATTGCACCGAAGGATAGTGGCAGCCTATCCATTATCGGAATCATTTGTGCAATAATGTATACCTTCTTTTTTGCATTATGTAATGTATTAGTGAAACAACGAATGGAGAAGGGCGTTCATTCCAATTCGATTTTGTTCACAAATAGTATATGGACAGGGGCTTTACTTGGGATATATATGTTGATTTCCCCGTCAGGCTGGCAAATAACGCCAAGCGGTGTGGCATTTACAACAATTGCTTCCCTTATGACAGGCTTCTTAGGAACATTGTTTTTGTATGAGGCATTGAAACGAATTAGATTTTCAATAGCAAATATTATGAGGGCCTCAAGCCCAGTTTTGCTGGCAGTTGTATCTTTCCCGTTTTTCCCTGTTGAATTAACACCTTTGAACATCATTGGCGCAGGCATTCTTTTGGCCTCGATTATGTTAATTGGAATTGTCGATTTTAAAGGGAGAAGAGTGGATAAAGGAATACAATAATGGAGAAAAACACATAAAAGAAGGAAACTCTAATTATTTTACTCCATGAAACTTTGTAAGCGGTTCAATAAAGAAAGATTCAAGGTTATTTGTTCTAAACTGCTTACCTCTGGACATACCATTCTCTTATACAAAAGAGCATCATACATTACAGCAACCTGTCGTTTTAAACGATAGCAGCATATGTTGAAAAAATTAATCGAGGAAAAACCGCTTCGCTATAAAAAATGTAATGTATTTGCTGATCCTTACTCTCCACATTACAGACAAGATAATGCGGAAACAGCACAGAATTTGTTGCTAGACTTTATACAAGACAGAGGAGGATACGTTTACCATACTAAAGAACTAAATGATTGCTGATTCTGGACGATATAAAGGGAGATAAGAGTAAAATGCCTATTATGATTCTTATCACTATTGTATTTTAGCCTTAAAAGGACGGGGACTACCGCTACTTTTAAGGCTTTTTATTTAGCTCCTTTTACATAAAATTTCTGCTAAAGCAAAAAATACAGAAAGGATAAAGGAGGAATAGCAATGGGTAAACAAGAAGATACAACAAGTGAAGGCTTAAATCAGATTTTTGAGATTATTAATGCAAAGGGCGATATTGGAGAAATTAAGCAAATATTAAAGAACCCTTTAAATGAAGATACAGATGACCAAAATGAATAAGTACTAACAAGCCCACATTTTGAGAATGTGGGTTTTTTATTGAAGTTAGGGCTGTTTTCCATCATAATTTTTAATGAAAGACACTGTGAGAATGTATAAATTAGTTTGATAGTAACAAAAATTAAATTGTTTTTAGGAGTTAACTCTATATGTTTTATTCTATTATGATGTTTATCATTGCAGGGCTTGCTGAAATAGGTGGCGGCTATCTTATTTGGATATGGTTAAGAGAGGGAAAACCGCTTCATTTCGGAATAGTTGGTGCTATTGCTTTGGTGCTGTATGGGGTAGTAGCAACTTTTCAAACCTTTCCTTCTTTCGGCAAGGTTTATGCAGCCTACGGTGGCGTATTTATTATTCTGTCTGTGCTTTGGGGTTGGGGCATTGATAAAAAAACGCCTGATTTATATGATTGGATCGGTGCAGGAGTATGTTTAATTGGTGCAGGTATTATTTTATTTGCTCCCAGATCCTAATTAGTATGAAAAAGGGCAGCTTCTGTAAAGGAAGCTGCCTTTTTATTATTATGGAAGGATATTTCCGGCTGCGCGGAAAATGTCATACCATTCTTGTCGTGATAAATGAATGTCGCTTGCTTTAATGCAGTCCTTCAATCTTGTTTCATTCATTGTACCGATGACTGGCTGCATTTTTGCAGGATGGCGTAATAGCCATGCGATGGCGATTGTTGTGTTGCTGACACTGTATTTTTCGGCGATTTCATTAATTTTTTGGTTCAATTCAGGGAATTTCTCATTATCCAAGAATACTCCTTCAAAAAATCCGTATTGGAATGGTGACCAAGGCTGAATGGTTATATCATGAAGTCTGCAAAATTCAAGAATTCCTCCGTCACGATTAACAGCAGCATCATTCTCCATATTCACATTAAAGCCACTAGAAATCATGGTGGAGTTTGTAATGCTCAATTGAAGCTGGTTAGCAACAATCGGTTGTTTAACAAACTTTTGTAATAACTGAATTTGCATAGGGTTTTGATTAGACACACCAAAATGGCGGACTTTCCCTGCGCTTTCAAGAATGTCAAAAGCCTCAGCTACTTCCTCAGGTTCAACAAGTGTATCAGGGCGATGCAATAGGAGGATATCAAGATAGTCTGTGTTCAATCTTTTTAAGCAGTTGTCCACAGATTCTAAAATATGTTCTTTAGAAAAATCAAACATTCCTTTGCGAATTCCGCATTTTGATTGCAAAATAATTTTCTCCCGAACATCTGCATTCATATGTATTGCTTCAGCGAAAATTTCCTCACAGCTTCCTGCACCGTATATATCAGCATGGTCGAAAAAGTTTGCTCCTTGTTCTAAAGCAGTTTGCACAAAATGCTCTGCCTCTTTCTTATCAAGTGAGTTAATACGCATACACCCAACCGAAACAACTGGAACTTCTAAGCTGCTTGCTCCTAGCTTCATGGTTCTCATGATTTTTCCCCCTTTATGGTTGTCCTAAAAAATTCATCTAGGTTATTAGCCTGCTAGATGTTTAAGAAATGGCAATAGTGCCTAATAAGCCTAAATTGAATTATAAATGAGAGCGATTTCACCGTCAACTTTCAAGATTTATGGGATAAGGAAAAATAGAGACACTTATAGAGATACTCGTCCTGCCAAAAATAAGCATAAATCATACTATATTTGTGACAGGTAGTGGATCGTACCGCAAGTAGAGGAGGAAATACCATGACCAATATAACACTTTGCATGATTGTCAAAAACGAATCCCGAATTATAGAAAGATGTCTTCAATCTGCCGCTCCCATCATTGATTCTTTATCGATTTGTGACACAGGCTCAACAGACGACACTGTTCAAATAATAGAAAACTGGGCGAGTGTTAATGGCAAGAACTGTACGGTGCATCATACACCATTTCAGAATTTTGGTTACAATAGAACACTATCCGTGAAACTTGCCCAACAGACATATCCTGATTGTGATTATATTCTTTTACTCGATGCAGACATGATTTTACAAGTAGAGGAAGGATTTACGAAAAAGGAATTATCAGCTGATCAATATTTACTGATGCAAATGAATAATGCTTTGAAATATTGGAATACGAGGTTAATTAGTGCAAGGAGGCAGTGGGAATCTGTCGGAGTGACACATGAATATTGGGAAATGAGAAGAGATGCCACTAACATAATCGAGATTGGAAAGCTGACATCTTTGTATATTTTAGACAAAGAAGATGGCGGAAGCAAGCAGGATAAGTTCGAAAGAGACAAACGATTATTAGAAGCTGCAATTAACAATAATGAGAATGATAAGCATTTGAAACGGAGATATATTTTTTATTTAGCACAAACCTATTATGATTTGCAGGAATGGGACAATGCGATTGCAGCATATCAAAAGCGAATAAAGGAAGGTGGATGGGAGGAAGAAATCTACTATAGTATGCTTAAAATCGGTCTAGCATATGAACAGCTTTCCATGTATTTTCCAGCGGGAGAAAAAGCAGACCGTTTTATTGCATTAGCTTTGCTTCATTTACAAAGAGCATGGGAATTTCGGCCATCAAGAGCGGAACCAATTTATCACCTCGCGAGAATTCATCGAGAAAATAAGAATTATCGTATTGCATACTTGTATGCTGCAGAAGGAAAAACGATTTCTTTTCCTGTCAATGACCTGCTGTTTGTCGATTTTCCTGTTCATGACTATTTGTTTGACTATGAAATAGCCATATCCGCTTATTATATAGAAGAAAAAAGAGAAATCGGCTTAAAGGCAATAAACAGCTTGAAGGAAAAGCAGGATAAACTTCCGGCCTATTTGCAACTGTGGTTAAACGAAACAAATAAATTTTATCAATCCTATTAAAAAGACATTGCGGGTAAGTCAGTGTCTTTTTTTTATTTAAGAAAAACATAGCAGGAATCTTACAACGAGTGTAGAAAAGAATTACATTAATAAAGATGGGGGGAACAAGCATGATTTTAGAAGCTGCTATGCTTCAAGTAAGGGAAGGAATGGAGCCAAAATTTGAACAGGCCTTTATCGATGCGTCCCGAATAATTGCCAGCATGGAGGGCTATATTGACCATGAATTACAAAGCTGTCTGGAGGCTAAGGGGAAATATCTGCTGCTTGTAAGATGGAAGGAGCTTGAGGATCATACGATTGGCTTCAGACAGTCTGCAGAATATGAACAATGGAAGAAGCTGCTTCATCACTTTTATGACCCATTTCCGACAGTAGAGCATTTTACAAAGGTTTATCCTCGATAATTAATAGACTTAAATATACTATTAGTTAAATAAAGGGCCGCTAATCATGCAATACTGCTGCAATACTCCTGTAACAAATGGAGAAATATGCAGTTTTTGAGGTTTTTTTATTGGTAATGCCTTCCTAACTCAACAAAACAGATACTTATGCAGCAAGCATTTATGATGTTACTTTGCTAATAGCTAAAATTTGGTACATGTATAACTATATTACATCTGTTAATCTACTAGAGTATTAAAAACGTAGTCTTAGGAGGCTAATCATCTATGAAAAACGTAAAAAAACTTCTTGTTGTTTCAACAATTGCCCTATCTCTATTCGGGTTTAATACACAATCAAAAGCTGCATCTAATCATGTAGTCAAAAGCGGCGAAACGTATTGGATTATTGCAAAAAATTTCGGTGTTTCAGCAAACAGCATAAAAAGCGCGAATAAATTAACAAGCAATATGCTTTATACTGGACAGACTCTTACTATTCCAGCTTCTACTATTTCCGCAGCGGATAAGGATTTAATGGCACGTCTTGTTTCAGCAGAGGCAAAAGGCGAACCTTATGCAGGTAAAGTGGCAGTTGCAACAGTTATTTTGAACAGACTGGATAATGCTGATTTTCCTGACTCTATTAAAGCAGTTATCTATCAAAAGGATAGTGGGTATTATGCCTTTACTCCAGTGCAAAACGGTACGATTAACAATGCTGCAGACGCAGATTCGAAAAAAGCTGTAACAGAAGCAATTGCATCACGAGGACTAAGTCAAGGTTCTTTATACTTCTATAATCCTAAAACATCAACAAGTGACTGGATTCTTTCTCGTCAAGTAACAACGAAAATTGGTAACCACACTTTTGCTAAATAATAATAAAAAGGTGAGCATCACTTCATTTACGGAGTGGTGTTTTTTGTTCCATTTTAGTAGGATTGGCTAAACCGAAAACGCTATACATCAATTTACACTATTTATTGTGTGAATATTTTGTTGTATTCTACAATATATAGACTGAATTAGTGCTGGCTGGAGGAATCATCATTGAATAAAGATAAACAACTTATGAGTTTGATTAATGCTGCTCAAGCACTTACCTCTACATTGGATTTAGATGAAGTACTGCAGCAATTAATAAATGAGACATTAAATGTAATAGATGGAGCCGATGCGATTCTGCTGTTTGTCTATGACAAGCGTTCAGGCAAACTTGCGGCAAAAAACGGGGTTGGTGTCGAGCTTTCCTATTTGCAGGAAATTAAACTGCATCCTGGTGAAGGGATGACAGGCAAAACCTTTTTGAGTAAAAGAGGGCAAATATTTAGTCATGTTCAAGAAACAGAAAGAGGCATGGAAAATATTAGAGGAGATAATAAAAGTCTGTTTCAAAAGGCAGTAGGGGCCTTTCGTTATCATCCTGTCAGCACCATTTGTGCTCCCCTTCTGTCCAAAGACGAATGTATTGGCGTACTGACAATTGACAGTTTTTCAGAGGATGTTCATTTCACAGAGCATCATTTGCTTTTGTTAGAAACTTTTGCCGCTCAAGCAAGCATCGCGATCGAAAATGCGAAGTTTTTTGCTGATACAGAGCGCTCCAAAAAGATACATGCAGAGCTTGCAACAGCGTCCATTAACCAAAAGGGATTAGAACAGATAACTAGTACATTATCACAGCTCATTGAAGAAGAGGTGTGTGTGTACAATGAGTTTTTTGACCTTCTTTCTGCCTCGTCTCCATATTCTGAGGAATTAGGTGCTTCTAAAAAAGCAAAAATAATTACCTTATTTAAGGAAGAGATGCCAAAAGACGGCAGCTTGTATTGCCAAGAAGAAAAGTTAACGCTCATACCAATAAAAACAGATGCAAGGATTATTATCGGACTACTAGCCATATTTAGCGAGGGTACAGATAATCTTGATACATTGGATTTACTGGCAATCGACCTTGCCAACAATATATTTGCACGAGAAATTATCGGTCAGGAAAGGCTGCTTTCTGATTACTATAAATATGAAGGCTATTTATTAGATCAGCTTTTGAGCCAGAGATTTGATTTCTTTTCTGGTCCGCAAAAAAACATTATTGGTCTGTCAGACAACTACCGGTATTTATGCATTAATATTCAAATTCCAAACCAGCTGCTAGAATTTGAAGAGCTGAACGTTAAGAAACAGCATTTCCACCGATTGTTATTCCGAGAGATAAAAAAACTGAATTATAAAGTTCTCGTATCGGAAAAAAATATGGAATACGATGTGCTTGTGATGATTCACGATCGAAAAACGGAGGAGGAAATCATCGAGATTTTCTACAGCTTCTTTAAAGATTTGAAAGCAAAACTTTCTGATTTAATACATTTTGAATTTCATGTCGGTGTTGGAAGAGTATTTATGCAGATAAGTGAAATTCAAAGCTCTCATCGTGAAGCAAAGATTTGCTCCGATTATATAAAAGCAAATGGCAAGGATTTAATTATCCTTTCCTATAAATCGCTTGGTATATACCGTTTATTTATTAAACAAGAGCAACAAGAGCTTCACGAGTATGTAAATAGCACAATCGGCCTGTTAATTGATTATGACAGGACACATAGCACGGATTTACTGTCAACGTTAACGGTTTATATGGAAAATAAGCAGAATATGACACTGACAGCAAAACAATGTTTCGTCCATTTAAATACTATTAAATACAGGCTGCAAAACGTGAAGGAAATCTTGGGACTTAAAAGCCTGGAGGGCAAGGAAATGTTTGAGCTTCAGCTTGCTATTTATTTGTATGAATACGTAAAAAAAGGGATTGGAAGACAGTAGACAAATGTCGAAAATCTTCAGATTGAATCGACGCACTATCCAAACCAGACAAAAATACCTGTATTATTTTGTCTGGTTTGGATATGTTTAAAATTATCTAACTATTCTAGAATTTCTAAATAATGATACAAATTATGAGGGGGTACAACATGGTAGCTTCAACAGCTAGAAAATTGGATGAGCTTCTTTTATCTGACTATAATCATTCCCATGATTATGGAGGGGTTAGTGGAGCGAGGCTGGCACAAAGACTGTATGAATTGTCCAAGATAGGTCTGACGGAGGAAAACGGCTCGTATCGAATCGGCTTCTCTGCAGAGGAACAACAAGCAAAGCTGCTAGTCGCAAAATGGATGACAGAAGCAGGTCTTGATGTCACACAGGATGGTGCAGGCAATATTATCGGCAGATTAGCCGGGAAACAAGCAGATCTGCCTGTTATTCTTTCTGGTTCTCATGTAGATAGTGTGCCAAATGGAGGTCATTTCGATGGACCGTTAGGCGTACTTGCCGCACTGGAGGTTGCCGAAAGCTGGAAGAAAACAAACCATCAGCCTGAGCATCCATATGAAGTAATCATCTTTACAGATGAAGAGGGAGCCCGATTTAATGGTGGTTTGACTGGAAGCAGAGCAATGGCTGGTAGCATAGAAGCAGACAAACAGCTTGGTCTTGTTGACATCAATGGAGCAAGCTTTCAACAAGTAATTGAGAATATTGGTTTGTCTGTACCTTCCTTCTTTGCTGCTAAAAGAGACTTGTCAAAAATCAAAGCATATGTCGAGGTCCATATTGAGCAAGGCAAACGGCTGGAAAAAGAGAACCTGCCTGTTGGAATTGTCTCTGGAATTGCTGGACCAAGCTGGCTGAGAATTACGTTTACTGGTGCTGCAGGACATGCTGGTAATACACCAATGGATGACAGACAGGACGCTTTAGTTGCTGCAGGCGAATTAATTGCCGCAATTCCTCATTTGCCACCAAGTGTAAGCCCAACCGCTGTTGCGACAGTCGGGAAGCTCCAAGTACATCCAAACGGTGTCAATGTTATTCCAGGGAAGGTCGAAATGTTTGTTGATATTCGCGACATCTATGAAGACAAGGTAAGTGAGCTCGTTCAGCTCACAATTGACAAGGCTGAAGCTATTTCTGCTAAGTATGGAATTACATTGTCCTATGAGCAAACCCTAAAGGTTTCGCCGATGCTTGTCCCAGATGACATGAAGAACCTGCTTACAGTATCAATGGATGAGATGGGGATAAAGCCTCTCTATCTGCCAAGCGGTGCTGGCCATGATGCAATGGTTCTCGGCAGTCATATACCTTCTGCGATGATATTTGCCCGCAGTAAGGATGGCATTAGTCACAATCCTGCGGAATGGACAACACTGGATGATTGTGTACAATCTGTTCACCTATTGAAAAAGATGCTCGAAAGGCTAGATAAAAACTAAAAGGAGTGATACATAATGACAGCAACAACAAATTCTATACAAGCAATAATCGATGCCGTAAAAGACGAGGTAATTACATATAGACGCTACCTGCATCAAAATCCGGAGCTTAGCTTTGAAGAAGAAAAAACATCTCAATATATTTATGATCAGTTACAATCCTTTGGAAATATTGAGCTAACGCGACCAACAAAAACAAGCGTTGTTGGCCGTATTATCGGTGCAGCTCCTGGTAAAGTTGTAGCAATTCGTGCAGATATGGACGCCTTGCCGATTCAGGAAGAAAACGATGTAGAATATGCTTCAACAAACCCTGGTGTGATGCACGCATGCGGTCATGATGGTCATACTGCCATGCTGCTAGGTGCAGCAAAGGTTTTATCTTCACTTAAGGATCAATTACATGGTGAAATTCGCCTTTTATTCCAGCACGCAGAGGAGCTGTTTCCTGGAGGAGCGGAGGAAATGGTCCAAGCAGGTGTCATGGATGGCGTGGATACAGTAATTGGTGCTCATTTATGGTCACCGCTTGAAATAGGCAAGATTGGTATTGTATATGGACCGATGATGGCCTCACCAGATACTTTCTATCTTACTGTGAACGGCAAAGGCGGCCACGCGGCACTTCCGCATCAAACCGTTGATTCCATTGCTGTTGCCTCACAGGTAGTAACAAACCTGCAGCATATTGTTTCGAGAAATACAGATCCACTCGATAATCTTGTTCTGTCTGTCACTAAATTTATTGGCGGGACAACACATAATGTTATTCCTGGCTCTGTAGAAATTTGCGGGACTGTGCGCAGCTTCGATCCTGATTTACGCAAGGAAGTGCCAAAGCTTATGGAAAGAGTCATTAAAGGGATAACAGAAGCACACGGAGCAGCTTATGAATTTAACTATGAGTTCGGCTACAGACCTGTCATTAATGATGCTCGTGTTACAGAAGTACTCGAAGCGACCGTTGCAGAAGTGTACGGTGAGGAAGCAATTGACAAAATGAAGCCGAATATGGGTGGCGAAGACTTTTCTGCCTTCCAGCAAGTAACGGAAGGTTCCTTCTTTTATATTGGTGCTGGCAATCCAGAGAAGAATGCAGACTTCCCTCACCATCATGCCCGTTTCGAGATTGACGAGGATTCGCTTGAAAAGGGAGTTAATCTGTTTGTCTATAGTGCTATTAAACTACTAGAAGCTTAAATTGAGGAGTGAACATAATGATTAAAGTATTGGCTCTGCTTCCGTTTGTTTTTATGCTTGGAGGAGCATATGTATTTAACCAGGTTACACCATATGTGTTAGGAATGCCGTTTTTGCTGTTTTGGTGTGTGTTATGGACAGTACTAACATCTGTTATTATGGCAATTATTTATAAAATCGATCCAAAAAACAAAGAAGGTGAAGCAGAATGAACGCAGCATTAGTCATCATTTTTGCCACAATGCTATTATCAATCTTTTTAGGAATACGTGCAAAAAAAGGAAAAGACATGGATTTGGAGCAATGGTCTGTTGGGGGAAGAGGCTTTGGATCTATTCTAGTATTCGTATTGATGGCAGGAGAAATCTATACAACCTTTACCTTCCTTGGCGGAAGCGGCTGGGCATATAGTAAAGGTGGACCAACGTATTATATTATTTCATACGGTGCACTTGCTTATATTATGTCTTACTTTTTACTTCCAAAAATCTGGCGTTATGCTAAGGATAACAGGCTCGTTTCTCAATCAGACTTTTTCGTCAGCAAATATAAAAGTCCTTATTTAGGAATTCTTGTGTCTCTTGTTGGGTTTGTCGCAATGATTCCATACTTTGTTCTTCAATTAAAAGGACTTGGCATCATTGTATCAGAAGCATCCTATGGCCATATTTCACCAACAGTAGCCATCTGGATTGGCATTGTTGTTGTAACCGTTTATGTCATGGTATCAGGGATTCACGGATCTGCCTGGACAGCTGTTGCAAAGGATATCCTTATTCTTGGTGTTGTACTTTTCTTGGGAATTTATTTACCGCATCATTATTATGGCGGTATTCAGCCAATGTTTGAAGCAATTGATTCTGCGAAGGCAGGCTTTCTTTCCTTGCCAGATTCCGGACAAAGCTCTTCTTGGTTTGTAACAACTGTTTTACTAACTGCATTAGGCTTTTATATGTGGCCACATACATTCGGTTCTATTTATTCCTCTCAAGGAGAAAAAGCGTTCCGAAAAAATGCCATTTTCATGCCATTATATCAATTGGTTCTTTTATTCGTCTTTTTCGTTGGTTTTGCCGCAATCCTGCAAGTGCCAACATTAACTGGAGCAGACACAGATTTGGCATTGCTTCGCTTGTCCATTCAAACATTTGATCCATGGGTAGTTGGTATTATTGGAGCAGCTGGGATTTTAACTGCGCTTGTTCCTGGTTCGATGATTTTGATGGCAGCAGCAACACTCCTTGCAAAAAACGTCTACAAAGTATTGAAGCCAAGTGCCACAGACAAGCAGGTTACAAGTATGGCACGTTATCTAGTTCCAGTCGTTGCCTTGATTTCCGTGTTTGTTACCTTTAAGGGCGGCGGAACATTAGTTGCCTTGCTTCTTATGGGCTATAGCTTAGTAACACAGCTATTCCCAACACTATTGTTCAGTTTAATGAAAAATAACTTCGTAACAAAAGCAGGTGCATTTGCCGGTATCTCAACAGGTGTAGCAACGGTTGCGTTTGTGACGATTTCCGGCTCAACAGTCGGAACAATATTCCCATTCCTGCCACAAGCAATTCAGGATTTTAATGTGGGAATCATTGCATTAATTATCAACCTTATCGTACTTACAGTAGTTTCGCTGTTAACAAGACCAGTGGAAGTATTAAAAACAAATTCTAAACAGGTGTAAAGTAATAAGCAGGAGGGCTGTCCTCCTGCTTATTTTTAGTTTCTAGCCTTTTTAATATAAAGTCTTTAAAGCATCTGGCTGTATGTATTCACACGAGCGATTCTTGAGCGCTTCATCTGCGAGATTCATCATTTTTAAGCAGGCTTTTTAAGTCATTGGATAGATAATAATCTTTGCAACATATATGGATACACCTACCACCTAGCATGATATTAATTGTTATTTCATTATTAAATAGAAAAAAGAGGTAGTAACCACCTCTTTTCTCCTGAATTAACGTCCTTGTGGGTATTGCTTATGCCATTCATCCCAATGACCATTTGGATGTTGATGATCCTTTTTCCAATAATTTTGTTGGAAGCCGTTATGTGGGTCCTGCCAGTTTTGGTGTTGATAAGGCTGCTGATAGCCTCCAAATGGATAATGATCATGGTCATGGTAGTTGTGGTTCCAGTTGTCATAAGATGGCTGCTGATAGCCTTGCCAGCCTCCAAACGGGTTGGAATGTGGAGATTGTTGCCAATTTCTGTATGGATTGTAGCTTTGTTGTCCTTGTCCCCATGGCATATACGGTTGGAATGGTCCAAATTGCATGTAATTCACCTCTTTGTCAGACTCTTTATAAAGTATGCGGATTCCTAGTTCTTGAGCATATCCTTATTTGGATGAAGCCATTTTTTTGTTTAGTGTTTATTTTTTTATTTTTCCGAAAGTAGAACAATGGTATGATTGGCTTTATAACAAAAGAGTTTGTATAGATAGAGAGGAGTTATCGTAATGACGCAATATGATGCAATAATAGTTGGCGCTGGATCAATGGGAATGGCGGCAGGCTACTATTTAGCGAAACGAGGGATTAAAACACTACTGATTGATGCTTTTGATCCACCGCACACGAACGGTAGTCACCATGGAGATACACGCATAATCAGGCATGCATATGGAGAAGGTGCGGAATATGTGCCGTTAGCATTAAAAGCTCAAGAGCTATGGATGGAGCTTGCGGAGCTTTCTAAAGAGGAGCTGTTCTTACAAACAGGTGTCCTGAACATCGGGAAAGACGATTCCGTTTTCCTGAAAAATATTATGGATAGTGCACATACATATAAGCTTGCAGTCGATAAATTAGATGCTAACCAGGTGATGGAGCGTTGGCCAGGTATTAAGCTTCCTGACAATTATATCGGCTGTTTTGAAAAGTCATCTGGTGTACTTAAAAGCGAGGCATGCATAGAAGCCTATAAAAAGCTTGCGATTGAAAGAGGTGCGGATCTGCTTACATACACAAAAGTGTTGGATATAGAGGTACAGGAAAGTTCCGTAACAGTTAAAACAGCAAGCAATACGTATCAAGCAAATTCTCTTATTGTTAGTGGAGGAGCATGGGCAGGGAAGCTTCTAGCTAAGCTTGGTCTCCATCTCCCATTAAGCCCCACAAGAAAAACCTTCGCCTGGTTTGAGGCAGACGATGTGCATTATGGAAGCGAAAACTTTCCGGCGTTTTCCTTTGAAACAGATCAAGGGATGTATTATGGCTTCCCCAGCATTGCGGAAGCTGGCCTAAAGATAGGGAGGCATGACGGAGGCATCAAGATGGACCCAGACGTAGCAGTCAGCCCATTTGGCGAAGTAGCGGAGGATGCAGGAGATGTGCAGCAGTTCCTATCCACTTATATGCCATTAACGAAGGAATTGAAATTTGGGAAGACGTGCACATATACTCTGACGCCGGATGAAGACTTTATCATTGACCTTCATCCTACTTATAAAAATGTTGCTATTGCTGCCGGCTTCTCGGGTCATGGCTTTAAATTCAGCAGTGTAGTCGGCCAAATCTTAAGTGATCTCGTAGCAACAGGGAAAACGGAACATAATATTAGCCCATTTTCAGTAAAAAGGTTCCAAGTTCCTGTTAAATAACCGTAGTTGTTATTATTTTAAAATATCCATTCATAGGAATTAACTAAAACGCCAATTTAGGCGTTTTTTTATTTGAAAGTAACATATTTTTCCAAAGGTACGTCTAATGAGTGAAAGGAGGAATATCAATGAAAAAGCTGATTTCGTTGCTGATAGTGGGTATTTTGCTTAGTATGATTATCTTTTTTGAAAGTCGTGTCAGCATGCCTGCTGCAATCTTTACTATAAATGGTCAAATAGTGCCTACTGTACAAGGGAGCTATTGTTGGGATGGAGTTTTACAAAGCGTTTGCAGTGATGCTCCCACACCAGAGATAGTATGGAAAGAGAAGGAAATAGAAGCGGTTTATGTTCATCCTGGTGATCGCGTTAAGTTGACATTCACGAGAACTCCCTTTGAAAATTCGATAAATGTGGCAAATTGGTCAAATGATCAGGAAAATACGGCAGTTTTGGACGGTAATTATTTAGTGCTCCCTGAGAAAAGAGGAGTATATATTTACGTTGTTTCTGCAAAGTGGGAACGAGGCAGCTCAGCTTTCACCTTTATGGTGGAAGTAGAAGGAAGGGATGAGGCAAAAAACTTTACGTGAAAACAAATTTCATATATCTTTAATTCGAGATAAATAACCATTAAAGGAGAAAAACCATGGCTGAATTTTTAGATATAGTGAAGGAAAGACGCTCTGCCAGTAACTTTTTAGAAGGTAACCCCATTACAAAGGAAGAATTAAATACTATTTTTGAAGCAGTTAAGCTGGCTCCATCCGCTTTTAACTTGCAGCATACTCGATACATAACAGTGCTTGATGCGAATATGAAAGAAAAAATCAGAGCCGCAGCACAAGGTCAATATAAAGTAGCAAGTGCCTCTGCAGTCATACTGGTAGTTGGAAACAAACATGCCTACAAACAAGCTGGTGATATTTATGAGGGCCTGCAAATGCTTTGCATTGTCAATAAGCAAGAATATGATCATTTAGTATCAGATACTACTGCTTTTTATGAAGATCGTGGTACAGAATTTCTAAAAGAAGAGGCTATCCGAAACGCTTCCCTTTCTGCCATGCTGTTTATGCTTGCAGCCAAGAATCAAGGCTGGGATACATGCCCAATGATTGGTTTTAATCAGCAGGAGGTCCGCCAGTTACTGCAAGTTCCTGCTGAGGAGGAAGTGGTGCTAATGATTACCATTGGCAAAGAAAAGGTAGAAAGCAGACAGCCGCGAGGATATCGTAAGCCGGTTCGTGAGTTTGTTACATACGTGGAATAAAAAGAAATTAAGGATGAATAAACACAGCCGTGCCGATTGGGACAATGCTAGCAAGCTCCTCAACGTCTTTGTTATACATACGGATACATCCTTTTGAAACAGCTTTGCCAATGGAACTAGGATTGTTTGTGCCATGTATGCCATAATGCTCCTTTGAAAGACTCATCCATAATGTACCGAATGGACCTCCAGGATTTGGTGCTTTATTGATGATAACATAATTACCGACAGGCGTGCTTGTTAGCATACGGCCAACAGCGATTGGGTATTGTTTCTGCAGGACACCATTCCTAAGAAGTCTTAGTGTGCGGGCTCCAACAGATACATCTAGTTGATATGGAATACTTTGTGGAGAAGGCAAGCCAGGGATTAGGATAATTTGTCCTGGATTAATGATATTAGGATTAATACCACTGTTCGCCTGTAAAAGAGCAGATAATGACAGCCGGTAATCTCTTGCTATTTGGGTCAAGGTCTCCCCACTTTTTACAATATGATTCATTGGTTAACCTCCATTAGTATGCTTACAGCTACTATATGCACAAGAAAGCGGAGTAGTCTTACGCTTAAAAAAGACCAAGTCTCCTATCAGGGAAACTAGGCGACTGTCCTTATCAATCTATGGGTTGATGCATATTGTATGGCAGATATAAAAAAAGGAGAGTTGCCTATATGTATCCTTATGTAAATTATAGCTATCCTCAAGTTTCCTATGACTACAATTATCAACAAGGTTATTATGATGATCCAAATAGACAAATGCAGTTATCTCAGCTGTTTAACATGCCCCAGTGGAAACAATGGGAGAGAAGAATCAATCAGCTTGAGCGGGAAAACAACCAGCAGCAACGAGACATTGACCAGCTTGAGCGCAGTCTGCAAAGAGTTAATCAGCGTTTAAATGCATTGGAAAAAAGATAATAATGTTTATCAGGAGCGGCTTTGTGCTGCTCTTTTTATCCTTTTTAGTATTGGAATTTTTTTAGCTGTAAAGGGCATGATAATGTATCATAACTGATTCTTTGGAGGTACTGTAAAATGACTGTTTATGTATACCAAACATTCTCTTTAAAACAGGATAAATTTAAGGAGGGACTTGAAAACCTACGTGAATTAAAAAAGTTCAGCAATGAAAATTATTCGCATAAGGTCGAAATATTGACACCTATATCTGGTAATGACCATACATATGCCTTAATGACAGAGTATGAGGGACTTGCGGAAATGGAACTACAAAGTAAAAAAATGACAGATGATGAAGATTATCAAAAGCTAATTGGTGAATTCTTTTTACAAAACATTGAACAAGGTAGTATGCATACCCAAATTTACCGAGCAATGGTTGAAAGGAAGGAAAAAAAGAATAAGGATAAAGAAGCAGAATAAAGGAAAATGTTCCTGCATTTTATTTGCTATTTACACTTAAACTGGACTAGTATAAATGGTAATAAAGATGGTTCCTGCTTGTATTTAAGGGGAATCAATATAAAGTAAACAAGACCATAGAGGAGGAGAAATAATGGCAATTGAAAACCCAAGCAGAGAAGAAATTGGCAAAATTCTTAAAAAAGCTAAAACAATAGCGGTTGTTGGTTTAAGTGATAATCCGGAGAGAACGTCTTTTATGATCGCAAACGCTATGATGCAGGCGGGTTATGATATCATTCCCGTTAACCCTACAGTGGATGAAGTTCTCGGCAAAAAAGCATATAAGAGCCTGACAGAGATTAAAGAGCATGTTGATATCGTCAATGTATTCAGAAGATCGGAATTTCTCCCAGAGGTAGCTGCGGAATTCGAAAAGATTGATGCAGACGTATTTTGGGCACAGCAAGGACTTGTACATGAAGAAACCTTTAACACTTTGAAAGATAAGGGTTATACCGTAATTATGGACAGATGCATTAAAGTCGAACACGCTTTGACAAAATAAACCGTGAAAACGGATGTGAATAAGGCTTCTCAAGCTAATATATTCCGCTTGAGATACCGCCTCATTTGCATCTGTTTTTTTATTTTTATAAATAAGCAAGCGGTAAAGACGTTGGAGGAGAAACGGCGGTTAGCGTTTTTTTTATAAGAAATATGTGTTAACATAATTAAGATGCTTGAAACGAACCTTATAAAAAAAAGCTTTTCTCTTTTTGCTTTCTTGGTATAATATTGAATCTAAACGACTATTTTCAGAAAATAATCGAATTATACATTTGCTTGTTGAAAAAATGCTGTTATCATATCATAAGAACAGTTGTTCTGGTATGATCTATTTTATCTCACATGCATAAAATGGTGTCCTTCGTCCACTATAGAAGGCAAAAAGACTAAAGAAAAAATAATTCTTCTCTTTTAGAGGATTAATGAAATTATAGACGAATACATAAACAATTGTTCGACATGCTACATAAAAAGATAATATGTCGTGTTTTTGAGGTGAAAGGGGTATGTCTGTGGCGAAAAATCAACAACCATTTGACTATAACGATGATGCCATTCAGGTGCTGGAAGGACTAGAAGCAGTTAGGAAACGTCCTGGTATGTATATCGGAAGCACAGATGCAAGAGGATTGCATCATTTAGTATATGAAATAGTGGACAATGCTGTCGATGAGGCATTGGCCGGCTTTGGTGAAGAAATCATCGTGAAAATCCATAAGGATAATTCAATAAGTGTTCAGGATAAAGGACGAGGATTACCGACAGGAATGCATAAAATCGGCAAGCCGACACCTGAAGTAATCTTTACGATTCTTCATGCAGGTGGAAAGTTTGGACAAGGCGGTTACAAAACAAGCGGCGGGCTGCATGGTGTTGGTGCTTCTGTTGTTAACGCGCTGTCTGAGTGGGTTGTCGTTAAAATTAAGCGGGACGGATTTATATATGAACAGCGTTTTGAAGATGGAGGCAAGCCGGTAACGACGCTTGAAAAGCTCGGTAAAACAAATCAAACCGGCACAACTATTCACTTTAAGCCAGATCCTACCATCTTCTCTACAACTACTTATAATTTTGAAACGCTTTCAGAACGTTTGCGTGAATCTGCCTTTTTATTAAAAGGCTTAAAAATTGAGTTAATCGATGATCGCCAAGGGGAGCATGCTGTTTTTCATTATGAAAATGGGATTGAAGCCTTTGTTGAATATTTGAATGAAGAGAAGGATAACCTTCACCCTGTTGTCAGCCTTGAAGGAGAAAGCAACGGAATTGAAGTGGAGTTCGCTTTCCAATTTAATGATGGCTATTCAGAAAACGTCTTGTCCTTTGTTAACAACGTTCGTACGAAAGACGGCGGAACACATGAGGCTGGCAGTAAGACTGCCATGACAAGAATGTTCAATGAGTATGCACGAAAGGTTAATCTTCTTAAGGAAAAGGATAAAAATCTGGATGGATCTGACATTCGTGAAGGACTGTCAGCGATTGTTTCTGTCCGTGTTCCAGAGAACCTGCTTCAATTTGAAGGGCAAACGAAAGGAAAGCTTGGTACAAGTGAAGCTAGATCTGCTGTTGATGCAGTAGTTTCAGAGCATCTTGCTTACTTTTTTGAAGAAAATCCTGAGACGAGCTCTCTTCTCATTAAGAAAGCAATCAAGGCATATCAAGCACGTGAAGCTGCTCGTAAAGCAAGAGAAGAAGCAAGAAGTGGCAAGAAAAGAAAGCGCGGGGAAACGGTGCTTTCCGGCAAGCTTACTCCTGCACAATCGAAAAACCCGCAAAAAAATGAGCTTTATCTTGTAGAGGGTGATTCAGCTGGTGGTTCTGCTAAGCAAGGCAGAGACAGACGCTTCCAGGCAGTTCTTCCTTTAAGAGGTAAGGTAATCAATACAGAAAAAGCAAAGCTGTCTGATATCTTTAAAAATGAAGAAATCAATACCATCATCCATGCTGTTGGAGCGGGAGTTGGAGCAGACTTCAATATTGAAGATTCCAATTATGATAAAGTCATCATTATGACAGATGCCGATACAGACGGAGCACATATCCAAGTACTTCTGCTGACATTCTTCTATCGCTATATGAAGCCGCTAGTAGAAGCAGGCAAAGTATATATTGCCTTACCACCGCTTTACAAGGTAAGCAGAGGATCTGGCAAAAAAGAGGTTATTGAGTATTCATGGAGCGATGATGACTTGCAGGATGCCATTAAAAAAGTCGGCAGAGGCTATGTTTTGCAACGTTATAAAGGGTTGGGTGAGATGAATGCCGACCAGCTTTGGGATACGACAATGAATCCTGATACTCGTACGTTAATACGCGTTAAAATCGATGATATCGCAAGAGCTGAACGCCGCATTACGACATTGATGGGCGATAAGGTAGAACCGCGCCGTAAGTGGATTGAATCAAATGTAGCGTTTGGTTTAGAAGAAGAAGGAAATATTCTCGAAAATGAAAATATCGTGGTTGCAGAGGAGGGGGATGAATCATGAGTTCAACAGAACAATTTCGTGATTTACCTTTAGAGGACGTTCTCGGTGATCGCTTTGGACGTTACAGTAAATACATCATTCAAGAACGGGCATTACCTGATGCCCGTGATGGTTTAAAACCGGTACAACGCCGTATATTATATGCGATGCATGTAGACGGCAATGTGCATGACAAGAACTTCCGTAAGTCAGCTAAAACTGTCGGAAATGTTATCGGTAATTACCATCCTCATGGTGACAGCTCTGTGTATGAAGCAATGGTCCGTATGAGCCAGGAATGGAAAGTTAGAAATTTGCTGATAGAAATGCATGGAAATAACGGAAGCATCGACGGTGATCCGCCAGCGGCCATGCGTTATACAGAAGCAAGACTTTCTGCTATATCGTCTGAACTGCTTAAGGATATTGATAAAAGAACAGTCGATTTCATTCCAAACTTTGATGATACATCCAATGAACCGACTGTTTTACCTGCCAAGTTTCCAAACTTGCTTGTAAATGGTTCAACTGGAATATCTGCTGGGTATGCTACTGATATTCCACCACATCATCTTGGAGAAGTCATCGATGGTGTCATTGAAAGAATGGACAATCCTGCATCAACAGTAGATGACATTATGCAGCATATTAAAGGACCTGATTTCCCGACAGGCGGCATTATCCAAGGCGTGGAAGGCATAAAAAAAGCCTATGAAACAGGAAAAGGCAAAATCATCGTTAGAGGTAAAGCTGCCATTGAAGACATTCGCGGCGGGAGACAGCAAATAGTTATTACAGAAATACCTTATGAAATAAACAAAAGTAATTTAGTGAAAAAAATGGATGAAATCAGACTTGATCGCAAGGTGGAGGGCATCTCAGAGGTGCGTGACGAAACCGACCGTACTGGTTTGAGAATTGTCGTTGAACTGAAAAAAGACGCAGACGCATCTGGCATTCTTCATTACTTATATAAAAATACAGATTTACAAATTACTTATAGCTTCAATATGGTAGCCATCCACAATAAACGTCCAAAGCTAATGGGCATTCTTGAGATGCTTGATGCTTATATTGAGCATCAAAAGGATGTTGTCATAAGAAGGACTCGTTTTGATCTTGAAAAAGCAAAGGAAAGACAGCATATTGTTGACGGACTTATTAAAGCACTATCGATCTTAGATGAAGTTATCACAACAATCCGTGCTTCTAAAGATAAACGAGATGCTAAGGATAATTTGATTTCATCCTTCCATTTTTCTGAAGCGCAAGCAGAAGCGATTGTTTCCTTGCAGCTTTACAGATTGACGAATACGGATATAACAGCATTGACAGCAGAAGCTGAAGAGCTAGCAAAAAAAATCGAGGAATGGTCTGCCATTCTTTCAAGTGAGAAAAAGCTGGTGTCCGTTATTAAAAAAGAGCTGAAGGATGTCAAAAAACGCTTTATTTCTGAGCGTCGGACTGTTATTCAAGCGGAGATTGAGGAAATCAAAATCAATCTTGAAGTGCTTGTCGGCAGTGAGGATGTTATCGTTACTGTAACGAAGGAAGGTTATATAAAGCGTACAAGTCAGCGTTCTTTTGCCGCAAGCAATGGACAGGATTTCGGTATGAAGGATACAGACCGAATTCTCGCCAAGCTGGATATTAATACAACAGAAGTTGTATTGTTGTTCACGAATAAAGGGAATTATTTATATTGCCCTGTTCATGAACTCCCAGATATTCGCTGGAAGGATCTTGGTCAGCATATTTCCAATATCATTCCAATTGACAGGGATGAAAGCATCATCCATGCTATTCCTGTTAAAAGCTTTGAGGAAGGCAAATACTTGCTATTCTTCACTAAAAATGGAATGGCGAAAAAGACTGAAATGACAAGCTATAAAGCACAGCGCTATAGCAAGCCCCTTGTTGCCTTAAACTTGAAAGGCGATGACGAGGTAGTAGATGTTGTCGTTACAGATGGAACGAAAGAAATCTTAATGGCAACACACTATGGCTATGCATTACGCTTCCACGAGGAAGAAGTGAATCTTGTTGGACCAAGAGCTTCCGGCGTGAAGGGTATAGCCTTGAAGGATGATGACTTTGTTGTCTCAGGTCAAATCATTACGGATGAGAAAAGTGAATCGGTCGTTATTATCACACAACGAGGATCCATTAAGAAAATGAAATTAAGTGAATTCGAAAACGGCGGCAGGGCGAAGCGTGGCGTTGTTATGCTAAGAGAACTTAAATCGAATCCACATCGTATTGTTAATATGTTTATTGCTGCAAAAGCAGATATTGTTCATATTCATACAGAAAAAGGAATGCTTGAAGAAGTATTGGTCGAATCCATTCGATTCAATGACAGATATTCCAATGGTTCGTTTGTAATCGACGAATCAGAAGCTGGGAAAGCCGTATCTGCATGGATTACCAAGCTTGCTGAAGCTTAAGAAAAAAATCCTTCACCACATGGTGGAGGATTTTTTCTTTTCCTTTCTTACATGTTTTTTCCATTATTGGAGATGATATTAATAATGGGATTTATGTAGGAGGGATAATATTGAGAAAAGAACTATTGTTCGCATTCACAGCATTTTTTTTCATGTCACTAAGTGCGATAACAGGCGCATACGCATTAGAAAATGAAGAGCAAGAAAAAATATTATTGAAAGAACAAAAGGACTTCAACGGCGATGGAAAAATGGAAAACATGACGTTAACTGGCATTTCTTCTGAGGATGAAGACAATTTCTATAAAAAGCTGACAATTCAAGTATCAAACGAAAAAGAAACGAAAGCAGATATAACGATGGACGGTGGATATAACCCAAACTTAGAACTGTATGATCTTGATGGTGATAAACAGGAGGAAATGTTTCTGACGATTTCTGATAACGAACGAAACAGCAGAAAAAGATACCAAATATTTGATTTTAATGGGACAGAAATAAAGGAAGTAGCAATTCCTGAATTACCTGTAATGACAAGCAGCTTTAAGGATGATTATAAAGCAGAGCTCGTTATTGATGGTCTAAAAACGTATAATTTTGATTTATATGAACGGAAAAATACATATGAACAATTAGGCTTGTACCAAAACGGGCATTTAAATGAGTCGACAGAGCTTATCATCAATCCTTTCACTAGTTTAAAACCTTCTAGGTATAAGCAAAAATTCGCATTAGAAGGCAAGCAAATCATTAGTGGAATAGCAGCAGTTGATAAAATTGCCTATCTGGAAACAGTATGGACAAGCAAAAAAGATGGATGGAAGCTAGAAAAATTTAAAGTAAAAGAAATTAGCAGCAAAACAAAATAACCTAAAAAATTACTCAGCCATGTTAATTAAAAGCAGGTTGAGTAATTTTTCCTGATAAAATATTTCGTATTTCCAACTAATTTTTATGATAGTATATGTATATACATCTATTAAATTAGCAGGAAGGGATATTGCATGTCATTTTATAAAATGTTAGCATCAGCGCTTATTGGTGGTACAGTTTTTTATTTGTGCCATTTGCCGTTAGCCTGGCTCTTAGGTGCCATGATTGGCACATTAGCTTATGTAAAGCTCTCCAAACAGACTCCAAAACTACCTTTTTCCTTTCGAACATACGGGTTAATTCCAATCGGCTATACAATTGGGGAACATTTTAATAAACAAACTCTATTGGATATGGTCACACATCTGCCGTCGATGCTCCTTATGACAGTTGGTTTAATCCTGTTCAGTCTGCTGTTGGCAGTTGTGACAAATAAACTGACACACAGTAATTTAAAGTCAACGATAGCAGGGAGCATACCCGGTGGACTGACGCAAATGATAGCCATCAGCTCTGAAATAAAGGGAATAGATCTTACCGTCGTTACGATTATACAAGTATGCAGGATAATAACAGTGATTATGCTAGTGCCTTTTGTTGTATACAGTCCAATCCTGCATGCTGGCAGTACAGTAGTATCTGTTGCAGCAGGAGCACCTGTGAGCTGGCTGATTCTGCCGTTTATGGCAATTGCCTTTATTGCTGGAATCATCGCAAAAAAATGCAAATTTCCAACTCCATTTATGCTCGGACCGCTCATTGTTATTGCCATTTTGCTGCTTGCAGGTGTTAATGTGCCAACAATTCCAACACCAATAATAGCTGCAGCACAGCTGTTGATTGGGATTGATTTAGGATTACAGATGAAATTCGGAAAAATTGAAAATAAATCACGTTTTCTTGTCGTTTCCGTTATTTCGTCAATTGTGCTTGTAAGCTTTACATTTCTACTTTCCGCCATATTGTTGGGGATAGAAGAGAATATCTCCTTATTAACTGCATTTATTGGCTTAGCACCAGGGGGAATGGCTGAAATGGCCATTTTAGGTCAAGCTGTGCATGCCGATTTAACGATCATTACCACATACCAGCTGTTCCGATTATTATTTATTCTATTTATTGTACCAATTATCATGAAAAAAATATTCCTATATATGGAACGAAGGAAAGAGATAAAAGCAATATTAAAATGAACCTATGAAACTAGACATATAAACATTATGTCTAGTTTTTTTGTATGAAAAGCGCTTACATAATAATCAAAAGTGAACTAGGAAAATGAATCTAATAGTAATTAATTTATCGTGAAATCAATTAATAAAGACATGATAAAGTATATTATTAATTAAGCAAACTAAATTTAATCTAAAGAACAAAATATTTGCTAGCAGATCAAGAAAAAGGAATCTAGAACCAAAACATCACATAAAAACAGTAATAAAAACAATATAAACAGATTTCATTAAATTTTTTATTCTGTCTCACTATCTAAAGTATACTTAAATTTGAGACAAGATTTTTCAATTTTAGTTTTGCTTGTGATAATATATATTATGTAAACTAGAAAAAATGAAAATCCTAATAATCATTCTTGCTGTTAGTTTTCTCTTCTTCTGCCATAATAAAAGGAATAAATATGTTTTTAGGAGCTTATGTTCATGTATTTTGATTTTCTTCCAGCATTAAATTCATTGCCTTTACATACATCCGTTTCAAAAGAATTATTGTTTACGACAGAATTTCAAATTTATGCTGAACATGATCTTGTTATGTATTATTCACCACATAATGATTATGTTAACAAGAATGCAAAAATTGTCATTGTTGGTATAACTCCTGGCTGGCTGCAAATGAAAACGGCTTTTGAGGCTTATTTATCGTGCGAGCAGCAATCTTTAATAGATAAACTGCAATTTACAAAAGAAACAGCAAGCTATGCTGGTACAATTCGGGCAAATTTAATTGCGATGCTAGATGAAATTGGACTTCATAAAGCTTTTGGTTTATCTAGCTGTACGGAATTGTTTGCAAACAAACGCTCGTTTTTGCATACTACCTCCCTTCTTAAATATCCTGTCTTTTATAAAGGAAAAAACTACACAGGTCATAATCCGCCTATGAAGAGCAGTAATCTTCTTACCTCCTTTGTATTCTCGGTGTTTCCAGAGGAACTAAAGCTAATCGACAACAATGCTTTAATCATTCCACTAGGAAAAATTGTCGATGAGATGCTAAAGGAACTAGCTTCAGCAGGTAAAATTAGTCAGCCCTTTCTTACTGGTTTTCCCCACCCATCTGGAGCAAATGGCCATCGCCTAAAACAGCTGGCACAGGAAAAAAATCAACTAATTAAGCAAGTATCTGCATGGAAAAACGACTTAGCATAAGCATAATACAGCCTCCTGAAGCAATCAGAAGGCTGTTTGTTACTATTTATTATGTCCATGAATCCTTCAGCAGCAGTGCGTGCTTCGTTAAGTTTTTAGCTGCCTCAGGTGAGATGTTTTTACTTTTTTCTTTACTGATCTGATCAATTAGTTTATCAAGTGACTTTAATGCTTGCTTTGTATTGCCTTTATGCTGATGTTTTAATGCCTGTTGAAGGCTGCTGTTTAATTGTGTATATGCTTTTCCTGACAGCTCTCCCTTCGCCTTATAATCTGTCAGCAGCTGCTCTAATATTACAGCTAATCCAGGAGTATTCAATGTCGGAACAGGCACCTTCGACCAATCTGTATCACTTGCGAAATAAAAGCTTGTGTACGAAGGCTGATTATAGGTAGTGCTTTGTCTTGCAACACCAGTGCGGTATTGAACATCATGCATAAGTGTGTAGAGCTTTCTGTTTGTTACTTCTGTGCTGAGATATACTCTGATTGCTGAGCTGTCTGTCGTGCGGACAAGCAGCTCCTCGCGCCAATCGCCAAAAATATCAGCTACAAGTGAAGGATTTCCCTTTGTGCCGTTATTTGTTCTTGTGCCGTCTAAGGTTAAAAGTCTTCCCTTCTGCCAATCTTCAATTGTCGGAGTTACATCAAGTGCACCATCAACTATTTGTGTTGTCATATCTGCTGCCCATTTAATATTCATATTTGTCCCTGGTGCTGTGTCACCGAGCTTTGTTCCTTTTGCTGTATATAAACCGACACCAGTGTTTGCCCATGTTTCAAGTCCGCGCTTTGCTGGGTCAATATCACCGATAATCCCTCTTCCTGTATCCTTGCCTGTATATCCGCCATAAATTACTTTGCCGGTCTTAGCATCCCTTAAAGTATAGCCATACGGGGCACCTGTTGCTCCTTCATGCACCATGTATATCTCCAACCCCGGACGGTCTGGATCAATATCAGTCACATGGAGAGCATCCCCATGGCCAATTCTTGCAGTTGTTCCTGGTGCAGAGCTTCCTTCAGGCAGAACACCCATAGAACTGTATAAAAGCGAGCCGTCATCATCAATTGTCGCACCGCCATACACAATTTCCTGCTTACCGTCACCATCTACATCAGCAGCCTCTAATGAATGCGCTCCTTGTGTTGTTAAAGAGGCGAATTCTTTATTTGTACCATCCTTGCCGTGTGGACTGTCATTGAATGGATTGGACATTGGTGTCCATCCGCTGTCAACATCCCATTTTTTCTGTATATGCTTGCCGTCCCAGCTGTAAGACACAAGGGTTGTTCTTGTATAATAGCCTCTGGCAAACACAGCATACGGCTTCTTACCATCAAGATAAGCCACAGTGCCTAAAAAGCGGTCAACACGGTTACCAGGTTCAATTCGTGCCATCGCATAATCGCCCCACATAAGCCCATCATCATGTCTGTCTGTTTCATAATGGATCGTTTCTAGCTCCTTGCCTGTCGAGCCTTCAAACACAGATAAATACTCAGGACCATCTACGATAAAGCCTTCAAATGTCCTTAAATCATTACGCGTGCTTCTGCTTGGGGCATATACATCCATGAAGTAATCGACAAGGCTTTCTGCATCCTGTTTCGCTAACGGGTAGCTGTATTTTTTCTCCGTTCCAAATGCCTCTTCCAGCGTTTTTGGCCAATTACCGTTCACGACCTCTTCTTGCTTATGCCAATTCATAAACATTTCCACCATATGATCATAATAATCATCAGCACTCATGCGATAGTCGTCTTTATTACTGTAACCAGCTTTAATATCTTCTTTTGGCATTGTAATGTACTTTTCAGACGTGATATTGCCTTTTTTGTCATAGTGAATGACCTTTGTACCTGGAGCCGTCTTAAACATCATTTCTGCTTTACCGTCCCCATCAAAATCATATACAGACATTTGCGTATAATGAGCACCTGCACGAATATTCACACCAAGGTCAATTCGATAAAGCAATATGCCTTCCAGCGTATAACAGTCAATATAGACATTGCCTGTATAGCCCTTTTGTGATACATCCTTAGAGTTAGATGGGTCCCATTTTACGAAATACTCGTATTTGCCATCGCCATCCACATCACCGACACTCATATCGTTCGCAGAATAGGTGTAAGCCTCCCCAGCAGGTGTGACACCATCAGCAGGCTTTTGGAGCGGTAAATCATAATACTGATTGGACCATGGGCGAACCTCGTCACTTTCATCGACCTCTTTGCCGTTCACTACCGCTCGTACCTCATAGGCAGACTTGGCGGTCCCTTTTTTATCAAGAAAATTGGTGCTGTCTGTAACAGCAGCGATTTTCTTGTTATCTCGATAAACATGAAACGTGGCACCCTTCATTCCCGTTTTCGTATAGCCTGTCACCTCTGTTCCTAAAAGCCGCCAGCTAAGGAATATTCCTTCAGACGTTTGTGCAGCAGTCAAGCCTCTGTCCAAATACTCAAGCTGAACCTTCTGTGTGGCATACTTGTCTTTTGAACTAGCAGCAAAGACTCCGCTTGTATCCACAAATAATAGCGGCAGTGCTACAGCAGCACAAAGTGCTTTTCTTACATAAGAAGAACCTTTTTTCCAAGTCATTTGCAGACACCTCATTTTCTAATATTAGTAAAACGTTTTCATTTTGTTGTTTTTCGGAAGCCCATGTGTATCCAAGGGCTTCCTCATCATACCTTTTATCACTGACAATCCTGCAGGAACTCAGCCAGACAGAGCACAGCAAGGGATTGCCCATATGGCATGGCGGTGATTCTGATATCTTTATAGAATTGCCGTGAATCTCCCATCCCTGTGCCGACAGAGACCTTCTGCAGCACGCCGTCTGTGTTTATCTCCGCTCTTATAGCCTCTATTGCCTTATAAGCGGTCTCTCGATACTTTTCTGCCACATAGCCCTTATGCACAGCCTTCAAGATTCCATAGGCAAACCCAGCAGATGCAGATGCTTCTAAATAGGAGGAACGGTCATCAAGCAATGTGTGCCATAACCCGCTGTCATGTTGCAGCTCGTAAAGTGCTTCTATTTGTCTGTTTAATGTATCAAGGAGGAAGCTGCGAAAGAAATCCCCTTCTTGTAATTCCAATATGTCAATCAGTTCAGGAATAGCAATTGTTATCCAGCAATTCCCCCTTCCCCACAGCGCCTCTGCATAATGATGATTTCCTTCAAATGTCCAGCCGTGGAACCATAGCCCTGATCGTCTATCTGCCAAGTATTTAATATGAATCAGAAATTGCTTTTTCGCTTCCTCTACATACTCTTTTCTATGTGTCAGCATCCCGATTTTTGCAAGTGGCAGGACGGTCATCATCAGCGTATCATCCCAAAGCTGATTTTTGTTTTCAGGACCGTATGTCATATGCTGAAGGCCGTCATCCTTCGTTCTAGGCATTTCCTTCATCACCCAGTTTGCCCACTCCTCCAAATACGGCAACAGGTTAGGATCTTGAGTTTTTTCATAAAGAAATGCCAGTGTTAAGAGCGGGGCCATTGTATTGACGTTTTTAGGTGGCACGCCTTCTGCAAATCTTGCAGTGAACCAGTCGTGAATTATCTGGATAGCATTCTCGTCCTGAGTGAGCTTCCAGTATTGATAGATTCCATATAAACCAACTCCCTGCGGCCAATTCCAAACATGCCAGCTTTTGTCATCTACAATTAAGCCATCAAAATTCAGTAAGTATTCTCCTGTGTCATCCTGTATTTTCGTTAAATTAGTCATTAACAGCTCAATTGTCTCGATTACCTGTTTTTTATCAGCTGCTGTTGTTTTTGTCATATATATCTCTCCTTTCACTGGTCTTGCTGCCATACGTCCATTTCTTCAAATAAGGAAACTGCATCTTCGTATGAAATAGCAGCGATAAGCGGATCATTAACAAAAGCATTGCGTGCCAGATTTTTGTCTTTTGTTAGAACAGCTTGTATGACTGCTTCCTGATTAAGAATATGCCTGTTCACCATATTAGCGACATCAAGGGGGATATCGTTTGTTCTCACAGGCTGGACGCTGTTTTTTCGGATTAAGGCATTTGTTTCCACGATAGCTTCATTGGGCAGGTTTTGAATTTGTCCTTTATTCGGGAAGTTAACATTCGTCACAAGGTCTTCTATTCCAAGCAATGCTAAGAGAATTTCGACACCTTCCTCCCCAGAGGGCTCAAGGACAATCTTTGTATCATCAGTAAAGACCTCTTCGTTTTCTGCTATCTTTCGTTGCTGGTCCTTCACACGAAAATCAACTGTTGTTAAATGAAACTTCCAATCATTTACGGTTTGCGGATTTTTCAAGTAAACAGGTGGCATGAATTCTGCAAGATGGCGATCTCCAGCGGCAGCGATTAACCGATATTTTCGAAACAAATCAAATTTGACCCGATTGCTTGAGTGGAATACACTTTCCTCCCATTTCCCTTGTTCCTTTTCAAAGCCTGTATGTACGTACTTCTCGGCAAACCGGGCATACAGAGGGAATAAATCGATATTTTGATAGGATGCTTCATTAATCCATGTAAAGTGATTGATGCCTGTTACACTTACCTTAATATCTTTACGGTTTTCGACTGTGACACCAAGCATTTCTTCTGCCATATTTGCCAACAAATGCTGTGTTTCAAAGACTTCATGGCAGCAGCCAATTGCTTTTATTTGCGGAAAGGCTTTATATAAGGTTCTTGTACAGACAGACATCGGGTTTGTATAATTAATGACCCATGCATCTGGACAATGCAGCTTAATCTGTTCGCCAATTTCCATAAACATTGGGATCGACCTGACAGCTCTCCTTATTCCACCAGGTCCAACCGTATCCCCAACAGATTGATAGATTCCATACTTCTCTGGAAAATGAACATCCATTGCCATGTCAGCAAATGTACCTGGGAGAATCGAGATAATCACAAAATCAGCATCTTTAAGTGCTTCCTCGATTGTTGGGATCGCTTCATACGTCCATTTTCCTGTTGCATCTGGATGGTTGGAAATGAGTGTCCCAATTCTTTGATTTGTTTTAGCTGCATTGAGATTAATGTCATAAAGAGCAATAGTACCTGACAGGCGCGGCTCTAAAGCAAGGTCATACATTAACCTTCTTGCCCAGCCTTGAGACCCGCCGCCAATATAAGCTATTTTAATAGTATTTGTAGCCATGTTTTTATTCTCCTCTATATAGATTGTAAGACTCGATAGTCATATTTCCCTAGCTTCCATTCTCCTGCAGGAATGTTCTCCTGTGTGATACAATCCCTAACAGCTTGCGGAACAGTAACACTCCCGCCTTTTCCATCCATATTGACAACAATCCAATATTTCCTGCCGTCCTGTTCTCTTGGTGCTACAATTGTTCCTTCCGTAGCTTTGATGTCTGCTAATACTCCTGCCTCCCTTGCATAGGTATGAATCATTTCAGTGAGCATTTTGCTGCCCTCTTCACCTGTTGGCAGGGAGCCAAGCATTACAAGCTTGCCTTTTCCAAGCTGTTTTTCTGTTAAAAATGCTTTCCCGCAAACAAGACCGCCTTTTATTGTGCCGATCACCTTGGCATCCTTCCCGTCAAAAACAGCACTCCATAATCCTAAACGAGCTGTTAAGCCGTATGCTTCTCCAACAGAGCCAGTGTTTTCAATAGGGAAGGTAAAAGCTGTCTCCATTCCCGCAAGCTCTTCTAATTTTCCTAAAGCAGCATCTGTATGAATCGTGTGATGCTCTGTTCTGCCGCCTGTCATCGGTCCAACAATCCAAACTCCGCCCTGTTCTACAAATGCTTTCGCTCTGTTTATGTAATCATCTGACAAATAAGGAACAAAAGGGGTAAGCAGCAGCTTGTAGCCACTTAGTTCTGCGCCTTCTGGCAGCAGGTCACGATGTATTCCGGCAGCTAAAGTATGCTTATAAATGTCGGTTATCAATTCTTTATAATGCAAGCCTTTATGAGGCTCTGTGTTTAGAAATATTTTGGCTCTGTCCGAATAGGTAATCGCGACCTCTGCTTGAAGAGGACGGGTGCTTGTTATGAATGGCTCAATGGCAATCCGAGCTTTTTCTGTCTCTAATACCTCCTCATAACCGACAGTCGGTTTTCCCCATGCACTTATAACCGAGCCATGCGGCTGTTCGCATCCAGCTCGTTGCTGGCGCCACAGCCAATAGCAAAACCCTGCTCCTCCCAGAGCGTAGCTTGCTACCGCTTCTGCTTTCAAGTAGCCCTTCGGATGCGGGGTCGCATAGCTTTCAAGGGAAGCGCTGTAGGATGGACTTGTTTCCATAATCCAAAAATCCTTGCCTTTTTTCAGGTTTCGCCATAAATCACAATTGAACAAGTAGGAAAAATAAGACGCTGCTGGAGCGTAAGTGTCAAAAGAAGCAAAATCAAGGTTTTGAAAGAGGCGCTCATTGTCGACAGCGAACATGATGGTGCTGTTATGAGTGATTGGTAATTGTGAATGCTCGCGGATAATTGCTGCTTGTTCTTCGGCAAATTCGGCTATTGCTTCTGTTGAAAAAAGCTGATACATCGTTTTTAAGGAGGAATTATGCAAAAACGGTACAGGGCCAGGCTGCGGCACCTGCTCGAAATGATGATAATATTCACTCCATATATCTGTTCCCCAGGCATCGTTTAATTGCTCCACATTGTGATAACGATGTTCGAGCCATTTATGCCATTGCTCTTTGCATGTAGCACACATACATTCGGCAACATGGCATTTAAATTCATTGTCTAGCTGCCAGCCAATAACACCAGGCATATCGCCTAAAGCTTTAGCAAGCTCATTGGTGAGGATTGCTGCACGCTTTCTGAAATAGGGATTATTCGTACAAATATGCTGACGGGAGCCATGAATCATTGTTCTGCCGTCTGCATCCACATACATTCGCTCAGGATGATTGTCAGACATCCATATTGGCGGAGTTGCCGTTGGTGTGCACATAATGACCTCAATACCATTCTCGTTTAGTAAGGAAATGATCTGCCGGAAAAAAGTAAGATCTATCTCTCCTTCTATGGGCTCCATTTTTGACCAGGCGAACTCCCCAATCCGAACGACGTTTATCCCTGTTTCCTTCATAAGGCGGATATCTGTAAGTATCGTCTTTTCATCCCATAGCTCAGGATAATAAGCCGCACCATGGTACAGTTTTTTTGCCATGTTTGTCATTCACTCCAATCTAATCTCTGGATATTAATTATGCTAACTAATGTTTAACCCAAGTTCTTTCATTCCTTCTAGAACGAGCCTGCAAATTTCAGAGGCGCCTATTGTGCAAAAATGGGTGTCATCCTGCAGACCCTCCGGATAATTTGGATGCTCCTTTGCGCCCAGCCAAACAAACAGCTCCTTCGATTTTTCCGGACCATAGCCTTCGTACAGATCTTTCGTTTTGACATGTAAATCAAGGAGCGGGACATCTATTTTTGCTGCCAACTGACGCATAGCATCTGGATAATCGCCAAGTGTATTTACCAGCTTCCCATCCTCACCAAATTTCCGTCTGTTTACAGATGTTAAGAAAACAGGGAATGCTCCTTTACTTTGTGCTGCTTCTACATATTTGTTCAGGCACGCTTGATAGGTAGTAAATGGATTGGTTCCATAGGATTTTTGGTCATTATGCCCGAATTGAATAAACAGATAATCGCCTGCAGCGATTCTTTCTTTTATTGTCTCAAGTCTGCCTTCCTCTATAAAACTATTAGAGCTCCTTCCTCCCATCGCTTCATTACATACTTCTACTTTCTCCAAAAAAGGCTGCAGCATTTGTCCCCAGCCTGCCATTGGCGCTTCATATGCAGGGCAGGCTGCAGCTGTTGAGTCACCAGCAATAAAAAGGCGGATTTTCTTCGTATTCACCCCTTTTGCCTCCTTTTATTCAATCGATAAAACGTTAAGCATACACACGCTTCGAGCTTTTCAAGAGCTGGGAGAGATAAACAAGAGCAAGGCCTTGTCCCCAGCCATGAATCCGTTTGAACGGGACTGCTTTATAGCCTGACGTGTCATCCATAACGGCAGTACCTGCAGACACATTCATTACCTTGCCTTCTTCTGTGATACGCTCTAAAATACTTGGAATTGCCTTTTGTGTATACTTGTTGTATAAAGAGCCTCGTGTTAATAAAGCAGCTAATATGCCGCAGGAGCCAGATACTTCTAGATAGGAGCTAGAATCAGTCAGAACTGTGTGCCAAAGACCTGAGTTTTCATCCTGCAGTCTTGCTAATGCACTTAACTGGTCCCTTAGTGAGCCATCGATGATCATAAAGGATGGATGTGTTACTTCAATCAATTCAAGGGCCTTTGCCATCGTAAGTGCTGCCCAGCCATTGCCTCTTGCCCAAAATACCCCAGACATATGCGATCTTTCGATATTATCCCAGCCGTGGTAGTATAAATCCGTTAATGGGTCTTGAAGTACGTCTTCATGGCCATGATATTGGCGCAGTCCATCGTTGAAATAGTCAATATTCCCTGTAAGCTTGCCGATTCTTAGCAAAAAAAGGCCTGCCATCATCATCGTGTCCACCCATGCCTGTTCATGAAAGATATAAGTGGTTGAATTAACTGTATGCTGGAGGATGCCATCACCAAAACGCTCTGCATCCTGTTGCAAAAATTCGGCAAGCTGAAGGGCGGTATCTAAGTATTTTTGTTCATTTGTGGCCGTATAAAGGGAAAGAAGTGCATGCCCCATGGAAACACCGTTGACAGACAGCTTAGGCAGTCCATCCTCCAGTCTTTCATCCATCCAGCTTTTTAAGAGATCAAGATACTCTACTTTTCCGGTCGCCTCATACGCTTCTGCCACCCCGTAAAAAGCGACACCTGCTGGCCAATCCCAATTAAAATCCATTTGAAACGTCTTACTAACAACAGCATCTATCGCTTCAAGGACACTGTTTTCATCAAAAACAAGTGCTGGCATAATTTCACTCCTCCTAATTATTTTAATCCGCTCGTGCTAATACCTTCGACAATATACTTTTGGAACAAGAAGAAGATAAGGACAACTGGCAACAGTGATACGACAGACATCGCGAACATCGCACCCCAGTTAGAGGCTGTTTCCGAATCAAGGAAAAGCTTTAAGGCAAGGGAAACCGGATATTTCTCTGGACTGTTTAAATAAAGGACAGGGTTGATTAAGTCTTCCCATTTCCAGTAAAAGGAGAAGATACCTGCAGTCGCAAGTGCTGGTGTAATCAACGGTAAAATGATTCGGTAAAAAATGCTGAATCTGCCGCATCCGTCAATTCTGGCCGCTTCATCAAGCTCAAGCGGAATATTGCGAATGAATTGAACCATAAGGAAAATAAAGAACGCATGACCAAAATACTGTGGAATAACAATTGGCTTAATGGAATTGAGCCAGCCTAGCTTGGCAAAAATAATGTATTGAGGAATCATGATGATTTCATGTGGAAGCATCATCGTCACCATCATACAGGCGAACCAAAATGCTTTCCATTTAAACTGAATTCTCGCAAAACCATACGCAATCAGAGCGGATGAAGCGACGGCACCAATTGTGGACAAGCCGACAATCACAAGGGAGTTTTTAATGAATACACCAAAGGACTGTCCTGCAATGCCCTCCCAGCCTGCTGCATAGTTGCTCCAAATAAACGGCTTTGGGATAAGGGAATGGGCTGTTATAAACACTTGTGAGCTTTCTTTAAAGGAGCTCATTAATAGCCAGATAATTGGATAGAGCATAATTAGTGCGAATCCGCCTGTAAGAATGTGATAAATCCACTTTCTAGCCTTAAAACGAGGAGTCTTATACGATATAACCGGATCAGTCATGATTGGGCCCGTATCTTTAGTGACTGTTTTCATGTGATTAATCCTCCTTCGATTCGTAATGAACCCAGAATTTAGACGTTTTGAACAAAATAAGTGTTAATATACCAACAATGACGAGCAGCACCCATGCCATCGCAGATGCATAGCCCATTTGAAAGAAGTTAAACGCCTTTTGAAAGATATACAGGGAATATAGAAGTGTGCCATCAAGCGGTCCACCTTCCCCCTTTGTGATGATGTATGCTGGAGTGAATGTCATAAAGGCTGAAATCGTCTGCATCACAAGGTTAAAGAAAATAATTGGGCTTAATAGTGGCAGCGTGATTTTAAAGAAAACTTGAAATCTGTTAGCACCATCTACATTTGCCGCTTCATGATAGGAAGGCGGAATGTTTTTTAAGCCTGCCAAAAAGATCAGCATCGAGGAACCGAATTGCCAAATAGCAAGGAAAATCAGTGTCCATAACGCTTTTGTCGGGTCTTGATACCAAAGGATTTTCTTATCAATACCAAAGAAAAACAGCAGGGCATTCAGTGTTCCTTCATTACCGAAAATGTTTCTCCACATGATCGCAACAGCAACACTTCCTCCGATAATGGAAGGCAGATAGAAAAGGGTGCGATAAAGTCCGACTGCCCTAGAAGCCTTATTGAGAAGCATGGCGACAATCAGCGCGAAAATCAGCCTGAGTGGCACGCCTGCAAATACGTACGTAAAGGTTACCTTCAAAGATTGCCAAAACTTTTCATCTCCTGTGAACATTTCCTTGAAATTATCCAAGCCAATCCAAACTGGTGTTGAAAATAAATCGTAGCTTGTAAAGGATAAGTACAAGGAAACGGCCATTGGAATAATGGTAAATGCCATAAAACCGATAATGAACGGGGATATAAATGCATAGCCTGCCAGATTTTCACTTGCGAGCCGTTTTTTCATGCGGTTCAACTCCTCTACGGAACTTAGCAGGAAAGGAGGAACATGTAATTCCTCCCTTCTTGCCTTACTTGTTTCTTGCTAATATTTCTTCTGCTTTTGTGCGGAACGTTTTTGCCCCTGCATCAGGAGTGATTTTCTTGAACAGAATTTGTTCTGATACATCTTTTAGTGCCTTCATCACTTCGGCGCTGCCTAGTGGGTCAGGTGGATCAGCCTTGCTTGCGTTTTGAGAAGCCCTTTCCACATATTCAAAGATTTTTGTCTCTTCTTCCGTCAATTCTGGCTTGATTGCTTCTATGACTTTAGAAGAAACAGGTACACCTCTGTCGCCTTTGATTAATTTGTTTGCTTCCACATCGTTCACGAAGAAATCAATAAATTTAGCTGCTTCTTCTTTATGCTCTGAGCTTTTTGGAACAGAGAAATACATGCTTGGCTTCAGGAATAAAGCCGTATTATCTGCTTGCTCTGGTGGAAGATTTAACGAAAGCGGTGAATCTGTTAATTGAGCAAATCCTAAATATTGGTTCGACCAGTTCCAAGTCATTGCCGCATTGCCCTTGACGATAAAGTCATCTTCGAGTCCTTTAACCTGTGCTTGCACATCTGGTGTTGGGAATGCCTTTGCATCAACTAAATCCAGCTGCATGTTGAAATAGTCTACAAATAGCTGGTCATCTTTATAGGCCAAACCATTGCCTGCTTCATTGTAGAAGCGCTCGCCTTGTGTTCTTAAATAATATGGGAAGAAGACATCTGCCGGGTTCATGCCATTTGTGCCGTACTTGTCTGTTGATTTTTGCACATCTGTTGCCATTTGCACGAATTGATCCCATGTCCAAGCTTCATCATTAAGCTCAACACCAGAGTCTGTTAACATATCATCATTTGTAATAACAGACAGTACGTTAGAGCCTAGGTTAAAGCCATATAGATTATCGCCGATTTTCCCGCCAGAAATGGTATTCTCATCAATCGAGCTGACATCAATCGTTCCGTCCTCTGTATACTTTGTTAAGTCCTCAAGCTGTCCTTTTTCTCCGTATTGAGAAAGATAAGCTGTATCCATTTGAATGATGTCAGGAAGCTGATTAGCTGCAGCCATTGGCGCTAGCTTTTTCCAATAATCATCAAAGTTGGCAAACTCCGCTTCTATCTCTATATTCGGATGCGCCTTTTCGTACATTTCAATTACCTTCATTGTGTAGTCATGCCTTGGCTGTCCGCCCCACCATGCTACACGCAAAGTGATTTTGTCGTCTTTTCCGCCTGAAGTCTCTTTACCGCTTGAGCTGCATGCTGCCAAAGAAAAAAGCAAGATAAAACTTAACGCTATAATGCCAAGCTTCTTCATAAATTGCCCTCCTTTATTGAAAGTGCTTACATCCTTAATTTAATGCATTTTCACCGGATTCGTAATGAAAAAAACAGACTTCGATGTGTAAATAACAGAGGTGATTAAAACGCTTTCATATTTCGTTTAAGGTTTTTCGATATTCTGAAGGTGTGTAGCCTGTATATTTCTTGAATACTTGACTGAAATATTGTGGATTGTCACCAAAGCCAATCTGATCGGCTAAGGTCACCATTTTGACATCTTCCACATCTGTAATATAGGCAATAGCCTTTTCAATTCTCCATTTAGTCAAATAGGCAGAAAACCGTTCTCCAGTCTCTTGTTTAAATAATTTGCCTAAGTAGTCCGGATTCATATAAAGCATCTCATTTGCCACATTTTTAAGAGACAGCTCAGGATTAGCAAAATGTGTTTCAATAATATCGATTACCTTGCTAATTACAGACGATTGCTTGGACTTTAGGCGTGCTTTGTTTTTTTCCGCAAGTAGCGTGGCTACCGTATCTAAGTATTCCTTCATTTGCTGAACCGTCTTCATGGCCAGCAGCTCGGCAGTACCTGCATGCAAGTCAAGCTGTTTTTGTTTATCAACCGTTTGAATAATCGTTTTGTAAAGCTGGATACAATAGGATTTAGTCTGATGAATGCCAAGCCGCTCCCGACCCATTCGTTCAAATAGGTTATCTAGCTCTTTATGGGCTTCGTCCTCACTTCCAGCTTTAATCATGAGACAAACAGGCTGTTCGTCCATCACAAACTTTGTGGAACATTTTTGTGCTGTTTGCGGGTAAATATCTGTATTTGTTATGATTTTGCCTATCCCTACATAAAACTTGTGACCAATGTACTCAAGTGCCAGATTATATAAGGTTTTCACTGTCTCAACAGGAGCTGGTCCGCTTAGTGCGACTGTCATTTCGACACAATGACGAAAAGTTAGCTCTCTTTGCATGGCTATAATCTTGTTTTTAGATTCCTCTATCCCTGTCTCTGTATCCATTATGAGAATGGCATGCTTACCAATCACTGTATGGAGAACAAGATTTGGCAAAAAGTCTGAAGCAGTTTCAACTATTGATGATAAATGCTCATAAGTTACGTCACCCTCCATTTCAATAAGCACAAGCATGACTTGCTGCATGCGATCTGTAATGGCAAATAGATGCTCATAACGGGAGAAATCCGTTTTATCTCCAGTTCCTGTGAAGAGCTCTGACAATAGCTGTGCTTTCATAAAAGGTTGGATTTTTTCTAAATTTTCCTCTAAAAGCAGAAATTTTTCTTGCTGTTGCTTTTTCGCTTCAAGCTCCTTAATGATGTCTTGAAGGGCAGCTGTTATTTTCTCTTCATTACATGGCTTTAACAAGTAATTTTTAACACCATACAGCATCGCTTTCCTTGCATACTCAAACTCTCCAAAGCCTGACAGAAGAATGAAGCTGGTGGATGGAAAATCCTCATGAACTTTTTTTGCAAGCGCGATTCCATCCATTCCAGGCATCTTAATATCACTTATAACAATATCCGGTTTACAGGTCGATATTTTTTCGTATGCATCAATTCCATTCCTCGCCGTTGCCACAAGCTCTGTATTTAAAGAGCTCCAATTAATCACACTCGAAATACCCTCTACAATAATTCTTTCATCATCTGCCAATAATACTTTATAGGTCATCTCTAACACCCCTTTGTAATAGGTAAAATGACTGTTACAGCTGTCCCTTTCTCATTAAGATTCTCTATTTGTAACCCATACTGTTCACCGAATCCTAATTTAATGCGTGTATCAATATTATTTAGACCAATTCCTGTGCCTTTCGGTTTAATAATGCCTTTTTTTATGTATTGAAGTGTATTAGGATCAATCCCTGGGCCATTATCCTCAACCCGGATGTGCAGATTCTTATCTACAACAACTGCTTCAAGCTTAATAATCGACATTTCCAGCGAAGGCTCGACTGCGTGCTGAAAGGAATTCTCCAGAAGCGGCTGGAGAGTCAATTTCGGGATAGAAACACACATTACAGATGCTGGTATATCCATCTGAAATTCAAGGCGATCTCCAAAACGATAATGTTGAATAGTCAAATAGCTTTGGACAATTTCCAGCTCCTTTTCCACTGTAATAATATCTTCATTGAAGTTAATGGAATTACGCATTAAATGTCCAAGTGCCTCAACCATATTGGAAATTTGCTGCTGCTTGTTTGTTTTGGCAAGCCAGTTGACCGATTCCAACGTATTATAAAGAAAATGCGGGTTGATTTGTGCTTGTAATGCCTTGAATTCTGTTTCCTTTACGAGTAATTGCTTAGAGAAGTTTTCCTTTATCAGTTCATCAATGCGCTGAACCATCGTTTTAAAGTTACGATAAAGGGTTCCTACCTCATCAACAGGCATTTCATCTACTTTAAGTGCTTGGACTGCCATAAAGTCACCTTTTTGTACCTGCTGCATCGTCGTCGCAAGCCCCTCAATTGGGTTAGTAATTCTTTTTAAAAACTCGAATCCAATCGAAATTAACAAAATAAATAACAAGCTGAAAATAAGAATCATCGAATATTTGACTACTGTTATTTTTGAAAACATAGCGTTAAAGGGAATGACGTTCCAATAAGTCCAGTCTTCAAAATTAGTGGCAATATGATTAACAAAATATCTTTCTCCATTTATTTTTTCGATGCCATAGCCCTGCCCTTTTTTAGAATGGAAATTATATTCTGTTAAACCAGCCCTTTCTTTCTGTGAATAAAAGACTTGATTACTATTGGAGATGATAATATTGCCTCCTGCCTCTCCTTGTGATAAAGGAAGGCCTGTGACAATTTTATCTAGGTTAACTCGAATTACTAATTTACCTAATTTTTCGAAATTTAAGTTCTCATAGGAGCGAAGAAGACGGACAGATGTTAAAAGTTCATTTACACCGTCCATTTCCATCCAATAATTTTTGCCTTCATATTTATCTGCTTGATATAAAGCCAGACGCTTTTCCTTTTCACCAAGCGGTTTGGAGCTGGAGCCTGCTAGAAACTCTCGGCCGCTCGAATCGTATATATAGATAGAGTGAATATATTTCTCTGAACTGACATAACTGGCCAATTCTTCCTCTAACTTTTGTTCTAACCGGTATATATCATAGTGTGTTACATTGCCTTGCAGCTCTTGCAGGGCAGATTGGATTTGCGGATCTACCGCAATATTAAAGCTTGCCTCTTCTACTCGTTCGAGCTGTTCTTCAATGCTGTTAGACGACATCATTAACACCTGCGACGATTTAGCATATATTTGTTCATCATAAAGTGAGAAGGCATATTGCAAACCAATTAACACAAGTGCAAGGGTGACAACCATCAACAGCGTGATACGGATTAAGAGCTTAACATTAAGCTTGGAATTTTGATAGGTTGCTATTAATTTGGACCAAGTTTTTTTCATGTGAAAGCTCCCTTACCTTAAAAATTATTGGCGGGCCTCTTGGTTGCCTGTTTGGCTGCTGATGCTTTGGAAGGCTTTAAGTGCAAATGCAGTCGTTATTACTGCAAACAAACTGCCGCTAAAGAAAATAATGACGGTAACATGAAGCAAGCTGACGAAAATGGCACCAATACCGCCCGCCACTAAGCCAAGTGTATGAAATGGCTTTGAGAAGCCGATAAGAAAAGCATACTTAAAGGTGCTGACCAAGGGAATATCATAGTGCACGTACACGGGAAATACAAATAATAGCAGCACAGTGAACACAAGCAGCAGGCTTAATAAAATAATGGCCATAACGGACGTTTCTTCGTTCATAGATTCTATGATTTTGAAGTCCACATAAAAAATAGCCGCTAAGCCAAGCAGGATAAATCCAAGCAAATTTGCTTTCCGAAATTCCTGTTTAAATGCGGCAAAAAAGCTGGAGAAAATGCGGATGTCTGTGTTACCAAGCAGCCATTGTCTCGATACACTGTACATAGCAACAGTAGATGGTCCAATCCCAAATACAACCAAACCACAAAGTGTAAACAGTCCCCATAGTAGATTAAGATAAGCAAGCCTTGTTACCCATTCACAAAATCGGTAAATCCCATTCGCGACAAAATGATACATTGTGCTACCTCCCATATTTCATTAGTTTTGAAGCGCTTTCAAAAATATGTAATTTTCTGCTTTCTTTTAGTGTAATGAAAAATGGTGGCATAAGTGTGCAAAATAACAGATATTAGTGTATAAAAAACAGTGATTTATAGATTACTTGCATCGCTTCCTCTCTATTGCTAGTAAGGTTTGTACGGTTATATTATATAGTAAATCTACCATTTTTTGAAAGCTGTTCAAAAGAATATAGGGAAATAAACCCATAGATCGTCCGCGTTTTCTTCGATTTTTGCATGCTTCTCTTCCATGCTTATAAAAAAAAGATGCCTGCAATAATGTGCGAAGGCATCATCCATACTCTGTTATTTAAACCAGCCCTTCCTTCTAAACCACAATATCATCATTACTCCCATTGCAGCCATGAAGGCAAGAGAAATATAATAGCCATAATGCCAGGTTAATTCTGGCATATGCTTAAAGTTCATTCCATAAATACCAGCAATGAATGTTAATGGGGAAAATATCGAGGTAATGATGGTGAGCACCTTCATCACATTATTTGTTTGATGGGAGTTCAAAGACAAATAGCTGTCGCGTATATCTGCCGTCATTTCTCTGTTTGACATCACCATCTCTGAGAGCTTTAACAAGTGATCATAAATATCGGAAAAATACTCTCTACGTTCCTTAATTCCGCCTAAATGATGAGAGTTAAGCATCCGGTATAATAAATCACGCATCGGGTGCACAGTATGCCTTAAATTCAGCAGCATATACCTTACATCAAAAAGCTCCTCCATTAAATCGTTCATCGAAATATTTTGCGTATTATCTTCAATCTTATCAAGTTCATCCTCTAAGCTGTAAATAAGCGGAAAATAATTATCAACAATCTTATCAAGTATATGATAAAACACATAATATGGATCCCATTTTTCGGCATGCTGATGGGATAATAAATTGCTCCACACCTGCGAAACTTCCATTGTCGGTGAGAAATGGAAGGTGACAATGGAAGCATCACCAACAAACATATCAAGCTCTTCTTTTACGATTTCTTTCTCCTCAATGCGTAAAATATGTGTGACATAAAAGGCATGATTTTCATAATAATCAAGCTTTGGTCGCTGTAAACGGTGAATGCAGTCCTCCACAGCAAGTGGATGAAAATGAAATGTTTCAGTAAGATGTGTGATTTCATCCTCTGTCGGTTCACTAAAATCAACCCAGTACCATTTAAACTTACCTATATCGACATTATTTAAGGAACTACTTCCTTCTAATTTATTTTCATAGGTAATGCCAATAATCTGAATCATAAAAAACAGCTCCTTCGTCTGAACAGTTCCCGTTATGCTTATCGTTCCCGACAGTCGAATTTTCATGAAAGTTAATATTCGATTTAGCTGATTGGCTGATTATAGAAAAGGGTTATAAAAGGCATAATTATGACTAAAGAAAAATGAACCTATTATAGAGATTTCTATAATAGGTTCATTTTTCTTTTGGTTAATGTTATAAGCTTGCGTCCTACAAAAAGCGAGTTTGTTCAATAGAACTTTGTTTAGTTAATAATCAGCCTATTTCATTGAATAATATGGTTAACACTTAAATAGCTAAAAAACAATGCTTGACTAAAAAACAGAAAGCCCCAAATAAAAGCAGGGATGATTTTTGTCATTTCGGCAAGGCTTGTTGCATCTCCGGCCCTTTTCGGCCTTTTAATGCTCAAATAAAGGATTGTAAAAGCACTTTTAATGGATTCAGCAAACAAAATACATGTAAGGAGCTGGAGGATATGAACCTTTAGCATTGCGCTTCCGTAAATCGAAAGCCATAGAAAAACGCTGCTTGCACAAACAATCCAAATAAAACCATAAAGATTTCTAATCCACAAAACTAATGCTGTTAAGCACAAACCTATATAAATAAATAACAGCATGCGATATGCTCCTATTGTTATCATCCAAATAGAAAAAAAGGAGAACGCAGATGCAAACACATACCCTGACAGTGTTGTGATGAATCTTGAAAACCAATTAGCATGCATAGTAAAGGCAAGGCCCTCTGTATTTGCGAACAAGTGTATTTTTTTGACTTTTCCTCCACAAATAATCGCCATTACTCCATGCCCAATTTCATGGATCAATGTTTGTATGACCGCAACATACTTTCCTAGTATGGGGATATGCAGAAGAATGACTGCGGCAAGTAAATATATTAGAAAGCTAGTTAATGTCAAGATTGTTCCTCCTATATTAATAATATCTATGTTTCCTGAAATAAATTGTACTCCCTTAGCATTATAGCCGCTGATTCTTAATAAATCCTAAAATCTTTAGTATTTTTGTGAATAATAAGCACGCTTCCTATTTTGATGCTTTGTCCAATCAAACTAGCTTTAAGCTACATTTAATAATATGAATAGCATGCAGAAGCAAAGGAATGATGATATTGAATTTACAGGAACTAAAAGGGTCCTATGATTTACTGCTTGGAATTGGCAGCTGGTGCGGACCTTCCTTGAATTTAAGAAGGCATAATTTACGGAGATTTGCCTTTCCCCTTGATTGGATGGTGTCCAACTCAGTTTCAGATGTGACTCGGTTATTTAACAACAAGTTTCAAGGCTTTATGGAATTCCCGAATCTTGTCCAAACAGAAGGAAGTTCCAGCTCTCTTGATGATGGTGTGGCAGTTATGCCCGCGCAAGGCGGGGCAGAACCAGTTAATGCACACTTTATTTATGATACCTTCTATAATATTACCTCTGTTCATGATTTCCCGATTGTCCCTAATCAAGATTGGTCTGTTCATTATCCGGCTTACAAGGAAAAGCTGCAAAAGCGTATCTCCAGCCTTTTTGAAAAGTTGGCAAGTAGCCCGAAGGTGTTGTTTATAAGATGGGGCTTCGCTACACAAGAAGAGGCAGGAGCACTTTATGATGCCATTTCACAGCTTCGTAATGGTCTTCCGTTTAATCTGTTAATTATGCAGCCAGTAAGCGGCATACAAACTGCTAGCGATATGCATTGGTCACATCCAAGTATATGTGCTGTCCAAGTGCCTTTAGAGGAGCCTAATAATAACGCAATTTGGGACGAGGTATACAGCGGACTGTCTGTTACTAGTTACTGGTTATAAACAAAACAAAGCTTTATAGCGATATTGCTATAAAGCTTTGTTTTGTTTATCCTCTTATTTTCTTCACTACTTCATTGCTTTTTCTGTAACCATCCCTTTTTGAAACCAGCACGCAACAATTCTCAGGATTACTAACATCATAATACTGGAACAAAAGCCTAACAGCCAATTCCAATGCAGATATTCTACTAAGGAGGTTGTCCTTTCAACGACAACACTATATGTCGGAATGATGAGCCCGAATACCAAAAAGTGGACCATTACCCTTAATTTATTCGTGCCTTGCGGATAATGAAGGATAAATAACATTCCTATAGTTGGGAAAATCATATAATGAAGCGAAAAACTTAAATCGGTGGCGAATGGAAATTCTCTATAGGGAAATTTGACGAGATGCAGTTTAATTTGAATGAATTCATAAACCCATGCAATGGACTGTGAGCACAGAAAAACCATTTGGGCTAATCGTTTATTGCTTTTTCGGAAATAGCGAAATAATACTATAAGTGCAGCTGCCCATAAAAGGAGTAATATCCAAGCTTCTTTTTGCATGGTTTTCACCCTAATCCTTTTTTAAACCATTGATAGTAAATATGACTTAAAAATAATACAAATATAACACTTGAGTAGCTCCAATACCATTGCCATTGATGATATTCTACCAACTTTGTATACCGTTCAAGCATAAATTCTATGGCGGTGAAAAAACCGGCAATCAGAAGATAATATAATACTTGAAACAGAAGTTTTTTTGTTTCTGGATAATGAAAATTAAAAAGTATGGCTGTTAATGGAAACAAAAAAAACTCAAAATATATACTCGACTTATAATCATGATTATCATCTGGGAGTAATTGGATGGGGTATTCAATCCATTTCATTTCTACAACCAACAAACCTGTCGGCCATGTGATGAATTGGATAACCAAATATAAAATGAAGGCATCCCTCGCTTTTTCTTTCGGGATGAATCTCCATGCAATGATGATACTAATAACGAGTATGCTGGCTAAAATGAATCGATCCACCACCAAAAACAATCACCTCAAATGCTTTGCATACTGTTAGCTTACCCAATAAGTTAAAACCTAGTATCTTGTTTATTATAAATACAACCCCCTGGATTTGGCAGGGGGTTGTATTTAACTTTTCTGTTGTTTAAACAGCTGAGCCTATGATTCTCTAATGACTATTTAATCCGAATTGTTTGGCCAATACTAAGCTTTGATGGATTTACATTTGGATTAAGCTTCTCTAAAGTTCCATGATCGATGTTTAATCTTTCTTCAATATCCCAAAGTGTATCTCCTGATTTAATTTTGTAGGTTGAAACGGCTGCTTTTTTCTTTAGATTGAAGGCTCTTTCAAGTCCTTTAACATGGCCTGCTGCAACGGCATTAAGAAATTCATCGTTTTTCAAAAGGGCCGCATCCTTGCGTGTGTCGATAAATAAGCTTTCTGTTAAAATGGCGTCCATATTAGACTCACGTAATACATGCAGATCGGATGCTTTTGTACCTCTGTCTACGATGTTGTAAGCTGCTAACTCATCCATAATAGCATTATGAATGGTCGCATGAATTTTGCCTGTTCTGCTTGAAATAGCAAGTGTATTGTAGCGGTAGTCCTCATACCCTGTTCCGCTGCCTGCATTGATATGAACCGATAATAAAAAGTCTGCATTCCAATTATTAGCAGCATTTGTACGTTGATTGAGCGATAATGTTTTATCTGTCGTGCGGCTCATCCGCACCTCAACATCTTCATAACCTTGAAGCAAGCTTTGAATCTTTTTGGCGATTGTTAAAGTCAAATCCTTTTCCAGTAATCCATTTCCAACAGCTCCAGAATCAGTTCCACCATGCCCTGGATCAATAAAAATTTTTGTCATACTAACCATCTCCTTTATAGAACTAGTGAGTATGAACCGTCTAAAAGGTAAATATAGTTATAAAGACTCTTTCCTTTCATCGGTCAACTAATATCAGTGTATGGAGACCAGATGATTTTCGTGACAAATGGTAGTACTGACTTCTTGTCGGGAGAAATACAGTTGCTTACGGCATATTTTTAGTTGAGTTAGAAAGTTATTTTTTTTCGACATTTAAACATAAATAATTAATAAATACAATTGAATTGGACTTCATTTATTGTTCATTTGCTTCACTTTTTTGTTCCTCTTTTTTTATGTATGCATACAGAAAAGCTGTCACTGTTTGAATCACTAAGAATACCGGGATGGAATGAATGAGCTTGTAGCCGTTTTGCAATGTGATGATATGCAGGATAGTAAACACAAATTGGGCACCAATTCCGATACCAACCCATCCAACTATGTAAAGCAAGCTCATGACACCTCTTATCTTCAATACCTCATAAAAGTAATTAAAGCAGTAGCCGAAAGGGACAAACAACAGATAATAAACCAAATCAAACAGTTCAAAATGATTTGTATCATTGACCTTGTAGTAATCAAGCTGACCGCCACCAATACTGAAATCAAACAGAACACCAATGGTAAACCCCCACACAATGCTTAATACAGTCAATTCTGTTGATAATCTCTTGGGCAATATTGCCATGATGGCATAGGAAACACCGATAAAAATAAGCAATGCTATTTCATTCGTATCAAAAGTTCCAATTAGTGTCATGTCATATTACCCTCTTTTTGTATAGTTGCTACATAAACATAATGGATGACTAAAACTGCACAAAAATATAAAACGAAATATAGATAGTCAAAAATAAGATTCCAATGCTTCATTTCGATAATCTCGCCTGCTAATGCAAGCAAAATAAACACAAATAAACAGAAAGCACCACCAAAGGTGACAAGGATTGTTTTCAGCCTCGTCGTGTTTTTCAGAATGATGTTTATATAGATAATTGCAGCTAAGGGAACGATGACACTGCGAAAAATTAAAAAAGATAGATAGTCACCCGTACTTTTTGAGATGGATACCAAAATAAGCTCCTCGTAAATAATCCAGTTCCAATGAATACTTATGACAAGCATAATTAAAAAAATAATCATATTTTCAGCCTTAGAAATTACTTTTGGTTGGATATAGAATATGGCTGCAAACAGCCAAGCGAAATAGAAAAAAATAACAAAGAACATACTTCTCACCCACTAAGCATTTTTTTTAGCTTTTCCGCACCTTGCTTTTGCTATACAGCCACTAAGAAACTACACCTATTCTTCTATCAGACAAGCCCGAACAAATGGTTGCAATTCAACATATTGTAATTAAGAGGACTAAAGGAAGGTGTGATACGATGGATTGGAAAAAATATTTAATCATTGCAACTTCAGCTTTCTTAATTATTTTATTAGGCATCGGAGCATTCTTGTATTCAAATTCAAAGCCCACAGCTGTCGCTGACAGTACTGATGCCACTGGCAATGTTAGCACAGAAAATCAGTCTGACCAACAAAACGCAGAACAAACCAGCGCGAACTTATCTGTTACGAATAACATTCAAAACAATGTAAGCGGTGAAGCGAAGGCAGACATTGAGAGTTCGATTAAAAATGAAGTAGACAATCAAGATGCAGACATTCAAAATAGTTTAACAAACTCTATCAGCGATCAAGCAGAAGTGACACTTACAAATAAACTTGAAAGTCTTTTAAACGGTACGTTGACTGGTTCTTTGAATAATAGTATTAATAATGAGGTAAATGGCAACGGACAAACTAAAATCGAAAATAATTTAATCAATAACATCCAGCTTCATGTTAATGTAGACGTGATAAATGATATTACAACAACTGGCAAGGAGCCTTCACAGGAGGCTACTGATAGTAGCAATGAAAATTCTTCTGAAGAGGAGCAAGCATCCGAAGAAGAAGCAACTAATGAAAACAATAATTCCTCCGAGGAAAAGCCTGTTTATATATGGGGAATTGATTCAGCTAGTGAAACAACAGAAGAGTTTTATCAATGTGTTAACGAGAACTTTGGGAACCCAAAAATTGTGGCACGCTATTTAGGTCATAATGAAGGCGTTTCAGCAGGCTTAACAAGTGCACAGATTGACTTAATACATGAAAATGATGCAGATGTTTTGCTTATCCACAATGGCTTTAATGACGCTACAGGATATGACAATGGTGTAAATGAAGCAAAGGAGGCAATTGATCTGGCCAATGAATTAGGAACACCTGATGGGGTTGCTATATTTGCAGATATTGAGCCGACATACCCTGTTGATGCTGCCTTTATTGAAGGCTGGTATGATGAAATGAATGCGTCTAACTTTGAGCCAGGCATCTATGGCGTTTTTGACAGCGGCAGTGAATTAGTGAATACGTTCAACCAAGCTTCTAAGAACAAACAGGAAATAAAGGATAACACATTTATTTGGTCAGCATCACCAAGTATTGGCGTAACAACGGAAGAAAATGCACCTGACTTTGATGTGGATGCACCAGAAGGCTCATTGGCATATGGCTGGCAGTATGGAATCGATGCAGAAACATGCAATATTGATACTAATTTGTTTAACAGTAAATTAACAGACGTGTTGTGGAGTCCTTAAAAAAACTGGCAAGAAATAAAATGGCGCAGCTTTTTCTGCGTATTCCTTGCTTCGTATGAAATTAAAATACTCTCAACATTTTGGCTAATTTTAAAAAAAGAATAGACGATTGAACGGAATTAATATAAGCTACGAAAGGTGCGTCTTTTCTCATAAAAGGAACAAAGAAAATACAATAGAATGGGCACCTTCTTTTCACGACCATTATGGACGAGAGAAATATGGTCATTAGTCTTTAGATGCATGTGAATCATCTCCCTTCTGATTATAATGAGAAGGGAGATCGAAAAAAATAAGGGAGGGAAAATATGAGAGCTTATTTAATTATTACACAAATTGTTTATGTGCTATGCCTTATACCTTGGCTGCCTATTTGGGGGCTTTCATTCATGAGCTTTGACGGTGGTTTCAGCTTTTATAATATTCTATTTGTCATTATCATTAGTTTATATCCAGTTGCCGTTATTGCTTGTACGATTCTTTCCTGGATATTCAGGAAAAAAAGAAAAACAGCAGCAATTATCATTAACCTGATACCGATGCTGTGGGTAGTTGGCTTAACACTCGTTTTATTTACATTTAGGTTCTCCTAAAAGGGTCTTGCTTAAGACCCTTTTTTTTATGTATTTACAGTTGTTTCGGTCTAGTACTTCCTTCCAAACAACCTCAGACTGTCATAAGGATAGGTAACACATTTTAGTACATACTATCCATACAAATAGTTACGGGAGGAAGACAATGAATAATTTCTTAGGAGCTATGCTGGCAAAAGCAAAAAATACCTTTATGCAGAGTGCAGAAACTGCTCAAATTCAACAAGAAGCCACTGTTTCTGTCATCGAGCTTGCAGAATTTATTGAAAAACATGTTGATGCCAATATGGTTAGCCAGTTTTTATTAGGAGACTTTTATTATTTTTATGAGTTACAGGCAGAAGGAATCAATTATTACTTAGAGAAAAAACATGATTATATCCTGCATCTGGATGCTTCCATAGAGGATCAAATCCTTGTTTCCTATCGTTCTTATCGCGACAAGGAACATATACAGGAGTTGTTTTCGTTTCCTTCCGCCCAAAAGCAATGACCGTTAACACTGTTATCTGCGACGATGAGACCTTTTTTGCTTCGGACAATTCATATCTGTCCGCAATTTCATAAAGCCAGAAATAAGTCTTGCTGTACTGCCTTCATGCGTCCTTTCGGCCGTTTTCCTTTGAACACATTCAATTAACTGCTTGTCACATCTGCAGCTAGAGCCGAATCGTGCTACACAGTCGTCATGCTGCTTGCAGCATGAATCCACATAGTTTATTGGTGCACCAGGACCACTGCAGCCAGGTCCACAATAGCGATAGCCTCCTGGCAGGCAAAATCCTCTGCTTCGTTTCGTCCTTTTCATTTTTTCACCTTCCATAAAAGCTTCTATTAACATATTATGGATTTAGAAAAAAAAAGCATGGTTTAAAACCTAAAACACAAAAAAATCACTTATGATTTGTTGTATAGCCGTTTAGCATACAAGCATCATAAGTGATTTTTTTTATTGTTTTTGGAAAATAGTAGATATAATTTTGTTTGTTGACATGGAGCTGTCAATTTTATAAGAGCCTGGCTTCAAGTATTTTTCAACGCCTTTTTTCTCTACTTCTTTAGAGAATTCAAAGCCGCTCATTTTGATGATGTCAGCATCCTTCAATGCATTACCAACATCAATACTTGTCATTCCGTTTGAAACGTAAATGGCAGTGCGGTACACTACATCACCATTGCTCTCTTTACCTTCACTTGCTTTTTCTTCTGCAGCATCGACTTTTTTCTGCCAATCTGATTCTGCTTTCTCAGCGGCTTCCTTTGTTTGAACTACATATCCGGAGGATGAAAGTATATCTTGCATCTCTTCGACAGTCGGTGTTGTTTCAACACCTTCTGTACTCTCCTCTGTTGCAGTCGTATTTGTAGCTGTCGTTTCTGCTGCTTTTGGTGCATCCTCTTTTGTGACAAAATAAGCAACGCTGCTGACTGCTGCTGCTAATAGTAAACCTGCTGCAAAACTGCTGATGATACTAGGCTTCATTTACAACAGGTCTCCTTTCGTCCTTCTCCATCATAAAAGGAGCAAGCATTTTTTCCACTTGTTCTACTGGAAGCTTCTTTTGGCCAGCAATACTTTCAATAGAATATTTGCGGCGATGCAAATCTAAAACTTCTCTTAATTTAACGCGATCAGCTGAAGATAAACGTACGCCAGTTTCTTTTTCAATAATCTCTATATCGAGCTCTAGATTGCGCACTTGTGTTTGCAGCTGTGTTAATTCTTCTGTCACAGAAAGGTGAATCATATCGATTTCCCTTTGTTCTGCTTTAGCTGTTCTTCGGCTTCTGATTGTTGAAGCAATCAACAGCAACAGTGCTGCACCAAATAAAATGGCTAATGTCCATTCCATTACTATCAGATCCTCCCTCTTGTTAGAATCTACTATTCTAAAAGTCTATTATACATGCTTTTTTGATATTTTTCGATTATATTCTACAAAATTCCTCCGTTAGTAAGATAAGATTATCCATTAAAAAGGAATTTAGGCTTGATATATAGGTATTTTCAACCTGTATATATGGATAAAAAAGGATATTTATGGTCTAAACGCCTCTTTTATTTCCCCACACTAAAGCATGAAGCTGTGGAAGAACACGTACAGCATTCATTTCTTTTGTATTCATGGTTATATCAATAAGCCATTCATACTTTGCTAAAAGCTTTTGAAGCAATTCTTCATTATTGCCATTTGTAATATCATCATTTCCGACCTGCAAATAAAATGGTACCTGAGGGTAACGCTTATGCACTAGCTTCGCATATTCGTAATCAGCCTCATTAAATACAACTACCTTTAAACTGAACACATTATTTTTTTCTGTTAGCCTCTCAATGATATCATCTAAAATGGTGAAATTAGTATTCATACCAGAGCTTGGCGGCTTAGGTGAAATCGTCAAATCATCAATTTGCCAGAACCAATCCTGCCATTTGCTTCCTTGTGTTTCCAATGCCAATTGGATCTTCTTTTTCTTAGCCAATTCAATAAAATGGATAAGATTTGTCAGGAGCGCTGGATTGCCACCTGAAATAGTGACATGGTCAAAGCAATCTCCACCTATTTCATAAAGTCGTTCCCAAATCTCCTCCGCTGTCATAAGGACGATGTCATCCTTGCCAGTGCCATCCCACGTAAAAGCAGAATCACACCATGAGCAGCGGTAATCGCACCCGGCAGTGCGGATAAACATTGTTTTTCGGCCGACAACCATTCCTTCTCCTTGTATTGTCGGTCCGAAAATTTCAAGCACCGGTATTTTGCTCATCCCATCCATTCCCTTCTTGCTTCTGCAAAACTCGTTGGTGTTTCATAAAGCTTTATATATTCCACTCTTAATTGCTGAATGTCATTGTTGTATTGCTTTAATTCAAGCTTCAATTTTTCATACATCCACACGACCATATTTTCTGCGGTTGTATTCATGCTTGGAAGTGTTTCATTTAAGTAGCGATGGTCCAAATAAATTTCGATTTTATCCTTCCAAATGCTTTTTAAGTCACCAAAATCGATAACAAGTCCGATTTCATTCGTCAATCCGCTTACTGCTAAAATAACTTTATAAGTGTGCCCATGAAGGTTTTTGCATTTTCCTTCATAGCAATGAAGATGATGTGCTGCATCAAAAGTGAATTCCTTTGAAATCAATACTCTTTTTTGGTGGTAGTTCAGCTCTTCTTTTTTTATGTCTTTGCCGAATTTCTGCAGGTTTTCCACGATTCTAAAGCCGAAGAAGTTTGTATCCATTCTTAGTTCGCTTCCTTTTCTTGAAGATATTTATCTAATCCAGCCTTTCTCAAAACACAAGACGGACATTGCCCGCAGCCATCCCCAATAACACCTTCATAGCATGTTAATGTTTTTTCTCTCACATAATCAAGTCTGCCTAATTCGTCAGCAAGCTTCCACGTTTCCGCTTTATCAAGCCACATTAATGGTGTATGAATAACAAATGAAGTATCCATTGCCAAATTAAGCGTTACATTAAGTGATTTAACAAAAGAATCACGGCAATCTGGATATCCACTGAAGTCTGTTTCACAAACGCCTGTAATAATATGCTTTGCGCCAATTTGGCTTGCCAATATAGAAGCAAAGGATAAGAAAACAAGATTTCTTCCTGGAACAAACGTAGAAGGAAGCTCCCCGTTTTCTCCTTCTTTGACTTCGATATCACTTCTTGTTAGAGCATTTGGTGCCAATTGATTTAATAATTCCATATCTAAAAGATGGTGCTTTACACCAAGCTCACCAGCAATATCAATCGCACATTGAATTTCTGCCTTATGCCGTTGGTTATAATTAAAGGTAACAACCTCTACCTCTTTAAATGTTTCCAACGCCCAGAACAAACATGTCGTGCTGTCTTGTCCGCCACTAAAAACTACAACTGCTTTTTCATCTCTTAACATACTAAATTACTCCCTTTCTACCAAACCGCAACAAGGATATTTATTATTGTTGCATCAAAAATAAACGTATCTTAGCCTATTCATAAAAAAAAGCAGCACTCCAAGAGAGAAGTGCTGCTTCTTCTTAGTTTTTTTAAAGAGGGGGGCTAGAACCTCTCAATCTTAAATTATCGGCATAAATGCCTAGAACTGTTAAAAACTCAACCATTATTATAACGTAAATACAGGAAAACACAAATAATTAAATTAATGGCCGTTTTTTATGAAGCAGGTGTTAGCCAGTTTTTCTTTTTAATAGAAAATTATCTGCACAAAAGGCAATTACTATCCCGATTGTATACCGGACTAAATCAATCCATAAAAACCCTTTTCCTAAAATAAGTCCACCGATTAATGTACTGCGTATATTTACTATCCAATTTGCTTGATACGCTTGGCTAAATTCAATGAAGCAGCAAAACAAAAGAGGATAAAGGATTGCGGGCAGTTTTTTATCATTAGTTAAGATCAGCTTACAACCAAAGTAAATCATACTCGCCCACACGGCATCACCAAGATGAACCTGTAATATTTTCGGGTAAATGCTTGTATATCTCGATGACAAGCCAATAAGTATACAAACAAAAACTGCTGCTATATAAATTGCTGCTCTTTTCATTCCCGCACCAGCCTTTTTGTTGTCGCTATCTATTTTACACAACACAGCCTAAATAACACAACAATATCCCTATCCTTGATTTCAGTTACCCTGATTGCAGGCTGCTTGTGCATACACTTCCTCTAGCTCTGTTATCGTAAGTTCAAACAAATGTAAAGCTTCTTTTTTATATATACCAAGTGCTATTAGCTTTTCTATCAAGTCATCTTTTTCATCCTGAAATGATGGTGTTTGTTCAAAGTCCATTATTTTGCCTCCTGTAAAACTCATCCTAGTCTTGTATAGGGAGGAAATAAAAAATCCTCTTCTTGACAGAAGAGGATTTTTTATTACATATAATGCATTGTCGTATGCATTTCTTCCTCTTATCTGTAAGACCGAATAATTCGCGTCCTTGGAATTGGCACAGTTTTCATCAAAAATGATGAATCCGCTGCCGAGGTTTCAATGGGCCAGTTCCCTCCACCTCTCTGGATAAGTTTTTGAAATATAATATTTGGATTTATTTAAACATATAGAATGATAAATGTCAACACTTAAGACTTTTGGAGCATTGAACCCTGCAATTCCAAGTCAGTCATTGGAACAGCTAACGGCTTTGCAAACAGATATCCTTGAAATAAGTCATATCCCATGTCCTTTAGGAAGTGATAATCATCGATATGCTCGACACCCTCTGCTAGGGCAAGTGCGCCAATTGCATGACTTCTTTGTAATACGGCTAGAGCTACCTCTTGCTTCTGTTTGTCCTTGCTGACACCATTAACATAATCTATCGCAAGCTTTACTACATCTGGGTCAAGCAGCTCCAACTTATCAACGTGATTGTACCCTGTGCCAACATCATCAAGCGCATATTTAAAGCCATGCTTTCGATAGTATGAAAGAATCGACTTCAAATGATCAATATTTTGCACCTCGTCTGTTTCTACTACTTCAAACACTACTTGTGAAGGCTCTACTTCTAACTCTTTGATTAAAGCAAAGGTACTTGCAAGACAATGTTCCGGTACATAGATAGCGGTAGGTATAAAATTAATGAAAATCAACTTATCTTTAACAATGCCAGCATTTCTGACAGATTGGAGACGACAAGCGCGATCTAATGAAAAAACTCTATTTCTAACCCTGGCTGCCTCAAACAGTTTATATGGCGGAATGATAGATTCGTCTTTATTCAAGCCTCTTGACAGGAATTCATGTCCATAAATTGTTGGGATATTTTCTTCTATACGAACAATCGGCTGATAATGAGTTATAATTCTGTTTTCTGAAATTAACTCATCAATCCATGCAGTTTCCCTTTCTTTTGCAAACAGATGAATCGGCTTTTTGTTGTTTTCATTTTTTGCTGGATTAAATACCTCTGCTTCGACTGCTTCAATTCCATATTCACCTAAATGAACTGCTGCATAATCGACAAATGAAAAAAAGACAGGCTCTAACAGCCAAACCGTTGTATTGTCTACCAATTTATATTCATCTGCAGAGCTTTCCTTGAGATAGTCTAGGAGCAGTGTCATGGAATGTGCATCTGGAAAATAAACACTATAGCCCTTTGCTCTTGGAACACATACATCACAAACCAAAATTGTTTCCCCCACTTCGTTCTTTACGTCTAGATGTTTATCATTCATTTTCCCTATATTTTTAACGAGTAAACATAGTTTTAGTACTATTTTACTATAATTTAGTTTGACAATGTAGGCAAGATTTGCGACTTTTTCTTATTATTTTTTGGATTAACTGTTTTTTATTTCCTCTGCTGGGGAACATAATCTTAAACAATAAGAGGAGATGAAATTGTATGAAGGAACATCAGTCCTTATGGAGAGAGTCAGTAAAGCTACCATCCTTTTCAAAGCTTTCTAAGGATGAAGAAACAGAGGTTTGTATTGTTGGTGGAGGAATTACTGGATTGACAGCAGCTTATTTGCTCGGCAGACAGGGTCATCAAGTTATATTGCTTGAAGCAGATACATTAATGAGTGGTACAACAGGCTACACCACAGCGAAAATTACCGCACAACACGGACTAATTTATGATGAGCTGATAGAAAATATGGGATTAGAAAAAGCCAAACTATATTATGAAGCAAATAATAATGCGATGGAGTTTATAAAAGTCTTGGCAGAGCAGCTTGATATAGACTGCGAACTGGAAAAGCACGATGCGATTTTATATGCTGTTGCGGATGAATATGCAGAAAAAGTAAAGAAGGAGCATGCTGCCTATCAAAAAATCGGCATTGATTGTGAGCTAGTAACCTCTATTCCATTGCCAATTCCAATTAAAGCAGCATTAGTAATGAAAGATCAATATCAATTTCATCCATTACAGTTTTTCAAAAAGTTAATCGAGAAAATGGAAAATGTGCAAATATTTGAAAATACGACAGCTACAGATGTTGAGGAAAATCAGTCCGAAAAAGTGGCCGTAGTTACAAGAGATGGCTTTAAGGTTCATGCAGACAAGGTTATCAGTGCATCCCATTTTCCATTTTACGATGCAAATGGTTTCTACTTTGCTCGGATGTATCCGGAAAGGTCGTATATTGTCGCAGTTGAAGAAACGAATGACTATCCTGGCGGAATGTACTATAGCGCTGATACTCCTACTAGATCCCTGCGTCCTGTTACACATAATGGCAAGAACCTCATCTTAATAAGTGGTGACAGTCATAAAACAGGACAAGATGAAGATACAGCAAGGCATTATGAAGCACTTAAGGAGTTTGGAAAAAATGCTTTGAAAACAGACAAGGTTGTATACGAATGGTCGGCACAGGACTTAATTACATTAGACAAAGTTCCGTATGTTGGCTGTATTAAAAAAGGTCATGATTCTGTATTCGTGGCAACAGGTTATCGGAAGTGGGGGATGACTAACGGTGCAGCAGCAGCTCTTTTGCTTGCTGATTTGGTGTTAAACAAACAAAATCCATATGAAGAATTGTATACACCTTCCCGCTTTTATTCAGATCCAAGCTTACGCAAATTTATTAGTATTAACTTAGATGTAGCGAAGCATTTGATTGGCGGAAAGCTTAAGTCAGCTGATCAAGAAAAGGAATTATCCCTTGATGAAGCTTCCATACTCCGCATTAACGGCAAAAAAGTCGGCTGTTACAAGGACAAGGAAGGAACTGTGCATATGGTGGATACAACATGTACCCATCTTGGATGTGAGGTAGCTTGGAATAATGGGGAAAAAACCTGGGATTGCCCATGCCACGGCTCCCGCTTCTCTTTTGATGGAGATGTTTTGGAAGGACCGGCAGACGAGCCTTTAAAGAAATACCAATAAATGAAAAGGGACAGGAACCTTGAAATTTTCTGTCCCCTTTCGTTTATTTTGTTATGATTGCTTTTAATTGTTCCTTGATATTACCTGCAGCAATACCACCATGGTAGCAAATTACTGTATTAATATCATAGTGAAGAAATTTAGCTGCAGATTCTAACGCTTCTTCCATATTTAATGTATGCTGTGCAACAGGTCCGGCTAGTTTCCCGTCTATGCAAGTGAGAGCATCCCCAGCAATAAGTGTTTTCTTGTCTTTTATATAAAGGCTGACATGGCCAGGTGTGTGACCTGGTGTAGTAATGACCTCAATGCCAGGATAACCTTCAAGCTCCGCTTTATCTGTGAGGAGATGCGTTACATCCGCACTTGGAGGATTCTCATAGAATGGTTTTAAACTATCAGGTATAGATGCCCATTTTTCTGCGGTTAATTTCTCTCCGCTCAATTTAAGAAGAAGCTTTGTTCCTTCTATATACGGTTTATCCAGTTCATGTGCAAATACAGCTAACCTTTTGTTTGATGCTTCCATTAATTCTGGCAGACTACCAATATGGTCCAAATCCTGATGTGTTATTATAATGGCGGAAAGTTTCTCAAAAGGTACATCATTTTCTGCAAATGCTTCCTGCAGTGCAGCAAGCGTGCCGGGCATGCCTGTATCCACTAGAAGAGCATTCGTTTTATTCCATAATAATGTAGGGAAAATCGTGAACGAACCTAAGTTTATCTTTAATGCACGAAAATTCCATTGAGAATCCATCATATTCTCCTCCTTTTTTGGTATATTACCATTTCTATTATGCTTATAAATCCAGGTATCGTCAAAAAAGACGAGCTCTGAACAAATGACAAAAAACAGCCGGCTAAGGCTGTTTTTTCCGTTTCTATCCCATAATTTTGCAGATATTATTCGTAAATTCTACTGGATCCTCAATTGGAAGTCCTTCAATAAGCAGCGCTTGATTGTATAATAGATTTGTATACAGTGTAAGCTTATCGTTATCCTGTGCAAATGCTGTTTTTAATGATTGAAATACTTCATGGCTTGTATTAATTTCGAGCACTTTATCGGCTGTCACACCCTGGCTGTCAGGCATCGCATTAAGGATTTTTTCCATTTCAATCGTTAATTCGCCTTCTGTCGAAAGACAAACTGGATGAGATTTTAATCTTGTTGAAATCTTCACATCCTTCACCTTTCCGTTAAGGGCGTCTTTCATAAACTGCAGTAATGGTTTAACTTCTTCCTCTGTTTCTGTCGTTTCCTTATCATTCACATTAATACCAAGATCGCTTGAAGATACAGATTTGAATTCTTTGTCTTTATAGACACGAAGCATCTTAATGGCGAACTCGTCGATATCATCAGTGAAATAAAGAATTTCATAGCCTTCGTCAGCGACAAGCTCTGTTTGGGGAAGTTTATTGATTCTTTCAATAGATTCACCTGTTGCATAGTATATATACTTTTGCTCGTCTGCCATTTTGGAGACATATTCATCTAAAGAAACGAGCTTTTTCTCTTTTGAGGAATAAAACAGCAGCAAATCCTCCAGCATTTCTTTATTTGCACCAAAGTCATTATAGACTCCGAATTTCAATTGTCTGCCAAAGGATTGATAAAATGCTTCATATTTTTCCCGCTCGTCCTTTAACAGTGTTTTCAATTGGCCTTTAATTTTTTTTGTGATATTTTTTTCGATTTTTTTCAGCTGTCTGTCATGCTGAAGCATCTCTCGGGAAATATTTAAAGAAAGATCCTCTGAATCAACAAGCCCTTTTACAAAGCTAAAATAATCAGGCAGAAGATCTGCGCATTTTTCCATAATCAGAACACCGTTAGAATACAGCTCTACGCCTTTTTCATATTCCTTCGAATAATAATCAAATGGTGCCTTTTCCGGTACATACAAAATGGCATTATAGCGGATTGCTCCATCCACGCCCACATGAATATGTGTTAACGGCTTATCAAATCCATAACGTTTATCCTCGTAAAAGCGCTCATAATCTTCATCCGTAAGTTCACTTTTGTTTTTTCTCCAAATTGGCACCATACTGTTAATTGTTTGTTCTTCCACAAACTCAGCAAATTCTCCATTGTCATCTTGCTCTGGAGCAGAAACAGACACATCCATTTTAATTGGGTAACGGATAAAATCCGAGTATTTTTTTATAATTTGTTTTAAACGATATTCGTCTAAAAACTCATCATAATGGTCTTCCTCACTGTTTTCCTTTAATGTTAGCACTATTTCCGTTCCGACTTGTTCCTTGGCAGCTTCTTCGATTGTGTACCCGTCAGCACCCTTTGATTGCCATTTGTAGGCAATACTATTGTCCAGTGATTTTGAGGTAACAGTTACAACATCTGCAACCATAAAGGCAGCATAGAAACCTACACCAAATTGGCCGATAATATCATGCCCGTCCTTTAGCTCTGTTTCATTCTTAAAGGCAAGAGAACCGCTCTTTGCAATTGTCCCTAAGTTATTCTCCAGCTCTTCTTTTGTCATTCCAATGCCGCTGTCTGTTATGGTCAAAGTCCGCTTCTGTTTATCTGCTTTAATCTTTATATAGTAATCTTCTTTATGGAAGGTTATTGCATCATCTGATAATGCCCTGTAATAGATTTTATCAATGGCATCACTTGCATTAGAAATCAGTTCTCTTAAAAAAACCTCTCTTTGTGAGTAAATAGAGTTAATCATCATTTCGAGAAGCCTTTTGGATTCGGCTTTGAATTCCTTTGTTTCCATCATTAGCAAATAGCTCCTTTCAAAAGTAAGAATAAACGAATATGTAACGCCGTTAGCACTCATAGATTTCAAGTGCTAACGCTTATTTAATACCATAAATTTGGAATTTTGTCAACATATCCACAAAAAGAAACAGCCTGCTGTTATAAACACAGCAGGCTAAATCATTATTAGTAAGGATCAGAGGGATGGGACACATCCTCTGCTGTTTGCACAGCCTCTTCCATTTTATCGACTCTAGTTTCTGTTATCTTCTTGATTCCTTCTGCAATTCTTTTACCGTAATCCTCATCGCATTGTGTCAGCATTTCGACCATTTTTGCTTGTATTTCCTCACGACAAGCAGCAAGTGCGGATGATAGGTTACTGATGAGTTCATCTCTTTCAAAATCAGAAAAACGTCTGTATGTTTCTCCAGCCTGTCCGAAATTATTTTCACGAGAGATTTTTTCCCGTTTCACTTCGCCTTCCACATGCGGCTCATGCTCTTTTCCGGGATTTTCCGCTTCTTTTAAGCCGCCGATAACAGATGGCTCATAATTGATGTGCGGATTTTGGTGTTTGCCGAACTCCGTCCGGAAATCCATTTGGCCGCCTTCCTGATTTGTTGCCACATGCTTTTTCGGTTTATTGATTGGCAATTGCAGGTAGTTTGTTCCGACTCTGTGTCGCTGTGTATCAGAGTAGGAGAAGGTTCTTCCTTGAAGAAGCTTGTCATCAGAAAAGTCCATTCCATCCACGATTACACCTGTACCGAATGCAACTTGCTCTACTTCTGTAAAGTAGTTTTCCGGATTCTTGTTCAAAACCATCTTTCCGACTGGAAGCCAAGGGAAATCGTCTTTATACCAAAGCTTTGTCGGATCAAGTGGATCAAAATCCAATTCTGGATGCTCTCCATCCTCCATGATTTGTACAAATAGCTCCCATTCCGGATAATCGCCTTTTTCAATCGCTTCATATAAATCCTGTGTTGCATGGCTGTAGTTCTTTCCTTGAAGCTCATCCGCTTCTTTTTGTGTTAAGTTCTTGATGCCTTGTTTTGGCTCCCAATGGTATTTAACAAGAACACCTTTTCCTTCCTCGTTCACCCATTTATAGGCATGTACGCCAGATCCTTGCATCTGCCGGTAATTGGCAGGTATACCCCATGGTGAAAACAAGAATGTAATCATATGCATGGATTCAGGTGTTAATGCAAGGAAGTCAAACATTCTTTCCGGATCAGACAGGTTTGTAACAGGGTCTGGCTTAAAGGAATGAACCATATCTGGAAATTTCAGCGGATCACGGATAAAGAAAATTTTTATGTTGTTCCCCACTAAATCCCAGTTGCCATCCTCTGTATAAAACTTAATCGCAAATCCTCGTGGATCTCTTAACGTTTCTGGAGAATGAACACCATGGACAACTGTTGAAAAACGCACGAAAAGCGGTGTTTGTTTGCCTTTTTCTTGGAAAATTTTCGCCCTTGTATATTTGGAAATAGGTTCATCCCCGACAGTACCATATGACTCAAAATACCCGTGCGCCCCAGCACCTCTTGCGTGAACAACCCTTTCAGGGATTTTTTCACGGTCAAAGTGTGTGATTTTTTCTAAGAAATCGTAATTTTCCAGTGTTGTCGGGCCTCTGTTCCCAACCGTTCTTACATTTTGATTATCTGTTACAGGATGGCCTTGGCGATTTGTTAACATGTCTTCGCCGGTTGGCTCATTCATTTTTTCTTCCATACATTTCAACTCCTTTATATGTATAACAATATCGTTACCAAAATTAGGAGTGATATGCATATTTTAGTTGGATTTTACAATATTTTCATATGTGATTCTTATCTTTAAATTAAAATTGTCATGCCAGGAGCGTCTGTTTCTCTCTCTTGAAAGCCTAGCTTTTTATAGAAGGGATGCTTTCCCTTTGCCGAAAAAAGCTGGACTGTTTGTATGCCGCTATCCTTGCATTTTTGGATAAGCTCTTCAATCACCTTTTTGCCAAGACCTTGCCCTTGCATATCTGGGTTTACCATTACATCACAGATTAGAGACTGATAAACGCCATCTGAAATCATTCTTCCAAATGCTGTTAATATGTCATTATGATAAATAGCTGTATAATACCAGCTGTTTTTGGCAGCTTCATATAGTTGTTCTCGTGTATAATTTCCTTTTTTGTTTTGCAGCAGTCCGCTTGCTTCATGGAGTGCTGCAAACTGTTCAAATGTAGGGAGTTCATTTGTTATTTGGTAGTCCATTATTATTCTCCTCAGTACGATTGGTTATATAATATTTATACAATATTATTAATAAATATTCAATTATTAGTTTAAAAAAACACCTAATTTTAGGTGTCAAAGTGGTGGTAATATTTAAAGAAGTGTTATTTCACGTCTGCTGTCCGTTAGCAGTTAAGCTGTTTTCGCTTTTTCTTTTCTGCTTTTTATAAAGATAACCAAAAAATAAATGATTCCGAACAAGGCGAAGAGGATGGCGGAATATATTGCTTTTTCCTCATTTGTTAGTGGTAAATATTGTACTGCTAATGTAGGAACATAAATCATTAATGGAATAAAAGGTAATAAGGATTTCGACCACCATGCAAACCATGCTAAGAAGACGAATGCAACTGCTGCAACACCCAGCTTTCCAGCAAAATTATCAATTATAAGCACCGGTGTCCCTTTGTTGCCAAAGTATAAAAGCAGAACAAATGCTGAAGTGCACAGGATATTGAGTATCATGACAACAATCATCATCTTTTTTGACAGTGCTTCTGTATTTGACGCAAACTTTTTGAATGTAAGGACAAATAATAATAGCATTACTGCAACAACTAACGGCTGACCAATAATTACTGCTAATGAATAGCTTATTTCACCTAGAAGGGTGTCACCGATTAGTTTATAGGCTATGACACTTATAAACACAAGAGGAATATACTTTAACCATTCTCTATAGTCTGTTTTCATTTCGTTAGCTAAACTTTCCATATAGGCTTTTGGGGAGTCGCCTGTAATTTCTGTAATGTTTTTGCCATCCTTTTCCGCTTCTACTAGATGGTCTGTCAATTCTTCCACTATCTCATTAATTTCTGCATCCTTTTTACCGCTGGCCATTAAATATAATTGAAGATTATCGATAAATTCCTGACCCTTCGCCGATAGCTCCATAACTTACGACCTCCTTTATTTCTTGAATAATTCGTTGACACTTTTGGATAAAAGCAGCCACCTTTCCTCGAATTGCGTTAATTCACTGTAGCCTTCTGCTGTTAGTGTGTAATACTTTCTTTTCGGTCCAGATGGTGATGCTTTTGTTTCAACATGAACAAGCTTTTCTTTTTTCATTCGCAGCAGCACAGGATAGATGCTGCCTTCACTAATCATGGTAAATCCGTACGCTTCTAATCTTTCAATCATTTCATATCCATACACTTCGCCTTTTGCGATAACTGCTAATAAACAGCCTTCGAGAACGCCTTTAAGCATTTGACTTGATGACATCTGCTTCTTTCCCTTCGATCGACTAGCTATTTTGCAATGCAAGATAGCTTATGAATACAGATTATCATACACTATTTTGCATTACAAGATAGTTCGAGTAATTATTTTCCTTTTTCAACATAATTGGGCTTTTCTGCTATACATAGTGGACTTCCATTCCTTCATAAGTTGTGGTAAAGGAGGTTTTTTAGTGAAAAAAGTTATTTTTTTCTCCATTTTACCAATCATGCTTGTTTTATCTGCATGCTTCAGTGATCCTATTCAGGATGATTTAATGGACTATGTTAATAAGGAAATGCTAACAGCCTTTGAGCTGGAGGCAACTGCTGTTTCTGCCTATGATCAAGTTTCAGGTATAAACTATAGTGATGATATAACCATGTATGATGCTTTAGTATCAACTGTCATCCCGACGTACAATGAGTTTATTAAGGAATTGAATTCTGTTCCAATTGAAACAAGTGAGTTAAGGGAAATTCATGAAATTTATATAAAAGGCGCAGATCTTCAATATAATGCGTTTGTGAAAATAGTCAGGGCCCTTGAAACACAGGATCCTTTGTTGATAGAAGAGGCTAACGGTATGTTGGAAGAAGCGCGCTCCTTGCTTCGTGAATATCAAAATGAGATTGATAAGCTGGCAGAAGAGCATAATGTCGACTGGGAGGAAAAGGATAGTAGTACTTCCTCTATATGAAAAAAAAGCGAAGCATTTTTTCTGCTTCGCTTTTTATTATTTATTAGTTAGACTTTGGCTGCGGCGGACTTTTGGATAAAATAATATACCGCTTGCGAGTAGGATGACTCCGAACAGAAATGTCTTAATATCTGCTGTTCCTGCAATAATGACCCATATGGAGTAAATGGATGCAAGTATACCGATTACCATGTCTATTTTTCGGCCTTTATTATGCACATATGTTTCTCCAGTGAAGGTAAGCTTCACTTGGAACAACGAGGCAATCAAGTACGGAACAAGATATGCCAATGTAGCAATGTAAATGACAAAGTCAAATGCTTGTGAAATACTGTTTGACACAGTAGAGAAAATGAATAATTGTCCAAGTATGTTTGTCAGCACTAAAGAAAATACTGGCATGCCATGCTTGTTTTCTTTCTTAAAAGGATTTAAGAAAATCCCTTGCTTTGCAGCTTGATAAGGTATTTCCGCACTAAGCATTACCCAGCCGATTGTGGACCCAAATAAGCTGATCAGCCCGATACCAGCAAGGATTTTGCCGCCTATCGGTCCAAGCACGACCTCAATGGCATCAATCAATGGTTTTTGTGAAGAAACGAGTGCATCTTGACTTAACAGTCCCATAACCAATGTGCTTATGCCAATATAGATTGCCAGCGCAAGAAACAGTCCCAAAATCGTAGCACGTTTCACATCCATTTTCTTTTTGGCTCTGCCTGCAAACACAACGGCAGATTCAACACCAAGAAATGCCCATAGTGTCGTAACCGCTGCATTATTAACTTGTCCTAATAAACCAACTGAGTTGCCTGCAGCATCTGTTTTTACTTCAGCAAATGGCAGTATATTACTTGCTTCAAACGCAAACAGTGCAATGATTATAAACAGCAAAAAACCGACAACTTTAGCTGCAGTAGCAAGGAAGTTCAGTTTTCCTGCATTTTCAAGCCCGCGCAAAATAATAAAATGTGTTCCCCATAAAAGCAAGGTACAAACGGCGAATGTAAAGGCATTTCCGACTCTTAAAGTAAAGGATCCTGCTGTAAACAGGACAGCCTCACTAGTTAAAATAGGGAAAAACGTTGATAAATACCCGGCAAATGTTGTGATTATCGCAACATTTCCTGCAAGGTTCCCAATCCAGTATCCCCATGAGGACATAAAACCGGAAAGCAGTGACAGGTTCGACCCTTCCTTAAACAACTGCTTTGCATATATTTGCGGACCACCAGTTAATTCAGGTTTTCTTATTGCTAAATTTCCGAAGACTAAAGCTGTAACTAATACGCCTAAACCAGTTAAAACCCATGCGAGTATGACACCTGCAGGGCTTGCTACCTCTGACAGAGAGCGAGGAAGCATAAAGATTCCCGAACCGACCATATTACCGACAACAAGTGATGTCAATATAGCTAGTCCAAGTTTATTACCATTGCTCATGATGTTTGTGTTCTCTCCTTTATTGTGTAATTGCTAGTTGTAAATTGGAGATTACTTGTAAATTGTTAAAAGCTTTTACATATACTTCTACTATTTTTCCAAATTAAAATCAAAGAATACAAGCACATCCATTAGTAATTTCCATAAACGGCAATTTGGCTCTGTTTTTTCGTTAGGCCTGCCTCCGTGCCGAATTAATCAAAATACGGTGAACGGTATATATATACCATACGGTAAGAAAACTAGTGCTGTCAATAATAACTTTTACCCTGCTAAAGTACTAAAATATTCTGAATAAAAAATCACAAAGTAAATAAAATAAAGCCAGCAGAAGTCATAAAATGTACCCTATAGAGTAGACACTTAAAAAAAGTCTACCTATAGGGTATTTTTTTGTATAATTATGTAACACAACTAGAGAAACATGGAGACGGAGAAAATAATGAGTAAAAAGATTTTCACA
>NZ_RZTZ01000012.1 GCF_004005475.1 Niallia taxi | reverse complement strand
TTAAAAAGCAAGCTTTTTAAGTCCGCTCGACTTGCATGTATTAGGCACGCCGCCAGCGTTCGTCCTGAGCCAGGATCAAACTCTCCGATAAAGAGTAAGATTAGCTCATTGCTAAACTCTAGCTTTTTGTTACTTGTTTTGTTTCTATAACGAAAGTTATAAAAACGATTATTGTTGACGTTTGTTTGTTCAGTTTTCAAAGAGCAATTTAAATTAATTGGAGCGGGTGATGAGAATCGAACTCACGACATCAGCTTGGAAGGCTGAGGTTTTACCATTAAACTACACCCGCAATATTTTTTATTATTATTTGGCTTTCATCCAACTTGATAATGGTCGGGAAGACAGGATTCGAACCTGCGACCCCTTGGTCCCAAACCAAGTGCTCTACCAAGCTGAGCTACTTCCCGTAAATATGGCGCGCCCGAAAGGAGTCGAACCCATAACCTTCTGATCCGTAGTCAGACGCTCTATCCAATTGAGCTACGGGCGCATATCCACGAAAGCGACTTTTATCATCATACAATGTTTATCTTTGGTTGTCAAGAGTTTTTATGATGCGGCCGAGAGGACTTGAACCTCCACGGGGTTAACCCCCCACTAGGCCCTCAACCTAGCGCGTCTGCCATTCCGCCACGACCGCACTATAATAGATAACCTTCATCATACTACACATAAACGTTTTCGTTTAAAATTAATGGTGCGGGTGAAGGGAGTCGAACCCCCACGCCTTGCGGCGCTAGATCCTAAGTCTAGTGCGTCTGCCAATTCCGCCACACCCGCAATATTAAAATAATGGTGAGCCATGCAGGATTCGAACCTGCGACCCTCTGATTAAAAGTCAGATGCTCTACCAACTGAGCTAATGGCTCGCAAATGGCTGGGCTAGCTGGATTCGAACCAACGAGTGACGGAGTCAAAGTCCGTTGCCTTACCGCTTGGCTATAGCCCACCAACAAAATGGCGGTCCCGACGGGAATCGAACCCGCGATCTCCTGCGTGACAGGCAGGCATGTTAACCGCTACACCACGGGACCATTTTGGTTATATAAAATTATTAAAGTGACCCATACGGGATTCGAACCCGTGTTACCGCCGTGAAAGGGCGGTGTCTTAACCGCTTGACCAATGGGCCATCAAAAAAATAATGGCGGAGAAGGAGGGATTTGAACCCTCGCGCCGCTTACGCGACCTACACCCTTAGCAGGGGCGCCTCTTCAGCCTCTTGAGTACTTCCCCGAAACAATGGCTCCGCAGGTAGGATTCGAACCTACGACCGCTCGGTTAACAGCCGAGTGCTCTACCACTGAGCTACTGCGGAATATTTTTAAAAGCTTGTCTTCTAGAGGAAGTCCGTTTCCGTCGTTCTCTCTTGTCGACTCTTTACATTATAGGCAGGTATATATATAAAGTCAAGCATATTTCTAAAGTTTTTTTAAAAAGAATGGAAACATGCCTTTCTTGCATATAAATGCTTATAACAGCTGTCTTTTCTCTAATTATTCCTTGTTTCCTCTAACACTAATTTCCCTCTGCATTTCCCACAAACATACTTTTTAGTATCGACCTTTTTTCTGCGAAGATAAACCTGGTTGCATGATTTACATTTATATATAAGTACTTTTTTCGGTTTACTTGAATTATTTTCGCGGGGCAAGGATGAGCAAAATCGCGGCCCCCCAACACTCTTTAGCAGGTTTTTGAAATCAGCATCCTTGTGTTGATAGCCTCTTTTATTTATATGAAGATGATAATGACAAAGCTCGTGTTTAATAATACCGATTAATTCCTCCAACCCTAATTGGTCAAGGTATTTTCTATTGATCTCAATATTGTGGCTGTTAAGTAAATATCTCCCTCCAGTTGTCCTGAGTCTTGGGTTAAAGGATGCTTTATGAATAAACGGTATTTGAAAATATTGATTTGACACTTCCTCAACTAACAATTGCAGCTCCTGATCTGTCATGATATTCCCTCCTCAACAAGACAAATATTATAGCATATGATGAAGCAAACAAAGAAAAAGTTAGCTCAATTACAATTCCCGCCCTTATAACTAGCTGTCAGCAGTAACCAAGTGCACTTCGAGCCATATAACAGCACATAAAAAAGGGGGTATAAGCTTATGCCTACGTGGCTCCAAAATCAAATTAAAAAAGCGTTTTACGAAAAAAACACCAACCAAGTCAAACTGCTTAACCAATGCTGGTATTACTATAGAAGAAAAAACTGTTCTTAAGGAAAGAAAAACAAAAGACAAAGGAACATATTGTCCTTTGTCTTTTGTTCACTCTAATCTTATTTAGAGCTACTAGGAGGAAGCATCGTTAATGCAACCCGCCCTTTATTATGATCTATACCGTCAACCCATACTGTAACAACATCCCCTACACTCACTATATCCAATGGGTGCTTAACAAATTTATTACTCAGCTTCGATATGTGGACAAGGCCATCCTGCTTTACGCCTATATCAACAAAGGCTCCAAAATCAACTACATTTCTCACAGTACCTTGAAGCTCCATCCCTGCCTTTAAGTCCTCCAGCTTTAATACATCTGTTCTTAGCAAAGGTGCAGCCAACTCATCCCTCGGGTCACGGCTAGGACGCATTAACGCATCCACAATGTCACCTAAAGTCAACATACCAATAGCCAATTCCTCAGAAACCACCTTTATATCAAGACCGCTTAACGCTTCCTTCATTTCAGCTGTTCCGATTTGCTTCGAGTCAAATCCGATTTTTTTCAGCAATGCCTTAACTTCATCATAGTGCTCTGGATGTATTCCTGTTCTGTCTAGCGGTTCATCTCCATCCATTATGCGCAGGAAACCAATTGCCTGTTCATAGGTTTTAGCACCAAGCCTCGGAATTTTCTTAAGCTGCTTCCTGTTTGTGAACTTTCCTTCCTCTTCTCTCTTTTTGACAACATTATTAGCAACAGCCTTTGAGAGACCTGCAACATATTGTAAAAGAGAAGAAGAAGCAGTATTAACATTTACACCGACTTTATTAACGCTTGTTTCAACAACAAAACCAAGAGACTCAGACAGTTTTTTCTGTGAAACGTCATGCTGGTACTGACCGACCCCAACAGACTTAGGATCAATCTTCACAAGCTCAGCCAACGGGTCTTGAAGCCTCCTAGCAATAGATACAGCACTTCTTTCCTCGACTTGAAAATTCGGAAACTCTTCTCTTGCTATTTCTGATGCTGAGTAAACACTTGCGCCTGCCTCATTGACAATTAAATAAAATATTTCCTCGTTTTGTTTTTTAATTTGCTCAGCAACAAATTGCTCTGTTTCTCTCGAAGCAGTTCCATTTCCAACAGCAACCATCTCTATCTTATATTTTGATAATAGATCTTGGAATTTAGCAGCAGCTTCTCTTGTTTTGGAAACAGGCGGATGAGGATAGATAACTCCTATTTCGAGTACCTTTCCAGTTTCGTCCACTACAGCTAATTTACAACCTGTCCGATATGCTGGATCGACACCTAGCACCATCTTGCCTTTTAGTGGCGGCTGAAGCAGCAAGTTTCTAAGATTCTCTGAGAATATATGAATTGCTTGCTCTTCCGCTTTTTCCGTCAGCTCTCCTCTAAGCTCTCTTTCAATCGAGGGCTGAATCAATCTTTTATAGCTGTCTTCAATAGCTGCCTTTATTATGTTATTGGAAGCTGATTCTTCTTTCTTTAACCATTTTTTCTCCAAATAACTAATTACCAAATCAACAGGCGGCTTAATTGAAACTTTTAAGATATCTTCCTTTTCTCCTCGGTTCAGCGCTAATGTACGGTGTGGAACTATTTTATTTAAAGGCTCTTCATATTCATAGTACATCTCATAAACATTCTTTTCATCCTTATCAGCATCCTTCGCGGTTGTTGAAATAAGTCCTGATTGAAACGTTTTGTTTCGAATCCATTTTCTGCCTTCCGCGTCATCAGATACCATCTCTGCAATAATATCTCTTGCCCCTAAAATAGCATCTTCCGCTGACAGTACCTCTTTCTCTTCCGATATGTATTTCGCTGCTTCTTGCTCGATTAGGGAACTGCTATTATGCTCAAGAAGCCATTTAGCGAATGGTTCTAATCCCTTCTCCTTCGCAATAGTAGCCTTTGTTCTTCTCTTAAGCTTATACGGTCGGTATAAATCCTCTACTTCCTGAAGCTTAATAGAGGCTGAGATGCTTTTTCGCAGTTCTTCCGTCAATTTGCCTTGTTCCTCTATCAGCCTTATTACTTCCTCTTTTCTCTGCTCTAAGTTCTGGATATAGTGATAACGGTCCATAATATCCTTTATTTGCACTTCATCCAAAGCTCCTGTTTGTTCTTTACGGTAACGAGCAATGAAAGGAACTGTATTTCCTTCCTCCAATAACGCAAGAACATTAGCGACTTGTTTTTTCGTAACTGATTGCTCCTTCGCAATCATGGATTGATAATCTTCTTTTATTAAAACCTTTTCCATACGAGCTACCACAGTCCTTCCTAATATGTATCAAAGAGAGTTGCTTCTTTCATATTACTATATATCACTTGAAATTATCTAACACTACTATCCATATTAAGGGATAATTATCGCTATAAAGACAAAAAAAAGCTTACATTATAGCAAGCTTCCCACAATAAAGGTAGAATCATCATCTGAATTATTATATTTTTCCGCAATTGTTTCTGCAATATTCCGTAACGGACTAAAGCCCTTCAACAAATCCTTAACCCCTTGAATATTATATCCATCTGAGTGAACAAGAAATTTCGAATGAGCTTCATAAGCAAATGTTTGAGTATTATAAACTTGTGGTCTTCCTGAAAGATAGCCTGTGACTGGAAGCGGATATGTGAGCTTTCCACTGGACGTGTACAGAAAGAAGCGAATATTTCCAACACAGCTGTACTTAATGCTTTTTATAGCATAATCCACCTTAAACACACACACAGCAGCACCTCTTTTCTTTACGAGGACCTTGTTTGCTAGCTCCATCAATTCCTCCACATCTGCAGTATGATTATTTCTAATCACATCTGCTACAGCTTCGGATGATTCATTAGCATATTCTCCGCTCCCTAAACCATCTGCCAACACACAAATAAAGTATTCTTCTGTCGATAGAAAAAAATAGCTGTCACCACATAATGTTTTTCCTTGCTTATTCGTCTGATGTGCTAAAACTTGAATATTGGAGTCAGCTAAAGCTGTCATAGAATAAACTCCGAATTGCTGGACTCAGCATGAATTGCTTCTTGGAGCTTCTTAATTGCCCTTCTTTGCAGTCTAGAGACATGCATTTGGGAGATCCCGAGCTTGTCGCCAGCTTCTTTTTGGCTCATATTATCCAAGTATGTATATTGAATGATGCTCTTTTCTCTTTCACTCAATACATGAAGCACTTTTTCGAGCACGAGCTTTTGATTAACACGCTCAAAGCCTTTATCAACATCCCCAACAATATCAAGCAATGTCACCGTTCCGCCTTCAGAATCCGCTTCGATAGAATGATCGACAGATAAAGCTTGATAGCTTTTGCCCATCTCCATTGCTTCTAGCACTTCTTCTTCAGATACTTCAAGATAATCGGCAATTTCGTTTACCTTTGGTGATCTTTGCAATTCAGTTGTTAAATGTTCTACAGTTTTCTTTATTTTCGGACCAATCTCTTTTATTCTTCTAGGAACATGAACACTCCATGTCTTATCTCGCAGGAATCTCTTTATTTCACCAATGATTGTCGGCACTGCAAATGCTTCAAAGCTTTTTCCAAAACTTTCGTCATATCTTCGGATAGCTCCAAGCAGTCCGATTATACCAACCTGGCTGATATCTTCATGGAACATCTTGCCCTTCGAGTACTTTCTTGCAAGCACCTCTACTAAGTCTCGATAGTTCATCACCAAAATATTCTGAGCTTCCTCATCCTGATCATTCTGGTATTTCTTAATAAGTTCATTAACTTCTTCTTTAGTTAATTGGCGCTTAGGTTGAGATTGTTTCGGCATCACTCTCCACCTGCTCTCCTTCAAGGTATTTCGTCATCAAGACTGTAACACCGTCATTATGATGAATTTTCACTTCGTCCATTAGTGTTTCAATCAGATAGAGTCCAAGGCCTCCTTCTCGAAGGAACTCAATCGACTCATCTTGATCGTATGGACCAATTTCTTTCGTTGTGCTGTCAAAGTCAAAGCTTTTTCCATTATCCGCAACAATAACCTCCAAACGGTCATTATACAAACGGAAGCCAATCAGCACTTCTCCTGCCTCTTTGTTTTTATAGGCATGCTGTACTGCATTCGTACAAGCTTCACTTGTAGCGATTTTTAAATCCTCAATTTCATCATAGCTGAATCCCATTCTGCTTGCGATTCCGGAAAGGGTTAACCGGATGATACCTACATACTCTGGTTTAGAAGGGATCTTCATTTCGATATATTCAAAATGCTGACTCATTTAATCCCACCTTCAATCTTACTGTTTATGTTGATAATATCTGCCAAACCTGTGATTTCAAACAGCCTGATTAATCGTTCAGATAAACCGATTAGCTTAAACTCCCCGTCGTGTGAACGGACATTTTTAAAGAGTCCCACAAACACACCAAGGCCTGTGCTGTCCATATAATTCACATCTGATAAATCTATAGTCATCCTTACACCGTCTTTTTCAGAGAAGGAATAAATTCTTTCTTTTAATTTAGGTGCTGTATATGCGTCAATTTCACCAGCAACTTTAATCTCCACATCTAACTCTTTTTCGTTTACATCTATTACAATATTCATTAACGACCCACCTTTAACATTCTAATGTCTTAGATAAATACCCCATGCGCAGAAGGTTTAAACTTCTCTTTTAAAAATAATTAAAGTAAAATCATCTCTTAGCTGAAAATCCTGTATTTTCACTAGTTCTTTATAGACATTGTCAACAATTTCCTGCGCCTTCAAGTGAATATGTTTTTTTATGTAACCGATTAAAGTTTCCTTTTCTATAAAACCTTCTTCTGTCCTGCACTCAGTTACACCATCTGACATAAGGATAATCATATCACCTATGTCCATTTCTTTTTTGAACTGTTTATATTCGGCTTTTTTATCAACACCTAAAAGAAGTCCTTTTGCCTCTAAATCACTGAATTCCTCGGTTTTAGCTTCAAAAAAAAGTCCTGGCTCATGACCTGCAGAAGCATAATGAAAAATATGCGTTTGCATTTCATAAACACCATAAAACATTGTAATGAACATGCTTGGATCAACATTTTGCTCGACTACACGATTCAGATTTCCCAACACCTTGGCAGGAATATTGCGATTTTCCGGCAGACTGTCCATTGCGTATTTAATCATAGACATGCAAAGTGCCGCAGGGATACCTTTGCCGATAACATCGGCAATCGCAATATTAATATACTTATCCTCATCCTGTACAAAGTGATGATAATCACCATTCATCATTTTAGCAGGAACACTTATTGCACCTATATCAATGCTTTCCACATTCGGTATCTCCGTACTCAGCAATGTCTGCTGAACATTAGAGGCAATCTCCATCTCACTTCTTAACTCCTGCTGGACATGACGGAGGCTTTGGTGCTCTCTATAGGCAAGACCATAGCCCATCATGACCTCCAGCAATATATCAAAGGATTTGACTACATGCTCCGGTAAATCCGGATAAAGATCAATCATTAAGTACTTATGTAAGCTAATGATATCTTCTGGTGAAATTTTATGTTCAATTGATTTCCTGCTGAACTTCTGCCCTTGATAAAGGGCTTGCTCAGATTCGTCTTTAATGTAACTGACAAGAAGATCTCGATATTTAGAATCCATCATTTCACGGAAGTCCATGGTCTCCCCCCTTATCTGAGCCACTTAATCGCTTGAATATCTGTTCCCTTCCCGACTTCTGTTTCAATTTGGAACTCATCCATCAGCCTTTTTACTCCAGGCAAACCAGCACCTAAGCCACCTGATGTAGAGAATCCGTCCTGCATGACCTGTCGCAAATCTTTAATGCCAGGACCACTGTCCACTGCACTTAATTTTAGGCCAAGCTTACCACTTTCAGAAAGCTTACTTATACATATTTGACCCTGGCCGGCATACAAATATATGTTTCTAGCTAGCTCACTAATAGCCGTAGTTATTCTCGCCTGATCTACGGTACCGAACCCTAGCTCTTTTGCTACATTTCTTCCTAATTGACGAGCAGCTACAATGTCCCACTCGTTAACAATCTTTACGCAGGATTGGTCTCCCATAGGTCAATCCCCCAATTCCTGTTGTAATTTCTCCAAACCTTTTTCTAGATCTAGGGCAGTCAATACATCATTTAGACTAATCCCAAGTTCTACTAATGTAATTGCAACAGCAGGTTGAATTCCAGTAAGAACAACCTTAGCACCCATCAGCTTAGACATGCCGATAACGTCACCTAGTACCTTTGCAATAAATGAATCGATAAAATCAATCGAAGTTAAATCGATTACAACACCATTTGCACTTGTTTCATGGATTTTGTTCAGCAAGTCCTCCTGAAACTGAAGAGCTGTTTGGTCATCTAATTCCCATTGAATAGAAACAAGCAAACAATCATGCAGCTTTAATATTGGTATTCTCACCTTATTCACCAATCCCAACCAACTTTCTGTTTGTATATTCCAAAGCCTTTTCCATGCCTTTTTTTAATGTGTTTTTTGTTTCAATTTGATCTAATTTAATGCCGAGATTAACAATGGTTTGCGCAATCTCTGGTCTTATACCAACAAGCATGCTTTTTGCCCCAACTAAACGAACAGCTTGAACTGCTTGAATGATGTGATGGGCAACCATCGTATCCACGACAGGAACGCCTGTAATATCTATAAGCACTACCACTGAACGATGCTTTACTACACCGTGGAGCAAATTCTCCATAATTTGTTTTGCTCGCTGTGTATCAATAGTACCAACAAGCGGCATTATCGTAATTCCGTCGAATACAGGGATTAATGGTGCAGACAATTCCTGTAATGCTATTTTTTGCAAGGAAAAGGTCCTCTCCCACGTATCGGAATATACTTCGACAATCCTTTGGCAGAGTGGATGAAGCCATTCATTCAAGACTTCCACCTGCTTGTAAACATCTTCTGTACCCGGCGCTTTTATTTTCAGGTGATCCAGAATTACCTGTTCAAGCACCTGTATCCCCCGCACTAAAAAACTAAGCGGCCAATTATAACTGACAGCCTTTTCGATAAAAACAGGAAGATTGACATATCGCTCAGCACTTGAGGAATCCCCAAGAAGCAGGTTAGTAAATTCTTGACCCATCAAAAAAAAATCATTGTCGGAGATGATTTCGTGTAACTTCTTATCACCAGTCTCCTGTAACTTGTTCAGCCAGTCAGAATGAATTTCTTTATGATTAGATTTCAAATAATCTATTAGTTCTTTTTTCAAGGTTCATCCTCCATTTTAACATATTTGGACGATAGTAATGGGGGTTTTTGCATATCAATCATTAGCAAATTTTTCATTACTAATCCCAAGGACTGCAGATGTACCATTTTCATCATACTTTATTTTAAAGCGCTAATTACCGCTCCACACATCATTTGAAAAAGTCTATTTGACTTTTCTATTTACCCTTTATGTATTTTTCTAAACCTATTTTCTTAAAATACTTCGATTTTAACACAAAAAAAAATACGCTCTTAAAAAAGAGCGCAACTATCCCTATTAAAATTCAATGAGACCCAAGCTTATTTGCAGAGCTTCATCTACTTTTTCCATCATTTCTTCATCAAGATGGGTGATTTTGTCCGTTAACCTCTGTTTATCTATCGTGCGAATTTGTTCCAAAAGAATTACTGAATCTCTCTCAAAACCATAGCGCTTCGCGTCAATTTCCACATGAGTCGGCAATTTAGCCTTTTGTATTTGAGCCGTAATTGCTGCAATAATGACTGTGGGACTGAACCGATTCCCGATGTCGTTTTGAATGACAAGTACAGGACGGACACCGCCTTGCTCTGAGCCAACAACTGGGGATAGGTCTGCAAAATAAACGTCACCACGTTTGACAATCAAAGGATTATCCTCCGCTAACTAGACGTTCTACTGTATGCTCTGCCTCATATTCTGCTAGAAAGCTTTCAGATGCAATGGATAAATTTAATTTTGCCATCTCCATGTAACCTCTTCTCATTGATTCGCGGATATGTCTCTTTTTCCGTTCTCTAAGGTACATTTTCGTTGCTTGATAAATAAATTCACTACGATTCACATTTTCTTGCTTTACGAAGCCGTCCAATTCAGATAATAAATGCTTTGGTAATTTTATCATGATCTCTGTCGTTGCGCTGGATTCAGACACAAACATACACCTCCACCATCACTACACACCATTTTTAGCTCTGTTTTTTTAATCATACCATTAATAACCCAATCTGCAAAGTCCATTCAGCAATTCTAATGTATTATCCGCCAAAAAATATAGGTTTTATGCATCTCTTGCGAATAAAGTTTAGACATTTATATTTTTTTTGTCACCAGCACATAAGGAAACCCGGCAGCCTTTATTATCCTATTCTGCCTCAAGTCACTACATTACTTTAATTTAGAAGGTTATTCACAACGCTTTCCACTGCTCCATCCTTGAGATAGACTCTCGGAACCCTATGCGCAATGGTACAGGTTACTTCATAATTAATCGTATCAAGCTTTTTGGCAATCTCATTAACGGAAATGCACTGTTCCTGCTGCGTTCCTATTAATGTAACCTTCGTTCCAACCGCTATTTCATGAGGCAGCCTTATCATACACTGGTCCATACAAACTCTTCCTACAATTGGAACCCTCACTCCATTTACAAGAACCTCTTGGCCTTGCAGCTTTCTAAGCCAGCCATCTGCATAACCGATTGGCAATGTTGCTATCCACTCGTCTTCCTTTGCTTCATATGTGGCACCATAGCTTACTTTATCTCCTTTATGAAGCTTCTTTACTTGCACAATTTTTGTATGAAGTGAAAATGCTTCTTTTAATGAAAATGGCAGCATTTCTTTAATTTCCATGGAAGGAGTCAAACCATACATGGCAATTCCCAGCCGTACTCCATTGAAAGCAAGCTCTGGGTAAAGCAGTCCTGCCGCACTGTTGCTGCAATGTATAATAGGAGGCTTGGTTTTAAAGGAAGCTAATATGTCCGCAAATTTCTTTGCCTGTTCATTCAAATAGCTGGAATTTTTCTCATCTGCTGTTGCAAAATGAGTATAAATTCCTTCCAAGACGAATTCTTGATGACACATGAGGAATTCCTCTATTTCTTTGACTTCCTGTTCTTTTCTAATCCCTAATCTCCCCATGCCTGAGTCGATTTTAACATGGATTTTTATCTTGTTTCCTTGCAGATGCTCTGTCGCTCTTGTTAACCATTCTACGTCAAAAACGGTTAAAATAATGTCTTGTTTAGCAGCTACGAGAATATCAGCCGGCCTGCTTGCTCCAAGCACCAATATCGGTGCATGGATACCTGCATTTCTTAAAGCAAGTGCCTCATCCAAAAATGCTACGGCCAAATAATCTGCACCTGCAAGAAGAGCAGTGCGAGCTACCTCTATTGCCCCATGGCCGTAACCATTTGCCTTCACGACTGCAAATAGCTTGCTGGCTTCCGCCATCCTGCTTCTCATATTTTTTACATTCTCTTCTATATCGTCTAAATTTATTTCTGCCCAAGTATCACGATAATACTCATTCTCTAGCATCAATGCTGACCTTCCTTCTCTCTTAACACGAAGTATGATAATTAATTATTCTATTGTTAGTTTTGCTTGTCAATAAATCAACAATAGAATAGACCAGACGTAACGAAAAAACAGCCGAGTGTGGTACCCACTCGGCTGTTTTTTCTTATTTAATTGCTTCTCCTTGTACTGAACGTGCTATTTCGGCCATTTCAGCCTCTTCTAGCTCTGTCGAAGCGATAATATAATCTACCCCTTCATAAGTCCAAGAGAGTTTATTATTGGAAAGCGCGCCGATTGCAAAACCTAAATCAACAGGATTTCCTGTCATATTAATTGGTCCTGCAGTTGCTGGTGCTACTTCTGCTTTTTCTTGAATAATGGTGTATGATTTTTGTCCGTCATACGTCAATACTATCCGTTCTCCATCTTCAGTTGCGACCTTTTTCTCCTCTACAAGGCTTGCTCCAAGTAAAGTTTCTGGATATTTGACAGAGAATGAATCATCTCCATCCACTTCAGCCATTACAGGTACTGCAAGCTTTGCTGCAGTCATGCTCTTCTGCAAATCAAAATCAGCTTTGTCAAAGTTAACGTCAAATTTCACGTTGGAGAATTTGACAGTGACAAGTGCTTTCCCATCTGTATCCTTTACCTTCACACTGACAGGTGAAAGATCCTTTTTATTTAAAGTAATTTCCTGTGTAGGAAGCATCTTATTGTTTTGATATCTTGTCTTTGTTTCGAATACATAATATTTATCTGTAGAGGAGAATTTAGCATCCTTGTCTTCCTCAATATCCTTCACTAAGGACTCATAAAGATATGCTTGGCTGCTGTTTTCTGGCCAATCACTTTGAAACTTGAAGCTTTTATTTAATGCCGGCGTTAACACGTACACGCCTTCATCATTTCTTAAGATCATCTGGCTTTGATCTTTTTTCGCATTTTTTAAGTTCACCCTGTAATACGAGGGATCCTTATGCCAGATTTGAACATCATAGGTTTGAGGCTCTGTCCCCATTTGCAAGGTCATTTCAGCATCTGCCTTATAACCTTTTGTGGCAACCTTCTCGTCCAGATCCTTCAGGACATCTTCCTTAGATTTTGTTCCACAGGCAGTTAACATTACCATGACCGCTAGCCCCACAAATAGCAACCATAACTTCTTGTTCATCTTTTCAACTCCCTTATTCTCATTTCATCGATTAAGGAAAACAAGCCTAAAATTGCTGAACTCGTCTCCTATTGCTCTATGAATATATGAGACAACCTAAGGGATTATGCTTAACCAACAGAAACAAGCTCTTCATTTTTTATTCTTCTATCACCACTTGGGCAAATGCATAATTACTGCTATGTGTAATAGAAAGGTGAACACCGTCCGCATAAGGCTTGTTTATATAAGGCTTACCTTTCTCATCTTGTCCAACTTCTATATCTAGAAAACTAAGCCCTTTGCCAATGCCAGTTCCAACTGCTTTTGAAAAAGCCTCCTTTGCCGCAAATCTTCCAGCCAAAAACTCTAGCTTTCTTTTCCTTTGTAATTTTTCATATTTTTCCAATTCTCGTTCTGTTAATATTCTGTCAGCAAAGTGCGGCTTCCGTTCGAGCAGCTCTCCTATTCTGTTTAATTCCACTATATCTATCCCTATCCCCTTTATCATCAGGACACATCCTTCTAAATTCTTTTTTCTTGCATAAATTATTTGTATCTTACCCTGGCCATTAGCTATTATGAAACTAAGTAAAAAGGAGGTTTTTTATTGTTTACAAGAAGAGAAAGCTTTAAAGAGTATATTACTTTCTATCCTATTGTGTCTCTTATCCTGCTGGTTAACTTGCTTGTATACTTAGCAACATTTCTACCTGTTTTGCCGAATCAGCTTATTACAGAATCAATGGTTGGTGTGAATCTCTATATTGTGCAAGGTGAATGGTGGAGACTGATTACACCAATCTTTCTTCATACCGGCTTTTCCCATTTTTTATTTAACTGCTTCAGTATCTTTCTTTTTGGACCAGCTCTAGAGCGTGCCCTCGGTAAACCGAAGTTTCTGGCAGTATATTTGTTCACAGGTATTCTGGCTAATATCGCTACTCTTGTAACAGAACCGCTGACCTTTTCCCATCTCGGGGCAAGCGGCAGCATTTTCGGCATGTTCGGCTACTATATTGCTTTAATAGTATTCCGCAAGGATATTATATCAAGGAATAATTCACAAGTAATCGGAACAATTGCCGCATTGAGCTTGATTATGACCTTTATCCAGCCCAATATCAATATTGGCGCCCATCTATTTGGCTTCTTATTCGGAGTCGCAGCAGGAAGCCTGTTAGAAGCAAAGGGAAAAAAAATCATCCCTTCTTATAAGGAAGAGTTTCTGCAATTGAGGGGAAGAATTCGTTCAAACAGAAAACCGCCAGCAAAGACGCTGACGATTTGGGCAATTATTATAGCACTTGCTTTAATTGGCCTTTTCCGTTAACTATAAATGCATTGCCCTTTTTCTTATGTAACCAGTACTCTGCCCTTACTTTAAGGTAAAGGTTGATTGGTCGTTAAATTCCGCCCTCCCTGTTTTTTGGAGGTCTTTTGCTAACTGAAAAAGGGCATTGTCCTTCGCTTTTGCTTCTATCATGCAATGAATTTCCGGCAGTGTACCATTTACAGTCTCCAAAAACCGCATAAACATATCCACATCTATATATTCAGCATGTGCCCGAAATTCTGTTTCAGAGCGCGGACTCGAAATATGCATCTTTAGCGGCAGCGGAGAGTTCTCCCAAGTAGCAGTCATCCTTGGCCATTGCTCCTCCCATTGATTGTCCTCATTATTAGCAAGATGATGATGTAAATCAAATACAAACGGTACTCCCAGTTTTTCACATAAATACAGAGTGTCATTGACAGTAAAGGTAGTATCATCATTTTCTAGGATAATCATTCTTTGCAGCTTTTCAGGAACAAATCCCCAATTGGTAATAAACTGCTCAAGAGCTCCTTCCTTATCATCATGCGCTCCTCCGACATGTAGCACACATCTGTGTTCTGTATCAATTTTCATCCCCTTAAGCAGCCGCTCATGAACAGACAGGGTTTTAAGAGAGGCTTTCAAAATATCTGCATTTGCATTGTTCAAAACAACAAAGTGATCTGGATGAAAATCTACCCGCATGGAATGCTTTTTCACCCACTCTCCCAACATCAATAAATTTTCCTTTAACGGACGCATAAAGTTCCAGCCCTGAAGCTCTGGATGGTTCGCTAAGGGAATTAACTTAGAGCTGAATCGGAAGAAATGAATATCATTACCTGTATTATGCTTTAAAAGCCTTAAGCAATTTTCTAAATTACTTATAGAAATTCTTTCAAGCTTTCGGATAGCAGCCTCCCTATTTGCAATCTGAGAAAATTGTTTATATGTCATTGTTTGAGATGGAGATGCATTTTGCAGATTTTGACTCATTGCCACATACCCTAATTTAAATATAGTCAATTGGCTAACACCCTTCCTCATAAGCCTTTTACTTAGTATGCACCAGAAAAAACATAAAAACCCCCTATGAAAAAGCCTTCATAGGGGGAATTCTATTATCTATATGAGTTGGATTTAGAATAACTGCTGCTGGATTGACCTGATCTTTTATTGCTGTAACCTTGTCTTTGGCGAGAATTAGAATTAGAGCCTGAGTTACTATAGCTCTTCTTGCCTTTATATCCTCCACCGCTGCTGTTACGATCATTAAACTTACGATCGCGTCTTTGTGGAAGCGGCTTTTCTTCTGTCAATCTGACAGGAGTTGTATCCGGCTCTTTTGTCAGCATTTTAAGGACAGCAGCTACAACAGTAGAAGCATCCTTTTGTTTTAACAATTCGTCTGCTGTCGACTTATAAGAATCAAGATTATTTTCATCAATAATATTCATGATTTTTTCCATTACAGCTTTTTGTTGACCTTCAATTGCTTGATCAACAGTAGGTGGGATCAATTTCTCCATTTTTTTATTTGTCACTTTTTCGACAACTTGAAGATATGATCTTTCACGGTATGTGATAAAGGTAATTGCCATCCCTTCTTTACCAGCTCTTCCTGTTCTTCCGATACGGTGAACATAGCTTTCTGGATCTTGCGGGATATCAAAGTTGTAAACATGCGTAACTCCAGAAATATCTAAACCGCGGGCAGCAACATCTGTAGCTACAAGAACATCGATTGTACCTTCTTTAAATTTGCGTAAAACAGACATACGCTTCGCTTGGCTCAAATCACCATGAATGCCTTCTGCTGTATAACCGCGCAGGTTCAAAGCTTCAGACAGCTCATCAACACGGCGTTTTGTGCGGCCGAAGATGATTGCCAATTCAGGGGATTGTATATCCAATAATCTTGTTAGAATGTCAAACTTAGTTTTTTCCTGTGTCTCAACATAATATTGTTCAATAAGCGGAGTTGTCATTTCTTTTGCTTTTACTTTAACAACCTGTGGCTCCTTCATGAAGCGTTCTGCCATTCTTCTGATTTGCGGAGGCATTGTAGCAGAGAATAATAATGTTTGTCTTTCTTCCGGAATCTTAGAAAGAATTGATTCTATATCATCGATGAATCCCATATTTAGCATTTCATCTGCTTCATCTAAAATAACAGTCGACACATTATCTAATCGAAGTGTTTTTCTGTTGATATGATCAAGTATTCGGCCTGGAGTACCTACAATAATATGCGGGTTCTTCTTAAGTGCACGGATTTGACGATTGATGTCTTGCCCACCGAAAATAGACAATACTCGCGTACGCTTTCCGTAACCGATTTTATACAGTTCTTCCGAAACTTGTATTGCTAATTCTCTTGTTGGCGCAATGATAATCCCTTGAACGACGTCACTGCTTATATCCACTTTATCCACTAACGGCACACCGAAAGCTGCTGTTTTTCCAGTACCAGTTTGCGCCTGACCAATCAAGTCCTTGTTTTGAAGGCTCAAAGGAATTGTTTCAGCTTGAATAGGAGTTGCTTCCTCAAACCCCATTCTATTTAATGATTTCATCGTCGCAGAACTGATCCCTAAATCTTGAAACTTAACCAATATATTCAAACTCCTTCTAGTCATTAAAAATATCCACGGTATAATGGTCTATCCCATTAATAACCATTGTATGTACCCCATTTTCCCCATCAATGAAACATATATAAATGGTTTGACCCTCCACTTTATCCGTTTTTTCCCCAAACAGTTAATGAATTACACTAAACTACGTATATTTTTTCATGAATGCATAAGTTTTTGTGGATTATTATCATCACTTGAAATTAATAAGGAGAAACTCCGAGGCTATATGCTTTTTTTCTCAAGTTATGAGATACTGTTCAACCAATTTAAATAGGAGAAATATTTCAAATGACTCTATAAATTTTTATAGCTAGCTACAACTGAAAAGTCAGCCAAAGACAGAGAAATTTCGAACACGATATGTGAATATTGCCCGCATATAAAGTGATGCAAAACAAGGAACGTCAAGCTGGATAATTTCTCTCTATTTGACTGCTTTTTATTCGATATAATCATTGTGCCTTTTTCAGTATATCCATTTAACCTTTTTTCATAATGCTTTTAAAAATAATCTTATCACTTACAATATCGGTTTGCAATAATGTGGAAGTTCAAAAGCCAAGTTTCTGTATCGGTTTTAAAACCCTCCTCAAGGCTTGCTGTTAACAGCTGCAGCAGTATATTTTTATGGAAACCAACAAAAAAATAGGATATTAATCCTATCATTTTTTCATGCAGTAAACATACTTAAGATACAGAATAAAATAGCTCCATTAAGATAAAAAATTTAATATTTGTGAAAAAAGAGCTTGATTATCCTTACAATGGCAGATTAAATGCTTAGAATTCTTCATATAAACAATTTTTTTCTTTTTTGCTTTAATTGTTTGATATAAGTAATCAGCACTTTTTAGAGGCACTATACCATCGCTGTCACCTTGTGCAATAAAGGTTGGAATTGTGACACTTTCCAGAAGTGGCTTAATATGTCGTACAAGTTTTCTAAACTGGATAGTGGCAGAAAGAGGCGTTGTTTTGATTTTATAGGAATAACGGTTAAACAATTCATTTTCAAACAATTTTCCGTTATAAAGATCTCGGCACATATTGATTATATCTGCCCTTAATTGTTTAGGATTAATATAAAAGGCTGCAGCGCTCAACAGCACAAGTTTTTTTACAGGATAACGAGCAGCTAAATAGCTTGCAATCATTCCTCCCATTGAAAAGCCAACCACATAGACTTCCTCATGTCTTTCTAACAATTCCTCCAATGCCCTTTCAGCGCAGTGAATCCACTCATTAAAGGAGACCCCTTTTAATTGCAAAAGTTCACCGTGTCCTGGCAACACCGGCATGGCACATTCCCAATCCGTATGTTCTAGCAGGTACTCAGCCAGCGGCTCCACCTCATTTGGAGCTCCAGTAAATCCGTGAATACATAGACAAGCAGTCAATGATAACACCACCAATAATTTTTATTTACATTTTACACTATTATGCTAAAAATTACACTAATCAACCTTATCTTGTTATTAACTCAAAAAAAGGGAACCAGAATCAGATAGATTCTTCGTTCCCTTTGATGTCCATTAGACTGAAAACTTCATGATTATTGGAGAGCCTTTACGACTTCCTCCAGCCTCATTCCTCTTGAAGCTTTTACAAGGACGGCTGTGTCTGCATCAACAACCTTTTCCAGTTCCTTAATAAGCTCACTTTTGTCTAAGAAAGAGCGGACTCTATTTTCAGCAAGTACCGTTTTTGCTCCTTCAGCAATATGCTCGCCCAATTTTCCAAATGTAAATACATAATCAATGGCAGCAGCATCTATCGCCTCACCAATACTGTAATGGAAGATTGCTTCATCTGGACCCAATTCTAGCATATCTCCAAGAACAAGCACCTTAGATTTGAATCCTGGTAAGCTTTGCAGCACATTAATAGCAGCTCTCATGCTGGTAGGACTGGCATTATAGGCATCATTGATAATCTTCAAACCGCCCTTCCCTTCCACAAGCTCCATTCTCATATTAGTCAGTTTAAGATTCTCAAAGCCTTCATTCATTTGCTCATAGCTGATATCAAAATAATCTGCTACTAGCATACCTGCCAGCGCGTTCAGAATATTATGTTTACCTAATATCGGCAGACTAAACTCCTGCTCACTAGCGTTGATTTTAAATTTGCTGCCAGTACTGCTTTCCACAATATCAAATGGATACAGGCTGTTAGTATCTTCTAAACCAAAGGAACAGCTTTCCGAATCAGCCTTCTTCAAGCTTGGAATTTTGCTTAATAATGGTTCATCGCCAAAATAAACAATCCTGCCGCCTTCCTTTAATCCGTTAAGTATCTCCATTTTTGCTTCTGCAATGCCTTCCCTTGAACCAAGGTCCTGCAAATGGGAATCCCCGATATTTGTGATGGCAACAACATCAGGCTCAGCCAGCCTTGTTAAAAAATCAATTTCTCCCCTGCCGCTCATTCCCATTTCCAGCACAGCAATATCTGTGTCTTCCTCTAAACTCAAAACAGTCAACGGAAGACCTAAATGATTATTATAATTTCCTTCTGTTTTCTGGACTTTATATTTCAGTGACAACAGATTTGTCGTAATATCCTTTGTGGATGTCTTTCCATTACTTCCTGTTATGCCGACAACCTTTATATCCAATTCATGTCGGTAACTTTTCGCAAGCTGCTGGATGCTCACAAGTGGGTCACTTACAAAAATCAGCGGCAAATGCTTAGGCGGATTTGGAACATCCTTTTGCCAAAACGATGCAGCTGCTCCGTTTTGAATAGCAGCCTCCACGTATTGGTGCCCGTCTGTCTTATCTCCTTTAAAAGGAATGAAAAGATTGCCTTTTTGTATCTTCCTTGAGTCAATCGTCACCCCGTTAATGACAATTTCTCCGATATCAGTTGAACTCAAAGTTGCATCTGGTCCAATCATATGTGCTGCTTGTTGTAAAGAGCGCCGAATCATAGCAGTCTCCTCCTTCTTTTATGTACGCTTTTTAAAGTATATTGCCAAAAAAAAGAGGCAATTAAGAGATGCCTCTTTTTTTAAGAGTTGGCTCATTTTATTTCAAATATGCCTATACCCATTAAAAAGTATATTTAATGCTTTGTTTTTCCTGGTGTCTCTCCAAAGCCAAATCTACAAGCTTTTCAATAAGTGCTGCATATTCTACATCTGTATGCTTCCATAATAGCGGGAACATACTGAATGGTGTAAACCCAGGCATTGTGTTTACTTCGTTAATATACACCTCTCCTGCACTCGTTAAGAAGAAGTCAGCACGGACAAGACCAGAACAATCTAAAGCCTTAAATGCTTTTATTGCGTCTTCCTTTATGGCTGCATATTCCTGCTCTGAAACCTCCGCAGGGATAACTAGGCCTGTATTTCCGTCCTCATATTTTGCTTTATAGTCATAGAAATCTGTTTTTGGCAGAATTTCACCAGCAACTGTTACTTCTGGATAGTCATTGCCAAGAACACCGACTTCGATTTCTCTTGCGATGACGCCTTCTTCCACAATGATTTTGCGGTCGAATTGGAAGGCCTCTTCAAATGCAGCATCCAATTCTGAGCGGGATGTACATTTGCTTATACCCACACTTGATCCTAAGTTAGCAGGTTTAACAAAGCATGGGTAACCAAGATTCTCTTCTACTTTAGCGTATGCAGCTTCCTTAGCGCCTTGCCATTCACTTCTAATGAAGGATGTATATTTCACCTGGTTCAATCCAGCTACTTCAAAAATATTTTTCATGACAACCTTATCCATACCAGCTGATGATGCAAGTACACCATTACCTACATAAGGAAGATTCAAAAGCTCAAGCAAACCTTGAACAGTCCCGTCTTCTCCATTTGGTCCATGCAGCAATGGGAAGATTACATCCAAAGGGCTGTCATTTGTTTGGAACAAGTCAGGAGAAAGTACTGTCGCAGAATGGCCATCCTGTCTTTTAAACTCTAATTCTTTCACTGTTTCTACAGGTCCTGTTAGCTGATTTCCTTTAATCCATTCACCCGTCTCCGTTATGTATATAGGATGAATATCAAATTTATCTGTATCCAAGGCTTTTATAACCGCCAAGGCTGTTTGCATACTAACTTTATGTTCAGCGGATTTTCCACCGTATAATAAACCAATTTTTTTCTTCATCATTCGTACCTCCATATTTTAAAGACACACACTTGTTATTCTACCACTAGAACTTTATCTTCAAAAGAGGAATCATGGACTAGCATTAGCCTTTTTATCAATTTGTAAAGTTTCTACATGATTTGTAATAATTTATGTTCAGAGGCAGGAAAATGCAGCTTATTCACACAATATTTTTTAGGCATGCTCTTCAAAAATCAACAGTCAATCCTATAAGCTAAATGAACCTCAATTATCAGGACCTTTTTCTCCTCGAATTGCTTTATCTACATGAAAAACCTTTGCGCTTCTCACATATTCAATATCACGCACACCACTGCGAAAGTTCAAGACTCGAGCTAATGCAAAGAAATAATCAGATAAACGGTTTAAGTATTTTAATGGCAAATCAGGAACGCTCTCTTCTTCTCTCATTAAAGTAACTACACATCTTTCTGCCCGTCTCGTTACTGTTCTGGCAATATGGATGGCTGCAGCAGCGTTTGTTCCCCCAGGTAAAATAAATCGTTCAAGCGGCGGCGCTTCTTCCGTTAACATATCTATACGCTTTTCTAAAAAAGCAATAGCTTCCTCAGACAGTTTTAATTGCCTATCTTTTATTATGCTTGCTAAATCCCCACCACAATCAAATAATTCATGCTGAATTTTCTCCAAGTCCTCCCTTATATCTAAAAAGGTCTCATGCTCCAGCAAGGATATGGCTTGTCCGACAAAGCAATTTGCTTCATCCACTGTGCCATACGCTTCGACTCTGATGTCATCCTTGGCAATTCTTCCGCCAATAATGCTCGTCTTGCCTTTATCACCTGTTTTCGTATAAATCTTCATTTCATCCCTCTTTTCTAGCTTTTATGCTGCTTTCCCTTTTATCCAAAGCCTCTGTTATACATTCATAAACGCCTTTAGCAACTACTTTGCCTAAAGAAGTGATTGTGCCCGCAAACTCATGATGCTCTCCAGTTTGGGTTGCTGCAATAAGTAAGCTGTCTGTTGGAGTACCTGTCGCTGTAGTTCCTGTAAGAGGATCAGCAACTTGTCTGTTACGAAGAACACTTGTCTTCGCCTCTGTCGCTGTCATCGCACATTGCAGAAATGCTTGTTCAGACAGCTCTCCATTAATAAAAATCCACAGATTGATTGTTCCAGGTAAAAGGTAGGAGGGATGCTGCTCACTCAAAGCTGCATCCACCGCATGTCCTACACTTGCAGTGACAACAATAAAAACAGAGGAAGCACCTGCTTGATAGCTTCCATACGCAGCATCCTCAAGCTCAACTGCGGTCATCATTCCTACCGTCTCACTCGGCAGAAAACCATTGTTCTCAAGATAACTTTTCATTTCCACCTTATAATCTTCACAATGATAGTCTTTATTTACATGTCGATTAACAAAGTATTTATGCCAGCCGACTCCAGCTCCTGTCATACCAGAAGACAGTGTTTTCAGTGGAAAGTTAGTGGTAATAGATATGTAGTCACGGGATATATGCAAATGTTCTTCACCGATTACTTCATGCCCTGATTTTTCAGCTGATTCAGGAGAAATAACTAGCTGAGCAGCAGGGACTTGCGGATGTAAGGTTCTCATTACATCTGTTTTATATACCTTTTTTATTGTATTCTCTTGCAGAACTTCCCGAGGATTAGCATCTGATTCTATCTGATTGTGATGGAGCAGCAAAAGCCTGTCACAGTACAAGCTAGCTAAATTCAAATCATGAAAAATACAGACGATAGTCAGTCCTTTATCCCTGCTCCACATTTTCAAAGTATCGAGCAGTTCTTTTTGAAAGGATAGATCCAGATGATTAGTAGGTTCATCAAGAAGAAGAATCTCCGGCTCCTGTGCCAAGCATTGCGCTAAATACACACGCTGCTTTTCTCCTCCTGAAAGCTCTCCTATCAAGGAATCACTGTAATGACTAATACCCGTCTGTTCCATCGCTCTACTGATAATGGCTTTATCCTCTACAGTCAACCCCTGTATCCAGCCTGTTTGGTGAGCATATCTGCCCATTGAAACTATTTCTTTAACAGTATAAGAAAAGGTCTCAGTTGTTTGTTGCGAAAGAGTAGAAACGATTCTCGCAAGTTCTTTTTGTTTATATTGTGTAAGCTTCCTCTCTTTAATGAATAGATCACCAGAATCCGGTTCGAGGATACCACTTATCAGTTTAAACAATGTTGTTTTCCCACTACCATTTGGACCAAGAATGCCAAGCATCTCCCCCTTTTGTACAGAAAAAGTGATATTCTCTAGCACCTTCTTCTTTCCGTAATGAAAGGAAAGTCCTTTTGCTTCAAGCATCGTTCTACCTCCCCTTCCTTCTATAATTTAATAGCAATACAGCAAATACAGGGGCACCTGCAAGTGCAGTAATAACACCAATCGGCAGCTCAGCAGGAGAAATGATTGATCTTGCCAGCAAATCAGCGAGAATTAGAAAACCACTCCCAACAAAAATAGACAGCGGCAGCACATGACGATGATCAGGTCCAGTCAGAAGTCTGATTAAATGAGGAATAACAAGACCAACAAAACCAATTGTTCCTGACACTGCAACAGCAGCTCCAGTCAGCATACTTCCAGCAAGCAGGATTAATATCTTTCTATACCTTACTTGTACGCCTAAATGCTGTGCACGCTCTTCTCCGAACGCCAGTATATTGAGTTCCTTTCCTTGCAGCAGCAAAATCAGACAGCCGAAAACAAAAAAAGGAAGAAACATTTGAATATAAACCCAGCCTCTCATCGACACACCTCCGAGCAGCCAGCCAATCATCTGTCTAAGCTCATCACCAGTTAATGCGATGAAAAGCGAGATAAATGCAGCTAGAAACGAACTAAAGATAATGCCTGTCAGTATAATCGTTTCTACCTTCATTGCAGGGTCAAGTCTTCTTGCGAACAATAAAACACATAATATCGTTATAAAAGCAGACAGGATACTTAGTACAGGCAATGTGTACCCGCCCAAAACGGGGATTGAAATATGAAAGAACAATGTTGCAACAGCTCCAACCGAAGCACCTGAAGATACACCTAATGTATAAGGATCAGCTAACGGATTTCGCAACAAACCTTGAAAAGAACAACCAGCAATAGCAAGACTTGCACCGACAAGCCCAGAAAGAATAACACGTGGAAGGCGGATATTATAAACAATATTTGCCTGCATTTTGTCTACATCAAATATTTCAGTTGGACTGATTAAGTTTGCGAAGATTTTTACAATGGTCAAAAAGGGCACTGAAACGGTTCCAACTGAAATCCCTAGAAAAAGTGCGATGATGAGAAAAAAAGCGGCCAATAAATAAGCCGCTTTTCTATTATTTAAAAACATCCGGATATACTGCCTTCGCAAATTCCTGTATTCCTTGTGCAAGCCTTGGACCTGAACGGGAAACAAGGTCTTCATCAACTTCTACTATTTGCTTGTCCTTTACTGCCGTTACATTTTCCCAGCCATCTCGCTTCGTTACTTGCCCAACAGGATCTGGTGAAATGCTGCCATATGTTGTAATAACGACATCTGGATCCGCCTCAATGACTGCTTCCTGGTCAACCTGAACCCAGCCAGTTTCCTTAATAACATTCGTTGCATTGATTGTATCAATCATTTCTTGCATGAATGTATCCTTTCCTGTTGTAAATGCATCAGGGGCAGGACTAACCTCTACATAAACATCCTTTTTGTCTTTAGCAGGGATGCTTGCAGCCTTGTCTTTAATAGAAGCGATATCATCCTTCATACCTTCAACCACTTCTTCTGCTTTCGCTTCCTCCCCAACTGCTTCACCAATCATCTCAATGCTTTCGTAAACACCATCAAAATCAGTCGCATCATTAACAACAAGCACATCTATTCCAGCATCTCTTAGCTGTTGTAATCCATCTGCCCATGTATCAGCTACAGACTCATGTGCAAGAACTAAATCAGGATCTAATGAAATAGTTTTCTCCACATTTAACTCCATACCTGCTACTTTATCAATATCTGTTGTTTCACTAGGGTAGTCATCACTTTCAGAAACACCAACTACCTCATCACCGACTCCAAGTGCAAAAGCTACCTCTGTATTACTTGGTATTAATGACACGATTTTTTCTGGCTTGTCATCAATAACAACCTCTTGATTGATTGCGTCCTTAATAGTGACAGGAAAAGCAGCCTCTGTCTGTTCTGATTTTTTCTGGCCATTATTTTCATTGTCGGAAGCTTGTCCACACCCAGCTAAAACTAAGCATGCAAGTAATGCTCCGCAAAATAATGAATAGTACTTTTTCATCTCTCTTCCTCCCTTTCATGTTCGGAAAAATAAAAAGGAGTCAGTCTTTTTGAACACATAAAAAAACACACTTATCAATAGCATAATGCATAAAAGAAGTGTGAGAGCTCATGTTTTCCTTTTTTGGACAGACTCCGGGAAGGACCTTCATTATAAAAATCGCGCTCCACACCATCCTATCCTCGTAGGCATTTTAAGGTGCATAGATGAATGGCAGGTCTCCTGACTCATGACTATTGCTTTTTGCGCCTTCCCATACAATTACAGTGGCATATATGCTAAAAAGCAGTCATTTACAGTGGCGGGACCGCGCTGGATTTTCACCAGCTTCCCTTTTAAGCTTGCTTTCCAAACAACAAGCACCATTCTCTATCTTTTTCATTTTTCATCAACGTTGATTATACACTAATTGAACGTTCACCGTTAGCTAATATCAAGCATTTTTTTATCAAGCTGGACGGGAATTGAACGGGAAAGCTGAATCCCCTCTAAGGACATATCACAAGTATATGCCATCAGCCTTACGCCAGCCTTTTCTGCTTGCTCCAAGCATTGTGCAAAAAACGGATCAATATGCGCTGCGGCTGTAACCAGATCGACATCCTCCCGCTGTACAACAAATAGGATAGCTGTTTGCCACTCTCCCTGCTTCGCAATGGCCGCAAGCTCTTGTACATGCTTTGCTCCCCTTGCCGTGACTGCATCTGGAAACATTCCAATTCTGCCATGTGCAAGTGTGACGCTTTTTACCTCTAACAGAAGCCCGTTGCCTGCTTCATCCTCCAACATAAAGTCCCATCTTGAATGCCCATAAACAAACTCTGATTTTTTCCATTCGTATGAAGACAACTCTGGAAGTGCAAAATTTTTCAACACCCTTTCAATAAGCTTATTCGGGTACGTTGTATTTATAGAAACAAAAATCCCTTCATACTCGACAAGAACAGCAGTCCACTTCGTTTTTCTATTAGGGTTTGTGCTTGGAAGCACATATACTGCTGTATCTTTTTGTAATAATTCCTTCAATCTGCCTGGATCAGCTAAATGAACAACTTCTATTGATCCTTTATATAGACAATGAAGAATAAAGCGATTGGGCCTTTCTTTAAACACCATTTTGACAAGCTTTTGCGGAAAGGCTTCAGAAATATCCCTACTCAAACTGCTCACCTGTCTTTTTAATTAATGATTACTTCCCATTCCTTCGTCCTTTTATCATAAACAAGTTTACCGTCCACATTGCCTTGTTTGCTTCTTTTCTCGTATTCCTCATACATATCGTCCATATTCGCAAAGTCGCCGATAACCCAGATAGGTATTTCAATGCGCATCCTGTTTTGACTTGCCTTTCGAATGGAAAGTACCATTCCTTCCTTCATCATCTCCTTCAACAATAATACTCCTTGTTGACTTAACGGTGTGAAGATGCGTTTTTTCTTAACCCCGAACAGTGTTTTGTCTGCTTTTAGACGGTTTAATTTCTGACTTATTACCTCACCGAAAAAAGAATAAAACATAGGAAGATTTTTGTAATATGTCTTATTAAACCAGCCATCATCATGGGCAAGGTATACAAATTGATTGTTGAGATGCTGATAAAAAGGAGCCTTCAAGTGATCTCTTTTATGAGCAAGAAAGAGGAGCTCTGCAATTGTCTGTCCATGAAGAACATCTAATGCCTCCGTTTCTTCAAAATCAATCCACGCAAAATCCCCATAGCCATAAACATCCTCTTTAGCCAGCTTCGCTAATTTCTGTTCGGGAACATAATCGAACATTGTATGTGTATGTAATTCACCATCATCAAACTGATGCTTCAACAGTAAGATGGACGAAATAGATTGAGCTAAAAAATGATAAAATTCATAAAATTCTATCCCATATGAGAGAACAAATCGTTCCTTTTCATGCAAATGGATATACACTACATCCCGGATATCATGATTGCCTTTTTTCATAAAGTACCCCCTAAACACTTTAAGCAATAAATAAATAGATACTTTTTATCCACTTCAGTTTATCAAAAACAAATTAAAATAGCTCTTAAATGATATTTCACTCTAATGTAAACAAATTCTCAGGTATTATTTCTCCTGTATGCTTTCCAAATATAAAAAGAAAGATACAAACAGATGCCATTTTCCATTACATTATACAAGTTATCTCCAGTGTTTTATATAATTATCGGAACAATATAAAAAATGACATATGGTTGTAATCTTCACTAAAAAAAACCGCCTCCATTTTAAGACGGTTTTACACCTTTGACAATAATCAAAGAAGAAGAGATATATATTGTTTCTTAGAAAAAAATTTAAACATTACCCCCTACACGATATTTGTCCTTTTAAGCAATCTTCTAATACTAGTGTCTGCTTCTTTTAATATAATTTGTTTATCCATTGTTCGCATAATTTTGTTTTCCATGATAATTCGGCCGTTAATAATGGTTGTAACAACGTCAGCTCTTGTTGCTGAATAGACAATTCTTGAAACTGGATCAACATCATAGGAAGGATACGTATGGAAGTTCTGTAAGTTTAAAATGGCAATATCAGCCTTTTTACCAACCTCTATACTGCCGATTTCCGTTTCAAGTCCAACAGCTTTTGCTCCGCCGATTGTTGCCATCCGAAATACTGTTCTTGCATCCATGGCTGTTGGTCCGTGGATGGGCTTTTGTATTAATGCAGCCAACCTCATTTCGTTGAACATATCGAGGTTATTATTGCACGGAGCACCATCTGCCCCAAGACTGACAGAGGCATGATTATGCAATAGATGTGGCGTTTCTGCAATGCCTGAAGCGAGCTTTAAATTTGATCCAGGGCAATGACTTACATGAACACCTTTTTCTTTAATGATTCTTTTTTCTTCTTCATCCAACCAAATGCAATGAGCTAAAATGAGGCGATCATTCGCAAGGCCTAAGTGGTCGAGATAGACGACATTCCTCATCCCTGTTTCTTGTTGGACGATTTCAATCTCCGTTTTATTCTCTGAGGCATGTGTATGAACAAATGTCTTATATTTATCGGAAAGCACCTTTACTTCCTTTAAAAGCTCCTCTGTACAGGACACGACAAACCTTGGGGAAAATGCATATTGTATTCTACCGTCATCAAACTGATCCCACTTTTCTAGTAAATCAACACTTTGCTGGATGGAATCTGCTGTTTTCTCCTGAAGAGCTGCTGGCACTTCACTTCCCTTATCCATCATTACTTTTCCAGAAACAGCCCTAATTCCGCTTTCGGCAATAGCTTGAAAAGCAAAATCTGCATGATGAACGGTTTCCATATCAACAATTGTTGTCGTACCACTTTCCACCAGCTCTCCGATGCCAAGCATTGCCGAATAATAGATGGACTCCTGATCATGAGCTGCCTCTAGTGGCCAAATTCTTTTGCGAAGCCAATCCATCAGCTCTAAATCATCTCCTTTGCCTCTGAATAAGGTCTGACATAAATGAATATGTGTTTGTACAAATCCTGGTATTACTGTGTGATTTGCTGCATCAATAATTTTATCTGCACTAGCAGCATGGAGTCCTTGACCGATCTCCTTAATACGGTCATTTTCAATTAAGATATCCCCAGTAACTATTGTCTCTTCTGCATTCATTGTAACGATTTGCGCATTTTGTATTAGTATTGTGGACATTGTCCCATTCCCCCTTTTAAACATAAAAAGCTACGAAAAAACAAGCATACAAAGCCTGTTTTTTCGTAGCTAGAAATTTACGGTTTCTAAGTAGAGACCCTTAAACCAATTATTAAGGATATACGAAAATAACATAATTAAAATAATATTTATATGATAATATTAACCGAATCTCATTTGACGGCAAGTTAATTGTCAGAAAACTTAACATACTTTTTACAGCACTGCGTTATAAAAATATCCATTTCATTCTTGGTGTTTATTTCATATAATAGTACAGGGTATTAAACAACTATGACTTCGGCGGAAAGGAGTGGGAAGTATGATACAAAATATGTCAGTTAATCAAATCACACTTCACATCATTAAAACACTGAAAGAAAACAAAAAGGCAGAGTTTGAGACTATTATAGACGAGCTTCAGCCCTATGATATTGCGCAAATTTACGAAACACTCCCCGATAAGCATAGGACCCGCTTTCTCCTTTTTCTTAACACAGATTTATTAGCAAACCTGCTCGAAGAGATTAATAAGGAAGAGCAGCTTGATATATTAAATAAGCTTGGCGTTGAAAAAACTGGTAAGGTTCTTGATTTAATGGACAATGACGACCTCGCGTCACTTCTTAATGAGCTTTCACCAGAAACAACAGAGCAATTGCTTTCCGGCATGAAAAAAGAAGAGTCTATCATCGTCCAAAACTTGATGAATTATCCGGATGAAACAGCCGGTCGCATGATGACAAACCGTTTCGTATGGATACGCGACTATTACACAACAAGGGAAGCAGTTGATAAACTGAAAAGCTTTGCAGATTTCGCAGAAACATTAAGCTACCTTTATGTTATCAATCAAAAAAGACAATTGGTTGGTGTTGTTTCCTATCGAGACTTATTAATTGCCGAACCGCAGGATAAAATCATGGACATTATGTATGAGCGGGTCATCAGTGTTTCTGTTACGGAAGACCAGGAGCAGGTTGCTCATATCATTCAAAAGTATGACTTTTTAGCCATTCCTGTCGTCGATGAAGAAAATATGCTGATGGGTATTATAACTGTCGATGATATCATTGACGTTGTTATTCAAGAGGCCGATGAAGATATTCAAAAATTATCTGCCGGTGGTAAGGATATAGACTTTGATACGAAAGCACATATCGCAGCATACCGCAGACTGCCATGGCTTATTTTGCTCCTGTTTATCGGCATAGTGTCAGGCAGTATTATCAGTTCTTATGAGGATATTCTCAGTAAAGCAGTGGCATTATCCTTTTTCATGCCGATGATTTCCGGAATGACCGGTAATACTGGAACACAATCACTCGCAGTGATTGTACGTGGATTAATCTCTAATACGATTAATAAACGGATTGTTACAAAGGTAATCTTTAGAGAATTACTTGTCGGCCTTATAATTGGAGCAACATGTGGCATAATCATCACATTAATAGCATATGTATGGCAAGGAAGCCCTGTCTTAGGATTTGTTGTTGGATGCTCCCTTTTCTTTACACTTATTATCGGCACACTGTCTGGTACAATCATTCCGTTGATTTTATATCGCTTTAAGATTGATCCAGCAGTGGCATCAGGTCCACTTATTACTACATTAAATGATATTTTTTCTTTGTTTATTTATTTCGGTATTGCAAGTGCCTTCCTCAAGCATCTTATGTAAACACAAAAACGTTGTATTAGAATTCAATGAACTTGTTCTAATGCAGCGTTTTTCTTTTTTCCTTTCCACTTAAGTAAAGTTTAAAATCTTTTCGATATTATCAAAAAATGGAAACTATTTTTCAAAACTATCCGTCTAAGTAATAGCACTTCATTTTTTAGTTATATAAGGAGTTATCTTATGCGAGGAAGAAGTAACCAATTTTCAGATAGATTCGATTGGACCCTATGTCTGCTAATCATGCTCTTTTGTTTGACAAGCTGTGTATCCATTTATAGTGCCAACAAAGCATACTTACCTACACAGCTTATGTGGTATGGAATTGGAGCTATCGCCATCGCTGTTCTCACATACTTTGACAATGAACAATTTAGAAAACTGACTTGGATTTTTTATGGGGTAGGTATCGCACTTCTTGTCGGACTTGTATTTGCCCCAATTACTGATTTTACACCACAAAGAAATGGCGCTCAAAGCTGGTATGTAATCCCAGGTATCGGCAGTATCCAGCCATCAGAGTATATGAAGGTATTTACTATTATGGCTTTGTCAAAGGTAATGCATGACCACCATGAAAAGACAATCTACACAACATTCAAAACAGACTTTATCCTTTTGTGCAAAATGGCATTAGCTGGAGGAATTCCAATTGCCCTTGTTATTGTTCAGGATTTAGGAACTACTTTAGTACTTATGGCAATTCTTGCAGGAATGATCCTTGTATCAGGAATCACTTGGAAAATTATCATCCCAATATACGGAACTGCCCTCTCACTTGGATCCCTTATTTTATATTTAGCCATATACGGCAGAGACTTCCTGCTTAAATATTTGCACATCGAAGACTATCAATTTAAACGAATTGATTCATGGCTCGATCCTGTTGAATCTGGGGATTCAGGCCTTCAACTCGTTTGGTCCCTGCAGGCAATTGGGTCAGGCCTTATTTCTGGAAAAGGTCTTGGTAATATCGAAGTTTATATACCTGAAAGACATACCGATTTTGTATTCACCATTATCGGGGAGGAATACGGCTTTATTGGCGGAAGCCTTATTATTATTCTTTATTTCCTTCTCATCTATCATTTGACTCGAACTGCCTTTATATCCAATGACCCTTATAGCATTTATATTTGTGTAGGTGTTATCAGCATGATAGCTTTCCATGTGTTTGAAAACGTTGGAATGACAATACAGCTTCTTCCCATTACAGGAATTCCATTACCTTTTATCAGTTATGGAGGTAGCTCATTAATGACAAACATGATGGCAATGGGACTCATCTTCAGCATTCGTTATCATCATCGTACTTATATGTTTTCTTCCCGTCTTGCTGTTTAATAAGAGGTTTGGTCATAAATAATGGAGTATGCATCAAAACCGAGTTATTTAATCAACCGTCGATTAAATAACTCGGTTTTTTTTTTACGTTTTTAGTTGTAATACTATAATTAAAAAAGCTTAGTGGAATGGAGCGGAGTACACTCGACTACTAAGGGATATGGAAGAAAGGCTAGACCCCGCGGAAAGCGCGAGGACGAAATGAAACGAACTAATTATATAGTCACATGCTTCAAATTTAGATGTAATTTTATTATTCGTGTTTAGAAAGGTTATCTTTTGTTTTGTCTCTTCCTCTTTTTTGATTGTTTAAGTACGACTGTTATCAGGGTATAGTTTTTTAACAGTTGCAGAAAATAACGAAGATATTTGAAAGATTTATGAACATTTGAGCTACTTACTAGTCTTCCATAACTTTCCTGTATATGATAGAAGTAGAAATAATTATTAATAAATTAAAATAAAAACTAAATTAAAATAATTATAAATAAGTATTGATTTTAAATTAAAACTTGTTATAATTAAAATACAAACAACCGAAGGGAGCTAATAATAATGGGATTACAAACTAAAGTTGAATTACAAAAAGAATTGAATGTACAAGTAGCAAACTGGAGCGTACTTTACACAAAACTTCATCAGCATCATTGGTATGTTAAAGGACCTTTCTTCTTTACATTACATGAGAAATTTGAGGAGCTTTACGATGAGGCAGCAGATGTAGTGGATGAAATTGCTGAACGCTTACTTGCTATTGGCGGAAAACCTGTTTCTACTTTGAAAGAATTTTCGGAGACTTCGACACTGGCAGAAAGTACGGAAAAATTATCTGCAACTGAAATGGTGAGATCTCTTGTAGAAGATTATAGCCAAATCAATACACAACTAAGATCTTTAGCTGAGCACGCAGACGAGCTTGGAGATACAGTAACACATGACATTGCAATTGGATTGACAGAAAAAATCGAAAAACATCTATGGATGTTAACAGCATACTTATCAGAATAAAAAGTAGGCTTCTAACGAATAAGAAATAAGGCATCCATTAAAGGATGCCTTATTTCATTTATTAAAAATCAGGTCGAAGCATTTTTATATGACTCGGGAGCACCTTCAGCTCGCTTGGTGTTTTTGTGTATACCTCTCCATCCATATCGACATCTACAAAATGTTCAGAGCTTATTTTAATATGTTTTCCACTCATATACAGTACTTCTTCTTTAAGCTCTTCATCCGTTTCAAAATCTATTTTACGGAGATCATTAAGCTCCTTTAACAAATGAAGATTGGTATTTTTAACAATAAAGACATCTACTAAACCGTCGTTATAGGATATTGTTGAAAATGGAAGTTGTTTTCCACCAATATACTTGCCGTTCACAACCATTGCCAAAACAGCCTTTTCTCTTATTTCCTTTCCATCTATATTCATGACAAGCTCTTTCGGCTCGGTATTTTGAATAGTTCTGATGGCACTCAGTAAATAGCTGGCCCTGCCAAGGATGTTTTTTTCTTCTTCTCTAATATTGTTTGATGTTTCAGCTACAAGACCTATCCCCCAAAAATTCAGGAAAAAAGCAGAGTCTGTCTGAATAATATCTACAGGCTCCTCGACTCCGTATAAAACTAACTCTTCAGCAGCCCTTTGCAGATTTTGCTGTATATTTAATGTACGACTGAAATCATTGCATGTCCCTCCTGGAAGGATGGCTAGCACCGGCCTTTTTTGTAAGCCAGCTAAACCGTTGACACATTCATGGATGGTTCCATCTCCGCCAAGAACAATAACAAGTTCTGTCTGTTCTCCATATTTCTCGCAAATCTCAGCAGCATGATTCGGTCCTTTTGTCTTAAATACCTGCAAATGATCAATTTCCTTCGCAAACACATGCAAACAGCTTTGAAGCTGTACGTCTATTTCCTTTTTCCCTGCATTTCCATTATAGATAAAAAGGGCATTTTTGTATTTCATATCGAGATAAACCCTCCTTTTTTTTACCCTATACCCATAAATGCAGGAATTTCTAACTTCCTGTCCTTAATTTTGGAAAGATATAACATTGTGTTAGAATTAAATCCATAAATCTCGAACCGTGGAGGAACCTTTGTGAAAAAACAATTTGTAGTTATCGGTCTCGGCAATTTCGGCGGAAGTCTCGTCAAGGAATTTTTTGATGCGGGTACAGAGGTGTTGGCAATAGACCAATCTTTGGAAAGAGTCGAAAAATACCGACCGTTTGCAACACACTGTGTACAAGTCAACACCATGAGTGAAGCCACACTCACACAGCTTGGTATCCGCAACATGGATCATGCCTTTGTGGCATTAGGTGACGATATTGAGTCAAGTGTGCTTACAACACTTATTTTGAAAGAAATGGGAATGAAGCAGGTATGGGTAAAGGCCGCCGATGTCTACCATAAAAGAGTGTTAGAGAAAATTGGTGCAGACAAGGTTATTCATCCAGAACGGGATATGGCAAAAAGGATTGCCCATCATGTAATATCAGAAAAAATGATTGATTATATTGAGTTATCGGAGAAACACGGTATTGTGGAGCTGGCAGCCTCAGACAAAGTGCATCAGCGATCACTTCTTGAATTGAATATCCGGGCAAATTACGGCTGTACCATTATTGGAATCCAGCGAAAAGGGGATACAATCGTCTCTCCTGCTGCTGAGGAGAAGATTTTAAAAGGCGATACACTGATTGTCATCGGTAGTAATGAAGATATTTATCAATTTGAAAAGGATGGACTATAAACGGAGAACTATGCGGAGAATCTCCGTTTTTTTTTATGGTGAAAAATATTCAGCAAGACACTGATATGCTCCTATATTTCACCTCAACCTCTATTCCAACATAAAAATTTTTGCGTTTATTCTTTTTCTTGACGGGTAATAAGGACAATAAGTCAAGACAAGGAGGAATAATATGATAAATAACAGTGGAAATTGGAATGGATGGAACAACTATTTAGACAGATTGCCAGATTTTCTTTTGGCAGTAGTCGTATTAATCCTCGGTTGGATTATCGCGAAAATTATTGAAAAAGCAATTTATAAAGGACTTCAGAAATCAAAATTAGATGACAAAATATTTCCTGAAGGAGCATCAAGGAAATACTCTTCCGAAAAAATAATCAGTAAGATTATCTACTTTATTTTACTCGTATATGTATTCAGTTTATTCTTTAACATCCTGAATCTTACTGTCATCACATCACCACTAGTATCCATGCTTTCATCTATTTTTGGGGCAATCCCAAATATCTTAAAAGCTGCCATTATTTTATTGGTTGCATGGCTAGTCGCTTCAGGCTTAAAATTCTTAATCAAAAAATCAGGCAATACATTGAAAGTACATGAAAAGCTAAATAAATGGAAATTATTAGATAATAATCAACAACAGCCTAACTTAATGGACAAGGTAGCTAATATTGCTTTTTACCTTGTGCTGCTTCTTTTCTTGCCTGCAGTATTAGGTGCTCTTAACCTATATGGAGTTTCTGAGCCGTTTGCTAATATGCTTCAAAACATACTAGCGTTCTTGCCTAAGCTTCTTGCAGCAGCAGTAATCATTTTAGTCGGCTGGTTTGCAGCAAAGATTGTTCGCACAATTGTTACAAGCTTCTTACAGAGCATTGGTTTAGAATCATTGGCGAACCGCTTCGGATTGACGAAGTTATTTGAAAATACATCGCTTGCTTCTATTATTGGGAATGTGATTTTCATTTTCATCATGATTCCTGTCGTTATTTCTGCGTTGGAAAAACTAGATATTGAAGGAATCTCACAACCGGCAATTAATATGCTAAATGATATTTTAACAATGATCCCAAATATAGCAATTGCCATTTTCCTTGTCCTTCTAGGTGTTTGGATTGGTAAATGGATTAAACAAATGGTTACATCATTGCTATCAGGCCTAGGTCTTGACAACTATGTTCACAAAATGGGAATCGCTCCTACAACAAGCATTGCCAACCTTATCGGCTCAATCGCTCAAATATTAGTTGTCTTTTTATTAGCAGTCCAAGCATTAAATCTGCTCGGCCTTGAATTCTTAGTAACATTATCGACTGCTGTAGTAGCATACTTGCCACAAGTCATTGCAGCTGTTGTGATTATTGGTGTTGGCTTATGGCTAGGAGTACTTGTCAAAAACACACTTGGCGGCTTGCTTCACGGACCAGCGTTCAGACTTCTGCCTTCTGTTGCAAAATACGCTATTATTGCGATAACAATCTTTATGGCTTTAGACCAATTAGGGGTTGCATCTTCTATCGTCACATCTGCCTTTGTTCTTATCCTTGGTGGATTGGCACTTGCCTTCGGACTAGCATTTGGTCTTGGAGGTAAAGATTTCGCAGCAAAAAGACTAGGGAAGTTAGATGCAAAAATGGATGAATCTAAAATCAATAAAAACGATGGTAACAGCAGCATCTAACCATTTCTCTCTCATAAAGAAAACTCCGCATATATATGGCGGAGTTTTTTTATTATCAGAATAACTGCATTTTTTGATCATTATTTATTGATATGAAACCAATTTCATAGTATATGCTTAATGAAACGGTGCAGATATCAGCGTAATATGCTGTCTGAGGCATAGCGTAATGATAACTGCCCGCTGCTTTAACATATCTTTACGGCAAATCTGTATCAAGCAGTTCATAGCCGTCCACCAATGTGGATAATGGTACTATATCCGCGTCCTTTTGATAGACAGGGATATATTGTTTTAACACCGTAACAACCGCAGGACCTGATATGCCAACATGGCCTATCGCGATATATTCCCCTCTTTTATTAAGATTTTCTACAAGCTTGGTTGCCTGCTTCTGGATATGCTGGTTGGAATATATATGATCAAAAAACATATTGTTCTCTAAATAGGGAACCTGCAATTCCTCTGCCAGTTTTTTCACAACACTTTTCCCTGTCGTTTTACTATCCAAATAAAATAGATCATGCTTTTTACATTCCTCTAAAATAATCCTCATAACTCTTTCATCTTCAGTAGCCTTCGAACCCATATGATGATTCATTCCCACTGCATAAGGAATATTATCAATTGCTGATGACACTCTTTTTCTGATTTCTTCATCACTTAAATTTGTTGTAATAGCTCCGGGACCAAGCCAGCTTTTTTTGCCGTGCTTTGGCTCGAGCGGCATATGAACTATTACCTCATGCCCCTTTTTATGTGCTTGGATGGCATCCTCTCTGCTTGTGGACATAAAAGGCATAATCGCAACGGTGATAGGCACAGGCAAATTTAACATTTCCTTTGTCCCTCTCATGTTGTTTCCGAAGTCATCAATAACAATCGCAAGCTCTTTTTTCACCTGATTCTCCTCTTTTGCAGCATATACAGGCAAACAGGTAAACGTAAGCAAGCAACATAGAATAAAGGATTTTCCCATAAGCACACCTCTTTTTTTCTTAGTATTTTCTTCTTAGCCTGACTTCATCCACAGATTAAACAACAACAAAAAAGTCGACTCAGCATTATAGCTAAGTCGACATTCATTATTTCCGATGCATTTTAAATTCAAGGAACAAATCATTATACTCTGCAAGCGAACGCTGCCCAAGGTTTTCATACACTTCGAGTTTAGAGGTCATATCCTCATCCAAGTAAAAGCGTTTATCACCGATAATTTCTTCAGGTAAATATTTCATTGCTGCCTTATTCGGTGTTGAATAACCAACATACTCTGTATTTTGCGCGGCGTTTTTTGCATCAAGCATAAAGTTTATAAACTTATGTGCTCCATCAATATTTTTCGCTGTTTTCGGGATAACCATATTATCAAACCAAAGATTAGAGCCTTCCTCTGGAACGACATATTCTACATCTTCATTTTCCCACATGACTTCTGCAGCCATGCCTGACCATAATACACCAATGGCGGCTTCTTCATTTTCAATCAGCATCCGGATTTCGTCTCCGACGATTGCTTTGACATTAGGCGTCAAAGTATCAAGCTTCTCTTTTGCTTCTCTTAAATGGTCATGATCTTTATCATTAAGAGAATAATGTAAGCTATTTAGACTCATCCCCATAATTTCCCTTGCCCCATCGATAAGCATAATTTGATTTTTCAAATCACTATCCCATAAATCATTCCAAGAGGTTATCTTTTTTCCTCCAAGCATTTTTGGATTATAAACAATTCCTACCGTTCCCCAAAAATAAGGAATGGAATATTTATTTTCTGGGTCAAACGAAAGATTTAAATATCTATCGTCGATGTTTTTAAGGTTTGGTATTTTTGAATGATCGATTGGAAGCAGGAGATCCTCCTCCTTCATCTTATCAATCATGTATTCAGATGGAATGGCAACATCATAGTTTGTGCCACCTTGTTCTATCTTTGTCATCATTGCTTCATTAGAGTCAAAGGTTTCATAAATTACCTTTATCCCTGTTTCTTTTTCAAACTTATCAATAAGGTCGGCATCAATGTAATCTCCCCAGTTGTAGACAGTTAACGTATTGCCGCCTGCATAACCTCTGCTGCTGTTTACTTGGTGAACAACTAACATAAGTACAGCTGATAAGATAAGGGCTGCTGCCAAACCTCTTATTAGTCCCTTCATTGGTTCACCCCCGTTTTATTCCTTCTGACTGCTCGCTTGGAAACGAAATAATAACCGATGACAAGCAACAGCGTAATGAAGAACAGCAGGGCAGACAGAGCATTTATGTTAAGGGAAATACCTCTCCTAGCAAGTGAATAAATTTCTACAGACAGAGTAGAGAAACCATTTCCTGTTACGAAAAAAGTAACCGCGAAATCATCCAATGAATATGTCAACGCCATAAAGAATCCAGCATAAATACCTGGAGCTATATATGGAAGAATAACTTTAGAAAGGACTTCCCTCCAGCTTGCGCCAAGGTCAAAGGCAGCATCCATTAAGGTTGGGCTCATTTCCTGAAGCTTCGGAAGCACCATTATAACCACTATCGGTATGCAAAAGGCAATATGTGACAATAGCACAGACACAAAGCCAAGTTTGATTCCCAATATTGTAAAGAAAATTAAAAAGGATGCACCGATGATAACATCAGGACTTACAATCAATACGTTGTTTAAAGAAAGGATTGTATTTCTTAGCTGTTTTCTTCTCATCATAGAAATGCTGATCGCTCCAAAAACACCAATGATTGTGGCAATGGATGCGGATAAAAGTGCGATGATAACTGTGTTTAACACAATTACAAGCAGCCTTGTGTCTTGGAATAACTCTTTATACCATTTCCATGTGAAGTTCTGGAAATTATTCATTGTGCCACCGCTGTTAAAGGAATAAAAAATTAGATAAAAGATCGGGGCATATAAAATGATAAAAACTAAAACTAAATATAGTACAGATATCTTTGACAGTTTCTTCATCTTACTCCCCTCTCCTTCTTACTCCCAGTCAACATCATGATAACAATCATAATAATGATTAGGAATACAGCAATCGTTGAACCCATTCCCCAGTCTTGCGTTATCAGAAAATGCTGCTCTATAGCTGTTCCTAGTGTAATAACCCTGTTTCCTGCAATTAGTCTTGTAATCATGAACAAAGATAATGCAGGAATAAATACTGCCTGACAGCCTGACTTAACACCGTCAACTGTTAATGGAAAAATAACTTTTGCAAAAGTAGTCCAAGCGGATGCCCCTAGATCCTTTGAGGCATCAACAAGAGTAGGATTTAACTTCTCCAGTGCATTAAAGATTGGCAATATCATAAATGGAATAAAGATATATACACTGACAAACAAGAAGCTAAAATCTGTGAACAGGATTTGCTGTTTCCCGATTCCAAGGAATTCAAGCACCTCATTTGTAGCACCATATGTACCAAATATTCCTAAAAATGCGTAAGCCTTAAGAAGCAGGTTAATCCAGGACGGCAAAATAATAAGCAGCAGCCATAATTGCTTATGCTTTGTCTTCGTCAATATATATGCGGTAGGGTAAGCAATGACTAATGAGAAAAACGTTATTAAAAACGCATACCAGAAGGAATTCAGCGTCATTTTCAAATAGACTGGTGTGAAGAACTTAGCGTAGTTGCTGATAGTAAGTTTGTCTTCAATATCAAAAAATGAATAATAAACTATTAATAGCACTGGAGCAATTACAAACAGCGCAATCCATAAGTAATAGGGAATCGTATACCATTTTGACTTATTCTTCATCATTTGCACCATCATATGCCTCAAGGCGGCGATCAAACTCTTCTTCTGTTTCTCCTATTCTCATAACGTGAATTGCTTCCTTTTCAAAATCCAGTCCGATTTCCTCTCCTACAACTACCTTTTTTGTAGAATGAACAAGCCATTCATTTCCTTCCTCATCATATCCGCCTATTTCATAGTGGACTCCTCTAAATAATTGAGAATCTACCTTTACCTTTAGCTTTCCTGCTTCTGGTGACGTGATATTTAAATCCTCGGGACGAATCACAACCTCAACCATTTCATTGTCATGGAAGCCTTGGTCAACACATTCAAATGTTTTGCTGGCAAAATGGACGACAAAGTCTTTTTCCATTCTTGCTGAAACGATATTAGACTCTCCGATAAAGTCAGCAACGAATCTGTTTATCGGCTCATCATAAATATCTGTTGGTGTGCCGCTTTGTTCAATTCTCCCTTTATTCAATACAAAAATTTCATCGGACATCGCCAATGCTTCTTCCTGGTCATGTGTAACAAATATAAAGGTAATGCCAAGCCTTTGCTGAAGCTCTCTTAATTCATACTGCATTTCTGTCCGCAGCTTTAAATCCAATGCAGAAAGAGGCTCGTCAAGAAGAATAACTTCCGGCTCATTTACAATTGCTCTTGCGATAGCAACACGCTGCTTCTGACCACCAGACATTTCACTGATTTCTCTGTTTTCATATGAGTCCAGGTTTACGAAGCGCAAAGCATCTTTTACTCGCTTTTCAATTTCCTGTTTTTTTAGCTTTTTGATGCGCAGGCCAAAGGCTACATTTTCAAAAACATTTAAATGTGGAAATAGCGCATAGTCTTGAAATACTGTATTTACCTGTCTTTTGTTGGCAGGAATTTTATTCATTACTTTTGTATGAAAGTAGATATTACCCTCTGTTGGCTCCATGAATCCAGCGATAAGACGCAGGATTGTTGTTTTACCACAACCTGATGGACCAAGAAGTGTATAAAATTTGCCTCTTTCTATTTCAAAGCTGACATTTTCAAGTACAGTCGTATTTTGGTCATAGGCTTTCGTTACGTTCTCAAACCTGATTATTGATTCACTTGGCATAATAATCTCCTTTACACTATTTTTTATTTTAAATAACAAGCTTTATAAGTAAGAATCGGTCGCTACAAGTAAAAGCGTGGATAAACCGTCTGCAATATTAAAAAACTGGTGTTCATCTGTCGCGTGAAAATACATGGACTCCCCTTTTTTTGCCCTATATTCCTGTTTTCCCAGCTTTAACAAGACTTCTCCCTCTATCACATATGCATATGTTTCTGAAAGGGATGGCTCAAACTTCTTAAATTCTCCTTTTTTGTTAAAGCTGAGCCTAATTGGCTCCATTTCCTTCTCATTAGATTCCGGCACTAGCCATTGAATATGATATCCTTTTTCTTCATCAAAGAAATCAGTGACATCCTCTTCTTTATAAACAACCTTCTGCCTTCTCTCTTCATCATCAAAAAAGTCTTTTGGGGAACAGCCCAATACTTCCAAAATATCAAAAAAGGTTTCAATCGATGGGGAGCTCAAGTCCCTTTCCAGCTGTGATATATAACCTTTGCTTAAATCTGTCCTTTCCCCTAACTCTTCTTGCGTCAAACCCTTTTTCAAACGTAAGTTCTTTATCTTTTTACCAATATCCATATTTTTAACCTACTTTTTAGTTTAGAAATAGTAAACTCAAAGTCATAAAAGTTTATTCAAACTAAACTTTATGTTTAGTTTCGCAACGTCTATTATACATTATTTTAATTCCACTGCAATATTAAAACAAAAAAAAGAAGACCTTGCATATGCAAAATCCTCCCCAGCTAAATCAACTTATTCTTTTTCTAACGGTCTATACTTTCCATTCTCGACTTTTTCTATTTTCCCGAAGTGTATAAGCTTTTTTAATGAAGCATTGCAGTAAGCAGAGGCGTCATAGGAATCCCTACCAACTCTTATCCCTATCTCAGTTGGACCTATGCCAGCTTCCTCGTTCTTTTCCTTATACAAATCACACAAAGCGTTGTATATATTTTGATCTTTTTCGGTAATTCGTAGTTTGGAATATTGTTTCAAAATTTATTCCTCCTATTGCTGCTCCCTTTTTCGATAGTTTGTCAGGCTGACTTATATCCTATTTCTATCTATTATGATATAAAGACAGACCCCTTTAAAATAAGCATACTAATCATTAACGAAAATAACATTCATTTATGCATATTTTTCACAAAAATAGATATTAGGATTGAGAAATGAAATTGTTAATAGGTAAAAACTATCATTTCAATATATAGAACACCAGTAGTAATTACGTATAACAATGGAAAATAAATACATTAAATAACTTTGTATGGAAGTAGTTATACTTCCAAATACTCCCTTTATTAAAAATTTTCCATCTATTCTTCCGTTTCATAGTCCATTTATCATTCAACTGGCTACTGTATAAAAATACAAAGCACATGAAGATAATATGGACACTATAAAGGCGCTGCCGGTATGACAGCGCCCCTTTTACTTTAGTTTTCAATTGCTTCTTTGCCTCTTTTATGATGTCCCATCATCGGCCCTTCATGAAAAGGCAGCAGCTTTAGCTTTTTTACCTCATCTGGATAGTTGATCATCATTTCCTTCAGCAAATCCTTCGGTGTTTTATCCTTTGTATCTAAACCCAGCTTCTTGGCTGCATTTGTAATTTGCATTTCTCTTACTTCATTTGCAAGTGCTCTTAAATCTTTTCCGTCTGTTTTAATGTTCAGTTTTTTTGCTTCAGATAAAATAAGCTGTTCCCTTACTTCTTTGCTGAGCTGTTCCAATGTTTTACCATCTGTCTTAATGTTCAGCTCTTTCGCTTTTTGCATGATTTTCGCTTCGTACAGCTCCTTCATTAAGGTGCTCGGATCTTTCCCTTCTGTACTAATTCCAAGTTTTTTTGCTTCTGCCTGTAATCTTTTCTCATGTACCTCTGCAGCAATTTGCTTCATGTCTTTTCCATCTGTTTTTATACCGAGATTTTTTGCTTCTTTTTTAATTAAAGCTTCATGAATCTCTTTTTTAAGTGCTTCTCCATCTTTTCCGTCCGTTTTTATTCCTAAGCTTTCGGCCATCTTCTTAATGAATGCCTGGTCTTCCTCTGGAGCCTGATGATGGCTTGGCGGGTTTTCCGGGGCAGCTTTTGCTGTATGTATAAAGCTAGGCATCGATAAACCGAGTGTCAATAATCCGACTATCACTAATTTTTTCACTATAAATCCTCCTTTAATATCTTTCCCTCCTATCTTTTCCTTCGTTTCATAATTTATGTAATTTTTTTATCTTAAAATAAGACTTATCAGCATTTTTTTTAGATGAACACAGTAAATTAGAATTAGACTTCCTGCCGTTCTTTTGCTATTTTACATATATGGTTTTTCGACTTAAAGGACAAAATATGGAGTTGATCATTTAATGAGCAAGTTTAATCAATCTTATGTAATTACTATGAGTGACATCGTAAGGGAAGGCGCAGAGATATTAAGAGAAAAAACAAAAGAGCTGACATTGCCGCCAACTGAGGAGGATAAGGAAGAGCTTCTCTGCATGCTACAGTATTTAAAAAACAGCCAAGAACCAAGCCTAGCAAAAAAACACAAGCTTCGCCCAGGGGTAGGCATTTCTGCAAACCAAATTGGGCTGAACAAGCGAATGTTTGCTGCTTTTATTAAAGGCCAAAATGGCAATAACTTTGAACATATGCTTATTAATCCGAAAATAATAAGCCATTCCACAAGCATGATATACCTTCCTGACAGCGAAGGCTGCCTTTCCATTGATCGCCCTGTTATTGGCTTTGTACCACGCTATCAAAGAATAACAGTGAAAGCCTTCGACATTAATGGCAAGGAAGTAAGAATTAAACTAAAAGACTATGAAGCAATCGTATTTCAGCATGAAATCGACCATTTAAACGGGATTCTTTTCCCAGATCATATAAACAGCACTAATCCATTCCAACTGCCTGAGAATATGGATATCAAGCCGCTTTAATCAAAAAAAGAGACTTCCCTCAAAAAGGGAAGTCTCTCTTTTTTTATTAGCTAGCGCTTGAAGTGCTGTCTGTTTTGCTAGTGTCTAATTTGTTATCGATATCGTATTTTGCTTCGATTTCTGTCAACCATGTGCTGTACTCTGTGTTCATTTGTTGCTCAAATAGTGTATCTTTAATTTCGTCTTTATGGTCGTCCAACTTAGCTTCAACTGCATCTTTATGACCTGTTACTTTAATGATGTGCCAGCCGTTGTCTGTTTTTACAGGATCGCTAATTTCATCAACATCCATTGAGAATGCAGCTTTTTCGAATTCTTCAACCATTTGTCCAGATGAGAAGTAACCAAGCTCACCGCCGTTATCTTTTGTTGCCGTATCTGTAGAGTACTCTTTTGCTAGGTCAGCAAAGTCTTCGCCGTCATCCAGCTTTTTCTTCACTTCTTTAGCTGTTTTTTCATCTGCAACAAGAATATGGCTTGCTTCTACTTGCTCAGGAGTATCAAAGCTTGCTTTGTTTTCATCGAAGTATGACTTAATTTGGTCATCTGTGATTTCAATTCTTGGCTCAAGCAATTTCTTGATTTTCAAGTAACGCAATAGTTCCTCTTCAATATCAGCTTTTGATGCGCCGTTTGCTTCTAATGCAGCATTAAAGGCATCCTCACCGCCTGAAGATTCAATAAGATCATCAAGCTCTGCCTTTTTTTCTTTATCAGTAACCTTAATTTTTTCTTTTTCCGCTTCAAGGTCAACAACTTTATTTGCAATCAATGTTTGAAGGATAGAAGTACCATACTGCTTGTTCAATGCTTCGTCCAAATCATTCTGCGTAATTTTTTCTCCATCGACAGATGCCACTGTGTTACTCTTTTGTACTAGAATAACAGCAACAACGATCAATGCTATTAATACAATTCCTAAAATGGGTAAAATGATCTTTTTGTTTTTCATCCTGTTTCCTCTCTAAACAATATTTTAATCTACTAAAACTATCATAATTGATATGATAATTTCACTATCACATAAAATACATCATACCATAAAAATATTACAAAAATATTAACAAAAATAGAAAATCCCATCTGATTTTTATTATTTTTACCAGATGAGATTTTTAGTATTATTTCTTATGCTGTAAGTTATTAGTTGGAGCTGCCACTATTACTTGTTAAAGTCAGTTCCACCGTTTTCTTGCTTCCATCATGATACACGACTAATTTAACTTTATCGCCGATATCCACCTTTGTGTAAAGATATTTTCTTAAATCAGATGAACCATCTAAATCGGTTCCGTTTATAGATACAATCACATCTTGTACTTCAAGGCCTGCTTTAGCGGCTGCAGAGTTGGAATCAATATTTGTTACCATTACACCTTTTGTGACAGAGTCAGGAAGGTCTTGCAGGTACATTTGCGGAACTTCCTCTAAGCTTGCTAAACCGACGCCGATATACGGACGCTCTACTTCACCGCTTTCAATTATTTCATTGACGATTGGAAGCAAGTCATTACTTGGAATCGCAAAGCCAAGTCCCTCTACTCCATCTTCTGAAATCTTCAAGCTGTTGATACCGATAACTTGACCAGCAGCGTTAATTAATGCTCCGCCACTGTTACCAGGATTGATGGCAGCATCTGTTTGAATAACATTGAACTCCCAATCACCAGCAGATGTATTAACAGTTATGCTTCTGTCCACTGCACTCACGATTCCCTGTGTTACCGTTCTTGATAAATCAAGTCCAAGCGGGTTACCGATTGCCCAAACTTGGTCACCTGGACGAAGTGTTGATGAATCTCCAAATTCAATAACATCTGTAGCATATTTCGCATCAATTCTGACAACAGCTAAGTCTGTCAGTGCATCTGCCCCAATCAATTTACCTTCTGTTTTATCGCCATTATAAAGGGAGATTTCTAAAGAATTTGCCCCTTCAATAACATGATTGTTTGTAGCAATGTAAGCATATTTATCATCCTTTTTGAAGATGATACCAGATCCTGATCCAGATTCAACTTCGGAATCTGTGGTTGTGCTTTGTGAAAATTGATTTGTCGCCTGCTTTTGCACATTCACAATACCAACAATAGCCTTAGAAGAAGTCTCAACCATATCTGCAATTGAGGAAGAGCTGCTTTCAGAGGCTGTCGCTGACGTTGTCTGTGCTTTAATATCGCCTGAGCTGCTATTACTGCTTACTTTACTGCTCAAATCTTCCACCTGCTGTTCCAGTTTAGTATATTTTCCATCAAGTAAATCTGTATGAGGAATAGCTACAAATGTTAATGCAGAGCCTACAACACCTGCAGCTAATAAGGAAAAGAAGCCTTTCCATTTAGGATTTCCTGATGATGGTCGTTCCTTGCCTCTTTTACCAGCAGGCTGTTGATCAGCAGTTGCAGCAGCAGTCATTGTCTTATTCTCATGAATCTGTTTTTCAGCAGCCACTCTCTCATCAGTGCCATCGCTCATTACTCTTTCGTAATCACGAACTAACTCATCTGCCCTATTATAGCTTGCTGTTTGAGGATATTCGCTTGTAAATTCCTGACCCTCTGCTTTTACTTCTTGTTCTTCTACTTTTTCCTCTGGCTTATTTATGTCATTTGCTTCGTATGAAGAACCTTCCTCTCTACTTTCTGAAAAATCCGCACTGTTTAAAGTATCCTTTTCCGTTTCAAACTCTTTTTCTCCGTTTTCATTATCTTTGTTTTTATCAAACTCATTCATCGAATATACCTCCTATAATTATTATCATTGTGTATCATCTATAAGAAGAAGTTAGTTATTTTATTTATCTCATGCTTATATAATAAAACCTATATATGAATAAATTATTAACAAAGTTTTAATAGACCTAGAAAAATCAGGGAAGAAAAAGAGAAATTATCGATAATTTGCTGACAGAAAAGAAAAAAAGCTCTGTCATGCTGAGAAAATTTGTCCAGCATGATCAGAAGCAATTATTATTTATGCTCAATAGGAAAATAAATGGTGAAATTCGTTCCAGTTCCTTTTTGGCTGCTTACTTCAATTGTACCATGGTGGAATTGGACAAGCTGTTTGACAATGGACAAGCCCAACCCAAACTCCCCGTATGGATTATTTGTTCTTGAAATATCAGCCTTATAGAATCTTTTCCAAATATTTTCGATTTCTGCCGGATCCATTCCAATACCAGTATCTTCTATTTCTATAATCGTGAAGCCATCATCTGCTCTGCCCTTTAGCCAAATTTCACCTGCATCGGTAAACTGAATACTGTTTTTTGTTATATTCATGATGATTTGGATTAACCTGTCATAGTCTGCATAAATGTAAACATTATCGGCAACATCCACATTAATAGCCAATCCCTTCTCTATTGCCTGCGTATAGAGCTGCTCCTGTATTATTTCAAGGACTTCGGCAAGCTGAATGGATTCCTTCATGAGCACAATCTGATTAGAACGTATTTTATCATAATCGAGATTCTCATTGACAAGTCTGATCAGCCTTTTCGTTTCCTGGCTTACGAGTGTAATACCCTTGCCTTTTTCCGCTTCTGGAATCATGTTATTGTTAAGTCCTTCAATGACACCGCTAATGGTTGTTAAAGGTGTCTTCAATTCATGGGAAACATCTGACATGAATTGCCTTCTTCTGTTTTCTAGGGCATCTATTTCTTCCTTCGAAACGCGGAGACGGTCAACCATTGAGTTAAAGTCACTCGCCAATTCGCCGATCTCATCAAAATTAGATGAGTGTACCCTAACACTATAATCTCCAACCGCAACAAGACTTGTCGCTTCTTGAAGCTTCTTAATTCGTCTAACATGAATTCTAGATAATATAACACTGAGCAGCAGCGCCACGCCAAAGGCAATAAATACAGAGTAAACAAGGTATTTGTTTATTTCATTGATGAGCTGCTTCGAATCACTTAAAGGGGCAGTAAGCAAGATTCCACCTGCGACCTCTCCATTAACACTATAAGGAATGGCAACTAATGTAACTTCCTGATTGCCTCGTCTCGTACTGCTTTTAATAACTTTATTGTTTTCTCCATCCTTAATGGCATTCCATTCCTCATCCGTGATATTAATTCTTTTCCCGACAGATGCAATAACATTTTGCTGTGTGTCAAAAATGCCAAATGTAACACCTCTGCTTTTCAGTACATCTGCATAATTCAGCAGTGTGTCCTGAGCCGAAGACTGCATTTGGTTTCCTTGTATATCTGTGAGAATATTAATGCCATAGTCATACAGCTCTTGTCCTTTAATAGTAAGTACTACCTTCTCAACAAAATGAGTCGAGGCAATACTTACAACTAAAAATGCAACGACAATGACACTAATATGGCTGATCAGCTGCTGGTATAAGTACTTAATTCTCATTTATGACCACCGTTTCATCATATTTATAGCCTACTCCCCATACAGTATGGAAGAATGGCTGGTTATCACGGCCAATTTTTCTTCTCAATCTTTTGATATGGACATCTACTGTACGATCATCTCCGTAAAATTGAAAGCCCCATACTCGCTCAAGTATTTGATCTCTTGAAAAGACTTGTTTCGGATGCTGTGCAAAAAAAGACAAAAGATCGAATTCCTTTGGAGTAAGATTAGAAATGAGTTTATCTGAGATGAATACTTCCCGTGTTTCCTTGTTAATCTTAATGATACTCGTTTCTATTGCGTCTTCCAAATTATTTTTTTCCTTTGATTGTCTTCTCACAATCGCCTTCATTCTCGCAGTCAATGCCAATGGGCTGAACGGTTTTGTCACATAATCATCCGCGCCCATTTCTAAACCTAACACTTGATCCGATTCTGTATCCTTTGCTGTAAGCATGATAATTGGCACATTTTTATCTACTTCTCTTATTTTGCGGCATACTGTAATTCCATCCATACTCGGCAGCATCCAATCTAAAATAACCATATCATACTCATTATCTATAAAATGCTTGTATCCTTCTAATCCATCATGCAGGAATACTCCATTAAAGTCTTCTTTTCCAAAAAACATTTCTAACATGGAGCAAACACCAACATTATCTTCTATTACTAAAACTTGCATATTTGCTGCCCTCCGTCACTTGCTTTTTTATTAATTAAACCCGCTTTCCCGTTTTACTGCAACAGTTCTCTGACATGTTTAAATGAATGTTAATGTTTAAGAAATAATTTGTTCATAATTTCAAATTTTTTCACAAGCTGTATACTATAAATAAATAAATAAATAAACAAGCAAGGAGCAATCTATATGCTTACAAGTCTACAGCAATCAGATAATTCAATTGCAGCTAAAATTCTTACATTACAAAAACTGTCTTACAATGTGGAAGCAGAAATAATCGGCTATTACAATATTCCTCCTTTACAAGAGGATATACTCCATATCCAATCAAGTAAGGAAGTGTTTTTAGGATGGATGGTAAATGGAATTCTGACAGGTGTTTTATCCTACGAGGAAACAGACAAAAGCATACTCATCTGCAGACTAGTTGTCCATCCAGAGTACTTTCGCCAAGGGATTGCTGCTAATATGCTGAGAAGTCTAATAGTCGATCAAAACAAACCAATTTATGTATGTACCGCAATGAAAAACACACCTGCTGTCAGGCTTTATCAACAATTCGGGTTCGAAATAACAAACACCTTTACTTCTTGTGAAGGACTTTATCTTGTTCAGCTAGAGAAAAAATTAAATAAGCCCCTATAAAAGGGGCTTGTTTTTAGTGGTTATTTACTTTCCTCATATACTCTTTTCGCCAGCAGTAAACCACCTGTAATACCAGCATTATCACCTAATCCAGGTCTTACAATATAGCTTCCCATATCTGTTGATACTTGCGGAAATTCTAAATAGCCATTTAAAAATTCCTTCAGATACTTGTTAATGTATTCTAAAACCTGTTCTTGGTTCATGACTCCTCCACCGAGGATGATTTTTTTCGGGGATAGGATTAATATATATTGCATAAGGGCTTGAGCAATATAATAACCCTCCATTTCCCAAACCTTGTCGTTGTTGCTCAGTTCAGCTGCTTTTGTTCCCCATCTTTCTTCAATCGCAGGACCAGCAGCTAGACCTTCAAGGCAATCACCATGATATGGACATCTTCCTTTATAGCTATCTTCAGGGTGTCTTCTTACAAGGATATGACCCATCTCAGGGTGCGTTAACCCCTGCAATAGTTCGCCTTGAATATATGCTCCTGCACCAATACCAGTTCCAACCGTTATATACAGGCAGCTGTCAAGACCCTTTGCTGCACCAAGAACTGCTTCTCCCATAGCCGCTATATTAACGTCTGTATTAAAGCCGATTGGGATGGAAAACTCCTTCTGCACTGAACTTAATAAAGGGTAATCTCGCCATGCAAGCTTCGGAGTAGTCGTGATATTTCCGTACGTTGGACTGTTTTTATCTACGTCAATCGGTCCAAAGGAGCCAATGCCGATCGCTTCTACTTTATGTTTATTAAAAAAAGCAATTACCTCTGGCATTGTTTCTTCAGGTGTTGTTGTAGCAATGGAAACTCTCTCTTTAATTTCCCCTGTTTCCGTACCAGCAGCACAAACAAATTTTGTTCCTCCAGCTTCTATTGCACCAAATAATTTCATGCATTTCTCCCCCATTTCATCTCTAATAAGAACGCTTTCAATTATTCCTCTTAAAACAGCAAAAGCCATTTTAAGTTTTTCCTAGCAACTGTTATTTCTCATCTGCTGGGAACACAATTCCCGTTTGTCTTCTCACTTCATCCATTACTTCAATTACTGCTACTGATAAATCAAGTGAATTTATGGCAGATTCTGACTTGCCAGCAAGAATAGTATCAATGAATTCCTTTGCCTCATAATACATAGCTTCTTCTTTTTGCTGAATAGAAACATCAACTTTTTCCCCGTTACGATAAGCTATTTCTATTCTTTGCGGTGTATTCATTTGATCGATAAGAATATTGCCATCCTCACCTTGAATTTCTGAGGGGATAAGGGAATTTGTTATTTTTGAGTACATTAGCACAATATCCATTTCTGCATAGGACATTATGATGCTGCCTTCCCCATCAACGCCGCTGTCCAGCATGTAACTAGATGCTTTAACCGACTCTGGTTTTCCAAACAATGCGACCATTGGATAAATGCAGTAAACACCGATATCCATCAATGCACCGTTAGAAAACTCCGGTTTAAATGCATTAAGGATATTGCCTTCCTTGTAAGCATCATATCTTGATGAATACTGACAATAGCTCGCAAAAGCTCGTCTAACTTTTCCTATTTTATGTATATTTTCTTTTATCACCTTAAAGTTTGGCAGCATCGTTGTTTTTAATGCTTCCATTAACAGGACATTATTTTCTTTAGCAGCTTTAACCATTTCTTGAGCTTGCTTTACATTGGATGCAAAAGCTTTTTCTGTTAAAACATGTTTTTTGTTGTTTAGAAATAGGATGGACTGCTCTGCATGCAGTGAGTTGGGACTAGCAATATAAACTGCATCAATTTTGTCGCTCTCCGCCATTTCAGTCAAACTTGTGAATATATGTTTCGCATTATATTTTTTTGCAAATGCTGCTGCTTTTTCTTCTGATCTTGAATATACAGCAGCCAAGGTAAACTCCTCCACCATGCTTGCTGCTTGTATGAATGATTCTGTAATCCAGTTTGTTCCTATAATACCAAATCGAACACTCATGACTTTCCTCCTTGTCCATCTTACAACATACTTTATCTATTATATTTTCTATCTAAATTTACGAAAAAGCAACTCTATAGCCGTATTTTCATAAATTGCAAATGAAAAAACCCAATCTGCTTTTTAGCAAATTGGGTTAGTGGTTCATAGCTTTTTATTTTGAAATACCAGCATCGATTTCTTTTGCCATTTCTTCAGTTGACACTAGACCTCCACCTGACAGGTACCAATAGTTAGGATTCAAGTATATGATATGACCGTCTTTCGCAGCATCTGTACCGTTAACAAGTTCATTATCTAACACTTTAGCTGCAGATGATTCACCGCCAACAACAGCTCCTCTATCCACTACGAATAGATATTCTGGATTTTTATCTGCAATATACTCAAATGAGATACTTTGTCCATGTGTTGATGCTTCAATGTTTTCATCTGCTTGTGCTAATCCGAATACATCATGGATGATTCCAAATCTTGACCCAGATCCATATGCGCTCACACTGCCGTCATTCACTAATACAACTAAGGACTTGCCTTCTACTGCTTTCGCTTTGTCGTTAAGTGCTGTAATTGTATCATCAATGCTTGCTAATTCTTTCTTCACTGCATCTTCTTTTCCGAAGATTTGTCCAACCAATTCCATGTTTTGCTTAAATGAATCCATATATTTAGTTGTATCAACACCTACATAAACAGTTGGTGCAATTTCGCTTAAGTCTTCATATGCTGCTGATTGTCTCCCAGAAATAAAGATAACATCTGGAGCTAGTTCGCTGATTGCTTCTAAGTCTGGCTCTTTAAGACCACCAACATTTGTATATTTGCTATCTTCATATTTTGATAGATATTCTGGCAGACTTTCCTGAGGTACACCTGCTACTTCTACACCTAATTTGTCTAATGTATCCAAAATACCCATATCAAAAACAACTACTTTTTTCGGATTTGCTTTTACTTTAGCTTCTCCAAGCTCATGTTTAACCGTTATTTCCTCTGCTGCTTTTGCTTCATCAGATGATTTGCTGCTAGTAGATGTATTGCCACATGCTGCCAAAACAGCCATAACTAATGCTAGAAAAAGAATCGTTAATTTTTTCTTCAATTAAGACACCTCTATTTATATTTAGATTATTTAAATTAAATTGATTGCAATGATAAACAGAATATCCTATGATTGAGATATTAGTAATTCTTACGGGACATTTTCCTAGAATGTCACATAATAATTACTATACTAATGGTAGTGTTATATGGATCTTCTGGCGAAGAGACTTAGTGTTAAGTTTGCCATAGAAGCACTGCCTCCTTTCAGCTTTAAATATAACTACCATTAGCCTCGTTTGTTCTTTGCAGCCAAACAATTTACGATTTTAAGCGAAATAGACACAGATTTTATGATTATTAATTTCCTCTATCTGCATGTCCATATCATAAATATCCTTTAAGACAGCTTCATTAATAATGCTGTCTGCAGGTCCATCATTAACAAGTTTGCCATTCTTTAATGCCACGATATTGTCAGAATAGACAGAGGCAAAATTTATATCATGAATAACAATAACCACTGTTTTACCAAGCTCATTAACAAGCCTTCTGAGAACCTTCATGATTTGCACTGAATGCTTCATATCCAGGTTATTCAGCGGTTCATCCAGCAAGATGTATTCAGTATCTTGAGCAATAACCATCGCAATGTAGGCTCTTTGCTTTTGACCGCCACTCAATTGATCTAAATATTTATGCTGTATTTCATCAAGCTCCATATAAGAAATTGCTTCTGCAACAGCAGCTTTATCCTCTTTCGTCAGTCTCCCTTGGGAATATGGAAACCTACCGAAGTTAACTAGCTCCTTTACAGTCAGCCGAATATTAATGTGGTTGCTCTGCTTGAGAATGGATATCTTTTTTGCAAGCACATTGCTTTTTGTCGTAAAAACGCTTTGCCCGTCAATTAAGATATCACCGCTGTCACCTTTAATCAGTCTGCTGATAATTGATAACAATGTACTTTTCCCTGCACCGTTTGGACCGATAAAGGAAGTGATTTTTCCTTTTTCAATGGAAAGAGATACATTTTCAAGGACGCTTTTTCCATTGTATTGTTTACTGACATTCTTGACCTCTACCATGCTCTTCTCTCCTTTAACAATAAATAGATGAAATAAACGCCGCCGACAAAGTTGATGATGACACTGATTGTTGTGGAGAATGTAAATACTCTTTCTACAATAAGCAGACCGCCGACGAGGGCTATTATGCTTAGTAGAATAGAAGCTGCAATAAGCTGGCTATGTTTGTATGTTTTCAGAAACTCCCTTGCCAGATTTACAACGAGCAATCCTAGAAAGGTAATTGGTCCGACAAGTGCAGTCGAAACACTGACCAAAATCGCCACGACAACAAGCATATTCCTTACAACACGATCATAATCTATCCCCAAATTGATCGCTTGCTCTTTTCCAAGTGACATTACATCGAAGAATTTACTATACCGCGACACATATAAAGCAACAGCTGCAATAATTACAATGCAAATAGTCAATATATCTGTGTTTACGCTATTGAAGCTTGCAAACATTTTATCTTGGACAATCAGAAACTCATTCGGATCTATCAGCATCTGCATAAAGGATGAAAGACTTGAGAAGAAGCTGCCAAGTATGATTCCAATAAGCAGAAGCAGCAGGATATTTTGACTTCCTTTCCTGAAAAACAAGTAGTACAGAGCAACTGAGAAAATAATCATCAACCCAACTGATAATAGAAAGTTGACATTACTATTCAGCATCGTTAAGCTTTGTGAGCCGAAAAAGAAAACCACAAATGTTTGGATAAATAAGTACAAAGAATCTAGTCCAAGAATGCTGGGAGTTAAGATTCGGTTATTTGTAATGGTTTGAAAAACCATTGATGAAAATGCAATACATCCGCCTGTCAAGCATATTGCTAATATTTTGGTTGCTCTCCTTGGCATTACATATTCCCAGTTCACACTACTAACCTTTATTAGCATGAATACTGCAATAAGCAGTACAGCTATTATGGAAAGAAGTAACAGTTTAGTCTTAGGCTGATTCATACTTTTTTCTCCTTACCAATAAATAAAGGAAGATAGCACTTCCGATAACCCCAACCATTACACCTATCGAGATTTCATATGGATAAATGATAACCCGTCCAAGTATGTCGCATATAAGAACGAAATTTGCCCCTAATAATGCTGTATGTGTTAAGCTATTCTTCAAGTTATCACCCTTGTAAAGGGAAACTATATTAGGGATGATGAGACCTAAGAATGGAATCATGCCGACTGTAAGCAAAACAACTGATGATACAAGCGCCACAATCACAAGTCCGATATTAACAACTCTCTTATGGTTTAGACCTAAATTCTTTGAGAATTCCTCACCCATTCCAGCAATTGTGAATTTATTTGCATATAGGTATGCGACGATGACTACTGGAATACTTATGTATAATAACTCGTATCTTCCTTCCATTATGAGTGAGAAATCACCTTGGAGCCATGATGACATGTTTTGCACAAGATCATGCTTCATAGAAAAGAATGTTGTAATCGAGCTAATTATGTTTCCAAGCATTAAACCAACAAGTGGAATAAATATAGCATCCTTAAATTTTATCCGATTTAGTATTTGCATGAACAAGAATGTACCTAGCAATGCAAAAACGAAGGCAACAAGCATCTTAACAATTGGGGTTGCAGTAGTGAACATCATTAGCGCAATAAGAATGCCAAATCTCGCCCAGTCCATTGTCCCCGCAGTCGTTGGGGACACGAATTTATTTCTAGTGATTTGTTGCATAATTAGTCCGCAAATGCTTAGGCTTATACCTGCAATAATAATACTTATTAGACGAGGAAATCTGCTGATTAATAAAATTTCTTTCTGATCCTCTGTTAATTCAAATATGCTTAGAGGATTAATATCAATTACTCCTATAAACAAGGAGGCAGTCGATAACAGTACTAACATGATGCTTAAATATCTTATCTTCATTGATGGTAGATTGAGCCAAGAGCCTCTTTCTATTCCCCTCCTTAGACACGGATGTAGTTCAACAAATTCTCAACTGATTTTCATTATCACTTAGATTTATAAATTGATTTTAACACTTTTTTTATTAACGTCAATGGGATTTATAGTACAAAATTCCACCTTTTTATGGATTTCCTCCGAAATGGTTCCAATGAACTAGCATAAAAGCAACAAAAAAACCTCCGATTTCTCGGAGGTTTTTCTTATTAGTAATGAACATGTCCTGATGTCATTACCCATATTGTTCCTGCAGCGACAACAATCGCACAGAAGAACGCATAGAAAATATTGACTAATTGCATTTTGCCTTCCCCTTCAGTCAAATGCATGAACATGAAAAGTTGAAGCAATGCTTGAATTACTGCTAAAGAGCCAATAAGCCACATAATTGTCACAAACGGCAAATCTGTATATCTTACAGCACCTACAGTTGCAAAAGTCAGCAAAATAGAAACGATGAATCCTGCAACGTGGCCAGTTGGAAAACTGCTATTATGTTTAGCCATAAATTACACCATCCTTGCTAGATAAACGAATGTGAAGATGAAGATCCACACAACGTCTAAGAAGTGCCAATATAAGCTGATAATAAACGTTTTACGCGCAGTCGTAGGTGTCAATCCACGTTTAGCCAATTGGATAATTACCGCAATCGCCCAGCCAATACCGATAGAAACGTGAAGTCCGTGTGTTCCTAACAGAACAAAGAAGCTTGAGAAATATGCGCTTGTCTGCATTTTCGCACCTTCATGAACATAATGGATGAACTCAGTCACCTCGAAGAATACGAACCCAGCACCAAGCAATAAAGTAATGATAAGCCAAACCAACAAGCCTTTCAAGTTATTGCGGCGCATATACCAGATAGCAATACCGCAAGTGAAACTACTTGTTAATAGTAGCATTGTTTCAATCATAACGTCTTTTAATACAAACAAATCTTTAGGAGTAGGTCCATCTGCAAAAGCATTGTATAGAGAACCGTGTGCGGCGAACAATGATGCAAATAAGACTATTTCAGCACCTAGGAAGATCCAGAAACCAAAGATATTAAGACGGTTCTGTTCCGTTTGGTACTCCAACGGTAAAGAAGTATCTACTTTAGCCATTATTTTTCATCCCTCCATGCACGCTCAATTTTCTTGATGTCGTCGACTTTCACATGGTAGCCGTCATTATAATCAAATGAACGAACAAGTAAGCCAACGAATATAAATGCAGCCGCAATTGCTGCTAGAGGAATCCACTCGAATACCATGAAGAATCCGGCAGCGCCAAAGATTACACACATGATAAATGGAAGCCCAGAATTGCTCGGCATATGAATTTCTTCTAATTCATTTTCTTTTAATACTAACGCATCTTTATCTTTCTTCTTCATGTGCCAGAAAGCATCTAATGTTTTAACTTCAGGCAATTGTGCAAAGTTATAGAATTGTACAGGTGAAGCTGTATGCCATTCTAGAGTTCTTGCATCCCATGGATCTGTAGAAATATTGCGTTTTGCATAACGTGCACTCCAGTAGATGTTATACACTAATACTGCGAATCCAGCCGCAAGAATCAATGAACCTACTGCAGAAAGTGCGAATAATGGTGCAAACCCTGACTCTGCAGAGAATGTATAAGAACGTCTTACTGCACCTTTTAAGCCTAGGAAGAACATAGGCATAAATGTTAAGTTGAAACCAATGTTGAACAACCAGAAATGCCATTTTCCAAGACGTTCGTTCAATGCGTGACCGAACATCTTTGGCCACCAGTAATAGAATCCTGCAAATACCGCGTATACTACCCCTGGAATCAACACATAATGGAAGTGAGCTACTAGGAATAAAGTATTATGGTATTGATAGTCAGCTGCAGCCATTGCAAGCATAACCCCTGTTACCCCACCAATAGTGAAGGTCGGAATGAAAGCAAGTGACCATAGCATTGCAGTTGTAAACTGGATGCGACCTTTTCTCATTGTAAACAGCCAGTTGAAAATTTTAACCCCTGTAGGAACAGCGATTAACATTGTCGTAATAGAGAATACTGAGTTAACGACTGGCCCAGATCCCATTGTGTAGAAATGGTGAACCCAAACGACGAAACTCAAGATTGCAATTCCGACAATAGAAATAATCATAGATTTATATCCATATAATGTTTTTCTTGAGAAAGTTGAAATAATCTCTGAGAACATACCAAATGCAGGCAGAACAACGATATAAACTTCAGGATGTCCCCATAGCCAGAATAGGTTGTTCCAAAGCATTGCATTTCCTCCTGCTGAAACAGTGAAGAAATGTGTACCGAACATACGGTCAAAAGTCATCAATGCTAAAGCAACAGTAAGAATTGGGAATGCAAATATGATTAAAACGTTTGTCAATAAAGCAGTCCAAGTAAACATAGGCATTTTCATTAATGTCATGCCTTTTGTACGCATTTTCAGGATTGTGACAACAAAGTTAATACCTGTCATCAATGTACCTGCCCCTGCAATCTGCAAGCCAATTGCGTAATAGTTATTACCTACTCCAGGTGTAAATTCCTTACCTGCAAGCGGGAAGTACGATGTCCAACCAGCATCTGGAGAACCACCGACTACGAAAGAAATATTGAAAAGCATTGCTCCTGAGAAAGTTAGCCAGAAGCTCAAAGCATTCAATTGCGGGAACGCAACGTCACGTGCTCCAATTTGCAATGGAATAACAACGTTCATAAGACCAATTAATGCAGGCATCGCCATGAACAAGATCATGATAACACCATGTGTTGTAAATACTTCATCATAATGCTGTGCATCCAGGAACTTCATGTCTGGTGCCGCTGTTTGTGCTTTCATCATTAAACCATCAATACCGCCACGGAAGAACATTAATACCGCAACAATAATGTACATTATACCAATACGTTTATGATCGACAGTTGTGATCCATTCATCCCATAGGTAACGCCATTTTTTCAAATACGTGATTAGAACTAAAGCACCAATCATCGTCAATGCGATACCGATTTGGGAGCCAAGGATCAACGGGTCTCCTTTAACAAGGATTTCATTCCACTTAATGTCCATCAATGCTCACCCCCATCAGTTTTCTCTTCGCTGTCTGCATCTTCATGATCGAAGATTTTACCTTGGTAACCATGAACTTTGTATAATTCAGGGTTCAAGTAATAGTTAGAAGTTCCGCCTTTACCATGATCAATCCATTCTAAATGTGTATTAGAGAATGTCATGCGTCCTAAATGCGTAGGCTTCAACAATTCTTTATATTTATCCTCTGATAGCTTAGGTGCAGTATCTTTTACTTCATCTACCCAAGCATTGTAATCATCTTGTGTTTCAGCTTCTACGTTAAATTGCATTTCTGCATATCCTTTACCGTTGAAGTTTGTGTTTTGTCCTAAATATTCACCTGTATGATCTGCAACTAGGTATAGCTCTGTTTCAGCTCCATACATTGTGTATTTTTGACCAGCAAGCTGTGGAACCCAGAAAGATTGCATTGTTCCAGCAGAAGTTAATTTAAATTCAATCGGAACACCAGCAGGGATTTTAACGTAGTTCACTGTTTCAATTCCCTCTTCTGGATAACTGAAAATCCATTTCCAGTCTGCAGATGTGACATTAATCACAACTGGTTCCTGATCTTCGTAATTCTTTGGAATATCTTCCACTGCATAGATTGTTTTGACAGTTGGAATTGTCAAAGCAATAATGATTAAGAAAGGAATAACTGTCCAGACAATCTCAAGCACTGTACTTCCGTGCTCCTCTGGCGGTTCATACCCTTCATTTTCAGGTTTAGCACGGTATTTCCAAACAATGTAACCGAACAAACCAAAAACAACTATTACGATAATTGCCATAAAGATAAGCGACCAGTTAATTAAATCCATAATGCTTTTAGCTACAGGGCCTTTTGGATCAAATACAACCATACTGTCACAGCCGCTAAGTACAAAAATTGGCACAATCGCTAGAAGTGATAATAATAAGCCTTTTTTTGACTTCATTTAGTGCATCTCCTTCCAATTTAACTTTTAAATGTTAAAATATTCACAGAATGTTCAAGAATTAGACATAGAACATTCATTTTAAATAGGTAAAATACTATTATTACTACCAGTATGATGATATCATATCTCGAAGCATGTAAATGTGACAAAAATCGTAAGGATATTTTTTCCAATTATCACATTTGTTTTGCACTTAAATCTAGCAAACATTTTCCAAGAAGATACCAACTCAGTAATTATAGCAGATGTGGCTATGAAAATCTATGTCCATAAACTTGTCACATCTACTTTTTTAAAAGGATATATAACCATTATTACCCAAACAAAACGCTTCTATTATATATACTTTTTTTTCATGAAAATCAATATATAAAAGGCTGGAACAATTCGTTCCAGCCTTTTGTTTTTATTGACCCATTATTTCATTCCATTTGTCTTTCAGCTTCCCGCTGATAACGCCTGCATCTTCCTTCATTTCATCTACCACTTGACTCCATTTGGAAGAATTCTCTTCAATCGTTGTTTGAATTTCTTTTGCCTTTTCCTTGATTGCTTCTTTTGTCTCTTCCACTTTCTGTGTACGCTCTTTTTTACCTGCAAGCTGGTCGCTCACAGATATAACAGAAAAGTTCTCTGGCTCCACATACTGGACTGCTTGATCCATGATTGTTTTGAATATTGGTACGACATCTCCTGAGCTTTTACTCTTAAGATAATGCTGATTATCTGTTTTGTCATAGCCGAGCCACATTGCTCCAACTAAGTTAGGCGTATAGCCGACAAACCACTGATCTTTTGTACCAGACAGATTAGCGTTAACCAATTGTGTCGAACCTGTTTTTCCAGCTATTTCAAAGCCAGTTACCTTTGCTCCTTGACCTGTACCTGAATCTATAACATCCAACAGCATGGAGGTCATATTCTCCGCAACAGACTTTGATGTCACTTTAGTCGACTTTGATTGATACTCTGCAATAACATTGCCCGTAGGCCCGACAATTTTAGTAATCAAATGGCCTTCCATCCGAACTCCGTTATTTGGGAAGGTGGAATATGCTTCTGCCATCTGCAGCGGGGAAACCCCCTTCGTCATTCCTCCAAGGGCAATTCCTAAGTACTCATCATCCTTTTCATATGGAATTCCAAATCGATCTAAAGCATCGAGTCCTTTATCAAGTCCTATTTTATCCAATAACCAAACTGCAGGAACATTTAAGGATTTCTCGAGCGCCTCGTACATCGGCACATCCCCTTGATAGGTTTTAGTAAAGTTTTGCGGCTCATAGTCACCTTTTTTAAACGGTTCATCCTTCAGAATAGAGGTAGTCTTATAGCCTGCTTCTAATGCCGGCGTATAAACCGCCAGCGGCTTCATTGTTGATCCTGGCTGAACCTTAATTTGTGTTGCACGGTTATACCCTCTGAAAACCTGTTCACCCCTGCCTCCAACAAGACCTCTAATACCGCCTGTCTCAGGGTCAAGCAACACAGCACCTCCTTGTGAAGATGTTCCATCACTGCTTGATGGAAATAAGGAGTCGTTCGCAAATGTTTTTTCTAGTGTTGATTGCAGGTTTTGGTCCATTTCTGTATAAATTTTATAGCCTCTTGTCAAAATCTCTTCTTGGGTTAGCCCATATTGAGATATTGCCTCATCTATTACTGAATCAACAAAGTAAGGATAATCTCTATCAATGAACGAGCCTCCGCCGTCTTCCAGCACAATCTTTTCATCAATCGCTTTTTTATATTCAGCTTCCGAGATTACTTTTTCTTCCTTCATCTTGCCAAGCACTACATTTCGCCGCTTAATCGCACCTTCATAATTTTTATACGGATCAAGAGCAGACGGTGCCTGTAGCAAGCCCGCAATCAGTGCTGCTTCGCTTATAGAAACATCCTTAATGTTTTTGTTATAGTACTTTTTAGCTGCTTGATCTATTCCCCATGCACCGCTCCCAAAGTATACATGGTTGAGATACATTTGGAGAATTTCATCCTTGCTGTAATGCTTCTCTATTTCCACAGCTAGAAATAATTCTTCTGCTTTTCGTTTATATGTCTGTTCAGAAGATAACAGGGCATTTTTGGTAAGCTGCTGTGTGATTGTGCTGCCTCCGCCCGTTATACTGCCAGCAAGAAGGTTCTTAAAGAATGCCCGTGTTATTCCTTTTAAATCAAAACCATTATGACTGTAGAATCTTTCATCCTCAATGGAGACTACAGCCCCCGGCACATAGTCCGGAAGATCCTTCAGCTCTATTCCTTCCGTTCTTTCTGTCTTTATTTCCGTCGCCTCATCGCCGTCTTTGTCATAAATGACGGTAGCCTGGCTTAATCCAGCCTTCAACGTACTTACGTTTGCTTGGCTTGCCAAATACATGAAATATAATATAGAAACTAGTACAAATAATAACAATGCTAACAAAAGAATTTGTGTTAAATGTCTTCTTTTCCAAAACCGCCAGAACATACCTAGCAGAGATTTGATTTTCTCCATCATTTTACCCTTTCCTTTTCTTCATTCTCTATACTTTCTATTTAGACGTAATATTGCCATAAATTGTTGCAGTTCATTCTATAAAAACTATATGCTCTTTCAGGAGCAAATACAATATATATTATAGCCAAAACACTTGACTTTCCCTCTTTTTGGCTTGTTTATCTATTCCTCTGGCTGGGAATAGATAAGAAAAAGGAGTGATAGATATGAAGAAAATGATAAGAACAGCTATTAAATGGGCTCCAGTCATTTATCCTATCGTCAAAAAACTGATGGAAAAGAGAAAGCAGTCTAAAGGCGGCTCTGCTTCACGAATGCCAAACTAAATTAAAAAGGCTGAAACTTAACAGTTTCAGCCTTTTTTCATCATATGTTTTTTGCACTTGCTCCTTGCTCCAATCCTGAAGCAGTCTTTTCTAAGTAATGATAATACGTCTTTTTATATGGATGGACATATCCTTTCAGCCATGGCTTTTCTTCCCCGCAGAAATGAACAATCGCAGGCTTACTGAACGCTTCCTGCTTTTTGATTTCATCAATAAATTCTAATTTCTTTTGTTTTAACAATAAATACGCTTGAGCATTCCACTTCGGATGAAGCTCGAGCCATTTATCACAAAGCAATGTGTTAAGAATATCTTGATCATGGTATTCTAGCTGTTCATCTGTTGCATTTTTTATATAATCAAAGGCTCTGTCTGTTATATTATTGTCTCTCCAGCTTTTTAAGTCTATTAGCATAATGCCTGCATTAAAATAGTTTGCATCCTCGCTGACTTTAAGTGTTTGAAGTCTGTCATGAAGTCCGCAGTCAATTACTGCCGCAGCAATATTAGGCGATATATCCTGATCATAGATTTTGGAAACATCATCTAGCACTACAGTATCACTGTCGATATAGAGGACCTTTTCAATATCTGAATCAGAAATTAAATCTGGAATGGAAATACGGTAATAGGAGGCTTTTGTGATATGTCTGCTTTCGATTGCGTTCTCATATTGTTTTGGATCAACATCCAAAAATTGTATGGAAGTTTGATATGGAGCTACAGTCTTTTGCAGCCATTGTTTATTCTTCTCTGTTATGCCACCATTCAGCACATATAGCTGCACCTTTCTGTGTTGTTGGGTATTTTCTAAGAGAGAAACAAACATTACTCCTAGATGGGGAACATAATTATCATCTGTTGAAGAAACCACATGGATAGTCTTATTAGTATTCATTTTACACTTTCTCTCCTTTCTGTATGCTCCTTATTTACCCTTGTCCAAATTCCACAAAACTTATTGGAAAATAATACAAAAAGAGCTGTCCTATTTAAGGACAGCTCTCTAACCAAGTTATTGAATTTCTTTGTAAGCTGCAGCTACAGCACTAACTAGCTTGTTGTCTGCTGACAGTCCAGAAACCTCGATGAATGCTTGTTCTGCTCCTTTAGCCTGAATCAATTCTTTTAACTCAACTGATTCTTGATCTTCTGATGAGAAGAACAGCATCGCTGAAGCCATTACTTCCACTAATCCTGCAGGAATTTCCTTGAATAGTTCAACATATTCCATTGCTGGTGCAACTAAGCGGTCATTACGGCTTAATTTGCGTAGTGGAGAACGTCCAACCCTTTTCACATCGTCAACGATATGTGGGTTAGAGAATCTTCCGATGATTTTTTGAATATACTTTTGATGCTCTTCCTTGTCGAACTTGTATTTTTCAACAAGCACTTTTCCTGTCTCACTTAAGACTTGCAATACCTTTTCCTCAACATCTTTGTGAGCAATTGTTTCAGAAATTGTTTTATAGTCCTTTATGTTACCAAGGTATGCTGTTGTAGCATGACCTGTATTAACAGTGAACAGTTTTCTTTCAATATAAGCAGTTAAGTTTTCAACGAAATGCGCTTCTGGAATCTCAGGTTTTTCACCTTTGATTTTCGTTTCATCAATAACCCACTCAAAGAATGGCTCAACAAGTACGTCCAACAGCTTTTCATTTGACTGATTCGGAACAATACGGTCCACTGCAGAATCAGGGAATCCAATATATTCTTCCGCCCATGTTTTTTCTTCATCATTTAGGTGCTCAAACACGAACTTCTTCAACTCTGTGCTTCCACCAATCATGTTTTCACACGCAATGATATTCAAGAATTGTCCATTTTTTGCTTTTCTTGCTTTTAATCCATCTGCAATTAATGGTGCAATGAACTTAAGGATATTTGGACCAATAGCTGTTGTAACTAAATCAGCAGAGGCAATTTCTTCCACTGCTTTTTCCGGATTTACTTTGCTGTTAATACCTTTAATATTAGTTACTGTAAATTGGTCCTTCGCATCATTTGCCAAAAACACATTGTATGTGCCCTCTTGGTTGATTTCATCAATGACTTTTTCATTTACATCTACAAAGTGAACTTCATACTTTGATTGATGTAATAAAAGGCCGATAAAGCCTCTCCCAATATTTCCTGCTCCAAAATGGATAGCTTTCATATTAGTTAACCTCGCTTAGAATTGAGATGATTTCCTCTTCTGATTTAGCTTGTACAAGCTTTTCAACATTTTCTTCTTCTGAACATACGATAGCAATTTGAGACAAAATCTCTAAGTGCTCTCCGTCTTTACCTGCAATACCAACTAGTAATTTCACAATGTTTCCATCACCGAAGTCAACACCGTTTGGAACTTGTACTACTGATAGACCAGATTGTAGAACAGCTGCTTTTGCTTCATCTGTACCATGTGGAATCGCTAGGAAGTTACCCATGTAAGTAGAAGATAGCTCTTCTCTTTGAAGCATTGCTGGAATATAATCTGCTGAAACATAGCCTTGGTCTACCAAGATTTGACCAGCTAATTTAATAGCCTCTGTTTTTTCAGATACATTGCTGTTTAGGATGATGTTTTCTTTTTTTAATATAGACATTTTGTTGCCTCCTGATTTGTATGAATATAGTTTTTTAAGTATTGGTTGCTAATGAAATGTGCTAATTCATCTTTCGTTCCATTTTCAAACAGCTTGATGCTAGTTTGCGACTGAATAATCAAGGAACTAATAAAGCTTAATAATTCCAATGTTGATGAAGTCAGCTCGAATGGTGCCAGCAACAGCAAAATTCTTGTTACTTTTTCGCTTCCCCCATTCATCGCCTTCAATTCATAAGCAGTTGTTGCATCTATTATATTAAAAGATGGGTATGCCACTTTATTACTTCTTGTATGATAAAGGGCAAGTGTTGTATCCGGAATAGCTAAGCCGCCTATCTTTTCTCTATTTTTTAGAGAGCACAACACTTCGTTAGCGTCTAAGATAGAACCTTTATACAAAAGCCTTTCCAGCCCATCCTGTAATACCTTGTTTAAATCAGCATCGCCTGCTTTCCATACCTCAAAATCCTTCAATAGGTCTGCAAGAACTGTTACTTGCTTGCCTAGTTGATCAAAGTGTTGAAAGCTGAGGGATAATATCTCAACCCCTTCATTAACCGGCTCTGCTTTTTCTGTTAATTGTCCACCTTTTTCTTGCAAATAGTTTTTGACAAGTTCGAGTTCCTGATTCGTCAAAATCGGACTGACAACAAAATAATCTCTGTTCATATCCTCAATTGGAATCGTTGATAGGATGGCATCATATTCATCAAGAGAAATGTTCTTCATTTCAAAAACAGATGCCGTTTTAATTTCAGAAAGACCAGGAATCTCATTGCCAATTTTTGCGGCAAGCATTTTTGATGTACCAATTCCACTTGAGCATATAATTAAAACCCTTAATTTAGTCGTAAGCTGTTTTGAATTTAATGCCGCTCCAAAATGCAAAACCAAATAACCGATTTCCTCTTCCGGTATATCTTGATTGGGTAAGGTAAGCTCTGCTGCCTTTTTTACGACTTTAAACAAATCATAATAGTCATCTTTAATATTGCTCAGCAGCGGGTTGGAAATTCTCATTTTTTGCTTTAATCTGTATAACGCAGGCTGAAGATGTGCCAACAGCCCTTGTGATAAGGTTTCATCCAATAATCTTGTGTGGAGAAGATTCTCGACATTTTTGATTAAACTCTGTACAATGACAGCAACCTCGATATTTTCATCCTTAATCCCTATATCCTTGTCATAGCGGATTTTTGCTCCACGCAAATGCATCGTAATATAACCAATCTCTTCATCAGGAATGGTGACTTCAAACGTTCTTTCTAAGCGAGCAGCAATTTTTCGAGCAAAACTAAACTCTTTTGTCGATTTCAACTCTCGCAAATAGTCTTCTTGAAGAGTAATATTTTCGCCCCTCTGGATTCGTTCCATCGCCAAGGCAATATGGACAACTAACCCAACATAAGAACTGTCTGCTAGACTGTACGGCAGCTCTTCATTGATTTCCTCAATGATTCCCTCTATCAAGATGATCTTTTCTTTATGAACTAGGCCTAACAGCCTTTCTGAAATAGAATCTATTTTATTGGTGGATTTCTTTTGAATATTGTCTCTGACCATCTTCAAAAATTCTGGCACGTCAAATCTTTCCGAGATAAGACTTGTTATTGCCTTTCTTTTTGCATCCTCTGAACCTTCCAGTTCGATTCCATAACCCCGCTTACGTACAAGCTGCAGATCATATCGTTTAATTATCGGTTCAAGTTTATCCAAATCGTGACTGACAGTTGCTGTTGTTACACCCATATCGTTCGCAAGAGAAAAAAGCTTTATAGGCTCTTTGTTATCCAACAATGTACATAATGCGACGATAAGCCTTTCATCCGGTGTATATTCTGTAAAATCCTGTTTAAGAATTGTTACTCTTAATTGGTAAATATCACCTTGTGCGCCAATTACCTTTACTCCCACTCCTGCTTTTTTTTGAAGCTTTAAGTGAAACGCCTGCAAAACATCTTCAATATTTTTCAGGTCACGGTGGATTGTCCGCTCACTTACATTCACAATATCAGCAAGCTGCTTGATTGTGACATCCTCTTTCATATCTTCAAGCAAAAATTGCAAAATCAGTCTTTCTCTTGCAGAAATAACCATGCCATACCACCTTGTTTTCTTGACATAATTTAATTATAAATAAGGGTTTAACAAGACTCAATCAGTTGTTAAGGCATTTTTTTCACATCTAATGTTGCCATTATTAAATTACGATCGAACAAATTAATAGATGGTTTATTTTACCCGCTTTTAAGACTTTTACAACATAAAAAGGAGCATTACCTAATTAAGGTAATGCTCCTTCCAACATTATTTCAAGTTATTGATGATCTCGTCATATTTAGGGCTGTTCATAAAGTTTTCTACAGATACGTGTTGTGCGTTTGGAAGCTTAGCCACTGCACGGTCTGTCAAATCTTTATGTGTGATAACAAGGTCAGCATCATTTGGAAGGTTTGCGATAGATGTATTTGTTACATCAACACCTTCAATGCCAGCTTTTTTCACCTTATTACGCATGATGGAAGCACCCATAGCACTTGAACCCATACCTGCGTCACATGCAAAGATTATTTTCTTCACAGTGCTATAGTCAAATTCTGCAGCTTCGTTAGTTGCTTCAGCAGCTTCAACAGATGCATCAGCGCCAGTAACAGCACCTGCAACAGAGCTCTTTTTACCTTTAAGCTCTTGCATTTTTTCAGCAGCAGCATTAATATCTTCTGCTTCGCCTTTGCTTGTTTTCAAAACAATTGCACCAATTACGAAGGAAACAACAGCTGCTACAATTACACCAGCTAATACTCCTAAATGCTCACCCTTTGGAGACATTGCCATTAATGCAATTATGCTTCCTGGTGATGGTGTTGCAACAAGCCCTGCATTGAATACAGTGAATGTGAACACACCACTCATTCCTCCACCAATAACTGCCAGCAGCATTGCAGGCTTCATTAGGATGTAAGGGAAGTAAATTTCATGAATACCACCTAAGAAGTGGATAATCGCCGCACCAGGTGCAGTTTGTTTTGATGTACCTTTACCAAAAATGCTATATGCCAATAACACACCAAGACCTGGTCCTGGGTTTGCTTCTAATAAGAATAGGATTGATTTTCCTACTTCTTTCGCTTGTTCTACACCAATTGGTCCAAGAATACCTTGGTTAATTGCATTGTTCAAGAACAAGACTTTAGCTGGTTCAATGATAATACTTGCAAGTGGTAGAAGATTTGCATCTACAATAAATTCTACGCCGTTTGAAAGCATTTGGCTTAACGCTTCAACAAGTGGTCCTACAAATTTAAATGCAAGAAGTGTAATAATTGCACCTAAAATACCTGCTGAGAAGTTGTTTACTAACATTTCAAAGCCTGCTTTTACTTTACCTCTGAACAGATCGTCGACTTTTTTGATCAAGTAACCGCCAAGAGGTCCCATAACCATTGCTCCAAGGAACATCGGAATATCAGAACCGACGATAACACCCATCGTTGCGATAGCACCGACTACGCCCCCGCGCACATCATATACCATTTTACCGCCAGTATAACCAATTAATAATGGCAGCAAGTATTTGATCATTGGATCAACTAGTTGTGCAAAATTTTCGTTTGGAAAGTATCCAGATGGTATAAAAAGTGCTGTAATAATCCCCCATGCGATAAATGCGCCGATATTCGGCATTACCATTCCGCTTAGGTGACTTCCAAAACGCTGTATTTTAACGCGAAAACCTTTATTATTTTCGTTCGACATTAATTGTTCACCCCTTATTCTTTCTACCTTAATGATAAAGCGGTTTCAGCCTCGTTACAATTTAAACTAAGTACAACTTTGACGGACACAATGTTGACATAATTAAATAGAATGATTCTTTTCCAATTATTAGTTTAAAAAAATACCTATTATTGGGTTTTCTGACTTTTTTAAACTATAAACCAGTTACTATGGCATAACCTTCGTTTATTTTCCACAAAAAAAAGGACTTCATGCACAATGAAGTCCTCTTTTTTTAAATTATTTCTTTTTTAATGGGTGTTTTAAATACTTCGATGAAATGAATATGATGCTCCTCTATGCTTTTCAGCTTAAAAACATAATCTTCTTCTTCAATTTCATCGCCTTCGACAGCTTCAAAATTATTAGTCAAGAACCAGCCTCCGATTGTATCCACTTCCTCTTCAGATAAATGGATGCCAAGAAGGTCGTTAACTTCACTGATAAGTACTTTCCCGCTCAAAATATAGTGATTTTCTTTTATTTTGCGGATTTCCGCTACTTCATCGTCATCGAACTCATCACGAATATCGCCGACGATTTCTTCTAATATATCCTCTGCGGTTACAATTCCCGATGTTCCGCCATACTCATCGAGCAGGATTGCCATATGGGTTCGTTCCTTTTGCATCTTAATAAGCAAGTCACGAATCGGTATTGTTTCAATCACACGGATAATCGGCTTCATATATTTCTCTAGATCCATCTGCTCCTGCTCTTGTATCCTTGCTGTTAAGAATTCTCTAATGTTGATTAAACCAATAACATTGTCCTTATCACCATTCACTAATGGATAACGGGTATAGTTTTCCTCTTCTAAAATGTCCATAATTTCATCAAAGGTATTGTCTACACTGATTGTTACCATCTCTGTTCGAGGAACCATAATTTCCTTCGCTATTCTTTCATCAAATTCAAAAATATTGTTTACGTATGCTAATTCATTTTTATTTATTTCACCGCTTTTATAGCTTTCAGACATTAATATACGGAGTTCCTCTTCTGAGTGGGCAAGCTCATGCTCTGATGCTGGCTTTAGGCCAAACATTCCTGTTAAAACACGAGCAGATCCGTTCAAAAGCCAAATAAATGGATACAACAGCCTGTAAAACCAAATAATCGGCGGAGAGAAAAGCAAAGTAATCATTTCAGCTTTTTGGATAGCGACTGTTTTAGGAGCAAGTTCTCCGACAACCACATGGATAAAGGTAACAGACACAAAGGCTATCCCAAAAGATAAAATGGTCGAAACAGATCCCGATACATGAAGCTTCTCGAATACCGGATGAAGTATTGCTTCCACCGTAGGTTCACCAATCCACCCTAAACCTAGCGCCGTTACTGTAATACCCAGCTGACAAGCTGACAGATATTCGTCAAGATGGCTAATTACTCTTTTCGCAGCTAACGCACCTTTTCTTCCTTCTGCTACAAGCTGATCTATCCTTGAACCCCTTACTTTAACGATCGCAAACTCTGTTGCAACGAAAAAACCTGTAAAAGCTATAAGTATTGCGAATAAAATTATATTAAAAATTTCCAATGAACAGCCTAAAAAGGCTTACACCTCCTGATATTATAAGAAAATTAGCTTAAATTAGCAGCAATGTCTGCAAAGAAGGAAATACTCTCATCTGAAATAGTATTTCTAACTTCCCTCTTTTTATGTCGGCACCCAAATGCATATTAACAGGACAATCCCCCACATATTTCTGGGTTGCATACTGTGATTTGTAATGGGGGCCATATTTCATTACATACCATAATCCCATCCAATCTAAGCCTTTTTTCTATGCATTACTTCATCTATATAATGAAACTATTTGTAGCTTCGCCGTAACACATAATATGCAGCAGAAATTCAGGATGGATAGACTTTGGTTCGTGTAATGAATATCATTTCGTTTTACCCTATTTGTAATTTTATTTAGTTGCACAGCCCCATTTCTTCCACCCCCCATAAAAACGTTTTAATTGAATGAAATAATTATATAGGTGAACACGAATAATATTCAAGAAAAAACCCTTTTTAAGCTAGTCTAAATGTTGGAATACAAGCATTGTTGCATAATGGAACGTTTACATTTGACTCATCTTCTGTAATACCCTATAATTAAGTTATGTTACTCAATACTATAATTTCTATATGTTGAGTTACATTATATCTAAAGGAGCAAAGAATATGGAAGTTGTAGAAGCAATAAAGGACTTAAAGCAGATAAACAGCATGAAGCGTTACTTGAAAAAACAATCTGAACGTGACTATTTGCTGTTTTTGCTTGGCATCAATACTGGTTTGACGATAACGGAGCTATTAGATATCCGTATTTCGGATCTTCTTGAGGGAGATGGAATCTGCGATTTCTACACGATTAAAAAGGATGATCTTCGGGATGAGCGTAAGGTTTATTTAAACCAAAAGGTAAAAAAGGAAATATTGCATTATGTCTCAGCAAACAAACATGAACCTGACAGCTATTTATTCCAGTCGAAAAAATCCAAAAACCATCTTAGCAGACAGCAGGCTTACAGAATCATTCACCAGGCTGCTGAAGCGTTAGGAATCGGCTCCAATATCGGCACTAATTCGATGCGCAAGACATTTGGCTATCATGCTTATAAGCGAGGTGTTGCTATTTCCTTACTGCAAAAGCATTTCCACCATTCAACAAAGCAAGAGACTTACAAGTTCCTTGGGATTAACAAAGAAGAGGTAACCATTCCTCGCATCGATGTAAATTTATAAAAAATATATTAAGGAGGAAAGAAAGATGAATATCAGAGAGACTGAACTCCCTGGCATTGGAAAAAAATTCGAACTAATAACAAAAAACAACGACAAGGTAGTAATTGTCATTCATGATGATGGCAGACGCGAGGTTTATCATTTTGATGATGATGACCATGAGGAAAGCATCTCAAGTGTTACTTTCAACGATTTGGAATCAAGACAAATTGCAGGTATCCTTGGCGGGATGGCGTACAAACCAAAAGCTTTAGAAAATATTGAAATGGCTTTTAATGATTTAATTATCGAATGGTATAAGGTGGAGCGCGACTCTAAAGCTGCGAATCATACGATTGGGGATATGGATATTCGCAATAACTATAAAGTAAATGTTATTGCCATCATGAAAAAAGGCGCTGACAAGATGCTTAGCCCTGGACCGGAGACATTAGTTGAAGCAGGCGACACCCTTGTCATATCAGGAGAAAGGCAGCACTTAAAGAAAATAATACTTGAGCAATTAACTAAAAGCACTGGAGGTGACACTTAATGGATCACTTAGTTTTTGAAGTTGGTACCGCATTACTTCTTGTTGCCCTTGCAGCCATTTTGGCGGGCAAACTGAAGTTCTCCATTATTCCATTTTTAATCATTGTCGGCATGTTGGTTGGTCCCCATGCACCCCATTTTGGAATCATTGACCTCAGATTCATTGAAAGTGCCGAAATCATTAACTTTATGGGCAGAATAGGTGTGCTATTCCTCCTCTTCTATTTAGGGTTAGAATTCTCCGTTGGCAAACTGATTAAATCAGGTCGCTCTATTGTCACTGCCGGCACAATATATATAATAATTAACTTCTCACTAGGGCTTATATACGGCTTCTTAAATGGCTTTGACGTAATCGAGGTCTTTATTATTTCGGGTATTATTACTATTTCCTCAAGCGCAATAGTAGCAAAAGTACTCGTCGATTTACGCAGAACTGGTAATGCTGAAACGGAGCTAATACTTGGTATTATCATGTTTGAGGATATTTTCCTTGCCGTTTATTTATCAGTCATTTCTGGTCTCGTATTAGGAGACGCCACATCCATCGGCGGAACACTGCTTAGCATAGGTACTGCACTCGGATATATGCTGCTATTTTTCGTTATTGCCCGAAAAGGCGCACCTCTATTGAATAAACTGCTTGATATCTCTTCTAACGAGATTTTTATTATTGTCATCTTCGCAGCACTGTTTTTTGTTGCAGGCTTCTCAGAAACAATCCATGTTGCAGAAGCTATCGGCGCACTACTACTTGGACTTGTTTTCTCTGAAACAGAACACAGCCATCGTATCGAACAGCTTGTTGTTCCTTTCCGTGATTTCTTCGGGGCTATCTTCTTCTTCAGCTTCGGATTAACGATTGACCCATTTGAGTTAGGCGGTGCAATCTGGTTTACTCTTGGCGCTGTCATTCTGACCATTCTCGGGAACTTTATCGCAGGTATGATTGCCGGTAGAAGAACAGGCTTGTCACATAAAGCATCCGCAAACATCGGTTTAACCATTGTGTCTCGCGGCGAGTTTTCCATCATTGTCGCAAACTTAGGAATCGCTGGCGGACTCATGCCTATGCTCAAACCATTTTCAGCCCTTTACGTTTTAATACTGGCTATCTTAGGTCCTTTGCTAACAAAAGAATCATCAAAAATCTTCTATTTCCTGAATAAAATCTTCAAATGGAAAAAAGTTGACACAAAAAAGAAAAAAACCAGCCAAATATCATAACTTTTTGTTATGATATTTCTCCATTTAAGGTAAAATTAAGGTAAAGATGTATATCAATAAGGGTCAGGAGAAGGAGAATGGAGTTAGTAAATAAATTAATAGCAAATAAAAGTGCAAAACGAATTGTCATTTTCGGATTGCTTATTCTTGGGATTTACTTTTTAAGAAGTATGATTAACCTTATGCTTTTTACCTTTATCCTTTCATTTTTAATGGATAGGCTAGAAAAAATCATTTCCAAAAAGATTCCAATTAAAAGAAACATTATCGTCAGCCTGCTTTACCTTATAACAATCAGTTTATTGTCGTATGGATTTATTAAGTATTTACCGATGCTCGTTGAGGAAATTACAGCATTGATTAGGCAGCTTATTGATTTTTACTCTCGCCCTCACGATAATGCCGTCTTGAATTATGTCGTAACAGCCATTCAAGCCAGGGACATTAACAGCTATTTGGAACAAGGACTTGGTTTTATCGTCGTATACTTTACCAATATCAGTGCATTTAGCATTCAGTTCTTGCTCGCGATTATATTAAGCTTTTTCTTCTTGCTGGAAAAGCCAAGACTCATTAAATACAAAGAAAACTTTAAAACAAGCAAGATTGCTGCTTTTTATAACGAAATAGCTTTTTTCGGAAAAAAATTCGTTTTAACATTCGGAAAAGTTCTTGAAGCACAGTTTATTATTGCGTTAGTCAATTGTATTTTAACAACGATTGGTTTATGGATTTTAGGATTCCCTCAATTGCTCGGCCTTTCCATCATGGTTTTCCTATTTGGTTTGATACCCGTAGCTGGAGTTATTATTTCTTTAATCCCGCTTTTAACAATAGGTTATACGATTGGCGGTTATATGTATATAATTATCCTCATCGTATTTATCTGCATAATACATGCGCTGGAAGCCTATGTTCTTAATCCAAAATTAATGTCTTCCAAAACAGATTTGCCTGTTTTCTTCACATTCATTGTGCTGATTTTCTCAGAGCATTTCTTTGGAGTTTGGGGTTTAATTCTCGGGATACCTGTATTTGTATTCCTGCTTGATATCCTCCAAGTTCAGAGTATTCATACGGAAGATAAACAAAAAAAGTCGATGGAGTAATTACCATCGACTTTTTTTGTTAGATTTTCATGATTCCGCCAGTACTTGCGGATGTAACCAATTTGGAGTATCGAGCAAGATAGCCTGTTTTTACCTTTGGCTCAAAGCCTTTCCACTCCGATTTTCTTTGCTCCCATTCTGCTTCGTCAACAATAGCATCCATTGTTCGATTTTCGATATCAATCACAATATGATCGCCGTCTTTTACGAATGCAAGCGGTCCGCCTTCAGCAGCTTCCGGTGAAGCATGACCGATAGATAAGCCGCGGGAAGCTCCAGAGAATCGTCCGTCTGTTACAAGCGCTACTTTTGGTCCAAGACCCATACCAACAATTTGTGATGTCGGTGCAAGCATTTCCGGCATTCCCGGTCCACCCTTTGGACCTTCATAGCGGATGATTACAACATGGCCAGGCTGTACCTTGCCTTTTGAAATTCCTTCAAGGGCATCCTCTTGTGATTCAAAACAAATAGCAGGACCTTCGTGTTTTGTGATACCATTTTGGACCCCTCCTGTTTTGATGATTGCACCATCTGGAGCCAAATTTCCGAACAATACTGCCAATCCGCCTTTTTCTGTATGCGGATTATCAATTGGACGAATAACATCATAGTTCTGCACTTCACAGCCAGCAATATTTTCACCAAGTGTTCTGCCAGTTACAGTCAATGTATCTAAATGAAGGGCATCCTCTTTTTTCGACAGCTCATTAAGTGCTGCTGAAACACCACCAGCTTCATGTAAATCTTCAATATGAACATCAGAGGAAGGAGCCAATTTCGACAGATGAGGAACCCTGCTTGCCACTTCATTAATTCTTTCAAGCGGATAATCAATTCCTGCTTCATTAGCCAATGCCAATGTATGCAAGACAGTATTTGTCGAACCGCCCAATGCCATGTCCAATGCGAATGCATTATCGATCGCTTTTTCTGTTACGATATCTAACGGCTTGATGTCCTTATCAATTAATTCCATTAATTGTTTTGCTGATTTCTTAACGAAATCTCTGCGCTCTGGAGCAACAGCTAGAATCGTTCCGTTTCCTGGCAAAGCAAGTCCTAAAGCCTCTGCTAAGCAGTTCATAGAATTAGCTGTGAACATACCTGAACATGATCCACAAGTCGGACAGCCAAATTGCTCTAATTCCAGCAATCCTTTTTCGTCAATTTTTCCTGATTGAAAAGCTCCTACACCTTCAAATACAGATGATAAAGAAATCTTTTTGCCATCGCTTGTAACCCCAGCCTTCATTGGTCCGCCGCTGACAAATACTGTCGGAATGTTAAGGCGCATCGCTGCCATCATCATCCCTGGTGTGATTTTGTCGCAGTTCGGGATACAAACCATTCCATCAAACCAGTGCGCAGAAACTACTGTTTCAATAGAGTCTGCAATGATTTCTCTACTTGGAAGAGAATATCTCATCCCAATATGACCCATAGCAATCCCATCATCAACACCAATTGTATTCATTTCAAATGGCACTCCGCCCGCTTCTCTAATCGCTTCTTTCACGATTTTTCCGAACTCTTGTAAATGGACATGTCCTGGAACAATATCAATATATGAATTTACCACCGCAATAAATGGTTTATTGAAATCCTCTTCTTTTACCCCTGCAGCTCGCAATAGGCTTCGGTGCGGTGCCCGGTCGAAACCTTTTTTGATCATGTTGCTTCTTAACTCTGCCACTTATACCCCTCCATTTTCCGATTAAAAAGAATTATCTGTATATTTAAACTTTAAATCATTGTAACACTATCATAGAAAAATTGGTATAATTTCTTCTCATCGTTTTCAGAAAAAATAAATTTATCATACAAAACACTCTTTATCTTTTAAAATAAGGACCGTCATCACATTCCACGTTAAGTATTCTAACATAATTTCACTTCTATTTATTCTTTTCTTCTGCTAGACTGCTGCTGATTTATTATTTCAAAATAGCTTTATTCTTATAAAAAAAGCACCCTAGCAAATTAGGGTGCACATCAAGCTAATCAGGAAAAGATCCTGCTAATCTTTGCTGTTTCATCATCTGTCAAATCGACATCTAATGTTCTTAAGTTATTTTGCAGCTGTGCGACCGTTTTAGCACCTGGTATAATTACATCCACTGCAGGCTGCTTTAAAAGCCACGCTAGCGCCAAGTGAGTTGCATCAAAGCCTTTTTCTTTAGCCAATGCTTTTAACTGCTCAACCTTTTCCAGGTTTTGCAGGAATGCCTCACCTTGAAAAAGTGGATCACTCGCACGAATATCATCAAATTTAGCATCCTTGGAGAACTTCCCTGTCAGCAAACCTGATGCTAAAGGGAAATATGGTACAAAGCTTATACCGTTTTCCACACAATATGGCAAAAAGGAATTTTCCGCTTCTCTTTTTAAAAGCGAATATTCTCCTTGAAAGACTTCCAAGTAACCATCCTTGTTAAATTCCTTCAATTGCTCTGCATTTAAGTTAGATGCTCCAACTGCTCCTATTTTCCCTTCGTCCTTTAACTCCTTAAGCGTACCTGCCACTTCTGCCAAAGGAGTGGTACCATCTGGATAATGAACATAAAACAAATCAATATGATCAGTCTGCAGTTTTTTCAAGCTTTCCTCTACAGAGTCTCTTAAGAATTGACGGCTATTATCTAACACAATTTTTCCGTCCACTGGCTTATGCGCTGCTTTGCTGGCAATTACTACTTTATCTCTGTTTCCACGCTCTTTGAGCACTTCCCCGATTAATTCCTCTGACTTTCCAAGCCCATAAATAAAAGCAGTATCTAAGAAGTCTACTCCTGCATCCAAGGCTGCATTGACTACTTCCTTACCAGTTTCATCCTTTAAGTTAGGAAATAAATTATGTCCTCCAACTGAGTTTGCTCCATAACCTAGCTTTGTCACTTGCATCGAGGTTTTTCCAATTTGAACTTTGCTACTCAAAATGATCCATCTCCTTGTTTCCATATTCGGGATTGTAGGAAAATCAAATTCCTGAAAAGATATTGCCCTTCTCTTCTATTATGGGAATCCTTGGATAAATAGTAAAGTAATCTGCACTTCTGCATTTTCGCCTTCTACTTTAATTTAAGATACCATATATATATAATGTATTTATAACATGAAAGGATTTTGAGATTTGAAAGTGTACATACCGAAAAAAATCATCCTACTAGCTTTTCTGACTCTTTTATTTATCATATGGATTCAGACGGATATCGAATTGGCTCTCAACTTTCCAATAATCCTCCTTCTGCTTGTACCAATGTGGGTTTACTACAGAATTTATCGTTCGAAGAAAAAACAAGTTGTCGACGCGAAAAGAGAATTTCTCGTTAATATCTTTTTTCTTTATTTATTGATGGTCATGTATGTAACATTGACTCCCTTCCATTTCACTCCTTCTGGCAATAGAGGGAATATCAACTTGGTACCGTATGTGCAAATACTTTATCAATATGAAAATAAGCCCTCTATATTTTGGATGCTATATACACTAGGCAATATTATCATGTTTATTCCTTTCGGCTTACTAGTACCCGCCATTTATCGGCGCAGATTCAAATGGCTTGTTACAATCTTTCTAGGGGCTTTTGCTTCGTTAACAATTGAGGTTACTCAATACTTTTTTACAGTTGAGCGCGCCGCAGATATTGATGACTTTATTTTGAATGTATTTGGAAGCCTCTTAGGATATTTTTTATATAGATTTACAAAGATATTGAAAAATAAATATCCGGAAAATATCCAGACAAACCAAGGACTAACTAAAAAATAATGAAAAAAGCCACATTGCTTAAAAGCAATGTGGCTTTTCCTTTTATATCTACTTATCTTCCCCAATAATTCTAACTTCTGTTTCCAAGTTAACATTATAATTCTCTTTGACTGTTTTTTGGACATGTTTGATTAGGGAAATATAATCGTCTGCAGTCGCATTATCTACGTTTACGATAAAGCCGGCATGTTTTGTAGAGACTTGCGCCCCTCCGATTTTTGTTCCTTGAAGATTACTGTCTTGGATCAATTTTCCGGCGAAGTAACCTGGCGGCCTTTTGAAAACACTGCCGCATGACGGATATTCTAAAGGCTGTTTTGATTCTCGAAGATAGGTTAATTCGTCCATCTTCGCTTTAATCACATCATAGCTTCCAGCTTGAAGCTGAAAGACTGCTTCTATCACTACATAATTGTTTTTCGCAATATTACTAGTGCGGTACCCTAGTTCCAAGTCTTCCTTTTGAACAGAGATAATTTCACCATCGGCTGTAAGTACAGTGGCGCTTTCTAACACATCTGCAATTTCACCACCATAAGCTCCGGCATTCATGTAAAGGGCACCACCGATTGAGCCTGGAATTCCACACGCAAATTCAAGACCTGTTAAGGATTGCTCCAATGCAAATCTAGATGTGTCAATGAGGGCTGCTCCACTTTGAGCAAATACCTTATCGCCTTCTAGTCGAATATCCGCAAGCTTCGTCAAATTGAACACAGCACCGCGAATTCCGCCATCCTTGATTAGCACATTTGAACCATTCCCTAAAATCGTTATTGGGATTTCGGCCAGAAGCGCTATTTTATACGCTTGCTGAAGCTGTTCAAACGTAGTCGGGAATAACAGGTAATCTGCATTTCCGCCAATTTTTGTATACGTATACTGACTTAAAGGCTCATCTATTTTTACTTCATCTTCTGTCATTATCTGCAGTAATTTTTCTTTCACATCATAATTTTTCATAATCTCAACCTTCTGTTAATATTTCGGTCTTTAAAAGCACTTTATTATTGTATAACAATCTTACTTATCCTAACGACAACAATTATCTTTTTTATATGAATTTTAATTTTTGTAACATTATATGTGGTAACCAGCTGCTTTATGTCTTTATAACTGGCCGTTATCTCAGCTTGGAGCCAACGATTTTTCTTTTCTCGGTTCCATTCCTACCAAGTCATACGACAAGCAAGCAGGCTTATTTGTTCTTGGGTCTGTCACTATTTCTGCATCCACATGGAAAACATCCTTCAAAACCGCTGCTGTCATTACCTCATTTGGCGTACCTTCTTTTATCAGCTGGCCCTTTTTCATTGCAATCATCTTATCAGAAAAACGCGAAGCATGGTTAAGATCATGGATCACCATCACAATTGTTCTTTGCTCTTCTTCGTTAAGCTTTTTAAGTAACTGAAGCACCTCTAGCTGATGGGCCATATCAAGATAGGTAGTCGGCTCATCAAGTAAAAGAAGCTCCGTCTCTTGAGCAATTGCCATTGCTATCCATGCTCTTTGTCTTTGTCCGCCTGATAAGGTATCTACTTCTTGGTATTTCCATTCAGACAAGCCTGTAACCTCAAGGGCCCATTCTATTACTTCTTTATCTCTTTCCCCTAATCTGCCAAAGCCCTTTTGATGAGGGGAGCGACCATAGGAAACAAGCTCATACGTTGTTAAGCCGTTCGGAGAATCTGGAGATTGGGGCAGCACTGCCATTTTTTTGGCGATATTTTTGGTGGGGATCTTTTGAATGGCTTCGCCATCCAAGTAAATGGCACCAGCCTTCACTTTATTTAACCTAGCTAAAGCCTTTAATATCGTTGACTTTCCACAACCATTTGGTCCGATTATTGTCGTGATTTTCCCAGTTTCTATTTCCAAACTCAATTGCTCCACAATAATTTTTTCGTCATAGCCTATCTTTATATCTTTTGCTGTAAGGATATTCATTTAGAAGCTTCACTCCTTGCCTATTCCCTGCCTAACGCAATCATGCGTTTAAATAATGTGCTAATGCTTGTCCTAAAAATTATTTTACAGAATATATATTGCCTTGTTCTCGAAACTCTTTATTTATTTCGACATACACGCTGTTCCTGCCATTTCTTTTCGCTTCATACAATGCCAGATCTGCCTTTTCGGCTAGAACGCTTAACGCTTCCTCAGGATTACTGATATTCCTTTTAGCTGCAACTCCAAAGCTTGCCGTAATAGTTAGTGCATCACCTTTTGAATGGAAACTCGATACTTCAAGTGTAGCTCTAATTCGATTTGCTGCTTCTGCTGCTGATTCAAGGGAGTAACCAGGAAGTAGCAGCACAAATTCCTCTCCGCCATATCTGCCAAAAAGCATATCCTTCTCCAGCAGACCTTGTGTAACAGAGACGATATGCCGTAAAGCATCATCTCCAGCAAAATGTCCATACGTGTCGTTAATTCTTTTGAAATGATCTACATCAAATAGAAGCAAGGATGTACAATCCTGAGCTTGGCTATTTTCCATAATTGCTTGCTTGGATTTCTCCATAAAATATGTCCGATTATATATTTTAGTAAGGCCATCTTTATAAGCCAATTCTCGCAACTGCTTCTGTACTTGCTTTAACTCTGTTATGTCATTAATAACAATTGCAATTCCTACAACAATATGATTTCGCTTATGAATTGGCGAAATTCTTATTTGATAATATTTGTCTCTATCTTTCCATTCTAGCTCATTAACAGAATCCTCATTCACACTGTTATGAAACGGTAAGATTTCACCATTGTACATCATTATATCATCAATCCGTTTTCCATTCTTCAAAGCCGGAAAGAGCTGGGATGCAAGTGGGTTATATTCAACCACCTTTCTCGACAAATCCAGAACAATGACCGCGTCCCTCATGCTTTCAAACAAATAATCCTTAGCAACAGGAGCCACTGTCAGCATATGTGTGGACATAATCGCCCATAAATACAACAATCCTGTGAAACACATAACAATTGGTACAGGGTCTATGCCATATGGTGTCATCCCTAATAAATACAGCAAGGATGTTGTAATCGGCAACAAAACGCCAATTAATAATGTTAAAATTTGCTTCCAATGCTTTGTCTTTGTCTTAATCCAATACCATATTAGAAAAAGTGCTGCGACAAACAATGTGCCGAATGTGTAGCTTCCGTGGACAACATACCATTGTCCAACTGTCATATCCAGTAATAAAGCCCCATGGTTCATAACAAAATCAACATGTTTGTAAAATAAGTGGTGGTAGTTATTTGTTGATATAAAAAGAAATGTGAGCAAAGGAATAAGATAATAAAGAAACAATGTTTTTCTATTGATATGCTTATCTAGGCCTATATACTGCAAAACAAGAATCAAAGTTGCTGGCGCAGAAAAAGGCATACCTAAGTATTGGAAGACAACCCAAAACATGACACCTTCCCCTGTCGTACTTGTAAGTTCAAGTGCATGTCCAAACGCATAAATAGCAGAAAACAGCGACAGCCAAGCAAATGTTTGGGTTCCTGCAAAAACATGCCTATTTGTATAGCCAATAAAAGCCAGTACAAGCTGCAATACGCCACCTGTAGCCATTATTACAATATATGTTAATATAATTTGGTCCATCATTTTTAATAGCCCCTATTTAGGAATTCTAATGTCTTTTTTTCACCCAGCTTTCATTATAATAAATGTATGAAGATGCTTTCTACAAAAAAATAAGAATATATTAAATCATTAGTATTGTTCTCCATCAAAGCAAAAACTTTCCTAATATTTTCATCAGATGATTATATGTTTTAGATTGGTGGAATAAGAATGAAAAAAAGGAGGGTTTGAATTGTCCTATCTCATTCTTAGCCTGTTGTTTTATTTGATTATGGTCATAGTAAACGCACTAGCCAATATCATCCCAATCAATGGTCAAACAACTGGTGAAATTTCAAATAAGCTAGAAGTGCTCATAACTCCTGCCTCCTATGCATTTATGATATGGGGACTGATTTACGTATTGTTGGCTGTCTGGCTCGTGCGGGGCTTCATAAAAAAATACAGGGGAATTTCATATACGAAAACAAGCAGCACTCTATTTGTGATTACATGTATTCTAAACGCTACCTGGATTCTCGTATGGCACTATGAGCTGTTTGCCATATCGGTAATAGTTATTCTATTATTGCTGTTAACACTGCTTATACTTTATAAAGCAATAAAATCTGCTGCTTACCGCTTTTTCGATGTCTTTCCATTCTCCATTTACATAGGCTGGATATCCGTTGCTTCCATTGTTAATATAAGCTATTTCCTTACATACATTGGTTTAGGTCCACCTGAGCCACTTTGGACTGTCTCTTTACTTGCTGTCGGCGGAATTTTAGGGATATTCTTCCGTGTTATGGAAAAGGATTGGGCTTATTCCCTCGTAATTATCTGGGCTTATATTGCAATCGGGATTAAAAATTGGCAGACTGAGCTTGCTGTATCTTACACAGCCTTCTTTATATCCCTGCTCCTGCTAATCCTAGTGTTCATTAGATTTAAGAAAAAACGGCCATAAGAGAGGTGCTGGTTTACACCAGCACCTTTTCACTTATAAAAAAGATTTTGCTAATTCACCAGCAATTTCCTCTCCATTTGCGATACACGCGGCAATTCCCACTCCATAATAAGAACTGCCTGCGAGCAGTATATTCGGGTAAACGTCAGCCATTCCCTTGTTTATTGAATCAATTGCAGACTTATGCTGCAGCGAGTAAACAGGCATTAAGTCATTCCATTTTGTCACTTCATAGCTCGTTGGCTTTTCCGTGATTCCGAGACTCTTTTCAACATCCTTAACCGCTACCTTTAACAGTTCCTCTTCTGTTAATGAATTAAGATGATTGTATGCCGTATTCGACTTTTTATAGAATAATCTCAACAACAGGCTGCTGCTTTTAGAGGTATGTGTCCACTTTCTACTTGTCCATGTACATGCATTGCAGGTTAAATCACTGTCCTCTGCAACTATGAATCCCGTCCCATCCTTAGGAAGTCGGTCGTCTGGAATGTCATAAGCAAGGTACATCGTAATGTTGGACGAGTTTTGAAGCTTAGCAAACTCCTCTGCAAGACCTTCTGTCGCAAGCAGCTTTTCAGCTACCTGATGCGGTGCAGTTAGCACAATATGATCGGCCTGTAGACTATCGCCTGATGCCAGACCAATATTGTAGCCCTGCTCCACTTTTCTAATGGAGGTAACCGCAGTTTCCTTTTTGATTTCAACATCTTCTAACACTTCCTCAAGACGGTTAATAATTGTCGAGAGTCCATTTTGGAAGGATATAAATTTTTTATTCGAAGCAGACTGAAATTGACTTTTATTTTTTCCTAATCCGTAAATGATGCTGCCGTACTTCTCTTTATAATCAAGCAAATACGGTAAGGTTGAAGCCATCGTCAAATTATATAAGCCTCCAGAATATACTCCTGCCAATACAGGTGTAATTTGTTTCTTGACAATTTCCTTCCCTAAGAAGTATTCCAAGAACTCTCCTATGGAGGTTTCCTTCGTAAAATGTTTATTTGTTTTGAACAAATCCTTAAGTGCTTCGAGCTTTCCTTTTGTAGAAATTAACTCACTCGAAAACAAGGATTCTAACGTCATCGGGATACCAAATACAGAGTCCTTTGGTATTTCTAAAAGCTTATCCTTCGTATGAATATAGGAAATTCCAGTTGCATTATATACAAGCTCTTCCTCTAATCCCAGCTCTTTGACGAAAGGGAGAACATTCTTGTTTCTCGCTACAATGGAATCCGCTCCGGTTTCCATAATAAAGTCCCCTTTTTGAATCGTATGAATCTTTCCACCTAGGAACTTTTCTGCTTCTATTAATATAAGCTTGATATCCAGCTTATGTTCCTTTTTTATTTTCTGTAAATAGTACATGGCAGATAAACCTGTTATGCCTCCACCAACAACGACTACATTCTTCAAAATAATTACACCGCCTCGCGAATCTTTCCTGTATATATTATGCCATTATTCCCATTAAAAAAGAGAATATATATAATGACTTTTTTGTTAACTATTTAGTATAGCCACTTAGAACTATTCATTATTTTAGCATTGTTTACCGAGAATCGCTTTTAACTAGCTTATTAATAAATGAAAGGAAGAGAATGAACCAAAATAAATAACCCAAACCATTATGCGAAGGCTTAAAGTTCCACGTAATGGTTTGGGCTTATAATAGCTGATTTTTTTCTTTCATAGCTTTGTCATTTGTGCAAAGATACTGTTCCAATCCTTTGTTTTCGCTAGCGATATCCGTCTTTCTTCTATATTCTTTACCGCTTTATTTGTCCTCATTTCCTCACAGGCTAATATAAAGCTGTCTGTATCACTGCCTTCTAGACAAATATATACACCCTTTTCAGCATATCCCTCTGTGGATGGCAAATTCGTTCCAATGGCTGCTTTTCCTGCAGCAAGAAATTCAAAAAGTTTAAGAGGAAATATTGCTTTGTTATAAATGGATGGTTTGTATGGCATTATGCCGATATCAATTAAATTCATATAATGGGAAACGAGTGGCGGAGGTACACTACCTGTCCATGTCACATTGGGAAGCTTCAACAGTCTTTGAAACTCTTCATTTCCATTCGTTCCGTCAGGCCCCACAAATAGGAACTGCCAATCCGGCCTGCGCTCTGCTGTTGCCTGAATGAGGGCGAAATCCAGCTTTGGCTTTATGCCACCAATATACCCTAACACAGGTCCATTACCCTTACCTATAACATGATCAGCCTTTTCCTTATGTTGAAAAAGGGAAAAATCCACACCATTTTCATATGTGTATACTTTTTCTCTGCTTGAGCCTTGCAATCTTTCTTTCACTTGCTCCTCTAAAAACACAGAGGTACATGTGATAATATTGGCCTTATTGATAATGGTGCTCTCACCATTATGAATTATTTTATGCTTGAGCATCGATACTGCTGATTTACTGCCATTAATCGATTCAGCCCATAGATCACTGCAGTCATATATAATCTTGTTCCAAGGAAACATGTTTGCCAAATTTGGAAATGCGGGGTATGTGTACCATAGCTTAATCTCATACATATCCTTTTTATCCCTTAAATAGGCAATAAGTGAAGCTAGTTTGTTTTTATAGAAAATGGAAATAAACCGACTGAAACGTAATAGTTTACTTTCTCCTAGGTCAGCAATTTTCCATTGCCTAACACCATTTTCCAACAGCTTCTCGGCATTGTTGTCCAGTGATTTCCCAGGACATAACCAAATAACTTCATGTGTATCCTCTTGTTTTTGTAAATATTCTGCCAAACGATGTCTTCTATAGCGCAATTGGTCGTTTTCCCATTCTCCAGTTGCTACAAGTACATGAATTGATTTCATCCAGACCACCTTACATTCTTTTTCTTATCGCATGGTAGGCATAATGCGAAAAACACCAAGCTGCTTTAGCAAGATTTAGTCTCTCAATTTCCCGATAGACAAACCATGTCTTCTGGGCTGACTTCCATTTATTATTTGAGATAGAGTCATTGCCAACACGGTATTCTGCAAGTATCTCCGTCATTCCATAAGCGTTATGTCCTTTTTTTAAGATGCTAAGCCATGTTGCCAAGTCCTGCCGAGTCCGTATATTTGGCATCTGGAATGGTCCAACAATGCTTCGGTCAACAATAACTGTTAGACAGCCCACGATTGTATTTTTAAGCATATCTTGATAGGAGATGACCTTTGGTGCATGGACCCACTTCTTAAGTGATTCACCATCTCTTGTTATATATTCATAGGAAGAGAATGTAAAAGCATAGCTGTTTTCCTGCATAAAGCCAAGCTGCAGCTCCAGCTTATGTGGCTTCCACCTATCATCACTGTCTAAAAAGGCAATGTATCTTCCAGAAGCATTATCGATAGCCATATTTCTTGCCATAGCTGCTCCGCCATTTTCTTTTCTGTACTTCACATGTATCCTTTTATCTGCTTGTTCCCACTCAGCCAAAAGTGCTTGGGTTCCATCTGTCGAGCAATCATCTACAATGATCAGCTCCCAATTGGAATAGGTCTGACTCATAACAGACTGAATGCTATCAGAAATAAAATCCTTGCTGTTGTAAGACGGCATAATTATTGAAACCAGTTCTTTCACAAAGACACCTCATTATTTAGAATGTGCGCGGATGAATTCTGGGGTGATTAGGATTAGAACACTAGCGAGAATACCTAATAACGCACCTAAAACAACTCTATCCTTTGCAGAAGCCTCTTGGATCTGCCCCTTTAAATAAGCTTCCTTGATTAACATAGCTGGTTCTAAACCAAGCCTTTCTGTTTTCAATTCATACAGAAAACGCTCTTGGTCAACAATCGCATCACTGCTCGCATTTGCTGACTCTAAAGCTTGTATGCTAGATTCAATTATTTCGCTTTTTTCCTCATAGGCAGACTGATCTAGCTTCATGATTGCATTCTCCAATTCAGAAAGTCTGTCTACTATTTGCTCATCATCCCCCGTTATATTCAACACAACCAATTTACTTGGGGTAACAGAGACAGTTAGCTCTTCCGTAATGCCTTCCTCCCACACATCTGGCAGAATTTTTTTAAATGATGTTTCATTTGATAACAAGGAAACAAGCTGATCGGCATTAGTTAAATAGCTATTTTCATAGTTTCCCAGTTTAATTATCGCTTCTGAACTATATTCCGACTGCCCGTTGTTGTTACCTATAGGCATAAACCAGCCGAGTATTGGCATTGCGAGGCATATAATTAAAATTGCCCATCCATATTTCTTCAATCTGCCAACAATACGTTTCAAACTATCTTTCATGAATTCCAATCCCCTTATCCACGGTGTTAAGTCTGTTTTTAAATACTGACAGAACGGAAATGACAAAGCCCATCAATACCCAATGAAAATACAAATTACTGATTGTACTCGGGCTGATACTAGACGCCATAAATGCTGCCAGTCCGACCATACTTGCCTCTAAAAGCATTTTATAAGCTCGGCCGTTAGCCTTTCTGTAAATCCTGTACAATTGGATAAATAACGAAAGGATTAACCCGACATAACCGAGAAGAATAAAAACTCCAAAGTTGCCAGCTATTTCAGCCAGCCAATTATGTACTTGCTGTACACCACCTGTTGAAAAGACTGGATTGTGCTTTAAATAATATGGGATATTTCCTGCTCCCACGCCCAATCCGAAAGTATCAACGATATACTGAAAGGTGTTTCGCAGCAAATTTATTCTCGCTAAGTTGGAGGGCATTGTTTCAGTTGCACCATAATAGCTTGCTTGTGTGAAAGCGAGCTGGAGTTTGTCTAATATTCTTCCAGAAAGTAATAGAATAGCAATCCCTGCTACAGAGACAGAACCTATTAAAAGCAGCTTTTTCACTTTGTCACTTACCAGCAGGAAGACATATAAGCACAGCCCGATAATGACTGCAAGAATGCCTGCACGTGATTCAGTCAAATAGATGACATAAAGGGTTAAAATACTCAAGAAAAGAGCAGGTATCCGCACCTTTATACTGCTGCTATTTTTGGCTGCTGCCACATAGAAAAAGAATGTAATGCTTAAAAACGTAGCAAAATCATTCTGATTCGTAAACACTGCTGTTGGAAAGCCATTCCTATATTCACCAGCACCATAAAGACTCGAGCTCGGCAGTTGAATACGAAGGAAATGATTTATTAATCCAAGCACCAACAAAAAGATGGTCATTCCCATCCAAATTCCGTAAAAGATTAATAGACGGGATATTCGCGTAAATATGACATTGGCCAAGTATACGAATAACACTCCCATCCACATGAGAGACATGTACTTGAAGTTATCAATAATAGATTTCGACCAAAGCATTGATACTGTGCCATAAGCAAGCCAAATAGCTAAAAACAGCCATATACCTTTAACAGAAATCCTGTCAAAATCTGCTTTTAGACCTTTTTCTGAAAGTGTATACAAGATATAAGTGGCTACTGCGGCAATAAGTAAAATTCTGTAAAGAAATAAACTAAAAAAACCAATGTTGACGCTTAAAATAGACTGGTTCAAAAAGGTAGTAACGAGGGTTGCATATACTGCTCCCCTCGCCATATCCTCCAAGCCAAACGTCGATTTTAAATATAAAAAAAGGAGCACCCCCCCTAAGCTCACAAGCAGAAGAAGCGCAAGCCTCATATCGGCTTCCCTCATCGCATAAAGAAGGGGGAGTAACACCATGACAACGATTAGCGCTCCAATTGTCTGGCGGACTAGTTGCTTGCTTTCCATTTACTGTTCAGACCCTTTCTTTCCGTTAGTCAATTTGTGCCTTGGAGTAGACTTCTCGTAAAAGCTAATGTATCCTTCAAACCATCCTCCAGGCTTGTTTGCGGGGCCCAATCCAATAGTTCTAACGTTTTTTTATTACATAAGGTACTATGCAAAATATCTCCCAGCCTAGCATCCCTGTGCTCTGCCTTTAATTGAATATCACCAGCTCTAACCATTGTCTCCCATAACGCATTGACTGTGATTTGCGTCTGAGTAGAAATATTCACACATATATTACCTTGAGCCGTTAAGGCTTTAACATTCGCTTTTGCGACATCCTTTACATAAATGAAGTCCCTTGTCTGCTCTCCATCTCCGAATATAACTGGTGCTTTTCTTTCAGCTATCTTGTCAGCAAAAATAGAGACGACACCACCTTCTCCCTTTGCATCCTGTCTTGGACCGTATACATTACTGTAACGAAGAATGCTGTATGGCAATTGATAAAACTTATAGGCCATTTGCAAATACCTCTCCACTGTCAGCTTTGTCAAACCATATGGAGATTCTGGCATTGTCGGATGATCTGTTGTAACAGGCAAGAAAACCGGATTTCCATAGACAGCTGCAGACGATGCGAACACGAGCTTTTTAACAGATGCTTTTATAGCTGCTTTAATAACATGCAATGATCCCTTCACATTAACATTTTCATCATGCAGAATATCATGGACAGATTCGGCCACACTCACTTGAGCAGCTTGATGGATAATATACTCTGGTTCTAAAGAAGAAATGAAATCTATGCTGGAGGAATCGGTAATATCATATTCGTACAACTTAATTGGAAGATGGCTAATATTTCGATAATTACCTGTAGTTAAATTATCTATCACAATCACTTCATAATTATTTGCTAACAACTCTTCTGCAATATGGGAACCAATAAATCCTGCTCCTCCTGTTATAACTACTCTGCTCATCCTTACTCCCCCTTAATGCTTTGTTAAATGACTTTGACCTAATGCCAGTTTTCGATAGCGTTCTTCTAAGATTACGGCATTCCTGCCTACATGAAAGTTGTCTTGTACTGACTTAAACAAATTTCCTTTAATAGCAGAAAGATCGTATTTACCTGATGTATAGTCCATTACTCTTTCAACAATGCTGTCGACCGATTTCGGCTGTATTAGCAAATGACTGTACTCACCGAAAAGGTCAGGGACACCTCCTACTGCTGTGCAGACAACTGGTACTTTCATAGAAATTGCCTCAATAACAACAGTTGGCATTCCTTCAGAATAGGAAGGCAACGCGAATATATCACTTGCCTGTAAGAAGTCTTTCACCTTATCATTACTAATTTGACCTGGCAGAAACAGCCGTTTTCCATAGTGTTCATGTTTTTTCAAATCATCCCTTGCCGGACCATCTCCGACCAACACAACAGCCATATCGTCTGGCAAACGGTTTAGACTATCCGCAAGCTCGTAAACTCCTTTTTCCTTTACAAGCCTGCCAATAAAGGTAATCAGCTTTTTGTCAGAAGGAAGCTGAAGCTCCTTTCTGACCTTCTCCTTCGGTATTTCTTCATAATTAAATTCAGAGAGGTTTATACCAATCGGCAGAACAATGCTTTTCCTCCCCGTCTTTTTCTGGGCTGCTTCAGCGAGATTTCTTCCAATAGCTACTACTTCATCAGCAGCGTGAACAGAGCGCTGAAATGCACGGTTCGCACTCCTGCTGAAGGAGGGATAAACATGTACATCGCTTCCGTGCAGTGTAAGCAGCCATGGTTTTTCCAGCTCTCTTGAAACGATATGAGCAGCACCTCCTGACGGCATAGCAAAATGAGCGTGTATCATATCAAATTGGATTTGCTTATCTTGAATCGTCTCCAAAACCGCCTTAGCAATTCTTTTATCAGGCTGTGCCCATCTGAGTTGCCCTGGAAGCGCTGTGTAGATTGGCCGATAAACCTCCACTCCATTTCGCACTTCAAAGAACGGCAGGCTCTTCCGCTTATATGTTTTCTTTAACGTCCTTATAACAGCGTGATTTTGCGGTGTTGGACAGATTACCGTTATACTTAGCCCAAGTTTTTTTAAAGCTTGAACCTGTGTCTCATGGAATACGCCATTGCCAGGCTGTTCTTTACTTGGATAAACGCTCGTAATCCAAAGAATTTTCATGCTTCTCTTCCTTTTTCGTTTTATTTAAACCAACTGATAACTTCGGAAATAAAGCATACTAATAAGCTGAACATACACAATTGTATTTACAACTTGAATATGGATGTGCTTGATACAAAAGCCACTAAGAATAAAAAACAGCCAACTATTTTATACTAATCAAACAGAAATTAACTAACCCAAAGTGGGTGACTAAAATCTGAAAATACCCTTCCAAATATAAAAATAGGAGGTGCCTTTTTTAGTGAATAAAGCACGTCCTCTAACCACACAATGAGAAAAACCAGCTTGTCTTAAAAAGCAGCACTAACTACTTACTGCTATATGTTGAAAATGCTGATTTCTCCTGCGCGAATGTAAACAATTAACGGGCACCCTCTCCAGTAACCAATACTTTTACTGTCTTCAGCATGATTTTTAACTCCAGCTTAAACGTCAGGTTGGATATGTACTCAAGGTCATACTTAAGCTTTTCACCAGGAGTGATTTCATACCCTCCACTTACCTGTGCGAGCCCTGTTAAACCAGGCCTTACTGCAAGCCTTTTTGCAAAGCCAGGTATTTCACTGTCAAACTGAGCTGTAAATACTGGTCTTTCCGGGCGTGGGCCAATAATGGACATGTCACCCTTCAAAACAGATAAAAGCTGTGGAAGCTCGTCTATTCTTGTTTTTCTCATAAAACTCCCAATCTTTGTTACACGTGGATCATTTGCTTCAGCCCATTTAGCGCCTTCTTTTTCCGCGTCATTATTCATCGAGCGAAGCTTTATTAAATTGAAGTAATTTCCGTTTTTTCCAACTCGTTGCTGGATATAAAATGGTGAGCCAGGGCTCTCTAATACAACTAGGATAGCGAAGACAGCTATGATTGGTATCGCCAAGACTATTCCAATGCTTGCAAGCAGCAGATCTAAACACCTTTTCGTATACAAGTAGTATGCTGCTTCCTTTGGTACGGAGAAGTTTTCCCCTTCGACAATGGAATAATCGTGGTAGATATTCAAGCTCTTTTCACGCATTTATTGTCACCTCGTAGACTGTTTATGTGTATTTTGAACCTTTGTGTCAAGTATAGAATTAGATTGTATGGGAATCGTTTAGCGAAAATTAAATATTGGTAAATGTTTGTAAAGATAGTTTTAATAATGAAGAAAATTAGTTCTTTGGTTTTAGAAGAGCCTTCATTAAAAGGCATATCCAGAAGATTTGTCGACTGTAACCTGGAAAAAATTCGTGGTAATTCTACAATTTTTGAAACAAAAAAAGCAGTCCACATAAAGTAGACTGCTTTTCTTTTATTATTAATGCTTTGGTTTAACTCTTTTAATAAAGAAACTACAAGCAAATCCAATTGCTGCAACTATCAATGCAAAAACAAAGGCATTTTGCACACCAGCAGTTAAAGCTCCCGGGATATTAACTGGATCTGCTGGATTACTTACACCTGCCAAGAAGGTTTTCTGACCAGATGCCAAGATAGAAACACCAATTGCCGTACCAATAGCACCAGCAACCTGTTGTAATGTATTCATGATTGCAGTTCCATCAGGATATAGCTGTGGTGGAAGCTGGTTCAACCCATTTGTTTGTGCTGGCATCATGATCATAGAAACTCCAATCATTAAACAGCTGTGCAGCACGATAATTAAAGCAACTGTTGACGTAGTTGTAACACCAGTGAAGAACCAAAGCACTACTGTACACAGTGCAAGCCCTGGAAGGACAAGCCATTTCGGTCCATATTTGTCAAACAGCCTTCCCATAACAGGTGATAGGAATCCATTAATTAAACCACCAGGGAGCAATAATAGGCCTGCTGTAAAGCTAGTTAATCCTAAACCGCCCTGCAGGTACATAGGAAGTAGCAGCATGGTAGAAAGAATAATCATCATTGACATAAATACTAATAGAAGTCCTAATACAAACATTGGATATTTAAATGTGCGCAGATTGATCATTGGCTGTTCCATTTTAAGCTGTCGGATAGAGAATAATAGAAGTGAAAGCACACCTACAATTAATGAGACAATGACAACTGGGCTTTCCCAGCCACCTGAGTGATCTCCACCTTCTCCAGCACTGCTGAAGCCAAACACGATTCCACCAAATCCTAATGTAGAAAGCAGGATTGATAATATATCGATTTTCGGTTTTGTGACAGTTGAGACATTTTCCATATAACGAATTCCGAATAATAAAGCAAATACTAAGAACGGTAGGGAAATCCAGAAAATCCAATGCCATGTAAGATTTTCAATAATCAAACCTGAAATCGTCGGTCCAGTAGCAGGAGCGAACATGATAACAAGCCCGATCATTCCCATAGCTCCTCCTCTTTTTTCTGGAGGGAAGATAAGCAGTATCGTATTAAACATTAAAGGCAGCAGCAATGCAGTACCAACAGCCTGCACAATTCTAGCCACTAACAAAAATTCAAATGTCGGTGCAAGAGCAGCAATCAATGTTCCGAGAATAGAGAAGGCCAATGAAGCAAAGAATAGCTGTCTTGTTTCAAACCATTGCAATAATAACCCTGAAATCGGAACAAGAATTCCTAATGTTAGTAAAAATCCAGTTGTAAGCCATTGAACCGTTGTCGGCGCAATATTAAAAATTGTAATCAAATCATTTAATGCCATATTTAAGGCTGTTTCACTGAACATACCTATAAAACCGGCAATCAGGAATGAAGCTACGATAGGCACTGTTTTAAACTGCTTGCCCTCCATTGACTTCCCCTTTACCGCGTCCATATTCATTTCCATTATTTAATCCCCTTCTTTCTTTCTTACTTTTCTTGAGACAGCAGCTTTGAAAGCTTTTCGGAAACAATTCTCAATGGTTTGCCTGACTGTTTTGTCAAACACAACACAATTGCTCCCTCTATCATAGAATTAATAACAATGCTTAAATCTGCAGCCTCTTCCGCAGGAAATCCGCTTTCTATTAGCTTCTCCGTATAAACAGCTTGCCACTTTTCAAATGACACTACACACGCCTTTCTTATCGGCTCACAAGTCGATGCTGTTTCCGATGCGATAAGTCCAATCGGCATGCCCTGTACACTTTCCTTTTTATCAAAATCAGCGGCAATTTCATTAAGATGTAGCTGAAAGGCTACTATTGGATCACTTGTTGAAAACAGCATTTCCTTTGTCTTCTGAAGCAGTAGATTTTCTGTATATTTTATTGCCTCTATTGCTAATTCCTCTTTACCATTAGGGAAATAGTAATAAAGTGATCCTTTCGGCGTTTTGCTCTCTGCAATTATTTGATTCAAGCCAGTACCATAATAGCCCTGTGTCTGGAATAATCGAGAGGCTGTCTCCAGAATCAGCTCACGAGTGTTTCCCTTTTCACCCAAATTAATATCCTCCCCAAAAAAATTATAACGATTGGTCTATATAAAGGTAATTGTGTAAACGTTTACTTGTCAACAGCTTTATTTCATAAAAATTCCCTAAACAAAAGATGAGCTTTCTAAACACGAATATTAGAATTACAACTTTATTTGAAACATGAAGGTTGTGTCTAAATAGAATGTTGAGTTAAAGTTAGTTCGTTTCATTGCGCTGCACCCACTCGCTTTCCGCGGGGAGGAAGCTGAGCCTCCTCGTCTTGGCCTGCGGGGTCTCATCCTTTCCTCTATTTCCCTTAGTAGTCGAGTGGCCTCCGCTCCATTCCACTAAAATTTCTAATTTTTTGTATTTAAACTAAAAACAAAAAACCGAGCTATTTAATCAATAGTTGATTAAGTAGTTCGGTCTTTACGCTGGTTCACATACTTATGTCCCAGCCTCCTTTTTTATTAATTTACCTCAATATCGCCATTGTTTGTTTTTAAGCTTACTTTATTTCCACCATTTCCAAAGATAAGGTTTGAATTGGAATTGTTGAACATTTCAATATCACCGTTATCCGTTTCTGCCGTTATGCTCGTATTCTCAGGCTCCTTTTCAGTTGTTATCGAAATTTCGCCATTATTTGTTTCTAAGCGAATATTCTCATCCAATGTCTCTGTGTTCAGTTCTATTCTTCCGTTCATTGTTTTTCCTTCTATCTCGCCTGAAACATTGTCCAGCTGGATTCGTCCATTGGCAGACCTTGCCTTCACTTTGTCTGCATTAAGATTAGCGAGGTCCAATCGGCCATTGTCAGTCTGAACATCAACCTGTTTAGCAGACAGCTCCTGGATGGCAATTTTGCCGTTGCTAATTTCCGCCAATATTTTAGTATATTGTTTATCTGGCAAGTATAGCTTCAAGTTAAGCTCACTGCCTTCAAAGAAATTCACTGAAAATAGCTGACTTCCTGTTTCCTTAGCTGTCACCTTTAATGTGTTTCCATTAACATCAGCAGAAAAGTCCAGCTCTCTTTTCCCTCTTTTCGTTCCTGTTAACTCAACATATGAAGCAGAATCTTCAGATGGATAAATTTCAATCGTAGCATTATCCGCAGAAACCTCTACATTTTCGAATTTTTCGCTTTCTATTGTCTTATTTTCATTTATAGCATATTTTGCTGTGCTTTGCTTATAGGTAGCAGCACTGCCAAGAAGTCCGATAACAAGCAAAATTGCTCCAGCCCAAAGTAGCTTTCGTTTGTTCATCGCTTAACGCCTCCTTTAACTAATGCTGCATTGTATGAAATATACCGGATAAAACCTCTTGTGAACCATTTTGTGATCCATTGCATTGCAATAAGAAGAAGTAGACCAATACCGCAATATCCTATTGCCATAAACCATTCAAAGGAGTCAAAATACCTGCCAAAAAGATTATTTATAAGAACAAAAATCGGAGAAGCTATTCCAACAAAACTAATAATCCATCCTGCAAATATAATCCCAACTAGCCCAATGAATGGGCCTAGTACGAAGACTAGATTAAAGAAGCTTAGCCCAATCACTGCCCATACTGCCCGCACGACATTTCCAGCTGTTTGAGCTCCTTTCGCATTTTCTATATGATAATTAGCGAGTATTTCTTTCGCAAGAATTTTAGGCGACCCTAATGATGCTGCAATTTCGTTCTCTGTTTTTCCTTCATCCATACCAAATTGAAAATGCTCTTCATAATCATTCAATACCTCTTGTCTTTCTTGTGCACTTAAATCCTTTAATAATACAGACAGTTCTTTTATAAATTGTTCCTTACTCATCACTAGCACCTTCTTTAATTAAAGTATCAACACCATCTCTGAATTGCTGCCATTCCAGCAGCAATGTTTGGAGGTATTCCCTCCCTTTTTCTGTTAGTGTGTAATATTTTCTTGGGGGGCCTTCTGTGGATTCCTGTAAATAGGTTGTAAAGTACTCTTCTTTTGTTAGTCTTCTTAACAGTGGATAAACAGAGCCTTCCGATATCTCTATCTGATCGGAAATTTTTTGGACAAGCTCATATCCGTATCTGTCTTTTTTATCGAGCAGGACAAGAACACAAAGCTCAAGGACTCCTTTTTTAAATTGGACGTTCAAACACTAATCACCTTTCTTTCAGTACTGTTCAATAAACAGTACTACTCTTTAATTAATAATATAACACCAGCTATTGTTCATTGCAAGGTACTAAATTATTTTTTCTTTATTTTGGAAAACAAAAAAGCTTCTCCATCACCACTTGGACGGAGAAGCTATTATTTAGGAGGAATTTCTCTTGCTAAGCTTGTCTTTAAATTCCCAGAAGCCTGGGACATTATCTAAGTCATATAGCTGAATACATTTCATTAACAATATCTTCAGCTCCTGTGACAAATCATCCTTTTCATTTGCTGAAGTCTGAGCGATAGCTTTGCTGACTTTAGGACCAAACATTTCTATTACTTCCTCTAAAGCTTCAGGATTATTTTTTGACTCTTTTACTAATGAATACAAGGTAGCCATTATGCATTTTCCTTTCTGTCGTCTTTTGTTTTTTCTGCCAAGTCTTTTTTCAGCATGTCGAGCTTTTTATCTATTCTTAATAAAAGATATAACGAAACACTGACGGGAAATGCATAATTACTTATAATCGACATCCATTGGGTCAAATCTCCGATACTCATCGGCTACATTCCTCCTTTTTTTCTTGCCATATAGCTGTAAATCTTTTTTAAAGCATTCTGATGTGACTTCGATACATTTTGCTGTGTTTTCTGGATGACTGCTCCTATTTCCGTATCATTTAGCTTTTTAATATATGCATAATACAAAACGGTTTTTTGAGCATTTGAGAGTGATTGTATGGCAGCATATAAAAGTGGATCAGCAATATATTCTGTTATACTTTCTCGTATTCCCTCGCTTTCTGCATATATTTCAAAATTAGATGTTGGGTCTTCCATATAATCCTTATATGACTTACCTCCATCCTCGGCATCTGCATCAAACAGCAAAGGAAATCTTTTCTCGCGGAGGTTTATTTTCTTATAAAAATTCAATGCACTGAAATGGATAGAGGAGGAAATATAGGAAGTGAAGCGGATTGTGAAATAATACTTCTTAAACGCTTCATCTACTTTGTCCTTGTTTTCCTTTGAAGGATGGCAAACTGCATCTTTAAACAGCTTAAAGTTCCTTTTTTCTTGCAAAAAACCTTGTACAATCACATTTTCCATAAAGTCTTTATTTTCTTCCATAAACCTTGCTACTTCATCAACAGATTCTTCAAACATTCATTAAGCACCTCCTAATAAAGGAACATGTGTTCTGTTTTTAGTGTAAAAAAAGGGGCTAACTTTCATTAGCCAGTTTTATTATAGCATATCCTTCCAGGTTCGTATTTAATCAATCTTTCTTTCCTCCCTCTATTTAATAAAGAAAGATTTTCTAGAAAAATAACAACCTGTTTTAAAAGAAATTTATTAAATAACTGGCTTAATCCTCAGCTCAATATTAAACCGCACCTTTTCCTCTGCATGTTCCAATATATTTACGACCCAGTTTCGCGCAATATTTTTCATTAAGTTCTCATAGTCTTCATGTGATAATATCAAGCCAGCAAGTATTTCTCCTCTGTCTTTATAGTCTTTTCCTTCCTGTAAACCAAATTTGAATAATAGAAACCTTTTTAATGTCCCCTTCGTTAAGAAGCTGATTTCATATTCTCCTTTTAGCAGCTGCTCTAACTTATTTCGATTGTTTTGATAGAATGTGAACAGCGCTTCCCAATCAGGCAGCCCCCTGCCGAACTCTCTGAAAAAGGCAATATTTCCTTTTGCCAATGCCATAAGAATTTCCTCATCGTTAACGTCATTGCTTTTTACTTGTTCAATCATCAGAGCATAATTTAATGCCACCTTTTCTGTCTTCATTTAATCCCCCTCTTTTTTTCAGAAAAATGATGATTTTCTGAATCCCCCCAGCTACAATAATTATAAAATATTATAGAAGGAGTGGAAATGAAAATGTCTAATCCATTTATCCCATTTAGCATTGCAATGATTACCCCTTTCACGGAGGACGGTAATCTTAGCTTAGAAGGCATTCCCTCATTAGTGGAACATTACCGAAAAAACAAGGTTCCTGCTCTTTTAATTAGCGGCTCAACAGGTGAACAGCACTCCATGACAATACGTGAGAGAGTATCCTTATTTCATGAAGTGAAAAAAGCAGCTTCCGATGATTTTCTATTATATGGAGGTGTTGCTGCCGTTCTAACAAAGGATGCAATAGAGCTTGCAGCTGCAGCAGAAAGTGCCGGACTTAATGGTATTATGCTCGGTTTTCCACCTTATTTAAGAATCAGTCAACAAGAAGCTCATCATTATGTAGAAAAAATTTGTTCTCATACTTCTCTGCCAATCATGCTATATAATAATCCTCCAAGAACAGGATTCAACCTAGAAACAGAGACACTGCTTTCCTTAGCAGGTCAATTCCCACAAATCATGGCGTTGAAGGAAGCTGGTGATACAGCAGAAATCCTTCATGTTAAACAGCAATTAGGCCATGACTTCCCTGTTTTATCAGGATCCGACCTTACTATTATTGAAAACAAAGATTACGGCTATGATGGCATCACAAGCATTATCGGAAATATTATTCCTAACGAGATGCAAGCTATATCAAAAGCTATCAGCTTCGGAGAATCAGATACAGCAAAGGCTATCTTTGACAAGGTTAAGCCTTTATTGGGAACAATGCTAGAGTTAGGTATATTAAGATCCATAAAACACTTGCTTAACGAGCAAGGTATTCATGCAGGTTATTGTCGTGAGCCTATTTCTATTCTGTCTGTAGATGAAAAAGCTAAATTGGCATCATCCTATCATACATTCCTCTCCGGGAATTAAGAGCTGCCCTCAAAACGATAGTTCAAGCATATTGCTTGGCAAAAGCGGCTAAACTATTCTAATCTAAATAGTGAAAATTAGCGTCATTATTAGAAAGCTAAAAAGAGGAGATGGTATGATGAAAATTACATATCACGGACAGTCAACAATTGTAATAGAAGCAAACGGAAAGTCACTTATTATCGACCCTTTCATTAGCGGCAATCCTGCAGCTAAAGTTAGTGTGGAGGATATAAGTGTGAATGCTGTGCTGTTGACACATGCTCATGGAGATCATATTTTGGACGCAGCACCAATCTCTAAAGCAAATAATGCCCCAATTGTAGCAATTCCTGAATTGGCCGCATACATGTCCTGGAAGGGCGCAGAAACAATTGGAATGAATATTGGCGGTACATTGGATCTTCAATTTGCAAAAGCCAAAATGACTCATGCCTTCCACAGCTCAGGAATAATTGACGAAGAAAACAAAAACATTCTTTATGGCGGAATGCCAGCTGGATTTGTCATTGAGGCAGAAGGAAAAACAATTCTTCACGCAGGCGATACAGGCCTGTTCGGTGATATGAAGATTATCGGAGATAGACATGATATTGATGTAGCATTCCTTCCAATTGGTGACCACTATACAATGGGACCAGAAGATGCTGTTCAGGCTGCAGAATGGTACAAAGCGAAATTGATTATTCCTATCCACTACAATACTTTCCCTGCTATCGAACAAGATGGAGACGCATTTGTCAAAGCGTTGGAGGAACGCGGCATTAAAGGCAAGGTTCTTCAGCTTGGAGAGAGCATCGAACTGTAAAATCCATAAAAAAGCTGCTTTCCTTAATAGGAAAACAGCTTTTTTATTATTATGCTAAGTTGCTTGAATGGTTAGCTTCCCATTCTGCAATTTCTTTCACTCTAGCTTCAACCTGCTCTGGTGTCAGCTCATTTGCTTTCACATATAGATTTCTTGGATGTGTACGGCACTCATGGCTGCAGCTCTTCATAAATTTCTCTTCACTTTCTGGTGAAGCAAGGATTTTACGATTACATTCTGGGTTTGCACAGTTCACGTAACGCTCACATGGTTCTCCTGTAAAGTAATCTTTACCAACAACTACATGCTCCACTCTGTTAACTGGGACACTAATCCGTTGGTCGAATACATAGCATTGTCCATCCCAAAGCTTACCTTGCGCCTCTGAATCTTTACCGTATGTTACGATACCACCGTCAAGCTGTGATACATCATCGAATCCTTCACGCTTAAGCCAGCCTGAAAATTTCTCACAACGAACTCCACCTGTACAGTAAGTCAAAATTTTCTTTCCTTCTAACATTTCACGGTTGTCTTGAATCCATTGTGGCAGCTCACGGAATGTTTCAATGTCAGGCTTGATTGCCCCTCTGAAATGACCTAGGTCAAATTCATAGTCATTACGAGCGTCAATAATCACTGAATTAGGATCTTGCATTTGTTCAAACCACTCAGTTGGTTTCAAGTGTTTACCAGTTAATTCTAATGGATTAACATCCTCTTCAAGACTTAAGTTAACCAATTCTTTCTTATGACGCACATGCATTTTTTTGAAGGCATGCCCTTCTTCTTCGTCTATTTTAAAAATAGTATCTGCCAAACGTGGGTCTTGTCTAAATGCTTCCATATATTTATCTGTTTGTTCAACTGTTCCAGAAACCGTTCCATTAATTCCTTCAGAAGATACAAGAATACGTCCTAACAAACCAAGCTCCTTACAAAAAGCTAAATGTTCGCTAGTGAATTCTTCTGGGTTCTCAATAGTTACATATTTATAGTAAAGAAGTACTCTATATGGTTTTTCACTCATAATTTCAACATCCTGTTCTATCAATTTTTTTTACATTTATATTTAACTATACATAACTATACAACAAAAGCGGAAACAGTAAAAACTCATTGCTCACTTGCTATATTCTATAATAAATTTTTAAACAAACAAAAGGAGACTCCAATATATGAAATCCCCCCTTGCTTATGTGTACATATATTATAGTAAATTTCGACTAAAATAGGAAGAACTACTTTTTTCCATGCACGAATATTGTCGAATTTTCCTGTTCTAAATGGACCGTATCCTTTAATTAATGATCAGAAAATTTTTTCAGCTTTGTGAATAAGTAACAGCCGGCTATAACAACAATGCTGCCTATAGCCTGCATCCAACTCATTTTTTCATTAAGAAATATAAATGCCAATATCGCCGTAAATATCGGATTGAAATTAAGGAATAAACCTGCTTCGGTAGCACCGAGCTTTTGAACTCCAATATTCCAAAGCACCATACATATGACAGTTGAAACAACACCAGTATAGATGATTGATGTTATAAAGGAAGCATTTATATTCGTAATGGAGAAATCAACAGCATTAAACGGTAACATCAGAATAACACCAATTGCCCCAGAAGCAAATGTCGCCATTAGCGGCGATGTTTTTCTCATTGCCCATCTGCTGCACACAGAGTAAATGCCCCATATGCAAACAGCTGCAATCATGTATAGATCTCCTTTATTAAAGCGCAGTTCCAACAACAATCCTAGCCTTCCTTCTGTTAATACAAGCAGAACTCCAAAAAGGGACAAAAGCATGGAAGCGACCTGCCAGCGATTAATTTTTTCCTTTAAAAAAAGGAAGGAAAATAAAGCAATAGAAATGGTATTTAACGTGGAGATTAAGCCAACATTGCTGGCTGATGTATACTCAAGTGCATGAAATTGCAGGAGATTAAAAGCAGCCACTCCTGTTAATCCCATTAAGATCAAAGGTAGTAATGCTTCCTTTGGTGGGATAAGTCGTTTCTCTTGTCTCCAAATGATTGGCAGTAAACATATAACAGCAAGCACCCATCTCAGGCTTGTCAGCGTGCCTGGCGATGCATGACCAACAAGTGATTTACCTAAAACAAAATTCCCCCCAAATAAAAAACTCGTTATCAGCAGAAAAACATACGGCATACTAACAGCTCCTTCGCATAAGCAATATGCGTTATTCTTGTTAATATCGTATCACCGTGTCTTCCTTAACGGTATAAAATTTTGTATAATACAGTAAATACAAAATTTTATTAATTATTATATAGATTTAATTAATTATATTCATTTCCAGCTGCTTTCCGAGGGAGAATACTGAATAAAAGAAAGGTGGCCAACTCGATGGAAACCATTGTTAATAAAGTACTTGATGGAATTGACTTGAATCTACTGGACTTGTTACAAAAAAACGCACAGCTCTCTAATGCAGAACTGGCTAAGCTCGTTAACTTGTCTCCACCTGCCACACATGCTCGCATTAAGCGTTTGGAAAAAGAGGGTTTTATTGACAAGCAGGTTGCCATTCTTAACCATAACAAGCTGGGCTTTGATTTACTATGCTATATTTCTATCTCCACTAATATTCACCAGGAAGAGGCGATTGCAGAGCTTGAAGATGTTTTAAGCAGGATGGAGGAAATTTTGGAATGTCACTGTTTGACAGGCGAATATGATTATCTTTTAAAGGTTGCCAATAAAGACACAAGAGGATTAGAAAGCTTTATTAAAAAACTGAACAAGCTTGGTATCTCCAAAATCAATACTAGCCTTGCACTTAGGGAAATCAAGTCCTCCACTGTATTGCCCATTATGTAATTTTTTTGGTACACCATGAGCCTTTAGTTTTTTAGCATAGCAAAGAGACCTCTTTATTATAGAGGTCTCTTTGCTTTTATTAAAAGGGATCACCAACAGCTTTTGCCGTGAAGTGAAGTGCACAACCATATTTAGATTGTTTAAAAACATTTTCAAGATGTTTTAATGCTTCCTGTGTAGAAAACAACGTCTTCACTATTACTAGTGCTTTTATTCTGCTGGTTTGCTCCACAGTTGTTGACACATAATTGTCCTCATATTCCGCAAAAAAATCTTTTACAAATCTGATTTGACCACAATAAAACTCAAATGTATATTCGTTCATTTTATTATGCTGATTTCTCCGAATCACCAGAGCCAATATTGTTTTCAGCAGCAGCTTTGTTTGCTGCCATTACAAACGGAATATAAATCAGTGTCGAAACAGCCAAGCAGACAAATCCAACGACTAGTGCGAGCCAGTTTCCGCCAGTTCCTAGGAATGCAATCAGCGGCCCAGGTGTTGTCCACGGCACTGAATAAGCGATAGGCGGAATCAGTCCTGTAACGATAGCAGCATAGCCGATAATAATGTTTATAGCAGGAACCAATATAAACGGCAGGATTAAGATTGGGTTAAGCACGACCGGTAAACCGAAAATAACTGGTTCATTGATATTGAATAAACCTGGAGCTATGGAAAGCTTCCCAATATCTCGGTAATCCTTCCGTTTTGCGACAATAAATATCGCAATTAATAAACCTAAGGTCATGCCTGATCCACCATAGTTAGCAAAGGCATCATTGATTGCCCATGTCACAGGATATGGCGCGCCCCATGCAGAACCATGCTCTGCCACGTAGTTTAAGTTCTCAAGACCCGCTTCAGCAAACATAGCCTCACGAATCGCAGCAATTGTATTAGGACCATGAATACCGAATACCCATAAAAGGTTTGAAACGATTGCCAATATGACAAGTGAAAAGATATTAGTGCCCAAATGCTTTAATGGTGTTTGAATGACAGCATAAATAAATTCATGCAAGCCTTTTGGATAAAAAGCATTAATGATAGCGTTTCCAATTGCGAACGCCACCGTAATAATGATGATTGGAATCAGCACCTTAAATGACCGTGCAACAGCAGGCGGGACAGATGCTGGCATATTTATCTGCAATTTCTTCGACTTGGAAAGCACACTGAAAAATTCCCCAACAAGCAAACCAACAATTATAGCTACGAAAAGCCCTTGTGCTCCTACCCATTGCGTTGTTAAGAAGCTTGTGCCTTCTACCGCAGTGTATGGCGGATAAATAATAAAGAAGGTGGACAATGCCGTCAAACCGCTCAGCAGTTCATCTGATTTAAGTGAGATGGCCATATTTCTTGCTACGAGAAAGACGATGAACATGGACAAAATGTTCGTTGATCCGTTTAGTACCGGAGAAAAAACGGATTGCAGGTCAGCTAAGCCTGGAAATAGCTTATGAAGAAATAATATTTTAGCGATAAATCCGTCTGGCGCCAAAACAGCAAAATTGAGCAAAACGATAAGTGAACCAGCAAGGGTAATCGGAAAAGATAAAATAAATGCATCCCGAATTGCTACAATATGCCGCTGTGAGTTCAATTTAGACGCAACAGGCACCAGAGCCTTCTCAGCAAACTTTTCAAAATTGGCCATAAAACCCATATGTTACTCCCCCTATTAAATTATAATTCTGCACCCTTTAGATGTAGAATCTGTTTGACAGGCAGATGGATGTTTTTTTCATGTTGTACAGGAGGTCTTGCCTGACTTATTTTTCTCTATTTTTATTCCTACAGCAGTTCAAGCGCTCTGTCTAAAACAGCTTTGCCATTCATCGTTCCATATGCTCTCATATCAATTACCTCTACCGGTACTCTGCCAGCAATAATGGACTCAACCTGTGGCTTTTGGTAACGAACCTGAGGCCCTAATAAAACAACATCGACTTGATCAGCAACACTTTGACATTCTGATACTGGCAATGCAAAGATTTCAATGCTTATTCCCTTCTCCTCTGCCGCATCCTTCATCTTGTTAACTAACAAACTTGTAGACATTCCCGCTGCACAAACTAACAAAAGCTTTTTCATTATGAACCCCTCCTAATTTTTCTCCTATATATTCTTTGTTAACTCCTCCTTGTATTGTATTGTATACGCTTTCATTAATTTATCAATAACATTTTGTAACTTAGATTTTTGTTTCATTTTAAGGAAATTGTTTCAATTATGGCACATGTTGTTTTATAGTTATAATGTGGTTTGAAATAAATGCTAAAAAGAACAAATCCTAGCTTGGGAGGAGATCAACCTGTTTACAAGAGAGACGGTCCAAACATTTAATGAATTGGAAATGATTCTTTACAACTTCATAACGAAAAACAGCGATAAGGTCATTTATATGCGGATAAGAGAGCTGTCAGATCAAACCCATGTATCCACCTCAAGTATTTTACGTTTTTGCCGAAAGCTTAACTGTGATGGTTTTTCAGAATTTAAAGTGAAGCTCAAGCTGTTTTTGGACAGAAATGAGCAAGAAAATTTAAAATCTACAAAGTACTATCTATCTGAGTTTCTTGAACGGACGATGAAGGGAAATTTCGAATCACATATTCAAAAAATGGCAGAGCTTGTGCTGCGGACAGACAAAATCATTTTTGTAGGCACAGGGAGCTCAGGAATACTTGCTGAATATGGCGCAAGGTATTTTTCTAGTCTTGGCAAATTTTCCTCCTATATTAAAGACCCTTTTTATCCAATAAACAGTAAAGAATTAAAAAACAGCACTTCCATCATTCTCTCTGTTTCTGGTGAGACAGATTTCACCCTTAATTTAGCTAACCAACTTAAAATGGAAGGCTCCAACATTGTAAGTATCACGAACAACAAAAACTGCCAGCTTGCAAAAATTTCAGACATAAACATTGCCTATTATGTGACAGAAGTGTTTTTGGGAGATTCTAATATCACCTCCCAAATGCCAGTAATGTACATATTAGAAGAAAGCGCTCACATAATTCAACAGCATTTAAAAAACCCTGCTACGTAAAATAAAGACAAAGCCGTCACTTTTTGTGCAGGCTTTGTCTTTATTTTTACGCTAATAGAAAGCGTTCCTATTTACTCCGATTGCTTCTCTTTAATAAGTTTTTCCCTATCTGCTGTTGCTGGAGGCTGCTCAAGCCAGCTGTTTTCGATCATAATATTTGCCCCAGTCTTTGCATATTGAGCTATTTCGAAGGAAAGGCGTTCATAATTGACGGCAATATCACTCCTTTGGCTCGCACCAGCAGCTGTTGCATAATTGCCAATTCCTGAGGCGCTCAATAGGGACATATGAAACATCATTAATTTATCAGAGAATGTTCTGATTGTTGATTGCGTTATTCCAATATCAGATGACATTGGACTCTGGATATTTCCATCAATTAAAGTGTCCGCAAAAATTTTTACATGTTTTTTCGAAATATCCTTACCCCGAACCATGTATTCCTGGACATCTTTATTATCAGAAGTTTGTCCAAAGGCAAGACTGATTTTATAGCCAATATTATTGGTTTGGATATTCATGAACAAATGAGATATCTCGATTGCATTCAATGGACGCTTTTTATGGAAGAAATTCAAACCGCTTAAGTAGCTGTTACTGTCAATATAATCTATATTGGAAGGCGGCAAAATGTAAGGTGACCTGACTAACAAGCCTTTTTTCCTTAACACATCATTACTGTGTTTATAGAGCTTAACAGTTAATTGCAGGGATAAAATAAAGTGCTCAATGATATCCTCTCGATAGCTCATAGCAGTGAAACCACTATAGGCAAGCATCCCCGCTTTTGCCATATGATTTATATATAATAAAGAGAAGGTATCTGTAAATAAAGCAGGGGCATCAAGATGAACATCTTTATCTGTAAAACCATATGGCTGTGCAAAATTCTCTTCATGAAAAATATGCTGAAGCTTATTCACTTCCTCGATGGAGATTGAATTCGCACTTTCCACAATCTCGGCTATCTCTTTATCTGTAATATACTGTTTCATATGGCTTAGCACACATTTACTCATCGTGTTATTCATATAAGAGGTCCATAACGAAGCTATCTCAGTCGAGGTAAGCTCTATCTTCTGTTCTGGCATGATTTTCCTCCCGCGCAAAGTTGATATACTTAATATTCTCCTTTTTACTTTTTTTTATTATTAGTCTAGCTAATAAAATGGAGACTGTATGTGCGGGAGTTTTTCATTTAAGAAGTAGAGGTATTTTTTTTGCAGTTTGCCCAAGCTAATGCCTTTTGCTCAAGAGCTGCTGTAAGTTCATGCTTTCCCAATATATAAGCATTTATATTATTTGGGTGCTTTTGTGCTAATGCTGCTTTTAAATCACCGTATTGTTTAGCATCCTCCTTGTTTACACGTAAATAATCACGGAATGCAAGGTGACGGAATATGTCCTTATTATCTTTCTCATAAATATGGAGATGATGTGTGCGTTCCTCTCCGCCTTTTTGCAAATATCTTCGGCCGGGAATCCCATTCTCACCCTTCGCTTCATAACCTAATTCGGCCATTTCATTATAAAACTTCTCCACATTATGTATATTTGTAACAACAGGCATTATATCAATAATGGGTTTTGCCTTCATGCCATGTATGCTCGTGCTTCCAATATGATGTACTTCCAGTATTTCTTGGCCGAAAATATTTTCAATCTGCCGTTTTTCTTCTTCAAACAGAGAAATCCACTCTTCCCTATATGTGCACACCTCAACTTTGCGCATAAGCTCACCACCTTATTAGTTTTCTAAATAACGGTATAAAGTAGATTTGCTTATACCTGTGGCCTCTTTAATTTCTTTTAAGCTATATCTTTTACTTTGATACATTTCAATAGCCTTTTTTACATTTTCATCTGCTTTACGGGGTCTTCCTGTCGATATACCCTTTTTCTTCGCATATTCCATTCCCTTTTTAGTTCGTTCACTAATAATCTCATTTTGAAATTCAACTAAATGTCCAACCATTTTCTTCAAGGAATATTCTTTTTGCTGCTCCATATCAATCTCTTCATGCAATGTCTGCAAATAGACTCCCTTTTGCTCAAGGACCTCCAGTAATTCAAAAAGATGCCTGCTAGAGTCTGCTAGTGTAAACAATCTGCATACTACAATTTTGTCTCCCTTATTTAACTGCTCCAGCAGCTGGTGAAGCACCGTTCTTTTTTTTGCAGAGGAGTGCCCTTCTTTTACTATCCTTGCGCATAAGCCAGTAAGCTTCTGTTCCTGAAGCTTACAATCCGTATCCTCCTGGGCAGGCCGCATATAGCCAATTATCATCATTATGCCTCCCTTGTTATTTCTGCTATTAATTATTATAGATAGGAAAATGGCTTTTGTAAAAATCGTCCCAATATATATTCCCTTTTGGGAAAATTTCTGTTACACTTCTCCTTATTGAGACTTGCCAACTATAATGAGGTGAATAATTTTGATAGAAAAAATAAAACGTGAATGGTTTTTCAATGTCCGAGCTGATATTCTTTCAGGTATCGTCGTTGCATTGGCATTGATCCCAGAAGCAATTGCCTTCTCGATTATTGCGGGTGTTGACCCAATGGTTGGGTTATATGCTTCCTTCTGTATTGCCATAATCATTTCTTTTGCTGGCGGAAGACCTGCGATGATATCTGCGGCAACAGGGGCGATGGCATTGCTGATGGGGCCATTAGTAAGAGATTACGGGCTGGAATATTTGTTTGCAGCAACAATTCTTACAGGAGTTTTCCAGGTGGTTTTTGGCATTTTTAAAATTGCCAAGCTAATGAAGTTCATACCAAGAGCAGTTATGATTGGATTTGTGAATTCCCTTGCCATCTTAATATTTATGGCACAAATGCCCCATTTCCTCGGGATTTCCAATATGACGTATGTTTTCGTTGCCATCACTTTATTGATTGTTTATATTTTGCCTAGATATGTTAAAGTCGTCCCAGCACCTTTAATTGCTATTATAGTGTTAACGATTGTATCTATCTTTGGAAATATGCAGCTTGAAACCGTGGGCGATTTAGGCAATATAACAAAAACCTTGCCATCATTCTTGATTCCAGATATTCCATTCAACCTTGAAACACTTGCTATTATTTTTCCATATAGCATCGCCATGGCAGTTGTAGGGTTATTAGAGTCACTGCTAACAGCAAGTATTCTTGATGATGCAACAGACACAAACAGCAATAAGAACAGAGAAGCCAGAGGACAAGGGATTGCTAACATCATTACAGGCTTCTTCGGTGGTATGGCTGGCTGTGCTATGATTGGCCAATCTGGAATTAATGTAAGATCAGGAGGCAGAGGCAGACTATCCACCTTTGTCGCAGGGGCTTTTTTAATGTTTTTAATCATAGTGCTAGGAGATCTTGTTGTCCAAATACCAATGCCAGTGCTTGTTGGCATTATGATTATGGTTTGTATTGGCACATTTGATTGGTCTTCCTTCAAGTACTTAGTAAAAGCTCCGCGAACAGACGCAATTGTCATGCTTGTTACAGTGGTTATTGTAGTTGCTACACATGACTTGTCAAAAGGAGTCATTGCAGGTGTTATTTTGAGTGCTGTCTTTTTTGCAGCGAAGATATCACATGTTAATGTAACGAAGAAATTTACGGAAAATGAGCATAAATTCTTTGTGCAGGGCCAACTGTTTTTTGCATCTGTCGACAGCTTTGTAGCCGCATTTAACAACGCATACCAGAACAAAAATATCGTTATTGATTTTTCTGAAGCCCGTATTTGGGATGATTCTGCTGTTGGAGCCATTGATAAAGTTGTTCTTAAGCTCAGAGAAAATGACAACTCAGTCAATATTATCGGCTTAGATTCTGCCAGCAAAAATCTCGTTGATAAGCTGGCAATCTTCCAAAATCAAAACGCAAAACCAACTGGAAGCTAAATATAATCAAAAAAAGATTCATGGATACATTACCATGAATCTTTTTTCTCTTTCATGCGTTTCAGCCGCCAAAATAATTCCCAGGAAATCCTTTCACATCCATCTTGCATTTATAAAGTGCTCCTGATAACGGGAATTTTTCCAGCTCCTCTGTACTCATACCTGTACGTGCTGTAGTAATATACAGTTCCTGTGTATTTTCTCCGCCAAATGCACAGGAAGTAACATTTGGTGCTGGCACATTAATTGCCTCTAATTTCTTTCCGCTATTTGGATTCCACCTTGAGACCTGTCCGCCTCCCCAATGGGCAATCCACAGCATTCCTTCTTCATCTATCGTCATTCCATCAGGGAAGCCGTCTTCATCTGAAAAATCAATGATAGCCTGCTTATTTTCAATGTCACCAGAATCTAAATCATAATCAAACTGATATACCTTTTGTACAGGTGTATCGATAAGATAAAGGTACTTATTGTCTAAAGACCAAGCCAACCCATTAGAAGTGCTTAACTTATCAACCTTCTTCGTAATGGTCCCGTCTTTCTCTAAACAATATAATGCTGCTTTCTCCTTCTCATCCTCTGTACTCATTGTTCCTGCCCAGAAACGACCTTGTGCGTCGCATTTCCCGTCATTAAACCTGTTAGAAGGCAAGTGCTCCTCTGGATCAAAGATAGCCTGCAATTCCCCGCTGTCCAGGTCTAAATAGTGAATGCCGTTTTCTAACGCAACAACTGCTTTATTCCCGTCAGGAACTGGAATAATGGCACTGACTTTTTGTGAAAGTACTACTTCCTTATTTTCGTTTTTGCTCGGATTATGGATACAAACTTTTCTTTTATCGATATCAACCCAATACAGCAGTTCCTTCTTATCATCCCAAAACGGTCCTTCTCCTAATTCTGCATTCGCATCAAACACAAGCTCTAATTTCCGAACCATACAATCTCCTCTTTCTGCACTTTTATTTTCTTTCCATATACCTCAATTCTTGCTCATAAAAACCGCTTCCATTTTTTTCTTTTCCCTTTTCATTCATGATAACCCAGCTAAGCCGCATACCTTAGAAAATAGAATATCGTTACCCGAGGTGATTACTTTGGAAACAGAACTGATTGTTAGAGAACAAAAACGGAGAGTAGCTGAACTTGCGAGTCTCCAACATACAGACGGCTCCTTTCGCTTTCGTTTTCAAGGCAGTTTAATGACAGATGCCTTCTTTATCATTACATGCAGAGCGCTGGATATGAAAACTGAGGAGGAAAACATTAAGCTACTTGTTGACTCACTGAAAGCCTCCCAACAGAAGGAAGGATATTGGAAAGCATATCAGGATGAACCGAACGGCCATTTATCTGCAACAATTATCGCCTATACAGCTCTTTTATATTCTGGGTATGTGAATCGGTCTGATGAAAACATGAAAAAAGCAAAGTCCTTTATAGTGACAAACGGAGGTATTTCTAAAGCACATTTTATGATTAGGTGGATGCTTTCAGTCAATGGGCTTTATCCATGGTCTAAAATGATTTATGTACCCATGACTTTTTTGCTGCTGCCGTCCTTCCAACCGGTAAATTTCTTTCAATTCAGCGCATATGCGCGTATTCATTTCATCCCAATGCTCCTTGCCTCTAATAAAAAATTCACCATCAAATCCAAAAACAAACCAAACCTAAGTGACCTTCATATTAGAAATGACGAAGCCTCCCCTGCCATAGAGTATTTAGAGGATGAAAGATCTCCTTTCTCTTTTGTTTGGAAGGAAATGAAAAGAATTGGGAAATGGCCCAGCTATCTTCATCAGCTTGGCTATTACTATGCTGAGAAATATATATTAGACCGGCTCGAGGAGGATGGGACACTATACAGCTATGCAAGTGCAACCTTTTTTATGATTTATGGGCTCCTGTCACTCGGCTATCGCAAAGACTCACCTGTTATTCAAAAGGCTATGTCAGGACTGTCCGCCCTTATTGACAAAACAGGAACACATGCCCATTTGGAGAACTCAACAAGCACAGTATGGGACACAGCATTAATAAGCTATAGCCTTCAAGAAGCAGGGTGTTTGCCAAACGATGATTTCATCTCCAAATCTGTTGACTATCTTTTAAAAAAGCAGCACACAAAATTAGGAGACTGGCATGTTCATAACAAAGGGACCTCTCCTGGAGGCTGGGGGTTTTCTGACATTAATACAAATAATCCAGATAATGATGACACCTCTGCTGCGTTAAGAGCCTTAACAAGATCAGCCGCCAATAATAAGGTCATTCACGAAGCCTGGCAGCGTGGGACTAACTTTCTGCTGTCCATGCAAAACAAAGATGGCGGTTGGGGAGCGTTCGAAAAAAATACAGATTGGGAGCTTCTTCAGCATGTGCCAATTGAAAATGCCAAAGATGCTGCTGTCGATCCATCTACACCAGATTTGACAGGCAGAGTACTTGAATATTTAGGGAATTTTGCCGGTTTAACAGAAAATCACCCTCACTTAAAGGCCTCTGTTCAATGGCTCCTAGACAACCAAGAGAGGGACGGCTCCTGGTACGGGCGCTGGGGTGTTTGCTATATTTATGGGACATGGGCAGCAATCACTGGTTTAAGGGCTGCTGGATTTTCCGAAAAGCATGCGAGTATAGAAAAAGGTGTTAAGTGGTTGAAATCCATTCAAAGACAGGACGGAGGCTGGGGTGAATCATGCCGAAGCAGTGAAAAGCGCACATTTATCGCCCTTCCCTTTAGTACAGATTCGCAGACTGCTTGGGCAATTGATGCCCTTGTAGCCGCAGGTGAATCGAAAAGTGAGGCAGTTACAAGAGGACTAAAATTTCTTTTAACAGCAAACAAGAATACGCTGAGCAGCACCTATCCTACAGGAATTGGGCTGCCTGGACAATTCTATATTCATTACCATAGCTACAGCAAAATCTATCCCTTACTGGCAATTTCCCATTATTTACAGTCACTAAAGAACACTAATTCCGTATAGTATACTACTACAGCTATTATCTCTTGTATAAAGAACTGATAAGTGCTATTATATACAAAACATTCCAGAATTTATAAAAATCGATGAAGAGAACAAGTACGTCTTGGCATGAATTTACAGCGAGCCGGGTATGGTGGAAGCCGGCAATGAATCCAGACAGAAACATCACCTCTGAGATGCAAGGCTGAAATAGGAGTAAGCCTTGCCGGGACTTCCACCGTTAACAAGGAACACGTATGATGGTACGTTGACTAAGAGCTGACTGCTTATTGCAGCAGAATTTGGGTGGTAACGCGGGTATATAACACTCGTCCCTTTTTATAGGGACGGGTGTTTTTTATTTTTACTCAATCTGTCATGTTCCAGTATCTTCTGGTAAGCATTCACCTTTAAAGGAGGATTTATCATGGAAAAAAGCCAACAGCAAACGCAAACAGAAAGAGAGAAAAGGGTACGCTTATTTTGGGAGCAGGAGCATATTTTTGAAAAATCAGTAGCAGCAAGAAAGGATCAAGAATCCTTTGTTTTCTACGAGGGACCACCTACTGCTAATGGTATGCCCCATGTAGGCCATGCACTTGGCAGAACAATAAAGGATATCATCGCACGCTTCCAGACAATGGCAGGCAAGCAGGTCGTCCGCAAGGCTGGCTGGGACACACATGGTTTGCCAGTTGAACTTGGCGTGGAGAAAGCTTTAGGCATCTCTGGTAAGCAAGCAATTGAGGACTATGGAGTAGAGGCATTTATTCAAAAATGCAAGGAGAGCGTCTTTTCCTATGAAAAGCAATGGCGGGATTTCACGAAGGAATTAGGTTATTGGGTGGACATGGAGAATCCTTATATGACAATGAGCAATGAATACATTGAGTCTGTTTGGCATATCCTCGGCACCATTCATGACAAAGGACTGCTATACAAAGGACATAAGGTTTCTCCCTACTGCCCAAGCTGCCAAACATCCTTAAGCTCCCATGAGGTTGCGCAAGGCTATAAAGATGTTAAAGACTTAAGCGCAACTGTAAAATTCAAACTAAAAGACAGAGATAACGAGTTTATCCTCGGCTGGACGACAACTCCTTGGACATTACCAGCAAATGTTGCACTTGCGGTTAACGCAAAGCTTGAATATGTCCGGATACAGACAGGTGCTGAAATCCATATAACAGCTAAAGCTCTTGCCCAAAAGGCTATGTCGGCTGACAGCGTTATTCTCGAAACAATAGAAGGTAGTGCATTACTCGGACTTCATTATGAAGCACCATTCTCCTTCATCACTGTCGATAAGGGCCATTATGTCGTCCACGGAGATTTTGTTACAGCAGACAGCGGAACAGGCATTGTCCATATCGCACCTGCATACGGGGAAGACGATTATCGTCTAGTCCAAGAAAATGATCTTTCCTTTGTTCAGGTCGTTGATGGGAGCGGTAAATATACAGAAGCAGTCACTCCACTAGCAGGCAGATTTGTTAAAGACTGTGACGTGGATATCATCAAGCTGCTTCATGAAAAAGGCTTATTATTTCATAAAGAAAAATATGAACATTCCTACCCTCATTGCTGGCGGTGTGATTCGCCCCTTCTGTATTATGCACTTGAAAGCTGGTTCATTCAAACAACAGCTGTGAAGGATGCAATGATAGCAAATAACCAGCAGGTAAACTGGTATCCAGACCATATAAAGGATGGGCGCTTCGGGAATTTCCTAGAACAAATGGTAGATTGGAACATCAGCCGCAGCAGGTATTGGGGAACACCTTTGAATGTTTGGGAATGTCCTGCATGTAAGAAACAAACGGCACCAAAAAGCATCGCTGATTTAGAGAACCTAACAGACAGTAATTTGGATGAGCTTGAGCTTCATAAGCCATATGTCGATAACATAACATTCCCTTGTCCTTCCTGTAGCACGCTGATGGTACGCACACCTGAGGTAATCGACGTTTGGTTCGACAGTGGCTCCATGCCCTTTGCACAATATCATGCTCCATTTGAAAACAAGGAACTATGGAAAAGCCAGTATCCAGCAGACGTAGTTGTTGAGGGAATTGACCAAACACGCGGCTGGTTCTATTCCTTATTAGCTGTATCTACGCTTTATAATGGAGAACTGCCATATAAAAATGTTTTAGCAACAGGCCATGTACTTGATGAAAATGGCCAGAAAATGTCTAAAAGCAAAGGAAACGCACTCGATCCGGTTGAGCTTATCTATGAATACGGAGCTGACTCATTAAGATGGGCATTGATCGAAGACAGCGCTCCATGGAACCAGAAAAGATTTTCAGTTAAAAATGTCCAAGAAGCAAAATCTAAATTAGTCGATACATTAACAAGCCTTCATCATTTCTATAAGCTGTATGCTGACATTGACGGATTTAGCCCACAATCATCTATTGAAGCTGGTTCGTTAACATTAATGGACAAATGGGCTAATTCCCGTCTTGCTTCGACTGTATCTCAAGTAAACAAGGAAATGGAAAACTTCCAGCTTACAAACGCAGCAAGGCATATCGGCAATCTGCTTGAGGATGTTAGCAACTGGTATATCCGCCGAAACAGAGAAAGGTTCTGGAGTGAAGGAATGACCGCAGACAAAACATGCGCTTACCATACCCTTTATAATCTGCTTGTGCAAATAACAAAGCTGCTTGCACCATTTACGCCTTTTACAGCTGAAGATATACATTATAAACTGACAGGCAAAAGTGTCCATTTGGAGGATTTCCCAAAAAGCAATGAATTGACCATTGATTTAGAGCTTGAGCAGAAAATGAGCGCAGTCAGAGAAATTGTGGAGCTTGGTAGAAGCATTCGTCATCAGACCCAAGTCAAAACAAAACAGCCTTTGGCCATGATGGCAATCGTTTCAAACGAACTAACTTCTGATGTACTGCGAAGCTTTAGTGAAATCATCAAGAGTGAGCTGAATGTGAAACAGATAGATTGGGCCGAATCGAGTAAGGGATATATTCAGCATAGCCTTAAGCTTAACTTTAAAAATGCCGGCAAGCGCCTTGGCAAGCTGGCAAATCCTGTTCATAACGCCCTCTCCACTTTGACACAGAAAGAGATTGAGCAATTTCTTCATGATTGGCAATTAACTTTAAATCTGGATGGGCAACAAGTAGAGCTTCAAAAAGAAGATGTGCTTGTTTATAAGTCTGCTTCTAGGTCAGGCTATAGTGAGGCATCAAACAGAAACTTTACTGTTATAATAGATACGAGCATCACTGCTGAGTTGGCACAGGAAGGTTTCATAAGAGATTTTATTCGCTCTGTTCAAGACTTAAGAAAGCAGAAAAACCTACCTGTTGAAAAGCGTATTGATTTAAAGCTTGGCGGGTCTCAGGAATTTCTTTCATTAGTAAGGGAACACGAGAGCCTTATCAGCAGTGGCATTCTTTTAAATAACATCTATTATCAGATGTCAGATAATATGGTTGAAATGCAAGTAGGCAACTATCAGGTTTTTGTTTCTTTTGAATGATAGTAAATGAGTGACCTAAGTAGCATCCTTAGGTCTTCTCTTTTTATGTTCTAATAAGAAGAATTATTCGAGATAGTTGTTCTATTTTTTCCATATTAGATTATACTATTGGGCAGAGGTGAAAAAAATGTATAAATTATTATCGCATAACGACCTGGATGGAGTCGGCTGCGGAATCATTGCAAAGCTTGCCTTTGGAGAAAGCGTAGAGGTACGCTATAATTCCGTTTCCAGCCTTAATCTAGAAGTGGAAAGATTCCTTGATCACAAACCTGAGGATACCTTTCTAATTGTGACAGACCTGTCTGTCAGTGAAGAGAATGCCATCAGGCTTGATGATTATTATAAGAAGGGCGGCAAGGTTCAACTTATTGATCACCATAAAACAGCCTTGCATCTTAATGATTTTGAATGGGGACATGTTTTAGTAGAGGATGCAGATGGGATATCCACATGTGCTACTTCCTTATTGTATGAGTACCTTGTAAAAAACGGACACCTAACTGCCTCTGACAGCATGGCAGAGTTTGTTGAGCTTGTCAGACAATACGATACTTGGGATTGGGAGAAAAATGAAAACTTTGACGCCCAAAAGCTTAATGCACTTTTTTACTTAATTTCTTTTGATGAATTTGTAGAAAAAATGGTGGAGAGACTGGCAAACAGTGATCACTTCTTCTTTGATGAAGTTGAAAAACAGATTCTCGACTTAGAAGAAAAGAAAATTGAACGCTATATTCGCCGGAAAAGGCGCGAGCTAGTTCAAGCACAGGTCGACGGTTATTATGCCGGAGTTGTCTATGCTGAATCCTATCATTCAGAGCTAGGCAATGAGTTAGGCAAGGATTATCCTCATCTGGATTATATTGCAATTCTTAACATCGGCGGAAAAAGGGTCGGCTTCCGCACCATTCATGATCATGTCGATGTTTCCAAGATTGCTGGTACATATGGTGGAGGCGGACATGTTAAGGCATCCGGCTGCACAATGACAAATGAAGCATATAAAAGCTTTGTGACAGATACATTCCCACTTGAACCATTAAGGGAAGACCCAAGAAAGAACGATTATAACAAGAAAAACTCTCCATTAGGTACACTCTATGAAAATAAACACGATGAGTTGTTTTATTTATACCCAGTCGGCAAGCAGCAATGGGTCATTAACAAAAAGAAGACAAAGCTGCCTGAAACATTTTCCTCTTTCCAGGAAGGTGAAAACTTCTTAAAGAGAAATCACGGTGCATGGATGTGCAAGGATGACAAATATGTACGTTATGTAATGGAATTTGTAAAAACTAAATAATAAACGATAGCCTGCCGCTAGCATATCGGCAGGCTTTTAATCGAAAGCAAAGCAAAAAACCTCTAACATCCTCTTGTTAGAAGTTTTGGAAAATCCTCTGAAAGTCCTTTCTTAACAAGGAGGACTGTCTATATTTATTATCTGTAATTTCCTCCAACAAACCTTTTTTATCTGCAGGAGTCAAATTGGCCTTTTTAATCATTTCCCGGGCATTAAACAGAAAATCCAAATATTCCTCCATGTCCTCTTCATACTCTTGTGCCCAGCTCTCTTTAATTTTCCTTGCCAAAATCGGGCTTGCCCCCATTGTGGAGACACTTAATGTTAGCCTGCCCCTTTGAAGGCTAGCAGGTACATGACAATTTCCGTTGGCTATTGCTGAAACATCATTCACCAGCATGCGGTCACTCAGCTTACTTGCAATAGTATGATTTGTTTGCGGATTATTTGTAGCTGCGACAACAAAAAAGGCTCCTTCAAAATCTACATCTGTCACTTCTCTTTTTACTGCTGCAATTACTCCCTTTCGCTCAAGCTCCTCAAGCTCTGGGCATATTTCAGGGCTGATGACTGTAATTCTTGCATCTGCTTCCAGAAGTGCGCGCACCTTCCTTAGTGCAATACTGCCTCCTCCGGCAACAACACATTTCTTATTCTTCATATCAACCATTAATGGGAACATACTTATCAGCCTCTGCCGCTTCTTTAATTCTGTCTTTTAAAATGCTTGAGATAAATGGGTGATAGCCTAAGTAGCTGCAAAGCTCATACTTCTTTTCTGCATTCGAAAGGGAATTTATTGTTTTTTTCATCGTATTCATCAATATTCCAGTGAACAGTAAATATGGGATTACGATAATATTTTCGTAAGAGGATTGGTTTGCAGCCAAAAGGGCATCCTCAAAGCTTGGAGAAGCGGCTGTTAAATAGCAATCCTCCACTTTTATTCCATTAAGTGAGCTCTCCACCATATCTCCTATTTCTCTTAGATCACGTTTCACATCTGGATCACTGCTTCCTCTGCCTACTAAAAGAACAAGAGCATCCTTTGCTTTATATGATTGTGACTGCTTAACTTTATGTGCCACAATCTCTGCCATTTTTTCATGAACACCAATTGGACGCCCATAATGCAATTGAATAGCTGGAAATTCCTTCACAAGCTCATCAAGGACTTCAGGAATATCCACCTTCGCATGTGCAGCTGTCAGTAAAAGAACGGGCACAGCATAAATAGTCGTTGCTCCTTTAGCTACACATGCCTTGAAGCCTTCCTCGATACTAGGCTCAGACAGCTCAAGAAAAGAATATTCCTGGATAGGGTAACTGCTTTCCTTCATACATTCCTTTATGAAGGTTATCGCTTGATCGCTCGCTTCCTTTACTCTGCTGCCATGGCATATATATAAAACAGCTTCCATTATAAAACCACTTCTTTCGCCAATGAATCTTCAAATGAATTTTCAAACCATTGGATTTTTTCTCGCATCCGAACAACCTCACCAATAATAATCATACATGGGTTCTCAATCTTTCCTTTTTCCGCATCTTCTACTACCTTGTCTAAAGTTGTGACAATCGTTTTTTGGCTGCTTGTTGTACCCCAATTAATTAAAGCAACAGGTGTATCTCCGCTTTTTTGGAACGAAAGCAGCTTTGCTCTTATATTAGGCAAATTTCTCACACCCATATAAATTGCAAGTGTATCAATATGACATAGTGCTTCCCATTTAATGCTATCCTCTTCCCCATTTTTCATATGCCCTGTTACAAATGCAAAAGAAGAACCATAGTTTCTATGCGTTACAGGTATGCCAGCATAGCTTGGTGCAGCAATGCCTGCCGTAATGCCTGGCACAATTTCAAATGGAATTTGGTTTTTAGCTAGTTCTTCCGCTTCTTCTCCGCCTCTGCCAAAAACAAATGGGTCTCCCCCTTTGAGCCTTGTTACGATTTTCCCTCTTTTAGCATGCTTCACAAGAGTCTGATTGATTAATTCCTGCTTCATCACATGATGATGCGGTAGCTTCCCGCAGTAAATCAGCTCTGCTTTCGGTTTTGCATAATGCAGCAGCTCCTCATTAACAAGACGATCATATACAATGACATCAGCATTTTTTATGCAATTCAGCCCTTTAACTGTAATTAGTTCTGGATCTCCAGGTCCTGCTCCTACTAAATATACTTTCCCCACAATTTCACCTTCCCTCTGTTGCTGCAGTAAAGCCCTTAAAAACAAGCGATATTAACAGAAAGGAATTATAGGATTCTCACAAACGAGACACTATAATTCCTTTTTCTATCATTTATATGTTTCTATAATAGCCTTTTTCTTTCAAAAATTGAACAATTTGTTCTACACAATCTTCAATAGAAGATTTTTCTGTATCTATCACAATTTCCGGATTTGCCGGTTCCTCGTACGGGGAGCTGATTCCTGTGAAATCTTTAATAATTCCTTGTCTAGCCTTTTCGTAAAGACCTTTAGGATCTCTTGCCTCACAAGCCTCAAGGGAGCACTTCACATATACTTCAACGAACTCATCATCTTCAAGCAATGCTCTTACTTCCTCGCGATCATTCCGGAAAGGAGAAATAAATGCTGTCAGCACGACTTGGCCGCTGTCTACAAACAGCTTGCTGACCTCACCGATTCTGCGAATATTTTCCTTTCTGTCCTCTTCCGAGAAGCCAAGGTCCTTATTAATTCCGAATCGGATATTATCACCATCAAGCACATATGTGTGCGTTTCATCCTGAAACAATCGCTCTGCAACTGCATTTGCTACAGATGATTTTCCTGAACCAGAAAGCCCAGTGAACCATAATACATAGCTGTGATGTTTGCTTTTCTCTCTTCTGCGTCCTTTTGAAACTGTCTGGTCATGCCAAGTAATATTTGTACTTTTGCCGCTCATTTCCGTATCCCCCTGTATTATGAATGGATCTCTTGGTTCTTTAAGCCTCTTATCAGCACTTCCACTACCTCTTTGCGGCTGAATGTGCTTGGCGGAATTTCACCGTTTCTTAGAAGCTCGCGCACCTTTGTTCCAGATAAAATTTCGTGATGCTCCTTGTCATGAGGGCATGTTTTCGTAGATGCCATATTTTCGCACTTTCTGCAATAGAAGCTATGCTCAAAGAACAGCAGGTTAATGCCTAATTCTTCTGATGTAAATTGGTCGAAAATTCTTTGTGCATCATATGTGCCATAATAATTGCCAACACCAGCATGGTCACGTCCAACAATAAAATGAGTGCAGCCATAATTTTTTCTTACAAGCGCATGGAATACTGCTTCTCTTGGCCCAGCATAACGCATAGCAGCAGGGAAAACAGCAAGAAATACTCGATCCTCAGGATAATAGTTTTTCAATAGCACTTGGTAGCTTTCCATACGCACATCTGCAGGAATATCATCTGATTTTGTTTCACCTACCAGCGGGTTCAAGAATAAACCATCTACTGTTTCCAAAGCAGTCTTTTGAATATATTCGTGTGCACGGTGCACAGGATTTCTTGTTTGGAAGCCGACAACTGTGCTCCAGCCTTTATTTTCGAACACTTCTCGTGTATCCTTTGGCTCCAAATAGAAGCTTTCAAATTTAGTTCGTTTTAGTTTTTTTAATAATTTGATAGCTCCTCCAACATACACATCGCCTCTATCAAATACTTTCTTCACACCAGGATGAGCCAAATCTGCAGTGCGGTAAACAGCCTCTGCCTCTTTTGCTTTGTTTGGTGTAAATTTATCTTCGACTGTAAGTACACCATAGACCTCTCCATTATGAACAAGCTTAACTGTTTCGTTTAGTTCTAGATTATTTGCTTGCTCCTCTGAAACAGGAAGTGTAATCGGAATACTCCAAATTTGCCCTGAAGCAAGTCTCATATTTTGTACAACGGATTCATAGTCCTTTTGAGATAAAAATCCAGTTAATGGACTGAAAGCACCATTGCCGATCAATTCAAGATCACTTAATGCAACCCCATCGATTTCAAGCTCCTTCGTTAATCCACTGATATCATAATTAGGTTCCCATAAATTGATTAGTGTTCCTCCATGAGGTTTGCTTAATGCCATAATGTTTGCACCTATCCTTCCAGTAACTAGTTAGTAATATTAGTATTATATTTTAATAGAAACGGCTTTGATCCTATCAAATGCCGCCCCCATCCTCATATACAGAGCGACTGTCTTCCTTTATCGATTTAACAAGACTTAATGTCCCTAATGTAGCGATACATACACTTGTCAAAACAAGTACATTGTAAAAATCATTTTTAATGAAAAGCTGTACAAGGCAATAGGATATGACGAGAGACAAAACAGGTGAAACAATCCATACTTTTATAATGCGATGAATCATTTGCTTTTTGAATAGCCCCATGCCATTTTTCGCAACGCCAATGCCAATGATTGCTGTGCTCGTAACTTGAGTCAAAGGCACAGGCAATCCAAAAACAGAGGCGATTGTTACTAAGCTCGCTCCTATGCTGGAAATAACCCCGCCCTCAAGCTTGCTGAATTGGACAATTTTTTTTCCATTTGTTTGCAGTACTCTTCCACCAAGCAGCATAGCACCAACACTGATTGCCAAGCCTCCTAATATAATTCCACTGCTCATCGAAATAAGGTTTGCCCCTACCATTGGTCCTACAGCATTAGCAACATTGTTCATCCCTGCCGAAAATGCTTCAAAAAAGCCAACAACAATAACAAAAACAGATAAGTACCGCTGCGATTTGCTCGCTTTAAGCCAGTTGTATTTCCTTTCAGCTCTTATAATCAATTTCCCTGCTGCAAGGGCTATTCCAAAAGAAATGAAAGGAATAAGAACCCAAAAGAAAACAATCCATAAAATATGTCCTATAAAAATACTTTTATATGCAACTCCAACACCAACAACACTACCGACAGTAATTTCACTTGTTGATAAGGGTATTCCCATAAGATTTGCGATAAACAGGGAAAGGGCAGCAGAGGACAAAATAATCAAAACAATATTTGCGTTTAATAAGCTGCTTGGGATAAGCCCCTCCCCGATAGTCTTGACTACTTCACTTCCTCCTAATACGGCTCCTAGAAAAATCGCCACACCACATACAAGAAGGGCATGCCTTTTTTTCGGGATAGCACCTGAACCATATGCTACCCCAAGACTTGCTGCTGCTCCACTTGCTCCGATGTTCATTGCAAAAAATAACGACATTAAACCGGCAAGAATAATCATCATAATAGTTGTTTCCTTCTAGTTATTGTAAATGCAGCCCACATTCTGTTTTCCCTTTTCCTGTCCATCTTCCAGAGCGTAAATCATCCATTGAGAACGCAGGCTGTGTGCATGTTCTGCAGCCGATGCTCGGATAACCATTATCATGAAGAACATTATAATCAAGCTGGTTTTTATGGGCGTATCTCCATACATCCTTCCAAGTCCAGTGAATAAGCGGGCATACTTTAATGCTTTTAAATTTTTTGTCTATATTAATATATTCCGTGTTAGCCCTCGCACCGCCCTGTTCTCTTCTCAAGCCTGAAATCCAAGCTGTAGAACCAGAGAGCACAGAATTCAACGGGATAATTTTTCTGATTTCACAGCATTTATTTGGATTCGTTGTCCAAAGCTCATCACCATACTGTTCCGCTTGCTCGTCCAGGGTCAATTCTGGTTTTTTCATTTCAATTTGCAATTGTGGATATTTCTTTTTCACCTTTGCAATTAATTCATATGTTTCCTTAAAGTGCACATCAGTATCTAGAAATACAATCTTAGCATTTTCTTTTACCTTCGATATTAGGTCAATCAGAACGATTCCTTCTATTCCAAAACTGCAAGCATAAACAATTTCTTCTTCATAAGTATCATAGGCCCATTCTAGAACTTCCAAAGCGCCTTTTGTTTCTGTATCGCTTGGAAAGGCTGGCAGTCTATAACTATCGATATTTTCATAAGTTAATAGTTCACTCAAGTTGCATACTCCCTTTCACTTTGTGTGCATTGCACCGTTTAACGCGCGCAAAAAAGACAGCTTTAACACGATGCATATGTGCCAAAACTGCCTCTAGTTTCTCTAGTCAGCATTTTATTTACCAAGTCGAATTTTTTCACTTTTTTCAATTTGAATGACTTTTCCATCCTGAACAATTAAAGTAATGGAGCCGAACTTCATATTCTTTAACATTTCCTCCAACTGATCTTTAATTTTGTCCAGTTGATTTGTTGTTTCCCCCATTAACAAATCCCTCCTACAAACAAAAAACTGTACTGTTAATCATGGCAATAAAAAAATCTTTCCATCTTCGGAAAGAAACAAGGTAATATAACTACCTTATCTTTCAAAATGGAGACCATTTTGTTGGACTTAGCACCTTGCCTTTTTTTCAATTGCAGGTTGCTGGACATCATCGGGCCAATTCCCTCTGTCACTCTTGATAAGCAATGTTTTTTCTAAATTTTATCACAATTGATTATATTGTCAACAAGTTTTACTAGTTGTTTAGTCGGAATTAAAACATTAAACATTTATAATTTTCCAATAACCATATATTAGCATATGCAAAAATAAAATATAAGCAGCATGTCTTAAAAACCTAATGCCAAAAAAACCCACCTTTGACAGTGGGTCTTTTTTGAAGCAATTAATGGAGTGGGTCAGATATATCACTTAAGGCTTGTCCTGCTTCATCAATGTGAATATTTACTCTTGCAAGGTCCCCAATTGCACAAATACCGACAAGCTCGCCATTCTCAACGACAGGCAGGCGGCGGATTTGCTGTTCTGACATGATGTTAGCACATTCATGAATATCCATATCTGGAGTGCAAGTTGTTACATCCGTTGTCATAACATCATGACAATGAACCGTATTACCGTCTTTGCCATCAGCAATTGCTTGGATGACAATATCACGGTCTGTGATCATTCCAATTACCTTTTTTCCTTCACATACAGGAACAATCCCAACGTTAACATCACGCATAATTTTAGCAGCTTCCACGATAGCGTCATGGGGCTGACATACCTTAACATCCGTTGTCATAATTTCTTTTACAGTTGTCAAAACAACTCACCTCCAAAATTAATCTCTAATATTGTCCCGTTTTATTAAAATATTATGACAGCCACCATTAATTACTAATGAATAACAGCACAAAAAAAAGCAGCCAAGGCGGCTACTTTCTTAATCTTAATAATGGTTTTGAAATAATGGGCGCAAGTATACCGGAAAGGATTACTTCTGTTACACCATTAGTACCTACGATTGTTAACAGCGCAGGCAAGAGCTTATCCATGTCCATTTCTAGAAAATTCGCATATGGCTCACGATAAAATAAATAAATCAGTCCAAGTACTAAAACAGTATTTGTTAAAGACCCGAGCACACCAGCAATACTCATTCTTACTGTTTCACTAAGCTTTTCACTAAGAATTCGATGAAATACATATGCAGCAACAACACCAATTAAAACCCGAGGCAGCACAGATATGAGCGGATTTGTGAAAACAATTGGCGCAATTGGACTAGTTGGTGCTACAAATGCTCTGATAAATGTGATAAGTCCCCAAATACCACCAACAATGGCTCCTTCCTTTGGTCCAAGGACAATTGCTGCGATAATAACTGTCACCTGAATAATCGTCAAACTAAGCGGTCCAATCGGTATATATCCTAAAAACGGGATCGTGGTTTGAATAATAATAATGGCAGAAAGCATCCCTAATAGGACAATTCGGAATGTCTTATTTTTCTTGTTCATAACTTAACTCCTTTTAACGAAAAAAATCTTCTTCGTTATCATACTACAAAATACGCAAGAGACAATAGGTGACAGACTAAAAAAAGCCTTATTTCTAGCTATTTGCGGTTTATCGTTTCTTATGCATTTTTTCACATAAAAGAATTTCTATTTATCCTGCTCCTCTTCATGAAACGGATATTTCTTATTCAATGCTTGAATAAATGTTTTTACGTTTTGCTTCTCCTTCATAATTGGCGAATACACATAGGAGAGTGTCCTTTTAAATACTTCCTTCTCAAGCGTGATTGCAGAAAGATTACCTGCCTGAATATCCCTTTCAATCACACATTTAGATAAAAGCGTCAAACCCATACCATTAATGACCGTTTCTTTAATCGCTTGGTTGCTGCTTATTGTCAGAAGTGTCCCTACCTTCAATGCGTTGGAACGAATTACATGATCCAAATACTCCCTTGTGCCTGAACCTATCTCGCGAGTTATCCACGCTTGGTTTTGCAGGTCCTTCATAGGCACCTTGTCCTTGTTAGCAAGAGGGTGCTTAGCAGAAGAAACAACAAACAGCTCGTCCTCCATAAAGGGATGGACAGAAATTTCCTTGTCATTTGTCTGACCTTCAATTAACCCAATATCAACTTGGTAGCGTCTTACTGACTCTACTACCTCTTCCGTATTACCAATTGTTACTTGCAGGGCCAAATCTGGATGAGTTGTTTGAAGCTCAAGCAGCAGTGGCGGTAATATATACTCACCTATAGTAAAGCTCGCACCTATCTTTAAATCTCCTTTAATGGCATGATGGTGCTCTAATATATTCTGCCTTGTCTGTTCATATAAAGTGATCATCTGAACTGCACAGTCATAAAGAATTTCTCCAGTAGGAGTCACCTTTAAATATTTTGGCGACCTTTCAAACAATTTAGTTTGAAATTCCTTTTCCAAATTTTTTATATGCAGACTTACACTTGGCTGAGACATCAAAAGAATTTCAGCTGTTTTAGTGAAGTTCTTTACTTCTACAAGTGTGACAAATGTTTTTAACGCATCATATTGCAACAAAAACACTCCCTTTCATCAGATGAAACCGAATTTATTATGATAGCTATTATTAAGATTATTAATAGCTCCAATAAGTTAAATGTATTTTACTAATTCTTTAACATCCAGTAAAGTACAATTATATATGCACTAAGAATATACCTTTTTTTTCAGAAAAAGATTCTGCCTAAAATCCGATTTGTCTTATTGGATTAATAAATTTAGAATCTAATCTTAGTTCCGAATGAAAAATATGATTTAAAAAAACAATGTTGAAAATGGAATCGATTTTTTTTAAAGAGGTGAATATTGTTGCAATTACTAGTAACGAACAGTCCTTTTAACCAGGAACAGACAGAGCTGTTGAACCGTCTTTTGCCAACCTTATCCGAAAGTCAGAAAATATGGCTGAATGGCTATCTTTCTGCATCCTTATCAGTCAGCGCAAATGCGGCCGTTCCCACAGCCGAAACTCCTGCTGCATCGATTGCACCAGTTGCTGCAGAACCAGCCTCTAAGGAGGTCACAATCCTTTTCGGATCACAAACAGGAAATGCGCAAAACCTTGCCAAAAAAAGTGCGAAAATACTGACAGATAAAGGTTTTCAAGTCACTACATTATCAATGAGTGACTTTAAGCCAAACAATATTAAGAAACTCAATAACTTACTTATTATTGTCAGCACACATGGAGAAGGAGACCCGCCAGATACAGCATTAACATTCCATGAATTCCTGCATGGCAAAAGAGCACCAAAATTAGAGAACTTAAACTTCTCCGTTTTGTCTCTCGGCGATAGTTCTTATGAATTCTTCTGTCAAACTGGTAAGGAATTTGATGAACGCTTAGAGGAAATCGGCGGCAAGCGCCTGTTACCACGCGTTGATTGTGATTTAGACTTTGAAGAACCGGCAAATGAATGGCTTGAAGGTGTGTTGAGCGAGCTTGGAAACACAAGCACAGCCGCTTCAAGCGTAGAAACACAAGAATTAGCAACACTCTCAGAAACAGAATATTCAAGATCAAAGCCTTTCCTTGCAGAGGTACTCGAAATCCAGAACCTTAACGGCAGAGGCTCAAATAAAGAAACACTTCATATTGAGCTTTCGCTTGAAAACTCTGGTCTAGCATATAAACCTGGTGACAGCCTTGGAATTTATCCAAAAAATGAGCCAGAGCTTGTTGACCTGCTGCTAACAGAGCTGTCCTTTCATGCAGAGGAAACTGTTTCAATAAATAAAAAAGGCGAGATACGCTCCATTAAGGAAGCTTTGCTTTCCGAATTTGAAATAACTGTTCTTACAAAGCCTTTAATAGAAAAATTCACAGCGTACTCGACAAACGAATCGTTGCAGGATCTTCTTAAAAAGGAAAACCAGGATAAATTGAAAGCGTATATTGATGGACGAGACTTACTCGATTTAATTAAGGACTTCGGGCCTTGGAATTTTACCGCGCAAACCTTTGTTGCACAATTACGTAAATTACCTGCCCGTCTGTATTCTATCGCAAGCAGCTATACAGCAAATCCTGAAGAAGTTCACCTGACGATCGGAGCAGTCCGTTACAGCGCACATGACCGTAATCGGAAAGGTGTTTGCTCCATTCTTTGTGCGGAGCGCTTAAACCCAGGTGATAAAATCCCTGTCTTTATTCAGCAAAATGAAAACTTTAAGCTTCCTGAAAATCCTGAAACTCCTGTCATTATGGTAGGACCCGGAACAGGAATCGCTCCATTCCGATCCTTCCTGCAAGAGCGTGAGGAAGCAGAGATTGAAGGAAAATCATGGCTGTTCTTTGGAGATCAGCATTTTGTCACAGACTTCCTTTATCAAACTGAATGGCAAAACTACCTTAAAAGTGGGGTATTAACAAAAATGAACGTCGCATTCTCCCGCGACACTGCCGAAAAAGTTTATGTCCAGCATCGTATGCTTGAGCACAGCAAGGAATTATTCGAGTGGCTGCAGGAAGGTGCCTCAGTTTATATTTGTGGCGATGAAAAGCATATGGCTCATGACGTGCACCAAACATTAATTAACATCATTGAAAAAGAAGGCAATCTCAACCGTGAAGATGCCGAAAAATACCTTGCAGCAATGCAGCAGGATAAACGCTACCAGCGTGATGTTTATTAAGATTAACTGAAAGGAGTTTTTCCAATGGCTAGACCAATACTAACTGCACCAGAAGGACCGCCCTCACCAAATGAACAATTAAAAATAGACAGCAACTATTTACGCGGAAGCTTGAAGGATACGATGCAAGAGCAGCTAACATCAGGTATCCCACACGATGATAACGTGCTAATGAAATTTCACGGAAGTTATCTGCAGGATGACCGTGACCTTCGTAATGAACGTCAAAAGCAAAAGTTAGAGCCTGCCTATCAATTCATGCTTCGAGTTCGGACTCCCGGAGGTGTCGCAACACCTGAGCAATGGCTGAAAATGGATGATCTTGCCCAACGTTTTGGAAACCAAACGTTAAAGCTTACAACACGCCAAGCATTTCAAATGCACGGTATTTTGAAATGGAATATGAAAAGTACGATTCAGGAAATTCACCAATCCATGCTTGATACCATTGCAGCTTGTGGTGACGTTAACCGGAACGTAATGTGTAATCCTAATCCATACCAGTCGGAAGTACATGGCGAGGTATTCAGCTGGTCTAAAAGATTAAGTGATTACTTGCTTCCACGTACACGCGCTTATCATGAAATTTGGCTGGATGAGGAAAAAGTAGCTTCTTCTCCAACAGTAGAGGAAGATATAGAGCCAATGTACGGTCCTGTTTACTTGCCAAGAAAGTTTAAAATAGGAGTAGCTGTTCCACCTTCCAATGATGTGGACGTTTACTCACAAGATCTTGGCTTTATCGCAATCGTTGAAAGCGGAAAATTGGTTGGTTTCAATATTTCCATCGGTGGTGGTATGGGTATGACACATGGTGATACAGAAACATATCCGCAGCTCGGTAAGGTTATCGGCTTTTGTGAGCCTGAGCAAGTATTAGAGGTTGCGGAAAAAGTAATTACCATCCAACGCGACTATGGAAACCGCTCTGTCCGTAAAAATGCCCGTTTCAAATACACAGTCGATCGCCTCGGCGTAGAAAATGTCAAAGCAGAGTTAGAATACCGTCTTGGCTGGAGCTTACAAGAAGCAAGAGAATTCCACTTTGATCATAATGGCGACAGATATGGCTGGGAAAAAGGCGTCAAAGGAAAATGGCATTTCACATTATTTGTTGAAGGCGGCCGTATTAAAGACTTTGATGACTACAAGCTGATGACAGGCTTACGTGAAATTGCAAAAATCCATACAGGTGATTTCCGCCTAACTGCTAATCAGAATTTAATTATCGCTAATATTTCAACAAAAAATAAGAAAAAAATTACAGAGCTGATTGAACAATACGGGTTATTAGATGGCAAGCGCTTCTCTGCGCTGCGCAGAAGCTCCCTTGCTTGTGTTTCATTGCCGACATGTGGTCTTGCAATGGCAGAGGCTGAGCGCTATCTGCCTCGTTTAATCGATAAAATCGAAGAAATCGTTGATGCAAACGGCTTGCGTGATAAAGAAATTACCATTAGAATGACAGGCTGCCCTAATGGGTGTGCTCGACACACAATAGCTGAAATCGCATTTATCGGAAGAGGTCCTGGCAAATACAACATGTATCTTGGCGCAGCCTTTAACGGCAGCAGATTGAGCAAGCTGTACCGTGAAAATGTCGGTGAAGAAGAGATCTTAAGCGAGCTTGGTGTCCTTCTTCCGCGCTACGCAAGAGAAAGATTAGATGGTGAACACTTTGGAGACTTCGTCATTCGTGCCGGTGTTGTCAAAGCAGTAACAGATGGAACAAACTTCCACGCTGTATAAACAAACAAAACGAGATAGGAAAAATCCTATCTCGTTTTATTATGCCAAACCATTAAAAGCTTCTGGTAGTTGTGCTTCCCCTGAAACCAAATCAAAGGAACGCTTATATGTTCTTGAATCATCAAGTGATGCCACTATCACTTTTGCAACATCTGCTCTCGGAATATAACCCCTTGTAAGGTTTTCTTCAATTTGCACCAGTCCTGTACCAGGTTCATCTGTAAGTCCACCTGGTCTGATAATTGTATAATTAAGCTTGCTAGCGAGTAACATGCGGTCAGCATAATGCTTAGCAACATAGTAAGGTAATATATGCTCATTCCAGTTTTCTCTTGTTTGTGCCTGTAAAGCACTAACCATTATAAAGCGTTCAATTCCCGCCTTTTCAGCTGCCTCTATCGTTTTCACAGCACCGTCTAAATCAATTAATAACGTCTTATCAGCACCAGTGCTTCCACCTGACCCAGCAGTAAACACAATCGCATCACAGCCTTCCATTGCTTTGCTCAACTCGTCGACACTTCCTTCTAAGTCTGCAAGCACTGCTTCCACACCTTGGCTTGTGTAAGCTTCCTTTTGCTCTGCTGAACGAACCATTGCCCTGACAGTGTGCTTATCCTCTTCCTTAAGTAAATCTACAAGGATTTTTCCTATCTTCCCGTTTGCACCTACGACTAAAGTTTTCATATATATGACCTCCCTTTCTTCTATATAGATTGTCTCATTCGACCTATAAAAACTTCAAATAGTTTGATTCTATAAAAAAAAGCCATCTGCAAAAGATGGCTCAACTATTAAACAGATTCTGTCTTCCTTGTAACTTCTAAAACATTGTAAAGCTCATCCAAGCTCTTCACTTCATAGGTAGGCTTCCATTCTGTGGTGTTTTCAATATCATTAGGATTCACCCAACAAGTATCAATACCTGCTAAAATGCCACCTTTAATATCTGCAGTTAATGAGTCTCCAATAATCAGTGTTTCACTTAATTCGCAATTAGGAATTCTCTCAAAAACAAAGTCAAAAAAACCCTTCATCGGTTTCTGGAAGCCTGTATCCTCCGATACAAAAACAGCTTTAAAAGCTGGAAAAAGCCCTGACAGCTTTAAACGTCGATCCTGTGTTTGTGAAATACCATTTGTCACAATATACAAATCAAAATGGTCCTTCAGTTCTGTAATAACTTCCAACGCACCACTCATGAGATAATGTCCCTCTCCAAGTCCCCTGCGGTAATGCTTTTCCAATTCCGGACCGTCAACCGACTTTCCAAGCTCCTTAAACAGCAGGGTAAAGCGCGTGTTGAACAATTCATCACTTGAAATCAGCCCTTCTTCAAAGGACTTCCAAAGTCGTTTGTTAATTTGTGAATAAATTTTATGGTTTTCAGCATCATATAGAACTCCTTGGCTTTCCAGCAGCATACTCAGTGACGCTCGCTCAGCTGCAGCAAAATCCAATAAAGTATCATCTACATCAAACAGCAATGTTTTGTATTTTCTCATGAAGTATTCCCCCTTAGCGCTAGAAAACTGCCTCTTTTACCTGTGTGCAATTCTATCTTCTAACTATATCGAAAGGGAAAACAAAAATAAAGACCACAGTCCTTAAAAGATATTTTCTGCATGAATAGGCATGCTCCTGAGTCGCTTCAAAAATTTCGTCATTTTTATATCATCTTCGGCTGGATAACTTAAATTCTGCTGCTTTGCTACCTCTTCTCCCAGAAGCCTGAACAAGTCATTCATCATAAATAAGGACTGCCACATATTTTCTTCTCTACTGTCCCCATATGTCTGCCTATACATATTCCAATATTCCTCTGGTAAAAGTTCATGAAAATATTTACCCATCTTGCCTGAGCTCACCTGGAAATGGTGCTTCATGCCAATCCACCATGACACCATTTCATCAAGCATAGGTCTGACAATTGTTTCTGCCATATTTTTGGCATATGGAATCTCCTTGCGCCATATTCCTTTTGCAACATTTTGCTGACACCACCAAAACTCATTGCAAACATGGAAATATCGTATAGCAGTTGGTTCCTTTATATGATAGCTGTCATCAGAGGCAAATGGTATTTCCAGGAGAATTCCGTCCTTATCAAGCAAAGGTATTGTCAGTGAATCTTTTCCATATTGCTCAAGCATCGCTTCCTTTGTTTCAATATGAAGGTCAATCCGGTTGCCGTCTGTAAACAGCATTAAATAACTATATGATCTGCTCACGTCCACCTCAAGACCAGCAGCTAAATCCATCCTATCAGGCTCCTGTATCATGATAAGCTCGCCAAACACTTGGATCCATGCTTCATCCCCTATAAAGAGTCCTGTTTCTGTGACAACATAAACGATATCATAATCCTGCAGAATATCCTTTTTTACCTTTGGGTTTGCTCTTGATCCATTCATATACACCGCTCTAATTCTGTCATCGCCTTTAGCTACAGTAAGGATAAGCTCAAGCATTTCTTGTTCTGATCTAATGACGCACACCCCTTTACTTTACCGTTAAATAACTGCATTCCTCCACAGGCTTAATAGCATGTCCGTTTTCATCTGTGCACCATGATTGTGATTGGAACGCAAGAAAAATACCTACCCAGCGATTTTCCTCCTCAAAGTGAATAAGGATGCCGCCATCCTGCCAAACACCATTATCCTTTTTCCATCTGCCCACATTGCCTTGATTCATATGAATATCATGAATGCCATTACCAGGCTTAAAGTGGAAATAACGATCAGCCAAAGTATTCTCTGGCCCCCATCTTTCCCCAAAAGCATAGATAACCGCATCCCGTTCAAGCGCCTCTTTCACATAAAACTGCAGCTTCTCATTCAGGTCATTGTCCGCCCCATCAATATCTGCTGGTAGTGGAACCATTTTTTGAGGATCAAAGAGATTGCCTCTAACATAATCAAGTCCAATGTCAGGGTTATTTTCTTTTATTAGCGTAAACCCATGTTTTAACGCAGGCAGCTTAGAGATGTCCTCTGAATTAAAATCTTCTCCCACATAGAAAAGAACCTCAGACGGATACGACTGTGACTCAATATTGACTGCAATCCGGTAATCAACGCCTTCTTCGTCCCGTATATGAATTTGATAATGAGGATTTTCTCCGCTTCCCATCATCACATCAACTGCTTTGCCCTTTAGCACACCGTATTTGTTTAAAGACATTCTAACTCCTCCTCTTAATTAATTTATAGCTTACTATCAAACCTTTTCGAGAGGCTTTACGAATATCCTTTTAAAAAGTTACAATACAGCTAAAATAAGCACCAAGACCTAAACGAGCTAAAATAAAAAACCTCCAGTCATTTTAAACTGGAGGGATCGCTATTATGGTTTAACATGATATCTGCCTTTAGGTACAACTAAAGGTGTTGCTGAAACAGGGTCATTAATAACCGTACAATTCAGACCAAATATCTCTTTTACTAATGTACTTGTAATTATCTCGGATGGCTTTCCTTCTCCTACAAGCTTGCCCTTTTCAAGAGCAAATATATAGTCAGCATAACGAGCTGACAAATTGATATCATGAAGAACCATCACAATTGTCGTGCCGTATTTCCGATTAAGATCTGTTAACAAATCTAATATCTCCACTTGATACGTAATATCTAAAAAGGTTGTCGGCTCATCTAGAAATAAAATATCCGTTTGCTGTGCGAGTGCCATTGCAATCCAGACACGTTGTCTTTGACCGCCTGACAGCTCATCAATGTCATGATTTGCAAACTCTGTAATCTTCATGATTTCCATTGCTTCTGCAACCGCATCATAATCCTTTTTCGACCAGCCACTTAACAATGATTGATGCGGGAATCTTCCACGGCCAATTAAATCGGCTACTGTTATCCCTTCTGGAACAACCGGCGATTGCGGTAATATACCTAAAACCCGTGCTAATTGTTTTGGTGGAATTTTGCTGATTGCTTTACCATCAAGAGTAACCTCACCAGATGATGGCTTAATTAATTTAGCCAAGGTTTTTAGCAGTGTCGATTTCCCGCAGCCATTTGCTCCGATAATAACACTGATTTTATTGCTGGGAATTTTCAGCTCAATTTCGTTTAATATCATTTTATTATCGTAGCCTGCTATTAATTTTTGCGCTCGAAAATCATGTATCGTTTCCATTACAATTCTCCCTTCCGATTCATTCGAATTAATAGCAAGATTAAGTATGGTGCACCAAGCAAGCCTGTTATGACACCGACTGGAAATCTGTATACAAATGCAAATTGTCCAACTAAATCTGCTACTAAAACTAAGCTGGCTCCTACAAGACCTGCCGGCAAAATATTAGAGAATCCAGTGCCTACTAATCTATTAGCAATCGGTCCTGCAAGGAAGGAGACAAACGCAATGGGACCCGTTGTAGCTGTTGCAATAGCAATCATAAAGACAGAACTGACAATAAGTAAAACTCTTGTTTTATCTGTTGAGACACCAAGCGAAGATGCCATTTGCTCACCAAGCTCCAAAATATTCAATTGTTTACCTAACAAGAGAACAATTGGAGTAAATATAACGACTGTAATAATAAGTGGCGGCAATTCATCTATTTTTGAACCATTAAGACTGCCATTAAGCCATCTAAGTGCTGCTGGAATATCCTGCTGTGAACCAATTAGCAAAAGATAGGATATGACTGCGTCAAGTATAGCCTGTATCCCTATCCCAATAAGTATTAACCGGCCAATCGAAAAGGATTTTCCCCGAGAAAGCAAATACATAAAAACAACCGTAATGAGACCTGCAATAACAGAAGCAAAGGAAACAACTGCATTACTCGTATGGAACATCGTAATACATAAAACAGCCGCAGCACTTGAGCCAGATGTTATACCTAATACGTTTGGGTTTGCAAGTGGATTTTGCAGCATTGTTTGAAAGATGTAGCCTGCAACGCCGAAAGCAAACCCAGCAAATAAACCAGCTAGCATTCTTGGTAAACGTATCGTATTTACAGCAAAAGTAACACCTGCAATCCGCTCACCGGAAAGGGAACGAATCACTTCCTGAATCGGATAAATAGTGTTTCCAAGCAATAGCATCGCGCAGCAAAGAATACAAGTTAGCACAAACAGTAAGCTAGTAACTTGTATCCAGCGCCGCCGTCTTTTCCTGATGCCTGTCATAATAAAGTTTATTTCACCAAATTGATTTTTCATAATGACCGCACTTTCGATTTCTTAGCTAATATAATTAGGATCGGTGCACCTATAAATGCCGTAACTACACCAACCTCGAGTTCTCCAGGACTAGCAATTAGTCTTCCAATCACATCAGAAAACGTTAATATAATTGCCCCTGTAATAGCTGACATAGGTATTACAAAACGTACATCCGGGCCAAGAATAAGTCTCATCACATGTGTAGACATCAGACCAATAAAGCCAATAGGACCTGCTAATGCAGTAGCTGCCCCACATAGCACAACTCCGCCTATTGCTCCTCCAAGACGCAAAAATCCAGGCCTCACACCGAGTCCTGTTGCAACATCATCCCCTAAAGCAAGAGCGTTCAATGCTGGGGCCGAAATAAAGGCAATAAGAATGCCAATAGCCAAAAAGGGAAGGAAGGTTGTGATAGAATCCCATGTACCTGAGCCCACACTGCCTACCTGCCAAAACCTGAATTGATCCATCGCATAAGAATTTGGAATTAAAATAGCGGTGACAAGGGAAGAGAGAGCTGCAGTTGTTGCAGCTCCCGCCAATACAAGCTTTATTGGTGTTGCTCCGCCCCGTCCCATTGAACCAATTCCAAAAACAAATGCTGCCGTTAATGCTGCTCCCAGTAAAGCGAACCATATATATTGATTTGCTGTACTAATATTAAAGAATGCTAGTCCACAAACTACAAATAATGATGCACCAGTATTCACACCAAGTATGCTGGGATCTGCCAGTGGATTTCGCGTAATAGCCTGCATCAGTGCGCCAGATACTCCAAGTGCTGCTCCGCATAGCAAACTGAAAACTGTTCTGGACAAACGTTTACGTACAATATTTGCCCCAAACGAATCTTCATTTTTGCCAGACAAACCATCTAAAATGTCTTGAAAACTGACTACACGAGCACCAAATGCTAGTGAAGCTACAATACAAGCAATCAACAATATAATGGATAAAATTATAGTCAGCTTAAAGTTTTTTGGAACATGCAGGTCCATCTGTTTACCTTTTGGAAAGAAGAAACTATTCATTTATTTTATCAATTGCTCCGCCAATTAGCTCAAGGTAATCATCAATAGTGTATTCGATTGAAAGCGGAGTTGGTGTTCCCGCAGCAACCAATGGTGTGTCACTTGCAATAAATGCTACTGAACCTCTTTTAACTGCAGGAATATTTCCAAGCAATGGATCAGCTTTAATTGTGTTATATAGCTCATCATTACCATAACCAACAATTACGTCAGCATCATTAAGAGCCTCTACGTTTTCAGCACTCAATTCTAGAGAGTAACTGTTAGGGTCTGTAATTAAATCCTTCACACTATCTGGATAGTCAAGACCAAGTTCTTTTAAGAAGGCAACACGTGAATCAACTGGTGTGTAAAGATGCAATTTAGACAAGTCATCTGCTGAGAAGTTAACCCAAACAACCTTTTTGCCTTCAATTTGAGGGTATTTAGATGCTTTCTCTTTAAGCATATCTTCAATATCTGTAATAAGCTGTTCGCCCTCTTTTTTCATTCCCATACCAGTTGCATTTAATTCAACTTGTTCACGCCAAGTTGTTGCCCAAGCTGCAGTTGGATATGCAACAACTGGAGCAATTTCAGAAAGAGTATCGTAATCTTCTTGTGTAATACCAGAGTAAGCAGCAAGAATTACATCAGGCTTTGCATCTGAAATAGCCTCAAAATCAAGTCCGTCTGTATCTTGGAATACGTTAGGGTCTTTCACACCAAGCTCGTCCAGCTTTTCTTTTGTCCAAGGCAGTAAACCACTGTCATCTTGTACTCCAAAGTTTGCTGCTGAGAAACCTACAGGAGTCACTCCAAGAGCTAAAGCCACATCTTGATTTCCCCATTGAATTGTAACAACACGTTCTGGTTTCTTTTCAATAACCGCTTCGCCTAAAGCGTGTTTAATTGTTATTGGATATTCAGAATCTGAATTGGAAGAAGCAGATTCATTTTTATCTGAGTCATTTGATGAAGAATTGGAGCAACCTGCTAAAACCAAGATTGCTACAATTGAAAATAGCAATAGCTGAAGAAATGGCTTTCTACGTTTTGTATGCATGACTTAATCCCCTCTTATATATTAATAGTTTATTAGTGGCGAAAGTGATAAGGTACTTCCTTAATAATTTATGTTAAGCACAGCTCGATTCACCACATTTTACAATGATTATCATTCTCAACTATAATAATTGTTTTTTACTTTTCTGTCAATTGTTTATTTAAAAGACAAGAATCTGCTTTTTTGGTTAACACTTACTTTTAATACAAAAAACCCCTGCAGTCTGGAGACTACAGGGGCACTTAAATAACTATTATTCAACAGTAACAGATTTAGCCAAATTGCGTGGCTTATCAACGTCACAGTCTCTATGAAGTGCTGCATAATAAGAGATAAGCTGCAGCGGTAATACAGAGATAAGGGGTGTCAATAACTCATGCACAGCTGGAACAATAAAGCGGTCACCGTCCATTTCCAAACCTTTCATAGAAATGATACACGGATTTGCACCTCGTGCAACTACCTCTTTAACGTTTCCACGAATGCTCAAGTTGACACTTTCCTGTGTTGCTAAGGCAATGATTGGTGTTCCATCTTCGATTAAAGCGATTGTGCCGTGCTTTAATTCACCGCCTGCAAAACCTTCTGCCTGGATGTAAGAGATTTCTTTTAGCTTAAGCGCACCTTCTAGACCAACATAATAATCGATTCCGCGGCCAATAAAGAATGCATTTCTTGTTGTAGACAGGTATTCTCTAGCAATCGTTTCAAGTTCTTCTTTTTGTTCAAAAACAACTTCCATTGCGTTAGCGATAATACCTAGCTCATGCACTAGGTCAAAGCTACTGTCATAGCCTTTGCTTCTTCCTGTCACTTCTGCAAGGATGGACAATACTGCCATCTGTGCAGTGTAAGCCTTCGTAGAAGCAACAGCAATTTCAGGGCCAGCGTGCAGAAGCAATGTATAATCTGCTTCACGAGAAAGTGTAGAACCAGGAACATTTGTTATCGTGATAGCAGGATAACCAAGCTCCTTCACTTGCACAAGCACAGCTCTGCTGTCCGCTGTTTCACCACTTTGAGTAATAAAGATAAACAATGGCTTCTCAGAAAGCAACGGCATATTATAGCTAAATTCACTCGCAACATGAACCTCTACTGGAATCTTCGCCAAGCTTTCGATAAATTGCTTACCGAGCAAACCTGCATGATAAGAAGTACCTGCAGCAATAATATACAAACGGTCTGCTGCTTTAACAGCATCAATGATAGCCGGATCAATTGTCAGCTTCCCATCTTCAGCTCTATATTGTTGAATGATTTTGCGAATAGCAAGCGGCTGCTCGTCAATTTCCTTCAACATATAGTGTGGGTAAGTTCCTTTTTCAATATCGCTAGCATCCAATTCTGCCGTATAAGCTTCCCGGGAAATAACTTCTCCATCTAAAGTCTCAATAACTACTTTGTCTTTTGATACAAGCACGATTTCTTTATCTACAAGCTCAACATATTGATCTGTCACTTGCAGCATAGCCATCGCATCGCTCGCTACTACATTGAAGTCTTCACCAAGACCGACAAGAAGCGGGCTTTTGTTTTTGGCAACATATATTACATCTTTGTTTTGTTCATCTAATAATGCAAAAGCATAAGAGCCTTTTAGCATTTTTAAAGTTTGCACAAACGCTGCTTTAACATCTTTGCCGCTTTCAACAAAGTGTTCAATCAACTGAATGACCACTTCTGTATCCGTATCGCTTTTCATTTCAACATCTGCCAAGTATTCCTTTTTTAACAGATCATAGTTTTCAATGACTCCGTTGTGAACAATTGTGAAACGATTAGAAGCACTTTTATGCGGATGTGCGTTTAATCTGCTTGGTACTCCATGTGTAGCCCAACGAGTATGGCCAATTCCTATTTCAGCAGTGACTGTTTCATCCACAATGCTGCGCAAATCTGCAATTCTGCCTTTTTCCTTGAAGACCTTCACTCCAGCCTCATTGCTAAGAGCAATACCTGCAGAATCATATCCTCTATATTCAAGCTTTTCTAGGCCCTTTAATAAAATCTCTTTTGCATCCGGGTTTCCGATAATACCAACAATACCACACATACTTCTTTTCCTCCGTTCTAGGGGAGCAAGAAGCCTTACTAGGGGACAACTTGCTCCCCTATCTCTGTAATTTTTTATAAACATTTATATTAGCATGCCCTATTCTTTGTGCATTAAGTTGCCTTAATGTTTTAAAATAAAGCTCTCGATCTGCTACATAACCGGGAGGTATCCGCCGAAATATCGATAAACCTCCTCCTCGTCAACTAGCACACGCTTCGTCCACTGCTAGTTCAGGCGCTTTGTATAACTAATCTTCTTAATCTCCCTCCTTTTCTTTCGTTTGCTTTTTTCACAAAAGCAGATTAATCATACCTTACTTACAAATAATTCGTCAAATACTAATACATAATACATATTACTTTTTATGAAAAAAGAGGATAAAGAAGATTCGATCAGCGAACTTCCTTACCCTCTATCCTATTCATCTTATATAATAATGTGACTGACTTACTATTCCTTCAATCCCATTTCCTTTTCTACTACTTCAGCAATAATATTGACATATGCATCACATAATTCACTAGTAGGAGCCTCTGCCATTACGCGAACAAGAGGTTCTGTCCCTGACGGTCTGACTAAAATTCTGCCGTTTCCGTTCATGTCCTCTTCCACTTTACTGATGACTTCTTTTACTTTCTCATTATCTGTTACATGATACTTGTCCGTTACCCTTATGTTCACAAGTTTTTGCGGGAATTTTTTCATTTCTCCGGCAAGCTCTGATAAAGGCTTCTTCGTTGCTTTCATAATATTCACAAGCTGTAAACCTGTTAATAGTCCGTCACCAGTAGTATTGAAATCAAGGAAAATAATATGACCAGATTGCTCTCCGCCAAGATTATAACCATTCTTACGCATTTCCTCCACTACGTAACGATCTCCTACTGCAGTTGGAATGCTTTTAATACCATGCTGTTCCAAAGCCTTATAAAAACCTAAATTACTCATTACAGTGGATACAACGGTATCTTGCTTCAGTCGGCCAGTCTCTTTCATGTACTTAGCACATATATACATGATTTGGTCACCATCAACAATATCTCCTTTTTCATCGACCGCAATCAAACGGTCACCATCGCCGTCAAATGCCAATCCAACATCAGCTTGCTTTTCCTTTAAGAATTCGGCTAATGTTTCCGGATGTGTAGAACCTACGCCATCATTGATATTTAATCCATTTGGAGATGCTCCCATTGTTGAAATGTCCGCATCCAAATCTGCAAATAAGTGCATAGCAAGAGCCGATGTTGCACCATGTGCACAGTCAAGCGCCACATGAATTCCTTCGAATTCTTCATCCACAGTCTGCTTTAAGAACTGAAGATATTTCTGTCCGCCTTCAAAATAGTCATTAACTTGTCCAAGGTCAGCTCCAGTTGGTCTTGGTAGTGAGTCAACATCCTGATCAATTAATGCTTCAATTTCCAATTCCTGCTCATCTGAAAGCTTAAAGCCATCTGGACCGAAAAACTTGATGCCATTATCGGCAACAGGGTTATGGGATGCGGAAATCATTACTCCAGCCTGTGCTCCCAAAACTTTTGTTAAATAGGATACACCTGGTGTAGATATGACACCTAAACGCATTACCTCTGCACCAATGGAAAGCAATCCTGCTACGAGGGCTCCCTCCAGCATATGGCCTGAAATACGAGTGTCACGACCAATTAACACTTTAGGTCGATCTTGATCTTTTGTTAGGACGAAGCCACCGAACCTTCCAAGCTTAAATGCTATTTCAGGTGTCAGTTCACTATTTGCTACTCCTCGTACTCCATCCGTACCGAAATATTTACCCATTCCTAAATCGCTCCTTCTAACTAATATGAATCTTTATCAATTTTTAAGCATCTTTTTCCGTTATTGAAACACTTGCTGTCTCTTTTGCCAGTTCCCAGCTAATATCATCCGGACCTTCGACCATAATCTGGACCTCATGCTCTCCAGCAGACATTCCTGTCAAATCCAGAAACAGAGAAAAATCTGATGCAGCCAAGCCTTTTACAATGTCGTTTGCTCCTGTTACATCGAGGCTTGCGCTTTTATCAACCGGATCTGTTATCTCAGCCTCAAACTCATTTCCTAAGCCTTGTATACTTATTGGTATTCCACTTATTGTTCTCGTGCTCGTTTTTTCTATAGTTGCTGTCTCATCTGAATCCTCTTCCTCATTTGCAGATTCATTTGAACTTGTATCTTCCTTCCCTACCGTCACCTTAACGGTTGCAGTTACCAATTCTGGTTCTACAGCTGTTACCCCGTTTGAGATGATCACAGGAAGCTCTATATTTTGATCCTTGTCTATATCACTCAGGTCAACTTCAACTCTTGTACTGTCCACTTCTTTTAGTATATCTTCTGGACCTGAAATTGTCGCTTCTGTTTTGTTTAATGTTATGGAATCAATCGTAACATTAGCTGGCGGATCTCCCTTTTCCACAATATTGATTGGAACTGTTTTACTTGTTCTTGTTACAGGGATATTCACTTCCACCGTTTCTGGTTCCACTTCTACATCTAATTTATTTAAACTGCTGTCTAACGCAGATATTTCAGCTTTTTTGCTAATATCCTTGCTAGTCCCTTCTTCAAGCTCTACGTTTGCCTTCACATAAGCTATTTTGTCAATTTCATCTTTTGCACCTGTCACTGTTACAGTGGAAGGACTGATTGTTGCTGTTCCAGTTGAATAACCTTTTGCAATTAAGCTGCTGTTATACTCAGCTTCCACACTCACTTCTTTTGATACTTTTTCCTTCAATGTAACCTCGATAGTGGCCGGATCGATGACTGCTTCCAGCTTATCAGACAGATCCTTGACTTGAAGAGCAACCTCTTTTGTACCAATTTCCGCATCAGTCAAATCGACATACACTTCAAAGTTCTTTTGGAGTCTTGCTGATTGAACATGGACAGTCGGACCTGTAAGTTTCACATCCACTGTTTCCGGAACTCCAGAAACAATAAGATTATCTGTATCGTAATACACTTTTACAGGCATATCCTCTACCAGTCCAGAGTCTTCTGAACTAGGAACGTTCACATCATTGGATTTGTCGCTGCCGTCATATACATATAAAAACAGCAACAATGCCAATGCAAAGGCAATTACCTTCATAAACCAATTACTTTCACCGATTCTGTCAAATAACTTATTCATTTATTCTTCCCCTTCCAGCCCCACTTAACAGAAGAAGCATGTCTGGCAGAAGGTGCAATTAACGCACTGGACAGTAGTTCTTTAAATGCTTCCAATTTAAGCTCTCGATGGAGATCACCATTTTTAGTAATAGATATGGACCCTGTTTCTTCTGAAACAACGATCGTTATGCTATCTGTTACCTCACTGATGCCTAGCGCTGCTCTGTGCCTTGTACCCAGCTCCTTTGATATAAACGGACTTTCTGATAATGGGAGATAACAGGCGGCAGCAGCAATATTATTTTTCTGCAATATAACGGCACCATCATGCAGAGGAGTATTTGGAATAAAGATATTTATTAGTAATTCAGATGATATTTTTGAGTCTAAGGATATTCCGGTTTCAATATAATCATTCATGCCCGTCTCCCTTTCAATGGAGATAAGCGCACCAATCCTTCTTTTTGCCATATAATCGACTGCTTTTACAATGGAATCGACCACATGCTGTTGTGCCTGGTCTTCTGGTATTCCGCTTCGTGAAAAGAACTTTCCTCTGCCGAGCTGTTCAAGCGCCCTTCTAAGCTCCCCTTGGAAAATGATGATAAGACCAAGAGCACCCCACTGAATCACTTGCTCCATCATCGTTCCCATTGTCTGCAAGTTAAAATAATCACTTAGCAGCTTTACAATCAGAATCACAAAGATACCTTTTAATAATTGGACTGCTTTTGTGCCCTTTACTATCATAAGGATTTTATAGATGACATACCACACAAGGAGAATGTCCACTGTATTCGCTAAATATTTTAAAAAAGGGAAATCTGCTAACGACATTTTCCTTCCTCCAAAGCATATATATTTCATAAGCAATCGCTGCTTCTTTTTGTTTACCTACAATTATCATATTATATCACATTTGCGTTTAATACCAATCTGGACAAACTAAATTTAAAAAACAGAAGAATGATTTAGGTAATTGTGCATACAGAAAGGAAAAATCTTGATTTTATTATATGATTCATCTAATATTTTTAACCCAACTATTTACAATAGAAAAAACCCTGCAATCAATATGCAGGGAGACTTCCACTACTTCCTTCTTCACTTTTAAATACATTAGTTATATCTTCCAAAGTGCTCTTAATATAGTACCAAAGCCAATCAAAGACCTCATTTACTTCCTCTATCTCACCTGTAACCTGATTGGATGAGGCCATATATTTCTGCCCATTTATAACAGTGACATTTCCGTTTACTTGTCCTTCTATCTTTATATTACCGTTCCGAACTACAATGTCCCCTTCAACAACTTCTCCCTTAGGAACAATTACCGTATCATTTTCAACGACAAGATTAGGCTGCTTTGACACCGAAAATTCATGGTTTTCATTCCACGCAGAAAGGAGACTTGAAACCATCAGTACAATGAATAAAGATGCTGCTGCAAAAATAGGATGGTTACGCACCCATCTTTTGAAAACTGCCTGTTTCTTTTCCTTTGGCAAAAGTCCAAGCACATTCTCAGTGAAATTTGCTGGAGCCTGTATATGGGAGGTGCTTTGAACTAATGCAATCGTCTTTTTCAATTCATGAAAATGAATGGCACAGTCCTCACACTCATCCAGATGTTTTTTTAACTTTACTTTATCTTGTTCTAGGATTTCCTCATCAAGATATTGATGCATATATTCTATAACTTCTGTTGAACAAGTCATATTCTTTCACCTTCTTATTAGACATGCCGTAATTGCTTTCTTAAAGCTTCTCTTCCCCTGTGAATGCGTGTTTTCACTGTACCAAGAGGCAGCTCAAGAATTTCACTAATCTCGTTTAGAGACAGCTCTTCAATATATTTTAGTACAATCACAGATCGATATTTCTCTGGCAGCTTTGATATTTCACGCTGTATCAACGCTTGCAGTTCCAAGCTTTCCACATCTTCTTCAGGCAGCCTTGTATCTGAAGAAATTTGTGAGTACATATTCAGACCATCAGTACCCGGCACTTCAGCATCCAAATAATAGTCTGGCTTTTTCTTTCTAATCCTGTCGATACATAAATTTGTCGCAATTCGATAAAGCCATGTAGAAAACTTCAAGTCCATGTTAAAACGATTTATATTAACATATGCTCGAAGAAAGGCTTCTTGTGAAATATCCTCCGCTTCATGTCTATTCCCTAGCATCCGGTAACAAATTTGAAACACTTTGTCCTTGTAAATGTCAATAATATCACCGAACGCATTTTGATCCCCTTTTATCACTTGCTTAATTCTCTTTTTTATTAATGCTTCCATCTATTTACCCCCGCTCTAAATGCGGCTAATCGATTAATACGTATCGATAGCGAATAAGGTTTCATTTTTTTTTATTTTTTTCTATTTTAGCTTAATAAATTAAAATCCAATGCTCCGAACAAAAAAAAAGAGTTAACAGAAATTATTCAATTGGATGTCTGCCCTTCCAAAATAAACCTAAATAAAAGAATCATGTTTTTTCCTGTAAAAACTGATATATCCATCTTCCTTCTAAAGAGGAACAGGAAGCAAGTAACTTTAAACATTTTTCTTAATATGTATATTTACTACTTTTGAATGACTTTACTACTATTTTAACAAATTATGACAACATGTGGTTTAATTTTTTTCAGATTGGTTATAAAAAAAGGGAATAATATGTTAAAATCATGACAACATAATTTTTTTCAGATAGAATGAAAATTAACTAATGGATGAGGGTGAAGCCAATGTGTGAGCAAAAGTTGTTAAAAGATATTGAGGAGCATCGAGAAAAGATGATCTATTTAGCAAATCTCACTTCTTTTTCGCACCCAAAAGTAATTGATATAAGCGCAAAATTAGACGAATTGCTGAATAAGTATGACAGTTTTATTAAAGCAAACTGATAAAATTCATTAACTGCGAAATATGCCTCCTATATACTATTACAGTACATTGGAATTAATGTCTCGCATATTTAATGAATCATAAATACATAAAAAAACCAAGCAAATGTTTGCTTGGTTTTTAAATAAATATGAGCCATGCAGGATTCGAACCTGCGACCCTCTGATTAAAAGTCAGATGCTCTACCAACTGAGCTAATGGCTCTTGGCTGGGCTAGCTGGATTCGAACCAACGAGTGACGGAGTCAAAGTCCGTTGCCTTACCGCTTGGCTATAGCCCAAAAATAAAAGGACATTCTCTGTCCAATTTGAAATGGTGGAGGGGGACGGATTCGAACCGCCGAACCCGAAGGAGCGGATTTACAGTCCGCCGCGTTTAGCCACTTCGCTACCCCTCCGAATATTGGATTACAATAATTCTTATTTCATAAATGGTGCCGACGAGAGGACTTGAACCCCCAACCTACTGATTACAAGTCAGTTGCTCTACCAATTGAGCTACATCGGCGTGTATCTAAAATCTTCTATTATATTAAAAATGGTGGAGGATGACGGGATCGAACCGCCGACCCTCTGCTTGTAAGGCAGATGCTCTCCCAGCTGAGCTAATCCTCCATATATATTGGTGACCCATACGGGATTCGAACCCGTGTTACCGCCGTGAAAGGGCGGTGTCTTAACCGCTTGACCAATGGGCCTTTATTGTTTATTCTAAGCTTCCAACCGGGCTCGAACCGGTGACCTCTTCCTTACCATGGAAGTGCTCTACCTGCTGAGCTATGGAAGCAAGCTGCTAACATATTACTCAATGTTTTTATGGCTCCGCAGGTAGGATTCGAACCTACGACCGCTCGGTTAACAGCCGAGTGCTCTACCACTGAGCTACTGCGGAATAATGGTATGCCTGGCGACGTCCTACTCTCACAGGGGGAGAGCCCCCAACTACCATCGGCGCTGAGAAGCTTAACTTCCGTGTTCGGTATGGGAACGGGTGTGACCTTCTCGCTATCGCCACCAGACTATTTTTTAAGAACAGATTATATAATATCATATCCTTAATTAATTTGTCAAGGTTTTATTCCCTGAAAACTAGATTATGTTGTAAGAAAAAAGCTTGAGTAATCTTTCATGTCCAGCTTCAAAAGCCTATCAATTTAAGCGGGCTTTTTCCGCTTTTCGTTTTAGTTAAGTCCTCGATCTATTAGTATTTGTCAGCTCCACGTGTCACCACGCTTCCACCTCAAACCTATCAACCTGATCATCTTTCAGGGATCTTACTAGCTTAC
>NZ_RZTZ01000011.1 GCF_004005475.1 Niallia taxi | reverse complement strand
TTCTGAAGAGTATGATTGAAATGTTTGCCCTTTTTTTGCCATAATAAAATCCCCTCCAAGTAGAGTGTACCATCCACAATTATTCTTGTGGGCTTTTTACACTGTCTACCTAAAGGGGATAATATCAAAATGAGTTGGGCTTCTTTTCTAATTAATTTTAACGTCTTTGGTTTTTTTCTCTCCATGTAACTTTGATGGTTTCCTTTAATAAACCAATTTTCAAAATAGAGAATTTGCCATCAAGGATGCAGATTATTGATTTAGATAAAAAAATTACTAAAAAGCTAAGTCATACAACAGAGCTTTTACTAAATTATAGCTGAATGACCGCGTCTCAGTAACTCTTCGAGATACATTATTCCCTCGTGATCCATCAAGGATTTTGGAAATACAGTTGAAATACCTCTATGAGGTTAAACTAGTGGGGTTACTGTGAATATTTTCCCCTTTATATAGACGGCTATTGGTAAGAAAAGTTTTACGTTTTTTATGAATTAAATACACTAAGTAGCTGCCGTTCGGTGGCTTATTTTATATCACGTTATTCTTATAATAAGACGTATAAAGCAGAAGACAAACGAATAATACAATACAAAGAAATAGTTCTCAGAAGGGTCGTGTTCGACGTGAGAGTATTGGTGACAGGTTCAACAGGTTATTTAGGTTCCGCCTTGCTGTTTCATCTAAAAGATACTGAATACAAGGTGAAGATAACATCTAGAAAAAGACCTCAAGATTGGCAACAGTTGGATTGGGTATATAGCGATTTGGTATCAGGAGAGGGATTGGAAGATGCTGTAAAGGATGTAGATGTCATCATTCATGCAGCAACAAGCCCAATGAAAAACATCAAAAAGGTAGAAATAGAAGGCTTAGGAAATCTGTTGAGTAAGTTACAACATATACAGCACTTTATTTACCCTTCCATCGTGGGCATCGAAGAAATACCTTGGAAATACTATCACCTGAAGTTAGAAGCCGAAGAACTGTTAAGTAAAAGTACTGTTCCTTACACAATTGCACGTGCCACGCAATTTCATGGATTTGTAGAAAATTTACTTTTATCCAAACCTTTCTTTAACAGATATGTCATTCCGGGGAGATGGAAAGTGCAAAGTGTAGACGTGCATGAATTTGCTATGCATCTAATTGATTTGGTGGATATAGGTCCCCAAGAAAGGGTGGAGGACTATGGTGGACCTGAGATAATGACAATTAGAGAGATGGCTGAAGTAAAAATTAACACGAAGAAAGAAGAGAATTTAGTATTTGATGTTTCTTTGCCAGGTAGGATATCTAAGGCTTTCGTTGAAGGGAAGAACACAAATATAAATATTCAGAAGGGGAAAGTTACCTTCGAACAGTTTCTACGTAATAAGTAGAACAAAGTGATAATACAAAGGGTAAAAGAATTTTATACTGTTTTTTTATTGCTTAGTACTGATAATTTAATTTAGCTGTTTTTTTAATAACTTTGACCTCGATACTCCCTATCTAGTCATAGGCTTATTTACACATACCATTACTAGGATTAAAGAACCAAAAAAGGAAATGAACCCCAATCACTATGTTTTATTTGGTATAATATGGTCGAATTACATATATTGGGGGACTTTAAGTGAAAAAGAAGTTAGTAACATCACTAGCATTAGCAACTTGCTTATTTCTTGCTGCATGTGGCAATGATGCAGAGATATCTTCAGCAGAAGTAGAAAAAAAGGCTGATGAGCTAAATATGACAACTACAGAAGCTGCACGATCGGAACTTACTAAAGCTGGTCAAAAGGCAGAAACAAAGGATGGCATGCTTGAGTTGTTAAAAATGAAGGCAATAAATAAAACGATTGATGTTTCACCATTAGCAGTAACAATCAAAGATATGAGACTATTTAAAATGACTAATGTTACGCAAGAGCACATAGATATTCTAAAGATTGCTTCGCAGGCTGCAAATGACATTAAAGATGAATATGTTTATGTGCAGATACGCTATGAGGTGGAAAACAAGGAAGATAAGAACATTGTTTGGGAAGGTTTAAAGCATGTGGTAACAGATAAAGGACAACAGGTTGATAGATTAGGAAATGACATTATCTACACGGAAGCTGATAGCTTGGCGCCGTTCGCAGGTAAGGTAACAAAGGAGTTTGATGATGGATTCATTTTTAAACTCGAGGAAGCGGAGGATATCTCAAAAATTAAATTTGTTTTTGCTCCTTCTATGGATGGAGAGACGTATGAAGACATAACTCCAATACAAGAAGCAGAATATTCGTTCGAATAGTAGATTTACAAAAGGGCAGGTATTGTTTCCTGCTCTTTTTTTGTAGTTTTTTTATAGCTGATTACTAAGGATTATCAACAAAAACTAGAATGCAAGTGGAAAGAGGTCTCATACAATAATGATTTTGCAGTTCAATGTGTTGAACAGAATTCCAAAATTGAACAATTAATAGTTGTTGTATGTGCATCTCATATGTCTTGTTAATAGGAAACAAAAGGGTGACTAGTTCTTTTAACTAATCACCCAATCTTTTTAAATATTATCTTTTATTAGCAAAAATCATTCTGCTGCCTTCTGAATAGTTAACGAAACAAGTGGTCCCATATCATCTGTCTCTTGAGCCATAGAAGTATAAATCAAACCATTTTCCTCAATGACAATTTGCCCGTCATCTGTAATCGTACCGTATAGACCTAATTTTTCGGTTAGTTCCAGAACCTTATTAGTTGAGATTGTAGGATCAGCAACGTCTATTAATGCGGATGCAGCAAAGAATACGCTATTACCACTCTCTACACCTTCCTCGCTTTCAAAACCAGAAGCTACTACAGTTATTATTTTGCCTGTATCTCGATCCGTATTAGCAGACAAACCAAATAACTCGGTCTCATCCAAGGTTCCAGATTTTAATAAACCATAAGCACTTTCCTTTTCTTGCTCATTTTCTATGGTACCAAGTTCCGGGCGACCAAGGCTGTTTAAATTTTGTTCCCAGCGACTTTTAAATTCATCCCAATCCAGCTCGAAGACGTTTGGCTCATTTGTACTTCCATCGTATACTTTTTCGGAATCACTAGAATTCGATTTAACGGAGTCCGCATCATGTGATGATTCACTCGCTTTTTCATCTTCTTGTTTGTTCCCGCCAGCTTCTTTCTTCTCTCCACATCCGCCAATAATCAGCATTAAAGCCAATACAGCGAAGCACCGAAGCACTATCCTTTTTTTTGTTAATAATTCTTTCATATCTGTTTCCCCCGATGTTATTAGCCATATAATGAATAGCTATTATTTGTTCTCCCATCCTTTAATACAAAGGAAGAACTTACCAAAAGTGAGTATAAACAATTATTTCCTTTTTGTCATGGGAGTTTATACCCTTTCAATTGGTTCAGGGTTTAATAATTAACGTTCAAAAATATGCTGTCAGCATTAAAAAGTGAACCATATCTATCAAGTAATCTTCCATTTTTATACTACGTTTGATTACCTTCTTATCTTTTTAAGTAAGCTAATGAGGAGCCTATTCCTGACTTTCCTCTTTTCTGCTTAAAAAGGGTGATTTTTCACCTTTTGAATTGTAAATATATAACTTTATTCGCTACAATCAATTATAGATATGGAACAGTCCTTTAGGGTGGAGATACTAACTATGGTCAAGAATATAAAAATTTTGCTCTGCAGTATTGGGTTATCAATAATGCTTGGAGGCTGTTCTGGTATGAATAATACTAAAGAAACACAAGCTGAACCTTTTAACGACAGCTTGTTGAGCGTTCAGGATTATATAGGCGAAGGTTATGCTCTTTCCTATGGAAAAGATGCCGATAAACTTGCTGAAAAGTACAAAAACCAGATAGAAGAAGCAGCTTTAAAGTTTTTTTAGGATAACTATAAAACGGATGTTTATGTACATAATGTAGTCGGTAGCAGTGAAGGGGCAACGATTTTTGTAGAATCCAAAGGGAAAGTACATTTCTATACTTATGCCGTTGTACCAATTGATGAACAAGGAAAGCAAGTGTTGACAGATAAAATTTGGGCAGAAGAATACCAGGTGGAAAATGCCATTAAAGGCGGATTATATCACATGATTTTTAATGAAGAATTCAAAAAGCTTGATAGTTACCTTGAGTCGCTTGCAGCAAAAGGGCAAGTTACTGGTAAAACAAAAGAAGCTCTCCAAAATGTTGGTGGACATGGATATATGACTCCGTATTATTTTTTAGCGCTAACAAGTAAAGAAGAGGCGATTAAACCTGTTTATGACCTTTTTATAAGCAATCCTGATGAAAGTGCAGAAAATTTGCGGAATGCCTATGATGCGAACTTGTTTAAAGCTGAAAATTTCAAAATTAATATTCAGTTATTTATGGCTGACAAGCAGGCAAAACCAAGTGAAAAAATCTTCAACCAAGTTACAAAAGAGTTAGAGGAGATGGATTCAATACCGAGTGGTACCTATAGCTTCTCGCTCAATGATAACTTTATTGATAAACAAAGTGCTGAAGGGGCTAAAGAAAACTCATTGAAACGCGGTTTTCCAGATTACATAACTAAGGAATAAAGCAGGTGAATATATGGAGACACTTAAAGGTTCACCAAATGTTAATACGAATGTAGTAACATACAATGAATTTAGTTGGACTTGCTGGCCTACATGCATATAACTATCAAATACTTAAATCGGTATGCAAGTTAATGATGCTGATTATACAGTTATTTATACCCATTAGGAAGATTCAACTGGCCTTGACTCTCCAAAAATGGCATGGCGTTAGTTATAAATTAGAGCTTACCAGGTAAGCCATTAAATGAGTCTATTGAAAATGATTTTTAAGGGTGGACAAAATGATGTCAAAAATATTTATGATTGTAGAGAAAGATAATAATGTTACAAAGTACATACCAACTGTAAGAAAGAATACATTTTTAAGCTTATTCGATATAAAGAGTAAAATAGATAATAGAGAAGCGGTATTAGGATGGGAACTATTTAAAGATGAGGACCAAGATGAAAAAGCAGAATCATTAATTAAGTCTAAAAACCAAACTAATATGTAAGTAATGGAGAGATTTTTAATGGAAGATTGGACATATAACGAGTTATTTGAAACAATTCAAGAAGTATACCAAGAATTTTTATCTCAAAATAGAGGACATAGTCATGCAATAGCAAGGTTAGCAGATGATTTTAATAACTTAGGAAAAATAGAGGATATTATTGTAGATGTTGCTATAGGAGAGATTTTAATCACCTATAATAAAGTTTTCATTGGTTACGTTGAAGGTATAACAAAGAGATTAAATATGTTTAAAGAGGCAGATGTTACAAACGAACTGACAGATGAAGAATTAGCAGACTTGACTATGAGGTTAGAGAAAGTACTAGACGGTCTTAGCAAGGCCGAGATAGATTATAACCCTTATTCTGAGTAGTTAATTGCTAACAAAGAAAATATTTAATCGATGATTACTAATATAATTAACTCACTTGATTTCTCGATTAGGGAACAGATGTTTTTATATGTGCTAGAGTTATGCAATTGAAGTACTAGATATAAAAAGAACTTCAAAAGCTCATGTTTTTATAAAGTCCTGTAAAGTAATAGAAAGTAGGTAAATATATTGGTTGACTATAAAAATCTTTATAAAAAGTACCTAAATAGGAAGCATAAACTAACCTTTACTAAAGACCAAGTAGTAGAAAGAGTAAAAAGAAAATATGAAGCTACTGAATTTCAAAAAGAAGAATTATTGGACTTAGTTAATGATGATCAGTTAGATTATAATAAAATTACGTTATGTCTTAGTATCAGCAATGCAAATGTTTTAAGCAAAGTTTTTACAGAAGAAGAAAAAGCAGATCAACAGGAACAAGTTATAGATAATATTAAGTTTCCACTCAGCAGTAAAAAAATTAAAAAAGATGAATATAGTTATAATCAAATTTTAATAGCAGAACAAGAAGGCAAAAGAATAAATATAATCCTTGAGAGTAAAGACAATAAATATATTTCTGAATTTCTTGTAAGAGGAAACAGTATGCTTATCAATCGTTACTTGAATGCAATGATAGTCGGCTCACTTTTAGAACAGGGTACTGCAGAATACGAGGCAGATTTAAATGATGATTACTTTCAATTTTATCTAGAGAATTTAGATATGTTTGGTTTATTAAAGTAGTTAGTAAACATTTGTTAGAAAAGTAAAAAATAAAGGTTAAAACTCTTGTGTAGCTCAACTTGGTGCCTCAGTTTTGTGCGGAAGAAATTTCTGTAAGTTAGCATTTTTGTACAGAAAAGATTCATTGAAAATATTTTAGTTTTTAGAAAAGGACAAGTATGAAAAATAAACCAAGATTCGTAATGAATACGATAATAATAGTTCTATATACCATTGTCTCCATCCTTGCATTAATAGTCTACGCTATTAAAGATGATTTGTCAGAGGTTTACGAAGCTTTTATTCCTCTTGCTATTACTGGATTAGCTTGTATCATATTGAATAAAATTAACACTGAGGAAGAGGAAGAAACTAAATAAAATTAGCTAGAATTTAGATTTCTGGAGTTGCATAATTAAGGGGGAGTTCCTATTCAGAGCTACTTCTTTTTCTTAATATTGTTAGAAATATCCATCGCACTTTCATCTTTCGAAAATGCAAGAAGGTACTGGAACCCAGTACCTTCCAAACATATATTATTAACATCTTAATCCAAAGAAACCCAAACACTCTTAACCTCCGTATAATTCTCCAATGCATAAGATCCCATCTCACGCCCAATACCAGACTGCTTATATCCTCCAAACGGAGAAGCTGCATCAAACGTATTATAACAATTCACCCAAACAGTTCCGGCACGGAGCTTGCTCGCAATATAATGGGCTTTGCCAACATTTTGCGTCCACACTCCTGCTGCTAAGCCATACTCACTGCTGTTAGCACGGTTAATCAACTCATCTAAATCATCATACGGCATTGCTGAAATAACCGGTCCGAAGATTTCTTCCTTCGCAATGGTCATTTCATCGCGTACATCAGCGAATATCGTAGGGGAAACGAAGTAGCCTTGCTCTTGTGGCTTAGTACCGCCAACTACAAGCTGTGCACCTTCGTTTAGGCCTTTTTCAATATAGCCAAGTACTCGATTCTGCTGTTCAACAGAAACTAGTGGTCCAATTTCTGTATCTGCATGAATACCTGCACCTTGTTGAATGTTTTTTGCATGTGATGCCATATCTGCAACGACATTATCAAAATGCTTCTTCTGAATAAACACACGGGAACCGGCACAGCAAACCTGTCCTTGGTTAAACATGACGCCGTTAAGTGCACCTGGAATAGCCTTTGATAAATCTGCATCTGGCAGGATGATGTTCGGTGATTTTCCGCCAAGCTCCAATGTAACTCGTTTCAATGTTTTAGAGGCATTTGCCATAATTAATTTACCGACTTCAGTCGATCCGGTGAAGGCGATTTTATCTACTAATGGGTGATCTACTAGCGGCTGGCCTGCTGTTTCGCCAAAGCCTGGGACGATGTTGACGACGCCTTCTGGGAAGCCGGCTTGTTGGATTAATTCTGCGAGGTAAAGGGCTGACAGTGGTGTTTGTTCGGCTGGTTTCAGGACGACGGTACAGCCTGTTGCGAGTGCAGCACCGAGCTTCCACATTGCCATTAGGAGCGGGAAGTTCCATGGAATGATTTGGCCGACTACTCCGACTGCTTCATGGCGTGTGTAGTTTAGGAATGGTCCGCTGACAGGGATTGTTTGCCCGACGATTTTTGTGGACCAGCCTGCGTAGTAGCGCATATGCTCGACTGCCAGTGGGATATCGGCATTTGTTGTTTCGCGGATTGGCTTGCCGTTATCTAATGTTTCGAGTTGTGCTAGCTCGGCACTGTTTTCTTCCATTAAATCTGCGAGTTTGTACATGAGGCGGCTTCTCTCAGATGCGCTTATTTTAGACCAAGGGCCTTCATTGAATGCTTTGCGGGCTGCTTTGACAGCACGGTCGATGTCTTCTGGGCCTGCTTCAAAAACAGTTGCTAAAACCTCTCCTGTTGCCGGGTTGTATGTATCGAAGGTTTTTTGTGAGGTGCTTTCAACAAATTCACCGTTAATAAATAGTTTTTTCTGGCCGTTAAGGAATCTTTCTACCTTTTCTTTTAGCAATCCAGATAATTGAGTCATGTAACTCCTCCTTATGATTTGTAATCGCTTACAAAAATAATGTTAACACTGTGAAAATAAGGAAACAACAATTACTTATATAAAAATTCTGATAATATTTGACAAGATTAAGCATTTCCTTGTAAGTTAACAGATAAATATCAACATATTTCAACATAATAAAAGCCATTGAAGATTGGGAGCTTCAATGACCTTGTGATTCACTAATCTGTTCTTCAAAAAAACCAACGAGAAAATCGAACAATGATTTCTCCACATTTGTAAACGAATGCCCGCTTGGATAGCATAAATAAATCGTCCGTTTGCATTCTGGTTCGCTAATATGCAGCAGCTTAAGGGGATCCTGCCTGACATTTTTCCAAAGAATAGATGGGATGAAGGATATTCCAAGTCCTTCTTGAATCAGTCCTCGTACTGTAGCTGGATCATCACTTTCGAAAATAATATCTGGCTCATAATGTACTTGTTCGAATAGTTTATTAGTTGTGTGCCGCAATGGTTTGCCACTCGTTAAGCTGATAAATTTCTCTTTCTCCAAGTCCTTGAGAGATACGGAGTCTAAATGGCTTAACGGATGAGAGATAGGAACACCAAGTAATATTTCTTCTTCCAGTAAGACGATATGCTCATTACCCTCTAATGGTTCGGAGGTAATCGCAAAATTGTAGCTAATACTTTTATTCGTGTGCTGTGTTAAATTAAAGCGTGTTTTTGGGAACTTAGTTCGAAACTGCTGGAGTAGCTTTGGTAGCAGCATCGAACCGACTGTTACATAAAGGGTAATCGTATCCATTTGCCCGTTTTTAATGTCTTTCATTTCTGACACGCCTTGATCTAGGGCGTAGAGTGATAAATTTACCCATTTTAAAAATTTTTCGCCAGCTGTGTTGAGAAAAATGTTTTTTCCTTTCCGATCAAACAGCTTTATATCCAATTCTGTCTCAAGCTTGCGGATCATTTTACTGAGAGCAGGCTGTGATATTAATAGTTCATTGGCAGCATGTGTGATATTTTCATGCTTTGCTGTTACTTGGAAGTATCTTAACTGCAGTAAATCCATATCGAAAATCTCCTTATAACCATTTGGTTATTAATAGGTGCCGAAAATATATTTTTATTTTTTATTGAAACACATTAAAATAAAGATTGTAAAGAATTGTATAAACTTTTAGGAGCGAAAAGCATGAAAATTGTCTTTACCTTTCCAGGGCAAGGTGCACAAATTCCTGGAATGCTGAGTGATGTGCCAGACTATGTGAATCATGCCAAAAAGAATATTAGATTTAATTTAAGAGATGATGAGGACGCTTTTCAATCGACTTTCTGGGTGCAGTTGGCTTTGTTTGTGAAAGGAGTAGCAGCAGCAAGAGAGTTAATGAAGCAGGGAATTCAGCCTCAGTTTGTGGCAGGACATTCGATTGGTGCATTTGCGGCGGCTGTTATTGCGGATGTATTGACTTTTGACGATGCTATTAAACTAGTATATCAGCGAGCGAAGCTTATTGAGGAAGCATATCCAGACGGTTATGGAATGGGTGTTATCAGCGGTCTTACTGAGCGAGAGGTGAAAAAGGCAGTTGAGCTTTCGCATACAGAAGCATTGCCGGTGTATCTGTCTAATATTAACGACGAACAGCAAATTGCTGTGTCTGGATCAGTTGAAGGTATTCATACAGCTTTCCAACATGCCCAAAAGCTCGGCGCCAGAAAAACAACAATTCTTAAAGTAGCAATCCCATCACACTGCCCATTAATGGCTGATGTTTCACAAGAGCTGCTGGAGTTAGTAGGAACGTTCACCTTAAATAATCCGAAAATTCCTTATTTAGCAAATCACACTGGAAGGATTTTAAGACAAAAAGACAAAATTGCTGAAGACTTAGCTTTAAATGTTGCATATCCTGTGCGCTGGCACGATATGGCTGAGATATGTGTAGAGTCGGGCGCGGATACTTTTGTAGAAATGCCGCCTGGTAATGTTTTAACAAACCTTGTTAAGCAAGCACATGGAACAACAAAGCAAATCGCTGCCGGTGAGGTCGGTCTTGAAGCAACACGATACTTGATTAATAAATGGAAGGAGCAAGCAGAGTGAATAAATGGACGCAAAAGCGTGATAAAAAACGAGCTAAATTAGAAAAAGCAAGCCGCTTGCTGAACGGAAAATTTGTAAACACATCGCGGATTGTGGAATTAATGGAGCTGCTGATTGAACCAGGCTCGAAGGTAGTGTTAGAAGGGGATAATCAAAAGCAAGCATCCTTCCTTTCTAAAAAACTATTAGAAGTAGATCCTTCTAAGGTAAATGAACTGCATATGATTATGTCGAGCATTTCAATGCCTGAACATTTAGATATTTTTGACTACGGAATTGCCTCGAAAATTGATTTTTCCTATTCTGGTTCGCAAAGCCTGCGTGTTGCGCAAATGATTGAGGATGGCACGTTGAAGCTAGGCGATATACATACATACTTAGAGTTGTTTGGACGATTGTTTATCGATTTAATCCCAGATGTCGTATTAGTTGCGGCAGATAAAGCAGATCGAGACGGAAACTTATATACAGGCAATAACACAGAAGAGACACCGACGATTGTAGAAGCGGCTGCTTTTAAAGACGGAATTGTCATTGTACAGGTCAATGATATTGTCGATGAATTGCCTCGTGTTGATATACCAGGTTCATGGGTCGATGTGGTTGTTAAAGCTGATAAGCCATATGTTATTGAAGCACTGTTTACACGTGATCCGCAAAATATTACCGAATTACAAGTGTTGATGGGTATGATGGCAATTAAAGGGGTGTATGGAAAGCATCAGGTGCAATCCTTAAATCATGGAATTGGCTTTAATACAGCCGCTATCGAGCTATTGCTGCCAACATACGGGGAACAGCTCGGCTTAAAAGGAAAGATTGCTAGAAACTGGGCATTAAATCCTCATCCAACATTAATACCGGCAATTGAAAGCGGCTGGGTCGAGAGTATTCACAGCTTCGGCAGTGAAGTCGGCATGGAGAAGTATATTGCGGCAAGACCTGATATATTTTTCGTCGGTAAAGACGGATCGATGCGCTCCAATCGTGCATTATGCCAAGTAGCGGGCCAATTTGCGGTTGATATGTTTATCGGTTCCACACTGCAAATGGACGCTCAAGCAAACTCTTCAACTGTAACCGCAGGACGGTTAGCAGGTTTTGGCGGTGCACCAAATATGGGGCATGATCCACGCGGACGCCGTCATGCAACACCAGCATGGCTTGATATGATTGAAAAACCGCATGAGCTTGCGAAGGGCCGAAAGCTTGTTGTGCAAATGGTCGAAACATTTGGTGCAAATAAAAAGCCTGTGTTTGTTGATTCTTTAGATGCGATACAAGTAAAAACACAATCAGGTCTTGCGGTTACACCAACGATGATTTACGGCGATGATGTGACACATGTAATTACGGAAGAAGGCATCGCTTATCTTTATAAGTCTGATAGCTTAGAAGAACGGAAAAAAGCCCTTGCTGCAATCGCCGGTGTAACGCCTTTAGGAATGGAAAGCAAAGAAAAGGACGTTAGAGTTCTAAGAGACCAAGGCATTGTCGCCTATCCAGAGGATCTCGGCATTGCCAGACAGCAAGCTAAACGCTCCCTGCTTGCCGCACAGTCTGTTAGTGATCTAGTAGATTGGTCAGAGGGTCTTTACGTGCCACCTGCGAAATTCCGGAGCTGGTCTTAATGCTAATAGCTGCAAAACTTGAGGAGGTATTGGCTGCAAAAGCAGTAAAAGCGTTAATTGATGAAGCGATACTGACACCTAAGCCAGGTTTAGTTGATGCAGACAATAGTGGCGCACATGCTGATATGTCTCTTGAACACATGCTGACATCAGCATATGCATTAGAAGAGACTTTCAGAGAGATTGCCAGTATTTCTTATCTCCATCCTGTCAATCAAGAGCTGCGTGAGAAAATAGCTGCAATTGGAAGGCAAGGGGAGCAGACTATGCTTTCCGCTACAAATGGGGTTAATACGCATAAAGGTGCGATTTGGGCATTAGGGTTATTGGTTAGTGCAAAGGCAACGAATCCAGAGGAGCAAAATCCTATAAAGATATTAGAAACGGCAGGAAGAATTGCATCCTATCAAGATCGCTACAGACCAACGAGCTACACCCACGGACAGGCTGTAAAAAAGAAGTATCCTGTTATGGGTGCGGAGGAAGAAGCACAGCTTGGCTTTCCCCATATTCGTCATGCATCCTTGCCTGCATTGATAAATGCTCGAACTCTAGGGAAGACGGAGGATGCTGCCCGAATTGATGCCCTCTTATCCTTAATGGCAACGGTTGACGATACATGTATTTTGCACCGTGGAGATTGGGCTGATTTAGTAGAAATAAAAAGCATGGCAAACGAGTTTTTAGAATATGGGGGATTTGCTACAGAACCGGGCAGAGACATTTTTCAATACTTGTCTGCGTACTGCAAATCCAAACGGCTTTCCCCTGGAGGAAGTGCTGATTTATTGGCAGCGACAATGTTCTTAGTCAGTTAATTACGGAGGTGTTCAAGAATGGAAAAACTACAGTTTCAATTTGAAACTTCTAAACCGATTCAATCCGCCACACATATTGGTGTTGTCGGGTCAGGGGATTTGGAAATTATTATCGAGCCGGTTGAGGGAACTTCAACCGAAGTTAGTGTACTTACAGGCAGTGATGGCTTTGGCGAGGTTTGGGGAAATGTATTAGAACGTTTTTTCAATCGCTATCCTATCACCGCAAATATTACAATACATGATTTTGGTGCAACACCAGGTGTGGTCCAGTTAAGGCTTAACCAAGCATTGGAGGTGCTCAGAATTGAGGAATAGTTTAGTAGAATTGAATGGACGTGAGCGGGCAAAAGCGTTATTGGATAAAGACACTTACCGTGAATTGCTGGGACCACTCGATAAAATGCAGTCACCGCACCTAGAGCCACAAGGAATCGTTCCGCAAAGCGACGATGGGGTTATAATTGCGCGCGGACAAATCAATCAGAAAAATGTTGTCGTTATTTCGTTAGAAGGTTCGTTTCAAGGCGGCGGTATTGGTGAGGTCAGCGGTGCGAAAATTGCTGGAGCACTAGAACTGGCTTTGGAAGATAATAAACAAGGCAACGCTGTTTATCCTATCATATTATTTGATACTGGCGGTGTGCGCCTTCAGGAAGCGAATTACGGGCTATTATCGATTTCTGAAATAGCGAATCAAATTGTTGCATTACGTCATTATGTCCCTGTAGTTGGTTTGGTTCCAGGTCGAGTCGGTGCATTCGGTGGCATGTCGATTGTCGCTGAACTTTGCACAACATTGCTTGCCACAAATAAAGCCCGCTTAGGACTGAATGGACCAGAGGTAATTGAGCAAGAGGCTGGTGTTATGGAATTTGATTCAAGTGACAAGGCATTGATTTGGAATACAATTGGCGCAAAACAACGTGTTAGAACGGGATTGCTTGATCAAGTAATAGAAGATGACATTGAGTCGATAGTGGAGGCAATCGAGGTCGCGCTATCAGAAGGAAAAAGACCTGCCAAAACAGAACAGGTTGACTTCCATCTTTCATTACTTAAAGGAATCGATTCTTCTGCAGAATGGAGTCCTGAAAAGTATGCAGATTACTTTAAACAGCATCAAGCGGAAAAGCAGACAGTCCCAATGGTGGAAGACGGGAATGCAGACATTTCGCAATCAAGAGGCTATAAATGGTTCGCTGAACTGACTGGCATCACACATCCGACAAGTACAACACCATCTGTATTAGCGGCTGATGTAGCCAAAAATGGCCAATTGGCTCGCTATATTGCGATTGTTCCAGATGCTAATAATCATTTTCCTCGAGCTCGCAATGGGGAAGTAGGACTGCTTGAAGGCTGGACTGCAGCACAAATTGTCCGCGATGTAATTAGTCAAGATGCTGATAAAGAAGTCAAACGCCCAATTATCGCCGTAATTGATGTGCCAAGCCAAGCATATGGCTACAAAGAGGAACTGGTTGGCATCAGCTTAGCACTTGCCGCAAGTGCAGATGCGTATGCAACAGCAAGGCAAAAGGGTCACCCCGTTATCGGGCTTATTTGCGGCAATGCCATTTCCGGCGCCTTTTTAGCACATGGCTTGCAGTCCAATCGTCTCATTGCATTAGACGATGACAAGATAAACATTCAAGCAATGTCAAAAGCATCAGCCGCGAGAATAACAAAGCGCACGATCGAACAATTAGAGGAAGCAACAAAGTCTGTTCCATCTATGGCGTATGATGTTCACAGCTATCATTCATTAGGACCGCTGTATAAATTACTTACCAATATTAACGCCGATTCACCAACAGAACATGATATAAAAACAGTAGAGCAAACATTGCTTAAGGCAATTGCGAGCACAAAGGATGCAGCGACTGATTTAAGCTTTCGCTTGCAAACAGACGAAGCAATAAATGGTGGCCGTGCAGCAACACTGAAGGTTCGTGAAATGCTGAGACAGCAATGGTAATTCAGCCACATGACTTAATAAAAGTCTCAGATCTATCACTGCTGGAATGGAAGGAAGACAACGAATGGGTCACTGCCTCATTAAGGAGTGCCCCATTCGTTGTCGTACGCAGAGCAGAACAAACTAGTGATTTCATTCCTGTAGGTATACGAGGGGAGCAACGTAATCAGCGGCAAACAGCGATATTACATCGCAATGGAATCGAAGAGATTATAACACCATACATGCTGGCAGAACAAAAAAGCTGGAATTCGCTTAACGCACAAAGACGAGAACTGCCTGTTTTAAAAAGCATCGATAAAGTGGCAGAAATCATGGGTGACTGGCAATGGGGCCCAACAGGCAGCGCAGGCTTCGAAATAGCAACTGGATACCCAGCATTAAAAGCCACAAGCGACCTTGATATCGTCGTATATGCACCACATCCGATTAATAGGAACGAGGCAGTAGAGGTACTGGAGAAATTAGATAGCTTACCAATCCGCTCAGATATCCAAATAGAAACAAATAATGGCGCATTTTTACTGCGAGAATGGATAAATAAACGAATAGATTCAATGATTTTACGCACCCAAGAAGGTCCTGAATTAGTTTATACCCCTTGGTAATAGGGGAGGTCTAATGGAAACTAATTATAAATAAGTGGGGAAATACTTTTCTCTTTAAGCTGTCTACAAACTTATTGTAATTTAGGTTTGCGGGCAGTCTATTTTATTTTTATAGATTATGACTCAAACGCTATATTTACTTTTCACGGAAAGGGCACCGATTTTACTCCCATTAATTCGGAAATAGTTGCTTTTTTAGTAACATTTTAAAGCTGGTTTTTTTGTAAAAATTAAACTAAGGAATGTTATAAAATTAGGGTTATATGAGTCGCACAGTCATATATAGTAAGAATTTGTGATGAGGAGGAGAAGTGGGTTTTCAACTGGAAGGAATGCTTTTAAGAAATGTAGAAAAAGTTAAATGTTAAGACATTGACCAAACGGGACTTAAGTTGTTTATTCTGATGATTTGGAAGACATTACAGCAAATAGATAGGATACCAATTCGCACAGATAAACAAGTCGAAATGAGAAACGAGGAGCATGGATTAACCAACGAATAATAAATTTTACGTATCCAAATAAGTGCAAAATTAATTAAAAAAACTAAGCAATAAAGAAAAACCAATTTTGCCACACAAAAAGGGAGGAAACCAATATTCCACCTTTTCTTATATACCAATCATAAGTTTCATAGTTTCTATCCCACAATAATAAAACAACTATCTTATCTCAATAAAGCATCATATCCAAATAAATCTAATATAAATAATTTTCTGAAAATATATTGACTTCTTTTATCCAAGGTAGTAACTTATTGATTAGAAATTGTCGACAATCGACAATGGTGAAGGAGGTTTTAGTGTGGCAGCTACTAATATTCAAGAATTCGTTGATTCTAACAGAACGAAGAATATAGATGAACTTATCGCACTTGTTAAACAAAAGAGTATTAGCTCCAGCGGTGAAGGGATGCAGGAAACAGTAGAAAAGGTGTCTGCGTTACTAGAAGACATTCAAGCTAAAACGCAGGTCATTCAAACTGCTGGTCATCCGATTGTGTTTGGGGAAATTAAAGGGCAGCAGGAATTTACCGTCTTATTGTATGGTCATTACGATGTGATGGCACCAGATCCTGTTGATGCATGGGTTAGCCCGCCATTTGAGCCAAACGTAAGAGATGGCCGCTTGTATGGCCGTGGTGTTGGTGATAATAAAGGGCAGTTAATGGCGCAATTGCTTGGGATCAAGGCTTATTTAGAAATACATAAACAGCTTCCTTTTCATGTGAAATTTGTGTTTGAAGGAGAGGAAGAGCAAGGCAGTGCAAACCTTGGAAGCTTTGTTGAACAGCATAAGGATGATTTATTAAAATCAGATTTAGCGATTTCCATCGACGGCTCCTGTCATGAAAGCGGCGCACCTGTGCTTCGTCTTGGTGTTCGCGGAATGTTATATGTAGAGCTTGAGGCAGTTTCTGCAAGCCAGGATAATCATTCCGGCAACACTGGCAATATTATTAAAAATCCTGCTTGGAAGCTAGTAGAATTATTGTCACAAATGCAAGGTAATGACGGCAAGGTGGCAATTAAAGACTTCTATAAAGGCGTACAAGCACCGAATGAACAAGAAAAAGCGATATTACATCAGATTCCGTATGATAGTGAAACATTAGCAGCTAAGATCGGGTTACCTAACCTGACACTCTCCCAAGAAGAATACTTCACAAAATTAATGTATGAACCAACCTTAAACATCTCAGGTATTAACAGTGGTTATGTTGATGCAGGCGCAAAAACGGTTATTCCATCAAAAGCATTGCTGAAGTTAGACATGCGCCTTGTCGGCAAGCAAAATCCTGATGAAATCTATCAAAATATCGAAAAAATGATTGAACCAATTGAAGGCGTTTCTGTTATAAAAATGGTTTCCACTCCTCCGTCTAGTACAAATATTGATTCCATTTTTGTTAAGCCAGTATTGGCAGCACTTGAACAAGGCTTCGGAACAGATCCTATATTAGAGCCGGTTATGCCGGGAACATTGCCAAACTATGTGTGGACAGACATTTTAAATGTTCCTGTTCTTATTGTTCCTTATGCTAACTTTGATCAAGCGAATCATGCGCCGAATGAGAATCTAAAGCTTGTTAATTTTGAAAGTGGTATTAAATCTACTTATCATATTATCTCGGAAATTTCTAAAATTATAGAGGGCGGAGTGAAGCAAAATGAGTACGTTAAAGGGAGTTCGATCTAAATATTTTGTATTTACATTGGTGTACATTGGCTATTGTATCTGTTATATCGACAGGGCCGCCATTTCACTTGCTTTAACGTACATAGGGGCTGAATTCAGCCTTGATGCAACACAGCTTGGCTTAGTTGTCAGTGTTTTCTTCTTCAGTTATGCCCTAATGCAAATACCAGGCGGATGGTTAGCTGATAGGTTCGGCTCCAATATTGTCGCTCTTATCGCCATCCTTTTATGGTCGATCTTCACTGCGATGACTGGGATGGCTTGGTCATTAGTATCCTTATTGTTTATCCGTATACTTTTCGGTATTGGTGAAGGTGCCTATCCAACAGCTAGCTTGAAGGCCGTGTCTGAAGTATTTCCACAGTCTCAGCGACCAAAAGCTGTTACGGGTATGCTGTCTTCTAACTATGTCGGCAGTGCCATTGCACCATTGATCATTGCACCGCTAATTTTAGCTGTTGGCTGGAGAAGCACGTTTTATATTATTGGTGTTATCGGTATCGTTTTCGCTGTGTTCTACTTCTTCTGGCTTCGTCCAATGAAGCAAACTACAGCTGCAGTCCAAGCAAAAACGAAAAGCTCTATCAGCTATAAAGAGCTATTAAAAAGCACAATCATTTGGCAATTAGTTATCATTTGCTTCGGTGTAAGTATTGTTAATAAGGGCTTAGATTCATGGATGCCAACTTATTTATTAAATGTCCGTGGTGTTGACTTAAAAGCAATTTCTATTCTAGTGCCGCTCCCATTCATTGCCGCAGGACTTGGCGCAGCTTTGAGCGGGTGGCTGATGATGAAGTTCTTCCAGCAAAAAGAAAAATACTTGCTAAGTATTGTCTCTATCTTAACTGCAGTACTTATTTACGGAATGTACTCATCAAAAACATTAACTTCCGTAATCATTTTCCAAATACTCGTGTATTTCTTTAAATCAATTGCATTTGGCTCAATCTTTGCGTTATTAGCGAGCTTCATTTTACCAGATAAGTTTGGCTCCGCTTCTGGGATTGTTAACTTCGGCGGACAAATCGCCGGCTTTGTGGCACCGCTTGCGATTGGATTCTTGATTGATTTATTTAATGGTTCATACAATGCAGCGTTTATTTTCTTGATTGCTGCTGTGGCCCTCTCCTTTATCGTTTCATTAACTTTACGTGCTGTACCAAAAAGAAAGGAAGAAGAGGATGTTACTGCAAACCCAACAATTGCCCAATGAGATCTTTCATTATATGGTCAATCAAATTATAAATGGTGAATTGCCACAGGGCAGTCGGATTCGTGAAAGTGATTATGCGGAGAAATTCTCTGTCAGCCGTTCACCTGTAAGAGAAGCACTGTACCGGTTGGAGCAGGAAGGAATTGCTGTGAAGGTGCCGCGAAAAGGCAGCTTTGTTAAGGAATTCTCAGCGCAGGACGTGTACGATATTTTCGAAATTAGAAACAATATCGAACAAATGGCAATTCGCCGCTTAAACCAAGGTGATATATCTGATTATTCATTCAATTCACTTCAAGAGGAATTGAAGCAAATGAAAACAGTGAAAAATCAAGTAGACTATACACTGATGAATTTTAACTTTCACTATCACATGATTTGTTTAACGAACAGTGATGTGCTGAAGGAGTTCTACTTGAAATTAAAATATCCTTTGTTAATGTTCCAAAACCTCAACTTCACATTTGAAAATCGCATCCATCTCTCTATAACGGAGCATAAGAAGATGCTTGATTTGATACAACAAGCTAAGTTTGAAGAGCTGCAGGACATCCTGCTGACTCACAACAACCGTGTATTAACTAACTTAAAAGAATATTTGAAAAAACAATCTTAAGGAGTGTTTACCATGAAAATTGATAAAATTGTTCTAAGAAAAGTTGATATTCCATTGAAAGCACCATTTGAAACAAGCTTTGCGGCAATGACGGCAAAAAAATGCATCATTGTTGAGATTCATGGCGAAGGTAAAGTAGGTTATGGTGAGTGTTCTGCATTTGAATACCCATTATACAATGAAGAGTTCGTTAATGGCTGTTGGGCTGCATTACAGGATTGCTTAATTCCATTATTGCTAAAAGCAGGCGATATTGCTCATCCTGACGAAACAAGCACGATCTTCGAGCATATCCGTAAAAACAACTTAGCAAAATCATCAATCAACTGTGCACTATGGGATCTGTATGCAAAAATCGAAAACAAGCCTGTTTACCAGCTTCTTGGCGGAACGAAAACACAAGTAGAAACAGGCGTCAGCATTGGTATCCAAAAGGACGCTGCAACAATGGTTAAAGTTGTGCAAGGCTATTTAGATGAAGGCTACAGACGAGTTAAAATCAAAATCAAACCAGGTAAAGATGTTGAAATCATGAAAGCTGTTCGCGAGCAATTCAGCGACATAATGCTAATGGCAGATGCTAACTCTGCTTACACATTAGATGATATCGAAGTATTCAAAGAGCTGGATAAATTAGATTTAATCATGATCGAACAGCCACTTGACCATGATGACATCGTAGACCATGCAACACTACAAGCCCAAATCAACACAAAAATCTGTCTAGATGAAAGCATCAATACAGTCGAAGATGCACGTAAAGCGATTGAGCTAGGAAGCTGTGGCATCATCAACATTAAAGTAGGCCGTGTCGGCGGTTTAACAGAAGCGAAAAAAATCCAGGCACTTTGTGAGAGCCACGGAATTCCAGTATGGTGTGGCGGCATGGTAGATTCAGGGATTGCGCGTGCACATAACGTCGCAGTTGCTACGCTATCAGGTTTCACATTGCCAAATGATATTGCAGCATCATCCCGCTATTACAACCAAGATATCATTAAACCAGAAATCGAGCTAAACGGCACATTTGTGGATGTACCACAACAAGCAGGTATTGGCTATGATATCGATGATCAAGCACTTGATCAATTTACGGTTGAGAAGAAAGTGGTAGTTAACGAGAGTGTAGCTGTATAAAAATGATAAAAGGCTTGAGCTATCCAATAGCTCAAGCCTTTTATCATAATTACTTACAAATTGCCAATGGATAAATACTTTGTCTCTAAATACGGTTCCATTCCTTCCACGCCGCCTTCACGGCCAATCCCGCTTTCCTTCATGCCTCCAAACGGAATATGAGCTCCAGATGGTGCACCATCATTCCAGCCAACAATCCCAAAATCAAGATTTTCGCTCAAATAGATGCCTGTTTTATAGTTATTTGTAAAGAAGTAAGCAGCTAAACCATAAGGTGTGCCATTCGCGATTTTGACTGCTTCCTCCAAAGAATTAAACGTAATAATTGGTGCAACTGGTCCAAATGTTTCCTCCTGCATAATGGTCATATCAAGGCTTACGTTTGTTAATACAGTTGGATGAACAAAGTAATAACCGTATTCTGTATTTGCGGTATAATGATTTCCTGCAAGAGCGACTGCCCCTTTAGCAAGGGCATCATTGATTTGCTTGACTATTTTGTTATAGCCTTTTTCGTTAATGATGGGTCCTATCTGTGTAGCTTCATCAAGGCCATTACCAACCTTTAATTTATTGACTGCTTCTGCAAGCTTTGTTGAGAAAGCCTCGGCAATACTTTCATGAACAATAATTCTGTTCGCACATACACATGTTTGACCGGCATTGCGGAATTTTGTCAGCATTGTCTGCTGCACAGCAAATTCGAGATCTGCATCCTCAGCAACAATGAGTGGGGCATGGCCGCCTAATTCCATCGTCATATGTTTGACAGTATCAGCACTGTTTTTCATTAGCTGCTTCCCAACAGGTGTCGACCCTGTAAACGTAATTTTACGGATATACTCACTGCTAGTAAACAATTCACCAATTTCAGGCCCATCACCATTTACATATTGAATGACATCAACAGGAATACCAGCTTCGTGTGCAAGCTCGATTAACCTCATCGTTGTTAACGGTGTCTCGGGAGCTGGTTTGACAATAAATGGACAGCCTGCAGCCAATGCTGGTGCAGCTTTTCTCGTCATCATCGCCGCAGGGAAGTTCCATGGTGTTATGGCAGCAACTAAGCCGATTGGCTGTTTTGTTACAACAATCCTTTTTGTTTCAGAGGTTGCAGGTACCGTTCTTCCGTAAATGCGTTTTGCTTCCTCTGCATACCAGTCAATATAGCTTGTTGCATAATCGACTTCTCCGAGTGATTCTGCCAAAGGCTTGCCGTTTTCTAATGTCATAACTTCAGCTATTTCTGCTTTATGCGTTTGTATGATTTGTGCCCAATTTTTTAGCAAACGGGAGCGCTCGTGAGCATGGATTCCTGCCCATTTTTTAAAGCTTTCATGGCCGTTTTTAATGGCTTGTTTAATTTCCTCCTTTGTATTAATAGGAATCGCTTGAATAACTTGACCTGTCGCCGGATTTTTTACTTCTATTAGATTAGTCATCTATATCCCACCCTTATTCAAAAGCTTTTTCAAGAATTGCTAATCCCGTTGCCAGCTCTTCATCTGTAATAACAAGTGGAGCTAAGAAGCGAATGACATTACTTTTAAGGCCTGCTGAAAGAAGTAGTAATCCATTTTCATTTGCAAATTTTGTGATTTGTGCTGTTTTTATTTTGTTTGGTTTTTTGTTTCCCTGTCCCTCTACAATCTCACAAGCAACCATTGCTCCTAAGCGGCGGATATCGCCAATAAAGTCATGCCTTGTACGAAGCGTCTGCAATTTTGCTTCAATGGCTTGCCCGATGATTTCCGCTTTTGCTGCCAAATTTTCTTCTGCTACAATATCTATAACCGCTAATGCTGCCGCACATGCAACTGGACTGCCTGCATAAGTGCCACCAAGCTCGCCAGGATCCGCAACATTTAAGATGTCTGTTTTACCGACAACACCGCTTAATGGCAGACCAGCGGCTAGTGATTTGGATACGGTGATTAAGTCAGGAATTACGTCAAAATGCTCGATCGCAAATAATTTGCCAGTACGGCCAAAGCCAGTTTGAATTTCATCTGCCACAAATACAATTCCGTGTGACTCACAGAATTGCTTCACTGCTTGGACAAATTTCTTTGGAGGGATCACAAATCCGCCTTCACCTTGTACTGGTTCCATCACAATACAAGCGACCATTTCTGGCGCAACTGTTGCGATAAAAAAATCCTCAAAGTCTCGAATAACCTGATCTACATATTCCTCATCTGTCATTCCAGCTGGTTTATGATACATATATGGAAAAGGAGCTTGATAGATTTCGGGAGCGAAGGGACCAAACCCGAACTTGTATGGCTTCACCTTACTTGTCATGCCCATAGTTAAATTAGTGCGGCCGTGATACCCTCGTACAAACGAAACGACTGCAGGTCTATTCGTATAGCGGCGCGCAATCTTAATCGCATTTTCAACCGCTTCTGCTCCAGAATTAAAGAAAATCGCTTGTTTTTCAAAATCTCCAGGAGTAATTTGGCATAGTTTTTCTGCAAGATTAATATAGCCCTCGTACATCATGACGTTAAAGCCAGGGTGTAAAAACTTTTCTACCTGGCTTTTAACAGCAGCCGTTACTTTCGGGTGACTGTGGCCTACGTTTAATGTTCCGATAGCACCGGCAAAATCAATCCATTCTCTATTATCAATATCTGTTACCGTTGCTCCTTTGGCAGCTTTGACAAAATTTAAATTGCCGTTACTGACACCCTTCGGCACGTATTTTGCTCTTTTTTCCTGTAATTGTGCTGTTTGTGAATAAGAGGTTGGCATCTTAGTCTCTCCCTTGTCGATAGATTACGAGAGAATTATGGCAATAATCTGATATAATAAAAAGCACCAAATCTGAAAAAAATCTGGTACCAGATGGGAGGAGAGTATGTTCCTATTAATTGATAAACAACGAGATACCAATTTTATTTACCAGCAAATTTACGAAGGAATTAAAGATAATATTCTCAATGGTAAACTGAAGGCACATGAAAAATTGCCATCGAAAAGAGCATTAGCGGAAGGCTTGGATGTTAGTATTAATTCTGTCAAGATTGGCTATGAACAGCTGTTGGCAGAAGGTTATATTTACACACAGGAACGAAAAGGCTATTTTGTAGAAAACATAACAGAATTTGTACAACAAGATAGCGGGGGTACAGATAAACTGCCTGATGACTTAAGAGAAAAACCAGTAAATAGAGAAGGGTGGCTGTCCCTTTCACATATGGCTTCTGATATTTCTTATTTTCCATTTAAGGAATGGCTTAAGTGTCAGGAAAAAGCGATTTACTCTTATCCAAGAGAGCTATCTGAAATGACTTACAGCCAAGGACCATATGAAGTGAGGGAGTCAATTTGTCGCATGATTGCTATTACCCGTGGCGTTAATTGTGAACCAGAACAAATCGTAATTGGAGCAGGTACACAATTATTGGTTGGTCAATTGATGGAATGTATGAACCACAATTCTGTCATCGCATTAGAAAATCCAGGGTATGCCCGCTTTTTCGAGCTGCTAAAAAAAATGAATTTTGCTGTTGAGCCGATATCCTTAGATGACCAAGGAATCAAACTGACAGATATAGAAGCTGCAAATGCCAATATTGTATTTGTGACACCGTCCCATCAATTTCCTACAGGTAAAATCATGCCAATTTCTAGAAGAATCGAGCTGTTGAACTGGGCAGCAAAAGGGGATGATAGATATATTGTGGAGGATGACTATGACAGTGAATTTAAATATGAAACAGATAATATTCCTTCCTTACAGAGCTTAGATCGAAATCATCGCGTTATTTACATGGGAACCTTTTCAAAAACAGTGCTGCCTGGACTGCGGATCAGCTATATGGTTTTACCTCCTGAATTGTTAAGGAAATATCGGCAATATTACACTAATTTCATCCAGTACAGTAATTCTTTAATGCTTTACACCTTGCATTATTTTATAGAAAGTGGGAATTATGCAAAACATGTGAAGAAGATGAACCACCACTATGAAACGCGCAGAAAGCTGTTAATCACAGAGCTTAATAAAAGGTTTTCTCATAAAATCGAAGTAGACGCTGTACCTGCAGGCTTGCATTTTCTTGCTCATGTTCATTCAGAAAAAAGCTATCAGGAAATAGAGGAAAGAGCAGTGAAAGAAAAGCTTGAGATTTATAGTATGAAACGTTTCTTGTTAAAGGACATCTGTACGAAGGAGAAAGGGATTAAGCTGGTATTAGGCTTTGCCAATGTGAAGGAAGACAAGGTTGTCGAAGCAGTAGAGCGGTTATATCGAATATTTAATAGTTGAGAAGATTTGTCGAAAAATAAATATAATTTAGAATATTGTACAAAATAATAGACTGTGTTAATATCAAAGTAAATCTTGGTATATACCATATTGACAATTATTTTGGTATATACCAATCAGTAAAGAATTAACATCATCTATTTGTTACTTAAAGGAATACTGTTACACAAGGAACAAATTACCACATTACGAAACTTTTCAACAAGAGTTTTTACCTTCTTCCGTTACAGCCATCAAAGCACGTTCCGAAGATTTATCCCGTACCATTATCATCTGCAACAACACAAAATTATTTTCCTAAATACTGGTATATACCAGGATGACAATCTGATAAGGAGTGATTACCATTGTTAAAATTTAATAAGGAAAACTACTTGAAAGTCACATTAGGGGCAGTGGGATTAAGAGGAGAAATTGAAGCAAAGGTCGATGAAATCTCCAAGAAAAAATTTAAAAATATCTTTTTGCTTGGCTCTGGCGGTTCGATTGCGATTATGTATCCATTTGAGTATATGCTAAATTCGATTTCGACGATTCCAACATACGCGGAGATCGCTTCTGAGTTTATGCTGCAAAACCATAAGCAATTTGGCGAGGATTCGCTTGTTATTTTGTCATCGTTATCTGGGACAACTGCAGAAACAGTTGCTGCAGCGGAATTCTGTAAGCAAAGAGGAGCAACAACGCTTGGCTTAGTTGGTGAAATGGGAACTGCTTTAGCGAATATCGTTGACTATCCAATTGCTAACTATGCTGAAAATGATTTTGCGGCAGATTCTATTAATCTGCAAATGTATATCGTTATTTTCCGCTTGATTCATAACAACGGCGAATTTCAAGACTATGAAAGATTTATCTCCCAATTAGAAGCAATACCAAATCAATTAGTCCAAGTAAAACAAGACAGTGATAAAAAGGCAGAGGAATTTGCCAATAAATATAAGGATGAAACGTATCATATGCTTGTCGGCTCTGGCACTGCATGGGGCAGAACATATGCTTATTCCATGTGTGTGCTGGAGGAAATGCAATGGATTCCGACAAAGGCGATACATGCTGCAGAGTTTTTCCATGGCACAATCGAGATTGTTGATGAAAATATGAGTATGATCCTTTTAAAATCGGAGGATGAGACTCGTCCATTAATGGATCGTGTCGAGAATTTTGCGAATGACTTTACGAAAAAGCTAACGATTTTTGATACAAAAGACTATGTTCTTGAGGGTATTAGCACGGAATTCAGAAAGTATTTAGCACCGCTCGTCCTAGCAACTGCTTTACAACGTGTGAGTATTCATTTAGAGAATAAGCGCGGTCATTCATTGGATAAGAGAAGATATTACAGAACACTTGCTTACTAATAGTAATGCAGAAGGAGTATTCTTAACATACTCCTTTAGCACACCATTCTAATTAAAGGTAGTGATTATTCTGATTGATATTCATCAGCACCCGCTGCATATAAAGGAAATCGTTGATCAAGACCCAGCACTGGAAAAATACGTTAAGGATGTTTATGGTGTTTACAGTTCACCGCACTCACTGGCGTCACATATGTATCAGCTTGATGCGGCCGGCATTGAAAAGGCGGTTATAATGCCAATTGATTGCACCACTGCACATGGCTGTAAGCTCGTCACAAATGAACAAATTTCCTGGTTAGTGGAAAAAAACTCTCGCTTTATTGGTTTCGCTTCCGTCGACCCAAAGAATCCTAATGCATTAGTGGAGCTTGAAAAATCAATCAAAGAATATGGACTAAAAGGACTGAAATTAGATCCTTCCCTACAACAATTTGATATAAACAACAAAGATTATGCTTATCCAATCTATCAGCTTTGCTGTGAACTAGACATACCGATCTTTTTTCACTGTGGTATGAGCTTATCACCAATAGGTCAAGCAGCATTGGCACACCCGCTAATGCTTGAAAAAGTCATTCAAGATTTTCCAGCCTTAAAGGTAATCATTGCTCAATTTGCGTGGCCATGGGTATCTGAAGCCTTTATGCTAGGAGTTAAATACAAAAATGTTTATTTTGATACATCTATCCTTTTCAGCGGTACTCCATCTGACTCTGTTAGACAGGTGCTTGAGCAGAAGATTGGTCTTAACAATATAAAGCGAAGCCTTGCCAAGCAGATTGTTTTTGGTTCTAATTCACCAAGAGTTGATCCTAAAAGGCTTGTTTGGGCTGTACAGGATTTGCAGTTAAATCCTAAGCTTGAAGCGAATATTTTTCATGATAATGCGGCTGTATTACTGGATCTGGATCGGGGGTATGAGGGATGAAATCAGTTGTAAAAACAATTTCCTTGCAAACAAAACATGATCTGGAAATCATTAATATTACAGATACCGTGAAGGAAGCAGTTGCCACAGCAGGATTAACTATTGGCACTGTTCATATTATGACAAAGCATACAACTAGTGGCATTACCGTTAATGAAGGGTTGCCTGATATAGAAAAGGACCTGCTTGAGATGCTGGAGCGCCTTGCACCACGAGTAAATGATTATCATCATGCACGATTCCTGCACTCAGATGGACAAATGGCGGTTAATGGCTATTCCCACTTAAGATCTGCTCTAATTGGGAAAGATACTTTTTTTCCGCTCCATGACGGGGAAATGGTGATAGGCTCACGGCAAACCATCTATTTTGTGGAAATGGACGGACCACTGCTTCGGGAATTTGTTGTCCATATTCTCGGAGAATAGGAGGGAGATAATGCGGGTCGTAACTGTTGGTGATAACTGTATCGATGATTATGAAGAGCTTGGCATCAGCTGTCCGACTGGTAATTCTGTCAATGTTGCTGTTCATTTAAGCAGATTGGCTGTGCCAGTTTCCCTTGTCAGTGTGACAGGTGATGATGATTATGGAGAGCAAATGCTTAGCTTTTTGAAAAAACATACCATCAACCTCTCCTTTTTTCAGCAAAAACAAGGAAATACAGCTATCACGAAGATGGCTTTAAAAGGCACAGAAAGAATTCATACAAAGTATTTTGAAGGTGTGCTTGAAAACTTTAAGCTAAATCAGAGTGATATGGAATTCATAGCTGAACATGATCTCGTGCACACATCCTTTTGGGGCAAAGTAAATCATCAGCTTCCACTAATAAAACAAACAGGTGTGCGAATTGTTTATGATTTTTCGGTGAAGCTTGAAAATGAAGAGGTTAAGTCAATTTTGCCAAATGTCGATTATGCCTTTTTCTCCTATCATCAAAAAGACTCTTATATCGAAGCATACATGAAAGATGCGCATCAGCTTGGCCCAAGGACGGTTATTGTTACATTAGGGGAAAAGGGCAGCATTGCTTATAATGGCAACCGTTTCTACGAAGCGGATATTGTCCGTGTTCCTGTTGTAAACACAGTTGGCGCCGGTGATTCGTTTATCGCAGGATATATACATGGTCTTGTTAACGGAAAAAGCATTCAGGAATGCTTACAATCAGGTGCAAACATTGCTGCAAAGGTTGTACAGGTATTTAACCCTTATTAAATGGAGTGATGAAGGAATGAGGAAATTGGAACTGTCACAGCTTGCAGGTATGAATGAACATTTCCGGCGGCACTCATTCGAGTTCTTTTTGGATTCTATGGTTAGGCTTGGCTTGAAAAATATTGAATTATGGGCAGCATCACCACATTTATATATGGAAGCTGTCACGTTGAGTGAGGTCAGGAAAATCCGGAAGGAAATCGAAAAGTGCCAGTTGCAGCTGATTTGCGTTACCCCTGAACAGTGTATTTATCCTATTAATATAGCCGCAAAAGAACAAAGTGTTAGAAATAGAAGTGTTAATTATTTTATAAAAAGTCTTGAAGTGACTAAAGAGCTTGGTGCAAGCATGCTGCAAATAGTTCCAGGCAAAGGCTATTATAATGAGCCTGTAGAGGAAGCATGGAAAAGGGCAAGAGACTCTCTTGAGACAATTGCGAAAAAGGCGCAAGAACTGGATATTACCGCCGTTCTTGAAGCCTTGGAACTAAAAGAGTCTAATCTGATTCATCATTCAACAGACTTAAAAAGGATGTTAAGGGAGGTAGACTCTGCTCATTTACAAGCTGTCATTGATACAGCTCCAATGGCGGCTGCAGGCGAAACCCTTGATCAGTGTTTCCGCGAATTGGGCAAGGATTTACGACATCTTCATTTCGTTGATTCCGGTCATCTCGCTCCTGGTGATGGTAATTTACCGTTAATTCAGTATTTACATGAAATCAACGACCATGATTATCAAGGGTTTTTGACCCTAGAACTGGTTGGCAGCAGATATATTACGGATCCTGTTAAACCATTAGAGAATGCACTTGCGTATTTGGGGGTGAGAGCATGAAAATATCTAAACTCGCAGGGATGAATCTGCATTATATGAATTATTCACTAGAATACTTTCTTCAGTCGATGGTGAAGCATGAGGTTGCTAATATTGAATTATGGGGAGGCTTTCCACACTTGTATTCAGAGGATGTCACCTTGGCAGATGCAGCAAGAATAAGAAGGGAAATGGAAAGCTATGATCTTCAGCTAATCTGCTATACTCCCGAACAGCTCATGTATGCAAACAATATTGCAGCAAGTGAAGCTGACATTCGAAAGCGCAGTATTGATTATTATATGAAAAATATTGAAATAACACAGGAATTGGGCACAAACTTCATGCTGATGACATCAGGGTGGGGCTATTATGATGAGCCGATTGCAGATGCCTGGAGCTATTCTCTTGATGCACTTGCAGCACTTGCTAAAAGGGCAGAAGAACTAGGTGTAACGTTATTGTTGGAACCGTTACAGCCATTTGAGTCAAATTTAGTCACAAATATTCACACCTTAAAGCAAATGCTCCAGGACGTTAACATGAACAGTCTTAAAGGCATGCTGGATATTGTTGCAATGGCAGTTGCAGGTGATTCAATCCAAGACTATTTTGAAACACTTGGAGCAGATTTGCGTCACATTCACCTTATTGATGGAACTCCGTCCGGGCATCTTGCTGTTGGCGATGGAAGCTTACCGATAAAAAGATATTTAGACGAGATTGATAGCTTTCGATACAAAGGCTATTTGTCTTTGGAATTAGCAGCCTCCAGTTATTATCTAGAACCAGATAAAGCCTTACAGCATTCACTAAAAAATATTAGAAGCATACTAGGTTAGTAAGATGGAAAAAGGATATTCACTTAAGCTTCAGCACAATTTACGACTTGGCAACAAATCTCGCATCACTTTTGATATGGCAGGATTAACGGCAGGATGCTTTTTATTCGCCTTAGGTACTAATCAATTTCTAGCGCCTGCTGAGCTTTTGGCCGGAGGACTTGGCGGTGTTTGTGTCATATTTTATCATCTATTCGGCTGGCCGATGGGAATCCAGTATTTTCTTTTCAATATACCTTTGCTCGTTCTTGGCTACATTCATATTGGCAAGAAATTTATCCTTTATACGATTTTCTCTGTTATCATTTCTTCTGTCTTTCTTGAATGGATTGCTATTCAGGCAGTATGGACGAATAATACGCTGCTAAATGCAATATTCGGAGCAATGGTATCGGGAATAGGAGCGGCCTTAATTCTCAGGCTTGGTGGTTCAGTGGGTGGCCTTGACATTCTTTCTCGTGTTGTAGCGAAGTATTACAATATCTCCATTGGTAATTTCGGTCTTATTTTCAGTGCCAGTATCGTTGTCGTCTCAGCATATCTCTTTGATTTAGAAGCAGCAATGTTTACGATTCTATCGTTTTTTGTTGGTACAAAAACATATGATGCGATTTTACATATTGCGCAAAGAAACACGATCATGATTATCACAAATCAAGGGGAAACTGTTTCCACGCAATTAAATAAGACGTTAAGTAGGGGCGTTACTTCTTGGAATGCTATGGGGGTATACAGTCATACAGATCGTTCCGTATTGCTTTGTGTGATTGTTAATGGTGAATGGGCGGAATTATTGCATGTGGTGAAAAATATCGATTCAGATGCATTTGTCATTTCCTTGCCAACACAGAAGGTTAACGGAAATTTTCATGTAAATTGGTAGAATATCTGACATAGAAAATAATCTTTTGGTATATACCAAGAAGAAATTCTATGATATGATAAATTCAACGAAAACTAAAAATTCAGATAAATATAGAAAGGGTGAGTTGACAAGGATAAGGAATGGAGAAACTTTATTAATCTTCTAAAAAATAATGATAGCGCTTACCTTAAATAGGAGAATTCGGAGTATCTTACAATAAACCAACATGGGGGAATAAAAATGAAAAAAGGTCTATTCATTGGTTTGCTTTGTATGCTTTTAGTCGCTTTATCTGCTTGTGGTAATTCTAACTCATCTACATCTGGCAAAGGATCTGACAGTGATGATACGATTCGCGTTATTACTACAGCCGGTGGGGCACCATTCGGGATTATTGACCCAAAAACTAGTAAATATGAAGGCTTTATGTATGACATCATTAATGACTTGGCAAAAAGAGCTGATCTTAAAGTAGAAATGCAAACGGCAGAATGGGATTCTCTTATTCCTTCCCTTCAATCTGACAAAGCAGATGTGATTGTAGATGGTATGTATATTACCGATGAGAGAAAAAAGGTTATTAACTTTACAGAGCCTGTCTTTGGTTATGGAGAAGGTTTAATTGTCCAAGAAGGTGACACGAAAACGGCATCGCTTGAAGATTTAAAAGGAAAAACAGTTGGAGTGCAAATCGGAACATCCTACAAAGACATGCTGGAAGAAAATAATGGTTCACTTGATTTAACTATCAAAACATATGAAACTACTGCTGATTTATTAAAGGATATTCAAAACAAGCGTTTAGATGCAGCAATTGCTGATTCTCCAACATTCACATATTTAAAAAGCAAAAATCCTGATGCTAAATTCCGTGTGGTAGAGGATTATGTTCCTTCCCTTGCTGGCGAGATTGGCATCGGCATTGCCAAGGATAACACAGCTTTAGTAGATAAATTAAATGAAGCAATTATAGCGGCAAAAGAGGATGGTACGTTTAAGGAGATTTATGGAAAATGGGGAGTAGATTGGGACTTTAATGAATGAGAGGAGGTTCATAAATGAATGCGATATGGGAAAATATTGTTGATTTTATGCCAAGCTTGCTGCAAGGAACTGTCATTACAATTGAATTAACGATTCTGTCGCTTATCTTGTCCTTAATACTGGGTTTGATAGTCGCATTGGGCAGATTATCGAAAAATAAAGTGATTAATAGGATATGTAGTATCTATATCAGCATCGTTAGAGGCACTCCCTTACTAGTTCAGATGATGTACGTTTACTTTGTATTTCCTTCCTTTGGCATAACACTGACAGCGTTTCAGTCGGCGATTATTGCGCTTTCCTTTAACGAGGGCGGTTATTTAGCGGAAACCTTCCGCGCTGGGATCAAAGCCGTACCAACAGGTCAAATGGAAGCTGCGAAGGCAGTTGGCATGGACTATTCAAAGGCGATGCGGAGGATTATTCTTCCCCAGGCATTCAGTAATGTTCTTCCTGCTATCGGCAACTCAGCGATTATTTTGATCAAAAATTCGTCATTAGCTGCTGTTATTACAGTTACTGAAGTTATGCATCAAGGGAATCTGCTTGCTGCCTCGACCTATCAGAATATGCTGATCTTTACACTTGTAGCGATTATTTACTGGATTCTGCATTATCCACTTGCAATCGCAGTTAATTATTTAGAAAAGCGGGGAGGAAAACGGAATGTTACAGCTAGCCAGCATTAAAAAGTCCTTCTCTGGAAAAGAGGTTATAAAAGAGGTCGATTTATCTGTAAATAAAGGCGAGGTTGTCGTAATAATTGGTCCGAGCGGCAGCGGCAAAAGCACGCTTCTCCGGATGATTAATGCGCTTGAATATCCTTCTGGCGGAGATATTCTTTTAGAAGGCAACTCAATCTTATTTAAAGAAAGCAAAGGAAAAAAGCATCCATACTCTGAAAAGGAACTTAGTAGATTCCGCACAGAAATTGGCATGGTCTTTCAAGGCTTTCATTTATTCGCACATAAAACAGTGCTTGAAAATATCATTGAAGGACCAATTCATGTCAGAAAAATGAAAAAGGAAGCAGCTATTGAAGAAGCAAAGGTACTGCTTGAAAAAGTAGGACTGTCAGATAAACAGGACGCCTATCCACACTCCCTTTCAGGTGGGCAGCAGCAACGGATTGCGATTGCTAGGGCTTTGGCGATGAAGCCGAAGATGCTCTTGTTTGATGAGCCTACTTCTGCATTAGATCCTGAGCTTGTAGGGGAAGTGCTTGTTGTCATGAAAAATCTGGCATTAGAAGGTATGACAATGGTGGTGGTTACGCACGAAATGGGCTTTGCTCGTGAGGTTGGCGACAGAATTGTGTTTATCGACCAAGGGGTGATTGTTCAAGATGCGCCACCTCAACACTTCTTCCATTCCAGTAATAAAAATGAACGCATCCATAAATTTTTGAACACTCTTACTAGAAATGCCGTATAGGTGCAAAAAATCCCCTTCGTATTGAAGGGGTGTTACTTTTAAAGACTAAATTGGTGGTGGATAGAATGAAGTTAATTGGTGTTGGTGATAACGTGGTTGATTTTTATAAAGATCGAGGTGAGATTTACCCTGGCGGCAATGCATTAAATGTGGCTGTTTTAGCGAAAAGAAATGGTGTCACAAAGAGTTCCTACATTGGAATATTAGGTGATGATACGGCAGGTGACCATGTATTAAAAAGTCTTGTTTCAGAAAATATTGATGTCTCAAGAATTAGAAAAGCATATGGACCAAACTGGGAATCTGTCGTTGCGTTAAATGACGATGGTGATCGCGTTTTCGTTAGCTCTAATAAGGGTGGGGTTCAATCTCTTGTTAAATTGAACTTCACGGAAGCGGACCTGGACTTCATTTCCTCACACGACTTAATGCATACAAGCGTCTATAGCCGTATTGAAACAGAGCTGCCTGTTTTGGCCGAAATGGTGCCAATCTCGTTTGATTTTTCATCACGACGCGAAGATGAATATATCCAAACAATTTGCCCGCATATTCAATACGCCTTTTTCTCTGGTAGTGATCTAACAAAATCAGAGTGTATTACGTTTATGCACCATGTGAATGAATTGGGAACTCCATTTGTTGGCATAACAAGAGGAGCTGAAGGGTCATTATTACTTGCTGATGGTCATATTTTTGAACAGCCAATTATCAATGCCAATGTGATTGATACGCTTGGAGCCGGGGATTCGTTTATTGCCATGTTTTTAACACAATTCCACCAATCCCGTAATGCTCAAGAAGCGATGCACGTTGCAGCCACGGCGGCTGCAAAGGTTTGTGAAAGCTATGGTGCTTTTGGATATGGCTTAAAAAAAGATTTATCTGTGAATGTATAGACATTTTGGGGCTTTTTATTTAAAGCTTCTTTTTTTCTTTGATAGAATAAGAGTATCATTATAATAAGGAGTTTCCTAGAAATGGGTAAATGTGAGGAGTTGCTAAATGAAAGAGATAGAGGAAGATATTCCATATTATCAGCAAATCAAAACAAAAATAATCGAAGAAATCAGTAACGGAACATTAAAGCATGGTGACAAACTGCCGTCAGAGCGGGAATTGGCGGAAATTCACAAAATCAGCAGAATGACCGCAAGACATGCTATTTCCGTTTTGGAAAAGGAAGGCTTTGTTGAACGCAGAGAAAGAGTCGGCACATTTATTACCAACAAAAGGATACAATATAACTTTATTTCCGTAAACAGCTTCACAAAAGGGATGTTGGATAAAGGGCTGAAACCCTCTACTAAAACGATTTATATGAAAAGAGAGAAAGCCAATGAATTTATGGCAAAAACATTAGAGATTTCACAAGGAGAAGAAATCTTTTGCTTACAAAGACTAAGAATTGTTGATGGAACACCAGTTGTGATTGAACTCAGTGTAATTCCCTATAAGTTTTGTACTGGGATTGAAAAGCATATGGAAGAGAATGTTTCCTTATATCAAGTGTTAAAAGACCAATACGACATAACATTAGTTAAGCAAAAACAGCGGATGCGAATTTCCTTTTCAGACCAGAAGGAAAGCCAATTGCTGAATATCAAAAGTGAAAGTCCATGCTTATTAACAGAGGGTACAACCCATGATCTTTCAGGTGAAATTATCGAATATACAAAGGGAATGGCGAGAGGTGATTTGGTTGAGTTCTATTCTGAACCAACAAATCCGATATAAGGCATGATGAAGAACAGGAGCATGGAATAAGCATTGCTCCTGGTTGGGGTGTAACCTTGTAACGCAATTAATCCATGAAAACAGGTTATCATTTTTCCTTTTAACTACCTTCGTTTTGACTCCCATAATCTACAAGTACAATTCCGCATTTCTTCTATACTATACGTTTTCCATTAAAATAGCTCCATTAGAAAAATGGAACAACTTCAAATCCAATTTAAAAAAACAATTAGACATGCTAGCTAATTGTTTTCTAATTTCCCTATTCTACCTGCTCCAACTTACGATAATACCGAAACCTGCTCACAAGCATATCCATAATAATCTGATACAGCACCGCATGTGTCTGGATTTCTGTTTGATGTGGAAAGTAAATGCCATCGGCGACGAACGGATAATCCTTCACTTCTGTATTAGATGTGACGGCTACGATTTTTGCTTTTGTATGCTTGAATACATTCTTTTTTGGTGTTCCTGCTCGCAGCTGTTGTTTCGCTAAGAAATTCCCTGAATTGGAGAAAATAATGATAAGCGTATCCTCGTTTGCTTGCTCAATATACTCCTCCTGCTTTATATCACTTTGGAATGTCACAATGAATTTGCCGTTATATGCTAATTTATATTGTAAATCAATTGCTGCTGATTCAGAGAATAGTAATCCAAAGGCAGCTACGTTTTCGTAGTTTAATAGATCACTTGCTAATCGATCGATAGCATCTAAATCAATTTGATTTTTGTATGCTTCGATATCTTTGATAATGGCATCAAAATAGCTTTCTGTTCCAAGTCTCTCAATGGATGAAAGGATGTTTGAGACATAATTTAAATCATTTTGAAAGCGATTTTCAATAAAGACGGCCGCGTCCTTCAAATCAAAATAATCGTCAAAGCCAATCGAACGCGCAAATTTAGATACAGTTGACTTAGATACATTACATAGCTTTGCAACCTCTGTAATGCTTAAAGTGTTTATATTATGATAATGATTCAATAAAGTCATCGCAATGTGATAGTTGGTAGAATCTAATTTCTCATTATTAAGCACAACAAGTAATCGTAAAATTAATTGCCCCATTTTTTAATCTCCTTATATAATGTAACGGTTTCCAAAAATCGAAATTTTAATGAAAGCGTTAACTAAATTGTTATAGTAAATGTGCAAAGAAAAACTTCATAAAGTAAAGGGAGCGTTCAATATGTCAAAAGATTATGGTAAGCTTTCGCAGGAAATCATTGACAGCGTTGGTGGGGAACAAAATATTGTGAGCCTGTACCATTGTGTGACAAGATTACGTTTTAAGTTAAAGGATGCTGATATTGCTAAAGCAAATAAGGCCAAAATTCAAGATCTGCCAGGTGTTCTGTCCATTGTTGAGGCCAATGGTCAATTCCAGGTGGTGATTGGTAATGAAGTTGCTGACGTGTATCAGTATATCATGAATAAATACAAAATAAAAAGTGCACTTGGTTCAGATAGTGATGATGTGTCACAGGACGAAAAAGAAGAGAAATCAGGCAATATTTTCATACGCTTCTTCAACGTAATCTCATCCATATTTAATCCGATTATCATTGCTTTAGCCGGTGCGGGAATGACGAAAGCTCTATTAGTGCTATTATCTCAATATCATATTTTAGATGCAGAAGGCAGTACGTATAAAATTTTATCTGCTGCAGGCAATAGTGTCTTTTACTTTCTACCATTATTTCTTGCTGTGAGTGCAGCAAGAGTATTTAAGGTAAATCAGTTCGTAGCATTAGCAATCGTTGCCGCATTATTAGAACCGAATTTCACAGGGCTTGTGACAGAGAATGGTGTGACAGTTGACTTCCTTGGCATACCTGCAGTTCTTATGAGTTATTCAGGAACAGTTATTCCTGCCATTGTTGCCATCTATGTTTACTCTCATTTAGAGAAGCTTTTAAAGCGCTTTATTCCAAAAAGCATTCAAATTTTTGCATTATCGATGGTTGCGTTATTAATCATGGTTCCGTTAACAGTTATGGTCATCGGTCCAATTGGTGTTGGTTTAGGGAATGGGCTTGGCGACTTGATGAACTTTATTAGCAGTAAGAGTGGTTTATTAGCTGGATTAGTGATTGGTGCAGGCTGGACATTCTTAGTGATGCTCGGTATCCATTGGGGCATTGTGCCAATTATGATCAATAACCTCTCCACATATGGCTTTGATACACTTCGTCCAATGATTGCAGCAGCTACGTTTGCAAGTGCCGGTGTTGCCCTTGGCGTATTCTTACGAAGCAGAAACAAAGGGACGAAAACATTAGCATTGTCTTCGATTCTGCCAGCATTACTTGGTGGCATCACAGAGCCAATCGTATACGGCTTATCTGTTCGCTTTAAGCGACCGCTTATAGCTCAAGCGATTGCCGGCGGAATTATGGGTGCCTTTATGGGTGCGATGCAAACCAAAGCAATTGTTTATGTTTTCCCAGCAATAACAACATTGCCTGCCTTTCTTGGAGATACATTTATCTATTATGTTATCGGTATAGCAGGCGCCTTTATCTTAAGTGCTGCACTAACCTACTTTATTGGGATTAAGGAAGATGAGATAGAGATTAAACCGACTGCAGATGCAGATCCTTCTAAAATTCAGTTGCCTGTTATTGGTCATGCTATTTCCCTTGATGAGGTGAAAGATGAAGTTTTCTCCTCTCGTGCTATGGGAGATGGGATTGCGATTATACCAGAGAAAGGCATTCTTTATGCACCAGTTTCAGGTACAGTTGAGGTCGCTTTCCCAACAGGTCATGCATTTGGGATTACTTCCTCTTCTGGTGTAGAAATCCTGCTTCATATTGGTATTAATACAGTCGAGTTAAACGGCAAAGGATTTAAGCCTAAGGTAAAAGTCGGTGATAAAGTTGAAAAAGGTCAAGTGCTGGCAGAGTTTGATTTAGAAGTAATAAAAGAAGCAGGGTTTGATCCGACAACGATGATGATTTTTACGAATGTGCCAGAAGCAGCGCAAGCAGACATTATCAAAAACCATGCTAAGGACTTTGTGCCTTTAATGAAATGGAATAACAGTGGAGGTGCAACAATATGAGTAAATTTCCAGAAGGGTTTTTATGGGGCGGTGCGATTGCTGCTAATCAAGCAGAGGGAGCATATCTAGAGGATGGCAAAGGGTTAAGTGTTTCAGATATTCTGCCAGTTGGAAAAAATAGATTCGATGATTTAAAGCTAGAGGTGCGAGATGGCGTGTTTTATCCAAGCCATGAGGCGATTGATTTTTACCACACATACAAAGAGGATATTGCATTATTAGCAGAGATTGGCTTGAAATGCTTCCGCACATCGATTGCGTGGAGCAGAATCTTTCCAAATGGAGATGAACAAGAACCAAATGAGAAAGGCCTTGCCTTCTATGAGGATATGTTTCAAACATTAAAGTCTTACAACATCGAGCCAGTCATTACCTTATCCCATTTTGAAACACCGCTTCATTTAGTGAAGGCATATGGTGGCTGGAAGAACCGCAAGCTGATTAGCTTCTTTGAAAGATATTGTGAAGTTGTCTTTAATCGCTACAAAGGGTTAGTTAAGTATTGGATGACGTTTAATGAAATAAACCATACCCATACGCTTCCACTTTTAGGTGCAGGACTTCATATTGGTGATGTAGATGAAAAAGAAAAGCTTGAGGATATGTATCATGCAAGTCACCATATGTTTGTGGCAAGCGCAAAGGCTGTTTTAATTGGTCATCAAGTCGATAACGAAAATCAGATTGGCTGTATGCTTTCATTAAGCCCGGTATATCCAGCAACATGTAATCCAGAGGATATATTTGCAGCAAATGAGCTAAGAAGAAGATCGTTATTTTACAGTGATGTGCAATTAAGAGGAGAGTATCCGGCTTACTTTAATAGAATAGTAGAAGAACATGAATTGAATTTAACTATACCAAGTGAAGACTTAGCTGTAATTAAAGAGGGTGTGTGTGACTATCTTGGCTTCAGCTTCTATCGCAGTTCTCTACATGAAGCAGGCATGAAGATTCTTGGAAATACGGGTGGCATCATAGGCAAAAAAAATCCGTATTTACAGGAAACTCCTTGGGGATGGCCGATTGATCCATTAGCACTTCGCTATGTATGTAATGAACTGACAGATCGCTATCAAAAGCCGCTCTTTATCGTAGAAAACGGAATTGGCCTGCATGACAAGGTAGTCGATGGGAAAATTGACGATCGAGACAGAATGGTCTATTTAAAGGACCATGTAGAAATGATGGCAGAGGCAATCAAGGATGGCTGCAATATTATTGGCTATACATGGTGGGGACCGATTGATATTGTCTCAGCCGGAACAGGTGAAATGGAAAAACGCTATGGCTTTATCTATGTTGATAAGCAAAATGACGGCAGTGGCAGTATGAAACGTTTAAAGAAAGAAAGCTTCCATTATTATAAAAAGATTATTGAAACAAATGGTGCTAGCCTTGAGCTTCCAGCAGCAGATGAAAAGGGGCAGATATAAATGGCAGAGAAAAGTTATTTTCCAAAAGGTTTTTTATGGGGTGGAGCGATTGCAGCAAACCAAGCAGAGGGTGCTTGGGATAAAGACGGCAAGGGAATGTCTGTCGCAGATGTAGCAATGTATAAGCCCAACATTGATAAAAGCGATTATGTCAGTCAGTGGCATGTTAGTCCAGAGCAAATAGAAGAAGCCATGCAAACAGATGATACTGTTTATTATCCGAAAAGACGGGGCATTGACTTTTATCATCGCTATGAAGAGGATTTAGCGTTAATGGAAGAAATGGGCATGAAGGTTTTAAGGGTTTCGATTGCTTGGACAAGGCTTTTTCCAACAGGAACAGAAGAAGAGCCGATTCAAGCGGGCATTGATTACTATGTACGTCTTTTTAAAGAAATGCGCAAACGAAAAATCGAACCACTTGTTACCCTGTCTCATTACGAGATGCCGCTTTATTTAGTTAATCATTATGATGGCTGGGTTTCACGTGAGGTAGTGGATATGTTTGTTACCTATTCGAAGGTTTGCTTTGAACACTTTGGAGAGTATGTGAAATACTGGCTAACCTTTAATGAAATTGACAGTGTCTTTAGACATCCATTCACAACAGTTGGTGTTGTTGAAGAAAAGTATGCAAGCAAAAAAGAGGCAGAGGCAGCGATCTACCAAGCCTTGCACCATCAATTTGTCGCAAGCAGCTTAGCAACGAAATACGCACATGAAATGATTGAAAATGCACAGGTTGGCTGTATGCTGACAAAAACGCTAGCTTACCCATTAACCTCTAATCCAGAGGATGTCCTGCTTGCGCAAAGACATAATCGAGATAACTCCTTCTATGCAGATGTCCAGGTATTTGGCGAATATCCGCTGTTCATGAAGCGTTATTTGGCAGAAAATGATATTATCATTGATAAACTCGCAGGAGACGATGAAATATTAAAACAGCATACCGTTGACTTTGTTTCCTTCAGCTACTATATGTCGATGATTAAAAGCGTAAATGAAGATAAAATGGAAAAGGTTGGTGGCAATTTAATTACGAGCGTAAAAAATCCCTACTTAGATATTAGTGACTGGGGCTGGCAAGTAGACCCTGTCGGTTTACGCATATCACTGATTGATTTGTATGATCGTTATCACTTACCATTGTTTGTCGTCGAAAATGGGATTGGCTCGATTGATGAATTAGTCGATGGCAAGGTCCATGATGAGTATCGCATCGATTACTTCCGCAAGCATTTTGAGCAAATGAATCTTGCCTGCAAGGAAGGAGTCGAAATGTTCGGCTATACTTCATGGGGCTGTATTGATATCGTTAGTGCGTCCACCTCTCAAATGTCAAAACGCTATGGCTTTATCTATGTTGATGCAGATGATTTAGGTAATGGTTCTTATGACAGAATCAAAAAGGACTCGTTTTATTGGTATAAAAAAGTGATTGAGACAAACGGTGCACAGTTATAAAACAAAAAGGAGAAATGGAGCACCATCCATTTCTCCTTTTTAATGAAAAACACCGAAAAAAAACCGAGTTTCTTCCATTATATATAGCAAATTTCCACATTCACAAATTCCGCAAAACACTACTCGCATTATTCCGATACCTTTGCCCTGCCTGTACATACCGATCAACCATTTCTCTTGTTTTATGACCAGTCTGTTTCATGATGGCAATATCGGTCATGCCCATCATCGCCGCACTTGTCGATAATCCGCTCCGCAGGCTGTGCCCGCCAAATTGTCTTGGGTCCATGCCAGCTAATGCAACATACTTCTTAATGATTAATGAAATGGACTTATCACTAAGGCGTCCCTTCATATTGCCGTGTCGATCAATCGACCGGAACAATGCTCCATTAAAAAGCTTGGCAGTTTCGATCCAATCCTCTGTTGCTTTCACAGGGCAATAATCATTATTCGAAAACACAACCCCTTTAATCAAATCATCGTTTCTCGTTTTCGTATCCCGTACACTAACGTCCATGCCAAAATCATGAAACTCCAAATCATCCACATTTATCGCCACTAACTCTGACCGTCTGCTTGCAAGGGCAAAGCCTAAAAGAATAATCGCTTTATCTCGGACACCTGCTAATGTCGATGTATCAATCTCACTTATTAAATCAGGCAGATTTTGAAGCATCAATGCTTTCTTCGGCTTTTGCCGTGAGCCTTTTTCTCTGCGTATTCCATCCATCAGTGCAATCACTTCTAAGCTTTTTGTCGGACTGACATGCATGCTCATTTTATGTGCCTCACTTATAGAAGCAATCCGTCGTCTTAGTGTCGAGAACCGATGAGTTTCTGCCAGCTCTGTTAAGTAGAAGCAAATCGTTTCTACCTCAGCTGGAAGGGGTGAAACATTATGTAATGTGCACCAATCGGTGAAATGCTTCCAATCCGCATAATAGCTCTTTTTCGTATTGCTGCTTTTCGAGTGGGAGATATAATAGTTTATTTTGTCCATTTGCTGCTTGCTGAATGCGGGGGTGTTTTTATTGTCTGGAACGAGCATTTTTCCTCTCCTAACTGTATTTCTTGACTTCCGATAACTATATATTATCGGAAGTCAGCTTAAAAGAGAAGCATTAAAGCCCTATTTATATAAAAAAAACAGCATTATTTCAAAATGGACTTCGTAACAAGCTGAAATTAAATGGTTGATATCCGCATAAAACAGGTCGTTTCTAGAAAGCTCTAGAAGGAAATTAAATGAACGTAGATACGTGAAGATGAAGTTAATTTCGTCTGAGGGCGAATCTCTGCATACCTAAAATTTGGCATTAAATGAGTAGGAATATAGATAATAACTACTTATTTTGTAACACATACTAAGTTTGTGAAAATTTTCTTTTTACATGTGCATTCATTAGTAAAAAATCAAATCTTGTCTACATAGGAGGATTACCATGAAAAGTATAAAACAACTAGGCTACGTTTTAATGGTGTTAGCATTAATGGTGATTGCCACTGGATGTGGTGGAGGTAAGAATAATACAGATAGTGACGATGGAAACTCTGGTTCTCTTGTTGTTTCTGGTTCGTCTGCCATGCAGCCGTTAATTGCTGCTGCAGCAGAGGAATTTATGGCAGAGAATCCAAATGCGGACATTCAAGTAAACGCAGGCGGTTCTGGTACAGGCTTGTCTCAAGTTTCGGAAGGATCTGTCGATATTGGAAACTCTGATGTGTATGCAGAAGAAAAGGAAGGCATTGATGCAGCGAAGCTGGTTGATCATAAAGTAGCGGTTGTTGGTATTGCTGCTGCAGTAAATCCGAATGTTGGTATTACGGATATTTCAAAGGAAGATTTAATTAAGATTTTTACTGGTAAAATCACAAACTGGAAGGACGTTGGTGGCAAGGATCAAAAGATTGTCCTTGTGAACCGCCCAGATTCTTCAGGAACTCGTGCTGTTTTTAATAAATTTGGATTAGATGGTGCTACACCTGCTGAGGGAATTACAGAGGATTCCTCTAATACGGTAAAGAAAATCCTTAAAGAAACAGAAGGTGCTGTCGGTTATCTGGCTTTCTCATATTTTACAGATGATTCCGTAAAAGCATTGTCTGTTGATGGAGTAGAGGCAAAAGAGGAAAATGTGCAAACTGGAAAATTCCCTATTTGGGCATACCAGCATTCTTACACAAAGAGTGAAGCAAAAGGTCTTGGAAAATCGTTCCTTGATTACGTGATGTCAGATGATATTCAAAGCACATTACTCAAGGAACAAGGCTACTTGCCTGTTACGGAAATGAAGGTAGAAAGAGATGCTGAAGGTAATCTAAAAAATCTTTAAAAATTGAACAGGGTAAATGCATGAAAAGCATTTACCCTGTTTCTGTAAAGGGGTAAATTTCGGCATGGAAGAAAAAACGATTCCTGCAAAACAAAGATTATTAAAATCAGGAAAAACCGGCCTTGGGAATGAGTTTCGCGGAAAAGTCTTGGTAACATTATGTGCCGTTATCATGATTGCCGTCACTATTTCCATTACGATATTCCTTGGTGTAAAAGGACTACAATCGTTTATTAAAAACGGAATCAGTCTTACTGAATTTCTGACAAGCACGGATTGGAATCCGACCGATAAAGCGAACCCGAAGTTTGGTGTACTGCCATTTATTTTTGGTTCCTTTGCCGTAACGTTTTTGTCTGCACTTGTATCAGCCCCACTTGGAATTGGTGCAGCAATCTTTATGACAGAGATAGCTCCTTCCTGGGGAAAAAAGATCATTCAGCCTGTAATCGAGCTGCTTGTTGGTATTCCATCTGTTGTGTATGGATTTATTGGTTTAACCGTACTTGTACCTTTCATTCGTGATCATATTGGCGGACTTGGGTTTAGCTTGCTTGCTGGAACTGTCGTACTGTCCATTATGATATTGCCAACCATTACGAGTATTGCGACAGATGCAATGAGCTCATTACCAAAGAATCTCCGTGAGGGCTCGTATGCTTTAGGTGCAACAAGATGGCAGACCATTCGCAAAGTCCTTATCCCTGCAGCATTGCCAACACTGTTAACAGCAGTCATTCTTGGTATGGCAAGAGCTTTTGGCGAAGCGTTAGCCGTGCAAATGGTTATCGGTAATGTGAAGGTGATACCATCAAGTTTGCTTGATGCTGCCGCAACATTAACGACAATTATCACCTTGAATATGGGCCATACAACATATGGCAGTGTGGAAAATAATACGCTTTGGTCTATGGGATTAATTCTCCTTATTATGTCATTCATCTTTATCATCCTCATTCGCTATGTATCGTCAAGGAGGAAAATGTAATGAACAGTAAAACAGCAGACCGTATTGCTACTGTCGTATTGGTAGTCATTGCCGCTGTGATTGTATCCATTCTCGTTGGTCTTTTTGCTTATATTCTTTTTAATGGGTTACGGTACGTTTCATTTGATTTCTTAACATCCCCTTCAAGCAATGTACGTGCAGGCGGCGGGGTGCGAGATCAGCTATTTAATTCCTTATATATCCTTGTTATTACGATGATTATTTCCCTTCCACTTGGTATTGGCGGCGGGATTTTTATGGCCGAATATGCGCGACCAGGAAAAGTGACAGACATTATTCGTTCCTGTATTGAAGTATTATCTTCTTTACCATCGATTGTTATTGGGATGTTCGGACTATTAATGTTTGTTAATTTAACTGGCTGGGGCTATACGATTTTAGGTGGAGCGTTAGCCTTAACAGTATTTAACCTACCTGTACTAGTTAGGGTTAGTGAGGATGCGATTAGGACGGTTCCAAGAGAACTGAAGGAAGGAAGTCTTGCTTTAGGAATTACTCATTGGCATACCATTAAAACAGTAATCCTGCCAAGTGCTTTTCCATCTATATTAACAGGGGCAATATTAGCATCAGGTCGTGTTTTTGGGGAAGCGGCAGCACTGTTATTTACAGCAGGTCTGTCTACTCCAAGATTGAATTATCTTGATTGGAACCCGTTTTCTGACAGATCACCATTAAATATTTTCCGACCTGCCGAAACGCTTGCTGTTCATATTTGGTCTGTTAATACACAAGGATTAATTCCTGATATAGAGCAGGTTTCCAATGGTGCTTCTGCTGTATTAATTTTAGCGGTCCTAATTTTTAATCTGCTAGCAAGATGGATTGGCACACTTATTCATAAAAAAATCACGGCAACGAAATAGAAGGCTGGTGAATACGTTGACAACAACTATTTTAGATGTAAAAAATTTGGAGTTTTTTTACGGAGAAAAACGGGCAGTTAATGGCATTTCCATGCAAATAGAAAAAAACTCGATTACAGCTCTTATTGGACCGTCTGGCTGCGGAAAATCAACATTCTTGCGAACGGTTAATCGTATGAATGACCTTATACCTGGTGCGAGAGCGGAGGGTGAAATTCTCTACGAAGACATTAATTTATTATCAGACGATATTAATGTGGTAGCATTGCGCAAGGAAATTGGCATGGTGTTTCAAAAGCCAAATCCCTTTCCAAAATCCATTTATGATAATATTACACATGCTTTAAAATACAATAGAATAAGAAGGAAGGCAGAGCTTGATCAAATTGTCGAGGAAAGCTTAACAAAAGCAGCACTTTGGGAGGAAGTAAAGGACCGTCTGCACAAATCTGCTTTATCTCTTTCCGGCGGACAGCAGCAAAGGCTTTGTATTGCTAGAACAATTGCGATGAAACCGACTGTTATGCTGCTGGATGAACCTTCTTCGGCATTAGATCCAATTTCTAACGCAAAGGTGGAGGAATTGATACTGGATTTGAAGAATGATTATACTATCATCATCGTGACGCACAATATGTCACAGGCTTCTCGTATTTCCGATAAAACAGCCTTTTTTTTCTCTGGTGATCTCATTGAATATGATGTAACAGAAAAGATTTTCACAGCGCCTTCCAATCAGAAAACGGAAGAGTATATCTCTGGACGGTTTGGGTGAGGAGGAAAAGATTTGTCTACAAATACTGGTGTGAAGGCGATATTTGATTGTGTAGATCTTAACTTATGGTACGGAGACCACCATGCGTTAAAAAACATCAACTTTCCAATTAACGAGAAAGAGGTTACTGCCATTATTGGTCCTTCTGGTTGCGGGAAATCGACTTTTATTAAAACGCTGAACCTGATGATTAACTATGTACCAAATGTAAAAATGGCGGGACAAATTAATTTTGACGGTCAAAATATTTTAAGGGAAAGACTAGACCTCGTTGAACTAAGGAAGAAGGTAGGCATGGTCTTCCAAAAAGGAAATCCTTTTCCGCAATCGATTTTTGATAATATTGCGTATGGTCCAAGAATTCACGGTATAAAGAAAAAGGAAGAACTAAATAAGATTGTCGAAAGCTCGCTAAAGGATGTAGCTTTATGGGAGGAAGTGAAGGATAGACTTACAGCGCCTGCACTCGGCTTGTCTGGCGGACAGCAGCAAAGACTATGTATCGCAAGAGCGTTAGCGACAAAGCCAGACGTGCTGTTGATGGACGAACCAACTTCCGCGCTTGACCCGATTTCCACCTTAAAGATTGAGGAATTGATCCTTGAGCTTAAGCAAAAGTACACGATTGTTATTGTCACACATAATATGCAGCAGGCATCACGCGTATCAGATAAAACAGCCTTCTTTCTAATGGGTGAGCTTATTGAGCTTGACAAAACAGCCAAGATCTTCTCCAACCCGGCCGATGACCGAACAGAGGGCTATATTTCAGGAAGATTCGGATAAGAGGAGTGAGTAAACTCATGAATATAAGATCAAATTTTGACAGCAACTTAAACCAATTAAAGGATATGCTAATGGATATGGCTCGTCTTACGGAAAGCTCTATTCAAGATAGTATCCATGTGCTAATTAAACAAGATCTCAAACAGGCGAAAGATATTATAGACCGTGATAATGCCATAGATGAATTAGAGAACGATATAAACGATAAAGCTATTTCCCTCATTGCGATGGAAGCCCCTGTGGCAAGGGACCTGCGCAAAATTATCGTTGCATTAAAAATATCCTCTGAGGTGGAACGGATTGCTGACAATGCAGTGAATATCGCCAAGTCTACCTTACATATTGGCAATGAAAAGCTCATTAAGGAAATAGTCGATATTCCAAAGATGATGGATATGGCTTTGAAAATGCTGAGCGATTCCTTGCAGTCTTTTCTGCAGGAGGATGTAGATTTGGCAAGAAAATGTGCGGAGGAAGACGATAAGGTGGATGAAATGTATGGCATGCTTGTGAAGGAATTGATGGGCTATCTTCAGCAAAATCCTAACAACACAAACCAAATTACACAGCTAGCCTTTGTATGCCGTTATATTGAAAGAGTGGCAGATCACTCCACTAATATTGCAGAGCATGTCATTTATTTAGTGACAGGGAAGCGCTATGATTTAAATGCTTAATAAAAGCAGGAGGGGAATAATAGCCTCTCCTGTTTTCTTTTTATACCGATGCATGCTTGGTGTGTGTGGTAGATGTTCGGTGATATACATACATTGTAAGATGAGAATATATCCATGGTATGACAGAAGTGGGTACTATTTATTAAATCTGCGTAAACAGAAAAAGAACCTGAACAGTATTAGTTCAGGTTCTTTTTCTAATTGCTTTTTACAGTTCTTCACCATTTGTTTCAATAACGTTTTTATACCAAGCAAAAGATTCCTTTTTATAACGCTTCATGCTGCCGTTTCCTTCATTATCACGGTCCACATAAATCATACCATAGCGTTTTTTCATTTCTCCTGTTGTGAAGGAAACGATATCAATGATTCCCCACGGAGTATAACCAATTAGATCCACACCATCATACTCAACGGCTTTTTCTAATGCTTCGATATGTGATTTTAAATATTGAATTCTTTCTGGGTCATGAATGGAGCCATCTTCACCAATCGTGTCAATTGCACCAAAACCGTTTTCTACAATGAAAAGAGGGATTTGGTAGCGATCGTAAAAACGATTTAATGTGTAGCGCAAGCCAGTCGGATCAATAGCCCAGCCCCAGTCACTTGATTTAATATATGGATTTTCCACACCATTACGCAAGGCACCGTTCACGATGTCACCAGTGTTGTCATTGACTACATCACTTTTAACAGTTGTTGACATATAGTAGCTGAAGCCAAGGTAATCAACAGTTCCGTTACGTAGGATTTCATCATCGCCTTCTTCAAATTTGATGTTATAGCCCTCACGTTCAAATTCTTTTAAAGCGTATTTCGGATAAGCACCGCGTACATGTACATCTGGGAAGAAGTAGCGTTGTCTCATTTCTTCTTCTGCAAGCATGATGTCTTCTGGATTGCAGGAGAATGGATAAATAGGTACATGTGATACCATTGCGCCAATTTGGAATGCAGGATTAATTTTTTTACCAGCAGCTACAGCAAGGGCACTTGCAATTAGCTCATGATGTCCTGTTTGGTACATTACTTCTTTAGGATTTTCGCCTTCTTGAACCGTAACACCTGAATTTGTCCAAAGGAAGAGCGGGTTGTCAACATCCATTTGGTTATTGATTTCATTAAAGGTCATCCAGTATTTCACTTTGTCTTTGTAGCGGTCAAAGCAAGCCTCTGCAAATGTCACAAAGTGATCAACTACTTTGCGATTGCGGAATCCGCCAAGTTCTCTTGCTAAATGAAGCGGCATTTCAAAGTGAGAAAGGGTAATAACCGGTTCGATTCCATGCTTTAACAGCTCGTCAAACACATCATCATAAAATTGTAAGCCTGCTTCATTTGGTGTTTCCTCGTCACCGTTCGGGAAGATTCTGCTCCAGCCGATAGATGTTCGTAAGCATTTTAAGCCCATTTCTGCGAACAAGGCAATATCCTCTTTATAGTGATGATAAAAATCAATTGCTTCATGGTTTGGATAAAACTCATTTTCCTCAATTGTATCGGTAATTTTTCGTGCTACGCCATGTGCACCTGCTGTCATAACATCGACAACACTTGGGCCTTTTCCACCAGCATTCCAGCCGCCTTCAAATTGGTGTGCAGCAAGTGCGCCGCCCCATAGAAAATCCTTCGGTAATTTACTCATGTTTGTCTTCCTCCTTATTTAACTACTGTAAACAATTTTTGATTAAATGTACAATTTTCCAAATCCTCACTGATGATTTGTTCATAAGCAAAGGAATTTGTAATGATTACAGGTGTAATCGTTTTTAAGCCTTTTTCCAAGATATAGTCTTTATCAAATTCAATTAATAAATCACCTTTATTGAATTTTTCTCCATCCTTTACTTTGACAGTGAATGGACTGCCATCAAGTGTCACCGTATCCAAGCCAATATGAATCAATAGTTCTACATCGTTTTCTGCTTTTAATCCAATAGCATGCTTGGTTGGTGCAATCATTACGACCGTTCCTTCAAAAGGAGCATACACTTTTGCCTCTGTTGGTTCAATCGCAATACCTTGACCCATTGCACCTGAGCTGAACACTTCATCAGGCACAGCAGTTAGAGGTACTACTTTACCGCTGAGCGGGGAACCAATTGTTACTTCGTTTTCGGATGCAGCTGCCATTTCCATCGCAGCTGGTGTAGCTTCAGGCTGTTTGTCTGTCTTCTTTGTGCTTTCTTGCTTTTCACCATATCCAAAGATTTGGACTAACACAACAGGTAGAATGATCGCAATTGCAGACCCGATAAGAATTCCCCAAACGGATGATGGATACTCTGAATTGATGCCATTCACAATTGTCAATGGACCTGGTAGACCTGCATAAGCAAAGTAATATGGATTAAAGAAGCTCGCTGTAATAGCTCCAATACCACCGCCAATGCAACCAAAGATAAATGGCTTCTTAAAGCGCAGGTTGACACCGTAAATAGCTGGCTCTGTTATTCCGAAAACCCCTGTTACACCAGCAGAGATGCTGACTTTTCTCGTTTCCTGGTTTTTCGCTTTTAAAATAACACCAAGTACTGCACCAACCTGTGCGATAACAGCGATTGTTTGATACGCTTGGAAGGAATCTCTTCCATACAAATCAAAGTTAGCCAGAACCATCGGCGTTACGCCCCAATGGACACCGAATATAACGATAACCTGCCATAAAGAGCCAATGATAGCTCCTGCCACGATAGGCGCATTTTCTGCTAAAAAGTTATAGCCGTTTGCAATTCCGTTTGCACCCATTGTTGATAAAGGACCAATAAGCACGATTGTTAACGGTACCATAATTACTAAACTGAAAAAGGGAACAAATAATGGCTTTATCACTTCATTGATTCGCTTGTTTAAGAAGCGCTCCAAGTACGATAAGATCCACACTAGAAACAATGGTGGCAATACAGAAGATGTATAAGTTGTTTCTGTTAACGCAATTCCGATAAAGCTGATGTTTGAACCTTCAGAAATTTGCGCAGCGATTTCTGCCCATGTCGGACTCACCAATGCCGCACAGCATGCTACTGCGATGTACATGTTTGTCTTAAAATGCTTGGAAGCCGTTATGGCAATGAAAATCGGTAAAAATGTGAATGGTGCCCAAGAGATGAAGCTGAAAACTTGATATGTACCAGATTCTGCGAAGCTATCAAACAATAAGCTTATGAGAATTAACAAACCTTGCAGTATACCAGCTGCTGCTAATATGTATACAAATGGTGCAAATACAGCAGACATTGTGGCGATAATCCGATTAAGGATCGTACCTTTATGTTCAGCTGCTGTGTCGTTTGTTGTATCTAAGTTTATGAGACTGGAAAACTCCTCGTAAACCTCGCCAACATGCTGACCGATAACAACCTGGAATTGACCGCTGTTTTCGACAACTGTCACAACACCTGGCATAGCAGATACTTCTTCTTTTGCTTTTGGATTAGAACGCTTTAATACTAGGCGCAGCCTTGTAGCACAGCGCGTCGCTCCTACAATGTTCTCCTCACCGCCAACAGCTTCTAAAATATCCTTGGCCAGCTTTGGATAATCTCTAACATTTCCTGCCAAATTGTACCCCTCCTTCATGCTTTATACGCTTACATTATAATTGTATCGGTATAATTTATCAAGTACCAACAAATTATTTTATGTGTGAATACTAGAAAATGAGTTTTTCGCTGATTTATGCTATAATCCTGTTTAAGTGACTAAATAAGAGGGAATGTATTATGCTAAAGTATCAGCAAATCGCAACAGAAATCGAAAAATACATTGAAGAAAACTCGCTTCAGCAAGGAGATAAGCTGCCTGTAATCGAAGCATTAATGAACCAGTATGAGGTCAGCAAAAGCACCATTACAAAATCACTTGAGCTGCTTGAGAAAAAGGGCATTATCTTTCAGGTGCGAGGAAGCGGGATTTTTGTTAGAAGACATCATAGAAAAGGCTATATAAGTCTCCTTTCTAATCAAGGCTTTAAAAAGGATCTAGAGGATTATCAAATAACCTCACAAATCATTGATTTTGATGTCAGAAAACCGACACAAGAGGCTGCACAAAGCTTGAATCTCCAGGAGACTGATGAGGTTTATTACGTAAAAAGGGTTCGATATATCAATGGCCAAACATTATGTTTGGAGGAATCTTATTATCATAAAGGCATTATCACGTATTTGAATAAAGAAATAATTTCCGAATCAATTTTTCATTATATTACAGAAGGTTTAGGATTGAAGGTAGGATTCTCTGATATGTATCTTCAAGTCGGCAAACTGCAGGAAGAAGAGGCAAGCTTGCTTGGGCTAGAAAGCGGGGACCCTAAACTGTGTGCAGAAAGTATATTTCATTTAACTAATGGCCAACCATTTGATTTTTCTAAGGTTACCTACAATTACGAGCAATCGCAGTTTTTCGTGCAAGGAAACAGTCATTTGCTGTAATTCATAGTGTGTATTATGTATGAAGACCATACGATAAAACCCGTATATTCTGAAAAGTCCCCCATATAAATAAATTAGGGGGTGATGTTTTAATGACTGTTCACGTTGTGGAGAGCGGGGAGAATCTATGGTCTATTTCTGTACGCTATAATATAGATATTAATACCATTATCACCACAAACGGTTTACTCACACCTGCTTCTATTGTCCCAGGGCTTGCTCTCTACATTCCAGACGATATGTTGCCAGTTCGGTCCTATAAAGTAAAAAGCGGAGACTCGCTTTGGAGTATAGCACAAAGCTTTAATACATCCATTTCCTCAATAACTGCCGCAAATCCTGGGGTTAATTTATCTACATTAACAATTGATCAAGTGCTTAATATCCCTTCCGCAACAAAACTCTCCATAAGCACAATAGGATTTATCCTGCCTTCCAATACGGTCAAAGATCTTGCGAGTATCGATGCACTTGCAAATGAGCTGACCTATATCGCAATCGCAAACTATAGTTTCACTGCACAGGGATATGCTTATGTTCAAGCAGATGATACAGCACTTATAACAAGATGCAAGCAATTAAATACCATTCCATTATTAATGATCAGAAATTTTACCTCTGCAGGCTTTGACGCAGCCTTAGCTGGAGCTGTATTAGAAAATGCTACATACCGGCAAAACTTTGTAGCAAGTATTGTCAACTTAGCAACAACTCGTGGTTTTGGTGGAGTCAGTCTCGATTTGGAGTTTGTCCCGCCAGCACGAAGGCAGGAATTTAATTCGTTTATACGGGCATTAAAACAGCAGTTAGGGACATTGATTTTACAAGTAAATGTGCATGCTAAAACAGCTGACCTGCCGACAAATAGAATCGTTGGCGGGTATGATTATGCCTTTATAGGTAATACTGCCGATTTAATGGCAGTCATGACACTTGATTACGGCTATCCAGGCGGTCCGCCTGATGCTGTTTCACCAATCGGATTTGTTGAACAGGTCGTGGCATATGCACTAAGTTTAGTTAGTCCACAAAAGCTATTGATCGCGATGGCTTTATATGGTTATGACAAAGAAGTTTCCACAAATGTTACAAAAGGCTTGTCCGTTTTAGCAGCACAGAATAATGCTATTTCATTAGGGGTAACAATCCAATATGATACAGTAGCACAATCACCCTGGTACCAATACTTTACTGGGACGTTAGAGCATATTGTCTGGTTTGAGGATATAAGAAGCTTTATGGAAAAGTATAAATTAATAGATAGAAATCAATTAGCAGGCACCACGTTTTGGCAAATTAATTTACCTGCACCACAAAATTGGGCTTTTTTAAGGAGGGAGATAACGATTATTAAATGATGTGTCACCTTTAATAAGAGATTAATTTATCATGAACGGTGTATTTGAAACAAGGAAGATTAGATATACTTCTAAACTTAAAGAAAAAGGCACTCCATATTAGGCGAAGTGCCTTGCTGTTAATCATCCTTATTTTGCCGCCTTTTATCCAGTAATTCTGCCGCCATCTTTGCTTTTTCTCTTGATGTATTAATATAAAGGAGGGAAATATCTGATTGAGTATGGCCTAATTGATTCATGATAAGGGGAATATCACCGCCAGTATGCTCTGCTAAGTTCGTAGCATACGTATGGCGCAGTTTATGAGGCGACATTCGCTTATCAAACGACTTTGTATATTTATAGACAATATCCTCAACCGCTCTATTTGTTAACGGCTCTGGATTGCCTTTATACAATTTAATAAACAGATACTCATTTTCACCACTGCCAGCCTTATACTTTGTTGCTCTTACTTCTAAATATTTAATGACATCCTTTAACGAAGAGGGAGTGACAGACACTGTATCCTTTTTTCCACCTTTACGAATGACACTGATTTCACCTGCTGTAATATCAACATCCTTCAAGCGCAGGGAGGTCAATTCATTTACACGAATTCCACTTCCTAAAAAAAGGGAAAGAATGGCGAAATTCCGTTCTTTATCACGCTTATAGTAGCGCAGCTCTGTTGTGGTAAGTGTTTCTTCATAATGATTTTCAATGTAGTCCAAAAACTCGACATCATTGTCATTGATAAAAATCTTTTCGGTGATTTTCTTGGCTCGTTCATTAAATGTTTCGGACACTTTTTTTATCGGAATTTTTTTCATGACATTACGGTGGAAATACGGTTCACCGCCGTCGACCTCTGCTTCTAAAGTGAGATAATTAAACAAAGAACGTAATGCCGACTTCTGCCTATTGATTGTTTTCGGGCTGATTTTTTTCGTAATATCGTCTTTTTCTGTTATTTTGTATTTTTTCCTTGCCGCAAACTTAAAATAATTTTGCACGTCAGCAAGCGGTAATTCTCCTAATGCGGTAACAGGGATTTCCTTTATATTTGGACATGCCACAATATTCTCTGCGAGCAGCCATGAGAAAAATTCCTTATAATCCCGAACATAATTAAATAAAGTGAGAGGGGAGCGAATATCCAATTTGTCGTCAACATATTCAACGACATAATAAGGCATTTCCTTCAGCAATTCCTGGAGCCTCTTTTCATACATTTCATGTTGTTTCGTTATTGCCATTATCACACCTCATATCAGGATAACAAGATCTTTTCGTTTGAATTTATAGATAGGGAGGGGGAGCTTCCCACCTCTCGTGTACTTCAATAGAGAACATATGTACTTACATTTTTATTATATCACTTTATCCTCCACATATCATAGTATTTATACGATCTTTTCTTTTTTTAATGGATAATTCTTCTGTGTGAATAGATGATATAATTTTTAGTAGTAAGCGCTGTTAATAAACTTCAATAAAGTGGGTGTGGACATGCAAAAAATTATTTTTATGGATGTGGACGGAACACTTGTAACAGATAATGGGGTAATTCCTTATTCAGCTATTCAAGCAATTCAAACAGCTAGGAGAAACGGTCATTTAGTTTTTTTATGTACAGGTAGATCTAAATCAATTTTATTTCCAGAGGTATTAGATATTGGTTTTGATGGAATTGTTGGAGCAGCAGGTGGTTATATCGAGCTAGATGGAGCTGTATTTTCACATGATGTAATCGTGAAGGAGGACCTGCATAGATTAATCGATTATTTTAATGAGCAGAAAATTGATTTCTTTTTTGAATCGAATGCTGGATTATTTGCTAGTAAAAGCTGTAAGCAGCGAATAAGGGGTATTATTGATTCTTTACTAGTAGTACAGCAAGAGTCAAAAGAGGATCTGCAGAATTGGCTGCAGTCCTTTTATGACAGTTTAATAGAAGAAGATGAGATAGTAAGAGAAGATATCAATAAGGTAGCTTTTTTAGGATCTGATTATCCTATTGAGAAGATCAGCCAGCAGTTTTCATCAACGTTTACGGTCATTCCAAGCACAGTACCGTTTTTCGGTGAAAACAGTGGGGAGATATCGTTATTAGGGATACATAAAGCAACTGCCATTGAGAAGATTATTCAGCATTTAAACATAAACAAAGAAAATACGTTTGCATTTGGAGATGGACTGAATGATATCGAAATGCTTTCATTTGTTCAATATGGGATTGCCATGGGCAATGCTAATGAGGAAGTGAAGAGAGCAGCAGCTGATATTACCAATCGCCATGATGAAGACGGGATTTATAATAGCTTTAAGAAATACGGACTTATATAAGACAAAAAGACCAACACATTTATTGTGAAGGTCTTTTTGTCTGCTTATTTACAATAGCTAATTCCCTTTTCAAGGATTTCCATTGATAGCAGGGTTTGCTCATCTTTAATAATTTTGTCTGCTCCGTTAATAATAGCCTCATACATGCCATCATAGACGCGGCCATAATCGCCGACTTCGGAAACAACCTTTTCTTCATGATAGTTGCCGTCTTCGTCTAAATACGTTAATACGCCATAATGCTCTGGTAAATCTATGCCGAAATCTTCATTGTCAGGCATATAAAATAACTTTAAATGCTCCTCTTGGCGATCCTTCGTTTGTTTAACAAACACACCTTTTTTTCCGTAAAGAACGAAGCTTGGACGCTCTTTCAAACGGAAGAAGCTGGACTTAATGGAAACCTTCAGCTTGTCATAATAAAAATCCAAGTCAAAATAATCATTCATACGGCCAGGGCCAAGTAGCTGTCTAACATCATAGTTAATATGATCTGGCTTGCCGAAATACGAAATCACTTGGTCAATTGTATGGCAGCCATGTCCATATAAATAGCTATTATAGTACGTAAATGTGTGTGTAGATTCTGGAGTTTGTGGTCTGAAGTAATCATAATGCATTTCTACTTCAAGCAGGTCGCCTAATTTTCCACTTTCGATAATCTTTTTAGCAGTCAAAAAGTCAGAATCGAAGCGGCGATTTTGATAACACTGCACTAATAATCCTTTTTCTTTGGCATATGCATAAATTTCTTCCGCTTCTTTTGCTGTCAGCATAAATGGCTTTTCTACAAGAACATGTTTATTGTGATCTAAAGCCATTTTTGCATATTCATAATGAGATTCAACAGAAGTATTGACAACAACTAACTGAATTTCTTCATCCTTCATTATTTCATCCAAATTCGTAGTATAATTAACACCAGGATGTTTCTCCCAAGCATCACGTGCAGCATTTCTACGGTAAATTGTTTTTACTTTAATATTATCGCGCTGTAAAACGAACGGTAAATGATAACGGTTTGTACTTTTTCCATTGCCAATATAGCCAATTGTTAACATTATTTTCACTCCTTAATTCTCTTGATAGTTATATTATAGGGGCAGGAGAGGAAGAATACTATCATCTATCATGGAAACGCTTATTTAGGTAAAATGGTTCTGGATTTCTTTTGTTTTTCGAGAGATTTCCGGAACAATAGTTCAGGTGCAAAGGAGCGTTTAAGCTTGTTGTTAAGACAGATTGAAAGTAAAACAAATTTTACGACAACAGAGAAAACAATTGCTGATTTTATACTAGAAAATACAGCTTTAATGGAAAAGATATCAATTCAAGAGTTAGCTCGGCAAACATACACCTCTAATGCATCGATCATTCGGTTTGTGCAAAAGCTGGGAATCAAAGGCTTTAAGGAGTTCAAAATCCTGCTTTTAAAGTCGATTGAACAAAGAGCTGATTTAGATAAAGAAATAAATCCAGATATTCCTTTTGAAGGTGACTCGTCCCTTATGAATATAAGTGAGGATATTATGTATTTGTCGCAGCTAGCGATTAAAGAGACATATCATCAGTTAAAGGAAGAATCATTACTGGAGATGACAAAGCAGTTATATCATGCCAAGCGTATTTTTCTGTTTGCTGCAGGTGATTCGCATATTCGAGCAGAGGGCTTTCAAAATAGGCTTTGGAAGATTAACAAGTATGCTATCCTTGCTAAGGAGCGGGAAGAATGGGCATTAAATGCAGCAAACCTAATGCCAGAGGACTGTGCCTTATTCATTAGCTATGATGCAAAATCTATAAATGATTTGCATGCAGCACAACTAATAAAGAAACATAAGGTACCAATTCTGCTACTAACTTCTATACCAGAAAGTGAGCTAGGTAATCTAGCTGATGTAATCATTACTGTACCTCGCTTAGAAACGAAGGAAGTGGAAAAAATAGCTACATATTCCTCGCAAATAGCATTTGACTACATATTAAATGTCCTTTTTTCAGCAATGTATCAAATGGAATACCAAGAAAATCGACTGAACCAATTAAAAAGGGCAGAGGTTTTACAGCAATTGTACTAAATTACATCTGTTCGCATTTTGTTCGCGTTTCTGCTTAGAGTAGGAACGCTTATGAAATTTACACTGATATATGGCAGAGAGGTAGCTGCTGAGATATGATCTAAAACACATCAAAAAAGGCTTGAAAACAACTGTTGATTTCAAATTTAATCACGATTTACAATCGGTAATGTTATTATTAAACAAAAAAATGCCCTTTTTCGCACGACCGAACAATTGTTCGTATAATACAATTTTTACGAATACTAGTTTACATAATTAAATTATAGTAAAGTTGATTTATGGTATGATAAATGTTTTTTTGTATCTTCATAATGAGGATTTTTAAAAGGATATACAGCCAATTACTCCAACTAATAAGCATTAGTATTTAAACAGGAAAAAAGGGAGGGGAACCAATTGCAGTCTGCTTTTAAACAGATTTATTCAATGATATTGTGACTGATTTCTGTACTTTATTTATAGATCAAACCTGTTTGATAGCAATCTTACGGTGATCCATTATAAATCCATAATAAGATTATTGTTAACAAAATGTTTTATATTAGATTTTCAGCTGAAATTTTTAACTTATTGATCAAAATGCATGCTTGTAATACTAGACAAATTACGACATATGAAAATTTTTATGCATATTAGCCATTAATCATCATGAAATTGCTCCAGAATATAATTGGCTTAAAACCAGCGCTGCATGCATTTATATTATAGATTATCGTTATTATGTTAACTAAGCTGTCTTCAATCTAATAATAATTTACCTTAAAACAACTATTCGTAAAATGAGTATTATACGAATAGTTCTATTTTCTTTAAATTACTCCCTTTTGTGCCATTAAGCATAAAATAAAGCGATTTTTTATGTATTGTCATTTAAATTGCATTAATGTATCTTCGTCCGTTTGTCAAATGATCTTTGCTAAGTATAAGGTTGCAAACTTAAAATCTTCTTTCCTTGCGAATTCAGTGTGCTAAATAGTAAATAATTACGTGAATTTACCAGCTGTAGATTAAATTTAAAATTTCTTAATTAGTCGTTTTGTATTTAACTACAAGTTAAATCTTATTAAGTTCGTTAACTAAAACGGAATTTTTTATAATACTTAGACCTTATGGATATTGGCTTTTCAAACCATAATAAAACTCATTTATATTTCATTGGCCAACATAATTCATATTATCCTTTTTGGGTTTTTTTGGGAAAGTTTTGCAATGCGTCTCTATACCTTTTAAATTTAAGATTTTCTCCAACATAACTATTCGTAAAAGGAGTCTTATACGAATAGTTCTTTCGAAGAGGATTATTCTACTCTCTTTTCATAGTTACTAAGAGCATGTTGCTTTCAACAGATGCAATAAAAAAAGACAATCAAGATACACTTCATTGTCTTTTTTTAATGGCTGCCTTGATTATATGCTAACAAAGCAACCATTCTATCTAATTACTAATCTCATCATTTAAACTAATAAACAATCACGGGTTCGTATGTGTCAAGATTATCATACACTTTTTTCATAATGTTCGCAGGTGTATTAACACAGCCGCCAGAACCTGCTGTTAAATAGGCATCGCTTGCCCAGTTTGTTCTCCAGCTAGCATCGTGGAAGCCTTGACCATCGTTTGTAAATGGTGCCCAATAGTCAACTTCTACTTCATATGCACCGCCATGGCCAACAGATGTTCCTTTAAGTGTGTATGGTGTTCGTTTATAAAGGATATACCATACACCTGGATGTGTATCTTCATTTGTGTTATGTCTTCCTGTTACGACATCTGTTGTTACTACTAACTTTCCGTTTTTGTAAATCCATGCTTTTTGTTCTGCAATGGATACTTCGGCATATGTATCGCCTATACCGTTATTGCCTGTTGTTTCATAACCAATTCCTTCATTTGTCCAGCCATTACCGTAAATATTAGCAGCAGAAAGGGATTTATCGCCATTTTCAAAGGCTGTTTGAACACTTGCAGCCTCTTGTTCTTCATTCAGCGCCCATCCGTATCCCTGTCCTTTTACTTGGATAACTGAACCTGTATGTGTCTTAAAGCTAAAGTTTTTATTTAAGGTTGATTGAGTTTCATTTATTTCTGCTACTTTATTTTCGATGTCACCTGGATCAACAGTAATTTTCAAATCCTTGGTGATAGTTGCATTTTTTATGACATCACTGCCTTTTAAAGCATAAGTTTTATCCTGTACCTTGTAATCAATTGTTTGATCCAAAAGCTCTTGTAGTTTTTGCTCTTCTAGTTTTACCATTTGATTATCTTCTTTAATAGGTGTAATATACGCAGCTTCTAAATGGATTTCACTTTTAAATGGCTGTTTTTCATATTGCTCGAGAAGTCCGTCAATGTCATATTGCTTGCCGTCTTCACTTTTTGTAATGACAATTTTACCATCTTTAAGCTCTGCTTGTGCGTCCTTTGGTGGTGTTAAGCTTTTATTTCTGTCTGTTAGCTCAGCTTGGAGCTGCTGCTTTATTTCTGCGAATGATGAAGCATCTGAGCTTGGCTCCAGCTCAAATTCCTTTGCTTTGGAAGAAGGCAGCCATGTACGCTGGCTTTTTAACAATTTTTTGATAGTAGGTAAGTCATCATCTGTATATTCAATTTTCGTATCCTCACCATCAAAGACTTTGTCTTCTCCAATATAAACGACATTTTTGTATTCGGTTGAGCCTAATTTCTTTAATGCTTGGTCAGCAGTCAATCCGCCTATGTTTATACCGTTAATTTTTATTTGAGAATTAAAATGAGTGCTTTGATAATAGAAAAATCCTCCTAAAATAAGTGCTATTCCTACAATGGCAGCGGCAATTCCTATAATAAGCTTTGATTTACCTTTCTTGTTGAACCTGTTTCCTCTTTTATTCTCGTCATCTGCAATAAGATTACGTGCTCCATTCTCCATATTGTACCCTCCGTACCTTTTAAGCAATTCTTTAAAACCAATTCAAATAACTAATCAAGTAGTTCCTTCAAGTCATTTAAAACAGTGGATGAGGATAGTCTGTTAAAGGCTTTCTAATAATATTCTGTACCTTTTTATAGTAACGCTTTCCTTCGTTTCCTACAATTAAAAACTCATGATTTTGTAAAAAAAGGGAATTTTCCACCTGTAACAAAATCACGGCTTATAATATGTGAATTATAGTCTTATCATCCTTATTATTTATCGACAATTTTGTCGCTTAATTAAGCCTGTTCCCTATTATATAAGAACCGCTTTTATACAAAAAACAGCTGTCCTTTGACAACTGAATTCTGTTGAAAGAATAACCACATTCTTTCGCTCTTATTCCATTGTCATTACAGCTTCATACCCATTCTGCTTTTATATCTTTTAATAAGGATTTGGCAATCTACACTTACAACGCCTCGAAGTGGATACATTTTTTCTGTCATAAACTTTTCCATTTCATGATTATCTTCAAAGATACCGTGCATATGTAATTTACTTGGCCCTGTCATATGATACAAGCTTGTGACAGAATGCTCTTCAGCAAGCTTTGCCGCTACCTCCTCTAAATATTGAGGCTCTACCTCAACATTAAAAAAGGCAGATACATGAATACCGATTTTTGTCGGATTAATAACCGTTGTGAATTTTTCAATGACGCCTTTTTCTGTTAAATTATTAATGCGCATTTGGACTGCAACCCTGGACAAATCCACTTCTTTTGCAATATCAGTATAAGAAACACGACTATTTTCATGCAGCATGGAAAGGATCGTTTTATCAATTTCATCTAGCACTAAATTGGGGACACTATAACTCGATGACAACCTAATCATGACCTCTCTTTCGTATGCTTTCTTTCAATATAAGAAAAGCATTGTTGACTGTATTTAACCATATTGATATTTAATAGTAAATAAAAAAGAATATGTATTTCCTTTTGCAAGAAAACTAATTTTATTTAGTTAAATAATTAAAGAAATCATTCTCAAACACTTACATTTCGTAACAAGATGTGATATAAATAAAAATATTAATTATTATTCATAGTATTCATCATTGTAAAAAAAGTCAGAATTTTGCATTTTTACATCTGACTTTAAAAACATCGAGATTTACTGCAGAGAAAGGAGAAATTTTTTTATAATTTTTTAAGTCTGAAAATTTTTAATCTTGTATTTTTATTCATTGTATATTAGGAGGATCTACATGACTATTAATGAACCGGTTTATGCAGCTATGTTAGTTCTTGCATTAATAGCTATTGGGGAAGTTGTTTCCATTATAACGCGTGCACGTGTACCAATGTTACTTATTGCAATATTAGGATTTCTTATTTTCATTTGGACAGGAATATTCCCTGCCGATATCGTAGATACATCTTCATTTAGTGCTATGGGGACTTTACTGACAGGTCCACTTGTTGTTCATTTAGGTACCCTTATACCACTTACCTTAATGGCTAAACAATATCGTGCCGTCCTTATCGCTTTAGGTGGTTCTCTCGTTGCCTTATTATTCGTCTTACCTATCATCACCATGCTCTTTGGCTATGAAACAGCTGTTGCTGGAACAGGCCCGTTAGTCGGTGGAATCGTTGCATTTATTGTTACTTCTGAAGCATTAAATGGGTCTGGCTTTGAGTATTTAGTTGCAATACCAGCACTTGTTTTAGCAGTACATAAATTATTTGGTCTACCAGTAGCATCCATGTTACTTCGTAAGTATGCATTGATTCTTCGTAATAAATGGGATCAAACGGATTCAAGTTCTTATATTGCCGCTGCTGCAGAGGTGCCGCTCCATGGAGCGGCCGTTGTCAGCACACCGAAGAAAAGAAAGAAATATGAGTTCAATACAGCGAATATTTTATTGTTTAAATTATTTGTTGGTGCGTCGCTTGGTACGGTGCTTGGTGAACTAACTGGTATAAGCGGAACAATCTGGTGTTTGTTCATCGGTGTATTAGGTACTAAAGTTAACTTCTATAATGAAAACATCATGGATAAAGCGAAAGCTTCAAGTATCGCAGTATTAGGAACGATTTTTATCGTAATAGCTTCCATGAGCAAAGTAAGCCTTACACAATTCCTGCACTTTATCCCACAGGTTGTTACGATTATCATTATTGGTGAAATCGGCATTCTAGTTGGTGGCTATATCGTTTCAAAATTAGTGAAATGGCATCCATACAAAGGAATGTCACTTGCCCTTACTGCGATGTTTGGATTCCCAGCTGATTATATCCTTTGTCAGGAAGTAAGCCGAAGTGTCGGTAGAACGGAAGAAGAAGAAAACCGCCTGTTAAATGAATTATCTCCGCCGATGTTAATCGGAGGTTTCACAACAGTTACGGTAGCATCTGTTCTTATTGCAAGTATTCTCGTTAAAACATTATCATGATACAAAAAACACTTACCTTGTTCACATTGAATTTGGTAAGTGTTTTTTTTGTGGAAAAAGCGAGCGCCACTTACTTTTATAAGCATTTTATTCGAGCCTAGTTATCTATATAATAGAAGGTAATAAACCGTCCAAATACAAAAATCAATACGTAACAGAGGGTACCAATTCTATATTTGGTTCCCTCTTTTCTGTGGAAAGCATCACGGTGAAACACATCTAAAAGAGGTTTAAACGTGGTGATATTTCTTCTTTGCGATCCATTGATGTGACACCAGTATAACTAATACACTTAAAAGCAGTGTTAGCAGAAGATTCCAACCTAAAGTAGAACTGATTGTGCTCATCGTCAGCACTTCCATCGCATGCTTGCTCATTGCAGCAGGATTAATCAAATCAATAGCAGGACTTAGGCCAACAATAACTCTGCATAGTAATAAAAATACAATGGATAGTAACGCGATTATACCTTGGCCATTAAATAATGTACTTATCATTGTCGTGAACAAAACGATAAATAGTACCCATACTAAATAGATAAGCAGTGCTAACAGCATATCAACAGGATTCACATTGGAAAATAAAAAGTTCACATATAAGTAGGATACAAGATAGCCTATTGCAACACTCGCTGCAACAAAAAGATAATTAGAAAACACTTTAGCTGAAAGATATTCTACAATACTTACTGGTCTTGTCAGGATAAATGCTAACATGCCGTTTGCTTTGTCGGATTGTACTGCACCCATTAAAGATACGATGATAATAATAACTCCTAATTGATCAAATTGTGAGCCTAGCGTACCTGCTAACACCTCTCCACCTTTTTGAGCTATCATATGAGGATCAATGATTATTCCTTGATTTCCTCCTAAAGATTTTATAATAGCAGGTAAATAATAGTTCAAAATTGGTTGGCTCATTCCTAAAAAGATAAACACAAGCGGGAACCAAACGATTTTTAATTCACGCAGCATTTGCACGAATTCTTTTTTAGTTAACACGGCAAAGTTAGTCATTTTTACACCACCAGCTTTAGAAATATTTCTTCTAAACTATCGTTTTCTATGGCAAATTTTATAATATCTACATGATGCTCTAGAGCACTTGCTAATAACATATCTTTATTCGACTGTATATCTTCCACTTCTATTTTCACTTTATTACCAAAGACCTCGACGTTCTTAACATAGGAGAACTCGTTAATAATATTAAGCCAATGCAAACTAGCTGCAGTAATTTCAAAATTAATTTTATTATTGCTATTTCTATTTAATAATTCGACGATTGTAGTATCCTCGATTTTTTGTCCTTCTTTAATAATGACAAATCTTTCACAAATTTCTTCTGCATCCTGCAAAATATGAGTAGACAAAAGAATCGTGGTTTCTTTTTTTATTTCTTGAATGATGTTTAAGACCTCTCTTCTGCCGATAGGGTCTAATGCTGAGACTGGTTCATCCATTACAATAAATGCCGGTTTATGTAATAAGCTTTGAGCAATTCCTAGTCTTTGCTTCATCCCACCTGAGAAGGTTTTAACTCGCGTGTTCCCCTCTTCACTTAAGCCGACTTTCGTTAGTAGTTGCGGAATTTCCCTCTCTAGCGTATCTTTCTTCAACCCCGAAAGCTGTCCCATGAACATAAGCGTTTCCGTTGCTGTCATCCAGTGATAAAAGTTTGGGAATTGTGGCAAATAGCCTATTTCTTTCCTCATGGATGATATTCTCTTTCCATCCAATAAAATTTGTCCTGTATCGGATTCAATAATATTTGCGACCATGTTAATTAACGTTGACTTCCCTGCTCCATTTGGTCCAATTAAACCAAGACATTCACCAGTTTGAACTTCCATAGAAAAGTTATGAACGGCAATTTTTTGCTTATATGCTTTCGTTACATTCTTTATTTCTAATTTCATCGTTACTCTTTCCCCTTTCTTCCTATAATAAAATACAAAATTGGGCCAATTGGATTAACAAGCACAATGATAAGCGTCCACACCAAAACATACTGCCGATATGTTCGATTTCTAAATAAATCAATTAATGCAAGGAGAACTAAAATAAAGCCTATTAAAAAAAACGGCAATATAATTGGCAACATCGCTACAATATCAAAGTCCTTTAAATCATCAAATCCGTAATGTAAATTCATTAAATTTTACCTCCTTTTTATTATCATTATCGATAACGATAACATAAGTTTTTCCTTTTAGCACTCATTTTTTACCTATTATTGTTAAATTCATTATTATTCTATATAATGATAACATTATCAAAATATAAAATTAATTGGCAGAAGTGGATCGATGTGAAGAAGAACAGTTAAGATCTGGTGCTCCCATTACCCCAAATCGACTATAATAACTGTGTTTTAGAGATATACCACTTTAAGATTGGAGCAAATTATGGTAAATAAAGCGGAAGCATTAATCCATCCCGTACGAATAAAAATATCTCAAGCCCTAATAAGAAGTGGTGAAAACGGGCTGACACCGTTAGAAATGGTAAAGATGATAAAAGATGTACCGCAAGCAACTGTGTATCGACATATTCAAGTCATGCTGGATGCCGGTATTATACGGATTGTAAAGGAAAAAAAAGTTCGTTCTGTTGTGGAAAAGTATTATGTATTAAATGCAGAGGAAGCGAAATTAAAGGGTGAAGATTGGAAGAACGCAACAATGGAGGAGAAGCTGAATTATTTTTCGTATTACCAAATAACGCTTTTAAATCAATACGAAAGCTATTTAGCAAAATTAAAAGACCAAGAAAGGACAGAGGATCTTTCCACCTTCTCTTTAGCTGAAATGAAGCTCGATGAAAAGAGCTTTCACCATTTCCAGCAAGAACTGAACGAGCTAATAGTTAAATACCATAACAGCTCGCAAACAAATAACGACAGTGAGCCTTTTAGAACCGTCGCAATAACCATCATACCAGAAACTTAAAAGAGTATGGAGAAAGGAGCATATAAAACATGCTCCTTTTCCATACTGTTATTGTCCTTATGGTATTAGCTCTTTACATAATCACAAAACTCAATCAATGTACCATTCGTTGAAGCTGGGTTTAAATAAATGAGCCGTCTTCCTCTTGCGTTTACTCTTCGTGTATCATCGAGAAAACGGACTCCTTCTTTGCGTGCTTCATATATTGCATCATCTAAATTATCAACACGATAAGCAAGATGGTGTACCCCTTTTCCTCGCTGTTTAATAAAACGGGCCATTGGCGAGTTTTTGTTTGTAGGTTCTAGTAGCTCGATTACTTTATCTTCCGTTCGCACAACAGCTACATGCACTTCAACACCTGGCGCATCACTTGTATAACGGTCCTCTAATGTGCCTTTTAATACAGTAAGATAAAATGGTAATGTATCATCAATACTTCGTACGGCAATTCCGACATGGTCTAAAACATAGTTCAAAATAAATCCCCCATTAAGTAGTTCTTATCCAATTAAAGCATAAATGCTTCTTGTTATTATACCATTTCTATGTATATGATTTTCTATTTACAAATACGGCTTATAATTTCTCTTTAATCTCCTGTAATAATTCAATCAATTCTTTCTGTCGTTGTGCTTGCTTTTTCATGTTGCCTTCGATTGATAAGCAGCTAATCATAATAATTAACACCATTATGGCAATAAAAAATCCCAACTGAATTTCCCCCTTAAAAATCACTATTTACCATATAATACCACACATTCAATTTGCATTTCTCGGTAATTCTTCCAACAAAAAAGACAACCGAAAAATTCGATTGTCTTTTAAGAATAACGTTTCATTAATTCATCTATGTATGCATTGCCGCGTGGAGTTACTACCGCTTCCTTAAGGAATACGACTAGCACTTCATCATGAGCACCTCTTGCGTATTTAACATTCGCAATAATGCCTTCGTGCTCCATTCTTTGCACCTCTGTATTAAACTCTTCTGGGGAAACAGCCATACCAACATCCTTTGGCATTGGCTCACGTCCCTCTAGTAATCCAAGTAGTATCGCAAATCTAATGGTAATAGAATTCTCTGTCATGATAACACCTCCGTATTCCATTATAGCGGCACCTTACGTGCATGTCTTTTTCTAAGGCTGGAAAATCCGTATTTCAGAACTGTCTGTCTATTTTTTCATAGTTGTCCTGCGCAAACAGTCTTATTTCTTAACCCCACTAAAAGATAAACGGTGAAATGTATTAATATAAACGAACAGCTCTTCCCCGTGTTTCTCCGTCACTTTATCTGTTAACGGAAGATACATCGCCTGATAGGTTTCTGGAACCCAAATATATGTTTGGATATACGCAGTGAGCTGAAAGCCGCATGTTTGCCAAAAGGCCATACGCCTTCTATTGTCTGGTGTCATTTCTGACTCTGCTTCGATAATTAACATTTCGTATCCTTCTGCAATTGCCTTTTGTCTCATTTTTGCAACAAATTGTTTGCCAATACCTTGATTTCGCTCTGTTTCTGATACGGCCAAATAGTCAATGAGCATTACCTTATCATTTGTTAGCTTACCAGTGAGTGCCATAACTACTGGTTTTTTGTCACTGTAGCCGACATGTAGCTCGGCTATGCCTTTTGCCAGCATATTTTTGATGATTTTAACTGGCTTTGCCCCTTTTTCTCCAAATGCTTCATTGTACAAGGTATTAGCATCCTGCCAAAGCTCTTCGTCCCATTTGGCCACTGTTTTTATTTCCATGAAGATAACTCCAATCCAGCTTTTTATCCATATTTTACACCAAATGCTGGTTTGCATCCTACAAATAGACTTATTCACTTGCTTTCTATTTTTACACTGTCTCTCTATGCTAAAATAAATATAAAAACTAGCCTAAAAAAAGAGGAAATGGCATGAGTGTTATAAAAAAATTAAAGCAATATACTAACTACTCGGAAACAGAGAAAGACATTGTCAAATTTATTTTTAAAAATCCTGATGTACTGTTAAAATCCACGGCAAAGGATTTAGCTTCCCTTACACAGAGTTCCCCCTCTACCATTGTAAGGTTTTGTCAGAAACTTGGCTTTTTAGGTTATAATGACTTTAAAATTCAATTTGCACATGACAGTCAAGCGACGATTCCTAGCTTTGATTCTGATGCTAATTATCCTTTTAATCATGGTGATGATTTACATACAATTATTCAAAAGATGTCAAAGTTACAATTAGAGGCGATTAACGAAACACTTTTATTAGTGGAATTAAATGAGTACAAAAAGGCTGTTCAATTATTATATGATTCTGAAGTCATTGATATATATGGGGCAGGAATTAATATTCATTTAGCTGCTGATTTCAACTATAAACTAAGACGGATCGGCAGACGTATTGATTTGCCTTTAAATTCTCAGGATCAGCTTTTTAATGCGGCTCGTTCCTCTTTCAACCATTGTGCATTAATTATTTCTTATTCTGGGGAAAGCGAAAATGTATTAAAATATGCCAACATATTGAAACAGTCACATACTCCTATTATCAGTATTACTAGTTTAGGAACAAATACATTATCACAGCTTAGCGATATTACTTTGCATATTGCTTCTAAAGAAACCTTATCTTCAAAAATTGGTACATTTTCCTCGAGACTATCGATTATGATGATTTTAGACTTTTTATATGCTGGTATATTTGAAAAGGATTATGACAAAAACAAAGAATATACGAAAAGAATATCTAAGATTGTAATGGCACAAAACCTAAATGGTTCCACTTTAGAAAACAACTAAAAATGGGTTGCATAAAATTGTTCATTTATGCAACCCTCTCCTATTAGTCTTTGAATAAAGATTGACCATTTGTAGCAATTACTTCTCTATACCAATCAAAACTTTTCTTTTTTCTTCTTTCTAATGTTCCATTTCCTTCATTATCTCTATCTACATAAATCAAACCATAGCGCTTTTTCATTTCTCCTGTTCCAGCACTAACAATATCAATACATCCCCAATAAGTATAGCCCATAATATCACAGCCCTCCTGCATGGCTGCATGAACCTCTTTCAGATGACTTTTCACATAGTCAATTCTATAGTCATCCTGAATGCTTCCGTCCTTCTCCAACTTATCAATTGTCCCTAGTCCATTTTCAACTATGAATAACGGTGCTTGATATCGGTCGTATATTTCATTGCAGACAAGTCTAAGACCTATCGGATCAATCTGCCATCCCCATGGAGTTGTATCCAAATAGGGGTTGCTTGTGCCTGTGTTGCCTGCCGTATCTCCCATAATGACCATTCCGTCTTCATACAAAGAGCTTCGATAATAACTAAAGCCGATATAATCACAGGTTCCTTTTTTTAATATGTCTTCATCCTCTTCCTCCATTACAATTTCAATATTATATTGTTCCCACATTTGCTTGGCATAGCTTGGATAATATCCTCTCATCATCACATCACTGAAATACCATGAACGTTTTTTCATTTGATAGGTTCCTAAAACATCCTCTGGTTTGCAGGTAGCAGGATACATCGTACTAAGTGTAAGCATACAGCCAATTTGAAAGTCATTGTTAATTTTATGACCCATTTGGACGGCTAAGCTGCTGGCAATAAACATATGGTGGCTCGCCTGAAAAACAGATTGTAATTTGTTCCCGTTTGCTGGAATTCTAATTCCTCCGGCGGCAAACGGGATAAAATGAATGGCATTTATCTCATTAAAGGTCATCCAGTACTTTACTTTATCTTTATAACGTGTAAAGATGACCTCACAATAATGAAGATAGAAGTAAATCAGTTTCCGATTTGTCCATCCACCATAATGATCTACTAAATATAACGGTGTCTCATAATGAGAGATTGTCACAACAGGTTCTATACCTAAACGGAGCATTTCAGCAAATAATTCATCATAGAATTTTAGGCCTTCTTCATTCGGTTCAAGTTCATCGCCTTTAGGGAAAATTCTCGTCCAATTAATAGAGGTTCTAAAACAGGTAAAACCCATTTCTGCCATAAGAGCCAAATCTTCTTTATAACGATAATAAAATTCAATGGCATCGTGATTTGGGTAATAAACACCGCTTTCCACCTTATAATGTTTTTCTCCTATTAATCCATTTGGGATAACATCACTAACACTTAAACCTTTTCCATTTACGTTATAAGCTCCTTCAACCTGATTAGCAGCAACTGCTCCACCCCAAAGAAAGCCTTTTTTAAATGTGTTCATCATATCCTCCATTAGCTGCATATTTTCTCACTTCATGTTAATAATAAGGTAAGTATAAAACGAGCAAAAATTTACGTAAACGTTTTTATAGGATATTGGATGGACATTTTAACAAACCTCAAAAATGATTGTTTTTATGAAATTTTGTTGCAGAAGTTTTCTATTATTTCACTAAAAATATGTCTTTTTCGGCACTTCAAGGAAACGGAATTGGAAGAAAGGCTTTATCCTGCATTGTAAACAACATGAATTAGAAAGGTCTATCTATTTTTCTTGAGGTAGTGTCCAAAAATCATCATGCCCTTAGGCTTTATGAAGCTTGTGGTTTTAGAAGCTACCACTCTCAAGATTAATATGAATATCACCTAACTAAATAAAGGACTCAGCCTAATGGTTGAGTCCTGCTTTTTTATATCCGAAAGTGATTTCTCACGAAAAGGTTTTTTTATATAATCCGTTTTTGCCAAAAGCATAAAGATACTTGCCCCGCATGAAAACCTGCCCACTTATCCGCTTTCCGTGTTCATCAATAAGGTACAGATTATCAGCCGGAGTAATCGTACGATTTCTTATTTTATAGCGCATCATTGTGTAGCTATCCACTTGAACAATTAAGCTTTGTTGATCGAGGATAAATTGTTGAAAGGTATCATCACCTTCTACCAGAAACCGTGCTACTTCTTGTTGATCATTAAGCTGGACAAGATGAAAATCATCGTAATAGTAAAAATATACTTCCTTTGAATGTACCACATTTAGTGCATAACATTCAGCAATCTCATAATGACCTGCGCCCCAAAGCTTTTGTCCTTCGATGGAATAAGCAACTAAACCATCACTGCCCATTGGTTCACCATACGTATAATCTCCAAATACACCTTCATCAAAATAACTGACCCAAATAGTGTCTGTCTCATCAATCTGCACGTCATTAATACCATCACCAAGTGTAAATGCACTGATTAATTGTCCATTCGGATTATACCGTCTGGCATTTCGCCCAAGATTTTCTCCATCACCATTACATCGAGATTGTACAATTAAAATAGTACCATCGGAAAAAAAATCAACCATTGACGGCAGGAGCGGTACGTTCTTTAATTCTATGGCTTCGTCCCTATCCTCCTTTATTATTCTAATTGTCCAATTTCTTTTAGGAGCAGGCCACTGTATATATTCGAGTTCCTGTAATTCCGTTTCTATCAACACTAACGTTCCATCATTCGTTATTTGACCATTAACATAATTCTTGTTTATGGTCAAATCCATCCATTTTTGCATCATTAATTTTTCTATTTTTATCACCCTGTTAAAGATTTTTTGTTATTTCGCTATATCTAATGATTCTGTGCAAAAGACGAATTCCCTTTATTTCATTATCCGTTAAGATGGAATTTTCTTTAGTTTTCCATGCACAACAAGTCTGCCTTCATTTGGATCAGAAAGGTTACTGCATGTTGATAATGTAATGATTTGGTCTTGTTCACTTATCGACACATTTGAGTTATAAATAGATTTATCTGAAATAGTTTGTAAATATTCTTTGTAGTCAGCTTCACTTGAGAACTCTGTCTTTAAATAATCAAAGCTTGTAGTTGTTGCATACACAGAAAATATTTCCACCTCGTAACTGGCAGCCTTTGTTTGATAGGAAAAACGCTTATGCTGGGATAAGAATTCTAGGTCTAAAAACTTCTTTAGCTCTCCAAACATAGAGCCATTTTTCATTTCATGGCCATACAGAATGGTTTGTTTTTCTTTGGTGTCTGCACTGTTTCGATAGTCCATAAAAATACTGCCTTCCTTTGACTCTTCGTTTTTGTAGTTATGTGTTAAGTAGTAATCGTTATTTGTGGTCTGAAGGATTGGATAATCAATTTTTGTATCAGCAATTGTAAGCCAGCCAACAATATCTTGATTTATCTCTGTTAGACTTTGGAGCGGTGTAGCTAAAGCTTGGTTATTTGAATTAGCCTCTTCATGATAAACTGCTTGAATGTCCTTCATGATTTGGTCGTTTTTCGCATAGCCGTACACAATATCGCCAATTTTTAATAGACTAAAAACGAATATGCCAAGGGAAATAAACAGAATTAATGCTTGCATCCAATTGAATTTTTTTCGCTGTATACTTGTTGTCATGTTCACCCCGCCTTTTAGCTTGAAATGAAAGATGCTCCTCTTTAGCCACGGCTTTAGGGGAGCATGATGATGAATTATTGGTCAGCTTTTTTCAGCTTTCTTTTCCAGAATACGATGGCAGCAGCTGCTGCTGACGCTAGTAATGTACCTACATATAAGAAGATATTTGTATCATCACCAGTGTGCGGATTTTTCACTGAATCTGTGTCCACTGTTTTACTACCAGTGCTTACATTTTCACTCTTGCTTCCTGTTTCAGCAGTATTTTCTTCATTCGTATCATTTCCAGCATTATTGTTAGCTTGGTTTGTGTTTTCATTATTTGTAGTTTCTTCGTTCGTATGATCATCTGGGTTTACTGGTGTTGGATTGTCTGTATTGTTCTCTTCTTCGTTATCAACTGGTTCATCTGGATTTGATGGATTTTCAGGGTTGTTGTTATCTGTTTCTTCCTGATCCGCTGGCACAATACGGACTGCATTATCTGCATATGCTACTTGATAGTTTTCCGGTAAGCCTGTTATTTCAACTTCGGCAAATTTGCTGTCATTCGCCAATGAGCTGTAGCTAATGACATTTGCATCCTCTGCAGGTACATAACCATCTGTAAAATCAAGCTTTAATGTACCACCGAATGTAGCTTCTCCATCAATATTTAACACTTCTTCCTTGCTGCCAATATGAAGCTCAAGTGTTCCAGCATCCGTTTGGATAAAGTCTTGTTCGATTGTTAAACTGCTCGATACATTTTCATTAACTGTTCCGCCATTATTAATGACATCACCTGAACCAAACGCAGTGCTTGAACTTGCAATCAGAGAACCTTCCTCAATAACTGTTCCACCTGTGTATGTGTTATCACCAGTAAGTGTTAATACACCAGTTCCAGCCTTCGTCAGCTTACCTGAACCTGCGATATCGTTTTTCCAGCTATCCGCGGCATTAAAGCCTCCAAGTGAGCTATCCATTGTTACATTTACATCTGTTTCAAAATCCTCATAACCACCTGCAGCTGCAAATAGATTTAAGCGGCCCCAGCCTTCTGCATCATCTAAAACAGGATATCCAGAAGGCAAGCCTGTTGTATACAGCACCCAGCGGCGTTGCATGTCATCTAAATAAGGAAAACGTGTTTCAAGCAATACTTCCGCACCTTTTGGCACGACCATCGGTTTTGTTGTGTCGCCAATTTGTTGGAACCCGTAAGTAAGGCGCTTTGTATAGTTCTGTTTATTTTTTTCGTAATCACTGTAAGCATCATAAGAAGTGCCTTCCTGTGTCAGCAGTACTTCATGCGCTTCCTTATAGGCAGCATCCTTCACCGCTTTATTTGCTGGATCATTCAATGCTGCTGCTGCAACAGCTGTCGCCATTACTCTGCCGCCAATGACATCAAGTGGTGAATGCATTCCTGCAACAATACGGCTGTTGCCAAGCTCTGATGCTCTTGTCATCATTTCTTCAAAGCGTTCTGGCACTGCGTAAGCAAGTCCGTATGATGCTAAATAAGCAGCATTCGTATGTCCGCTTGGGAAGCCTCCGTCGCTTGATGGATCATCCTTTTTCGCTGGAACAAGCGTTGGAAGTATGCTTACATCCTCACTCCAACGGAATGGACGTTTATAGCTGTAGTAAGCTTTTGCAGACGAGGTTGAAGCTCCTGTCCAGCGGATAGTATTAATAAGATTCACCATATTTCCGAGACTGGAATTAGTTTCTGCCCAATTGCCGTTACTGTTTCCGCCGTCCTCATATTTAACACTTGTCGCATCTTGAGGGATCTCATCTGGAATCGTTGTTCCAGCATTGGCGCCTCTCTTAAAATTATCAGCATAAGGACCAAGACCTGTTATAACACTGTAGTTCTGATTGCGGCGGTCACTAAGGTATGCGTCCTTCGCTTCTGCTTCAGTGCGATTTTTCGTGATGGCGATAGATGTATTTATATTATGATTATGTACACTCTCATTTAAAACTTTACCGTTATCCCAAGAATCTCCTGGCTGCCAAATGTCTAAAAATTTGGAGAGCACACCGATAGAGGAGTTTGTTTCGGGGGTCATATTTGAACTTTCATTACTGCCATATACATCAACATAATAACCGTAAGATCCTGGTTTTGGTTCAATGGCAGAATTATCAGTTGCTGCTGAAGCCGTATATGCTCCTTGTGTAGTTAATAATGTTGTTAATAGTAAGATTGGTATTGTAGACTTTTGATTTTTTTTATTCTTTTTCTGAACTCTTTTATTCGACAAATTTCTTTCCCTCTCTCTCCATATATAACTTTCAACGTAAGTTTAATGATTGATTGTAAATGCAGTGTGAATTTTATGATAATAAACGTATAGTTTTTGAAAACATTGTATATTTATGTATTTTTTCCTCGGAAAATAGAGCGGATGCATATAGTGGATGCGTTTTTTCGACAATGAAAAACCTGCAGAATATTGTCAGATGGCGACATATTCTGCAGGCGATTTATTATGAACGGAAAGGCTGGTTCCTTACAAGTTAACAAAGGCTTGGCATAAAATAACTGGCCAATATTCGAATGTTATTTTATGCATTTTAATGTATAAAACGGCCTCAAAGTGCTCCTGGAATTTTGGAGGTGATTAACTATTTATACATATGGTCATTGCTCGAAATTAACCATTTACTTGTATAAACTTGCTCATTCCTCAAATGATAGATTTACTGGCTCTTCTAATAGCTCTTCAAGAAAATTAATATTTGTTGTAGGTGTTTGTTCGTCTACCTCTTCAAACCGCAATTCATCTAACCAGACTTGACCCGTGCCTGAAAGCAAAACGCCAAAGGCAATGACTGCACTACTTTTCGGTATATCTAAAACGATGGCATAATGATTCCACTCTGTGTCACCTGAAATGGGACGGTTGCTCATATTATCAAATTGCAATACATCACCAAAATTGTCATCGACTCTCATCCAAAAGCCACAACAAACCTCTACCTGTTTTGTTTTCATAAAACCTGATAGCTTTAACCTTTTACCAGCATATTTATCTGCCTTAAACTGCTGCATCATTGTTCCAAACTCATGGGAGGGTGTCGCAGTAATTGTTTTTAAATATCCTGATGCCTTTCCTTTGTGCACCATTTCTCGATCAATCCCTATCTCATATTGGGCAGGACTTGTGCCACTTAAATGCCAGCCTTTTAATAATTGATTATTTTTCATGTCAATTTCCTCCCTTTGTCTTGTTAACTTAGTCATGATTTTGCGATATTGTCCTGGTGGCAGATGATAATATTTTTTAAAGGAGCGGCTGAAGGATTCCTGTGTTTCGAAACGTAGGTAAAGCGCAATATCGATTATTCTGTCATCTGTGTACAGAAGCATGTTTGCAGCAAATGCAAGTCTGCGGTATCGAACATATTCAGAAGCGGAAACCCCAACCTCCTTTCGAAATATCCGATGGTAATGAAACTTCGAAAAGCCTGCTTTTCTGGCAAGCATATCGAGCGGTAGTTCATCGTGAATGTTTTTCTCGATAAATTCAATTGAACGGCGTATTACGTCACTGAAAGTCATACTTCCTACCTCCTACCTATAAGATAGCAAAATAAAAAGATGTTTTTTTGACATTTATTGCTTTTTTTATGTGAATGAACCGTATAAGAAAACGAAAACAGTAAAAAGTAAAAAGACATCTATTTAAGGAATTGATATGAATGAAAAAAAATAATTGGATCATTATTCTGATGGTTGTTTTACCGTGGTTGTCTGCACCATTAATTGGAAAAAAGGCATTTAAGAAGTATTTTTTAGCAGCACTGACGATGAACACGTATCTTGTAATGGAAGGGAGATTGGCAGAAAAAAGAAAATGGTGGTGGTTTCCTTATAATGTAAAACCAAATGTATTAGGAGAACTGCCTTTAATTGTCGGTCCATTTCTTATTGGTTCCATCTGGATTTTAAAATATACCTTTGGTAAGTTCAATCTATACCTTTTAGTCAATCTTGTTGTGGATTCCCTGTTTACATATGTTGGTATGGATTTATTTAAAAAAATCGGTTATGTAACTTTAGTCAGACTAACTAAATTTCAACTGTCCGTCATTTTCCTAATAAAAACGTTTGTATTGTATGGCTCCCAGCTACTTTATGGAAGTTTGAGTGACCGTTTTAAAAAAGAAGAATAAAAAACATGCGGAAAGGCAAAGCTTTTCCGCATGTTTTATTAAAGCAACCCGTATTTCTTAAAGCTGTTATAAATACCGTGCTCGTCATGTGTATCTGTTATATCATCTGCAGCAAGCTTAACGGGCTCCTTTGCATTTCCCATTGCAATCCCATATTGAACATATTCAAGCATTTCTAAATCATTTAAGCCATCACCATAACCAAAACTATGTTGCTTATCCAGTTTCAAATGATTTAGAAGCTTTTCAATAGCAGTTGCTTTATGAATGCCTGGAACAGATAATTCTCCGCTGTTTTCACCGAAAATAGGAACAGTGCTTGAAATAACATTAAATTTGTCAGAGAATTCTTTACTGATTTCAGCAATTGGCAAGTCTGAACCTAAAAACGAAATTTTGTTTATATCCTCTCTGATTAAATCTTCCCCTTCAATCAAGCAATCATGAAAGGGCTGTATGCCTTTCTCCACTTCTCCCTTTGCATGAGGGTTTTCATCAAGAAATCTATCAATAATGTTTTGGATATGCGCTTTACAATTCTTACTTGCGAATAATCCGCCATTGGATTCTAAATAAAAATCTACTCCATGGTTATCAAAATAAGCTACAATATGGCGCACATCTTCTGTAGCTACCTTTTCATGTAGCAAAACCTCTTGATCTACTTCGATATAACCGCCAGCTGCCCCGATAATCCCGTCAAAGCCGACCTCCAATATTTCAGGAAAGAGCTCTGCTTTAGAACGACCAGTACATATATATACTAAATGACCTTTTTCCCTTGCTAAACGTACTGCTAATTTTGCTGAATCTGGTATTATTCCATGGTCATTAACGAGTGTTCCGTCTATATCCAAAAATATGATTTTTTGCATACTGCACCTGCCTGTTTATTTAGTAAAGATGAATTTTCAAAATCATTAGCTATGAAATAATAGTAGCAAAAATGGCTTGTAAGCGCAATATTTTCGTTTTAACAATTCTCTTTTATCTTTTGAACAGCCTTATCGATAACCTGAATGACTATATTTGAGTCTGTTAACTGAGGAAAATGCCCGCTGTTATCTGCAAATGTTTGTTTACTATAACTTGTTAAAGAAAGTAAATCCAGTTGATTTTTTCGTCTAATCGTTAATGCTTCTTTAGGCATAAGCCGATTCTCCTTCGTTCCCGTAATTACATATAAAGGAATGTCTGGAAAAGCTTCATGAAGATTGATTTGGTTAATTGTCTCTTTCACAAAATGTACTTCGCCGAGTTTTTTATGTTGTGATAATGAATCGAATATGGACAGCAATTTATTAATCGTTTTAATTATCTTCCCTTGATACTCTTCAAGCTTCATATCCTCGGGATGGCTTGCCTCTAAAAAAACAATCGCAGCTACTTCATCAGGATAAAGTCGAGCAAAAAGGTTAGCATATAAACCGCCAAGTGAGTGACCAACAATCACATACGGCGGATCTATGGCAATTAATGATAGTGTTTCACGCAAAGTCTCTATTATTGTTATTCCGTCTTGATTTTCTTGCGGTTTGTCACTGCCTCCTACACCTAGCCGATTATAACAAAACACAGAAGACAAGTTAGAAACATCTTCTAGCACCTTTATCCAGCCCTCAATAGGACCTGATCCACCGTTAATTAAGATGATATTCGGTTCTCCACTCCCACAAACTGAATACTCAACGACTCCTTTTGATGTTTCTACTTTTTCCTTATTTATCTGCAAAGTCAGCTCCTCCACCTTTTTGTATCCTTATAGTCTTATACGAAATATATGGAGTTAAGTTCCACAAAGATGTTTAGTTATATAAAGAAATTGATTTGTGGGTTTATTTTTTTAATTCTTAGTTGCTTGTTTTTTAGTTTATTTATTATCTTGAGTGCGTAGAATTATTTATAAACTGCAAAAAAGGAAGCAGTAGTCTGCTTCTCAGATTTGTAATTTCATTCTTCCAATCTCTTTTAAGCCTGCACGAATGAGCAGAAATACAGCAACCCACGAGACTGCCATGAGACCAAGCTGTCCATACGGAAACATCCATGGTGCATCGAAATCCCAAAAGGCATGCATCAGCACCACTAATGCAAACACACGCAAAAATTGGAAGCGAAGCAGCATGCTTGGTCTGAAATTTTCTGAGCCTTGAACTCTGCAAAATGCTGCGCCTGCTAAAGCGGACCAAGCAACATGTCCACCTGGTGCCAGAATTCCTCTCCACAAAATGGTATAGTACAAATGCTCTCCACCACCTGATAGCAATGCCCTTAATGCGTATCCCGCTGTTTCAAAGGCTGCAAAGCCCACACCAACAGCAGCTCCTATTAGGAGGCCATTTAAGATAAATCTGTACTTCCGAAAGCGAACAAATGAAATAACTGTAATTGTTTTGGCAAGCTCCTCGACAATACCTGTTGTTATGGCATTAGATGTGTTTCTCAGTATATCAAAAAACAGCAATGCAACTAGCATCGAAAGAATTCCGCCAAGCAATACGATATACATTACTCTATAAAAGGCAATATTTTGTGGGGCATTCATTTCCCAGAAGAAGATTAAAGTCGTGAATGGGACGGCGAATGAGCCTGTTAAAATCAGACCTGGAATAAAGTTAGCATTGTGGAAATAGCTGACACCTATGTAAAACCCTGCAAATGTAAGGAGTGCAATAATAAAAACCCTTGCAAACAGCCATGGCTTCGGCCATGTATCTGTCACCTCAGACAGCTTTGGTGTTGTTAATGCAGTGCCTACGATAAAAAGTCTTTCTGCTTCTAATTCACTGTGATCATGGAATACACGTGAAAATATATTATTGAATTTTGGGTTAACTGACCGTTCTTTGTTTGGAACCATATCAACATAATGAGCAAATTCGTAAAAGAAGCTGTTGTCGTCGCCAGGAGTATTATCTTTAATGAATTTTTCTCCACAGCTTATGCAAAACTTCACACCCTCTGGATTTGTATATACACATTGTGGACACTTCAAATAACTCGCCCCTCTTTTAACATTCTCTTCAATGAGTATGCTCCAATGAGTGTTGAATTATTTGAATAAATGTTATTAATGGTTTTCCATACACAACATCCTGAAAATCAAATAAATTTTAAATTTTACGTTTACTTTACTATCACTAGGGTAATATAAAACTAATCATGATTTACCGAAAATATATTTCATTACCTCACTAAAAGCCTTCACCATTATGAGTGAAGGCTTTTAGTGTGACATTCCCTACTATAGTAAATCGACAACTCTATACAAGTGAATTTTCTAAACTTTTTCTTTTACGGTAACACACCATCAAGCTGTAAAATTGTCGGCTTTCGTAATCGGTACTGCTGAAAATAAATAGCGGCCTCCCATTTCCACAAAGGGCTCCATATTTAGCTCAAGATGATTTAATTTTTTTTCCGAGATCTTCTTATACATATAATTTTTTTCCATGCTCGTCTGTGAAAATATAGCATCGCCCTCCCCATCCTCATTCAAAATTGAATTATATCGCGGTTGGATATGCGTTAGGATTTGCCCAGACACCCTTTTGGCCATCTGGTATGTATGTTCTCTCAGCATATCTAAATTTCTGCGCAACCCAAAATATCCCATATTTAATATGGATTATAAAGGAATTATAGGCTGTAAAAACTGAGGAATATTTGTTAAGTTTTTCAATGAAGTTTTTTGCAATTTGGTGCTAAAAATCCATGCTTGTCCTAATGTATTTATCTATTTCAAGTTTTGATTTCAGAATAAACTATTTAAGAATAATAATAAAGGAGGGGATTTTGTGAGTAGAAGACCATGGTTCTTAGGTGGAGGAAATAACGGAGGAGATTCCAATCAACGAAACAACTCTGATTCTCGCTCAGGGGATAGTGACAGCCGTTCTGATTCTAATGTAGATTTCGATGTTGATAATGATTTAAGAACAGACACAGAAGTAGATAATGATAACACTGTCAAAAACCTTGATAAAAACACGAATATCGCGAAAGTAAGAGATTCTGGAAATGCGAAAATCGACTTAAACATTGATGTTCATTCCGATTCTAAAGCACGTGTACAATCTCGCTCTCGTGCAAATGCCGATGCAGATCAAGACCAAGATAACGATCAAGACAATGACCAAGATCAAGACAGTTAAGATAAAATCAATGGATAAAACGGGAATGCCTTGCCATTCTCGTTTTTTTCGTACATAAAAATTCGAAAGCCTTCGTTCAACCCCTCTCTTTTCGGAAACGCGATTTTCGAGAATGCTTGTGAAAAGAGAGCAATAGCATAAAACTAGAGAATTCTGCCTTTAATAGGTATTCTGGCAAAATTTACACTACATTACTTAACGATGAAAGGAAATGATAATCGTCAAGGAGGTGAAACACAATGGCAAACAACAATAGCAGCAATGAACTATTAGTGCCAGGTGCTGAATCTGCACTTGAGCAAATGAAATATGAAATTGCACAAGAATTCGGTGTTCAGCTTGGTGCTGAAACAGTAGCTCGTGCTAACGGTTCAGTTGGTGGTGAGATCACAAAACGTCTTGTAGCAACAGCTCAATCACAATTAGCTGGTCAACAAGGTACAACTCGCTAATGATTTTCTAACTTAATATATGGCTTAGAGACTATCTGCTTGCAGGTAGTCTCTTACAATTCTCCTTCCTTAAATAATAAAAAGAATATATAACTCATTAAGTAGTTTATCTCCATAAAAAAAGCGCACCTAATCGATGCGCTTCTACTAAAATTATTTCAAGAAATTTTCTTTAAAGAATGCTAATTGATAGTCTAAAGAAATTGGGTCATTGTAGATAAATTCGTATGCATTTGCTTCCATTACATGATTATTTTTCACAGCAGGAATTTCTTTATATACATCTGTTTCCTGGTATGAGTTATCTTGGTCGTTATATTTGCTGATTACTAAGTAATCACCAACATATTCAGGAAGTACTTCAGAAGAAATTGTGTAATAGCCGTCTTTTTGAGCCATTTCTTTTACTTTATCAGGCATTTTCAAGCCCATTTGCTGATAAAGCACTTCTGTTCCTCTGCCCCAGTTGTCGCCAAGAACATACATGCTCTTATCATAGCTTTCTAATACAGTAACAGTTGCGTCCTCACCGATTTTCGCTTTGACTTCTTCTCCTGCAGCTTTCGCGTCTGCTTTAAAGTTATCAAGCCATTCTTGTGCTTCTTTTTCTTTGTTCAAAAGCTTCCCGATTTCAAGATGCTGTGTCAAATAGTCGACCTTATTATATGTATACGATACAGTTGGAGCGATTTTCCCAAGTTTATCAAGGTTTTTCGTTGTGCTTGCAGCAATAATCAAATCTGGTTTAAGCTCAGCGATTTTTTCGATATTTTCATCTGAGACAACTTCAACATCTTTATTTAGTTTTTCTTCATAGCGCGGGTTAGTCATTGTCCAAGAGTCTACCCCAACAAGGTTAACACCAAGTGCCAAAACATTACCTGCGTTTGTTAATGCAACTACTCTTTGTGGATCTGCTGGAACTTCAATTGGGCCATTTTCAGATTCATATGTAATAGTGTCAGATTCTTCTGCACCTTTAGTATCTTCTTCTGTTGAACCTGTTGTTTTGTTACCGCATGCACTGATAATTAGTACGAGTAAAAGAATGAATGGTACAAGTAATTTCTTCAAAGTATGAGTCCCCTTTTAATGTAATTGCCACAGAAGTGGTTCTTTTTTTATAAACATTAAGTGCTAAGCTGTTATACGTCAGCCTCCTCATTATCAATCTTTTGTTGAGAATGATAATCATTTGCGAATGAAATAATCATAATATCGTTTTCCATTTATGTCAATACTAATTAAATTCATTATGATAATTTTCTGCCATTTTGACCAAAAAATAACCGGCCTCGAGCCAGTTATTTTTTGGTTTGATATTATTCTACTAGAAAGGCTGTTCCTATCTTAGAAAAATATTCTTTAGTTTTGCCATTGAAGTTTTCTTCTGATTTTTTTATAGAATCGGTAAGTATGTCTTATTATATCCAGTGCTTTAAAAGGAATCTTTACAGGGTATTTATATAAGGTTTTTTTATATAATTTATTATATGCCTTGACTAAATCCTCCCATTTCTCATCTTTCCCTTGTTTATAAAAATCTGAAACATCCACAACATATCCTCTGCCATCCTTCATCATCACGTTCTTTCCGTGTATATCAAATGGATTTAAGCCTCTACTTCTAGCATATTCCAGCGCTTCATTGATATCCTTAATAACTGTTTCAGGTATCCTTATTCCTTTTGCGAAAGCATTATACATGGTGATGCCTTCTAGCCTTTTTAAAACAAGATAATTATCTCCCTCATAAATTAGATGAGAATAGCTCGGATGATTGCCTAGTCTTCTGTATATATCTGCTTCCTTTTCTAAATTCTCTTTATCAACTATATTTATTTTAACGACTAGCTCTGGTTCTGTATAATGCATAAACACAGCCGCATAATTGCCAACTCCGACACATTTCCAGCCGATTGGAATATGCTCGGCCGTTACCGGGTTATGAGCTTTTTCGCTCTTTATTACTACTTTCTTTAAAAGCTCTGTTTCTATTAAATGAATAAATTTCTTCTTCATCATTCCCCTCCGCTACTTGCTATTTTATCATCTTTTCCTTATCGTTCCCTTAACTTGAACGGAGAAATTTTTACAAAGTGAAAAATAATAGAGTAGCTTATCCATCGAAATAATTGATGCACATAATCAAAAATATCTGCTTTTCCTCTTTACTCATTCCATTTACAATAAATAATTATAATCATTTGTTTAGGAGTGATGAACTATGTCCGTTGTCGTTATTTTTGGAGGAACACGTCCACAAGGCAATACAGAAATACTAACAGAAAAAGCGCTTACAAATATTAAAGCAGAAAGAATTTATTTAGGGGATTTTCATTTTGAGTCGATTATTGATAAACGCCATGACACTGCAGGATTTCATGATCGTAATGATGATTACAATTCCATTTTAGACCGTATTCTCCCTCATGATACTATTATATTCGCAACGCCCATCTATTGGTACAGTATGTCAGGAATAATGAAAAATTTTATTGATCGCTGGTCCCAAAGCCTAAGGGATGCTAATTATCCCAATTTCAAACAACAAATGGCAGCAAAAAAAGGATATGTCATCGCAGTTGGAGGCGATGCTCCGCATATAAAGGGCCTGCCGATGATTCAGCAATTTCAGTTCATCTTTGGCTTTATTGGTATGGAATTTGCTGGCTACATTCTTGGTATCGGCAACAAACCTGGAGACATAATGGCTGATCAAAAGGCAATTTATGCTGCAGGTGAGCTAAATCAGTTATTAAAAACCATTGTTTAACAAAAAGACTGCAGCACTATTTGCTGCAGTCTTTTTGTATATGCTATTCATGCAGTACTTCATATTGAAGCTCGACGAATTGATTAAATGTATTAGCGCTTTTTAAATGAAGATTTAACTTGTAGTCTCCAGCTTTAAATAAGGGGATTCCATCGCCAATGACAGCAGGAGCAATGGTAACAATCAGCTCATCTACCAATCCTTGTTCCAAAAATGGATGAAGGATGTTTCCACCGCCAACCATCCAGATATTTTTGCCTTGCTTGCTTTTCAAATCTTGCATAAACGAAACAATATCTCCTTGGACAAATTGAACATGGTCTGTTGCTGCTTTAGGTGTTCTTGAAAAAACATAACATTCTTTCCCTTTATACGGGAATTCACCTTTCTCCTGCTCCATTATCCAGTCATATGTACGTTTTCCAATAAGAATAGTGTCAACCGTGTCATAAAATTTTGAATAACCGTTGTCTCCTTCTCCTTCGACCTGGAACAGCCATTCCAAGGAATCATCCTTTGTGGCAATATATCCATCCAAGCTTTGTGCAATGTATACAACTAGCTTTCGGTTTTCCATCGTGCACTACTACCTCCTCAATAAGAATATATGTTCTCTTTTATTATATATTATAATAGTATTGCTTCAAAATTTTTCACCATCATTTTTTTAACAAGATATATGAAAAAAAATCACAAAAAAAGAAGGCTGGAACAAAACAAACAAAGCTTGTAACTAAATAGAATATGGATTTTAAATTAGTTCGTTTCATTGCGCGCTCGTCCTCGCGCTATCCGCGTGTAGGAAGCTAAGCCTCCTTGCTTCGCCTGCGGGGTAGCGTCCTCTATTTCCCTTAAAAGTCGAGTGTCCTCCGCTCCATTTCACTGAGATTTTTAACTATTGTATTAAAACTAAAAACAAAAAAAGAAACGAACTGTTTAATCAACAGTTGGTTAAACAGTTCGTTTTTAACGCAGATTCACATACTTATGTCACAGCCACTTTAAACTTAGTAATACGTCAAAGAGTCCAAAACTTCCTTTACATCCATTTCAATACATGCCATGGAAGTATCTGCAGCTCCATAATACATTTTGATAACGTCTTCTTCTACCAGGGCACCACATGAAAACACAACTCCGCCAAAAAATCCATTTGTTTCGTATTCCTCCTCTGGTTCTACTAATGGGTATTCTGATCTAGCAATAACCTTTGCAGGATCATTAATGTCTAGTAAAACAGCACCCATACAGTAACGGTGGTCTTCTGTTGCGCCGTGATACAACTCTAACCAGCCTTTATTTGTCCTAAATGGTACTGCACCTCCTCCAATTCTGCATGCATCCCACTTCCCTGTTCTTGTACCAAGTAAATGCTGGTGATTTCCCCAATGAAGTAAATTTTTAGATTCAGCAATCCAAATTTCGGGTGATGCATTGCTACACGGAACCGGTCTGTGGAGTGCATAATACCTTCCATTTATCAACTCAGGAAATATAGCGACATCTTTATTTTCAGGTGCGAAAATCATCCCATGATAATGTATTTCTTTAAAATCTTTTGTTGAAACCATTGCTTCGCCAACACCGACTTGGGATGCAGCACTATAGTAAATGTAATAGGAATCCTCTATTTTTGTTATCCTTGGATCTTCAATTCCTAATGACTCTAATTTATTAGATGGATAAATAAATGGCTCATTATCCATAGTAAAATGACGCCCGTCTTTGCTGCGGGCAATTCTTAAATACGATAAAGAGGTTAAATAGGACCACTTTTCTTGATTTGTTTTTCTTATTACGCGAGGATCTGAAAAATCATACCTTGAATCACTCTTAAGAAATTCATATATTTCCAGTGTACTTGTGCAAGAATTATAGACAGGTGCTTTTACAATATTAGGATTATCACATAACGGTCTTTCTGCAATCCGAACGAGCATTATTATCTCTTCTTGATACACTGTTATCCCCGCATTAAATGCACCTATTACTTCAAATCCTTCATGGTACGGCTTTACATCATGAGGTGTTAGCAATGGATTTTGTTCGTAACGATAGATTTTCATCTCATAACCTCCTTAGGTTTCATATTGAAAAAAAGGGTCTGGAATTGTTATTTTTTGCGCTTCTACATCACTAATTCCTGCATACAAATCTGCTGTTTTGTTAGGTTTTCGGATTAATCCGCCACTAAAAACTACATCTTGTAAATCTGCTCGTTTACATGGTCCTTTCTGAAAATTAGCCCTTGTTGCTATTATCTTCATATCTGAATAATAGCCAGTTTCAGGGTCAATCATAAACACCATCGGATAATAATGTCGATTTTTTTGTTTATCAAATCGGGCAACATGTCCTAATACACCAACTTTTCCGTTCGACAGCACTTGAGCCTCATTAACTCCACCCCATTCATTATCCACAAACTGATTTTCTAGCAATGGTGTATTTTCTATTTCGTCCACTGTTATTTTGTCTATGGAAGATAACCGTTTAAATCCTATTTTGCCTCTGCCGCCCTTTTCCCCTTGAGGCCTAGTAAACATACCGATAGAACCGTCTAGTAGTTCTACTAATCGTATATCCTTCATGCCATCAGGTCCTATCGCAAATTGTTTTAAGTTAGCTATTGTGCTACCTTTCATTAAAATAGTCCGCCAACCTAAAGAATGTTTCTTTGTTGGGTGGGAAAAAGTTTCGACTCCTCCAAAAATGAGCTCTCCGGCAATTTTAGTCACAAAAGGATCTTGTAGCTTAAATATTGGGGTATCTTTTTTTTGTTTCCATACCCCATTTTCTTCCGTAAAGAAGTGTACTTCTGATTCCTCGCTGTCCCGTGACTCAACTCTTCCTGCAATGGTTCCTTTTCCGTCGTCCTTAAATGGTGCTGTAATATTGTATATATCCTTATGATCATCATTTGTAAATCTTAGCTTTTCAGGATTAGTTGTCTGAGGATTATTCTGAAATGCCGCTAACAATTCTTTGCATGTTTGTATATGTTGGTTCGTCATCGGTCGACTCCTCTATAATCATTTTGCAACCATTATTTTAATGTGAATTGCATACCCTCTTGGAATTTTTTCGTAAAGAAGAGGAACAGAATTATAATAGGTAACGTCAATAATACAGAGGCAGCATACATCGGTCCCGGATAACCGCCATATGGCCCAAACATTTGCGATAGCAGCACATTTAGCGTCAGCATATTATCACTCTTAATGACAAGCATATCCCATAATAATTCTGACCATCTTTCCATAAACAAGAACAGAAAAACAACCGTTGTAATTGATTTTGACATCGGCAGCACTACTTTCCACAAGATTTGCAGATGGCCTGCGCCGTCCAGCTTTGCTGCTTCTAAAAAAGTATCTGGAATGGCCCGAAAAAAGTTCGTATACATAAACACAGCCCATAAACTCATTGCTTTCGGAATAATCATCGCCCAGTAAGTGTCATACAACCCTGCATTTTGAATAATCAAAAATGATGGTACTAACAAAATTATCGCTGGGAAAAACATTTGAAATAGGATGATGTTATCGACTGTTTCACGTCCTTTAAAGTTCATTTTAGCTAATGCATATGCAACAACCGCACCAGTGACCATCATGAGTGCAGTTGATCCTGCAGAAACAATGACACTATTGAAGAAAGCACGTATCCATGGCCTTGGAACAGACACATCACCTCCACCGAACAGCCATTCATATGAGCGTAATGTGAACTTAGTTGGCATCAAACTTTGGTCCACTTGATCCCACACGGCAAATGAACTCATCACCATATACAAATATGGAAAAACCATCATGCATAAAAGCACGCTTGCGACTATATAGCGGAGCAATATACCCTTTCTATTAGACCCAACCATTGCGCTTTCCCCACATTTCTAATAGTTTTCTTATAACAAAGATGGATAAAAACGTAACAACAGAAGCAACAATTGCTACTGCAGATGCATAACCAGCCTGCAAATTCTTAAAGGCTTGTGTGAAGATTTCCATTTGCCACGTATTTGTTGCATAATCCGGTCCACCTCCGGTTAATTGATATACTTCTGTGAAGATTCCGAATGTAACACCAATAGACAAAATCACAACAGTATAAATTGCTGGATATAGCATTGGCAGTGTTATCTTAAAGAAACGCTGCCAAGCATTCGCACCATCTATTGCTGCTGCTTCATATATTTCAGCATTTATACTTTCAAATCCAGAGGTAAGTATTAACGCATAATAACCAGTGAATTTCCAAGCGATGATAACTGCGACTACACATAATGCAGCAAAAGGAGAACCAAGCCAATCGATATCCATGCCAAACTTTCCTCTGAGAGTTGTGTTAAGGGGACTATTATATGAAAGCAATCCTTTAACGATAAAGGATGACACTACTCCAGATGCTAAATACGGTAGGAAAAATCCGATTAGAAAGATACCTTTAAATTTTGGGAGTCCATGAACGATTGCCGCAACAATCATGGACATGACGATAACCAATGGCACAAACACAGCCATAAATTTAAAGGTAACAAGGAATGCTGCTTGTACACCAGGAGACCGGAACACATCGAAGTAATTAGCAATTCCTTTAAAATTGTATTCTGGTGATATTAAGTTCCAATCAGTTGTCGATAAATAAAAGGACCATACTAACGGAATCGCAAAAAATAAGATGGCATAGAGGAGGTACGGACTGGCAAACAGCCAGCCCACCCCATTGTGATTTCTCAAATCAAAGCCCTCCCTCTATTGCCTTCTTCATGTCATTCCACCCGTTTTTTGGAGTAGTTTTTCCTTTTACAATTGGATTGACAGCATGTTGGCCAATAAAGGTTTGCAGTTCGTTATATTTTGGATTGTCTATAGATGGAATTCCAAATGGCACAGCATTCGCATACGGCTGCAGGGCAGGATTTTCACTAAAAAATGTTGTAAAAGCTTCATTTTCAGCTAAGTCGTCCCGTGCAGGAGGAAGATTTGTTTGTTCAAGCCACTTTAAATCGTGCTCAGGGTTTGAATATACCCAACTGATAAATTTCATTGCTGCTTGTTTTTGTTGATTTGTTGCTGATGCGTAGATAACTAATCCTTTAGTATCCGCAAATGTTCTTACATTTTCTGTATTCATATTATCTGGAACAGGCGGCGGTGCAAGTGTAAATGTTTCTCCGTACACCATTTTCGGAAACTTTTCTTCCCAATATGCCAGCGTCCATGGACCAATGTCAGTGAAGATTCCCACACCTGTTTCAAAAGGATCTGTTACTGTTTTTAATAAATAGGCATTTTCTTTACGCAGATTTTCCATGAAGGTCAATACCTGTAGTCCGGCATTATCATCTGCAACTAGCTTATTTCCTTCAATGAAGTTATTTCCTTCTGAAGCAGCATCATACAGCATAAAGAAATCAAACCAGCGTTTCCACGCTGTCGGATCAGCTAAGTCTGGCTTGGCCCACAAAAATTTATCAGGATACTTGGCCTTCAGCCTTTTTGTAGCTTCAAGCATTTCGCTATATGTTTTAGGAGCCTCATTCATTCCCAATTCTTTTAAAATATCCAGCCTCCAGCCAAATAGCATCGGATTAGAGTAAATAGGCAGTACATATTGATTTCCATCAGAGAACTCCCACGGTTCAACTGTTTCTGTCATGTTCCGATTTGTTAAAATATCTTCCCAGCCCTCTAATTCATTGAGAGGCACAAGCGCTTTACTTTCAGCAAGCTGTGCAGCAAATCCACGATTTATATTTTCAGACATAGTAGGAGCACTTTTCCCAGCAATTGCCGATTGAATGCTGGCTTCTGATGAAGGACTTTCTTTGATAGCGCTAACATTCACGCTAATCTTAGGGTTTTCCTTTTCAAATTCCTTGGCCATTTCTTTCCAATATGCTTGCTGTGGAGGATTTGGTGCAGCCCAAAAATCTATCGTTGTGACTCCATTCTTATCAGAATCTTTTTTACCTCCCCCGCTGCAGCCTGCTAAAACCGACACCGAAACTGTTGCTGCCACCACTAAAGACACCACTTTATTAAGTTTTTTCTTCATGATATCACCCCGTTCATATTTCATTACTTTTCCAGAAAACTTCATGTGAAAGTCCTTTCCAGTAAGGTCAACCTCCTAATTACAAAATAAATTACTAACTATTAAATATAATTATTGTAACGTTACAACTAAAATTATTACATTATCCTTTAGATAATTCAACGCTATATTTGGACTACATATTTGATATAAAACATAGTTAATTTACACTAATAATAAGGATAAATCCTTTCAACATGACATTATTTTGTCATGTATGGTAGTATTATGAATAATATTGTTTTCAATTAGTTAAAGGAATGAGTTTATGACAAAAAAAATTACGATGCAAGATATCGCAAACCAATTAAATATCTCAAAAAATTCCGTCTCGCAAGCATTAACAGGAAAGGCGGGAGTAAGTGAAAAAACACGGCATTTAGTAGAAACAACTGCAAGAGAGCTAGGCTATGAATATTTGCCTCTTCGCAAAAATTATCATTATAGCTCTGACGGCAAAACAATAAAAATTGCGCTAATTGCCTCTGATTATGCCTTTTCACTTAAAGGCTTCTTCGGGGAAATTTATTTAAGTATGGAAAAAGAGATAACTAGTCAAAACAATAGCTTGATGATCCAATCGATAAGCAAAGAAGCCATTGAGTCACTTGAGTTACCTTCCTTTATACTTAATGGTGCGGTTGATGGAGTCTTAATCCTGTCCCACTTGAGAACAGAATATATTCAAAAAATTATCTCTACAGGCATTCCGGCAGTGTTAGTTGATCATCATCATCCTCACATCAACGCAGATGCAGTATTAACAAATAATCGTTTTGGCGCATTTATCGCTGTAGAACATTTGGTGAAATTAGGGCACAAGGAGATCGGCTTTGTTGGCAATATTTCTATTTCTCCAAGCTATTATGAAAGATTGGAGGGATTCCAGCTTGCATTAAACCAATATGGACTAAATAAAGATGACAGTGTGATACTTACAGACATTGAGGAAGATGAGGTCAGTGTTAAAGTAGCGATGAAACGCGTGTCTAAACAGCCAACTGCCTGGTTTTGTGTTAATGACGGCTTAGGGTTTCTTGTCAGCTCGTATCTGTTGCAATCTGGCTATAAAATCCCTGAACATATTTCCGTTGCTAATTTTGATAATGGGCAACTATCAAAGCTTGCCACACCGAAAATCACAACAATGGACATCGATCTTGAACTTTTCGGAAAAAGAGCGGTTGAACAGTTATTGTGGAGAATCAATAATAAAGAAACAGCCAATCAAGAAATTCTTCTGCCTGCCACACTGCTTGTAAGAGAGTCCACCGGGCCTGCCCCCAAATAAAAAACCAGCTTCCAAAAAGAAGCTGGTCTTGTCATTACTCGTTTGTTTTCCAGTCAAACACAAAATCATCATCTGATAAAGGTTCCACCTTCGTTGCTTTAACATAACCATTTCCTTTAACGGAGAAGAAGTCATGGTTTTTCGTATCTGTTTTCATTCCATTTTCAACAATTGGATTGATTGCTTCTGATGCAAATACTGCTTCATAGCCAAGATTCATGCACGCTTTGTTGGCATTGTAACGGATGAATTTATTAACCTCGTCCACTAAGCCGATTTTTTCGTACAAATCCTGCGTATATCCTAACTCATTTTGGTAGAGTGTTTCGATTAGGTCAAGTCTTTCTTTTGCTGCACGCTCTTGTTCTTCAATTGTCAGTTGGCCGTATAGCTCTTGAGCTATTAAACCAACATAAACACCGTGAATACTTTCGTCACGAATTATTAAGTTTATTATTTCGCCAGATGCTGTCAGCTTCCCTTGTCCTGCTAGGAACAATGGATAGAAGAAGCCAGAATAAAATAAGAAAGATTCCAAGTAAACAGAAGCAACTGTAGCCATGTACAAGTCATACTTGCTTACTTCTGGCTTGAACAGCTTCTGATAATATTCAGAGATAAGCTTGCCCTTTTTCTGCAATTGAGGATGATTGTGAACCCAATCAAATACTTGGTCAATCTCTTCCTCTGTAGCAAGCGTTGTAAAAATCGTAGAATAAGATTTCGCATGGATTTGCTCCATCATCCCCATGAAAGACAGTACGCCTTTACGCTGCAAGCCGCTTACATGCATGCTGATCAGCGGCATTCCTTCTCCGCCCTGCTCTGTATCAAGCAATGTCAAACCGCCAAGCACTTTCATGTAAGTGTCTTGCTCTGTTGGCGACAATTCGCCCCAAGTATTTTTATCAGATGAAAGACTGATTTCTTCCGGCAGCCAAAACTGTCTCGTGTTTTGTGTATAAAACATTTGTGTGTAATCATCTTCATGCTGATTCCAGTTAACAGCATACTTAGTCATTTTCTTTCCCCCAGTGTACCCAAAAATAAAGGGGGAGACGCAGCTCCCCGTGTTCTATCCATTAAACTGCACAAGCGATACATTCGTCGATCGCCAAGTTACGTGTGCGTGTATAGTATAGTGATTTTAAGCCGATTTCATTTGCATAAATATAATAGCGTGCCAATTCCTTTGTAGAAACATCTGAGTTTACATAAAGAATTGTTGAGATACCTTGGTCAACATGCTCTTGTGCTGCCGCTATCAAATCCATAACCTTAAATTGGTTCATATCGAACGCTGATTTATAGAACCAAAAATTCGTTTCATCCATATAAGGCATTGGGTAATATGTCGTTGAGTTTGCGTATGTGCGTGACTCAATTTGGTTAACAACAGGCATTACAGATGCAGTAGCATTTTGGATATAACCAATAGATTGTGTCGGTGCAACAGCTAAACGGTAAGCGTTGTACATACCATATTCTTGTACTAAAGCAGCTAGTTCAGCCCAATCTTCACAAGTAGGAATATAGATACCTTCGAATAATTGCTTCGCTTTATCCGTTTTTGGTGCATAGCTCACTTCTTTATATTTTGCAAAGTAAGTGCCTTTTGCATACTCAGATTTATCAAAGTCCTTAAACGTTTCGTTTCGTTCTTTAGCAATCATCATGCTTTTTTCAATGGAGTAATAGTTCATCATCATAAAGAACGTCGCAGTGAAGTCTCTTGCTTCATCAGATTCATAGCTGATGCGGTTTTTCGATAAATATCCGTGCAGGTTCATCGCACCTAAACCGATCGCATGCAGTTCTTCATTCGCTTTTTTAACAGATGGTGCGTTTTGCACATCTGAAATATCTGAAACGGTTGTTAAAGCTTCAATTCCAACATGAACAGAATCTCTGAACACATCACCAGGCTGCATCACATTAGGAATATTAAGCGAGCCTAAATTACAGTTGATATCACGGCGAATAATATCCTCTTGACCGTAATCGGTAATTTCAGAAGTTTCCTGAAGTTGGAAGATTTCTGTACACAAATTGCTCATTTTAATCTGGCCAATATCTTTAAGCGCATGCGCTTTGTTTGCATTGGATTTGTTCATAAAGTATGGATAGCCTGATTCCAGCTGGATTTGGGCAATCTTTGTGATCATTTCGCGTGCTGTCATAGCGACACGCTTTTTCACTTTCGGATTTGCTACTAACTCGTCATACATTTCATCCATGCGCATATCATCTAAATGTACGCCGTATTCTTTAAATACACTGAACGGTGCAAAAACATAAAAGTCTTTGTTTTCCTTCGCTAATTGGAAGAACTTGTTTTCTACGATTAAACCGATGGAAAGTGTTTGAATACGTGACTTTTCGTCGGCATTTATTTTTTTTGTATCCAAAAATTCTACAACATCCCAATGGAAGATGTTCAAGTAAGCAGCACCTGCACCCTTACGTTGACCAAGCTGGTTAGCGTAGGAGAATGTGTCTTCTAACAGCTTCATAACAGGCACAACGCCTGAAGCTGCATTATCGATGCCTTTGATTTGTTCATTACGTGCACGCAGCTTCGAAAGGTTAAGGGCAACACCGCCGCCTATTTTCGAAAGCTGACCAGATGTATTGATATTATGGAAGATGGAATTTAAGGAATCGTCCATTTCCAATAGGAAACAGGATACCATTTCTCCGCGGCGGCTTCTGCCTGCATTCAAGAATGTTGGTGTAGCTGGCTGGTAGCGCTGCTCAATCATTGCGATTGCAGTTTTCTTCGCCTTCGCAGCATCACCTTGTCCTAAGAATAGTGCAACGATGATAATGCGATCCTCGTATGTTTCTAAGTAGTTTTTTTTGTCATCTGTCTTCAAGGCATAATCTTTATAGAATTTCGAAATTGCCATATAAGACTGGAATTTAAATTCATAGTTATAAACAGCATTTGTGATGTCTTCAATGTCTGCTATGCTGTATTGGTCAAGCACCTGCGGATAATAAAAATCTTTTTCCACCATATAAGTAAATTTTTGTGCCACGGATTCAAAACGAATCAATTTCGGCTCAATCTCGGATACTAGAAATTCAGCAACTGCCTCCTTATCCTTCTCCAGACGGAAGAAACCTTTTTCGTTAAGCTGTGTCACTTCGTTGTTTAATTCTATGTGTCTCATAGCTAATATTTTGCACCCTTTCCCTAACTATCTCCACATCTTCGGGCATGCCGCTCATCTCAAACTTATGAAGAATCGGTACCCCGTACATATTTGATATCTTATTTGCACTTAAAGCAAAGTTTTGCCCCCAATTTTTATTACCACTCGATACGACTGCATAAAGATTGGTATGATTTGCCTTAAGGAAGTCTAATGTTGTTTGAGGAACCTGCCCCATCCCAGTTGTATAAGTTAATAGTATAAAAGGTTCATAGACTTTAAGTCCAGCCTTTAGTTCTATTAAATTATGTTCTGGCAGCCCTAGTTTCTGGACAAAGCGGCGCACATTCCCGGTTTTACTGTCAAACACGATAAACAAAATTATTCCCTCCTTAAGATTTTTGATAGAATAGGGGCAAAAGCAATATTCTATCCTATACCCTTAAAACATACAAGGGCTACTAAATACAGATGTTTTTTATAAATATATCTCAATATGTTGTGTCTAAACACTATTCAACCCTTTTTTGGAACTAGAGTCAATAGAGTCTCTTTGAATTTTTTTGTCAACAAAATTACTCAAATTTTAACGATTTTCGATTTGAATTTACTCTAAAAAAATGCAAAAAGTCTGATGAGAGTAGTCCTCATTAGACTTTTTTTATACGAAAATATATTCTATTTATCTTACTTCCCACCAAATAACTTTATAAAACCTTCATACTTTTTTTACTTTTAAATGATAGTCTGACGAAATTCTCCATTTTTCGATTTGTGTCAAAATTCTGCTAGCTGAACCTCTACCATTGCAAAAAAAAATGAACTGAGAATAATAGTCCGTTATTGAATGAAAATTACAGACAATTATTATTTTACTAATCACACTGACAATTTAAGTACTACATAACTTCATATATGTACACAATTAACTATTTTCTTATGTTTGCAGTCTGACTTGCAAATTAATTTCTTTTTATTATTTTCTATATCTCTTTAAAATTTTACTATAAATTTCCTTAACCCATACATCGAAACCTTTGTCCTTATAAATGGAATTAAATTTATCCATTACAGCTTCAACTTTTTTTGTACCACTCCCCTTCCCTCCCTAGTATGAAGTTGCCGGTAACTTAGCATAAAAAGTACAAACAATTAAAAAAGCTTATTTCCCATATATATATAGGAAATAAGTTTTTTTATATTCTTCATTCATTTGACTAAATCCTCTTCCTCTATTATGATAGATATATAATATTTCGAATATCCCTAAAGGGGAGTAGCTTTTACAGCAAAGTCGTCATTACAGAGTGCAAACTCTCGGCTTTGTTGGCAACTGATAAGTTGTTAGCAAGACCTTTACATGTAAATGTGTAAAGGTCTTTTATTTATCCAAAAACCTTTACCGTCATCGGTGAAGGTTTTTTTTGTTTTTACACATGGTGGACAAAAAATCAATAATAATGAGGAGGATTGTTATGAAAAGACAGCTAAAATTGAACTTGTATGAATTGATCAAAAAGAATAAGGAAGAGCTTCTTAAGGATCGAAACCTAGTAGAAAAAATTGAAAAGCGGGTGGAAGAAAAAATCATGAAACAAAACATTAACCTAAGCCATTAAGGAGGAGAACAGTAATTTAAACAAGCTATCGAAATGTACAAAAATATATTATATTATTAGAGTAGAAGACGTATAATTGGAGTGTGTAAGACAACGATATTTGTTTGCTCATATTTCTTTATTACAAGAAGCATATTCTTTGTTACAATGATACCATTAGAAATACAGCCAACAATGCGTATTACGGCATAGCAAACCGCTAATGTCCGCGTATATAAAATCAAACAATATCCTATTAAAAATAGGACTGGAGGATTATAGTTTGTTAACTTTATTGACTAATTTACTAAAAACTGGTTCCCCTTCTGTCGATCTTTCTTTATCAAAGCAATCAGCTGCATACGGAGAGCTTGTTAAAGGCCATTTCTTTATTCAAGGGGGACGTAAAAGCTGCAAAATAAAAAGATTGGAATGCACTTTGGTGAAGGAATATGAAAATGGTCATACAGAAACTGTAGAAGAGGTCACAACCATTCTGATGTCCAGAGTCATAAACAGTGAGGAGAAAGTCGAGCTTCCGTTTTCTTACTTGATTACAGATAAGCTTGAGCCAACTGCCGCAGATTTTACTTATAGACTGCACACTAATCTAGTTTTCGCAGAAAATATGTCCAGAAAGGACCATGATGAATTAGTGATAGTTGATAATAAAGAATAACTTGTATGTACAAGAAAGGATGTGCCCATATAGGCACATCCTTTCTTTATTCCTCTTGTGACAGAAGCATAATAAAGCTCATTAAGCTTTGAGCAATCCGTTCTGTTTGACCATCCTCATGATACCAAACATAAATTGGTTCTTCCATATGACCAGTGCTTGATTTCAGGCATAACTTATCGCCTGTGCCATCTTCTCCAACAACAATCCATCCTTCTGCAAGCCCTTCTTTTCGTGCCTCGATATTCTGTCTGACAATGTCGTCCCATGTCTTTTTTACATTATTCCTATCCTTAATGGGAAATAATAGCCACTCTCCAATTTCTGCATTATTAACCAGATTATATAACTGATGAAATTGTACAGGAAAAGCTGCACCGAGCTTTTCTTCAGCAGCACCTATGTCCATTTCATCTACTCCAGGCTTTTTTGTCATAATACGAGATATTATTTCGTTCATTACTTGCTCCTTAATACCTTTTTTAGAATACTTGATACAAACTCATTTTTACCTGCTGTATAAGCTTGACGGGTTTTTGATGTCCTTGCCAAGTAAAGCTTTAATTTGCCATATTCATCCGCTTCCTTCTCATTGGAACGGAGATAATCGCGAAAGGCCAGATGTCTTGTCAATTCCTCACTGTCCTTTGTACAAACGTAAAGATGATGCTCCATCCAAATTTGTTTATGTTTATCAGCAGTCCACGGGACAAGGTCATCCCTTCGTCCGAAGGCTTCTCTCCCTTCAAAGCTCCACTCCTCTTGATGGAAATAACCAATTGCGCCAAGAACCGCTACCACCTCAGGAAAAATGGCGATATTTTCAATAACAACATCTATATCTAGAATAGGTTTAGCACATAACCCTTTAACAGAAGTGCTGCCAACATGCTCGATGCGAAGAATATCTTTCTTTAAGTTATCCTGTAAAATCTGTTCGATTAAATTGTAGCAGACTTCCCAACAGTCGTTATATTCCTGTATTTCTATCATGGGCAACCACACTTCCTTTCTTAGCGGGTCCACTCCTCTGCCAAAACACCATACACAACATGGTCCACATAATGATCATAAAGCCATTCTGCCTTTCTAATGCAGCCTTCCTCCGTATATTGCAGCTTCTCAGGAATACTTCTACTTTTTTTATTTCCTAATGCGGCTCTTACCTCGACTTTATTTAATTGTAACTCTTGAAAAGCATAGTCAGTTAATGCTCTTACAACATTTATCATAATGCCATTTCCTTGATAGGCATGCCCTAACCAATAGCCGATATAGGCTGTCTTATTTGACCAGTTAATACTGTTAAAGCTTGCAACTCCAACAATTTCCCCTTTAAAAAGAATGACAGTAGTCAAACTATTATTCTCTGAAAATCCCTTTAAACAAAACTTTATATAGTCCTTTGTATCCTTTACTTTTGTTGTTGTATCAAGCCATGGCAGCCATTCTCGCAAATAACTTCTCGATTCTTCCGTTAACTCAAAAACACGGTCAGCATCGTTAAGCTGGATTAGCTTTAATGATAGGTCAGCGTTGATTTTATGTAGGAACATCTTATCCCCTCCAAATTGGCTTTTTTTGTATTTTACCATAATGATAAATTCTTTGGAGCACAAAAAAAGAACAAGGAGCTTTACTGCCTTGAACTTCTCTACAATTTACGTTATATTTTCCGAGCCTTCACGATAAACCTATGCTGCCTAGCCTCAAAGTAACCATTTTTCTGGATATCTTGATGTATGTCAAACAATTTATGTTCGTATTTTGTAACACTAAATCCAGGAACCTGCCAGGAAATTGCATGAAGATAATAAATCAATGCACCAATATCATAAAAACGAGTTACTGGAAATTCCTCTTTCGCAAACAATATTTGAAAATCATGGTTTTCTAACTCTTTCGTCACTAATTGGAGGTTCCATTCAGAGAATTCACCATTTACAGGAACACCTAAGGCTTTATTTATTTCGGAACAATCAGATCCACCAACCTGCTGTGTTAAAAAAACTCCATGCTTATTTAATATTCTTCTCAGCTCAAAAGGAGAATACGATTCATGTCTGTTAAGTATAAGGCTAAATTGATTATCAGCAAATGGTAGATTATTATCGTCTTCTATAAAGGTAACTTGAACACCTAATGGCTCTAAGCGCGCCTTAGCAATTGCTACATTCGGCCCATAGCCTTCCGTTGCGAAAACGTTTGCAGATAATGGGTGAAGTAATGATAAAAATTCACCACCACCTGTACCCATGTCAAGCATACAATCCGTATTGCGGGTTAGCGGTATTGCCATACTTCCATACGACCATGAAAGCACATTGCTGGATGTACGCCCTGTTTCGGTCAAAAAGGAAAAGTCCCAGCCCTTGAAAGCACGATTTCCATCCTTAATAAAGTCATAAAAAGCCTGATCTTTTTCCATTATTGTCTCCCTTCAAATTTTCTGAATCGGTAAATTTAATAGTGATTCTTCCACATCTTTTTGGTGCATCATATTTCATTTTCCTTCTAGCTCTATATAGATGTATGAAACTATTCTACATAAAATGGTAACTTCATACATTTATTCTCCATGAAAAAGCTATTTCCTCTTATCTGTACGAACCGAAATAATATTAGCAGCTTGCCCGTATTCTTGCAGCAACAGGCGTCCTTGCTGTAATTGGCACTACAAGCTTCTCTCCATTTTTCTCCAGTTCCACAAAAAAGCATTTTGCTCCACATTTCATTAGATGCACTCCTAAATCTATTTTGTGAATAAATTATACTCTACTCATGAAACAAAACAAAAGGGAGATGCTTTAGTTAGCCGCTCCCTATTTCCTATTCCTTGCTTATTGCACCTAAGCCTTCTAGCAATACCTTTGCATCGCCATTTAAATAACTTCTGGCTGCTTTTTTCAATAATGTTTGTTCATTACCTTGAATGAGCAGCTTTAAGCCCCTAACATCAAACTTAGAAGCATATGAATTGATGGAATTATAGATAGCTAACTCGTGCCGTGTTGGATGCTGATAACCTGATTCAATAGAATCTGTAATAAACTTCAGAAGTTCTCTGCCGTTTTTCTTTAATTTTCTTTCGTTTTTCTTCAAATAATCTATATTATCCTCCATTAGCTTTCTTGCAGTTACTAAATCCAGTTCTTCTACCTTAGCATTAACCGTTTCAATTAGTTGCTCAACATACATGTGAAAACCCCTTCCTATACACTAATATCGGAATGAACTTTCTCTATTTTCACGTAGGAAAGACCTATTTTTTCAAAATAAACTATATTTTAAAAAAGGCGTTTTTTCGAGCAATTAATTTCCTTTTTTAGGATGTTTACATTATTTGTAGTTGTTCTTCCGTTTCTTTAATACTAAAATGAAAGAAGTGGACTTAAATTCAGTCCGAAAACAGATCGATATATGAAAGAGGAGGCGCATCAGCTTGGGCTTGGACAAAAAGGAAAGTGGTTATAGATGGATTGTATTTAGCGCCGTCTTGTTTGCCTATTTCTTAATCGTAAGTCAAAGAACTGCTCCAGGACTTATTACGGAGCAAATCATGAATGATTTTCATATTTCAGCCTCAACAGTTGGAATGATAAGCAGTATTCAGTTTTTAGCATATGCAGGATTGCAAATTCCTGTTGGCCTATTATCAGATCGCTTTGGACCAAACCGATTTCTAATCATTGGTACTTTGCTCACAGGAGTCGGAAGTCTTTTTTATAGTATCGCACCTAATGAATATGTACTAATCATATCCCGTTTTATAGTCGGAGTTGGGGATGCTGCTATTTTTGTAAACTTAGTATTAATACTTAATGAATGGTTTAAAGGAAATGAATTTGTTAAATTGATGGGAATCGTTGCACTTATCGGCGGCATTGGTTCGTTATCTGCGACACTGCCCTTTTCCTTGTGGATTACGAATGCTGGCTGGAGGATTCCTTTTTTAAGCGTCAGTATCATTCTAATTTTGTTCTCGTTCATGCTTCATTTCGTATTAATCTCCAAGTCTAGGAGAATATTCAAACAAAATACTCCATCAAAACCGGAAAAGCCTGTTAGAAGGGAAAGCGTCTGGAGCATTCTCCGGCGTGTTGTAACTACCCAACAGGCTTGGGCAACCTTTCTTTGTCACTTTGGCGTAGTGGGAACCTATGTTGGCTTTATCGGTTCATGGGCTGTACCTTATGGCATGAATGTCTTTGATTTAACACGCTCTAGTGCGAGCCAAATTGTGATGTACGCATTAATTGGTACAATGATTGGCGGACCATTCCTCGGCTGGTTTTCCAGCAGAACCGGTCAAATAAAAAAAACATATACAATTGTCCATCTAGTTGTCATTATTGGCTGGGTTGGATTATTCAGCTTAAACACAAGCCCGCCTTTCTTAATGGTATTGTTCATGCTCTTCATCTTAGGATTTGGTAATGGCGCAAGCGCCTTAACATTTGCCATTGTACGCAAGTCATTCCCAATAGAAGAAGTAGGTGTTGTAACAGGTTTTGCGAATATGGGTGGTTTTTTAAGTGCTGTGTTATTGCCAATCTTTTTTGGCCATGTATTAGACTTCTTTCCGAAGGAGTCAATCAGTCTAGGCTATCATTACGGCTTTATCGTTCCTGTGATATTCTCATTATTCGGCCTTGTAGGCATACTATTAGTGAAGGAAGAGAAGGTTGCTGGCAGTAAAAAGGTTTTAAAAACCTCATAACAATGAAAAAAGGGGACTCCGAACGGGCTCCCTTTTTTTATTCTTGCTTGATTTCATTATTGATTTCATTAAATTTGCATTTATAAACAACGAAGTGGCTCAACAAATAAAAAACCGTCAGAATAATAAAGGAGTATGTATACTGCCATTGGAGCTTTTTATATAAATCAATCATACTAAGCAACGGTAAGCCTATATATGCCCCAAAAGCCCCAAACCCTATCGCTTTAATAAACGGATTTATCTTTGGTTTAAACTGCAGCAAAAGCATGACAACAACAGGCAACACCGAAAGCCGAAAAGAAAAATTAATTGATGCAACCGGAAAAACCTTTATTGGGTAGGACCAGCTCCCAAACATTACTCCAATGGTATCCAATATTTCAGACAAAACCATTACTAATAAGCCACCAGCAAATAATCTGCCTGAACTATTTTTATCACGAATAAAAAGCCATACTGACCATGGGATAATAATCATGCCAACAGCGATCCACCACTGCCATGTAAATAAAAAGGCGTGAAGGATGGCATCCACAATCATACTATTTCCTTCTGTAATTTTATCGTTAGCTTCATCAATTAGCCGCAAACCTTCTTGATATTTCATAGTATCCACCTTTAAATAATTACTCAAGTTTTTGTGTTTGGAAGCTCTGATTTGCTTTGCAATCTCAGGAAGAATTCCACTATTCCCTTTGACACAATTGTTATTAGTACGTAGCCTAAGAAAATATAAAAGTAATTAGTTCCCTTACTTAAATAGAACAAATGAATTTCCACAAAAAATGGCTTTAACAAAAAGGAAATAAGGGCAATTAGTAATAAGGAATGCAGGTAAAAGTTAGCCTTCTTTTTGAGCGTATATTGGTACATAAAGATAAAGAGCACTGGAACTAACGAACTGTCCATTCCAAAATGAATCGGAAGTGTTGGAATTGCTTTATACGGGTATCCCATATAATTGGCTCTTGTTGCCATACTATCGATATAAGCGGTCCACACATGTATATTAAATCCAAAGAAAAGCAGCAAAAACAATCTTTTTCGATCAATAAATAGGCACAGTATGATTAATGGCAGAATAATCATCAATACATTAAACCAAAATTGCCATGTATTAAAAGCTGAATACTCTAGCCAATATTCATTCCAAAGATCGAAGACTGCTTCTTGCGCCTCCTTTATTTCTTCATATTTCCTGGCTTGCTCTGTTGATATTACTGACATATTCTCCCTCCTTTTTTCGCCAATATTTACATTTAAAAATAAAGAGTAGTTTTATTATGCTACAGTGTGATTCCTGATATTCTTTTCCGTTTGTTTTTAGTCTCGATAACAAAAAAAAGGCTGCCAAATGGCAGCCTTTACTTGTCTATAAGTGCAATACATGCATGATAAGAAATACTAATGGCGGAATCAGCAAGGATGGCAAAAGATTAAGGGTATTGCATTTTTTTATTCCTAATATGCTTAAGCCTGAAGCGAGAATTAATATCCCCCCGACAATAGTAATTTCATTTAGTAGGGCATTGCTTAAGGAGTTTTCCATTAAGAGCGCTATTAAGTAAATGGAGCCTTGCCAGCAAAAAAGGACAATAGCAGCAACTGCTATGCCAATTCCAAATGTTGAGGCTAAAACAATGGATGTTATGCCGTCTAACATTCCGTTTGCAAGCAAATATGTATAATCCCCTTTAAGTGCTGCTTCTACAGGTCCTAAAATGGACAATGATCCTATACAAAATAATAAAATGGCTGTAGATAAACCTTCTGCTAAATTCCCTTTTGAATATTTATTGACTAAGGCATTGAATCTTGTTTCTAAGTCAAGCTTTTGACCGATAATTCCTCCAATTGCAAGACTGACAATAAAGAGGACTGGATATTTACTTGAAGGCAAATGCTGTACGATAGCATTTATGCCTAATCCCATTGCAACTAACCCCATTGCCTGCATGAGAATGGAATGGTATTCATCCTTAATCCCTTTTTTAAAAATGCTGCCAATAATACTGCCTGCTATAATCATTCCGACATTAAAAAACGTTCCAAACATGTCCTTTCCCCTTTCGAACTTTAATGAACCTAAAATTAAAAATAAACCCTCCAGTAACTAGAGGGTCAAGAAAAAAATTATCTTTTATATGGCAGCAATATTTCTGTTACATATTTTTCTACGTCATTTGTTAAACCAGAGTCAATGATCGTAATTTCAATTGAATCATCAATAAGTTTGTAATCGCAATCCTTCATATAAGTAAGTAATCTTTTATAATGATAGGCGGCCTCCATATGGGTACCTTTAAAGCGAATTCTAAGATACTCTCTCTCAGGTATCGTAATAGAGGCAGAATCGAGTTGATCTCCCTCCTCTAAAACCATAAACACACTTGAATATGTAGCAAAGTTGGCAGCTTCTAATTGAGGCATTGAAATGGATATTCCTATCTTCCCTAAAAATACGCCCCCGTTTATGCCGAAATTACTTCTTAGTTCTGTTATAGGGTGCTCAAGATCCTCCCCAAGCACATATTGATGTCTTAAGTAAGCTAATCGCATCTCAGGCAGCTTTATCTCCATAATCTCGTCAAGTGGTGTATGGACAGCATCTTCTATTTGCAAAATCCGATGAGAGATTTTCTTTTCCATTATCTCCAGATTTCTTTTTTTCTTTGCCACTTCCTCCTTTTGCTCCTTTAGCATACTAACAAGAGAATCAATATCTCGGAGTGCAAAAAAATCGATAATTTTGCTGATAGGTAAATCCAATGCTCTTAAGTATTTAATTGAATTTAACCGTTCAAATTGCTGTGTCGAATAATAACGGTAGTTTGTTTTTTCATCCATATAGGCTGGATGCAGTAACCCTATTTCATCATAATAACGGAGTGTCGCCACTTTAATATCGAACAGTTTGGACACTTCGCCAATTGTAAAATAATCCTTCATAAAGAAACCCCTTTACTGTTAATCCTAAAAAAACTGCACCCTTACATTGGTTTCTCTCCAATCAGAGTGCAGCACTTTATTATTTTTGGATACTACTGTAATTGTAGTCAGAACGATCTATCGGAGTAAAGCTCTTCGGTGTGTAAAAGCGCAATAAATCCCCATTAACTACCTTATCGGAAAGTCTTAATGTTTCCTCCACACTTGCTTGATAATCCTTCGCTTTTTCGAGTAATTTCTCATCATCAATTAACTCACCTGTTTTGGAATCATAGTATTTACCATCTGTTAATGTAAATTCAGGACTGACAAATTCTCCATTTCGGAATGGAATTACTTCGTCATGCTCTTCTGAGAGAATATCTGTCCCAAAATGGATATAATCCTTCGTATTAACACCTAACAAATGTAACAATGTTGGCAGAAGATCAATTTGACCAGCATATTGATGCATTGTTCCGCCTTCCATTCCTGGCACCCGAATCAGAAGTGGAGTTCGTTGGAGTCCGGCACTTTCATAGGAATTTACTTCTTTACCGATCACCTTTTCCATTGCTGCATTATGATTTTCTGAAATACCATAATGGTCACCATACATAATAATAATCGAATTGTCGTATAGACCTTTCTCTTTCAGGTCTGCGAAGAACTGCTCCATCGCTTCATCGGCATAACGTGCTGTTTGAAAGTAGTTATCTACAACCTTATTGCCAGTATTGTTTGGTGCGATTGTTGCTTCCTCTTGCTTCATTGTAAAAGGATAATGATTTGTCACTGTAATGAATTTCGTATAGAAAGGCTGGCTCATCGAACTCAAGTACGGCATAGACTGCTCGAAAAACGGTTTGTCCATTAAACCATAGTCTGCCAGCTGTTCAGGATTCATGTCATAGGAATTTGAATCATAAAAGCTGTTATATCCAAACGATTTATAAATTTCATCCCGATTCCAAAAGCTGCCAGTATTTCCGTGAAATACAGCCGACGTATAACCAAGCTGACCTAATACTCCAGGAGCTGCCTGATAGGTGTTCAAGCCTTTCGTAGTAAAAGCAGAGCCTTGCGGAAGACCATATAAGGAGTTCTCAATCATAAATTCAGCATCTGCTGTTTTTCCTTGGGCCGTTTGGTGGAAGAAATTATCGAAGTACAATGTGTTTTCATCCTTTGTCAAGGAATTAAGAAATGGAGTTGCCTCTTCCCCGTTCAATTCATAATTAATAATGAAATTTTGAATGGATTCCATATGGACATAAATAACATTCATGCCCTCTCCAACACCAAAATACTTAGCGTTTGGTTCTGCATAATTTGATTGTGTATAATTAATAACTTCCGCCATATCATCTGTATCTGCAAGCACACGCTGAGCAGAAGCCTTTGTACTTTGCACTGCATCATAGATGGTATAATTATACATCCCTAAATATTTAACAATATAATTCCGGTCAAATCCCCTTGTCAATAACTCAGGACGGTCTACTTCAGCTAATGCCAAATTCATGCCTGAAATTCCTAAGGCAATACCGAAAATACTTAAACCTTGTTTAAAACCGACGGGCTTCACATTAACTTTCACCCTTTTAAAAACAAGCAATAAAACTAGCAGCACACTGTCAATAAAAAACAAAAAGTCTAATGGCTTTAATAATGAATAGATACTTCCGCTTACATCTCCGAAGTTTTGCGTTTGAGTAAGTGTCGGCAATGTAATAAAATCATTAAAAAAGCGATAGTACAGTGCATTCGCATAAAGCAGGAATGAAAGGACAAAATCAATAACAATTAGCACAACATATTTTTTTCTTCCTTTAAATGTCAGGGCTAACCCCAGAAATAAAAGGGATGAACCAAGCGGGTTTAAGAAAAGCAAAAATTTCTGAAGTGAATTACCTAATCCTAAATCAAATTGCGTCAGCTGTACCACATATGTTTTCATCCATAGCAGAAACACTGCAGCAAAAAAGAAGGATAAATATTGTTTATTTGTGTCTTTGTTCATATTTAAATTTTTTATTTTTAACACCAACCTCTATCTTTTATATCCGTCTCCATATGAATTTTTTTATCATTTACAAGTGTACCATTTTTGGTCTAGTAAATTAAATAAGATGGAGAGTGTGAGAAAATGGGATACACCCAATAATTTCGGAAAATTATACTTTGGTACATACCTCCATAACCACCACTTTATATTCACTATTAATCCCTTTATTAATTATACGTAAAAAAGAAGTAAAAAGTTTCACCACAATTTCTTCCATCTAAAGAGTTTCCATGTATTGTAAGCGAATACCATAGCATTATAACGTATTATACGATATGGCAGCGTTTTGTTCCACCCTCCACCTATGCAAGCTTAGAGCAACTGGGACAAAATTATTTCTACCTTAGATTTATCCGAAACAATTTAGGGAGATTCCATTTATAAATTCATGTTTAGGTTATCTGTAAGGGTAAGGACTTTCAAATTAATTATTAGAAGGCTTAGGAGAAGCACACTCCAAATGAAGAATAAAAATGGATCTAATAGCATGCTGCTATTAACCGAAGTGGAAAACAGGGGCTGAGAAATAAGGTTGTAGCTCTGAAACAAACCCGACTATTTAATCGTTAATCGTTCGGATTTTAATGTTTTTGGTTTTAAATATCGTAGTGGAATGGAGAGGAGGCCACTCGACTCTTGCAGGAAATAGTGGAAAGGATGAGACCCCGCAGGCGAAGCCGCGGAGACTCAAGCTTTGCCCGCTAAAAGCGCGAGTACGTGCGCGCAGTGAAACGATTTGAAGCCTTATTTTATTTATAATCCAAAGCTCCATTGTTTCAGGGGTAGATGATAATTATTTATTATTCATGTTTAGATAGGTTACATTTTGTTTAACTTCTGTGCCTTATGCAATTTCCCAGTAGAATGGGTCACCTAGTGCAGACCAGTCATCGGCATATTCGTCCTCTGTTAATAAGCACTCATCTAATTCCTTTCTGATTAAATCGACATCTAAATCCATTCCAATAAACACTAATTTTGTGTGTCGATCACCATGGTCATTGTCCCAGCTATCGATCAATTGGGGGTTTGTTTTCATTATCTCCTCTTGCCTGTCTTTAGAGAGGGATGCAACCCAATAGGAAATAGGCTCGACTTTCACAGAAGGACCTGCTTGTGAAAGAAGGATAGCTATATTATTACGAGATGCACACCATGCAATCCCCTTTGCACGGACTATTTGCATGGGCATTTGTCCGCACCATGAATTAAAGCGTTCTGAATGAAATGGCCGTCTGCTATAATAAACGAAGGAGCCCACTCCATATTCCTCTGTTTCTGGCGTATGTTGTGCAGGTCCTGCGTTTAACTCCTTCAGCCACCCAGCAGAAAGACTCGCTTTCTCAAAATTAAATAAATTGGTATGTAATATTTCGTTAATATCTATTGAACTATTTACTGTACGAATAATTTTTGCCTCGGGCTGCAGGCTTCTTAAAACCTTTTCTAAGCTTTCAATTGCTTCCTCTGTTACTAAATCACATTTATTCAATAACAGAATATCGCAAAACTCAATTTGGTCTATCAAAAGGTCTGCAATATTACGCTCATCATCCTCGCCAACTGCTTCTTTTCTGTCTAGTAAGGAATCTCCTGATTCATAATCATGCCAAAACCGATTAGCATCCACAACTGTTACCATTGTATCTAATTCACAAAATTTCGTAAGATCAATCCCCAGCTCCTCGTCAATATAGGAAAAGGTTTGCGCAACAGGAATTGGTTCACTAATGCCTGAAGATTCTATCAGGATATAATCAATATCTCCTTGCTTAGCAAGGCTTTCTACCTCTTCTAACAAGTCTTCTCGTAATGTGCAGCAAATGCAACCATTAGACATTTCAACAAGCTTTTCCTCTGTTCTCGAAAAGCCACCTTTTGTCTGGATGATTTCACTGTCTATGTTAACCTCACTCATATCGTTAACGATAACCGCTACCCTCAGCCCTTCTCGATTATTTAACACATGATTAAGCAAGGTCGTTTTCCCTGAACCTAAATAGCCACTTAGCACTGTTACAGGTATTTTTTTCATTTCTCATCGCCCTCTTTTTCAAATTTTATGTAGATGTATTAATTCACAAAAACAAACGACCATTTGCTTTTTATTTTATTTTTGGCTGCTGGCTTGTAATCTGTCATATCTATCCATTTTATTCGTTTGTATCTCTCTATCATTGTCCGGTCAATTTCTCCTTGAGCTTGATTAATTACTGCTTTAATATGTGGTACCTTCAGTGAAAAATGCTCTGCCGCTTTTCTTATAGGAGATTTTTCATTCATTAGTTTAATAAAGTGGCTTTCATTAACTGCCATCCTTTCTAATTCATCCTCTTCGCATTCAATGAATCGGTATATTTCTCGCATTGTTGACGGCAGGCTTTCAATTGTACTCCTATAAAGGAACTCAACCAGAATAGGATTAATCAAATTCATATCCATAACATCCTCCAGTAAAGTTATTCAAGCCGCCAATACTAGATATGACGGCTGTTTTATTATTACCAGCTAGCCTTTTTCACACCAGGAATTTGTCCTTTATGTGCATATTCTCTAAAAGCAATCCGCGACATTTTGAATTTTCTCAAGTAACCTCTTGGTCTTCCTGTCACTTCACATCTGTTTTTTAATCGGGTTGGCGAAGAATCTCTTGGGAGTTTTCTAAGTGCCTCATAATCCCCTTTTTCTTTCAACTCCATTCTTAATTCCGCATATTTTTCCACCATAACTTGGCGTTTTTTTTCCTTTACTACTTTAGACTTTTTTGCCATTCCATTCATCCCCTTCTATAATCGTAATGATTACGATTTAAAATCTATAATTGTCCAATGACCATTTTATTTTTACTTTGTTTCTCTATGCAGTGTCCTTTTTTGTAACCGAGGGCAATACTTCATGAACTCTAAACGATCCGGATTATTCCGCTTGTTTTTGGTTGTAATATAATTCCTGTCCCCAGTTTCTGTACATGCTAACGTAATTTTTACTCTCATTATAATTCCTCCTTTTGATAATACCGATAAGTGATTATCAGCTGTTATCAAATCGTAATGATTACGATTTGATGTTATATAAATTTATATTTTAGTTGAGTAATTTGGTTTTTGCAAGTCTTTTCACTAAAAAAAGTGATTTTTATCTCTCTTCCCTTTTCCGAGCATAAAAAAAAGATCAGCTTTTCCTATCAAACTGATCTTTTTCTTTCTATAACCAACTGCCCAAGTCAGATTCAATTAAATGAAGCTCATTAAGTGGCAAAGGCTTGCTGTAGTAGTAGCCTTGTGCTTTTTCACAGTTCATTCCTTTTAAAACACTCACTTGCTCCTCTGTCTCTACTCCTTCGGCAATAACCTTCAGACCTAGATTATGAGCCATGACGATAATTGTGGAGGCAATACTGCAATCATCCATATTTTCCCCGATGTTTTGAATAAAAGATTTATCTATTTTCAGATAATCAATCGGAAACTTTTGCAGATACTGCAAAGAGCTGTACCCAGTTCCAAAATCATCGATAGAAATTTCTACTCCTAGATCCTTCAATTGATAAAGTATTTGAGTTGCTTTTTCAACATCCATTGTCATGCTTTCCGTAATTTCCAGCGTAATATAGGCAGGATTTATACCTTCCTCGGTTAAAATGCTTGCCACTGTAGAAACAAAGCTACTGTCAAAAAATTGCCGTAAAGATAGATTGACAGAAAAGTTCATTGGGGAAAGGCCCCTCTCTTGTCTTGCTTTCAGCTCCTGGCATACCTTCCTTAGCACCCATTCTCCAATCGGAATGATTAAACCAGTATCTTCCGCAATTTTTATGAACTTTTCAGGTGAAATAAGACCAAGCTCTGGATGCTGCCACCTTATTAAAGCCTCAGCACTTGTAGCAGCATTTGTCTTTAAATCTACTATTGGTTGAAAATGCAGTTTAAAATGCTTAGAAATATCAGCCTTTCTTAACTCCGTTTCTAAAAGAAACAGGTCAGATGACTGAAAGTCGAACTTCTCATTGTAAAATTGATAATTATTTCTTCCTTCTTTTTTTGCTTCATACATAGCGATATCTGCATTTCGAATCAATGTCACATTATTTTCACTATCCTTTGGATACATAGCAATCCCTATGCTTGGTGTAATAAAAATTTCATGTCCATCAATAATAAATGGGGAAGAGAGGATTTGGATAATTTTTTTTGCCTTTTTTCTTACTTCCTCTTCCGTAACATTTCTAAGTAATACCGTAAATTCGTCCCCGCCTTGTCTTGAGACTGTCTCCCTTTTTTGAATGCATTTATTTAACCGCTCTGCAAACTGCTTTAAAAGAATATCTCCCACATGGTGACCAAGTGTATCATTAATAAATTTAAAGCGATCCAGATCCATAAATAGCAGTGCCAAATGTTGATTATTATTTGCAGGCTGGAAATCAGCAATCGCGGCTTTCAGCTTTTCCTCAAAGAACCGCCTGTTAGGCAGCCCTGTCAGCTCATCATGGTAAGCCAGATGCTGAATCTTCTCTTCTGCCATACTTCTTTGAATGACTAAACTCGTCAGATATGTAGCTTCTTCAATAAGCTTTATGTATTTAGGGTTAGGAGTATTGGGTTTTGAATGATAAATCGCAAAGCAGCCAATAACATTATTAAAGCTATCAAATACCGGTGTTGACCAACAAGCCTTCAGTCCATGCGCTAATGCTTCATCCCGGTAATCCTCCCATAATGGATCAACAGCAATATCTGAAACAATAATCCGCTGTTTAAAATAAGCTGCTGTTCCGCATGAACCGCTTTTTGGGCCAATGGGAATACCATTGATGAAGGTAGCAAATTCACTTGGCAACTTTGGCGATGAAGCGGTATATAATTTGTTTTGTTCTTTGTCAGCAATCATAACTGAACAATGACTATCCTTCGCAACTTTTTCCACAATTGAAACAATCTCGTCTAAAATGGTTGTATAATTTATGCCATCCACAATCATTTTGAGGATTTTATTTTGTTCCTTTACAAGAAACTCCATATAATTTTGCTGTGTGACATCTTTGGCAACACCTACAATCCCCATTGGCCTTTTAGCTCTGAAAATCGGCACAGCAACTATTGATAAATCAATTTTTTCTCCTTGTTTATTACGAATAGATACCTCAACACTATCCTTGTCGCCATTTAGCAAGCCTTCCAGTTTTTTTATTGTTACTTTCCTATCCTGTTTCTCAATTAAATCCTCATATGACAGATGAAAAAACTCTTTATCAGAGTAACCTGTCAGGATTTCTGCAGCCGGATTTACCAATAGGAACTCACCGCGCATGTTTAAAGCAAAACAAGCTTCACTATTATAGTTAAATAGTGATTTATAAGTATCAAATAGCGAATCTTCACTTACTGGATTATCCATCTTGACCTCTTCTTTCTTTACAATGCAATCGTTTAATAATTCTCTTCATTCTTTTATCGGCTGATTTACTATAATTTTCACATGAATATACAACTAATGGTGGAAACAACCATAAATGGAAATAGAAAAGAGCCGCCATTCGGCAGCTCTCTATTAAAAAACTATTTCTTGCAAGTAATTATCAATATCTATTAAAAAGCTAGAGAATACTGCGTTTTGATAGATAAAGAATAATAAGTAAATTGAAAAATCTGATAAAACTTCAAGCACTCGTAATCAAAAATCGTAACCAAAAATTAAAAAGCACTTCCCTCGAAAAAGAGAAGTGCTTTGAAACGTTGATATAACAATGATTAACGTTTGCTAAAGTGTGGTGCACGACGAGCGCCTTTAAGACCTTATTCTTTAATTGCTTTTAAATGCCAGCAATAGCTTTGAAAGTCTCCTTGCAATTCTATTGGTATGCTCATTCCAGCATAGGTTAGTTCGTCTCCGCCATAGATAATATCTGTACCGGTTACCTGATAACCCTTCTGAACATCAATCCCTGTTAATTTCAGAACAGAAGCTGGGGCTGCTGGTTCTGCGAGCACCCTAAAATAATAAACAATCATTTCTGTTTTGTCTTTATTGGTAAACAGCCATGCTGTTTCATTTCCTTCAAACGGACTTTTCAAGCGGTAAAAATCACCAAACTGTATGAGCTTGCGAGTTTCCTTATAGCTTGACACTTGATTTTTCACTGCTGTTTTCTCGTCTGCTGTCAGCTTCGTCAAATCTAGTTCATAGCCAAAGTTGCCGGACATAGCAACATGTCCGCGCATTTCAATAGAAGCTATTCGCTGTACCTGGTGATTTGGAACGGCAGAGACATGTGCTCCAATAGAAGAAACCGGATAAACCAAGCTTGTTCCATATTGGATTTTCAGTCTTGAGACTGCATCAGTATTATCGCTGGTCCATGTTTGCGGCATATAATAGAGCATCCCTGCATCAAACCTTCCACCACCCCCTGAGCAGCTTTCAAAAAGGATATGTGGAAAATCTTCCGTAATTTTCTCCAGCATCTTATATAAACCAAGCATATATCTATGTGCCGTTTCTCTCTGTCTGTCCGCTGGAAGATGAGCTGAACCAATTTCTGTCATATTACGATTCATATCCCACTTTACGTAGGAAATCGGGATATTTGTTAAAATATCGCTAATTCGTTTTGTAATTTCCTTGCGAACATCCTCCCTCGAAAGATCTAACACTAATTGATTGCGGCTTTCTGAGGATTCACGTCCTGGTACATGAAGGCACCAATCTGGATGTTCACGGAACAAATCACTGTCAACAGACACCATTTCCGGTTCCATCCATATACCGAATTGCATCCCCTTCTCTTTTACTTGATTTGCGAGATTATCAAGTCCCTCTGGAAGCTTACGAAGGTCGACGAACCAATCACCCAAGGATGACTTATCATTATCCCGCTTTCCAAACCAGCCATCATCAAGAACAAATAATTCGATTCCCAGCTCTTTTCCAGCATCAGCTATTTCAAGAATTTTGTCTGCAGTGAAATTAAAATAAGTAGCTTCCCAGTTGTTAACCAAGATCGGACGTTCCTTGTCCCTATACTCTCCTCTTACTAAACGTGTTCGATACAGGTCGTGAAAGGTCCTCGACATATCGCCAAGCCCTGCTGATGAATACACCATAACAGCCTCAGGTGCTTGAAAAACTGCTCCCGGATCAAGCTTCCAGCTGAAATCAAACGGATTAATCCCCATTGTGACCCTTGTGTTGCTGAATTGATCTACCTCCGCTTGTGCCAGGAAATTACCGCTATAAACAAAGTTAAACGCATATACCTCACCTGCATATTCTGTTGTGTCCTTCCTAAGTAAGGCGATGAACGGGTTATGCTGGTGACTGCTCGACCCGCGTGCGCTTTCAATTGATTGGATGCCATGTCGCAACGGCTGTCTTTCTATGTGACGCTCTCTTACATGTGCTCCATGAAGATGCAGAAAATCAAAGTCAGCCTCCCGAAAGTCTACACTAAGACTCTGTACATTTAGAAGCTTGAGTGAGGAATTGCCGTCATTAACAATTTTCACTGAACGGGTCATCGCATTAAAATGTTTGAACACCGTGTAGCTTAAAATGACCTTTAACCCGATAAGCTTATCAATCATTGTAATTTCCAATGTTTCCGCTTCTTCTTCCTTTTCAACATATGTAGCTGGCAGCCCATCTAACGGCTTTTTTCCTTTATGAATAGTATGCGAATCGTAACGCAAATCGGTCACTGTCGATCCATTCTCCAGCTGAATTTGATAGGCTGGCTTTCTAAAATCAGAGTTTCCATATTGCGGATATTCTTGCGGCAATGTATCAAGTGAAAATGTTCTGTCCTCCTTATGCTGATAGGGATTTCCCGAAAATCCTCTGTCCATTTGCTGCAAATAGTTAGGATGATGGTATTCCTTAACCTTTCGGCCCCAATAAAGATGAACTAAATAACCGTCTCTGACCACTTCCATAACATAACTTGTATCTTTTGCTTTTAGATGAAAAATTTTCCTCTTCGCGTCAAAAAAAATCCCCATAAACCGCCAACTCCCTCTATTAATAGTCACACTGTTTACTTTTCCAAAACATTTAAATAATAGATAATTCGCTATACTGATTTCTTTGCATCACTTACACTATCACGAAACACTAGTTCAGTAGGTATTGTCACTTTCATTGGAACACTTCTGCCATTTAATCTGTCATAAAGCAGCTTTACCGCTGTTTTCCCCATCTCCTCTCCATATACCTTTACAGTAGAAAGCCGTGGGTTCATGAATGCAGCTGCTTCAATATCATCAAAGCTGAATACAGATACGTCCTGCGGTACGTTTATGTCATTTTCATGCAATGCACGAAGAACACCTAAAGCCATCGGGTCACTTGCAACAACAATAGCCGTCGGAATTTGCTTGGAGTCAATGAGTTGCTTCGTTAAGGAATAGCCCCCACCTGGTCCCCAATCTCCTTCAAGCACGTGACAGATTAACCCGTTCTCCTTCATAACCTGTTCATACGTTTTTCTTCTTATATCTACCTTGGCAGCTGTATGAAGATTACTCACACTAAATACCTTTCCCTCTCCTCCGATATAGGTAATTTCTGTATGCCCTAATTCAAAGAGACGATTAAGCACATTCCGTGTTGCTCCTTTCAAGTCCGCTACAACAACATCAATATTCGAAACTGCTGGCACTTGATCTACGGCAATAATATGCTCGTTTTCCATATACAGCGTTTGCAAATCTGCTATATCAATGTCGCCAATCACAATCAATCCATCTAACCCAACAAGACCCTCTGAGGCAATGGGAGTGTTCCCGACTGTCATCATTACTGCAAGATTAATAGAAAATTGACTGCAAATGGTTTCTACACCAAGGCGGATGGATTGAAAATAAGGATCAATTGCTTCATCATTTAAAAAGATAATCCCGATTTGATAATTGTTTCCTTTTTTTATTTCTTTCGTTTGTTTTTTTCTTACTGGTTTATAATCTAACTCACTTGCCACCTTCATTACACGCTTTTTCGTTTCCTCTGTTACAGACAGGGTTTGATCTTTATTAAGTATTCTTGAGACAGTTGCAGTAGAAACATTCGCTTTTTCTGCAATATCCTTTATAGTTGCCACTAGTTCACCTACCGCCATTAGTTATATTAACTAAATATTCTAACGAAAATATAACACGGAATACGCTTACATTCAATATATTCTTAAAAAAACACTTAAATATTTGTTTTTATACTTATTTTTAAGTGAAATTAGAATTTAATTACTAAATAAACGAAATAAATATCAGGTTTCAATCTAGTTATCAACTTACATTTACTAACCATTTACTAAACATTTACTTACATTCAAGCATTTCTTTTAATAAATTTGAAAATAATAAGAAAAAAATAAAGCGGCTTTCCTTTATATTGGAATGCCGCTTTATTCAGTATTTGTTAAATTTCATGAAAAGTAATTTGGAAAATGGTCCCATTCTTTTTATCGCTTGTTACGCGCCATTTTCCACCCATCTCACCAATTATTTGAAGTGTTACCATTAACCCCAGGCCTGTCCCTTTTTCCTTAGTTGAGTAAAAAGGCAAACCAAGCTTATCAATTTGGTCTGTTGTTAGGCCTTCTCCATCATCTACAATAAAGATATCAACCTGCTTCTTATTCTGGCTGATTGTTACATGAACATTTTTCGCAGCTGCTTCAATGGAGTTTTTGATTATATTGATAAACATTTGCTGAATTTGGGATGAATTCCCCAAGATGACCGCTCGTCCATCTACTTCTAAGGAAATCTCCACATTGCTCATAAGTGCATAAGAAGATAGGGAGGAAATTGACTTTTTTGCTTCTAGCTCTAAATCCATAACACTATGTTTTTTTCTTGTTTGATTTTTTCCTAAAGAGAGATAATCAGAAATTATTTCATTTGCTCTATTTATTTCTTCTAAACTTATTTTCAAGTACTCTTTTTGCGGCTCTGTTATATTATCAGCTGTTTGGAGAAGCTGCAAAAAGCCTTTAATACTCGTCATTGGGTTTCTTATTTCATGTGCTACACTAGCAGCGAGCTCGCCAACAACCTGCATTTTTTCATTTCTTTGAACTTCTTTTCTTAACAGCACCTTTTCACGGTGTGACTCGATTAAGTAAATCGAAAACCAAGCTAGCATACCGTTGACTAGGATAAACAAAAGATAATTTAATAATATCGTCATAGTCATTATATCGTTGCCGAATAATACCGCAATAAACGGCAGCATCGCAGAACAAATAGTAACATAAAAAACCGATAAATAAATTTTCTTCTTAACAGGCAAAAAATGAAACTTCTTCTGTGCAATGAAAATAAACATAATAGAAATCAGCATTGCGACAAAGGAGGGAATCATACCGACTCCACCAAATAAGGAACGAACACAAAAGAACGAAATGGAAACAAATAATCCCGCACCTGTTCCCCCGTATATAAACGCTAAATACCAAGGCACCACACGAGCATCAAGACGAACTCCATCAAGAATAATCGAAAACATAATGGATAGTGCCAATGTAATAGTACAAAATAATCCCCACATGACTTTTTCCTTTTTATCATCTATTCGGCCATTTGCTAACACTAAATAGAGAATAATAGGAATTTGAACGATTAACATTTGAAGCAGGAGCTGGTTGTATTGAAATTGCATTGTAATCTCCTAAATTTTAACTAAACTTATTTCGTGTCATACACACCATTATTATATACATATACTTACAAAATAGATAGAGAGATTATGAGTCTAACAGATGCTCTCTAAGAGTCCTTAAAAAAAGAGGACTTCCTGCCTATTCAGGAAAATCCCCTTAATAGTTTAAGAAGCCTTTCTTATCCGCCTGTATAAACACCTTCACACGTGCCTGCCTTTGGTTCATAATAACAGTGATTTTTATATTGACCAGATTGAGGCTGACCGTACCATGTCGGGGGACATGGAGCATATGGATTAAAATACCAAAGAGCAAATTTCCCTGGATGATCTCGCCAATAATCCAAGTTCATTTTTGCTAATTTTTTTTCTGCTGTTCTTGCTCTCTGATAAAAAACATTGCCTTTTTGTACTGCTTCAAATGAATAATTATTTCCTTGAACCTGATATATAACCTGTGGAATTGTTCGCAATCCTTCAAAATCGGAGCAATTTGCCTTCAAACGGTTTACAATAACATTTCCAACGTACAACATTCCTTGTTGCCCTTCGCCTTCTGCTTCTGCTCTCATCATCCGTGCCATTAAATCTACATCCGAGCTTTTATAATTTACGCGCGGCATTTTCTCACCCCCAAAATATAGTATGAAAAAATGCACCTCTTCATGTCAGTGGTCAGGTTGTTTTCCATTGGCTTTAAAAGACAAGAAAAAAGCCAAAGGATTGTCTATTTTTACAAGACAATGTCCTTTGGCAGCTTATGATAGGATGGTATCAACCGCAAGCTGAAGATTTGATAGTATCTACCTTTGTTTCCTTCCAAACATCTTCATATTTATATCCAGTCAGGTTTTCCACTACTGCTCGTGTTTCTGGGTCAACCTCTCGTTTAGAACCGTTATCTTTTAATCGGTCAATCTCCGCCACTAATATTTGGTGTGTATTTTTGTTTAACTTAAAGGTAAATACAACTGTCAATGCTGCTATAAGAAGCAACGAAGAACCGATGACCATTGTATATACAATTGTATGAACTGCCTGAGGTGTTTGGGTCGTTGCCCCAGCAGTGTATCCACCAAATTGTAATATAACCCCTACAAAGAAGGTTGCCAGCGCGACAGTGCTTTTTCTAGTAAATGTCATTACTGCAGCAAAAACACCTTCACGTCGCTGTTGTGTTACAATTTCATCAATATCCGGAATGAATGGGAAAACATTCCAAGGAGTAAAGTCCAATATTGCTCTGCCTATTTGATAAATAGCCGAAATAATAAATACGTACATTATCATCGAGTCTGGTTTTATAGCATAAACTGCATAAAAGGCTGCTAAACACATAATCATCAAACTATAAGAAACCTTATATAAACTGTTTGGACCTATTTTAATCATAAGGAATCCAGCAACAATTGTAATAGGAATACCAATGATACTTAAAGAAAGCATATTTCCTGCTACTGACGAAGAAATGCTTAATGCAAAAACACAGAAGTAAACAAACACAGCATTAAATACATCCTTTGCCGTATAAGAAAAAAGATAGATCATTAAATGTTTTCTGAAACTTCTGATTTTTAACGTGGAAATATACGCTTTTACCGTTTCGGAAAAAGCTGCAAGTAATTCTTTAGCACCTTTTCGTTCGCTTGTTTTACTTCTATTTATCCACTCTCGTTCTTCTTCAGGACTCAGTTGTTTTTCCCAAGTAGCCTTATAAGAAATGAAGATACAAATGGCAAATATTATCGCAAAAATGACTGCATTAATAAAATAAGCATAGCCATTGTCTTCACCAAAGAACGCAATTAGTCTTCCAGGAATAAATGTCGCAAAAAACACGCCTAAACTGGACAAGAACATTCTGGCTGTCGATAATTTCGTGCGCCCATTAAAATCTTTTGTCATTTCTGACGGTAATGTTTCCCATGGGATTAACACTAATGCCATCACTATTTCAAATAATAAATAACTAACTAAATAATACCAGTAATTCATGCCTGTTACCCATAGCAAAATATAAGTAAACATTAACGGAGCACCAATTAAAAGAAAGAATCTTCTCCTGCCGAATTTCCTGCCGATCTTATATTTATAGAAATTATCTGTTATGCTGCCAATAGCGAGGCTGACAATCGCATCAACTATTCGAGCAATCGCAATGATAGATGCTCCCTCAACAGGAGTTAATCCAACAAAGGTTGTGTAGTAATAGAGCAGCCAGGCTGAAATAATGGTAAATGCTCCGCCTCCCATAATATCCGTTAATCCATAGCCTATACTTCTTGGGATTGTAATTTTTTTTGTATTGTTCCTCATGTAAGCTCCTTCCCTTTCGATGCCTGTCCGAAAATAGTATGTATTTGCGCTCTTGCACGCATTATAATCTTTTAGGATAGTTACTTATTCCCAACTAACTAGCTAACTAAACTAAAGTTGACGCATACAGCAAAGTAGAATTTAAGCTTTAATTATAAGAATGGAGTTAAATACTAGCAATCAAACAGTACAAAAGGAATGCACTGCAGGTTTAGTTTCTTTTAGGATAGGTATACTGTATTCTCCTATAATCACGATAGTTTCAGTATACAGTAAAAAAACGACTGCATAAGTAGTCGTTTTTCCTTCTTGCATAATGCTTATCCTCGAAAAATAATGCCATTGTTTCTTGGAAAGAAGTTATACTGCAAATGAACAAACAAAGCGAGCCATAGCCATACATCCTTTTCGTAATGAGAATCTACTTCATAACTTTGTTTATTGTTATTCCCCTGTTCAAATTTAGCAACAAACGCTTTATTTTTTTGGATTTCAAATATGAAGCCATCATCGTCGAAAAAAACTTGATAGGAGTCATTATTGTAATGAAATTGATAGTAATACTTAGCTGCTGCATTAAGATAATCAATATGAAATGTATGAGTCTCTCCATCATGAGTATAATGGACTTTTCTTTCTAATACTTGATTACCTATTGTTCTGGGACCCGTATTGCATGTGATGGTGACAATATTCTCCTTGCTATTGTCCTGCAGGCTAAAACAATTTTGCCTTACTAGAACCTCTTTGTTTGAAAATAAATTGCCTTCTTCCTTTTTTCTAGAAAACACCCAAACGACAATTCAATTAATCCTATTTGGTTTGCTTGTGCATCTAAAATAGGAAACACCACTGTCAGTAGTCCTATGCATAAGTGAATGGAACTTCCATGGAATAACAGAAATCATTAGTATACCTCCATTTGAGTGCTACCTTTTCTATTAATTTCTTGCTGATAGTAAGTATACGGATTAAGACTGAAAAGGGTTTCATTTTTCTGTATTTACAGTAACAAAAAGAAAGATGCAGAAAAAGAACTATTAACCGATAAAATAGTTCTTTTTCCACTTAGACTTAAATCCTAATTTGATAGCCATAATTCCAATTGAAACAGAATATTCGTTCCTGCCAACATTAAAGACCTTTAATCAAGATTCCAATAATAAATACAAAACCAGATGTCATAAAGATGTATGAAACGGACTTGTTCTTTGATTTATAATCGTCAATCCAAAAAAAGATCAATGCCATACCAAAGAGTAATACTGCAAGATTATATTGAAAAAAGACAATAATAATGGAAATGATTGCAATAACAAATCCAATAAGTTTCATTATTTTCTCTCCTAAAATTGATAATAAAAAAGAACTTCCACGTAGGACAGGTGGAAGTTCTTTTTTTGCCACATTTATGCGACAGCTACACTAATATTATAACATGGTATTTATTGGTTTTAAAAGGAATAATTTCAAGTCGCTCCAAAACAAGTAGTAAGCAACCTTTTTACATGTCATTTATCTGACGAAACCTGTGAAGGACATTTTATCAATTTATTGTATACTACTTTTAATCCTAAATAGCAAAGAAGGTAAACAGGCAAGGAGTACCATAACCTCCACTCATAATGCTTCATAAATCCTGATAGAGATAGTAAATACTCAATTAAAAAAGATCCTACCGACCAAATAACAGCATACATCATATAATGATTATTTTTTAAGTAGTTTAAATATGTAATCGCTAGTAATGGAGGTATAAGTGTCACTAGAAAAAAATCCGGATACTCTACCTATTTTGTTGGACCGAAATCGACGAAATCGAGTTTTACTGCGATAAGAAAATGTGCAATCCAAGCACAATAGCTTACAACTGGAATGGCAAGGATATTTTCCCGCCACGTTAACTTTTTCGGCATAACAAATAGGAAAATAATCAATATAGCAAAAGTAATCCATAATACATACATAAATCTACCCACCTTCATTCGATGAATGAAAAAATAAATAATTTATATATATATTTTGTAAAAAAGGACCTATTTATACAAAGTAAAAGGCTTCTTACAGCAACCGCAGCAAATTCTCTGGGACTAATCTTAACCTCCATGTTTCGAAATCACTAATAGGTTTCCATAGCAGTTTTATAGTTTCTCCATTATCCTCCTGGCCGAAAAAGACAGGTTTTTCATATAATGTTTCATCTATAAACACAGCATCGTAAACTGAAACCATTTCATGTCCAGGCATCCCATTGTATGTAAAGATATTTTCAATTGTCCCTAAATATTTTACGTGCTCTATCTTTGCATTAATTTCCTCCTGTACTTCCCGAATTAATGCTTCCTTACTTGTTTCTCCGAATTCAATTCCACCGCCAATTGGCCGGTAATAATACTCCTGCTTTAACTCATCATAGCCTTCACAAACTAGAATTGTATCATTTTTGGTAAATACACATATAACAATCGCTCGAATTTGCCCTTCCTTCATTTTGCACCTCCAAAAAATTATTATATAGGAGGATTCTATGCTGTAGTAACAATAGGATACCATTTTCATGAAATTAATCACTATATTACGACAGCTGCTTGCTCTCCATATCATTAATGGAATAGCTGACATTAATATTCGCATTTATCGAATTAGATACAGAGCAATATTTATCCTTTGAAAGCCGGATAGCACGCACTACCTTTTCTTCGGGTAAATCACCCTTAAGTGAGTAATGAATATGGACGTCTGTAAATCGCTGCGGATGATCCTCTGCACGTGTACTGTTCAATTCCATTTCGAAGGAAACTATTTCTAAACGCATTTTAGTTAAAATGGAGACGATATCTATTCCCGTACAACCAGCGACAGCTTGGAGAAGTAATTCAGTTGGCCTTGCACCTGTATTATTGCCACCGACTTGTTCTGCAGCATCCATTTTTAATTCATGTCCAGATGGTGTTTTCCCTAAAAACGCCATCCCGCCTGTCCATGTTGTTGATATTTTCATCATTCATCAGCCCTTCATAAACTATTTTCAAAAGATAATACTAATTATATTGCCCCTCATTAATTAGTATTAAGTATTCTTTCGCAGCTTTTTTCATTCCTTTATGACAAACTGGTGCAAAGTCTTTGTTTTCCTTCCTTACCCTTTTCCTAATGAAAGTCCAGCAGAATTAAACCCCTCGCCAAACACCTCAGTTGCATCACTCATAATAATAAAGGCTTGATGATCTATACTTTGGACCAGATTTTTCAGCTCATTTACTTTTGATGGATCAAGGACAATCATCATAATAATTCTTTCCGTATTTGTGTAACCGCCAGACCCTGTCAGTTTAGTTATGCCTCTGTCAAGCCTATGTAGTACCTTATTGCTTATTTCATGTTCATACTCCTTGGAAGAGATAATGTACGCAACCTTTGAACCCTTCTTATTGCCTTGAATAACATCCATTGTTTTACGTGTTATGAAGGCTCCAACTAACGCGTACAATGCATTCTCAGGAGAAAACACTATTCCACCAGCAATCATGACAAGTGCATCCAAGCATAACACTGTTGTGCTGTGCTTAACCGATTTTAATTGAAAAAGCAATTGTGCGATTAATGTGAATCCTCCTGTATTACCACCTGCACGGAAGACAATACCTAACCCAATCCCTACTCCTAATCCGCCAAATATCGATGCCAATAATGGATCATTTGTTAGAATCGGCATCCCATTTGTTAAATAAACAAATAGTGGTATTAACAGTGAACCGACAATAGATTTCATCAACGATTGTATTCCTAGAAAATAAGAGCAAGCTAATAATAAAAACACTGTAGCTCCCCATAAAACCATGGATGAAGGCAAGTGTAATATATTGCTTATAATTAGCGATGCACCTGTAAGTCCTCCAGAGGCAATTTGATTGGGGCCCTGTAATAAGGTAAATGACAAAGAAATAATAAGAGTGCCTACCACAAGTGACGTATAATATTTTATTTGATTCAAACTATTCCCACCTTTCTTTCAAGCCATTATAAACGGAAATTCACTTTAGCGCAATAAAGTGAATTAACGCTTTCATGTGTTTTTACAGTTATGCTTTCAAGCTTTTATCGAGCAAAGGGATGTTGGTATACTGTGAAATCTTCCATAAAAAAAGAGATGCGCATAAGCTCACCTCAAAGGATGTTAAAGGAGTTTGGGTTTTTCATACATAGAGATATGTGATGAATTATCCTGATATTATCCTATGCCTCTTGTCCAGCCTTGTATCAGCACTTGTCCTTTTCCCGCTGAAATTTATTTTAGTAAAATAATTTATTGTGGGTAAAATAAAATAATAAAACTTGGGAGGCATGCATATGACTTCACGTGAAGTTCCAATTACATCATCCGAATTGGCGAATTTATGGATGACGTATCAAGAAAAAACGATGTTGCTAAGAATATTGGAACATTTTATAGAACATGCTGATGTGGAAGCGAAGCAGCTTTTACAAATGCATTATGATAGCACTATTAAAGCAGTTGATTTGATTACGGAAATCTTCAAGGAAGAAGGAGCGGCAATTCCAATCGGTTTTACAGCGAATGATCTTAATAAAGGTGTTCCGAAGCTGTTTGATTTTCTTTATGACATTATGTATTTACATATGATGACGAAAGTGGAAATGAGCTTATTTTCCCTTTTTTGTGGAATTTCCTATCGGGAAGATATTAATAATCTTTTTATTAATTTGACCGCAGAATCACAAGCAATGAACAACCAAGTAACGCAATACTTGTTAAAGAAAGGCGTTTTAGTTCGGCCACCATTTGTTTCCATGCCAAAAGAGGTGCATTTTGTACAAGAAAATCAATATAGAAATGGATTTGGTCTGTTCGGTGAAAAAAGGTCTTTAAATACAATAGAAGTTTCACTCATTCATCATGCAATTGAAACAAATCTTGCAGGTATGCAATTAATGATTGGGTTTGCTCAAGTAGCGGAAAACAAAGCTGTTCAAGAATACCTTGTTAAAGGCATGAAATTATCAAAAAAAATCGAGGTCGATCTAGGAGAATTTCTGCGGCACAGCTATATCGAGCCTCCAGCAACCCATGCAGGGAAAGCAACTGCCTCCAAAGTCGCACCTTTTTCAGACAAATTAATGATGTATAACACTAGCCTATTAACTTCATTTGGACTTGGAACAAATGCATTAGGCGGTGCATTCAGCTTGCGCAATGATCTTCCTACAAAAATGTCACTACTTGCCAAAGACATATATACATTTGCGCAAGAAGGCGGGAAAATAATGATTAAGAACGGGTGGATGGAGGAGCCTCCACAAATGGAGGATCGGAATAAGCTGACTAAATGACAGAACTCCCTACTACGCAGTAGGGAGTTCTTTTTCCATTAAAAATTTATTACCTGTTTACCTGCTAAAATCGTGCTAATCCCGCTTTTAAACACTAATTGCTGTTTGCCTTCCACGTCCAGCAATAAGGTGAATTTATCATTTCCCGTTATTTTGCAGCGGATGGGAACACCTTTTTTGGTTGTATAGACGGTTACAAATCTTTCTTCCTTTATAATGTTGTTTATTATGCTGTTTTGTAATTCAAAACCTGCCAAGTCACTCATCTCCCCATCTTATATTGTTATAATAATGTTACTACATTTAATTGCTGCTTTTTAGTCTTTATTTTTTTTGAAAAATGTGAACAATTAATGGAGGATGAGCTCTTTAACAGTGGTTATTGGTCTGTTGTCTTTCTTTTTTGCAGTATCATCCGTAAACCGCGCCTCGGTCTCAGTGTAATTGACGGAAATGTCTTAATTTCATGATGGTTTGGAGCTAGGTTAAGTTTGAAGCGCTGTGCCACTGACACTAATACTAGAACTGCCTCCATTAACGCGAAGTGGTTTCCGATGCATACCCTTGGTCCTCCTCCAAACGGGAAATAAGCATATTGTGGAATGGTTTTAATAAAATTATTTTCAAAGCGTTCCGGAATAAAGGATTCTGGACTCTTAAAATACTCGGCTTTTCTATGCATCACATATTGGCTGACAAGAATCATGTCACCTTTTTTGAAGTGATATCCATTTACTTCAACATTTTTATCCACTTTCCTGCTAGTGACAAAGGAAGGAGGAAACATGCGCATGGATTCCCGAATAAGATTTTGCGTAAAAGTTAATTTCATGAAATCAGCTGGAGTTGGCTCTTTATCTCCTATAACGGTATTGATTTCTTCGTACAGCTTTGCCTCCACCCCGGGGTTTTGGGAAAGTAAATACCACGTCCATGATAAGGCGTTAGCTGTCGTTTCATGTCCAGCGATAAAAATAGTCATCACTTCATCACGCAACTGCTTGTCTGACATACCAATGTGATTTTCATCATCCCTTGCATCCATTAATATGCCAAGCATATCGTCATACTTTACTGGATCATTTCTTCTTTTTTGGATTATTTCTAAGATAACACGATCAAGCTCCTTAATCGCCTTCCTAGTCTCTCGATTAGTACGCGTCGGAATCCATAATGGCAGCTTAATGACACTTCTCATCCTTTTAACGGTTAATTTCAAAGCAGTTTCAAGTGGTTTTCCAACAACCTGATACCCTTCTTTAAAATCCATACTGAACATCGTTTTACAAATGATGCCGAGGGTGATATTCATCATATCCTGGGTAATGATTCGTTCCTCATCATCCTTCCAAGTTGACAAATATTCTTTAGTTATATTGATCATATCCTGAGCATAATCAATGATATGTGTTTTTTTGAAGGCTGGTTGAATAAGTCTTCTTTGCTTCATATGAAATTCTTTGTCACTAGTCAGAAGCCCCTCACCGAAAATAGGCTTTAATACCTTAAAATCATCAGATTTCACAAAATGTTGCTGTTTTGTTACAAGAATTTGCTTAATCATATCTGGATTAGAAACTAAATAAACTTTTTTCAATGGACCTAAACGGAACCTTGTAACATCGCCATATTCCTCCGCCATTTGTTGAAGAAATACTGGTGGATCGGAACGGAATGCATCCAAATTACCTGTAAGAAATTTTCCCTTTGGTCCTTTTGCAGACTTAAAAAAAGTAGCACGGTCACTCAACTATTTCTTTCCTCCTTTGTAAATTCATACTTTTCTTATAGTATGAAAGAAAGTGAACGCGGTAGTGTTACAAAGGTGGAGTCTGAAAAAAATAAACAGCTAACGATGATAAATCATTAACAAGTGGATGGTGATTTACACTTTATTTACATTGCTTTTAAACTTACGGCTGGAACCTTTATACATATGGAGCAAGCTGCTCTGCATAGCAACTGGAATTTCAGAAACCATTGTTTAAATAATGCTACCTCTGTATTTAGGATATATTATTCAACACAGCACAAATAGCAAAATATAGTGTCTATTTATAGTGTCTATATTAGGTCTCTTTTGAAAAAACCCTACTGTCTCTTGAGTTAATTATGTAATTTAATTTAAAAATTGCTTCACTTTAATAGCATCAGTTTCTTGTATATGCTTTTCTCGAAATAGAAGAACATGATTAAACTCTGAGAACGTTAAAGTCACATCCTGTCTCCTTCCTTTATTATGTTCTTGTTTAAATTCCTCCGAATAAGTAATCCCCTTTGGACTAACCGATTTTACATATAGATTACTTGATAGTACTGCGATTTCTTATCAGTAAATATATTTTTAGACATAATAAATCCCCCACTATTAAATGATTTTAATCCATTATCCATCCAAAAAATACCCTATGAATAGACCTTTTTTCAAAGCGTCTACTCAATAGGGTACATTTATTATATGTGGGTATTTTTCTACTTAGATTAATTAAAGTGTATCTGGCTTGCTTCTTTCTGTTTCTGAAATCCATCTAGTAATAGCATTCAGCAGTTCCTGAATTCCCTCTCTACTTGCTCATCAGATGTATACTATATATCCGCTTAAGTCGGAAGGATAGCTTACACTGTCAAGCTGTAGCACTTGGTGAAAATTTGGCCCTGCTTTCATATCTGCTTGTCCACCATGTAAATTTGCCGATACTTCCCATCCTTCTGTGTAAGACGGAATACATCATCATGCCCCCATCTATTCGTGTGACTCAGAAATCAAAAGTTTTATTTAGAGTAACATCAGCAGGTGGATTGTTTGCTTCTTCATCCTCTAAATAGTTTAATAAGTCTTCAACAACATGCTGATGGTTATAAAATGCTCTGTCTGCTGGTGTTAAATCATCTGCTCCATTTAGTACTTCCTGAGAAAATACTGGCAGTGTATTTAACGATGTAGCTAGTTGAAAAGCAAGTTCGGTCATTTCGTTAAACTCTTCATTATAAGCTTCGCCATACCCCCCTGCACTGTTCCCCTCTCTAACTAGGTTAAAGCTTTCTTGCAAACGCTGTTTAAGTTCTTCTTGTTCTGCTGTTAAATTTATTCTTTCACCCAAGATAATCACCTCTTCTAATATTTTATAAGTTTACTATTCCCTTAATATCACTTATTAAGCATTAATCCCCTCTTTAAATAGTAAACTATCGCAAAGAAACTCCAATATTTTCTAGGTCACACCAATATGATCATTAGTCCTTGTAGTTAGATACATCCAATTCAGTAGCAAGATTCCGTTCGTATTTTCTCTTCTTCCCATCTCAAAAAGACATAACCTAGAACTTTTAATTTAATGTGTACTAATAATAATAAATAGTTAAAACGTAACGATCGAGTTGCTGAACTTTCACACCCGTTAGTTAAATAATTTGTTGTTTTTAGTGTCTGCATCTCTTTTGTATTCCAAATTATCACCTGGCTGCCAATCTAATGTTTTAAACCCTTGACCGATAATTCCGAGAACACTTTGCTTTTATCAATGTAATATAAAAGGTTGAAAGCCTGATAAAGAGCAAAGTAAAAAGGCACAGTCGCTCCATACAATAGTTTAGAACGAGAGATTTCATATAAGGTAATATTTTGATACAAAAAATACAGAACTGGTATTACTATAGTACAGATATTTTTTAAAACTATGTGGTAATCGCTTCATAAAAACGGGCTTTCATTGTTTTTTAAAATGTTAATCATTTTTTTGTTGCTCATCCAAGACATATTTTAAAGGTTTTTGAAGAACGTTCACAAAAGTTGCGACTACGCTTGTTGCTAATATTCCCATTAGACCAAGTGATATTGGACCTGCTGGGTCATCACCTGTGAATTGAGCAAGTACCCTTAAATAAACTATTGCTAACAAAATGAGGAAAATGACAGTAAAAGCGCATTTATTGATTAGCTTCAAAGATTGAAGAGATAACTCAGAGAAAGTATGGTTCATTTCGATATAGGTTAAAAGTTTAAATACTTGAAACAAAACTACAAAAAACGTTATACATATTCCATATGCACATGCCAAAAGTGGATATAGCGAATAATCACCTGGGCGCTCTATCGCATCTCTTCTGGCTGCTTCAGGCAACCAATATACACACACCGCCAGCACTGCAATTCCACTAAGAAAAGCAATGACCTTTAAGAAAAAAGTTGAACCTAATTTAACATTCATTTAAAGCACCTCGCTGATTTAATGACAAAATCACTTTAACATACTATTTATCGTTTTACAATAAATTAATGTTGTGTTTTATTATATTGTTATTGTTATAAAATAATTCCGATAAAAATATTGAGCATTCGTTTAACGCAACATACTTTTCGCTGCTATACAGATAAAGGATTAGTTCCAAATTTAAAGCGAAATAAAAATAATAACCGAATATTTAATGATGAAAATATGAATTTTCTTAGAGGAGCAAAAAAAATGTGGGATGTATGTGGATAAAAATTAAAAACTATAGATTTATGGTTAGAAGGTGTTTCTACCATTCATGAGCGTTATGAAATTATTCTATATCAAAAAGAAGCTGCGCTAGCCCAATTGGAAGAAGCCAAACAAAAAGCGAACTTTTATAATAAAGAAAGAAAAACATTATCGTGATATTATCAATCAAGTCATACCGGATGATATCAATCCAATAAAATGGCTAAAAGATAAAATGCCGTCCTCTCATTAGGTGTATTATTGATAATTAAAATGGTACTAGTCAATGTGCTAAACCGGAACATTGACTATGAATGCTTTGTGAATACATAAATTAAATAATCCTTCCACGTTTCTACCAATGGAAGCTGCTTTACAAAAAAAGAACTGTAATATCCTACAGATCTTTTAAAAATACTTTTTATAAAGTTTGAATCTTAAATATCCACTTTAATGTGCATCTTTCCTAGTAGTTTCACTCTTCTCATGTCCCAATAAAAATTATTTTAAAAAACTTCTCAAAGCTCACCAATGTAACACCATCTCTTCTAAAATCATTTTCCTTTTTGCTTCTCCAGAAAAAATTGAAATAAATACAATAACAGGGTATCAATCATAAAAATACATAGTAATTGAATTTTTTTGAATTTCATCAACGAAAATACCTTTGTTTTTTTAAAAAAATAAACAAATATATAAGTGAATGCTCCATCTACAATTAAATTTAACACTAAGTACCTAAAAAATTTCCCGTATGTATACTTTAATATCCACAAAGAACCAATTAAGAATGGTCCCCATGTAAAAGGATATACCCAAGTTAACTTTGGAGAAAATACTTGGTACCATAGCCACCATTTCCGCTTTTTAGCTATAAAATTGAACATATGGACTACGAAGGATATAAATATTCCAGCGGGCAAAAAACGCTTTATAGATTCTTTTCCTAGCAAAGGTGCTGATAACCAAGGAATTACCAAAATTAACAGTGCCATTGATTTTGAATATTTTTTTATTCTCATTTTGTAACCTCCAATGCAATTAATTGCTGTTTTAATTTCCCCTGAAAACAGGTTAATTATCAATTAACACAACAACATTTCAATTACAGGAGGCAAACTTTATTACTTTTTGGTTCACAGATTCTATAGACAAGACAACATATGTATCTCCCCTCTTTTTTTAGCTTTAGCCTATCTAATTACTGAATTATGCACTGGAAGAATAATAACTCATTATCTGGAAAAAAATATTGAAAGCATGAAATATATGGAGGAACATATGGCTGAACATTATGAGGTTATACTATGGTCTATAGGAGCATTTATTATGTTATTAATTGGCTCCCGTTTATTAGGAAAGCAGACCATTTCCCAAATGAGAATTTTTGATTTTATTTCTGCTATTTCTATTGGGGCAATTACGGGTAACTTGGCTTTTAATTTAGATATAAAAATTCATCACTTACTCCTTGCCTTTTTCATTTTTATTTTTACAGCTATATTAACTGCAGTGATAGCAATGAAAAATCGTAAGTTAAGAAAATTTTTATCAGGAGATCCTACTGTAGTCATACAAAATGGAAAGATATTAGAAGATAATATGAAAAAAATGCGTTATACACTTGACTATTTAAATCAACAACTAAGAGAAAAGGATGTATTTAATATACAAAAGTATTATATGCATTAGTTGAGACAAAAGGCACTTTAACCGTATTAAAAAAACCGCAGTATCGAAATGTTACCATGCAGGATATGCATTTATACATACATTCTGAAAGGAAACTCCCTATAGAGTTAATTATGGATGGAAAGGTTATAGAAGAAAATTTGCAACAAAATAACCTTTCAACACAGTGGTTGGATGATGAACTCAAGAAATGTCGGCTATACATAACAGATGTTTTTTATGCCGTTCTACTTGCACAAAACAATCTTTATATTGATTGTTATAATGATTATATTTCCGCCCCCATCGATATAGAGTAGAAATTTATTATGGTCCATTTCATTCCGATTAATCAGTTAATATTTGTTTTCTTGTGGGTGCCATGTTATTAATTCTTAAGAACAATACATTGTAAAAAAAATCACCATTTATAGGATGTGATTTAATAAAAGGGATTATACATTTGTCTATGTGCTGCTGGAACTATTGGTCCTAAATATTGATAGTAATTCATCGGATAATGTGGTGGATGTTGAATGTTATACATGTTATGACCAAAATGAACATGGCAAGAAGGACCTGAACAATGAAATGGTTGACCCCATGGACCATGATGAGCATGGGAATATCCCTGATAGATCACACTATCAAGTCCAGTAATTACGGAAGGTTGCATATTAATAACTCCTCTTTTTTTCATACATAATATGCATTTACTTGTTTAGTGAAGGTTGTCTGTATGTAAATGGGTATACGTGTTACCAAGAACTTGTATTGAATATAGACATACATATAATAAGTAAATCTACCATTAATTAATTTTATTTTGCTTACGACATCTTCCACATCAATTTCCCATAAAATTACTTACATATTGACTTCAATCATCTTTTATACTGAAAAAACGAAAAAACTGCAGATCTGCAGTTTTTTAAGATTGTTCCCTACCCATATATAATAGAATCCTTTTAGAGATTTACTTTAATAAAAAAGGATACATGCTAATAGCAAAATTTTAATTATTCCGCTGCTAAAGCTTGTGCTTTGTTTAAATGAACCGTGCCAAATGGATGTTCTGGAGTAGCATATATAGAATAGAGTTTTAATGGTGTATTACCTGTATTGGTTACATTATGCCAGGTATTAGCAGGTATCATAATGGCAAAATCATCGTAAACCTTTTTAACAAAGTTTAAATTATCTTTTCTTTTGCCCATTTGTACGACCCCTTGACCTTGTTCAATTCTTAGAAATTGGTCAACATGAGGGTGAATTTCTAACCCAATGTCTTCCCCAACATTAATACTCATTAAAGTCACTTGCAAATGGTTTCCTGTCCATAAGGCAGTACGGTAGGTATTATTTTGCTTCGAAACCTCATTGATATTTAAAACAAAAGGTGTCTTTCCATGATCTTTTACTTTGCTTCTTGCATCATCATAACTATTCCAGTAATTAGACGGTCTTAGATAATTATTATATACTGGAAAATTAACGCAATAATTATTAGGTTGATAAGGGTATTGGTGCAACCAAGGATTATAGTACATTATATTTCATTCCTTTCATAGATCAGATTTATACAAATCATCATATGAAAAATTTATGGGAATGTACTTATATGTAGGTCCACATTGCGCCAAAAACTGAACTACATGTAGCTAGTTAATGCCATACTTATTTAACCACACACTCTTTGTGAAATTCTTCACTTAAAGTAAAGTGGCACGTTTCTTCCGTAAGCCAGGTTTTCTTTTTATTACGGGAATGCTCCCGGTTTGTAAAAGAAATACAGCTGCTCTTGGCAGCTGTATCCTGTTCACCTTATACTTATATCATTTTAATACTTTACTTTTGGATATGTTTTTAAATGTTTAAATGAGATTAATTTTCCCTCTGCACTGACCACTATTTCATCTTCACCATAAAAATTATGTGCACCATAGTAAGAAGATACTTGTAAAGTTACTTTATAAGCTCCACCAATTCCGTTAGTTTGTTTTATTTTCAAGATTTTCGTAGTATATGGAGCCCAGGTCAGACCTCCAGGCGCTTCCTTATCACCTTGATATATTTTTGCAATTGCTACATCTATTGGTTCACTTAAGCTTATGATTAATGCCACCCCTAGAGCATCACATAATTTTGAATCTGTCTCATTTACAGTAGCTGAGTAAACCAAATTATTAAAGTGCATACATATAAAGAAAGTAATGAACAGAACTACTAATTTTTTCATATTATCACCTATAAATAGTATGCAAGTAAAAAATATTAATATGCTCAATTTTTTCGGGAGATATTTCATATCCTTCTTCCACTAAACTTCCATATTTGTGCATATGATACGTTCTCTTCACTTATTACAGGAATGATGCCTGTTAGTAATATTGCAAAAAAAGCACATTACTCCTTCCTTAATCAGAGTTCCCAAACCTTCTCTTTTTCTCAATTATTGTATATTTAGGAATCCTACACGATTGAAAAGGATAATATGCTGCAACCTCTTTTATTAATCTGTCATAAACCTGTTAACTAATTCATAACATCGTTCTTTGGTTAATTCGTAAGAGGATATATAATAAGCAACCCATTCATGGGTTTTTCCAGCATACTTTTGTCTCTCATTTTCTGCCTCTGCTTCTTTCCGTTCTATCCATTTGATTTGTTCCATTTTTAAACTCTCCATTGTCTCAGGAGTTAACTCTTGCTTTAGTAAATCATATATTCTATTTAATGCAATGTCATACTTCTCGTCAGAAATTCCATAATAGTTCTTCATAGCATTAGTTGTACCTGTATCTGAAAACTTCTTATCTGGTAAGGAATCCAGTTCTCTCTGGATGTTATCTAATCTCTCTAAAAACTCTTTTCTACTACCCTCTATCTTGTCCGGAAAGGCAGTAAGGTCTGTTTGAATATTATCTAAAACCTCTTCCCTTTTTTTGTCCATTTTATCAGGCGTGCTTGTTTCTGACTTAAATTCATTCCCATTTACATCACTAATTGAATTTGTTGAAGTTTCATTGTCTGAATTATTATTTGTTCCAGTATATTCTTCCTCCTCCAGGTTGTTAATACTGTTATCATCAGTAGTTGCACCATTAAATGTATCCGTATTATTTGATGTATTATTAGGTTCAGACTTATTTTTATTTGAATCATCAATAGATGATTTGCTACAAGCTGACATGCCTACTAAAAAAACGACTAATAAGGTTGTTGAAAAAATTTTTTTACTTTTCTTCATACTTACAACTCCATTTTCTTTTTAAAATAACGCACACTAAGTATTGGGCTTTCTCTCTACTTAAAATAAGGCAAATAGCCACTTCTTTAGGTCTACCTCTATAGATAACAGGTTATCAATATCACCTTTGTATTTTCATCTATTACTATTGAACCTCAGATTCGCACTAGTTAACCACATAACTTTAATTTCTAAAAAATGTTTTTCAAAATTTTTTTTAGCTTTCGAATTAGAATTTAAAGATACGTCATTTCGTCTGACATAAGCGGTTTTTTTAATCCCCTAACAATATAGTAGTTAATATAATTTCTATAGAAACAATGATTTTCCTTCTTCAACAAAACTCCCTGTTTCTACAATAAGCTTCTGTTTGTTCATTTAATAGGAAGTTGGTTCAATAAAAAAAGCGACACCTATATTAAAACAGTGCCCCAATTCCTTTTTTAATCCTTAATACCTAACTAATTCACCTTTTGAATAGGTATCGGACCGGTTCCCCTTGTTCATGCTCTCCTTGAAAATAGGCTAACTTACCAGGTATACATGAAATAATATAAGGCATTCCATTAAATATTAGTTCCTCTAATGCGTCATTTAATTTATAGTGTTTTCCATCATACTCTTGGTCGTATGACAATACGTAACAAATACTTGGTGCTCCTTCTCTTTTAAGTAACTGTATTATTTCAGGAATTTAGATGAAGTCAATCTTTCGAATATACCTTTTCTCCACTGTTGTTTCAAAATAGTTGGTTAACCTACTATGCAATTTATCTCGATACTTGAAAGTTCGAATAAAACTCTATCTTGAAGTCTTTTAACTATAAAACTTTTTATTATTTGTTCTTCATGATTTTGATCCAATTAATCACCTCATTACATTCCTATATACCCAATATATAACAATTAACAAATAGCTTTTCTTTTTATGATTTTTCTAAGTTATCAATATTTTTATCCGAACTTAAACTTCCCTTAACACCAAAAACATGATTATAAATTCTACTTTCAATTTAGAATTAATCCCTATGTAACTAACTTCCATTTTTGTTCCATAAAAGGTCTCTAAAAGATAGTAAACATAAAAACAGCTGCGTAAAGCAACTGTATAAGTTCTAACTAAGGAATAAAAATGAAATAGCAGTTTTAAGACCTGTAATTAAACACAGATCTTTCTCTATGTCATCTTTTCACTTATGCTAACCTGCCCCACTTCTTCAATAATCTGTTTTTTCTTTTATTACAGGAATGCTGCCCTTAAAGAGTATGAAAGTTTTTTGTAGCTAGCTTAAAAGAAATACTCTTCTTTTAATATAGAATACATCCTTATATCTTGATGTTTTCCCTTTGCAAATAGCCCTTTTCTCATTATTCCTTCAAAAGACATTCCTATTTTCTCCAATACTCTAGCTGATCCTATATTCTCTACCATACATTTGGCTTGAATACGGGTTAGATTCATTTTTTCAAAACCAAACTTTATTACTTCCATTGCTGCTTCGGTTGTTAATCCTTTTCCCCAACAATCTTTAGAAATGGCATAGCCTATTTCAGCAATTTGCTTATTTGGTTCCCACCATACAAAGTCTATTGTTCCAATTAATCTTCCACTTTTCTTACATTCGATTCCCCAAGGAGCAACTTCATTATTATTATATTTGTTTAGAATAAAGTTAATAAATTCTTCTGTATCAGCTAAAGTCTTATGAGTACCCCAAGTAACATATTTAGTTACCTCTTCCCTTTTCCCATAATAAAAAATATCTTCAGCATCCTCTAAAGTAACTTTTCTAAGTATAAGACGGTCAGTTTCTAATGTTGGAAGGTTACAATATATATGTGAAATCTCCATCTTATTGCTCCTCTCCATTTTACTTTATTAATTATAGTTCTACAGACATTTGAATCTTCCTTTCGCTAAACAGCCACGTTTCTTCTATAACCTAGTTTTTCATTTATTAAAGGTATGCTTCCCTACTTGTTACATAAAAAGTTGAAGCAATCTTCTTGAAATAACATGAGTTCTTAAGTTATTATAATATTCCAAAATATGTTATCCTGGTTTTATAATAGGTAGAAAGGAAATAAATAATGGAAATTAAATCGTTAAGAATATCTTCAAATAAATTATTAGAAACAAGGATTTTTTATACTAAAACGCTTGGTTTTACATTAGTTAATGAGGACGAATATAGTTTTCAAATAAGGGTGGGCTCAAGCAAATTAACGTTTACTAATCAGGATTCTAATAACAATCCTTTTTATCATTTCGCATTTAATATTCCATCCAATAAATATAGTGAAGCGAAACAATGGACTAAGGAAAGAGTAAATTTATTAATAGAAAATGGAGAAGATGAAGTCGATTTCTCACATTTACCTGCCCATGCTTTTTATTTCTACGATCCTTCTGGTAATATTGTGGAGTTTATTGCTAGATATGGGATTAATCAAGAAAGTGAGCACCCATTTACTCCTGATAGTATTCTAAACATCTCTGAAATTGGCCTAATTGTTGAAGATGCAGTGAACATAGGTAATATAATGATTCAAAACAAGATTTACGAACGTGATAAAAAAACCATTAGTAATCATTATTTGAATTTTATGGGTATAAAGAGTAAAGGGATATTTGTTATATTAGCGCAACCAGGTAGGAAATGGCTTTTTTCCGAAAAATATTCTGCTATTTTTCCACTCGAGATAGAATTAGACAATAATAAAGTATTAAAAGTTAATGTAGATAAAGAATTTAAAATAGAGGATTCTTGATAAAAATGGTATTTATTTAATATTTTATCATTAAGTTTAAATTTCTAGATTAACAATGTCTCAGATTAATTCCTTTGAGGTATTTTATTCGTTTTGCTTCTCAAACTATCCTGCCATTTATTTACCATAAGCAAGATTTCACTGACTACAGGAATGCTGCCCCGTTTATTTCAAAACCAACATATAAATATACTCTGAAAATGGTGAGCCCATACTTAGATAGTCCAATCACCATTTTCCATGATTAAAATTTCTCCCTTTTCTAATATTCCGTAAACACTCATAGAGCTATCACCAATCATTATATCTTCGTGGATGGCTGATTTATTCATACCTAACTCTGTTAGTTCTTCTTCATTTTTTAAATACCCATCCAATAAGTTATCAATGTATGCTTGTCCAAGTGCAATATGACAAGCAGCATTTTCATCTAATAGAGTACTTTGAAATGTTATCCCCATTTTAGCAATACTTGAATTTGCTGAAACAAGAGCAACTTCCCCTAACATTCTAGCCCCTTCATCTGTTTGAAGAGTATCAAATAGGACTTGTTGTTTAGGTTCCATTCTAATAACTTTTCCATTTTTAATAAATAGTTTTACGTTCCGAATGGTTGTCCCAGCTAAAATAATAGGCTTTGTGGTTGTAACATATCCATTCACATAATATCTATTCGGCATTGTCCAAACCTCTTCTACAGGAATATTAGACATAAATTTTTTGCCGTCTTTAGTTGTTTCTGATCCACCTATCCAAACATGATTTTTTACTAAACCAACTGTTAAATCTGTTTTTTCACTTACAAAATGTAGTGCTGAAAATTGATAATTATTTAACTTTTTAGCTTTGTTCTTCAGCAGACAATCTTGTTTTTCCCAGGCTGAAATAGAGTTAGATTCATTTGCTTTAGATGCATCAAGTATATATTTCCATAAAAGTTCAATAGCTTTATCTTCCTGATGACTCGGAAAAACTTGCAGTGCCCATTCCATTGTAGGTGCATTAATAACTACCCATTTATTATGATTTTCCATTCCAAAAGTTCGGCAGGGTTTCATGGCAATTGATTTTGCTCTATTGATTTTCGAAGCTCTTTCGACCCAATTAGAATCTTCAGCAGAAAATGAGGGTGAAATTATGGTAATTGTTGAATAGCCGGACTTTGCATAAATCCATTCATTTTTAATAACGGATTCTGGGTATACCTCTAAAAATTCATCCTCTAGGTAACGTACACGACTTTTTTCCACTTCTGAATCCCTAAGGCATAGCGAAACAAATTGCGCTCCATTTTTGTAGGCTTCCTTTGAGATTTCACGGACTAAAGGTAAATGTTCGGATGAAAAATTTATCTTAATTAAATCCCCCTTTTCAACAGTCACTCCAACACTAACAATCACTTTTGCATAGTTATTTAAATACATAAAGTTCACGGCTCCTTTTGTTAAAGAGCAAACCTCTTTGTAATAATCTCCTTACTAAATAATTCAACCATTTATGTACCAATACCTTCTTCTACTAAACGGTCACAATATCAACATAAGAAAAAAGCTTTCCTTATTATATAAGAAAGCCCCTTATAGTTTTAGTAATTTCTACAAAATACTATTTACTCCTAGAGATTCTTTCATATTGATAATTGAATTCGAAATCATTGCACTTTGTACATTAAATAAATTTGATTTGCTATATAATCTGAACTAAAATGAAGTCCCTGCTTGATCCACCACATGATGATTCCTACCAATGAGGCTGTTTTAATATCAATCGCAACATAATTAGCTGGTAGTTCCTTCTTTGTATTCTTCCTTCTTGTTTCTAGTAGTTGCTTTAATAATAAAAACAATTGCTCCTCAAATTGATTCATTTTAAATAAAATAAGTAAATAATTTCGATGGATATATAAATAATCGAGCACTTGTGTTAGCTGCTGTTTTTCCGATAAATCTTTTGCTTGTATCAAATCAACAATTCTATCCGAAAGCTCATTTAGAATCTCACCGGTGATTTGCGCTAGCAAATCTTGAATATCCAGATAATGCAAGTAAAATGTTGTCCGGTTTAATCCTGCTTTGGCTGCGACTTTCTGTACTGTTAAATTCGAAATAGTGTGGTCCTCTGAAAGAAGCGAAAAGACAGCATTTTTAAACATTTCTTTTGAACGAATAGCACGAGGATCTTCTTTTTTTATAGACATTTTAAACTCCTTTATCGATTTTTTTTGACTTTCTCATCACAATAAATATTCTGTGTTGATTAGTGAACAGTTTTAAAAAAACTGTTCATGGTCAGGAAGAATTAGTTTTGTTATTATAATTTTCATCGACACATTGTTGATAAAACAAGTATATAATAAAGGAGTTTATGAATGAATAAGGAAATCACAGAGAAAAGCAAAAAAATAATATTAATTATTCTGATAGCAGGCTGTTTTTTATCAACCTTAAATCAAACACTTTTAAATGTTGCATTGAGTAGCTTCATGGACATATTTGATGTAACAGCTGCCACAGTACAATGGCTATCAACAGGATATATGTTAGTAAACGGAGTTTTAGTGACGATTACGGCGTTTTTAATGAAACGATTTTCAACAAGGCAGTTATTTATTAGCTCAATGTTCTTTTTATTAATCGGGTCTATACTTTGTGCATTTTCTCCAAATTTCGCCATACTGTTAACTGGAAGAATGATTCAAGCCATTGGTGCAGGCATTATTATCCCATTATTGATGACCGTTGTTTTATATTTATATTCAAGTGAAAAGCGTGGAGGTATTATGGGAACAATTGGCTTTGCAATAATCTTTGCACCAGCCATCGCTCCTACATTGTCTGGTTTTATTCTTGAATATGTATCATGGAGATGGCTATTTATTGGATTAGCTCCATTTCTATTAATCATCATTGTTCTTGCATTCAAATATTTAACGAATGTTGCAGAAACAACAAAAGCGAAATTAGACATTGTAAGTGTCATTTTATCAACGATTGGTTTTGGAAGTATTTTATTTGGATTTAGTAGTGCAGGAAGCAAGGGATGGGATAATTCCATTGTTCTAACGACAATTATTGTCGGAGCTATTGTTACAACTCTATTCTGTTTACGTCAAATAAAATCCAACGATCCCTTATTAAATTTATCTGTATTTAAGTATAAAATTTTCACTCTCACATCGTTCATCAATATTTTAATTACATTGATTATGTATGCGGATTTAATCCTTTTACCACTCTACTTACAGAATGGACGAGGTTTTACAGCTTTAGAGGCAGGTTTTCTTTTATTACCAGGAGCAGTGATAAATGCCTTCTTATCACCGGTGACAGGTAGAATGTATGATAAATACGGTGCTAGACCACTCTTTATTACAGGTTTATTATTTATCATTATTTCCATGTGGGGAGTAATAGATCTAACCGAATCCACAAGCTATATGTATTTAATGGTTCGCACTTGTATTTTACGTATTGGTTTAAGTTTTATTACTATGCCTTTAAATACAGCAGGGTTGAATGCTTTACCAAGACAATTAGGTTCACATGGTTCAGCTGTAAATAATACCGTTCGACAATTAGCAGGTGCTATTGGGACAGCAGTTGTCATCACAGTTTATTCCACTCTATCCACTTCACATGCTTCTGAGTTATCTATTGAAAATGTAAACATTTCAGCTGTGCAATTAGCCAAGCTAGCATCAATCTATGGTTCAAGTGGTGCCTATTTATTTATGTTAGTTTTATCTTTTGTGGCGTTAATTGTTACCTTCTTTATGCCTGCAAAAAAAACAGAAAAACGAAAAAACAAGGGTAAAAAAACTGCTTTAGAACAACGCGGAATCAGATAACAGATATATTTACATTTTGATCAAAACGGAAGCATATCTGAGATTTTTCAGATATGCTTAAATTTTTCACTTAGTTTTACATGATTATTCACTAATAGGTGACTAAGCTTATAAACAACTTTATTAACCCTAAAGTGAAACAATTGTAATCAAATCTTTCACTTTCATCCCAGTTTTATCTTTTTTAAAATTAAGATATGCACTACCTTCCTCAACTACCGTTCCAGAACAAAAATAGCATATCCAAACTGGATTAAAGCCCCAGTACATTTTGTTCACAATGCTTTTATTTTAAAAAGTTCATTTATTACTGGATTGCTGCCTCGTAAGGTTTTTTTTCTAATTCCGTTCTTATTCTAGGTAATCAGAATATTTTTTACCCTAATAAAAAGAAACTTTTTTATTTTATTATGAGTGCGTAAATTTTTTATAAGCTAAGTATAATGGATACATAGATCATCCACTTTTACATAAGGAAAATAGATAATAGGTTCTACCGATTTTTTCAACTTCTACTGGAAAACCTTAAGGTGCTGGCTCTCCTCCCACCACCTCCTCAGTTACAATAATGCCTTTATACATCTGGCTTATCCACATATAAACCTCTGATACTTTCATAATTGAAAGATGCGTGGCATTTTGCCACGCATCCTGTATTATTCCTATAATATTAAGCCTTCTCCGTATTGACCAAGCTGTTCTCTTCCTCTGCCTTCTGTTTATCCCAAATTCTAAAAAACGGGAAGTAAATAATAAAGGAAAGCACGATGATTACAAGCTGAAGGATCGCTCCAGAAATACTGCCGGTAATCAAATACCCTTGGATGATAGGTGGCATTGTCCAAGGTGGTACAATGCCAATCGGTTTGGCGACAAGTCCTATATCCATTGATACATAAGCGATAATTACAGACACTATTGGTGTTAATATAAAAGGAACTATCATTAATGGATTAAGAACAATCGGCATCCCAAAAGTAATTGGTTCATTAATATTGAAGATTCCCGGTCCTATACTTAAACGCCCAAGCTGCTTCATTTGTTGGCTTTTTGCAAAAAATAACATGGCAAATACTAAGCCTAAGGTTGTTCCAGATCCTCCAATAAAGATGATGTCATTAAATTGATCTGTGACAATATGCTTCACTGGTTCCCCAGCTCCAAACGAAATCGCATTCTCATTCGTTAAAGTGAGCCAAACTGGGGTCATGACTGCACCAACTATACTAGCCCCATGCAATCCTGTTGTCCATAAAAGCGTTATGAGGAAGAAAATAAAAATCGTCCCTAAAAAGCTCGTTCCAACTCGTGTTAGTGGTTCTTGTAACAGGACTGTTACAATATTATGCAAGCTGCCAAAATCTCCAAAATTTTCTACTAATAAGCGTAAAACCCACACAACAACGATCGCAAAAAAACCAGGTATCAATGCCGTAAAGGATTTAGCAACAGCAGGCGGAACTCCATCAGGTAATGTGATTACGATATTTTTCTGCAGAATTTTCCGATAAATTTCTGTACATAAAACAGCTATAACCATCCCGACAAATAATCCTTTGCTTGTGAAGAGGGCTGTTTGATAAGCTGTTTCAACTATATCAACTCCCTCAGGTGTTTGACCAATAACATAGGAAACAAACGGTGTACCAACAAAATAGGCAGCAAGTGAAATAGCTCCAGAAGCTAATGGGTCGACTTTATAGGATTCCGCTAACCTGTAGGCGATTCCAAACGTGGCTACTAAAGCCATGATTTCAAATGTTCCCCTGTATGGATAAAGCAAGCTTGCTTTAAGCTTCGGATGCTCTGTTAGATAATCTAAATACCCTTGAAAAGGCAAATTAGCCAAAATTAAAAATACGGAACCGATAATAATAAGGGGCATTGCAAGGATAATACCGTCTCTTAATGCTTGTAAATGTCTTTGCTCTGCAATTTTCGCTGCAACCGGCATTACTTTTTCTTCTAAAAACGTATTAACTTTACTCATAAAATACCTCCTCATAATTAATGAAAACGGTTACAAGATACTTATGAGCGGTTAACTAAAAATATGTTGGAAATTATACATTTTTAAACTCTGTCTATACTTGTCAGTTGCTGCCAAAATGATAAAGAAATTGTTGCTTCATTACACAAAAAAAACAGCCGCTCACAGCAGCTGTTTTGCAACTAATTCATGGTAATTGCGGGAACAATATAGTAAATTCTGTTCCTATATTTTGATTGCTGTTTACTTTGATTTTGCCTTTAAAAGAATGGATTATTTGATAGCTTACCATCATTCCTAATCCTGTTCCTTTTTCCTTCAAGGAATAAAATGGTGAACCAAGACTATCTAATTGTTTTCTTGTCATGCCAATGCCTTCGTCCTTTATCATAACCTTAATAAAGCCATCTTCTGTAGACATGCAAGCAACCCAAACATTTCCGCCATTCGGCATTGATTCAACTGCATTTTTTAAAATATTAATTAGTGACTGATTCAGTTTTTGTGGATTTGCAAATATCCAGCAGCTATCATGAATATCTTTTTTTATCTTTACATCATAATTCAATGCAAAGTTTTCAAGGATATTCACTACCTGTTCCAGTTGCTTTCCAACATTAATTTTTGTACTGTTATCTACAGTTGGTTTTCCAAAGGATAAAAATTCATTAATGATATCATTTGCTCGATCTAACTCTTCAATAGATATTTTGATATACTGTTTCTTACTTTCTGAAATGTCGGGGTCGTCAAGTAGTTGCAGGAATCCGCGGGTAACTTGCATTGGGTTTCTGATTTCATGTGCAAAAACACTCGTCAGTTCACTAATAACACGCAATTTTTCTGCATTTTGAATATCTAAACGAAGCTGCTGAATTTCTCGGATTGTTTCATATAGCATTACAAAAAACCAAGTGACTCCGACTACAAAAATCAGATGAATAACTTGCACTTTTATCGCATCGAAGGAGAATCCTTTTATTATCCCTAATAAGGATAATCCAACAAAACAATAGTAGAAGGAAAGAAAAACGGCAATCAAAACTCTTTTATATTTCCGAGAGTGCATAAATAATTTTTGATAAAACAGGATAACAGGTAAAGTAACTGCCAAAACAAGCACCGTATTGTAAAATCCAATACTTATGCCCCCAAAATTAAGCCGATAAAGGATAATTAATGCTGCTAGAAACACACCTGGCCCGAACCCACCGTATAATGCTCCAAACAATAATGGAATAATACGAATATCTAATCTGGAATCGTGCCCAAAATTTAGTGGAAAGGACATGCATAACAGGATGGAAATTCCCCAGAAAACAGTCATCAGAATGGTTTTATTTCGATCATGTTTAACCCTTTCTGTAATGATTGTAAAGTATATGAAAATGGGTAAAACCATAAGAGTCATTTGCAACAAAAAATCTTTTATTATACTCATTTTCGCTACCTTTCCTATGTTAAACGTTATTTTTGGCTACCCTACGACTAGTATTTTTACTTTCGCTATTTAAGCTGGAAATCATTCCACAATTATACTCTAAATCTATCACAATTTGTCGATTGATGACGAATTTGTTGTAATTGAATTTATTTTATCGTCAGCAAGTAGTTTCTCCCTTTTATATATTTCGGCAAGGCAGGCGATTTTTTTATCAAATATGTATTAATTCATAGATTATTAGTTTTTAACGACAGGGAATTAATAATGAAGAAAACAAACTAGGTTTTTTGTGAACTCCATAGGTAGAACCATCATGTAAAAAAGAGGGATAATTATAAATAGATATTATAGATGATGACACCAATAATAATTGCTACAACAATAAAACCGCCTATTGTGGGACTTCCATAAACAGCTCTGTTCCAGCCATCGTCCGTATCTATTTTACTGTTTTCCTTCTCCTTATCCTCTTTTTTCATTCTAACGCCTCCAATCATAAAAATCACCCTATTATCTATATTCCAACTAATGGCGCTCTATCCTTTATATAGGAGTTAGTTAAACGTTATTTTAAGGTCATTTCCATTATTATGTATTCTTTGTCTGCTTTTATGAAGCCTTCTCCTGTTGCTTGCATGCCAAATTTCTGATAAAAACCAACCTTTTGTTCTCTAGCATTACACCATATCCTTTTTAAACCTAGGTTCATCCCTTCCTTAATTACATAATTTAATAGTGCACTTCCAAAACCATTCCCCTGCTCTTCGCTTAGTGTTGCAAACTTCCGAAATTGCCCTTCATTATTGGTAACAAATAAGGAGAGAACAGAAACGATTTGGTTATCCTTATATAATCCATAATGGATGCCTGACTCATCATTATCCAGCTTAATAAATTCAAATTCTTTATCAGGCCACATCACTTTATGCCTAATTTCCCAAGCCTCTTCTTTATGTATATTTGTTATGATGATATTCATAGTTTCTCCTTTTTAGTCTTTCTAAATAAGAATGAGGCTGTTGCATCATGTTATCCATTCTGCGACAGCCTTAGTTCTTTTTCTATTTCCGTTTATTTTTCGTTCGATACATGTCAGCGTCTGCTGTTTTCAAAAGCTCCTCCATCGTGCTGCCAAATTCTGTAGTTAAAGCGAAGCCAATACTGACACCAATAAAAAGTTGATTTCCTGCAATTAAAATGGGCTTTGCAATCTCAGCCTCTATCTTTTCTATTAAACAGTGAACTTTTATTTTGTTTTTAATATTTCCACAAATGATTGTAAACTCATCTCCACCCCAACGAGCTACTAAGCCTGCTTTTCCAACAGCATTTGTCAGTCTTTTTCCAACCTCAATTAGGAGTAGATCACCTATTTCATGTCCAAAGTTATCATTCACATGCTTAAATCCATCTAAATCTAGTAACATTAAACAGTGAACTTTAGATTTACTTTCCTGTAGAAGCTTCTCCGCTTCCTTTTTAAATAAGCGGCGGTTCGGCAAGTCTGTGACAGCATCATGATAAGCTAAGTGTGAAATGGTCTTTTCAGCTTCAATTCGGTCTGTTACGTCGCGACCAACACATATTTTTTCCACAATTTCGCCAGACTCATCACGAATCATTTCTACCGTTGTTTCATACCAGCGATATTCGCCGTTTTTATGGAGAACACGCCCTGTAAATCGCACGGTATCTTGATCAATAATATAGGTGTTTTGAACATCCTTTAGTCTCTTAAAATCATCAGGATGATTAAAAAGCACTTGTGGCTGTCCTATGACTTCTTCTTGTGTATAGCCAAGAAGTGTATTCACTGTCGGAGATATATACGTAAATACCCCATCATTTGTAAAAGCTGAAATAATATTCTGAGATTTCTCGGAAATGAGTGTAAACATTTCGTGGATATTTAAAACACCTTTGCGATGTTTATAGTACTGGGTAATATTTTCCAAAGTGATTATTTTTCCGCATTCTTTTTCATTGTCTATCAGTGGCATACAAGTCAATTTAACATAAAGAAGATTTCCTTTTTTATGAGGTATCGCCATTTCTCTTCTAAAAACACCAATGCCAGCAGAAATCAGGCTCGACCAATTCAGCAGCTGATCCAAATCCTCAAGCAGCTCTTCCCTTGTGTAACCGAACATATTCAAAGCTGATTCATTAACTTCCATAATTCGTCCATTTTCATCCAAAAATACTATTCCGTCAGGATGATTTTTATAAAAGCTTTGAAATACACCAGGTTGTTTCAATATATTTTTTTGCAAAACCATTCAACTATCCACCTTTAACGACATTGTGCTTCTATAACACATATATACTTCAACAAAGATATTACATCCTTTTATTATATTTCCTGTATCCAAATGAACGCAAAGGAAATTTATAGTTTTTCATAAAGAAATAAGCCTAGTGTACAATGCTCTAAGCTTATTCGTTCAATCCTTTTTTAAACCAAAAAGCAAACCTTTTTATGCTATATAATAGGATAAAGTTTATGCCAATACTATAGAAAAAGTTCCAATACTTAAATTCAATTAACGAGCTATATTTATTTAACAGGAAAGTATATAAGGCTAATAGTAAATTAAAAAGGCAAGTATGTAAAAGCTTCTTCATTTTCCCTTGGCTTACTGGAAAATATAAAATATAAAAGACACAAAAAGTAGGATAGACTGCATAATGAAGCGAAAAGCTCATTTTCGAAGCCTTCTCAAACTCTCTAAAAGGAAATTCTATTAGCCCAAAGGAAACTTGTACATATTCATATGCCCAAGCAACTGTTGAAGAAAATAAGAAAGTAATCACATAATATCTCAGTTGTTTTCTAGGAATAAACAGCCATAATAAACAAATGGACAATGACCAAGAGCTGATAAGAATTAATGCATTTATCATTCGCTTGTACCTGGTTTAAATCCTTTTTTGAACCATTTATAGCAACTGTCATTGATGACAAGTGAAATCACGACAGTTATAAAGGACCAATACCACGTCCATTCCTTATATTTAACCAATGCAGTATACCTTTCTAAAAACACTTCCAGGATAGTAAAAAAACCAGCTATACCTACGTAATATAATAATATAATCTTCCAATTCTTCCTTCGTGGGAAATATAAGCTAAAAAAAATGGCTACGACAGGAAAAAAGAAAAATTCAAAGGAGAAGCTGGTTTTATTATATTCGTTAGTTTGTGGAAGCAGCTGTATAGGATACTCAATCCACCCTTGTTCAACAGTAAACAGTCCTGCCGGCCAAGTGATAAGCTGAAGAAATAAAAATAACACCCATGCATCTCGCTTTTTATACTTTGGCACAAATTTAAACAACGAAATGATACATATTATGGTAAAGCCAATAAGAAACCATCTTTCAAAACTCATATCTATATCACCATACTAATACTTTTATTTTTTAGTATGAAGACAATGAGATTATATATTCTCCCATGTGAATTTTTTCTAGCTAAATTTAACATTCATTAACTACTTTCACACAAAAAAACAGGAAAATGTTTTTCTAGTTTGAATAGTGTATTATTGCTTTCTATTATTCCATCCCTTAGTTACCAATTCTCCATTAAAATTAGCAATGCCAAAAAATGAGACTTGAAAATCCACAGAAAACCTAGTAGACTAACTAAGGTACTTCATACAACGAATAATATTACCTGTATAACCTCAAGAATATGGCTTGAGGGTCTCTACCAGGAACCTTAAAATCCTGATTACAGAAAATGAAATTAATTCATTTTTTGTAATCAGGATTTTTTTGTTGTAAAAAAATTCATTATATGTATTAAAGAAAGGATGTAAATATGAATTTAAAAGTAATTATCCTCGCAATATCAACTGTTGCTGTCGGTTTAGTTGAACTAATCTTAGGTGGTATATTGCCAACCATCGCTGATGATTTTCATATTTCCATAAGCTCTGCCGGCCAATTAATCTCGATATTCGCACTTATCTATGCTATTTCAGGGCCAGTGCTGCTTGTATTAACAAGTAAAATAGAACGAAAAAAATTATATCTTGCTTCTTTATCAGTATTCTTTCTTGGGAATATTTTGACTTATATTAGTCCCAATTTCACCTTCATGATGATCGCAAGAATCATTACCGCGATGAGTACAGCTCTTATTGTTGTATTATCATTAATAATTGCTACAAAGGTTGTGTCACCAGAGCATAGAGCAAAAGCATTAGGGCTTATCTATATGGGTATTAGCTCATCACTTGTCATGGGTGTACCACTGGGAATATTGATTGCCACTAATTTTGGATGGCGCATCATATTCCTTGGTATTGCAATATTATCAATAGGTTCCTTCATCCTAATATCTGTCTTCTTAGAAAAAATTCCTGGTGAAAACACTATACCACTAACACAGCAGCTTAAAGCAGTTGCTAGTTTCAAAATAGGCAGTGCCCACCTTGCCACGATGTTTATGCTAGCAGGACATTATACACTTTATGCCTACTTCACTCCGTTCTTAGAAACAGAGCTGCATCTTAATGCGAATTGGATCAGCCTTTGTTACTTATTGTTTGGAATTGCAGCAGTAAGTGGCGGAGCATTTGGAGGGATTCTTTCTGATAGATTCGGAGCACCTAAAAGCATTATCGCCGTGATCAGTGCGTTTGCTGTTATTTTATTTTTAGTACCATTCACTACATTTTCACTAATAGTTTTCATACCTGTCATGATGATATGGGCAGCATTAAGCTGGAGTCTTGCACCACCTCAGCAAAGCTATTTAATACAAACAGACCCTGCTACATCTGACATTCAGCAAAGCTTTAATAATTCCGCCCTTCAAATAGGAATTTCTATTGGCTCTGGATTTGGCGGTATTGTGTTAACACAAACCGGAACTGTTTCCCAAACAGCTTGGTTTGGTGGCATTATTGTTATCATCTCTCTATTATGTGCACTCTTTTCACTAACAAGAAAAACGGTAAATAGAAATTATTCAACGGTGCATTCAACTGCACCACGTAAAGAATCCACCAATTAAGTACAGAAAACAAGTAAAATATCCAGTGTTTTACTTGTTTTTTTCATTTTTTTATGATAATCATTTATGGATACTATCGTCAGTAATTGATAAACTGCATGAAAACAGAATATTTAATAGTTGCATCTGTTCTTTTATCGAATTCCCTTGAACGAAATCCAAACGTTACACTTACCTTCACTTCATATGGATTGACAATTTGCGTCTTTGTGTCAATGGTGCTCCTAAAAAACATGCCTTCCTCGTCGGAAAATCCATAATCAATGCCGCTTAGAACACTGGTTGCTTGATAAACACGATAGGGGTAGGTTTTATACGTTCTAGTAATAGTTCTCCCTTTTTCTAAAGCCTCAGGGAAACGCACTGTATCCTCAATAATATTGAGCATCTACATCACCTCTCCTCATATTTATTCTATCTGTCTCGTACAATATGCAGTATTTTGTTAAATGCAAGAATACATAATATGTAATATGCAACAGTAAATGACAATTTTGAGTCTGAGCGGTAAATCCTCATTAAAAAAGAGGAATAAAATTTTCCTATTCCTCTTTTTGGTTCTCATTGAATGAAACGGGTAATGTTAGTCCATCTAATTTCCGACGTAACAGTTGTAACAGAAGTTGTAGTTGTAGTTAAAATACTTACAGTATAAGTGTTGGATCCTGCTACAGGAGGACTATCTACATAAGAGAAAGATTCATTAAATCTCTCAGTAGCACCAAGAATACCTGCAGCTCCAGACCTAGTAACAGTCTGCTGCGCAATCAATGTCCCATTTCTCCGGATAAGAATATTAAAGCTGATATTGTAAGACAAATTCAAACCAATAACAAATGCCAGCTGCTGAGAAGTATCAATTTTAATCCTGTTATTCCCAGTCACAGCAAGAGTTACTGTATTTAATGTCGTTTCTGTTCCTATTGTTACAGGTGCCGTAGTAGTTGGCTGATCGAAATTGATAGCAGTTACAGATGGTAAACCACTTGCACCGGTTGCTCCCGTTGGGCCTGTGGGACCCGTTGCTCCCGCTGGGCCTGTTGCTCCTGTTGGACCCGCCACTCCCGCTGGGCCTGTTGCTCCTGTTGGGCCCGCTACTCCCGCTGGACCCGTTGCTCCTGTCGGACCTGCTGCTCCGGCTGGGCCTGTCGCTCCGGTTGGACCGGCTGCTCCTGATGGACCTGTTGCTCCTGTTGGGCCTGCCACTCCCGCTGGACCTGTTGCTCCTGTCGGACCTGCTACTCCCGCTGGACCGGTTGCCCCAGTCGCTCCTGTTGGACCCGCTACTCCTGCTGGACCTGTTGCTCCCGTTGGACCCGCTACTCCCGCTGGACCTGTTGCTCCCGCTGGGCCTGTTGCTCCTGTTGGACCCGCCACTCCCGCTGGGCCTGTTGCTCCTGTTGGGCCCGCTACTCCCGCTGGACCCGTTGCTCCTGTCGGACCTGCTGCTCCGGCTGGGCCTG
>NZ_RZTZ01000010.1 GCF_004005475.1 Niallia taxi | reverse complement strand
GAGATGAGATTTCCCATAGCGTAAGCTAGTAAGATCCCTGAAAGATGATCAGGTTGATAGGTTTGAGGTGGAAGCGTGGTGACACGTGGAGCTGACAAATACTAATAGATCGAGGACTTAACTAAAATGAAAAGCGGAAAAAGCCCGCTTAAATCGATAGGGTGTTGGAGCGCGCGAATAGCAGTCGTAAGACTGTGTGTGAGTGAGTGAAACAGCCGTACGATTTGGCTTTTGAAGCTGGACAAAAGATTACTTGGTTCTTGTGTTTTTCTTCCTATAGGATTTAGTTTTGAGAGAACAACTCATAAAAACATAATAGTCTGGTGGCGATAGCGAGAAGGTCACACCCGTTCCCATACCGAACACGGAAGTTAAGCTTCTCAGCGCCGATGGTAGTTGGGGGCTCTCCCCCTGTGAGAGTAGGACGTCGCCAGGCAACTTGAAAAGAGACAGCAGTCATTTGACTGCTGTCTCTTTTTTTTGTCTTGTCCCTTTTAAGCAATCGTTCCTTTGTAATCCATCTAAAGAAAACGCTTGCAAGATGCTCTGAACTAGTTTATTATTTCCTTATCGAAACGTTTCGATAAATCAGATACTAGGAGGAATCAAATGATGGGCTTGAAAAAGAAGTGGTTTATTTTCGGTATGGCAGCTTTACTGGCGCTTGGTTTATTGGCAGGGTGTTCACAAAAAAGCAGTTCAAGTGATTCTAATGTATTGACAGTCTGGGGAATGGGAGATGAGGTAAAGCAGCTTCCGAAAATGGCAGAGGAATTTACGAAGGAAACTGGGATTGAGGTTAACATTCAGTCGATTCCGTGGGCGAGCGCCCATGACAAGCTGTTAACGGCAGTTGCCTCTAAAAAAGGACCAGATGTACTGCAAATGGGCACAACATGGATGCCTGAGTTCCAGGCAGCAGGGGCTCTCGCTGATATGGGTGACTATATAGATAAATATCCGAATTTAAAACCAGACAACTTCTTTGAAGGCTCTGTTGAAACAACTCAATTCGATAGTAAATATTATGGTATTCCGTGGGCTGCAGAAACCCGTGTCCTTTTCTACCGTACGGATATTCTTGAAGCAGTTGGATATAAAGAAGCACCAAAGACTTGGGAAGAGCTAAGGGATGCTGCTAAAAAGCTATCTGAACGCGGTGAAAACATGTACGGACTTAATGTAGATGCTAAGGAACAAACGCTGGGGTTTATGTTTGCAAGACAGAATGGATCCGCTTTAGTTTCTGAAGGGAAACCACTATTTAATGAAAAGGCATTTACAGAGGCGGTTTCTTACTTGAATGATTTTATCGAAAAGGGGTATGCTCCAAAGCAGGATTTAGGGATGGATGTATCCCAAACATTCTCAGGTGATGCGATTGTTCCTATGTTTATAAGCGGGCCGTGGATGGTCAAGGCAGTTAATGATACAGTTCAAGGTATTGAGGGGAAATGGGCTACCGCAGTTCTTCCTTCCGGTTCTGATAATAATTTGTCTAGTTTGGGCGGTTCAAATCTGACCATTTTTGAACACTCCAAAAAAAAGGATGAAGCAGCTCAGTTTATTGATTTCATGATGAAAAAGGAAAATCAGCTGAAATGGCTGGAGCTAACTAATGCTATGCCGACAGTAAAATCTGCATGGGAGGATGATAGTTTGGCTAATGATCCATTATATAAGGTTTTCGGTCAACAAATGGAGTCTTCCCGATCGATGCCATTATTACCGAAATTTGAGGAAATCGCTCAAAACTACTTAAAGCATTTTGAACAAATCTATTTGGGCGGAAAAAAGGTGGAGCAGGAAATGGATGCCTTTACTAGAGAGACGGAGGAATTGTTAAATAAGTAATGGATGAAAGAGGGTGGTTTAGACAGGGAAGCTGTAAGCAGCAGTTTCCCCCCCTCTTTTCCTTAACAAAAGGGAGTGCTAGTATATGAGGAATTTTATAAATAAAAGGGCACCTTATTTATTCATATCTCCTGCCTTACTTTTATTAATGATGTTTTCTTTAATACCTATTGTAGTAGCTTTTGTAATAAGTTTTACAGACATTAGCTTAGTAGGTTTGAGCGATTGGTCGCAAATTAATTTTGTTGGTATAGATAATTATATAGATATTATGACAGACCCTATCTTTTTAAAATCTATTGGTAATACATTATTTTATGTAGTTATTGGTGTTCCGCTCGTGATCACATGCTCTTTAGGAATAGCTGTGTTAATCAATTTCGGCGAGAATAGATTTTTTCAGTTTTTTAGGCTGATATTTTATACTCCATCTATTACAAATGTTGTTGCTGTAGCTGTTGTGTGGAGTTATTTATATAATCCCAGCTTTGGCTTTCTTAATTATTTATTATCATTGGCAGATATCCCTGCAGTCCCGTGGCTGCAGCATCCGGTTATCGCTAAAATTTCATTAATAATATTAGCATTATGGCGCGCAATTGGAACGAATATGATTATATTTTTGGCAGCTCTTCAAGGGATTCCAAAAGCGTATTATGAGGCGGCTTCGTTAGATGGTGCTAATAAGTGGCAGCAGCTATTCAAGATTACAGTGCCAATGCTGAAATTCGCCATCTTTTTTGTGACGGTCACAACAATCATAGGCTGGCTGCAGTTCTTTGAGGAACCGTTTATTATGACGAACGGAGGACCTCTCGATAGTACTACATCTATATCGTTGTTTATCTATCGCAATGGCTTTCAATTCAGTAAATTCGGCTATGCAGCAGCAGGATCTTTCCTATTATTTATAGCGATAATAATTGTGACATTAATTCAATTTCGTATGCAAAAGGTGAAAAATGAGGACTAAATATAGGAGGGGAGAAATGGATACAGCACATAAAAAAACGAAGGCTGCCAAATGGATTGTTGCCATCATTCTTGCAATAGGCGGTATACTTATGGTGCTTCCTTTCATTTGGATGGTGTTATCCTCACTGAAAACAGACACAGAGATTATGCAGTTTCCACCAACGATTTTGCCGCAGGATCCCACTATGGATAATTTTAAAGAACTATTCTCTGCTTTTCATTTTTTTGTTTATTTTAAGAACACAATGATTATCGTTATTTGTTCGTTTGGAGGACTGTTTCTTAATGCGATGGCAGGGTTCGGTTTTGCCAAATATAAGTTCAAAGGAAAAAACTTTCTTTTCTATTTAGTGCTTGCGACGATGATGATCCCGGGGCAAGTTACAATGATTCCAGTGTATTTAATCTTGAATGCGATGGGATTAACGAATACAATGGCAGGAATTGTCCTCCCTGGTTTAGTAGGTGCATTTGGAATATTTCTGTTTCGGCAGTTTATGTCTACAATATCAAATGAGATGTTTGAAGCAGCGAGGCTGGATGGTGCTAGTGAGTGGAAAATCTTTTGGAGGATAGTTCTTCCTGTATCGCGCCCTGTTCTTGCAGTTCAAGGCATATTAACCTTTATTGGCGCTTGGAATTCGTTCTTATGGCCGTTAATTGTCGCCAATGATGAAAAATATTATACACTTTCAATCGGGCTGCAGCTGCTAAAAGGGCAATATGCAAGTAATTATGCCTTGCAAATGGCAGGTTCGACCTTCATGATTATTCCCATTATTATCGTATTTCTAGTTTTTCAGAAGTATATTTTGCAAGGCTTCAATGTTTCTGGTTTGAAGTAATAACAATAAATAACCTAAAAAGGCTTAAAAGGAGATTTTCCTTTTAGGCCTTTTCTATTTTTGTTACTTCAACATATAAATAGGAAGAGATTTGTTTACAATTAAAAATAAAGGCAATTATAAAAAGAAACGCAAAACTATACGTGAAAAAAGGGTGATGGATCAATGCTGGAGAACAGTGTTACAATGGTCGTAATCATATTAGTCATCAATATTGTATATGTGTCATTTTTTACAATAAGGATGATATTGACATTAAAGGGGCAGAGATATATGGCTGCCTTTATCAGTATGATAGAAGTGGTCATCTATGTAATCGGGCTCGGTCTGGTTTTGGATAATCTCGACCAAATACAAAATTTAATAGCATATGCAGTAGGATATGGTATTGGTGTTATTGTAGGTATGAAAATAGAAGAGAAGCTTGCATTAGGATACATAACAGTTAATGTCATTACAAAAGAATATGACAGAGATTTACCGAAAGCCTTACGAGAAAAAGGTTATGGAGTTACGAGCTGGGCTGCACATGGATTGGAAGGAGACAGGATGGCTCTGCAAATTCTGTCACCGCGAAAATATGAGCTGAAACTTTATGATACGATTAAAACTTTAGATCCAAAAGCGTTTATCATTGCCTATGAGCCGAAGACGATACATGGCGGTTTCTGGGTAAAAAGTGTTAAGAGAGGAAAATTATTCAATGGGCAAAAAAATGAAGTTTGAAGTGCTAGAAACGGAAACAATTAGCGAGTGTTTAGATAGGATTCAAAAGGAAGGCTACACGCCAGTAAGAAGAATAGAGAAACCTATCTTTAAAGAAACAATTGTAAATGGACAAAAATCATATGAGCCTGTAGCCAGCCAAGTTATTTTTGAAGCAGTGCAGCTGGAAGGGTAAATTCCGAACAATAAATATGATATTAGTATAATTGTTCGATTTTTGTGTTGACAACAGGTGAAAATGCTTGTTAATATGGTATTGAGTTAATGAATATTAGAAATGACTAACCAATAATTTAATAGCCCTCATATATAATGGGAATATGGCCCATACGTTTCTACCTGGCTGCCGAGAACGGCCGGACTATGAGGGAAAGCCATAACGCCAGCAAAACAGTTTGGGAGAATTTCCCATTCTTTTCAGATTATTTAAGCTCTGGACGGGTGCTTTCTCTCTTGTAGTAGAAGCATCTGGCAGGGCTTTTTATATGTAATAATTCAGGAGGCGAAATATGACTGCTCAAGTTGGCGTTATTATGGGAAGCAAATCAGACTGGGAAACAATGAAGCATGCCTGTGACATTTTAGATATGCTGGAAGTGAGTTATGAAAAGAAGGTTGTATCTGCACACCGCACTCCGGATTTAATGTTTGAATATGCCGAGAGTGCAAGAGAGCGCGGATTGCGTGCTATTATTGCAGGTGCAGGAGGTGCAGCTCACTTACCAGGAATGGTTGCAGCTAAAACAACGTTGCCTGTTATTGGCGTTCCTGTTCAATCACGAGCATTAAACGGTCTTGACTCTCTATTATCCATTGTTCAGATGCCTGGCGGTGTTCCTGTTGCAACAGTGGCAATCGGCAAAGCCGGTGCTACGAATGCCGGACTGCTTGCAGCACAGATAATAGCAGCCTTTGACCCGGAATTAGCCGAAAGAATTGCCTCAATGAGAGAAAAAACAAGAAACGAGGTTATGGAAAGTAGTGATGAACTTGTCTAACTCAGTGATTCTCCCAGGTCAAACTATTGGTATAATTGGTGGTGGGCAATTAGGCAGAATGATGGCATTGGCTGCGAAGGCGCAAGGATATCGAATTGCTGTATTGGATCCAACTGAAGACTCACCGTGCGGCCAAGTTGCAGATTATAAGATCGTCGATGCTTATAACAGTATGGCAGGCATACAACAATTAGCACAAATAAGCGATGTTATCACATATGAATTTGAAAACATTGATGCTGAAGGCTTAGATTGGCTTCAAACAAACGCATATGTGCCACAAGGATCTTCGGTGTTGGAAATAACCCAGGACAGGATTAGCGAAAAACAGGCAATTCAACAAGCGGGAGTTAAGGTCGCTCCATTCGAAGTAATTGAGAATGCAGAAGATTTGGAAGCAGCACTTACGACATTAGGCTATCCAGCTGTTTTGAAAACAGCACGCGGAGGCTACGATGGTAAAGGACAATATGTTATCCGTACTAGTAATGAGGTGAAGGAAGCAGCAAAGCTTCTAGCAAGTGGCAGATGTGTTCTAGAAAAGTGGATTCCATTTGAAAAAGAAATTTCTGTGATTGTGACAAGAGGAACCAATGGGGAGAGTGCTGTATTTCCAGTAAGTGAAAACATTCATATCCATAATATCCTTCATGAATCAATTGTACCTGCAAGAATAAGTGACGATGCGAAAGAGAATGCAATAGAGAAGGCAGGAATCATTGCAGAACATCTGCAGCTTGTCGGGACATTGGCCGTTGAAATGTTCTTATGCAGCAATGATGATATCTATATTAATGAATTAGCGCCAAGACCACATAATTCAGGGCATTATACAATAGAAGCATGTGAAACCTCTCAATTTGAGCAGCATATTAGAGCAATATGCGGAGTGCCTCTTGGAAGCACAAAGTTATTGAGACCAGCAGTTATGGTTAATATATTAGGTGAACATCAAGCTCCTATTATCGAAAAACTTCCTGAGCTGCAAGACTGGAAAGTTCACCTTTACGGGAAGCAAGAACCAAAAGAAAAGCGCAAGATGGGGCACGCAACATTACTGCGTTCTTCTGTCGAAATTGCCCTTGATGAAATAGACAGGTCTAATATTTGGAGCCTGCAAACAGAAAAAATCGGAGGATAAGAAATGATCGAACGTTATACAAGACCAGAAATGGGAAACATTTGGACTGAACAAAATCGCTTTCAAGCATGGCTTGAAGTGGAGATTCTAGCATGTGAAGCATGGGTAAAGCTAGGAGAAATTCCTGAGGAAGACGTTAAAAAAATTCGTGAAAATGCATCCTTTGACATTGCACGTATTCAAGAAATTGAGCAAGATACACGCCATGATGTTGTTGCATTTACAAGAGCTGTTTCGGAAACTTTGGGAGAAGAGCGTAAATGGGTTCATTACGGCTTAACTTCAACAGATGTTGTGGATACTGCATTATCTTACTTAATTAGACAGGCTAATGAAATCATTTTGAAAGACTTAGAAAACTTTATTGAAGTCCTGAAAAATAAAGCAGTTGAACATAAATACACAGTAATGATGGGGCGCACACACGGTGTCCATGCTGAACCGACAACATTTGGTTTAAAGCTTGCACTATGGCATGAGGAAATGAAGCGCAATTTAGAACGCTTTAAGACTGCTGCTGCAGGTGTTGAATTTGGAAAGATTTCAGGAGCGGTTGGAACATATGCCAATATCGATCCTTTTGTTGAGCAATATGTATGTGAGCAATTAGGGCTTCAACCAGCACCGATTTCCACACAAACATTACAGCGTGACCGTCATGCAGAATATATGGCATCAATTGCTTTGATTGCAACATCCATTGAAAAGTTTGCTGTTGAGATTCGCGGACTGCAAAAGAGTGAAACAAGAGAAGTGGAAGAGTTCTTTGCTAAAGGCCAAAAAGGCTCTTCGGCAATGCCGCATAAGCGCAATCCAATCGGTTCTGAAAATATGGCAGGTCTTGCTCGTGTTATCCGCGGCTATATGATGACTGCTTATGAAAATGTTCCGCTATGGCATGAAAGAGATATCTCCCATTCTTCTGCTGAGAGAATTATTCTTCCGGACGCAACAATTGCCATCAACTATATGTTGAACAGATTCAGCAATATCGTTAAAAACTTAACTGTATTCCCTGAGAATATGAAGCGTAACATGGATCGCACTTTAGGATTAATTTATTCTCAGCGTGTGTTGTTGGCTTTAATTGATAAAGGACTTACAAGAGAAGAGGCATATGATACAGTTCAGCCAAGAGCAATGGAATCATGGGAAAAGCAAGTTCCTTTCCGTGAATTGGTTGAAGGTGACTCTGTCATTTCAACTAAATTGACTAAAGAAGAAATTGACGATTGCTTTGATTACCATTTCCACATTAAGCATGTGGATACAATCTTCAACAGACTGGGACTTTAATATATATGGCATAAAAGCACCTTTTGGCGCTTTTATGCCAATAACCCTGAAAATACTAGATAAGCTTACATTCGTTTTATCCCTAATTTTTTTGATAAGGAGACTCTTCAAATGGAAAAGAGAGCTTTATTGTACGAAGGAAAAGCAAAAAGAGTTTATGGAACGTCTGATGAAAATATCGTGTGGCTGGAATATAAAGATTCAGCAACAGCGTTCAACGGTGAGAAGAAGGCAAATATCACTGGCAAAGGCCGTTTAAATAATGAAATTACTAGCTTGCTATTTTTGAAGCTAAAGGATTTAGGGATAGAATCCCACTTTATCGAAAAGTTGTCAGAAACAGAGCAGTTAGTAAAAAAAGTAACAATCATTCCATTAGAAGTTGTTGTACGGAACTTAGCTGCAGGAAGCTTCTCAAAAAGATTAGGAATAAAAGAGGGGCAGCCATTATCAAAGCCTCTTGTTGAATTCTATTATAAGGATGACTCTCTAGGAGATCCAATTATGACAGAGGATCACATAGAAGAGCTTAAGCTTGCGACAAAAGAAGAAGTTGCAATATTGAAAAAAAACGCCCTTGAAGTAAATAAAGCGTTAAGTGCTTTCTTTGCAGAACTTGGCATTCGTCTTATTGATTTTAAGCTTGAATTCGGTATGGATGCAAACGGAGAGATAATGCTAGCAGATGAGGTTTCTCCTGACACATGCCGCTTATGGGACATAGAGACAAATGCGAAATTGGATAAGGATGTATTTCGTCGCGATTTAGGAAATTTGACAGAAGCATATGAGAATATTCTAGCAAGATTAGGGGGAAAACAGCATGTTTAAAGTTAAAGTATATATCACATTAAGAGAAAGTGTTTTAGATCCACAAGGAAATGCAGTGAAAGGGTCTCTTCATTCACTTAACTATCAAGAAGTAAATGATGTCCGCATCGGAAAGTACTTAGAGCTTACTTTAGAAAAGTCTGATAGAAATGTTGATGAGCTTATAAAGGAAATGTGTGAAAAGCTATTGGCTAACACGGTAATTGAAGATTACACGTATGAGGTTGAGGAGGTTGTTGCACAGTGAAATTCGCGGTAGTCGTATTTCCAGGGTCCAATTGTGATGTCGATATGTTACACGCAATAACGGATGAGTTGGGAGAAGAAGCAGAATACGTATGGCATGACGCAGATAGCTTGGAAGGTTATGACGGAATTTTACTGCCTGGCGGATTCTCATACGGTGATTATCTCCGAACTGGCGCCATTGCAAGATTCAGCAATGTCATGAAGGAAGTTGTAAAAGCAGCTGAAGCTGGAAAACCAGTATTGGGAGTATGTAATGGATTTCAAATTTTACTTGAAGCTGGACTTTTGCCAGGAGCAATGAGAAGAAATGACAACTTGAAGTTTATCTGCCGTCCTGTTGAATTAAAGGTGGAAAATAGCAACACAATGTTCTCAAATGCTTACAATGAACAGGAAGTTATTACTGTCCCAATTGCACATGGTGAAGGAAACTACTATTGTGATGAGGAAACATTAGCTAGATTACAAGAAAATAAGCAAATTGTCTTCACATATAATGGCACAAATCCGAATGGAAGCTTAGATAATATTGCAGGTATCACGAATGAAAAGGGAAATGTTCTTGGTATGATGCCACATCCAGAGAGAGCAGTAGATGAGCTTTTAGGTGGAGCAGATGGTCTTAAAATTTTCCAATCAATCGTTAAACAGTGGAGGGAAGCAAATGTCGTTAATGCTTGAGCCAAGTCCAGAACAAATTAAGTCAGAAGAAATTTACAAACAAATGGGTGTTACGGACGAAGAATTCGCAATGGTCGAAAAAATTCTTGGACGAAAGCCTAACTACACAGAAATTGGACTGTTTTCAGTTATGTGGTCTGAGCATTGCAGCTACAAAAACTCTAAGCCGGTATTAAGAAAGTTCCCGACAACAGGCCCGCAAGTGCTGCAGGGACCTGGAGAAGGTGCTGGTATTGTTGATATTGGGGATGGGCAAGCGGTGGCATTCAAAATCGAAAGCCATAACCATCCATCTGCTATCGAGCCTTATCAAGGAGCAGCAACAGGAGTTGGCGGAATCATTCGCGATGTGTTCTCAATGGGAGCTAGACCAATCGCAATTTTGAATTCTCTTCGTTTTGGCGAGCTGGATAATGCACGTACTAAATATTTGTTTGAAGAGGTTGTTGCAGGTATTGCAGGCTATGGAAACTGTATCGGTATTCCGACTGTTGGTGGAGAAATTGCCTTTGATGCTTCCTATGCAGGCAACCCACTTGTAAATGCGATGTGTGTTGGATTAATCAACCATGAAGACATCAAAAAAGGCCAGGCGCATGGTGTTGGCAATACGGTTATGTATGTAGGAGCAAAAACAGGTCGTGACGGTATTCATGGTGCGACATTTGCTTCTGAAGAGCTTACAGAGAATTCGGATGAAAATCGTCCAGCAGTTCAAGTTGGTGATCCATTCATGGAGAAGCTGTTACTTGAGGCGTGCTTGGAATTGATTCACTCTGATGCATTAGTTGGTATTCAGGATATGGGTGCAGCTGGGCTTGCAAGCTCAAGTGCAGAAATGGCGAGTAAGGCTGGATCTGGCATTGAAATGAATCTTGATTTAGTGCCACAGCGTGAAGTTGGCATGACAGCATATGAAATGATGTTGTCAGAATCTCAAGAACGTATGCTAATTGTTGTTAAAAAAGGCAGAGAGCAAGAAATCAAGGACCTTTTCCATAAATATGACTTAGAGGCTGTTGCTATCGGTGTCGTTACAGACGATAAAATGCTGCGACTTCTTCATAAAGGTGAAGTAGTTGCAAATGTACCGGCAGATGCTTTGGCAGAGGATGCTCCTGTTTATCATAAACCATCTGCAGAGCCACAATATTTCCGTGATTTCCAAGCAATGGAGAATGCAGTACCAGCAGTTGAGAATTATGGAGAAGCGCTAGTCAGTCTGCTTCAGCAGCCAACTATTGCTTCAAAGGAATGGGTATATGACCAATATGATTATATGGTCCGTACTAATACTGTTGTTGCTCCTGGTTCAGATGCTGCTGTTGTTCGTATCCGTGGAACGAAAAAAGCATTGGCAATGACGACAGATTGTAATGCTCGTTACCTTTACCTTGATCCAGAAACAGGCGGCAAAATTGCAGTTGCAGAGGCAGCACGTAATATTGTCTGCTCAGGTGCAGAGCCGCTGGCAATAACAGATAACTTGAACTTCGGAAATCCAGAGAAGCCGGAAATCTTCTGGCAAATTGAAAAGGCTGCTGACGGAATTAGTGAAGCGTGCTTGGCACTTAATGCTCCTGTCATTGGCGGTAATGTATCCTTATACAATGAAACAAACGGTACAGCTATCTATCCAACACCAGTAATCGGTATGGTTGGTTTGATTAAAGATACAAAGGACATAACAACACAAAGCTTTAAAGCGAGCGGTGACCTTATTTATGTACTAGGTGAAACGAAGGATGAATTTGGTGGAAGTGAGCTGCAAAAGCTGCTTGAAGGTTCCATTTCTGGTAAATCGCCTGTATTAGATTTAGAAGTAGAGAAGAGCCATCAGGCTGCTGTTCTTGCGGCAATAAGAGCAGGTATTGTTGAATCAGCACATGATTTAGCAGAAGGCGGCTTGGCAGTTGCTGCAGCGGAGAGTCTGTTTGGACCTAACTCATTAGGTGCAAAGCTAGATCTTAAAGGAAACCCAGTATCTGCATTATTCAGTGAATCTCAATCTCGTTTCTTGCTTTCTATTAAACCGGAAAACAAAGAGCAATTTGAGAGCTTAGTTCCTGCAGCACTTATCGGAGAAGTAACAAATGATAACAATCTTACTATTAGCCAAGGGGAAAATATTCTGATTAAGGAACAGGTGGAAGTGTTAGAGTCCGCCTGGAGAGGAGCAATTCCATGCTTGCTGAAATAAGAGGGTTAAATGAGGAATGTGGAGTCTTTGGTGTTTGGGGACATACAGATGCTGCTCAGCTAGCATATTACGGCCTGCACAGCCTGCAGCACAGAGGTCAAGAGGGTACTGGGATTGTTGCAACAGACGGCGAAAAGCTTAAAGGCATTAAAGGGGAAGGTCTTGTTGCAGAGGTCTTCACACAGGAAGCAATGAAGGAATTGACAGGTAAAGCAGCAATCGGACACGTTCGTTATGCAACAGCAGGGGGCGGGGGATATGAAAACGTCCAGCCCCTCCTGTTCCATTTTCAAAGTGGAAGCATGGCACTTGCCCACAATGGTAATCTTGTTAACGCAAATGCTTTGAAGAGTCAGTTAGAAGCACAAGGTAGTATTTTTCAAACTAGCTCTGATACAGAGGTACTCGCACATTTAATTAGAAGAGGAGGCTTTAATGCCTTCAATGAGAGAGTGAAAAATGCGTTGACAATGATTAAAGGTGCATATGCGTTCTTAATCTTAACGGAGACGGAGTTAATGGTTGCTCTTGATCCTAACGGCATGAGGCCGCTTTCCTTAGGGAAATTAGGAGATGCATATGTTGTTGCATCAGAGACATGTGCATTTGATGTTGTCGGTGCAGAATTTATCCGCGATGTTCTGCCGGGAGAGCTGTTAATCATCGACGATAATGGCTTCCGCTCTGAGATGTTCTCTGTCGCTTCCAATATTGCAATGTGTACGATGGAGTATGTGTATTTCTCCAGACCGGACAGCAATATAAATGGTATCAATGTTCATACTGCAAGGAAGAATCTAGGAAAAAGACTTGCATTTGAAGCTCCAATTGAGGCTGATGTTGTAACAGGTGTTCCTGATTCCAGTATTTCTGCTGCTATCGGCTATGCAGAAGAAACAGGCATTCCATACGAGTTAGGCTTAATCAAGAACAGGTATGTAGGCCGTACCTTTATTCAGCCATCACAAACATTGCGTGAACAAGGGGTAAAAATGAAGCTTTCCGCAGTCCGTGGTGTTGTCGAAGGAAAGCGTGTCATCATGGTTGATGATTCTATCGTGAGAGGTACAACGAGCAGAAGAATTGTGACAATGCTTCGTGAAGCAGGTGCAACAGAGGTGCATGTACTGATTAGTTCACCGCCTATCAAAAACCCATGCTTTTACGGAATAGATACTTCTACGAAGGAAGAGCTGATCGCCTCTAAATACTCAGTGGAAGAACTGCGTGAAATCATTGGTGCAGATTCTCTTATTTTCTTGAGCACAGAGGGAATGGTAGATGCTATTGGCAGAACGGAAGAAGGAGAGACTAGAGGTTCCTGCTTAGCTTGCTTTACTGGCAAATACCCGACAGAAATCTATCCTCCTGCACTGCAATCATACGAAAAGGTGTAATAGTAGAGGGAAATGAAAAGCGGCATAGAGGTGTGTCGCTTTTCCATTGAAATGCACATAAAAGATGTCTTTGAACATTAGGAGGATACTTATGGCTGAAAGCTACAAACAAGCAGGAGTAAATATCGAGGCAGGCTATGAAGCAGTTTCGAGAATGAAGAAGCATGTAAATAAAACAATCAGGCCAGGTGTAATGGGCGGTCTTGGCGGTTTTGGCGGCATGTTTGATCTATCAGTATTAAACTTGAAAAACCCAGTACTCGTTTCAGGAACAGATGGAGTAGGGACAAAGCTGATGCTTGCGTTTATGCTGGATAAGCACGATACAATCGGTATAGATGCTGTTGCAATGTGTGTGAATGACATTGTTGTGCAAGGTGCAGAGCCTATTTATTTCCTTGATTATATTGCTTGCGGAAAAGCAGAGCCTGCCAAAATTGAAGCTATTGTAAAAGGTATTGCTGATGGCTGTGAACAGGCTGGTTGTGCGTTAGTTGGCGGAGAAACTGCTGAGATGCCAGGAATGTACAGCGAAGAGGAGTATGATCTTGCTGGATTTGCAGTTGGCGCTTGTGAAAAGGAGCAGGTGATAACAGGCGAAAACATTAAAGCTGGCGATGTGTTAATTGGACTTGCTTCAAGTGGTATTCACAGCAATGGCTATTCCCTTGTTCGTAAGCTTTTTCTTGAGCAAGCAGGTATGTCATTATCTGAATATGTTGAGGAATTGGGATGTACGCTTGGGGAAGAGCTGATTAAGCCAACAAAAATCTATGTTAAATCAATTCTCTCTGCTATCCAAAAATTTGAAATAAAAGGATTATCCCATATTACAGGTGGCGGTTTTATTGAGAATGTCCCTCGCATGCTGCCAGAAGGCCTAGGAATTGAATTAGATGAGTCTAAATGGGAAGTGCCTACTGTTTTCAAATTAATGGAAAGAATCGGCGACTTACAGCGTAAGGAAATGTATAATATTTTTAATATGGGTACAGGCATGGTCCTTGCAGTGGATAAAGCTGCTGAACAAGATGTCTTAGCACATTTCCAGGCAATTGGGGAAAAGGCATATACAATTGGCAAGGTAACAGATGATGGTGAGATTAACATCATCCTGAAACAATAACGGAGGAGCAGACATGAAAAATATTGCTGTTTTTGCGTCAGGCAGCGGCTCCAATTTTCAAGCGCTCGTGAATGCTGTGGAAACCAATGAGCTGCAGGCATCTATAAAATTGCTTGTATGTGATAAACCAAAAGCCTATGTAGTCGAACGGGCTGCAAACCATAGTATGGATGTATTTGCATTTAGTGCTAAAGACTATCCGTCCAAGGCAGCGTATGAAATGGAGATACTGCAGAAGCTTAAAGATTACGAGATTGATTTGATTATTCTTGCTGGGTATATGCGTTTAATTGGAGATACACTATTGCAGGCGTTTCCTGGAAGAATAGTTAATATCCATCCATCCTTGCTGCCTAATTTTCCAGGTAAAGATGCGGTCGGCCAAGCACTTTCGGCAGGTGCGAAGGAAACTGGGGTAACAGTTCATTATGTAGATGAAGGGATGGATACAGGTCCAATTATTGCACAGGAATCTGTGGGAATTGCAGCAGGAGAAACAAATGAGAGTCTCCAGGCAAAAATCCAAAGGATAGAGCATGGTCTATATCCAAAGGTTGTTCAAACGTTAGTCCTTACAAAAATATGAAGGCAGCATAAGACAATTATAGGAAAACAGGGGGAAATAAAGCGATGAAAAAGCGTGCGTTAATCAGTGTTTCGGATAAAACAGGAATTACAAGCTTTGCAAAAGAGCTTCATGAATTAGGATTCGAGCTGATCTCTACAGGGGGAACAAAAAAAGCCATTCAAGAAAGTGGCATTCCGGTTCTTAGTGTTAGTGATGTAACAGGATTTCCAGAAATCCTTGAAGGCAGAGTTAAAACTTTAAATCCTTATATTCATGGCGGTCTTTTGGCGAAATTTGACGAACCTGGACACCAAGCTCAGCTTGAGGAGCATAAAATTACACCAATCCAGCTAGTGTGTGTGAATCTTTATCCATTCCAAGCTACAATCGCGAAGGAAGATGTAACAGTGGAGGATGCCATTGAAAATATTGATATCGGCGGACCGACAATGCTGCGTGCTTCTGCAAAAAACCACCAATATGTAACAGTTGTTGTTGATCCAAGCGACTATTCCATCGTTGTAGATGAGTTGAAAGCAGCTGGAGAAGTGAAGTTTGAAACGAGAAGAAAGCTTGCTGCTAAGGTATTCCGTCACACTGCTGCGTATGATTCAATGATTTCTCAATATATGAGCGATCTTTCAGGCGAAGAAAATCCTGAGTCATTGACTGTTACTTATGAGTTGAAGCAGTCGTTAAGATATGGTGAAAATCCACATCAAAAAGCAGCCTTCTACCGCAAGCCATTAGGTTCTTCCTTTTCGATTGCGAATGCAACACAGCTTCACGGCAAGGAGCTTTCCTACAATAACATCAATGATGCGGATGCTGCCATCCAAATCGTTAAGGAATTCACAGAGCCTGCCGCTGTAGCAATTAAGCACAGCAACCCTTGTGGTGTTGGAACAGGTGAAGATATTTTCACTGCATTCACAAGAGCGTTTGAGGCTGATTCTGTTTCCATCTTTGGTGGAATTGTGGCCCTGAATAGAGAAGTGGACGCAGGTACTGCTAAAAAGCTTCATGAAATCTTTTTAGAAATCGTTATTGCACCGTCCTTTTCAGACGAAGCATTAGAGGTTCTCAAAGGAAAGAAAAACATTCGTCTTTTAACAATTCCTTTCACTAAAGATGATAAAAAAGAAGTGAAATTTACTTCTATTGAAGGCGGCTTGCTTGTTCAAGATTTCGACCGTTACTCATTAGATGATGCGACTATTACAATTCCGACAGACAAAAAACCAACAGATGAAGAGTGGGAAGCACTGAAGTTTGGCTGGAAGGTTGTTAAGCATGTGAAGTCCAATGCGATTGTTGTCAACAATAAAGAAATGACATTAGGCGTAGGTGCAGGACAAATGAACCGTGTCGGCTCAGCAAAAATTGCGCTGGAGCAGGCTGGAGAAAAAGCAGTAGGTGCAGTATTGGCTTCAGATGCATTCTTCCCAATGGACGATACTGTAGAAGCAGCAGCAAAAGCTGGAGTTACTGCAATTATCCAAACAGGCGGCAGTATCAGAGATGAAGATTCCATCAAGAAAGCGAACGAATATGGAATTGCAATGGTACTGACAGGAGTAAGGCACTTTAAACACTAAAAGCTTTGATGGAGGATGAAATAATGAAGGTACTCGTAATCGGCCGTGGTGGAAGAGAGCATGCCATTTGCACAAAGATAAAGGAAAGCGAATTAGTCGATACTCTTTTTGTAGCACCAGGTAATGTAGGTATGACAGATGTTGCTGAGCGTATCACAATAGAAGAAACAGAAATAGACAAGCTAGTCCAATTTGCAATAGATAATAAAGTAGATCTGACAGTTGTCGGTCCTGAAGTGCCTTTATTATTAGGTGTTGTTGATAAGCTGGAAGCTGCGGGACTTAAAGTTTTCGGTCCGAAGCAAAAAGCGGCTGAAATTGAAGGAAGCAAATCCTTTGCAAAGGATTTGATGAAGAAATACGAGATTCCAACAGGACAGTACGAAACATTCTCTGACTTTGAGCAGGCAAAGGCGTATGTTTTGAAAGTTGGGGCACCAATTGTCATCAAGGCAGACGGTCTTGCAGCAGGAAAAGGTGTTACTGTTGCAATGACAGTGGATGAAGCACTGGCAAGTCTTGAGGAGATGCTTGTTGGAGCTAAATTTGGTGATGCGTCTGCTACAGTAGTTATCGAAGAATTTCTGGCAGGCGAGGAATTTTCCTTAATGTCTTTTGTTAACGGAGAAACGGTTATTCCATTGGAAATTGCCCAAGACCATAAACGGGCATATGACGGTGATCAAGGCCCTAATACAGGCGGAATGGGTGCTTATTCTCCTGTTCCTCATATCGATGAAGCAATTGTTCAGACTGCCATTGACACAGTCGTCAAGCCGACTGTACAGGCGATGATTAAAGAAGGAAGAAGCTTTACAGGAATCCTTTATGCAGGTCTTATCGCAACAGAGGACGGTCCGAAGGTTATAGAATTTAATGCTCGTCTTGGAGATCCGGAAACACAGGTTGTTTTACCAAGAATGAAGTCTGATTTAGTAGAGGTTTTATTGGCAATTTTAGCTGGTGAAACTCCTGTTATTGAATGGTATGAAGAGGATATGCTTGGTGTTGTTGTTGCAGCAAATGGCTATCCGGAGAGCTATGGAAAAGGTGCTGTTATTAAAGGCTTAGAAAACATGGATGATGTATCTGTTTTCCATGCAGGAACAAGCCTTGATGAGGATGGCAACTTTACAGTTGATGGCGGACGTGTTTTGCTTGTGGCAGGCAAAAGCAAAACAATCAAGGATGCCCAAGATAAAGTGTATAAAGAGCTTGAGAAGATGGAAAGCGATGGTGTCTTCTATAGAAAAGACATCGGCTTTAAGGCGATTAGATAAGCAAGAAAGGAATCCCAACCTGCATGCAGGTTGGGATTCTTTTTTTTTATGCGAGTTCAATACCGCCTGTAATTCCGTATACTTGTGCTGTAACGTAGCTTGATTCCTCTGATGCAAGGAAAACATATACACTTGATAGTTCAACAGGCTGGCCACTGCGTTGCAACGGTGTGTTTTGACCGAATTGCGGGATTTGATCACTAGGTTGTCCGCCAGTAACCTGCAATGCTGTCCAGATTGGTCCTGGAGCAACAGAGTTAACGCGGATGCCTTTTGCAGCAACTTGTTTAGCCAAGCCGCGCGTAAATCCAGTAATGGCAAATTTAGTAGAAGCATAATCCAACAGGTTTGGACTCGGATTATATCCTTGAACAGAAGTAGTTGTAATAATGGAAGCTCCTTTTGGAAGAAGCGGCAGCGCTGCTTTTACAACCCAGAATAATGAAAATACATTTATTTCAAATGTGCTTCGCAGCTGCTCTGTCGTCAAATCAGCAATATCCTCAACTGCTTGCTGTTTACCTGCTACTAATGCCAGCACATCCAGACCTCCAAGGCCATCATATGCTTTCTTGACCAATTCACCACAAAAGGCTTCATCGCTTAAATCACCAGGGATTAAAATAGCTTTTCTTCCTTCTGCTTCAATCAATTCCTTTACTTCCTCAGCATCTGCCTGTTCTTCCGGAAGATAATTAAGGGCCACATCTGCTCCTTCTCTTGCATAAGCAATAGCAGCTGCGCGACCGATCCCAGAGTCTCCTCCAGTGACGAGTGCTTTGCGATTTGTCAATCTGCCATTTCCTTTATAGCTTTTTTCTCCACAGTCAGGAACTGGCTCCATTTTCTGCTGAAGACCAGGCGGGTCTTGGTATTGTTTTGGGAAGTCTCCTGTAAAGTATTGCTCTAATGGATTGTTTAGATTAGACAAAGTAAATCTCTCCTTTTGGTTTAGTTCCGATTGTCTTTTTTTATGCTTCTCTAATTGGATTCCCAATCAAACCTTACAATAAACAAAAACTTGGAAGAAAAATTACAAACAGAAATAAAAATTGCAGGAATGGAAGGAAATCACATAGCATATTATGTATGAATACATTGAAAAGCCTGCAGGCTTTTTTGCTGCAGGCATTAATAGACTATTTTTTCATATCATCGGGTGAAAAGATTGTTGCGGGATTAAATTCGCTCATAATGTTTTGAATATCAGCAGATGAAGCCTTTTCAGTGTGCTCCGATTTTGTTTCGTCATGCCCTTTATGCTCGTTAGCTTTTTGGTCTTTAGAGTTTGTATGAGAAGTGTGCTGGGAACCCTTCTTCATTAATTGTTCCTTATTATCAAATAAAGCAACAATCGGACAATAGCGCACAATACCTTCAGCGATTTTCATCCCGGCAAGTAGGGCTATCCATAAATAGGACTGCTGATTTGGCCTTTTCACAAGTTTAGCCGTGCTCCAGGCTAAAAACATAAAGCCAAGTGTGATGCGAATCATAGCATTAATTAAGCTGATATTTTGTTTTGGGTTCATAAATGGTAGCCTCCTTAAAAAATTTAACGTAATAGTAATATTAGATAAATTTTTATGTGTTAAAATGATTTTAAATGAAAAACATTTCCATTTTTTAAAAAATAAAACAAAACTGCTAATTGAAAAAAGGGGAGAAAGCAATGTTAGAGCAACGATATCGTTGGAAAAATAAAATGTTAAGAAAACATGTTTCCGTCCTAAATGGCGAAATTGCGCCATCCATCATATTGCAGAATGCAAAATACCTCAACCAAATACTGCGAAAATGGATTTGTGCAAACATCTGGATTTATCAAGACAGAATTATTTATGTCGGGCAAGATATGCCTGCAAATGTACGCGGCAGCGAAATTGTTGACTGTGAAGGTCAATATCTAGTGCCAGGTTATATAGAGCCGCATTCCCATCCTTTTCAAATATATAATCCCCTTTCTCTTGCTCAATATACATCTCAATTTGGAACAACTACACTGGTGAATGATAATCTTTTATTAGCTTTGCAGTTAGAAAAAAAGAAAGCGTTTTCTTTTATGAGTCAGATGCGAAACATTCCTACGTCTATGTACTGGTGGTGCCGGTATGATTCACAGACAGAGCTCGCAGAGGAAGAAAGAGTATTCTCCCATAGTAATGTTAAGAGCTGGCTTGAGCATGATGCTGTCATTCAGGGTGGAGAGCTGAGCGGCTGGCCTCAGCTTTTGGATGGAGATGACATGATGCTGCACTGGATTCAAGAAACGAAACGGATGCGTAAACAAGTGGAAGGCCATTTTCCTGGGGCTTCTGAAAAGACTTTAGCAAAGCTGATGCTGCTTGGTGTGGACAGTGATCATGAAGCCATGACAGGCAAAGAGGTGTTTGACCGTTTAATGCAAGGATATATGGTAAGTCTAAGATACTCATCCATTCGCCCTGATTTACCAAGACTGCTTAGTGAAATGAAGGAGCTTGGGATTAGTCAATTCGATAAATGTATGCTGACAACAGATGGTTCCCCTTCGTATTTTTATGAAAATGGACATATTGACCAGCTTATCCGCATAGCTATGGAACAAGGAATTCCTGCTGTAGATGCCTATAATATGGCAACAATAAATATTGCAAGATACTACAATATGGAACATCTGCATGGAAATATTGCGACTGGCAGAGTCGCTGATATCAATTTCTTAAGCAATCCTGATAACCCAACGCCTCATACTGTATTAGCAAAGGGGATATGGGTAAAACGTGCAGGGAAGATAGTGGAAGACGTGTACCCTTCCATCAATTGGGAGGAATTCGGCTTTGAGCATTTAGTGATTGACTGGGAATTGACAAATGATGATATGCAATTTTCAATGCCATTTGGGATTAAACTTGAAAATTCTGTTATCACAAAACCATATTCTATTTCAATTGATGTATCTGGAGAAGCGCTTTCCCGAAAACATGATGAATGTTTCTTTATGCTATTAGGAAGAAGCGGAAAATGGAGAATAAATACGCTTTTAAAGGGATTCTCTAAGGAAATAGGCGGCTTGGCGAGCTCCTATACGGGAGATGGGGATATTATTCTGTTAGGAAAAGATCAAAATGACATGATTTTGGCCTTTAATAGACTAAAGGAAATAGGTGGGGGAATCGTCATATACAAGGACGGCATACTTGCAATAGAATTGCCACTGCCTTTAAAAGGAGTAATGGCCGATATGCCAATAAATGAGCTGATTAAAACAGAGAAAAAGCTATTACAATATATTAAAGATGCAGGCTTTCCATTTGATGATCCAATTTATACACTTGTTTTCTTTTCCGCTACCCATTTACCATATATAAGAATAACCCAGAGAGGTTTATATGATGTCATGAATAAAAATGTACTCTTTCCGTCAATAATGCGTTAAAATATAAAAGAGATTCTTTTATAAATAAGAATATTCTGATATATGTATGAAAAGGCAACAATATAGCGGTAAAGTATTGATGACGCCAAGCACAAAATATAGTCCGTATGGTAATGTAATTTTAGCCTATTTTCAAAAGAGACAGCTTCGCCATAATTATTTCCGTCATTCTTCCTAACAGAGGTAAATTTGAAAAAAATACGCCTATTTTAGGAGGATTTATGAAAAAGAGCTTGATATTGATTTTGGCAGCAGTTTTCCTTTTTATAACAGCATGCAGTAATGGGCCTGAGGATGCTGGCACCCATGATGAGAATCATCAGGGCGGTGACGCAGGCAAAGACGAAGACAGTGTGGATGAGTTAGGCTATACATATCCCTTATCAGGCCTGGCTGTTGATAAAAAAAGCAGTGAGCGTGCAATTGCTGTAATGGTTAATAACCATCCGAAGGCAAGACCGCAGACTGGTTTAGCAGATGCCGATATTGTATATGAGGCCCTTGCAGAAGGAGAGGTCACAAGGTTTCTAGCTATTTTTCAAAGCAAGGTTCCTAAGATGATTGGTCCTGTCAGAAGCTCACGGGATTACTATATTGAGCTAGCTAAAGGCTATAACAGCCTATACCTTGCGCATGGATACAGTCCTGAGGCGAAAAAGCTGTTAACAGAAGGATATATTGATAACCTTAACGGGATGCAATATGACGGGACGTTATTTCAGCGCTCCTCTGAAAGGCAAGCGCCCCACAATTCATATATCAGCTATAGTAATATCCTTAAAGGAGCGGAACAAAATAATTTTCAAATGGATGAACCTCCTAATTCCCTTATCTTCTTGAATGATAATGAAGCACAACAGATACAAGGGGAAGAAGCGAATAAAATATCTATTTATTATGGTTCCAATCCACAGTACAACTCTTTATTTTTTTATGATAAAGATACAGAGAAGTATTCTAGGTATTCAAATGGCGAAAAAACAGTTGATTATGAATCAGGCATGCCTGTGGCTGTAAGCAATGTATTTGTTATAGAAGCAGCGCATCACACAGTAGACAGCAAGGGAAGACGAGATATAGATTTGCAATCTGGTGGGATTGGCTACTTGCTGCAAAAGGGCAAGGTTAGAAAAGTAGAGTGGAAAAACATAGATGGCCGAATTCTCCCAGTAGAGGGAGACAGGCAAATAGGATTTATTCCTGGGAAAACATGGATTAATATCATACCTTCCGATCCTGGACTAAACGCAGCCGTTTCATTAGAGACACAATAACTAATATATGTAACCGATGGAGGCATGAGTAAAATGCAAATTGATAAACTAAGAGGTAAAGAGCTGGATCAGTTGTTTAAATCCATCCTTTCATTAGAAAATTTAGAGGAATGCTATTCGTTTTTTGATGATTTATGTACAGTCAATGAAATCCAATCATTATCACAGCGCCTTGAGGTTGCAAGAATGCTGAGAGAGGGAAATACCTATCATAGCATCGAGAAAGAGACTGGTGCGAGCACGGCGACAATTTCACGAGTGAAAAGATGCTTGAATTACGGAAATGATTCATATGCTATGGCATTGGACAGAATTAAGGATGATACTCCACAAGAAGAAAATAGCGAAAACGAATAATTATTTATGGCAGGCAGACATTGTCTGCTTTTTCTTTTGCTAAAAAAGGCGAATATTTCTTTAGATGAAACATTATTTTTTAGAAAGTCGTCATATATACTAGAAAATCTTGATAATAAGTGGTTCTCAGGAAGAGAATATAAACTGCAAATATTTACATGGAAATTTGCCTCCCATCATTTCTTTTTTGAAACATATACAAGTGCTATAATGATGTAATGGTAAGTTAGAATGGAGGATTTTTGCATGTATAATGTCCGTGAGTGGCGTCACGTTTTTAAATTAGATCCCAATAAAGAAATATCAGATGAACATTTAGAAAAAATAGCTGAGTCTGGAACAGATGCAATTATTATTGGCGGTACAGATGGAGTTACTCTTGAAAATGTACTAAGCATCATGTCCAGGGTTAGAAGATATACCGTGCCTTGCATTTTGGAAATATCAACAATTGATTCTATTACACCTGGCTTTGACCTTTATTTCATTCCAACTGTTCTAAACAGTAAGGATGCAAAATGGGTGACAGGACTGCATCATGAAGCGGTGAGGGAATACGGGGAAATAATGAATTGGGATGAAATACTTGTCCAAGGCTATTGTATATTGAATAGTGATTGTAAAGCAGCAAAGGCAACGGCTGCAACAACTGATTTGACTGCAGATGACGTAGCTGCATATGCAATGATGGCAGAGAATATGTTTAATCTTCCTATTCTTTATCTTGAGTACAGCGGTGCTTACGGAGACGTTGAAGTCGTGAAGGAAGCAAAAAGACATTTAAATAATACAGTGCTTTTTTACGGTGGAGGAATAAAAACATTGGAAATGGCACAGCAAATGGCGAAGGAAGCAGACGTTATCGTAGTTGGAAACATTATTTATGAGGATTTGGCTGCTGCTTTAAGCACGGTAAAAATCAAGAGTCTTGATTGATTAAGGTAACGGAAAAAGGTATGATTAGAATATATGTTCTTATGGCGGTGAGATAATGCAATTTTTAACAGATAAAATATTAAACGGATTAAATCCTGAACAGCAAAAAGCTGTAAAGGCAACTGAAGGCCCACTATTGATAATGGCAGGGGCAGGCAGTGGTAAAACAAGAGTATTAACACAAAGAATTGCCTATTTAATGGTCGAAAAAGGGGTAAACCCATATAACATCCTGGCGATTACTTTTACAAATAAGGCAGCAAAAGAAATGAGGCACAGGATAGCTGCAGTGCTTGGCGGTGCTAGCGAAGATATCTGGATATCTACTTTCCACTCCATGTGTGTCCGTATTTTGAGGAAGGATATTGACAGAATAGGCTATAACCGAAACTTCACGATATTGGATACGACGGATCAGCAATCTGTTGTTAAGCAAATTTTGAAGGAAAGAAATATTGATCCGAAGAAACATGATCCTCGCGCAATTCTTGGAAGCATCAGCTCTGCTAAAAATGAATTGATTACACCAGAGGAGTATGCAAAAACAGCTGGTGATTATTTCTCTCAAATTGCAAGTGATGTATATACTGAATACCAAAGACGATTGAGAAAAAACCATGCTCTTGATTTTGATGACTTGATTATGCAGACAATTCATCTGTTTCAGCGTGTTCCAGAGGTGCTTGAATACTATCAACGCAAGTTCCAATACATTCATGTCGATGAGTATCAGGATACGAACAGATCACAATATATGCTTGTGAAGCTTATGGCAAGCAGATTCCGCAACCTTTGTGTCGTGGGGGACTCTGACCAGTCTATTTACAGATGGCGCGGAGCGGATATTGCTAACATTCTTTCATTTGAAAAGGATTACCCAAATGCCCAAGTAGTTATGCTGGAGCAAAATTACCGTTCTACAAAGAAGATACTTCAAGCTGCCAATAAGGTTATTGAAAACAACTCAGGCAGAAAAGACAAAAATCTTTGGACGGAAAATGAAGATGGACATAAAATTCATTACTATCGTGCAGACAGTGAGCAAGGCGAAGCGCAGTTTGTAATCGGAAAAATACAGGAAATCAGACGGGAAACCTCAAAAAATCTCGCAGATATTGCTATTCTTTACCGTACAAACGCTCAGTCCCGGGTAATGGAGGAGATGCTTCTTAAATCGAATATTGAGTATTCCATCGTTGGAGGAATAAAGTTCTACGATCGAAAAGAAATTAAAGATACACTCGCTTATTTAAGGCTGATTGCCAACCCGGATGATGATATAAGCTTACAAAGGGTCATAAATGTACCAAAGCGAGGCATAGGGTCAAGCTCAATTGATAAAATCGCCAATTTTGCGACAATGCATGATATGTCAATGTACGATGCTCTTGAGTCGGCTGAACTAATAGGATTGAGCCCGAAAATTACAAAGGCGGTTATAGAATTCCGCAATTTCATTCGACGCTACAGCGAAATGCAGGAGTACTTGTCTGTAACAGAGCTAGTGGAGGAAGTTATCGAAAAATCCGGTTATTTAGATGCGCTGAAAGCAGAGAAGTCGATTGAATCTCAAAGCAGAATTGAGAATATTGAAGAGTTCATGTCCGTTACGAAAAATTTTGAAGATACAAACGAAGATAAGTCATTGATTGCATTCCTGACAGACTTGGCACTTGTTGCGGATATCGATAAGCTGGATGAAGACGGTAACCAGGCGGATGCAGTTGTACTGATGACACTTCACTCTGCGAAAGGCCTGGAATTTCCGGTAGTTTTCCTGATTGGCTTGGAAGAAGGAGTTTTCCCTCATTCCCGTTCACTTATGGAAGAAGCGGAAATGGAAGAGGAAAGAAGGCTTGCCTATGTAGGTATTACAAGGGCAGAACAGCAATTGTTCATAACAAATGCCCAAATGAGAACATTATTCGGGCGTACGAATATGAATCCTCCTTCCCGGTTTATAAAGGAAATACCAGAGGACCTATTAGAAGGAGTTCCTGAAAGAAAAAGTGAAAGTCGATTTGCGTCAAGACCAGCGGCACCTGCAGCAGCAAGAAAAGCAGTTGTTCGCCCTGCGGCTAGGACAACTGGCGGCGAGGGAATTGGCTGGAATGTCGGAGATAAAGCCGTTCACGGAAAATGGGGAACCGGCACAGTCGTAAGCGTCAAGGGCGAAGGGGATTCAAAAGAGCTCGACATCGCTTTCCCAAGCCCAGTGGGTATTAAGAGACTGTTGGCAAAATTTGCGCCGATTCAAAAAGGCTGATGAAAAGAAAGGAATGGATGTATGGATCTACAAGCAGCAGAAAAAAGGACAAAGGAACTGCATAACCTTTTAAACAAATATAATTATGAATATCATGTTCTTGATAATCCTTCTGTTCCAGATGCAGAATACGATGCACTACTAAAAGAGCTTGTCGATTTGGAAGAAACCTTCCCTGCCTTAAAGACTAGTGACTCTCCATCTCAAAGGGTTGGAGGGGAAATTTTGGACATGTTCCAAAAGGTGCAGCATCATTCACCAATGCTCAGTCTTGGGAATGCTTTTAATGAAGCTGATTTGCGGGACTTTGATCGGAAGGTGCGCCAAGCAATCGGGGATAGCTTTTCTTATGTTTGTGAGCTGAAGATAGATGGGTTGGCTGTATCTCTACGTTATGTGGACGGTTTATTTGAGCTTGGAGCGACAAGAGGAGACGGGACGACAGGCGAAGATATAACGGCTAATCTGCGAACAATTCGTTCCATACCCCTTCGGTTAAATGAACAAGTAAGCATTGAAGTGCGTGGAGAAGCCTTTATGCCGAAGAAATCTTTTGAGGCTCTTAACAAGGCAAAGGATGAAAATGGAGAAGAGCCGTTTGCAAATCCAAGAAATGCGGCTGCAGGCTCTTTAAGACAGCTAGATCCAAGGATTGCAGCTTCGCGTAATCTTGATATATTTCTATATGCGATTGGAGACCCAGGAGAAACGGGTGTCCGCTCACATAGTCAAGGCCTTGATTTACTTGATGATCTTGGCTTTAAAACAAATAAAGAAAGACAGCGCTGTGCATCAATTGAGGATGTTTTGCAGTATGTAGAAGGCTGGCAGGAAAAGCGTCCACATCTTCCTTATGAGATTGATGGAATTGTCATTAAAGTGGATAGTCTGGAACAGCAAGACGAGCTTGGAACTACTGCTAAAAGTCCAAGATGGGCAATTGCCTATAAATTCCCTGCAGAAGAGGTTGTTACAAAGCTTCTTAATATTGAACTAAGTGTTGGCCGAACTGGAGTATTAACGCCAACAGCATTGCTTGAGCCTGTTAAAGTGGCAGGGACGACAGTTAAACGGGCATCCTTGCATAATGAAGATCTTATAAGAGAGAAAGACATTAAAATCGGTGACAGTGTTGTCGTAAAAAAAGCAGGCGACATTATTCCTGAGGTTGTGAATGTTCTTGTGGAACGCAGAACGGGTGAGGAAGTTGACTTCTTAATGCCGACACATTGTCCAGAATGCGAAAGTGAATTGGTGAGAATTGAAGGGGAAGTTGCTTTACGCTGTATTAATCCGAAATGTCCTGCGCAAATAAGAGAGGGATTAATTCACTTTGTTTCCAGGAATGCGATGAATATTGACGGACTTGGAGAACGAGTTGTCAGCCAGCTGTTCCAGGAAAAACTGATTGAGGATGTTGCTGATCTTTACAAGCTTACATATGAACAGCTTATCTCTCTTGAACGTATGGGTGAAAAGTCAGTTGCAAATCTGTTAAATGCGATAAATGCCTCTAAGAGCAACTCATTGGAGAGGCTGCTGTTTGGTTTAGGAATCCGTCATGTCGGTTCAAAAGCTGCTAAGACAATTGCGATGGAATTTGGAAATATGGATAAATTGGCAAATGCAACTAGAGAAGATTTGACAGCTATTAATGAAATAGGCGATAAGATGGCTGATTCCATCGTTGCTTTCTTTGAGCAGGAAGAAGCAGCCGAGCTTATTCAGGAATTAAAGGATTCTGGTGTGAACATGGAATATACGGGAGCAAGACCTGTTGCCGCAGAAGAGTCTGACAGTGTGTTTGCAGGCAAAACGATCGTATTGACAGGTAAGCTTGAACAGCTTTCCCGAAATGAAGCAAAGGAGCAAATTGAGCTCTTAGGTGGAAAAATTACTGGAAGTGTCAGCAAAAAAACAGATATCGTTATTGCCGGTGAGGATGCAGGAAGCAAGCTGACGAAAGCAGAACAGCTTGGGATTGAGATATGGGACGAGGAAAAGCTGTTGGAAGAACTAAAAGGTTAAAGGTGTGTAATGTTAATGAAAAAAAGCTTAATATTAGTAGCGAGTCTCATTTTTTTCCTTTCTGCCTGTGCACCGAACTTTCAGAAGGAAGAAGAAGTGAAAAGCGAAACAGGTGACAATGAAACAGAGACAGCCATCCTGCCGAAATTCAAGATTTCGGATGACTATTACAGCATGAGTCTACCTTTTAAGACATCTGAAGCAAGAGGGCTTGTCGTTAATAATTTAAATTCGCGATACGATATCAGTGAATTCGAGAGCGGTTTGATGCGTGTTGCCCAAAATACATTTGATACAGATAATTATTATTTCCAAGAAGGCCAGTATTTGAACAGCTCGACTGTTGCTGCCTGGCTGAACAGGAAGTACACAAAGAAGGAGCTTAGTGCCAAAAAAATATCAGCAAATGATAATGTTGGTCTTAATCCTTCTGATGAGGATAAAAGTAAAAAAGAATCTGGTAATATGGAGCCAATCTATTTGGCTCACATTTTGGAGCATGATTACTTAGTAAAAAATGAAGAAACAAATAAGCTGGAGCTTGGCGGAGTTACAATTGGCCTTGCATTAAATTCTGTTTATTATTACCAGGAAAAAGCAAACGGATCGACAAAAAAGAAGGATATTAGTGAGCAAACCCTTGAAAGAGAAGGGAAAAGTATCGCAGAAGAGGTCACAAAAAGGCTCAGAAAAATAGAAGGGCTGGAAAACGTCCCTATAACAATTGCTTTGTTTGAACAAAAAGAGACATCCTCTGTTGTACCAGGAAACTTTATTTCCTATGCAAATGCTGGCAGTGGAGAAGCCTCCTTGGGGCAGTGGAAAGATATCAATGAAAAGTATGTTATTTTTCCAAATACAAATAGCCAATATAAGACAGAGCAAGCTGCCTTTTCTAAATTCCAAACCGATATTGAAGAGTATTTTCCTAATTTCAATGGCGTTATCGGAAAAGGTTTTTATGTAAACAATAAGCTGCGCAATATTAGCATTGATATGAAGGTACAGTTTTATGGGGCAACAGAAGTAATCGGCTTCTCTCAATATGTGGCTGGAAAAGTGATTGATCGCTTTAAGGACACAAATCAGACTGTACAGGTCAGCATCTCCTCCGCTAATGGAGAAGAAGCCCTTATTGTTAGGGATGCAGGTCAAGACGAGCCGTTTGTTCATATTTATCAATAAACAAAAAGATTATTCCAAGGCGTTGGGATAATCTTTTTAGTTTGTTCATTTTTTTGCAACAATTTAAAGGACTGTGTGTGGATTTTTTTTAGTATAGTGGTAAAGAGTATCTATATAAGGAGTTGGAAAGTATGTCAAATCCAAATTTAGATGATTATCTGCAGCAAGGTATGTATGGTGCGAAGGAGACAAAGCCGGAAGAGAGAAGAAAGTTTCTTGGGACAATTAGAGAGCGTGTCGTACTAGCGTTACTGCAAAATCAAGTGAGTGAAGCAAATGTCTATAAAGAGGCCGAGGAAGCGATTAAGGGCAATAAAGGAGCTAAGCTGTATTTAAATGGCCATTTGGATTATTCCTATTTGTCTAAGTACTTAAAGCTAGCTAATGAGCAAAACATGGAATATACAATGGTGACGAACAATGATTATAACAGTGAAATCGGCTTATTGATTGCATACGATCATGCTGTTGATAAAGAAGACATTTATGTAAATGAATCGGCAGTAGAGAAGAAACCAGACGAACCGAAAGAAAAAAAAGGGTTTTTTGCTAAGCTTTTTAACAAATAAAATTCAGGAAAACCAGGAAAAGGATCGTGTGCAGAAATCCCTTTTCCTGGTTTTTGTTATAAGTTAACGTTTAAAAAAGACAAGCTTGTGATAAAGAGAAACAATAACATAATTCGTTTATGTACGGAAAATATATAAATCTTGAGCTTTAATACTTGTAATATAAAATTAAATTGTGTACAATACAATTGTGTAAAATTAAAAATTTAATCGGAGGTTTTAACTATGTCAGATACATTATTCACAACAACTGTAAAAGCGGTCGGCGGAAGAGAAGGAAGAGTTGAATCAGAGGATTATGTTATTCAATTAGAAACAGCAATGCCTGGAACTCCAAGAGCGAAGCAAATTGAGGATGCAACAAATCCAGAGCAATTATTTGCAGCAGGCTATGCGGCGTGTTTCGATTCAGCTCTTCAAATGATTGCTGGAAAAGAGCGTGTGAAATTTGAATCAGAAGTGGCAGCGAGTGTAAGCCTAGTTAAAGATCCAACAGATCAAGGCTTTAAGCTTGGTGTTAAATTGTCTGTCAAAGGAACTGGCGTAGATAAAGCAACTTTAGAGGATCTTGTTCATAAAGCACATAATTTCTGCCCATACTCAAAAGCAACTAGAGGCAATATAGAAGTGACACTGGAAGTTATTGCTGCATAATAAATTAGAGGCTGGAACATAAGTAAGTGAATCTGCATAAAAATCCGAACTACTTAATCAACCAATGATTAAATAGTTCGGATTTTTTGTATTTTTTAGTTTTAATATACTGATTAGAAAATTTAGTGGAATGGAGCGGAGGTCACTCGACTCCTGCGGGAAATAGAGGAAAGCGATTGGCTGCAGCGGAATGAAACGAACTAATTTTAAACCCCTTTTCTATTTAGTCATGTGCTTCATTTTTCAAATATAAATGTAATTTTATTATTCGTGTTTAGAAAGGTTATCTTTTGTTTTGTCCCAGCCTCGGGTTTTTTTATACAAAAAGGAAGTGTCCTAGTTAATGGACACTTCTTTTTCCTTATTTGGCAAGCTGCTGTAAAAGATGGGCGAGGGAGTTCTTCAGCTGTTTGAATTCCTCGGGCTCTTTATTAGCAAGCTTAACTATTTCTAATGGGATGCAGGCTGCTTTCTCTTTGAGGCTGCTGCCTTGTTCTGTTAAGGAAACCATAACAGAACGCTCATCCTCTTGGGAGCGTTCCCTGTTTATAAGACCATTTTGCTCCATTCGTTTAAGCATTGGAGTTAATGTGCCCGAATCAAGGTACAGCTGTTCCCCCATGCTTTTAACACTTAATACCTTATGCTCCCATAATAATAGGAGGACTAAATATTGAGGGTAAGTGACATCCAATTCCTCAAGCAGGGTTTTGTATTTCTTTGTCATTTCCCTTGAACTGGCATAAAGCAAAAAACAGAGCTGATTTTCCAGTCTAAGCAAGTCTATTTCATTTGTCATGTCTTTCACCAACTTTAAAATATCATTCCATATTTCTATTGTAATCCAATTTAGTTTTTTTTCCTAATGAAGAAGTACATAATGTTTATATCCACATAATACGTAAAAAATGTCTAATGGAAGAAACAGGCGGATTAGCTAGAGATTTGCAATAACTTTATTGTTCCTGTTGCCTTAATAGAGGCTTGTTTGATATCATCAGATTATTGCATGGAACGTACTTGGAGGTGACGATTATGTCAAGGATTACAAAAGAAGAGGTAAAGCATGTAGCAAACCTTGCTAGACTTGCAATTACTGAAGAAGAAGCTGAGCAATTCCAGAAACAGCTTGATGCAATCATTACGTTTGCAGAAGAATTGAATGAACTCGATACGGAAGGTGTTGTACCGACATCCCATGTGCTGGATGTAAAAAACGTATTGCGTGAAGATGTTGCAGGAAAAGGTCTTCCAGTTGAGGATGTATTGAAGAATGCTCCAGAACATCAGGACGGCCAGATCAAAGTGCCATCGATTATAGAGTAAGGAGGGAAGAGGATGAGCTTATTTGATCAAAAAGCAGCTGATTTACAGGACTTGCTGCTTAAAAAAGAACTTTCTGTAACAGATTTGGTGCAGGAAGCATACACGAGAATTAAAGATGTCGATGAAAAAGTACAAGCCTTTTTAACATTAGATGAGGAAAATGCCTTTAATCAGGCAAAGCAGCTTGATTCATTACTTGCTGCAGGTGAAAAGACTGGACCGTTGTTCGGCCTTCCAATCGGAATCAAGGACAATATTGTCACAAAGAATTTGAGGACAACATGCTCAAGCCGCATTTTAGAGAATTTCAACCCAATCTATAATGCGACTGTTATGGAAAAATTACATAATGCAGGCACGATTACAATCGGAAAGCTGAATATGGATGAGTTCGCAATGGGATCCTCAACAGAGAATTCCTATTATATGAATACTAAAAACCCATGGAATTTGGATACCGTGCCAGGCGGTTCATCTGGCGGCTCTGCAGCAGCTGTTGCAGCTGGAGAAGTTCTGTTTTCTCTTGGTTCAGACACTGGCGGCTCTATCAGACAGCCGGCAGCATATTGTGGAGTTGTCGGCTTAAAGCCAACATACGGACGTATTTCACGTTTTGGTCTTGTGGCATTTGCATCTTCACTTGACCAAATCGGACCAATTACAAGAACAGTTGAAGACAATGCTTTCCTGCTTAATGCTATTTCAGGAGTAGATCCAATGGACAGCACATCAGCAAATGTGGCAGTTCCGGACTTTACTAAAGGCCTTACAGGGGATATTAAAGGCTTGAAAATCGCAGTTCCTAAGGAATATTTGGGAGAAGGCGTAAGCGAAGAGGTACGCCAATCTGTACTTGATGCCCTTAAGGTATTGGAGAAGCTTGGAGCAACATGGGAAGAAGTATCATTGCCACATAGTAAATATGCTTTGGCTACGTACTATCTGCTTTCTTCTTCAGAGGCTTCTGCGAACCTATCCCGCTTTGACGGAATTCGCTATGGATACCGTGCAGATAATGCGGAAAGCTTGATTGAGCTTTATAAACAGACAAGAGCAGAAGGCTTCGGTGATGAAGTAAAACGCAGAATCATGCTTGGAACGTTTGCATTAAGCTCTGGTTATTATGATGCGTACTATAAAAAAGCACAAAAAGTGCGTACATTGATCAAAAAGGATTTTGAGGATGTATTTGAGAAGTACGATGTGATTGTAGGACCTACAACCCCGACACCAGCATTCAAAATCGGCGAAAAAGTAAATGACCCATTAACGATGTATGCAAATGATATTTTGACAATCCCAGTTAACCTTGCTGGTGTGCCAGGAATTTCTGTGCCATGTGGATTCTCAAACGGCTTGCCACTTGGCTTGCAAATTATCGGTAAACACTTTGATGAAGAGTCTGTCTACAAAGTGGCATATGCATACGAACAGGCAACGGATTATCATAAGCAAAAACCAACGCTGTAAGGGGTGAAATAAATGGAATTTGAAACAGTCATTGGACTTGAAGTCCATGTGGAGTTAAAAACAGAATCGAAGATATTCTCTGCAAGCCCGAACCATTTCGGTGCTGCTCCGAATACAAATACAACAGTTGTAGATTTAGGATATCCAGGAGTATTGCCTGTCCTAAATAAAAAGGCTGTAGAATACGGAATGAAGGCTTCTATGGCATTGAATTGTCAAGTTGCGACAGAAACGAAATTTGACCGAAAAAACTACTTCTATCCTGACAATCCGAAAGCATATCAAATTTCTCAATTTGATAAACCAATCGGGGAGCACGGCTATATTGATATTGAAGTGGACGGTTATAAGAAGAGAATCGGAATTACTCGTGTCCATTTAGAAGAGGATGCTGGGAAGCTGAACCATGGCAATGGCTACTCATTAGTTGACTTTAACCGTCAAGGAACTCCATTGATTGAGATTGTATCTGAGCCGGATATTAGAACACCTAATGAAGCATACGCATACCTTGAGAAGCTGAAATCTATCATTCAGTATACTGGTGTATCTGACTGTAAAATGGAGGAAGGTTCTTTACGCTGTGATGCGAACATTTCCATCCGTCCAGTAGGACAGGAAGAATTCGGAACAAAAACAGAATTGAAGAACTTAAACTCCTTTAACTTCGTCCGCAAAGGTCTTGAATACGAGGAGAAGCGCCAGCGTGAGGTTGTGCTTGGCGGAGGTGTGATTGATCAGGAAACACGCCGTTTTGACGAAGCATCGAGTAAAACATTGTTGATGCGTGTTAAGGAGGGTTCTGATGATTATCGTTATTTCCCAGAGCCTGATTTAATGGACCTTTATATCGATGAGGATTGGAAGGCAAGAATTCGTGCCGAAATTCCAGAGCTTCCTGATGCCCGCAAAAAGAGATATATAGAAGAACTAGGCTTGCCTGAATATGATGCAAATGTATTGACTGTTACGAAGGAAATGGCAGATTTCTTTGAAGCAACAGTTAATGCTAAGGCTGACCCTAAGCTTGCTTCTAACTGGGTAATGGGCGATTTATCAGCAACTTTGAATGCTGAAGGTAAAGAGCTTTCAGAAGTTGCACTGACTCCAGAAGGTCTTGCAAGCATGATTAAGCTGATTGAAAACGGCACAATTTCCAGCAAAATCGCCAAACAAGTATTTAAAGAGCTGATTGAAAATGGCGGTGACGCAGAAAAAATCGTTAAAGAAAAAGGATTAGTACAAATCTCAGATGAAGGCGCATTGCTGAAAATTATCTCTGAAGTACTAGATAATAATCCTCAATCTATCGATGATTTCAAGAATGGTAAGCAAAAAGCAGTCGGCTTCCTTGTTGGACAAATTATGAAAGCAACAAAAGGACAAGCTAACCCACAATTGGTTAACAAACTTCTAGTTGAAGAGATAAATAAAAGATAATGAAAAACCAAGAGATTAGTTCTCTTGGTTTCTTTTTCGACATTTTCCCGTACTATTTCCCAGGAAAAGGCGTCAATATCCAATTTTCGATTTTTTTTGCAAAGCTTGTCCGAATTAGGATTTTAGCTGATTTTCTTCGGTCCAATACGATCCTTTTTAATTGTTTTATCATTTATTTTTGGTTCTTGCTGGTTAATGAAATTAATGATGTTAGACCTGTGTAAGTAAATGAGAAGTAATAGATAGATGATAAAAATAAGTTCGTGTTCTACACTCGCATCAAAAAAGGCATAGAGCAATATCGTAACCCCGACAGAAATACTTCCAAAGAAAACATACTTTGTAATCCAAATGACAGCTATAAATGTTAAATAGACAATTAAAAACATAATCGGGTTTGCGACAATCAGCATCCCTGCAGTTGTTGCAATCGCTTTTCCACCGCGAAAGCCTGCGAATATTGGGAAACAATGTCCAATAACTGCAGCCAAACCAGTATAAATTGGATCGATATCCTGATGAAGAAGGAGCGGGAGCGCTGCAGCGAGCGAGCCTTTGCCAATATCAAAGATGAGAACGGCAAGCCCTGCCTTTTTGCCAAGCACGCGAATCGAGTTAGTAGCTCCAGGATTTAAGCTGCCATGCTTTCTAATATCAATGCCAAAAAAAATCTTTCCAATTATAATGGCAGCTGGAATAGATCCCAATAAATAAGAAGCGATTAATAACGTATACAAAAGCATTCTCCTTTTCCATTATGATAAATATTCCCAGTTTCTATGTTAGTATATGCAAGCCGAAAAGTATACTTGTTCCTTATTGCCAAGCTTTTAAAAAAAAGCAAAGGAGCCACTGTTCTGTTAAGCAGGCTCCTTTGCTAAAAGGTTTATTTAAAACCATCTATAACAAGTTCTTGTACGGTAACAACTGTTTCTTCTGTATCAATAAACTTAACATTCACATTCATCCCTTTATCAAGGAAGATGCTGTATGGGAAGTCATTCGATGAAACTTGGAATATCCGCTTATCGCCTTCAACCATGAAACGGACGACTGTGCTTCCTTCCATTTCAGATTTATAAACATAGCTGATTTTTCCATTCAAGTCCTTTAAGTCTGCTATATTATTAGGGACTGTGTTGTCATCCTTTAACAATGTAGCAATGGCATATTTATAGTCATTGAAAAGCTTTGATTTTTCATTGCTGTAGCTGTAAATCTTTTCATCCTTCGCATTAACAAGTACGATTTGTCTTAGCACGCTGTTGGAGTCCATAAGTGGAACTACCCATGTGAACTGACCATATATCGTATAAAGGATAGGTGTTCCAGCCTCATATTTCTCCGCTCTAAATGTCTTTTCAGCTACATTGATGGCAGATTTCCCATTTAAGGAACCATTTGCTTCTTCATAGAATGTAAGCTTTCCAGACCTTGCATTGATTAGTGAATAGCCTACCATGCTTCCGCTGTCTGAGTTCGGTCGAGTGAAATCAGTAGACCAATTTAAGGCAAGGTCCTTATTGAATACACCATTTACTTCATCAATATCTTCCCATTCAGTCGGTACCTTAATATCTTCTTTAGAGAAGATGGTATTCCAGAAACCGTGTATATATTTTCCATACCACTCATTCCAATCCTCTGCTACACTTGTTGGGATAACATGATCGATGAAATCAGGTATTTCATTCATTTTATAGTCCTTAACTTCGCCATTTGCCGGGTCAATAATATAAATACCCTTTACATCAACAATCTGCCTGAATTTGTTGTAATCCCCATATGGCACAACATAATACGGCTTATCATTATCGTCTGGCTCAAAGCTTGCTTCCAGCAGGACGTGATCCTTATGCGTTTTTCTTACAAGTCGCTTTAAGTCTTCGTGGAAATAAGCAGATGGAACATATGTCATTTCCGATTTGACTAACACAGCATCTTTATTTTCATCCTCTGCACTCATTTTTATGAAGCCAGGAACAGGCTGGTTCTTCATCCATTTAAAAAAGCCAGTGTATTCAATCGGTGTTACCCAATAAAGATGATCGTCAATTTTTTGCAAAGTTGAATGTCCTAAATCATAGTAGGAAGCATGAGAAAGCTCGCCTAGTTTCTTTTCGCTTCGGTACCGAGCGTATTTCTCCGGTACAACTGCGATATGCTGCTCATCTGTCGATTCTTCTTTATCCTGGGCAATCGTTGCTTTTGCTGCCACGAAGTCATACTTATCATTTGCAATAGTAAATGGGTAAGCAAACTGGAAGTAAGCACTTGCGAGAAGCATGGCAATTCCAAGGTAGCTAGTATAGTAGAAGCCCTTTGCCTTTTTATACAGAAGATCCCCAAGAAAGAACAGGGCTACATAAAATAATCCAAACTTTATTGCAGCTTGCACAGAATAATCAACAAGCTGGAAATAGGTTAGAACAAATATAATGAAGGCACCTACCATGACACGAAGCAGCTGTGTATACAAAAAAGCTTTGCTGCGAGAATATGTCTTCCAAACGAATGGATTAAGCGTCAATGCGAGTAGTGATAATAAATAAACCATTAAATAAAAAACCTCCTTTTTAATAATGCCTCCATCAATATACGAACACTATCCATAATAGTTTCATTGTTAAAAAAACTTCTAATAACAGCAGCGAAAAATGGTACTATAAAAAAGTGTTTATTTCAGTAACATAATATTATTTGAAAAAAATAAAACATTGGTGTAGGGGTTGAGTATTTAATAACGTCTATTATATGAAGTTGTTTAGAAGGGGGGAGAGAATAATAGCAGATCAAGAATTGATTGAACTAGTCAAGCTTGGAGATGATGATGCATTTCGGTTGCTAGTTGAGAAATATCGCCAGGATATATTTCGTACCATTTACAGCGTTCTTAAGGATCAAAAGGAAGCGGAAGATGCTGCACAAGAAGTGTTCCTCAAAATTTATTACTCTCTCCCCAAATATGAAAACCAAGGGTTTAAAACTTGGATAACGAGAATAGCAGTCAATCATTCGATTGATGTTAAGCGAAAACAGCAAAGAAGGAAAGAAGACATCACAGAACAGATTGAGCTTGATACAGGGAAAAAGGACAATGTAGTGGCAGAGGTCTTAATAAGGCAGCAGCGCAAGCTGTTAAGGGAAAAGCTTAATGATATTCCTGACAACTATCGCGATGTTATATACGGTTACTATATTGCAGAGAAGAGCTACCAGCAATTGGCTGAAGAGCAAAATGTTCAAGTTAAGACAATTGAAACAAAACTGTACCGCGCAAGGATTTGGTTGAAGAAGCATTGGAAGGAGGAGGATTTTTTGTGATACAGCACTATTCTTTTGAACAATGGCTAGAATACGCAAAGGACGAGCTTGATGAAGGCAAACGAACACAAATGGAAGACCATCTTTATGGGTGTGATCAGTGCCTTGATTTATACGTTCAAGCAGTTGAAGTAGAAGAAGCTGAGCTTCCGTCCATATCAGATGTGGCAGCATTTACAGATCAAATCATGCTGAAGATTTCAGAAGAAAAGGAAGAAGCAGCAGATATTCCTGTTTTACAACCGAAAAAGAAAAAATCATTTTACCAATCCTCTGTCTTTCACTACGCACTTGCTGCCAGCATAACGCTGGTTTTGATGTCGACTGGTGTTTTCCAATCGATTATCAAACATACGGAAAGCATCCAAAAGGCGGAAATGCCAATGAAACAGGAAGAAGTAAAAGTAGGCTTTGTTAACAAGACATTTTCTTGGCTCGATACATTTGATGGAAGTACGAAGGAGGAAAAGAAAAAATGAAAAACCCGATCGTCGCATTTATTTTAGCTTTCTTTCCAGGAGGTGGATTATTTTATATCGGTAAGCGGATAAGAGGCTCTTTATACGGTGCTGCCGTGTTCGGACTTGCTGTATTTTCCATATTGCTGCTAAGCATGGCAGGATATATGGATGAAATTGTTATCGTGCTTGTTTTTATAGGGCTACTAATTTATTGCATCAGCATTCTGGATACTTTTATAACCACAAGCAGGTATTTTAAAAGACAAGTACTGCCAGGTGGTCAGGAAGACAAAACAGTGCTTGTAAATACAATTGAATCACAGCGCTTCTATACAATAGTCCTATCCTTTATTCCTGGTTTAGGACATATACAATTAGGCTTGATGTACCGCGGTATAACACTGTTATCCACTTTCTTGGGGTTAATTATCATGGTTTTATTTGTGTCATTCCTAACTGGAGCAGGAGAGTTCCTGCTGTTTCTGGCTATCCTTCCGGTTATTTGGGTATATGGATTTTTTGATGTTATGCAGCAGTTTGTTAAAAAGCAGAATGGCGAGGAGCTTGTTGACCAGACCATATTCCAAGACTTTGAACAAAATCGAGAAGACGGGAAAAAAAGCAAAATCATTGCCACATTCCTTTCCATTTTTCCAGGGGCAGGCCATTTATACTTAGGCTTGCAGCAAAGAGGTCTGCAATTAATGGCTGCCTTCCTATTTGCAATCTTCTTAATTAATGAGCTTTACTTAGGTATTTTCTTGTTTTTAATACCGATAATTTGGTTTTACAGCTTTTTCGATGGACTTCAGAAAGCTTCGAGAATAGGCGAAGCAGAGCTGGAAGATACACCAGTGATAGCTTATTTAACAAACTATCAAAAATGGGTCGGAATTGGCCTTCTCCTTGTAGGCTTCTACTATATGACAGTCAATATCCTGCTTCCAGTCTTTTCAACAAGACTGCAGCTGTTACTTGGCATTGACTTGCAATTTTTGTTCTATCATTACTTCCAAACAGGTGTTGTCTGCATCGTCCTTATTTTCGGCGGTTTGCGAGTGCTTGCTGGCAATAAGAATAAGATAAAGACAGATAATAGACAGTAAGATCTAACTTAATTAAGGGAGGAGAAATACGGAATGAGGACTTGGAGAGTAGGAACATTTTCGATGGGATTATCACTATTGCTTCTTGGTGTATTCCTGTTACTATCGCAAATCTTAGAGTGGGATATTACAACTGCTTTAAAGCTTTGGTGGCCAGTTATTCTTGTAGTGCTTGGTTTAGAAATACTGCTGTATCTATTTCTAAGCAAGCAGGAGAAACCTTATCTGAATTTTGACATATTTAGTATTCTTATCGTCGGCATATTGGGTACAGCCGGAATTTTAATGGTGTTTCTTCAGACGTCAGGCTTCATTGACTTGATTCAGGATGAAATTAAGAAGGAAGAAAGAACGCTGGACCTTCCTGCATATGAACAGAATATCAGCAATGATATCAATAGAGTTGTTGTGGAGGGAGACGGAATAGGGCAACTTAAAGTAGATGGTACGAATGAAAGAAACGTCTCCTTGTTTGGTACATACAGACAGGATAGTTCATTAGAAAAAATAGCTAAACTGGAGGATTATGTCACCACTTCACATAAAGGAGATACACTGTATATAAGGGTGAAAGAGCGACCGTATCAAACATCGACGTTCTACTCTGATTATTCCAATATGGATGCTACCTTGCTTGTACCTACAGATGTTCAATTAGAAATTATTAATCTTAATAGCAATCTATCCATTAATCCACGCGGATTGAAAAGCGATTGGAAAGTGTCTGGTGCCGGTGAGCTTGATATAGATATACAAGAGACGAACAATGTAATGGTTTCTGTGGAGAATACTCAGGTGGAAAATGGAGAGAATCAGAATTGGAGCTTTGTGAAGGAAGCGGAAGACACTGATGAGTATGAATCAACAGAAGACGATACTACTTATAATGGCAATTATAAAAAGGGAAAAGCCGACCATCATATCTATGTTTTTAATAGTGCGCTGTTACAGCTGAACGATAAAAAGTAAGTTTTAATCAAACGTTTGTTTAATTTCTATAGGATGTCTAGTGGGGTTGGGATATTAGTTATTTGGGTATAATTGATAGCAGAATTCTAAATTTTTTTACAGAGCAGTTGGCAGTATACTAAATATTGCCTAAAGAAGTAGTTTTCGTATATGATGTTAGATGATAGAAAACAAGCCATGAAATTATGAAATAGGATGATGGGTATGAAAAGGGCAAGAATTATATATAATCCAACATCAGGCCGGGAAGCTTTTAAAAAGCATTTGCCGGAGGTGCTGAAAAAACTTGAGAATGCTGGGTATGAAACATCCTGTCATGCTACGACGGGTCCAGAGGATGCCACAAAGGCTGCGAGGATTGCAATTGAAAGAAGATATGATCTTGTTGTTGCAGCTGGCGGAGACGGCACAATTAATGAAGTAGTTAATGGACTAGCAGAACAGGACTACCGGCCGAAGCTTGGAATTATCCCAGTTGGTACAACTAATGACTTTGCAAGAGCCTTGCACATCCCGCGAGACATTGAAGCTGCCGCGGATATAATTGCTAAAGGCGACACAATCCCTGTCGATATTGGACGGATAAATGAAGACAAATACTTTATCAATATTGGCGGCGGAGGCAATTTGACGGAGCTTTCGTATGAAGTGCCGAGCAAGTTGAAAACAATGCTTGGACAGCTTGCGTATTATTTGAAAGGTATGGAAAAGCTGCCTTTTATTAAAGCTACTAAAGTAAAGATAGAATATGACGGAAAGCTATTCGAAGGGGAAGTCATGCTGTTTTTAATTGGTCTGACAAACTCTGTCGGAGGATTTGAAAAGCTTGCGCCAGGTGCTTCGATCAATGACGGTCTATTTTCCTTGCTTATCCTAAAAAAAGCCAACCTAGCAGACTTTATCCGTATTGCCACATTGGCGCTTCGCGGTGAGCATATTAATGACCCGAATGTTATTTATGTAAGTGCAAACCGTATTAAGATAACATCAGAAGAGAAGGTACAGCTGAACCTTGATGGTGAATTCGGTGGGGTGCTTCCAGCAGAATTTGTTAATTTATACAGACATTTTGAGGTGTTTGTTCCGATTGACCAAATCCGCGACGAAGATCGCCCTAAAGAAGAGACACTAACAGCAGAGTAAAGATATAGAGTGAGTGCGGACTCACTCTATCCACCACTCCAAATCCCCATAAAAGCCCCTTATTTCCATTGTTTTCAAACTTTAAAAAACCAACAAGGATTATAGATAACAGGAAAAGTATGATACAATTTTGTTCGGTATACTTTTCAAAAATAGATAACATGTAGCAAAGGAAGTAGACAATGAGCAGAACATTGCCCGTTCAAAAGAACGATATATTAGATATAGTATTTGAAGATTTGACACATGAAGGTTCTGGCGTAGCGAAGGTTGAAGGTTATCCACTGTTTATCCCCAATGGACTTCCAGGGGAAAAAGCGAAGGTTAAAGTGGTGAAAACTAATAAAAATTTTGGGTTTGGCCGTTTGCTTGAATTGCAGGAAAAAAGCCCTTATCGAGTGGAAGCACCATGTCCAATTTATAAAGAATGCGGAGGCTGTCAGCTTCAGCATCTTAACTATGAAGGTCAGCTTCTTGTGAAGCATAAGCATGTTCAGGATGTCCTTGAAAGAATCGGAAAAATTGATGCTGTAGTTCACCCGACAATCGGAATGAATGAGCCATGGCGCTATCGTAACAAGGCACAGGTGCCAATTGGCGAGCAGGAGGGCGGTCTGATAGGCGGTTTCTATCAACAGCGCAGCCACCAAATTATTAATATGGAAGCCTGCCTTATACAACAAGAAGAAAATGATGATGTCGTAAGAAAAGTAAAAGAGATTTGTCAAAAGTACGGAGTAAAGGCATACAATGAGGAGCGACATAAAGGCGAGCTTCGTCATATCATGGTTCGCCGTGGTTTAGTTACAGGTGAAATGATGATTGTGCTTATTACGAGAACAAACGAGATTACGAACAAAAATAAAGTTGTGGATGAAATTGCAGCAGAGATTTCCGGTTTGAAATCAATTATCCACAATGTGAATAACAAAAAAACAAATGTCATTATGGGTGACATAACAAATGTGTTATGGGGACAAGAAACAATTACCGATTATATTGGAGATGTAAAGTTCGCTATTTCAGCCCGCTCCTTCTATCAAGTAAATCCAGAACAGACAAAGGTTTTATATGATAAAGCACTTGAGTATGCTAATTTGCAAGGCGAAGAAAACGTTATTGATGCTTATTGCGGTATCGGCACGATTTCTCTGTTCCTCGCGAAAAAAGCAAAAAAGGTGTTTGGAGTAGAAATTGTTCCACAAGCAATCGAAGACGCTGGCAAAAATGCACTCCTAAATGATATCCACAATGTGGATTTTGCTGTCGGCAAAGCAGAAGAAGTTATCCCCAACTGGTATAAAGAAGGAAACACAGCAGACGTTCTAGTCGTTGATCCGCCAAGAAAAGGCTGTGATGAAGCCCTATTACAAACAATCATTGCCATGAAGCCAAAAAAAGTCGTATATGTTTCCTGCAACCCAGCAACATTAGCAAGAGACCTGCGCGTTCTTGAAGACGGAGGCTATAAAACACTTGAAGTACAGCCTGTGGATATGTTCCCGCAGACAATGCATGTAGAGGCTGTGGCCCAGTTAGTATTATCAGTGTGATATCAGCTCTTAGAAAAATTCTGGATTTCCCTAAAGAAATCCAGAATTTTTTGTTTTAATGATAGCTATGAATAGACAATAAATCGCTTTCTGTAAACCTTGAATTTTGTTTATACGGAAAGACCTTGTGGATAAAACCTGAAAGTATTAACACTTGTTATTAAAAAACCTCATAATGTTGATAACTATTGATTAAACTCCTAATTATTCAGTGAATATCCACATTAACTGTTACAACTACAAAACAATCGTAAATACTCCAGGTAATTTGATTCAAAGCGCAATATCACGTAACGCTGCAAAATTATATGCTGTATTTTAGGCTGGTGTCTATGTGAAGAGACTATTAAAAATACAGCAGACTTTTAAACTAGGCATCCAGGTTTAAAGGCTAGATGTTAGCTTCTTAGTTTATAGAATAATGGTTTACATAATAATAGGAGAAAACAATATCTTCTCAAACAGATATTGTTTTTTTCTGTCGAAATATCCTTTTCTTTTGCCAAATTATTGAATTATAAAAATGTAAGCGGTATAATTATTTTATGGAACAACGTACCACGATGTGGAACGTTAATGAGATTGTTGAAAGGAGGTTATTTGCTTTTCGTTTTTCGAAAATATGTAAGCGTATTCTTAGTTGGATTAGTGAACGCCAGCATGACTAGGGCAAGTTTTTTCTATGAGTGATCGTTTAAGTTGTTTACAAGAGCATGAAGAACTGGATGATGTGTTGAAGGGCAAGTCTTTAACACGCGGCATAATTCAATTACTACATATCAGATGCAGCGTCTTTTTCAATTGCTTAAATTACCTAAATAGGAAGGTAAGGATGCTAATATGAAAATCATGAAGTCGATTGAGCGAATACCAGGAGGCCTTATGCTGGTTCCGCTGTTTGTAGGAGCTATTATTCATACGTTCGCACCAAAATCTGGCGAGTATTTCGGGTCATTTACGAATGGGCTGATGACAGGTACAATCCCGATTCTTGCTGTCTGGTTCTTCTGCATGGGTGCAGGAATTAATTTGAAATCGACAGGAGTTGTTTTGCGAAAATCGGGAACGCTGCTGGTGACAAAGATTGTGGTTGCGTGGATTGTTGCTCTTGTGGCAGGAGCGTTTTTGCCAGAGGGTGGGGTACAGACAGGCTTTTTCGCCGGATTTTCGATTTTGACACTTGTTGCGGCGATGGATATGACGAACGGTGGTTTGTATGCGTCCATGATGCAGCAATATGGAACAAAGGAGGAAGCCGGTGCATTTGTATTGATGTCGCTTGAGTCAGGTCCGCTTGTGACAATGCTTATTCTTGGTTCAACTGGGATTGCGTTTGAACCGCAGGCATTTGTTGGGGCAGTGCTTCCATTTTTAATCGGTTTTATTTTAGGAAATCTTGATTCTGATTTTAGAAGTTTTTTCAGCAAGGCTACACATACAATGATTCCATTCTTCGGATTTGCTTTAGGAAATACGATTGATCTCGGCGTAATTGTGAAAACAGGCTTTGCCGGTGTCTTGCTAGGCATTATCGTTATTATTGTTACAGGTATTCCATTAATGCTTGCAGACAAGTTTATTGGGGGAGGAAACGGAACAGCGGGGATTGCTGCTTCAAGTACTGCTGGCGCTGCTGTTGCCAATCCAATGATTATTGCAAGTATGAAGCCGGAGTTTATGCCAATTGCCCAGTCTGCAACAGCATTGGTAGCAGCATCTGTCATTGTAACCTCCATTTTAGTTCCGATATTAACTGCCTTTTGGTATAAATATATGCAAAAAAAGAACAACACGAATAGTGGAAGTGGCGTAAATACTCGTGCGCTTTAAAGAGCAGATTCTTCCTATATTAATAGAAGGAGTTGATTGTTAGTATGAGCAGAATAGTTACTGTGGGAGAACCGATGGCCCTATTTGCGGCAGAGTCTGAAGGGCTTTTGGAAGAGGCAGATAGGTTTGCTCGGTTTGTGGCAGGAGCAGAAGTGAACTTTTCAATCGGGATGGCTCGTTTAGGCCATAATGTCACATATATTACGAAGCTTGGGAATGATCCCTTCGGCAAAAGTATTCAAAGCTTCCTGAAGAATAATGATATTGATACGAGTTTTGTTACCTTTGACGATAAGCACGCTACAGGAATGCAATGGAAGCAAAAGGTTTCCGCCGGAGATCCAGAAGTGTTTGCTTTAAGAAAAAATTCTGCTGCTTCTACAATGGATATTCAATCAATAAGTTCATTGTCTCTTACAGACTTTCAGCATCTCCATTTGACAGGCATTCCTCCAGCATTATCAACGAGCTGCAGGGAAATGGTTTATGAATTGGCGCGTAAGGCGAAAGCGCAAGGGGTATCGATTTCATTTGATCCTAATATTAGACCTGCTCTCTGGCCAGATAAAAAAGAGATGGCGGCAGTTATCAATGACATTGCCTTTTTAGCTGATATTGTCTTTCCTGGCATGGAAGAGGGAAGGCTGCTTACGGGCAGAGAAACTCCTGAAGGAATTGCTCAATTTTATCATGATGCTGGTGTAAAAACCGTAATCATTAAGCTTGGACCAAAAGGGGCTTATACTAGTTCTGAGGATAAGAAATTCTATACAGAAGGTTTTAAGGTTCACAAAGTCATTGACACAGTTGGTGCTGGAGATGGGTTTGCTGTTGGTGTGACCAGTGCATTGTTGGAGGAGTTACCGCTGGAGGAAGCGGTCAGAAGAGGAACAGCAATCGGCGCTCTTGCAGTAATGGCTCCAGGTGACAATGATGGACTCCCTGACAGAAAAGGTTTGAGTGACTTTATGGAACCTAAATTAAATAGATAAATAGAAAAAGAGCAAAGTATGCCAATGAGGCAGCTTTGCTCTTTTTCTATTTACTATTATTAACTGATGAAGCCAAGGTGACGGGATATGTCCGCACTATAATGCTTCATTTTTTCAACCAACACTTCATTTATTAAATCCATTGTCACTCTTGTACTAGGACCAGAGATGCTGAAGCTTGCGATTATCCTGCCTTCATGGTTGTAAATAGGGGCAGCGATGCAGCGTAAGTCCTTTTCATTCTCGTTATTATCTAATGCATAGCCTTGTTGCTCCACCTTGTCTATTTCCTCGCGTAATTCTTCCTTTGAAGTGATAGTGGCAGCTGTTTTGCTGACAAATTCCATTTTGGAGAGTGATTCTTCCAAAGCTTCAGAATCTAGCCCTGATAAAAGTACTTTTCCAACAGCTGTGCAGTACATTGGAGCTCTGCTGCCGACACGGGAGAACATGCGAATCGTTTGTGTGCTTTCTATCTTGTCCACATAAAGGACTTCTTCTCGGTCTTTCGTACATAAATGAATTGTTTCATTGACTTCCTTACATAATTTGGTCAGAAATGGTTTTGCTGTCTGAACAAGTGTATTACTGTTCAAGAAATTTCTTGCAAGGAAAAGTGTCTGTAATCCAAGCTTATATTTGTCTGTATCCATGTCCTTTTCGACATAGTTCATGTTGGTCAATGTTGCCAAAAGTCTGTGTACTGTGCTTTTGGAGAGGCCAACCTGTTCGGTCAGGCGGGCGATTTGCAGGCCATCTGGATATTCAGACAGCTTGTTTAATATCGTTAATGCTCTTTCCAGTGATTGAACGTTTGACATAGTATTATACCTCTTCATCTAAATGAGAATAGGACCTTTTTCTTCTATATTACGTCACAAGTAATCTTTTGTAAATTAACGGATTTGTGGTGAATTAATGGGGTATGTCCATAAATTTTGGGACTTGATAACTATAATAATGGGATAATAACCACTTTTTCGACAATTATTCACAAAAAACTAGCATTTACAAAACCTTTACAATTGATTCAAACAACATTAATAGTTTTCCCTTATTCTAATTCTTGTAGGACAAAACACCAACATATCCTTAGGGGGAATTAAAGAAATGAAAAGTTTGAAAAAGCTAAGCCTGCTTCTGCTAGTTGCAGCACTTATGGCATTCATCGCTGCATGCGGAGGAAATGACAACACAAGTGGAGATAACAATGAAGATAATGGTTCAGAAGAAAAATTATCAGGCACTTTGACAGTTTCTGGTTCATCTGCAATGCAACCATTAGTAGCAGCTGCTGCTGAAGAGTTTATGGCTGAAAATCCAGAAGTTGATATCCAAGTGAACGCTGGTGGTTCTGGTACAGGCTTATCACAAGTTTCTGAAGGTTCCGTAGATATTGGAAACTCTGATGTTTTTGCTGAAGAAAAAGAAGGAATTCCTGCTGATGAGCTAGTTGACCACAAAGTTGCTGTAGTAGGTATGACAGCTGCTGTTAACCCATCTGCTGGAGTTAAAGATATATCTAAAGAAGATTTGATTAAAGTATTTACTGGCAAAATCACTAACTGGAAAGACCTTGGTGGTGCTGACCAAAAGATTACATTAGTTAACCGTCCAGATTCTTCTGGTACTCGTGCAACTTTCAATAAATATGCATTAGATGGCGCTACACCTGCTGAGGGAGTTACGGAAGATTCTTCAAACACAGTTAAGAAAATCATCTCTGAAACTGAAGGAGCTGTAGGTTACCTTGCACTTTCTTACTTCACTGATGACACTGTAACACCACTTGCAATTGACGGCGTAGAAGCTACTGATGAAAAAGTTAAAACTGGTGAATTCCCAGTTTGGGCTTACCAACATGCTTACACTAAAGGTGAGCCAAATGAACTTGCTAAAGCATTCCTTGACTACATGGCTGCTGATGAGCAAAAACAATTGATCGAAGACCAAGGATATATTCCTGGCAGCGAAATGGAAGTAGAGCGTGACGCTGAAGGAAATCAAAAATAAACGAATTAGGTAAGGGGCAATGCCGACCTGGCGTTGCCTCATTACCAATTAATGACGTAAATTAGGGGTGCTTCAAAAATTATGGAAAAATCATCACTTCCTGTTAGAGAGAGATTAATCAAATCTAATAAAACAAGGCTTAATGGTGAGGTACGGGGTAAAGTTTTAGTAACATTATGTGCAATTATCATGATTTCTGCTACTATTGCAATCACAATTTTCCTAAGTACAAAAGGTTTACAGTCTTTCATTAAAAACGGTGTAAGTCCGATTGAGTTCTTAACCAGTACGAATTGGAATCCTACTGATCCAGAAAGCCCAATGTATGGGGCACTGCCTTTTATCTTTGGTTCTTTTGCGGTAACAATGCTTGCCGCACTAGTTGCAGCACCACTTGGAATTGGAGGAGCTATTTTCATGACTGAAATTGCTCCGTCATGGGGGAAGAAAATACTTCAACCAGTAATTGAGTTGCTTGTTGGTATTCCTTCCGTTGTTTATGGATTCATAGGACTTACAGTATTAGTGCCTTTTATCAGGGAGCATGTAGGCGGACTTGGTTTCAGCTTGTTATCTGGAACAATCGTCTTAGCAATCATGATCCTGCCGACAGTTACGACAATTGCAACAGATGCAATGGCGACACTGCCTAAATCATTGCGTGAAGGATCTTATGCACTTGGTGCTACGAGATGGCAAACAATCAGGAAAGTACTTGTTCCTGCTGCCCTTCCTTCATTGTTAACGGCAATCGTTTTAGGTATGGCAAGAGCGTTCGGGGAAGCATTAGCGGTTCAAATGGTTATCGGTAACACGAGAATTATCCCTGGAAGCATTTTAGATCCAGCCGGAACATTGACAACTATCATCACATTAAATATGGGTCATACAACATATGGAAGTGTTGAAAACAATACACTTTGGTCAATGGGGCTTATCTTGTTAGTTATGTCATTCGCATTTATCTTGCTAATCCGTTATCTGTCATCTAGGAGGAAAGTATAATGAACAGCAGAGTAGCAGATCGTATCGCAACCAGTGTGTTTGTTGCGATAGCAATCGTTATTGTATCCGTTCTTGTCGGATTATTTTCTTACATTTTGTTTAATGGCGTCAGCCACATATCGCTTGATTTCTTAACAAATCCATCAAGTAATGTCCGTGCAGGCGGTGGAATTAGAGATCAATTATTTAACTCATTTTACATTTTGTTTATCACAATGATTATTACTGTTCCACTTGGAGTGGGTGGTGGAATTTATATGGCTGAGTATGCAAAGCCTGGGAAAATTACAAACACTATCCGTACTTGTATCGAGGTCCTTGCATCACTTCCTTCTATTGTTATTGGTATGTTCGGTCTATTAATGTTCGTTAACTTAACAGGATGGGGCTATTCAATCCTTGGTGGTGCGTTGGCATTAACAGTGTTCAACTTACCAGTTATGGTGCGTGTCAGTGAAGATGCACTTCGTTCAGTGCCGCGTGATCAGAAAGAAGCTAGTCTTGCATTAGGAATTACACATTGGCATACAATTAAAACAATTCTTTTACCAACAGCATTTCCATCGATTCTAACAGGTGCAATCCTTGCTTCTGGAAGGGTGTTCGGGGAAGCGGCTGCGCTATTATTTACATCTGGATTGTCAACACCAAGACTGGATTATGCAAACTGGAATCCATTCGTTGAAAACTCTCCATTAAATATATTTAGACCTGCAGAAACTTTAGCTGTTCATATTTGGTCTGTTAACACACAGGGACTTATTCCGGATGTGGAGGATATCGCAAACGGTGCGTCCGCAGTATTGATTTTGTCTGTGCTGATTTTCAACCTAGGTGCGCGTTTAATTGGAGGCTTTATCCATCGTAAACTTACAGCATCTAAATAACTAGGTAAGGATGATGAAAATGAATACAAGTACATTGCCAAGAACTGCCGTCCTTAACAGAGAACAGATTTCTGAAACGTCAGTTACAAATAAAGATCTAATCCTTCAAGTAAAGGACTTGGACATATATTACGGAGAAAAACGAGCAGTTAATACGATTTCAATGGATATCGAAAAAAATTCAATCACTGCATTAATTGGACCGTCTGGCTGTGGTAAGTCAACTTTCCTTCGCAGTATTAATCGCATGAACGACCTTATTCCTGGAGCTAAAGCAAAGGGAGAAATTCTATATGAAGGCTTGAATATCCTTGGTGATAATATTGATGTTGTTGCATTAAGAAAAGAGATTGGCATGGTGTTCCAAAAGCCAAATCCTTTTCCTAAATCAATCTATGAAAATATTGCGCATGCGTTGAAGTTTGCGGGGATAAAGAAAAAAAGTGAGTTGGAAGTCCTTGTAGAAGAGAGCTTAACGAAAGCAGCACTTTGGGATGAAGTAAAAGACAGACTTCATAAATCTGCTTTGTCATTATCTGGTGGACAGCAACAAAGACTTTGCATTGCTCGTACAATTGCAATGAAGCCTTCACTTATGCTGCTTGATGAGCCTTCATCTGCTCTTGACCCGATTTCAAATGCCAAGGTTGAAGAGTTAATTGTGGAATTGAAGAAGGAATATTCTATTTTAATTGTTACGCATAATATGGGTCAGGCTTCAAGGATTTCGGATAAGACTGCCTTCTTCTTGAGCGGAGATTTAATTGAGTTTGATGCGACAGAGAAAATCTTTACAAACCCATCTGTTAAAAAGACAGAAGAATATATTTCCGGCAGATTTGGATAAGGGGGACTATCATGTCAACAGCTGTTACGCACGCGCCTGTATTTGAAATAAATGATTTAAACCTTTGGTATGGAGATCACCATGCCTTAAAAAATATCAATTTCCCGATTAACCGCAATGAAGTTACGGCTATTATCGGTCCATCCGGCTGTGGGAAATCGACGTTTATTAAAACCTTAAACTTGATGATTAATATGGTGCCAAACGTTAAGATGTCTGGTGAAATTAACTATAAAAGCAAAAACATTATTAACAAAAAAATCGATCTTGTTGATTTGCGCAAAAATGTCGGTATGGTTTTCCAAAAGGGAAATCCATTTCCGCAAACAATCTTTGAAAATATTGCTTACGGACCAAGAATTCACGGCGAAAAGCGAAAAAAGGTGCTTGAAGAGATTGTAGAAAAATCACTTCGTGACGTTGCACTTTGGGATGAGGTAAAGGATCGTCTGCATACTCCTGCGATGGGACTTTCAGGTGGACAGCAGCAGCGTCTTTGCATCGCAAGAGCGCTTGCGACAAAGCCTGATGTACTTCTAATGGATGAACCTACATCTGCTCTTGACCCAATTTCAACATTGAAAATTGAAGAGCTGATGCTTGAATTGAAGGAGAAATATACAATTGTTGTCGTGACACATAATATGCAGCAGGCAGCACGTGTTTCAGACAAGACAGCCTTTTTCTTAATGGGAGAGCTAGTTGAGATTGACGAAACATCTAAAATTTTCTCAAGACCGGCTGACCAAAGAACAGAAGATTATATTTCCGGACGATTTGGATGATTGGGGTGCAAGGATGAACACTAGGACGAATTTTGACAGTAATCTTAAAGAACTAAAACAAAGTCTTTTAGATATGGCGGAAGAAGCAGAATATGCCATCAAAAAAGCAATGGTTTCCTTAATTAGCCAAGATCTGCAGAAGGCTGAGGAAGTAATTGAAGGAGACAACAAAATTGACGAAATGGAAAATAAGATTAACGATCAGGCAATTTTGTTAATCGCAAAAGAATCCCCAGTAGCAACAGATTTAAGAAAAATAATCGTGGCTCTCAAAATTTCGTCTGAAGTGGAACGGATTGCCGATATGGCTGTTAACATTGCTAAATCCACCATTCATATTGGCGGTGAACCACATATTAAGGATATAGTGGAAATACCGCTTATGATGGAGAAGGCACTAAATATGCTAAGGGAATCCTTAACAGCCTTCTATACGGAGGATACGGTTATAGCAAAAGCAAGTGCTGAAAAGGATGATGAGATTGATGCGATGTATGGTCGTCTTATTCAGGAACTTATGGGTTATATCCGTGAACACCCAAGTGAAACAAAGCAGGTAACACAGCTTGCCTTCGTTTGCAGATACATCGAACGTATCGGCGACCATGTTACGAATATTGCCGAAAATGTTATCTATTTAGTAACTGGAAAAAGATACGATTTGAACACATAACCAGCAGATTTATCTGCTGGTTTTTTTTATTGTTATATTTTTGTAAAATTTCCGTAAATTTGTAGATATAACTTCTTAAATCCTTCATATTGGTAATTAGGTATATTGTCTTATTTATCTTTTTTTGCAGGAGGAAAGTCATGTCTGGAAAATGGAAATTCAAGCTGAAGCCAAGGACATTCAATATTGTTAAAAAGAAGGCAAAGAGTAAGGATCGGGAGAAAACCTCATTCAGATGGAAGGATATGCAAATTAGGTCAAAGCTCTATTTACTGTTTGGTTTTAACGCTGTTCTGTTTTTCGCTACAACAATAGTTGTAATTATACTGCTCAATATGTTCTGGTCAAAAACAATCGATATAAAAAATCAGGGGGAAAAGGCTGCAGCAATTGAGGAAATAGGCTCTCTTATACGAGCAAAGGATATTCGTATTGCAGACTATATTACCTTTTTAAAAGATGAGGACATTAAAAGCTATCGACAGCTGCGAAACGAACTGAATGTGTCGCTAGACAGCTTAAATGAGACAATTGCAGACAAAGAGCAAAAACAGCTGATTAATAAAATAGAAGAGAATAATGAAAAGATAGATGATTTGTTTATTCGGACTGTGGCTCCTGCGGTTGTGAGACTAGATGAAAAGATTTACACGGACGCAAGGATGGAAATCGCACAGCTTAGAGAGAACAATGCAGCGACACTTGCAGACTTAGTTAACTATGTAGATTCTAACCGTAATAATACGATGCAGAACATGGAAAAGAGCATGACGTTCTTTGTTTGGCTCATTATAGCGGCTGCAGCGATGTCTGCTATCTTCAGTGGAGTCTTTGTTTACTTTGTCTCCCGTTCTTTAAAAAACAACCTAGAAAGGGTTGTGCAAAGAGCTAGCAGAGTGGCGCAAGGAGACTTGTTGGAGGAAGAATCTCTTTATGATGGCAAGGATGAGATTGGCCAGCTTGAAAAAGCGATTAATGGCATGATTTACAGTCTGAGGAGCATGGTGAACAGCATTGGGAACGCTGCTGTTTCAGTTACTAATAACAGCGAGGAGCTCGCTCACAGCTCATCAAATGTTAAGCATTCAAGTCAGCAGATATCTGAAACGATGGCAGCTTTATCTGCGAGTGCAGAACAGCAGGGAGAGGGTACAAGCCAGCTGATTGCCGCATACGAGTCCTTTAACAGACAGCTTGGAGTTGCCGCAGATAATGGAGCAATGGTGAAGGATAGCTCTGAAAAGGTTCTCTCTGTAACATTGAAAGGGCATAATTCGATGAAAGAGTCGATTACTCAAACTAATATTGTATACGAGATGATTCGAGACACATATGAAGAAGTGCTGGGAATGGAAGAGAAGACAAGAAATATTCATACACTAGTTGAGTCAATAAAAGGGATTGCCGCACAAACAAACCTGCTCGCATTAAATGCCGCAATCGAAGCAGCAAGAGCAGGTGAAGCAGGCAAAGGCTTTGCAGTAGTGGCAAATGAAGTGAGGAAGCTTGCAAACCAAGTGGAAACATCATTGGTGGAAATCAACAGTACAGTAACAGCGGTGCAAAATGTTTCAGAAGCCGTATCACGCTCACTAAAGAACGGTTTTCAAGAGTTAGAGAATGGCTCCGTTAAAATCAAGAAAACTGGAGAGGGCTTTGAAACAATAAAGACGGAAGTGGAAGACATGGTTTGTAATATTGCTGTAATATCAAATACACTTGCACACCTTATGGCTGGCAGTTTGGAGATTAAAGCAGGTGTAGAAGTGGCAGCAGAGGCTTCGCAAACTTTTGCCGCAGGTGCTGTTTCATCGTCCGGATCCTTGCAGGAGCAGGATGCAGAGCTAGAACACATCTTTGCTAGAACAAAGGAAATGCTTTCAGAAGCAAATAATTTATCGGCACTTGTGAAGAATTTTAAGATGTAATAAAAAAAGCCGGTTGGTAAATGATAGAATTTTTTATAGAAATAAAAGACATTATTAGTAAAATGTTCTAGTATGTAAGCGTTTTTTAAAGGAATTGACTCGTTAATTTAATAGAATTGTAATTTAACAGCCCCTTTCATGTGTTATAACTTAATGGAAAGGGGTTTTAAGATGAGTCTGATTAAAAAAATGATGGTTTTATCATTAATATGTGCTTCTTTTTTTTCTACTTCATTGATGGCACATGCAGAAACGAGTCAAGAAACACTTACAAATGGTAAAAGCAAACTAGAAGAAAACGATAGATTGCTCGATGAAAAAGAGCAAGAACAGCAGCAAGCATCGAAAGAGCTTAAAGCAGTGCAGGATGAGCTTGAGTCTACAGAAGGCCAATTAGAGGCTAGTAAAAAAGAAATCTCATCCATAGAAGGTAAAATAGAAGAGACGAAACTTCTGATAGAAGAGAAAAAAGATCAGATTGTTGAGTTAGAAGATAAAGTGCTAGAACGTAAGGATGTCATGAAGGATAGATTGGTAGCCTTACAAAATACAGATAAAACAAACATAATTATGGAAGTTATACTTAATGCTCAAGATTTATCAGATTTCATTGATCGTGCAGCAGCTGTATCAGCTTTCTATAATGGCGATAAAGACCTTCTGGAACAGCAGCAGCAGGATCTAGAGACTATTGAGGCAGAAAAGAAGGATGTTGACGATAAAGAGGCAGAGCTTCAGCAAAGCTATGAATCATTAGCTGAAAATCAATCTGCTCTTGAAGCAAACCTGGATAAAAGACAGGCCGCTGTATCGGAAGCAAATAATAAGTACAAAAGCATCTCCAAGGAAATTAAGATAGCAGAGTCAGAAAAGGCAGCTATCCAAGCAGAATTGAAGGATGCAGAGGAAAGCATCAAGAAACAGCAGGAAGAGGCAGCAGCACGTAAAAAGGTAATTGTGCAGCAGCAAACAGCAGTATCTGCTGAAACGACTGAGGCACCGAAATCATCTTCTTCTTCATCATCAAAAGGTAAGAGTAATTCAAGCTCAAATTCAAATAAGAATTCAAGCTCTAAAAAGGAAAGCAGCAGTTCAGAGACAATTTATGTATCTGCAACAGCATACAGCCATGAAAGCACAAAGTCTGATTATACAGCCCTTGGTTATAATATCAAAAAGAATGCGAACATGAAGCTGATTGCAGTTGATCCTTCCGTTATCCCATTAGGCAGTAAGGTTTGGGTAGAAGGCTATGGTGAGGCAATCGCTGGCGATACAGGCGGTGCTATTAAAGGCCATAAAATTGACGTTCTAATGCCTAATAACGGCAAAGCAAAAGCTTGGGGACGTAAGACAGTGAAAGTGAAAATACTTGATTAATAATGATATGGTGCAAAGCAACTGAGCTTTGCACCTTTTTTGTTTTTGTATGAAATATCGGAATATTTGAGAATAATTCTCATACTGGAAGGAATCATGCTATAATTACTTCTGGCAAATGTGCCAGAAAAAATAGAAGGAGTCTACATATGAAAAAATTAATGTTATTCATTTTGTTCAGTGTCCTGTGCCTTGCAGGATGCGCCAGCAATGCAGATAAAGAAGAACCGAAAGAGAAAAAGGAACAAACGCTTAAAGTGGCTTCCTTAATCCCTCCTATGACGGATATTTTAGAAATAGCGAAGCCATTGATGAAGGAGGAAGGCATTAATTTAGAGATTGTTGTTCTCAACGATAATGTTCAGCCGAATAATGCTTTGGCAAACAAAGAAGTGGATGCTAACTTCTTCCAGCACGTACCGTATATGGAGCAGTTCAACAAAAATTCCAATGCTGATTTAGTGGCAGTTCAGCCGATTTACCATGCTGTATATGGCGGTTATTCTCCTAAATATAAATCATTGGATGACCTTCCAGATGGAGCAACTGTTGCTATTGCGAATGATCCGACTAATATAAGCAGATCCCTTGCTCTTATGGATAAATATGGATTGATTAAGCTGAAAGACGATGCAACTAGCACGGATGCTACAGAGGCAGATATTGTTGAAAATAAACGTAACTTCAAAATTAAAAAAGTAGACTTACTTATGCTTGCCCGTGTATATGAGGATACAGATTTAACGATCATGACTCCTGCTTATGCTGAACCGTTAGGCTTAAAGCCAAACAAGGACGCTCTTTTAACAGAAGGAGTAGAGTCTGCATTTGCTATTACACTTGTAGCGCGCAAGGATAATGCTGATTCAGAAGCAATTAAGCTGCTAGCTGAAAAAATGACAGGGCCTGAAGTGAAGAAATTCCTTGAGGAAGACTATAAAGATTCTGCATTGCCAGCATTTTAAGGTAAAAAAAAGATCCAGCTATTACTAGCTGGATTTCCAAAGTATATCTATTTCAAGGGGGAACTTGAAAAAGAGTAATTGTCTTAACATATACTTATTGTACCCCGCAAATATGAAGAAATTATGACAAAACTATCAACTTTTCTTAACAAGTTTGTGAAGCTTTAAAGACTAAAAAAGCAGTGTCTCTCTCTTAAAGAGAACACTGCTTTTTTTGTTGGTAGAGTTATTTTTTCAGTTTATTCCAAGTTTCATCAAGAGCTTTCATTGTTTCTTCTCTTGTGCTTTCTTTACCAACATATGCCTGCAAGCTAGCACCAAATTCTTGTCCAGCGCCATCTGGGTATTTCATAAACTGCCAAGTATATGTTTTGCCTTCTTGAGAGTATTTTTGAATTTCAGCACCTAGTGGGCCGATATCATCTGCACTTGCTTCAATTGTTTTGAATGCAGGTACATATTTGAAGTCTTTTACTAACATTGTTTTCGCTGCGTCAGAAGTAACCATCCAGTTTAGGAAGTCTAGAGCTGCTTTTTTATCAGCATCTGGAGCTCCATTGTGAACAACCCAGTTTGTTGGAACGTCGACCATTAATTTATCTGATTGCTCTTTATCATCACTAAGCGGCATTGGAATAAAGCCAACTTCCAAATTTGGATTCAATTTGTCTAGCATCGGCTGAATCCAGTTACCTTGTTGAATCATTGCTGCTTCACCTGTAGCAAATAGAGTTACTTGTGTATTGTAGTCTGTTGTTAAAGGATTTTTGTTGCCATATTTCAAAGTTACGTCTAACAAGTCAAAGTATTTGTTAAAGTACTCATTTCCTTCAATTTTGGATGTACCATCATTTAAGCCTTTAATGAAAGCATCTGCATCATCCTGATAAGCAAATGGCACGTTCAAGCCGTGATTTGCTAGTACCCACCACTCGCCATAACCGATGGAGAATGGAGTAATGCCTGCAGCTTTTAGTTTTTCTGCTGCTGCTTCTAATTCTGTGAAAGTAGTCGGAAGCTCTGTAATTCCTGCTTTTGTAAATAATTCTTTATTATAGGCAAAGCCATAACCCTCTAAGTTTACTGGCTGTCCGTATACTTTACCGTCAATTGTCATTGGTACTAATGCGCTTTCATAAGCGTCCTTAACCCAAGGCTGATCAGATAGGTCCTCGAATTTATCCTTCCAAGTAAGGGCTTCTTGGTAGCCGCCATTGCCGAAGATATCTGGCGCTTTGTTGGAAGCGAATTTTGCTTTTAGTGCAGCTGAGCCGTCAGCGCCGCCTCCGACAGATTCAATGTTGAAAGAAACGTCAGGATGCTCTTTTGTATATGCATCTGTAAGTGCTTTTAATTGGTCAGCAATTTCCACTTTGCCGTTGAATATATCAACAACAACCTTGCCGTCCTTGCTGCCGGAATTATCAGAAGCCGTTTCGTTGGAACATGCAGTTGCAAGTAGAAGTGTCGCAGACAAAACACCTGCTGCTAATGAAAATTTTTTGAATTTAAAACCCATTGGTTTCCCCTCCTGAATTAGGAAAAAATTTTTATATGGATCTCCATCCTTTTAAGAAAGGATGGAGGTAGATCCCGTTAAGTAATTTACTTGATAGAGCCGCTTGTAATCCCCTTGATGATGTGTTTTTGCATCGCAAAGAAGAAAATTAATAATGGGATGATACCGAGCATCAATGCTGCAAGTGCTAAATCCCATTGCTTCGTATATTGGCCGAAGAAGAAGAAGGTTGCCAAAGGAATCGTTCTTAAATCTGGATTTTGTAAGACTAGGGATGGAAGCAGATAGTCATTCCAGATCCAAAGGCTGTTTAAGATAACGATTGTCACAGTTATCGGCTTAAGAAGCGGGAAGACAATCCTCCAGAACAAGCCGAATCGTGAACATCCATCAATGATGGCTGCCTCTTCTAATTCTACCGGTATTCCTTTAATAAATCCGTGATACAAGAAGATAGTCATACCAGACCCAAACCCTAAATACATGATAACAAGTCCCCAGATGCTGTTTAGCAGGTTAAGGCTTCCTGCTGTCTTGATTAAAGGAATCATGATTGATTGGAATGGAATAATCATTGCCGCAACAAATGACATAAAGATGATATTAGAAATTTTCTTTTTTGTTCTGACAAGCATGTACGCAGCCATTGAACAGAAAACAACGAGAACGATATTACTTGCTATTGTGATGATTAATGAATTACCCAAAACCTTCAAGTAATCTAGTTTTTCAAATGCACTAACATAGTTTTGAAATTGAAGTGCCTTAGGCAATGCAGATGTGTTGGTCAAAATCTCCGCAAATGGCTTTAAGGAATTTGAAATTACATAATAAAATGGCACTAAAAAGACAAGTCCGATTAATATCGCAAATATTTCTAGAATAAAGGTTCTTCCATTATATTTGTTGCCCATTAGGATTCAACCTCCTTCTTCTTAGAAAGTGTTACTTGAAGGACAGAGATTGTTGCCACAACAAGGAAGAAGATTAAAGCTTTTGCTTCACCGATACCATAGCGGTTATTGACAAATGCTTCAGTATAAATGTTAAGCGCTAACATTTCAGTTGACTTAAATGGTCCCCCGTTTGTTAGGGAAAGGTTAGCATCAAAGATCTTGAAGGAAGATGCTGTTGTTAAGAACAAGCAAATTGTTACAGCAGGCGCAACAAGAGGCATTGTAATATGGCGCAATATTTGCCATTTGTTTGCTCCGTCAATTTTAGCTGCTTCAATAAGCTCCTGTGGAACGTTTTGCAATGCTGCAATATAAATAATCATAATATAGCCGGCACCCTGCCAGACACTGACGATGACAATTCCCCAAAACGCTGTATTAGCATCTCCGAGCCATGCCAACTCAAAGAGTGGAATGCCTGTTAACTCTCCAAGGGAAGCAAATCCTCTAACGAAGATGAACTGCCAGATGAACCCAAGCAGCAAGCCGCCAAGAAGGTTAGGCATAAAGAAGACAGTCCGCAATATATTTCGGGTTTTCAGCATTTGTGTGACAAGAAGCGCCAGACCAAAGCCGATAAGATTCGTCAATACAATGGCGACAATCGTATACTTCGTCGTCAGTAAGAATGACTCTTGGAATTGTTTATCCTCTGTAAACAAATATTTGAAGTTATCCAGTCCAACCCATTTTATTTGTCCAGTAATACCGTTCCAATCAGTAAAAGAATAATAGATTCCTGTAAAGAATGGAACTAAAACAATAATGGTAAAGGCGAGAAAGACAGGACCCACAAATAATGTGAACAGCCCTGCGTTTTTAAGCCTCTTTTTCTTGGCTGTAGTGACAGGTTTTTTTGTATTTCTATTAATTGTAACGATATTGGAACGATTCTGTTCCTGCAAATTATTTTCGTTGTTCACTTTCCGCACCTCCTGTATGTATAATGTAAGTTATAAATGAATTTTATGAAACTGCTTACATTGACGAGAAGGGTGGAAAATATTAAACTGCCTTTTTCGCTTATGGAAGTGTTTTTTTAGAATAGTAATTTAATGAAAGTGAATATATTAATAGAAGTAATGTGATAAAAGAAAAAAAGTTGCTCATACTTGTGCAACTTGATTCGTACATATAGAGGGGAGGGGAGGTCAGGAGAGGACACTAAGAGCTGCTGACCAAACATATGAAATGGGGAATTCGGAAGAAACTTATACTGCTGCTGATGATTGCAACAATTCTCCCTTTCGGAACGGGAATCATCATTACTTATTACTATACGATTGACTCTATTAAAGAAAGATCTGTCACAACAAACTATGACTTTATCAAAAAGGGCGAGGAAGAGCTGTCCGTCTATCTCGAGGATATTGCTCAGATGTCGTCTGTACTGTATCGTTATACTCCTTTCATGAATGTGCTTGGAAATGGCATTTCTGATGACAGTACAGTCAATGAGGAAGAGGTAAGAAGGCTGCTCGCATATTTGTTTAATACAAGGACGGAAATAGAGCAAATGCATCTGTACATTAACAATGGTTCTGACTCTTATACAAATTATCACAGCAAAATCAGTTCCAGAGTTAAGTACAAAAATGTCTTTGACCACCCTTATTATGCTCAATTTAAGACGAACACGACAGACTATTCGTTAATTGAGGCGCCTCATGAAATATACAGTTACAACAATATTTCCGAAATTCCGAATTCAGAGAAAGTGAATGTGTTAAGTTTCCATAATATCATTCGAAACATCCCTTCAGAGGATTTTCTCGGGTTTCTTTCCATTGATATCAACCTGTCAAGAATTGCGAGCATAGCAGAACGGCTATATACAGCAGAAGAGGAAGATTTGTATATTGTGGATGATCAAAGGAAAATCATATATTCCTCATCTAAAGAGGAAATAGGTAAAGGGATGGCAGATAATTGGTTTAATAAAATAACGCAAGAGAGAGACAAGCATAGTCTGGAATGGGAGGATAAGGACTTTTCAGGTGTGATTGTATTCCAGAAGTTCTCTGTTCAAGAAAAAGACTGGTATATAGCAAAGAGGATTCCTTATGCTGTTTTATACCAGACCGCAAGAGAAACTGTTGTGATGAATAGCTTAATTGGTGTTATAGCGTTAGCAATCGTGTTATTAATTACGTCACTTGTTTCAGTTAAGGTAACAGCGCCGATTAAAGTATTGATTGCCAATATGAAAAAGGTAGAAAAAGGCCAACTGGAAGCAGATTTTGACTCATTAGGAAATGATGAAATTGGCATGCTTGGCAAACACTTTAAATCAATGATAGGGAAGATTAATTTGCTGATTGATAAGGAATATAAGCTGGAGATAGAAAACAAGGCATCACAGCTAAGGGTGCTACGGTCCCAAATTAATCCGCACTTTTTATATAACAGCCTGCAATCAATTGGAACATTGGCATTGAAGGCAAAAGCAGCAAATGTTTATTCCCTGCTTACGTCCTTATCAAACATAATGAGGTATAGCATGAATATGCAGGAGGATATTGTTCCATTTACGATGGAAGTTAAGCATGCAAAAAGCTATCTATCCTTGCAAAAGCAGCGGTTTGATGAGCGCTTTGAGTACACTATTGATATTACTCCAGGAATTGGGACTTTGCATGTCCCGAAAATGATTCTCCAGCCAATTGTTGAGAATTGCTTCAAACATGGTTTTGCAGACCAGGACAAGCAGGAGGAAATTTCTATTCAAGCCACATTATTGAATGATTATATTGTTCTGTCTGTAAGCGATAATGGCAAGGGTGTTAACCAAAAGCAGCTTCAGGAAATCAGGCAAAAGCTTTATAGGAAGGAGGCTGTCACTGAACCCGGTCAAAGGGAATCTATCGGCCTGAAAAATATTTATGAACGGCTGCAAATTTACTATAACAATCAGGCTGAAATGATTATAAGCGGCAAGGAAGAGCATGGGTTTATGGTAGAAATATATATTCCGAAGAAACTTAATGGGGTGCAGGAAAAATGAAGGTTTTAATCGTTGATGACGAAAAGCATGTAAGGGAAGGCATTCGGCTGCTTGCAAATTGGGAAGAAAATAATATAGAAGAGATCTATGAGGCGAGCAATGGGGAAGATGCGATTCAGCTCATTGAGCGCTATAAGCCAGAATTAATTTTCTCTGATATGAAGATGCCGAAAATGGACGGAACAAAATTGCTTGAATGGATTAAGGAAAATAGACCAACAAGCAAAACGGTTGTTATCACAGGTTATGATGACTATGATTATATGCGTAAGGCGATTCATTTCAACAGCTTTGATTATCTATTAAAACCAGTTGATCCTGAAATCTTGAATAATACCCTGAAAAATGCAGTGGAGAAGTGGAATGAAGAGGAGTTAGACAGAAAAAAGAAGCTGAACTTTGACCAGCTTGTTAACAAGATGAAGCCTGCATACCGGGACAGAAAACTAACTCATTTTTTAACAAGCAGATCTGTTAACGAAGAGGTTTTTCGTGAATTTCAATTCTATTTGGCAAGTGAATACAGGGTTGCTGTAATGTCCTTAACGGAAAAAACAATTGAGCAATTCAACAAGGACAGAGAATTAGCTTATTTTTCGATCCTGAATATTATAAGTGAAGCCTTAAATGAAAAAAGAGCCGGCATTGCGTTCCGTTATTTAGCGAATAAAGGAGAAATCGCTATTATTCTTTGGAATAAGGCTGAGGATGTGGACAGGCAACTGACCGAAATCTATCAAAAAATCCGCGCAACCTTCAATATTTCCTGTCCGATAGCGGTTGGCGGACCTGTAAGTGAGCTTGCAAAGCTAATGGACTCTTATGAATTGGGAAAAGAGCAGCTTTTATCGATGAATGTTCTTGAAAAACGGGAAACCAGAGTTTATATCAAACCGGTTTTGCCTAAGCTAGAGTGGAAAAGCTTAATGAAACACAATACAGCGATCAAGATGGCAATGCAAACAGGAGAAATTGGCGCATTTACAGACATTATTCAGCAAATAGAAAATGAATTTACAGAGAACGGCTTTTTATCATGGAAACAGCTATTGCATTTTGAAAAGGAATATCGGATTGTTGGAGAACGGTGGTATAAGCACTTCCAAATTCCTCTTCCGAGTGCATGGGATAGTGACTCCAATAGAATAGATGCCTTTTTTGAACCTGAGGGCAGTTTTCTTCTTGAGGAATACAAGGCTTATATTAAAAGAGAAATAGCTGTGTTTTTGAAAAAAGTGAAAAGAGCAGCTTCCAGCAAAGAGAGTAGCATTATTTACGAAATTGAAAAATATGTTATTGCAAATTTCAACAGAGACGTTAAACTGCAGGAGCTTTCAGAACAGTTTTATATTAGCAGGGAATATATTTCACGTAAGTTCAAAAAAGAATTTCATGTCACGATAACTGACTATTTAACTAAGATAAGAGTGGAAAAGGCTAAATCCCTGCTTGCGAACAGCTCGCTAAAAATATATGAGATTGCTAATCTGGTAGGCTATCAGGATGATAAGTATTTCCGGAAGCTGTTTAAGAAAACAGTTGGTGTTACACCAAATGAATATAGAGATTCAAAGATTAGCGGATAGTTTGAAAGGTAAAAAACAGGTCTAAATTGTTTTATTTACTAATATAAGGGTAAAAGGATGTTCAATATATTCCACCCTATTTGCTCAATGTAAGCAGTTTCAATCTGGTGGGTATGCTTTAGAATATATAGGAAACATATCAAAACAGTGAACCAGCAAGGCAAAGGGGCGCAAAGTGCTCTTTGGACTTTTGAATAGATGAGGTGCGTATAGATGAACAAAAAATGGTGGAAAGAAAGTGTAGCATATCAAGTTTATCCAAGAAGCTTTATGGACAGCAATGGCGACGGAGTGGGTGACCTAAAGGGTGTCACTTCAAAGCTTGATTATCTAAAGGATCTGGGCATTGATGTCATTTGGCTTTCTCCTATGTACAAGTCACCGAATGATGACAATGGATATGACATTTCGGATTATCAGGACATTATGGAAGATTTCGGTTCGATGGAGGACTTTGATGAGCTTCTTCATGAAGTGCATGCACGTGGCATGAAGCTAATTCTAGACTTGGTCATAAATCATACGAGTGATGAGCATCCTTGGTTTATTGAGTCACGCTCATCGAGAGACAATCCAAAACGAGATTGGTATATATGGAGAGACGGTAAGGATGGAAAAGAGCCGAACAACTGGGAGTCTATTTTCAGCGGTTCTGCGTGGAAGTTCGATGAAGAAACAGAGCAATACTTCATGCATATATTTTCCGCAAGACAGCCTGATCTTAACTGGGAGAATGCAGAAGTGCGAGAAGCCCTTTATAACATGGTTAACTGGTGGCTTGATAAGGGAATCGACGGCTACAGAGTAGATGCCATCTCCCATATAAAAAAGGCTCCAGGGTTGCCGGATTTATACAATCCGAATCATTTGGAATATGTACCAAGCTTCCCTTATATGATGAATGTTCATGGAATAGATGAATTCTTGAGCGAATTCGCTAATAAAACAATTAAGAATTATGATATTATGACGGTCGGTGAGGCAAACGGTGTCGGTTTAGATGATGCAGATAAGTGGGTTGGTGAGGAGCAAGGTTATTTCAATATGATTTTTCAGTTTGAGTTCCTAAGTTTATGGAATAAAGACGAGGAAGATAAGGTTGATATTATTGCCTTGAAAAAAGTGCTCTCCAAATGGCAAAATGGTTTAGAAGGAAGAGGCTGGAATGCTTTGTTTATCGAAAACCATGATCAGCCCCGCAGGGTTTCTTCTTGGGGAAATGATAAGCGCTACTGGAAGGAAAGCTCTAAAATGCTTGCTGCCATGTATTTCCTTATGAAGGGAACGCCATTTATCTATCAAGGCCAGGAAATCGGTATGACGAATGTTCAATTCCCATCCATTGATGATTATGATGATGTTGGCATGATTAACTTCTATAAAGTTGAATCAGAGAAGGGTGTGCCACATGAGGACATCATGAAGGTTGTCTGGAAGCAGGGCCGTGACAATGCAAGAACACCGATGCAATGGAATAAAGAAAATATGGCGGGCTTTACAACATCGAATCATACTTGGATTGGTGTGAACCCTAATTATCTGGAGATAAATGTTGAGGATCAAAAGCAGGATTCTGATTCTATCCTTTCCTTTTATAAAGAGCTTATACGTTTGAGAAAAGGCAGTCCATTGTTTACTTATGGAAGCTATCAGCTTTTATTGGCAAACCATCCAAGATTGTTTGTCTATACAAGAACCTTAGGAAAAAGACAGGCAATTATCATTAACAATTTCAGTGATAAGCCGACGATATTTAAGGTTCCTTCCGAACTTACCTACAAATATTCAGAACTTGCCCTTCATAATTATGACGTTAGGGATAAGAAGCTACGCAAGCAAACGGCTCTTAAGCCATACGAAACAAGAGTATATTTCATCAGTTAGTTTCTAAGAAGGCTTAGCCAATATGGTTAAGCTTTTTTTGCTTATCAATTTATTGGAATAAGTGTATAGTTGGTGTAAGAAAAAGCAAGACACAAAAAGGAGCTCTATCTATGAAGGGAAAAGATTATGATAAAATCCTGCGCATAAAGACAGAAGGAGAACAGGCTGGCTTTAATAGCTCACTTCATTATCATCGCTATGAACCGACTCCATATGAATATTTAAAAGTCTTTTTTGAGGAGTATCAGCTACAACGGGACGACCGGCTCGTTGATTTTGGCTGTGGAAAAGGCAGAATGCAATTTTTGCTTCACCATTTATTCCAGCTCACAAGTGTTGGTATTGAAATGAATGAAGTGTTTTATGAGGATGCAGAGAGAAATAAGCAGAGCTATTTTAGAAGCAATAAGAAGCAGGAAGACATACAATTTTTGCTATGCAAAGCGGAAGAATATGCAATCGATCCTGCTGATACTATTTTTTATTTTTTTAATCCCTTTTCAATCAAGATTTTTACGAAGGTAATAAATAATATTTTATTTTCAACAGAGCAGTATGAGCGAAGCATTAAAATCATTTTATATTATCCATCGGATGAGTATATTTTCCTATTGGATGAACATCCTTCCTTCGTAAGAGAAACTGTATTTTCCATCCCTTCCTTTCCTAAAGAATCGAGGGAGAAGTTTGTTGTTTACAGGCTTTATTAAGCAAGGAAGATAGTCTTTACGAATTGGAAAAAAGTACTGTATCTACATATCTTGTAGAACCAATGATTATCCTATATAGTCATATATATATAGTAAAAAGGACATAGGATTAAAGTTTGTGATGGCAATTGATAAACTACAATACTATTAATCATTAATCTGCTATAAATTGAGTAAAAGGGAGAAAAATATATGTTTTCGTTGCCAGATAGCAGTAAGGTAGTTTATTTAGAAGGCCATTATTCTATGCCTGTTGTCGCATTATCCATTATTATTGCGTGTATTTCATCTTATACTGCTCTATCCATGAATGAGAGAATAAGATATAACAGCTTTTTTCATCACTATGTATGGCTGACCCTTGCATCGCTAACAATGGGATTTGGGATATGGTCCATGCATTTTATCGGCATGAGTGCACTAATGCTCCCTACTTCGATGAGTTACAATATAGGTTTGACAGTTATATCCGTATTGCCTGCGATGCTTGCGTCCTTCCTGGCGTTTTATATGACAAGCTCTGGAAATCGTTCGACTAAAACGATTGTAATCTCAGGAATTGTCATGGGAATAGGTATTTCTGCCATGCACTATGTAGGGATGATGGCGATGGTTATGAAGGATGTAAAGTATGTTTATCAGCTTAAATATTTTATCTTATCAGTAATCATTGCGATAACAGTATCATTTGTATCACTATTTATTTTTGCACGCTTAAACAGATATATGAGTAATCTGCTTTTAAAGCTGTTAACCTCTATTATAATGGGGTTTGCTGTTGCTAGTATGCACTATACCGGAATGTATGCGGTGAAGTACTATGTGGCTGCAGATAAGTATGTAGATTACAGCATGATGCATGAGATGAATGTAGGAATATTAATTCTCGCCGTTGCAGCAGGGACATTTGTGATATTGCTTATTTCCGGCTTATCAGCATTGCTTGACCGCTATGTAGATTATAGGATTAATTATTTTGACCCGCTAACAAGATTGCCAAATAGAAGGCAGTTTGAAAATGTTATCCGTACTCCCGGAAATGTTAACGGATTAGCCATTCTCCATATTCATGAGCTGGAAAAATGGAATAGTACGTATGGATTTGACTTCGGTGATGAAATTATCCGATACATTGAACAGCTAATAGTAAAGCTTAAACCGAAAACCGTCGCGGTCTATCGAATTGAAGGAAATAGGCTTGGGTTTATAAGTAATAGCAAGGAAGATAATAAAAAACTGGAGGAAATGGCTTTTCAGATCTCAGCGATTCTTTCATCAGCAATAAATATTAAGGACAGAATGATTATTGTTAATACTGTCTTTGCCCTTTCGTTGCTTGATAAGAAGCGGGATGAAAAGCTGCTTTATGAAAATGCCATTGCTGTCTTAAATCATCACTCTGTGCGCTATGAGCATGAAGTGATACATTACAATCCGGAGATTCATATTCAGTCCTTCCAGAACACGCTTGTTGCCGATGTAGAACAGGCTATGAGGGAAAATCACTTCTACCTTGTATACCAGCCAAAAGTGGAAATGGTGTCTGAGAGAATGGCAGGCTTAGAGGCCTTGTTGAGATGGAACCATCCTATTTATGGATTTTTATCGCCAGCAGTTTTTATCCCGATTCTGGAATCGGCGGACAAAATGTTTGATGTGACTGATTGGGTTATTGACAGAGTATGTCAGCAGATTGCAAGCTGGGAGAAAAGTGGAGAAAAAATACAAGTGTCTGTGAATATTCCTGGTCCTTATGTGACTTCTCCAAGGCTTATGTCTTACCTGAGAGAGTCAATTGACAAATATGGATTTGAACCAGAGCTATTAGAGCTTGAGATGACGGAAACAAGTGCTGTTGAAAATATTGAAGGAGCAATCCAAGCCGTACATGCATTTAGAAACAGTGGCTTTTCAGTTGCTCTTGATGATTTTGGAACAGGAGTATCCTCGTTATCGTACCTTAAGAGGCTGCCAGTTTCTACTTTGAAAATCGACAAGTCCTTTGTTGACGGCGTACCAGGTTCCCGAAAGGATTCGGAAATTATGAAGGCAATTATTGCTTTAGGGAATTCCTTGCACTTGAATATTGTTATTGAAGGTGTCGAAACAGCTCAGCAAGTGGACTATTTATATCATATAGATGGATGTAAAGTACTTCAAGGCTATTTCTATGCTAAGCCGATGGTCTTATCGGAGCTGGAGGAATGGCGGGAAAAATTTATAAGTGAATTAACTATCCGTTAACTATGAAAGCAATGAGTTTCTTTATTTGTTTTAAACAAAAAAGAAGCTCTTTTTTTTGTTTAAAAAAGAGATGCATCCAGGCGTATTCTATTCCTTACAGGTTTCTCCTTTTTTTCGGTTTTTGAATAAAAGAACAATAAAAAATCAGTGAGAAAATGCCGATTACTTCTACTAGAAATAAACCATTAAGGATTGTGCTTAACATTTTGCATCCCTCCGATATGATTGCTTCTTACATCTTTAATATATCCAATAACCATTTAGCTACTATTAATGTATTATTAAGTTAAAGTAATGAATGTATGATATTTATGAAGCTTAGTTAGAAAGTAAAGCGGACAGTAGAGACTGGAATTTATGATATAGTAGACAGACGAGGAGTGAAAAATAATGTATTTAACAATAGAAGAAACAGCTGAATATTTATCTGTATCTGTGTCATATGTGGAAAATTTAGTGCTGCAGGGTAAAGTTAGGGTATTGCATGATGAGGAAGGAAATGTGCTGATTTATAAAGATCAGTTTAAGACTCATTTTAAGCAGCTGGAAAAGTACCAGCTTCTCATACAAGAACTGGAAAATGAACCGATACCAGAAGATAAAGATATTAAGGATGAAGATTAACAAAAAAAATTTCTATATAAAAAGAGGCGAATGGCTATAAAGCTCATTCGCCTTTTGTTCATGTGTTTGTGCCAAGGCGGAAATACTAAACTGGACACAAAGGGTGCTTTTCAGCTTACGGCTCCAGCCAGGTTTGCGACCATTTTTCAATTTCCTTCATTAATGGCTGTAATGAACGGCCTTTTTCAGTCAGAGAATATTCTATACGCACAGGAATTTCAGGGAAGACCTCCCGTATGACAATTCCTTGTTTTTCTAATTCCTTAAGCCTTTCTGAAAGAAGCCGCCCGCTGATGCCAATAGATGATTCAATGGTGCAGAAGCGCTGAGATCCATTTAGGAGCTGATAAATAATTAAACCAGTCCAACGCTGACTTAGCAATCCCATGGCTTTTTCAAACCTTGGGCAAATGACAGATGGATTCATGATAAATTCACTCCTTTTTTCTATTATACAATAGTTATTACCTTAAGTAAAAGTATTATCATTTATAAATTAGTTACTTTACAATTGTAGTTTATTAAAATATAATTACTTACATAAAGTAAGTAGAAAGATATTAATGACAGGAGGGGTTCACTTGAGTTTTCATGAGTACCCAAATTTATATGTAGAGCATGTAACATTAAAAGTAAAGGATTTAGAAAAGATGATTTCTTTTTATAAAGAGATTATCGGCTTTCAAATATTAGAACAGACTGACAGTAAGGCAGCTTTAAGTGCAGACGGGAAAACAGTGTTGTTATATTTAGAAAAGCTTGAGGAGGCAGAAGACAAAAGAAGGCGGACAACAGGATTATATCATTTTGCTCTTCTTGTGCCGACAAGAGAGGCTCTTGGTGCACAATTGCAGCATTTATTGGCAAGCGGCTACCCACTGCAAGGGGCATCTGACCATAATGTAAGTGAGGCATTATATCTTGGAGACCCAGAGGGAAATGGCATCGAAATTTATCGTGACCGTGCTGCAGAGGAATGGGCTTGGGATGGAGAATTTGTAAAAATGGACACGTTACAAATGGATGCTCAAGGTGTGTTGGATTCAGGCAGTCAACTACAGTGGAATGGCCTGCCAAAAGGGACAAAAATGGGACATATTCATCTTCATGTTGCCGAATTAGCGGAAACGGCAGATTTCTATGTGAAAGGCTTAGGCTTTGACATTGTTCAGAAATATGGAACTCAAGCCTACTTTATATCTACTGGCAAGTACCATCATCATATCGGCCTTAATACCTGGAACGGAGTTGGTGCTCCTGCTCCGAAGGAAACAAATCCTGGCATGAAATATTTTGACTTGAAGGTTCCAAGTCATACTGCAAGAGAGGAAATGGCCGCAAGACTGGCAGACATGAATGCAGAGATAAAGAAGGATGATTATGCTTATTATGTGAAGGATCCGTCTGGAAATACTATTCGTTTAGTTCTCTAATTAATATTTCAAGTTTCGTGATAAAAAAAATTGCGTAATTCCCACTTTATTATTAAAATTTTAAATAATGATGCTTAGATAAGAGGAAGATAATTAGTCGTTTTTTCCTTTAAAATTTCCAATCATAAATTTTAGAGTAGGTGGGAATATTTTGCAGAAGAATGAACAGCTATATAACTATTTCATTGAAAATGCGGACAGATTAACGGATGAATGGTATGCAAATCTGGATAGAACAGACCCTAATGGTGTGTACGCTTCAGATAATCTTGAGATTATTCGAACATTAAAAAAGCAAAATAACGATTTTCATTATTACTTAGCAAAGGTATTCATTGAGGAAGAGGAACGTTTTCTGAAGGATTTTCAGGAATGGGTGGTAGCAATCGCTTCCGATAAGGAGCACTTAGAAACTCCTATCCATTTTATCATTAGAGAATTTATCCGAACGAGAGAGCAATATTTTCAGCTAGTGAGGGAATTTCAGAAACAGAATGATGTTCCAGAGGAACGCATTACAGCTTGGAACCGGAGCATAGTGAGGGTATTTGATATTGTCATTGTCCAATTTACAGAACAGTTCCATGAAAACTCCATTAAACAGCTTCGGGCACAACAGGAAATGATTAATGAGCTTAGCTCGCCTGTTATCCTGCTCAGCAAAAACCGTGCATTGCTGCCGCTTGTTGGTGACATTGATACAGCGCGTGCTGCGGCTATTTTGGAAAATACTATTAAACAATGTGCTGACAAAAAGGTTACACAGCTGTTTATTGATTTGTCTGGAGTCATCATTATTGACACGATGGTTGCACACCAAATTTTTCAGCTGATTCATGGCTTGAGTTTAATTGGAGTTCATTCCACACTTTCTGGTATAAGGCCGGAGATTGCCACTACTGCGATTCAGTTAGGATTATCCTTTAATGATATTTCCATTACATCCACGCTAAGCAAAGCGATTGCCCAAGATAGTGAATTTTTTAGTGAGTAATCAGCAATCATTTATTATATCTTTCTTCCTAACAAAAAAAACTGCACCGTACATTTTTACGGTGCAGTTTTTTTTATGGTTTTATTCCTTGCCAAAGGAGAAGTCAACAGCCTCTTTGGAATGAAGGTAAGTAGTGTTGAATAAAGGAATGTCGATATCCTCATCCTTAATCAATAGGGGGATTTCTGTACATCCAAGAATAATTCCTTCTGCACCATCAGCACACAGCTTACGAATGATTTCTAAATAACGTTCCTTTGATTCTGGAAAGAATTTTCCTTGGCAAAGCTCATCAAAAATGATCGAGTGAACATCCTCTCTGTCACAAGCCTCTGGAATGATTGTTTCGATGCCATATTGATCAAGAACTTCTTTATAGAAGTCTTGCTCCATCGTAAATTTCGTACCAAGCAAACCAACTTTCTTAAGACCTTTTGTTGTAATGCTTCGTGCTGTTGATTGTGCGATATGAATAAGTGGAACAGAAATCGCCTCCTGCACCTCTTGTGCCACCTTATGCATCGTGTTTGTGCAAATAAGGATAACTTCTGCACCGCCCTTTTCCAATATTTTGGCTGCATCTGCCATTAGTTGAGCTGCTTGTTCCCATTTTCCTTCCCGCTGAAGAACAGCCATTTCCTCCATATTAAAGGAATAGATTAAACATTTGGCAGAGTTTAATCCTCCAAGCTCTTCCTTCACTAAAGTATTGATGATTTGATAATAGTCTGCTGTAGATTCCCAGCTTAGTCCGCCGATTAGTCCAATTGTTTTCATGTTTTCTCCTTTGTTTATAGTTTTCAAAAGCATAACATGCTATTCTGGTATAAAGTAGGACCACATTTTATAAACTTTAATAGTGCCAGTTCATTTGAAGGTGGCTTAGTATGATATTTATTACAGTAGATAGGTCAAGTTCAATATCCTTAACACAGCAAATTTATGAGCAAATAAGAACCAGTATCCTTGGCAATACCTTAAAAGAAGGCCAAAAGCTGCTGTCAACAAGAGAGCTTTCTGCTACTATCGGTGTCTCACGCAATATTGCTATGGAAGCTTATGACCGATTAATAGCTGAAGGCTTTTTAGAGGTCAAACCAAAGGCAGGCACATATGTTTCAAAGGGAACAACACTTTCCACGATTAAGCATATGGAGCATGAAAAGTCGCGAACAGATTTTTTCCAGACCGAAAAGTCTTATATTGATTTTCGCGGCGGCAATCCGGCAACTGATTATTTTCCAAGAAAAAAATGGGGCCAGCTTACAAAAGAAGTATGCATGGACTCGCCCAAGCATATATTCGGCTATAGTGATCCCAGAGGAGTCCAGGAACTAAGAAATGTGCTTGCTCAGTATTTACGCAAGGCCAGAGGTGTAAAATGCGATCCAGATCAAATCATCATCACCTCGGGAGCAACGCAGGCTTTGCGGCTAATTACAGAGCTGCTCTTGAATCCTGAAGGCTTCATTGCATCAGAGGATCCTGTTGCAGATGAAATGAGAAATATTTTTGCGATGGCAAATGCGAAGGTATATCCAGTGCCTGTGGATGAAAATGGAATCATTCCCGAGCAGTTGCCTGAAGATGCTCCTAACTTTCTTTTTGTCATTCCCTCCCACCAGTTTCCTTTAGGTGGTATTTTATCCATTCAGCGAAGATTAATGCTGATTGAGTATGCAAGAAAAAGCGGCTGCTATATTGTGGAGGATGATTATGACAGTGAATTTACATATGAAGGTGCTCCCGTTCCCTCAATGCAGGGAATAGACCAGCAGCATGTCCTTTATGTTGGTACGTTCAGCAAAATATTATCTCCAGCTTTGAGAATAGGCTACGTTGTTTTGCCGCGTAATTTATTGCATGAATTTCAACAGCTTAAATGGTTTAATGACAGACACACATCGAGCATTGAACAGTATGTGCTCGCTCGTTTCATGGAGGAAGGGCATTTTGATAGACATATTCGCAAAATGAAGAAAATTTACCAAGAGCGAAGGCAAGTACTAGTAGATATTATCAAACACTATTTTCCTGATGCAAAAATCATCGGAAAAGCAGCTGGAATGCATCTCGTAGTTGAATTCCCAGGTGTTCATTTTACAGAGGATATCATGCAAAGAATGAAACAGGAGGGTGTATGCATATATCCTGTTGAACAATACAGCATGCAAAAGGGCAAGCATAAGCATCTTGCCGTTTTAGGCTATGGCGGTGTTGCCCCAAAAGAAATAACCAAGGGTATCAGTATTTTAAAAAGGGTGCTTGAAAGAGAAATCTAAAGTGTTTTACATCATTTTTTAATGTACCAATATTTATTTTATGATATAAAAAAGAAAACCAGAAAAGACAGTAAGGAGTTTTATTTCGTGATGGAACAAAAAGGGAAGAGCACAAAATTAAAAATAAGTTTATTTATACTAATGGGGATTTTACTAGTATTATTCTTCATTCCAACTCCTTATTATTTAAACCAGCCAGGTTCTATTGAACCACTTGCGGAAAAAGTCACTGTAGAGGATGGGGATAAGACAGAAGCAGGCAGCTTAAACTTAACTACGGTTTACTCTATTAAAGCAAGTAATCCTTACATACTGCTTTATGGATTATTGGCTCCTCATACGGAAATCAAAAAAGAAGAAGAAGTCAAGGGAGACCTTTCAGATGCGGAATATAATTCTTTGCTGCTTCATATGATGGACAGTTCAAAGCAAAATGCTATTATTGCCAGCCTTGCTGCTGCTGATGAAAAGGTTGAATATGAGTATAATGGAATCTTTGTCGCGGGCGTTTTGGAAACATCGAAAGCAAAATCCGTTATTCATGTTGGAGATATCATCCATAAGGTGGATGGGAAGGCATTTACAGAGGCAACGGACTTAATTGCCTATTTAAAGGATAAAAAAGCTGGTGACAAGGTAGTATTGCAATATACACATGATAACAAGGAGAAAAAGGCGACTGTTGAAATGATTGTGCTTGATAAGAAGACAGGCCAAGTCGGGATAGGAATAAATCCAGAAAACAATATGTCGATTGATCCTTCTGTTAATGTGAAAATAAACAGTGACAATATTGGCGGTCCGTCAGCAGGACTAATGTTCTCATTAGAAATATATAATCAATTAGTCAAGGAAGACTTGACGAAAGGCTATAAAGTAGCTGGAACAGGAACAATGGATGCTGATGGCAATGTTGGCCAAATTGGTGGCATAAAGCATAAAATCGTTGCGGCACATAAGGCTGATGTAGATATATTCTTCTTTCCAGAGGACATAAATAGCTATGATACAAATGAGCAGGAAATTAAAGCGCAAGTGAAAGAGGAAGGCTATGATGACATCAAAATCGTGCCTGTCAGTACGTTACAAGATGCAATCGACTACTTGGAGAAGCTTCCAGCAAAATAATAGACAGGAAAAAAAGCGGGTGATTATCTCACCACGCTTTTTTTGTTTTTTTAAATGGATTAAAAAGAACGTAGTTTAAAATGAGAGGATTAGGGAATATTATCTACATGGATACATAGAACGGAACGTATTTCTTCATCATGGAAGAATGGGCGAAGGAGGTAGTACAATGAATGATTTTTTAAACGGAGTATTTAGTATATTTTATGGGGTATTTGGTTTCCCAATAGCAATCATCTTTATTATTATAGTCGTCGCAGCCGTAATACAGATCAGAAAGCGCCGACGCCGTAGAAGGGAAGACTGGCATGGCCAATCGCATGTAGAAAAGATTGAAAAAAGTGATAATGATAAGAATAAGTAAATACGAACCGAACTATTTTATCTTATTGATTAATAGTTCGGTTTTTTGTATTTTCGGTTTTAATAAATAAAGTCTTTAAATAGAATATCCCTTTATAATTAGTTCTTTCCAATGCGCTCGCGTCCAATTTCTGCAGGATTATCCCAAGCCTTTTACTCAATATATAGGTTATATGTTGTTTGGTCTCTTCCCAGTTATTTGTCCTGTTAGCTGTATAAAGAGAAAGGGTATATAGGCACTAGAGAGACGGGCGAGAATTTTAGTAATCTATTGTTATAAATATAAGTAAATGTTTTGTAACATAAATGAACAATTGCCGAAATGTACGAAACAGATGTCTTTGCTACAATAAAGGGAAGTATGGACAAAGACACTAGTTATGAATGCTGTTTTATTTGCATAATATTACAGTTGGATAGATGATAGCAAAAAACGTGATTATGAGGATGAAGAAAAATAACTTATCAACATTCTTAATGAATAACAGGGGGAAGTTATGACATTAGAAAAGAAATTAATTAATAAATCATATTATGAAGGATTGACGATGGATAGAGAAGAGCCGCCTATTGAGGTGCTCGGTCAATTGTATATTGCTGAGCAACGAAAAAATGTTCCTGACCTTACCTCTATCCGCTTTGCACAGGGTGAATTATATTTTCTTGTCCATGACTATGAATCAGCGATATTCAAGTGGGAGAATATTGCAAATGAGCTTGAACCTTGGGCGAAGAAAAACTTGGCTGATGCTTATATGGAGCTTGGTGAGTTATCGACAGCGGAAAGCATTTATAAGGCTGTATTGTCTGACTCAGAATTATTAAATACAGAAATCTCCATGCAGCTGTTTGCCTTATATATTGAAAAAGGCAATCATGATATGGCGCAGCATACAATCAAAAGCTTGCTTGCAACAAATCCTGATTATGCCAATATGACGATGCTTGCAAAGGCTTATTTCGAGGAAAATGAAAACTGGGAAGATGCGATTGAACTGGCTGTAAATGAAGGAGAAAGAACCAATTCATTAAAATGGTATGAAGCTTTAGTTCAATATGCCAAAATCGGTGTTATCGCAGAGCATGAGCCCGGTTATTTTATGGAGAGCATCAGAAGTGTTTCGGAGCTAGATCAAAGGCTATTCGAAAAACTGAGTACAGCAATTTGGGCAAACTATGAAAACAGCCCTTTTTACTTAGCGTGGCTGAGAGACTTCAATCAGCTGTTTCAACAGCTTCATTGGGAGGAAGTGGAAGAGTGGAAAGAGCTTCCTGAGGTGTTGGAAAACGCCTATTTACATCTAATTAGCTCTGCTTATCCGATAAAGGAAATTAGAGGGCTTGTTCCTGCTATTTTAAGCAATTTATTAGTAACAGCAACTAACAATCGTTTGATAACAGCTGCATCTGCTGTTCTTGCTTGGAATGAAATGTTCCCTGGAACGCTTGCGACGGATATCATCAGCACTTCTGAGCATTTAATCAATAATGCAGAGGCGGCTGTTGACTTGACAGAAATAATGCAATTACTGGAATCAATTTCAAACTGGGCGCAAAACAATGACATTATTATTGACAAGAAGTTCTCGCAAAAGGTAGTGGAGCAAATTCCTTCTGAAAGCCATCAGCTGCTCATTATTGGCTCGCCTGGCAGTGGTGTAAATTCTTGCATTAATGAGCTTGTTGGGGAAACATTGCTGTCTGAGGATACAAACAGTCTGATTTCTATTCAAGATCAAGATTATTTAGAAATGGCGGAAGTGACAGAAGAAGGTGCTCGTCCAATTGACACATTATCTGATTTTTATGAGGAACAGCTTTCACATGCAAGGTATGGAGAAGATACAAGAATATTCCATTTATATGCGCCGTCCGCTTTCTTACATGAAAATAATTGGGCTATCACAACATTGCCATTCCCGCATCAAGAAAAGTATGCAGATTATGCCTTGTTGGCGGACAGTCTCCTTTTTGTTATAAATGAAAGATCGCTTTTCCAGTCAAGTGATTATGAAAGATTGCTAGATTGGAAGGAAAAGGCTCCTCATCTGACAATTCAATTCTTAATTTATGCAGATGAAGCGGAAAACGAAAAGGTAGCAACCAAAAGACTGCAAAAGGCAACAGCCGCAATTGATCAATATTTTCCAAACAGTGCTGTTTTCCTTTATTCAAAAGAAAATGATCGCAGTATCCAGCTTAATGATATTAGCAGCTTTTACAGAAGGCACTTCGCAGAAAGGAATCTTGCCGAAGAGCGTACAGTTAAAAGCATTGCGATTGTTCAGGATTTGCTGTCCAGTCTTTTTGAGAAAAGGTTGGAAATGGAGGAAAGTCTTTATACAACATTGCGGATGTATGAGGAGATTGTCAGCAAGCTTTCAGGTGCAAATAACCAGCTGTCAGATATAGAAGTGGAAAAAACACGTACTATCGTAAATTCCTTTGAAGATATTAAAGATACTACTACAAGGGAAATTATGACAGAAATTCCGAAGATATTAAGAGATTGCAAGGACTTCGTTAAGGAGGACAGCGATTTCGGAAAAATCCATATTGAGCTTAATGATAAAATGAATAGTGAAATCGACCAATATGTTCACAAAACATTGCTGCCGAAGGTTTACGACAGGATAAATGAGTGGATTAGGCTGTCCCAAGAGCAGTTGAATGAAAGCCAGCATTTCTTGAATGAGCTATGTGAAGGCTTTAATGGGTTATATGAAGAGGACCAACTGACACTTCAATGTGATTTCTCCATTTTGGATGATTGGAAAAGAGATGCACGCAGGCTCACAAACAGCATCAAAATTGACAAAGCGAATATTTTACTTCGCTTGAAGCCATCACAAGTATTGCTGAAGAGTGCTGGCAAGCTGTTTGGCAGTATTCCACAAAATAAAAAGATGCTTCATACAAGATACCATAAATATCTTGAGACAGAGGATTTTACAGAGGTTGCTCAAAATATTGTCGATGCGTTTCTATTACAATTTGACTTTTATGAGAATGGGCTTGCAGGAGATATCCATATCTTCTTTAGCAATCCATATGATGTTCTTCAAAAGACGATAGAGGATAAGAATGTCGAGATTCATGAATATCAGGAATTACTGGAACGGTTGAAGAATAATCCAGAAATGTTCCATGATCCGCTAAGATTGTTTGAGTTGCGTCTGCTTCAATATGATTGGCTTACGAGTCCAGGAAAGCTGTCTTATAGCAAGCATTAAAATATAGTTATAACAGTTGCTTAAAGTTGAAAGGCACCTCCAATTGATTAGACTTAAGTCTAATCTTTGGAGGTGCCTTTATTAGTTTCACTTAAGTACCAATTGCCTTAATTCCTGGTTAAAGCTGTTTGGTGGAGTAGCAGGAGTGTTAAGAACAATGGAAAGGGCATGAATCTGGTACAACACCAAACTCATGCCTTAAAAGCTGTCTAATGAGATAACTGCACCTAGGGAAGTTCCATTAATAGGCTATTTTTGTTTTTAGTTTATCTTAAAGCTTAAAGGAGCTCTTCAATGATACAATTCGGTTAAACACTGGCTTTTCTGCTGTTGTGTATTTAGGATCAACACTGAAATAGCCATGTCTGAAGAATTGGAACTTATCGTATGCTTGTACTTCCTTCATATTCGGTTCGATGAAGCCTTGGACAATTTCAAGAGACTTCTCATTAACATAGTCAAGGAAGGTTTCTCCTTCTGCCATTTCATCTGCTTCATCGTCTAAAATAAGTGGTTCATACAAACGGAATTCAGCAGGAATTGCATTTGTAGCTTCGACCCAGTGTAATGTGCCTTTTACTTTTCTGCCTGTAAATCCAGATCCGCTTTTTGTTTCTTGGTCATAGGTACAACGCAGTTCCATTACATTGCCTTGGTCATCCTTAATAACTTCCTCGCATTTAATGAAGTAAGCATGTTTTAGGCGGACTTCATTGCCAGGGAATAGACGGAAGTATTTTTTTGGAGGATCTTCCATGAAATCTTCCTGTTCGATGTAAATCTCACGGGAGAAAGGAATTTGACGTATGCCCATCTCCGGATTTTCAGGGTTAATTTCTGCATCCAGCATTTCAACTTGGCCTTCAGGATAGTTTGTGATAACCACCTTCAATGGATTAAGAACACCCATTGTTCGAGGAGCCTTCAGTTTCAAGTCTTCTCTGACAAAATGATCCAGCATGGCAGAATCTACTGCACCTGATCCTTTGGAAATACCAAGCTCTTTACTGAATTCATGAATTGCTTCAGGTGTTACGCCTCGTCTTCTCAAGCCAGAAATTGTTGGCATACGTGGATCATCCCAGCCATCCACAAACTTCTCATCAACTAAAAGCTTCAGTTTACGCTTACTCATAACAGTATTTGTGATATTCAAGCGGCCAAACTCAATTTGCTGAGGTGTGCTTTCCATTTCACATTCTCTAATAACCCAGTCATAAAGCGGGCGTTGGTCTTCGAATTCAGTCGTACACAGTGAGTGCGTTACCCCTTCAATAGCATCCTCTAATGGGTGTGCAAAGCTGTACATTGGGTAAATGCACCACTTGTCCCCAGTATTATGGTGTGAAGCATGAGAAATACGGTAAATAACTGGGTCACGTAAATTGATATTTGGTGATGCCATATCAATTTTTGCTCTCAGTACTTTTTCACCGTTACCGAATTTGCCTTCACGCATAGCTTGGAACAGCGCTAAGTTTTCTTCGATTGTGCGCTCTCTGTATGGACTGTTTTTTCCTGGTTCTGTCAATGTTCCACGGTATTCGCGAATTTGATCTGCATTCAAGTCGTCAACATATGCCAGCCCTTTGTTAATAAGCAATACAGCACGTTTGTACATTTCCTCAAAGTAATCAGAAGCAAAAAGCAGGTTCTCCCATTTGTAACCAAGCCATTCTACATCTTCTTTAATAGCATTAACATATTCAATGTCTTCCTTAAGAGGATTTGTGTCATCGAAACGTAAATTTGTTTTTCCGTTAAATTCATCTGCTAGTCCAAAATTAATGAAGATTGATTTAGCATGGCCGATATGCAAATAGCCATTCGGTTCTGGAGGGAATCGAGTGATAACCGTGTTATGCTTCCCTGTTTCCAAATCTTCCTTCATAATATTCTTGATAAAATTTGAATTGTTCTCCACTATATGACCACCTTTCTCCTATGTATAAAGATAAATGTGCCAAGATTTAAGACATTAGCACATTTTTGTATAAATGATAAAGCAAAAAAAATTCTTCTTTTGATTATATCAATAATATATCCAATATTTTATTATAAACTTCCTAGAAAAGAAACGAAAGTCCTAGAATAGTCTTTTTAAGGAGTGTATTTAAAAATTCTGTTAGAAAAAGAAGCGGATTAAAGCCATTAAGACTACTCCGGCAAGGACGGTTGTCAGCAAACTTTTTGTCCATATTGCAATCAAAAGTGTCGGAATTGTTGCTAGTAAAACATTCCAGTTTATTTGCATGCCTGTATTAGTTGCTGTGATTAAATTCTCGACAATAAGGCCTGTAAATATACAAACTGGTAAATAAGACAGCCATTTTTCCACAGGCTTTGGAACAGCAAAGCTTCTGACAACGATAAACGGCAATACTCGCGGAATAAGCGTTACAAGCATACAGCCAACAAGCAGCAGGAGGTATTCAGTTGTTGTGCTCATTATCAGTTACCACTCCAATCGTTGCTGTAATAATTGTCGCCACAATGACTGCAAGGCTGCTCGACATGATAGCTGAAAGCAGCACCATTAATACGACCATAACAGCCATTAAAAATAGGTAATGCCTTAATTTCGTTCGTTGGACAGTCTGCAGCTGAAGAATTAATAGTGCAACAAACATGGCAGTTAATGCATAATCAAGGCCGAATGTTTTAGGATCCGGAAACCATTTTCCTGCGTATGCTCCGACCGTGCAGGAGATAATCCAGACAGTATAGGCTGTAATATTGAGACCATTCATCCAGCGATCTGTTATAGGAATGTTTTTGGAGATTTTTGTAATAGCAACTCCAAAGGATTCATCTGTTACTAAGCTGCCGATGCCGATGTTTTTTAATAAAGAATATTGCGTAAACCTTGGTGCTAAAGCGGAGCTGAGAAGTAAATGTCTTAGGTTAACGATAAAGGTTGTCAGCACAATCGCTCCAATAGGACTCCCAGCAGCAATCATTGCACAAATGATAAATTGTGCAGATCCAGCATAAACAAGGAGCGACATTAAAAACACAGCAAAAATATCTAAGCCAGAAGATACGCCAACAACTCCCATTGCCAAACCAATGCTGATATAGCCTAACAATGTTGGGATGCAATCTTTGACTCCGTCCAAAAAGGTGAAGGAATCATCTTCTTTCCGTACATAAACCTTCGAAGTTTCCAGGATGATACCCCCTAAATGTTTAATATGTTATATAAATGTATGTTATAATGTACAGTATATAAAAGCCTGAATAATTAATCAATGACAATTTTAAGGAGTGGAAAATGGATTCTATTTCAAATGTAATTGGAAAAAATCTTGAAAATCTTCGTAAGAGTAGAGGATATAGTCTTGATAAAGCCGCTGAGCTGACAGGGGTTAGTAAAGCAATGCTTGCCCAAATAGAAAAGGGAAAATCAAATCCAACAGTTTCGACATTATGGAAAATAGCAATGGGACTGCAGGTTTCCTTTTCCTATTTCATGACAGAAAATGCTACAACAGTTAAAAAGGTTCGTTTCAAAGACATAGAGCCATTTAAGGATGATTCCAATCATTATCGGCTGTTTTCTCTTTTTCCGTATCATCCTGAAAAGAAATTTGAGGTGTATACGGTAGAATTGGATGCAAAAACAGAGCATTTTTCTGAAAAGCATGCAGGGGAGGAATATGTCTTTGTTGGAGAGGGAAATATCGCAATTGTTATTGGCGAGGATAAGTATCATTTGGAAAAAGGAGACGCACTATCCTTCACATCCAATCGGGACCATATGTACATTAATACAGGGGATGAATTGGCGACGATTTTTGTCCTGATTTATTATCCAGAATAAAAAAGAACCATTCTCCAAATCGCCGGATGAATGGTTCTTTTTATGCTTTTTCGCTTTGCTGTGAAGCAGCTCAAGCTTCGTTTTTGTCGTTTTAGTCATCGGGTTAATCGAACCCCAGTCGCCTCTTTTAATAGCAACATTAAATCCAGTTTCACGCAGCTGTTTTTCGCGCTTTTTCTTTGCAGTAGATTTAGCCATCGTCTTAATTCCTCCTAAAAAAAATAATAAAGGTATACTAAATGCAGCATTCACTAAATGCACTAAAGTATACCTTTATTATATAACATAACTTAATGAAAGAAGAGACTTTCCGTTTATTATGATATGGTATGTTTTACATATTTTGGGTGACGATGCATCATCGTTACTAAGAATACACCGCATATAAGCAGAAGGCTGCTTGTCGTGAAGAACACAGCTGAAAAGCCATAATGCCCTGCTATTATTCCGCCGAAGGTTGGTCCAATTATATTTCCGAGAAAGCGGAGACTTGTTTCGTATCCCATTACTTCACCTTGCATAGTAATCGGAACTTCTTGTCTTATATAGGCAATTCTAACTGGGATAAGTCCGCCAATGGACACACCGAGCAGAAACCGAATAATCAAAAGCTGCCAATAGTCAGTAACGAACCCGCCTGGGAAATAGACAATTCCTGCAATAAATAGCAAGATCACCAGCAGCTTCAGATAGCCTTTTCGGTCGCCAAGCTCTCCCCACTTCCGTGCCATTAGTAAGTTTCCTAAACCTGCTGCAGAAAAGGCAATACCAGAAAATAAAGCAATGCTTTCTGTGCCATGCAGTTCACTTACATATAAAGACAGGATTGGCTGAATGCTGAAATGGGCAATTTGGATAACTGCCGAAATAAGCAATACTGTTATAAATATAGGGTTTTTTAAGATGTACCCAAGTACCTCTTTTGTAGAATAATGCTGTTTAATGCCTTTGGCGACAGGGAGAATAAATTCCTTCGTTGTGAAGACCAATATTACTGACAGTAGTATGGCAAATGAAGTATAGCGGAATGTATCAGAGTAACCAATGCTGTCAGCTATCGCACCACCAAGTAAAGGACCGATAAGGGAACCTGTAATACTGCCTGTCTGCAGGGTACCTAGTACCTTCCCAGCCGTTTTTTTAGGGGTTTGTGTAGCGATAAATGCCTGTGACATAGGAATAAATCCTGTAAAGAAGCCTGTAAAAAAGCGGAGTGCAAATAGTTGCCATACAGAAGTGACAAAGCTCATTAAGAATATGGAGAGACCGAGGCCGAAGCCTAATGCGATTAAGATTTTTTTCCTTCCAAACTTATCCCCAATCTTTCCCCAAATTGGAGAAAACAAAAAGGCTGCGATGAAGGTGACAGAAAAACAGAGGCCAGACCAATGCTGAACATACTTCTCTGAAAAGTTCCCCATTGACTCAATATAAAGGGATAGAAAGGGCAAAACCATTGTCATGCTTCCGCTTATAAAAAAATTAGCGAACCACATAATCGACAAGTTGCGTTTTGAATACTGTTGATAATCGTCCAAAAATAACACTTCTTTCCGAAAACATTTCGTTTTTCTAAATATTATCTTAACGCAAATTCTCCAAAGAGGGAAGCCTTTTGCTTTACAAAAATAATGGAAATGTGCTAGTCCATCAGTATTTTTTTAAATAAATAAATGCTTTTGTCCTCTCTTCATGCACAAATGTACACCTAATGAAGAAATATCTTGCATCTTACATGTAAAAAAGTAATAATATGTTTAGCATAAAATAATGGAAAATTTAAAAAACATATTATTGGAAAAGTTCTGCAGTTTATGGGAATGCAAGCATGGGGAAATAATACAAGCATTAATATTAATTGAAGTAATGGGAGATGGCGGCATGAAGGTAGTAAAGTTTGGCGGAAGTTCTTTAGCATCAGGACAGCAATTAGAAAAGGTATTGCAAATATTAAAGGATGACAAGGAGCGGAGAGTGGTGGTAGTTTCTGCTCCAGGAAAAAGGAATGAGCGGGATACAAAAGTGACAGACCTGCTAATTAGCTGCGGAGAGAAGGTATTAGCAGGCAAGGATCCTGGAGAAGAAGTTGCGCAGGTGATCGCAAGATATGCGGATATTGCCAGAGAACTTGATCTTTCAAGTGACATTATTACACAAATTAAACAGGATTTTCTTGAGCTGTTGGATGGAAATAAAGAGAATGCTCATTCCTTTATGGAGGCAGTCAAGGCGAGCGGGGAAGACAATAATGCTAAATTGGTCGCAGCCTTCTTAACTGCCAGAGGCTTGAAAGCAGTGTATGTTAATCCGCAGGAGGCCGGACTGATTGTAACTGATGAGCCTGGCAATGCCCAGGTGCTTCCAGAGTCTTATGACCGTTTACAGCTTTTAAGAGAGTATGAGGACATCGTTGTGTTCCCAGGGTTTTTTGGTTATAGCAAATCAGGTGATGTTGTGACTTTTTCCAGAAGCGGCTCTGATATTACTGGTGCGATAGTGGCGAATGGTGTGAAGGCATCTGTTTATGAGAATTTCACGGATGTTGATGCAGTCTATACTGTAAATCCAACGATTGTCTCCAAGCCAAAAGAGATTAGTATGCTCACATACAGGGAAATGCGCGAGTTATCCTATGCAGGGTTTTCTGTCTTTCATGCAGAAGCATTGATTCCTGCTTATCGCGCCGGCATTCCAGTCCATGTGAAAAATACTAATAATCCACTTGTTCCAGGCACAAAAATCGCAGCACAACGCAGTAATGATAATGGACCAGTTGTCGGGATTGCAAATGATAAAGGTTTTTGTTCCATATATATAAGTAAATATTTAATGAATAAAGAAATTGGATTTGCAAGAAGAATCCTTTCTATTTTGGAGGAATATGGGATTTCGTATGAGCATATGCCTTCAGGTATTGATGACCTGACAATCATATTGCGCCAAGATCAATTAATACATATTGATGAAGGCGAACTGCTTGCAAGGATAAAGGAAGAACTTAATGCTGAAGAAGCTGTCATAGAGCATGACCTATCATTAATTATGGTTGTTGGAGAAGGAATGCGCCATAATGTTGGCACAACTTCTCGTGCAGCCAAAGCATTAGCAGAAGCTGGAGTCAATATCGAGATGATTAACCAAGGCTCATCAGAAGTCAGTATGATGTTTGGTGTAAAGGAACAATTTGCGAAAAAAGCCGTTAAAGCACTATATGAGGAATTTTTCCAGTAGAGGCTGGGATATATGGAAGTCTAATTCAACCGAACTATTTATCATTTATTGATTAATAGTTCGGTTTTTTGTTTGCAGTCTAAAAACAATAATGGGAAATTTTAGTGGGGTGGAGCAAAAGATACTCGACTACTAAGGGAAGTGGAGCAAGATTTAGTTCCCGCAGGCGAAGATAAGAAAACTCAAGCTCTGTCCAAGCATCTTTTTTTTCATTTATAGAAGCTGGTTATATTCGGACAAGAGAATTGTCAGGAAAAAATTTAAAAGGCTTTGAATGTCAGAATATCTAACACAATTGGATTAACTCTTTAAAAATGAAAGCGGAAACAACATTGATAAAAGAAGAAAAAGTGAAAAATATGTCTAAAAAGAATAATTAACTATTAATTCTGTTAATTATGATAATTAAAAAAACTTAGTATACTAATCCTAATTTTGAAGTTAATTTATAAGAAATAGAAAAATTAATAGCAAATAAGAAAGGAGAAAGTCAGTATTTAAAGGAAAAGAGATAAGTCATTCCAGCAGTGAAAATTGCATAATTATCCTTTTTTAACGATTAAATATAGTAATGTTACAAGTTATAACAACCTTTAGGAAAAGATGTAAAAATTCTTCATTATATTAGGAGGGAACGTATGTTACAAAATTGGCATGAAGAACTAGAAGGTATGTTTGATCAGATGGTGGAGTGGAGAAGACATATGCATCAATATCCAGAACTTTCGTTTCAAGAGGTAGAAACACCGAAGATGATTGCGGATATCCTAGAGGGATTTGGAATAGAAGTGAGACGCAATGTTGGCGGAAGAGGTGTAGTTGGCAAAATTTATGGTGCTAAACCAGGAAAAACAATTGCGTTGCGTGCAGATTTCGATGCACTGCCAATCCAGGATGAAAAGGAGGTTTCCTATAAATCAAAGGTAGACGGAGTCATGCATGCATGTGGGCATGATGGACATACTGCCACATTGCTTGCTGTAGCCAAGGTACTTCAGGATAACAAAGAAAGTATCGCAGGCAATGTGGTGCTGCTGCACCAGCATGCAGAGGAGCTTTCGCCAGGAGGAGCAAAAGCAATGATTGAAGATGACTGCCTAGAAGGCGTCGATGTAGTATTTGGGGCACATCTTTCCAGCTTGAGTGAATTAGGAAAATATTATTGCAAACCAGGCTATTCACAAGCGGCAGCTGATGCATTTGAAATAACGGTAACAGGAAAAGGGGGACATGGCTCTTCACCACATGAGACAGTCGATGCCATTGCTGTTGGAACTGCCCTTGTCACACAGCTGCAATTTATTGCAAGCCGCAGAGTGGACCCATTAAATCCGGTTGTGCTGTCAGTCGGTTCCTTCCACAGCGGTAATGCCAAAAATGTTATCGCGTCAAAGGCAACACTGACTGGAACGGTAAGAACACTTGATAAGGATTTGCGTGTATTTATGGAAGAAGAAATACGCTTGATGGCAGAAGGTATTTGCGAAAGTATGCAGGCAACTTGTGAAGTGAATTACATAAAGGGTTATCCTGCAGTATTCAATCACGAAGAGGAAGTGGCTGTTTTTGAAAAGGCAATTGCAGACAGCTTAGATAAAGAGATGGTTGTCAGGTCTTCACCAATCATGGGCGCAGAGGATTTTTCCTACTATCTTTTAGAAAAGCCAGGCATGTTCTTTCACACTGGTGCAAGAGTAGAAGGGATGCAAAGCTACCCGCACCACCATCCAATGTTTGATTTTGATGAGAAAGCGATGATTTATGCAGGTAAAGCATTTTTGAGTATTGTTGACCACTATATTGCTGTGAAATCGGAAGAAGAGGTGGCCGAAGCTGTTCAATAAGAAAATCAATATCAAGCAAAGATCAAAAATAATGGATGGGAGTGATCTGCAATGTTAGGCAAATGGTATGAGGAAATAGAAGCAATGTATGATTCTATGGTGGAATGGAGACGGCATTTGCACGAAAATCCTGAGCTTTCCTTTCAAGAAGTGAACACGAGCAAGATGATTGGAGATCTGCTGGAGAGCTTCGGAATTGAAGTAAAAAGGAATGTTGGAGGAAATGGAGTTGTTGGGAAAATCTATGGATCAAAGCCGGGAAAAACCATTGCGTTAAGAGCAGACTTTGATGCATTACCAATCCAGGATGAGAAGGAAGTTCCTTTCAAATCAAAAATCGATGGCGTTATGCATGCTTGTGGACATGATGGCCATACAGCAACATTGCTTGCTGTAGCTAAGGTGTTGAATGACAATAAGGAACATCTTGCTGGCAATATTGTTCTTCTTCATCAGCATGCAGAGGAACTCCCGCCAGGAGGCGCAATCGCAATGATTGAGGACGGATGCTTGGACGGAGTAGACGTTGTGTTTGGAGCACATCTTGCTTCAGGAAATGCTCTCGGAGAGGTGCTATACGGAGTAGGCCCTACATCTGCTGCAAGTGATACTTTTGAATTGAAAATTCAAGGCAAGGGTGGTCACGGAGCATCGCCACACCAAACTATTGATTCCATTGCAATTGGGGCGCAAATTGCTAACCAATTGAAGCATATTGTCAGCCGCCGTGTTAATCCGCAAAAACCAGCTGTCATTTCAATCGGGTCATTTCATGCCGGAAACGCAGGAAATGTTATTGCTGACACTGCAGAATTGGCAGGCACAGTCCGGACTTTTGACGAGGATGTTCGTGATCTTATTGAAAAAGAAATGGATGAGCTAATTAGTGGGGTTTGCAAGGTGTTTCATGCTACCTATGAATTTAACTATACAAGGGGCTATCCTTCGACTGTGAATACGAAGGAAGAGACTGAGATTCTAGTAGAATGTGTTAAAGCAAATTTACCAGAACAGAAGCTTGTTGAAATTATTAAGCCGGGGATGGGCGGAGAGGATTTTGCTTATTATCTTCAGCATAGACCAGGAACTTTCTTTTCAGTTGGTGCCAGAAATGAAGAAATTGGTGCTGTATATCCGCATCATCATCCATTGTTTACATTTGATGAGAGAGCGATGCTCGATACAGCTAAGATTTTCTTGAGTCTTATCGATTTTTATATCAATCCAGAAAAGGCTGGTGCATTAGTAGAATCTTCTACTATATAAATGAACTAAAACTGGAGGGGGAAGAATGGGGAACAATATCTTAGAAGTAGATAAACTGCAAACGGCTTTTAAAACAGATAAGGGGGAAGTCATTTCTGTCGAAGAAGTGACTTTCCAGCTGGAGCCTGGTGAGACAATCGGAATTGTCGGTGAATCTGGCTGCGGAAAAAGTGTTACTTCTTTATCTATCATGAGACTTCTAGGAACACATGGCTTTATAAAGAAAGGCTCTATTAAGCTGAATGGCAAGGACTTGGCACAGGTCTCGGAAGCAGAAATGCGAAAGGTCCGCGGCAATGAAATATCCATGATTTTTCAGGAGCCGATGACATCCTTAAATCCTGTCTTCACAATAGGAAACCAAATGGTTGAATTGATTCGTCTGCATATGGATTACACTGCAAAAGAAGCAAAGAAGTATGCGGTCGAAATGCTTCAGAAGGTGGGAATACCAAGAGCAGAAGTAATCATTGATGAATATCCCCATTCTCTTTCAGGGGGAATGAGACAGAGGGTTATGATTGCAATGGCATTGTCGTGCAAGCCGAAGCTGCTGATTGCAGATGAGCCGACAACAGCCCTTGATGTAACAATCCAAGCTCAAATTCTTGAATTGATGAAAAGCTTAAAAAAGGAATCAAATACATCTATTATGATGATCACCCATGACTTAGGCGTTATCGCTGAAATGGCTGACAAGGTAATTGTCATGTATGCAGGGCAGGTTGTAGAAGAGGCTGATGTGTTTACATTATTTGATGAACCGAAGCATCCTTATACGAAGGGCCTGATTGAATCTATACCACACTTGGAATATGATTCAGACCAAAAGCTTTATTCGATTCCTGGTTCTGTACCGACATTGCAGCAGATGCCAAAGGGCTGCCGCTTTCACACAAGATGTCCGTATGCCACGGAAAAATGCGTAACTGACAGACCTCCCCATTTAGCTGTTGATGGCAACAGTAATCATAAAGTGAGATGCTGGCTTTATGAGGAAGTAGGCAGCAAGACAAGTACACATACTAGTGGAAGCGAGGTAAACGTATGAGCATGATAACTTTACCTGAAAAAGACGGAATATTAGGACAATTAAACGAGCCGCTTTTGGAAATTAAAAATCTCAAAAAATATTATCCAATCAAAAAAGGAGTTTTATCTAAAACAGTAGGTCACGTAAAAGCAGTAGACGGACTGGATTTTTCTATCTATCCAGGTGAAACCATTTCACTTGTTGGGGAATCAGGCTGCGGCAAATCTACGACAGGAAGAGCAATTGTAAAGCTTGACCCTCCTACTGAGGGGAGTGTGCTGTTTGAGGGAAAAGATATGGCAGACTTAAGTAAAGGAGAATTGCGGAAAATCAGGACGCAAATGCAAATCATTTTCCAGGATCCTTATTCCTCTCTCAATCCGCGTAAAAGAATTGGGGACCTTTTGGCAGAGCCGCTTTTGGCACATAAGCTTGCCTCTAAGGAAGAGGTGAGCAAAAAGGTCGATCAAATGCTAGAGACAGTTGGATTAACAAAGTTTCATAAAGGCAGATACCCGCATGAGTTTTCAGGTGGACAACGACAAAGAATTGGAATAGCCCGGGCGCTAATGCTGAATCCGAAATTGATTGTTTGTGATGAGCCTGTGTCTGCACTGGATGTTTCTATCCAGGCACAAGTGCTGAACCTGCTCAAGGATTTGCAAAAGGAATTCAATTTAACGTATCTGTTCATTGCCCACGGTCTTGGGGCAGTCAAATATATCAGTGACAGAATCGCTGTCATGTATCTTGGGAAAATCGTGGAGCTTGGTAAAACAGCAGATATATTCTCCAAACCAAAGCATCCATATACACAAGCATTATTAAGCGCCTATCCGATTCCAAACCCGCATTTACGAAATAGAGAGCGTATTGTAGTTGAAGGTGATGTACCAAGTCCGGCAAATCCTCCTAAAGGCTGCAGATTCCACACGAGATGTCCATTTGCAGCAAGTATTTGTAAAGAGAAGGAGCCGGTTTTGAGCGGGGATAGCCATACGGTAGCCTGTCATTTTCCACTATCATAAACAAGGGAGGGAGCTCATAAATGCTACAGTACATTATCAGAAGAGTATTGATTGCCATTCCAGTATTGTTTGGGGTTACAATTTTTAATTTTTTCATCATTAATATGGCACCCGGTAACCCTGTTGACATGTACCTTAATCCGGATGCCACAGAAGCAGATGCAGAAGCAAAAAAGGAAGCTCTTGGATTGAACGATCCAATATATGTCCAATATATCCGATGGCTTGGCAACCTGCTTCATGGTGATTTTGGCTTTTCCTATACAACATATGAACCTGTTCTTGACTTAATCATGAACAGAGTCGGTCCAACATTACTTTTGATGGGGGCAGCACTTGTCATTGCTTATATTATTGCGATTCCAATTGGAATTCTCAGTGCCTCCAAACAGTATTCTTGGATTGATTATTTGACAACAACCTTTTCCTTTTTAGGTGTTTCCATACCAAGCTTTTTCCTCGGTCTTGGCGCAATCTACCTATTTTCATTAGTGCTGGGCATTCTCCCTACTGGTGGAATGTTCACATTAGGAAGTACGGGCGGCTTTATGGATACATTTATCCATTTACTGCTTCCGGCAGCCATATTAGGAACAGGGATAGCAGGAAGCACGGTCCGTTATGTGAGAAGCAGCATGCTAGAAGTGCTTGGGCAGGATTATTTGCGGACAGCTAGAGCGAAAGGACTAAAGGAGTTTGTTGTCACAAATAAGCATGCTTTGAAAAATGCTCTTATTCCCATTATTACGATTATAGGTATGGAGATACCAGTGTTAATCGGCGGTGCAGTTGTAACAGAACAGATTTTTCAATGGCCTGGTTTAGGTCAATTAACGATACAGTCCATTAGTTCTAGGGACTATCCAACATTGATGGCGATTAACTTCTTGGCAGCATTCGCGGTGTTGTTCTCTAATTTGCTGACAGATATTCTTTATTCTGTTGTCGATCCACGCATCAAATATAGCTAGGGGGGAGGAAGTAGAATGAGTATACCAAATGCAAAACTTGGTACAGAATTGCCAATTAATCAGATGCCTGTTGCTGTTAAAGAGGAGCTGGGTAATGAGGAAAGCTATTTAAAGCTAATAACGAAACGTTTTTTTAAACATAAGCTGGCAGTTGTCGGGATGATCATTTTCAGTTTAATTGTGCTGATGGCACTCTTTGCTCCGCTTATCGCTCCCCATAATCCATATGCTGTTGAAGGGGAGTTCGCTGCAGCACCTTCTTCAGAGCATTTACTTGGAACAGACGAGGTAGGCAGAGATTTATTCAGCAGACTTATATATGCTGCTAGAGTCTCTTTATCCGTAGGTGTTGGCGCTGTTGCCATTTATGTTGCCATTGGCACAGTGTTAGGAGCAATTGCCGGATACTTTGGTAAATGGGTAGATATGGTTATTATGCGCTTAACAGATGTATTTATGTCTTTCCCATATTTGATGGTTATCCTTGTTTTGGTAAGCATCATGGGACCGAAGCTAATCAACGTTATCCTTGTTTTAGGCCTGCTAGGCTGGCCGTCCATTGCAAGGCTTGTGAGAGGGAGCGTTCTTTCCATTAAGGAAATGGACTATGTTAAGGCAGGAGTCGCGTTAGGATTTTCCACACCAAAAATCGTGTTCCAACACATACTGCCAAACTGTATTGCTCCAATTCTAGTAAATGCAACATTCGGTATTGCTTCTGCGATTATCATGGAGGCTTCCTTAAGCTTTCTCGGCATGGGGGTGCAGCCGCCAACAGCAAGCTGGGGAAATATGTTAACTGAAGCACAATCAATTACGGTATTGGCATCACAGCCATGGCTGTGGATTCCTCCAGGTATCATGATTTTACTTTCCGTTCTATCCATTAACTTCATGGGTGACGGGCTGCGTGATGCAATGGATCCAAAAAGCTTGAAGTAAGTGATGAGAATATATGATTCACATTCTATAGATAAATGGGGGAAAACAGATGAAGAATGTATTCAGAAAAGGATTAGGCTTATTCACGATTGCGCTCCTGCTTTTATTGACAGCATGTTCTGGTGTGGCAAACACTGGAACGAACTCAGGGAGCTCTAAAGGCAACACAATGTATATTGGACTAGTAAATGCTCCAGTCAGCTTCAACCCTATTAACTCATCCGATATTGCGGCTTCATGGCTGGAAAAATTTATGTTTGATACGTTTTTGGAAATGACAGGACCACTTGAGTTTACTCCTAAGCTTGCAGATTCATTTGAAACAGAAGATAATCAAACATTCACAATTAAGTTGAATGAGAAAGCAGAATGGTCTGACGGAACACCAGTAACTGCAAATGACGTTGCATTTACAATGAATCTTGTTGCAAACCCTAAAACAGAAACAGCAATAGGAACATATTTGACGATTATTGACGGATTGAACGAAAGTGGTAAGTTCCCGGACGGCGTTACGGAGATACCATCATTAACAATTGTTGACGACAAAACAATCCAATTTAAAACAAAAACACCAGTTGATCCAAATATGGTAAAAGAACAGCTTGGCTCTAAGTTTATGATTCTTCCAGAGCATGTATTAAAGGATGTAGCTCCAGAAGACTTACAAAAGGATCCGTTCATGCAAAAACCAACTGTAACAAATGGACCATTCAAGTTCGTACAATATGCTAAAGACCAATATGTAGAGTATGAAAAGAATGATAATTACTATTTAGGTGAAGTACAACTCGATAAAATGTTCGTGAAAATTATGCCTGCAGCAAATCTTGTTGCACAGCTTCAAACAGGCGAAATTCAAATGAATGCTGCCGGTGGTATCGGTAAGATTGCTGTACAGGATTTTGATACAGTGAAAGGTTTTGAAAATGTAACAACAAAAACAGAAAAAACATATGGCTATCAAAACATGATGTTCAACACAGAAAAAATCACGGATGAAAAAGTCCGCCAAGCATTTGCTTATGCGATTGACCGTGAAAAAATTGTTAATCAGCTGTTAAAGGGCGAGGGGGAGATTGTCGACGGACCATATACATCTGTCAGTCCATACTTGGATAAGGATTTAGCAACATATACTTATGATCCTGAAAAGGCTAAACAACTGCTGGAGGAAGCTGGATGGGACTTTGACAAAACAATTGACTTTGTTGTACCTATCGGAAATAAAGTCCGTGAGCAATCAGCTGACATCATTGCTCAAAACCTAGAGGCAATTGGTATAAAACTTAATACAACAACATATGATTTCCCAACTATTATGTCAAAAGCTAAAGCAGGCGAATTCGATTTGCTGTTGATGGGCTTCACGAACACAATCGATCCTGACGTAACAACTGTTTACGGAAGCAATGCTACAAGCAACTATACAAACTACAGCAATCCTGAGGTTGATAAGCTTCTGCTTGCTGGTAAACAAGAGCCAGATACAGAGAAGCGTAAAGAGATTTACAACGAGCTTCAAGCAATTTGGAGCAAGGAATTGCCAGTATTCACCCTTTATTCAGATTATGATTTCGGAGCAATTTCAAAAGACGTGGCAGTCGGCGGTCCAAAAGTATTCGGCTTCCATAATGAGCTGTATAAGTGGGCAATGACAGGAGCAGAATAATTGTAAAGTTAATTAAGCGTTAAGGAAAAGACTGTAGAATGTTTTCTACAGTCTTTTTTTAGCATGAATAGCTTTTTCTCCTCTTTAAAAAAAGTACTATGACAATGCTGAAACCATGTTTTCTATTTATGGAAAAAGAGGTATGATATTAACAATATTTAGTTTTCCTAAAGAAATCGTAAACGCTAATTTATATGTGCAAAAGGCGGGAGGAGAAAAATGACAAAAATTTTTAAAAGGCTTTGGACATATCAAGTCAGCATCGCCATTGCACTAATTCTAATGCTGACAGAACTTGCAGTAGAGCTGGTCCAGCCACTTATCATGGCAAAAATTATTGATGATGGTCTTGCACAGGAACACACAGAAACCGTTATCCTTTGGGGAAGTATCCTTGTCGGCATTTCACTGCTTGCTTTTGCTGCAGGCATTATTAACACTTTTTATTCCGCTCATGTCAGCCAAAATTTCGGCTACAGCCTCCGAAAAGAGCTTTACTCAATCATTCAATACTTCACATTTGCCAACAGCAGCAAGTTTGCCAGCTCTTCCTTAATAACAAGGCTGACAAATGATATTACACAGCTGCAGAACATGATTTTTATGGGGCTGCGTTTTCTGTTAAGGTCACCATTATTAATAATTGGAGGAATCATCATGTCCTTCGTTGTCAATGCAAGACTGGCTCTTTTGCTTGCAGTGACAATTCCTGTGATTATCCTAATGTTTATTTGGGTTATCCGCAAAGGCGGAAGGATGTTTAAAAAAGTTCAAGGGAAATTGGACTTTGTGAACAATGTTATGCTTGAAAACTTAACAGCCGTAAAGCTGATTAAGGCATATGTTCGAAAACGATTTGAAACAGACCGATTTATTTTTGCCAGTAATGACTTAAGAAGAAATACAGAAAAAGCCCTAAGGTTAATGGAAATTACCGTACCACTCCTTTTGTTCATTATGAATTTATGTATTATTGCTATTCTTTGGTTAGGGTCAGGTCAAATTGCAGCAGGGCAAACACAGGTTGGGGATGTTGTGGCAATCATAAACTATTCCTTAAGAATAACCTCTTCTTTATCTGTCATAACCATGCTAATTATGGTGGTATCCCGTTGTAAGGCATCTGCTGACAGGCTGCAGGAAGTATTTGAAATGGAAGAAAAGGATAGCAATGGAAACGAAAATGCCTCAAAACAGCTTGAAATAAACGGGAAATTAGAATTCAAAGATGTTGCTTTTGTTTATCCAAATACAGAATACAATGTGCTTGCAGGTATTAGCTTTACTGTCCAGCCAAATGAAGTGATTGCTGTTATGGGAATAACCGGAGCAGGGAAAACAACCTTATTCCAGCTTATTCCAAGATTATATGAACCGACAAAGGGAGCAGTTTATATTGATGGCACAGACATAAGAGAATACAATCTTGATTCCATAAGAAAGCAAATTGGCTATGTTCCACAGGTTTCCTTATTGTTTACTGGAACAATTAAAGAAAATATTCGTTGGGGAAATCCTTTTGCCACAGACAATGAAATTGTAAAGGCAGCTAAGGATGCGCAAATACACGATACGATTATGAAGCTTCCAATGAAGTATGATACTAGAATCGGGCAAAAGGGAATAAATTTATCTGGTGGTCAAAGACAAAGGCTATCCATTGCTAGGGCACTTGTGAGGAAACCGAAAATCCTCCTTCTAGATGATAGTACTAGTGCTTTAGATTTACAGACAGAAAAAGAGCTTCTTCGAGCAATATCCACATACAATGCGACGGCACTGTTAATAACGCAAAAAATTTCAACTGCCCGAAAGGCAAACAGAATTCTGCTTATGGAGGAAGGCAAAATCCTTGCATATGCCCATCATGATCAGCTGCTGAAGGAAAATAAATTGTACCAGAAGATAGTAGAATCACAGCTAGGTAAAGAGGAGGCAAGCCATGTATAAGACATTAACAGAAGCCTTTCATTATCCGAAGCCAGATTTAGATACGAAGGCAGTAAAGAAAAAGGTCAAAGCAAAAGCAAAACCACGTAATATGGGCAAGACAATGTACCGATTATGGCAATACATGGCTGTTCAGAAAGGTCTTCTTATTCTCGTGCTTTTTCTTGTCGCAGTCAGCTGCTTTTTAGGACTGCTTGGTCCGTATTTAGTAGGGATATCCATTGATAATTATATTGTTAATAAAGAATTTAATGGGCTTGGCACGATGCTTCTTCTATTGGGCATTATCTATTTCCTTTATTCTGTCAGCCTATTCTTGCAGAATTACTGGATGATTGGTATTTCTCAATCAACTGTTTATAAGCTTCGAACGGACTTGTTTGCCCAATTTCATGAGCTTTCAATTGCCTATTTTGATAAAAAACAGCATGGAGAACTGATGAGCAGGGTCACGAATGATATTGAAAATGTTAGCTCAACACTTAACAGCTCTGTTATCCAGATTTTTTCAAGCGTACTGACACTTATAGGGACGATTTCCATCATGCTTTGGCTTAGTCCGCTTCTAACTGTATTGAGCTTAATTATCATACCTGCCATGTATTGGGGCATGAAATGGATTACAGCCAGAACAGGCCTGCTTTTTAAACAGCAACAGCAAAAATTAGGGGAGCTTAATGGTTTTATTGAAGAGTCCATTTCAGGTCAGCGTATTGTTAAAACCTTCTCATTAGAAGACAAAATGATTATGGAGCTTGTGGATAAAGGTGAAAGCTTGAAGAACGTCAGCTATTGGGCACAGGTTTATTCAGGGTTTATCCCCAAGCTGATGAATATGCTCAATAATATTAGTTTTGCCCTAATAGTAGGCGTAGGTGGTCTAATTATTTTAAAAACAGGAAACATTTCTATTGGAATTGTCGTCATATTTGTTGAGTACTCAAGACAGTTCACTCGGCCATTGAATGATCTTTCCAACCAATTCAACACATTGTTGTCGGCAATTGCCGGGGCAGAAAGAGTGTTTGAAGTGCTTGATGAGCAAAGCGAGGACGAGGATGAAGAAAAAGCAGACTCACTTGATCAAGTATCAGGGGATGTTGTGTTTTCCAATGTGTCTTTTGCTTATGAAGAAGATAAAGGAATACTTGAGGGTGTAAGCTTCCATGCTAAACCTGGTGAAACAATTGCTCTTGTTGGACCAACAGGTGCAGGAAAAACAACGGTCATTAATCTGCTGTCCAGATTCTATGATGCCACTGGTGGAGTCATCAAACTAGATGGCAAGGATATTACGTCAATAAAAAGAGAGAGTTTGCGCAAACATATGGGCTTTGTTCTTCAGGATGCCTATTTATTTGGCGGAACTATTCGCGAAAATATTCGTTATGGAAGATTAGATGCTTCTGACAAAGAAGTAGAGGAAGCGGCACAGCTTGCCAATGCACAAAGCTTTATTGACAGCCTGCCAGACGGCTATGAAACTGTGCTGCAAGCAGACGGCAACAGCATAAGCCAAGGTCAAAAGCAGCTGCTGTCAATTGCAAGAGCAATACTTGCTGATCCTGAGATTCTCATTCTTGATGAGGCAACGAGCAGCATTGATACGATAACAGAGGTGAAGATTCAAGAAGCGCTGCAAGTGCTCATGAGAGGGAAAACCTCCTTTGTTGTCGCACATCGACTTAACACAATTAAGCATGCTGATTGTATCCTAGTCTTAAATACTGGTGAAGTCATCGAACGTGGGACACATGAGGAGCTCTTGCAGAAAAATGGTTTTTATTCTCGGTTGAATCAGAATCAGTTCAGCCCGGATACTGGCGAAAATGGGGCGAACCGCCCTTAAATTGCCAAGTAAAGGAGATTGACTGACCGGTCATTTTTCTCTATAATAGGGTTAGATGCCTGTCATCCTTAACATTGGCGAAGAGGTGAATGGTTAAAATGAAAACGATCGATCAGATTATCGAGCTTTTGAAAAACATAGGAGTCAATGCAGAAAAGGTTATAAGAAAACCAAAGGAGACTTATTGATTTATGGATCGTACTAACAAGAATGAAGGACTTCTACCTATAAGCGAATGGAATTTAGATGACCTTTCCAATGAACTAATAGAGTGGAAAAACAACCTGATTGTCTACCGTTTTGCTTTAGAGGAAGTTAATACGAAACTTAAAATATTAAATGAAGAATTTCAATTTATCCACAATCATAATCCGATTGAACATATTAAATCCCGGATTAAAGATCCAAGGGGAATTATGGTGAAGCTTAACAGGAAAGGTCTTGGCATCACGGTTGAAAATGCGAAGGAGCATATTCACGATATTGCTGGCGTCCGCATCACCTGCTCGTTCATATCAGATATTTATGATTTATATGAAATGCTCAAAAAACAAAGCGATTTGAAAATCATAGAAGTAAAGGATTATATTGAAAATCCAAAACCAAACGGTTACAAGAGTCTGCATTTAATCATCAAAGTTCCAGTATTTTTAAGCAATGGAATGGAAGAAGTATTTGTGGAAGTGCAAATACGAACAATTGCAATGGACTTCTGGGCGAGTCTTGAACATAAAATATATTATAAATTTGATAAGGGCATTCCAGAATATTTGCTTGCAGAGCTGAAGGAAGCAGCAGATGCTGCACATGAACTGGATGTCAAAATGAAAAAGATTAAGGACAGGGTGGATATTTACCAAACAGTTGGAGATGCCCAAACCCTTGTTTAATAAATTTTAACGGGACTGTCGACAGCAATTTGCCGACAGTCTTTTTTCATTGTTTAACAGCTGGCATGATTGCATATCTATTTTTAGGAGAATAATCTATAATAAGTAGATATTAGGCAATGAAACAGCCATATGTGCAAAAAGCTATTTCTTCCTAGTGGAGAGCAAAAGCGTAAGCTGTGTAAAGAAGGAGAATGAAATGAGTAATCAAGACCTTTTAAATAAGATGAAACCTTTCGTAGCAGAAAATTGGGCGAAAGCAAGCTTTCAAAAACCGACAAATATTCAAGAACAGGCGATACCTGAAATATTAGCTGGAAAAGATATCATCGCTGAATCACCGACAGGTACTGGAAAAACGCTGGCATACCTACTGCCAGTTTTAAATAAAATCGATGCTGAATCAAGAGCTATGCAGGCGATAATTCTAGCATCCTCCCAAGAGCTCGTTATGCAAATACTTGGTGAGGTTCAAAAATGGGGAGAAAACAGCGGAATCCGTTCTGCTTCCTTCATCGGTGGAGCCAATGTAAAAAGACAGTTGGAGAAGCTGAAGAAAAGTCCTCACCTCGCCATTTGTACACCTGGTAGAGCCTTGGAGCTTATTAAGCAAAAGAAGCTTAAAATGCATGAAGTGAGAACGATTGTGCTTGATGAAGCAGATCAGCTGCTAGTTCCTGAACATATTGACTATGTTCGTCAAATCATCAAAGCTACACAGAAAGAAGAAAGACAGGTTGTTATGTTCTCAGCAACACTGACAGAAAGAACAGCATCGCTTGGCAAGGAATTGCTCCAAGAACCTGCTGTTATTACTGTTAAAAAAGATACGAGTATTGAAGCAGCAGATGTAAATCATATCTATTTCCAGGCAGAGCATCGAGACAAAATCAAGCTGATGGAAAAGATTTCTCGTTTGGAGAATGCGAAAGTGCTTGTTTTTGTTAAGGATATCGGTACATTGGATGTACTCCACGAAAAACTTGGCTTTAAAGAAATTCAAACAAGCAGACTTCATAGCGATCTTAACAAAATGGACAGACAAAAATATACAAGGCTATTCCGTTCAGGCAAAACATCTATGCTGCTTGCAACAGACGTTGCAGCACGCGGATTAGATATCCAAAATATAACACATGTTGTCCACTATGACTTTGCAAAAGACAAAACACAGTATATCCACCGTTCCGGTCGGACAGGCAGATTCGGCAAGGAAGGAACAGTCATCAGCTTAGTAACAGACAGGGAAGAAAGAGAATTAAAGCAAATGCTGAAAGAACTCAAAATCCCGCTAGAACGGAAAGTCTTCTTTAAAGGTGAAATTTCAGAAGTTAAATAATTAATAGACCATTGAAAAGCCGCTAAATAATTAGCGGCTTTTTTTGCAGTTTTTCACTAAAAACAGCCGCGGAATTTTCAGCGGCATTTTTTATTTTTATCCCTGCAAATATTTTCTACATAATATTGGAGAATTTTCACAAGATAAGACAAGAATATTACTATTTGCAGGTGAAATGATATATGGTTACATTTGTTTATTTATTAATGATTGGCATGATGGGGAGTCTTACACTCATACTTGATTTATTTGTTTTTCATGACAGCTTAAAAAACTGCTTTTTGAACATTTACAAGGCAGAGGTTGGAGCAGGAGCAATCACCATTGTATTAACAGCTGGCTTTGGCTTTATCTGGTCAGTAGTAGTTGATTTTAGAAGGCTGAAAAAGAAGCTGCAAGGAAATAAATCACAAGCTAAAAACTAAAGGAAGTGGAGTCCGATGCTGAAAGAGAATATTTCTTTAAGCCAATTAGCAGCACTTGTATTCAATTTCCAAATTGGTAGCTCCATTGTTTTTGGGCTTGCATTAGACGCAAAAGAGGATGCTTGGATTGCCCTCATAATTGCATTTGCACTTGGGATACTGATTACAGCATTTTATTTATATTTAAGCTCGCTCTTGCCGGGAAAAAACCTGTACGAGATGTTTGAGTATTGCTTTAAAAGGCCGATAGCAATCTGCTTAAGCTTGGTCTACTCAATGTACTTCTTGTACTATGCGTGTCGTATCATCAGGGACTTCGGAGAATTGATTTCTGCTACAGTTCTTCCGACTACTCCGATTGAATTCAGCGTATTTACACTGCTGCTCGTTATTGGTTATGTGCTTTATTTAGGGCTTGAGGTGCTTGCCAGAACATCTGAAATTTTTACACCATATGCCGTCATTTTTATGGTCTTATTATGTGTGTTTTTATATTCAGGGAAAAATTTAGATTTATCAAATATTAAGCCGATATTGGGCGAGGGATTTGATCCTTTATGGAAGGTGATTTTTCCATATGAGCTCATCCGCCCATATGGTCAGCTCCTTTTCTTAACATTCATTCTTCCGAGTGTGACGAGATTAGATTTAAGCAGCAAGGTTGTGATGATCAGTGTGATTTTTTCCAGCCTTCTTCTCATAGCATCATCCGTGTTGATTATTTTATCATTGGGTCAAAATATTGCCCTTCGTTCTAATTTTCCACTGTTGAGTGCAGCAAGGCTAATTTCAATTGGAGAATTTATTCAGCGTGTTGATGCTATTGTTGTCTTCACGATGGTATTAGGAACATTAGTGAAGAGCTCTATATACATATATGGTGGATTAAAGGGACTAGAGTATATTTTCACTATTCCGTTTCGTTTTTTTGCCATTCCCATATCATGTGTGGTTTCTCTTTTCTCGATTTTTATTGCAAAGGGGTATTCGGATCATATAAATGAAGGGCTATTCTCCAACCCGTTTTTATTGCATGTGCCGCTCCAGTTCGGACTGCCGCTTCTTTTGACGGTAATCCTCCTGTTCAAGAAATGGAGGGGAAAACATCATAGCAAGCAGATGAAAGAAAGGAATATGTAAATCTTGCTGTGCATTAAGAGATAAGGTGTTGAGCGTATGCTAAAGGAAAACATATCATTAAGCCAATTAATTACATTAGTTATAAATTTCCTGCTCGGCAGCGCTATTGTAGTCGGGGTAGGTATGGAAGCAAAGCGTGATGCTTGGATTGTCATAATAGCAGGGCTTTTTATTGGTCTGCTTATTATATCTGCCTATTATTTTTTGCTGTCCTTACAGCCCGGAAAAAATTTCTTTGAAATATTGGAAATTTGCTTTTCCAGACCTGTAGCAATCGTCATGTCGCTTGGTTATATTTGTTACTTTCTTTATGTTGCCTGTCGGGTAATAAGGGACTTTGGAGAAATGATTTCAGCGGCAATATTACCCTTAACGCCGATCGAGGTCACGGTTGCCTTGCTTGCGCTTGTGATAGGCTACATTCTTTATATGGGTATTGAGGTGCTTGGGCGAACCTCGGAAATTTTCACACCGTATACATTTGCCTTCATGCTGATGCTTTTTATTTTCTTGTATGGAAGCGGCAATATTGAAATTTCCAATATAGAACCGGTTGCTGCTAATGGCTGGAAACCGATAGTGAAAGCAATTGTACCATCGATATCTGTCTTTCCTTATGGAGAGATGATTGCATTTACAGTGGTGCTTGCCGATGTGACAAACTTTAAATACAGCAGGATTATTAGTGTTTTTGGCGTTATTATCGCCAGCATGCTCTTGCTGCTGTCTGTTTTCCTGATAATTACGTCATTAGGGGAGAATATCGCTCTCCGTTCTAACTTTCCTCTACTTAGTGCGGCAAGACTAGTAAGCATCGGGGAATTTATTGAAAGAATTGATGCATTAGTCGTCTTCATTATTATGCTTGGGATTTTAATTAAAAGCTCTGTTTTTATCTATGGCGGTCTTAAAGGGTTGGAATATGTGTTTAATAAACCGTATCGCTTTTTTTCCATTCCTATTGCATGCATCGTATCAATGTTTGCCATTTTCATCAGCAATGACTTTTCGGACCATATTCGGGAAGGTCTTTATGTGGATATTTTTGTCCTGCATTTGCCGATGGAATATGGAGTTCCTATATTAGTGCTTGTCACATTATTGTTTAAGAAATGGAGAAAAGACCGAAGTGCAGGCAAGGAGGTAAAAGCATGAATAAGTTTTTGAAAAAACTGATGAATATTAACTCGAAAAAACAAATTCCTTCCAATTCCACACCAAGCAAAGCACAAGAAATTGAAATGAAAAACATCAGCTTTGAAACGATAAAGGATGAAATTAAAAAGATTTTTGGACATACTGCCGATTTAAAGGCAGATGATATACTTGTTGGTAAATCTGAAGCAATTATTTTCTATTTAGATACGGTTATCAACACGGACTTCCTTAAAGATATGCTTGGACAAACCTTGGAAAGCCCTGTTGAACAAGATATAAGAATTACTAGTGTCGATGAACTGCAAGCCTTTGGAAAAAAATCCTTTGGAGTCTCAGGTTATAAGCTCATCCATACAATAAGTGAAATGACGGAGACTATTCTTGAAGGAAGGATTGCTGTTATCATAAAAGGCGTTCCGGCAGCACTCACTATAAGCTTTATCAATAGTGAAGGAAGAACGGTCTCAGAGCCAACGACACAAACAGTTGTCAGAGGACCGAAGGATGCCTTTGTTGAAGATATTTCTACGAACATTAACTTAATCCGAAAAAGAATCAAAAATCATAATCTTCAATTTGAAAAGTTCAAGGTAGGTAATGAAACAAGAACAAGTGTATACATTGGCTCCATAAAAGGAATCGTTAATGAAAAGATTTTGGAAGAGGTTCGGAAGCGGATAAAAGATATTAATATTTCTGCTGTTTTCGAGTCTGCAAATATTGAGGAGCTTATTCAAGATAAATCGGCGACTGTTTTTCCTTTAGCTTTGAATACAGAGCGACCTGACTCTGTCAGCTCTGCACTTTTGGATGGAAAAATTGCCATTATTACAGATGGAACACCCTTTATTTTGCTCGTTCCTGCTGTACTGACAGATTTCTTTATATCGTCTGAAGATAATTACCAAAACTATTTTATGAGCAGTTTTATCAGGATGATTAGATATTTGTCCTTTATGATTGGGCTGCTCATGCCTTCTGCATATGTAGGAGTCTTGACCTTTCACCCGGAGCTATTGCCGACAACCTTGCTGTTAAGTGTTATTGCCCAGCGGGAGGGTGTGCCGTTTCCTGCGGTAATTGAGGTCTTTATTATGGAAATAACCTTTGAAATACTAAGGGAAGCCGGTGTCCGCATGCCAAGGGCCGTTGGGCAGACAGTATCAATCGTAGGTGCGTTAGTTATCGGTCAGGCTGCAGCTGAAGCGGGGATTATTTCTAATATCATGGTTATTATTGTGGCGATTACAGCAATAGCCAACTTTGTATTTCCGAACTACAGCTTTGCGAATGCTTCACGGCTTATCCGATTCGTTCTTATTATAGTCGCTTCCATCCTAGGATTGTATGGTGTATTACTCGTGCTGATATTCATGGTGGCACATCTTAGTTCACTCCGCTCCTTCGGTGTTCCTTATCTAGCGCCAGTTGCACCATTTATAGTAGAGGACCAAAAGGATATCTTTATTCGTACGCCGATTTGGTTCCAAAACAAGCGGCCAGCTTATTTAAGTCCTACCACCCTTGATAAGCAAAAGCCTCAAGGCTCTCCATCTCCTCCTAAGCAGTCGAAAGGAGGAAGCGGAGATTGAAGCTGTTTGGAAAGATGTTAATCTCTGTTTTAATTGTATTCCTTTTGGGTGGATGCTGGGATCGGAAGGAGCTTTCAGAGATAAAGCTGGTTTCTGGGATGGCTATCGATAAAGGTGATGACGGGAAATATGAGGTTACTGTTGAAGCCTTGAATGCTGCAGAGCTGAATTCACGAACGAGTGGAGGAAATGCTCCCTCGTTAGTAGAAACGATTGAAGGAGAAACCTTATCGGAAGTCAGCCATCAGTTCAGCCAATATTATGCACAGTATCTTGTTTTTTCTCATATGAAGCTTCTTGTTATTGGTGAAGACGTGGCAAAGTCAGGCATGATAGATTTTATTGATTACTTAGAGAGAAACAGAGAACTGCGCGATGATTTTAAAATTCTCATTGCAAAAGACAGTAAGGCGTCAGATGTGTTGAAGGTCACAAATTTATACCGTAAGTCGTCCTCACTCAAGCTGTCCACACAGCTTGAGAATATGTTCCAAGACTGGGGTGGGGATCCAGACATGCGGATAAATGATTTTATCAATGATGTCACCTTAGAGGGGAAAGAGGCTGTCTTAAATGCAGTAGTTGTCGAAGGGGATAAAAAGGTCGGTGCCACTGTAGAGAATATGAATAATGTAACGCCCGAAGCGATCGTTTTAGTAGATTCTCTTGGCTTCTTTAACAAGAAGAAGCTGGCGGGTTTTCTACCATTAGACGACACTAGGGTATATTTATGGATAACGGATAAATTCAAAAATACGACATTAACAGTACAATGCGGTGAAGATGAATATAGTGCTGTTAGAATTATTCATTCCACAACAGATGTACAAACGAAGATGGACGGAGTAAGGCCCGAATTTAATATTAATGTTAAAGCAGAGGGATATATTGAAGGAACACAATGCTATAAATCATTGGATAAAATAGAGACTTTTAAGAAATATGAAGATCTAGTCAGCAAGTCAGCAGCAGATAAAATACAAAAAACTGTCGCTAAAATGCAGGACGAATACGGGCTTGATATATTCGGATTTGGAGAAATAATGAGAAGGCAGCATAATAATCAGTTTTCAAAAATCAAGGATGACTGGAATAGCTATTTTGCGGAAGCAAAGGTTAATGTGGATTTTGATTTCATTCTAAGAAGGACAGGAATCAGATCAGATAGCTTCCTTGACGAAGTGGAGAAATAACGAAATAAATAAATGATTCTTAAAATTTCAGATAATTGCTTGAAATATAAGGTGAATATGATATCCTTTAAGTACAAAAGAAAATGAAAATCATCACTAGGGGATCCCTTGATAAGGGCTGAGAATAAAGTAGCTACTTTTAAACCCTCATAACCTGAACAGGTTCGCACCTGCGTAGGAAAGTGGCAGATTGTTTTGTTGTGCACTTTTTGCAGTATTGTACAAAATCACAAACCACTTTCCTATGCGGGAAAGTGGTTTTTTTATTGGAAAAAGGCAGAATTGGAGGGATGGCTAAACTTTAAAGTTGAGTAAGTAGATAGGTAAAGGTGGTTTAAAATGAAGCTTACCGCGATAACGAATGATTCCTTTTCAGTTGAAAAAACATGTGAAATCATCCTGCAAATTCTTCCATATGTTGATTATGTGCATATAAGAGAGAAGTCGAAATCGATGTTAGAAATTTATTGCCTTTGCAAACAGCTGCTGGCAAAAGGAGCAGATAAAAGCAAAATAATCATTAATGGAAGGGCAGAAATTTTGCTGCTGGCCAATATGCTTCATGTACACCTTCCTGAAAAGGGGATGCCAATTGAGGCGGTCAGAAGGAAAACAGCCTGCGGTCTTGCAGGGAGATCTGTGCATAGCCTTCAATCAGCATTAGACGCAGAAAGGGAGGGAGTTGACTATCTCTTATACGGACATTGCTTCCATACGGAAAGCAAAAGTGGGATTCCTCCAAATGGAATTAAATTATTGCATGAGATAAAGGAGCACGTCAGCATTCCTGTGTATGCAATCGGCGGAATTACGAAGGAGCTTGTAAGTGAAATAAATAATTGCGGTGCGGATGGCATTGCAATTATGTCAGGAATTTTTGGGGCGGAAAATCCAAAGCTTGCCGCGCAAAACTATTATGAAAGGTGCAAAGCGTATGCAAATACAAAAATTTGAAGCTGCTGTCATTGGCGGCGGTATTATCGGCAATGCGATTGCTTATTATCTATCAGCCGAAAACATTCAAACCGCTGTAATGGAAGCAAATGAAGTCGGCGGAAAAACGACGAGTGCTGCAGCAGGAATGCTCGGTGCCCATTCTGAATGGGAGGAGTTTAAGGATGTATATTCGTTTGTTGCTGACAGCCATTATCAATATGACAGCCTATCAAAGCAATTAAAGGAAACCTGCGGTATAGATATTGAGCTGAAAAAAGGCGGCATCTTAAATCTTGTGTTTTCAGAAGAGGAGAAAAGAAAGCTTGAAGCTGTTATGAAGCTGCCCTCCGTCCAATGGCTGTCAAAGGTAGAGGTGTATAAGGCTGAAAAGCATGCCAGTCAGGAAATACTCGGTGCTGTCTATATGAAAGACGATGTTCATGTAACGCCATTATCTGCTTGCAATGGATTTTGGAAGGGCGCCCTAAAAAATGGTGCACAAATTTTTGAACATACGATGGTGCTTGAAGTAGTCCAACAAGGTACAGGATTTCTAATAAAGACCACGAACAACAGCTTTTATGCGGAAAATGTAATCATTGCTTGCGGTGTTTGGTCAAATAAGTTTTTTTCGGAGGCTGGCTTGCAGCATGCCTTAGTTCCCGTAAAAGGAGAATGTCTATCTGTCATAAATGACAAAATGCCTTTAACGAAAACATTATTTCATGAGAAGAGTTACATTGTGCCAAGGAATAACAATCAGTTGGTAATTGGGGCAACACAGAAATGGAATGATTGGAATGAGTTGCCGAGCTTCGGAGGAATCCAGGAAATAATGGAGAAGGCTAAAAGCCTGATGCCTGAAATTTCTACAATGCGGCCACATAGGTTTTGGGCAGGATTAAGGCCACAATCCTTTGATAAAAGGCCATTTATTGGGGAACATCCTGAAACAAAAGGCCTTTATTTTGCAGCGGGACATCAACGAAACGGTATATTAATGGCACCGGCAACAGGGATGATGATCAGGGATTTATTAATGGAAAGAAGTGTTAACAAGGATTGGGTTAATGCCTTTAAGCTTGATAGAGTAGAAAAAGTCGCAGAAGGAAAGGGTGTGCTGCAATGATTATTCAATTGAATGGGAAATCTGCGGATATACCGGAAGAGATTGTGACATTGCAAGATTTATTAGTGTGGTATGGACTTAAAGACAGGATAGTTATAGCAGAGCTAAACAGAGAAATTATTGACAAAGAAAACTATCAATCTACAACCCTTGTTAATAGGGATATATTAGAGCTTATTCATTTTGTAGGAGGAGGATAATTATGTTGAAGATAGGAAATCGCATATTTCAATCAAGATTACTGCTTGGGACAGGTAAATATCCATCATATGAAATTCAGAAGGAGGCTGTGGCGGTCTCAGGTGCCGAGATATTGACATTTGCTGTTAGAAGAATGAATGTGTTTGAGGAATCTCAGCCTAATTTCCTTGAGCAATTGGATTTAACAAAGTATTCGCTGCTGCCTAATACAGCAGGAGCAAAAAATGCGGAAGAAGCAGTCCGGATTGCCAAGCTTGCAAAGGCTTCAGGTCTTTGCGACATGGTTAAGGTGGAGATTATAGGCTGTAGCAAATCATTGCTGCCAGATCCGATTGAAACATTGAAGGCGTCAGAGAAGCTGCTGGAGTTAGGGTTCACTGTTTTGCCATATACGTCTGACGATGTGGTTTTGGCTAGGCGTCTTGAGGAATTAGGTGTACATGCTGTTATGCCTGGTGCAGCTCCAATCGGGTCTGGAAGAGGAATCATCAACCCGTTAAATATCCGCCTGATAATTGAGCAATCAGCCATTCCTGTTATTGTAGATGCTGGTGTTGGTTCTCCTAAGGATGCAGCCTTTGCAATGGAGCTTGGGGCAGATGGCGTACTGCTGAACACGGCAGTTTCGAATGCAAATAATCCTGTTAAAATGGCAAAGGCGATGAGTCTGGCAATTGAAGCAGGAAGACTAGGTTTTGAAGCTGGCCGAATGGATATGAAGGAATACGGCGAAGCGAGCAGCCCATTAAGCGGATTGGTAACATCATGATTAGAAAATATGCCAAACAGGAGCTGTTTATCGGAGCTGCTGGCCAAAAAAGACTGAAAGAAAGTCATGCGGTTATTTTAGGTGTCGGCGCACTTGGTTCCTCTACAGCAGAAATGCTGACAAGAGCAGGCATCAAGAAGCTGACTATTATAGATAGAGATTATGTCGAATACAGCAACCTTCAAAGACAGCAGCTGTATACCGAGGAAGATGCTGCCTTAAAGCTGCCAAAGGCTGTAGCTGCAAAACAGCGGTTAGAGAAAATTAACAGTGATGTTTCCATAGATTGTCGTATAGAGGATATAACAGGTCAAAACATTGAAACAATCATCAAGGATGCTTCCATCATCATCGATGGCATGGATAACTTTGAAACAAGACTCATAATTAATGATGCTGCCGTAAAAATGAATAAACCTTATATATTTGGTGCGTGTGTCGGCAGCTATGGCTTAACATATCCCGTCATTCCAGGCACTACACCTTGCCTGCACTGCCTTATTAAGCATCTTCCTGCACAAACAGAGACATGTGACAGTGTTGGAGTTATCAGCCCAATTGTCCAGCTTGTGGCAGCATTTCAAACAGCGTATGCCTTGAAAATACTTACAGGAAAGGCTGTAAAGCCTTTGCTTATATCACATGATATTTGGAATATGCAAAAAGCAGAAATTCACGCAGGAAAGCTGAAGGATTCTCATTGTCCTACATGCAGTCAGAAGGCCTTCCCATATTTAGAAGCTGGTAATCAAACAAAGACAGACATACTATGTGGCAGAGATGCTATCCAAATACGCCCTGGAGTTTCCCATATTTATGATCTAAAGGCATTGTCCCAAAGTATACAGCACGTCGTTCAAAATATGATAGTAAATCCATATTTGCTTGCATGTGAATATGAAGAGCATCGCATTGTTCTCTTTAAGGACGGCCGTGCCATTATTCATGGTACAAGCGAGCGGACAAGAGCAAGGGCGATATACAGCAGACTCGTTGGGTGAAAAGGTTTGGGTTTATAGGGTTATTACATATAAAGACCTTCTGTATGAAGGTCTTTTTTTCGTATTCTAGAAACTGCTGAGTATTCACTAAGCCTCAAGTCTTAGATAGAAATCAAGCGGAAGCACGTTATGAAAAATCATGTCGAAAGCTATGATAGGAGTATAAGAAAGGAGAGATTGATTGATGAAAAAAGTTGGTTTATTTCTTATAGGAGCGATAGCGGCAATTGTCCTGCTGTCACATTTAGGTCCTTTAGTAGGATTAGTTATTAGCGGAGTATTGCTGTACCTTGTGTTCAAGCAATTTATGAAGGCAGGTACAACTGGGGCAAAAATAGGCTGGGGTGCTTTAGGTATCGTGTTACTGTGCATCACAGCAAGCAATCTTCCAGCAATCATTGCCCTTGTTGCAGCATACGTCCTGTTGTTAGTGTTTAAAAAGTGGAAGAAATCAGGTGCAGTTACACAGAAATCAAACTCAGATGATCCGTTCCAGAATTTTGAAAAGCAATGGTCTGAACTAAATAAATAAAAACTAAACAGAAAAGAGGAAAAAAATCATGGCAAACCTATTAGAAAGAATTAAAAATGCAGTAATGGCAGATATAAATGAAGTGCTCGACAAAAAGGAAAATAAAAATCCCCTAGCGCTTCTTAACCAATATTTAAAAGAATGTGAAAAAGAAACAGAAAAAGTAAAAGAGCTTGTGAAACGACAATATGTATTAAAAGAAGCATTCACAAAAGAGCTTAAAGAGGCTGAGGAACTTGCTGCAAAACGTAAAAAGCAAGCAGAAATCGCGTCACAGGCTGGCGAAGAGGAGCTGTTCTCTTTTGCTCAAACAGAACAACATCATTATGAGGAAAGAATTGTCCGGTTGACGGAATCACTGAAAATCACTGATAAGCAGACAAGTGAGCTAGAAGCAAAATATGCAGAAATGAAGCATAAACTGAAGGACATGAACATTCGTCGTCTTGAGCTGATGGGGAAAGAAAACATGACTAGAGCTTCTTACACAATGAATAAAATGACCGATAAACAAGGAAATTCTGCCGGAACAGCTAAGTTCGATGAAATGGAAACATATATCGACGGTTTGGAGAAAAAGATAACTAACAAGTACTATCAGCATACAATTGATGAAAAAATAGCTGCTTTAGAAAAAAAGATAGAGGAAAAGAAAGATGAAACTTTCACTTCTTGAAAAAAATGATATTCTTAAAAGGCGTAGGTTTTTTTATACGCCTTTCCGAGTGTGGATAATACGCTATTATCAATAGCCGGAAGGGCGTAGCCAGCATGAATGGAAGGAGGAATTCCGTTGTTTCAGAGAATAAAGAAGGACTTTGCAGGATGGATTGTCATCATCGCTGGATTCCTGCTTCTATTAGAGATTTTTGTATTGCATCCAGGGTTGATTTTTTCCTTTTTAGTTGCGATTGGACTAATGTATTACGGTAAAAAGGGAAGGAAAAGGAAAATAGGCAAGCTGATGTTTTGGGCTGGTTTGCTTGTACTTTTAATCAGTGTACTGAATATGTTTACAGTAAAATTCCTGCTGTTCAGTCTCCTTTTTTACTGGTTTGTGCAGTATATCCAGAAAAAGAACAACAAAGAAGTAATCAAGCCGATCATCAAGCATAAGGAAGCAGGAGATGCTGATGAGGTCATTATTAAAAAGGAGCCAATGTTTCGCAATCGCCTGTTTCATCGGAATGAGACACCTGATCATGTTTACGAATGGAAGGATATCAATATTCAAACAGGTGCAAGCGACACAATCATCGATTTAAGCTATACAGTTTTGCCGCAAGGAGAGACGGTTATAGCAGTGCGAAATCTAGTCGGCAATGTGAAGATATACATTCCTTATGATTTAGAGGTCAGCATTAATCATTCTGTCCTGCTCGGTTCTGCGTATATATTTGATGAAGAGAATGCGGTCAATGCATTCAATATGAATATTATGAGAAGCAGCACTGGTTTTGATCAGGCTGAGACAAGAGTGAAGATTATCACCTCTTTCCTTGTAGGAAATCTTGAGGTGAAAAGAATATGAGCATAATCCAAAGGCAAATTCTCTGGGGAATGAGTATTGCATTAATTCTGCTTCTGTTCACATCAGGTGCCTTCCTGCTTGTGTTCCCGCCAGATAGCTGGAATGATATTTGGGAGAAGCAAGTCCTTGATATTCCATTTGTTCTATTTCTAGTTAGTGCAGATGTGGCAATAGGTCTTTTTTTTGGTGTGATGAGCGGGTATTCATGGAGGAAGCAGTTTAATGCACTTGATGGCATCATCCACAGTGGAGACAAAAATAAGGAATTGGAACGAGAGAGCTCTGGGTTTTATGAGGAAATACATTCTTTAGGGGCAAAAATAACGAATGTACAAAACAAACTTAAGGAACAGATTAGACTATCACAAAAGCTTGTGACAGAGCAAGCGGAGGATCAGCATTCCAGAGTGCAAGCTGTCATTGCTGATGAACGGAATCGGCTTGCAAGAGAGCTTCACGATTCTGTCAGTCAGCAGCTTTTTGCTGCTTCCATGCTATTGTCTGCCATCAATGAAAGAAGGCAGCCGGAAGGTGATCCGATTGAGTCAAAGCAGTTAAAGCTAGTAGAAGAGACAATCCACCAGTCACAGCTTGAAATGAGAGCGTTGCTGCTACACCTGAGACCTGCAGCTCTTAAGGATAAAACGTTAAAAGAAGGAATAATGGAGCTTTTATCAGAGCTTGTCCATAAAGTAGAAATGAAAATAACATGGAAGCTAGAGGAATTTAGTTTAGATAAAGGGATTGAAGACCATTTATTCCGTATACTGCAGGAATCTGTATCAAATACACTTAGGCATGCAAAAGCAAGTAATTTTGATGTGCAGCTTTTACATAGAGAACAATATGTTATCTTAAGGGTCATGGATGATGGGATTGGATTCGATGTGGAAGAAAGTAAAACCGGCTCATATGGTTTGCAGAACATGCAGGAGCGGGCAGCGGAAATTGGCGGTCAGCTGAAAATAGTCAGTCTGCAGCAAAAAGGGACACGGCTTGAAGTGAAGGTGCCAATGATTTTAGATATGGAGGCGAAAGCATGATTAGAGTTCTGTTTGTTGATGATCACGAGATGGTGCGGATAGGCGTGTCCTCCTATTTATCGGCACAGTCGGATATTGAAGTCGTCGGTGAGGCTGACAATGGAAAAACAGCAATTGAAATGGCTTTAGAATTGCGCCCTGATATCATTTTAATGGATTTGGTCATGGATGAAATGGATGGGATTGAAGCAACAAAGCATATTGTTGAAGCCTGGCCTGAAGCGAAAATTATTATTGTAACGAGCTTCCTGGATGATGAGAAGGTATATCCAGCATTGCAGGCAGGAGCGACCAGTTATATGCTGAAAACGTCAAAGGCAAGTGAAATAGCTGAGGCAGTCCGTTCCACCTTTAAGGGTCAGATTGTCCTCGAACCAGAGGTCACTGATAAAATGATGATGAAAATGAGAGAGAAGCCGCAAGTCTTGCTTCATGATGAACTAACAGCAAGAGAGATGGAAATACTGCTGCTAATGGCTGAAGGGAAAAGCAACCAGGAAATTGCCGATGTTTTGTTTATTGCCATCAAAACAGTCAAAACACATGTTAGTAATATTTTAAGCAAGCTACAAGTGCAGGACAGGACGCAGGCTGTCATTTATGCATTTAAATATCGGCTTGTTGAGTAGAAGCATCCGCAGGGAAACCTTGCGGATTTTTTTTATTTCAATTGTTATAAAGCCTTGTCGTTATTGGGTTTGTCTTATTTAAACAAACGTTTGATTAACGTCAATTTAAAACAAATAAATATATTTTTATAACTTGTCTCATATGATGGTTTAAAAGCAAAAGAAAATAATCTATTTTTTTTGTAAGGAGAGATCGATGAGCTCATTTTATAAAGGTACGCTTTTACTGATTGTTACGGCGTTTTTTGGTGAATGTATTGAGTTTTTGATTAACATGGTTATGGCGAGGGAATTGGGGGAACAAGGACTCGGACTTTTCATGACAGTTCTGCCGACGATATTCCTTATTGTGCTGCTGGCGAGCTTTGAGCTTCCTGTCTCTATTTCGAAGTTTATTGCTGAAAAGGATTCAGTCTATCATCACAGTATGCTTCAACAAGTAATAAAATGGACAATCATCTTTACAATTGTACTTACGATAGTCGCTGGTTTCGTCATTCCATTTATTCCGATATTCCAGGATTATCACCCAATCTTAAAATGGCTCGTTCTTTTGCTGCTGCCGGTTATTTCCTTTACGTCGATTGCAAGAGGCTTCTTTATGGGCAAACAGCAAATGGGAAAGATAGCAGCATCTAATTTCCTGCGTAAAATTGTTCAACTAGGAATGCTTGTATTTCTTTTTCAATGGTTTTCCTTTGATTTGGAAACCTCTGTTTTAATCGCATTTTGTACCATTGTTGGCAGTGATTTAGTAGTATTTTTGTATTTGCTTCATATGTTTTTCGTTCAGTATCAACGCATTAGAAAAGGTGAAAATGAACGGATGGGTGGCAAGGCAATTTGGAAGGATCTTTTGTCTGTGTCCATTCCGACGACAGGCTTACGGATTTTTCATGCATTGTCCCATGCTATACAGCCTTTTTTAATAAAAGGCGCATTGGTTGCATCGGGTATAACTGCAGCAAATGCGACAGAGCAGTATGGAATGCTTGCAGGTATTGCCTTGACTATTGGCTTTTTTCCGGCATTTATTGCGCACTCCTTTATGACAATGCTTATCCCGACCGTTTCAAAGGCTTATGCCGAAAGGAACTATTTACATTTACAGCATCTGCTTAAACAAGTAATGCTGATAACCCTTGGGTACGGGTCAGTAGCTATTGCCATTTTTTATTTTTATGCAGAGCCGCTGACAATGAAATTCTTTCACTCATCTCAAGCTGCTTCCATTGTGCAATTATTATGGCCGTATTTCTTCTTGCACTATTTCACGATTCCAATGCAGGCTTTCCTTATTGGTCTCGGGCTGTTAAAGGATGCAGTATTTCACTCGATTTGGTCTACTGTTTTTTCGTATACAGCTATCTATTATCTTGGCTCCTTAAGCCATTTACAGATGGGTGGCATTGCAATAGGCATGAATTTAGGTGCTGTCATTCTAGCACTCCTGCATTATTTAACCATTTGCAAAAAAATCGGCTTTTCCATTTGGCTTTCACCAGGCAAACAAGCACATCAATAAAAATATAAAAAACTTTTAAAAAAAGTGTAGGGGTTAATAGGTGCGGTTTCGTTTATTGTGTAGAAGCGTCCTAGGGGAAGGAGGATAATGATGGAACCCCTAATTAATAACTACACAGGTGATTGTAAAGAAGCCTGTTATGAAGAGATAATTAAAGAACATGGAAATGCTATATTTGCTTATATCCTTTCATTGGTCAAACATAAAGAACTAGCCGAAGATATTTATCAGGAAGTACTTATATCTTCCTATCTATCGTTTTCTTCCTTCGAAGATTACAGTAAAGCAAAAAGCTGGTTATATAAAATAGCGATAAATAAATGCCGTGATTATTGGAGAAAAGAAAAGACATCGAAGAAATTCTGGGAGGAAACAGTATATACATATGTACGGGAGACATCCGTTTCCTTACCGCCAGAGGATACAATTATAAATAAATGTGCTCAGGAAGAAATGATTGATACATTAGAAGAGCTGCCACAAATGTACAAGGAGCCTCTTCTATTATTCTATTATCATAACAATACATTGCTAGAAATTAGCGACAAAACAAAAACGCCCCTTTCAACGGTTAAAACACGCATGAAAAGAGCAAAAGAGCAATTGCGTCCGAAAGTAAATAAACTGGTCTCCATTTAATGTGGAGACCTTTTTTCTTACTCTGGTCTCTGCTTATTATAGTAGTTTACTGAATACATAGCACCTTCACTAACCATATTGTTGTCACCGATATCTTGCGGATCGGGATTTCCAGCCTTCATGATAGGTGATTCATCCTTTTTGGAGTGTAACATCTGAGTGACCCGCTGCATCATTTCTTTTCCTTTTGAGGAAAATAGAAGATAACCCCCAACGCCTGCACCGACAACCGCTAATGTTCGCATCGTTTTCATAATTCATCCCTCCGAATAGTTTGTCCAAAAAATATTGCTTAGTTTTATTTACCCAAGACTGACAGATAAGAAACCTTGCGCGTCGTTTTAAGTTTTTTTTCCTTGAAATAGGGGAAAATAAAAGTAAAAAAGCGATCGGAGTGATCTTTTTGAAAAAGCATCACATGGGCAAATGGATTTGGTATGCACTTGAAAAGATTGAAGAGATCGACCAATTAAAAGCAGAATTGGACATTTCCATTGAAGATTGGCGCAAAATCATCAATGAAAAAAAAGGAAACTATTTGGAGATGGATACATCAATAATTGGCAAGGAATCTTTGAGTGGTTCGATTATCTATAATCGAAAAATTGAGGAAAGAGGAGATTATGAGCTGTTTTACTTCTACCTGTGTGGCGATTATCTCATCACATTGGATTATCATGATAACAGCCTACATTTAAACAAAAGGACAGATATTATTCAATCTGCCCAAAATGCCATATCCCCAGTTGATGGGTTTATGGTGATACTTGGCAACATTATGACAGATATTCTTTACCATATTGATACATACGAGGAGAAGCTAGATGAATTAATATGGGATGTGAAAGAGAAGAATAGTACAAAAACCTTAGACAAAATCTATCAGTCAAGGCATGAAATACTTATTTGGAAAAACGTCATGATGCCCTTTTTAGAGCTGAAGTTTGCCATTGAGGAAGCCTTTGGAGAGGATGCCACAGATGGCAGAGATTATAAGCGAGTTTCTAAGCGGATTCAGAGAGGACTTACTTTAGTTGATGAGTATGAAAAAGAATTAAATAATCTCGTCCATTTTGAAGAGGTTGTTTCCCAGCATCGAGGAAATGAAATTATGAAGACATTGACAGTGTTTACTGCCCTTTGTACTCCTATTATGGCACTTGGAGCATTGTGGGGTATGAACTTTAAATATATGCCTGAGCTTGATTGGAAATATGGCTATGCCATTTCGCTTGCCTTAATCGTGCTGACTACTGTAATTATTTATGCTTATTTAAAAACAAGGGGATGGATGGGTGATCTTCTAAAGGCAAAAAAGAAAAATTCTTTCTTTCAATAGCATGAGGTCTAATAGACGGCAATTAGGAAATTACATATAATATTTATAGGAAGTAATCTTAGATAGCAATCCTAAGGAGGATATATGGTAGATTCTAAATATTGCAGTGAGTCGCTCGTTGTTAAAACGAGCATTGTTTTCCCAACAGATACGAACACTTATGGCACATTGTTCGGAGGGAAATTAATGGCATATATTGATGATACGGCTGCTATTGCTGCCATGAGACATGCAAGAAGGCATATTGTTACAGCTTCAACTGATTCAGTTGATTTCCTACACCCCATTTATGAAGGTAATTCTGTTTGTTTAGAAGCATTTGTCACCTATACAGGCACTTCCTCTATGGAGGTGTTCGTTAAAGTAACAGCAGAGGATTTGCTGTCAGGTGTTAAAAATCTTTGTGCTCTTAGCTTTTTAACAATGGTTGCTATTGATGAACATGGCAAGCCAACAGCTGTACCGCAGGTTGTGCCGCAAACAGAAGAAGAAGTTAGTTTGTTTGAGTCCGGAAAAGTTCGGGCAGAGATGAGAAGAAACAGAAAAGTAGAGACACAGGAGCTTGCTCGAAAATATAAGTCCAAGTGAACAGACATCTGAAACTGTGATTTATAGGAAATGCTGTCGAAACAGCTGAATTATTTTCCAGGAAATGATGATATTTCTAGAATCATGTCTTATCCGTCTTTCTTTGTCTTATTTAGACGAAAGCCCTTGAAAAATGGCGTCCTCATTTAGAGGATGCCATTTTTTTTATGGACACAAATTGCAGTATCTTTCCAAGGTTTACTAAAATAAGGCTTGATAAAATCAGTAAAACACCAACAAGCATGACCGGATGAACAGCTTCGTTATAAAAGAAGTGACCTATTGTTAACGCGATTAAAGGTGAAACATATAACCATGTCGAAGGAAGAAAGGCATTTGTTTTTGCGACAAGATAGTAATAAATAGTATGGGCAATCATGGACCCTGCTACAGTCAAATAAAGAATCGACAAAAGTCCCGGTATGGTTATATTAGGCGCAGGTTCCCCTGCGAATAGAGATAAAAGCAGCAGAAACAGTCCTCCGTATATCATTTGCACAGCATTCAATGCCATTGGACTTTCCTTTTTAAATGTACTAATCGTTTTCCCAGACCAAATTGAACCTGTTGCATAGCCAAATTGACCAAAAAGGATAATTCCGCACCCGATAATCCAGAAAGTATTCCAAGTGATGGATAGACCCGGAAGAAATAGGAAGAAAACTCCAGCGAATCCTAGTATGATACCGACAATGCTGGCTTTATCAATTCTTACTCCCATAAAGGCAGTTTGGATAAGAATAATGATAATCGGAGCAGAAGCTGACAGCACTGCCGCAATTCCTGAGGAAACAAACTGTTCTGCCCAATAAAGACAAGCAAATGTTATAAATGTTAAGGTAAATCCTGTGAACATCAGCTCTTTGCGCAAAAGAATCTTCCAGGATGTCTTTTTACGGGCAAGCAAAATTAAATACAGAATGGCGCCTGCAGCCAAAAAACGAATCCCCGCAGACAGAAAGGGTGGAAAGCCTTCGTCAACTCCAACCTTGATTGCTAAAAAAGTAGTTCCAAAAATAAAACACATTAAACTATACAAGAAAATGGTCATTATGAAATCCCTCCTGCCGTTATTGTAAAACAGGTAGGACAGACCAGATAATTTCACATAGAACAGATTTAAGGAAATGGTACAATAATGGATAAAGGAGGGATCAATATGGTTATGAAATCTGAACAAACGGCACTTTACAAGCAAGTACATGAATATATGCTAACACGTATCCAAACAGGGGAGTGGCCAAAAGATAAAAGGCTTCCTTCTGTACGAAGCCTTGCCGAGCTTCTTGGTGTTCATCGTTTGACTATCTTGAAGGCATACCAGCTTTTAAAAGAGCAAGGGCATGTTTATGCAAAGGATAAAACAGGCTATTACAGAAAAGATAGTGACCATATAAGCAATATATCAGAGGAGCAGCCAGCAATTCGTTCTTATATTCATAACAGTCATCTCTCCGATATCCATCGTGAGCCAGTCACTTATAAATTTTCAGCATCCGTTGTTGATCCTACTTTATTGCCAAATAGATATCTTTCTCAGCATGCGAAGGAGATATTTGACAAATATCCGCATTTGCTTGGAACTTATGCAAATGTTAAAGGTGATGAAGAGCTGATAACAGGTATGTCAGCCTACTTTCAAAAGTACGACCGTTTATACATACCAGAAGAATCAATAGTCATCACATCTGGAGCGCAGCAAGGGATTGATATCATTGCCAAGGTGTTTGTTCAAGCGCACGATTATGTGCTAATTGAAAGCCCGACATACAGTGGAGCGGCTGATATATTTGCAAACAGAGGGGCAAAACTTATACCTGTGTCTATAACAGCAGCAGGTTTTTGTCTAGAAGAAGTGGAATACTTTATGAAGAAGTATAAGCCAAAGCTGTTTTACACAAATCCGACATATCAAAACCCTACAGGCTATACTGTGCCAGTTGAGCAGAGAAAACAGCTGGCAGAGCTTGCTGAAAAATATCAATGTATCATTCTTGAGGATGATGCATTCCGTGAAATCTACTTTCACAAAACTCCGCCTCCGCCTATTTACTCCTATGATACAGGTGGGTATATTATTTACTTGCGAAGTTTCTGTAAATATATGGCTCCGGGATTAAGGATTTGTGCAATGGTCGCACATCCAAGTCTGATGAAATGGCTGATTAAAGGAAAGGCACTTGCTGACAATGGGACACCGCTGCTAAGCCAGAAGGCCTTTTTGTTCTATCTAACCTCCGACAGGGTGCGTACACATATGGAAAAACTGAGAATAGCATTGCAGATAAGGAAGGAAAAGATGGAAGAGGCACTTCGGGACCATTCCTTCCATTGGGATAGCCCCGGAGGCGGGCTAAACCTGTGGGTGCGCATAGACGAGACAATGGATAAAAACAAGCTAAAGGCTATGGCGCTTGAAAACTCTATTTCTTATGTTCCGGGCCAGATTTGTGACCCTTTAGAACGGGATATTCCATATATAAGGCTCAGCTATTCCTTTCTAAATGAACAAGACATAAGAAAAGGAATGCACGTATTAACAAGTATTTATGATTCATTATTAACAGACAATATGCATAAATGAGCAGGAGGTAATAATGGCAGAACTGGCTTATTATGTTGTCACAAGAAGGATTGAATTTAATAGGCAGGTCGTCCAAGAGATAAAACAAAGCATGATTCTTTGTAGTGACAAAATCATGGCAGAGGAAACTGTTTTTCAGTTAGAGATTGTTTACGACATATCTGTAAAAAAAACAAATAATCTTTATCAAATGCTGTACTTGCATACAAATAAGGGAGTTTTCTCTTTTATTATCAAGGATGATCCAGCCGAGTTCATTCGTCATGTGAAAGGGAAATTGATGAAATAACAAATGCTGCCTGTGTTAACAGGCAGCATTTAGGTTAATCCTTACTTGAAAGGATTCCAAAGATTCTCAAGATGTTGATGAACAGGTTCACGAAGTCTAGATAAAGGTTTAAAGCCATCAATGGTACTTGCTCTGCTGACACTCCGTAATGCTTCATACGGTTAAAGTCAAAAAGCACATATCCGCTGAACACAAGCACTCCGATAAAGGAGTAGACAAGCATGGCAGTGGTGCCTAAAGGCCAGAAAATATTAAATATAGAGATCACAATCAAGGCAAGTAATGCAGCCATTAGCATTCCGCCGAGGAAGGAAAGGTCACGTTTTGTTGTCGTTGCATATATTGCAAGTCCAGCAAAAACTACTGTTGTTGTTCCTAAAGCCATTATGACGACATTAGCGCCGATAGTGGAAATATAATGGGAAACGATTGGATATGTCGTTATTCCCGAAATAAACGTAAAGGCATAAAGGAAGGAATAGGACATTGATTTCCCTCTTCTAAGAAAGAAGGCAATAACAAGCATCACAACCTCTAATATTGCTAATGGTAAAAAGAGTGAAGCTGGAATAAAGTTACCTACTAATGTTCCAACAGTTGCAATCCCTAAGGATAAGGCAAATGCTCTTAAGACAGCAGGTAGATGATTTGTGTTAACACTATGCGCGTACATAAAGTCACTCCATTGTTTATATTTTAATCTCTTTACGTATGAAACATAGTTAATGTTTCAAAAAAAATTAATTTTCTTCCTGTCTGACTCGGTCTTTTTTCAAAAGATCGCGGATTTCCATCAATAACTCTTCCTTTGCATCAATGGATGGTGCCTTTTCTTCGACAATTTCCTCTTCTTTTTTCCTTTTGAACTTGGTAATCAGCTTGATAACCATAAAGATAGAAAAGGCGACAATAAAAAAGTCTAAAATTGTTTGGATAAATTGTCCGTAAAGGACAGTTGCCTTGCCGTAGGTTAATTGAAGGCTTGTTAAATTAACTCCTCCAAGAAGAACGCCGACTATCGGCATGATAATGTCATTCACAAGGGAGCTGACAATTTTGCTGAATGCCCCGCCAATGATTACACCGATTGCTAAATCGATAACATTGCCTTTGACAGCAAAGGCTTTAAATTCTTTCCACATACTAAAACTCCTAACTTTAATCACACTAATTTTTGTTGCTTCTAACTAGAATCAGTACCGAATACTGAATGAGCGAAACGTCTCGGCCTGCTGCTCAGTGATCTCTACATTCTGTACTGCGGCAAACCTGTTTCCCTTTTTGATGTCAGCAATAAATAAATCAAGCGTCTCTTTTGGTCCTGAAATAACAGCTTCAACAGAACCGTTGTCTCTGTTTTTGACCCAGCCGTGAACATTATATTCCATTGCCTTCATTTGTACAAAGTACCGAAAGCCTACGCCTTGAACCTTTCCGGTGATGGCAAGATGATATTGAACCATAAAATATCAACCCTTTCCATTTATCATTTTTCTGACCAGAACTAACTATAGAATAACATAAAAAGGAGCCGGTCCAAAAAGGGCTGCTGCCTTATGCTGATTTTTCCAAATAATAAGTAAGCGGAAACTGGAAAAACCTTGATTTGTAGAAAGGTAGCCATTTTGTTAATATTAATAAGTACGCTTAAAAAGATAGGCAAATTACGTGTTTTTATAATCAGGAGAATATAATGAAACTATATATATATATTGGCATGCTTATATTATGTGCTGTTTTGGTTGTCGTGGGGGCAATTCAACTAAGTTCAAAAAAGACCGAGGAGAATGAGGCTTCGGCGAAACTTGCTGAAACACAGGTAGAGTGGATCACAGAAAATGCAATATCCTCTTTAACACTTAAGGAGGACAATGAAGTATACGAAGCATATTTAGTAGGCGATGAAACGGAGAAATATCCACTTAAAGAGGATAGCTTTCTCGGAGATAAAGATGATTCTATTGTAGAAGGGGAATTTTCCCTTTATTTAACGGCGGAGTCAGAAGATGATAAGAAGGAGCTTAAACAAGCGATTAAACTGCGGGATCCGCTCGTATTTAATACAAAAAATAAAAATATCAGCACATACACCGTCAATAAGCATAGTATTATTGCAGTCTATCAAACAAAGGCAAAGGATAATACTGTTGCATCACTGTATGTGATGAAGGAGGGAGAGCTTACGTCCCTTACTAAGAAGGAAATTCCAGTCTTAAAGCGCAAAATTAAAAGTATCCAGCAAAACTATTTGCAGACTGCAGAAAAAAAGAATTCCGATTTGTATGAAGTGACTACATGGACGTTGAGTTCAGAGCGTCTGCAGCTTAAAGAGACGGACACAACTTATATTGATAAAGAAAAGGAAATGGAGAGATGGCTTGAGGAGGAAGAGTACTATTTGCCATTTAAAAATCTTACTCTCTCAAAAGATGCTTTAACAATTGCTGAACAGGGGATGCTGTTAGGCAGCCAGTATCCAATTGGTACAAGCATAAGCGAAATAACAAAGTCGAATAAAGAGTATACAGATACGAAGCAAAGTGATGGAACAATGATGGTAACTTACCCGGAGGTCACATACTACTATGATAGTAAGACAAAGCAGGTAACTTCGATTGCGATTCCTGGCATGCGCCTTAAGATAAATATGTCTATAATCAATGAGATATTAGGCAAGCCGGATACATTTTCTGCGAACAAGGAGCATGATGGCTACATTGCTACTTATACTGCCAACCATTATGAAATGAAATTCATTCTGGACAGCAGCCAGCAATTAGAGCAAATTCAGCTTGTAAAAAAAGACAGTGAATAAAACAACAACCCTGGCAGACATATCTCCCAGGGTTGTTTTGGTTATTAGAAAGCCCAGTCTCCGTTGCGGAAGACTGCTTCTGTTTTTCCGTCTGCTGTAATGCCGTCGATATCCATTTTATCAGACCCAATCATGAAGTCGACATGTGTAATACTTTCGTTCAAGCCTGCAGCAGCCAATTCTTCGCTGGACATTGTTTTTCCACCTTTAATGCAGAAAGCATACGCGCTGCCAATCGCTAAATGATTCGATGCATTTTCGTCAAACAATGTATTGTAATAAAGAATATTGGACTCTGAAATAGGTGAGCGATGCGGTACAAGTGCGACTTCTCCTAAGTAATGAGAGCCTTCATCTGTTTCAACAAGCTGGCGCAGAATCTCTTCGCCTTGCTCTGCTTTCACATCAACAATTCTGCCGTCTTTAAATGTAACGGAGAAGTTGTCAATGATGTTTCCGCCATAGCTTAATGGCTTCGTGCTTGCAACAGTGCCGTTAACACCTGTTTTGTGAGGTACTGTGAAAACTTCTTCTGTTGGCATATTTGCCATAAATTCAAAGCCTTTTTCATTAATGCTTCCAGCACCGCACCATAGATGGTTTTCTGGCAGCTCAATTGTCAAGTCTGTGCCAGGAGCTTTGTAATGTAGTTTTTTATAAGCTTTGTTGTTTAAGTAATCCACTTTTTCATGAAGATTTTTGTCATGCTGCTTCCATGCCTCAATTGGTTGTTCTTGATCTACTCTGGATGCTTTAAAGATAGCGTCCCAAAGAAGGTCAACGCGTTTTTCTTCCGGTTCATTTGCAAATACAGTATTCGCCCATGCAACAGAAGGTACACCGATAACAGTCCAGCTGACCTTATCTGATTGTACATATTTACGGAAGGTGCTCAATGCTTTTCCAGAAGCCTTTTGGAAGTTAGCGATTTTTTCTGTTGCAATGCCTTTAAGCAAATCTGGACTAGACGATAGGACGGACATGAATGCAGCACCAGCTTTAGCAAGCTCTTCTGTTTCCTTTGCTCTCCATTCCGGATATTCCAAAAATGCCTCAGCGGGTGCAAGCTCGTATTTTGTTCTTGTAACAGTATCGTCTGTCCAATTAACAACAACATTTTTGGCACCTGCTTCATATGCTTTACGAACGACTAGGCGGACAAACTCTGCTGCATCAATTGTTGTATTAACTACAAGCGTTTGTTCAGGCTGGATATTAACTCCTACCTTCACTGCAAGTTCTGCATATTTTTCTAAATTTTGCTGAAATGTACTCATTGTTATTCTCCTTTGCTAAAGAGCATGATATGTAACGATTGCCTTTTCAGAGCAGATACGAATATCCCGCAATTTGCATGCAAGAGTCGTTCTGCTTTATCAATATAATGTCTGATGTGGCAAATCCTTTTATTCATTGTAGCTTGTTTACGTTCATAAATAAACTGATTTGTCATAATAGTAGAAGATTTATTTGCAATAAAGTTATGTTCAGATAATAACTCCTGCTTAGTTTTGATTCTCACGAGAGACGGCATCACCTCTAAGTTTTTGCTATAATATATAGATTATTACGTGACGGAGGAAATCATGAAACGAACTTTAAAAGCTGTTATTTTTGATTTTGATGGTGTAATTGCAGATACTGTCCAGCATTATTATGAAGCAACAAAAAGAATTGCTGATGAGCTTGGGGTTCCATTTACAACGGAGGACAACCTGCGCTTTCAAGGGATACCTCGGAAGGTATTGATGGACGAGCTTTCAAACAGATGCAGCAGGGATGTTACAGAGGAGGAGAAGCTGCTGCTAGGAAATAAAAAAGGGGAGTATTATAGGGAGCTTATTGCTGAATTTACAAAAGGAGACATGCTTCCAGGCATGTATGAATTCCTGTTAAGCTTAAAAAATTCTGGCATTAAGATGGGGATTGCTTCTTCCAGCTCTAATGCTCCACTTCTGTTGGAGAAATTCGGGATAAAGGATTGGTTTGAGTGCATTGTTGATCCCCATAAGCTGACAAAGGGCAAGCCAGATCCGGAAATATTCCTAACAGCAGCCGACTGCCTTGGCGTTTCATATGACAGCTGTGCAGCTGTGGAAGATGGAGAGGCAGGGCTTAAAGGAATAATGAAAACACCAATGTTTTCCGTCAGCATCGGAAATTCCGCTATATTAAAGCAGGCGGAGTGGAATGTACCAAGTACAGATTTTTTAACTGTTGAGGAGCTGCTTAGGCAGTTTGCAAATAGGAAATAACAGAAAGCCAGCATGAAGAATGCTGGCTTTCTGTTATTTGGCGTCTTCTTCGGCCCATCTTTTTAAAGCAGCCTCCGCCCGGTTCTTCAAGGAAACAATATCCTCCTCGACTTTAAGGATATTTTGCTTTTTCAACTCAATCAGCCTCAGTTGCTCTAATGTCGTTTCTAGTATTTTTTCCAGCTTTTCTCTTTGCAGGCTCGTTCCTTTTACTTGCCGATAATCCATTTTCTGCAGCTCCAATGCATCACTTAAGGCAATGAACTCCTGCAGTTCTTGAAGGGAGAAGCCAAGTACATCCTTTGCATTGGTGATTTTCAGTAATAGTGTCACATGTTCTTCTGTATATAAACGATAACCCCCGTCACTTCTTTCTGGGGGAGGGATAAGTCCTATTTGCTCATAATAACGAATTGTCCGTTTAGTCAATCCGCTCCTTTTTGCCACATCATCAATTTTCAGCCATTCCATAATTGCTGCTCCTTTTTACGTTGCTCCAATAAAGCAACATGTAATACGTCATATTTATTAATAACTTTGGCATAATGAAAAGAAAAGAGCAAGTGATACAATGGTAAACATTAACGTTGACGTAAACGTTAATAAGGTCTATACTTTTACATGGATTATTAAATCGATTAATTAATAAAAAGAAGGATGATATTAATGAGCAGGGAGACTGTTACTTCATTGGAAACACCAAATAAACAGCCGCTAGTCATTTGGGTAATCTTTTTTGCAACGATTATTTCTTTTATGGGGCTAGGACTTGTTGATCCGATTTTGCCTGCAATTGCTGTGCAATTGGATGCGACACCAAGCCAGGTGTCTTTATTGTTTTCAAGCTATAACTTGATCACAGGGATTGCGATGTTAATTACTGGAGTTGTATCAAGCAGGATCGGGATAAAATGGACACTGCTGACAGGTATTTTATTTACAATCGTATTTGCAGGCTTAGCCGGATCTTCTAATGGTATCTGGCAGATTGTCGGCTTCCGCGGCGGTTGGGGCTTAGGAAATGCATTGTTTATTGCAACCGCACTGTCTGCAATTGTTGGTTTATCAACAGGTGGAACGGCAAAAGCCATTATTCTTTATGAAGCTGCAATTGGTTTAGGTATTTCCGTAGGTCCACTTCTTGGTGGGGAGCTTGGCTCCATTTCGTGGAGAGGACCATTTTTCGGTGTAAGTATATTAATGATTATTGCCTTTTTAGCATTATTGCTGAAAATGCCTAAATTAGAAAAGCCCAAGGTGAAAAGCTCTGTTTTAGACCCAATTAAGGCACTTAAATATCCTGGATTATTCCGTTTAGGATTAACGGCCTTTTTATACAATATAGGGTTTTTCACATTGATGGCATATTCTCCTTTTGTAATGGAATTGGATGAACATGGTTTAGGCTATGTCTTCTTAGGCTGGGGCTTATGTCTAGCTGTTACTTCTGTTTTCATTGCGCCAAGACTGCAGGAAAGATTTGGTACAATTAAGTCAATGACTGCCATGCTGATTTTATTTGCTTTAACGCTGCTCGCAATGGGCATCTGGACAGACAGCAAGGAAGTAATTATTATTGCTGTTATAGTGGCAGGGCTTTTCTTAGGAACAAACAATACACTTATAACGACAGCAGTTATGGAAGTAGCTCCTGTTGAGAGAGCAACAGCTTCGGCAGCATATAGCTTTGTCCGCTTCTTTGGCGGTGCAGTAGGTCCGTGGCTTGCGAATAAATTGGCAGAGGTGTATTCTCCTCATGTGCCATTTATAGTCGGAGCAATTTTTGTCTTGCTGGCGATGGCCTCTGTTGCAACAGGCAGAAAACATCTTCACCATGTGGACAGAATTTCACATTAGAAAAAGCAGACCATTAGGTCTGCTTTTTATTATTTATCGTCCTCTTTATTCATAGCTGCTTTTAGTAAATCACCAAGACTGTTGCCGAAGCCTTCATCCTTCGTGTATTTCTGGACAAGCTTACGCTCTTCCTTTTTGCTGACTGTTTTCTTGCGATCTGCTGCCTTTTCAACAACATTACAGCTACGGCATTGGAAGTAGGTCCCCGCTTTTCCGTCATGGATTTCCATCTTTTTATGGCATTGCGGGCAGCGTTTATTGGAAAGCTTAGGATCCTTCCGTTTGCTGAAATTGCAGTCCATGCTGGAGCAGACGAGAACCTTGCCGTTTTTCGTGTTTTTTTCTTTCAGGAAGGAGCCGCATTCTGGACATTTTGAACCAGTGAGATTCTGGACTTTGTAAGCTTTATCGCTGTTTTTTATTTCAAGAATAAACTGCTTTGTCTGCTGTTTAATTTCCAGCATAAATTTATCTGGATTTGCTTTACCTTTAGCAATGTCTTCGAGCTTTTGCTCCCATGTTGCTGTCAGCTCAGGTGAAGTCAAATCATCATTAACCAGCTCAAGAAGCTGTTTTCCTTTTTGAGTAGAATAGAAGCGTCCGTTTTGTCTTTCTACAACCTCTGTTGTGACAAGGCGCTCGATAATTTCAGCTCTTGTTGCAGGTGTACCTAAGCCGAATTTCTCCATTTTACCTAGTATATCCGCCTCACTATAACGAAGTGGCGGCTCTGTCCATTTTTGCTCACTCTTTACAGAGCTGACGCCGACTTCTTGACCTTGCTTCAAGGAGCTGAGAAGTGTGTTGCTTGCAGCTTTTGTGCCCGTTAAAGCTTTAAAGCCAGGCTCTATTACATTTGTATCGTGAATAATAAAGCTGTGTCCGCCAATTGTTAATGTTGTCGCAATCACTTCATATTTATGCTTTGGATAAAAGAGTGCAAGAAATCTCTTAACAATTAAATCGTATATTTTCTTTTCATCATTATCGAGCTTGTGAAGGAACACAGGCTGTTCTGTTGGAATGATAGCATGGTGATCCGAAACCTTGTCATTATTGAATATATTTGCTGCTTCCATTTTGCCTTTTTTGACAAGCAGCTTTTGAGCTTCTTCCTTGTAAGCTGCAGACACGCTTTGAAGCCTATCAAACATTGTATCCTTCATATCTGTCGTCAAGTAGCGGGAGTCTGTTCTTGGATATGTCACTAATTTATGCTGTTCATACAGCTTTTGCATAACATTTAAAGTCTTTTTTGCAGAAAAGCCGAAAATTTTGTTTGCATCACGCTGAAGTTCTGTCAAATCATATGGAAGAGGATGATGCTCTGTTTTTTCCTTCCGTGTCATAGAAGTGACCTTCGCGCGCTCATTTTTTGTGCTGTTAATAATTGCTTCGACTTGTTCTTTAGAAAAAATTCGTTTTTCTCCATTTTTTTCAAAATGTGCGATTGATTCACCGATTTTAGCACTAATTGTCCAGTATTCCTTCGGTACAAAGGATTGAATTTGCTTTTCTCTTTCAATTACAAGGGATAAAGTAGGTGTCTGTACTCTTCCGGCAGAAAGGGGGTCATTAAACTTAGTCGTTAATGCACGTGTGACATTTAAGCCGATTAGCCAATCTGCTTGGGCCCGGCATACTGCTGATGCATATAATGGGTCAAATTCTTTGCTTGATTTTAATTTACGGAACCCATCGAGAATCGCCTTGTCTGTCTGTGAAGAAATCCACAGTCGCTTCATTGGCTTTTGGAAACGTATTTTATCCAATATCCATCTTGCAACTAGCTCGCCTTCACGCCCAGCATCTGTTGCGATGATGCATTCATGAACATCTTTTCTTTTAGCAAGCTGTTCAATTGCTTTATACTGGTGGCTTGTTTGCTTCATGACTTTAAGATCCATCTTTTCAGGAATGATTGGTAAGTCATCTAAATTCCAATTTTTATATTTAGGATCATAATGCTCAGGCATCTTCAATTCAATAAGATGACCTAATGCCCATGTCACAATATATTTGTCTGATTCTATATAGCTTTTTGATGTTTTATTGCAGCCGAGGACTCTGGCAATTTCTCTTGCCACGCTCGGTTTTTCACAAAGTACAAGTGATTTCATATTTACTCCTTCCAGCACCTGTTTTATCTTAACAGGCAAGTCGCCTGCAGCCTTCAGGTCTTATCAACAATATTATACCATTTGTTGTTCGGGAATGGATAAACGGAGGATAGTTATGGAGAGGAAAGCCGGCATGTAAGCCGCCTTTCCATGCAGTCATTCTTCTTCTATGCGATTTTTAAAAGCTTCTTGTGTCACGATAAATTCTTCATCTTCAGGTGCATCTTCTGCATGTGTATGTTTTCTTACACCTTCTGGGAGTGGACCTGGGTGATGCTTTTTCTTATGTTCGAAATGTTTTCCTCTAGCCATTATTACACCCCTTTCTTACTGTAATAGTGTCCTGATAAAGAAAGATTTCTATTCTTCTAAACGGCATATTTTTAATCGGAAATACGGGTATAAACGAGGAATTTCCGCCTTTGCTAGGCTATACTAATAAAAAAGGAAAGGATGTGCATAGATGGATTTCTCTTCAATCGTTTCGGAAGATAAGATAAAAAGAGCCTATCAAGAAGGGGAATTTAATAATCTTCCTGGATTCGGAAAGCCCTTGCCTAAAGACAGTTTGGCAGCTGTACCACAGGAATTGCGCATGGCTTACCGGATTTTGAAAAACAGCGGATATTCAATTGAAGAAAATGAACTAAAACAAGAATTGCTTACAATTGAAGATCTTATCAAGGCGTGTACAGATAAAGCTGAAACTGCAAAATTACAAACCAAATACAATCAAAAGCTAATTCAATTCCATCAAATAATGAAAAAAAGAACAGGGACCAGCCATTCAAAACTATTTGGAGGCTACCAGCAAAAAGTAGAGGGAAAACTGAGCAGATAGCCTAGTTATAAAGAAACAATACTTACTCAATAAGCCGTTAAAGAGTTTATTCATAGTTAGAAAGCTGTTGTGAAACTGAACTATTTATCGATTTTCGATTAATAGCTCAGTTTTTTTCTGTTCGACTACTAAGGGGAAGCGAGAAGCCGCAGCAATTGTTTATAGCTAACAGAAATAATTAATTACTCATGGTTAAAGAGGTTATATTTTGCTTTTTTTCAGCAACTTTTTTCGTGTTCAAAAAACGTTCACAAATTTCATATAAATAAAAATCAATTTTTTCCTAAAAACTTGCTGAGAAATGTCGAAGAAAAGGAAGAGAAAGTCATTAAACTGTAATAAAACAAAAAAGTAATAGCAATAAAAGATAAAAGAATAAACTGTATGATAGGTGGTTTTTATGGATAAAACATCATTAATTGGTATTATATTGGCAATTATTGCAGTAGGGGTAGGAATGGTCTTTAAAGGGGTAAGCCCTTCTGTTCTTGCAAACCCAGCTGCCCTTCTGATTATCATTTTAGGGACTATAGCAGCAGTAGTTATTGCCTTCCCTACAAGTGAAATTAAAAAAGTTCCTAAATTATTTGGAGTCATCTTTAAAGAACAAAAGGTTCCAGACACGAAGGAGCTTATCCGCATGTTTTCTGAATGGGCTCAATTAGCTCGTAAAGAGGGTTTGTTGGCATTAGAATCAAAAACAGATGAAGTGGAAGATCCGTTTTTGAAAAATGGCTTGTCCATGTCAGTAGATGGTCAAAGCGCTGAATATATTCGTGATGTTTTATCAGAAGAAATTGAAGCAATGGAAGATCGCCATCAAGCTTCTGCATTAATCTTTACTCAAGCAGGAACTTATGCTCCGACACTTGGAGTACTTGGAGCTGTTATCGGGCTTATTGCCGCATTAGGTTATATGGACGATTCAGAAGGTCTTGGTCATGCTATCTCAGCAGCATTTGTTGCAACAATGCTTGGTATTTTTACAGGTTACGTATTATGGCATCCATTTGCTAACAAGCTGAAAAGAAAGTCGAAAATCGAAGCAAAACAAAAATACTTGATGATTGAAGGAATCCTGTCTATTTTAGAAGGAGAAGCACCACGCGTTATTGAACAAAAACTAGCATCCTATTTGCCGATATCTGAAAGGAAGAAATTCCTTGAGGAAATGGAAGGCAGCGTGAGCGGAAATGAGTAAGAAAAGAAAAAAGAAGGAGCATCATGAGGAGCATGTAGACGAATCATGGCTTGTTCCATACGCTGACTTGCTGACATTGCTGCTGGCATTGTTTATCGTTTTATATGCGATGAGCTCTGTTGATCAGAAAAAGTTTGCTGCATTGGCAGAAGTTTTTAATCAGGAATTTCAAGCAGGAACTGGTATCTTTGAATATCCGAGCCCTACTCCTGCTGAAGTAGAAGAAAAGTCCGACTTGGATGAAAATAATAAAACTAAGGGAGACGCATCTGAGGAAGAATCTTCTAAGAACACAAATGTGTCAGAGGAAGAGCTTTCAGAAGCACAGCAAAAACAAGATCAAGAGGAACTGCAAGGTGTTCAAGATAAATTAGATAGTTATATAGAGAAGAACAATTTAGAAGATAAACTGGAAACCTCTTTGACAGATGAAGGTCTGCTTGTCTCCATAAGGGATAATGTCCTGTTTACATCAGGAAATGCGAATATTAGAGAGAAGGATGAACATCTAGTTTCAGAGATATCCAATCTTTTAATTATGGACCCGCCGAGAAGCATCATTGTCAGCGGTCATACAGATAATGTACCGATTAAGAATGCTGAGTTCGAATCAAACTGGGATTTAAGTGTCTCAAGAGCGATTAACTTTATGAAGCTGTTATTGCGTAATAATGATAAGCTGAATCCAAGTTCCTTTAGTGCAAAAGGATATGGTGAATTTAAGCCGATTGCCAGCAATAAAACAGAAAAAGGCAGGGAGAAAAATAGGCGTGTTGAAATTTTAATACAGCCAAGAACCGTTACAGAAGACTAGAAATAGTCTTCTTTTTTTTGTCAAAAAACACATATTTGTGAAAAGTTAGAAAATAATGCTTGTTCTGATAAAAACATAAGTTTATAATATAAACAAATGTTTGGAATTGTGGAGGTGAAAAAAATGAATGAAAAAGAGATTACAATATTACAGCTGATACAAGAAAATCCGTTCCTTACGCAAAATGAACTTGCCGAAAAAACAGGATTATCAAGATCAGCAGTTGCAGGATATATCTCCGCGCTAACACGTGAAGGGAAACTGCTAGGAAGGGCCTATGTATTACCACAAAAAAGAGAAGTTATATGCATCGGTGGTGCTAATATAGATAGAAAAATTCAAGTCGAGGAGAAGATTAAATTTGGAACCTCAAATCCTGCCAGCACGAGTCAATCATGTGGCGGGGTTGCCCGCAATATTGCAGAAAACCTTGGACGCCTAGGAATGGACAGCTCCCTGTTAACAATGGTTGGAGCAGACCATAGCGGCAATTGGATAATTGATTATACGAAGCTTTATGCTGATATGAAACCAACTCTAGTATCAGAAGATTTTGTTACAGGTACATACACTGCTTTGCTTGATGTAGAAGGGGAGATGACAGTCGCTTTGGCTGATATGTCCATATACGACAGCATGACACAAGACATAATTGAAAAGCGCTGGGGTCATATTGCCTCAGCTGAATTAATAATTTTAGATACAAACTTCCCAGCTGATGTTCTTGAGCAGGTTATTGTTAGAAGCAGGAAGGAAAATTTGCAGCTTTGTGTCACACCTGTTTCTTCTCCAAAAGTGAAAAAGCTGCCGAACGACCTAAGAGGAGTAACATGGCTGATTGCCAATAAGGATGAAGCAGAAGCATTATCTGAAATGAGGATTTACGAGGAAGGTGACTTCTTTAAGGCTGCTGAAATCATCATGAAAAAAGGCGTCGAGCGAGTGGTAATAACTCGTGGAGACAAGGGTTTGATTTTCTTTACAAAACTAGGGGAAGCTGGTGTCATTTTGCCACCTCCTATTGAAATTGAAGATGTGACAGGTGCAGGAGATTCTTTAGTTGCTGGCATTATGTATTCCTATTTGAAAGGGTTGAATACAGAAAACTGCTGCAAAATTGGCATTGCTTGCTCACTGTTGACACTTCAATCACACGAAACAGTTAATCCATTATTAAACCAGAAAAAACTGCAGGACACCTTCAAAAAATACTTTGATTAAAGGAGAAATGAATTCATGAAAACAGAATGGCTAGAATACTCAAGCGAGGTATTAGAAGCAAAGAAGAATAACAAGGCGATTGTGGCATTAGAATCAACAATTATTTCTCATGGAATGCCGTATCCGCAAAATGTGGAGACAGCGAAAGAAGTAGAAGACATCATCCGTAAAAATGGCGCAGTTCCTGCAACAATTGCTATTATTGATGGGAAAATTAAGATAGGACTTTCTGATGATGAAATAGAATTTTTAGCAAAGAGCGATGATATTGAAAAAGCAAGCAGAAGAGACTTGCCATATTTGATTGCGAATAAGAAAAACGGTGCAACTACTGTTGCTGCAACGATGATTTGTGCTGAGCTTGCAGGAATAGAAGTGTTTGTGACAGGCGGAATCGGAGGGGTTCACCGTGAAGCAGAGCGAACAATGGATATTTCTGCAGACTTACAGGAATTAGCTCAAACGAGTGTAGCTGTTGTATGTGCAGGTGCAAAGTCTATCCTTGATATTGGATTAACACTTGAATACTTAGAGACATTTGGTGTGCCTGTTGTTGGATATGGTACAGAAACATTACCAGCCTTCTATACAAGAACAAGTGAATTTAACGTGAACTTCACTGTTGATGAGCCACAATTGGCGGCAGACATGATCCGTACAAAATGGGAGCTTGGACTTAAAGGTGGAGTGGTAATCGCAAATCCAATTCCTGAAAATGATGCTATGGAAGAGTCATATATTACTAACATCATTGAAACGGCTTTAAATGAGGCGAAGGAAAACGGCATTAGCGGTAAGAATGTTACACCTTTCTTGCTCAGCAAGGTGAAGGAACTTACTGAAGGCACTAGCTTGACAGCAAATATCGCATTAGTAAAAAATAATGCTGAAGTAGGATCGAGGATTGCTGTTGAATTAAACAAAAAGTGATCCGGCACAAGACATATGGTGTTTCCTTTACAGGAAGTGCCATATGTCTTTTTTTATGGAAGCGAATCCATTAAACGGTGCCGTCAATCTGCAGATGACTTTTTGAATTTGATGAACTCCAGGTAGCAAGAAAACTCATCTTTTGTTATTCCTTCCTTAATAGCCTCCTCTACTAAGTTTACCCATTCTGAATCCAAGTTGTCTGTTGAAGTTGGATTTGTTTCGAGTAACTCTTCCACATGTGTGTCAAGGGTAGAAGCAAGTTTTGAAAGGACCTGTAAGGAAGGATTCTTCTGAATTCCCCGCTCAATATAGCTCAAGTAAGACTTAGAGACACCTGCCCGGTCAGATAACTCATTGATCGAGTAGCCTTTTTCTAACCGCAATCTTTTCAGTGCTGTACCAACCATTAGAAAAATCTCCTTATGTAATATAACATAATTTCATTATAACGAACGTTTTGTTCAATAAAAAATACAAAAAAGCTAGAATAACGGAGCAAATTCGAGAAAAAGAACGAAAAACGTTCGTTAAAGAGAAAAAATAACGGATTTTAGAATTTTCCAAAATGAGATAATTGCACTATACTAAATTCATTAGTTCTATAAAAAGAACAAAAAATCATTTAAAAAGAACTAGTTTTGGCACTAGTGGTCATTAGTCATTCAACTGACTAATAAAAGGATATGTAAAGCAGGTGGAATATGTATAGAAAAAACTGTGATAAGTGCAATCGGCCATCATACAGCAGCAGTGAAAGAGGAGAATGGTTTTGTCCAGTCTGCAATAATGACCTCACCAAGTACCCGTTTTTTGATGCAATGACCTTTGAAAAAATTCATGTAAGTTATTCTTTTAAGAAAGTTTTATCAGCATATAGAAATCAGTATGTAAAAAAAGACAAATAAACTTAGTTGAATATTTCGACAGAAACCAACATAATTACGCAATAAAATAGCAAATACATACTAAATTTATGTAAAAATGTAGAAAAAAGTAGAAAAATAATTTGTTAGAATCCAATATTTCTGACAAATTTATGCACATATGTAAAAAGAAAAGTTATATAATAAAATTCATAAAAGAACAGGGCAAACCAACTCGAAAGATTGGGACGCAAAGTCACGGGTCTAAAGTTATTAAACAATGACAGCCGGACTGCCAAAGTACAATAAGTATTTTTGGGAGAGGGGCAGAATTAAGTGATAGAGGAAAAAGTAGTTGTAGAAGAACTAGACACAGAATGGATTCAGTTAATGAAGGAAGCAAAAAAAATAGGACTGGACATAAAAGATGTGCGTAATTTCATCAATAACGATTAGAAGACTACTTAATTCAAGATAGCATTTAATAAAACCTCATTAATTTACGTAAAGGAAAAATTAGCGCGCAATTTTTTTATTTACTACACCTAAAATTATTTTAAAATTCAGACATAAATGGAAGTAAGCATAGATATATTCTCCTCATGTATATATTTCTTTTACAGACTGCTTTAAAGAATAAATGAAAAAGACACAATTGCTTGTGTCTTATAATTATCTTATTTAAGTGAACTGTAAAAGTTCTATTTTTTTTGTTCAATTCTCCATTTATTATACTCAAGAAACTCTCGGAATTCAGCTTTGGAAACACCAGAATCCATTGCCTCTTTTACGATTTTCAGCCACTCTGTGTCAAGATCATCTTTATTTTGCTGCTCATTTATAAGATGGTCCACTGGAACATTAAAAACAGAAGCAATTTTTTCTAAAAACTGTATGGATGGATTTGACTGGAGATTGCGCTCCAAGGAACTTAAATAAGATTTTGCAACACCTGCTTGTTCAGCAAGTTCTGACAATGACATTCTTTTTTCTAAGCGAAGTTTTTTAACACGATCACCGATCATACAGTCTCACACACCTTATCACTATATGTAATAATATCATAACAAATATAATACAAAAGTTCCATATAAAGAACAAATTGTTCGATGATTTTGTTAATACTACCAAAAAAAATTCATAAATTGTACAATTTTATCGAATTAAATGATACTAATTTATGAAAATATATGAACAAATGCCTTTTGTTATATCTATTTATTAATACTTATCGTAATCAATACCCTGTTTTTTTACCGTATAAACCTCTTTTTTGAATTTTTTTCGTTTTTTCGTATTTAGACAAGGCATAATAAAAAAGGTAGAATAGAGGCGAAGAAATAAAAGGCTAATTGAACGTTGGTGAAAATGGATGAATAAATACTTAGTAATATTTGAAGAAATTGAACAAGCAATTAGAAATGGGAAATATGCACCAAACAGTATACTGCCTTCTGAAAATGAGTTGGCGGAGCGGTATGATACGTCAAGGGAAACGATACGTAAAGCATTAAATATACTTGCTCAGAAGGGGTATATACAAAAATTGCGTGGAAAGGGTTCGCTAGTACTAGATATGCAAAAGCTGCAGTTTCCAATATCAGGTCTTGTGAGCTTTAAGGAATTAGCTGAAAAAATGGGCAGCAGCTCTGTCACTCATATTGAGAGCTTTGCTAAAAAAGTACCTACAGCAGTTCTCCAAAAGGAAATGAATCTTAAAAAGGATGAACCCATTTGGGAAGTGTCACGTATCAGGGAAATAAATAAAGAGAAAATCATTCTTGATAAAGACTATATTGTGGAAAGATTCGTTCCTGGACTTACAAAGGAAATCTGCAGTCATTCGATCTTCGATTATATCGAAAAGGATTTAAAGCTGAAGATCGGATTTGCGAGAAAGGAATTTACGGTTGAGATTCCAACAGAAGAGGATTATCGGCTCCTTGATTTAGAAGGATTTCAAGCGATTGTTGTCGTGAAGAATTATATCTATTTTGAAAACGCTATCCTTTTCCAATATACTGAATCGAGACATAGACCAGATAAGTTCAGGTTTGTTGATTTTGCGAGGCGAAATGAATAAATTTATCAGTTTTATGTTTTATCTTGTCCATTTGGGGAATTTTATCTCTGAAATCAAAAAGAAGGAGATGTTCCCTATATGAGTAAAATTGCAACATTAATAACTAATATGTTCGAGGATTCAGAGTATACGGAGCCGGCAAAGTCCTTCAAGGAAGCTGGACATGAGGTAGTGACAATTGAGTTCGAAGCTGGAAAAACAGTGACAGGCAAACAAAAGGAAGCGGAAGTAAAAATCGATAAAAGTATCGATGATGTTACTCCAGATGAGTTTGATGCGTTGTTTATTCCTGGTGGATTTTCGCCTGACCAGCTCCGTGGAGATGATCGTGCTGTTGCATTTGCAAAATCCTTTATGGAAAGCAATAAACCAGTATTCGCAATCTGTCACGGACCGCAGCTATTGATTACAGCTAAAACATTAGAAGGAAGAAATGCAACTGGGTACAAGTCTATTAAAGTAGACATGGAATATGCAGGCGCAACTTATAAAGATGAAGAGGTAGTAGTTTGCGGCGGCCAGCTTGTGACAAGCAGAACACCAGAGGATATTCCTGCATTTACTAGAGAATCTTTAAAGCTTCTTGAGAAATAAAGTGTAAACAAAAACAGGATTAAAACTGAACTATTATCAATTAATAGTTCAGTTTTTTTATTTAGAGCTTGTTTCTGTATAAGTCCAATAATAACCGGAAACCACTCGACTGCTAAGGGAAATAAAGGACCATTTAGACCCCGGAGGCGAAGACGAGCGTGCAACCGGCTCCATTGTTTCAAAGTTAGTTGAAATTATCTATCAGTGTTTTCAATTCGTTTATCCAATCCTCCTAAAGAAGCTTGGATTATTTCTTACGCAAGTTTCCTAATTCCTCAGCTAATGCCTGCATTTCATTTGGGCTAAAAGAATCTCTTTTCATAATATGCTCATAAATTTCCTTTAACTCCACATACATCTCTTCATCAAAATGTGTTGGTTTGATTGCGCCGAAATTTAGCACCTTCAGCTTTTCTTTTATTTGTTCAATCATATATTCTACGTTTTCAGTTGATTTAATTTCTAAGTTCAAAAAAATCTCTCCTTTTTGCAGGATCTTAGATCAAGCAAATCTTTTGTCCCACTTTTTTTCTATCTTTTCATGTGCACGAACAAATGTCAATTCATATTTGTCTTTTCAAAACGAAGCAAATTAAGATAAGCTAAAACAAAACATGCTGTTAGGAATTAATGTATGTTCTTATGAAATGGAGGAAAAATAAGATGGAAGTTCGTGTGTTATTTATTTGCTTAGGAAATATTTGTCGTTCACCAATGGCAGAGGCAATTTTTCGGGATCTTGTCAAAAAAGAAAAGTTGCAAGACCACATTACATGCGATTCAGCAGGTACTGGCGGGTGGCATACAGGGAATCCGCCGCACCAAGGAACAAGAGAGATATTGAAAAAGAACTTGATTAGCGATACAGGGATATTGGCAAGGCAGCTGCAAACAGCTGATTTGGACAGCTTCGACTATTTAATTGCGATGGATAACAGCAATCGGGAAAATATCAGGCTTTTAAATGAACAACTCGAAGAAATTGAAGTTCATTTGCTGATGGATTTCGCAGAAAATCGGGTATATGAAGAAGTACCTGACCCTTATTATACTGGCAACTTTGATGAGGTATACAAAATGGTAACAGATGGTTGTAGGGGATTGCTGAGAAGCATCAGGAATAAATATCATCTGTAATTATCTAATTCTAAACGGAAGGAAGATGCATATGGCACAGATTAGCTTAGTGAAAGGGATTTTATTAGGCGGTTTGATAGGAGCTTCTCTAAGTATGCTTGATAAACAAACAAGGAAGAATTCCATGTACAAAATGAGGAATCTAAAGTCCTCCTTCACCGATTTTGACTCAATGAGCACAAGTATTACAGATACATCTGAAAAGGTAAAGCTAACAGCTGAGAAGGTTTCAAGCGATGTTGCATTCATTATGGAAAAGGTCGAGGAGCTAAAAGAGGTTACACCGACAATCGCAAGCATTGTGAAGGAAACGAAGGATGCTTTCACTACAGGCAGCAGTACTCATGAGGAGGAGTACAAGCCGCATGGATTAACATCAAGCATATCAAGCACATCAAGCACACAGTACTTGCCTCAGTATACACACTAACCCTAGACTTTTATAGCTAATGCCTGTCCTAAGGGGATAATATAAAGAACAGGTTTGTCCTTACGGGAAGTAGGGGAAAAGAACAATATTAGCTAAACCGACAAATAGGCAGGTGGGGTTTATGGGAGAGGCAACTAGTTTTGTGAAGCAATTAGCAGTAAAAATAAAAAATGATGATGTGTTTGATCTTGCGGCACAGCTCGCGTATTACTTTTTACTTTCAATTTTTCCGCTGATCATTTTTATGATGACATTATTGCCGTATTTGCCAATCACAAAGGATGATTTGTTAAATTTGATTTCACAATTTGCTCCAGGCGATAGTATGGATATCATTGAAACAAACCTGGAGCAAGTTCTCAGCAGAAACGGGACATTGCTTTCCTTTGGTATCATTGCAACAATTTGGTCTGCATCAAATGGGTTGAATGCGATTATAAAGGCACTCAATAAAGCATATGAAGTAGAAGAAACACGTTCCTTTATTGTGGCAAGAGCCATGTCTGTTGTATTAACACTAGGTATGATTGCTGTTGTGGTGATCGCATTGCTGCTGCCAGTGTTTGGAGAGCAGATAGGTGTGTTTTTGTTTTCGCAATTCAATTTATCGGATGAGTTTTTAAGTGTTTGGAGAGCGCTGCGCTTTTTAGTGTCTCCTGTCATCTTGTTTATTGTTTTCCTTGCATTATACTGGGTAGCTCCAAACAAGAAAATCACTTGTGTAAGTGCCATTCCTGGTGCTCTTTTTGCATCAATAGGGTGGGTGCTTGTATCATTGGGCTTTTCCTTTTATGTAGGTAATTTCGGCAATTATTCAGCAACATATGGCGGGATTGGGGCAATTATCGTGCTAATGATCTGGTTTTATTTAACTGGAATTATTATCATCATTGGCGGAATTGTCAACGCGATATTCACAAGCCGCAAGAAGAAGCCTTGCTAAATTGCCAGCATATGTGCAAAAAGACCGAATTTTACCTCTTATAATAAGGACCAGAAAACATAAAATAAGCTTGGGGAAATTATTATAACGGGGTGATAACAATGGGCAAAAAGACTAAACAAAACAGTAAAAGTAAGCCAAAACATAAAACATCCGGTTCATCAAATGGACAAAACGGTTATCACTAAATAAAAGAGCAGCCACTAACATAGTGGCTGCTTTTTTGTTAGCTTCGCAGTAGGCGAAGACTGTTGAGAATGACAAGAATGGTGCTGCCTTCATGGCCGATTACGCCGAAGGGAAGATCAACTGCTTGCAGGAGATTAGAAATAATCAGGAGCATAATGACAGTGATAGAAAATACAACATTTTGTTTGACGATTCTATTCATGCGTTTTGATAATTTTATTGCTTCAGCAATTTTTGGTAGATCATTCTTCATAAGAACAATGTCTGCTGTCTCAAGGGCCACATCTGTCCCTCCGCCCATTGCAATTCCTACTTGTGCAGTAGCAAGTGCAGGTGCATCATTGATGCCGTCACCAACCATAGCCACAATACCATATCGATTCTTTAATGCCTTTATATGATCAACCTTTTGTTCTGGCAGACATTCTGCTATATACTCATGGACAATGCTTTCCTTGGCAATAGCATGGGCTGTCTTTTCACTGTCACCAGTCAGCATAAGTGTATGAATTTGATAATCCTTCAACAGCTGAATTGCTGCTTGTGTTTCTTTGCGGACAATATCCTTTAAACCGATACATGCGATTATTTCGTCGTTTGTTGCAATAAAAACTACTGTTTTTCCTTCCAGCGATAGCTGGTCATAAATGGAGGCATGGAAGCTTTTGGCTTCACTTGCTCCCACAAAATCTGCTTTTCCGATTTTCCATTCTACCCCATCAATATTTGCAGTGACGCCCCAACCAGAGCTGTTCTGAACATTAGCAAGTGCCAAAAGCGGCTTTTGAATAGTTGCAGCTGCACTCTCCACGATTGCTTTGGCTAGTGGATGATTCGAGTGATTTTCGATGCTTGCTGCATAAAGGAGTACCGTTTCCTTCTTATAGCCCTCCTTCACATAAATATCTGTTACAGACGGATTTCCTTTTGTAAGTGTTCCTGTTTTGTCAAAGGCAATGGCCTGGACTGCTGCCAAATTTTCTAAATGGACGCCGCCTTTAAACAATATCCCATTTCGTGCGCCATTAGAAATGGCAGACAAAGTTGCAGGCATGATGCTTGCCACAAGTGCGCAAGGGGAAGCAACAACAAGGAGAATCATTGCTCTGTAGAATGTTTCATTCCAACTCCAGCCTAACACGAAATGAGGCAGGAACATCATGATGACAACAATGGCTAATACTACCTTTACATAAGCGCCTTCAAACTTTTCTATAAATGCTTGGGCAGGTGACTTTTCACTTTGTGCCGACTGTACAAGTGCAATAATTTTTTGGAAAAGTGTTTCATCAGCATTTTTAGTTATTTCAACTGTCACAGAGCCGCTGATATTTACTGTCCCAGCGAAAACTTCATCAGCAATATTTTTCGTTACAGGCAGTGATTCACCGGTTATAGCTGCTTCATCTATTGCCGTTTCGCCTGAAAGTATCCTTCCATCTGCTGGCACCCTTTCGCCTGGCTTTATTAAAATACGGTCATTGATGGAAAGGGAAGCTACAGGAATAAGCTCTACTGAGCCATCAGCCATAACCTTCCATGCCTTTTCAGGCTGAAGATTCATCAATGCAGATATTTCTTTATGACTTTTATTCATTGTATATGTTTCGAGAGCCCCGCTTACAGCGAAAATAAAGATCAGTACAGCTCCTTCTGTCCAATAGCCAATAATTGCCGAGCCAATAGCAGCAAACACCATCAACATCTCGACATTTAATGCTTTGTTTTCAATCGTCTCTTCAATACCTTCCTTCGCTTTAGCGTAGCCGCCGATGATAAATGCGAGTATATACGAGATAGTGGATAGTGCCTCTGAATGATAGTGATCAAGCAGCCAGCCTGTAAGAATCAACAGCCCGCATATTCCTGCAGCAATTAGTTCCACATGTGGCAGGATCTTTTCTAACAAGGGTGACTTAGGTGCAGGTGCTTGTTGTGTGATTGGTTTTGTTTCCGTCAACATAGGTATTCCTCCTAATTTTTTATATTATTAATGAGAAAGATAATCAGCTTCATTACCCCTAAAAAACACGAAAGCTGCCACCTGTATAGGTGACAGCAAAATTTCATAAGCACGCTGGTAAAACCAGACTTCGTGCTTTTATTCGTATTTAGTTATTTTTATCCTAACATAAACTAACAGCAATTGGTATACTTTTGCCTTAATTTGGGACTGTATTTGCTTGCTTCTGACCTTTTTGCTTACCAGAAATAAAAATGATTAAACCTAATAGCAATAGCATTGTACTTATAACAAGGAAATAGCTGAGATCTTCAACATATTGAATAAACAGCCCACCAAGATATGGTCCTGTTAAGCTGCCGATGCTGAATGCCATTCCACACAGCAGATTTCCAGTTGGCAGCAGTGTTGTCGGCACTAGGTCGGTCATATAGCTGACACCAAGAGAAAAGGTGGACCCAACTGCCATACCAGCAATGAACAGACAAATGGCAAGCCCGATAAATCTTTGCTCCACAAAGCTTGCTGAAAGGAAACAGACAAAGCCAACAAAAAGAATGGTAATTAATGTTCTTCTTCGTCCGTAAGAATCGCTTAATATTCCAAGCGGGAACTGAAAAACAATCGCTCCAATGGAAAAGCATGTTAATAGAATCGAGATTTCAGAAAGCTGGAAGTCCAGTCTCAGTCCGTAAACGGGAAAGCTGGAGTTTAAGCTCGATTCCAAAAAACCATATGCCAAGGGAGGAAGAAAGGCTGCCCACGCATATTTTAAAGCAGAAGAAAAACGAGAAATTGTATCTTTAAATGAATTTGTCTCAACTGTTTGCTCAGGAAAATCATTCTTCAAGAACAAGGTGAATATCCATGCAGCAAAGCATAAGGCTGATGAGAGTATAAAAGGAATGGCCTCATTTATTTTCACTAATGGTGTCATAAGGGGGCCAACTGCAAATCCGATGCCAAAAAACACGCCATACAAGGAGATATTCCTTCCTCTGTTTTTTTCTGAGGAAACAGTTGTAATCCATGTTTGTGTTGCAAAATGGAGGGCGTGATCTCCAATACCGATAAGCAAACGCAAAAAGAACCAAAACCAGAATGTTTTCCATAGCGGAAACATAGCTAATGATAAAATAACGAGCAGCCCGCCAAAAACAATCGCTGGTTTATATCCGTATTTTCGGAGCGGGTATTCCATAAAAGGAGAAATGAGCAGGATGCCCATGTATAAGCCTACTGCATTCAAGCCATTTAAACTCGAAGACAGCCCGTCACCTTCAAAGATAACAGCAATCAGTGGAAGCAGCATCCCTTGGCTGAAGCCAGATATGCTGACAATGCTGATTAGTATTGCAAACTTTTTGTTAGTCATTATGTAAATGCTCCTTATAGCTGTATAAAAAAATTTAGTATCCCTAAATAATGGTAACGTAAGGAGAGAAGGATTGGCAATAAAAAATTTCCATTTAAAAAAAGAAAGCTGCCGCTTTAGAAATAGCGGCAGCTTGTTTTTTGTTTTACAGTTCAAGCACTTCTGCTTTTGAAGCAGAATCGGCAAAATAACGAATTTTCTGTGGCTTCAATTGTAATAGCACATAATTGGGATCATCCGGACCACCAAGCCATTTGCTGAGCGAGTCATCCCAATATTTTTCTTTTTTATCTTTTGAATCCTCAATAGAGGCTGTTGCCTCAATTTCACAATATGCACCAGAAGGGTTAGCATCTTGAGCACCTAAAAGAATATGAACATTTGGTTCTTGTCCAATGTCATCAACTTTATGTGTTTCTTTATTTGTTGCTGTATAAAGTGTCAGGTCATCGTGGAAGAAAAGCATAAAGCGGCTGTATGGTTTGTAGTCCTGTATTGTCGCTAATGTGCCAGTTTTTTGATTTTTGAATAGTTCCAGTATCTTTGTCTTTAATGCTTCACTCATGATTTGAAAAACTCCTTTCCATTCCTTGTTAGTATTGGTGGATTATCTGTATTTTATATACCCTAATTTCTAATCAAAAAAGCAGAAAATGTTGGTATATTACGGAATGGTTTAGATAAACCTGAAATATACTGGTCTGTGAACTGTGAGAAGATAAAGGTTTGAAAAAAATGAGTTTAGGAAAAATATAGTCAGGGAAAATTTTAATGTTAAAAATAAAAGGAGTGGGGTAAGTGGTAAATAAAATTTTTGCCCTGGCAGTCTTCATTGGGGTTCCAATATCCGTTATTGGCTCATTGCTGCACTGGCCGAGCATTCTCATGTTTATCGTATACTGTTTGACTATCATTGCCCTCTCAAGCTTTATGGGGAGAGCGACAGAAAGCTTGGCGATTGTCGCCGGACCAAGAATTGGCGGTTTGCTTAATGCCACATTTGGAAATGCAGTCGAATTAATCATTGCGATTTTTGCCTTGAGGGAGGGGCTGACAGAGGTTGTTTTGGCTTCCTTGACAGGTTCCGTTCTTGGAAACCTGCTGCTTGTAGCAGGACTGTCCTTTTTTATTGGCGGCCTTAAATACAAGGTCCAAACATATAATGTGTTTGATGCAAGACATAATTCAGGCTTGCTGATGTTTGCGGTCATCGTTGCATTTGTTATTCCAGAGGTTTTCTCTATTTCCATGAACGAATCAGAAACATTAACATTAAGTATTGGAATTTCCATTATTCTTATTTTGTTATACTTAGCAGCACTATTCTTTAAGCTTGTTACACATCGAGGAGTATATCAAACAGAAAATAATAAAGAGGGTGGAGCAGCAGGAAGCCATCATGAAGAGGTGCCTGAGTGGAGTGTAAAGAGAAGTATACTAATACTCGCCCTTGCAACATTGGCGGTTGCCTACATATCCGAGAATCTTGTTCATACATTTGAAATTGTTGCAGAATCGTTCGGATGGTCAGAGCTGTTTATCGGGATAATTATCGTCGCGATTGTTGGGAATGCAGCAGAACATGCTTCTGCAGTCCTTATGGCATATAAAAACAAGATGGACATTTCTGTTGAGATTGCAATTGGTTCCACCTTGCAGGTAGCAATGTTTGTAGCACCTGTGCTCGTATTGCTATCGCTTATGTTCCCGACAAACCTGTCCCTTGTATTCAGCTTGCCAGAGTTAGTTTCGATGGCATCCGCTGTTTTACTCATGATTATCATCTCAAATGATGGGGAAACAAACTGGTTTGAAGGAGCAACATTGCTTGCTGCCTACTTGATTATGGGGGTAGGGTTCTACCTGCTGTAAATCGTCCTTTTAAAAACATAAAGCCGTCCAGCTTTCTTTACAGCTGGACGGCTTTTTATAGTTGGCATCACCTTTATCGTTTTGATTCAGGCTAAATAAGTATAATTATTGTTTGATTATGTTTCCACGGACAAAATCAAGTCGCTTTCATCGGACCACCACCAACTTTTCTTTAATAGATACGGTTAATGCTAAACTGTCCTTTGTCAAAAATGGTCTATCCTCCTTTTGTATTAAGCGAAGTGATTAGCTGCCCTCCTTTTGTTTGATAAGCCTATTATAATATAAATTTAGATTAATGTAAATATTCAGTTAATTTAATTTTAAGGTTTTTGTACAAGTTTTCTGAGACTAGCGCATATGTATAAAAGACGAGCCTAAAAGAAAGGAGGAGTTATCATATGGCTTTGTTTTACCGGAGCCTTTTTTATGTTGTTGGGCTGCTGATTTTGTCATTTGGAGCGACATTGACCATTAAAGCGAATTTGGGAGCAGGACCTTGGGATGCCTTGAATGTTGGCTTATCGGCATTAATTGGCTTAACAATTGGCAGCTGGATTGTCATTATCGGCATCCTGCTAATCTTCGTTAATGCACTTTTGCTAAGGAGAAAGCCTGCATTGCTGTCATTGTTCACTGTGTTTATTCTCGGATTTTTTGTTGATTTTTGGATGGCTCATCTTATAAATGTTTTCAATTATTTTCTGTTTATGAACCAGCTGCTCCTGTTAATTGGTGGACTTGTTATTATCGGACTGGGAATTTCTCTATACTTGCAAGCGAGTTTTCCTTTGAACCCAATTGACGAATTTATGGTGAGTCTGCAGGAACGCTTTGGTCTTAATATCATGGCATCCAAGCTAATCGGCGAAATTTTGGCATTGATTTTTGCCTTTATGGTTAATGGACCAATCGGAGTTGGAACAGTCATTATTGCGATTGGAATCGGACCTGCCATTCAAGTGTTCCATCCAATATGCTGCGGGATCATGGATAAATTGGCGATTAAATAGCCTCTTAAAAAAATTGTTGTCTAAAGTAGCATAATCTAGGCGAACTCCGAAAAAAATAACAGTAAACATTACTGTTAGGTTTGAAAGGAGTTCTTTAATTTGAAACGCATTGGTATTATTCTATTAGCTTTTCTAATGATGCTGCCTAATATTGCACCAGCATTTGCAGAAAAACCGAAGGACAAGCAAGATATGCCAAAGTCAAAGCTTGTTGCTATCCCGAATTCGGTCATGAATATCACGAAGGAAAACACCTATCCAAACCCTTCTCAGGACTTGCCGAAGCTGCAGCCAAGTGAGCTGACACAGACGCTAATTAATTCCTCAAAGGTGAAGATAGAGAACCCAGACTTGATTCGCATGCTTAATGAGACATCTGTTAACAGCACACCTTTTGCAATTGGTTATAAAGCGATTGTTTATATTGGTCAATGGCCATTAAACTACGAGTCGACAGAAACTGCTCCAAACTGGGAATACCAAAAAATAAATACAAATTTTTATGACAACAGAGGTGGCAAGGCACCATATCAAATCCATTACGTACAAGAATCACAAAAAATCATCAGAGGCGGTTTGACTGCTAAAATACCGAATGCAGAAGAAGTCAAAAAAATGATGATGCTAAAAGCAATGCAAAATTCAGGGCTGCCACTTGCCTTTGAAACAGTGATAGGAACTGGAACGAAAAAAGACCAAATTTATAACATCCCAGCCAAAAGACTAGGCTATTTATACGGATATGCACCTGCTGTAAATGAAAAAGGAAAGGTCACATACGGCGAAGTGTATTTAATGCTTAAGGGTGGTAAAAAGTCGATTGTCGTCAAAAACGTTACATCCCAAGGCATCGGGGCGTGGATTCCTGTTCAGGATCATGTTTCCTTTGGATTCCTTGCAAGCGAAAAACCGAGATAATAAACAAAGCAGCGATAATCATCGCTGCTTTTATTTTAGCGTGTTATTAACGCTGTATTTTTTGTGAAGTCGATATTACGATAATAGCTGTTTTTGACAAGCACGTTCGGACCAAGACATTGCACACTTGGGCAATGGCAGTTAAGTGAGGAAGCAAGGTCTGTTGCCATCCACTTCTCAAAGATGTCCGGAAGCTTATCTGTTTTAATATTTCCAAGGGCTGGCGTATCACCGAAGTCTGTAACGATAACATCTCCTGAGAAGATGTTAACATTCAAACGGGAACGGCCGTCTGGATCATTGCGGACAGTGACGTTTTTACTTGCGTATAAACGCTTTAAAAGCTCCTGATCTTCTTTAGTGCTGCTGCATGGATAAAACGGCAGTGTACCAAAAAGCATCCATACATTTTCATCTCTAATATCAAGTAAATGATGAATGCTTTGACGCATTTCCTCTAGTGACAAAGTTTCCATAGTAGAAGCGAAGTCATAAGGGTACATAGACTGTAATGAATCTTGCGACTTGTTGAATGCTGTCATAGCAACAAACCCACTCTCATACATAGGATGAATTTCATGCCTTTTACATCCCATATCATCTACTATCTGCTTATGAATCTTTTCTAAATGAGGTAAAGTACTTCTGTTTAGCATAGTCTCAGCAGATACCAAAACTCCTAAGTCAGATAATGCTCTAGAATTAGTAATAATTCTGTCAAACATTGCTTTTCTCTGTTCTCTAGAAGGTTTTCTGTTCATCATGGCAAAGCCTACATCTATAAACTCATCTTCTGTTCCCCAATTATGGGAAATGTGTAGTACATCTAAGTAAGGTGCAATCATCATATATCTGTCTAGTTCTAGAGTTAGATTAGAATTTATCTGAGTATAGATACCTCTGTTGTGAGCATATTTCAATAAAGGCAATACATAGTTTTGTACTGACTTTAAGGAAAGCATAGGCTCTCCACCAGTGATACTGATTGTTCTTAATGTTGGTATCTCATCTAGTCTCTGTAGTAATAATTCTATAGGAAGTGCTGGAGCATCTTTGTGAGTAAGTAATTGACCTACAGCACAATGGGCACATCTCATATTGCAGAGATTAGTTGTAGTAAATTCTATGCTAGATAGAGCAGGTTTACCATATTGCTCTACATCTAAATAAGCTTCCCAAGCATCATTCTGAGGAGAGCTTTTAAATTTTGTTATTTGTTTATTCATGTAAATTACTCCTATCTTATTCATACCTTATTATTATGAGCAGTTGTTATAACTTATGTCAATCAATGCAAAGTACATTTTAATATTGAATGTAATAAATCTTGCAACCTTTTGAAAACTTGATATAATAAGTAATATAATCAGCAATGTACTTGTAGTACAGGGTATTGAGAGGAGATAGAAAGCTATGGCAAAGGGACATAAAAAGCTAGTAGCTATATATGTCAGAAAGTCAAGGCTCAAGGATGCAGACTCTATGGAGATAAGCAGACAGCTAGAGTTACTTACTGACTATGCAGAAAAGAATAACATGGAGTATGAGGTATTTTCTGAGGAAGGTAGCTCAGAGGATTGGAATAGAGCTGAGTTCCAAAGAATGTTAATGGAACTTAAAAGGAATATTTATGATGGAGTCCTTTGTACAGACCAAGATAGGATAACAAGGGACAGGACAGACTTTGGACTGTTTGTAAGATTTATGAAAGCTGAGGCTCTACAGTTTTATACCTTGAATAAGACATATAACTTTATGAATGATGAGGATGTATTTGTAACAGGTATCCAGTCAGAGATGGATAATCATTTTATGAGGATGACCAAGAGAAAGCTAAGGAGAGGAAGGATACAGGCAATTAAGAAAGGAGTTTACTTTGGGATAGCTCCTTATGGGTATGCAAAAGATGAGCAAAAGCATCTACTGCCTCATCCTGAGGAGTCTAAGGTAGTAGAGGATATTTACAGGATGTATGTCCATGAGGGATTAAATCAGGCTGAGATATGTGAGCAGTTGACTCTGACAGGTAAAAAGACTAGAGCAGGTAAAAACTTTACTCCAAGAACTACCTCCCTTATATTGTCTAACATAGCTTACAGAGGGACTGTACATTATGAACTACAGGGAGAGGATGTTATTACTGTAGAGGAGGCTCATCCTGCCTTAGTAGATGCAAGTACCTACAATAAGGCTCAGGAGCTTAGAGCAGGGAAAAGAAAAGTACCTCAGGCATCTCAGAGAGGAGTATATACATTGTCTAGGTTGCTTGTATGTCCTAGTTGTGGGCAGACCTTATCCTTTTGTATGAAGTATGCTAAAAGGTCAGGCAGAAATAATTTAGACAAGTCTCAGAGAGAGCTATACCTCCTTAACTGCTATGCAAGTAAGTCCCAAAAAGCTAAGCAGGAGCATACAGGAGAGAGATGTAAAAACAATGCTACTAAGTCATCTAGAGTAGAGGAGGTTGTGTTTAGTAAATTAAATCAGCATCTTACTGACCTAGATACAAAGATAGAGGCTATTGTAGCAGGAGATACATCTTTTCTAAGCTCAGTAGCCATTAAACAGCAGGAACTGACTCTCCAATATAACAAGCTAGATGAGCAAAAGAAAAGGGTGCAGGATGGCTTTAAAGCAGGTATCTATGAGCAGGATGAGGCTACTGCTGAGATTAAAGCTATTAAGGAGCAACAGCTACAGATAGAAAAGGAGCTAACAGGATTAGAGGGAGCAGATGCTAAGTCTGAGGTAGACAAGCATAAGAAAGCTAAGGCTAAAATTGAGATGCTTTTGTCTATGGATACTGAGGCTAATCCTACTAAGGCTAATAAGTTGTTACATGATGTTATTGATAAGGTTTACTACTGGAAAGAGCTATCAGACAGAGATGGAAAGCCTAAGCCTTTTGAAATAAGGATTGTATATAAGGAAGAGCAAGTATGAGCAGACAGATAGGATACATGAGAATCAGTACTAATAAGGAGGAACAAAAGTTTGATAGACAGGAGGCACAGCTTAAGGCTTTAGGCTGTCAGGTTATATTTGCAGATAGAATGTCAGGAGCTAAGAGGGACAGACCTGAGCTTAATAAGATGCTGTCAGAGCTACAGGCAGGAGATACTGTCCATATTGTAGCTATTGACAGACTAAGCAGGTCTACAAAAGACCTCCTAGAGATTGTAGAGGCTATTAAGACAGCAGGAGCATCCTTAAAGAGTATTAATGATACATGGCTAGATACTACCTCTAATAATCCTATGAGTGATTTCCTCCTAACTGTTATGGGAGCTTTGGGACAGATGGAGAGACAGATGATACAGCAGAGAGTTAGAGAAGGTGTTAAGGTGGCTCAGGCTAAAGGAGTTACTTTTGGCAGACCTAAAAAGAATAAAAACAAAGTAGCCTATGCTATTGAACTGTACAATACAGGTCAGCATACTGTTAAGGAGATTACAGATATAACAGGAGTAAGTAAGGCTACATTATATAGAAAGATTAAAGAGGAGCAGACTGCCTAAGTCTCTCCTTTTTCTTTTGTCCTCCTTTCCTAACTATCTTGATGCTGTACAATAATGAGTATATTAAATATTGGCAGACTGTTAAAGAATGCTAAGGATTGGAGACTATATAGCATGAGGCTAGGAGTATCAGAGGAGAGACAGGCTTTGTTAATACATCCCTCTCAGACTTACATAAAAGGTCAGGAATGGCTGTTACTACTATCAGGAGAGCTCTATAGAGGAGCTTGAGTCTGTGGGAGTCCTTGAGGTCTCTCATAATACAGGAGCAGCTACTGATTAACAGGCTCATATTAGCAGGAGCATTACAAGAGAAAGCTACTAAGCTGTATTAGGAGGAGTTTTCTGCGCTTATTATGTCTAAGGCAGAGGCAGACAAGATAGAAGAGCTGTCTGAGGAGCTTAGGGTTGACTATCAGGAGGTTAAGAATGACTAAGGATGGCTGATGGATACCTAGATAAAATAGAGCTATTAGATGAGCTGTTAAAGGTAGGAGAAATAAAAGCATCTTACTATTATGAGCAGGTAGAAAAGCTAATGCTAGCTAGGAGAGAACATAAGGCAAACAATAAATAAATAGATGTAATAGAGAGCTTTGGCGATTGCTAAGGCTCTTTTTTTAGTTTGGTAAACATCCTACATTATTTAGGTAGTTATTGGGCAGTATAAGGAACATATTAATTTTTGGAGGTTACTTTTATGGAGGGACAAGGAAAACAAATCAGGCTAACATCAACAGAAATAGCTCAGCTTTGGACTCAATACATGAATGATAGTGCAAGTATTTGTATGCTAACTTACTTTTTAGAAAAGGCTGAGGATGCAGAAATAAAACCTGTAATTGCCCATGCCTTAGAGTTGTCTCAAGCTCATATACAAAAAATAACTGCAATATTTACTGAGGAAAAGAATAAATTACCCAATGGCTTTATGGTAGAGGAGGATGTTGATTTAACTGCTCCTAGGCTTTATTCTGACAGCTATGTATTAAACTTTATACATAATATGGCTAAAATTGGACTTACTGCTTATTCAGCAAGTTTAGCTGTAGCTATAAGAGCTGATATTACAGACTATTATATGGAATGTCTTACTGAGACTATGCAATTATATAAGATGGCAAAGGATTTACTTTTATCAAAAGGTCTATATACAAGACCTCCCTTCTTTCCAAATATAGGAGAATTTGAATATGTGGAGAAACAAAGTTTCATTTTAGATTTTTTTGGAGAAAAAAGACCTTTAATAGCATTAGAAGTATCTAATTTATACACTAATATTCAAAGGAATGCTTTAGGAGCAGTTACACTAGCTGGATTTAGTCAGGTTTCAAAGTCAAAGGATGTAACACAATTCTTTCTAAAGCTAATAGAAGTTGCAAAGAAACATGCTAAATTATTTGGAGCTAAGTTAGAGGAAAGTAATCTCCCTGCTCCATTGTCTTGGGGTTCAGATTTAACAGAAAGTACATCCTATACATTCTCAGATAAGCTCATGATGTTCTATACATCTGCATTAATTGCTTTAAGCGTTGGGTATTATGGTACAGCAATAGCTCAAAGCCCTAGAGTGGATTTAGCTGTTATGTATAACAGATTAACATTAGAGGTTCAGAAAATTTCTGAGAATGGAGCAAGTCTCATGATAAAAAACAAATGGATGGAACAGCCTCCAATAGCTCCTGACAGAGGTGAGTTAGCAAATAAAAATATTCAATCATAGGGGATAAAAAAATGTTATAAGGTGGAAAACCATGAATAATTCATATAAATCCCCTTGGGCATCTTTGTTATGGTCATTTGTGATACCTGGATTTGGTCAGTTTTATAATGGTCAATTCTTAATAGGAATTGTCTTAGTAGCTCTAGAGGTTTTAATTAACTCCTGCTCTAATTTAAACATGTCAATTTATCATACTTTTCATGGAGAGTTACAAAAGGCACATGAAGTTGTTAACTATAATTGGGGGTTATTTTATCCTTCCCTTTGGGGTTATGGTATGTGGCAAGCATATAATCAGGCTCTCACTATTAATAATAACCTTAGAGAAAAAGGAATAAAAGAACCATGTAAAAGGGCTGTTTTCACAGGTTTGCTTTATGGTTTTGTTGCAGGGATGGTTTTAGGTTTATTCTTTCAATTCATTCTGGTTAGTCCAGTCTATACAGGTCTTACTATTGGTATAATTGGAGCAGTTATTGGGCATTTAGTTGAAAAGTTGATTTTCAAGGGTAAGCAAAAGAAAGAGTCCAATACTTTGGGATAGGCTTTATAGCTTATCTCTTTTCTTATGCTTTGGCTGAGGCTATACCTTTTCCCCTCCGTTATAAAACAGGTAGCAAAATTTTTATAAGGCTTTGCCAAAAGTTAAGGAGGGTATGTGGAGCGTCTACACTTATCTGGACAGAAAAATTAAGGTCACGTACACTTGATCTAAAACAGATGAGGAGAACCCACTATGACAAAACGAGAACGCCGTACTTTCACGCCCGAGTTTAAAAAGCAAAT